>NZ_CM176328.1:0-5544868 GCF_057961275.1 Herbaspirillum sp. Her3 | reverse complement strand
CAGGCGGTCGGACGACTGGTCGATGCCGATGACGAAATGATCCGGGTATCGGGTGGCCAGGTGCAGCGTGGACAAGCCTACACCGCAGCCGGTATCGAGGATCAGCGGCGGCTCGCCGGCCGCGCGCCAGGCGGCCATGCTGGCGTCGAAGGCGCGCTGGTTGTAGCCGGTGACGGGTTTGCGGAAGGGGTGGGCCGGGTCGGCATGGCGCGCCACCAGAGTGGCCAGTTGCTCATGCACGCCGGTCTGGGCGCTGCTGATGGGGGAGGAATTCACGACAAGGAGGCAAAGGGCGGCAAAACGCCATTTTAAAGGACGCCGCGCTGCCCTCGCTGATGACAAGCTGACCAAAAGAAAACGCCGCGCTGTGGGCGCGGCGTCGTTGCCTTGCGATCGGAATGCCTGACCGGATCAGTGCAGGGTCATGGGGTGGCGCATCATCACGTCGTAGCGGCTCAGGAAGTTGTCGATGTCTTCCATGGTCGGCTCGGAGGCGATGAGCTCCTGGACGTCCTTGCGGAACAGTTCGGCGGCCGGGCCATCGATGTAGATTTCGCGCTGGCCGGATTTGTCCATGATCTCGTAGCCGCCGAAGCGCAGGGCTTCGTGGTCGGTATCGGCACCGAATTCGACGACGCTGTACTGCTCACTGTTGTAGATCAGGTTCATAGTGACTCCTTATGCTGGAATACTGCTTCGAAAAGGAAGTGGCGCCTTCACCGTAAATTTCAAGATCCTTCACTCGGGACTCGCCTCTAGGTGCATCTTTGTCACTTCGATACTGCTCCCTCGGGGAACGCCGCGTCGCTTGCGCTCCTGAGTCTGGTAACGGCAGACCGGTGGCAAAACTTTGATGGCTGCGGAGTTGCCGGCCTGCATGGCTGCAATATTGCCTTTTTCTTCATGAAGCACCGTCGACTACTGAAAGTAGATGACATGCCCGCGCGTAAGTTCATCACCGGGACGCCGGCCGGGTTGCGGGCTGGCAAGCTTCATCACGCCTTCAGCATGACGCTGACGGACCCAAAAGAACATCAGGAAATTTCTGACGCAGCCACAGCCGTGGCGGCCTCAAGCGTAACCAGGCTGCCAAAAGAAACGGGACCGCGTTGCGATCCCGTTATCCCTGTTTCTGCGCTATACGGCGCCGATGCCGTCCAGATTCAGTGATTCTTGCGCGCCAGCTTGCCCGGTTCCACGCCCAGCTGCTTGAGCTTGCGGTAGAGGTGGGTGCGTTCCAGGCCGGTACGTTCGGCCACGCGCGTCATGCTGCCGTTTTCGCGCACCAGGTGGTATTCGAAATAAGCGCGCTCGAAGGCATCGCGGGCTTCGCGCAGCGGCAGGTCGAAGGAGATGTTGGCGGCATTGTCGGCCACCTGGCCGAAGGGCGTAGCGGCGGGCGTGCCATGATGCGAAGTCTCGCCGCCCATGGCGGGGGCGTAGGCGGTCACCGGGGCGGCATGTTCGGGGGCATGCAGGCTGTCGGCCGCGCCATTGGCCACGGCCGCCACCGGGGCCGGGCGGTAGCTGGCCGGGCGCACCGCTTCGCGGCTGTGCGAGAGGCCCTGCTGCACGGCCTTGAGCAGCTTTTGCAGCGCGATCGGCTTTTCCAGGAAGTTGAGCGCGCCGATGCGGGTGGCTTCGACGGCGGTGTCGATGGTGGCGTGGCCGGACATCATGATGACCGGCATGGTCAACAGGCCATCGCGCTGCCACTCCTTCAACAGCGTCACGCCGTCGGTATCGGGCATCCAGATATCGAGCAACACGAGGTCCGGGATGCCGGCCTGGCGAAGCTCGCGTGCCTGCTGCGCGTTTTCCGCAGTGGTCACGACATGCCCCTCATCGCCCAGAATTTCTGAGAGCAATTCGCGGATACCCATTTCGTCATCGACGACCAGGATGTTAGCCATGTGCTGCTTTCCTCGCTGCTAGTTCATTATCCAAGTTTTTCGATCTTGTTCCGGGCGGGCGCGTTCCACGTGGCGTAGCGGGCCTGCCTTGATGAACTGCCGGGTCCCTCCCGGCGCCTTGCTGTCGAATCTTGATCCTGGCTACGGTTTTCGGAGAAAACTGTCTCTTAATCAATAGGTGCTAACTTTACCAGCAAAATTACAATTTTTGCGCCCCGCCCATCGGGTCGATTCTGGATATCGATGCGCCCGCCATGTTCTTCGACGATTTTCTTGACCATGGCCAGCCCCAGACCGGTACCCCTGGCCTTGGAAGTGACGTAGGGCTCGAAGGCGCGCGCCAGGATGGTGGGCGAGAAACCGGGGCCGTTATCCATGATCGACAAGCGCACGGCCGGACGGCGCTGGCCATCGGTGCCGGCAATGTCGATCTGTTCGGTCAGCACGTCAATGCGCGGTGAAGTTTCGCCGTCATCGGTGACCGCATCCTGCGCATTTTGCAGCAGATTGTGGATGACCTGGCGCATTTGGGTGGCGTCTCCCATGATCTTGCTCATCTCCGGTGCGAGGCGGGCATGGATCACGTCGCGGCCATCGCCGGCCAGGTAGAGGTTGAGGATTTCCTCGATCAGGGCATTGAGGTCCAGCGCCACCGGCTTGGCCGGCGGGGTCTTGGCGTAGTCGCGGAAGTCGTCGACCATGCGCTTCATGGCGGTGACCTGGTTGACGATGGTGGTGGTGCCCTTGTCGAGGATGGCGGCATCGGCCGGCATGAGCTTGTCGGCCAGGCGATGCTGCAGGCGTTCGGCGGAGAGCTGGATGGGGGTGAGCGGATTCTTGATCTCGTGGGCCAGGCGGCGCGCCACTTCGCCCCAGGCAATCGAGCGCTGGGCCGAGATGACGTTGCTGATGTCGTCGAACACCACCACGTAGCCCACGCCGTTTTCCACCGGCAGGTGCGAGCCGCGCGCCAGCAGGGTCAGCTTGTCGTGGTCGGGCTTGCCGCCTTGTTCCTCGTTGGCATCGAGCATCGCGCCGGGCTGGCGCGACAGTTCGAACTGGCGCTGCCAGTGCAGGCCGTCGGCGCCGTCGCTGCTGTGCTGGGCCAGCTGCTCCGAGAAGGCGCGGATGATGGCCTGGGCAAACGGTGCCTGGCTGTCGATGGTCTGCAGGGGCGTGCCGATGTTGGCCGAGAAGTCGTGGCCCAGGATGCGGCGCACCGAGTCGTTGGCGCTGACGATGTTGAACTGGCCATCCAGCACCATCACCCCCGCCGACATGTTGGCCAGCACCGATTCCAGATAGGCCTTGGCGTTTTCCAGCTCGGCGCGGTTCCTTTCCACCGAGGTGCGCGCCTCCAGCAGCTGGCGCGTCATGGTGTTGAAGGATTGCGTGAGCGTGCCCAGCTCGTCGGAGGTACTGACGATGGGCCGGGGCGAGAGATTGCCCTCGGCCACCGCCTTGGTGCCTTCGGCCAGCAGCAGCAACGGCTTGGCCAGGTCGCTGGCGATCAGGAAGGCGCTGGCGATGGCGGCGAAGATGGCCAGCAGCAGCGTCAGCGTCAGCGTCACCAGGTAGATCTTGCGCAGGCCCGAGCGCGACACCGAGCGCTGCTGGTATTCGTTGTAGGCCAGCCGCAGCGTTTCGGCATTGCTGGCGAGGTAGTCGGGCACCGGTTGCAGGATCTGCAGGTAGCGTGTCTCGTTCTGCAGCAACATGCCGCGGCTGGGCGCCGGCACCAGCACCACCACGTGCAGCCGCAGGTTGCCGTCGGAGTCGGACTCGCCGTTGGGCGGGCGGGTGTCATCGCTTTCTACCGCCGAGAAGGCGCGCGAGACCCGCGCCTGGCGCATCGCCTGGCTGCTGGGCAAGATGGGCGTGAGCGAGCCGATAGAGCCGCCGACCGTACTCATCACCTGGCCATTGCCGTTGACGATGGTGATTTCCATGTTCTGGTCGCGCTGGCGGGAGAGGTAGGTGACCTGTTCCGAGTCGCTCATGTCGGAGAGTTCCTGGGCCATGCCGCGCGCCCGCGAGACCAGATCCGAGAGCGAGGAATCCAGCGCGTTGCGGCCCAGGTTCAGGCCCGATTCGAGCGCTGCTTCCATGCGCACGTCGAACCAGGATTCGATGGAGCGCGACACGAACTGCACCGACATCAGGTAGATCACCGCCCCCGGCACGATGCCCACCAGTGCAAACATGAGCACCAGCCGCGCCAGCAGCTTGGAGCCGAACTTGCCGCGCCGGTAGCGTTTGTAAAGCCGTCCCAGCAGCAACAGCACCAGCCCCAGGAGCGAGATGGCGGCCAGGCCGTTCAAGAACAGCAGCCACGGGTAGTGCTGCTCGAAGAGGGCGGAATTTTCGGAGGCCGAGGCCAGCAGGAACAGCAGGACGCTGATGACGCCCCCGCCGACCACCAGCAGATAGCGTAAGGTGCGGCTCATTCGGGTTTGTAGTTGAATTCGATCCAGTCCGAGGACAGGCGCCAGTCACTGTTGTTGAGCGCATTGACCTGGAAGGGCTTGGGCAGCTGCGCCACGTCCAGCCGCATGCGCAGGCCGACCTGATAGGTCTCGCCGGCCTTCAGGGTATTGTTGTCGGCGATGATCCAGCGCGGCGGGCGGCGGATGAGCGTGAGGGCATCGTCCAGATTGGTGAAGCTCTGCTGCAGCTGGCCGCTGATGGCGGTGTGATACTGCCGGGTCAGCACGTTATAGGACAGGCGCAGGGTGCGCGAGGTGGAGACGCTGGTTTCGTCGAACCAGTACCAGCGCCGCCGGGTCAGCTGCACGTCGGTCGTGAAATACAGCGGCACGCCGCGCGAGAGCGCATCTTCCAGGCCACGATTCAATTCGAAGTCATACGAGACCGAGAGCCGGTAGCCTTCGTCGCTGGCCTCGATGCTGGCCTGGTTGACGGTGATTTCAGCGGCGCGGGCGGCCAGGGTGGAACAGGCCAGCAGCAGTGCCAGCAGCCAGGGCAGCAGCACGCGCAGCAGGCGTGCGCCATCGACGGGCAGCGTGCGCGCGGGGCGAGCGGAGGAGGGGACCGATTGCGTCAAATTCATGCACCAGGTTTTTGGAACAGCGCATAGAACAGGCCATCGTGATCGGCATCGGCACTGGCGGTCGGCAGCAGTTGACCTGGTGCGGGCAGCCGGATGGCATTGTTTTTCTGCGCGAAGGCGATCGCTTGCTGCTCCGATTCCTGGGGCCACAGCGAGCAGGTTACGAGCAGCAATTTACCATCCGGTCGCAGCATCTGCCAAAGCTTGTCCAAAATTTGCGCAGAAAGTGTTGCGAGCTGCGCGGTATCGGTCTTGCGGCGCAGCCAGCGGATATCCGGGTGACGCCGCACGATGCCCGAGGCGGTACAGGGCACGTCGGCCAGGATGCGGTCGAAGCCCTGGCCATCCCACCAGCCATCTTCGCGGGCATCTCCCGTCTGCAGGCGCGCCTTCAACTGCAGGCGGTCGAGGTTTTCGGCGATACGCTGCAGGCGGCGCGGGTCGTGGTCCAGCGCCTGCAGGTCCAGGTCGGCCAGTTCCAGCAGGTGGCCGGTCTTGCCGCCGGGCGCGGCGCAGGCGTCCAGTACCCGCATGCCATCGGCCACGTCCAGCAGTGGCGCTGCCAGCTGGGCGGCAGCATCCTGCACAGAGACCACGCCGTCGGCGAAGCCGGGAATCTGTTGTACCGGCACCGGCTTGTCCAGCCGTACCGCGTAGGGACCGACGGCGCGTGCGCCGATGCCGGCCTGCTGCAGCGTGGTCAGGTACTGTTCGACACTGGCGTGGCGGCGGTTTACGCGCAGCGTCAGCGGCGGCGGCTGGTTGCCGGCGTGCAGGATGGCTTGCCACTGTTCGGGATAGGCCGCCTTGAGCCGGTCGATCCACCAGGTCGGGTAATTCCAGGTGCCGGGCGGAGTCTTGGTGGCCTGCGGCATGAGCGCAGCGCGTTCGCGCAGGAAGCGGCGCAGGATGGCATTGACCACCCCCTTGGCAAAACTCATTTCCGGGCTGATGGCGGCCGCCTGCACGGCCTGGTCGACCACGGTGAAGCTGTCGTAGCCGGCTTCTTCCTCGTTGACCAGCAGCGCCAGGGCTGTGACCAGCAGGCCATGCAGCACGTCCGGCTGGGGTGGCTTGTTGGCCAGCAGGCCGAGCAGGCTGTCGGACAGGCCCAGATGGCGCATGGCACGGTAGCTCAGGTCCTGGATGGCGCCGCGGGCGGGCGGCGGTGCATCGCTGCGGGCGAAGATCTGCGCCAGCGCCTGCGGCAGGGCGTGACCGGCGTGCACGGCGGCCACCGCCTGGGCGGCATAGGCCAGCTGATAGGCCAGGGAATCGGCCTTGATGCCGGGAGGAAGGAGAGAAATCTGGATCACGTCTTTGCAGGCTCAGGAAGATACGGCTGCGCTCAAGTTGCAGAACGGCAATGGTCGTTGCAACGGGCGCGGGCCGCCAGTGTACCAGCGGCCCATCATGCCGACACCTGCCGGCTGCATTTCGTCGGATGCAGCAGGCGAGGGCAGGATGCAAAAACGGCTGCCGCGGTGGATGGTCGCGGCAGCCGTTTTGGCGGCCGGCGCAGCAGAGGCGCCGGCACTTGCGAGGGGATCAGACGCCCCAGAGGATGTCGTAATTGCCCTTCTTGGCTTCGCGCAGCATGTCCAGCAGCGGATAGGCGCGTGCCGAGAAGCTGACCGGCTCGATCTTTTCGTGGTGGTGGTCCTCGACGTCGCCGTTGTGATGGGCGTTGACGTCGCGCGCCAGCGCTTCGGCGGCTTCGTGGGCCTTGCTGGCGTTGATCTGCTGTTCCAGCACGGCGATGGCGTCAGCGGCCTCGGCGGCGGTGATCACGCCACGTGCAGGATCCTTGTGCAGCAGGTCCAGGATGGGTTTGGCGTGCGATTCGTACATCACCACATCGGCGGCCGCTTTTGATTTGAATGTGATCAGCATATTTCCTCAGGGTCTTTGGATGAAAACGTTTTTTGGGGCGCGCTTGCCAGTGGCGGCGCGCGGGAAATGCGCTGCAGACTGCATCCGCATTTCTGCGGGAATGCCCGTTTGGAGTGACGGACAGGACAAGAATACTCCGGTAGCCGGAATTTTGTCATCCGGGTCGGCCCCGCTCAGGTTGGTTTGAAAGAGCTGAAAAAGGTTTCAATATTTTCCTCGGTGAAGGCCTTTTCGTCCCCCACGATGAGAATCTGGTACACCCGCCGCTCGCGCACGGCCAGCCGTGCCACCAGCCGTAGCGGCCGGCCGCGGGCCACGCCACGGGCGTCGAGGTCGAGGGTGCGGGCAAATCCATCGGTCTTGCCCGGCCATGCCGGCGTACCCTGCGGCTGGCCGGTGATGTTGTTGAGCAGGGCGGTGCGCATGGCTTCCAGCGCCCGGTTGGCGGCGGCGGCATCGGGCAGTTCGGCCGTGCCCACGGCGAAGGTGAGGCCGTCGACCTCGGCGGCGGTCATGCTCATGTCGGCCTTGGGGCCGTCCAGGTCGACCGGGCGCGTCACGCTGGCTGGTTTGGCTGGCAGCAACACCACGAAATGGGCCGCACCGTTGCCGGCATCGCTGGCTTCGCGCCAGTTGTAGCGCGGCGAACAGGCCGCCAGGCACAGGCAGGCCAGCAACAGCGGGATACGTGCAAAACGGTACATGGCAACGGTCCGAAAGGGCGGGAGACCATCATAACAAAGGCGGTTTTTGGCCGATATGAAGCAAAATCCGCGATTGTCCGATAGCCGCCAGGCAATTCTTGCAGTATAAGAACGCATCTCAACGGACTCCCTCGCCCGATATGAACAACCATACCTCCTCCGGCCTGCCGGAACTGACCCTGCGCGGCATGCTGCTGGGCGCGCTCATCACGGTGGTGTTTACCGCCTCCAACGTGTACCTGGGCCTCAAGGTCGGCCTGACCTTTTCCTCGGCGATTCCCGCCGCCGTCATCTCGATGGCCGTGCTGCGCCTGTTTTCCAATGCCAACATCCTGGAGAACAACATGGTGCAGACCCAGGCCTCGGCGGCCGGGACGCTCTCGTCCATCATCTTCATCCTGCCCGGCCTGGTCATGATGGGCCACTGGCAGGGCTTTCCCTTCCTGCAGACGCTGGGCATCTGCGCCGCCGGCGGCATGCTGGGGGTGATGTTTTCCATCCCGCTGCGCCGGGTGATGGTGGTGCAAAGCACGCTGCCCTATCCGGAAGGCGTGGCGGCCGCTGAAATCCTGCGCGTGGGCAGTGCCGACGCCGACGGCGGCGAGGAAACCCGGCGTGGCCTGCGCGACATCCTCTTCGGCGGCACCCTGGCTGCAGTCTTCAGTGTGGTGGCCAGCGGACTGAAGCTTTTTGCCGAAAGCATGAGCCTCTGGTTCACTGCCGGTGCCTCGGTGGTGCGCCTGACCATGGGCTTTTCGCTGGCGCTGGTGGGGGCGGGCTACATGATCGGCATCGTTGCCGGCATCGCCATCCTGATCGGCCTGGTGATCGCCTGGGGCGTAGCAGTGCCTTACCTGACGGCCGTGACCCCGCATGCCGCCGACGTGGCCATCGCGGACTTTGCCAATGGTTTGTGGAAAAGCCAGGTGCGCTTCATCGGTGCCGGCATGATCGGCGTGGCGGCGGTCTGGACCCTGGCCACGCTCTTCAAGCCCATGCTCGAAGGCGTCAAGGCCTCGCTGTCGACGCTATCGCGGCGCCAGCAGGGCAGCACCGAGCGCACCGACCAGGACCTGTCGCCGCGCTGGATCATCGTGATCAGCCTGGCCATGATCGCGCTGCTGGCGGTGGTGTTTGCGTCCTTCCTTTCCAAGGCACCGGTCTCGCCGGCGCTCTTCATCGGGCTGATCGTCTATGCGGTGGTGTTTGCCTTCGTGTTCGGCTTCCTGGTGGCGGCGGCCTGCGGCTACATGGCCGGGCTGATCGGTTCTTCCTCCAGCCCGATCTCGGGCATTGGCATCGTGGCGGTGATCCTGGTGTCGGTGCTGCTGCTGGTCTCGGGTGCGGTCGACCCGCTGCTGGCTACGCCCGAAGGCAGCAAGCTGGCCATCGCGGTGGCGCTGTTCGTGACGGCGGCCATCATTGCGGTCGCGGCCATCGCCAACGATAACCTGCAAGACCTCAAGACCGGCCAGCTGGTCGGTGCCACGCCCTGGCGCCAGCAGGTGGCGCTGCTGATCGGCTGCGTGGTGGGTGCGCTGATCATCCCGCCGGTACTGAACCTGCTCTACAACGCCTACGGCTTCACCGGCGCCCTGCCGCGCGCCGGCATGGATGCCGCGCAAGCGCTGGCCGCGCCGCAAGCCACGCTGATGACGGCCATCGCGACCGGCATCTTCACCCGTGAGCTGAACTGGACCATGTTGAGCGTGGGTGTGGCGCTGGGCATCGTGCTCATCGTCATCGACTGGCTGCTGGCCCGCCGTGGCGGTGTGGCGCGCCTGCCGGTGCTGGCCGTGGGTATCGGCATCTACCTGCCGCCGATGGTCAGCAGTGCCCTGTTCCTGGGGGCCGTATTGGGCTGGCTGATCGAACGTGGCCTGCGCCGCCGTGCACTGGCGGCCGGGATGGACCTGGACGCCTATGCCGACAAGCCGCGCCAGCGCGGCATTCTGGTGGCCTCCGGCCTGATCGTGGGAGAGAGCCTGGTGGGCGTGCTGCTGGCGGCCATCATCGGCGTTACCGGCAAGGATGCGCCGCTGGCGGTGGTGTCGGGTGCGTTTGAATCGACCGGGCAGTGGTTGGGGCTGGCCGCAGTGGTGGTGGTGCTGATCGCGTTTGCGCGGCGCATTTTGCCGGCACGCTGATTTCCCGTTTGGCACGAGGGCGCAGGCTCAATGTCCGGCCAGCGCCCGCCTGTACTGGATCGCCTCGGCCACCTGGGCCTGGCCGATCAGGTCCGAGTCGGCCAGGTCGGCAATCGTGCGCGCCAGCTTCAGCACCCGGTGATAGGCCCGCGCCGACCAGTTCAGCCGCAGCATGGCCGCTTGCAGCAGTTGGGCAGCGGCCGCGTCATGCTGGCAGATCCGGTCGATCTCGCTGCCGCTGAGCTGGCTGTTGGGTTTGCCCTGCCGCTGCAATTGACGTTCAAAGGCATTCGCCACGCGCTCGGCAATGGCGGCGCTGGCTTCGCCCGGCTGCTGGGCCGCCAGTTCGGCCGGACTCAGTGCGGCCACCTGCAATTGCATGTCGATGCGGTCCAGCAGCGGCCCCGACAGGCGTGCCTGGTAGCGTTTGACGACCTCCGGCGTGCAGCGGCAGCGCCCCGCCGCATCCCCCAATAACCCGCACGGGCAAGGATTCATCGCCGCGATCAGCTGGAACCGCGCGGGAAACTGTGCCTGCCTGGCCGCCCGCGAGATGAGGATGTGTCCCGATTCCATCGGCTGACGCAACACGTCGAGCACGCTGCGGGGATACTCTGCGATCTCGTCCAGGAACAAGACGCCATGATGGGCCAGCGAAATCTCGCCCGGCCGCGGCGTGCTGCCGCCCCCGACCAGCGCTACGGCGGATGCCGTGTGATGCGGGGCGCGGTAGGGGCGCTGCTGCCAGTGGGCGATGTCGAAACTGCCGGTCAGCGACTGCACGGCAGCCGACTCCAGCGCCTGCTCCTGCGTCATCGGCGGCAGGATGCCGGGAAAGCGCGTGGCCAGCATGGACTTGCCTGCTCCGGGCGGGCCGACCAGCAGGATGCTGTGATTGCCGGCGGCCGCGACCTCCATGGCCCGCCGCGCCTGCAGCTGCCCCTTGATGTCGCTGAAATCGGGATACACCGGCGCGCCAGTGGCCGCCCGCGCCTGATGCCGCTGCAATCGCGCCGCTGCATCGCGCGTGCTGAAGTGATTGCAGACCTCCAGCAGCGAGGTAGCCGGCAGGATGTGGGCCTGCGGCACCAGCGCCGCTTCATCCGCATTGGCAGCCGGCACGATGAAGCTGCGCGGGCGGCTTTGGCCGTGTTCGTCCCCCTGCATCGCGCAGGCCATGGCCAGGGCACCGCGTATGGGCAGCAACTGGCCTGAGAGCGACAGCTCGCCGGCATATTCATGGTCATCGAGCCGGTCGCCCGGGATCGGGCCTGTACATAATTTTGTGTAAACGGACTATTGGCAGGAAACTGTCGCCTTGTCCGGAGCCACAATGAGTAAAAAGAAACACGACGTACCCGAAGAATTACTGGCTGGATTGCTAGCCAATTACAAGAATCCCGAAGATTTAATAGGTGAAGAAGGCCTGTTGAAGCATCTCACCAAGCTGGTGGTGGAACGAGCCCTGGAAGCCGAGCTGAGCGAGCACCTGGGCCATGAGAAGCACGGGAGCGTAGCCAATGAGTCGGGCAATACCCGAAACGGCAAGAGTCGCAAGACGCTCAAGGGCGAATTTGGCGAGTTGCCAATCGAAGTTCCTCGGGACCGTCATGGCAGCTTCGAACCGAAGCTGGTAACCAAGCATCAGACGCGCTGGGCCGGCTTCGACGACAAGATTATTTCGCTGTATGCCCGTGGCATGACAGTAAGAGAGATTCAGGCGCACCTGGAAGAGATGTATGGAACCGAGGTGTCACCCAGCCTGATTTCATCGGTCACTGACGCCGTTGTCGATGAAGTCAAAGCCTGGCAAGCCAGGCCATTGAATCCAATTTATCCCATCGTTTATCTGGACTGTATCCATGTCAAAGTGCGTGAAGGAACGGTGCGAGTAAAAGCCGTCTACCTGGCCATCGGCATCACCATGGACGGTGAGAAGGAGGTGTTGGGACTGTGGCTAGCGCAAACGGAAGGCGCCAAGTTCTGGCTACAGGTTGTCACTGAGCTGCGTAATCGGGGCGTGCAAGATATCTTCATCGCTTGCGTTGACGGCTTGAAGGGCTTCCCGGATGCCATCGAAGCTGTGTTCCCGAAGACCACGGTGCAGCTGTGTATCGTCCACATGGTCCGGCACAGCTTGAATTACGTCTCATGGAAACGACGTCCGGAGGTGGCGGCTGACCTACGATTGATTTACCAGTCGGCAACCGCCGAAGAAGCCGAACTCCGACTCGGTGAATTCGAAGAGAAATGGGATGCAGAGTATCTGCCTATCGGCCAATCCTGGCGGCGCAACTGGCCCCGTCTGATTCCGTTCTTCGACTTCCCACCAGAGATTCGAAAGGTCATCTATACGACCAATGCCATCGAGTCGGTCAACATGAGTTTGCGCAAGCTGACTAAGAACCGGGGCTCGTTCCCCAGCGATGAGGCGCTGATTAAACTCTTCTTCCTGGCCCTGCGCAACATCAGTAAAAAGTGGACGCTGCCCATCCGAGATTGGAAAGCTGCACTGACTCGGTTTACTATCCAGTTCGGTGAACGTATCTCTATGAATTAAACGAAATCCCGTTTACACAAAAAATCGGACACGCCCTTTGGCCAAGCCAAGCGCGAGGGCTCAACTCACTAAGAAATAGAGCGGCCGATAGCCGCCAAAGTAGCTGAATGGGCTACCGGGGAACATTCCGGCACTTGCAGATTTGATCTCCCTGATTGTTCTCATGATTTCACGAAGGTCCAGCGGGCGTGCCTGTTGCTTGAGCAGTTGCATTACTTCGGCATCACTGAAGGTGCGGGGAGGACGAAGGGCCGCGCCGTCGATATCCCCCTGTACCGTGACCATCAAGTAGGGTTCGACGCCTGGTGACAGACAGTCCAGAAGATCAACCCACACGAAACGTTCACAATCGGCTAACTCGAAAAAGTCTCGTGCGATCGGACAGCCAGCAATCGTCGCAATACCATGAAGACGTGCCTCTCTGGCGGTGCTAACCAGGGTGTCATTGAACTTGAAAAGGATGTGGGTATCGTCTGGTGATCTCAATTTAGGGCGGCGCGCATAGACGCAGAGAACCTCGAAATAACGACCAGCGTGCGCCTGGAGGGAGATGTTGGATCCTTCCCGTTTTGCCCAGGGATATAGAGGGATAACATGACGATAGTGTTTTTTCAGAATGGTGCGCATCCGTTCCACAAGTGCGTATTCCACCGTCTTCTCGGACGCAAAACTGGTCCAGTCCATTTTCCCCCCTATCTTGACGGCTCGCCCGTGCCCTAGCTTGGGCCGATCGGTCTCTTACTTTCTCGGCTGAAAAGATGGCGCAGATCAATGTTTCCTGACGCCCTGTCGGAAATATTCCCACAAAATGGTAAATATTGGTTAAGTTTCAATAGCTGCCCCAGAGGGGGCAGGGTGGCAACTTTTATCCGAAATTTATATTTCTTAAAGGTAATCAGACAGGTCTGCACTCCTCCGGGAGACGGGCCTGTTAATTGCCGATTTCGGTGAGCTATTTGCAATTGTTCCGAGAGGCCGGCCAAAGTCCTTTGGCTATCAGCACCAACATGAGTTGTTAATCAATTAATTTTGGAGGGCGTATATGGCGAATAAATGGAAATACATGCCCATTTTGAAATGGAAAAAAGGAGAGCAACACGCAGTGAAGAAATTGAAGACGGCACAGTGGGATGGGCTCCTTCCCCTGCTGGAGTTGGACTCGATGCTGGTGGCGCCGGATGCGGCTTCCATTCGAGATGCATTGCCGGATTACGTCAAGAAGGTAGCGGAGCAAATCATTTACGCGGTGCCTGAGCATCAGACCATTGCGATCGACACAAGCTATGCCTGCGCGTCATATGGGCCGCAAGCCAATCTTTTATTTCAGGTCTATCATCTTCTCAATCGAGAGCTGCCCCATTTCATCATTCCCTCAATCTCGGCCAGCTGGATTCCACTTCTGCCGACCTTGACCGCCTCTCAGTTCAAAATACTCAGGGAGCTTCCTGAAATCGTCCTGCGTATCAGGACAGATTCTTTGCAGCCTACCCAGGTAGGGCCGACCATCGACGCTCTGGCGAAATTCGTTAAGCGCAAGCGCATTCACGTGATTCTGGATCAATATTCGCTCGTTGATCGCAAACCGGCTGACTGCGTGGCAAACATTACTCCTTATATTCAGGCCGCGCTGAGCGCGTCTATTGCCAGTGTCACCGTCGCCGGCGGCTCTTTTCCTGAAAATCTGACAGGTAAACAGCGCGGAGCGACGGATATCGTGCGCGTTGAATGGAAGGTGTGGGAGCGTCTCTTGGCGGATGGACTTGGTGGCAAGATCGCCTATGCGGACTATGCCGTAACGAACCCGATCCCCTTGGCTGAAGGCCTGGATGGGTCGAAGGTAAATCCGTCGATTGCCATTCGCTATGCAGGGCCTGATTTTTGGCGTCTGTACAAAGGCCTTCAGTTCAAGAAGGTAGCGAATCGTGGAGAATTGCGATCCTTGTCTACGCTGCTGGTCACTGATGCGGTGTATTCGGGCGCTTCGTTTAGTAATGGGGACGCGCAATATATGGCGTATTCCACAGGCCCAGATACGAACGGATCACCCTGGACATGGCGGCGCGATGCAACCAATCACCACATTGCCCTGACCGTCAATGCGCTATAGCCGTAGCGCGTTTTACAAGAGTCTGTTTGACGAACGACTTGATCGCTGCCAACGGGAGCGTTAGCGCGATCTGTTCCCACAGGACGTCTGAGGAGGCCCGCTTGGACCCGGGGGCCGCCTTGTCGTCCAGAAGTTGCAGAGCCTCATCCTTTCCGAGCATGGAGGCAAGGCTGAACGGATCCTGTTTGGCGTTCGTGCTGGCATCGCGCAGTTTCTCCAAAACAACCATCCCCTTCGCATCGCGTTGAGCGACCATCAGCCCCCACCAGGATGGGATCACCATTTGTGCTGCCTCGGCATGCTTGGGGCCGCAAACCAACGTAATTTCATCGAAGACCCGGTTGTACGAGTGAATCTGATTGGAAAAGCGCTGGAAGGTATCCGCGTCGCTTTTAATCTCGTAGCCGACCAAACGTTTGCCGATGACCGCAACGTCGATGCGCGAGGAGCCCTGCTCAATGCGCAGCTCTTCCTGCACGCTGGATGTCTTGGCGCGGCGGGCGAGCTGTTTCAGTAAGGCGGAGCGGATTTCGGTTTCGGAGATGTTCACGGTTGACTCGGGGCTTGCGTTGGATTTCGGCATAGAGTTATTATGCCGATTATGCCAAGAAAATCAAGCGTTCCAGAGGCTGATGTCGCGCTTCGCATTGCGGAGATTTCGGCCTATATTGAACAGGAAAATACCAATGTTTTCGCTCTTGCAAAAGCGGCTGGTGTTGAACAATCAGCTCTCACCCGATTTCTGAATGGGGAGCGAAAAAAGGTCACGCCCAGCGCGCGAAAAGTGTTGGGTTTTATTCATTCTCGGCATAATTGGCATAAACCCTCTATGTCAGGGAATGATACACTTCGAGCCGCGCCGTCACAGCAAGACCTTGCAGGTCTCGAGCTGATCAACGCGGCGGTAATGGAACTGTGGGATGGTGAACGCCGCACCGCCACAGTCATCGCATCACTAATATCGGCGCTCAAGCCAACATATAACATCGTCATGGCTGCGAGCTCGCAAGGCGCCAAGGGGAGCTGAACATGTCTGTTCAGAATGCAAAAATTATTTATGACCAGCTCAAGGCTTTTGGCCTGACGCGTGCGCAGGTGCGCAAGCTTCTGCCTGCCTGGTGGGTCCCCGAAGCAGAAAAGCATGCCGATGGCATCGCCGAGCTTTGCGCATTAATCGGCCGGCGTCTTAGTCTGGACGTCGGTGCGTTGATGAATGGCCAGGTCAAACGTAAAGCTGCAGCCTCGCTCGCCTACAAGCATCGCGTGGATGCGACGCCTCAATCCTTGCAGGGCGCGACATCTATCGCGCTGTCGTTGGCTGGCGCTGTCTGTGAAGCAATCAAAATACCATACATACCGATTTCAACCTCCTCCGAAGTCTTCGCGGAGCAGGTGCGTAAGGCTGGCGATGGCCTTGTCGGTCTGCGCTCCCTGATTTCTACCTGCTGGGCGATGGGTATTCCGGTAGTCCCGATGCCGAATCTTCCGGTGGGGCTACGCAAGATGGATGGCGCCGTCATCAACGTCAATAACCGGCCGGTCATTTTGATTTCGAAGAAGAAATCTTCCCAAGCTTGGCTGGCCTTCATCGTCGCGCACGAGATCGGTCATATTGGCCGTGGCCATCTTGATCGAAACAGCTCCATCATTGATGTGTCCCTGCAGGAGCAAGCCACCTATGAAACTGATGCCGAGGGGGATCAGCAAGAACGGGAAGCTGACGAATACGCCTTGGGCTTGCTCGGTGGTGCCGCACTCGAGGAAGTCGTCTCGCAGTGGTCTTTCAGGGCATCGCCGGCAGAAATTGCGGTCAATGCGCGCACATCGTATAGAAGCTTGGGGGTTGAGACGGGGCATCTCGTGTTGCGATATGCGTTCCGGACAAAGCGCTGGCCAGAAGCCATATCGGCACTCAAATATCTGAAAGAGGATTCAGATGCCGAGGCAGTCATGCGAGAGGCGCTGTTAGCGAATCTGGACTTCAACCTCATCGCAGACGACTTGCAGGATCTGGTATTGCAAGTCACCGGCATCGAAGAAAGCATGGTCGACTAACGGGGGCCGGGCATGCTTTTCCTTGATGCTGATGCGCTTAGCAAGCTCGCGCACTGGAATATTCTGCCTTTGCTACCCAATCTTCTTGGGTTTCCCTGGAGTGAGATCACCACGATCACGTCACTACGCTTCAGGGCGCATGCGGCAGTCGCCAAGCCGGACAGAAAGCTTTTTCATACCTCAGCAGCTGCTCAAGCAGCTGTGGACTGTATCGCCCAGACCGCTCCCTGCCCTGTCCCCGATGCTGAAACACTGGAGGCTTTCTCAAACGTTCCCCAGATTGATGCTGGCGAGGCAGTCTTGTTTTCCTTGGTCATGGCCCAGCCTGGTGCGCGATTGCTCACAGGTGACAAACGTGCCTTGCGGGCATTGGCGAAACATCCGCTTGCAGCCAACTTCGACGGCAAGATAATTTGTGTTGAGCAGGTCATGAAGCTCGCCCTAGAGGCGTACGGGCGCGAGTGGCTTCTCACCAATGTTGGTCCTCAGGTGCAAATTGATCAGGCAGCAGCCATCATCTTGGGAAGCCGGCAAGACGCGCCTCTCGAACAGCTCAACGACGCACTTCACTCTTACATTGCTGAAATGATCGGTCTGAAAGACCCTTCATTACTTTGGATGCCGGGAACAGAGCGGGCGCCGTGGTGAGCCTACCTAGCTGACACTATACGGAAGTGGAACGGGGAGTTGTCCATGCGCGAGGTGCAGGCGGCCAGTGGTGAAATCTCGAGTCCAAACTATTGGCACAATCGCATGCAACATGTGGCATCGAGACGTCTGTCGATGAAGGTTCTAGCTCTTAACCGTCGACTTGGAGATATGGGAATGTTTGTTCTTTGTTAATTATTTTTGACCTCAGTGCTTTGTAGAAGCTTAATTGCGAATTTTGGTGAACTAAGATTTGGGGATTGAGAGCCGACGAGCCCCATTATGCTGGAAATAGCTGACGGTCTTATGCGGTTTGGTGAACTAAGAAGTACCAAAGAAACACTAATAAAAAATCGTATAACCAATTGAATCAAAAAGATAAAATTTTAAATATTGCCGGATGTCGACTGGAACTCTTTCTAGAAACAGGTGCACTAGCTAGATATTATTCGAAGCATGTCACTTCGAAAGGCTTCTGCCATGAGCGAGAAACTAATAACCGGTGCGCTGAGCGCAGTTACTAACGTCAAAGATCCCTCGATCCTGATAGCTCTCATCGCGCTTGCTGCGTTGGGGATTGTCGGCATGGCCATGTATGTCCTGCTTGTTGCATTGGATAAATTGGGGGGGAAGAAATGAGTCGTCCTGCCTACGCAAAACTACCTTCAGCCTGGGCACGAAGAAAGCCTACGCGAATTGAGCAGGTGCCGATCCCAACGACCGAGCCGGAGAGAGGCGCTCATGCTTACCTTCCCGTGGAGGAAGGCCTGACGATGTTGAAGTGGCGAGCGCATAAAAGTCATGCGAGTGCTGCCTTGCTAGTGTTGTTTGCTTTGTCGATCATTTCGAACAAAGCACAGCGCAAAGACGGTTTAAGAAAGACTGACCTGGTTCAGGCGACCTACGAGGAAATTCAGGCGGTCGCCCCGCTATCTCGGAAATTGGTATGCGAAGGCCTGAAGCTGCTGCATACGGTCGGTGCCATTAGCTCCGAACGGTACGGAAACCGCAGCATTTATCATCTACTTGGGATCGACGAAGGTGGGCAATGGTGCGAGTTGCCTCAGCAGCATCTGTTGAACAGCTTCAGCTTCATGCATCGATTTGGCCCGTTCGTGGATCAAATAAAAAGGCCGACGACCCTGCATGCCTTGAAGCTCTATATGCTCCTTTTGACCTTCAGGAACAGTCACCTCAATGCGACGCGCATGAGCTACGACACGATCGCTGAATACACGGGGCTGAGACGCGAAGAAATCTCCACGGCCGTCCTTTTGTTAATAGGTGCGCAGCTCTGCCGCATGGCGACAGACCAGGAGGTGGAGGTACGAAAAGGCGATCGGACCCATAATCGCTACATTGTCATGGGATTGAGCGCTTCCTGAATGTGATTGGCCATACTGACGACAAATTGCCTGACGGCACCTGGGCAGGTGGTTGGAGTATAGTTGTTGGCAAAACGGCAATTGTGTGTTAATATTTCAATTATGTTTTAGTACAGTCTTCCCTCAAGGGAGAGGTGCTGGCGGTTCGAATCCGTCGCTGCTGATACCTGCCATGTTGTTTCTGACTTGCTTTGCCTTAGCTATCCCTTGGGATCACTACGGGCTCATCTTCAACGCAATTCTCAACTTTATGGAAGGATCTAACATGGACACACACACCATCTCAGCAGTTATCCCCGCAGTCTCGTCCGCATTTTTTGGCAGTACATGCTCACTAATGGCAGGCTTGGCAGCGAACGGCATTAGCCCTCACCTACAAAAAGCCCTGACTCTGTCGGGGCTTTTTCACATCTAGCCGGCAAAGTTCGCTAGATCGATGCCGAATTTCTCCATGTGCGTGGATTTCTTGACTCCGCCAAGCTGGGGGAGATCTTCTATCAGACGTACGAGAAACTGGGACCTGGCGCAACGAAGATTGCGCTGTTCAACAGATGAATCCATGCTTGTAGGTTTGATCCGCGATCACGTGCAAAGTCTTGATCTACTCTTGTGCGCCGGCCAAAATCTGCATTTCGCACCGAACCGCCAGGCTGTGTACGCGAAGTAGTTCAACGCACCCCGCTGCACACCATTTTCTGACACTCTCCTCTGTCACCTCCAAGTGTCCTTGAAATGCCGAATGTCGTCCGTGAAGAAATCCCTGGTTCAGACAACAGTCACGATATACCTCATCATCAAGACCTCAGGTTAGGTGAGAAGGCACATTACTAGCGGAAATACGTAAAATTTGAAGAGATCAAATGCAACACGCTCGGGGAAATGAAATGGTTACGGTGTCATCAGGTTCTGGAAGACTCTATCGGATCTTGGACTTCACTCGTGTTGTCCAAATCTTTGAAAGGAAAAATCTTTACTTTGCCCACCCCAGTGTCTGGGATGACCCTTACGAACAGCGAATTGATCATCAGAGCAGCCACGCTTTGTTCGCTCAATGCTGGTGCCAGCTTGGGGTTTCCGACGCAATGTGGCGGATTTACTCGCCAAATCACATGGGGGTCAGAATTGCGACTACCAAGGCGAAATTGTCGAAGGCGATTGTCGCTGCTTGCAAGGACCAGGGCTATCGATGGAGAGGAAGCCCTGTTGAATATTTGCGTAATCGAGATTTGGAAATGCGCGTTCAGGACATCACTAGTTCTCTGAAAAAGAAATTCAGCTTAGATACGGCAGCAAAATTTCTCTACATGAAACGAGAGGCGTTCAATCATGAGGCGGAGTGGCGTGCAACAATTTACTGTCCTGATTTGAAGCGGGATCAGATACAAGCTGGGATCAATATATCTGTCGATCCCCACGAGCTTATCGACAATATTCTTCTCGATCCGCGGGCACCCAAGGAGCTGATAGACGCGTTCACATACTACTTTGAAAAGAAGTTGAAATTTAAGGGGAAGGTATCGCGTTCTGTGCTTTATAAATCACCGCGCCGGATCCAACTTGTCGATGGAGATGTGCAAGCGTGATGCCGCAGGATGTCGTCGTGACACCACATCTGGCTATGCGCATAGTTGTGAATTCGCGCGCATATTTAGGAATTTTTTGGAGGTTTTGGCGCATCTTGCGCGCCTACCAACGAGTTCGTTACTTGCCGATAGCGCTATGCAGATAGCCCACCAACTTCGCTAGATCAGCGTCAGTCAGTTTGCCTGATAAGCGAATCACTTCCGCGAGTTTGTCGTTGGGTTCGAATAGGTAGCTCACGGGGATATCCATTGCGTCCGCTATACGGAGCGCTGTCCCGTGATCCGGTTGGTGAATTCCCCGTTCATACTGATTAATTCTAGGGCTTGCTGAAGCTTCGTCTATACCCGCCGCTACTCCCAGGGCGAACTGGCTAAGGCCGGCCGCCAACCTCGCGCTTTTCAGTCGCAGCGAGAAAACTAGTGAAGTATCTTTCCTTTGGGTCATCCTAAGAGTGTCTTAGGATGCTATTGACGATGTACTAAGACTTCCTTAGTATCCGCGTTGCTTTCAGTGCCCGTCGCACGGAGTTCTTCGTGGATGTCGATCCACCAAATTCAAAATCGAGTCGCTAGAGAACCCTTCAAAATGAACGTTTGTGATATTCGCCCGTTTTCCACATACATTGGGAGGGGCGGCACCTCAAAGAAAATTAAGAAAATTTCGATGAAGGTGGATGGCAGCCTATCGGTCGAATGGCGCCGCGTCGCAGGGAATAGCAATAATAGAGGCCTTCCTCTAAATGGCGCAGAGTCGATAGAACAGTTTGCTAGCTGGGCGAAGCTGCTCGTAGATACATGGTCAAGCGACTTGGCACATCACGTTTTCGATTCCGCTGGCGCTCCTCAAAATCCAAGAACCAACGATAGGGATGAGAGAGCCAATCTAGCTCAATAGTGAGAAACGCGTTCTACATTACCGAGAAACTCAAAACGTGAAATTGATAGCAATTGATGCAGATGGCGTGTTGCTGAATTATCACGCCGCTTATGGTTTTGCCTGGGCGCGTGCATTCGGAGAGTTGCCTGAAATCCGAAACGCCAATGCCTATTGGCCCATGGATTACTGGAAAGTCGAACGGCTGTCCGGGGCAAAGTATCTACACTTTAGAGCTCAGTTCGATGAGTTATTTTGGAGATCTATACCTCCGCATGAGGGTGCGCTGGAAGCCTGTCTTGATCTACAACGTGCGGGATATGAGTTGGTTTGCGTCAGTGCTTTGGACAATCGGTTTTTGTCAGCACGGGAACAGAATTTACTAGATATAGGTTTCCCAATACAGCACGTTTATTGCACCGATGGAAAAGATGGGCCAATCAGCCCAAAAGCGAATGTACTACAGGAGTTGATGCCGATCGCCTTCGTCGACGATTACCTGCCATACATGCGTCAGATACCTCTCCAGACGCATGCTGCACTAATCACCCGTGGTACTGATGGAAGCCCCAACCAAGGTGCTGATCTAGCCCTTATTGATTCCCGACATTATTCGTTATTCCACTTTGCACAGTGGTGGCTCAGCCGATAGATATTCCTCTTCCAAAAAAGGGCGACCGACTCTAGCTTCTAATGGCGATTATGTTGATTTTCTCGCCGAGGCTCTCGTTTTATAGCCAGAATGAAAAAAGTCCACCGCAGTGACCTTATTCAAAAGTCATATATCTTTGTTGGGGGAGGCTACGCGAACTCTTATGTCAGCCTGGCAGTCGGACTACTCTGCTCATTTAGCGAATAAAAACACTTGACTACATTTGATGCGCCGTGCCGGGAACTCGAAACGGGCATTCTGCAAGGCCGCCCGCACGCGGTCACGGGCTTCCTTCACCTCGGCTTCGGGCAGCCCGACGATGGTAAAGGCCGGCAAGCCATTGGCCAGATGCACCTCGACCGTCACCGGTGGGGCGCTCATGCCGGCCAGGGCGCGGCTGCGCAAGACCGCCAGGCTCATCGCAATGCGCCTGGCAGCTTGTCAGAACAGAGTAGGGAAGGGGGAGGGAAAGAGAAAAGAGTCGTGGCCAGGATCATGGAGTCTGTTTTTGCTGAGCCTCAAGCTCGGCAACACGCGCTTCCAGCGCCTCCAGGCGGGCACGGGTCTTGGCCAGAACTTGGGCCTGGACGTCGAATTCCTCGCGCGTGACCAGGTCCAGCTTGGCAAAACCCTGACTCAGCATGGCCTTGACGTTCTTCTCGATGTCCTTGGCCGGAGAGTTCTCGATCGCCTTGTTGATCTTGGATTGCAGGTCTTCAAAAAATGGGGGCTTGTCCATGTCGGATCTCCTTGGCAGATAGCTGTGCTGCAAGTTTAGCGGTTTCCCGCCCATCCTCAAACCGCGATGCCCTGTTCTGACAGCAATTTTGTACACAGGTGCCGGATTGAAGCTGAATTTTCCTGCAGAAAATGCGCCGTCTTGGTGATCCCGGCCTGGCCCGCCGCCCGCGCACCAAAATGTGTTTGCCGCGTTCGATGCAGGATTGACAAAAAACAATCAATATCGCACCAATCACGTGCATTTCGGTGTTTCGTGCACTATTTTGAAGCTGTTCTCGAAAAAAATCGTTGCAAATCTCTGGATTCCCGCGAAAACAGAACTCTGCCTTGCCGATAAGACATGGCACGGCTCCTGCTAAAGGGTTGGGGCAAAGACAAAAAAAGACTTTATTGTTCAAACATAAACTAGAGGGAAAGTCATGAAGAAACTGATTCTTGCAACAGCCATCGCCGCATCCTTCGTTTCTACCGTGGCCCGCGCAGAGGACGCCAAGCCGGACAATGAACTGAGCTTCAACGCTGCCGTGGTGAGCGACTACCGCTACCGCGGCCTGACCCAGACCCGCTTCGACCCGGCCCTGCAGGTTGGCGCTGACTACACGCACAACCCGACCGGTCTCTATGCCGGCACCTGGCTGAGCACCATCAAGTGGATCAAGGACGCCGGCGCCCTCACCGGTACCGACACCAAGGGTAACGTCGAGTGGGACATCTACGGCGGCAAGCGCGGCGACATCGGCGGCGGCTTCACCTATGACGTCGGCGGCCTGTACTACTACTACCCCGGCAACACCCTGGCCAACAGCGGCGTGAAGAACGCCAACACCTTCGAACTGTATGGCCAGGTCGGCTATGGTCCGGCTTACTTCAAGTATTCCCAGGCGCTGACCAACCTGTTCGGCAACGTCAACAGCAAGTACAGCCAGTACTTCGACCTGGGTGCCAATATCGATACCTTCTACGGTGTGGTGCTGGGTCTGCACCTGGGTCGCCAGGAAGTGCGCGGCAACTCGCAGCTGAGCTACACCGACTGGAAGATCGGTCTGTCCAAGACCTTTGACGAGGCAGCCGGCATCACCCTGGGCCTGGCCTATGTCGGTACCGACCTGAAGGATGGTGTCTCCACCACCCCGGCGTCGGATGGTTTCAAGAACGTCGGCAAGGGCGGCGTTGTGTTCTCCATCAGCAAAACTTTCTAACAAGAGGTTCGTATGAAACTGATCACTGCGATCATCAAACCGTTCAAGCTGGATGAGGTGCGTGAAGCCCTCTCCGCGATCGGGGTGCAAGGCATCACCGTGACCGAAGTCAAGGGCTTCGGTCGTCAGAAAGGCCATACCGAGCTGTACCGGGGCGCCGAGTATGTGGTCGATTTCCTGCCCAAGACCAAGATCGAGGCCGCGGTGGACGACGCCATCGTCGAGCGCGCCCTGGAAGCCATCGAAACCGCCGCACGCACCGGCAAGATCGGTGACGGCAAGATCTTCGTCCAGGATCTGCTGGATGTGATCCGTATCCGTACCGGCGAAACCGGCAAAGACGCTCTGTAAAAAAGGGGAATTCTAATGAGCATGAAGAAAATGTTTTCCGGCGCGCTCGCCATTGGCGCGCTGTTGTTGGCGGTAGGTTTTACCGCTCCGGCCCAGGCGCAGGACGCGCCCAAGCCTGAAGCTGCAGCGGCTGCCGCCGCTGCCCCGGCCGCTGCTGCTCCGGCAGCGCCCAAGGCCGATGCGGCCGCTCCTGCTGCAGCAGCGCCGGCCGCTCCGGCGGCTGCCGCTGCCGCACCGGCACCGGTCCCCAACAAGGGCGACACTGCCTGGATGCTGATCTCGACCGCCTTCGTCATCCTGATGACCCTGCCGGGCCTGGGCCTGTTCTACGGCGGCCTGGTGCGCAGCAAGAACATGCTGTCGGTGCTGATGCAGTGCTTCATGATCTTCTCGCTGATCTACATCCTGTGGTTCGTCTACGGCTACAGCATCGCGTTCACCGAGGGCAATGCCTTCTTCGGTGGCTTCGAGCGCCTGTTCCTGCACGGCTTGACGGGGGACTCCAACACCGGCACCTTCAGCAAGGGCGTGGTGATTCCGGAACTGTCCTTCGTGGCCTTCCAGGGTGCGTTCGCCGCCATCACCGTGGCGCTGATCATCGGTTCCTTCGCCGAACGCGTGAAGTTCTCGGCCGTGATCCTGTTCTCGATCCTGTGGTTCACCTTCTCCTACCTGCCGATGGCCCACATGGTCTGGTTCTGGCCGGGTCCGGATGCCTTCACCGACGCTGCTGCCGCTGAAAAAGCGACCGCCATCTCGGGCTGGCTGTTCCAGAAGGGCGCGCTGGACTTCGCTGGCGGCACCGTGGTGCACATCAACGCCGCTATCGCTGGCCTGGTCGGTTCCTACGTGATCGGCAAGCGTATCGGTTTCGGCAAGGAAGCCTTCAAGCCCCATAGCCTGACCCTGACCATGGTCGGTGCCTCGCTGCTGTGGTTCGGCTGGTTCGGCTTCAACGCCGGTTCGGCCCTGGAAGCCAACGGCAGCGCTGCCCTGGCCTTCGTCAACACCATCCTGGCAACTGCTGCCGCCGTGCTGTCCTGGAGCTTCGGCGAATGGATCGGCAAGGGCAAGCCCTCCATGCTGGGTGCGGCTTCCGGTGCCGTCGCCGGCCTGGTGGCGATCACCCCGGCAGCTGGTTTCGTGGGCGTCATCGGCGCCGTGGTCATGGGCCTGATCGCTGGTCTGCTGTGCCTGTGGGGCGTGAGCGGCCTCAAGAAGATCCTGGGTTCGGACGACGCGCTGGACGTGTTCGGCGTGCACGGCGTGGGCGGCATCCTGGGTGCCCTGCTGACTGGCGTGTTCGCAGCCCCCAGCCTGGGCGGCACCGGCATCTACGACTACGTGACCAACGCTGTCGCTCCTGACTACTCCATCGGCGGCCAGGTCTGGATCCAGTTCCAGGGCGTGCTGACCACCGTGATCCTGTCGGGCGTGGTCTCCTTCATCGCCTACAAGATCGTCGATGTCGTCATCGGCCTGCGTGTGACCGAGGAAGAAGAACGCGAAGGCCTGGATATCTCCAGCCACGGCGAATCGGCTTACCACTAAGCATCTGTCGTACTGAGTCTGCAGTATTCCTTCGGGGCTGGAAACGGCCTCTTTATAAGGCGCCTTCGGGCGCCTTTTTTCGTTTGGATGCGCCGCTAGCTGAACAGAAGCGCATACTTGTCATACCGCCAAGTTGTCGCATTTTAGCCATTTCTTTCAGGAAAAACGGTTTCCTGATGCATTGCCGTGTCGTGGCCGGATAATTCCCGAGTATTTGAGTCGGACTCTTTAAAATGCCGCCATCATCGCCATTTGTACATTCCCAGCTACGCCTTTGCAGCGACCGTGGCCGGGTCCGGGCTTTGCTGAAATGGCAACAGCGGCGTCTACTGCGTCGCAACACGGTTTCAGGAATCCGCTAAAATCGACACTCGCTGCCGGCATTTATATATTGTTAAGGTCTTTTATGGTCCCGCATCTTGTCACCGCTCTGAATGGTCCCCTGCTGGAGCTGGAGAAGAAAATCCTGGGCGCCACGCCGGCCATCGAACGCTGGTTCCGCATGGAGTGGCAGGAGCACACGCCGCCCTTCTATTGCTCGGTCGACCTGCGCAATGCCGGTTTCAAGCTGGCGCCGGTCGATACCAACCTGTTCCCGGGCGGCTTCAACAATCTTTCGCCGGAAATGCTGCCGCTGGCCGTGCAAGCGGCCATGGCGGCCATCGAGAAATACTGTCCGGATGCGCGCAACCTGCTGCTGATCCCGGAAACCCAGCCCGGCAATACCTTTTACCTGCAAAACATCGGCCGGTTGATGCAGATCTTCCGCCAGACTGGCCTGAATGTCCGCCTGGGTACGCTGGCGCCGGGCGCCACCAAGCCGCAGCAGATCGAATTGCCGGATGGCACCCACATCACGCTGGAACCGCTGGAGCGCTCGGCCAATGGCCGCCGCCTGGGCTTGAAGAATTTCGATCCCTGTACCGTGCTGCTCAACAATGACCTCTCCAGCGGCATTCCTTCGGTGCTGGAAGGGCTACATGAACAAAGCGTCCTGCCGCCGCTGCACGCGGGCTGGGCGCTGCGCCGCAAGAGCAATCACTTTGCCGCCTACGATGAAGTGGTGAAGAAGTTTTCCAAAATGGTCGAGGTCGACCCGTGGATGCTCAACCCGCTCTTCGCCAAGGTCGGCGACATCGACTTCCAGGAAAACACCGGCACTGACGCGCTGGCCGACAGCGTCTCCTCGCTGTTGTCGAAGATCCGCAAGAAGTACAAGGAATACGGCATCAAGGAGCAGCCCTTCGTCTTCATCAAGGCCAATGCCGGCACCTATGGCATGGGCATCATGACGGTCAAGGATGCCAGCGAGATCAAGGATCTGAACCGCAAGCAGCGCACCGGCATGCTGGCCGGCAAGGAAGGGCTGGAGGTGTCGGAAGTGATCGTGCAGGAAGGCGTGCACTCCTTCGAACGCATCAACCAGGCCGTGGCCGAGCCGGTGGTCTACATGATCGACCGCTACGTGGTGGGCGGCTTCTACCGTGTGCATGCCGAGCGCGGCGTGAATGAAAACCTCAATGCGCCCGGCGCGCATTTCGTGCCGCTGGCCTTTGCCCAGCAACACGCCTTGCCGGACATGCACGCCAAGCCGGGCACGGCCGCGCCCAACCGTTTCTACATGTATGGCGTGGTGGCGCGGCTGGCGCTGCTGGCGGCTTCGGTAGAGATGGAAAAGACCGATCCCAACCCGGAAGTTTATTAAACACAGAGCCTGCGCCAGGCTCAACAGGACCCTAGCCTCATGAAAATCGCTTTCCTCGCCGATCCTCTGGACACGTTCAAGACGTACAAGGATTCCACCTTCGCCATGATGCGCGAGGCCGCCCGTCGCGGCCACACCCTGTATGCCTTCGAACAGGGCGACCTGGTGCTGGAAAGCGGCCTGGTGACGGCCAATGCCTTCAAGATCACGCTGACCGGCGAGGCCGATGACTGGTACCGGGCGGAGAAGCGGGGGTCCTCTTTCCTCTCCGAATTCGATGCGGTGATCGTGCGCAAGGATCCGCCCTTCGACATGGAGTACATCTACACGACTTACCTGCTGGAGCTGGCCGAGAAGCAGGGTGCGCGCGTGTTCAACAAGCCGGCCGCGATTCGCAGCCACAACGAGAAGCTGGCCATTGCCCAGTTCCCGCAATACACCGCGCCCACCCTGGTCACGCGCGACGCCGGGCGCCTGCGCGACTTCCACGCCGAGCACCAGGACGTGATCCTGAAACCGCTCGATGGCATGGGCGGCATGGGCATCTTCCGCGTCAAGGCCGATGGCATGAATCTGGGCTCCATCATCGAAACCCTGACCGACAACGGTCAACGCACGATCATGGCGCAGCGTTTCATTCCCCAGATCAGCGCGGGCGACAAGCGCATTCTGCTGATCGGCGGCAAGGTGGTGCCCAATGTGCTGGCACGCATTCCGCAGGGTAACGAGGTGCGCGGCAACCTGGCGGCGGGCGGTCTGGGCAAAGCGCAGCCGGCGTCGGCCCGCGATATCGAGATCGGCGAAGCGCTGGGGCCGATCCTGTATCAGCGCGGTTTGCTGCTGGTAGGATTGGACGCCATCGGCGACTATCTCACCGAGATCAACGTCACCAGCCCGACCTGCTTCCAGGAAATCACGCAGCAGACCGGGTTTGATGTGGCAGCGATGTTCGTGGATGCGCTGGAGGCCGCTGCAGGGGCAGCAGAGACAACGGGGTCGGTCGGATAATGGGATCGACGGAGCATGACGGGCTGCTCGGGGAAAAGCGCGTCGCATCAGATGGCAAACATTCCATGGTTGGTATTCTTCTCTTGACGCACGCCCCGCTGGGGCAAGCCTTCGTAGCCGCCGCCACGCACGTCTTCCGTGGCCGGCCCGAACAAATGGAGGCGATCGACGTGATCGCCGACCAGAACCCGGCGGAAGTGCAAAAACTGGCCATCGAGGCGGTCGAACGCCTCGATGACGGCAGCGGCGTGCTGGTCATCACTGACGTCATGGGCGGTACGCCCTCCAACTGTACGGGCTTCCTGTGCGGGCTGGGCAACGTCCAGGTGATCGCCGGCATCAGCCTGCCCATGCTGTTGCGGGCGCTGACCTACCGTAACGACACGCTGGATGTGGTGGTTGAAATGGCCCTGGCAGGGGGCCAGAATGGTGCGGTGCGGATCGACAACCGTATCCGCGTGGCGGCCTCGGCCTGAGCCGCCTCACGTAGTCACGACCGGTATCGCGCCAACACGATAAAAACGAAAGCAGAACATGATTCAAAAAGAACTCGAAATCGTCAACAAGCTGGGCCTGCATGCGCGCGCCTCGGCCAAGCTCACCCAACTGGCCGGCAAGTTCAAGAGCGAAGTCTGGATGACCTTCAACAAGCGCCGCGTCAACGCCAAGTCCATCATGGGCGTGATGATGCTGGCCGCCGGCAAGGGCAGCATCGTGACCCTGGAAACCAACGGCGCCGATGAACAGGAATGCTTCACCGCGCTGGAAGCCCTGATTGCGGACAAGTTCGGCGAAGGCCAGTGATGTTTACCAGGGCTGCGGTATTGCGCCGCAACACCGCAGCCTGGCTGGAATGCTTCTTGCGATATGTCAAAGTCTGCATGCATCACGTGCCGACTGAAACAATGTTCATATACGCTGCTGGTTTTATA
Organism: Herbaspirillum sp. Her3; assembly: GCF_057961275.1. Classification (NCBI taxonomy): domain Bacteria; kingdom Pseudomonadati; phylum Pseudomonadota; class Betaproteobacteria; order Burkholderiales; family Oxalobacteraceae; genus Herbaspirillum; species Herbaspirillum sp. Her3. The sequence goes on along the minus strand of NZ_CM176328.1, from coordinate 5,515,790 downwards.
GTCTTCCCCTGATGCCAATGGCGATGATTGCCAAACTGTACTTTGTTCGGTAACTTGCTCCTGGCTACCGCGCGCTGGCAACACGGCGGACTATAAAAAAGACTAGCAGGAGATACGCGATGGCTTCATTCAGCTTACATGGAATCGCGGTGTCGCAAGGCATCGCCATCGGACGCGCGCACTTGATGGCGCCGGCCGCACTGGACGTCAAGCATTACCTGATCGCACCCGATCAGGTCGAGGCCGAGATCGAGCGCCTGCGTAGCGCGGTCAAGGCGGTGCACCAGGAACTTCATATCATCCGCTCCGAACTGCCCAAGGATGCGCCGCCCGAACTGGGCGCCTTCATCGATGTGCATTCGCTGATCCTGTCGGACCCGATGCTGGCCGAGGTGCCGCAAGACATCATCCGCCATCGCTACTACAACGCCGAATGGGCGCTGGTGACGCAGATCGAGGAGTTGTCCGCGCAGTTCGATGAAATCGAGGACCCCTACCTGCGCGAGCGCAAGGCCGACATCCAGCAGGTCGGCGAGCGCATCCTCAAGGTTCTTACCGGCAGCGCCGGCCACCTTCCGCCGACCGGCGAAGCCGCCGCCAACATCATCGTGGTGGCGCACGACATTTCGCCGGCCGACATGCTGCAATTCCGCGAGAGTGCCTTTGCCGGCTTCGTCACCGACCTGGGCGGTCCCAACTCGCATACCGCCATCGTTGCCCGCAGCCTGGCCATCCCGGCTGCCGTGGGGATGCACAATGCTTCCGTCCTGGTAAAGCACGATGACGTGCTCATCATCGATGGCGACGCCGGCGTGGTCATCGTCGACCCCTCGCCGCTGGTGCTGGCGCAGTACCGTGCGCGGCAGGAAAGGCTGCTGCGCGAGCGGAAGAAACTTTCACGTCTGAAGAAAACCCCGGCCATCACCCAGGATGGCGAGCCGATCACGCTGCTGGCCAACATCGAATTGCCCAATGATGCCGCCAATGCCTTCGAGGCGGGGGCGATGGGCATTGGCCTGTTCCGTTCGGAATTCCTCTTCATGGGACGTGCCGGCCATCATCTGGAGAAATTCCCCAGCGAGGATGAGCAGTTCGAATCCTACAAGCAGGCCGTCATTGCCATGAAGGGTCGGGTGGTCACCATCCGTACCCTGGACGTGGGGGCCGACAAACCGCTGGACGAGGATGAGGAAACCGCCCTGAACCCGGCCCTGGGCTTGCGCGCGATCCGCTATTGCCTGTCCGAGCCGCAGATGTTCCTGACGCAATTGCGGGCCATCCTGCGCGCCTCGGCCTATGGCCCGATCAAGCTGCTGGTGCCGATGATGGCGCACGCCTTCGAGATCGACCAGACCCTGACCATGATCGAGCAGGCCAAGCAGCAGCTGCGCGAGCGCAAGCAGAAGTTCGATGAAGACATCCCGGTCGGTGCCATGATCGAGATCCCGGCCGCTGCGCTGGCGCTGCCGTTGTTCATCAAGCGGCTGGACTTCCTTTCCATCGGCACCAACGACCTGATCCAGTACACCCTGGCGATTGACCGCGTGGACCATGAAGTGGCGCATCTCTACGACCCGCTGCATCCGGCCGTGCTGTTCCTGCTCTCCACCGTCATCTCCCAGGGGCGCAAGGCTGGCATCCCGGTCTCGGTCTGCGGTGAAATGGCCGGCGACCTCAAATGGACACGCCTGCTGCTGGGCATGGGGCTGCTGGAATTCTCCATGCATCCTTCGCAGATCCTGTCGGTGAAGAACGAGATCCTCAACAGCGACCTGCGCCTCTTGGAACCGCAGGTCAAGAAGGTGCTGCGCGCCACCGAGCCGGCTGCCATCAGCGCGGCCATGGCGCAGTTGCAGGCGCTGCAGGCCGAACCGGTGGTGGTTGATACCAAGGTCGCCGTGCGCCGCCGTTAAGAGGCGCGATGCAAGCCGGGCAGGGCCGTTTGACGGGTCTGCCCGACTTGGGTATTCTTACGCCACTGCGCCGATTTGAACGGTTTGACCAACTTCAGCTTGCGGGCGCCGGGATCCTGATCCCATCTAAATGCGGCTAAAGCGAGCTTGGATCAGCTGTTCTTCCCAAGACTTGGCCCCATCGATGAGTAAGCCCGCAAGCACTGCTTCCGGGCTTTTTTGTTGCCCGCGCACGAGACTGGCCACCCCGCCCGGCGAAGCGACCGCCAGCACCGCTCCCCGGGAGCCGCCTGGCGCCGAGTCACTTACGCAGAACAATCATGTCGATCGGAATCGTATCGCCCCAGGTCATGCATTTCGCCGAGCCGCTACCGCTGCAAAGCGGTGCCTCGCTGGCGGACTACTCGCTGACCTTTGAAACCTACGGCACCTTGAATGCCGACAAATCCAATGCCGTGCTGGTCTGCCACGCCCTCAATGCCTCCCATCACGTGGCCGGCGTCTACGCCGACGATCCGGACAACGTGGGCTGGTGGGACAACATGGTCGGCCCCGGCAAGTCGCTGGATACGGATCGCTTTTTCGTCATTGGCGTGAACAACCTGGGCTCCTGTTTCGGCTCGACCGGGCCGATGCATCCCAATCCGGCCACCGGCAAGCCCTACGGTGCCGATTTCCCGGTGGTGACGGTGGAAGATTGGGTCAACGCCCAGGCACGCCTGGCGGACCGTCTCGGCATAGCCTGCTTCGCCGCCGTCATGGGCGGCTCGCTGGGCGGCATGCAGGCGCTGGCCTGGAGCATGATGTATCCGGAGCGCCTGCGCCATTGCCTGGTGATCGCGTCCACGCCCAAGCTGTCGGCGCAGAACATCGCCTTCAACGACGTGGCGCGCCAGGCCATCCTGACCGATCCGCAGTATCACGGCGGCGATTTCTATGCGCATGGCGTGGTGCCCAAGAATGGCTTGCGGGTGGCGCGCATGGTGGGGCACATCACCTATCTGTCGGACGACGACATGGCCGAGAAATTCGGTCGTGACCTGCGCTCGGGCGAGTACCAGTTCGGCTATGGCGTGGATTTCGAAATTGAATCCTATCTGCGCTATCAGGGCGACAAGTTCTCGACCTACTTCGACGCCAATACCTATCTGCTCATCACCAAGGCGCTGGATTACTTCGACCCGGCGCGCGAATTCGGCGGCGACCTGGCCAAGGCATTTGCGCGTACGCGCGCCAAGTTCCTGCTGGTGTCCTTCACCACCGACTGGCGCTTCTCCCCCGAGCGCAGCCGCGAGATGGTGCAGGCGCTGGTGGCCAACAAGCGCCGCGTGAGCTATGCCGAGATCGACGCCCCCCACGGGCACGACGCTTTCCTGCTGGACGATGCACGCTACATGAAGGTGGTGCGCGAGTACTACGGAAGCATCTGGACTGAACTGCAGCAGGAGGGCCGCGCATGACTTTCGAACAATTGAGCGCACTGCGCCCCGACCTGGCTTTCATCGCCCACTGGGTGCGCGGAAAGTCGCAGGTGCTGGACCTGGGCTGTGGAGATGGGGTGATGCTGGATTACCTGCAGAGCGACAAGGGCTGCTCCGGCTATGGCGTGGAAATCGACGATGCGCAGATTCCCAAGTGCGTGGCGCGCAACGTCTCGGTGATCCAGCAGGACCTGAACGGCGGCCTGGCCATGTTCGAGGACAATGCCTTCGATACCGTGCTGTGCCTGTCGGCGCTGCAGATGGTCAAGGATGTGGAGGGCACGCTGCGCGAGATCGCCCGGGTCGGGCGCGAGGTGACGGTTTCCTTCCCGAACTTTGCCTACTGGCCGCACCGCGTGGCGCTGCTGCGGGGGCGCATGCCGGTGTCCAGGAGCCTGCCGTACCAATGGTATGATACGCCGAATCTGCGCTGCGCCACGATCAGGGACTTCGAGGCGCTGGCCAACGAGCTGGGGCTGGAAGTGCTGGAATGCGTCGCCCTGAAGGATGGCAAACCGGTACGTTACCTGCCCAACTGGCGCGGCAGCCTGGCGGTGTTCAGGCTGCGCAAGAAATCCGCCAAAAAATAGCAAAAAGCTTCACCATGCCCGTAGACGCCGGTCCGGCAGCGCCCAGCGCTGGCTGCCGGCGTTTTTTGTTTCATATTCCGCGTTTTTCGAGCTGATCCGCCCCACTCTATGACTTCACCCGCCGCTTCCTGGCAACAATACCTGAACCGGCGCATGCTGATCTGCGTCTTCCTCGGCTTTACTTCCGGCCTGCCGCTGTTCATCCTGCTGAGCCTGTTGCAGGCCTGGCTGGCCAAGTCGGGCCTGAACGTGAAAACCCTCGGACTGTTCGCGCTGGTGATGTTCCCCTACACGTGGAAGTTCGTCTGGTCGCCGCTGATGGACCGTTTCCACTTCGGCCGCATGGGCCGGCGGCGCGGGTGGATGGTGTTCACGCAGTTGCTGCTGTTCCTGGCCATTGGCGGCATGGGCATGCTCGATCCGCTGACCGATGTCAGTACGATTGCCTTCATGGCCTCGGTGGTAGCTTTCCTCTCGGCCAGCCAGGACATTGCCATCGACGCCTACCGGCGCGAGATCCTGCCCGAGGCCGAACTCGGCCTGGGTAGCGCCATCCATGTCAATGCCTACAAGCTCTCCGGCATGGTGCCGGGCGCCCTGTCGCTGGTGCTGGCCGACCAGATGCCGTGGCCGACCGTGTTCTGGATCACGGCGGCCTTCATGCTGCCGGGGCTGCTGTGTTCGCTGGTGGTCAAGGAACCGAAAGTCTATGGCGCCCCGCCCAAGAATCTCTATGAAGCCGTGGTGCTGCCGTTCCGTGAATTCATCGCCCGTGGCGGCTGGGGCAATGCATTGTGGGTGCTGGGCTTCATCTTCCTCTACAAGCTGGGCGACAGCATGGCCACCGCCCTGGCCACCAAGTTCTACATCGACCTGGGCTTTTCGATGACCGAGATCGGCGTGGTCTCCAAGACCACCAGCCTGTGGGCCAGCGTGGCTGGCGGCATCCTCGGCGGCATCTGGATGGTGCGGCTGGGCATCAATCGCGGTTTGTGGGTGTTCGGGGTGCTGCAGGCCATTCCCATCCTGGGCTTTGCCTGGCTGGCCCACGTCGGCGCGAGCCTGCCGGTGCTGGCGGTGGTGATCGGGGTGGAAGCCTTCGGCGTGGGGCTGGGCACCACGGCCTTCGTGGCCTACATCATGCGCGAGACCGATCCACGCTATACGGCGACCCAGTTCGCCTTGTTCACCAGTTTGATGGCCGTGCCCCGTACTTTTGTGAATTCTTCGGTCGGATATATCGTCGCCGACACCGGCTGGTTAAATTTTTTTCTGATTTGTTTCGTTCTGGCCTTGCCTGGAATGCTGATGTTGCCTAGAATTGCGCCCTGGAATGAAAAGCCGGTTGAGTCGCAGACACAAAAAGCCTGAAGATTCGAAAAAACGTCGCGGGTCGTTCCTCTGAGCAATATCCGGCAGTCAATAAAATATTTAGCCTTGAAGCAAAAATTTAGTTGACAGTCTAGAGATGTTCCTCTATAGTTTTGAGTTCCCTGCACGGAGAGGTGGCCGAGTGGTTAATGGCAGCAGACTGTAAATCTGCCCTCTTACGAGTACGCTGGTTCGAATCCAGCCCTCTCCACCATTAGGCCGGGAGTCAAAGCAGTCTGCAGTACATACGCGATCGAAAGACGCGGCGGTTGTGAAGTGAACGTAGTTTCCTCGCGGGTGTAGCTCAATGGTAGAGCTGAAGCCTTCCAAGCTTAAGACGAGGGTTCGATTCCCTTCACCCGCTCCAAGTTTTGGTCCGGTTGCATGTTTGGTTGTTGTGCAGTCGGAAAAATGCCCTTGTAGCTCAGTGGTAGAGCACTCCCTTGGTAAGGGAGAGGCCACGTGTTCAATCCACGTCAAGGGCACCAGTTTCTCGTCGTATCGCTGACAAGTCAGTAATCAGTCGGGCGTGTTGCCTGGACATTCTCATCAAATCTAGGAGTCTAAGATGGCAAAAGGCAAGTTTGAACGGACCAAGCCGCACGTGAACGTCGGCACCATCGGTCACGTTGACCACGGCAAGACCACCCTGACCGCTGCAATCGCAACCGTTCTGTCGAAGAAGTTCGGCGGCGAAGCGAAGGCCTACGACCAGATCGACGCAGCGCCTGAAGAAAAGGCCCGCGGCATCACCATCAACACCGCGCACGTCGAATACGAAACCGCGAACCGTCACTACGCGCACGTTGACTGCCCAGGCCACGCCGACTATGTGAAGAACATGATCACCGGCGCAGCCCAGATGGACGGCGCGATCCTGGTGTGCTCGGCCGCTGACGGCCCGATGCCCCAGACCCGCGAACACATCCTGCTGTCCCGCCAGGTTGGCGTTCCTTACATCATCGTCTTCCTGAACAAGGCTGACATGGTGGACGACGCTGAACTGCTGGAACTGGTGGAAATGGAAGTCCGCGAACTGCTGTCGAAGTACGAGTTCCCTGGCGACGACCTGCCCATCGTGAAGGGTTCGGCCAAGCTGGCGCTGGAAGGCGACACCGGTCCCCTGGGCGAACAAGCCATCATGGCTCTGGCAGAAGCGCTGGACACCTACATCCCGACCCCGGAACGTGCCGTTGACGGTACCTTCCTGATGCCGGTGGAAGACGTGTTCTCGATCTCCGGCCGTGGCACCGTGGTGACCGGTCGCGTTGAGCGCGGCATCATCAAGGTCGGCGAAGAAATCGAAATCGTCGGTATCGCTGACACCCAGAAGACCACCTGCACCGGCGTGGAAATGTTCCGCAAGCTGCTGGACCAGGGTCAGGCTGGCGACAACGTTGGCGTGCTGCTGCGCGGCACCAAGCGTGAAGACGTGCAGCGTGGCCAGGTTCTGGCCAAGCCGGGTTCGATCAAGCCGCACAAGCACTTCACCGGCGAGATCTATGTTCTGTCGAAGGATGAAGGCGGTCGTCACACCCCGTTCTTCAATAACTACCGTCCGCAGTTCTACTTCCGTACCACCGACGTGACCGGTGCGATCGAACTGCCGAAGGACAAGGAAATGGTCATGCCGGGCGACAACGTGTCGATCACCGTGCAACTGATCAACCCGATCGCCATGGAAGAAGGTCTGCGCTTCGCTATCCGTGAAGGCGGCCGTACCGTCGGCGCCGGCGTGGTTGCCAAGATCTTCGACTAAGATCAAGCTGTAAAACACTTTGCCGCGGTGCGTAATGTATCGCGGCATTCGTGTCTCAATCGCGAGTTTTTGTAGGGGCGTAGCTCAATTGGCAGAGCGTCGGTCTCCAAAACCGAAGGTTGGGGGTTCGATGCCCTCCGCCCCTGCCACCGAATCTGGTGCAGGGTACTGAAAGTAAATATGTCTAGCCAGCCAGTTCAAACCGTCAACACCTCCAACGACAAGATCAAGATCGCCCTGGCGATCGTGGCTGTGGTTGCTGGCGTGGTCGGTTTTTTTGTGTTGTCTGATCAGTCGACTCCGGTGCGTGCCGTCGCCCTGGTCGCCGGTCTGCTGGTGGCGGTAGCGTTTGCCTGGACCTCTGCACAAGGCCGCGGCTTCGTCGGTTTCGCCAAGGAATCCGTGCGCGAAACCAAGAAAGTCGTCTGGCCCACCCGCAAGGAAGCCATGCAGATCACCGGGGTGGTCTTCGCCTTCGTGCTGATCATGGCCATCTTCCTGTGGGGTACGGACAAGTTGCTCGAGTTCCTGTTGTACGACGTAATTTTGGGCTGGAAATAACATGAGCGATAGCACGCAAGACAGCGCACCGATTGGTGCGCAAAGCGTTTCAAGCGCAGGAAACAAGCGCTGGTACGTGGTGCATGCGTATTCCGGCATGGAAAAGAGCGTGCAGCGCGCGCTGACCGAGCGCATCAACCGCGCCGGCATGCAAGACCAGTTCGGCCAGATCCTGGTGCCGACTGAAGAAGTCGTTGATATGAAGAATGGTCACAAGTCCGTGACCGAGCGTCGTTTCTTCCCGGGCTACGTCCTGGTCGAGATGGAAATGACGGACGAAACCTGGCACCTGGTGAAGAATACCGCCAAAGTGACCGGTTTCATCGGTGGCAAGTCGAATCGTCCGACCCCGCTGCCGCAGCGCGAAGTGGACTCGCTGCTCCGCCAGATGCAGGAAGGCGTCGAGAAGCCCCGTCCGAAGGTGCTCTACGAAGTGGGCGAGATGGTCCGCATCAAGGAAGGTCCGTTCACCGACTTCAACGGCAACGTCGAGGAAGTGAACTACGAGAAATCGCGCGTGCGTGTCTCGGTCACCATCTTCGGTCGCGCCACCCCGGTCGAACTCGAATTCGGCCAACTGGAAAAAGTCTGATCCCGCCCTCCGGAATCCCGTCTTTCCCTGCCAAGTTTTCAACGCCCGCTGGAGCGTACCGGACAAATCACCGTCCGCCAATTCAGCATTCCGAGGAGCCCGAGTAAGACGCCGCAAGGCCGATGAAACGGCGCTACAACTCAATCAATAAGGAGCCGTCATGGCAAAGAAGATTATTGGTTTTATCAAGCTGCAAGTGCCAGCTGGTAAAGCGAACCCGTCTCCCCCGATCGGTCCTGCGCTGGGTCAGCGCGGTCTGAACATCATGGAATTCTGCAAGGCCTTCAACGCCCAAACTCAAGGTGTTGAACCGGGTCTGCCGATTCCCGTCGTGATCACCGCCTTCGCGGACAAGTCCTTCACCTTCGTGATGAAGACCCCGCCGGCGACCATCCTGATCAAGAAGGCTGCTGGTATCCAGAAGGGTTCCTCCAAGCCGCATACCGACAAGGTTGGCAAGATCACCCGCAAGCAAGCGGAAGAAATCGCAACCCAGAAGAAGCCGGACCTGACCGCTGCTGATCTGGAAGCTGCCGTGCGCACCATCGCTGGTTCCGCACGTTCGATGGGCATCACGGTGGAGGGTCTGTAATGGCTAAGGTATCCAAGCGCGTCAAGGCAATGAAGGAAAAGGTCGACCGTACCAAGGCCTATCCGTTCGACAACGCCGTTTCCCTGATCAAGGAATTCGCAACCGCCAAGTTCAACGAATCGATCGACGTGTCCGTCCAGCTGGGCGTGGATGCGAAGAAGTCGGACCAGGTGGTCCGTGGTTCGGTGGTGCTGCCTGCCGGTACCGGCAAGACCGTTCGCGTGGCCGTGTTCGCCTCCGGCGACAAGGCTGAGGCTGCCAAGGCAGCTGGCGCCGACGTGGTTGGCATGGAAGACCTGGCAGAGCGCGTGAAGGCCGGCGACATGCCGTTCGACATCGTGATCGCTTCGCCCGACACCATGCGTATCGTCGGTACCCTGGGTCAGATCCTGGGCCCCCGTGGCCTGATGCCTAACCCGAAGGTTGGCACCGTGACCCCGGACGTGGCCACTGCCGTCAAGAACGCCAAGGCTGGTCAGGTGCAATACCGTACCGACAAGTCCGGTATCATCCACGCCACCATCGGTCGCAAGTCGTTCTCCGACGCCGATCTGAAGGCCAACCTGCTGGCCCTGATCGATGCACTGAACAAGGCCAAGCCGGCCAGCAGCAAGGGTGTGTACCTGCGCAAGATCGCTCTGTCGTCCACCATGGGCGCCGGCGTTCGCGTGGACCAGGCTTCCCTGACTGCCTAAGCAAGCAATACAGTCCCCGTTTCCGTGAGGAAGCGGGGCATCTCTTTGGGCTGTCGCAGTTGAAAGCAATCAGCAATTGATTGCGGCAGGCCTTCAAAGACCGTTGGGCGGAAGCCGGCAGCAGCAAGCCGGACGAAGTTAAAAGCGCTGTTCGCAAGACCAGTGAACCCAACGCAGATGGTGAACCCGAGCAAGTTTCGTAGTCTCAGGCAGCATATTCAGTTTTGCCCTATGCTGCAGTGAACTCCTAAACGTCGGACGCCGTGTTCGAACCGGTGCAAGGCAAGCAGGCATTGGCCTGCGTAGTGGCCGAGTACTATTTTTGGAGGTTGATCTTGAGTCTCAATCTGAATGACAAGAAGGCCGTCGTCGCCGAAGTTTCCGCAAAGGTTGCATCTGCGCAAACGATCGTCGTGGCCGAATACCGTGGCATCCAGGTTGGTTCCTTGACGCAACTGCGCGCACAAGCGCGTGCCCAAGGCGTGTACCTGCGCGTGTTGAAAAACACGCTGGCTCGTCGCGCCATCGAAGGCACGAAGTTTGCCGACCTCGCCCCGCAACTGACCGGTCCGCTGATCTACTCGATCTCGGAAGATGCCGTGGCCGCTGCCAAAGTCGTTTCCGACTTTGCCAAGACCAACGACAAGCTGGTTGTGAAGGCAGGTAACTACGAAGGCAAGCAGCTGGACAAGGCTGCTGTGGCTTCGCTGGCAAACATCCCGTCTCGCGAAGTTCTGCTGGCCCAGGTCCTGGGCATGATGCAGGCTCCGGTGTCGGGCTTTGCGCGCGCTCTGGCTGCCCTGGCAGCCAAGAAGGAAGCCGAAGCCGCATGAGGCACGGCCGCTTGAAGCGGCCCCGCTCTGCAGTTTCGACGCTTTCGCGTCACTACCAATCTGATGTTATTACCGAAATAAATTTAGGAGTTTCAAATGGCAATTAGCAAAGAAGACATCCTGGAAGCCGTTGGCGCGCTGTCCGTGATGGAACTGAATGACCTGGTCAAGGCATTCGAAGAGAAGTTTGGTGTTTCCGCTGCCGCTATGGCCGCTCCGGCCGCCGGTGGCGCTGCTGGTGGTGGTGCTGCCGCTGCTGAAGAACAGACCGAGTTCACCGTTGTGCTGGCTGAAGTCGGCGCCAACAAGGTCGGCGTCATCAAGGCCGTCCGTGAAATCACCGGCCTGGGTCTGAAGGAAGCCAAGGATCTGGTTGACGGTGCACCGAAGCCGGTCAAGGAAGGCATCGCCAAGGCTGACGCTGAAGCTGCCAAGAAGAAGCTGGAAGAAGCTGGCGCCAAGGCCGAACTGAAGTAATTCTCTTGCCTACCAAGGCGAGTCATTACTCCGGAGTCAAAGTGCAGAATCCCTTGAAAAAGGGATTCGGCTTTGGCTCCTTTGTCGTTTCTTATTTTTGCTGGTGATGTTGATGCGTTGCAGTATTCGTTGTCGGGAATATTAAGCGCGATCTCAGCAAAAAACTAGGGTAGACATTTGAAGATTTGAGTGCCGATGGCCCGGACTGCTTTGCCGGCAAGTCGCGCGGTCTGATCGAATCTTGAATTCTCTATCCTTCCTGTCACTCACGGAGTGTCCATGCACTACTCATTTACTGAGAAGAAGCGCATTCGCAAATCCTTCGCGAAACGCGCAAACGTCCACAACGTTCCGTTCCTGCTCGCGACTCAGATCGAGTCGTATCAGAATTTCCTGCAACCCGAACGTGCTGCATCGGAACGCAAGAACGAAGGCCTGCAATCGGCTTTCACCTCGATTTTCCCCATCGTGTCGCACAATGGCTTTGCGCGCCTCGAATTCCTGTCGTATGTGCTGGGCGCTCCGCCGTTTGACGTCAAAGAGTGCCAACAACGTGGCCTGACCTTCGCGTCCCCGCTGCGCGCCAAGGTGCGCCTGGTGATCCTGGACAAGGAGTCGCCCACCAAGCCGGTCGTCAAGGAAATGAAGGAACAGGAAGTCTACATGGGCGAGCTGCCCCTGATGACCACCACCGGTTCCTTCGTCATCAACGGCACCGAGCGCGTGATCGTGTCCCAGCTGCACCGCTCCCCGGGCGTGTTCTTCGAACACGACCGCGGCAAGACGCATTCGTCGGGCAAGCTGCTCTTCTCGGCCCGCATCATTCCTTACCGTGGCTCCTGGCTGGACTTCGAATTCGATCCGAAGGACATCCTGTTCTTCCGCGTCGACCGCCGCCGCAAGATGCCGGTGACGATCCTGCTGAAGGCCATCGGGATGACCTCCGAGCAGATCCTGGCGAACTTCTTCGTCTTCGACAACTTCAACCTGCACGCCGAAGGCGCGGACATGGAGTTCGTCTCCGAACGTCTGCGCGGTGAAGTCGCACGTTTCGACATCACCGACAAGTCGGGCAAGGTGATGGTCGCCAAGGACAAGCGCATCAACGCCAAGCACGTGCGTGACATCGAAGCCGCCGGCATCAAGCACATTTCCGTGCCTGAGGATTACCTGCTGGGCCGCGTGCTGGCCAAGAACATCGTCGATCCGGACACCGGCGAAGTCGTGGCCAGCGCCAACGACGAGCTGACCGAAGAACTGCTGGCCAAGCTGCGCGAAGCCAACATTTCGGCCATCCAGACCCTGTACACCAACGACCTGGACCAGGGCGGTTACATCTCGCAGACCCTGCGCACCGACGACACCGCCGACCAGACCGCTGCTCGCGTGGCGATCTATCGCATGATGCGTCCTGGCGAACCGCCGACCGAAGAGTCGGTGGAAGCCCTGTTCAATGGCCTGTTCTACAGCGAAGACCGCTACGACCTGTCGGCCGTGGGCCGCATGAAGTTCAACCGCCGCGTTGGCCGCGATGAGCTGACCGGTCCGATGACCCTGTCCAATGACGACATCCTGGCCGTCATCAAGATCCTGGTCGAACTGCGTAACGGCCGTGGCGAAGTCGATGACATCGACCACCTGGGCAACCGTCGCGTGCGTTGCGTGGGCGAACTGGCTGAGAACCAGTTCCGTGCGGGTCTCGTGCGCGTGGAACGCGCCGTCAAGGAACGCCTGGGCCAGGCCGAGGCGGACAACCTGATGCCGCACGACCTGATCAACTCCAAGCCGATCTCGGCTGCCATCCGCGAGTTCTTCGGTTCGTCCCAGCTGTCGCAGTTCATGGACCAGACCAACCCGCTGTCGGAAATCACGCACAAGCGCCGCGTTTCCGCCCTGGGCCCTGGCGGTCTGACCCGCGAACGCGCCGGCTTCGAAGTGCGCGACGTGCACCCGACCCACTACGGCCGCGTCTGCCCGATCGAAACGCCTGAAGGCCCGAACATCGGTCTGATCAACTCGCTGGCGCTGTATGCCCGCCTGAACGAATACGGTTTCCTGGAAACCCCGTACCGCAAGGTCGAGGGCAGCAAGGTCACCAACCAGATCGACTACTTGTCGGCCATCGAAGAAGGTCGTTACGTGATCGCCCAGGCGAACGCGACCATTGACGCTGAAGGCAAGCTGTCCGACGAACTGGTGTCGGCCCGTGAAGCTGGCGAAACCATCCTGGTCTCGCCGGAACGTGTGCAGTACATGGACGTGGCCCCGGGCCAGGTGGTGTCGGTGGCAGCCTCGCTGATTCCGTTCCTGGAACACGATGACGCGAACCGTGCACTGATGGGCGCCAACATGCAGCGCCAGGCCGTGCCTTGCCTGCGTCCGGAAAAGCCGCTGGTCGGCACCGGCATCGAGCGTACCGTGGCAGTCGACTCCGGTACCACCGTGCAAGCCCTGCGTGGCGGCGTGGTGGACTACGTCGATGCAGGCCGTGTGGTGATCCGCGTCAACGACGACGAAGCGCAAGCTGGCGAAGTCGGTGTGGACATCTACAACCTGATCAAGTACACCCGTTCCAACCAGAACACCAACATCAACCAGCGCCCGATCGTCAAGATCGGTGACCGCGTGGCCAAGCATGACGTGATCGCCGACGGCGCCTCGACCGACATGGGCGAGCTGGCACTGGGCCAGAACATGCTGGTGGCGTTCATGCCCTGGAACGGCTACAACTTCGAAGACTCGATCCTGATCTCCGAAAAGGTCGTGGCTGATGACCGCTACACCTCGATTCACATCGAGGAACTGTCGGTCGTTGCACGTGACACCAAGCTGGGTGCAGAAGAAATCACCCGCGACATTTCCAACCTGGCCGAGAACCAACTGGCCCGTCTGGATGAGTCGGGTATCGTCTACATCGGCGCGGAAGTCGAAGCTGGCGACACCCTGGTCGGCAAGGTCACCCCGAAGGGCGAGACCCAGTTGACTCCGGAAGAGAAGCTGCTGCGTGCGATCTTCGGCGAGAAGGCTTCCGACGTGAAGGACACCTCGCTGCGCGTGCCCTCGGGCATGGTCGGTACCGTCATCGACGTGCAGGTGTTCACCCGCGAAGGCATCCAGCGCGACAAGCGCGCCCAGCAGATCATCGATGATGAACTCAAGCGCTATCGCCTGGACCTGAATGACCAGCTGCGTATCGTGGAAGGCGATGCCTTCCAGCGTCTGGAGCGTCTGTTGATCGGCAAGGTCGCCAACGGCGGCCCCAAGAAGCTGGTCAAGGGCACCAAGCTGGACAAGGCTTACCTGGACGACCTGGACAAGTTCCACTGGTTCGACATCCGCCCGGCCGATGACGACATCGCCAACGCGCTGGAAGCCATCAAGGAATCCATCGCCGAGAAGCGTCACCAGTTCGACCTGGCCTTCGAAGAGAAGCGCAAGAAGCTCACCCAGGGCGACGAACTGCCTCCTGGCGTGCAGAAGATGGTCAAGGTCTACCTGGCCGTGAAGCGCCGCCTGCAGCCTGGCGACAAGATGGCCGGCCGTCACGGTAACAAGGGTGTGGTCTCGCGTATCCTGCCGATCGAAGACATGCCGCACATGGCCGACGGTACCCCCGCCGACATCGTGCTGAACCCGCTGGGCGTGCCGTCCCGTATGAACGTCGGCCAGGTGCTGGAAGTTCACCTGGGCTGGGCTGCCAAGGGTCTGGGCCTGCGTCTGGGCGAGATGGTGCAGGCGCAAGCCAAGGTTGCGGAACTGCGCAAGTTCCTGACCACCATCTACAACGAATCCGGCAAGAAGGAAGAGCTGGACTCGTTCACCGATGAAGAAATCATCGAGCTGGTGACCAACCTGAAGAAGGGTGTGCCCTTCGCGACCCCGGTGTTCGACGGTGCGCATGAAGAAGAAACCCGCCGCATGCTCGATCTGGCCTATCCGGACCCGATCGCCAAGCAGCTGGGCATGACGCCTTCGAAGAACCAGGTCACGATGTATGACGGCCGTACCGGCGAAGCCTTCGAGCGCACCGTGACCGTCGGCTACATGCACTACCTGAAGCTGCACCACCTGGTCGACGACAAGATGCACGCTCGTTCCACCGGCCCGTACTCGCTGGTGACCCAGCAGCCGCTGGGTGGCAAGGCGCAGTTCGGCGGCCAGCGTTTCGGCGAAATGGAAGTGTGGGCACTGGAAGCTTACGGGGCCTCCTACGTCCTGCAGGAAATGCTGACGGTCAAGTCCGACGACGTGAACGGCCGTACCAAGGTTTACGAGAACCTGGTCAAGGGCGATCACGTGATCGATGCCGGCATGCCGGAATCCTTCAACGTGTTGGTGAAGGAAATCCGCTCGCTGGGTATCGACATCGACCTGGAACGCGAATGATGTAAAAGGGGGGCGCGGCGCAGGCTGCGCACCCCGCCGGTTTTTCCGGCGAACCAAGAATTCAGTATTGACGCATCGCTCCACGGGCGATGTGAATGAATCAAGAGATTCAAGCGATTCAAGCGAAGTACGGCAGTAAGCTGGGGAGGTCTGTCCCGGTATCGAGCGGCACCGCGAAGCAGAGGCTTCGCTGGCTCTCCCGCCGATGCGAACAGGGTTAAGCAGGGTGAACCGGCCACACGTAAATTTAGTTTTTTCACGCCAACCTGGAGTGATACATGAAAGCACTGCTCGATCTATTCAAGCAAGTCCAGCAAAACGAACAATTCGACGCGATCAAGATCGGTCTGGCTTCGCCTGACAAGATCCGCTCGTGGTCCTTCGGCGAAGTCAAGAAGCCGGAAACCATCAACTACCGTACCTTCAAGCCCGAGCGCGACGGCCTGTTCTGCGCCAAGATCTTCGGCCCCATCAAGGACTACGAGTGCCTGTGCGGCAAGTACAAGCGCCTGAAGCACCGTGGCGTGATCTGCGAGAAGTGCGGCGTGGAAGTGACCCTGGCCAAGGTGCGCCGTGAGCGCATGGGCCACATCGAGCTGGCTTCCCCGACTGCCCACATCTGGTTCCTGAAGTCGCTGCCGTCCCGCCTGGGCATGGTGCTGGACATGACCCTGCGCGACATCGAGCGCGTGCTGTACTTCGAAGCCTACGTCGTGACCGATCCCGGCATGACCCCGCTGAAGAAGTGCCAGATCATGTCCGAAGACGACTACGCCGCCAAGTACGAAGAGTACGGCGACGACTTCATCGCCTTCATGGGCGCCGAAGGTATCCGCGAACTGCTGCGCTCGATCGACATCGACCGCGAAGCGGAAACCCTGCGCCAGGAACTGAAGGACTCCAAGTCCGAAGCCAAGATCAAGAAGTACGCCAAGCGCCTGAAGGTGCTGGAGGCGTTCCAGCGTTCGGGCATCAAGCCCGAGTGGATGATCATGGAAGTGCTGCCCGTGCTGCCGCCGGAATTGCGTCCGCTGGTGCCGCTGGATGGCGGCCGCTTCGCGACCTCCGACCTGAACGACCTGTACCGCCGCGTCATCAACCGTAACAACCGCCTGAAGCGCCTGATGGAGCTGCGTGCTCCTGAAATCATCACGCGCAACGAAAAGCGCATGCTGCAGGAAGCGGTCGACTCGCTGCTGGACAATGGTCGTCGCGGCAAGGCCATGACCGGCGCCAACAAGCGTCCGCTGAAGTCGCTGGCCGAAATGATCAAGGGCAAGGGCGGTCGTTTCCGTCAGAACCTGCTGGGCAAGCGCGTGGACTACTCGGGCCGTTCGGTCATCGTGGTGGGCCCGCAGCTGAAGCTGCACCAGTGCGGCCTGCCCAAGCTGATGGCCCTGGAACTGTTCAAGCCCTTCATCTTCAACAAGCTGGAACTGATGGGTCTGTCGACCACCATCAAGGCCGCCAAGAAGCTGGTGGAAGCGCAAGAGCCGGTGGTCTGGGACATCCTGGAAGAAGTCATCCGCGAACACCCGGTCATGCTGAACCGCGCACCGACCCTGCACCGTCTGGGTATCCAGGCGTTCGAGCCGGTCCTGATCGAAGGCAAGGCGATCCAGCTGCACCCGCTGGTTTGCGCGGCGTTCAACGCCGACTTCGACGGCGACCAGATGGCCGTCCACGTGCCGCTGTCCATCGAAGCGCAGATGGAAGCCCGCACCCTGATGCTGGCCTCCAACAACATCCTGTTCCCGTCCAACGGCGAACCTTCCATCGTGCCGTCCCAGGATATCGTGCTGGGTCTGTACTATGCCACCCGTGAAGCCA
This sequence comes from Herbaspirillum sp. Her3, assembly GCF_057961275.1. Lineage (NCBI taxonomy): Bacteria > Pseudomonadati > Pseudomonadota > Betaproteobacteria > Burkholderiales > Oxalobacteraceae > Herbaspirillum > Herbaspirillum sp. Her3. The sequence goes on along the minus strand of NZ_CM176328.1, from coordinate 5,498,710 downwards.
TCAACGGCAAGAACGAAGGCATGATGTTCCAGGACGTGTCGGAAGTCATCCGCGCCTACGACAACAAGGAAGTCGAGCTGGCCACCCGTATCACGGTGCGTATCGTGGAACACCCGAAGGATCCGGTCACCGGCGAATTCGTGCGTACCGTCAAGCGCTACGAGACCACCATCGGCCGCGCCATCCTCTCCGAGATCCTGCCCAAGGGCTTGCCGTTCTCGGTGCTGAACCGCGCACTGAAGAAGAAGGAAATCTCCAAGCTGATCAACACGTCCTTCCGCAAGTGCGGTCTGCGTGCCACGGTGGTGTTTGCCGACCAGCTGATGCAGTCGGGCTTCCGCCTGGCGACCCGCGCCGGTATCTCCATCTGCGTGGACGACATGCTGGTGCCGCCGCAAAAGGCCACCCTGATCGCGGCTGCCGAGTCGGAAGTCAAGCAGATCGAACAGCAGTACTCCTCGGGTCTGGTGACCGCAGGCGAGCGCTACAACAAGGTCGTGGACATCTGGGGCAAGGCCGGTGACGAAGTCGGCAAGGCCATGATGGACCAGCTGAAGGTGGAAGACGTCATCACCCGCGAAGGCAAGAAGACCACGCAGGAATCGTTCAACGCGATTTACATGATGGCCGACTCCGGCGCCCGTGGTTCGGCTGCCCAGATCCGCCAGCTGGCCGGTATGCGCGGCCTGATGGCCAAGCCTGACGGCTCCATCATTGAAACGCCGATTACCGCGAACTTCCGCGAAGGCCTGAACGTGTTGCAGTACTTCATCTCGACGCACGGCGCCCGTAAGGGTCTGGCCGACACCGCGCTGAAGACCGCAAACTCCGGTTACCTGACCCGCCGTCTGGTGGACGTGACCCAGGATCTGGTCGTGATCGAAGACGATTGCGGCACTTCCAACGGTTCGGCCATGAAGGCGCTGGTGGAAGGTGGTGAAGTCATCGAAGCCCTGCGTGACCGTATCCTCGGCCGCGTGGCAGCCACCGATATCGTCAATCCGGAAGATCAATCCACCCTGTTCGAAGCCGGCACCCTGCTGGACGAAGACAAGGTTGAAGAGATCGAACGCATGGGTATCGACGAAGTGAAGGTCCGTACTCCGCTGACCTGCGACACCCGCTATGGCCTGTGCGCCAAGTGCTATGGCCGCGACCTGGGCCGTGGCCTGCTGGTGAACTCCGGCGAAGCCGTCGGTGTGGTGGCTGCGCAGTCCATCGGTGAGCCGGGTACCCAGCTGACCATGCGTACCTTCCACATCGGTGGTGCGGCATCGCGTGCAGCGGTGGCCTCCTCGGTGGAAGCCAAGTCCAACGGCACCGTGCGCTTCACCGCCACGATGCGTTACGTGACCAATGGCAAGGGCGAACAGATCGTCATTTCCCGTTCCGGCGAAGTGCTGATCACCGACGACCTGGGCCGTGAGCGTGAGCGTCACAAAGTGCCGTACGGCGCCACCCTGATCGTCAAGGATGGCCTGACCATCAAGGCCGGTACCGCCCTGGCGACCTGGGATCCGCTGACCCGTCCGATCATCACCGAGTACTCCGGTACCGTGAAGTTCGAAAACGTGGAAGAGGGTTCGACCGTCGCCAAGCAGATCGATGAAGTCACCGGTCTGTCGACCCTGGTGGTCATCGATGCGAAGCGTCGTGGTCCTTCCTCGAAGGTCATGCGTCCGCAGGTGAAACTGCTCAACGAACAAGGCGAAGAAGTGAAGATCGCCGGCACCGAACACTCGGTGACCATCGGCTTCCAGGTCGGCGCGCTGATCACCGTCAAGGACGGCCAGCAGGTGCATGTGGGTGAAGTACTGGCCCGTATCCCGACCGAATCGCAGAAGACCCGTGACATTACCGGTGGTCTGCCGCGCGTGGCCGAGCTGTTCGAAGCCCGTTCGCCCAAGGATGCCGGCATGCTGGCCGAAGTCACTGGTACCGTTGCCTTCGGCAAGGAAACCAAGGGCAAGCAGCGTCTGGAAATCACCGACATGGAAGGCACCAAGCACGAGTTCCTGATCACCAAGGACAAGCAGGTGCTGGTGCACGACGGCCAGGTGGTGAACAAGGGCGAAATGATCGTGGACGGTCCGGCCGACCCGCAGGACATCCTGCGCCTGCTGGGTATCGAAGCGCTGGCCCGCTACATCGTGGACGAAGTGCAGGACGTGTACCGTCTGCAGGGCGTGAAGATCAACGACAAGCACATCGAAGTGATCGTGCGCCAGATGCTGCGCCGCGTGCAAGTGGTGGAGCCGGGCGACACCAACTACATCACCGGTGAGCAGGTCGAGCGTTCCGAACTGCTGGACGAGAACGACCGCGTGACCGCCGAAGGCAAGATCCCGGCGACCTATGAAAACGTGCTGCTGGGTATTACCAAGGCATCGCTGTCGACCGACTCCTTCATCTCGGCCGCATCGTTCCAGGAAACCACCCGCGTGCTGACCGAAGCGGCGATCATGGGCAAGAAGGACGGCCTGCGCGGCCTGAAGGAAAACGTCATCGTCGGCCGCCTGATCCCGGCCGGTACTGGCCTGGCCTTCCACCGCGCCCGCAAGGAAAAGGATGCATGGGAAGCCGAAGAGCGCGCAGCACTGCTCGAAGCCGAACGTGCCTCCCGTTCCGAGTTCGCCGACGAGGAAATCTCCTCGACCGAATCCATCGGTGGCGGCGAAGGCGAAGCGTAAGCACTTCACCTGTTGCATCAGGGGCGGCCGGAAGCATCGGCTGCCCCGGCAAGAAAATGGCTGCAAGAACGAACGGCGCCGGAAGCAATTCCGGCGCCGTTTTTTCGTTCATAGAGGCTGTTTGGGGCTTGCCGACAACTTCATATCCCTAAATCGCATGGGGTTGATGGCTTGCGGCATTGCCAAGCATGCGTGAAGCTTTTATCATCTACAAACAATAACGATTCTCATCTGAGGTCTTCTCGATGGTATCGATGTTCATATGCCCGATGGCCTGCGTCCGCAGGCCGTTTTTTATCCCAAGGTAGCCAGCTCACGCCAGTAACCGATCCACATCTGAGGGGTGGTTACCGGTGTCTCCATGCAAATCGCGGTGTGCAGCCTCAACGTCAGCCTGAAGATCGCCTGCTGATCCCCCTTGGCTAGTTAAGGAACTCCCATGAGCAAGCACATCATCGCTCGCGCGGCATTGCGCCGTACTTCCATCGCCTTCTTGCTGGCGACCGCCCTGGCTGCAGCCGGCTGCGCAAGCCAGGCCTCTCTGTCCGAGCGCTGGGCAGAACTCCAGCGAACGCAGCCAAAGCTTCATACGCGAGATGCCGCGCGTGAACTTGGTGTCAAGGAATCGGCCTTGCTGGCCACCCAGGTCGGCCGCAATACCGTGCGCCTCAAGGGCGACCAGGCCGATCTGCAGGCGCTCTTCGAGCGGCTGCCCGAACTGGGCCGTATCAAGGCCATCACCCGCAATGAAGATGCGGTGCTGGAGCGTAGCGGCGAAGTCGCGCCAGTCAGGCGCGATGAGGAGGGCAGGGTGATCCCCGGCACCGGCTTCGCCGGCGGCGCCATCGACCTGCGTTTTGCCATGAGCCGCTGGGGTAGTGCCTTCGCGGTGGTGCAGCCGGGACGGGATGGCAAGATCACCCGCAGCCTGCAGTTCTTCGATCGCCAGGGTGACGCCGTGCACAAGGTCTATCTTGACAACGACCAGCACGTGCCACAGTTTGACCGCCTGGTGGCGGACTTCCGCCTGGCTGACCAGCAGGCTCCGTTGACCATCGAGCCGCCCGCTGCCGAGGCCACCGCGAGCACGAACACCGCGCCCAGCCCCGAAGCCATCCGCGAGCTGCGCCAGTCCTGGCAGGAGCTCACCGACGTCCACCAGTTCCCGCGCCTGTTGCGCGAACTGAAGCTCACGCGCGAACAGGCGTTGCAGCTCATCGGCACCGATTCAGCCTGGCGGCTCTCGCCACAGGCGGCGCAAACGCTGCTGGAAGAGGCCAGGGCGCGCCAGCAGCCCATCATGGTATTCGTCGGCAATGGTGGCGTGACGCAGATCTACAGCGGGCTGATCGGCAAGACGGCGGTGGCCGGCGGCTGGTTCAACGTGCTCGATCCGGACTTCAACCTGCACTTGCGCGCCAGTGCCATCGACCATGGCTGGGCGGTGCGGCGGCCGACCGATCACGGGATGATCACCTCGGTGGAGTTCTACGATGCCCAGGGCCGCCAGGTCGTCAACTTCTTCTCCCGCCGTGACCGCGGCCAGCCCGAGACCGCGCAGTGGCGCAAGCTGGTGGAAGCCCTGCCGCGCAGCTGAACTTGCCGGCCTGGGCATCTACCAGCGACACCCGAAGCTTGCACAGCAGCAAACATTGCCATTTCGCCACCCGTTAACCGTGGCGAAATGGCCATAAACGGCGCCAAATCGACGCTGCAGCGGCGTTCGGGTTGACCCGCTGGACATTCAGGCGTACACTCGCGAGTTCTCGAATTTAGGCTCTCCCGGGCTTATGCGTTCTTTGGTCTGAAACATCGCTTCTGCGACGCTATTCTCCCTTCCGGTCTTAAATCCGATTTGCGCATTGTCTTGCGCACAAGAGTTTCCTGTGTGGTTCCGGGCAACCGATTCCGGAACCTGTTTTCAATGTTGTACTTTGTTGGATTAAAACGATGCCAACCATCAATCAACTGATTAGCAAACCACGTGTCCGCGCGATCGTGAAGAGCAAGTCGCCGGCGCTGGAAAACAGCCCGCAAAAGCGCGGTGTTTGCACCCGCGTCTACACCACCACCCCGAAGAAGCCGAACTCGGCGCTGCGTAAGGTGGCCAAGGTGCGTCTGACCAACGGTTTCGAAGTCATTTCGTACATCGGCGGTGAAGGCCACAACCTGCAAGAACACAGCGTCGTGCTGATCCGCGGCGGCCGTGTGAAGGACTTGCCGGGTGTGCGTTACCACATGGTTCGCGGTGCACTGGATACCCAGGGCGTCAAGGATCGTAAGCAAGCTCGCTCGAAGTACGGTGCCAAGCGCGCCAAGGCAGCGAAGAAGTAATAATTGGTGTTTATCATGACGCTCGCGCGTCGTGTGAACAGACTCAGAGTCGGTCCAGGACGGGCCGAGTAAGTGGAAGCCATGATGGCTCTCCGCGAGTGCAGGCGAAGTTGAAGCAGGGTTCGCCCACTCAACTGAAGATTGAAAGGAATCGAAATGCCACGTCGTCGTGAAGTCCCCAAGCGGGAAATTCTGCCGGATCCGAAGTTCGGCAACGTTGAAGTCGCCAAGTTTGTGAACGTGCTGATGCTGTCGGGCAAGAAGTCCGTCGCTGAAAACATCATCTACGGTGCCTTCGACTACATCCAGACCAAGTCGGGCAAGGATCCGCTGGAAGTGTTCTCCGCAGCCCTGAACAACTGCAAGCCGATGGTGGAAGTGAAGTCCCGCCGCGTCGGTGGCGCCAACTACCAGGTGCCCGTTGAAGTGCGTCCGGTGCGCCGTATGGCCCTGTCGATGCGCTGGCTGCGTGAAGCCGCCAACAAGCGCAGCGAAAAGTCGATGCCGCAGCGCCTGGGTGGTGAACTGATGGAAGCCGCCGAAGGCCGTGGCGGCGCCATGAAGCGTCGTGATGAAGTGCACCGTATGGCAGAAGCGAACAAGGCGTTCTCGCACTTCCGCTTCTAATCAAGACTGGGCCGGGGTCTCTCTATCCGGGAGTGCTCCGGTCTGCATCTTAAATTGGTTCGAGCCGAGCGTTTATTTGAAAAAAATGACGCTCGGTTTCGTGCATTAAAGACTTAGGAATAAATCATGGCTCGCAAGACCCCCATTGAGCGCTACCGCAATATCGGTATCTCCGCGCACATCGATGCTGGCAAGACCACCACGACCGAGCGCGTGCTGTTCTACACCGGTGTGAACCACAAGATCGGTGAAGTGCACGACGGCGCCGCCACCATGGACTGGATGGAGCAGGAACAAGAGCGCGGTATCACCATTACCTCCGCTGCGACCACCTGTTACTGGAAGGGCATGGCGAACAACTTCCCGGCCCACCACATCAACATCATCGACACCCCGGGTCACGTTGACTTCACCATCGAAGTGGAACGTTCGATGCGCGTGCTCGACGGCGCCTGCATGGTCTACTGTGCAGTGGGCGGCGTGCAGCCGCAGTCGGAAACCGTGTGGCGTCAGGCCAACAAGTACAAGGTTCCGCGTCTGGCCTTCGTCAACAAGATGGACCGTACCGGTGCCAACTTCTTCAAGGTCTACGAGCAGATGCGTGCTCGCCTGAAGGCCAACCCGATCCCCATGCAAGTGCCTATCGGCGCCGAAGAAAACTTCGAAGGCGTGATCGACCTGGTCAAGATGCGCGCGATCTACTGGGACGACGCTTCCCAGGGCATGAAGTTCGACTACCGCGACATCCCCGAGCACCTGAAGGCTGACGCGCAGAAGTGGCGTGAAAACCTGGTCGAAACCGCTGCTGAAGCATCGGAAGACCTGATGAACAAGTACCTGGAAGAAGGCGACCTGACCGAAGCCGAAATCAAGGGCGCGATCCGTCAACGCACCATCTCCGGCGAAATCGTCCCGATGATGTGCGGCACCGCCTTCAAGAACAAGGGCGTGCAAGCCATGCTGGACGGCGTGGTCGAGTACCTGCCGTCGCCGGTGGACATCCCCCCGGTTCCGGGCCTGAACGAAGACGACGAACCGGTCGTGCGCGAAGCCAAGGACGACGAGAAGTTCTCCGCCCTGGCCTTCAAGATCGCCACCGACCCGTTCGTGGGCCAGCTGTGCTTCATCCGCTGCTACTCCGGTACCCTGAACTCGGGCGACACCGTGCTGAACTCGGTGAAGTCGAAGAAGGAACGTATCGGCCGTATCGTTCAGATGCACGCCAACCAGCGTGAAGAAATCAAGGAAATGATGGCCGGTGACATCGCCGCCGTCGTGGGCCTGAAGGACACCACCACCGGTGACACCCTGTGCGACGACAAGGCAATGGTCGTGCTGGAGCGCATGGTCTTCCCCGAGCCGGTGATCTCGCAGGCTGTGGAACCCAAGACCAAGGCCGACCAGGAAAAGATGGGCCTGGCCCTGAACCGCCTGGCTGCTGAAGACCCGTCGTTCCGCGTGCGTACCGACGAAGAATCGGGCCAGACCATCATCGCCGGTATGGGCGAGCTGCACCTGGACATCATCGTTGACCGCATGAAGCGTGAATTCAACGTCGAAGCCACCGTCGGCAAGCCGCAAGTGGCTTACCGCGAAACCATCCGCAAGACTTGCGAAGAATCCGAAGGCAAGTTCGTCAAGCAGTCGGGTGGTCGTGGTCAATACGGTCACGTCGTGCTGAAGATCGAGCCGCAAGAAGCCGGCAAGGGCTTCGAGTTCGTCGACGCGATCAAGGGCGGTACCGTTCCTCGCGAATTCATCCCGGCCGTTGAAAAGGGCGTGCGTGAAACCCTGAACACCGGCGTGCTGGCTGGTTACCCGGTCGTTGACGTCAAGGTCACCCTGTTCTTCGGTTCGTACCACGATGTGGACTCGAACGAAAACGCCTTCCGCATGGCCGGTTCGATGGCCTTCAAGGAAGGTTGCCGCCGCGCCAGCCCCGTCATCCTGGAACCGATGATGGCTGTCGAAGTGGAAACCCCGGAAGATTACGCCGGTACCGTGATGGGCGACCTGTCCTCCCGCCGTGGCATGGTCCAGGGCATGGATGAAATCGCCGGCGGTGGTGGCAAGATCATCAAGGCTGAAGTGCCCCTGTCGGAAATGTTTGGTTACTCGACCACGCTGCGTTCGGCTACCCAAGGCCGTGCAACCTACTCGATGGAATTCAAGCACTACTCCGAAGCGCCCAAGAACGTGATCGACGCAATCGTCACCTCCAAGGCCAAGTAAGTTGCAGGAATGGCGGTCCGCTTCGTGTGGGGCGGATCGCCGGCTGGATCACCAGCCAATCATTGAATATTGAACATCGAACATATCGTTCTTTTGAAGGAAATTTAAAATGGCAAAAGGCAAGTTTGAACGGACCAAGCCGCACGTGAACGTCGGCACCATCGGTCACGTTGACCACGGCAAGACCACCCTGACCGCTGCAATCGCAACCGTTCTGTCGAAGAAGTTCGGCGGCGAAGCGAAGGCCTACGACCAGATCGACGCAGCGCCTGAAGAAAAGGCCCGCGGCATCACCATCAACACCGCGCACGTCGAATACGAAACCGCGAACCGTCACTACGCGCACGTTGACTGCCCAGGCCACGCCGACTATGTGAAGAACATGATCACCGGCGCAGCCCAGATGGACGGCGCGATCCTGGTGTGCTCGGCCGCTGACGGCCCGATGCCCCAGACCCGCGAACACATCCTGCTGTCCCGCCAGGTTGGCGTTCCTTACATCATCGTCTTCCTGAACAAGGCTGACATGGTGGACGACGCTGAACTGCTGGAACTGGTGGAAATGGAAGTCCGCGAACTGCTGTCGAAGTACGAGTTCCCCGGCGACGACCTGCCCATCGTGAAGGGTTCGGCCAAGCTGGCGCTGGAAGGCGACACCGGTCCCCTGGGCGAACAAGCCATCATGGCTCTGGCAGAAGCGCTGGACACCTACATCCCGACCCCGGAACGTGCCGTTGACGGTACCTTCCTGATGCCGGTGGAAGACGTGTTCTCGATCTCCGGCCGTGGCACCGTGGTGACCGGTCGCGTTGAGCGCGGCATCATCAAGGTCGGCGAAGAAATCGAAATCGTCGGTATCGCTGACACCCAGAAGACCACCTGCACCGGCGTGGAAATGTTCCGCAAGCTGCTGGACCAAGGTCAGGCTGGCGACAACGTTGGCGTGCTGCTGCGCGGCACCAAGCGTGAAGACGTGCAGCGCGGCCAGGTTCTGGCCAAGCCGGGTTCGATCAAGCCGCACAAGCACTTCACCGGCGAGATCTATGTTCTGTCGAAGGATGAAGGCGGTCGTCACACCCCGTTCTTCAATAACTACCGTCCGCAGTTCTACTTCCGTACCACCGACGTGACCGGTGCGATCGAACTGCCGAAGGACAAGGAAATGGTCATGCCGGGCGACAACGTGTCGATCACCGTGCAACTGATCAACCCGATCGCCATGGAAGAAGGTCTGCGCTTCGCTATCCGTGAAGGCGGCCGTACCGTCGGCGCCGGCGTGGTTGCCAAGATCTTCGACTGATCGTCGAGTCAGCAGTAGCAGTACCCAAGTAACACCAGTCGCATTTTTAACATCGCCGGGGATGATCCCCATCCCCGGTTCGTTCTTTAAAGGAAAATCATGTCGGTTCCTAGCCAAAAAATCCGTATCCGTCTGAAAGCTTTCGACTATCGTCTGATCGACCAGTCCGCACTGGAAATCGTTGACACCGCCAAGCGTACCGGCGCTGTCGTCAAGGGCCCGGTTCCCCTGCCGACCCGCATCCAGCGCTTCGACGTCCTGCGTTCGCCGCACGTCAACAAGACTTCCCGCGATCAGTTCGAAATCCGTACCCATCAGCGCCTGATGGATATCGTCGATCCGACCGACAAGACGGTTGACGCATTGATGAAGCTGGACCTGCCCGCTGGCGTTGATGTTGAAATCAAGCTGCAGTAATCAGCTGGCATAGTGTTGGAAAAGCGCACAACCTCGGTTGTGCGCTTTTGTTTTACGGGCTATAATGCTCGGCTTCGATGTGGGTTTTGCGTTTGCAAGGCCCATAATTTATGGTAGTACGAACATCAGCCCCGCCCAATCGCAGGCGGGAATGGAGAAAACAATGAGCCTGGGCCTTGTTGGTCGCAAGGTTGGTATGATGCGCATCTTCACGGAAGATGGGGATTCGATCCCTGTGACCGTGCTGGACGTGTCCAACAACCGCGTGACACAAATCAAAACGCCTGAAGTGGATGGTTATTCCGCTGTTCAGGTGACCTTCGGTCAACGCCGCGCTTCGCGCGTGGTGAAAGCCGCCGCCGGCCACTTCGCCAAAGCTGGCGTCGAGGCAGGTACTGTCCTCAAAGAATTCCGTGTTGACGCTTCCAAGGCTGCCGAACTGAAGGCAGGCGACGTCGTTGGCATCGGCATGTTTGAAGCTGGCCAGAAAGTCGACGTGCAAGGCGTGTCGATCGGTAAGGGCTACGCCGGTACCATCAAGCGTTACAACTTCTCGTCGGGTCGCGCGACCCACGGTAACTCCCGCTCGCACAACGTTCCTGGCTCCATCGGTATGGCGCAGGATCCGGGCCGCGTGTTCCCCGGCAAGCGCATGACCGGTCATCTGGGTGATGTCAAGACCACCGTCCAGAACCTGGAAATCGCCCGTGTGGACGCAGAGCGTCAGTTGCTGCTGGTCAAGGGTGCCGTTCCTGGCGCCAAGAACGGTCAAGTGATCGTTTCGCCGGCAGTCAAAGTCAAAGCGAAGAAGGGGGCTTAATCAATGGAACTGAAGCTCCTGAATGACCAAGGTCAAGCTGCTTCGAACGTCGCCGCACCGGATACCATTTTCGGCCGCGACTACAACGAAGCCCTGATCCACCAGGTCGTGGTTGCCTACCAAGCCAACGCTCGTAGCGGCAACCGCAAGCAAAAAGATCGTGAAGAAGTCAGCCACACCACCAAGAAGCCGTGGCGTCAAAAGGGTACTGGCCGTGCACGTGCCGGTATGTCCTCGTCGCCTCTGTGGCGCGGTGGTGGCCGTATCTTCCCGAACTCGCCTGACGAAAACTTCACCCACAAGGTCAACAAGAAGATGTATCGCGCAGGTGTCTGCTCGATCCTGTCCCAGTTGGCTCGTGAAGGCCGCCTGTCGGTCGTCGAAGAGTTCGCCGTCGAAGCCCCGAAGACCAAGCTGCTGGCCCAGAAGTTGAAGGGTATGGGCATGGAATCGGTGCTGGTTATTACCGACAGCCTGGACGAAAAGCTGCTGCTGGCCTCGCGCAACCTGCCGGGCGTGCTGGTGGTCGAGCCGCGTCAAGCTGATCCCGTGTCGCTGGTGTACTTCAAGAATGTCTTGATCACCAAGCCGGCTCTGGCAAAGATTGAGGAGTTGCTGGCATGAACGCAATCGTGAAACATAGCGAAGAGCGCCTGATGAAGGTGCTGCTGGCACCGGTGATCTCCGAAAAGGCAACCTTTGTCGCCGAGAAGAACGAGCAAGTCGTCTTCCTGGTCGCCAAGGACGCCACCAAGCTGGAAGTCAAGGCCGCCGTCGAACTGCTGTTCAAGGTGGAAGTGGAATCGGTGCAAGTCGCCAACCGTCAGGGCAAGCAGAAGCGCTCGCGCAACGGTATGGGCCGCCGCAACCACACCCGCCGTGCTTTCGTCAGCCTGAAGCCGGGTCAAGAAATCAACTTCACCGAGGAGGCTAAATAATGGCACTCGTAAAAGTGAAGCCGACCTCGCCCGGTCGGCGCGGCATGGTCAAGGTCGTCAATCCCGACCTGTACAAGGGCCGTCCGCTGGCATCGCTGGTCGAAAAGAAGTCCAAGACCGCCGGCCGTAACAACAACGGCCACATCACCACCCGCCACATCGGCGGTGGTCACAAGCAGCACTACCGTGTTGTCGACTTCCGTCGCAACAAGGATGGTATCCCTGCCAAGGTTGAGCGTATCGAATACGACCCGAACCGTACCGCGCACATCGCACTGCTGTGCTACGCGGACGGCGAGCGCAAGTACATCATCGCTCCCAAGGGCGTGTCGGTTGGCGATCAGCTGATCAGCGGTTCTGAAGCTCCGATCAAGTCGGGCAACACCCTGCCGATCCGCAACATCCCCGTCGGTACCACCATCCACTGCGTGGAAATGCTGCCGGGCAAGGGCGCGCAAATCGCCCGTACCGCTGGCGCCGCTGTCGTGCTGATGGCACGTGAAGGCACCTACGCCCAGGTTCGTCTGCGCTCCGGTGAAGTGCGTCGCGTTCACATCGAATGCCGCGCCACCATCGGTGAAGTCGGTAACGGCGAGCACAACCTGCGCAAGATCGGTAAGGCCGGTGCAACCCGTTGGCGTGGTGTGCGTCCGACCGTTCGTGGCGTTGTCATGAACCCGGTGGATCACCCGCACGGTGGTGGTGAAGGCAAGACCGCCGCTGGCCGTCACCCGGTTTCCCCGTGGGGCCAGCAGACCAAGGGCAAGAAGACTCGTAGCAACAAGCGTACGACTTCGATGATTGTCTCGCGTCGCGGCAAGAAATAAAGGATAAAACATGACACGTTCATTGAAAAAAGGTCCTTTCTGCGACGCCCACCTGGTGAAAAAGGTTGAGGCTGCCCAGGCTACCAAGGACAAGAAGCCGATCAAGACCTGGTCGCGTCGTTCGACCATCATGCCGGACTTCATCGGCCTGACGATTGCCGTGCACAATGGCAAGGCACACGTGCCGGTCTATGTGTCGGAAAACATGGTTGGTCACAAGCTCGGCGAATTCGCGCTGACCCGTACGTTCAAGGGTCACGCCGCCGATAAGAAGGCTAAGAAATAAGGTCCTATGATGGAAACTAAAGCTACTCTGCGCGGTGTGCACCTCTCGGCCCAGAAAGGCCGCCTGGTTGCAGACCTGATCCGCGGTAAAAAAGTTGATCAGGCACTGAATATCTTGGCCTTCAGCCCCAAGAAGGGCGCGGTCATCATCAAGAAGGTTCTGGAGTCCGCTATCGCGAACGCCGAACACAACGATGGTGCCGACATTGACGAGCTGAAAGTCAAGACCATTTATGTGGAAAAGGGTGCGGTCCTCAAGCGCTTCACAGCGCGTGCAAAGGGCCGTGGTGATCGTATTTCCAAGCAGTCGTGTCACATTTACGTGACCGTCGGAAACTAAGGAGTCACGATGGGACAGAAGATTCATCCAACCGGTTTCCGTCTGGCGGTTACGCGTAACTGGGGCTCGCGTTGGTATGCAGGCAACAACAACTTTGCCGACATGCTCAACGAGGACCTGAAGGTCCGTGCTTACCTGAAGAAGAAGCTGAAGAACGCTTCGGTTGGCCGCGTGGTCATCGAGCGTCCGGCCAAGAACGCCCGCATCACCATTTACAGCTCCCGTCCGGGCGTTGTGATCGGCAAGAAGGGCGAAGACATCGAAGTGCTGAAGACCGCACTGGCCAAGCTGATGGGCGTGCCCGTGCACGTCAACATCGAAGAAATCCGCAAGCCTGAAGCCGATGCTCAGCTGATCGCTGACTCGATCTGCCAGCAGTTGGAAAAGCGCATCATGTTCCGTCGCGCCATGAAGCGTGCGATGCAGAACGCCATGCGCCTGGGCGCCCAAGGCATCAAGATCATGTCCTCGGGCCGTCTGAACGGCATCGAAATCGCACGTACCGAATGGTACCGCGAAGGCCGTGTGCCCCTGCACACCCTGCGCGCCGATATCGACTATGGCTTCGGCGAAGCTGAAACCACCTACGGCATCATCGGTGTGAAGGTGTGGGTCTACAAGGGCGATCGCCTGGCAAACGGCGAAGCGCCGGTGCTGGTCGGCGAACCGGAAGACGACAAGAAGCGTCGTGGTCCCCGTCGTGACGACGGCAAGCCGGGTGCACGTCCCCGCTCCAAGACTGGCGCTCCTGGCGCTGGTGCAAAGCGTGGCGGTGGTCGTCCTCAAGCTGCCGATGCCGGTGTGTCGGCTGAGAAAGCAGGAGAATAATCATGCTGCAACCAGCACGTAGAAAATATCGTAAAGAACAAAAAGGTCGTAACACCGGCATTTCGCACACCCGCGGAACCGCCGTCTCGTTCGGCGATTTTGGTCTGAAGGCAACCGGCCGCGGCCGTATCACTGCCCGTCAGATCGAAGCTGCTCGTCGTGCGATGACCCGTCACATCAAGCGCGGTGGTCGTATCTGGATCCGCGTCTTCCCGGACAAGCCAATTTCCCAGAAGCCCGCAGAAGTGCGTATGGGTAACGGTAAGGGTAATCCGGAGTACTACGTGGCTGAAATCCAGCCGGGTAAGGTACTGTACGAGATGGACGGTGTGGACGAAGCCCTGGCGCGCGAGGCGTTCCGTTTGGCTGCTGCCAAATTGCCGCTGTCGACGACTTTCGTTGTTCGCCAAGTCGGTCAATAATTAGGAGCGGAACATGAAAGCATCTGAACTCCGCGGTAAGGACAAGGCAGGACTGGAAAAGGAACTGGGCGAGCTGTTGAAAGCTCAGTTCAGCCTGCGCATGCAAATTGCGACCCAGCAACTGAACAATACCGCACAGCTGAAGAAGGTACGTCGCGACATCGCACGTGTGAAAACTGTGATCAACTCGAAGGATGGCCAACAATGAACGATCAAGTGAAACAAGCGCTCAAGCGCACGCTGATTGGCAAAGTTGTGTCGGACAAGATGGATAAGACCGTCACTGTCGAAATCGAGCGTCAAATGAAGCACCCGCTGTACGGCAAGATCATCAAGCGCACCAAGAAGTACCACGCGCATGATGAGCAAAACTCGGCGAAGGCCGGCGATGTGGTGGAAATCACCGAAAGCCGTCCGATCTCCAAGACGAAGTCGTGGACCGTGACCCGTGTGGTACAGGAAGCACAAATCGTCTAAGTAGTAAATGTAGTACTTGCGTGCTCGATATTATGCTGCCATAATATCGAGCTCTTTCTTTGCAAAACAAAGTTTGCAGGGAAAGGCTCAAGAGTAGCTCTATTCGTCCCCTAACTAGCGAGTTCGCTTGCTAACAGGACCAAGACTGACCGCCAGCGCATCCTGCGAAGCGGATTAAGTTGGGAAAGAAAATATCATGATTCAAACTGAAAGCCGGCTCGAAGTGGCCGACAACACTGGTGCGCGCGAAGTTCTGTGCATCAAGGTCTTGGGTGGTTCCAAGCGCCGCTATGCGGGCATTGGCGATGTGATCAAGGTTACTGTCAAGAGCGCAGCACCGCGTGGTCGCGTCAAGAAGGGTGAAATTTATAACGCTGTCGTCGTTCGTACCGCCAAGGGCGTGCGTCGTCAGGATGGTTCGCTGGTCAAGTTCGATGGTAATGCTGCCGTCCTGCTGAACGCCAAGCTGGAGCCCATCGGCACCCGTATCTTTGGGCCGGTGACTCGTGAGCTGCGTACAGAGCGCTTCATGAAGATCGTCTCCCTGGCGCCTGAAGTTCTGTAAGGAGTGGTCATGGCAAAGATTCGTAAAAACGATGAAGTCATCGTGTTGACCGGCAAAGACAAGGGCAAGCGCGGTGTCGTGACTGCTCGCGTCAGCGCCGATTATGTCGTCGTGGAAGGCGTGAACGTCGCAAAGAAGGCGACCCGTCCGAACCCGATGACGGGTGCAACTGGCGGCATCGTCGATAAGCTGATGCCAATTCATGTGTCGAACGTCGCGTTGTTCAACGCTGCGACCGGCAAGGCAGATCGTGTGGCTTACAAGGAAGTGGACGGCAAGAAGGTCCGCGCTTACAAGTCCAACGGCGAAGTCGTTAAGGTTTAAACATCATGGCACGTCTTCAACAGTTTTATAAAGATAAGGTCGTCGCCGATCTGACTACGAAGTATTCGTACAAGTCGGTGATGGAAGTTCCGCGCATCCTGAAGATCACCCTGAACATGGGTCTGTCCGAAGCAGTTGCGGACAAGAAGATCATCGAGCACGCCGTTGGCGATCTGACCAAGATCGCTGGCCAGAAGCCGGTGGTGACCAAGGCTCGCAAGGCTATCGCAGGTTTCAAGATCCGCGAAGGCTACCCGATCGGTTGCATGGTGACCCTGCGTGGCGCCCGCATGTACGAATTCCTGGATCGTCTGATCACCGTGGCCCTGCCGCGCGTGCGTGACTTCCGTGGCGTGTCCGGTCGTGCGTTCGATGGTCGTGGCAACTACAACATCGGTGTGAAAGAGCAGATCATCTTCCCCGAAATTGAGTACGACAAGATCGATGCACTGCGTGGCATGAACATCAGCATCACCACGACTGCAAAGACCGACGACGAAGCGAAGGCGCTTCTCGCCGCATTTAAATTCCCGTTCAGAAACTGAGGATGCCATGGCAAAACTGGCACTGATTAACCGTGAACAGAAGCGCGCAGAAATGGTGAAGAAGTATGCTGCCAAGCGCGCCGAGTTGAAGGCTATTATCGACGACCAATCGAAGTCGGATGAAGAGCGTTACGAAGCCCGCCTGAAGCTGCAGGCCCTGCCGCGTAACTCCGCTCCGACCCGCCAGCGCAACCGTTGCGCGCTGACTGGCCGTCCCCGTGGTACTTTCCGCAAGTTCGGATTGGGCCGTATCAAGGTCCGTGAAATCGCCATGCGCGGCGAAATCCCGGGTTTGACCAAAGCTAGCTGGTAATAGGAGAAGAAGCAATGAGTATGAGCGATCCTATCGCCGATATGCTGACCCGTATCCGCAATGCGCAAGGCGTGAACAAGACTACCGTCGTCATGCCGTCTTCCAAAGTGAAGGTCGCCATTGCCAACGTCCTCAAGGACGAGGGTTATATCGAAGATTTCGCCGTGGTTGCCGCTGATGGCAAGGCTGAATTGAAAATCGGTTTGAAGTATTACGCTGGCCGTCCGGTCATCGAGCGCCTGGAGCGCGTGTCCCGTCCGGGTCTGCGCATCTACAAGGGCAAGGACGATATCCCCAACGTCATGAACGGCCTGGGTGTGGCAATCGTGTCCACCCCGCGCGGCGTGATGACTGATCGCAAAGCACGCGCAACCGGTGTCGGTGGCGAAGTGATTTGCTACGTGGCCTAAGGAGTGCAAGATGTCTCGTGTAGGTAAAATGCCTGTTGCACTGCCGAATGGCGCGGAAGCGACCATCACTGCAGAGCAAATCACCGTCAAGGGCCCGCTGGGCTCCTTGACCCAACCGCTGACCAAGAAGGTCAAGGTGGTCAACAACAATGGCTCGCTGAGCTTCGAAGTGGCTGATGACAGCCGCGAAGCCAACGCGATGTCGGGCACCCTGCGTGCTCTGGTCAACAACATGGTCAACGGCGTCACCAAGGGCTTCGAAAAGAAGCTGAACCTGGTTGGCGTGGGTTTCCGTGCTCAAGCACAAGGCGACAAGCTGAACCTGTCGCTGGGCTTCTCGCACCCCATCGTTCACCAGATGCCTGCCGGCATCAAGGTTGAGACCCCGACCCAGACCGAAATCCTGATCAAGGGTATCGATCGCCAGGTGGTTGGCCAGGTCGCCGCTGAAATTCGCGCGTACCGCGAACCCGAACCCTATAAGGGCAAGGGTGTGCGCTACGCTGACGAAGTGGTGACGCTCAAAGAAACCAAGAAGAAGTAATAGGGGTTGACGATGGACAAGAAACAATCTCGCCTGCGCCGTGCGACTCAGACTCGCGCCAAGATCGCAGAACTGAAGGTGAATCGTCTGGCTGTGCACCGTACCAACACGCACATCTACGCCAGCGTCATCGGCCCCGACGCCAACGTGCTGGCTTCCGCTTCCACCCTGGAAGCCGAAGTCCGCGCCCAGCTGGCAGGTCAGTCCGGCAAGGGCGGCAATGCTGCCGCTGCTGCCCTGATCGGCAAGCGCGTGGCGGAGAAGGCTCTGAAGGCCGGTGTGACTGAAGTCGCATTCGACCGCTCCGGTTTCCGTTATCACGGTCGCGTCAAGGCGCTGGCTGAGGCTGCGCGTGAAGCCGGCCTGAAGTTCTAAGGATTATCGATCATGGCAAAAATGCAATCGAAAACGCAAAGCGACAAGCCTGATGACGGCATGCGCGAAAAAATGATCGCGGTCAACCGCGTCACCAAGGTGGTGAAGGGCGGCCGCATCATGGGTTTCGCAGCGCTGGCAGTGGTCGGTGACGGCGATGGCCGCATCGGCATGGGCAAGGGCAAGTCCAAGGAAGTGCCCGTGGCCGTGCAGAAGGCGATGGAAGAAGCCCGCCGCAAGCTGATCAAGGTGACCCTGAAGAACGGTACCGTGCAACACACCGTCATCGGCAAGCACGGCGCTTCGTCGGTGATGATCTCGCCGGCCAAGGACGGTACTGGCGTCATCGCCGGTGGTCCGATGCGCGCGATCTTCGAGGTGATGGGCGTGACCAACGTGGTGGCCAAGTCGACCGGTTCGACCAACCCCTACAACATGGTCCGTGCCACCCTGGACGGTCTGTCGAAGATGAACACTCCGGCTGAAATTGCTGCCAAGCGCGGCAAGTCGGTCGAAGAAATCCTGGGCTAAGGTGATCGAGATGGCTAACACAATCAAAGTCAAGCTGGTCAAGGGTCTGATCGGTACTCGTCAGGACCACCGCGCCACCGTGCGCGGTCTGGGTCTGCGTCGCGTCAACTCGGTGTCCGAACTGGAAGACACCCCGTCGGTGCGCGGCATGATCAACAAAGTGTCCTATCTTGTGAAAGTTGTGTCGTAAGCCGCGGCTTGCGAACGGAGCGAATCATGCAATTAAACACTATCCAACCCGCAGAAGGCGCAAAGCACGCTAAGCGTCGCGTCGGTCGTGGTATCGGTTCTGGCCTGGGCAAGACGGCCGGCCGTGGCCACAAGGGTCAGAAGTCGCGTTCGGGCGGTTTCCACAAGGTCGGCTTTGAAGGCGGCCAGATGCCCCTGCAACGTCGTCTGCCCAAGCGCGGTTTCAAGTCGTTGGCTACGCCCTACAAGGCTGAAGTGCGCCTGTCCGACCTGGAAAAGCTGCCCGTCGCCGAGATCGACGTGCTGGCACTGAAGCAAGCCGGCCTCGTGTCGGAACTGGCTCGTGTCGTGCGTATCATCAAGGCTGGCGAACTGACCAAGAAGGTAACCGTCAAGGGTCTGATCGCAACCGCTGGTGCCAAGGCCGCTATCGAAGCTGCCGGTGGTTCCATCGCTGAGTGATCCGGTCCCGGAGCATTAATTGGCAACTACTCCTCAATTAGCAAAAGGCGCCGCAAAAGGATTCCCCTGGGGTCGTTTGTGGTTCCTGCTGGGGGCGTTGATCGTTTATCGCATCGGTGCACATATCCCGGTTCCGGGTATTGATCCGACGCAGTTGGCGCAGCTGTTCAAGCAGAATCAGGGCGGCATTCTGGGCATGTTCAACATGTTCTCCGGTGGTGCCCTGTCGCGCTTTACGATCTTCGCACTGGGGATCATGCCGTATATCTCGGCATCGATCATCATGCAGCTGCTGTCGGTGGTTTCGCCGCAGCTGGAAGCATTGAAGAAAGAGGGTGAAGCCGGTCGTCGCAAGATCACGCAGTACACCCGTTACGGCACCCTGGTGCTGGCGACCTTCCAGGCGCTGGGCATTGCGGTGGCGCTGGAATCGCAAGCCGGCCTGGTGCTGGATCCGGGTCTGGCCTTCCGTCTGACCACGGTGGTGACGCTGATTACCGGTACGATGTTCCTGATGTGGCTGGGTGAACAGATCACTGAACGTGGCCTGGGCAATGGCATCTCGATCATCATCTTCGCCGGTATTGCGGCAGGTCTGCCGAATGCTCTGGGTGGCTTGTTCGAGCTGGTCCGTACCGGTTCGATGAACGCTCTGTCGGCAATCCTGATCTGTGCGATCGTGGGTCTGGTGACGTTCCTGGTGGTCTTCATCGAACGTGGCCAGCGCAAGATCCTGGTGAATTATGCGAAGCGTCAGGTCGGCAACAAGATCTACGGTGGCCAGAGCAGCCACTTGCCGCTGAAGCTGAACATGGCTGGTGTGATCCCGCCGATCTTTGCATCGTCGATCATCCTGTTCCCGGCCACGATCACCAGCTGGTTCACCTCGGGTGACACGTCGAATCCCTTCATTCGTTTCCTGAAGGATCTGGCGGCATCGATGGCACCAGGCGAACCGATCCATGCGTTGCTGTATGCGGTAGCTATCGTCTTCTTCTGCTTCTTCTACACCGCACTGGTGTTCAACAGCAAGGAAACGGCAGACAACCTGAAGAAGAGTGGTGCTTTTGTTCCGGGTATCCGTCCGGGTGACCAGACCGCGCGTTATATCGACAAGATCCTGATGCGCCTGACCCTGGCCGGCGCCGTGTACATCACCTTGGTGTGCCTGCTGCCAGAGTTCCTGATCGCACGCTGGAAGGTGCCGTTCTACTTCGGTGGCACATCGCTGCTGATCATTGTGGTCGTGACGATGGATTTCATGGCCCAAGTGCAGAACTATGTGATGTCGCAGCAGTATGAATCGTTGCTCCGCAAAGCTAATTTCAAGGGTGGCATGACACCGCGATAAGCGGGCTCATGCTCCAGAGGAAGAAGACACGGAATGGCAAAAGACGACGTTATTCAGATGCAGGGCGAGATTCTTGAAAATCTGCCCAACGCGACATTCAGGGTTAAGTTGGAAAACGGTCACGTTGTACTCGGCCATATTTCCGGCAAGATGCGCATGAATTACATCCGCATCCTGCCCGGCGATAAGGTAACGGTGGAACTGACGCCTTACGATTTGAGCCGGGCACGTATCGTGTTCCGAACCAAGTAACAGTGAAACATTGAAAGAAAGAGGGCCACAATGAAAGTGCTCGCATCAGTCAAGCGGATCTGCCGCAACTGCAAAATCATCAAGCGCAATGGCATCGTTCGTGTGATCTGCACCGAACCCCGCCATAAGCAGCGCCAGGGTTAACTTAACGTTATTGATCGAGGAATAACGAATGGCACGTATTGCAGGGGTCAACATCCCCAACCATCAGCACACCGTGATCGGCCTGACCGCCATCTACGGTATTGGCCGTCCGCGCGCACAAGACATTTGCGCTGCTACCGGCGTTCCGACCAACAAGAAGGTCAAGGACCTGGACGATAACGAGCTGGAAAAGCTGCGTGACGAAATCGCCAAGTTCGTCGTGGAAGGCGATCTGCGCCGTGAGTTGTCCATGAACATCAAGCGTTTGATGGACCTGGGTTGCTACCGCGGCCTGCGTCACCGTCGTGGTCTGCCGGTCCGTGGTCAACGCACCCGCACCAACGCCCGTACTCGCAAGGGTCCGCGCAAGGCCGCTCAATCGCTGAAGAAATAATCCCGGCAGGCGCAAGCACTGGTCGGATTCAAGGAAGAAATTATGGCAAAGTCCCCCAACAACGCAGCAGCATCGCGTGTTCGTAAGAAAGTCAAGAAGAACGTTGCTGAAGGCATCGCGCACGTTCACGCTTCGTTCAACAACACCATCATCACGATCACCGACCGTCAGGGCAACGCTCTGTCGTGGGCAACTTCGGGTGGTGCTGGCTTCAAGGGTTCGCGCAAGTCGACTCCGTTCGCAGCCCAGGTCGCCGCTGAAAGCGCCGGCAAGGTTGCCATCGAATGCGGCATCAAGAACCTGGAAGTGCGTATCAAGGGCCCCGGCCCGGGCCGTGAATCCGCAGTGCGCGCTCTGAACAACCTGGGCATCAAGATCACCCAGATCCAGGACGTGACCCCGGTCCCGCACAACGGCTGCCGTCCGCCGAAGCGCCGTCGCATCTAAGTTGTAGTATAATCTTGCGTTTTCGCCTGTCACTCAGGCAAAAGCGCAGGCAAATCACCCGCCAATCACCTTGGCGGGTTTTGTTCTTAAGACCACTGTCTGGCCGCATGCAGGTCAGACTAGCGTCCGGCAACATGGGACGTCATTGATAAAGGAAATACCGTGGCACGTTATATCGGACCGAAAGCAAAACTCTCCCGCCGCGAAGGCACCGACCTGTTCCTCAAGAGCGCACGCCGCTCGCTGGATTCCAAGTGCAAGCTGGACTCCAAGCCGGGTCAGCACGGCCGCACCTCGGGCGCCCGCACCTCCGACTACGGCAACCAGCTGCGTGAAAAGCAGAAGGTCAAGCGCATGTACGGCGTCCTCGAGCGCCAGTTCCGCCGCTACTTCGCTGAAGCCGACCGCCGCAAGGGCAACACCGGCGAAACCCTGCTGAAGCTGCTGGAATCCCGTCTGGACAACGTCGTCTACCGCATGGGCTTCGGCTCGACCCGCGCTGAAGCGCGTCAGCTGGTGTCCCACAAGGCCCTGACCGTGAACGGTCAAGTCGTCAACATCGCTTCGTACTCCGTCAAGGCTGGCGACGTGGTTGCCGTCCGTGAAAAGGCCAAGAAGCAAGTGCGTATCGCCGAAGCCCTGTCGCTGGCCGAATCGAACGGTTTCCCGCAGTGGGTTTCCGTGGATTCGAAGAAGCTGGAAGGCACCTTCAAGTCCGCTCCGGACCGTAGCGAAATCGCTGCCGACGTCAACGAATCGCTGATCGTCGAACTGTACTCGCGTTAATTCGTAGTACCGCCGTACCCCTGTGCCCACCTCATGGTGGGCATTTTTCCGAACTGCCATCAGCCTTATCGGTGTAACGAGCCGAGGGTATTGAAAAGGACAATTCATGCAAAACAGTTTGTTGAAGCCCCGCATCATCGAAGTGGAAACCCTGGCCCCCGGTCACGCAAAGGTCGTGATGGAGCCGTTCGAGCGTGGTTACGGTCACACCCTAGGCAACGCGCTGCGTCGCGTGCTGCTGTCGACCATGAGCGGTTACGCTCCCACCGAAGTGACCATCGCTGGTGTGGTGCACGAATATTCGTCGCTGGACGGCGTGCAGGAAGACGTCGTGGACATCCTGCTGAACCTGAAGGGCGTGGTCTTCAAGCTGCACAACCGTGACGAAGTGACCCTGACCCTGAAGAAGGAAGGCGAAGGCGCCGTCCTGGCTTCCGATATCGATCTGCCGCACGACGTCGAACTGATCAACCCGGATCACGTCATCGCCAACCTGACCGGTGGCGGCAAGCTGGACATGCAGATCAAGGTAGAAAAGGGCCGTGGCTACGTGCCGGGTAACGTGCGTCGCCTGTCCGAAGACACCAACAAGACCATCGGCCGCATCATCCTGGATGCGTCGTTCTCGCCGGTGCGCCGCGTGTCCTACGCCGTCGAGTCCGCTCGTGTGGAACAGCGTACCGACCTGGACAAGCTGGTCATGAACATCGAGACCAACGGCGTCATCACTCCGGAAGAAGCGATCCGCCAGTCGGCTCGCGTGCTGGTCGATCAACTCAACGTGTTTGCTGCCCTGGAAGGCACCGAAGCGACTGCAGAAGCACCGTCGCGCGCACCGCAGGTCGATCCTATCCTGCTGCGTCCGGTCGACGACCTGGAACTGACCGTCCGTTCGGCAAACTGCCTGAAGGCCGAGAACATCTACTACATCGGCGACCTGATCCAGCGCAGCGAAAACGAGCTGCTGAAGACCCCGAACCTGGGTCGCAAGTCGTTGAACGAAATCAAGGAAGTCCTGGCTTCGCGTGGCCTGACCCTGGGCATGAAGCTGGAAAACTGGCCGCCGGCTGGTCTGGAAAAGTAATTCACGTCACCTGGCGGGCTGCGGTGCGAGCCGCACCGCCGGCTGATATGAAGCAGCACCTGAAGTATCCGTCGTATCCGTAGCAAAAAACCTTATCCGTCATTTACCGGTCCGCGGTCCGGACAGCCTAGCTGGCCTGCCGATAGAAGAACTGGATCAAAACTGTAACCTGAAAGGAAATTACCATGCGTCACCGTCACGGTCTCCGCAAACTGAATCGTACTTCGTCCCACCGTCTGGCCATGCTGCGCAACATGACCGTTTCGCTGCTGCGTCATGAAGCCATCAAGACCACCCTGCCGAAGGCCAAGGAACTGCGTCGCGTCGTCGAGCCGATCCTGACCCTGGGCAAGACCGACACCCTGGCCAACAAGCGCCTGGCCTTCAACCGCCTGCGCGACCGCGAAATCGTCGGCAAGCTGTTCTCCGAACTGGGCCCGCGCTACGCAGCCCGTAACGGCGGCTACCTGCGCATCCTGAAGATGGGCTTCCGCCAAGGCGACAACGCACCGATGGCCTTCGTCGAGCTGGTCGATCGTCCGGAAGTCACCGACGCTGCTGACGCTCCGACCGCTGAATAATTCACCGGGCGCTGCATCATCGACAAAAAGCCAGGCTCTGCCTGGCTTTTTTTGTTTTGCGCGCCTGCATTTTCTTTCACGCGGCTGATATGCGCCGTCACGCCTGGCCTCCGGATGTGGTTGAATACGGCTTCTGCAAGGAGACCCATCCATGTCCGCTTCCCTGTTGAACCAGCCGCTGCTGGTGCTGGCCAATGTGCCGGACCAGGCATTGGCCGAACGCATTGCCGATGCCCTGGTGGAACAAGGCCTGGCCGCCTGCGTCAACATCCTGGCGCCGGCCAGGTCGGTCTATCGCTGGCAGGGCAAGGTCCAGCGCGACACCGAGATCCCCTTGCTGATCAAGACCACCCAGGCGCGCTATCAGGAACTGGAGCAGGCGATTGTCCAACTCCATCCCTACGACGTGCCCGAGATCATCGCCCTGCCGATCACGGCCGGCCTGCCCGCTTATCTGGCGTGGATGCAGGATGAGACCGCCCGGCCCCTGCGCGTGTAAGCACCCACCGCCCCCTTCGAACGAGGAACACCGTTGAACCGCATCAACCGGCGCGAGCGCCTGACAAGACTTCCCCTGCTGGTCGTACTGGCCCTCCTGGCGCTGCTGGGCCTGCTGCTGGCCAAGGCCGCCAAGGCAGCGGACGATTACCTGCCGCCCGAACAAGCCTTCCAGCTCAGCGGCCGCATGATCGATGCCCAGACTTTGGAGCTGAGCTATCGCATCGCTGATGGCTACTACATGTACCGGGACCGTTTCCACTTCAGCGCCGAGGGTGCCACGCTGGGAGAGCCCCAGTTTCCGGCGGGTAAACGCAAGTATGACGAAAACTTCCAGAAGGAAGTCGAAACCTACCACCAGTCGGTGACGGCGCGTATTCCGGTGAGCGGCGCAGTGAAGGATTTTGTCGTTTTGGCGGTTTCCCAAGGCTGCGCCGACAAGGGCTTGTGTTATCCACCGATGACCTTGAAGCTGTCCATGTCGCCCCAGGCCATCGGCCAGAGCGTGAGTCCGGCCGGTGCCGAGGGTGCGAGCCAGAGTGCCGGTGGCAGCGACATCGACGGCATCGCCGCCGTGCTCAAGGGCGGCAAGCTGTGGCGCATCCTGTCGCTGTTCTTCGTGCTGGGCATCGGCCTGGCGTTTACGCCTTGTGTGCTGCCGATGCTGCCCATCCTGTCTTCCATCATCGTTGGCCAGGCGCCGGCTGCGGGTGGTGGACGGGCCCGGAGCTTCCTGCTCTCGGTTGATTATTCGCTCGGCATGGCGCTGGTCTATACGGCACTGGGCGTGGTCGCCGGGATGCTGGGCGAAGGCTTGTCGGCGTATCTGCAGAATCCCTGGGTGCTGGGCGCCTTCGCGCTGTTGATGGCGGGACTGGCCTTGTCGATGTTCGATCTCTACACGCTGCAGGTGCCCGCTGCGCTCCAATCCAAATTATCCACAGCCTCCGGCGGCGGCAGTGGCAAATGGCTGGGCGTATTCCTGATGGGCGCGATCTCGGCGCTGATCGTCGGCCCCTGCGTGGCCGCCCCGCTGGCCGGTGCATTGCTCTACATCAGCCAGACCGGCAATGTCGTGCTGGGCGGTAGCGCCCTGTTTGCCATGGCGGCCGGCATGAGCGTGCCGCTGCTGCTGATCGGCGCCTCGGCCGGCGCGCTGCTGCCGCGTGCCGGGGCCTGGATGGATGCGGTCAAGCGCTTCTTTGGCGTGTTGATGCTGGGCACGGCGCTGTGGATGGTCTCGCCGGTCATCCCGGCCTGGCTGCAGGTGGCGGGCTGGGCGGCCCTGGGCATCGGCTATGGCGCCTTCCTGTTGTGGACCCGTCCAGCCGGATGGATGTCCCGTGGGCTCGGGCTGGCGGTGGTTACGCTGGGCTTGCTGCAGCTGGTCAGTGTCGTCACGGGCGGACGCGATCCGCTGGCGCCGCTGTCACATCTGCGCGGGCAATCCGTTGCGGCCGGTGCTACCGATTTCGTGCGCATCCGCTCCAGCGCCGAGCTGGATGCAGCGCTACAGCAAAACGCTGCCGGCGAGCGCCGCCCGGTCATGCTGGATTTCTATGCCGACTGGTGCGTGTCCTGCAAGGAAATGGAACGCTTCACCTTTACCGACCCGCGCGTGAAGGAACGTTTCGGCCAGATGCTGCTGCTGCAGATCGACGTCACCGCCAACAATGCCGATGACCGCGCCATGTTGAAGCGCTTCAATCTCTTCGGTCCGCCCGGCATCATGTTCTTCGATGCCGATGGACGGGAACTGACGTCGCGCCGTGTGATCGGTTACCAGGATGCCGACAAGTTCATTTCTACGTTGCAAAACCTGTAGTTTCCTCATGTCCCAAGGTAATTTGAAAAGCACTTTATAGTCGTTGGCCCGAGGCTGGCCCCGCGTTATAGTCAGCCTTCTGTTTTCATTCTGTCCACCAAGGAGACCACCATGACGTTGCGCCTGGGCGATACCGCACCGGATTTCGAGCAAGAATCCTCGATCGGCAAGATCAAATTCCACGACTGGGCGGGTGACTCCTGGGTCGTGCTGTTCTCGCACCCGGCCGACTTCACGCCGGTCTGCACCACCGAGCTGGGCCTGACCGCCAAGCTGAAGCCCGAATTCGACAAGCGCAACGTCAAGGCCATCGCGCTGTCGGTGGATGGTGCCGAGGCCCATAACCAGTGGATCAAGGACATCGAGGAAACTCAGCAGACCGTGGTCGGCTTCCCCATCGTGGCCGACGTCGACAAGAAGGTCGCGGGTCTCTACGACATGATCCACCCCAACCAGTCTGAAACCGCCACCGTGCGTTCGCTCTTCGTCATCGATCCGAAGAAGAAGGTACGCCTCATCATCACTTACCCGATGAGCACCGGCCGCAACTTCGACGAAGTGCTGCGCGTCATCGATGCGCTACAACTGACCGATGGTTACACCGTGGCTACGCCGGGCAACTGGAAGGATGGCGATGACGTCATCATCCCGCTGTCGATCAAGGATGAGGAAACCATCAAGCAGAAGTATCCCAAGGGCTACAAGGCACCGCGTCCTTACCTGCGCATTACGCCGCAGCCGAACAAGTAATCGTTGCGTCGGAATCCATCAGAAAGCGCTCCTGCGGGAGCGCTTTTTGTTTGCCCTTTCATCAGGCTTGCGGCGCCACCGTGCGCGCAAAGCCCTCCAGGAACAGCCGGGCAACCGGCGAGAGCAGGGTGCCGCGCCGCGTCACCAACTGGTAGGGCTCGCTGCGGGTATGCAGTGTCAGGGGCAGGATGCGCGTCATGCCAAAGCGCGTACAGAACTGCGCCACATCCACCGACAGCAGCGCCACGAAGTGCGGATTCTTCTGCAGCAGTGACAAGGTGGTGAAGGCCGAGGTGGTTTCCATCAGGTGCAACGGGAAGCGCAAATCGGCATTGTGGAATTCTCGCTCCAGCGTCACCCGCATGGGCATGTTGGCCGAATAGACCACCCAGCGCGAATCGGCCAGGTCGGCCAGTTGCAGGCTCTGTGCCCCGGCCAGCGGATGCTGCACGCTGGCCACCACGGCCAGCTCTTCGTCATGGATGTTGAAGGCGTCATAGAGGTCCGGGCGCTGGCTGATACTGGTGCGGCAGATCGCCAGATCCAGCCGGCCCTGGTCCAGCAGGCGCAGCAGGCGGGCGCTGGTATCTTCAACGATCTCCACCGACAGGGCAGGGTGTGCCTCCAGCAATTGCGTGAGCGCATCGGTCAGCAGCGGCACCGCGCCCATGATGGTGCCCACGGCCAGCCGTCCACCATGGCCTTGCATGATGGATAACATTTCTTCACGCAGGTGGGTCAGGTCGGTCTGGATCAGCCGTGCATAGCGGATCACGCAATGGCCCAGCTCGGTGGGCTCCAGGCCGCGATTGGTGCGGGTGAACAATTGTGCGCCCAAGGTACTCTCGATTTCCTGCAAGGCCTTGCTGGCACCCGGCTGGGTGAGGGCGACCTGTTCGGCCGCCTTGAGCAGGGAGCCATGGTCCGACAGCGCGATGAGCAGGCGCAACTGGCGCAGGTGCAGGCGCGAAGTGATGGAGGCCAGCGAAGGCAGGGTGTTTTGCATGGCAATCGTCCTTGAAGAAGCGCTTAGTATGAGCGTTGGTTATACCCATATCAACAGCTCTCATTAGCCAAGGCGTCCGCGATGGCTTAGAGTCTGGCTTTCAAAATCCGGACGCCAGAGCGACGATGCGGCTTTGGGAGGTTCCGGAAGATGCCCGCCGAGAGCGGAACCGGTGGGGGCATCTATAAATCAAGGCTATGTAATGGCACGCTAGGCAAGCTAATGGCACTCATCAACTACATCACCCAGGTCCAGTTCGACTATGGCGCGCTGGCCCTGCTGCAGCAGGAATGCAACCGCCTGGGCATCAGCAAGCCGCTGGTGGTGACCGACATGGGCATCCGCAACGCCGGCCTGCTGGACAAGGTGCTGGCCCAGTTGACGGAGGGCGCCAGCGCCGTGGTCTATGACCAGACCCCGCCCAACCCCAACGAGGGTGCGGTACGCGCGGCCGTGGCGCTGTTTCGTGCGCATGGCTGTGATGGCATCGTGGCCGTCGGTGGCGGTTCCTCCATCGACCTGGCCAAGGGCGTGGCCGTGTGCGGTACGCATGAGGGGCCGCTGAAATCCTTCGCGTTGATCGAAGGCGGCCTGGCCAACATTACCGCCAGGACCGCCCCGGTGATCGCCATCCCGACCACGGCCGGCACCGGCAGCGAAGTCGGCCGTGGCGCCATCCTCATTCTCGATGATGGCCGCAAGGTCGGCATCATCTCGCCGCATCTGGTGCCCAGGCTGGCCATCTGCGACCCCGAACTGACCCTGGGCCTGCCGCCGCTGATGACGGCCGCCACCGGCATGGATGCCATCGCACATTGCCTGGAAACCTTCATGGCCCCGGCTTTCAATCCGCCGGCCGATGGCATCGCGCTGGACGGCCTGTGGCGCGCCTGGGCGCACATTGAGCGCGCTACCCGCGAACCCGGCGACCGCGAGGCGCGGCTGAACATGATGAGCGCCTCCATGCAGGGCGCCATGGCCTTCCAGAAGGGGCTCGGTTGCGTGCACAGCTTGTCGCACTCGCTGGGCGGCATCAATCCCAGGCTGCACCACGGCACCTTGAATGCCATCTTCCTGCCGGCCATCATCGCCTTCAACGAAAGCGCGCCCAGCATGGTCAAGGACAACAAGATGGCGCGCATGGCCCACGCCATGGGCCTGTCCGGTGGGGCCGAGATCGGCCCGGCGATCCGCGCGATGAGCCGTCGCCTGGGCTTGCCTGCAGGTCTGGGCGAGCTGGGCGTGAGTGAAGAACTGTTCCCCCGGATCATCCAGGGCGCACTGGCCGACCACAGCCACAAGACCAATCCGCGCGACGCCTCGGAACAGGATTACCTGCACATGCTGCAGCAATCCATGTGATGGCCGACAATGAACAGCGCGGGCAGGCCAGCACCGGCCTGTCCGCATGTCCCCCTCAGCTGCTCCCGCCTTGTGCGGGTGCGGTTTTCTTGCCTGACCCGGCCACGGGCGGCATCAACGACACCAGCAGGAGCACAACGTGAGCTACAAGATCCTTGGACACAACTACATCGGCGGCCAGCGCAGCGGCCAGGGCGACGTTGCCCTGCACAGCGTGGACGCGACCACCGGCGCCCTCTTCGAAACGCCCTTCCTGACCGCCACCGAAAAGGAAGTCGCGGCCGCCGTGGAAGCCGCCGAGAAGGCCTATCCCCTGTACCGCGCCATCCCGGCCGAGCAGCGCGCGCTGTTCCTGGAAGCCATCGCTGACGAGATCGACGCCCTGGGCGACGACTTCCTCGCCGCCGTGGCCCGCGAAACCGCCCTGCCGGCCACGCCACGCCTGGCTGGCGAGCGCGCCCGCACCAGCGGCCAGATGCGCCTGTTCGCCAAGGTCCTGCGCCGTGGCGACTTCTACGGTGCCCGTATCGATACCGCCCTGCCGCAGCGCCAGCCGCTGCCGCGTCCGGACATCCGCCAGTACAAGATCGGCGTGGGTCCGGTGGCTGTCTTTGGCGCCAGCAACTTCCCGCTGGCCTTCTCGGTGGCCGGTGGCGATACCGCCGCCGCCCTGGCGGCCGGCTGCCCGGTGGTGTTCAAGGCCCACAGCGGCCACCTGGTGACCTCCGAACTGGTGGCCGATGCCATCGAGCGCGCCGTCAAGAAGACCGGCATGCCGGCCGGTACCTTCAACATGATCTACGGCGACCGCGTGGGCGCCCAGCTGGTCAAGAGCGCCGGCATCCAGGCCGTGGGCTTTACCGGCTCGCTGCGCGGTGGCCGCGCCCTGTGCGACATGGCCGCGGCCCGTCCGCAGCCGATCCCGGTGTTCGCCGAAATGTCCAGCATCAACCCCATCATCCTGATGTCCGAAGCGCTGAAGGTGCGCGGTGACGCCATCGCCAAGGACCTGGCCGGTTCGGTCACGGTCGGCGTGGGCCAGCTGTGTACCAGCCCGGGCCTGCTGCTGGGTGTGCGTTCGCCGGAACTGACCGCCTTCATCGAGAAGCTGTCGGCAGCCTTTGGCGGCACCAATCCGGCCACCATGCTCAACAGCGGCGGCCTGACCCACTACAACGGCGGCGTGGCACGCCTGACCCAGCTGCCGGGCGTGAAGGTGATCGCCACCGGCGGCACCAGCTACACCCAGGCCGTGCCACACCTGTTCAAGGCCGATGCCGCGCTGCTGTTCTCCAAGGAAGCACCGCTGGAAGAAGAAGTCTTCGGCCCCTCCACCGTCATCGTCGAACTGGAAAGCCGTGAACAATTGCTGGACTTCGCCGCCAAGATGAACGGCCAGCTGACCGCCACCTTGCAAGCCGAAATCGGCGACCTGCAAGGCAACCAGGACCTGATCGCGATTCTCGAACAGAAGGCCGGCCGCCTGCTGCTGAACGGCTTCCCGACCGGTGTCGAGGTGTGCGATGCGATGGTCCACGGCGGCCCGTATCCGGCCACTTCCGACGCGCGTGGCACCTCGGTGGGCACGCTGGCCATCGAGCGCTTCCTGCGCCCGGTGTGCTACCAGAACTATCCGGACGCGATGCTGCCGGCCGCGCTGCAAAACGCCAATCCGCTGGGCCTGATGCGCCTGGTCGATGGCGAACAGACGCGCGCCACCATCGGATAAGGCTTGATCCGTCTTTGAGCAAGAGGTCCGATGTGGATCGGACCATGTTCGACGCATCCCGGGTAACCGGGGTGCGTTTTTTTTCGTCCTTGCAGATTGGTCAGCCTTGCTTGAGCTTGCGCGCGATGTCCAGCGCGAAGTAGGTCAGCACGCCATCGGCGCCGGCGCGCTTGAAGGCCATCATGGCTTCCATCATGGTCTTGTCGTGGTCCAGCCAGCCGTTCTGGGCAGCGGCCTTGATCATGGCGTATTCACCGCTGACCTGATAGGCGAAGGTGGGCACGCGGAATTCATCCTTCACGCGGCGCACGATGTCCAGATAGGGCATGCCCGGCTTGACCATCACCATGTCGGCGCCTTCCTGCAGGTCCAGCGCCACTTCGCGCAGGGCTTCGTCGCTGTTGGCCGGGTCCATCTGGTAGGTGGACTTGCTGCCCTTGCCCAGGTTGGCGGCCGAGCCGACCGCATCGCGGAAGGGACCGTAGAAGGCCGAGGCGTACTTGGCCGAATAAGCCATGATGCGGGTGTAGATATGGCCCTTGGCCTCCAGCATGGCGCGGATGGCGGCGATGCGGCCATCCATCATGTCCGACGGCGCCACCACGTCCACGCCGGCGTCGGCCTGGGTTTGCGCCTGCCGGACCAGCAGGGCCAGGGTTTCGTCGTTGAGGATGTAGCAGGTTTCATCCAGCACGCCATCCTGGCCGTGGCTGGTGTAGGGGTCCAGTGCCACATCGCACAACACACCCAGTTCCGGGAAGCGGTCTTTGAGCGCGCGCACCACGCGCGGGATCAGGCCATCGGGATTGGTCGCTTCGATGCCGTCGGGCGTCTTCAGGGATGGATCGATCACCGGGAACAGCGCCAGCACCGGCACGCCCAGCTTCACGCATTCCTCGGCTACCGGCAGCAGCGCATCCAGCGACAGGCGCTCCACGCCCGGCAGCGAGGGCACGGGCGTGCGCAGGTTCTGGCCTTCCTGCACGAATACCGGGTAGATCAGGTCGGCACTGGTGATGACGTTTTCGGCCATCAGGGCACGCGAGAAAGCGTCGCGGCGCATGCGGCGCATGCGCAGGGCGGGGTAGCCGGCGTTGGAACTGAAATCGGTCAAGGACATAGGTCAGCTTTCAAAAATTAGATGTTATTTGAGGCGATCTTGGAATTATTTCGAGACAAATATCGCTATCTTCGGAGATTTGATTCCTTTGATTGCGAATCTGCCCAAATTTCCACGACTTACTTTATCTTGGCGGCAGGTGATTTTTTTCACCTCCCGCTTCCCCTTCCCTCCCTGAGCGGGGCTGATCGCGCAAGCGAAAGGCGTTCTGCCCCCGGAGAATATCCCTGTTCTCCGGGGGTTTTTTTATTCATGCGTTGTACTCCGTTTGGAAGGTTCTTGCCTTGTCGGCGATCAGGCTTGTGAGCTTTCGGCTCCGGATTCGGCCGTACCCTCAGCGTCGGCGGGCACCGGCGGCGTGGCCGGTTCGTTGAGGCCGGCCAGTTCCAGGATCTTGTCGTTGGCTTCTTCCAGGCCGATGCGTTTGAGGGCCGAGAACAGTTGGGCCGTGAACGGGAAGGGCTGGCCGTCTGCATCCACATAGCTTTGCAGGAAGGTCTGGGCCTGGCGCAGGGCATTGGTGGATTCGTTGCGGTTGAGTTTGTCGGCCTTGCTCAGGATGCAATGGATGGGTTTGCCGGTGGGGGCGAACCATTCGATCATCTGGATATCGAGATCGGTGAAGGGACGGCGCGAATCGACGATCATCACCAGAGCCGCCAGCTGCTCGCGCTGGCGCACGTAGTCGCCCAGCAGCGCCTGCCAGTGGTGCTTGGCCGAGCCGGACACTTCCGCATAGCCGTAACCGGGCAAGTCCACCAGCATGGCGCGGATCTCGTCGGGGCGCGCCTCGTCATTGCGGTGCTGGCCCACGTGGGCGCCGCCCAGCGAGAAATAGTTGATGTGCTGGGTGCGCCCCGGCGTCTTGGAGGCGAAGGCCAGGCGCTTCTGGTTGCACAGCACGTTGATGGCGCTGGACTTGCCGGCGTTGGAACGGCCGGCGAAGGCGATCTCTGGCACACTGGTCTTAGGCAGGTCCCGCAGGTGATTGACGGTGGTGAAGAAACGGGCTTGCCAAAGTTGCGACATGGTGGGGGGAAATCCGAAAGAGGAGGGAAAAACGCGGAAAAGCTATTGTACAATGGCCCGAAACCCAACGCCTCGTTGACGCCCAGCAAGCAAAAAATATGGCGGCCATTGGAGACAGGTCAAACAACAGGCATTTGGGAAGGGGGCAGCCAGCCGCCGAACGGGCAAAATCTCTCAATTCCACAATAAGTATTAGGGTGACGAATGAACCGTGCCTTTTCCCCACTGTTGTATACCGTTCTTGCTGCCGTGCTGGCAGTGTCCTCGGCGGCCCATGCGGCCGATGACAAGAAAGCCCCGATCAAGGCCGATCCGGTCAAGGGGGAAGCCCTCTACACCAATGGCGACAATGCCCGCAACATCGTGGCCTGCGTGTCCTGCCACGGTGCGGCCGGCAATTCGACCATTACCCAGAATCCCAAGCTGGCGGGCCAGCACGAGGCCTACATCGCCAAGCAGCTGCTCAATTTCCGTACGCCCGAGCGCAACAACCCGGTGATGACGCCGATGGCCAAGGCGCTCTCGGATGAAGACATCCATAACGTCGCCGCCTACCTGTCGGCCCAGGCGCCCAAGCCGGGCGCGGCCAAGAACAAGGAAACCATCGAGCTGGGCAAGCACATCTGGCGCGCCGGTATCGCTGCCAAGAACGTACCGGCCTGCGCCGGCTGCCACAGCCCCAATGGTGCCGGCATCCCGTCGCAGTATCCGCGCCTGGCCGGCCAGCACCAGGACTACACGATGGCCCAGCTGACCAACTTCCGTGGCGGCGCACGCACCAACAGCACGCAAATGACAGCCATCGCCGACCGCCTTTCGGACAAGGAAATCAAGGCCGTGGCCGACTACATTGCCGGTTTGAAGTAAGCAGCCTGCCGCCGCTGGACGGCGCGGGCAGAAAAAAGGCGGCCGGCGTGCCGCCTTTTTTCGTGTGGATTGACGCACGTCGTGGCGCACGATCCCGGTTGCGCGGCATGATGCTTTCCCGCCGGACTACCCACAATCGCCCCGGCAACCCCGCGTTGCGCAGCCGCGTAGCACGGACTTTCTCCCGGAGCGGTAGAATTCCGGGTTCGCATCGCTTTGCCCGCTGGCAAGGAGATCCCCAAAAGGTAAGCGGAACCGGCAGGCCCGGTCCGGTAAGGCAGGAATATGACGACGGGCAGCAGTACCCAAGGAATCCAGATCAGGACTCGCCAGCGCTGGCTGGGTGAGGCCGTGGAACTGATCTCATCGATGCGCTTTGCGATCAGCCTCTTGACGCTGATTGCCATCGCCTCGGTGATCGGCACGGTGATGAAGCAGAACGACCCGATGCCCAACTACGTCAACCAGTTCGGCCCGTTCTGGTTCGAGATCTTCGACAAGCTGGGCTTGTATGCGGTTTATTCGGCCTGGTGGTTCCTGCTGTTCATGGGCTTCCTGGTGCTGTCGACCTCGCTGTGCATCGCCCGCAACGCGCCAAAAATGCTGCGCGACGTCAAAAGCTGGCGCGACAACGTGCGCGAGCAGTCGCTGCGCAATTTCCATCACAAGCATGAATGGACCACTGCCGAAGCCCCGGCCGAGGCCGCTGCGCGGCTGGCCCGCCAGGTTGGTGCGCGGGGCTACAAGACCAAACTGGCCGACAAGGACGGCGGCACGCTGCTGGCGGCCAAGCAGGGCGCGGCCAACAAGTGGGGCTACATTTTCGCGCACGCGGCCATCGTCATCATCTGCCTGGGCGGCTTGCTCGATTCGGACTTGCCGATCCGCTTCCAGCAATGGTTCTATGGCAAATCGGCCTTTGCCGGCAATGGCATCATTGCCGACATCCCGGAACGCTATCGCCTGGGGCTGAACAACCCGACCTTCCGCGGCAACACGCTCATCCCGGAAGGCTCCAGCAGCAGCACCGCCATCATCCCGCAGAAGGATGGCGTGATGATC
The DNA here is from genome assembly GCF_057961275.1 of Herbaspirillum sp. Her3. Lineage (NCBI taxonomy): Bacteria > Pseudomonadati > Pseudomonadota > Betaproteobacteria > Burkholderiales > Oxalobacteraceae > Herbaspirillum > Herbaspirillum sp. Her3. The sequence continues at coordinate 5,463,628 of NZ_CM176328.1, read as the reverse complement.
CAGGACCTGCCCTTCACCATCCAGCTCAAGCGCTTCATCATCGATTTCTATTCGACCGGCATGCCCAAGCTCTTCGCCAGCGAAGTGGTGGTGCGCGACCATGAAACCGGCAAGGAGACCGCCGCCACCATCAAGGTCAACGAACCGCTGATCTACAAGGGCGTGGCGATCTACCAGTCCAGCTTCGAGGATGGTGGCAGCAAGCTCAAGCTGGTCGGCTATCCGATGCGCGGCGGCACCAACAGCCACTTCGAGCTGTCCGGCGAAGTCAACGGCAGCACGCCGCTGCCGGCCGGCATGGGCGACTACACCATCGAATGGAGCGGTTTCCGTCCCTTCAACGTGGAGAACATGCAGACCCAGGGATCCGGCTCGACCTCGGGCGATGCCCGCGCGGTCAACGTCGGCAAGAACGTCAATCGCGGCTTCATCGCCGATCTCGACAAGCATCTCGGCTCGGGCGCCAAGAACGCCAACAGCAAGGACTTCAAGAATGTCGGCCCGAGCGTGCAGTACAAGCTGCGCGACAAGACCGGCCAGGCGCGCGAATACTTCAACTACATGCAGTCGCTGCCCATCGATGGCGCCGACGTCTTCCTGGCCGGCATGCGCGAGCAGCCTGACCAGCCCTTCCGCTACCTGCGCATTCCCGCCGATGACCAGGACAGCGTAGCCGAATGGATGCGCCTGCGCGCCGCCCTGGCCAATCCGGCCCTGCGCGAGGAAGCGGCGCGCCGCTATGCGCGCCAGGCCATCAGTGGCGGGCGTGAAACGTCACCCGCGCTGCGCGAGCAACTGGAGCAATCGGCGCTACGCGGCCTGACCATCTTCGCTGGCGACGGCAAGGTCTCCGGCTACATTGCCGTCACCCGCTTCCTGGAACAACTGCCCGCGGCCGAGCAGGAAAAGGCCGCCGACATCTTCATGAAGATCCTCAACGGCAGCATGTGGGAACTGTGGCAAGCCGCGCGCGCCCAGGATGGGCTGGGGCCGGTGGCCAGCGACGAGAAGCATGGCCGCTATCTGCAGCTGGCCATCAATGCCCTGGCCGATGCCGCGTTCTACCCGGCGCCGGTGTTCCTGCAACTATCGGGCTTCCAGGAGATCAAGGCCTCGGTGCTGCAGGTGACGCGTTCGCCCGGCAAGAAGGTGGTGTATCTGGGCTGCCTGTTCCTGGTACTGGGCGTGTTCGCGATGCTGTACATTCGTGAACGGCGCCTGTGGATCTGGATCAAGCCCGGCCCCGATGGCCAGGGCAGCCAGGCGCTGCTGGCCATGAGCACGCAGCGCCGCACGCTGGACTTCGACAAGGAATTCGAACAGATGAAAGGCCGTCTGACCGGTGCGGGACATCCCGCGCAAGGTCCCTCGGCCTAGTACCCTCATGCCGCCGGATTACGGCGGCCATTCTCCCGAGCGTTGCGCCAGGGCCTTGCCCGGTAGCATCGTCCGGGACAGCAGCAGTGGAGAACGCAATGCAACTGACCCAAGCAAACCAGGCCTACGAGCAAGAGCAAGGCTTCTTCCGGCGCCTCGGCATCGTCGACTGGATTTACGCCGCCGCCCTGGTGGCGGGCTCGCTGTACGCCTTCGGGCGTTTCGGCAGCTACATGGATTACTACGAGAAAGCCGTGCTGCTGCTGGCCGCGCCGACCTTCGCCTGGCTGGGCTGGCACTGGAAGCCGGTGCGCCTGCTGATGCTGGTGATCGCGGTACTGTCGCTGGGGGCCATCGCCATGTATGGCGGGGCGCTGGAGCTGGCCGACAAGAAATTCTTCCTCAAGTACATGCTCTCCAGCCAGTCCGCCATCCTGTGGATGAGCGCGCTGTTCTGCCTGTCCACGCTGTTCTACTGGGGCGGCCTGGCCACCCGGGCCGGCACCGGCAGCGCGATCGGCTCGCGCCTGTGCTGGGCCGCCGTGGTACTGGGCTTTACCGGCATGATGGTGCGCTGGTACGAGTCCTACCTGATCGGCCCGGATGTGGGCCACATCCCGATTTCGAATTTATATGAAGTTTTCGTCCTGTTCTGCCTGATTACGGCGCTTTTCTACCTGTATTACGAAGAACGTTACGCCACGCGCCAGCTCGGCGCCTTCGTGCTGACGGTCATCACGGCGGCAGTGGGTTTCCTGATGTGGTATACCGTCTCGCGGGATGCCGCCGAGATCCAGCCGCTGGTACCGGCGCTGCAAAGCTGGTGGATGAAGATCCACGTGCCGGCCAATTTCATCGGCTACGGCACCTTCGCCCTGGCCGCCATGGTGGCGGTGGCCTACCTGCTGCGCGAGCGCGGCATCCTGGCCGACCGCCTGCCCACGCTGGAGGTGCTCGATGACGTGATGTACAAGGCCATTGCAGTCGGCTTTGCCTTCTTCACCATCGCCACCATCCTGGGTGCGCTATGGGCGGCCGAGGCCTGGGGCGGCTACTGGTCGTGGGATCCCAAGGAAACCTGGGCCCTGATCGTCTGGCTCAACTATGCGGCCTGGCTGCACATGCGCCTCATGAAGGGCCTGCGTGGCCGCACCGCCGCGTGGTGGGCGCTGGTGGGCCTGCTGGTGACGACCTTTGCCTTCCTGGGGGTGAACATGTTCCTCTCGGGCCTGCATTCCTACGGCGAACTTTGATGGCGCAGGCGGCTCCTTGAAGAGGGCGGCCCCCGCCCTCTGAATCACAAGGAGCAACGATGAAGCACCCCTCTGCCGCGCCGGAACTGGTCATCTTCGACTGCGACGGCACCCTGGTCGACAGCGAAGTGGTAGCCGCGCGTGCCTGGTCCGAATATGTAGCCGGGTATGGCGTCGTGCTCAGTCCCGAGGAAGCGCTGGCGCGCTTTCGCGGGGTGAGCATGAAGTGGTGTATCTCGCATATCGAGCAATTGAGCGGCCGGGCGCTGCCGGGGCATTTCGAGCAGGAGCTGCGCGCGCTCATGGGCGGCATGCTGGAGCAGCACCTGCAACCCATCAGCGGTGCCCTCGAGATGGTGGAGCAGCTGCACCTGCCCTTCGCCCTGGCCTCCAACGCCCCGCATCACAAGATCGAGCTGTGCCTGCGCGTGACCGGCCTGTTGCCGCATTTCGCCGGCCGCATCTTCAGCGCCTACGACGTGCAGCGCTGGAAACCCGATCCGGCCCTGTTCTTGTTCGCTGCCGACCGCCTGGGCGTGGCCCCGCAGCGCTGCGCGGTGGTGGAAGACAGCCTGCCTGGCGTACAGGCCGGAGTGGCAGCGGGCATGCGGGTGATCGCCCTGCAGGAGCATGGCGTGCATCCGGAAATGCCGGAGGGGGTGGCGGTCATCACCCATCTGGCGCAGTTGCGCGCGCAACTGGGCTGACCGCAGGGACAGTTCCCGCTGCGCCCGATTTCGGTAAGATCAGCAAGAAACTTCACCCAACGGTTCCCATGCTCCGCTCCCTAGACCGCGAACGGCAAATCATCTATTGCGACCGCGCCATCGAAGTGCGTCCGCTGGGCCTGCGCGAGGCCCCGGCGCTGTATGACGCCGTACACCAGTCGCGCGCTGCCATCAGCCAGTGGGAAGCCTGGTGCACGCCCGATTACGGCTTGCTGGACGCCAAGCTGTTCCTGCAGCGCTCCATCGAGCAATGGCATGTCCATGCGGCCTACGACTTCAACATCATCGATCGCAGCAACGGCCTGGTGATCGGCTCGGTGGCCGTCAACCAGGTCAGCCAGCTGAACCAGATGGCCAACCTGGGCTACTGGGTGCGCGAGGGTTATACCGGGCGCGGCATCGCCGCCCTGGCCGCGCGGGCGGCGGCGGCCTTCGCCTTTTCCAAGACCGGCCTGACCCGCCTGGAAATCGTCGCCCAGGCCGGCAACCTGCGCAGCCAGCGGGTCGCTGAAAAGGCCGGGGCGACGCTGGAATGCCTGGCCCGCAATCGCCTGGTCTTTCATGGCGAACCACGCGATGCGAAGGTTTTTTCACTGGTGCCGGCCGACCTGGGGCTGCCTATCCCGGTGCGGACCTGAGCTGTCGCAGCACCTGATAAATATGCCGTTGAGTAAGTTTTTCGTCACTTTTTTGTCGCGTCACGTGAAGAAAGATACGTTTCGCAACACTTTTTTTTCATTTTTTTTGTTCAGTAAAAGTGCACAATCCGGCGCATTCTGACAGCGCTGTCAGCCTTGATGGCTGCGGGTTTGCGCCGTTTTTTGCGGAGCCGCACGAAATTGTTTCAGCCAGGGAATTTCAATTTGGCTGACAAAATACTGACTTTTCGCGTATTCCAAATCGCCGCTCGGGCGTTACATAGCTAAAGTGCTGTCAAGAAAAGCAGCGCTTGTGTATCTGGAGCAGTCTCCCGGAATCAAGGCAGCAGGCAACATCTTCCGGGGCGCTGCGTGTTCTTCCGAACAACAACTCAGGAAGGAAGAACGTTGAGCGTCAGCGACGTAAGAGGAAATACGATGCAAGCCATACAACGCAACAAGACCACCAATAACAACCACGCCGGCCGCGCCGCCCAGCAATACGTCATGGGCGGGGAAGCGCGCACTTCCCGCTTGGCCAAGCGCCTCAAGGGCGCCGACGCCGCGCATCAGGACGACGACTGCAGCGCGCGTTACGACAAGATTTCCAAGCAGATGGATGACGCCCTGGAAGGCGGTTCGCCGCAGCGTTTCAAGCGTCCCAAGATGGAAAGCGACATCATCGCGCGTTGAAGCAGACCGGATTTCGGGCAGATTTCCAGCCTGGATCCAGCCAGATTCCCGTGTGATAAAAAACAGCCGGAGGCGTTTTCGCTCCGGCTGTCGTTTTCTTCAGTGCTGCTTTGGTGTGAGGTTTGATGAACCTTGACCTGCGCCCGGCACGCCGGCGCTACAGGCTTTCCTCGCGCGGATCCCGCGCCAGCAGCCTGGCCACCATTTCTTGCACCGATACGCCATCAAACAAGGCCGCCGCCACCGCATCGGTGATCGGCATCTCGATGCCTTTTTCGCGCGCCAGTTCACGCACCGCCTGTGCGCAGCGCACGCCCTCGGCCACGTGACCGAGTTCGGCGACGATATCCTCCAGCTTCTTGTTCTGGGCCAGCCCCAGGCCCACGCGCCGGTTGCGCGAGAGATCGCCGGTGCAGGTCAGGATCAGGTCGCCCACGCCTGAGAGTCCCATGAAGGTTTCTGCACGTCCGCCCAGCGCCACGCCCAGGCGCGTGATTTCCGCCAGGCCGCGCGTGATCAATGCGGCGCGGGCGTTCAGGCCGAGTTGCAGGCCATCGGCCACCCCGGTGGCGATGGCCAGGATGTTCTTGACGGCACCGCCGATCTCCACGCCCACCAGGTCATCGCTGGAATAGATGCGGATGTTGTTGCCATGCACCGCTGCGACCACGCGCTCGCACAGCGCCGCATCGGCGCCGGCAATGGTCAGCGCGCAGGGCAGGCCGCGCGCCACTTCCTGGGCAAAGGAGGGGCCGGAGAGCACGCCTGCGGTCAGCCCGGAACCGAAGACTTCCTGCACCACCTGGTGCGGCAGCAGGCGCGTGCCTTCTTCCAGACCCTTGCACAGCCATACCAGATTGGGGATGGCATGGGTGCGCAACTGTCCGGCCAGTTCGCGCAGGCCCGATACCGAGGAAGCCGCGATCAGCAGCGCATCATCAGGATCGTCGCAGACGTGCCGCACGGCAGCGTCGAAGTCCGAACTCACCGTGAGTTCGGGCGGCAGCGGGAATCCCGGCAGGTACAGGCTGTTTTCACGCTGCTGGCTGGCCGCTTGCATGGCCTGGGAATTGCGTCCCCACAGCACGACCTGGTGCTTGCGCGCCAGCGGAATGGCCAGCGCGGTACCCCACGCGCCAGCACCCAGAATGGTGATCTTCATGGTCAGCCGTTCTTCGCTCAATCGCCCCAGACTTCGCCGGCCTTCACGAAGCCGCTCTGGCCGTCGCGATGGCGCACCTTGACCCAGCCATTGCTGGGGCTTTCCAGCATCTCCAGCAGCACCGACTTGTCGGCGGTGAAGACCACCGGGCTGCCTTCATCGGCCGCACTGAAGATGCGCGCATTGGCCACCGACACCACCAGCATGCGCTTGGGCGTCAAGGCCTTGGAAGAGATCCAGGACAGCGTGCCGGCAGCATCCCTGACCTTGCTCCAGTCGCCATAGGTCAGCACTACCTCGACCGGCATGCCGCGCGGCGCGACGTAGACGCGGCGGCCCTTTTCGGAAGGGGCGTCGTACATGATGGCGGGCGAGGCGCCGACCGACTTGAAGTCCAGGGCCAGGGCATCCTTGGCCATGAAGGCGCCCAGCAGGGTGGCGCAAAGTATCAGGGGCAGGCGTTTCATCGTGAAGGTCTCCGCAGATGGGAAAGCGCCGCAGCGCGGGCTGCGGCGGCTCGTTGTCGTGCCGGGCTGCCGCAGGGGATGCGGCCGGCCCGGCAGGCGGACAGGGGGTGAAGCAGGATCAGTTGACGGCGGTGGAGCCGTTGTTGACCAGGGTCGCGCCTTGTTGCTCGGCCAGGGCCTGCAGGCGCTGCTGGTAGAACACCTCGAAGTTGATCTCGGCCAGGTGTACCGGCGGGAAACCGGCGCGGGTGATGGCGTCGGCGATGTTGGCGCGCAGGTACGGGTAGATGATGTTGGGGCAGCCGATGCCCAGGAGCGGGTCCAACTGTTCGGCCGGCACGTTGCGGATCTCGAAGATGCCGGCTTGCTTGCCCTCGACCAGGAAGGCCACCTTGTCCTTGACCTTGGCGGTCACGGTGATGGTCACGGTCGATTCGAACACGCCTTCAGCCAGCGCTTCGGCGCCGACGTCCACCGACACTTCGATCGAAGGGGCTTCCTGTTCCAGGAAGATGGCCGGGGAATTCGGCTGTTCCAGCGACAGATCCTTCAGGTAGACGCGCTGGATCTGGAAAACGGGTTGCTGTTGGGCTTCTTGGTTTTGTTCCGACATGGATCTCTTTCAGGTTCGGTGAATCGATAGGGGGAGTTTGCTGCCCTGGCGTCAGGCTTGCAGCAGCGGGTCCAGCTTGCCGGCGCGGTCCAGTGCGCTCAGGTCATCGAAGCCGCCGACATGGGTGTCGCCGACATAGATCTGGGGCACGGTGCGACGGCCGGTCTTTTGCATCATCAGCTCACGCTGCTGAGGTTCGAGATCCACGCGGATCTTCTCGATCTGCGTGATTCCCTTGCTGGCCAGCAAACGCTCGGCCATCATGCAATACGGGCACACGGCGGTGCAGTACATGGTCACGGGAGCGCTCATTTGGCCTCCTTGGTGGTCAGCGGCAGGCCCTGGCCTTGCCAGGCGGCGATGCCGCCGTTCAGGCCGTAGACTTCGGTGAAGCCGGCCTTCTTCAGCGACGCCTCGGCGCGGTTGGCCTGGGTGCCGGTCTGGCAGACCACGATGACCGGGCGGCCCTTGAGCTTGTCCAGTTCGCCGATGCGCTGCGGCAACTCTTTCAAGGGGATGTTGCGGGCATCGCGCAGGTGGCCGGCGGCGAATTGCTCGGTGTCGCGCACGTCCAGCACCAGCACCTTGCCCTGGTTGAGCATCTGGGTAGCCTGCAAGAGGCTGAGCTTGTTGCCGCGCTGCTGCAGGTAGGGAACCAGCAGCGCACCGCCCGAGACCAAGGCCAGGGCGATCAGGAAAATATTGTCGATGATGAATTTCACGGCAGTCCAATGAGTTTACTGAATCCCGGCATTATAAAATAGAAGCATTCGCGGTTTGCATCCGGACCGAACAGACTAGTCTAAGGCGTGCACCCGGTCTCGCGTAGTCGATCTTTGGGGCAGCCGCATCGGTTTATCCATCATCAATCAGTCCTGCTATGTACAAAATCGTATTCATGCGCCACGGCGAATCGACCTGGAACCTGGCCAACCGCTTCACCGGCTGGGTCGACGTCGACCTGACCGAAAAGGGCGTGGCCGAAGCCCGCCAGGCCGGCAAGCTGCTCAAGGAAGCCGGTTTCTCCTTCGACCTGGCCTATACCTCGGTGTTGAAGCGCGCCATCCGCACCCTCTGGACCACGCTGGATGAAATGGACCAGATGTACATCCCGATCAAGAACGACTGGCGCCTGAACGAGCGCCACTACGGCGCCCTGCAAGGCTTGAACAAGGCCGAGACCGCCGCCCAGTACGGCGACGAGCAGGTGCTGGTCTGGCGCCGCAGCTACGACACCCCGCCCAATCCGCTGACCCCGGGCGAAGAGCGCGATTCCTTCGGCGATGCCCGCTACGCCGGTCTCTCGCGCGAACAGGTGCCGCTGACCGAATGCCTGAAGGACACCGTGGCCCGCGTGCTGCCGGCCTGGAATGATGCCATCGCCCCGGCCATCCGCGCCGGCAAGCAGATCATCGTATCGGCCCATGGCAACAGCCTGCGCGCCCTGATCAAGTACCTGGACGGCATCAGCGACAACGACATCGTTGGCCTGAACATCCCCAACGGCCAGCCGCTGGTCTATGAACTGGATGCCGACCTCAAGCCCATCAAGAGCTACTACCTGGGCGACCAGTCCGCCATCGAGGCAGCGCTCAAGGCCGTGGCCAATCAAGGGAAGTCGAAATAAAACTGCGTTTCTCCAGCAAGACGCCGGCCGCACAGGCCGCGTCCCTTTCCGGCAAGTGCATTGCACCGGCGCGTTCCGTCCTGCAGACGGGCGCGCCGCGGGTCGCTGTGCGCCTGTTCTCGGCGCTGGCGGCGGGGATGCTGCTGTGCGCTGCGGTGCAGGCCCAGCCGATCACCGAGCGTACCCGGCAGAAGCAGGCCGCCGAGAAGGAGCAGGCCGACCTGCAGCAGCGACTGAGCGCATTGAAGCGTGATATCGACCAGACCGAAACCGCCAAGGACAATGCCGCCGATGCCCTGGCCGCCTCCGAGCAGGCGATCTCCAAGGCCAATCGTTCATTGCGTGACCTGGCGCAGGAACAGCAGGATACCGAAGCGCGCCTGGCACAGCTGGTCAGGCAGTTGAATGAACTGACGGCGCTGGTCAACGCCCAGCAGGCACAACTCGCCAAGCTGCTGCGCGAGCAATACGTGGCCGGCAATGAAGACCGCATCAAGCTGCTGCTCTCGGGCGACAACCCCAATCGCATCAACCGCGAGCTGCAGTACATGGGCTATGTCTCACAAGCCCAGGCCAAGCTGATCGAGACCCTGCGCGTGAACCAGCAGGCGATCCGCGCCAACAAGGCCGACACGCAGAATGCCAAGTTCGAACTGGAAGAAATCGCCCAGGAAGAACTGGAACAGAAAAAAGTGCTGGAGCGCGAAAAGGGTCGCCGCCAGACCCTGCTGTCGCAACTGTCCACCAAACTCAACGCCCAGCGCCAGGAAGCCGGCCGCCTGGAGCAGGACCAGCAGCGCCTGTCCAGCCTGGTGGACAAGCTGGCGCAGATCATCGAGCAGCAGAAAAAGGCCGAAGCCGAGGCCCGCGAGAAGCGGCGCCAGGAACAATTGGCCAAAGCCAGGGCCGAACGCGAGAAGCGTCTGGCGGAGCAGCGCGCCCGCGCCGAGAAGCACGCCGCCGAAGCGGCCAAGGCCGCCAGGGAGGGCAAGCCGGTCCCCAGGATGCCAGATCCGGCTGACGCCATCGATGATGACGAACCGCCGCAAAGCGCCTCCCTGGGCCGCAACGACACGCTGCCCGAACCGCAGTCGGACAATTTCGGCAAGCCCTTCGCCAGCCTGCGCGGGCAATTGCATCTGCCCGTCAGGGGTGACTTGACCTCGAAATTCGGCAGCCGCCGGGGCGACGGGCCGACCAGCCGGGGCCTCTTCATCCGCGCCCCCGAAGGTGCGGAAGTGCGCGCGGTGGCGGCGGGACGGGTGGTCTTTGCGGACTGGCTGCGCGGGTTCGGCAACCTGATCATCGTCGATCACGGCAACCAGTACATGACGATCTACGGCAACAACCAGGCGGTATTGAAACGCGCCGGCGACCTGGTCAAGGCCGGCGAAACCATTGCCACTGCAGGCAACAGCGGCGGCAATGAGCAATCGGGTTTATACTTTGAAATGCGGTATCAAGGCCGCGCATTCGACCCACAGGGGTGGGTAACTTCTAGGTGACACATGGGCAGCAAACTCAAGAATATCAGTCTGATCGGTTTGGGCATGGTGGCAGGTGCCACTGCAATGATTCAGTTCGACGCCATCGCGCAAAAGAATGCAACGGCGTCGCTGCCCCTGGAGGAGCTGCGCCAGATGGCCGACGTGTTCGGCCTCATCAAGTCGGATTACGTGGAGCAGGTCGATGACAAGAAGCTGCTGACCGAAGCCATCTCCGGCATGGTCGCTTCGCTCGATCCGCACTCCGCCTATCTGGACAAGAAGGCCTACAAGGAACTGCGCGAAGGCACCATGGGCAAGTTCGTCGGCCTGGGCATCGAGGTCGGCATGGAAGATGGCTACGTGAAGGTCATCTCCCCCATCGAGGATTCGCCGGCCTTCCGCGCCGGGATCAAGGCCGGTGACCTGATCACCCGCCTGGACAGCACCCCGGTCAAGGGCCTGACCCTGGATGAAGCCGTCAAGAAGATGCGCGGCGAACCCAATACCAAGATCACCCTGACCATCGCCCGCAAGGACGAAGACAAGCCCATCATCCTGACCATCACCCGTCAGGAGATCCGCGTGCAGAGCGTCAAGGCCAAGGTGGTCGAACCCGGCTACGCCTGGCTGCGCGTGACCCAGTTCCAGGAGCCGACGGTGGACGACATGTCCAAGAAGCTGGCCGCCATCTACGCCCAGGAACCCAACCTGAAGGGCATCGTGCTGGACCTGCGCAATGACCCGGGCGGCGTGCTGCCGGGCGCCATCGGCGTGGCCGCAGCCTTCCTGCCCAAGGATTCGGTGGTGGTCTCCACCAATGGCCAGCTCCCCAGCTCCAAGCAGACCTTCTACGCCAAGCGCGAGTACTACGCCTCCAACCCGCTGTCGGATCCGCTGTCGCGCCTGCCGGACGCCATCAAGAAGGTGCCGATGGTGGTCCTGATCAACAGCGGCTCGGCCTCGGCCTCCGAAATCGTGGCCGGTGCCCTGCAGGATTACAAGCGCGCCACCATCATGGGCACGCAATCCTTCGGCAAGGGTTCGGTGCAATCGGTGATCGCCCTGCCGCCCGAGAAGAACACCGCGGTCAAGCTGACCACCGCCCGCTACTACACGCCCAAGGGCCGTTCCATCCAGGCGCGCGGCATCGTACCGGACATCATGGTGGACGAATATCCGGATGGCGACGGCCTGAACGGCCTGCGCCTGCGTGAAGCCGATCTCTCCAAGCACCTCACCAACGACACCGACAAGTCCGCCGAGGTCAAGGCGCAATCGATGGATGAACAGTCCGAAGAACGCCTGATCGCCGCCGAGAAAAAGCGCAAGCCGCTGGACTTCGGCAGCAAGGACGACTTCCAGCTGATGCAGGCCCTGAACCAGTTGAAGGGCCTGCCGGTCAAGGTCTCCAACGCCAAGCCGGAAGTGCGCAATGAAGAAGGCAAGAACGACACCCCGGTGAAGGATGACCGCAAGGACAACAAGGCGCCGGCCGAGAAGATCGACACCACCAAGTAATTCGCCGCCTCCGGGCAGGCACATCGGGCCGCTAGCACTTGCCAGCGGCCCTTTTTTTCATGTCAACCAGGGTAGACCTGACGATGGATGACCAACAGCTGCTGCGCTACTCGCGCCACATCCTGCTCGACGAGATCGATATCGAAGGCCAGACCCGGTTGCTGCAAGGCCATGCGCTGGTGATCGGCGCCGGTGGCCTGGGCTCGCCGGCCGCCATGTACCTGGCCTCGGCCGGCGTGGGCCACATCACCCTGGTGGATCACGACAGCGTTGACCTGACCAACCTGCAGCGCCAGATCATGCATACCACGGCGCGTGTGGGCCAGCCCAAGGTGGCGTCCGGCCGCGAGGCATTGCAGCAGATCAACCCCGGCGTGCAGGTCACCGCGCTGGCCGAGCGGGTGGAAGGCCAGCGGCTGCAGGCGCTGGTGGAGACGGCTGACGTGGTGCTGGATTGCAGCGACAACTTCGCCACCCGCCACGCCGTCAACCGCGCCTGCATGGCGGCCGGCGTGCCGCTGGTATCGGGCGCGGCGATCCGCTTCGATGGCCAGGTCAGCGTGTTCGATCCGCGCCAGGACGCCAGCCCCTGCTACGCCTGCCTGTTCCCGCCCGAGCGCGAATTCGAGGAAGTGCAATGTTCCACCATGGGCGTGTTTTCGCCGCTGGTGGGCATCATCGGCACCATGCAGGCGGCCGAGGCCATCAAGCTGGTGGCCGGCATCGGCCGCTCGCTGGCCGGGCGCCTGCTGATCCTGGATGCGCGCGAGATGGAGTGGACCAGCATCTCCATCGGCCGCGACCGCCAGTGTCCGGTGTGCGCCCGGCGACACGCCTGAGTCCTGGCAGGCGGGCCGAACGCATCGGCGCTTCCATCCCGCCCCGTTATTCTGGTATAAACACGGATGGATGTTGCAATGCAAATGACATGCAACATGCGCCTGGCTGATGTTCGGAACGACGACAATTCATAAGCGCGATCAGCCCGCCCCGTCCAGCCCGTCACAGGGGGAGACATGAACCGCTCCATGAACAGGACCACCGCCCGCGTCCGGCTACCCGCAACAAGGGCCACCGGCCCGCTGCGCCAAGGGCTTGGCATCCGGAATCGTTGGTGTACAATCCTTGACCGCGAAAAAGCGTGCGCCATCCGCAGCGCGGCCTGGGGCACCGGGCGGGCCAGCGGATCGCGTCAACGTCAATCGAAGAGGTGCCAACGCGGCAAGGGAAGTGGATTCACAAGCGACCTGTTCCGGCAGCCGTGCATCAGCCGGGATAATGGATATAGTTGAAAAACCCGTAGTATTGAAAGTAAGCGAAGTGGCAACCAAGACTCCCAAAACTACCCCTGCAGCGCCGTTGCTGACCGAGGAACAGATCCTCAAGATGGACGAGAAGGACTACATGAACGAAGCGCAGCTTGCTTTCTTCAAGGCCCGTCTCCAGCAGCTGGAAAAGGATCTGCTCAAGAACGCGGACGAAACCACCGAACACCTGCGCGAAACCGTGCTGGTGCCGGACCCGGCCGACCGCGCCACCATCGAGGAAGAACACGCCCTGGAACTGCGCACCCGCGACCGCGAGCGCAAGCTGCTCAAGAAGGTGCAGCAATCCATCGTGGCCATCGACAATGGCGAATACGGCTGGTGTGAAGAAACGGGCGAACCGATCGGCATCCCCCGCCTGCTGGCGCGTCCGACCGCAACCCTGTCGCTGGAAGCCCAGCAACGCCGCGAACTGAAGCAGAAGCTCTACGGCGACTGATCCGTCACTCGCACGATGACGCCTGCGCCTTGCGGCGCGCGGGCGCTGTGCCGCTGTCGTTCTCAACCTGGTCCGGCTCCATGAATCGTCTGCGTGCCCTGCGAAGCTCCACCGTCATCGCCGTGCTGGCGATGACGCTGCTGTTCGCGCAGATGCTGGGCTTCGTGCACGGTATCGCGCACGCCGGCTGGGCGCCGGGGACGGTGCATTCGCTGATCAGCGAAGCCTTCTTCGACGAAGGTGGCGAAGGCCACGCCGAGCCCGCAGCCAATTCCGGTGGCGCGCCAGACCACCACGATGCTCATTCGCACGCCCACGGCCTGCATCATTCCTGCCTTGCCTATGACGCGGCCGCCTTGTCGGTGGCCGTGCACTTCGATTTCCCTCCGCTCCCGCTGCTGCCGCCGGTCCGGCTGCTGGCCCTGTGGGTGGCCTTCGCGTCCTGGGACGCGCCGCTGAACTGCCATTTCTCCTCGCGCGCCCCGCCGCGCTGAATTCCTTCCTCCTGCAAGACCCTCACCACTGGTTACCGGTTGTCTCCCGCGCATGCGCGCGTGGCGCCGCGTCGTCCTGACGCCGCCGCGCGCGATCGCGTGCCGACGGCCGGTGTATCCGCGCCGCCCCGTCCCCCTCACGACAAGGTGGGCGGCGCCTCGTGCATAACAAGGAAATTCACATGGCTCTTCAACGCCAACGTATCGCCTCGGCCGTCCTCACGGCCCTGGCGGCCTGGTCCGTGTCGGCTTCGGCCCAGACTGCGGACACCACCGCTGCATCTTCTGCGGCTCCCGCGGCCGCTGCCTCGCAACCCGCCCTGCAACCCATCGTCGTCACCGCCACACCCTTCGCCTCGGACGAAAACGTGCAAGTGCTGGCCCCCGCCAAGGTCATTGCCGGCGACGAACTGCGCAACAAGCTCGGCAACTCGCTGGGCGACACGCTCTCGGGCGAACTGGGCGTATCGGCCTCGGCCTTTGGCGCCGGCGCCTCGCGTCCCATCATCCGCGGTATGGAAGGCCCGCGCGTGATGATCCTGCAAAACGGCATGGGCGTCTCCGACGTCTCCACCGTCTCCAACGACCATGCCGTGGCCACCGAAGCCGCCACCGCCCGCCAGATCGAAATCCTGCGCGGTCCGGCCGCGTTGCTGTATGGCTCGGGTGCCATCGGCGGCCTGGTCAACGTGGTCAACGACCGCATCCCCACCGAACTGGTCGGCAAGCCCACCGGCACCGTCGAAGCCCGCTATGGCACCGTCGATGGCGAGAAGAACACGTCCTTCTCGCTGGATACCTCGGCCGGCCAGATCGGCTTGCACCTCGATGGCAACTACCGCGATACCGACAACTACAAGATCCCCGGCAACGCCCGCCAGGGCGACAGCAGCAGCGCCTCGGGCCGCCTGCCCAATTCCTTCACCCATGAGACCAGCCTGGGCGGGGGGCTTTCCTACGTCGCCGACTGGGGCTACGTCGGCTTGTCGGTGGCGACCCTGGATGATCACTACGGTATTCCGACCGATGAAATGTCCTTCATCGATCTGCACCAGAACCGCTACGACCTCGATACCGTCGTCAACAACCCCTTCGCCGGCATCGAGAAGTTCCGCTTCCGCATGGGCTACACCGACTACACCCACATCGAGAAGGCGCAGGATGGCACGCCCAACACGGTCTTCTCCAATCGTGCCCTGCAGACCCGCTGGGAACTGACGCACGCGCCGCTGGCCGGCTGGCACGGCACCTTCGGCGTACAGACCGAGCAGAGCAACTATTCGGCCCTGACGCCCACTACCGGCGCCTCCGAACTGACGCCGCCGACGCGCTCGTCCTCCTTTGCCGGTTTCCTGGTGGAAGAGCGCCAGTTCGGCCAGGTGCTGGCCAGCGCCGGCCTGCGTGCCGAGAGCGTGAGCCGCCGTCCCGACAGCGGCAGCGGCTTGCCGGGACGTGACTTCAGCCTGATCTCCTGGTCTACCGGTGGCCTGTGGACCTTCCAGCCCGGTTATGGCCTGGGCCTGACCTACTCCTTCGCCCAGCGCGCGCCGACGGTGGAGGAGCTGTATTCCAACGGCCCGCATGAATCGACCTCGACCTACGACATCGGCGACAACCAGTTGAAGAAGGAAACTTCACACAACATCGAACTGAGCCTGCAGAAGACCGAAGGACTGGTGCGCTGGAAGGGCAACGTATTCCGCAACAAGGTCAACAACTACATCTACGGCCGTACCAACGGCCAGGTGGACGATACCGGTGCGGCCGATCCCGATGGCGAGTTCACCCAGCGCTTCTGGTCGCAGGGCGACGCCACCATTCGCGGCGTGGAAGCCGAAGTCACCTACAACTGGAACGGCGAGGGCGTCTCCGGCCGGGTCTTTGCCGACACCTCGCGCGGCACGCTCGACAACCAGGGCAACCTGCCCCTGCAGCCGGCCACCCGCTATGGCATCGAACTGGGCTACAAGACCGGCCCCTGGGCCAGCGGCGTGAAGGTCTTGCGCGCGCAGAAGCAGGATCGCCTGGCGTCCTTCGAAACCTACGCAACCCCGTCCTATACCCAGCTCGATGCCAACCTGTCCTACACCCAGCGCCTCAACGGCGTGAAGCTGACCTGGTTCGCGCTGGCGCGCAACCTGTTGAACCAGGACATCCGTGTGTCCACCTCGGTGCTGCGCGAGACGGTACCGCTGGGTGGCCGCAACTTCATCGTGGGGGTACGCACCGCTTTTTGACCGATATGAACTAAACGTCAGCTGCCTCGGGCAGTGGCGTCCTCGGGTGCCGGTGGGAGACTGCGCCTCCCGCCAGCGCGGTTTGCCCGGCCGCCTCCGCAAGGAGGCCGCCGGGCTTTTTTTTCGCGTATGAACGAATGTGTCATTTTTCGGATTTTTTTGCTGGCCCATTACGGCGCCGGCGGGAAATCCAGAACAGTATCGTTCACACGGTTAAACAGATTAGTGAAGGTAATGGCAGTGACCGCCAGCAGCGTATCAACGATCTGGGCATCGCTGTAGACGGCCCGCACGCGTTCGACCGCGCTTGCTTCGACAGTGCCGCGCGTGGCGACCAGGCTGCGGGGCGAAATCGGCCAGTATGTCCAGCTTGTCATCGCCCGAGGGCCGGGCGTGGCGCACGCCATCGATGGCCTGGGCCGACAGGCCGACTTTTTTGCCCATGAGCGCATGGGCGGCCAGGCAGTAGTCGCAACCGGCCTGTTCGCTCACGGCCAGCTTGATGGCTTCAATTTCCTTGGCCGACAGAGTGCTCTTGCGCAGTGCGCCGTCCAGATGCAGCGCCGATTCCAGCGCCACCGGGCTCAGGGTGCCGATGCCCGCGTAGGCATTGGGCACCATGCCCACGGCGGTCTTGATGGCGGCAAACAGTTGGGCGGCCTGGCCGCTGGCTTCGCTGAGGGGGGCAATGTTCAAACGGGACATGATGGTTCTCCTTGATGAGGATGAGCGCTGCGGCCTGGGCGGGATTGCCGGTGGTCCGTGTTGCGCATGGGTGTACTTTAGGCGTCCAGGATGAAATTATGAATGCCTGAAAGTGACATAAAATTGCTCGAAAATCTCATCGAAGGGAAATCATGGATGCCCTCAGCCGACTCTTGTCCCTGCATCCGGTGCGGGCTGCACTGGATATCCGCTGCCGCTTCGGCCAGCCGTGGAATTTGCCGCACGACGCCTTGCCGCCAGGAGTGGCGCCGTATCACTTCATCCTGGAGGGCAGGGCACAACTGCAACTGCGCACGGGCGACATCCTGCCCCTGGAAGCCGGCGACCTGGTAGTGCTCACGCGAGGGTCTGCCCATGATCTCTTCGTCGCACCGGCCGGTGAGGCCATCACGGCCCGGCAGGACGTGACGGCGGCTCCGGTACGGCTGCATGTGAACGATGAAGAGGCAGGTGGTGCGCAGCCGCTGTCCGATTTCCTCTGCGGGCAATTCCATTTCGATGCCCCGCACTCCAATGCGCTGGTGCAGGCCTTGCCGGAAGTGCTGCTGGTCAGGGGCACCCTGCTGCCCGAGGGCGATGGCCTGCGCACCCTGGCCACGCTGCTGCGCAGCGAATGCGGCGGTGCCGATGGCCGTGGAGCATTGCGCGCTGGTGCCCAGGCCGTGGTGGCGGGGCTGGCGGCGGCGTTGTTCGGCCTGGCCCTGCGCGCCTGGCTGGCACAGGGCGGACCGCAGCCGGGTTTGCTGGCGCTGCTGGCCCATCCCGGCCTGCAGTACGCGATGCAGGCCATGCTCGACGCCCCGCAGCAAGATTGGACGCTGCCGGGCCTGGCCGCACTGTGCCACATGTCGCGCGCGACCTTCGTGCGGCGCTTCCAGAAGGTGGGCGGCGCCACGCCGGGCGAGGTCCTGCAGCAATTGCGCATGGCCCGCGCCGCGCAGCTATTGAGCTACAGCAAACTGGCCACCGCGCAGATCGGCGAATCTGTGGGGTATCAGTCGGAGGCGGCCTTCAACCGCGCGTTCAAGAAATTCAGCGGCATGGGACCGGGCGCCTATCGGCGCAAGGGGAGGGAGGCGGAAGGGATGGCGGAGGCGGGCAGCCTCAGCGGATAGGCAGGCGGATGGTGTTCTTCACTTCTTCCATCACGGCGTAGGTGTGGGTCTCGCGCACGCCCTTGAGTTGCAGCAGCGATTTGCCCAGGAATTCACGATAGGCATTCATGTCCTTGACGCGCGACTTCACCAGGTAGTCGAAGCCGCCCGCCACCATGTGGCACTCCATGATCTCGGGGATGCTCTGCACGCTCTTCTTGAATTCGGCAAAGACATCCGGCGTGGTGCGGTCCAGCACCACCTCGATGAAGACCAGCAGGGACACGTCCAGCAATTCCGGATTCAACTGCGCCGCGTAGCCCAGGATGTAGCCGGCTTCCTGCAGCTTGCGTACGCGCTCCAGACAAGCGGCCGGCGACAGGTTCACGCGGGCGGCCAGGTCGACGTTGCTGATGCGGCCGTCGTTTTGCAGCTCCGCCAGAATTTTCTTGCTGATCTTGTCGAGTCCGGCCATGGTTTCTGAACTTTATTCAGTTAAAAAAATATAGAGAAAATTTTATTCCGATTATAAGGGGAATAAGCGCGCCTAATATCAAGGAAGAGTCAATAGAATCCTCCCTCATAAAAAACATAACGTAATGCGGGCATGAAGCGATGTTCACCTCGTTTCTGCGCGGATCACAGCAGTATCTCGGCAAGCGTGTTGACGAGTTTTGTTTGCCAGGGCTTGCCTGTGCGTGGCGGTGACTACCGGCCTCTCGCAGTAGGCCCAGCATCAACGGAATGCGCTGCCCCTGCCCACAAGGCGGGGGATGGCGCAAATCCTGCTTTTCCGTCGTTTTCAATGCAATCACCCACCGCAGTCTGACTTTCTAGAAGAGAGGAAACACCCCATGTTCAAACGCGTCTCCGGACTCAACATCATCGCCGCCTCGCTGGCGCTGATCCCTGCTTTCGCCATGGCGCAGGAAACCCAGGTCGTCAAGATCGGTTTCTCCAGCCCGCTGACCGGTCCCCAGGCATCGGCCGGCAAGGACAACCAGGGCGGTCTGATGATGGCCGTCGAGCGTCTGAATGCGCAACCCATCACCGTGGGCAGCAAGAAGATCAAGTTCGAAGTCATCGCCGAAGATGACCAGGCCGACCCCAAGCAGGGCGTGGCCGTGGCACAGAAGCTGGCCGACCAGGGCATCAAGGCCATCGTCGGTCCCTACAACTCGGGCGTGACCATCCCGGCCTCGCGCGTCTACAACGATGCCGGCATCGTGGTGGCCACCGTGGCTTCCAATCCCAAGATCACCCAGCAAGGTTTCGCCACCCTGTTCCGCGTGGCCGCCAGCGACAGCCAACTGGGCGGCAAGATGGCCCTGTATGCTGCCAAGGAACTGAAGTTGAAGCGCATCGCCGTCATCGATGATCGCACCGCCTATGGCCAGGGCCTGGCCGAGGAATTCGCCAAGGTCGCCAAGGCCAACGGCATCGAAGTGGTCAGCAAGGACTTCACCAACGACAAGGCCACCGACTTCACCGCCATCCTGACCTCGATCAAGGGCAAGAAGCCCGACGCCGTGTTCCTCGGCGGCTATGCTCCCCAAGGCGGCCCGATCAAGCGCCAGATGAAGCAGTTGGGCATCGACGTGCCCCTGATGGGTGGTGACGGCATCTGTTCGCCGGAAATGGGCCGCCTGGGCGGCGACGCCATCGGCGAGACCGTCTATTGCACCCAGGGCGGCACCATGCTGGACAAGGCCAAGGACGGCAAGGTCTTCGCCGACGACTACCAGAAGAAGTACAACCGTCCTGCCGAAACCTATGCAGTGTCCTTCTACGACGGCATGATGCTGATCGCCCAGGCCATGAAGAATGCCAATTCGGTCGAGCCCAAGGCCTTCGGTCCGGCCCTGGCCAAGATCACCTACAAGGGTGTGGCCGGCCAGTATGACTTCGACGCCAATCACGACCTGAAGCAGTCGCCCGTGACGGTCTATCGCTTCAAGGATGGCCTGCCGGTTCCCCTGACCAGCTACTGATCGGTCCTTCACCCGGCCTGATCCTGCCGCCCGCTGCTGCGGGCGGCGCGCCAGGCCTCCAGCCCAGCTCCACTGTGCAGTGCTCCGCTTCCCGCCGGTTCCGACCGGCTCGGGAGCGGTTTGCCGTACCCGCTTGCGGCGCCGATGCCCGTGCCGGCAGTGTTACCCTCTGCCCTGGCGGACCCGCAGCACACCCGGAAGGAAGACCATGCTCAGCTATACCCGTACCGTCCAGACCATCGATGCCCATACCGGCGGCGAACCGCTGCGCATCGTGGTCTCGGGCCTGCCCAGAATCCCCGCCGGCACCATCCTGGAACAACGCGCCTGGCTACGCGAACATCGCGATGACCTGCGCCGCTTCCTGATGAACGAACCGCGCGGCCACGCCGACATGTATGGCGCCTACCTGCTGCCCCCGGTCACGGCCGGGGCCGACTTCGGCATCATCTTCATCCACAACGAAGGCTACAGCGACATGTGTGGCCACGGCATCATCGCCCTGGGCAAGGTACTGGTCGAGATGGGCTACGTCGAACGCACCCAGCCGCAGACGCGCATCTGCTTCGATGCCCCGGCCGGTTTCATCGAAGCCTTCGTCGAGTGGGATGGTGTGCGCGCCGGCAAGGTCAGCTTCAACAACGTGCCTGCCTTCATCTATCGCCGCGACGTGGAAGTGGAAACGCCCGGGTTTGGCAGCATCACCGGGGATATCGTCTTCGGCGGTGCCTTCTACTACTACATCAACGCCACCCAGGCTGGCCTGACGGTCAAGCCCGAACTGGTGCGCCAGCTGATCCAGCTAGGTGCCGAGACCAAGGCGGCGGTGATGGCCAAGGTCGCCATCGCCCATCCGCTGGAGCCCGGCCTCAATACGCTGTACGGCACCATCATCGACAGCGAACCCAATTTCCCCGGTGCCGACCAGTCCAATGTCTGCATCTTCGCCGACCGCGAAGTGGACCGCTCGCCCACCGGCACCGGCACGTCAGGACGCGCCGCCCAGCTGTTCCTGCGCGGGCAGCTGGCGCTGAACCAGCCCTACGTCAACGGCAGCATCGTCGGCAGCAACTTCGGCGTGCGCGTGACGGCCGCCACCAAGGTCGGCGACTTCGACGGCGCCCTCACCGAAGTGAGCGGCTATGCCCACATCATGAGTACCAACCAGTGGGTGCTGGAAGACTCCGATCCTTTCCCGACCGGTTTCTTCCTGCGCTGACCTTCACACAGGATTCCCATGCACATTCTTGATTCCCGCCAGACCGCGCAAGCCCTGCCTTATTCCGCGCTGGTCGATGCCCTCGCGCGCGCCGCGCAGGAACTGGCCAGCGGCGCCATCCGCGCACCCGAGCGCCAGGTCGTTCCCATCGATGGCAATAGCGTGCTGCTGGGCATGCCGGCCATCGCCGGGGATCTCTCGGTGACCAAGCTCATTACCGTCCATGGCGACAATGCCCGCCATCAACTGCCCGCGATCCAGGGCGAGGTGATCGTCTTCGAGACCCACACCGGCCGCCGCCTGGCCTTGATGGATGGTCCCACCGTGACTGCCCGCCGCACTGCCGCCATGAGCATGCTGGGCATCCGCACGCTGTTGCCGCGCACGCCGCAATCGGCGCTGCTCATCGGCACCGGTGCCCAGGCGGCGGCGCATGCCGATGCGCTGGTGGAAGTCTTCGGCGTGCGCCAGTTCTGGGTGGCCGCGCGTGACCTCGCGCGCACCCAGGCTTTTTGCCAGTCCATCAGCGAACGCCAGCCGCAAGCCGTGGCCAGTCCGCTCCCGGCACAGATGTTGCAAGAGAATCTGCCACGCACCGATGTGGTGATTGCCCTGACCACTTCGCGCGTGGCCGTGATCCCTGAACAGATCGCGGCCGATACGCTGGCCATCGGCGTGGGCGCCTTCAAGCCGGACATGGTGGAGTTCCCGGCGAGCCTGCTGCACGCACGGCGCATTGTGGTCGATGACCTGGCCGGCGCGCATCACGAAGCCGGGGACCTGATCCAGGCCCAAGTCGACTGGTCCGGCGTGGTGGGCATCGGTGATGTGCTGGGCGGCAAGACAGAGGCTGCAAGCTTGCGCGGCGCGGGGGCGCTGCCGGTATTGAAGACCGTAGGCCAGGCGGCATGGGACCTGGCGGCAGCCCGCGTGATGCGCGCGACACTGGGAATGTGAAATTTGCGCGTGCATGCGCGCTTAATTTGATAAATAATTTACGCTTTTTTGCGAGCGCTCCCGCGTTCGCCGTTTCCTTGCAATTTCCTGACGTTTCACAACAATCATCCTCCTGAAGGAGACACCGTTTCATGGACATTTTCATCCAGCAGATCATCAACGGATTGGTGCTAGGCAGCATGTACGCACTGATCGCCCTGGGTTACACCATGGTGTACGGGGTGCTGAACCTGATCAACTTTGCCCACGGCGACATCCTGATGGTCGGGGCCATGGTTGGCCTGTCGCTCCTCAAATTGGTGCAACAGGTGGCGCCTGAGCTGCCGGGCATCGTCAAGCTGATCATCGCCATCGTTGGTGCCATTCCCGTGTGCGTGATCGTGAGCCTGTTGATCGAGCGCATCGCCTACCGTCCGCTGCGCAATGCACCGCGCCTGGCCCCGCTGATCACCGCCATCGGCGTGTCGATCCTGCTGCAGACCTTTGCCATGATGATCTGGGGCCGCAGCCCGCTGCCGTTCCCGCAGATCATGCCCTCGACCCCGGTCAACATCGCCGGTGCCCTGATCTCGCCGACCCAGATCATGCTGCTGATCCTGGCCCTGGCCGCGATGATCGGCCTGGTGCTGATCGTGGAAAAGACCAAGATGGGCCGCGCCATGCGCGCCACCGCCGAGAACCCGCGCATTGCGGGCTTGATGGGCGTGGACGCCAACCGCGTCATCATCGTCACCTTCGGCATCGGCGCCGCCCTGGCCGCCATTGCCGGCGTGATGTGGGCCGCCAACTACTCCACCGCACAATTCGCCATGGGCTTCGTACCGGGCCTGAAGGCCTTCTCGGCCGCAGTGCTGGGCGGTATCGGCAACATCTACGGTGCCATGCTGGGCGGCATCCTGCTGGGCCTGATCGAAAGCCTGGGCGCCGGCTACATCGGCGACCTGACCGGCAACTTCCTGGGCAGCAACTACCAGGACATCTTCGCCTTCATCGTGCTGATCATCGTGCTGACCCTGCGCCCGTCCGGGATCATGGGTGAGCGTGTGGCAGATCGCGCATAAGTTTTAAGTTTTAAAGTCTCAACAACTTAAAAACGAATACTTAAAAGTTTAGAAAACAGAACTTAGAAAATCGGAAGAGAACACTATGGCTCTCATGACCTTCGACATGAAGCGCAACCCCCAACAGGCCCGCATCAGCCTGCTGGTGCTGTTGGCGCTGATGATCATCTTCCCCATGATCGCCCAGCAGTTCGGCAATTCGTGGGTGCGCATCATGGATATGGCGCTGCTCTACATCATGCTGGCCCTGGGCCTGAACGTGGTGGTGGGTTTTGCCGGCCTGCTGGACCTGGGCTACATCGCCTTCTATGCCATCGGTGCGTACAGCACCGGCTTGCTGGCCTCGCCCCAGTTTGCGCAGGTGATCGAATCCTTCGTCAACACCTATCCGGCCATCGGCAATTTCCTGGTCTGGCTGTGCGGTCCGCAGATCGTGCAGAACGGCATCCACCTCTCGCTGTGGCTGATCGTACCGATCTCGGGCGTGCTGGCGGCGATCTTCGGGGCCCTGCTGGGTGCCCCGACCCTGAAGCTGCGCGGTGACTACCTGGCCATCGTGACGCTGGGCTTCGGCGAGATCATCCGTATCTTCATGAACAACCTCAACGCGCCGGTCAACATCACCAACGGTCCGCAGGGCATCAACCTGATCGATCCGATCCGCGTGTTCGGCGTGTCGCTGGCCGGCGAGCCGGGTTCGGGTTCGATGGTCAAGGTGTTGGGCATGAGCCTGCCCTCGGTCAACGCGTATTACTACCTGTTCCTGGTGCTGTGCATCTTCGTGATCTTCTTCTCCAGCCGCCTGCAGGATTCCCGCCTGGGCCGCGCCTGGGTCGCGATCCGCGAAGACGAGATCGCTGCCAAGGCGATGGGCATCAATACCCGCAACGTCAAGCTGCTGGCTTTCGCCATGGGTGCTTCGTTTGGTGGCGTGGCCGGTGCCATGTTCGGTGCCTTCCAGGGCTTCGTTTCGCCGGAATCCTTCTCCCTGACCGAATCCATCGCCGTGCTGGCCATGGTGGTGCTGGGCGGTATCGGCCACATCCCTGGCGTGGTGCTGGGGGCGTGATCCTGGCAGCGCTGCCGGAAGTGCTGCGCCACGTGGTGGAGCCGCTGCAGATGGCGATCTTCGGCCGTGTGTGGATCGATGCGGAAGTGCTGCGCCAGCTGCTCTACGGCCTGGCCATGGTCATCATCATGCTGACCCGTCCGGCCGGCCTGTGGCCCTCGCCGCGCCATGAAGACCGTCCCGAAGTGGACCATACCAAAGTCGGCACCACCGGCGAAGTCAAAGCCTAAGCCATATCAGGAGCACAGAACATGACACAAACACTGCTCAAGATCCGTGACGTCAGCAAGCGTTTCGGCGGCCTGCAAGCCTTGAACGGCGTGGGCATCACCATCGAGCGCGGCCAGATCTATGGCCTGATCGGCCCCAACGGCGCCGGCAAGACCACCTTCTTCAACGTCATCACGGGCCTGTATCAACCCGATACCGGCACCTTCGAACTGGACGGCAAGCCCTATTCGCCGAGCGCCCCGCACGAAGTGGCCAAGGCCGGCATCGCCCGGACCTTCCAGAACATTCGCCTCTTCGGTGAAATGACCGTGCTGGAAAACGTGATGGTCGGTTGCCACGTGCGCACCAAGCAGAACGTCTTCGGTGCGGTGTTCCGCCACAAGGCTGCGCGTGAGGAAGAAGCGGCGATCCGCGCGAAGTCGCAGCAGCTGCTGGACTTCGTGGGCATCGGCCAGTTCTCCAAGCGCACTGCGCGCCACCTGTCGTATGGCGACCAGCGCCGCCTGGAAATCGCTCGTGCCCTGGCGACCGATCCGCAACTGCTGGCGCTGGATGAACCGGCGGCCGGCATGAACGCCACCGAGAAGCTGGGCCTGCGCGAGCTGCTGGTGAAGATCCAGGCCGAAGGCAAAACCATCCTGCTGATCGAACACGATGTGAAGCTGATGATGGGCCTGTGCAATCGCATCACCGTGCTGGACTACGGCAAGCCGATTGCCGAGGGCGTACCGGCCGACGTGCAGAAGAACCCGGCCGTGATTGAAGCCTACCTGGGCGCCGGACATTAAGCGAGACCACAGAACATGACAACCAATATCCTCAAAGTCGAACAACTGAGCGTGGCCTATGGCGGCATCCAGGCCGTCAAGGGCATCAGCCTGGAGGTCAACGATGGTGAGCTGGTCACCCTGATCGGCGCCAATGGCGCCGGCAAGACCACGACCCTTAAAGCCATCACCGGCACGCTGCCCAGCAGTAAAGTCGATGGCCACATCTACTATCTGGGCAATCCGTTGAAGGGCAAGAAGTCCTTCGAGCTGGTCAAGGACAAGCTGGCGATGGTGCCGGAAGGCCGTGGCGTCTTTACGCGCATGAGCATCCAGGAAAACCTGCTCATGGGCGCCTACACCAGCAATGACAAGGGCCAGATCCAGGCCGACATCGACCGCTGGTTCGAGGTCTTCCCGCGCCTGAAGGAACGTGCGGCGCAGATGGCGGGTACGCTCTCGGGCGGTGAGCAGCAGATGCTGGCGATGGCGCGTGCGCTGATGAGCCATCCCAAGCTGCTGCTGCTGGATGAACCTTCGATGGGCCTGTCGCCGATCATGGTGGAGAAGATCTTTGAAGTGATCCGCAATGTGTCGGCCCAGGGCATCACGATCCTGCTGGTGGAACAGAACGCCAAGCTGGCGCTGGAAGCGGCGCATCGCGGTTATGTGATGGAGTCGGGCCTGATTACCATGGAAGGGCAGGCCAAGCAGATGCTGGATGATCCGCGGGTGAAGGCGGCTTATCTGGGTGAGGGATGATGGGTGGTTTTGGTGCCTGGTGAAGTAACAGGTAAATGATATAAATCATTTGTAGCTGAACCCCATGAAAAAAGCGCAGCTCTCGGGCTGCGCTTTTTTTGCTTGAAGGCAGAGTACATCGCCTGCATGAATCTTTATTGCGGCGACATGGGTAATCGTTGGTGGCCAAACTCAATACTCTTCAATGCGCGCATGAAGTCTCGATAATGTAGTTCGTTGGGCTCTCTGGGATTACGATCTCGGGCAAGGCAGGTGGCGAACTCCAGGCTGTTTTTTTGATTGCCGATCAAGGCGATGAAACATCGTTGTGGTCGCTTGGGCGCCGCGTTGCCCATCTCTTTCCTGGTTGGCTCCGTGCGCCGTGTCCAGAGATAGCCGGTCCAGTCCTTGCCGTGAATTTTCTCCCGCTTGATCTCATCGGGCTGTGTCGCCCAGAGAAAATCCACACCGTACTCGTTGAGCTGTATCGCATCATCTTCCTGATCCAGGTGGCCAGTGCGCGCGGGGACGGCGACCCAGTCCGAGATGCCTGAGGCGAGATAGTCCTGCGTCGATTGTCCCGAGAGAAAACCATCCGTGAAGGCCAATAGCCCAGGTCCCGGAAAGTCCTGCGGATAATGGCCTATCTGCAGCACCTTGGCACCAGGGTAGCGAGGGAGGTCTGCACAGGTGATGAAGGCTGCACTGGGCGGTAGCTGCATATCGAGAAGACATTTGCGTCGGACGTCACTTCTAACGTCATGTGCGAAGGCTTCACGGTTTCCTGCCATGCTGGTGGTCGCCAGCGTGGCCGTGAATAAGAGCGAGCAATAGAGCAGACACATGTTCAACGATATTCTCCTGAATGGAAGATGGTTCTTTCGAGCGGACGGCGCAAGTAGCTAGGGGGACCTGATCGGGAAAGATAAGTAAAAAGAAAATTAGTCCGTATTGAATCTGATGCTGCGAATCATCGTGAGGAAGTCCTCAAAGTCAAAATCGGCAGGATGGGTTTTCTTGCGGTTTGTTGGCAAGCAGGCTGGGCCGAAGTGCAAGATCCTGGATCGATTGCCGATGATCGCTACGAAGCAGGTATCCGACAGATCAGAAGTCATGCATTTGCCCGCTAGATCAGCGTGTTTTGGCCGCGATCTACGTGCCCACAGATAGCCTGACCAGTTATCAGACTTGATGGCTTTTCTCTCAATGTCGAGTTCGCTTCTTGCGCATAGACTTTCCATTGTCTCCGGCTGAAGAACGGGCTTGCCATTTTCCTGGAGCTGCCCGCTAGCACCCAATTCTCGGGCTACGACCACGCCTCGCGCGCCACCATTCATATATTTTTCAAACACATTTTTTTCGACAATTCCGGAGATGTGTCTTACGGCTTCGTTGTGTATGAATTGTTGGAGAAAGTATTCAATGTCTAGAATTACGTAGTCATGTTCGTTAAGACCCCTACCGCATCCAGCTGAACTAATGGACGCGGGAAAATGGATTTTCAAATCGCAGTCGTCCATTAACTCCAATGGCAAATTTTCAAGTTGCTCCGGCTTGAAAGGAGTCGACCAGCTGGAATATTGCATAAGAAAACTAAGGCAGAACACCATAAAAAATCTACTTGGGCTCATTTGTTTTTCTCCCTTTGGAGCATAGAAATATCGGCAGAAACATACTTCTCGTCGCCAAGAAATCGGATGAGGTACAGAAGTCAGCATCCCTGTTTCTGCGAAAACCTGACTTAGAAAATGCGCTGTTCTCAAATGAGAAGCAGAGATAAAGTAGCGCTTGAGCAGGTGAGGCAGTTTTCGATGAAGATTCGGCGGAAAGGTTTGTCCATCCTTGTTTTTCGTTCCTAGTGTCATCCTCTTCAGTGCATCTTCCCAAGTGACATTGATCGACTTTTTCTCAATTGTTATTTCTCTAGGAATCGTCTGCGTCATTTCTTCCAGACTAATCCATCCGTTTCTTCTGAATGCCGCAAGGAATTCTCGCGGATTGAACCGCCACTTCGCCATCAAAACCTCTTTGTGATCGATGCAAAGCGCCCTCGCATGCTTTTTGAATTGCTCAAATCCCTCGGCATTCAACCGCGCCGGCACACCCTTCTCGCTGCGTGTCAGCCATGACCATCGCGCCTCCAGCCTGGCGGCAGCCGTGGCCCCGCCCAGCAGTCCGATGGCCTGCTGCGTGCGCAGCCGGAATTGCTGACCACTGACGTGCTGGGCGTCCTGTCCGTTGATCAGGCTGACGCTGCCGCCATTGGCCATCTGCAGATGCTGTCCCGCCACCACGCCCAACCCTTCCTTCGCGGCGATCTGGATCAGCGGTGTGCTGGTGGCGGGCAGGTCCTGCTGCGCGATCTCGGCCTGTCCGACAATGGCCTGCTTCATCGCATCGAGTCCCTCGGCCATGCCCACCGTGCGATGTGTGCGCACTGCCTCGTCGAAGGTCTTGCGGATGTGTGCGGCCTGTCGCGCCATGGCCCGCTGGCCCATGTTGTCTCCAGCCGGATCACGATGCTGGGCGCGATGTTCCACCCGATAACTGGAGAACAGAATGCCGCGTCCCGCACGAATGACCCCATAGGCATCAGTACGCAATTCCACGCCCGTGCCACGGAAGCTGCCACGATAATTGTCAGCGCTGTGGATCAGGTGCCCCAGGTTCAGTTCGGTACCGGCCTGGGTGGTCTTGAGCTGGATACGGCCACGGTGGTTGCTGTCGTCGAAGAGCAGCTGGTTGTATCCCCAGCCGCCAAACTCCTTGGAACGGATGCCCCATTGCGCGGCGGGATTGCGATGCCCATCGAGATCGGCACTGGCACCATGCCACGTTGGTGCGTTACCGCCAGCCAGATTGCCCTGGCCGCTGATGGCGGTATCGCCGGCTTGTTGAAAAACCTGGATTTCGGCAGAAACCTTCACTTCGCCACCGGGCGTCGGGGCGACACCTCCCTCCCCACGGCCGTTGTAGAGGGCACCGAGCACAACCGGTCGCTCCAGGTCGTTTTCGATGAATTGCACGAGGACTTCCTGCCCGATGCGCGGCAGGAACTGCATCCCCATGCCCGGTCCGGCGCAGCGCTGGCCTACCCGCACCCAGCAGGTCGCCGCTGCATCGTCGTGCCGTCCCTGCCAGTGGAAACGGATGCGCACGCGGCCCAACCGGTCGCAGCAAATTTCATCGGGGCCGTTGGGCTGGGTCTCGCCCCGGTAGCCGACCACGATGGCGCTCTGGCTGCCATGCGCTAGCGCATGAGGACGACGCTCCAGGCCCGTGCCATCGGCCAGGACCGGCCGCCAGGGAATATCGGCGTGGATCGCTTCGAACACATTGGCATGTCCCATACGGCGTGCCTGCTCGATCAGGCTGTGATCGGCAGCCAGCGCCTGGAACGTCCCGGTGGCCTTGAGGCAGGCAGCGATGGCCTCCTCCAGCAAGACCGGCAAGGGCCCGAACAACTCAGCCAGTGCCGCTTCGGTATCCGCAGGCAGATTGTTGACGCCCACACCGAGCACCGAGAGCACGGCATAGTCGCGTTCCTTTCCGGCCAACGGTCCCTGCGTCAAGGTGAAGCGCGACCCGGCCCGCAAGCTGCGTACCGTGCCGCGTCCGCGCCAGCGCTTGTTGCGGGCCTCGGCGGCTTCCATCATCAGGCGCGCGTGACGGTCTGCGGCGTCGCTGTCGTCGCGGGCGGCCAGGCCTGCACTGTCGTGGCTTTCCAGCCATGGCGCAGCGCGGCCGCCGAAAGCATGATGGGTGGGGATGCTGGCGGCGACGGCTCGTTTGTTTTCATAATCGTAGGACAGCAGTGCATAGCTGGCCGCTTGCAGACTGCGGCAGGCTGCCAGAGCCTGGATGCCATCCTGTTGCTCCTGTTCCCGGGCGCCATGAAAGCGGATGCCGCCATGGGCCGCGCTGGTCGCATCTTCGGGAAAGGAACCGCGCGCAGTACTGTCGGCAAAGATCACCATGCGATGTCCCTGCGGGCTGGTCGCATGTTCTTCCATGCGCCATGAGAGCCCTTCGCCGGCCAGCAGGCGGCTGATGAAATCGAAATGGGTCTGCCGGTATTGCACGGTATAGCTGCGCAGCGGCAAGCGATCCAGGCAGGCCAGCGCGTCGGCAGACCAATGCCAGTCGGCGTGTTGCAGGAATTCGTGGAAGACGTCTTCGACCACTTCCAGCAGGCTTTTGTCTTGCCAGACGCGGCTGGTGCTGGCCTGTGTGAGCAACCACGGCCAGGGTGCCAGGCGCAGGCGGTAACGGCAGAAGCCGCCATTGCCGCCCAGCTTGGCGACTTCATGAATCAGCCCGGTCCTTCGACGGACGCCGCCATCGGCCAGGCGCATCTCCAGCGTGGCGCGGCAACCCAGCAGGGACTTCGCTGGCGCGTCTGCATCCAGGCTCAGGACAATCACTTCGGTGGCACCCACCGCATGCAAGGCGTCGACAGCGGCATAGGCTTCGACCATGAAGCGGTCCTCGGTTTGACCGGCAATGTCCAGGCGGTACAAGCGCGATGCGGCAGAAAAGCGGATCAGACGGGAGAGCAGACGGCTGGTGGTATCCATGAATGGGGGCGGTGTGCAATGACGGGCCGCCATTCTTGTTCGGCAAGTTTGCCTTGCCGGAAAAACCACCAAAATCCTGGGTAAAGCTCGAAAGGAACCGAAGAATCCGTCGAATAATTTTGGATTCGCGCAGAGGTCACCGCGATGGCACAGGCTCCTGGCGGCTTTGCGCCCTCATCGCCCCGGAAGCCGCGACAGCTCTGCCTGTCCTGCCCATTCAACAGCGATGTGGAAAATTTAAAATCGCAGAAATAAAATTTGCCAAATTAAATATTGGTCTATGACCATAAATACAGAATTAATATTGGCATCAAGCACATAGAATCCCGTTGCCCATTCCATCCCATCTCGACTCCAGACCATGACCACCGCCGTCTCCGCCGCGCCTGCGGCCCCCGTTTCCAGTTTGCCTTTCGGCACGTTTCAGGCCGAGTTGCTGCCGCCCCCGAGTCCGCTGCGCGCGGCCATCACCGCTGCTTATCGCCGTGACGAGCGCGAGGCCGTGCAGTGGCTGCTGCAGCAGGTCCAGGGCCAGCAGCCCTGGAAGGACGCCACCCAGCAACTGGCCAGCAAACTGGTGCAGCAGGTGCGCGAGAAGCGTACCCGTTCGTCCGGAGTGGACGCACTGATGCATGAATTCTCGCTGTCCTCGGAAGAAGGCGTGGCCCTGATGTGCCTGGCCGAAGCGCTGTTGCGCATCCCCGACCGCCAGACCGCCGACCGCCTCATCGCCGACAAGATCAGCAAGGGCGACTGGCGCAAGCACCTCGGTGAATCACCGTCGCTGTTCGTCAATGCCGCCACCTGGGGCTTGCTCATCACCGGCAAGCTGGTCTCCACCAGCAGCGAAAGCGGCCTCACGCAAGCCATCACGCGCCTGATCGGCAAGGGCGGCGAGCCGCTCATCCGCAAGGGCGTGGATCTGGCCATGCGCATGCTGGGCAACCAGTTCGTGACCGGCCAGACCATCGAAGAAGCCCTGGAAAACAGCCGCGACAACGAAAAGCGCGGCTATCGCTATTCCTACGACATGCTGGGCGAGGCCGCGCTGACCATGCATGACGCCGACGCCTACTACCAGTCCTACGAGACCGCCATCCACGCCATCGGCCGCGCCTCCAACGGCCGCGGCATCAAGGATGGCCCGGGCATCTCGGTCAAGCTCTCGGCCCTGCATCCGCGCTATTCGCGCGCCCAGCATGCGCGGGTGATGAGCGAACTGCTGCCGCGCCTGAAACAGTTGCTGCTGCTGGCCAAGCAATACGACATTGGCCTGAACATCGACGCCGAAGAAGCCGACCGCCTCGAACTGTCGCTGGACATGATGGAAGTGCTGGTCGCCGACCCCGACCTGGCCGGCTTCGAGGGCCTGGGCTTCGTGGTGCAGGGCTATCAGAAGCGCTGCCCCTTCGTCATCGACTACCTGGTCGACCTGGCCCGGCGCAACGGTCGCCGCCTGATGATCCGCCTGGTCAAAGGCGCCTACTGGGACAGCGAAATCAAGCGCGCCCAGGTCGATGGCCTCGAAGGTTATCCGGTCTACACCCGCAAGGTGCATACCGACCTGTCCTACCTGACCTGCGCACAGAAGCTGCTGGCTGCCACCGACGTGATCTATCCGCAATTCGCCACGCACAATGCGCATACGCTGGCGGCCATCTATCACTGGGCCAGGCAGCACCAGGTCGACAACTACGAATTCCAGTGCCTGCACGGCATGGGCGAAACGCTGTATGACCAGGTGGTCGGCCCCGACAATCTCGGCAAGGCCTGCCGCATCTACGCACCGGTCGGTTCGCACCAGACCCTGCTGGCCTACCTGGTGCGCCGCCTGCTGGAAAACGGTGCCAACTCCTCCTTCGTCAACCAGATCGTGGACGAAGCCGTACCGCTGGATCGCCTGGTGGCCGATCCCATCGAGACCGTGCGCGCCCAGGGCGGCGTGCCGCATCCGGCCATCGCCTTGCCGCACCAGCTGTATGGCCAGGAGCGCAAGAATTCGACCGGTATCGATCTCTCCAACGAAGCACGCCTGCAGCAACTGGGCGAGCTGTTCGTCTCCATGGCCCAGCGCCAATGGCAGGCCGCACCGCTGATTGCGGGCGAATCCTCTGCGCAGCAGGCGCAGGCCGTGCGCAATCCGGCCGACCATCGCGAAGTGGTGGGGCAGGTCAGCGAAGCCACCGTGGCCGATGTCGATACCGCGCTCACTGCAGCGACTGCCTATGCGCCGCAATGGCAATCGACCCCGGCCGCCGAACGTGCCGCCATGCTGGAACGCGCGGCCGACCTGCTGGAAGAACATATCGCCGAACTGATGGCACTGGCCGTGCGCGAAGCCGGCAAGTCGCTGCCCAATGCGATTGCCGAAGTGCGCGAAGCGGTCGATTTCCTGCGCTATTACGCCATCGCCTCGCGGCATGACGGCAACGTGCTGGCCTGGGGCCCGGTGGTGTGCATCAGCCCGTGGAATTTCCCGCTGGCGATCTTCATCGGCGAAGTCAGCGCGGCGCTGGCTGCCGGCAACGTGGTGCTGGCCAAGCCGGCCGAACAGACTGCCCTGATCGCCCATCGCGCCGTGCAATTGCTGCATGAAGCGGGCGTGCCGCGCGCCGCCTTGCAGCTGCTGCCGGGTCGGGGCGAGACCGTGGGCGCCGCGCTGACTTCGGATGTGCGCGTCAAGGGCGTGATCTTCACCGGTTCCACCGAAGTGGCGCAACTCATCAACCGTACCCTGGCCCAGCGCAAGCATGACGATGGCGATGGCAGCGGCGAACATGGCGATGTCCCGCTGATCGCCGAGACCGGTGGCCAGAATGCGCTGATCG
The DNA here is from genome assembly GCF_057961275.1 of Herbaspirillum sp. Her3. Lineage (NCBI taxonomy): Bacteria > Pseudomonadati > Pseudomonadota > Betaproteobacteria > Burkholderiales > Oxalobacteraceae > Herbaspirillum > Herbaspirillum sp. Her3. The sequence continues at coordinate 5,430,309 of NZ_CM176328.1, read as the reverse complement.
TGGATTCGTCGGCCCTGGCCGAACAAGTCGTGCAGGATGTGCTGTCCTCGGCCTTCGACAGCGCCGGCCAGCGTTGCTCGGCGTTGCGCATCCTGTGCCTGCAGGAAGACATCGCCGACCGTACGCTGGAGATGTTGAAGGGCGCCATGGCCGAACTGCGCGTGGGCCGTCCGGATCGTCTCTCCACCGACATCGGTCCGGTCATCGATGCCGAGGCGCAGCAGAACCTGCTGGCCCACATCGAACGCATGCGCAAGACCGCCCGCGCCGTGTTCCAGCTGCCGCTGGGCGAGCAGTGCCAGCACGGCACCTTCGTAGCACCGACCGTGATCGAGATCGACGACCTGGCACAACTGCAGCGCGAAGTCTTCGGTCCTGTGCTGCACGTGCTGCGCTATCGCCGCGATGCCTTGCCGCAACTGATCGACGCCATCAATGCCACCGGCTATGGCCTGACCCTGGGCGTGCATTCGCGCATCGACGAGACCATCGATTTCGTGGCCCAGCGTGCGCACGTGGGCAATATCTACGTCAACCGCAACATCGTCGGTGCCGTGGTGGGCGTGCAGCCCTTCGGCGGGGAAGGCAAGTCCGGCACCGGTCCCAAGGCCGGTGGCCCGCTCTACCTCAAGCGCCTGCAGCGCAATGCGCAACTGCATGAAGAGCTGACCCGCGCCCAACCCTCGGACGTGCCCAACGCACTGCTGGACAGCCTGCTGGACTGGGCCCGCACCCACGGCCACGAACGCCTGGCCGCCAGCGGCCAGCGCTACCACCGCGACAGCCTGTTGCAACGCAGCCTGTTGCTGCCCGGCCCGACCGGTGAGCGCAATACCCTGGGTTTCGCCCCGCGCGGGCTGGTACTGTGCGTGGCGGCCGGCGTCGGTACGCTGCTGAATCAACTGGCGGCGGCCTTTGCCACCGGCAATACGGTGCTGGTCGATGAGGCCACCGCCGCGCTGCTGCCGGCCGGCCTGCCCGCCCCGGTGCGCGCAGCCATCCGCCGCGCCAGCCAGCTCGATGCCGAACCCTTGCAGGCGGCCCTGGTGGACAGCCACCAGGCCGCCGCCTGGCGCGTGCGCCTGGCCGCACGGGAAGGCGCGCTGGTGCCGCTGATCCTGTGCAGCGAAGATGGTGCCATCCCGCTGTGGCGCCTGCTGGCCGAGCGTGCGCTGTGCGTCAACACCACGGCCGCAGGCGGCAATGCCAGCTTGATGACCATTTCGGTGTAATCGCTCCCGCTGCCTGAGACGGGCGCCCGTTGTTCTTGCGGGCGTACAATATCGGCCTCGGTGGCGGCCGGTCCGATCGCGCGACTTGCAATCCGGCCGGCCAGCCCCATCTCGACAGGAATGCGGATCGGATATGCCTTTTCCGCGGCTCCCAGGCACATATTGAACAGAGGCAAGCATGGAACAATTTCACGGCACCACCATCCTTTCCGTCCGTCGCGGCAATCAGGTCGCGCTGGGCGGCGACGGCCAGGTGACGCTTGGCAACATCGTCATGAAGGGCAGTGCGCGCAAGGTGCGCAAGCTCTACCACGGCCGTGTCCTGGTCGGTTTCGCCGGCGGCACGGCCGACGCCTTCACCCTGCTCGACCTGTTCGAAGCCAAGCTGGAAAAACACCAGGGCAACCTGATGCGCGCCTCGGTCGAACTGGCCAAGGACTGGCGCACGGACCGTATGCTGCGCCGCCTGGAAGCCATGCTCCTGTGTGCCGACAAGGAAACCACCCTGGTCATCACCGGCAACGGCGACGTGCTCGAACCCAATGACGGCATCGGTGCCATCGGCTCCGGTGGCAGCTATGCGCAATCGGCGGCCAAGGCCCTGTACGACAACACCGACCTGGCGCCGGCCGAGATCGTCAAGAAATCGCTGACCATCGCCGGCGAGCTGTGCATCTACACCAACCTGAACCACATCATCGAGACGCTGGAATAAGCCACGCGACGCGGGTTTTGCGCCCATTCCCCTGATGAATCGCCACAGCGAAAAGATCACCACCATGAATATGACTCCCAAGGAAATCGTCTCCGAACTCGACAAGCACGTCGTCGGCCAGGCCCGCGCCAAGCGCGCGGTGGCCATCGCCCTGCGCAACCGCTGGCGCCGCCAGCAGATCGAGGAGCCGCTGCGCCACGAGATCACGCCCAAGAACATCCTCATGATCGGCCCCACCGGCGTGGGCAAGACCGAGATTGCGCGCCGCCTGGCCAAGCTGGCCGATGCGCCCTTCATCAAGATCGAAGCCACCAAGTTTACCGAAGTCGGCTACGTCGGCCGCGACGTGGACACCATCATCCGCGACCTGGTGGACATCGGCATCAAGCAGACGCGCGAGCTGGAAACGCGCAAGGTCCGCACCCGCGCCGAGGACGCCGCCGAAGACCGTATCCTGGACGTACTGTTGCCCCCGGCACGCGATTTCGGCTTCACGCCCGAAGGCAGTGCCAGCGGCGAGAAGGACGACAAGAACACCACCCGCCAGACTTTCCGCAAGCGCCTGCGCGAAGGGGCACTGGACGATCGCGAGATCGAACTGGAATTGAACGACGCCGCCCCTTCCATGGAAATTATGGCGCCCCCGGGCATGGAAGAAATGACCGAACAGATCAAGTCGATGTTCTCGGGCCTGGGCAACCAGCGCAAGAAGGCGCGCAAGATCAAGATCAAGGAAGCCATGAAGCTGTTGATCGAGGAAGAGGCAGCCAAACTGGTCAACGAGGAAGAACTCAAGCAAAAGGCCATCTCCAACGTGGAGCAGAACGGCATCGTCTTCCTCGATGAGATCGACAAGATCGCCACCCGCTCGCAGAACGGCAATGCCGACGTCTCGCGCGCCGGCGTGCAGCGCGACCTGCTGCCGCTGGTGGAAGGCACCACCGTCAATACCAAGTACGGCATGATCAAGACCGATCACATCCTCTTCATCGCCTCGGGGGCCTTCCATCTGTCCAAGCCGTCCGACCTGATTCCGGAACTGCAGGGTCGTTTCCCGATCCGGGTGGAACTGGATTCTCTGTCCATTGCCGACTTCGAGCGCATCCTGACCGGTACCGATGCCTGCCTCACCAAGCAATATGAAGCGCTGCTGGCCACCGAAGGGGTGAAGATCGAATTCGCCGACAGCGGCATCAAGCGCCTGGCCGAGATTTCGCACACGGTCAATGAAAAGACCGAGAACATCGGTGCGCGCCGTCTCTATACCGTGATGGAAAAACTGCTGGAAGAGATTTCCTTCACGGCCGGCGAGGCCGGTGTGGATGGCCTGCGCATCGATGCGGAGTATGTCAACGAGCGGCTGGGCGAGCTGGCCGTGGATGAGGACATGTCGCGCTATGTCCTGTGATGGGATGATGTAAAGGCGCCGGCAAGGCAAGGAGAACGCGATGGCCAACAAGACCCTGGGAACGCGGCAGAAGCTGAGCTTTCGCGTGGAGCCATCGCAATCCAGGCCGCGCAATCCGGTCGCGCTGGCGGCCCAGCAGCGCGCAGGCGGTGCCGGTGCCCATCGCAAGAATGCCTCGGCGCAGCGCCAGCAATTGAAATCCGAGCTGCTCAAGAAGCTGGTTGGCGACACCAAGGACGAATGATTGCCCATGCATGTTTGTATAGTCGGTGCGCGCAAGCACTGCCAGCAAGATGTTTCAAGATGTTAGAAATCCAGTAAAGCGCCGGTAGAGATACCGGCGCTTTTTCCTTGATGCAGGCCGATCCTGAAGCTGGACCACAAGCGTGCAATGGAAATTGACGATAAAAAAATACAACAATTGCCATTTCAATCTTTCGCTCCCGTCTAAAAAATCACTTCTATCGACCAAGGTGCAGTCACGCGCGACGAGAAGCATTAATGTTTGCCCATCCGACTGCAAGTGCGGATCCTCAAGACTATTTTTAGAGAAGGACGTCACATGAAAAAATCTCTGCTGGCACTCGCCGTTCTGGGCGCGTTCGCAGGCGCAGCCAATGCGCAAAGCTCCGTCACGATCTACGGTATCGTCGATACCGGTGTTGTCTACCAAAGCAAGGTTGCCACCTCCTCCGGCGGCACTGGCAGCAAGTTCGGCCTGAACTCGGGCGTCATCCAGGGTTCGCGTATCGGCTTCAAGGGTGTTGAAGATCTGGGCGGCGGTCTGTCGGCCGTGTTCCAACTGGAAGCCGGCTTCAGCAATGACACCGGTGCTCTGGACGATTCCAAGACCAGCAACACCCTGTTCCGCCGCAAGTCGGTGGTGGGTCTGACTGGTGGCTTCGGTAGCGTGCTGGTCGGCCGTCAAACCGACTTCGCTGACACCATCTCCGCTTACACCGCCGTGAACGACTTCGGTGGCTGGGTCAGCAACTCCGGCTCCGGCCTGGATCGCCTGCAAGGCACCCGTACCAACAACTCGATCAGCTACACCACGGCCAACCTGAACGGCTTCACTGGTAACCTGATGTACGGCTTCGGTGAAACCGCTGGCCAGACCTCCGCTGGTCAAGCCTTCGGCATCGGCGGCAAGTACGACAACGGTCCGCTGGGTCTGGGTATCAACTACTACCAGTCCAAGGCTGGTTCGACCGCAGCTGACACCTCCCTGCTGAGCAGCACCACCACTACCAGCGTGGCTAGCGAAAGCAACCTGGCTGGCAGCACCGCTCAGAAGGTCCTGAACGTGGCAGCGTCCTATCAGTTCGGCCCGGCTCGTGTGTACGGTAACTACTCGCGCGTCAAGCAAGACCTGAACACCCAGACCAACCTGACCGCAGCCGGCGTCGGTTCCCTGACCAGCATCGCCAACCGCACCCTGGCCAATTCGAAGAAGGCTGACATCTACGAACTGGGTACTGCTTACTCCCTGAGCCCGTCGCTGAAGCTGCTGGCTGCCGTGGATCACACCCGTGCCGACTTCGACGGCGTGTCCACCAAGGCCAAGCTGACCCAAGTGAGCCTGGGTACCGACTACTGGCTGTCCAAGCGCACCGACCTGTACGCCTTCCTGGCTTACACCAAGGCTAGCGACCTGAACAACCCGGGCGTTTCCAACGCCACCGGTACCGATGGTAACCAAGGCGCCGTCGCCGTGGGTATCCGTCACAAGTTCTAATGTGACTTGAGCTGCGCCGTCTTTTTGGCGGCGCAGTTTGATGCGCAAGTGAGCAAGAAAAAAGCGCCGCATGAGGTTCATGCGGCGCTTTTTTCATGCCTGCTTTACCGATCTATTTTGTTAGATTTTGTAACAGTATTTTTCTCTCTCCGCAGGAATGCGACGGATTGGAGACTTCTCCCCATTTTGTTTCGCATTGCATTCGGATTTGGTGCATGCCGAATCCCGCTGCCACGTAGGAAAACTCATTTTCTGCGTCGCAAAAAGCTCGCTTTTGGATCGCAACAAGCTGACGAAAGCCTTACCAGTAGCGGGTGTTGGCGAATGTAAAGGAAGCGTAATAAGCTCTCGTTAACGCGCACTTTTTTGCGGCGCACTGCTCTAATGACGTGCATCATTCCGATGCGCGTGGTGCAGAAGCGCTTCCACGAATCGCGTATCGCGCCGCCTCACAACGCACTGGCGGGCAGCATCCAAATACTTAGTTTTTGATGCACACCGGACCGACGCAGCTTGCTGCGCCGGCGGGGACTTTTTTGTCCGCAGTTTTTGACTGCGGGCTTGCTGAGAAAGGAAAAGAACATGGCAACGAGAGAAGAGCTGGCCGTCATCAAGGCCGCCCGCGCTGGTGAATCGCGCGCGCAACTGGCCCTGGGCCGGCGCTACCTCAACGGCGGCAGCGGACTGCCGCGCAGCAAGGGCACGGCGTTCTACTGGCTGCGGCGTGCTGCGCAACAGGGCCTGGATGATGCGTGGATGATCATCGGCCGCAACATCACCTACGATCAGGTCAAGGAGCTGTCCTCGCCGCAGGAAGCGGCCATCTGGTACGAAAAGGCCTTTGACGCCGGCGTGCCCCAGGCGGGCATCATCTTCGCGCGCCTGGTGCTGGAGCATACCGAGCAGTTCGACAGCAACGCCCATGCGCGCGCCATCGCTGCGCTGTCCTTGCTGGCCAGCCGCGACGATCACGAAGCCCAATGGCTGCTGGCCCAGCAGATGCAGCGGCATGGCCAGCCGGTAGTGCCGGGTGCAGCCGCCTCGGCCGTCGAAGAAAGGCTCATGCGCGAGGCTGCCCGCGCCGGTATCGAACAGGCGCAATACGCGCTGCTGGACAAGGCCTGGCAACAGGGACAGGGCGAGGCGTTCGCGCGCGGTGCGGTGGTTCTGGTCAAGCGCCTGATGGAGCGCAATAGTGCAGCGCTCACGCAGCTGGACAAGGAAGGCGATGCTACCGGCCTGGTCGAACTCAATGTCGAGGAAGCGACCCTGCTGCTGCGCTACGGCCAGTGGCAGGCGCGCAGCGCCAAGCCGGAGCTGCCGCAATTGATGCGGCTGTTCGAACTGGCGGCGCTGGCTGGCGACATCGAGGCGCGTCTGGAACTGGGACTGCTGTGCGCCAAGATCGACCGCGCCGGCAACCGCGTCTTCATGGAACACGGCCTGGCCAATTTCAAGAAGGCCCTGCACTGGCTGGTGCTGGCCGGGGAGGGCGGTTCCGGACAAGCCTGGCACGCACTGGCGCGCATCTATTCGCGCTCGATCTATTCACAGCGCAATCTGCAGGTGGCCCAGCAATATCTCGAGAAGGCGGCCGAATCGGGCCTGGCCGATGCGCAGTGCGAACTGGCGCAGATCTTCTGGCGCAATCGCCGCGACGATGCGCTGCATGATGTCAAGGCGCTCTACTGGTGGCAGCAGGCGGCAGTCCAGGGAGATACGACCGCCGCTGAGGCGCTGCAGGCCTTCACGGCGCAGGAAGACGCCCAGCCCTGGGCGCTGCAGGCCCGTGCCCGGCTCAGCGACAAGCTGCGCAACAGCAATCCTTTCCTGAGTGCGCGCATCGAACTGGCCGCCACCTTTGGACTGACCAAACCGGAAGCGCTGCTCATCGACATCAAGCAGGCCGATTACGGCCACTGCCTGGTGGTCGACATCTGTGCCCACCACGCGCGCAGCAAGCGGCGCCTGATCGCCGTGCAGACCGAAGCCCAGCGCGCGGCCATCAATCGCGTCAGCCGCTTGTTCGGCGACGTCGACTGCGGCTTCAGCGGACCGGAAGGCAATTACCGGCAGCGCCAGTACCGGCTGCGGACGGCTTTCCCGGATGGGGTGTGAGCAAGCGGTGAAGAGTTGAGCGGCCCGCGTCGCTCAGCGCGCCGGCTCAATGGTAGTGGATGACCTGATCGCCGTCGGCGTCGCCGTCCGGTCCGGCCTGGCCGAAGGAGTAGAGCTCGTAGCTGGTGCCGTCGTCGTCAGCCTCGTACTGGTAGGAATTGCCCCAGGGATCGCGCGGCAGGCGATCGACGTAGCCGCCGATCTGCCAGTTGCCCGGCACGGGCGCGCGCACCGGCTTGATCACCAGCGCCAGCAGGCCCTGGGCGGCACTCGGATAGCGGCCATTGTCCTGGCGGTAGCGTTCCAGGCCGGTGGCGATGGCTTGCATGTCTTTCTCGGCGGCCAGGGCCTGGGGGCTGTGGTCGTGGTTGAAACGGGTCACCAGGGGCGGCAGCAGCAGCGCTGCGGCCACGGCCAGGACGGTCAGTACCAGGATCCAGCGCAGACGCGCCAGGCCACGCTGCAGGAACAGGAAGGCGGGATGTCGGAGGGATCGACGCATGAATGCTGCGGGTTTCTTTTCGTGGACGGTAGAAGCCGGAAGGGCGCAAGCATCAGCGCGCCGCCGCTGCTGCGGTGGGGCGCGCAGGCCGGCACCGTGCCGGCTCAGGGCTTGAGGGTGACCGGCACGCCGGCCTGGCTGCTGACCACTTCCGAGAGCGTGGCATAGAGCTCGCTGCCGTCACGGGTATTGAGCCACTGGCTGCCGTCATACTTGTAGTGGAAGCCGCCCGAACGTGCGGCCAGCCACATTTCCTGCATGGGGGCCTGGCTGTTGATGATGATCTTGGAGCCATTGTCCACGCACTCGATTTCCAGCACGTTGCCGCTGCGGCTGCATTCCACGTCCAGGTCGCTGGCGTCGCAGGCGTCTTCCAGCGCCGTCTCGATGGCGTTGAGGGTGGCGTCGGCCAGGTCCAGGAATTCCGATTCGGTCATGCTACACTCCAAGTCATTCTAAGATTTCGATGTAATCCGTCATTTTATCGTGAAGTCACACTATTCTCCCGCCCGTTGTGCAGCTTCCCTGGCGCTGTGCGCCGCCGTCGTGATGCTGGCCGGTTGCGGCCAGAAAGGCCCGCTGTACATGCCCAAGATCCCGCCCGACCCGTTCGTGCGCACCCAGCCGGCCGCGCCGGCCAAGGACAAGGCAGCGGCCCAGGAGGGTGCGGCCCCTGCCGACACCTCCGCCGCCGACACGCCCAAACGATGATGCCCGGCTGAAACATCTGGCTGCATCGCGGCCGGTCCCCCAGGAGCATGAGGGCGGGATCGCGCCGGGTTTCCCTACAGAACTGACTTTTCCGGATCTCCATGTCCCACTTCTCCTACCGCAACGGCGCGCTGCACGCCGAAGACGTCTCGCTGCAAGCGCTGGCCGAACAGTTCGGCACCCCGCTCTACGTCTATTCCAAGGCCGCCCTGGTGCAGAACTTCTCGGCCTATGCCGATGCCTGCCGCGCAGCCGGCCGTGCCGATGGCGACAAGGGCGGCGCCCTGGTGTGCTACTCGGTCAAGTCCAATTCCAACCTGGCGGTGCTGAACCTGCTGGGCAAGCTGGGCTCCGGTTTCGACATCGTGTCCGGCGGCGAGCTGCTGCGTGTGGTGGCCGCTGGCGGTGATGCGCGCAAGGTGATCTTCTCGGGCGTGGGCAAGGGCCGCGACGAGATGAAGCTGGCGCTGGAACATGACATCCTCTGCTTCAACGTCGAATCCATCCCCGAAGTGGCCCGCCTGAACGAAGTGGCCGGCGCCCTGGGCAAGCGCGCGCGCATCTCGCTGCGCGTGAACCCCAACGTGGATGCCAAGACCCACCCCTACATCTCCACCGGCCTGAAGGAAAACAAGTTCGGCGTGGCCTATGAAGATGCGCTGAACTGCTATCGCGCCGCAGCCGCCCTGCCCAACATCGAAGTGGTGGGCATCGATTGCCACATCGGCTCGCAGCTGCTGGACGATTCGCCGTTGCTGGAAGCGCTGGACAAGATCATCGAGATGGTCGATGCGCTGGAAGCCGAGGGCATCACGATTCACCACCTCGACATCGGCGGCGGCATCGGCATCCGTTACGACGACGAGCAGCCGGTCGCCATCGGCGACTACCTGGCGCGCGTGTTCGCCCGCGTCGATGCCTGGCGTGCCAGGAAGTACGACGGCCGGCCGATCCAGGTCATGTTCGAGCCGGGCCGCTCGGTGGTCGGCAATGCCGGCCTGCTGCTGACCGAAGTGCAATACCTCAAGCATGGTGAAGGAAAAAACTTCGCCGTGGTCGATGCTGCCATGAACGATTTGATGCGTCCGGCCATGTACGAAGCCTGGCATGGCGTCAAGACAGTGAAGGAAAACGCCGGCCAGCCCCGTATCTACGATGTGGTCGGCCCGGTATGTGAATCCGGCGACTGGCTGGCCCGCTCGCGCGAACTGGCCATCGGCGAAGGCGATTTGCTGGCGCTGATGTCGGCCGGTGCCTATGGCATGACCATGGCCTCCAACTACAACACCCGGGGCCGTGCGGCCGAGGTGCTGGTCGATGGCGCGCAAGTCCACCTGGTCCGGGCACGCGAAAACCCGGCCGACCTGTTTGCGCTGGAAAAGATCGTCGACTGACACCGATTGTTGTCAGTCCTCCCAGCGGCAGCCCCGGAAACGAGGCTGCCGTTTCTTTTTGCACATCGTTTCTTGATAGGCCGGCAAGTCCCGCCCAGTCTGGGTTCGGAAATTTTTTGCAGAGCCGCATTTTTATTTTGCCTTTCGGAAATTTGAGCGCAAAATAGCCATCCGTCCAAAAAACAAACGCTGCATCAAAACCGCCTGGGGCCGAATTCGCCCGATTCTTGAGACCAGGCAACAGCCATCACGGACGTGAGGGAGCACACCAGGGCCGCCAGGGACGGCGGCCGGTAGCGCAATACAGGGGAATTCCAATGCAGCTTCTGGCACCTACAGAGGAAGATCGTGACCGGCGCGCCGCCGAAGGCGCGTCTGCGGCCGGTCACGGCAGCCAATCCGGCAACACCAGCCATATCAGCCCCACCGGTCATCCGGCCCACCCGGCGATGCCACCGCTGGCGCTGAGCGAGGAAGAGCTCGAAGTCCGCGCCTCGCACATTACCGCTGCGGCAGTGGCCGCTGCCGCCGTGACGGCTGCGGTCGCCACTTCTGCAGCCAGTGCCAGCCTGCCTTACGAAGACGATGCCCCTGCCGTGGCCGTCCAGGAACAGCCTGAACCCGCCGCACGCCCGGCGCCGCGCGGTCCGCGCACCGAACCCGAGGTGCGGGCCTCGACCCGGGGCGCCTTGCTGGTCTCCCTGCTGACCCTGGCCATCATCGGCCTGGCCCTGTGGCTGGGCGGGCAATGGCCGCAGCGCGGGCTCAAGCCGGTGATGCAGCAGTCGCCCGCACTGTCCAAGTCCGCCCAGGCTGAGCCGGCCGCCCCGATGGCCAGCCAGGTCACCGCAGAACCTGCTGCCGGTGATGCCGCGCCCGGTCCCGAGGTGATCGCCCAGCTCCAGCAGGAAGCCGACGAAAAGGCCCATCAACTGGCCCAGAAGCGCGCGGCCGCCGAGGCCCGCCACCGCCGCGAGGATGCCGCCCTGGCCCTGCGTGAGCAGCGCCGCCGCGACGCCGAGGCGCAACTGGCCAATGCCCGCGCCAAGGCCGAACGCGCCCAGGCCGCCGTGCCGGCACCGGAGGTGGTCGAAGTGCTGCCCGTGCCGACGCTGGCCGAGCAGGTCAAGCAATGCGGCACCCTCTCGGTGTTCGCCCGCGAAAGCTGCCTCTGGAAGCTGTGCGACGGCAAATGGGGCAAGAACGGTTGCCCTTCCTACGAGCACAGCAACGAAGGCGCCTGATCCGCCTGCGCCTGCGCTGCCGCTCCCGGGCGGCGCAGGATTGTTCACCTTCTATTCACTCCAACTGACAAAATGCTGACGCCCCCGTCCTGTGGGCGGGAGCATTTCTTGCTTGCTGCGAGATCAATTCCCTTGCGCCGGCCAGCACGGCTGTGGCCCCCTGGCGACAGATGAAAAGTCTTGCCACAAGCGGCTTTGCGCGGGGAAGTTGCCGCTATAATGCGCGTTTTTCATCCCCCCGCCTGCAAGGAAAAAGGCATGAATGCACTGCTTTGGTTCGTCGTTCTCTATTGGGTCATCTCCGTCGCTATCGGCTTGTACGCCACCCGCTACGTGAAGAGTTCGAAGGACTACGCCGTCGCCGGCCGCTCGCTGCCGATGTCGGTGGTGACCGCGACCGTCTTTGCGACCTGGTTCGGTTCGGAGGCGGTGCTGGGGGTGTCCTCGACCTTCCTCAAGGAGGGCCTGGGCGGCATCGTGGCCGATCCCTTCGGTTCTTCACTGTGCCTGATCCTGGTTGGCGTGTTCTTCGCCAAGAAGCTCTATCGCATGAACCTGCTGACCATCGGCGACTACTACAAGAAGCGCTTCGGCCGCGCCGCCGAAATGCTGGTCACGATCTGCATCGTCATTTCCTACCTGGGCTGGGTGGCCGCGCAGATCAAGGCGCTGGGCCTGGTCTTCAACGTCGTCTCGGGCGGCTACATCCCCATGCACTGGGGCATGATCATCGGCGCCGGCAGCGTGCTCATCTATACCCTGATGGGCGGCATGTGGGCCGTGGCCATCACCGACTTCCTGCAGATGATCATCGTGGTGGTCGGCATGCTGTATATCGGATATGAAGTGTCGGGCATGGTCGGCGGTCCGGGTGTCGTGATTGCGCATGCTGCCGAGGCCGGCAAGTTCAACTTCTGGCCGGCCGCTGAACTCAAGGACGTGCTGTGGTTCTTTGCCGCCTGGATCACCATGATGCTGGGCTCGATTCCGCAGCAGGACGTGTTCCAGCGCGTCATGTCCTCCAAGAATGAAAAGGTGGCGCGCAATGCCTCGGTGCTGGGTGGCGTGATCTATTTCTTCTTCGTCTTCATCCCCATCTTCCTGGCCTATTCGGCTACGCTGATCGACCCGGCCATGGTCTCGCGCCTGCTGGACACCGATTCGCAACTGGTGCTGCCGACCCTGATCATGGAAAAGATGCCGGTCTTCGCCCAGGTGATGTTCTTCGGCGCCTTGCTCTCGGCCATCAAGAGTTGCGCCAGCGCGACCCTGCTGGCGCCCTCGGTGACCTTCACCGAGAACGTGCTCAAGGAAATCCGCCCCTGGAAGAACGACCGTGAATTCCTCTTCTCGATGCGTGCCGTGGTGCTGGTCTTCACCGCCGGCGTGACCTCGCTGGCCCTGAACAGCCAGTCCAGCATCTATGAAATGGTCGAGAACGCCTACAAGGTGACCCTGGTAGCCGCCTTCGTGCCGCTGGCCTTCGGTGTCTACTGGCAGCGCGCCACCCGCCAGGGCGCGCTCATGTCCATGGTGCTGGGCCTGGTGTCGTGGATCACGCTGGAATACGCCGCCCCGGACGGCCTGTGGCCGCCGCAGCTGGCCGGTCTGCTGGTCTCCATCGGCGGCATGGTGGTGGGTTCGCTCATGCCCCAGGTGCTGGCTCCCGTGCCGCCCATGGTGGTGGCATCGGCCGAGGGCAGCGTCCAGTCCTGACCCCTCTTGCCTGATTGAAACGGTCGCCCGGCCTAGCCGCGCGGCCGTTTTTTCTTTTTGGGCGGCCTCCCAGAACTGCTGGGCCAGGTGCTGTCAAAGCAATTCCAACGCCCGGCTTTTCGAACTTATTCGATGTTTAATTGATAAGAATTCGAGAACAAGCCGGAACTTATTTGCTTTCCATCAACCTGAAAAAGCATGACTGAGCACACTCGCCCCTACGATGTTGCTGCCGATGCGTTGTTCCTGGACTTCGACGGCACCCTGGTCGACCTGGCGCCCCAGCCCGAAGAGATCGTGGTGCCACCGGACCTGATCACGCTCCTGCAGCGCATCCAGCAAGAATCGGATGGCGCGCTGGCCATCGTCAGCGGCCGCCCGCTCGATCAGCTGGATTTCTTTTTGTCGCCCTTGCGCCTGCCGGCCGCCGGCGTGCACGGTGCCGAGCGCCGTACCGCCGATGGCCGCATCCTGCAGCAGCCGGTGCCGGACGTGCATCACCTGCGCGAGCGTCTGCTGCCGCTGGTGGAGTCGCATCCCGGCCTGCAGCTCGAACTCAAGCGCGGTGCCCTGGCCCTGCATTACCGCCACGCAGCTCACCTGGAACAGCGCTGCGTGGAAACCATGATGGACGCGCTGCGCCACGAACCCGGATTCACCCTCCTGCAGGGCAAGATGGTGGTGGAGGCCAAGCCGCACATCAACAAGGGCGACGCCGTTGCGGCCTTCCTGCATGAGGCGCCTTTCCGTGGCCGCCGCCCGGTCTTCATCGGCGACGACGTGACCGATGAAGCCGGCTTTGCCATCGCCCAGGGCGAAGTCTTCGGCGGTCTCGGCATCAAGGTCGGCAGCGGCCCCAGCCAGGCCCTGCAGCGCCTGGGCGACCCGGCCGCCGTATTGACGCTGCTGCGCCAGAGCGTGGAGGTCCGCAGCGCCAGCGCATAGATGCCACCGGATGCCTCTCCCCGCAGCACATCGCCTTCCATCAAGAAATCTGACCCACAGAACAGAGCACGAGGAACCATGAGCCAGCCCAGCCCCGACCCGCAGCAAGAAGCGCAACCGCAGCCGCATTCCCAGACGCAGCATTCCGAACAACCGCATCTGGCCGCCCAGGCGCACGACATGCCCTCGACCTCCTCGCTGGAGCTGGGCGTGATCGGCAATTGCGCCTTCTCGGCCCTGGTGGACAAGATGGGCCGCATCGTCTGGTGCTGCCTGCCGCGCTTCGATGGCGATCCGGTCTTCAATGCGCTGCTCGATCCCACCGACAATGGCGCGCTGTGGTCTTTCCAGCTGGAGAATTTTTCCCACAGCGAGCAATGGTATGAACCCAATACCGCCGTGCTGCGCACCCGCCTCTACGACACGCTGGGGCAGGGCATCGAGATCACCGACCTGGCGCCGCGCTTCCAGAGCCGTGGCCGCTTCTTCCGTCCGCTGCAGCTGGTGCGCCGCATCCATCCGCTGTCGGGCGCGCCGCGCATGCGCGTAGTGCTGCGCCCCAGATTCGACTGGGGCCGCGAAGAACCGCTGCAGACGCGCGGCAGCAACCACATCCGCTATGTCGGACAAGAACAGACGCTGCGCCTGAACACCGATGCGCCCATCAGCTACATCGTCGGCGAGACCGCCTTCGTGGTCAGCCGTCCCTACAACTTCATCCTCGGCCCCGATGAAACCCTGCACGGCGGCATCAACGACACCGCCCGTGATTTCGAGCAGGAAACCACCGCCTACTGGCGCAACTGGAGCCGTGCCCTGGCTACGCCCCTGGAATGGCAGGATGCCGTCATCCGTGCGGCCATCACGCTGAAAATGTCGGTCTATGAAGATACCGGCGCCATCATTGCCGCCATGACCACCAGCGTGCCCGAAGCACCGGGCAGCCAGCGCAACTGGGACTATCGTTATTGCTGGCTGCGTGATGCTTTCTTCGTGGTGCGCGCACTCAACAGCCTGTCCGAGCTGGGCACCATGGAAGACTACCTGCGCTGGCTGACCAACGTGGTGGTGCGCTCCGGTGGCGGCCACGTGCAGCCGCTCTATGGCATCGGCCTGGAAGAGGCGCTGCCCGAACAGATCCTGGATCACCTGCCGGGCTACCAGCATCACCAGCCGGTGCGCGTGGGCAACCAGGCTTACGAACATTTCCAGCATGACGTCTACGGCAACATCGTGCTGGGCGCGGCGCAGGCCTTCCACGACATGCGCCTGTACCATCGCGCCGGGGCCGAGCACTTCCAGCATCTGGAAGCCGTGGGCGAGCGCGCCTACGAGGTCTACAACCAGCCCGATGCGGGCATGTGGGAGCTGCGTACGCGCTCGCGCATCCATACCTCATCGGCACTGATGAGCTGGGCCGCCTGCGATCGCCTGGCCAAGATCGCCGCTCGCGTGGACCTCCCCGAACGTGCCCGCTACTGGGGCGAGCGCGCCAGGGAAATTGGCGAGCGCATCCTCACCGAAGCGTGGAACGAACAGCGCCAGGCCTATGCCGAAAGCTTCGGCGGCCGCGACCTCGATGCCAGCGTATTGCTGATGGTGGAAGTGGGCCTGATTGCGCCCACCGACAAGCGTTTCATCTCCACCGTCGAAGCCCTGGAAAAATCGCTCTGCGACGGCCCCTACATGCGCCGCTACGAAGCCCCGGACGACTTCGGCCGCCCCGAGACCGCTTTCAACATCTGCACCTTCTGGCGCATCGATGCATTGGCGCGCATCGGCCGCAAGGAGCAGGCGCGCGAGATCTTCCAGGCCATGCTGGATGCCCGCAACCACCTGGGCCTCCTGTCCGAGGACACGCACCCGGTCACGCGCCAGATGTGGGGCAACTTCCCGCAGACCTATTCGATGGTGGGCATCATCAACTGTGCGATGCGCCTGTCGGCATCGTGGGAGGCGGTGATCTGATGGGCAGACTCGTTGTTGTTTCCAATCGCCTGGCCGATCCGCGCAAGCCTGCTGCGGGCGGCCTGGCCGTGGCCCTGGGCGAGACGCTCAAGAAGACCGGGGGACTTTGGTTTGGCTGGAGCGGCAAGGTCGTCGAGAATGGCACGCCCGGCGAGGGTGAGCTGCGCGTGAACCAGGCCGGTCCCGTGACCCTGGCCGAACTGGACCTGTCGCAGGAAGACCATGATGCCTACTACCGTGGCTATGCCAATGGCGTGCTGTGGCCGGTGTTCCACTATCGCCTCGACCTCGCGCATTTCGAAGCGGGGCACCTGGGCGGCTACCGTCGCGTGAACCAGCTCTTCGCGCGTAAATTGTTTCCGCTGTTGAAGCGTGATGACATCGTGTGGATCCACGATTACCACCTCATCCCGCTGGCCGCCGAGCTGCGCGCCATGGGCTGCGAGGCGCGCATCGGTTTCTTCCTGCACATCCCGCTGCCACCGCCACCCATCCTCACTGCCATCCCTTCCCATGAATGGCTCATGCGCGCGTTGTTTGCCTACGATCTGGTGGGTTTCCAGAACCACGCCGACCTGCAGCACTTCGCCCAGTACGTGCAGGCCGAAGCCACCGCCGAGCCGGTCGGCCCGAACCAGTTCCGCGCCTTCAATCACACGGTGCATGCCAATGCCTTCCCCATCGGCATCGACGTGGCGGAGTTCCAGCGCCTGGGCCAGGCCAAGGAAGCGCGGGACACCTATGAAAGCACCAAGGCCGAGTATTCGCGCCGGCGCCTGCTGATCGGGGTGGACCGGCTGGATTATTCCAAGGGCTTGCCGCAGCGCATCCGTGCCTTCCGCGAACTGTTGCGCCTGTATCCGGAGAACCGCCACAGCGCCACGCTCCTGCAGATCGCCTCGCCCAGCCGCGAGGACGTGGAAGCCTATGGCGACATCCAGCGCGAGCTGGAAAGCCTGTGCGGTTCCATCAATGGCGATTTCGGCGACTTCGACTGGATGCCGATCCGCTACATCCACCGCACCGTGGCACGGCGCCGCCTGCCGGGTTTGTACCGCGCTTGCGCGGTGGCGCTGGTGACACCCCTGCGCGATGGCATGAACCTGGTGGCAAAGGAATTCGTTGCCGCCCAGAACGCGGACGACCCCGGCGTGCTGGTGCTGTCGCGCTTTGCCGGGGCGGCTGAGCAGATGAAGGCTGCGCTCATCATCAACCCCTATGACACCCACGGCACCGCCCAGGTGATCCAGCAGGCCCTGCAGATGTCGCAGTCCGAACGGCGCGAGCGCCATGCCGCACTGATGGAGAACATCCGCCGGTTTGACGTGCATTGGTGGTGTCGTGAATTTCTGGACACCCTGCGCAGCAGCCGTGCCGCCCCGGTGGAGGCTTGAGGCGGGATGGCGCTGCGGGACGCGGTGCGACGTGAATAAATTTTCCAAAAGACAAGATTTTGCTGGCGCGGCGCTGCATGCCGTCGCGCCAGCGCATCGCCCGCGCGGGCAGGTTCACTAAAAATCCGCCAAAAGCCTTTATAATTCAGGGTTTTGGAAGTTTTTTGCGGAGTTAGTCATGCCCATTTACGCGTATCGCTGCGAAGCGTGTGGTTTTGCCAAGGATGTCTTGCAGAAGATCTCTGACGATGCGTTGACCGTTTGCCCCTCCTGCAACAAGGACAGCTTCAGGAAGCAGTTGACTGCGGCCGGCTTCCAGTTGAAGGGTTCGGGCTGGTACGTGACCGATTTCCGGGGCAATGGCAGTGGTACGGCCAACAGCAAGGGCGCCAACGGCACCGGCATCGCCGCCTCCACCGACGCCCCCGCAGCTCCTGCAGCCGCCGAACAGGCCGCTGCTGCCCCGGCTCCTGCTGCCAGCGCACCGGCGCCAGCGCCTGCAGCCGCACCCGCCACCCCCAGCGCAAGCTAACGAGGTCTTCCTTCCCCCATGCGCAAATACTTCATCACGGGTCTGCTGATCCTGGTCCCCCTGGCCATTACGCTGTGGGTGCTGAACCTCATCATCAGTACCATGGACCAGTCGCTGCTGCTGCTGCCCGAGGCCTGGCGGCCGGCACACTGGCTGGGCCACAACATCCCCGGCCTGGGCGCGATCCTGACACTGCTGATCGTGTTCCTCACCGGCCTGGCTGCGCGCAATTTCATCGGCCGCCGCCTGGTGCTGCTGTGGGAAGGCCTGCTGACCCGCATTCCGGTGGTGAAGTCGATCTATTCCAGCGTCAAGCAGGTGTCCGATACGCTGTTCTCGCCCTCCGGCAATGCCTTTCGCAAGGCTGTGCTGATCCAGTACCCGCGCCAGGGTTCGTGGACCATCGCCTTCCTGACCGGCGCGCCCGGCGGTGAAGTCAAGCATCACCTGCAGGGCGACTTCATCAGCGTGTACGTGCCCACCACCCCCAACCCGACTTCCGGTTTCTTCCTGATGCTGCCGCGTGCCGACTCCATCGAGCTCGACATGTCGGTGGATGCGGCCCTGAAATACATCGTCTCCATGGGCGTGGTCGCCCCCGAGATGGCCACCGACAAGAAGATCATCACCGACGCGGCGGCGCCGAAGAATTGAGGGGGCGGCCGGCACCTTGCCCGGCCAGCCCCGCCTTCGCCCTTAGCGTCTTCTCTCTCGAATCCAACAAGAACACTGTCAACGGAATCACAACCATGTCCATGCGAACCCAATACTGTGGCCTCACTACCGAGGCACTGCTCGGCCAAACCGTCAGCCTGTGCGGCTGGGTGCACCGTCGCCGCGATCACGGCGGCGTGATCTTCATCGACCTGCGCGACCGCGAAGGCCTGGTCCAGGTGGTCTGCGATCCGGACCGCGCCGATGTCTTCAAGAACGCCGAATCGGTGCGCAACGAGTTCTGCCTGCGTATCACGGGCCTGGTGCGCAACCGTCCGGAAGGCACCACCAACGCCAACCTGAAGTCGGGCAAGATCGAAGTGCTGTGCCACGAACTGGAAGTGCTGAACCCGTCGGTGACGCCCCCGTTCCAGCTGGATGACGACAGCCTGTCCGAAACCACCCGCCTGACCCACCGCGTGCTGGACCTGCGCCGTCCGCAGATGCAGAACAACCTGCGCCTGCGCTACAAGGTCGCCATGGAAGTGCGCAAGTTCCTGGATGCGCAAGGTTTCATCGACATCGAAACCCCGATGCTGACCAAATCCACCCCGGAAGGCGCCCGCGACTACCTGGTGCCCTCGCGCGTGAATGCCGGCGAATTCTTTGCCCTGCCACAATCGCCGCAGCTGTTCAAGCAGCTGCTGATGGTGGCCAACTTCGACCGCTACTACCAGATCACCAAGTGCTTCCGCGACGAAGACCTGCGCGCTGACCGCCAGCCCGAATTCACCCAGATCGACTGCGAAACCTCCTTCCTGAACGAACAGGAAATCCGTGACCTGTTCGAAGGCATGATCCGCCTGGTCTTCAAGAACGCACTGGACATCGACCTGCCCAACCCCTTCCCGGTGATGGACTTCGCCACCGCCATGGGCATGTATGGTTCGGACAAGCCGGACATGCGCGTCAAGCTCGAATTCACCGAACTGACGGACGTGATGAAGGACGTCGACTTCAAGGTCTTCTCGGGTGCCGCCAACAGCGAAGGCGGCCGCGTGGTCGGCCTGCGCGTGCCGGGCGGTGCAGAAATGCCGCGTTCGGAAATCGACGCCTACACCCAGTTCGTCGCCATCTACGGCGCCAAGGGCCTGGCCTACATCAAGGTCAATGAAAAGGCCAAGGGCCGTGACGGCCTGCAGTCGCCCATCGTCAAGAACATCCACGATGCGGCCCTGAACGCCATCATCGAGAAGACCGGCGCGCAAGACGGCGACCTGATCTTCTTCGGTGCCGACAAGGCCAAGGTGGTCAACGATGCCATCGGTGCGCTGCGCGTGAAGATCGGCCACAGCGAATTCGGCAAGAAGAACGGCCTGTTCGACGACGCATGGCGTCCGCTGTGGGTGGTCGACTTCCCCATGTTCGAATACGACGAAGACGGCCAGCGCTGGGTCGCCCTGCATCACCCGTTCACCTCGCCCAAGGATGGCCACGAAGACTTCATCTCGACCAATCCGGGTGCGGCCATCGCCAAGGCCTACGACATGGTGTTGAACGGTTGGGAACTGGGCGGTGGTTCGGTCCGTATCCACCGTGCCGACGTGCAGAGCAAGGTGTTCCGTGCCCTGAAGATCGATGACGAAGAAGCCCGCCTGAAGTTCGGCTTCCTGCTGGACGCCCTGCAATACGGCGCGCCCCCGCACGGCGGCATCGCCTTCGGCCTGGACCGCCTGGTCACCATGATGGCCGGTGCCGAGTCGATCCGCGACGTGATCGCCTTCCCCAAGACCCAGCGCGCCCAGTGCCTGCTGACCCACGCACCGTCGGAAGTTGACGAGAAGCAGCTGCGCGAACTGCATATCCGCCTGCGCAATACCGAGCCGGCAGTGAAGGCCTGATCGGCTTATCGAATTTTTCGATAAACCCATCGAAAAAGCGCGTGCAGAAATGCACGCGCTTTTTTATTTTTCGACGTTTTCATAAAATATATAAAAGATATAAATAATTAATGCGTAATTAGGTAAATCATTTACGCATGCATGCGCACAGGTCATGGCAGCATGCACAGATATCATTTCCGCCCGCCCCCTGCTGACCCTATTATCGGCCGCATATTCAACGTCTGACATGAGGGGAGAGCATGCAAGCAACGACATTACCAGCCGGCGGGATTCCGTTGGTAAGCAACCACCAGCGCCGCCGTGCGATCATTGCCACCGTCATCGGCAATGGTCTCGAATGGTTCGACTTCACCGTCTACAGTTTCTTTGCGGTGATCATCGCCAAGCTGTTCTTCCCGACCGGCAATGACCTCACCTCATTGCTGCTGGCCGTGGCCACCTTCGGCGTGGGCTTCTTCATGCGTCCGGTGGGCGGCATCCTCCTGGGCATCTACGCCGACCGCGTGGGCCGCAAGGCCGCGCTGTCGGTCACCATCCTGCTCATGGCCCTGGGCACCACCCTGATCGGCCTGGCGCCGACCTACGAAAGCGTGGGCCTGTTCGCACCGCTCATCATCGTGGTGGCGCGCCTGTTGCAAGGCTTCTCGGCCGGTGGCGAGATGGGTAGTGCCACCGCCTTCCTGACCGAATATGCACCCGAGCGCGAGCGCGCCTATTACTCCAGCTGGATCCAGGCCAGTATCGGCGTGGCCGTGCTGCTGGGCGCAGCCGTGGGAACCTTCGTCACCGCCAGCCTGGATGCGCAAGCGCTGGCCAGCTGGGGCTGGCGCCTGCCCTTCCTGCTGGGGATCGTGATCGGGCCGGTCGGTTACTACATCCGCAATCACCTCGAAGAAACTCCGACCTTCCTGGATGAAAAGGACAAGACCGATTCGCCGCTCAAGGAAGTGATTTCCAACTTCCCGCGCGAGACCTCGGCCAGCTTCTCCATGGTGATCCTGTGGACGGTCTGTACCTATGTCTTGCTGTTCTACATGCCGACCTATTCGGTGAAGGTCTTGAAGCTGCCGCAGACCACCGGTTTCATCGCCGGCATGGTCGGCGGGCTCTGCATCATGGTGCTGGCGCCCATCGTCGGCCGTCTGGCTGACCGCATCGGCCGCCGTCCGCTGCTCTCTGGCTCGGCCGCGCTGATCCTGGTACTGGCCTATCCCATGTTCGCCTACATCAACAGTGCGCCCAGCCTGGCCACGCTGCTGATCTTCCAGCTGGTCTTCGGCACCCTGATTGCGGGCTATACCGGCCCCATCCTGGCGGCGTTCTCCGAACTGTTCCCGGCCAAGGTCCTGTCCACCGGCCTGTCGGTGGCCTACAACCTGGCCGTGACCATCTTCGGCGGCTTTGCCTCCTTCTTCATCACCTGGTTGATCGCCGCCACCGGCAGCACCATGGCCCCGGCTTTCTACGTGATGATCGCCGCCGCCATCAGCTTCATCGGCACCCGTTTCGTGCGTGAGCCGCAGTACCTGCAACAACATTGATTCCTGACATGACCAAGATTCTCCTGAAGGGCGGCAACGTCCTCGATCCCGCGCTGGGCAGCCTGTTCCCGCGCCATGATGTCCTGATTGAAAAAGACCGCATCATCGATGTTTCGGCTACCCCGCTGGCGGTGAGCGGTGCCCGCGTGGTCGACGTGACCGGCAAGACCGTCATGCCCGGCCTGATCGACTGCCACGTGCACGTGCTGGCCTCGCTGGCCAACCTGGGCCTCAATGCCATGCAACCCGGCTCGCTGACGTCGATTCGCGCCCTGCCCATCGTCGAGGCCATGCTCAACCGCGGCTTCACCAGCGTGCGCGATGCGGGCGGCGCCGACTGGGGCCTGGCGCAAGCCATCGCCATCGGCCTGGTGCCGGGCCCACGCATCTTCCCCTCGGGCAAGGCGCTGTCGCAGACCGGCGGCCATGGCGATTTCCGCCCGCGTTCCGACGTGCTGGAGCCGTGCTCCTGCGCCTTCCGCGCCGGCGCCATTGCGCGCGTGGCCGATGGTGTGGACGCGGTGCGCCTGGCCGCCCGCGAAGAATTGCAGAAGGGCGCCACCCAGATCAAGATCATGGCCTCGGGCGGCGTGGCGTCCCCCACCGACCCCATCGGCAACACCCAATACAGCGAAGATGAAATCCGCGCCATCGTGGCCGAGGCCGAAGCCGCGCAGACCTACGTGATGGCGCACGCCTACACCGGCCGCGCGATTGCCCGCGCCGTGCGCTGCGGCGTGCGCACCATCGAGCACGGCAACCTGGTCGATGCCGAGGCCGCACGCGTGATGCGCGAGCATGGCGCCTTCGTGGTGCCCACGCTGGTGACCTACGACTCGCTGGCCCGCGACGGCGCCCGCCTGGGCTTGCCCCCGGATTCGGTGGCCAAGATCGAATCGGTGCGCCAGGCCGGCCGCGATTCGCTGCGCATCTATGCCGAACACGGCGTACCAATGGGCTTCGGCTCGGACCTGCTGGGCGAGATGCATCAGGACCAGTCCACCGAATTCCTGATCCGCGCCGAGATCCTGGGCAATCTGGAGACCATCCGTTCGGCCACCTCGATTGCCGCCACCATCCTGCAACGCGAAGGCGAACTGGGCACCGTGCGTGCCGGCGCGCTGGCCGACCTGATCGTGGTCGACGGCAATCCGCTGCAAGACATCACGCTGCTGACCGGCCAGGGCGAGCACCTGTCGCTGGTCATGCAGGCCGGCCACATCCACCGCAGCCGCTGATTTCCGGCACTGCGTCTTTTCCGCCACCGCTTTCCAGACGCCGGGAAAGCGGCGGCGGGCATGCTTTTCGCTCTACCATCTCGATCTGGATGAGACCTTTCGAGCTGGAGCGCCGACCATGCGTATATCGCCACTTCCCCCCCTGCCTTCGCTGATCGCCTTTGAAGCCGCCATGCGCCATGGCAGCTTTACCCGTGCGGCAGCGGAGCTGCATCTCACGCAAAGCGCCATCAGCCGCCAGATCGCCCAGCTGGAGCGCTTCCTGGGCAAGAAGCTGTTCCTGCGGGAGCCGCGCGCACTGCGCCTGACCGTCAGCGGCCAGCGCTATGCCGCCCTGGTGCAGCGCCTGCTGGTCGATTGTGCCGAGGCCACCGAAGACATCATGAAACGCAAGGGTCATCAGGAACTGACGGTGGCCTGTTCGCAAGGGGTGGCAGTGCTGTGGCTGACGCCCCGCCTGGCGCGTTTTCGTGCGCAGCATCCGGACTGCCATCTGCGCCTGATCGTCAACGACAGCCTGGCGCAACTCTCCGAAACCGATTTCGACATGGGCATCTACTTCCTGCGCGACGGCCCGCCCTCGGGCCTGGCGGCGCGCCGGCTGTATGACGAGGAAGTGTTCCCGGTCTGTTCATCCGGCTATCTGCGCGGACGCACCCTGACGCCGGCCGACCTGCGCAACGAGACGCTGCTGATGCTCGAAGACGGCCAGCGCCAATGGATGTCGTGGCAGAACTGGATGGCGCACAACGAAGTGGCCGATGCGCGCATCGAACATCAGATTCTTTCCAACCAATATCCCGTGCTGTTGCAACTGGCCATGGAAGGGCAGGGCATCGTGCTGGCCTGGCGCCACATGATCGATGCCTGCATGGAGCAAGGCTTGCTGGTGCGCGCCTGCGAGGCCAGCGCCAGCCTGGGCGGCGGCTACTATGCGGTGTGGCCGCGCGACCGCATCGAGCATGCCGCCGCACGTGCCTTCCGCAGCTGGCTGGTGGCCGAGAGCGAAGCCACGCTGCTCTGAAAGGCTGCCGTCCCGATACAATGGGGCTTTTCCGCATCACGGACAGGCCATGACGCAAGCCAAGCCCTACAAGATCCCCGAATCGGTGCTGGTGGTGATCCACAGCGCCGACCAGCATGTGCTCTTGATCGAACGCGCCGACCAGCCCGGTTTCTGGCAGTCGGTCACCGGTTCCAAGGACAGCCTTGATGAGCCCTTGTCGGAGACCGCCCGACGCGAAGTGGAGGAAGAGACCGGCATCGTGGTGGCCGGCAGCGGCGTAGACTCGGCGCACGATGGTGGACGCCGCGTGCCCTCATCCCATCTGCGCGACTGGCAACTTTCCAACATCTATGAAATCTATCCGGTCTGGCGGCACCGCTATGCGCCGGGCGTGACGAAGAATACCGAGCACGTCTTTGGCCTCCTGGTGCCGCGTGATATCCCGGTGACGCTGGCCCCGCGCGAGCACACCAATCATGTGTGGCTGCCGTATCGCGAAGCGGCCGACCGCTGCTTCTCGCCTTCCAATGCCGAGGCGATTCTGCAGTTGCCCCGCTACCTCGCTCCCTAGCACGGACTTGCGCCAGGACGGCACCGGACAAGAACAAGAGAAAGGTTGCATCGATGAAGCTGCGCGTTGCCACATACAACATCCACAAGGGCGTGACCTCCTTTGCCGGACGCCCGCGCATCCTGGCGTTGAAGCAGGCGCTGGCGCAGCTGGATCCGGACATCCTGTTCCTGCAGGAAGTGCAGGGCCGCCATGACCTCAATGCCTTGCGCCACGCTTCGAACTGGCCGCAGCAGGGTCAGCACGAATACCTTGCCGGCGACACGCACCACGCCGCCTATGGCATGAACGCGGTCTATGACCATGGCCACCATGGCAATGCGTTGATCTCCCGTTTTGCAATCGCTTCCGTGCGCAACCAGGATGTTTCGGACCACGCCTATGAGTCACGCGGCATCCTGCATTGCGTGGTGCCGATCGAGGGCGTGGAGGTGCACTGCTACGTGATTCACCTGGGTCTCTTCGCCAATGGCCGGCGGCGCCAGACCGATGCGCTGGTCCAGGCGGTCAGCACGTCCTCGCCGCCCGATGCGCCCTTGCTGATTGCCGGGGACTTCAATGACTGGACCAACCAGTTGAGCCGCACCCTGTACCAGAACCTTGGCGTGACCGAAGTGTTCGACCAGCCGCAACCTGCTGCGCGCGGCGTGATGCAGGGTCTGCGTCGCCTCGGCGGCCTGTCGGCGCCGATCCGCCCGGCGCGCACCTTCCCGGCCATGATGCCGTGGCTGCGGCTGGACCGCATCTACGTGCGCGGTTTCCGTGTGGAAACGGCGGAGGTCTTGAAGGATGGTCCGTGGGCACGCCTGTCGGATCACGCCCCTATCGTCACCGAACTGCATCTGGCCTGATCTTGCGCCACCTCGCCTTTACCGACGGCAACCAGATCGCCCTGCTGCACAGTGGCGCAGGTTTTTATCCGGCGCTGATCGGCGCCATCGATGCGGCACGTGTCGAGATCTATCTGGAAACTTATATTTTTTCCCTGGACGATACCGGCATGCTGGTGTGTGAAGCCTTGCAGAGGGCTGCCGGACGCGGGGTTGTGGTCTACGTCATCAATGACTGGCTGGGCACCGGACGGGAAAATACTAAGAAATTACATGCCGCCCTGAGCTCGGCCGGAGTGCAGCATCGTTCCTTCAATCCCTGGTTCCGGCGCGGCGTGGCACGCAGCCATCGCAAGCTGTGTGTGGTGGACCGGCAGGTGGCCTTCGTGGGCGGGCTCAACATCAACGACGATATGGTGTCCGACCGTGACCATATCACGCCGCTGCCGGCACCGCGCTGGGACTTCGCGGTGAGCATCCTCGGGCCGCTTGTGCAGGACATCTACCGCGAGGTGCAAGCCCAATGGCTGCGCGTGGGCCGCATGAAACTGAAGGCGCGCTGGCGCAATTTCAGGCGCCTGCGCCATGGCCAGCCGGGCCCCGTGCATGACCAGACCCAGGCTGCGCTGGTGGTGCGCGACAACTTCCGCAACCGCCGCACCATCCAGCGCGCCTATCTGCAGGCGCTGGGCCGCGCGCGGGAGACGGCTTTTCTCGCCAATCCTTATTTCGCCCCCGGCCGCAAGATGCGCCGCGCGCTGGAAGAGGCCGCCCAGCGCGGGGTGAAGGTGACCCTGCTGCTGGGTGTGGGGCAGTTCATGATGCAGGATGCGGTGGCGCATTCCTTTTATCCCAAGCTCTTGCGCGCGGGCGTGCGCATCGTCGAATACACCCATACCGAGCTGCATGCCAAGGTGGCGGTGGTGGACGACAAGTGGGCTACCGTGGGATCGAGCAACTACGATGGACTTTCGCTCTTCGTCAACCAGGAGGCCAACGTGGTGGTGCAGGATACCGCCTTCGCCGGCTACCTGCGCCAGGAGATCGAGGCCGGTGCGGCCGGGGGCAGGGTGGTGCATCTGTCGGACTTTCTGCATGTGCCCTGGTACAAGCGCGCGGCCTATGGTGCGGCCTTCCTCCTCTATCGCACGGTAATTCACATCATCACGCTTGGAAAAGACGCCTGAGACTTTGTTGTCCCGGCTTGATTTACCGAAAATTCACCATATCGCGTTCGAAGCTGAAATGGAATAAGATGACCATCCCGGTTTTCCCAAGGGGAGCCGCTATGGCTTCCTGCTATTTCAATAAAAGGAGCGAGTTATGGATGATGTGGTCATTGTCGCAGCACAGAGAACGGCGATCGGCAAATTCGGCGGAGCCTTGTCGAAGATTGCAGCGGCCGATCTGGGTGCGCAAGTCATCAAGGCCTTGCTGGCCAAGACCGGCATCAAGCCCGAAGCGATCAGCGAAGTCATCCTGGGTCAGGTGCTGACGGCTGGCGTCGGCCAGAACCCGGCGCGCCAGGCGGTCATCAAGTCCGGCCTGCCCGACATGGTGCCGGCCTTCGTGGTCGGCAAGGTCTGCGGTAGCGGCCTGAAGGCTGTGCAACTGGCCGCCCAGGCCATCCGTTGCGGCGACGCCCAGATCGTCATCGCCGGCGGCCAGGAAAACATGAGCGCCTCGCCCCACGTCCTGAACAACTCGCGCGACGGCTTCCGCATGGGCGATGCCAAGCTGACCGATACCATGATCGTCGACGGCCTGTGGGACGTCTACAACCAGTACCACATGGGCATCACCGCCGAGAACGTGGCCAAGAAGTTCGAGATCAGCCGCGAAGAGCAGGACGCCTTCGCTGCCGCGTCGCAGAACAAGGCCGAAGCCGCCCAGAAGGCCGGCAAGTTCAAGGATGAAATCGTGCCCATCGAGATCAAGGGCAAGAAGGAAACCGTGGTCTTCGACACCGACGAATTCGTCAAGCATGGCGTGACCGCCGAAGCGCTGGCGAGCCTGCGTCCGGCCTTTGACAAGGCGGGTACGGTGACGGCCGGCAACGCTTCGGGCATCAATGATGGCGCCGCTGCAGTGGTGGTCACCTCGGCCAAGCTGGCCGCTGAACTGGGCCTGCCGGTGCTGGCGAGGATCAAGGCTTACTCTTCGGCCGGCCTGGACCCCAGCATCATGGGCATGGGCCCGGTGCCGGCTTCCCAGCTGACCCTGAAGAAGGCCGGCTGGACTCCGCAGGACCTGGACCTGATGGAAATCAACGAAGCCTTTGCCGCGCAAGCCATTGCGGTGAACAAACAGATGGGCTGGGACACCAGCAAGATCAACGTCAACGGCGGTGCCATCGCCCTGGGCCACCCCATCGGTGCCTCGGGCTGCCGCGTGCTGGTGACGCTGCTGCACGAGATGGTGCGCCGTGATGCCAAGAAGGGTTTGGCCAGCCTGTGTATCGGTGGCGGCATGGGTGTGGCGCTGGCTGTGGAGCGTTGAGCCTGTTTTAGCGATTGTTGCAATGAAGAAACGCCGGCTTGCGAGCCGGCGTTTTTCTTTGTGGCAAGAGTAGGGCTGGGTGGCTCAGCTTCCTTTTGTTGTCGATGCTGCGGGATCGAAATTGCGGATCGTGATGTCCTTGCGTCCCGATGGCAGAGGCTGATTCGCCTGATCCAGCCATTGCCATTGGATATCTTTTGGAGAAATATCCAAGCCCCGATCACGCGGGTCAGGGAAAGGTTGTCCTTCTTCGACGTAGGCCTGGCGCGTCCATAGGTTGAAGACTTTGGCCAAGGGATGGGTCGGATCAATGCGCCCGTGCCAGATACCGGTAGCGGGAGCCGGGAGCAAGCCGGTGGAGTGCAGTTCGCGCGAGGGCGCGGGGATCTCGCGCAGCACGCCTTGCGGCACTCGCCAGTCGGGGACATGTCGAGCAGCTGGCGCTTTGGGCACAGGTGTGCCGAGATAGTGGAAACGAAGAACGCCGGACTCTTTGGTGATGTCGTCGGGAGGGGTGAAGGATTCGCCCTTCTCGTAGTGCATGGGTACCTGCGCGGCATTCCATGCGACTTGTCGGGGTGTGAAGGGTTTGGCCAATTGGGCGAGCCAAAAGCCGCTGATGACGGCATCGGTGTGCGGATGCTGGACCAGATGACCCCCTTGTGGCTCGTCAGGGAGGACGAGGCCGTCGGGGATGTGAGCACGGCCCTTGCGCAGCGAGGCGGGGGAGGGCTTGATGTCATCCAGCGAGGCTGTTTTGACGGGCTTGGCCCCATCGATCAGGGTTTGCTTGTCGCCATCCCAGTAGGGAAGGGTGGCGGGGGGAAGGGGGAGAACCTTGTCCAGGTTGGGCAGGCGGAGGTCGGGGTTGAGGTGGAGCATGTGGCCGACGGCCATGTAACGCTCGGCCCGATCTTGGTCGACGTGCTGTCCGGTTAGTTCTGTATGGGTTAAAAAGCTGGCGGCCAGATAGTTCGCGCTGGCCTCACTTCCGAATTTGACTCCATTGTGCAATATATGTAGCGCGTCTTTGTAATCACCATTGACGTTCAAGCTGACACCCAAATTCATGCTGGCTTCTGCGTTCTCCTGCGCGTAACTACAACGAAGCATTCGAAGAGCGGTGCGTTTATTACCCCAAAACGAGCCACTTGCATCATCGTATGTCGCATTGAGTTTGTCACCCAGATACGCTTGAGCTTCTGCATCTCCCATTTTTGCGGCGAGAGCCCAGAACGCATAGGCGCGTGTGGCGTTCTGTTGAACGCCTGTGCCGTTCATGTGGTATCGCCCCATTAGTTCGTAAGCCCTAGGGATTCCCATTTTCATCGCTTCTTCGATGAGGACGACCGCTTGTTCGGTATCTCGACGAACTCCCGTGCCCTCCAAGTAGAGACTGGCTAAGTTCAACATCGCCTTCCAGTGATTTTTTTGTGCTGCCTTTTTCCATAAAGCAGCTGCTTTCTCGTAGTCTCTATCGTCCGGCCACAAGTCGTTACTGGTAACGGCCATGCCCTCCCGGAACCAATTCTCAGTCTGCTCATCTGGTACGGGCTCAACATCTTTTTCATATTTGCAGGCAAACTCTTCTGAGTGAGGGTCGAAGGCTGTCAATGACATATTGCGATTAAGTTCATTCATGGAACACGCTGTTGAGAAGATAGCGATCAGAGAGAGTAAAGAGCTTCTTAGGTAGGGTGAGATTGCGGCACTGAGGCCATGAGGACGAGTAATCATGGGTTGTTCTCAGGCGAGGCGGATATTAGAAGTTCTCTTGTCCTCGAAAGGCATCAAGAAACCCGCTGGAGATTTCTGCTCGTTTCTCTTTGCTTTGTTATCAGTTAGCAGGCGCTTCCATAAAATGAATGTGTTTCCGATAGAGTTAATACTTCCATCGCCGCCATCACATTGTTCTGAATTTCCTGAGTGCATAGAAAACACCTCCTTACGCAATTTCTCGCTCAACAGCGGATCATCACACCCGATATTGATCTCAGCATCCACCGCCATGCTGCGCAGATTGAGATTGGCGCTACCCAGCGTAAAGAAGGCATCGTCGATGATCATCAATTTGCTGTGGATGTAGATCTCCCGATATTTCTCCTCCTTGCTATCCCCGGCATGATCGTAAGTCCACAGGCTGGCCACGAGCGTTTTGATGCCGAGCGAATCGAGTTCCTCGGCAATGTCTGCGTTGCTTCTGGGATTGGTGTTGGGAGCAAGCGGCTTGGGCTTACTTGTCAGTGTTGGTGGAGCGCCGTTGTTCCTTTCCTTGAGCTCGTACGTTTCCAATTCCTTGCGCTGTTCCTGAAGAGCCAGTTCTCTTTCGATCTCCTTGTCCTGATTGGGCATCGAAGTGCCATGTCCAAGTGCCTTGACGGTCTCATGCGTGGCCGGCACCATCTGTTTTCTTTCTGGAGTCGGGATGACGATGAAGACATGCAGGTCGGGAAGTTTCTTCATTGGCTGACTGCGCAGACGGACCATCAGACTGGTGCTCTGCTGCAGTTCTTCATAAGTGGGCGGCGGCGGGATATCGGGCGGGGGGCAGTTCGCAGGTCCCAGCACGTGATGGTTGGCGGCCTGCTGGCGCCATTCCCCGGAGGTACCATGCTCGATCATGCTGGCATTCCAGCGGCTGAAGCTGCCCCCGCCGCTGACCTCCGTGCTTTCGCGCGACCGGATGCTGATTCTGGGCGCCTGCAGGATGATCTCTTCGCTGGCCTCCAGCAGAATGCGTCGCGCCGCTGAGAGGTCGATGTGTTCTTCGTGGGCTTGCAACCTGATACTGCCTTTGCCGCTGATCAGCTTCATGTGCCTGGCTGCAAAGGCGGCAAACATCTCGCCAGCCCGCATCAGGAGCCTGCGCCCCGTGCTGACCTGGAGATTGGCCTGGCTTACCATGTCGATGTGATGCGTCGCGCCCAGCACCATAGTGTCCTGGCTCGTGATACTTACACCCGCAGGTGCGTCAACGGCGACCATGGGTGTTTCGGTGCGCATTGTGCCGGTGGCGGCATCGCCAGAATCCCAGGCCTGCAGTTGCATCCGGATCCGTTCCAGTAGCGCCAGATCAGTCGCTTCCGCATGATGCCGGGCGGCGTCCTGACTCAGGCGCTGTGCCAGCTCTTGCAGGCTGTGCAGCGTTTCCAGCAGGGCCGCACGCTCCAGCATGCGGCCACGTCCGCGGTCCTGACGCTGAGCCGTGATCAGGACCCCCTTGCCACCGCGCAGCACGCCATGGCCATCGGTCCGTGCTTCCAGTCCCTCGCCCCGATCAGTGCCTTGCCCATCATGGCGGGGTTCGGTCAGGTACCCCAGGTTGATCTGGCTGTGCTGGTGCTCGCTGGCCAATTGCGTGCTGATCTGGCCAGGGGTGTCATCCAGACGCAACTGGTTGTAGCGCACGCCGTCAATCTCTTTCGTTTTGATGCCGGAGAGAAAGCGATTGCCGGGCAAGCCACCGCCGTGGCTGAAACGGGCGGGAAGGTTCATGCCGTTGTGCAGGACGCCGGACACGAACATCTTGTCGGGATCGCCACCGAGAAAATCGATCAGCACTTCCATGCCGACCCGCGGTACGACATCGTGGCCATAGCCCGCCCCGGCCCAGGCGCTAGATACGCGCACGAATGCGCTGTCCTGGTCGTGGCCGCTGGTGCCGGCCCCTTGGGCGTGCTCATGATCTTCCGCATGCAGGCCCTGCAGTTGTACCTTGATGCGGCCCAGTTCATCGCAGTACACCTCCTCATGCGCCGGTCCCACGACCAGTGCCGTGATCGGATGGACCATCGGCAGATGCAGCCGGGGATCGTAGTGCGGTGTCAGCGGCGCGTTGCGGCGTCGGCAGGTGAGCTGGTTGCGGTAGCGCATGTCCGCGGTGTCCTGCACGACGTTCTCCCGCGTCGATACAGGCAGCAGTCGCCCGATGGCTTCCTGGAGCGCCTTGGGGAAATTGTTCTCGGCCTGCTGGTGCAGCGAGGTCACGACGAACTCGCGCCGGGTAGCATCTTGTCCGCGCAGGTCAGGATGGCCTTCCAGCACGAACCAGTGCCCCACGGCCAGGTCGCGCACCGTGCCGCTGCCCTCGAAGGACTCGCTGCGGCCCTCGTGCGCCAGCATGCGGGCATCGGTCAGGCGCAAGTGATCGTCCAGACCATCGGCAGCGTGGGGTGCCTCGATCAGGCCATCTTCCAGGATGCGTGCCAGTTCATGTCCCGCCTCGCCCTGGTCCAGCATGCCCTGGCTGGTGGCGACCCCCATGCGCACCGCCTTGTAATCCCAGCTGCCGCGCCATACGCTACCCGGCACCAGGCGGCGCTGGCGGTTCCAGGTGCTGATGGCATCGCGTTCTTCGGTGGCGCCGTTGCGGTGATAGCGCACCGTGTCGGCAGCAGCCCGGGGCAGCCGTGCCGCAGAATCGCAAAATACCAGCCTGTGCACCGGGGTATCGGTCGCCGTGCCAGATGTGTCATGAGCAGGCTGGGGGCTGGCGATATACCAGAGGATGCCTTCGCGCCGACACAGGCGTCTGATGAAGTGCGCATCCGATTCGTTGAACTGGTGACAGAGTTCGCGCACCGGATAGCGGATGTCCTCCAGTGCGTCAAGATCGAAGTCGAAGGCCATCGCCAGGGCAGGGCTGCGCTGGCGCCATTCGCTCAACAGCACTTCAAGGATGCGGGGCACGTTCAACTGGCGGAAGATGCGGGTATTGACGCGTCCTTCCATGATCGCCAGCGCATCCTGCAGCGTGAGCTGATAGATCCGTAGTGCACCGTCGGCCTGGCAGGCGCGGGCATCGGTAATGATCCCGTTGGTGTGATGCAGGTGGCCACGGTCGGTCACCATTTCGATGCCCAAGGGCTGTCCCAGCAGGGCCTGCAGGGGCAGCTCCGGGTCGCTCGACACGCAGGTCAGCTGCGCTTGCAGTCCCTCCAGCCAGGCTTCTCTCAGGTCCACGCCCTGGACCAGCAGCAGTTGTTTGAATCGCGTTTCCTGTGGGCGCCACCGTAGCCGGAGGGGTCGGAATTTCTGCGAGAGAACGGCGCTGGCGAAAGCAGCGGTGATGCGCTGGAAGTGATCTGTCATGGCGGCGGGAAGGACAGCGGCGAAACGCGCTTGCAAAAACTGCCCAGCATAGTGACGCCGGCCGACCCTGTTCGGGATCGGCCAAAGAAAGGGAGTGAATCCCGATTTTCTTGAGCAAATGATTCAAAAAATATCGATAATTGGCGGATACCGACCCATCCTCACCTCGACATGGACACCACCCGCATCGACAAATGGTGCTGGGCCGCGCGCTTCTTCAAGACGCGTTCGCAGGCCACCGAAGCCGTGGAGCGCGGCCGCATCAAGCTCAACGGCGAACGCACCAAGCCCGCCCACAACGTCAAGACCGGCGACCGCCTGGACGTCGACAATGGCGCCACCGAATGGGAAGTGCTGGTCACCGGCATCGCCGACAAACGCGGTTCGGCCGCCATCGCCGCCACGCTCTACCAGGAAACCGCCGGGAGCATCGCCCGCCGCGCCGCCCAGGCCGAGCGCCATCGCCTCTTCCGCGAACCCTCGGCCGAGATCAAGGGACGCCCGACCAAGCGCGACCGCCGCCTGCTCGACCGTTCCTCCTCCTGAGTTCGCGGCACGCCACCGCAGCGCAGGCTCGTTGTAAGATGAGGACCGGTTTTGCAGGCCTGTCTTTACTCCCACGGTGATGCGAAGGTGCAGATGACTCAGGTGGTTTCTTCCGAATCGATGCAGCCGGTACCGGTACCGGTGGCGCGGCCGCTGCGCAAGGAGTGCCCGCCCGGCGCTTGCGACTGCCAGCGTGAAGCGCTGCTGGCGTGCCTGCACGCGCCCGAGGCGCGCGTGCTCTGGCTCACCCGCGAAGAAGAAAAACGCCTGATCGAACGCATCACCCGCATCACCACCTATGACGAGTTGCTGCACGTGGGCAGCCTGATGCGCAAGAACCTCGGCATCCACCTGCACATCAGCCCTGGTCCCAACGAAGTGCGCACCGTACGCGGTCTGCAGATCCACCTGGCCGAGCAACCCGGGCTGTGTCGCAAGACCCGCGACACCATCCCGGCCGCCATCCGCAAGTGCCTGGAAAACAATCCCACCATCGTCTACGCCCTGCTCGATGCCCATGACCTGTTGGGCCTCGCGACCCCTCCAGCCGGCGGCTGAAACCCTTGCCTGCCGGCAAAATCCGACCCCTCACACGATTCCGATTTTTTGTTTGACTTTTGCGGCGCGATGAATAATAGTACGATCGTTCGAATTAATTCGATGTGAAGATAAATTCATGTCGGATCAGCAAGGGCGCAAGACAGCGGACCCAGAGCCGCGCCCATCGAACCGGTTCCTTCCCGTCGCCGCCCGCGGTGGATATCAAAGAGATAACGATGACAGAGACAAGCAAGGTGACCACCGCGCCCGCCCGGCCCAAGTTCCTGCGCAAGGGCGAGCAGACCCGCGCCGCCATCCTGGACGTGGCGCTGGAGCTGGCCAGCCGTGACGGCCTGGAAGGGCTCACCATTGGCCTGCTGGCAGAAAAGATGAAGATGAGCAAGTCCGGCGTCTTCGCCCATTTCGGCTCGCGCGAGGATTTGCAGATCGAGGTCGTGCGCCTGTACCACAACCGCTTCGAGCAGGACGTGTTCTATCCGTCCATCAAGGAGCCGCGCGGCCTGCCGCGCCTGGAAGGCATGTTCGCGCGCTGGATCAAGCAGGTCACGGTGGAAATTGCCCTGGGCTGCATCTACATCAGCGGCGCAGTGGAATATGACGACCGCCCAGGTGCCATCCGCGATCACCTGGTGGCCATGGTCCAGGCCTGGCGCGATGCGCTGGAGCGCTGCATCCGGCAGGCCATGGAAGCCGGCCATCTGCGTACCGACATCGAGGTCAGCCAGATGGTCTACGAAATGTACGGCCTGATCCTGGCCCTGCATCACGATGCGCGCTTCCTGCATATCCCCGGCAGCGTCGAGCGCGCCGAGGCGAGCTTCCGCCGGTTGATCGACAGCTACCGCCCGCAAGGCAGCGACAGCGCCAGCGCGGCTAACCCCAAGAATTCCAAATCGGCAGCCAGGAAGGCCGCCTAAACCTGTCCGGAGACATTCATGCCCCAATACAACGCCCCCTTGCGCGACATGCAATTCGTGCTGCACGAGCTGCTCAATGTCGAGGAAGTGTTCAAGGAACTGCCGCCGCATGCCGACACCAACCGCGAATTGGCGGACCAGGTGCTGGAAGAAGGCGGCAAGTTCGCCTCGCAGGTCCTGTTCCCGCTGAACCATTCGGGTGACCGCGAGGGCTGCCACTACGACCGCGAGAGCAAGGCCGTCACCACGCCCAAGGGTTTCAAGCAAGCCTACAAGCAATACGTGGAAGCCGGCTGGGCGGCCTTGTCCTGTGATCCGGAATTCGGCGGCCAGGGCCTGCCGCTGACGATCAACAACTCCTTCTACGAGATGCTGAACTCGTCCAACCAGGCCTGGACCATGTATCCCGGCCTGTCGCATGGCGCCTATGAGTGCCTGCACGCGCACGGTTCGGAAGAACAGAAGCAGCTCTACCTGCCCAAGCTGGTCTCGGGCGAATGGACCGGCACCATGTGCCTGACCGAAGCGCATTGCGGCACCGACCTGGGCCTGTTGCGCAGCAAGGCCGAGCCGCAGGCTGATGGTTCCTACAAGATCACCGGCAACAAGATTTTCATCTCCGCCGGAGAAAACGACGTTTCTGACAATATCGTTCATCTGGTGCTGGCCCGTTTGCCCGATGCGCCGGAAGGTTCGAAAGGCATTTCACTTTTCCTGGTTCCCAAGTTTTTGCCCAATGCCGACGGCTCGCTGGGCGCGCGCAACCCGATCTTCTGCGGCGCCATCGAAGAAAAGATGGGCATCCACGGCAATGCCACCTGCCAGATGAACCTGGACGGCGCCACCGGCTGGCTGATCGGCCAGCCGCACAAGGGCTTGCAGGCCATGTTCGTGTTCATGAACGCAGCGCGCCTGGGCGTGGGCATGCAAGGCCTGGGCCTGACCGAAGTGGCCTACCAGAACGCCCTGGTCTACGCCAAGGACCGCCTGCAGATGCGCAGCCTGTCCGGCATCAAGGCCGCCGACAAGCCGGCTGATCCGATCATCGTGCACCCCGACGTGCGCCGCATGCTGCTGACCGCCAAGGCGTTTGCCGAAGGTGGCCGTGCCTTCACGTCCTATGTCGCGCTGGAGCTGGACAAGGAACTGAGCCACCCGGACGAACAGGTGCGCAAGGACGCCGCCGACATCGTGGCCCTGCTGACGCCGGTGGTGAAGGCCTTCCTGACCGACAACGCCTGGATGGCCACGTCCGAGTGCCTGCAGGTCTACGGCGGCCACGGCTACATCGCCGAATGGGGCATGGAGCAATACGTACGCGATGCCCGCATCAACATGATCTACGAAGGCACCAACACCATCCAGTCGCTGGACTTGCTGGGCCGCAAGATCCTGATGGACAACGGCGCCAAGCTCAAGAAATTCGGTGCGCAGATCCAGGCCTTCGTGGAAGAGCATGGTACCGATGAGTCCATGTCCGAATTCATCACCCCGCTGGCCGACATCGGCGACAAGGTGACCAAGCTGACCATGGAAATCGGCATGAAGTCCTTCGCCAACCAGGATGAAGCCGGTGCCGCCGCCGTGCCTTACCTGCGTGTGGTGGGCCATCTGGTGTTCTCCTACCTGTTCGCCCGCATGGCCAAGATCGCGCTGGAGAAGCAGGACAGTGGCGACAGCTTCTACACCGCCAAGCTGGCCACGGCACGCTTCTACTTCGCGCGCCTGCTGCCGGAAACCGCGATGCTGATCCGCCAGGCCCGTTCGGGCGCCGGCAACCTGATGGCGCTGGACGCAGCGTTGTTCTGAGCGCAATAGCACGCCGCGCGCGGGCTGCCGGCCTGCACGCGGCGTTGATCTACCGCAATTGGGCCCGGCATGGCGTCACGCCTGCGTCACTGCGGCGAGGCATCCTGTGGGCAGCCGCCATGCAGCCAATCGGCAAACAGGCGTACAGTAGCCGTTCGCTCCCAGCGATAGGCAGCTTGCCAGGCCCCGAATTCATGTTTCATGTCTGCAGCACCAGCAAAGGAGATTTGCGTGTCCAATTTCATCGTCAAAAAAGTGGCCGTGCTCGGCGCGGGCGTCATGGGGGCGCAGATCGCCGCCCATTGCATCAATGCCCGCGTGCCGGTCGTGCTGTTCGACCTGCCGGCCAAGGAAGGCCCGAAGAACGGCATCGTGCAACGCGCCATCGAGAACCTGAAGAAGCTGAGCCCGGCACCGCTGGGCAACAAGGATGACGCGGCCCTGATCCAGGTCGCCAACTACGAAGATGACCTGGCCGTGCTGGAAGGCTGCGACCTCATCATCGAAGCCATCGCCGAGCGCATGGACTGGAAGCACGACCTCTACAAGAAGGTCGCCCCGCACATCGGCCCCAAGGCCATCTTCGCCTCCAATACCTCGGGCCTGTCGATCAATGCGCTCTCCGAAGGTTTCGATGCAGGCCTGAAGGCGCGCTTCTGCGGCGTGCACTTCTTCAATCCGCCGCGCTACATGCACCTGGTCGAACTGATCCCGACCCGCTCGACCGAACCGCACATCCTCGATCAGCTCGAAGCCTTCCTCACCACCACGCTCGGCAAGGGCGTGGTACGTGCCTTCGATACCCCCAACTTCGTGGCCAACCGCGTGGGCGTGTTCGGCATCCTGGCCACCATCATCGAAGCCGACAAGTATGGCCTCTCGGTCGATGTGGTCGATGACCTGACCGGCGCCAAGCTGGGCCGCGCCAAGTCCGGTACCTTCCGTACCGCCGACGTGGTGGGCCTGGACACCATGGGCCACGTCATCCGTACCATGCAGGACAACCTGAAGGATGATCCCTTCTTCTCCACCTATGCCACCCCGCCGCTCTTGGCCAAGCTGGTCGAGCAAGGCGCGCTGGGCCAGAAGAGCGGCGCCGGCTACTACAAGAAGGTGGGCAAGGACATCCTGCGCATCGACGCGGCCAAGGGCGACTACGTGCCGGGCGGCGGCAAGGCCGATGACATCATCGCTCGCATCCTCAAGGAAAAGGATCCGGTCAAGCGCATGAAGGCGCTGCATGATTCGACCAATCCGCAAGGCCAGTTCTTGTGGGCCATCTTCCGCGATGCCTTCCACTACATCGCCGTGCATCTGGAATCGGTGGCCGACAACGCACGCGACCTCGACTTCGCCATGCGCTGGGGCTTCGGCTGGAGCGTCGGTCCCTTCGAGACCTGGCAGGCGGCCGGCTGGAAGCAGATCGCGCAATGGGTCAAGGAAGACATCGATGCGGGTCGTGCGCTGTCCAATGCACCGCTGCCTGATTGGGTCTTCGATGGCCGTGACGGCGTGCATTCGGAGAAGGGTTCCTGGTCGCCCTCGAAGAAGGCCGACGTGGCCCGTTCCGACCTGCCGGTCTACCAGCGCCAGGCCTTCCGCGCCCCGCTGGTGGGCGAGGGCGCGGCCGATGGCAAGAGCGCCGGCACTACCTTCTTCGAAGACGAATCGGTACGCATCTGGCACCAGAACGACGACGTGCTGATTCTGTCCTTCAAGACCAAGATGCACGTGATTGGCCAGGGCGTCATCGACGGCATGAACAAGGCCGTCACCGAAGCCGAGCAGAATTTCAAGGGCCTGGTGATCTGGCATCCGGATGCGGCCGAGGGCGGCGCCTTCTCGGCCGGTGCCGACCTGCAGTCGATGCTGCCGCTGTTCATGTCCGGTGGCGTCAAGGCCATCGAACCGGTGGTGCACCAGCTGCAGCAAGCACACCAGCGCCTGAAGTACGCCAGCGTGCCGGTGATCGCGGCCGTCGCCGGCCTGGCCCTGGGTGGCGGTTGCGAACTGCTGCTGCATGCGGCCAAGCGCGTGGTCTCCATCGAGTCTTACATCGGCCTGGTGGAAGTGGGCGTGGGCCTGATCCCTGCCGGCGGCGGCCTCAAGGAAGCCGCCGTGCGCGCCGCCAGGGAAGCCAAGGGCAACGACATCCTGCAATTCCTGAAGGAATACATGCTGGCCGCAGCCACTGCCAATGTGTCGAAGTCCGCACTGGAAGCGCGCAAGCTGGGTTACCTGCGCGAGGACGACGTGATCGTCTTCAACCCCTATGAATTGCTGCACGTGGCCAAGGTCGAGGCGCGTGCGCTGTTCGACGCCGGCTACCGTCCGCAGCTGCCGCCGCAGGTGCCGGTGATCGGCCGCAACGGCCTGGCCACCATCATGGCGCAGTTGGTCAACATGCGCGATGGCGGTTTCATCTCGGCCCACGACTTCAAGCTGGGCAAGATGATCGCCGAGACCGTCGCCGGTGGCGAGGTGGAAGAGGGCAGCATCGTCAATGAACAATGGCTGCTCGACATCGAGCGCAAGTTCTTCATGGAGCTGCTCAACCACCCCAAGACCCAGGAACGCATCATGGGCATGATGCAAACCGGCAAGCCTGTGCGCAATTAATGAAACCTCTCTCCCCGGACGGGGAGGGAGAGTCCAAGGAGATTTGGTAATGAGCAAACAACTGCAAGACGCCTACATCGTCGCCGCCACCCGCACCCCCATCGGCAAGGCGCCGCGTGGCATGTTCAAGAACACCCGCCCGGATGACCTGCTGGTGCGTGCCATCCAGTCCGCCGTGGCACAGGTGCCGGGCCTGGATCCCAAGCTGATCGAGGATGCCATCGTCGGCTGCTCCTTCCCCGAAGGCGCGCAGGGCCTCAACATGGCGCGCAATGCCGTGCTGCTGGCGGGCCTGCCCAATACCATCGGCGGCGTCACCATCAATCGCTACTGCGCCTCCGGCATCACCGCCATCGCCATGGCCGCCGACCGCATCCGAGTGGGCGAAGCCGATGTCATGATCGCGGCTGGTGCCGAATCGATGTCGATGGTGCCGATGATGGGCTTCCATCCCTCCATCAACATCAATGCCTTCAAGGATGAGAACGTTGGCATGGCCTACGGCATGGGCCTGACCGCCGAGAAGGTGGCACAGCAGTGGAAGGTCTCGCGCGAAGCCCAGGACGAATTCTCGCTGGCCTCGCACCAGAAGGCCATCGCGGCCCAGCAGGCCGGTGAATTTGCTGACGAGATGACCTCGGTCGAGATCGTCGAGCGCTTCCCCAACCTGGCCACCGGCGAGATCGACATCAAGACCCGCACTGTCGCTTTGGACGAAGGCCCGCGCGCCGATTCCAACCTGGCCGCGCTGGCCAAGCTCAAGCCGGTCTTCGCCGCCAAGGGCAGCGTCACTGCGGGCAACAGCTCGCAGACGTCCGATGGCGCAGGTGCGCTGATCATTGTCTCGGAAAAAATCCTCAAGCAATTCAACCTGACCCCGCTGGCGCGCTTCGTCTCCTTCGCCGTGCGCGGCGTGCCACCGGAGATCATGGGCATCGGTCCGAAGGAAGCGATTCCTGCGGCACTGAAGGCCGGTGGCCTGACCCAGGACCAGATCGACTGGATCGAACTGAACGAAGCCTTCGCCGCACAAGCGCTGGCGGTCATCGGCGATCTCGGCCTGGACCCGAGCAAGGTCAACCCCATGGGCGGCGCGATTGCCCTGGGCCACCCGCTGGGCGCCACCGGTGCCATCCGTGTGGCCACCACCATCCATGCCCTGCGCCGCAAGAACCTGAAGTACGGCATGGTGACCATGTGCGTGGGCACCGGCATGGGCGCAGCGGGCATCTTCGAGCGCGTCTGATCCGCGCGCGAGCGTTTGGACAAAAAAGCCGCACTGCTTATGCCGTGCGGCTTTTTTAATAAATCATATAAATTATTTATAAATTTCAAGGAGACCGGTGCAGATGGATATCCAACTGAGCAAGGCCGATGGCATCCTGACCATCCACTTCGACCGCGAAGACAAGAAGAACGCCATCACCGCTGCGATGTACCAGCAGTTGGCCGATGCCCTGAAGGAAGCCGAGACCGACAGCGCGGTGCGGGTCATCCTCTTCACCGGCAAGCCGAAGGCCTTCTCGGCGGGCAACGATCTGGAAGACTTCCTGAAGAATCCGCCCAAGACCCAGGACGCGCCGGTATTCCAGTTCCTGTGGCAGATCAGCCATGCCGCCAAGCCCATCGTGGCGGCGGTCTCGGGCGTGGCCGTGGGCATCGGCACCACGTTGCTGTTGCATTGCGACCTGGTGTATGCGGCCGACAATGCCAGATTCTCGATGCCCTTCACGCAACTGGGTTTGTGCCCGGAGGCGGCGTCTTCCCTGCTGTTGCCGCACATCGCCGGTTACCAGCGCGCCGCCGAGAAGCTCTTGCTGGGCGAAGCCTTCGGCGCAGACGAAGCCTGCCAGATGGGCGTGGTCAACCGTGTGTTGCCGCTGGAGGAATTGCTGCCCTATGCGCAGCAGCAGGCGGCCAGGCTGGCGGCGCTGCCGGCAGCGTCGATCCGGGTGACCAAGCAGTTGATGAAGAAAAACCGAGTGACGGCGACCGAGCAGCAGATGGTGGCCGAGATCGAGCACTTCTCGCGCATGCTGACCGCGCCCGAGGCAAAGGAGGCATTCACGGCGTTCTTTGAGAAGCGCAAGCCGGATTTCAGGCAGTTTGGCTGAGCGAGTGTGACGGCGGATTCCATCCACCGTCATCTCCAGCTGCAGTTGCCCGAAGCAATCACCCCCACCGGCTCCGCCCGCTGTTCATACGGATGTCGCAGCACGATGCGGCTGGCGAATTTCTCGATGCCGATCTCATCAGCCAGCATGCGCTCCATCAGTTCCTGAAACATCCCGACCGTAGGCGTGATGATCTTGAGCAGGTAATCATAACCGCCGCTGACGTTGTAGCATTCGACGATTTCCGCATACCTGGCCGCGCCCTGTTCGAACTTGCGAAAGTCCGCAGGGCGGTGGCTGCCGAGCGTGATTTCGGAAAACACCACGACGTGGCTGCCCAGCTTGTCCAGCGCAACCCGGGCCGCATAGCCGGCGATGATGCCGACTTCTTCCATGCGCTTGGTACGGGTCAGGCACGGACTGGGGCTGAGATTGACGGCTTCGGCCAGCTCCACGTTCGAACAGCGACCCTCGCGCTGCAAGTGCTCGAGGATCTTGATGTCGGTGCGGTCGAGAGGGTCGGTAGGTCGCATGGATCGATCATAGCACCGCATCGCGTCCTCAACGGCCGCTGACGGCCACCCTGGCTTCGGTCAGCGACTGGTCCAGCGCATCGATGACCATGCCGGCCTGCTCTGCTGTGAGGACCAGCGGCGGACGAATCTTCAGCACGTTGTGACCCATCGCGCAGGCACTCAGCAGTACGCCCTTCTGACGCATCCGGTTGACCACCTCGCTGGTGAGCGCGCGATCAGGGGTGCGCTTTTCCCGGTCCGAGACCAGTTCCACGCCCACGAACATGCCGGCGCCACGTACGTCGCCAATGGCCTCGTGACGTTTGGCCAGGGCGCTGATGCCGTCCAGAAGTACCGAGCCCACATGGCGGGCATGCGGGATCAGCTCCTCGCGCTCGATGGTCTTGAGCACTGCCAGGGCCGCCGCGCACGACACCGTATTGCCGCCAAAGGTATTGAAGTAGCGCGAGCGCTGGCCGAACTCCTGCAACACGTCGGCCGTGGCCAGCAGGCCCGCGACCGGCTGGCCATTGCCCATCGGCTTGCCCATGGTCACGACGTCGGGCGTGACACCATGACGCTGGAAGCCCCACATGTGCTCGCCCGTGCGGCCAAATCCGGGCTGTACCTCGTCGGCAATGAAGAGCCCGCCAGCCTGCTTGACCGCTTCCACCGCACCCTGCAGGAAGCCGGCAGGGCCGGGCAGGATGCCATCGCTGGTGAAGAGTGAATCCACGATCAGTGCAGCCGGCTGGATGCCGTGCCGTTGCAGGTCGGCGATGGCGGCTTGCACGTCGCGGGTGAAGCGTTCGCCGAGGTCTTCTCCCTGCGCGTGATAGGCCCGTGGTGCCGGCACCAGGCGCACGTGCGGACCGAGGTTCACGGTAGTGCCCAGCGATGGCGAGAATTGCGAGACCGCATCCGTGATGCCGTGGTAAGCGGTCTCGGTGACGATGATGCCGGTGCCGCCAGTGCGCACCTTGGCGATGCGATAGGCGAGGTCGTTGGCCTCGCTGCCGGTGCAGGTGAGCATCAGGTGGGCCAGTGCGGCGCCGGACACGGTGGCCAGCAGGCGCTCGGCCAGTTCCAGGATGGTGTCGTGCAGGTAGCGGGTATTGGTGGCCAGCGTCTGCACCTGCTGGCAGATCGCCTCGGTCACGGCGGGATGGCAGTGGCCCAGCGAGGTCACGTTGTTGTAGACGTCCAGATAGCGCCGTCCCTCCGGATCGATCAGCCACACGCCTTCGCCGCGCACGATATGCAGCGGATGTTCGTACATCAGGCGATAGGCCGGTCCCAGCAGGGCATTGCGGCGTTCGATCAGGGCCCCGGTCACCGGACCGACGTCGGCCCGGCCGGGGATATAGGCGTTGACCATGTTCAGGTCGGTGGTGGTCATGCGATGCTCCTGTGTCGGATGTCGGAAAGCAGGCGGTCGCGCGCGTCCTGGCGCGGCATGTCGGCCAGCTGGCCGAGCGCCTCCCAGGCGGCCGGGTTGTGCCGCATGATGTAGGCGCGGTTATGGGGATAGCGCACGACGCGCCATTCCGTGATGAGCGCGGTCACCAGCTGGCGCGTGACCATCAGGTCGGTGACGATGTCCTGTTCGAGCGGGGTCAGCGGCAAGACATCGTGATAAGCCGCCACGAACTGCCTCGGTCCTTCGAAGGGATCGGTGTTGCCGGTCATGTGAAAGGCCGCTGCCGTGGCGACTTCGCCCACCAGCGGTGCGTGTACCATGTCGCCAAAATCGATGATGCCGGCGATCTGTTCCAGCGCGTCGGGTCGCACCAGTACGTTGTAGAGGTGATAGTCATTGTGGATCACCTGTGCGCGCACCTGCGCCAGGCGCGGCAACACCTGCTGCTCGAAGCGCGCCATGAAGTGCTGCGCCAGCTGGCGCTGCGCCGGATCGGACAGGCTCTCCATCTTGTCGCGCAACCGGTGTGCGGTGGCGACGTTCCACAGCAGATCATGACGCGCACCGGGATGATCGAAGCCGCACAAGGCTAGGTCCAGCCTGGCCAGGCTGCTGCCCATGGCGCGCCGCTGGCCGGGTGTGCGGTCGGTATGCTTGATCTGGATGCCCTCAAGATAAGTCAGCATGCGTACCATGCTCACGCTGCCATCCGGCAGGCGCACCCGATCGGTGTCGTGTCCGTCCAGCGTACGCAACACACGCGGGATCGGCAGATCCGGCGCTGCCTGCGCGATGTGATCCAGGGCCGCGACCTGGAAATCCACCATCGACGCCTGCTCGGAAGGGTTGCTGATCTTGAGCACGTAGCGGGTACCGTCAGCGGTATCGATGCAGGCGTTCTGGTCTCGCTCCCCGGCCAGTGCAGAGGCCGCACCTTTGATCCCGTAGCGCTCTGCTGCCAGTGTTTCCAGCGCGGCCGGGGAAAGATCAGGCGCCGCCGTATCCAGGGCGGCGGTGTCGCTCGACGCGGTGGCAGGCATCATGCATTCCGGCTTCGTGGTTGCGAAGGCATTCATCAAAGGCCCACCAGGCCGGCCAGCTGTCGGAAATCCGTCAGCCGGCTCACGCCATAGCCCTCGCAGTACGGTTCGTGG
Source organism: Herbaspirillum sp. Her3 (assembly GCF_057961275.1). Lineage (NCBI taxonomy): Bacteria > Pseudomonadati > Pseudomonadota > Betaproteobacteria > Burkholderiales > Oxalobacteraceae > Herbaspirillum > Herbaspirillum sp. Her3. The sequence continues at coordinate 5,385,703 of NZ_CM176328.1, read as the reverse complement.
TTGCGATCGATGAAGGCTTTGCCCATGAAACCGAGATCGGCCGCCGTCATATGGTCATAGCGGAAGCTCGACGAGCAATGCACCATCTCTTCAGGACCGCAGCCGAGCTGGTCGAACATGTATTCGAAGGCCTGTGCCCGCGGTTTGTAGGCCTGCGCTTCCTCGGCGGTATAGACCGCGTGGAAAGGTGCTTTCAGATGTGCCACGCTGTGCGGGATCAGATCGATCATGGAGTTCGAGAGGATCACCAGCGGGATCTGCGGGGCAATCTTTTCCAGGGTTTCCACCACATGCGGATGCGGTTGCCAGGTCGCAACGGCGGCATACAGTGCCTGCGCGTCACTGGCGCGATATTCCACGCCGTGCGCGTGACAGGCACGCTGGAGGGAGTTTTCGACGACATCGAAGAAAGGCTTCCAGGCACCCAGGACTTCATCGAGACGATAGAAGCGGAAGCTTTCCAGGAAGGCCGGCATGCGCTTTTCATCAACGCGATCGGCGAAGAGCTTGCGGGCGGTCGGGCCCATCTCAAAGTTGATGAGGGTGCCGTAACAATCGAAACTGATGAACTTGGGCTTGAAAATCATTTGGTCGAACTCCTTCGTTGGTGATGAAAGAAGTATGGCTGCCTGCCCCCAACAATTGATGCTTATCGACGCGTTATCGGAGCAGCTTCTACTTTTCAGCGAAGGGTTTCCGGCATTTTGCACGGCGGCCCGGTGCCGATGCCGGATCGATGGGGGCGTCAGCAGAACGTCAGCAATGGCACGTCCGGAAGCGCATGAGGAGCATTAATGCAGGCTTAATGGTGAGTTCAATGAGCATTAATCTTCATTCATGGAGCGGACGCCATAATCGATGCGAATCCGTAGCGCCCCATTCCTGCTGGATGACGCGGCCGCTGACTGTCTCATGGAGCCCGTGATGCAAATGAAGTCGTATTGGCTGGATACGTCCCCTGTCTTCGTCACTCAGGCCGACAGCCTGCCCGAGGGTGGCTGCGACGTCGTGGTGGTCGGTGGCGGCATCACCGGCTCGGCCGCAGCGCTGGCCCTGGCGCACAAGGGGGCCAGGGTGGTGGTATGCGAGGCCGACATCGTGGGCGGTGCCGCATCGGGGCGCAATGGCGGCATGTGCAACAACGGCTTCGCCCAGGATTACGCCGCGCTGTCACAGCAGCTCGGGACCGAGCGGGCCAACCTTCTTTACCGCGCCTTCGATGCCGGGGTCGATACAGTGGAACGGCTGGTGCGGGAAGAGGCCATCGATTGCCACTTCGCGCGCGTGGGCAAGCTCAAGCTGGCGGCCAAGCCGGAGCATGCCGACAAGCTGGCACGCAGCCAGGAACTGCTGGCCAGGAACGTCGACCCCGATACGCGCCTGCTGAGCAGGACGCAGCTGCGCGATGAGCTGGGTAGCGACCGCTACTACGGTGGCCTGCTGATGCAAAAGAGCGCCGGCATGCATGTCGGCCGCTATGTGCGCGGCTTGGCCCAGGCCGCCCAGCGGCGCGGTGCCGTCTATCTCGAACGCACGCCCGTATTGGGGTTGCAGGCCCAGGGCCGCGGATATGAGGTGCGCACTCCGGCCGGTGTGCTGCACGCGCGGCAGGTATTGCTGGCCAGCGGGATTTCACAGGTCGGTCCGTTCGGCTGGATCCGCCGCCGCATCATCCCGGTCGGCGCCTTCCTGATCGTTACCGAACCCTTGCCCGCTGCCTTGCTGGCACAGTTGCTGCCGACGCAGCGCATGTACACCGACACCAAGAACTTCGTCAATTACTTCCGGACCACGCCGGACAATCGCCTGCTGTTCGGCGGGCGCGCCCGCTTTGCCGTCTCCAGTCCGCAATCGGATGCCAGGAGCGGGGAGATCCTGCGCGCCCAGATGCTGGCCGTCTTTCCGGAGCTGGCGCGGGTGCGCATCGATTATTGCTGGGGCGGCATGGTCGACATGACGCGCGACCGCCTGCCACGGGCAGGCCAGCGCGACGGGCTGTATTACGCCATGGGCTACAGCGGCCACGGTACGCACATGGCCACCCTGATGGGGACCATGATGGCTGACATCATGGAAGGCCGCGCCGACCTCAATCCCTGGAAGGACTTCGACTGGCCGGCCATCCCGGGCCATTTCGGCAGGCCCTGGTTCCTGCCCGTGGTCGGCACCTGGTATCGGCTCAAGGACTGGTTGCAATGACGCTGGCCGGGCGCATGGCTACCCGGTCACGCCCCGCCCGTTTGGCCTCGTAGAGTGCCGCATCGGCAAGGCCCATCAGGTTTTCCAGATCAGGCGCAGCCGCACCGTAGAGGCTGACGCCCACGCTGAGGCTCACGGCCTCCGGGGTAGGAAAAGCCTTGCGCGCCACGTGAGCAAAGGCTTGCCGCAACCGGTCTCCTGTCTGCTCCACCTCTTGTGCGTGTACATCCTGCAACAGGATCACGAATTCATCCCCACCCAGGCGGGCCGCCAGGGTATCGGCAGGCAAGACCTCGCGCAGCAAGTCGCTGAAGGCTTCCAGCAACTTGTCGCCGGCCGCATGGCCGTGCAGGTCGTTGACCTGCTTGAAGTTGTCGATATCGATCAGCAGCAGTGCCCCGGGATGCGCTTCGCTGGCCTGCGCCAGCAGCGCCGGCGCCCGGTCCTGCAGAGCGCGCCGGTTCAGCAGCCCCGTCAATGGATCGCGCGCGGCCAGTTGTCCGATGCGTTCTTCGCGGCGATGACGCTCGGTGCCGGTCATCGACAGCGCGATCAGCATCACCGCCATCGATCCCTCCACCAGCGAGATCTGGATGAGGGTGCCGCCAAACGCCGCCAGGTCGACGAAGGCGCCCAGCGCCAGTGCCGATATCGCCTTGGCCATATAGAAGGCCCCATGCACCAGCAACACATAGCGCAACTGCACGGCGCCTACACTCAGCGAGGCGCCGTGCGGACGCAGCAGGCTGCTGGCACGCAAGGTGAGGGCGGCGATCATCAGCGACTGCAGGCCCAGCATCACGCGCGACCACCAGGCGTGGGTGGGCAGCAGCAACATCAGCAGCCACAGCAGCGCAATGATCCACCAGGCACGCGATACGCGGGTGCGCGTGAACCACGCCACGCCTGCCAGAAAGCACCCATGCGCGGCGATCAGCAAGCCATTGGCAAACCAGATGCCGACCAGCAGATAGCCGCGCGAGCGCAGCAGCGCCAGGAAGGAGCCGATGGTGATGATGGCGAAACCGCTGCTCCACAGCAACAGCGAGCGTTCCCGCACGCTGATCCACTCGATGGCCAGGTAGAGTGCGGCCGACGCCGCCAGCGCGATGGTGAGGATGAGCAGAGTGGAAGGATCGAGAGCCATGACAGGAGCAGCGCCAATTTGCCGCGCAGTAAAAACCGCTCCCATTCTAGCCCGCATCGCCCCGGGCGGGCGCTGACGCCAGTGATATCAGCCCTGGCCGGACTGGTCCTTGGCCGCCTGTGTGGCAGGCGCTGCGGGGGTGGCGGCGATGTCCGCCTGGTCTGCCTGCCGGGGCGAGAGCTGCGGCAGTTTTTTGTTAATCAGCGGCAAGTTCTGACGTTCGCTGCCATCCGGCATGACGGCCTGTTCAGCCGATAACCAGTTGCCATTGTCTTGTGGCATGAGATTCTCCAGGTGTCGAAAAAAGGGGCAACCAGCCTGCAGCTTGTCTCTTCCGCGCCAACAACTCGTTGATACATCTCAACGAGCCATTGTTTTCAAGGGAATTCGTCTCATTCATTGGATAATACCGGCGACCGTCCTTGGCTCCTTGGCCAGGGTGGCCGCTGTTGTTCTGCCACGCCGCTCGCCGGGCAGCGCACACGGGGATGACGGGATAGGGATGTGAAAGAATTCAACACAGAAACAAACGCCAGAGACCAGGCATCCATACTTGCATTGCGACAACTGATCCGTGCCGACCAACTGACGGCGGCACGGCACACCGTCATGCTGTCGATCCCGGTGGCCTTCATCCTGAGCGCCATCTCGACCTTCGTGGCCTGGCATTCAGGCAAGCTGTGGATCGCGCTGGCCTGGCTGGCCTGCGCCACGCTGGTCAATCTGGTGCGCATTCCGCTGTGCCGCCTCTCGCCACAACGCGTGGCACAGTTGGTGCCATGGATGCACCCGCGTGGCGAGTCTCTTGGCGAAGGTGCGGTAGTGGAGCTGAATCTGCGCCTGCATTGGGTGCTGGCCCTGGTCTCGGGCATCGCATGGGCCGGCATGCCCTGGCTGAGCGAGGGCTACACCACGCCGGAGACGCTGTTCTACCTCACCTGCGTGTGCGGCATCACGGCCGGTGCGGTCACGCACGGTTTTGCTTTCTCCCGCATTCCCATCAGTTTCATCACGCCGCCCTTGTTGTCGGTGATCTTCTGCCTGTTCGCCTTCGATCGCAATCCGACCCGTCTGGCGCTGGGGACCACTGCCGTGATCTACCTGGCTGGCCTGGTTCGTGGCGCCCTCGTCGGCGAGAACATGTTCGCGCGCGCCTGTGCCCTCAAGAATGAAGCGACCACGGCCAACCGGGCCCTGGCGGTGGCGCACGAGGATCTGCGCCAGTTTGCCAACCGCATGCAGTACCAGGCCGAGCATGATCTGCTGACCGACCTGCTGGACCGCGCCGGCTTCATGCAGGTGGCCACGCAGGTGGTGGCGCGCCAGCCGCAGCGGTTATGCCTGATGTTCCTGGACCTGGATGGCTTCAAGGTCATCAACGACGCCTATGGCCATGAAGCCGGCGACCAGGTGCTCATCGAAGTGGCACGGCGCCTGCAGGCCTGCCTGCCCGAACAGGCCACGCTGGCGCGCCTGGGTGGCGACGAGTTCGTGATCCTGTATCCCGCCGGTGCGCATGCGGAGCAACCCGAGCAGGTGGCACAGCGGCTCATCGAGGCCATCCGGCAGCCGTTCGCGCGGCTGGCCCATCGTCATATTGGCCTGAGCCTGGGCATCTACCTGTCGCGCGGCGACGATATCAACGAGATGCTGGTCTGCTCGGACGCCGCCATGTACGAGGCCAAGCGCCGTGGCCGCAATCAGTTCTACGTCTTCAACGACACGCTGGACGCACATCTGCAGATGAAGCGCGACGTCGAGCGTGACCTGGCGCAAGCGCTGGCCGATGGACAATTGCAGCTCTGGTTCCAGCCCATCGTCTGCGACGGCGGCCACGCCCTCGATGGCTTCGAAGCGCTGGTGCGCTGGACGCATCCCCGGCATGGTCCCATCGCACCGCCGGACCTCATCGAGATTGCAGCGCTGGCGGGTTTGTCCGAAGAACTGCTGCGCTTCATCATGGGCGAAGTGGCACAGATGATCCGGTTCATGCAAGAGAACGGCCGCGACGACCTGCGCGTGTCGATGAACATCTCGCCGCGCGAAATGGAACGCATCGTCATCGAGGACCTGGTGGTGGCGACCCTGCAGCGCCAGAACCTGCCCGCACACATGCTGGAGATCGAGATCACCGAAGAGACCGCCATTGACCTGCAGGCCACCGCCGAGACCCTGGCGGCGCTGGCTGCACACGGTGTGAGCATTGCCATCGATGACTTTGGCGTGGGCTATTCCTCGCTGGGCTTCCTGCGCCAGCTGCAGGTCTCGCGCGTGAAGATCGATCGCAGCTTCGTCACCGGCCTGGCCGACAAGACCGAGAACCAGGCCCTGGTGCTGGCCGTGCTGCAGCTGGCTGCGTCCTTCGGTTTCGAGGTGGTGGCCGAAGGCGTGGAGAGCGCGCAAGACCTGGCCATCCTGCAATCCATGCAGTGCCCTGCGATGCAGGGCCATTACTTCGCCGAGCCCATGCCGGTCCACCTGGCGCGCCAGCATGTACTGACATTCGCGCAGGTTTGAATGCATGCACAACAGGTGGCGGGGCTAAAGTTGAAGCAGATCAAGCTTTGTTCTCTCTGCCCGTTTTGCGGGCATTGCCGCAATTGAGTTCACCTCCGCCTGGAGATATGCTGCGACACAGCAAGCACGCATGAGTGCGTCCGGCCTCATGCGCCCCCCTCCAGGAGAACGCCATGTTTCCACCCACGCAGGCCACGCCTGCCGAGCGCTACGGTCAACTCATCCGCGATGCCCTGGGCGCGCAGCCGATGCGGGTCGCCGTAGTCCATCCCTGTTCTGCCGAGGCCTTGCAGGGCGCGCTGGAAGCGCGCGAAGAAGGCCTGCTGGAACCGCTGCTGGTCGGGCCTGAAGCCAGGATCCGTCAGGTTGCTGACAAAGCGGGCCTGTCGCTGACGGGCTTGCAGATCGAAGCGGCCGAACACAGTCACGCCGCTGCGGCGCGCGCCGTCGAACTGGCCGTGCAGGGCCGTGTCGCCGCGCTCATGAAGGGCAGCCTGCACAGCGACGAACTGCTCGGTGCGGTGGTGGCATCCGGCTCGGGACTGCGCACCGAGCGCCGCATCAGCCATGTCTATGCCATGGCCATTCCCACCTACGCCAAGCCGCTCATCATCACCGATGCGGCCATCAACATCGCGCCCACCCTGGCGCACAAGCGCGACATCTGCCAGAACGCCATCGACCTGCTGCACGTGATGGGTGTGCCGCGTCCGCATGTGGCGGTGCTGGCGGCGGTCGAGACGGTCAATCCGGCCATGCCGTCCACATTGGATGCAGCGGCCCTGACGGTCATGGCCACGCGCCACCAGATCACCGGCGCGCTGGTCGATGGTCCGCTGGCCTTCGACAATGCCATCAGCCTGCAATCGGCCAGCATCAAGCACATCCAGTCGCCGGTGGCGGGCAGTGCCGACATCCTGCTGGTACCCGACCTCGAAGCCGGCAACATGCTGGCCAAGCAATTGATCTACCTGTCGCAGGCCGAGGCCGCCGGGCTGGTCCTGGGGGCGCGCGTGCCGGTGATTCTCACCAGCCGTGCCGACAGCTTGCGGGTACGCCTGGCTTCCTCAGCACTGGCGCGCCTGTTCGCCTCGCGCAGCAAGGTGCAGGCCGTCGGCAAGGAGGCACCGTGAACCGCTGGCTGCTGACCTTCAATGCGGGTTCGTCCACGATCAAGCTGGGCGTGTTTCGCCTCGATGGCAACAGCGCCAGCAAGATCGGCCAGGGCCAGCTCGACCTGCACCTGAGTCCGCTGCGCCTGCGGCTGGAGATCGAGGGTGTGTCCTCGGTCATGGCCATCGACGCCGACCCTGCGGCCTCCATGGACAAGGTACTGGAACAGGTACTGCATCAGCTCGAAGTCGGCCATGAGCAGGGCGCGCTCTGTGCGGTCGGCCATCGCGTGGTGCATGGTGGCCTGCATCTGGCGCAGTCCGTCCTGCTGGATGAACGCATCGAATCGGAACTGGAAGCGCTGGCCCCCCTGGCGCCGCTGCACCAGCCGCAGAACCTGCGCCTGATCCGCGCCATCGCGCGCTTGCGTCCGGGCCTGCCGCAGACAGCCTCCTTCGATACCGCCTTCCACGCCAGCCAGGATGCGCTGGCGCGCCGCTTCGCGCTGCCGCGCAAGCTGCACGACGAAGGTGTGCTGCGTTATGGCTTCCACGGAATTTCCTACAGCTACATCGCCGCCGAACTGCGCCGGCGCCAGTTGCCCGAGGCACATGGCAATGTGGTGGTGTCGCACCTGGGCAACGGCGCCAGCCTGTGCGGCATCCAGAACGGTCGCAGTGTCGATGCCAGTACCGGTTTCTCGACGCTGGAAGGCGTGCCCATGGGCACGCGCTGCGGTGCGCTCGACGCCGGCGTATTGCTGTACCTGTTGCAGCAGGGGATGACCCCGGCGGCGCTGGAAGATTTGCTGTATCACCGGTCGGGCCTGCTGGGGGTTTCCGGCGTGAGCGCCGATGTGCGGACCTTGCAGCAGAGCGGGGAAGTGGCCGCGCGCGAGGCACTGGAGCTGTTCGCGCTGCGTTGTGCCGGCGAGGCCGCGCGCCTGGCCACCACCTTGGGTGGCATGGATGCGCTGGTGTTCACGGCCGGCATCGGTGAGCACGACGCCCGCATGCGCGCGGCCATCTGCGCACGGCTGGGCTGGCTGGGCGTACAGCTCGACGAGAGTGCCAACGAACAGCATCTGGAATGCATCAGCCACCAGGCCAGCCGCATCCGCGTGCTGGTCATTCCGACCAACGAAGAACAGGTCATTGCCGATGACGCGGCACGACTCATCCACGGGAGCCATCCATGACGACTTCATCTGCCAGCCACGCCCACCATGCCGCCCCTGATCCTGCGGCCGTCGGTCCCGGCAGCGTACCGCTGTTCTGGCCCATGATGCTGGCCACCGAAGTGTTCCGCCAGGGACAGGAAGTGGTGGACAAGCATCTGCGCTTTCTCGAAGAAGAAGCCAAGCTGCACGCCACCCATCATCCGCAGATGGCCACCGCCAACCAGGTGCGGCTCACGCTGCGCACCTTGACCTTGCGTGAATACGGCAAGCCTGCCGAAGCCCACGCAGTACCCACGCTGGTGGTGGCCCCGTATGCGGGCCACACTTCGGTGATCGCCGACTACTACAAAGGACAGAGCCTGATCGAGACCTTGCTCGGACATGGCGTGCCGCACGTGTTCCTGACCGACTGGCACAGTGCCAGCGAGGACATGAAGGACCTGGAGATCGACAACTACCTGGCCGACCTGTGCGTGGTCATCGATGAACTGGGTGGCCGCGCCAATCTGGTCGGCCTGTGCCAGGGTGGCTGGATTTCCGCCATGATCGCGGCGCGCTTCCCGCACAAGGTGCAGCGCCTGGTGCTGGCCGGTTCGCCCATCGATGCCGGTGCCGGCGAGGGACCGTTGAAGCAGATGGTGGAGCGCACCCCGATCCGTTTCTACGAAGACCTGGTGCGCACCGGCGGCGGGCTCATGCGCGGCAGCTTCATGCTGCAGGGCTGGAAGAACATGCACCCCGACGAGCACTACTTCAACGAACACGTGGACCTGTTCCAGCACATCGATGATCCCGTCTACCTGGCCAAGCGCGAGACCTTCGCGGCCTGGTACGAAACGCCCATCGACCTGCCGGGGCGCTGGTATCTCCAGGCCATCCGGCAGATCTTCAAGGACAACCTGCTGGCGCGCGGCCAGTATGTGGCGCTGGGCAAGACACTCGACCTGCGCGACATCCGCTGCCCGCTCTACCTGCTGGGCGGCGAGCGCGACGACATCACCACCCCCGAGCAGGTGCTCAACGCGGCGCACCTGGTGGGCACACCGGCAGCGCATATCACCCAGCGCGTGGTGCCGGGCGGACATATTGGTCTGTTCATGGGGGGCCGCACCCTGGCCGAGGCCTGGCCGCAGATTGCGCAGTGGCTGGCCGCGCCGCTCAAGGCAGCCTGAGCGGCAGGCTCAGGTAGCGCGGCGGGTGGTCTTGCGGGCGGTGGCCGGTTTGGCCGCCGCCTTTTTCTTGGCCGCCGCCGGTGCTGCCGGGGACGGTGCCGCCGCCGCAATGGAGGCTTTAAGGAACCACGCCAGCACCGATTCGGCGGTCTTGCCATCGACCATGTGCGGCACGCAGCGATAGGAAAAACTCACGCCTTCGCACAAGGCCATCAGGCCGATGGCGATCTCGCGCGGCGGTGCGGCCGGGGCGCTGCCGATCAGGCGGCAGTAGGCTTCGACGAAGCGGGTGATCTGGTCGTAGCGCTGTTCGAGGAAGGTGTCGAGATGGGCCCGGAACTTCTCGTCACGCAGCGCGACGATGCGCGCTTCCATCCACAACAGGCTGCATTTGTCATCGCGGTACAGCGCCGAATACTGCACCGCCAGCGCCTCGCGCAGCGCATCGGGTGCGGTCAGCTGGCCGTCGAGGATGCGCTCGAAACCGCGGTCGATGCTTTCCCCCTCGCGGCGCAACAGCTCGAAGAAGAGCTGCTCCTTGTCGTCGAAGTTGGAATAGAAGGCCCCGCGTGAATAGCCGGCCGAGGCGCTGATGTCCTCGACGCTGGCCTGCGCATATCCTTTTTGCATGAAAACCACGTGCGCCGCCTCGAGCAGCCTTGCGCGGGTCTGCTCACGGCTTTGCTCGCGGCTGAGTCGTTGGCGTGTCATGGGGCAGGATTCTAACATTGTCGTATTCAAATACATTATTGCATCTGAATTCATATGTGTATTAGAATCCCTGAACTTTTGTAAAGATACGGACGCGCCGCGATCCGACACTCCTGACACTCCCTTCTCGAAAGGAATGCTGTGAAGCCTGTCTCACGTTCGTGCCTCCGCCTTCTTTCACAACATCGCCCGTTCCCGCTGGCCCGTGCAGCGCTGCTGGCCATCCCCCTCACCCTCATGCTGTCGGCCTGCAGCAAGCCTGCGCCGGTCGCCGATGCGCCGCGCGAAGTGGTGGTGCTGCAGGCACAGGAGCGCGGTAGCAGCCAGCCGCTGCACCTGCCGGCCGAAGTGCAGTCGCGCTACGTGACTTCGCTGTCCTTCCGCGTCGCCGGCCAGTTGGTGGAGCGCCGCGTACATCTGGGCGATACCGTGCGCAAGGGCCAGGTCCTGGCCCGTCTGGATCCTGCCGATGCCGACCAGAACGCCGCCTCGGCCCGCGCCGAACTGGCTGCCGCCCGCCTGCACCTGGAAGCCGCCGAGAAGCAGTTGCAGCGCGACACCGCACAGGCGGCCGAGCAGTTGATCAGCGCCCAGCAGCTGGAACAGAGCCAGGATGCGCACGCCGCCGCGCTCTCGCAGTTCAGGGGCGCGCAGGCCCGCGCCTCGGTGGCCGGCAACCAGCGCGACTACACCACGCTGGTGGCCCAGCATGATGGCGTGATCAGCGCCGAACAGGCCAATACCGGCGACGTCCTCAATCCCGGCCAGCCGGTCTATTCGCTGGCCTGGTCGGGCGCGGTCGACGTGGTGACCGACGTGGCCGACCGCCAGCTGGCTGGCTTGCAGCCCGGTGCGGCCGCCGAGGTCACGCTGGCGGCACTGCCCGGCAAGACCTACCAGGGCCGCGTGCGTGAAATCAGCCCGGCTGCGGATCCACAAAGCCGTACCTTCCGTATCAAGGTCACCCTGGAGCAGCCTGATGCCAATGTGCGCCTGGGCATGACCGGCGAAGTGCGGATCACCCCGGCCGCTACTGCGCAGGGCCAGGTCCTGCTGCTGCCGGCCACGGCCCTGTTCCACCAGGGCGGCAAGCCGGCGGTGTGGATCGTGGGTGCCGATGGCAAGCTGGAACTGCGTCCCGTGACGGTGGCGGCCTATGGCGAGCGCAGTATTTCGCTCTCGCAAGGTGTGGCCGCCAATGACAAGGTGGTGGTGCAGGGCGTGCATACCCTGACCGTGGGCGAGAAGGTCAAGCCGGTCGCGCCCTTGCACGCCGAGGACTTCGCCCTATGAGCGCGCCCGGCCGTTTCAATCTCTCCGCCTGGACCTTGCAGCACCAGGCGCTGGTGACCTTCATCCTGGCGCTGGTGACCCTGTTGGGCATCGGTTCCTATTCCCGCCTGTCGCAATCCGAAGACCCGCCCTTCACCTTCAAGGTGATGGTGATCCAGACCGACTGGCCGGGTGCCACTGCGCGCCAGGTACAGGAGCAGATCACCGACCGTATCGCGCGCAAGCTGCAGGAGACGCCGGACGTCGATTTCCTGCGCAGCTATTCGCGTCCCGGCCAGTCGCAGCTGTTCTTCACCATCAAGGACACGGCCCCGGCCTCGCAGGTGCCCCAGACCTGGTATCAGGTGCGCAAGAAGGTCGGCGACATGGTCGCCAACCTGCCGCAGGGGGTCAAGGGCCCTTACTTCAATGACGAGTTCGGCGACGTCTACACCAACATCTACGCCCTGGCCGGAGATGGCTTCACCCCCGCGCAACTGCGCGACTATGCCGACCAGCTGCGCGGCGAACTCTTGCACGTACCCGGCGTGGGCAAGATCGATTACTTCGGTGACCGCCAGGAACACATCTACATCGACATCGGCAATACCCGCATGACGCGCCTGGGCATCAGCCCGCAGCAACTGGCCGATGCCATCGGCGGACAGAATGCAGTGGTGCCGGGCGGCCTCATCACCACCGGCAGCGACCGTATCTACGTGCGACCCACCGGCCAGTTCGACAACCTGCACGCGCTGGAAGACAAACTCATCCACATCAACAGCCGCAACTTCCGCCTGGGCGACATCGCCACCATCACGCGCGGCTACGACGAGCCGCAGGAACAGGAAATGCGTGCCAACGGCCAGCCGGTGCTGGGCATCGGCGTGACCATGCAGCCCGGTGGCGACGTGATCCGCCTGGGCAAGGCGCTGGACGAGCGTACTGAACAATTGCGCAAGCGCCTGCCCGCCGGCCTCACGCTGACGGCGGTTTCCAGCATGCCGCACGCGGTGGAGAAGTCGGTGGACGACTTTTTGGAAGCGGTGGCCGAGGCGGTGGCCATCGTGCTGGTGGTCAGCCTGGTCTCGCTGGGCATTCGCACCGGCATGGTGGTGGTGATCTCGATTCCCATCGTGCTGGCGGTGACCTCGCTGTTCATGTATCAGTTCGACATCGGCCTGCACAAGGTCTCGCTGGGCACCCTGGTGCTGGCGCTGGGCCTGCTGGTGGATGACGCCATCATCGCCGTGGAAATGATGGCAGTGAAACTGGAGCAGGGCTGGAACCGCCGCCGCGCCGCCGCCTTCGCCTACACCAGCACGGCCTTCCCGATGCTGACCGGCACCCTGGTGACGGTGGCCGGCTTCCTGCCGATTGCCCTGGCCAAGTCCGGTACCGGTGAATACACCCGCTCCATCTTCGAGGTCTCGGCCATTGCGCTGCTGCTGTCCTGGCTGGCGGCGGTGGTGCTCATTCCGCTCCTGGGCTATCACATGCTCAAGGAAAAACCGGGCGCGCTCACCGACGAACAGATCGCCGCCAATCCGCACACCGGCCACGATGAGGAAGACCACGACCATCCCATCTACCAGACCCGCATCTACACCTGGCTGCGCCGTTCGGTGGCCTGGTGCGTGGCCTTCCGCGGCCGCGTGGTGATTGCCACCACGGTGCTCTTCATCGGCTCGCTGGCCGCCTTTGCGCTGGTGCCGCAGCAATTCTTCCCCAGTTCCGACCGGCCCGAACTGCTGATCGACCTGCGTCTGCCGGAGCGCTCCTCCTTCGAGGCCACCCAGCGCGAAGCGGTGCGCATGGAAGCGCTGCTCAAGGACCGGCCACAGATCGATCACGTGGTCAGCTTCGTCGGTGTCGGCGCACCGCGCTTCTATCTGCCGCTGGACCAGCAGCTGGCCAGTCCCAACTTTGCCCAGTTCGTGGTCACGGCCAAATCGGTGGAGGACCGCGAAGCCCTGGCGCGCGCCCTGGAAGAGCCGCTGCGCAAGCAGTTCAGCGGGGCGCGCACGCGCCTGACACGTCTGGAGAACGGCCCGCCGGTCGGCTTCCCGGTGCAGTTCCGCATCAGCGGCGAACAGATTCCCAAGGTGCGCGCCATCGCCGAACAGGTGGCGGCTGAACTGCGCAAGGAAAGCCGCGCCACCAATATCCAGTTCGACTGGGATGAACCGGCCCAGCGTTCGGTCTCCTTCGAGATCGACCAGAAGCGCGCCGGCGAGCTCGGCTTGAGCAGCCAGCAGATCGCCAATTTCCTGGCCATGCAATTGTCGGGCTTCACGGTGACGCAATATCGCGAGCGCGACAAACTCATCAGCGTCGACCTGCGCGCTCCGCGCAGCGAGCGCGTGGATCCCTCGCGGCTGGCCACGCTGTCCATGCCCACATCCAATGGACCGCTGCCGCTGGCCGCGCTGGGCCAGTTCCACAACACGCTGGAATACGGCGTCATCTGGGAGCGCGACCGCCAGCCCACCATCACCGTGCTGGCCGACGTGCGCGCCGGGGTGCAGGGCATCGACGTCACCAATGCGGTCAATCGCAAGCTCGATGCATTGCGCGCCGAGCTGCCGGTGGGCTACCGCATCGACGTGGGCGGGCCGGTGGAAGAAAACGCCAAGGCGCAATCTTCGATCTCGGCCCAGATGCCGCTGATGGTCATCGCCGTGCTGCTGTTGCTGATGGTGCAGCTGCAAAGCTTTGGCCGCACCCTGATGGTGGTCATGACCGCGCCGCTGGGTCTGATCGGCGTGGTCGGTGCGCTGCTGCTGTTCGGCCAGCCCTTCGGTTTTGTCGCCATGCTGGGCACCATCGCGATGCTGGGCATCATCATGCGCAACTCGGTGATCCTGGTGGACCAGATCGAACAGGACATCGCCGCCGGCCGGGGCCGCTTCGATGCCATCGTCGGCGCCACCGTGCGGCGCTTCCGCCCGATCACGCTCACTGCGGCAGCCGCCGTGCTGGCGCTGATCCCGCTGTTGCGCAGCAACTTCTTCGGCCCCATGGCCACCGCCCTGATGGGCGGCATCACCATCGCCACCATCCTGACCCTGTTCTACCTGCCGGCGCTCTATGCGCTGTGCTACCGGGTCAAGCCGGATGAAACCCATCACCGCGACCACGCCACGCAAGGGAGTCACTGATGAGCGCCGTTCGTTTGATGTCCGCCCCACATACGCTGACGCTGGCGACCGCGCTGCTGCTGTCGGGCTGCGCACTGGGTCCGTCCGGCGACGCACCTGCCATGCCGCAGCCGGCCCACTATGCGGCTGAGGCCACGCCTGCCACGCTGGGCCCGCAGGAAGCGCGCCAGACCTTCGTACTGGGCCAGCGCGCAGTACCGCAATGGTGGCGCGCCTATGATTCGCCACAACTGTCGGCCTGGGTGGAGGAAGCTTTGCGCAGCAATCATTCGCTGGCCCAGGCGGACCGCAATCTCGCCAGTGCGCGTTTGCAATTGCGCGCGCAGATCGATGAATCGCTCTGGCCCACCATCGATGCGGTCGGCCAGGCCCAGCGCCAGCGTGCCCTGGGGCTGCCCAACCTGGGCCCGACCACCAATCTGTACAACGTCTTCGCCGGCCAGATCAGCGCCAGTTACACCTTCGACCTGTTCGGCGTGGAGCGCTTCGCCAATTCGGCGCTGGCTGCCGAGGTCGATGCGCAGTCCTACCAGTTCGATGCGGCGCGCCGGGCCGTGGCGGCCAATGTGGTCATCAGCGCCATCAACGCCGCTTCGCTGCGCGCGCAGGTGGAGCACACCGAACGCCTGGTGGCGCTGGCCGATGCCGATGTGGACGAACTGCAGCGCCGTCTGGCGCTGGGTGCGGTCTCCGCTGATGACTTGCTGTCCGCACGCGCCAGTGCGCAATCGCTGCGCGCCAGCCTGCCCGGCCTGAAGGCGCAGTGGCAGGGCGCGCGCCACGCCCTGGCCGTGCTCATGGGCCGCACGCCGGACGCTGCGCCGCCTGATCTTGATATCGCCAGCCTGAAGCTGCCTGCGCAAGTCCCCATGACGGTGCCCTCGGAACTGCTGCGCCAGCGGCCCGACATCCTGGCGGCCGATGCGGCGCTGAAGGTGGCGGCAGCCCAGCAGGCCCTGGCTACTGCCGAGATGTTTCCCAGCCTTTCCATTAGCGCTTCCTTCGGCCAGTCCGGTTTCTCTTGGGGCAAGGCCACCAGCGGTGCCGGTGCGGTATGGGGATTGGGCGCGTCGCTGACGCAGCCGCTGTTCCATGGCGGCGCGCTGCGGGCCAAGCGCGATGCGGCCAAGGAAACCTATCTGGCGGCCGAAGCCAATTATCGCCAGACCGTGTTGAATGCATTCCAGAACGTGGCCGATAGCCTGGTCGCCCTGACCCAGGATGCCGATGCCCTGCAGGCCTCGGCGGCGGCACGCACGGCCTCCGAGCAGGGCTGGCGCAATGCGCTGCGCCGTGCTCAGCTTGGCGCCTACGCGGCCAGTGCAACCCGTGCCGGCGAGCGCCAGTATCTCAACGCCAGGCTCGCCGAAATTCGCGCGACCGCCAGCCGCCTGAGCGATACGGCCACGCTGTTCCAGGCCATGGGCGTAGGGTTTGAAACGCAGGCATCCGGAGAAGCCGCGCCGGCAGGCCGTTGAAATAAATTCTTTTCCCTGTCAGTGATTCGTCAGTCCGGCAGTGCTGCGCTCGGCTATATTCTCACGTGGCCGCAGGTGCAAGGCTTGCGCCACGGGCTAAGACAACGACAACGGACGCGAGCGCGTCAAGAACATCGGGGAATCCATGTTGAGAATGCTGGTATGCACGGCGGCCTTGCTGCTGGGCGGTTGTGCCTCCATCACGGGCACACAGACGCAACCTGTTTCAGTGCTGGCCACGCAGGGTAGCCAGATCATTTCGGGGGCCAGTTGCACGCTCTCCAATGATGCGGGCAAGTGGTATGTGAAGACACCGGGCAGCGTGGCCATCAAGAAGAGTACCGGCGATCTGCTGGTGGAGTGCGCCAAGGATGGCGTGACCGGGCAGCAGAATGTGGTATCGCGCGCCAATACCAATGTCTGGGGCAACCTGCTGGCAGGCGGTCTGATCGGCTATGCGATCGATCGTAACAGCGGTGCCGGATTCGACTATCCCGATTCAATCAGCGTGGTTCTTGGGGGCAAGCTGGGTGTATTGCCATCCGCCGTTCTCGCCGGTGGCCTGGCCGCTGCCGACGCAACCCCAGCGAATGTCCGCTGGCGGGCCGTGATGTCCTGCGATGCCAACCGGTTCAACAAGGACTCCCAGCCCTTCCAGGCCAACTTCAATGCCGAGGTGGATGGCAACCGGGTGGTCATCAAGCGGCGCAACAAGATCGCCGAAGAAGTGATGTCCGGTACGATTACCGGCGAATCGTTGAGCCTGGCAGGCATGGGCTACCGCCTGGAAAATCCCTCGAATTCCTGGACCTTCAAGATTGATGGCGTCTTCATGGGCAATGGCAAGATCTATAACGGCAAAGGCGCACAGCTGGCCAGGAATGGCATGACGGCACGCCTTTGTACGGTGCTCATGATCCAGACCGACGTACCGCCCCCGGCGGCACCGCAAAATGCCGAAGTGGGGGCGTCGGTTCCGCAATAAGCGCCGGTCCGGGCCGCTCAGCCCTTGCTGGCGCCAAAGGTAAGCCCGGCCACGAACTGCTTTTGCATCACGAAGAACAGGATCACCGAGGGTAGCGCCGCCAGGATGGAACCGGCCGAGACCAGGTTCCAGGCGGTGGTCCACTGGCCGCGCAGGGCGGCCACACCGACGGTGATGGGAGCCACGTCATCGCCCTGGGTCAGCACCAGCGCCCAGAAATAATCGTTCCAGACGAAGGTGAAGACCAGCACCGCCAGGGCCGCCAGCGCCGGGCGGATCAGCGGCAGCACGATGCGGTAGAACACGGTCCATTCGCTCGCGCCTTCGATGCGCGCCGCCTCGATCATCTCGAAGGGCAGCTGCTTGATGAAGTTGCGCAGGAACAGGGTACAGAATCCGGTCTGCATGGCGATATGAAACAGCATCATCCCGGTGATGGTATTGAACAGCCCCAGCGAGAGCGTAAGGTCACGCACAGGAATCATCAGGATCTGCTGCGGCACGAAGTTGCAGGCCACGAAGGTGGCGAAGAGCACCGTATTGCCCCGGAACTGGTAGGTCGACAGTGCAAAGCCGGCCATGGCCGCCAGCGAGATGGCACCGATCACCGAGGGAACGGTGATGAGGCAGCTGTTCCAGAAATAATGCAGCATGGGCGAGGCGGTCAGCGCCTCGCGGTAATTGTCCAGCATGGCGAAGTCCTGCGGCCAGCCCCAGTAGTTGCCAGCCATCAGTTCATCGTTGGAGCGCATCGAGGTGACCAGCGCGGCCAGCATCGGCAGCAGCCAGATCAGCAGCGCCACCGGCAGCGAGGCCCGGTAGAGCGCGCGGTTGATGGGCTTCCATTTTTCTATCGGCATGGGAAACATGGCGATCCCTCTTTTCTGTATGAGCGTTTAGCGTTTAGCGTTCAGCGCGCAGCATGCGGCGCAGCTGATCGACGATGTAGACCAGCATGATGGCAAAGAGCGTCACCGCCACTGCGGCCGAATAGCCCTGGCGGTAATACTTGATGGCCTGGTCATAGGCGTAATAGGCCAGCACGGTGGAACTCTCGTAGGGACCGCCGCTGGTCATCACGGAAATCAGGTCGAAGCTGCGCAGCGCGCCGATGATGCTGACCACGAAGGCCATGAAGGTCGTCGAGCGCAATTGCGGCAGGATCACGTAGCGCAGCATGGTCCAGCCTTTCGCACCTTCCATGCGCGCCGCTTCCACCTGGTCGTGGTTCAGCGCCGTCAAACCGGTGAGGAAGAGGATCATGCAGTAGGCAGTCTGTGGCCACAGCGCGGCGAAGACGATGCCGAAGGTGGCATAGCGCGCATCGCCCAGCACCGGCACGCCGTGGCCCAGGATCAGCGACAGCAGGCCGAAGCTGGGGTCATAGAACCAGCTGTAGATCAGCCCCACCACCACGCCCGAGAGCACGAAGGGCGCGAAGAACAGCGACTTCACCACGCGCATGCCGCGCACCTTCTGGTTCAGGTAGAGCGCGATGGCCAGGCCCATGGGCGGAGCCAGCAGGAACATGATCAGCCACAGCACGTTGTTCTTCAGGGCCGTATAGAAGGTCGGCGCATGGAACAGCTCGATGTAGTTGGCCAGGCCCACGTATTTGGGATCGGTCATGCCATCCCAGCTGAAGAAGCTGAGATAGATCGTATAGAAAATCGGGTACAGCACGTAGACCAGCGTCATCACGCAGGCCGGCGCCAGGAACCAGAAGGCGGCACGGTTGCGGCGGGCGGCACTGCGCTGCGGGCCGGTGACCGGTGTGGCAGCCGATGGGGTTGCAGGCGGCTGCGCGGCGGAAGTGGGCGCTAGCATGGCGGGGGCTCCTTCTTTTTCGGCGGGCCATTGCCGCCGCCTGGCAGCGGCAATGGCCCGGATGGACTGCCTGGACGGGCCAGGCATCAACGACGGTCAGGACTTCTTGTAGATGCGCTTGCGGCTTTGTTCCAGTTCGTTGAGCACGTCATCGATCCTGGTCGGATCGCTGACGAACTTCTGCATGCCCTTCATGCCTTCATCGGCCATCTCCTTGGTCATGTCGCGATCATAGAACTGCGAGATGCCACCCTTGGCATTGGAAAGGATCTCGAAACCAATGCGCGAGATCGGATCGGCCGGAGCCGGCGACTTGCTGTTGGCCGGCAGCGAACCCAGGCCTTCGGCCAGCTTGGCGCTGATGGCCGGGGTTCCCACGAAGGCGATGAAGCGGTGGGCATCTGCCTTGTTGCGGGCCTTGGCCGGGATGTGGATGGATTCGGTCGGGCCTTCTTCGGCCGTCGGCACGTTGGCATCGATGATGGGGAACTGGAAGTAACCCATCTCCGGCGCCAGCTTGGCCGGGAAGCCCTTGGCGATGAAGGTGCCCATCAGCATCATGGCCGCCTTGCCCTGGAACAGGAAGGGTTGCGCACCATCCAGGTCATAGGACAGCGCATTGTCGATGAAATACTTGTTGTCGATCAGGCTCTTCCAGGCGGTGTAGACCTTCTTCACGCGCGGGTCGGTGTAGGCGACGTCGCCGGCCATGAGTTGCTGGTGGAAGGCGTTGCCGTTGATGCGCAGGTCGAGATAATCGAACCAGCCGGCCAAGGTCCATGCATCACGGCCACCCACGGCGATGGGGGCGATGCCGGCGGCCTTGAGCTTCTTGCAGGCGTCCAGGAATTCATCCCAGGTCTTGGGTTCGCCGGCGATGCCGACCTTCTTGAACAGGTCCTTGCGGTAGAACATGCCCCAGGAGTAATACACGGTCGGTGCCGAATACTGCTTGCCCTGCCAGGACGAGGCTTCCTTGGTGGAAGCGTAGGTGCTGTCCCAGCCGTTCTTCTTCCAGTCCTCGCTCAGGTCTTCCAGCAGGCCGCGGCTGGCGTAGAAGGCCATGCGTTCGCCGTTGTGCCAGTTGATGATGTCCGGAGCCTGGGTCGAGAGCCAGCCCGGCAGTTGCACCTTGTAGGCTTCTTCCTCGATGAAGGAGACCTTGACGTCCACGTCGGGGTTGGCCTTCTTGAATTCATCGACTGTGGATTGCCACACGTTGCGCTGCACGGCGCCCTTGTAGGCGATGTTGACGGCCAGGGTGCCGGCCACGGCGGCGGCACTCCAGGCGGCGGATGCGGCCAGGCAGCCGGCGATCACGGTCATGCGAATCATCTTTTTCATTGTTGTCTCCGAATGTTTGGTTCAAACAGCTGATGTCATGGATATTGTTTGTATGGTTCTTGCACGCTTTCTTGCGCAGGTTCTTTGCCTGCTTGCGCAGCGGCGGCCGCAGCCGCCGTACTGTCTTCCCGAGTGAGGCTGGCGTTCTTCCTATGCCTGCTGGCTGCGATAGATGGCTACGCCCTGCGGCTCCAGCGCCGCCTGTCCGACCAGGAACTGCGCGCCTTCGGCGTGCGGCAGCTGGATCGGCGCATCGCTGTAGTTGAAGGCGAACTGCAAGCCGCCGCGCTGCTGCAGGCGCAGGCCTTCCGGCAGGCGTTGCGGCGCCAGTCCGGCGGCACGTGCCACTTCTTCGAAGTAGCGCGTGGTCAGCCCGGCGTCAAAGATGCCGGCCAGGTAATGCGCACGGTCCTTCTGCACGATGGCCGGGTGGCCGTCGCCAAACTTTGCGATGGTTTGCAGGCCTTCGCCATCGGCTTCGATCAGGTCGCGCCAGTAGCGGCCCTGGCCCTGCACCGTGCCGAACTGCACCGTCTCGCTGACATTGGGGCGCATCGATTCGACGCGCCATACGCGCATCGGCAGCAACTGTTGCAGCGGGCCCGGCGGCAGCGTCGAGGGGATCTGCAGCGATGGGGTCTTGGAGCCGCTGCGCGGACCGAACACCACCTGCGCACCGCTTTGCGCGATGCGGCCCGGCAGGTCCTCCGGCACGATGGGCAGCGGCGGCACCACGATCATGGCATAGCCTTGCAGGTTGGCATTGAGCGGCACGATGTCCACGTCCAGGCCGAGGGCACGCAGGGTCGAGTAGTAGTCGAAGGCAAAATGCGCATATTCGAAATCGATGCCCTGGAAGTGGATCTCGAAGAGCCACTTGGCATCGTAATCGAACAGCAGTGCCACCTTGCCGCGCGGCTGGGCCAGCGCACCGTTGGCGTTTTCGACGGCGATGATTTCCTGGGCCACGCGTTCGGCTTCGGTGCCACCCACGTCCAGTCGATTGTCCGGGCGGTTCAGGCCGGCATGCAACTGCTCCTGCGCAAACGGGCATTGGCGCCAGCGGAAGTAGGACACGCAGCCCGCACCATGGGCGAAGGCTTCCCAGCTCCACAGCCGCACCATGCCCGGCAGCGGTGCCGGGTTCCAGTGCGCCCAGTTCACCGGACCGGGTTGCTGCTCCATCACCCAGAACGGCTTGGCCGACATGCCGCGATAGAGGTCATGGTTGAAGCTGGCGAAATCGGGATGGCCGGTACGCAGCCAGCGGGCCTTGGTCTCTGCGTCGTACCACATCACCTCCAGAGCGCCGAGGGGGTAGCTGTCCCAGGTGGCCACGTCGAGGTCGGCTGCCACCGGATAGTGATCGAACTCCAGGAACATCTGCATGAAGTTGTGCACCATCAGCCGGCCCGGCGAGAGCGGGCGCAGGATCTCGACCTGCATGCGGTTGTAGCGCACCACCTCGTCCGAGGCAAAGCGACGGTAGTCGAGCCGGTGCGAGGGATGCGCCTCGGTCACGGTGCCGATAGGTGCATCGATCTCGTCGAAGCTGCGGTATTCCATGCTCCAGAACACCGTGCCCCAGGCGGCATTGAGCGCCTCGATACTGCCATAGCGCTGACGCAGCCACTGGCGGAAGCGGCGCTGGGCCGACGGCGAATAGCTGACCACGGTCTGGTGGCAGCCGTATTCATTGTCCAGCTGCCAGGCGGTGACCGCCGGATGCTGGCCATAGCGTTCGCCCAGCAGGCGCACGATGCGCTGCGATTGCTCGTAATAGGAATCGGAAGAAAAATCATAGTGGCGGCGCGAACCGAAGCCGCGTTCGCGGCCATTGGCATCCACCGCCAGCACGTCGTCGTGACGGTCGATGAGCCACTTGGGCGGGGTCGCGGTCGGGGTGCACATCACCACTTCCAGGCCATGTCTGGCCAGCACCTCGATGGCGCGGTCCAGCCAGTCCCAGCGCAGGTCGCCGGGCGAAGGTTCGATGCGGCTCCAGGCGAATTCGCCGATACGCACCTGCTTGATGCCCAACGCCTGCATGCGCTGGGCATCGCTTTCCCACAGGGACTCGGGCCAATGTTCCGGGTAGTAACAGACTCCCAATCGTAACGACATGATCGTGGTTCCTTAGCGGTAGTGAAGCGTGGAGAGAGGAGGGATGGCGACCGCGCCTGTTCAGGCTGCGGCGGCCAGGCCCGGATGAACCTGCGTGCGCGCCAGCGCCATGCCGTCCTGGTCGAACAGATAGGCGCAGCCGGGCGCAACCGATACGCGCAGGCGTTCGCCGCGCGCAATGCGGGCGTCGCCCGGTGCCTTGGCCACCAGCGGCTGGCCGGCTGGTTCGTCCAGATGCACGTAGGTCTGTTCGCCCAGGCGTTCCACCAGCATCACTTCGCGGGTGATGCCGTACTGGCCTTGCGTGCCGATCTCCATGTGTTCGGGGCGCACGCCCAGCGTCACCGCCTGGCCCGGCTGTACTGCACCTTGCGCGGCCACCAGCAGGGTTTCTTCACTGTGCTGCAGACGTACCAGGATGCCCTGCTCCTGGGCGCTCACCACCTGCGCCGGCAGGAAGTTCATGCGCGGCGAACCGATGAAGCCCGCCACGAAGCGATTGCGCGGATGGTGATACAGCTCCATGGGTGCGCCCACCTGGGCGATGCTGCCAAAGCGCTGGGTATCGGCACCGGCATGCAGCAGCACGATGCGGTCGGCCAGGGTCATCGCTTCCACCTGGTCGTGGGTGACGTAGACCACGCTGGCCCGCTCGAACTGGCGATGCAGGCGGGCGATCTCGATGCGGGTCTGGCTGCGCAGGGTGGCGTCCAGGTTCGACAGCGGTTCATCGAACAGGAATACGCCCGGACGCCGCACGATGGCGCGGCCGATGGCCACGCGCTGGCGCTGGCCACCGGAGAGTTCCTTGGGCTTGCGCTGCAGCAGTTCTTCCAGCTGCAGGATGCGGGCGGCCTCGCGCACCTTCTGTTCGATCTCGGCCTTGGGCAGCTTGGCCAGTGTCAGGCCGAAGCTCATGTTTTCATACACCGTCATGTGCGGGAACAGCGCATAGCTCTGGAACACCATCGCTACCGAACGCTGTGCCGAAGGCACATCGTTGACGCGCTTGCCGCCGATGAAGAGGTCGCCGCTGGTGAGATCTTCCAGCCCCGCGATGCTGCGCAGGAGGGTGGATTTGCCGCAGCCGGACGGACCGAGGAAGACACAGAATTCATGTTCGCCAATGTCGAGGTCGACATTGCGGATCACCGGCGGTGCGTCGCCGTAGGCTTTTTGTGCTGCACGCAAGCTGATGCTGGCCATCACGTTTTCCTAACAGAAATGGATTGCAGGGCAGGGCGCCAGGAGGCAGAGGTGGCGTCAGGTTAAGCGCTTAATCAAGTGAGCCAAAAAAAAGATCGCTTGAGTTTCCTGCATGCAATCGGGGGTTGTCTCCACGTCGTTGTTCTGAGCGTGTTGCCGTCTTCGGTTGGCAAATATTTTGGTCGATCATACCCATCTTGCATGCCCCGTGCAACAACAATCCTGTAACCGCACCCTGCCAGCTTTTTGTCAGGAAACACGCTGTACGCCGCGTAAATCATTTGCCATTTCCGCGGGGCATCGCTACCGATGAGCCTGCCCCGGCAAGGCGCGCGCGTTGACAAGCCAGGCATAAGCGGATTGAATGCGAGGGCCTCCAATTCCACGTACCCATGACCACCTTATCCGAAGTTGCCCGTCTGGCCGGTGTTACCTCGGCCACTGTGTCCAACGTCTTGCGCCAGCGCGGCAAGGTTGGCGAGCAGACCCGCCAGCGCGTGCTCGATGCCGTCGCCCAGCTCGGCTATCGTCCGCACCTCACTGCCCGTGCACTGGCCGAAGGCCGCGCACCGACACTGGCGCTGGTGGTCTCCAGCATCGCCAACCCCTTCTATCCGGAATTCGCGCTGGCCGCCGAGCGCGCGGCGCGCGAGCGCGGCCGTTTCCTGATCGTCTGCAATACCAACGACGACCCCGATACCGGCCGTGCCTATCTGGACCAGATCGCCGGTACGCTCTCGGACGGCGTACTCATCATGAATGCCAACCTGCCCATGGACGAGTTGAAGAAGACCGAGCAGCGCGGTGCTCCCGTGGTGCTGTGCATGTGGGAAAAACCGGATGCACCGCCCGAGCTGCCCTGCATCGCAGTGGATTTCTTTGCAGCCGGGGCCATCGCTGCGCAGCACTTGCTGGGGCTGGGTCATCGCCACATCGGAGCGCTGGTCGGCAGCAAGAAGAGCGGCATCCACGCTGAGCGCTATCGCGGCTTCGTCGAGGCCTGTGCCGCCGCAGGCGTCAAGCACACCCTGCAGAGTGCCCGCTATATCGGCGATACGGTCGAGGCAGGCTACCAGGCCACGATGGCGCTGCTGCGCGAGAAGCCGCAACTGACCGCCATCTTTGCCAGCAATGACCTGCCCGCGCTGGGTGCGATGAATGCCATCGCCGACCTCGGCCTGAACGTGCCACGCGACATTTCCGTAATCGGCATCACCGATATCCAGTGGGCGCGCGTCTCACGGCCCGCCTTGACCACGGTGGCGGTGCCGACGGCGGACGCGGCGCGCATGTCCATCGACCTGTTGCTGGCCCTCATCGAGCGCCGCAGCGCCTCGCCCGTGATGCGCGTGACGGCCACGCCGCAACTGGTGGAACGCGCCTCCACGGCGGCGCCGCGCAAGCGCAAGGGCTGAAGCCCGCATCAACGCGGCAGCAAGCTCTCCAGATACGCACAGAACATGTCGGCCATGGCGTCGCCATAGGCACGCACTTCCTTGGCCGGCGGGGTGCCGCGCGAGAGATGTTCTCCCGCCGTCGCAAGGGTGGTCATGAGCAGTTCGCCTGCGCGCTTGCGCTTTGGCGCAGCGACCCCCGGCAAGGCTTCGCGCATGAACTGCGCGATGATGCCGTCCCAGGCATGGCGCATCTCCTCAGCCTCTCGGGCATCGCGATAGAGCGGCGCGGCATCGGCCAGCGCCATCCTGATCTGGGCTTCCTCGAATTCGCTGCGCAGGAAGGCATGCACCAGTTCGCGCAGGCGCCGCAGCGGCGGCTTGCACGCGTCCTGCAACAGCTGGCGCACCATCTCCGTGGTCTGCTGCCATTCATCGGCCTGCAGGCGAAACAGGATGGCGGCCTTGTTGGGGAAATACTGATACACCGATCCCACGCTCACCCCCGCCCGCTCGGCTACGCGCGCCGTGGTGAAACGCGGCGCGCCTTCGCGCAGCAAAACCTGAACAGCCGCCTCCAGGATGGCTGCCACCAGCTCGGTGGAACGGGCTTGCTGGGGCGTCTTGCGTAGCGAAATCTGGGGGCGGCGGGGCTTGCTCATGGCATCGAAGGAGAAGAAAAAAGGCGGAATTGAAATGCGACTAGGAAACCTGACGAATCAATCGCATACTGCAACGCGACAGGATGTGACGGATTCGTCGCATTCTACTGCGCGGCGCGGGTCTCATCAATGCGGCGCTGCGCGGGATCTCTGCATACTCCATTCCACACTTTTCTTCGAGGTATTCCCATGAACGGAAAACCGGCTGACCAGCCCATCTCCCTCACGCCCCCTCCCAGCGCCGGCAGCGGCGTGCGGATCTTCCTGGCACTCGCACCGCTGACGCTGGCGGTCTTCATCGCCTTTCTCACCATCGGCTTGCAATTGCCGGTGCTGCCCTTGCACCTCAAGGATGCCCTGGGCATGAACGCCACCGTGGTCGGTATCGTGGTCGGTGCGCAGTTTGCGGCGGCCTTGCTCTCGCGCGCCTGGGCCGGCAACGTGGCCGACCTGCGCGGGTCCAAGCGTGCCGTGGTGGGCGGCTTCCTGGCAGCGGCCTGCTCCGGGCTGATCTATCTGGTGTCACTGCTCTGGCTGGATCAACCTGTGGTGTCGGTGGCGGTGCTGCTGGCCGGACGCATCCTGCTGGCACTCGGCGAAAGCCTGGTCGTCACCGGTACCATGGGCTGGGGCATCGCGCTGGTCGGGCCGCAGCATGGCGGCAAGGTCATGGCCTGGCTGGGCATCGCCATCTATGCCGCCATGGCGGGCGGCGCGCCGCTGGGCGTGGCGATCAGCCATGCCGGTGGTTTTGCGGCGATTGCCGGCGTGAGCGTGGCGCTGCCCCTGCTGGCACTGCTGGTTGTCAGTCCGCAGCGCAGCGTGGCTGCCAGCGCGGCGCGGCGCACGCCCTTCTACAAGGTGCTGGGCGCGGTGTGGCAGCCGGGCTTGGGACTGGCCTTGTCCAGCGTGGGGTTTGGCGTCATCACGGCCTTCATCGCCTTGCTGTTTGCGGCCCGTTCGTGGGGGGATTCCTCGCTGGCCTTCACCAGTTTCGGCATCGCCTTCATCGTGGCACGCCTGTTCTTTGCCCATCTGCCGGATCAGATCGGTGGTGCCAGGGTGGCGCTGGTCTGCGTGGTCATTGAAGTGCTGGGCCAGCTGCTGATCTGGCAGGCGGGGACGGCGTGGATGGCTTATGCGGGTGCCGCGCTGACCGGGTTTGGCTATTCGCTGGTGTTCCCCGGTTTCGGCGTCGAGGCCATGCGCCGCGCACCGCCGCAGACGCGCGGCTTGGCCATGGGGGCCTATGTGGCTTTCCTCGATCTGTCGCTGGGCATCACCAGCCCCTTGGCGGGTGCGCTGGCCAGTCATGCGGGGGTACAGAGCGTGTATCTGGCAGGGGCGATTGTCGTGGGCCTGTCGATGCTGGTGGCCGTAGCTTTGCTTCGTTCAGTGAAGACCGGCAATTGAGCAAAACATCTCCCTTGTCCGTGGTCGAGGGGCGGTAGCAATGAAGCCAAAATTTAGAAAATCTACTAAATGATTTCGGCAGGCTGTTCGGTAGCATGCAGGGCTTTCCCGGCTCTGCGTTTGGACCATGACAGTCACCTCCTCGATGACCTCTGCGCCCCTCGGTGCGCTGTTCAATCTCCTGACGCACGAGCGTCGTCTGCTGAGGCTGCACCTGCCTCCCTCTGCACCTGCGCTCGTGCAGCATCTGGTCGCCTTGCAGGTCAGCGGAACGGAAGCTGTCTGCGGCAACGTGCTTTACCGCCTGCAGTGCGCCAGCAGCACATTGGATATCGCTATCCACGACCTGCAAGGACTTCCCGTCGGCTTTTCCGTGAAGGATGCCGAAGGGAGCACAGCATTGGTGTGCGGCCTGGCCAGCGCCGTGCGGCAAGTCCACTCGGAAGCCGGCGCGGTGCTGTTCGAGATCGAGCTCTGCGATGCACTGCATCTGCTCGAGCAGCGCAAGACCTGGCGCGTCTTCTGTGACCGTTCGGTACTGGACATCAGCGAGCAGATACTCACTGAGCATCGCCAGGACAATAGCGTCCTGGCCGCCGCCTTGCGTTGGCACACCAGTGGCTTGCACAACACCTATCCACCGCGGGCCTTCGTCATGCAGGCCGGGGAAAGCGATGCTGTTTTTTGTCAGCTTGGGAAGGATGTATTTCCTTGATCAAGAACAACCCCGTCATTGGGTAACAGGAGATCTGATGAACCGGTTGATATTCCTGCCGCTATCTATTGCGGCATTGGTGGTGCTGATCGTAACTGCGGTCATGCATCGTTCTTCCAGAGCCACAGAAGTGAACGGGTCGCCTGTATTGGTGAACGCCGAGCACTTCAAGGCGCAGGTCGTAGGTGTTCAATGGCTCAACCCGTTGATAAGAAGAGACTATCCTACCGAATGGCAACTGCTCTGGACGCTTGGCATAGTTAAGCCGAATAAAGACGACGATGAGGTGAAGAGAGATCCCGAGACATTCACGACCATACAGAAGATTGCTCCCTTAAGCTTCAATTTCGATAGGGAAAGTGTCTTTGAGGATGGAAGCAGCGTCTTCCCAGGCTACCTATCCGATTACGTAGAAGAAATCGTCAAGCCTATCGGCCGTCAGTACGCGCTCAACGGCAACTACTTCTACACGATCCAACCGGAGAAACGAAAGGAGTGGCGAGAGCTACACGGCATCCGCGTCGAATTTGCGATTCCGGATGTCCCCATGTTGACATCCGAGAATGCAGCGGAGCGCATACGCAAGGCTTTTAACGCAGAGTTTGTGTTCTACAACCCCGAGCTATCCACTGCGAATATCCCCGCCGATGTGAACCTCGTCAGAGGCGGCGCCAGCGCCGGTTTCACCTCCCTGGCAGCCGGGATGGATTATCTGGAAGCCCACCCCGACAAAACCGTCTGGGTCATGAACATGGATGCGCCCGAGTTTCCCGAATATGGTCGGATCAGCGAGAACTGTACCTTGCTGATCCTGGCCGGTCCCAAGTTCGAGACAGGCCGCGAACCTCTTGCATGGATCTCCCGCCCTGCAGTTCGTAACGTCGGGGACTTCGCTACCACTGAAGGTGAAAGCCGTACCGCAAGCGCGTGGAAAAGCGCAATCCAGGCAGCCGACGAACAGGCGTCCATCTCACCTTGCGACATTCGTTACGTCATCCACGATGCCGGCAAAGGCAGCGAAGAAGCTGGCCGCCGCATCGGCACGCTGGCGCAGGCCATGACGCAGAGCTTGCCTGAACTGGACGTGCTCAAGCAGACCTTCAATACACCGCAACTGCTGGGTGACATGCGTGCTGGAACGGCGATCACGAATGTCGCGCTGGCCATCGCATGGGCTCATCACAAGGGCAAGCCTGTGATGGTGGCAGGCACGACTGAGGCGGATAAAGCTACAGCTGTGGTGGTGACGCCACCTGATCGTGCCCGTGTTTTCGATCCGGAGAAAAACTGGTTCCGCGCACGGGGAGAGGGCTATGCCTACCTGCCTTGGTGGGGGTTGAGAAAAGACCTTGACTGGAAGACCTATATGCAAGGCTACTCGGACTGAGCAGCGAGTCATCCATGTCGACAACACGGAGATCAAGATGAAGGGCGTCATCCGTCTAGGCGACCCCACCAGCCACGGTGGCAAGGTCATCAGTGCCAACACGCGCGTACAGGTGAGAGAAAAGGCTGTCGCGCGCGTTGGCGACCGTTGTTCCTGTCCCATCAAGGGACACGCGGATTGCGTCATCGTCGAGGGACATCCGGCCATCCAGGTCGATGGCATCTCAGTCGCTTTCGAAGGTCATCGGGTCACCTGCGGTGCCGTGCTGATCTCCACGCTGTCCAATAGCGGTGCTGCTTGATGAGGACACCTCAAATGACAAACGCCGCTGCATGAACAGTGGCGTTTGTCTCATGCACGAACGGAGAAGACCGGGGGCTCTACTCCCCCGCGCCGTCATTGATCACGCATTGCGCGGATTACGCCCATGCTTGCGCTGATACATGGCCTGGTCAGCCGCGTGCAGCAAGGCGCTGAAGTCGCACATTTCCGAAGGCGTCACTGTGGCAGCGCCCAGGCTGATCTCGATATCGGTGTGCGGCCACTTCACCCGTGCCACCGACTGCTTGATC
Organism: Herbaspirillum sp. Her3; assembly: GCF_057961275.1. Classification (NCBI taxonomy): domain Bacteria; kingdom Pseudomonadati; phylum Pseudomonadota; class Betaproteobacteria; order Burkholderiales; family Oxalobacteraceae; genus Herbaspirillum; species Herbaspirillum sp. Her3. The sequence goes on along the minus strand of NZ_CM176328.1, from coordinate 5,356,124 downwards.
CGTTCGGATACCTGGTGAGCACCGGTCTCATCGGTGTCCGGCAGGATTAGCGAGAACTCGTCACCACCATAGCGTGCCAGGAAATCGCTGGCACGCAGCGGTGAACGCAGCACACGGGCCAGTTGTACCAGCAGCGCATCACCGGCCGGGTGGCCGTACGTGTCGTTGTATTGCTTGAAGTAGTCCACGTCCACCATCAGCATGGTCAGCGGACGGGCATTGCGCAGATGGCGTGTCCATTCTTCGCGCAGGCGCGAGTCAAAACTGCGGCGGTTGCCGATGCCAGTCAGCGCATCGGTCATGGTCTGCCGTTCCAGCTTCTGCATGGCACGATGGCTGTCCAGTTGCGCTTCGAGCTGGCGCCCCAGCTTCTGGAAGGCGTCGCGCTGCGCCGGGCTCAGCGTGCGTGGGACGCGGTCCATCACGCACAGCGTGCCCAGGATGTCGCCATTGCCCGACACCAGCGGCACGCCTGCATAAAAACGCACAGCCGGATTGCCGCGCGCCAGTGCGCTGGCAGCAAAGCGCACATCGCTGCTCAGGTCGCATACTTCGGTAACCTCGCCCGGCGTGCGCACGGCCATTTCGCACAGAGAGAAGTCCACCGCATTGCGCAGCACACCGGTCTGGCCCGGGAAGCGCCACCATTGATTGCGCGCGTCGCCACGGCCATTGTTGACCGAGAGGTAAGGATGCTGAAGTCCGATGTCGGCGTGCAACTGGCTGAACATGCCCATGGGCGTGCCGCACACGCTCGAGGCCAGCGAGATGAAGTCCGACAAGGCCGGCTCCAACCAGGCATCGGCATCGCTGTCGGTATGCGCGAGTTCGATACGGTCGCCGGGACGGTCGTTGAGGACGGATTGGACGGACTGGCTACGCTTGAAAATGGAGCGTTCGGGAGTGTACTGAGCGTGCAGGTCTCGAATGTTCATGGCGCGTTACTCGTGAGGGTTGTGTTGCGTTATGGTCGGGTCGGTCGCCGTCAGTGCATCGTGGAATGCGGTAGGGAGGACGGCGCGGCATGGTGGTGCGCAAGCGGAAATATTTTTCTTTTTCTTCACTGCACATCATGTTGCCCTGCGACATCAAAGGTAGCAGATCAAATTCTGAAGTAAACCGGTTTGGAACATCCTCTTACAAATTATTCGCGCTTTTGGCGCAAAGGATGCCATTCCGATCACATACAAACAGCTTGGCTGATCATGCTGACAATTGACGTTTTATTAGCCTCTTCCCGGCAATGCATGACGATAGATTTTTTGGCGGGAAATGGACATCGGACGGCGCCACTTTCGCGTGTCAGTGGATTCCTATATTGCTCTGCAATATGTTGCGCGAACAACGACAGAAGAGCGTCGCTGCAACACGACAAAACGATGTCGCCAAGGAGTGACGAAATGCTTGCAAAGCGCTGGAGTCCTCCATAAACTCTGCCGTTCCTTGTTTGATCCGATCAACGTTTTTGAAAGCAGAGATGTCGACCCAGCCCAAAGCAGGCGCAGTCCTGTTCGCCAAAGATGTAGCCCGCCTCGCCGCGTTTTATGCGCGGGTGCTGGCGGTGGTTCCCAAGCAGGCCCAGGCCGAGAAGGTAGTGATCGAAGCCGAGGATTTCCTGCTGGTGATTCATGCGATCCCACCGGCCAGCGCCGCCAAGGTAGAGATCAGTTCACCGCCGGTATTGCGCGAGAATGTCCCCGTCAAGCTCTTCCTGCCGGTCCGTTCGCTTGCACAGGTGCGCCTCAGTGCGGAACAGCTCGGCGGTGGCATGAAACCGGCCGGGTCCGAGTGGAGTGGCCCGGATTTCCGCGCCTGCGATGGCTTCGATCCGGAAGGCAACGTGGTGCAGTTCCGCGAAGTCCTGCGCGAACCGGCACTGGCCCCCTGATGTACTGAGTACACCGCCGCGCGGCATCACAAGAACAGCATCGCGCGGCACGTCCGCTCATCAACAAGAAAGCCGCCCGGTCTGCACCGGACGGCTTTTGCGCTTCTGGGGCCTGTTCACAGCGGGCTCAGCGGTAGTCTTATTGCAGGCTGACCTTGAAATAGGTCTCACGCTGCATGTCGACGATCTCCACGGTGATCTGCACCTGGACGTCCTTGGGCCAGCTCTGGTCCTTCTGGATGGCCGCGCCCAGCAGGTCGGACACCGACTTCTTTTCTTCCAGCGTGCGTCCGGTCAGGATGGCCAGGCGCAGCGCCACGAAGGCACGCCTGGCTTCGGAGGCGGTGCCGACCAGATAATCGTCCAGACGTACCGCACGCGCCTTGATGGCGTTCTCTTCAAAGTGGCCGCTGGCCACCAGCGCCTGGTTGAGCTTTAGCAGGGTAGGCTGCACGTCGATGGCGAGATTGCCGGTGTATTCCATAACGAGATGGGGCATGGTGGTTCAAGTCCTTGTAAGTGGGTGGCGGGATGGACAGCAGCTGCTCGGAACGTGTCACTGTAGGCCAGATCGGCCGTCCGTCATATTGGGGGAAATGATTAGGCCAGATAGCCCGAGAGCTTGCCCAGGTCGATGTTGCCGCCGCTGATGATGACGCCCACGCGCTTGCCCTGCAGCTGTTCCCTGAGCTTCCTGGCGGCGGCAAAGCCGAGGCAGCCGGTGGGTTCGACCACCATCTTCATGCGCTCGGCAAAGAAGCGCAGGCCGGCGATCAGTTCGGCATCGGTCACGGTATGGATGTCGTCCACCAGCTGGCGGATGACCTCGAAGGTGTACTTGCCCAGGTGCTGCGTCTGCGCGCCATCGGCAATGGTCTTGGGAGTATCGATATGCACGATCTGGCCGGCGCGCAGCGATTGCTGGCCATCGTTGCCCGCTTCCGGCTCCACGCCGTAGATCTTGCAGTCCGGCGACAGCGCACGCGCCGCCAGGGCGGCACCGGAGAGCAGGCCGCCACCGCCCAGGCAGACGAAGAGCGCGTCCAGCGGACCGGTTTCCTGCAGCAGTTCCAGGGTGGCGGTGCCTTGTCCGGCCATCACGTGCGGATGATCGTAGGGCGGGATCAGCGTCATCTTGCGCTCGGCGGCCAGGCGCGCGCCGATGGCTTCGCGGTCTTCGGTGTAGCGGTCATACGTCACCACCTCGGCACCATAACCACGCGTGGCCGCGACCTTGGCGGCAGGTGCATCTTCGGGCATCACGATCACGGCCGGGATGCCCAGCAGTTGCGCAGCCAGCGCCGTACCCTGGGCGTGGTTGCCGGAGGAGAAGGTGATCACGCCATGCTTGCGCTGGTCGGCATCAAACTGGGACAGCGCGTTCATGGCACCGCGGAACTTGAAGGCGCCCATGCGCTGGAAGTTTTCGCACTTGAAGAACAGTTGCGCGCCCACTTCCGCATCAGCCGTGCGCGAGCGCAGCACCGGCGTCTTGTGGGCCCAGGGCTTGATGCGTTCGGCAGCCAGCAGGACGTCGGCGAAGCCAGGCAATTCGGTAGGACTGGAGAGCGGGATCATGTGGTTTCCTTCAAGTGGAATGGAAAGGTGAAATGATGAGCACGGACGCACACGGCCAGCGCGGTCAATCCTTCTCGTCGTTGTAGACAGTGGCGCGCGACACCCCCAGATGCGCCGCCACGATCTCGGCAGCGCGCCGCACGTCCATGCAACCGGACTGGCGCAGTTCGCGCATGAGCAGGCGGCGGTCACAGGCCTTGAGGCTGCGCGGCGTCGTGGACAGCCGTGCGGCAAAGGCATCGATGCGGCTGCGCAGGGCATCGGCCCCGGCCGGCTCCAGCGTCTCGGCCACGCGCACTGCGCCGTCGATACCGCCGAACTGGCGCAGCATGCCCTGCAGCGCGCCGAAGAGCGTCAGGTCGATGTTCATGCACAGCGCCGCGACGTATTTGCCGTCGGCATCCTTGATGCCGATCGAACTGCTCTTGGCCTGGCGTCCGTCGGGCAGGGTGTTGGCGTAGTTGCTCAGGACCTGCGGATAGCTCTCGTCGGCAATGCGCGCCAGCCCCAGCTCGGTGGTGGCATCGCCCACTTCGCGTCCGGACAGGTTGTTGTGCAGGGCGACGATGGAATGGTCGGCATCGCGCAGGTCATGCAGCACCACTTCGCAGAAAGGCGCGAAGGTCTGGCCCAGGCCCAGGGCGACCTGCTGCAGTTGCGAGAGCAGCAGGGCGTGGTCGGGGCGGTCGGGTTTCTTTTTGCGGGAACGGGAGCTCATGTGATACATATTATCTAAAATTAGACGTTATGTATACGTTGCTCCAGATGAAGAAAGACCGGCCGCAGCCGGTCTTTGGCTCGCGTCGGAGATGCTTCCCCGGATCAGGCCGCGATCTTGTGCACCCGCGCCAGGAAGGCCTGGGTGGCGGGCTGGGTCGGTGCATCGATCACCTGGGCAGGGGGTCCGGCTTCCACCACCACGCCATCGCGCATGAAGATCACCTTGTCGGCCACCTCGCGCGCAAAAGCGATTTCATGCGTGACCAGGATCATCGTCATGCCGCGCTCGGCCAGTTGCTTGATGACGTTGAGGACTTCCCCGACCAGCTCGGGATCGAGTGCCGAGGTGGCTTCGTCGAATAGCATCACTTCCGGGTCCATGGCCAGCGCGCGGGCGATGGCCACGCGCTGCTTCTGGCCGCCGGAGAGCTTCTCGGGATACATCCCGGCCTTCTCCGCCAGGCCGACCTGCGCCAGCAGCTTCATCGCCTGGGTGCGCGCATGGGCCTTGGGGTGGCGCAGTACGGTCACCGGACCTTCCATGACGTTTTGCACCACCGTCATGTGGGGGAACAGGTTGAAGTGCTGGAACACCATGCCCGTCTGTGCCCGGAAGCGCGCCATGGTCCGGTCGCTCAGCGTGGCGGGTACGGTCTGGTCGAAGTCGAAACACTCGCCGCCGATCTTGATGACGCCGTGATCGGGCGTGGCCAGCAGGTTCAGGCAGCGCAGCAGGGTGGACTTGCCCGAGCCCGAGGGACCGATCAGGGCGACCACTTCGCCCCTGGCGATCTCGAGATGGATGTCCCTGAGCACGGTCTGTTCGCCAAAGGACTTCTTCAAGCCGCGTACTGAAATCATGTTGGGTTTGTTCATGGCGCGTCCTCAAGCCTTGATCTGATGGAATTCGAGCCGCTTGGCCACCACCGTCGCAGGGAACAGGATGACGAAATACAGCACCGCCACCAGCGTGTAGATTTCCAGTGGACGGTAGGTGTCATGGGCGATCAGCTGGCCCTGGTAAACCAGGTCGGGCACGGCCAGCACCGACAGCAGCGAAGTGTTCTTCAACTGCATGATGGACTGGCTGACCAGCGGCGGTGTCATGCGCCGGAACGCCTGCGGCAGCACCAGGCGCCGCATGACCTGCCAGCGCGTCATGCCGATGGCCTGGCCCGCCTCGGTCTGTCCGGCATCGATGGAGACGATTCCGCCGCGCACGATCTCGGAGTAGAAAGCGCCGCCATAGAGCGTCAACGCCAGCGCCGCCGCCATCCACGGCGACAGCTCGATGCCCAGCAGCACCGGCAGGGCATAGTAGAACCAGATCAGTTGCACCAGCACCGGCGTACAGCGAAACACTTCCACATAGCCGCGCAGCACACCGCACACGGTGCGGTTGGACGACACCCGGCCCAGGCCGACCACCACGCCGACGGCCATCCCGGTGATGACCACGACGATGGTGAAGAGCACCGTGGTGAGCACGCCCGAGACGATGATGCTGCGGTACTGCCACAGCATCCCGAAATCCCAACTGTACATGGACGGCTCCTCAGAACTTGAGTTGCGGGGGGAAGGCCGTCGGCGGCACCTTGGCGAGGTTTTCCATGTTGGCCACGATGATCTCGCGAATACGGCCGGCCTTGCGCGATTGCTCCAGCCAGGCGTTGACGGCCGTCACGAAACTCTGGTCGGCCTGCTTGCGGATGCCGATGTTGGTCGGTGCCGTTTCATCCGGGGTGGGGAAGACGATGTGGCCGATGTTGGGCAGCTTCACCAGCAGCGAGGTCGACAGCAACACCACCAGCACCTGGCAGTCGGCACGTCCGGATTGCAGCGCCATGGTGGCGGCAGCCGAGGTCTCGAAGCGCAGGATGGTGGCCTTGGGCAGGATGCGCGTGACCAGCTGATCGTGCGAGGAGCCGACGTCCACGGCCACCTTGATCTCGGGTTTGTTGAGATCTTCCCAGGCCTTGAATTCCAGTCCCTTGCGAGCCACGACGGTATTGATGTTGTTGTAGAGCGGATTGCTGAAATCGACCACTTCGCGCCGCTGTGGTGTCGGCGCCATCGCCAGCTGTGCATCGATCTTGTTGGTCTGCACGTCCAGCACCGCATTGCCCCAGGTGGTCTCGACCCATTCGACTTCGGCATTGAGATACTTGGCCAGGTCGCGGCCGAAGTCGGCGCAGAATCCTTTCCACTCCTGCGTGACCAGATCCTTGTTGAAATACGGGATGGCGCCGTTGATGGCACCCAGGCGCAGCTTGCCGGTGCGCTTGACGCGCGCCATGGTCGATTCGATGTCCTGCGCGAAGACCTCCGGCAAGCTCAGGACGGCAGTGCCGGCCAGCGCCGAGTGGAGGAAGTGTCTGCGGGAAATGCTCATGTGGGTCTCCTGGTAGGGTGGGTCGTGGCTCGTGCTTGCTGATGTCGATAAAAAAGTCGGCGCAACGCTCATTGCAAGCTGCTCCGACCTAGCGATTTTCATGCCATCCATCCGTAGGGAACATCGATGCGGCACGGTCCCTGCCAGCGTCTTTTGCAAGGCCGGCTGCACCATGATCGTTCGGGTCTGCACCACGGTGATGGAGTACGAAGGCTGGATGCTCTTTGCTGGTCGTCGTGATGGCTCTTCTTGTCGCTATCGCAGCGGCTGCCGGAGATGAGGCAGCAACCTGCCGCGAAATTATTTAAACAATTATCTGCTCTGATGCGGTTCTACGCACGCTGCAGTGCAAACCGCAACGCCATCGGCGTCACGGAGAATCGAGCGTCCACGCACGGCCGTCATGATCGCGCACGCGCACTGCTGCCAGCCAGGTGTGCACATCCTCTATGCAGCGCACGTTGACGTTGATCTGCGCAGGGGCCGAGCGGGGGTGGCAATGGGTATGCGTACCGCACAAACGGCAGAAGAAATGGGTGGCGCGCAGGGTGCCGAAGCGGTACTGGCTCAGGAGCGGTGCACCGGCCAGCAGTTCGAAGCGGGCGGCATCGATGCGATGATGCAGCGCGCCCTTGCGCACGCAGTAGGAGCAATTGCATTGGACCACCTCCTCGATATGGGAGAGGAAACGGAAGCGCACCGCGCCGCAATGGCAACTGGCCTCATGCAGGCGAAGGCCGGGGGCGGCGCGCTCGTCCTCCAGGCCGGGATGTCGGGGAGCAGACATGGAGGACGCTCGCGGCGCGGGGATCAGGCGTAGACCTGGCCGAAGCGGTTGGCCAGGAAATCCGGCAGGCTGATCGCCTCCTGGCTGATGAAGCCGCGCTGCGGCAGTTTGCCCTGGCGGAACAGATCCACGGCGGTACAGACGCCGGAGGCGGTGGTGCTCTGGATGGCGCTTTCGTAGCGTCCTTCCTCATGAATGGCGAAGATCTTGCGGGTGAAGACTTCCTGCACGAACTTGTCGCCACGCATGCCGCTGACGGTGACGAAGACCAGCACCACATCCTGCATCGTGGTCGGCACCGCCTTGCGCAGGATGTTCTTGAGCAGTTCCTGATCGTGCTTGAGACCGAGGTCGCTGAGCAGGAATTTCATGCGCTGCTGGTGGCCGGGATAGCGCACCGACTTGTAGTCGAGATTGCGGATGCGGCCGGCCAGGGTTTCACAGAGCGTACCGAGGCCACCGGAGGTATTGAAGGCTTCGTACTCCACGCCATCCAGGGAAAAATGCTCGATGTCGGCCAGCGGATCGACGGCGACCTTGACGCCATCGCGCAAGGCTTCACAGGGATGGCAGTATTCATTGACCAGCCCGTCCACGCTCCAGGTGAGGTTGTATTTGAGTTCGTTGGTCGGATACTGGGGCAGCGCACCCACACGCATCTTGACGTCGTACACCTCATCGAAGGAACCCGCCAGATGGTGCGCGGCGATGCCGATGAAACCCGGTGCCAGACCGCATTGCGGCATGAAGGCCACGGGTGCGTCGGCGGCCAGGGCGGCGATGGCCTTGGTGGCCTGCACATCCTCGGTCAGGTCGAAGTAGTGCGTGCCGGTATTGCGCGCGGCCCCGGCCACTTTCACGGCCATGTGATAGGGCAGGGCGTTGATCACGATGTCGGCCGGGCGCAGCAGCGATTCCAGTGCCCGGGCATCGGAGGAATCCACCACCGCCTTTTCGATGTTGAGCGCACTGACGGCTTTCAAGGCCTGGGCATCGCGGTCGGCGATGGTGACACTGTAGTCGCCGCTGTCGGACAGCAGTCGTGCAATCGTTTGGCCGATGTGGCCGGAACCCAATAGAACTGTGCGCATGATGAAACTCCCTGATGAATGAGGCGAAGAGGCTGGTTCATTCTAGGAAGCTTTCTGGACAGAATAAACGGACAAATAGTCAGAAAGTAGGACGTTGCGCTACATTTTGTAGTGTTACTTCGTCGATATGCAGGATAGTTCGGTCATTGATGGCCGCTCAACGGGTCTTGGGCGCATCGCCGCGATCGATCTTGCGGGCCAGGACCACCGAGGTCGTGGTCTTGATGACGCCATCCATTTCGCCGATCTCGTCCAGGATGCGATCGAGCTGTTCCGGTGTGCTCACGCGCAGCCAGGCCACGTAATCGAACTCGCCGCTGACGGCGCACAGCTGATGGACCTCCGGCATGCGGTTGAAGCGCCGCACCACATCCTTGCCGGCCTTGGGCTGCAGGGTGATGCCGACGTAGGCTTGCAGGCTGGGATCGAGCACGTCGCGCCCCAGCTTCAGGGTGTAGCCGGCGATGACGCCGCTTTTTTCCAGACGCTCCACGCGGGCGATGATGGTGGTTCGCGCCAAGTCGAGGCGGCGTGCCATATCGGCCACCGAGGCGCGCGCATTCATCTGCAATTCCGAAATGATCTGGCGATCGATGTCGTCCAGCTGGTCGAGTCTGATCATGCTGTGGGTTCCACAAAAGGGAGGAAAAAACGTCAAACACTACAAAACGACGAAACGGCACGTCATTACGTCAGTTTAGACCAGTATTTCGACGTTCTTGCCCTTTTTTGTGTCAGCACTCCCCCCTAGACTGCGGTCTTCATGCCGGCGGCACAGCCGGTCCATCCCATGCTCCACTCTTTTTTTGCAGGTGCAGCCCACATGAAAGTCGTCGTCATCGGAGGTGGCATCATCGGCACGGCCACCGCGTACTGGCTGGCCACGCGCGGCGTCGAGGTCGTGCTCATCGAACGCGAGGCCGACGTGGCCTGCCAGACCAGCGCCGGCAATGCCGGCGTGATCGCGCCGGGCTACGTCACGCCGTGGGCCGCGCCGGGGATGCCGGGCAAGATCCTGAAGTATCTCTTCAAGGCCAGTTCACCGGTGGTGTTCCGGCCGCGCCTGAGCATGCGGCAATGGCGCTGGATCAGCCAGTGGCTGGGCAATTGCGAACTGGAGCGCTATCGCCGCAACAAGCTGCGCATGCAGCGCATCGCCTATTACAGCCGCGACTGCCTGCATGAATTCCTGGCGCAGCATCCTTTCGATTACGGCCGCAGCCAGGGTTACCTGCAGCTCTTTCGCAGCCGCTTCGACGAAGACATGGCGGCCCCGGCCCTGGCCTTGCTGGAAGAAGCCGGCATTGCCCACCAGCGGATGACGGCGGCGCAATGCCTGGCGACCGAGCCGGGCTTGCAGCATGCGCGGCTCGAACCCCGCTCGGGACTGTATCTGCCCGATGACGAGGCCGGCGATTGCGCTGCCTTTGCGCGCCAGTTGCGCCGCTTGTGTGAAGCGATGGGAGTGCAGTTCCGGTTCGGCACGCAGGTCAGCGGTATTTCGGTCGAAGGCGGAGAGGTGCGCGCCCTGCAGGTGCGCAGCGCCAACCGGGCCGAGCAGATGGACTGCGATGCCCTGGTGGTGGCCGCCGGCGTGGACAGCCATGCGTTGCTGGCCCCGCTGGGCATCCGCGTGCCGCTGTATCCGGTCAAGGGCTATTCGGCCACCATTCCCATCCGCCTTCCCGAGGCTGCCCCGCGCGCGGCCGTCATGGATGAATCCCTCAAGACCGCCATCACCCGCATGGATGGTGTGGTGCGGGTAGCCGGCACCGCCGAACTGGGCGACGACCGCCTGCAGTTGCGCGCGGCCTGCCTGCATACGCTGCGCCAGGTGATGCAGGACTGGTTCCCGCTGGCCGGCGACCTGGAGGAAGCGCGCTTCTGGGTCGGGCGCCGTCCCATGACACCTGATGGACCGCCGGTGCTGGGCCCCACACCGGTCGGCAAGCTGTTCCTGAACCTGGGCCACGGTTCGACCGGCTGGGCCATGTCGCTGGGCTCCGGCCGCGTGGTGGCGGACCTGGTGACGGGCGCGGCCCCGGCCATCGACATCGATGGCCTGACCCTGGCCCGTTATCAATGAACACGGCTCAACTTACCCCTACCGAAACGGAGAAAAAATGACTGGTGCAGACGTACTCGTGAAACTGCTGGAAGACTATGGCGTGGAAGTGATCTTCGGTGTTCCCGGCGATACCAATGTGGCTTTCTACAAGGCCTTGAACCGCTCCGGCAAGGTGCGTCACGTGATGGCGCGCGATGAGCGTTCGGCGCTCTACATGGCCGACGCCTATGCGCGCTACAGCGGCAAGCCCGGCGTCGCCGAATGTCCCAGCGGGGCAGGGGCGATGTATTCGCTGCCCGGCCTGGCCGAGGCCAACAGTTCTTCCATCCCGCTGATCCTGCTGACCAACGATATCCCGCTCAAGGGCGAAGGGCGCGGCATGATTACCGAGCTGGACAACGCCAAGCTGTTTGAACCGGTGTGCAAGCTCTCCTTCCAGGTCAAGACCACGGCCAAGATTCCCGAAGCCGTGCGACGCGCCTTCCGCACTGCGACTTCGGGGCGGCCAGGCGCAGTACACATGACCTTCCCCGAAGACATCCTGGCCCATGCCTCGGCCAGTGCCCCGGAAGACATCTATGCGGAGCCCGAATGCCGGCATTTCCCGGCCTTCCCCATGCGTCCCGATGCGGACCTGGTGCGGCAGCTGGCGAGCCTGCTCGATGATGCGCGCCGTCCGGTGCTGGTGGCCGGCGGCGGCGTGATGCACTCCAATGGCGGCGCAGCCCTGCTGGCCCTGGCCGAGAAGATCAATGCCGCCGTGGTCACCACCATCACCGGCCAGGGTGCCGTGCCCGACGACCATCCGCTGGCGCTGGGCGTGATTGGCGACAATGGTTTCCATCCCCATGCGGCGCGTGCCGTGGAGGAGAGTGACCTGCTGGTCTACCTGGGCTGCAAGATGGGCTCCGTGGTCACCATCGGCTGGACCTTCCCCAGCAACAAGCAGACGCGCAAGCGCGTGCAGGTGGACATCGACCCGGCCGTCCTGGGCAACACCGGCCGCAATGATCTGAACATCGCCGGAGATGTGCGCTCGGTATTGCAGGACTTGCTGCCGCTGGTACTGGATCACGAACCGCGTGCCTGGAATGGTGAACTCAACAGCCTGCGCCGGCAGTTCTGGGAACAGGCCCAGGCCGATCTGCACAGCGATGCCCTGCCGCTGAAGCCCCAGCGCGTGGTGCAGGAACTGAACCGGCGGTTGCCGCCGCGTGCGGTCATGGTCTCCGACGCCGGCACGCCCACCCCGCACATGACGCGCTACCTGCGCCTGCCGGGCGACGGTTCGCGGCTGGTGATCCCGCGTGCCTTCGGCGGCCTGGGCTATGCGATTCCGGCCGTGGTCGGCGCCTGGCTGGCACGGCCGGACGTGCGACCCATCGGCCTGTTCGGTGATGGTTCTTTCTCGATGTCCTGTGGCGAACTGGAAACGCTGACGCGCCTGCAAGTGCCGGCGGTGCTGCTGCATTTCAACAATGGCTGTTTCGGCTGGATCAAGGCACTGCAAAAGCTGCACAACGATGCGCAATACCTGTCGGTCGATTTCACCCGGCTGGACGTGGCGCGCATCGCGCAAGGCTTTGGCCTGAAGGGCTTGCGCGCTGCCAATGCCGACGAGCTGGTGGCCGCACTCGATGAAGCCTTTGCCAGCGACGGACCGGTGCTCATCGATATCGTCTCCGAGTCCATCGTCGATGAATGTCCGCCGGTGTATTCCTGGATCAAGGCCATGGGCAAGGATCCGCTGGCCGTGGGCTAAGCCTGCCGCAGCAGATTGCCCGGCATTGGTTAGAATGCCGGGCATCCCATCTCACTTTTCAGAGGCTCGCATGCTTGGCATCGTCATGCTCGATACCGTTTTCCCACGTCCCCTGGGCGATATCGGGAATCCGGCGACCTTTCCGTTCCCGACCCGCCTGCGCAAGGTCAGCCGGGCGTCGCCGCAGAAGGTGATCTTCGAGCGCGCCAGCGGCATGGTGGACGATTTCGTGGAGGCCGCGCAGTCCCTGCAGCAGGAGGGCTGCCAGGCCATCGTGACCAGTTGCGGGTTCCTGGCGCTGCATCAGCAGACCATCGCGGCCACGCTCGACGTGCCCTTTGCCAGTTCCAGCCTGTGCTGGCTGCCCACGCTCTATCACGCCTTCGGTGGTGCGCGCCACGTGGGTATCCTGACCGCTTCCGCCGCCAGTCTCGGCCAGGCGCATCTGGCCGCGCTGGGGGGCAGCATGGAGTCGCCCATTCTCGGCATGCCGATGGAGTCGGAATTTGCCCGCGTGATCGTCGGTAACCAGCCGCAGGGCGACATGGAACGCATTCATGCCGAGATGGTGGCGGCCGCCGATCAACTGGTGGCTACCCAGCCACAAGTGCGCACGATCTTGCTGGAATGTACCAACATGCCGCCCGTCGCTGGCACCATCGCGCAGCGGACCGGGCGTCCGGTATTCGACCTGGTGGGACTGGCCAGGCAGATGATGGGCGTGGCCCTCTGATCTCAGGCCCCTTGAGGCGCGGTCCTTGGTTCAGGGCTTGCCCTTGGCCGGCTTCGGATACACCTTCAGCACGTCGATGGGCTGGGCATAAACCGAACTCCAGGTCTGTTCGTGCAAGGCCGCCACGCGTTGCGCCATGGCGGCGTCGTGCAGCACCACTTCCAGATTGCGCGAATTGTCCAGATAACCGCCGGCCCAGTTGCTGGTGCCGATCCAGGCCACCTGGCCATCGATGCTCATGGCCTTGGTGTGGATCACCCGCGCAAAGGGGATGAAGCCGGTAGACGCCTGCGGCAGCGTGACGATGCGGATCTCCACATTGGGCAGCAGCGCCAGGCTTTGCAGATAGCGGATCGCCGGGGCTTCGGTATTCCAGTTCGACACCATCAGCTTGATCTTCACGCCACGCGTGGCGGCCGCGCGCAGGGCATCATCGATCACGGCGTAATAGGGCCGGGTATGGTTGGGGCCGTAGGACAGCGGGGCATAGTCCAGCAACTGCACCCGCACCTCTTGCTGCGCCTGCCCGATCAGGCGCACCAGTTCGCTTTGCGAGTCGCCCACCCCGGGCGGGTTGAAGGCGTTCGGGCTGGCCACCAGGTAGTTGCCGCGCGCCACGTCGGCCGGCACCACGGCGTGATTGGACACGGCCGGCGGTTGCCCGGCGGCGATGGCGGCTTGCGCGGCCCAGTCGATCTCGAAGATGGCCTGCACCTGCGCGGCCACGGTCGGGTCGGTGATCTTCAGTCCGGTCTCGTGGATGTGCGAGAAGGAGCGCCAGTCGAAGTTCTGGCTGCCCACATAGGCGCTGCGGCCATCGACCACGAAGTACTTGGCGTGGATGATGCCGTTGCCGGTCATGCGGGAATAATCGATCTGGCGAAATTCCAGGTTGGCAATGCGCTTGAGCTTCTCGATGGTGGCCGGGACCGAAGCGAATTCCCCCTTCTTCTCCATCAGGAAGCGGATCTTCACGCCGCGCCGGCCGGCCGCTTCCAGGTGCGCCATGATGTCGTCCAGCGCCTCGCCATCCTGCCCGGCCACGTAGAACTGGCCGAACACGATCTCGCGCTGCGCCCCATCGAACATCTCCTTCCACACCAGCGCCGCATCGCGCAGGTCGGGCGTGGCCAGGGTGGTCTCGCGCGGCACCGTGTGGACCAGCTCGAAGCCGGGAATGGCGAACTCGGCATGGACCGGGCCGGCCAGCGAGAGGGCTGCCCCGAAGGCGGCAGCCAGGCGGATGAGGAGACGGCGTGGAGCGGATTTCATGGTCATGGAGAAGGGACAGAAGTCGTTCAGGCGATGTGCAGCTTGCCCTGCGGCTGCTGGCTGTTCTGCGGCTGCAGCGGATGGTTGGGCTGCTGGTTCTGGCGGCCAACGCAGGCGCGCAGCATCAGCACCTTGAGGTGATCGTTGATGCGTTCGATGCGTTCCTGGAACAGGTTGAAGAAGAACATGCCCACCACCGCAATGCCGATGCCCAGTGCCGTTGCATACAGCGCCGTACCGATGCCTTGCGACACCTGGCCCGGATCGGACACGCCCTGCACGGCCAGCGCCTTGAAGGTATCGATGATACCCAGGATGGTGCCCAACAGGCCCAGCAGGGGTGCGGCCGTGACGATGGTATCGAGGATCCACAGGCGCTGCTGCACTTCGCCGCGCTTGGCGATGTAGACCGACTCGCTGAAGTCTTCCAGATCCTTCTCGGTATGCAGATGGTGTTTCTCGGCCAGGATGTCCGACACCAGTGCCAGCGGCAGGCTGGGGCGGGTGGTCAGTTCGGCCGGCAGCTCCTGCAGGTGCTGGACCGCATGGGTCATGGCACGCTCAAGGCCGCTGGCCTGGCGCATGGTGTAGCCGAAGAACAGGCCGCGTTCGACGATGACGAAGATGGCCAGCGCAGCGCAGGCATACATCAGGTAGAAAGCCAGTTCGTGGAGTAATTGCATGTTCATGCTTGCCTCTCTTGCAGTGGTGGGGCGGCCCTTGCTGCAGGCCGCCCCGGTTCAGGCCGCGATCAGAAATCCGCGGTCACGGTAACGGTGAAGGTGCGCGGGGCACCGATGTAGAGCGAAGGAGCGGTGCCAGCGATACCGTTGACTGCCACGGCATTGGTGGTGAACTGGCTGCCGCTGCCGCCGTTGAGGTTGAGGTACTGCTTGTCGAACAGGTTGTACAGGTTCAGACGCACGGTCGGCTTTTTCAACCAGGTGCTGGACGCGAAGGTCATGCCGGCGCCGGCGTTGAACACGGTGTAGCCACCCAGCGAATCGTCGTTGACCAGCGTGGTGTAGCGGCGGCCGGTGTACTTGCCTTGGCCGAACACGTACCAGCCATCCTGTTGATACTGCAGCGACAGGCCCGACAGCCAGTTCGGCGTATCCGGGAATTCCTTGCCCGAGGTCGGCAGGTACTGCGTGGAACCGTTGCGCAGGTCCTGCTTCATCTTGCTCTTGATGTAGGACAGCGAGCCATACATCGACAGGTTGCGGGTGAAGGCATAACCGGTTTCCAGCTCCAGGCCGTGCGAGGTGGAGTCGCCGACGTTGTAGTCGGTCTTGTTGGCGGTGTCCGGGTTGTAGGCGCTGGCGATGCGGTTGTGATAATCGATGTAGAACAGCGAACCGGAGGCCATCCACTTCTCGGTGTTGTAGCGATAGCCGAGGTCGTAGTTCCAGGAGGTCTCCTTGTCCACCGGCACGTCGCGCTGGGTGGCGCCGACAAGCTGGCCATTGACGATGGTGCCGCCCGAGAGCAGGCCGAAGTAGGAGAAGTTGCCCGGTGCCTTGAAGTTCTTGGCCGCATTGAAGAACACCGACTGCTTTTCATCGAGCTGGAAGCGTACGCCCAGGCTGGGCAGGAAGTCGGCGTAGGTCTTCTTGACCTTGTAGTAGCCGGCGCTGGAATAGCTGTTGGTGCCGCTGGTGGAGCCGGTGCTCGGGTAGTTGGTGAAGTCGCGGTCGATGGAGGAATAGCGGCCGCCGACTTGCACGTTGAGCTTGTCGTTCATCATGCTGATGCTGTCTTGCAGGAAGATCGACTGGGCCGTGCTGATGGTCATGGTGTCGCGGTACTGCAGGATGGAACCATCGGCATTGCGCAGCCACAGGTCGGAATTGTCCTGCCACAGGTCGGCGATGTTGCCGTTGTTGTCCACGCGGCTGAAGGGACCGGTCTGCTGGTGGCGTGCGCGTTCGACCCAGTAGCCGGCCAGGATGCGGTGGTTGTCCAGTTGCTGGTTGAACTTGAAGGTCACGCCCGGACGGTAGGTGCGGGTGCGGCTGCCTTCATAGGCATAGACGGTATCGAGACGGTCGCCGTCGCCGTTGACGTCGGCTGCGCCGCCACCGAGCTGGCTGGCGCCCGAGACGCCGCCTTCACGAACGGTTTGCAGCTGGTTGCCGCCGGTGCCGAAGCCGTACCAGAAGTAGGGATCGACATCGATGCTGGAGGTCGGGCTCAACTGGAAGTGCGCGTTGACGGTGGCCAGCCAGTTCTCGAAGGGATTGAGGTTGTAGGCGTAGTAGGCGTTGTTGGCGATGTTGGCCGCTACATTGGGCGCATAGGTGGTGTCGTTCTGCGCGGTGCCGGCCACGGCCGGCTGGTGCTGCGGAACGACGTTGCCGTAGTCGGCGTTGCTGCCGAGCTGGGCGATCTGGGCCTTGGTCAGCGAACGATAGTTGTTGTTGAGCTGGCGGTTGTAGAGCAGATTGGCATTGATGAAGCTGCCCTGGCCGAGGTTGAAGTTGGTGCCGATGTCGACGTGATCCTTGATGGCGCCGCCCGGACCCTTGAACTTGTCGGCCGTGGTCTTGGAATACGAGATGAAGAACTTGAACTTGTCATCGAACAGCTTGCCCGAGTCGAAGCGCACATAGCGCTTCCAGAGGCTGTTGGAACCGAAGGCATTGGTCAGGCGGATGCGCTGCTCGTCTTCCGGTGCGCAGAAGGTCATGCCGATGTTGCCGCCGGTGGCGCCCACGTGCGGGGCTTCGGTGTCGGTCGAACCCTGGGTCACGAAGACGTTGCACAGGTTGTCCGGCTCGGTGTACTCCTGCGGATAGACCGCGAAGTTGCCGGAGTCGTTGACCGGCGCGCCGTTGATGGTGAAGCCCAGCTGGTCACTGTTGAAGCCGCGCACGCGGATGTTGCCACCGAACAGGCCCGTGCCGTCGTTGTCGTAGGTGTTCACGCCCGGCAGCAGGTTGATCATCTGGTAGGGCGTGCCGGTGGGCGATTGCTTCTCGATGTAGTCACGGTTGACCGAGCTGCGTGCCTTGGGCGAATCCTCGGCCTGGATCAGGCCGGTGGCCGCTGCTGTGCCGGCACTGGCGCTGCCGCCGCCTTGCACGGTCACGGTGCCTACATCGGTGGTCTGGGCGAAGACTGGTGCGCCCGCCATGAAGAGCCCGGATATCAGCAAGGACAGCCGGGTGAGTTTGCATTGCATGTCATGTTCCCCTGGGTTTGTTGGACTGCGTGTTGAAATCGTTGCGCCTGGTTGGCCGGCCTCCTGGCGAGGCCCGGGCTCAGACGGGAATGAATTCCAGATCGGCGGTAAACCGGTGCGTGCTTTCGCCCTTGTAGCTGTCTTCCGGGAAGGGCGCGAAGCTGGCGCGGTTGATGGTCTTGCGGGCGGCGTCATCGAGCAGCATGGAATTGGACGAGCTCTCGATGCCGCTGTCGACCACGCTGCCATCGCGCTTGAGGACGAACCACACGCGCACCTTGCCCTGCGGGCGCAGCGTGCTGGCCTCGCGTCCGGTCGGATAGCGCTTGATGCTGTTGAGATGCGCGCGCAACTGGCCCACGTAGGTCTGCTCGATGTTGGCGGTATTGACCGGCGGCGGTGCCGGTGGCGCGACCGGCGCAGCCTGCACCGGGGGCGCGGCCGGTGCGCTGGCCTGCGGCTTGGTGGCCGGCAGGATGGGTGCTTCCGACGACGGCGTGGCCGGTTCCACCGGGGCCGGGGCTTGCTTGGCCGGTGCCGGTTTGGCTACCGGTTTGGGCGCATCCTGCTTCTTGGGCGGCTCTACCGGCTTGGGCGTCGGCTCGATCTGCGGCTTGGGTTGCGGCGGTGGCGGAGGCGGCAATTCCATCAGCGCGATCTGTACCGGCTGCGGATCTTCCTTGCGCTTCAACTCGGTGGCCTTCTGTACCCCGGCGGCGATCAGCACCGCCAGCACCACCAGCGAGGGCAGCGTGGCCAGCGGTTCGCGGAAACGGAAAAAGAGCGGGACGTTCATCATCACGGCTTGCGGGTGGCAATCGAGATGGAATCGAAACCGCCCTTCTTGAGCGTATCCATCACGTCGACCAGGCGCTGCACTTCCACGCCACGGTCGCTGTTGATGATGAGGTTGAGTTTTTCGCCTTCCTTGCGCAGCTTGTCCAGGCGTGCGGTGAGCGCGTCCAGCGTGGTGTTCTCGCCATCGACCTGGATCACGTCATCCTTGGCGATGGTGATGATGGCCTTGGTCTGGGGTTTCAGGTCCTGGGCGGAGGACGAGCTGGGCAGCTGGGTCTTCAGACCCAGAGCCGGAATCACGTTCAGGCTGATCAGTACGAAGAAGACCAGCAAGAACATCATTACGTCGATCATCGGGATGATCTCGACGCGGGCCTTCCGTTTTTTGGGTTCGTCCCAACTGCGCATGCCACACTCCTCGAAGCTTCGTTATACGATTTGTAGCGCTATAGTTTTTATAGCGATGCGCAGCGTAGCGAGGAAATATGTCGTGCGTATTACACCATGTAGGTTTGGGTGAAGACGGGTGAAGAAATTGTTGCCTTCACTGGCCCACGGGATGGCTGTTGACGCCTGCGGGCGACAGGCACCGGCACTGCATTCAGGGACGCCGCAGGGGCATGCGCGGCAGCAGGGACAGCAGCAGCTTGCAGAGATAGACCACGATCAGGGAGCCCGACAGATCGCCGATGGACATGACGATCAGGCCGCTCCAGAAATCCGGATAGACCCCGCGCATGACGAACCAGATCAGCTGGAACAGCGGGTTGGAAAGCGCATAGAGCAGGATGCAGGCCATCAGCCGGGTGGTGTTGAGATTGTCCAGGTTGCGTCCGAGGTCCATGCCCGAGAGCGTGAGCCGGTAGGCCAGATAGGGTGCGCCGGCGGAAATCAGGCAGTAGCCGGCCACGGCGATGAGGTCATGCGGAAACAGTGCATAGGTGGCGGCGGTGGCCAGCGAGCCGATCAGCAGCCCCAGGCAGCCGGCCTCGGCAAAGAGCAGCGTGCAGATCAGGCGCACGCCGGCCGGCAGGTAGATCCAGGCGATGCCCTCGGTGAACTGGGTGCGCCGGAACAGCCATTCATTGATGGAATAAAAAAGGAAATAGCACAGCGCCGTACCGGCGATGGCAGCCAGGTTGGTGCGCAGGGAGATTCGTGAATCCGATGAGGCTTGCATGGCGAGGGGGGGCGAAGACATGCGGAACGGCGCGTATGTTACCCATTAAGCAGGGGTGCCGCACCTCAACAATTTTCATGAGTGTGGCGCGCCAGCCTCGCAAATGGGGCGCGCAAACGGCTGCGTCGGGTGTTTTGCTGCCCGTCAATGCGGTAAGGATTGCACTCTCGGGCTAGCCCGGCGTATGATTCGCTATCAATTCTGGAACGATATCTTGCGCGCCAATTACGCTGCCAGCACGTTCCCGACTTGCACGACAACAACCAACACCATCGCCATATGGGTAAAAACAAGCGGCCGGCAGACATCTACCTGCGATTTCTGCAACTGGCTGAAGCACTCCGGGGATTGCCTGCACTGCCTACGCTGGATCCGCTCGAAGACCGGATCCTGGCCTTCATCGCCCGTGCCGGCCAGGAGCAGCAACGGCTGTCGGTGCGCGACCTGATGGCGCAAAGCGAATTCGGTTCGCCGGCCATGCTGCATGCACGGCTGAAGTCCATGCGCGAGAAGGGCTGGATCGTGCTGGCCGATACCGAGGACCCGCGCCGCAAGCAGGTCGAATTGAGCCAGGCTGCCTGGCTGCATTTCGACAAGCTCTCCAAGTGCCTGGTCCAGGCCACGCGCGACAAGTAGAACGCATTTCTGCCGCGCCGCTGTCATCGTCTGGAAACACCGGGTCGTTACTCTGCACGGCCCTGCAGTTCGTTTGATCCGGATGGTTTCGATGCAACCGCTTTCCCGTTTCCCTTCCCGCTTCTCCTTCTTGCTGCCGCTGTGGCTGATGCTGGCCGGCCCGGGCTGCGCCGCCGAGAATCCGCACAAGTTGTGGGAAATCACCAGCCAGCAATGCGTGCCGGCCATGCAGTCCAGCGGCCAGCCGCAGCCTTGCGCCATGGTCGACCTGGCGCGCGGCTTCGTGGTCTTGAAGGATCTCGTCGGCCCGGCGCAGTACCTGCTCATGCCGACCCGCCGCCTGACCGGTATCGAAAGCCCCGACCTGCTGGAACCGCAATCGCCCAACTACTGGGCTTATGCCTGGCAGGAGCGCGGGCGTGTGGCGCAGGCGCTGGGCCGGCCGCTCACGGATGAGCAATTGGGGGTGGAAGTCAATTCAGCCGCCGGACGTTCGCAATTGCACCTGCATCTGCACATCGATTGCATGCGCCGCGACGTGGCCGCCAGCCTGGCTGATCACCGCGATGATCCGCTGCAGCACTGGCGGCCCTGGTACTTCGAAGGGCATCGCTACTGGGTGATGCGACTGCCCGCCGATGCGCTGGCGCAGCAGGATCCCTTCAAGCTGGCCGCCGCCCGCAGTGCCTATGCGGCGGCCAACATGGCGTCGCAGTCGCTGCTGCTGACCGGAGCACGCTTTGCCGATGGCAGTGCCGGCTTCTTCCTGGTCAACATGCCGGTCAATTTCGACCATCAGGAGCAGGGCAGCGCCGAAGTACTGATGGATCACGACTGCCGCTGGTAGGCCCTACTCCGCAAACTCACGCACCAGCGTATCGAACACCAGCCGTAGCCGCGGCGGTACCGGGCCGCGTTGCGGGCGGTAGAGATACATGTCCCAGGGATCGGGTTCATGGTCGGCCATGACCGCCACCAGGCGCCCGGCGGCGATATCGTCCTCGCAGAGGAAACCGGCCATCTGGCCGATGGCCACGCCACTCCTGACCAGCAGGTATTCCCCTTCGGAATCATCGCAGAGGAAGCGTGCATGGTCGGCCATCCACTGGTTTTCGCCCGCAAACAACCACGGCCAGGGGCGTCCGGTCCCACGGTCCAGCATCGCGGTGCAGGGCAGGGCGCGCAGGTCCTGCGCGTTGGTCGGTACACCGTGACGGCGCAGGAAACGCGGCGTGGCCACCACGTAGAAGCGGACCTTGCCCAGGCGCCTTATGACGAAGCGGTTGTCCGGCACCGTGCCCACGCGAATGCCGATGTCGATCTTCTCTCCCACCACATCAGCGCGCTGGTCGGTCAGGCGCAGGTCGAAGCGCAAGCCGGGATGGGCTTGCGCCAGCTTCTCGACAATCGGCAAGAGGCGAGTGCGGCCCAGCGCCGAAGGCGCGGCCAGCCGGACCAGTCCGCTCATCTCGTCGGCCGGGCTGGCGGCGCCCGTGTCGAACAGTCCATCGAGTTCGCGCAAGCTGGTGCGAGCGCGCTCGGCCAGGGCTTCGCCGAAGCTGGTGATACGCACCTGCCGGGTATTGCGGTGGAACAGCATCTCGCCTTGCAGGCGCTCCAGTTCCTGGATCGCGCGGGTCACCGCCTGGGGCGAGATGCCCAGCCGGATGGCCGCGTCTTTGAAGCTGCCGGTATCGGCAGCGGCGCAGAAGATGCGCAGCATCTCCAGTCGGTTGAGCATGATGATTCCTGAAAATGGAATTCTGTAATCTTATCATTTCCATTGTTTGGCATAGTGTCGCTCGCCATAATCCTTCCATCGACACGCAGTACCGGCAGGTCAACACACCATCCATGGAAAGGGATTCATCATGAGCAAGAACATCGAGAACAAAGTCGTCGTCATCACCGGCGCCAGCAGCGGCCTGGGCGAAACCACCGCACGCCATCTGGCCTCGCTGGGGGCAAGGCTGGTGCTGGGTGCACGCCGCACCGACCGGCTGGAAAAGCTGGTGGCCGAGATCACGGCCGCCGGTGGCCAGGCCATCGCGGTGACCACCGACGTCTCGCGCCGCGACGACGTGGAGGCGCTGCTGGCCCGGGGCGAACAGCACTTCGGCCAGATCGACGTGCTGGTCAACAATGCCGGCATCATGCCGCTGGCACCGCTGGCCAAGCTCAAGGTCGAGGAATGGGACCGCATGATCGACGTCAACATCAAGGGCGTGCTCTATGGCGTGGCGGCCGCACTGCCGCGCTTTGCGGCGCAGGGTTCGGGCCACATCATCAATGTGTCGTCGGTGGCGGGCATCAAGGTCTTCGCCGGCATGGGAACCGTCTACAGCGCCACCAAGTTCGCGGTGCGGGCACTCACCGAAGGCCTGCGCACGGAAGCGCCGGACGGTGTGCGCACGACCATCATCTCGCCGGGGGCGGTGGACTCCGAACTGAAGACCCATAGCAGCGATCAGGAAACCTCGGCCGCCGTGCTGGCCTGGTACGAGGCCAACCAGATCCCTGCCGATGCCGTGGCGCGTGCCATTGCCTATGCCATCGAACAGCCCGCCAATGTGGACATCAGCGAAGTGGTGCTGCGTCCGGTGGCCCAGGAATTCTAAGTTTTCCACAGCCGTTTTCCGGAGTGCGCCCAGCGATGGCGCCGACGGGCAGTGATGCCTGCCGGCGCCGTTGCGCGTTTGCTTGTCATCCTGCCATTGCCGAGCCGGCAATGATTTCAATGCGGCATGTTGTTTGCTTCAAACGCCGCCATGACGCCGTGCAGACAAGCCCGGTGCTTTTCTATATGATTGCCGGCCGAAAAAAGAAGGAGTGATCGATGGCGAACGCGTGCGGTGTGGATTTCGGCACCTCCAATTCCACGGTTGGCTGGCAGCGCCCGCAGGCCGGGGATTCCCTGCTGCTGCCGCTGGAAGACGGCCGCGCCACGCTGCCCTCGGTGGTGTTCTTCAACGCCGACGAAAACAGCTTCAGCTACGGCCGTGCGGGGCTGGGTGAATACCTGGCCGGCTACGAAGGACGGCTGATGCGCTCATTGAAGAGCTTGCTGGGTTCCGGCGCCATCGATGGCCAGACCGAAGTGGGGGGGCGCGCGCTGCCCTATCGCGGTCTGCTCTCGCAGTTCATTGGCGAACTGAAGCAGCGCGCCGAACGGACGGCCGGGACCTCGTTCTCCAAGGTGGTGCTGGGACGTCCGGTGCATTTCGTCGATGAGGATGCGGCGGCCGACCAGCTGGCCCAGGATACGCTGGAAGAGATCGCGCGCGGCGTCGGCTTCAAGGACATCGCTTTCCAGTTTGAACCGATTGCCGCCGCCTTCGATTATGAATCGCGCATCGACAAGGAAGAGCTGGTCCTCATCGTCGACATCGGCGGCGGTACCTCCGACTTCTCGCTGGTGCGCCTGTCGCCCCAGCGCGCCGCACGCAGCGAGCGGCGCGACGATATCCTGGCCAATGGCGGTGTGCACATCGGCGGCACTGACTTCGACAAGTATTTCAGCCTGAGCTGCGTGATGCCGCTCCTGGGCCTGGGGGGCCGCCTGCGCGGTAATGCCGAGATCCCGTCCAGCTATTACTTCAACCTGGCCACCTGGCACACCATCAACCAGCTCTACACCCGCAAGGCCTGGCAGCAGTTGCAGGACGTGGCGCGCGAAGTGGCCGACCGCGAGCGCTTTGCGCGCCTGCTGGATGTGGTCGAGCAGCGTTGCGGCCACTGGCTGGCGCTGCAGGTGGAGGCGGGCAAGATCGCGCTGTCCTCGGCTGACCAGACCCTGCTGGACCTGGACCGCCTGCGCCAGCCCGAGCAATTGCCCCTGCTGCGCAGCGACTTCGATGGTGCCGTGGATCACCTGGTGCAATCGGTCGAGCAGACCGTGCTGGCGCTGTTGCAGCAGGCGGGTTTGCGGGCTGATGACATCGACAGCGTGTTCTTTACCGGCGGCTCCAGCGGCGTGCGCCTGCTGCGCGAACGCATCGGTGCGCTGGCACCCCAGGCCAGGCACGTGGAGGGCGACCTGTTCGGCAGCATCGGCAGCGGCCTGGCCATCGACGCGGCGCGCAAGTTCGGCTGAGGCCCGCAGGAGGCCCGAATGACGGCGGTTTGCGGCGATATGAAACAAACTGCAGGTCGGCGTATCGGATAGTCCCGTACTGAGCGGCATCGCGGAATCAGCCCCGCACCAGCATGAAGCTTTTCGCCGAATTTCGGGGGTGCCGCGCTGCCCGGTGCAGGGCGGTCACAGCATCGCCAGTGGCTGCTTGCGCCGTGGCGGCGGGAAGGCCGCGTCCAGTTCCTTGAGGTCGCTTTCGTTCAGTTGCAGCTCCAGGCAGGCCCGATTGGCCTGCACGTGCGCCGTATCGGCCGCCTTGGGGATGGCGATCACGCCCGGCCGCCGCAAGACCCAGGCCAGCGCCACCTGGGCCGGTGTCACGCCGTGGCGTTGCGCCACCGCCTTGAGGGCCGGGTGTTTCAGGATGCGCCCCTGTTCGATGGGGGAATAGGCCATCACGGCCACGCTGCTTTCCAGCGCCTGCGGCAGCAGGTCATGTTCGATGCCCCGGCGCGAGAGGTTGTAGAGCACTTGGTTGCACAGATACTGGTCGCCGCCGGGCTCCGCCAGCAATTCACCGATGTCATCGGTATCGAGATTGCTCACGCCCCATCCCTTGATCTTGCCTTGCGCCATCAGTCTCTGCATGCCCGCGATGGTGGCCGACAGCGGATGCGAACCGCGCCAGTGCAGCAGGTAGAGGTCGAGATGATCGGTGCCCAGGCGCTTCAGGCTGGCCTCGCAGGCGGCGATGGTGCCGCGTTCGCTGGCGTTGTGCGGCAGCACCTTGCTGACCAGATAGACCTGTTCGCGCCGGCCGGCAATGGCCTGGCCGACGATGCGTTCAGATTGCCCGTCGGCGTACATCTCGGCGGTATCGATCAGGGTCATGCCCAGGTCGATGCCAGCCTGCAGGGCGCGCACCTCGGCGCTGGCGGCAGCCGCAGAGTCGCCCATGTTCCAGGTGCCCTGGCCGAGGGCCGGGACTTGCGTGCCATTGCGCAGCGTGAGCAGGGGAATCGGCTTCATGCGGGGTTCCTTCATCGGTGGTGGGGAAATCATTAGAACCCATTTTGCGCATCGGTTCACCGCATCGCCCGCGATGCCGCCAGGAAATGTTGGCGCGGCCCGCAACTACTGGCATGATCGCAGCCACTCAAAACAAAAAGGTCATCGGGGAAAAGTCCATGCTGCGTCGTTTGCGTACTGCCTTCGCCAATTATTGGGCGCGCTGGTTGCTGGCGCTGTTGCTGATCGGCCTGGCCGAAGCGGTGGTCTGCAACGTGTTGCCCAATCGCCTGGTCGAGCGCCTGGACCTGTTCTTCTACGACTTGCGCATGCGCGTGGCCAAGCCGGCGCTGGACCCGCGCATCGTCATCGTCGACATCGACGAGCGCAGCATCGCCGAACTGGGCCGCTGGCCCTGGAGCCGCGACGTGGTAGCCAAGCTGGTCCAGCAGATGACCCGGACTTATCAGGCACAGGCGGTTGGCTTCGACGTGGTATTTGCCGAGCCCGATACCAGCTCCGGTTATGGCCGCCTGGAAGACCTGGCCCGCGGTCCTCTCAAGGACGTGCCGCAGCTGGCGCAGCAATTGCGCCTGCTCAAGCCCGAGATGGATTACGACGCGCGCCTGGCCGATGCCCTGCGCGGCCAGCCGGTGGTGATGGGTTATGCCTTCTCCAGTGAGGCCGGTGCCGTGATCAAGGGCCAGCTGCCGCCCCCGGCCTTCACCGTGGCGGACCTGGGCGGACGCGATATTGAAGTGATTGGCTGGCGTGCCTATGGCGCCAACCTGCCGCAACTGCAATCGGCAGCGCGGGCAGGTGGTTTCTTCAATCCCTTGCCTGATGACGATGGGCTCATCCGCAGGGTCTCGCTGCTGGCGCGCCATGGCGACAATTTCTACGAATCACTGGCCCTGGCCACGGCCCGCGTGGCGGTCGATGGCAAGCGTATCAAGCCGGTCTTCCTGACCAGCGAGGATGGGCTCCTGGGCAAGCAGAAGGAGAACTATGACGCCCTGGCCGCCATCGCCGTGGAGGCGCGCCCGCAACCGCTGATCATTCCGGTGGAGCGCCAGCTGACCACGCTGGTCACCTACCGCGGTTCGGGCGGTCCGCAGGGCGGGGCCTATCGCTACGTACCGGCGGTGGACGTGATCCGTGGCACCTATCCGCACGACAAGCTGGATGGTCGCATCATGCTGGTGGGCACCACCGTACCGGGCTTGAACGACCTGCGGGCCACGCCCGTCAATCCGGTCTATCCGGGGGTGGAGATCCACGCCAACCTGGTCGCCTCCATCATCGACGACGACTTCAAGACGCGGCCTGACTATGCGACGGGCTATGACGGCCTGCAGGTGGCGCTGGCCGGCCTGCTGCTGGGCCTGCTGCTGCCGATGCTGGGGCCGCTGGCCTCGGTGCTGCTCTCGCTGGGCAGCGCGGCGGCGTTGGGCTGGCTCAACTTCTGGCTCTATGACAGCGCGGGCATGGTGCTGCCGCTGGCCACGGCCTTGCTGCTGGTGCTGCTGCTGTTCATCAGCAACCTGGCCTGGGGCTATCTGTTCGAATATCGCAATCGCAAAGCCATCGTCAACCTGTTCGGCGAATACGTGGCACCGGAACTGGTGGCCGAAATGGCGGCCAATCCGGCCAGCTACAACATGGAAGGCGAGATCCGCGACCTGACCGTGATGTTCTCCGACGTGCGCGGTTTCACCAGCATCTCGGAAAGCCTGCAGCCCAACGAGCTGCGCGAATACATCAATGCCTACCTGACGGCCATGTCGGAAGACATCCGGGGCAATCGCGGTACGCTCGACAAGTACATCGGCGATGCCGTGATGGCCTTCTGGGGCGCGCCGCTGGATGTGCCCGACCATGCCGCGCGGGCCGTGGCGACGGCCCTGAAGATGCAGCAGACCACGGTGCAGCTCAACGAGGAATTCGCGCGCCGCAACTGGCCGCCGCTGAAGATCGGCATTGGCCTGAACAGCGGCCAGATGCGCGTGGGCGACATGGGTTCGCGCATTCGCAAGGCGTATACGGTGATGGGGGATGCGGTCAATCTGTCCTCGCGCCTGGAATCCATCACCAAGGTCTATGGCGTGGGCGTGCTGGTGGGCCATGCCACGCGCCAGGCCGCGCCGCAGTTCGCCTATCGCGAGCTGGACCGCGTGCGCGTGAAGGGCAAGAATGAACCGGTGCCGATCTTCGAACCGCTGGCCATCGAGGCCGAACTCGATGCCGCACTGCGCGCCGAAGTCGAGCAATGGCATGCGGCGCTGGCCCTGGTGCGCGCACAGCGCTGGGATGAGGCGCAGGCTGCCATCGAGCAGCTGCAGTCCAGCCATGCGCGCGGGCTCTACGTGCTCTATCTGGAACGCATCGCGCATTATCGGCAGACACCGCCGCCAGCCGACTGGGATGGCGTGACCACTTTCGAGACCAAGTAAGCCGCAGTGCGCGAGCCTGAGTTGGCATTGGTGCGCGCTTTCTTTTCCGTCGGGCAATTGATCTTGCTGACGTTGCGCTGACAGCCTGGGGACAATGTTCGCGCGGGGTGGACCGGCCTGAAATTCTTTGCAACTTGATTGTGCAAATCATTTCCGGGCAGCAAAAAAACGCCGCACAATCATCCGCAAACACAGGCCCGTGGCGGTTTTTGGACGATACTTGTCGACTCGGACAGATGTAGTCAGTATACTTTACAGGTATCAAGTGCGGTGCCGCCTGGCAAGGCGGTGGCGCCGCCGGCAGCGATGCGATCCCTCCTTCAAGAAAGGGAATATCGGTGCCGGGCATGTCTGCTTCAGGGGTTCCTTTTCGTCGTTCGTCTTTCGTCGTACGTCTTCTTTATTTTTGTTTCCGTGGTCAGGGCGCAGCGCGTGCCGGTCATGTCTTGCGCTTGCGCCATGCTGAGGACGGCGCACGCGCGTGAGACTGGCAAGACGGGAAGGTGGCAGGGAGGGCAAGGCCAGGGCCGCGCTCCGCAACAAAAACTGGGAGGACCTGCCGGGGGGGCGGGTCACTGAGACGATGATTCGATGCTTTCAGCATTCTCTGATGGGCATGGTGCTGCTGGGCGGTGCCATGACCGCATTTGCGCAACCGGCAGCGCCTGCGTCCGCATCGGGCCATGGCGCGCAGGTCCGCAACGACGAACGTTTCGACATTGCCCGCTTTGCCGTGGAAGGCAATACCTTGCTGGCCCAATCCCAAGTGGATGAAGCGGTTGCTCCTTTCAGCGGCCGCGGCCGTGTCTATGGCGATATCCAGCAGGCGCTGGAAGCGCTGGAAAATGCCTACCGCAGTGCCGGTTACACGGCCGTGCAAGTGAGCGTGCCCGAGCAGGAGCTGACCGGCGCAGTGGTGCGCCTGCAGGTGGTGGAGACCGTGGTGGGCAAGGTGGCGGTCAACGACAACCGCCATTTCAGCGAACAGAACATCCGCGCCAGCATCCCCCATTTGGTGGAGGGCCGCGCACCCAATTTGCGCCGCATCTCCGAGTCGGTGCAACTGGCCAATGACAATCCGGCCAAGCAGGTCAACGTGACCCTGTCCGCATCGGAAACCACCAACCACATCGATGCGGTCATCGCCGTCAAGGATGAGGCGCCCCTGCGCGTGATGCTCAACGTCGACAACAGCGGCAGCGCCGACACCGGCCACTGGCGCACCGGCGTTGCCCTGCAGCATGCCAACCTGTTCAACCGCGATCACGTCGCCACCGTGGCCTACACCACCTCGCCCGACAGTCCTGCCGGTGCCAAGGTCGATCTCTATTCGCTCGGTTACCGGGTGCCGCTGTATGGGCTGGGCGACAGCCTCGATCTGATCTACGGCAAATCCAACGTCAGCTCGGGGCAGACGCTGGCGGTGAACTCCACCCTCAACATCACCGGGCGCGGCGACATCTATGCACTGCGCTGGAACCACTACTTTGCGCGCAGCGGCGAGTGGAGCAGCAAACTGGTCTTCGGTGCCGATTACAAGAAGGTCGATTCGTCCTGCAACATCAACGGTGGCCTGCTCAACGGCGCCTCGCTCAATACCTGCCTGCCGTATTCCACGCTGCCGCTGTCGGTGAGCTACAGCGCCCAGCAGCAGGGCGTGGGCCAGGTGCTGGACTACAACATCGGTATTGCCCGCAACATGGCCACTGGCGAGGCTCGGCGCAACGATACCCTGCAGGTGACGGACCGCTATTCGCTCTTCACCGGGTCGCGCCAGTCCATGGACAACTTCATCGTCATCCGCGGCGGGGCCTCCTGGTTCAAGGTCTACCAGAATGACTGGCAGGTGCGCCTGGCCAGTGCGCTGCAGGTGTCACCGCATGCCTTGCCTGCGGTGGAGCAATTCGGTCTGGCCGGCGCCAGCGCCGTGCGCGGCTTCACCGAGCGCGCAGTGGCTGCGGACAGCGGCGCGGTGCTCAACAGCGAACTCTATACGCCCGACCTGATGGCCAAACGCGAGACGCGCGGCAACCTGCGCCTGCTCGGTTTCGTCGATGCCGGCCGGGGGGCCAACAACAACGTCACTGCCGCGTCCACGCTGCCCTCGACAGTGACGCTGGCCAGCATCGGCGCGGGCCTGCGCTATACGCTTGGACGCGATTTCAGCCTGCGCATGGACGTGGCGCGGGTGCTGCTCAACGGTAATTCGGCCACCGAACAGCGGGGCGATATCAACGCCCATCTGAGCGCTATCCTGGGGTTCTGACATGACATCGACATCCACTCCCGTGCAAACGCCGGTACAGCCGGCCATCGAATTGCTGCCGCCGTCGTTCACGGTGCGCGTGGGCAAGCGCAGGCTGACGCTCTCGTGGCGCGCGCGCAAGCCGCTGCCGGGGCTGCTGTCGCGCCTGTTGCAACGGGCCTGGGCGGGTCTGCTGGCACCGGGGCTGCGTCTGTCGCTGGCGGCGGCCGCCGTGGCGGGGGCCTGGCAGGTGCCGGTGTTGGCGGCCGCCCCTGCCGCCAACACCTTGCCCGCCGGCTGGAGCGTGGTGAATGGCAATCTCAGCTTCAGCCAGAACGGCAATACCCTCAACATCAACCAGGGTTCGTCGCAGGCCATCGCCCGTTTCGCGTCCTTCAGCATCGGTGCCGATGCGGCGGTCAACGTGGCCCAGCCCAGTTCGTCGGCGGCCTTGCTGGCCAAGGTCAGCGGGGCCGACATCTCGCAGATCTACGGCAAGCTCTCGGCCAATGGCACGGTGGTGCTGTACAACCCCAATGGCGTGGTGGTCGGCCCCAGCGGGACGATTGACGCAGCCCGTTTCATCGCCACCTCGCTGGCCATCAGTGACAGCGACTTCCTGGCCGGCAAGCTCAATTTCACCAAAGACGGCACGGCCGGCCTGGTGGATAACCAGGGCAAGATCAGCTCGGCCACCGGTGGCAGCGTGTACCTGATCGGAGGAAGCGTCTCCAACAGCGGCATCATCACCAGCCCGCAAGGCGAGGTCATCCTGGCCGCAGGCCAGACCGTCACGCTGGCCGATACCGCCACGCCGGGCGTGACCGTCAACGTCACCGGCAGTGCCGGCGATGTCACCAACCTGGGCACCATCACGGCCGAGGCGGGCCGCATCGGGGTGGCTGCAGGCCTCATCACCAACAGCGGCGTCATCAATGCCTCCAGCGTGGTGCGCGAGGGCGGGCGCATCTTCCTGCGGGCCTCCGGCAACCTGACCACGACCGCCAGCTCCAATATCAGCGCCGACGGCACCACGGGCGGCAACGTCACGCTGTATGCCGAGAACAAGGCGTTCATCGATGGCAATGTCTCGGCCTTGGGAACATCCGGGCAGGGGGGCTTCGTGGACACCTCGGGCCTGCAGCAACTGGACGTGGTGAAGGTGCCCAAGGTCGGCTCCGGTGGAACCTGGCTGATCGATCCCTATGACCTGGAGGTGGTGAGCGATCCTCCCCAGCACAACGCCACGCTCGCCCCGGTCGCCTGCTCGACCGATTACGCGATCACCTCCACGGCCAATGGCTCGCAGATCCAGGCGCTGACCATTTCCAATCAGCTCAGCAACGGCACCAGCATCCAGCTGGTAACCGGTAGCAGCGGCAGCCAGGCCGGGAACATCACGGTCAGCGCCGACATCATCAAGAGCGGGGATTCGGTCAGCACGCTCACGCTCAATGCCGCCAACAACATCAGCATCAATGCCAACATCACTGCCGTGGCAGGCATGCTGAACCTGAACCTCAATACCGGCATCGGCCACGCCAATACCTCGCACTTGTCCACCATCGGCAGCGCCGCCACCATCACGTTGAACGGTGGTGACATGGTCGTGCGCAATGGCTACACAGGCGGCTTTACCAACGGCACGCTGGCGATCAATGGCACGGTCGATCTGGGCAGTTCCGGGGGCCTGTACGCTGGCCAGGTTACCGTGGGCAGCAGCGGCCAGCTGCTGGCGAGCGGTGACAGCGATATCAATCTCGGCGGCCTCACCAACAATGGTACGTTCAGCGTGAGCGGTGGCTACAGCAACGTCAGCATCGACAGCGGGGGGCTGGTCAACAATGGCAACATCAGCCTGACCGGCCCAGGGCGGCTCCGCTCCCGCGGCAATGTCGTGAACAACGCCAACGGTAGCATCCTGGTGGGCGCGGGCGAGGGGTCGTCCTTCGTCTTGTCCGGGTCGCGGCGCCTGACCAACAACGGCACCATTACGCTGGCCAATGGCAGCGTGCGCTTCCGCAATATCGACAACAACGCCAATGCCACCATCACCGGCAGTGGCGTGCTGAGGGCCCGCAGCACCTTCTACAACGCCGGTACGCTGTCCCCCGGTGGAACGGGCGCCATCGGTACCATGACCCTCAGCGGCGGCACCTTCGAGCAGGCCGACAGCGGCAGGATCCTCATCGACATCGCTTCCGACGCCCAGGACGGCTATGACCGGGTCATCTTCAATACCCGCTCAGTGACCCTGGGCGGCACCTTGCAGACGCACCTGCTCAATGCCTACGATTCGTCGGCGTCGCTGGGCGTCTTCAGTTTTGCGCACGCGCTGGCAAGCTACAACAATTTCCGTTACGTCACCGGTGACATCGTTAATGACGGCGGCACCGAAAAAATGATCAAGGCCATCTACAGCGATGGCACCGTCAGCCTGGCCCTGCGCGGACCGGATACCTTCACCCTGGCGGCCAACCAGTCCGAAACCGGCTGGGGCGATTCGCGCAACTGGGTCAGCAGCAGCAACACGGCGCTGCCGACCCAGATCGATACCGTCATCATCGGTTCCGAGCGCAGTCTGAGCCACCAGAGTGGCGACGATGCGGTTGCCAACCTGATCGTCACGGGGGGAAGCAGCCTTTACCAGAACGGCGGGAACCTGAGCGTACGCAACAGTGCCACGGTCAACGGCTCGCTGAACGTGTGGAATGGCAGCGTCAGCGTGGGCAATTCCACCAGCATCGCCGGCGAGGTCCGCGTCGATGGCGGCAACCTCAGCCTGAACGGCACCACCGGCATCGGCAGCGACGGCCAGCTCACGCTCGGCACCGGCACCGTCACGCTCAACGGCACCAACAACGTGGAGGGCAGCATCGTGGTCAGTGGGGGCGGCGCGCTGACGACCAATGGCACCACCAACATCAACGGATCGCTCAATGTTTCCTATGGCACGGTGACGATGAACGGCATCAACAACCTGGCGGGCCAGGTCGATGTCGGTGATACCCTCACTCTCAATGGCGCCAACAATGTGAGCGGCAGCGTGCTGGTCTCCTCCGGGACCATGGCTCTCAACGGCGACACCCGGGGCGCAGGCAGCATCAGCATCGGCAGCGAGGGTGGCGGCGATGGCTGCGACGGCGGATGCAATGAAGAGAGTTTCAGCCTCATGGCGCGCGTGGCCACTTCTTCGGGCAGCGTGACCATCAACAATGCGTCGCAGTCGGCGCTTTCGGTGGACCTGCTGCACGGCAGCCTGACCCTGGGCGGCAACGTGCGGCTGGGTAGCCTGGCGGTGGGCGACGGCCAGGTCACCGGCAATGTCGGCTCGCGCCTGGTGGTGGCCGGCTCCTTCAGCCAGGGCAGCGGCAACATGACCCTGGCCGATGCGGCCCTGGTGCAGGACAGCGGCACCCTGTCGGTAGGCAACATCAGCGCTGCCAACCTCTTGCTGCAGGCGCGCCAGGGCAATATCTCCCAGAACGGCGAGAGCAGCTTGCACGTGAGTTCGCAACTGATTGCCTCGGCCAGCAGCGGCATCACGCTCAACAGTTCGGCCAACCAGATCGCCGGGTTTGCCGCCAGCAACAGCGGCAGTGGCGACATTACGCTCGTCAACCGGCTCAACACCAGCGATGCAACGGTGGTGGCGGTCAATGGCGTGACGGCGGCCAACGGCAGCATCAGCATCGACAATACCGGTGGCGTAGTGACCTCGGCCATCGGCAGCAAGGCCAGTTTCCTCGGCAATCTGCCCCTGACCGACGATGGCAGTACCTTGAGCACTTCGAACCTGCTGGCGTCGCTGGGGATCGATGCCAGCGGCCAGTTGAAGAGCACCAACGGTGCGATCAGCGTCGTCACGCATAGTCCGCTGACCATCGGCAGCGGCGGCGTCAATGCCTCGGGCACCATCACGCTTACCGCCAGTGCTTCTTCGGGCAACAACGATACGCTGACCATCAACGGAGTGCTGGTGACCACCGGCGGCAACATCAATCTGTCGGCCGGTGATTCGATGACCATCAATGCCAACATCTCGACGGCGGCCCCCGGTGTGGCGCTGTTCTCGGTGGCTTCAGGGCAGTTGATCGGCTATGCCCAAGGGGTGACCATCACCGATGCCAATGGCACGCGTACCCCCGTGCTTGGTACCAGCAGCGTTGGCAACACCGTCAGTAACACGGTGAGCAGCACCGTCAGCAACACCGTCACCAGCACGGTCGTGGCCGAGCCCAGCCAGACCGCGCAGGTGGTGCAGCAACAGCAGAACCAGCAGACCAGGAACCTGCAGACCACGCTGAGCAACGCGCAGGTATCCGACAGTACGGTGCAGGTGCAGAGCACCGTCAACGTGGTGCAGCAGACCAGCACGGGCAACCAGACCGTGGGCGGCACCGCGGACCACTTCGGCGACGAAGGCGATAACCGCAAGCAGGTCAAGAAACCGCTGCCGATGTGTACCTGAACAACCGGATGACGTGAGCTCCATGAACTTCTTCAAGTACAACCTGCCGGCGCTGCGCTGGCCGCTACGGCCACATCGGACCGCGCTGGCCGTGGTACTGCTGTGGCTGATGGCGGCCGCCCCGGCCTTTGCCCAAGCGCAGGCGGTGGTGGGCCAGGTGACCCACCTGTCGGGAGTACTGAGCGTACGCCATGCCGATGGCGCGCGTATGGTGCTCTCGGTGAAATCGGCGATCCTGCAGGGCGACACGCTCATCACCGAGCGCGAAACCTATGCCCGCGTCAAGTTCATCGACAATGGCGAGATCGTGCTGCGGCCCGGTACCGAGGTAGCCGTGAGCAAATACCTCTATGACGAGAAAGAACCCAAGAACGATTCAGTGGCCATCGGCCTGGTCAAGGGCGGATTGCGGGCCGTCACCGGACTGGTGGGCAAGCGCAACCATGAGGCGGTCAACTTCGATACGCCCACGGCCACCATCGGCATTCGCGGCACCCACTTCGGTGCCCTGTACTGCCAGGACGATTGCGCCGGCGTGCCCACGCCCAGCGGCCAGCCGCCGGCCAATGGCTTGCACGTCGACGTGGTGACGGGGGCCATTCAGGTGACCAACCGCAGCGGATCGCAAGTCTACAGCGCCGGCCAGTTCGGTTTCGTGCCGTCGGCGAACCAGCCGCCGGTGATCGTGCCGGCGGCCCAGGGCGTGACGGTGACCATGCCGCCGGCCATCAGCAGCAATGGCAATACCGGCACGCAGAAGATCGGCGCGGCCAAGCTGGATGCCTGCGTGACCCAGTAAGCCGGATGGCGCCGGCGGCTCAGAATTCCAGAACGGTGCCCGTAGCCAGCATGCGCGGCTGGTGCGGGCCACGGCCTGCTCCCGCTGTGATCTCTGCGGCGATTTCGTCGAGTTGGCCGGGTTTGGCATGCGTGATCAAGACCTCGGGCCGGCCCTGCAGATGCTGCAGTTCTTCCAGCAGCAGGCTGGGGCACAGGTGCTTGGACAGCAGGGCCAGTTCGCGGTCGCGGTCGGCAAAGGCGGCTTCGATGATGAGGTAGCGCAACTGCTCGATGCGATTGACCGCTTCCCACAGCGGCGGACAGATACAGGTGTCGCCGCTGAAGGCCAGCGAGGCGCCGCTGGCGTGATTGCGCACCTGGTACCCGATTGCCGGCACCGTGTGCGCGGCGGGCAGCGGCGTGATGCTGCGCTGGCCGATCTGCACCGCCTGGCCGGGCTCGACCGTGGCATAGCGCAGGAAGGGCTGTTCAGCGTTGGGGATGACGCTGAAGTCGGGCCAGATGTGCCAGTTGAAGATGTGCTTGCGGATGATCTCCATGGTCGCTGCGCTGGCGTGCATGGTCAGCGGCGTGCTGCGCATGTCGCCCACGCTGTCGATCATCAGCGGCAGGCAGGCGATGTGATCCAGGTGCGCATGGGTGATGAAGACGTGATCGATCTGCGCCAGCCGCGCGAGCGGCAGGTCGCCTACGCCGGTGCCGGCGTCGATCAGGATATCGTCATCGATGAGCAGAGAGGTGGTGCGCATGCCATTGCCACCGATGCCCCCGCTGCAGCCCAGGATTTCTACACGCATTGTGATTGCCGCTCATAGGGTTGTGGCTTCCGTCGCCGCCCCCGCGGTGCCGGCTGAAAAGGAAGTTTGTTGCAGTCCGGAAATCCTTGTCAGGACTGGCTTTGCGGACGATGTGGCAAGTTATGCAACATACCCGGATGTTAAGGGATTCGGCGCATCCGCGCAATCGCGGGATGACCGGCCGGTGGCGGCGCACAATGCGCCGATGGGCCGCAGACAAGCGTAGAATTGACGGTCAATTGCCCCCAAGTTCGCTGCAAGACAGCGTGCGCAATCGTCCTAGAATCACGATGATGCCGAAAAAGCATCAGCAAAAAAGCATTCGTAAAAAGCGCGCCGGAGTTGCCGTGTCGCAATGACCGCGCCGTATCCATACGCCAACGCTTCAGGGAGCCGCATGTTGCAAGCAGTCCATCCAGCAGCCCATCACTGCCCGACCGCCCGGTACCTGCATCACTGCCTCGAGGGGGCGGTGGCATGAGCGTTCCGGCAAGCATGCACGATCTGGCGCCCACGACCGGTGAGCACCGCGACATCGCCTATCGGCTCGAACGCCTGACCGACCTGTGCCGCGAGCTGGGCAGCAACCGCGACATCCCGCTGTTGCTGGAACATATCCTGCTGACCGCGCGCGACATCACCCGCGCCGACGGCGGCACGCTCTACCGCAGCACCGACAACGGCCAGGCGCTCAGCTTCGACATCTCGGTCAACCAGACGCTGAAGATGCACCAGGGCGGCAGCAGCGGCCAGGCCGTCTCGATTCCCGATATCGCCCTGACCCTGCCCGATGGCCAGCCCAACCTGGCTGCGGTGGCGGCTTATGCGGCCAACACCCGGCATTCGGTCAACATCGCCGATGTGTACCAGGCCAGCGAATTCAATTTCAATGGCATGCGGCTGTTCGACGAGACCTACGGCTATCGCTCCCAGTCCATCCTGACCGTGCCCATGCACGATCACGAGGGCGAACTGGTGGGCGTGCTGCAGCTCATCAATGCCATCGACCCGGACAGCGGCAAGCCCGTGCCTTTTTCGCAGACCGATCAGCGCTTCATCGAGGCACTGGCCGCCCAGGCCGCCGTGGCGATGACCAACCAGCAGTTGATCGGGCGCCTGGAACACCTGTTCGAAAGCCTGATCAAGCTGATCAACATCGGCATCGGCGAGAAATCCCCGCACACCGGCCGCCACTGCGAGCAAGTGCCGCAACTGGCGATGATGCTGGCCGAGGCTGCGCACAATGCCACCGAAGGTCCGCTGGCCGATTTCCGCATGACCGACGCCGACCGCCGCGAACTGTGGCTGGCCGGGCTGCTGCACGATTGCGGCAAGATCGGTACGCCCAGCCATATCATTGAAAAAGCCACCAAGCTGGAAACCATCTTCGACCGCATCCACCTGGTCGATACCCGGTATGAAGTCCTCAAGCGCGATGCCGAGATCCGCGTCCTGCAGGAAAAGCTGGCCCTGGGCGCCGCCCTCACGCCGGAAAAATCGGCCGGACTGGACGCGGCCCTGCAGGCCGAGTTGCTGCAGATGGACGAGGAGCGCGCCTTCCTGCGCAAGATCAACTACGGCAACGAAGGCATGCGGGCCGAAGACCAGCAGCGCGTGCTGGACATCGCCGAGCGCAGCTGGCGCGGTCCCGATGGCCAGGTACGCAAGCTGCTGGACGAGGAAGAAGCCGCCAACCTGCGCATCCGGGCGGGCACCTTGAACGATGCCGAGCGCGCCATCATCAACAACCACATCGTCATCACCATCCGCATGCTGGAGTCGCTGCCCTGGCCCAGGCAGCTTGCGCGCGTGCCCGAATTTGCCGGCGGCCACCATGAGCGCATGGATGGCAAGGGCTATCCCAAGGGACTGACGGGGGATCAGATGTCGGTGCAGGCGCGCATCATGGCGGTGGCAGACATCTTTGAGGCCGTGACCGCGGCTGACCGTCCCTACAAGCGCGGCAACACGCTCAACGAGGCGGTGGAAATCCTGGCCGGCTTCAAGGCGCGTGATCATATCGACCCCGATCTGTTCGACCTGTTCGTGCGTGAACGCATCTATGAAAAGTATGCCGCGCAATTCATGCATCCCAGCCAGATCGACGAGGTTGACCTGTCGCGCATCCCCGGCCACGGCGGTTGAAAGCACAACGGCCGCGCCAAGCTGGGTTATGCTGATGGTTTCATAAAGTCCGTCATTGAAGAGCTGTCGCGCCGCGCGACGGCGCATCGAGGAAAAGCAACACGTGTCCCAGGCAGTAACCCGATCTTCCGCTCCCGCCCGCCGCCCCGCCAGTTTCCTGCGCCGTCATTGGCGCGGGGATTATTCACTGGGGCGTTCCTATTGGCTGCATACCGTCCTGCTGACCTCGCTGGTACCGGCGCTGGCCATCTCCGTGTTGGCCCGCCTGACCAACGACATGCCGGCCCGCTATGGCATGGCCGGGGTGCTGGGGATCGCTGCGTTCAGCTACCTGGCCTGGACCTGGGGTGTGTGCGGCTGCTGGCGCTCGGCCAGCAAACACGTGGCACGTGGTGGGCGGCGCTGGGCCGAGGTGGTGGTCAAGTTCCTCATCGTCTGCGGCGCCATCAGCATGGCCACCAGCACCTGGCGCGCGGCCCACTCGGTACGTGAACAACTGGACATCGCGCTGGGCAAGCAGCTGGGGCCTCCCGTGGTGTACCAGGTGCGGGTGGATGGCAAATCGGTGCTGCTGCAAGGCGGGATGAACGATGGTGCCGCCGATGGCCTGGATGCCGTCCTCCAGCAGAATCCCGGCGTGCGCACCGTGGTGCTGTATTCGGCCGGGGGCTGGGTGCGCGAGGGCAAGCTGGTGGGCGAGGTGATCCGCCGCCACCGCCTCAATACCTATGTGGAACAGGAGTGCTCGTCCTCCTGCACGCTGGCCTTCCTGGCCGGCCGTGACCGTGCCATGGACCCGCGCGCGCACATCGGTTTCCATACGCTCTACACGGTCGGCGGCGATGACCGCATCAACAAGAGCTTCGACCGCAAGCTGACCTTCGACACCTACGGCAAGCTGGGCCTGCCGCATGACTTCATCGAACGCATCGCCGACACGCCGGCAGCGCAAAGCTGGTATCCGGAACTGGGCCAGCTGTTGCAGGCGGGCGTACTGACCCGCCTGGCGCCGGGCGGCGAGACCGCGCAGATCGCCACCATCGCCACCTCGCGCGACGTGCTGGAAGCCGAATTCAAGAAGGGCGCGCTGTTCGACATCATGGCGCGCTATCATCCGGCCGCCTTCGCCCGCACCATCGACCTGGCCTGGGCCAAGGTGCAGGCGCATGCGTCGGACGCCGAGATCCTGGCGGTAGGCCGCGAGCAGATCGGGCTGCTGAGCCGGCGTCTGCTGCCGATTGCCTCGGACGAATCGCTGGCCGAGTTCCAGCAATTGCTGCTGGACGAAGCCGTGGCGCTGCGCGGCATCAGCGCCGCCGCCTGCACCGAACTGATCTATCCGCGCTCGCGTGCCGATGCGGCGGCCGGGCGCGAGGCCCCGCAATCGGTGCTGCCGCAGGAATTCGCCAACCGCGAACAACAGATGACGCAGCGCCTGCTGCGCGATGCCGATCCCGCCAATGCCAGCCGCTACAGCCTGGCCGAGCGCACCCGCGTCATCCGCAAGGCGCTGGCCCCGCTGACCCAGGAGCAACTGAAACTGCTGTCCTCGCCGCTGCGCCGCCAGGCCGACCCCGATGCGACCTGTGACGCCTCCATTGCCTACCTGCAGGCGGTCAACGAGTTACCCCCCGAGGACAAGCGCATGGCCCTGCGGGTGTTGTATTCGCGTCCCTAGAAACGGCTACCCCCCGGCCATCTATGCTGCATTGCGGTAAAATGTGGCCTTCACCTGATGCCAGCCGCGCAATCTGCCGCGCGTGACCTGTCGGCGTGTCCCTCCTGATATACCGCTTTTCCTGCAGCGCACCTGGGTGCGCCTGCTGACTTCCTGCCCATGACGACCATCGCCACTTCTCCTTCGCGCCTGCGCGACCTGCGCCAGAACGTACTGGCCGGCCTCACCACCTCCTTTGCGCTGGTGCCTGAATGCATCGCCTTTGCGCTGGTGGCGCAGTTGAATCCGCTCATGGGCCTGTATGGCGCTTTCTTCATCTGCACCATCACCGCGCTCTTCGGTGGCCGGCCCGGCATGATTTCCGGAGCCGCCGGATCGATGGCGGTGGTGATCGTGGCGCTGGTGGTGCAGCATGGCGCGCAATATTTCCTGGCCACGGTGGTGTTCTCGGGACTGATCATGCTGGCCTTCGGCGCGCTCCGCCTGGGCAAGCTGGTGCGCATGGTGCCGCACCCGGTGATGCTGGGCTTCGTCAATGGCCTGGCCATCGTGATCGCCTGGTCGCAGCTGGAGCATTTCCGTGTGGCTACCGCTGCCGGATCACAATGGCTGCAAGGCGCTGCGCTGTTCATCATGATCGGCCTGACCCTGGCCACCATGCTGATCGTCTGGCTGCTGCCACGCGTGACCAGGGCGATTCCTCCGGCCCTGGCGGCCATTCTCGGCGTGGGCCTGCTGACCTATGCCAGCGGCTTGCACACCCGCACGCTGGGCGACATGGCGCAGATTGCCGGCGGCCTGCCGCCGCTGCACTGGCCGGGCGTGCCGATGAACCTGGAGACGCTGCGCATCATCGGTCCCTATGCCGTCCTGATGGCCATCGTCGGCCTGCTGGAAACCCTGCTGACCTTCAACCTCACCGACGAGATCACCGCCAGCCGGGGCCAGCCCAACCGGGAATGCCTGGCGCTGGGGGCGGCCAACATCGTCTCGGGGCTGTTCGGCGGCATGGGGGGCTGCGCCATGATCGGCCAGACCATGATCAACCTGGGCTCGGGCGGCCGGTCGCGCCTCTCGGGCGTGGTGGCGGGGGCGATGATCCTGCTGTTCATCCTGTTCCTGTCACCGGCCATTGAGCGTATTCCGCTGGCGGCGCTGGCCGGTGTCATGTTCGTGGTGGCGCAGGAGACCTTCGCCTGGGGTTCCTTGCGCGTGCTGGGCAAGGTGCCGCGCAGCGATGCCCTGGTCATCGTCGCGGTGACCATCATCACGGTCCTGACCGACCTGGCCGTGGCGGTGTTGTGCGGCATCGTCATCGCCGCGCTGAACTTCGCCTGGCAGCATGCGCGCGAAGTGCGCACCGAGCGGCGTGACGAGGCTGATGGCAGCCGCACCTACGTGCCGCATGGGACGTTGTTCTTTGCGTCGACCACGCACTTCCTCGACTTGTTCGATACTGCCGGCGATCCCCAGCAGGTTACCCTGGATTGCCGCCATCTGCGCCTGGCTGACCACTCCGCCATCGCTGCCGTGCAGACCCTGGCCGAGCGCTACGTGCGCGCGGGCAAGCAGTTGCGCGTGGTGGCCTTGTCGCAGCGCTGCAGCCAGTTGCTGGAGCGGGCGGGCTTGCCGCAGGGGGCGTAAAAAAGCCCGCCAGCGCATCGGGAGATAGCGCGGGGCGGGCCAAAGTACCACGGGAAATCGTGTTTCATGACCGGCCCGCATCGCAGGATGCGGGCCGGTTTCGCATGGGGATCAGAGACCGAGGAAATCCATCTTGCCCAGTTTCACACCCTGATTGCGCAGGATGCCGTAGGCCGTGGTCACGTGGAACAGGAAGTTGGGCAGGCCAAAGCCGGTCAGGTATTGCCGGGCCGTCATGGTGCGTTC
This sequence comes from Herbaspirillum sp. Her3, assembly GCF_057961275.1. Classification (NCBI taxonomy): domain Bacteria; kingdom Pseudomonadati; phylum Pseudomonadota; class Betaproteobacteria; order Burkholderiales; family Oxalobacteraceae; genus Herbaspirillum; species Herbaspirillum sp. Her3. The sequence goes on along the minus strand of NZ_CM176328.1, from coordinate 5,314,475 downwards.
TTCGCCGCGCAGTTTCATGGTCACCGGGCGTTCTTCCTGGCCATTGATGGCATCGGCCGGGATCGCTTCCAGGAAGACAATGGTCTTGTTGATGCGGGCCTGCAAGTCGTCGAAGCTGGCTTCCTCATCCGCGAAGGCCGGTGCGGCCACGCCCGACAGGCGGCTGGCGGTGGCCTTGGCGGTGTCGCTGGCGCGCTGGATCTGGCCGGTCAGCGGGAACATGTCTTCATACAGGCGTGCCGACAGCAATTGCTGGGGATCCAGCTGGTGTTCTTCGGCATGTTGCTCGGCCTTCTCCAGCAGCGTGGACAAGGTGTTGAGGCCGTGGATCAGCATCGGGATGCTGACCTGATACAAATTGATGGGCATGGCGGTTTCTGTTGGAGTTGGAGAAACAAGAGGACGGGTCGTCAGCGCCCTGACGGCAGGTATGCAGTCAGAGCGCTGACATCTTACTTGGCCGACGATAATTGCGTGTCCGGTCCCCCCCATCCGCCGCCCAATGCGCGGATCAGGTTGACGGTGGAGCGGGCGCGTTCGCCATCGAGCGTGACCGAGGCGCGCTGGGTTTGCAGTACGGTGCGGTCGGCGTCGATGACGTTGAAGAAGCTCACCTCACCCTCGCGATACTGGGTGTGCGAGAGCTTGGCCGCGCGGGCCGAGGCGGCCACGGCTTCGTCCTGGGCGCGGTTCTGGTCGTCCAGGATGCGCAGGTTGGCCAGGTTGTCTTCCACCTCGCGGAAGGCATTCAAGACCGTGCCGCGATAGGTGGCCACCTGTTCTTCATAGCTGGCGCGCGCACGATCCACACCGGCCTCGCGGCGTCCGCCATCGAACAGCGGCATCGTCAGCGCCGTGCCTACCAGCGGCCCCAGCAGGAAGGTGCGGCTGGACCAGTTGAAGAGATCACCCAGTTGCGCCGATTCATAGCCCAGGCCGCCGGTCAGGTTCAGCGCCGGGAAGAAGGCCGACTTGGCCACGCCCACGCGCGCATTGGCCGCGGCCATGGCGCGCTCGGCTGCAGCGATGTCGGGACGGCGCTCCAGCAGCGTCGAGGGCAGTCCGGCCGGGATCGAGACCTTCAGGCGCGTCAGCGGTTGCGGCGGCAGCGAGAACTCGGCCGGCGTGCGGCCCAGCAGGATCGCCAGCGCATGTTCTGCAGTGGCGCGCTGGCGGGCGATGCCCAGCGCTTCCGATTGCGCCGAGGCCAGTTCGGCACGGGCGCGGGCCACGTCCACTTCGCTGATGTCGCCTTCATCGAAGCGGCGCTGCACCAGGCGCAGCGATTCCTGGCGCAGGTCCACGGTGCCGCGGTACAGCTCGGCGGCGGCATCCAGTTCACGTACCTGGAAGTACTGCTGCGCCACGTCGGCCTGCAGGGCCAGCAGCACCGAGTGGAACAGCGCTTCGCTGCGCTGGGCGTCCGCCGTGGCGGCATCGACCGTGGAGGCGACCCGGCCGAACAGGTCAACTTCGTAAGAAACATTCACTTGTGCGCGATACAGAGTGAACGGTTGTGTATTGGCATCGGCCGGTAACCCTTGTGAGGCGGGCGAAGTGCGCTGGCGGGTCGCGCCGACCCCTGCATCCACCTGCGGGAAGTAGCCCGAGCGCGCATCGCGGGTCAGGGCGCGCGCTTGGCCCAGGCGCGCGGCGGCGGCCTTGAGGTCCTGGTTGGCTTGCTGGGCGGTGTCTTCGAGGGCGTTCAGCTTGTCGTCACCGAAGATCTTCCACCATTGGCCGCGGGCGATGTCTTCGGCGGGCTGGGCGGTCTTCCACTGGCTGCCGTTTTCGCCGGTCTGCGCGGTCGGGGCGGCTTCCTTGAAGGCGGCCGGGGTGTCCACCGAAGGACGTTCATAGGTCGGGGCCACCGAGCAGCCGGCCAGCACCAGCAGCGCTGCCAGCAGGGCCGAGCCGATGCGTACGGGGCGCAACAGGCGGCTCATCGATAGAGATTGGGTCATCATTTTTCTTGCTCCATTCATGGGCTGATCCGCAGATCAGCGATCATCCTGTGCGCCCGGTGCAGCATGGGCGATGTGGGTGCCGGCGGTCATCGGCGCTTCGTGATGCGAGGCCGAGTGCAGTGCGCGGCGGTCGATGGTGCGCAGCAGGACATAGAACACCGGCGTCAGGAACAGGCCGAACAGGGTCACGCCCAGCATGCCGAAGAACACTGCGATACCCATCGCATGACGCATCTCCGAACCGGCACCGGTCGAGGTCACCAGGGGCACCACACCCATGATGAAGGCGATGGAGGTCATCAGGATCGGACGCAGACGCAGGCGGCTGGCTTCGATGGCGGCTTGTACGGCGCTGCGGCCCTGCATTTCCAGTTCGCGGGCGAATTCCACGATCAGGATGGCGTTCTTCGCCGAGAGTCCCACCAGCACCATCAGACCGATCTGGGTGAAGATGTTGTTGTCGCCACGGGTGAGCCACACACCGGTCAGGGCCGCCAGGATGCTCATCGGCACGATCAGGATCACGGCCAGCGGCAGGGTCAGGCTTTCATACAGCGCGGCCAGCACCAGGAACACCAGCAACACGCTGATCGGGAACACCCACACGCCGGCATTGCCTGCCAGGATCTTCTGATAGGTCAGGTCGGTCCATTCGAACTTGATGCCGCGCGGCAGGGTCGCTGCGGCCACGCGTTCAGCGGCGGCCTGGGCCTGGTCCGAGGAATAGCCGGGGGCCGGACCGCCATTGATGTCGGCAGCGGTATAGCCGTTGTAGCGCACCACCATTTCCGGGCCGAAGGTTTGCTTGACCTTCACTACCGAAGACAGCGGCACCATCTCGCCGGCATCGTTGCGGGTCTTCAGTTGCGCGATGTCCTCGGCCTTGGCGCGGAAGGGCGCGTCAGCCTGCGCACGCACCTGGTAGACGCGGCCGAAGCGGTTGAAGTCGTTCACATACAGCGAGCCGAGGTAGATCTGCATGGTGTTGAACACGTCGGTGACCGGGATGCCGAGCTGCTTGGCCTTCACACGGTCCAGTTCCACGTCCAGTTGCGGCACGTTGATCTGGTAGCTGGAGAACATCGGGCCCAGCGCCGGTTCCTTGGCGGCGGCCTTCATGAAGGCTTGTGCCGCCTTGTCCAGTTCGGCGTAGCCGAGCGCGTCGCGGTCTTCGATCTGCATCTTGAAGCCGCCCAGCGTGCCCAGGCCCATCACCGGTGGCGGCGGGAAGACGGCGGTGAAAGCCTCCTTGATGCTGCCGAATTTCTGGTTCAGCGAGGCGGCGATGGCATTGCCCGACAATTCCTTGCTCTTGCGTTCCTCGAAGGGCTTCAGGCCCACGAAGACGATACCGGCCGAGGAGCTGTTGGTGAAACCGTTGATGGACAGGCCGGGGAAGGCAATCGCACTGGCCACGCCGGGTTCCTTCAACATGATGTCGCTCATCTTGCGCATCACTTCTTCACTGCGGTCGATCGACGCGCCATTGGGCAATTGCGCGAAGGCCACCAGGTATTGCTTGTCCTGCCCTGGCACGAAACCGCCGGGGACGATGTAGGACACCCCCAGGGTCGCGGCCAGCAGCACCACATACACGCCCATGGTCGCGCCTTTGCGCTTGATCACGCCCGTCACGCCACCACCGTAGTTATCGGAGGCGCGATTGAAGAAGCGGTTGAAGCGGATGAAGAAGCCACCGAGGAAGCGGTCCATCTGGCGCGTCAGCCAGTCCGGCTTGTCGCCATGGCCCTTGAGCAGCAGGGCGGCCAGGGCCGGGGAGAGGGTCAGCGAGTTGAAGGCCGAGATGACGGTGGAGATCGCAATGGTCATCGCGAACTGCTTGTAGAACTGGCCGGTCAGGCCGGTCATGAAGGCCAGCGGCACGAACACTGCCACCAGCGTCAGGGCAATGGCGATGATGGGGCCGGAGACTTCCTGCATGGCGCGATAGGTGGCGTCGCGCGGTGAGAGGCCGGCGCCGATGTTGCGCTCGACGTTTTCCACCACCACGATGGCATCATCGACCACGATACCGATGGCCAGCACCATGCCGAACAGCGACAGCGCATTGATGGTGTAGCCAAAGCCCAGCATCAGCGAGAAGGTACCGATGATGGAGACCGGCACGGCCAGCAGCGGAATGATGGAAGCGCGCCAGGTCTGCAGGAAGATGATCACCACGATCACCACCAGCGCAATGGCTTCCAGCAGGGTATGCACCACCGCTTCGATGGAAGCGCGCACGAACTGGGTCGGGTCATAGACGATGCTGTAGCTGACCGAGCTGGGGAAGTCGGCCGACAATTCCTTCATCGCCGCCCGCACCTGGGTCGACACATCCAGCGCATTGGCACCGGGTGCCTGGAAGATGGGGATGGCCACGGCCGGCTTGTTGTCCAGCAGCGAGCGCAGGCCGTATTCGGAAGCGGCCAGTTCCACGCGGGCCACGTCGCCCAGGCGCGTGGTGGCGCCGTCCGGCGACGCCTTCAGGATGATGTCGCGGAATTCGGCTTCGGTCTTCAGGCGGCCTTGCGCGTTCACCGACAGTTGCAGCGGCGTGTCCGGCGAGCTGGGCGAGGCGCCGATCACACCGGCAGCCACCTGCACGTTCTGCTCGCGGATGGCGCGTACCACGTCGGAAGCGGTCAGGCCGCGCTGCGCTACCTTGTTGGGATCGAGCCAGACGCGCATGGCGTAGTTGCCCGAGCCGAACAGGCCCACTTCACCGACACCCTGGATACGCGCCAGGCGGTCCTTGACGTTCAGGACCGCATAGTTGCGCAGGTAGGTGGTGTCGTAGCGGTTGTCGGGCGAGGTCAGGTGCACCACCATGGTCAGCGTGGGGGAGGACTTGAGCGTGGTCACGCCCAGTCGCTGCACGTCTTCCGGCAGGCGCGGCAGGGCTTGCGAGACGCGGTTCTGCACCAGTTGCTGGGCCTTGTCGGGATCGACTCCCAGGCGGAAGTTGACGGTGATGGTGAGGTTGCCGTCGCTGTTGGCCTGCGACTGCATGTAGAGCATGTTTTCCACGCCGTTGATCTGCTCTTCCAGCGGCGAGGCCACGGTCTCTGCGATCACCTTGGGGTTGGCGCCGGGATACTGCGCGCGCACCACCACCGAGGGCGGCACCACTTCCGGATATTCGGAGATGGGCAATTGCAGCATGGCCAGCACGCCGCCCAGCAAGAGCAGTACCGACAGCACACCCGCGAAGATCGGGCGGTCGATGAAGAATTTTGAGATATTCATGTAGGTTCCTTGTCAGTCGTCAGGATGCAAACGCCCGGGCAGCGGGCGTTTTGCGCCCCTGCGACTTGTTCTTCCTTGAATGCGAGAGAGCTCTTTGCCGGATCAGGCCTTGCCGGCAGCAGGCGCCGGTGCCGCCGTTGCGGTCTGTACCTGCATCGGCACCACGGTCGGGGTGATGGCGTCACCCGGACGGATGCGCTGCAGGCCATTGACCACGATGCGTTCACCCGGCTGCAGACCCTTTTCGATCACTACCAGGCCGTCATGCCCGGCGCCGACCACCACCTGGCGGTAGTTGGCGTGGTTGTCCTTGTCGGCCACCATCACGAAGCGCTTGTCCTGGTCGGTACCGATGGCCTTTTCATCGATCAGCACGGCCTGGTGCGGCTCGCCGCCACCCAGGCGCACGCGGGCATACAGCCCCGGGACCAGCTGGCCGTCCGCATTGTCGAAGATGGCGCGCACGCGGATGGTGCCGGAGGCGGTGTCGAGGCGGTTGTCCACCGAACCGACCCGGCCCTTGCGGGAGTAGCCGTCTTCATTGGCCAGGCCCAGTTCCACCGGCACCGTGGTGCCCGCGGCGCGCGCCGGGTTGACGTATTTCAGGAAGCTTTGTTCATCCACGTCGAAGGAGGCATAGACCTTGGCCACGGACACCAGCGTGGTCAGCGGCGCATTGGCTGCACCGGGGTTCACTACGTTGCCTACCGTGACTTCGGCGCGCGAAATACGTCCGGAGACCGGTGCGGTGATGCGGGTGTATTCCAGGTTCAGGCGGGCCGCACGCAGGGCGGCGCGGGCGGCGGCGACGTTGGCCGAGGCTTCGCGCGAGGCGTTCTGCTTCTCTTCGAAATCGCGCTTGGCAATGGCGTTGTCGCCCAGCAGGCGCTGGCCGCGCGCCAGGTCGGAGGCGGTGTAGCCGGCGCGGGCTTCGGCTCCGGCCAGTTGCGCTTCGGCGCGGGCGACTTCGGCCTCATACGGGCGCGGGTCGATGGTGAAGAGCACGTCGCCCTTCTTGACCAGTGCGCCATCCTTGAAGTGGACGGCGGTCAGGGTGCCGCCGACCAGCGGGCGCACCTCGACACGATCGACCGCTTCGATGCGGCCGGAATAGGATTGCCAGTCGATGATCTGGCGCTGGACCACTTCGGCCACATCCACCGGGGCGCCGGCTGCCGCGGCAGTCGGAGCGGTGGTGGCATTGGCCGAGAGGCCGACCACGGAAATGGCGCCACCGACCGAGAGGGCGATGACGGCCAGGACCGTGGCGGTGAGAGCGAAGCGTTTGCGTAGTGGAGCGGGAGTATTCATTTTTCTTTTCCTCAGAGTGAAGTGGAGGGGTGAAGCGGATACGGCAGGAATTCAGGGGCTGTTGCATCGCGCCGCAGACTGGCAAAGCGGCAGCGCAGGAAATTGACGATCTCGGTCAGCAAGGGCAGATGCGTGCGCAGCGCGCCATGCGTGATGCCGACAAAGCGCGAGACCTGCGTGGGCACGCCGGCACGGATCAGGCTGGAGGCGTATTTCTCGGCCTCCGGGCAGAGCACGTCGCGTTCGGCGGTGGCGATGAAGGCCGGCGGCAGGCCCGCCAGCCGGCTCACTTCCAGCGGTGCGGCATAGGGATGCAGGCGCTGCATGGTCTGCGGCAGGTACTGGCGGTAGCTGGCCGCGCAAGTCTCTGCGGTGACGTCCGATTGCAGGCGGGCGGCATCACCCAAGAGGCGCATGCTCGGGTCCAGCATCGGGCTGATCAGCACTTGGGCGGCCAGCGGCTTGCCACAGCGGTCGCGGGTCATCAGCGTGAGACTGGCAGCCAGGCTGCCACCGGCGTCGTCACCTGCCACCACCATGCGGTCCAGATCCACCTTCAGGTCGGCCGCGTTCTTGCAGGCCCAGGTGGCGGCCGCGAAAGCATCTTCGGGTGCAGCCGGGAAGGGCCTGGCAGGGGCCAGTGCGTAGCCGACCGACAGCACCACCGCCTGGTTGTGTTGCGCCAGGAAGCTGGCCGGTGCATCGGCATCGTCCAGCGAGCCGCCAGTGAAGCCGCCTCCATGGAAATACAGCACCAGCGGGCGTTTCTGGCCCTTGGGCAGCGCCTCGGCGGGCTGGTACAGGCGCACCGGAATGCGTCCCAGCGGGCCGGGAACGAAGAAATTGCGGATGTCCAGCGTAGGTGAGCCGTGCATGATGAGCGCCTGGGCCGAAGCCACTTGTCCAAGAATGGAGCGGATTGTGCGCCACAGCAGGGTCTCGAATAAACACCTATAATCCAACAACACTGTTCGGTAAGTCTGAACAATCAGGACGATCAATTCGTTCACTTTTCTGATCCTTTATGTGATTTGAAAAGCTAATTCCAGCCGTCGGAGACGGACGCATCGTCGATGTGAAATCGGCGCGGTTGCCGCCTGTTGTGCAAACTTGGCTGGATTTTGTCGTTATTTGGTTTAAATTGGGATGAGGCTGGCCCTGCAGTCCGGAACCATCCCATCATGGCAAGACGGCGCGCCGGGGGCGGCGCCTGCCTTGCCTGGATCGTCTTGGCCCCCGTTTGCCGCACCGGAATCCTCCCCCGATGCAGCCTCAAGGAGAGAGCGATGGACCGTTTCCAGGCCATGCAAGTCTTTACCGCTGTGGTGGATGCCAACAGCTTCACGCGCGCTGCCGACAACCTGAACCTGCCGCGCACCACCGTCACCACCCTGATCCAGGGGCTGGAGAGCATGCTGCAGGTGCGCCTCTTGAACCGCACCACGCGCCGCATCAGTCTCACACCCGATGGCGCGGCGTATTACGAGCGCTGCGTGCGCATCCTGGCCGACATCGACGAGACCGAACAATCCTTCCGCAACGTCACCCGCGGCCCGCAAGGGCGGTTGCGCATCGACGTGCCCGGTTCCATCGGCCGCCTCATGCTGTTGCCCAACCTGTGCGACTTCTACAGCAAGTACCCGGACATCGAACTGGTCATGGGCATGGGCGACCGTCCGGTGGACCTGGTGCAGGAAGCGGTGGATTGCGTCATCCGCGTGGGCGCGCTGCAGGATTCCTCGATGGTGGCGCGTCGCATCGGCACCTTCCAGACCGTGACCTGCGCGGCGCCTTCCTATCTGGAGCGCCATGGCGTGCCCCATACCATCGAGGATCTGCAGCAGCACCAGTCGGTGCATTACTTCTCCAGCCGCACCGGCCGCACCATCGACTGGGATTTCGTGGTCGATGGCGTCAGCCGCGAGGTCAAGATGAACGGCCGCCTCTCCGTCAACGATGCCGACGCCTACGTGGAATGCGCATTACAAGGCTTTGGCATGGTGCAGGCGCCGCTCTACATGGTCACCCGCCACATGGAAGAGGGCCGCCTGGTCGAGGTGCTGTCGCAATGGAAGCCGGCGCCGCTGCCCATTTCGGTGGTGTATCTGCACAATCGCCATCTCTCGCCCAAGGTGCGCGCCTTCGTGGATTGGGTGGCCGAGCTGTTTGCCACCTGCCCGCTGAACAAGGCCTGCACCATGGGCATGGAAGAGAGCGAGTGCCACTTCGTCAACAAGCCAGAGTCCACTACCGTGCGCAACGTCGTGGAGCAGTACAACATCGCCGAAAGCGTGTTCTGAGGATGTCCGTGCAGTTCTGGGGTTCGGCGAGGATTATGCAGGGTGGACGCGCTTTTCCGCGTGCCGAAAGCTGCTGATTTTTTGCCCGATTCTCTGCGTCTGTCAGTTGGAGTTTCAGGTGGAATCGCGCGGATAGTGATATTGCTGCTTGATGAGGTGATCATCGCCGCGCTTGATCGTGCCAGGGCATACCTGATCCTGCAAACTTCTTGCCTGATTCTCCGTGCGTGAATCGCGGAGGATCAGGCAATTGCCGGTCCGCGCTAAAGTCGCGTCTGTCTTTCAAAGAGAGGAGCTTATGGAGCTCGATCTGCATTCCATCCAGGAGGCGGCTCCGCTGCTGTCCGATGCCGCTGGAAGCGAACCCGCCCGGGAGGGCGATGATCCGCGCTTCCAGGCCATGCAGCAGGAGCTGCTGCAACTGCTGGAGCGCTATACCGCCGGTGTCGAGGGCATACTGGAAACGGCCATCCCCAATCTGGAAATCTATCGGATTACCTGTCCGACAGGTCCCAAACACGCGGTGCAAAAACCGGTCTTTGCCGCGATCGCCCAAGGGTCCAAGCGCATCTTCGTGGGCGACGAAATCTACGAATACGATCCCATGCATTACCTGGTCGCCTCGGTGGATCTGCCGGTGGTCGGCAAAGTCACGGTGACCAGTCCCGATGAACCCTACCTGGGTTTGCGGCTGGAGCTCGATACCCAGGAAATCGGTGAACTGATCGGCGACGAGAATCTGCCGGCTGCCGCCCATCCGGGCGAAGGCGCTGCGCGTGGCCTGTACGTGAACCGGCTCGACGCGGCGCTGCTCGATGCGGTGCTGCGCCTGTTGCGCTTGCATGAGACGCCGCGCGACGTGGCTATCATGGCACCGATGATCCGACGCGAGATCCTGTACCGGCTGCTGATGAACGGGCAGGGCGCGCTGTTGCGCCAGACCGTGCTGCAGGACAGCCAGATGAACCGCGTGGCCAAGGCGATCCGGCTCATCAAGGAGGGTTATGACCAGGCTCTGCGCATTGAGGATATTGCGCGCGACGTACACATGAGCGTGTCCTCGCTGCATCACCATTTCAAGCTGGTGACAGCCATGAGCCCCTTGCAATACCAGAAGAACCTGCGGTTGCAGGAAGCGCGCAGACTGATGCTCACCGCCGACGCCAGCGTGGCCACTGCGGCGCATCGCGTGGGATATGAAAGTTCATCCCAGTTCAGCCGTGAATACAGCCGCTTGTTCGGCGCACCGCCGCTGCGCGACAAGCGGCGCTGGCAGGAAGAGGAAGCGCCGATGTTGTGAACATCGGCGACGCGCAAACACAGCAGCAGTTGATTTACCCACACCCTTTTTTCGATTTGGAGAGAGCATGCACTATCGTCGCCTCGGCAAGAGCAATCTGAAAGTATCGGCCCTGTGTCTGGGTTCCATGATGTTCGGCGACCAGACCGATGTGCAGGAATCCGGCCGCATCGTAGCCTCGGCCCGCGAGCATGGCATCAATTTCATTGATACTGCGGACGTCTACACCAAGGGCAAGTCCGAGGAAATCGTCGGCAAGCTGCTGGCCGGGCAGCGCCATGAGTGGGTACTGGCGAGCAAGCTGGGCAATGCCATGAGCGGCAAGCCCAATGAATCGCATTATTCGCGCAGCTGGATCGTGCGCGAGACCGAGAACATCCTCAAGCGTCTCGATACCGATTATCTGGACATCCTCTACATGCACCGCGACTACCAGGACGAGAACCTGGAAGAAGCCGTGCAGGCCCTGGGCGACCTGATCCGTGCGGGCAAGATACGCGGCTTTGGCGTTTCCAATTTCCGTGGCTGGCGCATTGCCGAGATCGTGCGCCTGTGCGAGAAGAACAACGTGCCGTTGCCGCTGGTGTGCCAGCCTTATTACAACCTGCTGAACCGTCAGCCTGAAGTGGAAATCCTGCCGGCTTGCGCGCATTACGGTTTGGGCGTGGTGCCTTACAGCCCGATTGCACGTGGCGTGCTGACCGGCAAGTATCAGCCTGGCCAGAAGCCGGCCGAAGATACGCGCGCCGGCCGTGGCGACAAGCGCATGATGGAAACCGAATTCCGTGAAGAATCCCTGTTGATCGCGCAGCGCTTGCAACAGCATTGCCAAGCGCGTGGCATCAAGCTGGGCCAGTTCGCCACCGCCTGGGTGCTGGCCAATTCGGCCACCAGCAGCGTGATTGCGGGGCCGCGCACGCTGGCGCAGATGGAGGATTATTACGACGCGGTTGAGTTGAAGATCAGTGCTGAGGAAGAGGCGCTGGTGGATGAATTGGTGACGCCGGGGCATGCTTCCACGCATGGGTATAACGATCCGAATTATCCGTTCTTTGGGCGGGTGGTGCGGGGTTGAAACAACGGAGCGATTCGTGGCCGCGAAAACGGGTCAGCGCAAATGAGCCGACCCGTTTTCGTCGGAACGCTTCCTGCCGCCAGCGCCTCAGCGTAATGCGTCAACCCGCCGCATTCCTTCCGCCCTGATCTGCTGAATATCCGTCCCCGGCACCACCAGATCCATGCCGATGGCCTTCATGCGCTGGGCCATGTCCATGGTGCCGGCAAAGATGCCCACGTACTTGCCCAGCTTGCGCGCCAGCGCCAGCAGATGGTCGATGGCTCCATTGAGGCGCGCATCATCGTAGGCATCCGGCGCCAGGCCCAGTTCGATGGCGAGGTCGCTGGGGCCGATGAAGATGCCGTCCAGGTCCGATGTCTTCAGGATGGCCTCGGCATTGGCGTAGCCTTCGCGCGTCTCGATCATGGCCAGCGTCAGGATGGTGGCGTTGGCGTGGGCGAAGTAATCCGCGCCACCATACAGGAAGCCGCGCGCGGGACCATAGCTGCGCCCGCCGCGCGGTGAATAATGGCAGGCCCGTACGAAGCGCTCGGCGTCGGCGGCCGTGTTGATGAGCGGGCAGATCACGCCATAGGCACCGGCGTCGAGCAGCTTGTTGATTTCACCCAGGCTGTTTTCGGAGCACCGCACCAGCGGCATGGCCGGGGTGCTGGAGATGGCCTGCAGCATGGACAGCGCCGATTCAATCGAGAAGGGACCATGCTGCAGGTCCACCGTCACGGCGTCGTAACCGCTGTGGCCCAACACTTCGGCCAGCAGCGAGTTGCCCATCGATACCCAGCCCGAGAGGGCCAGTTGCTGTTGCGCGAAGAGGGTGCGCAGCCGGTTTTCCCGCATCGTTCGTCTCCCATGGGTCAGGCCAGCGGAGGTGCTGGCGATGTGCCATGTTAAGTCCGAATGCGCGGGCCTGACATGAAACTTCTTCAGGCGCGGTACTGGAAGGGCGCGTCATCGATGGCGCGCTTGCGGCCGGCGATCTGGTCGGCCACCAGCGCCGCGCTGCCGCAGGCCAGCGTCCAGCCCAGCGCACCCTGGCCGATGTTGAGATGCAGATTCTCCACAGGCGACGCGCCGACGATGGGCACGCCGCTCGGGGTGGCCGGTCGGAATCCCATCCACGGCGACAGCGTGGCATCCTCGCCCAGCCTGCAGCCGGGGAAGAGTTCGCGCAGGCCGTTCTTCAGTTCCTCGATGGCGCACGGGGCAATGCTGCGGTCCTGGCCCACCAGTTCGATGCGGCCCGCCACACGCAGGCGTTGGCCCAGGCGCGCATAGACGATCTTCCTGGCAATGTCGGTAATGGAGACCTGGGGTGCGGCCGTCCGGCTGGCCTCATCCTCCAGCGGTACGGTGATGCTGTAGCCCTTGAGCGGATAGAGCGGCAGGCGCAAGTCCAGCAGGTGGGCGAACGCCACGCTGTCGGCGCCTAGCGCCAGTACGAAACGGTCGGCCGCCAGCCATTCGCCGCCGGCCTGTACCGCATGCAGTGCCCGGCCCTCGCGGCGCACCGCAGAGACCTGCCGGCCGCCCAGGAAGCGGAAGTTCGGATTGCCTTGCATGGCCTCCACCAGTGCGCGGCAGAACTGCGGGCAATCGCCTGCCTCTTCGCTGGGCGTGTAGACGCCTCCGACCCAATCGCGTTGCGAATGAGCCAGTGCCGGTTCGATACGCAGGCAATCGGCCGCACCCAGCACTTGCTGCTGGCAACCATATTGCGACTGGAATTGCACCTGGCGGGCGGCCGCCTCCAGGCCCGGCGCATCGGTGAACATGACCAGCTTGCCGGAGCGCTGATGGTCGAAGTACAGCTGCAGCCCGGCATCCCATTGCGTGAGCTGGTCGCGGCTGTAGAAGGCCAGCTGCAGCAGGTCGATGGTGGTCTGGCGCACGCGCGGGGCACGGCAGCAGCGCAGGAATTCCAGCAGCCAGCGGTATTGCGCCGCATCGGCCGTGGGCTTGATGGTCAGCGGCGAATCCTTGCTGAACAGGTAGTACGCCCACTTGGTCCAGACCGAGGGATCGGCCAGCGGCGCCACATAGGAATAGCTGAGCTGCGCGCCATTGCCCTGGCTGGTGCCTTCACCGGGCTGTTGGCGCGCATCGATCAGGCTGACCTGGTGGCCATCCTGCAGGAGACGGTAGGCAGTGGTCACGCCGATCACGCCGGCGCCCATTACGCAGATATGCATGGTGTTTCGTTGGAGTCAGTCAAGAGCCGCGCGGCACGTGGCCTGCAGCGGATCAGCACCAGACTACCGAAGAGCCGCGCAGGTGTCACATGCCGAATTGGCATGAAGATTTGCGTGCATGCACAAGCGTTTTGCGCCTTCTGTTGGTCGGGGAAGCGCCATGCTGCGCTACAATAGCGCCCGATGCAGGCCAGACAGCCGCTGGCCGCCTTCGCGAGGAGGCGGCGGGAGGAAGGTCCGGACTCCACAGAGCAGGGTGACGGTTAACGGCCGTCCGCTGAAAGCCGGCGCAAGCCGGTATAAGGCGAGGAACAGGGCCACAGAGACGAGCGTATTAAGTTACGGTGAAACGCGGTAACCTCCACCCGGAGCAATTTCAAATAGGCACGCGTTGATGTGGCTCGCGGAGCGTGCGGGTAGAAAGCTTGAGCGGCGGAGCGATCCGTCGCCTAGAGGAATGGCTGTCATAGCGGGTTTCCCGCCGTAACAGAATCCGGCCTACCGGCCTGCTTCATTGAATTCATCCATCACAAGACTGCGGCCCGCGGGCACTGCGGGATCGCGCAAGAGACGATACCCCAGGAGACCCATGAACCAAATCGCCGCACCCGTGCTCTTCGAAGAACTGACGGCCGCCAATGGCCGTCGCATCGGCATCGCCACCCTCGCTTCCGAAAAGACCTTGCATGCCATCTCGCTGGAGATGGTCAAGCTGTTGACGCCGCAACTGCAGCGCTGGCAGGCCGATCCGGAGGTGGCCATGGTCATCTTGCAGGCCCAGGGCGAGAAGGCCTTCTGCGCCGGGGGCGACCTGCAGCAGCTCTATCGGTCCATGCGCGAGCATCACGCCTCGCCGGCGCGCGGCGACATTCGCGCCAATGCCTATGCGGCCGAGTTCTTCGAGCAGGAATATCGTCTGGATTATCTCGTCCACAGCTTCTCCAAGCCCATCCTGTGCTGGGGGCATGGCATCGTCATGGGGGGCGGCATCGGCCTGATGGCCGGTTGCAGCCATCGCGTGGTGACCGAGAAATCGCGCCTGGCCATGCCGGAAATCAGCATCGGCCTGTATCCGGATGTGGGCGGCAGCTGGTTTTTGTCGCGCATGCCGGGCAAGACCGGTATCTTCCTGGCGCTGACCGGCGCCAACCTCAATGCCAACGACGCGCTCTTCGCCGGCCTGGCCGACTACCGCGTGGCGCACGCCGGCAAGCAGGCGGTGATCGATGCCCTGCTCCGGCAGCCGTGGGGGGAGGGCAAGGATGCGGAGCTGCTGGATCGGGTCCTCGGTGCGGCGCAGGCGTCCTCGCTGCAGGAGGGGACGGCCGCGTTCGCCGCCTCCAACCTGCGCACGCATTTCGAGCAGATCGATGCCCTGTGCCGCCGGCCGACGCTGCCCGAAATCGTCGAGGGCATCCTGGCATTGCAGACCGAGGAGGCCTGGTTGAGCAAGGCCCAGGCCACTCTGCGCGCCGGCTCGCCGGGTTCGGCCTGGCTCGGGTATGCCTTGCAGAAGCGGGTGCGTCCGCTGTCGCTGGCGGAGGTGTTCCGGTTGGAATTCGTGGTCTCGCTGCATTGCGCGGCACGCGCGGATTTCGTCGAGGGCATCCGGGCGCTGATCATCGAGAAGGACCAGAAGCCGCAATGGAGCCCGGCCTCGCTGGCCGGTGCCACGCCGCAATGGGTGGAGGGCTTTTTCGCCGATCCGTGGTCACGCGCGGCCCATCCGCTGGCCGACCTGGGCGCCTGAAGCCCTACAGCGTGTCCAGCTCGGCCCAGCGGCCCGGTCTTACAGGCCCAGCTCGGACAGGCCGGGATGGTCGGCCGGACGCGGGCGCGAACGGTCCCAGTGGAACTTGCGGTCGGCTTGCTTGATGGGCAGGTCATTGATGGAGGCATGGCGCAGGCGCATCAGGCCATGTTCGTCGAACTCCCAGTTTTCGTTGCCATAAGAGCGGAACCAGCTCCCCGAATCGTCATGCCATTCATAGGCGAAGCGCACGGCGATGCGGTTGCCTTCGTGCGCCCAGACTTCCTTGATGAGACGGTAATCCAGTTCACGTGCCCATTTACGGGTGAGGAAGGCGACGATCTCCGCGCGACCGTGGATGAAATCGGCACGGTTGCGCCAGCGGCTGTCTTCGGTATAGGCCAGCGAGACGCGCTGCGGGTCGCAGGAATTCCAGGCGTCCTCGGCAGCACGCGCCTTCATGGCGGCAGTCTCGCGGGTGAACGGGGGCAGCGGCGGACGCTGGGCGGGGCTATTCATCGACGGTCTCCTTGGATGCGCCGGACGGGCCGGCAGGTCTGGTGGTCAGCGGGACGGCAAGCGGGACTGCGACTACGGGCAGATGTTAATCCGAAAAAATTCCAGGCGCAGCGCGCGGCATTGGCGAACGAAGACGGCCCTGCAGGGACATGGCGCTGCTGTGCGTGGCAGGCTGGCGGGGAACTGTGCTGTATCGGCCGGGCCTCAAGCCTGGCGAACGGGATCAGGTATTGCTGGGGAGGACGGGGAAGTACTAGGGGGAGACGGCCGACCACCAGGATCGGCCTCGATTTGAATGCCATGAACCTGGTTCATGGCATTCAAATGCGCGAAGCGTGAAATTATTTCTTCTTCTTGTTCACGGCTTCCTTGAAAGCCTTGCCAGCCGAGAATTTCACGGTGGTAGCAGCGGCGATCTTGATTTCTTCGCCGGTTTGCGGGTTGCGGCCGGTGCGGGCAGCGCGCTTGCCGGTCGAGAAGGAACCGAAGCCAACCAATTGCACGGTATCGCCCTTGGTCACGGCCTTGATGATGTTCTCGATGACGGAGTCCAGCGCGCGCTGGGCTGCTGCCTTGGAGATCTCGGTGTCGGCGGCGATAACGTCAACCAATTCAGATTTGTTCACTTTAAAATTCCTTTCACTGTTAAGGTGCCCAGATTTTAGCACTGGAATGAGGCGGATCCGCAAGCCCTATCTGCGTTTTCAGCCGATCTGGCCTGGCCGGAACCGGCCTTTGATTGAAAAAAACCGAGGTGCTTTTCAACACCCGCCAACGGCGCTTTGCTGCTCCATTTTTGCGGTTCGATCTTCCCAAAGACACGGATAGTAAAAGCTGCGCGCAGAGGAAGTCAAAACAAAAACGCTTGGCACCATTCATTTGATGAAGAAATTGATGAAGTTTCGGGTCTGAGACGGATTCCTCCGCTACCCCGTGGACTGCGGCCGAGGTTTTTTTCCGCTTTTCAGCGGCTTTCGCTGAACTTAAGTTGCACTGCAAAATCCATGTCCCTTGGTCTGCTGCACTCGCAAATCGGCCGATCTTGGTGTCTCTCATTTTCCCTCTTCCCGCTGCCCCGAAAACGGGCATGCCGGCTCTTCCATGCGGCGCAAATCCGCGCCGTTGCGCAATTCTGGCGCGAAACACATGTGTATAGCTCAGGTTGCACCTTCAATGTAAATGCTAAGTCCTTCATTTTCTTCACAAATGTTATGAAACGGGTGTTTTAAAGAAGTGCGCTAAGTCTTTGACTTTATTAGCAAAATCGCTGTTTTTCACAGCGTATACCGCTTGACCTGCAATAGTGCATCCACTAAAGTGGGCGGCAGTGTGAAAAAGTGTTTTTTTGTGGGGCATTTGCGGCGTCATTTGCATTTGCCTGGCACGACAAGGCAACCGATCAGCAAACTCACTCGCCGCAGGCGAAGGAAAAACACAGTGTTCCAGGGCGCGTCAGCACTCAATCTCGATGCCAAAGGACGGATGACCATTCCGGCCAAGCATCGTGACGCCCTGATTGTGCAGTGCGAAGGACGCGCCACCGTGACGCGCCATCCGCATGGCTGCCTGCTGTTCTTTCCGCGCCCGACCTGGGAGACACACCGTGAGCAAATTGCCAACTGGCCCATGTCGGCCCGTGCCTGGCAGCGCATCTTCCTGGGCAATGCCCAGGACGTGGAGCTCGACAGCGCCGGCCGCATCCTGATTGCGCCCGAGTTGCGCGCGGCCGTGGGTTTGCAGCGCGATGTGATGTTGCTGGGCATGGGTAGCCATTTCGAAATCTGGGATGCCGTCAAGCTGGCCGAAAGTGAAGCCGAGGCTGTGGCGGGTGGTATGCCGGATGTGTTGAGTAATTTTTCCTTCTGACGGCCGGACAAGATGAATCTGCAACCGGTGCCCGAGCTGCAGCACCGCACCGTGCTGTTGGAAGAAGCCGTGGACGCGCTGGCCATTGAGGGCGAGCGCGCCAATGGCATTTACCTGGACGGAACCTTCGGCCGTGGCGGTCATAGCCGCGCCATCCTGTCCAGGCTGGGCCCGCAAGGGCGCCTGATCGCATTTGACAAGGATCCGTTGGCCATCGCCACGGCGCAAAAGATCACCGATGCTCGCTTCGAGATCGTGCATGACAGCTTTGCGACCATGGATGAAGCGCTTGCCGCACGCGGCATCGCGCAGGTCGACGGGGTATTGATGGATTTGGGCATCTCGTCGCCGCAGGTGGATGACGCCGCGCGCGGCTTCAGTTTTCGCCTCGATGGCCCGCTGGACATGCGCATGGATACCACCCGTGGCGTGTCGGCAGCGGAATGGCTGGCAACGGCAGATGAACAGCAGATTGCAAAGGTGATACGTGATTATGGGGAAGAACGGTTTGCTCTTCAGATTGCAAAGAAGATTGTTGCTGGCCGGGCAATCGAGCCAATTTCAAGCACACGACAGCTTGCCGCGCTCGTGGCACAAGCCGTCAAAACCCGCGAGAAAGGCAAAGACCCGGCCACTCGCACCTTTCAGGCTGTACGGATTTTCGTCAATCAAGAGCTTGAAGAACTCGAAGTAGGACTGGACAAGGCATTTGCCCAGATGGCGCAGCACGGGAGATTGGTCGTGATCAGCTTTCACTCGCTGGAAGATCGCATCGTCAAGCAGTTCATGGCCTCCAAAGCCCATGCGCCGCAGCCTGACCGCCGCCTGCCGATCCGTGCGGTGGACCTGCCGCAAGCCCCGGCGCGCCTGCTGCCGCGGGTCATGCCCAGCGCTTCTGAAGTGGAATCCAACCCGCGCGCCCGCTCGGCGGTCATGCGCGGCCTGGAGCGCATCACTGCCGTGGCCGCACCGCTCACCCAAGGGGCCCCTGCATGACCGGGCGTCTGTGCATCCTGCTGACCATGATGCTGGTGGGCTGCGCGCTCTCGGTCGTGAGCGCCCAGTACAAGGCCCGCAGCCTCTTCATCGAGCTGGAGCGCGCCCAGAGCGCGGCCCGCCAGCTCGACGTCGATTGGGCGCAGCTGCAGCTGGACCAGTCCACGCTGGGCAAGAACGCCCGGATCGAAGAGCTGGCGCGGCGTGACCTGGGCATGGTGCCGGTCACGGCCGCCCGCACTCAATACCTGACCGTGGGGGCGCAATGACCAAGATGCCTCCGCGTACCAACCTCGCCGGTGGCCGCGTGGCCGCTTCCAAGGGCGTGGCGTTCTCTTCCAATCCCATCCTGCAGGTCAAGCTGCCGGCCTGGCGCTCGCGCTTCGTGCTGTTCGTGCTGTTTGCCGCCTTCGTGGCACTGGTGCTGCGGGCACTGTGGCTGCAGGGCGTGTCCACCGATTTCCTGCAGAAGCAGGGCGCTTCGCGTTACGCCCGTACCCTGGAAATGCCCGCCACGCGCGGCAAGATCACCGACCGCAATGGCCAGGTGCTGGCCTCTTCCGTGCCGGTCAAGGCGATCTGGGCCATTCCGGATGACGTCCAATCCGCCCCCAAGGACAAGCTCGCGCAACTGGCCAAGCTGCTGGAAATGAGCGATGCCGAGTTGCGCAAGAAACTCGATTCGGATCGCAGCTTCGTCTACCTGAAGCGCCAGGTCGAGCAGGACACCGCCGACAAGATCGTCAAGCTGGGCATCCCCGGCATCGAGACCCGCAAGGAATACAAGCGCTTCTATCCTGAAGGCGAGGTGATGGCGCACGTGGTCGGCTTCACCAACATCGAGGATGCCGGCCAGGACGGCATGGAACTGGCCGCGCAGAAGACCCTGGCCGGCGTGACCGGCAGCCGCCGCGTCATCAAGGACCGCCTGGGCCGCGTGGTGGAAGACATCGAATCCATCCGCGAACCGCACGATGGTCGCGACCTGACGCTTTCCATCGACAGCAAGATCCAGTACATCGCCTTCACGCAACTGAAGGAAGCGGTGGAAAAATACAAGGCCAAGGCTGGCGGCATCATCGTGGTCGACGCCAAGACCGGCGAAGTGTTGGCCCTGGCCAACATGCCGACCTACAACCCCAACGACCGTTCGGTGCTGACCGGCGCGCAGCTGCGCAACCGCGTGGTGACCGATACCTTCGAACTCGGCTCGACCCTGAAACCCTTCACCGTGGCCCTGGCGCTGGATACCCATCGCGTCACGCCCTCCACCGTGTTCCAGACTGCACCCGGCAAGATGACCATCGGCACCGCCACCATCGGCGATTCGCATGCGCATGGTGCCCTGACGGTGGCGCAGATCATCGAGAAGTCCTCCAACATCGGTACAGCCAAGATCGCGCTGGGCATGCCGCCGGAAGAGATGTGGGAAATGTTCACCACGGTCGGTTTCGGCCAGCAGCCCAAGTTCGGCTTCCCCGGTGCGGTGGCCGGACGCGTGCGTCCCTACAAGTCATGGCGTCCGATCGAGCAGGCTACCATGAGCTACGGTCACGGCATCTCGGTGTCGCTGATCCAGCTGGCGCATGCCTACCTGATCTTTGCCCGCAACGGCGACATCATTCCGCTGTCCTTCACCAAGGTCACCGATTCGCCCATCGGCCAGCGCGTCATTTCGCCCGATACCGCCCTGCAGATGCGGCGCATGCTGGAAACCGTGGTCGCCCCCGGCGGTACCGCGCCCCAGGCCCAGGTGCCTGGTTATCGCGTGGGCGGCAAGACCGGCACCGCCTACAAGATCGAAAATGGCAAGTACGTGCGCAAGTACGTGGCCTCCTTCTCGGGCATCGCCCCGATGTCGGATCCGCGCCTGATCATCTCGGTGATGATCGACGAGCCGCAAGGTCAGCACTTTGGCGGCCCAGTGGCCGGTCCGGTGTTTGCCAACGTGGCCGCCAATGCCTTGCGCGCATTGAACGTACCGCCGGATTCCAGCGTGACCAACATCATCATTCCCAAAGAACCGCTTGAGGAGAGCATGTAATGTCCGAGCGCGTTCTGAGCCTTCATGACATCCTCGCCTGGCTGCGCCAGGCGGCGCCGTCTGCGCAGCTGACCTCGGATTCCCGCCGCGTGGCGCCGGGCGACGCGTTCTTCGCCTACGTGGGCGACGCCGATGGCCGCTCCTATATTGCCGATGCCGTCGAACGGGGCGCTGCGGCCGTGCTCTACGAAGCCGAGGGCTACACCTGGCCCGAACAGATCGAAGAGCCGCACCTGGCCGTGCCCGATCTCAAGGCCCGTGCCGGCGAGATCGCCGCCGCCTGGTACGGCCAGCCTGACCAGGGCATGCTGACGGTGGCCGTCACCGGCACCAATGGCAAGACCTCCTGCGCCTACTGGCTGGGCACTGCACTCTCGCGCCTGCCCGGTGCCAGCGCCGCTGGCGTGATCGGTACCCTGGGCGTGGGCACCTTCATCAACGGCAAGCCGCAAGGTTTCGACGTCACCGGCTATACCACGCCGGACGCCGTGCTGCTGCAGCGCAGCCTGTTCAAGCTGTCGCAGGCCCGCGTGGGCGCGCTGGCCATTGAGGCCTCCTCGATCGGACTGGTCCAGGGGCGCATGAATGGCATGCACGTCGATGTCGCCTTGCTGACCAATTTCACCCGCGATCACCTGGATTTCCACGGTGACATGCAGACCTATGAAGAGGCCAAGCGCAAGCTCTTCCAGTGGCCCGGCCTCAAGCACGCCGTGGTCAACCTGGACGATGGCATGGGCCAGCGTCTGCTGCCGCTGTTGGCCGAGCGCAAGCTGCCGGTGATCGGCTACGCCATTGCCGACGGGCAGGGTGGCGACACGCAAGGCGTGCCCACCCTGCGCGCGAGCCAGTTGCGCAGCAGCCATACCGGCACCGCCTTCCATGTGGATTCGCCTTTCGGCAGCGGCCAGGTCAAGACCCAGCTGGTCGGCCGCTTCAACGTCAGCAACGTGCTGGGCATCATGGGTGTGCTGCTCACCCAGGGCGTGGCCTGGGATGCCGTGGTTGCCGCCGCTGCCGCGCTGACCCCGGCCCCCGGCCGCATGCAGCAATTCGGCGGCCCCGACGTGCCACTGATCGTGATCGATTACGCCCATACGCCCGACGCGCTCGACAAGACGCTCTCCACCCTGCGCCAGGTCGCTACCCAGCGCGGTGGCCAGCTGTGGTGCGTGTTTGGTTGCGGCGGCGACCGCGATCCGGGCAAGCGCCCTCAGATGGGCCAGATCGCCGAGCAGGCCGATCAGGTCGTGCTGACCAGCGACAATCCGCGCAC
This sequence comes from Herbaspirillum sp. Her3, assembly GCF_057961275.1. Lineage (NCBI taxonomy): Bacteria > Pseudomonadati > Pseudomonadota > Betaproteobacteria > Burkholderiales > Oxalobacteraceae > Herbaspirillum > Herbaspirillum sp. Her3. The sequence goes on along the minus strand of NZ_CM176328.1, from coordinate 5,292,630 downwards.
CGAAGATCCGCAAGCCATCATCGACCAGATCCGCGCCGGCATGAGCCGTGTCGAACCGGTAGTGTTGCCCGACCGTGCCGGTGCGATCCTGTGGGCGATCCGCCATGCCACCAAGTCCGACGTGGTGCTGCTGGCCGGCAAGGGCCATGAGCCTTATCAGGAAATCGCCGGCAAGAAATTGCCCTTCCTCGATGCCGATCATGTCGCGCTGGCCCTGGCCGCGCGTTCGACCATGATGGGAGGCGCATGATGCGATTCGATTTCCGCCAGTTGCTGGAATGGATCCGTACCGCCGAGCAAGCCGCCTCCGCGCACACCGTGCCGGGCGTGGTCAATGCCCCGCAAGGCGTGCTCGAACTCAATGATGTGGTCACTGACAGCCGTGCGGTCAAGCCCAGCAATGTCTTCGTCGCGCTGCGCGGCGAACGCTTCGATGCGCATGACTTCCTTGATGCAGTGGCCGCCCAGGGCGCTGCTGCCGTGGTGGTCGAGCGCGTGCCGCCGGGGCTGTCCGTGCCCGCCATCGTGGTGCCCGACACCCGCGCGGCCTTGGGCCAGATCGCCCATGGCTGGCGTGTCCAGCGCCAGATCCCGGTGATCGGCGTGACCGGCAGCAACGGCAAGACCACCGTCAAGGAAATGATCGCCGCCATCCTCGCGGCTGCCTTCGGTGAAGACGGCTACCTGGGCACGCGCGGCAATTTCAACAACGAGATCGGCGTGCCGCTGACCTTGTTCCGCCTGCGCGCGCAGCACCAGGCCGCCGTCATCGAGATGGGCATGAACCATCCGGGCGAGATCGCCGTGCTCTCGCGCATCGCTGCACCGACGCTGGGGCTGGTCAACAATGCCCAGCGCGAGCACCAGGAATTCATGGCCAGCGTGGAAGCGGTGGCCCGCGAAAACGGCGCCGTGATCCGCCACCTGCCGGCCGATGGCGTGGCCGTGTTCCCGGCCGATGATGATTTCACCCCGCTCTGGCGCGAAGAGGCCGGCACGCGCCGCGTGCTGACCTTTGGCCTCAGTGCGCAAGCCGATGTGAGCGCCAGCTATCAGGCCGCCACCTTCGGCAGCACCCTGCAGGTCACCGTCAAGGGCCTGGCCGTGCCACCGGCGCAGTTCAAGGTCGAGCTGGCTGCCGTGGGCGAGCACAACGTGCGCAATGCCCTGGCCGCCACCGCCTGCGCATTGGGCGCCGGTATCGCGGTGGATGCCGTGGTGCGCGGCCTGCAGAGCTTCGCGCCGGTCAATGGCCGGCTGCAGCGCAAGCAGGCCAGGAGTGGTGCGCTGGTGATCGACGACACCTACAACGCCAACCCCGATTCGGTGCGCGCCGCCATCGATGTACTGGCCGCCATTGCCGGCCCGCGCGTGCTGGTGCTGGGTGACATGGGCGAAGTCGGCGACCAGGGTCCGCAGTTCCATGCCGAGATCGGCGCGTATGCGCGCAGCCGTGGCATTCCGCTTTTCTTTGGATTGGGCGAATTGACGAAATACGCCGTCACTTCGTATGGTCCGGCGCTACAAGGTGCAGCGCAGGCAATGCATTTCGACGACATCGGCGCACTCAATGCGGCGGTGGAGCAGGCCGCGCCGCAGGGCGCGACCATTTTGGTAAAAGGTTCACGCTTCATGAAGATGGAGCGAGTTGTACAGCATCTGGTCAACGTTGAATCACTCACGCAACATCAACAGGAGACCCATTAGCATGCTGGTCTGGCTCGCACAGAATTTTCAACAGGACTTCGGCTTTCTGCGCCTGTTCAACTTCATCACCTTCCGCGCGGTGTTCGCCACGCTGACGGCGTTGTTGATCGGCATGATCGCTGGCCCCGCCGTGATCCGCATGCTCACCCGCATGAAGGTCGGCCAGGCCGTGCGCACCGATGGTCCCCAGACCCACCTGATCAAGTCCGGCACCCCGACCATGGGCGGCGTGCTGATCCTGATCGGCATCGGCATTTCCACCCTGCTGTGGGCGGACCTGTCCAACCGTTTCGTCTGGATCGTGCTGATCGTCACGCTCGGTTTCGGCGCCATCGGCTGGGTCGATGACTACCGCAAGGTGGTCTACCGCGATCCGGAAGGCATGCGCTCGCGCGAGAAATATTTCTGGCAGTCCCTGATCGGCCTGGTGGCGGCGTTCTACCTGGCCTTCTCGGTTTCCGAAGTGAGCAACATGAAGGTCTTCGATCTCTTCGTGGCCTGGGTGCGTTCCGGCTTCAGCCTGGACCTGCCGCCCAAGGCCGACCTGATCGTGCCCTTCTTCAAGACCATCACCTATCCGCTGGGCGTGTGGGGTTTCATCGCGCTGACCTATTTCGTCATCGTCGGCACCAGCAATGCGGTCAACCTGACCGACGGCCTGGACGGCCTGGCCATCATGCCGACCGTGCTGGTGGGGGCTGCCCTGGGCCTGTTCGCCTACCTGACCGGCAACGCCAGCTATGCCAAGTACCTGTTCATCCCGCACATCCCCGGAGCCGGCGAATTGCTGATCTTCTGCGGTGCCATGGGCGGCGCAGGCCTGGCCTTCCTCTGGTACAACGCCTATCCGGCGCAGGTGTTCATGGGCGACGTCGGCGCGCTGGCGCTGGGCGGTGCGCTGGGCACCATCGCGGTGATCGTGCGCCAGGAAATCGTGCTCTTCATCATGGGCGGCATCTTCGTGGTGGAAACACTCTCGGTGATGATCCAGGTGGCCTATTTCAAGTATACCAAGAAGCGCTTCGGCACCGGCCGGCGCGTGCTGTTGATGGCGCCGCTGCACCATCACTACGAGCAGAAGGGCTGGAAAGAAACCCAGGTGGTGGTGCGGTTCTGGATCATCACCATGATGCTGGTGCTGGTCGGCCTGTCGACGCTGAAGCTGCGGTAAACAGGCGATATGAAGAAAAACGGCGCCCCTTGTGACGAAATGCAAGCGGCGCCTTTGTGGTTGGCAGGGCTGGGCCCTGCATGGCAAGACCTTAATGAAGAAGTGAGTCGGAAAACAAGATGAATTACTCGGGCAAACACGTTCTGGTGCTCGGACTCGGCGAGTCCGGCCTGGCAATGGCGCGGTGGCTGGTCTACTGCGGCGCCGGCGTGCGCGTGGCCGATACCCGCGGCGAAGCGGCGCTGGCCGAGCGTCTGGCTGCCTTGCGCGCCGAGGCGCCGGCAGCCGAGGCCGTGCTGGGCCAGGCACTGGCGCCCGCGTTGCTGGATGGAATCGATTTCGTTGCCGTCAGTCCGGGCCTGGCGCCCGAAGGCGAGCTGGCCCCGCTGATGCCGGCCATCGCCGAGCGCGGCCTGCCGCTGTGGGGCGAGATCGAACTGTTCGCCCAGGCGCTTGCTGCCCTGCGCGAAGAGACCCTGTATCAACCCAAGGTGCTGGCCATCACCGGCACCAACGGCAAGACCACCGTAACCCGGCTGACGGGCCTGCTGTGCCAGCGCGCCGGCCTGTCGGTGCAGGTGGCCGGCAATATCAGCCCGGCCGCACTGGACGTGCTGCGCGAAGCCGTCATCAAGGACAAGGTTTTCCTGGCCGAACTGGCAGAGCAGGATGCCATCGCCGCTGCCCAGGCCGCTGCCGAAGCCGAGGCGCAGGCGGCGCAACAGGCCGTGCTGGACGCCCAGCAGGCCGCCGAGATCGAGAAGCACCGCCGCGCCGCCGCCCGTATCGAGGAAGCGGCCGCGATTGCGGTGCCGGTGTTGCAGGAGCAGCCCTCGGAACCCGACGCACCTTCCGAACCCGAACCAGCCCCGCAACTGGAGCTGCTGGTCGCTGCTGAATCTACGCAGGTGCCAGAGCAGCCCGCCACCGAGGCCTCTTCCGACGATGCCGAGGCAGCCAGTGCTAGCGATGCAGGCGTTGTCGAACCGGCCCCTGAAGATGGCACGCCGCAAGACACACCCGACTCCGCCCTCGAAGCTACTTTGGACGTGGCCTCCGACGTGGTGCCGCAAGCCGATATCGAGGCGCCCGCGACCACTGGCGAAGCGATGAACCTGGGCGACTTCATGGAAGTCTCGCGCAAGGCTGAAGAAGATGCGCTGGTCGAAGTCCCGCCCCCGCCGCCGCCCGAGCCGACCTATCGCGGCTCCATGCCGCAGGCCTGGGTGCTGGAGCTGTCCAGCTTCCAGCTGCATACCACGCACAGCCTGCAGCCGCACGCCGCCACCGTCCTGAACCTGACCCAGGATCACCTCGACTGGCATGGCAGCATGGAAAACTACGCCGCCGACAAGGCCCGCATCTTTGGCCAGGACACCGTGCGCGTGCTCAACCGCGACGACGCGCTGGTGATGGAGATGGCCTCAGCTGCTGCGCCGCTGTCCAGCTTCGGCCTGGACGAACCGTCCACGCCCAACAGCTTTGGCCTGGTCAACGACAATGGCATGCAGTGGCTGGCCAATGCCTTCGTGCATGAAGATGACGAAGTGCCGGAAGGCAAGCGCCGCCGCAAGCAGAAGGACATGCTGCCGCCGCCCGTGACGATCAAGCGCCTCATGCCCGCCGATGCCCTGAAGATCCGCGGCGCCCACAACGCCATGAATGCCCTGGCCGCGCTGGCCCTGTGCCGCGCCATCGATTTGCCGATGGCGCCGCTGCTGCACGGCCTGCGCGACTACACCGGCGAGCCCCATCGCGTGGAACTGGTCGGCGTGATCCAGGAAGTGGAGTACTACGACGACAGCAAGGGCACCAACGTCGGTGCCACCGTGGCGGCGCTCAACGGCCTGGGGCTGGGTGGCCGTCCCAACCGCATCGTGCTGATCGCCGGTGGCGATGGCAAGGGCCAGGACTTTTCGCCGCTGGACCTGCCGGTGCAGAAATATGCACGCGCGGTGCTGCTGATCGGCCGCGACGCCCCCGCCGTGCGGGCCGCGCTGGCCGACAGCGGTGTCGAACTGATCGATTGCGCCAGCCTGGAGCAGGCGGTGGAGCAGGCCGGGCAGATCGCCCAGGCGGGTGACATCGTGCTGCTCTCGCCGGCTTGCGCCAGCCTGGACATGTTCCGCAACTACGCCCATCGCGCCGAAGTCTTCGTGGACGCGGTGCGCGAACTGGCGCTCTCGCGCGGCGAGGTGCTGTCATGAAACTGGGCCTGTCCTCGATGCGTAGCTGGCTGGGTGGCCGCAAGGAGGTCGCACCCGTGGCCGCCGGGCGTGCGCGCAGCGGCCGTGGCAGCGCCTCTGGCAGCATCGGTTTCGAGCAGCGCTCGCGCATGATGGAATACGACCAGCCGCTGATCTGGGTGGTGCTGCTGCTCATGCTCTTCGGCATGGTGATGGTGTATTCGGCCTCGGTGGCACTGCCGGATTCGCCCAAGTACGCCTCCTATTCGAACTATCACTTCCTGATCCGCCAGGCGATCTTCATCGTGCTCTCCATCATCGCGGGCGCCGTAGTGTTCCGCGTGCGCATGGAGACCTGGCAGAAGTGGGCGCCGTACCTGTTCGCCGTCACCCTGATCCTGCTGCTGATGGTGCTCATTCCCGGCGTGGGCAAGGGCGTCAACGGCGCCAAGCGCTGGCTCTCGCTGAAGATCATCAACCTGCAGCCGTCCGAACTGATGAAGCTCTTCATCGTGCTCTACGCCGCCGACTACACGGTGCGCAAGCAGGCGGTGATGCACAAGCTGGTCAAGGGATTCTTCCCGATGGCGGCCGCCGTCGGCCTGGTCGGCCTGCTGCTGCTGCTGGAGCCCGACCTGGGCGCCTTCGGCGTGATCGTCTGCATCGCCATGGGCATCCTGTTCCTGGGCGGCATCAACGGGGTCTGGTTCGGCGGCATCGGCGCGACCCTGGTAGGCGTGTTCTCGCTGGTCATCGTGACCTCGCCGTGGCGGCGCGAGCGGATCTTCGCCTATCTGAATCCTTGGGAAGAAGACAACGCGCTGGGCAAGGCCTACCAGCTGTCGCATTCGCTGATTGCCTTCGGCCGTGGCGAACTGTTCGGCGTGGGCCTGGGCAGCAGCGTGGAAAAATTGCATTACCTGCCGGAGGCGCATACCGACTTCCTGCTGGCCGTCATCGGCGAGGAACTCGGTTTCGCCGGTGTGCTGGTGGTGGTGCTGCTGTTCTACTGGCTGGTCAAGCATGCCTTCGAGATCGGCCGCCAGGCCATCGCGCTGGACCTGACCTTTGCCGGGCTGGTGGCCAAGGGCATCGGTATCTGGCTGGGCGTGCAGGCCTTCATCAACATGGGCGTGAACCTGGGCCTGTTGCCGACCAAGGGCCTGACGCTGCCGCTGATGAGCTATGGCGGATCGGGCGTGCTGTTGAACTGCATTGGCCTGGCCATCCTGTTGCGCATCGATTATGAAAACCGGGTGCTCATGCGCGGAGGCCGTCTATGAGTGCGCCCCGCAAGCTGCTGATCATGGCGGCCGGTACCGGTGGTCATATCTTCCCGGGCCTGGCCATTGCCGACACCATGCGCGCGCGCGGCTGGCAGGTGAGCTGGCTGGGTACCTCGCACGGCATGGAGCGTGACCTGGTGCCGCGCCATGGCGTGGAGATGGACAGCATCGTCTTCGCCGGCCTGCGCGGCAAGGGCCTGATGCATACGGTCAAGGGCGTGTGGCGGCTGGCGGCAAGTTTCTTGCATTGCCATGCCATCCTCGGCCGCCGCCGCCCCGATGTGGTGCTGGGCATGGGCGGTTACGTCACCGTGCCGGGCGGCATGATGGCGCGCCTGCGCGGCAAGCCGCTGGTGCTGGTCAATGCGGATGCGGCGCTGTTGTTGTCGAACAAGACGCTCACGCCCCTGGCCACCCGCGTGCTGTTTGGCTTCCCGGCCGATTTCGGCCGTGCCGCCGGCAAGGCCGAGGTCACCGGCAATCCGGTGCGCAAGGAAATCATCGCGCTGCCGCAGCCGGCCCAGCGTTACGCCGGCCGCAGCGGTCCGCTGAAGATCCTGGTGGTAGGTGGCAGCCTGGGCGCCAAGGTCTTGAATGACAACGTGCCGGCTGCGCTGGCGAAGCTGCCCGTTGCGTTGCGCCCGCAGGTGACGCACCAGTCGGGCAAGCAGCACATCGCCGCCTTGCGTGCAGCCTACGAGGCCGCAGGCGTGCAGGCCGAGGTGGTCGATTTCATCGATGACATGCCGCGCCGCTATGCCGAGGCGGACCTGGTGATCTGCCGCGCGGGCGCCATCACGGTGTCCGAGCTGACGGCCGCCGGCGTGGCGAGCGTGCTGGTGCCGCTGGCGGTATCGACCACCTCGCACCAGATCGACAACGCCAGATGGATGGCACGGAACAAGGCGGCGATTCACCTGCCGCAACGCGAACTGACGCCGGAACACCTGGCCGGTTTGCTGCAGAAACTGGACCGCGCTGCATGCCATGCCATGGCGCAGGCGGCGTACGAACAAGGCCGGCGCGATGCCAACGAGGCAATCGCGCGCGTGCTGGAAGGACTGGTAACACCATGAAGCATCGCGTCAAGAATATTCACTTCGTCGGCATCGGCGGCGCCGGGATGAGCGGCATCGCCGAGGTGCTGCTCAACCTCGGCTATGGCGTCTCGGGTTCCGACCTCGGCAGCAACGCCGCCACCCAGCGCCTGGCACAGCTGGGCGCCTGCATCCGCTATGGCCATGCGGCCGAGAACATCGAAGGCGCCGACGCCATCGTCACCTCCACCGCCGTCAAGGGCGACAATCCGGAAGTGCTGGCCGCGCGCAAGAAGCACATCCCCATCGTGCCGCGTGCGGTGATGCTGGGCGAACTGATGCGCCTGAAGAAGGGCATTGCCATTGCCGGCACCCACGGCAAGACCACCACCACCAGCCTGGTGGCGAGCGTGCTGGCGCAAGGCGGGCTGGATCCGACCTTCGTCATCGGTGGCCGCCTCACCAGCGCGGGCGCCAATGCCAAGCTGGGTACCGGTGAATTCATCGTGGCCGAGGCCGATGAATCGGACGCGTCCTTCCTCAACCTGACCCCCGTGATCGAAGTCATCACCAACATCGATGCCGATCACATGGAAACCTACAACCATGACTTCGCGCGCCTGAAGCAGGCCTTCGTCGAGTTCACCCAGCGCCTGCCATTCTATGGCGTGGCCGTGCTCTGCCTGGATGACCCGCACGTGCGCGAGATCATGCCCATGGTCTCCAAGCCCATCCTCACCTATGGCTTCCATGAAGATGCCGACGTGCGCGCCATCGAGGCCCGCGCCGTGGATGGCAAGATGGAATTCACCGTGATCCAGGACGGCTACGCCCCCATGCAGGTGAGCCTGAACCAGCCCGGCATGCACAACGTGCAGAATGCCTGCGCGGCCATTGCCATTGCGCGCGAGCTGGACGTGGACGATGCCGCCACCCAGAAGGCGCTGACCGAATTCAACGGCGTGGGCCGCCGCTTCACCCGCTACGGCGAGGTGCCGATCACCGACGCCCAGGGCAATCCCGCTGGCCACTTCACGCTGGTGGACGATTACGGCCATCACCCGGTCGAGACCGCTGCCACCATCGCCGCCGCCCGTGGCGCCTATCCGGGCCGCCGCCTGGTGCTGGCCTTCCAGCCGCACCGCTATACCCGTACGCGCGATCTGTTCGAGGATTTCGTCAAGGTGCTGTCGTCTCCTGACGTGCTGGTGCTGGGCGAAGTGTATTCCGCCGGTGAAGCCCCCATCGTGGCCGCCGATGGCCGTTCGCTGGCACATGCGCTGCGTGCGGCCGGCAAGGTGGAGCCGGTCTTCGTGGACGATATCGGTGAGATGCCCGAGACCATCCGCAACGTCGTGCGCGACGGTGATGTGGTCATGACCATGGGCGCGGGATCGATTTCCGCCGTGCCGGGCCGCCTGGTGGCGCAAGCCGGTGGCAAGAACGAACAGGGGGCCGCATGATCAGCCAGGAACAGATCAAGGGCTTCGGCCGCGTCGGCGTGCTCTTCGGTGGCCGCTCCGCCGAGCGCGAAGTGTCGTTGATGTCGGGCAGCGGCGTCCTGCAGGCGCTGCGCAGCAAGGGCGTGGATGCGCATCCCTTCGACCCGGCCGAGCGCAGCTTGGGTGAATTGCAGGCCGAGAAGTTCGATCGCGTCTTCATCGCCCTGCATGGACGCTATGGCGAGGACGGCACGCTGCAGGGCGCGCTGGAACAGATGGGCTTGCCCTATACCGGCCCTGGCGTGATGGCCTCCAGCATCGCCATGGACAAGATCATGACCAAGCGCATCTGGCTCTCGCACGGCCTGACCACGCCGCGCTTCCTGAGCCTGGATACCAAGACCGCTACCCGCGAACAATTGCGCGTGGTGCCCGATGAGCTGGGCCTGCCGCTGATGCTGAAGGCGCCGCATGAAGGCTCGACCATCGGCATTGCCAAGGTCAACGGCTATTCCGACATGCAGGTGAGCTTCGAGATGTGCGCCCGCTATGACAGCGTGGTGCTGGCCGAGGAATTCATCCGTGGCCGTGAACTGACGGTGCCGGTGCTGGGGCGGGGACGCGATGCGCGGGCCTTGCCGATCATCGAGATCTGCGCGCCGGGCGGCAATTACGACTACCAGAACAAGTATTTCACCGACGACACGAAATATTACTGCCCGGCCCCGCTGGATGAGGAACTGACGCGCCATATCCAGGATCTGGCGGTACGGGCTTTCAATGCGCTGGGTTGCCGTGGCTGGAGCCGCGTGGACTTCATGCTGCGCGAGGTGGATGGAAAGGCTGAGCCTTACCTGATCGAAATCAACACCTCGCCCGGCATGACCGGCCACTCGCTGGTGCCGATGGCGGCCAAGGCGCTGGGCATGAGCTATGAAGACCTGTGCTGCGAGATTTTGGCGATGGCCGCGCTGGACATGAGGCCATCCAAGGATTGGACGCCGCAGGCGGACCAGCCGTGATGGTCCGGGTTTAAGGAAGAACGCGTCGATGTGGCAGGACGTCAAGATGCTCAACGCCATCAGCAGTGCGCTTTTTGCGCTGGTGCTGCTGGCCCTGGTGGCATCGGGTTTGTGGTGGGTGGCGCAGCGGCCGATGTTTACGCTGCACACGATACGCATCGAATCAGCCAGCGACATGCCGCTGGAGAAGGTCAATGCGTTGACGGTGCGGGCCACTGCGGTGCCGCGCATCCATGGCAATTTCTTCACGGCCGACCTGACGGCGGTACGTGCGGCCTTCGAAGCCGTGCCCTGGGTGCGCAAGGCCATGGTGCGGCGTGAATGGCCGGACCGGCTGGTGGTGAAGATCGAGGAACACAAGGCCCTGGGTACCTGGGGCGAAGATGGCAAGCTGCTCTCGCAGAAGGGTGACGTGTTCACCGCCAACCTGGCCGAGGCCGAGGATGACGGTGATCTGCTGGAGTTCGATGGCCCGCCCGGCAGCGAGAAAGAGGTCGTGACCCGGCTGGCGCAGTTCCGCCAGTGGTTTGCGCCCATCAAGCTGGAGCCGGAGTCGGTGGTGCTGTCCAACCGCTATGCCTGGACCGTGCGGCTGGACAATGGCATGACGGTCGAGCTGGGCCGTGAGCAGGGCGATGCGATTTTGAAGGAACGTGTAGCGCGGCTGGTGGCGGTGTATCCGCAACTGCTGGAACGATTGCAAGGAAAGATAGAAAGCGTCGACTTGCGCTATCCCAACGGGATGGCCTTGAAGGCGGATGGCCTGGTGCTGGCGGCAATGAACGGGAAAAAGAAATAAGCGGAACGCTATGACAAAAGACGCAAAAAATCTGATCGTCGGTCTGGACATCGGCACCTCGAAAGTGGTGGCGGTGGTGGCCGAGGTGCTGCCCGACGGCCGCCATGAAGTGATCGGGCTGGGGCAGTCCGAGTCCAAGGGGCTCAAGAAAGGCGTGGTGGTCAACATCGAGGCCACCGTCGAGTCGATCCAGCGCGCGCTGGAAGAAGCCGAGCTGATGGCGGACTGCAAGATCCGCAATGTCTACACGGGCATTGCCGGTAGCCACATCCGCAGTTTCAATTCCAGCGGCATGGTCGCCATCAAGGACAAGGAAGTGACCGCCGCCGACGTCTCGCGCGTGATCGAGACCGCCAAGGCGGTCAACATCCCGACCGACCAGCAGTTGCTGCACACGGTCCCGCAGGAATTCATCGTCGACAACCAGGAAGACGTGCGCGAGCCCATCGGCATGAGCGGCATCCGCCTGGAAGTGAAGGTGCACATCGTCACCGGTGCGGTCTCTGCGGTGCAGAACATCGTCAAGTGCGTGCGCCGCTGCGGCCTGGAAGTATCGGACCTGATCCTGCAGCCGATGGCTTCGGCCGATTCGGTGCTGACCACGGACGAGCGCGAGCTGGGTGTGGTGCTGGTCGACATTGGCGGCGGCACCACGGATGTTGCGGTCTTCACCGAAGGCGCGATCCGCCATACCGCCGTGATTCCGATTGCGGGTGACCAGATCACCAACGACATCGCCATGGCCTTGCGCACGCCGACGCTGGAAGCTGAAGAGATCAAGCTGCGCTATGGCGTGGCCAAGCAGATCCTGGCCGATCCGACCGAGACGCTGGAAGTGCCCGGCCTGGGTGACCGCAATCCGCGCACGCTGTCGCGCCAGGCGCTGGCCGCGGTGATTGAGCCGCGCGTGGAAGAGCTGTTCGCGCTGGTGCACCAGGTGGTGCGCGAGTCGGGCTATGAAGAGGTGCTGTCCTCGGGCATCGTCCTGACAGGTGGTTCGGCCATGATGCCGGGCATGACCGAACTGGCCGAAGACATCTTCCTGAAGCCGGCGCGCCTGGGTACGCCCGAGTACAGCGGCCAGCTGGCCGACGTGGTGCGCAGCCCGCGCTACTCGACCGTGCTGGGTCTGTTGCAGGAAGCCAAGAAGCAATACCTGCGCGGCTACATCGTGACGCGCCAGGAAGGCTCGGTGAAGGCGGTCTGGCAGCGCATGAAGGAGTGGTTCCTCGGCAATTTCTGAATACCTGCCGGCGGCCGTCAATGGCGGGCGCTGGACAATGCATCAGGATGTAAAAGCATTCGGAGTTTCTGGCGGTTCGGTTGTACGGTTCTGGCAGTAAAAAATGATGAGAAGGGCAGCAAATTTGGCGCTGGCTTTTCTTAGAATAGCGGTATCAAGGCATCAGTCGCATCTTTGGCATCATCGGTATCAGCATCAAAAGAAACATCGGGAATTGAGCGTATAGACAGCAGTGATCAGTTGCTAGTCGTCACACCGCGTGATGCCTATCAACTGCCAGCTGCAGGACACATATATTTTAAGGAGTCATCATGGAAATCGATATGGTCGACAATGCGACGCTGGGTACGATCATCAAGGTCGTGGGCGTTGGCGGTGCTGGCGGCAACGCTGTGCAGCACATGATTAACAAGGGTGTGTCCGGCGTCGAATTCATCGCCGCCAACACGGATGCCCAGGCACTGAAGCAGTCCAAGGCGCACAACGTCATCCAGATCGGTGACACCGGTCTGGGTGCCGGCATGCAGCCTGAAGTCGGCCGCCGTCTGGCCGAGGAAACCCGTGCCCGCATCGAAGACTCCCTGCGCGGCGCGCACATGGTCTTCATCGCGGCCGGCATGGGCGGCGGTACCGGCACCGGTGCTGCTCCGGTGGTGGCACAGGTGGCCAAGTCACTGGGTGCGCTGACCGTGGCGGTGGTCTCCAAGCCGTTCTCCTACGAAGGCCAGAAGTGCATGGACATCGCCGACGCCGGTCTGGAAGAGCTGTCCCAGCACGTCGATTCGCTGATCATCATCCTCAACGAAAAGCTGGAAGAGATCTACGAAGACGACAGCATGATCGAATGGCTGTCGCATGCCGATGACGTGCTGAACAATGCCGTCGCCGGTATCGCCGAGATCATCAATGTGCCGGGTCACATCAACGTCGACTTCAACGACGTCAAGACCATCATGGGCGAGCAGGGCAAGGCCATGATGGGTACCGCCACCGCCGCCGGCGTGGACCGCGCCCGTGTGGCCGCCGAGCAGGCCGTGGCCTCGCCGCTGCTGGACGGCATCGACCTGTCCGGCGCGCGCGGCGTACTGGTCAACGTCACTGCCAGCCGCAGCCTGAAGGGTAAGGAAATCAAGGAAGTCATGGCCACCGTGCGCGCCTTTGCCGCACCGGACGCCTCGATCGCCCAGGGCATCGCCTACGATGACAGCATGGGTGACGAGATCCGCGTGACCGTCGTGGCCACCGGCCTGGGCCGTGCACGCAAGGCCGTGCAGCTGGTGCAGACCCCGGTCATGCGCACCGGTACCCACAACGAGCCGATGATGGCCGTCGGTGGCGCCATGCCGCAAGGCACTGCGCAACCGGCCGGTGCGGCGTTCGGTGGCCTGAAGGCGCCGGCCGTGTGGCGCCGCGAGTCGGCTTCGGACACCGTGCGCGCGCTGGAAAAGAACGGCATGGAAACCTACGACATTCCGGCCTTCCTGCGCAAGCAGGCGGACTGATCGTCCTCTGCCATGGCTGGCCGGCCGCTTCACAGCAGGCCGGCCGGTTCCAAGGCATACTAACGCCGCGCCTGGTGCGCGGCGTTTTTTTGCGCAGCGCACCGGCAGCTCATCTGCCCGATCGATTCATCGGCGCAGATTATCTGTTCTACCCCATTTGACTCATACAACCAGACGAGGAAACACCATGACCATCAAGATCGGCGACCGCCTGCCCGAAGGCACCCTGACCGAATTCATCGAGACCGAAACCGAGGGCTGCAGCCTGGGCCCCAATGCCTTCAAGGTGTCGGATCTGGTCAAGGGCAAGAAGATCGCGCTGTTCGCACTGCCCGGCGCCTTCACTCCGACCTGTTCGGCCAAGCACGTGCCGGGCTACATCGCCCTGGCCGACCAGTTCAAGGCCAAGGGTGTGGATGAGATCTGGTGCCTGTCGGTCAACGACGCCTTCGTCATGGGCGCCTGGGGCCGCGACCAGAAGGCCACCGGCATCGTGCGCATGTTCGGTGACGGCAGCGCCACCTTCACCAAGGCCGTGGGCATGGAATTCGACCTGACCGAACGCAACATGGGCGTGCGCTCGCAGCGTTACTCCATGCTGGTCGAAGATGGCGTGGTCAAGCAACTGAACCTGGAAGCCCCGGGCAAGTTCGAAGTCTCCAACGCCGAGACCCTGCTGGCGCAACTGGGCTGATGTGCTGCTGATGGCCCGGTCACCTGGCCATGAAGAGAACGGCATGCTGCGGCATGCCGTTTTTTCTTGCGGAAACCTTTTAGCCGTTTTCAGGCTGGCTGACGTGATCCTGACGGCACTTTGCAGATGGGAACGATTTGCAACAAAGCCGCGCCAGCCGGGGCGGGGCCGGGGCATCTTGGCTATAATGGCCGGATGTTGAAACAGCGCACAATCAAGAATCTGGTCAAGACCACAGGGGTCGGCCTGCACTCCGGCACCAAGGTCGAGCTGACCCTGCGTCCGTCCGCACCCGATACGGGCATCCTGTTTCGCCGCGTGGATCTCGATCCCGTGGTCGAACTGCCGATGATCGCCACCGGCGTGGGCGATACCCGCATGGCCTCGACCCTGACCAAGGATGGTGCCAAGGTCTCCACCGTCGAGCACCTGCTGTCGGCCTGCGCCGGCCTGGGCATCGACAATCTGGTCATCGACCTGACCGCCGAAGAAATCCCCATCATGGACGGCTCGGCTTCGTCCTTCGTCTTCCTGCTGCAGCAGGCCGGCCTGCAGGAGCAGAACGCGCCGAAGAAATTCATCCGCGTCAAGAAGCCGGTGGAAGTGCGCGAAGGCACGGGCGACAAGGAAAAATGGGCGCGCCTGGAACCGTATGACGGCTTCCGCCTGAAGTTCTTCATCGAATTCAACCACCCGGCCGTGGACGGCACCGGGCAAGTGGCCGAGGTCGATTTCGGCATCGACTCCTACGTCAAGGAAATCGCCCGCGCACGCACCTTCGGCTTCATGCAGGATGTGGAAACCCTGCGCGGCATGGGCCTGGCCCGTGGTGGTTCCTTCGAGAACGCCATCGTCATGGATGAATACCGCATCCTCAATGCCGACGGCCTGCGCTATGACAACGAGTTCGTGCGCCACAAGATCCTCGACGCCATCGGCGACCTCTACATCATCGGCCATCCGCTCTTGGCCAGCTACGACGCCCACAAGTCCGGCCATGGTCTCAACAACCTGCTGCTGCGTGAATTGCTGTCGCGGCCGGATGCCTACGAAATCGTCAGCTTCGACCAGCTCGAACAGGCACCGCAGACCTACGTGATGCAAGCCCAGCAGGAGTGGGCCCTGAACTGACCCGATGCGCCGTGCAGCGGGTTGGAGGGGTTGCGCGGCGAGATGTCAGGTTTGGTCATTTTTCGATATTTCGCCGGTATCGCATCGTCTTCTGCTTCTAATTGCCTGTCAAGCGACCAGGTAAAAGAACCCGTCGCAACTTCTCTGTAAGGTCTCCCGCACATCATTTTTTTCGGGAGACCCTCATGCCACTGAGTCGACGCGACTTTCTCAAGACCTCAGCCGCCACCAGCATCGCCGCCGCCGGACTGACCCTGTTCGGCACCCATGAAGTGTTCGGCAAGGACACCACCCTCATTCCCAGTGCCTGTCATTGGGGACCGTTCAAGGCAGTCGTGAAGAAAGGCGTACTGGTCGGCATCCAGCCGCTGCCTGAGCTTGACGCCACACCAACCACCATGCTGACCAGGGGTGTGCTGAGCCGGGTCTACAGCAAGACCCGGGTGGCCGCGCCGATGGTGCGCAAATCGTGGCTGGCCCGGCGCGGTGCCGATACCGCTACGCGCCACCTGCGCGGCCACGAGCCCTTCGTTCAGGTGAGCTGGGAGGAAGCGCTGGCCCTGGTGGCCGAGGCCATTCTCAGCACCGCCGAGCAGCATGGCAACCAGGCGCTGTTCAGTTCTTCCTACGGCGGCTGGTCGCACGCCGGACTGATGCGCCCGCAGGTACTGCAGGGGCGGCTGTTCGGGCTGATCGGCGGCCACTCCACGACGACCGGCGATTATTCCGGCGGCGCCTCGCAGATCAGCCTGCCCTACGTCATCGGCGACATGGAAGTCTATTCGCCGCAAACCTCCTGGGAAGTCTTGGCCGAACATACCGACATCATGGTCTGGGTCGGGGCCGACCCGATCAAGAACAATCGCATCGAATACACGGTGGCCGATCACCAGATGACGGAAAACTGGAAGAAGATCCGTGCGCGCGGCGTGAAATTCATTTCCATCAATCCCCAGTACACCGCCACCGACGAGATGCTGCAGGCCGAGTGGATCAAGATCGTCCCCAATACCGATACCGCGCTGTTCCTGGCCATGGCCTTCCACGTCCTGAGTACCGGCCGGCACGACCAGGCCTATCTGGCGAAGTACACGGTCGGCTTCGAGCGGTTTCGCGATTACCTGCTGGGGCGGGATGCCGACGGCTCTCCCGCCAAGACACCGGAGTGGGCGGCCGCCATCACGGGCATACCGGCCGCGCAGATCAGGATGCTGGCCGAGCTGTTTTCCGGTCCGCAACGGGTGCAGTTCGCCGGGGCCTGGTCGCTGCAGCGTGCGCATCATGGCGAGATGACGCACTGGGCCATCATCAACTTCGCCGCCATGGTCGGCAAGATCGGCAAGCCCGGCCAGGGGGTGGGATTCAGTTGGCACTACGGTGGCGGTGGCATGCCGCAGTCCAATGCCATCATGCCGGTCGGGCTCTCGCAGGGACGCAATCCCGTGACCACGCGCTGCCCCGCTTCGCGCATCAGCGAGATGCTGCTCAATCCGGGCGGCAAGTACACCCGCGATGGTGCCACCCACAGCTATCCCGATGTCAGGCTGATCTACAACGCCGGCAACAATTTCCTCTCGCACCAGCAGAACACCAATGAACTGATCCGCGCCCTGAACCAGCAGGTGCCGACCATCATCTGCCAGGATCCCTGGTGGTGCGCCTCGGCGCGCTTTGCCGACATCGTGCTGCCGGCCACCTCCGAGCTGGAACGCGACGACATCAGCAGCGGCGGCACCTACAGCAACGACAAGATCTATGCGATGCGACAGGTGATCCAACCCTATGGGCAGAGCCTGGATGACATGGAGATCTTCCGCCGCCTGGCCGAGCTGATGGGCGTGGGCTACCAGTTCACCGAGGGCAAGAGCGTCATGCAGATCCTGAAGGACTCCTTCGAGGCGGCGCAGCCCACGCTGTCCTTCCAGCGTTTCTGGCGCGAGGGTGTGGCCAGGCTGCCGGTGCCGCAGGAGATGCGGAGTTGGGTGCGCCATGGAGATTTCTATCTGGACCCGGACAAGCATCCGCTGCATACCCGCTCCGGGAAGATCGAACTGTATTGCGCCCAGATCGACAGTTTCAAGCTGCCCGACTGTCCACCGATGCCCAAGTATCTGGAGCCCGCCGAGTTCCTGGGCAATGCCCGGCCGGGCCAGGTCCATGTGGTGAGCCCGCATCCCTGGAACCGTGTGCATTCGCAGATGGCCCAGGCCGACGTGCGCTTTGAGCAGAACGTGCAGGGGCGGCAGCATGTGCTGATCAATCCGCAGGATGCGGCTGCACTGGATATCCGGGATGGCGATCTGGTCGAGTTGAGCAATGCGCGTGGCACCCTCATCGCCGGGGCCGCCATCACCGGGCGCATCATGCAGGGCGTGGTCAGTCTGGAAGAGGGCAACTGGATCCAGCTGGATTCACGCGGGCGCTGCAACAGCGGTTCCATCAACATGATCACCAGCAGCATCGCCGCCAGCGGGTTGAGCCAGGCGACCAGCGCCAACACCTGCCTGGCCACGCTGCGCCGCTGCGACGACGCCGAATCCCCCAACCGCGCCTATGAGCCGCCGGCCATCGAACGCACCGGCAAGCTCGGCATCGATGTGGCGGCGCTGAGGCTGGCCGAGCGGGCGGCCGCGATCAAGGGCGATGCGATCACCCATTTTTCAGCCGGCGAGAAGCTCTTCTATGAACGCTGCACGCTCTGCCATGTCCCGCGCGAGCCCGGCGACTATACCCAGAAGCAGTGGCTCGGCATTACCGAGAGCATGTTCCCGCGCGCCGGGCTGGACGAGGGGCAGAAGAAGTCGGTCCTGGAATTCCTGCTCAAGCATGCCCGGGATGCCGCGCCGATGTAAGCCCTGAGGACGCAGGCCGTGCAGCGGTGCCGGCAGACCATGCCGGCACCGCTCGTCCGTTAAAGATGTAAATGATTTGCAGGTACGGGCAGCCTGCCGCCCGGATCACTTCAAGAAAATGGCGTATCTTCCTGGCCCTGTTTTGTCCCTGTGCGCGCCTGGCGGCGCCGTATCATGGCATCGATGGCTTCCTTCAGGCCCTGGCTGCGCGGGTCGCGCGCCAGCGTACTGCTGAGTTCGGCGAAGGAAGAGAGGGCGTTGTCGGTCAGTTCGAGCACGCGTTTTGGCGGCGGCGGGGGGGCCGTCCGGCCAACTTGCACTTTGATTCGGATTGAATTAACCTGCCATCCGTCCTTCAGCAGGCGGTCCTGCAGCCTTGGGGTTTGCTGCTTCAACCGTGCCGCCAATGCTGCATTGGGCGCGCTCATGACCAGCACGCCAGCTTCAAACTGCAAGATCTGACACGCGGCAAACATCGCCGGCAAGCTCGCGGCGACCGACTGCTGCAGCGTGCCCATGCGAGCCAGGGCGGGCAGGAGCGCCGCCATCGTCGAATTCGACCGCAAGAAATCCGCGGCTCCCTTCGTGCTCTTCGCCATGCGTTGAGCGCTCGTGGGAGCAGGCCGATAAGGGGTGAACGTAGATGGGTACTTCATCTTTAAACCTTATCACATCCGGTGTCTGACCGGCCGGAGACCAAGGAGCAAAGATGCAAATTATCCTGCTGCACCCCCGTTTCACCAAAGCCCGTTCCGTCACGCTGGGCACCAAGCATATCCTGCTGTTGCTGTTAGTGCTGCTGACCATGGTGGCCGGCTCCTCCATGGGAATCACCTATTTCCTGCTCAACCGCGCGGGCGACCCCGATGCTTCGCCGATGCTGCACAAGCTGGCGGTCTCGATGAGCCAGGAAGAAGACGGCCGCAACGAGAAATTCCTCAAGGAAAACCTGGCCATGATGGCCGTCAAGGTCGGCGAGATGCAGGCCCAGATGATGCGCCTGGATGCGCTGGGCGAGCGGGTGCAGGGCCTGGCCGGCATCCGCCCCGAGGAATTCAACTTCAAGGAACTGCCCGGCCGTGGCGGCGCTGAAGTCTCCAGCATCGCCGGTCCCGGCCGCGACGTCGGCATGGACGAGCTGCGCCGCATGCTCGACAACCTGGCCGTGGACGCCGGTCACCGCACCGACTACCTCAACGCCGTCGAATCCACCCTGATGAGCGACAAGATCAAGTCGCGCCTCTTGCCCACCAATCAACCGGTCAACGTGGCCTACAACTCGTCGAGCTTCGGCTGGCGGCTCGACCCCTTCACCGGCCACAATGCCTTCCATGAAGGCCTGGACTTCCCGGCACCCGTGGGCACCCGCATCGTCGCCGCCGCAGCCGGCGTAGTGATTGCCTCCGAATATCATTACCAGTTTGGCAACATGCTGGAAATCGACCACGGCAACAACATCATCACCCGTTATGCCCATGCCTCGCGGCTGTACGTGAAGGTGGGCGATATCGTCAAGCGCGGCCAGCACGTGGCCGATGTCGGTTCGACCGGGCGCTCGACCGGGGCGCACCTGCATTTCGAGGTGCGTATCCGTGGCATTGCCCAGGATCCGCGCAAGTTCCTGGCGCTGGGCGCCTCCGGCGGTAATCAGCCCAAGCAGTTGCCGGTCTTCGTGGCAGGTCACTAGGGGCTGTTCACATTCAATCGCACTCGCAGATTGAGAATGTGAATAGGCCCTAAGCACCGTCGGGCGGGCGTTTCCGGCTTGCCAGGCGGTCTGAAGGCCGCATTCCTGGCGAATTGTTGCATATCAGATAAGCCCCGCCTGACGATTTCTGCCAAATTCCGGCTTCCCATTGAAACCTTGCAAACACGCCCGATCTAAAGCGAACGCGGTGTGAGGCCTCCCGTCAAGCCAATGCAGGGGGCCTGCGTGCTAAAATCCATGGTTCATTTTCGGGCGTGGCCGGCTGGAACCCGGCGGCCGGGAGCCCAACGTCACTCTGCCGGATCGTTCATCGGCGCTTTTATAGAATCCAAGCATGTCATTCCTGACCAAGATTTTCGGCAGCCGTAACCAGCGACTGCTCAAACAATATCAAAAAATCGTCCGCCAGATTAATGCGCTGGAGCCCTCGGTCGAGAAGCTGACCGACGCCGAACTGCAAGCCAAGACGCCCGAATTCAAGCAACGCATCGCCGGCGGCGAGACGCTCGACGCGATCCTGCCGGAAGCCTTCGCGGTCTGCCGTGAAGCTTCCCGTCGCGTGCTCAAGATGCGCCACTTCGACGTGCAGCTGATCGGCGGCATGGCCCTGCACTTCGGCAAGATCGCCGAAATGCGCACCGGCGAAGGCAAGACCCTGATGGCGACCCTGCCGGCCTACCTCAATGCCCTGGCCGGCAAGGGCGTGCATGTGGTCACCGTCAACGACTACCTGGCCCAGCGCGACGCCGAAGACATGGGCCGCCTCTACAGCTGGCTGGGCCTGACCACGGGCGTGAACCTGTCGCAGATGGAACACGACGTCAAGCAGGAAGCCTACGCCGCCGACATCACCTACGGTACCAACAACGAATTCGGTTTCGACTACCTGCGCGACAACATGGTCTTCGACGCCGATGACCGCGTGCAGCGCGCCCTGAACTTCGCCATCGTCGACGAAGTGGACTCCATCCTGATCGACGAAGCGCGTACCCCGCTGATCATCTCCGGCCAGGCCGAGAACCACACCGAGCTGTATCACAAGATCAACGCCGTGCCGCCGCTCCTGACCCTGCAGATCGGCGAGGAAACCCCGGACGGCAAGGGCAAGATCGAAGTCCCCGGCGACTACACCAAGGACGAGAAGAGCCACCAGGTGCTGCTGACCGAAGCCGGTCACGACAAGGCCGAGCATATCCTGACCCAGATGGGCCTGCTGCCCGAAGGCGCTTCGCTCTACGACGCCGCCAACATCACCCTGATCCACCACCTGTATGCCGCCTTGCGCGCGCATACGCTGTATCACCGCGACCAGCATTACGTGGTGCAGAACGGCGAAGTGGTGATCGTCGACGAATTCACCGGCCGCCTGATGACCGGCCGCCGCTGGTCCGATGGCCTGCACCAGGCCGTCGAAGCCAAGGAAGGCGTGAAGATCCAGAACGAGAACCAGACCCTGGCCTCGATCACCTTCCAGAACTACTTCCGCATGTATGCCAAGCTGTCCGGCATGACCGGTACGGCCGATACCGAAGCTTACGAATTCCAGGAAATCTATCACCTGGAAACCGTGGTGATTCCGCCCAACCGTCCCAATGCCCGCAAGGACCGCCAGGATCAGGTCTACAAGACCGCGCAAGAGAAGTACATAGCCATGGTCAAGGACATCCAGGACTGCTACGAGCGCGGCCAGCCCGTGCTGGTGGGCACCACCTCGATTGAAAACTCGGAACTGCTCTCGGGCATCCTGACCAAGGCCAAGCTGCCGCACAACGTCCTGAACGCCAAGCAGCACGCGCGTGAAGCGGAGATCGTGGCGCAGGCCGGCCGTCCCAAGATGATCACCATCGCCACCAACATGGCTGGCCGTGGTACCGACATCGTGCTGGGCGGCAACGTGGGCAAGCAGATCCAGCTGATCGAAGCCGACGAGTCCCTGTCGGACGCCGACAAGGCCGCCAAGTCCCAGCAGCTGCGTGATGAATGGCAGTCCTTGCACGACCACGTGGTCAATGCCGGCGGCCTGCACATCATCGGTACCGAGCGTCACGAATCCCGCCGCGTGGACAACCAGCTGCGTGGCCGTTCCGGCCGCCAGGGCGATCCGGGTTCCTCGCGCTTCTACCTGTCGCTGGACGACGCGCTGCTGCGCATCTTCGCCGGCGACCGCGTGCGCGCCATCATGGACCGCCTCAAAATGCCCGAAGGCGAACCCATCGAAGCCGGTATCGTGACCCGCTCCATCGAATCGGCCCAGCGCAAGGTGGAAGCCCGCAACTTCGACATCCGCAAGCAATTGCTGGAATACGATGACGTCGCCAACGACCAGCGCAAGGTCATCTACCAGCAGCGCAACGAGCTGCTGGAGTCGGCCGAGATGGCCGAGATGATCGCGTCCCTGCGCGAAGGTGTCTTCACCGACCTGTTCCGCGAATACGTGCCGGCCGAGTCGATGGAAGAGCAGTGGGACATCCCCGGCCTGCAAGCCGTGCTCAAGAACGAATGGCAGCTGGACGTCGATCTGGAAGCGATCCTCAAGGCCGAACCCGACCTGGCCGACGACGACCTGCTGGAACGCCTGCTCGCCGCCGCCAAGGAGGCCTACGAATCCAAGGTGGCCGTGGTCGGCGTGGACGCCTTCGCCGGCTTCGAGCGCAGCGTCATGCTGCAGAGCATCGACAACCACTGGCGCGAGCACCTGGCCGCACTGGATCACCTGCGCCAGGGCATCCACCTGCGCGGCTATGCGCAGAAGAACCCCAAGCAGGAATACAAGCGCGAAGCGTTTGAGCTGTTCGCCCAGATGCTGGACCTGATCAAGAACGAAGTGATCAAGGTGGTCATGACGGTGCGCATCCAGAGCCGCGAAGAAATCGAAGCGGCCGAGGAAAGCATGTCCGGTGGCTCGCCCATCAACGTCAACTACCAGCACGCCGACTTCGACCCCGAAGCCGCACCGGAAGAACTGCTGGCACCGACCGTCCAGGCCGGTGCAGAAGACGACGGTTCGGAATACCCCAAGGTCGGCCGCAACGATCCCTGCCCCTGCGGCAGCGGCAAGAAGTACAAGCAGTGCCACGGCAAGCTGGCTTGAGCCTGAACTGAGCTGACCGGGCCCGGTTCAGCCGCTTTTTGGCCAAATGTGAAGAGGCTGTCCAATCGCAAGGTTGGACAGCCTTTTTTACATCTGCCAGGTGAAGGGTTCTGCAAAATTTTGGCCGGCTGCCCTTATCATGGCTGCTCCGTTAGTCATCGCCTGCCGCCCAGGAGAACAAGAACATGCCCTTCGCCAAGCTGGTCCGCGCCTTGCCGCGTGCTTTTCTGCGGTTTTCTCTCTCTTCCCGCCTGAGCTGTACAGCCGCTGCCGTGCTGCTGGCCGGCTGCGCCTCTTCGCCGCTGCCGCAATGGCGCGACAGCGGTCCCGGTTATGCGCCGGTCACGCCCTCCATTCCGGTGACCGACACCGGCGTGCCGGCCGTGGCCATCAGCACCGCCCCGCCCACGCGTGCGGCGCTGGTGGAGGCGGCCAAGGCCGAGTGGGATTTCTTCGGCAACCAGCAGATCGACATGCGCCACGAGCCCTTCAGCGCCCCGCGCCTGGGCTTGCTGGAAGATGAAGGCGAGGCCGTGCAGCGGGTGGCCGAATACTGGCATGCGGTGGGCAAGAACCTGACCGGCGCTGACTGCCAGCAAGCCTGGTCGGCCGCCTTCATTTCCTGGCTGATGGTCAGTACCAACGTGCCGCCCCAGGATTTTGCCCCCGACGAAACCCACTTCAATTACCTGAGCTTCCTCAAGGAGCGCCAGTCGCGGCCCTCGCCGCGCTTCCTGCTGCGTCCGGCCGAGAGCGAGCCGATTGCCCCCGGTGACCTGATCTGCGCGCCGCGCGGCAACAACAACATCACCTCCATCGACGAGATCCGCCCCGGCTTGGCCGGCCATTGCGACATCGTGGTGGAGGTGCATGCCGATGATGGCTGGGCGGGGGTGATCGGCGGCAATGTCTTCAATTCGGTCTCCGAATCGCTGATCCCCGTGGATGCCCAGGGTGTCGCCCAGCCCATTGCGGCGCGCCCGTGGCTGGTGGTGGTCAAGAACCTGCTGCCCTGATGCGGAGATCGCCATGCTGATCCTGGGCAAGCTGCTGCTGGGGCCGCTGTTGCTGGCGCAGGCCAGGCGCTTGCGCAAGACCGCGCTGCGCCTGCCGGAGGCTGCCGGGCCGCGCAGCGGTGTGGAGTTTCCTGCGCTGCGCCCCGAGCTGGTGGCCGAACCGCTGCGCCTGCTGGTGGTGGGCGATTCCTCGGCCGCCGGTGTGGGGGTGGACCATCAGGAGCAAGCCCTGGCCCAGCCGCTGGCGCGCCATCTGGCGCTGCGCGCCGACCGTCCGGTGGCCTGGCAGCTGGTGGCAAAAAGCGGCGTCAATTCGCTGGAAGCACTGGACCTGCTGGCACGCAATGAGATCGGCCCGGCCGCCGTGCTGGTGGTGGCGCTGGGGGTGAACGACGTCACCTCGCAGATGCCGCCCAAGCGCTATGTGGCCAATCTGCGCCTGCTGTGCGAGCGCCTGATGGCGCAGGCCGGCGTGGAGCACATCGTCTTTTCGGGCTTGCCGCCCATGCATCTGCTGCCGGTGGCGCCGCAGCCGCTGCGCTGGTACCTGGGCCGTTACGCGCGCAAGCTGGACCGGGCGCTGCGCGACTGGATCGGCGCCGACGCCGCGCTGCGCTATTGCTCGCTGCAATGGGCGCTGCCGCATGAGATGGCCATCGACCGCTTCCACCCTGGCCATGGCCAGTATGCCGAATGGGCCAGGATGAGCGCCGAGATCATCGAAAGCGAGTTCCTGCGTCATCAGCCGGTGACGGAAAGTGTTTAAAATACGCGTTCCGATTTTTACGCTGAAAGCTCGCCATGGCCGTCAATTCCCCGATTCCCGTTCCTTCTGACCTGAAAGCCGTCGCCGGCATCGAACTCGGCCATGCCGAAGCGGGCGTGCGCAAGGCCAATCGCAAGGACGTGCTGGTCATGAAGCTGGCCGAGACGGCCACCGTGGCGGGCGTGTTCACCAAGAACCGTTTCTGTGCCGCACCGGTACAGATCTGCCAGGCCAACCTGGCCCAGCTGAGCGCCGGCAAGCCCATCCGCGCGCTGGTCATCAACACCGGCAACGCCAATGCCGGCACCGGTGAAGAAGGCCTGCAGCGCGCCAGGTCGGTCTGCGCCGCGCTGGCCGAGCAGATGGGCGTGGAGCCGCAGCAGATCCTGCCGTTCTCGACCGGCGTGATCCTGGAGCCGCTGCCGGCCGAGCGCATCATCGCCGGCCTGCCGCAAGCCATCGCCAACCTCAAGGCCGACAACTGGTTCAACGCGGCCGAGTCCATCATGACCACCGACACCCAGCCCAAGGCGGCTTCGCGTACCCTCACCATCGGTGGCAAGCAAGTGGTGATGACCGGCATCAGCAAGGGCGCCGGCATGATCAAGCCCAACATGGCCACCATGCTGGGCTTCCTGGCCTTCGACGCCAAGCTGCCGCAGGCGCTCTTGAACCAGCTGGTCAAGGATGCCGCCGATCACTCCTTCAACTGCATCACCATCGATGGCGATACCTCGACCAACGATTCCTTCATCCTGATGGCCACCGGTGCCGGCGAGCTGGAAATCACCAGCGCCGACAGCGAGGAATACAAGCAGCTGGCCGCTGCCGTCACCGACCTGTCGCAGAACCTGGCGCACCAGATCGTGCGCGATGGCGAAGGCGCGACCAAGTTCATCGAAGTGGCCGTGGAAGACGGCAAGAGCCTCGAGGAATGCCGCCAGATCGCCTATTCCATCGGCCACTCGCCGCTGGTCAAGACCGCCTTCTTCGCTTCGGACCCGAACCTGGGCCGCATCCTGGCCGCCATCGGCTATGCCGGTATCGATGACCTGGATGTCTCCAAGATCAACCTGTGGCTGGACGATGCCTGGGTCGCCAAGGACGGCGGCCGCAATCCGGATTACCGCGAAGAAGATGGCCAGCGCGTCATGAAGAAGTCCGAAATCGTGGTGCGCGTGAAGCTGGCGCGCGGCACGGCCAAGGCCTCCATCTGGACTTGCGACCTGTCGCACGATTACGTGTCGATCAACGCCGACTACCGTTCCTGATCGCCTGCTCATGACCCAGTTAGACCAATTCCTGCAGCGTGCCGAAGCCTTGCTGGCACGCGTCGAAGCCATCCTGCCCCAGGCCGCCGTGCGTGAACCGGACTGGAATGCCGCCGTCGCTTTCCGCTGGCGCGGTGCCACCGCGCAGCGCGCGGGCTACCTGCAGGCGGTGGGCCACATCTCGCAGATCGCCTTGTCGGACCTGCACAATATCGGTCCGCAAAAGGAACAGATCGACCAGAACACCCGCCAGTTCGTCGCCGGCCGTCCGGCCAACAACGTGCTCCTGACCGGCGCGCGTGGTACCGGCAAGTCCTCGCTCATCAAGGCTTGCCTGAACCAATACGCCGACCAGGGCCTGCGCCTGATCGAGGTGGACAAGGATGACCTGCACGACCTGCAGGACATCGTGGAGCTGGTGGCCTCGCGTCCGGAGCGCTTCATCGTCTTCTGCGATGACTTGTCCTTCGAAGAAGGCGAGGGCGGCTACAAGGCCCTGAAGGTGGCGCTGGACGGCAGCATCGCCGCGCAATCGGACAACGTGCTGATCTACGCCACCTCCAACCGCCGCCACCTGATGCCGGAGCGCCTCTCCGACAACAGCACCTACACCCATACCGAGGATGGCGACCTGCATCCCGGCGAGACGGTGGAAGAAAAGATTTCGCTCTCCGAGCGTTTCGGCCTGTGGGTGACTTTCTATCCGTTCAAGCAGGATGATTTCCTGGACATCGTGGCCCACTGGCTGCGCCACTTCGGCTGCAATGACGCCCAGATCGCCGAAGCGCGCGCCGATGCGCTGCGCTGGGCGCTGCAGCGCAGTTCGCGCTCGGGTCGCGTGGCCTGGCAGTTTGCGCGCGATTATGCGGGCAAGGCGCAGGCTTGATGAGCGCTGCTTCTGAATCCGTCGCCAAGCCTGTCGATGTCGCGGTAGGCATCCTGATGCAGCCCAATGGCGACGTGCTGCTGGGCCAGCGTCCGGAAGGCAAGCCCTATGCGGGCTATTGGGAATTCCCCGGCGGCAAGGTGGAGCCGGGCGAAAGCATCTTCGCCGCCTTGCAGCGCGAGTTCCAGGAAGAACTGGGGATCGAGGTGCTGGACGGCGAGCCCTGGTGCGGCGTCGAGCATGTCTATCCGCATGCCCATGTGCGCCTGCATTTCTACATCAGCCGCCAGTGGCGCGGCGAACCGCAGAGCCTGGAAGGCCAGGCCTTTGCCTGGCAGGGCAGCGTGGGGCTGCAACCCTTGCTGCCGGCCACCATTCCGCTGATCCAATGGCTGGATCAGCTCAGGTACGGCGACCAAGGCTGAAAATAGGCTGGTTTGAGGCGATATGAAGGAAAAAGCCCGTGATCACTGCACGGGCTTGTCACCTTCGTCTTCCAGGGGCAGGTTCACTGCGGGGATGGTGTACTTTTCTTCCGCCCAGGCACCCAGGTCGATCTGCTTGCAGCGTTCGGAACAGAAGGGGCGGTACTTGTTCTTCTCGCTCCATTCCACCTTGGTGCCGCAGGTCGGACAGTCTACGATCGTTGCCATACGTTTTACTTCACTTCATTCAATTCAGATTACAGGTCAAAAGCCGCACAGCGCCAGTTCGAAGGGCACTTCGCCCTCGAAGGAGCGCGGCTTCTCGTCGCCATCCTGCTGGGTGAAACGCACCCACAGCATGTACTTGTTGGCCGAAATCTCGGGGATGGCACCCAGCTCGATGTCGAGCGACAAGCGCAGCATCTGGTAGACCTTGCCTTGCAGCATCTGTTGGTAACTGCCGCCTTCTGCGTTGATCTTTACTGCATGTCCCGATTCCCGCAGCAGGCGCATGACGATGGAGATGGCATCGAACAGCGGGATCAGGGGGGCGAACCAGTTGGAGATGTCCTGGAAACGGCGTTCGAAGGGATGCTGTTGCCAGGCGTAATAGGCCGGCAGGTCGAATTCGCAGGCGCCGCCCGGGATGATGGTGCGTCCGCGGATGCTCATCAGCCATTCATTGTCGCGGATGTTCTGCCCGGTCTTGCCCTGGGCGGCCGAGAGGGCGCTGCTGGCCTGGTCGACTTCGGCCAGGATGGCGTTGAGCATCTCGGGCTCGACATTGGGATTGGACTGGTAGGCCAGCAGGATCTGCTTCTGCCGTTCCAGCTCTTGCAGCAGGTCGGACTTGAGGTCGGCGCGTCCGGCGACCTCCAGCATTTCGAAAATGGTGGCAAGGGCGATGTGATGCTGATGCGGGCTTTCCTGGTGCAGGAAGAAGACGAACTTCTCGTAGAGGTCTTCCAGTCGCAACAGCGTGCGAATACGCTCATTGAAAGGGTATTCGTAGACGATCAAAGCATGATCCCTTTATTGGTTGAACCGGACTTGTTAGGCCGCTGACAGGCCGCGTGGGTGCAATAACCTCGTCAACATGTGCAATGTCTGTGATTCTGACCCATGCAGAAGAAAATTACAAATGCAGACGGCATCAAATGAAGATGCTGTACCGCGTCGTATTTGCCGGCTTGCCTGAGCGTACTGCCGCGTTGGCAGGAACTGCACTGAAGGGCTCATGCCCCCTTGGCGAGCTGCAGGTAACGCGCATGCAGCTCGCGTACCTGCGCTGGCAGATCGGTGTTGCTGCCGCCGTTGTCGATGACGTCTTGAGCCACCGCCAGCCGCGCCTGGCGGCTGGCCTGGGCGGCCATGATGGCTTCGACCTCTTCCCGTTGCAGGCCGTTGCGCTGCATGACGCGGGCGATCTGCACCTCTTCCGGACAGTCCACCACCAGGATGCGGCTGGCGCGTCCCACCCAGGTGCCGGACTCCACCAGCAGCGGCACCACGAAGATGATGTAGGGACCGGTAGCGGCTTGGGCCTCGCGCAGGGTTTCGCTGCGGATCAGCGGATGCAGGATGGCTTCCAGCGCATGGCGCGCGGTGGGGTTGCCGAAGACGTGCTGGCGCATGTGAGTGCGGTCCATGGCGCCGCGTGCATCGATGAAGGCGTCGCCGAAATGATCGCGGATGGGCGCGATGGCCAGTCCCTCCGGTGCGGTCAGGGCATGGGCGATGGCGTCGGTATCGACCAGCGAGGCGCCCAGTTCGCCGAACAGGTTGGCCACCGTGGTCTTGCCACTGCCGATGCCGCCTGTCAGGCCGATGGTGAAGCGTTCAGTCAGAGAAGTCATGAGTCAGAAATCGTAAAGAAGCCGCGTGAGCCAGTGATGGCCCATCAGCAAAGTCAGCATGCCGGCCACCGCCAGGCACGGCCCAAAAGGAATCGCCTGGCCACGCTGGTGGCGCCCCAGGCCCATCAGGGCTACCCCCAGCACGGCGCCCAGGGCCGAGGCCAGCAACAGCACCAGCGGCAAGGCTTGCCAGCCCAGCCAGGCACCCAGCGCGGCCATCAGCTTGAAGTCGCCATAGCCGAGTCCCTCCTTGCCGGTGGTCAGCTTGAAGATCCAGAAGACCAGCCACAGCGCACCATACCCGGCCATTGCGCCCAATACCGCATCCTGCAGCGGCACCCCGCCCTGCGCGAGATTGACCAGCAGGCCCAGCCACAGCAATGGCAGGGTGAGGTCGTCGGGTAACAGCATGGTTTCGGCATCGATGACGGCCAGCGCGATCAGGAAGGCGGCGCAACTCATCAGTGCCAGACCGTGTACGCCCAGCCCGAAGCGCCAGCCCAGCAGCGCAAAGAGCAGCGCCGTCAGCAGCTCCACCAGCGGATAGCGCGCACTGATGCTGCCCTGGCAGAAGCCGCAGCGCCCGCGCAGCAGCAGCCAGCTCAGCATCGGCACCTTGTGGTGCAGGGCCAATGGCCGGGCGCAATGCGGGCAGGCCGAGGCCGGCAGCCAGAGGTTGTAGCGCTCACTGTGCGGCAAGGCTTCGCCGCGTTCCTGGGCGACGAAGTTGGCGGTCTCGCGCAGCATCATCAGCGGCAGGCGGTGGATCACCACGTTCAGGAAGCTTCCCACCAGCAGGCCCAGCAGTGCAGCCACACCGGCAAGGGCCGGGTCGCCGGGGAGGGCCAGGGCATCCAGGAAGGGCATCGTCGCGTCGTTCAGGTTTGTGTTGGTCATCAAGCGGAGCAGGGAAGGGAAGCCTGCCGGCTCACACCACCGCACCCATGCGGAACACCGGCAGGTACATGGCCACCACCAGGCCGCCGATCACCACGCCGAGCACCGCCATGATAACGGGTTCCATCAGGCTGGTGAGGGCGGTGACGGCTTCATCGACCTCGCGCTCGTTGAGCTCGGCGATCCGGGCCAGCATGGCGTCGAGGGCGCCGGCCTCTTCACCCACGGCCGTCATCTGTACCGCCAGATCGGGGAAGACGCCCGTAGCCTGCATGGCCGCATGCAGCGAGGCACCGTTGCGCACGGCGTCGCGCACCGCCAGCGACGCCTCGGCATAGACCACGTTGCCGGCGGCTCCGGCCACCGTTTCCAGCGCTTCCACCAGGGCGATGCCAGCGCCAAAGAGGGTGCCGAAGGTGCGGCTCCAGCGCGCCAGCGCCGCCTGCCGCAGCAGCCGGCCAAAGATCGGCAGCGATAGGCAGAGGCGCTGCGCCGCCAGCCGTAGCGCGGGATAACGCCGCCATGCCAGCGTCGCCATGACGCCCGCGATCAGCGAGCCCAGCAGCAACAGGGGGCCATGGCGGCCCAGCAGATGCGCCATGCCCATCACGATGCGCGTCGGCAAGGGCAGTTCGGCGCCGAACTGCTGGAACATCTGCTCGAAAGCCGGTACCACCCACAGCATGATGACCACCGTCACCACGACCGCCACCAGCACCACGGCGCAGGGATAGGCCAGCGCCGCGCGCACCTTGCCCCGCAAGGCCAGCGACTTCTCGCGATAGAGGGCGATACGCTCCAGCATGCTGTCGAGCATGCCGGCTTCCTCGGCGGCGCGCACCAGGTTGCAGAAGAGCGCATCGAACTGCCGTGGATGGCGCGCCAGGGCCGCATGCAGGCTGTCACCGCGTGCCACGGCTTGCCGCACGTCGGCCAGCAGCGCGGCCAGCGCGGTCTTGGCCGCGCCCCGGATGGCGATGTCCAGCGACTGCAGCAGCGGCAGCCCGGCTTGCAGCATGGTGGCGAGCTGGCGTGTGAAGAGGGCGATCTGCTTGGCGCTGATGCGTGCGCGCATGACCGGCGTGGTGCTGCTGTTGTGCGTGCTGTCGACCGAGCGCGGGCCGTCATCGCGCCGCAGCCGCGCCACGCGCAGGCCCTGCTGGCGCAACCGGGCGCGTGCCTGGGCTTCATCAGCGGCGTTCAGGACGCCGCGCTGCGGGCGGCCGTGGCGGTCCAGTCCCTCCCAGCGGAAGGGGAGGCCGGAAGGGAGGCGCTCAGGTGCAGGCAAGGATCTCTCCCACGCTGGTTTCGCCGCGCAAGACCTTCAGCAGTCCCGCACGGCGCAAGTCGATGATGCCTTCAGCCTGCGCCTGCCTGCCCAGTTCCAGCATGCCGGCCTGGGCCAGGATGAGCGATTGCATGGCCGCGCTGACCGGCATGACCTGGTAGATCCCGGTGCGTCCGCGAAAGCCGGTCTGGTTGCAGGCCGGGCAGCCGTGCGGCACGAAGGTGGCCGGCGTGCCACCGGCCGCACGGCGGCAGTGGCACAGCCTGCGCACCAGCCGTTGGGCCACGATCAGGCTGACCGAGGCGGCGATGTTGTAGGCCGGCACGCCCATGTTGAGCAGCCGCGTGAGGGTGGCCGGAGCGTCGTTGGTGTGCAGGGTCGAGAGCACCAGATGCCCGGTCTGCGACGCCTTGACGGCGATGTCGGCGGTTTCCAGGTCGCGGATCTCGCCTACCATCAGCACGTCCGGGTCCTGGCGCAGGAAGGCGCGCAGCGCCAGGGCGAAGTCCAGTCCGGCGCGTTCGTTGATGCTGACCTGGTTGATGCCGGGCAGGTTGATCTCCACCGGATCCTCGGCGGTGGCGATGTTCACGCCCGGCTGGTTCAGGCGCTGCAGGCAGGCATACAGCGAGACGGTCTTGCCCGAGCCGGTCGGCCCGGTCATCAGCACCAGGCCATGCGGCTTGCTGATGGCCTGCAGCAGTGCTTCCTGCTGGGCCGGCTCATAGCCCAGCTCGGCAATCGACAAGGTGGCCTGGGTGGTATCGAGGATGCGCAGCACGATCTTTTCGCCGAACTGCGTGGGCAGCGTCGAGACGCGGAAGTCCACCGTGCGTGCGCCCAGCGCCAGGCGCATCTTGCCATCCTGGGGCAGGCGCTTTTCGGCAATGTCCAGCCGCGCCAGGATTTTCAGGCGGGTGGCCAGCTTGTCGCGCAGGCTCAGCGGCGGCTGCGCCAGTTCGTGCAACACGCCATCGACACGCAGGCGCACGCGGAAGAGGTGTTCAAAGGGTTCGAAGTGCAGGTCGGAGGCGCCCATGCCGACCGCATCGGCCAATAGCTTGTGCAGCAGGCGTACCACCGGAACATCGTCTTCGGCCACGGCCGTGTCGGGAGCTTGCATGGGAGACCTCTCGCGCAGGGGCGCCGCCACGGGGCAACGCGCAGGGAGGGCAAGTCTCCCACGCGCTGCGGCCGGCCGGAAAGCGGGCCAGCGGTTTGCGTGGGACAAAATCGGAGGAGTTCGATGCGCTGCCGAGGCAGGCGGGGCGCCCTCAGTCCTGCGCGTTCACCTTGGACGGCAAGGCAATGAGCTTGACCATGCGGATGGCCTGGTTCTGCACCTGCACGATCTCGATCACACAGCCATCGATCTTGACGGCCACGCTGGCTTCGGGAATGTCCTGCAGGGTTTCCAGCAGCAGCCCGTTGATGGTCTTGGGGCCATCCAGCGGCAGCTTCAGGCCCAGGCGCTTGTTGATGTCGCGCAGGGTGGTGCTGCCTTCGAGCAGGCAGCTGCCGTCCTTGTCCCAGCTGAAGCCTTCACCGGAGGAGCCGGGCGAGGAGGTGGTGAATTCGCCGATCATCTCTTCGATGATGTCTTCCAGTGTCACCAGCCCCTGCACCTCGCCGTATTCATCGACCACGATGCCCAGGCGTTCATGGTTTTCCTGGAAGTATTGCAGCTGGGTGAAGACATCGGTTTCCACCGGCACGTAATAGGGCGCCGAGAGCAGCGCGCGCAGGTCGTCGTGGGTGATCTCGTCTTCCTGGCGGAACAGTGCCACCGTCTTGCGCACGTGCAGGATGCCGACGATGTGATTGATCTCGCCCTCGAATACCGGCAGCT
Source organism: Herbaspirillum sp. Her3 (assembly GCF_057961275.1). Lineage (NCBI taxonomy): Bacteria > Pseudomonadati > Pseudomonadota > Betaproteobacteria > Burkholderiales > Oxalobacteraceae > Herbaspirillum > Herbaspirillum sp. Her3. Next base: position 5,259,505 of record NZ_CM176328.1, on the reverse strand, counting down.
TGTTGTGATAGCAGGTCGCCAGCTGGTGCAGGATCTCGTCCACCGGGGCGGCCAGGTTCAGGGCCTCGACCTGCGGGCGCGGGGTCATGACGTCTTCCACCGAAATCTTTTCCAGATCGAACAGGTTCAGCAGGATGCTCTTGTGCTTCTGCGGAATGAAGCTGCCCCCTTCGAGCACGATGGAACGCAGCTCTTCGGGCGAAATGCGTTGCTCGGCCGCACGCGAGCCGGTCTTGACGTGCAACACCTTCAGGATGGCCGAGACGAACAGGTTGACGAACCACACCAGCGGCTTGGCCACCCGCATGAGCGGCTTGAGAATGAAGCTGGTGAACAGCGCAATGCGCTCGGGATGGGTGGCACCGATGACCTTGGGCACGATCTCGGCAAAGACGATCAGCAGTGCCGCCACGAAGGCGGTAGCGGCCGTGATGACGCGTTGGTGGTTGCCGAAGGCGGCGATGGCCAGGGCGGTCACCAGCGCCGTGGCCAGCGCATTGATGACGGTATTGGCGATGAGGATCAGCGAGAGCAGCCGTTCAGTGCGGTCCAGCAGCCACAGGATGGTGACGGCGGCACGGTTGCCCTGTTTGGCCAGGTGCCGCAGGCGATGGCGGTTGGCGGCCATCAGCGCCGTCTCGGTCATGGAAAAGAAGGCCGAGAGCAGGATCAGGATCAGGAGTGCAAGAGCTTGCACCCATATGGGTACGGTATCCAAACGTTGCCGTCAGTTGATTGCCCTCACGCACGGGAGGGAGTCGGCGGGCCTGCCTGCTTGTCGTCATGACAGCAAGGCAGGGCGGCCAGCGAGCGCCAAAGTCTAGACGATGGGGGCGTATCCCGCAAGCCGGTGCCGCGTTGGCGCCAGACTTGCCCTTCAGTAACCCCGTACACGGTTGTACAAATGCGGCGGCGGCAACCCGCCCAGCACGGCTGCAATTGCCACGGCCGCCTGCCGTGCACGCTCGCGGCGCGAGGGCGTGGCCGCAGCGTGGGGCGTGACCAGCACGCGCGGATGGCGCCAGACGGCAGCGTCGGCGGGCAAGGGTTCTTCGTCGAACACGTCCAGCACGGCAGCGGACAACTGCCCGCTGTCGAGCGCGGCCAGCAGGTCGGGCAGGCACACGTGGCTGCCGCGCCCGACATTGATGACCGCCGCGCCGCGTGGCAACTGGCGCATCAGTTCGGCGTCGATGAGGTGGCGGGTATCGGTGGTCTCGGGCAGCAGGCAGATGAGGATGTCGGTGCGGGCCAGGAACCCAGGTAGTGCCCCGGCGCCGGCAAAGCAGGCCAGGCCCGTTTCGCTGCGCGGCGAACGCGCCCAGCCGGCCGTCTCGAAACCGACCGCTGCGTGCATGCGTGCAGCCGACAATCCCAGTGCGCCCAGGCCGAGCACGCCCACCCGGGTTTCGCGGGCGGTGCGCGGCGTGGCGAATTCGTGCCATTGCGCGCGGGCTTGCTGGGCGATGATGCGCGGCATGTCCTTCAACAGCATCAGGCTGCTCATGAGCGTGAATTCAGCCATGCGCTGCTGGGTCTCGGGCGTGACCATGCGCACGATGGGCAGGTCCGGCAGATGCGGATCGGCCAGGATGTGATCAACCCCGGCGGCGGCGCTGATGATGGCCTTCAGATGCGGAAACTGCGCCAGCCGGCCCGGTTCGGGCTGCCATACCAGCACGAAATGTACGCGCGCAGGATCGACCTCGGGATCATCCCAGGCGCGCACTTCCAGTCCCAGCCCGGGCGCGAACTCATGGAAGCTGGCGCGCCATTCGGGCAGGGCGGCAGCGCCGCCCGACTTGACCAGCAAGACCGGCGCTGCAGCAGAAGCGGAGGAAGTCATGGATGCGGCTCTCCAGAATTGGCCGGGTGCATGGGCCGGCGCAAGGCCGGGTCGAAGGGATTGATCCGGCGCGACAGGGCAGCGGCTTCCCGCTGCAGCATCTGTACCACGGTCGGCAGCCGTTCCTCGGTCAGGCGCGAAGTCAGCGTGCCCACGCTCAAGGCGCCGACGATGCCGCCAGCGGCATCGAACAGCGGCACGCCCAGGCCCGCCATGCCATCGAGCAAACCGGCCTGTCGTGCCGCGTAGCCGATCTCGCGCACGCGCTCGATTTCGGTGCGCAGGTATACCTCGTCATAGACACCGAACTCGCGCAGGCGCGGCACGTTGTAGCGGATCACTTCCTCGCGTTCTTCTTCCGGCAGGAAGGCGAGGATGGCCAGTGCTCCCTGTCCCACGCCCAGCGCCACGCGCCCGCCGATGTCGCCGGTGAAGGCGCGGATCGGGAAAGGGCCGTCCACGCGATCCACGCACACCGCATCGAAGCGCGAGCGCAGCAGCAGGAACACGGTATCGCCCAGGCTGCCGCACAGTCGCAGCAATGCCGGACGGCACAGGCTGCGCACGTCCGAGGCATTGCCGGCGCGGGCGGCCAGGGCGAACAGGTCCATGCCCAGGCGGTAGAGCTTGCTGCGTTCGTCCTGTTCCACCACGCCTTCACCGGCCAGCGATTGCAGCAGCCGGTGCGTGGTGCCCTGGGTCAGGCCGATGGCCTTGGCCACTTGCGTCACGCGCATGCCTTGCGCTGGTGCATCGGCCAGGGCGCGCAACACCGCAAAGGTGCGCTGGATGCCGTTGACCGGAAGGGAGGCGGGGGCGCTGGCGGCCGGGGCCTCGTCGTTGTGCTCGCTCATGAGGGGGCTTTGTCTGCTGGGTGGAATCGGCGGAGGTTCGCTTGCCGATGCATTTCATTGAATGGAATATTTATCAGAAATTTCCTGACTGTCGAAATACGATAGCAGAATTGGCACCGAAATTGCATCAATAACGAAACAGGAGACGCGCCTCTCACATCGCTCAGCGATGGAGCGGCGTACTTGAAAGTATGCATCGGAGCGCCTGCCGGCCGACAAGCCCGTCAGCCGCGCAGCGTCCGAGCCTTGCGACAGGGAGCTTGCAATGTCATTTCTCACGCTGACCAATGTCAGTAAGTTCTATGGCGATACCCAGGCGGTATCGGGGTTCAACCTCACGGTGGAAAAGGGCGAGTTCATCTCCCTGCTCGGGCCCTCGGGCTGCGGCAAGACCACCACCCTGCAGATGATCGCGGGCTTCGAAGCCGTCAGCGGCGGCCGCATCGAACTCGACGGGCGCGACATCACCCACGCCAAGCCCAATACGCGCGGCCTGGGCATCGTGTTCCAGACCTATGCGCTGTTCCCGCACATGACGGTGGAGCAGAACGTGGCCTTCGGCCTGGAGATGCGCAAGTGCAACGCCAGTGAAAAGCGCGACCGCGTGGCGCAGGCACTGGCCCTGGTGCATCTGGAAAAACATGGCGCCCGCTATCCGCGCGAACTCTCCGGCGGCCAGCGCCAGCGCGTGGCCCTGGCGCGTGCGCTGGTGATCGCGCCGCCCGTGCTGCTGCTGGACGAGCCGCTGTCCAATCTCGATGCCAAGCTGCGCGAGGAAATGCAATTCGAACTGCGTGACATCCAGCGCAAGGTCGGTACCACCACCATCATGGTCACGCACGACCAGAGCGAAGCCATGTCCATCAGCGACCGTGTGGTGGTGATGGAAGCCGGCCACATCACCCAGGTCGGCCGTCCCCTGAACGTGTATGAACATCCGGCCAACCGTTTCATTTCCACCTTCGTGGGCAAGGCCAACCTGCTCGAAGGCCAGGTGCTCGGCGCGGCCGGCGAGCGCGCCGACATCGCCGTGGGCGGCATGATGCTGTCGCTGGAAAGTGCTGACAGTGGCCTGCGCACCGGTGGCCGCGTGGTGCTCGGCCTGCGTCCCGAAAAGATCCGCTGCACCGCGCCCGGCCAGGGCCGCTGCAATGGCCAGGTGGTGCGCCGCTTCTTCCTCGGCAGCCAATGGATGTACGAACTCGAGACGCCCCTGGGCCTGCTCTCGGTACTGTCGGCCAACGATGGTGCCGAGGCGCTGGAACAGGGTGCTGCCGTCGGCCTGGCATGGAGCGACTACAGCCTGCGCCTGGTGTCCACCGCGCGCAGCGATGAAGGGGTGGCGGCATGAGCGCGGCCGGCACGACTTCCGTGGCACCGCCCGTGGTGAGTGCCGCCGAGAGCGGCAAGGCCCCCGGCCAGCGCAGCCTGCCCTGGCTGATGTCGGCCCCGGCCATCCTGCTGTGCACGGTGATGCTGCTGGTGCCGCTGGTGCTGACCTTCGTGCTGTCCTTCAATGCCTATGACGCCGAGACCGGTCCCAAGGCCGGTACCTTCACGCTGGAGCATTACGCGGCCGTGCTGACCGATCCGTATTACTACGGCATCTTCTGGCGCACGCTGTGGATCTCGGGCCTGGTCACGCTGATCTGCATCGTGGTGGGTGCGCCCGAAGCCTACATTCTCAACCGCATGCGCAAGCCCTGGCGTTCCATCATGCTGCTGGTGGTGCTGGCCCCGCTGATGATCTCGGTGGTGGTGCGCGCCTTCGGCTGGAGCATGCTGCTGGGGCCCGAAGGACTCATCAACGGCACGCTGGTGGCGCTGGGCTTTGCCAGGGTCAAGCTGCTCTACACCGAAACGGCCATTGTCATTGCGCTGGTGCATGTGATGCTGCCCTTCATGGTGATCCCGGTGTGGACTTCGCTGCAGAAGCTCGACGGTGGCGTGGCCAATGCTGCGCTTTCGCTGGGGGCCACGCCTGCCACCGTGCTGCGCCGTATCGTGCTGCCGCAGATCATGCCCGGCATCTTATCGGGCAGCCTGATCGTCTTTGGTCTCTCGGCCAGTTCCTTTGCCATTCCGGGCCTCCTGGGCGGACGGCGCCTGAAGATGATGGCCACCATCATCTATGACGAATACCTGCACGAACTGAACTGGCCGCTGGGCGCTGCCATCGCGCTGCTGCTGCTGGTGGCCAACCTGGTCATCATGCTGGGCTGGAACCGCATGATCGAACGCCGCTACAAGAAAGCGCTGGGCTGAACCATGAACAAGAACGGACCGATTGCATTGCTCTTCAATGCGCTGGTGATCCTCTTCACGCTGGCACCGATCCTGGTGGTGTGCGTGATCGCCTTCACTCCCGAAAACACCCTGACCATGAACGGGCCGGAGTTCTCGCTGCGCTGGTTCAAGGCGGTGTTTGAATTCCCCGATTTCGTGACCTCCTTCTGGAACAGCCTCTGGCTGGCCCTGGCCGCCGCCACCATCTCCACCGCGCTGGCCATTCCGGCGGCCATGGCGCTGGTGCGCTATCCGCATCGCTGGTCCGGCGCCTTGCAGGGCCTGTTCCTGTCGCCGCTGATCATCCCGCACCTGGTGCTGGGCGTGGCGCTGCTGCAGCTGTTCTCGGTGGTGGGGGGCGCCGGCAGCTTCGGCTGGCTGGTGCTGGCGCACTCGCTGGTGGTCACGCCCTATACGATGCGCCTCATCATGGCCGCCCTGGTCGGCTTCGACCGCAGTGCCGAGCAGGCCGCGCTGTCGCTGGGCGCCTCGCGCTCGACGGTGTTCCTGCGCATCACGCTGCCGATGATCCTGCCGGGCATCACCGGTGGCTGGCTGCTGGCTTTCATCAACAGCTTCGATGAAGTCACCATGTCCATCTTCGTGACTTCGCCTTCCACGGTGACGCTGCCGGTGCGCATGTACATGTATGCCACCGAATCAATCGACCCGATGATGGCGGCCGTGTCGGCGCTGATGGTGGGCATCACGGCGGTGGCGATGATCATCCTGGACCGGGTCTATGGCCTGGACCGCGTGCTGGTGGGGCGTTCATGAGCCAGACCCCGATGTCCGCAAACGCACAGCTGGTGCGCCTGGCCGAACGCGACCGCGCCCCGGTCAGCTTCACCCTCGATGGCCGGCCGGCCACGGCGCTGGAAGGCGACACCGTGCTGACCGCCGTACTGACCAACGCCGGCAGCCTGCGCCGCAATGAATTCAGCGGCCAGCCGCGTGCCGGCTTCTGCATGATGGGCGCTTGCCAGGATTGCTGGATCGCCACCGATAGCGGCGAGCGCCTGCGTGCCTGTTCTACCTTCATCCGCGCCGGCATGCAATTGCGCAGCGGCGCGGGGGAGGCTGCATGACGCGTCCTGCTCCCGTCATCGTCGGTGCCGGCCCGGCCGGTGTGCGTGCGGCCCAGACGCTGCTGGCGCATGGCTTGCGTCCCTTCGTCATCGATGAGGCCGCGCAGGCCGGTGGCCAGATCTATCGCCAGCCGCCGCGCGGTTTCCTGCGCAGCCGCAAGACGCTCTATGGTTTCGAAGCCGGCCGCGCGCAATCGGTGCATGGTGCTTTCCATGCCCTGCGCCAGGCCATCGACTATCGGCCCAACACCCTGGTCTGGAATGCCCAGCCGGGTTTGCTCGACCTGATGGACGGCATGGCGCAATCGGCCTCCACGCTGGACTGGGACGACATCATCGTGGCCACCGGCGCGACCGACCGCGTGCTGCCCTTCGCCGGCTGGACCACGCCGGGCGTCTACACGCTGGGCGGATCGCAGGTGGCGCTCAAGTTCCAGGGCTGCGCCATCGGCCGCTCGGTGGTCTTGGCCGGCAATGGCCCGCTGCTCTATCTGGTGGCCTATCAATACGCCAAGGCCGGTGCACATGTGGCGGCGGTGCTCGACAGCAGCAGCCTGGCCGATCGCATCGCCGCGCTGCCAGCCATGCTGGGCCAGCCGGCCTTGCTGGCCAAGGGCATCTACTATCTCGCCTGGCTCAAGCTGCACGGCGTGCCAGTGCATACCCACGCCCAGGTGCTGCGGGTGGAAGGCGAAACTCGCGTGCAGGCCCTGGTCTGGCGCCGCGACAACCTGGCGAGCAAGGGTAGCAAGCCCGGCCCCGAGCGGCGCATTGAATGCGATGCGGTGGGCTTCGGGTATGCCTTGCGCTCGGAAACGCAACTGGCCGATCTGCTGGGCTGCCGCTTCCAGTTCGATGCCCTGCAGCGGGCACATCTGCCGGTGCGCGACCAGAGCACCCGCAGCAGCGTGCCGGGTGTCTATCTCGCTGGCGACGGCGCCGGCATCATGGGCGCAGATGCAGCTGAACTGGCCGGTGAGCGCGCCGCGCTGGCGCTGCTGCAGGATCGCGGCATCACCGTCGATGCTGCGCGCGTGGCGCAGATCGAAGCCGAACTGGCCCGCATCGGCGCTTTCCGCTTGGGGCTGGAGCGCGCGTTTCCTTTCCCCGAACGCTGGGCGGCCACGGCACCCGATGATCTGGTGGTGTGCCGTTGCGAGAATATCCGTGCCGGTGAGCTGCGCGCAGCCGTGCGCGAGCAGGGCGCCGCTGAAATGAACCGTCTCAAGGCACTCACGCGGGTGGGCATGGGCCGTTGCCAGGGCCGCATGTGCGGTGCGGCCGCTGCGGAAATCCTGGCCCATGCCGCTGGCCTGCCGGTGCAGGAAGTGGGGCGCTTGCGCGGCCAGGCGCCGATCAAGCCGATCCCGCTGGGCCTGCACATCCCGGCGCCTGCACCAGCCTCGGCTCGCGTGATCGCGCTGCATGCCCAGGAGGATGCATCATGAAAAGCCTCGCTACCGAAGTCCTCATCATCGGCGGCGGCATCGTCGGTGCGTCTGCTGCGCTGGTGCTGGCCAAGGCCGGGCGCCGCGTGACCGTGCTGGAACGCGACCTGTGCGGTGCGCGCTCCAGTGGCATCAACTATGGCGGCGTGCGCCGCCAGGGCCGGCCCGAGCTACAGCTACCGCTGTCGCAACGGGCGCACCAGATCTGGGGCCAGCTGCAGGAGCTGATCGGCACCACCGGTGAATACGAACGCAGCGGCCACTTCAAACTGGCCCGCAGTGAAGCCGACATGCAATCGCTGGTCGCTTATGCCGAACTGAGCCGTCCCTACGGCCTGGGCATCGAACTCATCAGCGGTGAACGCCTGCGCCAGCAGTGTCCCTGGCTGGGCGGCGCGGCAGTCGGTGGCTCCTTGTGTCCGGAAGATGGCCAGGCCAATCCGCGCCTGGTTTCGCCGGCTTTCGCCCGTGCTGCCGAAGCGGCTGGCGCGACCGTGATCGAGCGCTGCGAAGTGCTGCAGATCGGCCACGATGGCCGCGACTTCGTGGCCGAGGCGCGGCACGGGGACGACACCCTGCAGGTGCGCGCGGAGGTGCTCATCAATTGTGCGGGCGCCTGGGCCAATCGCGTGGCGCAAGCCTTTGGCGAAACCGTGCCCCTGACCAGCGGCCATCCCAGCATGGTGGTCACCGAACCGATTGCGCACTTCCTGCCCTGGAGCCTGGGCGTGGAAGGCGGTTCCATCTATTGCCGCCAGGTGGCGCGCGGCAATGTGGTGCTGGGCGGCGGACGCGGCTACGTGCTCGATGAGCAGCGCGCACGTGCTTCGCACGATTCCATCCTGGGCCTGTTGCCGCAGGCGGCGGCCTTGCTGCCGGCGCTGCGCCACGTGCACATCATCCGCACCTGGAGCGGAGTGGAAGGCTATCTGCCGGACCAGCATCCGGTGATCGGCCCCAGCACCACGCAACGGGGCTTGCTGCATGGCTTCGGTTTCTGCGGTGCCGGCTTCCAGATCGGCCCGGCCGCGGGGGAAGCACTGGCCGAGCTGGTGCTGCACGGGCGCAGCACGATTGCGCTGGATGCCTTCTCCATTGGCCGCTTCCTCCCGGCAGGCGCCGATGCTCCCGACCTGTTGTCCTCTCACCCTGAAAGGAAGATCTCATGACGTCGCTTTCCCGCACCGCTGCCCTTGGACTGTTGCTGGCCGCCGCCACGGCCGGTTTGCAGGTGCAGGCGCAGACCCGCACGCTGTATGTCGGCATGAACGGCGGCAGCATGGAGAAGACTTTTACGCAGTCGGTATTCGCTCCCTTCGAGCAGAAGTACAACGTCAAGATCGCCGTGGTGCCGGGCGGCTCGGCCGACATCCTGGCCAAGGCCCAGGCAGCCAGGGACAAGCCGCAGATGCACCTGATGTTCCTGGACGATGGTGTGATGTATCGGGCTGTTGGCATGGGCCTGTGCGAGAAGCAGAAGCCCAATCCCAACCTCGCCAACCTGCTGCCGGTGGCGCACATCAAGGATGACATGGCCACCGGCGTGACCATCAGCGTCACCGGCCTGGCCTACAACACCAAGGTCTACGCCGAGAAAGGATGGGCGCCGCCGACCTCCTGGCTGGACCTGGCCGACCCCAAGCTCAAGGGGCGCGTGGTGTTCCAGTCGCTGCCCTCGTCCACCTTCGGCCTGCACGCTTTCCTCGCCTTCAACCAGATCAAGGGCGGCACCGATGGCAACGTTGATCCCGCCTTCAAGGCCTGGCCCTCGACCATCGGCCCCAATGTGCTGGAGTACATCTCCAACTCCGCCAAGATTTCGGAGATGGCGCAGACCGGCGAGGCCGCGCTGTTCCCCTATACGCCCACGCTCTCCACGCTGCTCAAGAGCAAGGGCGTGCCGGTGGAATACGTGCAGCCCAAGGAAGGCGCCATCGTGCTGATGGTGGCGCAGTGCGTGATCGCCAACAACAGCGAACCGCAACTGGCGCAGGAGCTGGCGGCCTACCTGCTCTCGCCGCAGGCCCAGGCGCTGGCGCTGGAAAACGGCAACTACAACCCGACCAATACCAAGGTCCAGGTCAGTGGCGCGGCGGCGGCCGAGCAGGCGCGCATGAATGGCTTCGTCAAGGCGGCACGGGCGGTGGACTGGGATGAGATCAACAAGAACCGCGCGGTCTGGAATACACGCTGGAGCCGCACCATCGAGCGCTGAGGGAAGCTTGTTGCCTCGCCTGATGCGTAAAAAGCGTAAATGATTTAGCTGATTTGCAAGACCTCTGGTAGTTTTTGCGCCACCTTCCAGGTGGCGTTTTTTTTGGTCCCGGGATTGCGCCGCGCCCGCCGCAGATTGGCGGAAAGTGCATATTGCGCGTATAATGACGTGATCGCTCAAGAACAGAGCGGAAATCCTGATCCCCACGCGCCTTGTCGACCCTGCACCTTGCAATCCGCGTGATTCGCATCTTCATCCGCTTCCCCGAGTAAAGAACCTGCGCTGCCGGCTTCGCCGCCAGTGTGTTCGACCGTCCTCCGACCTTAACGCTCCCGGCCTCCACTTGGCGTGGCCAGTCGTCAAAGCCAGAGATTGCAAATCCCCGAGCCCTTCCTCTGTCGAGGTCGCGCGCTCACGCACAAGAAAGAGAAAATGGCAAAAGAAGAACTGATCGAAATGCAAGGACAAGTTTCCGAAGTCCTCCCCGACTCGCGCTTTCGCGTGGCGCTGGACAACGGCCATTCGCTGATCGCCTACACGGCCGGTCGCATGAAGAAGAATTTCATCAAGATCCTGGCGGGTGACAAGGTGACGCTGGAACTGTCGCCCTATGACCTGAACAAGGGCCGCATCATCTTCCGTCACCTGGAACAGCGCGGCCCCAGCGGTCCCCGTCCGGGCTTCCGCCGCCGCTGACATTGCGGGCCCCTCGGCCCGTCTGCCCGGGGCAAGAGCCTGGGCCCCATGATCGGTTTTGCGAAAGAAAAAGAATATGCAAGCTCCGGTCAGTCATCAGGAGTACTACAAGGGCTTCCACATTTCGCTGCGCTGTAGCGGCGCGCGCGATCTGTGGGAGGTCAGCGAGGTGCACATTGCCCACGGCAGCGGGCTGGTGCCTGCGCTGTTTCCACGCCGGCATCTGCCGGGCCGTTCCGCTAGCGCCGTATTGGCCGTTGAGCGTGGCATGGCCTGGGCCAGGGCGGTGATCGACAATCTTGATCCGGCGCTGGATGACGAGCGTTCGTTTTGAGCGCCAGCGGGCATTGAAATTTTTTCCTGGCTGATTTTAGAATAAGTCCCGGCAAGCGCCGCGCGCCTTGCCGGCGGTGCTCCCTTCCGCTTCTTCGGAACCCTTCCTCTTTTTCCAGCCGCCGCGCCTGCTGCCGCGCTTGCCTCGTCGTCCGTTTCGGGAGATCAGGCTCATGGAACTCATCGATACCATCACGGCCCAGATGTCGGCCACCCGCCTGCCGCTCTACGCGGTCAGCGCCACCGCCGCCCATGCGGCAGACAGTCCGCTCTATCTCTTCCTGCACTGGCATGGTTTCCAGCGGGCCACGCCGCTGCAGTTGCCGGGAATATCGATCCCAGCCAGGCCGGTGCTGAGTTCGCTACTCAAAGTAGAGGGGCCCTGGTACAGCGACCTGCTGCGCGATGAACTGGTACTGGAGCTGGCCTGGCGCCTCGGCGCCTGGGACGTCACGCGCATTCGCGCGCGCGGATGCAACGAAATCGGCGCACCGCAAAGGGAAGCCCTGCAATGCCGTCAGGCCTTCGGGGAAGGCGATGAAGATCATCCGGTCACGCTCGACGACGCACCGCAGGCCCGCCATGACGCCATGCAGCTGGCTTCCCGCCGGGGTTACTGGCGCTGGCTGTTTCATCCGGTCAAGGGCGGCCTGTGGTCGCAACTGGCGCAGGACGACGAGACGCTGGACAGCGATGGTGCACGCACCGGCCCCTGTCCGGTCGCACCGCTGCCGGCAGAAGAGCGTGGTCGCCAGACGGTCTATCGGATGGGGCGCATCACGCGCCTGATCTTGCCCCCACGACTGTAACATCTGGTTACAAATTGGCGTGCCCACCCCTCTTGATAAGGCGTGCGGCCAGACCTATTTCCTGCATCGCCGAATTTTCAAGGCCGGGATCCCGTGATCCCTGATTCTCTTTTCTTCACGTGACATTGACCATTCTGGAGATTGAACATGAAACTTCGTCCCCTTTATGACCGAGTGATCGTCAAGCGAATCGAACACCAGCGCCAGACCGCCTCGGGCATCGTCATCCCCGACAGCGCCACCGAGAAGCCCGAGCAGGGCGAGGTGCTGGCCGTGGGCAACGGCCGCGTACTGCCCGACGGCAGCCTGCGCGCGCTGCAGCTGAAGGTCGGCGACCTGGTGCTGTTTGGCAAATATGCCGGGCAGACCGTCAAGATCGATGACCAGGAGCTCCTGGTCCTGCGCGAGGAAGATATCTTCGGCGTCTTCGAACCTGCCGCCGGGCAGGACAAGAAGGCCGCCTGACGCGGCATTTTGCTGATCCTTACCATTCCCTAGTTCGTGGAGACCTAACATGAGTGCGAAACAAGTGAAGTTTCATGACACTGCCCGCGCCCGCATCGTCAAGGGCGTCAACGTACTGGCCGATGCCGTCAAGGTGACCCTCGGCCCCAAGGGCCGCAACGTGCTGCTGGACCGCAGCTTCGGCGCACCGGTGATCACCAAGGACGGTGTCTCGGTGGCCAAGGAAATTGAACTGAAGGACCGCCTGGAGAACATGGGTGCCCAGGTCGTCAAGCAGGTCGCCTCCAAGACGGCCGATGTGGCCGGCGACGGCACCACCACTGCCACCGTGCTGGCGCAGTCCATTGTGCAGGAAGGCATGAAGTACGTGGCCGCCGGCATGAATCCGATGGACCTCAAGCGCGGCATCGACAAGGCGGTGGCGGCGGCCATCGAGGAACTGCGCAAGATTTCCCGTCCCATCACCACCAACAAGGAAATCGCCCAGGTCGGCGCGATCTCGGCCAACTCTGACGAGGCCATCGGCAACATCATCGCCCAGGCCATGGACAAGGTTGGCAAGGAAGGTGTGATCACGGTCGAGGATGGCAAGTCGCTGGACAATGAGCTCGATGTGGTCGAGGGCATGCAGTTCGACCGTGGCTACCTGTCGCCCTACTTCATCAATGATCCGGACAAGCAGCTTTGCCAGCTCGATGACCCGCTGGTGCTGCTGTACGACAAGAAGATTTCCAGCATCCGCGAACTGCTGCCGGTACTGGAAATGACGGCCAAGGCTGGCAAGCCGTTGTTCATCGTGGCCGAGGATATCGATGGCGAAGCACTGGCGACCCTGGTGGTGAACTCGGTGCGCGGCGTGCTGAAGGTAGCGGCGGTGAAGGCGCCGGGCTTCGGCGATCGTCGCAAGGCCATGCTGGAAGACCTCGCCGTACTCACGGGCGGCACCGTCATCTCCGAGGAGACCGGCAAGAGCCTCGAGAAGACTGCGCTGGAAGACCTGGGTAGTGCCAAGCGCGTGGAGGTGCGCAAGGACAGCACCACCGTCATCGACGGCGCCGGTGCCCAGGACAAGATCGATGCCCGCGTCAAGGCGATCCAGGCCCAGATCGAGGAAGCCACCAGCGACTATGATCGCGAGAAGCTGCAGGAGCGCGTGGCCAAGCTGGCCGGCGGCGTGGCGGTCATCAAGATCGGTGCCGCGACCGAAGTGGAAATGAAGGAAAAGAAGGATAGGGTTGACGACGCCCTGCATGCCACCCGTGCAGCAGTGGAAGAAGGCATCGTGCCCGGTGGCGGTGTGGCCCTGCTGCGGGCCCGTACGGCCATCAGCAAGCTCGAAGGCGCCAATGCCGACCAGAACGCCGGGATCCAGATCGTGCTGCGGGCGCTGGAAGCACCGCTGCGCGTGATTGCTTCGAACGCCGGCGACGAACCTTCGGTGGTGGTGGCCAAGGTTTATTCCGGCAAGGGCAACTTCGGCTACAACGCCGCCAATGGCGAGTATGGCGACATGGTGGAACTGGGCGTGATCGATCCGACCAAGGTCACCCGCACCGCCTTGCAGAATGCCGCTTCGGTGGCGTCGCTGATCCTGACCACCGATGCCACCGTGGCGGAGGCACCCGCTGAAGAGAAGGAAGTGAAGAATCCGGCGGAGCTGGAGATGTAGGCTGGCTGGCGGGGCCGCTGCCTCGCCCGGTAGCTGAACGAAAAGGCGGAATTCGTGGGATCACACGGGTTCCGCTTTTATCTTGGCTGTGCAAAAGACGACATACAGCAGGCGGGGCAAATGAAAAAGCCCAGCATCGCTGCTGGGCTTTTTGTCCTTGATCTACAAGGTAATTCTGGTCGGGGTGAGAGGATTCGAACTCCCAGCCTAGCCCGTATATACCGGGGTTGCGGGCGATGTGCGAGAGAAAAAACGCCATCGAATTGACACAGCACGATTGTAGACGAAAGTTCACGCTAATGCGTGACTTCAACTATATATAATTGCTTACGGAAACTAGAGTCGCTGAACCTGGCATAAGGCGCATATTTCCAGAGCAACAAAACGCCAAGATATCTCGTGTGCGGGCGAGACTGCATCTTGAAACTTAAATTCAAACTCAGAGGACAATGAATGGCTGCTGCATTCCCAGAAGATTTAGCGGAGCTTGTGTTTATTCCGAACATGGATGAGAAGTTGACGCAGTTAGCGGCTCTCGCAGAGCCTGAGGATTGGAGCTATCGACAGAATCCGGGCAACCATGTGCATCCTGTTCTTTTTAACTATCTTCGCTACACCTACAAGCGGTTGGCTGAGGAGGACAAGATTGCTGTGGCAGACGACGGAAGATCTGTAGCATTGAACACTGGTTTAGTGACGCCAGGGCAAGAGCCAATTTTCCTTTGGTGTACACAAAACAGATTGCAAGGGCATGACGCTCCGTGGCATTTTGGTGACTGGAAGCGCAAAGGTGAATTCGAGTTAACGCGTTTTTCTGCTCTTCCTGAGATGGCTCACTATTTTGATGATCCTGCTACATTGGTGCTAGACGTGCGGAAGGAGCTACGGGCTAACGTGGAGCACATCATTGCAGATAATCTGGCTAGGTTTCCTGCACCATATAACTCAATGCAGCCTTATCAACTCCAAACGTTTTTAAAAGGGGCAATCGATAACGCGAAGGAACGAGTAAGGCGGAACTACAAAACTGCCGTTCCTCAATATTATCGAGGCAAAGTTCAAATTTTATTGCCGCTTTGCTTAACCCAACCGTCTGTTGCGGACCTTGCTTTAGTTATTGAAGATCACGGGGCGTTCTATCGGGCGTCGACATGCCTTACATTAGACATGGCGTATAACAATGCACGCCAGCTTGCAAGACCGGACCGAGATTGGCTACAACCGTAGTTTCTAATTTCAGCGCGGCATAAAAACAGATACAGGGGGAGTCAAGCGGAGTCGTCTTTTTTTGTGGCTAGACTCCATTTGCCTCTCCCAGTATCGTTAGGAAGAAGATAAAGTGACTTTTGTCGTTACCCGCGCAGAATAAAATTAAAATAATTCCTCCTTTTAGCTTCTAATCAATTCGCGTATACCTACGTAAATCAACTTTTCCTCAACCTTTTAGGTAACGTAGATGACCGTGAAATTAGACAGGAGTAGTGAAGTGTTACGTGGGCGTTTCGGTGCTTGGCTGAAGGCCAAGCGAGAGGAAGCCGGGCTGACCCAGTTAGACGTGGCAGTAGTGCTGGATTACGCCTACCCCGTGGCGGTCTCGCAGATAGAGCGGGGAACTACAGCGCTGCCCGCGCACGACCTTAAGCTTTGGGCCAAGGTCTTGCGGGTAAATCAAAAGGAGTTCGGGAAGAAGTTTGCCTATCACTGCCATCCCTTCCTGTATGAATGCTTGTGGGGCCTTGACGTGTTCGAGGCCGAGGAACTCCCCAGGAGCCAGAAGACCATCAGGTCCGCCCCAGGGCGTCGGAGCCCTCGCCGGAATCCCCGAGACTCCTGACGACCTCTCAGGCCGCCTCTAGCGTCCTGGCGATCCTGGCGACAGTGCTGCGGCTCACTTGATGAATGCGGCAAATGTCGTTCCAGCTATCCTTCCTCATCAGCGCCTTGCGGACATCCTCGTGCTTCTGGGTGTCCGCTCGCCGTCCCGCATACTTCTCCGGGCTTGCCTGCTTGGCCCGAGCTATTCCCTCTGCCGAACGACGGCGGCGATCCTCGTAGTCCTTCCGGGCCGTCACGGCCAGCAGATCAAACAACATCCGATTAATGACGTTCACGAACGGGCTGACGGCTTCATTGTTCTTCAGGGCCAGCCAGGACGTGGGGACATCCAGGGCGACCAAGCGAATCCCCCGGCTGTCGATGAGCGCCCGGAGGTTCAGCCAGTCCGCCTCATTGAGGCGGGTCAGGCGGTCCACTTGCTCCACCAGGAGCACGTCCCCCGGCTGGCAGGCGTCAATGGCCTTGAACAACTCAGGGCGCTTCAGCGATGCGCCAGATTCATTCTCGATGAACCGATGGGCGATGCGTTGCCCTGGCTCCCCATGCTCGCTGACGAACTTGGAGAGGGTGTCGGCCGCGCGGAGGGCGTCCTGTTCGGTGGTCGAAGCGCGGAGGTAGGCATAGATCAGCATGGCACCAGAAGTGTCGTTAGGGTAGTGTCATATTAAAGGTGTCGTATGGATGGTGTCAATATGCTCTGCCGGTGTCACTTGCAGTGGTGCGCTTGGGGGATACCCTGTTGATACCGGATAAGTTATGCTTTAACCAACCAAAATAAAAAGAGGTGCTATGGAACAGAAGTCCATTCGCGCGTATTTCCAATTTGGAACGACCACGCGGTATCTCCAGAATGTGCAGGAAGGGTACGACCTGAAAGGCAAAGGGGGAGTGATTGAGAATATTGAGTTCTTTTTTGCAACGCTTGATCGACTCAAGTTGCACGTGACCAAGAGAGCTGCAAAGGAGCTACGTGTTCTTCACGAGCATCTTTCCGTGCAAGAAAGTCCGAATATCTCGAAGGATGACTCGGATAAACTCAACAATATCATCACAGACTTGCGGCAGACTTTGCATGCCGAGATCGAAGGATTTGATGCATTCGTAGTGACCCCTAAGAGAATCGCGATTGAACACTTAATCGAGGATATATCAGGGCTGTTTGGAAAAGGTGTCTTCGCAAAACTCCCGCCATTGGCCGCCTACGACATTGCAGAGGCGGGAAAATGCGTAGCGTTCGAGCGTCCGACTGCCGCCGCTTTCCACATATTAAGGGCTACGGAAGATGTCCTGCGCTCCTTCTACGAAAAAGTCGTCAAACAAAAGCGCATTGCAAGCAGAATGTGGGGACCGATCGTTACGGATTTGCGCAAACGTACAGCCATGAAGAATGAGGTTGTACTACTTAATAACTTGGACAACATCCGGGGAAGCTTTCGAAACCCAACGCAACATCCGGAAAAAATCTATTCACTTGATGAAGTACAAGATCTAATTTTCCTCTGCGTTGATGTCATAAACCGGATGGCGGCTTTTTTGTGAGCGTGTCTGGTGCAACGCCAATTACTAGAAATAACCGCGCTACGATTGACATATGTTTCCGTCCGCAGACTCCACGCGGCACTTCTTCGACCAGTCGGACTCTTCCCGGACATCCGGGACGAAGCCAAGCGGCTGCGCATGACCGGCCTCCAGTTCACGCCAGCGGTCCACCAGCTTCGCGGTGAACTCCGGGGAAAGCTGGGCGACAATGACGTAGGAGTCGCGTTCACCGACGAGGTACTCGGTGCCTTTGTTCGTTACGTTTTGAATCTCCACGATTCGTGGAGATTCGATGACGCCTTGTCTCGCAATGCGGTCGATGACCCGCTTCACGAAGTCATGGCGCTTCTCGGTCATCGCCGCGAGTTCCTTGCTACCAATGGTCAATTCGGTATTCATTTGCTTATTCCTTGTCAGATAGGGGTTTGCTTCAGGCAGCTTCGGCGGCAGGGGCCGCCTCGTCAGCGTAGGTAAAGTCCTGGGGTTCACAGATCATGGGGGCCATGAAGGGGCGCTGGAGTTCGCACTGGCCTTCGAGGCTACTGGCGGCTGCGACCTGTGCCACAGGCTTGTGCCGCATCGGCCCTAGGCTGTCCGTCGTTGCAGGCGATCAGGACCTCATAAGCCTCCACCTTGGGGGCATCTTCTGTGACCTTGGCCTCCAGGGCGATGACCTTCTCGGAGTAGGACAGCAGCGCGGAGCGGAGGGCATGCGGATCGTCCAGGGAAAGCGGGGCGGGTTTCGCTGCCGCCGCCTTCGCCCGACGTTCGCACTCCAGGAAATACAGGCGAGCCTGCTTGCCCTGGTAGCTGCGTTCCACCATAGCGAGTTCCTTCGCCATGTCGAGGGACAGGTGGTACTCGATGGCTTGCTGGGCGCGGGCTTTTGCGCTCCCCGATTTTGGGGAGGTCAAAATCTCCTCCAGCGTGAAGTCCTGATCTAGCACGAAGCCGTACTTGACGATGCGATCCTTGATCCACGTCGAGAAGTCCTTGCCCACCTGCAGGAACGCATGCAGGTCGCGGGCATTCACGGTCTGGGCAACGTCGCCCTCGATATTCGTACTGCCAATAGGGAATAGTTCTTGCATGTCATCATCCGTACGTTGCATCAGTGAGAGAGACCTGGGCGTTGGAGCGAATCTCGCTCTCCACCTTGGGGGCGTCTTCGATGACCTTTGCCTCCAGAGCGATCACGCGGTCCGAATACGAAAGGAGCGCATGGCGTAGCTGGTGGGGATCGTCCAGGGACAGAGGACGCGGCTTGGCCGCCGCATCTAATTCCTGGCACCGGTCGATGATCTTGACCCGCATCTGTAGGTTGTAGCCGGACACGAGGATCATGGTTTCGCGGTAGGGGAGTAGGAACTCGGGTTGGGTCTTGTTCTGAGCGTTCTGGTAGGAGTGCTGAAATTTCAGCAGTCCTCCTTCTCCGTGCAACTCCGTCAGCATGGCGCGGGCATCAGCCAGAACGTTGCGGTGCTGCTTACCCGTCAACTCTGCGATCTCGCGGGTACTCATGGTTTGCTGCTTGTTACTCAATTGCATGTCATCATCCGTAGGTTGCGTCAGTCAGGTAGACCTGGGCGTTGGAGCGAATCTCGTTCTCGACCTTGTGGCGCGAGTTGCGCGTCGCACGGACGAAGAAACGGAAGCCCCGGTGTTTCGCGGGGGAGCCGCGATGCCAGGAGTGGACGTTGAACTCCGCGATTGCACCGGAGCGCACGGTGACCACTACTCGGTGGAGAAGTACGACGGCTTCGCCCGAGCGCCCAATTGAACCGTAGGGTTCTTGGCCGCTGCTTCCGCCGTCTTGTTCTCGTAGTAGGTTGCCCCCGCTGCCAAGGCTCCTTTAGCCAGGGAGGTCGCAAAGGTGGCCGTCGCATTGCTGGCCTGCACTCGGAGACCTGCCGCCGTATCTAGGCCGCGCTGGTGCAATGCCCCGATCTGCTGCTGTGCGCTGGAGTGCATATTGGCGTTGTTCACGTCGATACGGGACATATCGTCCGCTTCAGCACCCGTGATGTTGACCGCCATAGAGGCCAGAGACCCCCGGCCCTCTGCGGCGGCCACACGGGCCAGAGCGATCTGTCGGGCCGCTGCATTGGCGCGGTCGGTCCGCTGCTGGAAGGCTTGGGCGTCTGCCTCTCGGGATTGCTCCTGGGCGGCCCGGTAGCTCTCTGCGATATTGTGGTTCTCAGCCTCGGCCTGGGCCTCAATCGCTGCGTTTTGCCTGTTGTTTGCGACCACTGCTGTTACAGCGGTCATCATCATCATTGCTACTGGAATTGCTGCTGGGCCACACATGGGCGCATCCTAAAAAGTGAGGGTGGCCGCAGTCTGCGACATGGAAGCCGCACCACTTCAGCCACTTGAGGTGGAGATGGTTCTCTCGCCAGGGAGTGCAGACGAGGTAAGGGAAACGGAAGTGCGCCCGCCCGATTGCGCGGGGAGACTCCCGGAGGAATGCCGTGGGCTCTTTGTCCAGGTCAGGCGTACCCAGGAGCCAGATTGCGCCGTAGCCTTCAGGAAGCCCGTGCATCAGGGAGACGCCCCAGACGCCCGCTAGGCTGCCGTCGTCATTCAGGATCGCTTCGGCAATGACCGAGGTGTCCCATTGCTCCTGGAGGGTCTTGCGGTAGCTCTGTTCCGGGCGGATCAATTCGAGTTCCTGGCGGTCTTCCAGGCGCATGTAGTCGCCCAGGCGAGCAATGTGCTCCGGGGTAGCAGTGATTAGTTTCATGGGTTTGGGGAGGAGGAGGGAAGGGATTGCGCCAGGGCGGCGAATTGGTCGCGGATCATGGTCGGGAATTTGGAGGCCCAGCTTTCGTTCTTCATGGCAGGACCGCCACCTACGACGATATTGGTCCGTCTGAAGTCGCCGCCCCAGACCACTTGGGAGGCCCACTGGCGGTTTCCGGCCCCACCAACCAGCTTCGCTAGCTTGATGGTGCTCCGGGTCTCCCGGTGGACCGCTTGGACGATCAAGCCATCTCGCTGGTGTCGGCTGGCCCGGACATAGATGCCCCAGCAGTCAAGCAATTGGGCGACCTCTTCGTCTACCAGGACGTATTGAGTGCCACCAGCGGACACGGGGACGCCCTGGGCGCTCATTGGCTGGTCCTCCTGGCGGGAGCGGCAAGGTAGGGGCGTGACTGGTCAGCGGCTTTGGATAGCGTCATACAGGTCTCAGGACAGGGAAAGGAAAGGGGCGGGACGGCGACGGCCAATAGGGTCGTCTACCTTGTACGTGTTTTATCTGGGAAATATTCTGGGTGGTCTCTCCCGAGGTACGCCCACTTGGCGGCATCCTGGGAGAGACCTAAGTACCCATGCTTATCTCTGTTTGTTGTTACCGGGAGGTATCAATTCAGAGATAAGCCAGAACTAACCTGGGGAGTCATGAGGATCACTATGCTCATAGAGATCACATAGAGACGCTAAGAGATACTCATAGGCTCTCGGGTACTACCTTGTGTAACTTTATTCAAGGTAGCCCCCTCCCACCAGGATCACAGTGAGCGTATGAGTCATAGTGAGACTCTTATAGATACTAGGAGTAGCCTAGGGCGGTCTACCTTGTACTACTTTAATCCGTGCACCCCTCATCTCCCGAGATCACTATGCTCATAGAGATCACATAGAGACTCTTATAGATACTAAGAGTAGCTCACGGTCTTCTACCTTGTACGTATTTAATCCGTAGGAGGCGTCAGGCCGCGACCTCGGCGGCAATCTGGTCTCGCCAAGCGGCCCAGGCCATCGTCGGGTCGTCCGAGTCTCCAAGCGCCTCACGGATGGCCCGTTGCTCCACTAGGACGACTTCCGGCACCAGGGTGCTACCTTCCCCTTCAATCTCGAACAAATAGCCCTCGTGGACCGCTGCGTCCTCCAGGGCAATCACCGGGCAAGCGTAGCCCTTCGCCAGCAGTACGGCCCGTAGGCGGTCCTCCTGGCCCTCCAGGCCCATGACAGCAGCGAGGTCGCCCAGGTGGTGAAACTCGGTGCGCGACTCGTTAATGGCCCAGCGGACGTTCTCCAGGATGGCGCTGGCGGTGGCGACGTGGGCGGCGGATGGTGCTTGGGTTTGGGTCATGCTTCTCTCCGATAGTGGATTGGGTAGGAACAGCGAAGATCGCCCCTTCGGGCGGCTGCCGTGTCTTTTGCGCAACTCCAGCGGAATAAATTCAAAGGTCGTGCGAGGGCCGCCAGAGAGTCCCCAGGACGCGGCAAAAAGGCGTGGGGAGGCATGGGGGGAAATCCACTCGCGCGGCCACCGACCCATGCTCACGAATCTCTGGGCTATTTTTTAAGGCCGGATATGTCGGGGTAGCTCAGGCGGTCCAGGGCGTCCTTCATGGTCGCTAGGCTCGCTGCTGCCGTGTACGTCGTCCGCCCAGCCGACCCGGTGGCCGAGTGGCCGGTGATGGAGTCGGCGGTGGCCTCGCTCACATTGGCCTCGGACAGCTTGGTCCGAATCCAGTGACGGAACTTGTGCGCACCCTCCAGGCCCCCGGCTGGGAGGTGGAGATACTCCCGGAAGCGGCGGAACCAGCGGCCCATTACGTCGCCTGGGTTCGTTCCCTCGCGCCCGTGGAGGGAGGGGAAGGCCACCCCGTTCGGGGCGAGCGCAGCGAGCCACTGGGCAAACCAAGGGTCATCCAGGAGGTGCTGGGCAATCGGAATGATGCGCTCGGACGATGCGGTCTTCACCGTCCCGGCGTCCCCGGTGATACGGATGGTGCGGATGTTATTGCGTGTCTCGAAGTCCTGGGAGCGCAGTTGGGCAATCTCGCCAATACGCGCCCCGGTGTGCATCACCAGGAGCAATGCCGCGCGTGCGTCCTTGGGAGTCACCTCGCGCCAGATAGGGAAGGTCTCAAGGTCGTCGGTAAAGAGAGCGCTTGCAGTCATCGCTGCTAGTTGCTCGTCGGTCCAAGGCTCCCGCCGTTCTGCGTCCCTGCCAGCATCAATCTTGAGACATAGCGGGTTTCGGTCGAGCAGGTCATTACGGACTGCGACGTTAACCAGCGCGTTGATGTTGCCAGCGTAGTTCTTCGCCGTCTTGGAGCGGAAGCCTCGGGCTTCGGCATCCATCAGGAAGCGTTCGAATTGAGCGCCAGAAGCTTTGCTTAGACTTGCGAGAGCCTCCGAGCCGGTCGCTTCGATATAGCATTTGACGGCGCGACGCATGGCCTTTGCTACAGGCGGTTTGGCCGAGGTCTTTTCCTCCCACAAGGGGATGATATCGGTCAGGGTCTTCCCTGAAGCTGTAGGAGCTACCGTGATTGAGGCGCGAGGTAAGACAACAGTAGATGCAGCCGGTGCTTCGGAAACAAACCGTGGCTTTTCAGGAGTCTCGATTAGAGCGCCTTCGCTCCGTCTGACGAGACGCATCCAGCCATCTGCTAATGCACGCTGTACGCGCATGAGTGCTGCCCGTGTCGCAAGGGCTCTCCAATCAACCGAGAGTCCTAAAGCCGCAGCGACCTCCCTAGCAAACGCCTCCGCCTCCCAAGTAATCCCCAGGCTGGCGTCACTTAGCATTCTGTTTGCGGTCTCTTTAAGATAGTCCTGCCGGGCAATATGCGCCTCTGACAGCGTAACTTCTTCACCGTTGGTCTCCCCCAGGAAGCGGGCTAGTTCCGGCATCGCTGTACGTGCGATGTCATCGTCACGAAGAAGCGTGTAGAGCGCACCTGTTACAAGGTAATCGGCTAGTTGTTCGGAGATTGGGGAGCCGGGGGTTTGTTGTGCTGAACTCTTCGCCAGTCGGCGCTTAGCAAAATCGGATGCATGATCCGCCAGGATCACCAGCGCTCGCGCCCGAGCCACTTCCTTATCGGACGTGCCGAGGCTTTTCCTGTAGGCATCGACAGGAGGCTTACCGCTTTTATTGAGGGGGAATGTGTCGCGGAGATCTTTCGGGATACCGATGCGCAGCCAGTAAATGTTACTGCCGGGCCGGGTATAGACTCCATCAGGAAGGGCTGCCATATCTCGCTGTGATTTGGTATTAATTGACACAGCGTTTTGACTCAGTACCGCCCTAAAACAAACGCCAGCCCTGGAGTCCCAGGACTGGCGTGGTATATATCTGGTCGGGGTGAGAGGATTCGAACCTCCGGCCTCTACGTCCCGAACGTAGCGCTCTACCAGGCTAAGCTACACCCCGTCGAGTGAGATCTAAGTCAGTGATTTCGATCTACTGCGAAAGCCGATAATTCTAACAGGGATTTTTTGAATTGGCTATCAGGAAGTGAAATAATTGCGTCCGCCGCGCGTCGCGCAGCAATTTCTGCCTGTTCACGGGTATAGGCCAGGGCGCCGGAGTGGGTGATGGCCGACAGCACTTCGTCGAAATGCTGTTCATCGCCATTCTCGATGCAGGTGCGCACCAGTTCGCGCTGCTGCGGCGTGCCGTGCTGCATCAGCCAGATCAGCGGCAGCGTGGGCTTGCCTTCGCGCAGGTCGTCGCCGACGTTCTTGCCGATCTCGGCACTGTTGCCGGAATAATCCAGTACGTCGTCAATCAACTGGAAGGCAGTGCCGATGGAGCGGCCATATTCGCCCGCAGCTTCGATGCCGGCCTCGTCGGCCCCGGCGATCAGCGCGCCGATCTGGCTGGCGGCCTCGAACAGCTTGGCCGTCTTGGAGCGGATCACCTGCAGGTAGCCGGCTTCATCCACATCCGGATTGTGCATGTTGAGCAACTGCAACACCTCGCCCTCGGCGATGACGTTGGTGGCATCGGCCACGATTTCCATCACGCGGGCGTTGCCTACCGTCACCATCATCTGGAAGGCGCGCGAATACAGGAAGTCGCCCACCAGCACCGAGGCCGCATTGCCGAACATGGCATTGGCGGTCTGCTTGCCGCGGCGCAACGAGGATTCGTCGACCACATCGTCATGCAGCAGGGTGGCGGTATGAATGAATTCGATCACGGCCGCCAGTGAGTGATGATGCTCGCCCTTGTAGCCGAAGGCATTGGCGATGAGCACGACCAGCACCGGGCGCAGGCGCTTGCCGCCCGCGCTGATGATGTATTCGGCGACCTGATTGACCAGCGGCACCTCGGAGTACAGCTGCCGACGGATGACTGCGTTGACCGCCTCCATGTCGGCGACGATCGGATGCATGATGGTTTGTTGCGAAGCGGTTTGTACGGCGGCAGACAAGGCGGAACCTGTGGAAAATGGTTATTCCCCGGATTATACGATGACAAGGCATGCGCACGCCAAAGAGCCTTTGGGTGGCTTGTTCAGGTTTCTCGTTGTCGGAATGAAATGCGTTACCGGTTTTGAATTGTCAGTCAGGCAAGTCTGCAGGCATTGTCCGGCCGGAAACTGTGTTGTACAGAGGCCCGGCAAAGTGTCAAGCCTTTTGACCGTGCAGCTAAGTGCCTGTATAATTTGCGGTTTTCCTGTTTCGGCATGGCGTTTTCATGGTCGCGGCAGGGGAAAATCGTTCTTATTCATTCATTCGTGAGGTTTCACATGTACGCGGTCATAAAAACCGGCGGCAAACAATACAAAGTTGCTGCTGGCGAAAAACTCAAAGTAGAACAGATACCGGCTGACATTGGCTCCGAAATCACTTTGGATCAAGTGCTCGCAGTGGGCGCAGGCGAAACCGTGAAGTTCGGTGCGCCGCTGGTCGCAGGTGCTACGGTGCTGGCTACTGTGGTAGCGCAAGGTCGCCATGACAAGGTCCGCATCTTCAAGATGCGTCGTCGCAAGCACTACCAAAAGCGTCAAGGCCATCGTCAGAACTACACCGAACTGCAAATCGTCTCGATCAACGCCTAAGCGTTGACCCTAACGAACTGCTCATCCAAAGTCATCAAGGAGTTTTAAATGGCACACAAAAAAGGCGGCGGCACTACGCGCAACGGCCGTGACTCAGAATCGAAACGCCTGGGCGTCAAGGTTTATGGCGGCCAAGTGATCAACGCTGGCGGCATCATCGTCCGTCAACGCGGCACCCGCGTCCACGCTGGCGAAAACGTCGGCGTCGGCAAGGACCACACCCTGTTCGCCCTGAAGGACGGCAAGGTCAAGTTCGTTGTCAAGGGCCTGCAACAGCGTCAATACGCTACCGTCGTTACGGCGTAAGCGTTCCTGTCATCCGGGTTCGCCCGGAACCAGGCATAAAAAAGGCTCTGCCGGCTGGTGGAGCCTTTTTGATTTTTGAAGAGCCGTCAACAAAGCGCCGAGCCCCGGCTGCCATGGCAAGTGCAGGGGTGGTCCTGATCAGGATCCAGGATGCATCGACGTTTTGTTAGCGGCTCCCATGTCCCATGAGGCGTCCATATCATGAAATTCATCGACGAAGCACGTATTGAAGTCGTGGCGGGGGATGGCGGCAACGGCGTCGCCAGCTTCTGCCGCGAAAAATTCCGCCCCTTCGGCGGCCCCGACGGCGGTGACGGCGGCAAGGGCGGCACCATCTGGGCCGTGGCCGACCGCAACGTCAACACCCTGATCGACTATCGCTACGCCAAGCTGCACCGCGCCGGCCGCGGCGAGAACGGCCGTGGTTCGGATTGCTACGGCAAGGGCGCCGACGATGTTTACCTGCGCATGCCGGTGGGCACCCTGATCGTCGACATCAACACCGGCGAGCACATCGCCGACCTGACCTTCCACGGCCAGACCGTGATGCTGGCCAAGGGCGGCGAGGGCGGCTGGGGCAACATCCACTTCAAGACCTCGACCAACCGCGCCCCGCGTCAAAAGACCGAGGGCAAGGAAGGCGAGCGTCGCGAACTGCGCCTGGAACTGAAGGTGCTGGCCGACGTGGGCCTGTTGGGCATGCCCAATGCGGGCAAGTCGACCTTCATCACGGCCGTCTCCAACGCCCGTCCGAAGATTGCCGACTATCCCTTCACCACCCTTCATCCCAACCTGGGCGTGGTGCGCGTGAGCCACGAGAAGAGCTTCGTGATCGCCGACATTCCGGGCCTCATCGAAGGCGCGGCCGATGGCGCTGGCCTGGGCGTGCAGTTCCTGCGCCACCTGCAGCGTACCGGCCTGCTGCTGCACATCGTCGATCTGGCTCCCTTCAATGAGGAAGTCGATCCGGTCAAGGAAGCCAAGGCCATCGTGCAGGAGTTGAAGAAATACGACCAGTCCCTGTTCGACAAGCCGCGCTGGCTGGTCCTCAACAAGCTGGACGTGGTGCCCCGAAGCCGAGCGCGCCAAGCGCGTGAAGGATTTCGTCAAGCGCTTCGGCTGGAGGGGTCCGGTCTTCGAGATTTCGGCGCTGAACCGCGATGGCTGCGAAGAACTCATCAACGAGATCTACAAGTATCTGGAAACCAAGCGCGCCGAAGAGCATCGCGCCGAAGAAACGCAGATGACCGAGGAAGCCCGCGCCATTTCCAGCATCGATCCGGACGATCCGCGCTTCAAGGTCCTGGACTGATTCCTCCCTTGCGCAGCCCTTGATGGGGCTGCGCAAGGGGGCGGTTCGGGCTATCATCTCAGCCTGTCGGATTTCCCGACCGCCCCCAGAAGAATCAGAACCCGGAACACTATGCAATCGGTCATTCAACGCGCCAAGCGACTCATCATCAAGGTTGGCTCATCCCTGGTCACCAATGATGGCAAGGGACTGGACGCCAACGCCATCGCCCGCTGGGCCGAACAGATCGCGCAACTGCGCGCGCTGGGCAAGGAAGTGGTGCTGGTCAGCTCCGGCGCTGTCGCCGAAGGCATGCAGCGCCTGGGCTTCGAGAAGCGTCCCACCGGCATCCACCACCTGCAGGCCTGCGCCGCCGTGGGCCAGATGGGCCTGGCCCAGATCTACGAAACCAGTTTCCGCAAGCATGCGCTGCACACCGCCCAGGTGCTGCTGACCCACGCCGACCTGGCCGACCGCGAACGCTACCTCAATGCCCGCTCCACCCTGTTCGCCTTGCTGCAGCTGGGTGTGGTGCCGGTCATCAACGAGAACGACACGGTGGTCACCGATGAAATCAAGTTCGGTGACAACGACACCTTGGGCGCACTGGTCGCCAACCTGATCGAAGCCGAAGCGCTGATCATCCTGACCGACCAGCCGGGCCTGTTTACGGCCGATCCGCGCAAGGATCCGACGGCCACCCTGATTTCCGAAGCCCGTGCCGGTGATCCCGCGCTGGAGCTGATCGCAGGCGGCACCGGTACCGGCATCGGCCGCGGCGGCATGCTGACCAAGATCCTGGCCGCCAAGCGGGCCGCCACCTCCGGCGCGCATACGGTGATCGCCTGGGGCCGTGAAGAGCAGGTCTTGACGCGCCTGGCTGCCGGTGAAGCCATCGGTACCCAGCTCAACGCCGAGACCGCGCAACTGACCGCCCGCAAGCAATGGATGGCCGATCACCTCAAGACCGCCGGCCGCGTGGTGCTGGATGCCGGTGCAGTGCAAAAGCTGAGCCTGGAAGGCAAGTCGCTGCTGCCCATCGGTGTGGTGGAAGTCTCGGGCGAGTTCGGCCGGGGCGACGTCATCACCTGTGTGGATGAGAGTGGACGCGCCATCGCCCGCGGCATGAGCAACTACAACAGCTCGGATGCGCGCCGCATCATCCGCCATCCTTCTTCCGAAATCCAGGCCATCCTGGGCTTCGTCGAGGAACCGGAGCTGGTGCATCGGGATAACCTGGTGCTGCTGTGACGGTGACGGGTGAAAACTTGTAAATTTTTTAAATCATTTAAAAAATTTAAACGATATAAATGATTCATGAAAAAACGCGGCCTTGGCCGCGTTTTTTTTGGAGGGGCGGTCAACGCCGGTATCAGCGGCGCACCGGATCGATACGGGTCTGGCTCTTGAGACGACCGACGATGCTCTTGACGTTCTCATTGTCGGCAATCATCTTGCCTTCGCAGAAATAATCCTTGAACAGCGCGCCATCGATGCGGTTGATGCCGATATCGCGGATCGGTTGCCACTTGTCGCGGCGCGAACGCGACCAGGTGCCATCGGGATGGCCGAAGGCGTAGGTCTTCTTTTCCCAGGTTTCGCAGCGCATGCCTTCATACATCACGTTCACCGCGCCGCCCTGGGTCTTGGTCACGACGGTGTAGCGCACCACCTTGTCGGTGCCGATGGAAACCGAGTTCACATCGATGTACGCCTTCATGGTGGCCTGCGGGCTGAGGTAGAACTCGGCCAGGTTCTGTTCCTGGGGCGTGGGCGGGAGGTGTACGGCGATTTCCTGCCAGGGCTTTTGCTCGTCGTCGAAGTCTTCATCGAAGCTTTGCGCCAGCGTGCTGGCGCAAGCGGCCAGCAGCGAGCAGGCCAGTACGGCGCGGCGCAGGTTGCGCACCGTCAACAGGGAACGTGGGGTATCGGATTGCAGGAAAGAGGGCATGGAATTCACTTGGTTTCCGGCGTGCTCGCGCCGTTGCTGGGCTGGCCTTGCGGCGCCTGGCCCGGGTTCTTGAGGGGATGCGGGGCGCGCCCGGGCTGCTCGACGCGGCGCGCACCGTGGGCGGGACGGTGCAGGAAGCGCGACAACTCCTGCAGCGCCTGCTGGTAGACCTCGCGCTTGAATTCGATCACCACGTCCAGCGGCACCCAGTAGTCGTGCCAGCGCCAGGCATCGAATTCGGGATGCGAGGTGCCGCGCAGGTTGACGTCGCAATCGCGCCCGACCATGCGCAGCAGGAACCAGATCTGTTTCTGGCCGCGGTAATGGCCGCGCACTTCGCGCTTGATGAAATGGTCGGGGACTTCGTAGCGCAGCCAGTCACGGGTGCGGCCGATGATCTTGACGTGCTCGGCGCGCAGGCCGATTTCTTCTTCCAGTTCCCGGAACATCGCCTGTTCGGGGGTCTCGCCGTGCTTGATGCCGCCTTGCGGGAATTGCCAGGAGTGCTCGCGTACGCGCTTGCCCCACCACACCTCGTTATTGGCGTTGAGCAGGATGATGCCGACGTTCGGGCGGAAGCCTTCTCGATCCAGCATGGTGATCCTCAAACTTTCTGCGGCTGGAAGTCCCTTTCAGGCAGGCTCATGCGACTGCGGGCGCACGCGGAAAAACCGGTACGCCAGGCGGGTCAGGAGCAATCACATCGATGCACGGATGTCATTGAAACTAGGAGCAAATCTGCAAAGAAAGGGCGCATCAGCCAGCTAATCCTTTAAAATTGGAATGATTATAACCCTCCTCTTTTTAAAAAGAACCGACCGTCATGCGCGCCTCACGTTTTTTTATTTCCACCCTGAAAGAAGCCCCTTCCGACGCTGAAATCGTGAGCCACAAGCTGATGATGCGTGCCGGCATGATCAAGCGTCTGGGGGCTGGCATCTACACTTACATGCCCATGGGTCTGCGCGTGATCCGCAAGGTCGAGGCCATCGTGCGCGAGGAAATGAACCGCGCCGGCGCCGTCGAGCTGTTGATGCCGGTGGTGCAGCCGGCCGAGCTGTGGCAGGAAACCGGCCGCTGGAACAAGATGGGCGCCGAGTTGATGCGCGTGAAGGATCGCCATGGCCGCGACTTCGCCATCCAGCCGACTTCGGAAGAAGTGGTCACCGACGTGGCCCGTTCCGAGCTGCGCAGCTACAAGCAGTTGCCGGTGAACTTCTATCACATCCAGACCAAGTTCCGCGACGAACGCCGT
Organism: Herbaspirillum sp. Her3; assembly: GCF_057961275.1. NCBI lineage: Bacteria > Pseudomonadati > Pseudomonadota > Betaproteobacteria > Burkholderiales > Oxalobacteraceae > Herbaspirillum > Herbaspirillum sp. Her3. Next base: position 5,229,807 of record NZ_CM176328.1, on the reverse strand, counting down.
CCGCGTTTCGGCCTGATGCGCGGCCGTGAATTCACGATGAAGGATGCCTACTCCTTCGACCGCGATGTCGATGGGCTGAAGAAGTCCTACCAGGCCATGTATGACGCCTACGTGCGCATCTTCACCCGCTTCGGCCTGGAGTTCCGCGCCGTGGCGGCCGACAACGGCGCCATCGGCGGTTCCGGCTCGCACGAATTCCACGTGATTGCCGCCACCGGCGAAGATGCGCTGGTCTATTGCCCGACGTCGGATTACGCCGCCAACATGGAAGCGGCCGAAGCGCTGGCCGTGGACAGCACCCGTGGCGCCGCCACCCAGGCACTGGAAAAGACGGCCACGCCGGGCAAGTCCAAGTGCGAAGCCGTTGCCGAGCTGCTGGGCCTGCCGCTGGCACGCACCGTCAAGTCGATCGTGCTGGCCGTGGACAACGAAGATCCGTCCAAGAAAGAAATCTGGCTGCTGCTGCTGCGTGGCGACCATGAACTGAACGAAGTGAAGGCCAGCAAGATCTCCGGCCTGTCCACCTACCGCTTTGCCAACGAAGCCGAGATCGTCGAATGGTTCGGCACGCCCCCGGGCTACCTTGGTCCCATCGGCACCAGGAAGCCGGTCAAGGTCGTGGCCGACCGCACCGTGGCCAACATGGCCGATTTCGTCTGCGGCGCCAACGAAGCCGATTTCCACTACACCGGCGCCAACTGGGGCCGCGACCTGCCCGAGCCGCTGGTGGCCGATATCCGCAACGTCGTCGAAGGCGATGCCTCGCCGGACGGCAAGGGTGTGCTGGCGATCCAGCGCGGCATCGAAGTGGGCCACGTGTTCCAGTTGGGTACCACCTATTCCGAAGCCATGAAGGCGACCTACCTGGACGAATCCGGCAAGCCGCAGCCGCTGGTGATGGGTTGCTACGGCATCGGCGTGACCCGTATCCTGGGCGCGGCCATCGAGCAGAACTTCGATGACCGCGGCATCATCTGGCCGACCTCGATTGCGCCCTTCGAAGTGGTACTCTGCCCGATGGGTTACGACCGCAGCGAAGCCGTCAAGACCGAGATCGACAAGCTCTATGCGCAACTGACCGAAGCCGGTGTGGACGTGGTGCTGGACGACCGTGGCGAACGCCCGGGCGCGATGTTTGCAGACTGGGAGCTGATCGGCGTGCCGCATCGCATCGTGGTCGGTGACCGTGGCCTCAAGGAAGGCAACATCGAATACCAGGGCCGCCGCGATACCGAGGCCACCCAGGTGCCGCTGGCCGATGCGCTGGCCTTCATCCAGGGCAAGCTGGCCGCCTGATTTTTCCACAGGCTGCAATGACAAAGGCGGGCGCCATGGGCGTCCGCCTTTGTTTTTGGGGCAGGGGAACCCGATCGATTACTTGGCCGGCACGATGGTCACGGTCTCGCGCAGGATGCCGCCTTCGGCCACGCTGCCGTCGACCTTGCCCTGGCCGTTGACGCGCTTCTCGCAATCAACGCGATCCGATTGCGGCAGGCCTTCACAGCGACGCATTGCGTTTTCCTTCAGCTGGGCAGCGCCCGGATCGGTCAGGTTGCCGCGTGCGGCGGCTTGCTGGGCGGCGCCGGCTTCACGCAGGCAGGTGGCGCGGTCCTCGGTGGAGGCACCGCTCTTGCAGGCGGCGATCTGCTGCTGGTATTCCGAATTGCCCGCCTTGCCGGCGGCGAACACGTGCGAGGCGCCGCCCAGGGCAGCCAGGCCGATCACGAGGGCGCAGGCCGAGCGCAGCAGCTGGTGGCGCAGGGATGCGGTGGGCGCGGTTTGATTTGGCATGGTCATTTCCTTTCTCTTGGTCATGAGCGTCCAAGCTCATCTGTGAATGGCACAGGGTAGACCCGTTTTCTGGTTTTCGGTTCTTTTATTCAGTTCTGCCAACGGTAATGTGAGCGGAAGAGTTTGTTACAAGCCTTTGCGGCCATCGGCCCACCCTGCAAAGCCGCCATGGTAGGCGGTGACAGGGCCGCCTGCCATCAGCCAAGCGCTGCAAGAGACGTCAGACAAGAGGAAAAGCGGGCCGCAGCAGGGCCGTGCGCATGAGCGCTGAAACATCCGGAAACAAAAACGCCCGCATGGCTTCTGCGGGCGTTTTTGTTTGCAAGTCGCTTGCAAACCGCGGGCGTCGATCAGCTCAGGTGAGCCGAGATCAGCTTGGTCATTTCAAACATCGTGACTTGCTTCTTGCCGCCGAAGATTGCCTTGAGCTTGTCATCGGCATCGATGTTGCGCTTGTTTTCGGCGTTCTGCAGCTTGTGCTTCTTGATGTATTCCCACACCTTCTTGGTCACCTCGGTGCGCGGCAGCGGCTTGGCGCCGACCACTTCGCCCAGGGCAGCCGATGGGGTCAGCGGCTTCATGAAGGCGGCGTTGGGAGTGCGTTTTGCTGCGGGCTTGGCAGCGGGCTTTGCTGCGGCTTTCTTGGGGGCTGCTGCCTTGGGTGCGGCTTTCGGGGCTGCCTTGGCTGCAGGCTTGGCGGCGGCCTTGGGAGCTGCCTTCGCTGCTGCCTTGGGGGCGGCGGCTTTGGCCGCTGGTTTGGCGGCTGCCTTGGCTGCCGGTTTGGCGGCGGGTTTTGCTGCTGGCTTCTTTACTGCGGCTGCTGCTTTTTTTGCTGTGGCCATCGGAAAGACTCCTCATAAGAATGAGATGAATGCGTCATTTACGCACCGCTAATAGTGGTGCTCTTTGCACGGCCATGCAAGTATTTTTTAGTGGATTTTCCAGCGAAAGCGCCAGGAAACAACGAGCCGCCCCGATCCGGCGTCAAGCCGCGCCGGTAAAGGGATCGCGGCGGATCGCCGAAGTCCGGAAAAGGGTCGCTCCGGGCAGCTCAATGTCCACGCAAAAGCGATGAAGGAAGGGCATGTTTTTACGGGTTTGAAGCGGCCGAAAACGCATCGGCTGCGAGCATGTGGAAGGGGAGAACTGCGGAGGAGGAGGAGGGCGTCCGCGGCGGCAGAGGCGCCGCCGCAAGGAGGGGATGTTCGTCGCAAAGCCAGTTCCATAAAGGCTTTGCGGCCGATGATGTCAGCGCATGCCGCCCGGCAGCATGCCCTTCATGCTGCGCATCATCTTCATCATGCCGCCGCCCTTGAGCTTCTTCATCATCGATTGCATCTGCTCGAACTGGGACAGCATGCGGTTCACTTCCTGCACCTGCACCCCGGCACCGGCGGCGATGCGGCGCTTGCGGGTAGCCTTGATCAGCTCGGGCTTGGCGCGCTCCTGCGGGGTCATGGAGTTGATGATGCCTTCCATGCGGCGCACCTGCTTTTCGGCCTGGTCCATGTTGGCGTTGCCGGCAGCGGCCTGCATCTGGGCCGGCAGCTTGTCCAGGAGGCTGGTGAGGCCGCCCATCTTCTTCATCTGCGACAGCTGCGCCTTGAAGTCATTGAGGTCGAACTTGCCGCCGCCCTTGATCTTGTGCGCCAGGTCCTGCGCGGCTTCCATGTCCACGCCCTTGCGCGCTTCTTCCACCAGGGCCAGGATGTCGCCCATGCCGAGGATGCGGTTGGCCATGCGCGAGGGATCGAAGGCTTCCAGGCCGTCGAGCTTTTCGGCCACGCCGGCGAACTTGATGGGCTTGCCGGTGATGTGGCGCACCGACAGCGCAGCGCCGCCGCGCGAATCGCCATCCAGCTTGGTGAGTACCACGCCGGTCAGCGGCAGGGCGTCGCTGAAGGCCTTGGCGGTGTTGATGGCGTCCTGGCCCAGCATGGCATCGACCACGAACAGGGTTTCGATGGGCTTGATGGCGGCATGCACGGCGCGGATTTCATCCATCATGGCCTGGTCGATACCGAGACGGCCGGCGGTGTCGACGATCAGCACTTCGTGGTGGTGCTTCTTGGCGTAATCCAGCGCAGCCAGGGCGATGTCGACCGGCTTGTCGGTCGGCTGGCTGGGGAAGAAATCGGCGCCGGCCTGGCCGGTCACGGTCTGCAACTGGCCGATGGCGGCCGGGCGGTAGACGTCGGCGGAGACGGTCAGGACCTTTTTCTTCTTGTTCTCGCGCAGGTACTTGGCGAGCTTGCCGACGGTGGTGGTTTTACCGGCGCCCTGCAGGCCGGCCATCAGGATGATTGCCGGCGGCTGGGTCGCAAAGTTCAGTTGCGAGGCTTCGGCACCGAGGTCGGCACCCATCAGGCTGGCCAGCTCGCGCTGGACCACGCCCACCAGCGCCTGGCCGGGGGTGAGCGAACCGATGACCTCTTCGCCCATGGCTTTTTCCTTCACCTTGGCGATGAACTCGCGCACGGCGGGCAGGGCCACGTCGGCCTCCAGCAGGGCCAGGCGCACTTCGCGCAGCATCTCGGCGGTATTGGATTCGGTCAGTCGCGCCTCGCCGCGCATGGTTTTGACGACTTTGGCGAGGCGTTGGGTCAGGTTGTCTAGCATGGTGATATCTGCAAATGAGTGAAGGGCCGAAGGGCCGCTGGCCTGCACAAGGGCACAAGGGCGCACAGGCGTACGCAGGAAGGGCGGCGGGCAATCCTGCATTTTAACCGATCAGCCCTGCTGCGCCCCCGGTTGGCGCGTGCGGTCCAGATGGGGATGCTACGTAAAATTAACAGCTTGTACGGCTTGCACTCTTTGTGTATACATGGGCGCTGAATTTCCAAGCGCATAGAACAATCAAGGCCTCCGCCACGCAGCAGGGGCCAACGCCATCGAGACTGCCGGGCTGCACTGCGGATTCCGGCGCGCAGTATCAACAACGATACACACAAGAGGAGAGTGGAAATGCAAAAGCCAACACAATGGATCGCCCTGGCCCTGCTGGCAAGCGCCGGTTTCTCGGCCGCCAGCCATGCGGCGGACGACGTGATCCGCCTGGGCAACCTGAAGTTCGCCCACTATGGTGCGGTGTCCTACATCAAGGAGATCGCCCCCAAGTGTGGCATCAAGGTCGATGAAAAGGTCTTCGCCAAGGGGCCGGACGTGATGCAGGGCATCCTGGCCGGTGAGCTGGATGTGGGCACGACGGCCTCCGAAGCGGCCATTTCCGGTCGCGCCAACGGTGCTCCGATCTATGTGGTAGCCGGTTTCGCCAAGGGCGGCGCCCGCCTGGTGGCGGGCAAGGATTCGGGCATCAAGTCGGTCAAGGACCTGAAGGGCAAGAAGGTGGGCGTGACCCGTGGCGGCATCCATGAAGTGCTGCTGGACGCCGAACTGGGCCAGAACGGCCTGACGGCCAAGGACGTGACCATCGTCTACCTGGCCTTTGCCGACCTGAACCAGGCTTTGCTGGGCAAGAACATCGACGCCATGATGCAGAGCGAGCCACAATCCTCGCAGGCCATCAACAAGGGTTTCGGGGTGGAAGTGATGAAGCCCTACGATACGCCCATCGGCGAACCCTACCGCACCATGGTGATGACGGAAAAGTTCTATACCGAGAAGCGCCCGCTGGCCGAGAAGTTCATGCGCTGCTTCCTGGAGGCGACCAAGACCTTCATCGACAAGCCGGACGTGGCCGAGAAGTACGTGCGCGAAGTGATCTTCAAGAACCAGATCACCAAGGAAGACTTCTATGATGCCATCGGCAATTCGCCCTATGCCTACGACATCACCGCCGAGCACATCCAGGTCACCACCGATACCATGGCCAAGTACGGCACCGGCAAGATGGCCAAGCCGCCCGTGGCCAGGGATTGGGTGAAGACCGATCTGCTGGAGCAGGCCAAGAAGAGCATGAACCTGAAGTAAGCACAGGGGGAAATCGCGCATGGCAAAGAAGAACAAGGGTAGCTTCCTGCAGGGGCTGCTGGTGCCGATCATCGTGATCGCGCTGTGGGAGGGCGCCTCGCGGGCGGGCTGGATCAATCCGCAGATCCTGCCCTCGCCCTGGGCGGTCCTGAAGAAATGGGTGGAATACGCCACGCCCCTGAAACCCTACGACCCCGAGGCCGGCAGCTGGCTGGCCTGGGCCTTCTCGGGCGAACTGGTGATGGACGCCATCGGCAGTCTCTACCGGGTGGTGGCGGGCTTCCTGATCGGCGCCGGGCTGGCGTTGCCGCTGGGCTTGCTGATGGGGTCGAGCCAGCGCATCTACGCTCTGATGAACCTGACGGTGCAGGTGATCCGCCCGATCCCGCCGATTGCCTACATCCCGCTGGCCATCCTCTGGTTCGGGCTGGGCAATCCGCCGGCGCTGTTTTTGATCTCGCTGGGCGCCTTCTTCCCGGTGCTGATGAATACCATCGCCGGGGTGCGCCAGGTCGACAGCATCTACCTGCGCGCCGCCCGCAACCTGGGGGCCAGCCAGTCCACGCTGTTCTTGCGGGTGATGCTGCCGGCCTCGGTGCCCTACATCCTCTCGGGCGTGCGCATCGGCATCGGCACGGCCTTCATCGTGGTGATCGTGGCGGAAATGATTGCAGTCAGCAATGGATTGGGTTTCCGCATCATGGAGGCGCGCGAGTATTTCTGGTCGGACAAGATCATCGCCGGCATGATCACCATCGGCCTCCTGGGCCTGGCCATCGACCTGGGCATGAGCCGCCTCAACAATTACATGCTGCGCTGGCATCGCGGGCTGGAGAACTGACATGAACCCGACCCATTGCTCTCCCCGCATCTGTATACAGAGTGTGAACAAGGTCTTCAAGACCGATGACCGCGAGGTGGTGGCCCTCAAGGACATCAATCTCGACATCCCCGACGGCCAGTTCGTCTGCCTGCTCGGTCCTTCCGGCTGTGGCAAGTCCACGCTTCTGAACGCCATCGCCGGGTTTGCGCTGCCCTCGTCCGGCCAGATCCTGACCGGCGACAAGGTGGTCAGCGAGCCGGGCCCGGACCGTGGCATGGTGTTCCAGGAATATGCGCTGTTCCCCTGGATGACGGTGGAGCAGAACGTCGCCTTCGGCCTGGAGATCAAGGGCCGACCCAAGGCCGAGATCGCCCAGCGCGTGAGCCAGCTGCTGGACAAGCTGGGCCTGATCGACTTCCGCACCCGCTTCCCCAAGGACTTGTCGGGCGGCATGCGCCAGCGCGTGGCCATTGCCCGGGTACTGGCGCTGGATTCGCCCATCCTGCTGATGGACGAACCCTTCGGTGCCCTCGATGCGCTCACCCGGCGCAACCTGCAGGATGAGCTGCTACGCATCTGGGACGAGTTCAGGAAGACCATCGTCTTCGTCACCCACAGCATCGAGGAAGCCATCTACCTGGCCGACCGCATCGTGGTCATGACCTACCGGCCCGGCACGGTCAAGCGCGACATGCTGGTGAACCTGCCGCGCCTGCGCGACCCGGCCGCGCCCGAGTTCAATGCCTTGAAGCGCGAACTGGGCCAGCTGGTGATGGAAGAGCAGCAGCGCCATCACAACGCCGAGATGAAGGCGGCCGCCGTCGACTGAGGCAGTGCGTTGTCCCTGATGCAGCACCCGGACACGGCAGGCACCCCCTGCCGTGTCGCATTTGGCGGGCCCGATTTGCCCGCCGGCTGACCCGGCGCAAGCCGGGCCGGGGCCGAGATAGTGTAAACTCGGGTGATGCAAACTTATTTTTTCATCCTGGCTGCGCTGCTCTATCTGGGCTGCGCCTTCATGCCCTCGGAGCGGCGCGTGCCGATTTCGCTGGGCATCGTCGCGGGCTGGGTGCTGCACGGTGCGGCGCTGCTGTCGGACATGTTCGCGCCGGAGGCACTGCGGGTGGGTTTTGCGGTCATGCTCTCGTCCACGCTGTGGATTTCCGTTGCGGCCTACTGGCTGGAAAATCGCAATTTCTCGCTCGACAGCATGCGCGTGCTGGTGCTGCCGGTGGCGGCCGTGGCGGTGGTGCTGCCCAGCCTCTTCCCGGGCAACATGGTGGCGCTCACCGGCAAGTCCGACTGGTTCCTGGCGCACATCGCCATCTCCATTCTGGCCTATAGCACCCTGACCATCGCCGCCTTCCATGCGGTATTGATGGTGCTGCAGGAGTCGCGCCTGCATACCCGCCCCGGTCCGGCCGCCCAGTCCAGCTGGTTCGGGCTGGCGCTGGATCGCCTGCCGGCGCTGCTGACCATGGAAAAATTGCTGTTCCGCCTGATCGCCTTCGGCTTCACCTTGCTGACGCTGACGGTGCTATCGGGCGTGGTCTTTTCCGAGCAGTTGTTCGGGACACCATTGAAGTGGGACCACAAGACGGTCTTCACCATGCTGTCCTGGCTGCTGTTCGGCCTGCTCCTGGCCGGCCGTCGCTGGCAGGGATGGCGGGGGCGGACTGCGCTGAGCTTCACGCTGGCCGGTTTCGCCATTCTTCTATTAGCTTATGTGGGCAGCCGGTTCGTGCTTGAAGTCGTGCTGCATCGGGTTTTGACATGAAATATCTGATCTGGCTGGTCGTGCTGCTGGCCGTGGTGGTGTGGTTCCAGCGCGCCAAGAAATCCATGCTGGCCGGTAGCGACCCCGCCGCCGATGGCAATGCCGAGCCCGGCATGCCGCGTCCCAAGCCCTCGCGCTTTCGCCGCCGTGGCGACAGCAACGTCGAGACCATGGTGCAGTGCGCCCATTGCGGCATCCACTTCCCGTCTTCCGAGGCGGTGGTGCATGCCTCCGGTGCGCAGTACTGCTGCGAAGAGCATCGCCGCCTCGCCTCCTTCTGAACCATGGACACTGCCTTTTCTGAGCCCGGCGCCTGGATCATCGACGGCGACGGCTGGTGCAATCACGCCCGCCGCGAACCCTCGCCCAACTGCGATGACCGTCCCGAAGGCGTGGCCGCCGAGCTGCTGGTGATCCACAACATCAGCCTGCCGCCCGGTGAATTCGGCGGGCCCTACATCGCCGACCTGTTCTGCAACCGCCTCGACTTCGACGCTCATCCCTATTTCGACCAGTTGCGTGCGCTGCGGGTGTCGGCCCACTTCCTGATCCGCCGCGATGGCGAGGTGGTGCAGTTCGTGCCAGCCCATCGGCGCGCCTGGCATGCAGGCGTTTCCAGTTTCGAAGGGCGTGAGCGCTGCAATGATTTTTCCATCGGCATCGAGCTGGAGGGGACCGACTTCGAACCCTTCACCGAGGTCCAGTATGCGACCCTGGTGCTGCTCTCCCAGGCCCTGGTAACGCGCTATGGTCTGACCGCCGTGGCCGGTCACGAGCACATCGCGCCGGTGCGCAAGACCGATCCCGGTCCCTGCTTCGACTGGGCACGCTATCACAACAAAATGGCGGAAATTGTTAACGCGGCGCAATTGCGCTTCCCTCTTGGCCTTCACAAAAGTCAAGCTTGATGAGCAGAAAAATTCTCGAAATAGCGGTTGCATCTGCCTAGGCCCGCTACTAGAATTAGTCCCAATCGTTGTTTTGATACTAGATGTAGTGCTCAGTTGAACTTGTTGTTGTAGTCGGGTCTGTATCCTCAGCAGGCCCATTCCAGGCAGTGCTTCAGAAGGTGCCAGACCCGCGAGGCAGTAACCAAGTATGACAACGCCCCCGGTTCTCCTTCTTTAAATCCGTTCCACACATCAGTTTCAAGCAGTTTTGCGTCAGCATGAATGTCCGTGCAACGGGCAGTCATTGTGGGACGCTTCCGTCGTTCGCGGGCCCCGTGCAGTTCGGAGCCCGGATGAAGTTATTAGCAACGCAGGCGGCATACCCCGGCCGTCTGCCCCATGTACCTCAGGAGGCTAAGTGCGCTCAACCCAAGAAATTTCCGTCAAATCGCCCGCCCCGTTTGGCGTCTCCGCCGAGCTGGAAGGCTCCGCTGAAGGCCAGTCCATCGTGTCCCAGACCGCAGGCCTGGGCGAATACCGCATCATCCGCCGCAATGGCGCCGTGGTCGGTTTCGAGCCCTCCAAGATTTCCATCGCCGTGACCAAGGCCTTCCTGGCCGTCAACGGTGGCCAGGGTGCGGCCTCGGCGCGCGTACGCGAAATGGTCGAGCAACTGACCACCAACGTGGTGTCGGCGCTGGTGCGCCGCCAGCCCACCGGTGGCACCTTCCATATTGAAGACATCCAGGACCAGGTCGAACTGGCCCTGATGCGTTCGGGCGAGCATGACGTGGCCCGTGCCTACGTGCTGTACCGCGCCAAGCGCATGGAAGAGCGTGCCCAGCAAGGCGCCGCCACCAAGACCGAAGTGGCCGCACCGCAACTGCACGTGACCGAAGACGGCCAGAGCCGTCCGCTGGACATCAATGAAGTGCGCTCCCTGATCGCCGCTGCCTGCGTCGGCCTGGAATCGCACGTCGATGCCGAAGCCATCCTGGCCGAAACCGTCAAGAACCTGTACGACGGCGTGCCCGTCGAAGAGCTGTACAAGTCCGCCATCCTGGCTGCCCGCGCGCTGATGGAAAAGGACCCGGCCTACAGCCAGGTGACCTCGCGCCTGCTGATGCACACCATCCGCAAGGAAGTCTTCGGCAAGGAAGTGGCGCAGGCTGACGCTCCCGCCGAGTACCTGGAATACTTCCCGCAATACGTGAAGAAGGGTATCGACGCCGAGTTGCTCGACACCAAGCTGGCCCAGTTCGACCTGGCCAAGCTGGCCGCTGCCCTCAAGCCCGAGCGCGACCTGCAGTTCGGCTACATCGGCCTGCAGACCCTGTATGACCGTTACTTCCTGCACATCGGCGGCACCCGCATCGAGATGCCCCAGGCGTTCTACATGCGCGTGGCGATGGGCCTGGCACTGAACGAAATCGACCGCGAAGCGCGCGCCATCGAGTTCTACGACCTGCTGTCGTCCTTCGACTTCATGAGCTCGACCCCGACCCTGTTCAACTCGGGTACCCAGCGTTCGCAGCTGTCCTCCTGCTACCTGACCACGGTGGCCGACGACCTCGATGGCATCTACGAAGCCATCAAGGAAAACGCCCTGCTGGCCAAGTTCGCCGGCGGCCTGGGCAACGACTGGACCCCGGTGCGCGCCCTGGGCGCCCACATCAAGGGCACCAACGGCAAGTCGCAAGGCGTGGTCCCCTTCCTGAAGGTGGTCAACGATACTGCCGTGGCGGTCAACCAGGGCGGCAAGCGCAAGGGCGCTGTCTGCGCCTACCTGGAAACCTGGCACATGGACATCGAGGAATTCCTCGAACTGCGCAAGAACACCGGCGACGACCGCCGCCGCACCCACGACATGAACACCGCGAACTGGATTCCCGACCTGTTCATGAAGCGCGTGATGGAAAAGGGCGAGTGGACCCTGTTCTCGCCCTCCGATACCCCGGACCTGCACGACAAGTTCGGCCGTGCCTTCGAAGAAGCCTACACCGCCTATGAAGCCAAGGCCGCCCGTGGCGAGCTGAAGCTCTTCAAGAAGGTGCAAGCCAACGACCTGTGGCGCAAGATGCTGTCGATGCTCTTCGAAACCGGCCACCCGTGGATCACCTTCAAGGATCCTTGCAACATCCGCTCGCCCCAGCAACACGTGGGCGTGGTCCACAGCTCCAACCTGTGCACCGAGATCACCTTGAACACCAACGAGAGCGAGATCGCGGTCTGCAACCTGGGTTCGGTGAACCTGCCGGCGCACCTGGTCAATGGCGAGCTGGACCATGCCAAGCTGCAAAAGACCATCCGCACCGCCATGCGCATGCTGGACAACGTCATCGACATCAACTACTACGCCGTCAAGAAGGCTCGTGACTCCAACCTGCGCCACCGTCCGGTGGGCATGGGCATCATGGGCTTCCAGGACTGCCTGCACATCAAGCGCGTGCCGTACGCCTCGATGGATGCCGTCGAATTCGCCGACCGCTCCATGGAAGCCGTCTGCTACTACGCCTACATGGCCTCGACCGAACTGGCTGAAGAGCGCGGCCGTTACGCGTCCTACCGCGGTTCGCTGTGGGATCGCGGCATCCTGCCGCAGGATTCCCTGAAGCTGCTGGCGCAAGAGCGCGGCGGTTACCTGGAAACCGACACCACCGAGACCCTGGACTGGGCCGCCCTGCGTGCGCGCATCGCCGAACACGGCATGCGCAACTCGAACTGCGTGGCCATTGCGCCGACGGCGACCATCTCCAACATCATCGGCGTGTCCGCCTGCATCGAGCCGACCTACCAGAACCTGTACGTGAAGTCGAACCTGTCGGGCGAATTCACCGAGATCAACGAGTACCTGGTGCGCGACCTGAAGGCCCGTGGCCTGTGGGATGAAGTCATGGTCGCCGACCTCAAGTATTTCGACGGCAGCCTGGCCAAGATCGACCGCATCCCGCAAGACCTGCGCGACATCTACGCCACCGCTTTCGAAGTGGATCCGTCCTGGCTGGTGGAAGCCGCCTCGCGTCGCCAGAAGTGGATCGACCAGGCCCAGTCGCTGAACATCTACATGGCGGGTGCTTCCGGCAAGCGCCTGGATGAGACCTACAAGCTGGCCTGGCTGCGTGGCCTCAAGACCACCTACTACCTGCGCACCATCGGTGCCACCCACACCGAGAAGTCCACCTCCCGTGCGGGTGCACTGAACGCCGTGGCCGTTGATGGCGGTGCGGGTGCGATGGCATCGGCCTCCGGTACGGCCGTGCCGGCTGCACCGATCGCGTCGGCTGCCGCTGCATCGGCTGCCTATGTGATGCCGAACCCGGGTGCTTCGATCGAAGCCGATGGTCCGGTCTGCACCATGCGTCCGGGCGATGCGGGCTTCGAAGAGTGCGAGGCCTGCCAGTAAGCAAGCAATCCGGGTGGGGCCAGGCGGCCTGCTGATGAGGATGATCAAGGTCATCCGAGATGACGGCAGCACCACTGTCCCAGTCCCACCCACCCTAGCCGGCGCATCGCGGTGAACTTCACCGGATGCGCCGTTGTCACCTGATAGACACCCGCCGCGCCACGGTCATCCGACCCGCCGGCAGCCACCGATAAAGTAAAGAGGAACCACAGATGCTTTCTTGGGATGATGAAGTCAAGCAGCCGGCCCAGGCGCCGCGCACCCCGAACCTGCAGCCGCAACTGCAACCGGCCTTCGGCCAGTCCAACGCCGCGCTGAACCCGGCGCTGATGGCCGGCAACAGCGAGCAGGTCGACACCACCCGCCGCGTCAACGCCGCCGACAAGCGCATCATCAACGGCCACACCGACGTCAACCAGCTGGTGCCCTTCAAGTACAAGTGGGCCTGGGACAAGTACCTGGCCGGCTGTGCCAACCACTGGATGCCGCAAGAGATCAACATGCAGCGCGACATCGAGCTGTGGAAGAACCCCAACGGCCTGACCGAAGATGAACGCCGTCTGGTCAAGCGCAACCTGGGCTTCTTCGTCACCGCCGACTCGCTGGCGGCCAACAACATCGTGCTGGGCACCTATCGCCACATCACCGCACCGGAGTGCCGCCAGTACCTGCTGCGCCAGGCTTTTGAAGAAGCGATCCACACCCACGCCTACCAGTACATCGTCGAGTCGCTGGGCCTGGATGAAGCCGAGATCTTCAACGCCTATCACGAGGTCGCATCGATCCGCGACAAGGACGAGTTCCTGATTCCCTTCATCGATACGCTGACCGATCCTGAGTTCAAGACCGGCACGATGGAGAATGACCAGAAGCTGTTGAAGTCCTTGATCGTCTTCGCCTGCATCATGGAAGGCCTGTTCTTCTACGTCGGCTTCACGCAGATCCTGGCACTGGGTCGCCAGAACAAGATGATGGGTGCAGCCGAGCAGTATCAATACATCCTGCGCGACGAATCGATGCACTGCAACTTCGGTATCGACCTGATCAACACCGTGAAGATGGAGAACCCGCACCTGTGGACTCCTGAATTCCGCGAAGAGATCAAATCGTTGTTTTTACGCGCGGTGGAGTTGGAATATCGTTACGCAGAGGATACAATGCCGCGAGGCGTGCTCGGGTTGAACGCACCGATGTTCAAGAGCTACCTGCGATTCATCGCAAACCGCCGCGCACAGCAAATCGGATTGGACCCGCTGTTCGCACAAGAAGAAAATCCGTTCCCGTGGATGAGCGAGATGATCGACTTGAAGAAGGAGCGCAACTTCTTTGAGACCCGCGTCATCGAATACCAAACCGGGGGCGCACTGAGTTGGGAATGATGTGCAGTCTCGAAGCTCTCTTCATCGAGACGTGATGCACAACAGGAGCCGGGTAGCTTGCAAGATGCCCGGCTGCTGAAACGGAAAAGGCCTACGCCAAATTAATGAACAGTCAGAGACCGAATCAATCTTCTCTGTTATCGCCGCTTAACCCCCTCGTGTCGGGTCAGGCGGCTTTTCCTTTGAAAAACACTGAAGTTTTTCAGGAACGCGATTCCGACGCTAGCGTTTGAACACGCTGGCGTTTTTTTTGGTGTCGCGCCTGCTCCCGTAGTCGCATCTTCCTGCGCCATTGCGCGGGCACTACCGGAGGGGCGTCGCCAAGATAGCTGAAGCGCTGCATAGGTGAGGGGATGCAGCAGTTCAGCTGGTGCCGAATTCATTAGCGCAAGCCACAGGCGGCTTGTGCCGATGAATAGCTCGCCCGCGTCATCGCGATGTCGCGTGCGGGTTGCTTATATCAAGCTTGATTTTTTCCATTCACGTGAAGAAGGAGAAACAAAATGGCAACAGCAGCAAAGAAGACCGCGGCGAAGAAGCCGGCGGCAAAGAAGGAAAAGGCGGTCGCCGCCAAGGAAACCACCAAGAAGGTAGCAGCCCCCAAGGCCGCCGCCGCCAAGAAGACCGTGGCCAAGGCCGCCGCCAAGCCGGCAGCTGCCAAGAAGGCTGCAGCGCCGAAGAAGGCCGCTGCAACCAAGGCAGCCGCTCCGAAGGCAGCAGCGAAGAAGGTTGCAGCTCCGAAGGCAGCCGCCAAGAAGGCAGCCGCTCCGAAGGCAGCAGCGAAGAAGGTTGCAGCTCCGAAGGCAGCCGCCAAGAAGACCGCAGCACCGAAGGCAGCCGCAGCGAAGAAGGTTGCAGCTCCGAAGGCAGCCGCCAAGAAGGCCGCACCGAAAGCAGCCGCAGCGAAGAAGGTTGCAGCTCCGAAGGCCGCCGCCAAGAAGACTGCAGCACCGAAGGCAGCTGCAGCGAAGAAGGTTGCAGCTCCGAAGGCAGCCGCCAAGAAGACCGCAGCTCCGAAGGCAGCCGCAGCGAAGAAGGTTGCAGCTCCGAAGGCAGCCGCCAAGAAGACTGCAGCTCCGAAGGCAGCTGCAGCGAAGAAGGTTGCAGCTCCGAAGGCCGCCGCCAAGAAGACTGCAGCTCCGAAGGCAGCTGCAGCGAAGAAGGTTGCAGCTCCCAAGGCAGCCGCCAAGAAGGTAGCAGCGCCGAAGGCCGCAGCAGCCCCCAAGGCCGCCGCTCCGAAGAAGGCCGCCGCGCCCAAGAAGGCAGCCGCCAAGCCGGCAGCAACCGCTGCTGCAGCACCGGCCGCCAAGACCGTGCTGAACCCGGCCGCTGCATGGCCGTTCCCGACCGGCGCTGGCCGTCCGTAATCCGGGCGCGCGTCTAGTCTGATCCCCTCAGACTGAAAGCCGCTGTATGGCATTGCGCCATGCAGCGGTTTTTTTATGACTGTCCGTTCTTGTCTGGCCGAAGAGATGGCCGCTGCGATCAACATGATGCCGGAAGCTCTGCTCTGGCAATCCGGCGCAATGGCACAATATGGAAGAACCCGGACATGCTCGCATGCGTTGCGCGTGCATGCTGCATGATGATGTCGCCACTGCACCTGGCGATTGCGCCCCAGCCGCTGGCACACTAGTATGTGCCCTGCCTCTCACTGATGGAGATCCCTGTGCTGCTTAGTATTTTCACGATGATCGTCAACGCCGTCGCCAGCATCCTGGCCGGTGTCATGCTGCTGCGTTTCTGGATGCAGGTGGTCCGCGTGCGTCCGCCCCAATCGGTGGGGCAGTTCGTCTACCAGCTCTCGGACTGGCTGGTGCGTCCCCTGCGCCGGGTGATGCCGGGCAGCGGCTACGACTGGGCCAGCCTGGTGGGGGCCTTCCTCATCGTGCTCTTGTCCATCGTCGCCATCCTGGGATTGCAGACCGGCTTCAACTTCAAGATCATCTTGCTGGTGGCGCTGGAGCGCTTGCTGCAGTGGATCTGCTACGGCTTCATGGCCACGCTCATCATCGAAGCCGTCTTCAGCTGGGTCAATCCGCATGCGCCGCTGGCCCCCTTCGTGCGTGCCCTGAACGACCCGCTGCTGCGCCCGCTGCGCCGTGTCATCCCGCCGCTGGGTGGCGTCGACCTGTCGCCGCTGGTGCTGCTGATCCTGCTGCAGATTGCAGTGCGGGTGATCGACGCGCTGTTCTTCACGCTCTACTGAAGACGCTGCCGGGCTTGCCCCAACGCAAAAGAGCCGGACACGTCCGGCTCTTTTGCTGTCTGCTTGGGCTTCTTCGGTCAGCGCTTCTGCCTGGCCGACCATTGCTCCAGTGCCTGCATGGTGTTCTCCACATGCTTTTCCGGATTCATGTCGGTGTATTCGTAGAGGATGGCATGGTCCGGCGTGATGACGTAGGAGGTGCGGCTGGCATAGCCGGTCACCTTCATGAACTGGGCGTCATAGGCCTTCATGATCTTCTTGTCGACGTCGGCGGCCACGGCGAACTTGCTGCGGCATTCGCTGACGGAGAACTTGTTGAGCGTCTCGATGTTGTCGCCGGACACGCCGATGACAGTCGCCCCCAGCGCTTTATAGCGATCCACTGCTTCGGCGAAGAGGTGGGCTTCGATGGTGCAGCCAGAGGTGAAGGCGGCCGGGTAGAAGTACAGCACCACCGGGCCTTTCTTGAGCGCCTCCGAGAGCGAGAAGGTCGAAACCTGTCCGCCCAGTGAACTCGGAGCAGAGAACTCGGGCGCCTGGTCGCCGGGTTTGAGTGCAGCCAGCGCAGCTTGCGAACACAGCGCCGCACCCAGCAGGACGCACGCGCCGACCGCGCGACGCAGGTGCATCGAGAGCTTGGCTGGCATGACAGAAGACGAATGGCTCGGCATGGCGAATCTCCTTGGTGGGTCCTGCTGCCGGTGCTACGCACTGCGCGACACCGGCCTGGAATGACATCAGAAGCGATAACCGAAGGCCTTGTGGAAGCGCTCTTCGATCTCTGCCTTGGAGGGCGCATGGTTCTGTGGTCCTTGCGAGGCGATCTTGATGGAACCCATCAGGCTGGCCAGGCGGCCGGTGGTTTCCCAGTCATAGCCTTCGGTCAGGCCATAGAGCATGCCGGCGCGGAAGGCATCGCCGCAGCCGGTGGGATCGGCGATCTTGTCGGCCCGCACGCAGGGGATGGCGAGGTGCTTGCCGTTGACGAAGATGTCCGCCCCCAGCTCGCCGCGCGTGACCACCAGGGCCGTGACGCGCTCGGCGATCTGCGCCAGGGTCAGGCCGGTGCGGGCCGTCAGCATCTCGGCTTCGTAATCGTTGACGGCCACGTGGGTCGCCATGTCGATGAAGTTCTTGAGGTCATTGCCATCGAACATCGGCATGCCCTGGCCCGGGTCGAAGATCAGCGGGATGTTCAGTTCTGCTGCCTGCTGCGCGTGCTGCAGCATGCCATCGCGGCCATCGGGGGCGACGATGGCGAACTTGGCCGTGCCGGCATCGGCCACCTTGTTTTCATGCGACCAGCTCATGGCGCCGGGGTGGAAAGCCGTGATCTGGTTGTTGTCGGCATCGGTGGTGATGAAGCACTGGGCCGTGAAGGAGGTCTCGATCTGGCGCACGCATTGCGTGGAGATTCCCAGCGCGGCCAGGCGCTCCATGTAGGGCGCGCTATCGAGGCCGACAGTGGCCATCACGATGGGCTCACCGCCCAGCAGCTTGAGGTTGTAGGCGATGTTGCCGGCACAGCCGCCGAACTCGCGGCGCATGGTCGGCACCAGGAAGGAGACGTTGACCTTGTGCAACTGGTCGGCCAGCAGGGCTTCAGCGAAGCGGCCCTCGTATTGCATGATGTTGTCGTAAGCGAGGGAACCGCAGATCAGTGAGCTCATGGCGTGGTCGGTACAAGTGAGTGAACGATGCCGCATTGTAGAAGAAAAGCGGCGGGGAGGCTGGATTTGGCGCAAGCAGCGCCGCGTTGCGGGGGGCAGGGCTGCTCAGGGATAGAACAGATAGATGCGATAGCCCGAGACCAATGCTTCCTTGAGCTCGAAGTTGAGCTTGACCTGCTGTTCGCTCGCGGGCGCGATGCCGCTGTCGACCTGGGCCGGATCGGCCAGATAATCGCGCGGACGGAAGACCCGGCGCACCACGGCCTTCTCGTCATCATTGTTGAGCGTGAGTTCGATATGCGGCCAGGCCTGCGCCGTGTCGCCGCGATTGCGCATCACCAGCGAGAGCGCATAGACGTTCTGGTTGGGCGGCACCACCTGCAGTTCGTTGGATTCCAGCGAGAGCCGGTCGATCTCGGTAGGCAGGCCCACGGTGCAATGGAAGGCCACGCACATGCCATTGAGCAGGGGACGCAAGGGCGGCGCGGCGGCGGCCAGGGGATTACGCCAGTAATAGAGCGATTGCAGCAGCAGCACCGGCACCATCACCCCGGCCAGCACCATCATCACCATCTTCATCACCTGGCTGATGCGCGCGCGGCGCTCGGCACGCTTGACGAAGCCGGGCTCGTCGGCGGGCTCGCCCTCGTCCTGGATTTCCCGTTCTTCCTCCGCAGCCGGCAGCGGCTCGTCGTCGATGCGAAACACCGCAGCCACCTCGGGAGGGGCGGCGATCTCATCGGCATCGATGGAAGAGCGCTGCAGCAGGGCGCCGCTGTCGGGTTCGTCTTCCGACGGGGCAGGCAAGCCGCTGGACTGGTCGGCGACGTTGATCTTGTCCACAGGTGCGGCGGGCTTGAGCGCGGCACCCAGATCGGGAATGTAGCCCGGGCTGGCGGGCGAGCGGAATACCTTGGGCTCGGCGATCACCGGAATGGCAGCGGGCGCAGCAATGGTCGGCTCGGGAGCCTGAACGTTCACCTCCGGCAGCGGTGCTGGCGCGGGGGGAGCGGAGAAAACCGGTTGAGAGGCTGGCGGCGGGATATTTCGTTCATATGCGCCTGGAGCCGGGGAAATCGGGGATGTCTGCAATGCCGGCGTCGGTGCCATGGACGGGCTGGCCATGCCGGCCTGCGCCTTGCTGCCCGGTGCGGGCTGGTAGTGGCCGTCGGCCACGCTGGGCTCGACCAGGAATTCGTTACCGTTGAAGACTTCGCGGCAATTGCCGCAGCGGACCAGTCCGCCGCGCAGTTTGAGCTGATCGCTGGCGACCCTGAAGATGGTCAGGCAGTGCGGACACTGGGTCGCCAACGCCATGGATTACTCCGGCAGGCGGCCTGCCAGGGCCACCCAGCCTTCGTGTTCGGCCCACACGGTCAGGGCGATGTAGGGTGCGTAGCTGGCGATGACTTCCTGCGCCTGGCGCTCCAGCACGCCCGAGAGCACCAGCGAACCGCCCGCGCGCACGCGGCCGGCCAGCATCGGCGCCATCAGTTGCAGGGGACCCGCCAGGATGTTGGCCACCACCACGTCGAAGCGCTCGCCTTCCGGATGGGTCTGGGCGAAGGGTTCCGGCAGGTAGTAGGTAGCGCTGCAGCCGTTGCGTTCGGTATTGTGATGCGCGGCTTCCAGCGCCTGCGGATCAATGTCCACACCGATCACCTGCGGCACGCCGATCTTGGCGGCCACCAGGGCCAGGATGCCCGAGCCGCAGCCGTAGTCCAGCAGCGTGCTGGCCTGGGTGGCATTGGTTTCCAGCCATTCCATGCACAGCCGGGTGGTCGGATGGCTGCCGGTGCCGAAGGCCAGGCCCGGGTCCAGTTCCAGCACCAGGGCGTCCGGATCGGCCGGGGCTTCGTGCCAGCTCGGCACCACCCAGATGCGCTGGCCGATGTGGATGGGCTCGAACTGGGATTGCGTCAGGCGCACCCAGTCCTGCTCTTCCACGTTGCGGGTGGCAAAGGGCAGGGCATAGTCCAGGCCGATGGCCTTGGCGGCATCCGTGACGATGGTGGCGTGGTCGGCATCCTTGCCGGCCAGCGCCACCACGCGGCTGCGATCCCAGGCGGCTTCTTCGGGCTCCATGCCGGGCTCGCCGAAGAGCGGGCGTTCGGCCTCGGTGCCTTCATCGGCATCTTCCACCGACACCGACAGGGCGCCAGCATCCATCAGGGCGTCGGACAATGCCTCCGCCTCTTCCCGCGCCACTTCGATGACGATTTCTACCCAAGCCATGCCTGTCCTTGCCTTTGCTGTTGCGTTACCGTTGATGCTGATGTGCTGCGATTACTTCTTGGGGGCCTTGTCCGCTTCCGGCGCCGTCGGGCGTTCCGACAACTTATGTTCCAGATAATGGATATTGGTTCCGCCTTCGAAGAAACGCGCATCGACCATCAGTTCGCGGTGCAGCGGGATGTTGGTCGAAATGCCTTCCACCACCATTTCCGACAGCGCGATCTGCATGCGGCGGATGGCCTGCTCGCGGGTGGCGCCATAGGAAATGACCTTGCCCACCATGGAATCATAGTTGGGCGGCACGAAGTAACCCGAATAGGCATGCGAATCCACGCGGATGCCAGGACCGCCCGGCACGTGCCAGGCCGTAATGCGGCCCGGCGAAGGGATGAACTTGAACGGATCCTCGGCGTTGATGCGGCATTCGATGGCGTGACCCTTCAGTTCGATGTCGCGCTGGCGGTAGCGCAGCTTTTCGCCGGCGGCGATGCGGATCTGTTCCTGCACGATGTCCACACCGGTGATCATTTCGGTCACCGGGTGTTCCACCTGGACGCGGGTGTTCATCTCGATGAAGTAGAACTCTTCATTTTCATACAGGAACTCGAAGGTGCCGGCGCCACGATAGTTCATCTTGCGGCAGGCTTCGGCGCAGCGTTCGCCGATCTTTTCGATGATCTTTCGCGGGATGCCCGGTGCGGGCGCTTCCTCGATCACCTTCTGGTGGCGGCGCTGCATGGAGCAGTCGCGCTCGCCCAGCCAGATGGCTTGCTTGTGCTCGTCGGCCAGGACCTGGATTTCCACGTGACGCGGATTTTCCAGGTACTTCTCCATATAGACTTCCGGATTGCCGAAGGCGGCACCCGCTTCGGTCTTGGTCATGGTCACGGCATTGATCAGCGCGGCTTCGGTATGCACCACGCGCATGCCACGGCCACCGCCGCCGCCGGCGGCCTTGATGATGACCGGATAGCCGATCTTGCGGGCGATCTGGACGATTTCCTTGGGATTGTCCGGCAGCGCACCTTCCGAACCCGGCACGCAGGGCACGCCGGCACGGATCATGGCCTGCTTGGCCGACACCTTGTCGCCCATCATGCGGATGTTTTCCGCGCGCGGGCCGATGAAGACGAAGCCGGACTGCTCCACGCGCTCGGCGAAATCGGCGTTTTCCGACAGGAAGCCGTAGCCGGGGTGGATCGCCTGGGCGTCCGTCACTTCAGCGGCGCTGATGATGGCCGGCATGTTCAGGTAGGACAGCGCCGACGGGGCCGGGCCGATACAGACCGACTCATCGGCCAGCTTCACGTACTTGGCCTCACGGTCGGCCTCGGAGTGCACGACCACGGTCTTGATACCCAGTTCGCGGCAGGCGCGCTGGATACGCAGGGCAATTTCGCCACGGTTGGCGATGAGGATTTTTTCAAACATAACAGGAATGAGGCGTCGCCAGGTTCAAGCGTTATAGGTTCCAAAGCCAGGCTGCGGGCATCTGCCGCGCGGCGGCCGTTGCGGCCGGGCCAGGGACTGCGGCGGAGTTTAACCCAGCACGAACAGCGGTTGGCCGAACTCGACGGCCTGGCCGTTTTCCACCAGGATCTGCTTGACCACGCCACCCTTGTCGGCGTCGATTTCGTTGAGCAGCTTCATGGCTTCGATGATGCACAGGGTATCGCCTTCCTTGACTTCCTTGCCCACTTCGACGAACGCCGGTGCGCCAGGCGCGGAGGAACGGTAGAAAGTGCCGACCATCGGCGACTTGACGATATGGCCTTCCGGCACGGCCGGGGCTGCCGGGGCGGCTGCAGGAGCAGCAGCGGCGGGCGCGGCGGCCACCGGAGCGGCGGCGGGCGCGTAGGCTTGCTGTTGCGGCACCATCACCACCTGGTTCTGGGCATTCGGGGAAGACTTGACGATGCGGACCTTGCTTTCGCCTTCGGTGACTTCCAGCTCTTCGATGGCCGATTCAGCAACCAGGTCGATCAGCGTCTTGAGTTTTCGTAAATCCATTTGAATCCCTCGGAATGTAGATGAGTAGTGTTGTTAACGAAGCGCCGGCGCTCTGTCGCGGCCGGCGGGTCCAGTCTGGGTCTTGCAGTACGTGAAGCGATCCGTTCGAAGCGGCGGGTCCGCCCTCAGGATTGACGCAGCCAGAAATCGACGGCTAGCGAATAGCCATCCACCCCGAAGCCGCACAGGACTGCCCGGGCGATGCCGGACAGATAGGAAAAATGCCGGAACTCCTCGCGCTGGTGCACATTGGAGATATGCAGTTCCACGAAGGGAATGGCCACCCCGGCCAGCGCATCGCGCAGGGCCACGCTGGTATGCGTCAATCCGCCCGGATTGATGATGATGCCGTCCACCCCTTCATGGCGGGCCTGATGGATGCGGTCGATCAGGGCGCCTTCATGGTTGCTCTGGAAGGCCACCAGCGACGCCCCGGCGGCGCGGGCCTGTTCTTGTGCACGCTGTTCGATATCGGCCAGCGTGGTATATCCGTAGACTTCCGGCTCCCGGGTTCCGAGCAGATTCAGGTTCGGGCCATTGAGCAGGAGAAGCTGTTTTGCCATGGAGATTAGGCTCCGTTTGACGACGATGCGCGCATTTTGCCGTCAAATGCCTTCATTTGGCAAGAAAAACTTTCTTTTCACGGATTTACGTCGGTGCAGGGGGATGTCACAGCTGGGAGAGGTCGGCGCGCAGTTCGTCGAACTTGATGCGGCCCAGGTAGACCTTCTTGACGTTGCCGTCCTTGCCCACCAGAGCGGTGAACGGGAGACCGCCCGCCTGATTGCCGAATTGCCGCAGCAAATCGGTGGCGCCGGTTCCGGCAACGAAGAGAGGATAGCGGATTTGGTACTTTTGCGCAAACTTGGCGATATTTTCCTGGCTATCGACGCCAATTCCCAGGATTTGCACCGGCGCGATCTCATTCTGCAGGGCAGTCAGCTCCGGCATTTCCTCCACGCAGGGGCCGCACCAGGTGGCCCAGAAGTTGACCACCAGGGGCTTGCCTTTATATTGGGCCAGGGATTGGGTCTGGCCGCTGGCGTCGGGCAGCGATTGCGAGAGCAGCTGGTTCAGTGCCCGGGTCTCCGCAGAGACGGGCGGGTTGGCGCGATGGCTGGCGTAGAGGCCAACACCCACGCAAAGCACCGCAACGACGGCCAACAAGATCACATTTTTTAGTTTCTTCATGAATTCTCATCCTCGGAAGTGGCATCGATCAAGCCGGCCAGCGCCGCCGCATCGCCGCGCTCGGGACGTTTGCCGGGGGCGGCCCGCAGGCTGCCGCGCAGATCGTCTTCGTCATACAGGGCCAGATGGGCCAGTTCGGGATCGGCGCCGCGCTGGGGCAGCAGGAAGCTCAGGGTTTCCACCGCCTGGCCGGTGCGGAAGTGGCTGGTTTCCCCGACCTCGAAGTTCACATGCTTGTTGAGGAGGAAAATCTCCACCTCCTTGGCGCTGGGGGAAAAGAGCTGCAGGTGGATGTCCGAATGTTCACCTGCCGTGCCATTCCACACTGCGCCGGTAATATAAGGATTGAATTGCTGCAGATCCTGCATCAGTTGCAGGGCCACCTGGCGCAGGTGCAGCAGACGCGCCGGCTGGGTGTCGGCAAAGAAGAGTTCATTGTAGAGGCGCACTTCGTCTTCGATCTGCTCGTTATCGGGCATGATCTCGCCGCGTACCTTCTGGTTTCCCAGGATCTGCTTGGCCGCCTTGCGCTTGGCCGTACCGTAGTCGGCGCCATCCTCGGCGATCATGCGGGCGGCGGCCGCAGCGATTTCGGCGCGCACTTGCTCGGTGGGGGAAGTGAATTCGAATTCTGGCATGGGCCACATGATACCCGCTGCCGGGCGTGGCTGCGCCGGACCGGCCGGTCAGCTGTTGGTCCATTTGTGCGCACGCCTGGCCAGGGTAGCGTGCGGGCTCTCGCCGAACTGCTTCTTGTAGTAGCGCATGAAGAGATAGAGATGGGTGAACCCCCAGCTCAGTGCGATGTGCTGGATGTCGGCAGGAACGGCCGGGTCCAGCAGGTCTTCCCGCACGCGTCCCAGGCGCTGGGTACGCAGGAACTCCATCGGCGTCATTTCCTTGTAGCGGCGAAAGCCCGACTGCAGCGAGCGCACGCTGATGGCGGCATGTGCGGCGATGTCGGCCAGGGTGATGGGGGCTGACAGCCTGGCCATGATGAACTCCACGGCACGTTTGATCTGGCGTGGCGCAGGCGCGCTCGGTCGGCGCATCAGGGCATGAGAATGATTGTGCGGCAGGTTGTGCAGGATCAGGAAGCAGGCCGCGTGCAAGAGGTTGGCCATGGCCAGCGGTGCATTCTGCAGCGGGGCGATCCCGCTGAGGCCTTCGGCGATGAGTTCACCCAGGGACGCCAGGGCAGCGCGCACATGCGCATCGGGCAGCAGCGACGAATGAAAGCGCAATTGCCGGTGCACCGGCGCCTCCAGCAGCTGAGACAGGTTGTGGGTCATGCAATGCATCGAAAAAAAGAACCCCAGGCCGGAGGAATTGCCTGGGCTGGCGATCTGCTGTATCTGCGCCAGATTGAGCATGATGGCGCTGCCACTGTCGCAATGGATCAGCCCCTCGGCCGTGCGCCCCTGCAGCTCGCCGCTGCGCGCAATGTAAAGGCTGTATCCCTCGGCCTCGGGGGCGCTGGGCAGGGCCCAGCCCGACCGCGTGGTGGCGCGATAGAGTCCTCCCTCGGGCAGCAGGAAGTATTCGCCTTCATAGTGGACTGCGGCGTGGGACGCGTTCGGGTTTTCGACCTTGATGCCGGTCGTGCGCAAAAAGCTGTCGGCACATTGCGGGTTGGACAGATCAACCTCGGTTCTTGAACCCAGGGCAGAAAAAGAAGTTTGTCTTTTGATACCGCTTTCAATGAGAAAAGCGCTCAGCGGCATTTTCTGTTGCATCCAGGGCATATCAAGACAGCGAGCATGTCGATTTGTATCAGAAAATGTTTAATGAATATTTAAGTTTTTCCTGTGATTCTCGCTCAAGCTCCAGAGCTTCCTTTCACGGAAACGAAGTACTCCGAAAAAATGCGCAGGAATTTTCCCGCACGCCGGAACCTTGGTGAGGAAGCGGTTAAGTTCGGTCTATCGCGTACGCAACAGACTGGTGATGGCCGTCTGACCGGACGTACTTTTTTGCGCATCCGACCATGAAAAGGAAGAGTCATGAACTGGTTTTACAATCGCAGAATTGCCACCAAGCTATTGCTGGCCTTTGCCTGCATATTGCTGTTGACGGGCGTGCTGGGCATTTTTTCCATCGTCCAGCTGCACAAGGTCAACCAGTCAGCCACTGAACTGGCCACCAACTGGCTGCCCAGCATCCGCTCCATCAATGACATGAAGGTGGCGCTTTCGCGCGTGCGTGCCAATCAAGCCCAACTTGCGCTCTACGATGGCGAGGAAAAGCAGAGCAACGCCATCATCGGCGTCATGAACAAGAACCTGGCGGCCCTGGCGGAGGCACGCAAGCAGTATGTCGGCCAGATATCCGAGCCGGGCGAGAAGGCGCTGTTTCCCAGTGTCAACGAGCGCATCGACAAATTCATTGCCCTTCACGGTGACACGCTCGCTGCCGTCCAGTCCGGCAAGGTCGATGAGGCCAAGCGGCTGCTGCTGGGGCCCGCCTTCCAGAATTACCTGGCGCTGCTCGATGAGCTCGACAAGCTGGCCCAAGTCAATCTGGATGGCAGCGTCCAGTCCACCCACAACGCCGAGAGCACCTATGACCAAGCTCAGCTATGGGTCGTCGTCATCCTGACCGGTGCCCTGCTGGCAGGTCTGGCACTGGCCTTGTTCATCGCCCGGGTGATTTCCACGCCGCTGCGTAGCGCGGGTGAGTTTGCCCATCGCATTGCCGCCGGCGACCTCACCGCCGATATCACCGCCCGATCCACCGATGAAACCGGGCAACTGACGGCCGCCCTGGCGGCCATGAACACCAGCCTGCGCCGCATCGTCGGCAAGGTCAGGAGTGGCACCGACACCATCGCCACCGCATCGGGCCAGATCTCCAGCGGCAACCTGGACCTCTCCAGCCGCACTGAAGAGCAGGCCAGTTCGCTGGAAGAAACCGCCTCGGCCATGGAAGAACTGACTTCCACCGTGCGGCAGAATGCGGAAAACGCGCGCCAGGCCAACCAATTGGCCCTGAGTGCGTCCACCATCGCCGAGGAAGGTGGCAAGGTGGTCAGCCAGGTGATCGAGACCATGGGCAGCATCGATGCCTCCTCCAAGAAGATCGTGGACATCATCAGCGTGATCGATGGCATTGCCTTCCAGACCAATATCCTGGCCCTCAATGCGGCGGTGGAAGCCGCGCGTGCCGGCGAGCAAGGGCGCGGCTTCGCCGTGGTGGCCACGGAAGTGCGCTCGCTGGCCCAGCGTTCGGCCACTGCCGCCAAGGAGATCAAGACCCTCATCGACAATTCGGTGCAGCAGGTCGGAGTAGGCAGCGGGCTGGTGCAGCAAGCCGGGGTGACCATTTCCGAGGTGGTGTCCAGCGTGCAGCGGGTCACCGATGTGATGGCCGAGATTTCGGCCGCCAGCGGTGAGCAGACCCAAGGCATCGAGCAGGTCAACCAGGCCATTACCCAGATGGATGAGGTGACCCAGCAGAATGCCGCCCTGGTGGAAGAGGCCGCTTCGGCATCGCAGTCGCTGTCGCACCAGGCCCAGCAGCTGTCGGAGCTGGTCGGGGTATTCCGCCTGCCGGGCACTGTCCTGCAGCAAGCCCCGGACCTGGAAGTCGTGGCCACTGCGGCACCCGCGTACCGGCCGCCGCGCCCTGCGGTGGCCGGCGCCCGTCCCGCCGCCGCGCCCGCCCTGGCCGTGGCGCAGGGTGGTCAGGATGAGCAATGGGAAGCCTTCTGAGGCAATCATTGCGGCCGCCGTGCCACTGGGGATAGGGAGGAGTCGCCGGCTCAGGTAAAATCTTGGGATTACACCCCAAGATTCGCTATGCATATACACATCCTCGGCATCTGCGGCACCTTCATGGGCGGCCTGGCCGTGCTGGCCAAAGAGGCCGGCCATACCGTGACCGGCTGCGACGCCAACGTCTATCCCCCCATGAGCACCCAGTTGGAAGCCCAGGGCATCACCCTGATCCAGGGCTTCGAGCCGTCCCAGGTGGAGTTGCAGCCCGATCTGTTCGTGATCGGCAACGTGGTCTCGCGCGGCAATCCGCTGATGGAAGAGATCCTCAACCGGGGCCTGCCCTACGTCTCCGGCCCGCAATGGATGGGCGAGAACATCCTGCAGGACAAGTGGGTCCTGTCGGTGGCCGGTACCCACGGCAAGACCACCACCTCGGCCATGCTGGCCTGGGTGCTGGAACATGCGGGCTACCAGCCGGGCTTCCTGATCGGCGGGGTGCCGATGAACTTCGGCATCTCGGCGCGCCTGGGCAGCGACGGCCAGGGCGGACCTTCGCCCTTCTTCGTCATCGAAGCCGACGAATACGACACCGCCTTCTTCGACAAGCGCAGCAAGTTCGTCCACTACCGTAGCCGCACCGCCATCCTGAACAACCTGGAATACGATCACGCCGACATCTTCCCCGATCTGGCTGCCATCGAGACGCAATTCCATCACCTGGTGCGCACCGTGCCCGGTATCGGCCGCGTCATCGTCAATGGCCGCGAAGCCGCGCTGGAGCGCGTGCTGGCACGCGGCTGCTGGAGCGAACGTGAAGATTTCGGCGTGGCCGCCGGCCAGCCCGGCTGGTCGCTGCAGACCCGCGAGGATGGCCGTTTCGAGGTCTTCTTCGAGGGCCACTCGCAAGGCACGGTGACCTGGGAGCTGAGCGGCGAACACAACCGCATGAACGCCCTGGCCGCCATCGCCGCCGCTCGTCACGTGGGCGTGCCGCCAGCACAGGCCATCGAGGCGCTGGGCGCCTTCCAGAGCGTCAAGCGGCGCATGGAGCTGCGCGGGACCGCCAGGGGCGTGGCCGTGTATGACGATTTTGCCCATCACCCGACGGCGATTGCCACCACCGTGGCCGGCCTGCGCAAGAAGGTCGGTGCGGCGCGCATCCTGGCCGTGCTGGAACCGCGTTCCAATACCATGAAGCTGGGCACCATGAAGGACGCCCTGCCGGGTAGCCTGGTGGAGGCCGATCTGGTCTTCGGTTTCGGCGCCCAATCCGGGCGCGACGCGCTGGGCTGGGATCTGGCCGAGGCGCTGGCCCCGCTGGGCGACAAGGCCGCCGCCTTCCACGATCTGGATGCCCTGGTGCAAGCCGTCAAGGCCGCCGCCCAGCCGGGCGACCATGTGCTGGTGATGAGCAATGGCGGCTTTGGCGGCGTGCACCAGAAGCTGCTGGACGCGCTGGCATGATCCTGTACCTGCACGGCTTTCGTTCCTCGCCGCAGTCCTTCAAGGCGCGTGTGATGGGACAGCGCATGGCCGAACTGGGTTTGCAGGACCAGTATGTCTGTCCGCAGCTGCCGGCCTCGCCGGCCGGCGCCATCGCCCTGGCCGGCTCGCTCGTGGCCGGCGTGGACCCGGCGCAGCTGACCGTGGTCGGCTCCTCCCTGGGCGGCTATTACGCCACCTGGCTGGCCGAGCACACCGGCTGCCGGGCGGTGCTGGTCAACCCGGCCGTGAAGCCGCCGCGCGACCTGGAATCCTATGTCGGCGTGACCACGCAATACCATTCCGACGAACCCTTCGAATTCAAGCGCGAGTACATCGCCGAGCTGCTGGCCCTGGCCGTGCCGGCCATCACGCGCCCGCAGCGTTATTTCCTGCTGGCCGCCACCGGCGACGAGGTGCTGGACTGGCGCGAGATGGTGGCCCATTACCCCGGCGCACGGCAGACCGTCATCGAGGGTAGTGACCACGGCATGGCCGAGTTCGCCGATCATCTGGACGAGGTGCTGGCCTTTTGTGGCGTCGACCTGCCCGGCAAGGCGGTGCGCTGATGCCGCATGCTGTACGGATGGGGCGCTGGAGGGCGCACCCGCAGGCGCTGGCCTCGCTGCTGGCCGCCGATGGCGACCTGATGCGCCGCACCCGCGCCTGGCTGTCGGACCCCGGTTCCATGACACTGAAACTCAAGAATCGGACCCAAAGCTTCAGCGTGCGCCTGCTGCGCCAGCGTCCGGGCCGCATCCTGGCCGATGAACATGAAGCCTTGTGCATATCGCCCCGTAGCCGCGTTGTTGAGCGCGATGTGATCCTGCTGGCCGACGGGCAGCCGGTGGTGTTCGGGCACACGGTCTTGTCCACCGGCTCGGTCAAGTCCGACTGGCCCTTCTTCAGCAAGCTGGGCACGACGCCCCTGGGCGCCAACTTGTTCTTTGATCCGCTGGTCGGGCGCAGCCCCATCCAGTATGCTCGGCTGGCCGCCGGCCACCCGCTGATGCAGCGGATCGCGCTGGCCCTGCCCGAGACCGAATTGCCGACCACCTTGCTGGCGCGCCGCTCCCTGTTTACCCGGCGTGGCGGCGTGCTGATGGTGACCGATGTTTTCCTGCCGGCATTGCAGGCGCTCATGCGTCCGATGCCGGCTCACGTACCGATTGAAAAGCGATAGAAGCAGATGAATTTATTGTTCGAAGAATCCGGCGATTTCAAGGCCGGCTCCATCATGACCCAGCAGGGCGAGTCCTACCAGGTCGAGATGGCCTCCGGCAAGCGCGCCAAGGTCAAGTCGCGCGATGCGCTGCTGCAATTCGCTGCCCCGGCGCCGCAGGAACTGCTGCAACAGGCGCAGGCCATCGCGCAGGAAATCGATCTGGACTTCCTCTGGGAAGTGGCCGGCGAAGAAGAATTCGGCTTCACCGACCTGGCCGCCGAGTACTTCGGCCATGCCCCGCTGCCGCCTGAGGCAGCCGGCCTGCTGCTGTGCCTGCATCATGCACCGATCTATTTCTACAAGAAGGGCCGTGGGCGCTACAAGGCCGCCCCGCAAGCCTCGCTGCAGGCTGCCCTGGCCGGACTGGAAAAGAAGAAGCAGCAACTGGCTGCGCAGGCCGTGTATGTCGAGGAGTTGAAGGCCCACAAGTTGCCCGAAGCCTTCCGCCCCATCGCGCTGCAATTGCTCTTCAAGCCGGACAAGAACGGCATCGAATTCAAGGCCCTGGATGCCGCCGCCAAGGAACTGCAGACCACCCCGCAGCGCCTGATGCTGGCCGCCGGCGGGGTGGCCTCGCCCAAGGATTTGCATTACGCGCGCTTCCTCTCCGAATTCTTCCCGCGCGGCACCGGCTTCCCGGCCATCGACATCCCGCCGGCCACGACCGATCTGCCGCTGGCCGAGGTGCAAGCCTTCTCCATCGATGACGTGACCACCACCGAAATCGATGATGCCCTGTCGGTCACCCGCCTGCCCGATGGCAAGCTGCGTGTGGGCATCCACATCGCCGCGCCGGGCCTGGCCATCAAGCGCGGCGACGCCATCGATGCGATTGCGCGTGCTCGCATGTCCACCGTCTACATGCCGGGCGAGAAGATCACCATGCTGCCCGACGACCTGGTGGCTACCTATACGCTGGATGCCGGTGCCGCCCGTCCGGCCTTGTCGCTCTATGCCACGCTGGATCCTGCCAGCTGGGAAGTGCTGGCCACCGAGACCCGTGCCGAGCTGGTGCCCATCGCCGCCAACCTGCGTCACAACGATCTCGACGAGCTGGTCACCGAGGAAGCCCTGGCCGAGAATCGCGGCGAGTATCCGCACAAGGAAGAGATCGCGCTCTTGTGGCAATGGGTGCAGTTGCTGGAGCAGGGCCGCATGGCCAAGCGCGAGAGCTTCGGCCTGCGCCCGGAACAGAACAACCGCGTCGACTTCAACTTCTATGTCGAGAACGATGTGGTGAGCATCGTGCGCCGCCGCCGTGGCGCGCCGCTGGACAAGATCGTGGCCGAGCTGATGATCTTCGCCAACAGTACCTGGGGCAAGCTCATGGCCGATCACGGCGTGCCCGGCATCTATCGCGCGCAAGGCGGCGGGGCCGGCGGCTGGGCCGCCAAGATGCAGGTGCGCATGGTCACCCACGCCGCGCCTCACCAGGGGCTGGGCGTGGATCAATATGCCTGGAGCACGTCGCCGCTGCGCCGCTACACCGACCTGGTGAACCAGTGGCAGATCCTGGCCTGCATCGAACATGGCGTGACCGCGCCGCTGGTGGCGCCTTTCAAGCCGCGCGATGCCGAGCTGTTCGCCATCGTCTCCGGCTTTGATGCGGCCTATTCGGGGTATGCCGATTTCCAGTCCACCATGGAACGCTACTGGTGCCTGCGCTGGCTGGCCCAGGAAAACGCCCGCACCGTGGAGGCGGTGGTGTTGAAGGATGAAATCCTGCGCTTAGTCGAGATTCCGCTGGTGCTGCGCATGCCGGGCCTGCCACAACTGGCGCGCGGCCTGCAGGTCAAGCTGGACCTGCTGCGCTGGGATGAAGTCGACCTGACCGTGGAGGCGCGCCTGCTGGAAGTGCCGGCCGCCGCCGCCCAGGCCCTGGCCACCGATATCGGAGAAGAGGACGAAGAGGAGTTGCTCGAAGGCATGGCCGCCATGGGCAGCGAAGAGCAGGGCGAGGAAGGCGAGGCAGAACAGGCACAGGATCAGGCCGGCGATGTGCCAGTGCCAGGTGCCCCCGATACTGCCGATGCCGGCGAAAACCCGCCCGCCCAAGCGGCCCAATGAAGCAGTGCTGGCGTAGAATTGGCGCTGTGTCTATCGTCGTCGCTTCCCGTTTGCTGTGAATCTGTTTGCCCAACACCGTCTGCTGAGCCTGGCGCTCGGAATTTCGCTGCTGGTGCATGGCCTCTTGCTGGCCGTGCACTTTGCTGCGCCCGACGCCTTCCGCTTCAAGCCGTCCGACCCGGAACTGGAAGTCATCCTGGTCAACGCCAAGCACGACAAGAAGCCGGTCAACGCCCAGGCGCTGGCGCAGGCCAATCTGGATGGCGGCGGCAACGCCGATGAGGGCCGCGCCAAGTCACCGCTGCCGGACATGCAGCACGTGGAGAGCGGCGACAGCGTCAAGGCCGCGCAGCGCAAGGTGGCCGAACTGGAACAGCAGCAGCGCAAGATGCTGGCCCAGCTGCAGGAGGCACGGCAGCACGTGGCCAGCGCCGACCTGCCAAAGCCGGCCGAGACACCGCAGCCGAACGCACGCGAGCTGACCGAAACCGCCAAGGCCATGGCGCGCATGGAAGCCGAGCTGGCCAGGGACATCGAGCAATACAACAAGCGGCCGAAGAAGACCCAGATCACGCCGAGCACCCGCGAAGTGGGTTATGCGCAGTACTTCAAGGCCTTGCAGGACAAGGTGGAAAAGGTCGGTACGCTGAACTTCCCGACCCGCGACGGCAAGAAGCTCTATGGCGAATTGCTGGTGGTGATTCCGGTGTTCCAGGATGGCAGCCTCTACGAGCGCGATGGCGGCGTAGTGGTGCGTACCAGTTCGGGCAATGCCGCACTGGACCGTGCAGCGGTGGACATCGTGCGGCGCGCGGCGCCTTTCGGCCGCTTCCCGGAGAACATGCGCACCAGCGGCAAGGATGACGTGTGGGAAGTCATCGTGACCTTCCGTTTCACCCGCGACCAGGGCGTGCAGGCACAACTGGGCGCCAGCTGACACCGGGGCGGCCCGGCCACTTACAAGAACAGATAACGAGGGAGTACCCACAACACCATGGATGAATACGTCGTCATCGGCAATCCGATTGCCCACAGCAAATCCCCCGAGATCCATGCCCAGTTTGCCGCCCAGACCGGCCAGTCATTGCACTACGATCGCCTGCTGGTACCGCTGCACGGTTTCAAGGCAGCGGTGCAGGTATTTCTGCGGCGCGGCGGACGCGGCGCCAACGTCACCGTGCCCTTCAAGCTGGAAGCCCACGCCCTGGCCGATCACCTGAGCGAGCGCGCGCGCCTGGCCGGTGCGGTCAACACGCTCAAGTTCGAGGACGGCCGCATCCTCGGCGACAACACCGATGGCGCCGGCCTGGTCACCGACATCACGGTCAATGCCGGCCAGGCCCTGGCGGGCCGTCGCATCCTGTTGCTGGGCGCCGGTGGCGCCGCGCGCGGCGCCTTGCTGCCGCTGTTGCAGCAGCAGCCGGCCGAGCTGGTGATCGTCAACCGCACCCCCTCCAAAGCTGCCGAGCTGGCCCGGCAGTTCGCCCAATACGGTCCGGTCCGCAGTGCCGGTTATGCTGATCTGGAGGGCGCGTTCGACGTCATCATCAACGCCACCTCGGCCAGCCTGTCGGATGATCTGCCACCACTGCCGGTGTCGGTCTACGGCAGCGAGACCCTGGCCTACGACATGATGTATGGCCGTCAGCCCACGGTCTTCCTGCAGAGCGCCCAGCAGCATGGCGCCAGCGTGCGCGACGGCCTGGGCATGCTGGTCGAGCAGGCCGCCGAAGCCTTCCTGCTCTGGCGCGGCGTGCGGCCGGCAACTGCGGAGGTGTTTGCCAGCCTGCGCCAGCAATTGTCGCAATGAAGCCAGCCATCCACACCTGTAGAGGACTACAGGTGTGGATGACTGCAGGTCTGCATGACGATACGATCTCGCAACGATAGAACTCTGAAACAGAACGACCACCGGCACATGAAATCGCTCCGCAAGCTGCTCTTCTGGATCATCGTCCTGCCCGTCACGCTGGTATTGCTGCTGCAGCTGTACTTCTTCGTGCAGATCTGGTGGTGGAAGGATCACAATCCCGAGTCCACCAGCTTCATGCGCCAGCAACTGTCGTTGCTGCGCGAGAAGGATCCGAATGCCCAGCTGCAATTCCGCTGGGTGCCTTACGCGCGCATCTCCAACAACCTCAAGCGTGCCATCATCGCCTCCGAGGATTCCAATTTCTCCGAGCACGACGGCATCGACTGGGACGCCCTGCAAAAGGCCTACGAAAAGAACGAGAAGAAGGGCAAGGTGGTCGCCGGCGGTTCCACCATCACCCAGCAGCTGGCCAAGAACCTGTTCCTTTCGGGCGAGCGCAGCTATCTGCGCAAGGGCCAGGAATTCATCATCACCTACATGCTGGAATTCCTGCTGGACAAGCAGCGCATCTTCGAGATCTACCTCAACGTGGTGGAGTGGGGCAATGGCGTCTTCGGCGCCGAGGCGGCCGCCCAGCATTACTATCGCAGCAGCGCCGCCGGCCTGGGCGCCGAGCAGGCGGCACGGCTGGCGGTGATGCTGCCGCGTCCGCGCTACTACGACCGCAATCGCGGCTCCGGCTACCTGGCCGCCCGCACCAGCCTGATCCTGCGCCGCATGAACGCAGCCACGCTGCCGCCTGCGCACAAGTAATCCGCTGGTCTTGCCGAGCTTGCTTTGCGCTTGCCTGGCGCAGGGCTTGAACGTACACTTGCGCACGTTTCGCGCCTGTCATCACGGGGCGCCTGCACTTCCCCCCCGCGTTCCACCCAGCGAGAACCCATGATCAATGTATTCGTGTTGCAAAACGGACGACTGAGCCAGGTCAACATCGACAGCCGGACCGACCTGGAGCAGGCCGCCCCGGTCTGGGTGGACCTGACCGAACCGAATGACGAGGAGCGCGCCTGGGTCAAGAGCATCTATGGCGTGACCCTGCCCGACGAGGATGAATTCAGCGACATCGAAGCCTCGGCCCGCTACTTCGAAGCCGAGAACGGCGACCTGCACCTGCGCACCGACTTCCTCTTCGAAGGCGACGACGATTCGTCTTCCACCATGACGGTGGCCTTCATCCTGGCCCGCAACATCCTCTTCTCGGTACACGCCGAAGACCTGCCGGTATTCCGCCTGGTGCGCATGCGCGCGCGCTCGCGGCCCGGTTCCATCGGCGACTACCGCGACGTGCTGCTCGATCTCTACGAGACCGACGCCGAATATTCGGCCGATGCACTCGAAGGCATCTACCAGAAGCTCGAAGCGGTGAGCACCAGCGTGCTGAAGAAGAGCCTGTCCGACCAGGCCGCCGCCGACGTGCTCAACACCATCGCCCACGAAGAAGACCTGAACGGCCGCATCCGCCGCAACATGATGGACACGCGCCGTGCAGTCAGCTTCCTGATGCGCGGGCGGCTGCTCAGTTCGGAGCAGTTCGAGGATGCGCGCCAGATCCTGCGCGACATCGAATCCCTGGATGGCCACACCGCCTTCCTGTTCGACAAGATCAACTTCCTGATGGATGCCACGGTCGGCTTCATCAACATCAACCAGAACAAGATCATCAAGATCTTCTCGGTGGCGTCGGTAGCCTTCTTGCCACCCACGCTGATCGCCAGCATCTATGGCATGAACTTCAAGGTCATGCCGGAACTGGATTGGGTGGTCGGTTATCCGCTGGCCATCCTGATGATGGTCGGTTCGGCCATTGCGCCGTTCTGGTATTTCCGTCGGCGCGGCTGGCTCAATTGAGCCCTGTCTGCTGACGGCGACGTCCTCATTTCTCCGACATCGCTTCCCGGGCTTCTCCGATTCCGGGCACCGGCACCGGGCGGCACACTGTGGTCATCGTCCATCGCATTCATGGAGAGGAGAACACCATGTCCGTCCGTCATCACTACATTTCGCTGGCCGTGATCAGCGCCAGCTTCGCCGGCCTGCTCATCGGCTGCGCCAGCCCGCAACAGGCACCCTATGGCGCCGCACCGACTTCGCAAAACGATGAACGCGTGGCCGCCTATTCCGGTACCGGCGTGGTCGAGGCCGTCGAAGTCACCCACAAGGAAAGCAACGGCGTGGCCGGTGCGGTCGTCGGTGGTGTGGCCGGTGGCCTGCTGGGCAACGCCGTCGGTGGCGGTACGGGCCGCGTACTGGCGACGGTGGCCGGTGCTGCCGGTGGTGCCTATGCCGGTAACCAGGTCCAGCGCAACAGCTCGGCAGGCCAGCAGGTCTACAACATCCGGGTGCGCATGAGCGATGGCTCGCTGCAGACCTTCGCGCAGGAAGACAATACCGATTTCCGTGTGGGCGATCGTGTGCGTCTCGATAACGGTCGTATCAGCCGTTACTAATTGTTTTTTTATTTTGATACCGATCCGTTCGGTATTGAAATAAAAACAAAGCCGTCCGCTTCGACACGGACGGCTTTGTCGTTTCTGTTGATCCGTTTCAGGCCGGATACAGCGCGCCCAGCACCCGCGGTCCGCGCGCTCCCGTCACTGCGGGCAGGTTGCCCGGCAGCCGCAGATCGAAGCGGCGCGCCAGCCACGCGAAGGCCAGCGCCTCCACATGCTGCGGCGCTACGCCCAGCACGGCGGTCGATTGCACGCTCGCGCGCCCCTGCAATTGTTGCTGCAGCAGCCGCATCAGGAAAGCATTCTCGGCACCGCCCCCACAGACGTAGACTTGCCGGGCCGCAGGGGCATGCGCGCCGATGGCATCGGCAATGGTGCTGGCCGTGAGCATGGCGAGGGTGGCCTGCACGTCTTGCGGCGCAAGGGGCTGGCCGGTACGCAGCAGTGCCGCCTGCAGCCAGTCGAGGTGGAACAGGTCGCGTCCGGAACTCTTGGGTGGCGGGGCACGGAAGAAGGGCTCGTCGCGCAATTGCGCCAGCAGGGCCGCATGCACCTGGCCAGAGGCGCCCCAGTCGCCATTGGCGTCATAGGCGCGTTGCTGATGCAGATGAATCCAGCCATCCATGAGCGCATTGCCGGGCCCGGTATCGAAACCGTAAGCGCCGTCTTCCCCGGCCGGCAGGATGCTGATGTTGGCGATGCCGCCGATATTGACCACCACCCGCGACTGCGTTTGCTCGCCGAAGAGGGCGCGATGGAAGGCCGGCACCAGCGGCGCACCCTGGCCGCCTGCAGCCACGTCGCGGCTGCGCAAATCAGCCACCACATCGATGCCGCACAGCTCGGCCAGCAGCGCCGGGTTGTTGGTCTGGCGCGTGAATCCCAGTTCGGGACGATGACGGATGGTTTGTCCATGCACCCCGACCATGCGCACGTGCGCGGCCGTCTTGCCCGCCTGCAGCAGCAACTGCGCCACGCAATCGGCGTAATGCACCGCCAGCGCATTGGCGGCCAGGGCTTCGCGTTCGATCTCGTTGGCGCCGGCCGACTGCAAGGCCATCAGGTCCGCGCGCAGATGCGCGGGGAAGGGGACGTAGGCCGCTGCCAGCGTAGCTGAAATGGCCTGGCCGTCGAATTGGGCCAGCACGCCATCCACGCCATCCAGACTGGTGCCGGACATCAGGCCGATATACAAATTGGAAGAATCGTTCATGGGAGGCAGGGCAGAAAAAGAAAAGGGCGGCCGCTGATTCTACAGCGGCCGCCCCCACAGGCGATACGTGACAGCAGCAGCTTACTTCGCTGCAGCCAGCTTCACATCCGGCGCACCCGGCACGCGCAGCATGGCCATACGGTGCTGCATGTCGGCGGCCACCGTGCGGAAGCGCTGCAATTGCGGACCGGTCAGCGCCTGGTTGTTGGGCACGTCCACCGACAGCGGATCGCGCGGCTGGTTGTTGACGCGGAATTCGTAATGCAGGTGCGGCCCGGTGGCCCAGCCGGTCATGCCGACGAAACCGATCACGTCGTTCTGGCTGACCTTCATGCCCTTTTTGATATTGGGCGCGAAGCGGCTCATGTGGCCGTAGGCGGTGGAGTAGCCGCTCCAGTGCTTGATGACGACGATGTTGCCATAGCCATTCTGCTGGCCCACGAAATCGACCACGCCGTCAGCGGCTGCATGGATGGGGGTGCCGGTGGGGGCTGCGAAGTCCACGCCGGTGTGCTGCTTCCACTTGCCCAGGATGGGGTGCAGGCGCATCGAGAAACCGGACGAGATACGGGTGAAGGCCAGGGGCGACTTCAGGAAGGCCTTCTTGAGCGACTTGCCATCGAAGGCATAGTAGCCGCCCCCGCCGGTCTTGCTGGCGGGGTCGCTGAACCACACGGCCTGGTAGCGGTTGCCGGCATTGTCGAATTCACCGGCCAGCACGCGCCCGGTACGCACCAGGTCGCCGTTCTGGTAGTAGGTCTCGTAGACCATGTTGAAGCGGTCGCCGCGGCGCAGGTCGGAAGCGAAGTTGATGTTGGTGGCGAACATGTCCACCAGCTGCATCGCCACCGCATCGGGGATCTGCGCGGCATCGGTGGCGGCGAAGAGCGAGGAGAAGATGATGCCGGCGCGCATTTCCACGCGGCGTTCCAGCACGGCGGGTTGGGCTTCGGCGGTCAGCTTGCCGTCGTGGCGCGAGATCACCAGGTTCTTGGGGGTGTCGCTGCCGTCGTCCAGCGTGGCGGAGAGCTTGATGAGCTCGCCGTTGTCATCGGTCTGGGCCACCACACGCTTGCCGGCGCGCAACTGCATCACCGTGCGCGCCAGGGTGTCGGACTTGATGAAGGCGGCGGCCTCGTCGTCATCCACGCCCAGGCGGTTGAGCAGGGTGGCCAGGGTGTCGCCGCTGCGGACCTTCTCTTCGTTGACGTAATACTGCGAGCGTTCTTCCAGCGCACTGATCTGCTGTTGCAGGTCGGGCAGGGCCAGTTCCTTCGAGATCGGGTTGACCGGGGCATCGCGCAGGTCAGGCTCGGCCGGCGCGAAGCCGGCGGCACCGATGGTGAAGGCGGCCAGGAAGAGGGCGCTGGCGCCGATGATGCGGGTCTTGGGCGAGGAGGCGGCGACTTTGTGGTGGCAGGACTGCAACGCGGAGAAGCACAGGGACGAGACGTGCTTGAGTTTATCTTGTGGGAACATGCAAACCGAATACGTTAAAATCTGACGTTTCCGTGGCGGATGGCGGGTACGGCTGCAATGCGGCGTTTCCTGTCCCCTTCGCCGTGTTGCGCCCGCGAAACATCGCCTACGGGTCGAGAACGTTTTCCTGCTGCTGAGCTTCTGAGGCCGCGTCCTGGCGCTGGGCAGAAAAAACGAAAGTCGGAATTATAGCAACACGATTTAGCGGTCCTGTCCTACAAAAGCCTATTTTTTAGTTATATCGATGAACGCCGATCAGTCCACCTCTCCCGCCGCTGCAGCTCCTTCCCGTTTGCCCCTCACCGACAAGGTGCAGGAGGCCCTGGCCATCACCAAGCGCGGCATCGATGAGCTGCTCATCGAAAGCGAATTTGCGCAAAAGCTGGCGCGCGCCGAGCAAAGCGGCCAGCCGCTGCGCATCAAGCTGGGCCTGGACCCGACCGCACCTGACCTGCACCTGGGCCACACGGTGGTGTTGAACAAGATGCGCCAGCTGCAGAACCTGGGCCACCAGGTGATCTTCCTGATCGGCGACTTCACCTCCATGATCGGCGACCCGTCCGGCCGCAACGCCACCCGCCCGCCGCTGTCGCGCGAGCAGATCGAGGTCAACGCCAAGACCTACTTCGCCCAGGCCAGCCTGGTGCTGGATCCGAGCAAGACCGAGATCCGCTACAACTCCGAATGGTGCGACGCCCTGGGCAGCCGCGGCATGATCCAGCTGGCCTCGCGCTACACGGTGGCGCGCATGATGGAGCGCGACGACTTCACCAAGCGCTTCAAGGAAGGCACCCCGATCTCGGTGCATGAATTCCTCTACCCGCTGATGCAGGGTTATGACTCGGTGGCCCTGAAGTCCGACCTGGAACTGGGCGGCACCGACCAGAAATTCAACCTGCTGGTGGGCCGCGAACTGCAGAAGGATTTCGGCCAGGAGCCGCAGTGCATCCTGACCATGCCGCTCCTGGAAGGCCTGGACGGGGTGGAAAAGATGTCCAAGTCCAAGGGCAATTACATCGGCATCACCGAACCGGCCAACACCATGTTCGCCAAGGTGATGAGCATTTCCGACGTGATGATGTGGCGCTACTACGAACTGCTGTCCTTCCGTTCCATTGCCGAGATCGCCGGCTTCAAGGCTGATGTCGAAGCCGGCAAGAATCCGCGTGACATCAAGGTGGCCCTGGCCCAGGAAATCGTGGCCCGCTTCCACTCGCAGCAGGCCGCCGAAGATGCGCTGGCCGACTTCGTGAACCGTTCCAAGGGCGGCATCCCGGATGACATCCCGGAAGTCTCGCTGACCGGCGCCCCGCTGGGCATCGGCCAGTTGTTGAAGCAAGCCAACCTGTGCGCCTCCACCTCGGAAGCGCTGCGCATGGTCGAGCAGGGTGGCGTGCGCATCGATGGCACCGTCATCAGCGACAAGGGTTTGAAGGTCGAGGCCGGCCAATGCGTGGTGCAGGTGGGCAAGCGCAAGTTCGCCCGCGTCACCCTGGCGTAAGCTGGAGCGCGCATGATCGCTCTCTTGCAGCGGGTCAGCCAGGCCGCCGTGGTGGTGGATGGCCAGACCCTGGGCGCCATCGGCACCGGGCTGATGGTGCTGGTCTGCGCCGAGCGCCATGACACCGTGGCCGAGGCCGATGCCTTGTTGAAGAAGCTGCTGGCCTATCGTGTCTTCGGAGACGAGGCCGGCAAGATGAATCGCAGTGTTGCCGATGTGCAAGGTGGCCTGCTGCTGATCCCGCAATTCACGCTGGCGGCCGATACCAATTCGGGCACGCGGCCGTCCTTCACCCCGGCGGCGGCGCCGGAACTGGGACGGCAATTGTTCGATCACTTCGTGGCACAGGCGCGTGCGCGCCACGGCCAGGAGCGGGTGGGAACAGGGCGCTTTGGAGCCGATATGAAGGTTTCTCTCACCAATGATGGCCCGGTGACCTTCTGGCTGCAGATCAAGCCCAAGGTGCCGGTGCCCGATATGAACGTTGCTGTATAAAACCCATCCCGGCATTGAAGCCCGGGGGCGTGGCCCCAAATGGATTCGTACTGCGTGTTGAATGTGGCCTTACTTTAGGAGGTGATATGAAATTCTGGAGCGATTCTTTCAAGGACGGTGCCAACATCCCCGGCGAATTCGCCTTTGCGGTGATGGACCCCAAGACCCATGTGGCCCTGTCTGCCAATCGCAATCCGCACTTCGCCTGGAGCGACCTGCCGGCCGGCACGAGGTCGCTGGCGCTGGTGGTGCATGATCCGGACGTGCCCTCGCGCGGCGACGACGTGAACCAGGAAGGCAAGACCGTGCCGCTGGAGCTGCCGCGTGTGGATTTCTATCACTGGACGCTGGTCGACATTGCGGCCAATGTCAGCGAAATCAAGGCCGGCCAGTTCAGCAATGGCGTGACCGCACGCGGCAAGCCGGGCCCGGCGGTGCTGGGCGACGTGATGCCGGGCGCGCGCCAGGGCATCAATGACTACACCGGCTGGTTTGCCGGCGACGGCGACATGCGCGGCGACTACTTCGGCTATGACGGTCCCTGCCCGCCGTGGAACGATGCGCTGGTGCACCGCTACATCTTTACGCTCTATGCATTGGACGTGGAACAGCTGCCGGTGGCCGGCAACCTGGAAGGCTCGGTGGTACTGACCGCGCTGCGCGACCACGTGCTGGAGCAGGCTTCGATCACCGGCCTGTACACCCTCAACCCGAACGCGGTACCGCGTAGCTGAATTCCCCGCATGACCGACATCCTGCTGATCCGACACGGCGAAACCGACTGGAACGTGGACAAGCGCCTGCAAGGGCATATCGACATCGGCCTGAACCAGGCTGGCCGGCGCCAGGTGCTGGCGCTGGGCGAGGCGCTGGCGCGGGAGGGCATCGATGCCGTCTTCGCCAGCGACCTGCAGCGCGCCCGCGATACCGCGCAGGCGGTGGCGGACGCGGCGGGTTTGTCGGTGCAGATCGACCCGGGTTTGCGCGAGCGCTGCTATGGTGCCTTCGAGGGATTGCGCCATGTGGAGATCGAGGCGCGTTATCCCGAGGCTTATCGCCAGTGGAAAGCGCGCGAACCGGACTTCCGTTATCCGGCCGGCGAGCGCATCGCCGAGACCATGCGCGAATTCTATGAACGTTCAGTAGAGGCCGTGCAGCGCGTGCTGGCGACGGGCCGCTATCGCAAGGTGGCCATCGTCACCCATGGCGGTGTGCTGGAATGCGTGCATCACTGGGCCAGCCAGAGCTCCTTCGCCCAGCCACGCACGTTCGACATCTTCAACGCCAGCGTCAACCGCCTGCACTGGGATGGCCAGCGCGCCCACATCCGCTCCTGGGGCGAGATCGGGCATCTCCAGCGGGAGACGTTGGATGAGGTGGATCGCTAGCGCCCGGCATCCCTTGCCAGGCATCAACCTGACAGGTTCACTGTCGGCCTTGGATGACGGAATTTCCTGTGCGGTGATATTTGATGTTGGCATTTGACCAACAATCAAACCTGCCCAATAAATAATCAGCCCTAAAGATGTAACCGCGCCCGATTCTTGTTGGGCGGGGCCGGGCAATCGCGCTAAAATAGCGCCCTTCCCCGAACCTCCCCCTGATCCACGTCGTGAACATTGGGCCCTATTCCCTGCGCAACAACGTGTTCGTCGCCCCCATGGCGGGTGTGACCGACCGTCCGTTCCGCCAGCTGTGCAAGCAGCTGGGGGCAGGGTATGCCGTGTCTGAAATGGCGGCGTCCGATCCGCGGCTGTGGCAGAGCGAGAAGACTTCGCGGCGCATCAACCACGATGGCGAGATGGAACCCAAGGCGGTGCAGATCGCCGGGGCCGATCCCGCCATGCTGGCCGATTGCGCGAAGTACAACGTCGAACGCGGCGCGCAGATCATCGACATCAACATGGGCTGCCCGGTCAAGAAGGTCTGCAACAGCTGGTGCGGTTCGGCCCTGCTGCAGGACGAGGAACTGGTGGCGCGCATCCTGGACGCGGTGGTGTCGGCGGTGGACGTGCCGGTGACCCTGAAATTCCGCACCGGCTGGAACCGCGCCAACAAGAATGCCCTCAAGATCGCCGCCCGCGCCGAAGCTGCCGGTATCGCCATGCTGACCCTGCATGGCCGTACCCGCGCCGACGGCTACAGCGGTGAAGCGGAATACGACACCATCGCCGCCGTCAAGGCGGCCGTGACGATCCCGGTGGTGGCCAACGGCGACATCACCACGCCCGAGAAGGCGCGCGAGGTGTTGCGCATCACCGGCGCCGATGCCGTCATGGTCGGCCGCGCCGCACAGGGGCGGCCCTGGATCTTCCGCGAGATCGACCACTTCCTGCGTACCGGTGAACATCTGCCGGCACCGCTGGTGAGCGAAGTCGAGCACCTCATGGCCGAACACCTGCAAGCCCACTACGCCTTCTATGGCGACTACCTGGGCGTGCGCACGGCGCGCAAGCACATCGGCTGGTACGTGCGCGACCTGCCGGGCGGCGAGCAGTTCCGCCGCAGCATGAACCGCATCGAAGACTGCGGCCAGCAGTTGCAGGCGGTGCGGCAATTCTTTGCCGCTCAGGCCGTGCATGGCGAACGCCTGCAATACGGACTGGCCGACGAGGTGCCGCTGGCTGCTTGAGGCAGCCTGGCAAGAGAGCAGCACGCACGGCAGAACAGGGTATCGGATGCGCTGGCCCCGGTGGCAACGGCGGGCGCAATTGATCAACAACATGGCCTCACCATGCACCATCGCGCCCAGGGGGAAAACGGCGCGTGGGACGTGCGGGTGGCGCCGACAAGAACAGAAGCAGCACAGCAATGAGCAAAGAAAGTATTGAGGATGTCGTCAAGAAGAGCCTGGAAAAATATTTCCGGGATCTGGGTGAACAACTGCCCACCAATGTCTATGACATGGTGCTGGCCACGGTCGAAAAACCGGTCTTCGAGACCGTGATGGCGCGCGCCGAGGGCAATCAGTCCCAGGCCGCCGAGATCCTCGGCATCAACCGCAACACGCTGCGCAAGAAGCTGCAGCAGCACGGCCTGCTGTAGCCTCGCGCTGCCGTGCCGGTACCGCCCTGGCGGGCGCCGGACGGTGTGCGGGTGCAGCTTCCTTCCACGGTTTTTCCGGTTTCCTTTTCCTTACCAGTCTTGCCTACCATGATCAAACAAGCACTCATTTCCGTATCCGACAAGGCAGGCGTGCTCGACTTCG
This sequence comes from Herbaspirillum sp. Her3, assembly GCF_057961275.1. Taxonomy (NCBI): domain Bacteria; kingdom Pseudomonadati; phylum Pseudomonadota; class Betaproteobacteria; order Burkholderiales; family Oxalobacteraceae; genus Herbaspirillum; species Herbaspirillum sp. Her3. The sequence continues at coordinate 5,185,790 of NZ_CM176328.1, read as the reverse complement.
CGCGCGCGCTGTCCGCCATGGGCGTCAACATCCTGTCCACCGGCGGCACCGCCAAGCTGCTGGCCGACAATGGCGTGCCGGTCACCGAAGTGGCCGACTACACCGGTTTCCCGGAAATGCTGGATGGCCGCGTGAAGACGCTGCATCCCAAGGTGCACGGCGGCATCCTCGCTCGCCGCGATTTCCCCGAGCACGTCGCCGCCCTGGAACAGCACGGCATCCCCACCATCGACATGGTGGTGGTGAACCTGTACCCGTTCCAGCAGACCGTGGCCAAGGACGAGTGCTCGCTGGAAGACGCGATCGAGAACATCGACATCGGCGGCCCGGCCATGCTGCGTTCCTCGGCCAAGAACCACAAGGACGTCATCGTCATCTGCGACCCGACCGACTATGAAGGCGTGCTGGCTGACCTGAAGTCCGGTGGCGACCTGCCCTACGAAAAGCGTTTCGCGCTGGCCAAGAAGGTCTTCGCCCACACCGCGCAATACGACGGCGCCATCACCAATTACTTCACCTCGCTGGGTGAAGACAAGCAGCACAGCACCCGCAGCGCCTATCCCGCCACCCTGAACCTGCATTTCGAGAAGGTGCAGGACATGCGCTATGGTGAAAACCCGCACCAGAGCGCCGCCTTCTACCGCGACATCAAGAAGGTCGATGGCGCCCTGGCCAATTACACCCAGTTGCAAGGCAAGGAACTGTCCTTCAACAACATCGCCGACGCCGATGCCGCCTGGGAATGCGTCAAGAGCTTCGACCCGGCCACGGAAGCTGCCTGCGTCATCATCAAGCACGCCAACCCCTGCGGCGTGGCCATCGGCGCCAACCCGCTGGAAGCCTACAGCAAGGCCCTGCAGACCGACCCGACCTCGGCCTTCGGCGGCATCATCGCCTTCAACCGCGAAGTGGACGCTGCCGCAGCCGAAGCCGTGGCCAAGCAGTTCCTGGAAGTGCTGATCGCCCCGTCCTTCACGGCCGAGGCCAAGCAGATCTTCGCGGCCAAGCAGAACGTGCGCCTGCTGGAAATCCCGCTGGGCACGGGCCTGAACGGCTATGACTTCAAGCGCGTCGGTGGTGGCCTGCTGGTGCAGTCGCCCGATGCCAAGAACGTGCTGCTGGCCGATGTGAAGGTGGTCAGCAAGAAGCAGCCGACCCAGCAGCAACTGCAGGACCTGATGTTCGCCTGGCGCGTGGCCAAGTTCGTCAAGTCCAATGCCATCGTCTTCTGCGGCAATGGCATGACCCTGGGCGTGGGCGCCGGCCAGATGAGCCGTATCGATTCGGCCCGCATCGCTTCCATCAAGGCGCAGAATGCCGGCCTGACCCTGGCCGGTTCGGCCGTGGCTTCGGATGCCTTCTTCCCGTTCCGCGATGGCCTGGACGTGGTGGTCGATGCCGGTGCGACCTGCGTCATCCATCCGGGTGGCTCCATGCGCGACCAGGAAGTCATCGATGCCGCCAATGAGCGCGATGTCGTCATGCTGCTGACCGGCACCCGTCACTTCCGTCACTGATTGCGGCTTGCTGCAAAAACGACGCCCGGCTTCATGCCGGGCGTTTTTGTTGGTGCCGCGTGCGCCGTGCCAGGCCGGTTTCAACTGTCCTCGGTGATGAATCCTTCATGCAGGGCAATTCGCGTCATGGCCGCTTCAAAACGCTGGCGCGATTCCGAGGTCAGCTGCTGCAGGTATTGATGCAATTGCGCGTCAGCCACATTGCGGTTGGCGCATTGCGCGCTGTAGCGCTCGAACTGCGACAGCTGCATCAGCAGCTCGGCCACGTGGCGCGGGCATTCGCAGGCGACCGTGGTGGACTGGTTGGCGAAGGCGATCAGTTCGTTGTCGTCCCAGCGGCGTGGTGGCAGGGTCTTGTCGGCTTCTTCCTCTGTGCGAGTCGGCAAGGACAGCGCCGCCAGGCCGCGCAGCCATTGCAGGATCACCACGTCCGGCTGCGGCGCGCGCAACAGGCTGATGCCCACCGTGGCCAGCGTCTCGCACACGGCCTCGCTGGCAAATCCATACAGCACCGCCATCGGCAGCCCGCTCAGCGCCGGCGCCGAACTCTCCAGCGCGCCCAGCCAGCCGGCATGCAATTGCGGCTCGTGCAGCAGCAGGGCATCCACTTCTTCGCGTTTCAGGGCCATGGCCGCCTGTTCGATGTTCTCGAACGGTCCCAGCAATTGCAGCGGACGGCCCAGGCGCTGCAGCAGGCCCGGCTTGTCCAGCCGCTGTGCCAGCGTGGAGCCGATGACGGCCAGGCGCCACCGGCCTTGCGCGGCTTCCGGCGGCGTGGGCCGGGCGGCATGCAGTTCGGCATGGGTGGCGGCGACCTGCTGGAGCTGATCCATGTCCAGCCCCGCCAGGCTGCCGATGGCGTGCCCCAGTTCGGTCAGCTGGCGGATCAGCGCCAGGCGCCGGACGTCCGCCTCCGAATACAGTCGCTGGCCGCTGGGCGAGAGCTTGCCCTGGGTCAGCGCATAGCGGCGCTCCCAGACACGCAGGGTGGCGACCGGCATGCGCAGCATGCGCGCTACCGCACCGGTGCGGCGCAGGGCTTCGCCAGCGGGTTTGTCGGTGGACGGAGCAGGGGAAGAGGTGGGGTTGGCAAGGCTCATGGGATTCTCCATTGAATCATGTTTGACGCAGATTATAGAGGCTAATTTGGCGTCATGAGTCAAGTGTGGCGCATTTATTCGGTACAATCTTGAGTCATGAAGCCCAGGAACCCGGCCACCGGCTATCGCGGCAACAAGGCGCACTTGCCCAGCAAGCCCTGCGCCGTGTGCGGCTTGCCCATGACCTGGCGGCGCGCCTGGGCGAAGAACTGGGCCGAGGTCCGATATTGTTCTGACGCCTGTCGCCGCAAGCGCGCCCACCCTGGCCTTTGAGGAGTCGAGCCATGTATCGCAAACATCAATTCGACCTGGTGCTGGATGCGCCTTCCCCGGAAGACGAACCCGCCGCAGCTTCTGCCGCCGCCCTGCGTCCCGTGGCACCGCTGGCGCTGCTGCCCTTGCAGCCCACCCTGGCGGCGGCCCGCGAGCGCATCGCGGCCGTGCGTCCCGGCGCGTATGCCCGCACCCGCAACAGCCTCGATGGCGCCGTCACCGGACTTTCTCCCTATCTCACGCACGGCATCGTCAGCCTGCGCGAGGTGCTGGCCGGCGTCTGCAGCCGCCATGCGCTGGAGGTACAGCACAAGTTCGTCTACGAGCTGGGCTGGCGCGCCTTCTACCGCTATGTCTGGGCCAGGCGCGGGGCGCGCATCTTCGATTCGCTGCATGCCGGTCCGTTGCCGGAGTCGGCCTATGCACGCGAACTGCCGGCCGACATCCGCGAAGGCGCCACCGGCCTGCCCGTGATCGACCAGGCCGTGCGCACCCTGTACGCTACCGGCACCCTGCACAACCACGCCCGCATGTGGCTGGCCAGCTATGTGGTGCACCTGCGCAAGGTGCATTGGCGCGCCGGGGCGGACTGGATGGTCGGGCACCTGCTGGATGGCGACCTGGCCAGCAATCACCTGAGCTGGCAGTGGGTGGCCGGTACCGGCAGCCACAAGCCCTACCTGTTCAATGCCGAGAACGTGGCCAGATATGCTCCGGCCGAGTGGCATAGCCCAGGCACGGTGGTAGATACCTCATATGAAGCTTTAGGCGAAATGGCGCTCAATCCCGACCCGGTGGCCGCCGAACCCGCCCAGCGCGCACGGGAGCGCTGCAAGGAGCCGGCGCTGCTGTCGGCACCACCTGAACATTTGGGCAGTTTGACGCCACAGGCCCAGGCCGTGGCCGGGCGCGATGTCTGGCTGGTTCATCCGTGGAGCCTGGGCGAGTTGCCTGCCGACCTGCCGGCCGATACCGTGGTGGTCGGCCTGTACCTGTCGGACTTCCATCTGCTCTGGCCCTGGGACCAGCGCCGCTGGGATTTCGTCGGCGCGCGCATGCGGGAGCTGAGCTCCTTGTGCTGGCACGGTGACGCCGCCACCGTGGGCCGCGCGTTGAAGGCTGCACGCAGCGTGCGCTGCCTGGCCGATCCGCATCTGGCGCCCTGGCTGCCGTTGTGGGCGCAGTGTGTGGCGCCAGCGGAGCTGTTCCCGGTGGTGGACAAGCCCAGCGACCTCTTCACCCAATGGTGGCGCCGCAGCACCCAGGGCCTGCAGACCGCCGCCGAGCTGCTGGCGCGCACCGAGCGCAGGGAGCGGCGTGATGGCTGATTCCGATCCGCAATCCCGGGACGAATTGACGGTGCTCTATGACGGCGCCTGCCCGCTGTGCCGCCGCGAGATCGGCCTTTACCAGCGCAGCGCGGAGGATGCGCCACTGCGCTTTTGCGACATCAGCCGCGCCGATGCGGCCCCCGCCGAGCTGCCAGCTGGCCTCACGCGCGAAAAGCTGCTGGCGCGTTTTCACGTCAGGCGGGGGGATGGCATGGTTTTCAGCGGTGCCGAAGCCTTCGTGCAACTGTGGGCCACTTTGCCGGGCTGGCGCTGGCTGGCCCGGCTGGCGCGCCTGCCGGGCATGCTGTGGCTGATGGAGCGCAGCTATCGCGGCTTCCTGCACGTGCGGCCGGCGGTGCAGCGGTGGGTGTTGTGGGTGGAGCGCCGACGCTGACATCTGCGCCGTTGCACGCGCGCCTGATCGGTTAGACTGGCGGGCATGAAAATTCTCGGTATCGACCCAGGCTTGCGCACCACCGGTTTCGGGGTCATCCACAAGCAGGGCAACACGCTGTCCTATATCGCTTCCGGCACCATCAAGACGCCGGATGGCGATCTCCCCTCGCGCCTGAAAGTCATCCTGGCCAGTGTCGGCGAAGTGGTGAAGTCCTATGCCCCCGATTGCGCCGCCATCGAAAAGGTGTTCGTCAACGTCAACCCGCAATCCACGCTGCTGCTGGGACAGGCGCGCGGCGCGGCGATCTGCGCACTGGTGGCGGCCGACCTGGCGGTGGCCGAATATACGGCCCTGCAGGTCAAGCAGGCCGTGGCCGGCCATGGACGCGCCCAGAAGGCGCAGGTGCAGGAGATGGTGGCGCGACTCTTGAAGTTGCCCGGCCTGCCGGGGACCGATGCGGCCGATGCGCTGGGCGTGGCGATCTGCCACGCGCATGGGGGAGGGGTCTTGTCCGGGCTTGGCGCGCTGGCCCCGGCACTGGCGCGCAAGGGCATCCGCATGCGCGGCGGGCGCCTGATCGGCTAGTTTTCTACTTGAACAGCGACAGCATGCGCTGCGCCAGCTTGACCACCACCAGCACCACCGCACCGGCGACCACGCCAAAGACCGCATTCAACACCGCTGGGGTGATAGCACCCAGCACCGGGCCCATCACTGCCACGGTGCCCGCAGCTTCCGCTGCCGCCTCGATGGCGTGATGGGCGAAGGACAGGCCATGCGTCAGGATGCCGCCACCCACCATGAACATGGCAATCGTGCCGATCACCGACAGGCTGCGCATCATCTTCGGTGCGGCCGCCAGCACCGCCCGGCCGATGCCGGCCTTGACCCGGCCCCAGCCGCTGTCGCCAGCATGCTGCACCAGGTACAGGCCGCCATCATCGAGCTTGACGATGCCCGCCACCACGCCGTAGACCCCGGCCGTCATGATCACGGCGATACCGGCCAGCACCGTGATCTGCTGCTGCAAGGGCGCCCCGGCGACGGTGCCCAGCGTGATGGCGATGATCTCCGCTGACAGGATGAAGTCGGTGCGCACGGCGTCCTTGATCTTTGCCTGTTCGTAGACCTGCGGGTCGATGTCGTCGGCGGCCCTGGCGGCGACTTCATGATGTTCTTCCTCGTGGGGAAGATACTGGTGGGCCAGTTTCTCGAAGCCTTCGAAGCACAGGAAGGCGCCCCCCAGCATCAGCAGCGGCGTCACCGCCCAGGGAATGAAGGCGCTGATGGCCAGCGCTGCCGGTACCAGGATGGCCTTGTTCTTCAACGAACCCTTGGCCACCGCCCAGACCACCGGCAGCTCTCGCTCGGCCCGTACGCCTGCGACCTGCTGGGCATTGAGGGCCAGGTCGTCGCCCAGCACGCCTGCGGTTTTCTTGGCTGCTACCTTGGTCATCAGGGATACGTCATCGAGCACGGTGGCGATGTCGTCAATCAATGCGAAGAAGGCGCTACCGGCCATGTTTTTCCTTTGTCTTCATCTGAGCGGGGATGCTTGGATACTGTTTATCCGAACAGTGCTGTATCATCGCGGGATTATCACAGAAGCTGCCTCCCACGCACATCCATGACGCCATGATCGGTCGCCTCTCCGGAATTCTTTTGGAAAAAATCCCTCCGAACCTGCTGGTCGACTGCCAGGGTGTCGGTTATGAAGTGGCCGTGCCGATGAGCACCTACTACAACCTGCCATCCCTGGGCGAAAAGGTCAGCTTGTTGACGCACCTGGCCATCCGCGAAGATGCCCACATCCTGTTCGGGTTTGGGACTGCCGAAGAACGCAATACGTTCAAGGAGCTGATCAAGATTTCCGGCGTGGGCGCGCGCACGGCGCTATCCATTCTCTCCGGCATGTCGGTGGCCGACCTGGCGCAGGCCGTCACCCTGCAGGAAGCCGGACGCCTGACGCGCGTGCCGGGCATCGGCAAGAAGACCGCCGAGCGCCTGTTGCTGGAATTGAAGGGCAAGCTGGGCGCCGACCTGGGCGCGGTGGCCGGTGTGGTCCACAGCGATGCCTCGGCCGATATCCTCAATGCCCTGCTGGCGCTGGGTTATTCGGACAAGGAAGCGACCCTGGCCATGAAGCAGGTGCCCAAGGACAGCACCGTCTCGGACGGCATCAAGCTGGCCCTGAAGGCGCTCTCCAAAGGCTGAGCCCGGGCAGACAAGGATTAGAGCATGAGCATCCAGACCGACGATTTCTCCGAACAGCGCATCATCTCCGCCACCCCGGCCTCGGCCAATGAGGAAGCCATCGAGCGCGCCCTGCGGCCCAAGCAGCTGGACGAATACGTCGGCCAGGAAAAGGTGCGCGCCCAGCTCGAAATCTTCATCTCGGCCGCCCGCAAGCGCGGCGAGCCGCTCGACCACACCCTGCTGTTCGGCCCGCCCGGCCTGGGCAAGACCACCATGGCCCACATCATCGCGCGCGAGATGGGCGTGAACCTGCGCCAGACTTCCGGCCCCGTGCTGGAGCGCGCCGGCGACCTGGCAGCGTTGCTGACCAATCTCGAAGCCAATGACGTGCTCTTCATCGACGAGATCCACCGCATGTCGCCCGTGGTCGAGGAAATCCTCTATCCCGCGCTGGAGGATTATCAGATCGATATCATGATCGGCGAAGGCCCGGCCGCCCGTTCAGTGCGCCTGGACCTGCAGCCCTTCACGCTGGTGGGCGCCACCACCCGCGCCGGCATGCTGACCAACCCGCTACGCGACCGCTTCGGCATCGTCGCCCGCCTGGAGTTCTATACCCCGCCCGAACTGGCGCGCATCGTCACTCGCAGCGCCGGGCTGTTGAATGCGCCCATCGTCGAGGATGGTGCCCTGGAAATCGCCCGCCGCAGCCGTGGTACGCCGCGTATCGCCAACCGCCTGCTGCGCCGCGTGCGCGACTATGCCGAGGTCAAGGGCGAGGGCCGCATCACCCGTGACATGGCCGATGCCGCGCTGGTAATGCTGGACGTGGATCCGGTCGGCTTTGACCTGATGGACCGCAAGCTCTTGGAAGCGGTGCTCTTCAAGTTCGGCGGTGGCCCGGTCGGACTGGACAACCTGGCGGCCGCCATCGGGGAAGAGCGCGACACCATCGAAGACGTGCTGGAGCCCTACCTGATCCAGCAAGGCTACCTGCAGCGCACCCCGCGCGGACGCATCGCCACCGGCGCGGCGTACCAGCACTTCGGCGTCACGGCGCCGCGCACCGGTCCCAATGGCGAGCTCTGGGGCGGGTAAGCTCGGCCATTCTCACTGGCAGCGCGACTGTTGTCAGGGACGAAAAATAGCATGACGCGCAGCGGCACAAACTGATGAAATTTCTGTCAGATCTCGTCAAAAAGCGAGTTTTTGCTTGTGCAAAAATTAATCGTCATCGACAATGGATAGCTATTCACTATCTTTCGATGTGAGCCCCATGCTAATGTCGAGCCAAGCCCTTCGTTACGCGCATCAGTTGCTGGATGCGCGCGCCCAGTCTCGCATCATCCCGCGCATTTCCGAGTCCGAACCGCTGTCGGTCGAAGACGCCTACGAAATCGCCCACAACATCCGCAACATCCGCGTCGCCCAGGGCGAGCAGCCCATCGGCCGCAAGATCGGTTTCGTGGTGCGCAAGAACTGGGAACGCTACGGCATCATCGACGATGGCCGCATCCCGACCTGGGCACCGATGTATGACGCCACGGTGCGCTTTGCCGAAGACAACCACGGCGCCCAGTCGCTGACCGGCGCGGTGCAGCCGCGCATCGAACCGGAAATCGTCTTCAAGCTCGGCAAGACCCCGGCGCCCGGCGCTTCGCTCGATGAGCTGGCCGATTGCCTGGAATGGATGGCGCATGGTTTCGAGATCGTGGTCTGTCCCTTCCCCAACTGGGAATTCACGGTGGCCGATTCGATTGCCGCCTTCGGCCTGCATGGCACCCTGATCGTGGGCGAGCCGCACGTGCTGTCCTCTGCCACCAAGCATCACCTGCCGCAGATCCTGGCCAGCGCCAGTGTCTCCCTGTCCTGCAATACCGAATCCTCCAGCGTGCTGCGCGCCGCCGGTTTCTGCAATGACGAGATGGACAGCCCCCTGCATGCGCTGTGGCACCTGCACCAGCTGCTGCAGAAGCAGACCCGCTTCCGCCAGTTGCAGGCCGGCGAGATCATCAGCACCGGCACCTGGACCGACGCCTGTCCCATCGAGCCGGGCCAGACCTGGACCACGGCTTTCTCCGGCGTGACCCTGCCGGGCCTGACGGTCTCCTTCGTCTGATGACGGCCACGCCCCGCTGATGGCCATCTGGGTGGATGCCGATGCCTGTCCGGGCGTCATCAAGGACATGCTGTTCCGGGTGGCCGACCGCACCACAATCATCGTGACGCTGGTGGCCAACCGGCCCTTGCGTACGCCACCCTCGCGCTACATCAAATCCATGGTGGTCCCGGCGGGCTTCGACGTGGCCGACAAGGAAATCGCCCGCCAGGTCGTTCCCGGCGATCTGGTCATCACCGCCGACATCCCGCTGGCCGCCGAGGTGGTGGCCAAGGGCGCGCTGGCGCTCAACCCGCGCGGCGAGCTCTATACGGCCCAGAACATCGGCCATCACCTCAGCACCCGCAATTTCATGGAAGAGTTGCGCAGCAGCGGCGTCGAGACCGGCGGTCCGGCCGCCTTCAGCGCCAGCGACGGCCGCGCCTTCGCCCGCGAACTGGACCGTTACGTGCTCAAAGCTTCACGTCCGGCCTGATCGCGCGGATATCACTGCTCCCGCAGCCAGGTCTGGGTGCGGCCCAGCATCGGCATGCCGACATAACCGCGCACATTGAGCTTTTGCCCCTCATCGATGACCGACAGCTTGCTCTTGTAGACCTTGCCATTGGCCGGATCGATGATCTGGCCGCCGTTGTACTCGTCGCCATCCTTTTTCAGGCCAGACAGGATGGTCATGCCGATGACCGGCTGGTCCTTCAGCTCGCCCTCGCACTTCTGGCAGACCGGGTTCTGGTCTTCGTCCGGCGCACGGAAGAGCTTCTCGATCTTGCCGCTCAGTTCGCCATTGTTTTCGCTGATGCGGATGAGCGCCTTGGGCTTGCCGGTGGCGTCATCAATGCTCTTCCACAGGCCCACCGGGGAGCCATCGGCCCAGGCGGCGGCACTGGTGAGCAGGGCGGCTGCCAGCAAGGACAGCGTGGCCAGACGGGAGGGGGAGGAAGTACGGGGCATGTTTGTCTCCTGTTATCAAGTCGAATGCCATAAAAAAGCACGATTGTTCTAATTTATTCGATCCAGTCTAGACAAGCCCGCCTCGCAAGGCAAGCACAAAAACAAAAGCCGCCGCCCCGTGAGGGACGACGGCTTTATGAAGAAACAGGCCGGTTTACTTCAGCTTGGCCAGCTGTTCCTTCACTTTTTCCAGCGTAGCGCTGAAGTTGGCGACGCGTTCCTTCTCCTGCGCCACCACCGCCTCGGGCGCACGGGCCACGAAGCTTTCGTTGGACAGCTTGCCGTTGGCCTTGGCGATCTCGGCGGTCAGGCGGGTGACTTCCTTGCCCAGGCGTTCACGCTCGGCAGCCACGTCGATTTCCACCTTCAGCATCAGCTTGACTTCACCAACGATGGCCACCGGTGCCGGCGACTCCGGCAGTTGCGCCACCACCGTGGTTTCCGACAGGCGCACCAAGCCTTGCAGGTAGGGCAGGAAGGATTCCACTGCCGACGCATCGGCGGCTTCCACGATCAGCGGTACGCGCAGCGACGGCGCCAGCTGCATCTCGCCGCGCAGGTTGCGGCAGGCATCGGTGTAGGCCTTGAACTGGGCGACCCAGGCTTCGGCTTCGGCATCGATCTTCTCCAGGTCCGGGCGCGGATAGGCCTGGCGCATGATGGAGTCGCCGGCCGGATCAGGCTTGCGATCGGTCAGCGGGGCCACGCTCTGCCACAGTTGTTCGGTGATGAAAGGCAGCACCGGATGGGCCAGGCGCAGCACGCTTTCCAGCACGCGCAAGAGGGTGCGGCGGGTGGCGCGCTGCTGCGCTTCATTGCCGCTCTGGATCTGGGCCTTGGCCATTTCCAGGTACCAGTCACAGTACTCGTCCCAGACGAATTTGTAGATGGCGGTGGCGATGTTGTCGAAGCGATAGTCGGCAAAGCCCTTTTCCACTTCGGCTTCGGTACGCTGCAAGAGCGACACGATCCAGCGGTCAGCCTTGGAGAACTGCAGCTTTTCCTTGTCGCAGACACCCTTGACGTGGCCATCGAAACCGCAGTCCTGGCCTTCCGTATTCATCAACACGAAGCGGGTGGCGTTCCACAGCTTGTTGCAGAAGTTGCGATAGCCTTCACAGCGGTTCAGGTCGAAGTTGATATTGCGGCCGAGGGTCGCCAGCGAGGCGAAGGTGAAGCGCAGCGCATCGGTGCCGAAGGCCGGGATGCCATCGGCGAATTCCTTGCGGGTGGCCTTCTCGATGCTGGCCGCCTGCTTGGGATTCATCAGGCCCACGGTACGTTTGGCCACCAGTTCATCCACGCCGATGCCGTCGATCAGGTCGATCGGGTCCAGCGTATTGCCCTTGGACTTGGACATCTTCTGGCCCGAGGCATCGCGCACCAGACCGTGGACGTAGACGGTATCGAAGGGCACTTTGCCGGTGAAGTGCGTGGTCATCATGACCATGCGCGCCACCCAGAAGAAGATGATGTCGAAGCCCGTCACCAGCACCGAGGAGGGCAGGAACAACTTGTAGTCCGGGGTTTCTTCCGGCCAGCCCAGGGTGGAGAAAGGCACCAGCGCCGAGGAGAACCAGGTGTCGAGCACGTCTTCATCGCGCTTGACGGCCTTGCCGCCAGCTTGTGCACGGGCTTCTTCTTCGGTGCGGGCGACATAGATGCCGCCGTCCTCGTCGTACCAGGCCGGAATCTGGTGACCCCACCACAGCTGGCGCGAGATGCACCAGTCCTGGATGTTGTTGAGCCACTGGTTGTAGGTATTGGTCCAGTTCTCGGGCACGAACTTGATCTCGCCCGAGGAGACTTTTTCCAGCGCGGTCTCGGCAATCGACTTGCCGGGGAAGAAGGTCCCTTCGGGCGCCGGCTTGCTCATGGCCACGAACCACTGGTCGGTCAGCATCGGCTCGATCACCACGCCGGTACGGTCGCCGCGCGGCACCATCAGCTTGTGCGGCTTGACCTGTTCCAGCAGGCCCAGTGCGTCCAGATCGGCCACGATCTGCTTGCGCGCCTCGAAGCGGTCCAGGCCCTGGTACTTCTCGGGCGCGTTCTCGTTGATGGTGGCCTTCAGGGTGAAGACGCTGATCATTTCCAGGTTGTGGCGTGCGCCGACCTGGTAGTCGTTGAAATCGTGCGCCGGGGTGATCTTCACGCAGCCGGTGCCGAATTCCTTGTCGACGTATTCATCCTGGATGATGGGGATCTCGCGGCCCACCAGCGGCAGCTTGATCATCTTGCCCACCAGCGCGGCGTAGCGCTCATCGGTCGGGTCCACGGCCACGGCGACGTCGCCCAGCATGGTTTCCGGACGGGTGGTGGCCACCACGATATGGCCGCTGCCATCGGCCAGCGGATACTTGATGTGCCACATGGAGCCGTCTTCTTCTTCCGACACCACTTCCAGGTCGGAGACGGCGGTGCCCAGCACCGGGTCCCAGTTCACCAGGCGCTTGCCGCGATAGATCAGGCCTTGTTCGTAGAGACGCACGAAGACTTCGGTGACGGCCTTGGACATCTTAGTGTCCATCGTGAAGTATTCACGCGCCCAGTCGGTGGAGGCGCCCATGCGGCGCATCTGGCCGGTGATGGTGGAGCCGGATTTCTCCTTCCACTCCCACACCTTCTCGACGAATTTTTCACGGCCCAGGTCGTGGCGCGAGACCTTCTGCGCATCCAGCTGGCGTTCCACCACGATCTGGGTGGCGATGCCGGCGTGGTCGGTGCCGGGGATCCAGGCGGTGTTGTAGCCGCGCATGCGGTGATAGCGCGTCAAACCGTCCATGATGGTCTGGTTGAACGCGTGACCCATGTGCAGCGTGCCGGTCACATTGGGCGGCGGCAGCTGGATGGAAAACGAGGGCTTCTCCGCGTCGGTGGTGGCGGCGAAGTAGCCGCGCTTTTCCCACTCCTCGCGCCAGAATTTCTCAATCTCGGCAGGCTCGAACGACTTGGCTAATTCCATGATTTGACGTGTGTTTTTGCGAAACCTAAGATTATAAGGGACGGATAGCACAAAGCCCCCAAAACGTCGCCGCGAGGCGGCGAAGAATTCTGGTGCCGGCGGTGTTTGCAAACGAATGCTGCTATGATCTGACCTGTCTGGTCAGATTGGAGGTATTCATGCGTACATGGCAAATACAAGAAGCCAAGGCTCAGTTTTCGGAACTGGTGCGGGATACGGAGCGCTCGGGTCCGCAGGAAATCACCTGGCACGGTCGCTCAGTAGCGGTAGTCATGTCGAAAGCAGACTATGAGCGGCTCAGCGGCGCAGATTTGACCTTGGTGGAATTTATGCGGCGTTCGCCGCTTTACGATGCAGATGATGTTGAATTCGAGCGTGATACCAGTCTGACGAGGGAGGTTGACTTTTGAGTTATCTGCTCGACACCAATGTCCTGTCGGAACTGCGTCGCCGTGAGCCCAATTCCCGGGTCGTGGAATGGTTTGCACACAGACCTCCGGCTACCTTGTACCTGAGCGTCCTCACCATGGGCGAAATACGAAAAGGTGCCGATAACAAGCCGCCGGGCCCTGCAAAGTTGCGCTTGATAGACTGGCTGGAAACTGAGTTGCCCGCCTATTTTTCCGGAAGGATCTTGCCGATTGATGTTGTCGTGGCAGACCGATGGGGGCGCATTCAGGTGGAAGCGGGGCGTCCGGTTGCAGCGGTTGACAGCCTGTTGGCGGCCACTGCACTCGTGCACGGACTGACCATGGTGACCCGCAATTGCAAAGATTTTCAGTTCCCGGGTCTGCAAGTGATCGATCCTTGGGCTGAGTAAAAATGCTGCGCTGCACACCCAGCCCATCTGAAATGAAACCTTGTTCCTCACGCCGATTGGAGTAGAATCCGGCCCACGACAAGGACTGCGCAAGCAGCCCGCGTCGCACCGCTAGGGGTCCTGGCACTGGAGCACATGCTCTGGCAGCCGGGTGAGAAATACCCTTGAACCTGATCTGGATAATGCCAGCGAAGGGAAGCAACCGGCAGCATGACGCACCCACGGCCCTGTATCACCTCCACGCCGTCCGTCCTCTTCCGCAACCTCCTTTGCTGGCTCCGAGCCAAGAGTCATCAAGCAAAGGAGCCGAAATGAATGCCAACCCGAAATTCCTGTCCGCGACGGCCACCGTCGATGAGGCAGCCGTCCAGCCTCTCCCGAATTCCCGCAAGATCTACGTGACCGGCTCGCGCCCGGATATCCGCGTGCCCATGCGCGAGATCAGCCAGGCCGACACCCCCGCCATGTTCGGTTCGGAAAAAAACCCGCCGATCTATGTCTACGACACCTCCGGCCCCTACACCGACCCGGACGTGAAGATCGACATCCGCGCCGGCCTCGCTACCCCGCGCCTGCCGTGGATCCTGGAGCGCAACGATACCGAAGAACTGCCCGGCCCCACCTCCGAATACGGCCAGCAGCGCCTGAACGACCCGGCCCTGGCCGAGCTGCGTTTCAACCTGCACCGCAAGCCGCGCCGCGCCAAGGCTGGCGCCAACGTCACCCAGATGCACTATGCGCGCCAGGGCATCATCACCCCGGAGATGGAATTCATCGCCATCCGCGAAAACCTGCGCCGCAAGGAATACCTGGAGCAGCTCAAAGCCTCCGGCCCCATGGGCAACAAGCTGGCCGACCTGATGGGCCGCCAGCATCCCGGCCAGTCCTTCGGTGCGTCGATTCCCGCCGAGATCACGCCCGAATTCGTGCGTGACGAAGTGGCACGCGGCCGCGCCATCATCCCTGCCAACATCAACCACCCGGAAGTCGAACCGATGATCATCGGCCGCAATTTCCTGGTCAAGATCAACGCCAACATCGGCAACTCGGCCGTGACGTCCTCCATCGGCGAAGAAGTGGAAAAGATGACCTGGGCCATCCGCTGGGGCGGCGATAACGTCATGGACCTGTCCACCGGCAAGAACATCCACGAAACCCGTGAATGGATCATCCGCAATTCGCCGGTACCGATTGGCACCGTGCCGATCTACCAGGCGCTGGAAAAGGTCAACGGCAAGGCCGAGGACCTGACCTGGGAAATCTTCCGCGATACCTTGATCGAGCAAGCCGAGCAGGGCGTGGACTACTTCACCATCCACGCCGGCGTGCGCCTGCAATACGTGCCGCTGACGGCCAAGCGCATGACCGGCATCGTCTCGCGCGGCGGTTCCATCATGGCCAAGTGGTGCCTGGCGCATCACCGCGAATCCTTCCTCTACGAACACTTCGAAGAGATCTGCGAAATCATGAAAGCCTATGACGTCAGCTTCAGCCTCGGCGATGGCCTGCGTCCCGGCTCGATCTACGACGCCAACGACGAAGCCCAGCTGGGCGAACTGCGTACCCTGGGTGAACTGACCCAGATCGCCTGGAAGCACGACGTGCAGGTGATGATCGAAGGCCCCGGCCACGTGCCCATGCATCTCATCAAGGAGAACATGGACCTGCAACTGGAACAGTGCCACGAAGCCCCGTTCTACACCCTCGGCCCCCTGACCACCGACATCGCCCCCGGCTACGACCACATCACCTCCGGCATTGGCGCCGCCCAGATCGGCTGGTATGGCACGGCCATGCTGTGCTACGTCACTCCCAAGGAACACCTGGGCCTGCCCAACAAGACCGACGTGAAGGACGGCATCATCACCTACAAGATCGCTGCCCACGCCGCCGACCTGGCCAAGGGTCATCCGGGCGCGCAGATCCGCGACAACGCCTTGTCCAAGGCGCGCTTCGAGTTCCGCTGGGAAGACCAGTTCAACATCGGCCTCGATCCCGACAAGGCACGCGAATTCCACGACGAGACCCTGCCCAAGGATTCGGCCAAGGTGGCGCACTTCTGCTCCATGTGCGGCCCGCACTTCTGTTCCATGAAGATCACCCAGGAAGTGCGCGACTATGCCGCCAGGGAAGGCATCTCCGAGATCGACGCCCTGAAGCAGGGCATGCAGGTCAAGTCGGTCGAGTTCGTCAAGATGGGCGCCGAGATCTACGCGAAGCAGTAAGCGCCATGCAGATCGAACTGAACGGCAAGCCTCACCCGCTGCCTGACGGCGCCACGCTGGACCAGCTCATTGCCGGCCTTTCCCTGGCTGGCAAGGCGGTGGCCGTGGCGGTCAATCGCCAGGTAGTGCCCAGTGCGCAATGGCCCTCGCGCGCACTGGCCGAGGCCGACAAGGTAGACGTGGTGCGTGCCATCGGGGGCGGATGAAAGATTGTTCCGCTGCGGCGCGCTGGGGGTTCCCGGCGCCGCATCCCGTGGCATGCACCCCTCACAGACAAGGAATCGACATGAACATGAATGACGCCCCGCTCGTCAATGACGACAAGGGCCTGACCATCGCCGGCAAGACCTATCGCTCGCGCCTTTTGGTCGGCAGCGGCAAGTACAAGGACCTCGACGAAACCCGCGCAGCGACTGTCGCCAGCGGCGCCGAGATCATCACGGTGGCGATCCGCCGCGTCAACATTGGCCAGGATCCCAATGCGCCCAGCCTGCTGGACGCAGTGCCGCCTTCCGAATTTACTATCCTCCCCAACACCGCCGGCTGCTACAACGCGGCCGATGCGGTCTACACGCTGCAACTGGCGCGCGAACTGCTGGGTGGGCACAAGCTGGTCAAGCTGGAAGTGCTGGGCGATGAGAAGACGCTCTTCCCCAACATGCCCGAAACGCTGAAGGCCGCCGAGACCCTGGTCAAGGATGGCTTCGACGTGATGGTCTATTGCAGTGACGATCCGATTCAGGCGCGCATGCTGGAAGACCTGGGCGTGGCCGCCGTCATGCCGCTGGCCTCGCTGATCGGTTCGGGCATGGGCATCCTCAATCCCTGGAATCTTTCGCTCATCATCGAACAGGCGCGCGTGCCGGTGCTGGTCGATGCCGGCGTGGGCACGGCGTCGGACGCTGCCATCGCCATGGAACTGGGCTGTGATGGCGTGCTCATGAACACCGCCATCGCCGGTGCGCGCGACCCCATTCGCATGGCACGTGCCATGAAGCTGGCGGTGGAAGCGGGCCGCGAAGCCTTCCTGGCCGGGCGCATCGCGCGCAAGTTTGCGGCGTCGCCCTCGTCGCCGATGGCCGGGCGCGTGGCATAAGCATGCAGGAAATCTATCGTTCCACGCCGCCTTGCGTGCTGGTCTTCTCCGGCTCCGACCCCAGCGGCGGGGCCGGCATGCAGGCCGACATCCCGGCCATCACGGCGCTGGGCTGTCATCCCTTGTCGGTGCCGACTGCATTGACGGTGCAGGATAACGTCAGCGTCTTCGCCGTGCATGCGCTCGATCCCGAGCTGGTGCGGCATCAGGCGCAGGTGTTGATGGATCGCTTCGACATCGCGGCGGTCAAGCTCGGCATCGCCGGCAGTCACGAGAATGCCGAGGTGATCGCCGGATTGATTCGTCAACTGCGCGCGCGTGATCCGCAATTGCCCGTGGTACTCGATCCCGTGCTGGCCAATGGCAAGGGCGACCAGCTCTCGCGCGACGATGCAGCGCGCGTGATCGAGCCGCTCTACGAACTGGCTACCGTCATCACTCCCAACCTCAACGAGGCGCGGCGTCTCTGTGGTGAGGAGGAACCGGCGCGGCAGGCCGCCCTGCTGATGGCGCGCGGCTGCGCACATGTGCTGCTCAAGGGCGGCCACGGTCCGCAGGAGCAGGACGTCATCAACCGCTGGTATGGCCAGCTGTCCCGTTCCGGGTATGCGCAAGAGGCCATCGAAAGTGCGCGCTGGCGCTGGACCCGCCTGCCCGATGAATTCCACGGCAGCGGCTGCACGCTGGCGGCGGCGCTGTCGGCCTGCCTGGCGCGGGGCCTGCCCATGCATGAGGCTATCGACCTGGCCCAGCAATACACCCAGCATGCTTTGTCGACGTCCTATGCGATTGCCCAGGGCCAGCGCATTCCCAACCGCGTGCCTGCCTTCGAACCTGTTGTTGATGCCGCGCCTGCGGCAGGAGCCTGACATGAAACCCGAGTATGCAAAGCATCTGCGTGGCCTCTACATCGTCACGCCCGATTGGGATGACCTGTCCCAATTGATGGCGGCCACCGAACTGGCGCTGCAGAACGGTGCTGCGCTGTTGCAGTATCGTCACAAGACTGCCTGCGCGCAGCAGCGACTTGCGCAGGCTTCGGCGCTGCTGGCGCTGTGCCGGCAATATGATGTGCCGCTCATCATCAACGACCACGTGGACCTGTGCCTGGAGATTGATGCCGATGGCATTCACGTCGGTGGTACCGACGCCTCCATTGCCGAGGTGCGCAAGGCCGTGGGGCCGGACCGCATCGTTGGTGCCTCGTGTTACGGCACGCTGGAACTGGCGCATGCGGCGTATCGCGATGGGGCCAGTTATGTGGCCTTCGGCGGCTTCTATCCGTCGCGCGTGAAAAAATATGATTTCCGCACCGCGCCGGAGATCATCGCCCAGTCCAAGCGCGAGATTGCCTTGCCGGTGGTGGTGATCGGCGGCATCACGCTGGAGAATGCACCGCCGCTGGTGGCGCAGGGGGCGGATATGGTGGCCGTCATCAGCAGTGTCTATCTGGTGCCGGTGGAAGAGCGCAAGACGCGGGAGCTGGCTGATCTCTATCGATGATGATGGAAATCTAAGTCTTTCCTTCAAAAAAAATGCCGTTCGATTGAACGGCATTTTTTCTTCATTCAACTGGCATCAAGCTTCCAGCAAGCTACGCAGCATCCACGCATTCTTTTCATGCAGCTGCATGCGCTGGGTCAGCAGGTCGGCGGTCGGTTCATCGGCTGCGGCATCCACGGTCGGGAAGATCGAACGCGCGGTGCGGGTCACGGCTTCCTGGCCGGCCACCAGCTGGGCGATCATTTCCTGGGCATTGGGCACGCCGTCGGCTTCGGGGATCGAAGACAGCTTGGCGAATTCCTTGTACGAACCCGGGGCCGGATAGCCCAGTGCGCGGATGCGTTCGGCGATCAGGTCCACCGCCAGCGCCAGTTCGTTGTACTGGCCTTCGAACATCAGGTGCAGGGTATTGAACATCGGACCGGTCACGTTCCAGTGGAAGTTGTGGGTCTTCAGATACAGCGTGTAGGTATCGGCCAGCAGCTTGGACAGGCCGTCGGCAATCTTCTTGCGGTCCTTGTCGTTGATGCCGATGTTGATCGAGGGGGCTGCCACATTCTTCTTTGCCATTATTCGCTCCTTAGCTGTTCGGGTTTTCGTAAGCGGGTACACAACCCCGCGATTCTATTGCAAATCGCAAACGGACAAACTGCGACCACGCAACTATTGATGAAAGAGTGAGGACGACGTTCCGTATTTCAATCGATTTTTCCGATCAATGCACAGCTATAAATCAATGGGGCCGATAGATAAAAATCTATCGGCCCCATGTTCAATCGTTTCTATCGCAAGCAGGTCAAGGCTTTGCGCCCTGCTGCGCGCTGCGATACAAGGACAGCGACAAGGCCACCCCGCCGATGGCGGCAATGGCCGCGAACAGGAACACCTGCGGATACCCGAGCTGCCCCGCGATGGCACCGGCCAGCGGCCCGGTGATGCCCAGCGACAGGTCGAGGAACACCGAATACGCCGCCAGTGCCGCACCGCGATTGGCCGGCGACACCAGGTTGACGGCTTCCACCCCCAGCGACGGGAACACCAGCGCAAAGCCGAAACCGGCCAGGCCTGCGCCTGCCAGCGCCAGTGCGGGCGTGGTGGCACTCCACAGCAGCAGCAGGCCGACGGCCTCGGTCAGGAAGCAGACCACGGCCACGCGATAGCCGCCGAAGCGCGGAATCACATTGGCAAAGAGCAGGCGCGCACCGACGAAGGCGCCGGAGAAGGCGGTCAGCGCGAAGGCCGCACCGTTCCAGTGCTGGTCGGCGTAATACAGGGTGATGAAGGTGGCGATCGAACCAAAGCCGATGGTGCCAAACGCCAGGCCCATGCCATAGGCGAAGACCTTGCGCAGCACCAGCTTGAAGGACAGCTGTTCACCCTGCACCACCGGGGTGACCGGGCCGCCGCGTGCGAGCATGTAGCCCAGCGCGGTCAGCAGCATGCCCGACAGGCCGATGACGGCGAAGCCCAGCGAGCGGTCCAGCACCACGCCCAGCGGGGCGCCGATGGCCAGTGCGGAATAGGTGGCGATGCCGCTCCAGGAAATCATCTTGGCGGTATGTTCCGAACCCACGCGGCCCACGCCCCACATGATGGCACCGGTGCCGACCAGGCTCTCGCCCAGGCCCAGCAGGAGCCGGCTGGCAAACAGCAGCACCAGCGACAGGAAGGGCAGCGGCTGCGCCAGGGCGGACAGCAGCAGCAAGCCACCGCTGGCCGAGCACAGCAACATGCCGCGCATGACGGTGTGCTTGGCGCCCATGGTATCGATCATGCGGCCGGCATTGGCGCGGCTGACGAAGGTGGCGAAGTACTGCACGCTGATCCCCAGCCCGGCGATCACCGAGCTATAGCCCAGGTCCAGGTGGATGTAACCCGGCAGCACCGCCATCGGAATACCGATGGCCAGATAGACCAGGAAGGTGAACAGCGCAGTGGAAATGATCTTCAGGGTGACCTTGGCCGGCGCCAGCGGACGCGGCGCGGCAGCAGGCACGGACGTGCCGGAAGAACTGGGACTACAGGAATCGTCGGACATGGCGGGAAAATCGGAATGTGAAGCCGGAATGCGAACCGAACCGCAGGCCGGCATGCGAGGCCGCGCGCGCAGGTGTGCACGTGAACAGCTGGGCGAATTTTACTCCCGTCACAAAAATGCTGCAGGACAGCAAAAGATTTTTGCCTGTCAATTCAGCAACTTAGTCGTTTTTGTGCGACGTAATGTTGTCACAAGGCTTCAACTCAGCGCTCGCAGCGCAGTGCCTCGACAGCCCGCTCGCGCACCGCCGGTGCATAGTCGGCGCCGAGTATTTCCGGTTCCAGCTCGGCCAGGTCGCGCTGCACGCCGGGTTCGCACCAGTGTCCGTTGAGGCGGGCCAGGGCGTTGAGCAGGTCGGGGGTGAGACGGTCCAGCACCGGGCGCACCTGCAGTGCCAGGTCAGGCGGATTGGCGAAGGGCGGGCGTTGTTCGACGCGCCACTGCCGATGCAGGTCGCGCTGCACGATCTTGCCGGCCTCGAACTGGTCCTGGAAGAAGCGGCGCGTCCAGTCCGCATTCAAGCCCAGCTTCTGCGCCCGGGCCGATACGTCATCCAGGATCACGCCTTCACGCGCCGGGTCATCGATGGGCGCATGCGAATTCCACTTGCTGCGCGCCACCGGGGCGGCCACGTCCAGGCGGGCCTTCTGCAGTGTCAGCAATTGCTCGACGTCGCTGCGCGTGGCCGGTGGCGGCGTGGCGCAGGCGCTGAGCAGCAGGGCGATGAGAGCGAGGGCGGGGAGGGCGGCAGGAGACAGGCGGCGCATGGGCGAAAGAGTCGTATGCAGAAAACGGCTGTGGATAAATCAAAGCCCCCGCAGTATAGCGCTGCGCCTGCCCGCCCGGTCATGGTATGCGCCCTTTATAATCGCGGGATGCAAAATCTTCTCCACAACCTCAACGAAGAGCAGCTCGCCGCCGTGACGCTGCCCGCGCAATCGGCGCTGATCCTGGCCGGTGCCGGTTCCGGCAAGACCCGCGTGCTGACCACCCGCATCGCCTGGCTCATCCAGACCGGGCAGGTCTCGCCCTCGGGCATCCTGGCGGTGACCTTCACCAACAAGGCCGCCAAGGAAATGACCGCGCGCCTGTCGGGCATGCTGCCCATCAATACGCGCGGCATGTGGATCGGCACCTTCCACGGCCTCTGCAACCGCCTGCTGCGCGCGCATCACAAGGATGCGGGACTGCCGCAGACCTTCCAGATCCTGGATACGCAAGACCAGCTCTCGGCCATCAAGCGCCTGTTGAAGCAGATGAACGTGGACGATGAAAAATACCCGCCGCGCAACCTGATGTACTTCATCAACAGCGCCAAGGATCAAGGCCTGCGCGCCAAGGACGTGGATGCCTACGACGACTACAACCGCAAGTTCGTCGAACTCTATGAGCTCTACGACCAGCAGTGCCAGCGCGAAGGCGTGGTCGATTTTGCCGAGCTGCTCTTGCGCACCTATGAATTGCTCTCGCGCAACCAGCCGTTGCGCGAGCACTACCAGGGCCGCTTCCGCCACATCCTGGTCGATGAGTTCCAGGACACCAACGACCTGCAATACAAGTGGTTGAAACTCATGGCCGGCCAGCACAATGCCGTCTTTGCGGTGGGTGATGATGACCAGAGCATCTACGCCTTCCGTGGCGCCAACGTGGGCAACATGCAGGCCTTCGAGCAGGAATTCCATGTCCAGAACCTGATCAAGCTGGAGCAGAACTACCGCTCGCATGGCCACATCCTGGACACCGCCAACGAACTGATCGCCAACAACAGCAAGCGCCTGGGCAAGAACCTGCGCACCGATGCCGGCCACGGCGAGCAGGTGCGTGTCTATGAAGCCACCAGCGATCTTCAGGAAGCGCAATGGATCATCGAGCAGGTCAAGGACTTGATCGCCGAAGGCTGGGCGCGTAGCGAGATCGCCATCCTCTATCGTTCCAATGCGCAGTCGCGGGTGCTGGAACATGCCTTGTTCAGTTCGGCCATTCCCTATCGCGTCTATGGTGGCCAGCGCTTCTTCGAGCGCGCCGAAATCAAGCACGCGATTGCCTATCTGCAGTTGATGGACAACCTGCACAATGATTCGGCCTTCCTGCGCGTGGTCAATTTCCCCACGCGCGGCATCGGTGCCAAGGCCATGGAATCCTTGCAGGATGCGGCACGCCAGTATGGCTGCTCGCTCTATGCGGCGGTGCCTTATGTGGCGGGCAAGGCGGGTTCGTCGCTGAACGCCTTCATCAAGCTGATCGAAGGCGCGCGCTTCGAAACCCAGCACCTGCCCTTGCCGGAAATGGTCAAGGTGGTGCTGGACCTGTCCGGTTTGATGACCCACTATCGCAACGAAAAGGAAGGCGCCGACCGCATCGAGAACCTGGAGCAATTAGTGAGTGCTGCTACGCTATTTGTCTCCGAAGAGGGCTATGGCCTGGATGCCCCGGCCTTCCTCGGACCGCAGGCGCAAGCCACGGCCGGTACGGCCATCACCACGGCCGATGGCGTGGAGGTGCTCGATGCCGATGCCCCGCTGGTGACCATCATGTCGCCGCTGTCGGCCTTCCTCTCGCATGCCTCGCTGGAGGCGGGCGACAACCAGGCCCAGGCCGGCCAGGATGCCTTGCAGCTGATGACGGTGCACTCGGCCAAGGGGCTGGAGTTCGATGCGGTCTTCATCACCGGCATGGAAGAGGGCCTGTTCCCGCACGAGAACAGCGCCAAGGAAGAGGGTGGCGTGGAAGAAGAGCGCCGCCTGATGTACGTGGCCATCACGCGGGCGAGGAAGCGTCTGTTCATGACCTTCTCGCAGACCCGCATGCTGCACGGCCAGACCCGCTACAACATGCGTTCACGCTTCTTCGACGAGATGCCGGAGCAATCCATCAAATGGCTCTCGCCCAAGATCGCCCAGCATCACTGGTTCGCCAACCCGAAGTCGGCCTGGGATGAAGTACCGGAGGCGGGCAACAACAAGATTGCCCAGAGCTTCACGCGCCAGACCGATTCCGGCTGGCGCATCGGCCAGAACGTATCGCATGCCAAGTTTGGCGAGGGTGTCATCGTCAACATCGAAGGCGGTGGCGGGGCGGCGCGGGCGCAGATCAACTTCGGCAAGTTCGGCATGAAGTTGCTGGATTTGTCGGTGGCCAAGCTGGAGAAAATCTAAGGTTTTTGCGCCGGTGTTGATCAGGGAAACGCCCCGTTGCTTTTGCAGGCAACGGGGCGTTTTTCGTTTCTGCTTCGGTTCCTGAATGGCCCATTGTCCTGGTGGCTGCGCACCCTCCAAAGCCGCGCCAGGCAAGGCATCAAAAGAAAATGTAATGAAATAAAAACAACTGTTGGGTTTTGCCGACAAGAAACCTTCTCGCGTACTGAAAAATCACCCTTCCTCGTTAACCTAAATTAACATCCTGCACCTGGCAAGCAAAATCTTGCCAACCGGCAACGACAAACAACGAATCGACGGCCGGTCATAACGACAACAAAACCCGGGGTGTTCATGAACCGTCAGCGTTACAAGCTGGTTTTCAACCGGCATCGCGGCCACCTGATGGCCGTTGCAGAAATCGCCTCCAGCATCCAGCACCCTGGCCGGTCCTCGGCCGGTGCTGCAGGGATGCCGGACCTGTTACCGTCGGCCCTGCGCTTTTCGCTGCTGTCCGTGGCGCTGGCCCTGGTCATGAACACGGTGGCGCATGCGCAGATCCTGGGCGACCGCAACGCCCCGCGCACCCAGCAGCCCACCGTGCTGGTCACGCCCAATGGCGTACCGGTGATCAACATCCAGACGCCCAGTGCAGCCGGCGTATCGCTCAACCGCTACCGGCAATTCGACGTCGGTGCCAACGGCGCCATCCTCAACAATGCCCAGGGCACCACGGCCACCCAGCTCGGTGGCTACGTGGCCGGCAATCCCTGGCTGGCCACGGGGGCGGCCAGGGTGATCGTCAACCAGGTCAATTCGGCCAACCCCAGCTACCTGCGCGGCTACCTCGAAGTGGCCGGGGCGCGGGCGCAGGTGGTGGTGGCCAATCCGGCCGGCATCACCTGCTCGGGCTGCGGCTTCATCAATGCCAGTCGCGCCACGCTTACCACGGGCGTGCCGCAACTCGTCAACGGCAATCTGGAGAGCTATCGCGTGGCCAGCGGAGCGGTCAGCATCGAGGGCAATGGCATGGATGCCAGCCGCACCGACTACGCCGAGATCATCGCGCGTGCGGTGCAGGTCAATGCCGGCCTCTGGGCGCCGGAACTGAAGGTCAGTGCGGGCCTGAACACGGTGAGTGCGGATCACGCCAGCGTGGTCCCCGGCGTGGCCCCTACCGACGCTGCACCGGCCGTGGCCATCGACGTGGCGCAACTGGGCGGCATGTATGCCGGGCACATCTACCTGACCTCCACCGAGCACGGTGTGGGCGTGCGCAATGCCGGCAGCATCGGCGCCTCGGTGGGGCAGGCCGTGGTGACCGCCGATGGCCGCCTGGAGAACAGCGGCAGCATCACGGCCAATGGCCTGCTGGCGGTGCAGACCACGGGCGGCGTCAGCAATACCGGCGAGCTGGGCAGCAACAGCGCCGCCACGCTCAACACCAGCACCGTGGACAACAGCGGCAGCATCGCCAGCGCCGGCACACTGGCCGTGCAAGCCAGCGGGGCGGTGCAGAACAACGGCAGCATCGGTGGCGAGGGTGGTGTACAGATCGCTGCGGGCAGCCTCGACAACCGCAACAACATCGGCAGCAGCACCACCCTGGCGGTGCAGGCTGCCAATGGCATCCGCAACAGCGGCACGCTGCAGGCCACGGGCGAGGCCAGCATCAACGCCGCCACCCTGGACAACAGCGGCACCTTGCGAGCGAGCCAAGGCGCATTGAACGTCGCCACCAGCGCCGGCACGAACAACAGCGGCCGCATCGAAGCCGCGCAGTCCGTCGGCCTCAAGGTGGGCAGCCTGGACAACAGCGGCGGCCTCAATGCCGGTGACCGCCTGCGCATCGACGCCGCACAGGGCGTGACCAACAGCGGCACGGTAGGCGCCAATGGCAGTGTGGAGGTGCAGGCCGCGAACCTCTCCAACCGGGGCACGCTGGCGTCCAGCCGCGATGCCGTCAGCGTGGCGGCCAGCGGGACGGTCAGCAACCAGGGCCAGGTCAGCGCGGCGCAATCGCTCACCCTGAAGGCCGCCGGCATCGACAACCACAATGGCAGCCTCAGCGGCAATGAGCTGCGCATCGACAGCCAACAGCAGGCGCTCGACAACCGCCAGGGCCAGATCAGTGCGCAGGGTGACCTGCACGTGGCCAGCGGCACCCTCGATAACGGTGGCGGCAACATCGTTGCGCAAGGCAAGCTGGACATTCGCAGCGGCGAGCTCGGCAATGACGGCGGCCTGCTGCAAGCGGGCGATGCACTGAGCATCGACGCCGGCAGCAGCACCGTGCGTAACACTCATTCCGGCAGCACGCGCGGCATCGTCGCGCAAGGGCCGCTGAGCGTTGCTGCAGGCACGCTGGTCAATCGCGGCAATGTCTCGTCCAACGGCGACATCAGCCTCAAGACCGCCAGCCTCGACAACGATGCCGGCGTGATCGGCGCCAATGGCAGCCTGGCGGTGGACAGCAATGGCACCAGCAATCGCGGCGGTGTGATGCAGGCGAAGCAGGGCATGGACATCCAGGCCGGCAGCGGCAGCGTGGACAACAGCGGCGGCCTGATGCGTTCGGATGGCACCGTCAACGTGCAGGCCGCGTCCGTGCGCAACGACAGCACCCAAGGCCAGGACCAGGGCATGGAAGGCGCCACCGTCAACATCGCGGCGGCCGACATCAGCAACCGCCAGGGTGCGCTGCGGGGCGACGCCATTGCGCTCACCGCCAGCGCTCGCATCGACAACACCGCTGGCCTCATCTCCGCCACCCACAGCGCCAGCCTGACTGACGCCAACCCCGCCAACCGCACGCTGGCCGTGGACAACAGCAACGGCACTATCATCGCCGGACAGCAGGCCAGCGTTTTAGCCTATTCCTTCACCGGCAGCGGCAAGCTCTTGAGCCAGAAAGACCTGCGCCTGGACCTGGTAGCATCGATTCTTCATACCGGCCAGATAGGGGCCAGTGGCGACATCGACCTGCGCACGGCCGGCACCTTTACCAATGCCGGCGCGGTCGGTGCGGGCGGCACGCTCATGCTGACGGCCGCCACCATCGACAACCAGGCCAGCGGCTCACTGGTGGGCAATACGGTGAGGCTCAAGGCCACCGACATCCACACCTTCATCAACCGTGGCCTGATCGATGGCGTCAACACCGTCATCGAGAGCAGCACCGTCAACAACATCGGCACCGGCCGCATCTATGGCGACAACATCGCCATCGGTGCGGACGTGTTGAACAACCAGGCCGAGACGGTGGATGGTGTCACCAGCGCGCCGGTCATTGCGGCACGCAACCGGCTCGATATTGGCGCGGGCGTCATCAACAACAGCGAGCACGCGCTGATCTACTCGGCGGGAGACATGGCCATTGGCGGGGCGCTCGATGCCAGCAAGCGCGCCACCGGCAGTGCGCGCGAGGTCAACAACAGCAGCGCGACCATCAATGCGGATGGCAATCTCACCATGGCGGCGGGGGCCATCAACAACACCAATGCGCATCTGGAGACGACGGATCAGACGGGGCCGGGCAATCGCATCGTCAACTTCCGGCTCAACGGGTCGTCGCAGTTGCTGGATTCCAAGTCGGCCTGGCTCTACAACCGGGGTTCCGGAGAAATCCTCGATGCCGCCAACTGGCGCGCCATGGGCGATGAGGACAACTATCGCCTGCTGCTGCCATCGGCCGCCTATCCGGCTGAGCGCTATGGACCGCCGTTTGATTATTCGCGTGGGGACCGTGGTGACAATGCCGTGGCGATAGCCTATACCCCGGCCTCCAGCTCGGGAGGCGGTGGTGACTCCGACCCTGTCTCCTACCCTGAGGTCATCAACTATAAGGTGGGTGACCGCATCTGGTCGGTCATGGGTGTGACGCCACCGGCAGTCGATCCTGGCCCCGGTCCTGGCGCGGAGCCTCGCCCTAGTGAGGCCTGTTACGAATCTTGCGTCACGGTGCCGGTCGATCCGGCCGTCTACGCGAAATGGAAAGCGGCCTATGACGTCTGGAAGCCCCAGCAAGATGCCTACATCGCGGCGCTCTTACAGCTCAACGACAAGATCACCGCCTTCAACAACAACGTCAATAGCCGCTCCTACCGCGAATGGACCATCTACGACGGCACCGAGCAGATCACCCGCACGGTCGTCACCAAGAGCGATCCGGGCATGATCACCTCGGGCGGCAACATGAACCTGGTGGCCGGCAGCGTCAACAATTACGCCAGCCAGGTCATTGCGGGCGGCACGCTGGCCGGCGATAGCGTCAACGGCACGGCCATCAACAACACCGGCCCGCTGGGCCGCCAGCGCGTGGTCTCGACGGGCTCGGCCAGCTACACCTACATCAAGAGCCACACCTTCAGCGCCGATGATCGCCGCTATGACGGGGCGGATTATCAGTCGCAGGACATCGTCACCAACTTCCAGCTGGACATCACCCCGACCAGCGATGCCGGACCGAATCGGCAGAATTCAGTGCGTGCTGTGGCTTCGTCGGTATCCGGTGCATCGGGTGCCACGGCGGGTGCGGCCAGTATCCGCATCGCCAATCTGGACCTGACGCTGCCCAACAATGCGCTCTACCGCATCAACGCGGGCCCGGCGCAGCGCTATCTGGTGCAGACCGATCCGCAGTTTGTGGGCACGCGCAACTGGCTGTCATCGGACTTCATGCTGAACCAACTGGGCGCCACGGCCAGCGTGCGGCAACTGGGTGATGGTTTCTACGAACAGCAACTGGTCCAGCGCCAGGTGCAGCAGATCACCGGCCAGCGGTATCTGGCCGGATACAGCAGCAATGAAGCGCAATACCAGGCCTTGATGAACGCGGGTGTGCAGGTGGCGCAAGCCAATCACTACACCGTGGGCGTGGCGCTGACCGATGCGCAGATTGCGGAACTGAAGACCGATATCGTCTGGCTGGTCAAGCAGAACGTGACGCTGGCCGATGGCAGTACGCAGGAAGTGCTGGTGCCGCAGGTCTACATCCACGCCTCGAATGTGGAAGTAACCGGCCAGGGCACGCTGATCGCGGGCAATGACGTGGCCTTCCAGACGGCGCAGGATATTGTCAACAGCGGTGGCACGATTGCTGGGCGACAGAGTGTGTCGCTGGCGGGCAATAATGTGCAGAACCTGGGTGGGCGTATCAGTGGCAGTGCGGTGACGGTGGCGGCTGCTCAGGACGTCAACAACCTGGGCGGCGCCATCGACGGTAGCAGCAGCGTCACGCTGGCGGCCGGACGCGACATCAACGTCAACAGCACCAGCGTCAACACCGCCAATGCCGTCACCAGCGGCACCAACATCAACCAGGTCGCCAGTGTCAGCGGCAAGAACATCACGATGGCCGCAGGCCGTGACGTAACAGCCAATGCGGCCGTGGTTGCAGGCACGGGCGACGTCAGCCTGGCCGCAGGCCGCAACGTAACCTTGGGTACGGTCAACGAGAACTTCCGGCAGCAGATCAGCTGGGCCAACGACAGCGGTGCCTCGAACTGGGTCGGAACGTTCACTGGACCGAATCTGGTCGACCAGTCCAACGGCGCCCACGGCATCAGCGAGAGCGGCGTAAACCGCGCCACGCTCACCGGCAGCAAGGACGTGAGCACGCAAGTCAGCGGCAACAACATCAGCATCCGCGCGGGCCAGGACGTGGTGAGCAAGGGCGCACAGGTCGTGGCCGAGGGGCAACTCAGTGCAGCGGCGGGCCGGGATGTGCGCATCGAGACGGCCAACGAATCGGGCAGCGCGCGGGATGAACACCAGCACAGTTCGGGCGGTTTGCTCACGGCCACCTCGGTCAAGACCGATGATTCCAGCAGCTACAGCCGGCAGGTGGGTAGCACCTTCTCGGGCAATACCGTGGCGGTGCAGGCGGGCAATGATGTGAACGTGACGGGCAGCGATGTGGTGTCTACCCAAGGTACGGCGGTGGTCGCGGGCAACAACGTGAACATCGCGGCCGCGACCGATACCAGCACGCAGCGCAACTTCCGTCAGGAGACCAAGAGCGGGGTGATGGGGGCGGGCTTTGGGGTGACGGTGGGTAGCCGCATGCAGAGCCAGGACGTGGATGGACAGAGCAAGACGGCGGCTGCGTCGACGGTGGGTAGCGTCGAAGGCAACGTCAGTATCGTGGCGGGGAATCGCTATACACAGGTTGGTAGCGATGTGATGGCGCCGAAGGGGGATGTCGATATTGCGGCCAAGTCGGTAGAGATCAAGGCGGCAGAACAAGCAAGCCGAACCGTCACCGAAGACAAGTTCAAGCAAAGCGGAGTGACCCTATCCGTGACCAGCCCGGTGATCTCGGCGATGCAGTCGGTAGACCAGATGGCCGACGCCGCGAGCAAGACCAAGAGTGGCCGGGCGCAGGCATTGGCGGCGGCGACGGCGGGCATGTCGGTGTATAGCGCGTTGGGAGCTGCGCAAAAAGCGTCTGCCGATGGCAGTGGCAACATCGGCATCAGCGTCATGGCGGGCAGTAGCCAGAACGGTAGCCGTAGTGAACAGAATACGGTGACGCAACGCGGCTCTACCGTTGCTTCGGGTGGCAACATGAGCATCCGCGCCACAGGCGACGGGGCCAATAGCAACATCACCATTGCGGGCAGCGATATCAATGCCAAGGGTAATCTGGCGCTGAAGGCGGACAACGATATCAGTCTGATTGCCGCGCAAAATACGGACGAACAGCATAGTGACCGGTCATCGTCTTCGTGGGGCGTCGGTTTTACTGCGCAGTTTGGGACCAAGACTCAGTTTGGTTTTACGGCCAATGCTGCGGGTAGTCGCGGCAATAGCGATGGCAAGGACGTGTCCAACGTCATGAGCCAAGTGCGTGCGGGTGGGAAGGTCAATATCGATTCGGGACGCGATAC
Source organism: Herbaspirillum sp. Her3 (assembly GCF_057961275.1). Lineage (NCBI taxonomy): Bacteria > Pseudomonadati > Pseudomonadota > Betaproteobacteria > Burkholderiales > Oxalobacteraceae > Herbaspirillum > Herbaspirillum sp. Her3. The sequence goes on along the minus strand of NZ_CM176328.1, from coordinate 5,155,235 downwards.
GAATCTGGTGGGCGCCACCGTGGCAGGTGAGCAGGTGGTGGCCAATGTGGGGCGTGATCTGAACATTGCCAGTGTGCAGGACACCAGCAGCTTCAAGAGCCGGGATCAGAGTATCGGGGGGAGTGCCACCATCGGGTATGGCTCGGGCGCCAGTGTCAGTGCCAGCCGTAGTCGGGTGGATGCGGACTATGCGAGTGTGGGGCAGCAATCTGGGATTACTGCGGGTAATGGCGGATTCCAGATCAACATCAAGGGCAACACAGACCTGAAGGGTGCCCAGATTGCCAGTACCGATCAGGCGGTGGAGCAGGGCAAGAACAGCCTGACCACGGGAACGCTGACCAGCAGTGATATCCAGAATCGGAGCCAATACTCGGCGGAGAGTCAGAGTGTGAGTGCTGGCACCTCACAAGGCACGCCGGGTGGCGGCATCGGTATCGGGAATGCCTCGGGTAGCGAGACGAGCGTGACGCGTAGTGGTGTTTCTGGTGGTGCTGTGAAGATCACCGATGCACAGACGCAGCAGGCGAAGACCGGCCAGAGTCCGGATCAGGCTGTTGCCTCGTTGGATACGTCTGTGCGCACTGGCAAGGACAGCAGCAATAGCTTGGCGAAGAATTGGGATGGTAATCAGCTGCGTGAGGATGTGGAGGCGCAGGCCAAGATTACACAGGCGTTTGGGCAGCAGGCTTCCAAGTTGATTGGGGACTATGCGGAAGAGCAGACGAAGAAGGCGGCTGCCTTGCGTACGCAGGCAAACGCAGCAACCGATCCAGCCGTCGCAAAGGAACTCAATGATCAGGCCAGCGCACTTGAAAGCAACTGGGGACCGGATGGGACGATGCGGGTTCTGGCACACACCATTGTGGGTGGGATGACGGGAGGTGTTGCCGGGGCGGCTGGAGCAGCAGCGGGAACCTTGACGGCGCCAAACGTAGCATCAGCCTTGAAGGAGGCGGGTGTTGATCCTGAGTTGGCGAAGGCGTTGACGGGATTGTCGAGTACCTTGGTGGGTGCGGCTGTTGGTGGGGCTGCGGGTGGGGCGGCGGCTTACAACGAGGTTGTAAATAATTATCTTAAGCACGAGGAAATTGAAGCACTTTCCAAGGCGCGCAAAGCCTGTCCTACCGGAAGCGGTAGCAGCCCTGCTTGTGGCGAAGTTCGGCGTCTGGAAGCCTTGGATAAGGAACGCGATATTGCACTAGATGCCTGTAACGGTAACACCAGTTCCGCTTGCAACGCTGTGCGCCAAGATGTGCGGCAAGCTGCTGCCGATATAATTCGGTACGGCAATGCCAGAGCCGATCTTGAAGGCTGGGCAGACAAGCAGCATACGTTGACCCAAGCGGATGGCACTATGTCTAACCTAGCTCATGCGAGCGGTGTAGTACAAGGTGTCGCGGAGGTCGCTGCCAAACTGGCCAAGAGCATCGGCACGCTACTCATCGCAGCCCAAGGCGATCAGGCCTCGCGTGAGAAAATCGAAGCTGGCGTGGTGGAGGCCTATGCCACACTGGGAAAATTGATTGATAACCCGGACCTAATCGCGCAAGCTCTCGACGGTGCGGGAGCAGTACGCCGCGAAGCCATGGCACAGGCATATGAAAAAGGCGATGCTGTCGCGCTGGGCAAGATAATGGGGGATGTGCTGGCGACGATGAGCCCTACGCCGGCGGGAACTATTGGTAAGGTTGGAACGGCATTGGAGGACGCGCTTAAAGCCGCCAAAATTGCCGAGGCTACAGCTCAAGAAATAAACATATTGAGACAGGCAACACGAACCAAAGGTAATTTCGGACTAGGTGTTGCTACAGAAGAACAGGCAAATCGTCTGGGGCAGGCATGGGTGGGTGAAGGCGCTACGTTGGCAAGCGATGGGCGCACGCTAGTTAGTTCAGATGGACTAAGACAATACAGACCACCTTCAAGAAAACCGAATAGCCCATATGCGACAACAGGGATCCAAGCAAACTTTGAGTCTAGAGATATAGCAAAAGGTGCTTGGCAAAACAATGGCCATTTAAATATTAAGAAAGATTGATATGAAAGCTAAGCTAAAAGAATTTTTTTCGTCAGATATCGATTTACGAAATTACTGGCCGGAAGATGAAAGAAATTTTGGTTTTTGGGCATCAATACTAATTGGTCCTGACGAAGAGGACGGGTCGGAAATATTCCAGTTGCTAATTTGCACACCTGATTGGATCAAATCTGAATATGGCAATAAGAGCGCGGTTTGGGGAAGGCATATGCTTATTGTTTTTGAATATGATCTTAGTGCTATAAAAAATGAAATTGAAAAATATTTAGTATCCTGTGTCGGTGGTGATTGGCACTCTCTGGCAAAAAAAGTTAGTCGCGTTGCTTCTTGGGAATTCGAAGATTATCAGTCGTAGCAAGAAAAAATTCTGGAGGATTTTTTTAAGTGAATCCAGAGTTTTGGACGACTATATAGCCTTTGCGTTTCAAGTAGGCGAGCATGATGACGCGTATCAGGCTGGCATAGAAATGTACGAGCGGTAGACCGGGAAATGGCCCGACGCAGCGCTTCCTGGTGCAGGCCGATCCGCAGTTTTTGGGCACGCGCGACTGGCTGTCATCGGGGTTCATGCTGAACCAGCTGGGCGCCACGGCTAGCGTGCGGCAACTGGGGGTGTTTTCTACGAACAGCAACTGGTCCAGCGCCAGGTGCAGCAGATCACCGGCCATCGGTCAGGAAGTGCTCTTTGACGTAAAGACAAACACATGGTTTCCTAAAAAATGAAAAAAAAAGATGATCTCTCGATTTCCTGGAATGCACCAATCATTTCTTCCCATTCCATAGCCGGAATTCCTCTCGGATTAGATGTTGATGATCTTAATGAGTTGTTGCAAATTTATCTTTTGGAGCGCGGAAATAATTTATACCAATTTTCTGAATCTCCAGTCCTAAATTTGAAAAAAATTACTAATGTGGACGGGACGGAAACTTACCTATTTAGTGTTAATCAACGGGATCTGACCAATTGGCATTTTTTCTTCGATAGTCCTGATCATGCTGGAGCTAATCCAAGAGCATTGGGAATTGTTATCCGGGAAAAAAAAGTGCATGCAGTTAAGATATGGCATTTTGAAAAACTTAGAGATGGAGAAAGACCCCAGAATATTTATCGTGGCAAAATGCCTGGAGATATTGGGTTGGGCGACTTAGTTGGGAGTTTGTTGTCTTATTCTCGCCTACATTATGATCAGGTGGAGGAATGGTTCTACACCGACCCCCAATATGGCGGTGTTGAGGTCACTGGATATGGTGACTTAACAGAATTTCCAGATCAGATAATTACTGCATTGGCGGTGATATCTTCGTCTGGATATGTGGAACGCGAAGATGATAGCTAACGTTAAGTTTCAACGGTTGAAGGCGTGACGCAACCATCGAGAATATTTAGCCATTGAGCGTAAGATAAAGATGGGTTTATTAGAGGAAGCATACTCCCAGATCGCTGGAAGGCTGAAAGCACACCTAAAAAAATCTTTGAGCTAAAGCGGCGCGGAAGGTAGTGCCACGGCAGGGGCAGCTAGCATCCGCCATCATCACCGGCAGCAATTTCCCCAGCCCCCCACAACAATCACCTCAAAACTCCCCCATCCCCCGCCGCTTCCCCTGCTTCAACCAAGCCTTGATCTGCTGCACATCCTCAAACGACGCCAACGCCGACCGCAACGCCTTGCCGTCTTCCCGCATCCAGGTCATCTCCTTGTTCAGATCGCGCACGATGCCCTTGGGTGACACGCGCGCATAGGGTGGCATGCCATAGCTCTGCTTGAAATGCTGCTCGACGTGGAATAGCTCCTGATCCAGCTCGACCAGCTGTTCCTTGAGAATCTGGTTGTAATGCTTCAAGCGCTCGGCACTGATGCCGTTCAATGCACCCTGGTCGATATGTTCCAGTTCCAGCTGGAGCTCAAGCAATCTCAACAGGTCATTCTTTTCATAGGCCTGGTTGACCTGCTGCATCAGCTGGGTCTTGCGGTCACGCTCGGCGGCGTCGGGTTCGCGGTCGGGATGCAAGGCGCTGGCCAGCTTGCGGTAGACCGCACGGATGGATTGGCTCAGTTCGGTGCGTTCAGTCTCGCGCTTGACTTCGGCCGCGCGCTGGCGCGGCGATTTCTTGCGGCTCGCGCGGCGCTCTTCGCGCGCTTGCTCGGCCGCCATCTGCTCCCGCTCCCTCTCTTCGAGCATGGCCTCCATTTTCTGCATGATCTCTTCCGGCGTCCCACTGCCAAGATCGTCACCGAGATCAATGTCCAGCATCTCTTCGATCACCTGCTTGACCTCGTTCAGTTCCGCTTCAGCTTCAAGATCATAGTCGGATGCACTGTGCTGGTTGTAGATGAGCTTGAGTTCAGGATCGTCATGCTTTCCCAACAGGCTATGCGCTATGTCGGCGATCATTTCCGAGAGCATGGCGCGCTCACCCTTGGTCACGCCTTTTTGCGACCATGCTTCATGGAGGCGTCGGACCAGCTTGCCGTTGAGCTCTTGTAACTCTCGGTCCAGCGGCAGGAATTGATCGATGTATTTCTTCTGGAACTCGGCCATGGCACTCTCCCATTCCTGCAGACCAGCACGCCGCTTGCCGATCTGCTTGATCAGGTCATTGAACTTCTTCTGTGCTTGCGAGAGGGGCGCGTCCTGTTCGGTGTCGCTGATGCTGATGGCGCGCAGATGTGGCTTCTTCATGGGGGGAGGGGACTGACTCGGAAACCAGAATTTTAACCGGGTCCGGGACCAGCCGAAGGCGCACGTTGGGGCTGGCGCCTTGCGCACTGAGCAGGCATTTGTGAAGGAACTGGCAGGGGCCTAGGCCAGATGCGGCCGGGAGGGCAGGCCTCCCGGCCGGGGTGAAGTTTTTTGTAAAATTTTGGTCATCCGCGTTGGATCATGGCTTGCACTTCCTCCCAGGTGGCGGCATAGGCACCGGCCTTGGAAGCCGCAATGGCCGCGCCAGCCGCCGCACATTGCAGGTGAACCTGGGCCGGCGCTTCCAGCTGGCGCAACTGGCTGGCGATCCAGCCGCCCATGGAGGCATCGCCGCAACCGACGGTATCGACGACCTCGACGCGATAGGCGGGCTGGTCGATCACTTGCTCGCCCTTGATCCATTGCATTCCCCTGGCACCCAGCGTGTACAGGATCTCGGCCTGCGGGGCCAGGGATTGCAGGGTGGCCAGGGCATTGCCGTCGCCGGGGAAGAGGCGCTCCAGGTCTTCATCAGACACCTTCACGTAATGCGACAGCGACAGCAACTGCTGCAACAGGATGCGATAGGACGGACTGTCCATGAGCTTGCGCCAGTTGGGATCGAAGGCGATCTTCTTGTTGCGCAGCGCCGCCTCCCGGGCGATCTGCAACAGGCGCGAGGCCAGCGGTTCGCGGGCCAGGCTGATGCAGCCGAAGTGCAGTACGCGGGCCTCGTCCATCCATCCGGGCGGCAGGCGCTGCGGGTCGAAATGCAGGTCGGCGCTGTCGTCGCCGATGAAGAAGTAATCGGGCGGCGTGGTTGAGGTCACCATGGCCAGCAGCGGCGCCTTGGCGTGCTGCTGGGTGAAGCGCATGTCCAGCCCGGCCGCTTCGGTGAGGGCGTACAGTTCTGCGCCGAAGACGTCGGTGCTGACGCTGCCGGCATAACCGGTGGGCACGCCCAGGCGGGCGGCGGCGCGCGCGACGTTCCAGCAGGCACCACCAGGAATGGCGTGCCACTGGCCGTCAGGCTGGCGGATGAAATCGGTCAGGGCTTCGCCGAAGACGACGAATGCGGCGCTCTGGGTCATGCTGGTCTCCGTGGGCTTGTCGTTGTGTGGGTAAGAAATGGATTGTCGGTTCAGTCTTGCAAGGCATGGCGTGCGCAGGTTTCATCGGTCACCAGGCCGGTCAGCCAGCCGCCGCGCAAGGCCGCGCGCACGGCCTCGGCTTTCTTGCTGCCGCCCGAGAGCGCAATCACCGGCCTCTGCGGTGCCTGCGTCAGCGGCGGCGTGGTCACGCGCGCGGCCAGCGAGGAGGGCAGCATGGCACCATCGACGTCGAAGGCGTGGCAGATCATCTCGCCCACGGCGCCCTGGCGCTGCAGGTCGGCCACTTCCTCATCGTCGATGAAACCGTCTTCGTGCATGGCTCCCTGCAAGGCGATGGTGCCGATGCCCAGGAAGGTCACATCGGCCCGTTCGGCCAGGCCGGTCACGATCTTGTAGGCGCGATGGTTGCACCATTGCTGGCGGTCGCTCTCGCTCTCGGCCACGCGCGGGGCGGGCAGCAGGTAGAAGCGCGCGCCCAGTTTTTCGGCCGCTTGCAGGGCCACGTCATAGCGGTTGGCCGAGCCGTCGGAAGCGAAGGCGCCGATCATCGAGACGATCTGGTGTTGCGGGCGTTCCAGTTCCGAGAGCCGCTCGATGGCCGCCTTGAGCGTGCGGCCCGAGCCGACGTTGACCACCAGCGGTGCTTCCGAACTGAGGTATTGCTCCATCACCTCGGCGCCGGCCACGGCCAGCATCTGCTGCACTTCCTGCGATTCGTTGGGATTGTCCGCACCGCCCGCGCCCGGCACCACCCGGCAGACTTCCAGCCCGTAACGCTCCTGCAGGCCCTGCGCCAGTTCCAGGCAGGACGAGACCGGATGCGTGATCTGCACCTTGACCAGGTTGGCATCGGCCGCATAGGCCACCATGCGCTGCGCCATCTGGCGCGAGATGCCGAGCCGCTCGGCGATTTCGTTCTGGGTGTTGCCGGCCACGTAGTACATCCACGCGGCACGCGCCGCCAGGTCCAGTTTGGATGCGCTGCTAGACATGTTCTCCTCGCCAGCCGGCCCGGCCGCACTGCGGGCGCGGGCTTGTGCTGTCCTTGATGTTGATTGCGGTGAATTCCCCGATGGGTCGCCATTTTACGGCTTGTTGACCGCTTCATTATTGCCAAGGTTGGGCAATTGCTCAATAAAAAAGCAAATGCTTGACACAAATTCGAGAATCGATGAATATTTGCCCATAAAAATAATATTTGCTCAAACGTCGTTCACGAAAACCGCCTTCCCCTGCATGTGTGCACGGGCCTCACCGGCCGCTGCCACCCAGGAAGAACGTGCAGGAGGGCACATAACATTCGGAGACCAGCATGTCCAAACTCGTGCGCACCCGTGCGTCCGGCTTCACCCGTGTTCGCTTCACCCTGGCCGCTGCGGCCGTCTCGTCGCTGTTTGCCGCCACCCTGGCGCAAGCCGAGCCGGTGACGCTGAACATCGCTTCCATCAACAATCCCGACATGATCGAACTGCAGAAGCTGGCACCGGCGTTCGAGAAGGCCAATCCCGACATCAAGCTGCGCTGGGTCACCATGGAAGAAAGCGTGCTGCGCCAGCGCCTGACCACCGACATCGCCACCAACAGCGGCCAGTTCGACCTGATGACCATCGGTGCATATGAAGCGCCGATCTGGGCCAAGAAGGGCTGGCTGGCGCCGATGAGCGGCCTGCCGGCGGATTACGATGAAGCCGACCTGATCAAGCCGGTGCGCGAGGGTCTGACGGTCGATGGCAAGCTCTATGCGCTGCCGTTCTATGCCGAAAGCTCGATGACCTACTACCGCAAGGACCTGTTCGAGCAGAAGAAGCTGACCATGCCGCAGCGCCCGACCTGGGACGAGATCGCCAAGCTGGCTGCGCAACTGCATGATCCGGCCAAGGGCGTCTATGGCATCTGCCTGCGCGGCCGTGCCGGCTGGGGCGAGAACATGGCCATCATCACCACCATGGCCAACGCCTGGGGTGGCCGCTGGTTTGATGAGCAGTGGCAGCCGCAGCTGTCTTCGCCGGAGTGGAAGAAATCGGTGGCCTTCTATGTCGACCTGATGCGCAAGTATGGTCCGCCGGGCGCCAGCTCCAACGGCTTCAATGAAAACCTGGTGCTGTTCTCCAGTGGCAAGTGCGGCATGTGGGTCGATGCGACGGTGGCGGCCGGCATGCTCTATCACGGCAAGGATTCCAAGGTGGCCGACAAGACCGCCTTCGCGCCCGCGCCGCAGCAGGTGACCGACAAGGGTTCGCACTGGTTGTGGATCTGGTCGCTGGCCGTGCCCAAGTCGTCCAAGTCGCAGGATGCGGCCAGGAAGTTTGCCGCCTGGGCCACTTCCAAGGAATACATCAACCTGGTCGCCAAGGATGCCGGCTGGGCGCTGGTGCCGCCGGGCACGCGCAATTCGACCTATGCCTCGGCCGAGTACAAGAAGGTCTCGCCCTTCTCTGACTTCGTGCTCGATGCCATCCAGACTGCCGATGCCAACAAGCCGACCCTGAAGCCCGTGCCCTATACCGGCGTGCAGTTCGCCACCATCCCCGAGTTCCAGTCCATCGGCACCGTGACCGGCCAGGCCATCGCCGGTGCGCTGGCCGGCAAGACCAGCTCGGATGCGGCCCTGGATGCCGCCCAGGCCCAGGCCGTGCGGATGATGCGCCAGGGGCGTTACATCAAGTAAGCGCTGTCGCTGTCGTTCCGCTGGCATGCATTGCGATGCATGTCCCGTGCGCGGTGTGGTCGGCATGCCTGCATGAATGCAGGCCGATACGCACCCGCGCCGTCCTCCCGGCCACCCGCAGCCTGTGCGCGGTGGCCGGACAGATATGCCGAGGCCGCCATGTCCACGCTCCACTCCACCCAGGTGTCGTCCACCTCACCGATGATGCAGAGTTCCTCCCAGCCCGCTGCACGAACGCAGCGCAACAGTGCGCCGCGCAAGGAGCGCTTCAATCCCGTCCGCCTGATGCAGACACCTTCGGTGCTGATCCTGCTGGCCTGGATGATCGTTCCGCTGGCGATGACCATCTATTTTTCGGTCAATCGCTACAACCTGATGGCACCTGACCAGACCGGTTTCGTCGGTCTGGAAAACTATGTCTTCCTGCTGCAGGATCCGGCCTTCTGGCCGTCCATCGGCAACACGGCGCTCCTGATCGGTTCGGTACTGGCCATCAGCGTGATCGGCGGCACCCTGCTGGCGGTGCTGTTCGACCAGCCTTTCCGCGGACGCGGCATTGCGCGCCTGCTGGTCATCGGCCCCTTCTTCGTGATGCCGACCGTGGCCGCGCTGATCTGGAAGAACATGATCATGCATCCGGTCTACGGCATCCTCGCCTACGTGATGCGCCACCTGGGACTGGAGCCCATCGACTGGCTGGCCGAGTATCCAATGCTGTCGGTCATCATCATTGTCGCCTGGCAGTGGATTCCGTTTGCCTTCCTGATCCTGCTGACCGCATTGCAATCGCTGGATACCGACCAGAAGGAAGCCGCGCAGCTCGATGGCGCAGGACCGGTGCGCATCTTCTTCTACATCGTGCTGCCGCACTTGAAGCGCGCCATCACGGTGGTGATCATGATCGAGACCATCTTCCTGCTATCGGTCTTCGCTGAAATCTTCACGACCACGGCAGGTGGCCCCGGCACGGCGACGACCAACCTGACCTTTCTGGTCTATTCGATTGGCCTGCAGCAGTTCGATATCGGCATCGCGTCGGCGGGCGGCATCTTTGCGGTGGTGCTGGCCAACATCGTCTCGTTCTTCCTGGTGCGCATGCTGGCCAGGAACCTCAAGGGAGTCAACGAAAAATGAGCGATCCAAAGAAAAGCCCCCTGTGGGTGGGCCTGCTGGGCTGGGCTTGCGCCATCGTGCTGTTCTTCCCCATCTTCTGGGTGGGGGTGACGGCCTTCAAGACCGAATCCCAGGCCTATACCCCTTCGCTGATCTTCCTGCCGACGCTGGATACCTTCCGCGAAGTCTTCAGCCGCAGCCATTACCTGGGCTATGTGCAGAATTCGCTGATCGTCTCGCTGGGATCGACGCTGCTCTCATTGCTGTTGGCGGTGCCGGCTGCGTACTCGATGGCCTTCTTCCCGACCGGCCGCACGCAAAAGCTGCTGCTGTGGATGCTCTCCACCAAGATGATGCCGGCCGTGGGCGTACTGATCCCCATCTATCTGCTGGCCAAGAACAGCGGCATGCTCGATACGGTAACGGGGTTGACCATCATCTATACGCTCATCAACCTGCCCATCGCGGTGTGGATGGCCTTCACCTATTTCAATGACGTGCCCAAGGAAATCCTCGAGGCGGCCCGCATCGATGGCGCCAATGCCTGGCAGGAAATGATTTATCTGCTGCTGCCCACGGCCATGCCAGGCCTGGCTTCCACCGCCTTGCTGCTGATCATCCTGTCGTGGAACGAGGCCTTCTGGAGCCTCAACCTGACCAGCGTGAATGCAGCGCCGCTGACGGTCTTCATCGCTTCGTACTCCAATCCGGAAGGCTTGTTCTGGGCCAAGCTGTCGGCCGCATCGCTGCTGGCGATTGCACCCATCATGGCGCTGGGCTGGCTGGCGCAGAAGCAGCTGGTGCGCGGCCTGACCTTCGGGGCGGTGAAGTGATGACGGCGCGGCAAGCGATCACCCATCTGGTCTGCGACTGCGACGGCGTGCTGCTCGACAGCGAGAGCATCGCCCTGCGCGTGCTGCATCGTGAATTGTTGCCGCTGCTGCCGGCCTGGAGCGGAGCCGACGATGAAGAGCAGGAGGCGCAGCGCAGCCAGGCCCTGCACACTGCCATCGCGCATCGTCTGGGCATGTACACCGACATCCTGCTGGGCGAAGTCGATATGGAATTCGAACTGGGGCTGGACGCGGCCCAGGCCGAGCGCATCCACCAGACTGTGGCACTGGCCTGCGGGGAGCAAGCGCAGCCGGTGCCGGGCATCGCCGAAGCCTTGCAGGCGATCCGCCTGCCGCGTGCGGTGGCCAGCAACAGTGACGTGCCGCGCATCGAAGCGGGTCTGCGCCGTTGCGGCCTGTATCCGCAATTCGCCGGCCGTATCTACAGCGGCCATGATGTGGCCCATCCCAAGCCGGCACCGGATGTGTATCTCGCTGCCGCCGCCGGTTTTGGTGTCGATCCGGCACGCTGCGTGGCGGTGGATGACAGCGTGACCGGCGTGCGCGCGGCGGTAGCTGCGGGCATGCACGTGCTGGGCTTCACGGGCGTGGCGCACGACCGCAAGGCGATGGCGCGCAAGCTCAAGGATGCTGGCGCGCATCGCGTCTTCGAGGACATGCAGCAGTTTCCGCAACTGGTGAGTGAATTGATCTGGCTGCGCTGAGACCGCGCGCAGTCCCCCCTACAAGAGAACCGAGGAGAATCCCATGGCAGCCGTGAGCATCAGGAACCTGGCCAAGCGTTATGACGACAACGAAGTCATGCGCGACATCAATCTGGAAATCGAGGATGGCGAATTCGTCGTCTTCGTCGGCCCCTCGGGCTGCGGCAAGTCGACCTTGCTGCGCATGATCGCGGGGTTGGAAGAGATCAGCGATGGCGATCTCGACATCGGCGCGCGCCGCATGAACGAGGTACCCGCTTCCAAGCGCGGCGTGGCCATGGTGTTCCAGTCCTATGCGCTGTATCCGCACATGAGCCTGTACGACAATATGGCTTTCGGACTGAAGATCGCCGGCAAGTCCAAGGCCGAGATCGATGCCGCCGTCCAGCATGCCGCGAAGATCCTGCACATCGATCACCTGCTCGACCGCAAGCCGCGCGCTCTCTCTGGCGGCCAGCGCCAGCGCGTGGCCATCGGCCGCGCCATCACGCGCCAGCCCAGCGTGTTCCTCTTCGACGAACCGCTGTCGAACCTGGATGCGGCGCTGCGCGTGAAGATGCGCCTGGAATTCGCCAAGCTCCATGATGACCTCAAGACCACCATGATCTACGTCACCCACGACCAGATCGAAGCCATGACCCTGGCCGACAAGATCGTGGTGCTCTCCGAGGGCCGCATCGAACAGGTCGGTTCGCCCCAGCAGCTCTATCACCATCCGGCCAATCGTTTCGTGGCCGGCTTCATCGGTTCGCCCAAGATGAACTTCATCGATGGCACCGTGGCGGCAATACAGGCTGATGGCGTGCAGGTGCAACTGCCCGGTGGCGGTCTTCAATGGGCTGCCGTTGATGGCAGTGCGCTGCAAGTCGGCCAGAAGGTCACGCTGGGCGTGCGTCCCGAACATCTCAACATCGCGCAGGGCCAGGCCGCACTGCAGGCGCGCTGCACGGCGCTGGAACTGCTGGGGGATTTCTCCTACCTGTATGCCGCCTATGAAGGCAGCGAGGAGGCGCTGATCCTGCGCGTGCCCGACAGCCTGGACCCGCCGCACGGCAGCGTCCTGCCGCTGGCCGCCGATCCGGCGCGCTGCCATCTGTTCGGTGCCGACGGCCAGGCCTTGCCGCGCCTGGCATCGAGCGTGGCGGCACAGCGCCAGCATTGATCCCTCCGCATCTTCACTTCATCGACAAGGACCAGGCATGACCCGCACCGCCACCTCCCTCGACCAGGACGCCGCCGACAGCCTGACCTGGCTGCACATCGGCGCCGGCTCTTTCCACCGCGCCCACCAGGCGGTCTACCTGAACGCGCTGCGCGAGAGCGGCGCCGACCGCCGCTGGCAACTCGCGCTGGCCAACATCCGCGCCGACATGAGCCCGCTGCTGGAGGCGCTGGCACGCCAGCAGGGCCAGTACACGCTGGAAACCGTCACCCCCCAGGGCGAGCGCAGCTACCAGCGCATCGCCGCCATCGGCCGCATCCTGCCGTGGGATGCGCAGCTCACGCAACTGATTGCCGCGGGTGCAGAAGAACGCACCCGCATCATCTCCTTCACCGTGACCGAAGGCGGCTACTACCTCGATCACCACTACCAGCTCGACACCGGCAACACCGACCTGGCCGATGACTTGCGCTGCCCCCTCGATGGCAGCGGCACGCCGCGCACCATCTACGGTGCCATCGCCGCCATCCTGCGCGCACGCAGCCAGGCCCATCCGCAAGCGGCGCTCACGCTCTTGAACTGCGACAACCTGCGCCACAACGGCGAGCGTTTCCGCGACGGCCTGCGCCAGTTCCTGACGCTGCGTGGCGAGAGCGCACTGGTGGCCTGGATGGAGGCGTACACCAGCAGCCCCAACGCCATGGTGGACCGCATCACACCCCGCCCCACACCGGCGGTTGCGGCCCGTGTGAAAGAAAAGACAGGTGTCGACGATCCCTGCGCCCTGATGGGCGAGTCCTTCATCCAATGGGTGATCGAAGACGACTTCAAGGCAGGTCGCCCGCGCCTGGAAGCCGCCGGCGTGGAGATGGTGCAATCGGTGCTGCCCTATGAAGAAGCCAAGATCCGCATCCTCAACGCCAGCCACAGCTGCATCGCCTGGGCCGGTACGCTGGCCGGGCTGCAATACATCCACGAAGGCACGCTGCGCGACGATATCCGCCAGATGGCGCACGACTACGTGACGCAGGACGTGATCCCCTGCCTCACGCCCAGCCCCATCGACCTGGCGGCCTATCGCGATACGACGCTGGCACGCTTCTCCAATCCGGCCATCCAGGATACCAACCAGCGCGTGGCCGCCGATGGCTATTCCAAGATCCCCGGCTTCATCCGTCCGACCTTGCAGGAGAGTCTCGCGGCCGGCCGCGATCCGCAGGCGACGGCCATGTTGCCGGCGCTGTTCCTGGTGTTCCTGCAGCGCTGGGCCGCTGGCCAGCTGCCTTACGAATACCAGGATGGCATCTTCGATGCTGCCGCTGCGCGCCGCATGCTGGCCGCCGATGACGTGGTGCAGGCCTTCTGCGAGGATGCCGTGCTGTGGGGCGCACTGGCCGGCGATGCGCGGCTGGTGGCGCTGGTGCGTGCAGCGTATGGGCGCGTACAGCAGTGGCTGGGGCAGGCGCGCTGAGGCTGCGTTTGTGTCCGAGGCATCATAGAATTGCCGTTCAATAACGAATAACGAGGAGCACCATGTATCTTGGGATCGACCTCGGTACGTCCGAGGTCAAGGCGGTGGTGATCGATGAAGCGGGCGCGCTGGTGGCGTTGGCCGGCAGCACGCTCAACGTCTCGCGTCCGCATCCGCGCTGGTCCGAGCAGGCGCCGGCCGACTGGTGGCAGGCCACCTGTGCGACCGTGGACAAGCTGCGCGAGCAGCTCGGCAGTGAGCGCTTGCGCAGCATCCGCGCCATCGGCCTGTCGGGCCAGATGCATGGGGCGGTGCTGCTGGATGAGCACGATGAGGTGCTGCGGCCTGCCATCCTCTGGAGTGATTCGCGCAGTGCCCCCGAATGCGCCGAGCTGGAACGACGCGCCCCACGCCTGCACGGCATCGCCGGCAACCTGGCCATGCCCGGTTTCACCGCGCCCAAGCTGATGTGGGTGGCACGCCATGAGCCGCAGCTCTTTGCGCGCATTGCCACCGTGTTGCTGCCCAAGGACTGGCTGCGCTTCATGATGACCGGGCGCAAGGTCTCCGATCCTTCGGACGCGGCCGGCACGCTGTGGCTGGATGTGGAGGGACGCAACTGGTCCGATGAATTGCTGGCCGCGTCCGGCATGCGGCGCGACCAGATGCCGACGCTGGCCGATGGCAGCGCGGTCTCCGGCACCTTGTTGCCCGAGGTGGCGCAAGCCTGGGGATTGGATGCCGACGTGATCGTGGCCGGTGGTGCAGGTGACGGCGCGGCCAGTGCGGTGGGTATCGGCGCGGTCAAGCCGGGCGATGGCTTTCTCTCGCTGGGCACGTCGGGTGTGCTGTTCGTGGTCAATGACCGCTTCCGGCCCAATCCGGGGCGGGCCATCCATGCCTTCTGCCATACCCTGCCGCAGCGCTGGCACCAGATGAGCGTGATGCTCTCGGCCGCCAGTTGCCTGCGCTGGTTCTGCCGCCTGTGTTCGGTGGATGAGAAGAGCCTGCTGGCCGAGATCGAACAACTTGATGAGCAAGCGCGCGACAATGCGCCGCTGTTCCTGCCCTATCTCTCGGGCGAGCGTACGCCGCACAATGATCCCTATGCCACCGGTGTCTTCCATGGATTGACGCCGGAACACCAGCGCGCCGCGCTGGGCTATGCGGTGCTTGAAGGCGTGGCCTTCGGCATGGTGGATGGACTGGATGCCTTGCGCGCGGCCGGCACCGACGTGGCCGAACTGTCGCTGGTCGGCGGTGGCGCGCGCAGCCCCTATTGGGCGCAGTTACTGGCTGACGCGCTGGAAGTGCGCATCGTCACCCATGTCGGCAGCGAGGCGGGTGGCGCGCTGGGTGCAGCGCGCCTGGCCTGGCTGGCCGATGGCGGCGCGGAAGCCGAGGTCTGCCGCAAACCGACCCGGCAGGCGCAGTACCAGCCCGATGCGGCGCGGCATGCGGCCTTGCAGGTGCGCTTGCAACGTTATCGGGCCATCTACGCGCCGTTTGCGCCATTGCAGGCGGAAGGCGGTTGAGCGGCTTCCTCTGCGCGTTTATTTGCGCTGGAACTTGAACACCGACACCGCCTGCAATAGGCGCATGGTCTGCTCTTCCAGGCTGGTCGCCGCTGCTGCCGCTTCTTCCACCAGCGAGGCATTCTGCTGGGTACTGGCATCCATCTGCGTGATGGCTTCGTGAACCTGGTTGATGCCGGCACTCTGCTGCTGGGTCGCCTCGTTGATCTCGCTCATGATCGACGAGACCCGCTGCACCGAGGCCACGATGTCGCGCATGGTGCTGCTGGCCTGCTCGACCTGGCGATTGCCCACTTCCACCTTGGCCACCGAGTCATCGATCAACTGCTTGATCTCCTTGGCCGCTGCCGCCGAGCGCTGTGCCAGCATGCGCACTTCCGACGCCACCACCGCAAAGCCCCGTCCCTGCTCGCCGGCGCGCGCCGCTTCCACTGC
Organism: Herbaspirillum sp. Her3; assembly: GCF_057961275.1. NCBI lineage: Bacteria > Pseudomonadati > Pseudomonadota > Betaproteobacteria > Burkholderiales > Oxalobacteraceae > Herbaspirillum > Herbaspirillum sp. Her3. The sequence continues at coordinate 5,139,458 of NZ_CM176328.1, read as the reverse complement.
CGCGTTGAGCGCCAAGATGTTGGTCTGGAAGGCGATGCTGTCGATCAGACTGATGATGTCCACAATCTTGTTGGACGACTCGCTGATCTCGTTCATCGTCGTGCCGGTGCTGGCCACGGCGTCACCGCCACGCATGGCAATGGAGGAAGCGGTACCGGCCAGCGTATTGGCCTGGCCGGCGTGGTCGGCATTCTGGCGTACGGTGGAGGCGAGCTGGTGCATGCTCGATGCCGTTTCTTCCAGATTGGCGGCTTGCTGTTCGGTGCGGCGCGACAGGTCGGTGTTGCCGGTGGCAATTTCACGCGTGGCCTGGTTGATGGTTTCGACGTTGGAACGCACGTCGCCGATGATGGCCGTCAGGTTCACGTTCATCTGGCGCAGTGAGGCCAGCAGGCGTCCCAGCTCATCGTGGCGGCCGGTCTCGATGCGCACCGAGAGGTCACCGCCGGTGATGGCATGGGTGATGTCCAGCGCCTGCTGCAGCGGCTTGATGAGGGCCGCGCGCAGGGCGATCCACTGGACGATGGACAGCAGCGCTGCGGCTGCCGCCAGCGCACTGATCCACCATTGATGCAGCGCCACCATGCCGGCTGCCACCACGGCGATCTGGATGGCCAGCATCACGCCCATGGACAGGTTCAGCCGTGTGTTCAACTGCATGCGCCCGAGCTTGCCCAGCCAGCCTGCCAGCCCGGTGCGCACCACTTCGCCGCGATGCAGGGCGATGCCCTTGGCCTGGCCGCGCCGGATGCGCGCGTAGAGTTTGTCGGCGGCCTCCACTGCCGCGCGCTCGGGCTTGGTCCGCACCGACATGTAGCCGACCACCTGGCCGCTCTCGCGGATGGGGGTGACGTTGGCGCGTACCCAGTAATGGTCGCCGTTCTTGCTGCGGTTCTTGACCAGCCCGGTCCACGGCAGGCCATCCTTGATGGTGGCCCACATGTCGGCGAAGGCTTCGGCCGGCATGTCGGGATGGCGGATGAGGTTTTGCGGGGCGCCCAGCAATTCCTTTTCCTCGAAACCGCTGATCTCGATGAAGTAGGGATTGACGTAGGTGATGTTGCCCTTGAGATCGGTCTTGGAAACGATGGCCTTGCCATCGATGAGCAGGCGTTCCTGTCCTGTGACCGGCATGTTCATGCGCATCTGGTACTCCCTCCGCAGAGAAGCTGTGTGGTGAAGGAAAGTCCAGCTGGCGGCGGCGGGCGGACGGGCAGCGTTCGCCTCTTCCTGGCGAACGCCTTGCGCCGGGCGCGCCAGGCAGCGACAGCCTGGCGCAGGTCCTGCCTGACGGGAATCAGGCGTCAGGCGATGGGATTGTCTCCGTTGTGCGGGCTGTCGGACCCTCTGCGGGGCTTTCCGAAGACGCTAGTGTAGGTCGGATAGAACGAACAGTACATAATCACCGTCAATATTATCGAGATCGGCAGCAGAATGAAGAACACTGCCATGAAACTCCCGGTCAGCAGCGTGATGGCCAGGCTGATGACGGTCGGCACCACGATGGCGATCAGGATCCACGCGAATCCATAGACCAGGAAGGCGCCACCGGCGCGGCGCACCGTGAAGAAGCTGTAGAACAGGGCCTTCCCCAGCGACATCTGCTGCCACATGATCAACGGCGCTGCATACCAGAACGCCATCGCCGCCGGCACGTAAAGGGCGGCGGCCACCAGCATGGCGATGCGCATGCTGCCGGCGGCGCTTTCCAGTTCCTCGGTCGACAGGCCGCCGCCCATCATGGCCTTCCAGAAGGTGCCGCCATCGGCCAGCGCGGAGGCCGCTACCACCAGGGTCGCCACCAGCAGGTACAGCAGGCCCAGTTTCAGGAGCGTATTGCGTGCCGGACTGCGGAAACCCACCAGCAGCAGGTTGGGGAACACCCGTTCCCCCCGCTCGATCTGGGCGCAGGCCTGCATGAAGGACATCGAGAACAGCGGGATCAGGATCAGCGGCAGCATCTGGCCGAGCACCGGGATGATGCCCAGGGCCAGCATCAGGAACATGTAGGCCAGAAACAGCGTGGAGATCTCGGCCGGTTGCTTTCTGAACAGGGCAAAGCCCTGTTTGACCCAGGTCCAGCCGGTGTGTGCGGGGATCTTTTCCATAGCTCCAGTGGTTACAGCGCCGGGGGCGCATCCTGGATGCGCAGACGCAGGATGCGTTCGAAGTGCGTGGGATCATGCGGCGTGAGCATCTCGGCTTCGCGCGGCAGGTAGAAGTCATACAGGCGCGAGAGCCAGAAGCGCAGCGCGGCCGCGCGCAGCATGGGTTGCCAGGCGATGCGCTCGGCGTCCGAGAACGTACGCACGGCGGCATAAGCCGCCAGCATGGCGTCGCTGCGGGCGGTATCGAGTACGCCGGTGGGCAAGTCCACGCACCAGTCATTGACGGTGACGGCCAGGTCGAAGAGCCAGGTATCGACGCCGGCGAAATAGAAGTCGAAGATACCCGAGAGCTGCTCGCCCACGAACATCGCATTGTTGCGGAACAGGTCGGCATGCACCGGCCCGCGCGCCAGGGCGCGGTACTCGGCGGTGGCGGCGAAGTCCTTCTGGTACTGCACTTCGCTGGCCAGCAGCGCGCCCAGTTCGGCCGGCAGGAAAGGCAGCACGGCGGGTGTGGTTTCCAGCCACCAGGCCAGGCCGCGCAGGTTGGGCTGCAGGATCTTGAAATCCTTGGCCGCCAGGTGCATGCGCGCCAGCATGTCGCCCAGGGCGGCGCAGTGGACCGGTTGCGGATCGAGCTGGGACTGGCCTTCGAGCTTGCTGACGATGGCCGCCGGCTTGCCGTTGAGCAGGTTGACGATGGCACCCTGGTCGTTGGGCACGGGCGCCGGCACCGGAATGCCGCGCTGGGCCAGGTGGCGCATCAGTTCGAGATAGAAGGGCAACTGTTCGATATGCAGCTTTTCGAACAAGGTCAGCACGTATTCGCCGCGTTCCGTGCCGATGAAGAAGTTGCTGTTTTCGATGCCCGAGGAGATGCCCTTGATCGAGGTCGCGCGGCCGAGCGGGAATTGTGCAATCCAGTCCGAGAGTTGTTCCAGACTGACCGGTGTAAAGACTGCCATGACGAAAATGAAAAGAGGGTGCTGGCTGAGGCGCGCTGCAGGCAAGTCCTGCAGCTGCGCGAGGCGGGCGGCAGATGCGCCGCCCTTCCTGTTCCTGGACCGGCCGCCTCGGCAGCCGGGTCATGCGCGCCATCGGTTCGGGATGGCGTACCCATCACCGCGGGGTGACGGGCAAGATCACTGGATCACTTCTTGGTGGTGTCGTCGGTGCTGCCATCCTGGGGTTTCTTGACGCCCCAGTCGAATTCGCCGACCTTCCATTGGGCCGAGCTCGGCGGCGGGCTTTGTGCATCGCCCGGGGTGGAGCCGCCCAGTTGCGGGTTGGGACGGATGTAATAGGTGCTGGGACCGGACTTGACTTCGATTTCCTTGGTCTGGCCGTGGTCGCGACGTTCCTTGATGCTGTTGCCCTGGGTGCGGCTGTCTTCGCCCGGCTTGCGGATGGTCACGGCGGGCGGCTCGCCCTCTTCCAGCTTCTCCAGCTCGGGCGGCGGCGGCGCGGGCTGGGCGGTCACGCCTGCAGGCGTCTGCGCCAGGGCCAGGGGCGCGGCCAGGCCAGCCGATGCGCACAGCAGCAGCGCTGCCAGGGACTCTTTGAACCGGAGTTGGGATGGTTTCATGATCGTATGAAGAAAAAGGGAGTGTCGTTTTCTTCATTGTAGCAAACCATCAAGGGCTGGCCCTCGCGTTTCTTCATAGGAATGATCAATAAGGCAACATGCAAACGCGAGCGCGGGCGAGGTCTTTCGTCCCGTGCCGGGCGCGGGCGCTAGTCCAGCAGGGGGATGCGGGTACTGAGCCAGTCGGCCAGGGTAGGTGGCATGGGGACGACCTTGACGAAATCTTCATCTTCGCCTTCGCTGGCATCGAAGTAGGCGAAGTGATCCTTTGCATAGTCGAGCAGCAGCGGGTAGTGGCCGCCCCATTGGACGGTGAAGTAACGTACCGCGCGCCAGCGTCCCTGGTCATCGAAGATGCGCAGGCGGATGGGGGCGCGCAGTCCGGAGGCGACTCCGCTGCCGCACAGCTCGATACGCAACTGCTGTCCCCGGTATTGGCGGGTGCCGCCGTTGAGTCTCTGGGTGTACATGTCGCACTGCTGGTAGTGCGGCCGGGTGGCGGACACCACCGCGACGGCCGCGCCATAGCTCATGGCCAGCATGTAGAGCACGGTGGTGGTCTGGTAGGTCGGCCGCCAGCGCGGCTTTGCCAGGGCGATGACACGGCTGACGCCGCTGTAGAACCAGCCGAGGGTGACGGCCATGAGGCCGGTGGCCAGCCAGTAGAGGGTTTCCCGGTGTTGTTGCAGCGCCGGCCCGGTGTTGTTCAGTCCCCATTGCCGCAGCACCGTGGAGGGCAGCAACAGCATGGCGGCCCCTGCGACCATGAGCACCAGGCACAGGAACAGCACCGCGTAGAGCGTACCCAGGAGCAGCTGCGTGAAATAGGCGCGGGCGACCGGCATGGAGGTGCAAGGGCAAAATTGGGATGAATCTTCATGTATCTGCCTTGCATCATGAATTCTTGTGGGGTTGTTTCAAATCGTACGTTGGGGAGGGAAGTGAAGGTTTTTGCGATGATGGGGGGGTGGGGCTTGTGACAGCGCGGCGTGTGGTAGGGAGGCGGTGCCAGAACGCAAGCGGAATGTGAAATATCACGCATTCAGGCAGGGTCGGGCGTGGAAACCGCTTTAGATGCGAGGATGCCATGCCTACCGCAACAGAGGGATTGCCGTCCGGACGCGATCACCCCATGAGGGCGGCATGACGAGCGTCTTCTCATAGTCCGGATCGTCGACGTCGAAATATCGGATGCGATCATTTTCATACTCCAATCCATGGGGATACTGGAAATCCCAGTTCGCCTTGAAATAGCGGCTCGCGAGAAGGCGATTGTCTTCGTTGAAGACGCGCAATCTGACATTCACGTAATGACTGTCGTCCGGATCGGTGCCGCATAACTGGATGCGATATTTTTTGCCGAAGAACTCATGAACGCCTCCCTTGAGCTTCTCGCCTACGGCTTCGCAGTTTCCATAACTTGGTCCGAAAGCGGTAGCGATAATGATTGAAAATCCATAGACCATAAAGATGGTTGCCAGAAGAGAAAATGCCCGATACCAAACAATGTGAGCTGGATTTTCTGCTGGGGTGGCTCTATTGAGCATGCGATAAAAAAGAAGGGTGGCGGTCAGAAGCAAGACACCCAATAGCGAGTAGAAAAAATGAGTCACGAATTCTTCGCTTGGCCGCATGAAAAATGGGGCCGCATACCTGGCAAGAGACGGTGATGATGCAAGAAAAATTAATCCGAGAATGATCGGTGTGGCCACCAAGAAAAGAGTGATGTGAAAAATGCCTAGCAGTAGTTTCAATACATAGGTTCGCATAGTCGGCATACCACTGCGCGTAAAGTTGCTCGCAGGTCAGGCCAGCAACGGGATATGGGATATCAACCAATCGAGCAGAGTCGGGGGTATGGTCATTTTTTTCGTGTGACCATTCTGGTCACCGTGATCGAAATAAATAATTTCTCTTTCCAAATATTCCAGTTCCCGTTGCTCATTGACGTCCCAATCCAATCTGAAGTAACGAGTGGCACGTAGCGCATCGTTATCATCGAAAATGCGCAGCCTCATGTGGTCATTGGCTCCTGTTTCGTCCGGACCGGAACCACATAGCTCAATACGATAATTTCGCTCGCCGAATGCGTGCAGGCCACCATTGAGCTTGTTTGTATAAACATCGCATTTCCCGTAGAAAGGGCTGGAGATGTTGATGATGAGAATGCCTAAAACATAGAAAAGAACGAGAAGATAGATGAGGCTGAAGCGCCGATAGTATCGACGTTTCGTCGCATCCTGGCGCATCGAGAACTTCTCCATTTTCCAGAAGAAAAATGTTATCGCTATCACCAGGAGCGGGGAAAATATCGAGCGTATCAGGCTGAATTTCAAATCGTTATCGACTCCCCATAATAGAGCGCCAATTGGGTCTGTCAGCGGTCCGGGTAAGGCAAGCAAAAACGCGAAGACCAGTATCGGGACAGCAATCAGGAAGGCGAGAGTTGATGCTGTTCCGAGAAGTAGTCTGGTCACATAGATTATTAAGGTTCGCATCTGAGTTGCAGTTGAATTCGAATGGACATCTAGAAGCTGACGATTCGGTGCACGGTAAATCGTGAGCTCGGCGCAGCGGGATACGTGCGGACGGCATACCAGCTACACGTAAAGATGGCCGCAGGTTAGTCAAGCAATGGAATTCTTGCTCTCATCCAGTCCAATCTGCTTGGTGGCATATAGAGTTTTTGGAGAAGTTCGTCACTGCTGAAATCGAAATACTGGATACCGTCGGCATCGTATTTCAGGCTATTGTCCATGCTGAAGTCCCAGTCGATCCTGAAGTAGCGAATGGCTTGCAAGCTATCTGCAGAATTGAAGACTCGTAACCTGATATGGTCGTGGTTACCTGAATCATTCGGACCTGAGCTGCAAAGCTGGATGTGATAGGTTTTGCCATCGAACTGGCGAACGCCGCCATTGAGCTTTTTCGTATAGTCCTCACAATTCTTGTAGAAAGGACTGGAGATCGTGATGACGAGAATACCTAAGGTGTAGGTAAGCGCTGCAATATAGAGGAAGGTGATGCGACGATACGTTTTGCGTTTCTCCGCACGAAATCCTTTCGAAAATTTTTCCATCCTCCACAAGAAAAATGGTAACGCTATTGCCATCAGAGGAAAGAATATCCTTCGGATCATTGCGAAGCGAAAATCTGAATCTGCTCGCCACAAGAATGCTCCAATCGGGTCAGTAAGCCATCCTGGCAAAGCGAATAAGGCGGCAGTCAGTAGTAGCGGTGTGGCGATGATGAATGCAAGCGTCAACATCGTCCCTAGAAACAGTCTCGTCACATAGGTTCGGGTGGTCGGCATATCGGTTGCAGTTGAAGTTGAATGGGCTTGTCAAGTTTGACGAGCCTGGGTTTGGTATAGATCATGAAGTCGCCGCCCCGGTTGTGTTTTTCTCTCCAGGCGTTGTAATTCTTGTTGTAAATCGGGTAGTAAATGTCTTGATCCCGATATTTGCGAAATATCCCTCTGCGCGTATCGACAAGAACTTCAATGCCTCTCTCTGTCAGATAAATGGAATGAAGCTTGCTGCGGTCTTGCGGAGAGCTTCCGAAGCCGGTATTCACATTGATGCTGCTATCAAGAGGCAGAACATGTTCTCCATCGATAGCTTGGCTTATACCGCTTTCCAGGGTAATGATTGCGCCGCTCTTGTTCCAGTGACCTAGATATTGGGACTTCGAGGGGCCGTCATTGTCATTGAATGAATAATTGTCTCTGATGTAGACGAAGACATGGGTCACCTCTACGTTTGGTTTCATGCAGAAGGTCTTGGTTCTTTTCCTGTTGTCATAGCAAAAGTATTTTTCGCCGCTAACATGGGCAATTGCAACTGCTACAAAAAGGCTGAAGTGTGCCAAGGCTCCGGTAAGGTCGGTCAGGGCCACGGCCTCGCCAAGGGTCTCAGCGTCGGAAACTTCTGATAGTTGAAATTGCCATGCTGTGTGTAGCTGATGTAGGTCGGAGAGCATTGGCCGCGTATCCAGCCCCAATCTTTCTTGTCCTTTGAACTGGCTGGATAAATGTCCCGAGAGTTTGTTGCGAAGTACGGCCAAACTTTTACTGCTGTATATGTCTCTCTTCAACAGAGTGACGTAGCGCTTCCGAACCGCGCTGAACCCAAGGGTCCAGTCGAGGGTAACGCTAACATCATCAATAGGCTGCACGGATTTTGGATCATTGTTGTAGACATGCTTTTCCCGCGCAAACCAGCTCCGCGCCAGCTTGGCAGAAACAGGCCACCCCATTTTCTCCATCGCCCCCGGAATATCCTGCAGATCAAACACCGGCGGTTCCTTGCACTCTTCGAGCACCAGCCCATCCGCGCGTTCTGGCGGTTTGCTGTCGGCCTGCTTGTTGGCGGCGGCAGCATCCAGGCGTTTCTGCAAGCGCTCCTGCGCTTTGCGTGCCTTGGCTGCCTGTCTGCTTTCAGGCGGAGGTGGTGGCGGAGGCGGCAAGGGTGTTGCGCCCGGTGCCGGTCGTTCCATCGATACAGCGCTCTGCGTGGCCAGCGGTACGCACCCGCGCGCTCCGGCATAGTGCTGCCAGCGGATCGGCCGAAACGGCATCAACGAGGATTCCATCCGATAGTAAGGAAGCTTGCGCGCTGCCATGGCGATGCTCTTGTCAAAAGAAGAATCCGCCACGGTACGTTTGCATGTTTCCAGTGGTCAATGTATTGACCGTTTAACGCATCAAAATGCGCCTCAACCTCGAATAACTTCGGTGAAAAAGCGATGCGACGTCGCTTTCTTCCTGCAACTGCTCAAAAAACAAAGCGGGCGAAACGCTCTCACGTCCCGCCCGCCTGCTTGAAGACTACAACCGCAGCCGCTTACAGATACATCCCGCTCTGCCGCTCCGCTTCCTGCTGGGTCTCCGCCGGTTTGGCCTTCTCGGCGTGGAATTTCTGGATCGCCGCCAGCACTTGCGCAGGCTCGTCGATCACCTGCAGCAGGTTCACGTCCTTGGGTGAGATCATGCCGTCGTCCACCAGGCGGGTCCTGATCCAGTCCACCAGGCCGGCCCAGAATTCGCTGCCCACCAGGATCACCGGCATCATGCGCGACTTGCCGGTCTGCATGAGGGTCAGCGCTTCGGTCAGTTCATCGAGCGTGCCGAAGCCGCCCGGCAGGACCACATACGCATCGGCATACTTGACGAAGGCCACCTTGCGCGCGAAGAAATGACGGAAGGACAGCGAGATGTCCTGCCAGGAGTTGCCGTGCTGTTCGTGCGGCAGTTCGATGTTCAGGCCCACCGAAGGCGATGCGCCTTCGTAGGCGCCCTTGTTGGCAGCCTCCATGATGCCGGGCCCGCCACCGGAGATGACGGCGTAGCCCGCGTCGGAGATCAGACGGGCGATCTCCACGCATAGTTGATAATGGGGATTGTCGGGCTTGATCCGGGCAGAACCAAAGATGGAAACGGCAGGACGCAGCTCAGAGAGACGTTCGGTCGATTCGATGAATTCTGCCATAATCGTGAGTACATGCCACGACTCGCGCGCCTTCTTGGCCGTCGCGCGTTCGATGTCCCCTACCTCCCGCAGACGCGGGACATTTTTTCCTCTCTGTTCCATATGCAAAAAACCTTGTTGTTAGTTGATGGTTCCAGTTACCTCTATCGCGCATTCCATGCACTGCCCGATATGCGTAACGCGGAAGGCGCGCCCACCGGTGCGCTCTACGGCATCATCAATATGCTGCGCCGACTGCGCAACGATTATCCCGCAAGTTACGTGGCCTGTGTGTTCGATGCCAAGGGCAAGACTTTCCGTGATGATCTGTATCCCGACTACAAGGCCACCCGCAAATCCATGCCGGAAGACCTGGCATTGCAGATCGAGCCCATCCACGCCGCCGTGCGCGCACTGGGCTGGCCGATCCTGATGGTCGAAGGCATCGAAGCCGATGACGTCATCGGTACGCTCTCGGTACAAGCCACCGCCGCAGGACTCGATACCATCGTCTCCACCGGCGACAAGGACATGGCCCAACTGGTCAACGAACACGTTACCTTGGTCAACACCATGAGCAATGAAGTTCTCGATATTGCCGGCGTGACCGCAAAATTCGGCGTGCCGCCCGAGCGCATCGTCGATTACCTGAGCCTGATCGGTGACACCGTGGACAACGTGCCCGGCGTCGAAAAGTGCGGCCCCAAGACAGCCGTGAAGTGGCTCACCGCCTATGGAACGCTCGATGGCGTGATGGCCAATGCCGACAAGATCACCGGTGTGGTCGGCGAGAACTTGCGCCGTGCGCTCGACTGGCTGCCGCAAGGCCGGGTGCTGGTGACGGTCAAGACCGATTGCGATCTGTCGGCACACATGAAGTCCATCCTCGAATCGCTGACCATGCAGCCGCAGGACAAGGAGGTGCTCAAGGATCTCTTCACGCGCTACAACTTCCGCACCTGGCTGCGCGAACTCGGCGATGGCGGCGAGACGGGTGCATCGAAGGCTCCCATGGTGGGAGCGTCGGCCGCTGCCGCGCTGGAGGCGCCCGCACAAGGCGGCCTCTTCGCAGCCGCGCCCAAGGTCGAGTACGAGACCGTGCTCACCGATGCCCAGCTCGACCAGTGGATCGCGCGCATCAATGCCGCTGAACTCACCGCCGTCGATACCGAAACCACCTCGCTCGAAGCCATGCAGGCGGAGCTGGTCGGCATCTCGCTGTGCTGCGAGCCGGGCCGTGCCGCCTATATTCCGGTGGCGCACAATTATCAGGATGCACCTGAACAGCTGTCCCGCGAGCATGTGCTGGCAAAGCTGAAACCCTGGCTGGAAGACGCCAGCAAGCCCAAGCTCGGCCAGCACCTGAAATACGACAGCCACATCTTCGCCAACTATGGCGTGCGGCTGGCTGGGGTGAAGCACGACACGCTGCTGGAATCCTACGTCTTCGAATCGCACCGTCCGCATGACATGGACAGCCTGGCCGCACGCCACCTGGAACGCAAGACCATCACCTATGCCGAAGTGTGCGGCAAGGGTGCGTCCCAGATCGGCTTCAACGAAGTGGCCATCGAGCGCGCCACCGAATACGCCGCCGAAGATGCCGAGGTCACGCTGGCGCTGCACCAGGCCATGTGGCCGCAGATCGAGCATGACGAGAAGCTGCGCTTCATCTACGAGAAGATCGAAGTGCCGACCTCGGTGGTGCTGCAGAAAATCGAGCGCAATGGCGTGCTCATCGACAGCGCACGCCTGGGCCAGCAATCGCACGACCTCGGAAAGCGCATGCTGGAAATCGAACAGCAGGCCTATGACCTCGCCGGCCAGCCCTTCAACCTGAATTCACCCAAGCAGCTGGGCGAGATCCTGTTCGGCAAGCTGGAGCTGCCGGTGGTCAAGAAGACCGCTTCCGGCGCGCCCTCTACGGATGAAGAAGTGCTGCAGAAACTGGCCGAGGATTATCCGCTGCCGAAGGTGCTGCTGGATTACCGCAGCCTCTCCAAGCTCAAGTCCACTTATACCGACAAGCTGCCCAAGATGGTCAACCCGTCCACCGGCCGCGTGCATACCAACTATGCGCAGGCGGTGGCGGTGACGGGGCGCCTGTCCTCCAATGAACCCAACCTGCAGAACATCCCGATCCGCACCGCCGAAGGCCGCCGCATCCGCGAAGCCTTCGTCGCGCCGGCAGGCAGCGTGATCGTCTCGGCCGACTATTCGCAGATCGAGCTGCGCATCATGGCGCATATCTCCGAAGACGAGAACATGTTGAAGGCCTTCGCCAACAACGAGGACATTCACAAGGCCACCGCCGCCGAGATCTTCGGCATCGCGCCCGAGCAGGTCGAGTCCGAGCAGCGCCGTTATGCCAAGGTCATCAACTTCGGCCTGATCTACGGCATGAGCGCCTTCGGCCTGGCCGGCAACCTGGGCATCGAACGTGCGGCCGCGCAGATGTACATCGACAAGTACTTCATGCGCTTCTCGGGCGTGAAGCGCTACATGGATGAGACACGCCTGCAGGCCAAGGCGCGCGGCTATGTGGAAACCGTGTTCGGCCGCCGCCTGTGGCTGCCCGAGATCAATTCGCCCAACGGCCCGCGCAGACAAGGTGCCGAGCGTGCGGCGATCAATGCGCCCATGCAGGGCACCGCCGCCGACCTCATCAAGCTGGCCATGATCGCCGTGCAGGACTGGCTGGAATCGACCGGCATGCAAAGCCGCATGATCATGCAGGTGCACGATGAACTGGTGTTGGAAGTCCCGCAACAGGAGCTGGCGGCCGTGCGTGAAAAGCTGCCCGAACTGATGAAAAATGTTGCGGAGCTGAAAGTTCCCTTGCTTGCCGAGGTGGGAATCGGTGAGAATTGGGACGAGGCGCATTAACGACGAAATGTATTAATCTTCACTACCCTGACACCAGCAAGCGGGATTGCGCCGCTCGGCAGTGCAGGGGGAGTGAAGGATTAGGCAAAAATACAAGATTGACAGGCAGGCAAGCCCGCGCGGGCTCAAGCCGGCTGATGTCAGCACTGAACGACCAAGGCACAAGCAGACCGGCACCGCAACCGCAGGCAGACAAAGACGGGACGGTGCCCTGGGTGAACCCGGACGAAGACCGGGCAACCGAGGCTGAGGCAGGGAAGCAGCAGGGTAGGGGACACGCACATTCATTACTGGCCATGGCCGCTCTTGCGGTCCGTGGTGCTCGCGCTCTCCGTCTTTCCGTCCGGCCTCCGATGAACACATGGGAGGAGACGTCATGAAGTCAGCAATGAAAGTGGGCACGCGCCTGGGGCTCGGGTTTGCGTGGGTGGTCTTGCTGCTGGTGCTGGTGACCGGCTTTGGCATCTACAACATGCACCAGGTGCAGGGGCGCTTCACCCACGTGGTCGAGGTCAAGAATCCCGAGAGTGCGCTGGTCAAGGAAATGCTGGAGACGGTCGGCGAACGCTCCATCTCGCTGCGCAACCTGATGCTGCCGGCCGCGCCCGAAGACGTGGACGTCGAGGCCCAGTACATCGAAGCCCAGACCCTCAAATACAAGATGGCCGCGCAGAAGCTGCAGCAGCTCTTTGCCGGTTCCGCCGATACCAGCGAGGAAGAAAAGGCGGCCCTGCCCAAGATCCAGACGCAGGCGGCCACGGCCGAAAAGCTCATCAACGAGGCCGTCGAATTCGGCAAGCGGCGCGAAGCCTATGAACTGGCGCAATTCCTGAAGGAGCAATACCTGCCCGTGCAGAAATCCTGGCAGGTCGAATTGAAGGCCCTGGCTGCGCTGGAAGACAAGCTCAACCGCGAAGCCGCTGACAGCAGTGCCGTTGCTTACGGTCATGCGCGTTTGCTGATGCTGGTCCTCAGCGCCATCGGCGTGGTCACCGCCGTCCTCGCCGCCTTCTGGATCACGCGGCAGATCCTGCGCAAGCTGGGCGGCGAGCCCGATTACGCCGTGCAGATCGCCGGCCAGATTGCCGAGGGCGACCTGGCCGTGGTGATCGATACCCGCGCCGGTGACAAGGACAGCCTGCTTGCCGCCATGGGCGTGATGCGCGACAAGCTGGCCGCCATCGTCTCCGAAGTGCGGCGCGGCTCGGAAACCATCACCACGGCCTCTACCGAGATCGCCCGGGGCAATCTCGACCTGTCCGCGCGCACCGAGCAGCAGGCCGGTGCGCTGGAAGAAACCGCCTCCTCGATGGAGCAGCTCAATTCCACCGTCAAGCAGAATGCCGAGAACGCGCACCAGGCCAACGACCTGGCGCTGGCGGCCTCCGACGTGGCGGTGCAGGGCGGCAGCATCGTGTCGCAGGTGGTCGAGACCATGCAGTCCATCAACGCCTCCTCGCAGAAGGTGGCCGATATCGTCAGCGTGATCGATGGCATCGCCTTCCAGACCAATATCCTCGCGCTCAACGCGGCGGTCGAGGCGGCGCGTGCGGGCGAGCAGGGGCGTGGCTTTGCGGTGGTGGCCTCCGAAGTGCGTTCGCTGGCGCAGCGTTCGGCCTCGGCGGCCAAGGAAATCAAGGTGCTCATCGGCGACTCCGTGGGCAAGGTGGAAAACGGCAGCAAGCTGGTCGAACAGGCCGGCAGCACCATGACCGAGATCGTCACCAGCATCCGCCGTGTGACCGACGTGATGACCGAGATCACGCATGCCAACCGCGAGCAGAGCAGCGGCATCGAGCAGGTCAATGAAGCCATCATCCAGATCGACGACATGACGCAGCAGAATGCCGCGCTGGTCGAACAGGCCGCCGCCGCAGCCCGCCAGTTGCAGGAACAGGCGGCCGGATTGCAGCAGCTGGTGAGCGTGTTCCGCATCGATACAGCCCATGTGAGCGCGGCCTCGTCATCGCACGGCCAACCTGCGGCTCCCGAGCACGTCATCGATGTGACGCCCGCTGCGCCCGGGCTGCCGGCGGGCAGTGCGGCCCTGGCGGTACAGGGCTGAAGCACGCCCGGCGCGTTGCGCGGATTGCGGTTAGACTCCGGCAGGGGATGCGCCGGATTGCCTGCGGTGATCCCAATGAAAGCGGTCCGCACGGGCCGCTTTTTTCTGGATGCCCTCTCTTCCCGCATCACGTCCACCACAACGAGGCCAAGTGCCACCACGATGGAGAACCCGATGAACGATCTTCGCAACGATATCGACAGCCTGCTGGGCCAGAGCACCCTGTCCGGCCCGGCCGACCGCCGCACCTTCCTCAAGACCGCGCTGGGCACCGGCTTTGCCGCGGCCGTGCTGCCGGTGTGCGCGCAGACCATGATCAAGACCGATACCCAGGGCCTGAGCGCAGGCGAGGCGTCCATCGAGGTCAACGGCCAGCGCGTGCCGGCCTATCGCGCCCAGCCCGAGGGCAAGACCGGCTTGCCGGTCATGATCGTGGTGTCCGAGATCTTCGGCGTGCATGAGCACATCGCCGACATTGCGCGCCGCTTCGCCAAGCTGGGGTATCTGGCGATTGCGCCGGACTTCTTTGTGCGCCAGGGTAATCCCATGGCCTATACCTCCATTGCCGAGCTGCAGAAGGACATCATTTCCAAGGTGCCGGATGCGCAGGTGATGGGCGACATCGATGCCTGGGTGAAGTGGGCCGGCGAAAACGGTGGTGACCTGAACCGTCTCGGCATCAACGGCTTTTGCTGGGGTGGTCGCATCGTCTGGCTCTACAGTGCCTACAATCCCAAGGTCAAGGCCGGTGCTGCCTGGTATGGCCGCCTGGTGGGCGAGAAGAGCACACTGTTCCCGGTGCAGCCCATCGACATCGCGCCGGTGCTGAAGACGCCGGTCATCGGACTCTATGGCGGCAAGGACCAGGGTATCCCGGTCTCCACCGTGGAGCAGATGAAGGAAGCGCTGCAGAAGGCGGGCAACAAGTCGGAATTCCATGTTTATATGAATTCCGGCCATGCCTTCAACGCTGATTATCGCCCCAGCTATGTGGAAGCCGATGCCAAGGATGCCTGGAGCAAGGTCGTGACTTTCTTCAAGCAGCATGGCGTAGCGTGATGCGATAGTTTGGTCGAGCTTCTTGTTGGTGCGCTTCTGATACAGATCAAGGCAGGGCGCACCAAGATGTGCAACGCGATGAGGCGGGGGACGGTGATGGCCGTCCCTTTTTCATTGGCGCGTGGATAAAACACATGGGTATACCGCGTGAAAGCCAGGTAACCAGAGGCGATCCGGCCTTGGCACGCGGTTTGCTAATCAGTGGGTTGAGTAGAAGCGGCTAGCAGTAGGTAACGAAAACACTTACCTTCTTGCGGGGCATTGCTCGTGATGCCATCGGCATGCGCCGATGGTCCCTCTCTTTGGACAGGACACGAGACCATGCTGATTGCCCAAGCGCTTGCTCTTTCCTTGTTGCCGTTCTCTGCGGCATTCCCCTTGATTCATTTGCTTCGGCGCATCGCCCTGCGAGGTGCGCCATGAACGCCGTCGTTGACCGTTTCGATGGCCGTACAGCCGCCTCCACCCTGGCGCTGCGGGTGAGGGTAGTACGTCAGGCTGCCGCGGACATCCGCCTGTTCGAACTGGTATCGGCCGATGGCAATGCACTGCCGCCCTGGTCGCCGGGCGCGCATCTGCGACTGCATCTGCTGGACGGGCTGGTACGCGCCTATTCGCTCTGCAATACGCCGCAGCAGCGTGATTGCTATGTCATTGCGGTCAAGCGCGAGCCCGCTTCGCGCGGCGGTTCCGCCTTCCTGCATGAGCAGGTGGACGAGGGCACGACGCTCACGGCATCGCCGCCCGTCAATGCCTTCCCCCTGATCGCCGATACGCGCGCGCCGCTGCTGCTGGCCGCTGGCATCGGCATCACACCGCTGCATGCGATGGCGGCCGAACTGGCTGCGCAAGGCGTCCGGCATCGCCTGCATTACTTCGCACGCGGTCTGGCGCATGCGGCTTTCTTCCACGAACTGGCTGCGTGCTCGCAAGGCATGTCCCTGCATCTGGGCCTGGATGGCGCCGAGACCGGACGCGCCATTGCGGCAGCCCTGGCGGCAGTGCCGCGTTCCTCGCCGCTGTATGTCTGCGGACCTGCGCCCTTCATCGGGGCGGCACGCAGCCATGCGCAGCAGGCTGGGTGGCGCGAGGACGACATCCACTTTGAATTGTTTGCCGCGCCCGCGAAGGACGCTGCGGAGCCCGCAGCAACGGAGCCGATGCAAGAGCCTCCCTTCGAGCTGGTGCTGCAGCGTTCCGGCCTGCGCTGCGAGGTGCAGCCGGGCCAGAGCATCGTCGCAGCGGCGGCGCAGCTGGGGGTGGTGATCGGCACCTCCTGCGGCGAGGGTTTCTGCGGCAGTTGCGAAAGCACCGTGCTGGAGGGCCAGCCCTGGCATCGCGACAGCGTGCTCTCGGCGGCCGAGCGCGCCAGCGGGCGCCGCATCCTGCCGTGCGTGTCGCGCTGTGCGGGCGCCCGGCTGGTGCTGGATCTGTGATGTCGGCCAGTGTTTTGTCAGTGCAAGTTCAACCCACCTGGAGAGGAAGGCTATGAAGAAGCAATTGATGCAAAAGCGGACGTTCATGCGGCGTGTGGCAGCGGTATGGCTGGGCGCAGCCGCCCTGGCGATGACGGGCCTGGCCCACGCCGAAGACAAGGTGACGCTGCTGTCGAACTGGTATGCGCAGGCCGAGCACGGCGGCTTCTACCAGGCCGTGGCCAAGGGTATCTATAAAAAATATGGCATGGACGTGACCATCAAGATGGGCGGGCCGCAGGTCAACAACATGCAGATCCTGGTGGCCGGCCAGGCCGACTTCAGCATGGGCTATGACTTCACGGTAATGAAGGGGATCGAGCAGGGCCTGCCGCTGGTGACCGTGGGCACCTCCTTCCAGTCCGACCTGCAGGGCATGATGACCCATGAGGACGTCACCAGCCTGGGCGGCCTGAAGAACAAGACCATCCTGGTCGCCGGTTCCGGCCAGTCGAGCTGGTGGCCGTGGCTCAAAGCCAAGTACGGCTATACCGATGCGCAGTCCAAGGCCTATACCTTCAACCTGCAGCCTTTCTTTGCCGATCCCGACATCGCCCAGCAGGCCTATCCGTCGTCCGAACTGTTCCAGGCCGACAAGGCAGGCGTGAAGAGCAAGTTCTTCCTCTTCGCCAGCGAGGGTTATCCGCCGTATGGCACCACCATCGTGACCTTGCAGAAGACGGTGGCCACCAAGCCTGACCTGGTGCAGCGTTTCGTCAAGGCCACCGCCGAGGGATGGAAGAGCTACCTGGAAGATCCGGCACCGGCCAATGCCCTCATCAAGGCGGACAACAAGAACATGAGCGACGAACAGCTGGCCTATGCCGTAGGCAAACTGAAGGAGCTGAAGGTAGTCACCGGTGGCGATGCGGCCAAGATGGGCATCGGCGTGATGACCGACGAGCGCTGGAAACAGACCTATGACGTCATGGTCTCCACAGGCCTGCTCAAGGCCGGCACCGATTATCACAAGGCCTATACCACCCAGTTCGTCAAGGACATGAAGGTCATGCCCTGAGCTTGCTGATGGCCTGGAGGGCTGCCGCTGTACGCAGGCCGGGGCAGCCTTCCTTCTTCGCGTGAGGACGCCATGATTCCCTACACTCCACCGATGACCGCGCGCCGCATTCCGGTGATCGATTTTGCTGACGCGTTTTCTCCCGAGCTGGCCCGCCGCGAGGCGCTGGCGTGGGAGATCCACAAGATCTCGCGCGACGTCGGCTTCTTCTACCTCGTCAACCACGGCGTGCCGCAGGCGCTCATCGACGGGCAGTTCGACTGGGCGCGGCGTTTCTTCGCGCTGCCCCAGGCCAGCAAGGCGGCCATCGACATGCGCCATTCTCCCTCCGGCTATGGCTATGAGCGCATGGGCGCGCAGGCGCTCGATGAAGGTTCGCCGGCCGACCTGAAGGAAGGTTTCCAGTTCGGTTTCGACATCGCGCCCGATCATCCTTACGTGCAGCGCGGCCTGCTGCGCTATGGCCACAACCTGTGGCCGCAGGACTTGCCGGGATTCGAGGCACATGCGCGGCTGTATTACGAGGCAGTGCGCACGCTCTCGCATCGCCTGCTGGGCGTGATCGCGCTGTCGCTGGAGATGCCCGAGGATTTCTTCGAGCCGGTCCTGCAGACGCCCATTGCCACCCAGCGCATGCTGCACTATCCACCGCAGCCGGCCGGGGCGCAGCACAACCAGATCGGCGCGGGTGCGCATACCGACTGGGGGCTGGTCACCATTCTTGCGCAGGACGCCATAGGCGGGCTGGAGATCTGCAATGCCGATGGCGAGTGGGTGAGCGCACCGCCGATAGACGGCAGCTTCGTGGTCAACATCGGCGACCTGCTGCAGCGCTGGAGCAATGACCTGTATCACAGCAATCCGCATCGCGTCCTCAATGCCGGCAGCGCGCCGCGCTATTCACTGCCGTTCTTCCAGGATGGTGACCAGGCCGCCGTGGTGGCCTGCCTGCCCAGCTGCTGCAGCGCCGAGCGCCCGGCGCGCTATGCGCCCTGCACCATCGGTGACTACCTGGAGATGAAGGTACGCCAGACCTTCGGGGCGGTGGCGACGGCCTGAACAGATTTTCCGGCGAAGGCGACCGTGTTGGCACGCCGGCCGGACCACTGCGGACCATAGCGTTCGCAGTCCAAGCAGAAGGAGTCAACATGCTGGTCACCCAACAAAAAGTCTTGCGCAAGTTCTGGTATGCGCTCATGCCCGTCTCGCACCTCAAGGACGGTCCGCAGCCCTTTACGCTCCTGGGCGAGAAGCTGGTGGTCTGGCTCAAGGAGGATGGTTCTCCGGCCGCCCTGCAGGATCGCTGCTGCCATCGCACGGCGAAATTGTCCAAGGGTTTCGTTGAAAACGGCCACATCGTCTGTGGCTATCACGGCTGGACCTTCAACGGCGAAGGCGCTTGCGTACGCGTGCCACAGAGCGTGGATGGCAGCGTGCCATCGGGTGCCTGCGTGAAGTCGTATCGCTGCCAGGAGCGCTATGGTTACGTGTGGGTCGCGCTGGAGGAACCGCTGCGCGACATCCCGGATTTCCCCGAAGAGGGCGCGCCGGGCTATCGCCGCATTTTCCAGTTCTACGAGCGCTGGGAGACCAGTGCCCTGCGCATGATGGAAAACTCTTTCGACAATTCCCACTTCAGCTACGTGCACCGCGCCACCTTCGGCCTGTACGACCAGCCCAAGCCGGAGAAGTACGAGATCACAGAAACCGACTACGGCTTCGAAGCAGAAACCCGCGTGCCCATCAAGAACGTGCCGGCCAGCCATCGCGTGACCGGCAGCACCGCCGACACCACGGTGCGCCACATGTTCAACCGCTGGTATCTGCCCTTCGTGCGCCGCTTCGGTTGCACCTATCCGGAGAGCGGACGGCACCACATCATCTACAACTGCGCCACGCCCATCAATGATGGCGCCATCATGCTGTCGCAATGGCTGTACCGCAACGACACCGAAGAAGAGTGTTCCGAAGCCGAGCTCATTGCCTGGGATGCGCCCATCCTGGTGGAAGACCGAGACATCCTGGAAGCCACCGATCCCGATGCCTGCATCGACGTGCGCCGCCGCCAGGAATTCCACATGGCCTCGGACCGGCCAGGCCTGATCATGCGCCGCATGCTGCTGCAATTGCTGGAAGAGCACGGCGAATCCGAAGTGTTCCGCATCCACCCCGCTGCATGAACCCGCCAGGAGATTCCATGGACAGAGATGAATACGCCATGTCGCAGGCTGCGGCATGGGAACTGAGGGAGCAGGAAGGTGCGGCCGCCGGTCCGCCGCCCGTGCTGTCGGCGCAGCGGGTGGAGAAGACCTATCGCAATGGCACGCGCGCGCTCGATGAAGTCCGGCTCGATATCGGCCGGGGCGAGTTCGTCTCGCTGCTGGGGCCGTCCGGTTGCGGCAAGAGCACCTTGCTGAAGATGTTCGCCGGACTGGAAGAACCATCGCACGGCCACATCCGCTGGTGGGGCGGCAACCTGGCCACGGTCGGCACGCCCGAGCGCACCCTGGCGATGGTGTTCCAGGAAGCCACGCTCATGCCCTGGGCCACGGTGGAGCAGAATGCCCGCCTGCCGCTGGACTTGCGCCACGTGCCGCGCGCCCAGGCCGATGCGCGCGTGGCCGGGGCCTTGAAGCTGGTGGGACTGGAAAAATTCCACAAGGTGCTGCCGCGCGAACTCTCGGGCGGCATGCAGATGCGCGCGTCGATTGCGCGGGCACTGGCGACCTCGCCCAATCTGCTGCTGATGGATGAACCCTTCGGCGCCCTCGATGAATTCACCCGCAACAAGCTCGACGCCGACCTGCGCGACATCTGGAGCCGGCAGGATCTGACCGTGGTCTTCGTCACTCACAGCATCTATGAAGCGGTGTTCCTGTCCTCGCGGGTGATCGTGATGGCGGCCCGCCCGGGGCGGGTGATTGCCGATGTGGCCATTGATGCACCGGGGCCGCGTGATGACGCTTTCCGCATTTCCGCGCCCTTCATGCAATATTGCAAGACCCTTTCGGATTACCTGACGCTGGCCAACCAGCAGGGAGACGGCCATGCAGCCCAACACTAACCCGCTGGTCAATCGTCCCGGCTTCTGGCGCGTGGCCGCTCCGCTGGGCATCGGCATCGCCTTGCTGCTGACCTGGCAGATCGTCTGTACGCTGCTGGAGGTGCCCCCTTACCTGGTGCCCAGTCCCGTACTGATCGCCAAGACCCTGGTGGCCGATTGGGGCATGCTGATGGAGTCGCTGCTGGTGACCTTGAAGATCACCTTCCTGGCCTTCGCACTGGCGGTGGTATTGGGGGTGGCGATTGCCTTCGTGTTCGTGCAGAGCCGCTTCATCGAGGTCAGTCTCTTTCCGTATGCGATCATCCTGCAGGTCACGCCCATCGTGGCGATTGCTCCGCTGATCATCATCTGGGTCAAGGACACCACCGCGGCGCTCACGGTGTGTGCGACCATCATGGCGCTCTTTCCCATCATCTCCAACACCACGCTGGGATTGCGCTGCGTCAACCCGGGCCTGCTCAACCTGTTCCGGCTGAACAAGGCGACGCGCTGGCAGACCTTGTGGCGCTTGCGTATTCCCAGCGCCTTGCCTTACTTCTTCGGCGGCCTGCGCATCTCCAGCGGCCTGGCCCTGATCGGCGCGGTGGTGGCCGAGTTCGTGGCCGGTACCGGCGGTACCGGGTCGGGACTGGCTTACCAGATCCTGCAGGCGGGCTTCCAGCTCAACATCCCGCGCCTGTTTGCGGCCTTGCTGCTCATTACGCTGACCGGCATCCTGCTGTTCTGGCTGATGAGCGCGCTCTCGCGCGCCATGCTGGCCGGCTGGCACGAGAGCGAGATGGCATGACGACGTTTATCCGAGGAGCAGCATGCTCATGAACACCTTCCTGATCCGTAACCTGCAGGCCATCATGACCGGCTTGCCGGGTGCGGCCGCGCGCCATGCAGGGCCCGACATCCGCGTGGCCGACGGCGTGATTGCAGCCATCGGCCAGCTCGATGCGCTGCCCGGCGAAAGCGTGATCGATGCCAGTGATTGCGTTGCCTATCCGGCATGGGTCAATACCCATCACCATCTGTTCCAGTCACTGCTCAAGGGTGATCCGCTGGGCATCAATGCCACGCTCACACCGTGGCTGGCGGCTACACCCTATCGCTACCGTGCCCGCTTCGATGCCGGGCTGTTCCGGCTGGCCGCGCGTATCGGCATGGTCGAGCTGATGCGCTCAGGGTGCGGCACGATTGCCGATCACAACTACCTGTACTACCCCGGCATGCCTTTCGATACCTCGGAAATCCTCTTCGAGGAGGCCGGGCGGCTGGGCCTGCGTTTCGTGCTGTGCCGGGGTACGGCCACGCGCACGCGGCAGCTGGAAGCGGAATTGCCCAGCGCCTTGCGGCCGGAGACGCTCGATGGCTTTCTCGCGGATATGCAGCGTCTGGCCAGCCGCTTCCACGATCCATCGCCGGCATCGATGCGGCGCGTGGTGATGGCCCCGACCACGCCGCTCTATTCGGCCGCGCCCGACGAACTGCGCGAGATCGCCGGGGCCGCCCGTGCGATGGGCTTGCGGCTGCACAGCCATCTCTCCGAGACGGTGGGCTACCAGGACAGCGCGCACGCCATGCACGGCTGCCGGCCGGTGGAATTCTGCGAGCGCATCGGCTGGCTGGGCGCGGACGTGTGGTTTGCGCATCTGGTCAAGCTCGATGCGGAGGAAATTGCGTTGCTGGGAAGCACCGGAACGGGCATCGCCCATTGCCCGCAAAGCAACGGTCGGCTGGGCAGTGGTATCGCGCCGATCCGTGCGCTGGAGGCGGCCGGCGTGCCGGTCTCCATCGGCGTGGATGGCGCGGCCTCCAACGAGGCGGCTGACATGATCTCGGAAACCCATGCCGCCTGGCTGATGCAGCGCGCCCGGCGCGGCCAGGAAGCGGCCCCGGCGTTTCGTGGCGGCCACTTCGAAGGCGGGGCCGACGAGGCCACGGTGGAAGACGTGGTGCGCTGGGGCAGCAGCGGCGGTGCCCGCGTGCTGGGCCTGGGCGCCCTGGACGGCTTGCAGGTCGGCCAGCAGGCCGATATCGCCCTGTACCGGCTGGATGATCCGCGCTATTTCGGTTTGCATGATCCGGCGATCGGTCCGGTGGTCTCGGGTGGACGACCTTTCCTGAAGGCAATGTGGGTCGGCGGTCGCGCCGTGGTGCGCGAGGATGCCATCCCCGGCGTAGACCTGGCCGAGCTGGGGGCGCAGGCGCGGCAGGCTCTCAAGACCATGCTGGCAGGCAATTGAGGTTGGGTAAGCGTCGGTAAAGCCGGCTCCCGGGAGCCGGCTTTTTCGGGCGCTTCCCCATGAGCCACATGGGATGCCGGCCAAAACTGCTAAAATGCCGGGATGATCAAGAGACGCAATTCTCCCTTCAGTTTCTCAGCCGAGGATTTCGATGAATCCATGGATTCCTTTGGCGCTTTCGACCCGTTCCATTCCGACTCCCTCTCCCGCCAAGCGACTGCGCCCGATGACCGCCAGCGCGCCGAGGGCGGGGATGATTCCGCCGAGGAAGTCCGTCCTCCGCTGGAACTGGACCTGACCAATCATTTCCTGATCGCCATGCCGTCCATGCTGGACCCGATCTTCGGCGGCACCGTGGTCTACCTGTGCGAGCACAACCATAACGGCGCGCTGGGCGTGGTCATCAACAAGCCCACCGACATGACCATGGACGTGCTGTTCGACCGCATCAACCTCAAGCTGGAGATCCGCCCCGATACGCCCGACGCCATGCCGGAGCTGTATCGCCGTCCGGTCATGTTCGGCGGTCCGGTGCAGGTGGAGCGCGGTTTCGTGCTGCATTCGACGGCGGAAAAATATTCCTCGACCCTGCAGGTCACCGATGAGGTGGCGCTGACCACTTCCAAGGACGTGCTCGAAGCGGTGGCACACGGCAACGGCCCGCAGCGCGTGCTGGTCACGCTGGGCTGCTCGGGCTGGAGCCCGGGGCAGCTGGAAGGCGAGATCGGCCGCAATGGCTGGCTGACCGTCAAGGCCGATCCGGCCATCATTTTTGAGTTGCCGGTGGAGCAACGCTTCACGGCGGCGCTGGCCCTCTTGGGCATCGATCCGGTGATGCTCTCCGGCGACGCCGGACGGGCCTGAGGGAGCGCGGGCACTTGGACACCATCCTGGCCTTCGACTTCGGCTTGAAGCGCATCGGCGTGGCCGTGGGCAATACGGGCCTCAAGCAGGCGCAGCCGCTGGCAGTGCTTAGCGAGCCCACCAACGACGGCAAGTTCGCCGCCATCGCGCGGCTGATCGAAGAGTGGCAGCCGGCGCGCTGCGTGGTCGGCCTGCCCCTGCATCCGGACGGCGCCGAGCACGAGATGAGCGTGCGCTGCCGGCGTTTCGCCAACCAGTTGCACGGCCGCTATGGCGTCGAGGTCACGCTGGTGGATGAACGCTACAGTTCGGCGGTGATCCAGCACCAGCGCGGCGAACAGATCGACGACCAGGCCGCCGCCATCATTTTGCAGCAATACTTTGACGACGCACATTCATGAGCACAACACCTTCCCAGCTTGATGCAGAAGCGCTGTACCAGACGCTGGTGCAGCAGATCAAAGCCGGCCTGCAGGGCGCAACCGAGGTTGCGCTGGTGGGCATCCATTCAGGCGGCGCCTGGCTGGCCGAACGCCTGGCCACGGAACTGGGCCTGACGGACCGCCTGGGCTTCGTCGACGTGTCCTTCTACCGCGACGACTTTTCCGAAAAGGGACTGCGCGCCGATGTGAAACCCAGCCAGGTTCCTTTCGATGTCGAAGGCGCCACCCTCGTGCTGGTCGATGACGTGCTCTACACCGGTCGCACCACGCGTGCGGCCATCAATGAATTGTTCGACTATGGCCGTCCGGCGCGCGTGCTGCTGGCGGCGCTGGTGGACCGTGGCGGCCGCGAGCTGCCCATTGCCGCCGACTTCGTGGCGGCCACGGTCGCCCTGAGCAAACAAGAAAACCTGCAACTGCAACGCGCCGACGACGGCCGCTTCTCACTTACGGTGGTCCATGCTTAATCCCCAACTCAACAAAAACGGCGAACTGCAACACCTGCTAACCATCGAGGGCCTGCCGCGCGCTATCCTGACGCACATCCTCGATACCGCTTCGTCCTTCGTCAGCATCGGCGACCGCGAAGTCAAGAAGGTGCCGCTGATGCGCGGCAAGAGCGTCTTCAACCTGTTCTTCGAGAATTCCACGCGCACCCGCACCACCTTCGAGATTGCCTCCAAGCGTCTCTCGGCGGACGTGATCAATCTGAACATCCAGGCCTCCAGCACCAGCAAGGGCGAGTCGTTGCTGGACACCATCGACAACCTGGCGGCCATGCATGCCGACATGTTCGTGGTGCGCCATGCGCAATCGGGCGCGCCCTTCCTGATCGCCAAGCACCTGATCGATACGAAGCAGTCACACGTCCACGTGGTCAATGCCGGCGACGGCCGCCACGCGCACCCGACCCAGGGTCTGCTGGACATGTACACCATCCGCCACTACAAGAAGGACTTCACCAACCTGCGCGTGGCCATCGTGGGTGACATCCTGCACAGCCGCGTGGCGCGCTCCGACATCCATGCGCTGACCACCCTGGGCGTGCCGGAAGTGCGCGCCATCGGCCCGCGCACGCTGCTGCCCAGCGGCCTGGAGCAGATGGGCGTGCGCGTCTTCCACAACATGGAAGAGGGCCTGAAGGACGTGGACGTGATCATCATGCTGCGCCTGCAGAACGAACGCATGAGCGGCGCCTTGCTGCCCTCGGCGCAGGAGTTCTTCAAGAGCTATGGCCTGACCCCGGAACGCCTGGCCCTGGCCAAGCCGGACGCCATCGTCATGCACCCCGGCCCGATGAACCGCGGTGTGGAAATCGACTCGGCCGTGGCCGATGGCGCCCAGGCCGTGATCTTGCCGCAGGTGACCTTCGGCATTGCGGTGCGCATGGCGGTCATGAGCATCGTGGCCGGCAACTGAATCCTAGGCTGACGACGACTATCCCCGCGACGTTTTGAACGATCCGTTAAGAAGACAAGAACTGATGAAACTGCATATCAAGAACGGCCGCCTGATCGACCCGGCCAACGGCATCGACGCCCAGCAGGATGTGTATGTGGCCGCCGGCAAGATCGCCGGTGTGGGCCAGGCCCCGGCCGACTTCGTGGCCAACAAGACCATCGATGCCACCGGCCTGATCGTGGCCCCCGGCCTGGTGGACCTGTCGGCGCGCCTGCGCGAGCCCGGCTACGAGTACAAGGCCACGCTGGAATCCGAGATGCAGGCCGCCATCCAGGGCGGCGTGACCAGCCTGGTCTGCCCGCCCGATACCGATCCGGTGCTGGACGAACCCGGCCTGGTGGAAATGCTCAAGCACCGCGCCCGTTCGCTCAACCAGGCACACGTCTATCCTCTGGGTGCGCTGACCGCAGGCTTGAAGGGCAAGGCGCTGACCGAAATGGCCGAGCTGACCGAGGCCGGTTGCATCGGCTTCTCGCAAGCCGAAGAGCCGATCACCGACACCACCGTGCTGCTGTCGGCGCTGCAATACGCCAAGACCTTCAACTACACCGTCTGGCTGCGCCCGCAAGACCCGCACCTGGGCCGCTCCGGCATCGCCCACAGCGGCCCGGCCGCCTCGCGGCTGGGTTTGTCGGGCGTGCCGGTGATGTCCGAAACCATTGCGCTCTACACCCTCTTCGAACTGATGCGCGCCACCGGCGCCCGCGTCCACCTGTGCCGCATGTCCTCCGCTGCCGGGCTGGAGCTGGTGCGCCAGGCCAAGAGCGAAGGCCTGCCGGTGACCTGCGACGTGGGTGTGCACCACATCCATCTGTGCGACCTGGACATCGGTTTCTTCGATTCCAACGCCCGCCTGACGCCGCCACTGCGTTCGCAGCGTGACCGCGAAGCGATCCGCACCGCCTTGCTGGACGGCACCATCGATGCGGTCTGTTCCGACCACACCCCGGTGGATGACGACGAGAAGCTGCTGCCTTTTGGCGAAGCCTCGCCCGGTGCCACCGGCCTGGAACTGCTGCTGTCGCTGTCGCTGAAGTGGGCGCTGGAGACCGAGGGCCAGGGCAAGGAAGTGCTGTCCAAGGCGATCTCCAAGGTGACGCACCGCGCCGCCAAGGTGGCGGGCCTGAAGGCCGGTAACCTGGCCGTGGGCAACGTGGCCGACCTCTGCCTGTTCGACCCCAACACCATGTGGAAGGTGCAGGGTGCGGCGCTGGCCAGCCAGGGCAAGCACACGCCCTTCCTGGGCTACGAGCTGCCGGGCGTGGTCAAGGCCACCATCGTCTCGGGGCATATTGCCTTCGAACGTTGATGTCCGCCACAGCTTGATTCCTGCTTGATCGATGGTTGCTCTCGTGTAACCTCGACCTTGATTTTCGCTCACGTCGTTTTTTGCCGTTCACGACCCGATCACAAGCCGATACGCCATGTTCGTTTTTCGTTTGCTGCGCCTGATTGCGCATCTCTTCAAGGGCATGGCGGTGTGTGCCTTCCTGTTCCCGTTCACTTCCGAGAAGGGCAGGGAGGCGCATATCCGGCGCTGGTCGCGCAAGCTGCTGCGCATCTGCGGCATTGAGGTGCGCATCGACAGCCCGCTGCCGATTCCGCGTTCGCTGCTGGTGTCCAATCACGTGAGCTGGCTGGACATCTTCGTGGTCAATTCGCTGCAGCCCTGCCGCTTCGTGGCCAAGTCCGAGATCCGCAGCTGGCCGCTGATCGGCTGGCTGTGCGCCAAGACGGGCACCATCTTCATCTCGCGCGGCAAGGCCAGCGACGTGCGCCGCATCTTCAAGGGGCTGGTGGAAAGTATCGAGAAGGACGAGCACGTGGCCTTCTTCCCTGAAGGCACCACGGCGGCGCAAGGCACCCTGCTGCCTTTCCACGCCAACCTGTTCGAGGCTGCCATCGATGCCAAGGCGCCGGTGCAGCCGTATGCGCTGCGCTATGTGGATGCCGACGGCAAGCTGCATGCGGCGGCCGACTTCATTGGTGACATGTCCATTGCCGAGAGCATCCTCACCATCCTCAAGGCCCGCGGGATGACGGCCGAACTGAAGCAATTGTCACTCATCAGCACGGAGGGCGCGCATCGCCGCGACCTCGCGCGCACCGCGCGTGAAGTGATTGCCACCGGGCTGGGTTATTCGCTGGAGTCGCTCAGCCCGGCCGGCGCGCCTGCGGACACTGCACCTGGAACAGTGCCCGATCCTCAAGTCGCACCGCACTGAGTTTTCCGCCCCACACGCAACCGGTATCGAGGGCGATCAGCTTGGGGCGCATCACCAGTCCCAGCGTGGACCAGTGACCGAAGACCACGGTCACGTCCTCTGTACGCCGCCCAGGCACGTCAAACCAGGGCATCAATCCCTCCGGCGCTGCTGCGGCGCCTTCCTTCACGGCAAAATCCATCGTGCCATCGGCCTGGCAGAAGCGCAGGCGGGTGAAGGCATTGATGATGCAGCGCAGACGCTCGTGGCCGGCCAGGTCATCGCTCCAGCGGTCGGGCTGGTTGCCGTACATGTGGCGCAGGAAGTCGATCCACTGGTCGCTGCGCAGCATGGTTTCCACTTCGCCGGCCAGGGCCAGCGCCTGTTGCAGATCCCATTGCGGTAGCACCCCGGCGTGCACGATCAGGTGGCCCTGTTCATGGATGGCCAGCGGGCGGTGACGCAACCAGTGGATCAGTTCTTCGCGGTCGGGGGCGTTGAGGATGTCATTGAGGGTATCGTCGCGGTGAGCCGGACGGATGCCGCAGGCCACGGCCAGCAGGTGCAGGTCGTGGTTGCCCAGCACCGATTGCGCGCGGTCGCCCATCTGCATTACGGTGCGCAGGGTTTGCAGGGATTGGGGGCCGCGGTTGATGAGGTCGCCGGCCAGGATCAGCCGAGGCGAACCCTGCCTGGGCAGGGTGTCCAGCAGGGCCTGCAATGGGCCGCCGCAGCCTTGTACATCCCCAATGACATAGGTGGACATGGCGTACAGTCAGGCCGCTGCGCGTAGCATTCCCTCGAGGGTTTGCCGCAGGGAAGGGATGTCGGGTTTGCCGATGGCCGTGAAGAGTTTCTCAGGGCTGCCGCATAAGCGGGCGATCTCATTCTGGCGCGCAAAGGCGGGATTGAATCCAATCTCCAGTTGATGACCGGATAAATCTTCCAGTGTTGAAATCACCGACTTGAGGGAGTGAGAGACACCCGTACAGACGTTATAGGTTTCGCCAGGCGACGCCTTTTCCAGCAGGTCAAGATACGCACCCACCACAAACCTGACGTCGTTGAATTCGCGCTCGACATCGATGTTGCCGAGATCAATCCGGTCTGCACGCCGTGCATAGTGGCTGACCAGTTTGGGAATGACGAAGCTGGGATCCTGCCCTGGCCCGGTATAGTTGAATGGGCGCGTGAAGAACAGCGGCAGATCATTCAGGTAGTTGCGTGCCATGAGTTCCATGGCCAGCTTGCTGCACGCGTAATGATTGGCTGGTGCAGGAACCTGATCCTCGGTGATGGGCGAGTGCTCGGTGTTGCCGTAGATGTTCGCGCTGCTGGCCAGCAGTATCTTGCGTACGGCAACGCCAGGTTGCCGCAGTGCATCCAGCAGGTTGGTCGAGCCTACGACGTTGACCTTGTAGAACGCGCTTGCGTCTGCATGGCCGACGAACGCGATGGCAGCCAGATGCACCACCGCCTCCGGCAAGACCTCCCGCATCTCCGCCTTCAGCGCAGCTGCATCGGTCAGGTCTGACTGGAGATCGATTACCGTATGGCCGCGGGCACTGGCCAACACACTGAAGTGTTGGCCAGTGAATCCACGAGCGCCTGTGACCAGGATTTTCAAAACGAGAATCCTGTTGCGTTACGGCGCAGGTCGGCTTCGACCATCATCTGGCACAGCTGCTCCAGCGTTGCTGTCGCACTCCAACCCAGCTTGGCCTTGGCTTTGGACGGGTCGCCGATCAACAGATCCACTTCCGCCGGACGATAGAACTTGGGATTGATGCGCATGACGGTCTTGCCGGTGGCGGTATCGATCGCCACTTCCGATTCGGCGCTACCCTTGAACTCCAGCTGGATACCGGCGGCCTTGAATGCCATTTCCACGAAATCGCGCACGGTCTCGGTACGGTTGGTGGCCAGCACGTAGGTATCGGGCTCGTCAACCTGCAGCATCCGCCACATGCCTTCCACGTAGTCCTTGGCATAGCCCCAGTCACGCTTGGCGTCGATATTGCCCAACTCCAGGCAGTCCAGCTGGCCCAGCTTGATCTTGGCCACGGAGTCGGTGATCTTGCGCGTCACGAATTCGCGGCCGCGCAGCGGACTTTCGTGGTTGAACAAGATGCCGCTGGAGCCGAAGATATCGTAGCTTTCGCGGTAGTTGATGGTCATCCAGTGCGCATACAGCTTGGCCACGCCATAAGGGCTGCGGGGATAGAACGGGGTGTCTTCCTTTTGCGGCACAGCCTGAACCTTGCCGAACATTTCGGAGGTGGATGCCTGGTAGAAACGGATCTTGGTATTGACCAGGCGGATCGCTTCAAGCAGGTTCAACGCGCCGATCCCGGTGATATGGGCAGTGGTGGAGGGTTGTTCGAAGCTCACACCGACGAAGCTCTGCGCCGCCAGGTTGTAGATCTCATCAGGTTGCACCTTCTGCACCAGCGAGAGGGTCGAGCCCAGATCGGTCAAGTCATACTCGACCAGATGCAGATTGGGATGGGCCTGAATGCCCAGTTCGTTGATGCGCCAGAAATTGACCGAGCTGGTACGGCGGTACGTGCCGTAAACTTCGTAGCCTTTTTCCAGCAGCAGCTGGGTGAGGTAGGCGCCGTCTTGTCCGGAAATGCCGGTGATGAGTGCGGTTTTCTTAGTCATGGCTGAGTATGAAGTGAGGGAACAACCCGATGGGCGGTTGAGGGAATTGTTGGAGTACTAATTTTATATGGCGTTAAGGCTTTGACGATATTTTTCTGCGTCCCAATTCAACAAATCGCCAATCTGTTCTGCCGTTAGCGGCGCGACCTGGCTGGCATCCTTGATCCGGAGTGCCACGTCAGCATAGCAAGCCAGCATGGCATGTTGTCCGGCAGAAAAATTGTTGCGCACAAGCACGCCGCGGCCGGGGACAATGATGCATTCCGGCATCTCGCCTGACGCGGGCGGCTGCTCCCAGGGAGCATCCAATATCGTGGCATGGGCGCCAAGGAAGACTGCATGGTCGGGATACATGACCCACGCGGTGGCCGCAAGCTTCAAACAGGCGGCGTCCGTCGCCAATGCGTGGCAGCGGGCTTCTTGCGGCAGGCTGTAGCCGAGATGAGCCCATTGCGCGGCGAGGGTGTCGGGCTCTGTTGCCGGCGGGGCGGTACGTGCAGCAAGGGCGCAGCGCTTGATGACTTCCACACGCAGTGCATCGAGCTGTTCCAGCGTATCGGCCGCCACGACCAGTCCGTGATTGCCCAGCACCAGGATATTGGGCGCCTGTGCGCCTGCGATGGTTGCCGTCACGGCACGGGCCAGGTCGGGACCTGGCTTGACGTAATCGATCCAGGCCCAGTCCAGGCCGGCCAGCCGCTGCTTCAATTGTTCCTGCGCATCCTGCGTTACCGCGTGGGCGATGACCTCGACGGCATGGAAATGCACCACGAAGCGCTGAGGCAAAAGTGCGTGGAGGCAGGTCTCTATCGAAGGGCGCAGAGGTGAATCGCCGATGCGCGCCGAGCTCAGGTCGCTGGCGCCATTGGCGATCAGTTCCAGGGTACGCGAGATGGAGATGGGGACGAAGATTTCTTTGGTCTGTGCATCGGACAACCAAGTGCCGGAGGCTTTGATCCACATGGTCCCGTCCTCTTTCCACGAGGCATTGCCCCCTGCACCTTGAATCAGCATGGGGTCGGCGCCTATAGCGGCTGAGTAGGCGAACACTTCCTGGCGAATAGTCATGTTTTCGTTGGATTAATTAACGTCGATGAAAAGAACAGCGCTGTGACGGAAGCCACCGTATTTCCGATCATGCGGCAATGAGGCCGGGCGGGAATTCTTATACTTGGGATTAAGCGGGGGGCTGTCTGAGGACATTGCTTGGCAACGATAGCCGTTCAAACCGCGTGCTTTCTATGCCAACACTATCGTCTTATCGAATAGTGTAGTCAACGTCGAAGCTATTGCTTGGATCTGCCATGTAGAACCATTTACAGTCCTCTTGGACCAAGCTTATTTTAAGTAAGTAATTTGCTGGATCTTTGGGCGGCTCAATCCGGATCGGCAAGCGAATCGTCTCACCAGGTGCGAGTCGGTCACGCAATGAGGTTCGCAAGCCATCCTTTGCAACGGATCCACCGGGTACGTTAATCCATTGGTAGCTCGCTGCAATGCCTCCCTTGCCACCATACGGGAGGAAATCTTCCTCCCCCGTGTTGCTGATCTCGACCTCCAGCCATACTTGTGTGTTACCGCTCAAGCGTTGCCAC
This sequence comes from Herbaspirillum sp. Her3, assembly GCF_057961275.1. NCBI lineage: Bacteria > Pseudomonadati > Pseudomonadota > Betaproteobacteria > Burkholderiales > Oxalobacteraceae > Herbaspirillum > Herbaspirillum sp. Her3. The sequence continues at coordinate 5,107,268 of NZ_CM176328.1, read as the reverse complement.
CAGCTACTTCGGGGAATTTCGATCGAAACGGGTTTAATGTGTGCAGCGTAGCGCTTCAAACAAGCTGGCTGTGAGGATGCGTACTTGATCGACTCGCTCGCTATCGTGGCACTGTTCACATGCCACAAGAAGCTCAGGCCAAAGAGGATGAAGCAGGAAAAGCTGATGATTCTGGCCCAAACGCCAACCCGGCGGTATTGCAGCGCTGCCAGGAAAGGAATGACAAACAGGAATATATTCGCAGCTTTCCAATAGCCTGTTTTGTCCATCATCACCGTAGATCCGAAGCAAAAGTACAAAGCGACGATGGGCAGGAATGGAAACACAATTCCCAATTGCGTCACCCGCCCCGCCTGCAGAACTGGGTGTGCGCCGCAATGGCCACGAAGGAAGGCTACAAGGCAGCACGCCGTGGTAGTCAGTAGAGTAAGAAACAGCAGAATGCAGGCCATTTCCACGCGTGAGTTTTTATTCCATTCCCGCACACCAGTGACGGGTGCGAGCATGTACTCCAGCGATGCCTTAAACGGAAAACCCAGGATGCCGAAGGCCTGATCCGATGGGGCCAGGTTGAAGCGGATTCGAATGAATATCTGCCATGCCAAAAATGCTGCCAGGGGAACGGCCTGGTACCACTGGCGTTTGATTACTTCAGTGAAAATATTGGAAAGTGGCGTCTTCCCCGAGTCTCTTTCACGAAAGTTGAGGAGTGCCTCAGCAAGAATGAGCCCGCATGGAACCAGTATGTAGACCTCACGCGACAAGGCCGCGAATGTAATTGCTATTGTATAAAGCGTCTTTCGCTGACTCAGCAGGCAGACCAGTGCAATGATCAAAAGGCCGTCTGCAGCACCATCAGGCAGGCCGTGCAACTGAGTAATTTGCGGGCCCATGCCCAGCGCCCACAGCAGAATCCAAGAGGGATTCATGCCCCGAGAACTCAGGAATGACGCCCCCAGAAGCGTTGCCAGCGTGAGGATGACCAAGTTTGTCAAATAATAGGTCCAAGGATTGACCCAATCTTGACCACTTATTTTGGATGCGAAATAGGCAAGCAGCGGTAACCCGATACGTTGATATCGATAGGCGTCAGCGTCCACATGTTTGATGGTGTCACCCAGGGCGAGCGGGTCATTGGCAATATAAAAATAGAATTGACCGTCCCAGCCCCCCGTTTGATCATCCTTGAATAAAGGCGTAAAGCCGTGGGCGGCGACTTTGTCCGGGACGCCGAACATTTTTGCCGGCAGGAAGATATGATCGAATTTTCCATTTAAGGTACCAGAGACATAGGTCATGGTCAGCAATAGCGTGACCAGCACGAACACTATCGTGACCCCAAGCGGCCCATACCGTTTTCTCTGATACCGCACTTTCATCTTCCAGCTTGCTCGATCACCGTTTTCAGCAAAGCCCGCAACTCGGAAAATTCTCGAATCACAGCGTCCGGCTGCGTCGTACCGGTGCCGGTATCAACGCCTGCGTGCACCTTCTGCAGTGTCACTGCGCCAATGGCTTCGCGTCCACCCTGGATGTCATTGACCGGATTATCTCCAACCATCCAGATGCAGTTGCCCTTGGGCTGCATCTTTTCCAGCGCGATCTGGAAGGGGGCTGGGTGGGGTTTGTCGAAACCGGCTTCCTCGCTGGTGATGATGTAGTCGAAGTAATGATCGAGACCGAAGTAGACGATCTTGCGGAACTGGATCTGCGAGGTGAGGTCCGTGACGATGGCCGTCGGAATGCCGGCCAGTCGAACATCATCCAGCATTTCCTTGACCTCATCGAACAGGATCGCATTACTCAGGAAAGTACGCCAATAGGTCTGCTCGAAGTCCAGTGCCAGAAGTACCTGCGAGCCCAAGCCGATGATCTCCAGCATGCGCTGAAGGTACAGCAGGCGGCTGTGGGAACTGGCCGTGTGCTGCAGCCGTTCCTTGATTTCCTTTCTGGCCTGGGAAAAGGCAGCATCGAATTGAGCAGGTTCGATGGAGAAAGTGCGGATGACTTTGTCACGGACCGCCTTTGTTGCCGCCTCATGCGCCGGGTTATAGGGGTACAGCGTATTGTCGGTATCGAAAAGAATCGCGTCCGGTACCTGCTTGAATTTTTCTGGATTGAGCAACTGCATTATATGAGCCGTTTCTTTAATGCTTGGTTGATATGTGACAAACTGATGAGCTGCATGAGTCCCTGCACGCCCTCATCCCAGTGAGGTGCCGTATCGAGGAATTCCCAGATGTCCGGGAACAGAGTCTGTGCGGCCAGTGCAATGTCCTCGGAGGATGTTTCTCCTTCGATGGACAGTTCCACCTCGCTACCATCCGAACTGACTGACATGTCCACATGCAGGCCGCACACGCCCACCAGCACGCGCAACAGCGATTCCTCGTTGAGGCCATGACGCGAGCGGGCTACCAGTTTCAAGCGTAGCGGGTGGCGGCCATCTGCTTCTTCCAGCATGCGGGGGTGGATCGGCTGTAGCGACAGGACCAGATCGGCATAGGCGAGCTGGGGACGGACGAATTTTGCCGAGTCAGCCTCGCGCTTGGCCAGCGAAGACAACACCTTCTCGACGGTGTGGCCACGTTTCTTGACATCGCGCTCCAGCTTGAAGTGGCGGCGCAGACCCTCGTCGATATCCAGATAGATCGACAGGTCGTAGCATCGGCGCAGGATAGGCAGGTGCAACGCATGCAGGCCGCTGGCGATGATGATGTCATTGCTATCGATACGATGAGGATGGCTGCGCTGTCCGCTGGTGTGATCGTAGTGACGCGACTGGATCGGCTTGTCGTTGGTCAGGGCGATGAGATCCTTGGCGTACTGCTCCAGATCGTTGGCCTTGGGATTGAGATGCGTCATGACCTGCCACATGGGCTTCTTGCGATCCCACAAGTGATAGTCATCGCCAGACAGATTCACTACGGAGTGCTTGCCAAACAGCCCTTCTATGGAGGCGACCAGCGTGTCCTTGCCTGCACCTGAGTCACCCGCGATACCGATGGCGAACGGGGTGCGGCTCCGCCGGAAATACTCGTCACCAGCCACTGCCTCGCGCCAGATGCGCAATAGCAGCACCAGTCCGAGAGCGAATTGGAGGGTATGGAGGATGCCGGCCCCCTTGGCTCCAAGCAGTTGGTCGGCGTAGGCAGCAAATTGGTTGGCGATATCCATGCCGGCAATAAGGGGTCGCTGGGTCGCCAGAAAGACGCTGGCCACGTAAAGCAGGGTGAAAGTCGCCGTCAATGCCATGGCGATGCGGCCACTGATGGCCTGATAGCAGACCAGCAAGGGCATGATCCAGATGAACCAACCTGGCGATGCCGGTGTCAGCAGAACGACGAGGAAGAACGACATGCCCAGCAGCACATTGAGTAATTCGAAGCTGATGCGGCGAATGCGCCACGTCAGGTAAAGCATGAGCAGATAGGCCAATGGCAGGATGTAGATCTGGTCAGCCGTTCCTCCCATCTGAACCACCAACTGGTAGATCTTGCTCATCTCCGGATTGCTCAGCAGCATGCGCATGCCGTCCTGCGAGAAGATGAAGGGCAGACAGGTCACCATGAGCGCCGCCACCAGGCCACCGGCGTAGTCTCCCAGCAGGTGGCGCAGCGAGCGATTGCGGTGCAGGTAGACGAAGAAGAACGGGATGGCCAGTACCATGCTCAGCTTGGCCGACACTGCAGCTCCGCACAGAACGCCGGCATGGATCGGCTTGAGCTGGCGCAGGAAATAAAGCGCTAGTAACAGCAGGGCGACCGGGATCAGGTCGTTGTAGCCCAGCCAGTAGGTGGCGAAGAGGACGATGGGCGACAGCCAGTAGCCCAGCAGTACCAGTCGTGTGCCAGGCTGGAACAATTTCTGCAACGCAAACAAGAGAGTGACGTCGGCGGCCAGCAAGGTCAATCCATAAGCTGGATAGGCACCGATACCCAGTAGGTTGCATAGCCAGGTGAGCGGCAGGAAAGCCAGCCACATCACATACCCATAAGGGAACGCGGCACTAGAGCCGCCGCTTGCCATGAACGCATGCCACGGATCCATTGTGAAATGACGGGTGGTGGCTTCCAGGAAGGGAACGTACCAGATCGAGGCTGCCTGCGGCAACACGAACAGCAGCATGACCAGGCGCAGTGCGAGGCCACCCATGAACAGGGGAGAGTTCAGCAGCTTTTTCATCGGCTTTCCAGGGCTTCCCACAGGTCAGGGCGTTTGGTGCAGACGGCATCGACCTTGATACCTCGTTGCTTGAGCAGCGCATGCATCGCAGGGATTTCCTTTTCGGCCGGGCGCGCCTGCAGTTCCGGGGAAACCAAGCACAGCTTGAATCCGGCCTGCTGAAGTGCCTGCGCCTCATCGCCTTGCAAGGCTAGATGGGTAAAGCAGTCCACCCATACCCAGTCGATTTTGCCGGCCAGGGTTAGTGCCGTGGCAACCGATTCGAATTCCGAGACCCGCACGGCGCAGCGGCGTTCGCCTTGCCGGGACCACTTCACCAAGAAGGGAAAGGATTGGTCGAGGAAGAAGTAGTCCGTGATGCCGCGCTCTTGCATCAGCTTGATGAGTGCAGCTTCTAGTCCTTCTTCCTTGACGTTGAGTATCAGCGTGCCGTGGCGATAGGCGTCCAGCCAGCGCTCGAAAGATTCGCCTTCCACGAAGGGATCATGGTGAATCACCATGCGTTGGCCAAAGCTGCGGATATCGACTTCGATGCCGTATTCTGGCGGAGTGGCTTCCAGCTCGGCGATGGTATTCTTGCGGTGGGCGATCAGTTTCATGGTTTGAGCGATTTCTTGAGTTGAAGGCTGAAATCGATGGTGCGGCGGATGAATTTGCGTTTGGCAGCCCAGTTGACGTTCCAGTGTGATGTCCCGTGAGCGCGCTCGCCAAAGCGCACCGGGAAGCGCAGGACGTCGAGGCCGCTCTGTTTCGCCATGAAGTAGGCATACAGATCCAGCGAGAAATCATGCGGCGGGTTGTCCCAGGTCTGGAAGAAGCTGCGTGGAAAGATATTCGGCTGTGCGTTGATGTCCCAGAGTGCCTTGCCCAGCAGGATTGTTTCGAATGCGCTCATGCCCATAGTGAATATGACGTCAGCGAGTGGGCGTCCGTATCGGCGTCCTTTTACATAGGCTGGGCGGCCATGGGTGGCGAGCAATTCAAGGGCAACCAGTGCATCCATCGGATCGGTCTGCATGTCGGCGTGGGTCCAGCCGATGTACTCGCCCTCGGCGGCTTGCAGGCCGCTGAGAATGCCGAAACCATAACCTTGATTGACTTGAACGCGCAGGCTGCGGCAGCCGGGATATTGGGGAAGCAGTTCCTCCAGTACGCGAGGGGAGTCGTCGGTCGAACCGTTGTCGACCAAGAGCACTTCCACGCCCGGATGGGCTGCAAGCTGGCCGCAGCGTTGCAGCAGCAGAGGCAGGTTGGCTGATTCGTTGTAACAGGGGATGATCAGGGTGAGCTTCATGGGGATACCGAAGGGGCCGGACGCTTAAAGACGAAAAATTTCATACCGAGGAAATTCAGGACCGCAGAACATCCCGTGGCCAGAATGAATGCGGCACCAATGCCTAGCTGGTTTGTGCCCGCCAAGTGCAGAACGCCCGAATTGATGCAGACGTTGATGCCGAGAGTGCAGGTATAAAGCAGCACGAAGCGCGGGACGCTGCCGCCGGACTGGGTGTGGCGGAAGGTCCACAGGCGGTTGGCGACGTACGCGAAGATCGTACCGGTAAGAAAACCAATGGTCTTGGCTGTGGCGACATCAAGGACTCCACTCCAGAGCAGCAGGCGGTAGGTGCAGAAGTCGATGACGACCGTGAGCAACCCCACGAAAAGGAATATGCTCGCCTCGCGCTTGATCAAAGCTTTCGCTCCGGCAGGCTGGGTGCTGTTTTGGCATAACGCTGATCCAGCGCTGATACCTGATCTTTGGGAACATGCCCGTCAAGCTCCAGCCGGTAAGGATGACCGGCCCATTTGTGGAAGCACGACTGCCAGTATTCAAAGGTGCGCAGGTCGTCGGGCGTTCCCCAGGACATGAAGTGATTGACTTCGAAGATTCTGCAATCCAGGCCAAGCGCCAGTGCGTCGTTGATGCAGGTGTCAAGGTAGAACTCACCGTTGACGCGTGCGTCGCGTGCGATCATGTGCTCCACGCAGCGGCGGACGGTGGCACCGTCGCGGAATGTGAAGGTGCCCAATACGACCGGGTCGGTCGCCGGGGAATCAAGCGGCACTTTTACCGAGATGTTCTTGATGCGGGTGCCTTCGGTACTGATCCAGCCATACATCTGTGGATTGCGGAGAGCGTGAGAGTGACCCCGAATGGCCCAGACGACCACGTCAGTCCCCTCGTCGAACAAGGCCTTGAGCTTGCTCGCTTCATACAATGAACCATAGTCGCAGGCGCCGAAAGTAACGGGGCAGGTCTGCGGACCCGCTTCCGCTTCCAGAGCCTCCAGTCCCAGCAGTGCGGTGCAGGCCTGGCCTTCTGTAACCTTGTCGACGGTCTTGATCAATGTGTTGGCGTAGGAGGTGCTGAGGGTCTCGGATACCTCTTCGAAACCTGCCATGTCGGTGCGCAGTACGAAGGCATGACGCTCTGCGGTAGGCAGATCATCGGTTGCCTGAAGAACCATGGGTTTGCCTGATACCGGAATCAGTGGCTTGGTAAGCGTGTATCCTTCCCGCGCGAAGCGCTGGCCCAGCCCCGCCATGGGCACTACCACGGCACCTCCCAGCGGCTTGTCACGCAGGGGCCCGATCAGGCTGCGGAAGGTGGCAGCCCATCCAAGGTATTCGCTGACGTCGGCCGGGGTGCCCCATTGCATGAAGTGTTGCAGTTCATATACACCCACTGGCAACTTTCGCGCCAGTAGTGGCTTGTAGGCCAGGCTGACGTAATACTCGCCGTTCACGCTGAGGTCGCGCGCGACGGTTTCCTCGAAGGCTTCCAGCATCAACTGGCCGCTCGAGAAATAGTAGGTGCCACTGGAGGCGTACTCCTGCATGCGGTTGTCGGTGTAAGGCTGCTTTTCCTGAATGTCCAGCATCCATCCATCTGTCTCGCGCATGTAGGCGTAGTTGGTTGTGCCCAGCGTATGTGGATGGAAGCCTTTGTAGGCGGGAACGGCGCCTGCACATCCCAGTTCCTGGACCCATTGTTTGAAATGCGTCCAGTCCCAATAGCAGGTGAAATCACAATAGTTGATCACCACCGGGCTGTCCAGCTTGACCCATTCTTTTGCCAGAGTCACCGCATGAACCGGGCCGAGCTTGTGCGCCGGGATCGCAACGATCCTGCCACCAGGGCAGTAATGCTGCAAAATCTCTCGCATCCGATAGCTGGGCTCTGCCAGATGGTCTTCGTTGCAGACGAAAATGAAATCGGTCTCGCCCGGGAACATATCAATGACATGGCCAATGATCGGCTTGCCGTCGATTTCGATGAGGGGTTTGGGTACGGCATAGCCCGCCTTGCGGAAGCGTTCGCCGAAGCCGGACATCGGGATGATAATTTGCATGGATTGACTATTGCTGAATATCAGGCTGATCACGTAGACCAGCGGTAAAAACAAGCTGTTTTAGCGGAGGCTTACTGCACTGGTTGGCGTAGAGTAAGTGCCCCCTCTTGCTCTCGCATATCCCAGAAAATCAAAGCTTTAGTTGTTATTGCAGGGGCGTCATCCCGCGTCGAGACGCATTATATATTATCGTCTCATATTCTCCGCCATTTTAGAAACGCCTCTACCTAAGGCTTTTACCGTAGCGGTAAATTATTCGAAATTATCTTGAGATCCCCCCGATTGCCTCAAGGCCGGGGGAGGTGCAGCCCGGCGAAAGCCAGAACTCGTAATCAGGAAAAGACGCCGTTTTGCGTTCTGACAAGGGCGGAAGGAAATCTTGCCAAAGCAGGCTAGACGGTTTTTTCGGCGTGCCATACGTTGGGCGGCTGATGATAACGAATGGCTCAGCTTTGGCGATGGCGGCCCGGGTTGCGGGCAGTTGTGTCTGGTAGCTCAATACTCCCGTTCGATTCTGGTCGTCTGTATCAGGGCGGTGGTAGGCGATCAAGGAATCAAAGATGACCAGCGCCCCTTGTCCGCAAAACTGTCGGGCCTGCACTGCCAAGCCCGGGGATTGTTCCAGGGAGTGCAGCAGCAGTGCGCGCTTGTCAGCTTCGATACGGATATTCGCTCCCGCTTGGGGAATCCCGGCCAGCAGGGCGACGGCCATGGAGCTCGTGACGAGCCAGCGGTTCCCCCCTCTTCCAGATATCCATACCAGTGCTGAGGTACTCAAAGCCACGACGGGCACGAGCAGATACCAGCTCCATTGCAGACTCTTGGCCTCAAGCAGAAGCAGCAGCGAAAGCGAGGCGGCACACATGACGGCGGCGGGCAAGGCTACATCTGATCTGAGCATCTGACACCCGCGCAGAATGAGTGAAAGGGCCAGAAGCAGCGTCGCCGCGACCCAGCAAGGGGCACCGGGGATTAATGCCAGCAGGAATACTTGGTCCCAGCTGTAGATCGCATGCGCGTTCATGCTTTCCCACAAATGAGAGGGAGACCAGATCGCAGGCGGCGTCGGCAAAGCGAGAATGGACTTTGCGGTGACTACCACTCCGCCTGCTATCCAGCAGGCCAGCCAGGCGGCGCCTAGCAGCGCGGCCATGCAGCCGCCAAGCCTTTTCAGGGCGCCGTGACGACCACCGCGGACCACATAGACGAAGGTTGATCCCAGCAAGAACGGCAGGCAGAGCAACTTGATATAGGTAGCCAGGAAAAACCACGCCAGACTGATTTGCGCCGAGCGTGGATGGTCTGAAAACAAGGCAGCGAGGCCAAGGCAGATCAACCACAGGATCATGAATTCCGGCGAGATGATCTTGCCGTAAAAGACTAGTAGCGGCGCGAGGAAGATGGCAAGCGTCATGACCGCTGCGTGGCCGTGGCCGTATCGTGCTGATAGCGTTCGCCAGGTACACCATGCCGATAAATATTTGAATAAAAGGAAAAGGCCTACCAGCATCTTTACGGGATTGATGTCGAGCAACATGGCCAGACGCTTGCCCGCCAACATCGTGAACCAGAACGGGTGCCCGTATGGCCCCGGAAAACCTGAAGGAAGTGAGTATCGCAACGGATGGTCGAGATAGCGCTCGAAGCCCTCAAGGGCGTCGAGCGCCATGGCTTCGTCGGGGACCGCAGCGCGTAGCATGGCCAGGGAGTCACGATAGGACAGCAATAGCAGCTCAAGCAAGTACATGGCTGCCAATACAAGCGCAAACAGTACAGCGGCTTTTCTGTTAGCGGCCGTAGTGCGTCTCAACAGGTCGGCGTTTGCTGGCGTTGCTTGGCTCATTTGATCGATGCAGTTTCCGGGTGGAGGTTTGCGGTCAGTTGCAACAGCTGACCCAGGAGATTGCGGGCGCTGGTGTTCCAGCTGATCCAGGAAGTGTTTGCCTGATTGGACGCGTTTGTACCGCTGTGCTGCCGCGCGATCTGATCGTCGATCACTGCTGCCAGCGATGATGGTGCCGAGGCGTCGAAATAGCGGGCATCGTGGCGCGCGACTTCCCTGAATACCGGGATATCGCTGCAGATCACCGGTACGCCACGCAGCTGCGCTTCAACAATCGGCAACCCGAATCCCTCAGCAATCGAGGCGATTACCAGACCGCTGGTCTTGCCGTAGAGTGCAGCCAGGTCGCGGTCGCTCGCATCATTGATAAAGAAAAGACGGTCGTTGAGCTTTTCGTGCTGGCGTATCCGAGCGGTGATAGCGTCGTTTTTCCACCCGAAGGCACCAACGATGACCAGCCGGACATTGCTTCCCCGTTGCCATAATAATTCGAAGGCATCCAGTACGCATTGGTGGTTCTTGCGCGGTTCGATGGAGCCAACCATCATGAAGTAACTCTCATGCTGGCTCAATACCTTGATCACAGGATCGCGTTCGTCGAGCTCGGCGCCCAGATAGAAATGGGTGACATGCTCGGTAACGGGAAAAGGATAGCCAGATGCATTGCGCCAAGCCAGATATTCCTGCTGCACGGTTTGTGAAATGCACGCCACTGCATCCACGCGGCCCGGTACATTGGTCCACCAGCCTGTATGAGCATGGCGGGTCGTTTCTTCCACGGTCTCGGGATGTGTAAAGGGGATCAAGTCATATAAGACGGCGCAAACAACCCCACCCTGTGCCCGGAATGCATCGATTTTTTCCCACATGGCATTGTCCCAGGTTGAATCCAGCAGCAGCAATATCGCGGGTGCACCCTGCGCATCACGCGGCTGCAACTGATACGGTACCGGCAGCGGCCGCAGCTTGCGCCAAAGCGTTCGAACGCCTTGGCGCAGCCTATCGTAGAGCCCTGACCGGAGGCGGCGATGCAGCGCCTGTTCAATGCGGCGCGTCAGCGAACGTCTTGACGCGGTTGCCGGAGCATTTGCGGTCCTGCGTGGGGTATTGAGGTGTTCAGCCGATACGGCCTGAAATTGGTCATTGGTAAAGTCGACAAGGATTGTTTCCACCCCTGCTATCTCGGCGATTCCCAAGGTTTCGCGGCAGATGCTGCGTACGACACGCTGGATGCCGGTATGCACGGTCAGCCTGGAAGTGGTGCCACATTCAATGTATAGAAGGCGTCGCCCGGTGGAGTCAGCTGGTTTCATGCCGGTTTCTTGCATTTTAGATAGATCGAGATGGTATAGCTCGCCGAATTACGGAAGAACCACGAGCCAGAGATTTCGCGGTTCTTTTCCGGGTCATGATCAAACGAAATGTCGTTCGCATAGACGCTGCTGTCGAAGCGCTGGTGCAGGCACATCTTGGATGCTTGATTCGCCAGGGACAGTTTTTGTTGGTCGTAGTCCGGCACAAAGTGATACATCAGCGCGTCATAGCTGTCGGTAACCAGCATGTCCACGTCGGTGGGTACGGATGTCTTGTAATTGACCGTCAGGTGCAGAGGCAGTCCGGATGTTGCAGAGGTATAGCGTTCCGGCAGGGCGATGCTCGACTGCGGTGGCAGGCTTTCTGCAGCTTGGCGGATGGCGCGCTCGTTGGCGAAGAAGCTGGCTTCCCCATGGTTGTACACACGGGTGGCGATGAACGATATGCCGTTGACGATCGTGATGGCGCATACAGCGATGGTCACGCGGCGGCGCCAGCCGTGATGTTCAAGTGCGAGGCCTGCGAGCGCGAACACACAGAACAGGCTGAAGCCGGCGGAATAGGTCGGGTTGTAGTAGCCGGACATCCAGAATGCCACGAATCCGAACAGGGGGAATGAGAGGAAATAGCGCTGCTTCCAAGTGCGACCAAAGAACGGCAGGACGATCATCAGCGCCCACAGGCTGTTTTGCACCAGCTCGTGCGACAGCCAACCCAGACGCGATGGCCACAGCCAGCCATAGAGGTTGGGATTGTGTGCGGTGTCGTTCAGGAACTGAGGAGAGCCCTTGAAAACTAAGGCTATGAATTCCCGCAACGGCTGGCGTGGGCTGGATGGACTGTTGAGCGATGCGACCAGTGCAGGCCCAAGGGGCAGTCCTAGCCACCAGGCTCGCAGGGCGACATTAAGGACGGCGCCTCCCAGCAAGCTGGCAGCTACGGCAATAGCCATCGAACGTCTCGGCCTGACGGGCCCAAACATAAGAAGATAGCCCACGATGTAGGCACAGGCAAACCAGCTCAGACGGTGGTTCATGGGCAATAATGCGACCAGTGCAGTCAGTGGCCAGGCGCGCGCCAGTCCGATCCGTTCAGTCCGAGCTAAAGCAAAGACGGCCAGTGCAGCGCAGCACCACCAAGCGGCCTCAGGGCGTACACGCACGAAGACGAAAATCGACTGGTAGCTGCAGGCAAATACCAACCACAACAGCAGCGCGCGCGTGGCACTGACAGGACTAATTTCGGCCAAGGCCTTGAGTGCAAACATGAAGGTCAGTCCACCGAGTATGGCCGAGGCAATGCGGGCACCTGATGGACCTGCCCAGAGTTGTTGCAGCAAGCCATAGAACAGGTTGTAGAAAGCCCCCGAGTCGTTGCGCAGACTGACGGGAATGGCCTCATAGTAGATCGCCTCGTCAGGATGGAAGTCGATATGGCTTGACATCATGGCCAGGAAAATCGCGAGCAGGATGCCCAGGCATGGCGTCAGCATGTCGGGACGGTGGGATTGATTCATCGTGCACTGTTCTCCATGCAGAAGGCTGCGTAATTATTCGCGACGGTCTTGAAATGCAGTTCGGTGTCGGCCCATGCGCGACTGGCATGCTTGATCTGAATATACTGAAGGTCGCGGGTGGCCAAGGTTTTGATCAACTGCGTGAGCTGTTCGAGTTCTTCAGGCTGGTCAGGGACAATCTTCTTTACAAAAGGTGGCAGCTCCGAATACCAGGCGATATCGTTGACGATGGTTGGCGTACCTGCCTGCAGCGCACGCATGACCACCGCCGAGGTTTCCCCCATGGACGGAAAGCGCAGTGCGGTGACGAGGTCCAATTCTGAAAGCAAGCTGATGAATCTGAGGTCATCGACTCTGCCGTGCACATGGACGCGATCAGCATGGGGTGAGTTGAGCATTTGGTCTATCAGCGGGCGCGACTGAGCATTGATGCTACCTGCCAGGTGTAGCTGGAGTTTTATGTCTTGTGTCATGAGTGCGGACACCGCCTGCCATACGAGGTCAATACGCTTGTGAGGGTCAATGCCGCCCAGCATGCCAATATGGAAATCTCCGTCCGACGAGCCTCTGTGAGGAATGACCTCACGATACAGTTGCGGTATAGAGAGGCAAGGAAGGGCCGGAAAGCTTGCCTGAACCCGGTTCGCGGAGAAGCGTGAATTGGTGATCAGTCCGGTGGCGTGCTGAACTGCCTCCTCGAAGAACGGGATGTGCATGACCGCCGGCGTGTTCCATATCTGGCGACCTAAATGTGATGCTTCCGATGCCCAGCCTGCGATTCTGGGTCCGTACCACTTTGCCAGAGTCGAGCGATAGAGTGTGGGTGATCCCTTCAAATGCAGGATCCATGCCATCAGGTGATGCAAGACGAGGTCATGCAAATGAATGACGCCTGGATGGCTAGCCAGCAAAGGTAACTGGAAGATGTGGAAGCTGGAATTGTTGCCGAGTTGGTAGATCACGCTGTCGAAGTGAGCTACCGTGGTGTCGCACAGAAATTCCGGTTTCTGGAAGCTGACGCCCGGCAGTTCCTTTGGTGATGCGGCCTCTGTAACGACGGTGAGTTCGCAACCCTCCTCCAGCAGCCCCTTGGCGAGGTCGTACGCATAGTCAGCAATCCCTGTGTGCTGAGGAGGCCAGGGAGTAACCAGGCAGAGCCGTGCGGGTAATGAGAAAGCAATCTTCATGGTGACTTACTTTAGCCATCGACGTAACGCGCGCGCAATTCGCCGCAGCACGGAGGGATCGCTTGCTGCCTCACTCAGGGCCCTTTGTCCCGCGGCGGCGATGCCGCGTAGCTGCGCCTCAAGCTCCAGTACACGTTGCTCCAGTTCGTCGCGCGTGGCCAGTTGATACAACTTCGACATGCACGAGTCGAAATGAGTGAGCGTCTGCTCTAGCCCGATTTGTGGCAGGGCGTCAAAGAAACCGCTCAGCGCACGCTGGACGTTTTGCATGTTGGGACCGGTCTTTTGCGCGATCAGTACATAGTCGTAGCCGACGCCTAGCAACGCGTCCGACAGCAAAGGAACGAAGTGATCCGTACGTTCGCGGCCATTGATGAACAAGATACGGCTGGACTCAAATCCGGCGTCGCGAACGAGGAAGTCTAGCAACTTGGGCGGGATCGGCCGCATGTGTGTGGGATCGACATAAAATTCGCTTGCACCGACCAACAGATTCTGCGGGTTAGGTGTTTCCAGCATTAGTATGCCGCGCGGTTTCAATGCCTGCGCGCAGCGGCGCATGAATTGCTCAAGGTCGGACGGCGCAATATGTTCGACCACATGAAAAGCGCTGATCATGTCAACGCTGTGCTCAGGCAGGCTGTCGAGATATGATCTTGCGTCCGCATGAATCACGTTCAGGCCACGCTGCTGGCAAAGGGTGATCATTTCTGGGTCGCTGTCGACGCCAGTAGCGTTCCAGCCTTCCTGCTGCATCAGCTCCAGCCATTCCCCGCGTCCCGATCCTATGTCCAATGCCACAGGCGCTTCATTGTGCAGTGCTCGCAACGCAGTGACCAGCGGGCGATGTATTTCCAGCCGCTTTGCAATGTCTTCGCGCGAGCCCCTCATTTCATTCTCGAATTGCAAATACGACATTTGATTCATGGTGTTCTTTCGTCGACGGGGGCCTGCCCACGCAGGTGTGTCTGTAAAGGTCAAGGTTTTTCGTCCCGGCCGGTCCTCACTGACCGTGGCTGAAGAAGACTGGCTTCCCGCTTTTCTTGTTATGCACATATTCGAGCGTGTCGCTCAGCATGTTGTGGATCTCCTGCAGATCGTCACCGGCATCAAGCTTTTGGAGCTCCATTCGGTGTTGGTGACTGAGGACGGAGAGAGCCCGCCACGTTGCCCAACACAAGGGGTTTAGCATGGGAATGCGTGCGACAAATTTTCGCGCGCGTGCAAGCAGCAGCGGCGGAGAGGGCGCAGTATCGTTTTCTGCAAGGATGTCGCGCGCTTCTGGTGAAGCCAGCAGGGACATCAGCACGTCCAGGCGAGTTGCCGTGCGTGTCACAAGCAACATTTGCAAATGTCTGAATCCGGCCGGATCGGGTACTCTTCTGAAGATAAGCTGGTAGCACAGATAGATGAAGTCATCATCCAGGGGTGTCCATGCAAGTCTGAACGAGCACATGCGGTTGCGCTTGCTCAATGAATCCAGACGGTGTTCCAAATATTGCTCGCTGCGGCTCTTGCGGGTTAGTCGCTGCCCATTGAACAATGACGCAATGATCTCCCGCTGCACTTGTTCTAGCGGTGTTTCATTCTGGTGGCCGGATTCTCCGGCTGGACGTGGTGCCTGCATCATGGCTCCTCGATGGGGGTTGATTCAAAGGCGATCGGCAGTCGGCATAGTCCGGCTACCACGTCGTTTGGCGATTGGTAGATCTCGAAGATGGCAGCCTTGTCCCACCAATCGTAATTTGAGACGACATGCGATCTGGGATCGTGGGCCGCAAGGCTGATTGAATAGCTCCCCGCCCCGATCCCTAGATCAGCGATAATGAAGTTCGCCCGAATACGTGAGCCTTCACGCGTGGCATGAAGGTTTTTCTGCAGCATTTCCGTATTCGTACCCAGGATGGTGTTTCCGAACATGTCTCGGATGGATAAGCCGAGCGTGAATTCTCCTATTGCCGCCGTGCAGCGCAGGTTGACTTCGATGGACATGCTGCCGCCGGCAGTGAAAAGACGGGTGACCTTGCCGTCTTGCAGCAGGCGCAGCGACTCTATCACGACCTCTTGCGTGCCTGAGCGCATGCCACGGCCAGTGGCTGCGTCGGGCTTGGTCAATCGGTTGAGCTCGGTGCTGGCGAGCATGGCGTTGTAGTAGTCCAGCACTTCGTCGGGCGAACCCTCAAATTCGACGGTGCCGCGATTGAGCAGCAGTGCGCGGCGGCAGAGATTGCGGATGGCGCCCGGATCATGCGAGACGAACAGCAGGCTGGTTCCCTGGGCCGACATCGAACGGATGCGGTCGAAACATTTGTGCTGGAAATAGGCATCGCCCACGGAAAGCGCTTCGTCGACAATCAATATGTCCGGACGGCGGGCAGTTGCCAAGCTGAATGCCAACCGAACCTGCATGCCACTGGAATAAATACGCACTGGCTTGTCGATATAGTCGCCAATTTCGGCAAATGCCTCGATTTCCGGCATCAGCCTGTCCACATCGTCACGAGAGTAGCCCAGCAACTGTCCCGCCAGGTAGACGTTCTGGCGACCCGTAAAGTCAGGGTGAAAGCCAATTCCGAGTTCGAGCAACGGGGCGATGGAACCAACAGTGCGTATTTCTCCTTCAGTTGGACGAGTAGTGCCAGTGATCATCTTGAGCAGGGTACTCTTGCCTGCGCCATTGAGGCCGATGATGGCCAATGCGTCACCGGATTCCAGGCCGAAGTTGACATCCTTGATCACCCACCTCATTTGATGATGTTTTTTGCTGCGCGGATCCATCCATTCCAGCAATCTTGACCAGCGGTTGGGATATTGCTTGTAGGCCTTGCCCAGGCCAGTGACATTAATCGTTCCCATCAGAGTTCATCCACCATTTCGCCCGCGTGCTTGCGGAACATACGATAGCCCAGCACGCAAAACAAGAGCGCCAGCATGCTCGTCGGCAGCAGGCTGCTCCAATCTGGATACCGTCCCTCAACCAGGATGGTCTGGAATGCAACCAGCACCGAACTCATAGGATTGAGTTGCATGAACGGCCGCGACCATTGCGGGAGTATGGAGGACGGATACACGATAGGCGTAAGCCAGAACCAGAAAGTAAGGAACAGCGCGAAGAACTGACCGACGTCGCGAAAAAATACGTTGAGTACACCAAGCAGAATACCCATCCCTGCCGCCAATGCGATCATCACAGCCAGTACAGGAAAGATCGCCAGGAATACCAGTCCGGGGAAATTTCCCGAAAAGATCAAGAATAGGGTAAACAGGCCAAAGATGATGCTGAAGTTCAAGCATGCGGTGATAATCAGGGTCACTGGCAGGCAAATGCGCGGGAAACTCAGTTTTTTGAGCAGGTTGGCATTTTCGATGAACACAATGATCGCCCGGTTGACGATTTCGGTAAACAAGCCCCAGGTGAGAATGCCCGCGCATAGGTAGATGCTATAGGCGAATCCGTTCGTGGCGGCTCCGGGCAGGCGAGCATGCATGACTTGCGAGAACACGACGGTATAGACGAAGATCATTGCAACAGGGCTCAAGATGGCCCATGTGCCACCGAGTAGAGAGTTCTGGTATCTCGCTTGAAAGTCGCGTTTGACGTTGCCGAGTATGAAGCCCCGGTAATCCCATATGATTCTTAGCATGGTCGTGGATATTGTCCTGTGCGGTGATGAGGTGTACGGTACTGCGGCCGTCAAGTCAGCTCAAAGGGATGTTTATTGATATGGTATGTCAAGGCCGGTCGATGGGTTGGCGCGATAGAACCACGAACAGCCTTCCTGCACGAGACTGACGCGCAAGTGATAGCGGCTGGTCCAGAAAGGAGGCTCTACCACGATCGGCCTTGTTACCGAATCGCCGGGCTGTAGCGGCATGGTCAAGGGCGTGCGCACACCATCACGGATGACGCGGTCATTCTTGTCCAGCCATTGGTAACTCAGGTTGACCGTTCCCTTTCCCGAGTAAGGGGTGAAGGCGACATCAGACAGGTTATGCACTTCGATGTCAAAGCGCAGTGGCGCATCCGGCCGCAGCGAGGTCCAGAAGTTCTCGGGCCATATGCGTACGCCATGAGCCGAGACCAGGCTCAACTTCGCTTTCGGATGCGTGAGGCAGGCTGGCTCCGTCTGGGCCAGTTCAATGCTCGTTGGCTGCAGCAAATGCGAATAGCTGGCGCTGACGGCGATGCGCGACCAAATCATCAGCGCCATGACCGCCACGGTTGCAACACACAGCACCTTCCAGAGGGTGCTTCGGGTGGCTGCAGGTGCATACTGACCGATAGCAAACGGAAGTACGAACAGGAATATGTTGGCAGCCTTGAGGTAGCCCGTATGGTGCATCATGACGGTGGGTCCGAATGCCGAATACAAGCTGATCGTTGCCAGCATGGCCAGATTGAATGCGAGCAGTTCGGCGCCGCATGCCGAGCGGAACTGTTTTGCACGCCAACCGAGGAACACTGCTTTGACCAGCGCAACACCACTGGCGATGCACAAGGCGATATAACCGACCAACAAGACCGCTTGCACATGTGCCTCCACAGGGCGAACCAGCAAGGGGTGCTTGCCCGACAAGCTCAACATTAGGTAATGCCAAGTCGAGGCGAGCGGGACTCCCAGGATCCCTGCCGCTTGGGATGACGGGCTCACGCCAAAATGATGCGTCAAGTAAATTTGCCATATGGCTGCCAGCAATGGGGCTGGCAAGTGAGGCAGGCAGCGCCAGAGCATTGCACTCATACGGAGGGGCTGTCCGCTTTCTTGGCGTACTTTTAAGATCGACAGCAAATGCATCCCGACCATGGCGGCCGGTACCAGCACGTAGATTTCTCGAGACAGTGCGGCAAATGTGATGGCTACCGAATACATCCACAGGCGCCTTTCGAGAAGCGCCAATATGGCAAGGATGAGTAAGGCGTCGGCAGCGGCATCGGGTAGCCCGTTGAGCATGGTGATCTGCGTACCGAAGCCCAGCGCCCAAACCAAGCTGACCAGCGGGGAGATTCCCTGCTGTGAAAAATGGCGGGCGGCCATTCCGGCTGCACCCAGCACCAGCAACAGAGTGGTCAGGTAATACAGGACCGGAGATACCCAGGACTGGAAGGTCATCCGCGCGAGCAGATTGGCCAGTAGAGGCAGGCCAATGCGCTGATAACGGTAGGCAGGCGCGTCGAGATGTGCCGCTGTATCTTTGGTTGCAAAGATGTCATTGGCCATGTAGTAGTAAAACTGGCCATCCCAGCCGCTCTCATTGGGGCCGTACAGCTCAGAAAACCCATGCTGGCGCAGCTGCTCCGGTACGCCGAACATCTTGCTGGGCAGAACGTGTTGGCTGAAGTCTCCATGCAGCGTATTTGGCACGTAGATCAAAAGGACAAAAGCGCTGAACAAGGCGGTCAACGCCATCACCGCAAGCGGTCCTACACGAAGAAGAGAAGATTTCATCTGGGATGCGCCACCATTGCGTTGGCCTGAAGGCGGCACTTCCTGCAAGAGCAGGAAAGCAGCAAAGCGTTTTTGGGGAGAGAGGGCAAGAAGAGCTCTGTTTCCATCAAATGATCGGCGTGCCTGTTTTGTATGCTTGGACTTGTGCCGAGGGCGCTTGCAGAGGACTGCCGTTGATGAACCCTCAAAAAAGAGCGGCCGATTCTACCGTGGCTGGCTCCAAAGAGCAATTATGATGCCTGCCCTGTGACGGGACTGGTTCCATCGGTCCTTGTCGCTCAAAGCGCTGTAACAAATTTAAGCATTCATCTGAATTGTGAGGATTCTGAACTACAATCCCCGCTTTATATATTCACAAGCTCAGGGCATGCTGCCAACGTGTTGCTTGTTGGTAATGTGGAAAGATGATTGAAAATAATACAATAGGTTTGCGTCGCCTATTCATCTCATTAGTGAACACTATGGAATTGCTATGCGCGTTGCCTTAAATGCAACGTCACTGCTATCACCCCTGACCGGTATAGGCCAATACACTTTCCAAATTGCGCAAAGGCTGGCCGCGCGGCCTGACACAACGCTGGATCTGTTCTACGGCACTGTCTGGGACAAGCAAGTCCGGCAGGCACCGATGGCCAATATCGCTATGCTCAAGGCTGGATTCAAGCGTTTTGTGCCGTTTGCCTACGAACTCAAGCAGTTGGTTTCGCAATCGCGCTTTAGTGCCGGCGTGAAGGTGAGTGCACCGGATGTGTACCATGAACCGAATTTCATTGCGTTCAGATGTGACAAACCCTCGGTGATCACGGTCCATGACCTGTCGTGGCTCCGTTTTGCACACACGCATCCTGCCGAGCGGGTAAGGGCAATGGAGCGTTACTTCGAGCCAGGGTTGCGCCAGGCATCGATGGTACTGACCGACTCAGAGTTCGTCAGAGGCGAGGTAATTGACACATTCGGCATCGCGCCCGAGCGGATCGTCGCCGTTCCACTTGGCGTGGAAGCCATGTTTCAGCCGCGTACCGAACTGCATTGCCGACCTGTGCTGCAAGCCTTGTCGCTTCGCTACCAAGGCTATTTGCTGGCGGTCGGAACGTTGGAGCCGCGCAAGAATCTGGGCGTGGCGCTGGAAGCGTTCGCTCAGTTGCCGAGGACCACGCGTCAACGTTACCCCCTGGTGCTTGCGGGCATGAAGGGCTGGCACACCTCAGCAATGGAACGCCAGATGGCGTCGATGGTTGCTGCGGGCGAGGTTCGGCTGTTGGGCTACCTGCCGCGCGAAGACCTTGCTCGTATTACCGCCGGGGCAATTGCCATGGTTTATCCCTCGATCTACGAAGGCTTTGGGTTGCCCCCCTTGGAGGCGATGGCTTGCGGGGTACCGGCGATCGTATCGAATGTGTCATCGTTGCCCGAAGTGGTCGGTGATACTGGCTTGATGGTTGATCCGCATGACGTTAAGGGCATCGCCACCGCCATGGGCTGCATTATCGAGGATTGCGCCTTGCGGACAAGGTTGGCCGGGATGGCATTGAGCAGGAGTCGGCAGTTTTCATGGGATCGTTGCGTCGAACAGACGCTGGACGTTTATCGTCGTGCTTTGGGGTGATCTGATACGCAGGTTCAGAACGAATTGACAAGGAAATGGTTTGAATCCAGCAATACTTCACGTCTATCGTACCTATTTCCCGGATCCGCCCGGCGGGCTGCAGGAAGCCATCCGGCAGATTGCCTTGTCTACCACTGCGCTTGGTGCTCGCAATACCATTTTCACGTTATCCCCCCGGCCTCAGCCTCAAGTGCTCCAGCGTCCGGAGGCCACGGTGGTGCGCTGTCGGTCCTGGGCCGCGCCAGCATCCTGTGATCTCGGGAGTGTTGAGGCCTTTCGCGAATTTGCCGCGCGTGCCCGTCAATCGGATGTGGTGCATTACTTGTTCCCTTGGCCCTTCATGGACGTCATGCACGCTATCGCGCAGCCGGAATGTCCGGCCGTACTGACCTATATTTCCGATGTGGTGCGCCAGCGCTGGCTCAATACTGCTTACGGACCATTAATGCGGCGCACGCTCGATAGCGTGCGCTTCATTGTCGCCAACGCGCCCTCCTATGCGGCCACCAGCCCGATCTTGTCGCAGCCTGGAATTCGTGAAAAAGTACGCATTATTCCGCTGGGTATTGAAGAAAGCTCCTACTCCAAGGCGGGAGACGACCATATTCTTTCCCGATTGGGCGTAGAAGATGGTGAGCCGTATTTCCTCTTCATCGGGGTGCTGCGCTACTACAAGGGCTTGCCTTTCCTTATCGAAGCAGCGAAATCGCTCAAGGCTAAAGTGATCGTGGCTGGATCTGGACAGGAACTGGGGAGATTGCAGCAGCTTTCCGGGCAATCCGGGGCTTCCAACGTCATCTTTGCTGGACAGGTCAGTGAGGCCGAAAAGGTTGCCTTGTTGCAACGCTGTCATGCGCTCGTGTTGCCTTCGCATCTGCGATCCGAGGCCTACGGTATGGTGCTGGTGGAAGCCGCTATGTTCGGCAAGCCGATGATCTCCTGTGAAATCGGCACAGGTACCTCTTTCGTCAATGCCCATGAAGAAACCGGCCTGGTGGTAGCGCCGCAATCGCCAGCGGCGCTGCATGGCGCCATGCATGCCATGCTGAACGAAAATCAGCTGGCCGCGCGAATGGGCCACGCTGCACGACAGCGTTACGAGCGCCTGTTTTCTGGAGCAGCCCTCGGACGGGCTTATCTTGACTTGTTCAGCGAGGCTGCCAGCACGTGATACGTCCAACCCGGCTGCTACGACAAGCATTTCAGCGGCCTCAATAAAAAGCTATCATGAGTGGGCAATTTGATAATAGCGCTGCCAATATAAAATGAAACGCCTGTTCGACTTCAGTGCCGCGCTTGTTGCCTGCGGCGTATTTGCTGTACCGATGCTGATCATTGCGATCTTAATCAAGCTTACCTCCAAGGGGCCGGTGTTGTACTGGTCCGACCGGGTAGGAAAGCAAAACGAAATCTTTCGCATGCCCAAGTTTCGTACCATGAATCTGGGCACGCCTGTGATCGCCACGCATCTGTTGAACAATTCGATTTCGTATCTGACGCCTATCGGTAGTTTTCTGCGTAAGTCCAGTTTGGATGAATTGCCGCAGCTCTGGAGCGTCCTGCGGGGCGATATGTCGCTCGTCGGCCCCCGTCCTGCACTTTATAACCAAGCGGACTTGATCATGTTGCGTACCAAGATGGGCATAAGTGAACTGCAGCCGGGACTGACGGGTTGGGCACAGATCAATGGGCGCGATGAGCTCCCCATTCCTGTCAAGGTGCAGTTCGATGCGGAATATCTGCAAAAACGATCTTTCCGGTTCGATTTGCTGATCCTGTGGCGAACCGTAAGGAAGGTGCTCAGGAGCGATGGTATAACCCATTAATTGGCGGTGCTTTCCAGGCAAGTTCAATAACCCAATGAAAGACCTACAGCAATGAAACATCGCGTTCTTGAGCTGCCGCGCCTGAACAAGCAGGCCATAGCCGCCTTGGCCGATATATGCATGTCGTTTATGGCGACCTGGATTGCCTTTTCCCTGCGACTGGACACGGTGCATTGGCCGGAAGGCTACCAGTGGCACGTGTACCAGCTTGCTCCGTTGCTGATGCTGCCCATCTTTGTGCGTCTGGGACTATACCGCTCAGTGTTTCGTTATACCGGTATTGTGGCCATCGTGACCATTGCCAAGGCGGTGGCGATTTATGGGGTGGTCCTGTTTTTCCTGTTGGTCTGGTTGGCGTTGCCCGGTGTACCCCGCTCTCTTGGCGTATTGCAACCCCTGCTGGTGTTGGTGCTGGTCGGCGGTAGTCGAGCTTTTGCGCGGCTCTGGCTGAGCCGTGTCGATTCCTCTCGCAGACATTTGCGGCAGTCGCGGTTGCTGGTCTACGGTGCCGGCCAACTGGGCGCGCAAATTGCGGAAGCGATGGAGCGCCGCCACCAATTGGTGCTTTTCGGCTTTCTGGAAGACGACCCCGAGCTCTTCGGCAAGACCATCAATGGCCGGCGCGTCTATGCTGCCAGTGATGCCGCCTCCCTCATCGAGGCTTATGCGATCACGGACGTGCTGTTGGCATTACCGTCGATCAGCCGTACGCGACGCAAGGAGATCATCGAGAAGCTACGTCCTTTCCACGTGCATATCCGTTCCGTCCCGGACTTGGCCGATCTGGCCCAGGGTAAGGTTACCGTTGCCGACGAACACGAGCTGGACATCTTGGACCTGCTGGGACGTGATCCAGTGCAACCCAATCCCACATTGATCGGCCGCAATATCACCAACAAGGTGGTGCTCGTTACGGGTGCGGGGGGCAGTATCGGTAGCGAGCTGTGCAGGCAGATTCTCGATTCCGTGCCCAGCAAGCTCCTGCTGCTTGACCACAACGAGTACAACCTCTATGCCATCCACCGGGATCTGGAGCAGCGTCTGGCGCGACTGGGCGTCACTACCGAATTGGTTCCGCTGCTGGGAAGCGTGCGCAATTACGCGCGGCTGACGCACATCTTTCGCACATGGCATCCGCGCACCGTCTACCATGCGGCGGCGTACAAGCACGTTCCTCTGGTGGAACATAATCCCGTCGAAGGGATTATCAACAATGTGTTCGGCACCTACTACGTAGCAAGGGCAGCGATTGAAAATAACGTTAGCGACTATGTGTTGATCAGTACCGACAAGGCCGTGCGCCCCACCAATGTCATGGGGGCCAGCAAGCGGTTGGCGGAAATGATCCTGCAGTCGTTATCCGACACGGAGGCACCGCGGTTCCTCGACCAGCCTCGCAATGCTCCGGGTACACGCAATACCACGCGCTTTTCGATGGTGCGTTTCGGCAACGTGTTGGGCTCCTCGGGCTCGGTGGTTCCCTTGTTCCGTGAGCAGATCAAGGCTGGTGGCCCCATCACTGTGACTGATCCGGAGGTCACCCGCTATTTCATGCTGATCCCCGAAGCAGTGCAACTTGTGTTACAGGCTGGTGCGATGACCGAAGGCGGGGATGTGTTCGTGCTTGACATGGGGGATCCGGTCAAGATCAGTGACCTGGCGCGTCGGATGGTCGAGCTGTCCGGTATGACCGTTCGTGACGAGCACCGCCCGGATGGCGACATCGAAATCCAGGTGATCGGTCTGCGCCCGGGCGAAAAGCTGTATGAAGAATTGTTGATTGGCGAACAACCCCGACCGACTGCCCACCCCCGTATCATGACGGCGCACGAAGACTTCATCGCATGGGACAAGCTAAGCGCTGTGCTGGAGCAACTGCGCGCTGCATTGGAAGAGAATGACATTGATACCATCCGATCAGTGCTACACACCGCAGTGACCGGATATCAACCTGCGGCAGAGATCGTCGACTGGACTTTCATGGAACGCAAGCGTCAGTCTCTGCAGCGTTCGGAGGGAGCGCTGCGGCTCGAAGTGATCACCAAGTCCTGATTTCAACCTTCAATAAATTGTATAGGCACCCTCATGACCCAACTTTCCCAATCCATCTTCAAAGCCTACGACATCCGCGGCATCATCGACAAAACCCTGGACGACCAGGTCGCCTTCCAGATCGGCCAGGCCTTCGGTGCAGCCGCCCTGGCCAAGGGCCAGAAGAAGGTCGTGATCGGCCGTGATGGGCGCCTCTCCGGACCTTCTCTCTCGGCCGCGCTGGCCAAGGGCTTGCAGGCCGTCGGTGTGGACGTGATCGATCTGGGCATGGTCGCTACCCCCATGGTCTACTTCGGCACCCACGTGCTGGATACGCAATCGGGCATCATGGTCACCGGCAGCCACAATCCGCCGGACTACAACGGCTTCAAGATGGTGCTGGCGGGTGAAGCCATTCATGGCGAGACCATCCAGGGCCTGTACCAGGCCATCGTCAAGGGCGAATTCCCCCAGGGCGCCGGCAGCTACAGCACCCATGACATCAAGGCGGCCTACATCTCGCGCATGATTTCGGATGTGAAGCTGGCGCGTCCCTTGAAGATCGCGGTCGACTGCGGCAACGGCGTGGCCGGTGCTTTCGCTGGCGAAATCTACCGCGCCCTGGGCTGTGAAGTCACCGAGCTGTTCTGCGAAGTGGACGGCAACTTCCCCAACCACCATCCCGATCCGGCCCATCCGGAAAACCTGCAAGACCTCATCCGCTGCCTGCAGGAGACCGACAACGAACTCGGCCTGGCCTTCGACGGTGACGGCGACCGCCTGGGCCTGGTGACCAAGGACGGCCAGATCATCTATCCGGACCGCCAGCTGATGCTCTTCGCCGAAGACGTGCTGACCCGCAACCCGGGCAAGGAAATCCTTTACGACGTCAAGTGCACCCGCCACCTGGCGCCCTGGATCACCGCGCGCGGCGGCCAGCCGCTGATGTGGAAGACCGGCCACTCCCTGGTCAAGGCCAAGCTGCGCGAAACCGGCGCCCCGCTGGGCGGCGAGATGAGCGGCCACATCTTCTTCAAGGATCGCTGGTTCGGCTTCGACGACGGCCTGTATGCCGGCGTGCGCATGCTGGAACTGATGGCCCGCCAGAGTGATCCGTCGGCCGTGCTCAATGCCCTGCCGCAATCGGTGAGCACCCCGGAACTGCAGCTGAAGCTGCAGGAAGGCGAGAACTTCGCCCTCATCGGGAAGCTGCAAAGCGATGCCAAGTTCGACGGCGCCCAGGACATCATCACCATCGACGGCCTGCGTGTGGAATACGCTGACGGCTTCGGCCTGGCCCGTTCCTCCAACACCACGCCGGTAGTGGTGCTGCGCTTCGAGGCCGAGACGCCGCAGGCGCTGGAACGCATCCAGGGCGAATTCCGCAAGGTCATCCTGGCCGCCCGCCCTGATGTAACGCTGCCGTTCTAAGCAGCCGATGAGGTAAGATGCTGGCCCACCATTCAGTCAAGCCAACGTGGGTCAGCCTTGAAAATTCTTATCGTCCGTGTCTCCTCTCTGGGAGATGTCGTCCATAACATGCCGATGGTGGCGGACATCCATCGGCATTTCCCTGATGCACAGATCGATTGGGTAGTCGAAGAGGGCTACACCAGCCTGGTCGGCCTCAATCGGCACGTGCGCAAGATCATCCCCATCGCCCTGCGCCGCTGGCGCAAGACCCTGTTCTCGGCAGCCACGCGCGCCGAGATCGGCGCGTTCCGCCGGCAGTTGCGGGCCGAGCGCTATGACGTGGTGTTCGATACCCAGGGCCTGCTCAAGACCAGCGTGGTCATGCGCATGGCGCGCCTGGCGCCGCAGGGGCGCCGCATCGGCCTGGCCAATGCGACCGAAGGTTCGGGGTATGAGCCGGTATCGCGCATCTTTCACGATCAGAGCATTCCGGTTGGCATTCACACCCATGCGGTCACGCGCGCCCGATTGGTGGCGGCCGGTGCGCTGGGCTATCAGATGGAGGGCATGCCCGACTTCGCTTTGCGGCCGCCGGAGCCGGCGCGCTTTGGCTGGATGCCGGAGCAGCCTTATGTCGTTTTCTTCCACGGCACTGCGCGTGCGGCCAAGCAATGGCCGCAGGAACGCTGGGTCAGGCTGGGCCAGGCCCTGGCCGCGCGCGGCTTGCCGGTCCTGTTGCCCTGGGGGAGCGCCAGGGAGCAGGAAGCCGCCCGCCAGCTGGCCGCTGGTATTCCCGGCGCGACCGTGCTGCCGGCGCTGCCGATGATGCAGGCCGTGGCGCTGGTGCAGCAGGCGCGGCTGGTGATCGGGCTCGATACCGGGCTGACCCATATCGCCGCCGCGTATGGCAAGCCCACGGTCGAGCTCTACTGCGACTCGCCGCGCTGGAAAACCGAGGGCAATTGGTCCGACTCCATCCGCAATCTGGGCGACCTGGGTACCCCGCCTTCCGAGGAGGAGGTCTTGCGGGCCGCAGTGGACTTGCTGGACTGACCCGCACTGGTGCGGGAGCCACTTGGGCATATGTTGAAGCAGATCAAAAGCCCCGCTCAAAGCGCCAACTTTGCGTGAAGACCCGCGTGCGGTGGGCCTTCCCGGCACGATAGGGCAGGTGTTTGGGTCACACGGGCAGGGCGCTTGAGGGCATAATACGCGCCATGGAATCGCAAATTATCGAGATTGGCCTGACCGAATGGCAGGTCGACCACCCCAACCCGGAATGGATTACCGCGCTGGAAGCGGGCAAGGTGCTGTATTTCCCGCAACTGGCCTTCCAGCTGCTGGAGTCCGAGCGCAAGCTGCTGGATCCGTCCGTGCGCGCCCCCAAGTCGCGCAACATCAGCCTGGACGCGCGTGGCCATATCAAGGGCGCCGCTGGCGGGACCGAGCAGCAGTTGGCCCTGGCCGCCATGGTCGGACGCTTCCGCGAGCAGGCGCTGTCCCTGGTGCATACGTTGCTGCCCAAATACCGTGACGCTTTGCGTATCGCCCCCACCAGCTACCGTCCGATGCAGGTGGAAACGCGTTCGCAGTCCTGGCGCGCCGATGACCGGCGCATGCACGTTGATGCCTTCCCCTCGCGCCCTAATTATGGTGAGCGCATCCTGCGCGTCTTTACCAATGTGAACCCGGATGGCGTGCCGCGCGTCTGGCGGGTGGGCGAGCCCTTCGAGACCGTGGCCCGGCGTTTCCTGCCGCGCGCCAAGCCTTATGTACGCTGGCAGGCCAGCGCGCTCAAGGCGCTGCACGTGACCAAATCCTTCCGCAGTGAGTATGACCACCTCATGCTGCAATTGCATGACGGCATGAAAGGCGACATGCAATACCAGCAGGACGCCCAGCAAGTCGCCATGCCGTTCGCGGCGGGCTCGGTCTGGATCTGCTTCTCGGACCAGGCCTCGCACGCGGTCATGTCAGGCCAGTACATGATGGAACAGACCCTGCACCTCGCGCCGGAGCTGCAATACGATCCGCAGTCGAGCCCGCTGGCCATCCTCACGCGCCTGGTCGGCCATCCGCTGGTCTGAGATGCGGCTGCTGTATTCCTTCCTCTGGTGGC
Source organism: Herbaspirillum sp. Her3 (assembly GCF_057961275.1). Lineage (NCBI taxonomy): Bacteria > Pseudomonadati > Pseudomonadota > Betaproteobacteria > Burkholderiales > Oxalobacteraceae > Herbaspirillum > Herbaspirillum sp. Her3. The sequence goes on along the minus strand of NZ_CM176328.1, from coordinate 5,079,428 downwards.
TGCTGCTGCCGCTGGTGCTGCTGCGCCTGTGGCGGCGCGGCCGCAAGGAGCCGGGTTACCGGGCGCACGTGGCTGAACGCCTGGGCTTTTATTCGCACGATGCGCGCCTGTCTGACCCACAGGCGCGTTTCATCTGGGTCCATGCGGTCTCGGTGGGCGAGACCCGGGCCGCCGAACCGCTCATCGACGCCTTGTTGCAGCACTATCCGCAGCATTCCATCTTGCTGACCTGCATGACAGCCACCGGCCGCGCCACCGGTGCCCAAGTGTATGGCAAGCATGGCCAGCGCGTGGTGCAAAGCTTCCTGCCCTATGACACGGGATGGATGTGTGCGCGCTTCCTGCGCCATTTCCGGCCAGCGGTGTGCGTGCTGATGGAAACCGAAGTCTGGCCCAACCTGATTGAGCAATGCCGTCGTCATCGTGTGCCGGTGATGCTGGCCAATGCACGTCTTTCCGAACGTTCGCTACGGCGCGGATTGCGCTTTGCCGCGCTGCTGCGCCCCGCGGCCGAGGCGATCGATGTGGTGGCGGCCCAGTCCGAGGCCGATGCCGAGCGCTTGCGTGCCTTTGGTGCGCGTCATGTGGAAGTGACAGGTAGTCTCAAGTTCGATGTCAAACCACCGGCCGAGATGGTCGAGCGTGGGTTGGCATGGAAGCGTGCGATCGGTGAGCGCAAGATCCTGCTTTGCGCCAGCACGCGCGAGGGCGAGGAAGCCTTGATCATGGATGCGCTGGTCGAACTGGGCCGTGCCGACTGGCTGACCGTGATCGTGCCGCGCCATCCGCAGCGCTTTGATGAGGTCGCCGCCATGGTTCGGTCGCATGGCTTGCGGATGCGCCGGCGAGCCGAACTGGGACAGGACGGCGGCTGGGATCAGGTCGATGTCGTGCTGGGTGATTCGATGGGAGAGATGTTCGCCTATTACGCGCTGTGTGACGTCGCCTTCATCGGTGGCAGTCTCTTGCCGCTGGGTGGGCAGAACCTGATCGAGGCGTTGGCGTTGGGCAAGCCCGTGCTGGTCGGGGAGCATACCTTCAACTTCCTGACCATTACCGACGATGCAATCCAGGCCGGCGCCGCCTGTCGCGTGTCCTCAGGCGGGCAGTTGTGCGTGGTCGCCGGGGAGCTGTTTGACGATGCGGCTCGTATTGCCGCCACGAGGGATGCAGCGACCCGTTTCGCCGAGGCGCACCAGGGAGCATCGCAGAAAACGGTAGGACTGCTCGCTGCTCTGCTGTTGAGAACCTGAGTTTCTCCTGCATGTTTGCCCCGGGGATCTCCATTGTTGTGGTCAACAGGAATCGTCCTGCGGGGCCTTCACCTCGCAATTGGCCACCACTTCTGAGATAATTCTCAAAAGTTGACTTCTTGCATTGTCCTGAAGCTAACACGGCTGATCCATTGCTATTGGCGTAAAACTACAGGGCCGCAAAATGATTTTTGTCACAGGGGGAGCGGGCTTTATTGGTTCCAATTTTGTGCTGGATTGGTTGCAGACCAGCAATGAACCTGTCGTCAATTTCGACAAGCTCACTTATGCCGGCAATCTTGAAAATCTCGAGAGCATTGCTGGAGACCCCCGACATGTTTTCGTGCAAGGCAACATTTGCGATCAAGAGCAGGTGGGCGCCCTGTTCCAGCAGCACCGTCCACGCGCCATCCTGCACTTCGCCGCTGAAAGCCATGTAGATCGCTCCATTCACGGTCCGGCCGAGTTCATTCGTACCAATATCAACGGTACGTTCGCGTTGCTGGAAGCCGCCCGCGCTTACTGGAACGGTCTGGCCGGGCCGGAGAAATCTGATTTCCGCTTCCTGCATGTGTCCACCGATGAAGTTTACGGCTCGCTCGCGCCCCAAGACCCGGCGTTCAGCGAGACAACTCCGTATGCACCCAACAGCCCTTATTCGGCTTCCAAGGCGGCATCGGATCATCTGGTGCGTTCCTATCACCACACCTATGGTTTGCCCACGCTGGTGACGAACTGCTCCAACAATTATGGCCCGTATCATTTCCCTGAAAAGCTGATCCCTCTTGTCATTTCCAATGCCCTGGCAGGACAGTCGTTGCCGATCTACGGTGACGGCATGCAGGTGCGCGACTGGCTCTACGTGACGGACCACTGTGCAGCCATCCGCCGTGTGCTGGAGGCGGGGCGCCCGGGTGAGAAATACAACGTAGGCGGCAATAACGAAAAGGCCAACCTGGAGGTTGTCAAGGTACTGTGCGCCTTGCTGGATGAGCTTTCTCCAAAGGCCACCGGAAAGTATTTCGATCAGGCCATCTTCGTGGCCGACCGCCCCGGTCATGATCGTCGCTATGCGATCAATGCCGCCAAGATTGCTGGTGAACTCGGATGGAGCCCCGCCGAGACCTTCGAGACCGGCATGCGCAAGACGGTTCAATGGTACCTGTCCCATCAGGATTGGGTGGCCAACGTTCGTTCGGGCCAATACCGCAAGTGGATCCAAGGCAATTACCATGGCCGTGAACAACTCGCCGGAGCACAACAATGAGCGCAGCTACGCAATGGGCAGGCACCAAGAAGGGCATCATCCTGGCGGGGGGCTCGGGTACGCGTCTTTACCCCATCACCACGGTCGTGTCCAAGCAACTGCTTCCTGTCTATGACAAGCCCATGATCTACTACCCGCTGAGCACACTGATGCTCGCGGGTATTCGCGATATCCTGATCATCTCTACACCGCAGGACCTGCCGCGTTTCCGCGACCTGTTGGGTGACGGCAGCAAATGGGGCTTGTCGCTGAGCTATGCGGAACAGCCGACTCCTGACGGCCTGGCCCAGGCTTTCATCATTGGTCGTGATTTCATCAACGGCGAGAATTCGGCGCTGATCCTGGGCGACAACATTTACCACGGTGAAGATTTCGAGCGTAACCTCAAGCATGCTGCGGCGCGCGAGAGCGGCGCCACCGTCTTCGCCTATCATGTCAACGATCCCGAGCGCTATGGTGTGGTCGAGTTCGACGCCGAGCGGCGCGCAGTGAGCATCGAAGAGAAGCCGGCGGCTCCGCGTTCCAATTATGCCGTGACCGGGCTTTACTTCTACGACAAGCAGGTGTGCGACATCGCGGCGTCGATCCGGCCTTCTGCGCGAGGCGAGCTGGAAATTACGGACGTCAATCGCGCCTACCTCGACGCAGGCACTCTCAATGTCGAGCTGATGGGCCGCGGAATGGCATGGCTTGATACGGGGACCCAGCAGTCGCTACTGGAGGCTGGCCAATACATCGCCACGCTGGAACACCGCCAGGGACTGAAGGTGGCCTGCCCGGAGGAAATCGCTTTCCGCAAGGGCTACATCGATGCAGAGATGCTTGAACGCCAGGCCGAGGTTCTCAAGAAAAATGCTTATGGACAGTACCTGTTCAGGCTGTTGCGTGGGGATATCGTCTAGCATGCCATCGGACATCAGCCATGCGGGCCCCGCTGTGGTCCGTTTTGATTTTTCCATCGCCAGTTGACGCAGCATGCAGATCCAGACTACAGACTTGCCCGGCATTGTGATCATTGAGCCCAAGGTGTTTGGCGATGATCGCGGTTTCTTCTATGAGAGCTTCAATGAGCAGCGTTTCGAGGAAGCGACTGGCCAGCGTGTGCACTTCGTGCAAGACAATCATTCGCGCTCCGCACGCAGTGTGTTGCGCGGCCTGCATTATCAGATCCAGCAGGCGCAGGGCAAGCTGGTGCGCGTCATCATGGGAGAGGTGTATGACGTCGCCGTGGATATCCGCAAGAGTTCACCCCATTTCGGCCGCTGGACCGCAGTACGGTTGTCGGCAGAAAACCGCCGCCAACTGTGGATTCCACCAGGCTTCGCGCACGGTTTCGTGGTGACCAGCGACTACGCTGAATTCCTCTACAAGACCACGGATTACTGGGCGCCTCAGCATGAGCGCTGCATTCGCTGGGATGACCCGGCGCTGGGTATCACCTGGCCGCTGGACGGTGCCCCGGCGCTGTCGCCGAAGGACGCTGCTGGCGCATTGCTGGCCGACGCCGAGGTCTTCGAATGAAGATTCTGGTGACGGGCAAGAATGGGCAGCTCGGCAGCGAGCTGGTGCATGCCTTTCGCGGCCTGGCTGAAGTCGCCGCATTTGACCGCCAGACGCTGGATCTGGCCGATACGCGGCAGTTGCGCAGCATCATCCGGGCGCAGGCTCCCGATGTGATCATCAATGCCGCTGCCTACACCGCCGTGGACCGCGCTGAAACAGATGAGGCGCTGGCCCGCGCGATCAATGCGCAGGCCCCTGCCGTCATGGCCGAAGAGGCACAAGCCCTGGGTGCGGCGCTGATTCATTATTCCACCGACTACGTATTCGACGGCGACAAGGCTGAGCCTTATCTCGAAAGTGATACCCCGGCTCCGCGCAGCGTGTATGGCAAGACCAAGCTGGAGGGCGAGCAGGCCATTGCTGCCGCGACCGGCCAGTTCTGGATCTGGCGCACCAGTTGGGTCTACGGCGTGCACGGCGGCAATTTCCTCAAGACCATGTTGCGACTTGCGCGCGAGCGGACCAGTCTGCGCGTCGTGGCCGACCAGTTCGGTGCGCCTACCTTCGCCCGTTCCATTGCCGAAGCGACCCGGGATGCGTTGATGGGAGGACGGGACGCTGGCACGCCAGCGCGGGTGGCCGACACGGCGGGCATTTACCATTTCACCGGTGGCGGCCGCACCAGTTGGCATGGTTACGCTCAATACGTCATCGAGCGCGCGGAGCAGGCCGGTTTGGCCTTGCAAGTCAAGGCGGCCGACATCGAGGCCATTGCGGCATCCGCCTATCCGGTGCCGGCGCCACGCCCGTCCAATTCCAGCCTGTCGCTGGAAAAGTTCACTCGCACTTTCGGCTTGCCCATCGCGGCGTGGCAGGATGATGTCGATCGCTGCCTGGCAGAATTGTTTGCGCAGCATCGCGCCTGAAATCATTTGCCAGCCACGCGTTCGAACGCGGCATCCAGCGTGCAGGGTGGTTCCCAGCCTAATTTGCTGCGGGTCTTGCCAATATCCACTTGCAATGACCCGCACAGCCGCTGCGCAACGGCGCGTTTGCCGAGCAGTCGCGCCGCCCATTCGATGACCTTCGCTGGCACGGGAATGAGTCTTGCAGGCCTGCCCATGGCATGAGCCATGCGGCGCAACAGCCCGGTGGTGGAGAGATCTTCGCCATCACTGACCAGGAAGACCTCGTTGGCGGCGGCGGGATGATGCAGGCACAGCGTCATCAGGTCAACCAGGTTGTCCAGTGCCACCAGGCTGCGCCGGTTGTGGGTGATCGCGCCCAGCGGCAGTGGCACCCCTTTTTCCAGCCAGCGCATCATGGCCCGGAAGTTCGCTTTCACCCCCGGCCCGTAGACCAGAACCGGCCGTATCACCACGACCTCCATTGCGCCCTCGGCCGCCAGCGCCTGCAGCGCCTGTTCGGCTTCCATTTTGGAAATCCCGTACGGATCCACCGGCGCCGGAGCATCGTCGGCCGTGAAAGGGTGGCCCGGCTCGGTCTGCTCGCCATTGACCTTGATCGAACTCAGGAAGACCAGCCGCTTTACCCCCGCGTCGCGCGCCTGCCGGGCCAGCGCCAGGGTACCCGCCACGTTGACCTGGCGAAACTGTGCCAGGGGATCGCTGGCGGTTTCCTGCATCACGTGAACGCGGGCAGCACAATGGACCACCGTATCCATCCCCGTTAGGGCCGAACGCCAATCGGTATCCGGACCCATGTCGCCGACCTGGATGGCATCCACCCCGGAAGGTAGCAAGGAGGCTGCCGATGGCGAACGCAGTGCGGCACGCAGTTGATAATCGGGGCAGGCGCTCAGGTGCTGCAGCAGGGCGCTGCCAACAAAGCCGGAGCCGCCGGTGACGAGGATACGCATTGGATGGACTTGTTCGTTGCTAGGTCGCAGAGGTCGACAATACTAACACCGGCATCCCTGCATCCGGCCCGAAAAAAGAGCGGGCCAGATCCGCGCCGGAAAAAAAAGAGCAGACCTCTCGGTCTGCTCTTTTTGCATCGGGATGAGATCAATGAAGGCAAACTGGTGTAGTGCGTGCTACTTTGCGGCCGTACTCACCGTATTCTCGTTGAGACCTCCACCCAGCGCCTTGTACAAATCAATCGCATTGTTCAACCGCAACTGCCGCGCCTGAATCAAGGACTGCTGTGCCGAGAACAGATCACGCTGCGCGTCGAGCTGATCCAGCGACGACGCAATGCCATTCTTGAAGCGCAGGTCGGTCAGGTTCCTGCGTTCCTGCTGCGCGACGAGGAAGGCTTCCTGCGCTTTCACCTGGTCGTCCAGCGCACCGCGTGCCACCAGCGCATCGGCCACCTCGCGGAAGGCCGTCTGGATGGTCTTCTCGTAGGTCACCACCGCCTGGTTCTTGCGCACTTCGGCCAGATCCAGATTGGCACTGTTGCGGCCGTAATTGAAGATCGGCAGCGACAGCGACGGACCAAAGCTCCACGCGCCCGACCCCGACTCGAACAAACCACCCAGCGTGCTGCTGGCACTGCCATAGCTGCCGGTGAGCGAAATGCTCGGGAAGAACGCCGCACGCGCCGCGCCGATGTTGGCATTGGCGGCCAGCAGGCTCTGTTCGGCCGAGCGGATGTCCGGACGATTGGTCAGCAGATCCGAAGGCAGCCCTGCCGGAATATCGGTGACGATCTTTTCATCCGACAGCAGTTGCGCCGGCGGCAGATTGCCCACCTTCTTGCCGACCAGCAGCGTCAAGGCATTCTCGGCCTGCGCGCGCTGGCGCTCCAGCTCGGCCTTGGAAACCCGGGCCGATTCCACCAGCGTCTGCGACAGGCGGTAGTCCAGCGCCGAGCTGGCACCCACGTCGAAGCTCTTCTTGGCCAGCTCGAGGTTGGCTTCGCGCGACTTGAGCGTGTCATTGGCCAGCTGCAGCTGCTCCGCATAGGAACGCTCGGAGAGATAAGCCTGCGCCACCTGGGCAATCAGGCTGATCTGCGCCGACTTCTGGGCTTCCTCGGTGGAGAGATAGGTCGCCAGCGCCGAATCCTTGAGGCTACGCACGCGGCCGAAGAAGTCCAGCTCGTAGGCCGGAACGGCCAGACCGACCTGATAGCTGTTGCTGATGTAGGGCTGGCCGGTCAGCGACTGGCTGGCCGCCGTGCGTGCGCGCGCGGCACTGCCGGTCACGTTCAGGCTGGGCAGCAGGTCCGCGCGGGTGATCTGGTACTGCGCACGCGCTTCCTCGATGTTGAGCACCGCCGTGCGCAGGTCACGGTTGTTCTCCAGGGCAGCAGCGATCAGTTGCTGCAGGCGCTGGTCCGGGAAGAACTGGCGCCAGCCCAGGTTCACGGCCTGCAGCTCGGCACGGCCCGCAGCGTCGGTCGGATAGGATGCTTCCACCGGCGCTTGCGGACGGTCATAGGTGGGAGTGAGCGAGCAGCCCCCCAATACGCCGGCCACCATCAGCGCTGCGCACAATTGCAGCAGGCGAGGCGAGCGCGGCAACGACAGATTGGTCATTGTCATTCTCCACTATCAATCTTGGGCGAGTGCTCGGCGTCAAACTTGCGTTGACGCTCGCTGCCCTTGAATACTTTGCGCACGACCACGAAGAAGATCGGCACCAGGAACACGGCCAGCACGGTAGCGGTAATCATGCCGCCCATCACGCCGGTACCGATGGCGCGCTGGCTGGCCGAACCGGCACCAGAGGCGATGGCCAGCGGCAGCACACCGAGGATGAAGGCCAGCGAGGTCATGATGATCGGACGGAAGCGCAGATGCACCGCTTCCAGCGTCGCTTCGATCAGGCCCATGCCTTGCGCCTGCAGATCCTTGGCGAACTCGATGATCAGAATCGCGTTCTTGGCCGACAGACCCACCACCGCAATCATCCCCACCTTGAAGTACACGTCGTTGGGCATGGCGCGCAGCGTCACGCCCAGCAGTGCACCGAGGATACCCAGTGGCACCACCAGCATCACCGCCAGCGGAATTGAGGTGCTTTCATACAAGGCGGCCAGCACCAGGAACACCGCGATCAGCGACAGCGCATACAGGGCAGGGGCCTGGTTGCCGGAGGTCTTTTCTTCCAGCGACTGGCCGGTCCACTCGAAACCGAAGCCCGGCGGCAGCTTGGCCACGAAGGATTCCATCTCGGCCATGGCTTCGCCGGTACTGCGTCCGGGGGCGGCACCACCGGCAATCTTCATGGCCGGATAGCCGTTGTAGCGGATCAGCTGCACCGGGCCGTTGATCCACTTGGCCGTCACGAAGGCCGAGAACGGCACCATGCCACCGTTGGAATTGCGGGCATACAAACCGGTCAGATCTTCAGGTTGCAGGCGACGGCTGGCATCGGCCTGGACGATCACGCGCTGCTGGCGGCCCAGGTTGGGGAAGTCGTTCACGTAGGACGAACCCAGCGCCGTCGACAGCACGCTGTTGATCGTGGCGAACGGCACGCCCAGCGCATTGGCCTTGTCGCGGTCGATGTCCAGTTGCAGCTGCGGTGCATCTTCCAGACCTTCCGGACGCACACCGGCCAGCACCTTGCTCTGCGCCGCCATGCCCAGGATCTGGTTGCGGGCCTGCACCAGCGCAGCGTGACCGAGGCCGGCACGGTCCTGCAGACGGAAGGTGAAGCCGGTCGCGTTACCCAGTTCCGGAATCGGCGGCGGGTTCAGCGGGAACACGATCGCATCCTTGATCCGCGAGAAGGCACCGAAGGCCTTGCCGGCAATTGCATCAGCCGACTGCGACTTGTCGCGCTCGGACCAGTCCTTCAGCGGGGTGAACACCAGCGCCGCGTTCTGGCCGTTACCGGAGAACGAGTAACCCAGCACCGCAATGGCGTGTTCCACCGCCGGATCCTTGAGGTAGTACTGCTCGATCTGCTTGACCACCTCGATGGTGCGCGCGTTGCTGGCGCCCGGCGGCAGCTGCACGTTGGTGATGATGTAGCCCTGGTCTTCGTTGGGCAGGAAGGACGCCGGCAGGCGCACGTACAGCAAGCCCACGCAGGCCACGATGACCACGTAGACGATCATGTAGCGGCCGGCCTTGGTCAGCATGCGGCCTATCAGGCCCTGGTAGCCACTGGCGGTGGTGTTGAACTTGCGGTTGAACCAGCCGAAGAAGCCCTTCTTCTCGTGGTGGTGCCCCTTTTCCACGGGTTTGAGGATGGTGGCGCACAGCGCCGGTGTGAGGGTGAAGGCCATCAGCACCGAGAACACCATGGAGGCCACCATCGACAGCGAGAACTGGCGATAGATCGCACCCACCGCACCACCGAAGAAGGCCATCGGGATGAACACCGCGATCAGCACCAGCGTGATACCGATCAACGCGCCGCTGATCTGGCCCATGGCCTTGCGGGTGGCTTCAGGCGGCGAGAGGCCTTCCTCGCTCATGATGCGTTCGACGTTTTCCACCACCACGATGGCATCGTCCACCAGGATACCGATGGCCAGCACCATGCCGAACATGGTCAGCACGTTGATCGAGAAACCGAACAGCAGCAGCGTGGCAAAGGTACCCAGCAAGGCCACCGGTACCACGATGGTGGGAATGATGGTGTAGCGGATGTTCTGCAGGAACAGGAACATCACCAGGAACACCAGCACGATGGCTTCGATCAGGGTCTTGACCACTTCCTCGATCGAGATCTTGACGAACTTGGAGGTGTCGTAGGGGATGGTGTATTTCACGCCGGCCGGGAAGTACTTGGACAGCTCTTCCATCTTCTTGTGCACGGCCGTGGCAGTGCCCAGCGCGTTGGCGGTGGGCGAGAGCTGCACGCCGATGAAGGACGAGGGCTTGCCATCCAGACGGCCGGAGGTGTCATAGCTCTGGCCACCCACTTCTACCCTTGCCACGTCGCGCAGGCGCACGGTCGAGCCATTGGCATTGGCGCGCAGCACGATGTTGCCGAACTGCTCGGGCGAGGTCAGCTGGCCGTTGACCACCACGGTGGCCGCGATCTGCTGGGTACCGGGGCTGGGCAGGGCGCCCAGGGTACCACCGGCCACCAGCGCGTTCTGCGCGGTGATGGCGTCGGTCACGTCACCGGGTGTGAGGCTCAGGCCGATCAGCTTGTTCGGATCGATCCAGATGCGCATGGCGCGTTCGGTACCGAACAGCTGTGCCTGGCCCACGCCGGGCACGCGCTTGATTTCGTTGAGGACGTTACGCGACAGATAGTCACCCAGCGCCACCGGATCGAGCTTGCCATCGGTGGAAGACAAGCCGATGAAGAGCAGAAAGTTCGAACGCGACTTGGTGACCTGCACGCCCTGTTGCGTCACGGCCGCCGGTAGGCGGGCCTCGACGCGCTTCAAGCGGTTCTGCACATCCACCGCCGCCAGGTCCGGATTGGTTTCCGGCGAGAAGGTGATGGTGATCTGCACCTGGCCGTTGGCCTGGCTTTGCGACTCGATGTATTGCAGACCATCGGCGCCGTTCATTTCCTGTTCGATCAGGCTGGTCACCGAATCGTCCAGGGTCTGCGCGGTCGCACCCGGATAGGTGGCCGTGACCACGATGGTCGGCGGCGCAATGTTGGGGTACTGGGACACCGGCAAGCCGGTGATGGCCAGCGCACCGGCCAGCATGATGAATATTGCTAGCACCCACGCAAATACGGGGCGATCAATAAAGAACTTTCCCATCTGGCAGCCTCTTAGTTAGCTTTCGGTTGGGCGCTCGCCTCGGGCTTGGCCGGCTGGCCGGTAGCCGGTGCAGAAGCGCCCGTGGGATTCCATTGGACCGGCTTGACGGTAGCGCCCGGACGGACCTTCTGCAGGCCTTCCACGATGACGCGATCGCCTTCCTTCAAGCCATCGGTGACCTGCCAGTTGTTGCCGCGCGCGCCGCCCGTCTTGACCGGACGCGCCTCGACCTTGTTCTCGGCATTGACCACCATCACCGAGGAACCGCCAGCATCACGCGTAACGGCCTGTTGCGGCACCAGCAGGGCCTGTTCGTCCACGGCCTGTTCGATCTTGGCACGCACGTAGGTACCCGGCAGCAGCAGGCGCTTGGGGTTGGGGAACTCGGCGCGCAGCGAGACCGTGCCGGTGCCTTCATCGACGCTCACGTCGGAGAACAGCAGCTTGCCCGGCTGATCGTAGGGCTGGCCGTTTTCCAGCATCAGGGTGACCTTGGCCTTGTTATCGCCCACGGTCTTCAACTGGCCGGCGGCCATGGCCTGTTGCAATCTCAGCAGGTCGGCGCTGGACTGGGTAACGTTGACGTAGACCGGATCGAGCTGCTGCACCAGCGCCAGCTGGGTCACGTCGCTCTGGCCCACCAGCGCGCCTTCGGTCACCAGCGCGCGGCCGATGCGTCCGGAGATGGGCGAGGTCACGGTGGCATAGCCCAGGTTCAGGCTGGCGGTCTGCACCGCCGCCTTGCCGGAGGCTACATCGGCCTCAGCCTGCTTCTGGGAAGCGACCGCGTTGTCGTAATCCTGCCTGGAGACGGCGTTGACTTCCACCAGCGGCTTGTAGCGCTGCACCGTCAGCGAGGTCTGCGTCAGGTTGGCCTGGGCACGCGCCAGCGTGGCTTGGGCGCTTTCCAGGCTGGCCTGGTACTGGGCCGGATCGATCTTGAAGAGCACCTGGCCTTCCTTGACCTCGCTACCTTCCTTGAAGACGCGCTTCTGGACGATGCCCGCCACCCGTGCGCGCACCTGCGCCGTGCGGAAGGCTTCCACGCGGCCCGGCAGTTCATTGGTAATGGCCACGCGCTGCGGGGCGATGGTCACCACCGAGACCTCGGCAGGCGGCATCTGGCCGCCTTGGGCGGCGGGTTTCTGACCGCAGGCGACCAGCGCGGCGGCAACGGCGACGGTCATGGTGAGGCGCGTGAAACGACTGACTGAGCTCATAGATATCTCGCACGAAAGTAAAGTTGAAGCCGCCACAGCGGCGATGAAACGAATTCGGTAAAACCGGTCACGACGATGATGCTGTGCCTGTCACCCGCAGATGGTCGGATGAGTGAATCAGGCCGCAGATTGCTGCAATGCAAGAAATCCCCCACCCGCTTCCCGGCAAGGGTGATGAATTTTTTTGCAGATGTGGAACGGCAGGGACTTGAAGCGGATGCTATTATACATACATCCATGAATGTATGTATTTCTTCTAAACATCACATTAATTTAGCAAAATTGTTCGGAATGGCGTAGCTAAATATGAGCGAAACCTTGCATTTTGGTGAAAGAGCCGCTCTGATGCCCTTCCCGCAGCATTGAACCCGAGCTCTTCCTTACGCTGCGCCCTCACCGCCGCGCTGTGGGGAAGACGAAACTGAAGCCCAGATATTGTGCCCGAATTTCACCTCATCATTCATGACCGTGGCTGCTCAAATGAAGCCTATGGCAAACTTGCGCTCGTTGCGGGCCATGTGCGTGCGCAGCAGGGGCGCGCCATGGCCGGGCTGACGGGCGCGGTCATGGTCATTTTTCCGGGAGCCTGCTGACATGGCCCGTTCGACCAAGGAAGAAGCGCTGGAAACCCGCTCCCGCATCCTCGATGCGGCCGAGCAGGTGTTCCATGAGCGCGGCGTGTCGCAAACCTCGTTGGCCGACGTGGCCAAGGCGGCCGAGGTCACGCGCGGTGCCATTTACTGGCATTTCAAGAACAAGACCGATCTGTTCGACGCCATGTGCGAACGGGTGCGCCTGCCGATGGAAGCGGTGCTGGAAGAAAACGCCAGCCCGCAGGTGGAAGACCCGCTGGGCCAGTTCCTGCGCAGCGGCGTCTATGTGCTGACCATGGCGGCGACCGATGAGCGCTGCCGGCGCGTGTTCGACATCATCTTCAACAAGTGCGAATTTGCCGACGCGCATGACCCCATCCTGATCCGCCAGCGCGAGTGCCACGTCGATGGCCTGTTGCGGCTGGAGCAGATCCTGGGCAACGCGGTGGCGCGCGGCCAGCTTCCGGCTACGCTCGATATCCGCCTGGCTTGTCTGGCCGCGCATGCCACCTTCAGCGGCTTGCTCACGGACTGGTTCTTTTCTCCCGACAGCTTTGATCTGGTCAAGGATGGCGAACGCATCCTGGCCGCCTCGCTCTACGCGCTCAAGACCGCACCTTCGCTGCAGCAGGCGCAGCCGGGCTGAGCCTCGGAAACCAGCTGGTTTTCGGGCTATATGAAAGATCAGGTAAAAATCGAGGGAAAATCAGGCAGGCCGGAGAACCCGGCCCCCGCCAGACCGGCCTGCGTCACGTGCATGACGCCCGCCGGCCCAGGGGCGATATGAAGCAACAAGCCGGAATCAATAGGTCGGCATCGAGGGATCGACCTGGTTCGCCCAGGCATGTACCCCACCGGTCAGGTTGATGACCTTGGTAAATCCCTGGCGCTCCAGGAAGGCCGCCACCTGCATGCTGCGGCCGCCGTGATGGCAGATGCAGACCACCGGCTGTTCTTCATCCAGTTCCGAGAAACGGCCGGGGATGGTGTTCATCGGGATCAGCTGGGTGCCGGCGATGTGGCAGGTCTGGTGTTCCCAGGGCTCGCGCACGTCCAGCAGCAGGGGAGTGGGGCGGTCCGGATCGTTGATCCAGGCCGCCAGTTCCGGGGCAGAGATGTGCTCCATGGTGCTTTCCTGTCTCGGCCGTCAGGCTCAGAACGTGAAGTGGGACGGCGTGAGCGCTGCATGCAGCGGCTTGGCCAGGGTTTCCACGATGTTGACGGTCTCGAAAACGTGTTCCGAGGTACGGGTGATCAGTTGCAGTTCCATCACCGGGGCCGAGCCGACGATGGCCAGCAGGCGGCCACCGATCTTGAGCTGCTTGCCGAAGGCATCCGGCAGCACCGGCAGCGAGCCGGAGATGACGATCACGTCGTATTCAGCAGCCTTGCCGTCGGCGCCGGTCCAGCCTTGGGCGCCATTGCCCAGCTGCACGTCCACGTTGGCCACGCCGTAGTCGGCCAGGTTCTGTTCGGCCAGGGCCTTCAGTTCCGGCGAGATTTCCACGGTCGTTACGTGGCGTGCCTTGTGCGCCAGCAGCGCGGCCATGTAGCCCGAACCCGCGCCGATTTCCAGCACGTATTCATGCTTCTTCACATTGGCTTCCTGCAGGATGCGCGCTTCGATCTTCGGCGCCAGCATGTTCTCGCCGCCGGGCAGCGGGATCTCGGTATCGAAGAAGGCCAGGCTGCGATAGGCGGCCGGGACGAATTCTTCACGCTTGACGACCATCAGCAGGTCCAGCACGTCTTGCGCCAGCACGTTCCAGGGGCGGATTTGCTGCTCGATCATGTTGAAGCGGGCTTGTTCGATATTCATGGCGGTGGCTCGATCTAATCTAATAGCGACGGAAAGGCAGCATTTTATCAAACACCGACGGGGTAATCAGCCCATCTGTGCGCGTAAAACGGCCCCGGTTGGGCTGGTGTTGCGGGTTTTCCTCAGTGCAATGCGAGTGGGCAGGCCGTCATCAGGCTGTCAGGCCATGGAGGCACAGGTCGATCATGTTCTCCAGGTAGGCCAGCGGATCGAGGCGGATCGCTGCGCAAGGTGCGAGCGACTGCTCCCACAGCATCAGCATGATCAGGGGTGCGACGATGACCTTCTTCATCGCTTCGGCGTCGACGCGGCGGAATTCCCCGCGCGCCATGCCGCGTTCGAGCACGCGCACGATGGTGGCATCGCCGCGCTCGGTGATTTCTTCATGGTAGAAGCGCGCCAGTTCGGGGAAGTTGCCCGATTCTGCCACCATCAGCTTGGCCAGGCCCATCAGGCCGGACTGCGAGGCCGACTGCCACCAGTGCATGATGAGGTCGCGCAGCAATTCGGCGCTGCTGCCGGCGTGGCCGTCGATACGCGCCTCGGCCTGGTCCAGCAGGGGCAGGACGTTGATGCGCACCACCGACTTGAAGAGGCTTTCCTTGCCGTCGAAGTAGAGATAGAGCGTGCCCTTGGACACGCCCGCGCGGGCGGCCACGTCTTCCAGGCGGGTGGCGGCATAGCCGCGTTCGACGAACAATTCCAGGGCCGCCGCCAGCAATTCGTGGGGGCGGTCCTGCTTGCGTCGTTCCCAACGCGGTTCTTTGGCCGATGCAGACATGAGAAACAAGATTACCGGGACGGGGCACTGTAAGTGCCAAGCCGCGCCGCCGTCAAGCGGGCAGATCAAGCGGCCAGATCAAGCACCGCGCGATGCACTACAATGCAGGCCCGCTGCTCCACCAGGAAAGTCCATGAACTGCCGAGACGCGTGCGGCGCCTGCTGCATCGCCCCTTCCATCACCAGCCCGATTCCCGGCATGCCGCAAGGCAAGCCGGCCAACGTGCCATGCGTGCAACTGGG
Source organism: Herbaspirillum sp. Her3 (assembly GCF_057961275.1). Taxonomy (NCBI): domain Bacteria; kingdom Pseudomonadati; phylum Pseudomonadota; class Betaproteobacteria; order Burkholderiales; family Oxalobacteraceae; genus Herbaspirillum; species Herbaspirillum sp. Her3. The sequence goes on along the minus strand of NZ_CM176328.1, from coordinate 5,064,095 downwards.
GGATGACATGCGCTGCAAGATCTTCGGCCGGCCCGAGCGCCCGGCCTTCTGCGCCGGCCTGCAGCCGTCCCTGGAGATGTGTGGAGAGTCGCGCCCGCAAGCCATCGCCTGGCTGAACCGGCTGGAGACGCTGACCGCGCCGGGCTGCAATGCTGGCCAGCGACCGGAAGCGAACGCCTGAACGGGCGGGGAAAGCCTGTCTAGAAGGCTTCCTCGCGCCGCCGTCGGGCTTCTTCGCGGATATCCTCGATGAGCCGGCGAGTATCCACCTTTTCTTTAAGGTGGGCGGCATGGGCTTCACGGCTGATGGGAGCGATGGTCGTCAGCTCCTTCAGATCGGCAGTACTTTCTTCGTGTCGATGATGCACCGCTGCTCCTGAATCGATAGAGGGGAGGGAGGAACTCTGCCTTTGTACCACGGATCGGCGCCATTTGGCGAGTTTGGCATCAAATGAACGCTGATACGGGGCCGATGTGCCCCGTTTCGGTTCTCAGGGGAAGATTTCGGTGAGCCGCTCGCTGGGACGCACCAGCATCGTGCCCTTCGGCGCCACCACGATGGGGCGGTTGATGAGGATGGGATGCTCCAGCATCGCATCGATGAGTTGCTCATCGGTGACCGCCTCGGCATCCAGCCCCAATTCCTTGTAGAGCGCTTCCTTGGTGCGGACCACCTCGCGCACCGGCACGCCCATGGCCGCGATCAGCTGCTTCAAGGTGGCCCGGTCGGGCGGATTTTTCAGGTATTCGATGATGGTCGGCTCGACGCCGCCGTCGCGCAGTCCTTGCAGGACATTGCGCGAGGTGCCGCATTTTGGGTTGTGATAAATGGTGACGCGGGTGTCGTTGCTCATAAGACCGGGTGATGAGATGAAGAAAAAGCCATGTTAGCGCGGATTCATGACAGCAAAACGCGAGTTTTGTCACCCTGCTAAGGTAAAATCCGTTTTTGTTGCAGCGCACCGATTGCACTTTTTGCATGACGGTGTGGTCGAAAGGCCGCTTTAGGGTGACGCCAGCCCCCTCCGGCACAGCTTGCGCGCCATTGCGGCAGCCGGAGAGCCAAAAATCGGGCAAATGCTTCATGTTGGCCACCTTATTGCGGTCGGATGGATGAATAAGCCGGCTTTCCAGCGGTAAAAAGAGCAATTTCCTTCATTTCCCTTCAACCCCTCATCAAAAGCCACCCACAGCACCCGTATGGATACTCTCCTCGCGCTCAAGGCGCTCATCATGGGCATCGTCGAAGGCCTGACCGAATTCCTGCCCATTTCCTCCACCGGCCACCTGATCCTGGCCAACAGCCTGCTGCAATTCACCGGTCCCGAGTTCTCCAAGGACAAGGCCGACGTCTTCGAGATCGTCATCCAGGCCGGCGCCATCCTGGCGGTGTGCTGGGAATACCGCGTGCGCATCGCCACGGTCCTGACCGGCATGTTTACCGACCGCAAGGCCCAGCGCCTGGTGATCAACCTGATCGTGGCCTTCCTGCCGGCGGCCATCCTGGGCTTCCTGTTCAGCCGGCGCATCAAGGAAGTGCTGTTCAATCCGGTCTCGGTGGCCATTGCCTTCATCGTCGGCGGTCTCATCATCCTGTGGGTGGAGCGCCGCAACAAGGACCGCATGAACATGGCCTCGGCCCGCGTCGAAACGGTGGATGACATGACCCCGCTGGATGCCCTGAAGGTCGGCATCGCCCAGGCCTTTGCCCTGATCCCCGGCACCAGCCGCTCGGGCGCCACCATCATCGGCGGCATGATGTTCGGCCTGTCGCGCAAGGCGGCCACCGAATTCTCGTTCTTCCTGGCCATCCCGACGCTCTTTGCCGCCACCATCTACTCGCTCTACAAGGAACGCGCCCTGCTATCGGCCGCCGACGTGCCGCTCTTTACCGTGGGCACCGTGGCCGCTTTCGTTTCGGCCTTCCTGTGCGTGCGCTGGCTGCTGCGCTACATCAGCTCGCACGATTTCACCGTCTTCGCCTGGTACCGCATCGTCTTCGGCATCATCGTGCTGGTGACCGCCTATACCGGCGTGGTCGCGTGGGTGGAGTGAAGCCCCGCCGTGCCGCGTGCCTGATGCCTGTGCGTCAGGCGACTGTCAGCCAGCCTCAGGGCCGGCACGATACACTGCAGTACCCGCTGCCGGCCTCGATGCTGGTAGCGGTCAACAACATCCTTTTCGCCAACTCCCTTCAGAGCACATTCCATGGCCAACGTCTGCAGCGCCGGGCTTGATATCGGCTTTGCCTCACTGAGTTACGCACAGATCGGTTTCCTCGGCATCGTCCAGGGCATCACCGAACTGCTCCCCATTTCCTCGACTGCCCACATGCGCATCGTGCCTGCCTTCCTGGGCTGGCATGACCCGGGCTCGGCCTTTTCGGCAGCCATGCAGCTGGCCGCGCTGGCCGCCGTCATCAGCTACTTCCGGCGCGACGTGAGCGCGGTCACCGGTGGCAGCCTGGCCGCCTGGCGCCGCCGCGATTTCAACGATCCCATGTTCAAGCTGGCCGTGGCCATCATCCTGGCCACCATTCCCATCGGCATTGCCGGGCTGGCGCTGTCGCACGTCTTGAATGCCTGCGGCTCGCCGCTGCGCAGTCTGACCGTGATCGGCTGGTCCTGCATCGTCATGGCGGTCTTGCTGGCGATCTCTGAAATGGTCTGCCGCCATCGCCGCAGCGTTGACCAGATGCGCCTGCGCGATGCCTTGATCGTCGGTCTGGCCCAGGTCGGTGCGCTGATCCCGGGTGTGTCGCGTTCCGGCTCCACGCTCACGGCGGCGCTGTTCCTGAACTTCCGCCGCGAGGAAGCGGCGCGCTTTTCCTTCCTGCTGGGTTTGCCCGCCATCGCCCTGGCCGGCTTGAAGGAGCTGGCCGTGCTGCTGCATGCGCATATCCCGCTGGAAGCCTGGGGCGTGCTGCTCTTTGGCCTGGCCGTGGCGAGCGTGTCGGCCTTTGCTGCCATCTGGGGCCTGATGAAATTCCTGGAGCGTTTCTCGACATGGCCCTTCATTGCCTATCGAGCTGTGCTGGGCGTTTTCCTGCTGTTGGCGGTGTCGCGGGGCTGGCTGCAATAAAATAGCGCCTTTGCTACGCAGCAGCTTCAGGTTTTTCCATGGTCGATCTCGATTCCTTGCCTCCCGGCGCCAACCAGCAAGAACGCGCACTGCACGTGCTGGAAACGGTGTTCGGCTACTCGTCCTTCCGCGGTCACCAGGGCGAGATCGTCCAGCACGTCGCCAATGGCGGCGATGCCCTGGTGCTCATGCCCACCGGCGGCGGCAAGTCGCTGTGCTACCAGGTGCCGGCGCTATTGCGCGAGGGCACCGGCGTGGTGGTCTCGCCGCTGATTGCGTTGATGCAGGATCAGGTAGATGCGCTCGCCGAAGTTGGCGTGCGCGCGGCCTTCCTCAATTCCACCCAGAGTTTCGACGAAGCCCTGCAGATCGAACGGCGCCTGCGCCTGGGCGATCTGGACGTACTCTACGTCGCGCCGGAACGGCTGATGACGCCGCGCTGCCTGGAGCTGCTCGAATCGGCCCGCATCGCACTCTTCGCCATCGATGAAGCGCACTGCGTCTCGCAATGGGGCCATGATTTCCGTCCGGAATACATCAAGCTCTCCATCCTGCACGAGCGCTTCCCGCAGGTGCCGCGTATCGCGCTGACGGCCACCGCCGACCAGCAGACCCGCGAAGAGATCATCCATCGCCTGCAACTGGAAGATGCGCACCAGTTCGTCTCCTCCTTCGACCGTCCCAACATCCGCTACCAGATCGTGGAAAAGGCCAACGGCCGCAAGCAGTTGCTGGACTTCATCAAGAGCGAACATCCGGAAGATGCCGGCATCGTCTACTGCCTCTCGCGCAAGAAGGTCGAGGAGACCGCCGAGTTTCTGCGCGGTGAGGGCCTCAACGCGCTGGCCTATCACGCCGGCATGGACTATGCGCTGCGCACCAAGAACCAGGCGCGCTTCCTGCGCGAAGACAAGATCGTGATGGTCGCCACCATCGCCTTCGGCATGGGCATCGACAAGCCTGACGTGCGCTTCGTCTGCCACCTCGACCTGCCCAAGAGCGTGGAAGGCTACTACCAGGAAACCGGCCGCGCCGGCCGTGACGGCCTGCCCGCCGACGCCTGGATGGCCTATGGCCTGCAGGACGTGGTGCAGCAGCGCCGCATGATCGACGAATCCGAAGCCGACGAAACCTTCAAGCGCGTGCTCGGCACCAAGCTCGACGCCATGCTGTCGCTGTGCGAGACCTTGCATTGCCGGCGCGTGCACCTGCTCGACTACTTCGGCGAACACTCCAGCCCCTGCGGCAATTGCGATACCTGCCTCACGCCCCCGGAATCCTTTGATGCGACGGTCGAGGTGCAGAAGCTGCTCTCCACCGTCTATCGCGTCGAGCAGCGTTTTGCGCCGGGCCACGTGATTGAGGTATTGCGCGGCATCGATGGCGAACGCGTCAAGCAATGGCGGCATGACCAGCTTTCCGTCTTTGGTGTCGGCAGTGATCGCGGCGAGGCCGAATGGCGCGCCATCCTGCGCCAGGTGATTGCGCTGGGTTTGCTGACGGTGGATGCCGAGAACTACAGCGCCCTGAAACTCACCGAAGCCGCGCGCCCGGTGCTGCGCGGCGAACAGCAGGTGCAATTGCGCCGCTACCGCAAGCCGGAGAAGGCCAAGCGGACTTCGCAGCGTTCCGGCTTCGTCGAGACCGATCTCAATACCGAAGAACAGGCGCTCTTCGAAAAACTGCGCTGGTGGCGCATGGAAACCGCGCGCGCCCACAACGTGCCGGCCTACGTCATCTTCCACGATGCCACAATGCGCGAAATCGCCAAGGCCCGGCCGCAATCGCTGGATGACCTGCGCCACGTCACCGGCGTGGGCGAAAAGAAACTGGAGACCTACGGTGCGCAGATCATCGAGCTGATTGCCGAGATGCAGGCGGGATAGCGGGAAGAGGCGGGGAGAGGGTGGAAAATGGGTGATATGAAGTTTTCTTCATCAGCTGCCCCGTGGCCCTCAGAAAAAACGGCATGTCCTGTGAAGGAACATGCCGTTTTCATTGAATCCTGGCGGGGCGAATCGATCAGGCGCGCTTTTCGAACACCAGATCCCACACCCCATGACCCAGGCGCAGGCCACGATTTTCGAACTTGGTGGTATCGCGGTAGTCTGGACGCGGCACGTAGCCGGAGGGATCGGTGGCCGTATTCTTCAGCGTCGGCTCGGCCGACAGCACTTCCAGCATCTGGATGGCATATTCTTCCCAGTCGGTGGCGCAGTGGAGGTAGCCACCGGGCGCCAGGCGCGAGCTGATCAGTTGCACCAGCGGCGACTGGATCAGGCGGCGCTTGTTGTGGCGCGCCTTGTGCCAGGGATCGGGGAAGAACACATGCACGCCAGCCAGGGTATCGGGCGCGATCATGTTGGTCAGTACTTCGACGGCATCGTGCTGGATGATGCGCACGTTGTCGAGCTGGTCTTCGCCGATCAGCTTGAGGTAGCTGCCCACGCCGGGCGTATGGACTTCGACGCCGATGAAGTTTTTCCCCGGCATCAGGGCCGAGATCTTGGCGCTGGTTTCGCCCATGCCGAAGCCGATTTCGAGGATGGTCGGCGCCTGGCGTCCGAAGGTCGCTGCCAGATCCAGCGGCGCCTTGTCGTAAGGGACGAGGAAGCGCGGACCCAGTTCTTCCAGGGCGCGTCCCTGCGCAACCGACACGCGTCCGGCGCGGGTGACGAAACTACGGATACGGCGTTCGCTGGGATCGTAGAACAGCGGCTTGCCGGATTTGTTTTCAGACATGGATGACTCGAAGCAATTGAGGGCAGCCCGCGAGGTCGCGCCGGTCGGGGGCGGGGGGCAGGGCTGCTGGGAAGCGGTCTGGAGCGGGTGAAGGGGATCGAACCCTCGTCTTAAGCTTGGGAAGCTTCTGCTCTACCATTGAGCTACACCCGCGAGACCGCGTATTTTACGCGGTATTCATCGAAGTCGGCAATTTGAAGACTTCTTACCTAGAGGCAGTTTTGAGATGGCAGCTTCGATTACTGTGATGTAGCCAGCATGCTAGACGCACTTCAACTACCTCTGCGCTTAACCACGCAGAGAGTCTAGGCGCGAAATTAAGTAGTTGAAATTGAAGGCCAGGCTGGTGATGGAAAAATTGTTTGCGTTTCAGACGTCAGGATTGGTTAAAACATGGTAAGACGTGTTGATTCAGGGTATCACTAATCAAGTGAACCCTAGGACATGATCTGGACTTACGCATAGGAATTGATCTATTTTGGTTCGTATATTTCTGGCAGGACTTATCTGCCTCCTAACATCAAGATAGTACGTTTCAATGGTGTCATACGTGAACGGCTCCATCTTGAACAGTTTCTCGTCGGGATTGATTGATAAAGAATCGTGCATACGCTCTGCTTTTGCCTCTTAGCCTGAGTTCCAGGGGAAGGGCGGCCAACAATCCACCAGAAACGGCGGAGTAGTAGTGCAATCTGGCCGTCAGCGTCCGGATACTGTTGTAGCCAGTAGTCCGGAAGATAAAAGTCCCCAGTTCGTCAGCCTGATCGATCTGCACGTTGAGGCGCCCGTATGGCTTGCACTGACCTTGCGCGAATTCGCAGGTGTCGGGGCCCGGGCAGGGAAGATCGGCGATCCCATCCTGGGTCAGACGGCGGCATGTGGCGCCGTTACCATTGCACAGTGGCCTGCCGGCATGTCGGTCAAAGAAGCAGTAGGATGCGCGCAGATTCAGATCAGGCTGACTGAACATGACCGTGACAGGAATGGCGCGCAGCTTATTGCCGGAGGACGCTGTTCGATAGACGGCATCGAGCGGATGCGGTGCCCAGCCGTCGTGCAGCTGTATCTGGCTGGTGATCGTAAATTGATCATCCTTATCCGGTAGCTTCCGTCCGTTCTTTTCCACCACTTTGCCAATTGAAATCCGCCCGAGAACAGGCGGGGTAATGCATAGACCTTTGATCATGGGATGCTCCAAAAAAGTAAAGCCAGGCATCCGAAGATGCCTGGCGATCAGGGGAAAACAAGGAACCGGCGGCTGCCGGCTTTGAGAGAGAGATAGCTTTTGAGCAGAGTTGGGTGGTCGGCTTCCAGTCGGCTGGTATCGAGCTGAGTACTGTCTTTGCTGCGCTTCCAGGAAACGGATCCCGTCTCGAAAAGCGCCCGACTGGAGCTTCCCATCATCTGCTGGATGGTTTGCTTCAGCTGCTGCTCGATCTTGTCACGGGTGGCGATTTCTTCCCGGATGGCCTGCAGATCCGCAAAGACAGCCGACATGGCGCGGTTGTCCCGGAAATCGGCCACATCGCCATAGTCATGCGAATACAACGATCGCAAGGCACGATCCGCCGACTCCGAGCCGTCGGCGGGTGGTTGGATGTCCCTTTCGACGTAATGCCAGAACTCTCGCTCGAGCTTGATCAATCCTTCGATCAGCTCGTCATCACGGTCAATCCGGTGAATCTGGATTTCTTGCCCGCAGATCAATACGCACACATCGGCCGCTTCTTTACCGGTCACCGCCAACTGGTGCTGGACTTGACATTGCACGTATTCAGGTACACCTTCGCGCCAGATCCTGGCCCCAAACTCGCCGGCGGTCTTGCACTCCAGGATCTGGACACCAGGCGCTCCCAGAATCTCGCGATCAATGTTGGCGAGCATCCAGGCCTTGTCAGGATCGGGATGCTGAAGGACCGCGTTGATCTTGCGTACCTTGTTGCCAGTTTCGTGCGTGTAGTGAGTCGCCACAATAGGTTCCAGGAGACTGCCCCAGTAGGTTGCACTGGTACGGTCTCCCGGGTCGGATTGGGGCAACAGGTGGGCGCGGCCCGTCTTGATCATCCATAGCTCCAGCATGGATTGGTGGGGATTCAATCCGATCGCCGCAGCGGCATCCGAACTTCCGATGCCCTGACGCCGCACTGATAGCCATTCTTCTCGAGATAGATCCCGGGTTTTGACCAGTCTTAAGGCTGCACGGCCGGGACGCCTGGTCGATTGAGCATTGGGTACAGGCATAGCACTCCTTTCAGAAAAGAAAAAGCCCGGGTGCTTGACTCGGGCTTTATGTTGTTGAGATCAAGGTTCAGTTCACCAGGGCGATGGCTTGAGCCAGGGCATCATTCTTCAGATTGGCGCCTGTACCGAACCAAGCAGAGTCCAGGCGGTAGTCCGTGCTCCTTGCGCGGCGTTCATGGTCCACAAATTCGGTCACCGCATTGAGCAGACCGAATGCGGTGTTTTTGGTGGAGGACAGCTCCGCACCCCGGCCATGGCCGGCATACAGCTCCCGTACTTTCTTCATGGCGCGTTCGTTGGTGAATTTCTCCTGGGGATTGGCAAAGAGTTGAGTAATGAAGGCATCGGCCTCAATGTGTTTCAGTTTGCGTTCCGAAAGTTTCTTCATCTGGTAGACGAAGTCTTCCCACGAAGATGATGACAATCCCAGCTGTCTCTTGACTGCCTTGGGATCGAAGGTGGTGGAATGAGGTACTTTGACGGCGGCGCTTCCATCCTTGAGTGCGATGGCTAAGGTGTTGTTGCAGACAACCCGAATGCTGGTGAACTGGGCGGTTGTGGCCAACGTACCATCGCATCCGGTAGCCAGGAGTAAATAGCCGTTCATCGTGTCATTGCCCTTGATGTTGGCGGTCATGTTGGTCTTGGCAAGCGCCCACACCTTACGGCCCCCTTTGAGAACGCCCGCTGTTTCCAAGGTAAAACCATGTGCCTTGGTCAGATCACGATAGAACTCCAGCACATCGCGAGGCTGTACGACCTGGAATCGTTGCGAGACCACCGAGAGGGCGGCGCCGGTGTCAGAACGATAGAGCACTTTCTGATCGTCGAATGCGCAGTGGCCTGCGTTTTCGCCAGGCTGGAAGTAGACAGGGGACTCCTGGATATTCCATTCCATGCCGGCCTGCTTGGCCCAAACGGAGATGGGGGATCTAGCTGAGAGCTGATTGCCGAGACCGTGCCAGGGTGTGGCGTTGGCGTAGGCCATTGTTTCAATCAGGTGTGCCATGGTGATTTCCTTTCTAGAATGAAAAAAGCCCGTCGTGAGACGGGCTGTTGAGAGGGCAATGAAGGGGATTAACTGGAGAATGTGTAGTTGCAGTCGGCGCAGCGGTATGTGCGTAGAACCTTCGGAACGACGTTGTCGGTTATTGTTGATTTTGTCTTGCAACCACTTGCACTGTCGACCAATGTATCGATGCAGGATTTCGCAAATATCACCAACGGGAACCTCCGCGGGGGCGAGCCGCCGGGACCAGTTCCGATTTTTCTGGTAACTGGCGGTGCAGAGCGGCTTGGTGCAGTACCTCTTGTGACGCCGAACAAGCCGCCGATCCATTTGCCGCGGTGCTGAAAGCGTAGATTCAAGGAGTGGCAGGCAGGGCAGGCGAGACTCATGCTGTTCCTTTGTCGGTCAGGAATAGGAAGGTCAGCACGGCGTTTCCCACGATACTGAGGATGAGGATAATACGGAGATTCAACATGAATATTCCTTGGTGAGCGTTAAACGAGGAGTTGGAAGAGTTACTTTTCCAGTCTCACACAAGGAATATATATCTGAAGAATTCTAGGATGTATCGGTAAGCAATGGTGTTGGTGGAATGTCAGGAAGGGAGCTTTTCGACGAACGTGAGTGCGTCCCTGTCCGTCATCGGATGCGAAAAATAATAGCCTTGTGCAGAAGGGCACTTGAGCTGCTGCAGCACCCTAACAGAAAGCGCGGCAGCTTCTGGATGCTGTTCAGCGTGGGCGATGAACTCCTGCACAATTTATGCGGATGAGATTAATCGCCGTATATGCCCCCAGCCAAGGAAGCGCATCTGAGATCTGCCCTGCGTACGACGCGACCAGTGCACAGAGAATGCTTAACACGGTGGTGACGGGAATGGAGTTGAGCGTCGATTTGCGAACGACATCGAGCTGGTCGGCGTGGATAAGCCGTAAGAGGGAGGCATTTTGTGGTAAATAGGCCGGCTGATCAGTAGTCATAAGGCAGGGAAAGCGTGAAGCATTGTTGTGGGGGGCAGGTCGTTCGATAGATGAAAACATCGCGTCAATGCGCGTCGGACACGGCCGTTGAGGACAATGACTTTTCATCGTTCGTCGCTGACTTCGGCTGACATTTTTCTGGGCGTGAGTTGATTGACGCGGCAAGATGGCGTTTCAAGGTGATGGGGTGCACACCGAGGTGTGCAGCGACATCGGAGGGGCGCCAGTTATGGACATCAACAAATCGACGTGCCTGTGTAATCTGCGGTCCGGAGAGGCGAGGACGCCTGCCAATTCTCTTTCCTTCGGCCTTTGCGGCAGCCAGGCCGGCACGGGTGCGTTCACTAATGAGCGCCCCTTCAAACTCGGCCAGGGCGGCCATCATATGAAAAACGAGACGTCCACCCGAGGAGCTGGTATCGATGTGTTCGGTGATGGAGTGAAAAGAAATACCTCGTCGGTTCAGGCTATCGAGAATCCGAATGAGGTGAGAAAGAGAACGTCCCAAACAATCCAGTCGCCAGACGGCGAGCGTGTCACCGGGACGTAGACGTTTGAGTAATCGCAGCAAACCTGGGCGCTCAGTCGATGCACTCGAGATCCCCAAATCTTCAAGGTGAGCAGGTTTGTCTGGATCACGGCAGTTCGCCAGCTAGGGTAAGCCGTCTGCAGAGCACTCCCCAATAGATTAAGAATCATATTTCAAACAAGACCTCGTTTCACTCCGCAACTGGAATAATCTGGCGTTGCTCGTCCTCAATTGGCTTCATTCAACAACCCATGCTCCACCATCCCCCTACGCGCCTCTTGCCCCGCAAACATCGTCAAGAAAGCCCGCCCCGCCACAGCAGACCCCGAGCGCGCTCCAACCGCCCCGGCATACACGGTATAGCTTTGAATGGCAGCCGGTAACGGCCCCACCAAACGCGCCCCTTTGACCAGCAGGATTTCACTCTGCTGATGCAAGGCCAGCGCAGCGCTGCCATCCACCAGCTTCTCCGCCACCAGCCCCCCAGGCACAAGCACTTCCTTGGCATGCATCTGCGCAGCGATGCCCAACTGCTCAAACAATTTTTCCAGATAGATGCCACTCGATCCCCCCGCCTTTGGATCAATCAGCGCAACGGAGGGCGCCTCCAGCAACGCCTTCTTGAACTGCGCGACGGTAGCGATGGCGGGCAACGGCGCACCTTGCTTCACCGCCACCGAAATGCCCACGCGCGCAATCGGTCGGCTGCTGGTGAGGTTCAGATAACCATCCTTGCCCAGCCCGTTCAACACGCCATCCGGCAGCACCGCCACGTCAAAGGCCGCTCCTGAACGTACACGTTTATCCATCACGCCGCCGGTCGCATTTTCGACCGTCACATGGATACCGCTGCGCTGCTCAAAGTCCGCAGCAACGGTCCGCACGACCGGCGCAATGGCCCCGGCAGCAAATACCTTGAGCTCCTCCGCCGACGCAGGCGAGGCGATCGAGACGGACAGGGAGGCGATAGCAAAAAACGAGACACAGAACGAACGCACGGTTTCTCCAGGATATCGATGACGGCCGATGAGACAGGCGCAAGCAGAAGGGGAGGACAGCCGCGCCGATTATACGTTGCGTAGTTGTACCGCGTTGACGCCGCGCAGCCGGGGCGACAGGACCACGCCCCACCCCGAATGTAATGAAATGTATTGAGATCGCCGACCCAATACGTTTCATTACTTTTCTCGCCGTTGACGACATATTGCCGCGCCAACAGCCGGATATAGTCAAAGCTAAGAATGGGAATCATTCCCATGTTGCTACAGGCTTTCCCTCATCAGGTTCTGCAAGGAAGCATCGTGAATTTCAAGTGTCTTTTTTCCGGGCTGGCGATCGTGTCCGCCCTTGTATTGTCTGCTCACGCCTCGGCGCGCATGGTGACCGATCTGGCCGGGCGCAACGTCGAAGTCCCCGATCATCCGCAGCGCGTGCTGCTGGGCGAGGGGCGCTTCGTCTTCGCCATGGCCTTGCTGGACCGGGACAATCCGGTCCAACGTATCGTCGGCTGGCAGGGCGAACTCAAGGCCCAGGACCCTTATGCCTGGTCGCAACTGCTCCAGCGCTTCCCGCAAGCGGGGCGCGTGCCGCTGATCGGCAAGACGTCCGAGGCCAGCGTCAGTCCCGAGAAGATCGTCTCCCTGCAACCGGATCTGGCCATCTTCGGGCTCACCGGTCACGGTCCCACACCCTCCAATCCCATGCTGCGGGCATTGCATGACGCGGGCATCCCCGTCATCTTCATCGACTTCCGCGACAAGCCCATGCTGCACACCATCCCCAGCATGCAGCTGCTGGGCCAGGTACTGGACCGCCAGAAGGAAGCGCAGCAATACATCGATTTCTACCAGTCGCACCTGGCACGGGTGAAGCAGATCGTCGATCCGGTCCCCGCTGCGCAACGTCCCAAGGTCTTCGTGGAAATGCTGGCCGGCGTCTGGCCCGCCTGTTGCCACACCACAGGCAACGGCAGTTTCGGCGATATGGTGCAGGCCGCCGGCGGCCTCAATATCGCTGCGGCCACGGTGCCGGGAACGCTGGGTGACGTCAGCATGGAATATCTGCTGTCGCATCAGCCGGACGTCTACGTCGCCACCGGCAGCCGTTCCGAACCGGGCCGCGATGGTTTGCTGATCGGGCCCGGCGCAGCGGCCACACTCTCGGCGTCGAGCCTGTCGGTCCTGCTCGCGCGTGATGGCATCCGCGATCTGCAGGCGGTCAAATCGCATCACGCCTTCGGTATCTGGCACGCCTTCTACAATTCGCCCTACAACATCCTGGCCATCGAAGCGCTGACCAAATGGTTCTATCCGCAACGCGCCGCCGCACTCGACCCGGATGCCTCCAAGGATGAGTTGTATCGCCGCTTCCTGACGGTGGACGGCACCGGCACCTATTGGACCCAGCCCGCCAAATGACCTCCTCGCATCACCTGCCCCTGGAGAGCGCGGTGGCTTCCGGGTCGTCCGCCGTGATCGATCCGGTGCGCGCCTATCGCCGTGCAATCCGTCGCCGCACGATGTTCACGCTGGTCTTGCTGGCCCTCATCGCCGCGTCGCTGTTGCTGGATATTGCCACCGGTCCGGCCGGATTGTCCCTGCACGATCTGCTGCGTACCCTGTTCCATGCTGATGCCGTGCCGCCCGCCATGCGCGTGGTGGTGTGGCAGTTCCGTCTGCCCACCGCGCTGATGGCCTTGCTGGTCGGGATGTGCCTGGGGCTGGGCGGCGGCGAGATGCAGACGGTGCTGGACAATCCGCTGGCCAGTCCCTATACGCTGGGCATCTCGGCCGCTGCCGCGTTTGGTGCCGCACTGGCCATCACCTTCAACTGGCATTTCCCCTTGCTGCCACCGGGCATGACCATTTCAGCCAGTGCCTGCGTGAGCGCACTGTTGTCGGTGCTGGTGCTGGAACGGGTGGCACAGTGGCGTGGAGGTTCCACCATGGGCGTGATCCTCTTCGGCATCGCGCTGGTCTACGCCTTCCAGGCGCTGATCATGCTGCTGCAATTCGTCGCCAGCGAAGAAGCCTTGCAAGGCATCGTGTTCTGGACCATGGGCAGCCTGGCGCGTGCGAACTGGACGACCGTCACCATTCTTGCGCTGGCCTTCGTGCTGGTGGCGCCTTTCGCCCTGCGTGACGCATGGCGGCTCACTGCCGTGCGCCTCGGTGAGGACCGTGCTGCGAGTTTTGGTATCGACATGCGCCAGTTGCGGCTCATCAGCCTGCTGCGCATCAGCGTGCTGGCGGCCTTGTCCGTCTCCTTCGTCGGGACCATCGGATTCGTCGGCCTGGTGGCGCCGCACATCGCGCGCTTGCTGCTGGGCGAGGACCATCGCTATTACCTGCCGGGCAGCGCCATGGCCGGGGCTCTGATCATCTCGCTGGCTTCGGTGGCCTCCAAGTCCATCCTGCCGGGCGTGCTGATCCCGGTGGGCATCGTGACCTCGCTGGTCGGTATCCCGCTCTTCCTGGCCATCGTCGTGCGTCGCTTGCGGCAAGACTGATTTCTCCACCCTCACGGTTACTTCATCATGAACAAAGCGTTCTTATCCCTGGCCATGCTGTTTGGCATGGCCGCTGCCTTGCCCGCGCATGCGGCATCGGAAGATGCCTGTGCAGTCACCCTCCAAGGCCAGCCCGGCAAGAAGTTCTCGCTGCAGCGGATCGATGTGCCGGCCACCTGCGAGCGCTTCACCGTGCACCTGGTTCACACGGGCAAGAAGCCCAAGGAGCTGGCCGGTCACAACTGGGTCCTGGTGCGCACCGCGCAGATCGATGGCGTGATCCGCGACGGCCTGCAAGCAGGACCTGTCGCCGACTACCTGCCGCAGCACGACAGCCGCATCATCGCCGCCACGCCGATGCTGGGCGGCGGCGAGCGCGCCAGCGTGAGTTTCCCGACCGCGCGTCTGCGAGCCGGCACGGACTACACCTTCTTCTGTTCCTACCCCAGCCACTCCATGCATATGCGCGGCACGCTGGTACTGCGTCCGCAAGCACAGCCGTGAACGGTAATTCGCTCCACGTCAGCGGCCTTGCGGTCGCCTATGGTCCGCGTAAAGTGATCGATGGGCTGGATCTGCCCACCTTGACGGCGGGCTCGGTCACGGCGCTGCTGGGACCGAACGGCAGCGGCAAGTCCACGCTGCTGCGCTCCCTCGGCGGGTTGACCAGCATGCAGGCCGGCAGCATCCGCCTGGGTGAACTGGAGCTGGCGCACGCTGGCGTTGCGGCGCGCGCACAGCACGTGGTGTACATGCCGCAGACCTTGCCGCGGCCGATTCATCTGTCGGTCTTCGAATCGGTGCTGGTGGCTGCGCAGGCCCAGCAGCGCAGCCGGCCCGACGTGCGCGAGCTCGAACGTGTGCAGGCCCTGCTGCAGCACCTTGGTATCGGCCATCTGGCCCAGCACCATCTGGACGAATTGTCCGGTGGCCAGCGGCAGCTTGCGGCACTGGCGCAGGCGCTGGTGCGCCGGCCTCGGGTGTTGCTGCTGGATGAACCGCTGTCGGCACTGGACCTGAACTATCAGCATCTGGTCATGGAGTTGCTGCGGCGGGAAACGCGCCATCATGGCCTGGTCACGGTGGTGGTGCTGCACGATCTCAATACCGCCTTCCGCCACGTCGACCGGGTGTTGCTGTTGAAGCGTGGCCGCTTGTTGGGCGCAGGTTCCGCACGCGAGGTGCTCACTCCGGCAGCACTGGCCCAGGCCTATGGCGTGCAGGCCCGCGTCGAGCCCTGTTCACAAGGCTACGGCCAGGTGCAGATCGACGGCCTGCTCAGCGTGGAATGACGATGGTCACGCGCAGACCGCCGCTGGCGCGATTGGCCAGGCGGATCTCGCCACGATGCGCCTGCACCACCGTGGCGGCAATCGACAAGCCCAGGCCGAAGCCGCCCGTGCTGGCGTTGCGCGAGTCTTCCAATCGGTAGAAAGGTTCGAGTACGCGCTGTTGCAGTTCTTCGGCAATGCCGGGGCCGTCGTCGTCGACCGTGATGGTGACCTGCGTGGCACTGTCGTGGAGCTGGATGCGCGCCCGCTCACCGTAGCGCAGCGCGTTCTCCACCACGTTCTGCAGGCAGCGCCGCAGGCTGCGCGGATAGCCTTCCAGCGCCTGCGCATGGCCGCCGACGGCCACGTCGCCCCCTACCTCGGCCTGGTCGCTGCGCAGGCTTTCCACCAGGCTGTTGAGATCGATACGCTGGCGATTCTCCTGCACGTCGATGTCCTGCACGACGTTCAAGGTGGCCGAGATCATGGCGTCCATCTCGTCGAGGTCCTTGCGGAATTTTTCTTTGCGATCTTCGTCGGCCAGCATTTCAGTGCGCAGTTTCATCCGCGTGATCGGAGAGCGCAGATCATGCGAGACCGATGCCAGGAAGCGCGTTCTTTCGGCGATGTTGTCGATGATGCGCCGTTGCATGGCATTGAATGCCTGCGCTGCCGTGCGCACTTCCAGTGGTCCATCGGTGGACAGCGGCGGGCTGTGGATGTCTCTTCCCAGCTTTTCGGCGGCATGGGCCATGGCCTGCAATGGCTTCATGGCCAGCCGTACTGCCATCCACGCCACCAGTGCCACCGCAAAAATACGCAGCGCATAAATGCGGACGATGTAATCCAGCGTCGCGCTGTGCGGCACCGTGCTCATGCCGGCCTGGCCTTCCTGGATGTCGGCCTGCAGCCAGCTGCCATCCTTCAGCGCCACTTGCACCACGAAGCGGCCGTGCGGGAATTCATCGGTCAATAATGTCCGCCAGGCACCCTCCCGCGTGCCGCCCCGGTCGTCCAGTTCGGCTTGCAGCATATGCCACGGGCGCGCCCCGGCATGCTGTTGCAACACCTCCGAAAAAAGCGCCGTCACGCTTTGCCCGGCATGGCCCGCTGGTGATGCAGCAGGCGCATGATCCGGTCCGTTTTGCATCAAGGCGAGATTGAACTGGCTGCGCGACAAGGACTGCACCAGATCCGCGCGTTGCGCCGGGCTGGCCTGGTCGAGGATGTTCACCACGTCAGCCAGGTGGGTGGCTGCCAGTCGGGTCGGCATTTCCATGGCGGTGCCGTAGCGCATGTCGTACCAGATGGTGCCGGTGAGCATCTGCGCCACCAGCATGCCCGCCACGAGGATCAGCGCCAGCCGGCCGGTGAGCGACTGCGGCCACCACCGCAAGCGAAAGGGCAGAGCCGTCATGCGTCGTAGAGGACATCGGCCATCAGCATGTAACCAGTGTTGCGGACGGTGCGAATCAATGCAGGTGCGCGCGGATTGTCCGCCAGTTGCTGACGCAAGCGGCTGATGCAGACGTCGATGGTACGGTCGAAGGGCGTGGCTTCCCTGCCGTAGACGAGGTTGAGCAGATAGTCGCGTGAGAGCGCGCGCTTGGGATGATCCAGCAGGGTACGCAATACCTGATAGTCGGAACTGCCCAGCGTGATGGTCATGCCCTGCGGCGAGATCGCCTGGCGCGCCTGCGTATCCAGTTTCCAGCCGGCAAAACTGATATAGGCGATGCGGTCGCTCTCCTGCTGCTCGGGGAAGCTGCGGGCGCGCCGCAGGACGACCTTGATCCGTGTGAGCAGCTCGCGCGGATCGAAGGGTTTGGGCAGGTAATCGTCTGCGCCCATTTCCAGCCCGACGATACGGTCGATGAGCGTGCCGCGGGCGGTAAGCATGATCAGCGGCGTGTTGCGCTTCTTGCGCAGTTCGCGGCACAGCTCCAGTCCGTCTTCGCCGGGCATCATGAGGTCGAGGATGATGATGTCGACCTGTTCCTGGCCGAGGATGTGCCACATCTGCTCGCCACCCGTGGCGGTGTAGGGGCGATAGCCGGCCGATTGCAGGTATTCGGCCAGCAGCTGGCGGATTTCCGGATCGTCATCGACGATCAGTACGTGATCTGGTTTGCCCATGAGCGCGAGGTCTTGCAGGCCGTCATTCCGTTTTTCCAGCGTCGCGGAAAAGCAGAAGATCTTGATGGCGGCGGCGTGTTGCCCAAGACAAGATTCGTTCAAAAATGAGAATCATTATAGCTTGAGCTACCGGACAAGGACTCTCCGGCCTATGCGCTCCAGTGCATGAGGCGCCGTCTCAGGTCAAAGACGCGTGCCGGGCCGAAAGCCCGCCGAGGCATTCCAATCCCCAAACGCCCGCGACTTGACCCCGGCTTCGATCAGGCACTTTTTCACCAGCCTCAACACCACCAGCGCCAGCCCGAACATCACCACCAGCAATCCCGTGCGCAACAGGGCTTCGCTCCACATCGGCAGGCCCGGTGTGGGCAAGGGCAAGCGTACCGGTCCGGCCTGCGCTAGCCAGATCACCATCCCTGCCAGCCATCCCATCACCGGCACGAACGGCAACATCACCCGCCATCGCAGTACCACCGGTCCGCAGAACAGCAGCCAGTACATGAACACCGCCAGCGGCAAGAGCACGTGACGCAGCGTGCTCACCACTGCCGGTAGCAGCTCCACCCGCTGTCCTGCGGCCAGTCCCGCATCTGCCATGCCGGTCAGGACGATGCACACGAGCAAGACGGCCAGCGTTGCCGAGGTATCGGTCGGCGCGTACGAGCCGCGCTGCTCCCGCCACAGCAGTTGCGCGAAACAGCCGCCGCACAGCAGACCGGTCAGCACGGTGGTGATGGCGGCAGGCATCGGCAGCGCCCGATGCAGCAGCGCCGCCACCACCAGCGCGATGCCGGTCACGGCAATGCCGATTTCCATGGTCCATCGGATGCGCCGATGCAGCGGCAATACGTGGATGTGATCGTTCACGGTCGCTGGCCTGGCACGGAGCGGGTAGGCTGCACGTGCGCGCGACAGCACGCGCGCAAGAGGAGGAGCAAGCGAAGAGGCAAGCGGCATGGGGAAACTCCTCGGCGCCACGTGGTGGCAGTGAGTGCAGGGAGATCAATCAGGAGAGGTAGCATTAAGCAAATTTTAATGCTCGCGTCATCAAATGAAATCAGTCCGTTTGGACTGGAAAGCCCGCGGCAAGACATGCATTGCCTGCATGCATCGTGCGGGTCCTGCTGCGCCCAGTCCATTTGGACTGGTTCATTTCTGCAGGTCCTCCCTTATAATTTTTTGCCCCTTTTTTTCAGGAATGGGAACCGGGCCTCGCCCGCATTTCACCGGCCGGCATGGGGTATGCCGGTCCTCGCTTCGTCTCCTGTGGAACGCTCATCGTCTATGTTGTTGCTTACCGGAAGTACCGGATTCATCGGGGGAGCGCTGGCCGCTCGTCTCATCAAGACGCCTCGCTGGGAGCGCACGCTGTTGCTGGTCCGATCGGCCAACCGCGAAGAAGGATGCGCACGTCTTGCCGCCAACCTGCGCCTGCATGGCGTGAGCGAACAGGCCCTGCTGCGCCTGTCGCCCGGGCAGATCATCTGCGGCGACCTCACCGGTGTGGAGCGCTGGATCGATGATCCACGCCTGCTGCAGGTTACCGATGTGGTGAACTCGGCGGCACTGGCCTCCTTCGGCAGCCATCGTTCCATCTTCCCCACCAATGTCGATGGCGTGCTCAGCATGGCTCATGGCCTCAGCCGCGGCCGCAAGCTGCGGCGTTTCATACAGATCGGCACAGGGATGTCCTGCGGACGCAATGCGCCGCGTCCGGTCTCGGAAGATTACGCACCCGGTGACGACGTGGAGCACTACCTCGACTACACCGCCAGCAAGTACTAGGCCGAACAGCGCCTGCGCAACGAATTGCCGGACCTGCCGCTGGTGATCGCGCGGCCCTCCATCGTGGTCGGTCATACCGAACTGGGTTGTGCCGCCTCGGGCAGCATCTACTGGGTATTCCGGCTGGCGCGCGCCTTGCAGGCTTTCCCGTGTGAGCTGGACCAGAAGATCGACGTGATCCCGGTGGACTATTGCGCCGAGGCCCTGCACCTGCTGCTGGAAAAAGCCACCCTCAAATACTCGGCCTACAACATCTCTTCCGGACCCACGCACGCCTGCACCTTCGGCCAGATCGACGAAGCCATCAGTTTGGGAACGGGCGGCAAGAAAATGTCACGCTACCGCCAGACCCATTACGAAAGCTTCCTGCAGATGCAGGACCGCTTCAAGGATCTGATCGGTCCCTGCAACCGGCGCATCGTGCTCAAGGCGATTCGTTCGTATGGGTATTTCGCAGCCGAGGAAGTGCTCTTCGACAATGCGCGCCTGATGGAAGAAGGCATGCGGCCGCCGCAGCCGCTGACGCATTACGTGACCCTGTGCGAGCGTACCAGCAAGGATATTCTGATCGCCCAGCAGATGAAGTACGACTACAAGACCTGAGCACGACCCGACCCGAGACCCGAGACCCGACCGATCCGCCCAGGCCATTGCCTCATGCGGTCTCGTCGGGTGCATCGAGCAGGATCTCGATGCGCTCCTTGCCCCGCCCAGTGTTCTTGCGCTTGAGCCGGATCGTTCCGACTTCGGCGGTGGTGCGCGGATGAGTGCCGCCGCAGGCCATGCGGGCAAATCCTTCCACTTCCCAATAACGGCGTCCGGCCGCTTCATCGCTGAAGGCGGTGACGATGGGCAGCCCGGCCGCCACCAGTTGCTGTGCGGCGGCCTCGATGGCCGGGAACAGCGGGGCCAGGCTGGTCTGGCTGGCGAAGTCCACGCGCGCCTTGTCCACCGCGATATGCGCGCCGATACGTTCGATGCCGGGGCACATCTGATAGACCAGCTGCAAGACCATCTCGGCAGCGAAGTGCAGGCGCATCAATCGGTAGCGCCGCGCCCAGTCGATCTGCAGCGTGACAGCATCGCCGGCCTTGAGGCCATGGCCGGGTGGCAGCGTATAGAGGATGGACTGCTCG
Source organism: Herbaspirillum sp. Her3 (assembly GCF_057961275.1). Classification (NCBI taxonomy): domain Bacteria; kingdom Pseudomonadati; phylum Pseudomonadota; class Betaproteobacteria; order Burkholderiales; family Oxalobacteraceae; genus Herbaspirillum; species Herbaspirillum sp. Her3. The sequence goes on along the minus strand of NZ_CM176328.1, from coordinate 5,043,677 downwards.
CGCTTCTCGGCCTGCAGCACGGGATGCCCGCCCAGCGTGCCGGTGTCGCTTTCCTGACCACCGGAGAAGGCAAAGAAGATGGTCTGCGCCACCTGCACCTGATCGCCCTCGACGGCGGTGATGGTGGTGTCAAGCTCGGTCTGGTAGGGGGCAGACCAGAAAATTTTTTGCGTCATGGTATTGCCTGGCGGAATCAGTGGCGCTGCAATTCGATATGCGCCATATGGGGTGAGCGCAGATTCTACGATGAAAGCGGACTTGTCCGACGCTTCGCCGCTTCACGCCGGGGCCGTGTCGAGCAGGCGTTCGATGGCCGCAATATCGACCTCATCGCGCTGCGCCGGCCGCAGCAATTCATCGGCATAGCTGCGCCACAGCCCACTCTGCAGGAAGTAGCGGAACAACTGCGCATCCAGATGCTGCTCGCGGCACATCCTGGCCATGATGCGCAGGGACTCCGACAAAGTTTTGGCGGGCTTGTAGGGACGGTCCGCCGCCGTGAGCGCTTCGAATACGTCAGCCAAGGCCATCACCCTATCTTGCAGCGGCAACTCGCTTGCGATCAGGCGACGCGGGTAGCCGCTGCCATCCATTTTCTCGTGATGATTGGCGGCCGTGTCGGGCACGCTCTTGAGTGAGTCCGGCCAGGGCAGGCGCTTCAACATCACCAGGGTTTGCACGATGTGGTTGTTGATGGCGAAGCGGTCTTCCTCGGTCAGCGTGCCGCGCCGCACGGTCAGGTTGTGCAGCTCGCCCATGTTCTGCCGGTACTGCGGCAGTTTCATGTCGAAGCCCAGGGTGTTGCGCGGGTCGCCGCGTTCGACCGGAGGGCGGTGCTCGTCCTCCCAGGCCACCTTGTGCTCGGGCCGGTCGGCCAGCAATTGTTCGGTGCAGGGCAACGTCTGTTCAGGCAAGCCGGCGCGCGTGGCCAGCAGGCGGCGCCTTTCTTCGTCGGCCAGGCCCAGGGTGTCATCGAAATGGCGCTGCCAGGTCTGCGTGGCAATCTGCTGCAGGCGGACGATGGCCTCGTCGGACATGGTCTCGCCGCCGACGTTGCATTGTGCGACGAAGGCAAAGTCTTCACGCAGCCGCTGACGCCGTTCCTCCAGCCGTGCGCGCAAGGCCTCGGCCTGGTCCGCAGGCAGCGCGGCGGGCAGTGCGCGCAGCAATTCCAGCTCGGCATCGCGCCACAGCACTTCAAAGCGCATGCGCACTTCGTGGATGCGGTTGTGGATCACTTCCAGCTTGGTGGCCTTGTCGACGATGTGCTCGGGGCTGGTGACCTTGCCGCAGTCATGCAGCAGCGCTGCCAGCTGGAATGCGTAGCGCTGGTCTTCGTTCAGGGTGAAGTCCGCGTAAGGCCCTTCACGCTCCTGCGCCAGGCTTTCCACCAGCATGATGGCCAGGTGCGGCACGCGCTCGCAATGGCCGCCGGTGTAGGGACTCTTGGCGTCGATGGCGTCGGCCATCAGGCGGATCAGGGATTCCAGCAGTGCCTTCTGCGCGGCGATCAGCTGGCGTGTTTCGATGGCCACGGCCAACATCCCCGAGAGCCGCCGCGCGAAGGCCAGGAAGCGCGGATCTTCGTGTGCACTGTCATGCGCATGCATCAGTACCAGCACCCCCTCCAGCGAGCCGTTGCGGCCGCGCAGATCCAGTTCCACGCGCAGCCGCCCATCCCCGGTCTCATGGGCCTGGTCGCTGGCGGCACCCTGTTCGTCATAGGCCATGCTCTCGGCCAGGCCGCATTGCTGGCCGTAGGCTGCCGCGCGCTGCATCTGCCGCTGCTCGCGCTGCCACAGGTAGACCGCGCCACCATCGCAGCGCGTGGCCTGCACGAATTTTTCCAGGACCTGCTGCAGCATCTCCTCGACGTGGGTCTCGGTGCTGAGGATGGCGCTGATGTCGAGGAAGGCCTCCACCGTCAGGCTGACGTGATCCACCATGTCGGTGAGCATGTTGACTTCGCGCAAGGTGCTGCGATCGCGGTTCTGGGTACGGAAGTCGAAGCGCGACATGCGTCCGGCCTGCTGCGCCAGCCGCTCCATGCTGCGGCCGATGGCGCGTCCGGCCCACCAGCCCAGCGGCAGGAAGGCCAGTACCAACAGCAAGGCCACCAGCACCATGGTCTTGCGGTTGCGGTCCAGCTGGCCCAGCAGTTCGTCGCCGGGCGCGGCGATGAGCAGCTTGAGGGCATGACCGTCGATCACGTTGAAAGGCAGCGACAGGCCCAGCCATTCACGGCCTTCCACGCTGTAGAGGGCGCTGGATTCGCCCGCCCTTGCGCGCTCGGACAACTGCGTCAGGCTCGGCACGTCCAGTTCCGCGAGTCCCCGGAAACGAAAACTCTCGCCCTCCTGTTCCAGCACGCGCGCCATGTCGCTGTAGGCGATCACCTTCTGGTGCTCGTCCACCAGCGCCAGTTCGCTATGCGGGGTCAGGCGCAGGTTGCCCAGGCTGGTCGCCAGATCGTCCAGGGTCATGTCGATGGCCACCACGGCATCGCTGTAGCGGGCGCGCTGCGAGAGGCTGATGCCGATCTGGCGCGTGGTAAAGAACACGTACGGCGCCGAGATGGCCGGTATCAGCGAGCGGTCTGCGGCGGCGTACCAGGGCCGCGTACGCGGGTCGAAGCGATAGGCCGGTTCGTCGCGCAGGGATAGCAGTTTCAGTTCGGCGTCATAGAAGCGGTATTGGCCGTGCTGTGCACCGGCGGCATCGCGCACGATGCTTTGCACCAGGAAGGCTGCGTCGGGCGGGGCTGAAAAGAAGGCGCGCTGTTCGGCTCCACGCAGCGAGCGCACCAGCAGGAAATCGCCATTGGGGTAGCCCACGTAGACCGCCGACACCAGCGGATTGGCCACCAGGTCGATGGAGAAGGCGGCGATGCGCGTGAGGCGATCATCGAGACGGCTGGCTTGCGTGATCGGATCGAAGGCCAGCTGGCGCAGCGTGGCCACGGCGGGATCGATGATGCGGCGTGAGCGCTCGGTCATGATGCGGCCGGCGTCTTCGGCCGAGCGTTCGGCCATGTCCAGCAACACCTGGCGCGCGCCCCACCAGCCCACCGACACCAGTACTGCCGCCAGCAGGATCATGCCCGCCATCACCAGTCCGGAAATGCCGAAGCGCACCGGCAGGCCCGGCACGGTGGCGTCATCATCAGAGGGGGCAAACAAAGGGCGTTCGGGAGGGGGCATTGAGCACACAGTGGCTGGGTGACATGCAACGGAACCCGCGATGCCATCGGCGCCGCCGCACCACCGGCGCACAACGGGACACGGCCTTTTTTTGTTCGAGCCAATATACCGGAATTACGTTGGCGCAGCAAAAAGCAGTCAAGGGGTGTTTCATGCCGCTGACTGCTGCTGTGCAGGCGGGCCTGTGGCGCAGTACAGGCGCGGCTTGTGCGGCGGTTGCTCACGCATCGGCGACGGAAAAACCACACATTTGCCAACAGATGCAAGCATGTTGCTACATGTGGTGTACAATACGACTTGTACTTGCATCAAGTTGTATTCTTGTTGGTTCCAATTCCGCCTGACTGTCGTTCCCTCCTCGGTCGTTCTGTTTTCTTTCCTTCGGTTTCAGTTCTTGGTTTCAAGTGCCTTCGAGGCATGTGCCTTCATTCGTCCAAACTTTCCAGAGGAAACAAACATGAGCAGTCAAACCGGCGTAGTCAAATGGTTCAACGATGCCAAGGGCTTCGGCTTCATCACTCCTGATGCCGGCGGTGCCGACGTCTTCGCGCACTTCCAGGACATCCAGTCCAACGGCTTCCGCAGCCTGTCGGAAAACCAGCGCGTGTCCTTCGACCGCGGTGTCGGCCCCAAGGGTGAAAAGGCCACCAACATCAAGGTCATCTAAGACCGCGATCTTCGCGCAAGCGAACCCGAACATCCTCGCTGACCGCGCCTGAACGCCCCCGGAATTCCATACGCTCCAGGGGCCGGGCCGGCAGACCCGCAGTCTCTTCTTGTCGGCGCGATTTTTTCGCAGACTCTCACCTGGCAGATAGCCGGGGAGGGCCGGTTCCGCAGGAGGGGAGTGCGCAGGGCGCAGCCCTGCCAGAGAACCACTTGTGGCCGTGCAGATAGCGCGGGCGGGTGGACTACGAAGGCAGTGGCGCGCGCCGATCACGGCAAGCGCCGTGGAGCAAATAGTTAATTAATCGCTCGTAGCAGCGTGACACCGGACCGCACCAACGGCGGCCCCCGGACCACAACTCGAACACCTGGATTGCGACCGCACCGGCCACATAGGCCGGGCAGGACAACTCCGCAGCACCTGGCAGATCGCCAGGGTCATGGGGTAATCCAGCGTTAATCAATGAACGGCCCACCTGGTTCCAGGTGGGCTTTTTGCGTTCTGGAAACAATATAAATAATTTCTGCGAATCAGCCGGCAATGCCGTGTTCGCCTCCTCCGAGCAACTGCAGCGCCTGCGCCACTACCGTTTCCGGGGTGATCTGGAAATGCCGGTACAGCACCTCGGCCGGCCCCGGCGCGCCAAATCCAGCCATGCCGACGAAGCCGCCGCGCGTACCCAGGTATGGGTCCCAGCCAAAGCGCAGCGCTGCTTCCACCCCCACGCGCGCCGTTCCCTTGCCCAGGACCGATGTGCGATAGTCGTTGTCCTGCTGGTCGAACAATTCCCAGCACGGCAGCGAGACCACGGCCGTGGCAATCCCGCGTGATTCCAGCATGTCCCGCGCAGCACAGGCGATGACGACCTCGGAACCGGTGGCCAGCAGCGTGACCTGGCGCGGGCCACATTGCGCCTCTTCCAGCACATAGCCTCCGCGCGCGCAGAGATTGCTGGCCTCGTAACGCTTGCGCACCGGCGGCAGGCTCTGCCGGGCGAACACCATGCTGACCGGTCCGCCTTTATGCTGCATGGCCACTTCCCAGCATTCCACCGCCTCGCTGGCGTCGGCCGGGCGCATCACCAGCATGTTGGGCATGGCGCGCAATGCGGCGAGGATTTCCACGGGCTGGTGTGTCGGTCCGTTCTTGCCGATGCCGATGGAGTCATGGCTGAACACGAACTTGACCGGCAAGCCCATCAGTGCCGCCATGCGCATGGCGGGCCGTTCGTAATCCGAAAAGGCCAGATAGGTCACGGCCAGCGGGATCACGCCGCCATGGGCGGCCATGCCGTTGGCCATCGCGCCCATGACGTGTTCGCGCACGCCGCAATGCACGTAGGCGCCGCTGCGGTCGCTGGCCGTGAAGGCCTTGAGCGACCCCTTGTGTGCGGTGGGCGCTTCCAGATCGGCACAGCCCACCATGCGTTCGGGGATCACTTCGGCCAGCAGCTGGTTGATGGCCGCCGAGATGAGAATGCCGCCCTGGGCCTGTGCAGGCTCATGCGCCTGGCGCTTGAAGGCCAGCAGCACCTCTTGCCATCCGCTGGGCAGGTCGCCCCGCATGACACGCTCGAACTCGGCGCGCTGTGCCGCCGGCAGGGCGTGCAGGCGCTGCTGCCAGGCCGTGTGTTCATCTGTGTTGCGCTGGCCGAAGCTGCGCCAGGGAGAAAGAATTTCCTGCGGGATCTCGAAGGGACCATGCCGCCATTGCAGCAGCGCGCGTGCGGCCTGGGCATCCTCGGCGTAGAGCCGCGCGCTGTGGCCGCCGCGCTGGCCTTGCACGCGGGGGATGCCACGGCCGATGATGGTGCGGCAGGCGATCATCGATGGCCGGTCTGCTGCGTGCGCGGCCTCGAGGGCGCGCGAGACGGCGTCGATGTCGTGTCCGTCCACCTCCTCCACGTGCCAGCCTGCCACGCGGAAGCGCTCGGCCACGTTCTCGCTGATGGACAGTTCGGTGGTGCCATCGTCGGTGATCTGGTTGTCGTCCCACAGCAGGGTGAGCTTGGCCAGCCGCAGGTGGCCGGCCAATGAAATCATTTCCTGGCCGATGCCTTCCTGCAGGCAGCCGTCGCCGACGAAGGCATAGGTGCGGTGGTTGACGATGCCGTCGCCAAAGCGTGCGTTCAGATAAGCCTCGGCCACGGCCATGCCGAAGGCATTGGCGATACCCTGGCCAAGCGGGCCGGTCGTCACTTCGATACCCAGGCCGGGGGCATATTCGGGATGGCCGGCGCAGTGCGAGCCGAACTCGCGGAAGTTGCGCACCTGCTCCAGCGTGATGTGTTCGTAGCCGGTGAGATAGAGCAGGCTGTAGAGCAGCATCGAGCCGTGGCCATTGGAGAGCACTACCCGGTCGCGGTCCGGCCAGGTCGGATCGGCCGCATGGAAGCGCAGATGGCGGGCATAAAGCGCGGTGGCGATCTCGGCCATGCCGAGCGGAACGCCTTGATGGCCCTCGGTGGCGCGCACGATGGCGTCGATGGACAGAAAGCGGATGGCATGCGCCAGCGGCTGCAGGGGATGTGGGTTCATGACAGCAAGACGCACTGGCCCGGGTGATAGGGGCGATGCGCCAGTCTCCGTTGTAATGGTGGAGACTTATTCTTGGCGCCCAGTGCGGGCGCCGGCAAGCGATGAAAATTCAGGCTTGCCTGAATCGGCGTCAAGTAGGCACATGCGTTGCGCTCTCCTCACGCAGCCACTGCAAGAACAGCACCACCTCCGGCCGCGACTTGTTGCGTGCCGGGCAGACTGCAAAGTGCTGTGTGATCTCCAAGGCCATGCCCTCGGCAAAGACCGGCTGCAGGCGGCCGCTGGCCAGGTGACCGGCGCCGAAGGCATCGCTCTCGAAGACCACGCCCAGGCCCTGTACGGCCGCTTCGATGCTCATCATTGCGCGGTCGAAGCGCAGCGCGATGCGTTCCGGGCGCAGGTCCGGCGCATGGCGGGCAAACCATTCCGGCCACTGCAGGAGACTGCCGCGCGACTGGATCAGCGGCGCCAGCACCAGGTCTTCCGGGGTCTCGATGCGGTGGCGTGCGAGGAAGTCGGGGCTGGCCATCGGGATGACCTTTTCCGCCAGCACCGGCTCGATCTCCAGGTCCGGCCAGTGCGGCACACCGCAGCGGATATCCAGGTCCACCTGTCCGATCTCGAAATCGGAAATCTCCGGCGAGGCCGACAGGCCAAACGCAATCTCGGGATGGCGTTGCGTGAACCGTCCGATGCGCGGCATCAGCCAGAGGCTGGCGAAGCTGGGGCTGGAATGGATCTGCAGCGCGTTCTCCACGCCATGGCGCAGATCGTCGGTGGCCGAGTTGATCGCCCCGAGCGCACCGGCCACGCGGTTGAGGTAGCTCTGGCCGGCGGGCGTGAGCTCCACGCCCTTGGTGGAGCGCTCGAACAGGCGCAGACCCAGCAGCTTTTCCAGGCGCGCCACCTGGTGGCTGATGGCCGAGGGCGTGAGGTGCAACTCGGCGGCGGCGAGGTTGAAACTCTTCCTGCGCGCGATCGCCTCGAAGGCCATCAGGGAGGTCAGTGGAGGAATCATGGTGTCTCGGTTTTTGCTCTTGTGAAGGGTTCTGCTGCGCTACAGCACGAGCCGGCGTGGGCGTGCGGCCGATTTTAGCGCATCGATGCGGCAGATGAAGCTTCGTCACTTTCCCATGACAAAGCATCACTTGTCCGCACCGGATGAAAGTTCGAAGATCAGCGCCAGAACAACAGGGAGACACATCCATCCTCGCTATCCGGCGCCGCATCTGCTCGCAGGCAGCAGCGGCGGGGTCTTCGCTGTTGCTCGTTCGCACGCCACTTTCAGGAGACCACACCATGCTGCTCAAGAACAAAGTCGCCGTCATCACCGGCGGCGCCGGCCTCAATGGCCTGGGATTTTCCACCGCCCGCCTGATGGCCGCGCAAGGCGCGCGCGTCGTCATCCTCGACCTGGAGCGGGCCGAGCCATCCACCGCCGCCGCCCGCCTGGGTGAGGGCCATCTCGGGCTGGTGGCCGACGTGACCGACAAGGCGTCCTGCGAGGCCGCAGCGCAAGCGGTGCTGCAGCAGTACGGCCGCATCGACATCCTGGTCAACAATGCCGGCATCACCCAGCCGGCCAGGTTCCTCGACATCAGCGGCAAGGACTATGACCGCATTCTCGATGTGAGCCTGCGCGGCACGCTCCATATGTCGCAGGCGGTACTGCCGGCCATGCGCACGCAGCAAAGCGGCTCCATCGTCTGCATCTCTTCGGTGTCGGCCCAGCGTGGCGGCGGCATCCTGGGCGGCCCGCATTATTCGGCCGCCAAGGCCGGCGTGCTGGGCCTGGCGCGGGCCATGGCACGGGAGTTCGGGCCGGAAGGTATCCGCGTCAATTGCGTCACGCCCGGTCTCATTTCCACCGACATCAACAAGGACATCCTCAGCGCCGAGAAAAAGGCCGAGATCGCGCAGACCATTCCTCTGGGCCGTCTGGGCGGTCCGGATGATGTCGGCGGAGTGTGCGTATTCCTGGCCAGCGACCTGTCGCAGTACTGCACCGGCATCACGCTGGACGTCAATGGCGGCATGCTGATCCATTGAGTTGTTCATGCACCGGCTGACAGGCCGGCGCCGCTTCATCGATCCAGATCATTAGAAAATCACAGGAGACAAGAGATGAAAGATGAGAATGTGCCAACGAAACCCGCTCGCCGAAAAGTATTGAAGGCAGCGGCTGTGGCGTCTGCCTTGCCGCTGTTTTCCATCCTCTCGCGGCCGGCAGGTGCCGCTGAATTTACTTATAAATTCGCTACCGGACAGGACCCGTCGCACCCGGTCAACAAGCGTGCCCAGGAAGCCATCGACCGCATCCGCAATGCCACCAACGGACGCATGGAGATCAAGCTGTTCCCGGCCAACCAGCTGGGTTCCGATACGGACCTGATGTCGCAGATCCGCAATGGCGGGGTGGAATTCTTCAACCAGGCCAATACGGTGCTCTCCACCCTGGTCCCGGCCGCCGGCATCGTCAATACCGGTTTTGCCTTCCAGGATTACGCGGCAGTGTGGAAGGCCATGGATGGTCCGCTGGGCGCCCACGTGCGTGCGCAGATCGAGAAGGTCGGCCTGCTGACCCTCTCCAAGCCTTGGGACAATGGCTTTCGCCAGATCACCACCTCCACCCGCGCGGTGAAGACGGCTGCCGATGTGAAGGGACTCAAGCTGCGTGTGCCGGCCGCACCCATGCTGACTTCCCTGTTCTCGGCGCTGGGTGCGAGCCCCACGCCGATCAACTTCAACGAAGTCTATTCGTCGCTGCAGACCAAGCTGGTCGAAGGCCAGGAAAATCCGCTGGCCATCATCAGCACCGCGCGCCTTTACGAAGTGCAGAAATTCTGCACGCTCTCCAATCACGTGTGGGATGCCTACTGGATCCTCGGCAATCGACGGGCCTTTGAAAAACTGCCCAAGGACATCCAGGAAATCGTGCGTCGCGAACTCGATCAGGCAGCTACCGACGAACGCGCCGACATCGCCAGCTTTTCCAGTCTGGCCCGCAACGAACTGGCGGGCAAGGGTTTGCAGATCGTCGATGCCGACAAGGGCTCCTTCAAACAGGCGCTGGCCCAGGCCAACTTCTACAAGGACATGCGCGCCAAGTTCGGCGAGGATGCATGGAAACTGCTGGAAGCCAGCGTGGGTGCGCTGGGCTGAAGACACCATGTGCAATGCAAGAAGGGCCGGACATCAATGTCCAGCCCTTCCTGTGTGCATCAGCGCGGTCCGCCGCCGGGGCCGCCATCTCCCCAGCCGCCGTGCTGTCCGCCACCGCCACCCGGGCCAGGCCCGCAGAACCAGGGGGCGCAGACACAGCCACCGAGCGTGGTCAGCAAAAGCGCTGCTGCCAGCAGCGTCGTCAATCGTTTCATGTTCGAACCTCAAAAATTAAACACATGCAGTGAGGCCGCATTGGACAACGACAGTTTGCTAAGCGCAGTCAGGTAATTGCAACAAAGGATGTCAGTATCGTTCCGGTTCAGTCGAAGCCGCGCACACGCTCCTTGTCCATGCGGGGCAATTCCCAGTGGAATCGGATCGCCAGCAGGCGCACCGCAAAGCCCAGCAGCAGCGAACTCAGCGTGGCGATGCGGCCATCGATGTGCCAGTACAGGAGCAGCACGTAGAGCGTGCCGGTCAGCAGCGACACGCTGGCATAGATCTCCCGGCGCAGGACCAGTGGAATTTCATTGCATAGCACGTCGCGCAGCAGGCCACCGAATACACCCGTGACCATGCCCAGCATGACCACGATGGCAGGATGGAAGTCGTCGAAGCTGCGCGCGATGTCGCAGCCGATGATGGTGAAAGCGACCAGCCCGAGCGCATCGACCACCAGGAAAGCGGACCTGAAATGATGCAGGGCACGTGCCGCCACGGCCGCCACGATGGCCGCGCAGATGGTGAAGCCCAGGTACTCCGGATGGGCCACCCAGCCCAGCGGATAGTGCCCGATCAGGACGTCGCGCACGGTACCGCCGCCCAGCGCAGCCACCGTGCCGATGAGGCAGATGCCGAAGATGTCCATGTCCTTGCGGATGCCCATGAGCGCACCAGAAATTGCTTCGGCGCAGATGGCGATGAGATAGATGGTATGCAGCAGCATGGCAGGATCCGGGCTGGCCGGTGAGTCGCGGATCCTGGATTATTGCATGGCGCGCTAGCTCGCCATGCTGCGGTACTCCGGATCAGGCCGAGGTATCGACGATGCTGCCGATGGACTTCAAGCCCGAGCTGATGCTGTCGGAGACCGAGTGGGCAGCCGAGGAGATGGCATCGACCGTGCTGTCGTAGGCGCTTTCGATATCGTCGCCTACGTCGTCGACCACATCCTTGATCGGCTGGATGAGGGTGTTGTAGAGGGTGCCGTGGGCGGAGGCGGCGGTGCTGCTGTCCGTGGTGCTTTTGCTGGTGGACGTACTGTCGCTGGAGGACGCGCTGGAACTGTCGGAAGTTTTTTTACTGGCGGCCGCAATTTTGCTGGCGGCCGCGCTGTTGCCGGTGTAGGCGCTGTTGCTGGACGAGACGGACGACACGCTCATTTGAGACTCCCTTATGATGGATATGCAGCCGGCATCCCGTCCGTCTGCACGGAGGGATGCCCACAGGAGTCATGATAGGCAAGCCAAACCAAGGTGCAAAGGTATCGCCACTCCTTCAATGCGTAAAGAAACGAAAGGCCGTGTAAAGCAGTGTTGGCGCGCACAGGGCTCGCGGTCGCCCACAGCCAGGTTCTTACTGCGCCAGGGCCAGCGTGGTGTCCTTCTGACGCAGTGCTGGCGAGGTCACGGCGGGCACGGATGTGCGGCTGGCGGCATGGCTGATCTTGAAGACTGACATCGCCTGGCTCAGCTTGATGGACTGGTTGCGCAGGTTCTCGGCGGCAGCGGCGGCCTGTTCCACCAGCGCTGCATTCTGCTGCGTGGTTTCGTCGATGGCATTGACGGCCTGGTTCAGCTGTTCGATGCCACCGCTTTGCTCATTGCTGGCCACCGTGATCTCGGCCATGGTCACCGCCATGTTTTCCACTGCGCCACCCAGGTCGCCCATGGCTTGCGCGGTCTCGCGTACCAGATGGTTGCCGCTCTCGACCTTGGCGCGCGAGTCGTCGATCAGGCCCTTGATGTCCTTGGCGGCCGAGGCCGAGCGTTGCGCCAGGGTGCGCACTTCCGCCGCCACCACCGCAAAGCCGCGTCCCTGCTCGCCCGCGCGGGCCGCTTCCACGGCGGCGTTCAGGGCCAGGATGTTGGTCTGGAAGGAAATGCCGTCGATCAGCCCAATGATGTCCACGATCTTGTGCGAGGCGGCGTCGATTTCTTCCATCGTCTTGCCCATGCGCTGTACCGAATGGCTGCCGCGCTGGGCGATGGCCGAGGCGGCTTGTGCCTGGCGATCGGCATTGGCGGCCGAGTCGGCGTTCTGGCGTACGGTGGCGGCGAACTGCTCCACGCTGGAAGCGGTTTCTTCCAGTGCCGACGCCTGCGACTCGGTACGGCTGGACAGATCCATGTTGCCGCTGGCGATTTCGCCGGTGGAGATGGTCATCGATTCCACGTTGCGGCGCACGTCGCCGATGATGGCGCGCAGGTTCACGTTCAGTTGCTGCAGGGCTTGCAGCAGCAGGCCCATGTCGCCGCTTGCGTTGGTATCGATATGCAGGTCCAGGTCGCCGCCCGCCAGGCCATGCACTGACTTGATGGCCCGCTGCAGCGGCGCCACGATGCTCGCATGCAGCAGCGCCCATGATCCCAGCAGCAAGACCGTGCCGGCGAAGGTGCCCAGCCACACCGCATAGGGGCTGCCGCCGGCCGTTTGCACGGCACTGCCCGCAACCGCGCCGCCGAGGATGAACATGAGCGTGAGCACGCTCATCATCCAGCCCAGCCGCTTGGCCACCGGCATATCGCGCAGGCCCTGCAGCCAGCCGGTCAACCCGGTGCGGGCCACCGCACCGCGATGAATGCGCAGGCCGCGCGCCTGACCACCGACGAAGCGCCGGTAGGCACTGTCGGCAGCTTGCACCTGTTCACGCGTGGGGCGGGTGCGTACCGACATGTAACCGACCGCACGGCCGTTTTCGCGCACCGGCGTGACGTTGGCCTGGACCCAGTAGTAATCGCCGTTCTTGCAGCGGTTCTTGACCAGTCCGTTCCAGGGCAGGCCTTCCTTGAGCGTGGCCCACATGTCGGCGAAGGCTTCGCGCGGCATCTCGGGATGGCGCACGATGTTCTGCGGAGCACCGATCAATTCCGCTTCGTCGAAGCCGCTGATTTCCACGAAGTAAGGATTGACGTAGGTGATGTTGCCCTGCAGGTCGGTCTTGGAGACGATGGACTTGCCATCCTCCAGCAACCGTTCGGTAGTAGTGATCGGTAGATTCGTGCGCATGGTGTTGCCCCCGTTACCTGACCGTCGCTGACATTGCGAGTCGACGGCCGTGCCGCTGTTGAAGAAAGCCACGGTGCTTTGTCCCCAAGCGCCGCAGCCCCGTTTTCAAGTCAGGCCTTGTGGGGCCTGGCGTGGAATTTCAAGTCGGTAAGGCGATTCGCGGTCTGTCCTCTATGGCGCTGCGCCGTCAGCCTGTGTCCGGCTTGATCGTCGCAACAGGGCAACCACGATGTCATGAATCTAAACGCTGGCCCGCGCTTTCAAACCTTTAAAAAGGCGGGCATTTACACGGATGAACCGGCAACAGGGGCAACATTCCTGTCGGGCAGGGCAGGGGTGCAGTGATGCGCGGAAACTGTTTCCGCGCATCATCGGCAGGGCTGGCTTACTGGCGGGGTTGTACCTGGAACAACACGCCTTGCGGTACCAGTTCTACCGAGATCAATTGGTCGGCCACCACCTCGGTCATGCGCTGGCCGGGATTGTCCAGGGCCACCGTGGTGAGGCGGGTAATCAGGGGCAGGAGCTTGTCTTCTCCGCCGGAGATGAAGCTGCGCGCGGCGCTGGCCGCACAGATCAGGAATTCGTCGCGCGCGCCGGGTACCTTCCTGGTCATCATCACGCCCACGTTGCGCAACTCGCCCTTCTTGTTGAGCGTGCCGATGAGCGTGGTCTGGGCCGGACCAACCATGGTATCGAGCACGTATTCATACTTGCCCGGATGCAGGCGCGACGGGTCCAGCATGTAAAGACGGGCCATGTGTTCGGGCTCTTCCACCTGCATGTCCTTGAGCACCTCGGCCAGGCGCTTGTTGAAGCGGTCTGCGAATTGCGCGGGTGTCACGCCCAGCGTGGTCTGCGCCGCTTCGTGGGCGGCCAGCTCATTGTCGATGTGGCGGTCACAGCCAGCGACCAGGAAGATCGTGGCCAGCATGGCGCAGGACAGAAGACGCAGCGGGAAACGTAAAGGTGTCGGCATGTTCGTCATGAATGTCGTGTCTTTCGCTACATTGTGCATCATTCCCTGTGGATACAAACTGTCGCAGATCAAGCGTGGTGCCGCGTTTGTGTGGGTTGGTGATAAAGTACCTGGCCGACAACAAGGCCCCATGATAACAATCGAATCGACGCCAAGCCCATGACAGCATCCTCCTCCGGCCATGCCCCGGCCGCTGCTCCCACCCCTTCCGATCTGCACGAACTGCGGGATCTGATCCGCCGCTTTTGCAGCGAGCGCGACTGGCAGCGTTTTCATACGCCCAAGAATCTGGCCATGGCCCTGTCGGTCGAAGTGGCCGAACTGGTGGAGCATTTCCAGTGGCTACCTACGGGCGCGGACCATGAGCTGGACGATGCGGCGCGCGAGGGCATCCGCCATGAGATGGCCGACGTGCTGGTCTACCTCATCCAGCTGGCCGACCACACGGGCGTGGACCTGCGCAGCGCCGTGCTGGAGAAAATGGAACTGAATCGCCGCAAGTATCCCGTCGGGTTGGCACGCGGCAACGCACGCAAATATGATGCGCTGTCCACGGCTGCGCCTGCGGATCAAGCCGGGGACGACATCAACAACGGCGGCAGTCCGCACTGATCCTGGCCCTATCCTTGCTTGCCATCCCCTCATGTTCGCTGCCCGGAGCCTGCCTTGACCAACTGGAATGACGGTTACGTCGTCGACATCCCCTATACCTACGGCTATTACCCCGGCATGAATCCGGCACGCCTGCCGTTGGCCTTTGCCTTCCACGGCCTGCAGGCGCCGCCCATCCACACCGCGTGCGAGCTGGGTTTCGGCCAGGGCCTGTCGACCAATTTCCATGCCGCAGCGTCCACCACGCAATGGTGGGGCAATGATTTCAATCCGCGCCAGGCGGCCTTTGCCCAGGAGCTGGCGGCGGCCAGCGGCAGCGGCGCGCAGCTGGAGGATTCCAGCTTCTCGCATTTCTGCCGGCGCGATGATCTGCCGGACTTCGATTTCATCGCCCTGCACGGCATCTGGAGCTGGGTCTCGCAGGACAATCGCGACCTCATCCTGGATTTCATCGACCGCAAACTCAAGCCGGGTGGCGTGCTGTACGTGAGCTACAACACCCAGCCGGGCTGGTCGGCCTTCATGCCGCTGCGTGACCTGCTGGTGCAGCACACGCAACTGGCCGGCAACGAGGAGCGCGGCCTGCCGACTGCGGCCCGTATCGAGGCCGCCCTGGCGTTCGCCACGCGCCTGTTCGAGACCGACCCGGTGTATGCCCAGGCCAATCCTTTCATGCGCGACCGTCTCAAGATCCTGCAGCAGCAGTCGCGCAGCTATCTCGCGCACGAATACTTCAACCGCGACTGGCATGCCGAACCCTTTGCCGAGATTCACCGGCGCTTTTCACAGGCGGGTCTGGAATTCGCCTGCCCGGCGCACTACATCGACCATCTCGACATGGCCAATCTCACCCCGGCGCAGCGCCAGTGCCTGGCCGGGATCGAAGACCCGGTGCTGTACCAGAGCACGCGCGACTTCATGGTCAACCAGACCTTCCGCCGCGATTACTGGGTCCGCGGCGGCCAGGTGCTGGACGAGCGCCAGCGCGTGCAGGCACTGGCGCTGCAAAGCCTGGTGCTGCAGACCGAGCCCGACAAGGTGTCGCTGACGATCCAGAACGTGGCCTCCGAGATCACCCTCAACCGCCTCATCTACGAACCGATCCTGCAAGCGCTTGCGGATTACCAGCCGCATACCCTGGTCGATCTGGCCGCGTCGCTGGCGCATCGCAACCTGAACCTGTCGCAGGTAATCGATTCGGCGTTGATGCTGATCGGCACCGGCCACGCGGCACCGCTTCCCCCCGAGCTCGATGCCGCCACCCAGGCGCAGATCGCACGCCGTACCTCCGACCTGAACGCGTATCTGCTGCAACGCGCAGCCCTGGTGCTGCCCGATGGCCAGGAAGGCGACGTCAGCCATCTGGTCAGTCCCCTGACCGGCGGCGGTGTGAAGGTGGATCGGGTCGAGCAGCTGTTCCTGCTGGCGCGCGAGGTCTGCGGTGACGATGTGGAGGCCTGGCCGGCACATGCCTGGCGGCATATCGCGGCCCAGGGCAAGCGGCTGGTGCGCGATGGCGTGCGCCTGGAAGACGAGGACGACAACCTGGCCGAACTGGCCACCCAGGCGCGGCTCTTCGCGCGCACCCGGCTGCCCTTGCTGCGGGCCTTGCAGGTGGCCTGAGCTTCACCGCCACCGCATTTCTGCCCGCCCTGCCGCGGGGGCGAGGATCAGGGCTGCTCGGGTCCTGGCACCAGGTACTTGGACTTGGCGCAATACATCTTGGCGTTGGTATCGTTGTAGACGATCTTGCTGCCGGCCTGCGACTGCCGCACGGGATAGGCCGAGTCGTCCTCGGGCGTGAAGCGGATGCCCAGCGCCGACTTGATGGCGTCGGTCAGCTTGACCGGCGTGGCGTTGAAGTAGGCACCGATGAAATCGGCCTGGCTGTTGCTGTCATTGACCAGGAAGTCGGTGGCCTGCACGCCCCACAGCGAGACATTGGTGGCCCTGAACCAGTAGGCCCCGCCTTCGGTCTTGTAGGGCGGCCCGAAGGCGGCCACCAGGTAATCGAAGAAGTACTTGCTGTTGAGCTGGTTCAGGCAGAGCAGGGCATTGCCGATCTCGATGCCAAAGCTGGGTTGTGGTGCAGCCTGTGCCGACGGTGCGGCGGCCACGACACTGGCCAGCGTCAGCACCAGCGCAGACAAGCGCGGGCGCAGGCAGGTGCAGAGGCGAGATGCGATGTTCAAACGAACTCCCGGAAATTGCCGTGTTGGCATGTTGTCGGTACGGCACGCAGGGCGCGCCGGGGAGTCGATTGTAGGGGGCTTTTGCGATTTTTTCCAAGCAGCAGCGCTTTTTTGCCTAGCGCTTGCCGCGCAACACCCGGTCGCCACGCGCCGAGCGGCCTTGCTGCGGTGAGTCGCCAGTAGCCAGATGGCCCAGGCCATCGAGGAAGGAGGCAATGCCGGTGCCTTTGACCAGCACGCAGGGCTTGCCCAGCTTCTTGCAGGTGCTCTTGACCAGGTGATAGGCGTTGTGGCTGATGTTGCCCGACGCGCAGATCACGATGTCAGCAGCGGCCAGCATTGGCGTGAGCCGATGCAGATTATCTTCGCGTCCGCCGTCGTGATGCAGGAAGCGCCCGGCGCGGGTCTCGATCTCGGCGCGGTAGTGATTGCGGGCGCCGGTCAGCCCGCCGACGCAGAGCACACAGCGGTCACCGAGAGACAGGGCGATGGGGTTGGCAGCAGCAGAAGCAGCAGGACGCATGGCGGGACTCGCGGGAAGTGAGTGACGGTCCCAGACTAAACGCTTGGCCACGGCTTGCGAACGAATCAATCCGCAGCAGCATATGCGGTTTGCGCTGGCCCTGGCTGGTCAGGCGCTGGTCGGCTGCGCAGGTGGTGGGGAAGGTGTGGAGGTCTGCGTACGCGCCTGGCGCTGCATGGCGCGCACGAAGTCCGGCAGGCGGCGGCCGTTGCGGTCCGGGTAATGTCCTTGCGCGCTCATCTGTTGCACCCGGTCCAGGCGGAAGGAGCGGAAGTCGTCGCGCGTTTCGCACCAGGCGGCCAGCAGCCAGGTGCCCCCGAAAAAAGCCAGCGCCAGCGGCCACACCACGCGCTGGCTGCTGCGCTGCTGCGCATCGGTGTAGTGCAGCAGCAGCTTGTGACGGCTGCCGATGGCCTGGCGGATCGCTTCGAGCCGTTCGCCCTGGCCGCAGTCGTCATGCATGGCCGGCGCAAAGAGCGGCGTGGCCTCGACGAAATCGCGTTTTTCCTTGGGCAGGGCCAGCACCACCTTGGCCAGCGCCGAGGCGGCCGAGGCGCCCAGTTGCGGACCACCCCAGGCTTGCACCATGCGCATGCCGATCACCAGCGCGTCGATTTCATCGGCGTTGAACATCAGCGGTGGCAGGTCATAGCCCGGCTTGATGCGATAGCCGACCCCGGCTTCGCCGTCGACCGGCACGCCCGAGAGCGACAGGTCGCGGATATCGCGGTAGACCGTGCGTTCCGAGACCGACAGCCATTGCGCCAGCTGGCGCGCCGTGGTGAGACGGCGGCCGCGCAGGTACTGGGTGATCTGGAACAGGCGATCGGCTCGGCGCATGGCAGGCAGACGAAAAAATGATGCGCGCCATTCTGGCACGCAACATGCCCGCCCGCCACAGACTTCGATGCTGCTGTGCAAGATGCCGGCATGGCGCTCGCCAGGCGGGCCGGCGCTCAGTGCATCGCGTGCAGGGCCAGGCGGTTGCCCTCGCTGTCGATGAACTGGGCGATGTAGCCGATATCGTTGGGCAGCTGGAAGCGTTCCATGGTGACTTCGCCGCCGGCCGCCTTCACGCGGTCCAGCACGGCCTGGATCGAAGGACCGGCATCGAGGTAGATCAGCGTACCCTGGCGCGTCGGCTCCAGCCAGCCCGGGCCAGTCAGGCAGCCGATGGACTGGCCGTCGTCGCGCACGAAGATGGCCATCGGGCCCTCCTCTGACATCTGCTCCTGGCGCAACTGGGTGGCGAAGACGGTTTCGTAGAAGCGGGTGGCGCGTTGCAGATCCTTGGTGGCGATCTCGAACCAGTTGACTTGGGTTTGCATGGTGTTCTTCCTTGTCTTGTGAGTGAAGCGTTGTCTATGCCGTGTGGCATGGAACGCATCATGCGCGAGGGCTACTGACAACGTTCTGTCAGTAGCCCTCGCACCTCGGCAAGAACAGGGAAGATTTCAGCGGGCTGCCGTAGCCGGCACACCTTCCTGCGCACTGCTCGCGCCTGCTTCCTCGCTGTCCTGGCGTGCGGCATAGCGCCGCGCCAGCACCGCACACAGCATCAGCTGCATCTGGTGGAACAGCATGATGGGCAGCAACACCACGGCCGCACCGCTACCGGCAAACAGCACCGAGGCAATGGGAATGCCCGAGGCCAGCGACTTCTTGGAACCGCAGAAGACCAGCACGATTTCATCGCCGCGTGGCATCTTCAGGGCGCGTGCGCCGAAGGTGGTCACCAGCAGCACGCTGCCCAGCAGTACCGCATTGACCAGCACCAGCAAGGCCAGCTGGCCCGGCGGGAACAGGTGCCACACGCCTTGCGCCACCGCCACGCTGAAGGCGGCATAGACCGACAGCAGGATGCCGCCGCGATCAACCACGTTGACGATGACCTTGTGGCGATTGATCCAGGCGCCGATCCACGGGCGCATCAGGTTGCCCAGCACGAAGGGCAGCAGCAGCTGCAACAGGATGCTCAGTACCTGCGACATGCCGTTGGCTTCGTGATGGCGATGCAGCAGCAGCGTCACCAAGAGCGGAGTGATGACGATACCCAGCAGGTTGGAAGCGGTCGCCCCGCAGATCGCGGCCGGCACGTTGCCGCGTGCAATGGAGGTAAAGCCGATGGACGACTGCACGGTGGAGGAGAGCGTGCAGACGAACAGCACGCCCATCCACAGCTGCGGCGTCAGCAGGTCGGGCACGGCGCTCTTGAGAGCCAGACCCAGCAGCGGGAACAGGATGAAGGTCGAGGCCAGCGTGAGCAGGTGCAGGCGCGGTTGCTTGAGGCCCGACAGGGCAGCCTCGCGCGAGAGCTTGGCGCCGTGCAGGAAGAACAGCAGCGAGATGGCTGCATTGCTGGCGATGTGCATGAAGTGCTCGAAGCTGCCAGTGGCCGGGAAGAAGGTCGCCAGCAACACGGTGCCGACGAGCAACTGGGTGAAACGATCAGGGAGGAAGCGGTTCATGGCGCGCTCTCGGAAGTAATGGAGTGGAGGGACTGTTCGGGTTTGCCCTCATGATAGGAAACCCAGCTGCCATCGGGAACCCCTTTGATCACGTTGACTGTCATCGGAAATGCCGATGATAATGTCAATATGCTCAACCCCACCTGGCTCCAGACCTTTGCCACCGCCGCCACCTCGGCCAGTTTCACCGAGGCCGGGCGGCAACTGGGGCTGACCCAATCTACCGTCAGCGACCACATCCGGCGTCTGGAAGACAGCCTGGGCCGGCGCCTGTTCGTGCGCGACACGCATTCCCTGGCGCTGACCGCCGATGGCGAGAGCCTGCTGGTGCACGCGCGCCTGATCCTGCAGGCCCATGCCCGCGCTGAAGCCCAGTTCAGCGCCCCGCGCCTGCGCGGCCGGGTGCGCTTCGGCACCTCCGACGACCTGGCCATGGGGCCACTGCCGGACATGCTGGCGGCCTTTCGCAGCCAGCATCCGGAAGTCGAACTGGAAATCACCATCGGCCTGACCAGCGACCTCTATGCCTCGCTCGACCAGGGCAAGCTGGATCTGCTGGTCGGCAAGCGCCGCGCGGGCGAATCGCGCGGGCACAGCATGTTTTCCACACCAATGCAGTGGCTCACCCGTCCGGATACTCTGGTTGACCTGACCGAACCGCTGCCGCTGATCCTCTTGCCCGAACCCAGCATCACGCGCGCGGCCACCCTGCAGGCGCTGGGCAAGTCCGGGTATCACTGGCGCATCGTCTGCACCAGCGGCAGCCACGCCGGCTGCATGGCCGCCGCGCGCGGCGGCCTGGGGCTGGCGGCCTTGCCGCAGCACCTGTCCTCACGCGACCTGGTGGTGCCGTTGAATCACGCGGCCTTGCCGCGCCTGCCGGATGTGGAATATGTGGCCCTGACGGCCCGGCGCCTGTCGCGCCCGGCCGATACGCTGTACCAGATCCTCATGGCCAGCCGCCTGAGCCGGGGCTGAACGGCGCACCGGGAGCGGGTGTCAGGCCGCCTCGACGATCAGCGCCGGCTGGTCCAGCGAACGGATGCGCCGGTCCACGAAGTAACCGCCGGCTTCCATGTAGCGCAGGTAGTGGCGCCCGCATTGCGTGCAGCGCGCGATGTTGCAGCGGTTGTAGGGATACCAGGCCGGCGCGATGGGTGCCTCGGGGGAGGCATAGCGCGTGCCCTCGGGATGGTATTCGGTAAAGGTCGGCTCGTCGTAGGGATCGGCGATCAGGGTCGCCACGTCCACCAGCTGTGTTTCCGGCAGTGACAGGGGCAGGCTTATCCAGCCACGGCTGTCGGCCGCACGGCAATTGCAGTCCTGCGTGATGGCCGCGCTCTGGGCGGCGAGGGCGCGCAATTGCGCCAGGTCCGGATGGGGAAGCAGATCTTGCATGGCTGGAGGGGGTTCAGTGCGTGGACCTGCGGCGGCCTGTGGGCAAGTCGAAGGCAAACGATATAAATGATTTATCCACAGGCCGGCAGGGAAGACGCGGGCAGCGTTACTTCTTCGGGTTGTAGCGGATATCGCCTTCGAACAGCTGTGCGATACCGCCGCTGAGGTCGGATTGCACCGGCCACACTTCATGCCCGATGCGCAGCTCGGTGCCTTCATGCACGGCCTTGGCCACGATGATGCGGGCGTCTTCGGCGGCGACCATGCCTTCCTTCATCTGGCTCACTTCTTCCAGCAGCACCTTGACCTCGTAGGCCAGCGCCTTGCGCTTGTCGCTGGTCTCGTGCAGCAGTTCCGGCGTGGCCTTCTCGGGGTTGAGCTTGTAGTAGCTCTGCTGCTTGATGGTCCGGTCCAGCTCGGCCACCTTGCGGGTGTATTCCTGTTCCTTGATGGCGATCTTCTCTTCCAGGTACGGATCCAGCCCGACCTGGATGCGCGTATGCGTAGTGGTGGGTGCGCCGATGACGTTGGCGCGGATGATGTTGGTGGCTTCCACGCGTCCGCCGATGATGTGGCCGGTACGTGGATTGCCCTTGCCCACCGTGATCTCGTTGCCGGCCAGCAGCTCGCAGTGGCGGGCGTTGCCCAGCACCAGGATGTCTTCGGCCGCTTCGATGTGGGCGCTCTCGGCAAACATCACCTGCACCGATTTCTGCGAACTGATGCGCGAGGCAATCGCCGTGGTGCCAGCCTGTGCGGTCACGCCTTCGCTGTGGCCGATCACGCCGCCCTTGACCGTGACGCTGCCGCCGGCCACGATCTCGGCCGCTTCCACGGTGCCGTTGACCACCACGTCGCCGCCCACGTTCATCTTCATGCCGGTGAGCACGTCCCCGGAGACCCGCACCGTACCTTCAAAGCTGAGGTTGCCGGTGGACAGGTCGACGTTTTCCACATCCAGTACCGGATTGACCTTCACGCCATTCTTGATGACCGTGGGCTGGCCCGGCACGATGGCCACCAGCAGGTTGGGATCTTCCTCGCTGGGCTCGGCGCCGATGCATTCCTTGGCGAAGGGTACGTCGGCAATCGGCCGCGCGGGTACCTTGCCGCCCCGGATATCGATGCCGTCCTGGCCCGGTACGGGCGGAATGCGCCGCATCAGCGGATCGCCCACCTTCACCAGCAGGATGTGGCCCATGTCGGCGTAGGAGACCACGGCATCTTCCTCGATGTCGGCCAGTTCTTCTTCCTTTTCTTCCAGCAGGCTCTCGAAACGGGCCGGCTCGGCAGGCGTGGGCATGAGGCCTTGCGCCACCACCAGCTTGTTGCAGAAGCCGGCCGACAGCGCCCCGCGCAACTGCTCATGCAGGATGCCGTAGGTGATGCCGGCCGCGCGGATGGCATTGACCACTTCCACGCTCTTGGCACGGCCGCCGTAGGGCGGCACCAGGGTCAGCGAGGCTGTCATCAGGTCATCGGCCACGTCCAGCGAGAACTCGCCATCGCGGCGCTCGGCGATGACCTGCGTGACCGGCTCCTTGGCATCCTCGGCCTTGCGCACGAAGGCGTTGAGCACCGAATCCTGGAAAAACAGTTTCGTCAGTCCATGGTCGCTCATGGCCTGTTTCAGGAAGGCCAGCGTGAGCGGCGGAAAGCCCTGCACGGGCTGCCAGGTGGCGCTCAGTTCGCCGCTGGCCCTGTCGAACGCAAACGACAGCGGTTGCGGGGTTGCTTGGTTCATGCTGTTCCTCGATGTAAGGCTGCACCGGGTCTGTCCTGGATCACTGGCGTGTCATGGCTGCAGCCAGGGGCGCAGCCCGCCAGGGACGCTGTGATGTCGTGTTGTGCAGTGGCGGTACTGCCCGTGATCCGGCGCGTTGCATGCCGCACCGGCAAAAAGCGGGCGACCGTCCCCCTGACGCAATACGGATGACATTGTAATGTGGCAAGATGATCCAGTAATTTGGTCGATAGCACAAGTTTTGCCAATTTTGGCTCTAGATTAGGCTCTTATCGTTGGTTTTATGTTAAGTACCCAAATAGAAGACTTCAAGGGGGAAGATCCCCGCGATGATGCCCTGAGTGCCGCCCGCTATCGGGCTGGCCGCACCAGTACCCTGGTGAGCATCGCGGTCAACATTGCGCTGGTGATGCTGCAGGTCACGGCCGGCGTGTTCTCCGGTTCGCAGGCGCTCATTGCCGACGGCATCCATTCGTTGTCGGATCTCATTTCCGATTTCGTGGTGCTGCTGGCGGGCCATCACAGCCGCAAGCAGGCCGACGACGATCATCAATATGGTCACCAGCGTTACGAAACGGCGGCCTCGCTCGCGCTGGGTGCGCTGCTGCTGGCGGTAGGCCTGGGCATGCTGGTCTCGGCCGCGCAGAAGATCCAGCACTATGGCCACACGCCGCCGGTGCACGTTGCTGCCTTGTGGGTTGCCTTGACAGCGCTACTGGCCAAGGAGCTGCTGTTTCGCTACATGCTGCGCATCGCCGAGCGGGTGCGCTCCAGCATGCTGGTCGCCAATGCCTGGCATGCACGGTCGGATGCCGCATCGTCTTTGGTGGTGGCGCTGGGTATCGTCGGTAGCCTGGCCGGGTTCACGTTGCTGGATCCGGTAGCGGCGGCGGTGGTGGGCTTGATGGTGGTGCGCACGGGCTGGGGATTTTTCTGGAGCGCCTTGCACGACCTGATGGACCGCGCCGTCTCGGCCGAAGAAGCACAGGCCATCCGCGCCACCATCCTGTCCACGCCCGGCGTGCAGGGCCTGCACGACCTGCGCACGCGGCGCATGGGCGACCTCACGCTGGTGGATGTGCACCTGGAAATCGACGGCGGCCTTACCGTCACCGAGGGGCATGCGATCGCCACCGATGCACGCAGGCGGGTGCTGGCGGCGCATCCAGTGCTGGATGTGATGACGCATGTGGATCCGGTGGGGCATGGTGCGGGGGCAGACTGATTTCCGATACGTCGATATGCCAAGACGTGTCGTCGATATGTAGAAGTCACGATGCATTCGGCAGCGTGTATCGTCATTCCGACGAAGACCGCACGACAACTTGTCTAGCCCGGCCGTCTTCGTTTAAAATCGCGGCTTCTCTTTGGGGAGTAGCCAGCTTCCGGGTCGTCCGGAAGAGCCCGTGTCAACATTCTCGGCAGCATCGATGCCGTGGCGCGGGTAGCCATCCAGGTAGGCGAGACCATAGACGTATCCTGCGGCCAGGCTGGGCGCGCAGGCACGTCCATGGACTTCGCCCGGCCAAGGAACCCCGTTCATGAATTTCCCCGCTCTCCTTCTCCTCGCGCTTGCGATGTCCACTGACGCCTTTGCGGCAGCCATCGGCAAGGGTGCCGCCATGCAGAAACCGCGCTTCCTGCAGGCGCTGCGCATCGGCCTCCTGTTCGGCGTGATCGAGGCCATCACTCCGCTGATCGGCTGGTTCGCCGGCTCCGTGGCGACCAAGTGGGTCTCCGAATGGGACCACTGGATTGCCTTCGTGCTGTTGCTGATACTGGGCGTGCGCATGATCCGCGAAGGTCTCAGCGACGACGATGAGGAAGAAGACGCCGGTGCCACCCCGCAAAAACAATCCGTGCTCATGCTGGCCCTGACGGCCGTGGCCACCAGCATCGACGCCATGGCCGTGGGCGTGGGCCTGGCCTTCATCGACGTCAACATCCTCGAAGCCTCCCTGCTGATCGGCCTGGCCACCACCACCATGGTCACCATCGGCGTGATGGTCGGCCGCGTGCTGGGCCATCTGATCGGCAAGCGCGCCGAGATCATCGGCGGGGTGGTGTTGATTGGCGTGGGGGCGGCGATCCTGGTTGAGCACCTCAGTCGCGCGGGCGGCTGAACTCAGTGTGACGCGGCGTGGCGCAGCGCGGTTGCGCGCGTGGCACAGTAATCGGCGGCCATCAGGCGAAAGGCCGTGACCGCCGGATTGTCCTGGTCGGGCCGCCAGGCCATGCCCATCTCGGCGCGCGGCACCTCGCCGGCCAGCGGGCGGAATTGCACCCGATCGTAATGGAAGCGCTGGGCCGAGGCCGGCAGGATGCCCACGCCCAGCCCAGCACGCACCAGCGAGAGAATGGTCGGGCTCTGGTCGATGTACTGGGTGAAATCCGGTTTGACGTCTGCCGCGCCCAGCATGGCCATGATGCGCTCGTAGAAGTACTTTCCATGCGTGGGCGAATGCATGATGAACGGCTGGCCATCGAGCTGGGTCGTGGCGATACGCTCGTATGCGGCCAGCGCATGGCCCTGGGGCATCGCCAGCACCAGCGGTTCGTCATCCACCAGTTGCAATTCCAGCGGCTGGCGCGACGGTACCGGCCGCAGGAAACCGATGTCGATGGTGTTGGCGCTGAAGGCGTCCAGTTGTGCGACTGAAATCAGCTCGAACAGCACCACGTCGATCTCGGGCAGCGTCTTGCGCGCCTGCATCAGCAGCTCCGGAATCAGCTCATAGCCGGCCGCCCCGGTGAAGCCGACCCGCACGCGCCCGGTCTTGCCCTGGCTGGCGCGCCGCACCGTGCTCTCGGCCTGTTCCGACAATTGCAGCAGGCGCGAAGCGTCGGCCAGGAAGACACGCCCTTCGGTGGTCAGGCGCACGGTGCGTCCGACCCGTTCAAACAACTGCACGCCCAGCTTGTGCTCCAGCAGATGGATCTGCCGCGACAGGGGCGGCTGGGTCATGTTCAGCAGCGCTGCCGCACGGCGGAAATTGAGTTCGGTCGCAGCGACCACGAAACAACGGACTTGAGCCAGATCGAGCATGGGGATTCGCCGGTAAGGGGAGCGTCTGCATTATAGGCATGACCTCCCCCGCGCGGCAGTGGGCGGGTTCAGGTGGTGAGGCTGCC
Source organism: Herbaspirillum sp. Her3 (assembly GCF_057961275.1). Taxonomy (NCBI): domain Bacteria; kingdom Pseudomonadati; phylum Pseudomonadota; class Betaproteobacteria; order Burkholderiales; family Oxalobacteraceae; genus Herbaspirillum; species Herbaspirillum sp. Her3. The sequence continues at coordinate 5,017,832 of NZ_CM176328.1, read as the reverse complement.
CTCGGGACGCTGTCCGGCCAGGCCCTGGGCCAGGCTGGCCAGCACCATCTCGCCCATGGCCGTGCGCGATTCCACGGTGGCGCTGGCACGATGTGCCTGCAGCACCACCTGGTCCATCTGCAGCAAGGCTGCCGGCACATTCGGTTCGTCCACGAACACATCCAGTCCTGCGCCGGCAATCACGCCACGCTGCAGGGCATCCACCAGATCTTCTTCCACCACCAGCTTGCCGCGGGCGATGTTGATGAGAATGCCTTCACGCCCCAGCGCATCGAGCACGCCAGCATTGACGATACCCTGCGCCTTGTCGGCCGCAGCGGCCAACACCAGCACGTCGCTGTCGCGCGCCAGTTGCAGCAGTTCAGGCACAAAGCGGTAGGACAGCTCGTCCATGGCGCGCAGATCGGTATAGGCGATGGGGCAGCCGAAGGCTGCGGCGCGCTGGGCGATGGCGCGACCCACCTTGCCCATGCCGACGATGCCCACGCGCTTGCCGCTCAGGCGGCGCGACAGCGGGATGGCCGCAGGCGAAGGATGGCGTACCCAGTCGCCACGCTGCACGAAGGCATGGCCCGGGCAGATCTGGCGGCTCACCGCCAGCATCAGGCCCAGCGCCAGATCGGCCACGTCCTCGGTCAGTGCGCCGAAGGTGCCGGTGACTGGCAGGCCCTTGCTGCGCGCATGATTCAGGTCCACCGCATCGGTGCCGACCCCATTGACCGCCACCACTTTCAGGGCCGGCAGGCGATCCATGAGCGCATTGCTGATGCCGGTGTGGCCCCCGGTAATGACGCCTTCGATGACGGCGCCATGGCTTGCAATGTAGGCCTCCTTGTCGTCCTGCTCGAACAGGCGATGCATGTGGTAGAGGCTGTCCAGCTTGTCATTGATGGCCGGGACCAGGATGGGGTTGAGCTGCAGCACGTGGCGTTTCATGGGGAGACTCCTTCTCGTTCGGTGGCAATGCCGGCGCATGATGCGGGGATTCCGGCAGCGCGTCCAATCCGAAAAGGCTATCAACTGATACAGGAAATGGTGGCTGATGAGGTATCGGTATCGATTCAATCTCTACATCACCTGATAGCCAGAAAAGATTGGACGCCGTACCGGTGCACGACCATGATTGCCAGCGTCGGCCGGATCAGCGGCCGCCACGACAACAGGCCCCAGGCCACATAACGATAAACACGAGACACGTCACAAGGAGCAAGACGATGAGTCATGCCGACGCAGCCGGTCAGGCCGGCCGCCGCAGTTCCGCTGCATCCTCCGCATCTAGCCAGGCAGCGCCGCTGGCCCGGCAGAAACCGACGCGCTATCGCTGGGTAGTGATGGGCCTGATCTTCCTGATCTGGGCCATTGCCTGCGCCGACCGCGCCAATTTCGGCATCGCACTGCCGTACATGAAGAAGGAATACGGCATTTCCAACACCGAAGCCGGGCTGATCGTGAGCCTGTTTTCGTTTGCCTATGGCGTGGTGCAGATTCCGGTCGGGCTGATGTACAAACGGCTGAGCGAAAAGACCACGGGCATTCTCTTTTCGGTCTTCATGCTGCTGACCTCGCTCTTCACCGGGCTCATGGGGACGACTTCCTCGGTCTTGCTGCTGCAGCTCTACCGCGTGGGTTTGGGATTGTCCGAGGGGCCGCTGGGCATCGGCTGCACCAACGTCATCAATCGCTGGTTTCCGCCCGAGGAAAAGGGCACCGCTACCGGGCTCTGGATTGCCGCCTCCAAGCTGGGGCCGCTGATCGTACCGACGATTTGCATCATCGTCATCCAGCTCTGGGGCTGGCGCGAAATCTTTTACGTCTTCGCGGTGCCGGGCATTTTCTTGGCGATCTTGTGGTTTTTCCTGGTGACCAATTCGCCGGCCGAGAATCGATTCTGCAATGAGGCCGAACGCCGCTACATCACGCAGGACCTGCCTGCCGGGCCGGCTTCCACCGGCTCTCGTCCGACTCAGGGTGCGCAAGTGGCGCCGATGCCCTGGCTGGACGGTATCAACCGCACCCGCCGCGTGCCGCGCCTGGAAACGTTGCGCCAGGTGTTCACTTCCTGGAACGTGATCGGCGTGGCCATCGGCTATGGCTGCATGATTGGCATCAGCAACATCTTCATGTCGTGGATTCCAACCTATCTGGTCACGGTCAAGGGTTTTGCCTCGGTGAAGATGGGCTTCCTCGCCTCGGCCCCCTTCATCGGTGCGGTTGCCGGCAACATGCTGGGCGGCGTGATTTCGGACCGCCTGCTGGGCGGCCGCCGCAAGCCCATGATGCTGCTGGGCGCCCTGGGCACGGCCATGATGACGCTGATGCTGGTGGAGGCCCCTGACAGCGTGCTGTATCTGGGCGCCATGCTGATGCTCTCGGGCCTGATGCTGGGCATCGGTTTTGCCGGGTACTCGGCCTATCCCATGGGGCTGGCCACCAAGTCCACCTATCCGACGGCGTTCGGCATCGTGAATTCGCTGGGCCAGATCGGCGGCGCCTGTGCGCCCCTGGCTGTGGGCATGTTGCTGGACCGCTATGACTGGAGCAGCGTCTTCCTCTATATGGTGGGAACGTCGCTGCTGTGCCTGGTGTTGCTGTTGAGCGTGGTGGAGCCGATTACCGTGAAGAAGGCTGGCGAGGAAGCCTGAGCGCAGGGCCGGACAGGTCCGTCATTGGTACGGGCCTGTTTGCTGCCGGGGACCAGTTCGATGGCCTGGCGTTGTTCTCCAATAATATCCATTGGATATTAATAAGCATCAAATTATATATTGGACAAACACTCCCCCCAGAGGCACTCTTGTGCTCCCTTTTTCCCTAAGCAGCCCTGAGGAGACACCCATCATGCCGACCTACCGTTCCTATACCACCACCCAAGGCCGCAACATGGCCGGCGCGCGTGCGCTGTGGCGTGCCACCGGCATGAAGGATGGCGATTTCACCAAGCCCATCATTGCGGTCGTGAACTCCTTCACCCAGTTCGTGCCCGGCCACGTCCACCTGAAGGACCTGGGCCAGCTGGTGGCGCGCGAGATCGAGGCGGCCGGCGGCGTGGCCAAGGAATTCAACACCATCGCCGTGGATGACGGCATCGCCATGGGCCACGATGGCATGCTGTATTCGCTGCCCTCGCGCGACCTGATCGCCGACTCGGTGGAATACATGGTCAACGCCCACTGCGCCGACGCCATGGTCTGCATTTCCAACTGCGACAAGATCACCCCGGGCATGCTGATGGCCGCCATGCGCCTGAACATCCCCGTGGTCTTCGTCTCGGGCGGCCCGATGGAAGCCGGCAAGGTCATCAAGACCGTCAACACCGACAAGAAGGTCATCAAGCTGGACCTGGTGGACGCCATGATCCAGGCCGGCGACAAGAACATCTCGGATGCCGACGTGGCCGAAGTTGAACGCTCGGCCTGTCCGACCTGCGGTTCCTGCTCGGGCATGTTCACCGCCAACTCGATGAACTGCCTGACCGAAGTGCTGGGCCTGTCGCTGCCGGGCAATGGCACCATCGTCGCCACCCACGCCGACCGCAAGGAACTGTTCCTGCGCGCCGGCCGCCTGATCGTCGAACTGGCCAAGCGTCACTACGAACAGGACGACTACTCCATCCTGCCGCGCAACATCTGCACCAAGGAAACCTGGGAAAACGCCATGACCCTGGACGTCTCCATGGGCGGCTCCACCAACACCGTGCTGCACCTCCTGGCTGCAGCCCACGAAGCCAAGGTGGAATTCACCATGGCCGACATCGACCGCATCTCGCGCAAGGTCCCCTGCCTGTGCAAGGTCGCGCCGATGACCAACAAGTACCACATCGAAGACGTGCACCGCGCCGGCGGCATCATCTCCATCCTGGGGGAACTGGCGCGTGCAGGCCTGCTGGACACCTCGCGTCCGACCGTGCACAGCAAGACCCTGGGCGAAGCCATCGAGAAATTCGACATCCGCGTCTCCAGCGACCCGGCCGTGCACAAGCTGTTCCGCGCCGCGCCCGGTGGCGTGCCGACGCAGGTGGCGTTCTCCCAGGAAGAGCGTTACGAGGAAAGCGACCTGGACCGCGCCAACGGCTGCATCCGCGACCGCGAACACGCCTATTCGCAAGATGGCGGCCTGGCTGTCCTCTACGGCAACATCGCCGAGAAGGGTTGCATCGTCAAGACCGCAGGCGTGGATGAAAGCATCCTGAAGTTCTCCGGCACTGCGCGTGTCTTCGAGAGCCAGGACGCCGCCGTCGAAGGCATCCTGGGCGACAAGGTGAAAGCCGGCGATGTGGTCATCGTGCGCTACGAAGGCCCCAAGGGCGGCCCCGGCATGCAGGAAATGCTGTACCCGACCTCGTACATCAAGTCCAAGGGCCTGGGCAAGGCCTGCGCGCTGTTTACCGATGGCCGCTTCTCCGGCGGCTCCTCGGGCCTGGTGATCGGCCACGCCTCGCCGGAAGCGGCCGAAGGCGGTGCCATCGGCCTGGTGGAAGAGGGCGACATGATCGACATCGACATCCCCAACCGCACCATCAACCTGCGCATCTCCGGCGAGGATCTGGCCAAGCGCCGCGCCGACATGGAAGCCCGTGGTGACGCCGCCTGGCAGCCGGGCAACCGCCAGCGCGTGGTGTCGCAGGCGCTGCAGGCTTATGCTGCGCTGACTACTTCGGCGGATCGTGGCGCGGTGCGTGACCTGTCGCAATTGAAGCGCTGATCGCTACCGGCCATTCCTGGCCATCGCCTCAATGTAAAACCGCCCGGTGCAAGCCGGGCGGTTTTTTGTTGTCCTGCGTTTGCGTCGGCTTATGCCTTGATGGCCGGTCGCATGTGCGTGGACGCAAACGCCAGCCCTTCCTCGAAGGACGACAGCACCATGTCCACCTGTTCCTTCACGGTCGCAGCATCCGCTTCTTCATTGAAGAAGGAGGGGCGGATCGTCACCAGCAGTGCATGCGGCAGGTCGGTGCGCAGGTTGCGCACCACGTCCAGCCAGGCATCCAGCTTGTCGCGTTCCGGATAGACCAGAAACACGATGGAGACCAGCTGGCCCTTGCTGGTATCCGGGGGCGTTTCTTCGTTCTGGTCGAAGGTGATGCTGCGGGCATCGATACCGCTCACGCGCAGCGCATGTACCAGCAGTTCGGAGAGCAGGTCGTCGCGCTCATGACGCAGGCCGCCGCACAGCACCACCGACCCTTGCGGCACGTCCAGCGAACCCTGCCAGCGGCCCAGGCGCGCCAGTCGCAGTTCGCGCAGATGGGCGCCCACGCCACTGTTGAGCAGCGGCACCTCGCGGCGGCGGCGCAGGCTGCGCGGGGCGCCGGGGCTTTGCGTGAGCACTTCGGTCAGCTGCGATACCGAGCGCAGCAAGCGGTCCTGCTGGGCGCCTTCGATGCGGCCATGGCGCAGGTCCAGCGCAGCCAGGGCCAGGCCGGGCAGCAGGATCTGGTCGCAGTACTTGGCGAAGCTCTGCTTTTGCAGATGGGCGCGGGCGTCGCGGATGATGGCTTCGGATTCACCGGCCAGCGCGCGCTGGTAGAAGCGCTCGGCATGGCTCATGTCGGGCGCTTCGCCCAGCAGGACGGTGATCGGCTCCAGTGCGGCCACGTGGCGCCCGGCCACTACCAGGCACAGCGTCAGCGGGGTGGACAGCAGCAGGCCGATCGGCCCCCACAGCGAGCCCCAGAACAGCGCCGAGACGATCACCGCCAGCGGTGACAGACCCGAGCTGTGGCCATAGACGCGCGGCTCGATGAAGTTGGAGACGATCACTTCCAGCCCCACGTAGAACGCCAGGAAGGACAGCGCCAGCCACCAGCCCGGATCGATGGCCGCGATAAATATCGAGATCATCAGCCCGGAGGCCAGCGCGCCCAGGTAGGGCACGAAGCGCAGCACCCCGGCCAGCGTGCCCCACAGCACCGCGTGCGGCACCCCGCCGACGGCCAGCACGATGCCCATGGTCAGGCCGAACACCAGATTGACCACGAACTGCGAAAAGAAGAAACGCGAGACCCCCTCAGCCGCATCGCCCAGGGCCTGCATGGTGCGGCTCATCTCGGTCAGTCCGGCCAGGCGGATCAGGCGTTCGCGCAGGGATTCCTGTTCCAGCAGGATGAACACCAGCAGCACCAGCACGATACCGGCCTGGCCGATGGGCCCCCAGGCCAGCGCAAAGAGGCGCTTCAGCGCACCCCGCACCGACATGCGGGTATCGGCTTCGGGGCTGGCCGCCGCAGTGCTGGCAGCGGTGACGGCGTGGCTGTTCTTCTTGCCGCTGCGCGTGGTTTCCGGTACCGGTTGCGGGATCACGGCCGTCAGCTCGGCTTCCAGCCGGGCGAAGGGGCGCTCGGTCAGGGTGCGCACGCTTTCGATCTTGTCCTGGATGGCGTCGCGATACTGCGGCAAGTCGCTGGTGACGCTGACCAGCTGGAAGGTCAGCACCACCGCCAGCGCCACCAGGCAGCCACCGACCAGCAACACCGAGATCATGGCGGCGGCGGCCCGGTTCAGGCCCAGGACGTCGAGTTTCCTCACCAGCGGCAGGATGATCAGGCTGGCAATGCCGGCCACCGCCAGCGGGGCCAGGATGTCGCGGCCGAAGTAGAGCATGCCCAGCACGACAGCGGCCCCGAGCAGGGTCGTGGAGCTCAGGCGCGAGAAAGCGGAAGTCTTGACGTTTTGCATGGTGAGGATGGGATGGCGGCAGCAGGGCGGGAATGCAGCGCGAGTATAGCCGTTGCCTCTGCGCTACGCTTGCCGCGTTTTGGCGTTTTTCTTCACGACGCTAATTCAAGGCAGGCGGGAGGCAGCCGCGTGCGGGCGGGCTTAGCGGATCACTTCATATAATTCCAAAGGCAGCCCATCCGGGTCGGCGAAGAAGGTGAAACGCCGGCCCGTGTATTCATCCACGCGGATGTCTTCCACGGCCACGCCCCGGGCTTCGAGTTCGGCCTTGCTGGCGGCGACGTCGGCCACGGCGAAGGAGAGGTGGCGCAGGCCGCAGGCTTCCGGGCGCGAAGGGCGGGCTGGCGGGGCAGGGAAGGAGAACAGTTCGACCTGGCTGCCGTCGGGCAGGCCCAGGTCCAGCTTCCAGGAGTTGCGCGGCTCGCGGTAATGCTCGGCGATCACGCGCAGGCCCAGCAGGTCCACGTAGAAGGCCTTGGAGACGGCATAGTCGGAACAGATGACGGCCACGTGATGGATGCCTTGCAGTTGCATGGAAGTCTTTCAGTAAAAGGTTCAGCCGGGACGGCCCCTGGGCCCGAGCTGGGCCAGCCCGGCACAGACCGCGCGCACCTTGGCGCGCAGCCAGCGATGGGCCGGGTCCATCTCCACCCGTGGATGCCACATCAGCGAGACGACGATGGGGTCGGTCGGCACCGGCAGTTCGAACAGATGGATGCCGGCGGCGCTGCCATCCTTGCGCGGTGCGCCGGCCGTGGTCAGGAAGGAATAAGGCACCATGGCCACCAGGTCGGAGGTGCGCACCACCGCCAGCGCGCCAGGGAAACTCGGCACCACCGCCACCACCTTGCGCGTGAGGCCTCGTGCGGCCAACGCGGCATCGACCGGACTGTTGCGGTCGCCGCGCGGCGAGGCGCTCACGTGGTCGTAGGCGCAATAGCGCTCCGCACTGACGCGCCGCAAGGACGCCAGCGGATGCCCGATGCGTACCGCGCCCACGAAGCGGTCGCGGAACAGCGTCTGCAATCTCACCTCCGGTCCCATCTCGCTGGCCACGCCGATTTCCAGGTCGGCACTGCCTTCGCGCAGCGGCAAGGGGCTGCGTTCCACCTTGGGGGCAAAGCGCAGCCGCACCAGCGGCGCCTCGGCCGTGACGGCAGCGATGAGCGCGGCGCCGCAGGCTTCGATGAAACCTTCGTTGGCGCGCAAGGTGAAGTCGCGCTCCAGTCGTGCCAGGTCCAGCTCAGGCACCGAGGGACGCAAGACCGAACGCGCTTCGTGCACGACGTTGCGCACGCGCTCGCGCAGCGCCTCGGCGCAAGGCGTGAGCACCATCTGCCGCCCTGCGCGCACCAGCAAGGGATCGCCGGTGGCCAGGCGCAGCCGCGTGAGCGTGCGGCTCATGGCCGAGGCGCTCAGGCCCAGCCGGCGCGCGGCGCCAGCGACGCTGGCTTCGGCGATGAGGGCATCCAGTGCGATCAACAGGTTGAGGTCGGTGTCGGGCATGGCGGAATCCTAGCATGCGAGGACAGACATGGCGTTCAATGCAATGATCCAATGCAAGCCGTGCGTCTTCCGCCTTGTATGGTGGCTGGCTATAGTGAAGGCCTGATTCATCTTCGCAAGCGACTCCCATGGAACTCTTTTCCGACCTGCCCGGCGACGAAGGCCTGCCGGGCGCGCAGCGCCGCCGCGCCATGCTGGCCGTGATGATGGCCACCACCATGGCCGTGTTCGACGGCACCATCATCAACGTGGCGCTGCCCCAGATCAGCCTGGCCCTGCAGACTTCCGCCGCCGCCTCGGTGTGGGTGGCCAATGCCTATCTGCTGGCCACCGCCATGACGCTGGCAGCCTTTGCCGCACTGTCTTCGCGGCTGGGTTTCCGTACCCAGTTCACGGCCGGACTGGCGGTGTTTACGCTGGCCTCGCTGGGCTGCGCACTGTCGCGCTCGGTAGATGTGCTCATTGCCATGCGCGTCTTGCAGGGCCTGGGCGGGGCGGCCATGCTCAGCATTGCGCCGGCCATCCATCGCACCGTCTTCCCCAACCGCCTGCTGGGCCGCATCCTTGGTCTCAATGCCGTGCTGGTGGCGGCCAGCACCGCCATCGGCCCGGTGCTGGGCGGTACCTTGCTGGCGGCATTGGGCTGGGAGTGGATCTTCCTCATCAACGTGCCGCTGGGGGTGATCGCGGTGCTGCTGTCCTGGAGCGCCATTCCGGAAACGCGCAAACCGGCGCGCGCACCCTTCGACCTGGCCGGTGCACTGTGGTCGGCGCTGGCCATGGGTGCCCTCATCATGGCGGCGGACACCTGTGCGCGCTTTGCCGAACCCGGCCAGAGCGCCCATGCCGCGCTGCTGGCGTCGGCCTATGCGGCCGTGGCCGTGCTGGCCGCACTGGCCTTCGTGCGCGGACAGCGCCGCGTGCCTGAGCCGCTGTTGCCGCTGGACATCTTTGCCAATGCGCGTTTCTCGCTGGCCGCACTGACCTCGCTGGCTTCCTTCGTGGGCCAGGGCATCGCCTTCGTGGCCTTGCCCTTCCTGTTCCAGAATGCGTATGGCTATACCGCCTTCGAATCGGCGGCCCTCTTTACGCCTTGGCCGCTGGGCATCGTGCTGGTGGCCCCGCATGCGGGCCGCCTGGCCGACCGCCATTCTGCGGCGCTGCTGGCTAGCCTGGGGCTGGCGCTCTTTACTGTCGGGCTGGTTTTGCTGGCCTTGCTGCCCGATCACGCCCAGGCCTGGGACATTGGCTGGCGCGCACTGGTGTGCGGCATGGGCTTCGGTTTCTTCCAGAGCCCCAACAACCGCGAAATGCTCTCCAACGTCACGCGTGAACGCAGCGGCAATGCCTCGGGTGTGCTGGCCATCATGCGTACCTTCGGCCAGTGCCTGGGCGCGGCACTGCTGGGCACGGTCCTGGCGATCTACACCGCCGCTGCGGTGGCGCAAGGCCAGGTACAGATGAGCTCGGCCCAGGATGGCAATGCGATTCGAGTCGCGTTGTGGGTTGCGGCAGCGGCCACTGCACTGGCCACGGCAGTGAGTGCCAGCCGCTTGCGGCGCAAGGCGCAAGCGCCCGCCTGATCAGCTTTGGCGGGTTGCTGCAGTGAAAAATTCTGTAATTGTTGTTGTGAAGTAAAACTTAACTATACGTAACTTCGCAACTTTCTTTAAAGACAGGTTAAATCATCGCTGATCCTCGTTTTGGCCCTTTCGGCAAGCGCTTAGACTGGCCTTTGCTTGCCGGCACGCCGACTGCTGCGGATGGTCATGATGATGAAAATAGCACCCCTCCCCCTTCCGCCCTATTCAAGAAGCCAGGACTCTGCAGTCCACTCTTGCGCAAGCGCCTTCAAACTTTCCTCCAGCCGTCCAAGAGAACGGTCAGGGGATATTCATTAGGGGATCAACCATGGGTAAGTTGAAAGTCGTGACCAGGCTGGCGTTGGGTTTTGGCCTGATCCTGGTGTTTCTGCTGAGCATCTCGGCATTGGGGTTGTACGGCATGTCGCGCGTCAATGAGGCGCTCACCGACATTACCCGCGTCAATAACGCTGAAATCAAGCTGGTCAGTGCCTTGCGCAATGCCTTGAGCCAGCGCGCCATCACCATTCGCAACATCGCCTTGCTGGATGACGAGGAATCGATGCGCACTGAAGCGCAGACGCTGGCCCGCCATGAAAAATTCTACGCCGACGCCTACACCGCCCTGGAGAAGATGTTTGCCACGGAAGCCAGCACGACCGAGCGCGAACATCAGCTACTGGCTCAGGTGAAGGCGGATGAAAACGCCACTGTCCCGCTCATGACCAAGGCCTTGCAACTGGGGCGGGAGAACAAGGCGGCCGAGGCCGTCAAGGTGCTCATCAGCGAAGTGCGTCCCAAGCAACAGGCCTGGATCAAGTCGCTGACCGAGCTCTCGGAATTCGAAGACCAACTCAATGAAGAAGCCGCCGTCAGCGCGCGCAGCACCTACGAATGGCTGCGCAACCTGACGCTGACGGCCGTAGCACTGGCATTGCTGGTGGGTATCGTGGCTGCGGTGACGATCGCCCGCAGCATCCTCCGTCAACTGGGTGCGGAGCCCTCCGAAGCGCAATCCGTCGCCCGCGACATCGCCAGCGGCGACCTGACCGCCACGGTGCGTGTACGTGACGGCGATGGTTCCAGTCTGATGGCTTCCATCGAGCAGATGCGTTACCAGTTGAACGTGATCGCGTACGGCATCAAATCTGCGGCCGAGACCATTTCGGTGGCCAGCGGACAGATCGCGCAGGGCAATTTCGACCTCTCGCAACGCACCGAAGAACAGGCCGCCTCGCTGGAAGAAACCGCCGCCAGCATGGAAGAGCTGACCACCACCGTGCGCCAGAACACCGATCACGCCGCCGAAGCGCTGCGCCTGTCGGGTGGCGCCGCGCAGACCGCCAGCAGCGGCAGCGCCGCCTTTGACCGGGTGGTGTCGACGATGGACAAGATCTCGGCCAGCTCGAGCAAGATGGCCGACATCATCGGCGTGATCGAAGGCATCGCCTTCCAGACCAATATCCTGGCCTTGAATGCGGCGGTGGAAGCGGCGCGCGCCGGGGAGCAGGGGCGCGGCTTTGCGGTGGTGGCCTCGGAAGTGCGCTCACTGGCGCAGCGCAGTGCGGTGGCGTCCAAGGAGATCAAGGACCTGATCGGTGAATCGATGTCGCACGTCAGTGCGGGTTCGGAACTGGTCGCCAATGCGGGCCACCAGATGACCGAGATCGTGGCCTCGGTACAGCGTTTCGGCGAGATCATGAACAATATCGCCTCGGCCACCCAGGAGCAGGGCAGCGGTATCGAACAGATCAACACCGCCATCGTGCAGATGGATCAGGTGACCCAGCAGAATGCGGCGCTGGTGGAAGAAGCCAGTGCGGCAGCACAGTCGCTGTCACAGCAGGCCATGGGATTGCTGAAGGTGGTCTCGGTCTTCAAGATCCGCCAGGATGCCTCGACCGTGGCCAATGCCAGCCATGCGGCGGTAGCCCCGGCGAGCTTGCAGGGCGCGCCGCTGGCGGCCCTGCACTGAATCAGCCGGTCCGGCGCCGGGGCGCTCAGCCCTGGGCGCCGTCTTCCTCGTCTTCGTCCTTGGGCACGAAGACCATGCCGCTCTTGGCGTTGTAATCCATGAGACCGGCATAGCGGCCCCAGGCGATCATGGTTTCGAAGGTCTTTTCCGGATTGTCATAGGGCAGGGCGCTACCGATGTCCTTCAACACGCGCTCGGCCTCGATCTCCTCGGCCTCGCCCAGCACCGCCAGGATGATGTGGAAGATGCGCAGCTTGTAGACCTGCTCGGCAAAGATGGCGCGCTGGCCCTTGCGGTCGGCGGCCACGAAGCGGCGGCCCAGGTCGGTCAGGTAGACCTCCTGCTTGGGCGTGTCCACCAACTCCAGAATCTCGGCGGCCTTCACGGTGGCGATGGTCTCGCCGAATTCCTTGCCGATCTCGTCGGAGATGTCGTAGATGTTGTTCAGTTCCGGCTCGTCGTGCAACAGGCTCATCAGGCCCAGGATCTGGCCCACCGGGATCAGCGGGATGGATTCCATGCGCTTGCGGCCGCGCGAGATCGGCTCGCCCGGGACGTGGGTTTCCGGCGGCAGGTCGGGCAGCGAGAGGGTGGTGATGGCTTCGTGGATGATGTTGACCAGGCGCTGGAATTCCGGGCTCTTGGAGTCGCGCGGATAGGGCAGCGGATTGTCCAGCACCAGGCCCAGGCGGCCCGGACGCGGGAACACCACGACGATGCGGGTGGCCATTTCCACCGCTTCCTCGATGTTGTGGGTGACCATGAAGATCGAGGTCAGGCCGCTGTCCGGCGCGCGCCACAGGCTGATGAGTTCCTGGCGCAGGTTTTCTGCGGTCAGCACGTCCAAGGCGCTGAAGGCTTCGTCCAGGCACAGCAGCTTGGGCTTGGACACCAGCGCCCGCGCAATGCCCACGCGCTGGCGCATGCCGCCGGAGAGCTCGCGCGGATAGGCGCTGTGGTAGTTGCCCAGGCCGATCAGTTCGATGGCGCGGTCCACGGCCGCATCGCGTTCTTCACGGGTCGGGTTGTGCGACATCAGGCCCACGGCCACGTTCTGTTCCACCGTCAGCCATGGATAGAGCGCAAAGGTCTGGAATACCACCGAGGCATCGCGGTTGACGCCGTTGAGCTGTTTGCCGCCGGCCATGGTGTGGCCCGAGCTGGGTTCGACCAGGCCGGTCAGGCAGCGCAGGATGGTCGACTTGCCCGAGCCGGACTGGCCCAGCAGGGCCAGCAGTTCACCTTCATGTACGGCCAGGTCGATGTTGTCCAGCACCTTGAGCTCGTGGCCGCCGGCGGTATTGTAGGATTTGCTGACCGCGCACAGTTCGGCGACGGCAGGGCGTTGTTGCGAGGTAGTCATGGCTTGGCTCACGGTCAATCGAGGCGGAAACGGCGTTCGGCGAAGGCATACAGGCGACGCCAGACAAACTTGTTCATCAGCACGACGAACATCGACATCACGCCGATGCTGGCGATGATGAGAGGCGTGTCACCGGACTTGGTGACCGCCGAAATATAGGCACCCAGGCCGTCGGCCTTGAGCGAAACGTCGCCCCAGTTGGCCAGCTCGGCCACGATGGACGCGTTCCAGGCGCCACCGGCAGCGGTACAGGCGCCGGTCACCCAGAACGGGAAGATGGCCGGCAGGATCAGGGTCTTCCACAGATTCCAGCGCGACAGGCCATACATGCGCGCCGCTTCCTTGAGGTCATTGGGAATGGCCATGGCCCCGGCGATCACGTTGAAGAGGATGTACCACTGCGTGCCCATGGCGATCAACAGGATACTGCCCCAGTTCATGCTGACGTTGGCCGCCACGAACCAGCCCACCACCAGCGGGAAGGTCATGTTGACCGGGAAGGAGGCACCGATCTGCGCCAGCGGCTGGGCGAAGCGGGCAATGTGCGGCTTGGAGCCGATCCATACGCCCACCGGGGTCCAGATCAGGGTGGCCACCACCGTCATGGCCAGCACCCGCAGCAGCGTCAGGAAACCGAGCCAGACGATGTGGCCGAACAGGCTCCAGCTCATGGCCCCATGCAGCGCATCGATGGCCGCCACCAGTCCGCGCAGGGCTTCGAAGATCAAGAGAGCACAGATGGCGCCGGTGAGCAGGCGCTTGGTCCAGCGCTCGCGGGTGATGCGGGCCGGTGTCGGTGCGGCCGAGGTGCCGGCCGGGCGGCGGCGCGCCAGCCAGTCGCCCAGGGGCAGCCACAGTTTTTCATCGAGCCAGGTAAAGACGTAGGAGCCGCGCAGCAGGTCATAGACCCAGGAGGTGGGTGGCGAGGTCGATTCGGTCAGTTCGATCTTGAACTTGTCGGCCCAGGCCAGGAGCGGCCGCCAGACCAGCTGGTCGCTCACCAGGATCAGCGCCAGCATGGCGATGACCGCCCACAGCGCCGCCGTATGGTCGCCCTGGTCGATGGCCTGCGCCATGTAGGAGCCCAGACCGGGCAGCTTCAGGTCCTTGTTCATGACGCTGATGGCTTCGCTCTGCGCCACGAAGAACCAGCCGCCGCCGAAGGACATCATCGAGTTCCAGATCAGGCTGTGCGCCGAGGCCGGCAGCTCTACGGTACGAAAGCGCTGCCAGGCGGTCAGGCGATAGGTGGTGGCCGCTTCCTGCATGTCGGTCGGGATGGTGACCATGGAGTGATAGAAACCGAAGGCCATGTTCCACACCTGGCCGGTAAAGATGGCGAAGATGGCCGCGCATTCCACGCCCATCAGGCTACCCGGGAACAGCGCCATGAAGCCGGTCACGGTGGCCGAGAGGAAGCCCAGCACCGGTACCGATTGCAGGATGTCCAGCGCCGGCAGGATCAGGGCGCGGGCGCGGCGGCTCTTGGCGGCCAGGTAACCGGTGCCGATGGCAAAGAACAGGGAGAAGGCGAAGGCGATCCACATGCGCAAGAGCGTGCGCCCGGCGTAATAGGGGATCATGGCCGGCGAGCTGTCGACCTCCAGCTGGTCGGACGGATCGAAGTGGGCCAGCATGCCCTTGCCGAAGTGCAGGGCGCTCCACAGCAGGCCGAACAGCACCGCCAGCACCAGCGCATCGATCCAGCCGAAGCCAGGCTTGACTTCTTCATAGGCCGTCAGTTGCGGCGAGGTGGTCTTCATTTTCATGTCGGCGAGGCAGAATGGCAGTATCAGCGGTAGCGGCGGTAGTGGCTGGGCAAGCAAGGGTCAGGTGGGCAGGGACCGGTTACGCACGACCCTTCAGATCATCGGATCCGGCACCCCCATGGCCGGCGGCGCAACTGTAACAAGGAATCCTGACAGTTTGTTGACCTGGTTGCCGTAGCGTCACATTGGCTGCGTGGCTTCAAGCAACGGGGGTGGCGGCTTAACGCACGCAACGCCATTCTGGCTGACGTACCAGGAAGTCGAGCCGGATCGTATCGCCATCGCTGCGATGAGGATGAAAAAAGCCGCGCTGCTTTCACAGGGCGGCTTTGCTCACGCTGCAGAACGGGGTGTTCAGACCGGGGGCTGCAATCCTTCCTGCGGTGCCTTGCGTGGAATCAGCGTCCACATCGTCAGGCCACTGAGCAGCAGCAAGCCCGCCAGGATATAGAGCGCGATATCGATGTTGCCGGTACGCGTCTTGACCAGGCCGATCAGCCAGGGACTGACGATGCCGCTGGTGATGCCCACGCTGGAGATGAAGGCGATGCCCGGCGCGATGGTCTGGGCCGGCAGCAGCCCGGGCGGCAGTGACCAGAAGATCGGCAGGGCGGCAAAGATCAGCACCGCCGCTACCGACAGCAGGCCCAGCGAGACGGCAAAACTGGACGGATGCAGGGTCAGCGCCGCCAGCGCCAGGGCGCCACCGGTGGTGCAGGCCAGGAAGTGGCCGTGGCGCTCGTTGCGGCGGTCCGAGCGGCGCGCAATGAGGATCAGGCCGATGGCGCCGATGGCATTGGGGATCACCGTATAGAGCGAGACCTGCACCACGTCCTTGATGCCGAAGTCGCGAATCATCAACGGCATCCAGAAGTTGAGCGTCAGCGAACCGCAGGTCAGCGCAAAGTAGATGAAGGCGAACAGGTAAGTCGGGCGATGCGACAGCGCCTGCCTGAGCGCGGCCAGCGAATGGGCGCTCACCTGGTGCGTACGCAGTGCTTCCTGGCTCTGGCGTGTCTGCAGGAAGCGGCGTTCCTCTGGCGTGAGCCACCTGGCCTGGGCCGGACCATCGGCCAGCAGGAAGATCACCAGCACGCCCAGCACGACGGCCGGTGCGCCCTCGATGGCGAACATCCACTGCCAGCCATAGAGCCCCATGACGCCGGCCATGTCGCGCATGATCCAGCCCGAGACCAGTCCGCCCAGCACACCGGCCACCGCCACGCCGGCAAAGAAGATCGCCATCACCGCCGCACGGCGCCGCGCCGGGAACCAGTAGCTGAGATAGAGCACGATGCCGGGGAAGAAGCCGGCCTCGAACACCCCCAGCAGGAAGCGCAGCACGTAGAAGTGCGTGGCATCGGTGACGGCCATCATGCCCACCGAGGCCAGGCCCCACAGCACCATGATGCGCGAGAAGGTGCGGCGTGCGCCGAAGCGCGCCAGCAGCATGTTGCTGGGCACCTCGCAAAGCACGTAGCCGACATAGAAGACGGCCGCGCCCAGGCCATACATGGCGTCGCTGAAGCCGAGGTCCTGCTTCATCTGCAGTTGGGCGAAACCGATGTTGATGCGGTCCAGGAAGGAGACCACGTAGCAGATGAAGAGGAAGGGAATGATGCGCAGCCAGACCTTGCGATAGATCGCGTCTTCGGCTGCTTCGCTCAAGTCCGGTATGGACGGGGCGGCCAGCGTACCGGCGCCCGGGGATGGGGTCATCATGAATGTCTCCGTTGGGTAGGCGCCTGTGGCGGCGCTCTTGTGGATGTGGATGAAAGAGGTGGGCGGGTCAGGCCGCTTCGGCCACGGCGGCGCGGGCGCGCAGCATGGCCTCGACCAGCACCTCGTGGCCGCCGATGTGATTGCACAGCAGCAGGATCAGGCGGGCATTGACGTCCTGGCTGGCGGCATCGTCCAGGCCGCGATGCATCTCGATCAGGGCTTCATAGAAGTCGTCCGGGCGCGTCAGGTTGGGTGCGGTGTTCAGGCGCATGGTATCTCCTTGGGGAAAGGGCTTGTTTGAGTTCTGCTCAGGCAGCGTCCAGCACGGATGTGGCCAGTTCGCCCTGCGCGTGGCCGGTCGCGCGCTGCAGGGCGCCTGCCAGCGCTGCCGCGTCGACCGCGCGCCAGCCTGCGCAGAGGTGCTGGTCGGGCCGGACCAGATAGCAGGTGAAGGGCTGGCCGTCGTAGCGCTGCGCGGCCAGGCCTTCGATGTCCTGCACCTGGCGGGCGTCCGGGCCGCATGCCGCGAGCACGGCGCGGTCCTGTGCCGTGCTCGCGGTGCTGCTCACGAACAGCAGGCGTAGCGGCACGCTGCCCTGTGCCAGTTGTTGCAGCGCCTGCAGTTGGGCTGCGGGCAGTGCAGAGGCTGCGGCAAAGATCATGGCCACGAACTGGTCGCCCAGATGCGGCAGCAGCCAGCCCCGGCCCGCCTCGCCTTGCACTGGTGCATCGGTGCAAGGCGCACCTGCTTGCATGGCACCCTTGAAGGGCCCGCTGTAGGTGGTGTTCAGGGGTGAGCCGTGCAGCGTGGCCGGCAGCGACAGGCGGCCGCTGTTGACCAGCCCGCGTGCGAAGCTGTGCTCGCGCGCCAGGCCCAGCACGGCATTGCGGAAGCATTTGCTGACGGCGCTCTTGGGTGTGATGAAGTCGGTGGAGCGGGTGGAGTTGAGCAGGTTCTCGTCGGCGGCGTACTCGCGCTCGCTCGCATAGGTATCCAGCAGGCGCTCCGGAGCCTTGCCTTGCAGGACGAAGGCCAGCTTCCAGGCCAGGTTCTCGGCATCCTGCACGCCGCTGTTGGCGCCGCGCGCACCGAAGGGTGAGACACAATGCGCAGCATCGCCCACGAAGAGCACCCGGCCATGGCGGAAGCGATCCATGCGTACGCACGAGAAGGTGTAGACGCTGACCCATTCCAGCGTGAACTGCACGTCCTTGCCCAGCAGCGCTTGCACGCGCGGGATCACGCGTTCGGGAGTCTTTTCCAGGACCGGATCGGCGTCCCAGCCGAGCTGGAAATCGATGCGCCACACATCATCGGGCTGGCGATGCAGCAGCACCGACTGGTTGGGGTGGAAGGGGGGATCGAACCAGAACCAGCGCTCGGCCGGGAAGGGGGCCTCCATCTTGACGTCGGCAATGAGGAAGCGGTCGCGGAAGGTATGGCCCACGCTTTCCAGTCCCATCATCTTGCGCAGCGGGCTGCGCGAGCCGTCGGCAGCCACCACGTAGCGCGCCTTGAGGATGTAGCTACCCTCGGGGGTGTCTACGGTCAGCGCCTCATGGTCACCTTGATGGGCGATGGCGCTGACCTTGCTCTTCCAGCGTACTTCGATCTGTTCGTGCTGCTGCGCCTGCTCCAGCAGGTAGCCTTCCAGGTAGTACTGCTGCAGGTTGATGAAGGCGGGCCGGGCGTGGCCGCTCTCGGGCAGCAGGTCGAATTCGTAGATGGCCTCGTCGCGCAGGAACACCTTGCCGCGGTTCCAGCCCACGCCCTTGTCCACCATGCGCTGGCCGCAGCCGATGCGGTCGAAGATGTCCAGCGTGCGCTTGGCGAAGCAGATTGCGCGCGAGCCCACGGAAAGGGCATCGTCGTCGTCCACCACCACGACGCGGATGCCCTGGCGGGCCAGGTCGATGGCCGTCACCAGTCCCACCGGACCGGCGCCGATGACCACCACCGGATGCACGGGCGCTTCATCGGGATGGGTTTGTTCCAGGCAGGGCTGGTAGGCGAAGCGGTGCTGCTGGTAATCGATGGCTGGGTTGTTGTTCATTTTCGTCTCCTCGCTCTCTTCGTTGTTGTCGTGGCCGCTCAGGCTTGCAGCGCCGCCCACATTTCCTTGTCGCGCTCGGCCGTCCAGATGCGCGGATGGGCGATGCCCGAGGCTTCGTCATAGGCCCGGGTGACGTCGAAGGGCAGGCAGTGTTCGTAGATGAAGACCTGGCCGAACTTGGGATCCATCAGCTGGCGCGTATGGGCCATGGCTTCCTTCAGGCCCATCCTGGCGGCCACCGCTTCGCGGCCGGCACGCAGCAGGGTCGAGACGAAATCCTTGGTATAGGCGATGCCCTGCTCGACTTGTGCGCGCCCTTGCAGCGCAGGCCCACGCCCGGGCACCAGCGCTTCCGGTTGCAGCGCGGCCAGGGCATCGAGCGTGGCCGGCCAAGGTTCCAGCTGGGCATCGCCGCAGTAGCAGGCGGCGTCGTATTCCACCAGGTCGCCGGAGAACAGCACCTTCTGGCCGGGGATCCACACCACCGTATCGCCCTTGGTGTGTCCGGCGCCGAGATGGGCGATCTTCACTTCGAGCTTGCCCATGAAGATCGTCATTTCCTTCTCGAACACCATGGTCGGCCAGGTCAGGCCGGGCACGGTTTCCACCCCGGCAAAGAGGCGCGGGAAGCGCTCGATCTCGGACTTCATGTCGGCTTCGCCACGCTCGACGATCATCTCGTAGGTGCCCCGGCTGGCGATGACCTGCTCGCCGCCTTCCTTGAAATACGCCGAGGCGCCCAGCACGCGTACGGCGTGATAGTGCGTCAGCACCACGTATTTGATGGGCAGGTCGGTGACGCTGCGGATGCGCGCGATCAGGTCTTGCGCCATCGCCGGGGTGGCGGTGGTGTCGATGACCATCACGCTGTCGTCGCCGATGATGACGCCGGAATTGGGATCGCCCTCGGCGGTGTACGCGTAGGCGTTTTCCGAGATGCGTTCAAAGGTGATCTTCTTGGCGTCGAGATCCGCCTGGGATGCAAAAGCCTTGGCCATGTCTGCCTCGTTCAATGTCAGATGGATGGGGACGAGGCTGGACATGGCGTATGCCATCGGGAAAAGGTCTCCGTCCAACCCGTCGTGGATCAATGCGGGTCAAATCCTGTTGTTCTTACCTGCCCTGAGCAGGTTGATCGCATCTTAGTCAGCGTCTTTTAATTAGTCAATATCAAATATGCTTGTTAAAAATTAATTGACGTTTCCTGCACCGAGGGGCTATCCATGCTGCACTGCACGCGAGTTGGTTTAGAATCCAGGCTCCGTGTCGGTTGGCGCGGCAGCAAACTCGCAACCTTGGAATCATCGGATGAGCGCATCCCCTGTCAAGACACAACGTGGCATCCAGAGTGTGGAAGTGGCCGGGCGCCTGTTGCAGGCGCTGGCCCAGGCACGCCAGCCCTTGCCGCTGGTGGCGCTGGCGGCGGCGGCCGAGCTGTCCTCGGCACAAGCCCACACCTATCTGGTGAGCCTGCTGCGGCTGGGCCTGATCAAGCGCACGCCCGGCGATGGCCACTACGAGGCCGGGCCGCTGGCCTTGCGCCTGGGCATGGCGCGCCTGGCGCAGGAGCCCGCCTATCGCCTGGCCCTGCCGCAAGTGCAGCAACTGAGCCAGGACACGGGCCTGAGCGTGGCCGTTACCTTGCCCACGCCGGCCGGCCCGACCATCGTGCATTACGCCCACGCCGGCAAGCCGCTGCACGTCAACCTGCACGTGGGCACCGTGATGGCGCTGTCGGAGACGGCCACGGGGCGCACCTATTGCGCCTACACCCCCTTCCCCGCCTGGCAGGCTTTGTGGGAAGCGCAGCATCCGCGCCAGCCAAGGACTCATCTGAAACATTTCCAGGAAGCACTCGATGCCATCCGCAAACGCGGCATGGAGCGCGCGGTCGACCTGCCCAGTCCGGGTGTGACCAGCCTGTGCATGCCGCTCCTGGATGCGCAGCAACAGTTGCTGTTGCTGGTGACGGTGATCGGCAGCAGCGGCGTGATCGATGCGGGATGGCGCGGTACGGTGGCGCGCCAGTTGCGCGGCTGCATTGATGCCATCGCAGCGACGCTCGCCGCTGCAGAGGAGGATGCCGCATGAGAAACACGAACCTTCTGCCGACGCCGGACGAGGGCGATCAAGATGGCGTGCGCAGCCAGCGCGGCATCCAGTCGCTCGACAGTACCGGTGCCCTGCTGGATGCCTTGCTGGAGGCCGGACGGCCGCTGCCGCTGGGCGACCTGGCCAGGCTGGCCGGGATGCCGGCGGCCAAGGCCTTCCCGCATCTGGTGAGCTTGCAGAAGATCGGTTTGCTGGCGCGCGATGCCCAGGGCAATTTCTTCCCGGGTGCACTCGGTCTCGATCTGGGGCTGGCGGCCTTGCAGCGGCTGTCGCCGCTGCGCGAAGCCGAGGCTGAAGTGGCCACCCTGGCGCAGGCGACCGGATTGTCGGTGGCGCTGGCCGTGGTCGGTCCGCTGGGACCGACGGTGGTGCGGCTGGAGGAATCCTCGCGGCCGCAGCACGTGAGCCTGCGCATCGGCACGGTACTGTCGATGGTGCATACCGCCATCGGCCGTGTCTGTGCGGCCTGTTTGCCCTCCGACATGCTGGCCGGTGCGCTGGCCATGGACGCGATCCGCATGGAAGGCGCCCAGGCTGACAGCGTAAGCCATCCCGATGGCAGCCTGCGCCACGACTATGCCGAACGGCTGCGCCAGATTCGCCGGCAAGCCATGGACCAGGCGCTGGGGCGCCCGGTGCCCGGCATCCACACCCTGGCCGCCCCGGTCTTCAACCACGCTGGCCAGCTGGCGCTGGTGATGGCGGTCATGGGCAGCAGCGGCAGTTTCGACACTGCCATCGAGGGCGAGGTAGCCCAGCTGTTGCGGGCGGCAGCGCAAGCCGTATCGTGGCGCCTGGGTGCGGTCGAGCAGGTCGCGCCGGCCGTTTCGGCGTAATTATTTATATCGTTTTCAGCTGGTGGTGCTGCGGTGGCTTTCCAGGATGGACTGCACGCGCTGCGTCAGGGCTTCCATCTTGAATGGCTTGGTCAGCAATTGCATGCCGGCAGGCAGATGGCCGTGGCCGAAGGCGGCATTCTCCGCATAGCCGGTGATGAACAGCACCTGCAGTTCCGGCCGTGCGGCCCGCGCAGCGTCGGCCACCTGGCGGCCATTGAGTCCGCCCGGCAAGCCGACGTCGGTGATCAGGAGGTCGATGCGCGCCGCCGAGTGCAGGATGCGCAGGGCGGCCGGTCCATCCTCGGCCTGCAGGATCGCATAGCCGGCATCGTTGAGTACTTCGGCCACCAGCAGGCGGATCGGGGCTTCGTCATCCACCACCAGTACCACTTCGCCACTGCCGGCCACTGCCGGCGCACTGGCCGGTTCGGCTTCCTCGGCGTGCGCGTCTTGCAGATGGCGCGGCAGGTAAAGCGTGACCGTGCTGCCCTGGCCGACTTCCGAATACAGCCGCACTTGTCCACCGGACTGGCGTGCGAAGCCATACACCATGGAGAGCCCCAGTCCGGTCCCTTCGCCGATGGGTTTGGTCGTGAAGAAGGGATCGAAGGCCCGTGCCAGCACATCCGGCGGCATGCCGGTGCCGTTGTCGGTAACGGCGATGCAGACGTATTGCCCGGCCGGCAGTTCACGTTCCTGCGCCCATTTGTCATCGAGCCACTTGTTGACGGTTTCGATGGTGAGACGCCCGCCATCGGGCATGGCGTCGCGGGCATTGATGCACAGGTTCAGCAGGGCGCTTTCCAGTTGCGGTCCATCCACGAAGGTCGGCCACAAGGCCACGGCAGTGACCACCTCCAGCGTGATGGCCGGACCGATGGTGCGGCGGATCAGTTCTTCCATGCCGCCGATGAGGGCGTTGACGTTGGTGGGCCGGGGTGCCAGGGTCTGCCGGCGCGCAAAGGCCAGCAGGCGTTGCGTGAGCGAGGCGGCCCGTTGCGCACTGCGCGCGGCCAGGTCGATGTAGCGGAACAGTTCTTCGCCGCGCCCCTGCACCAGGCGCACCCGCATCAGGTCGAGGCTGCCGGTGATACCGCCCAGCAGGTTGTTGAAGTCGTGCGCCAGGCCGCCGGTCAGCTGGCCGATGGCTTCGATCTTCTGCGAATGGCGCAGCGCTTCTTCGGTGGCCATCAGCTCTTTGGTGCGGGCGCTGACCTCGGCTTCCAGTGACTCGTTGATCTCGCGCAGGCGCGCTTCGCTGGCCGCCAGCGCATGCTGGTCGCGGATGCGTTCAAAGGCGGCCTGGGTTTGCTGGCTCACGTCGCGCACGATGGCCAGTTCGTTGTCGGTCCAGGTACGGGGCACATTGCTGCTGACGTGCACGATACCGATGACTTCGCCTTGCTCGATCAGCGGCACGTCCATGAAGGACGCCACGCCGCGTGCCAGGTGTTCCTGTTTCAGGCCGGCCGTCCGGGCATCGCGGCCGACGTCGCCGACCAGCACCACGCTGCGGCTGCGCAGCGCTTGCCCCAGGCGCCGTTCGTCATGCAAGGCCAGTGCCGCAGCGCCGCTCTCATCGGGGTGGAACGACCACTGGCCCAGTTGCTCGACCTGCTGTTGCGGCCCCAGCGTCTTGTAGCTGACCCAGCGCGTCGTGAGGGCCTCACCAATGATGTGGGCTGCAGCACTGGCAACGTCCTGCAAGGAGCCGGCCGCGCGGATCGCTTCGGCCAGGCGGAACAGGGCATGCTGGCGGGCCTCGCTGTTCTTGCGTTCGGTGACGTCGCGGGTGGTGCCGGCCACGGCCTCGACTTCGCCATCCGGGCCCAGCACGGGGAACAGGATGTAGTCGTAGATGCGGCGGCCGAAGGTGCCGTTGAAGGGGACATCACCCCGCACCGGGCGCCCGGTGGCGCGTACCTGCTCGATTTCGCGGCTGTGCATCTCGGCGTGCCAGGGCTCGTAGCCCAGTTCCAGGCAGTTCTTGCCGATGGCCTCGTCCCAGGGCTTGCCCCACATCTGCAGCAGCACGCGGTTGGCATAGGTAAATCGATGGTTCAGATCCCAGGCGTAGGCCAGATCGGGCGTGGTGGAGAGGAAGGTTTCGTAGAAGCGCCGTCGTCGTTCGGATTCGTGTGTCAGGCGCGCCAGTTCGGCGATGGCTTCCTTCTGCACGTGGATGTCGGTGGAGGTGCCATACCAGTGCAGGATGGTGCGGCCCTCGGGGTCGAGCTGCGGCTTGCCGCGCGTGAGGAACCAGCGGTATTGCCCGGCGGCATCGCCGATGCGGTGTTCGATGGAAAGCTCCACACAGGCGCTGCGCGCCTGCTGCCAGGCCTGCAGGGTTGATTGCTGATCCTCGGGGTGGAGGTGGCGCACGATCATGGCTTCCAGGCTACCCAGGCCTGCGTGCCCGGTCTCGCCGGTATGCTGGCGCCACTGGTCATTGATGAATTCCAGCTTGCCATCGGCATCGGTGATCCAGACGATCTGCGGTATTGCGCTGGTCATGAGCTGGAAGCGTGTTTCGCTTTCGTGCAGTTCACGTTCGCAGCGGTATTGCCCGCCTTGCGAAGGCGCGGCCGCCCGCAGGTTGACCGCTACTCCTTGCGCCTGCCGGTAGCAGATCACCTCATAGGAGAGCGCCTGGCCGGGCGGTGTGTAGAGACATTGCCGGCTCTGGCCATCAGCCAGGGTGGCGCGCAGCTGGGTTTCCAGCACGCCGCCGGCCAGGGCCGGACAAGCTTGCCACAGCACCTCCCCCGCCAGCGAGTGCGCTGCATCCTGGCGCTGGCCCAGCAAGGCCATGGCGGCCTCGTCCAGGTAGACCACGCAGCAACGCGCATCGACCGCGAAATACGCGGCCGGGGGAAGGGCGGGAACGGCTGATCCGGCAGAAAGTTGCAAGGGATCAGCACGAGAGGAAAGCTCGGACATGGCGTGCCTTGATTTCTGGTTACGCCCGATTGTAGATGAGCCTTTGTGAGTATGCTGTAGGACAAGCGCCAGACTTGAGGTTGATGAACCAAACGCGGCGCAAAAGCTGCTCCATGGAAACTCGTTCTTTGCAGCCGGCTGAACGCAGCGTTCCGGCACGCGTGCGCGTGCCTGTGCATCGTCCGGAAAACGGGTATACATCAGGCTTTTCCTGAGTTTGCCCCGCCCTTGGTCCTCCTATAATGAGTGCCCGGATGACAAACGCTTGCATGGCTGATCCCGCTCTCTTCCATGGCTTTCTGACGCGGTATAAAGGTGAAAAGGCACTGAGCACAGGATGTCTGCTTACTCATTGATGCGCATGGTGCGCCGTTACTGGCGCGTCGACTACGATCAGCCCGAGCTGCTCATCGCGCAGTACCGTGCCTTCTCCGGCAAGATGCCGATGATGTACCTGATCCTGCTGATCAACAGCTGGGCGCTGGCACAGACCTATTTCCCCCTGGCCCCTCAGTGGCTAAGCTTGTATTTTCCGGCGCTGCTGACGGTGCTGTGCGTGACGCGGCTGACGTTCTGGTGGCGTGGCCGGCACGTCGATCCGACACCAGGGATGGCGGCCAGGGCGCTCAAGCGGACCAATTTCCTGGCGGCACCGATTGCACTCAGTTTCTCGCTGTGGTCGGTGATGCTGTTTCCCTACGGCGACAGTTATGCCCAGGCGCACGTGGCCTTCTACATGGGCATCACCGTCGTCTGCTGCATCTTCTGCCTGATGTACCTGCGCTCGGCGGCGCTGTCGGTGGCACTGATCGTCAATGGCATCTTCACGGTATTTTTTCTTTCCACCAATATCCCTACCTTCGTGGCCGCCGCCCTGAACGTGGTGCTGGTGACCATTGGCATGCTGGCCATCGTCAACAGCCACTACAACGATTTCACCCGGCTGGTCGATGCCCAGGTCAAGACTGCGCTGCTGGGCAACGAGAACCTGCGCCTGGCCAACATCGACTCGCTGACGCGCATCCCCAACCGGCGCAAGTTCTTCACCCAGCTCGACGAAATATGCACCCGTGCCACCGGCGGTGGCCAGCGCTTCGCCGTGGCCATTCTCGACCTCGATGGCTTCAAGGCCGTCAATGACCTGTATGGCCACACCCATGGTGATCAACTGTTGGTGGAAGTGGGCCAGCGCCTGTCGGCGGTTTGCCATGACGAACGCTTCCATCTGGCGCGCCTGGGCGGCGACGAGTTCGCCATCATCATCGATGCCGACCTGAGCGACGAGGCCCTGCAACAGTTCGGCGGCCGCATCTGTGATGCGCTGCGCCGGCCCTTCGTGCTGTACAAGGCCACGGTGCAGATTGCCGCGTCGGTCGGCGTGGCGACCTTCCCCGACATGGCCGTGGATGCCAGCTCGCTCTACGAGCACGCCGACTATGCGCTGTACCAGGGCAAGCGCGAACGGCGCGGTACCGTGACCTTGTTCTCGGAACAGGACAAGGCGCAGATCCAGCGCAATGCCAATATCGAGCAAGCCTTGCGGCTGGCCGATTTCGAGCGTGAACTGTCGGTGTACTTCCAGCCCATCGTGCGCCTAGATGATTGCCAGCCGATCGCCTTCGAAGCCCTGGCACGCTGGCATAGCGCGGTCAAGGGCACGGTGGCGCCGATGGAGTTCATCCCGGCGGCCGAACGCATGGGCATCATCAACCAGTTGAGCGTGATCCTGCTCAGGAAAGCCCTGCAGGCGGCTGCTACCTGGCCGCCGGAGATTCGCCTGTCCTTCAATCTGTCAGCCAATGACATCAATACCCGCGAAGGCATGGAGCAGATTGTGGAGGTCATCACCCGCTCAGGCCTGTGCGCTTCGCGCCTGGATCTGGAAATCACCGAAACGGCGGTGCTGCAGGACCTGCGGAAGTCGCGCCAGTTGGTGAACAGCTTGCGGCAGCTGGGCTGCGGGATCACGCTAGACGATTTCGGTACCGGCTATGCGAGCCTGAGCCACTTGCACGCCCTGCCGCTGACGCGCATCAAGATCGACAAGAGCTTCGTGGCCGACATCGACCACAATGCGGTCAGCCGCAAGATCGTCAAGTCGCTGCTGGCCCTCACGCATGACATGCAACTGGCTTGTGTGGTGGAAGGGGTGGAGACGCCCGCGCATCTGGACAGTCTGCGCGAACTGGGTGCGCTGTATGGGCAGGGCTATCTGTTTTCCGTCCCGCTGGCAGCGGACCAGGTACAAGCCTGGCTGCAAGCGCAGCAAGCCCTCCTGCTTCAGCGCGAGATGGACCCGCGCGGCTGACGTGCCGCGTCGAAATCCATGCCGCTGGCGCGATAGACCTCCTGCAAGGCGTTGAGGATGTGCGGATCGCGGGTGCTCACGAGCAGCAGCGCTTCGCAGGACCAGAACACTTCCTGCCGGCCCGCTCCCACGTTGGGATCGTCGCGGCTACCCAGCATGTCCATCCAGCTGCTGTCGAAGTGGACGTCGGTTTCCTTGTAGTCGAGGATGAAGTTGCCGCTGGAAGGACCGGCTTCGTCATCCATGACGCGCAATTCCAGTTGCTCCGCAGTGAGCCCGCGTTCGCGCAAGGCGTCGTAGGCACGCTCGGCGCTGGCCAGCGTGGGGAAGGGAAAGACCGCCACCGTCGGTTCCTGCGTGATCATCGAAATCTCCTCGTTCAGATGCTGGCTTGTCTGCGCGGCCGCTGCATGAGCCGGCTGCCCTAGACCTTGGCCTTTTCGCCCGGCGTGGCCGAGCGC
The DNA here is from genome assembly GCF_057961275.1 of Herbaspirillum sp. Her3. Taxonomy (NCBI): domain Bacteria; kingdom Pseudomonadati; phylum Pseudomonadota; class Betaproteobacteria; order Burkholderiales; family Oxalobacteraceae; genus Herbaspirillum; species Herbaspirillum sp. Her3. Next base: position 4,990,529 of record NZ_CM176328.1, on the reverse strand, counting down.
ACCAGGAAGTCTCGCGTCACCGTGGGCAGGTGGTTGAGCATCCAGGTGCTCATGGCTTTTTCCTGCTCCAGGATCTGTTCGCAGATACGCTGGGTTTCGCTGTCGCCGGCCTCGCGTGCGGCGGCGATCAGCGAGGTGTAGCAGGCAATCTCCAGGTTCTCGAAGACATAGCCGGCAATGGCACCCTTGACCACCTCATCATGCTGGGTCATGCCGCCGGCCGCTTGCGCGAATGCGCTCATGCGGCCGGCCATGTCCTTGAACATGGATGCGCTGCCATTGAGCCGCTTGATGCAGCCCTCCACCAGTTCCTGTTGGCCCAGGGTTTCCTGCAGGTGCGATTCCAGCCGCGCTTTCAGTTCGGGATAGTGATCGATGCGGCTGGCCTGGGCCTTGAGCATCTGCTCGGCTTGCTGTTCCATGGCATGGGCATCCTTGAGCCAGGCCAGCAGGTTTTCGTTGACGTCGGTGGTCATGGCATTCTCCTTGTCGGTGTCAGCCCGCCGCGCGCGAGCACGGCGGTAGCGCCTTGCCGGGGCAAGGCGCGCTCAGCAGTGAGAGCTGAGGAGTTCAGGGCTTCTTGGCCTTGAGGTTCATTTCCGGATCGGCCGAGCCGATCTCGGCGCCCGTGAGGGGTTCGCCGTCCTGGGCGGAAGCGGTGCGCGCGGCCATCTGGTCCAGCATGGCCTGTTCTTCCGCGCCCAGTTCCACCGTGGCCTGGCCATCGCCACCATCGGCCGGGGTCAGGGCGTCGGCACCATCCAGGCGTTCCCACTGCTTGCCGTCATTCCACGGACCGGTCTGCTCGCCTACGCCTTGCGAGAGATTGACGTAGACCTTGGAGAAGCGCGGATCGCCAGGCAGCTTTCCCGGCGGGAAATTGGGACGGATGGAATAGAGCGCTTTTTCGAACGACTTCTGGTGGGCGATCTCGCGTGTCATCAGGAAGCCCAGGGCTTCCTTCACACCCGGATCATCGGTCAGATTGATGAGTCGTTCATAGACGATCTTGGCGCGCGCTTCGGCCGCGATGTTGGAACGCAGGTCGGCGGTCGGTTCGCCAATGGTGTCGACGTAAGCGGCACTCCATGGCACCCCTGCAGAGTTGACCAGCGGTGCGCCGGCCCCGTATAGCACCTGGGTGATGTGACTGTCGTTGCCCGCACCGGTGATTTCCTTGTAAAGCAGCCCTTCTTCTTCCACCCCCTCGGCCAGCTTGCCCTTGGCGCCCTTGTTGAGCATGACGACGATGTTGCCGATCACTTCGAGGTGGCTCAGTTCTTCGGTGGCGATATCGAAGAGCATGTCCTTGCGGCCGGGATCGTCCTCGGCAATGGCCTGCGTGAAGTAGCGGCAAGCGGCGGCGAGTTCGCCTTGCGGGCCGCCGAATTGTTCCAGCATCAGATTGGCCAGCCCTGGATTGGGGCCGGCGACGCGTACCGTGTATTGCAGGCGCTTGTTGTGAGCGAACATATCGGACTCCTTGTCGAGGTCGTGGGATTGAGGGGGCAGAAGTTGAACGCGACAGACTCGCCGCAGGTCCGGCGCAGCGGTGCGTTCAACAGAGCCTTCATGCTAGGAGGCGAGCGCTCAGCCATACCATCGGCGCGAGCGGAAAACAGGTGGTGATCGTTGACGATGAAGCGTGTCGGAGATCCTTAGCGCGGCAGCAGCTGGCCGTCGGACGACCACAGGTCCGACATTCAGTGTTAGTCCGATGGAGCGCGCAGCGGCGCGCCGCTAGACTCGGAGACTTCCATCATCTTGTATGCCTGCACTGGCTCCACGCTGACTGCAGGCACCCCATTCCGTACAGGCAAGGACAACATGCTCAAGAAAGTCGAGCCCCCCGTGACTACCTTCAAGCTATTGGAGGCGGACCCTGCGCGGGTCTGCGCCGGGATCGCTGCGGCACCTGTCACTACCCCTGCTCCCGATGCCATTCGACTGAGCTGGCCACTGGTCGCCGTGGGCGTGGCGGTACTGGCCGCCGTCATTGGCTGGTGGAGTGCGCAGGATGAACGCATCTGGCGTGCCTATTGCGGCGGGATGGCTGCTGCCGCAGCGACGGCGGCGGGCACCCTGCCTCTGTTCTTCTCGCGTCGTTTTTCTCCGCGCATGGCCGATTGCTGTACCGGCTTTGGCGCCGGCGTGATGCTGGCGGCGTCGGTGTTCTCGCTGATCCTGCCCGCCCTGCACAGCCTGGAGGCAAGCGGGGCCGGCAAGCAGATGGCCAGTCTCGTCACCGGCGCCAGCGTGCTCTGCGGAGCGCTGCTGGTGCTGGCGCTGCAACGCGCCGGGCAGGGACATGACGAGCTGGCGCGCCAGGCGGCATTGCGCCGGGTGTGGCTGTTCGTGCTCACCGTCGGGCTGCACAATCTCCCGGAAGGCCTGGCCGTGGGCGTGGCCTATGGCGGCGTGGCACCGGAACAGGCCTCGGTACTGACCTTCGGCATTGCCTTGCAGGACATCCCGGAGGGCATGATCGTCGCCACCGCCTTGCGCGGCATCGGTTACTCGCGCGCCGATGCCATCGGCTGCGGCATTCTCTCGGGACTGGTGGAGCCGCTGGCCGCAGTGGCAGGTGCGGCCCTGGTTTCGCTGTCGGCCGCGATGCTGCCCTGGGCGCTCGGCGGCGCGGCGGGAGCGATGCTGTTCGTGTTGGCCCATGAGGTGATTCCTGATCCGCATCGCCGCCGCGATGCTTTGGCGGCGACCTGCTGTCTCATCGCCGGTTTCGTGCTGATGATGGTGATGGATACGGCGCTCTCATGAAGGAGAACAACATCATGGCCAGCTCCGCCTCTGCAGGCGATCCCGCCATCGTGGCACCGACGCTGACGTACGTGGAACTCTGGCGCGGCGCCGAGCTGCTCATCCGGAAGGCGGGGCAAGAGCAGTCCGGTTCGCGCTGGGTATTCCTGTCGGCCTTGATGCTGCTGTCGTTCTGCCTGGAAGCCTATCTCAACCATGCCGGTCCCTTGTTGTTCGGCGCAGCCTGGAACGAAGGCCGCCAGGCGCACGGCGGCAAGGATGTGAAGGCCAGGCTGCGGCTGGTCTGTGCCGCCTGCGGTGTGGAACTGGAGGCGCCGCACAAGTACCGCACCGTGGCCCTGACGCTGCTGGAACTGCGCGGCAGCCTGGGACAGGCGACCCAGGTGCGGTTGCAGATGCCCGGCACGTCTTCGGTGCGGCGCACGGTGCCGTCCGAGAGCGCGCTGGATCCGGCCGAGCTTGCCTTCGACCCTGCCTGGGCGCCTTATTGTGAACGAGGCGTGGTGCTCGAGTACCGCGTCCAGTTGCGCAGCTTGCTGGCCAAGCTGCATGCGCGCCTGCCACGGCAAGAGCGTGGCCCGCTGTCGATCTGAGCGCCGCCAACGGCGCAGCCGGGGCTTCTCTTGCGCGATGGCCGCGCCGTGTGCCGATTTTTCCTCTTTCATCTCCACAGGAGTCCTCATGTGCAAATCTCTTTCCCGACGCAAGCTGCTGGCCGCCACCTTTGCAGGCACGCTTCTGCTGACCATGCACGCCCTGCCTGCCAGGGCGGACGAGCCCACCTTGAGTATCCTCGAACCCAAGAGCGGCCAGACCGTCACCAGTCCCTTCCGCGTGCGTCTGGCCGCCCATGCCATGAGCACCCGGCCGGCAGGCAAGCTGGTCGAGGGCACGGGGCATCACCATCTCCTCATCAATCACGCGCCTGTGGGCAAGGGTGAGATCATCCCGCATGACGACACCCATCTGCATCTGGACGATGGCCAGGCCGAGACCATGGTTTCGCTACCGCCCGGCAAGTACAAGCTCACGGCGCAGTTCGCCGATGGCGAGCACCGTTCGTACGGACACATGATGGCGCACGGGATCAATATCACCGTCAAGTAGCCCAGACGGAAACAGGCCGGTGCCCGTGGATGGGCCCGGCCTGATGCGGAGCGTGCTGTGCGGAGGGGACGGCTGGTTCAGGCAGCCTGTTGCTGGTTGACCTTTTGCAGTGCCAGCTGGCTGAGCTTTTCGTCCGTGGCCTTTTCTTCCTGCAGGGTTTCGTCGAGCAGCCTGGCGGCATCGTCCAGTCCCAGTTGCTTGGCCAGCGCGCACAGGGTGCCGTAGGTGGCGATCTCGTAGTGTTCCACCTTTTGCGCGGCTCCGATGAGCGCGGCATCGAGCACGGGGCCCTTCTCGATTTCATCGATCTGCTCGCGACCTTCTTCGACCAGGCCTTCCATGGCCACGCACTTGATGCGCTTGAGCCGCAGCTCGGCATTGTCCACCAGGCGATCGATGCGCTCGATCTGTCCCTGGGTTTCTTCCAGATGCTTTTCAAACGCCTGGCGCAACTCGGGCGTGGTGGCGGCACGCGCCAGGCGGGGCAGGGCGCGGGTGAGTTGTTTCTCGGCGCTGTAGACGTCGGACAGGCTGTGGATGAACAGGTCCTTGAGGGTCTTGACGGTCATGCTGATCTCCTTGATCGGTCGGGCGTGATCGGATAATGGGCGTAAAACGATGCGCAGCAAAAAGGGCCCCGCAGGGCCCTCTGCCTTCAGCAATCCACCGCGCTTAGCGGTTGTTGCCCTGGTTGCCACCGCCGTGGCTGTTCTGGCCGCCCTTGCGGCCGGCTTCACGCGCTTCTTCGGAGCTGAACTCGTGCGCGGTCCCCTTTTCGTGAGCGGCCTTGCCGCCCTGGGAGGCGATTTCGCGCTGCTTGTTTTCATCCATCGAAGCGAAGCCGCGGTTGCTGGTCGAGCCTTGGTTTTGGTTTGCCATGATGTATCTCCTTGTGTATCAAGAGGGGTGGAAAATTCCGCAGGGCTTTGTCTTCCCTACGAGTCCTCATCTTAGGCAGACCGCCTTGGCTGCGATATCAGCGTGTTGCCCGATGAGAGGGTGGCGTGAGCTGTCAGTCATGCCAGCGTCCGTGAAGAAGAGCCTATGCTCTGGCGTGACGGTCTGATCAGGAACAAATGCCCTGCAAAGAACTCCATGGCATGTTCAAGCAGTGCATGCCAACTGCCGGGCTGGGAAGCACCCTGCACGCAGGCAGCCGACAAGGGCGGATACCGGGATATCACAATGAAGAAGAAACAAGCGCTGATCGAGGGAGTGAATCGGCTCAAGGCCTCGCACGAACAGGCCGCCGGCATCCTGCAGGCCATCGTGCATGATGTGGTGCGGCTCAGCAAGGGAGACGGCGACCTGCCCGAGCGCCGGGACTTTCGCCGCTACCGCCGAGCCATCAAGGAATTGAAATTGCAGTGTCTGCAGGTGGAGATGGTGCTGGCCGAATTCGACCGCGAGGACTGAGCGCTACCGTCCCTCTCCGAAATGAAATTGATCTGCCGGGCAGCGGATCCCCGGCAGGGGGCTTGCGGTGCTGATCACAGTTGCGGGCTGTTTTCCCGCATGTCCTGCTCCGAATAATTGCCGCCTTCGGGCTTGTTGCTGGAAGCGGGCTTGTCGCTGTCGCCCGGTGCGTGGCGCTTGCCACGGTCGAGCATGTCGCGTTCATTGGTCCCGCTGGGCGGATTGCCTTGCGTTTGCAGATCTTGCGGGCCGGACGTGTCGGCGGCGTGGGTATGCTTGTTCAGGGCGTCGGTCATGATGCTCTCCTCATCTTCAGGTGAATGAAATACACGGCCACAGGGCCGCTGTGCAGATGATTTCCGCAATGCTACCGGGCGCGGCGCGCAGTGTATGTCGGCGGGTGCCGCGTGCGGGGGCCCCAAACGTCGACGTCGCTGCTTCCTGCATTGCCCTGGCTCCTGCGCTCATCAAGCAGCGCTGACCAGTCCGACAGCCTCTGCCCACAAGGCTAGGCGTGGCTCGCTGATGGTTGCGCGGCAGGGCGCTGTTTAATCTGGAGACTCCGTTTTTCCTCGTTGCCTCACCTGTCCAGTCAAGGAGCCCGGCATGTCCATCGAATCCAAATTGCCCACCCGTGCCAATCCCAGTCCCGCACAGTCCAGCGGCCAAGCCACCAGCCAGCCGGCCCGCAGCGATCACGTGGAAGCCCGGGAAACCAGCACCGACAACGCCAACAAGGAAATCGCCAAGCCCGAGGTCGACATCGTGCAGGACGACGCCCGCGCGCCGCGCTGAGCGCTTGTTGATCTTCGGGAGGAGGGCGCCGTGAGCGCTGTCCTCTTGCCTGCGGCCAGCTCATCCAAGGAGAAACCATGCGCGCATTGCTCTACCATTCCACCCACGATGTGCGGGTCGAGACCGTACCCGATCCCATCATCCAGGAGGCCGATGACATCATCCTCAAGGTCACGGCCACCGCCATCTGTGGCTCCGACCTGCACCTGTATCGCGGCAAGATTCCTGCCACCAAGGCTGGCGACATCCTCGGCCACGAATTCATGGGCGTGGTGGTCGAGACCGGGCCGGGCGTGAAGCGCCTCAAGAAAGGGGATCGTGTGGTGGTGCCCTTCGTCATCGCCTGCGGCCAGTGCTTCTTCTGTGACCAGCATCTGTACGCGGCCTGCGAAACCACCAACCCTGACCGTGGCGCCATCATGAATGGCAAGGGCATACGCTCGGGCGCGGCCATGTTCGGCTACAGCCACTTGTATGGCGGCATGCCGGGCGGGCAGGCGGAGTACGTGCGGGTGCCCAAGGCCGACGTCGGTCCCATCCGCATCGACTCACCGCTGGCCGATGAGCAGGTGCTGTTCCTGAGCGATATCCTTCCTACGGGCTATCAGGCCGTCAAGAATGCCGGGGTGCGCGAGGGCTCCAGCGTGGCCATCTATGGCGCCGGCCCGGTCGGGCAAATGGCAGCGGCGTGCGCGCGCATGCTGGGTGCGGAAAAGATCTTCATCGTCGATCATCACGATTACCGCTTGCGTTTCGCCGCTGAGCAGTACGCGGCCATCCCCATCAATTTCGATCAGGTGGATCCGGGCGAGACCATCATCGCCAATACCGCGGGACGCGGTGTGGATGCGGTGATCGATGCAGTGGGCTTCGAGGCCAAGGGGAGCGTGTTGGAAACCGCGATGACCAACCTCAAGCTCGAAGGCAGCAGCGGCCAGGCACTGCGCCATTGCATCGCCTCGGTGCGGCGCGGCGGCACGATCAGCGTGCCGGGCGTCTATGCCGGCTTCATCCATGGCTTCCTGTTCGGTGACATCTTCGAGAAGGGCCTGACCATCAAAACCGGCCAGACCCACGTGCAGCACTACATGCCCGAGCTGCTGGCCAATATCGAGGATGGCTGGCTGCGTCCGGAGGCCATCATTACCCACCGCCTGCCTCTGGAGCAGGCCGCCGAAGGCTATCGCATCTTCAATGAAAAACGCGAAGAGTGCCGCAAGGTAGTGCTGACGGCATGAAGCCTCCGAGGCCGTTGGTGGCGTGTGAAGCGACCGGTCATGCCGGTCGCTTTTTTATTTGCCGCTGCATTTTGCTCATTTTGATGAAGCCCCCCTTTTTCCCTCTTCAAGCCGTGTGACCCGTATCGTTCATGCGTCGGCTCGCGTTGGCCTCTACAACAGTCACAAAGTGATATAAACGCGACAATGCTGCAAGTTTCATTTGCTGGTAAGACCTTTGTGTGCGTAAATACTGCAGAAATTATGAAATATGTGACTTATATGTCGAGATGTTTTGTGATTATTTGCATATTTTTTATATCTACGTCACAGACGTCATACGGGGAAAAGTGAATGAAGGTGTTGTCAAACATGAAGCTCGGCGTGAAGCTGAGCTTGGGCTTCGCCAGTCTGCTGGTGATGATGCTGGTGCTGGTAGGGGTGGCCATGGTGGAGATCCATTCGCTGCGTGCGACGATCCAGCGCGCCAATGAAGTACAGAACGAGAGCCTGTCTCCTCTCTACGCGGCGCGCGAAGCGCTGGACCAGACCGGCATCGCTGCCCGCAATGCCTACGTCTTCCTCAGCGACGCCGACGCGCAAACCGAATTGAAGATCGTCGATGAACAAAAGGCGCTCTATCTCGCCGAACTGCAGAAGCTGGAGGCGCGGCTGGCAGGCAATCCCCATTTCCCTGCGGTGCGCACCGGCTTGCTGCAGATGGCCGACGAACTCAAGCGGCCGCGCCAATATCGGGAGAGCGGGGCGATGGAGGCCTATCGCAGTTTCCTGGTCAATGATTGCAGTCCCTTGCGGCGCAAGATCGTGGCCGACATCAACAAGCTCATCGCTGACATTGCCGGCCAGAGCACCGATGCCGGTGCGGTCGCGGAGCGCTCGGCCAGCGACGCCTCGCGTGCCATTGCGCTCTTGGCCGTGGTGGTGATCGTGATCGCGGTGGCAGTGGCGTTCATCATCACGCGCAGCCTGTTGCGCCAGCTCGGTGGCGAACCGGCCTATGCGATGGCCATCGCCCAGCGTATCGCACACGGCGACCTGGCCGTGGAGGTGGCCACGCGCGCAGATGACCAGAGCAGCCTGCTGCACGCGCTGCGCTTGATGCGCGACAGCCTGGCCGCCATCGTCGGCAAGGTGCGCCAGGGGACCGATGCGATCGAACGCGCGTCTTCCGAAATCGCCTCCGGCAACGTAGACCTGTCGGGACGCACCGAACGCCAGGCCAGCTCGCTGGAAGAAACCGCCAGCGCCATGGAAGAGATCACTTCGGCCGTGCGCCAGAGTGCGGCCAATGCCGCGCAAGCCAACGAGCTGGCGGTCTCGGCATCAGATATCGCCGTCAAAGGTGGCCACATGATGGACGAGGTGGTGGCGACGATGGAAGACATCCAGCAGTCCTCGCTGAAGATCGTGGACATCATCGGCGTGATCGATGGCATCGCTTTCCAGACCAACATCCTGGCGCTGAACGCGGCCGTCGAAGCGGCACGCGCCGGCGAGGGCGGGCGCGGCTTCGCCGTGGTGGCGTCCGAGGTGCGCACGCTGGCTCAGCGCAGTGCGGCGGCGGCCAAGGAGATCAAGGAATTGATCGGGGCGTCGGTGGCCAAGGTGTCCAGCGGCAGCGGCCAGGTCAGGGACGCGGGCCAGACCATGGAAGAGATCGTTGCCAGCGTGCGCAAGGTAACCGACGTGATTGCCGAGATCAGCCTGTCCAGCCGCGAGCAGAGCGATGGCATCGAGCAGGTCAACGATGCCATCGGCCACATGGATGAAGCCACCCAGCAGAATTCGGCACTGGTGGAACAAGCCGCTGCGGCTGCCGAGTCGCTGACTTCCCAGGCGGGCTCGCTGGCTCAGCTGGTGTCGACCTTCAAGCTGGCCTCCGCGCCGCAGATGGTGGGCTGACCCGTGCTGCTTGAAAAAACTGACTACGCAGGATCGGCAGTATTGTCTGACGACGAGAGCACGCGCCTGGCGACGCTGCAGAGCTATTGCGTGCTCGATACGCTGCCCGACAAATCCTGCGACCAGATCACCGAACTGGCGCGCTCATTCTTTGGCGTGGAGATCGCGCTGGTGTCACTGGTCGATGAAGAACGGCAATGGTTCAAATCGCGGGCCGGATTGCCGGTTCACGAAACACCGCGCGCCATGTCCTTCTGTGCCCACACCATTCTGAGCCGCAGCAGCATGGTGGTGCTCGATGCGCAGCGAGATCCGCGCTTTCACGACAACGCGCTGGTGACCGGTGCGCCGCATATCCGTTTCTATGCGGGAGCGCCGCTGATCTCGCCGCAAGGCCATGTGCTGGGGTCCTTGTGCCTCATTGATCCGCAGCCGCGTCTGCGTTTTGGCCCGACTGAGGTGGGCCGGCTGGAGCAGCTCGCCGCCATGGTCATGGAGCGTCTGGAGCAGCTGCGCAACCGGGGCTATACCGACCACGTGACGGGTTTGCCCAATCGCGCCAGGCTCATGGAAGTGCTGCGTGCGCGCGCGCATGTACAGGGCGCCGCCGGCCTGCCTTGTGCTGCGCTGGGGGTGGACATCTGTTCGCGTGAATATCTGTTCGATATGGTCAAGGCACTGGGCTGGGATTATGCCGAGGCTTTCCTGGTGCAGGTCAGCCGCGCCCTGTGCGAAGCGCTGGGCAGCGTGCCAGTATATCGGGTGACCACCACGACCTTCGTCTACCTCGACGAGGGCACGACATCGCAGCGCCAGGAGCACATTGCCAACGTCCGGCAGCAATTCGTGCAGGCGCTGGAAATCCACGGCATTCCGCATCAGCTCGACATCGCCATTGGCGTGCTGCCGGCCGTGGATGACATTGCCGGCAGCGACGTGGTGCGTTCACTCCTGACGGTCATTGACGTGAGCCGCGAGGAAGGCGTCTGCCCGCGCCAGTTTGAGGCGGTGCACGCGGAAAACCAGCGCCATGCTTTCTGGCTGCTGTCTGCCTTGCCGATGGCCTTCAATGCCTCCGATGAACTGAGCCTGCATTACCAGCCCAAGGTCAGGTTGCGCGACGGCGGCTGCGTCGGGGCGGAAGCCCTGATTCGCTGGCATCACCCGGTGCTGGGCCATATTTCGCCGGCGATCTTCATTGCGCTGGCGGAGAAGACGGCGCAGATCCGCCAGATCACGGGCTGGGTCGTGCGTCAGGCGGTAGCGCAGGTGGCGGCCTGGCGTGCCCGAGGGCGCGTGGTGCCGATTGCGATCAATACCTCGGCACGCGATTTCGAATCCGACGATATCCTGCGCCTGCTCTCGGCCCAGCTGAAACAGCATGCAGTGCCCCCTGGACTGATCGAAATCGAATTCACCGAAAGCGCCATGGCCAGTAACCCGGAGGTGGTGCATCAACGTGTGCAGGCCATCCGTGAGCTAGGGGTGAAGGTGGCCATCGATGACTTCGGTAGCGGCTTCAGCAATCTCTCCTACCTCAAAAACATTCCTGCGGACATCATGAAGATCGACCGCTCCTTCATTCTCAGCCTGGAAGAGGACCAGGCCGATCAGGTGATCGTGCCTTCCATCATCCATCTGGCTCACCAGCTGGGTTTCAGCGTGGTAGCCGAAGGTGTGGAAAGTGATCGTACCGCCAAGATCCTGCATCACCTGGGTTGCGATTACGCGCAAGGTTACGCGATTGCGCGGCCGATGCCGGCCGAGGAGCTGGAAGAGTGGCTGGGGATGGTGCAATGAACTGCGTTGTGCGCCCCGTGCTGAGCTCCGCAGCAAGCGCGGCGCTCAGGGTGTCATTGCCGTTTCGATTCCAGTATTTGCAGCGAAAGGATGTCGGTGGCCAGCGCGGCCAGCTCTTCCAGCGCCTGCCGTTCGTGGCCACGCAGGATGCGCGGCTCGGTATCGATGACGCACAGCGAGCCGAAGGCCCGGCCCTGGTACATCAGGCGGATGCCCGCGTAAAAGCGGATGAAGGGCGCCGCCGTGACCATCGGATTGTTGACGAAGCGCGCGTCCTTGGTGGCATCGGAGACGGTGAAAATCTCTTCCTGCATCACGGCGTAATTGCAGAAGGCCCACGAGCGCGGCGTGGAGGGAATGTTCAGGCCATGTGCCGCACGGAAGATCTGCAGCTCGGAGGTCAGGAAAGTGACCAGGGCAATGGGCACGTCCAGCAGCTCGCTGGCGAGCCATGTCAGGCGGTGAAAGCGGGCCTCCGAATGTGTGTCTTCCATTGTTTGTTCAACAAAGCGCGCACGTTCTGCCTCGGTCTGGCTGATCGGATAAGGAATGTCGACCAGTGGTCCAGCACGAGCGGCAGCGGATTCGGGTTGTTTCATTTCGCGGTGGCCGAGCAAGGTCATGACCGAACTCAGCCGGGTACGCCGGTGGCCGCCAGGGGTTTTCCAGGAGGCCAGCATGCCGCTCTCCATCCACATCTGGGCGGTAGTGATCGACACGCCCAGCAACCGGGCTGCCTCCCGCGAGGTCATCGCAGGGTCGCTGGGTGGTGTTTCGTTGTCATCAGATGGTGCTGCGCGACCCATTTGATTGATCCTTGTAAAAGTATAACTGAGGACAGACAAATTTTTATATTTTGCATATTTAATATTTTAAAGATGCGAAAATGCAGATAAATATAATATTTGTCATATATTGACCAGCTGGCGGGTGAGGCCATGGGCCAATATGGATAAACAGCTATCCGAACTGTAGTAAAGGGAGCTTACGTGTACCTTGTGCGGAACGTTTTCTCGTCGTGCGGGAGTCTGTTCCTGCGTATCGATGGAGATGACGTTCGTACCAACCGAACATTGTAGTGCCCATTGCAAAATGATGTCAGAGACGGGCCGTGGTTCTGGCCGGAAACTGACTTGCGTCAAGGCTTTCGGGATCACGCGGAAAACTCATGCCGATGAAAGTTGCCGGCGCAGCAAGACCCTGGGATGTCGTGGGCGAGCAAGACGAATACACATGAATTCTCACTACATGAAAATATGTGCCGGTGCGACAAGCTACATCGTCGAAAGCTGCCCGCTGGGCGCGGCTGACGAACATCGCTTGTACGCTTACCGGGTCTGGTGTGATGGTGTGCTGGTGAAGGATTGGACCGAAGGCAACATGGCCGACTTTTTTGCGGCACAGCCCCAGGCCGGCATGGAATAGAACGCAACTGCTCCGGCGCAGCCTCCGCGCCGGATTGCTGTCCCGCCTTCTCATCCCCCCGAGAAGGCGTTAGCCCTGCTCCGCGAGGAGCGGGGCTTTTTTTCGTGTGTTCGTAGCTTGCATTTCTCTTTGTATGAGCTGATCTCATCGATCAATGAGATCAAATCATTTTTATTCATGGATGAGCCGACATAGAATTCGCCCTGAACATTGACCGCATCAAGTCCGGGCAAGGGCTGCTTTCACCGTATGGAGGCAGGCGCGCAGGCTTGATTACCGCAAAGGGGCGCAGGAGCACCATGAACCAAGACTTGTCATTCGCCATCAAGCGCATCTGTTTCGACGAGGACTATCGTCCAGCCGACAACACGCGCATCACCACCAATTTCGCCAACCTGGCCAGGGGGGCGCAGCGCCGGGAAAACCTGCGCAATACCTTCCGCATGATCAATAACCGCTTCAATGCGCTGGCGCATTGGGACAATCCCAAGGCCGACCGTTATGCGGTGGAGCTGGAGATCATTTCGGTGGAGCTGGGCATCGAGGGTGAAGAGTGCGCTCCTGCCCTGCCGCTGATCGAAGTGTTGAAGACCAACATCGTCGATCACCTCAGCGGCGAGCACATCGAAGGCATCGTCGGCAACAACTTCTCTTCTTACGTGCGGGACTATGACTTCAGCGTCGTGCTGCTGGAGCACACCAAGGATCAGCCGGTCTTCAGCGTGCCCGAGAACTTCGGTGAGCTGCATGGCAAGCTGTTCAAGCGTTTCGTGGATTCGGATGCGTATCGTGCGCACTTCAGCAAGCCGCCGGTCATCTGCCTGAGCGTGGCCAGCAGCAAGACTTATCACCGCACGGAGAATTTTCACCCGGTGCTGGGTGTGGAGTATCTGCAGAACGAGTCGTCGCTGACGGACGCCTATTTCGAGAAGATGGGCCTGCAGGTGCGTTACTTCATGCCGCCCGACAGCGCCGCCCCGCTGGCCTTCTACTTCAGCGGCGATCTGCTGCGCGACTACACGAACCTGGAACTGATCAGCACCATCAGCACGATGGAGACTTTCCAGAAGATCTACCGACCCGAAATCTACAACGCCAATTCGACGGCGGGCAAGACCTATCAGCCCAGCCTGCAGCATCAGGACTATTCGGTGACGCGCATCGTCTATGACCGCGAGGAACGCAGTCGCCTGGCGGTCCAGCAGGGGCGCTATGCCGAGGAACATTTCATCAAGCCCTACCGCGCCGTTCTCGAACAATGGTCCGCCCGTTACGCGCATTGAACGCTCCACCAACAAGGTCTTCATCATGAAAAAACTATTGCCCACCTCCACCGCCGGCAGCCTGCCGAAACCCGCCTGGCTGGCCGAGCCCGAAAAACTGTGGTCGCCCTGGAAGCTGCAGGGAGATGAATTGCTGGAAGCCAAGCGCGATGCCTTGCGCCTGTCGCTGCAAGAGCAGCAGCACGCCGGGATTGATATCGTCAGTGACGGCGAGCAGACGCGCCAGCATTTCGTGACCACCTTCATCGAGCATCTCGACGGCGTGGATTTTGCCAGGCGCGAGACGGTGCGCATTCGCAATCGCTATGACGCCAGCGTGCCCACGGTGGTGGGTGCGGTGTCGCGCCAGAAGCCGGTGTTCGTGGAGGATGCGAAATTCCTGCGCAGCCAGACTGCGCAGCCGATCAAGTGGGCGCTGCCGGGACCCATGACGATGATCGACACGCTCTACGACAGCCACTACAAGAGCCGCGAGAAACTGGCCTGGGAGTTCGCCGTGATCCTCAACCAGGAAGCCCGTGAGCTGGAGGCGGCGGGTGTGGACATCATCCAGTTCGATGAACCGGCCTTCAATGTCTTCTTCGATGAAGTCAATGACTGGGGCGTGGCCACGCTGGAGCGCGCCATCGAGGGACTGAAGTGCGAGACCGCCGTGCACATCTGCTATGGCTACGGCATCAAGGCCAACACCGACTGGAAGAAGACGCTGGGCTCGGAGTGGCGGCAGTATGAGGAGACCTTCCCCAGGTTGCGGGCATCGAATATCGATATCGTCTCACTCGAATGCCACAACGCGCGCGTGCCCATGGAGTTGATCGAACTCATTCGCGGCAAGAAGGTGATGGTGGGGGCTATCGATGTGGCCAATCACACTGTGGAAACGCCCGAGGAAGTGGCGGCGACCTTGCGAAAGGCATTGCAGTTTGTGGATGCTGACAAGCTCTATCCTTCTACCAACTGCGGGATGGTGCCGTTGCCGCGGGAGGTTGCCCGGGGCAAGCTTGGTGCGTTGAGGGCGGGGGCGGAGATGGTGCGGGGGGAGCTGGGGGCTTGATTCTTTGCTCAAAAGGGCAGGCCCTTTGCGTACATACGGTATTGCTGCCCCGCGAAAAACAATCTCTGGGTGCAGAGATTGTTTTTCCGTAGTCGTTTCAACGCGCTTACCAGCTCGTCTCCCTCTCCGCCGTAGAAGAAATCTTGTGAATCGCCAGATCCGCCCCCTCGAACTCCTGTTCCGGATCCAGGCGAATCCCCACCACCTTCTTCAGCAAGCCATACACCACCCAGCCGCCCATCGCCGCGATGGCAATGCCCATCAGGCTGCCGATCAGCTGCGCCATGAAGGACACGCCACCCCGTCCCCCCAGCGCCTGCAGCCCGAAGATGCCCGCCGCCAGCCCGCCCCACAAACCGCACAGCCCGTGCAGCGGCCACACGCCCAGCACGTCGTCGATCTTCCACTTGTTCTGGGTGCGGGTGAACATCCACACGAAAATCGCACCGGCAATGCCGCCGGTGACCAGCGCGCCCAGCGGGTGCATCAGGTCCGAGCCGGCGCACACCGCCACCAGCCCCGCCAGCGGGCCGTTGTAGGCGAAGCCGGGGTCGTTGCGGCCCATCAGCAGTGCCACCAGCGTGCCACCGGCCATGGCCATGAGTGAATTCATCGCCACCAGGCCATTCATCTTGTCCAGCGTCTGCGCACTCATGACGTTGAAGCCGAACCAGCCCACCGTCAGGATCCATGCGCCCAGCGCCAGGAAGGGAATATTGGAAGGCGGATGCGCCGCCACCGCGCCTTCCTTGCTGTAGCGGCCACGGCGCGCACCCAGCAGCAGCACGGCCGGCAACGCGATCCAGCCGCCCACGGCGTGGACCACGATGGAACCGGCGAAGTCATGGAACTCGGCGCCAAAGCTCGCCGCCAGCCAGGCTTGCACACCCAGGTGCTGGTTCCACGCAATGCCCTCGAAGAAGGGATAGACCAGGCCCACCAGCACGGCAGTGGCCACCAGCTGCGGATTGAACTTGGAGCGCTCGGCAATGCCGCCCGAAATGATGGCCGGGATGGCCGCCGCGAAGGTCAGCAGGAAGAAGAACTTCACCAGCTCGAAACCGCTGCGCTCAGCCAGCGTCCCGGCACCCGCGAAGAAGCTCACCCCATAGGCCACGTAATAGCCGACGAAGAAATAGACGATGGTCGACACCGCAAAGTCCGCCAGGATCTTCACCAGGGCATTGACCTGGTTCTTCTTGCGCACCGTTCCCAATTCCAGGAAGGCGAAGCCGGCATGCATGGCCAGGATCATGATCGCCCCTAGCAGAATGAAGAGGGCGTCTGCGCCGTTTTTGTGATCGTCCACCAGAAAATCTCCCAAAAATTGTGCAATAAAAGAATCGAAAGCCCGGACTTAAGCAATTTTCGTTCCATTTTGGTGATTATTTCGTAGTGAGTTGATTTGAAAGGACTTTATCGGTGCGTCAGCTGAATGTTGGGATAGGTTCTGCACGAATGATGTGCGTTCGTGATGTGCGTCTGGCGGGATGGCTGCATTTTGGTGCAACGAGGGCAGGCTCGAATTTTTCCGGTAAATCCCCTCAATTTTTGCCTTCCGACTGCCCGGTCAGGCTTGGTCATCCTCCTTTCATGGAACGGTCATACTCGATTGCTAAATTGCAACTCCCCCTTCACTTCGCTTTACCTCACCCTCACAGGAGTTGCCATGCCCGATCAGAATCCGCCCGCCGATCACAGCCGTCGCCGCTTCCTGCGCGACACCGCCGTTACTGCCGTGGGCAGCGCCGCCGTGATCGCCAGCCCCGCTGTATTGTCCGCGACTGAGCCCGCCGCGCCGTCCATCATCACTTCCGAACGCCTGCGCCCGCAATTCCCGGGCGGCATCATGAGCGGCGACGTCACCCGCGACAGCGCCATGGTCTGGGCCCGTGCCGACCGCAATGCACGCATGCTGGTCGAATATTCCACCAGCGAGAATTTCTCCAACCCCATCCGCATCGCCGGCCCCACCGCGCTGGCGCGCGAGGACTACACCGCCCGCGTGGATCTGCGCGGCCTGCCGGCGGGGCAGCGCGTCTACTATCGCGTGCGCTTCCAGGATCTGGTGCATGAGTCGGCCCTGAGCGAGCCGCTGACCGGCAGCCTCATGGTGCCGGCCTCGGCGCATGGCCAGGTGCGTGACGTCACCTTTGCCTTCTCGGGTGATGAGGCGGGTCAGGGCTGGGGGATCAACGAGCAGTGGGGTGGTTATCGGGTGTATGAAAGCATGCGCCGCTTCCGTCCGGATTTCTTCATCCACTCGGGCGACCAGATCTATGCCGATGGGCCGATCCAGGCGGAAGTGAAGCTGGACGACGGAACCCTGTGGCGCAACGTGGTGACCGAAGCCAAGTCCAAGGTAGCCCAGACGCTGGAGGACTATCGCGGCAACTTCGCCTACAACATGCTGGACGCCAGCAAGCGCCGCTTCGCCGCCGAGGTGCCGTTCCTGGTGCAGTGGGATGACCACGAGGTGCGCAACAACTGGTATCCGGGCCAGCAGATCGGCGCGGCCGAGAAGCGCTATGACGAGCGCAACATCGACGTGCTGGCCGCACGTGCGCGCCAGGCCATGTTCGAGCACAACCCTTTCCGCATTGATAGCGCCGATCCTTTCCGCATCTATCGCGCCTTCCAGCACGGACCGCTGCTGGAAGTGTTCATGCTGGACGAACGCAGCTATCGCGGCCGCAATTCGCCCAATCGCCAGAAGGGCGGGCACGATGCCGATTTCCTCGGCCCGGAGCAGATGCGCTGGATCAAGCAGGCGCTGCTGCGTTCGCGCTCGACCTGGAAGCTGATCGCCAGCGATATGCCGCTGTCCATCGTGGTGCCGGACCTGAACCCGGATGTACCCAAGGGGACCTTTGAAGCCTGGGCCAACGCCGACAACGGTAAACCGTCCGGGCGCGAGCTGGAGGTGGCTGAACTGCTGCGCTTCATCAAGCAGCACGACATCAAGAACGTGGTCTGGGTCACTGCCGACGTGCATTACGCTTCGGCCACGCATTACTCGCCCGAACGGGCTCAGTTCACCGACTTCAAACCGTTCTGGGAATTCGTCGGCGGGCCGATCAATGCCGGCACCTTCGGGCCCGGCGAGATCGATCGCACCTTCGGTCCGGACGTGCGTTTCGTCAGCATCCCTGCCGACATGAAGCAGAACCGCTCACCGGCCGACTTGCTGCAGTTCTTTGGCATCGGCAAGATCGATGCGAAGACCCGAACCCTGACCGTCACCCTGCACAACACCGACGGCAAGGAAATCTACAAGGTCGAGCTGCCGCCCGAGCAGGCGTGACCGGGACAAGGGCGGCGCGGCATCAGAAGCCGTTATCGGTGCTGAAGCTGCCGCCGCCCATGCCGCCTGCGCCGCCACCCATTCCACCGCTACCCATACTGCCGCCCCCCATCCCGCCACGGCCGCCCATTGCGCCACCGGAACGGCCTCGTCCGCCATCACTGCGGGCCGGGCCATCGGCCACGCGCTGCATGCGGTCCAGGATGTAATCCTGGACCTGCTTGCGCTGGCCATCATCGAGTGCATCGGCCATCCCAAACCAGATCTCGCGCAACTGGCGTCCTTCCTCTTCGGCGGCACGGCCATCGTTGTCATAGTCGGCGGCCAGGTCGCGGAAATCGCCACCGGGCGCATGCAGGACCTGATCCGTATGTTCTTGCAGGCGCGCCCGCCGTTGCTGGCGCTGTGCCAGGATGGCGCGGGTCTTTTGCTCGGTCTGGCGCCACAGGATCTGCTGGTTGGGGTTGAGCTTGAGGTCGCTCTTGAGCTGCTCGGTCATGGGCAGGATGTCGCTGGCGATCAGATCGACCAGCGGTGTAGCCATGGCCGGTATGGCCGTGGCCAGCATCAGGGCCGAGGCGGCAGCGCACAGCAGCGACTTGGGAAAAGCGGGCAGAGCAAAGCCGGGCATGAAACAACTCCGCAAATTGAAAGCCCAGATTTAAGCAGGCGTACCCGCGCCTGTGGCAAAGCGAAGCATCCGGTAACACTTCATTGATCTCTGGCGGCAAGGTCCGATACCGCCCCCAGGTGAGCGGGATCAGTCGCTCCAGTGCACCTGGGCGAACGCCTCGGAGAGGAAATCCAGCATGGCCCTGACCTTGGCCGGCAGATGCGCGCGGCTGGGATAGACCACGTAGATGCCCAGGTCGGGCACGGTGAAGTCCGTAAGCAGGGGAACCAGCTGTCCGCTGCGCAGGTACTGGTCGATCATGAAGGTCGGCTGGCGCGTGATGCCCGCACCGCCCAGCGCGGCCTGCACGCAGCTGTCGCCATTGTTGACGTGCATGCGCGCATTGACCCGCACGCTCACCGGCCCCTCCGGCCCGCTGAACTGCCATTCGTCCCGGCCTTGGTTGTAGCTGTAGCTGATGATCTGGTGCTGTGCAAGATCGTGCGGATGCCGGGGCGTGCCATGTTGGTCAAGATAGGCGGGGGACGCGCAGATCGGCAAACTGGTGCTGGTGAGCTTGCGATGCACCAGCGTCGAATCCGACAATCTGGCGATGCGGATGGCCAGGTCGTAACCCTCATCGATGATGTCGACGATGCGGTCCGACAAGGTGATGTCCAGTTCCACCTCCGGATGGCGCTCCAGGAACATCGGCCATAGCGGCGCCAGGTGCAGGATGCCGAAGGTGACCGGGGCATTGATGCGCAACAGGCCCGCGGGTTTGGCACTGCCTGCCAGGAGCAGGTCGTCGGCTTCTTCCAGGGCGGCCACGATCTGCTTGCAGCGTTCGAGGTAGAGGGTGCCGGCTTCGGTGAGGGACAGCCGCCGCGTGGTCCGCTGCATCAGGCGCGAACCCAGCCGGGCTTCCAGTTCCAGTACGGTGCGCGAGACGGCGGCCTTGGAGATGCCCAGCGCATCGGCCGCCTTGACGAAGCTGCCGAGGTCGGCCACGGCGATGAAGCACTCGATTTCGCGCAGTTTGTTCAAATCGTCTGTCCCCGAGATGGCGCTGCCCTGGCGCCGCCGGGAAAGACGGCGGCTCAGGCAGCTGCCGGAAGTTGTGCCAGCAGGCGGGAGCCGGTGCCGAAGGCGAAGGCGTCCATGCGCAGGCTATGATACGTCGAACCGCTGTCCAGGTGTACCAGCTGGGTCCAGTCATCGGCCGCGCCCATGGCGAAGAATAGGCTCAGCAGGTGTTCATCGCTGGGATGGGTGCGCACGGCATGCGGGGCGGTGGTCCGGTAGCCGAACAGGCCCTGCAGGTCGCCCGCCTGCATGCGATCGAGGAACCAGCGCAGGAATTCCAGCGTATGCGGGGCATCGCCGCCGTCAGTCTCGCTGCGGCGCAGTTCGCGCAGGTTGTGCGTGAAGCTGCCGGAGCCGATCAGCAGGATGCCTTCCTTGGCCAGCGGCGCCAGCAGGCGGCCCACCTGATAGTGATAGGCAGGAGGCTGCTGCGATTGCAGCGACAGTTGGATCACCGGCACATCGGCCTGCGGATACAGGTAGCGCAGCGGCACCCAGGCGCCGTGATCCAGGCCCCAGCCGCCGTCGGTATTGGCCGGCAGGCCGCCATCGCGCAGGCGCTGCGCCACGTGCTCGGCCAGGGCGGGAGCGCCCGGGGCAGGATAGTCCAGTTCATAGAGTGCCGGCGGGAAACCACCGAAGTCATGGATCACGCGCGGCCGGCTCTGGTTGCCCACGCGCGGGGTGAAGGTTTCCCAGTGCGGCGACACCATCACGATGCCGCGCGGACGCGGCAATGCCGCACCGATGCCCGCCAGCAGCGGACCCGTGCGGCCGGGTTCGAGGGCCAGCATGGGTGAACCATGCGAGACGAACAGCGAGGGCAGGGGGAGGCTATCTGTGAGGGTGGACGCAGTGGACATGATGATTTCCTTGTGAATCCCTATAAAGGATATAAAACATTTATAACATTGGTGCTAATCGGGGTCTCAATGCGGGGGCCTCAATGCGTGACGCCGGGCATGAGCCCGGCGATGCATGAGGCCGATGTTGCCACCGATGCCGGATCAGCGCTGCGCTTCGCGCTTGAGGGCAAAGGCACCGTCGCCCAGCAGGAACACCGCGATCAGGCCGACGATCCAGAGTGCCAGGTATTCCCAGCCACCCTTGGGGTTGGTGAAGAAGAAACCGGCCTTGCCATGCACCAGCACGATTGCACCCAGCAGGTCCGCTGCCAGCGGCAGGGCCAGCCAGCGGCCATAGTAGCCCAGTACCAGGGCAATGCCGCCCACCACTTCCAGCGCCATGACCGGATAGGCGAACCAGCCGGGCACGCCCAGCGAGGCAAAGAAGCCGGCCGTGCCCGCCGGGGTGAAGACGAAGATTTTCAGGCCGGCGTGGACCAGAAAGAAAATGCCCATGGTGACGCGCAGCAGGAAGGCGGCGTAGTCGGCGCGGGTGTTGACGGTAACGGTGGTCATGATGATCCCGGAAAAGTGTGGAGTGGATGAAGGAGGGCCAGCGTTGCGCGATTTTTTTGCATGCGCAATCGGCACTGGCCACGTCCACACTGTAGGGAAGAATGCGAGCCGGATAAACCGGCTGCGGCGGGATGGATTGTCTTGCGGAAGTTGACAATCCATCCGCACATGGCAGGCTCAGTCTTCGCTGTCGCGCGGGACCGGCTTGGCTTCTTCGCGGCGGTTGTAGCCGGCCACCATGTCGAAGCGGAACAGGCGGCATTCCAGGGCGCCATTGAAGAACGGTGTCTTGCGCGCTTCCTTCAGGCGCATCAGCTTGGGCAGGCCGAGGTCAGCCGAGAACAGGAACACGCTCCAGCCGGCAAAGCGCTGCTTCAAGGTGCTGGAGAAGGCGCTGAAGAACTGTGCGAACAGTTCCTCGGTGGGCAGGGCACGGTCGCCGCGCACGCCGATACGCTCGCCGTAGGGCGGGTTGGAGAGGATGATGCCGACTAGCGGCTTGCCCTCGGCGTCCAGCGGCGGCTTGATTTCCTGTGCCTCGATCTGCTTCAACGGCACCTCGAAATGCACACCGGCACGCACCAGGTTCTTGCGGGTCAGTTCCACCATGTCGCCGGAGATGTCGCTGCCGAAGAGCGTGGGCGCGGTCGGAATCGGATTGGGTTTGAAATCGCCCTTGATACCGAACCAGGCGTCGGCATCGAAGTTGCTGAATTTCTCGAAGGCAAAGCGACGACGCGCGCCCGGCGGCACGCCGGCGATGATCTGCGCCGCCTCGGCCAGGATGGTGCCGGAACCGCACATGGGATCGAACAACGGCACGCCCGGCTTCCAGCCGGCGGTGCGCAAC
This sequence comes from Herbaspirillum sp. Her3, assembly GCF_057961275.1. Taxonomy (NCBI): domain Bacteria; kingdom Pseudomonadati; phylum Pseudomonadota; class Betaproteobacteria; order Burkholderiales; family Oxalobacteraceae; genus Herbaspirillum; species Herbaspirillum sp. Her3. The sequence continues at coordinate 4,968,460 of NZ_CM176328.1, read as the reverse complement.
AGGCCTGCTGCCAGGTTCTCGCGCAGCGGCGCGTCCCCGGTTTCTTCGCGCCAGCCGCGCTTGAAGAGCGCCTCACCCGAGGTATCCAGGTAGACCGTGAAATTGTGGGCATCGACGAAACCGGCGATGCGCATGTCAGGCGTACGCGTGTTGACCGAGGGACGCAGCTTGAACTGGTCGAGGAAGCGGTCGCAGATGGCGTCCTTGATCTTGAGCGTGGTGAATTCCAGGCTGCGCAGGGGCGACTTCACGGCCGTCAGGTCCACGCGGATGGTGTGCGAGACCTTGAACCAGTCTTCCCAGGCTTGGGCCAGGGTGAGGTCGTAGATGTCGTTCTCGTTCTTGTAGGAACCATGGCCCATGCGCAGCAGCACGCGGCTGGCGATGCGCGAGTGCAGGTTCATCTGGTAGGCCGCCAGCAGCGTACCGGAGCAGTGCACGCCACCGGGCACCTGGTTGTGTACCTTGAGGTTGGCGGCGGGGCCGGCGTGCTGGGCGATCTCGTTGAGTTCCTCGGCCAGGGCCGCTTCCAGGCCGCGCGGGCAGGGGCAGAAATAAGAATGCTGGGTGTCGGGAGATTGCATGGGAGTACCTTTTGTCCGTTGGAAAACAGGGGTTCAGAAATGAAAACGCCGGACTGCACGGGAGCAGTCCGGCGTCATTGTACGCTGGCCGCTCAGCCTTTCGCGAAGGCGCGCTCGATGAAGTCCAGGCGATCCTGGCCCCAATAACCTTCGCCCTCGTAGAGGTACCACGGCGCGCCGAAGACGCTGGCGGCATTGGCTTCATCGGTGAAGCGGTCGAATTCGGCCTGCACGCTGGCGGTTTCGGCCGATTTCAGCAGGGCAGCGCCGTCGTGTTCCTGGGCATTGGCGATGGCCACCAGGGTGTCGGGGTCGGCGATGTTCCTTTGTTCTTCCCACACCGCGCGCATGATGGCGCCGGTCAGGCGCAACGCGGCGGCGGTGCCGTGGGCCAACTGGGTGGCGATGATCAGGCGCGAGGCATTGTCGCTGTTGACGGGGAAATAGGTCGGTTGCAGGATCATGGGCTTGCCCCGGAATTCGCTCCAGCGCGCCAGTTCCTTCAAGCGATAGGCCTGGCGCTGCGGTGCGCGCTTGGCCAGCGGCAGGCCGCCGGAGACCCCGAAGATCTTGGACAGATCGAAGGGCTTGGGCAGGATCTGCACCTGGTATTGTTCGGCGAGGGCGACGAAATGCTCGTGGCCCAGGTAGGCGAAGGGGGAATGCGGCGCGAAGAAGTACTCACAGACTTTGCTCATGACCAGCTCCGGAAGGATGAGGGTGTGGATGACGCGTACGAAGACTGCCGGGAAATTGCAGAACGATCAGAACGGCTTGACCACGACCAGGATCACGATGGCCAGCATCAGCAGCACCGGTACTTCGTTGAACCAGCGGTACCAGAGGTGGCTGCGCACGTTCTTGCCGTGTTCGAATTTCTTGAGCAGCGAGCCGCAGGCGTGCTGGTAGCCGATCACCAGCACTACCAGGAACAGCTTGGCATGCAGCCAGCCATTGCCCGGGCCTTTCCAGAAGGACCAGGTGATGGCCAGCAGCCAGATGCCCAGCGCCAGCGCGACCAGCGAGATCATGCCGGTGAAGCGGTACAGGCGGCGCGCCATGCCCAGCAGGCGTTCGCGCGCCACCAGGTCGGTCTCTTGCGCCAGGTTCACGAAGATGCGCGGCAGATAGAACAGGCCGGCGAACCAGGAGGCGATGAAGACGATGTGCAGGGCTTTGATCCAGAGCATGACGGTCCTTGTCGTTGGCGTAAGAAATTACCGGATTACTGGCGTACCTGGCCCTGGCCCAGCACCACGTATTTCAGCGAGGTCAGGCCCTCCAGCCCGACCGGGCCGCGCGCATGCAGCTTGTCGTTGGAGATGCCGATCTCGGCACCCAGACCATATTCGAAACCATCGGCAAAGCGCGTCGAGGCATTGACCATGACGGACGCCGAATCGACTTCGCGCAGGAAGCGCATGGCGCGGGTGTAGTCCTCGGTGATGATGCTGTCAGTATGCTGGGACGAGTGGCGGTTGATGTGCTCGATGGCCTCGTCCATGTCGGCCACCACTTTCACGGCCAGGATGGGAGCCAGGTATTCGGTGTCCCAGTCTTCTTCGGTGGCTGCCTTGAGCAGCGGATAGCCGGCCAGGATCTCGGCAGCTTCGGCATCGCAGCGCAGCTCCACTTCCTTGACGCGATACAGTTCGGAGAGCGGCGGCAGGATGGCAGCGGCAATGTTGCGCGAGACCAGCAGGGTTTCCATGGTGTTGCAGGTGCCGTAGCGATGGCACTTGGCGTTGAAGGCCACGTCCAACGCCTTGCGGGTGTCGGCACGGTCGTCGATGTAGACGTGGCAGATGCCATCCAGGTGCTTGATCATCGGTACCTTGGCTTCCTTCATCAGGCGCTCGATCAGGCCCTTGCCGCCGCGCGGGACGATCACGTCCACGTACTCCTGCATGGTGATGAGCGCACCCACGGCGGCGCGGTCGGTGGTCTCGACCACCTGCACCGCTTCTTCCGGCAGGCCGGCACCGGCCAGGCCTTCCTTGACCAGCCTGGCCAGAGCCTGGTTGCAATGGATGGCTTCGGAACCGCCACGCAGGATGGTAGCGTTACCACTCTTGATGCACAGGCCTGCAGCGTCCACCGTCACATTGGGACGGGCTTCGTAGATGATGCCGATCACGCCCAGCGGCACACGCATCTGGCCGACCTGGATGCCGGTCGGGCGGTACTTCATGTTGCTGATCTCGCCGATGGGATCGGGCAGGGAGGCAATCTGCTCCAGGCCTTCGGCCATGGTGGCGATGGCCTTGTCCGAGAGCGTCAGGCGGTCCAGCATGGCCTCGGCCAGGCCGTTGGCGCGGGCCGCTTCCAGGTCCAGCGCATTGGCCGCGCGCAGCAGGTCGGCGTCGCGGCGGATGGCGGAAGCGATCAGCAGCAGTGCCTGGTTCTTGGCGGCGGTATCGGCGCGCGCCATGGCACGCGAGGCGGCACGGGCCTGCTGGCCGATGCGGTTCATGTAGAGTTCGATGTTTTCCATTCGGGTTCCTCCGGGGCGCACGGGGCGCGTCGGGTTCGGTCTGTCTATGTAAGGCGGTTCAGCGTCCGCGCGCCAGCTTCAGGCCCAGTTGCAGCAGGGCGTCCCACGGGTCGCCGGCAAAGCTGCGGGCGCGCAGGCCCTTGACCATGCGGTCCACCAGGGCCGCTTCCTGCAGGGCCTGTTCCAGCGTGGCCAGACCGATGCGGCGCAGGGCCGGTTCCATCAGCCGTTCGCGCGGGCCCCAGATGCGGTATTCCTTCAACAGCGCGCCCACGGGTTTGCCCTGGGCCATGCCGGACTTCAGTTTGAGCAGGGTACGGATTTCTTCGGTGACGGCCCACAGCACCAGCGGCAGCGCTTCGCCCTCGCCCTTCAAGCCTTCCATCATGCGCGTGAGGCGCGCGATGTCGCCGGAGAGCATGGCTTCGTTGAGCTTGAAGACATCGTAACGCGCCACGTTCAGCACCGCGTCCTGCACCTGTTCAAAACTGAGCTGGCCGGCCGGGTAGAGCAGGGCCAGTTTCTGGATCTCCTGGTGCGCGGCCAGCAGGTTGCCTTCCACGCGATCGGCGATGAAGTCCAGGCAGGGCCGGTCGGCACTCTGCTGCTGGGCGGCCAGCCGGTTGCCGATCCAGCCCGGCAACTGGGCGCGCTCCACCAGCGGGATGTCGATGTAGACGGCCGCCTGCTGCAGGGCACCGACCCAGGCCGCCTTCTGCGTGGCCCAGTCCAGCTTGGGCAGGCTGATGATGGTGAGATTGTCGGGCGACAGATTGGCCGCGTAATCCTGCAGCGCCTGGCCACCATCCTTGCCGGGCTTGCCGGTGGGGATGCGCAGTTCGATCAGCTTCTTGTCGCCGAACAGCGATTGCGACTGGTTTGCCGCCAGCAGTTCGCCCCACTTGAAGCTGCGTTCGACCACCAGCACCTCGCGCTCGGTATAGCCGTTGGCACGGGCGCTGCGGCGGATCTTGTCGGCCGCCTCCAGCGCCAGCAGGTGCTCGTCACTGGCGATCACATAGAGCGGCGCCAGCGATTTGCCGAGATGGGCGTCCAGGGAGTCGTGGCGCAGTTGCATGGCGATCCTGGAGGCCGATCAGGAATCCGAACCGGCCGCAGCCTTCTCGTTCTGGATGGCCGTCCTGGAGGCCGACAGGCGGCGCAGGATCTGCTGCACCAGGTCGGACTGCATGTCGCGGTAGAGCAGCGCTTCTTCAGCCTGCTTGGCCAGTTCCTGGTTCTCGTCATAGGTAATGACGCGGCGCAGGGTGATGGCCGTGGGCGGGATCAGGATGACGCCCTTGGCATCGGTGACCGAGAAGGTGAAGCGCTGGAACAGCGCATATTCACGCACGCGGCCATTGGTGTTCAGGGTCAGTACCTGGCGGTCGCGCGCATCGGCCAGCACCTTCAGGTTGGCTTCGGCGTCCTTGACATCGGAGACCACCTTGGCGCCGCTGGCCTCGATGTTGCGCTTGAGCTCCACGCCCACCGCCGAGTTGGGGCCGAAGCCCAGGTAGATGGTCTTGAAGGGCAGGTCGGCCGCACCGCGCAGATGGAAGCCGCAGGCCGTGAGCAATACGGCTGCGGCCACCATCAGCAGCCATTGCGGGAAACGCTTGATTTGGACTTGAGCGTGCATGGATTTCCGTCGGTTGAGTTGGGCCGGATCAGGCAACGATGTTGACCAGCTTGCCCGGCACCACGATCACCTTCTTCGGTGCGCCGGTCAGGAATTTCTTGACGTCTTCATTGGCCAGGGCAGCAGCTTCGATGGCGGCCTTGTCGGCGTCCTTGGACACGGTGACTTCACCGCGCAGCTTGCCGTTGACCTGCACCACCAGCTTGATCTCGCTTTGCTCCAGCGCGGCGGCATCGACCTGCGGCCAGGCGGCATCGAGGATGTCGCCGTGCGTGCCGGCATAACCCAGTTCCTGCCACAGCACGTGGGTGATGTGCGGGGCCACCGGGTTCAACACGCGCAGGAAGATCGAGAAGCACTCGGCGATCACTGCATCACCGGCCGCACCGGCAGCCGGCTTGGCGGCTTCCAGCGTGTTGAGCATCTTCATGCAGGCCGAGACCACGGTGTTGTACTGGATACGCTTGAAGTCGTTGTCGGCCTGCTGCAGCACCTTGTGCACTTCGCGGCGCAGGGTCTTCAGGCCATCGTCGAGCTGGGCTGCATCGACCGCACCTGCAGCGGTAATGCGCGCGGCGTTGTTGTAGCCGAAAGCCCAGACACGGCGCAGGAACCGGTTGGCGCCTTCGACGCCGGCACCGGACCATTCCAGTGTCTGTTCCGGCGGCGAAGCGAACATGGTGAACAGGCGGGCGGTGTCGGCACCGTACTGGTCGATCTGGGCCTGCGGGTCGATGCCGTTGTTCTTGGACTTGGACATCTTCTCGGTGCCACCGATCATGACCGGCTGGCCGTCTTCCTTCAGCATGGCCGAGACCGGGCGGCCCTTGTCGTCGAAGGACAGGTCCACGTCGGCCGGGTTGTACCAGGTCTTCTTGCCGGCAGCGTCTTCGCGATAGTAGGTCTCGTTCAAGACCATGCCCTGCGTCAACAGGTTGGTGAAGGGCTCGTCGAACTTGACCAGGCCGAAGTCGCGCATGACCTTGGTCCAGAAGCGTGCGTACAGCAGGTGCAGCACGGCGTGTTCGATGCCGCCGATGTACTGGTCCATGGGCATCCAGTAATCGTTGCGGGAGTCCACCATCGCCTCGTTGCTGCCCGGCGAGGTATAGCGCATGTAGTACCAGGACGAGTCCACGAAGGTGTCCATGGTGTCGGTTTCACGGCGGGCCGGCTTGCCGCAGCAAGGGCAGTCGACCTTGAGGAATTGCTCATGCTTGTTCAGCGGATTGCCGCTGCCGTCGGGTACGCAGTCTTCCGGCAGCACCACCGGCAGGTCCTTCTCGGGCACGGGGACGTCGCCGCAATCCGGGCAGTGGATGATGGGGATAGGCGTGCCCCAGTAACGCTGGCGCGAGATGCCCCAGTCGCGCAGGCGGAAGGTCACCTTCTTCTCGCCCAGGCCTTGTGCGGCCAGATCGGCGGCCACTGCATCGACGGCGGCCTGATAGCCCAGGCCATCGTACTTGCCGGAGTGGATGGTCTTGCCGGCTTCCTTGTCGCCGTACCATTCTTCCCAGGCCTCGGTGGAGTAGGTCTTGCCGTCCACGCCGATGACCTGCTTGATCGGCAGGTCGTACTTGCGGGCGAAGGCGAAATCGCGCTCGTCATGCGCCGGCACGCCCATCACGGCGCCGTCGCCGTAGGTGATCAGGACGTAGTTGCCGATCCACACCTCGACCTGGTCGCCGGTCAGCGGATGGGTCACGTAGAGGCCGGTGGGCATGCCCTTCTTTTCCATCGTCGCCATGTCGGCTTCGATGACGCTGCCTTGCTTGCATTCGGCGACAAAGGCTTGCAGGGCCGGGTTGTTTTCTGCGGCGAGCGTGGCCAGCGGGTGTTCCGGGGCCACGGCGCAGAAGGTCACGCCCATGATGGTGTCGGCGCGGGTGGTAAAGACGAACAGCTTGCCGTCGTTGATCAGCTGGCCGTCCGCACCCTTGATCTGGTGCGGGAAGGCGAAGCGCACGCCGGTGGACTTGCCGATCCAGTTGGCCTGCATCAGGCGCACGCGTTCGGGCCAGCCGGGCAGCTTGGTCTCGACGTGTTCCAGCAGCTCGTCGGCGTAGTCGGTGATCTTGGCGTAGTACATCGGAATTTCGCGCTTTTCGATCACGGCGCCCGAGCGCCAGCCGCGGCCATCGATGACCTGCTCGTTGGCCAGCACGGTCTGGTCGATCGGATCCCAGTTCACGGTGCCGGTCTTCTTGTAGATGATGCCCTTCTCCAGCATCTTCAGGAACATCCACTGGTTCCACTTGTAGTACTCGGGACGGCAGGCGGTCATCTCGCGCGACCAGTCGATGGCCAGGCCCATGGACTGCATCTGCGACTTCATGTATTCGATGTTGGAATAGGTCCACTGCGCCGGCGGCACGCCATTGGCCATGGCGGCGTTTTCAGCGGGCATGCCGAAGGCGTCCCAGCCCATGGGCATCAGGACGTTGTAGCCGTTCATGCGCAGATAGCGGTACATCACGTCGTTGATGGTGTAGTTGCGCACGTGGCCCATGTGCAGCTTGCCGGAGGGATAGGGCAGCATCGAGCAGGCGTAGAACTTCTTCTTGTCGCGGCCTTCCTTGTCGCGGGCGTTTTCGACGGTCTTGTAGGCGTCGATGGCGTTCCAATGCTGCTGCGCGGACTGTTCGACTTCGGCTGGGCTGTATTTATCTTGCATGACGGGCTGATACGGATGGAATTCGGTTGGGAAGGGATTGCAATTCGAAACCCTGCATTATACCGGCTCGCCACCCCGGCGCGGCATTCCGGCCGACCTCGCCGGCCGCACCGCTCCCGCAGGACGAAAAAAAGCCCGCCTCCGTAAAGAGGCGGGCCAAGACCCCTGTGCCAGAGCAGGCGGCGACAGGGATAGCAGCTACACTGTTCCTGCCAACGAGGGGGGCGACGGGCTGGAATGGTGAGGCTGGCCAGCTTGGACGGCTGACATGGCGTATGAAACCATCGTCTGCGCGTTGGCGGAGGTTTCTCGAAAGTATTCTTGTTAAATATCGAAAAATTGTGAAAAAGCAATTTTTTATTGCGTTACAGGTGAATTTGGCGGAACCCTGGCGTGAAAGAGTGAGACGCCCCGGGCAGGCGGTTTTTGGCGTTTTGCTTCATATCCACAAAAGTGCATCGTCATGAGGGCGTAACAATCGGCCGGCATCATGAAATCGTTTTCATTTGCCCCGAAACCCCCGTGCGTCCGTCCATCAAACAAGTTGCCCATCTGGCTGGTGTCTCCATTGCCACTGTTTCCCGTCTGCTCAACAAGCCGGGTTCGGTGAGCGCGGAAACGGCCGAGAAAATCCACCGCAGCATCGCCGAACTAGGTTTTCGTCCCAATTTCACCGGGCGCAACTTGCGCGCCGGCAATTCGCGCACGGTCGGGGTAGTGGTGCCGACGCTCTCCAACACGGTCTTTGCACAATGCCTGCAGGGCATTGAGCTGGCTGCCCGGGAGCTGGACTACTCGGTCATGTTCACCACCACCGAATACCTGCCGGAAGACGAATCGGCGGCCGTCGAACTGTTGCTGGGCCATCGCGTCGACGGGATGATCCTGACGGTGGCCGATGCCGGTGCCAATGCCACGCTGGACCTGCTGGAACGCGAGCACATCCCCTTCGTGCTGGCCTACAACCAGCTGGCTGCGGCCGACGCGGCGGCGCACCGGGCCTCGGTCTCGGTGGACAACCGCGTCGCCGCCCGCGATGCCGTCAGCCACCTGATCGCGCTGGGGCACCGCCGCATCCAGATGCTCTCGGGCCGTTTCAATGCCTCCGACCGCGCCATGCAGCGCTACTGCGGCTATCTCGACGCCATGCACGCTGCCGGTCTGGCGCCGCTGCCGGCCATCGAGGTCGAGCGCCACACGCTGACGGCCGCCACCGACTATCAGCAGATGATGGCCGACCCGCTGCACCGTCCCACCGCACTGTTCTGTTCCAACGACCTGCTGGCCCTGAGCGCCATGCGCGACCTGCGCGCGCTGGGCTTGCAGGTGCCGGGCGATATCTCGGTGATGGGCTTTGACGGCATCCCCGTGGGCGCGCTCATCGAGCCGGTGCTGGCCAGCGTGGTGCAGCCCTCGGAGCAGATCGGCGACGTCGCCGTGCGCACCCTGGTCGAGGCCATCGAGCGCGCCTTGCCGGCTGCTGCCGCGGCGGCTGGCGATGATGCACCCGTTCCCGCTACCGCTGGTGTGCGCCACATCCTCCCGCACGTGCTGCGCGAAGGGGGATCGGTGGCGCCACCTGCGCTGCTTTCGCAACACGCATCCTGATGCATCCTGATTTTTTTGAAGTTCGCTGTACCTTCGTTGTTCAACCTATAGGAAAGGATCTGACATGTTCCTGAAACGTGTTATTCAAACCGCTGCCGGCGCGCTGTTGCTGTCGGCTTCCCTGGCCGCTTCGGCCCAGACCGCGATCTGCTACAACTGCCCGCCCGAGTGGGCGGACTGGGCCGCGCAGATCAAGGCCATCAAGGACAAGACCGGCATCACCGTGCCGCCCGACAACAAGAACAGTGGCCAGGCCCTGGCCCAGCTGACGGCCGAGAAGGCCAGCCCGGTGGCTGATTTCACCTACCTGGGGGTGTCCTTCGGCATCGAAGCGAAGAACAAGGACCTGGTGGCCGCCTACAAGCCGGCGCACTGGAACGAGATTCCCAACGGACTGAAGGATCCTGACGGTTACTGGGTCACCATTCACTCCGGCACCATGGGCATCATGGTCAACGTCGATGCCTTGAAGGGCAAGCCCGTTCCCAAGTCCTGGGCCGACCTGCAAAAGCCGGAATACAAGGGCCTGATCGGCTACCTGGACCCGGCTTCGGCCTTCGTCGGCTACGTCGGTGCAGTGGCCATCAACCAGGCCATGGGCGGCACGCTGGACGATTTCTCGCCGGCCATCACCTACTTCAAGAACCTGCAGAAGAACCAGCCCATCGTCCCCAAGCAGACCTCCTACGCGCGTCTGATCTCGGGTGAGATTCCCATCCTGCTGGGCTATGACTTCGACGCCTATCGTGCCAAGTACAAGGACCACGCCAACGTCGCCTTCGTGATCCCCACCGAAGGGACCGTCACCGTGCCTTACGTGGTCTCGCTGGTAAAGAACGGCCCGCACCAGGCCGACGCCAAGAAGGTGCTGGACTTCCTGCTGTCCGACCAGGGCCAGGCCATCTGGGCCAATGCCTACCTGCGTCCGGTGCGTGCCTCGGCCATGTCCAAGGAAGCTGAAGCGCGCTTCCTGCCGGCTGCTGAATACGCCCGTGCCAAGTCGGTGGACTACGGCAAGATGGCCGAAGCGCAGCGCAAGTTCGGCGAGCGTTACCTGGCCGAAGTGCGTTAAATGCAGAGCGCAGGAGCAAGCATGAAAAGCATGACCCCCTCCGTCTCCGGTGCGCCCGCGCCGGTGGCTGGCAAGTCGCCGGGTGCGCGTCCCCGTGCAGCGGGCAACGGCGTGTGGCTGTGGTTCGCCGTGCCCGGCCTGACGATCTTCTGCGCCTTCTGGCTGCTGCCCATGGTGCGGCTGGTCGGCGTGGGCGCCTCGGGACCGGAGGGGGCGATGGCCTACCTGTCGGTGCTGACCAACCGCCATTACTTCACCAGCCTGGTTTCCACGCTGCTGCTGTCGGCGGTGGTCACGGCCGCCACCCTGGCCATCTCGGTGTTCGTGGGCTTGTTCCTGCAACGCAATCGCTTCCCCGGCCAGTCGCTGTTGCTGGCCATGCTGACCTTCCCGCTGGCCTTTCCCGGCGTGGTGGTCGGCTTCATGGTCATCATGCTGGCCGGGCGCCAGGGTCTGATCGGTTCGCTGACCAACTGGCTCTTCGGTGAGTCGCTGGTGTTTGCGTATTCGCTGGCGGGGCTGTTTCTGGGGTATCTGTATTTCTCGATTCCGCGCGTGATCCTGACCGTGGTGGCCGCCGCCGAAAAGCTCGACCCGTCGCTGGAAGAAGCCGCGCGTTCGCTGGGTGCCAAGCCCTGGCAGGTGCTGTTGCACGTGGTGTTGCCGGCACTGCTGCCGGCGCTGATCTCGTCGGGGGCGATCTGCTTTGCCACCAGTGTCGGCGCCTTCGGGACGGCCTTCACGCTGGCCGCCAACATCGACGTGCTGCCCATGACCATCTATAACGAATTTACCGGCTACGCCAACTTTGCCACGGCCGCTTCGCTGTCCATCGTGCTGGGGCTGTTCACCTGGGCCGTGCTGGCGCTGGCGCGTTCGCTCACCGGCAGCGGCGTTGCTGCGGCGGCATAAGGGAGAGGCCATGCAGAATCGTTTCCGTTTTTATCTTCAACTGGCCTTCACGCTGCTGGTATGTGCCTTCCTGGTGGTGCCGGTGGTGTTGTCGATGCTGGCCGGTGTGACCGAGAATTTCTTCGTCGGTTTGTCCAGCGGGCTCACGCTGCGCTGGGTGGCCCAGGTGTGGGACATGTACCAGCCCACCATCTGGCGCTCGCTCATCATCGCCCTGGCTTGCCTGGCGGTGACGCTGGTGTCCGGGGTGCCGCTGGCCTACATGCTGGCGCGCTACCGTGGCGGCCATAGTCGCCTGGCGCGCGTGATCGAGGAATTGCTGATGATGCCGGTAGCCGTGCCCGGCCTGGCCACCGCACTGGCGCTGATCATGGCCTATGGCCAGCTGCGCGAGTTCCGTGCCAGCATCTTCTTCATCCTGGTCGGCCACGTGATCTTCACGCTGCCCTTCATGGTGCGTCCGGTACTGGCGGTGATGCAGTCCTCGCAACTGGCGCAGCTGGAGGAAGCCGCTGCCAGCCTGGGTGCCGGACGCCTGCGCCGCTTCTTCGGCATCGTCATTCCCAATGCGGCCTCTGGCATCCTGGCCGGCGCGCTGATGGTGGTCACGCTCTCCATCGGCGAATTCAACATCACCTGGATGCTGCACACGCCGCTGACCCAGACCCTGCCGGTGGGCCTGGCCGATGCCTATGCATCGATGCGGCTGGAGGTGGGATCGGCCTATACGCTGATCTTCTTTTTCATGATCATTCCGCTCCTGATCGGCATGCAGTGGGCGAGCCAGGCAACACGCAAGAAAGTCAGTCTATGAAGCCCAAGCAAGAAGCTGTTTCCATCCGCCTGCAGCAATGCGCCAAGTCCTTCGCCAATGGCACGCGCGCACTGCAGCCGCTGGACCTCGAGATCCATCCCGGTGAAACCCTGGTCCTGCTGGGCCCCTCGGGTTGCGGCAAGACCACCACGCTGCGCATGATCGCGGGGCTGGAGTTTCCCGATGAAGGCGGGCGCGTGCTCTTCGGCGACGAAGACGTGACCGCGCTGCCCATCGAAAAGCGCGGTGTGGGCATGGTGTTCCAGAACTATGCGCTGTTCCCCAACATGAGCGTGGGCGAGAACATCGCCTATGGCATGAAGATCCGCAAGATTCCGGCCGGCGAGCGGGCCGAGCGCGTCGAGCAGCTGCTGGACATGGTGCATCTGCAAGGCCTGTCGCATCGCCGCGTGGACCAGCTCTCGGGCGGCCAGAAGCAGCGTGTGGCACTGGCGCGCGCACTGGCCATGGAGCCGCGCGTGCTGCTGCTGGACGAACCGCTGACCGCGCTGGACGCCAAGCTGCGCGAAGCCGTGCGCAGTGATCTCAACAAGCTGCTGCGCAGCCTCGGCATCACCGCCATCTACGTCACCCACGACCAGGGCGAAGCCATGGCGCTGGGAGACCGCATCGTCGTCATGGAGCGCGGCAAGATCTCGCAGATCGGCACACCCCGCGAAATCTACTATCATCCCGCCAATGACTTCGTGGCCGATTTCATCGGCGCGATGAACCGCGTGGAAGGGACCGTGTCCGGAGACAGGTTGTTGCTGCCCAGCGGCAGCCTGCAATTGCTCGACAAGCTCGATGCCGCCCAGCAGGGACAGCCGGCCTGCGCCATGTTCCGGCCGGAGGATGTACAGGTGGTCGACGTCAGCGAAGCCGACGGGCACTGCGTGCAGGGCAAGGTGCTCAATTCGTTCTTCCTGGGGGACCGCACCCGTTTTGAAATCGAGATTGGTGTGGAGCGTCCCATCATCGCCGAGACCAGTCGCCGTGGCTACTGGGAGACCGGACAGCAGATCGCCATCCGCGTGCCGGCCGAGGCGCTGGTGAAGGTGGCGCCGCGCGCCGCAAAGGAGACCACATGATTCTGGGACAGATTTCCGATCTGCACATCAAGACCGATGGCAAGAAATCCTATCGCGTCGTCGATACCGCCGAGGCCCTGCGGCGCTGCGTGCAGCAGGTCAACGGGTTGAAGCAGCGTCCCGATGTGCTGGTCATCACCGGTGACCTGGTGGACTTCGGCAAGCCTTCCGAATATGCCTGCCTGCGCGAACTGCTGGCGCCGCTGGCGATGCCCTACTATCTGCTGCCGGGCAACCATGATGAGCGCAACGCCTTGCGGGCGGCGTTTCCGGAGCATGCCTACCTGCAGCAGGGCGGCGAGCGCATCGAGTACGTGATCGAGGAGCATGCCGTGCGTATCATCGCGCTCGATACCGTCATCCCGCGTGCCAGCGGCGGCGAGCTGGCGCCTGCCAGCCTGCAGTGGCTGGATGAGGTGCTGGCGCAGCAGCCTGAGCGTCCGACCGTGATCGCCATGCATCACCCGCCCTTTACCACCGGCATCGGCCACATGGATGACATGGGCCTGGCCAATCCGCAGGCGCTGGAAGCGGTGGTGCGCAAGCATCCGCAGGTCGAGCGCATCCTGTGCGGACACCTGCATCGTTCGATCCAGCGCCGCTTCGGTGGGACGCTGGCCACGACTTGTCCGGGGGTGTCGCATCAGGTGCAACTGGACCTGGATCCGCAGGCGCCGTCCTGCTTCGTGATGGAGCCGCCGGGATTCCAGCTGCACTGGTGGGATGCGGCGGCCAGGAGCCTGGTCAGCCATACGGCCTTCATCGGTCAGTTCGATGGACCGTATCCGTTTTACGATGGGGATGAGTTGATCGATTGATCTTCTGTAGAGATGGATGAGCTCTCACAAATCTCTCGGAGAGATCAATGAATTGGATGCACTATCTACCGTTCGTCCTGAGCAGGCCCTTTTAGGGCCATATCGAAGCCTGTCCTGAGCCTGTCGAAGGGGCGCTCGTGACGACGTGTCTTCGATACGCGGCTGTGCCGCTACTCAGTCCGAACGGGAGTCACGTGCTGAAGAAAAACGCTTACTTCCACACCAGCTCGATCACGGGCGGCTCGCCATAATCCTCGCAGCGGTCATTGATGGCCGTGCAGCAGAATTCCACATCTTCCACCAGGTCCGGCAGGCGCTTGTGCAGGTCGGCGCTGTGACTGATCTCGATGGTCAGCACTTCCTTGGGCTTGAGCCTGAACTTGCACATGCCATCGTCATCGCGCAGGTAGGACAGGCAATCGACCCAGGCATCCATGCTGCGGCCATAGAAATCCGGGAAGCCGAAAGCCTGTGCGCTCTCGGTGTGAAAACTGTCCCAGTCGGTAATGCGGTCGCCCGCCAGTGTTACGGTGGCCATGCCTGCTCTCTTTCAGTTTGCTTTTTTGCCGCTCTTGCCGTCGGCCTTGGGATCGGTGACGAAGCCCAGCTTGGTCAGGCCGGCGCCCTGCGCCGCCGACATCACCTCGGCGATGGTTTCATAGCGGGTGGACTTGTCGGCCCGCAATTGCAGGTCGGGCTGCGGCTTCTTGGCTGCCGCAGCGGCCAGGCGCGTATCCATTTCCTGTTCGCTGACCTGCTGGTCGTTCCAGTACAGCTTGCCGGCCGCATCGATGCCCAGGGTGACGGTCTCCGGTTTTTCCGGGGCCGGGTTGGACTGTGCGGTAGGCAGGTCCAGCTTCAGGGCGTGGGTGAACATGGGCGCGGTGATGATGAAGATCACCAGCAAGACCAGCATCACGTCCACCATGGGGGTGACGTTGATGTCGGCCATCGGGGCCGAGTTCTGGTTGTCGTTGAATCCGCCGAAACTCATGATGGACTCCTCTCAGTCAGGGGCAATTATTTGCGCATGCCGCCGACGCGTTCGCCGGTGGTCAGATACGCATGCAGGTCGTGGGCGAAGCCATCCAGTTCGGCCAGCACCACGCGGTTGATGCGGGTGAAGGCGTTGTAGGCCAGCACGGCGGGAATGGCCACCAACAGGCCCAGCGCGGTCATGATCAGCGCCTCGCCGACGGGACCGGCCACCTTGTCGATCTGCACCGTGCCACTGGCCGAGACCGCCACCAGCGCATGATAGATGCCCCAGACGGTACCGAACAGGCCCACGAAGGGCGCGGTCGAGCCGACCGAGGCCAGCAGTGTCAGGCCGCGTTCCAGGCGCGCCGAAACCCGGTTGATTTCGCGGCGCAGGGTGCGCGTGATCAGTTCGCCCGGATCGGTGGCGGCGTTCAGCGAGGGCGTACCCTGCTGGCGGGTGCCGATGTCGGCCGCTTCGGCGGCGCGTTCGGCCATGGGGGTGTAGATCAGTTCGCTGTCGACGCGCTGCATGGCGGCGGTGGCATCGGCCAGCGTCGGCGCCTGCCAGAATTGTTCCAGCGCATTGCTGCCGCGCCGGATGCGCCAGGCGGCCCAGGCCTTGGAGAGGATGTAGAACCAGCTGGCAATCGACATCATCAGCAGCAGATAGGCCACTGAATGGGAAACGGCATCGCCTTGCGCCCAGTAGTGGGCAAATCCAACGTTCTGTTCCATGGTACGTGCTTTCGGGAAAGACGCCGCGCGGGGCGGCAGGGAGTCAATGACGGTCAGTTGCGGGGCAGTCGCTTGGAGCGGCCGGCCCCAAAAAAATTCGCTGCCGGACCTGGTGGGGTGCGGCAGCGTCGGGCATTTCCTGTGGTTCCGGGCTCGGCTTACTTGAAGCCCAGCACATCCTGCATGTCGTACAGGCCGCTGTCCTTGTCGGCCAGGAAGCGTGCGGCGCGCAGGCTGCCCATGGCGTACGAGACGCGGCTGGAAGACTTGTGCGAAATCTCGATGCGCTCGCCGGTGCCGGCGAACAGCACCGTATGGTCGCCGATGATGTCGCCGCCGCGCACGGTGGCAAAACCGATGGAGGAGGGATCACGTTCACCGGTGACGCCTTCGCGGGCGTAGACGGCCACGTCGTCGAGCTTCTTGCCCAGCGCATCGGCGATGACTTCACCCATCTTCAGGGCGGTGCCGGAGGGCGCGTCGACCTTGTGGCGGTGATGGGCTTCGATGATCTCGATGTCGTAGCCGTGCGAGAAATTCTTGGCCGCCATCTCCAGCAGCTTGAGCGTGACGTTGACACCCACGCTCATGTTGGGCGCGGCCATGATGGCGGTTCGCTTGGCGAATTCGGCGATGGCCGCTTTGCCTTCAGCTTCGAAACCGGTGGTGCCGATGACCACCTTCACGCCGTGGGCAGCGCAGTATTCCAGGTGCTTCAACGTGCCTTCAGGACGGGTGAAGTCGATCAGTACGTCAGCGCCGGCCAGGCCGCGCGCCAGGTCCGATTCGATGACCACGCCGGTGGTCTTGCCCAGGAACAGGCCGGCATCGGTGCCGAGGGTAGGCGAGGTGGGCGTATCCAGGGCGCCGGAGAGCTTCAGGCCCTCGGCATTGAGGATGGCTTCGATCAGCATGCGGCCCATGCGCCCGGAGGCGCCGGCCACGGCGATATTGAGTGCAGTCATGTGAAACTCGGAATGAAGAGGTGCTGGAGGCAGGTCTCGCAGGTCTTACTTGTCGGTGGCCGAGGAGGGCGCGACCGGGGATGCCGGTTTGGTCTCGCTCGCTTCCTTGGGCTTGTCGCCGAAGCTGGCCTTGGCGCCGAAGCTGGCCTTGGCGCCGACCTTGGCGTCAGTGATCAGGGTCAGGTATTCGCTTTCGGTGGGCAGGTTCTGGCCGCCTTCGACGTGATCCAGCAGGTCATCCTTGAAGAACACCGAAACGCGGCTGGTCATGATTTCGCCATTGCCCTTGGCCAGGCGGAAGTCGTAATCCCAGCGGTTGGCGTGGAACATGTCCGACAGCAGCGGCGTGCCCAGCACGAAGCGCACCTGGTCGCGGGTCAGGCCCGGACGCAGCTGCGCCACCATTTCCTTGGAGACGAAGTTGCCTTGCTGGATGTCGATGCGATAGGGCTTCAGGAAGCCGAACAGGCTATCGCTCTTGCCGGTCACCTTCACGCCCGAGGTATCGGTGGGCGCTGCCTGTTCCGGGGCCTTGGTCGAGGAACAGCCGGCCAGCGACACGGCCAGTGCTGCAAGGACGCCAAGGGCGGCGGTGTGATGACGGGACTTCATTCGGGAAAGCATGCGCATAAAGATTTCAACCGGGTTGAGCCATGAGCCTAAAGCGCTATATGATAAGCTAGAACTTACTTCTTAAATAGGCATGAGTGCGTTCCGGGTGTAAAAGGGCGTTCCCCACCGCCCCGCCGGAACGGTCCGCCAGGTCTTCCCAGTGGACCGCCGCGCCTGTTCGAGACCAGTAAAACCCGGGAACCCACTCTACCATGCCGAACAATCCATCCGAACTGAAGGCCAGCGGCCTGAAGGCGACCTTGCCGCGCCTGAAGATCCTTGAAATCTTCCAGAACACCTCCGTGCGTCACCTCAGCGCCGAAGACGTCTACAAACAATTGCTCTCCGACAACCTCGACGTGGGCCTGGCCACCGTCTACCGCGTGCTGACCCAGTTCGAGCAGGCCGGGCTCTTGCAGCGCAATCACTTCGAGACCGGCAAGGCCGTCTTCGAGCTCAACGAAGGCTCGCACCACGACCACCTGGTCTGCCTGGATTGCGGCAAGGTCGAGGAATTCTTCGACGCCGAAATCGAAAAGCGCCAGCTCAAGATTGCCCAGGAGCACGGTTTCGAGATCGCCGACCATGCCCTTGCCCTCTATGGTCATTGCAAAAACTGCAAGAAAGTGAAGAAGTAAGTTTGCGATCGATTGCCTGGTTTTACTTTGGCAAGGCAGTGTGAAGGAAAAAGCAAAAAAGCCACGGATTCATCCCGTGGCTTTTTTTTCGTCCTGCCTGATCAGTGCTGGCTCAGCGCGCTGGAGAGCAGCTTGGCGGTGATGTCGACGATGGGGATGACGCGCTCGTAGGCCATGCGGGTCGGCCCGATCACGCCCAGGGTGCCGACGATGCGGCCGTTGACCTCGTAGGGTGCGGTGACGATGCTCATGTCATCCATGGGCACCAGCTGGGATTCGCCGCCGATGAAGATCTGCACCCCGGTGGCCTTGCTGGAGACGTCCAGCAACTGCAAGAGGCCAGTCTTCTGCTCGAACATGTCGAACAGGCGCCGCAGCGAATTCATGTTGGAGGACAGGTCGGTCACCGACAGCAGGTTGCGCTCGCCGGAGATGACCACGTTGTTGTCGGCCTCTTCGTTCATGGCGTCGCTGCCGGCTTCGACGGCGGCTTGCATGAGCGCGGTCATGTCGTCGCGCAGCTGGCGCAGTTCACCCTGCAGATGCACGCGCACCTGGTCGAAGGACTGGCCGGCGTAATGCTGGTTGATGTAATTGGCTGCCTGGGTCAGTTGGCTGGGGGTGTAATCGACCTCGGTCAGCAGCATGCGGTTCTGCACGTCGCCGCCCTGGTCGACGATGACCAGCAGGATGCGCTTTTCCGACAGCCGCAGGAACTCGATCTGCTGGAACATCGATTCGCGCTTGGGCGTCATCACCACGCCCGCGAACTGTGACAGCGAGGACAGCACCTGGGCCGCATTGGTGATGATCTTCTGGGGCGAGCCGCTGTGCTGCAAACGCGCCTGCAGACGGCCTTCGAGGGCGCTCTCGTCGATGGCCTCGACGGTCAGGAGGGTATCGACGAACATGCGATAGCCGCGCGGCGTAGGCACACGGCCGGCCGAGGTGTGCGGGCTGGCGACGAAGCCCATCTCTTCGAGATCGGCCATGATGTTGCGGATGGTCGCCGGCGACAGTTCCAGGCCCGACAGTTTCGACAGGGCGCGCGAACCCACCGGCTGGCCGTCGGCGATGTACCGTTCGACCAGGGCTTTCAGGAGTGTGCGGGCGCGGTTATCGAGTTGCATGGGGCATATTCTAGCGGCATATCAGGCAAATGTGACGCGCACGTCAGCCCGGTCGCGATTTGGGCGAAGGATCAGGCTTGCGCCTGCAGCCAGTCGTGCAGCTCATGCAGGTCGCGACAGATGGCATCGGGGCGGATGCCATCGGGCAGGCTACGGCCGAAACGGTTCATCCACACCGCCCGCAGACCGGCCTGCTGCGCGCCTTGCACGTCCAGCAGCGGATCGTCGCCCACGTAGACAGTGGCCGCCGGGGCGACCTGCAGCGCTTCGCAGGCGGCGTGGAAGATGGCCGGGTCCGGCTTGGCGCGGCCGAAGCGGTGCGCGGCAATCGAGACGCCGAAGTGACCGGCCAGCCCGATGCGTTCCAGATCGGCAAAACCGTTGGAGACCGAGCCCAGGGTCAGCCGCTCCTTCATGCGCAGCAGCGCCGGTTCCACGTCATCGAACAGCGCCACCGTGCTGCGCGCTTCGGAGAACAGGGCCATGGCCGGATCGACCAGCGCCAGGTCCACGTCATGCTCCCGGAAGACCTCGGAGAGCGCCGTATGGCGCAGCTTCCAGAGATCGATGCGGTACATCGGGTCGGTCTGCATGAGCGCCATGCGGCGTTCGCGCAGGCTGGCGATGGTATGGGTGGCTACCACGGCGGGAGCATGCTCGCGCAGCCAGTCGTAGAGCAGGCCCTCGGCGCGCACCAGCACCGGTTCGATGGCCCAGAGGGTATCGTCAAGGTCGAACAGCACGGCCTGGATGGGTGCTTGGACAACTGAGTGCGGCAGGGGGGAGGTGCTTGGTTTCATTACAATGTCATCTCAAATTATGGTCTAATCCGCAGCATGTGGCCCATCAAATTACCCGTTCAGGCAGCCGTACCCAAAACCGTCGCCATCGTCGGCAAGTTCCAGGCCGTCGGCATCGCGCAGATCTTGTCGGACATCGCGGTGTTCCTGGAATCGCACGGCCACACCGTGGTCTTCGAGACCGAGACCGCCGAGAACATCGCCCTGCAAGGCTATGACAGCATGACCCCCGAGCAGATCGGCCAGCATGCGGACGTGGCCATCGTGGTCGGCGGCGACGGTACCATGCTGGGCATCGCACGCCAGCTGGCGCCTTATAACGTCCCGCTGATCGGCATCAACCAGGGGCGCCTGGGCTTCATCACCGATATCGCGCAAGACCGCATGATACCGGCTCTCGGTGAAATGCTGGAAGGCAAGGTCGAAGCCGAGTCGCGCTCGCTGCTGGAAGCGCGGGTCTATCGCGAGGGCGGCGAGATCTTCCGCGCGCTGGCCCTGAACGACGTGGTGGTGGCACGCGGCTCCACCTCCGGCATGGTCGAGCTGCGGGTGGAAGTCGATGGACGCTTCATGTACAACCAGCGCTCCGATGGCCTCATCGTGGCCACGCCGACCGGCTCTACCGCCTATGCGTTGTCGGCTGGCGGACCGATCCTGCACCCCAGCCTGCATGGCATCGTGATGGTGCCGATCTCACCGCATTCGTTGTCCAACCGTCCCATCACGCTGTCGGATTCCTGCGAGATCGTCATCCAGGTGGTGGCCGGGCGCGAGGTCAGCGCCAACTTCGACATGCAGTCCCTCACCAGCGTGCTGCATGGCGACCGCATCGTGATCCGCCGTTCGGCGCACAAGATCACCTTCCTGCATCCCGAGGGCTGGAGCTATTTCGATACCCTGCGCGAGAAGCTGCACTGGAATGAATACCCGTCGATAGAAGGCCGATTACAATAAGCCCGCAGCAAGCCGGCCCATCTGCAAGCCGGCTTGCTTCTGAACACTGGCCTGCCCGTCCAACCCGCTGCGAGACCACCATGCTGCGTACCTTAACGATCCGCGACTTCGTGATTGTCGATGCCATCGAGCTCGAATTTGCGCGTGGATTTTCCGTCTTCACCGGCGAAACTGGCGCCGGCAAATCCATCCTCATCGATGCCCTGGCCCTGGCCATGGGCGGCCGTGGCGATCCCAGCGTAGTGCGCGAGGGAGCCGCCAAGGCTGACGTCAGCGCCGATTTCACCGCCACTCCCGAGGTGCTGGCCTGGCTGGAGGAACACGAATTCAGCGGCGAGCACGACGGCGTGCTGCTGCGTCGGGTGATCGACAATGCCGGTCGCAGCAAGGCCTACATCAATGGCAGCGCCGCCACCGCCGCGCAATTGCGCGAAGTGGGCGAGATGCTGGTGGATATCCACGGCCAGCATGCGCATCAATCGCTGATGAAGGCCGATGCCCAGCGTCAACTGCTGGACAGCCAGGCCGGCCTGCTGGAACCTGCGCGCGAAGTGGCCGCCGCCTACAAGACCTGGCGCGCCCTGGCCCGCCAGCGCGAACAGTTCGAGCAGGATGCGCGCAATGTCCTGCTGGAGCGCGAACGCCTGGAATGGCAAGTGGCCGAGCTGCACAAGCTGGCCGTGAAGCCCGGCGAATGGGCCGACATCAGTACCGAGCACAGCCGCCTCTCGCATGCCGCTGCGCTCATCGGTGGCGCGCAGGAAGCGCTGGGCGTGATCTCGGAATCGGAGTCGCCGATCCTCTCGCAGCTGTCTTCGATCACGCAAAAACTGACCAAGCTGGTCGATGTCGATACAGCCTTGAAGCCCGTGCTCGATGCGCTGGAGCCGGCGCAGATCCAGCTGCAGGAAGCGGTCTATGCCCTCAACGATTACCTGGGTCGGGTGGAGCTCGATCCGGCGCGGCTGCAGGAAGTGGAAGAGCGCCTTGAAGCCATCCACTCCACGGCACGCAAATTCCACGTGCAGCCCGATGAGCTGCCCGATGAGTATCGCAAGCTCTCCGAACAACTGAAGCAACTGGCCGACGCCAGCGACCTCGACGCCCTGCGTGCGCAGGAAGAAAAGCTCAAGGACGCTTACCTCGCCCTGGCGCAGAAGCTCTCCAAGGCGCGCGCCAAGGCCGCTGCGGCACTGGGCGAGGCGGTCACGGCGGCGATGCAGGATCTGTCGATGGCGGGCGGCCGCTTTGACATCGCCCTCAACGAAGTGGAGCCGGCAGCCTACGGTCTGGAGCAGGTCGAATTCCTGGTGGCCGGCCATGCCGGCGTGGCCCCGCGCGCGCTGGCCAAGGTGGCTTCGGGCGGCGAACTGGCGCGTATTTCGCTGGCCATCTCGGTGATCGCTTCGGCGGCGACCACGGTGCCCACGCTGATCTTCGATGAAGTCGACAGCGGCATCGGTGGCGCCGTGGCCGAAGTGGTCGGGCGGCTCTTGAAGCGCCTGGGCCAGGAACGCCAGGTACTCTGCGTGACCCACTTGCCGCAGGTGGCCAGCCAGGCCAACCAGCACTATCAGGTCAAGAAGCGCAGCGAAGGCGGCAAGACCCTTTCCGACATCGACGGGCTGGACGCCAAGGCGCGCGTGGAAGAAATCGCCCGCATGCTGGGCGGACTGGAAATCACCGCGACCACGCGCAAGCATGCACGCGAACTGCTGGCCTCCTGACAAGAACACCAAGAACACCGATCCCATCCAACATGGCCTTCCGCAAAGAACCTCCCTACACCCACGGCAGCCCGGCCTCCACTGCAGTCGTGCTGGTCAACCTGGGTACGCCCGACGCACCCAATGCCGGCGCCCTGCGACGCTACCTGAAGCAGTTCCTGTCCGACCCGCGCGTGGTGGAAATACCGCGCGCGGTGTGGTGGTTCATTCTCAACGGCATCATCCTGCCCTTCCGTTCTTCC
This sequence comes from Herbaspirillum sp. Her3, assembly GCF_057961275.1. Taxonomy (NCBI): domain Bacteria; kingdom Pseudomonadati; phylum Pseudomonadota; class Betaproteobacteria; order Burkholderiales; family Oxalobacteraceae; genus Herbaspirillum; species Herbaspirillum sp. Her3. The sequence goes on along the minus strand of NZ_CM176328.1, from coordinate 4,945,964 downwards.
AAGTCGGCCGAGAAATACGCCAGCATCTGGACCGAGGAGGGCTCGCCGCTGCGCGTGCATACGCAGCGCCAGGCGGCCGCACTGGGCACGCAATTGGCCGCACGCGGCCATCACCAGGTGCAGGTGGTGTATGCGATGCGCTATGGCACGCCCTCGCTGCCCCAGGTGCTGGACCAGCTCAAGGAACAGGGCTGCACGCGCATCCTGGTGCTGCCGGCTTATCCGCAATATTCGGGCACGACCACGGCCTCGATTTTCGATGCGGTCTTCGACCATTATCGCCAGGTCCGCAACATCCCCGAGCTGCGCCTGATCCGCAATTATCACGACCAGGAAGCGTATATACAGGCGCTGCGCCAGTCGGTGCTGGACCACTGGGCGCTGCACGGCCGGCCGGACAAGCTGCTGATGAGCTTCCACGGCGTGCCCAAGCGCACGCTGATGCTGGGCGATCCCTATCATTGCGAGTGCTACAAGACCGCGCGCCTGTTGGCGCAATCGCTGGGCCTGGCCGAGGACCAATACCAGGTCACCTTCCAGTCGCGCTTCGGCAAGGCCGAATGGCTGCAGCCCTACACCGCGCCGACCGCCCAGGAGCTGGGCCGCCAGGGCGTGCGCCGCATTGATGTGATGTGTCCCGGTTTCACCAGCGATTGCCTGGAAACCCTGGAAGAAATCGCCATGGAGGTCAAGGAAGACTTCCTTCACGCCGGCGGCAAGGAGTTTCATTTCATCCCCTGCCTGAATGAATCGCCAGCCTGGATCCACGGCATGGTCGAGCTGGTGGAACAGCATCTGGCCGGCTGGCCGACCATGAGCAATGCCGCTGCCCGCGAGGAGATGTCGCGCCAGCAGGCCATTGCGGCCGAGCGCGCCAGAGCGCTCGGGGCGGATCGGTAATTTTTGCCCAAACCTTCATATCGCCGCGACGCCACGGCGGTGGGCCGTATTCAGCCTGCTAGAATAGCGGGCTGAACGCCTTTTGCTGTCTGCCCGGCAGCGAGATGGTCCTGACAAGGCCAGTCACAAACTTTCATACAAGCCAAAACCGGGCCTGTCTGGCGTTCAGAGCGTGTATTCGCTCACCAGATGCGTATAGCTGATCCAGGCCGTGGCCAGCAGGCTATATAAAGCAACGAGGATGGTGGCCGCAATCAGTGGCAGTTTCATGATGACACCTTGTTGGCGCGACAAGAGACGAGGGGAAGCCGGAGGCAAGTCAGCCCCGGCGGGCGGGAACTCAACTTCAGTTTAGGGCGGGCTCGAATTAACTTGAAGCCAGCCCCAGTAATTTCTGTAAGCGCGCGTAACATTTTTTTCTTCTTGAATCGCAGAAATAGGCAAAAAGTCGCCGGAAAGTGCCAAAAAGCCCTTGAAAAAGCAGGGACATGCCCTACTTGAGCCGCATCCCGTTTGGACGGCGCGCTGCATCAACCCGCCGCACGCACGTAACTCATTGATTTGTTGGAGGTAATTCAGGAATGCAAGACATGGAAAAACAGGAATCCCCATCCGTCCAGCAAGACAACCAGGCTGCTGACGCTGCTGCTGCCACCACGGCTGCCGAGCAGGCTGCTCCGGCTGCCGCTGCCGAGCCCACGCTGGAAGACAAGCTGGCCGCCGCCGAAGCCAAGGCTGCCGAACTGCAGGATGCCTTCCTGCGTGCCCGTGCCGAAGGCGAGAACATCCGCCGCCGTGCCCAGGAAGACATCGCCAAGGCCCACAAGTTCGCCATCGAGGGCTTCGCCGAGTCGCTGCTGGCGGTCAAGGACAGCCTGGAAATGGCCCTGAAGATCGAAAACGCCTCGCTGGAATCGCTCAAGGAAGGCGTGGACATGACCCTGAAGCAACTCTCCTCGGCCTTCGAGAAGAACAAGCTGCAGGAAGTCAGCCCGCAGGCCGGCGACAAGCTCGATCCGATGAAGCACCAGGCGGTGTCGGCCGTGCCGGCCGAACAGGAAGCCAACACCGTGGTTGCCGTACTGCAAAAAGGCTATATGATTTCTGACCGTCTGCTGCGTCCGGCGCTGGTGACGGTGGCCCAGGGAAAGTAAGCGGACCGGCGCCGGAAGGGGAAACGCGCAAAAGGCATCATTTTTGCTTGTTTCGGTGGTTTCGGCGCTTGAAAGTCCATCTTTCCTCCACATATTCAAACCATTCAAAACACCTGTAGCCCGACATCCAGGGCTGAAAGAACGAAGGAAAAATCATGGGAAAAATCATTGGTATTGACTTGGGCACCACCAACTCTTGCGTTGCCGTCATGGAAGGCAATCAGCCCAAGGTGATCGAGAACTCCGAAGGCGCGCGTACCACGCCTTCCATCATCGCGTATCAGGAAGACGGCGAAATCCTGGTCGGCGCTCCCGCCAAGCGCCAGGCCGTCACCAACCCCAAGAACACCATCTACGCCGCCAAGCGCCTGATCGGCCGCAAGTTCACCGAGAAGGAAGTGCAGAAGGACATCAACCTGATGCCCTACCAGATCGTGGCCGCCGACAACGGCGACGCCTGGATCGGCGTGCGTGACAAGAAGCTGGCACCCCCGCAGATCTCTGCTGAAGTGCTGCGCAAGATGAAGAAGACCGCCGAAGACTACCTGGGCGAAGAAGTCACCGAAGCCGTCATCACGGTCCCGGCTTACTTCAATGACGCCCAGCGCCAGGCCACCAAGGACGCCGGCCGCATCGCCGGTCTGGACGTCAAGCGCATCATCAACGAGCCGACCGCAGCTGCGCTGGCTTTCGGCCTGGACAAGGCTGAAAAGGGTGACCGCAAGATCGCCGTGTATGACCTGGGCGGCGGTACCTTCGACGTGTCCATCATCGAAATCGCCGACGTCGATGGCGAAAAGCAGTTCGAAGTGCTCTCCACCAACGGTGACACCTTCCTGGGTGGCGAAGACTTCGACCAGCGCCTGATCGACTACATCATTGACGAATTCAAGAAGATCAACGGCCTGGACCTGTCCAAGGACGCCATTGCCCTGCAGCGCATCAAGGCCTCGGCCGAACGCGCCAAGATCGAGCTGTCGTCTTCGCAACAGACCGAGATCAACGAGCCCTACATCGCCATGGCCAATGGCGCGCCGGTCCACCTGAACCTGAAGATCACCCGCGCCAAGCTGGAATCGCTGGTCGAGGAACTGATCGCCAAGACCATCGAACCCTGCCGCACCGCCATCAAGGATGCCGGCGTGAAGGTCTCCGACATCGACGACGTGATCCTGGTCGGCGGCATGACCCGCATGCCCAAGGTCATCGAGAAGGTCAAGGAATTCTTCGGCAAGGATCCGCGCCGTGACGTCAACCCCGACGAAGCCGTCGCCGTGGGCGCTGCCATCCAGGGTTCGGTCCTCTCGGGCGACCGCAAGGACGTGCTGCTGCTGGACGTGACCCCGCTGTCGCTGGGTATCGAAACCATGGGCGGCGTGATGACCAAGATGATCAAGAAGAACACCACCATCCCGACCAAGTTCAGCCAGGTGTTCTCCACTGCCGACGACAACCAGCCGGCCGTGACCATCAAGGTCTACCAGGGCGAGCGCGAAATGGCCGCAGGCAACAAGGCCCTGGGCGAATTCAATCTGGAAGGCATCCCGCCGGCACCGCGCGGCACCCCGCAGATCGAAGTGACCTTCGACATCGACGCCAACGGCATCCTGCACGTGGGCGCCAAGGACAAGGCCACCGGCAAGGAAAACAAGATCACCATCAAGGCCAACTCCGGCCTGAATGAAGAAGAGATCGAAAAGATGGTGCGCGACGCCGAAGCCAACGCCGAGGAAGACAAGCGCCTGAAGGAACTGGCCGAAACCCGCAACCAGGGCGATGCACTGGTGCACTCGACCAAGAAGGCCCTGAGCGAATACGGCGACAAGCTGGAAGGTGGCGAGAAGGAAGTCATCGAGTCCGCCATCAAGGCACTGGAAGAAGCCCTGAAGGGTGACGACAAGGCCACCATCGATGCCAAGACCGCTGCCCTGTCGACCGCCGCGCAAAAGCTGGGCGAGAAGATGTATGCCGACCAGCAGGCGCAAGCCGCTGCCGCCGGTGGTGCAGCCGGTGCTGCTGGCGCCCAGGCGGGCGCTGCCGGTGGTGCTGCACCGAAGGACGACAACGTGGTCGACGCCGACTTCAAGGAAGTGAAGTAATCCGGGACTGACGCGTCGTTTCACCTGACGTCAGCGCTCGCGCCCGGGTGCGGTTTACCGCAGCCCGGGCGGATTTTTGAGAAGCATCCACCCGGCCGGGTTGTTTTTTTCGGCCAGGCCGGTACGCCGAGTCCGCAGTCAAAAGCTGAACTCGGCTTTTTCACATTGTTGGTTTCCGGTCGCGCGTGCGCGGCCGCGGATGCAGGCCATCGCAGCAGCGACGGAACACAATAACAAGGTGGGTTATACAACATGGCAAAACGCGATTTTTACGAAGTGCTCGGACTGGCCAAGAACGCCAGCGACGACGAGATCAAGAAGGCTTATCGCAAGCTGGCGATGAAGTACCATCCTGACCGCAACCCGGACAGCAAGGGCGCGGAAGACAAGTTCAAGGAGGTCAAGGAAGCCTACGAGATGCTGTCGGACCCGCAGAAACGCGAGGCCTACGACCGCTACGGCCATGCCGGCGTCGATCCCAACATGGGAGCAGGCGGCGGTGCCGGCGCAGGTGGCTTTGCCGATGCCTTCGGCGACATCTTCGGTGACATCTTTGGCGGCGGCGGCGGTGGCCGCGGCCGCAGTTCCGGCCCGCAGGTCTATCGCGGCGCGGACCTGCGCTACAACCTGGAGATTACGCTGGAGCAAGCCGCCCACGGCTTCGACACCACCATCCGCGTGCCGTCCTGGGACCAGTGCGATACCTGCCACGGCAGCGGTGCCAAGCCCGGCACCTCGCCGGTCACTTGCACCACCTGCGGCGGTCACGGCCAGGTGCGCATGCAGCAAGGCTTCTTCAGCATCCAGCAGACCTGCCCGAAGTGCCACGGCAGCGGCAAGATCATTCCGGAACCCTGCACCACCTGCGCTGGCGCCGGCCGCATCAAGCGCAACAAGACGCTGGAGGTGAAGATCCCCGAAGGCATCGACGATGGCATGCGTATCCGTTCATCCGGTAACGGTGAACCGGGTGTCAACGGCGGTCCTCCGGGCGACCTGTATGTGGAAATCCACATCAAGCCGCATGACGTATTCCAGCGCGATGGCGACGACCTGCATTGCGAGATGCCGATTTCCTTCGCCAAGGCGGCCCTGGGTGGCGAGATCGAAGCCCCGACCTTGAACGGCAAGGCTTCCTTCTCCATCCCCGAAGGCACCCAGAGCGGCAAGACCTTCCGCCTGCGCGGCAAGGGTATCAAGGGTGTGCGTTCCGGTTATCCGGGCGACCTGTTCTGCCACGTCGTGGTGGAAACCCCGGTCAAGCTGACCGAACGCCAGAAGGAACTGCTGCGCGAGTTCGAGCAGCTCACCACCGAAGGCGGCGCCAAGCACAGCCCGCAGACCAAGACCTGGAAGGACAAGGTCAAGGAATTCTTCGAATAAGAAGTCGCATCAGTATCCGCTTCGGCATCAGGATCAGCAGCAAAGCAAAAGGCCAGCAACATCGCTGGCCTTTTTCTTGTCCACAGCGCCGCAAGTGGCCTGCAATCAGAAGCAATGTTCCTGCGCCGGGAAGCTGCCGTCCTTGACCGCCGCCACGTAGTGGCGCACGGCCTCTTCGATGCTGCTCGCCCCTTCCATGAAATTGCGCACGAAGCGGCTCTTGTGGCCGGGGAAGACGCCCAGCATGTCATGCATCACCAGCACCTGGCCCGAGCAATCGGGCCCGGCACCGATGCCGATGGTAGGAATGGTCAGGCGGTCGGTCACTTCCTTGCCCAGTGCGGCCGGCACTGCCTCGATCACCACCAGGGACGCCCCCGCCTGCTGTACGGCCAGCGCATCGGCATGCAACTGGGTAGCGCCATCGCTGGTCTTGCCCTGCACCTTGAAGCCGCCCAGCTGGTGCACCGATTGCGGCGTCAGGCCGATGTGGGCACACACCGGAATGCCGCGTTCGGTCAGGAACCTGATGGTATCGGCCAGCCACACGCCGCCTTCGATCTTGATCATCTGCGCGCCGGCCTGCATCAGCAGGGCGGCATTGCGGAAGGCTTCCTCGCGGGTCGGATAAGTGCCGAAGGGCAGGTCGGCGATGATCAGCATCGTGTTGGTGCCGCGTGCCACCGCCGCCGTGTGATAGGCCATGTCCTGGATCGTCACTGGCAGGGTCGAATCGTGGCCCTGGCAGACCATGCCCAGGGAGTCGCCGATCAGCACCGTTTCCAGCCCGGCACGCTCCATCAGCGTAGCGAAGCTGGCGTCATAACAGGTCAGCATGCTGATCTTGTCGCCCTTGGCGCGCATCGCCTGCAGGGTATGGGTGGTCACCGGCTTGGCGCGTGCGGCGCCCGATTCCTGAAGATAGCCTGCCATGAAGAATTCAACCTCCGTGATTGAGAAAGGCGCGCGGTCCGTGCATTTCCTGGATGTGCTGCAGCAGGATGGCCAGATCGGCGTCGCTGTGGGCCGGATCCAGATGCTCGGTGTTGACGGTCAGTACCGGCGCGTCTTGGTAGTGATAGAAAAAATGACTGTAGCATTCCGACAGCCGTTGCAGGTAATCCAGGGAGATGGCTTCCTCCATGGCGATCCCGCGCGTGGCGATGCGGGCCTGCAGGATCTCGGGCGGCGCTTGCAGATGGATCACCAGGTCCGGAACGCGGACCTGCGGACGCAACTGGCGGTGCAGCGCCTCGTAGAGCGCCAGCTCCTCGTCGGCCAGGGTCAGCTGGGCGAACAGGATGTTCTTTTCCAGCATGAAGTCGGCGATGAAGCGTCCTTCCACCTGCTCCGGATCCAGCGGCGCCTGCAACTGCCCCATCCGCTGCAGCAGGAAGAACACCTGGGTCTGGAAGGCATGCCGTGCGGCATCCCGGTAGAACCCGGCCAGGAAGGGATTGCCCTCCGGCTGTTCCAGCAAGGCCTGCGCGCCCCAGAGTGTGGCCAGGCGCGTGGCCAGCGAGGTCTTGCCCGCCCCGATGGGGCCGTCGATTGCGATGTAGCGGTAGCTTTCCAGTTCCATGGCGTCTTTCCCCCGGCGCGCCGGGTGCGGCATTGTAGTTGATTTCACTCCGGCCGGCGCTGGCCGGGCAGGGAGGTTTTGCGTGATTTCCGGAAATATCCGGGCCATCGCCAGGCGGTGCAGACAACTCAGCCGGAATTCGGCCCTTATTCCACGCAAGGCGAGACCCGGGCAGCCAGCACAATAGACTGTGGCTTGGTGTGCGCAGGGTAGACCGGCCTGGCATCCCAATAGTGCCGGGTCCACGCCGTCATGCCGCCGTCTGCGCCAGCATGAAAGCCGTCAAATCTGGTAAAACCGGCCCGATTGACCCAAGAAGCGCCAGTTTCTGCCGTAAACACCGTCACGGGCTGGCTGTGTGTAACGTAGCCGTGCCGTGATGATCCGAGCTGACAACAACCAACAGGAAACGTGGCTGTGAAATCGCTTCGCAATATCTTGCCTGTGCTGTGCCTGGTGAACCTGCTGCTGTTCATGATGCTGGCCCAGCACTGGTGGCTGGGCGCGCTGGTGGGCCTGCTGATCGGCGGCGCCTTCTATCTGACTTGCCTGCCTGCTCCGGCGCTGCCGTCGGCGGCAGCAGCGCCGTCCCCATTGCCGCAGCCGGTTGCGGCCCCAGCCGAGCTGCCGATCCCGCTCGCGCCGACCAGTTCCATGGACGGCCATGCGCCCCTGGCCGAGCTGCTACGCGAAGTGCTGCCGGTGTGGCAAGGCAACGTGCAACTGGCCCGCGCGCAGACGCAATCGGCCATCGACAGCCTGACGGCACGCTTCGTCGGCATCCACGAGCGCCTGGGCGGGACGCTGGACCCGGCCAGCCACGGCACAAATGGCGAGATTCTTCATATAGTACAGAATGCAGCTGAACAATTAGGCGCGATTGCCACGGCGCTGGAAGGCATGCTGGCCTCGCGCCAGGTGCTGGTGACCAAGTTCGACAGCCTCATGGCCGCCAATGACGAGATTCGCCGCCTGGCCCAGCAGAACGAACAACTGGCCGGGCAGACCGGCGTGACCGATCTGCTCAGCGATGAACAGAGCTGGCAGGAACTGGCAGAGCGTTCGGCCGAGAACAGCCGCCAGATCGCCGCCCGTGCCAAGGGCGTACGCCAGCAGATCATGTCGGCCATCGGTGCCACGGGTGAGGCCACCGCCAGTGCCGACGGCATCGCCGAAAACTCGCGCGCCGTGATCGACCAGATCATTGCCGACTTCCGCCATTCGGCCATGAAGCTGACCACTACCGTCAAAGAGCTGGAAGACGACGGCCGCGAAGTGGATCGCGAGGTCTGCGACATTCTGGTCCATCTGCAATTCCAGGACCGCATCAGCCAGATCCTGGATCACGTGCAACAAGACATCCTGCGCCTGCGCGAGGCGGCCGGGCAGGCGCAGGCGCTGCCTTCGCCGCAACAGTGGCTGGCCGATCTCGAGAAGACCTATACCACCCAGGAGCAGCGCCAGATGCATGCCGGCCAGCAAGGCCATCCCGCGCCGCCCTCGCAGGTGGATTTTTTCTGAGTTTCTGAGGCAGCGAGGACCCGAGATGGAAAAGTGCATATTGATCGTCGACGATTCCTTCAGCCTGCGGCAGACCATCACGGCCGCCCTGAAGAGCGCCGGCTACCAGGTGGAAGAAGCCGCCGACGGTCTGGAAGCCCTGAAGAAACTGGATGGCCGCAAGTTCAACCTGGTCATTTCCGACCTCAACATGCCCAACCTCGACGGTCTGTCCCTGGTGCGCGAGATGAAACAGATGCCTGCCTACAAATTCACCCCCGTCATCATGCTGACCACCGAAAGCAGCGAAGCGCGCAAGCAGGAAGGCAAGGCCGCCGGCATCCGCGCCTGGGTGCACAAGCCCTTTCTGCCACCGGTGCTGCTCGATGCGGTGGCCAAGCTGGTGCAGCCGTGAGGCAGGACGCCATGGACCATTGAAAAGAAAGCCGAGACCCCCACGATGCCGCTGACGTATTCCGTGCAAGAGGACCGGTTGCTGCTCACCCTGAGCGGTGCGCTGACCATTTTCCAGGCGGCCGAGCGCAAGCCGGAACTGCTGCACGCACTGACGCTGCCGCACACGCACGTGGTGCTGGACCTAGCCGGCGTGGATGAGCTCGATACCGCCGGCCTGCAGTTGCTGCTGCTGTTGCGGCGCGAGCTGGCCAGTTGCGGCCGCCATCTGGAGATCGGCCTCTACAGTCCGGCCGTCCTGGCCGTCCTGGACCTGCTGCAATTGCATGAGCGTTTCCACCCCGCCGTGGAGGCCGCATGAAGAAGGACTCCGCCCGCGATGCCGTGGTCCAGGAGGCCCGCGAACTGCTGGTGGCCATGGAAGCGGCCTTGCTGCAGATCGAGATGGAAGGCCCGACGCGCGAGAGCATCCATGCCATCTTCCGCGCCGCCCACACCATCAAGGGCTCGGCGGGACTGTTTGCCTTTGACAGCATCGTGCAGTTCACCCACCAGGTGGAGCACGTGCTGGATCTGGTCCGCGAAGAACGCCTGCCCCTGAATGCTTCCCTGATGTCGCTGCTGTTGCAATGTGGCGATTACATCGGCGAACTGGTCGACGCCATCGAGCGCAACCAGGAAACCGAGGAACCCAATGCCCAGCGCCGTGCCACGCTGCTGGCCGAACTGGAAGAGGTAGCGCAGTCGGCCACCGCACCGGGTGAGGGCGCCGCCAGCGAGCCGGCGCGCCTGTGGAAGCGGCTCTCCGGTGGCGTACCTGCTGACCGGGCCGCCGCAGCGGAGGCGCACGGTGACGCGGCCCTGCAGGTAGCGGCTGATTATCCCTACTGGCACCTGTCGCTGCAGTTCAACGAGAACGTATTACGCGATGGGCTCGATCCGCTGTCCTTCCTGTATTACTTGCGCTCGCTGGGCCGCATCGTCGCCATCCTGCCGGTGGAGGCCAACATTCCCGAGGCCGCCGCCATGGATGCCGAGAGCTGCTACCTCGGCGTGGAAATCTGCCTGGCCTCCGACTCAACCCGGCAGACGCTGGAAGACGTCTTCGAATTCGTGCGCGATGACAGCCGTATCGACATCCTGCCCCCGCACAGTCCGTTGGCCGACTATGCCACGGTGCTGCAGCGCCTGGCCAGCGAGGATGCCGCACGCCTGGTCAGCCAATGGCGCAGCCTGGAATTGTTCAATGAAGCGCAGTGGCGCAGCCTGGGCGCGGCCACCCTTGAAGACTCCGCAGCGGCCGTGGTGCCGGTGGCGGCTGCCAGTGCGGGAGCGCGTCCGCGTCCGCTGGACGAGCGCCGTGCGCAGGAGCAGAAGTTCATCAAGATCGAAGTTTCCAAGCTGGACCAGCTGATCGACCTGGTGGGCGAGCTGGTGATTGCCGGTGCCAGTGCGCGCCTGATCGCGCGCCGCCGCAAGGATAGCCAGTTCGAGGAAGCTACCCAGGCCATCGACAGCCTGATGGAACAGATCCGCGATGCCGCGCTGACCCTGCGCATGGTGCAGATCAATGAAGTGTTCCAGCGGTTCCCGCGCATCGTGCGCGACATCGCACGCGACCTGGACAAGGACATCGAACTGACGATGACCGGCTCCGACACCGAACTGGACAAATCCATGGTGGAACGCCTGGCCGATCCGCTGATGCACATCGTGCGCAATGCCATCGACCACGGCATCGAACCGGCCGCCGAGCGCATCGCCGCCGGCAAGCCGCCCAAGGCCTCGCTGCGGCTCAATGCCATGCATGAATCCGGTAGCGTGCTGGTGGAGGTGATGGACGATGGTCGTGGCATGGATCGCACCCGCATCCTGGAAAAGGCCATCGCACAAGGACTGGCGGCCCCTGATGCCGAATTGAGCGATGCCGAGATCTATCGTTTCGTTTTCGAACCCGGCTTTTCCACCGCCGAGCAGATCACCGAACTCTCCGGGCGCGGCGTGGGCATGGATGTGGTCAAGCGCAACATCGACGCCTTGCATGGCGAGGTGGCCATCGATACCGAGGCGGGCCGTGGCACCGTGGTGCGCATCCGCCTGCCGCTGACACTGGCCATCATTTCGGGTTTCCAGGTGGTGGTGGGCAATGCGGTATTCGTCATTCCGCTGGACATGGTGGTGGAGTGCATCGACATGCCGCCCCGGCAAAGCACCAGCCACATCGTCGCGGTGCGTGGCGAGCCCTTGCCCTTCGTGCCCTTGCGCGAATTGTTCGACTTGCCGGCGCGCGAGCAGGGCAGGGCGCGCAAGAGCCTGGTGATCGTGCAGTACGGACAATTGCGCGCCGGCCTGCTGGTCGATGGTTTGCTGGGCGAATGCCAGGCGGTCATCAAGCCGCTGGGGCGGCTGTTCGGCAAGGTCAAGGGCCTGTCTGGATCGACCATCCTGGGCGATGGCCGGGTTGCGCTGATCCTGGATATTCCGCACCTGGTCCAGCATACCCAGCAGCAGGAACAAGGCAATACGGCGGCCTACGCCGAACGCAGCGCCGCGTCGGCGCCATGAGGGGCGCAGTCGAAGAGCGCGCATCACGAGGGGAAGCGAGCATGCAAGAATCGATGACCAACAGGGTGAGCATCAAGCAGATCTTCATCTGGCTCGGGGTTGTCCTGTCCATCCTGGTGGCGGTGGTGATCAGCCTCACCGACACGCTGCGGCAGGCCAATGCCGCGCTGGAGCATGCGCACCAGTCACGCTATGACTCGGCGGCGCTGGCCAACGAGCTGCGCCGTACCACCGAGGACATGACCAAGTTCGCCCGTGCCTACGTGACTACCGGAGACCCCAATGATGAGGATCGCTATTACATGATCCTCGACATCCGCAACGGCAAGCGCGCGCGACCCTCCAACTATGACCGTTTCAACTGGGATCTGGTGACCGCCCGCAAACTGCCGGTGGAGGCGAACGCCCAGGCAATACCGCTGAGCGAGCTGATGAAGCGCGCCGGCTTCACCGAACAGGAACTGGCCAAGATGCAGGAAGCCCTGAAGCTGGGCGACCAACTCTCGCGCATCGAGATCACTGCCTTCCATGCCGTCAAGGGCGAGTTCGATGACGGCGAGGGCAAGTTCACCGTGGTCGGTGCGCCCAATCAGGCGATGGCGCAGGAGCTGGTTTTCGATCAGACCTACCGAGCCCTGTTCGGCCGCGTGATGACGCCGATCAACGACTTCCTGCGCCAGGTCGACGAGCGCACCCAGGCGCGCGTCGTCAAGGCCGGCAGCGACTATGCCGAACTGGAACAGAAGATCTTGTGGCTGCTTTCCGCCTCGGTGGTGGTGCTGTTCGCCTGCCTCGGGTTTGCCTATCGCACCATCCGCTCGCAGATCGGTGGCGAACCGCGCGATGCCATGAGCGTCTTGCGCCGCGTGGCCGAAGGCGATCTCACCGTCACCGTGCCGCTGCGCAAGAACGACAAGGTGAGCGTGCTCTACAGCACCCAGCAGATGGTCAACAAATGGACCGACGTCATCGGCGACGTCAGCGGCACGGCCGGCGCCCTGGCCTCGGCATCGGAACAGATTTCGTCGTCCTCGCAGGCGCTCTCGCACAATGCCTCGCAGCAGGCGGCCAATGTCGAGGAGACCAGCGCCTCGGTGGAAGAGATCACCTCCACCATCGCCCAGAACGCCGACAACGCGCGCACCACCGACGGCATCGCCAGCCTGTCGGCCAGTGCGGCCACCGAAGGCGGCGAGGCGGTGCGCGAGACCGTGGCGGCGATGAAGCAGATCGCCAGCAAGATCGGCATCATCGACGACATCGCCTACCAGACCAACCTGCTGGCGCTGAACGCAGCCATCGAAGCGGCGCGCGCCGGGGAACACGGCAAGGGCTTTGCCGTGGTCGCCGCCGAAGTGCGCAAGCTGGCCGAACGCTCGCAAACCGCTGCCCAGGAAATCATTGCGGTTGCCGAGAACAGCGTGGGCCTGGCAGAAAAGGCCGGCGGCCTGCTCAACCAGATGGTGCCCTCGATTCGCAAGACCGCCGACCTGGTGCAGGAAATCGCGGCTGCCTCGGCGGAACAATCGACCGGTTTGGAACAGATCAACAATGCCGTGCACCAGATGGCGCAGACTACCCAGATGACTGCGGCGGCCTCGGAAGAACTGTCGGCGACCTCCGAAGAGATGAGTGCCCAGGCCATTCATCTGCAGGATCTGATGCGCTTCTTCCGCGTGGACGAGTTGCAGAAGGCGGCCTCCGGCACCAGCGCCGGCGAACTGCCGGGTACGGGTGGACGGCAGGACAGGCGTGCCCGGCACGATTTGCAGAGCAAGCGCGAGCACGCGCGCCGGCTGTCGATGCTGGATGTGGACGAGGACGCACCGGGCGTGGATGAATCCTCGTTCAAGCGATTCTGAGGTGCATGCCATGTCCTTCACGCCCTTCGCGCCTTTTCCGTCCCAGTCGCCGCCTGCAGGCCGCGCACGCATCAATCCGCCACCCGAGGTGGGTGGCAGCAAGGAGAGCAAGCCATGCCCAGCGTATCGTTGAATGGCGAATCCATCCGCAAGCGGCAGCAGGAAGAAGTCATCGAAAGCCGCCAGTTTCTGACCTTCCTGGTAGGCAGCGAAAGCTTCGCCATGCCCATTGCCAGCATCCGCGAGATCATCGAATTCGGAGGGCTGACCGAAGTGCCGCTGATGCCCGATTTTCTGCGCGGCGTGATCAACCTGCGTGGCTCGGTGGTGCCGGTGATCGACCTGTCGGTGCGTTTTGGGCGTGCGCCCACGGTAGAAGCCAAGCGCACCTGCATCATCATCATGGAACTGATCCAGGAGGAGCAGTTGTTGCTGCTGGGCGTGATGGTCGATGCGGTCAGTGCGGTGCTGAGCATCGAGGTTGATCACATCGAGCCGCGTCCCTCCTTTGGTGCCGGCATCCGTGCCGATTTCATCGAAGGAATGATCAACGTCAGCGAGCGTTTCATCGTGGTGCTGGACGTGCAGCGCGTGCTGTCGGTGGACGAGCTGGCGAGCCTCTTGGGCATGAGTGCCGAGGATGCCCTGAGCGGCGTGCCGGTGCTGTCGGCGGAAGCGGAAAAGGAGTAGCCCCATGGGCGGCATCGGCAAGCTCACAGGCAGGGACGGCGCAGCGCATGGTACCGGTGCGGGTGCCAGTGTGAGCCATTCTGCCGCCGTTGCGCCCGGGGTTGCCACTGCCCCCGCCCAGCCGTCCAGCGTATCGTTGGATGCTGACGTCAGCGATCAGGACATGCTGCTGTTCCAGCAATTGTTCAAGCAGCAGATCGGACTGCATCTGCCGCTGTCGAAAAAAGCCTTGCTGCACAGCCGCCTCAACCATCGCCTGCACGAACTCGGCCTGCGTGGACTGGCGCAGTATCATCGGCTCATCAGCAGCGCAGACGGCGCCGAGGAATGCCAGCACGCCATCGATCTGATCACCACCAACGAGACCTATTTCTTCCGCGAACAGAGCCATTTCGATTTCCTGGCCCAGGAGCTGCTGCCGCTGTGGCGAGATCACAAGAGCCTGCGCGTCTGGAGCGCCGCCTCTGCCACCGGCGAAGAGGCGTACTCCCTGGCCATGGTGCTGGATCATCACCGGCCCGCCGGCAGCTGGTCCGTATTCGCTTCCGACATCAGCAAGCGCGTGCTGCGCTTTGCGCGCCGGGCGCTCTATCCGATGGCGCGCGGGCAGAATATTCCTCGTCCGTATCTGCGCCGGTATTGCCTGCTCGGCACCGGGGAATACGAGGGCCATTTCCTGGTGCAGGCAGACCTGCGCGCCAAGGTCGAATTCGCCCAGCGCAACCTGACCGCGCTGCACGAACATGAGGACGGGCTGTATGACCTGATCTTCCTGCGCAACGTCATCATCTATTTTGATTGCGACACCAAGCTGCAGGTGTTGAAGGATGTGATTGCCCGCCTGCGTCCCGGTGGCTACCTGGTGGTGGGTCATTCGGAATCGCTGCACGGCATGGCGCTGGATCTGCTGATGCACTCACCCTCCATCTACCGGAGGCCGCAATGAGCGCCAGCGCGGCCATCCGGGTGATGGTCATCGACGACTCCTCGGTGGTGCGCCAGCTGGTGCAGCAGTTGCTGGCGCAGACGGCCGACATCCGCGTCATCGGTGCCGCGCCCGATCCGGTGTTTGCCATGCGCAAGATGCAGCAGGCATGGCCCGACGTGATCCTGCTCGACATTGAAATGCCGCGCATGGATGGCATTACCTTCCTGCGGCAGATCATGGCCACGCGGCCCACACCGGTGATCATCTGCACGGTGCACGCCGGCGGCGATAGGGATGTCACGGCCGAAGCACTGGCGGCCGGGGCGGTGTCGGTCATTGCCCGGCCGCAAATGGGAGTGCGTGATTTCTTGCAGGACGCCGTGGCTGAACTGGCCCACGCCATCCGCGCAGCGGCGCTGGCCGGGCCGGGGGCGAGGGGGGAGGGCGCCATGGCGGCACGTCCCGTCTCATCGACTCTCAAGCTGCGCGCGGTCAAAGCAGCATCGCGAGAAATGCTGCATGATGACGGCTGGGCTGCGGTGCTGCAGCGTCACACTGCCGATGCGGTACTGGCAGCGCCGGGGCTGGAGGATGGTTATCGCCCGCGCACTGCGCACATTGTCGCCATCGGCGCCTCCACCGGCGGGCCGCAGGCGCTGGAGCGGGTACTGCGGCCATTGGACCGCCGCTGTCCTGGCATCGTGGTGGTACAGCACATGCCGCAGCGCTTTACCCGCAGTTTCGCCGAACGGCTGCATCGCGTTTCCGGCGCCGATGTCAAGGAAGCCGAACATCACGATGTGGTGCTGCCGGGACGGGTGCTGATTGCTCCTGGCGGGAAGCATCTGGTCGTCAGGCGCGATGGCCTTCAGTACTATGTGGAAACATTGGATGGTCCGCTGGTGAGCCGGCACAAGCCTTCGGTGGACGTGCTGTTCCGCTCGCTGGCCAAAGCCGCCGGCAGCAATGCAGTGGGTATCATCATGACCGGCATGGGGGACGATGGCGCAAGGGGGATGCGGGAGATGGCCGATTGCGGCGCCGCGACCTACGCCCAGGACGAAGCCACCAGCGTGGTCTTCGGCATGCCGAAAGAAGCGATACACATGGGCGGCGTCGGTGACGTCCTCCCGCTCGATCATATCTCCGCCGTGATAGAACAATATGCCGCTAGCCAATCTCAATGAGCTGATCGAATCCGCGCTGGTCGTCGACGACAGTGCCCTGCAGCGCCAGCACAGCGTGACGCTGCTGCAGGAGCTGGGCGTCGATCTGATCTATGAGGCCGGCAACGGCAACGAGGCGCTGGATCTGCTGGCGTTGCTCAAGCTCCCGCCGAGCCTGGCGGTGATCGATCTGGAGATGCCGGGCATGGATGGCATCGAACTGATCCAGCACCTGCAGCAGAAGGGCATCGACATTCCCCTCATCGTCGCCTCCAGCCGCGAGACTTCGCTGCTGCTGTCGGTGGAGACCATGATCCACGCCCTTGGCATGAACCTGATCGGCGTGCTGCAGAAACCGCTCAACCAGAGCCAGCTGCGCGCGGCGCTGCAAGCCTTCCGGCCGCACGGCGGCGATGCGCACGCCCACGATGATCCGCTGCCGTCGATGTGCGAGAGCGATCTCGGAGCGGCCATAGGCGGTGGCCAGGTGTTGCCGTATTTCCAGCCCAAGGTGGACGTGCAGACCGGCATCCTCAAGGGCGTGGAAGCGCTGGCGCGGTGGACCCATCCCGAGCGCGGCATGGTGCCGCCGGACCGCTTCATTCCGCTGGCCGAGCAGTCCGGCCTGATCCACGACCTGACCATCAGCATGATGGACCAGGCCATGGCCCAGGCCGCCATCTGGCACAGCCGGGGGCTGGCGATCAAGGTGGCGGTGAACCTCTCGCCGCTGTCGCTGGAGCAGCCGGACTTCCTGCACCGCATCCTGGAGCTGGTGGACAAGCATGCGTTGCCGGCTGAAAACGTGGTGCTGGAAATCACCGAAAGCTCGGTGGTCGCGCACAAGGGCAATTCGCTGGGCATGCTCGCGCGTCTGCGCCTGAAGGGCTTTGGCCTGTCCATTGACGATTACGGCACCGGTTTTTCCTCGATGCAGCAGCTGGCGCGCATCCCCTTCACCGAGCTGAAGATCGACCGTTCCTTCGTCCATGGCGCGCACGACCGCAAGAACCTGCGCGTGATCCTGCAATCGGCGCTGGACATGGCGCAGCGGCTGGAGCTGGTGACGGTGGCAGAAGGTGTGGAGACGATGGAAGACTGGCGCCTGCTGCAAGACTTCGGTTGCAGCCTGGGGCAGGGCTATCTGATCGGCAAGCCCATGCCGGCCAATGAATTGCCGCTATGGCTGAAGGGACATCATCGCCGGCTCAGCGAATTGCGGCCGCTGGGGAAGGGGGCTGCGACCGGGGGCTCGGCCTGAATGGCATCGCTGACCTTGGCGCTCATAGCCGACTGACAGGCTGATCCCTGATCGCATCCAGAAAATCGCGCGCCGGCCCCAGTCCCGGTATCACCACCTTCTCATCGATCTCCAGCATGGGCGCCAGTACGAAGGCGCGCTGCGCCATGCGGGGATGCGGAACGATCAGTTCTTCGCTCTCCAGGCGCGCATCCCCATACATCAACACATCCAGGTCCAGCGTACGCGGGGCATTGCGGTAGGGACGCTCGCGTCCGTGCTGCAGCTCGATGGCCTGCAAGGCGTGCAGCAGGTCGATGGCCGCCAGCGAGGTGGATATCAGCGCCACGGCGTTGACGTAATCATCGCCACTGGAATCAATCGGCGCGGTGCGGTACAGCGAGGAGCTGCGCAGCAGTTGCGACTGCGGCAGCCGGGCCAGGTGCGCAATGGCTTCCTGGACCGTGGCCCGGGCGTCGCCGAGGTTGCCGCCGATGCCGATCCAGGCCAGCGTGAAGGACGGCTCCACGTGGCTCAGTCGTCGCCCGCAGGCGCGCTGTCAGTACCTGCACCGCCACTGCTGCGACGACGGCGACGGCGCTTGGGCGCCTCTCCGGTGCCGCTCTCTGCCGACTCGCCAGCCTCCTGAGTGACAGGTGCGCGCGTCTTGACCGGGGCAGGGGCTGCCTCCTGCTCGACGCTGCCGTCGCTGCTGCCGGTATCCACCGGCGACTTGCTGCGGCTGCGTCCGCCACGGCGCTTGCGTTTTTTCGGACCAGCATTGCTGCTGGCCGGATCGGCCGGTTTGCGGGCGATCAGTTCTTCACGCTCGGCACCGTTGCCGGCGATGAAGGCTTCCCACCATTCGCCCAGTTCGGCATCGAGTTCGCCGGACTGGCAGCGCAGCAGCAGGAAGTCGAAGCCGGCGCGCAGGCGCAGGTGTTCCAGCAGCTTGTACGGGGCCTTGCCGACGCGGCGCTCGAAGCGCGGCTGCATGGCCCAGATGTCACGCATGTCGGAGGCGATCTTGCGCTGCAGGGCCAGCTTCTCGGTCTGGGCGTCGAGCACGTCATCAGCCGCAAGGTGCAGCGCGGGGATCGGGTACTCGCCAGCCGCTTGGTAGGCGCGCCACTTTTCCAGCACCTGGTGCCACAGCAGCGAGGCGAACAGGAAGCCCGGCGAGACCCCCTTGCCTTCCTTCACGCGCGCGTCCGTGTTGGCCAATGCTAGGCTGACGAACTTCTCGCCCAGCGGCTGCTCCAGCACCACGTCCAGCAGCGGCAGCAGGCCATGATGCAGGCCTTCCTTGCGCAACTGCTGCAGGCAGGCCAGCGCATGGCCACTCATGAGGAGCTTGAGCATTTCATCGAACACGCGGGCAGCCGGTACGTTGTCGATGAGCGGCGCCATCACGCGGATCGGCGCACTGCTGGCCGGGTCGATGGTGAACTTGAGCTTGGCCGCGAAGCGCACCACGCGCAGCATGCGCACCGGGTCTTCGCGGTAGCGCGCTTCCGGTTCACCGATGATGCGCAGCTTCTTGTCGCGGATGTCGGCGATCCCGCCGTGGTAATCCAGCACCGTCTGGCTGGCCGGATCGTAGTACATCGCGTTGATGGTGAAATCGCGCCGGGTGGCGTCTTCGTGCTGCTCGCCGAAGGTGTTGTCGCGCAACACGCGGCCGTGTTCATCCTTGGGCGCGGCTTCGGCCGAGGCGCCACGGAAGGTGGTGACCTCGATCAGTTCCTGGCCGAACATCACGTGCACGATCTGGAAGCGGCGGCCGATGATGAAGGCGCGGCGGAACAATTGCTTGACCTGTTCCGGCGTGGCATTGGTGGCCACGTCGAAGTCCTTGGGCTTGATGCCCAGCAGCAGGTCGCGCACCGCACCGCCGACGATGAAGGCCTTGTAGCCGGCTTCCTGCAGGGTCTGCGTCACGCGTACCGCATTGGGCGAGACCAGGGCCGGATCGATGCCATGCTGCTTGGGACCGAGCACGTCGGGATCGATCTTGCCGCCGGCTGCGACGGCCTTGGCGCGCGATTTCCTGGCCGGCTCGGCACTCTCTGCGGCGGCCGCAGCCTTGCCCCGGCCGAGGATGGAGCGAATCAGTTTCTTGATCATTGCGCGTGGCCGTCGGCGAAGAGGTTCAGCACCGGCCAGCCGCGCGCCTGGGCATGCGCCAGCAGCTTGTCGTTGGGGTTGGTGGCGATCGGATCGGTCACGCGCTCGAGCAGCGGAATGTCGTTCTGCGAATCGCTGTAGAAGTAGCTGCGCTCGAACTTGTCCAGGGTGTGGCCCAGGCGGTCCAGCCAGGCTTCGGTGTGGACGATCTTGCCCGGGCCGAAGGTGGGCGTGCCGTCGAGCTTGCCGGTGAGGTTGCCTTGCGCATCCAGTGCGGGCAGGGCAGCGATCAGGTGCTCGACGCCGAAGTGCGAGGCGATGGGCTTGGTGACGAAGTGGTTGGTGGCGGTGACGATGGCTACCAGGTCACCGGCGTCCAGGTGCTTCTTCACCAGGGCCACGGCTTGCGGGAGGATGGCGGGCTTGACCACTTCGTCCATGAACTGCAGGTGCATTTCGTCGAGCTGCTGGCGGGTGAAGCGCGACAGGTTGCCCAGTGCGAATTCGAGATAGGCCACCGGATCGAGCGTACCGTTCTGGTAATGGGCGAACCATTCGTCGTTGGCTTTCCGGAAGCTGGCGGCATCCACGGCGCCGATGCGCGCCATGAATTCCCCCCACTCGTGGTCGGAGTCGAGCGGCAGCAGGGTATGGTCGAGATCGAAAAGGGCGAGGTTCATTGTTCTCCGGATTCCTGTTGTAACAGTTCGCGTAGCAAGGGCAGGGTGATGGCGCGCTTGGTGGCCAGCGAGTAGCGGTCCAGCGCGTCGAGCATGCGCGACAGCGAAGGCATGTCGCGGCGGTAGTGGGTGAGCATGTACATCATCACGGCCGGGGGAATCTCCAGGCCGCGATCCAGGGTGATCTGCAGCAGGGCGGCGATCTTCTCGTCATCCGAGAGATCGTGTACCTGGTAGATCAGGCCCCAGCCGAGCCGGGTGCGCAGGTCTTCGCGCAGCTCCAGGCGGGTCGGTGGCAGGGTGCCGGTGCAGACCATGCAGCCGCCCTGTTCGCGGATCTGGTTGAACAGGTTGAAGGCGGCGATCTGCTGTTCCTCGAACAGTTGATCGACGTCATCGAGCAAGTAATGGCTGGTCTGCGGGCTGTAATCGAAGGCGGACTCGGGGGAATCGGCGCCGATCAGGCGCGCACGGTTGCCTTCCTGGGCGGCCTTGGTGGCCAGGGCGTGCAGCAGGTGGCTCTTGCCGGCACCGGCTTCGGCCCAGAGGTAGATGAAGCGGTCCGTGCTGGCGCTGCCGGTCTGGATGGATTTGTCCACGCCGGCCGCGGCCAGCAGCTTCAGGCGCTCCAGCAGTTCTGCGTTGCGGCCGGTCACGAAGCTGTCGAAGCTTTGCGGCTGGTCCGCGCTCAAATCGAGCGGAATCTGTTTCATCGGCGTGTATCAGCTACGTTGGCTGCAGCAGTGTTGCAGCCAGTTAATGCAGGACGGCGCCAAGCGCCCGAGCCTGCGCAGCATCCTGCAAGGGCAGGGAGGCTGTGATCGATCATAAACTCTTCAACGGTTGTAAAAATTGCTGGCCAGATACTCGCGCCGCACATGCATGGCGATCACCGAGACAATGGCCGAGGCCGGCAGCGCCAGCAGCACGCCGACGAATCCAAACAACTGGCCAAAGGCCAGCAAGGCGAAAATCACCACCAGCGGATGCAGGCCGATACGCTCGCCCACCAGCTTGGGCGTGAGGATGAAGCTTTCCAGCACCTGCCCCACGCCATAAATCAGGGCCACCCACAACAGGCCCATGGCGCCATCGAATTGCAAAATGGCCGCCAGGATCGCCAGCACCAGCCCCAGGCCAAAGCCCACGTAGGGGATGAACACCAGCAGCCCCGTGAGCACACCCACGGGAAGGGCGCTGTCAAATCCGGCCACGGTGAGCGCAACCGAATAATAGACCGCCAGCACCAGCATCACCAGCAATTGTCCACGCAGATACTGTCCCAGCAGGCCATCGACCTCGGCCGCCATGGTGTTGACGCGGGCGGCCCAGCGGCGCGGGATGAGAATCTGCACGCGCTTGAGGAAAGGATGCCAGTCCTGCAGCAGGTAGAACAGCACCATCGGCACGAACAGCAGATTGGCCAGCCAGGCCAGCAGTGCCGTGCCGCCCACCTTGGCCGAGGCCAGCACGGAACTCCACAGCTCGTCGCCGCTGGTGCTGATCTGTTGCGTCAGCAAGGCCTTGATGCCGGCCAGGTCCAGCCGCACGTCGATGCCCAACTGATGCAGGCGCGGCGAGAGGAAGGCATTCAACTTGTCCAGCAGCGGTGGCACCTGGGCCTGCAACAGCGGGATCTGGCGCAGCACCAGCGGCACCACGATCAGCACCAGCGCAAGACCCGCCAGGATCAGCAGCAGCACCATCACGGTCACGCCCACGAAGCGCGGGATGCGGACGGGACCGAGACGGCGGCTGGCGATCCAGTCCACGCCGGGATTGAGCGCATAACCAATGATGCCGGCGGCAACGAAGGGCGAGAGCATCGGCCCCAGCGCCACCAGTAGCGACAACAGCAAAATGCCGACAATCAGCCACGCCAGGTTCTGTTTTTGCTCTTCGGACAAAGAAAAAGGCATGGATTCGGAGTTCGCGGGTGGCGGTTTTGTTAAAATCACGGCTTGGCAGGGCGGCTTCGCCCCTGAATCCCCTATTTTACCGTCTTCACTGGCAATATTTCATCATGACTTCACCTTCCAATGTCTCCCTCTCCTACCGTGACGCTGGCGTCGATATCGATGCCGGTGACGCCCTGGTCGAAGCGATCAAGCCGTTCGCCAAGCGCACCACCCGCGAAGGCGTGCTGGGCGGCATTGGCGGTTTCGGCGCACTGTTCGAGATCAGCAAGAAGTACAAGGAACCGGTGCTGGTCTCCGGTACCGACGGTGTGGGCACGAAGCTCAAGCTGGCCTTCCACCTGAACCGTCACGATACGGTCGGTATCGACCTGGTGGCCATGAGCGTCAACGACATCCTGGTGCAGGGCGCCGAGCCGCTGTTCTTCCTCGATTACTTTGCCTGCGGCAAGCTGGACGTGCCCTCGGCCACCGATGTCATCAAGGGCATCGCCGCCGGTTGCGAACAGGCCGGCTGCGCCCTGATCGGCGGTGAAACCGCTGAAATGCCCAGCATGTACCCCGACGGTGAATACGACCTGGCCGGCTTTGCGGTGGGCGCGGTGGAAAAGTCCAAGATCATCGACGGCACCAGGATCGCCCCGGGCGACGTGGTGCTGGGCCTGGCCTCCTCGGGCGCGCACTCCAACGGTTATTCGCTGGTGCGCAAGATTCTGGACGTGGCCAAGCCGGACCTGGAAGCCGACTTCCACGGCCGCAAGCTGGCCGACGTGCTGATGGCCCCGACCCGCATCTACGTCAAGCCGCTGCTGTCGCTGATGGAAAAGCTGGAAGTCAAGGGCATGGTCCACATCACCGGTGGCGGCCTGGTCGAGAACATCCCGCGCGTGCTGCAGGATCACCTGACTGCCGAGCTGGATGCCAAGTCCTGGACCATGCCGCCGCTGTTCACCTGGCTGCAGCAGCATGGCGGCGTGGCCGACGCAGAAATGCACCGCGTCTTCAACTGCGGCATCGGCATGACCGTGATCGTCTCCAAGGAAAACGCTGACGCTGCCGAAGCGCATCTGAAGGCGGCCGGCGAGACCGTCTACCGCATCGGCGCCATCCGCGCCCGCGCTGAAGGCGAAGCCCAGACCATCGTGCGCTGATCGATGTAAATCGTTTTAAAGATTTATAAAATAAAAAGGCTGCATTCTGGATGCAGCCTTTTTTATTTCCCCAAGAATTTTCCCGTCGAATGAAAATTTAGTTTTGATAAAACGAAAACTAAGTTTCTCAAGAGAAAAATCTAAGATTCCGGGATAAGCGTTCAGCTTGCCTGTCCGACATCCCCATCCTGCTCAGCCAGGATCTGCCGCGGTACCGCCTGCAGTCCCCGCGCCACGCCATTGGGCGGCGGCACGCGCACCGGCTCGCTGATGTCGGCGGCGGTGGAGAGCACATTCAGGGTATCTTCCGGCGGTGCATCCCAGACCGGATCGTCGATGGCCTCGAAGACGCGCTTCAGTTGCGAACCCCAACTGCGGCGGATCATCTGGAAATATTGGTTCTGCTCATCGATGGTGACGAAGCGGGTCACGGCCAGGTCTTCGCTTTCATAGACCAGCAGGTCCAGCGGCAGGCCCACCGAGATGTTGGACTTCAAGGTCGAATCCATGGAGATCAGCGCACACTTGGCCGCTTCGTCCAGCGAGGTGTGGGGCGTAACCACGCGGTCGATGATGGGCTTGCCGTACTTGGATTCGCCGATCTGGAAGTAGGTATTCTCATCGTGCGATTCGATGAAGTTGCCGGCCGAATACATCTGGAAGAGCCTGCAACGCTCGCCACGAATCTGGCCACCGAAGATGATGCTGACGTTGAAATCGATACCAAACTTGCTCAGCTCGGCGGCTTCGCGGTCATGCACGGCGCGGATGGCGTCACCCAGGATCTGCGCAGCTTCGTACATGGTGGTCGCGGTCCAGATGCTGCGGCCCTCGGCATTGGTGCGGTCGGTCAGCATCTGGCGGATGGATTGAGAAATCGACAGGTTGCCGGCGGTCATCAGGACCATCACGCGGTCGCCCGGATTCTCGTAAACACTCATCTTGCGGAAGGTGCCGATGTGGTCCACTCCCGCGTTGGTGCGCGAATCGGACAGGAACACCAGGCCGCTGTTGAGGCGCATGGCTACGCAGTAGGTCATGATGAAATCGTGATACTTGGAAACGGAAAGCCGGATTTTACCGTAAGGCCCGGCGCCAGAGCGCGTGCGCCGGGGACATCTGTCGCGACGTACCTACAGTAACGGCCTGTTTCCGGAAAAGATGACAGTGGCTGTGCTTCTTTATTTCATCCGAAGCACAGCCAGGGACTGCTTACGCTGCCAAAGGAACAAGAAAATCGCGGCTGATGCGATTGCCCAGCTCGAAGATGCGCTCCAGGAATTCAGTGAGCGTATCGTGCAGACCGGCGTCCAGGATTTCCTCGATGCGGGCGAACTTGAGATCGGCATGCAGCTTGCCGGCAAAGCGCTCGGTATCGGCCGAGACATCGTTGCGCACGTGGTGCAGGTTGGAGATCACGTTGCCCATGCAGGCCAGGAGCGAACGCGGCATGTCCGCCCGCAGGATCAGCAGCTCGGCCACCCGCTCGGGCGTGATGACGTCGCGGTAGACCTTGCGGTAGATCTCGAAGCCGGACACCGAACGCAGGATCGCGGCCCAGTAGTAGAAGTCCAGCTGTCCCGCTTCATCGTGGGTGGCCTGGCTTTGCGACTGCGATTGCGACTGCGACTGGCCATTGAGCTTCTGCGACTGCGTTTCCTTGGCGCCGTGGAACTTGACGTCGATGATGCGCGCCGTGTTGTCCGCACGTTCCAGGAAAGTGCCCAGGCGGATGAAGTGGAAGGCCTCATCTTCCAGCATGGTACCGATGGTGACGCCCCGCGAGAGATGCGAGCGGTGCTTGACCCACTCGAAGAAATCGCTCGGGTTCTGCTCCAGCGCATTGGTCTGCAGGTAGGACTGCATCTTGATCCAGGTGGCGTTCTGGATTTCCCAGGCTTCGGTGGTCAGGGCGCCGCGCACGGCACGCGCGTTCTCGCGCGCCTGGCGCAGGCAGGAGGCGATCGAGGACGGGTTGTTGGGATCGCGCACCATGAAGTCGATGACGTCCTTCTGCGTGAGCTTGTCGTATTTCTGGTTGTAGCCATAGAGCAGCTCCGAGATGCCAAGCACGGCGCGCCAGCCCTGCTCGGCGTCGTCAGTGGATTGCGGCAGCAGGGCGGTCTGTACGTGCACGTCCAGCATACGTGCGGTGTTCTCGGCGCGCTCGGTGTAGCGGGCCATCCAGAAGAGGTGATCGGCGGTACGGCTCAGCATCTTATTTCTCCAGAATCCAGGTGTCCTTGGTGCCGCCGCCCTGCGACGAGTTCACCACCAGCGAGCCTTCCTTCAAGGCCACGCGCGTCAAGCCGCCCTTGACCATGGTGATCTGCTTGCCCGACAGGACGAAGGGACGCAGATCGAGGTGGCGCGGCGCGATGCCGGACTCCACATAGGTCGGGCACACGGAGAGGGCCAGCGTGGGCTGGGCGATGTAGCCGTCGGGCTTGGCGATGATGCGCGCGCGGAAGTCTTCGATCTCCTGCTTGGTCGAAGCCGGGCCGACCAGCATGCCGTAGCCGCCGGCGCCGTGCACTTCCTTGACCACCAGCTTTTCCAGGTTGGCCAGGGTGTAGGAGAGATCTTCCTTCTTGCGGCACTGGTAGGTCGGCACGTTGTTGAGGATCGGGTCTTCGGACAGATAGAAGCGCACCATGTCCGGCACATACGGATAGATCGACTTGTCATCGGCCACACCGGTGCCGATGGCATTGGTCAACGTCACCTTGCCGGCGCGGTAGGCCTGCAGCAGGCCCGGCACACCGAGGGCCGAGTCAGGACGGAAGGCCAGCGGATCAAGGAAGTCGTCGTCGATGCGGCGATAGATCACGTCGACCCGCTTGGGGCCGCGCGTGGTGCGCATGTAGACCACGTTGTCCTTGACGAACAGGTCCTGGCCCTCGACCAGTTCCACCCCCATCTGCTGGGCCAGGAAGGCATGCTCGAAGTAGGCCGAGTTGTACATGCCCGGGGTCATCACCACCACGGTCGGATCGGTCACGCCGGCCGGCGCCACCGAACGCAGGTTGTCCAGCAGCAGGTCGGGATAGTGATCGACCGGTGCGATCTTGTGGCGCTTGAAGAGATCGGGGAAGAGCCGCATCATCATCTTGCGGTTCTCCAGCATGTAGGACACCCCGGACGGTACGCGCAGGTTGTCTTCCAGTACGTAGAATTCACCTTCGCCCGCGCGCACGATATCGACACCCGCGATGTGGGCGTAGATGTCGTTGACCACGTTCACATCCTGCATCTCGCGCCGGTACTGCGCGTTCTGGAAGATCTGCTCGGGCGGGATGATGCCGGCCTTGACGATCTTCTGCTCGTGATAGATGTCGTGGATGAACATGTTGAGCGCCTTGACGCGCTGGACCAGTCCCGCTTCCAGCTTGGCCCATTCGGCCTTGTGGATGATGCGCGGGATGATGTCGAAGGGGATCAGGCGCTCGGTGCCGGCATCGTTTCCATAGACGGCGAAGGTAATGCCGACGCGGCGGAAGATCAGGTCGGATTCGGCACGTTTGCGGGCGATGATTTCCGGCGATTGCGCGGAAAGCCAGCTGGCGAATTCTGCATAGTGCTGACGCACTTGACCTGCTTCGCTGCTTGCGCCTCCTGAATACATCTCATCAAAAAAATGTGCCATAGATTTGCTTCGCGTTCCCGTGGGAAGCGGGAATCTTTCTAAGTAGGTTGTAACGAAAACAGAGGCGGTGGGTACGGCAAACTACCTGCAAGGTTGCAGCAGAAACCAGGGGCTCTAAGGGACTGCACTTGCACGCCAGAGCCTGCGTGCATGAAGAAAGACTAACAGAGGCTTGAAATTTTTGACAGAGGAAAGTTGCATGCTTTTGCTCCTCGCCTGCGCGGGCCTGCCGCCATCAAACGCAGACCCGCACTGGCTTCAGTTAGTCCAGGGTGTGGGTGGCGGCACCTCGCAGGGGGCGGGCATGTCTATCGTCTTGAAGTCGGCCGGACTAACGATTTCCAGATACTCCATGTCGGGCGAATAGTCGAACAGGAAGTGCACGATGCCCGGCCGCTGGTGTACGCAGTCGCCCGCCTTGACCAGCGTGACCTCGGTTTCATACATGAAGCGCGCCCAGCCTTTCAACATGATGACGATGTGGAAGTTGGCCTCGTGCCGGTGCCAGCCGGTGCCGGTCTGCGGCGCCATGTTGGCCTTGACCAGCTGCGCCACCACCTGGCCGCCGGTGGCAGCAGCAATGCCCAGGTCGCGGTACAGGAAGAAGTCGCGCAGACCGCCGGTTTCATAGGGCGTGTCGCCCTCGCTCACGTGCGAGAAGGTGTTTTGCGCCAGTACGCTTGGATCAGCTACGGTATTCATCACATCCATCCTTTCTGCGGTCTCCCGCCACGGGCCTGCGACAAAATGGGCGCGACTCCCTCTGCCTTCTGCGCCCTAGAATTCCACATCGAGCTCGTCGATATCCTCCGGTTCCTTTTTGGCTGCCATGATCCATTCCTGCATCTCCGGCATGGCCATGATGCGCTTGGCATAGGCGGTGCAGATGGGATCGAGCTTGACGTCATAGGTCATGAAACGCGTGACGACCGGGGCGTACATGGCATCGGCCATGGTGCGCTGTTCGCCGAACAGGAAGGGCCCGCCGTACTTGGCCAGGCATTCCTTCCAGATGGTGGTGATGCGCACGATGTCGGCTTCGGCACGTGACCACACCTTGAAGTTGGGGAAGTGGCCCTTGAGGTTCATCGGCAGCGCCGCGCGCAGGGCCGAGAAGCCGGAATGCATTTCGCCGCACACCGAGCGGCAATGCGCACGGGCGGCCAGGTCGGCCGGCAGCAGCTTGGCGCCGGGGCGGATTTCGTTGAGATATTCGGCAATGGCCAGCGTATCCCATACCAGTACGTCGCCATGGTGGAGGCTGGGTACCAGGATGGAGGAAGACAGCAGCAGGATCTCTGCCCGTGCCGAAGGGTCGTCCGGCGGCACGATGTCTTCCTCGAAAGAGAGCCCGGCGAACCTGGCCATGAGCCAGCCGCGCAGGGACCACGAGGAGTAGTTCTTGCTGGTGATGCGCAAAGTCGTCTTAGGCATGTCAGTCCTTTATCTGTTTTGTGCAGGTTGACTTTGGGCACGCTGCCGCGTGAGCGGCGGTGTCTTGTTCATCATCTTCATCTTGCCCGCCCTGTCTGCGCTTCAGGGAAGGCGCGGGCCACTGAACCGGTCCGCACGTCTTTTGCTTGCAAAGCTTGTGCCAGCTCGCGGGAAAGTGCAGGGCGGGTGCCGGCAGCGTTTCCGCCCGGTCACGAAAGCCGGGTCAGGGCTGCCCAAAGCCTCCTTCGCCGGGCCTGGCGACCCGTCAATGGCATGACAATTGCATCTTTGCCTCTGCGAGCGGACACCAATAAGAGACAACCCGAGGGCGGCGCTTCATGATCAATACCTATCAGCTCTACCAGAACTACGCCGACGCCACCGATCCGCTGCGGGCCTGTGCCCGCATGATGGCGCCCATGCTGGGTGCGACCTGGCCCGGCGTGCCGGTGCATCCGGCCCTGCGCAAGATGGCCTCGGCCTGTGAGGTCTTTGCGCGTACCCAGCTCACCCATGCCCGCCCGCCCTTCGCGATCGGCGAGGTGGTCGACGGCGGATGCACAATTGCGGTGCATGAGGAGGAAATCAGCGCCACGCCCTTCTGTGGCCTGCTGCATTTCCGCAAGGAAACTACTGTGGTGCAGCCCAAGGTCCTGGTGGTGGCACCCATGTCGGGGCACTTCGCCACGCTCCTGCGCGGCACCGTCAAGACGCTCCTGCGCGACCACGACGTCTACATCACCGACTGGCGCAATGCGCGCGACGTGGCCATGGAGCACGGTCGTTTTGGCCTGGATGAATACGTTTCCCACGTCATCGGCTTCCTCGGCGTGCTGGGTCCGGGGACGCATCTGCTGGCAGTCTGCCAGCCCACGGTGGCCGCGCTGACGGCCGCCTCGGTGATGGCCGCGGACGATCATCCGGCGCAGCCGCGCACCATGACCCTGATGGCCGGCCCGCTCGATACCCGCGTCAATCCGACGGCTGTCAATGCCCTGGCCAAGAGCAAGCCGATCAGCTGGTTCGAGAAGAACATGATCAGTACCGTCCCGGCCCGCCATGCCGGTGCCGGGCGGCGCGTCTATCCGGGTTTCGTGCAACTGGGCGCGTTCATGAACATGAACCTGAACCGCCACATCGATGCCTTCCGCAAGCTCTATCACCACCTGGTCGAGGGCGAGGAAGCCCAGGCCGCGCAGATCAAGGATTTCTACGAAGAGTATTTCGCCATGGCCGACCTGCCCGCCGAGTTCTACCTGGAAACGGTGCGCACGGTCTTCCAGGAGCATGCGCTGCCGCTGGGCAAGTTGACCTATCGCGAGCGCGTGGTCGATCCGAGTGCCATCCGCCGCACCGCGCTCTTCACCATCGAGGGCGAGAAGGACGACATCTGCGCCGTCGGCCAGACCGTGGCCGCACAGGAAATGTGCAGCAGCATCCGGCCCTACATGCGCCTGCACCATGTTCAGACGGCGGTGGGCCATTACGGCGTCTTCAATGGACGGCGCTGGGAAAACGAAATCTATCCGCGCCTGCGCGACTTCATTGCCATGCATCACCGATGAGCGTGTGGCATGCTGTCAAGGGTGGTGTAAAAACTTAGTTTTCCGGATCGCAAGATTAAGTTTTTCCACACCCGGCACTAACACTCTGGCTTACACTCACAACGAGGTGCCCTCCATCAAGAATGTCATCAGGAAAGTCAGTCCGGAAGTAATCAGGCGGTAAGAAAAACAAGGTATGCAGTAGCCAGCAACTTTTCTCTGCATGTCGCCAACAACAACCAAGCCCCGCGCTTGACCATTTGCTTGTCGTAAAGGAATTCCATGTCGATCCACGTGGCCCTGAACCATGTCACCTCTTACAAGTACGACCGTGCCATCAACCTGGGTCCGCAAGTCATCCGCTTGCGTCCCGCCCCGCATAGCCGTACCCGCATCCTGAGCTATTCGCTGCGCGTGCTCCCCGAGCCGCACTTCATCAACTGGCAGCAAGACCCGGAATCGAACTACCTGGCGCGCCTGGTGTTTCCGGAGAAGACCACCGAATTCAAGATCGAGGTGGACCTGGTGGCCGAGATGTCGGTCATCAATCCCTTCGATTTCTTCCTCGAACCGTATGCCGAGCAATTCCCCTTCGAGTATGCCGAGGACCTGCAGAACGAACTGCTGCCCTACCGGCAGAAACTGCCGCTGTCGCCGCTGTTCGAGGAGTTCCTCAAGAGCATCCCGCGTGAAAAGGTCGGCAGCGCCAATTTCCTGGTGGCGCTGAACCAGCAGCTGGCCTCGCACATCGGCTACACCATCCGCATGGAACCGGGCGTGCAGACGCCGGAAGAAACGCTGGAACTGAAGTCCGGCTCCTGTCGCGATTCGTCCTGGCTGCTGGTGCAGTTGCTGCGCCACCTGGGCCTGGCGGCGCGCTTCGTCTCCGGCTACCTGATCCAGCTGACGGCCGACCAGAAATCACTGGATGGCCCCTCCGGCCCCGAGGCCGACTTCACCGACCTGCATGCGTGGTGCGAGGTCTATCTGCCGGGCGCCGGCTGGGTCGGGCTGGACCCGACCTCGGGCCTGTTCGCCGGCGAAGGCCACATTCCCTTGTCCTGCACGCCGGAGCCGGCCTCGGCTGCCCCGGTCAGCGGTTTGGTCGATCCTTGCGAAGTGGAATTCGAGCACCTGATGTCGGTCAAGCGCATCTGGGAAGCGCCGCGCGTGACCAAGCCCTATACCGAAGAACAATGGGCCGACATCGAGAAACTGGGCCATGCCATCGATGCCGACCTGCAGGCCAATGACGTGCGCCTGACCATGGGCGGCGAACCGACCTTCGTCTCGCTGGACCACCCGGACGAACCGGAGTGGAACACCGCCGCCATGGGCCCGACCAAGAAGCCGCTGGCGGCCGAGCTGTATCACCGCATGCGCAACAAGTACGCCGCGCAGGGGCTGCCGCATTTCGGCCAGGGCAAGTGGTATCCGGGCGAGCAGCTGCCGCGCTGGGCACTCAATTGCTACTGGCGCCGCGATGGCGAACCGATCTGGCTCAATCCCGCCCTGATCGGCGACGAGACCAGGCCGAACGTGAGCGACAAGATCGTCACCAGTCATTTCCTGCACCGTGTGGCGCAGCGCCTGCAGGTAGATGGCAAGAACGTCTTCCCGGCCTATGAAGACGTGTTCTACTACATGTGGCGCGAGCGCCGCCTGCCAGGAAACGTCGATCCCTTCGATTCGCGCGTGGATGACAAGCAGGAGCGCGAACGCCTGATGAAGGTCTTCACCCAGGGCCTGCAAAGTGCGGTGGGCCACGTGTTGCCGCTGGCGCGCCGCGACGATGGTCGCGGCTGGCAGAGCGGGGCATGGTTCCTGCGCAGCGAGCGCTGCTACCTCTATCCGGGCGATTCGCCGCTGGGTTATCGCCTGCCGCTGGATTCGCTGCCGTGGGTCAAGGAGGGCGAGTATCCCGCCGTCTACCCGGCCGATCCGACCCAGGCTTTCCGTGCGCTGCCCAGCAGCGCCGAGATCCGCCGCCAGCTGGGCAGCCCGCAGGAACCGGCTGCGCGCCAGAACAAGGCCGCCAGCGCGGCCGCTGCCGTCACCGGCGAAGGGCGCAGCAGTGCAGCCACTGCGGCGGCCAGCACCGCTACCCAGACAGTGCCCGCGCCTTTCGAATCGGCCAACTGGCTGACCCGCACGGCGCTGTGCGCCGAAGTGCGCAATGGCGTGTTCTACCTGTTCATGCCGCCGCTGGCGCAGCTGGAGCATTATCTGGAACTGGTGGCCGCCATCGAAGCGGTGGCCGAGGAACTGAAGCAGCCGGTCCTGCTGGAGGGCTATGAGCCGCCGCACGATCCGCGCCTGCGCAAGTTCAGCGTCACGCCTGACCCTGGCGTGATCGAGGTCAACATCCAGCCGGCCAACAACTGGAGCGAGCTGGTCGAGCAGACCACGCACCTGTACGACGCCGCACGCGCCTCGCGCCTGACCACAGAAAAGTTCATGCTCGATGGCCATCACTCCGGCACCGGGGGCGGCAATCACATGGTGCTGGGCGGCATCACGACCAGTGATTCCCCGTTCCTGCGCCGGCCCGATCTGCTGCGCAGCCTCATCTCGTACTGGCACAACCATCCGTCGCTGTCCTACCTGTTCTCGGGCATGTTCATCGGCCCGACCTCGCAGGCGCCGCGCATCGATGAGGCGCGCAATGATTCGACGGTGGAAATCGAACTGGCCTTCAGCGAAATGGACAAGCAGGTCGCCAAGGGCGACTGTCCGCCCTGGCTGGTGGACCGGCTGCTGCGCAACCTGTTGATCGACGTGACGGGCAACACCCACCGCGCCGAATTCTGCATCGACAAGCTGTATTCGCCCGACAGTGCCACCGGCCGCCTGGGCCTCTTGGAACTGCGCGCCTTCGAAATGCCGCCGCATGCACGCATGAGCCTGACCCAGCAACTGCTGCTGCGTGGTCTGGTGGCGCGTTTCTGGAAAGAGCCCTACAAGCCGGCGCGCCTGGTGCGCTGGGGCACGGAGCTGCATGACCGCTTCCTGCTGCCGCATTTCATCGAGCAGGATTTTGCCGACGTGATGGCCGACATGAACGAGGCCGGCTATCCCATGCGGGCCGAATGGTTCGCGCCGCACATGGAATTCCGCTGCCCCAAGATCGGCGACTATGCCGTCAAGGGCATGCAGGTCGAATTGCGCACTGCGCTCGAACCCTGGCACGTGCTGGGCGAGGAAAACAGCGGTGGTGGCACGGCGCGCTATGTGGATTCCTCGCTGGAACGCCTGCAGGTCAAGATCACCGGCATGGCCTCCGACCGTTACGTGCTGACCTGCAATGGCGTTCCGGTGCCGCTGCAGCCGACCGGTACCGTCGGGCAGTTTGTCTCCGGTGTACGTTATCGGGCCTGGCAGCCGCCGTCGGCGCTGCATCCGACCATCCCGGTGGATTCGCCGCTGACCTTCGACCTGATCGACACGTGGAATGGCCGCAGCCTCGGCGGTTGCCAATATCACGTGGTGCATCCGGGCGGCCGCAATTACGAAACCTTCCCGGTCAATGCCTTCGAGGCGGAAAGCCGCCGCCTGGCGCGCTATTTCCGCATGAACCATACCCCGGGAAAATGGCAGGTCACCCCGGCGCGGGCGTCTATCGAGTTTCCTTTTACGTTAGACTTACGCTACTTCTAAAACTGAGCCGGGCGCCGTTGCAGGCGCGGCGCGCAGCCCGGCCACTCACTGACTTATGCCCCAGCGTCTACTGGAAAGCTATCCGGTAGCCAGCGATCGTTATGACGAGATGCTGGCCGCCGACGGCCGCCTGCGCCCGCACTGGCGAACGCTGATCGACCAGCTTGAAAACCTCTCGCCGGAGATGCTGCGCCGGCGCGCCAACGAGGTGCGCGACGCCATCGCCTCCGATGGCGTGACCTACAACGTCTATGCCGACCCCAAGGGCGCCAACCGCCCCTGGGAGCTGGACCTGCTGCCGCACCTGGTGTCGTCCGAGGAATGGGATTTCCTGGAGCGCGCCGTGGCCCAGCGGGCGCGCCTGATGAATGGCCTGCTCGCCGACATCTACGGCCCCCAGACCCTGATCGCCGAAGGCCTGTTGCCGCCCGCGCTGGTGTTCGGCCAGCACGGCTACCTGATGCCCTGCCACGGCTGGCAGCCACCGGGCGGCGTGCATCTGCATGCCTATGCGATCGACCTGGCACGGTCGGCCGATGGTACCTGGTGGGTGGTGTCGGACCGCACGCAAGGTCCGTCCGGTACCGGCTATGCGCTGCAGAACCGCCAGATCATGGCGCGCGCCATGCCCGAGGCGCTGCGCGACATGCACGTGGAGTCGCCGCACCGCTACTTCCATACCCTGCGCGCCATGCTCACGCGCCTGGCGCCGGCCCAGGGCGAGGTGCCGCTGATCGTGCTGCTCACGCCGGGCCCCTACAACGAAACCTATTCCGAACACGCCTTCCTGGCGCATACGCTGGGCTTTCCGCTGGTGGAAGGGGTGGATCTGACGGTGCGCAGCGACCAGGTGTTCCTGAAGACCCTGAATGGTTTGCGCCGCGTGCACGCCATCCTGCGCCGCATGGACGACGACTATTGCGATCCGCTGGAGCTGCGCGCCGATTCCGCCCTCGGTGTGCCGGGCCTGACGCAGGCCGCACGGCTGGGCAATGTGGTCATCGCCAATTCGCTGGGCAGCGGTGTGCTGGAATCGACGGCGCTGCATGGCTTCCTGCCGGCCATCAATGAGCGCCTGTATGGCCAGTCGCTGCTGCTGCCGTCGGTAGCCTCGTGGTGGTGCGGCGAGAAACCGGCACTCGATTACACGCTGGCGCATTTCGATGAGCTGGTGATCGTGCCGGCGTTTTCTTCCATGCGCATGCAGCCGGTGTTCGGCCATACCGTGACGGGCGCGGCACGCCGCCGCCTGATCGAAAGCCTGCAATTGCAGCCGCACGCCTATGCCGCCCAGGAGTGGGTACGCCTGTCGCAGGCGCCGGTGATGGCACGCAGCGGCGACTATCGCCTGATGAACCGGACCATCAGCCTGCGCGTGTTTGCCGTGGCCGATGGCGAGGGCGGCTATCAGGTCATGCCGGGCGGCTTGACGCGCGTGGCGCCGCGCCAGCGGCGCGATGTGGTCTCCATGCAGCAGGGCGGCACCAGCAAGGATGTGTGGGTGCTGCGCGAGGAAGAGCGCCCCGACGCCGTTGCTGCCGATGAGCGCCATGGTGCAGAAAACGTCACCGTCATCAAGGGTACGGTGGACGTGTCCTCGCACTCGGGCGAGAACCTGTTCTGGATGGGACGCTATTCGGAGCGCGTGAAGAATCTCTCGCGCCTCTTGCGCACCACCTTGCAATACACCATGGATGGCCAGACCGAGAGCCGTGGCATGCTGGGCAGCGTGTCCTGGATCTGCAGCCAGCTGGGTGTGCAGATGCCCAAGTCGGAACCGCGTCCGACCATCACGGGCCTGCAGCAGAGCCTGCAGGCGGCGGTGGTCGATCCTTCCGCACCGGTGAGCGTGGCCACGCAATTGCGCCAGCTGGCCAATGCCGCCTACCAGGTGCGCGAGCATCTGTCGCTGGACAACTGGCATGCCCTGACCAAGATGCCGGCCATGGTGCAGGAGCGCATCAATACACCGGCTGCTGCCCAGCACGTGCTGGGCAACGTCATCGATGCCTGTTCGGGCCTGGCCGGCCATGCGCTGGACGACATGACGCGCGATGCCGGCTGGCAGTTCCTGATGGTGGGCCGCCACATCGAACGCATGGCCAACATGGCCGCACTGTTCGACAACTTCCTGCGCCTGCCGCCACAACGCCAGACCGCCGCGCTGTCCTGGCTGCTGGAGGCGGCCAGCAGCATCGTCACCTATCGCGTGCGCTATCGCCGCACGCCTGAATGGCTGCCGGTGCTGCACCTGCTGGTGTTCGACGTGAGCAATCCCCATGGCATGGCCTACCAGTTCCGCATGCTGCAGCAATACATGAGCGAGATCGCGCAGCAGCTGGGCTTGCTGAGCATGACCATTCCCACGCATCTGTCCGGCCAGCTGGAAGCGATGACCCTGAGCGAGTTTGCCCACGACCATCCCAACGTCGAAGAGGCCAACGCGCGCCTGACGCAACTGATGCGCGATGCGGTCAGCGGTGGCTACATGCTCTCGGACGATCTCTCGCGCCATTACTTCACGCCGCTGACCGCACCGGTCAGCCAGGGGGTATGACATGAGCGAGCGCCACGTCTATCGCATCCATCACCAGACCACCTACCAGTATTCGCTGCCGGTGCGCCTGTCGCATCAGGTGCTGCACCTGACTCCACGCGAACTGCCCTGGCAGCAATGCCTCTCGCATACGGTGAACGTGTCGCCGGGGCCGCATCTGGTGCGCAGCTACGAAGACAATTTCGGCAACGTCATCAAGGCGTTTTCGCTGGACACCGACCACACCAGCCTGGACGTGCAGGCCGACTCCTGGGTCGCGCTCACGCCGCGCCCGGAGCCGCAGCCGGGCATGCAGTGGGAGGAAGCGGCGACGCTGATGGCTTATCACGGGGGGCGCCTGATGGCGCCGGGCATGCTGGAGGCGTCCAACTTCCTGTTCGAATCCTCGCACGTACGCATCAAGCGCGAGTTCATCCGTTATGCAGCCGAGTGCTTCAGCCCCGGCCTGTCGGTGGTGGAGGGGGTGCGCGCATTGATGATGCGCATCCATGAGGAATTCGCTTTCGATCCGGCAGCGACCACCGTCTCCACACCGGTGACCGAAGTCTTCGTCAATCGCCGTGGCGTGTGCCAGGACTTTGCGCACCTGATGCTGTCCTGCCTGCGTTCCATCGGACTGGCCGCGCGCTACGTCAGCGGCTATCTGCTGACCGAACCGCCGCCCGGGCAGCCGCGCCTGATCGGTGCCGATGCCTCGCATGCGTGGGTGTCGGTGTATTGCCCGGGAGCCGATGGGGGCGAAGGGACATGGATCGATGCTGATCCGACCAATGGCATCTTCCCCGATACCGGCCACATCACGCTGGGCTGGGGGCGTGACTTCCTGGATATCTCGCCCTTGCGCGGCGTACTCATCGGCGGCGGCCAGCAGAGCATGCAGGTGGCCGTGACGGTGTTGCCGGGGGAAGAGGCGCAGGGCTTGCAGTTGTCGATCTGAGCGGCGTCGTTCTTTTCGGCCCAAGAAAAATGGCCACTGATCGCAAGATCAGTGGCCATGTCGTTTCAGGCTGGCAGCTCAGTGCGCTCCGGCATCGGCGACCATCAGCGGTTTGCCGCCGTCAGGACGGTTGCGGTCCGACGCCTGCTTGACCAGCAGTGCCACGGTCGAGACCAATGCAGCCGTGGCCACCACCGCGAACACTTCGCCAAAGCCCAACTGGCGCCGCGTCAGTTCGGCCACCAGGAAGGAACCGGCGATGCCGCCGAAGCGGCCCACGCCCAGCATCCAGGCCACGCCGGTGGCACGGCCACGGGTCGGATAGTAAGCGGCGGCCAGCGCTGGCAGCGATGATTGCGCGGTATTCATCAAGGTGCCCGCCACGAACACCACCACCGTCAGTACGCCCACGTTGCCCACCGCCTGGCCGATGCCGAAGACAGCCACGGCCGTGGCGGCAAAGCCGATGGCGATGACGCGGTTGGCGTTGTAACGGTCCATCAGCCAGCCGAACAGGATGGCGCCCACGCCGCCCAACGGGAAGAGCGCCGAAATGAGCGTGGCCGTCTTGGGGGCCAGGCCGGCATCCTTGAACAGCACCGGCATCCAGTTCACCAGCGCATAGAAGATCACCAGTCCCATGAAGTAAGCCAGCCACAGCATGCAGGTGCCGATCAGATAGCGCGGCTCGAACAGCAGGGCGATGCCGCTCTTGCCGGTGGCCGTTTCGCCTTGCGGGCCGGTCTCGGCC
This sequence comes from Herbaspirillum sp. Her3, assembly GCF_057961275.1. Classification (NCBI taxonomy): domain Bacteria; kingdom Pseudomonadati; phylum Pseudomonadota; class Betaproteobacteria; order Burkholderiales; family Oxalobacteraceae; genus Herbaspirillum; species Herbaspirillum sp. Her3. Next base: position 4,908,081 of record NZ_CM176328.1, on the reverse strand, counting down.
AGGGTGAAGCGCTTGAAGCTGGCAGCCGAGGCCGAGATGCGGCGCAGGACCGCACCGATGCGCTCGGCGGTATAACCCTTGGCCACCATGTGGCGCACCGACTCGGGCAGGTTCGGCAGCATCACCAGCAACAGCAGCAGCGGGGCGGCACCGCCCAGCATGAGCACGCTGCGCCAGCCCCACAGCGGAATCATCCAGGCCGCCAGGAAGCCGCCCAGCGCCGCGCCCAGCGGGAAGCCGCAGAACATGGCATTGGTCAGCATGGCACGGCGGCCGGCCGGGCTGTATTCACTGGTGAGCGTGACCGCATTGGGCATGGCCGCGCCCAGGCCGAGGCCGGTCAGGAAGCGCAGGACGGTCAGCTCCTGCAGGTTGCCGGCAAAGGCCGAGCCCATGCAGGCCGCACCCATCACCAGCACCGACAGCAGCAGGATCTTGCGGCGGCCGTAGCGGTCGGCCAGCGGGCCGGAGGTCAGCGCGCCAGCGGCCAGGCCGAACAGGGCTGCACTGAGGACCGGCGCCAGGTCAGGCTTGGCAATGCCCCAGTCCTTGAGCAGCGAAGGTGCGATGAAGCCGATGGCGGCGGTATCGAAGCCGTCCAGCAGGACGACGAAGAAGCACAGGGCAAAGATCAGCCACTGATAGCGCGAGAAGGGCTCGCGGTTGATGAAGGCCTGGACGTCCAGGGCCGGGGTTTCTGGTCTCATGTCTCTCTCTCTTCAGGAATTGTTGCGACGACAGTTTTTCTTTTTGTGCGAAAAGTATAAAACAATGTGCCACTGATTTGTTCGGTAAGTGCTCATGTGTGCGGTAAACGAACAAAATCGCGTTTTATGAAGAAATGCGCGCAGCCCTCCGCCACGCGGACGCGGGCAGCAGGCTCGGGGAAGCAGCGTGAAGGAAAATGTAAAAAACCGGGAAAACGCGCAGCGTCCCCGGCCGGGTGCACCGCTCAGGGTGTGCGGATGTGATCGATCAGCGCGATGGTGGCTTCGTCCGGGGGCGGCGTGAGCAGGCTGACGATGACCATGGCGGCCATGCCCACCGGTACGCCGAAGATGCCGGCCGAGATCGGTGCGATGTGGAACCACTGGCCGGCCGCGCTGCCGCCGAAGGAGGGATTGGTGTGCAGCATGTAATACACGCACATCAGGAAACCGCAGACGATGCCGGCAATCGCTCCGGCCTGGTTGGCGCGCTTCCAGAACACGCCCAGCACCAGTGCCGGGAAGAGCGTGGAGGCCGCCAGCGAAAAGGCCGCGCCGACCATGGAGAGGATGTCGCCGGGTTTGAGCGAGGCCGCATAGGCTGCCAGCAAGGCCACCACCAGCAACAGCAGCTTGGAAATGGTGACGCGCTTTTGCGTGGAGGCGGTGGGATCGACCACCTTGTAATACACGTCGTGCGAGAGCGCATTGGAGATCGTCAGCAACAGCCCGTCGGCGGTGGAAAGCGCCGCGGCCAGCCCGCCAGCGGCCACCAGCCCGGACACGAAATACGGCAGCCCGGCAATCTCCGGCATGGCCAGCACGATGATGTCGCCATCCATGGAAATCTCGCCCAGCTGCACCAGGCCGTCGCGGTTGAGGTCGTTGATGGAGACCAGCGGATTGAGCTTGTCCATGTTGGCCCAGTAATACACCCAGTCCGGCAGGTGGCTGTAGCTGCTGCCCACCAGCGAGGTGTAGATGTCGTATTTCACCAGTACGGTCAGCGCCGGCACGGTGAGGTAGATCAGCATGATGAAGAACAGCGTCCAGAATACCGAGCTGCGCGCCCCGGCCACGGTGGGCGTGGTGTAGTAGCGCATCAGGATGTGCGGCAAGGCAGCCGTGCCCAGCATCAGGCAGAACACCAGCGCCAGGAAGTTGTTGCGCTTGATGTCGGAGCTTTGCGCGTCGCGGCCGGGGAAGGGCTCAGTTTGCGATGCTGGTGGCTGCGCCCGCGCCAGGTTGGCCGCGCGCGCTTCGGTCCATTTGCGTTCGGCTTCCTGGGGCGACTTGGGGTAGGACGACAGCGCCCGGCTGGCTGCCTTGATCTCGGCCAGCGAGGCGTGCGTGTCACGGCGGATCTGGTCGGCCTGGTTCTGCGCCTCCACGCGGCCCTCGAGCCAGGATTGCGGCAGGTTCTTCAGGCGCCGGTCATAGTCATCGGCGCGCGCCTGGAAGATCTGGCGCACTTCTTTTTCCTTGGGGTCGTCTTCCAGCTTGTGTTCCATGGCCGAGAGCTTGGGCAGCACCGCACCATAGGCCACCGGTGGCACCGGGATGGTCGCATGCTTGGCCGAGAGCCAGACCACCGGGATCAGGTAGGCGAACAGGATGATGATGTATTGCGCCACCTGGGTCCAGGTGATGGCGCGCATGCCGCCCAGGAAGGAGCACACCAGGATGCTGGCCAGTCCGAGGAAGATGCCGATGGAAAAATCGATGCCGGTAAAGCGCGAGGTGATCAGGCCCACGCCATAGATCTGCGCCACCACGTAGGTGAAGGAGATCAGGATGGTGGCCGCCACCGCCAGGATGCGGATGACGTTGGCGCCCTGCGTGCCGGGCTTGCCCGGATAGCGTGCGGCGAGGAAATCGGCGATGGTGTATTGCCCGAACTTGCGCAGGTAGGGTGCGATCAGCAGGGCCACCAGGCAGTAGCCCCCGGTCCAGCCGAGGATGTAGGCCAGGCCGTCGAAGCCCTGCAGATAGAGGCCGCCGGCCAGGCTGATGAAGGTCGCCGCCGAGATCCAGTCGGCCGCCGTGGCCATGCCGTTGAAGAGCGGCGGCACGCGCCGTCCGGCGACGTAGTATTCGGGCACGTCGGAGGTGCGGCAGACCACGCCGATGCCGGCATACAGGCCGATGGTGACGAACAGGAACAGGTAGCCGATCCAGGAGCGCGGCATGCCTTCGCGTTCCAGGACGGCCAGCACGCACAGGAAGACGATGAAGCCCAGCGTATAGAGCCCGTAATAGCGGCACAGGCGCCGGAAGAAGTCCTTGTTACTCTCCATGCCCGCTCTCGCCTTGTTCACGTCGGACCAGTTGTTCGATACGGCGCATGCGGCGCACGTAGATCACCACGATGGCCAGGTAGATCAGCATCATGCCTTGCGCTGCCATGTAGAAGGAGACCGGCCAGCCGAACAGGTGCACCCGGTCCAGCTCGCGCGCGAAGTAGATGAAGCAGAACGTGGCCAGGAACCACAGCGCCAGCAGCCAGGCCGTCATGCGGCGGGTGCGGTGCCATTGGTTGCCGGGGTCGGTGGGAAGGGCGCCTTGGTCCATGTCAGGTGATGTCGTCGAAGAAGGGCGTGCGCGGCATCATGCGAAAGCTCACGCGAAACAGGCTGCCCGGATATTTGGGATCGCTACAGCGCGGATTGTGGGTGATCTCGACCACCGCCTCATGTTGCTGCGCGATCTCGCGCACGATGGCCAGACCCAGGCCGCTGCCGGTGCTGGGCGTGCCGAGGATGCGATAGAAGCGCTCGAAGACGTTGGCACGCTCGGCCACCGGAATGCCGGGGCCGTTGTCTTCCACTTCGAGGATGGCGAGCCCTCCGCCTTCATCGGTGCGCGCGCGTACGGTGACGCGGCCATTGCCATCGTGCGGTGTGTAATGCAGGGCATTGTCCAGCAGGTTGGACAATAATTCGCGCAGCATCACCGGGTTGCCGGTGATGAGGATGGGATGGTCGGGTTGCTCGAAACCGAGGTCGATGCGCTGCGTGAAGGACATCGGTACCCAGTCCTGCACCACGCCGCGTGCGAGTTCATTGAGTTCCAGCGGGACCATGCCACCCGATTGGGATTGCTGGTTCTCTGCACGGGCCAGCGAGAGCAATTGATTGACCAGGCGGGTGGCGGTTTCCGAACTCTTGGCCAGTTGCTCCAGCGAACGGCGCACGTCGTCCTGATCATCCTGGCGCAGCGCCAGTTCGGATTGCATGCGCATGCCGGCCAGCGGCGTTTTCATCTGGTGCGCGGCATCGGCGATGAAGCGCTTCTGGATGGCGATGGTCTGCGACAGCCGCGCCAGCATGTCGTTGAGGGAACGCACCAGGGGCGAGATTTCTTCGGGGACCTGGCCGGAGTCGATGGGGGAGAGATCATCGGGACGGCGCGCGCGGATGCGCTGCTGCAATTCCGACAGCGGCGAGAGCCCGCGCGAGAGCGCGAACCACACCAGTGCCAGCGCCACCGGCAGGATCACGAACTGCGGCAGGATCACGCCCTTGATGATTTCGTTGGCGAGCTGGGCGCGCTTTTCCAGCGTCTCGCCGACCTGCACCGTGGCGATGCGCGGCTCACGCTGGGCGGCGCGCTGGGCCGGGCTGCGGCGGAGGTCCACCTGCAGGGTGGCGATGCGCACGTCGCTGCCGTGCAGGATGTCATTGCGGAACTGCACCGTGCCCAGCGTGGCGCGGTCATCCTCGCCGGGCGGCTGGGGCATGTCGACGTCGCCTTCCACGTATTCACCATTGGGGCCGGTGACCTTGTAGTAGATGTTGTCGATGTCGTCGGCGCGCAGCAGGTCGCGCGCCGAGACCGGCAGGCGCGCGACCACCTTGCCGTTGACTTCGGAGACCTGCTGGGCCAGCACGGTCACGCTGTCTTCCAGGGCGCGGTCGAAGGGCTGGTTGGCGATCGACTGCGCGATCAGGTAGGTGATGGCGATGCTCATCGGCCACAGCAGCAGCAGCGGGGCCAGCATCCAGTCGAGGATCTCGCCGAAGAGCGAACGCTGGATGCGTTCCACCGGCTGGGTGGCCAGCGCGGCGCGGCGTTTCTTGCGGGGAGCAGATGCGGCAGGCGCGTCCTGTGCCGGCTCGGCAGGCGAGGGCGATGGAGCTGCGGGGGAGGGATCGCGCGCGGTCATGATCTGTCAGCGCGCGGCTGCCCCGATGAGTGAAGCGGAGTGCGCGCCTTCAAGCCGCGCCGTTGGAGGCTGCCAGCGGTGCGGCGCCGGTCTCGGGCAGCTTTTCCAGGCAATAGCCGAGTCCGCGCACGGTGGCGATGCGCACGCCGCCGACCTCGATTTTCTTGCGCAGACGATGGACATAGACCTCGATGGCATTGTTGCTGACTTCCTCTCCCCATTCGCACAGGTGGTCCACCAGCTGTTCCTTGGAGACCAGGCGGCCGGTGCGTTGCAATAATACTTCGAGCAGGCCCAGTTCCCGCGCGGACAGTTCCAGCATCTGTTCACCGATGTAGGCGATGCGGCCTACCTGGTCGAAAGAGAGCGGTCCATGCTTGATGACGGTCGGGCCACCGCCGGCACCGCGCCGGGTCAGCGCCCGCACCCGCGCTTCCAGTTCGGAGAGCGCGAAAGGCTTGGCCATGTAGTCGTCGGCACCGAGATCAAGTCCCTGCACGCGCTGTTCCACCGAATCCGCCGCCGTCAGGATCAGCACCGGCAGGCGCGAATTGCGCGCCCGCAGGCGCCTCAGCACTTCCAGGCCGGACATCTTGGGCAGGCCCAGGTCCAGGATCAGCAGGTCGAAGTCCTGGGTGGACAGGGCCGAATCGGCTTCCACCCCGTTCTTGACGCAATCGGCGGCATAGCCGGAATGGCGCAGGGAACGGGTCAAGCCGTCGGCCAGTACGCTGTCGTCTTCAGCAAGGAGGATGCGCATAGGAATCGGTCAGCGAGGCGAGCCCGGCTGCTTGTCTCGGATGGTTGAATTATTGTGCTACCTTTTTGTTCATATTCCACTAATTGCATGCTCAATGCAAATCAGGGATATCCTGACGTGAGCTGTCCTTGAGGGAAGTCACGTCGCGGCGCTTAAGTGTAACAATTCAGTCTGGCTCATTGAAGTCTGAAGCTTAGGCCTTATAGTAGGAAGCGTCGGCGAGATTTACTTGCTGGCAGCGCAATTTTTGTTGATATAATTTCTCGCATCCATTGCTGGAAAAATCTGATGAAACGTTTGTGGGTCCTCCTGCTGATCTGTCTGTTACCGGTGCAAGTATTTGCAGCGGTGCTGACGTACGCCAGCTCGATGGCCGCGACCGACTTCTCGGTTCCGGCTGCGGCCCACGCCGTGGCGACCCGGCATCTGGCTGCCAAGACCGTTTCCCTGTCCGACGCTGCCCATACTGACCATACTGCCAGCGACGACAAGTCGCAGGCTCTGTCCGCTGATGCTGGCACCAGCGATGACGACGGTACTGGCTATGCCGACAGCGGTGAAGACTTTTCCACGCACGCCGGCATCGGTGACGAGCCGCTGCTGATGCAATCCCTGGCCATGGTGCCGCAAACTTCCCGCCTGGCGCCCGCTCTGCGTAGCGATGCCGCCCTGCAACCCCCGTTCCTGCCCCGCGCAGGACGTCCTCCCCGGGCCTGATCCCGTCGCCACGCGCGACAGGTATTGCTGCGCCCGCTGAACTGCCCTGATTCCCTGAGGCTTCGCGCCGTGCGACAGCAGGACCTTGCGCGTGCGCGGCCAGCGTCCGCCAGCCCGTGCGGCGCTTTTGCTCCAGGGCACACCCGATCCAGCATTCATGAATTACGGCCGATGTGACCGCATCACATCATCAGAATCCTCTAGGAGAAAGCATGAAAAAAGCATTTGTCGCGCTGATAGTGGCGGTGATGACGCTCTCTGTTGGCATGTCGGCCGTCGAAGCCAAGCGTCTTGGCGGTGGCGGTTCGATCGGCAAACAGTCTTCCAGCGCCAGCCGTCAGGCGCAAAGCCCAGCCCCGATGCAACAGAACCAGGCCGCCGCTGCCAAGCCGGCCGCGCCTGCTGCCGCACCGGCCCCGGCTGCTGCCAAGCCGAGCATGTGGAAGGGCCTGCTGGGTGGCGCACTGCTGGGTCTGGGCCTGGGTGCGCTGCTGTCGCACTTCGGTCTGGGTGGCGCGCTGGCCAGCATGATCAGCACCATCCTGACCGTGGCCTTGATCGCCCTGGCGATCATGTTCGTGATCCGCTTGTTCCGCCGCAAGTCGGAAGCCTCGCAGTCCGCGCAACCGGCGCCGGCCTGGGCCAGCGCCGCACCGCAAGCTTCTGACAACGCCTCGGCCACGCCGCAGATCGGCTCCCTGCTCAAGACCGAGCAGTCCGCTGCTGCGGCGACCCAAGGCGGTTTCGGTGGCGGTTTCGGCAATGCCGAGGCAGCGCCTGCCTATGGCATCCCGGCCGGTTTCGACACCGTGGGCTTCGTGCGCAATGCCAAGACCTATTTCATCCGCCTGCAAGCGGCATGGGACAAGGCTGACATCAACGACATCCGCGAATTCACCACCCCCGAGATGTTTGCCGAGCTGCGCCTGCAGATCCAGGAGCGCGGCACTGCCGTCAACCAGACCGACGTGGTCTCGCTGGATGCCGAAGTGCTGGGCGTGGAAACCGTGGGCAATGATTACCTGGCCAGTGTGAAGTTCTTCGGCTTCATCAAGGAAGATCCGACCGCCTCGCCGGCCCAGTTCGCCGAGATCTGGAACCTGTCCAAGCCGGCCGCCGGCCAGGGTGGCTGGGTGCTGGCCGGTATTCAGCAGCTCGATCCGGTGCAGGCGTAAGCCGTCCGGAATTTGGCAAGAACGTTCATGTAGCAAGTATCAGTTTGGCGCGGAAGGCGGCGGTTAGTGGATGAGCGTCGCCAGTCCGTTTTACCGCCGGCTTTTGCCGGCGGTTTTTTTATGTCCGTTCCCTGTCCATTCCACGCTTGCATTTCTCTTCATATCGGCCCGGAACCGCCCGTGCGGCGGGTATCTTCGCCGTACCGCCGTTGGGCCTCTCGCAGCTCCCTTGTACGATAAAAAAAGCACCGCATCAGCGGCGCTTGTGATCCTGCGTGTCTGCCTCTTGACCGGTACCATCCCGGTCGCGCGGCCTGATGCGGCCATCCGTCAGTGGAAACAGCAGCGCCACCACCACCAGGATAACCAGCAACAGCAGCGTGATCTGATCCAGCCCGTCCATGTTCAGGCGACCTTTTCCGGCGCCCAGATCGCCACGTCGGCGGTATCGACCTTCCGGGGCAGCAGGCCAGCGGCGAAAAAGGCATCGGCGATGCGTTGCTGTTCGCCCAGCGCTTCCCGCCTGACGGCGCGCACTTCGTAGCTGCGGCGGCTGTTGGCCAGTTCGATGGTCTCCGTGTCCAGCCCCCAGAGGGGTGCCAGGAAGGTGGCCGCTTCGCGGGGATGCTGTTTTACCCACAGGCCGGTCTTCTTCAGTTCGTCGAACACCACGCGCAAGACCTCGGGGTTGGCTTGGGCGAAGCTGGCCGAGGCCAGGTAGTAGCGCTGGTAATCGGCCACGCCCCGTCCATCCGACAGGATGCGCACCTGGGATTGGCGCTGCACGCCCGCCAGGAAGGGATCCCAGGTCACCCAGGCATCGACGCTGCCGCGCTCGAAGGCGGCGCGGCCATCGGCCGGCGACAGGTAGGCGGCATCGACGTCGCTGAACTTCAGGCCGGCCTTTTCCAGCGTGGCAATGAGCAGGTAGTGCACGCCGGCAGCCTTGGTCACGGCGATCTTCCGGCCCTTGAGGTCAGCAGGTTTGCGCAGCGGCGAATCGGCCCGCACCACGATGGCTTGCGCGGCCGGCGAGGGCGATTCCTGTGCCACGTAGGCCAGCCTGGCGCCGGCCGCCTGGGCGAACACAGGCACGGTATCGGCGACGTCGGCACTGAGGTCGACGCCACCGACGTTGAGTGCTTCCAGCAGCGGCAATCCGCTGGCGAATTCATGCCAGCTGATCTTTGCGCCACTGGGGCCGAGCAGCTTTTCCAGCGTGCCGTTGGCCTTGAGGATGGTCAGCAGGGTGGACGATTTCTGATAGCCGATGCGGATGGCCTTGCTGCTTTGTGCCAGTGCGCAGGCCGGCGCCAGGGCGCCCAGGCCGAGTGCTGCGCTGGCCTGCAGCAGGCGGCGGCGGGGTAGGTCGGTGGAGTGCTTGGACATGGATAGGCTCAGGAAAATGGAGGGTCAGGATTTCTGCTGGTTGGACTGCCGCCGCGCGTCGCGCCAGCCCAGGCTCTTCTGCTCGACGGCGCGCAACAGGCTGTCGCTGAGCTTGCCCAGCAAGGCCAGGATGAGGATGGCGGCCAACACCAGGTCGGGCCGGCTGCTTTCGCGTCCGTCCGAGAGCAGGTAGCCCACGCCCTTGGTCGCGGCGATCAGTTCGGCGGCCACCAGGAACATCCATGCCAGGCTCAGCCCGCCGCGCAGGCCGGCAAAAAGATAGGGCAGGGATGCCGGCAGCAGGATGTGGCGGATCAGCTCCGGAGTGCTCAGGCCCGAACTGGTGCCGACTTCGATGAGCTTGTGGTCGATGTCGCGGATGCCCGCCACCAGGTTCAGGTAGACGGGGAAGAAGGCGCCGATGGCTATCAAGACCACCTTGGGCGTCTCATCGATGCCCAGCCACAGCAGCAAGAGGGGAATCCAGGCCAGGCTGGGGATGGCGCGCAGGGCTTGGAAACTGGGTTCCAGCAGGGCTTCGGCGCGGCGGCTGATGCCTACCAGCAGGCCCAATGCCACCGCCAGCAGGCTGCCGATGGCAAAGCCGGCAGCCACCCGCGCCAGGCTCGCACCGATATGCGGCAGCAGTTCACCGCGCTGCGCCAGCGACCACAAGGTATGGGCCAGCTCGCTCGGCGGCGGCAGCAGGCGTGCGGGAATCAGGTCCAGCCGGGCGCCGGCTTCCACCAGCAGCAGGAAGGCCAGCGGCACGATCCAGCCGGTGAAGCGGCCAGGACGGTAGCCGTCATCATGCGGCCAGCCACGGCGGCGCGCGGGTTGCCTCGCGTGCTTGGTGGGCGCAGCGGCCCGCTCGCCGGCGCCAAGCGTGGGCGTGGCCTGCAGCGTGGCCGGGAGAGGAATGGGATCGGACATGGCCTCAGGCCTTCACCACGCCTTGCGCATAGCTGGGGTCGATCAGCGCATTGATGGTGCGCGGCAGGTCGGTGCCGCTCTTGACCAGATCCTCTTCCAGCAGGATGGGCGCGGCCGCGCGCAGGGCCTCGATGTGTTCGCGGCCGATCTGCGGATGCGAGAAATCGTTGCGCTTCAGTTGCAGCCGCGCCACCGGCGCCGACAGCTTGGACTCTTCCGACAGCAGCGCCACGGTCTCCTCCGGATGGGTGATGATCCAGGTGCGCGCACGCTCATAGGCGGCAATCACGCGCCTGACCTGATCCGGATGGCGCGCCGCAAAGCTGTCGCTGACGTTGAGGAAACCGTAGGTATTGAAGTTGACGTTGCGGTAGATCAGGCGCGACCCGGCTTCCAGCTCGCTGGCCGCCAGATGCGGATCCAGTCCGGCCCAGGCGGCCACGCGCCCCTGTTCCAGTGCGGCGCGGCCATCGGCGTGCTGCAGGTGGACGATCTCGACGTCGCTCTTCTTGAGGCCGCTCTCATGCAGCGCACGCAGCAGGAAGAGATAGGGATCGGTGCCCTTGGTGGCGGCGATCTTCTTGCCCTTGAGTTCGGTGATCGATTTGACCGGCGAGTCCTTGCCCACCGCCAGCGCCGTCCATTCCGGACGCGAATAGATGTAGACCGCCTTGACCGGATTGCCATTGGCCCGCGCCAGCAGCGCAGCCAGTCCGGCGGTGCTGCCGAAGTCCACGCTGTCGCTGTTCAGATATTCGAGCGCACGGTTGCTGCCCTGGCTCAGTACCCATTTGACCTCGGTGCCCTGCGCCTTGAGGTCGTCCTCCAGCCAGCCAAATTTGCGCAGCACCAGGCTGGGCGGCGAGTAATAGGCATAGTCCAGGCGGATGGTCTTGGGCGGCTGTTCCGCGCGTGCCAGCAAGGGCGTGCTGCCCAGCACGGTGGCGCCCAGCGCGGCCGGTGCCAGGCGAAGGAAGTCTCTGCGTTGCATGAATGGGTTCTCCCGGTATTGGATCGTCCCGCGTCACCTGGCGTGGTGCAGCCTTCCCCGGCTGCACGGGCGGAAAAGGTGGGACAAACCGACACTCTAAGGAGCAAGCGCAAGCGGCAGAACGACTATTTTCGCGCTTGCATATGCGGCCGGCGCATGTGGCTGGCCGCGCGGGAAGTCATGCAGTCTTGCAGAGGAGTGGTGGTGCACTGCTGTAGTTCTTCATTCCTCCAGTCCTCCAGTCCTTCAGTCATGCAGAGGACTCGTGGACGGGTGATGCAAACCAGCAGAGATGAAAGGCACCGCGACGGCCGGCAAGCCATCGTGCCATCCCCGAACGCTCAGGGCAGGCACAGCTCGAAGAGCGCGCCCCCGTCGGGGTGATTGGACAGCCGCGCTTCCCCCGAGCGGGTCTCCTTGTTGTGGGCGGTGGCAATCGCATTGCACAGGTCCATGCCCAGCCCGGTGGAGGGCTTCTTTTCCTGGGTGCCGATACCGGGGCCGTCGTCGCGCACGGTGAAGATCAGGCCCCCCGCCGGATCCTTGTGACAGCCCAGCGCGATCTGCGTGCGGGCAAAGCGGCTGGCGTTCTGCAAGGCCGCTTCCAGTGCCAGCGCCACCAGGTGTTCATCGAAGAAACCGATGACCGGCATGTCGGTTTCATCCACCGACAGCGCAATCTCGGTGCTGCGCGACACGGCGTGTTCGCGCACCAGGGCATCGAGGAAATCCAGTGGCGAGACCGCCTCGACCTGCGCGCGCAGGCCTTGGGAATCGGCCTTGTAGAGGGTCAGGAAGGCGATCAGTTTTTCCTGCAGGGCCAGACAGGTGACATGGGCCTGCTGGACGCGCGGCACATCGTCGGACAGGCGGCGCAATTCCCCCTCCAGCACGCCCAGGGAGTTTTTGATGTCGTGAATGATGATCGCGGCAAGCTTGGGATCCATGGTCAGCTCTTCGGGGCTACTTTGCTCAGGGTGTCGCGCAGGAACTTGTGCATCTTGGCGACTCTATCGTTGCCGGGAATGAGCCGGTCCAGCGTGGCCAGGTAGCCGCGCACGCGTTTGACGTAATCCTCATTCCAGCCGCGCTGGCTCATCCAGAGCAGATGCAGCTGCGCCGACGCCAGCAGCACGCCGGTGTTCTCTGGCATGCGCGCCAGCGCTTCTTCCAGCTTGGCCAGCGACTCGTCAGGCTTGGCGCTGCGCATCAAGGCATTGGCTTCGGCGATGATGCTCATGCATTGCTTGACGGCGCCATCGATCAGTTCCTCGGCCAGATTGGTCCGGCCGGTATCGGCCAGCACCTTGCGCGCGAGCATCTGCAGGGTCTTGTTCTCGTGGTCGGACTTGACCGCATCGGCGATCAGCCTGGCGCCTTCCTCGTCCTTGCCCATCGAGAAGGCTGCCTTGGCCAGGGCCAGGGTGGCGGTATCCGAGCTTTCCTTGCCGGCGGCCTGCTGTGCGGTCTCGAAGGCCTGCTGGGCGGAAATGGTGTCCCCCAGCTGCACGTAGGCCTGGGCCTGCACGGCGGCTTGTGCGGAGACGAAGATGTTGGATTCCTCATAGCGGCGCGGCGCGCTTTCCAGCAGGCGCAGCGCGGCGTCCGGGTCGCCGCTGTCGATGTGGACCTGGGCCAGCGAGAGCAGGTCGGTGGGCTGCGCAGTGAGCGAGCCCTTGGTGTGCTTGAGCACCTTGTCGTAGGCTTCGCGTGCCTGGTCGAGGTGGCCGCTGCGGTAGGCCACGTCGCCCACCAGGCGGCTGCGGCGCGCCGAGGGGATGATCTCGGAGGACTTGGTGAGCGCCTCCAGCGCACCTTCCTGGTTGCCCTGGGCTTCGTCGATCTGGGCCAGCAGGTCGTAGGCGGCGATGAACTGCTTGTTCTGCGCCAGCACGTCCTCCACGATCACGCGCGCATCATCCATCTGGCCGGCCACGATGTTGCAGCGCGCCAGGCCGATCTTGGCCCACACCAGGTCGTCGCGCATGGACAGGGCCTGCTTGTAGACCTCGCGCGCCTCGTCGATGCGGCGCTGTTCGATCAGCAGCGTGCCCTTGGTCTTCATGATTTCCACGATCCACTTGGGTGCGGCCTTCAACACGTTGTCGCATTCGAGGATGGCGCCGGCGAAGTCCTTGCGCTTCATCTTCTCGGTCACCGGCAGCATGGCGTGCTGTTTTTCCAGCAGGCGGTCGACGCGCTCGGCGATGCGGCTGGCCGTCAGCGGCTTCAACATGTAGGCATCCGGCTGGAACTCGGCCGCGCTGGCCACCAGGTTGTAGCCGCTCTCGGCAGTCACCATGATGAACATGCAGGTCGGGGAGAGCATGTTCTGGGTGCGGAAGAACTCCAGCAACTGCTGGCCGTTGCTTTCCTTGTTGAGGTTGTAGTCGCAGATGATCAGGTCATAGGTGCCGGATTGCACGAAGCGGATGGCTTCATCGGGCGTGGCGGCCTGGTCGACCTTGGTCACGCCAAGCTGCCCGAGGTGCATGCGAATGTTCTGGCGCATCGTCGGCATGTCGTCGATGACCAGGCAGCGCAGGGCGCTGATATGGCTAAAGGGCACTAAACTCATGAGAACGGTCTGTAATGCGATCTGTAAAGTGATCTGTAAAGCAAGCTGTCGGCTGGGCCCCCGGATCGCCTGGGATGATAATAATTTCCGCGGTGCAATATCGTGCGAGATGACGACTATTGCACGCCAGATGACCCAAAGCTGACGAATTATTCCTACCAAGTCGCGAGTGTGCCGTTTTTTTTCCTTCCATGCATCATTCCTCTGCGTTTTATGAAGTTTTTGGAAGGACTGGCTCTCGTATAATTGGGTTTTTCGCCCCCGATGAGGCGAGGGCCGACAAAAAGACTTGCACGAAGCACTGTTTTTTTATACAGTATCGCTCTATCGGGGCGGTCATCCACTGCCGCCGGGCAACACAGCAGCACGCAAGCCATATTGTGCAACATCAGCAAGACCTCCCCTGACACCCTTCTTCACGACATTTTGCCGAGAGAGATTTATGGACGACAAAAAAGCTGCGAACAACTCTGAAAAGAGCAAGGCGCTGGCCGCCGCGTTGGCACAGATTGAAAAGCAGTTTGGCAAGGGCTCGGTGATGCGCATGGAAGACGGCGTCATCGCCGAGGAAATCCAGGCCGTTTCCACCGGTTCCCTGGGCCTGGACATCGCGCTGGGCATCGGCGGCCTGCCGCGTGGCCGCGTCATCGAGATCTACGGTCCGGAATCCTCCGGCAAGACCACCCTGACCCTGCAATCAATCGCCGAGATGCAGAAACTGGGCGGCACCTGCGCCTTCATCGACGCCGAGCACGCACTGGACGTCACCTATGCCCAGAAGCTGGGCGTGAACCTGAACGACCTGCTGATCTCGCAGCCCGACACCGGCGAACAGGCCCTGGAAATCTGCGACGCCCTGGTGCGTTCGGGTGCCGTGGATCTGATCGTGGTCGACTCCGTGGCCGCGCTGACCCCCAAGGCCGAAATCGAAGGCGACATGGGCGACTCCCTGCCCGGCCTGCAAGCCCGCCTGATGTCGCAGGCACTGCGCAAGCTGACCGGCAGCATCAACCGCACCAACACCACCGTCATCTTCATCAACCAGATCCGCATGAAGATCGGCGTCATGTTCGGCAACCCGGAAACCACGACCGGTGGTAACGCGCTGAAGTTCTACGCGTCCGTGCGCTTGGATATCCGCCGCACTGGTTCGATCAAGTCGGGTGATGAAGTCATCGGCAGCGAAACCAAGGTCAAGGTTGTCAAAAACAAGGTCGCGCCGCCGTTCCGCGAAGCGCACTTCGACATCCTGTATGGCGAAGGCACTTCCCGCGAAGGCGAAATCCTGGACCTGGGTTCCGAGCACAAGGTGGTCGAGAAGTCCGGCGCCTGGTACAGCTACAACGGCGAGCGTATCGGCCAGGGCAAGGACAATGCCCGCAACTACCTGAAGGAACATCCGGAACTGGCCCGCGAGATCGAGAACAAGGTCCGCGTCGCCCTGGGTGTGCCGGAACTGGCCGGTGGCGAAGCTGAAGCCAAGGCTTCCTGAGCCTGGGCAACTGAGTCCGATTTGGATTCAAGCAGCATCACGGCGGCAGGGTTTGCCTGAGCCTTTGACGTCGCGATGTTGCCTGTTATTCCTGCTTGTGTACGCTGATCGGGTGCGTGAGCGGGGCGTTGTACTTGAGTTGTATTTGTATTGCATTACCGCATTACTGCTTTACCGTTTTAATGCATCGAAGCTTCACTGAATCAAAGCACCACCGACTCAGTGAATCAAAGCGTCACTGAATCACAGCTTCATTGCATCAAACTTCACTGCATCAACGCATCACGGTGGCCTGGCTTCTCGCGCTTGGTGCCGCAAGGTCACAAGGCGTCAGCCATCATGGTGTCTATTGTTTTTTTCGTTTCATCGTCCGTGTAGTCGAACGTCATGCCAAGACCGCCGATCAGCCTGAAAGCACGGGCGCTCAAGTATCTCTCTTCACGTGAGCATAGTCGCCAGGAACTTGCGCGTAAGCTTGCCCCTTACGCGCAAGAGGGCGATGACATCGATGCGCTCCTGCAATGGCTGGAGCAGTCCCGTTTTCTTTCCCAGGAACGTTTTTCCGAATCGCTGGTGCATCGCCGCTCGGCGCGCTATGGCAACCAGCGCATCTTCTCCGAACTGCAGGGCCATGGCATCGAAGGTGAAGCGATTGCCGAACTGAAGGCCGATCTGGCCGCAGGAGAAGGCGAACGCGCTGCCCAGGTGCTGCGCCGCAAGTACAGCGCACCGCCAGAGGACGCCGAGACCCGCGCCAGGCAGATGCGTTTCTTGCAGCAGCGCGGCTTTTCCCATCGCAGCATCCGCGAAGCTTTCCAGACCGCTTGGACCCACGAGGATGAGGACGAAGCTTCCTGAGCCCGGCTGCGGGCTGCTCCTGGCTGTTTGCAGCTGCTTTGCGCGTGCTCCTGTCTTCCACGACTCCTGCGACTCCCGCGACTCCTGTGGCTGCTGCGGCTTCTGTGGCTGCTGCAGCTCCTGTGATTCTTGTTGCTCTTGTGGTGCCTATGATTCCTGCTGCCATGCGCCGGCAGGATCACGCGGCGGGGGCGCTCAATCCGGCCTTTCTTGGACCGCCTCATCTCGAAATGACACCAAAACCGCAACCCGGCGTCCCGCCCCATGGTAATCCCGCCGCTTTGCGCTGCCCGATAGCGCTACCAGCCAACAGCCCGCGTGGCCTGTGCTAAAATTCGGAAGTTTTTGCTGCGGCGCGCAAGCCTGAGGAGATACCGCGTGTTGCCGGTTTGTTAAAACGGCGCAACGGGGATAGGCCAGCGTCTGGAGCAGAAATGGATAATGCGGACGCTTCGGCGCAAGCTGGTGCGTTTCGACTATCAGACCAACTAAAGCAGACGGCATGCATATGCCCAATTCGACGAATTCACTCGCAACCCGCGCAGCTCACGCCTGCGCCCGACTCCATCCGGCAACGGATGCGACACCCGCCTGCGGGTTGCAGTCTGCTTTCTGGTCGGCCGGCATGATGCCGGCTACCGAATTTCAATCCGGCAAGTCTTATTCATTCAGTGTCTAAAGGGAAGCTCCCATGAAAATCCATGAGTATCAGGGTAAAGAAATCCTGCGCCAGTTCGGCGTAACCGTGCCGCGCGGCATTCCTTGCATGTCGGTCGACGAAGTCGAAGCGGCTGCCCAGAAGCTCGGCGGCCCGGTGTGGGTCGTCAAGGCCCAGATCCATGCAGGCGGCCGCGGCAAGGGCGGTGGCGTGAAGGTGGCCAAGTCCATCGAGCAGGTCAAGGAATACGCCAACCAGATCATGGGCATGCAACTGGTCACGCACCAGACCGGTCCCGAAGGCCAGAAGGTCCGTCGCCTGCTGATCGAAGAAGGCGCTGACATCAAGAAGGAACTGTACGTTTCCCTGGTGACCGACCGTGTTTCGCAGAAGGTCGTGCTGATGGCCTCCAGCGAAGGCGGCATGGACATTGAAGAAGTCGCCCACAGCAACCCCGAAAAGATCCACAACGTCATCATCGATCCGGTCGCCGGTCTCACCGACGCGCAAGCCGATGACGTGGCCGCCAAGATCGGCGTGCCCGCAGAGTCCATCCCGGCTGCCCGCCAGAACCTGCAAGGCCTGTACAAGGCTTACTGGGAAACCGACGCTTCCCTGGCTGAAATCAACCCCCTGATCCTGACCGGCGACGGCAAGGTCATCGCCCTGGACGCCAAGTTCAACTTCGACTCCAACGCCCTGTTCCGTCACCCGGAAATCGTCGCCTACCGCGACCTGGACGAAGAAGATCCGGCTGAAGTCGAAGCTTCCAAGTTCGACCTGGCCTACATCTCCCTGGACGGCAACATCGGCTGCCTGGTCAACGGCGCCGGCCTGGCCATGGCCACCATGGACACCATCAAGCTGTTCGGCGGCGAGCCGGCCAACTTCCTGGACGTGGGCGGTGGTGCCACCACCGAGAAGGTCACCGAAGCCTTCAAGATCATGCTGAAGAACCCCGAACTGAAGGCCATCCTGGTCAACATCTTCGGCGGCATCATGCGCTGTGACGTGATCGCCGAAGGCGTGATCGCTGCTTCCAAGGCGGTTTCCCTGAAGGTGCCCCTGGTGGTGCGCATGAAGGGCACCAATGAAGACCTGGGCAAGAAGCTGTTGGCCGATTCCGGTCTGCCGATCATCTCGGCCGATTCCATGGAAGAAGCCGCCCAGAAGGTCGTGGCAGCCGCCAAGTAAGTCAACCCAATACGCCAGCCTGCGCGGCATGAGCCGCCGGCTGCAAGCCATTGCAGCCCAGGCGCCGCCCGCGGCGCAGGCATCACAGTCAAGGAAGAGAAATGTCGATCCTCATCAACAAAGACACCAAGGTCATCACCCAAGGTATCACCGGCAAGACCGGCCAGTTCCACACCCGCATGTGCCGCGACTACGCGAACGGCAAGAATGCCTTCGTCGCGGGCGTGAACCCGAAGAAGGCCGGTGAAGACTTCGAAGGCATCCCCATCTATGCCAACGTCACCGAAGCCAAGAACGCCACCGGCGCCACCGTCTCCGTGATCTACGTGCCGCCCGCCGGCGCTGCCGCTGCCATCTGGGAAGCCGTCGAAGCCGAGCTGGACCTGGCCATCTGCATCACCGAAGGCATCCCCGTGCGTGACATGCTGGCCCTGAAGGACCGCATGGCCAAGGCCGGTTCCAAGACCCTGCTGCTGGGCCCGAACTGCCCCGGCCTGATCACCCCGGACGAAATCAAGATCGGCATCATGCCCGGCCACATCCACAAGAAGGGTCGCATCGGCGTGGTGTCCCGCTCGGGCACCCTGACCTATGAAGCCGTGGGCCAGCTGACCGCTCTGGGCCTGGGCCAGTCCTCCGCCGTCGGTATCGGTGGCGACCCGATCAACGGTCTGAAGCACATCGACGTCATGAAGGCCTTCAACGACGATCCGGACACCGATGCCGTCATCATGATCGGTGAAATCGGTGGTCCTGACGAAGCCAACGCTGCGCGCTGGATCAAGGACAACATGAAGAAGCCGGTGGTCGGCTTCATCGCCGGCGTGACCGCGCCCCCGGGCAAGCGCATGGGCCACGCAGGTGCCCTGATCTCCGGTGGTGCAGATACCGCCGAAGCCAAGCTGGCCATCATGGAAGAGTGCGGCATCAAGGTCACCCGCAACCCGTCCGAAATGGGCCGCCTGCTGAAGTCGGTGCTGTAATTTCTGCCGCGTTTTCCGGGCGCCTCGGCCGAGGTGTCCGGAAGCCAGGCCGTAGCAGTCACATCAGTATCCGCACGACCAGCAAGACCAGCATGGGGAGCTCCGGCTCCCCATGTCATTTTTGGCGCGCCATCCCAAGAGGGGAGCGGCACCAATCGCGCACAACGCGGTCATCCCGCCATGCGCCCGACCAGAGGCGCTGTTTTCCCAAGAGGACATGCATGCAATTCCTGGCCAACCTGAACTGGGTGGCGGTCGCGCAGATCATCCTGATCGACATCCTGCTCGGTGGCGACAACGCCATCGTCATTGCGCTGGCCTGCCGCAACCTGCCCGACAAGCTGCGCATGAAGGGCATCGTCTGGGGCACCCTGGGGGCCATCGCCATCCGCATCGGCCTGATCGCCTTTGCCGTGACGATGCTGCAGCTGCCTTTCCTGAAGCTGGCCGGCGGCATCCTGTTGCTGTGGATCGGCATCAAGCTGCTCAACGAAGATGAGCAGCACACCGACATCGACGGCAGCGAGCGCCTGTGGGACGCCGTCAAGACCGTGATCGTGGCCGACCTGGTGATGAGCCTGGACAATGTGATTGCCATCGCCAGTGCGGCCGAGCAGGCGGAGGGAGAGCACCAGTTGCTGCTGGTGGTGTTTGGCATCGTGGTCAGCATTCCCATCATCGTCTGGGGCAGTACGCTGGTATTGAAACTGATGGAGAAATTTCCGGTCATCGTCACTCTGGGTGCGGCCTTGCTGGGCTACATTGCCGGTGGCATGATCTTCAGCGATGCCGCCGTGCAGGGCTGGCTGGAGGGTTTCATTGCCGAGACCGAATTCATGCTGCCGGGCGCCG
The DNA here is from genome assembly GCF_057961275.1 of Herbaspirillum sp. Her3. NCBI lineage: Bacteria > Pseudomonadati > Pseudomonadota > Betaproteobacteria > Burkholderiales > Oxalobacteraceae > Herbaspirillum > Herbaspirillum sp. Her3. The sequence continues at coordinate 4,888,629 of NZ_CM176328.1, read as the reverse complement.
CCGTGCACCTGAGCCTGCCGGGCCTGGTCGGCGCGCTGGGTGTGGTGTTGACCGGCCTGACGCTCAAACGCAAGAAGCAGGAGCGCAATACACCGACAGCCTAGCCGGCCATGGGGATGGCCGAGCCAATGTCCCGAACGCAAGCGTGCTGCCACACCGCGCCGCCAGGCCATGCTTGAGCCATGTCAGCGCCACTGCCGCACAAACCTGATAGCTTTGCAATTTTTTCGCTGGTATGCAGGACCGGCGCTGCCGATACTGGCAACGCCCTTTTCATTTTTACGAGGATCCCATGAAACCCGTCGTCTCCCGTCGCCCCCAACAAGGCTTTACCCTGCTCGAACTCATGGTCACGCTTGCCATCATCGGCATCCTCGCCATGCTGGGCGCGTCGCAATACCAGGACTACATCGCCCGCGCGCGCGTCTCGGAGGGCTTCAACCTGGCCGAGCCCTACAAACTGGCCGTGACCGAGCAGATCAGCTCCAACAATGGCGTCTTCACGGTGGCGCAACTGGGCCTGCCGGCTTTCACCCCGACCGATAATGTCAGCAAGATCGAGGTCTCGCCGATGGAAAAGCGCGGCGTGGGCGGCGTCATCACCATCACCTACAGCGCGCGCGTGGGCGACGGCGGCACGCTGACGCTGACTCCCACCATCGCCTCCGGCACCATCCAGTGGCAATGTGCGGCCAAGGATGTGAAGCAGGCGGCCACGCCCGAAGGCGCTACCCCCAATACCGGCTTCGTCGCCGGCACCCTGCCGGCCAAGTTTGCGCCGGCCAACTGCCGCGGCTGATCCACGGATTCAGCGTCGTCATGGCAGCATGAAAAAACGCGCCCAAGGGCGCGTTTGTCTTATCCACAGGGGAATTTGCAGTACTCGCCGGTTCAGGGCCGCGCCATTGTGATGTCGCTCTTGCCGCCGCGCTTTTCAGTCACGCAGATATCGGTCATGACCATGGTCTTGTCGACCGCCTTGCTCATGTCATAGACCGTCAGCAAGCCGACCTGCACCGCCGTCAGCGCTTCCATCTCCACCCCGGTCTTGCCGAAGGTTTCCACGCGCGCGGTACAGCGCACGCAAGCGCTGGCGGCATCGGTCTCGAACTCCACCGATACGTGCGTCAGGGCCAGTGGATGGCACAACGGGATCAGCTCACCCGTACGCTTGGCCGCCATGATGGCGGCGATGCGGGCGATGCCGAGGACGTCGCCCTTCTTGGCGGTGCCTGATTCGATGATGGCCAGCGTGGCCGGCTGCATGCGGATCACGCCCGTGGCCAGGGCCACGCGATGGGTCTCGTTCTTGGCGCCGACGTCGACCATGTGCGCCTGTCCGCCCTGGTCGAAATGGGTGAGGCCGCCGTTGGGCGCGTGATCGCCGGATGTGCTCATGATGATTCGCTGATGATGAAATGAAGGGAAGGGAGCGGGTATCATAGCAGGCAGCCTGCAGCGCACGCTGCCTCTCCTTCTTCCTGTCCGCCCTTGATGACTGGTCCATGCAACCAACCGTGACTGATTTTTCCCGCCGTCCCTTGTGCCGCCTGCTGATGCGTGCGGTGAGTGCCGCCTGTCTGTTGCTGCCCGCTGCCCCGCTGACGCTGCTGCCGCATCCCGGTGTGGCCCAGGGCCTGCCGACGCTGGGGGATACCGAACGGGAAGGGCTCTCGCCGCTGATGGAACGCAAGCTGGGCGAAGAGATCATGCGCGACATCCGCACCGACCGCGATTACGTCGACGATGGTCCGATCTCGGAATACCTCAACAATTTCGGCCAGAACCTGGTCTCGATCCACCCTGAAGTGCGAGGCGAGGCGGGGTTCGATTTCCAGTTCTTCATGGTGCGCGATCCCATGCTCAACGCCTTTGCGCTGCCGGGCGGTTTCATCGGGGTCAACAGCGGGCTGGTGCTGGCGGCGCAGTCGGAATCCGAACTGGCCGGCGTGATGTCGCACGAAATCGGCCACGTCGCCCAGCGCCACATCGCGCGCATGCTGGGTCAGCAGAAGCAGAACTCGATGATCCAGCTGGCCGCCATCGTGCTGGGTGCGCTGGCCGGGGTCTCCAAGGCCGGGGGCGACGCCGCCATGGCCACCATGATGGGCGGCACCGGGCTGGCGGTGCAGCGCCAGCTCAACTTCAGCCGCGACGCCGAGCGCGAAGCCGACCGCATCGGCCTGCAGATCATGCGCGATGGCGGCTTCGATCCGTCCGGCATGGTGACCTTCTTCGGTCGCCTGCAAACCGCATCACGCAATTACAGCGATGCCGTGCCGCCGTATCTGATGACGCACCCGCTGACCACCGAGCGTATTGCCGACATCCAGGCGCGCATTCGCGACCAGCGCTACAAGCAGCGCGTGGACAATCCCGAATTCCAGCTGGCGCGCGCCCGCACCCAGGTCTTGCAGAATGACAGCGTGCAGGGATTGCGCGACAACGTGGCCAGGTTTACCGACCAGGCCAGGCAGAATACCAAGCTCATGACGGCCGCCGCCAAGTACGGCCTGGCCTATGCCTACTATCGCCAGGACCGTTTCGAGCAAGCCGAGGCGGCCCTGAAGGAAGCCCGGGAAGCGGCGATCCCGATGAAGACCGGCATCTTCTTCGGCAGCCTCGACATCGACATCAAGATCGCCCGCAAGCAGACCCAGCAGGCGCTGCAGGTGGCCGAGGCCATGCGCCAGCAGTTCCCCATCTCGCGCAGCGTGGCGCGCCAGTATGCCGATGCCCTGATCGCCGCCAACCGCTATGACCAGGCCGTGGCCTACCTGCGCGACCAGGCGCAGCTGTACCGCTCCGACGCCCAGGTGCAGCAGTTGCTGGCCAAGGCCTATGCGGCCCAGGGCAAGCAGGCCCTGCAGCATCTGGCGCTGGCCGAATCCTATGCGCTCAACGGCAGCCTGCTGGCGGCCATCGATCAGTTGGGGATTGCGCGCAAGGCACCGGATGCGACCTTCTACGACCAGTCGCAGATCGATGCGCGCGAGCGCGAATGGAAGGCGCGCTGGAAAGATGAGCAGAAGGAGCTCAAAGACCGCAGCTGAGCCACCGGCCGGAAAGTCAGTCGGGACGGGGGTGAGCGGCGAATCTGAAGGATTGTTCCAGTTTGTTGCCTGAGATGCGCTGTAGCGGCAGGTCCTGTCCGTTCCAGGTGAAGTGCAGTGTCAAATTCCGGCTATTTTCCAGCCAGCGCAGCAGGGCCTCCTCGTCAGCCCGGCCTTCGTGATGCAGGCAGGGCAGCAACTGCGCCAGGTCGCGGTCATCGACCCCAGCGATGCACTGGCCGCTGCGCAGGTAGAGGCGCCCGGTCTCATCCATCCAGGCGGCATCGATGTGTTCCCACACGACGCCCGTATGCAGCACGAGCGTGAGTCCTGCCTGCGCCTGCGCTGCCGACTGGGTACGCAGGATATGCGGCATCCACTCCAGCTCCACATACACCCGCTGCGGCCCGTTCTGGAAATACCAGCGGCCCGCCTCGTCGCAGGCATAGTTGCGCTCGATGAAGGCCAGCAGGGCAGGGTGGCGGATGGGGTCTCCCGGCAAGTCCAGCTGCTGCGCGCGTTCATCGCGCATGCGCCATTGGCCGCGCGCATCCAGGCGCAGCCAGCCGAAGCAGTGCGGTACGTTGGGCCAGCGGGCCATGGCCTGGCGGACGATCTCATCCATGGGCCAGCTCCGTGCGGGCGGCGAAACTGCTTTCGGTCTTGCCTTCCAGGAAGTGCAGGAGCCGCTGCGGCAGCCAGTCGAGGCGGCCCGGTGGACCGCCGGCGGCAAAGCCGACGTGGCCACCTTGTTCGGGATACTCCAGCACCACTTCCGGCGCCGCCGAGCGCGGCAGGTGGCGCGCCGGCAGGAAGGGATCGTTCTGCGCATTGAGCACCAGCGTGGGCACGCTGATGTCATGCAGGATGTGCTTGGCGCTGGCGCGGTCCCAGTAATCGTCGGTATTGCGATAGCCGTGCAGGGGCGCGGTGACCACGTTGTCGAAGGCGTACAGGTCGCGCGCTGACAGCAGGCCTTCGCGGTCGAACAGGCCCGGAAACTGGTCCAGCTTGGCCAGGCATTTGGGCCGCATGGTGCGCAGGAAGACCCAGGTATAGAGCCGGTTGAAGCCGCTGGCCAGGGCCGCGCCGCCGCCGGCCAGGTCCAGCGGGGCCGACACCGCGCAGGCGGCATCGACGATCTCGGCCTCGTGCTGCGATTCGCCCAGCCAGCGCAGCAGCGCATTGGCGCCCAGCGAGACGCCGCAGGCGTACAGGTGCGTGGCCGCCAGGTCCTGCTGGCGCAGCTTCAGGCGGCGGATGATCCAGTCCAGCTCGGCAGTGTCGCCCGAGTGATAGAAGCGCGGCGCCAGGTTGATCTCGCCCGAACAGCCACGGAAATGCGGAATCGCCCCATGCCAGCCGCGCCGCTGCACCTCGGCCATCAGGGCGCGGCTGTAGTGGCTGTCGGAAGAGCCTTCCAGCCCGTGGAACAGCACCAGCAGCGGCCGTCCGGGCTGGCCGTCGACGAAATCGATGTCGATGAAGTCGCCATCGGGCGCTTCCCAGCGCTCGCGCCGGTAGGCCACCGGCGGCTTGGGCAGGAAGGTCGAGGGATAGATGGTCTGGAGATGGCCGCCGGGAAGCCAGCGGGGCGCAATGTAAAGCATGGTGCAGCCTTGCTCGGGTCGGATGGCGCAAGCGCCTGTGGATAAATCAGGCGGCGGTCAATGCAGCATGGCCCCGCTGACCACCGCTTCGGCCGGTGCCGGTCCCGGCGCCACCGAGGCGTGATGCAGCACCAGGCGCCAGCCCATGGCGGTCTTCTGGTAGACGTTGGTGGCGATGACGTGGACGTCGGACTGCAGCTCGCCACCCTGGTCGATGTCTTCGACCACGCTGTGCACGGAGGTCATCAGGTTCTGCGTCACGTGCAGCTGGCGCGGACGGATGTGCAGGCCGCCATTGGAGAGGATGTCTTCCCACACCGCACGGATTTCCGCATGGCCGACCAGGCGCGGAGCGCCGGGGTGGATGCAGACGATTTCCTCGTCATCGGCCCACAGGTCCATCAGCGCTTCCAGGTCGGCACGGGCCAGGGCGTCGTAGTAGGCGGCTTCGATTTCATCGGGTGAGCCATGGATCAGTTTGTTGCGAGGCATGACAATCTCCGGATCAGATGAAAAGAGGGCCTTGTGGGCCCTCTCGTGTCTGGTGCGAAACCTGGTTTTTAATGGCCCTTGACCACGGTGCCAGGTTTGAGCTGGTACTGGGTGCCGCAGTACGGACATTTGGCCGCGCCATGCGCGTCCAGTTCCAGGAACACGCGCGGGTGCGAGTTCCAGGCCGACATGCTGGGGTTGGGGCAGTGGGCCGGCAGGTCCTTGGCTTCGAGCAGGACCACGCCCTGCGATGCTTGAGCTTGGCTCATCTTGTTCTCCGTTGCTTGCAATTGACTAACGACTAAAAACTGACTAACTGAATGAGTGACTGCAGTGGCGACGCCTTACACCAGCGTGAGCCAGTGCTTGTACTGCGGCGCCCGGCCCGACACCACGTCGAAGAACAGGGTCTGCAGCTTCTCGGTGATGGGACCACGGCCGCCATTGCCGATGACGCGGCGATCCAGTTCGCGGATCGGTGTGACCTCGGCGGCGGTGCCGGTGAAGAAGGCTTCATCGGCGCAATACATTTCATCGCGGGTGATGCGTTTCTCGATGACCTCGATGCCCAGGTCGCGCGCCATGGTCAGCACGGCGTCGCGGGTGATGCCATCCAGGCAGGAGGCCAGGTCGGGAGTATAGAGCTTGCCGTTCTTGACGATGAAGACATTTTCGCCCGAGCCTTCCGAGACATAGCCGTCGGTGTCCAGCAGCAGGGCTTCGTCGTAGCCATCGGCCACCGCTTCCTGGTTGGCCAGGATGGAATTGATGTAGTAACCGCTGGCCTTGGCGCGCACCAGCGACACATTGACGTGGTGGCGGGTGAAGGAAGAGGTCTTCACGCGGATGCCCTTGTTGATGCCATCCTCGCCCAGGTAGGCGCCCCACGGCCAGGCCGCGATGGCCACGTGGATCTGGTTGCCCTTGGCGGACACGCCCAGTTTTTCCGAGCCGATCCAGATCAGCGGGCGGATGTAGCAGGATTCCAGCTTGTTTTCGCGCACCACCTGGCGCTGCGCCTCGGCCAGGGTGGCCTGGTCGTACGGCACTTCCATCTGGAAGATCTTGGCCGAGTTGAACAGGCGCTGGGTATGTTCCTTCAGGCGGAAGATGGCCGTGCCTTCCGGCGTCTTGTAGGCCCGCACGCCCTCGAAGACACCCATGCCGTAGTGCAGGGTGTGGGTCAGTACGTGGATGGTGGCGTCACGCCAGTCGATCAGCGCGCCGTCCTTCCAGATCTTGCCGTCGCGGTCAGCCATGGACATGGTGGTCTCCCTGTGTGCGTTGAGTGCAAAACTTCCCGAAAATGACTGCCCGGTTCTGCTGCATTGAACTGAAGAACAGGGCAAAGAGCTCCATTTTAGCGGATTCACGCGAGCAAAAACTTTCATCTGTAGAATGAAGGCCCTGAGCGAAAATGCTGTACAACACCCCGCGTGCCAGTCACCGCCGGCCGCGTCTTCAATCCCCACGGACGAACAATGCTGAAGGAGACAGGCGAGGACGGCTCACGGTCCGCAAGCGATGGCTTCCCGCATGACCCCGCCCGCGCCCGCCGCATCGAGAAGGACGCCTTCCAGGAAGGCTGGCGCGCCAGCGCCTCGACCATTCCCGCCGTGCTGGCCTGGGGCATGGTCTCGGGCATGGCCATGGTCAAGTCGGGCCTGTCGATCTACCAGTCGCTGGGCATGAGCTTCCTGGTCTATGCCGGTTCGGCCCAGTTCGCCGCGCTGCCGCTGCTGGCGGCCGGGGTGCCGCTGCTGGTGGTGTTTTTCACGGCCATGATCGTCAATCTGCGCTTCGTGATCTTTTCGGCCGCCGTGGCGCCGCACTTCGAGCATCTGCCCTGGTACCGGCGGATCTGGTACGGCTTCTTCAATGGCGATATCTCGATGGCGTTCTTTCCGCAACGCTATCCGCCCTCTACCTTCGGTCAACCTGCCGGCAAAGTCGGCTATTTTGCTGCGATCTGTTATCCCGGCTGGGTGGCCTGGCAGTTGGGCTCGACCCTTGGAATCCTGCTGGGCAGCCAGATCCCGGAAAGCTGGAACATCGGCTTTGCCGGCACCCTGGCCCTGATCGCCGTGATGATCCCCATGACCAGCAGCCTCCCGGCCTTGGCGGGGGTGGTGGTGTCGGGCACGGTGGCGGTGCTGGCGCTGGAGTTGCCCTACCGGCTCGGGCTGCTGCTGGCCATGGTGCTGGGCATGTGTGCCGCCATGCTGGCTGACAAGCTGTTGCCCGGCAATGACAGGGATGCGGAGGCAGCGGCATGAACGAATGGTACGTCTGGGGCGCCATCGCCCTGATGACGCTTTCCACGGTCATCACCCGCAGCGGCTTCTTTCTCTTCGGCCATGCGGTCAAGCTGCCGCCGCGCGTCAAGCATGCGCTCAGCTACGCCCCGGCAGCGGCCATGGCGGCCATCATCTTCCCGGATCTGGTGACGTCGCACGGGGTCATCGAGATGAGCCTGGGCAATCCAAAGTTGCTGTCGGGCATCGGTGCAGGCGTGTTCTTTGCGGCAACGCGGCATCTTTTGGGAACTATTGTGGCAGGAATGTCACTCTTTACACTGCTGCGCTGGTTGTTGTGAAGTTTCGCGCAGACCGGCCGGATGCGCTCCGGATGTTGTTCAAGCTGCCAAAAAGGCGTCAGGAGCAGGTCAGGCTGGAGTAAAATACGACGTTTTTCGCCCCCTTCTTCGAATTCCTACCTATGAAATTCAACCGACTGAGCGATCTGATTTCTGCCAAGCAATTGCAAGGCAAACGCGTCTTCATCCGTGCCGATCTGAACGTCCCGCAGGATGATGCCGGCAACATCACCGAAGATACCCGCATCCGCGCTTCGGTCCCGGCCATTCGCGATGCCCAGCAGGCAGGCGCTGCAGTGATGGTGACTTCCCACCTGGGCCGCCCCACCGAAGGCGAGTTCAAGCCCGAGGATTCGCTGGCGCCGGTGGCCAAGCGCCTCTCCGAGCTGCTGGGCAGCGAGGTCAAGCTGGTTGCCAACTGGGTGGACGGTGTGGAGGTGCAGCCCGGCCAGGTCGTGCTGCTGGAAAATTGCCGCCTGAACAAGGGCGAAAAGAAGAACAGTGACGAGCTGGCACAAAAGATCGCCAAGCTCTGCGATATCTACGTCAACGATGCCTTCGGTACCGCCCACCGCGCCGAAGCCACCACCTACGGCGTAGCCAAGTTTGCCCCCATCGCCTGTGCCGGACCGCTGCTGGCTGCCGAGCTGGATGCATTGGGCAAGGCCCTGAACCAGCCAGCCCGTCCGCTGGTGGCCATCGTGGCCGGTTCCAAGGTCTCCACCAAGCTGACCATCCTCAAAACGCTGGCCGAAAAGGTCGACAACCTCATCGTCGGTGGCGGCATTGCCAACACCTTCATGCTGGCCGCAGGGCTCAAGATCGGCAAGTCCCTGGCCGAGCCGGACCTGGTGGACGACGCCAAGGCCATCATCGACCTGATGGCCAAGCGCGGCGCCTCGGTGCCCATCCCCACCGACGTGGTGGTGGGCAAGGAATTCTCGCCGACCGCAGCGGCCACCGTGAAGGCCGCCGCTGACGTGACCGACGACGACATGATCTTCGACATCGGTCCCCAGACCGCTGCCGCCCTGGCTGAACAGCTGGGCCGTGCCGGCACCATCGTCTGGAATGGTCCGGTGGGCGTGTTCGAGTTCGACCAGTTCGGCCGTGGTACCGAGACGTTGGCCCGCGCCATCGCGGCTTCCTCGGGCTTCTCGATTGCCGGTGGTGGCGACACGCTGGCCGCCATCGCCAAGTACAACATTGCCGACAAGGTGGGTTACATCTCCACCGGCGGCGGCGCCTTCTTGGAATTCCTCGAAGGCAAGACCCTGCCGGCCGTCGAGATCCTGCTGCAGCGCGCGCAGTAAGCTTGAGCGGCACCGCGCCCTGTTGCCGGGCGCGGCGCCTTGCCGTTCCATCCGGATTCTGAGTCTGTAGCACCACCAATGATGAACGCGTCCGAGACGCGCGTTCGGGGCGGAAGCTCTCCGCCTGATCGGCCCTGCATCGGGCCGGGCAGCGGGCTTCTATCACCAAGTCGCAACCAGAAGGTATTCATGTCCAGAGCAACAAAAATCGTCGCCACCATCGGTCCCGCTTCCAGCGACCGTGAGACCCTGACCCGCATGATCCGCGCCGGCGTTGACGTCGTGCGCCTGAATTTCTCGCACGGCAAGCCCCAGGACCATATCGACCGCGCCACCCTGGTGCGCGAAGTGGCCGACGAATGCGGCAAGAAGGTCGCCATCATGGCCGACCTGCAAGGCCCCAAGATCCGCGTGGGCAAGTTCGAGAATGGCCGTGTCATGCTGGCCAACGGCGACAAGTTCATCCTCGACGCCGATTGCCAGATGGGCAACCAGGAGCGCGTGGGTCTGGACTACAAGGCCCTGCCGCGTGACCTCAAGGGCAACGACATCCTGCTGTTGAACGACGGCCTGATCGTGCTGAAGGTCGAGCGCGTGATGGGCAACGAAATTCACACCGTGGTCAAGATCGGTGGCGAGCTGTCCAACAACAAGGGCATCAATCGCCAGGGTGGTGGCCTGTCCGCGCCTGCGCTGACGGCCAAGGACATGGACGACATCAAGACCGCCATGAGCTTCCAGGCCGACTACGTGGCCGTGTCCTTCCCCAAGAATGCCACCGACATGGAAATGGCGCGCCAGCTCTCCAATGTGGCCGGTGAACCCTTCGGCCACAAGCCGATGATGATCGCCAAGATCGAGCGCGCCGAAGCGATCCCGCTGCTGCAGGAAATCCTGGATGCCTCCGACGGCATCATGGTGGCCCGTGGCGACCTGGCCGTGGAAGTGGGCAACGCTGCCGTGCCGGGCTTGCAAAAGCGCATGATCAAGATGGCGCGCGCCTCCAACAAGCTGACCATCACCGCGACCCAGATGATGGAGTCCATGATCGTCAACGCCGTGCCGACCCGCGCCGAAGTCTCCGACGTAGCCAACGCCGTGCTCGATGGCACCGATGCCGTCATGACTTCGGCCGAGACCGCCTCCGGCAAGTATCCGGTGGAAACCGTGGAAGCCATGTCGGCCATCTGCCTGGAAGCCGAGCGCTCCGAAAACGTGCAGCTGGACGCCGACTTCCTGAACCTGCGCTTTACCCGCGTGGACCAGTCCATCGCCTATGGCGCGCTGTTCACCGCGCACCACCTGCGCGTGAAGGCCATCGCGGCGCTCACCGAATCCGGTTCGACGGCGCTGTGGATGAGCCGTCACAACATCGATATCCCGATCTTTGCGATCACCCCCAATGTCGCCACGCGCCGCAAGGCTTCACTGTTCCGCAACGTGCATACGCTGGAACTGGCCCAGGCGCCCGACACCGAAGCCATGTTGAAGGGCGCCCAGGATCTGCTGCTGGCTCAAGGCGTGGTGCAGAAGGGTGACCTGATCGTCGTGACCTGGGGCGAGCCCATCGGCCAGGTCGGCGGCACCAATGCGCTGAAGATCCTGCGCGTTGGCGAGTACTGATTTTTCATCGTTCTGGAGTTTTCATCATGCCTCTCGTATCCATGCGTCAACTGCTGGACCATGCCGCCGAAAACGGTTACGGCCTGCCGGCCTTCAACGTCAACAACCTGGAGCAGGTCACGGCCATCATGGAAGCCGCCAATGAAGTCGGCGCGCCCGTGATCATGCAAGCCTCCGCAGGCGCCCGCAAATATGCCGGCGAAGCCTTCCTGCGCCACCTGATCTCGGCGGCCGTGGAAGCCTATCCGCACATCCCCGTGGTGATGCACCAGGATCACGGCCAGTCGCCGGCCGTCTGCATGGCTGCGATCAAGTCCGGTTTCTCCTCCGTGATGATGGATGGCTCGCTGGAAGCCGACGGCAAGACCGTGGCCAGCTACGAGTACAACGTCGAAGTCTCGCGCAAGGTGGTGGAGTTCTCGCACGCCATCGGCGTGACCGTGGAAGCCGAACTGGGCGTGCTGGGTTCGCTGGAAACCATGAAGGGCGACAAGGAAGACGGCCACGGCGCCGACGGCACCATGACTCGCGAACAGCTGCTGACCGACGTCAACCAGGCTGCCGACTTCGTGAAGGCCACCCAGTGCGACGCGCTGGCCATCGCCATCGGTACCTCGCACGGTGCCTACAAGTTCTCGCGCAAGCCGACCGGCGATATCCTGGCCATCGACCGCATCAAGGAAATCCACGCCCGCATCCCCAACACCCACCTGGTGATGCACGGTTCGTCCTCGGTGCCGCAGGAACTGCTGGCCGAGATCCGCGAATTCGGCGGTGACATGAAGGAAACCTACGGCGTGCCCGTCGAGGAAATCCAGGAAGGCATCAAGCACGGTGTGCGCAAGATCAACATCGACACCGACATCCGCCTGGCCATGACCGGTGCCGTGCGCCGCTACCTGTTCGAGAACCCGTCCAAGTTCGACCCGCGCGACTACCTCAAGCCGGCCCGCGAAGCCGCCAAGCTGGTCTGCAAGGCACGTTTCCTGTCCTTCGGTTGCGAAGGCCAGGCTGGCAAGATCAAGCCGATCTCGCTGGAAAAGATCGCCGAGAAGTACAAGAGCGGCGAACTGGCACAGATCGTCCAGTAAGCACGCAAGCCGCTGAACGGCTCACGCCGGACGCAAGGCCCCACCGACCGGAATCGCCCTGAAAATGGCGATTCCGGTTTTTGACTTTACGAGAAGACCACCATGAGCAGTCTCTACAAATCCTCGATCACTTCCCTGCCGCTGCTGGGCACAGGCAAGGTCCGCGAAAACTATGCCGTCGGCGACGACAAGCTGTTGATCGTGACCACCGATCGCCTGTCGGCCTTCGACGTCATCATGAACGAACCGATTCCCGGCAAGGGCAAGGTCCTGAACCAGATGAGCGATTTCTGGTTCGACAAACTCGGCCACATCGTGCCCAACCACCTGACCGGTATCGATCCCGAGTCCGTGGTGAGCCCGGCCGAAGTGGAGCAGGTGCGCGGACGCGCCGTGGTGGCCAAGCGCTTGAAGCCCATCCTGGTGGAAGCCGTGGTGCGCGGCTACATCATCGGTTCGGGCTGGAAGGATTACCAGGCCACCGGCGCGATCTGCGGCATCCAGCTGCCGGCCGGCCTGCAACAGGCCTCCAAGCTGGAACAGCCGATCTTCACCCCGGCCGCCAAGGCCGACCTGGGTGAGCACGACGAAAACATCAGCTTCGAAGAAACCGAAAAGCGCATCGGCACCGAACTGGCCCACAAGATCCGTGATGTGGCCATCCAGCTCTACAAGGAAGCCGCCGACTACGCCGCCACCCGCGGCATCATCATCGCCGACACCAAGTTCGAATTCGGCCTGGACGACAATGGCGTGCTGCACCTGATGGATGAAGTGCTGACTGCCGATTCCTCGCGCTTCTGGCCGGCTGACAGCTATCAGGTCGGTATCTCGCCGCCGTCCTTCGACAAGCAGTTCGTGCGCGATTACCTGGAAACCGTCGAGGGCTGGCAGAAGACCCCGCCTGCACCGGCGCTTCCGGCCGAAGTGATCGAAAAGACCGGCGCCAAGTACCGCGAGGCGCTGGAACGCCTGACTGGCGAGAAGCTCAAGGACTGACGAGGGCTGGATATGAACGATACTGTCAAACCGCTGGTAGGCGTGGTCATGGGTTCGTCCTCCGACTGGGAGGTGATGCAGAACGCGGTCGCCATCCTCAAGGACTTCGGCGTGCCCTTCGAAGCCCAGGTGATTTCTGCGCACCGCATGCCGGACCAGATGTTCGCCTACGCCGAGAGCGCCCGCACGCGCGGCCTGCGCGCCATCATCGCCGGTGCCGGCGGTGCCGCGCACCTGCCGGGCATGATCGCCGCCAAGACCATCGTGCCGGTGCTGGGCGTGCCGGTGCCCTCCAAGTACCTGCGCGGCGAGGATTCGCTGCTGTCCATCGTGCAGATGCCCAAGGGCATTCCGGTGGCCACCTATGCCATCGGTGAAGCCGGTGCCGCCAATGCGGCGCTCTCCGCCATCGCCATGCTGGCCACCACCGACGCGGCCCTGGCTGAAAAGCTGGAAGCCTTCCGCAAGACCCAGACGCAAGTCGCTCTCGACATGAAGTTGCCTGTATGACCCAGCAGTCCGCCTCCACCCTTCGTCCCGCCGTTCCCTCGACCACCCCGGCCACCTGGCTGGGTGTGATGGGCGGTGGCCAGCTTGGCCGCATGTTCGCCCACGCGGCGCAGAGCATGGGCTTCAAGGTCGCCGTGCTGGAAGCCGACGCCGATTGCCCGGCCGGGCAGGTGGCGGATCGCCTGATCAATGCAGCCTACGACGATGGTCCGGCACTGACGGAACTGGGTGCGTTGTGCGCCGCCATCACCACCGAGTTCGAAAACGTCTCGGCCAGGAGCCTGGCCACGCTGGCCGAGCAGACCTTCGTGGCGCCGGCTGCCTCCGGTGTGTCGATTGCCCAGGACCGCACGGCCGAGAAGGCTTTCTTCACCGAATGCGGTGCGCAGTCCGGCGTGCTGCCGGCACCGCACCTGGTGATCAACAGCGAGGCCGACATCGACGGACTCGATGCCAATCTGCTGCCAGGCATCCTCAAGACCGCCCGCATGGGCTACGACGGCAAGGGCCAGGTGCGCGTGCGTTCGGTGCAAGAAGTGCGTAGCGCCTTCGCCGCTATGAAGGGCGTGACCTGCGTGCTGGAAAAGATGCTGCCGCTGGCCTATGAGGTCTCGGTGCTGGTGGCGCGCGGTGATGATGGCCAGGCGGTGGTCTATCCGATTGCCGAGAATGTGCATCGTGACGGCATCCTCTTCACCACCACCGTGCCCGGTCCCAACATCAAGGCCGATGCCGCCGAACGCGCGCAGCAGGCGGCCTTGCAGATCATCGGCGCGATGCAGTACGTCGGGGTGCTCTGCATCGAATTCTTCGTACTGGAAGATGGCGCGCTGGTGGTCAACGAGATGGCCCCGCGTCCTCACAACAGCGGCCACTACACCATCGATGCCTGCGTCACCAGCCAGTTCGAACAACAGGCCCGCGCCATGGCACGCCTGCCGCTGGGTGATACGCGCCAGCATTCGCCCTCGGTGATGTTGAACATCCTCGGCGATGTCTGGTACGAGGGTGACACGGACACGCAGCGCGAACCGGCCTGGGACAAGGTGCTGGCGCTGCCCGGTGCGCACCTGCACCTGTACGGCAAGGCTGAAGCGCGCCGTGGCCGCAAGATGGGCCACGTCACCTTCACCGGTGCCACGCTGGCCGATGCCCAGCGCCAGCTGGCGGCCGCCTGCGCCATCCTCGGCATCGCGCTGTAAGAGGGCATGCCATGACCAACAAGCGCGCTTCTTCCGCTGTGCCCATCGATGCGGCGGCGATCATGCAGGCCGCCCGCAAGCTGGAGCAGGGCGGCCTGGTGGCGTTCCCGACCGAGACCGTCTATGGCCTTGGCGGCGACGCCGAGAATCCGGCCGCGATTGCTGCCATCTATGCGGCCAAGGGCCGGCCGGCCAATCATCCGGTGATCGTGCACGTTTCACCGGAAGCCGACATCGGCTACTGGGCCGCTTCGGTACCGGTGGAAGCGCGTCGCCTGATCGCCTCGTTCTGGCCGGGTCCGCTCACGCTGATCTTGAAGCGCGCCGCACACATCCCCGATGCCGTGGCCGGTGGCCAGGATTCGGTGGGCGTGCGCTGCCCTTCGCATCCGGTGGCGCAAGCGTTGCTGCGGGAATTCCGTGGCGGCAAGGGCGGTATCGCCGCGCCCTCGGCCAACAAGTTCGGGCACGTCAGCCCGACCACGGCCGAGCACGTGCGTGAAGAATTTGGTAGCGATGCCGATAGCCTGGTCGATGTCGTGCTCGATGGCGGCCAGAGCGAAGTGGGCATCGAATCGACCATCGTCGATCTGTCCCGCATCGAGACCCATGGGCCGGTCCTGCTGCGTCCCGGCCAGATCAGCGCCGACCGCATCGCCGCCGTGCTGGGCGTACCGGTGGCCACGCCCGACGCCTCCGCGCCGCGCGCCTCGGGCACGCTCGATGCGCATTACGCGCCGCATACGCCGGTGGTGCAGGTCGCTGCTGCCGAGCTGCCGGCCGTGCTGGGCAAGCTGGCCGGCATTGGCCAGAAGGTGGCCTTGATCCGGCGCGAATTCCGGGGCGACGGCGAGGTGGCCGTGACCCGTCCCATGTCGCTCACTGCCGACGCCTATGCTCATGACCTCTATGCGGCCCTGCGCGACATGGACCATGTAGGCGCTGACCTGATTGTCGTCGAATCCCTGCCGGTCACGGCTGAGTGGCAAGGCGTCAATGACCGCCTGCGCCGCGCCGCTTTCGATTCGCAGGGTTTGCTGGTGCGCCTCTTGGGCGGCTGAGGCTGCCGCTGCGGCTTTTTCCGCCTTCGCGCTTTTTTCCTCCCTCCGCTCAGCCGCGCCCGTACTGACTTCCGGGTCAGTACGTGGTTGCCAAAAGCAGACAAGCACGATCGTGCTCTTCACATCTTCTATACAAATTGTGACAAAGCTGGCATAGTATCTCCACGAAATAGCACGCGCGTTCTTTTTGTTTCATCGGCGTAGAAAATGCGTACTCATCAGTTACGTTGACTTACGCTGAATAATGAAAAACGGTGACCAGCCGTGGCATCAATCCCGTCAGACGCCAGACGTCGGGAATAAAAAATCCGGGCACTGCCCGCAACTCTTGGAGACAGCAATGCAAAAACAATTTTCCTTCCTGCCCCACATCGCCGCCTTGTCAGTGATGGCAGCTTGCGCTGCACCGGCCATGGCGCAAACGGCGGGCAGCAATATCGTCAACGTGGGCTGGTTCCATCTGGCGCCGCAGGATTCGAGCGAGACCCTGCGCAAGAACGATGGTCCTGGCGCTGGCCCGGTCACTGGTTCGGGCGCCACCATTGGCAACGCCGATACACTGGGTATCGCTTTCACCCACTTCTTCACCGACAACATCTCGCTGACTGCCGACCTGGGCATTCCGCCGACCTTCGAGCTCGACGGCACCGGCACACTGGCCGGCGTGGGCAAGATCGGCCAGGCCAAGCAGTGGAGCCCGGCGATTGTGGCGAAGTACCACTTCGGCGATGCCAACAGCGCCTTCCGTCCCTTCGTCGGTGCCGGCGTGACCTACGTCTGGTACGACAGCGTTGAACTGACCGATACCTTCCAGCGCACCATCTCCAGCAAGTACACCAATGGTGCCGTCACCAGCGCCAAGTCCAGCGCCAACCTGAGCTCCTCGTGGGCGCCGGTGCTGACCGTGGGTGCCAACTACAACTTCGACAAGAACTGGTCCGTGGGCCTGTCCGTGTCCTACATCCCGTTGAAGACCAATGCCGACATCACCACCGAGCTGCCCGCCGCGGCCGGTGGCACGACGCACTCCAGCACCAGCCTGACGATCAATCCGATCGTGACCTTCCTGTCGGTGGGCTACAAGTTCTAAGACTGGAAACCTGCTGCAAAAAATGGCGCCCGGAGCAATCCGGGCGCCATTTTCATTGGGGTGGTGGCGTGAGCGCGTCCGCCTTGGCGGTCAGAACGCTTCGGTCTTGATGAAGCGGCCGTTATGGAAGACCAGCGCGGACTGGGGATCGACTTCGCAATGTTCGACCTCGCCCACGAAGATGACGTGATCGCCTTCCGGGTACTGGCTGCGGTTGTGGCATTCGAACCAGGCCGAGGCGCCATCCAGCACCGGCTGGCCGGTGCGCGAGAGGGTGTAGGAGACGCCTTCGAAGCGGTTCTCCATCTTGCTGGCGAATTGCTGCGCCAGGTGTGCCTGGCCGGCGCTGAGGATGTTGATGACGTAATGCGAGTTACCGGAAAACACCGGCAGGCTGTTGGCGCGCGTGCCGAGGCTCCACAGCACCAGGGGCGGGTCCAGCGAGACCGAGTTGAAGGAGCTGGCGGTCAGCCCCAGCAGGGTGCCATCGGCCAGGCGGGTTGTGATGACGGTGACGCCTGTGGCGAACTGCGACAGGGCCTGACGGAAATGCGCCGCGTCGAACTGACGCGCTTGGGCGCGGGGGAAACGTGTGTGCATCGGGAGTCTGGTCGGAGGTCGAAGCGCCCCGGCCGTCGCGTGGCGGCCAGCCGGTCAAGGCGCAGAGATGCACATGATAGCGGATCGCGCGCAGTCTTGCCGCAGGGGTGGGGCGTCGCGATCTTGACATTGCCCCATGTTGGCCGCACCTGAAGGGCTGAATTGGGGTACAGTTTTACGACAAGCAACTTAACGGGAGAACATCATGGCCACGGAAATCGCAGTATTGGGCGGCGGTTGCTTCTGGTGCCTGGAAGCGGTCTACCAGCAGGTCAAGGGCGTGCAGTCGGTGGAATCCGGCTATACCGGCGGCAGCGTGGTCAATCCCAGTTATGAACAGGTCTGCAGCGGCCAGACCGGGCATGCGGAAGTGGTCAAGCTGGCCTTCGATCCGCAGCAGATCAGCTTCCGCGAGATTCTGGAAATTTTCTTCACCATCCATGACCCGACCACCCTGAACCGCCAGGGCAATGACGTCGGCACGCAATATCGTTCAGTGATCTACTATCAGGACGAAACCCAGCACGAGACGGCCAAGCACGTCATCGCCGAGATGGCGCTGGTGTGGGATGCGCCCATCGTGACCGAGCTGTCGCCACCCCAGCCCTATTACCGGGCCGAGGATTACCACCAGAACTATTTCGTGCAGCATCCCTTCCAGGGCTACTGCGCCTTCGTGGTGGCGCCCAAGGTGGCCAAGCTGCGGGAAGTATTCGCCGAGAAGAGCAAGCCCGAATAATCGTTTCGCAGACCATCTCAAATCACAACGGGCATGCCATGGCATGCCCGTTGTGCTGATGGGGCTGGCGAGTTTTTTTTCGTTATCGATAGATGTAGCGACGCGACCACGGCAACTGCTGCGCACTGCGGCCGGCCTTGGAGCAGATGACCTGGTACAGCGAAATCCAGTCACGTTCGAAACCGTAAGCACTGCCGGCCAGGTAGACGCGCCAGATACGGTAGTGCTTCTCGTCGGTGACGCCGTGGATGGCGTCGGCATTGGCTTCGAAATTGTCGGCCCAGATGCTGCAGGTGCGGGCGTAGTGGCGGCGCAGGTTTTCCACGTCGAAGGCTTCCAGGCCGCCTTCCTGCATGGTCCTGAGCACCGTGCTGATGTGCGGCAGTTCACCTGCAGGGAAAACGTACTTGTCGATGAATTCCCCCGCGCCATAGGGCGATTCGCCGTTCTCGATGTCGGTGCTGGTGATGCCGTGGTTCATGGCCAGGCCGCCATCGGCCAGCAGCTTCCTGATCTGGGCAAAATAGCTCGGCAGGTTCTTGATGCCCACGTGCTCAAACATGCCCACCGAGGTGATGCGGTCGAAGGTGCCGGTGACGTCGCGATAATCCTGCAGACGGATATCGATGCGGTCGGCCAGCCCGGCGGCCTGCACCCGCTCGCGCGCCAGTGCGTACTGGTTCTTGGAGAGCGTCACCCCCACGCAGCGCGCGCCGTACTTCTGCGCCGCCCGCAGCACCAGTGCACCCCAGCCGCAGCCGATGTCGAGCAGGGTCTGGCCGGGCTTCAACTGGATCTTTTCCAGGATATGGTCGATCTTCTTGAGCTGGGCCGTGGCCAGGTCCTCGTCGCCATTCTCGAAGTAGGCGCAGGAATAGACCATGTTCTCGTCCAGGAACAGCTTGTAGAAATCGTTGGAAACGTCGTAGTGGTACTGGATGGCTTCGGCGTCGCGCTTCTTGGTGTGCGTCACGCTGCGCACCATGCGGCCCAGCCGGCCTTCGGCCTTGAGGGTCTTGGAGGCCAGGCCGTTGGCGACCTGGATGATGCTCTTGACCTTGCCTTCGACCTCGATCTTGCCTTCGACGTAGGCCTCACCCAGATTGGCCAGGGAAGGGGTGAGCAGGGATGTGATGGCTGAGGCGTGCGGAACCTTGAGCGTGACTTCGGGTGTACCGCTGCTGAAGTCGTACTGCCGTCCGTTCCACAGCTCCAGCCGCAGGGGCAGGGCCGAACCGTTGCGAATGTTTTCTACCCAGGCGTCTAGCTTCTTTTCCCAAAACACGATGTCCTCCGCGTCAGTGATGAATGCTGTCGGCCCTGCCAGGCATGGGATGTCGTCAGGGCTGCAGGCGCTGCCGCTGCCACTGGCCGTCCACCGAGCGCGTGTAGAGCACGCGGTCGTGCAGGCGGGAGGGGCGGCCTTGCCAGAATTCGATGCGATCGGGAATGACACGGTAGCCGCCCCAATGTTCCGGACGGGTGGGGTGTTCCCCGAATTGCTGCTTGGTTGCTGCGTATTGCTGTTCCAGTGTCTCGCGGCTGGCCACGGTCCGGCTCTGCTGCGAGGCAATCGCGCCGAGCTGGCTGGCCAGGGGGCGACTGTAGAAGTACGCGTCGCTCTCTTCCTTGGTCACGCGTTCGATCTTTCCTTCGATGCGGACCTGGCGTTCAAGTTCGACCCAGTGGAACAGCAGTGCCACGTAGGGATTCTCCGCCACATCGGCGCCCTTGCGGCTGTCGTAGTTGGTAAACCAGGTAAAGCCCCGCTGATCGAACTGCTTGATCAGGATGATGCGCGAGGAAGGCCTTCCATCGGCCCCGACGGTGGCCACGCTCATGGCGTTGGGCTCGGGGATCTGGGCCTTGGTCGCCTCATCGAACCAGACCGCAAACTGGTCAATGGGATCGGCGGCCGTGTCGACTTCGGACAGGCTGGCGCGGCTGTAATCTTTACGTAGGTCAGCTAACGACATGCTTCTTGCTCCTTGGGGAGTAGCGCTAGATTAGCGCGTTTCAAAATGTTTTGCAGAGCAGCAAAACGGCGAATGCGAGCCATTGTGCGGCCTGGCGGCCGATCACTCCATGATCGCAAGCAAGGCGCACCAATAAAAAAGCCGATGCATTATCGCATCGGCTTTCCCGGTTTGCCGGTGGCAGACACGCGTTCTGCCCGGCTCAAACCAGATCGGCTGGATCAGTTGGTCTTGATCGCTTCGACCTGGATGGCCAGCTTGGTCTCCATCGAGAAACCATACTTGGCGCCGTAGTCGATACCGAAGTCGGCACGGTTGAAGGTGGCCGAGGCGTCGCCGCCGCAGACTTCGCGCTTGAGCATCGGATGCTGGATGCAGGTGAACTTGTTGATGGTCAGGGTGACCGGCTTGGTCACGCCGTGCAGGGTCAGGTTGCCTTCGACCGAAGCCGGCTTGTCGCCGTTGAACTTGATCGTGCCCTTGTACTCGGCGGTGGGATACTTGGCGACGTCGAACATGTCGGCGCTCTTGGCGTGGTCGTTCATCTTGCCCATACCGAAGTCGATGGAAGCGGTGTCGATGACGATATCGACGGTGCCGGTCTTGGCGGCGCGGTCCAGGGTCACGCTGCCGCTGGTCTTGTCGAACTTGCCGCGCCAGATGGACACGCCCATGTGGTCAGCTTCGAAGCTGGGATAGGTGTGGCTGGGATCAATGCTGTAGGTGTCGGCAGCGTTGGCGGAGAAAGCGGCGCCGGCCGCAACCAGGGCCAGCAGGAGGTGGTTCAGTTTCATGTGTTTCAATTCCTTGAGTGAGAAAAAACGCTGGGAAGCCCGCCCGAAGGCGGTGCGTCAATGGCGCGGAACGACTTCTTTGGTATTGTTGGTGCGGATTACTGGGCCACGATGTGGAACTTGATCGTCACGTCATCGGCCACCATGCTGGTGTCTTTCCATTCACCTTCACCGATGTTGTAGGTCAGGCGCTTGATGGGCAGCACGCCGTCGAAGACCTGGGCAGCGCCTTCCTTCTTGAGTGTGAGCGGGAAGGACACGTCGTTGCTCTTGCCCTTGATGGTCAGCTTGCCGGCCACGGTGAACTTGCCCGCGCCTGCGGCCTTGATGCTGCTGGCCACGAAGCTGGCCTTGGGGAATTGGGCGGCGTTGAACCACTCCTTCTTCTGCACTTCCTTGTTGTACTCGGCGTCACCCAGATCGAAGCTGGCCACGTCGATGTCGACCGTCGCCTTGCCTTGTTCCGGCTTGGCAGCGTCGAAGTCGATGGCGGCGCTGATCTTGTTGAACTTGGCATCAACCGGCACGTTCAGTTGCTTGAAGGTGGCCACGACGGTGCTCTTGGTGGCATCCACCTTGAGCGGCGCAGCCTGGGCGGAGAGTGCAAAGGAAGCGGCGGCGAGGGCCAGCAGGGAGGGTTGGAGGAAACGGGAGAAAGTCATGTCGGATTCCGTAAAAAAACGAGCAATATGAATGATCTTGCGTAGTGCCTGCCTTGCAGGGGTTCAGGGCAGCATGCGCTTGAAGATATTGTCACGATCGACGAACTGGTGCTTGAGCGCAGCCAGTACGTGCAGGGCGAATGCGGCCAGCAGGGTCATGTTGAGCCAGTAGTGCACTTCCTTCAGGAGCGGTTTGAGTTCGGGGTTGGGGGCCATCAGCACCGGCAGCGGCACCACGCCGAGATACACCACGGGCACGCCGGCTGAGAGGCTATAGAAATAGCCGGAGACGGGAATGGCGAACATCAGTGCGTACAAGCCAAGGTGCAAGCCATGCGCGGCCGATTGCTGCCAGCCCGGCATGTTGGCCGGATAGGCCGGTGCCTTGTGCGTGAGGCGCCACAGCAGGCGCACGCAGGCCAGGGCCAGCACCGTCACGCCCAGCCACTTGTGCCAGGAAAAATACTTCAGCTTGGTCGGGGTCAGGCCGGGAATGTCGACCATGGTCAGGCCAAGGCCGAAGGCGGAGATGATCAACAGGGCAATCAGCCAGTGCAGCAGCACGGCAGGTTTGGTATAGCGTTCCATAGGATGTTGTGGCGAGCGTAGGTGGCGTTTGGAGCGGCTGGCTCTGCAATGGTTCTGCAGGGCGGGCAGGCCGGGCTGGCGTCGCGGAATGCTGGAAAATTCCGGAGAATTCCGGGCGGCAACCGATGATGCCACTCTTTCTGACCCTGCTGAGTATAAAGAGCTTTCGCTGCTCGCATTACTCGCCGAAATGGTACTTCAGCCGTCCGTTTTTACGAGTAATCATCACGGTGCTTCACAATCTTGGCTACTCAAATGAAAAATGGCGCACATTGCTGTGCGCCATCGTTCATGTTGCTAGATTCAGAGATGAAGAATCAGATCTGCTTGGCCAGTTCCACGGCGGTGCCGATGTAGTTGGCCGGGGTCATGGCCAGCAGGTGGTCCTTGGCCTCTTGCGGGATGGCCAGGCCATTGATGAAG
Source organism: Herbaspirillum sp. Her3 (assembly GCF_057961275.1). Taxonomy (NCBI): domain Bacteria; kingdom Pseudomonadati; phylum Pseudomonadota; class Betaproteobacteria; order Burkholderiales; family Oxalobacteraceae; genus Herbaspirillum; species Herbaspirillum sp. Her3. Next base: position 4,866,207 of record NZ_CM176328.1, on the reverse strand, counting down.
TCGCGCAGGGCGTCCTTGGAAATGCCCTTGCCGCGCGTCAGTTCCTTCAGTTGCTCATACGGATTCTCGATGCCATAGCGGCGCATGACGGTCTGCACCGGCTCGGCCAGCACTTCCCAGGTGGCGTCCAGGTCGTCGGCCAGGCGCTGCGGGTTCACTTCCAGCTTGTTCAGGCCGCGCAGGCAGCTGTCATAGGCCAGCAGGGTATAGCCGAAGCCCACGCCGATGTTGCGCAGCACGGTGGAGTCGGTCAGGTCACGCTGCCAGCGCGACACCGGCAGCTTCTCGGCCAGGTGCTTCAGGACGGCATTGGCCATGCCCAGGTTGCCTTCGGAGTTCTCGAAGTCGATCGGGTTGACCTTGTGCGGCATGGTCGAGGAACCGATTTCGCCGGCCTTGGTGCGCTGCTTGAAGTAGCCCAGGGAGATGTAGCCCCAGATGTCGCGGTTCAGGTCCAAGAGGATGGTGTTGGTGCGGGCCACGGCATCGAACAGTTCGGCCATGTAGTCGTGCGGCTCGATCTGGATGGTGTAGGGGTTGAAGGTCAGGCCCAGGCGCTTTTCCACGACATCTTTGGAGAAGGCCGCCCAGTCGGTCTGCGGGTAGGCCGACAGGTGGGCGTTGTAGTTGCCCACGGCGCCGTTCATCTTGCCCAGGATCTCGACGGCGGCGATGCGCTTGGCCGCACGTTGCAGGCGCGCCACGACGTTGGCCACTTCCTTGCCCAGGGTGGTCGGGCTGGCCGGCTGGCCGTGGGTGCGCGAGAGCATCGGCACGGCGGCGTGTTCGTGGGCCAGTGCGGTCAGCTTGGCGATGACGGCTTGCAGCGAGGGCAGCAGCACGGTGTCGCGTGCAGCCTTCAACATCATGCCGTGCGAGGTGTTGTTGATGTCTTCGGAGGTGCAGGCGAAGTGAATGAATTCGGAGGCGGCCACCAGTTCGGGCACATCCTTCACTTTTTCCTTGAGCCAGTATTCGACCGCCTTGACGTCGTGGTTGGTGACGGCTTCGATTTCCTTGATGCGGGCGGCGTCGGCTTCGGTGAAGTCGGCAGCCAGCTTGTCCAGCAGCGCGCGGGCGCTGGCCGAGAACGGCTTGATCTCGGCAAAACCGGCTTCGGACAGCGCTTGCAGCCAGGCAATCTCGACCTTCACGCGGTGGTGCATGAAGCCCGCTTCAGACAGCAGCGGACGCAGTTGATCGGTCTTGGAGGCGTAGCGGCCGTCCAGCGGGGACAGGGCCGAGAGAGCAGAGAGGGACATGATGGAAACGATGGAAACGGATGAGATGCGTTGACTGAAGATTGGCGAGTTTTGGCCGGCATTTGCTCCAAAACCCGAATCGCCCGAGCCCGCCATTTTACCATCGGCACGCCGGCCGGCCCAATTTTCCGGTCTGCGTGGTCCTGCGGGACCGTTGCTTTCCGTTCCTGATGCAATTGTTCGCGAAGCTTCACAAATTTGTCAGGAAATGCGAATGTTATAATCAATGTACATAAATACACCACACGCTATGCTAAAACTCATCGGCTCCAATGCCAGTCCGTTCGTGCGCAAGGTGCGCGTCGTGATGGCCGAAAAAAAGATCGATTACGAATTCATCCTGGAAGATGTCTGGAGCGCATCGACCACCATCCAAGAGAGCAATCCGCTGGGCAAGGTACCTTGCCTGTTGATGGATGATGGGGGTGCCATGTTCGATTCGCGGGTGATCGTCGAATACCTCGATACCTTGACACCGGTGGGCAAGCTGCTGCCGCCCAACGGCCGTGAGCGCGCCGAGATCAAGTGCTGGGAAGCGCTGGCCGATGGCGCTCTGGATGCGGCCGTGCTGGTGCGCTTGGAAAAGACCTTGCGTCCCACCAAGCAGCAGAGTCCGGAATGGATCAAGCGCCAGTGGAGCAAGGTCGAAGCGTCCTTGAAGGCGATGGCCGAGGGCCTGGGTGAGAAGCCTTTCTGCGTGGGCAACCATTACAGCCTGGCCGACGTGGCCGTGGGCTGTGCGCTGGGCTGGCTGGCGTTCCGTTTCCCGGACCTGGCCTGGCGCGAGGATTATCCGCAACTGGCGCGGCTGTTCGACAAGGTGTCGGAGCGGGCCAGCTTCAAGGAGACCGTGCCGCATCTGTGAGGCATGGTGCCATACTGAAGGCCGACAACAAAAAAGCGCGCTCCGGGGAGCGCGCTTTTTGTTTGCCCGTGCGGTGGCCGCCGGGCGTCGGGATTACTCCTCGGAGGGCGACATCTGGCTTTGCAGGTAATTCTGGATACCTACCTTGTCGATCAGGTCCAGCTGGGTTTCCAGCCAGTCGATGTGTTCTTCGGTGTCATCCAGGATCATCTGGAACAGTTCACGGGACACGTAGTCGCCCAGCTGTTCACAGGTGGCGATGCCTTCCTTGACGGTCTTCTGGGCGCCCTGTTCCAGCTTCAGGTCACATTGCAGCATTTCCTGGGTGTTTTCGCCGATCATCAGCTTGTGCAGCGCCTGCAGGTTGGGCAGGCCGTCGAGCATCAGGATGCGGTCGATCAGCTTGTCAGCGTGCTTCATCTCGCCGATGGATTCGGCGTATTCCTTGGCGCCGATCTTGTCCAGGCCCCAGTGCTTGTACATGCGTGCATGCAGGAAGTACTGGTTGATGGCGGTGAGCTCATTGGTCAGTTGAGCATTGAGCAACTTGATGACTGCGGGATCGCCTTTCATGGGGATTACCTTTAAAAAATGATGTAGGAGGAAAACCGCGTTAGTTATGGGTGACGTATAGCTGCCGGACCGCGGACGGTCGGATCATAGTCGAGTTGCCCGCATTGTTCATCAACAATTATCGCTAATCATTCTTACTTTGGTTGCTCCTCGAGCAGAAAATCAAAAAAAACCTCCGTCGCCAGGCGAGGGAGGTTTTCCAAGGAGAGGCCGGTTGGACGGGCCATGGTGGTGCGGGGCCTGTGTTGCCGTCGGCCCCTGGGCGATGCTCTGCCGGTGTTATTTCCGGTGTTATTTCTTTTCAGGATCGGTCACGAAACCGATCTTGGTCAATCCGCCTGACTGTGCCGCCGACATCACCTGGGCCACCTTTTCATACTGGGTGGTGCGCTCGGCGCGCAGGTGCAGTTCGGGCTGCGGCTGCTTCTGGGCGGCTGCCGCGATGCGGGCGTTCAGCTCGCTGCTGTCGATCTTGTCTTCATTCCAGAACACGTTGCCGGCCGCATCGATGGACAGGTTGATGCTTTCCGGCTTGACCTGATCCGGCTGGCTGCTGGCCTTGGGCAGGTCGATCTTGACCGCATGGTTCATCACCGGAATGGTGATGATGAAGATGATCAGCAAGACCAGCATCACGTCCACCAGCGGGGTGGTGTTGATCTCGGGATTGAAATCGTCGTCCGAATCGGACAGGGAACCCATCGCCATCATGCCCTCCCGACTGCAGTCAGCTTGGCCTTGCCGCCGTTGGGCTGGCCATCTTCACCGGCTGCACGGGCACCGGTGACGAACAGGGCATGCAGGTCGAAGCCGAACTTGTTGAGCTTGGCGATGGTGGTCTTGTTTCCACGCACCAGGGCGTTGTAGCCGAAAGTCGCGGGGATGGCCACGGCCAGCCCCAGAGCGGTCATGATCAGGGCTTCGCCGACCGGGCCGGCCACCTTGTCGATGCTGGCCTGGCCGGTGGTGCCGATGGACACCAGCGCGTGATAGATGCCCCAGACGGTGCCGAACAGGCCCACGAACGGTGCGGTGGAACCGACCGAAGCCAGCACGGCCATGCCGGTCTGCAGCTTGCCGGAAGCTTCGTCGATGGCCTGGCGCAGCGAGAGGGTCACCCAGTCGCTCACCGAGAGCTGGTCATGCAGGTGGCCCTTGTGGGCGGTGTGGTGGCTCATGGCGGTGACACCAGCCTTGGCCACTTCGGCGAAGGGGTTGTCCTGGCCCAGGGTGGCCACGCCTTCGGGCAGGCTGGTGGTATCCCAGAACTTGTGGCCGGCCGCAGCCGAAGCCTTGCGGAAACGCAGCAGCTGGAAGGCCTTGGTGAAGATCACGTACCACGACGCGATCGACATGGCCAGCAGCAGGACGGCGACGCCCTTGGTAACGAAATCGCCTTGGGCCCAAAGGCTTTCCAATCCGTAGGGACTAACTTCCATGATGTTTTCCTTCGATTTATGGTTCAGATGAGGGGAATGATGAAACGAAATGACTGCATGGCCGGGCTAGGCCCGGCCATTCAAGGTTCCAATCTCGGCTCAATTCAATTGAGGCGGAAAGCCAGGCTGCCGACCGTGCTCACGGTGATGGCCTTGCCGTTTTCGATGTAGGGCTTGAAGACGGCGCGCATCACGGCGCTGCGGGCAGCATCGTCCAGGCGCGAATAGCCGGACGACTTGATGATCTCGACCTTTTCCGCGCGGCCGCTGGTGTTGACGGTCACCCGGAATTCCACCACGCCTTCTTCACCCATGCGGCGCGAGACGCTGGGATAGGTCGGGTTGGGCTGCTGGATATATTCGATGCCGGAGGTGATCTGCTTGGGCAGGACCGGTCCGGGCGGTGCGGCCGGTGCCGGAGTCGGCTCGGCGGCTACCTGCGGTGCCGGCGTGGCCGGTTGCGGCGGCTGGGGCGGTGCAGTGATGGCGGTCGGTGCCGGGGTTTCGGTCACCGGAATGGGCTTGGGCGGTGCCACCACTTTCTTGACGATCTTCACCTGCTTGGGCGGGGCCGGCTCGGCCTTGGGCGGCGCGGGCTCGGGGGCCTTCTCGGGAACGATGAAGGTGGCGATCACTTCCTTGGGAACGGCGCTGGCGACCTGGTGGACCAGGCCGCTTTGAAGCGCCCAGAAAAAGGCAATGTGCAACAGGATGATCAGTCCCAGCGGACCGATCTTGCGTGCCTGGCGCATCAGGGCGCTGGGTGGGCTGACACTCATGAGAGACGGTGAAATGGCGTTCATTGATCTGATTCAGGCGGCGGCCAGCGAGGGATGGAACACCACCGGACGCACGCCTTGCTGTGTTTGACGGGAACTGCTGAGGCACTCGCGCAGGACGTTCTTGGCGCAGGAATGGCACTTGCCGCAGCAGGTACCCACGCCAAGCTGCTTGCGCAGCTCGGCCATGGACGTCATGCCTGCGTTGACCGCCTGATGTATCTTGCCTTCGGAGATGTTGTTACAAACACATACGATCATTGTACGCCTTGCTGCCTGCTCTACCAGGCTCTTAACGATGGCTAGGATCTCGCCCCTGCAACCATGCGCGAGAAGAAATTGAATTTTTCCTGCGGCGGCATCGTCCGTTCCACCACATGCGCCCACTGTTCCGAGAGCTGCTGGCAGGTGGCCCGCAGGACCGGCGCCAGGTTGGGCAAATCCGCCAGGGCCTTCAGGTGTCTTTCGATCACCGAGGCCAGCTTTACGCAACTTTGCGTTTCCTGGCTGTTGTTGGCGGTGTAGTGCGACATCAGATGCAGCACGGCGGACACCAGAAGTTCAGGCTGGGCCGGTGCGCTGCTCGGTTCCACGAATGTGGACGTCATGTTCTCGTTGACCATCAAACTCTCCTCGCGGGCTAGCTTGGCTGGCGGTGCGTCATGACGGACGACACTGGCTGGCCTGTTTAGGGATCCACCTTGACTGAGACTGCCGGCTCAGGCCGTCAGGATCAGCTTGTTCAACTGCGTCAGCCGCAGCTTGTAGATGCGACCACCGTGATCGATCTCCAGTTCGCGCATCTGACGGAACAGGTCCGTGCTCTTGATGCGGGTGATCGGCGTTCCGTTGGCGGTCGTGCCCGGCTTGTTGCGACGTTCCATGCTGTTGTCGTTCAGTTGGCTCATTACAATCACCTCCTATTAAATGCGAACAATTCTTATTTAGATTATTTTCCATTTGCGGCGGGATTGCAAGTCCTTTTATCGGTGTGATTGATAATTTTTATCATTTAGGGTCCTGACGGAAACACTTCAAGGCTAACAAGGCTGTCAAGCTTGCCCAAAAGAAAACGCCCCGCCGCGAAGTTCGCGCACGGGGCGTTCAAAAGTTGCCTCGATGAAATTTTAATCCGGCAGCGCACCGCTTTCGATGATGCCGCCGCCCAGGCAGACTTCGCCGTCATAGAGCACTGCCGACTGCCCCGGCGTGACCGCCCATTGCGGGGTGTCGAAGGCCAGCGAGAAGGTGCTGCCGGCATCGGCAAAGCCACAGGGCACGTCGGCCTGGCGATAGCGTGTCTTGGCCGACAGCGCGCTCAGTTGTGGCGCATGGCCGGCCACCCAGCTGACCTGGCCGGCCGAGAGGGTGGGCGAGAGCAGCCAGGGATGGTCATGCCCCTGGACGATATAGAGCGTGTTGTTTTCCACATCCTTGCGCGCCACGTACCAGGCATCGCCATGACCATCGGCATTCTGGTGCGCCTTCAGGCCACCGATGCCGATACCCTTGCGCTGGCCCAGCGTATAGAAGGACAGCCCCACATGCTCGCCCACGGTCTGGCCATCGGCGGTCTTGATCGGGCCAGGTTTGTAGGAAAGATAACGGTTCAGGAATTCACGGAAAGGCCGCTCGCCAATGAAGCAGATGCCGGTCGAGTCCTTCTTCTTGGCATTGGGCAGTTGCAGCTGCTCGGCAATCTTGCGCACTTCCGTCTTGTGGATCTCCCCCAGCGGGAAGACCGTGCGCGAGAGTTGTTCCTGATTCAGCCGATGCAGGAAATAGCTCTGGTCCTTGCTGGCGTCCAGCGCCTTGAGCAACTGGAAGTCGCCCTGCGGCCCCTGGCGCACGCGTGCGTAATGGCCGGTGGCGATCAGGTCGGCCCCCAGCTTCATGGCATGGTCGAGGAAGGCCTTGAACTTGATCTCGGCATTGCACAGCACGTCCGGGTTGGGGGTGCGGCCGGCCTGGTATTCGCGCAGGAACTCGGCGAAGACGCGATCCTTGTACTCGGAAGCAAAATTCACTGCCTCGATATCCACCCCGACCACATCGGCCACGCTGACCGCATCAATCCAGTCTTCCCGGGTGGAACAGTATTCGGAATCGTCGTCATCTTCCCAATTCTTCATAAAGAGTCCGATGACCTCATAGCCCTGTTCCTTCAACAGCCATGCCGACACCGACGAATCCACGCCGCCCGACATGCCGATGACTACTCTTTTCTTGCTCATGTTGTATCCGTTCGATGCGGTCATCCGTGCCGATGTCCCGCCAATATGACCACCGGCGTCAGCCGGGCAATGCACCCACAGCGCTGGGATCGGTATGCACCAGCTCCAGCGGCGCCCGCTGGCCGGCCAGGTAATCGTCCACGCAGCGCAGCACCAGGGGGCTGCGGTGGCGTTCGGCACAGGCCGCCAGTTCTGCGCGGCTCATCCAGAGGGTACGCACGATACCCTCGTCCAGCGGCCGGTCCAGCGTCTCGCCGACGGTGCCGGCAAAGGCGAAGCGCAGGTAGGTCACCGACAGCCCGCCGCGCGAGGACGAGACGTTGCGTGAAAGATAAGTGCCGACCAGGGCCGTTGGGGTGAAGACATGCGCCGATTCTTCTAGCGCCTCGCGTACGGCTGCCTCGATCAGGGACTCGCCCGGCTCCAGATGGCCGGCCGGCTGGTTGATGCGCAGCCCGCCTGCGCTGTGCTCTTCCACCATCAGGAAGCGTCCGTCGCGCTCGATGATGGCGGCCACGGTGACAGAGGGTTTCCAGACTTCAGACATTGATGACCTCGTGAATCCGCCATTTTACCCTGTCGAGGCCCATTCTTCAGCGCCAGGGCCGCCGTGGCGCGGGATCGCGCAGTTTTCTTGCAGGCTGGACAATTTCTCGCCCGGCAAGGCGAGTCGTGTAAGATTGGGCCGAGAATCCACAATAAAAGGAGTCAGGAATGAGGATAGCGATCCCCGCCGAAAGCCGGGACGGAGAAACCCGCGTCGCCGCCACCCCCGAAACCGTCAAGAAACTGGTGGCTGCCCGGCACGAAGTGATGGTCGAGTCCGGCGCCGGGGTCAAGTCCAGCATTCCCGACGAAGCCTACGTGGCCGTGGGTGCCAGCATCGGCAGTGCCGAAGCCGTCTACACCGCCGAGATCCTGCTCAAGGTGCGCGCCCCCAACGCGTCCGAGCGCGCCCGCATCCAGCCCGGCACTGTGGTCATCGGCATGTTGAATCCCTTCGACGCCGACAACACCGCCGCCATGGCTGCCGCCGGCCTCACCGCCTTCGCCCTCGAAGCCGCGCCTCGCACCACCCGCGCGCAATCGCTGGACGTGCTGTCCTCGCAGGCCAACATCGCCGGCTACAAGGCTGTGCTGATGGCCGCCAATACTTATCAACGCTTCATGCCCATGCTGATGACCGCAGCCGGTACTGTGAAGGCCGCGCGCATGTTGATCATGGGCGCTGGCGTGGCCGGCCTGCAGGCCATTGCCACGGCCAAGCGGCTGGGCGCGGTGATCGAGGCCTCTGACGTGCGTCCGGCCGTGAAGGAGCAGATCGAATCGCTGGGCGCCAAATTTCTGGACGTGCCCTTCCTGACCGAAGAAGAAAAAGAAATCGCCCAGGGCGTGGGCGGCTATGCCCGCCCCATGCCACCGGACTGGATGAAGCGCCAGGCCGAGCTGGTCCACGAACGCGCCAAACAGGCCGACATCATCATCACCACCGCCCTGATCCCCGGCCGCAAGGCACCGGTGCTGATCAGCGAAGACACGGTCAAGGCCATGAAGCCCGGTTCGGTGATCCTGGACATGGCGGTCGACCAGGGCGGCAACTGCCCCTTGTCGGAACCCGGCAAGACCGTCATCAAGCACGGCGTGCACATCATCGGCGAAGGCAACCTGGCGGCCCTGGTGGCGGCCGACGCCTCGGCGCTGTATGCGCGCAACGTGCTGGACTTCCTCAAGCTGATCATCGATGCCGAGGGCAAGCTGGTCATCAACAAGGAAGACGATATCGTCGCGGCCACGCTGCTCTGCCAGGGCGGCGAGATCCTGCGCAAATGAATCTGCCGGCCCGGGTCGGCAGAAAACCCGGGCGTTTTGAGTCCCCCTCAAGCCCATCAATTTCAGAATCAAGAAGGAAGAAGTCCATGCAACGCATCATGCTGTGCGCGAAGATCCATCGCGCCTCGGTCACCCAGTGCGACCTGAACTATGAAGGTTCCTGCGGAATCGACGAAGACCTGCTGGAAGCAGCCGACATCCGCGAGTTCGAGAAGATCGAACTCTACAACGTCAACAACGGTGAACGTTTCTCCACCTACGCCATTCGCGGCAAGCGCGGCAGCGGCGAGATCTCGTTGAACGGGGCGGCCGCCCGCCTGGCGCACCTGGGCGATTTGCTCATCATCTGTACCTATGCGCCGATGAGCGATGAAGAAGTGGCCAGCTACAAGCCCAAGGTGGTCTTCGTGGACGACAAGAACCACATCACCAGCCTCAAGGCAATCTGACCCTCGACAAGAACCATGCGGCCCGTTTCACCCGCGGGCTGCCTCACAAGGAGGAACACCATGGAAGTCAGCCACACCATCATCAACCTGATCATCTTCGTGCTGGCCATCTACGTTGGCTACCACGTGGTCTGGACCGTGACCCCTGCCTTGCACACGCCCCTGATGGCGGTGACCAATGCCATCTCGGCCATCATCATCATCGGCGCGATGCTGGCGGCGGGCCTCACCGAAGGCACGGTCGGCCGCATCGCCGGCACGCTGGCCGTGGCGCTGGCGGCGGTGAACGTGTTTGGCGGCTTCATGGTGACCCAGCGCATGCTGGAAATGTTCAAGAAGAAAGAGCCCAAGGCCAAGTCGGGAGAACAAGCATGAGCATGAACCTGGTGACCCTGCTGTACCTGATCGCATCGATCTGTTTCATCCAGGCCTTGAAGGGCCTCTCGCACCCGGCCACGGCCCGGCGCGGCAACAGCTTTGGCATCGCCGGCATGGTGATCGCGGTGCTGACCACGCTGGCGCTGATCGTCAAGCTCAAGGGCGAGGGAAGCAATCCTTCCGGCGACATCGGCTACCTGCTGGTGGCCGCTGGCGTGATCGTGGGTGGCGGCATCGGCGCCTATCTGGCGCGTAGCGTCGAGATGACCAAGATGCCCGAACTGGTGGCGGCGATGCACTCGCTCATTGGTCTGGCGGCGGTCTGTATCGCGGTGGCGGCGGTGGCCGAGCCGTGGGCACTGGGCATTTCGGCGCACGGGCAGCTGATCCCCGTGGGCAACCGGGTGGAACTGTTCATCGGCACCTTCGTGGGCGCCATCACCTTCTCCGGTTCGGTGATCGCCTTCGGCAAGCTCTCGGGCAAGTACAAGTTCCGCCTGTTCCAGGGCGCGCCGGTCAACTTCGCCGGCCAGCATTTCCTGAACCTGTTGCTGGCGGTGGCCATGATCGGCTTCGGCATCATCTTCGTGCTCACGCAAAACTGGCTGCCTTTCATCATCATGGCGGCGATTGCCTTTGCGCTGGGCGTGCTCATCATCATTCCCATCGGCGGTGCCGACATGCCCGTGGTGGTCTCGATGTTGAACAGCTATTCCGGCTGGGCGGCGGCGGGCATTGGTTTTTCGCTGAACAACTCCATGCTCATCATCGCGGGTTCGCTGGTCGGTTCTTCCGGCGCCATCCTCTCCTACATCATGTGCAAGGCGATGAACCGCTCCTTCTTCAACGTGATCCTGGGTGGTTTCGGTGGCGAGGCGGCGGCGGCCGGTGGCGGTGCGCAGCAGCAGCGCAGCGTCAAGTCGGGATCGGCCGATGATGCGGCGTTCCTGATGGGAAATGCAGAAACCGTCATCATCGTGCCGGGTTACGGCCTGGCCGTCGCACGTGCGCAGCACGCACTGAAGGAATTGACCGAAAAGCTGACCCACAACGGCGTGACCGTGAAGTACGCGATCCACCCGGTGGCCGGCCGCATGCCCGGCCACATGAACGTGTTGCTGGCCGAGGCCGAAGTGCCGTATGACCAGGTGTTCGAGATGGAAGACATCAACAGCGAATTCGCCCAGGCCGACGTGGTGCTGGTGCTGGGGGCCAACGATGTGGTCAACCCGGCGGCCAAGGACCCGAAGTCACCCATTGCAGGGATGCCGATCCTGGAAGCCTACAAGGCCAAGACCGTGATCGTGAACAAGCGCTCCATGGCGGCCGGTTACGCCGGCCTGGACAATGAACTGTTCTACATGGACAAGACCATGATGGTCTTTGGCGATGCCAAGAAGGTCATCGAGGATATGGTCAAGGCGGTGGACTGAGTTTGGTCTTCGCCGGCAGCAAAGAAAACGGGCTGCGCATCACTGCGCAGCCCGTTTTCTTTGGCGTCGCCCAAGCGGAGAGGGGCGCTTACTTGGTGCCGAAAATGCGATCCCCCGCATCGCCCAATCCTGGGACGATGTAGGCATCCTCATCCAGGTGGGAATCCAGGGAAGCGACGTAAAGCTTCACATCCGGATGCGCATCAGCGAACACCTGTACGCCTTCCGGGGCCGCCACCAGCGCCACGAAAACGATGTGCGAAGCCGGCACACCGCGCTTCTTGAGCGCATCCACGGCATAGACGGCCGAGTTGCCCGTGGCGACCATCGGATCGCACAGGATCATGATGCGGTCTTGCAGGTCCGGCAGGCGCACCAGGTATTCCACCGGCTTGTGGTTCTCGTCGCGGTAGACGCCGATATGGCCCACGCGCGCCGAGGGAATCAGTTCCAGCAGGCCATCGCTCATGCCCACGCCCGCGCGCAGCACCGGCACCACGGCCAGCTTCTTGCCGGCGATCACCGGGGCTTCATAGGTCACCAGCGGGGTTTCGATGGTCTCGGTGGTCAGGGGCAGGTCGCGCGTGATTTCATATCCCATCAGCAGCGTGATCTCGCGCAGCAGGTCGCGGAAGGTGCGCGTGGAGGTGCGCTTGTCGCGCATGTGCGTCAGCTTGTGCTGGATCAGCGGGTGGTCGAGGATGAAGAGATTCTTGAAGCGCGGGTCTTGTTTCATGGCAAATGCGTATCTGCGGGATGGAGTGCGGGGTGGAGCGGCGAGCGCCGCAAGCCCGCATTGTCGCATTTCCTGGCGGCCTGCGCGACGGTCCCAGCCTGCGAAATGACAGGATTGTTCACATCATCGGCGGCCAAACATCATCTGTCCGGCCAGCAAGCCGCGTGCAGCGGGCAGCAGGTCGATGGCGCCCAACGACAGCCCCAAGGCGGCTTGCAGCGGCGAGCCCTGGGGCGAGCCGGCAAAGATGCGTGCCATCAGGTCGGTCAGGCGGATGGTCAGGCCGCGATCCTGTCCGCGCTGGCGCTCGAAGGCCTGCAAAGCCTGGGGAGAAATCTCGCGCGCCAGCACGTCGGCCAGCACGCGGGCGTCGCGCAGGCCCAGGTTCAAGCCCTGGCCCGCTACCGGATGCAGGGTTTGCGCGGCATTGCCGATGGCCACCACGCGCCGGCTCTGGCCGGGACGGGCGTTCAAGCCAAGCGGGAAGGCATGGCGCGCGCTGATGCGGGTGAAGCGGCCGACCCGTTGGCCGAAGGTGAGCTGCAAGGCCGCCAGGAAGGCCGCATCGTCCAGCGCCATCAATTGCTCACCGGTGGCCGGGCGCACGCACCAGACCAGCGCATAACCATCGTCCTGCGGCAGCAGGGCCAGCGGACCTTCATCGGTGAAGCGTTCGAAGGCACGATGGGCGATGACGCCATCGGCCAGCACGTGGGCGATGATGCCGAGCTGCTGGTAATCGCGCTGCAGCGTCTTTTGCTGCTGCTCGCCGAAGACGCCACCTTCGGCCTGGATCAGCAATTGCGCGCGCAGCACGCGGCCATCCTTCAGGGTGACGGCGACGTGATCGTCATCTTCCACGATGTCCTGCGCTTCGGCCGGGCGCATCAGGTTCAGTCCCAGCGGCGCGATGGCTGAGGCCAGGGCGCGATTGACCTCGCCATAGCGCGCCACGTAGCCCAGCGCGGGCAACTGGTAATCCTTGCGGTCCAGCAGGGTGCGCCCGAAGTGGCCACGGCGCGAGACGTGGATTTGTTCGATGGCAGTGGCGCTGCGGCCGATGTCGTCCCAGGCGCCCAGTTCGTCGAGGATCTGGCGGCTGCCGTAGGAGAGGGCGATGGTGCGCGGGTCGGCGGCGGCTTGCTCGGGCGACTTCATGTCGACCAGGGCGATGCGCTCGGCGGGCAATTGGCGCCGGGCCAGCAGGCCGGCCACGCTCTGGCCGACCGGGCCGCCGCCGCAGATGATCAGGTCGAAATCGACGGATTCCATGATGCCGGGAGATGCCTTCTACAGAAGATTCAGAAAGACATCATTGTAGCGGAGCCGCGCCGGCCGGGATTGATCCGGCGCATGCGCGGCCCGTAGAGGTGGGCGCTTCAGCCCTGGCGCATCAGCGCTTCGATGTCCTCGACCTTGCTGGGTACACCCGTGGTCAAGAGTTCGCAGCCCGATGGCGTGACGTGGGCGTCATCCTCGATGCGGATGCCGATGTTCCAGAACTGCTCCGGCACGCCTTCTCCCGGACGCACGTAGATGCCCGGCTCGATGGTCAGCACCATGCCCGGCTGCAGCGTGCGCCAGGGCTTGGTACCGTCGGCCGTGGCCGGATCGCGGTAGTCGCCCACGTCATGCACGTCCATGCCCAGCCAGTGACCGGTGCGGTGCATGTAGAACTGGCGGTAGTCGCCTTTTTCGATCACATCGTCCAGCGAACCGACCTTGGATTTGTCCAGCAGGCCGGTGTCGAGCATGCCTTGCGCCAGCACCCGCACGGCGGCGTCATGGCCATCCATGAAGCGCTTGCCGGGCGCGGTCTCGGCGACGGCAGCGGCTTGCGCAGCCAGCACGATCTCGTAGAGCGCCTTCTGCGGCCCGCTGAACTTGCCATTGGCCGGGAAGGTGCGGGTGATGTCGGAGGCGTAGCTGTCCAGTTCGCAGCCGGCATCGATCAGGACCAGGTCGCCGTCCTTGATCTCGGCATCGCCCGCGCGATAGTGCAGCACGCAGCTGTTGGCGCCGGTGGCGACGATGGAACCATAGGCCGGATATTGCGAACCGTTGCGGCGAAATTCGTGCAGCAGTTCGGCTTCGAGATGGTATTCGCGCAGGCCGGGGCGGCAGATGCGCATGGCGCGGCAATGGGCTTCGGCTGAGATGATGCCGGCGCGCTTCATGAGGTCGATCTCGAAAGCGTCCTTGAACAGGCGCATATCGTCCAGCAGCACGCTCACGTCGACCACCGCGCCAGGTGCCGACACGCCGCTGCGCGCCAGGGCGCGCACGCCTTGCAGCCAGCGCTGCAGCTGTGCATCGCGCTTCTCATCCTGGCCCAGTGCGTAATAGACGGCACGGGCGTCGGAGAGCAGGGCGGGCATGTTCTTGTCCAGTTCCTCGATGGGATGGGCCGCATCCAGCGCAAACAATTGCTGCGCGGCTTGCGGACCGTGGCGATAGCCATCCCAGATCTCGCGTTCCAGGTTCTTGTCGCGGCAGAACAGGATGCTGCGGTTTTCCTTGCCGGCCACCAGCACCAGCACCGCTTCAGGCTCGGTGAAACCGGTCAGGTAGTAGAAATAGCTGTCATGGCGATACGGATAATCGGCATCGCGGTTGCGCATCACCTCGGGCGCGGTCGGGATGATGGCCACGCCACCCCCGGCTTGTTGCAGGCTGGCCAACAGGCGGGCGCGGCGGGCGGCGAAGGGGGAGGCGTCGAAGCTCATGGTCGGTTTCCTTGCGGTGGCAGGTTCAGTGCTTCCAGTTGTTCGATGGTGCCGACGTTGTGCCATTGGCCCCGGTAGACGTCGCCGCCGATGCGGCCCTGGTCGGCATACTGGCGCAGCAGCGGTCCCAGCTTGGCATGGGTGCCGGGGGCGATGCCATCGAACATCTGCGGGCGATACACGCCGATGTTGGCAAAGGTCAGCTTGGGCTGGCCTTCGTTGGCCAGCGCAAAGTTGTTCAGGGCGAAGTCGCCCTCGGGGTGGAAGGGCGGATTCTTGACCAGGTACAGCCAGGCCATGTCGCGCTGGTCTTGCGGCAGCGGGTTGCCCCACGGGTCTTCGTCTTCCAGCACGGTGAGCAGTTCGCTGTAGTCAAAATGCGGGCACCAGATGTCGCCTGAGACCGCTATGAAAGGTTCTTCACCCAGCAGGTGGCGCGCCTGGGCGATACCGCCTGCCGTTTCCAGGGCCGTGGTTTCCGGTGAATAAAAGAGTCTGGCGCCGAAGCGGCTGCCGTCGCCGAGGGTGTCTTCGATCATCTGGCCCAGGTGGGCGTGATTGATGACAATCTCGGTGATGCCGGCGCGTACCAGCGAGAGGATCTGCCAGACGATCAAGGGGCGGCCACGGACTTTGAGCAGCGGCTTGGGACAGGTATCGGTCAGCGGACGCATGCGCTCGCCGCGCCCGGCTGCGAAGATCATGGCTTTCATGGTCGGCGCCTCAGAAGGTGTAGCCGAACTTGGGCGCGTGTTCCTGCTCCAGCTTCTCGATCAGGCGCACCAGGGGCGTAAAGGCCACGTAGCGGCGCGCGGTCTTGAGGGTGTATTCCATCACCAGCGGGATGTCTTTCAGGTATCCATCCTTGCCGTCGCGGTGCCACAGGCGGGCGAAGATGCCCAGCACCTTCAGGTGGCGCTGCAGGCCCATCCATTCGAAGTCGCGGTAGAAGGTATCGATGTCGGGCGTGACCGGCAGGCCGGCGCGGCGGGCCTTTTCCCAGTAGCGGATGGCCCAGTCCAGCACCATTTCCTCATCCCACTGGATGTAGGCATCGCGCAGCAGCGAGACCAGGTCGTAGGTGATGGGGCCGTAGACCGCATCCTGGAAGTCGAGAATGCCGGGGTTGCCCTTGGGCAGCACCATCAGGTTGCGCGAATGGTAGTCGCGGTGCACGTAGACCTGGGGCTGAGCCAGGTTGTTGGCCAGGATGGCATCGAAGGTCTTGTCCAGCACCGCGTTCTGTTCGTCGGTGAGGGTCACGCCCAGGTGCTTGCCGATGTACCACTCGCGGAACAGCTCCAGTTCGCGCAGCAGCAGGGCGCGGTCGTATTCGGGCAGGGCCTCGGGCTTGCTTTGCGCTTGTAAAAGTACCAGGGCCTCGATCGCATCCATGTATAGTGCGTGCGCGCTGTCAGCTGACAGTTGCGACAGGTAGGTGGTCGAACCCAGGTCGGAGAGCAGCAGGAAGCCGCGCTCGGTATCCTGCGCCAGCACCTTCGGCACGGTCACCCCGGTCGCGCCGAAGAGGCCGGCCACCTTCACGAAGGGGCGCACGTCTTCCTGCGGCGGCGGGGCATCCATCACGATGGCGCTGCCGCCATCGGGTGTATCCACCCGGAAATAGCGGCGGAAGCTGGCGTCGGCCGAGGCCGGGCGCAGGGTGGCGGACAGCACCGGGGTATCGGCCAGGGTGGCCAGCCAGGCTTGCAGTTCGGACAGGCGGAGATCGGGGGTGGAACCAGGTGAAGACATGAACTATCTGAGGAAATCGTTGGATGTGGTTGAGTTCCCATATAATAAGGGATTAACCCCAAAAAATCCGCCTGCACGGTATCTAGCCTCCCTTTTCATGATCCGGTTTTCCAAGTCTTTAACTGAACGTACTGTCAACTGGCGGCTGGCGCGTCTGTTTTCTTCGGCCATGGTGGTGGCGTCGGCCTCGGCCTTGTTGCCGCTGTCGGTGCACGCCCAGATGAGCATGCCCGCCGCCACGCCGGCCACTCCTCCCGTACAGGACCAGGACGCCCCGGTCAACGTCAGTGCCGAGCAGATGACCGGCCGCCCCGATCGCCAGGTCAACCTGGACCGCGACGTGGAACTGGTCAAGGGCGCCACCACCGTCAAGGCCGACAAGGCCGAATACCGCATCATCCAGGATGAAGTCGAGGCCACCGGCCACGTCTGGATGCAGCGACTGCGCGACCAGTACACCGGTGACCACGCCGAGATGAACATGGGTACCGGCGCCGGTTTCGTGACCAGCCCGACTTATCTGCTGGGCAAGAACGGCGGCCGCGGCAAGGCCGAGCGCATCGATTTCCTCTCGGACGACCAGGCCAAGGTCACCCAGGGCACCTACAGCACCTGCGAGGCGCCCGATCCCGACTGGTACCTGCGTGCCAACACCATGGACCTCGATAGCGGCCGTGATACCGGCACGATGCATGACGGTCTGCTCTATTTCAAGGACGTGCCCATTCTGGGCTCGCCCTGGATGTCCTTCCCGCTGTCGGGAGACCGCAAGTCGGGTGTGCTGCCGCCCACCATCGGCATGACCAGTACCGGTGGCGCCGAGATCTCGGTACCGTATTATTTCAACCTGGCGCCCAACTATGACCTGACCCTGGTGCCCAAGTACATCGCGCGCCGGGGCCTGCAACTGGGTGCCGAAACCCGCTACCTGGGCGATGGCTACAGCGGGACCACCACCGTCGAAGGCATCCAGGACCAGGTGACCGGCACCGGCCGCTATTCGCTGTCCTCGATCCACAACCAGACCCTGGCTCCGGGCCTGCAGCTGGCGTGGAACCTGAACAAGGCATCCGACAACGACTATCCGTCGGACTTCGCGCATTCGATCACCGGCAGTACGCAGCGCCTGCTGCCGCGCAACGTCAGCCTCAGTTACAGCAGCACCTACTGGAACGTGAACGCACTGGTGTCCAAGTATCAGCTGCTGCAGGACGTCAATGCGCCCATTACCAAGCCCTATGACCGTGTGCCCGAGATCACCTTCAACGGCAACCGCTATGACGTAGGCGGCTTCGACTTCAGCACCACCGCCGACTTCACGCGCTTCTCCAGCGGCGACCTGATCGGCGGCGACCGCGCCTACATCACGCAGACGGTCTCCTATCCCATCATTCGCCCGGGCTATTTCTTCACGCCAAAGGTGATCCTGGATGCCACCAGCTACAACCTGAACAACGTCTCGGCCGGCCAGCCCACCAGCTTCAGCCGTACCTTGCCTACGCTATCGCTGGATTCCGGCCTGATCTTCGAGCGCGAATCCAGCCTGCTCGGCCGCAGCATGACCCAGACGCTGGAGCCGCGCCTGTTCTACGTGCGTACACCCTACCGCGACCAGTCGCAGTATCCGGTCTTCGATTCCGCCCTGGCCGACTTCAACTTTGCCCAGATCTTCACGGAAAACCGCTTCTCCGGCCATGACCGCATCAGCGATGCCAACCAGCTGACTGCTGCCGTGACCTCGCGCCTGATCGAGGAAAACGGCCTGGAACGCCTGCGCGCCGCCATCGGCCAGCGCTACTACTTCGCCGATCCCAAAGTCGGCATCACCGGCACTACCACCACCACGCTGGGCAGCAAGTCCGACCTGCTGCTGTCGCTGGGTGGCCAGTTCAGCCAGGAGTTCTCCACCGACAACACGGTGCAGTACAGCGAGACACTGCGCCAGATGGTGCGCTCCACCTTCGGCATCCGCTGGCAGCCCGCGCCCAAGCGCGTGCTGAACCTGACATACCGCCTGGACCGTACCTACATCAATCCCTACACCGGCGTGCTCGATCCGCTCAAGCAGGTTGACGTCTCCGGCCAGTGGCCGATTACCCAGCGCATCTATGCCGTGGGCCGCGTGAACTATTCGATCCCCGACCGCACCGTGGCCGAAGGCCTGGCCGGCTTCGAATACAAGGCCGACTGCTGGGTCTTCCGGGTGGTGGGACAACGCATTCCGACCTCCTCGACCAAGGCATCGACGGGCTTCTTCATCCAGCTCGAACTCAATGGGCTCTCCAAGATCGGTTCCAACCCGATGGATGCCATCAAGAGCAGCGTGCCCGGTTACCAGAACGTGAACCTGCCGGATACCATGCCCGGCAACAACTTCTAACTTTTTTCGAACCAACGACTAGTCCATGCGTAATATGCGTACCCCACTCCTCGCAACAACCAAAACAGTGACCGCGCTGCTGTGCATGCTGGGCGTGATCAGCAATGCGCATGCGCAGTTCGCCACCACCATCATCCCGGTGACGCCGCCGGAGACCGCTGGCAGCACCCAGCCGGCACCGGCCAAGGGCGCCTCCAAGGCTGCCGCCAAGCCGGCCGCCAGCAAGCCTGCCGCGCCAGTGGCCGCGCCCGCTGCGGCGGCGCCGGCCAAGGTCAGCGCCCGTACTGAGCCGCAGCCGGTGGATTCCATCCTGGTCGTGGTCAACAACGAAGTCATCACCCGCCAGGAAGTGGCCGAGCGTCTGGCCAGTGTGGAAAAACGCATGGCCGCGCAGAACGTGCAATTGCCTCCGCGCGCGCAACTGGTGCGCCAGCTGGTCGAGCGCATGATCGTCGAACGCGCCCAGGCGCAGATGGCCAAGGAAAACGGTATCGTCGTCGACGACGCCATGCTGGACCGCGCCATGCAGCGCATCGCCGAGCAGAACAAGCTGTCCATCGCCGAATTCCGCACCCGCCTGGAAGCTGAAGGCATGAACTACGCCAGCTTCCGCGAAGAGATCCGCCGCGAGATTCTCAGCCAGCGCCTGCGCGAGCGTGAGGTGGACAACAAGGTGGTGGTCACCGAATCCGAGATCGACAACTATCTCGCCGCCGAAGCCAACGCCGGTGGCCAGCGCCAGGAACTGGACATCGCCCAGATCCTGATCCGCGTGCCCGAGAACGCCAGTCCCGAACAGCTGGCTGCACGCCGTGAGCGTGCCGAGGACGTGCTGCGCCAGTTGAAGACCGGCGCCGACTTCGCCAAGACGGCCGCAGCCTACTCCGATTCTTCCGATGCACTGTCTGGCGGCGACCTCGGCTGGCGTCCTGCCGATCGCCTGCCGCAATTGTTCCTGGATGGCGTGGCCAAGCTGCAGGATGGCCAGGTCAGCGGCCTGCTCAAGAGCGGTAACGGCTTCCACATTCTCAAGCTGGTCGGACGTCGCGCCGTCGGCGGTGCCCAGGCGACTGCCCCGGCCGTGCAGCAGACCCACGTGCGCCATATCCTCATCAAGGTCAATCAGGTGGTCACCGCTGCCGAAGCCAAGCGCAAGCTGACCGAGCTGAAGGAGCGTCTGGACAATGGCTCGGCCACCTTCGAAGAACTGGCCAAGCTGTATTCCAATGACCTGTCGGCCTCCAAGGGCGGCGACCTCGGCTGGATCTATCCGGGCGATACCGTGCCCGAGTTCGAGCGTGCCATGGACCAGTTGAAGCCGGGTGAAGTCAGCCAGCCCATCGAAACCCCGTTCGGCTATCACCTGATCCAGGTGGTCGAGCGCAAGACCGACGATGCCTCCAAGGAGCGCACCCGCCAGGCTGCGCGCCAGGCCATCCGCGAACGCAAGATCGAGGAAGCCACCGAAGACTGGATGCG
Organism: Herbaspirillum sp. Her3; assembly: GCF_057961275.1. NCBI lineage: Bacteria > Pseudomonadati > Pseudomonadota > Betaproteobacteria > Burkholderiales > Oxalobacteraceae > Herbaspirillum > Herbaspirillum sp. Her3. The sequence continues at coordinate 4,845,889 of NZ_CM176328.1, read as the reverse complement.
CCAGATCCGCGACCGCGCTTACGTCGAGTATCGTACCGACGATTGATCGCCGATCCGGCAGGGGAGGCCAGCGTGTCTCCCAGTTGCGCGCAAGAGGCCGGCCTTGTCGCCGGCCCTTGCATTTTTGAAGCCCGCACCGGCCCGCATGGGCCATGACTGAAGACGCCATGAACCGACCCATCCTCGCGCTGACCTGTGGCGAACCGGCAGGCATCGGCCCTGAAATCTCCCTGCGCGCCGCCTGGGAGCTGCGCCACGAAGCGCGCTGCATCCTGCTGGGCGACGCCGCCCTGCTGGCACAGACGGCTTACGAAATTGATCCGCAAATGCGGGTTGCGGCCCTGTCGATTCAGGCCTGGCGCAATAGCGGCCTGCCGCATTTTCCGGTCGACTGCCTCACCGTCATCGATTGCCCGGTGGCCGAACCGGTGCGTCCCGGCGTACTGGATGCCCGCAATGGCCGCGCCGTCTTGCAGACCCTGGACCTGGCCGTGCAGGGGGCCCTGAGCGGCGCCTTTGCCGCCATCGTCACAGCCCCCTTGCAGAAGAGCACCATCAATGATGCCGGCGTGGCCTTCACCGGCCATACCGAATACCTGGCCGAGGTCACCGGCACCCCGCAAGTGGTGATGATGCTGGCTGGCGGCGAGGCACCGCACCTGCGCGTGGCGCTGGCGACCACGCACCTGGCCTTGAAAGATGTCCCGGCTGCCATCACGGCCGAGAGCCTGGCGCGCACGCTCGATATCCTGCAAGCCGACCTGCGCGGCAAGTTCGGTATCGCCCGTCCGCGCATCCTGGTGACCGGCCTCAATCCCCATGCCGGTGAAAACGGCTATCTCGGCCGGGAAGAAATCGAGGTCATCACGCCTGCGCTGGAAGCCGCCCGTGCGCGCGGCATCGACGCACGTGGCCCGTATCCGGCCGACACCCTGTTCCAGCCCAAATATCTGGAAGAAGCCGACTGCGTACTGGCCATGTATCACGACCAGGGCTTGCCGGTCCTCAAATTCGCCAGCTTCGGCCACGGCATCAACATTACCCTGGGCCTGCCCCTGATCCGCACTTCGGTTGACCATGGCACGGCACTGGACCTGGCCGCCGCGGGCCTGGGCCAGGCCGACCATGGCAGCATGTGCGTGGCCATCCGCGCCGCTGCCGACATGGCGCGCCGCCAGGCCGCCGTCTGACATAGCAAGAACACACTGGAACCACCATGAAACACATCCCGCGCAAACGCTTCGGCCAGAACTTCCTCACCGACGACGTGGTGCTGCACGACATCATCCGCGCCATCGCGCCCGCCGCCGATGACGCCATGGTCGAGATCGGTCCCGGCCTGGCGGCCATGACCGCGCTGCTGCTGGAAGAACTGCGCCACCTGCATGTGGTGGAACTGGACCGCGATCTGGTCGAACGCCTCAAGAAGCGCTTCGACGCTGCCCGCCTGACCGTCCATTCGGCCGACGCCCTCAAGTTCGATTTCGCCAGCATCCCGGTGCCGACAGGGCGCAAGCTGCGCGTGGTCGGCAACCTGCCTTACAACATTTCCAGCCCCTTGCTGTTCCACCTGGCCGAGATCGCCCCGCATGTCCAGGACCAGCACTTCATGCTGCAAAAGGAAGTGGTCGAGCGCATGGTGGCCGAGCCGGGCGGCAAGGCCTATGGTCGCTTGTCGGTGATGCTGCAGTGGCGCTATCACATGGAGTTGCTCTTCGTGGTGCCGCCTACCGCCTTCGACCCGCCGCCCCAGGTCGATTCGGCCATCGTGCGAATGATTCCGCTGGCGCAACCCATGGCTTGCCAACAAGCCCTGCTGGAGCAGGTCGTCACCAAGGCCTTCTCCCAGCGCCGCAAGGTCATCCGCAATTGCGTCGCCGGCTTGTTTTCCGAGGAGGAATTGCGCCGGGCGGGCGTGGATCCCCAGGCGCGTCCGGAAGCGGTGCCGGTCGAGCAGTTCGTGGCCTTGGCCAATCTGCTGGCGGCACGCCAGGCTTGAGCCGGGCTGGCCCCGCCGGAGAGGCGCACGGCGGCTGTTGCACTTTATTACAGCCGCGCCGCGACCCGTAAGAACTGTAACGAAGTTTCATATTCGGTGGTTTAAAGCTGAACCTGTCTTATATTGGAATCGTGCCGCGACAGATCGCGGACTTCTTTGACAGGAGCCAATCATGGCCAGCAAAAAAATCGCATCGGTATTGATCGCCACCACTCTTCTGGCTTCGGCCGCCGTCGTCAGCACGCCTGCGATGGCGCATGACCGGGGCGGTGACGGAGTGGCCATCGCTGCCGGCATCATCGGCGCCGTCGCCATCGGATCGCTGATCGCCAACGCCACGCCTGCGCCGGTCTACCAGGCCCCGCCGCAGCAGGTCTATTACCAGGCCCCGCAGCCGGTGTATTACCAGCCGCCGCAGCAGGTGGTCTATGAGCAGCCGCGCTACTACGCCCCGCCGCCGCCGCGTCCGGTGCGCTACGTGGAGCGTACGGAAGTGCGTACCTATCGCTACGACGACCGTCCGGATTATTACTACAGCCGTTGAGCAGCACGGTGCTGCAAGCAGGACATCCACGGCGCAAGCCATCTTGAGGGAAACGGGCAACCAGCAGGTTGCCCGTTTTTTTTCGTCGGTATGTAAAAGGGGCGTGGGCAAGCAAAGCGTCAGTAAAACGCTACATAATCATGAGCGGCTTGGTATTTTGTCAGCATAATAAGCCTGATCGTTTCGCCAGGGAGGCGAAACAGCATGCATTGCCAACAAGCAAGGAAACCCGCCCCAGATGATGGCCTCCATCGCCGCCGATGACATCCGGATCGCCCTCGACGCCGGCCACATCTGGCCTGCGCTGCAGCCATTGGTGCATCTGCGCACCGGCCGCATTGCCGGTTTCGAGATGCTGGCACGCTGGACCTGTCCGCAGCGCGGCGTGGTCTCCCCCATCGATTTCATCGATGTGGCCGAACGCGGCGGTGTGCTCGACGCCCTGCTGCTCAAGCTGCTCGATACCGTGGCCGTCAGCCTGCGCCATTGGCCCCCCGAGCTGCGGCTGGCGATCAATCTGTCGCCCTGCCAGTTCCTCGATACCAGCCTGCTGGACCGCCTGGCCGCCGTCATGCACACGCACGGGCTGCCGCTGTCGCGCCTGCAGCTGGAAATCACCGAGACCTTGCTGGTGCAGGATCATGAGCGCACGCTGCAGACCATCCTGGCCGCGCGACAGGCCGGTGCCAGCCTGTCGCTGGATGATTTCGGCACCGGTTATTCCAGCCTGACCCGGCTGCAGTCCTATCCCTTCGACGAGATCAAGATCGACGCCAGTTTCGTGCGGACCATGGACCAGGACCCGGACAACTTCCGCATCGTGCTGGCGGTGGCCGGGTTGGGCCAGAGCCTGAAGATGCATGTGGTGGCCGAAGGTATCGAGACCGAACACCACGCCCATCTGTTGCGGCGCATGGGCTGCGAATTCGGACAGGGTTTTCATCTTGGCCGGCCGGCCCCGCTGGCCGACGCAGCGCGTCTGATCGGTGAGCGCGGCGTCTGGCAGCGCCACAGCGCCGGCATCGATACCTCGCCCTTCCAGCGTTGGCACCAGCTCGACGCGCTGTACCGCAGCGCGCCGGTGGGCCTGTGCTTCCTCGACCCGCTGCTGCGTGTGGTCAGTGCCAATGCCATGATGATCGACCTGCTCGGCGGCAATGCCGGCAGCGATCTGGAGGGTAGTCCCGTCACCGACCTGCTGGATCGCAGTGAACACCAGCCGCTGCTGCGGATGGTGGCCGAGGTTGTTGATGGCGCATCGCCCGCGCCCATGGAATTCTTCAACTCGCGCACCGGGCGTACCTCGCTGCTGGCCTTCCAGCTGGTGCGCAGCGACCTGGGTGAATTATTGGGCATTTCGGGCTCGGCCGTGGACATCACGGCGCGGGTCTGCGCCGAGCGCACCGTGCGCGACAGTGAAGAGCATTTCCATCGGGCCATCGACCTCAGCCCCAACATTCCCTGGGCCGCTGACGCGCAAGGTGTGATTGACTACATCGGGCCGACCTTCGAATGGCTGCCCGAGCTGACCACCGCAGAGCGACACCAGCAGTGGCTGGCGCACATGCCCGAGGAAGACCGCGTGCGAGTGCGCCAGGAATGGCTGGCCAACATACCCACAGGGCGGCCGTTTCGCACCGAGTTTCGGGTCCTCTGGCCCGATGGCCAGTGGCGCTGGATGCGCAGCCGCGCCTCGCCGCATGCCGATGCCGACGGACGCGTCGTGCGCTGGTACGGGGTGATCGTCGACATCAGCACCGAGCGCCGGCTGCAGTACCGCATCAGTGCCCTGGAAGAGCAGATTCACCGCTTGCGCGGGACCGACCAGGACTAGGGCCTGTTCACATTCAATCGCACTCGCAGATTGAATGTGAACAGGCCCTAAGGCGGGCCTGTACATAATTTTGTGTAAACGGACTATTGGCAGGAAACTGTCGCCTTGTCCGGAGCCACAATGAGTAAAAAGAAACACGACGTACCCGAAGAATTACTGGCTGGATTGCTAGCCAATTACAAGAATCCCGAAGATTTAATAGGTGAAGAAGGCCTGTTGAAGCATCTCACCAAGCTGGTGGTGGAACGAGCCCTGGAAGCCGAGCTGAGCGAGCACCTGGGCCATGAGAAGCACGGGAGCGTAGCCAATGAGTCGGGCAACACCCGAAACGGCAAGAGTCGCAAGACGCTAAAGGGCGAATTCGGCGAGTTGCCAATTGAAGTTCCTCGAGACCGTCATGGCAGCTTCGAACCGAAGCTGGTAACCAAGCATCAGACGCGCTGGGCCGGCTTCGACGACAAGATTATTTCGCTGTATGCCCGTGGCATGACAGTAAGAGAGATTCAGGCGCACCTGGAAGAGATGTATGGAACCGAGGTGTCACCCAGCCTGATTTCATCGGTCACTGACGCCGTTGTCGATGAAGTCAAAGCCTGGCAAGCTAGGCCATTGAATCCAATTTATCCCATCGTTTATCTCGACTGTATCCATGTCAAAGTGCGTGAAGGAACGGTGCGAGTAAAAGCCGTCTACCTAGCCATCGGCATCACCATGGACGGTGAGAAGGAGGTGTTGGGACTGTGGCTAGCGCAAACGGAAGGCGCCAAGTTCTGGCTGCAGGTTGTCACTGAGCTGCGTAATCGCGGCGTGCAAGATATCTTCATCGCTTGCGTTGACGGCTTGAAGGGCTTCCCGGATGCCATCGAAGCTGTGTTCCCGAAGACCACGGTGCAGCTGTGTATCGTCCACATGGTCCGGCACAGCTTGAATTACGTCTCATGGAAACGACGTCCGGAGGTGGCGGCTGACCTACGATTGATTTACCAGTCGGCAACCGCCGAAGAAGCCGAACTCCGACTCGGTGAATTCGAAGAGAAATGGGATGCAGAGTATCTGCCTATCGGCCAATCCTGGCGGCGCAACTGGCCCCGTCTGATTCCGTTCTTCGACTTCCCACCAGAGATTCGAAAGGTCATCTATACGACCAATGCCATCGAGTCGGTCAACATGAGTTTGCGCAAGCTGACTAAGAACCGGGGCTCGTTCCCCAGCGATGAGGCGCTGATTAAACTCTTCTTCCTGGCCCTGCGCAACATCAGTAAAAAGTGGACGCTGCCCATCCGAGATTGGAAAGCTGCACTGACTCGGTTTACTATCCAGTTCGGTGAACGTATCTCTATGAATTAAACGAAATCCCGTTTACACAAAAAATCGGACACGCCCGTCCTTCATCAAAAAAGACGACAAATGATTTGCTAGAAAATGAGAAGGAAAGATCTGAGCGATACCGCACGCTGTATGAGGAATCTGTAGCTAGAGAGCTGGCATTGGTATACGAGATTTACGAGCTAAAAAAGGAGATCGCTCTTCATAAAAGAAGCAATCTACATTGAGCGCCATTTGGTAAGCCTTTTCCACTGCATTTTGGCTAGGAAAAACTCGAGGGCGTCAGACCGATTTCTGGATAGTCGTAAGCAAGGGGGTGTTTTAAAAGAGAAGCCCGCTTTAAGCGGGCTTCTCTTTTAATCAGCAGAATCGCGCTGCTCTTTCTTCTGGATAAACTCGATTTTATAGCCATCGGGATCTGTTACGAAAGCAATTACAGTTTTTCCATGCTTCATTGGTCCTGCTTCTCGCGTGACATTACCGCCTTTAGATTTAACCGCCTCGCACGCCGCATATGCATCTTCAACTTCAATTGCGATATGGCCGTATCCAGCTCCCAGGTCATATGTGGTTGTATTCCAATTGTGGGTTAGCTCCAATACCGTGTGCTCGTTCTCGGGACCATAACCAACAAAAGCCAAAGTAAATTTTCCATCAGGGTAGTCATTCTTACGAAGCAGTTTCATGCCCAGTACATTGGTATAAAAGTCGATAGACTTATCCAAATCTCCAACTCTTAACATTGTGTGCAGCATTCTCATGGATGAGTCCTTCCTTTGGCAAAAGTTTCATGGCGGAGGAATTATCGTACATTTGGCAATATGTCGCTTGCTGCAAAATGCCAGCAGTTGGACTTAGCTTGACGGATCACATCTCCGTTATGAAATGAGATTTCGGAATGGTAATTTTGAGAGCTTTACCTCGACTAGCATGCTGTCCATCGAACTATAGAGTTGTGGACAGCTGCTTGTTTTTGAAAAATCTTTTAAAATCAATTAAATACGTGCGGCCATTACAGCTATACTTTGAGGTACGGATGGCTACAAGATCGAGTTCATCCAGAAGAAGGAACAGTACAACGCCGCCGACTGAGGCACGTTGTCGTCAGCCTGCCAGCCCGCTCGTGCGGGCTTTTTTCATGGTAACGGCGTGCCGCGGGATTTCTGCCGCGACCGCCGTGTCCATTGAAGACGCACCATTGCATCAACCTTGCATCAACAGAACAACAACAGGAACGCCAATTGAGCCTTTACCAACTCTCCAAAAGCCACCTGCGCCGCCTGTGGGTCGAATACGGCATCCTCTGGAGCGGTGCCATCATCGTCGGCCTGGTCGCGGTGCTCTATGCCCAGGCCATCGAAATCGGCTTTGGTGTCTTTCGCAACATCGAGCACAAGTCGCCCTGGCTGCCGCTGCTGCTGACCCCTGCCGTCTGCGCGGCCTGCGTGTGGATCACGCGCCGCTACTTCCCGGGTTCGGAAGGCAGCGGCATTCCGCAAGCCATTGCCACCCTGCATGGTGACACGGCCGAGCGTGGCAGCGTGCTGCTTTCCATGCGGGTGCTGGTCGGCAAGATCGTGCTGTCGGTGGTGGCCATCGCTGGCGGCATGACCATCGGCCGTGAAGGACCGACGGTGCAGATCGGCGCGGCCATCATGTACAACCTGCGCCGGTTGTATCCATCCGGATACGAGCACATGGAGCGCCGCCTGATCCTGGCCGGTGCCGCTGCCGGCCTGGCCGCAGCGTTCAACACGCCGCTGGCGGGCATCGTGTTCGCCATCGAAGAACTCTCGCGCAGCTTCGAGCAGCGGGCCAGCGGCGTGGTCATCACCACCATCATTTTTGCCGGCCTGGTGGCGCTGTCGATCAACGGCAACTACACCTATTTCGGCTCAATTACCTTCCCCGGCGAAACCAGTGGCCGGCTGATCCTGGCCGTGGTGGTCACCGCCGTGCTGATGGGCGTGGCAGGCGGACTCTTCTGCTGGCTCATCCTCAATCCCACCCGCTGGATTCCGGCCAGCATCGTGACCCTGCGTGCCGAGCGCCCGGTGGTCTTCGCAGCCCTGTGCGGCTTCATCGTCGCGGTCATCGGCGTGGCTGCCGGTGGCGCCACTTTCGGCAGCGGCTACGAGCAGGCGCATGGTTTGCTCAACGATGGCCAGGGATTGTCGGTGTTCTATCCCTTCCTCAAGTTCGCCTCCATGATCGGCTCCTATCTGCCGGGCCTGCCTGGTGGCATCTTCGCGCCCTCGCTGTCCATTGGCGCCGGCTTCGGCAACCTGCTGCACCTGCTCTTCGGCGGCACCTCGCTGCCCATGCTGGTGGCGCTGGCCATGGTGGGCTATCTGGCGGCCGTCACGCAGTCACCCATCACCGCCTTCGTGATCGTCATGGAAATGGTCGATGGCCATGCGCTGGTGATCTCGCTGATGGCCACGGCCCTGATCGCTTCGGCCGTGTCCAAGGTCTTCGCGCCGCCTCTGTACGAAACCCTGGCCGAGCGCTACCTCAAGCATTGATGCTGCAAAACGTCGGTGGTCTGCGTCAATTTGACGCAGCCGCCGACATCCGCTTCCCGGGCGCATGCGCGCCGTCTTCGACATATTGCCGTGCTGCGCGCGACAATATGTCGCACTCCCCTGACGTTCTGCTTGTCCATAATCGCTCGCACTGCCTGCATCCAATGACGGGCACCTCGATAACGACAATCTCAGGGGAATTCCATGCAACTCACTCCTTGTGCCTGCGCTCTCGCGCTGGCCTTCAGTACTTGCGGCCATGTCTTGGCCCAGACCACCGCCGAGACAGATACCACGGCATTGCCGACCGTCACCGTACGTGGCGACAAAGCTGCTCCCGCCAGCCCGCTCAACGCCGACAGTGCGGCGCTGCTCAATGACCAGCCCGGTTATGCCAGCGCCGCTGCCGGTGGCGTCTCGGCGCTGCCCGTCTTGAATGGCTTTGCCGCCGACCGCCTCAAGATCCGCCTGGATGGAATGGAGGTCACGGCGGCCTGTGGCAACCAGATGAATGCGCCCATGTCCTATATGCCGCCTGCCCAGGTCGGCGTGACACGCGTGATCGCCGGTCTCACTCCGGTCAGCGTGGGTGGCGACAGCATCGGCGGCAGCATCGACCTGAGCTCGCCCGCGCCCCGTTTTGCCGCGCAGCCGGGGGAACTGCTGACCGAGGGCGGGTTTTCGGTGTCGGCACGCAGCGTCAATTCGGAAGTGTCGGCCTCGGTCCAGGCGACCGTGGCCAGCGACAGCCTGTCGGTGCACTACGTGGGCAGCCAGTCGCGTGCCGAGAGCTACGTCAACGGCGCTGGCGACAAGGTGCTGGGCAGCCAGTTCGAGAGCAACAATCACGCGATCACGGTGGCCGCCCGTGGCGACGGACAGCAAGTAGTGTTCAAGGCCGGTCAGCAGTTCATCCCCTACCAGGGCTTCCCCAACCAGTACATGGATATGACCGGCAACCGCTCCACCTTCGCCAACCTGGGCTACGAGCGCCGCTTCGACTGGGGCCAGCTGCTGGGCCGCGTGTACTGGCAGCGCACTGAGCATGAGATGGGTTTCTTCAGCGCCGAACGCACCGGCACCATGCCCATGCAGACGCGCGGCCGCGACCTCGGCTACACGCTGCGCGCCGACATCGATCTGGCGCCCGAGGGCAGCAGTGTTCTGCGCGTGGGTAACGAATACCACAGCTTCCATCTCGATGACGAGTGGCCCGCCGTGCCAGGCTCGATGATGATGGGGCCGCGCACCTATGTGAACATCAATGACGGAAAACGCGATCGCTTCGCCCTCTTTGCCGAATGGGAGCGTCGATGGAATGAACGTTGGAGCACAATCGTGGGCGTGCGCGATGAACTGGTCAAGACCGATGCCGGCGATGTGCAATCCTATGGCACCAACATGATGAACATGGCCGACCTGGCCGCCGCCAACGCCTTCAATGCGCGCGGCCATGCGAAGACCGACAACAACATCGACCTCACCGCCCTGGCACGTTTCACGCCCGATGCCGGCCAGACCTGGGAATTCGGCTACGCCCGCAAGACCCGCTCGCCCAATCTTTACGAGCGTTATACCTGGGGACGCGGCACCATGGCCATGACCATGACCAACTGGTTCGGCGATGGCAACGGCTACGTCGGCAACATCGACCTCAAGCCCGAAGTGGCGCACACGCTTTCGGCCACGGCCGACTGGCATGGCCAGGAGAAGGAAGGAAACGAGCCCAACTGGTTCTTCAAGCTGACGCCCTACTTCAGCTACGTCGAGAACTACATCGATGCCGACGTCATCGGCAGTTTCCATCCCTACAGCGTCAGCACGGCCTCCGGTGCGCTGCTGCAGTTTGCCAATCACGATGCCCGTTTGTATGGCATCAACGCTTCGTGGAAATGGCCGCTATGGCGCGCTGCCGCGCTGGGAGATATCGCCTTCACCGGCAAGGCAGGCCTCACGCGCGGCAAGCGCGTCGATGGCGGCAACCTGTATCACATGATGCCCTTCAATGTGCTGGCGGCGCTGGAGCAGAAGCGGGGCGCCTGGACCAATCGCGCTGAAGTCAACTACGTCGCGCGCAAGACCCTGGTGGACAGCAACCGGCTGGAACCTGTCACCGCCAGCTATACCGTCTTCAACCTGCGCAGCAGCTACCGTTTCAATGCCGCCATCAGCGTGAGCGCAGGCATCAGCAACCTGTTCAATCGCAACTACGCCGATGCGCTGGGCGGTGTCTATCTGTCGGGATTGGCCCAGGCCAAGAGCGGTAGCCTGCAAGCCTTGCCGGGCTATGGACGTTCGCTGGATGTGGGGGTGAACGTGAGCTTCTGATCCAGGTTCACGCAGGATTGCGCGCCGGGACCGGTCAGAAGATCGGCAGGGTTTCCGGTGCGCTGTCGCGCAAGGCTTTCTTGGCGGTCTCGAATTCGGGGAAGATCGATTGCACCGTGGCCCAGAAGCGCGGGCTGTGGTTCATCTCGCGCAGGTGGGCCAGTTCGTGGGCGATCACGTAGTCGATCAGCGGCAGGGCGAAATGCATCAGCCGCCAGTTCAGCCGGATGCGCGCATCCGAGGTGCAGGAACCCCATTGCGTGGTAGCCGATGACAAGGCGTAGGAGCGATAGCGTACGCCCAGTTTCTCGGCGTAGATCATCAGTCGCTTGCCGAACAGTTCTTCCGCACGCGCCTGCAGCCATCCTTGCACGCGATCCTTCAGTTGCTGCTCGCCGGCATCGGCGGGCAGGCTGATGTTGAGTTCGCGCGTCACTTCGTCGAGGAACACTGCCTGGCGCTGGCCGGTGCGGATGCGCAGCGTGATATCGCTGCCCAGGTAGGGCAGGGTGGCGCCATCGCGCCATTGCATCTGCGGTTGCAGGCGCCGCGCCGAGCGCTCGCGGCGCTCATTGAGCTTGGTCAGGATCCAGCGCTGCTTCTCACGGATGGCATTGTCGATCTCGGCCAGTGTGACCCACTTTGGGGCGGTCACGCGCAAGCCCTCGTCGCTCACCAGGAAACCGATGGTGCGGCGCTTGGAACGCAACAGGGCAAAGTCGATGGTGTGCTCGCCCAGCTGGATGCGGCGCTTGCCGTCGGCCGGACGGGCCGTCGTCGGCGGTGCCAGCAAGGGGCTTGGGGGCGCGTGTGGGGCGGCTGGCTCGGGAATCAGCGGGGGTGGCAGCGGGGCAGCATGCACCACCGGATGGGGCGTTACGATCAGCGGCGGTTGCACCGTCGGCGAGGGTAGCGCCGGGCCCGGATCCACCGGCGGCGCTGCCGGTGCTGCGGCAGGCGTGCCAAACAAATCCAGTTGCAGCGAGAGCTGGTCGGGATTGGTCTTGGGTTTGCGGAGCAGTATCAAGGCGGTCGCGGCGTCCTGTGTTGCGTTCGTTAGTTCGTTGGCTACCAAGGAGTGCGGCCGCGCGGCATTACTGGGATGCCTGGGCGGCCGGCCGGGGCGCGCTGTTCTTGTAGACGTCCGGCGAAATCACGCGCATCTCGGATTCTATCCAATTTTCGACGCGCTCGTTCAACTCCTGGGTAGTCATGCCTTCCGGCGAAATCGGCTTGCCAATCGAGACCGTGATCACGCCCGGCTTCTTGACGAAGCTGCCCTTGGGCCAGCACTGGCCCGAGTTCATCGCAATGGGTACCACCAGCGTATTGGTCTCCACCGCCAGGCGCGAACCACCGGCCTTGTACTTGCCCTGCGAGCCCACTGCAGTGCGCGTGCCTTCCGGGAACATCACAATCCACTGGCCATCGCGCAGGCGGCGCGTACCATGTTCCAGTACCTGCGCGAAGGCGTCACGGCCTTTCTTGCGGTCGATCGGGATCATGCGCAGCAGGCCGATGCCCCAGCCAAAGAAGGGGATGTAGGTCAGTTCCTTCTTGAACACGTAGACCAGCGGACGCGGCATGCTGATGACGTAGAAGATGGTTTCCCACGCCGACTGGTGCTTGGAGAGCAGGATCACCGGCGCATCGGGCAGGTTTTCCATGCCGCGCACCTCATGGCGGATGCCGCAGATCACGCGCGCGGCCCAGAGCACGAAGACGTTCCAGCGCGACGTCCACCAGTAGCGCTGGGCGTAAGGGAAGGGCGCCGACAGCAGGCAGGCGAAGGACCAGATGATGGTGGCCACGGACATGAGGACCATGAAGACCACCGAACGCAGGATCAGGACAAGGCGCAAAATCGTTTCTCCCATGCCGAGGCATGTTGTTGTAATGAATGGGGCAGGCTGTGCAGTCGTAGTGACAGCCTTGGTGGCCGTACTATACCGATACCCCGACCGGCGACTTGAGAATGAAATCAACTACCGCCGACAAATCCGGGAAGACCAGCGTGCCCGGTGGCAAGCCACCCTTGGCCTGGGTCTTCTCGCCCTTGCCGGTCAGCACCAGGTAGGGCGCACAACCGGCCACGTAGCCGGCCTGCAGGTCGCGCAGCGAGTCGCCCACGGTGGCCACGCCGCCGCGCAGGCTGATGTTGAAGCGCTTGGCGATCTCGTGGAACATGCCCGGCTTGGGTTTGCGGCAATCGCAATTGTCATCGGCCGAGTGCGGGCAGAAGAACACCGCATCGATATCGGCACCAGCCTGCTGGGCTGCATTGTGCATCTTCTGGTGGATGGCGTTGAGCGTCTTGATGTCGAACAAGCCGCGCGCCACACCCGACTGGTTGGTGGCCACCACCACGCGATAGCCGGCCTGGTTCAGGCGCGCGATGGCTTCCAGCGACCCCTTGATGGGAATCCACTCGTCGGGCGACTTGATGAAGGCATCGGAATCATGATTGATGACGCCATCGCGATCGAGAATGATCAGTTTCATTCCTGCTTTCCTTCATGAATACCGCCGCGCCAGGACAAGCCCGTGCGCGGCGGATCGGTATTGCTTGCGTTACTGCTGGTAGCGGCGGTTACTTACGCTGCCAGCTTGGAGATGTCGGCCACCTGGTTGAGCATGCCATGCAGCGCCGCCAGCAATGCCTGGCGGTTCTTGCGCAGTTGCTCATCCTCGGCGTTGACCATCACGTCGTTGAAGAAGGCATCGACGTTCTGGCGCAGTTGCGCCAGGGCCTTGAGCGCGCCGGCGAAGTCACCCGCAGCATAGGCCGCCTGCACCTGCGGACGCGTGGTCTGCATGGCGGCAAACAGGCCCTGTTCGGCGGTTTCCTTGAGCAGGCTTTCCTGCACGGCACCGTGGGCGTCGATGGCCACGCCTTCGATCTTCTTCAGGATGTTGGTGATGCGCTTGTTGGCCGCAGCCAGGGCCTCGGCTTCAGGCAGGGCCGCGAAGGCCTGCACGGCCTGCAGGCGTTCCACCACGTTGTCCAGCACATCGGGCTGCTGTGCCACCACCGCTTCGACTTCGTTCTGCGCAAAGCCGCGCTCGCGCAGCAGGCCACGCAGGCGGTCATGGATGAAGGCCTGCACTTCGGCGCGCGGCTCCTTGAAGTTGGCGTTGCCGGCGAAGAGCGCCACAGCAGCCTCCAGCAAGGCCGACAGCGACAGCGGCAGGCGCTTTTCCACCAGCATGCGCAGCACGCCCAAGGCGTGGCGGCGCAGCGCGAACGGGTCCTTGTCGCCGGTGGGCTGCAGGCCGATGCCCCAGATGCCGACCAGGGTTTCCAGCTTGTCGGCCAGCGCCACGGCGGTGCCGGTGGCGGTGCCGGGCAGGGCGTCGCCGGCGAAGCGCGGCTGGTAGTGCTCGGAAGCGGCCAGTGCCACTTCATCGGACTCACCATCATGACGCGCGTAGTACGTGCCCATGATGCCTTGCAGCTCGGGGAATTCACCGACCATGTCGGTCAGCAGGTCGGCCTTGGCCAGCAGCGCGCCGCGCTCGGCCAGCTTGACGTCGCCGCCCAGCAGGCTGGCGATCTTGCCGGCCAGTGCCTGCACGCGCTCGGTGCGCTGCAACTGGTTGCCCAGCTTGTTGTGGTAGACCACGTTGGCCAGTTGCGGCACGCGATCGACCAGGGATTTTTTCTTGTCCTGCTCGAAGAAGAACTTGGCATCCGACAGGCGCGGACGCACCACGCGCTCGTTGCCGCCGATGATGTGTTCGGGACGATCGGTCTCCAGGTTGGAAACGATCAGGAAGCGCGAACGCAGACGGCCATTGGCGTCGGTCAGCGCAAAATATTTCTGGTTGGTCTGCATGGTCAGGATCAGGCATTCCTGCGGCACGGCCAGGAATTCATCCTCGAACTTGCATTCGTAGACCACCGGCCACTCGACCAGCGCGGTGACTTCATCGAGTAGCGATTCCGGCATCAGCACCTGGTCGGCACCGGCCTTGGCCAGCAGCGCGGTGCGGATCTTTTCGCGGCGCTCGGTGAAGCTGGCGATGACCTTGCCTTGCGCGGCCAATGCCTCGACATAGGCGTCGGGCGAGGCGATCTGCAGCGCGCCCGAGGACAGGAAGCGATGGCCCAGCGTGGTACGGCCGGCATCCAGGCCCAGCGTGTTGATCGGCACCACATCATTGCCCAGTAGCGCCACCAGGTAGTGGGCCGGACGCACGAAGTGCACCGTCTCGCCGGCGGCGCGGCCGAACTGGCGCTGGTAGCTCATCACCTTGGGGATGGGCAGCTTGGACAGGCTCTCGTCGAGCGCCGCCTGCAGGCCGATGGCCAGAGCCGAACCCTTGGCGGTATAGGTGTAGAAGAAACTCTCGGCCTTGCCATCCTGGGCGCGTTCCAGCTGGTCGGGGGTGATGATGGTGGCACCGGTGGAGGCGGCCAGTGCGGCCAGCTTCTTGACCAGCGGGGCGGAGGGGCGGCCTTCGGCGTCCAGCGCGACGGTCACCGGCAGCACCTTTTCGCGGATCGATTTGTCCGGCGAGGCGGCACGCACCTGGGTGATGGAAACGGCCAGGCGGCGCGGGGTCGCGTAAGCGGTGGCGGCGGCGCCGGCGTCGAGATAGCCGCGGCTTTGCAGGCCGTTGAAGATGCCGTTGGCGAAGGCATCGCCCAGCTTGGCCAGCGCCTTGGGCGGCAGTTCTTCGGTGACGAGTTCTACGAGGAGTGTCTGGTTCATGTTGTCTGTCTTGCTGTCTTGCTCGGGACGCCGGTCAAGGGGAAACCGGACCGGCGCCGCATCATGTCATGGCGTTGTGCTTCAGGCCGCAGCCTTGGCCGGGCCTGCGCCCAGCATCGGGAAGCCCAGGCGCTCGCGCGATTCGAAATAGGCCTGCGCCACCGCCCGCGAGAGATTGCGGATGCGGCCGATGTAGGCAGCGCGCTCGGTGACCGAGATGGCGCCACGGGCATCGAGCATGTTGAAGGTATGGGCGGCTTTGAGGACCTGCTCGTAGGCCGGCAGCGCCAGCGGCACTTCCATGAGGCGCTTGGCTTCGGCTTCGTAGTTGGTGAACAGCGAGAACAGGAACTCGGTGTTGGAATACTCGAAGTTGAAGGTGGATTGTTCCACTTCGTTCTGGTGGAAGACGTCGCCGTAGGTCAGGTGCTTCTTGACGCCGTTCTCGGTCCATTCGGTCCAGACCAGGTCATAGACGTTTTCCACGCCCTGCAGGTACATCGCCAGACGCTCGATGCCGTAGGTGATCTCACCCAGCACCGGCTTGCAGTCGAGACCGCCGACTTGCTGGAAATAGGTAAATTGCGTCACTTCCATGCCATTGAGCCAGACTTCCCAGCCCAGGCCCCAGGCGCCCAGGGTGGGGTTTTCCCAGTCATCCTCGACGAAACGCACGTCATTTTGCTTCAGATCCAGTCCCAGCGCCTCCAGCGAGCCCAGGTACAGGTCCAGGATGTTTTCCGGGGCCGGCTTCAGCACCACCTGGTACTGATAGTAGTGCTGCATGCGGTTGGGGTTTTCGCCATAGCGGCCATCCTTGGGACGGCGCGAGGGCTGGACGTAGGCGGCACGCCACGGTTCCGGGCCGATCGCGCGCAGGAAGGTCGCGGTATGCGAGGTCCCCGCGCCGACTTCCATGTCGTAGGGCTGCAGCAGTGCGCAGCCCTGGGCGTCCCAATATTCTTGCAACTTGAGGATGATTTGTTGAAATGTCAGCATCGTGTGTGGTTGCCTGGCGAACCGGCGGAGGAATTGCGAAAACCGTGAATTTTAGCGCCTTTTGGGGCGTTTGACCCGGTTTTGCCGGGGCGCGGCGCCGGCCGGCCCTCGCTGGCGCATCTCGCTGACGGATCAGTGACGGATGCGCGCGGCCTTGTTGCGGCCCCAGGCCAGCAGCAGCATCAGCAGGGCCAGCCCGACGACGAGCTTGTTGCCCAGCAGAATGTAGGGCGTCTGCCCGGCATAGCCCTGCACCTGGCCGGAGAGCACGCCGCGCGTGTAGGGCGGCAGTTCGCTCACGGCCCCGCCCGGCAGGATCACGGCCGTTGCTCCCGTGTTGGTAGCGCGCAGCATGGGACGGCCGGTTTCCAGCGTGCGCATCTGCGAGATCTGCAGGTGCTGGGGCAGGGCAATCGAGTTGCCGAACCAGGCGATGTTGGACAGGTTCAGCAACAGGCTGGCCTGCGGCTGGCCGGCGCGATAGGAATCGCGCAACTGCCCGGCGATCTCTTCGCCGAACAGGTCTTCGTAGCAGATGTTGGGCAGCACCCACTGGTCCTTCACGCCAAAGGGCGACTGCACCGGAGCCCCGCGCGTCATGTCGCCCAGCGGGATGTGCATCAGGTCGACGAACCAGCGGAAGCCCGGTGGAATGAATTCACCGAAGGGCACCAGGTGGTGCTTGTCATAGCGATAGGGCATCAGGGCCGAACCCAGCCCCGGGCCGAAGCCCAGCACCGAATTGGCATACAGCTGCGGGCCGTCGGACAGCGGGATGCCCAGCGCCAGGTGGCTGCCGCTGTTCTGTGCAAAGCGCGCGATGCGTTCGAGATAGTCCGGCGGCAACTGCTGCGGCAGCAGCGGGATGGCGGTCTCCGGGGTGGCGATCAGGTCGGCCGGCGCGGCGCTGATCATCTGCTCGTACATGCTGAGGGTAGAGACCAGGGCATCGTTGGAGAATTTCATTTCCTGCGGGATATTCCCCTGCAGCAGGCGCACCGTGATCGGCTGGCCTTGCGGTGTCGTCCACTGCACCAGCCGCAAGGCCACGCCGCCCGCGCACAGCAGGGCGGCGGCACACAGCGGCAGCACGATGCGCTGGCCGGTACCGGCCACGCCCTTGCGCGAGATGCCCATCCACAGCAGCGCCAGGCAGCCCGCGATCAGCGCCGATATTGCGCCGACGAAGTAGACCCCGCCAATCGGCGCGAAGCCGGCCAGCGGTCCGACGGTGTGGGCATACCCCGACACCAGCCACGGGAAACCGGTAAACACCCAGCCGCGCGCCCATTCCGACAAAGCCCACAGCGAGGGCAGCATGAACAGCGCCAGCACCAGCGGCGACGACGACCAGCGATGGCGCAGCCAGCCCGCCAGCGCGGTGGCCGCGCCCGCATAGAGGCCCAGGTAGAGGGCCAGCAAACCGACCGCCAGCGCCGCCATCCAGCCCGGCATGCCGCCATAGTCGTGCATGCTGATGTAGAGCCAGTGCACGCCAGCGGCGGCCCAGCCGAAGCCGTACAGCCAGCCGCGCAGGAAATGGCGGCCGGTGGAAGCCTGCGGTTGCGCCAGCACGCCATGGAACAGCCAGGCCAGGGCCAGGATCTGCAAGGGCCACAGCTTGAAAGGCGCGAAGGCGAAGACGTTGACGGCACCGGCGGCGACCGGCAGCAGCCAGCCGAGCGCCGTACCAAGGCTGCCGCGCTCAGCAGTTGCGCCGCGCGGCAGGGGCAAGTCTTGAGGGGAGGGGGAAGTCACGATGGCAACGGCAGAAAGATCAGGCGATCACTCGTCGTCCAGCGGTGCCGGCGGCAGCTTGGACACCAGCAGCACGTGCACCTGGCGTGCATCGGCACGCAGCACTTCGAAGTGCAGTCCATCGATGTCGAATTCGTCGCCCTTGCGCGGCACGCGGCCCACGTGGTTGGCGACCAGGCCGCCGATGGTGTCGGCGTCTTCGTCGGAGAAGCGGCTGCCGACTTCTTCATTGAACTGTTCGATCTCGGTCAACGCCTTGACGCGCCAGCGCGCACCGTGCGGACCATCCTTGAGGGCCAGCACATTGTCTTCGGCTTCGTCGAAATCGTATTCATCCTCGATGTCGCCGACGATCTGTTCCAGCACGTCCTCGATGGTGATGAGGCCGGCCACGCCACCGTATTCGTCCACCACCACGGCCATATGGTTGCGGTTGGCGCGGAAGTCGCGCAGCAGCACGTTCAGGCGCTTGGATTCGGGAATGAAGATGGCCGGGCGCAGCATGTCGCGCACGTCGAAGGATTCCTCGGCGTAATAGCGCAGCAGGTCCTTGGCCAGCAGGATGCCGATCACCTTGTCGCGCTCGCCATCCACGGCGGGAAAGCGCGAGTGCGAGGTCGCCAGTACTTCGGGCATCCAGGTTTCGATGGGCTTGGAAATATCGATGGTGTCCATCTGCGAGCGCGGCACCATGATGTCGCGTACCGCCAGGTCGGAGACCTGGAACACGCCTTCGATCATCGACAGCGCATCGGCATCGATGAGATTGCGCTCGTGGGCGTCGTGCAACACTTCGAGCAGTTCTGCCCGGTTCTCGGGCTCGGGGGAAATCAGTGCGGTGAGTCGTTCAAACAGGGAACGATGAGGTTTAGCGTCAGATTTGACGCTACTAGGGTGATCTTGCATGGCGTTAGGCGCGAGCCCGACGTAGTTTCGAAGAGCCATAGGATACAACAATTATGTGACAAGTCCACTAAAGGGCCCCGCCACACCGGCCTTTACAGCGCACCACCCGGTTACTCTGCAGTCGTCCTGGCAACCCCGTCTTGCCGGCCGGAAAGCCAGGCCGGGACTGCCTCTGCGCCGCATACAAAAAGAGCCGGCATGCGCGATGCCGGCAAGAACGCCCTCACGGAAAACTTGTCAGCCTGCGCATCAGGCGTAGCTCAGCGTCGGCACCATCGTGCCCGCAGCCGGCTGTGCCGACGGCGACTGCCATTGCTGCGCTGCCTGATCGGGCGTGAGCCTGAACACGCTCACCACGTCGGTCAGGGCCACGGTCTGCTGCTGCATCGACGCGGCCGCAGCGGCCGCCTGCTCGACCAGGGCAGCGTTTTGCTGGGTGGTCCGGTCGATCTGGGCCACGGCGTTGTTGATCTGTTCCAGGCCGGCGGTCTGCTCGGCACTGGCGGCGCTGATGTCCTGCACGATATGGGTCACGCTCTGGATGCTCCTGACCACTTCTTCCATGGTCGAGCCGGCTTCGCTGACCTGCTGCTCGCCGGTGGCGACCTTGGCGACGGATTCATTGATGAGCGCTTCGATTTCCTTGGCGGCAACGGCCGAGCGCTGGGCCAGCGAGCGCACCTCGGAAGCCACCACCGCGAAGCCGCGGCCTTGTTCGCCGGCACGGGCCGCTTCCACGGCGGCATTGAGGGCCAGGATATTGGTCTGGAAGGCAATGCCATCGATCACGCTGATGATGTCCACGATCTTGCGCGAAGAGGCGCTGATGGCGTGCATGGTATCGACCACGCGGCCCACGGCGGCACCGCTTTTGATGGCCACCTCCGAGGCATTGTCGGCCAGGTGCTGGGCCTGGCGGGCATTGTCGGTGGTCTGCTTGACGGTGGCGGTCAGCTCTTCCATCGCCGAGGCGGTTTCCTGCAGCGAACCGGCCTGCTGTTCGGTGCGGGTCGACAGATCCATGTTGCCGCGCTTGATTTCATCCGAGGCCACGGCGATGGTGTCGGTGCCATGACGCACTTCGCCGACGATGGCGACCAGGCTGTCATTCATGCCCTTGAGCGCGCGCATGAGCTGGCCCAGCTCATCCTTGCTGGTGACCTCGATGCGGCTGCCCAGGTCGCCCGCTTGCACGCTTTGCGCCACGCTCACCGCCTGCGCCAGCGGACGCGAGATCGAGCGGGTCAGCAGCCAGGCGATCAGGCCGCCCAGTACCAGTGCCGCGAGACTGGCTCCCATCATGGTCCACTTGGACAGGGAATATGCGGCTTCGGCTGCCTCCGCGTTGGTTTCGGAATTCTTGCGCAAGAGCTTGTTGAATTGTTCAGCTTGGGCGATGACGCGATTGAGAATGGGCATGCAATCCTTGACCAGCGAAGTGCGTGCCGCCTCGTTCTGTTGCGAGGTCGCTAGCCTGACGATGTTCACGGCCACTGGCAGATACTGTGCTTCCAGCTTGCGCAGTTGCTCCAGCATTTCGCGCTCCTGCACCGAGGTGACGGGGTCCTGCATCAGCCGAGTCAGTTCGGCCATGCCTGCATCGATCTCCTTTTGCGCTCTTCCGACCAACTCCACGTCGCCTTTCTGTTCGGCAGCATCCTGCACCAGCGTCAGGTTGCGTGCGGCAATGGCGCGCAGGCCAACGGCAAATTGCACCTTGGACAAGGCTTCCAGCTTGCCCTCATCGACCGAGGTCAGGAAGACGATGCGATCGTTCAGACGCGACACTTGCTGCAGGCCGAAGGCAGCGACCGCTACCAACAGGACCAGTACGGCGGCAAAGCCAAGGCCAAGACGATGGCCGATCTTCAAGTTCTTCATGACAACCTCCCCGATAAATTTGAATTGGTGTGGAAGGATTCTCGTTCAGCTGTACGACATATCCCATAGGGCTTTTCCTGAAAGCCAGAGTTAACGCTCAACAGAAAGTCGCGTACAGATTGTCACGCCAATATCAAACGAAAAAATCGATGATCGTATCGGGGAAATCGATCAATTTTTGAGTGGATAAACTGGCAATGGGTTGACGCAAAACAATAAAAAATAAAGCTGAAAAATAAAAGCCGAAAAAAACGGCCTGCATCAGCAGACCGTTTCGGAGCAACATGCGGCGTCACGTTTCAGCGTGACTTGTAGGGATTGTCGTAGCCCAGACTGGCCAGGATCTCGGTCTCCAGCGCTTCCATCTCGTTGGCTTCCTCATCATCTTCATGGTCATAACCCTGCGCATGCAACACGCCATGCACGACCAGGTGGGCAGTGTGTTCCTCCACGCTCTTCTTCTGCTCGGCCGCCTCCTTCTCCAGCACGTCGGTGCAGAAGATGATGTCGGCTTCGGTCACTTCGCTGTCCTCATCTTCGGTATAGGCGAAGGTCAGCACGTTGGTAGCGTAGTCCTTGCCGCGATAGTCACGGTTCAGGTCGCGGCCTTCTTCGGAACCGACGAAACGCAGCGTCAGTTCGGCCGGCGCAAAGAGCGCCGCCTGTACCCAGCGGCGCAGGAGAGGGCGGGTGATGCTGTCCTTGAGACGGTCGTCGGCATATTGCACCGACAGCGTGAGTTTATGTTTTGGCATGGCGCGGCTTGGCGGATTTGGTCAGGAGGTTGGTCGCAGTGCGGGCAGTGGCGCGCGCGGTATCGGGACGGACGTTGCCGGCAGCGTCGTAGGCATCGACGATGCGCGCCACCAGCGGATGGCGCACCACGTCGGCACTGGTGAAGCGCGAGAAGGCGATGCCGCGCACGTCGTGCAGCACCGACAGCGCATCGACCAGGCCGCTCTTCTGGCCATGGTGAAGGTCGACCTGCGTCACGTCGCCGGTGATGACGGCCTTGCTGCCGAAACCGATGCGGGTCAGGAACATCTTCATCTGTTCCGGCGTGGTGTTCTGTGCTTCGTCCAGGATGATGAAGGCGTGGTTCAGCGTACGGCCGCGCATGTAGGCCAGCGGTGCAATCTCGATGGCCTGCTTCTCGAAGAGCTTCTGCGTGCGGTCAAAGCCCAGCAGGTCATACAGCGCGTCATACAGCGGGCGCAGGTAGGGATCGACCTTCTGCGCCAGGTCACCCGGCAGGAAGCCCAGGCGCTCGCCGGCTTCCACGGCCGGACGCGTGAGCACGATGCGCTGCACGGCATCGCGTTCCAGCGCATCGACCGCGCAGGCCACCGCCAGGTAGGTCTTGCCGGTACCGGCCGGACCGACGCCGAAGGTGATGTCGTGTTCCAGGATGGCGTTCAGGTACTGGCTCTGGTGCGGCGTGCGTCCGCGCAGGTCGTGCTTGCGGGTCTTGAGGATGGGGCTCTCGGGCAGCGGGTCCTGGCTGTCCTGTTCTTCTTCGGCCACGGCAGCGGCACCCTTGCCACGCCGCGCGGGCAAGGGCGGCAGGCCGGCTTCTTCATCGGCAGCGGCGTTGGCACGTTGCTCCACCAGGGCCAGCTGGATATCGTCCACCGCCACCGGACGGTCGGCCTTTTCGTAGAAGTGCTCCAGCACTTCCACGGCGCGCTCGGCATTGGTGCCGGTGACCACGAAGCGGTCACCGCGGCGGAAGATGGTCACATCCAGCGCTGCTGAAATCTGGCGCAGGTTCTCATCGAGGGCGCCGCACAGGTTGGCCAGGCGCTTGTTGTCCAGCGGCTGGGGCGTGAAGTGATGCGGCTGATTGGGAATTTTTTTCAATGCACGATTCCGGTTAGGGGGATTGAAACTCAATGCTGGACCACGATCTCGCCACGCAGCGAGAAGGGGAAGGCTTCGGTGATGCTGACCTCGATGATCTGGCCGATCAGACGCTGGCCGTTCGGGCCACCGTCGAAGTTGACCACGCGATTGCTCTCGGTACGGCCTTGCAATTCATGCTCGCGGCGTTTGGAGACGCCTTCCACCAGCACGCGCTGCACCGTGCCGACCTGTGCTGCGCTGATCTTCGCCGCATTCTCGTTGAGCGCGGCCTGCAGGCGCTGCAGGCGGGCCAGCTTGACTTCCTGAGGCGTGTCGTCCTGCAGGTTGGCGGCCGGCGTGCCGGGGCGCGGGCTGAAGATGAAGGAAAAACTGTTGTCGAAGCCGACATCGGCCACCAGCTTCATGAGCGCTTCGAAATCTTCCTCGGTCTCGCCGGGGAAACCGACGATGAAGTCCGATTGCACCGTGATGTCCGGGCGCACCTTGCGCATGCGGCGGATCACCGACTTGTACTCCAGCGCCGTATAGCCACGCTTCATGGCCGCCAGCGTGCGGTCCGAGCCGTGCTGTGCGGGCAGGTAGAGGTGATTGCACAGCTTGGGCACCTTGGCATAGGTGTCGATCAGGCGCTGCGAGAATTCCTTGGGATGGCTGGTCACGAAGCGGATGCGCTCGATGCCCGGCAGTTCGGCGATGTATTCGATCAAGAGCGCGAAGTCGGCGATCTCGCCATCTTCCATCACGCCGCGATAGGCGTTCACGTTCTGGCCCAGCAGCATGATTTCCTTGACGCCCTGGTCGGCCAGCCCGGCCACTTCGGTCAGCACGTCCTCGAAGCGGCGCGAGACTTCCTCGCCGCGCGTATAAGGCACCACGCAGTAGCTGCAATACTTGCTGCAGCCTTCCATGATGGAGACATAGGCCGTCGCGCCTTCCACGCGCGCAGGTGGCAGGTGGTCGAACTTCTCGATTTCGGGAAAGCTGATGTCCACCTGTGGACGGCCGCTGTAGCGGCGCTCGGAAATCATCTGCGGCAGGCGATGCAGCGTTTGCGGGCCAAACACCATGTCCACGAAGGGCGCGCGCTTGATGATGGCATCGCCTTCCTGCGAGGCCACGCAGCCACCCACGCCGATGAGCAGGTCGGGATTGTCCTTCTTCAGCGCGCGCAGGCGGCCCAGGTCGGAAAACACCTTCTCCTGCGCCTTCTCGCGGATCGAGCAGGTGTTCAGCAGGATCACGTCGGCCTCTTCCGGACGGTCGGTCTTGACAAGGCCTTCGGCGGCATGGAGCACGTCGGCCATCTTGTCCGAGTCGTACTCGTTCATCTGGCAGCCGAAGGTTTTGATGAATACTTTTTTCTGCATAAATCTTTATCAGGCGAAGTGCGCAGGAAGGACGCATGGAACATGCGCGCGCCGGCGAGGAGGAGGGCGGCGGGCCGCTGGAGGTGCTGCAGCAGCGGGGGAGGAGCCCATCCCCGAAGGTTCGCGATTATAGCACCGCGAGGCCCGGCCAGCCGCGCCAGGAGCGCGCCGGTGCTGTCCGGGCGGCAAGTCTCACAGGTCCGCGCAGCAGTCCTGCAGCCACGCCAGCACCGCCCGCAGCCGGGGCAGTGCCTTGAGATCGCGGTGGAACACCGCCCATAGCTCCCGCTGCAGCTGTGGCGCGGACTCCACAGTCTGCAATTCCGGCGCCAGCAGGTAGCTCGGCAGCAAGGCCAGCCCTACCCCGGCGCGCGCGGCCATGCACTGCGCCACCAGGCTGGTGCTGCGAAAGCGCACCGGGTTGCCGGCAGCGTGGTCGGCGATCCAGCGCGTCTCCGGGATATCGGGCACGCCATCGTCATAGGCCACGAAGGGCGCCGATCTGGGCGCACACCGCCACCGCGCCACATTGTCCGCCGTCCCGCACAGGTAAAAACGCACCGCTCCCAGCGGCCGGGCGATCAGCTCCCCATCCTGGGGCTTGCCGAAGCGCAGCGCCAGATCGGCTTCACGCCGGGCCAGGCTCAAGGTCTGGTGGCCCATCGCAAATTCCACATCCAGCGCCGGCCATTGCTGCAACAGCTGCGGCAGGCGCGGCGCCAGGAACAGGGTGCCGATGGCATCCGTGCAGGCCAGGCGCAGCTTGCCTTCCAGCCGCAGATCGCCACCGGCCAGCGTGCGTGCCAACTGCCGGGTCTGGTCCTGCATGGCGCGCGCGGCACTGAGGACGCTCTCGCCCAGCCGGGTCAGTTCCACCTCCTCGGCGCGGCGCAGGAACAGCGGTGCCTGCAAGGAAGCTTCGAGCTGCTGCAGGCGGCGGCCGATAGTCGCATGCGTCACCCCGAGCGCACGCGCCGCGCCGGAGAGGCTGCCGGCGTCGATGAAGGCGGCGAAGCTGCGCAGGCTTTCCCAGTCGGCATCCAGGGCGGCGTGTACGGTCCGGGCCGAGGAGGGGCGCTGGTTGCCGGAAGGGGCTGTTAATTTTTTCACAGATGGATCGCGATTTTGGTGAATGGTGGTGCAAATTTTATCGGACTAAGATGGTCCGTCTCTGTGCGTTTTCGATCACCGCAGCCATTTTTCTGATTTTCCTCGATCTTTTTTTAACAAGGAGCCGCCCATGTCCTTTCCCCAGACCCTGATCCAGATTGCCGGTGGCAGCGCGCGTGCCGCCACCTGGCAAGAAGCCGTCCTGCTCATCATTGACCACCAGACTGAATACACCACCGGCCGTGCTCCCATGGCCGGCATCGATGCTGCGGTCGGCGAGATTGCCGGGCTGCTGCGCCAGGCCCGTGCCGCCGGTGCGCCGGTGATCCACGTGGTGCATCACGGCAAGCCGGGCGGTGCCATGTTCGATCCGCAAGGCCCGCACGTGGCCATCATCGAGGGTGTCCAGCCCGAGCCGGGTGAGCTGGTGCTGCCCAAGAGCCTGCCCAACTCCTTTGCCGGCACCCCGCTGGATGAGGCCTTGAAGAAGACCGGCCGCAAGTCGCTGATCGTGGCCGGCTTCGCTACCCACATGTGCGTGAGCGCGACCGTGCGCTCGGCACTGGACCATGGTTATGCCTCCACGGTGGTGGCCTCTGCCTGCGCTACCCGCGACCTGCCGGACCCCCTTGGTGGCGCGCCCGTCAAGGCCGCCGAGATCCAGCGCGTGGCGCTGGCCGAGCTGGCCGACCGCTATGCCACCGTGGTGGCTGATGCGGCGGCGTTGATGGCAGCCTGATATTGATCAGCAGCTCTTTACAGCGTGCAGCGCAAGGACGCTACCTGATCGGTAGCGTCCTTTTTTCATGGCGTTGACTTACCCATAAGCAGATCGGTTTCGAAAAAAATCCAAGAAAATTTCATCACGTTAACGACGCGGATCTAGCAATAATTAGAAATTACACATGAATATTCAGGAGCGCTGAAATTCAGGAGACAGAATCGCTTAGTTTGTCGGCTTTCCGAAATTCGCTCGTCCCGCCAGGCAGTCGGCGCAGCAGCCTTGCGCATCAGGCTCTGCAGACGAGGAGAACGCAGCAGGGCGCTTTGCTGTTGTGCTGCATTTCAATAAATAACACCCTGCACGCGTGTGGACGTCTGCAAGGACGATCCTTAGAAAAAGGAATGAGTCGACCATGATTCCCGCCGTCTTCAGCGACAGGCTCACCGCACTGCTGGCCAGCGGCCGGCGCACGATACTCGGCATAGCCGGCCCGCCCGGCAGCGGCAAGTCCACGCTGGCCCAGGCGTTGCTTGAGCATGTGCAGGCCCAGGGGCTAAGTCGGGCCGTCATCTTGCCCATGGACGGCTATCACCTCGCCAATGCCGAGCTGGCACGCCTGGGACGCACTGCACGCAAGGGCGCCGAGGATACCTTCGATAGCGCTGGCTATGTCCATCTGCTGTCACGCTTGCGCCAGCAGGGCGCTGATGAAGTCATCTACGCGCCGCAGTTCCTGCGCGAGATCGAAGAAGCCATTGCCGGCAGCATCGCCATCCCGCCCGGGACACAGCTCATCATCACCGAGGGCAACTACCTGCTGCTGGACCGGGGCCACTGGTCACGCGTGCTGCCCCTGCTCGATGAGGTCTGGTACGTCGATGTCGATCCGGCGCTGCGGCTGCAGCGGCTGATCGCACGCCACGTGCAGTTCGGCCGCAGCCCTGCCGAGGCCGAGGCCTGGGTGATGGACAGTGATGAAATCAACGCTGCCCTGATCGAGACCACGCGCGACCACGCCGACCAGATTTTTCGCTGGGGCTGAGGCCCGGCGTGAATGCATCAAAAAGCAGTCATCATCCCCCCTCAAACTTCCAACAAGAACGGAGACAAGCATGATCCAGAAAACCCTCGCCATCGCCTGCGCCACCCTGTCGCTGGCGGCCGTCACTGCCCCCTCGCACGCTGCCGACAAGCCGCTGAAATCGGTCGGCGTCACCCTCGGCGACCTCGCCAATCCCTTCTTCGTAGCCATCGCCAAGGGCGCCGAGAGCGGCGCGCACAAGATCAATCCGCAGGCCAAGGTCACCGTGGTCTCTTCCAAGTACGACCTCAACACCCAGGTTGGCCAGATCGAGAACTTCATCGCCAACAAGGTCGACATGATCGTGCTCAATGCAGCCGATTCCAAGGGCGTCGGCCCCGCCGTCAAGAAAGCGAAAAAGGCCGGCATCGTCGTGGTGGCCGTGGACGTGGCCGCTGAAGGCGCGGACGTGACCGTCATGTCGGACAACACCATGGCCGGTGCCGAGTCCTGCAAGTACATCGCCGACAAGCTGCAGGGCAAGGGCAACGTGGTCATCGTCAACGGGCCGCCCGTGTCGGCAGTGATGGATCGCGTCAGCGGCTGCAAGGCCGAGTTCAAGAAGTCGCCCGGCATCAAGATCCTCTCCGACAACCAGAACGCCGGTGGCAGCCGCGATGGCGGCATGACCACCATGTCCAACCTGCTGGCTGCGCAAGGCAAGATTGATGGCGTCTTCGCCATCAATGACCCCACCGCCATCGGTGCCGAGCTGGCCATCCGCCAGGCCAAGCGCAGCGACATCAAGGTCATCACCGGCGTGGATGGCGCCCCTGACGCCGAACGCGCGCTCAAGGACAGCAAGTCGCTCTTCGCCGCCTCGCCCGCGCAGGACCCGTATGGCATGGCCGCCGAGAGCGTGGCCATCGGCTATCAGGTGATGAATGGCCACACCCCCGAGAAGCCCGTCAAGCTGCTGCCCGTCAAGCTGATCACGCGCGACAACGTGGCTGACTACAAGGGCTGGGTGCCGGCCAACTGAGGCCGCCGCACGCACACCGGTTCGCCATGAACATCAGCGCGCCGGTGCAAGAGTCCCCGCAGCCCAGGGCATGGCCCTGCTGCGGGACGAGCTTGCCGCAAGGTGGCTGCTTTCTTCGATTGCCATGACTTCCATTCCTCTTCTCCAGATGACCGGCATCAGCAAGTCCTTCGGGGCCACGCGCGCGCTGTCGGACATGCATCTGACCATCCGCCCCGGCGAGATCCACGCCCTCATGGGCGAGAACGGTGCTGGCAAGAGCACGCTCATGAAAGTGCTCTCCGGCGTACACGCGCCCGACAGCGGGCAGATCCTGCTGGACGGCAAACCGGTCTCGCTGCGCGACCCCGGCGCCAGCCGCGCCGCCGGCATCAACCTGATCTACCAGGAACTGGCGGTGGCGCCCAACATCAGCGTGGCGGCCAACGTCTTCATGGGCAGCGAATTGCGTACACGCTGGGGCCTGATCGACCACGCCGCCATGCGCAAGCGCACCGATGCCGTACTGGCCCAGCTGGGGGCGGCCTTCCGTGCCTCGGACCGCGCCGGACGGCTCTCCATTGCCGAGCAGCAGCAGGTCGAGATCGCCCGCGCCCTGGTGCATCGCAGCCGCATCGTCATCATGGATGAACCGACGGCGGCGCTCTCCGAACGCGAGACCGAACATCTCTTCGGCGTGGTGCGGCGCCTGCGCGATGAAGGCCTGGCCATCATCTACATCAGCCATCGCATGGCCGAGGTGTATGCCCTGGCTGACCGCGTGACGGTGCTGCGCGACGGCAGTTTCGTGGGCGAGCTGGCGCGCGAGGAGATCGATTCCGAACGCATCGTGCAGATGATGGTAGGGCGCTCGCTGGGCGAGTTCTACCAGCACAGCCGCCTGGCCCCCGAACAGGCGGCCGCGCTGCCGACGGTCTTGCAGGTACAGGACCTGACCGGTGGCAAGGTCAAGCCCTCCAGCTTTACCGTGCGTGCGGGCGAGGTGCTGGGCTTTGCCGGACTGGTCGGCGCCGGACGTACCGAGCTGGCGCGGTTGCTCTTCGGTGCCGATCCGCGCAGCAGTGGCCATCTCCTGTTGGAGGGGCAGGCCATACAGATCGACGAGCCGCGCGCGGCCATGCGCGCAGGCATTGCCTACGTGCCGGAAGACCGCAAGGGCCAGGGACTGTTCCTGCAGATGGCCGTGGGCGCCAACGCCACCATGAACGTCGCGGGTCGCCATAGCCGCATGGGCCTGGTGCGCAGCCGCTCTCTGGATGGCGTGGCGCGTGGGGCTATCCAGCGCCTGAACGTCAAGGTCGCGCATCCTGACGTGGCCGTGGGCAAGCTCTCCGGTGGCAACCAGCAGAAGGTCCTGCTGGCGCGCTGGCTGGAGATTGCCCCCAAGGTGTTGATCCTGGACGAGCCCACGCGCGGTGTGGATATCTATGCCAAGAGCGAGATCTATCAACTTGTCCACAAGCTGGCCGGACAGGGCGTGGCCGTGGTGGTCATCTCCAGCGAGCTGCCGGAAGTGATCGGCATCTGCGACCGCGTGCTGGTCATGCGCGAGGGCGCCATCACCGGCGAACTCGCAGGCGCGGCCATCACCCAGGAAGCCATCATGCACCTGGCCACCGATACGGCCGGCATGCATGCCGCGCATGCAGGTGGCGCAACTGCGCCTGCCGTGGCGCGTGTGCCGATGCATTCTTCTCCTTCTTCCCATTCCTTTTAGTCATGGCTCACCCAACTTCTCTGCACAACAACGACGCCCCTGCGCGTTCCTCTTCGACGGCTTCGCAATGGCTGCTGCACCGGCTGGGCATGCTGCCGGTGCTGGTGGTGCTGTACCTGCTGTTCTATGCGCTGACGATCTATCTCAGCGGCGACGGCAGCTCCAACTTCGCCACCGCCGAAAACACCATGAACATCCTGCGCCAGGTCGCCATCAACCTGGTGCTGGCGGCCGGCATGACCTTCGTCATCCTCACTGCCGGCATCGACCTCTCGGTCGGCTCGGTACTGGCGGTGTCGGCGGTGCTGGGCATGCAGGTGTCGCTGAGCGCGGCACCGGGCTGGTCGATTCCGATGTTCATCGTCTCGGGCTTGCTGATGGGCATGGTCAATGGCGCCATGGTGGCCTTCCTCAACATCAACGCCTTCGTGGTCACGCTGGGCACCATGACCGCCTTCCGGGGCGCGGCCTATCTGCTGGCCGATGGCACCACGGTCTTGAACAATGACATCCCCAGCTTCGAGTGGATCGGCAACGGCGACTTCCTGCACGTGCCCTGGCTGATCTGGATGGCCGTGGCGGTGGTGCTGCTGTCCTGGGTGATCCTGCGCAAGACCGTGCTGGGCATGCACATCTATGCCATCGGCGGCAACCTGCAGGCGGCGCGGTTGACCGGCATTCGCGTGGGGCTGGTGCTGTTGTTCGTGTATTCGATCAGCGGCTTGTTCTCGGGCCTGGCCGGCGCCATGTCGGCCAGCCGTTTGTATGGCGCCAACGGCAACTGGGGCAGTGGCTACGAACTCGATGCGATTGCCGCCGTGGTGCTGGGTGGCACCAGCCTCATGGGTGGCGTAGGCACGATCTGGGGCACGGTGGTCGGTGCGCTCATCATCGGTGTGATGAACAACGGGCTGACCATTCTCGGTCTGTCCTCGTTCTGGCAATACGTGGCCAAGGGCGCGGTGATCGTGCTGGCCGTGATCCTCGACAAATGGCGCCAGAAGGATGCCTCCCAATGACTTCCTCTTCGCAGACCGGAATCACCATGACCCTTCCCGACGTCGAAAGCCGCCGCTTCCTGCAGGCGCACGTGGCCGATACGCTGGCCTTCTACGACCGCCATGCCATCGATCCGCAGGGTGGCTTCTTCCATTACCTGAAGGACGATGGCAGCGTCTATGAGCGCAGCCATCGCCACCTGGTCAGCGCCACGCGCCTGGTGTTCACGCAGTCCATGGCTTATCTGCATACCGGGCAGGCGCGCTATCTGGAGCAGGCGCGCCATGCACTGGCGCATCTGGAGCGCTTCCGCCATGCGCAGGGTCCGCTGGCCGGTCTCTATGGGTGGACGCTGCGTGATGGCCAGATCGAGGACGGCACCGTGATGGCTTATGGCCAGGCTTTCGTGCTGTTGGCCATGGCGCATGCGCATCGTGTTGGCCTGTGTGATGCGCCGCAGGTGGCGCAGGCCTATGAGCGCATGGAGACGGCTTTCTTCGAGCCCGCCCATCAGGCTTATGCCGACGAGATCACGCCGGACGGCGAACTGATCGCCTATCGCGGCCAGAACGCCAACATGCATATGTGCGAAGCCTGCCTGGCCGCCCATGCGGCGACGGGGCGCACGGTCTATCTGGAACGTGCGCAGTTGCTGATCGAGCGCTTCGTCTTTGGGCTGGCACGGCAATCGCAGGATCTGGTGTGGGAGCATTACCGCCAGGACTGGTCGCTGGACCACGACTACAACCGCGGCAACCGCGACAACATCTTCAAGCCCTGGGGCTTCCAGACCGGCCACCAGACCGAGTGGGCCAAGCTCTTGCTGATTGCCCATGCGCAGGAGCCGCGCCCGGCCTATGTGAGCCGCGCCGCCGAATTGCAGAACGCGGCCTGGCGATATGGATGGGATGCGCAGCATGGCGGGCTGATCTATGGTTTCGATCCGGACAGGCAGCCCTATGACACGGACAAATATTTCTGGGTCCAGGCCGAGTCATTCGCCAGTGCGTGGCGGTTGTGGCGGGTGACGGGGGATGAGATTTTCCGGCAGCAGTATCACGCCATCTGGGCGTGGAGCTGGGCGCACATGGTGGATCACCATCATGGGGCCTGGTTCCGCATTCTGGCTGCCGATGGGAGCAAGAGGGAAGATACCAAGTCGCCGGCCGGGAAGGTGGACTATCACACCATGGGGGCGTGCTGGGATGTATTGGAGGCTGGTGGGTTGCGGGATTGACCGGGTGAGCGCAGGAGGTACGGTGCATCAGGAATACCTTGTCTTAGATTTACGAATCTTTGCCTCTGACTCAGGGGTATGCCATTTCTCCACGATGGTGCGATACGATGGTTTGGCTCGCTTCTACTGTCGCGTCCATAGCTATCGGTTTGGGGTGGTTCTATAGATTTGATTTCTCAGAGGAGGTGGAATGCCTATTTCCGTACCGTTTGGAGTTGTTTGGCAGGGGTGTAAATGGTTGTGGGATCAAGCTACAAAGTGCTTGTTTCTCCCGACGTATCGGCATTCTCATGGGGTTTGGCGCAAGCGCCATTGTCTTGGTGCTTATTGGTCTGACTGCACGAACTATATGGAGTATTCGTTGTATCTACCGCATGCCGCGGATCCTGAGCCTCGAATTCCCATTATTGCGTTGCGCGCTAAAGACGGCGTAATAGATAGCGCCTCGTTCGTTTTCCAGGCAGAGTCTGATGCGGTTTGTTTTCAAGAGCCCATTTCCGTCAGAAACCTGACGCAGAAGCCTGTGCTGTGGAAACTGCAGAATATTCCTTATCAAGAGTTGCTGCACGCAGATGACCGCGGAATTCGATTTTCTTGGGATGAGTACAGGATCATCAATTTACGTCTAAGTTTTAAAGATGGGAGTGCGATTGAACAAGATACATCGCTGAGATCAAACTTGACACATACCTGGCTTTTAAATTCTGAATGGGACAAGCGCTGGGGAATAATGTGGAATCTCGACGTCGTTAAGTTTGCCAAAAGCGAGTTGGCCATCTATTGGCGATTTGGGTTCTGGCGTTCAGGTACGTATTTATACGCCACTGAGTCCTTTGTGCAGCGGACTCTTGTTAGCACGATTCGGCAACCGATAGAGTGGTTAATGACGAGGAATATATCGCTCTCGATTCAATTCTGGCTGGCCTTGTGGTCTGGAATGTGGTGTCTTGACGATGATTGGCGATTGGCTTGGCGATGGCGGCGCACTGTCGGTCGAGATGAAGATGAGATTTCCGACGAAACGAAGCGGAAATGACATAAGAAAATGCGCATAATGCGCGCACTGCAATTTTGATCGCCCTGATTTTTTCAGGGCAGTGCAAAACAAAAAACCCGCCCTTCTTTCGAAGAGGCGGGTTTTTCGGACGGCGCCGCATACGCATGATTGCACATGCAGCGACGGGTATCTGGTGGTGATAGGTGGACTTGAACCACCGACCCCAGCATTATGAGTGCTGTGCTCTAACCAGCTGAGCTATATCACCAGGAGGCAAGCCCGAGACTATAGAGGTCTGCGAGGCGTCTGTCAATACTTTTTCCGTATTTCACCTTATTTTTATCCACAGGCGCGCCAGCTCATCCGCTGCGCCGCTCCTGCAGCGCCTGCTGTACCCGCGCCAGTACCTCTGCCGTCGCCTCCGGGCGGTTGCAGTCGATGCTGATGCGCTCGGGCATCGAACGCAGCCAGGTAAGCTGGCGCTTGGCCAACTGGCGGGTGGCGGCGATGCCCTTTTCGCGCAGGGCGGTGGCGTCGATGCTGCCGTCCAGGTATTCCCACATCTGGCGATAGCCCACACAACGCATCGAAGGCAAGCCCAGGTGCAGGTCACCCCTGGCGCGCAAGGCGGTGACTTCGCGCTCCAGGGCGCCACCGCGCAGCATCAGGTCAAAGCGCAACGCGATGCGCTCATGCAGGACCGCACGATCAGCAGGTTCCAGCGCCAAGGGCAGCATCTCGAAGGGCAGCGCCTCCGGCGCCTTCTGCGACAGTAGCGAAGACATGGGCTGGCCGGTCAGCAGCGTGATCTCCAGCGCACGCTGGATGCGCTGGCTGTCGGTCGGCTTCAGGCGCGCCGCCGTCACCGGGTCCAGCGTGGCCAGGCGCGCATGCAGGGCCGGCACGCCCAGGCGGGCGGCTTCTTCGTCCAGCTGCGCGCGCAGGGCCGGGTCGGCTTGCGGCAGCTCGTCCAGGCCATCGCGCAATACCTTGAAGTAGAGCATGGTGCCGCCCACCAACAAGGGCAGCTTGCCGCGCCCGGCAATCTCCAGTGTGAGACGCAGCGCATCCTGGCGGAATTGCATGGCCGAATACGCCTCGGTGGGGTCGATGATGTCGATCAGGTGGTGCGGCACGGCGGCCAGCTCTTCCGGGCTGGGCTTGGCGGTGCCGATGTCCATCTCGCGATAGACCAGGGCCGAATCGACGGAAATGATTTCGCAGGGCAGGTGGCGGGCAATCTCCAGCGCGGCGGCCGTCTTGCCGGACGCGGTGGGGCCCATGATGGCCACGGCCAGAGGCAGGCGCTGGGTCATCGGACTTATCCTTACTGGCCACGCAGGAAGAGCTTGTCCAGATCCGACAGGCCCATCTGGGTCCAGGTCGGGCGGCCATGGTTGCACTGGTCGGACCGCTCGGTGGCTTCCATCTGGCGCAGCAGCGCATTCATCTCGGGCAGCGTCAGGCTGCGGTTGGCGCGCACGGCGGTGTGGCAGGCCAGGGTGCCGAGCAGTTCGTTGCGGCGCTCCAGCAGCACGCGCGAGCCGCCGTATTCGCGCACGTCGCGCAGCACGTCGCGGGCCAGGGTCTGGGCGTCGGCGTTCTTCAACAACGCAGGAACGGCGCGCACGGCCAGCGTGGTGGGCGACATCACGGCAATGTCGAAGCCCAGCGCCGACAGCGTTTCCTGATGCTCTTCCACCGTGCCCACCTCGACCGGATCGGCATAGAAGGTGACTGGAATCAACAGCGGCTGCACGAACATCTCGTTGCCATCCAGCGCATTCTTGAGCTGCTCGTAGAGGATGCGTTCATGCGCGGCATGCATGTCCACCACCACCAGGCCCGCCTGGTTCTGTGCCAGCACATAGATGCCATGCAGTTGCGCCAGCGCGAAGCCGAGCGGGAAGTCGCCCTCGGGCAAAGGTGCTGCCGATGCCTCGATGCTGATGCTGCCCGGCATGCTGTTGCCGCTGGCACCCGTAGCGCCATCCATCTGCGCGGCCGGTTCGCTGCGGAACATGTTGCCGTAGGCCGCACGGTCCTGGCGGATGCCGAAGCCGCCGCTGCCCTGGCCACTATGCCCGGCAAAGGAGAAGGGACGCGGTTGTTCGGCGAACTGGGCAGAGAAGCTCTGCTGTTTCTGTTCGCGCATCCATGGCAGCGGTGCATTCGGTCCGCTTGCTGGCGCGGGTGTGCCCTCGGCAGTCTCGGCCTGCTGCTGCGGCAGATTGCCGAAGGAGACGGCGGAGGTCTGCGCCAGCGTGCGCGAGACCGCATGGAAGACGAACTGGTGGACCGCGCGGCTATCCCGGAAACGCACTTCGATCTTGGACGGATGCACGTTCACATCCACCAGCGCCGGGTCCAGCGTGAGCGAGAGCGCATAGGCCGGATAGCGGTCGCCATGCAGCACGTCCTGATAGGCCGCGCGCACGGCGTGGGTGAGCAGCTTGTCGCGCACGAAGCGGCCGTTGACGTAGAAGTACTGGCCATCGGCGCGCGCCTTCGATGCCGTGGGCAGACCGACGAAGCCATGCAGGCGCAGGGGGCCGGCGGTCTCGTCCAGCGGCAGGCGGGCATTGGCGAATTCGTCGCCCAGGATGTGGGCGCTGCGCTTGGCAAATTCGCCGACGTTCCAGTGATCGACCGTCTTGCCGTTGTGCGAGAGTGAAAAGCTCACGTCCGGGCGCGCCAGCGCAATGCGGCGCACGACCTCGGCGCAGTGGCCGTATTCGGTCTGTTCGGACTTGAGGAATTTGCGCCGCGCGGGCGTGTTGAAATACAGGTCCTGCACGTCGATGGTGGTGCCTTGCGCACCCGAAGCCGGGGCCACGGTACCAAATTGGGAGCCGGTGATTTCCCATGCATGGGGCGCATCGGCGGTGCGACTGGTAACCGTCAGCTGGGCCACCGAAGCGATCGATGCCAGCGCTTCGCCGCGAAAGCCCAGCGTGGAGACATTCTCCAGGTCGGTCAGCGAGGCGATCTTGGACGTGGCATGGCGGGCCAGCGCCAGCGGCAATTGCTCAGGTGGAATGCCGCGGCCGTTGTCGGTGATGGCGATGCGCTTGACGCCGCCTTGCTCCAGGCGCACGGTGATCTGGGTGGAGCCGGCATCGAGTGCGTTCTCCAGCAATTCCTTGACGACCGCAGAGGGACGTTCAATCACCTCGCCCGCGGCGATCTGCGAGATCAGCTGATCGGGCAGGGCCTGGATGGGGCGATGGGTCGGTGTCACGGTCGGGTCGGAAGCGGGGGAAGAGTGCGGTGCGTTCATGGCGGGATTATACCGCCGCCGCTTTATGGCGGATGTGACGAAGCCGCCCGGAGGCGGCTTCTGGGGATATTGCTGCATCGGGTTTCAGAAGGGCAATGCGCAGATGCCTTCCTGAAAACGATATAAACGATTACACGCGGAAGGTGCTGACCGCCGCCGCCAGGCGCTCGGCCTGCTGCTGCAGCGACTGTGCTGCGGCTGCCGCCTGTTCCACCAGGGCCGCGTTCTGCTGGGTGCTTTCATCCATCTGGGCGATGGCGCGGTTGATCTGGTCGATGCCTTCGCTCTGTTCTCGGCTGGCAGTGGTGATTTCGCTGATGACGGTGGAGACGCGTTGCACGCTGGCCACCACGTCGTTCATGGTGCTGCCGGCCTGGGCCACCAGCTGCCCGCCACCGGCCACGGTCTGCACAGAGGCGTCGATCAGTTCCTTGATTTCCTTGGCGGCCGAGGCGCTGCGCTGGGCCAGCGTGCGCACTTCGGTGGCCACCACGGCAAAGCCGCGTCCCTGCTCGCCGGCACGGGCCGCTTCCACGGCTGCGTTCAGGGCCAGGATGTTGGTCTGGAAGGCGATGCCGTCGATCACGCTGATGATATCGACGATGCGTTGCGAGGAGCTGTTGATGGCGTCCATGGTCTGTACCACCTGGCCGACCACTTCGCCGCCATGGCTGGCCACGTCCGAGGCGGAGCCGGCCAGCTCATCGGCCTGGATGGCGTTGGCGGCATTCTGCTTCACGGTCGAGGTCAGCTCTTCCATGGCCGAGGCGGTTTCTTCCAGCGCGCCAGCTTGCTGCTCGGTGCGCGAGGAGAGATTGAGGTTGCCGGCCGCGATCTCGCTGGCGGCGGTGTTGATCTCCTCGGTGCCGGCACGCACGCTGGAGACCACTTCCGACAGGCCCATGCTGATGCCGTTGAAGGCGCCCATCAGGCGGCCGATCTCGTCGCTGCTGTGCACGTGCAGGCGGGTGGTGAGGTCGCCGCCGGCAATGCGGTCGGCCGCCTCGCACACCGCATCCAGCGGACGCGTGACCATGCGGTTGATCATCACCGTCAGGATCGCACCCAGCACCGCCAGGAACACCAGGCCCAGGCCGATGTAGAGATTGCGCATGGAACTGACTTCGTGCGTGATCTCCTCCACTGCAGCCTCACCGACGATGACCCAGTTCCACGGCGCGTAGTGGGTGAAGACGGCGATCTTCTGGCGGCCGTCGCTGCCGGTGTAGCGCAGCTGGCCTTCCTTCTGCTGCACCAGGGTTTTGACGTAGGTAGCGCCGCTGCCGTCCTTGGCCTCGATCAGGTTGCCGCCTTCTTCCTTGCCCTCGCGCGGGGCGCCGGCGATCATCACACCCTGGTCCTTGCCTTCGCGGCCGTTGAGCGCATAGAAGTTGCCGGTCTCGCCGATCTTGAGCGACTTGATCTGGTCTTTCAATGCCTTCACGTCGGCCGAGATGTCGATGCCCACGTAGAGCGCGGCGATGACCTGGCCGGCGTCGTTCTTGATGGGTACGTACTTGGTGATGTACTGCTTGCCGAACAGGGTAGCCAGCCCGCTGTAGGGCTTGTCGGACTTCAGCGCCGCGTAGCCGGGATGGGCTCGGTCGAGCAGGGTGCCGATGGCGCGTTCGCCGTTTTCTTTCTTGACCGAAGTGGACACGCGCACGAAGTCGTCACCCGTCTTGGCGAAGATGGTGGCGGTCACGCCGGTGTGGGCGGTGAAGCGATCGGGAATGGTGAAATCCAGGTTCAGCTCGCGGCCGTCGTTGGACAGCACCGGCGTGGCACGCTCGCCAATCTGCACGGTGCGGCCTTCATCCAGCGCCAGCTTGCCGAATTCCTTGTCGAACATGGTGGAGAAGCGGTCCACCTGGCTGTTCACGGAGCGGTCGAAGATGCCGACCATGTTGGCCACGCCGCGCGCATCATTGCCCATCTGTTCGATGGAGCGGGTTTCCACCATGCGCGAGGCGGAGTAGGTGATCAGCATCAGGGCGATCACGAAGACGACACCCACCAGGGCGACCGTCATGGCAGTCAGTTTTGCACCGACCGAACGATGAAAAAGGGATGCGCCGCGCGCACCGGACAATTCATTAGCCATGGCTATTCTTGTTTTTGAAGATTAAGGGGGTGGAAATGCAAATGCCGAACCAGAAACCATCCGGGGAGCGACGGTGCTTGCTGCCTGCACATTCAATTCGCCATCGTTTTCCCTCTGTGTTTCCAGCGTCCGGAAAGTCCTGCAGCACGGTACCTTCGAACCGATGACAGGCAGGCCAGAGGGTGGCGTGCTGCACCGGCTTGCCCAAAAGGCAATGCAACGTGGTCACCGACGTCAGGGGCCGCCTTCGGGGAGGTCCAACGTCGGTGCTGACATCACGGTACTTGCGGAGAAGGTGGTCAGTATATCGTCAGGAATTTGCGACAGATCAAAATACTTCGAATGTTTGCGCCCACATCTAACTGTGCTGTTGTTTTTCCAGCGAGAAAGTGCTCTTTCGGCATGACATCCCTTGTCGTGCCGCCATCACGGCTTTTCCGGCGTTTCAACTTTCCTTTGCGGCCTGTGTTCCTGCAGGCGCAGGCGCATCGGCGCGGTAATTGCGCACCCACTTTTCCAGTTGATCGGCCGACATCGGCCGCGAAAAATAATAGCCCTGCGCCACATCGCAGCCCTGGCTCTTGAGCAGCTCGTACTGGTCGGCATCCTCGACGCCTTCGGCCACCACGACCAGCTTGAGGCTTTCGCCGATGCGGATGACGGCGTTGGTCAAGGCGCTGACCGCCTCGTCCTTGGCCATGTCGCGCACGAAGCTCTGGTCCAGCTTGAGTTCGGAGACCGGCAGCTTGCGCAGGTAGCCGAGGCTGGAATAGCCGGTGCCGAAGTCATCCATGGCCAGCGGGATCCCCAGCGCATGCACGGCGGAGATGGTCTGGCTGGTGCTGGGGTTGGTGTCCATGAGCACGGTCTCGGTGATTTCCAGGGTGAGGTCGGTTGGTGCCAGGCTGTAGCGGCGCAGCAGTCCGGTAACGAACTGCGGCAGGTCGAGATCGTGGAAATTGGTGGCCGACAGGTTCACCGACATCGATGGCACCTGAATGCCGCGCCGGCGCCAGTCCGACAGCTGGAAGCAAGCTTCTTCCAGCGCCCACTTGCCCAGTTCGCCGATCAGGCCGCATTCCTCGGCAATCGGGATGAAGCGGCCCGGCGAGATCTGGCCCAGCTGTGGGTCATGCCAGCGTGCCAGCGCTTCCACCCCATGCAGGCTGTGATCGTGCAGCCTGATCTG
Organism: Herbaspirillum sp. Her3; assembly: GCF_057961275.1. NCBI lineage: Bacteria > Pseudomonadati > Pseudomonadota > Betaproteobacteria > Burkholderiales > Oxalobacteraceae > Herbaspirillum > Herbaspirillum sp. Her3. The sequence continues at coordinate 4,806,424 of NZ_CM176328.1, read as the reverse complement.
CGGCTGGAAGTGCAGCTCGAAAAGGCCGCCCCGCAAGGCGTCGCGCAGGGCACTTTCCAGGGCCAGGCGTTCCTGGGCGAGGCTGTTCATCTCTTCGCTGAAGAAGCTGAAACGGCCACGGTTGACGGCCTTGGCCTGGTACATGGCGATGTCGGCGCGATGCAGCAGGGTCTCGATATCGTGGCCGTTGTCGGGGAAGATCGCCACGCCGATGCTGGCCGAGGGGTTCAGGGGCGTGCCGTTGATGTGGCAGGGCATGGCCAGACGCTCCTGGATACGCTTGACCACCTCGGTCAGGTGTTCAGTGTTGTATTGGGTCAGCACCACCACGAATTCATCACCCGAGAGCCGCCCCACGATGTCCGAGCGCCGCGCCTGCGACTGCAGGCGCGTGGCCACCGTGCGCAGCAGTTCGTCGCCGGCCTGGTGACCCAGCGAATCGTTGACCTGCTTGAAGCGGTCCAGGTCGATGAACATCACCGCCACCGTGCTGCCATTGCGGTCGGCCGAGGCGATGGCCTGGCCGGCCTGTACCAGCAGGAGGCTGCGATTGGGCAGGCCGGTGAGCGAATCATAAAAGGCCAGTTGATGGATGCGCGCGCGCGAGGCTTCGCGTTCGATGGCCAGGGCACACAGGTGCAGGCCGGCGTCCACCAGCAGGTGGTGGAAGGCGCTGGGCTGGCGCGGGCGCCGATAGTAGAAGCCGAAGGTGCCGATGACCTTGCCGTCGGCCGACTTGATCGGAGTTGACCAGCAGGCCTGCAAACCGTGGCCCAGGGCCAGCTCCTTGAATTCGGCCCAGCGCGGATCGGTGGCGATCTCTTCGGCGATCACGCTCTGGCCGGTATAGGCGGCGCTGCCGCAGGAGCCTACCAGCGGGCCGATCTGCAGGCCCTCGATGGCGCGCGTGTAGGCCTCCGGCAGGCTGGGCGCGGCCAGGGTATGCAGGCGTCCTTGCTCGTCCACGCTGAGCACCGAGGCGATCACCTCGGGGGCGACCCGTTCGATTTCCTCGCACAGCAGGTTCATCTGCTCGGGCAGGGAAGAATCGCGTGCCATGGCATTGAGTACGCGGTACTGCAAGACTTCGTGGACCTTGGTATTGGTGATGTCGGTCATCACGCAGACGGCATTGATGAGCTTGCGTTCCATGTCGAGGATGGGATTGACCACCGCCGAGATCCATACCGGCTGCTCATGCAGATCGTGGATCAGTTCTTCGGTATGGAAGCTGTGCCCTTGCAGCAGCTCTCCGTGGCAGCGCTCGATGGACTTGACGAAGCTCGGGTGGCTGGCAAACAGCTCGCGCGGTTGCTTGCCGATGACCTGCTGGCTCTGGAAGCCCAGCATGCGGGTAAAACCGGTGTTGTGGAAGACGATGCGGTTCTGCTCGTCGGTGATGAGCACCGCATTGTCGGTCTCGTTGATGCCCAGCGAGAGCAGATGCAGATGTTCTCGGTCGCTCTTTTCGCGGGTAACCCGGTAGGTCACGTCGTTGCCGATGCAGATCACCCGCTCGGCCTTGCCATGGGGATTGAGCAGGGGCGAGTAGGTAGCTTCCCACCAGATCGTGCGGCCGCTGCGGGTGCGGCGCGGGAAGCGGCCGGAGAAGAAACGGCCGTTGCAGACGTCGCGCCAGAAGGCCGCGTACTCCTCGCTGGCGGCGTAGTCGGCAGAGCACAATACGCTGTGGGGCTGGCCGATCAGGTCTTCGGCCAGGTATTCCATGGTCTTGAGGTAGTTGCGGTTGGCGGCCAGGATCAGGCCTTGTGGCGAGAGCTCGACCACGCCCAGCGAGCGGTTCAGGGCGGTCAGCACATTGTTGCTGTGGTGCGATTCGTCAATGTGGGCACTGATGTCGGCCGCCACCGAGATCACCTTGAGCAACTGGCCGCTGGCGTCCAGGACCGGACTGCACAGCGCTTCCAGCCAGACGGTGGTGCCATCGATGCGGCGCCGCTGCAGGGTGCCGGAGATCACCTCGCCCTGGTAAAGGTGCTGCCAGAAGCGCTGGTAATCCTCGGTCTCGGCATAGAAGGGATCGCACAGCATGCGGTGATGCTGGCCCACCACTTCATGGCGCTGGTAACCCAGCATGGCGAGGAAATTGTCGTTGGCGTCGAGGATCGTGCCATCGGCGGCGAATTCGAGAATGGCCATGGAACGCCACAAGGCGCCCATCAGCGCTTCGCGCTCTGCCTCGTGCTGCCGCTGCTGATCACCTTGCGGCTGCGACGGATGATCGAACTGGCCCACGAATGACTCCTGGCTCCCCATACAGCGCCCCCTCTGGCCGGTAATGACGCCTGACGCGTCTTGCCTCATGCAGTGCGGAGTGGCAATTGCCCCGGTTCCCCTGCGGCTCCTTACCCTGTCCCGTCAGCCCCGTATCGCCTGCCCCGGCGCGGTGGCACCCTATGCCGGAAGACGCAAAACATGCGCCGCCATGCATATTTGTGCCGTGAAAACTGAAGGAACTGGCTTTGATCATATGCCAAATCTTTCCAGTTGTGCTTATCGTGCAGGGCGGTTTGCGGCGCGATGCAACAGGCTTGCGAGTTTGCGTGAGGATCGTCTTTTTGCGCCTCCCCCGGGCTTTTTATCGGCCGGCGGCCGGGCTTCTTGAGTCGGGCCGGGGGGAGTGTTGTATGATGCCTGCGCAGGTGCGGGAGCTCGCCCGGCCTGCACGATGTTTCTCCGGCTGCATTGCAGAAGGAAAATATCCGGCCACGTGGCAATGGGGAGCCCGGGCCTTCATGAATCACCAACGATTGGGCTTTATGGATTATCTGCAGTTGCTGGACGTGCTGGTGCACGTGGACAAATATCTGGGGGTTCTCATCGAGCAGTACGGCTCGCTGATTTATGCAGTGCTGTTCCTGATCGTGTTCTGTGAGACGGGGCTGGTGGTGCTGCCCTTCCTGCCGGGCGACTCGCTGCTCTTCATCGCCGGCACCTTCTGTGCCACGGGGGCCATGGACATCTGGCTGCTGACGGGTCTGCTGGTGGCGGCGGCGGTGGGCGGCAATACGCTCAACTACTGGATCGGCGGCTGGGTCGGGCAGCGTGTCTATACCCACCATTACCGCTGGCTCAATCCGGACGCCCTGCGCAAGACCCACGCCTTCTACGAAAAACACGGCGGCAAGACCATCGTGATTGCCCGCTTCACGCCCATCGTGCGCACCTTCGCACCCTTCATCGCCGGGGTCTCGGCCATGAGCTTTGCGCGCTTCCAGCTGTTCAACGTGCTGGGTGCCTTGCTGTGGGTGGTGGGACTGGTGGTACTGGGCTACCTGTTCGGCAATATCCCGGTGGTCCAGAAGAACCTCAATACGCTGGTCCTCTGCGGCATGGTCGGCGCCGTCGTCCCTATCCTGCTGGGCGTGCTGTGGCAGCTCTGGCGCAAGCTGCGCGGCAAGCGCAAGGTCAGCAACGCCTGATGCCCTGGGCGTCCCAAAAGAAAAACCCGGGCTGGGAACAGCGCCGGGTTTTTTCTTGCCTGCAGGCCGGAGTGCGCCGATACCCGGGGGCTCAGGTCATCCTGTTCTTGGCCAGTGGCGGATTCTTGGCGAAGTAGTTGCGGATGCCGGTCAGGATGGCATCGGCCATCTGCTCCTGGTAGCGCTCGTCGGTGAGCTTGGCTTCTTCTTCCGGGTTGGAGATGAAGGCGGTCTCGATCAGGATGCTGGGGATGTCGGGGGCCTTCAGCACGGCAAAGCCGGCCTGTTCCACCGCACCCTTGTGCAGCTTGTTGATGCCGCCGATCTCCTTCAGGACCGCATTGCCCACGCGCAGGCTGTCGTTGATCTGCGCCGTGGTGGAGAGGTCCAGCAGGACGCTGGCCAGCTGGCGGTCATGGGTCTTGATGTTGACCCCGCCGATCAGGTCGGCCGAGTTTTCCTTGTTGGCCAGCCAGCGCGCCGCCGTGGAGCTGGCGCCCTTCTCCGACAGGGCGAACACCGAGGAGCCGCGTGCGGTCGGCTGCACGAAGGCATCCGCGTGGATGGAGACGAACAGGTCGGCCTGCACCTTGCGCGCCTTGACCACGCGCTGGCCCAGCGGCACGAAGAAGTCGGCGTCGCGGGTAAGCATGACGCGCATGTTGGGGTGCTGCTCGATCTTGCGTTTCAAGCGCCGGGCGATGGAGAGCACCACGTCCTTCTCGTGGTTGCCGCGCGCGCCGGTGGCGCCGGGGTCTTCACCCCCGTGGCCGGGGTCCAGCGCGATGGTAATCATGCGCGTCATCTGCATGCGCGGATCATCCGGCACCGCCTTGGGATTGCGCTCGGTCTTGTCTTCCGGCTGCGGCTTGATCTCGGCCAGCGGCGCCGGATCGGGTTTGGACGGGGACGCCGGGGCCTGCGCCAGCGGCGGGCTGGCGGGAGTTTCCTTGTTCCAGTCGCCCTTCTGGATCAGGGCGGCGATGGGGTCTTGCGGATTGGTCGGATAGAGGTCGATGACGAAGCGGTACTTGTACTCGCCCACCGGCGCCAGGGTGAAGACCTGCGGCTTGATCTCGTCCTTCAGGTCGAACACCAGGCGCACCACGCCGGGCCGGTTCTGGCCCACGCGCACCTGCTTGATGTACGGGTCGTTGGGCTGGATCTTGGCCACCAGGTCCTTCAGGGTGCTGTTCAGGTCGATGCCCTCGATGTCCACCACCAGGCGATCCGGGTTCTTGACCACGAAGTGCGTGACCTTGAGGTCGCTGTCGTTTTCCAGCGTGACGCGGGTGTAGTCGTCGGACGGCCAGACGCGCACGGCCAGGATCTGCGAGGCCATGGCGGGCAGGGGCGTGACGACGGAGACGAACAGCGCGCCGCCGGCTTTCAAGATGGTGCGGCGGGTTTTGGACTTCACAGATTGGGAGCGAATTTCAGTCGAGCGAGGCATTGATGACCCTTGTCGGACAACGCACGCAATTCTACATCACGACCGTCCCCTGCAAGCGACAGGTTGACGTGTATGTCCGGTGGCGGCAACACCGGATGACCCTTTTCGGGCCATTCGACGATACAGACGGAGTTTTCGTTGAAATGTTCACGAAAACCGGCGTCAAGAAATTCCTCCGGGCTGGCCATGCGGTACAGATCGAAGTGGATGACTGTTACCATGCGGCCTGCGAAGGAAACTTCATAGGGCTCCGCCAGCGTGTAGGTCGGGCTCTTGACCCGCCCCTGGTAGCCCGCCGCATGCAGCAGGGCGCGGGTGAGCGCGGTCTTGCCCGCTCCCAGGTCGCCGTGCAGGTAGATCGCCAGGCCCGGCGCCAGCACCTGCGCCAGGTCGGCGCCCAGGCGCGCGGTGGCGGCTTCGTCGGGCAGGTGGAGGTGGAGTCGCTGCAGGTTCATGCTGTTCTGGGTCATCCGGGATGGCTCGTTACAAAGTACAAGTTTCAAGGTTCAATGCCGCATGTCCGATCTCGCCACGTCTGCCGATCTCGCCGACCCCGCCTACCTGGCGGCACTGGCCGCGACCATCAAGACCTGGGGCCGCGAGCTGGGGTTCGCCGAGGTGCGTATCGCCGACGTCGACCTGGCGCACCGTGAGGCGGGCTTCCAGGCCTGGCTGGACAAGGGTTATCACGGCGAGATGGATTATATGGCAAGCCATGGCATGAAACGCGCGCGCCCGGCCGAACTGGTGCCGGGTACGGTACGCGTGGTCAGCGTACGCATGCCTTACCTGCCGGCCGCCGACGATCCGGACCAGGCCGACTGGCGCGCCCGCGAAGAAGCGCGCAGCGCCGATCCGGCCGCGGCCCAGGTCTCGATCTATGCGCGCGGACGGGATTACCACAAGGTCTTGCGCGCCCGCCTGCAGCAACTGGCCACCCGCATCGAGGGCCAGACCGGCCCTTTCGGTTACCGCGTCTTCACCGATTCGGCCCCGGTCATGGAAGTGGCACTGGCCGAGAAGGCCGGGCTGGGCTGGCGCGGCAAGCATACGCTGCTGCTGCACCGGGAGGCCGGGTCGATGTTCTTCCTGGGCGAGATGCTGACCGACCTGCCGCTGCCGGTGGATGAACCGGTCACACCGCACTGCGGCCAGTGCAGCGCCTGCATCACGGCCTGCCCGACCGGCGCCATCGTCGCGCCTTACGAACTGGATGCGCGGCGCTGCATTTCCTACCTCACCATCGAACTCAAGGGCAGTATCCCCGAAGACCTGCGCCCGCTGATCGGCAACCGCATCTACGGCTGCGACGACTGCCAGTTGTACTGCCCCTGGAACAAGTTCGCCCAGCGTGCCAGCCTGCCCGACTTCGACCCGCGCCACGGGCTCGATAGCGCCAGCCTGGTCGACCTGTTCGGCTGGAGCGAAGAAGCATTCCTGAAAAACACCGAAGGCAGCGCCATCCGCCGCATCGGCCACGAACGCTGGCTGCGCAACCTGGCCGTGGGGCTGGGCAATGCGGCCGATTCGGCGTCGCACCGGGGCGATGCCGCCATCGTGGCCGCCCTGCGGGCGCGCCTGGCGCATCCCTCGCCGCTGGTGGCCGAGCATGTGCGATGGGCACTGGCGCGGCACGGTGTCGCCTAACGCGGAAGGCTCAATGCACCAGCGCCAGCCAGACCGGAATGGTCAGCGCCGAGAGCAGCGTGCCGATGGAAATGAGGAAGGCCGTGAAGGGACCATTGCCGCCCATGCGCGCGGCCAGGATGTAGGCGCTGGAGGCCGTGGGCAGGCTGCAGAACAGCACCACGATGCGCCATTGCAGCGGCGGCAGTTGCAGCCGCATGCCGATCAGGTAAGCCGCCAGCGGCACCGCGCAGAGCTTGATGAAGAGGAACCAGCCCACCACCGGCTTGCTCTCCTTGAGGCCTGACAGGCGCAATCCGGCCCCGACCATCAGCAGGCCCAGCGCAATGGAGGCCGCACCCAGGCGCGAGAGCACCACGCTGGCCGCTTCGGGCAGATGCAGCCCCAGTGCAGAAAACGTCAGGCCGCCAGCGGTCGCCACCAGCAAGGGATTGCGGGCCAGCTCGCGCAGCAGGTTGCCGTTTTTCGCGGCCAGCGCGTGGACTGCCGCGATATTGCACAGGGGCACGCCAAAGCCCAGCAGGATGGCCATCAAGCCCGCGCCTTCTTCGCCGGCCATGCGGGTAGCCAGCGCCAGGGCGATATAAGAATTGAATCGATAGGCACATTGCATGCCCGATTCATAGGTCATGGGCGTGGCACGCAGCAGGGGCTTGCCCAGCCAGGTCAGTGCGATGCCCGTCACCAGGGCGGCCACGCCCGTGCCGACCATGCCGCCCGTGACGGACAGGTCGACCTTCAACCGTGCGGTGGAATAGAACAGCAGGGCAGGGAAGAGGATGAAGTAGACCAGCTTTTCCATGCCGGCCCAGAATTCGTCACCCCACCCGGAGAGGCGATAGACCAGCACGCCCAGCGCAATGAGGCTGAAGTCCGGCAGCAGGAGGTTGAGGATTTCCACTTATTTGAGCAGCCGCGCCAGCTCGACGGCGGTCTTGACGTTCATCTTGTCGAAGATATGGGCGCGATGGACTTCCACGGTGCGCATGCTGATGCCCAGCTCATCGGCAATGACCTTGTTCATCTTGCCGGCCAGGATCAGGTCCAGCACCTCGCGTTCACGTGCCGAGAGCGCCGTCAGGCGGCTTTGCACGGCATCTTCGGCACCGCCTGCGCGCGAATTTTCCAGCGCTTCCAGCACGCGGTCCATCAGCTGGTTGTCGTTGAAGGGTTTCTCGAAGAAATCGAAGGCGCCGTTTTTCAGCATATCCACGGCCATGGGCACGTCGCCATGTCCGGTGAGGAAGATCACCGGACGCCGGTGCAGCAGGCCCCGCGTCTTCAGTTCATTGAACAGCGCCACGCCGCTGGTGCCGGGCATGCGCACGTCCAGCAGCAGGCATTCGCCCTCGGCATCGATGCCGTTGGCATGGGCCAGCGCGCCCAGCACGGCCGCGCCGCTTTCATAGCCGGTGGCGGCGATGTTGCGCGAGCGCGCCAGCCAGGTCAGCGAATCGCGGATGATTTCTTCGTCGTCGACTATGTGCAGCATCGGTGTGCAGGGCGGGATTCCAGAATGGGAGGGGCGTCTCGTTATTGTGGCTGCCCGGGTTGGGCGGGCAGCGAAAACCGGAAGATTGTACCGCCTGCCGGGTTATCGGTGTAAGTGAGCGTGCCGCCGTGGAATTCGATGGTGGTGCGGCAGATGTTCAGACCCATGCCCATGCCCTCGGCCTTGGTCGAGAAGAACGGCGAAAACAGGCGCGCGGCGACTTCTTCGGCAATCCCGTGGCCCTGGTCGATCACCGAGACCGTGACCGATTCTGCACCATCGTCGTTGCGGGTCAGCTCGGCAGTCACGCGCAGGATGCGCCGCTCCGACGGCACGGCGGCCATGGCCTGGATACCGTTGCGGGTCAGGTTCAGGATCACCTGTTCCAGCAGCACCTGGTCACCCAGCACCGGCGGCAGTGATCTGGGCACCTGCCATTGCAGCACCACGAAGAACTGCTGGGCCTGCAATTCGATGAGCGGCGCCACGTTGTCCACCAGTTGCCGTATCTGTAGCCGCTGGCGTGCCGGTTCGCGCTTCTTGACGAACTGGTGCACGCTGCGGATGACGTGGCCGGCGCGCTGGGCCTGGGCGTGAATCTTTTCCAACGCGGGCTGCAGCGCCTTGGGCTCGGCCTGGCCCTGCTGCATCATGTTCAGCGCGCCGGTGGTATAGCTGGAGATGGCCGCCAGCGGCTGGTTCAGCTCGTGTGCCAGGGTCGAGGCGATCTCGCCCATGCTGGCCAGGCGGGCGCTGGCCTGCAGCTTTTCTTCCTGGGTCCGGTTGAGGTCTTCGGCCCGCTTGCGCTCGGAGATGTCGAGGATGGATCCCATCCAGCCACTCTGCCTGCCATCCTGGTCCACCAGCGGCGATTCGAAGATCAGCACCGGGAAGCGTTCGCCATCGCGACGCTGGAAGATGGTTTCGAACTGCGGCGTGACACGCCCGGCCAGCACGTTGGAAAAGCGCTCCTGGTATTCGTCCATGGCTTCCGGCGCCCAATAGGGCATGGGCGGAATCTTGCCCACCAGCTCTTCGGCGGCAAAGCCGACCATCTTGCAGAAGGCCGGATTGACGTAGGTGATGCGCCCCTCCAGGTCGCGTGCGCGCATGCCGGTGACCAGGGAATTTTCCATCGCCGCGCGAAACACGGCTTCGTTGAGCAGGGCTTTTTCAGCCTTGGTGCGGCGGTTGATGTCGCGCCACAGCGCCCACAGGCTCCACAGCAGGCCCAGCGAGAGCACGATCACCGAGCCCACCAGCAGGTTGGGCAGCAGCTTGGGCGCGCTCTTGGTACTGTTGGTGTGCAGCACCAGGATCAGCCCCGGCAGCTCCAGTTCCCGTCGGTGCGTATAGACGTTCAGGCCCGGTCCGCCCGAGGTGCGGCGCGCGACCACGTTGTCGTCGGTATCGGTCAGGGAGATTTCATTGTCCTGGGCGAACCACCACGGCACCATTTCGTTGAGAATGCGCGCCACGGCATAGCTGGCCACCAGGCTGCCGATGTAGTGATTGTCGTGGAACAGCGGCACGTGGTAGTCCATCAGCATCGGCTCGGCGATGCCGGGCGGAATGGCTGGCGGGCTGTAGAGCGGCCGGCGCATCTGGCGTGCACGCTCGGCCGTCATCAGCGAGGTCTGCGAGAGGTCCTTGCGGCTGATCGGAAAATCATCGGTGGAGGCCACCGCGTGGCCCTCGGCATTGAACCAGGTGACGCGATAGAACTCGCGGTTGTTGCGCAGCAGGGCATTGAGGCGGCTGCGGAAATGCTCCTGGTGCAGGCGGCCATTGATGATCTCGCGCCCGATGATGCGCATGCTTTCATCGTCGCGGCTCAACTGGAAGCGGATCGCCTGTTCCACCCAGAGCGAATCGGCGATCAACTGTTCCAGCCGCTCGCTGGCTTCCATCTGCTGGGCCTGGCGCGGCAGCCAGATCAGCGTGGCCAGGAACAGGCACACCAGCAGGAAGGGGATCAGCCAGCGCATGGTGGTCTTGCGGCCCGAAGCCTGCAGCTGCGAGGCGGCATCGGGCTGGGGAGCGATCGGAGGCGGCGGGACGGTTTTCATGACGCCGCCAGTGTAGCCGCGCCCCCGCCCTCGCGCCAGCCTTGCGCCGGGCTGGTAGGCGGGCTGCCGGGACATTGTGGTTTTCCACACTTGCCCCGCTTTGGTGAGGCCGAGCAAAATTCGCGGGCACAAACTGGTCCACGCCAAGACCAGCCATATCCAAGACCAATAAAAAAATCCAAACGATTTACACCTCACTGGGGAGACAAGCATGAAACTGAAGTCCATCGTCTTTGCGCTGGCCGCGGCTACCGTCGTCAATGCCGGCCTGGTTGCCAGCACCTTCGCGCAGCAACCCATCATCATCAAGTTCAGCCACGTGGTGGCCAACGACACGCCCAAGGGCAAGGCCGCCGAACGCTTCAAGGAACTGGCCGAGAAGGCGACCAAGGGCCGCGTCAAGGTCGAGGTCTATCCCAACAGCACGCTGTACAAGGACAAGGAAGAACTGGAAGCCCTGCAACTGGGCGCGGTGCAGATGCTGGCCCCTTCGCTGGCCAAGTTCGGTCCGCTGGGCGTGAAGGAGTTCGAGGTCTTCGACCTGCCCTACATCTTCCCCAGCAAGGAGGTGCTGTACCGCGTGACCGAGGGCCCGATTGGCAAGGATCTGTTCAAGAAGCTGGAGCCCAAGGGCATCACCGGCCTGGCGTACTGGGATAACGGTTTCAAGGTGATGTCGGCCAACAAGCCGCTGCATCACCCGGCTGATTTCCGTGGCCTGAAGATGCGCATCCAGTCCTCCAAGGTGCTCGATGCCCAGATGCGCGCGCTGGGCGCCAACCCGCAGGTGCTGGCCTTCTCCGAGGTCTACCAGGCCCTGCAGACCGGCGTGGTCGATGGCACCGAGAACCCGCCGTCGAACCTTTATACCCAGAAGATGCATGAAGTGCAGAAGCACGTCACCGTCTCCAACCACGGTTATCTGGGCTATGCGGTGATCGTCAACAAGAAATTCTGGGATGGCCTGCCGTCGGATATCCGTACCGAGCTTGAAGGCGCCATGAAGGACGCCACCAAGTACGCCAACGCCATTGCCCAGCAAGAAAATGACGCCGCCCTGGCCGCCGTCGAGAAGACCGGCAAGACCACTGTCTATCGCCTGACCGACGCCGAGAAGGCCGAATGGCGCAAGGCGCTGTTGCCGGTGCAGCAGCAGATGGCCAGCCGCATCGGCAAGGACCTGATCGATGCCGTCAACAAGGAAGCGGCGGCGCTGGGCCAGAAGTAATCCCGGCCGGCGTTGCCGCTGACCCGCTGCATGACGCCGCGGGCATCGATTCACCCCAACAATCATCCTGACAAAAAGTGCCTTGGGCTGATACCGCTACGGTATCGGCCTGCCGGCGCAAGGAGACATCATGAAGTTACTCGACCATCTGGAAGAGTGGCTGATCGCGTTCCTCATGGCCGCGGCCACCTTCATCATTTTCGTGGCGGTGGTACACCGCTACGCCTCGGGCCTGGACATCCCCTGGTTACAGGACCGGCTCATCCAGATCAACATGAGCTGGGCCCAGGAGCTGTGCATCTTCATGTTCGTGTGGATGGCCAAGTTCGGTGCCGCCTATGGCGTGCGCACCGGCATCCACGTGGGCGTCGACGTGCTCATCAACCGCATGAACACCCCGTGGCGCAACAAGTTCGTGCTCTTCGGCCTTTTTGCCGGCGCGCTCTTTACCGGCATCGTCGGGACCTTCGGTGCCGAGTTCGTCTACGACATCGCCCAGCATGACAGCACTTCCGAAGTGCTGGAACTGCCGATGTGGATCGTCTACCTGGCCGTGCCGCTGGGCTCGTACCTGATGTGTTTCCGCTTCCTCCAGGTGGCGTGGAATTTCCACCGCACCGGCGAGTTGCCCAAGCATGACCATGCCCACGTGGAAGGTCTGGACGAAGAAACCAGCGGAGGCAAAGCATGAATGCACTGATCATTTTCGTACTGCTGTTCGGGCTGATGCTGACCGGGATGCCGATCTCGATTTCGCTCGGTCTCACGGTGCTGACCTTCCTCTTCACCATGACCGAGGTGCCGATCCAGTCGGTGGCCCTGAAGCTCTTCACGGGCATCGAGAAGTTCGAGATCATGGCGATCCCCTTCTTCATCCTGGCCGGCAATTTCCTGACCCACGGCGGCGTGGCGCGGCGCATGATCAACTTCGCCACCTCCATGGTCGGTCACTGGCATGGCGGCCTCGCCCTGGCGGGCGTGCTGGCCTGTGCGCTGTTTGCGGCGGTGTCGGGCTCCTCGCCGGCTACCGTGGTGGCAATCGGTTCCATCATCCTGCCGGCGATGGTCAGGCAGGGCTTCCCCAATCGCTTCGGCGCGGGTGTGATCACCACCTCCGGTGCACTGGGCATCCTGATCCCGCCTTCCATCGTGATGGTGATGTATTCGGTCTCCACCAATACCTCGGTGGGCAAACTCTTCATGGCGGGGGTGGTACCGGGCCTGCTGCTGGCTTTCCTGCTGGGGCTGACGACCTGGTTCCTGGCGCGCAAGAACAACTATCCGCGCCTGAAGAAGGCCACCTGGGCCGAGCGCGTTGCCGCTTTCCGCAAGAGTGGCTGGGGCCTGTTCCTGATCGTCATCGTCATGGGCGGCATCTACAGCGGCGTGTTCACGCCCACCGAAGCGGCAGCCATGGCGGCGGTGTATGCCTTCTTCATCGCCGTCTTCGTCTACAAGGACCTGAGCCTGAAGCAAGTGCCCAAGGTGCTGCTGGACTCGGCCTCGATGTCGGCCATGCTGCTCTACATCATCACCAATGCGGTGCTGTTCTCCTTCCTGGTGACCAGCGAAAACATCCCGCAGACGATGGCGGCCTGGATCACCGATTCCGGCCTGGGTCCGATCACCTTCCTGCTGGTGGTCAACATCCTGCTGCTGTTGGCCGGCAACGTCATGGAGCCGTCGTCCATCGTGCTGATCCTGGCGCCTATCCTGTTCCCGGTGGCGATGAAGCTGGGCATCGATCCGGTGCACTTCGGCATTCTCATCGTGGTCAACATGGAGGTAGGCATGTGCCATCCGCCGGTGGGCCTGAACCTGTACGTGGCCTCGGGCATTACCAAGATGGGCATCACCGAGCTGACCATCGCGGTCATGCCGTGGCTGCTGACCATGCTCGGTTTCCTGGCGCTGGTGACCTACTGGCCTGCGCTGTCGCTGTGGCTGCCCAACCTGATTTACAACTGATCAGGGATCAGGCGATGGGATGACAAAATCGGTACCGGAAGGGAGGTTTGCACCAGGCCGGTGCCGATTTTGTCAGATGTCTGTCAAGTTGCTAAAAAGTATGTTGGTTTTGCCCTGAAAAAGTGCTTTGAAACCGCGCCGAGTGCTGCTAAAGTGCGGGCTTTGCTGAATCGGCACCGTGCATTTGCCGCCCTGGCAATCGAGTTTTGCTTGAAGTTTTTCTAAGTGAGTTGTTGATGTACTTGCCTCATCGGCGACCCCTCCGACACATCGGACAGGCGTGGCGAGGCAGCACCGAATACGAAGCGGGTGGTGCATAACAAACGGTATCCATACCGGGAAACTGAGGAGACGTGCATTCGATTGAAACCGCTGAAGCGGTCGGGAATGCATCAGGAGTATTTTGAAGGCGCATCTGCGGATGCGCCTTTTTTCTTTGGATCACGCCGTGGCTGCGAACCGTGTAAATCGTTTATACGGTTTATATTTTTTTACGGCATGCGGACGTGCATCATCCCAGCACACGTTCTCCCTGTGGCGTGGATACCACAGCGCGCAGACCCGCTTCCTTTCCTTCCAGCAAGACGATGCGTGCATCGGCCAGTCCGATGGCTTGCCATGCCGCCTGCAGTGCCCGCGTGTCAGGATGCGTCAGGATCAGTTGCTGCAGCCGGCAGCCACGCTCGGGCAAGGCACTGGCCGGATGCGGCTGGCTGAGCCACTGGATCAGCGAAGGCATGACACCATCGCAGGCCAGGGCGCCATCGGCTGCGATGGTGATGAGCCAGTCCAGCGCACCCCGGCTCATGGGCTCGATCCGCCCTGGCGCGATGGGGCTGGCCGCCACGGCGGCTTCGATATCGCTGGTGCGCGCGACCCAATGGGCCAGACGCGGCACGGCACCGGCGGCCAGCTGGTCCATGCCGAACCAGCGCGGGCGAGCCGGAATGGCGGCCTCGGGATCGATGGCGATCACTTCCAGATAAAAGCCTTCGCCCAGCGACAGCAACGCATTGTGCGTGCCCAGGCGCGCATGCTGACCACCGATGCGCGGCGCCATCGGGACCCCAAGGGCTTGTTCCACCCAGGCCATGCCGGCCTCCAGCGTGGCGGCGGTGACGACCAGGTGGTCGGGCGCGGTGTGCAGGGGAATGGTGGTCATGCGGTCTCCAGGAAGTTTTGCCTGATGGTATCAAGCCGCGCCATGAATTGCTTACAATAGGCGCCCCAGGCCCATGCCGCGATTTTCCCCGGCTCCCCATGACCCCAGCTGACTCTCCGTTGACCGCCTTGTTCTCCGCCGTGGTGCCTGCGCCCTTCGGTGCCATGGGCATCCGCACCCAGGCGGGGGCGCTGGTGGAGATGGTCTATCTGCCGCCGCATTATGCCGAGAAGGACGCTACCGATGCGGTAGCTGCCAAGGCGGCGCAGCAGATCATCCACTATCTGGCCGATCCCGCTTATCGCTTCGAACTGCCGCTCGTGGCTGTCGGCAGTGCTTTCCAGCAGCGCGTCTGGCAAGCCATTGCCAGCATTCCCTGCGGCCAGGTGCAGACTTATGGCCAGGTCGCCAAACGCATCCAGTCCGCGCCGCGTGCGGTGGGGCAGGCTTGCGGCGCCAACTGGTATCCGCTGGTGATCCCCTGCCATCGCGTGACGGCGGCGGGCGGGCTGGGTGGCTTCTCGCATCACGACGACGAGGATGGCTTCCACCTGGAGGTCAAGCGCTGGTTGCTGCGCCACGAAGGCGTAGCCGGATACTGACGCCTGCCCATGGGACGCACCACGCCAAAAATCGAAGCCCCGGCCATCAGCCGCGAGGCCATCGATGAATTCTGCGACAGCCTGTGGCTGGAAGATGGCCTGTCGAAGAATACGCTGGACGCCTACCGCCGCGACATGACCCTGTACGCCCACTGGCTGCATCAGGAGCGCGCCAAGGCGCTCTACGAGACGCAGGCGGAAGACCTGAATGCCTACTTCGCCGCGCGCCATGATGAGACCAAGCCCAGCTCCTCCAATCGCCGCCTGGCCGTCTTGAAGCGCTTCTTCCAGCTGGCGCTGCGCCAGAACCGCGTGGCGGCCGACCCCTGCCTGAAGATGCGCTCGGCGCGCCAGCCGCAGCGCTTGCCCAAAACCATGTCGGAGGGGCAGGTCGAGGCCTTGCTGGCCGCGCCCGACGTGTCCACCCCGCTGGGGTTGCGTGACCGCGCCATGATCGAGCTGATGTATGCCAGCGGCTTGCGGGTGTCCGAACTGGTGTTGTTGAAGAGCATCGAGGTCGGCATGAACGAGGGCGTGCTGCGCGTGACCGGCAAGGGCAGCAAGACGCGGCTGGTGCCGTTTGGCGAGCAAGCCGGGCACTGGATGGCGCGCTACCTGGCCGAGGCGCGCGGCCAGATCCTGCAGGGGCAGGTCGATGATGCCCTGTTCGTGACCGCGCGCGGCGGGCCGATGACGCGCCAGATGTTCTGGACCCTCATCAAGAAATACGCCCTGCAGGCCGGGATCACCGTGCGCCTGTCGCCGCATACGCTGCGTCATGCCTTCGCCACGCACCTGCTCAACCATGGCGCCGACCTGCGCGTGGTGCAGCTGCTGCTGGGCCATGCCGACATCTCCACCACCCAGATCTATACCCACGTGGCACGCGAACGCCTGAAGCAACTGCACGCCGTACATCACCCCCGTGGCTGATCTTGCGGCATAATGTGCGCCCATGACGGCCCGGCCGACCTGCATGGCCGGTCAGCCTGCAGTCAGGAAGATCATCGATGAGCGCCAAGAAAGAACACATCTCCGAAACCCCCGCCACGCAATTCCTGCGCAAGCAGGGCGTGAGCTTCACCGAGCATCCCTACGACTACGAGGAGCACGGCGGCACCTCGGTGTCCTCGCGCGAGCTGGGCGTGGATGAGCATGTGGTCATCAAGACCCTGGTGATGCAGGACGAAGCCGCCAAGCCGCTTTTGGTGCTCATGCATGGCGACTGCAAGGTCTCCACCAAGAACCTGGCGCGCCAGATCGGCTGCAAGTCGGTCGAGCCGTGCAAGCCGGAGGTGGCCAACCGCCACTCGGGTTTCCTGATCGGCGGCACCTCGCCCTTCGGTACGCGCAAGGCCATGCCGGTCTATGTCGAATCCAGCATCCTCGAACTGGACAAGATCTACATCAATGGCGGACGGCGCGGCTTCCTGGTCGGCGTCGATCCGGCCGTGATCCTGAAGGTCTTGCCGGCCAAGGCGGTGCAGTGCGCGCTGGCCGATGCCGCTTGAGCCGGCCGGATCCGGGCTGACCAAACCTGACCAAACCTGATCGCACCTGAGCTCCTTCAGATAACAGAGACAACAGAAAGCCCCTCTTCATGTACAACCTCCTCTTTGCCATCGCGGCCTACCTGATCGGTTCGCTCTCCTTCGCGGTGCTGGTTTCCAAGCTCTTTGGCCTGTCCGATCCGCGCACCTATGGTTCGAAGAATCCTGGCGCCACCAATGTTCTGCGCAGCGGCAACAAGAAGGCCGCTGCGCTGACCCTGCTGGGCGATGGCTTCAAGGGCTGGCTGGCGGTGTGGCTGGCGCAGAAGTTCGGCCCGCAGTTTGGCGTGGACGATACCGGTATCGCGCTGGTGACGCTGGCCGTTTTCCTGGGCCACCTGTGGCCGGTGTTCTTCCGCTTCGTCGGCGGCAAGGGCGTGGCCACCGCGCTGGGTATCCTGCTGGCACTGGACCCCTGGCTGGGCCTGGCCACGCTGGCCACCTGGCTGGTGGTGGCCTTCGCCTTCCGCTATTCCTCGCTGGCCGCGCTGGTGGCAGCGCTCTTTGCGCCGTTCTACTATGCCCTGCTGTTCGGCACCACCGACGGTATCCTGCTGGCCGTGGTGGCCATGGCGGCCCTGCTGATCTATCGTCACCGCAAGAACATTGGGAACCTGCTGGCGGGCAAGGAAAGCCGGATCGGTGACAAGAAGAAGGCGGCCAAATAAACTTGGTGTTTTGAGCCAAAAAGAAGGGCCGCAATCTGCATTGCGGCCCTTTTTGTTAGTGTCGTCTAAATGATTTACGCGATTGAGGCTTCAGCCTGTCGCTGCGGCGGCCGCAACTCATCCAGCGGCCAGCGCGGACGCACACCGAAGCCGTATTCCTTGCGCGCCGCACCCGGCTCTTCGCGCAGGCGCATGGCACCGGCGAAGGCGATCATGGCACCATTGTCGGTGCAGAATTGCAATTCCGGATAGAACACTTCATAACGCCGCTTGGCCGCCGCCGCGTTCAGGGCCGCACGCAGCTGTGCATTGGCACCCACGCCGCCGGCGATGACCAGACGCTTCAGGTTGGTCTGTTTCAGGGCCGTCATGCACTTGGCCACCAGCACTTCCACGATGGCATCGACGAAACCGCGTGCGATGTTGGCCTTGTCCTGTTCGCAGAGGTTGGCGCTGTGCTGCCTGACCACGGTGAGCACCGCCGTCTTCAATCCCGAGAAACTGAAATCGAGATTCTTGGAATGCAGCATCGGGCGCGGCAATTGATAAGCATTCGGATCGCCGAACTCGGCCAGGCGCGAGATCGCCGGGCCGCCAGGGTAGCCCAGACCCAGCAGCTTGGCCGACTTGTCAAAGGCTTCGCCGGCCGCGTCATCCAGGGTTTCGCCCAGCAGTTCGTAACGGCCTACACCATCCACGCGCATCAACTGCGTATGCCCGCCCGAGACCAGCAGGGCGATGAAGGGAAAGCGCGGTGGCTTGCTCGCCAGCAGGGGCGAGAGCAGGTGCCCCTCCAGGTGATGGATGCCCAGCACCGGCTTGTCCAGCGCCAGGCCCAGGCCGCAGGCCACCGAGGCGCCCACCAGCAGTGCGCCGGCCAGGCCCGGTCCCTGCGTATAGGCGATGGCATCGATGTCGCCGGCTTGCACCCGGGCATCGGCCAGGGTTTGCGTGAGCAGGGGAATGGCGCGGCGGATGTGGTCGCGCGAGGCCAGTTCGGGGACCACGCCGCCGTATTCCTGATGCATGGCAATCTGCGAATGCAGGGCATGGGCCAGGAGGCCGCGCTCGGTGTCGTACAGAGCGAGACCGGTTTCGTCACAGGAAGATTCGACGCCGAGAACTAACATGGGGATGGACTCAATGAAGCCGCCGCACCCGCGCCCGTATGGGCCGCGCGGCAAAGGCGCTATTGTAATGGAAAGCCGCCGCGCAAGCGCCCCGGCTGCGGCAGGCGGCGGTTTTGGTGTACCCTTCGGCCATGCAAAACGATGCCCCCACTCCTGTTTCCGCTCCGGCTGCGGCCGTCGAGCCCGCCCCCTTCGCTGCCGCCCGTTTCATCAAGGAAATCGGACGCGGCAAGGATGGCGCACGCAGCCTCTCGCGCGAGGATGCGCAATTGATGTACGCGGCCATGCTCGATGGCCGCGTGAGTGATCTTGAACTGGGTGCCATCCTCCTGGCCATGCGCATCAAGGGCGAGTCGGTCGAGGAGATCGCCGGCTTCCTCGCCGCCGCCGAGGCATCCTTCACGCCGCTGCGCGCACCGGCGGGCAGCTATGCCCCGGTGGTGCTGCCCAGCTACAACGGCTCGCGCAAGATGGCCAACCTGACCCCGCTGTTGTGCATGCTGCTGGTGCGCCGGGGCGTGCCGGTACTGATGCATGGCGTGACGCACGACCCGCAGCGCGTGACCAGCGCCGAGATATTCAGTGCACTGGGCGTAGCCCATGCGCAATCGGCCGCCCAGGCCGAAGCGCTGATGGCTGCCGGCCAACCGGCCTTCATTCCCATCACCGCCCTGGCACCGGCCATCGCCCGCCTGCTGGGCATGCGCGCGATATTGGGCGTGCGCAACTCGACCCATACCCTGGTCAAGATCATGCAGCCGTTCGCGCAGCCGGCGCTGCGTCTGACCTCATACACCCATCCCGAATACCTGGAGATGCTGAGCGACTACTTCAGCCATGCCGCCCCGCATGATCGCGGCGATGCCTTCCTGATGCGCGGCACCGAAGGCGAGACCGTCGCCAATGCCAGGCGCGCCCAGCGCATCGACTGGTTCAGCCATGGCACGCGCACCGTGCTGGTGGAGAAGCAGAGCGTGGCCGAAGACGTGCCGGATCTGCCCGAGGGACGCGATGCCGCCACCACGGCCGCCTGGATCAGCGAAGTGCTGGATGGCCGCCGTCCGGTACCCGAAGCCATCGCCGAGCAGGTGGAGCACTGCGTGGACGTGGCCGCGCGCATAGGTCGGTGAGTGCGGGGTTTTGCTACACGCTCTCCTGTACGGCGAGAAGCTGACAAACTGACAGGCTGCAGCGCTGGATCGTGGTGCGGCTTGCGGCCTTGGCACGCGCAGTGCGGGGCCGTAGCAAGCGAGAAAAAAAGATGATGGAAGCAAGATCCCAGGGGCAGCGGGATCGTGATTCGTCAGAGGCGCAGAACGCGGGGAAACGACAGGGGCAAGAGCGTCTTCAGGTGCGCGGACGGCGGCGGGTGGTGCTGGTGGTCTTGGGCGGCGTACTGGTTTTTTCGACGGCCAGGGCGGCGACCTGGGCGAAGGCGAAGATGACTTCCTTGACGACCTTGCGCTGCGGTGCGGGCAGGTTGATGAAGGCTTCGAAGGCTTCGCGTTCGCGGTAGCCGATAGCTTCTTCCCAGCGCGCGCGGCGCTTGTCGATGCGCTTGCCGATCTCTTCGCCGAAGCGCAGATGCTGGGGCGTGACGATCAACCATTCGGCCAGCGTTTCCAGCTTGTCCTGCTTGGGCATGGACTCGCCCAGCAGCCAGCGACGCACGCCATGCAAGGTCATCGGCTTGCCCCAGTAACGCAGATTGAATTCCCGTTCCAGAACGGCGGGCTTGGGTTCGTATCCAGCTTTTTCCATCGCTGCGCGCAGGCGCTTGGCGAATTTTTGATTGGCGGTTTCCATGATTTCGAAGGTACTTTGACGTAGCACTTTCCGGGGTACGTTTGCCTTTGAGGTGAGTTACGCAGCAAGCGTGATTTATACTCACAGGTCGGAAATGGCTCGCCATCGGTGCAGCAACAGCCTGTGTACCAGTCCGTTGAGGCAATGCCGGCAAGCATTTCCGGCCTGTGGGAAAGTGTTCATGCACAAGTCTCCAACCTGCTCCCTGGTCCATGGCGCTGCCGCATTTTGCAGGTTGGCGTACGCAGACATCAGGTCATCAGGCCAGTTCAAGTACGTCATCCGGTGTGACTGCGATGGGCCCTGACATTGCGTGTGCGCAGCGAACCAGGCGATGTCGATTTGTGATGCCTGCATTGTCGGTCCAGATGCCTTCCGTGTGCGATGGTGCCGGGCAATTATTTAAGGCTTGTGTCCGCAGCGAGACAATGCGGCCGGCACTTCCGGCAGTGACGCAGCGCGGTATTTCTGGCCCGAAGCGCGCTAGAATAGCGGTACATCGAAAGGGGCACCGATCATCCGGTGGATGAATAGCCGATATCTTTCCCGTCCTGTGAGGATGTGTTTTGTTAGATAATTGGCGCCATCCCCTTCAGGGGCATCAACGCGCCGGAACTTGCCGGGCAGTCACACAAGCATCACGCTGGTTGAATCAAATCGAATAAATCAAAGAAGTCAGCAGCATCCCAGTAGTAAGTTTTTGTTACGTAACTTTTTGAGGTTCCCGGAACGACTCCGGCGCGCGTCGCGGTAGCGGCATATCTTTTGCCACTGGCGAAGCGGGCGGGATCGTTCCTGGATGGAACGCGGCGACCCGTTGGTGTGCAACGGCGATCGACTGACGTCCTGCGGCCCGCTGCGCCACGTTGCCAGCATCAGCACCGCCAGGACGGACCGGCCGCGATACCGAGCAGGCGTTCTTTCCTGCGGGCTCCCAGCGATCGCCCGCGTGGAAGGTGCGCACCCGAGCCAGGTTCTACAATGTCAGCTTCCTTTCATTTCCTGCTGTTGGCCTTTGCCTTGCTGGTCGCCAGCCTTTCGGCCTACGCGGCGCTGGAGGTCTCCGAGCGCATCGTGCTGCAGGAAGCCCAGCATCGGCGGGTCTGGCTCTCGGTGGGGGCGGCCGTCTTCGGGGTGGGCGTGTGGGGGGCGATGCTGCTGACGGTGGCCTCGCTGGATGCACCGATGACCATCGGCTTCGATGCGCGCATGGTGGTGCTGGCGCTGCTGCTATGCCTGGCCAGCGCCTTCTACCTGATGCACCTGACCGGCATGCGGCGTCCGCATGCGGCCCGGCTGGTGATCGGCGGGTTGAGCATCGGTGCGGCCTTCAGTGCGGCCTTCTACATTGCCCTCAAGTCGATGGCGCTGGTGCCGCCCCTGCTGTATCACACGCCCTTGCTGGCCGTGGCGCTGGTGGTGTCGGAAGTGGTGGCGGTGTTCATCGTCACGCTGTTTTCTGCCAGCAACGGGCGCAAGCCCATGGCCGGCTCGCTCAACTCGCAGCAGGCGCGGCGCGTGCTGGCAGCCATGCTGGTAGGCGCCGGGCTGGTCTCGGCAACGGTGGCCGGGCTGCGTGCAGTGCTGATCGACCCGCAGGCACTAAGCCTGACCGCCGGGAGCATCACCCGCGAGCACATGGTCAATGGCCTGGTGTTTCTGGCCTTCCTGGCCATGGCGCTGGCGCTGGTGGTCAGCGGCGTGCAGCGCAATGAAGTCCTCAAGAAGATCGTCGGGCGTACCAACGACAAGCTGCTGCACTTTGCCACCCATGATGTGCTGACCGGCCTGCCCAACCGCGCCTTGCTGTCGGACCGCATCCAGCATGCGGTGGAGGTGGCGCGCCGCAATGGCAAGCCGTTTGCGGTTCTGTTCATGGATCTCGATGGTTTCAAGGCCATCAACGACTCGCTCGGCCATGCCGTGGGTGACGGCCTGCTGGTGGCAGTGGCGCAGCGCATCCGTGCCTGTATCCGTGGCGAGGACATGGTGGCGCGCATCGGTGGCGACGAGTTCGTGGTGGTAATGAGCAATCTGTCTTCGCCCGAGGTGGTGGAACAGCTGGCGGAAAATATCCTGGCCGCGCTGCGCCAGGATTTCCAGGTCGAGGATTCCCCCTTGCGCGTGACCTCCAGCATCGGCATCGCGGTCTATCCCAACAGCGGCGAGTCGGTCGATACCCTGATGAAAAACGCCGATGCCGCCATGTACGAAGCCAAGCAGAGCGGGCGCAATACCTATCGCTTCTTCGAGCCGGCCATGCATGCCAGCGCGATGCGCCATCTGCAGGTGCGCCAGGCACTGCAGCAAGCCATCGACCAGCAGCAGTTCCGCCTGCACTTCCAGCCCAAGTATCGCGGCGCCGGCAAGGAGCTGACCGGGCTGGAGGCGCTGCTGCGCTGGCATCATCCGGAGCTGGGCGAGATGGCACCCGCGGAATTCATCCCCATTGCCGAGCGCTCGGGGCAGATCCTCTGCATCGGTGACTGGGTATTGCAGGCCGTCTGCGCACAGATCGGACGCTGGGATGCAGCGGGCATGAAGCCGGTCAAGGTGGCGTTGAACCTGTCGCCGCTGCAGATGCGCACCGACCTGGTGGAGCGCATCCTGAAGGTGGTCAGTGCGGCCGGCATCGCGCCGCAGCGGCTGATGTTCGAGATCACCGAAACGGCGGCCATGAAGGATGTGGAACGCACCACGCGGGTGGTGCGGGAACTCCAGTCGCTGGGTTTCGACATCGCCATCGACGACTTCGGTACCGGCTATTCCAGCCTGGCCTATCTGGCGCAATTCCACTGCCGGCAGGTCAAGATCGACCGCTTCTTCACCTCGCGCCTGGACCTGGACGATCACTCGGGACGCGCCATCGTGGCCGCCATCATTGCACTGGCGCACGCGCTGCAGATGGAAGTGGTGGCCGAAGGCGTGGAGACCGAAGGACAACTGCGCGAACTGCAGCAGTTGCATTGTGATCAGGTGCAGGGATTCCTGCTGGGACGGCCGGACGAAGCGCTGAGCGTACCCGGCCTGGTCGACGCCAGCAATGACGATCTGTTTGCCGCCGGCAGCGTGATCAAACGCTGAGTTCGCCGCGTTGCGCGCGGCCCTGGATCACGCGCAGGTAGGCCAGCAAGCCGATACCCACCAGTCCCAGGCTGAGGCTGTTGGCCAGCCAGAAGCCGGACGGGCCGCGCAAGGCGGGCGGGGTCATGCCCAGCGGGTCCAGCCCCAGCAGATATCCTCCGCCCAGCCCCACGCCCCACAAGGTCACTGCATAGATCACGGTGGGAACCACCGCCACCTTGTAGGCGCGCAGCACGAAGGCCGTGGTGACCTGCAGGGAATCGAAGAGCTGGTAGAAGGCGATGTAGAGGAACAGCGGCAGCGCCGCGCCGACGATCACCGGGTCTGGCGTATAGGCACGAATGATGTGTTCGCGCAGGAACCAGACGATCACGCCGATCATCACCGACAGCGACACCGCCAGGCGAATCCCGGCACGGCCGATCTTCTTGGCCTCCGGCATGTTGCCGCCGCCGATGGCTTGCGCCACCAGCGTGCTGGTGGCGCTGGCAATGGACAGCGGCAGCATGTACAGCACCGTGCCGACGTTGGCCGTGATCTGGTGGCCCGCCACCGGCACCGCGCCCAGGCGCGCGATGAAGACCGCCATCAGGGTAAAGGCGGTGACTTCGATGAAGTAGGACATGCCAATCGGAATGCCCAGCCGCAGCAGCGTGCGCTGGCTCTGCCAGGAGGGCGCGACGAAGCCGCTGCCAAAGAGCTTCAGCGGCCGATACAGCGGCAGGCGCGCCACCAGCAGCCAGGCGACGATCATCATCATCCACGCGATCAGGGTGGTGGCAATGGCGCAGCCGGGGCCGCCGAAGGCCGGCAGTCCCAGGCCGCCGAAGATGAGCAGGGCGTTCAGGGGGAGCTTCAGCAACAGGCCGCCCAGCTGCAGGGCCATCACCATCTTGGGCCGGGCCAGCGCGGTATTGAGTGAAGAGTAGACACGGAAGAACAGCGTGGCCGGCAGCGCCAGCGCTTCGATGCGCAGGTACAGGGTGGCTTTCTCCACCAGTTCCGGGGAGGCCTTGGCCAGGGCCAGGAACAGCGGCGAAAACATCAGCACCAGCGAACCGACCGCCGAGAGCAACACGGCCAGCCACATGCCCTGCTTGACCTCATGGCCGATCTCGCCCACGCGGCCGGCACCGAAGAGTTGGCCGATGGTCGGCTGCAGGGCCTGCAGCACGCCCGACAAGCCGACGAACACGCTCACGTAGATCGACACGCCCAGCGCCAGCGCGGCCAGGTCCAGCGCCGAAAAGCGCGAGACCATGGCGGTATCGATCACGCCGTTGGCGATGATGGCCAACTGGCCGATCAACAGCGGCCAGGCCAGCCGCGCGATGCGGCCGGCGTGATGGCGGGAGCTATGGACGGACAGTTCTGTGGTCACGCGTGCACGGGCCTACAATCAGCGGCCGGCGCGGCGATAGAGACGGAAGCGTTCGTCGCGGTCCGAGGGGCGGCGGCCTTCCCAGAGCATGCGCCAGTTGCCGGGGTATTGACGCAGCATGAGCGAGGCATCCTGGTTGCTGATGTCATCCTGCAGCAGCAGGTAATCGCAGCTCTGGTCGCGCTCGTCGGCAAAGCGCACGTCGCCGAAGTAGGCGAAGGAAGCCCGTTGGGCCGGACCGACGTTGGTCTGCACGCATTGCTTGACCGAGCCCAGCTTCGATTCGATCTGCTCGGCCACGCCCGCATAGCTCTTGCCGTAGTTGACCCAGGGCAGCCATAGCGTCATCAGCAGGACCCAGCACAGGATCACGCCGCCCGAGGACAGCACCACGGCGCGCCACAGCACCGAGGGACGACGCGAGATGCGCCAGT
This sequence comes from Herbaspirillum sp. Her3, assembly GCF_057961275.1. Lineage (NCBI taxonomy): Bacteria > Pseudomonadati > Pseudomonadota > Betaproteobacteria > Burkholderiales > Oxalobacteraceae > Herbaspirillum > Herbaspirillum sp. Her3. Next base: position 4,781,307 of record NZ_CM176328.1, on the reverse strand, counting down.
GCACCACCACGATCCAGGCGATGGTGGCGGCCACGGCGATGGCCAGCGAGATCCAGGCGAAGCCGGGTTTGAAGCCGGGTGCGAGCTTGTAGGCATTGCGTGCGATCTGGGCCGGCCAGCCGGTTTCCTTGGCGATCCAGCCGATCCAGATGAAGGCTGCCGAGGTGGTCAGGGTCATCACCGAGAACCAGTCCACTGCATTGATGGCACCGCGCTTCATGGTCGGCAGGCCGAAGGCGGCCAGGATGGCCAGCGCCGGCAGCAGCGGCAGCAGCATGCCTTCTTCACGATGCACGTTGATCAGCAGCAGCAGCGTGATGGGAATCAGGAAGGCCAGCGGCAGCGCGATATGCAGCGAGCCCAGCTGGCGCCGCCAGGCGTACAGTGCCCAGCCCGCAAACGGCCAGGCCGGCCAGGCGAACCAGACGCCGTACTTGCCGAGGAAGGCCAGCGTGGCAAAGGTGGGGCGGTTCAACTGGTAGATGTTCCAGCTCATCCACAGCTCGAACTGGCCGGCGGCTTCAGCCGGAATCAGCTGGTGCAATGCGACCACCCAGGCGGCGCTGATGAGCAGGGCCAGCGGCAGGGTCAGCAAGAGCAACAGGCGCAGTGCACGGCCATCCTTGCGCAGCGTGGCCAGCAGCAGCAATGCAATCAGCACGCCCACCGGCAGCAGCCAGCCATAGGTCAGCACCAGCATGCCCAGCGCCAGGCCCAGCCAGATGCCGTGGCGCCGCTTGCCGCCATCGAAGACGCGCGCCGCACCGAACATGGCGTAGGCCACCAGGGCGATCTGCAGGGTCTTGGGGCTGGTCTCGTGGCTATGCAGCAGCAGGCCGAGGAAACCGAGATAGATCAGGAAGGCGCCATCGGCCAGGGTGCGGCCGAAGTCCTTGGGTTCGGGCTGGCCGCCGAAGGCCAGCTTCAAGGGTTGTGCCTCGCTACGGCGGCCCAGCAGATAGGTGGTGTACCAGATCGACATGGAGCCCACCAGGAAGCAGCCCACGACCGAGATGCGCGCGGCCAGCGGGTCGCCCAGCAGCCAGCCGAACAGCTTGATGCAGATCGCCCCGAACCAGTAGGCCAGCGGGCTCTCGGCCGGCAGCGGCAGGCCGGCCACGTTGGGGGTGAGCCAGTCGGCCAGATGGCCGTGCGCCATGGTCCACATGATGCCGAAGCTGGTGGCGTCCTCGTTCTTCCACGGATCGCGGCCGATCAGGCCGGGCAGGATGTAGAGGAGGGCGAGCGCAAAGAGGACCATGCGCGGAAGCACATTGGTCGCTGCGGCGGGAAGACGGACTGGCTTCATCAAGATCTTGTTGCTCTTGTTCTGTGCTGCGTGGTGAGTGGTGCGCCAGCCGGAGTGGTCTGCGCGGCGCTTGCCGTTGTGTTCGGCTTTGGACTTTTTTTGCAGGCCCTATTGTGCAGGAAAACCCGGTAAAAAGTTGTTTCAGTCTGCTACATCGTGGTGCAGGCGCGGCCTGGGCACCACGCAAGAGCCAAACAAAAAAGGCAGCCGGAGCTGCCTTTTTTGAGGGAAGTACAGATTACGCCTTCGAGACAGCAGTCTTCGAACCGACGGAACCGAACTTCTGGCGGAACTTCTCGACGCGGCCAGCGGTGTCGACGATCTTGTGCTTGCCGGTGTAGAACGGGTGCGATTCGGAGGACACTTCGATCTTCACCAGGGGATATTGCTTGCCTTCGAACTCGGCGGTTTCGCGGGTGCCGATGGTCGAGCGGGTGATGAACTTGAAGTCGTTCGACATGTCGTGGAACAGGACTTCGCGGTAATCCGGGTGGATGCCTTCTTTCATGATTGCCTCAAGAGTAGTTTGGTAGCCAATCGCCACTTCGTCGGTCGCCTTGCTTCTTGACCCGATTGATGATCACTTGCCGGTTTGGAAAAGTCCGAAATTATACAGTGAAATCAGGGGCTTGGGTCAAGGCGAGCCAGTGGGCGCCCGCTGGCGGCGTGGTTTTTCAGTTGAAAATACGCGTTTATTGTTGCTGCCGGGTCAATAAAAAACGGCATGCCCGGTGAGGGGCATGCCGTCTTGTGGTCCACGCAATGATTTAGTTGCCGCGACGCATCATGTCGAAGAACTCGGCGTTGTTCTTGGTGGACTTCATCTTGTCGAGGATGAATTCCATCGCCTCGATTTCATCCATGTCGTACATGAGCTTGCGCAGCACCCAGATCTTTTGCAGCTGGTCCGGCTTGATCAGCAGCTCTTCGCGGCGGGTGCCGGACTTGGAGAGGTTGATGGCGGGGTAGACGCGCTTCTCGGCCAGGCGGCGTTCCAGGTGCACTTCCATGTTGCCGGTGCCCTTGAATTCTTCGTAGATCACGTCATCCATGCGCGAACCGGTTTCGATCAGGGCGGTGGCGATGATGGTCAGCGAGCCACCTTCTTCCACGTTACGGGCCGCACCGAAGAAGCGCTTCGGGCGTTGCAGCGCGTTGGCGTCCACACCACCGGTGAGCACCTTGCCGGAGGCCGGGATCACGGTGTTGTAGGCGCGTGCCAGACGGGTGATCGAGTCCAGCAGGATGACCACGTCCTTCTTCATTTCGACCAGGCGCTTGGCCTTTTCCAGCACCATTTCGGCGACCTGCACGTGACGCGTGGCCGGTTCGTCGAAGGTGGAGGCGACCACTTCGCCGCGCACCGAGCGCTGCATTTCGGTCACTTCTTCCGGACGTTCGTCGATCAGCAGCACGATCATCACGGTGTCCGGATGATTGGTGGTGATGGCGTGGGCGATGTGTTGCAGCATCACCGACTTGCCCGACTTGGGCGAGGCCACCAGCAGGCCGCGCTGGCCGCGGCCGACCGGGGCGATCAGGTCGATGATGCGGCCGGTGATGTTTTCCTCGCCGCGCATGTCGCGCTCCAGCTGCAGCAGCTTGTTGGGGTGCAGCGGCGTGAGGTTTTCAAACAGGATGCGGTGCTTGGAGGCTTCCGGCGGTTCGCCGTTGACCTTGTCGACCTTGACCAGGGCGAAATAGCGCTCGCCATCCTTGGGCGTGCGCACTTCACCTTCGATGGAGTCGCCGGTGTGCAGGTTGAAACGGCGGATCTGCGAAGGCGAGATGTAAATGTCGTCGGTGGACGCCATGTAGCTGGCGTCGGGCGAGCGCAGGAAGCCGAAGCCGTCAGGCAACACTTCGAGGGCGCCATCGCCAAAAATCTGTTCTCCTGATTTTGCGCGCTTCTTCAGGATGGCAAACATCAGCTCCTGTTTGCGCAGGCGCGCAGCATTCTCGATGTCCAGGCTGATTGCCATTTCCAGCAAGGCAGAGACGTGCATCGCTTTTAGTTCTGATAAGTGCATATGAGTGTCCCGGGACGGGATAAGTAAAGGTGGGGGAGGGAATTGCGTGGTGTGGATCTAGGATAAACCCGGCATCGTGTACCGGGCGGACGGCAGCGCGAGCGCGCCGCCGTCGGATGTTACATCAGAATCAGATGTTGCTGTCGATGAACGAGACCAACTGACCCTTGGCCAGTGCGCCGACCTTCTGGGCAGCAGCAGCGCCGTTCTTGAACAGGATCAGGGTCGGGATGCCGCGGATGCCGAACTTGGCCGGGATGGCCTGGTTGGAGTCCACGTCCAGCTTGGCGATCTGCAGCTTGCCGTCGTATTCCTTGGCGACTTCTTCCAGGATCGGGGCGATGGCCTTGCAGGGACCGCACCATTCGGCCCAGAAATCAACCAGCACGGGCTTGTCAGACTTCAGCACATCGGCGTCGAAGGAGGCGTCGGTAATATGTTTGATATGTTCGCTCATGGCATTTCCTCGGTATGAGGCAGTGGTGTAATTAGTCAATCAGCGCCGGTGACACATACCATCAGGCCTGGCGTGAGCCATCAACGCTTCCGGAGTTGCTAGGTCTACGTGGAGTCGTTGCGCGCCGATTCAAGTTGTTTTGAAGCGCGGCAGAGGTAAGCGGCGGGGTACAGGGGCAATCATAACCCATTTTGAAGGAAAGTGTAGACGCGCGGACCGGGGCTTGTTGTCGGCTGTCCTCATCGCTTCCGGTCCGGCTGTGGCCAAGCGCCGGCGCGGCTTTGCCCGCTGCGGCAGAGGTCCGGACCGGGGCGCGGCAGGGGCCGGCTGGCATACAATGCGCAGCAGTTGCGGCGGGTGCGTGATTGAAAAAATCTCTTGGAGCAAGAGAAAAATACAATCACTGCCCGCGCCGGCCGGCCGCTTTGCTGACCTGTCAGCGCCATCCGCGCTATCCTCAACCGCCATCATTGAACCCTGAGAACGCATGCTGCTTGCTACCGTCCCCATCCCGCCCAGTCCCGATTTCTGGCAACAGGCCGTGCGCGCGCTGCTGCGCGAGGGCCAGCCGCTGGGCCAGGCCCTGCAGGCACAATCGGACGGCGCGCTGGATTTCTCGGGGGTGCAATGGATGGTGCCGGCGTTTTCGCACGCGCAGAACTTCAAGGCGGCACTGTCGCGCGAACTACGCCGTCCCTACATCGCGCCGCGCATCAATACGCTCTCGGGCCTGTTGGCCATGCAGCCACCGGGCGAGAGCGCGCCGCCCTCCGAGAGTGAGCGGCTCATGCAGCTCTATGCGCAATTGCGCGAGCATGGCTGGCTCAAGAAAATGTTTTCCGCCCGCCGCAACGCCGACCTGCTGCCGCTGGCACAGACGCTGTTGGCGTTGTCCGATGAACTGACGCTGGCGCTGCTGCCCGAGATCCGCGCCCATGCCGATGGCGAAGAGGCCGCCGTGGGCCGCTGGACCCAGGCCCTGGCACAACTGCTGGAACCGCTGGCCCCCTCGGCGCACGGCATGCTCTCCGATGAAGCGGCGCTGGTATGGCAGGTCTGGAAGACCCAGCTCGATGCCCATGACCGCATCGTGCAACGCTTTGATGCCATGCTGACCCTGGCTGACCAGGCCAGCCTGCCGCTGGTGTGGGTCAGCCCGACCGAACCGGAACCGCTGGATGCAGCTTTTCTCGCAGCCTATGCACAGCGCCAGCCGGTGCGCATCGTTACCCTGGACTGGAGCCGTGCCGCCATTGCGCCGCTGCATCCGCTGTATCTGTCGGCCTGGGAAGAACTGGTACGCGAGGATGACGGTATCCAGCCGGATACTGGCGAGCCCGCCGCATCGTCGGTGGCTGCCACCGCCATGCCGCTGCTGTGCCCGGCCGGCGACCTGGAAAACGCTGCCGTGCAAAGCGCGCAGATCGTGCTGCGCTGGCTGCAGCAGGGCAAGACCGACATCGCCATCGTGGCGCAGGATCGCGTCACCGCGCGCCGCCTGCGCGCCCTGCTGGAGCGAGCCGAAGTAGCCGTGGCCGACGAGACCGGCTGGAAGCTCTCCACCACCCGCGCCGCCGCTGCGCTGGCGGCCTGGAACGATCTGGTCTCGGCCCGTGGCGAGACCAATGCACTGCTGGATCTGCTGAAGTCGCCCTTTGTCTTCCCGGATGATGCGCACCGCAGCGATCGCGTCATGCGCATTGAAGCCCGCCTGCGCCGCACCAACATCGCCGGCGACTGGCAGGCGCTGCAATCGGCCTTCGCCGAAGCCGGGCAGGCCGATGACCTGGCCTGCATCATCACCCTGGCCAAGCAGGCGGCCCGCTTCGGCGGACGCAAGACCCTGGCGCAATGGTGCGAGACCCAGCGCGGCCTGTGCCAGGCCCTGGGCATGGAAGCCGCGCTGCGCGCCGATGGCGCGGGCACACAGTGTCTGCTGATGCTTGATGAGATCGCGGCCGAACAGGATGGACTGGCCGATACGTTTTCCTTTGCCGAATGGCGCGCGCTGCTCAATCTGCGTCTGGACGCCACTTCCTTCATGCCGCCCATCAAGGACCGGCGCGTCGTGATGTTGCCTCTGAACGGCGCGCGCCTGCGGCGTTTCGAGGCGGTGCTGGTGATCGGCGCCGATGCGGCGCATTTGCCTTCACCTCCGCAGGAAACCCTGTTCTTCTCCAATGCCGTACGTCGCGAACTGAACCTGGCCACGCGTGCCACGCGGCAGCGCCAGCAGTTGCGCGACCTCACCGAATTGCTGTGCGTGAATCCCGAAGTGGTCCTGTGCTGGCAGACCCATCAGGACGGTGAACCCAATCCGGTCAGTCCCTGGATCGAGCGCCTGGAACTGAAACTGGCGCAGCAGGGCGCAGCGCCCCTGCGCCGGATAGAACTGCCGCCGCCGATGAAGCAGTTGCATGCGCTGCCCTCGTTCATGCCCGCGCCCAGCGCGCCGGAGCTGTTGCCGCCCTCGCTGTCGGCCAGCGGCTTCGGCAGCTTCCTCGCCTGCCCGTATCAGTTCTTTGCCCAGCGCATGCTGCGCGTGGCCGTCATGGACGAGCTCTCGGACATGCCCGAGAAGCGCGACTACGGCAGCTGGTTGCACGAAATTCTTTACAAATATCACGCCCACCTGCGCGACAACGACACTCCGCTGTCCGCCCGCGCACCGCTGCTGGCGCGGTTTTCCGACGAGGTATTCCAGCGCGAGATGCAGCGCCATCCCGCCGCGCTGGCCTTCCATGCGCGCTGGCAGAAGGTGATGCCGGCCTACCTGCTGTGGGCCAATGAGCGTGAAGCCGAGGGCTGGCAATTTGCCTTCGGTGAACAATCGCAGTCCCACGCATTGCGCTGGGAAGATGGCGGCATCGAGCTCTATGGACGGCTCGATCGTGTGGACCGCAATGACCAGGGCGAGCGCGCCGTGCTCGACTACAAGACCCGCACTGCCGCCAGCCTCAAGCAGAAGGTCAGGGAAGAGGATGACCATCAGCTGGCCTTCTACGGCCTGCTGGCCGGTGGCACCGTGGACCACGCCCACTACGTCGCCCTTGAACTGGGCCCCGACAAGAAAACCGGCGACGTCGCCGCTCCCGATTTCGCACGCAGACAGAAGATGCTCCAGCAACAGATCACCACCACCATGCACGCCGTGGCGCACGGCGCAGCCCTGCCGGCCAACGGCATCGAATCGGTCTGCCAGTATTGCGAGATGCGCGGCCTGTGCCGCAAGGGAGCCTGGCTGTGAGCGCCGCCGACAAGCAAGCTGCCGCCTACGAGGTCGACGACAAGCCCGTCGGTGCGGATATCTTTACGCGAGAAGCCTGCGACCCACGCCATTCGGTCGTGGTGGAAGCATGCGCCGGCAGCGGCAAGACCTGGCTGCTGGTGGCGCGCATGCTGCGCCTGCTGCTGGCGGGTGCGCAGGCGCCGGAACTGCTGGCCATCACCTTCACCCGCAAGGCCGCGCAGGAAATGCGTGAACGCCTGCTCGAACTGCTGCATGAACTGGCCCTGGCCAGCGATGCCCAAGCCGCTGCGCTGTTGCGCGAGCGCGGCGTGGCCGAGCCTGACCTGCCCCGGCTGTTGCCGGTGGCGCGCGGCTTGTATGAACGCATTCTTTCGTCCGAACAAAGCCTGTCCATCGATACGTTCCACAGCTGGTTCGCCCGCCTGCTGCAGATCGCGCCGCTGGCCTCGGGCGTGCCGCACGGTTATACCCTGACGGAAAAAAACGGCGAGCTGCTCGATGAAGCCTATCGGCGCTTCATGCAGAAACTGGGGGATCCCGATGGCGCGCCGATCAAGGCGGCGTTGCTGGAACTCTACGAACTGGCGGGCGACTTCAATGCACGCCAGTTGCTCGACGCCTTCATCGACAAGCGCGCTGAATGGTGGGCGGCCACGCAGGATGATGAAGAGGAGGGCGGTGAGGAAAACGTCATGCCCTCCCCCTTGCGCTGGCTGGAAGACCTCTGCGGCGCCGATGCGCAGCGCGATGCGCGCCTGTCGCTGTGGGAGGTTCCCACGCTGGTAGCGCGCGCAAGCCAGATTGCGATCCTGCTGGGGCAGGGCGGTAGCGCTAACAAGACGCGCGCGGTAGCCATCGAATCCGCCTTGACAGCGGGCCCCGCACTGGAGAATTTTGATGCGCTCTACAACCAGTTCTTCGATGACAAGGACAAGCCACGCAAGAACGGCAAGGTCAAGTCGCTGCTGGCGGCGCTGGTGCAGCACTTCGAGGCTGGCGAGGAAGCCGCGCTGTCCGCCTTTGAAGACGAATTCAATGCGATCGGTGCAGAACTGCGCAGTCTGCAGGGACGCAGCAAGGAGAAGGGCGTACTGCAACTCAACCGCGCCCTCTTCACCGCAGGCCGCGCCTACCTGGCCAGCTACCAGGAAGTGAAAGCCGAACAGCGCGTGCTGGACTTCGCCGACCTCGAATGGCAGGCCTACCGCCTGCTGCGCAACGAAGCCAGCGCCGCCTACCTGCAGACCCGTCTGGATGCGCGCTACAAGCACATCCTGCTGGATGAATTCCAGGACACCAACCCGCTGCAATGGTGCATCGTACGCTGCTGGCTCGATGCCTATGGCGGCGATGCGGCCCAGCCCAGCGTGTTCGTGGTGGGCGATCCCAAGCAGTCGATCTATCGCTTCCGCCGCGCCGAACCGCGCGTGTTCGTGGCAGCGCGCGAGATGCTGCGTGCGCAGGGGGCGGCCATTCTGCGCGCCAACCAGACCCGCCGCAATGCGACGGCGGTGGTCGCGGTGCTCAATCGTTCATTCGTCATGGGCTGCAATCCCTTGTTCGCTGAACAGACCACGCTCGGCCTTGCTGGTGGCGAGGTCTGGCGTCTGCCCCTGGCGCGGCAAGACGATAGTGCAGAAAACGTCACCCCGCCTGAAACCACCGAAGAACCGGCCTCTGCAGACACGGCGCAGAACGAGCCGGACATCATCCCCTGGCGCAATCCGCTGACCACGCCGCGCGGCGAGGAAGACGATGCGCGCCGCCTGCTGGAAGGGCAGGCGCTGGCGCAGGCGCTGTTGAAGGCGTATCGGGAAGTACCGGTCATCGAGGGCCGGGGCACGCGCGCCATGCGCTGGGGCGACATCATGCTGCTGGTGCGCAAGCGCACCCACCTGGCCGCCTATGAGAGCGCCTTGCGCGCGGCCGGTATTCCCTTCATTTCCGACAAGCGCGGCGGCCTGCTCGAATCGCTGGAGATCGCCGACCTGATCGCGCTGCTGACCTTCCTCATCACGCCCAACGATACGCGTGCGCTGGCCCACGTCCTCAAGAGCCCCATCATCGGGGCGGCCGATGATGACCTGGTGCAGATCGCGCGCCGCGTGGCACAGGCCGAGGGCGGCCACTGGTGGCAGCACCTGCAGGCCATGCAGCAGGAGGGCGCAGCCTCGGCCGCGCTGGTGCGTGCGGTCACGCTGTTGCAGCGCTGGCTGGCGGCCGCGCCGCACCTGCCGGTGCATGACCTGCTGGACATGATCCTGCATCAGGGTGAACTGGTGGCGCGCTATGCGCAGCATGCCTCGCCGCTCACGCGCAGCCAGACCCTCGGTAATATCGCGGCCTTCGTCGAGCTGTCCCTGAACATGGATGCGGGCCGCTATCCCAGCCTGCCCAAGTTCATCGATGCGCTGCGCGTCCTGCAGCGCAGCTCCGGCGGCGATGCGCCCGATGAAGCCAGCGTGGACGCCAGCGCCGATGCCGTGCGCATCCTCACCGTACACAGTGCCAAGGGGCTGGAGGCGCCGGTGGTGGCGATCCTCGATGCCAATCACAGCGATTCGGTGGAAGACAACCTCGGCATCCTCTGCGCCTGGCCGCAGGACCAGGATGCGCCGACGCATTTCTCCGCCTTCGGCCGCCGCAGCGAACGCGGCTGCGCGCGCGATGCGCTGTTCGAGGAAGAAGAGCTGTTGAAGACCCAGGAAGACTGGAACCTGCTTTATGTCGCCATCACGCGCGCCAAGCAATTGCTGCTGGTCTCGGGCGTGGCCGGCAAACGCGGCGCTGGCGAGGGCGGGGTGGTGGAGGGCAGCTGGTACCAGCGCCTCTTCGCCAGCGATGCCCCGGTGCGCGAGATCAGCGAGGAGTCGGTCCACGGTGCCGATGCCGCCGACATCGAGGAGCACTTCTCGCTGCCGCTGTTCGATCCCAAGCCGGTGCCGATGTCGCTCTTTGGCGCGGACGAGGACGGCGCGCTGCCGGAGGTCGACGCCGATGGCACGCTGGTCAGCACCGACGCCATCGATGAAGGCGTGGCCCTGCATGCGTTGCTGGAACGTCTCACCCACGGCAACGCCTGGCCGTTGCGCCTGCCGTCAGCCTCCACTCTGGTGCGCTGGCTGGGCATTTCCTCGGAGATGGCGCAGGTGGTGCATGCGCAGGCGCGCGAGGTGCTGGCCCAGCCGCAGCTGGAACGCTTCTTCAATCCGGCGCTGCATCGCTGGGCGCGCAACGAGATGGAAATCGTCGCGCCGTCGGGCGTGCTGCGACTGGACCGCGTGGTCATGTTCGACGATGAAGTCTGGGTGCTCGATTACAAGCGCCGCCTGCTCGATAGCGAACGCGCCGATTACGCGGCCCAACTGGCACGTTATCGCAGTGCGCTCGTGTCGGTTTTTTCTGACAAACGAATCAGGTCTGCGCTGATTACCGCTGACGGCATGCTGACGGAACATTGAGGCTCCCCCAACTACCGTCGTCTTCTCCATGCGCTTCGGACAGATTCCAGACATTCAATAAACATCAGATCAGGAAGTTAGAACTCATTTCATCAATAAACGTGAGTGCGAGCGAGTCCCGTTTGGGATGAAGTGCAAGGCGCGAATTTGGGTCAAGACTGGACGTCTTGACCCAAATTCGTAACGCAGCAATTCGCCCAAACGGGCCGCTCCCTTCGGGTTCTGCCCAGAAAGGGCGCTGGCCGCGTTGTGCTCCTTGCGTGTGGCACCGCCACACGACGCGTCGCACGCCTTGCCAGCGCCCTTTCTGGGCAGAACGCATCTCACGTTTATTGATGAAATGAGTTCTGGCATTTCCGTTGTAGGTAAAAAAAACATCATCGCGTAGAGCAAGAGTGATATCTTCTGGGCTCCGAGTTTTTTGATGGCAGATTTTTCCTTAGAAAATCTTCACCAGAAAAACGGGCCTGTTCTCGTCGGGCAATCCGTGCACCCCATGTGCGTTACGCTGCCCGCGCTCACGCGATCCGCGCCGTGCATGCCGTATTACGCCATGCGATTGCGGTTCAACACCTAATCGTTACAGGAGGAGATATGGAGTGGGCTCTTCCGTCGTTCACCCTCGCACAGACGCTGCAATGGAATGCCCTGCTGGTATTCGGCGGCCTGCTGCTCTTCGGGCTGATCGCGGGTTACATCGTTTCCAAATCCCCATGGGTGCCACGCATCACGGGGTATCTGCTGGTCGGTTTCCTGCTGGGCACCGGTGGCTTCAATCTGCTGTCCGGTGAAGTCCTCAAGGTCACCAACATCTTCGCCGACATCGCCGTGGCGCTGGTGGTCTATCAATTGGGCCGCTATGTGGACATCGGCTGGCTGCGCCGCGAAAAATGGCTGATGATCACCGTTGGCGTCTCGGCCGTGCTGTGTTTCGGTTTCGTCAGTGTTGCATTGAGCTGGTTCGGTACCGATTCGGTGATGGCGCTGTTGGGCGGCGTGATGGCCATCGCCACCGCCCCTGCCGTGGTGCTGGTGGTGCTGCGCGACCTCAAGGCCGAAGGCCAGGTCACGCGCCGTCTGGCTGCCATGACGGCACTCAACAATTTCGTCGCCGTGCTGGCGGCTTACGCGCTCTTGCCGGTCATCGCGCATGAGGCGGGTACACCCGTCTGGACGCTGATCCAGCACACGCTGTATTCGCTGATCGGTTCGGCCATCCTGGCCTATCTGACGTATTGGTTGATGATGCCGCTGGCGCGCCTGCTGGGCCGCGAAAGCAGTTCGCAATTCGTGCTGGTGATCTCGGTGATCGCGCTGGCCATCGGGGTGGCGCATGCGCTGCATCTGCCGGTGATGCTGTCCATGCTGATCTTCGCCATCCTCTCCAAGAACCTGGATCGCCAGTTCGACCTGATGGAGCTGGAGTTCGGCGTGGCCAATGAATTGTTCATCGTGATGCTCTTCGTCACGGTGGGTGCGTCGATGAAGCTGTCGGACCTGAGCCTGCTGGGCTTCTCGGTGCTGATCCTGATCGCGGCGCGCTTCCTGGCCATGGGGCTGGGCATCTTCCTGTTCGCCCGCTTTGCGCGCATGAACTGGCGCCAGGCCGGCCTGCTCACGCTGGGTACCTTGCCCATGACCGAGGTCGGCGTGGGACTGATGCAAACCGTTTCGTCGCTGTACCCGCACACCACGGCCAATGTCTTGCCGCTGCTGGCGGGCAGCATGGTGGTCCTGGAATTCCTGGGGCCGGTGGCAACCCAGTTTGCCTTGATCAAATCTGGAGAGAGTGGACGCGAATGACTACCGAGACACTGATCCGCAACGAACATGACGCCCCCGCCAGCCAGGCCCATGTGGCCGGCCCGCAGGGCAGTGCCGGCATTTTGCCGTTCGGTTCTTCCACGCCCTTTACCATGGGCATCGAGCTGGAACTGCAACTGGTCAATCGCCGCAACTACAACCTGGCCAGCGATGCGGTGGACCTGCTGAACTGGATCGAACCGCGCGACCTGCAAAAGCAGATCAAGCTGGAAATGACGCAGGGCATGATCGAGCTGAACTCCGGCATCCATACGCGCGTCGATGAACTGATCGAAGAACTGAAGGGCTTGCGCGCGGCCTTGAACAAGGGCGCGCAGTATCTCAACATCGACGTCTCCGGCGGCGGTGCGCATCCCTTCCAGCACTGGAACGAGCAGCGCATCACGCCCAGCGAGCGCTTCCATTACCTGCACGAGAAATACGGCTACCTGGCCAAGACCTTCACCGTCTTCGGCCAGCACATCCACATCGGCGTGGAGAATGGCGATGATGCGCTGTATCTCACGCACGGCTTCTCGCGTTACGTGCCGCACTTCATTGCGCTGTCGGCGGCGTCGCCGTTCTATCAAGGGGCGGACACCAAGTTCGAGTCTTCGCGCAGCAACGTGGTACGCGCTTTCCCGCTCTCGGGCACGGCGCCGGTGCATACCACCTGGGCCGAGTTCGAGACGTATTACGATGAATTGCACCAGATGGGCATCATCGCCAGCATGAAGGATTTCTATTGGGACATCCGCCCCAAGCCCGAGTACGGCACCGTCGAAATCCGCGTCTGCGATACGCCGCTGACCATCGAGCATGCCGCGCACCTGGGCGCCTATGCGCAACTGCTGGCACGCTGGATCCTGACCGAGCGGCCCTTCGTGGTCGGGGATGATTTCTATCTGCTGTACCAGTACAACCGCTTCGAGGCCAGCCGCTTCGGGCTCAACGGCCAGCTGGCCCTGCATGGTGCCACGCCATCGCAATCGCGCAAGCTGCCCATCTATGAACACCTGCTGCAGCAGTTGCAGTTGCTGGAGCCCTATGTGGCCAATGAGGCGGAACAGCAGACCATCACGCGCTTGCGGCGCATTGCGCATGATCGTTTGTCCGATGCGGGCTGGCTGCGCCAGATGTTCGCCCAGCGCGGTTCGCTCAATGACATGATGCGCTTGTCGTCGGAATTGTGGATGGGCGTGGAGCCGCCGCCGTATTTCCAGTAAATGATATAAATGATTTGCTGATTGTTGAGGTAAGGTTGAGGCACCTGGCATCCGCCGTGTTTGCAGAGCGCAGCGGATGATGGGAGGAAGAAGGCAAGGGGCCGGTGTCACGAGATGCCGGCCCTTTGTCTTTGGTGCGTTGTTTCCCGGCTCTTGTCTTGCGGGGCCGGGATCGCCGACAATCACAGCTTTGAAGCGGCCTCGGGCTGCACCGAGATGCGTGCCGGAGGAAGCATGAGCAAAAACAACCCCAATCATTTTGATGTCGCCATCATCGGCGCCGGTGCGGCCGGCATGATGTGTGCCGCCGTGGCGGGCCAGCGCGGCCGGCGCGTGGTGCTGATCGATCACGCCGCCAAGCTGGCCGAGAAGATCCGTATCTCCGGCGGCGGCCGCTGCAATTTCACCAATGTGGGCGCAGGTCCGCAGCATTACCTGTCGCAGAATCCGCATTTCTGCCGCAGCGCCTTGTCGCGCTATACGCCGCAGGATTTCATCGGGCTGGTCAAGCGGCATCGCATCGGTTTCCATGAAAAGCACAAGGGGCAACTCTTCTGCGATGACTCCGCCGAGGACATCATCGCCATGCTCAAGGCCGAATGTGAGGCCGGCAACGTCAGCTGGCGCATGCCCTGCACGGTGCAGGAGGTGGGCAAGAGCGGCGAGCTGTTCCGCATCGCCACCAGCGCCGGCGAGATCCAGGCGGCGAGCCTGGTGATTGCGACGGGCGGCTTGTCCATCCCCAAGATCGGGGCGACCGATTTCGCCTATCGCATCGCCCGCCAGTTCGACTTGAAGCTGGTCGAGACCCGTCCGGGCCTGGTGCCGCTGACCTTCGATGGCAAGGCCTGGCAGTCGCTGACCGAACTGGCCGGCATTGCGCTGGAAGTGGAGGTGGAGACGGGCGTGAAGAAGGAACGCGGACATTTCCTCGAAGACCTCCTGTTCACCCATCGTGGCTTGTCGGGCCCGGCCATCCTGCAGATCTCCAGTTTCTGGAAACCGGGCACGCCCCTGACGCTGAACCTGCTGCCACAGCTGGACGTGGCCGAGACCCTGATCGAGGGCAAGGGCACGCTCAAGAAGAACCTCGGCAACCTGCTGGCGCAGTGGCTGCCCAATCGGCTGGCCGAAGGCTGGCTCAAGATCAATGGCTTCGATGCCGGGGCGCGCATCGCCGACATGCCTGACAAGTCCCTGAAGAAGCTGGGCGATTCGCTCAACCGCTGGGTCATCCTGCCCAGCGGCTCGGAGGGCTACCGCAAGGCCGAAGTCACGCTGGGCGGGGTGGATACGCGCGAGCTGTCGCAGCAGACCATGATGGCCAACAAGGTGCCGGGCCTGCACTTCATCGGCGAGGCCATGGACGTTACCGGCTGGCTCGGTGGCTACAATTTCCAGTGGGCCTGGGCCTCAGGTGTGGCGGCGGGTTCGGCGGTGTGACGCCGGCCTGGAAGGCCGATGTCTGACTTGTTCCTTCATTTGCCCTTGACTTCAGGTGAAGGATCATCTTGACTGAGGTAAGTGACTGATTCTTAGCCCTTTTTTACCACGAGGGTGGAAAAAATGCCACGTTTGGCCTTCCAATCGGGGGCTAGTGCTGCTACAATCGCTTTCTTTGCTAATCCAACCTAACCTTTTTGGTTTGAATTTACATGACCACTATTCGCGTTAAAGAGAACGAGCCGTTCGAAGTTGCAATGCGTCGCTTCAAGCGCACCATCGAGAAGACCGGTCTGCTGACCGAACTGCGCGCACGCGAGTTCTACGAAAAGCCGACCGCTGAGCGCAAGCGCAAGCTGGCTGCTGCCGTGAAGCGTCACTACAAGCGCATCCGCAGCCAACAGCTGCCGAAGAAGCTGTACTAAGAATTTCTCGCCGCGCGTTCGTGCGGCCGATGTGTAAACCCGCTCCGGTGTTGGTCCGCAGCGGGTTTTCGCATTTATTCCCGATTTGTCGTGGTGTTTTCTCCGGGCTGGCGGCTGGCCTGGTTTTTCCTATGGGCAGCCCCAAATAGGAAGGAAAAGCGCCAAATCGGGCTGGCGATAAGCCCATCCATGTTCTACGATCCTAAGACCGGGGCCGCCTTGTTGCCGCCCGGAATACTGGATGCGGGATGGCGCCAGATCGCAGAATACTCATCCACCTCATCTTCGGAGTACCCCATGGGTTTGAAAGAGCAGATCACGGAAGACATGAAGGCCGCCATGCGCGCCAAGGACATGGGCAAGCTGGGCACCATCCGCCTCTTGACCGCCGCGATGAAGCAGAAGGAAGTCGATGAGCGCGTCGAACTGACCGACGCTCACGTGCTGGCCATCATCGACAAGATGGTCAAGCAGCGCAAGGATTCGATCTCCCAGTTCGAAGCTGGCGGCCGCCAGGACCTGGCCGACGTCGAGAAGGCCGAACTGGCCGTGCTGTCGGCCTACATGCCGGCCAGCCTGTCGGATGACGAGATCAAGGCCGAAGTCCAGGCCGCCGTGGCCGCCACGGGCGCCGCCGGTCCCCAGGACATGGGCAAGGTCATGGGCGTGTTGAAGCCCAAGCTGGCCGGACGTGCCGACATGACGGCCGTGTCCGCGCTGGTCAAGGCCGCGCTGGCTTCGTAAGCAGCGTCTTCGTCGCATTGCCGCCAACCCCGCTACCCAGGTGATTCCTCAGTCGTTCATCCAGGACCTGCTCAACCGCGTCGATATCGTCGACGTGGTAGGCCGCTATGTGCAACTGAAGAAGGGTGGCGCCAATTTCATGGGCCTGTGCCCCTTCCACAACGAGAAGTCGCCCAGCTTCACCGTCAGTCCGACCAAGCAGTTCTATCACTGCTTCGGCTGCGGGGCGCACGGGACGGCGATCAGTTTCCTGATCGAGTATTCCGGCATGGGTTTCGTGGAAGCGGTCAAGGACCTGGCCCAGAACGTGGGCATGGTGGTGCCCGAGCGCGAAGACAGCATTCCCCTGGCCCAGCGCCAGGAAAAGCAGGCCAGGAGCATGGCCTTGTCCGACGTGATGTCGCGTGCCAACGATTTCTATCGCCACCAGCTGCGCGCTGCCCAGCCGGCCATTGCCTACCTGAAGGGGCGCGGGCTGACCGGCGAGATCGCCGCGCGCTTCGGCCTCGGCTATTCGCCGGACGAGTGGGATAGCCTGCGCCAGGTCTTTCCCGATTACGAGAACGAGGTGCTGGTCGAGTCCGGCCTCGTGATCGACAAGAGCGAAGAGGGTGGTGGCCATCGCAAGCGCTATGACCGCTTCCGTGGACGCATCATGTTCCCCATCCGCAATACCAAGGGCCAGGTGATCGGCTTTGGCGGTCGCGTGATGGATGGCGGCGAGCCCAAGTACCTGAACTCGCCCGAAACGCCGCTGTTCCAGAAGGGCAGCGAGCTTTATGGCCTGTTCGAGGCGCGCCAGGCGATCCGTGAAGCCGGTTACGTGCTGGTCACCGAAGGCTACATGGATGTGGTGGCGCTGGCCCAGCTGGGTTTCCCGCAGGCGGTGGCTACGCTGGGTACGGCTTGTACGCCCATCCACGTCCAGAAGCTGGTGCGCCAGACCGATGAAGTGATCTTCAGCTTCGACGGCGACAACGCTGGCCGCCGCGCCGCCCGCCGTGCGCTGGAGGCTTGCCTGCCGCATGCCTCGGACAACAAGACCATCAAGTTCCTGTTCCTGCCCAAGGAGCATGACCCCGACAGTTACGTGCGCGAAATGGGCGCGCCCGCCTTTGAGGAGCAGATCCGCGAGGCGCTGCCGCTGTCGCAGTTCCTGCTGCGCGAGATCATCGGCGAGAACGACCTGCGTACGCCCGAAGGCCGCGCCCATGCACAGTTTGCCGCCAAGCCGCTGCTGCAGGCGCTGCCGGCTTCCGGATTGCGGCTGCAAATCGTGCGCAGCGTGGCCCAGGCCACCCAGACCACGCCGGCCGAGCTGGAAGTGTTGTTCGAACTGGAAAAGCCGGTGGCGCGCGTACGCAGCGCCCCGCCGCGCACCAAGCGCAGCGCCCCGCTCGGGCTGGAACGCCAGATCATGCGGCTGCTTGTGGCGCATCCGCAACTGTCTGCCGACCTCGATGCCGCGGCGCTGGAAGCCATCGCCCGCATCGCGCCGGACCAGGCCGAGATGCTCACGCACCTGGTCGGCGTGGCCCAGGGCATGGGCGAGCAGGCCAACTTTGCCGCGCTGGTCGAGCACCTGCGTGAAGGTGGTCCCGAGTTCGACTCGATGATCGCGGAAATCGCGGCCGAGTCGGAATCCGAATTCGACGTGGTGCGGGCCGAGATGGCCGGCGCCATCCGCCAGGCCAGGATCCGCGCCCTCGATGAGGAGATGCAGATGCTGGTGGCCTCCAACCTGCGCACCGAGGAGGAGCGCAACCGCTATCGCGAGCTGATGCAGCGCAAGGAATGGCTCAAGCGCCAGACCGGCGGCGCCGTCGCGGCAGGTTGAGTGCAGCTTCACCGGCAGGCGCCGGAGGCGGGCGGAAAGAAGGAGATGGGCAGGCAGGGATTCCCGCAAGGTTCAGCGGGGCCAGGTCTGACGGGTGTGCAGGAGCAGTAGATGCCCGGATGTGGAAAACACGGTAAAGCGCTGCAAATTGTCGTGATTTACGCACCGGATCGCTGGCGGATGGCCGAATATCCCGGCTTGATCCCGGAGAAAAGAGCCCCATCTGTGCTATACTATAGGGCTTTAGTTCCGCCGGATGGCTCTTGCATCCCCACCCTGCGGCGACATGCCTTCACCCCGGCGCATCGGGGGAAGGACGGCAGATAGCGGTATTGCTGCCGGATTGCAAGCGGCACGACTGCCTGCTGCGCGCGATCGATGGCCCGCCGGTAAAAGGAACGTTGCGCGTGCAGCCGGGGTCTACCGGGAAATCGGTACCGGAGTTGCATCATTAGCATGACTTGATTGGCGCAATGAGTGAATTCTCAATTGGCAGTTGATTCTATGGCAAATGCAATGAAGAAACCCGCGAAAACTCCAGCAGCGTCGGCAAAGAGCAGCAAGACGGCAACGGCGGTAAAATCGACCGCCGCGGCCAAGACCTCCCAGGCGGTAGCCGCCAGATCGCCCGTCAAGGGGACGGCGAAGGCAGCGGTGACCACCGTAAAACCCGCGGCAAAGACTGCAGCAGCAGCGACGCCGAAAACGACGGCAGTCAAGACAGCTGCCTCCAAGCCGGCCCGCGCCGCAGCGCCCAAGGCGACTGCAACGCCAGCCAACAAGTTACCTCAAGCCGCCGAACAAGCGGTTTCTGTGAAAGCGACGAAGACTTCCGTGACCACCAAGAAACCCGAAACCAAGACCGCCAAGACCACCAAAGCTGCAAAGGTCGAAGGCAAAGACGTCAGCGCGACCGCCGCGTCGAGCGTAAGCCAAACCACTGATGCCGCTGCCCTGGCAGCCATCGACACGTCCGGCTATGTGCTGCCGAGCGTCAAGGTGCCGGGCCGCCGTGGCCGCAAGCCCAAGGAATTCCAGCCCGAGAGTGATGAAGTCGCCGCACTGAACACCATCGAGCGCACCGAACTGAAGGCCGCCGACAAGGCCAAGGCCAAGGATCGCAAGGCCAAGGAAAAGGCCCTGTTGAAGGATGCCTTCTCTTCCGACACCGAAGCCAGCGAAGAAGAGCTGGAGCGCCGTCGCCAGAAGCTGAAGACCCTGATCAAGCTGGGCAAGGAACGTGGTTTCCTGACCTTCTCGGAAATCAACGACCACCTCCCGGAAAACATCGTCGACCCGGAAGCCATCGAAGGCATCATCGGCACCTTCAGCGACATGGGCATCTCGGTCTACGAGCACGCCCCTGATGCGGAAACCCTGCTGCTGTCGGACAACGTGGCCAACGTCGCCAGCGATGACGACGCCGAAGCCGCCGCCGAAGCTGCCCTGTCGACCGTGGACTCCGACTTCGGTCGTACCACCGACCCGGTGCGCATGTACATGCGTGAAATGGGTTCGGTCGAACTGCTGACCCGCGAAGGCGAAATCGAAATCGCCAAGCGCATCGAAGATGGCCTGAAGGACATGATCCAGGCCATCTCCGCCTGCCCGACCACGATCGCCGAGATCCTGGCCGCAGCGGACCGTATCTCCAAGGACGAGATCAAGGTCGACGAAATCGTCGATGGCCTGGTCGATCCCAACGAGAGCGAACAGCAGGTCGAGGCCGCCGCCTCCGACTCCGATGAGGACGACGAGGAAGAGGAAGAAGAGGAAGAAGACGAAGAAGAAGAGGAAAGCGAGAGCACCGGCTCGGGCGCTGCCGGCTTCTCCGCCGAACAGCTGGAACAGTTGAAGCGCGACGCGCTCTCCAAGTTCGCCGTCATCGGCACCCAGTTCGAGAACATGCGCAAGGCCTTCGAGAAGGAAGGCTACAACTCCAAGCCTTACGTCAAGGCGCAGGAAATCATTTCCAACGAGCTGCTGGGCATCCGCTTCACTGCCAAGATCGTCGAGAAGCTGTGCGACACCCTGCGTGCGCAGGTGGACGAAGTGCGCACCGTGGAACGCCAGATCCTGGACGTGGCCGTCAACAAGTGCAACATGCCGCGTGCGCACTTCATCAAGGTGTTCCCGGGCAATGAAGTGAACCTGGACTGGGTGGATGGCGAAGTCGCCGCCAACCATGACTACAGCGCCGTGCTGAGCCGTAACGTACCGGCCATCAAGGAACTGCAGCAGAAGCTGATCGACCTGCAGGCGCGCGTGGTACTGCCGCTGCCGGATCTGCGTGCGATCAACAAGAAGATGGGCGCTGGCGAGAAGAAGGCGCGCATGGCCAAGCGTGAAATGACCGAGGCCAACCTGCGTCTGGTGATCTCCATCGCCAAGAAGTACACCAACCGTGGCCTGCAGTTCCTGGACCTGATCCAGGAAGGCAACATCGGCCTGATGAAGGCGGTGGACAAGTTCGAATATCGTCGCGGCTACAAGTTCTCGACCTATGCGACCTGGTGGATTCGCCAGGCCATCACCCGCTCGATCGCTGACCAGGCGCGCACCATCCGTATTCCGGTGCACATGATCGAGACGATCAACAAGATGAACCGCATCTCGCGTCAGATCTTGCAGGAAACCGGTGCCGAGCCGGATCCCGCGACCCTGGCGATCAAGATGGAAATGCCGGAAGACAAGATCCGCAAGATCATGAAGATCGCCAAGGAACCGATCTCCATGGAAACGCCGATCGGTGACGACGACGATTCGCATCTGGGCGACTTCATTGAAGACAACAACACGCTGGCGCCGGCCGATGCGGCGTTGCATGCCTCGATGCGCAACGTGGTCAAGGACATCCTGGATTCCCTGACCCCGCGCGAAGCGAAGGTGCTGCGCATGCGTTTCGGTATCGAGATGTCGACCGACCATACGCTGGAAGAAGTGGGCAAGCAGTTCGACGTGACCCGCGAGCGTATCCGCCAGATCGAAGCCAAGGCATTGCGCAAGCTGCGCCATCCTTCCCGTTCCGACAAGCTCAAGAGCTTCCTGGAAGGGAATTGATCTTAAGGGTGAGTCAGGATTGGCCGGCGAGATGTTAAAATCGCCGGCTGATTTTTTGGCCCCCTAGCTCATGCTTGGTTAGAGCAGCGGACTCATAATCCGTTGGTGCCGTGTTCGACTCACGGGGGGGCCACCAGTACTAGAGCGGCTTAGCGACTTATTGTTCTAAGCCGCTTTTTCATTTGCTGGGGGATTTTTGCCCATTTTGACCAAATGGCTGTGGGCAACTGGACTGTTTTATTCAACTGCTGAAGGCTCAGGTGGTACTTGATCCAGAGAGAATACAAAGCCACATTGCGTTCGAGGTCGGCTTTCAAGACTGACGAACACGTGAGGGTCAGATTGCGGCGCTTACTTCAGTGATCCATTGCACACACTCCTCCCAGACATTCTCCTCAGCTGACGCGATTGCTGTTTGTAGTGCCTGGCTGCGTGCGGCCAGATGGTCTAGTCCCATGGCCAGCAAACCGCCTTGCAGGCGATGCAGAATACGCATGACGTATTCGGCCTGTCGCGCCTGCAATGCCTGCTCCAGCTTTTGCCTTTCGTGCGGCCAGGTGTGCCGGAAGGCTTCCAGCAGGATCTGGCCGAGCGGGTCGTCTGCGTCTTCCTGCGCGGCCCTGACCGGGGCGAAGCGGCTCACCAGTTCTTGCATCTGTTCCAGCGAGCCTGGTTTGTAGAGGATGGCATCAAACAGTCCCGCCGGTAATTGCGCCAGGCTGTCCGGACCGGCAGCCGTGGTCGCGATGATGCAGGCCTTTGCCTGCTCCTGGCGCACGCGCTTTGCCAGGGCTACGCCATCCAGTCCCGGTATGCCCAGGTCAGTGATGAGCAGGTCTGGTGGCCGCGCCTGCCATTGGGCCAGCGCATCCAGTCCATCGCGCGCCAGCCGCATGCGCGAGCAACCGAGCGCCTGTAGCTGCTGCTGGATCAGGATCAGATTGACGTAATCATCTTCGACCACCAGCACGTCCAGCGTGCTGGCCACCCGGCAGCCAACGGGCAGGCGTGGCACCGATGTCGGGCTGGGGCGCGCCTGTTCGGCCAAGGCGCGGCACCATGCCCGGCGGTCGAATGCGCTGACTTCGCACCAGCGCTCCTCGCTGCCACCGTGGCGCACCACATCTGCCCGTATCAGCACTGCATGCACAGGCTCCTTGCGCGGTGTAGCCAGGAAGGCGGCTACCTCTTCCGGTGCCACCAGATGCTGTGCTCCCGCTATCGCCGCTCCCGGTGAGGCTACCTCGGTTCCCCAGTATCGCAGGTAGTTGCGCAGCATGTCGGCAGTGCCGGTGTCCCTGGCGTGCAGGATGACGTTGCGTCCGCGCAGTGGCAGCAGATCGGCCTGCACGGTGCGCGGCATGGTTGCGAGCGCGATATCGGCACCGAAGACGCTACCCCGCCCGACCTCGCTGCTCAGCGTGATGTTGCCGCCCATCAGTTCGGCCAGCCGTCGGCACAGGGACAGCCCCAGTCCGGTGCCACCGAAGCGTTGGCTGATGCTGTCGTCGGCCTGCTGCAGCGATTTGAAGATGCGCTGGCGCGCGCCGGGGGAAATGCCGATGCCGGTATCGGCTACTTCGAAGCGCACCACGGTCATCGCATGCGTGCTGCGTAGCAGTTGCACCGAGAGCGTGATGCTGCCGCTGGCGGTGAACTTGACCGCATTGCCCACGAGGTTCTGCAGGATCTGCATTATTCGCCGAGGATCACCGTGCAAGGGTTGCTCCAGCGCGACGTCCGGCAGGCAGCGGAATTGCAGGCCCTTGTCCAGCGCCAGCGGCGCGAACAGTTGCGCGCATTCTTCCAGCAAGTCGTTGACGTTGAGTGCTTCCGAGGCCAGTGTGATGGTCTGCGATTCGATTTTGGTGATGTCGAGGATGTCATTGACCAGGCTCATGAGCATGTCGAAGGCATGGCGAATCAGTTCGATGCGCTGACGCTGCGGCGCCGACAACTCTTCGCGCGCCAGCAGTTCCATGTGGCCGATGGCACCGTGCAGGGGCGTGCGGATCTCGTGGCTGACCTGGGCCAGGAACATGGATTTGGCCTGATTGGCGCGGTCGGCCATGCTCTTGGCTTCCAGCATCAACGCTTCATGCGCCTTCTGCATGTTGAGATCGATCATTCCCAGCAACAGCACGTCCTGCCCTGAAAAGCGGGTACGCGACCAGACCGCGCCCAGATGGCTCACACCGCCATCACGCAGCGGCAATTCTGCTTCGATCATGGCTTGCTGCAGATTGTCGCCAACGCGCACGGCGGTGAGGATCTGGGCGTAGAACTCGGAGCCGGGCAAGGTCGATTGATCCAGCATCTGCGCAGCCACCGCATTGCGCAGCACTACCTCGCCCGATCCGGGCGCGTAGACGGCAATGCCGACCGGCAGCGTGTCGATGATGGTCTGGCTGAACTTGCGGCTTTCCACCATGGCCAGCGCTTTTTTCTGCAGCGGACCGATCACGCAGCGATCGAAATATAAGGTGGCGGCCCACACGAACAGCAGCGAGAACAGACCCCAGAATGCGCCGGTGGTGAAATTGCCCTGCAAGCCTGCCAGCACGTCGCTGAGCGTAAAGGTATAGACCACCACCCATTCCGGACCCTCGATGGTCTGCGCGATGAAGAAGCTGCCGTCGTCATGGAAATGTCCGGCGCGATCTTGCGGGTCCATCTTGCGCTGGACGTGCTCCTTTATGTGCTGCATCAGGGGCGGCGCGATTGGGCGACCGGGCTGGCTCAGCAGCCGCGTGCTTCCTCCGCCTTCGAAGACGAACAGGCCGGGTGTGTCTTCACTCTTCATGAAAAACTGGCGGAACTGGCTCTCGGGGACCGAAAAGACGGCGGCGGCATCATCCTTGTCCACAGGAATGCGCACCGCCAGCTGCGTCACGGCAGCACGCACCAGCGGTGCACTCAGGGCCGGACTCATCCATAGCACGCGCTGTCCGCTGCTGCCCTGGGCCCGCGCAGCACGTTCCCGCTCGGCGGCGAAGGCAGCATTGACAGGCGCACCCATGCCACTGATGAAGTGCGCCACCCCTTGTCGGCGTACCTGCGCGGCTTCTACATCCGTGAGCGGTGGCGATATGGCCAGGAAGCCGGCATCGCCGGTGTAGAGGAAACCATCCAGTGTCACGCCCGGTTCGGCGGGATTGAACATCGGCAGGGCCGAGGCCTGTCGCAGCAGGAGCAGCAGACGCGCCAGACGCATGCGATCAGCGGCGGTATCGCTGCGGACCATCAGCGAGAACGGCACGACGGTGAGCTTCTCCGGACTGAGCGTGATGTTCTCGCTGGCGACGATGGAAGTGTACGCGTCCAGCGCCAGCAGCTCATTGCGGTACAGGTTCTGCAGGCGGCTATACATCTCGGCAAACTGCACTACGCGTGCGGTCAAGCGGTCAACCTCGGCCTTGATCTGTTCGCGCTTGCTGGTGAAGGTGCCGATCTGGCGTTCGCGGAACTGGGAAAACGCACTATAGCCCAGGGAGAGTATCGCGCAGACGATGGCAACGGAGAGCAGGCTGGCGCAGCCATACAGCACACGCCGATAGTAGCGCTCGGACAGGGCAAGGATCTGGCGCGGCATGCGGTTCAGTTGCCCAGGTTCTGGAATACCTGGCTCAGCTCGACGTCATTGCTTACGCCGAGTTTTTTCATCGCTGCGATCTTCTGGTTGCTGATGGTCTTGGGACTGCGGTTGAGGCGCGCGGCGATGGCGCTGATCGACATTCCCTGACAGATCATGCGTGCCACCACCAGTTCGCGCTCGGACAGCTGGCCCAGACCGCTCTGTCGCGGCTGAGTGCTGAACAGGCTGCCCAGCAGGGCCGATGACAGCGACTGCGGCAGATAGATCTGGCCGTTCTGTACGCAGTAGATGGCTTGCGGGAGATTGACGAATTCATTGCGGTTCTTGCCGATGAAGCCGACGGCACCCAGTTCCAGAGCGCTGGAGATGATCTGCGGCTGCGCATGGGCACTGAGGAAGATGACCTTCAGGGCCGGATGATGGCGGCGCAGACGCTTGAGCAGGTCCAGTCCATCGGCTTGCAGATCGTCGTCGAACGCATAGTCACACAGAAGCACGTCCACCGGTGTCTGCTCCAGCGCGGTCATGAGCTGGGCGATGCTCTCGGCCGAAAAGCGCAGCACGATATCGGGACAGGGCGCGAGGATGGCTTCGATCCCGCGCAGGACGACCGGAAAGTCATCCGCGATCCCGACCCGGATCAGTATCCCTTTAGCTGCCATGGTGGCGTCCCCTTTCTGTTGCTGCCGCTGTTGGATGCCGGCCGTGGCAGACTGCCCGACGCTCGGACCGGTTCATTCGCCGGAAGAAATCCGGTGCCGCCAGCGGCCTGGCGAAATAATATCCCTGAAATTGCCGCACTCCGATGCGCAGCAGATCTTGCCATTGTGCTAGCGTCTCGATGCCTTCGGCGGTCACGTTGGCCTCCAATACGTTGGCCAGGGCCACGACTTTTTCGATGAGGCGACTGTACATGGAATTGCTGTGCATCGCAGTAACAAACGAGCGGTCGAGCTTGAGACAGTCAATACGGCCGCTGGCGAGCTGGTGCAGGCGAGCATCACCGACGCCGAAATCGTCGATGGCTACGGCGATGCCGGCGCGCTCGCACTGCGCGAACAGCCGGTCGCAGGTGGCCGGATCAAGGTCGCCGCCGCGCTCTGGCATCTCTATCATCAGTTGCAATTTCCCTTCCTGCAGCCCGTGTAGCAGGGTCTGGCAATGCGCCACCAGCGAGCCGTCCTGCAGCAGCTGGCGGCAGATATTGAAGGACAAGACGAAGGGTTGCTGCAGCTTCAGCCGGGACTGCACCCATGCCAGCCGCACTTGGCGAAGCATCTGCCTCGTGGCAGTCGCCAGCAGTTCCTCTTCGTCCAGCCTGGCCAGGAAGTGGCCGGGGGCGAGCACGCCGGCACGCGGATGCTGCCAGCGCATCAGGATCTCGGCGCCTATCCAGTTCCCGTCTGCGGCGACGATGGGCTGGAAGAAGGGGTGGAACTGGCGCTGGCGCAAGGCCTGCAAGAGCTGCGCGCGTGATATCGGTAGCGTGCCAGCCTGAGGACCGGTGGAGGCAAGGTCTAACATGTCATCTCCGTTCAGGGAACAGCTGGCACGGCCAACGTGGCGTCGTGTTCAATGGTGAGTCCGGCATCGTCGAGCATCTGATAGTGCAGGCGTGGCGCCTGCCATGGAGGGAGGCTGTCGCTGTCATCAAGCGGGTAGCGCTGCTGAGCGAAGGGCGGGACCATCCTTTCAGGCGCGACGGCAGGCATGAACTGTCGGGCGCCATCGCTGAGCACGAGCGCGGCAAACGAGACGAAATAGGGACTGTCATTACGGCATGTCAGTACCCATTGCTGCGGTTCCCGATGCAGCTGGAAGTGCAGGGCGGTGTGCCATTGCGCAGCGGGATCGGGCACGCCTGGCGGGCGATAGAACACCTTGATCTGGGTATTGAGTCCCAGCACCAGGCGCGATCCCTGCTGTGGTTCGGCATGCGCGGGCAGCAGGGGGATTTCATAGAGATTGAGCCAGAATGCTGACTCCCTGTCTGCCGGCAGCGGCTCGCCCGTGTAGAGTACACGGACCTGGCTGATATCGTGGGGTTGCAGCCGCAGCACCGAGGGCATCACGAACATTGAGGACAGCACCATGTCGGGTGCCAGGCTGCCTTCGCCCTGATCCACCCAACTTTGTACCACCACCGGGTAGTCATTGGTGTTGGCCAGGCGCACGCTGATTTCGCCTGCCCCCTGGCTGAACACCACGCGGGTACGCTCAGGCATCACCCCGGCTTGCGTGCGGCTGCACAGTGCCATCGCCAGCAGCAGGCAGACACGCATCCACGCGCTCGCGCGGCCAACCATCCCGATCCGCTTGCGCTTCATTGGCGGCCTTGTCGCACATCGGGCCGGCTGGCGTCGGCCGGCAGGAATTGCTCGCGTCTGGGCGCAGCGATGCAGCGCGCTTGCAGACGCAGTAGTGGTGATGACAGGTCCTGGCCGTTCAGATCGTATTGGACGGCGCATCGTTCCTGCGGCCCCTCTCCCCAGCGCACCAGCAATTTGCCGCGCAGCTGGTCGCTGCGCAGATAGGCCTGGCTGCCTTGTCCTACCATCCCCACCACCTCGCCGCGCTGATCCAGGACGTCAGCGCCCATGGGCAAGGGATCGCCACCCTCGCGAAGCAGCCTCATCAGCATGGCATGGCCGGCACGGGTCCTGAAGCTGAGCTTGAGCGTGGCTCCCGCATAGGGAATCACGATGCGCTGGCTTTCCAGAATTTCGCTTTTTCCGTTCACGCCGGTGGTGGCCAGTTCCACCACGTTGCGATGATAGGGGGACAGCGACGGCAGAAGCGCGAAGCCGTTGCCATCGATCACGGCACCCTGGCCGTTGAAGAGCCTTGCGCCTTCGGCGCCCTTCGCTTCCACCAGGGCGAAGCTGTCGCCAAGATAGGGGCCGAAGGTGATGCCGCCGCCATGTATTGCCAGTGCACCACGTGCATTGGCAGAGGCCTGCCAATAGTCGCGGCCGTGCGCCAGGTTCAGATTGAGGTTGGCCTTGGAAAGACGCGCTCCGAGGTTGCCATTGATGCTGTCCTGCCCGCCCCCTCGCGCATGGCTGGCGCCCACGCCGTAGCTGACATTGTGCGGTCCCGGTAGCATCCCGGAAAGTTGCGTCTGGTACTGGTCTTGTCCGTCCGCCTTGACGACCGAGGTGTTCAGCGAGGGGCGCTCACCACCGGGGCTGCCCAGCGGAATGGACAGCGACAGCATCACCGATGACCCCGGTCGCGCCGTCACCGGCAGGTTGCCGTCGCGTACTTGCGGGGAGCCGTGAACGGCGCTGACCTGCTGCCGTTGGAATGCCAGGTTGAGGCTCATGCCGTTTCTCCACATGGTCGAATAGCCGAACTGCAGCTGGGTGATGCGACTGCGGTCGTGATAGAAGGTTTGCGTCAGGCCGGAGAGATAGAGCGAGCCGACGCTGCCCAGTTGCTGGCTCACCGACAGATCGAAGCGCGAATGCTGCTGGTAGCTCAGGGAGTTGCCCAACGCGCAATGGCCGTTACGGCAGATAGCCCGCTCGCTGAGGACGTCGCCCAGCTCACGGTAGCCTGCCGTCGAGTAGCGGTAGCTGGCGATGGAGAATTGCGTGCCGGTGGCGTCGAAGGAGCGCGAGTACGACAGGCCCGTCATCCAGCCGCCGCTGCTCTTGCGACCGGTGTTGGCATGCGAGTAGTTCAGGGCAAGGCCGACCGATCCCAACGGACCCGCCAGGGTGGTTCCCAGCACTGCCGACTGGTAGCCTGGGGCCAGGCGAGAGCCGAGGCTGGCCGTCATGGTGTTGCTCATGCCGCGCTGGTAGAGCGCGTCCACGAACAGCGCCCGCGTATCGGTATCGCGCGTACGGCCAAGCGTCAGACTGTAGCGCGAACGGCCTGGACGCATCGATTCCGGCAGGGCCGAGAACGGCACACTGAAGTGCGCGCGCGAGCCATCGGCTTCGATCACCGTCACGTCGAGGTCACCGTTGTAGCTGGTCGGGTAGAGATCATCGATGACGAAGCTGCCCGGTGCCACCGTGGTGCGATAGATTTCGCGTCCCTTCTGACTGACGATGACTTGCGCATTGGTCCGTGCCGAGCCGCGGATGATGGGCGCATAGCCGCGCAGGGAATCAGGCAGCATGCGTTCATCCGAACTCAGCTCCACTCCCTGGTAGGCCAATCCTGATAGCAGCGAGCCCGAGGTAAAATTCTCGCCTGCCGTCAGCTCGCTGGTCCATTGCGGCAGTGCGCGCTTGACATAGGTGCGCACCGGATTCCAGCTCAGGCCGTTGCGGCTGTCGTAGCCCAGACTTCCCTGCTGGCGCAGTCGCCACAGTCCCAGGTTGACGCCGCTATTGGTGAAGCCGTAGGTCGAGGCGCTGGTGGCCTGGGCGGTGCGCGCGTAGTACTGGCTGATGCTGTAGTTGATGAAACCGATGGTCTGGCCCGGATCATAGAGTTCGGGATCGACATGGCCGCGCGCCACATGCTTGAGCTGCGATTGCGGGATGGTGACGTTCAGGCGCAAGTTGGCGAGGTCGAACACGGCCTGGGCACCCGCCGCCAGCTCATCAATGCGAGCGCATTCACGCTGCCCTAGTTGCGCCACCAGATCGGGACGCAGATTGAGCAGCGCTGCATCCTCGGCCTTGAAACAGGGTGCTACACCCCGGCTTTCCAGAAGATCGAAGCGCAGCGAGCGGCGATGGCTGAAGCTGCCATTGAGGAAGATGTCCACGCTGTAGACTCCGGGCTCAATATTGCCGATCCGGTTGAAGCGCGACAGACTGCCCTTGTTGATCGGCGAGGCCATTTCCAGTGCTTCGAGGAAACGATAGGAGGATTCGGGTTGGGTGGCTGCCGCCGGTTCCATGCACAGCAGACCGGTTCCGATCGACAGAATGGTCCATGCGGCGCCGCGCGACGGCGATGTAGCGTGCTTCATCGCCATCACCGTCATTGCACAGGATAGTCGCGCACGACCTCTACACCGACATCGTTGACGATGCGCAACTGCATGCGCAGCCTGGACAACTCCACAGGCATCTGTGGCAGCGGCCAGCGCAGTTCCTGGAAGGGACGGATCAACGTGGCGCGGACCAGCGCCTGCGGCTGCCCATTGACCAGCAGCGCAGCCTGCTGAAGGACCACGTGGTAGGCGCTGGCATTGCGCACCACCATGCTTGCAGCAGCGCCAGCGCTATCGATCGCAAAGCTCAGTGCATCGGGTGCGCGTGCCGCATCGGCTTCGCTGTCCAGACCCGCCGGACGATAGAACACTTTCATGCGACTACGCACGGTGAGCACCAGCTGGTTGTCGCCGACCGAACCGGCTTTCAATGCCGGTACCTGCAGGAAGTTGAGAAAGAACAGCGACTCCCTGTCCTGCGGGAGCGTCGCGCCCACATAGGACAGCCTCACCACTTGGCCGCTGCGGGGCTCCATGCGGAATACCGGGGGGATAACCAAGAACGGTGAGGGCAGGTTCTCCGCACCATCCGTAGCGCCTGTGCGGCCATCATCCAGCCAGATCTGGACCAGGTTTGGATGATCGTCGGGATTGCTGAAGCGCAGCGCCTGTTCGCCCGCGCTGGCGGGATAGATGGCGCGGGTGCCGAGCATGGTCACGCTGGCGTGGGCGTCAGCGCTTGCAATGAATACCAGCACCATGAGCAGTCCTGCGAGCAAATGTGTTCTTTTCATGTCGAAAACGGCAGCCGTCCCGGAGCATGGCGCCGGGGGCGATGAAAGCGATGCGAAGGGGAATGGGCTAGGGCCTGTTCAGCCAGCGCATGGGGCGCTGGCGCAAAGGCAGGTGCGAGGGCGCGCTTGCGGTGCCCGCACCTCGGAATGGCGCTGCGCGGACTGATCCGCCGGATCAGCCCTGCCAGGGTCTCAGAGGTAGTCCAGAGCGTATTGCACAGAGCCGATTACCGAGCCGGCGGTGGCCGAACCGGCTTCCGAGACGTAGCGCACGGAGAAGGTATGCGAGGCGCTGGTGGCTCCAGCGGCGATCTCCAGTCCATCGACCGAGGTGGCGCTGCCGCCGACCAGCCTGATGGCGTCGCCGCCGACGCTCTTGCGCAATTGCAGCGCCACATTCTTGGCCGTCCCCAGGTTGGGGATGTTGTTTCCGCTGGTGGCCGCACTGGCGAGGAACTGGGTCTTGATCTTGAGGCTGTCCGACGCCGAGGAGGAACAGCCGTTGACGCTGACCACGAATGGGGTTTCCCCGGCTGCGCTGCCAGCGGCCACCAGATCCCCCGATGCTACCGTGGGCAGCAGGACCACCGGATTGGCTGCGCCATCGACCATCACCTGGCAGGTCTGCTGGTTGACCTGGCCGCGGAAATTGATCGTGTTGCCAGCCGCCATCGCCAGCGATGGCGAGACCAGCATCAGGATGACAAAGTGCTTTTTCATGTTTACCTCCCAAAAGGAACCGGTTGCTTTCAACGGAGAATGCGGGCCGCAACCGAAGTGCCGAACATCAGGCAAATCTTAGGCGCCACCCATGCTGCGTGTGGATCGGGCAAGGCCCATTCCGGATGGGGCGAGACCTGAATGTGGTATGGGCAAAATCCCAAAGCCCGGGGCGGCGGAAAATGGGTGAAGGCCCATGCCAATTGAGGAATCGGCCCATGTATCCGGTCCCGATCTGCGGGGATGATGTCGTGCTTGTCCATCCTTGCCAGAACCAGTTCATGTCAATCCGTCCATCCTGTCGCGCATGGCGCGGCGCCCGTGGTGCCTGGCGCCTGCTGTTGGTGGCGCTCGCGCTGTGTCTGTTGGCGGCGCCGGCGGCACAGGCGACCTGCAAGCGCAACAACCGATCCAGCTATCCGTTCACGCCGCTCAGCGATGGAGGCTCTGCACAGTTCTGGTTCGGCCGTATCAACCTCGCCAGCACCGAGATCGAGCCCGTGGGCAGCATGCTGGGAACCGCCGTGGCCACCGCTGCCGAAGCCTCGGGCATCGATGGCGACACGCTGCTGTGGACCTGCGATCTCGCCGATGCCGGCCAGATCTATGAAGTGTTTTCCACCAATGGCGATGATCGTGTGGGTGGCTTTGCGGAGATCGGCACCAAGGATGGACTCTATGGCTTCTACCGGACCTGGTTTCCTGGTGTGGCCATCCGGCTCACCCATCTGCGTTCGGGCAAGGTGCTATCGCGCTATTACCAGTCCAGCCGGCTCGATACCTATGACATTGATCAGGCCGCCAAGAAGATCCTCATCCGCGCCAAGCACCTTAGTCCGATCAAGGCCGAGGTGGCGCGTGTGTCAGACCTGTCACCCGGCACCGGCACCAGCAACTGGTGTGCCGGGGCACCCGATAACCAGCGCTGGGCGGCGGTCGCCTACACCTGCACCCAACCCAATGGCTACCTGATGTTGCGCGGGCCGGGCTATAACCGGGCCAGTGGCGACACCGATGATGATGGGGAGGATCACGCTTATCGCTATCGCTTTTTCGGTGCGGCCAATGGCATTGCCTTCGGCATGCGCATGGGCGCCACGCTTAGCGTGCTGCCTTCTTGTATGGTGCAGAACGTCACGCCGGAAGTGGTTTTTCCGGCGATCTCCGAGACCGAGCTCAATCAGGGTGACACCCGGCAGGCGGAGTTCACCCTGACGTTCCGCTGCGACGAGGGCGTCAACAGTACGCCGCCCTTCCAACCGGGAACCGACGACAATCAGACCGCCTTCGGCATCCAGGTCTCGCCCGGCGCGCTGGCAGCCGCGCGGCTGATGGGCTATGTCAATCAGGCTCAGGGAGTGCGCTACCTTCTCTCCGACGGTTATGGCACTGATCCGAGCGTGGCCAAGGGTGTGGGAATCAGTCTCAGCGACGCTGAGAGTCACCAGCAGATGCAATGGTTGAGCTCATCATTGAGCGGACACTGGCTGCCGAGCGCGTTTCCTGCGGGGGCCAGTGCCGGCTGGCACCGTCTGAACGCGTCCGGCCAGCAACGCTGCAAGCCACGCCCACCTTCAGCTCCAGCGTCTACCGGACAGTTCACCGTGGAGAAGAGGCTCACTGCCACTTTGCAGAAGCTGCCAGGACAGACGGTCACGGCGGGCAGGGTATTTTCGACGGCTTATGTGATCGTGAAGGTACAGTAATCCGATATAACCAGTGTTAATTGAGCACAATTCATGACCCCATTGCGACCGGTCTGGAGGCAGCGCGCCGTAAACATTAGCTACAGAGTTGAAAACCGAGGAAGCAAATCTTGATCTGCAAGGCGAATCTCAATCGCATTTGCTACCTTGATGTGCTCCTTGTTTTTTACGGAGAGCGTTTGTAGGGGCCGAGTCGGAGAGCTCGCTCGGCGTAAGTTTAGATTGCCGAATGTTGTTTATATGTTTGAGTACAACCTGGGCGCACTCTTCTTATCGCAAACTGTAAGTCAGCGTTCCATAGCCGAGCTGATCAAAACCACCACTATTGGGGCCGTAATTTCCTCCTCCACCCTCAGGGCGGACCTTCTCTGCGGACATTTTGGTATACGGCGCCTCCAGGCCCTTGAGCACCACGTAGTGAGCATAGAACAGCTCCCATACAGGTCGGATGTCTCCGCGTCCGTCGGGAGAGATCACTTCTTGAGTGACATCACTGTTCTTGTATGTAGTGTAGGGGACGTCAAAGCCGAGGTTATATCTGGCGACGTATTCAACACCCTTTAATACTCGGTTGTCCTCATAGCCGAACAGATCCACTTTTTGATTCCAAGCCATCTGGCATATCGCACCCAATAATCCGACATTCAAGGTGTTGTGCCCTTGGTCGCGACCACTTTCTTGAGTCTGCCCCAGCCCATCAGAATAGATCTTCCAGACCACATGATTGATGGAACCGTTGCCTTTCCCATGTTTGAAGTAGTCGACAGCCTCATCGAATATTTCCTGCTTGTCGGCCAATATTCCGATCGCCATCATCGAGGCGATATTTGCCAAATCCCAGTTGGCCCAATAGTGGTCGATCTTCGCCCCATTGTGATTCACAAGAAAATCGTGATTCATGGGATAGAAAACGTCGAGCATCATTTGTTTGAAGCGAGCGAAGTTTTTCTGCGGCCACTTTTTGTACCCTCTCAGGAGTTCGGCAGCATTGGAAATTTGATAGCCATAGATCCCTGAGGCCAGGAATCTGTCAGAACTCCCGCTGATCGTTTTCAGTCGGTCGGACCATGCGTCAAGAATGTATGCAGCTCTGTCGGCATATCTATCGTCTCCGCTGATGCTCCACCTCAATGCAAGCGCATAAGCTGCCGCCGCATCGTTAAATAAGCTGGCGTAATTTTCGCCATGTCCTTCACCATCCTTGCCTCGATAAACAATCTCAACAGGCCTGGGATTCCACGTCAGCGATGAATGGGGATTGGCGATCAGCAGGTTCCAGCTGTCAATCCAGGGTTTTTCCAGATGAGCCACATTCTTTTTCATACGCAGCAGATCGGACTGGCTGTGTAATGCACCCGGGTGATCGAAGGCACTCGCCGCCGTCGACATACAGCTCAGAGTAAGTGCCAACATCAGCGGAAATGGCGAAAAGCTATTTTTCATAAAGCGCATGATTGTTTCTCGGGCCTTGATCAGAACCGAGAATCTTCGCACACGCGCCTGACAACAATTTGACGGCTGAGTAGTCGTGCTGGACGGGGCGAAAATGCGGGTTGATTCACTGGCACACATCGCCAGACGTTCGGGGTAGCCAACTGCCGTCCCTATGAACGATCAAACCACAGCCGCCCTAACCAACGGCTGCTCCGCCAAGGTATCCCGCATCAACGTCAACGCATGCTGAATATCCCCCCGACTGGCAATCCCCCCAATACAAACACGCACAGCCTGCACCGGCGCAGTAGTCACCGCAAACGCATCCACCCCCACCACCGCCACCCCATTGGCCCGCATCTGCGCTGAAAACGTACTGGCCTGCCATCCCCCCGGCAGTTTCACCCACAAATGAAAAGCCTCCGGTTCCGAGGCATACCCATGTTCAGGCAAGATACGCGCCGCTATCTTCTGCCGCGCCATCGACTCCTTGCGGATATTGGCCAGCGCCAGATCCGCCACGCCATCGCGTATCCAATAAGTCGCCAGGGTCGAGGTAATCGGTGAAGCCATCACCGTAGTCGCACGCAGTGCCGCCGTCAGGCGCGCCGCCGAGGCGGCATCAGGCGCCACCATATAGGCAATCCGCAAACCGGCCCCCACGGTCTTGGCCAGCCCGGTGACGTAGTAGGTCAGTTCGCTCCCCATGCTGGCAATGGCCGGCGGCGCGACACGCGGCAGGAAGCCATAGGCATCATCCTCGATGATGGCCACTTCATAGTGACGGGCGATTTCCACCAGCGCCTGACGGCGCGATGCCGAAGTCGTGCACGTCGTCGGATTGAGCAGGGTGGGATTGCAATACAGCGCTTTCGGCGCATATTGCGCACAGGCCCCGGCAAAGGCCACCGCATCGATGCCCTCATTGTCCATCGGCAAGCCGACCAGCTTGATGTTGAGATGCCCGGCCAGGGCGCGCAGGCCGGGGTAGGTCACGTCCTCGCAACAGAGCACCCCGCCCGGGCCGACCAGCATGGTCAGGATGGCCAGCAGCGCACATTGCGCCCCCGGCGTCACCAGCACCCGTTCCGGTTCCACCACCAGCCCGCGCCGGCGCAGCCATAGCGCACCGGCTTCGCGATCCTCGGGCGAACCACCGAAATCCTGATAACGCATCAGGTCGCGCAGGCGTGCATTGACCTTGTTCCAGCCCGACTGCATCAACTCCATCAGCTCCGGCGACTCCGGCTCGGGCGGCATGTTCATCGACATGTCGACGTTGGGCCGGCCCTCGGTCACGCGCGGGATGCGCGGGCGGCGCTTGCCACAGACAAAGGTGCCGCGTCCCACCACCGAATCCACCAGTCCGCGCCGATGCGCTTCCGTATAGGCGCGCGCGACCGTGGTGAAGTCCAGGTCCAGTACCTCGGCCAGCTTGCGCTGCGGCGGTAGCCGCTGCTCGGGCTGCAGGTGGCCCGTGGCGACGTCCTCGGCGATCGCATTGGCGATGGCCAGATAAAGCGGACCGCTACCTTTCTTCAATTTGGGAACCCACATGGCGCTGTTCTTGGTCATGGCAACTTCCTTGTTTCCTGACTTCAATATTGACTGCATCGACTGGTTAGATTGAATGCAATTTGCATTCCATCCAATCTCTGCCGTGCAGGTACAAAAGTGCACCGTCTTGCATCATCCGCGCGCAGCGCTCTGCACCATCTCAAGACGCGCCGCAACGCCAGGGTGCACAAGGGTTTGCGTGATGCCGTCCGATTGTATGGAGCGATTGAATGGATTGCTTCATATGGCCCAAAAACCATGCTGCAAGCGACGATTCGGCAAGCCGCGCAGATGCTGGATTCCATTCTGCGAAGGGAGGATTGACGGGATTTTTATGCAGTCAATTCGCACATTGACGGGGTGCTGGTGGCATGCCTGATGCATTCAATGCCAGCGTCGCGGCGAGGTCGCCGGACCACTTCCCCAAGTGCAGACCAACAGCAATCGAGAGGAGTATCACCATGCCCGCAGTCACCAAAGCAGCCCACGCCCCCGGCGATTTCCTGGTGGATTATGAAGAGAAGGTGTTCGAAGACGTCAAAGCCCAGCCGGGAGAAAAAGCGCTGGTGACCTTTCATACGGTGGCCTTCGAAGGCTCGATCGGTTTCGTCAACCTGCTGCAGGCAACCCGCTTGAAGCGCAAGGGTTTCGAGACCTCCATCCTGCTCTATGGTCCCGGCGTGACGCTGGGCGTGCAGCGCGGTTTCCCCACGCTGGGTGACGAAGCCTTCCCCGGTCACCAGAACTTCAACAAGCAGATCGTCAAGTTCATGGAAGAGGGCGGCAAGGTCTACGCCTGCCGCTTCGCCCTGCAGGCGCTGTACGGCCACGGTGAGCCCTCGCTGATCCCGGGCATCCGCCCCATCAATCCGCTGGACGTGCTCGACCTGGTGCTGCTGCATCGTCGCGACAATGCCTTCATCCTCGACACCTGGACCCTGTAATGGAAAGGGGCGGCGCATGAGCATCCACAAGAGAACGGTACGGGCGGCGGCGGTGCAGATCGCGCCCGACCTCGACAGCGAACTCGGTACCGTGGCCAAGGTATGCCAGGCCATTGCCGACGCTGCCAGACAAGGCGCGCAACTGGTGGTGTTTCCGGAAACCTTCGTTCCTTACTATCCGTACTTCTCCTTCGTGCGGCCGCCCTTTGCGTCAGGTCCGGAACACCTGCTGCTCTACGAGCGTGCGGTGACGGTGCCCGGCCCCGTGACCCAGGCAGTATCAGAAGCGGCACGCGCGCATGGCACGGTGGTGGTGCTGGGCGTCAACGAACGCGACCATGGCACGCTCTACAACACGCAGCTGGTCTTCGATGCCGACGGCGAGCTGGTGCTGAAACGCCGCAAGATCACGCCGACCTATCACGAGCGCATGATCTGGGGGCAGGGCGATGCCAGCGGCCTGAAGGTGGTGCCTACCGCCGTGGGGCGCCTGGGGGCGCTGGCCTGCTGGGAACACTACAACCCGCTGGCGCGCTACAGCCTCATGGCCCAGCACGAAGAAATCCATTGCGCCCAGTTCCCCGGTTCCATGGTGGGGCAGATCTTCGCTGACCAGATGGAGGTCACCATCCGCCATCACGCACTGGAGTCGGGTTGCTTCGTCATCAATGCAACCGGCTGGCTGACCGATGAACAGATCGCCGCCATCGAGCCCGATCCCAAGGCGCAGAAGGCGCTGCGCGGTGGCTGCTGCACCGCCATCGTCTCGCCGGAAGGCAAGCTGTTGGCCGAACCCCTGCGCAGCGGCGAAGGCATCCTGGTGGCCGACCTGGACATGGAACTGGTCACCAAGCGCAAGCGCATGATGGATTCGGTGGGGCACTATGCGCGCCCCGAACTGCTGCACCTGGTGATCGATGATCGCCGTACTTCTCCCATGTCTTCGCTGTTCCCGGCGGAACAGCCTGCTCCTGTCACTCATCCTTCCACGAGGTCCCATCATGCAGACAGCCGTCATCCAGTTGCATCCCCAGCGTCCGAGCCGCAAGGCCCCCATGGAGTTGATCTCGGAACTGCAATCCTTAGGACTGCGTCTTGACGATCCCGGCGCCGGCGCACAGAGCCGGCGCGGTGGGGCCGGGCCGTCGGATCACAAGGCGGTCACCGTCGATGGCCATACCGTGATGATCCCGGTTCACACGGCCGGCGCCTGGTCCTCGCCCTACGTGGCGACCCAGCCCGGCGCGGATGGCGCCTCGCGCATCCTGCGCGATGGCGTGGAGGTGGGCGTGGTGTCCTTCCCGCGCCAGCCGCGCTTCTACAAGATGCAGACCTTCGACGGTATCCCCTACGGCAAGATTGCTACCCTGCATGGCGCCGACGTGTTGGCGACCACCATCCTGCAGAGCTGCATCCGTTACGAGAGCCGCCGCAAGTCCTGCCAGTTCTGCGCCATCGGGCAGTCGCTCGCGGCCGGCCGCACCATCCTACGCAAGACCCCCGAGCAACTCGGCGAAGTCGCGCGCGCGGCGGTATTGCTGGATGGCGTCAGGCACATGGTCATGACCACTGGCACGCCCAATGCCACCGACCGGGGCGCGCAGATCCTGTGCGAAAGCGCCTTCGGCGTGAAGTCGGCGGTGAACCTGCCGATCCAGGGCCAGTGCGAGCCCCCCGACGACGACGCCTGGTTCCGCCGCATGCACGATGCAGGCATCGATACGCTGGGCATGCACCTGGAGGCGGTCACGCCCGAGGTGCGCCAGCGCATCATGCCGGGCAAGGCCACCGTGCCCGTGCAACGCTACATGGACGCCTTTGCCGCTGCCGTCGAGGTCTTCGGGCGTGGCCAGGTCAGCACCTACATCCTGGCCGGCCTGGGCGACAGCGACGAGGCCATCCTGCGCATGAGCGAGCAGTTGATCGCGCTGGGCGTCTATCCCTTCGTGGTGCCCTTCGTGCCCATCTCGGGCACGCCGCTCGAAGACCATCCTTCCCCCGATGCCGCCGCCATGCGCCGCCTGCTCGCACCGCTGGCAGAGATGCTGGAGAACGCCGGCATGCGCTCAGGCGATGCCAAGGCAGGCTGTGGCAAGTGCGGCGCCTGTTCGTCCCTCTCTTCGTTCGAAAGGAAATGACATGAGCGACGTGGCTGAAAAAACTGCGCTGGCGCATGAGGTACAGGCCCAGGGCGTGCGCATCAAGCTGGCGCTGGACCGGTGGGAGCGCGAAGAAGCACGCCGCCTGCGCCGTGACGTTTTCTGCACCGAGCAGGGGGTCTTCCGCGACGACGACACCGATGCCATCGATGACATTGCCATGCCCATTGTGGCCGTGCTGGAGCGTGACGACGGTTGCCGTGAAGTCGTAGGAACGGTGCGAATCCACGAATCTGCGCCAGGTGTCTGGCACGGTTCGCGCCTGGCCGTGGCGCAGCATGCGCGCCGTATCGGTTCGGTCGGCAGCGGCCTCATCAGGCTGGCTGTCTGCGCCGCCCATGCGCATGGCTGCCATACTTTCCTGGCCCAGGTGCAGAGCCAGAATGCACCGCTGTTCCGCCGCCTGCATTGGCACACCCTGGCCGAGATCGAGGTGCACGGTTTGCCGCATCATCAGATGCAGGCGGACCTGAACTTCTATCCGCCCATCAGCGATGGCGATATCGGTTTCCTGGTGGGTGGCCGCGAGGAGCGCCGGCCATGAACGCGCGCGACACCTCGTCCTCGCTGGCGCAGATCGTGCAGGATCTGCGCGCCTCGCGCGGCATCGCCCACAAGCGCGATATCGATGCGGTGGTGCAGGCTTTGCCGCTGGCGCCGGCCATGCAGCACCAGGGCCATACGCTGGCCGTGGGCGATGATTGCGCGGCCATTCCCGATGGCGATGGCTACCTGCTCTTTGCCATCGAAGGCTTCATCAACGAGTTCGTCGAGCAGCAGCCGTGGTTTGCCGGTTACTGCGGGGTGATGGTCAACGTCAGCGATATCTATGCCATGGGCGGCCGTCCGCTGGCGGTGGTCGATGCCCTGTGGAGCCGTGGCGGCGAGGCCGCGCAGCCCATCCTCGCCGGACTGGCCGAGGGGGCGCGCGTGTATGGCGTGCCGCTGGTGGGCGGGCACAGCAATCGCCGCAATGACCGCGAGCAGCTGTCGGTGTCCATCATCGGCCGGGCCAGGCGCCTGCTGACCAGTTTCGATGCCCGCAGCGGAGAACACCTGGTGGCCGCCATCGATCTGCGCGGCCGCTTCCAGGAACCCTATGCCTACTGGAACGCCAGTACCGGCGCGCCCGCCGAGCGCCTGCGCGCCGA
The DNA here is from genome assembly GCF_057961275.1 of Herbaspirillum sp. Her3. Taxonomy (NCBI): domain Bacteria; kingdom Pseudomonadati; phylum Pseudomonadota; class Betaproteobacteria; order Burkholderiales; family Oxalobacteraceae; genus Herbaspirillum; species Herbaspirillum sp. Her3. Next base: position 4,741,302 of record NZ_CM176328.1, on the reverse strand, counting down.
CCTTGAATTGCTGCCCGAACTGGCCGAGCAGGGCCTGGCGCGCGCTGCCAAGGACATCAGCATGGCCGGCGTGATCGGTACCGCCCTGATGCTGCTGGAGTGTTCCGGCAAGGGCGCGGTGATTGACCTTGATGCTTTGCCTTGTCCGCCGGGAGTGGATTTCACACGCTGGCTCACGGCTTTCCCCAGCTACGGTTTCCTGCTCAGCGTGGCCGACGATGACCTGCCTGAGGTCTTGGCGCGCTTTGCGGCACGCGACATCGCGGCCGCCTCCATTGGACGCATCGACGACAGCGGCCAGCTCGATCTGTGCATACAAGGGCAGCGCCTGCCGTTCTGGAATCTCAATGACGAAGCGCTGATCGGCTGCGCTTTGCGCCGGGAGGCATGAATGCAACCGTCACCACACCTGCGCATCGCCATGCTGACTCATTCCGTCAACCCGCGCGGCGGCGTGGTGCATGCGCTGCAACTGGCGGAGAGCTTGCAGGCGCTGGGTCACGAGACCACGCTGTTCGCGCCCGATGCACGCGGCCGTGGACTGTTCCGGCGCGCCGCCTGCACCTTCCTTGCGGTGCCGGGGCCGGTGCAGTGCGCGGACGTGGCTGATATGGTGCGCCAGCGCATCGATGATTACCTGCGCTGCTTCGATCAGATCGACATGGCGCGCTTCGATATCTGCCATGCCCAGGATTCCATCAGCGCCAATGCGCTGGCCACGTTGACGGAGCGCGGCGTGATCGACGGCTATGTGCGCACCGTGCACCATCTCGACCAGTTCGACGATGTGCGGCTGCATGACTGGCAGGCGCGCGGCTATCGCGCTGCCGACCTGGTGCTGTGCGTCAGCCGCACCTGGCAGGACATCCTGCAGCGCGAGCACGGCATCCGTGCCGAGCTGGTCGCCAATGGTGTCGATATGGCGCGCTACGCGCCCCGGCCGGGACAGCATGAGCAGGCCTTGCGACAGTCGCTGGGGCTCACGGGGTCCCCGTTGCTGCTGGCCGTGGGCGGCGTGGAGCCGCGCAAGAACACACTGGGCATCCTGCAGGCCTTCCTGCGCCTGCGCCGCGTCTACCCGCAGGCGCAACTGGTCATTGCGGGCGGCGCCAGCGTGCTCGATCACGCCGGTTACCAGCGCGCGTTCCAGGCCGAGCTGGAGGCAGCGTCCCTGCCTGCCGGAGTCGTGCGCATCTTGGGGCAGGTGGACGATGCCGACATGCCTGCACTGTTCCGCTGTGCCGATGCGCTGGTGTTTCCTTCGCTGAAGGAAGGCTTCGGCCTGGTGGTGCTGGAGGCCATGGCCAGCGGCGTGCCGGTGGTGGTCTCGCGCATCGCGCCCTTTACCGAATATCTCGATGGCGACTGCTGTGCCTGGGTCGATCCGAATGATCCCGCTGCGATTGCTGCCGGCATCGCCCACGCGCTCGACCCGGCTGCACGCACAGCCATGGTGGAGGCGGGTGCGGCCGTGTGTGCGCGGTTTTCGTGGACGCGCTCGGCAAGCCGCCATGTGGCGCTTTATGAAAATTTCATCAGCCGCTGTCCTGTAGCGGCCTCATTCCAAGAGGAACACCATGCCTGAAATGCACTTTCGTGTCCGCTGGCCGGACGATACCGTCACCGATTGCTACTCGCCTTCGCTGGTGGTCAAGGAACACCTGGAGGTTGGCCGCACCTATGCCCTGGCCGAGTTCGTCGAGCGCAGCGCCACGGCGCTGAACATCGGCAGCGAGCGGGTGCGAGAGAAGTATGGTTTTGCCTGCTCGTCGGCGCTGGACCAGTTGCGCCGCATCGAAGAAACGGCGGCCCGCTTCGAGGGCACTGCCGATCCCGTGGTCCGGGTTGAGTCCTTCATTCCCTGATCACCTCATCACCGACTTTCCGTTCAACACGACATCACTGCAAGAGGAACACCATGTCCACCCAAGCCCAAGGCGCAGCGCGCCATCACGGCGTCATCATCATCGGCGGCGGCCAGGCTGGCCTGTCCATCAGCTGGTACCTGAAGCAGGCCGGCATCGATCACCTGGTGCTGGAAAAACACCAGGTCGGCCACGCCTGGCGCCATGAGCGCTGGGACACTTTCTGCCTGGTCACACCCAACTGGCAATGCAACCTGCCCGGTTATCCCTATCGCGGCGACGATCCCTACGGTTTCATGAAGAAAGACGAGATCGTGGCCTACCTCGATGGTTTCGTGGCCAGCTTCCAGCCCCCGGTGCGCGAAGGCGTGACCGTCGAGAAGCTCTGGCGCGTGGGCGAGCGCTGGCACATCACTGCCAGCGATGGCGCCTACACGGCCGATCAGGTGGTGGTCGCCGTCGGTGGCTATCACATCCCGGTGGTGCCACGCGCGGCCGAGCGCCTGCCAGCCGACATCGTGCAGATCCACTCCAGCCAGTACCTCAATCCGCAATCGCTGCCGGAGGGCGAAGTGCTGGTGGTCGGCACCGGCCAGTCCGGCTGCCAGATCGCCGAAGACCTGCACCTGGCCGGTCGCCGCGTGCACCTCGGCGTGGGCGAGGCACCGCGCGTGGCGCGCACCTATCGCGGCAAGGACGTGGTGGAATGGCTGGACAAGATGAAGTACTACGATCTCCCCGTGGACCAGCACCCGCTGGGCACGGGCGTGCGCGAGAAGACCAATCACTACGTGACCGGCCGCGATGGCGGGCGTGACATCGACCTGCGCAAGTTCGCGCTGGAAGGCATGCAGCTCTACGGCAAGTTCGAAGGACTGGAGGGCGACGTGGTGCGTTTCGGCGGTGGTCTCAAGGGCTATCTCGACGAGGCCGATGCGGTCTCTGAAAGCATCAAGGACAGCATCGACAAGTTCATCGCCGCGCAGCAGATCGAGGCACCCACCGAGGCGCGCTACGTGCCGGTGTGGCAGCCCCCGGCGCAGGAAGTGCGCACGCTGGACCTGCGCGAGCGCGGCATCTCGGCCGTGGTGTGGTGCATCGGTTTTCGTACCGACTTCAGCTGGATCGCCGAGCCCATCTTCGACGGCCGTGGCTATCCCGGCCATGAGCGCGGCGTGACCGCCGCCCCCGGCCTGTACTTCCTCGGCTTGCCGTGGCAATACACCTGGGGCTCGGGACGCTTCTCCGGCATCGACCGTGATGCGCGCTACCTGTTCGATCACATCACGGCCTTGCGCGCCCAGGCCGGCCAGCCGGCACTGTCGCAAGCGGCCTGAGCGAGACACGCATGCATTGGCCAGCACATCCGGATCCCGTGGAGGCTGCCGCCTCCGCCTATGGACAATTGATGCTCCGTTCGCAGCAAGACCCGCAGGGTTTCTGGCGCGAGCAGGCGGAGCGCATCCACTGGCAGCGCCCGTTCGATCAGGTTCTCGACGACAGTCGCGCGCCGTTCGCGCGCTGGTTTGCCGGTGGGCTGACCAATCTCTGCTACAACGCGGTGGATCGCCATTTGCCAGCGCGTGCACAGCAGCCGGCACTGATCTTCGTCTCGCAGGAGACCGGGCAGGAGCGGGTGCTGAGCTACGCCCAGCTGCATCGCGAGGTCAATGCCATGGCAGCCATCCTGCTGGAGCGCGGCGTACGGCGCGGCGACCGGGTGCTGGTCTATCTGCCCATGGTGGCCGAGGCCGCCATCACCATGCTGGCGTGTGCGCGCATCGGTGCGGTGCATGCCGTGGTCTTCGGCGGGTTTGCACCGGCCAGCCTGGCAAGCCGTCTGCGTGATGCACAGCCGGTGCTGGTGGTGTGTGCCGATGCCGGATTCCAGAACGGTGTGGCGGTCAGCTACAAGACCTGGGTGGACGAGGCGCTCGATCTTGCCGGGCAGTCCGCGCAGGTGCTGGTGGTGGACCGGGGCCTGCTGCCCTGGCAGAACGCGGTCGGGCGCGACCATGACTATGCCGACCTGCGTGCGCGCCATTTGCAGGCCGAGGTGCCCTGCGTGTGGCTGGAATCGAACGAGCCATCGTATCTGCTCTATACCTCCGGGACCACCGGCCAGCCCAAGGGCGTGCAGCGCGACACCGGTGGTCACGCAGTGGCGCTGGCCACGTCGATGGCGCTGCTGTTCCAGGGTGCGCCGGGGCAGACCATGTTCACCACCTCCGATCTCGGCTGGGTGGTGGGCCACAGCTATGGTGTCTATGCGCCCCTGCTGGCGGGCATGAGCAGCCTGCTCTACGAGGGCTCGCCACTGCGTCCGGATGCGGGTATCTGGTGGCGCCTGGTGGCGCGCTACCAGGTCGGGCTGATGCTGTCTTCGGCGACCGCGATGCGCCTGCTCAAGCGCGGCGGACGGCGCCTGTTCGATGCTGCGGATCTGTCCTCGTTGCGCTGCCTGTTCCTGGCTGGCGAACCACTGGACGAACCGACCACGGCCTGGCTGGAAGAGGCACTGGGCAAGCCCGTCATCGATCACTACTGGCAGACCGAGACCGGCTCGCCCATCCTCGGCCTGCCGCTGACCGACCTGGATGGCCGTACCCCATTGCGGCGCCAGCGCGGGTCGCCAGGGCTGGCAGCGGCGGGCTATTGCCTGGAGCTGGTTGATGAGGACAGCGGCCGACCCTGTGCCGTGGGCAGCAAGGGCGTGCTGATGGTGCGTGGTGTCTTGCCACCGGGATGCCTCAGTACCTTGTGGCAGCGCGATCAACAGTACCTGCGTACTTACTGGAGCCGTGGAGAGGGACAGTGGCGCTATGCCACTTTCGACTTTGCGCTGGCCGATGCGGGTGGCCATCTGCGTGTGTTGGGCCGCACTGATGATGTCATCAATGTGGCGGGCAAGCGGCTCGGTACGCGCGAGATCGAGGAGGTGTTGCTGGAAGATGCGGCGGTGGCCGAAGTGGCCGTGGTCGGTATGGATCATCCTGTGCGGGGGCAGGTGCCGGTGGTCTTCCTGGTGCTGGATCCTCTTCCCGATGAGGCGGGATGGCAGTTGCTGCAAGCCCGCCTGCGCAAGGCCGTGGTCGCCGCCATCGGCAAGATGGCGCGGCCGCACCGGATGATTCTCACGAGCGAATTGCCGCGTACGCGCTCGGGCAAGGTGATGCGGCGGCTGATCAGGGAGACGATTGAAGGCGCAGCAAGCTAACTGTTGTTGCGCTCTTGCCCGCCGCTCAGGATGGCGACGTTGTGAGACAAGCGTTCGCGCAGCATGGTTTGCCATTCCTGATCGAGGCGATCTGCAAGCTCGTCAAAGCTGGCCGTGATGCGTGCCAGCAGCTTGTCGAGCCAAGTTGCGGCCTCCTCGCGACTGGCAAATCCGAAACGATGTGCGTCAGCCAGAACTGCGTCTCGGGAAATATCGAAGCGCCCCTGTGATAGCTGCATGTGCAGACGGGCGGGCGTTTCCACCGGGTTCGGCACCACGTCAAACGCTGGTGCGAGGCGCCAGCGGCGTTCGTCTTCCTGATAGACGATCGCATGATTGCGCACATGGTCATCATCGTTGCCGCAGACGGCATTGAACACCATGCGCCCAAACAGTTCGATACGGTCTTCACTTGGCGCGCCCGCCAACCTGAGTTCTTCAGCCAGACGCGGATAGCTCCAGCGGTCCGTCTCGTGACGCCCCGGGTATTCGGCCTGCAGCAAGGAGGCGGCGCTCACGCACATGTGGCGTTGCTGACCTGTGCGGTCAAACCTGAGAACCCGTACCGTCTTTCTGCCGCCGGCTTCGGCGTGATAGACGGTTTCAGCAAAGTGCAATCCGCTGGCCCTACCCCATTGCTGCCCGACGTGCTCAAGCAGGGGAACAGGGCCAGCGTCTGTGGCAATCTCCGGCTTGATCAGCCAAAACTGTCCGTTGTCGTCTCGTACCGTCGCTTTGGGCCGCGCACCGCCGACGCTGGCGGTCTGGACCAGCCGTTTGCGAATGCTGGCACGCAGAGCAGGACGATGCTCCGCCAGTGCTGCCAGTTCTTCAATCACCTCATTGAGTTGAGGCAGGCCAGGTGTGTTCATTTGCGCACTGGGCGGCTTGGCACTTGTGCCTACGGCGAGCGCACCCCAGCGGTCCAGATTGCTGGCCTTGAGCAGGTATTGCAGCGGCGGAGCATCTTCCGAAAGATTGTGTTCGCGGCGCAGCAGCGCTTGACCCCAGGCATCCGGGCAGGCATCGCGTAATACGTCATGCAGGCCTTGATACCGTTGTGCCCGGAAATCCCTGTCGGGCAAGAACCTCAAGTTCTGCGGGTCAATGGTCCAGGTATGCCCGGCCTCGATGTAAGAGGGGGCATACCTGAAAAATCCTTCGCCAGGACCGCCCGTCTTGTACCGGCCAACGGTGACCCATTCGCCATTGTCGGGACGTTGCAGATAGACGTAGACCGGTTTAGAAATAGTCATCGTCGTCAGCTCCCTTTTTCTCCCCGCTGGTTCTGACACGCTGACCGTAGTCACCTTGCCAGAGCTCGGCAGGCAATGCCGGTACGGCCTGGTCGAACAGGCCCAGCGCAAGAAGCGCAGTCAGATAGGCTCCCACGCCGGCACCGGGATCGCCTTTTTCCATCCTGGCCAGCGTCACCCGCGAGATTCCCAGCCGGGCAGACAGATCAATGGCAGTGATGCGCTGGCGCAGGCGCTGGGTGGCAATACATTTGCCCCAGGTCGTCAGGCGTTCCTGTACCAGCGTTGGCCAGTCCTGCGCCGTGGAGAGTTTCTTGGGCATGCTTTTCTCCGTTCATAGATATGACATTATAGGGTTTAATGTATTATCTATGTTCGCCTATTATTTATGCTTTGTATTGTAGATATAACTTTATATGGTTTAATATCACATCTATGATGCGCATGATATTGACTCATCACCGCCTCACCCTCCCTTTGATCCCGTCCGATCCCGCCCCCTGCCTGGCCAGATGCTCCACCAGACGCCGTGCCGGCACCGACAGGCCTTCCCGTTCGCGGAAGCAGATGGAAAATTCCCGCTGCGCCCAGGCATCCTTCAGCGGGATCATCTTCACCTGCGAAGCCGATGCATACAGCGTACTGATCTCCACCGGGATCACCCCGACGGCCAGGTTGGCTGCCACCACCCGGAAGGCTGCATCGAAATTGGAGACCAGCACCCGATAGCGCACCGGCCGCCCGATCTGCGCCGCTGCCCGCTGCAACATGACCACCACCGCGCTGTCCGGCCGCATGCCCACGTGTTCGTAGTCCAGCGTGTCTTCATAGCGCAGCGATTTGCGCCGCGCCAATGGATGGTCGCGGTGCACCGCCAGGGCCAGGCGGTCCTGGCGATAGGGCAGCTGCTGCAATTCACCCAGGTCGGCATGGTTCCAGCACACGCCGATGGCCGTACTGCCTTCGCGCATGTTGCGCAACAGGTCATTGGTGAGGCACTCCTCGATGTCGACCTTGATCTCGCTGTTGACCGGCTCGCGCATGAAGGACGAAATATCCTCCAGCAGCGATTCCGCCATCGCCGATGGCGTGGCCAGAATGCGGACCTTGCCCTTGATGCCGCCAGCGAATGCGGTCACGTCCGTCTCGATGCGCTCGGCCGCAAAGAGCATCGTGCGCGCATGATCGATCAAGGCCAGGCCCGCCGGGGTCGGCTGTACGCCGCGCCGGGTGCGCACCAGCAGGCGCACGCCCAGGTTCGACTCCAGCTGCGCAATGCGCTTGCTGATCGCGGAGGCGGCAATGTGCGATTGCTCGGCCACCCGTGCCATGTTCTGTTGCTCGCAAACCGCTACCAGCAATCGCAATGTCGTCAGATCCAGGTCTCGCATGTGCCTTTCCATTTCGGAATGTCAGAGCTTCCAATATAACGCTGTAAATCATTTTGGAGAAGTCTAGAATCCTGTTCAGGCCTCGTCCCGTGATCCACGACGATCAGCGGGCCATCGAGAAGGCCACCCAAAACAGCTCGCCGGCAGCACCGGCGAAACACAACAGGAGACACGCAGTGACCCACCCCAGCTTATCGCCCTCATTGTCTTCTTCGGCACCAGTCACGTCTTCGGTCCGCTAGGACCGTCGCCACGATTCCACCATCGCGCCTGCCCGCGCAGGCCAGGAGAACATGATGAGTACACCTTCCTCGGCGTTGCCCTTCCACGCCAATGCCGCCACCGTGACCACGGCCGGCTCCGCTTCCGACATCATCGCCCGCATGGACCGGCTGCCCGTGACCCGCAGCGCGTGGATCCTGGTGCTGCTGATTTCGCTGGGCGGCTTCTTCGAAATCTACGATCTGGTCTTTACCGGCTACATCGCGCCGGGCATGGTCAAGAGCGGCCTGCTCAGCACCACCACCGCCCATTTCTTCGGTTCGCAAGGCATCGGTGCTTTTATCGCCGCCACCTTCGCCGGCTTGTTCGTCGGTACTTTCTTCTTCGGCTTCCTGCCCGATAAATATGGCCGGCGCGCCATCTTTACCGTCTCGCTGCTGTGGTATTCCATCGGCTCGCTCGTCATGGCTTGCCAGACCAGCTCGGAAGGCTTGCTGCTGTGGCGATTCCTGACCGGCATCGGCGTCGGCATCGAGATCGTCACCATCGACAGCTACATCACCGAAATCGTGCCGCAGCACATGCGCGGACGCGCCATGTCGCTCAACCAGGCAGCCATGTTCATGGCCGCACCGACCGCCGCCATCCTGTCCTACTGGCTGGTGCCGCTGACGCCCTACGGTATCGATGGCTGGCGCTGGGTGGTGGTGATCGGTTCGGTGGGCGCCGTGCTGGTCTGGTTCATCCGCCGCTCGGTGCCGGAGAGCCCGCGCTGGCTGGCGCAGAAGGGACGCTTTGCCGAAGCCGAGGCAGCGATGCAGCGTATCGAGGCCAATGCCCGGCGCGATTGCGGCCACGAGCTGCCCGCACCCCGACCCGTGGTGCAGCAGCCGGTGGAAGAGAAGGCTTCCTTTGGCGAACTGTGGCAACCGCCTTACCGTGGCCGCTTCATCATGCTGCTGGTATTCAACTTCTTCCAGGCCATTGCCTTCTATGGCTTCGCCAACTGGGTGCCCACGCTGCTGATCGCGCAGGGCATCACGGTGACCAAGAGCCTGCTGTATTCCTTCATCATCGCCTTCGCCAGTCCCATCGGTCCCCTGCTGGTCATGACCGTGGCCGACAAGATCCAGCGCAAATGGCTCATCGTCGGCGGTGCGGGAGCGGTGGTCATCTTTGGCCTGAGTTTCTCGCAGATGACATCGGCGGTTCCGCTCACCATGCTGGGCATCCTCATCAGCCTGTGCGGATCGATGATCTCAGTGAATTACCACGCCTATCAGACCGAGCTCTTCCCGACCCGCATCCGCTGCCAGGCGGTGGGCATGGTGTATTCCTCCAGCCGGGTCGGCGCCATGCTGTCCGGGTTCCTGATCGCCTTCTTCCTGCGTGACTTCGGTGTCACCGGCGTGTTTGCCGGCATCACCGCGGCGATGCTGGCGGTAATGATCTCGATCGGTTTCTTTGGTCCCAAGACCAATGGCGTTCGTCTGGAAGAACTCTCCAAGTAACCAAGCACGTGAAGGAAATCAGAGCATGAACAGCCGCGGCAACAAGGTCATCGTCCAGGAAGTCGGATTGCGCGACGGGCTGCAAAGCCTCTCGCAGGTCATGGCCACCGACGACAAGAAACGCTGGATCGACGCCGCCTACGCGGCCGGCGTGCGCCACATCGAAGCAGCCTCATTCGTGCCGCCGCGCCTGTTGCCGCAGATGGCCGATGCGCAGGAAGTCATCGCCCATGCGCTGAGCTATCCCGGCCTCACGGTGACGGCCCTGGTGCCCAATCTGAAGGGCGCGCAGCGTGCGCTGGAGGCGGGCGTGCATCGCATCGTCGCGCCCGTCTCGGTAAGTGCGGCGCATAGCCAGGCCAATGTACGCAAGAGCCCGCAGGAGATGGTGGAAGAACTGCACCGCATCCGTCTGCTGATCGACGAGGCGCCCGCCAGGCCCATCCTGATCGCAGGACTGTCGACCGCCTTCGGCTGCACCCTGCAGGGGCAAGTGCCGGTGGATGAGGTCGTGCAGGTGTCTCGGCTGGTGCTGCAAGCGGGTTGCGATCTGCTGGCACTGGGCGATACGACCGGCCACGCCACACCCGGCCAGGCAGACGATGTGCTCAGGGCGGTCCGCCAGGTCGCCGGGGACAAGCTGGCCATTGCGCACTTCCACGATACGCGGGGCCTGGGACTGGCCAATACCCTGATCGCACTGGAGCATGGCATCCGCGAATTCGATGCCACCCTGGGAGGCATCGGCGGCTGTCCCCATGCGCCGGGGGCGTCCGGCAATATCGCCACGGAAGACCTGATCTTCATGCTCGACAGCCTGCACTATCACAGCGGCATCGACCTGATCCAACTGCTGGCCATGCGCGAGTTGCTGCAACAAAGCCTGCCGGGCGTCCAGCTCTACGGCAGCCTGGCCCGCGCCGGCCTGCCGCAGGGCTACGCCACCCCCCATCCCCTTTCTGAAAAGGCCGCAGCATGAATACCGCACATCAGCCTGACCAGGCCGCCAGCGAAGACTTGCCCCTGAAAGGGATTCGCGTGGTCGAGATGTCCCACATGGTCATGGGACCGACCTGCGGCATGATCCTGGGCGACCTCGGTGCCGACGTGATCAAGGTCGAACCGCCGCGTGGCGATGGCACCCGGCGCCTGCTGGGTGCAGGCGCCGGTTTCTTCCGCACCTTCAATCGCAACAAGCGCAGCGTGACCCTGGACATGGAGAGCGAAGAGGGCATCGCCGCCCTGCAGAAACTGGTCAGCAGCGCCGACGTCTTCATCGAAAACTTCAAGCCCGGCCGCATGGCTGCGCTGGGCATCGATTATGAGAGCGTGCGGGTCCACAATCCCAAGGTGATCTACGTTTCCCACAAGGGTTTCCTGAAAGGTCCGTACGACAAGCGCCTGGCCCTGGACGAGGTGGTGCAGATGATGGCCGGCCTGGCCTACATGACCGGCCCGGTCGGACGCCCGCTGCGTGCCGGCAGCTCGGTCAATGACATCATGGGCGGCATGTTCGGTGCCATCGGCGTGCTGGCGGCCTTGTACCAGCGCCGTGACAGCGGCCAGGGCAAGGAGGTGCAGAGCGCGCTGTTCGAGAACTGCGTGCTGCTCTCGGCCCAGCACATGCAGCAATACGCGGTCACCGGCCAGCCCGCTGCCCCGATGCCGGCGCGCATCAGTGCCTGGGCGGTGTATGACGTGTTCGAGCTGGCAGGCGGTGAGCAGATGTTCATTGCCGCCACCGGCGATACCCAGTGGCGCGCCTTGTGCGAACTCATCGAACGCCCCGACCTGCTGGCCGATGAGCGCCTGCAGACCAACAACCAGCGGGTGCTGCTGCGCGAGTGGCTGTTGCAGACCCTGCGTACCACCCTGATCGGCCTGGACGGCGCGATGCTGGGGCCGGAGCTGGAACGGCGCGGTATTCCTTTTGCGCCGATCTCCCGGCCGGAAGAGTTGTTCGACGATCCGCATCTCAAGGCCAGTGGCGGCCTGGCCAGGCTGACCCTGGAAGACGGCAGCCAGACCGATATGCCGTTGCTGCCGATCTCGCTCAACGGCCAGCGCCTGCCACCGCGCCGCCCGATTGCGAAGATCGGTGAGCACACACACGAGATCATGCGCGAGCTGGGCTACAGCGACGCGCAGATCGACGTCTTCTGCCGCGAACGCCTGAAGCAGGCAAGCTGAGCACGCTGCACAAGCGCACGCGTGCATTGATTGAATCACCTTCACCATCAAGAGAGAATCATGGCTGATCTGTTCGATAATCCCATGGGCCTGGCAGGCTTCGAATTCGTGGAATTCGCTTCGCCCCAGCCCGGCCTGCTGGAAACCGTCTTCACCGCAATGGGCTTTGCCAAGGTCGCGGTACACCGCTCCAAGCAGGTGAGCCTGTATCGCCAGGGTGGCATCAATTTCATCATCAACCATGAGCCGCGCAGCCACGCCGCCTACTTCGCCGCCGAGCATGGCCCGTGCGCCTGCGGCATGGCGTTCCGGGTCAAGGATGCGCACCGGGCCTACGCCCGTGCACTGGAACTGGGCGCGCAGCCGGTCGATATCCCGACCGGACCGATGGAGCTGCGCCTGCCGGCCATCAAGGGCATCGGTGGGGCACCGCTGTACCTGATCGACCGTTTCGCCGAGGGCAGGTCGATCTACGATATCGACTTCGAATTCATCGAGGGGGTGGAGCGCCATCCCGAGGGTGCCGGCCTGAAGGTGATCGACCACCTGACCCACAATGTCTACCGCGGCCGCATGAGCTACTGGGCCGGGTTCTACGAGCGCCTGTTCAATTTCCGCGAGATCCGCTACTTCGACATCAAGGGCGAATACACCGGCCTGACCTCGCGCGCCATGTCGGCCCCGGATGGCATGATCCGCATCCCCTTGAACGAGGAATCGGCCAGGGGCTCCGGCCAGATCGAGGAATTCCTGATGCAGTTCAACGGCGAGGGCATCCAGCACATCGCGCTACTGACCGATGACCTCATCGGTACCTGGGATCGCCTGAACCAGGCCGGCACACCGTTCATGACGGCGCCGCCGGCCACTTACTACGCGATGCTGGAACGGCGCCTGCCGGGACACGGCGAGCCGACCGAACAACTGAAGACGCGCGGCATCCTGCTCGACGGTTCCAGCGCCGAAGGTGGACAGCGCCTGTTGCTGCAGATCTTTGCCAAGCCGCAACTAGGCCCCGTGTTCTTCGAATTCATCCAGCGCAAGGGCGATGAAGGCTTCGGCGAAGGCAATTTCAAGGCATTGTTCGAATCCATCGAACGCGACCAGATCGAGCGCGGCGTGTTGCAGACGACGTAGTTCCAGGTAGAAACACGGCATGAAGCGTTTCCCGCGAACCGGCGACGTCCGGATCTGCGGCGACGTGATCGCAATAATGCCGTGTCGCATCCCGTCAAACGAGAAAAAGGCCCTGATCTCCTGCTTAGCTCATCTGCTCATCACATCTGTACTCGCGCTATAGTCCACCGCTGACCATTCGACTCCTGCCGCGAAACGATGAAAAACAATGCCATGGATTACCTGCCCCGCATGGTGATCTTTTCCCGCGTCGTCGAGCTGGGCGCCTTTTCCAAGGCGGCTCGCGAGCTGGGTCTGACGTCCTCTTCGGTCAGCCAGCACATCAGTGCACTCGAATGCATCCTCGGTGTGACGCTGCTGCACCGGACTACCCGCAAGCTGAGCCTTACCGAAGCCGGCCAGGGTTTCTATGCGCATTGCGCGCGCATCGTTGCGCTGGCCAATGAGGCAAGGGATGCCACCGAGAGCCTGCACAAGGAACTGGTCGGTGAGTTGCGTATCGCTTCCTCCAGTTTCATGGCGCCCGAATACCTGGTGCCGGCGCTGGACGATTTCATCCGCGCCCATCCCCAGTTGAGGATCAGCATCGACGTATCCGACCAGAATGTGGACCTCATGGATCACAGCGTCGACCTGGCCCTGCGGGTAGGCCGGACCCCGGGCCCCGGCGATATACCGCTGGCGCGGATGGAGGCGGTGCTGTGCGCCGCACCCGCCTATTTGCAGTCCCATCCGGCCATTCGCCGTCCGGAGGACATGCTGCATCAGCAATTGCTCTACTTCAGCCCGCACGGGCCGGGGGCGGCCGTGGAACTGACCCTGCGCGACCATGCCGGGCAGTGCGCACAGCTGCGGCTGCTTCCCCGCATCACCGCCAATCATGCACGCTCGTTGCGACAACTGGCCGTGCAGGGACATGGCATAGGGCGCTTCCTGCGCAGCAAGGTACAAGCGGACCTGGACGCCGGCCGGCTGGTGGAAGTGTTGCCGGACTGGTCGCTGGAGGGCTATTGGGCGTTCATCACGACCCGGCATCGCGACGCCATGCCCGCCAAGATCCTGGCTTGCATCGCCCAGCTCAAGGCTTACTTCCAACACCGCCACCCTGGCGAGCACAAAGCTTTTCCGCCCGGTTGATCGGGGCAATTTCGTCAGCAAGTCTGCCAGGGCATTTGCTGCAGTCTGCGCGCCCAGGCTGTCGCGCGCCCTGCGCATTGCTCCCTTGCCCCGATTCTTAAGCTGGATTAATGAGTTTGTTCGCCAAACGATGGCTAATCAAATGGCCCCGCTTGTAATACAGTGGCCCCTGCCATTCCCTGCCGGATACGTGTCGGGGGGCACTGCGAGCCAGGCGCTCGCGCCGGCGTGGCGCTGTCCCGGAGGGGGAGATTGGATAGCGCCGGATTGCAGGGAGGAGGGGGGCGATGCCGACAATCGCAGGATGCACCCGACTTCTCTCTCGGGAATGGCCGTCAATGGATAGATCATGCATCTGCTCGGCATCGTGATCGACATTGGCATGCAAACGCACTGCAGGAGGCGCATCGTGCTGCCCGGACAAATAAGGTAAGCTTTGGTTTTGCGCCGTATGGACGTGCGAAGGATGGTTGCACCATGGCTGGTACCGTAATACCGTCTGACCAAACCTTGTTCCTCAACGCTTATTACAGTGCGTGGTCCAGCCACTGGCTCGACCGCACGCACCTCGATAAGGTAATCAACGCATCGTCAAAAGTACTATGGATCGGCAGCTATTTTGAGCTGGCCAGATCCATAGCCGATTCATGTTGGGTCATCGCTGATCTGGACCCGGAGATGTTGGCCATCGGGCGCCAGCGACTCAGCAACGTGGCGGCCGTACAGGCGGACATCACACAGCTTCCCTTTCGAGAATGTTTCGACACCATTGTAGTGCTGGGCGCGGTCACGGCCTATCTTCACAGCGATACGCTGGTAGAGCGGGCAGCTCAGTCACTCAAGGCGGCGCTTGCCAGGCATCCGTCAGCGCGTCTGCTCATCGATGCCTACGACATTGATTCAATACACTCCTCAACATACTTTGATTGTCGAGGTGAATGGACCTTTGTAGACGCCCGCTATACCCATCTGGCGCAAACCCGGAGATCAGCTGGAAGAAATGACATATTCCTGTCTACCCTGACTCTCTCGAAAGAAGAGGGGCAAGAACGTAGGACTGAGCATTTCCAGTTTTATCAGCGCGCCCATGCCGGCTGCCAACTGGCTGAATCGTTCAGAGGCCAGGGGCTCAGACTCATCGAACATCACGCAGATTCTCGGCATGGCCGCCTCTATCATACGTACACCCATATTTAGAGCCTGCTTGGCAGAACGCTTTGGACGCCTGCCCAACAAATGTCTTCCATGAGTAAAAGGCATCGAACCCTCAGAAATAATCGTTTTATTCCGACCCCGCGCTGCCCTTACCATGAGGCTATCTCATAGTCACCCGGTCAAAGGCACGCAAATGACGATCTCCGCGCAGCACAGCAATCTCCATCAACTCCTGCTTTCCCATTACGGCGATGAAGCCCTGGTCCGGCGCCAGTTCGCCCGCCTGGATGTTCCGGCATCGACCCTGCGCCCGGCCGCGCAAGACGTCTCGCGCCTGGAGCTGGCCCAGGCCCTGAACATGCTGCTCTTCGAAGGCTTGCTGGAACAGGTCGCCACCGGCCGCGATTACGTTGCCGATGCCGAGCGCGAAGGCGTGAAGATCTGCTTCGACCACGGTGCCGTGCGTACCGTGCGCCTGGGGCGCACGACCGGCTTTCCCGATGGCGAGGCGCTGTTCACCCAGGTGCTGCTGCCGCTGGGCTACCAGCAGACCGGTACCTATCCGCTGGCCCGCATCAAGATGACCGGCCGCGTCTATACCCACATCGACGATGCCGAACACATCGCCCAGTTCTTCGTCAGCGAATTGCATCCGGAACAGTTCTCGCCGGTATTCCAGCAGACCGTGGAGGCGGTACTGGCCAGCGCCCGCAATCCGCTCCCGGAGGAGGTGCAGGCGCTGCTGGCCAAGCTCTCTGCCCGGGGCCAGCTTTCCATGGACGAGGCCAGGCGCCTGCTGCCGGCGATGCTGAAGTGCTTCGCCCGCCACCACGACCTGCCGACCCTGGCCCAGTACGAAACCCTCAAGGCCGAGTCCGCCGAGATGGCCTGGATCTCCACCGAAGGCAGCGCCTTCAATCACGCCACCGACCGTGTGGCCGATGTGGTGGCCACCGCCGAGCGCCAGCGCCAGCTGGGCCGTCCCATCAAGGACCAGGTGGAGGTCTCGCGCAATGGCCGCGTGCGCCAGACCGCCTTCCGTGCCGTCAAGGTGGATTACCAGCTGCAGGGCGAAGATGGCCAGCCGGTGGCCGTGACCGTGCCCGGCTCCTTCTACGAATTCATCTCGCGCGACTATTACGCCGATGAAGCCGGCCAGCGCAAGCTGGACCTGAGCTTTGACAGCGGCAACGCCCAGGGCATCTTCAAGATGACCGAAGCGGTGGCTGCCGGTGCGGCCAGCGGCGAGGCGGCCAGTGTCTGCTGAAGCCACGCTGGCGCGCCTGCAAGACCTGCTGGGCAGCGCCGGCCTGGTCACTGCGGCACCCGAGCGCCAGCCCTATGAACACGGGCCGCGCTATGGTGCCGGGCAGGCGCTGTGCGTGGCGCGTCCGGCCGATGTGGCGCAGGCCGCCGAGCTGATGCGCCTGTGTGCTGCCGAGCGGATCCGCCTGGTGCCGCAGGGCGCCAACACCGGCCTGGTCGGCGCGGCTTCGCCTGACAGCTCCGGCCTGCAGGTGATCCTGAGCATGGAGCGCATCAAGGGGGTGATCGATATCGATCCGGTCGATGGCGTGGTGCAGGCCTGGGCCGGTACCCGGCTGTCGGACCTGAACCAGGCGCTGGCGCCGCACGGGCTGTGCTTCCCCATCGACCTGGGCGCCGATCCCTCGGTGGGCGGCATGCTGGCGGCCAACACGGGCGGCGCACGCCTGATCCGCTATGGCGACGTGCGCCACAACACGCTGGGCCTGCAAGCCCTCTTGATGCAGCCGCCCGGCGAACTGCTGGAGATGAGCAACCGCTTGCACAAGAACAATACCGGCCCGGACTGGAAGCAGCTCTTCATCGGCACGGCCGGCAGCTACGGCATCGTCACCCAGGCCGTGCTGCGTGCTCATCCGCTGCCACGCCAGCGCGCCACCGCGCTGATCGTGCCGGCCTCGCTGCAGGCGGGTTTGCGCCTGCTGCAGGATGCCCAGGCGCAGTTCGCCGATTTCCTCTCGGCCTTCGAAGGCATCTCGCGCAATGCGCTGGCCTCGGCGCTGCGCCATTTGCCGCAGGTGACCGCGCCCTTCGACCCGCTGCCCGACTATGCGCTGCTGGTGGAAGTGAGTTCGTCAGCCGAAGCCAGCGAACACTTCGATCTGGACAAGCTGTTCATGGCCTGGCTGGAACGCCATTTCGACGATGCCATCCTCGATGCCGTACTCGACAAGCCCGAGACCCTGTGGCGCCTGCGCCATGCCATCAGCGATAGCGTCAAGCAGGAAGGCAAGATCGTCGCCTTCGACATCTCGGTCTCGCGCTCGCGCATGCCGGCCTTCCGTACCGAGGCGCTGGCCCTGGTCGCACGCGACTTCGCCGGTGCCGAGGTATTCGACTTCGGCCACTGGGGCGATGGCGGTGTGCATTTCAACCTGGCCATCGCACCTGCGCATGAGCCGCAGTTCCCGCCCGAACGCATCGACGCGCTGCGTACGGCGCTCTATGACCTGGTGGTGCAAGGCTACCAGGGCAGCTTCAGCGCCGAGCACGGCATCGGTCCCTTCAACCAGCATTACTACCAGCGTTATACGCAGCACGCCCAGCGTGCACTGGCTGGTCGCATGCAGCCGGTATTCGATCCGCACTGCCTGCTGGGCAATACCCGCTTCACATGACGATGACGGCCCATGGCCAGGCTGGAGGGAAGGGCAGGCCATTTGCTATAGTGCGGAGTCCTTCAGCCACTTCGCCTTCAGCCAGCGGAATTCGTCCCATGCGCCGTTTCATCCCGTCAACGTCCTGCCTGATCGCCTTCGATACCTCGGCCCGGCACATGTCGTTCACGAAGGCGGCCAATGAGCTGCACATGACGCAGGGCGCGGTCAGCCGCCAGGTGGCGATCCTGGAGGACTATCTCAACGTCAAGCTGTTCGAGCGCATCAACCGCCGCCTGATCCTCACCGAGGCCGGCCGCGACTATGCGGCCCAGGTCTCCACCATCCTGAAGCAGATCGAGATGGCGACCTTCCAGGTCATGACCTACAACAGCCTGGCCAGCGTGCTCAACCTGGCCATCCTGCCGACCTTCGGCGTGAAGTGGCTGATCCCGCGCCTGGCCAAGTTCGCCGCCGCCCATCCGGACGTGCTGTTGAACCTGAGCACGGAAGTGCTGCCCTTCGATTTCAATACGCGCCAGGTGGATGCCGCCATCCACTTCGGCGAACCCGACTGGCCCGATACCGTGATGGTGCGGTTGATGGGCGAGGAAGTGGTACCGGTCTGCAGCAAGGCCCTGGCCGAACGCCTGCCCACGGTGGACGACCTGGCCAACGTCACGCTGCTGCAGCACACCACGCGTCCGCAAGCCTGGCAGGACTGGTTCCGCCATGTTGGCGTGGATTGTCCCAACGCCTTGTCGGGACCGCGTTTCGAGCAACTGGCCATGGTCATCCAGGCCGCCGTCGCCGGCATGGGCGTGGCGCTCATGCCCAAGTTCATGGTCGAGACCGAGATCAGCCTGGGGCAGTTGCACGTGCCTTTCCCGCTGGCGGTCAAGAGTCCGCAATCCTATTACCTCGTCTATCCCGAAAAGAATGCCGGCAAGGCCGCCATCCTCAAGTTCCGCGAGTGGATCCTGAGCGAAGCGCAGGGCGGCTGAGGCCCTTCGCCCGCGTGCATCGATTCGGTGCGCGCATTTTCCCATGCTGACTAAAACTCATGGCGGTGCGCTTTGCATGTGCGCTCAGGTGATCGGCCGGGCAGGCCATGGTCGCCTCGCGAGCAGCCTCCGGCGCGGCCCCGGCATCTGCTCGGAAAAGCCCGTTCCATCGGCGCTTCCGGGCGATGTGAAGTGATGCGCCGCACCATCCTCGCGCATCCGCTCCCATTCCCGCGCGCCAGGGCAGTGCATTCCAAAAACTCATGATGTGGTGAAATTTTTTGGTTTTAACAATAGGGCCGGCTGTCCTTATACTCCATCGTTCCAGACCCATCCCACTCCACTTTTCAAGGGAATCCCATGTCTTCTCCACGCATCTTCTCCACCCTGGGTGCCGACTTCTCTGCCTGGGCCGGCAACGATCTGGTGATCCGTTCGCCGCGCGATGGCGAGGTCATCGCGCAACTCAAGGCGCAGACGCCGGCCGATGCCCAAGCCGCCATTGCCGACGCACAGCAAGCCTTCCTGGCCTGGCGCGAAGTGCCGGCGCCGGTGCGCGGCGAACTGGTGCGCGTGCTGGGTGAAGTGCTGCGCGAGCACCGCGACGAACTGGGCGCCCTGGTCACCCGGGAAGCGGGCAAGATCCTCTCCGAAGGCCTGGGCGAGGTGCAGGAAATGATCGATATCTGCGACTTCGCCGTGGGCCTGTCGCGCCAGTTGCATGGCCTGACCATCGCCTCCGAGCGTCCCGGCCACCGCATGATGGAAACCTGGCATCCGCTGGGCGTGGTCGGCGTTATCACCGCTTTCAATTTCCCGGTCGCCGTGTGGGCGTGGAACGCCGCGCTGGCGCTGGTGTGCGGCAATGCCGTGGTGTGGAAACCGTCCGAAAAGACCCCTGTCACCGCGCTGGCCGTGCAAGCCCTCTTCGCCAAGGCCGTGGCGCGCTTCTCGGCGCAGCGTCCCAACCTGGTGCCTGCCAACCTGTGCGCCTTGCTGATCGGCGGCGCCGACCTGGGCGAAACCCTGTCGCGCTCGGCCGCCGTGCCGCTGGTGAGCGCCACCGGCAGCGTGCGCATGGGCCGCAAGGTGGCCACCGTCGTGGCTGAGCGCCTGGGCCGCAGCCTCCTGGAACTGGGCGGCAACAATGCCATGATCGTCGCGCCCTCGGCCGACCTGAACCTGGCCCTGCGTGCCATCACCTTCTCGGCCGTGGGTACGGCCGGCCAGCGCTGCACCAGCCTGCGCCGCCTGTTCGTCCACAGCAGCATCCACGACCAGGTGGTGGCGCAGATCAAGCGCATCTATGCCAGCGTGAAGGTCGGTGATCCGTTGCAGGGCGATACCCTGGTCGGCCCGCTGATCGACCAGGCCGCCTTCGATGCCATGCAGGCCGCGCTGGCGCAAGCCCGCGAGCAGGGTGGTGAAGTGACCGGTGGCGAACGCGTGGACGTGATGGGCCAGCAGTCCTGGTACGTGCGCCCGGCCGTGGTCACCATGCCGGCCCAGACCGCGATCATGCATCACGAGACCTTCGCGCCCATCCTCTACATCGTCAAGTACGATGAACTGAGCGACGCCATCGCCATGAACAACGCCGTGCCGCAAGGCCTGTCCTCGGCCATCTTCACCAATGACATGCGCGAAGCCGAGCTGTTCGTTTCGGCCGTGGGCAGCGACTGCGGCCTGGCCAACGTCAACATCGGCACCAGCGGTGCGGAAATCGGCGGTGCCTTCGGCGGCGAAAAGGAAACCGGCGGAGGCCGCGAATCCGGTTCCGACGCCTGGAAGAATTACATGCGCCGCGCCACCAATACCATCAACTACAGCAAGACCCTGCCGCTGGCGCAGGGGGTGAAGTTCGATATCGACTAAGTGCCCGCGTAGTCCACCGGTACATCCCAAGAAAAAAGCAGCACCGCTGCCAGATCCCTGCTCCAACAAGGGATCTGGCATGGCATCCCACGACCCACGCCCGCGCAAGCGGGATCCACATCGGCAAACCGGCAAGGAGTGCAGTAATGAAGATGAAGACCCTGGCAGTGACCTGTGCAATCGCAGCGACCTTCGTCGCCACTGGCGCGCAGGCGCAGACCAAGACCATTTACGTCGGCATGAACGGCGGCACGATGGAAAAGAACTACAGCGCCTCGATCTTCCCCGACTTCGAGAAGGCCAACAACGTCAAGGTGGTGGTGGTGCCCGGCACCTCCTCCGACATCATCGCCAAGATGCAGGCCCAGCGTGACAAGCCGCAGATGCACGTGGCCTTCCTCGATGACGGCATCATGTACCGCGCCATCAACATGAGCCTGTGCGAGAAGGTCAAGGACGCTGCCGTGCTCAAGGATGTCTATCCCTTCGCGCGCCTGGCCAACGACCAGGCCGTGGCCATCGAGATGGGCGTGCTCGGCATCGGCTACAACAAGAAGCTGTTCGCCGAAAAGGGCTGGCCGGCCCCGACTTCGTGGATGGATTTTGCCGATCCCAAGTACAAGCAGAAGGTGGTGTTCCAGTCGATCTCGGCCAGTACCTTTGGCCTGTATGGCTTCATGATGTTCAACCGCCTGGTGGGCGGCACCGACAAGAACGTCGAGCCGGGCTTCAAGAAGTGGGGCAGCACCGTCGGCCCCAACGTGGTCGAATACCTCTCCAGCTCGGCCAAGATTTCCGAGATGGTGCAGACCAATGAAGCCGCCATCTTCCCGCTGACCGTCACCGGCATCGCCAACCTGAAGGACAAGGGTATCCCCGCCGAATTCGCCACGCCCAAGGAGGGCGGCGTATTGCTCATGACCGGCGCCTGCCCCATCAAGGGCAACAGCGAACCCGAACTGGCCCAGAAGCTGGTGGAATATCTGCTGACCCCGGCCGTGCAGGCCAAGAGCATGGCACTGACCAATTCGATTCCGGTCAACCGCAACGTGCCCCTGTCCGAGGCCGCGCAAGCCAAGCTGGGCAAGAGCGAGGTGCTGACCAGGAACCTCAATACCGTGGACTGGGACACCATCAACGAAAAGCGCTCCGAGTGGAACAACCGCTGGAACCGCATGATCGAGCAATAAGCATCGTCCCGTCATGACCGTCGCCTATCGCTTCCATCCGGCCTTCCAGTCGCCACAAGGCTCGCCCATCCGGGAGCTGTTCAAGTACACCCAGCAGCCCGGCATGATCTCCTTTGCCGGCGGTTATCCGGCGCCGTCGCTGTTCGATACGCAGGGCTTGGCACGCAGCGCCGCCACCCTGCTCGACGGCGCGGCGGCGGCCTGCCTGCAATATGGCGCCACCGAAGGCACGGCGCAGCTGGCGCAGGTGCTCAAGGAGCTCACGCGCAAGCGCATCGGCGGTGCCGATGCGGGCGAGCTGATCGTGACCACCGGTTCGCAGCAGGGTTTCGAGCTGCTGCTGCGCATCCTGCTGGAACCGGGGGAGTCGGTCGCCATCGAGCGGCCCTGCTATCCGGCGGCGATCCAGGCTCTGCGCCTGGCCGGTGCCGAGCTGATGGAAATCCCCGGCGATGCCCAGGGCATGGATACTGCGGCCCTGGAGACCATGCTGCTGGCGGGTGCCCGGCCCAAGCTGCTGTACCTGGTGCCGAGCTTTGCCAACCCGACCGGCGCCACCTTGCCGCTGGCGCGGCGGCGCCATCTGCTGGCGCTGGCGGTGCGCTACCGCTTCATCGTGATCGAGGATGATCCCTATGGCCAGCTGCGTTTCTCCGGCCAGGCCGAACCGCCGCTGCTGCAGGTCGCGCAGGAGATCGAGGGCGCACGCGACTGGCTGGTCTACCTGTCCAGCCTCTCCAAGACCGTGGCACCGGGTTTGCGCATCGGCTGGATGTGCGGCCCCGGTGAGATCCTGCGCCGTGCGGTGATCGCCAAGCAGACCGGCGACCTGTGCACGGCACCGTGGATGCAGATGGTGGCCGCGCACTACCTGCAGGCCGGCCGCCTGGAGGAACATCTGCCGCTCATCATCGCCACCTATCGCGAGCGCTGCGCCATCATGCTGTCGTCCTTGCGCGAAGCCTTTGGCGAGAGCCTGGCGCTGATCGCTCCGGAAGGCGGCATGTTCATCTGGGCCAGCTGGCAGGATGGTACGGACGCCACCGCGCTGTTGCAGGCTGCGGTGCGCCACAACGTGATGTACGTGCCCGGCAGCGCCTTCTATGCGACGCAGCCCCACGCAGGGCACTGGCGGCTGTCCTTCGCCAATGCCCAGCCATCGGAGATCATCGAAGGCGTGGCCCGTCTGAAGCAGGCGCGGGAGGAATGGATGCGCATGGAAGCATGAATTTCCTGCATGCATGAAAAACGCCCCGTTGCGCAGGTTGTGCATCGGGGCGTTGTCTTTTCTGCCGGCGCTGGCTCCAGGCAAGCTGTGCAGTCAGCCAACGGTCAGCGATAAAGAGTATGATGATTTATTTTTTAATCATATGAAGGTCGGCGATCTCCATGGAGCGAGCCGGCCCATCGCCAAGCTGCCATGTTTCAATCCTTGCGCACCGTGCTCAATGACGCCGCTCCCGAACTGCGGAACAAGGTCATCGCCATCTACGCCTTCCTGATTTTCTTCAACGTCGCCGTCTGGATCGCCGCGTATCTGGCCTTCAGGCAGACGCCCCTGTTGCTGGGCACGGCGTTTCTGGCCTATGGATTCGGGCTGCGGCACGCGGTCGATGCCGACCATATCGCCGCCATCGACAACGTGACCCGCAAGCTGATGCAGGATGGCAAGAAACCGGTGGCCGTCGGCCTGATGTTTTCGCTGGGACACTCCACGGTGGTCATCCTCGCCTGCCTGCTGCTGGCGCTCAGTGCGATGGCCCTCAAGAACCAAATGGATTCATTCCATGAGATCGGCGGCATCATCGGGACGCTGGTGTCTGCCTTCTTCCTGCTGCTCATCGCGGTGCTGAACCTGATCGTGCTGAGATCCGTCTGGCGCAAGTTCCGCGACCTGCGCAGCGGCAAGCCTTACGTGGAAGAAGACGTGGACCTGCTGTTGGGCAATCGCGGTTTCATGGCACGCATTTTCCGGCCCATGTTCAAGCTCATCACGCGCAGCTGGCACATGTACCCGCTGGGCTTCCTGTTCGGGCTGGGGTTCGATACCGCCACCGAAATTTCCCTGCTCGGCATCTCCGCGACGCAGACGGCCAATGGCTTGCCGATCTGGACCATCCTGCTGTTCCCGCTGCTCTTTACGGCTGCCATGTCGCTGATCGACACCACCGACGGCATCCTGATGCTGGGCGCGTATGGCTGGGCCTTCGTCAAGCCCGTGCGCAAGCTTTACTACAACATGACCATCACCTTTGTCTCAGTGCTGGTGGCGGTGCTGGTGGGCAGTATCGAAGTGCTGGGGCTGCTGGCGGACAAGCTGGAATTGTCAGGCGCCTTCTGGGATTTCATCGGCCGGCTCAGCGACAGCTTCGGCGTGATCGGCTATCTCATCATCGGGCTCTTCGTTGCCGCCTGGCTGCTGTCGCTGCTGATCTACAAGTGGCGGCGCTATGACGAGCTGGATCTGCCGCCCGCCTCAGATATCAGCTGAGACTCTACCTGGCCACACTTCAGGACTTAGGATGGAAATGAACGTGCCCATGCCCGTGGGTGGCACGCACGTATTTTTCCTTCTTCATCTCGACCGGCACGATATGGACGTTCCCATGCCGCACGCCGGTTTGTGAAATGATCGCGTCGGCGCAGGCGCGTACTTCGTCCACGCGCCCCTTCAGGATCGTCGTCTCCAGACAATTGTCGTGATCCAGATGAACGTGCTGGGACGCAATGGCGACGTCATGGTGCTCATGCTGCAGCTGGGTCAGCCGGTTGGCCAGCATGCGCTCATGGTGATCGTAGATGTAGCTGACGGTGGCCACGCACCAGCGCGACTTGCCCTCGTCCAGTTCAGTCTGTCCCAGTTCCTTGCGCACCAGGTCGCGGAAGGCTTCGGAACGGTTCGAGTAACCCTTGCTGTCGACGAACTTGTCGAACTCTGCCGCCAGGTCGTCATCGACCGAAATTGTCCAGCGCTGCATTGCCATTCCCCTAGAGTGATAGGCGGGATCATAACAATGCGGCGCCGCTGCGGTCAAAATGCGCAGACAGTGCGCTTCATTTCAATGCCGAAATCTGCCCGTTGCGGATCAGTCGCGCACGCAGCACGTTGCGGCTGATGTCGAGCAGGCGCGCGGCCTGCACCTGGTTGCGTTCGCAAAATTCGAAGGCAGTGCGGAAGATGGTGTCCTCGATCTTCTCGAACAGGCCGTCCTGCGACTGGTTGAAGAGCGTCTGCAAGGCCTGCTCAAGTCCGTGCAGCGGATCGCCGCTGGTGCATGAGACCGTCCCGGCGGCATAGTCCGCGCGGCGTTCCACGTGCGAGAGATGGAAGTGTTCGGGGCGCAGGGCGTCATCCTGGCAGATCAGCAGTGCATGATGGATGGCATTTTCCAGTTCGCGGATGTTGCCCGGCCAGTCGTGCTGGTGCAGCTTGCGCTCGCCCTCGGCATCGATGCGCGTGGCCCCATAGCCCAGCCGCTGGCGATACTCATGCAGGAAGTGATACGCCAGCGGCAGGATGTCGGCCGGCCGTTCGCGCAGGCGCGGGATGGCCAGCTGCACGACCTGCAGCCGGTAATACAGGTCCTGGCGGAAATGCCCGGCGGCCACCGCATCCTGCAGGCGCACGTTGGTGGCGGCGATGATGCGCACGTCGATGGGGATGCTGCGGCGGGAACCGAGCCGCACCACTTCGCGTTCCTGCAGCACCCGCAACAGCTTGACCTGGATGGCCAGCGGCAGGTCGCCGATCTCATCGAGGAACAAGGTGCCGCCATTGGCGGCCTCGAACCATCCGGCCTTGTGGGCGATGGCGCCGGTGAAGGCGCCCTTCTCATGGCCGAACAATTCGCTCTCGGCCAGGCTCTCCGAAAACGCCCCGCAGTTCACCGCCACGAAAGGCGCATCGCGCCGTGCGCTCAATGCATGGACGTGGCGTGCAATCAATTCCTTGCCGGTACCGGTGGCACCGATGATGACCACATTGGCGTCGCTGGGTGCCACGCGCTGCACGCGCTCCAGCAAGGCCAGCGAGACCGGGTCATGGAACACCTGCGCGGTGGCGCGAATGGAAGTGCCCAGCTTGCGCGCATGCGGCAGCGTCAGCAGCGGTGAGATAGTGCGCGCTGTGATGTCGCCGTCACCCTCTGGTGAAGAGGACAGCGCATAGAGATGGGCAGAGCGATGGCTGGCATGCATGTCAGGCTCCGGACTGGATGAGTCTCCTGCATCGGGGGGAGGCGCAGGAAGACAGCGAATTGATTCTAACAATATGCACAGGACGAATTAACGATCAATTCAGCATAAGCATGCTCGGTATACGTTGGTTCATCTGGCGCAAACACTTGTCTGACAAGGGCCTGACGATAGGGCGTCGTGTTGTGGCGACAACCAGGCCGAGGAGGGAAGAAGCTGTCATACAGCTTTGAAAACTTAGTAATTCGTAGATCAGAAAAACTGCTGCTGCAGCAGCAGTCCCTGAGCATCTTGCTGCTGCAGCAGTAGCGCATATTTTGCAAGTCATTGATTTGAAAGGCTTCACCAGATGGCACGTTCTTCGCTGAAGGAGAAGGGCGCAATTGATCGCGTCCCCCTCTAGCCATCCAAGGAGAGCCTTCTTCATGAGCCGTCCCCTGCAAGTCGTCATCGTCGCCGGAAGCGGCCGCCGTCCTTCCCGCACCCTGGGCCTGCTGCATGCCATCGCGGCGCAACTGGGCCAGCACCTTGCCATCCAGACCGACGTGGTGGCGCTGTCCGACCTCAGTGGCCAGTTGCTCAGCGCGACCGAATTGGAGCAATTGCCCGACCCGGTACGCCAGAAGATCGCCGCCATCGGCGCTGCCGACCTGCTGCTGGCCGGCAGTCCGGTCTATCGCGGTTCCTATTCAGGTTTGTTCAAGCACCTGTTCGACCTGGTGCCGCAGGAGTCGCTCTTCGGCAAGCCCGTGCTGCTGGCCGCCACCGGGGGCAGCGACCGCCACGCGCTGGTCATCGATCACCAGCTGCGTCCGCTGTTCGCCTTCTTCCAGACGCTGCCCCTGCCCCTGGGCGTGTATGCCAATGCCAACGAATTCGACAACGAAACGATTACCAGCCAGGCCTTGCAGGAGCGCATTGCACTGACCGTGCAGCGTGCGCTGCCGGTGCTGCAGGCGCTGGCAACAAGCGCAGCCCCGAGCTAGGTGGGCTGACTCGGTTGTGCCGCCAGACACCGTTCATCCTGAGTAGCGGCCTTGCCGCGTATCGAAGGACGCTCCGGCCGATGCGCGTCTTCGATACGGCCCTGGCGGGCCTACTCAGTCCGAACGGTCTCAGACTGGTTTGCATCAGTTGATTCTGTCCATTGCATTGCCCTTACATCCATTTTTTTGATGACCGCAAGATCCACAGGAGATTTTTCATGAGCCAAGCACAGTCCACCACCGCCCCGCGCACCGATGCCGTCAAGTTCGCCTATTGGGTCCCCAACGTCAGCGGCGGCCTGGTGGTGAGCAAGATCCCGCAGCGCACTGACTGGAGCCTGGAATACAACCAGCGCCTGGCCGTGGCCGCCGAAAAGGCCGGCTTCGAATACGCCCTGAGCCAGATCCGCTTTACCGCCGGCTATGGCGCCGAATACCAGCACGAGTCGGTCTCCTTCAGCCAGGCCCTGCTGCACGCCACCACCAGGCTCAAGGTGTTGGCCGCGATCCTGCCGGGCCCGTGGCATCCGGCCGTGGTAGCCAAGCAGATCGCCACCATCGATCACATCTCCAATGGCCGCATCGCCATCAACGTGGTCAGCGGCTGGTTCAAGGGCGAGTTCCAGGCCATCGGCGAACCCTGGCTGGAACACGACGAACGCTATCGCCGCTCCAATGAATTCATCCGCGCGCTCAAGGGCATCTGGACGCAGGACGACTTCACCTTCAAGGGCGATTTCTATCGCTTCAACAATTACACCCTCAGTCCCAAGCCGGTGCAAAAACCGCATCCGGAAATCTTCCAGGGTGGCAGCTCCCGCGCAGCGCGCGACAACGCGGCCAGCGTCTCGGACTGGTACTTCACCAACGGCAATACGGTCGAAGGCCTCAAGGCACAGATCGACGACATCCAGGCCAAGGCCGCGCAGAACGGCCACAAGGTGCGCATCGGCGTGAACGCCTTCGTGATCGCCCGCGATACCGAAGAAGAAGCGCAAGCCGTCCTGCAGGACATCATCAAGCATGCCCACGTGGAAGCCGTGCATGCCTTCGGCGATGCGGTCAAGCAGGCCGGCCGTGCATCACCGGAAGGGGAGGGTAACTGGGCCAAGTCCACCTTCGAGGATCTGGTGCAATACAACGATGGCTTCAAGACCAATCTGATCGGCACCCCGCAACAGATCGCCGAGCGCATCGTCGCGCTCAAGGCCGTCGGTGTGGACCTGGTGCTGACCGGCTTCCTGCACTTCATCGAGGAAGTCGAATACTTCGGCCAGAAGGTGTTGCCGCTGGTGCGCGAACTGGAAGCGCGCCAGGCCGCCTCGGCCGGCGCTGCGCAGGCGAACGCGCTGGAAGCGGTGGCATGAGCATCGGCAGCGCGCCCGCTTCGGCGCTGCCCGGCCTGGCCGGGGCAGCGCTCAGTGCGCAGGCCGGGCCGTCAGCAGCCGCACAGGCCGGTGCCACGCCGGTGCTGCAGCTGGAAGGCATCAGCCTCTCCTTCGGTGGTGTGCAGGCGTTGCGCCACGTCGACCTGGCCCTGCATGAACGCGAGATCCTGGCCGTCATCGGTCCCAATGGGGCCGGCAAGAGTTCGCTGGTCAACGTCATGAGCGGGCTGTACCGGCCTACGCAAGGCATGGTCCATCTCGGCGGCCGGCGTTTCCGCCAGGTGCCCACTGCACGGCTGGGGCGGCTGGGCGTGGCACGCACCTTCCAGAACCTGGCGTTGTTCAAGGGCCTGAGCGTGCGCGACAACATCGTGCTGGGCCGCGTCAATGCGATGCGCTCCAGCTTCGTGGAGCAGATCGTCGGCCTCGGGCGCGCCCGCCGCGAGCGCAGCGAGGCACGCGCGCTGGCGGATCAGATGATGGATTTCCTTGACTTGCGCAGCGATGCACATCGTCCCGTGGGCGGCCTGCCCTATGGCCTGCAGAAGCGCGTGGAGCTGGCGCGCGCGCTGGTGGCGCGACCGCGCCTGCTGTTGCTGGATGAGCCCATGGCCGGCATGACCGTCACCGAAAAAAGCGAGATGGCGCATTTCGTGCGCGCCGCCCGCACGCAGTTCGATACGGCCATCCTGCTGATCGAACACGACATCGGTGTGGTCTTCGGCATCTCCGACCGCGTGGTGGTGCTCCAGCATGGCAGCAAGATCGCCGATGGTGCACCCGCTGCGGTGCGCCAGGATGCCGCCGTGATCGATGCCTATCTGGGCGTGGCGCACGCCGCTCCCCAGCCTCAAGAGGAGGCCGCGTGATGGCTGATGTCGATTGGGTCTTCTTTGCCGAAGTGCTGACCGGTGGCCTGCTCTCGGGGGTCATGTATTCGCTGGTGGCCATCGGCTTCGTGCTGATCTACAAGACCTCGGGCGTGCTCAACTTTGCCCAGGGTGCGCAGCTGCTGTTTGCGGCGCTGACCTTCGTGAGCCTGGTGGAGCACGGCATTCCCTTTTTGCTGGCCTTGCTGCTGACGCTGGCGGCGATGATCCTGCTGGGCTTGTCGATTGAGCGGGTGGTGTTGCGTCCGCTGCAGAACCAGTCGCCGATGACCCTGTTCATGGCCACGCTCGGCCTGTCCTACGTCATCGAGGGCGCGGCGCAATTGCTGTGGGGGACGCAGGTGCATGCGCTGGAACTGGGCATCGCCGATACGCCGCTGCAACTGGGCGGGATGATGATTTCTTCCTTCGATCTCTTCGCGGCCGCTACCGCTGCCCTGATGGTGGCGCTGCTGTCGGTCTTCTTCCGCTACACGCGCCTGGGGCTGGAATTCCGGGCCTTGGCCGATGACGGCTTTGCCGCGCTGGCCGTGGGATTGCGCCTGCCGCGCATCCTCGCGGCGGTGTGGGCGACGGCCGGATTGATTGCGCTGATCGCCGGATTGCTCTGGGGCGCGCGCCTCGGGGTGCAGTTCTCGCTGTCGCTGGTGGTGCTGAAAGCCTTGCCGGTGCTGGTGCTGGGCGGATTCGATTCGGTGCTGGGCGCCATCGTCGGCGGACTGTTGATCGGTGCGTTGGAAAAACTGGCGGAGGTCTATCTCGGCCCGCTGGTCGGCAGCGGCATCGAGGGCTGGTTCGCCTATGTCGCCGCGCTGGCCTTCCTGCTGGTCAGGCCCAGTGGCTTGTTCGGCCAGCGTGCATTGCAAAGGGCATGACATGACCACTTCCGTTGCCACACCTTCCCGCGCGCTGTCCACCCGCAGCGCTTCCCTGCGCGGCGCATGGCCCTGGCTGCTCTTGCTGCTGGTGGCCTATGGCGTGCTGCCTTGGGCCGCCTCGGCCTATGTCATCGATGCCTTGCTGATTCCCTTCCTGGCGCTCTCGCTGGCGGCGGTCGGGCTGAACCTGTTGACTGGCTATGCCGGCCAGCTCTCGCTGGGCAGTTCGGCCTTCATGGCGGTGGGGGCCTTTGCCGCCTACAACCTCAACCTGCGCGTGGAGGGCTTGCCGCTGCTGGTCTCCATTGCGCTGGCAGGGCTGGCGGCGACCGCCATCGGCCTGGTCTTCGGCTTGCCCAGCCTGCGCCTGCGCGGCTTTTACCTGGCCGTCTCGACGCTGGCGGCGCAGTTCTTCGTGCAGTGGGTGCTGGTCAAGTTCAGCTGGTTCAGCAATGACAATCCCTCGGGCGTGATCGATGCGCCGGCGCTGGTGGTGGGCGGCATCGCCTTCGATACACCGGCCGGGCGCTACCTGTTCGCGCTGGCCATCGTCACCGTGCTGACCCTGCTGTGCTGGCGGCTGGTACAGAGCCAGACCGGCCATCACTTCATCGCCGTGCGCGACAACGAACAGGCCGCCCGCGTGATCGGCGTGCCGGTGCTGCGTACCAAGCTGCTGGCCTTTGCGGTCTCGTCCTTCATCATCGGCGTGGCCGGCGTGCTGTGGGGCTTCGTCTACCTGCGCACGGTGGAGCCGGCCGGCTTCAATCTGGATCGATCGCTGCAGATCCTCTTCATCGTCATCATCGGCGGCCTGGCGACGATACGCGGGGCCTTCCTGGGGGCGGCGCTGATCGTGGTGTTTCCGCTGCTGCTGTCGCGCCTGGGCAGCCTGCTGCTGGGGCAGTGGTTCGACTCGGGCGTGCTGGAGATGAGCCAGCGCATCGTGCTGGGGGCGCTGATCATCTTCTTCCTCATCGTCGAACCGCAGGGGCTGGCGGCGCTGTGGGGACGGGCGCGCCGCAGACTTCATACGCCTGCATCTTCACCATAACTTTTTACCTTCACTTCCACACTCACCACGGAGAAGCTTCCTCACCATGCTGCACTCAAAATTTACAAAAGCCTTCATACTCGTCACCGCCTTGCTGTCTGCAGGCCTGCAAAATGCCCGCGCCGATGAACAATTCTTCCCCCTGCAGAGTTACCGGGTCGGTCCTTACGCCGCTGGCGGGACCGGCTTCTTTGGCGGTTTCATCGATTACCTCAACCTCATCAACCTGCGCGACGGCGGCGTGGGCGGCGTCAAGCTGACCTGGGAAGAGGGCGAGACCCAATACGAAGTGGAGCGCGGCGTGGAAGTCTACGAGCGCCTGAAGCAGCGTCCCAACATCGCCACCTGGAATCCGCTCTCGGTGGGTATCGCCTATGCGCTGCTGGACCGCGTGACGGCCGACAAGGTGCCGCTCCTGACGATCAACCACGGCCGCACCGATACCACCGACGGGCGCGTGTTCAAGTACATCTTCCCGCTGCTGCTGAACCCGTACAGCGAGACCTCGGGCATCGTCAACTACATCGCCAGCAAGGAAGGCGGCACCGACAAGCTCAAGGGCAAGAAGATCGTGGTGCTCTATCACGGTTCGCCCTACGGCAAGGAGACCATCCCCATCTACCAGCTGCTGTCGGAAAAATATGGCTTCTCGCTGCAGCAGATCGAAGTGCCGCATCCCGGCAATGACCAGCAGGCGCAGTGGCTGGCGATCCGCCGCGCCAAACCGGATTACGTGGTGCTGCGCGGCTGGGGCGTGATGAATCCGGTGGCGTTGAAGACGGCGCAGAAGTCGGGCTTCCCGGCCGATCACATCATCGGCAACGTCTGGTCCAATTCGGAAGAGGACGTGATTCCGGCAGGCGATGCCGCCAAGGGTTACGTGGCCATCACCACCGTGGCAGCGGGGGCGCAGTATCCGGTGCTGCAGGATATCCAGAAGATCGTCTATGGCGCCGGCAAGGGGAACCTGCAGGATCCCAGGCGCATCGGCAGCGTCTATCACAACCTGGGTGTACTCAACGGCATCCTCAACGTGGAAGCGATCCGCATCGCCCAGGCCAAGTTCGGCAAGCGCACCCTCACCGGCGATGAAATCCGCTGGGGTCTGGAAAACCTCAACATCGATCAGGCACGCGCTGCCGCACTCGGTGCCAAGGGCCTGTTCCACTCCATCCACGTGACCTGGGACAACCACGAAGGCGATGGCCTGGTGGCCTTCCAGCAATGGGATGGCAAGCAGTGGCACGTGGTCTCCGACTGGATTGCGCCAGACTGGAAACTGCTGCGTCCCATCATCGAAAAGTCTGCCCTGGCCTATGCCAAGGAAAAGAATATCAAGGTGCGCAAGAGCATCGATGACTGATGGCCGGGCGGCCCGGGCCTTGCCGGGCCGCCTGCCTTTTCCCCCACCTCTCCATTTTTCTGAAAGGCCGAACCATGTCTGCCGTGCTCGCTCCCTCTTTCCACTCCACTTCGCTTGCCTCTGGCCCGGTGCCGGGTCTGCCGCTTTCCGACAAGCCGGCGCACGTGATCCGCGACGATGCCGAAGCCATTGCCGTGGCCCATGCGCTGGCCAGGCGCCTGGCCGAAGGCGCGTCCGAACGCGACCGCCTGCGCCGCTGGCCGGTGGAAGAAATCGAAGCCTATTCGCAAAGCGGCCTGTGGGCCATCAACGTGCCGCGTGCCTTCGGCGGGGCCGAAGTCTCTTATGCCACGCTGGCCGAGGTAATCGCCATCATCTCGGCGGCCGATCCCTCGCTGGGCCAGATCACGCAGAACCATCTGGGCTTCGTGGCAGCGGTGCGCACGGTCTCCGATCCGGAGCAGCAGAAGCGCTTCTTTGCCGATTTCCTGCGCGGCGTGCGCTGGGGCAATGCGTTTTCCGAATCGGGCTCCAAGCGCGCGGCGGACTTCGAGACACGTTTCATCGATGCCGGTGACCACGTGATCGTGACCGGCAAGAAGTTTTATTCGACCGGTGCGCTGCTGGCGCATTACGTGCCCATCGTCGCCAATGACGAAGAGAACCGCACCTGGTACGTGGTGGCCGAGCGCAATGCGCCGGGCCTGTCCGTGATCGATGACTGGTCCGCCTTCGGCCAGCGCACCACGCTGAGCGGCACCGTCATCATCGACCAGGTGAAGGTGCCCAAGACGCATCTGATCCCGGCCTACAAGGGCTACCTGGAACCCTCGGCCGATGGCGCCATCTTCCAGATCATCCAGGCCGCGGTGGACGTGGGCATCGCCCGCGCTGCCATTGCCGATACCCAGGACTTCGTGCGCACCAAGTCGCGGCCATGGATCGACAGCCAGCGCGACCATGCCTGGGAAGATCCGTATTCCATCCAGGCCGTGGGTGACCTGCAGATCCGCCTGCATGCCAGCGAAGCGCTGCTGGAACGCGCCGGCCGTGCCATCGATGCGGCCGTGGCGGCGCCCGATGCCGAGAGTGTGGCACGTGCGCAGATCCTGACGGCCGAAGCCAAGGTGCTCTCCACCGAGATCGCCATTCACGCCACCAACAAGCTCTTCGAACTGGCCGGCACGCGCTCCACCCTGGGCCAGTACAACCTGGACCGCCATTGGCGCAATGCGCGCACCCATACGCTGCATGATCCGGTGCGGTGGAAATATGCCCTCGTCGGCAATTACTACCTCAATGGCGTCAAGCCTCCCTTCCACGCATGGAGCTGAGATGAGTGCGCCGCTGTTGCAGATCGAGTCCATCGAGGTGGTCTACCAGGGCGCGCTGCTGGCCCTGGAGGACGTCAGCCTGGAGGTGCGGGCCGGTGAAATCCACGCGCTCCTGGGGGCCAATGGCGCGGGCAAGTCGACCACGCTCAAGGCGGTCTCGCATCTGCTGCCGGCGCAGCGCGGGCAGGTGCGCGCCGGCCGCATTCTCTTCGATGGCCGCGAGGTGGCCCGCAGCAGTTCGGCCGAACTGGTGCGGCTGGGACTGGCGCAGGTGCTGGAAGGACGGCACTGCTTCAGCTCGCTCACCGTGGAAGAAAACCTGCTGACCGGATGGCCTGGCCACTTCACGCGGCGCCCCGTGCTGCGCGAGGCGCTGGAGCGCATCTATGCTCTCTTCCCGCAATTGCAGCAGCGGCGCGGCAGTCTGGCCGGGCTATGTTCGGGCGGCGAGCAGCAGATGCTGGCCATCGGCCGCGCGCTGATTTCGCGGCCGCGTCTGCTGGTACTGGATGAACCCTCGATGGGCCTGGCGCCGAAAGTGGTGGCCGACATCTTTGCGCAGCTGAGCCGGCTCAACCGGGAGGAGGGCGTGGCGCTGTTGGTGGCCGAGCAGAACTCGGCGGTGGCGCTGCAATACGCGCATCGGGCCACGGTGCTGGAGCATGGCCGCAGCGTGCTCAGCGATGAGGCTCAGGCGCTGCGCCAGCGGGCCGATATCCAGTCCTTCTACTTTGGCGAGGGGCGCGGCCTGCAGGCGGCCTGAGCGCTCAGTGCTGGAAGGCTTTCATGCGCGTGCTCAGATGCTGCAATAACCGGTTGGCAGCGGTGGAGAGCTGCCGCCCGGTGCGCGTGATGAGGTGGGCTTCCGAGCGGGCCAGCAGGGCATTGCGTACCGGAATCGCATAGAGTTCGCGGGCCGCCAGTTCGGTGGTCACGGCAAAGAGCGGCAAGAGCGTGAAGCCCAGTTCGGACTTCACGAAATGCTTGAGGATGGCAATCGAGTTGGTGGTGATGGTGGGCGTGAGCCGGGTCTTCTCGATCAGCGTGGCCGCTTCCACCAGCTGCCGCGTGCCATAGGCCAGGTGCGTGAGCGCCATCGGATAGCCCGCCAGTTCGCGCAGCGTCACCGACTCCACTTTCCCCAGCAA
The DNA here is from genome assembly GCF_057961275.1 of Herbaspirillum sp. Her3. Taxonomy (NCBI): domain Bacteria; kingdom Pseudomonadati; phylum Pseudomonadota; class Betaproteobacteria; order Burkholderiales; family Oxalobacteraceae; genus Herbaspirillum; species Herbaspirillum sp. Her3. The sequence goes on along the minus strand of NZ_CM176328.1, from coordinate 4,706,275 downwards.
CGGAAACTGCCGGCCCACGATGGCATACATGGGCTGGCGCGCCACTGCGCGGCTGACGATCTTGGCCTCCACCGGCGGATTGAAGACCAGCTCGATCTCGGCCTCGTCGGCGGCCACCGCACTGACCACTTCATTGGTGCCGGCCAGGTCCAGCACCAGCGCAATCTCGGGGTACTTCTTGCAGAACTGCTTGATGGGCCCGCTCACCATGTCCGAGATGAATCCCTCCCCCATGATGATGTTGATCGATCCGCGCTTCAGGCCGCGAATCTCCTGCAGCTTGGCCAGCACGTCGGACTGGTGCGAGCGCTGCTCCCGGTAATACTCCAGCAGCAGGGCGCCGGCTTCGGTCGGGCTGACGCCGCGCTTGTGGCGCTCGATCAGCGGCACCGCCAGTTCCTGTTCCAACAGGCTGATCTGGCGGCTCACCGCCGAGGGCGCGATGTCGAGGGCATCGGCCGCCGCCCGTACGCTGCCGGTGCGGACCGCTTCGTGCAGATAGGCAATGCGGTGGTCATTGAGCGTGTCGCCCATGCGCGTCTCCGTGTTCTCAAAATTAGAACAATAAACATGATCTGTGCGGATTGATTGTAGTGATCAAAGCCGCCAAACTCAATGCCCATCAGATGCAAGTTCGCGTATCACGCTGCGAACACCTTGCATCTTGTGCGGTATGTCAGTGATTTTGCTGCGATGCGCAAAATCGGTGCGGACCTCGCATCATGCTGGCGCAAGGCCGCCTCCATTTGGTGAACATGAGTTGATCGTTTGAGAACGCAAAGGACGAGGATGAAGAAGATCGGAGTGATTGGCCTGGGCAACATGGGCCGTGGCATGGCGTTTTCCCTGCAGCGCGGGGGCTATGAGGTGCTGGGCTATGACGCCCAGGAATCCACCCGCACCGCGCTGGCCCAGCAGGGGCTGCGCTGCGTGGACTCGATAGCGGCGCTGGCGCCGGCCGTGGAGATGGTGGTGCTGTCGCTGCCGACCTCGGACATCGTGGAGCAGGTGGTAGAGGGCGAGGGTGGCCTGTTGCAGCATGGCATGCCCGGGCTGGTGATCGTCGACACCACCACGGCCGACCCCAACAGTACCCGGCGCCTGGCCGCACTGTTGCAGGCGGCCGGCATGGAGCTGGTGGATGCGCCGGTCAGCGGCGGACCCAAGGGCGCGGCCACGGCCACCATGGGCATGGTCATCGGCGGCAGCGAACAGACCGTCGCGCGCATCGAGCCGGTCCTGGCGGTGATGAGCGCCAAGCGCGTGCACGTCGGCCCGGTGGGCGCGGGTCACGTGGCCAAGCTGCTCAACAACCTGGTCACCGGCACCCATCTGCTCATCGCTGGCGAAGCGGCGCGCATTGCGGCGGCCGCCGGGCTGGATGCGCGCCAGATCTTCCAGGGTCTGGCGTCGGGTTCGGCCAACAGCAAGGTGATCGAGGTCTTCTATCCGACCTGGATCTTCAATGAAGCCTTCGATTCCGGCTTCACCATGAAACTCATGCGCAAGGACCTGCGCCTGGCCATGAACCTGATCGAAGAGACCCGCAGCACCACGCCCCTGGCCAGGGAAGCGGGGCGGCTGTGGGCCCGCAGCGTGGAAGGCCTGGCCGATGCAGAAGATTTCAACCGCATCGTCAATTACATCGAACACTGATTTCCGGAGTCCTCCATGCAAAGCAATGACGCAGAAAACCTGATGCTGGCCTTTGGCCATTTCTTCCCCGGTGCCAAGGAGATCGGCTCCTGGATCAACGGCGAGCTGGTCGCCGGGCAGGGCGAGAGCATCCAGCTCTACAACCCCGCCACCGGCCGCGCTTCGCTGAGCTACCGCGATGGCGGTGCCGCAGCGGTAGAGGCGGCCGCTGTCGCCGCCCAGCGCGCACAGCGCCAGTGGTGGGCGCTGAGCCACGCTGCACGGGGCCGCGCCCTGTATGCCGTGGGCGCAGTCATTCGCGCCGAGGCTGAACCGCTGGCGCGACTGGAAGCGATCTCCTCGGGCAAGCCCATTCGCGATTGCCGTGCCGAGATGCAAAAGGTCGCGGAGATGTTCGAGTACTACGCAGGATGGGCCGACAAGTTCTACGGCGAAGTCATTCCCGTTCCCAGTTCGCACCTGAACTACACCCGCCGCGAACCCTATGGCACGGTGCTGCAGATGACGCCCTGGAACGCGCCGGCCTTCACCTGCGGCTGGCAGCTCGGCCCGGCGCTTGCCACCGGCAATGCGGTGCTGCTCAAGCCTTCCGAACTGACGCCCTTCTCCTCGCTGGCCATCGCCCGCCTGGGCGAGCAGGCCGGTCTGCCGGCCGGCCTGGTCAACGTGCTGGCCGGACTGGGCCAGACAATGGTGCCGCAGGCCATGGCGACCTGGACGGTGAAGAAGGTGATCTTCGTCGGTTCGCCCGCTACCGGCGCACTCATCGCCAAGGCTGCGGCCGCACGCGTGATGCCCTGTGTACTGGAGCTGGGTGGCAAGTCGGCCAACATCATCTTCGAGGATGCCGACCTGCGCCTGGCGGCCTTCGGGGCCCAGGCGGCGATCTTCTCGGGCGCCGGGCAGAGTTGCGTGGCCGGGTCGCGCCTGCTGGTCCAGCGCAAGGTCTATGACCGCTTCGTCGAGACGGTGGCCGCTGGTGCCGAGAAGATCCGCCTGGGCGCGCCGCTGGACGATAGCACCGAAGTTGGCCCGATCAACAACCGCAAGCAGTACGAGCACATCCAGCGCATGGTGGCCCGTGGACTGGAAGCGGGCGCGACCCTGGCAGCCGGCCACACGCGCTATGGCGAGGAGGGCTACTTCGTGCGCCCGACGCTGCTGGCGCATGCCAGCAATGCCATGGAGGTGGCGCGTTCGGAGATCTTCGGTCCGGTGGCCGTGGCCATTCCCTTCGAGGATGAAGAGGAAGCCATCGCCATCGCCAACGACAGCGAATTCGGCCTGGCCGGCGCGGTCTGGACCCGCGACGTGGCGCGTGCCCATCGGGTGGCGGCCAGCGTCAACGCCGGCACCTTCTGGGTCAACAGCTACAAGACCATCAACGTGGCCTCGCCCTTCGGCGGCTTCAACCGCAGCGGCTACGGGCGTTCCAGCGGCATGGAAGCGCTCTACGACTATACGCAGACCAAGAGCGTCTGGGTCGAGACCTCGGCCAATCCGGCCACGCCTTTCGGCTATGCCGGCTGAGGCCCGGCACTTTACGTAGTACACACTGACCGATCCACCACCAACCGGCCGCCTTGCCTGCGCAAGGTGGCCGTCGCCACGAGGGAGAAGCAAGATGCAAGCAAGCTATGCCAGTCATGTCGCGCCACCACAGGGAGAGCGTAGCCGCTTCCCCTTCCTGAAGCTCTACTTCCTGACCGCCATCGTGATGCTGCTGGCCGACTGGATCGGTTCGGTCACGTTCAACGTGGGTCCGGGCAAGGTGGTGCTCCTGCCCATGGTGTGGGCCATCCTCATGGGCGGCGTGCTGGGGCTGCTGCACAAGTCCATGCCGGCGCCGCTGCGGCTGGATACGTCCCTGCAATTCCGCGCGGCCTCGGTGCTGCAGCCGGCGCTGCTGCTGTTCATCGCCAAGCTGGGCGTGATGGTGGGCAGTTCGCTGCCCAAGCTGGCTGCTGCCGGCTGGGCGCTGGCTTTCCAGGAGCTGGGGCATTTCGTCGGCACCATCCTGATCGGCCTGCCGCTGGCGCTGTTGCTGGGCATCAAGCGCGAAGCCATCGGTGCCACCTTCTCGGTAGGGCGCGAACCCAGCCTGGCCATCATCGGCGAGCGCTATGGCATGGATTCTCCCGAGGGGCGCGGCGTGCTGGCCGAGTACCTGACCGGCACCCTGTTCGGCGCCGTGTTCATCGCCATCCTGGCGGGCTTCCTGGCCAGCCTCAACATCTTCCATCCGTATGCACTGGCCATGGGGGCGGGCGTGGGTTCGGGCAGCATGATGGCGGCGGCGGCCGGCGCCGTGGCGGCCCAGCAGACTGCCGACGTGGCCAAGGACGTGATGACCTTTGCGGCGGCCAGCAACCTCATCACCACCACGCTGGGTACCTACTTCACGCTCTTCATCTCGCTGCCGCTGGCGGTGTATGGCTATCGCGTGCTGGAACCCATCCTCGGGCGCACCACGCGCGCTTCCACCGAGCAGAGCCAGGTCAGCGCCAGCGACCATGCCGAAGCGCCGGAGCTGAACCCGCTGCAGAAGTGGGGCGCCTGGGGTGTGGCGGCGGTACTGACCCTGGTGAGCGACTGGATTCTCTATGGCAGCAAGCCCATCGAGACCTTGCCCGGCATGCTGGTGATCCTGGCGGCGGTGGCGGTGGGTGACGTGCTGTGCCGCCTGACGGGGCGCAAGGTACCGGCGGTGTGCTGGGTTTCCGTCGTGGCCATGGCCCTGACCTCGCCGATCTGTCCGTGGGCGCCGCAGCTGGTGGCGCTGACCGGCAAGATCAATTTCCTGTCGGTGACGCCGGTCATGCTGACCTTCGCCGGCCTGTCGCTGGCCAAGGATATTCCGGCCTTCCGTCGCCTTGGCTGGCGCATCGTGCTGGTGTCCTTCGCCGCCAATGCCGGCACCTTCATCGGTGCCACGCTGGTGGCCGAGATCTTCCATTGAGCGCCAATAAAACTGCACTTTGCTGGCCCAGATCAAAACATCGGCAATGAGCGCGACTGCGCGCTGACCCGGCTGACTATACTGGCGCAAGGATGGCCGTACGGCAACAGGCTGTGCGGCCATCTTGCTTTCATAGTCTTCAGGATGATGCGATGTTCAATCAACTCAAAGCCACCTTCAAGTATTTCAACGACGCTGTTCCCTTCAAGCTGGTGCCGGCCCTGATTGCCACGGCGGTACTGATCCTGCTGCTGCTCACCCCCTGTCCGGCCGGCCTGGAGCCCAAGGCCTGGGCGCTGGTGGCGATCTTCCTCACCACCATCGTGGCCATCATTCTGAAGGTCATGCCCATCGGCGTGATGGCGATGATGGCCATCGTCATCGTCTCGCTCTCGCAGGTGACGTCTACCTCATCCAAGGGGGCGATTGCCGATGCGTTGGCCAGTTTTTCCAATCCGCTGATCTGGCTCATCGTGGTGGCCATCCTGATTTCGCGCGGGCTGAAGAAGACCGGGCTGGGTCGGCGTGTCGGGCTGATGTTCATCGCGCTGCTGGGCAAGCGCACGGTCGGTATCGGCTATGGCCTGGCCATCTGTGAACTGGTGCTGGCACCCTTCACGCCCAGCAATACGGCGCGCGGTGGCGGCATCGTCCATCCCATCATGAAGTCGATTGCCAATGCCTTCGATTCCGATCCGGCCAAGGGCACGCAGAACAAGGTCGGCACCTACCTGGCGCTGGTCAACTATCACGCCAATCCGATCACCTCGGCCATGTTCCTCACGGCCACCGCGCCCAATCCGCTGGTGGTCAATTACGTGGCCAAGGCCACCGGGCATGCGCTGCAATTGTCCTGGACCACCTGGGCGCTGTGCATGCTGCTGCCGGGTCTGGTGTGCCTGCTCATCATGCCGCTGGTGATCTACCTGCTCTCGCTGCCGGAACTGAAGTCCACTCCCAATGCGGTCGATTACGCCCGCAGCGAACTGGACAAGATGGGCAAGCTCGGCGCCAGCGAAAAGGTCATGCTGGGCACCTTCGCCCTGTTGCTGCTGCTGTGGGCCAATGTCCCGGCCATGCTGCTGGGGGCGGCCTTTACGCTCGATCCGACGGTGGTCGCTTTCGTGGGGCTGTTCGTGCTCATCATCACCGGCACCATCGATTGGGATGACGTGCTCTCGGAGAAGAGTGCCTGGGATACCCTGGTCTGGTTCGGTGCGCTGGTGATGCTGGCCGAGCAGTTGAACAAGACCGGCGTCATCGCCTGGTTCTCCGAAGGCATGAAGGCCGCCATCATTGCCAGCGGCATGGGGTGGACGGCTGCGGCAGCGGTGCTGCTGATGGTATTCGTGCTGTCGCATTACTTCTTTGCCAGTACCACGGCGCACGTCAGCGCGATGATGCTGGCCTTCCTCACCGTGGGCGCGCAACTGCTGCCGCCGCAGTACGTAGTCCCCTTCATGCTGATGATGACCGCCGGTTCCGGCGTGATGATGACGCTGACCCATTACGCTACCGGTACCTCGCCGATCATCTTCGGCAGCGGCTATGTGTCCATGGGCAAGTGGTGGGGCGTGGGCTTCGTGATGGCGGTGGTGGAGCTGCTGGTGTTTGCGACGGTGGGGATGGTGTGGTGGAAGGTGTTGGGGTATTGGTAGAAAGGTGACGTTCTCGAAGCGGAGCAACATTGCGGCTGTTGTTGGTGGTGCGGCTTCGCTTCGTGATCGGGCTGGGCCAGAATGCAGCTTCCATCGTCACCTCAGCGAGGTCTGCATCATGCGAGAAATTGGTTCTGTATCGCCAGGCGAATTGCTTAAGCGGGAGTTCCTGAAACCCATGGGCATTACTCAATACCGCCTGGCAAAGGAAATCGGCGTCTCGCAGTTGCGCATCAGTGAGATCGTCAACGGCAAGCGCGCCATCACGGCAGAGTCTGATTTGCGGCTGGCGCGCTTCTTCGGTGTATCCGATGGCTATTGGCTGCGCGCTCAGGTTGCGCATGACACCGAGGTGGCGCGCGAAAAGATGCGCGATGTGCTGGCGGGCATCAAACAATGGCAGCCCAAGGAATCCACCCCTGCCTGAAAGTGAAACGCAGTCAATGAAAATGGCGGCTTCCACAAGGAGCCGCCATTTTTCATACTGCTGATCTGATTGCTTCGGACGCTTACTTCAGATCCAGCACAATGCGCCCATCAATCTTGCCCTCTTCCATGCGCGCAAAGATGGCATTGATGTTGTCCAGCTTGTCCCAGGTGAAGTGGGCCGCGACCTTGCCTTCGGCGGCGAAGACCAGCGACTCTTCCAGATCCTGGCGGGTGCCGACGATGGAGCCGCGCACTGTGATGCGCTTCAAGACCGTGTTGAACACCGGCAGGCTGATGTCACCCGGCGGCAGGCCGACCAGGGCCATGGTGCCGCGTGCGCGCAGGAAGCCGAAGGCCTGTTCCATCGCCTTGGGTGACACCGCCGTCACCAGCGCACCATGCGCACCACCGATGATGCGCTGGACCTCGGCCACCGCATTGTGGTCGCGGCCATCGACGGTGAGGTCCGCACCCAGCTTCTTGGCCAGGGCCAGCTTGTCTTCGTGGATGTCGGCGGCGACCACGTGCATGCCCATGGCCTTGGCATACTGCACGGCCATGTGGCCCAGGCCGCCGATGCCGGAGATGACCACCCATTCACCGGGACGTACCTCGGTTTCCTTCAAGCCCTTGTAGACGGTCACGCCGGCGCACAGCACCGGGGCGGCGGGGCCGAATTCCAGCGCGTCGGGCAGGCGGCCGACGAAGTTGGGATCGGCCAGGCCGTATTCGGCAAAGCTGCCGTTGACCGAATAGCCGGTGTTCTGTTGTTCGGCACACAGGGTTTCCCAGCCGGTACGGCAGGGCGAGCAGCAGCCGCAGGCAGTGTGCAGCCAGGGCACGCCGACGCGGTCGCCTTCCTTGACGTGCTTGACGCCCGCACCGAGCGCGGCGACGTAGCCGGTGCCTTCGTGGCCGGGAATGAACGGGGGCGTGGGTTTGACGGGCCAGTCGCCATGGGCCGCGTGCAGGTCGGTATGGCACACGCCGCTGGCTTCGAACTTGACCAGGATCTGGCCCGGACCCGGCGTCGGGACGGGCACTTGTTCGATGGACAGGGGCTTGCCGAATTCGCGGACGACGGCCGCTTTCATCATTTGCGTCATATGCACTCCTCGGGGGGATCAACGGGATGCAAGGGCAGGGCGGCGCGCTTGTGCAGAAATGGCGGCCTGTTGTTCCTGCCTGCAAATGCCACTATCCTCCGCACCCGCAATGACGACAATCGATGATTGCGCATGGATTGATCCATGTCGCCCATCGTTGAAAAACTCGAGGGCGCGGTCGCGCTGTTGCCATCCGCTGATCACACTTCGCAGCGCCTTCGATACGGCCCTGACGGGCCTGCTCAGTCCGAACGGGGGGAGTGGCGCAGATGACTTCCCTTGCGCTGGCGTCAGGTCCCGTCAGCCTGCGCTTCTTACTTTGCGATCACCACCTCCACATCCGTCTCCGCCAGTAGCGCAGCCAGTTCAGGCGGCGGCGGGGCATCGGTGAAGAGCACGTCGATCTGCGACAGGTGCGCCATCTTCACCAGCGCCTGCCGGCCGAACTTGCTGGCGTCGGCCACCAGCCAGACCTGGCGCGATTGTTCGATGATGGTCTGGGCCACCTTGACCTCGCGCGCATCGAAGTCGCGCAGTACGCCATCCATCTCGATGCTGGAGATGCCGATGATGCCGATGTCCACCTTGAACTGCCGGATGAAATCGATGGTGGCCTCGCCCACGATGCCGCGGTCCCGCGCGCGCACCACGCCACCGGCAATGATGACCTCCAGCGCCGGATTGCTGGCCAGCGAGGTCGCCACGTTCAGGTTGTTGGTGACCACGTGCAGGTTCTTGTGCTGCTGCAGGGCGCGCGCCACCTCTTCGGTGGTGGTGCCCAGGTTCAGGATCAGCGAACAGCCGTCCGGCACCCGCGCGGCCACCGTGCGGCCGATGCGGCGCTTGGCGTCCGCATGCATGACCTGGCGCTCGGGATAGGCAATGTTCTCGGTCGAGGACAGCAGGCTGACGCCGCCGTGATAGCGCGCCAGCAAACTCGCATCGACCATGGCCTTGACGTCGCGGCGGACGGTCTGGGTGGTCACGTTCAGTTGCTGGGCCAGCTCTTCCACGGAAATGGTGCCGTGCTTGCGGACGCATTCCAGCAGCGTCTGTTGCCTGGGATTGAGCATGGAGGTGGTGGGAATCCGTTGATTTTTGGAAAACACTTTGGGCGCTATATGAACATTAAAAAACATAAACGAACACAAAACAACAAATAATTGTTGATTTACTTTCGGGATGTCGCTTATCTTACGGTGCACTGACAACTCTAGGGAAAGTCCGCGCGGCGTAGCAGGTGATGCGCACCAATACACCGGCATCGCTGGCAGCAATACGGTTCTTTCCTTGGCGCAATACAGTCTGAAACCGGCAGCAACACGGTAGCAATACAGCCTCACTACAGTGAGCAATACAGTTTCAACACAGTTTCATTACGGAACAAACACGGAGAAGCGGCGAATGACGCTCGAATATGATCTCTTGGTGGTAGGCGGCGGCATCAACGGCGCGGGCATCGCGCGCGATGCGGCCGGCCGTGGCCTGCGGGTGCTGCTGTGCGAACAGCATGACCTGGCCCAGCATACCTCCTCGGCCAGCACCAAGCTCATCCATGGCGGCCTGCGCTACCTCGAGTACTACGAATTCAAGCTGGTGCGCAAGGCACTGCAGGAACGCGAAGTGCTGCTGCGCTCGGCACCGCACATCATCTGGCCGCTGCGCTTCGTCATGCCGCACGACGCCAGCCAGCGCCCGGCCTGGATGATCCGCGCCGGCCTGTTCATGTACGACCACCTGGCCAAACGCGAGATCCTGCCGCCCTCCGAAGGGGCCAACCTGAGCCGCCACGCCGCTGGCCAGCCGCTCAAGGGCGACTACCGCAAGGGGTTCGTCTATTCCGATGGCTGGGTCGATGATGCACGCCTGGTGGTGTTGAATGCGATGGACGCGCAAGAACACGGCGCCCGCATCCTCACCCGCACCAAGTGCATCAGCGCCCGCCGCGAAGGCGACCTCTGGCACGCGGTGCTGGAACATCAGCATGCCAGCGGCGTGCAGCAGGAAGAAGTGCGCGCCCGCGCCATCGTCAACGCCGCCGGACCCTGGGCTGCGCGCTTTGCGCAGGCGGTGCCGCAGGCCAAGACCGGACGCAGCCTGCGCCTGATCAAGGGCAGCCACATCGTGGTCAAGCGCCTGTTCGATCACCCTTACGCCTACATCTTCCAGAACCCGGACAAGCGCATCATCTTCGCCATCCCCTACCAGGAAGAATTCACCTTGATCGGTACCACCGATCTCGAATACCACGGCGATGCCGGCAAGGTCGAGATCGATGCGCAGGAGATCGAGTATCTCTGCGAGATGGCCAACCGTTATTTCAAGCGCCAGATCAGCCAGGCCGACGTGGTGTGGACCTACTCGGGCGTGCGTCCCTTGCTGGACGACAGTGCCGAGAATGCCTCGGCCATCACGCGCGACTACCTGCTCGAATGCGACGATGCCGGCGCGCCCATGCTCAACGTCTGGGGCGGCAAGATCACCACCTACCGCAAGCTGGCCGAAGAAGCGCTGTCCATGCTGGCCCCGCACCTCGGTGCATCGAGCCAGCCGTGGACGGCCGGTGCGCCGCTGCCCGGCGGCGACCTGGAGCAGCCCGGCAAGATGGTGGCACGCTACGACTTCGATGCCTGGCTGCGCAAGTTCCAGGCGCGCCATCCGTGGCTGCCGGCTGAGCTTGCCCATCGCTATGCGCGAAGCTATGGTTCGCGCGTGGAGCAGATCATCGGCCAGGCCGACAGCCTGGCCGCGCTGGGAGAAGAACTGACACCGGGCCTCTATGAGGCCGAAGCGCGCTATCTGGTGCAACACGAATGGGCGCGCGGCGCGGACGACATCCTGTGGCGCAGGAGCAAGCTGGGCCTGCACTGCGGGCCGCAGCACAGAGGACGATTGGAGGCGTGGCTGGCCAGTGTGCCGGACCCCGCCGTCCCGGTCCCCCACTGAGCCAGGTCGTCGCACACCATCAATCAAAAAAAATGTAGCGAGGAGACAGCGTGACCCTGGAACTGAAACAAGTGGCCAAGACGGTGGGTGCCGAAACGCACCTGTACCCGCTTGACCTGAACCTTGCCAAAGGCGGCATCAATGTCCTGCTGGGGCCGACCCAGGCGGGCAAGACGTCGCTCATGCGCATCATCGCCGGGCTCGACAAGCCCACCGCAGGACGCGTGCTGGTCGATGGCCAGGACGTGACCGGGGTGGGCGTGCGCGAGCGCAACCTGGCGATGGTGTACCAGCAATTCATCAACTATCCCGGCCTGACGGTGTTCGAGAACATCGCCGCGCCGCTGCGCCTGCAGAAGCAGCCCGGGCAGACCATCACCCAGCGCGTCAACGAGATCGCCGAGAAGCTGCACATCGCCCATCTGCTGCAACGCCTGCCGCTGGAACTGTCCGGCGGCCAGCAGCAGCGCTGCGCACTGGCACGCGCGCTCATCAAGCGTGCGCCGCTGGTGCTGCTGGATGAACCGCTGGTCAACCTCGACTACAAGCTGCGCGAAGAATTGCGCAGCGAACTCATTTCTCTCTTTGCCACCGGCGACACCACCGTGGTCTATGCCACCACCGAGCCGCAGGAAGCACTGCTGCTGGGCGGGCACACCGCCGTGATGCACGAGGGCCGCCTGCTGCAGTTCGCGCCTACGCTGGAACTGTTCAACAGTCCGGCCTCCACGCAGGTGGCCGCGATCTTCAATGATCCGCCGATGAACCTGCTGGACGCCACGGCGATCTCCTCGGCCCATGGCGTGGCGGCGATCCGCATGAACGACGGTAGCGTGCTGGAAATCGCCGGACGCCCGCTGGCCTTGTCCGAAGGCCAGTCCTGCAAGCTGGGCATCCGCTGCAACGACGTGCGCCTGGAAGCGCTCACCGCACCCGGCGTGAGCCTGGGATGCAGCGTGGCCCTGGCCGAACTCTCCGGTTCCGAAACCTACCTGCACCTGCGCCATGGCGACGTCCCGCTGGTGGCGCAGCTGTCGGGCGTGCATGAAGTGGCCATCGGCAGCACGGTGCAGGTGAGCATCGCCGCCGCCAAGGCTTTCCTGTTCGATACACAAGGGCGCCTGTTGAGCGCTCCGCTGGAGACTCGCTGACATGGCCCGCATCGAATTCAAGAACCTGGGCCACGCCTACGGCAGCAACCCGTCCAGCCTCAAGGACTACGCCCTGCAACCCATGAACATGGTGTGGGAAGACGGTGGCGCCTACGCCTTGCTCGGTCCCTCGGGCTGCGGCAAGTCCACGCTGCTCAATATCATTTCCGGCCTGCTGCAGCCCTCCGAAGGGCAGGTGCTCTTCGATGGCCGCGACATGACCCGCATGGCCACGCGCGAGCGCAACATCGCCCAGGTGTTCCAGTTCCCGGTGCTGTACGACACCATGAGCGTGTTCGACAACCTGGCCTTCCCCTTGCGCAACCGCAAGATGCCCGAGCGCGAAGTGCAGGCGCGGGTGCGCGAGATCGCCGAGATGCTCGATCTCACCCGCGACCTCAAGCAGCGCGCCGCCGGCCTGTCGGCCGACGCCAAGCAAAAGATTTCGCTGGGCCGGGGCCTGGTGCGAAAGGACGTGGCGGCGATCCTCTTCGATGAACCGCTGACGGTGATCGATCCCCACATGAAGTGGGAGCTGCGCCAGAAGTTGAAGGAAATCCATCATCAGTTGAAGCTCACCCTCATCTACGTCACCCACGACCAGGTGGAAGCGCTGACCTTCGCCGATGAAGTGGTGGTGATGACCGAGGGCAAGGTGGTGCAGCAGGGCAAGCCCGAGGCCTTGTTCCTGCGTCCCGATCACACCTTCGTCGGCTATTTCATCGGCAGCCCCGGCATGAACTTCTGCCCGGTGCGCGTGGAAGGCGATGCGGTCCTGCTGGGCCAGCAGCGCGTGCAGGTCGAGGCCACCCAATTGCAGGCGCTCAAGAACAGCAACGGTGAACTGAAGCTGGGCATCCGTCCCGAATTCGTCGAACTGGCCGCGCCCGGCACGGCCGGCGCGGTCAGCGCCGAGATCACCCAGGTGCAGCACCTGGGCACCAGCCAGCTGGTGACGGCGCAGTGCGAGGGCGTGAGCGTGAAGGCGCGCGTGGCGCCCGAGATGAAGATCGCCACCGGTCCGCACTGGCTGCGGCTGGCCAAGCCCGAGACGATCTACTTCAGCAACGACCAGAGAATAGGACGCTAAGCCATGAACAAGCCCTACAACAACAAGGCCTGGTTCTTCATCCTCCCGGTCTTCCTGACGGTGGCCTTCTCGGCCATCATTCCGCTGATGACGGTGGTCAACTATTCGGTGCAGGACATCATCAGCCCCGAGCAGAAAGTCTTCGTGGGCCTGGACTGGTTCCGCGAGGTCATGCGCGATGGCGAGCTGCATGCGGCCCTGCTGCGCCAGCTGATCTTTTCCTTCTGCGTGCTGCTGGTACAGATTCCGCTGGGCATCGGCCTGGCGCTGGCCATGCCCCACAAGGGCTGGAAATCCTCGGCCACGCTGGTGATCCTGGCCATGCCGCTGCTGATTCCCTGGAACGTGGTCGGCACCATCTGGCAGATCTTCGGCCGTGCCGACATCGGCCTGGGCGGCTACCTGCTCAACCTGCTGGGCATCGACTACAACTATGCCTCCAATCCGGCCGACGCCTGGCTGACCGTGCTGGTGATGGACGTCTGGCACTGGACGCCACTGGTGGCGCTGCTGGCCTTCGCCGGGCTGCGCTCGATTCCCGATGCCTATTACCAGGCGGCGCAGATCGATGGCGCCAGCCGCTGGGCGGTGTTCCGTTTCATCCAGCTGCCCAAGATGCGCGGCGTGCTGGTGATCGCGGTGCTGCTGCGCTTCATGGACAGCTTCATGATCTACACCGAGCCCTTCGTGCTCACCGGTGGCGGCCCTGGCAACTCGACCACCTTCCTGAGCCAGTACCTCACGCAGAAAGCCGTGGGCCAGTTCGACCTCGGACCGGCGGCCGCCTTCTCGCTGATCTACTTCCTCATCATCCTGCTGTTGTCCTTCGTGCTCTACAACTGGATGCAGAGCGCCGGCAACAATGCCAATGCTTCGGGTGGCCAACATGAATAAGACTCAAGACAAGACCTTTACCCGCCTGCTGGTGATGCTGGTCTACATCGCCTTCACGCTGGTGCCGCTGTACTGGCTGCTCAACACCTCGCTCAAGACCAACGAGGAAACGCTCTCGGTCTTCACGCTGTGGCCGAACGCGCCCACGCTGGACAACTACAAGGTGATCTTCACCGATCCCTCGTGGTATTCGGGTTACATCAACTCCATCATCTACGTGGCCATGAACACGGTCATGTCGCTGCTGGTGGCCTTGCCGGCCGCCTATGCCTTCTCGCGCTACCGCTTCCTGGGCGACAAGCACATGTTCTTCTGGCTGCTGACCAACCGCATGACGCCGCCCGCAGTGTTCCTGCTGCCGTTCTTCCAGCTCTATTCCACCATCGGCCTGTCGGACACGCACATCGCGGTGGCGCTGGCGCACATGCTCTTCAACGTGCCGCTGGCGGTGTGGATCCTGGAAGGCTTCATGTCGGGCGTGCCGCGCGAGATCGACGAGACGGCCTACATTGATGGCTTCTCCTTCCCGCGTTTCTTCCTGCGCATCTTCCTGCCGCTGATCAAATCGGGTGTGGGCGTGACGGCCTTCTTCTGCTTCATGTTCAGCTGGGTGGAGCTGCTGCTGGCCCGTACGCTCACCTCGGTCAATGCCAAGCCGATCAGCGCCATCATGACCCGTACCGCTTCGGCGGCGGGGATGGACTGGGGCATCCTGGCAGCGGCCGGCGTGTTGACGATTGTTCCGGGAGCGTTGGTGATCTGGTTCGTGCGCAACCACATCGCCAAGGGCTTCGCGATGGGGAGAGTGTGATCATGGGAAATGCATTGTCGTGGATGTCGTGGACGCCACCGGTGGCGATCTTTTTCGTGTGCGTGGTGCTGATGCTGGTGGGCATGACGGTGTGGGAAATCCGTTCGCCGACCATTGAGCGCAAGGGTTTCTTGCCCATGCGCACCACCCGGGGTGACCGGCTGTTCATCGGTCTCTTGACCGCGGCCTACATCAACCTGGCCTGGGTCGGGCTGACCGATATGGATCAGTGGTATGCCGCCGCGCTGGGTTTGCTGGCGCTGGTGCTGGTCATGCGCAAGGGTTAAGTTTTTAGTGTTGAAGCAGCAGGCAACAGATCTGTAATCACAATGGACGTCCGGGGATTCTCCTTCCCTACCCGGCACGCCAATTCAGGGGAAGGTGACGAGGAGACATGATGCAGAACATGCGGAAAATCAAACTGACCGTGCTGGTCGCCGCCATGGCCATGGCCGGGGTGGCCGGTAATGCCTGGGCCGACATCAAGGCGGCCGAAAAATGGGTGGATGCGGAGTTCCAGCCCAGCACGCTCTCGCGTCCGCAACAGGTCAGCGAGATGCAATGGTTCATCGACGCCGCCGCCAAGCTCAAGGCCAAGGGCGTCAAGGAAATCCACGTGGTCTCGGAGACCCTGGATACGCACGCCTACGAGTCCAAGACCCTGGCCAAGGCCTTCGAGGAAATCACCGGCATCAAGGTCATCCACGACGTGATCCAGGAAGGCGACGTGGTGGAAAAGATGCAGACCTCGCTGCAATCGGGCAAGTCCATCTATGACGGCTGGGTCAACGATTCCGACCTGATCGGTACCCACTACCGCAATGGCCAGACCGTGGTGCTGACCGACTACATGGCCGGCCCCGGCAAGGAATACACCAACCCCGGCCTGGACCTGAAGGACTTCATCGGCACCAGCTTCACCACCGCGCCCGACGGCAAGCTCTACCAGTTGCCCGACCAGCAGTTCGCCAACCTGTACTGGTTCCGTGCCGACTGGTTCGCGCGCAAGGACCTGCAGGACAAGTTCAAGGCCAAGTACGGCTATGAACTGGGCGTGCCGCAGAACTGGTCGGCCTACGAAGACATCGCGGCCTTCTTCACCAATGACGTGAAGGAGCTCGATGGCAAGAAGATCTATGGTCACATGGACTACGGCAAGAAGGACCCCTCGCTGGGCTGGCGTTTCACCGATGCCTGGCTGTCCATGGCCGGTGCCGCCGACAAGGGTCTGCCCAACGGCTTGCCGGTTGATGAGTGGGGTATCCGCGTGGCCGACGACAAGTGCACCCCGGTGGGCGCTTCGGTCTCGCGCGGTGGTGCTACCAACTCGCCGGCTGCCGTCTACGCCCTGACCAAGTACCTGGACTGGATGAAGAAGTACGCCCCGCCTGAAGCGCTGGGCATGACCTTCTCCGAAGCCGGCCCGGTGCCCTCGCAAGGCCACATCGCGCAGCAGATCTTCTGGTACAGCGCCTTCACCGCCAGCATGACCAAGCAGGGCCTGCCGGTGGTCAACGCCGACGGTTCGCCCAAGTGGCGCATGGCGCCCGGCCCGCATGGCCCGTACTGGAAGGATGGCATGCAGAACGGTTACCAGGACGTCGGTTCGTGGACCTTCCTGAAGAGCACCCCGCCGGACCAGATGGCCGCCGCCTGGCTGTATGCGCAGTTCACGACCTCCAAGACCGTCTCGCTGAAGAAGTCCATCGTCGGCGTGACCTTCATTCGTGACTCCGATATCCGTTCCGACTACTTCACCAAGAACGCCGCCAAGTACGGTGGCCTGATCGAGTTCTACCGCAGCCCGGCACGGGTGGCGTGGACGCCGACCGGGACCAACGTGCCTGACTATCCGAAGATGGCGCAGCTGTGGTGGAAGAACATCTCCTCGGCCATCTCCGGCGAGAAGACCCCGCAAGGTGCAATGGACAACCTGGCCGAAGAGATGGACGGTATCATGGCCCGCCTGCAGCGCGCCGGCATGAAGCAGTGCGCACCCAAGCTGAACCCGAAGAAGGACCCGGCCACCTGGCTCTCCGACAAGGGCGCACCGTGGGCCAAGCTGGCCAATGAAAAGCCCAAGGGCGAGACCATCCCCTATGACAAGCTGTTGCAGGCCTGGAAGGATGGCCGCGTACGCTGATGTGCTCTGACTGGCATCGTGTTTGAAAAGGCGCCATTCCGGCGGTGTCGGGATGGCGTTTTCGTGCTTCGGGTTGTATTTTTTTGTTAGTTTTCCGGTTGTAAAAATTTAGTCTTTCCGTTTTCAAACCTTAGTTTTTCAGTACGTCTGCAAGGAACAGTCATGGCTTATCTGCTCGCCCTCGACCAGGGTACCTCCAGCTCGCGCAGCATCATCTTCGACCAGAGCGGCGCCGTCGTCGCCACCGCCCAGCAGGAATTCCCGCAGATCTTCCCGCAACCGGGCTGGGTCGAGCACGATCCCATGGATCTCTGGCAGAGCCAGTTGCAGACCGCGCAGAAGGTGCTGGCGCAAAGCGGCATCAAGGCTGAAGAGCTGACGGCCCTGGGCATCACCAACCAGCGCGAGACTACCGTGGTCTGGGAGCGCGCCACCGGCAAGCCGGTCTACAACGCCGTGGTCTGGCAGGATCGTCGCGCCGAAGTGGTGTGCGCTTCGCTGCGTGAACGCGGCCTGGGCGAGGCCATCCAGAAGAAGACCGGGCTGGTGCTCGATCCTTATTTTTCCGGCACCAAGCTGCGCTGGATCCTCGATAACGTCGAGGGCCTGCGTGCGCGTGCCGAGCGCGGCGAGCTGCTGTTCGGCACGGTCGATTCCTGGCTGGTCTGGAACCTGACCGGTGGCCGCCTGCATGTGAGCGATCTCTCCAATGCGTCGCGCACCATGCTGTGGAATATCCATACCGGTGCCTGGGATGAAGAGCTGCTGCAATGGCTGGGCATTCCTGCATGCATGTTGCCCGAGGTCCATGCCTCGGCCCACATTTACGGCGAGATCGATGCGCAGCACCTGGGCGCGGCGGTGAAGATCGGCGGCATCGCCGGCGACCAGCAGTCGGCCCTGTTCGGCCAGGCCTGCGTGCGTCCCGGCATGGCCAAGAATACCTATGGCACCGGCTGCTTCATGCTGCTGCATACCGGTGACCAGTGCGCGACCTCACACAACGGCCTCATCAGCACGGCCGCCTGCCAGGTCGATGCGCACAAGCAATATGCGCTGGAGGGCAGCGTCTTCATTGGCGGTGCGGTGGTGCAGTGGCTGCGCGATGGCTTGAAGGCCATCAAGACCTCCACCGACGTCGAAGGCCTGGCCTGCACGGTGGAAGATTCGGGCGGGGTGGTGTTTGTGCCGTCCTTCACGGGGCTGGGCGCGCCTTACTGGAATCCCTCGGCCAAGGGAGCCATCGTCGGCCTCAGCCGGGGCAGCACGGTGGCGCACATCGCGCGTGCGGCACTGGAATCGATTGCCTTCCAGAGCACGGCCTTGCTCAATGCGATGGTGCGCGATGCGGTCTCGCCCATTACCGAATTGCGCGTGGATGGCGGGGCGGCGGCCAACAACCTGTTGCTGCAATTCCAGGCCGACCTGCTGGGCATTCCGGTGATCCGTCCGCAAGTGACCGAGACCACGGCGCTGGGCGCGGCCTACCTGGCCGGTGTGGCCACGGGCGTCTATCGCGATCTGTCAGAACTGTCTTCGCAATGGCGCATGGAGCGCACCTTCGAGCCGCACTTCACGCGCGAGCAGGCGCAGGAACGCATCCACGCGTGGGAAGCGGCGATACGCCAGGTCAGCGCTGGCTGAGCCGGCGCTGACACAGCTTGGCGCCGGAGCTCAGGCGGGGGTGCCGGTACTGAGCAACTGCATGGCATCGAGGTGGCTCAGGCGGGCCCACTCTTCGCCGCCGCGTGCGACGATGGTGTCGGCTTCGGGCGTGGCCATGAGGTCGAGGATCTCGGTGTCGCTCATTTCCATGTCGTCGTTGTAGCGGAACACCTTCAGCACCGGGCGCGTCAGGTCTTGCGCATTCTGGCGGATCACGAAGCCGGTGCGGCCCGATTCCAGCTTGACGATGGAGCCCACCGGATAGATGCCCAGGGTCTTGACGAAGGCCAGGAACATGGCGCGGTCGAAGTGGCCGCTCCAGGAAGCCATGCTGGAAATGGCCTCGGCCGGATCCCAGGCGCGCTTGTAGGGACGGTCCGAAGTCAGTGCGTCATACACGTCGCAAATGGCGGCCATGCGCGCATACAGGCTGATCTGGCCGCTGCGCAGCGCATCCGGATAGCCGTTGCCATCCATCTTTTCGTGATGGTGCAGGCAGACGTCGCGGGCGTAGTCGGGTACGTTGGGGTCCAGGCTCAGGTATTTGTAGCCCAGCTCGGGATGCTTCTTGATCTGGGAAAATTCCTCGTCGGTCAGCTTGCCGGGCTTGTTGAGCAATTCATGCGACAGGAAGGCCTTGCCCACATCGTGCAGGAAGCCGCCCAAGCCGGCTTCGCGGCAGGCGTTCTCGTCCAGGCCCAGGGTGCGCCCCAGGGCCACCATCAGGGCACAAACAGCCACCGAGTGCAGGTAAGTGTATTCATCGGCCATCTTCAGGCGCAGCACGCTGAGCGTGCCATTGGGGCTTTGCAGGACCGCGCCGGCAATCTCTTCCACCACCGTGACGCAGCGCTCCATGTCCAGCGCCTTGCCCAGCCGGGCTTCGCTGAACATGGCCTTGGTGGCTTTCTTGGCGGTCTCGCGCAGGGCCACGGCGTCCATCAGCGTGGTATCGATGTCCGGGCCGGGAGGCAGTTCAGGCAGATCGGGTAATTCCGGGGCGCTGGCCTCGGGCGTTTCATCGCCGCCATCGTCCGCTTCGTCCACGTCCAGGCCGCGTTCCGTATCGATCCAGCAATACGGGATGCCGCTGGCGTAGGCTTGCCTGAGCTCGCTGTCGCTCTTGAGCAGGAACTTGTTCTTCCAGAACGGATGATCCATCCAGGCCGCTTCAAAGCCTGAAAAATACATGCCGAGGACCAGATCCTCCGTTTTAATTTTTTTCAACATTTCTCGTACATCTTTCCGGCGGACCGGGAGGGGCTTGGTGACTTGGCATCCCGGGCCGCGGGCGGTGGAGCGCCGAGGGCGTCGCGAGGCAGGATTGCCGGTTGTTAATCATCTCATATGCATGAGCATATGTGAAAGTTTCTGTTTGTTGCGATTTTACCCACATGCGTGTTTGCCGGTTTTCAGTGGCGGTGCCGGGACGAAAAAAAGCCCGTCCGGGGGATGGACGGGCTGAAGATCCGCTGGATGTCGTCGCAGCGGACAAGGGGAAGAGGAGTCCCGATGTGGCTACTTTAGGCCTCGAAAATTAAGCCAGACTTAAATCCGCAAAAAGCTTGGGGCAGCCCAGGCGGGCGGGAGGGATGGCACTTTCCGGCCGGTAATGTGGCATGCGCGCATCACTTCATCTGGCTTTTGTTGGAAGTGCATGAATTTGTGAAATTCCGGACCGCCCGCTGTTACGCTTGCGAACACTCGGATGGCATCAAGACCACGGGGAAATCCGAGGTGGGGGCCAGCCACGTCAGAACGGGGTGAGGTGCGGGCAATCGCACCGGGCTCCGGATGGCGTACCGGTTCACATTTCTTCCACGCCGGCCGGGCCGGCGTCACAACGACATTTCATCCTGCCCCGGATGCCGGCCAGCTGCGCGCCGGTACCAGGGCCATGCGGCCATCCACGGTTTTCTTCTGTTCACACCACCATGACATCTTCTACTTCCCTGCGTACCCGGCTCATCGTGCTCTGTGCCGGCATCGTCGTGCTGGCCATGCTGGCCATCGTGCTGACCAACTTCCTCACCGCGCGCTCGCGCACCATGAGCGCGCTGGACGGCCAGATGGCCCAGCTGGCGCAAAGCCAGGCCGCGGCCATTGCCGAATGGGCCCAGGCCAAGAAACTGGTGGTGACTTCCCTCAAGCAGGCCGCCGACGCAGCCGAGCCGCTGCCCTTCGCGAAGGCGGCGCAGACTGCCGGGGACTTCGACATGGCCTACGTGGGTTATGCCGACAAGCACGCGGTGTTCTCGCAGCAGCGCAGCCGCGCGCCGGACTACGACCCGACCAAGCGCCCCTGGTACCAGCTGGCTGCTGCCACCAAGGGACCGGTGCTGACCGCCCCCTACACCAGCGCCAGTACCGGCAAGCTACTGGTGACCTTTGCCGAAGCCATCAGCAAGGATGGCCAGGTCAGCGCCGTGGCGGCGGCCGACGTGCTGCTGGACAGCGTAGTGGCCGACGTGGTGGCCATCAAGCCGACCCCCAACAGCCATGCCTTCCTGGTCGACCTGGGAGGCAAGATCATTGCCCACCCGAATGACAAGCTGCGCCTGAAACCCTTGTCCGATCTCGATGCGGCCATCACCCCGCAATCGCTGGCGGCGGCCATGGCGGCCAACGGCCATCAGGAACTGTCCCTGGACGGTCGCCAGCAGATGCTCTATGCCGCCCGCGTGGCCGGCACCGACTGGCTGCTGGTGGTGGCGCTGGACCGCGCCGATGCACTGGCATCGCTGACCGCCATGCTGGCCAGCTCGGGCGTGATGGCCGTGCTGGTGACGGTATTGGCGGCGCTGGTGCTGGGTGCGCTGATTTCGCGCGTGCTGCGCCGGCTGTCGGTGGTGCAGCGGGCACTTGAAGAAATCGCCGATGGCGATGGCGACCTCACCCGCCGTCTCGATACCCACGGCAGCACCGATGAGCTGGGGCGCATCAGCGCCGCGTTCAACCGCTTCGTGGACAAGGTGGAGCACGTCATGCTCGACATCCGCCAGGCCAGCCACACCATCCACGCGGCCACGCGCGACATCGCCAGCGGCAACATGGACCTGTCGCAACGCACCGAATCCCAGGCCAGCTCGCTTGAGCAGACCGCCGCCGCCATGGAGGAGCTGACCTCCAGCGTGCGCCAGAATGCCGATAACGCCCAGCAGGCCAATGAGCTCTCGAAATCGGCCTCCGAGATCGCCGGGCGGGGCGGCGCGATGGTGGAACAGGTGGTGCAGACCATGAGCGCCATCAATGCCTCTTCGCAAAAGATCGTGGACATCATCAGCGTGATCGATGGCATCGCCTTCCAGACCAATATCCTGGCCCTCAATGCAGCGGTGGAAGCGGCGCGTGCCGGCGAGCAGGGGCGCGGCTTCGCGGTGGTGGCCTCCGAGGTACGTTCGCTGGCCCAGCGTTCGGCCACGGCGGCCAAGGAAATCAAGGTCTTGATCGGCGATTCGGTGGAGCAGGTGCGGGCCGGCGAGCAAACCGTCAGCCAGGCCGGCAGCACCATTCGCAGCGTCGTGGAGAGCGTGCGCAAGGTCAGCGACGTGGTGGCCGAGATTACCTCGGCCAGCCGCGAGCAGAGCCAGGGCATCCAGCAGACCAACGACGCCGTGGCACACATGGACCAGGCCACCCAGCAAAACGCGGCGCTGGTGGAAGAGGCCGCCGCCGGTGCGCAGCAATTGCAGGAGCAGGCAGCGCGCCTGGCCGAGGTGGTGGCGCTCTTCCGCTTGCGTGATGCCGGTGGGCAATGAAGATAACAGGCTTTGTGAATGTTGTTGTTTAAATAACATCAGAGTGTAAATTTTCCTCAGTATTTTGTTGTCATTTGATTAAAATCAGATCCGCACTGATATCAATTCGACAACAAAGAGGAAACATGAAAACCCTGATTGCAGCCATCCTTCTGGTAGCCAGTTCAATCGCTGCCGCCGCCCCGAATAACAACAAGGGCGGCGGCAGCTCGGGCAACTCGGGCGGTTCCGGAGGTTCCAGCAGCTCCAGCGTGGGCAGCGCCAGCGCCAGCGACGTGACCCTGGGCGGCCTGAGCGCCAACAAGTTCGTCCTTGCCTCCGGCAACGCCCAGGCCGGGCAGAATGGTGACAGTTCGCTGTTCAGCAGTACCTTCGGCGGCAGCTGGAGCCTGCTGGGCAAGGTCGGCTCCAATGGCGCGCTCACCGGCGCCACCAGCCCGGTGCTGGGCTCCACCATCACGGTCACCTTCGGCCTGGCCAATGGCAGCAAGTCCGGCACCTGGAGCATCACCTCCAGCAAGAGCCTGCAGATGGACCTGGTGCTGGGCATCCACGCCGGCAACGCTACCGGTTCCTTCCTGTTCGACAATCTGACCCTGCTCGCCGGCAAAACACAGACCGGCACCTTTGCCATCAACTGGAACAACAATGGGGGCCAGGTACCGGCGTTCTCCAACCTGACCCTGTTCACCTCCTCCGCCTCCACCGTATCGCTGCGCAGCGTGGCCCCGGTCCCGGAACCCTCGACCTATGCCATGCTGCTGGCCGGCCTGGCCATGGTGGGCTGCCTGGCCTGGCGCCGCCGCAGCAAGCTCGCGGCCCCCACGCCGCTGGGTGCGGCCTGACGGCTGCCTGGCCTTGCCTGCTCAGGCAGGTATATGAAGAAAAACGCGCTGGCTTGCAGGCCAGCGCGTTTTTTCATTCATGCAGTCGACTTCATCAATGAAGTTCAGCGCTCGCGGACATCCGGCAGCAGCACCGTCAGCACCCCCGCCAGCGGCAGGAAGGCACACAGGCCATAGACCCAGGCGATGCCATAGAGATCAGCCAGGTGGCCCAGCAGTGCCGCGCCGATGCCGCCAAAGCCGAACATCAGCCCGAAGAACACGCCGGCGATCATGCCGACCTTGCCCGGCACCAGTTCCTGCGCATAGACCACGATGGCGGCGAAGGCCGACGAGATGACCAGCCCGATCACCACCGACAGCACGGCCGTCCAGAACAGGTTGGCATGCGGCAGCATCAGGGCGAAGGGGGCGGCGCCCAGGATGGAGATCCAGATCACCAGCTTGCGGCCGATGCGGTCGCCAATCGGGCCGCCCACGAAGGTGCCCACCGCCACTGCGCCCAGGAACAGGAACAGGTACAGCTGGGACGAAGCCACCGACATCTGGAAGCGTTCGATCAGGTAGAAGGTGAAGTAGCTGGTGAAGCTGGCCATGTAGAAGTACTTGGAAAACACCAGCAGCGCCAGCACCACCAGCGCGCGGCGCACGGTGGCCGGCGGCAGCGTATGGGCGGCACGCGGCTTGCCGCGGCCCTTGTTGGCCGCCAGGTGGCCGCGATACCAGCGCGACACGCGCGAGAGCACCACGATGGCCAGCACCGACAGCAGCACGAACCAGGCCACGTTGCCCTGGCCATACGGCACCACGATGGCCGCAGCCAGCAGCGGTCCAAAGGCCGAGCCGGCGTTGCCGCCCACCTGGAAGGTCGATTGCGCCAGGCCGAAGCGTCCGCCCGAAGCCATGCGGGCGATGCGCGAGGCTTCCGGGTGGAAGGTGGAGGAGCCCACGCCGATCAGGGCGGCCGCCAGCAGGAAGGCGCCGAAGCTGCCCGCCAGTGCCAGCAGCACGATGCCGATCAGGGTGGCCACGGCACCGGTGGGCAGCAGCCAGGGCTGCGGATGGCGGTCGGTATACATGCCGATCCAGGGTTGCAGCAGCGAGGCAGTGACCTGGAAGGTCAGCGTGATCAGCCCGACCTGGGTGAAGCTCAAGCCATAGCCGCTCTTGAGCATCGGATAGATCGAGGGCAGCAGGGCCTGGATCATGTCGTTGATCAGGTGCGCGCCGCCGCAGGCCAGGATGATGCTCATCACCAGCGGTTGGGCGGCGAGGGCGGCAGTAGCATTGGCAGCGGTGGATGCGCTTGAAGTGCTGGACGGCACGGCGGCATTGGAGTCGGTGGCACTGGTCATGGTGTCTGGTCAAGCAAGCAGAAGGAGGACTCGAAGCGTATCATTGGCACCTATTCATGCTGATGACACTTGTTAGCGATTAAATGCCATGCGTGCCCACCTGACCTCCGTCTGCCCCAGCGCCGAAGTGGATACTTTCCAGCACCTGCCGAGCAGCGTGGTGGCCTTCGCCCGTGAACTGTCCTACCGCGACCTGCTGACGGCGCATTCGCATCGGCGCGGCCAGTTGCTCTATGCGGTGGAGGGCGTGATGCAGGTGCGCACCCCGCAAGGCGTGTGGCTGGTGCCGCCGCAGCGGGCGCTGTGGGTACCGCCCCGGGTGGAGCACGAGATTCTCATGCTCAGCAAGGTCAGCATGCGCACCCTCTACATCGAGCAGGCCCAGGGGCGCGAGATCGGCGAGCAGTGCCGCCTGCTGGAAGTGTCGGTGCTGCTGCGCGAACTGATCCTGGCCATGCTGGCCGAGCCGCGCGATTATGCGCCCCACAGCCGGGCCGGCCATGTGGCCGAACTGATCCTGTCGGAACTGGCGCGTGCGCCTGCCATTCCGGTGGCGATCCCCTGGCCGCGCGACCGCCGCCTGCAGGCGATCTGCGAAGCCATCCTGGCCGATCCGGGGCGGCAGTTTTCGCTGGCCGACTGGGCCGGCATGGGTGGGGCCAGCGTGCGCACCGTGATCCGGCTCTTTCCCAAGGAGACCGGTTTGCAGTTTCGCCACTGGGTGCAGCAGGTGCACCTGAGCGAAGCCCTGGTACGCCTGGCGCGCGGCGACGCCGTGGGTGTGGTGGCGCAGGCGCTGGGTTACCGCAGCCAGAGCGCGTTTTCCAACATGTTCCGCAAGGCCTTGCGCACCACGCCCAATCATTATTTGCCGCGCCAGGACCGGCGCCGCATCACGCTGGCGCAATAGGCAGGCGGCCACACGGGCGGATGCGTCGGGCGCCAATGCCTGCCCGCATGATCCGCCGAGACGCCGCGTCCCGCCTGGATGATGCCGGTTTGCAAGTGTAAAGATTGTCGATCTTTTACCGTAACCAAGTCATGAGAACTCCGCATCAGGAGAGTGAACATGACGATGGAAACCGATCTGGCCATCTCGGCGCGCGACGCGCTCACGCAACTGGCCCAGCAAAACCTGCCGCGCAATGATGCAGCCTCCACGCTGGCGGCTGCGCCGGCTGCGGTGACGGCCGTCCTGCCGGACGAAGGCGTGACCCTCTCCCTGTCTGCGCAGGGCAAGCTCATGGCGGCATTGGCCAGCGCGGTCGATAACGTCACGGCAGCCGCCGTCGATTCCACCGAAGCGGCCCAGGCCGCCAGCGTGCCAGCGGTCGCCCGGACGGTCCTCGATGCAGGCACTCCCATCACGCGCAACACCCTCTTCGCCATCGAAGCCCGGCTGGTGGCCGCACGCCGGGGCGCCGACGCCATCGCAGCCGCCGATGCCGAGCTGCCGCCTACGGATGATCCGCAGCGACTGCGCCAGGCACGCCAGGCCACCGAGTCCTTGTATGGACGCGCAGACAATCCGTTTGCAGACAAGACGCGCGCCGAGCTCTCGGCCATCGTCTATGACGAGAGCGGCGCCTACACCGTCAATGAACGCTATGCAGCCGCCAACCAGCGCACCGAACTGGACCAGAAGTTCTGGGCACCGGTGTTCCAGCGCGCGCTGGAGAGTGGCGACTGGAAGCCGGTCATCACGGCGGCCCTGGTGTTCTATACCAGCTTGTCTGCATTGGAGCAGACCGCGTATCCGGACAACTACGCGCAATTGCTGCAGCAATACCTCGACCTCTATCAGTGGCAGTCACCGTCCTCGCCAAGCACTTTGCCGCCGCAGCAGCAGGCCGACCTGGCGCGCATGCTGGAAACGCTGGTGTTGCCGCTGGGTCCGCTGGCGCTGGCCGGTGGCGTGATCCGCGGACTGATGTTGCCGCGCCTGGAACCGTCGCTGGCCGAACTGATCGCCGATGCACCGCGCCTGGCCGATCTGGTCCAGGTCAACAACAGCGCCCGCGCGGCCCAGGACAGCGCTTATCTGGTGTTGTTGCAACGGGTCTTCGGGGTGGCGCGCCGGGAGGACGAGCCGGTGCCGCTGCGCCGTGCGGCAGCGGCAGCCAGCCCGCGCGACTTCCTCGCCTTCGGCGACCGCCGCCTGCTGGCCGAGGCCTATGCCTACGCGCAACTGCATGAGATGGCATTGGAAGACGTCGATGCGCTGGCCCATGACCTGGCCGCTTATCGCCGCGCACGTGCCGGTGCGGCCAGCATGCGTGCTGCCGGCCAGAGTGATGCGAAGGTGGCGGCGGGCAGCAGGGAGGCAGTGGATGCAGCGCTGTCCCATGCCGCGCGCATGAGCAGCGAAGAGGCCGTCATCGCACGGCGACTGCTGACCAGCCGCACGGCCAGCATGACGCAGTTCGATCATGGTTTCCTGGCCTGGCTGCTGGACCCTGCCGGAGCTGGCTGGCGCGATGGCGAGCTGAGCGGCCACGCCGTCAGTTTCAGCGCGCTGGAAAAATTGTTGGCTGGTCTGGCAGGTGTGAGCGTGGGAGAGACCGTCGGTGAGGCCAGCGAGGTCGAGGCGTCCTATCGCATGACACTGGAACGCATCGCCCTGCAAGAGCCGCCACTGCTGCGCCCGCCATCGCAAGCGGCCGCTGAAGGGACGCAAACGCTGACCCTGGCCGCGCAGATGGCCGCGCTGGCGCGCAGCGATGCGGCCGACAATGCCTTCATGAACAATGCGCTGATGCTGCTGCGCATGTATCGCCTGTCGCTGACCATGAGCCCGGCCGAACAGCGCACGCTGGCCGAGCTGGTCTATGCGGCCATGAAGAAGCGCCGCGTGCGGCCGCGCCGTGGCAAGCTCTTCGTGGCCTGGGCCGAGCGCAGTCCGCTCATGCCGTCCTTGCCGGTTTGAGCGCGGCTACTCAGACATCAGGCCAGGCGCGCTGCAGGATCGCTTGCTGCGCGGCAAGACTGGTGCCGTCCAGGGTGCCGTAGACACGGCCGCCATCGCAGTCGCTGCGGCTGGCGAGGAAGGCATCGGCCGATCCTTGCGGTGCGTGACGCAGCATCAGCATCGCTTGCAATGCCAGTACCAGTTGCTGCACCAGGCGGCGGGCGCAGGCTTCGCGTTCTTCGTCGGGGGCCGCGAGCATCTGCTTGAGCGCACGCATACGCAGCGCCAGTGCGGGATGCGCGGTGGCGGCGTCGTCCAGTTCCATCAGCAACTGCGCAAAGCCTTCGGTCTCTCGGGTCATCGCGCGCAGCACGTCCAGGCACATCACGTTGCCTGATCCTTCCCAGATCGAATTGACCGGTGCTTCCCGGTAAAGACGCGCCATCGGACCGGTTTCCACATAGCCGTTGCCGCCCCAGACTTCCATGCATTCGCCGGTGAATTCGAGCGCACGCTTGCAGATCCAGAACTTGGCGGCGGGCGTGACGATGCGTTTCCAGGCACGCTGCAGCGGATCATCGGGCGCGTCGAAGGCATGTGCCAGGCGCAGCATCAGCATGGTGGCGGCCTCGCTTTCCAGTGCCAGGTCGGCCAGCACGGCGCGCATGATGGGCTGCCCGGCCAGCAGGCGGCCGAAGGCGCTGCGGTGGCGCGCGTGGTGCAGCGCCTGCACCAGCGCCTGGCGCATCAGGGCGGCGCTGCCGATGACGCAATCCAGGCGCGTGTGGTTGGCCATCTCGATGATGGTGGGGATGCCGCGTCCGTCTTCGCCGACCATGATGCCCATGGCTTCTTCGAATTCGACCTCGCTGCTGCTGTTGGAACGGTTGCCGAGCTTGTCCTTGAGGCGCTGGATCAGTACCGGATTGCGTGTGCCATCGGGCAGCCAGCGCGGCACGAAGAAACAGGACAGGCCATTCTCGGTACGCGCCAGCATCAGGTGCGCATCGCACATCGGCGCCGAGAAGAACCACTTGTGACCGGACAGCAGATAAGCCTTGCCGCGCCCCTCATCCAGGGGATCGGCCGGCATGGCGATGGAGGCATTGCTGCGCACGTCCGAGCCGCCCTGTTTCTCGGTCATGCCCATGCCGATCAGGATGGAGCGCTTCTGCGTCATCGGCAGGTCGCGCCCGTCGTGCTCGCGCGAGTAGAGGCGGCTGCGCAGTTGATCGAACAAGGCCGGTTCCTGCTGCAATACCGGAATGGCGGCGAAGGTCATGGTGGTCGGGCAGAGCGAACCGGCCTCCACCTGGGCGTGCAGGAAATATCCTGCGGCCCGTGCCGCGTGTGCGCCATCACCCGGCTGCATCCACGGCAGCGCATGCAAGCCGGCGCGGCGCAGCTGTTCCAGGAGCGTATGCCAGGCCGGGTGGAACTCCACCACGTCGATGCGATGGCCGGTGCGGTCATGCGTGTGCAGCACCGGTGCATGCGTATTGGCCAGCGCGGCCAGTTCGCTCATCTCGGCCTTGCCCAGCAGTTCGCCCTGGCTGGCGAGCGGGCCGTCGTGCCAGTGCGCGCCTTCGCGGTGCACGGCCTCGGTCAGGGCAAGGTCGCTGTGGTAGAGGTTGTAGTCGCACAGGTCGGGGACCTGGTTGGTGATGTCGTGGGTGTGCATGTCGTCTCCATGGTTGCGCAGCCGCTTGCCGATGAGTACGCCCTGTTGGAGTTGTGATGGGGACGTGCCCAATACAGTGAGTGTAGGGCATCGCCGGTGGGCGGACAGGGCAACATCCCTTTAAATGATTTGGCTATATCCTTATAAGCATCTTGTTAGGTCGGCCTGACAACATATGCGCAGCAGTCATATTAGAATGCCCCTTTCGACCAAAGATCGCCCCGTGCCCCGGCACGCCTGCGCAAGGAAGCCAAGCAGATGTCTTATCCGACCATCGAATCCACCATCGGCAACACCCCGCTGATCCAGTTGCCGCGCATCGGCGGCGAAGAAGCCAAGCGCCGCAACAACCTCATCCTCGGCAAGCTGGAGGGCAACAATCCGGCCGGCTCCGTCAAGGACCGTGCGGCCTATTCCATGATTACCCGTGCCGAGGCGCGTGGCCAGATCAAGCCGGGCGATACCCTCATCGAAGCCACCAGCGGCAATACCGGCATCGCCCTGGCAATGGTGGCGGCCATGCGCGGCTACAAGATGGTGCTGCTGATGCCGGAGAACCTTTCCGAAGAGCGTCGCCAGAGCATGGCTGCCTATGGCGCCAGGATCGTGCTCACGCCCAAGAGCGGCGGCATGGAATACGCGCGCGACCTGGCCGAGCAGATGCAGAAGAATGGCGAAGGCCTGATCCTCGACCAGTTCGCCAATCCCGACAATCCGCTGGCCCACTACGAGACCACCGGCCCCGAGATCTGGCGCGATACCAAGGGCAGCATCACGCACTTCGTCAGTGCCATGGGCACCACCGGCACCATCATGGGCGTGTCGCAATATCTGAAGGAGCAGAATGCCCAGGTGCAGATCGTGGGTGCGCAGCCGGAAGAGGGCTCTTCCATTCCCGGCATCCGCAAGTGGCCGGAAGCCTATCTGCCCAAGATCTTCGACCGTTCGCGCGTGGACCAGGTGGAGTCGGTCAGCCAGGCCGATGCCGAGAACATGGCCCGCAAGCTGGCCGTGACCGAAGGCTTGTTCTGCGGCATCTCGGCAGCGGGCGCCTGCGAAGTGGCGGTGCGCCTGTCGCATCAGCTGGAGAATGCGACCATCGTCTTCATCGTCTGCGACCGGGGTGACCGCTATCTGTCCACAGGCGTGTTCCCGGCCTGATGCGCTCAGCGGTGTGCAATGAAAAACGGAGCCAATGGCTCCGTTTTTTTATATGGCCGGGCTGCGCGATGACTTAGTTTTTATCCCCCAAAAACTAAGTAAACCGTCTGATGCCGCCCGCCACGCTGACTGCAGCGCGGGCACCCGGCCGGCTGCGGATTACTCCGGTATGTCGCCAGCCGGTGCCGGTGCGCCGGGAGCTGCACCTGGCTTGGGCTTGAACTGCTTGTCGCTGATGCGGAATTTTTCGCGGCGGTCGCCCATCAGTTCGCGCAGTTCGCGGATCGACAGTTCGCTCACCTCATGCATGCGGATCAGCAGCGATGCGCCCACCGGCAGGCGGCGGTGACGGATCTTGCTGATCACCGGCGGTGCCACTTCCAGCGCACGCGAGAGGGCCGCATCATTCTTCAGATGCAGCTTTTCGATCAGCGCATCGAGCAGATGGTTGGGATCGTAGTTGACTTGATCGGTAATCGAGTTGGATTCAGCAGTATCGTGGGTAGTCATGATCGGGACGTTCCATTATGCAGATGTTTGTGGAAGGCTTTGCGCCTATGCATTAATTGTTTGTAAAACTGCAAAACGCGACTGACGTTATCCGAGAAGGCGTTGCCTTTTTCTGCAAGATATCGAAAGCCCTATCAAAGAACGGCTTCAAAACAATACTTCTTATCAAATCTCTGTTCTCTGACCGTATGCGCTTGAAGCAGCGCAACAATAATTCTATGTCTATATAGAAATAATTGCACATTTTTCATGCAGTCAGAAAATTCTATTTCTCAATAGTTGCAGAAACTCATTTTCAAATTTGTAACAGATATTAACAGGATTTTTTCTTCATTTGCTAGCGTTGTCTTTTTGATACGACAAATGGCAACATATTCCAGCCGCTCAGCCCGAGATTACGCAGGGTAGCCATGTTTTTCTCGAAGATGGCGGCCGCATCGGGGTAGGCGGCGACGGCCCGGTCGATGCTGCTTTCTCGCAACAGATGGAGCATGGGAAAAGGCGAGCGGTTGCTGTAATTCTCGATATCGTCGGCGCCGGCATCGGCAAACTGGTAATCCGGGTGGAAGCTGGCGATCTGCAACACCCCGTCCAGCTCCATTCTTTCCAGCAAGCGGTCAGCCCAGTCCAGGAAATCGTTGTATTCCAGAAAATCGGCCAATGCGAGCGGGATGATGAAGAGGGTAGTGTCCACCTGTTCCGGGTCGGCCTTTGCCAAAAAGCTCAGTTCTTGTTCCAGATCAACTGAAAGATTATCCCAATCCTGATGCCGGCTGACGTGGTAGCGGACCTGATCCTTCACATGGACCGATTTTGCAAAAGGACACAGATTCAGGCCGATCACGGCCTGCTCCAGCCAGGCGCGCGTGAGCGCCACGACCTCGGCGTCAGCGGGAGGGGGCGGGAGGGAAGCGGGGGAAGGTGAAGAAGTGCTCATACCGGCATTGTCGCATGCGCCACAGGCTCCAAGCACATTTGCCCACAGCCGCGCCAGATCGGCTATGCTTGCCAACCTTTGGCGGCGCGGCCGGTATTGCGGTATTGCGCGGCTGCCCTTTCCTTGCACGAACAGATTTCATGGCGCTCAAATCCACCATCTTCAAGGCCGACCTGCAGATTTCCGACATGGATCGGCATTACTACCAGCAGCATGCACTGACCATCGCCCGCCACCCTTCCGAGACCGACGAGCGCATGATGATCCGCGTGCTGGCCTTCGCCCTCAATGCCAGCGAGGC
Organism: Herbaspirillum sp. Her3; assembly: GCF_057961275.1. Taxonomy (NCBI): domain Bacteria; kingdom Pseudomonadati; phylum Pseudomonadota; class Betaproteobacteria; order Burkholderiales; family Oxalobacteraceae; genus Herbaspirillum; species Herbaspirillum sp. Her3. Next base: position 4,674,311 of record NZ_CM176328.1, on the reverse strand, counting down.
GCTGGCCTTCGGCAAGGGCTTGTCGGACACCGATGAGCCCGACCTGTGGCAGAAGGACCTGACCGGGGCCATCGAACTGTGGATCGAAGTCGGCCAGCCGGACGACCGCGCCATCCTCAAGGCCTGCGGCCGCGCTGAACAGGTGCTGGTCTACAGCTACAGCAGCACTTCCAACATCTGGTGGAACCAGACCGGCAGCCGCGTGGACCGCGCCAAGAACCTCAAGGTCATCAATATCCCCGCCGAGGCCAGCCAGGCCCTGGCCGCGCTGGCCCAGCGCACCATGCAGCTGCAATGCACGATCCAGGACGGGCAGATCTGGCTGGGCGCCAATGAAAACATGGTGTTGATCGAGCCGGAGACGATCAAGGATTTTGCCTGATCCCGTGCATCAGGCTGGTCATTGCCGGGAGTAAAACGCGTGTGGAAAACTTAGTTTTTCACACGCGTTTTCTTAAGGTACGGGAAGGTGAAACTTAGTTTTTCTCCAGCGCCTGCGCGCGCTGCTCCAGATGCCCCAGCAGCCGCTGCCCTTCGCCGGAATGGAACCAGTCGGCATGCCCCAGGAAGTAGGTGTCATAGGCCAGCGAGGCATTCTGCGGCGACTGCGTGACGCCGTGGAAATAGTCCAGTTCCGCCAGCGCGAATTCGGCATGCACCAGCGGTAGCAGTGCAGCCAGCGCGCGCATCTGGCGCGCGTTCAGCGGCTGCTGCGAGGCGTAGCCATCGAGCATCGCATCGAGCAGATCCAGGTGGACCAGATGCACTTCCCGCTGTGCAATGGCCAGCCACTCGACAATGTTGCGCTCGATGGCCGTGGCCAGGTCATGCAGCGCGCAGGTGCGGTCGCACAAGCCGAAATCGAGCACCGTCTGCACGCGCGCTTCGCGCGTGCCATCGGTCCACAGCAGGTTGGAGGCATGCCAGTCATTGTGCGTCCACAGCGGCGTGAATTCATCCAGATAAGGTTTGAGCGCGGCATGCCAGGGCAGCAGGTGCTGCGCCACTTCGCCGCGCCAGGGGCGCCCTTCCAGGTATTCAGCAATGGCCGGGCGCTGCTCGATGTAGTGCTGCAGTGGCCGCACCGGATCTTCCTGTGAGAAGATCGTGAAGCTCGACACCAGCGGCCGTGCCGGGCGCGCCGGGGCATCGTAGCCGGCTGCGGCCTGGTGCAGGCGCGCCAGCATCTGTCCGGCTGAATGGGCATGGGTGCAGCTGGTAAAGGGTGTCCACGACATCGCTTCCCGATACAGATCCACGCCCGGCGCCAGCGGGAAGACTTCATAGGTCCAGTAGTCATCGGCCAGCGCCGTGGCGCCTCCGGCGGTGACCAGGGCGCTGATGACCGGCAGGCCGCGTGCCTGCAGATGCGCCACGAAGCGGTGTTCCTCCGCCAGCGCGGCGACGTCGCGCACGCGTGCGTGATGGCGCTTGATGATGATGGGGCCGCTCTCGGTCTGCATCACGCAGGCCGCCGAGAAGGGGCGCGGGCTGTGCCATTCCAGCCGCAGTGGCTGGCCCACGCCGGGATAGTGGCGCAGCACGCGGGCCACTTCGGCCGAGGTCAGTGCGGGCCAGTCCGAGATGACCGGCTCCACGCCCATGCCGTGGCTGATGACGCGGGTGAGGTGATGGGATGCGGCGTCCATGGAGTCGTCAGCGAATCGGCAGATCAGAAATCATATTGCAGCGACAGGCGCGCCGTACGCGGCGCCCCCAGGTGCACATAGCTGTCGCCCAGGTACTGGCCGGCATCCTTCCAGTAACGCTTGTCGAACACGTTGTCGACGTTGGCGCGCAGGGTGGCGGTGTGACCGTTGAGGCGCAGCTTGTAGCGCAGGCCGGCATTGAACACGTGCACGGCCGGCAGGCTCACGCTGCCATCGCGCGTGGCCGGCTTGCGCCCGCTGTAGAGCCAGCTGCCCATGAGGTTGACGCCTTCCACGCCCGGCAGCGCATAGTCGGCATAGACGCTGCTGCGCAGGCGCGGCACGTTGACCACCTGCTGGCCGTCATAGGCGGCGGTGCCGGTATCGCTGGCGCGCGCGCGGATGGCCGCCACGCTGGCACCGACGGCCAGGCGCGGGGTGAGCTTGCCGTTGGCGCCGAATTCGACCCCGGTATTGGTCTGGCGGCCTTGCTGGACGTAGGTGAAGCCGCTGCTGCTGTCGTCCGGCTTCTGGTATTCGTAGGCCGTGCGAATGCGGAAGACGGCGGCGCTCAGCGACAGATCGGGCGACACCTCATATTTGGCCCCGGCCTCCAGTTGACGTGCGACCGATGGCGGCAGCGTGGTCGGGTAGTTGCTGACCCAGAACGGCGCCGAACTGCCCAGCGTCAGGGTCTCGGCATAGCTGCCATAGAGCGAGACGTCCTGCACCGGCTTGAAGATCAATGCCAGTTGCGGCAGGAAGAGATTGCGCGAGGTGGTGCGCGTGACACTGCCATCGGAAGCAAAGGCCTGCTCGTTGAGCCACACCTGGCGGCCCCCGGCAATGGCTTGCCAGCGCTCCGAGAATTGCAGCCGGTCGCTGAAGAAGAGCGCCTTCTGGCGGCTGTCCAGGTTGCGGTAGGCTGGCGGGATGGTAGCGTCTGCCGCAGCCAATGCCGGCGTGCCCGTGTAGATGTTGCCGCTGCCGACCAGCACGCTGATGCCATCGGACTTGTCCACCACCCGGCGCGACATGGCCACGCCCATGGTGAGCTCGTGCTTGAGCCAACCGGTTGCGAACTTGCCGATCATGACCGCCTGTGCTTCGTCATCGCGGCGCTCGTCATCGGGCACGCGATAGTCGTAGACATCGAAGTCGCCATTGGCGGCAAAGGTGGAAGACGCCCCGCCACCGCTGCCATAGGGGAAGGCCAGATAATCATCGATGACGGCCCGGCTGCGGCCAGCCTGCACGTAACCACGCCAGTCCGCATTGAATTCGGTATCCACGCGCAGGCGATAGTTCAGCGAACTGTCCCGCACCGGCTGGGCCCAGGATTGCGGTGTCAGCATGGTGGTGGGCGACACGCCCGAGGGCAGCGTGGTCCCGCCCAGCAACTGATAGCCGGCCACCGAGTGCTGCGCCTTCTGCTGGTATTCGGCATCGAACTGCACCAGCGTCTTGGACGACACCGCCCAGGTCGCCGACAGCGAGGCGAAGTCGCGCCAGCCATCGCCATTGTTGACGTAGGAATGGATGTCTTCATGCGCGGCATTGATGCGCAGGCCGAACTGTTTTTGCTCGCCAAAGATCGCACCGAGGTCGGTGGCCAGATAGCGCGAGCCGTTCGAATCGGTGCCCAGCGTGACCGAACGCACGTCGGCCGGGCGCTTGGTCACGTAGTTGACGATGCCGCCCGCGCTGCTCACGCCCGCCTGCAGGCCGGCCACGCCCTTGAGGAATTCGACGCGCTCCTTGTTCTCCAGCGCGACGTTCTGTTCGCCCACGACGGTCAGGCCATCGATGCGATAGGCGCTGGCCGGGTCCAGCGCGATGCCGCGAATGGCGAAGTTTTCGTAGTAGCCGACCGGTGCATAGTTCTCGTTGATGGAGGCATCGTTCTTGACCACATCCGAGAGCAGGCGCGATTGCTGGTCACGCATCTGCGCCTCGGTGACGACCGACACCGAAGCCGGGGTGTCCAGCAGCGGGGCGTCATCGAAGCTGGCCACCGAGGCCGAGCGTGCATGGCTGGCATCCTTGCTGCTGCCGCTGGCGGTGACGTTGACGGTGGGCAGGGTCTCGCCCTTGTCATCGGCGCTGTCGGCCGCGCGTGCGGCCGAGAGGCCAAGCGAGGTGCCGGCCAGCGTCAGCATGAGCGTGGAGGCCAGGGGTGCAATGCGTATCATCGTGGTTCTGATCGTGGAAGAGGGCAAGCGGGAGCGTGCCGGACACGCTCCGTCATTCAACAGGGGCTGGTCAGTCAGGGATTGCGCGCCGTGGCGACGGCACGGCCGAGGTCGGCCACCGACATCGCGTAGAAGTAGCTGCGATTGTACTGCGTGATGGCGTAGAAGTTGTTGGTGGCAATCCAGTACTCGGTCGGGCCGGTGCCGTTCTGCAGGTCGACCAGGCCGAAGCGCATGCCGGCCGGCAGGTCCGGGGTGGAGATACCGGCAGCGTGCAGTTCGTCGGCGGTGTACCTGGCTTCCAGGCCCTGGTTGAGCATGGCCTCCCACTGGCGGTTATCGCTGGAGACCTGCACCGGGAAGGCCACCGGCTCGCCGCGCTGCCAGCCATGCACGGCCAGGTAGTGGGCCACGCTGCCGATGGCGTCCACCGGCGAATTGCGCAGGTCGATCTTGCCATCGCCATCGAAGTCCACCGCATATTCGCGGATGCTGCCCGGCATGAACTGCGGCCAGCCGATGGCCCCGGCATAGGAGCCGCGCAGCGACATCGGGTCGATGCCGGCTTCGCGCGCCCACAGCAGGGTGTTTTCCAGTTCGCCACGGAAGAAGGCCATGCGGGCGTCACGATTGGGCGTGTTGGGGTAATCGAAGGCCAGCGTGGTCAGCACGTCCATGACGCGGAAATTGCCGGTATTGCGGCCATACACCGTCTCCACACCGATGATGCCGACGATGATTTCCATGGGCACGCCATATTGCGCCTCGGCGCGGGCCAGCGCTACGCCATAGGTGTTCCAGAAATCGACGCCGGCATTGATGCGCACCGGTTCCACGAAGCGCGCCCGATAGGCCGTCCAGTTCTTGGGCTTGGTGCTGGGTGCCGGCTTGATGAGCTGGATGGCGCTGTCCACGTAGCGGGTCTGGGCGAAGAGCGCATTGAGGTCGCTGCGCTGGAACCGGTTGCGTTCCACCATCTCGTCCATGAAGCGGCCGACGTCCTTCCACTCGTTGAAGTTGACGAACTCGCCCTGGTCGTCGGCCGCCACCTTCTTCTTCGCTTGCGGCTTGGCCTTCTTCTCTGCCTTCTTCTTGTTCACCGCCTTCTTGCGGGTTGTCTTGTCCACAGGCTTGCCCTCTTGCGCGTGCACGCCCGGGGACAGGGCACACAGGCCGGCGAACATCAGGGTCAAGGTCAGGGAGGTCAGGCGGGGCAGGGAGATGGGCATGAGCGGGGTGGGCAGCAAACGAGGCAGGCGATCTGTTCGGCAAGGGGACAACGACAAGCGGGCAAGTATACCCCATCGAGGGTCTTGCCCCGTGCTGGTGCAGGGTGGCCGACGCGGCATTGACCACGATAAGCGACAGCAGATGTACACTAGTCCTACGAGACAACCCGGCTGGCCCCAGGCTTGCCAGATAGCAACAAGAGCAATAATGACCACCGCCATCTATACGCACGCCGATTGCCAGCGCCATGAAATGGGTGACTGGCACCCCGAGGCCCCGGCTCGCCTGGAAGCCATCGAAGACCAGCTGATCCTGAGCCGCATCGATCAATTCCTCGACCGCCGCGAAGCGCCCTTGGCCGATCCGGCCGAACTGGAGCGCGTGCATACCACCACGGCCGTCGATTACGTGCGCGAGCACTGCCATGCGTTGAGCCTGTCGGGCCAGCATTACTACTCCATCGACGGCGATACCCTGCTCAACAAGCACAGCTGGAGAGCCGCCCTGCGCGCGGCCGGCGCGGCCGTGGCGGCGACCGATGCGGTAATGGCGGGTGAACTGGACAACGCCTTCTGCGCGGTACGTCCGCCCGGCCACCACGCCACGCCGGGCCAGGCCATGGGTTTTTGCCTGTTCAACAATGTGGCGGTAGCCGCGCGCCATGCCATCGACGTGCACGGGCTGGAGCGGGTAGCGGTGATCGACTTCGACGTCCATCACGGCAATGGCACTGAAGACATCTTTGCCCATGATCCGCGGGTGCTGATGGTGAGCTTCTTCCAGCATCCCTTCTATCCCTTCTCGGGCGATGCGCCGACCGAGGCGCACATCGTCAACGTGCCGGTGCCGGCGTATGCCGATGGCGGCGCGGTGCGCCAGGTGGTCAACGAGAAATGGCTGCCGGCGCTGCATGCGCACCAGCCGCAGATGATCTTCATCTCGGCCGGCTTCGATGCCCACCGCGAAGACGACATGGGCCAGATGGGTTTGGTGGAGGCGGATTACGCCTGGATGACGCGGCAGATCATGAAGATCGCCGACCAGTATGCCAAGGGCCGCATCGTCAGCTGCCTCGAAGGCGGCTACAACCTCTCGGCGCTGGGGCGCAGCGTGGTGGCCCACCTGAAGGTGCTGGCCGACCTTGAGTAGTTAGTTTTTCCACAGGCGTTTCTTAGATCTGACCCGGTAAAAACTAAGCTTTTAGTCCATCAGCCCTCATGGGCCTCATAGGCCGCAATGATCGCATCGGCCACTGCCCGCACCCGCGCGGTGCGGTTCAGGTCGCTGTGCAGCACCAGCCACATGTCGTAAGGCGCGGTGCGCTGCGGCCAGATGCGTACCAGGCCGCTGGCCTTGTCGCCCACGTGCGTGGGCAACTCTCCTATCCCCAGGCCCGCCAACAGGCTGTCGTACATGACCAGGCCGGTGCTCACTTCCATGGCCACGCTGGCGTGGGCGATCGATTCACCGTAGAGCTGCTCGGATTTGCTGGGCCAGATGCTGCGCGGATAGATCACCACGTCGTGTCCCTTCAGACCCATGCCCGGTTCGGGCAGGCCGCGCTTCTTCACGTAGGCCTTCGACGCATACATGCCCACGTAAAGGCGCTTGAGGTGGCGCGCGATCAGGTCCGGCGCATCCGGTCGCACGGTGCGCACGGCGATGTCGGCCTCGCGCTTGGTCAGGTTGGTGAGCTGCGTGGAGGTCGAGAGCACCACGCGGATGGTGGGATGCTCATGGCGCAGCCGGTGCAATGCCGGCAGCAGGAAGTGGCGCGCAGTAAGGTCGGTGGCGGCCAGCCGGACCACGCCGCACAGGCGTTCATCCATGCCCTGCATCTGCCGCTGCAACTGTTCGGCGCCCTGTTCCATCTGGCTGGCTGCGGTGGCGGCCAGTTCGCCTGCAGGGGTGGGCACGTAGCCGCTGGGCGTGCGCAGGAACAGGCGCGCACCCAGCGAGGTTTCCAGTGCGGCCAGGCGGCGGCCGACGGTGGCCTGGTCGATGTCGAGATGCTCGGCCGCCCCGCGCAAGGTGCCTACGCGGTAGATGGCCAGGAAGACGCGGGCATTGTCCCAATCCATGATGTGCCTTTGCTGCGATCTGAGGGGGAAATGCTGATGCAAATTTGCATCAGTGCGCCGATTTTATACCTCTTTATTGCATCACCGCTGCGGCATAGAATCTGCCCCATTCTCACCTGCCCCGGCCTGCCGGCCGCAGGTTTGCCGTTCTCCCTCGCACCGCGCGTGCAGAAAGTCGCCTTGCCATGTCTTCTACCCAATGCCCTCATGTGCCGGCCACGGCGCTGGCTCCGCCCATTGTTGTTGCGGCCCCTGCGGCCAGCGCTGCCCCGCGCGCCGGCATGCTGCCGCTGGTGGCGCTGGCCATCGGCTTCGTCATGGCCATGCTGGACGTGACGGTGGTCAACGTCGGGCTGTCCAACATTTCTGCCAGCCTCGATGCGCCGCTGGCGACGCTGGTCTGGATCGTCGATGGCTATACGCTGACCTTCGCCGCCATGCTGCTGGTCGGTGGCGCCCTGGCCGATCGCTTCGGGGCGCGCAGGCTGTACCTGGCCGGCCTGTTCCTGTTCGTGCTGGCCTCGCTGCTGTGCGGGGCCGCGCCCAGCGGTCCTTTCCTGATCGCGGCGCGCCTGCTGCAGGGATTGGGCGCGGCCTTTTTCATGCCCAGTTCCCTGAGCCTGCTCACCCATGTCTATGAGGATGACCGCGTGCGGGCCCGCATGCTGGGCGTGTGGTCGGCCACCGTGGGCCTGGCCGCTGCCGCCGGCCCGCTGCTGGGTGGCGTGCTGATCCACTGGCTGGGCTGGCGCAGCGTGTTCCTCATCAACGTGCCGGTCGGCCTGCTGGGTTTGCTGATGGCGCGCAAGCTCATCCCGCAGGTGGCCGGACACGCCCGCGCACTGCACCTGTACAGCCACCTGGCCGGGGTGGTGATGCTGGCGGGACTGTCCTTCGTGCTGATCCAGGGACCGGTGTATGGCTGGACCTCGCCGCGCATCCTGGCCGCGCTGGTGGTGGCGCTGCTGGCCGCCGTGGCACTGGTGCGCCATGAACTGCGCGGCATTTCACCGCTGCTGCCCAAGGCGCTGTTCGCCACGCCGCAGTTTGCGGCGGCCAATGGCATCGGTTTTTTGATCAACTTCGGGGTCTATGGCTACCTGTTCTACCTGGCGCTGTTCCTGCAGCAGGGCCGCGGGGCCGATGCCCTGCAGACCGGATTGCAACTGTTGCCGATGATGGCGGTGATCTTCTTCGGCAACCTGATGTCGGGCCGCATGTCCGCCCACTGGGGGCCGCGCGTGCCGCTGCTGCTGGGGTTGTCGGTGGGCACGGTATTCATCGCCGTGGCAACCACTTTCCGGCCGGAGACCTCGTACTGGCTGCTGGCCCTGGTCTGCGCGACCGCCAACCTGGGCATCAGCACTGCCATTCCGGCCATGACCACGGTGGTCATGCAGGTGGCCGGCAAGGCGCACGCCAATAGTGCGGCCGCCGCTCTGAATGCCAATCGCCAGATCGGTGCGCTGGTGGGCGTGGCCGTGATGGGGGCGATCCTGCATAGCGTGAGCAGCTGGAGCCTGCGCAATCCGCTGGCCTTCGGGGTGATGGCGCTGAGCTATGGCCTGGCGCTGTGGCTGGTGTGGCGTTTCGTGGGTATTGTCAAGGAGCAATGGACGGTACGCGGCATCTGAGCGGTGTTGTTCCCTGTCCAACGGCCTGCCCCGACTTGTGCGCGGCGGGCCGTTTTCTTGGGGATTTGTTAGGGATTGGCGGGGCAGGGCCGTAAAATAGCGCCTTCAACGAAATACGCATCAGAAAGAAGCTCCGCATGTCCATCCAATGGTTCCCCGGTCACATGAACTCTGCCCGCCGCAAGGCGGCCGAGAGCATGGAAAAAGTCGATATGGTCATCGAAGTGGTCGATGCCCGCCTGCCCCAGGCCAGCTGCAATCCCATGATCGAGCAGCTGCGCAATGCGCGCCAGCGTCCCTGCCTGAAGATCTTGAACAAGACCGACATGGCCGACCCGGTGGCCACCCAGGCCTGGATCGACTACTACAACAGCCAGAAGGGCGTGACCGCCGTGGCGCTGTCCTGCAAGAAACCCTCGGACGTGGCGCGCGTGCCCAAGCTGGCCATGCAGGTGGCACCGCATCGCGGCACTGCCTTGAAGCCGCTGCGCATGATGATCATGGGCATCCCCAACGTGGGCAAGTCGACCCTGATGAATGCGCTGCTGAAAAAACGCGTGGCCGCCGTGGGTGATGAACCGGCCGTGACCAAGACCCAGCAGCGTCTTTACCTGGGCAACAACATGGTGCTCACCGACACGCCCGGCATGCTCTGGCCCAAGATCGAGCATCCCAGCGATGGCCTGATGCTGGCCGCCAGCCATGCCGTGGGCAGCAATGCCCTGATCGAAGAAGAAGTGGCCACCTTCCTGGCCGACCTGCTGCTGCAGCGTTATCCGCAACTGCTCAAGGCGCGCTATGGCTTCAATACCGAAGGCATGGATGGGGTGGCGGTGGTGGAGGGCGTGGCGGCCAAGCGCGGTTTCCGCCTCAAGGGTGGTGACTTTGACTTCGAGAAGGCCTCGCATACCTTCCTGCAGGATTACCGCAGCGGTGCGCTGGGCCGCATCTCGCTGGAGACGCCGCAGTCGCGCGCCGAACTGCTGGCGAACTATCGCTCCACCGACAATCCCGATGCGCTGCCGGCCGAGGATGAGGAAGACGAAGAAGAGGACTTCGACTGGCGAGACGCGCCGGATCATCGCGGGCGCAAAGACTAGTGTTACGGTCCCGAAAACTTAGACAATGGCGTTGAAAAACTAAGTTTTCAGGATCTTCCGCTCCATGCGAAAAGGCCAGCTCGATTGAGCTGGCCTTTTCGTTGATGCGAGTGAGGCTGCGGATTACCAGGAGGTGATCACGGAACCCTTGTACTTTTCCAGCACGAACTTCTTCACTTCCGGGCTGTGATAAGCCTTGACCAGCTTGGCAACCCAGGGCTTGTCCTTGTCGGCGATGCGCACGGCGATCACGTTGGCGTAGGGACCGGTGGAGGCTTCCACGGCGATGGCATCCTTGGTCGGCGAGAGGCCGGCCGATTCGGCGTAGTTGCCGTTGATGACGGCAGCATCGAAGTCATCCAGCGAACGCGGCAATTGCGCGGCATCCAGTTCGACGATCTTGATCTTCTTGGGATTGTCGACGATATCCAGCGGGGTTGCCTTCAGGCCGGCATCGGCCTTGAGCTTGATCACGCCCTTGGCCTGCAGCACCAGCAGGGCGCGGCCACCGTTGGTCGGATCGTTGGGCACGCCCACGCGAGCACCTTGCTTGAGGTCGTTGAGCGACTTGATCTTCTTGGAGTACACGCCCATCGGGAAGGTGATGGTGCTGCCCACGCTCACGAACTTGTAGCCGCGGTCCTTGATCTGCGCATCCAGGTAGGGCTGGTGCTGGTAGGAGTTGGCGTCCAGGTCACCGGCGGCCAGGGCGGCATTGGGCTGGATGTAGTCGGTGAACTCGATGACCTTCATCTGCACGCCGTCTTTTTCGAGCAGCTTCTTGACCTGTTCCATGATCTCGGCGTGCGGACCGGCGGTCACGCCCATCTTGATCTGGTCTTCGGCCATGGCGGGGGCGGAGATCAGGCCGGCGGCCAGGCCCAGGCCTGCGATGAATTGAATCAGTTGACGACGCTTCATGACTTTCCTTTCAAGCTTTGAGGTGGGCAGCGGATGGCTGCCGTTTTTGTATTGAGTGCAGTGCTCAGCGGTGGCTAAGTTTGCGCACCAGCAGGTCTCCCAGGGATTGCACCAGCTGGACGAACACGATCAGGATCAGCACCACGGCCAGCATCACTTCCGGCAGGAAGCGCTGATAGCCATAACGGATGCCCAGGTCGCCCAGGCCGCCGCCGCCGATGGCGCCGGCCATGGCCGAATAGCCGACCAGGCTGACGAAGGTGATCGTGAGACCGGCGACGATACCAGCAAATGCTTCGGGCACCAAGACCTTGTAAATGATTTGCCAAGTGGTGGCACCCATGGCCTGGGCCGCTTCCACCAGGCCGTGGTCGACTTCGCGCAGGGCGGTCTCGACCAGGCGCGCGATGAAGGGCGCAGCGGCGATCGTCAGCGGCACGATGGCCGCTGCCGTGCCAATGGAGGTGCCGACGAAGAAGCGCGTCATCGGAATCACCGCCACCAGCAGGATGATGAAGGGGGTGGAGCGCACGGCATTGACCAGCAGGCCGGCCACGCGGTTGAACACCACATTGGGCAGCACGCCCTTGGATTCGGTGATGTGCAGGGCGATGCCCAGCGGGATGCCCAGGAGCGATCCGACCACGCCCGAGATCACTACCATCATCAGCGTCTCACCGAAGGAGCTGACGAACAGATCGATCAGTTCAGATGACATGGTTGAGCTCCTCGACGACCACGCCCTGCTCGCGCAGGTATTGCATGGCCTGGTTGATGTTGTCCTGGGTGCCGTTGGCGAGGATTGCCAGCGAACCGAAAGCCTGGCCCTGGATCTCGTCGATCTGGCCGTGCAGGATGTTGAAGTCCAGGTTGAAGCGGCGCACCGCTTCCGACAGGTGCGGCTGGTCCACGTCATTGCCGGTGAAGGCAAAGCGGAACAGGTGGTCGGTGCCCTGGCCGGCATCGGCACGCGCCAGGCGCTCGCGCAGGCGTGCCAGCACGCCCTTGGGCAGCTCGTGGGCGATGACGTCGCCGATCAGGGCGCGGGTGACTTCGTGGCGCGGCTGGCGGAATACCTCCAGCACTTCGCCCTGTTCGATCACCTGGCCGGCTTCCATTACGGCCACGCGGTCGCAGATGTCCTTGATGACTTCCATCTGGTGCGTGATCAGGACGATGGTCAGGCCCAGTTCCTTGTTGATCTTGCGCAGCAGGTCGAGGATGGAGCGGGTGGTTTCGGGGTCCAGCGCCGAGGTGGCTTCGTCCGACAGCAAGACCTTGGGATCGTTGGCCAGTGCCCGGGCGATGCCCACGCGCTGCTTCTGGCCGCCGGAAATCTGCGCCGGATAGCGGTCGCGCAGGGCGGTCAGGCCGACCAGTTCCAGGAGCGGCTCGACCTTGGCGGCGATCTCCGACTTGCTCTTGCCGGCCAGTTCCAGCGGCAGGGCGATGTTGTCGTAGACGCTGCGCGAGGACAGCAGGTTGAAGTGCTGGAAGATCATGCCGATGCTGCGGCGCGCTTCGCGCAGTTGCGAGGCCGACAGCGAGGTCAGGTCCTGGCCATCGAGGACGATGCGGCCGGAAGTCGGACGGTTCAGCAGGTTCAGGGTGCGCACCAGGGTGCTCTTGCCGGCGCCGCTGCGGCCGATGATGCCGAAGATCTCGCCCTTGCGGATCGACAAATCGACATTGCGCACCGCTTCGACATTGCCGAATCGCTGGGTGACAGCTTGTATTTCGATCATGGTGGAAAAGAAGAATGGCAGCCGTCCCCGGGTTCCTGCGCCAGCGCGGCATCATGGGACGCTGCAGGCGGCTCAGGACCTCAGGTCTCCACTGCCATCAATATTTTTATAAGAAGCCGCTATTTTAAGGCTGCAAGGTTATATAGGGAAAATAAATTTTCGCCTATGCATATAACCGCTGCGTCTTAGCATGCGGCGGGAACCCGCATGCAGATTGCCTTTGCGGGGCGATGTGCGGGTGCCGCAAAGCGGTCTTGTCTCGATCTTGAACGAGAAAGTATTCGAATAAGTTTTAGCGTTCACTTCATTTTTGAGTGGAATGCCGCCGCGGACGTTGCCGGGGCTTATCTTGCTGGATTTTTTTGCCCGGCGTGCTGCAGCGCGCCGGGCCGAGCGCCGGAATCCTTCCCATGTATGCCTTTCCCGTCACTGACCTGGCCGTGCGTCTGGACGCGCTGCTGGAGCTGGCCGATATCGATGAAGTCATCCTCACCCGCGAGGGTGCCGACAACCTGGTGCTGGTGCGCGAACCCGTCTGGCGCGGCGTGCAGGAAGCGCTGCACCTGCTGGGCAACGATCTGAACGCCGAGCGCCTGCTGTGCAGCCTGTTGCAACTGCGCGCCGAGCTGCTGCCCGTGAAGAATTCGCCTTGATCCCCCTCTGGATGACCCCGCTGGCCCGCGAAGACCTGGCCTGGTGGCGCCGGCACGACCGGCGCGTCGCGCGCCAATTGCTTCATTTATTGCGCCGTCTGCGTGACGGAGCCTGCATTCCTTCGGCACGCCAGGCGGCCTTGCCCCTGCGTCTGCCGGGTCTGTTCGCCGTGCGCCTGCATGCGGAACACCGGCTGGTCATCGAGCGGGTGGCCGGGCGGGTGGTGATTCATCAGTGCCGCTTTCATTACTGATCGCCAACAAAATTGGTCTACCACTATGTGCGACAATGGTTGCAATAAAACTACAGAAAAGTCTTATAAATAAATGAAATTCAAAGAATGATGCATTTGAAAAAATAAAGTCGGTTTAGATTTGCGCTGACTTCTTGATGTTTCTTCCGGAAGCCTGGGTGGCGGCCTCGCCGTACGGCAGCGCCCGCCCGCCAATCAACAGCAATCAAACCACTACGGAGTACTCTATGAAAAAGACCATCCTGGCCCTGGCCGTGCTGGGTGCCTTCGGCGGCGCAGCGCACGCGCAAAGCGGCAGCGTGACCATCTACGGTGCAGTCGATGCAAGCCTGTCCTATGTCAACAAGATCTCCACCGGCGGCAAGGAGACGGGCAGCCAGATGGCCCTCGATTCCGGCCTGATGAAGGGTTCGCGCCTGGGCATCAAGGGCAGTGAAGATCTGGGCGGCGGTCTGAAGGCCGTGTTCACCATCGAGAACGGTTTCAACGTCGATACCGGCGAAGCCGGCCAGAAGGGCACGCTGTGGGGTCGCCAGGCGACCGTTGGCCTGTCCGGCAACTTCGGTACCATCCTGGCGGGCCGCCAGAAAGACGTGCTGGACGACGTGGGCAGCATCACCTCGCCGGGCGACTTCGGTGGCGTGGTCAGCCGCGTTCACTCGCTGAACCTGGACCGCACCAACGGCGAGCGCGTCAACAACTCCATCCGCTACAACACCCCGAACCTCAACGGCTTCACCGGTAGCGTCATCTATGGTTTCGGCGAGCAAGCGGGCAACACCGGCGCCGGCCAGTCGTTCGGCCTGGGCGGTACCTACGCCAACGGTCCGCTGAACATCGGCTTGGGCTACTTCCAGAGCAAGATGGGGGGTAGCTCCAGTGACGTCAACGGTGCCGCCGCTTGCAATGGCGCAGTGATGGTCAAGGGCAAGGACAAGACCGGCGACAAGGCGGGCGACACTTGCCTGAAGACCTGGACGCTGGCGGCCGCCTACCAGTTCGGCCCGGCTCGGGTCTATGGCTCCTACTCGCGCGTGAAGCTGCCGTTGGCCAAGGTGCCGTCGGAAATCGCCGACAACCCGAAGCACAACTACAGTTTCGCTTCGCTGGCACATCCCAAGGAGCGTGGTGTCACCCCTCACTACAACATGCAAGACAACGGTGACTTCGTCATTGGTGGTTACAACAACGAGTCCAGCAGCACAGTGGACTTCGGCGTGCACTACCAGGTCTCGCCGGCCCTGTCGCTGATCAGCAGCCTGCAGTACACCCGCGCCAAGTTCGCACGCAGCGCCGACGGCCGTCTGCTGCAGGTCAACCTGGGCGCCAAGTACGAGCTGTCCAAGCGCACATCCACCTACGCCGTCGTGCGCAACCTGCGTTCGTCCGACATGTACAGCGTTGGCCTGGGCAAGGATCGCCAGCCTGGCCTGGACCGCAGCCAGACCGGCCTCAACGCCGGCCTGATCCACAGCTTCTAAGATCTGGCACTGCATCCGGGCTCGTGGGAGCCCGATGTTTTGGCCCGCATTCGCAAGGATGCGGGTCTTTTTTATGGCTTCGTCGTACAGCCCTGAGCTGGCTGTGCTGTTTTCTCGGCTTGCCCGGAAAGAGAGGTGGAGCGGTGCTGCCTGCTTGCCATGGTGCGGGGGCGCTGATCCGGTTGCCGCCCAACAAAAAACCCGCATCATCGCTGATGCGGGTTTTTCTCTTGCAGCGCGGGCCATGCGATGCATGGCCCCGGGCCGGAAGGCAAATTACATCATGCCGTCCATGCCGCCCATGCCGCCCATACCACCCATGCCGCCAGGCATGCCGGCCGGCTTGTCTTCTGCCACTTCGGCCACCAGGGCGTCGGTGGTCAGGATCAGGCTGGCCACGGAGGCAGCGTTTTGCAGAGCCGAACGGGTCACCTTGGCCGGATCCAGCACGCCCAGTTCCACCAGGTCACCGTAGGTGCCGTTGGAAGCGTTGTAGCCGAAGTTGCCCGAACCTTCCAGCACCTTGTTGACCACCACCGACGGCTCGTCGCCGGCGTTGAAGACGATCTGGCGCAGCGGTTCTTCGATGGCGCGCAGCACGATCTTGATACCGGCTTCCTGGTCGGCGTTGTCGCCCTTCAGGTCCTTGACGTTGGCGCGAGCGCGCAGCAGGGCCACGCCACCGCCAGGCACGACGCCTTCTTCAACAGCAGCGCGGGTAGCGTGCAGGGCGTCTTCGACGCGGGCCTTCTTTTCCTTCATTTCGACTTCGGTGGCAGCGCCAACCTTGATCAGTGCAACACCGCCAGCCAGCTTGGCCACGCGCTCTTGCAGCTTTTCACGGTCGTAGTCGGAGGTGGCTTCGCCGATCTGGGTGCGGATCATCGCCACGCGCGCTTCGATGCCAGCGGCTTCGCCGTTGCCGTCGATGATGGTGGTGTTTTCCTTGCCGATTTCAACGCGCTTGGCTTGGCCCAGTTCAGCCAGGGTAGCCTTTTCCAGGGTCAGGCCGACTTCTTCGGCGATCACCTGGCCACCGGTCAGGATGGCGATATCTTCCAGCATGGCCTTGCGGCGGTCGCCGAAGCCAGGCGCCTTGACGGCAGCGGTCTTCAGGATGCCACGGATGTTGTTGACCACCAGGGTAGCCAGGGCTTCGCCTTCGACGTCTTCTGCCACGATCAGCAGCGGACGGCCAGCCTTGGCGACTTGTTCCAGCACCGGCAGCAGGTCACGGATGTTGGAGATCTTCTTGTCGAACAGCAGGATGAAGGGATTGTCCAGGGCGACGATCTGCTTCTCTTGATTGTTGATGAAGTACGGCGACAGGTAGCCGCGGTCGAATTGCATACCTTCGACGATATCCAGTTCGTTTTCCAGCGACTTGCCGTCTTCCACGGTGATGACGCCTTCCTTGCCGACCTTTTCCATGGCCTTGGCGATGATGTCGCCGATGTCCGCGTCGGAGTTGGCCGAGATCGAGCCGACTTGAGCGATTTCCTTGGAGGTGGTGGTGGGCTTGGCCAGGTTCTTCACTTCGCCGACGATGGCGGTGACGGCCTTGTCGATACCGCGCTTCAGGTCGGTCGGGTTGAAGCCGGCGGCAACGTACTTGAAGCCTTCGCGCACGATGGCCTGGGCCAGCACGGTAGCGGTGGTGGTACCGTCACCGGCGTTGTCGGAGGTCTTGGAAGCGACTTCCTTGACCAGCTGGGCACCCATGTTTTCCAGCTTGTCCTTCAGTTCGATTTCCTTGGCGACGGAAACGCCGTCCTTGGTCACGGTCGGGGCGCCGAAGCTGCGCTCGAGCACGACGTTGCGGCCCTTGGGACCCAGGGTGACCTTGACTGCGTTGGCCAGGATGTTGACGCCGTTGACGACCTTGGCGCGTGCTTCATCGCCGAAAATAACTTGCTTTGCTGCCATGTTGGATTCTCCAGAAATTCGGTTCAGTTCATGTAGCCGGGCTTGAGCATGAAGCTTCAGGCATACCGGCTGCTGTCTTGCTGCCGCTGGCCTTCAGGTTTTCTCTCTATATATAGAAGGAAAAGGAAGGCCGGATGCCGAATTACTTCTCGACGACGGCGAACAGGTCTTCTTCGCGCATGACCAGCAGTTCCTGGCCATCGATCTTCACGGCCTGGCCGGAGTACTTGCCGAACAGAACGCGGTCGCCGACCTTCACGGCCAGTTGGCGGACCTTGCCATCTTCCAGGATCTTGCCGTTGCCGACGGCCAGGACTTCGCCTTGGTCCGGCTTTTCGGTCGCTGCGTCAGGCAGAACGATACCGGAAGCAGTCTTGGTTTCCTGGTCGAGGCGCTTGACGATAACGCGATCGTGCAAAGGGCGAAGATTCATGAGAACTCCTTAATTTTCAATAAGTTAGCATTGATTGCGGCGAAGCCTGCAACGGTTGTCTTCCAAATGCAGCAAACCTCACCGCAAGAAAAAGGGGATTGCGCCAGGCGGGCTGTTAGCACTCTGCCGTGACGAGTGCTAAGTATAGGGATGGGTTGGGGAATTTTCAAGGCTGCATGGTGGTGGCGTTTGCCATCCTTCTCTGCAAGATTGACGCGATACCCTGCAGCAGCCGGGAACCTGCAGTATTCACGCTCATATCGGCCGCCGGACACTCTCATCCATCGGCGAGTCGGTTGAAATGTAAAAACAAAGTTTTTTTTACATCCGAAATCGCATAAAAATTAGAAAAATCCCTTTATTATCAATTACTTGCGATTTGACTTTTCGATTGACTAGAGCTATCTTCGGCCATCCAATTTTTGGCAACCTTTGAAAATGTCCCCTGGAGCCATGAAGCTTCTTGAACTGCGTAAGCACCTCGGCATGAGTCAAGAGGCGTTTGCGGAGAGCATCGGCGCATCCCCCTCTCAACTGAGTTACATCGAGAGCGGTCAACGCCATGTACCGGATAAAGCCAGTGACATTTTGCGAATATGTGATGGATTGCCACTTTCGCAACATCAATATGCGGCGCTACATGAGGCGCTAACGCTTTCACTTGGGAAATTTCGACTTTCGCCTGGCGCGCCAGAAGAGCAGTTTTTGCTATTGGCTGCATTGCGTGATGCCGTTATGAGGGAGCCCTCACGAGCGAAAGTTTTGCAATGGAGAGAATTGCTGCTAATAACCGCTAAGCAAACGTAAGCAGCATTAACGAAGCCTTAACTAGGAGGATCTAACGAAGACAACAGATTTGAATTTAGCCGCCTGACAGGCAGCAACTAGCTGCCTTCAGGGGATGACGCATACAGATACTACGGTGTAGGAGCCTCAAGTATCCGTCCGCGTCCTCCCCCTGTCAAGTTGCGCCCCCTGTTTTTGAGATGCCTTTCCTGGCAGGGGGACTTGCACCCTAAACATTTTGACGTTTTGGAGGTTACATGGAGCAAATTGGAGCGGGTCGCCGCATCGTAAGAAGAAATCCTCATCGAATTGTGGGCACGATTTCATTTCCTACTCTTGGAAATGCGGATAGGGAATGGGAATCCGTAGTGGAACGGGATGCCTACGCGATCATCGGATATTGCAGCGAGGTCGTTGGTATCAACACACAACCCTTTTCGTTCACATATGAGTCAGGCACAGGGAAAAAGGCAACCTACACCCCAGATGCTCAGATTCTGTTCAAGGAGGGGCGCGAAATACTACTCGAAGTAAAGCCAGCAATCTTCGCCTTGGCGGATGAGGAGTTCGAGCGATTGAGCGCGATAAAGAGGCACTGCAACCTCCATGATGTCGGATTCGATATTCTGACCGACGTCGAAATACAGGCGGACGAAGTTCGTTTGGAAAACATCTTTTTGCTCCGTCGCTTCTTCAGCACGATGAATCTGAGTGAAGCGGCGCACCTAGCTGCAAAAATTTTAGGCGACTACGGCCCCCAGACCGTAGATCAGCTTACTGACATAAGTGACGGAGCCTTATCTGGCCAGACTGTTTTTTCATTGATTGCTGATCGAAAATTATCTATTGACTGGGGCGTTCCGCTCACGCTCAACAGCAAGATCTGGTTCTCTCAGACGAATCCTACGAATCTCTCATATGGCCAACTACGAGCTGAAGCCGAAACAAATCGTTTGGTGGGCGAAAGCGCTCTGGGTTGTGGAAAAGAGATTCAACGAGTCATGGCGCTTGAGAAGGCTAGTCGACGGCCAGTGCTACCTCCTTTCGCATGGGGTATTGGTTGAGCATCTTTTGAATGGAGAGTTAGTTCTCCTCGATATAAAAGATGTTCCATTAGAAGACGCCAGCATCGAGGTGCTGAGGCGTATTACGTCGACGCTAAATTATATGAATTTGAAATGAGCTATTTCTTAGGAAAAGGCTTGCTCATCGAGCGAGAAAAGAAAGTTTACGAATATCTTCATCGATCTGGTCATCGTATCCATTTTAAAGAGATTCAAACTGGCGACATCATCACGATAGAAGAAGATGAATTCCATTTGAAACGGGAGGCTGGTGAAATAGAAATTCTTTGCGCACGAGCATCTGATGCGGAGATAGAGACAAGTGAAAAATCAGTTCATCCCGACGTGTCTGCATTTCCTGAAAAAGTACAAGCCTCCACCTTAAGAGCTTACAGCTACGTCAGAGGAATTCAGCAACGAGGAATTACTCGGGGTGTCCTCCACTTGATCGAAGAGGCTATTACAGAAATTTCTTTGGAGATTAGCGATCTATCGCCGCCCAGCGCGCGAACGGTTTCTTCGTGGGCTGAAAAGTATGAGACTAGTCAAGGAGATCTATTTTCTTTGCTAGACAAGCGAGCGTGCAGGCGTGCGGCTAAAAGAAATAGTGCAGAGAATGAACGCTTAATTCAAGAATCCATAGAAGCTATCTGGATGAATCTCAAGCGTAGAGATATTCGTCATACCTATCAAGCATATCTTGATGCCATAAGAATAGAAAACGACAGACTCGGTAAGATTGGCATCGCTCGGATGGAATGTGTTTCCGAAAGAACCTTCTATCGAAGGGTGGCGGAGGTTCATAAACGGGACGCGGCAATCGCTAGATTTGGGCGGGCTCATGCAAACAATGAGTTCCGAATGATAAAGGGCCATCTTCCTGCAAAGCGACCGCTTGACTATGTTGAAATTGATAGCACAATTCTTGATCTCTATATCGTTGACGATAACTTAAATCTCCCGCTAGGACGGCCTACACTCTACGTGCTGAAGGACCGATATAGCGGGATGGTATTAGGATTCTTCGCCTCGTTCTCAGGATCTTCCGCAGAAGGTGCATTGACAGCTATTGCGAATTCATTCAAGCCGCGTAGCGAGATAAAAAAGCGATTCCCTAGCATTAAAAATGATTGGCCCATCGCTGGTCCCGCAACTGTGTATGTCACCGATAACGGTACAGATTTTCAGTCATTGGCTTTTAGAAGAGGAATTGCTGAGCTAGGAAGTATTCAGTCCCGTTGCGAGGTTCGCACTCCTTGGCATAAACCAAGCGTTGAATCATTTTTCAATGTCTTGAATGGATCCCTCCTTGAAGCAATGCCGGGAAAGACTTTTTCGCATGTGTTGAAACGATTCGGATATGACCCTGTAAGGGATGCAGTGGTCCGATTTTCGGTTTTTGTTGAGCTCCTCTACAAATGGGCTATTGATTACCACAATCAAAGGCCTCATTCGCGAAAGCATCTCTCGCCGAATCAACAATGGATTGAAGCAATGAAGGAACTTCCACTTCCACTTCCTCCTGATCCTCGCTCTATAAATCTAATGATTGGCGAGACGAGAGCAGCTAAGCCCAGTCATGAAGGAATTCGGTGCGAGAACCTGCACTATTCGAGCCCCGAGCTGATTGACCTTTATCACCAGGCTCGGCCGCAAAAGATTGAATTCAAAATCTCGCGTCAGGATCTCGGTCGGATCTACGTGCTGGATCCTCGTCACCGTAGATACATCGAAGTGCAATGTACTCGCATGGATTATGCGCATGGACTGTCTTTAACGCAGCACAAGATGATTTCTAAGTTCAATAGAGAAAAAGGGCGGGCATCGAATTCTACGGAGGAATTAATCGCATCTAAAAAGGAGCTTACAGAAATTCTGATGGAGGACATCGGACGGAGCAAGAGGGCGAACTTAAAAGCCAGTAGATACGTAGGAATTTCAAGTGAGAATGTTTTAGATGGGAGAAATACTTCGATCTCTGTAATTCGAGAAGAGAAGGCCCGAGGAACTGAAGAGCCTGATGTCGATGTGCTCTTCGATGCAATTTCCGCCTATCCAGCCATTTACAAGCAGAGAGGTACCTAATATGTACCAGACGCAATTGCTAGATCCCAGAGAGAACCGTATGTTATTCGACGAGAGCAACAGACGCGACGGCGTAACGAGCATCGAAGAGCGATCGTTAGATCGCGCTGCTTCTGTAGAAGCGATAACAATTCAAACGCCACAACTAGTAAAAGCAGTTGAGTTGATAACGACACTTATTCAAAGATCTGGGGTCCTTTGTGATCCGGGTGGACTCCGTATTATTGGCGCGCCAGGTGCTGGAAAGACACTCATACGCGATCTGATGATTGCAAATTACCCTCCTTCCGTTGGGCCAGATAAGCAGCCAATAGTGCCAATACTGTCCATTGAAATGATGCCCGCTCCTACGGTCTCTCAGATCGCCTTGAGAATGCTTAAAACGCTTGGCGATCAGTTTGAAAATCACAGAAATTCAAACGAAAGAACTGTAATTTTGAAGGAATTTATTCGACGTGCAGGCGTGCTGATTATCTTTATTGATGAGTTTCAGCATACTGTTGAGGGCGGCCGTAACAAGTCCGCCAATACGATTGCAGATTGGCTGAAGAGTCTTTATGACGAGGTGAAAATACCAATTGTTTTCTTTGGAACGCCCATCTCCACGAAGCTGTTTCAAATTAGCGAGCAACTTGCTAGTCGAATTCCCGGCGAGTATGAACTAAGAGCACTGCGGTTCGACGCAGAATTCATTTCGATTCTCGCCTCATTCAACCAGAACATGCCTATTCAGATTCATGCTGAGGACTTTAAAAAGCTCGCCAAGGCCATCTGCAAAAGCACAGTTGGAAGTTTACGGCTGCTGAAAAAGTTATTAAAGGAGGCGGTGATTATTGCTTCCAACCGGGAAGCTACTTCGCTTATTGGCGCGGATTTCAAACTTGCTTATGACCGAATTATTTGCTGTGGTCAAAACCCATTTGAGGAGTTTGTGTGAAAAAGCCAGTAAAACGCCTCCTATTCCCGGTTATGCCAAAAAGGGGAGAATCTCTTGTGGGATTATTGATGCGAGCGGCAGAGAATAATGGTCTCAAAAGCCCGACATCTATTTTAAATGTTCTGAACGGTAAGATCGGACGTCCGCCTCGCGTAGAACATATAGAAGATTTTGCTGAGATGATTGGATGTGATCCAACATTGATTCCTCCATTGTTCGGATTTGTGAATTGGCGCAATGGTGAAAAGCAATGGGATATTGAGGGAAATGTCCTAACCAAGGAATATTTTGTGCGTTCGAGGAGCGTAGCGGTTTGCCCTTGCTGTCTTAGGGAGGATGTTTATTTAAGAGCTTCCTGGGAACTGACGCCTTACGTGACGTGCTCGCGGCATGAATGCTTTCTGATCGACCACTGCGAGTCTTGCTCTCGTCCGCTTAGATGGGACCGCAATCAAATGGCCTTTTGCCCGTGCGGTCATGATCTCAGAACCACTAGTATTCAAAGGGCGTCTAGTGAAGAGATTTTTCTTAGCTGGTTAATTGATTGGAAGCTTGACTATAGCTCTCACATAAACCCGAAAATTCTCAATGTTGTTCATCGAGATGTGCTCAAGTGGCTATCTAAATTGTCCTTGGACGAATTATTTCGCAGTGTATGGTTCTTGGGTCACTGTTTAGCTGATTTTGAAAATACAGGAAAAGGGCATGGGGTAAGAAAAGGGCGACTTGTCGACGCTGCCAATATCGTCCGGCGATGGCGCTGCATGCTCCAGGAGTGGCCGTCGAAATTTGATGAAAAACTCCTCCGAATAAGTGATCGAAAATTTTCTCAGACATCCATGGGAATAATGGAAAAAACTTTCGGTCCTGTGCACACATATGTTGTGGACGAACTCAGAGGAGAAAATCTGGAGTATCTGCATCAAGCTTATAGCCGCTTCGTCATATTCCAATGGGGGAAATATTTGCGGCCACCAAAGTCTATTTTTGACGGTCAGTTGCAGTTAATTTGGGATTAAAGGACGTTAATCTATGCCAATTAAAGTCTTCGTTGATACGGAGTTCACGGACTTCTTTGAGCCGCAGCTTATTAGTATTGGATGCGTGTCGGAGACAGGCGAAACATTTTATGCCGAGGTTCCGTTTGATATTAAAAAGTGCAGTGATTTTGTACGTCAGACGGTTTTGCCTATGCTCGGATATGCATCGAATGCCATTCTTGAGGAAGATGGAGCGGCTTCGCAACTTGCTGAATGGCTTATTGCCTTAAGGCATCACGACGAAAAAATCGACATATGCTACGACTTCCAAACTGATTGGGATTTGTTCTGCAACCTGTTGGGGGAGAAGTTGCCAGAATGGTGCAAAAGTCGATTAATCAATGATCGAATCAACGAGGTGCGGCGTCTCGATTTCTATAAAAGAAGCCGCCTACCGGAGCATCACGCGTTAAATGATGCACGGGCAAATTTCTATGCGTTCGAGGATTAGCTCGTGCGACAGAAATAAAGGGGCTGATTTAGCAGAAAAGGGCGGCCCGCTCCTGCCGCCCGGATCTTCAAATTCTGACTTAAATGCAGAAGATGAAGTGACGCTTGTGTGTGAGCTGCCAACAGCCATTATGGATAAAGCGGGGCGTCACGCTCAGTATACTTCTCTACTTCGCTTCTCGTCCAGCGCCTTGCCAATATCAAAATCGTCTCCCCAAGTTGTGAACCATCTGTTATTCGAAGCCTTGAGCTTGGCCAATCCAGCCGCATCAATTTGGAATATGGCGGCCGCAAGTTGCTGAGTGTGGTCACTCACAAATGGGCAAGAAATTAGATCGAAGAATAGAAGTAGGGATTCTGTATTATGAGGCCAGTGCACCTGAAGATTTTTAAGTTTCTTGAGAGCATGTGCTTCAATAAACTCTCTCAGCTTCAGATAGCGCACCTTCCCTCTCATATATGCGAGAAGAACGGTAATTGAGAAAAAGTTTAAGAAATCTTCTCTTTCATAATTCCCATCCTGGTCAACACAAATAGAAAAGTATTTGACCAATACAGATTCGGGGAGCCAATATTCTTTGCCAATTTGGGATAAAGAAAGAAGAAGATATAGGGTTTCAATCTCCCGATGTTTATCCATTGAGTTTCGATCAATTTGCAAGACGATGTTATCGTGAAACGCTTTAAACAATAAATGCTTTAACTCGTAATTCACTGCTTCTCGGTTCAGGAAAGTGACGGCCGTAGACATCATTCGACATACTCGAATTGTGTGATTGACCTTTGGGCTGGCGGCGTATCCGAAGAACATAAATTCTGTGACAGATAGTAGAGCGCTAATCAATTTCTTTTTATCTTGTGTGGATTTTTCTGTCTCTAGATACGATTTAAGAAGACGTTCTACCTTATTTTCGACAATAGAAAATGTGTAGTTCAATAGGTCGCTATACGTAACATCAGTCTCTTTTAATATCGTCTTATATTGGACGATTAAGCTATTCTTATCGATATGGCAGACTAACTTTTTTTTCTCTGACACCTCAGGTTCTATGGCGATGGATGAGCTTGCCAATGCGCTATTTAGAAGCGAAGAAATCCTTTCCTTTGCGATAGTCACTTCTGTAATAATTGGACGTTCATAGCTTTTCAACTTTGAGCTATTGATGTTGAGTTTCTTTTCCTTTAACGCCCCCTGAAGCACTTCTACGATTATTTCCCGATTCTGTGCCTCGTTATGAAAAATGAAATAGTCGTCAACGTATCTAAAGATTTCGTAATCTACACCGCAGCAGAGGCTGAAGTCTTTTTCAAGCCGCCTTTTTAAAGTGCAATCCACGGATTGCAAGATTATTTCTGCGAAAATTCTAGAAAACTCTGGCCCAATGACGATGCCGTTTGTCTCATTGTAGTTGAGTCGTTGCATCAACTTGTCAAAAATTCCGGCAAAGGTTTGAGTGGATTCAGCCAAATTGAATTTGGTCTGATCTTTTCCCAAAACCGCCCAGGCTATGGAATGTGTGTAAATGCTATCAAAACATTTGCTGACATCCGCACGAAGTAATGTTCGATATTTCTTTTCACAGCGATGATAATCATCCGATTCAAAAAACTTATGGATGTTACTGAATTTCTTGTACACGAAGTATGAACCTAGCTGTTCATACTCGTGATCATCTTGCTCTACTCCTTTTGACACTTCCAGCCGCTGATCATGTAGCTTATCTTTGAAGTAGGCATATCTGGCAACAGATACTGGCCTCCGTATCGAGAAATCACTCTTTGAAGAATAGTATGTAATCAGCGAGCAAAATGTGGCATAAAAAGATGCCACAGAGATTTGGTTTCGAGGATGCACAACGCTAAGTATGCGTCCGTCGAGATTGTGTGCAACGTTAAAATTGAAGGGCGACGTGCTCGCGATATCACGGTCACGATAAGTGACCGACCGAGTATTCTTCAATGAACCCCATTGCCGCAATGGGGCTGTGGTAACCGGAGTTGTTGCGGGAAGGCCAAATAGGAGCTTTATTGTCAGATCAAATCTATCATCGTCGGCGATCCAGGTAATGGTCTTTGCTCGATGATCAAGTTCGATTCTCCTTAAGAAACTATAAAACCCTTTGTTGGAGAAGGTGGGGGGGACTTCAAATGGAAGCATGTCAGTCAAGATTGACCGATGCTTTCTATGTGTCAGCGAAACTCGATGCTTAGCCATGTTCCCATACCTCTACGATATTTTTTAGTTCCTTTGCGCTAAAGTTATGGAATACTCGCTTTTCAAAGCCATCTAGGAATTTGCATTTTTTTAAACGCGATCGAAGTCGAGGACTGCCAACGTGTGAGATGCATTTGACTAGAAATTTATCTAGAAGCGAGAAACTACGAACATGACTTGACAGTGAGTTGCTGTAATAAGAGCCAACGACTGCCGCTGACTTGCTATTTTTCAATCTGGCATTTCCCGTTAAAAATTTTATACGCGAGACGAGATCTCGATGAGCATGACGCGGGCTTGTATGTCGCGTTTTCTCGTAGGCTTCAAAAGCTTTTTGAATTCTTGATTTGTACTTCTTTATTTTTCTTGAGCTTGGTGAGAGCTGAAGTTCATTATTTTTGCGGAAGAATCGGTATCCCAAATATTCAAATTTGACATCCCTGGTCACAGCAAGATCAAAATACACTGTCTTCTGTTGGTTTTGGAGAAGACCATACTGCTCCAAAATTGAAGAGAATTCTTGGTCGAATGTAGATGAGTTAGATTGTGTCGGTGATGGAGAGAGTATTGCGACAATGTCATCCACATAGCGGCAATATAGGACCAAGCCATCTAAACTTCGAACTGACCTGTCGAAGTGACGAAGATAGAGTTCCGCTAAATAAGCACTTATTCCAATTCCTCGTGGGATTCCTTTTTCTGATCCTGCGAGGCGTCCATATATATCGAGAACATTTCTAATATGTCTCTTTGAGGACGAACTTAACAGTTGATCCTCTTCCAGTGTTTGGATTAGAGACTTTCTATCTATATTTTCATAAAAAGATGAGATATCAGTCCTAAGTACTTGATATGGGAAAGTAGAGCTCAAGATGTTTCTTACCTGACAGACTAAATCATGTCGATTGGACTGTTTGACGGCATAGAGATTTTGAAGATTTACCTGAAGCTGCTTCAGAACAAAATATGTCTCTGCCGTGTCTTCTGCGATAAAAATATTCTTCCCCCCCGGGCCAGTCGCCATTCTTAACGAGATCTGAAAACTCTTCGCCCCGACATTTTTACTGACAACCTCTAGTAGCTGATCGAGAAGATCTGATTTGGTCTTCTTGAGAGCATTGATTTGTTCTTTTAGGAGATCTTTTTGTCGATTGAATTCTGACTCGGGAAGTGAATTCTTTCTTGATCTTACGGCACGTAGTTCTTGTACCTTGTCTTTCAAATCGCGAACATTAGGTTCTAAAGTCGGGAAAAATCTAGCTACAAGGTCGTGGCCCCTTCGATTTTCAACATCGTAAATTTTTCGAAAATTCTCTGCGGTAAACAGCTGATCTAACATTGATTTACCCTCCCTGCCAACCAGTTTTCTTATCTGGAAAGTTTGATTATTTGAAGGCTAGCTTCTACTTTTTTAGATCCTCGGCACTTAGGAAATGACCTCTCCACCATTGATTCAATGAGTCTTTCACCGAGGTACACGACTGCGGTGAAAGAAAACCTTCAGCGAAAATGTAAAAGGTGGCAAAAGATCTAATTGTTTCTCGCGTAGCATGTCTGCTAATGGAAGACATAGAGATCGTGATCGACGCGCATATAAGTGACGTTGATGCATTCAAATCGTCAAGCATTTTTGCGTATCTACATACGAACAGTAAGCCGCTACGCACGTCAAGTGATGGAGATTGCAGATAGCGTAGCAAGGTTACTATTTCAGGAGCGGGACCGATGTTCTGGATGTCGGTCAGTGGCAAGAGATCTTCCGGTCTCAATGAAACAAAATCGTAGTTCGCTTTGGCGAGCTGATATAGCACTCTTGATACATCTACATATTCCACGAGCTTCTTCTGGAGACCATATCGGAACAATATAGCTGTCGGAGCTTGCCGAATTCCCACTGATGCTGCGAGCACTTCAATACCCAGATCATCAGCAATCAACGTTCCGTTTTCATTTGCAGAAAGTTGGAATGAGTCCGCAAGATAGGATGGCCATTCTCGCCGCATACGTGAATAATGTTCTTCCGCGATGCCTTCAGTCGGTACAGGTTTTAGTCGAACGTGAGTGTTTATCCACGTAAGAATTTGATCGAACGTTTCCTTCTCTCGCGTAATTTCCTCCGCTGTTATTTCCGTATGCGTGTATTTTCCATTTTCATGAGACGCAGACAACGTAGACCGCGATTTCCCCTCTTTTGAATCGAGCTCATTTCGTTTTTGGCGTATTAAATCTACGGCAGAAATCGACATGAAAAGAGACTTGCTAATGCTGGGTATAAGTTGAAGTATCCCAAAGTAGTGCCAACTGACGACGACAATTGGATCAAGAATCAAACTGAGAGGGGTCTGATCAAGTTGTTCGATCATGCGAGAGACAGTTGCGGTATCCCCCGACATTGCTCGTACGCTGTGCTGGCCACCAGTCAAAGCCATCCACATGTCGATAGGATGGCGATGTATCGCCTGGGCGAGAATGGCAAGCGGGATCGGTGATTTTGAATAGACGGATAGCGCATTAAGCGTGGCGTCTTTACTGTCGTCTAGCATCTTAAAGATGCTAGAAAAGTCATATTCTTCTCCTTCCCCCTTTAGCGAAATATAATAAAGGGAAGGGGCCATGGGAATTTCTTTCCCGTAGCGGCTTTGGATAAGATAGAAGGCGCCTTCAAATATTGGGACGATACGCTCAATTTTGAAGGGTCCGCCAGGAAACGCGCTGATGTCGATTACCGAGCCTAAGGTAGATCCAATTAAGTTTGGTATTTGACTGGATCGAGACGTGTACCATCCATCTGAGACCCTTTCGTCAAAGCGATCATCTACTACAATCCATCGCGATTGATCTGGATGTGATTTCGACGAAATTAAGACGCCGCATTGTTTCGTAACCGAACGCAGTTGTTCGTTGGATTCTTGGGGACGCTTGTTCAGTAAAAAATTTCCTAAAAACCACGCGGCGTTATCCGGGTCGTTTCCCTTTTCTCTAATCCATCGATACGCAATTTCATCTGCTTTTCGATTTTCTGAAAGCCTAGAGGCTTGATGAATATAAAGTTTGATTGCTCCTGCTGGAGACTCAGCATCGAAGCTAATTGCCTCAAATTTCTCTCGGGCATCAGTGTTTTTCCCTTCGTCGAGAAGCAATGCCACTTCCAGAGACTGAAGTCTGAGATTGTTTGGCCGCGTACTTAAAGCAGTTCGAATTGCAGCTAAAGCTGCTGAGTAGTCTCCGCGAGAAAGATGTAAATCTATTCGATAGAAATCAAATCGCGATGAGTAGGGGGCCTGGGGCGAAATGCCTTCTAAGAGTTTAGTGAGTGTTTCGAATCGCTGGAGTCTTAGAAGGCAAAACGCCATTCTTTCTTCCAGAGGACCACCTTGAGGAGAAGTTAGATCTATATTTTTCGATAGCAGAGATAGCGCATCTTCATTGCGTTCAAGTGTAAGTAGTGCATCTACTGCAAACAATAGGTAATTGGGATCCAGGATTTCTTCGTAAAGCTGAATAACCTGCTGTGCGTAGATTTTTGACACATCCGCCATATTCCGATGCGATGCATTTTCAAATACTCTACAAGTGGCGGCCAACTTATTTTGAGATGCGGCGACGAAATCCTTCGTGATCAGGGAGAAGTCTGCAGTCGGTTCCTTTTGCATACGGGCCACAACAAGCATCCAGCCAATGCTGTCGATCATTACGTCATCGATTTCGTGTGATATAGGCCCCGTAGAAATTTTCTCTAGCAGAGTGATGGCCTCTCCAAACCGGCGAAGATGCATTAGGGCGCTGGCCCTCGCCATTTGGAGTTTCGTATCACTGATACTTGCGTGTTCAGTTATATCGAGAGCCTTTTGCTCGTACCCTCCTTCTGCCAAGGCGAGCGCTAAAGAACCAATTTCTTCAACCGTCGTTCCGTAGTTCTTAATAATCTCGGCCGCGACTTCTGCTGCGTCCTTGTAGCGATCAAGCAGTTTGAGCGTAGAGACAAGATTTGTAGCTGTGGAAATCCATACGGCTCTTTCCCGAATGGGGTCGCGTCCAGCGAGAGCTATTTTGTAGAGTTTGGCGGCGGATTCTAAGGCATTCCTATCCTTGCCGTGAATAATCTCCGTGCGGCGTCTCTTGTTGCCACCAATGACACTGTGAAGCTCCAAGTCAGCACGTAAAGACATGAGGTCGGTGTCGTCGCTGTGATCGGATGCCGCTGCATTGGCAATTTCTTGCGCGTGTTTTAAGTCACCGTCATTAATGGCGACTAGTATCCTGACCATTACTACGTCACGCTCAACTTTTAGTCGATTACTTAATAGTCCGTCGATCTCTAAGCGGCGGCCTAGGCGCTGGCCACTAATGAGTGCGGCAGTTGCAGAAAGAACAGACGGTGGCTGAGTAGTTAAACCCTGTAGGGCCAGATCCAATGCCTTTTGATTTTCTTCTATGCAGATAAAGTACTGTGCACGTCTAGCCTTGCTTCCGTCTTCGGATGGATCGACATCGGCAGCTTTTTTCCAATATTCGGCTGCACCATCAAAGTCTGCTGCACGAGCAGCGAGGACTGCAGCCGTACCATACGTTCGTGCCAATTCAGAATCAGAAAGTGCATCTTTTCTTTTTAGAATTAGTTCGATCATGGAGCCAGCTCCCGCCATATCACCTGTTTTGACGCAGTCTCGCACGTCATCGAGCATGGCGGAATAGAGCTGGCTCGCAGTGGCAGCGATTACCGGGGAGCTTTGAGCGTTAGTACTGGATACCACCTCTGGTCGCGAGACCGAGCTTTCGGGGGACCAGGTTGGTGGTGATAAAGAATTTCCAGTGGTTTTTCCATATAGGCGAGCAAACAGACCGTAGCGGCGAACTTCCTCTTCAAAATCTCGCCACATAAAGTAGCTGAAATCAATGCCATGCGATCTGCAGGCTAACTTTTGAGCATCTAAAGCATCGATAGTTTTGGTGTCGCTAGATGCCGATGTATAGAGGAGAAATTTACCAATAGGTGGGTCAATTGCTCGCGAGGCTTCAATATCGCTCGCGATCTGAGCTATGTCTAATTTTCCTCCTTGCGCTACAAACTTGCATTGGACGCCAAGACGAACATCACCGTCGAACGTAGAAAAATCAATTCCGTGTTGTTTTTGCCCGCGTCTACCATAAGCGTTTGGTGTGTGTCCAAATTTGGCAAAAAGGACATGTGATACCCAACTTTCCCAAACAGCTTCATTTGCAGGAAGAGGAACGGCTTGTCCATCTGCATTGCTCATAGTTGTATTCGTCGAATGGAGTGTGCGCTAATATTAATGCCTAATGGACAATTAAGTGCAACTCGATAAAATTGCATAGCAGTATTTTTTGAGCTGTTCATTTTCCACGCTGTTTTCAGAAACCTCGCATGAAATTTCAGATTCTTCAGTCAAAATTCCACCGTAAGTGGCGCTCTACTAATTGTTGAATATCAAAATGCTTCATCAATGGAATTAGTGCGGAATATATTTCCTCAGTTTCTGTTTTGCAGAGCCATGAAGCATCGTCATCTAGTCCCTCCAGTAGAGCGCTTAGCAGATTGCGAACTATATGTGCAGACGGAATGGCGGGCCCATCTTTTATATAGCGCTCCAGAGCATCGATAAGTTCTACACGAGAATTGAAACGATCATCAAGTATTAGCTTGGACGCAATATACGATAAGTAGCCACGGTTCCCCTTTATTACCAATATCAGAGCACGATATAGTTTTCGCGTTTCGTCAGAAGTAATATAAAAACGAGGGGACGAATCCATCATGCTAGATTGCAGAGTCTCAGTTGTAGAGACTAGTCCAATCGATCTGTAGCGCTCGCCTTCCAGTAACGGATATTGGCGGCGCTCCCAAACTCGGACGTGATGGGTCTTCCAAATTTCAAGAAGGGACTTCCGAGAGGGTTTTCGCTGCCACGGTTTGTATGAACGAATTTCCTTATTGATCAGCCAATCCCCGACCGCAGGCAGTAGTTTCTGGCATAGCCAATGAAACGTTTGGGTACAGGACATCCAGCGCCGAGGGTCTATCTCAAAACTCTCGAAAGAATCTGGTGGGGTCCAGGTTAAAACCACGTCAGAATTGTTCGAATCTCTTGATTCGTTGTGGGCATGAATGAATGCGTGGTATCCAGGTTCGAAGTCTGCGTGCTGCTTGTTGGTGAAAACCTTTAAGTAGAGACGATTGAAATCGAAAATATGCCACTCAGTATCTCCGGCACCTGCCTCATGCGCATTTGCAAATTCTAGAATATTTCGCCAAAGGCGCGAAGGTATAGAGCAGAGAACCACCGCTGTATCACTACTCCGGTGTATGACAGGGAATCCCTCTGCTTCCCATCGTCTTTCTAAGCGCCGTAGGGCATCTATATATATTGGAGTAAGTTGGTCCAATGCTTTGCACATCGCATCGACGCCATCGGGGGAAATTTGCAACCTGGCACTATTGATATCAATGGTGACTTCGGAGTTCGGTTTATTCGATACGGGGCCGATGATAAATGGTCGATATGAGTGATCAGCAGGTGCCTGAGGGTGAGATAGAAGATTTTTTAGAAGCCATTCCTGTGATAACGCTATAACCAAGCCGGAAGTGTTCTGCTTCTTGATTACAATCGCTGCAGAACCAGACGAGGATCGTTTCCTTGGTAATAGAGCGGTAATTTGAATCCAGTGTCCATTAAATGACCAATGTGTTTCGTCGCCGTCAACGCGTTCTAGTTGAATATCCTGACTGTCATCACCGGTTCCTTGAGCCACAAATTCTCGCGCTAATTTCCGAACAGAAGGGCGGTCATCTACTAGAGCTTTTTGCAGCTGATCCATAAAATTCACTCGCCGCATCCACTCGTTGCAATAGAGGCTCACCGTGGCATGCGGGAAGAACCTGACAAGAATATCTGGATGGAGACGAATACGTTCTGTTAGATGTAAGCCTGTCCAAAGGTCGCTGCCGATACCAAGAGCCTTGAGTTTTTGTTGTGTTGCACGCCATTCGCCTGCTAGCTTGCCGATTTCAGGCTGAGCAATAATTAGCACGAAGTGGCAGCCAGGTTCGGCCCAAGATTGAGATAGGAATCTATCTACGCTATCTCTTAGTGAGTGAGCGTCATATTCCTGCCAACATTTGCACTCGAACACATGGAGTTCATTCTTGTCGTGCGAGGTCGCAAATAAATCGATTCCCCCTTGGCTTCTGCCTTTACCGCCTATCAGTTGACAACCCTTTATTTCGTAATCTCTCTGCACTACCCACCAACAGAATTGCTCAAATTGCTTCCAGTTCATATCTCTGAATGGCAATGGGTGAATTCCTAGTGGAGGGGCCCCCCAGACGGGTTCAACTTCTACAGAATGATCTAGATGTGGAGGAAAGTCTTGTGGGAGAGATTGCATAAAGGAGGGCTGTTGTTGTGTGCAAATTGAAGGCAATCAATCTGTGTTTTTGTACAGTACCTCCAATATATTGCGTCCTTGCAAGTGAATCAAGACTATCGGCCAGCTCTCGTGATCCCCTGCAAGGAATAGTGTCAAAAAACAGTGGAAATGAAAAATTGAGTGGCAATTTCTCAGGGAAGAATATGGCGGTGAAATGAAAAAGCTCTTTGAAATCAAGAAAGAGGAATGAAGCATTCGATGGCAAACGCCAGGTGGCTTGGTGTCGGAATTCGTTTAAGTCTGAACTCTAGTCACGTAAGTCTGAACTTTTGATTCAGCCGACCAGTTTTTTGCAGCCAGCGAAGAAGTTCTAGTCGAGGGAGCGAGGTTCGCGGTGTCTTATTGGAGGTAAGCCATCCTGATTCTTTGACTGAACGCTCACAAATAGCGATCACCACCTCTATCTCGTCGGGCGCCAAATGTCCAAATAAGCTCAAAACACGTTCTCCGCCAAGTTGTTGCACTTTCTGCAAATAGCACGGTAAGTCATTCAGGCACCGGCGTGCTCCATCTCGCTCGGTTTGGAAGTAGCCGTGCAATATCGATGAAATAATTGCATTTTGGTAATCAATTGTCTTCTTTATGCTAGTTCCCAAAGGGCGCGGAGGATTTTGTCCCGTCTTGCGCATATCAAATCGGCAGTAGAAGCAGGTTGCTAGATTAGCGAGGGGCGCAGTACTGGCGTTTCCACCTAGTATGGAGCGGTGCGTCACCAGCGGCATTTCACATGACGGGCATTGGTCCGCAAGTGGAGTTCCGTGCAATCTGCAATATCGAACATGATGAAATTTCCAGTCTAGCCTGAGATATGGGATCTGATCTTTATGCCAGCAATACGTGCAAAATCGATACTTCCCTTTTGCATGTAATAAGGATTGCAGTCCAGGCTGAATGACGAAGCGACAACAACTGTGTCGGATAAGCTGAAGCGTCTCTTTGGATATATCGCATCTTTTTCCAAAAATATCGAGCTGCTCTGGTGACATAGATAAGTCCATGTCACGGCTCGGCGTTGTCTGAAATATTTTACGAAAACCGGCGAAACTTAAATCATGACGTTGCGCTATGCGTTGTATGAATGAGAGCAACGTTTCATCTGCAAGTGGTGGGGAAATCCCAGGTAATTTGAGATACATTGTTAGAAAAGATGTAGTTGCCTTTGTGTTCGTGGAGTTGCGGAATATTTCCCATTAGATTGGCGCACAAGCTCGCGTGATAGCCAATCAGCAAAGCTGGAATCTGGGGTCGAATCTGCTTCCGACACGAATCCCCTGATGCCGCTGAGGTGGACTGAATCCAGCACTGGGTTGACTTCTCCGCGTGTCGCTGCCGAACAGAAATCTCTTAATCGGCTATATCCCCTTTCAATACAAGATAATGCGTCTTCAGTACGAAGGGCCTTCTGGCTTCGTCCGGGCCCAATATGGCTATTTGCATTTTCCTTAAACCCAAATATCCAAACTAGCTTCGAGACGGCATCAATGCTGAGATTCGACAGTGCAAGATCGAACGAGTCAGAAAGGTTTAGAGCGATACTATTAGGCCGAATCTTGTGTTGGAAGATCGCAGCCAACTGAATTCCAGGAGAACCAAGATTTCTGTGCCCTGCCTGAATTTTGTGCCATGGAAGGCCGCAGTTGCACTGATGCAGAAGCGGTCGCATCCACTGAATGTGGCGCCCGCAGTTAGGGCATTGATCTATAAGCGCGCAAAGATGTACGGGGCACACGCACACGAACTGCAAATCCCAAGCGAGGCGGCAATATCCGATTTCTGTTAGGCAGAGAATACAAATTTGCGGCCGCAGAGGACGAATAAGATATGACCTGGTGATCTTGATTGTGTCTAGGATGTTGATTGCAGAACCGTCGATAAATCTTCGCCTCCACATGGCCCGCTGGATATCTACGATTGGCACGCCGAAGATGGTGGAGATGGCCGAGCAATCTTCAAATTTGAATCTGTTTAACTTATCTCGATTGAGCCGTTGGTACAGCCAGTGGATGCCTTGTACTTCATTTGCATTTGCCATTCTGAGAACGAAGCCCATTATTGACTCGTCATGCTTCAATCCTCCTTGTACGGGCATAGGTAGGAGCTTTTCGCTAACCAAAGATGTTCTCCGTCTGATGGATAGTGCCAAATACGCTTGAATATCCTGCTCTCAGACTTTCCGCATCCAGAATTGTTTTCCCTGATTGAATTCCAGCAGAGGTGCTGGCGATAAGGAGCTGTTTTAATGTTCTCGGAACACCGTTGGTTGCTTTATGGATCTTCTTAGAAAATGTGGTCACAGGCGACAGATCAAAAGCACTGACTTCCTTAGCTATTTTGGTCAGCAGTCCAATCCAACTTTTGTCATAGGGGAATTCGGATAGAGAGAAAGTGGCGGGCGACCTTGATGCGAGTTGATCATTACTTGCTCCGAGAGGCGTAAATTCTCTGGTGCCCATCATTACAATTACTACCCCAGATGCGTCCCTTAGTTCCTTCAGCCAGTCCGTAATAGAGGCTGCAGAAAGTGTTCGTCTTCCACGAGAAATATGCTGAGACTCATCGATGAAGATTGCGGTAACTCGTCGTTCTTTTAGAGTTGCTGCTAACAGCGCGCTTTGCTCGGAGATTGTGGATGCACGGATAATCGTTTGATAGCCGAGTTGCTTCATTAACTGCGAAATAAGTTGACCAATATTTGTATTTGCTCCAGCTGCGACACTCAAGCACATCGCGCCTTTTTGAATGGACTCTTGGCTTGCAATATTCTGCTGAACAAGTTTGATAAGGGAGGTTTTTCCACAGCCCGAAGGCGCAATAACGACTCCACCATAAGCTGTATCGGAAAGGCTGTTGAGATAAATGAGATTCATGATCCCTTTGTATACCTGTTCAAATTTCTCGTGCATTACGATGGTTGAATTGATTTGTCTAGCTGCATCTAGGATTTTTTCGTTATTCATTGAATATCCTTTTAATCAAGAGAGAAGCTAGAGAAAGATGGAATATCTTTTTCTGGGATGGCGTATGCATTTGCATCTACTAACTGTTCGTGCGAGCGTAGGCCGTGACTTCCATTCGTTGGTTCTGAGAGAAGTGTCTGAGATGATGTGAGCGAGCCGAATTTTTGCGCGGCAGCGATATTTTTCTTCCCCTGATTTCCTCGCAAGAAATCGTTATACATATCGATCATTTCAATCTTCCCTTGCTCAAGAGTTGCGATCGCATTATTCCTATTCAGTTGAGATTTCTTCAAAAGTCGAATGGCTCGGTGCTGGATAATGGACAGACCTTGCGTATATCCAGGGTCGCAGCTAGGAACTACGATCCAGTTTTTACTAATCGGATCTTGGATATAGACGTGGCCCAAATCTGGGCCTGTACATAATTTTGTGTAAACGGACTATTGGCAGGAAACTGTCGCCTTGTCCGGAGCCACAATGAGTAAAAAGAAACACGACGTACCCGAAGAATTACTGGCTGGATTGCTAGCCAATTACAAGAATCCCGAAGATTTAATAGGTGAAGAAGGCCTGTTGAAGCATCTCACCAAGCTGGTGGTGGAACGAGCCCTGGAAGCCGAGCTGAGCGAGCACCTGGGCCATGAGAAGCACGGGAGCGTAGCCAATGAGTCGGGCAACACCCGAAACGGCAAGAGTCGCAAGACGCTAAAGGGCGAATTCGGCGAGTTGCCAATTGAAGTTCCTCGAGACCGTCATGGCAGCTTCGAACCGAAGCTGGTAACCAAGCATCAGACGCGCTGGGCCGGCTTCGACGACAAGATTATTTCGCTGTATGCCCGTGGCATGACAGTAAGAGAGATTCAGGCGCACCTGGAAGAGATGTATGGAACCGAGGTGTCACCCAGCCTGATTTCATCGGTCACTGACGCCGTTGTCGATGAAGTCAAAGCCTGGCAAGCTAGGCCATTGAATCCAATTTATCCCATCGTTTATCTCGACTGTATCCATGTCAAAGTGCGTGAAGGAACGGTGCGAGTAAAAGCCGTCTACCTAGCCATCGGCATCACCATGGACGGTGAGAAGGAGGTGTTGGGACTGTGGCTAGCGCAAACGGAAGGCGCCAAGTTCTGGCTGCAGGTTGTCACTGAGCTGCGTAATCGCGGCGTGCAAGATATCTTCATCGCTTGCGTTGACGGCTTGAAGGGCTTCCCGGATGCCATCGAAGCTGTGTTCCCGAAGACCACGGTGCAGCTGTGTATCGTCCACATGGTCCGGCACAGCTTGAATTACGTCTCATGGAAACGACGTCCGGAGGTGGCGGCTGACCTACGATTGATTTACCAGTCGGCAACCGCCGAAGAAGCCGAACTCCGACTCGGTGAATTCGAAGAGAAATGGGATGCAGAGTATCTGCCTATCGGCCAATCCTGGCGGCGCAACTGGCCCCGTCTGATTCCGTTCTTCGACTTCCCACCAGAGATTCGAAAGGTCATCTATACGACCAATGCCATCGAGTCGGTCAACATGAGTTTGCGCAAGCTGACTAAGAACCGGGGCTCGTTCCCCAGCGATGAGGCGCTGATTAAACTCTTCTTCCTGGCCCTGCGCAACATCAGTAAAAAGTGGACGCTGCCCATCCGAGATTGGAAAGCTGCACTGACTCGGTTTACTATCCAGTTCGGTGAACGTATCTCTATGAATTAAACGAAATCCCGTTTACACAAAAAATCGGACACGCCCCCACTTGGGGCTGACATGATGGTGTCGAGACATTGTTGCTTGGCTTCTAGGCTGGCTGAGCCGCGGGCAAAGCGCAGTAGAAAGCTGGCATTTTCTACTTTGATACCATCATCTATTTCCCAGTCTGTTATAACCAAAAACGGAATGTCGTTATTAGCGAGAAGGCGCTGGGCTTCTATTAGCTTTGCTCGGTGCTTTTTTAGGAATTTTCTAGGCTTGATTTCGATCACGACTTTGGTGCCATCCTTCAAAAGGACTAGAAAGTCTGGGACGTATGTACGTGGAGCTCCGTCTTCTATGTATTCGATTCGGAATGGTTGATGGACCACTCGCTTTACCATAGGCAAAACTAGCGTCTGCAGGAGAAAACGGCGCTCCAGTTGCGATTCATATTCAATGCCGCGATCCTGTATCCATGAGCACGCCAAAATGCCAACTGTTCGCTGCGGAGAACGGTGTGTGACCTGCCGCACTGGCCGAATTGCACTCCCTTCGGCAAGATCCTTGAGGAGCTGTTCATTCATCTTTTTCAAAATGACTCCCATGCGCCTTGGAAAACTTCCGAGGCGAATTCCATTTTTTGTGGAGTGAGTGGGTATAGGCGTGCGAACGCAATAGCAGCGTAAGGAGCTATTGACATGCGACGAATGGAAGGGGATACTTTAGAAAGGTTGTCCAGACCTAGAAGCATCCTAAAAGCCCGCAAGCGCTAACTTGCGGGCTTTTTCCATTTCTACACCCTCGGTTTTGAA
Organism: Herbaspirillum sp. Her3; assembly: GCF_057961275.1. Taxonomy (NCBI): domain Bacteria; kingdom Pseudomonadati; phylum Pseudomonadota; class Betaproteobacteria; order Burkholderiales; family Oxalobacteraceae; genus Herbaspirillum; species Herbaspirillum sp. Her3. The sequence continues at coordinate 4,635,537 of NZ_CM176328.1, read as the reverse complement.
ACTCGGTCGGGGCCGTTATTCCATCGGAAAGTTTCCTTTTCGTTTGTTTGCGATAAGTGGATCAAATATTTAGGTTCGTTCAGACGGCGTTGGAACGTTGTTCGGCTAGCCAAATAGCCACATCCCTAACGAGTGCAAATTTGCCTCGCCGATTCGCGATTGCGAATACGGGAACGGGTATGGTCTTGCGTGCCACTGCTTGTCGAAATGCGTCTTGAGATCCATAGCCGAGTACAAGCCTCAGGTTTTCTCCGGAGACTAAAGGGCCATAGCGCTGGATGAGATCATCCTCCAGTTTCTGAATCAATTCACTGTCTTGCCTAGCGTGCATCTACGCTCCGTCACTGCTTGTCACGGCTGTACTGTAAACAAAATATATAGTGAAAGCCAGACGGTAAGATTTGCCAAAAGTTTTACCCTGTTTCTAGCATCGAGGAATCTGTAAGTGACTGATATACATCGAGTAAATCGGATCTATGAGGAATTTCTCAACTCCATGCGAAATCCAATTAAAGCGCCGAAAGGTCCGCGGAAGGATATCGTCGATGCGATTCGTACCGTTTATTGGTGCCGCGGGGTTTTGGAGAGGTTGGGTCTTAACAGTGTTTATAAGTTGGAGCAGTGTCTTGATGGAAGCTCTTTTAAGCGTTCTAATGGGACAACGAGCCCGTCACACAAGTGGCAAAAATACTCCAGGGGTAGCAATACACCTAGAAGTCGAGAAGTCGATTTGGCAGAGACACGTGCGCCTGGAACAGCGCAGCAGCTGCGCCACCTTTTGTGGGATGTTCTTAAGACGGAGAGTCCAGATACCGTAGACATTCATCATTGGCTTGCACGGCTTCAACCTTCCTCGCAGGGGATTTTGTTCGTGGGGGCACCTACGGCATTAAGTGGCCCTGGCTCGAGAGTTGAAGTGAATTCTCGACTCATACGCCGACTTCATCGACGTGCGAATATTGATGCTCTGGCCGCATTGGTTATCTTATCGAAAGAGGCCTTGATGCTAGGCCGTCGCGACCTCGTACGGATTCTTGTCGGAGCGACCTATCAAATGTTACTTATTCTCGGGATGGAGTTTTTAGCCCGAGGGATTGCTATTGAACTCTTCGATGTTTTTCATAGTCGCATTTTTTTGCCAGCTCTCGCGGATCAATTTCAGTTTGATGTAGATGCCGAGAGATTTGTGAAGGCTAGCTATATACTCAATCGCGCCACGTTTCAGACAAGAAAGACTAGTGGACAGAGTCTTGCCTGGGAAGAAAGAGTTAGGTATATGTGCGATATTTTGGAGGGAAAATTTGGTGAAGATCTGAGGTGTATATTGCGTCCAAATTTTAGGCCGCTAGACCCATCTAACAAGAATTTTGAGAAAGAAATGCGAATATTTCGTTTGTTGGAAGAGTTTTCCAATTGGGGGTGGCATTGTATCGATAATGGCATTTTTGGGAAAATGCGCCCATCTGGACTGGGTCTTTCGGACGGAGTAATAGTTGACCAGCGCGAATAATGGGCAATGGATGAGGAGGCTGGGCCATTGCAATTACCGCTTCGTTTAAGTTTTATCGACTTGAAGGCTATTTACCATGAAATGCCCAACATGTTTCGAAGACGAATTGCTACTTGATACGCGGAGTGTTTCATATAGCTACAAGGGGCAGAATACGATATTTCATTCTGTTGAAGCGGATTTTTGCCCGAAATGCGGAGAGTACCTAACAGGGCCTGCTGAGACGCAGCGTCTATTGGATCTGATGAAAAAATTTAAGGAAGAGGTGAACTTAGCGGTCGCTTCTGCTAACGGGGTGTAATGTTCCAGCGGTCACGTACTCGTGTTCCACCAACATTGGAGCGGGTGCTTATGGATAACGTTTACACCGCACTAGGGCAATTGCCTTGGCTGCATAAAGTGAGCAGGTTTCACTGGGTCATTACATTCAGGTAGAGCTGGGAGGTAGGATGCTGCGTGGAGTGTTTGGATAGAGCTGACGACCATAGTCCAGTGCTCGTTTAGAGCGTGCTATGTACCATGCATTCATCCTGATGTCCCAACTCCGGACGGCACAGAATTGCTCCCAGTTCAGCTCTACGATTCTGCTTAACGTCAAATCTTCATTGAGCAAGACGACAAGAATGAACTCGAAAAGCCTCTGCTCTTTATCTAGAAGGTCTGGATAAATGGTTCCCGTCTTTTTCGCTCTTTGAAGCGTCTTGATGGAATAGCGCTTCCCTTCGCGGGAAATAGCGTCAATGTTTTTGGTACCCCGAGGGGCAGGGGCCAGGATGGGTAGATCAGGGCATTCTTTGAATAGAGAAATTGCCAACTTTTCCCCGATCTCGCCTACAGTGAAATTGAGACCCCGCTTTCGGGCTTCGGTATCAATGGCGGCGCGTAGCTCCAGTAGTTGAATGTCATCAAGATGATTAAGATTGACGGGTAAAGCCTTCGAACCTTTGTATTTATTCTTCATTCGTATAATCCATTCCCCGGATAGTCACCTGCCTGCGTTCCGTGGAAAGCAGGAAGAGCCGGCACTGCTGTATAACTTCATCTACACCTATTTTTCCGGCACCTTTGAGGCTACACTCCCATACGGTGGCAATCCGCCACCCTTGCTCCAGAAGGACTTCTCCGACTCTTTGATCGCGGGCCCGATTCGATGCGATCTTGGCGCTCCAGAAGTCCTGACGAGTTTTGGGAGTCTTGAAGAGCGGGCAATTGTGTCCATGCCAGAAGCAACCATGCACAAAGATTACGGCGCGATAGCGAAGAAACACGAGATCCGGGCGACCGGGTAATTTTCGATCTTGAAGCCGATAGCGGAAGCCGGAGGCATGTAGTCCGCGCCGGATAAGCATTTCCGGCTTGGTATCTCGTCCACGGATCCTGCTCATATTGAGCTGGCGCTGTTCCGGTGTGAGCACATCGACCATCACGGTTTCCCCGTCGAATCTGTGACGATCGCTTTGAGCAAGTTGCGTAGCTCTTTACTGTTCATCCCTGGACGTAGCGTGACGGCACCGAAGCGAAACTTCTCCCGGTAGCGAGGGTGAAAGAGTCGTCCTGGAACCGGTGTTTTCTTAAAGTCCGAGTCAAGGGCGGGAACGTGCGGAGTCAACAGATAGGCGGCCGTGACAATGCCTTCAATTTCATTGTCGCCAACTTCCTGTACCAGAGCATCACGATACGTATGGATAGAGTTCAGGGCATCGTTCAGCCCCTCATTGATGCGATACTTTGCATCCAGCACGATGACCTGCTTTTCCGATCCGCCGAGGCCGGTCCCGGCGAGTACCATATCGGGCACCATGGTCCGGCTGAAACTGCCTTCTCCGCCAAGTTCAAGCCAGTACTCACGATACTGGCGCTGAAAACACAAGACCTTATCAGCCCCCACAGGCACGATGACGGAGCCGGCAGAAATCGTTACTCCTCCGGACGTATCAGTGGTGAACAAACTACTGAGATCCACACCGGCTGGTTCGTACTCTTCGATCGTAGCGCGCAACAGACGCAGAAAGCACCAAAGCTCATACAGTTCGTATGTCCTTGCCAGCGGCATCTGAAGGAAATCACCGAACAAGGCGGTAAGTCCCAGATTCATGTCCTGCCATAGTCGGAAGAAATGGCTATAGGCGGGGTCGTTCCGGAACAGGGATGACATTTGCAGCGTCGCCGGACCGCTGCTTACTTCTTTCATGAACCCTGAGCTGGCCGAATCGTTCAGTTGTCGTGCGATATGCCTTGCCCGAATTGCCCAACTGCCGGCAGTCGTGATGGTTTCTGGATCATCGGTTCTACCTGCCTTTTCCAATACATCGGCCACGCCGGACAGCCATGCTGCCCACGATCTGAGACACCCTTTGATTTGGCGGTGTTCAGGAATATCCACGCTGTTGTGACGCTGGCGTACCTTGATCTGCGCGGGCAGGCGTCCCCCTAATGCCGCCGGTAATCGTGAGGGGGTATTTGTTTCAGTCCGGATGAGGCCAGTTCTGAACGATTTGAGGATCTCCGGCCCTGTTGCGCGTGTGGCGCGGTGTGAGGGCAGCGTGACCTGTTCTGCCTGCAGAAAATGTCTGGGCGAACGGCTAATCGTGGAGATGGTTTTGGTGATCTCGTCTACACGTGAGCGCAGGAACTCCAGCCGCGCCAGGGGCGGCGGTCTGTTTCCGGGCTGGCGTGCAATGCCTTTGCGAAAAGCACTGAGCGAGAAAAGCGCGAAAGTGTCTTGCAGCACTTCACGCACCATTGTGTCGAAGTCCTCACGGGTAAGCTTACGCAGATCCGGATCCGTTGTGATCTCGAAGCGACGGACACCTGTGCCAGGGAGCTTGAGTGCCGCTTCTACTGAACCAGCATGGAAGCCGGGTGTCCAGCGCCAGCGTGCAACGCTTGATTGTCGTGAGCGCAGCGCTTCGACTGGAATGTCGTCAATCAGCAGATCCGCTGCGAGTGCATCAGCGCTATCCCGCAGTTCGAACAGGTAGGTTGAAGCCTCCCTAATTGCACCTGCGGGGATTGCATCCTGCGAAGGCCAGATCTGCCAAGCAGGCCCTGCACCTTCGCGCTGGATGTAAAGCGCACTCATGGTTCACCGCATCGCCTGGAACGACCCGAATTCATCCAGATCGTCCAGCAGCTTGCGGATGTAGGCTTGTGCGCGGGGAAGGCCTTCGCAGACTTTGTCTAGTGCAGAGAGGAGAGGACGCTGACGCTCAGATCCGCGCAACTTGGTCAGAATTTTTTGAATGAGCAATTGATCGGTAACACTCTCAACAGAATTGTGAAGATGTACCGCATCAAACGCGTGGTATCGGACAAACTCTTCGATCACGCGATAGCCAAAGCCCAGGCCGTGCTTGTCAAGCAGATCATGGATCTCGATCAGTTTCTGCTCGGATGCGTCCTTTGCTGCCCGTAGTTCTGGATGCAGGGCAACCAGTGACGCCAAAAAGCCAGGGACATCTACAGCGGACATATCAATTACTGATGCCCGGTCCAGCACTTTGTCGCTTACAGGATTGGTGGTTTCATCGACGTTGATCGTTCCGATAATGTACAGATTAGATGGTAGAGGAATCTCTGCCCGCACGGATGCACCGGTAGTTCCCTCCAGGGGGATACCGTTGGAGTGAAGCTGTAAAGTGCCCCCCGATTCGATGGCAGAAAGCACATCTGAGAGATAGTACTCCACACGTGCGAGGTTCATCTCATCGAGGATCACGAATACAGGGGACTCTTTGTGTGCGGTGGCAACCAGTACTGCTTCCAGGAAGGTGGGAACAACATACCTGTTTGTCAGTACATCGTAATATCCGGTCAGGCCTGTAGGATCAGTCCACTCCGGACGAACGGGGCATTCAAAGAGCAGTGGGTCCTGTTCGATATTGGATGTCAGTCCATGAACTGCACGGGCATACTTCAAAGCCAGTTGCGTCTTACCTGTCCCGGAGAGCCCGGAGAGAATCACGAAGTGCTTGTGATCCAAGAAATTCAGTGCAGCGTGAAAGCGCCTGACTTCTCCATTGGGATAGTGGCCTCCCATTGCCTCGATCGTCATCTCGATGTCTTTGACCGGAATGGTGGACGGCATACGCCGCATGGCTGGCCCAAGCGTCGCGCTATCCGTCCAGACCGGCAGTTCGTGGATCTTTTCTCTGCCGACCAGACTGCCTAGCCATCCGATGAACTCGCGAGCCAGTAGACTTCGCCGGGCGGAAGCGGTAGGAGGGTGCAGTGCAACGACGATCTCGTCGGGTTCAGTGGACGGGCCGAAAGGCGAGAGATCGAAAGCCAAGCTGTCCCAGAACTTGGCATTGCGCAGCCACAAGCGGCCGTCTCTAGCAAGATAAATCGGCACCAGATTATTTCTCGCGCTGTACTTGATGGAAGCTCCAGGAGCTTCTGCTTCGTCGCTGTCGCCAGAAGCTTCAAGTGAAAATTCGGCCTCTTCACTGGCGCTTTTTGCCGCTGTGCCAAGACGCTTCATCTCAGAAAGACGCGCGAGGAAGTTGGTTTTGTCCTTACGGACCAGGACGGCAAAGTAAACCTCGTCCTCCGGCGGAAACCTGAGAACGCAGCCGAAGATCAGCGCTTCGACATCATCCCTGACGTTCTCCAGATTTACGACGCCGAGTTGGATCCCACCTTCAACGATCTTAGCGCTATTTGAGACGCCAAAGAGTTCGCGAGGACGAACGGCTCTTGAGGTACGAAAGTGTTTTTGTGTCGCTTCAAGAAACTGCCGCTGCCGCTCGACGAGGCTCATTCTTTGCTTCCTTCTCAGTGATTGCCAGTCTGATGGTCTGCATCATGTGAGTAGCTAATGCCTTGGCCATCAGAGGGGGGACTGCATTGCCAATTTGCTTGAATGCAGGATTCATAGTGCCGCTGAAGCGGAAGCCATCCGGAAAGGACTGCAGGCGTGCTGCTTCGCGGACGGAGATAGTCCTTGCCTGCTTGCTGTCGTAATGGATATGGCTATAGCTGTCCTTGCCCAAGTGTGCCATGAGCGTGCGCGCGGGTTGGTCCTTCCACATTTTGCGCCACTTGTTCGGGAATTTACTGACGTCATACGGCGGGACGATTGCGTCCCATAGCGCCTTGTATTTTGCTGAACCTTCCGCAAGCTTTTCTCCAAGTGCCCGGGCGGCCGTCAGCCGTTCCTGGAACATTTCGACCGCGTGTGCGTACGCCTCGGGGTATTGATCGCCAGGGTTCATACGGGCAAAGAGTTCGTAGTCCCTGGGGAGGTAGCGTATGACATGATCAGCCAGCCCTTCTTTGGGCGCCTCGTGCCCTGGCCATGTCCGCATCAGCTCGGCGTAAGTGGAAGGCTTCTTGCGGTTGTAACTGACGTGTGTATCGAAACGACGCGCGCCGCGAGTGATCTTTCCGGTTGCGAGTAACTCACGGGCATTGATTGCCGGCAGGTCTGCCAAGGCATCTTCAGCTGTCACCGCGGGTGGCAGATCATGGGTCGCAGCCAGAGGGGCGATATAGGAGTGTGCCTGATCGACGAGATTGCGTAAGGTCTTGAGTGCGACAGAGCGGGACCCTTCGTATCCTGGCGGTAGTACCAGCCAGTGGGAAGGGGCAGGGAACGAGACTTTAGCGCCAAGCTCACGCTTGTACGCGATTAAGAACATGCGCTCTCGCATTTGGGGGACGCCATAAAACGCTGCGTTGAGGAGGGTGTAGCCGCAGACATATCCCTTGGCTTCGAGAACTTCGCAGGTTTCTTCTGCGATGTTCTGTCCACCGTGATTTAAAATATCTGGCACGTTTTCCATGAGAACGGCCAGAGGCTGAAACGCGTCTACATACTCCAGATATTTTTTGTAAAGCTGCGCGCGTGGATCATGGATAAAGGCTTCGGGATGTTCTTCGATCTCGCGCAGCTTGGACCGGCCTACACGGGCAAATGCTTGGCAGGGGGGGCCACCGACGACAATGTCAAAGGAATCGGCAACCTTACCAAGTCCGAGCTGGAGGCACAGATCCGTCGGAGAAGTTTTTGTAATGTCGATCGGTTTGCTATGGGCTTCCGCACTCTGATGAAAGTTCAGACCATGGGATCTGGCGGCATCGGGATCGAATTCGACGGCTCCCGACATCTCGAAGCCAGCGGCTTCGAAACCAAGCGAGATACCGCCGCAACCTGCAAACAGATCCAAAACGCGAGGCTTGGCTTTGGCCTGAAGGCGCGCCAGCTTACGGAGGATGACATCGTTATTCATAAATCGGATCCTTGTCGCCCAGACAGGCGCAGCGGCAGCTCCATCTGTCCTTGGTACTCGTCTAGAAAGCGTTGTACCGCCATCCGGATGACCCAGGCGGACGAAACGTGATTGGAGTCGGCCATCGCCTGCACCTGGAGGTGCACGTCTTCTGGCAGCATGACGGAGGTCCTGACGGTTTTCCGATCCGGAGCAATGGGGCTGCGGGCCATAGGCTGAGCATCAGTGGTAAAAGTGGTGCTATTATGCACCACAATGCATACCTTTGCACCGCGGCATGTACAGCGGGGCTGAGAGTGTTTCACGAAGGATAAGGAAGGAAGTGTCATGCCCCGCAAGCTGGCATTGAAGCGTCTCACCGCTTCAGACTTAACGCTGTTCAAGTGGCATTTCCAGAATCGACCAGCCGGAGCCGGAAAGCAAAAGGCCTTTAACTTGGACACGAATGTCCTGGTCGGCAGGTTGTACCCGCAACTTGGCGAACCTGCTTTGGTTCCTCAGCCTCGCTATCCTTTGGATCTTTATTTGTGCGGGCCGGGGCTTGCACCTGCCAACAATTTGCAGCGCAAGATCCTGAAGCAGCAGAAGAACTGGCGCCTTAACGGGGAACTGATTGACAACCCCGTTGACAGTCCGGAGCTGTACAACGTACTGGTGCCAGGTGACTTTGCTTTGTTCGAATTCACAGGCGATGTGACGCCGACGACAGCGAATGTGGTTTTGATTGCAAGTGCATTACCCGAGGACGCGGCACTTTACGCCGAGCTTGCTCGCCGCTTTGCTGATGGATCTATGTGGCCCCTGGAGGACCAGCTTGTTCATGATGTTCTTTCTGAGGCATCCCCGCCCGCCGGACACCCATTGCACGACTGGGCCGATACCAGTCTGCTAGAGGACGCAGTACTTGGGGGGGCGGCGGGCGCAGAAACAGTCAATACACGACGCGGCAATCGAGGGGTAACTCCTGAGGATTTCATGCGTTCGCGTCGGAATGCTGAGGCTACCGGCGTTGCCGGTGAAGAGCTTCTTAATGCATGGCTGGACGGAGAGCGACGGGACGGGCGTATTCGTGCATTTGAATGGACAGCCAGCATCAATGCCGTAGCTCCGTATGACTTCCGGGTAATCGGTACGACTGATGAAGTTCGCGTCGTGGACGCAAAAAGTACAGTCGGTGGATTTGGGAATCCAGTCCACCTCTCTCTGAGGGAGCTGGCAGTTGCGGTGCAAGGCCCCGCTCCATACGACATCTGTCGTCTTTATGAGGTTACTGAAGGCAGTGGAAAGATGCGAATAGCGAGAAATGTCGGAGCATCGTTACAGAACATCCTCTCGGCACTGAGTGCCATCCCGGAAGGCGTTACAGTGGACTCGATATCGCTTCGTCCGGAAATTCTGGATTTTTCAGCGGAAGTAATTTCGCTTGGTACATCAAACGCTGATGCCTAGGCTGCCACGCGGTCATTGTGAGATTGCATAAAGTTTTGACCCGAGAATTGCATCGAATGTTGACCCTCGGATTTTCAAACAGTACTAATGGTTTTCTTGTTTGATTTCTCTTTCTTTGCTATCTGGGTTGAACTGTTTTTGAAGCGGTAACTATCATTTCCAGTTTCAACGATATGGCAATGATGGGTAAGGCGGTCGAGAAGTGCGGTAGTCATTTTGGGGTCTCCGAAAACTGATCCCCATTCACCAAAGCCCAGGTTCGTGGTGATTACCAGACTTGTTCGCTCATACAGCTTACTGATCAGATGAAAAAGCAAAGCTCCACTTGCTTGGCTAAATGGTAAATATCCAAGCTCATCCAATATCACCAGATCTGTATGAAGTAGACGCGCCGCCAAGTGACCTGGTCGACCTTGTTGTTTTTCTTGCTCAAGCAAATTCACTAGTTCTATTGTAGAGAAGTAGCGCACACGTGCATCGTGATGTTCTATTGCTTGAATGCCAAGTGCGCTGGCCAGATGAGTTTTCCCAGTGCCGGGTCCGCCTACGAAAACCACATTCTGTGCGGTCTCCAAGAAAGAGCAGGAATGCAATTTCTTCACGAGAGCCTCGTTGACTTCGCTAACGCCGAAGTCGAAGCCGTTGATATCTCGATACGCGGGGAATTTCGCAACTTTCATTTGATAGGCTAGTGAGCGTACCTCCCGTTCAGCGATTTCAGCCTTGACCAGATCCGCTAAGATCGGGAGCGCTGCTTGGAATGCTGGTGAGTTCTGTGCAGCCAGGTCCTCGGCCGCCTGTCCCATACCTCGCCATTTAAGTACCCTGAACATTCCCAATAACGCATCAGGCAGCATCGACATGATCGTCCCCTTTCGTCCGTAGGGTGTCATAGCGGCTAATATCGGCTACAGGCTCTTTGACTAATTGCAGCGCCTGCGGCGCCTCAATTGCCGGCACGGGAGCCCCATCAAGGAGGCGGCTGAGAATGTTAAGTACTACTTGCTTTGAGGGTGCCCCGTTCTTCAGCGCTGTTTCAACGGCATTGAGAACCGCCTTTTCGTCGTGAAACAGGACTAGGGCGAGGATCTCGACCATTTCACGGTCACCGCCAGGGCGTTTGAGCAAGATCGATTGCATTTCCTTGAATGCCGCTGGCAGCTCTGCAAAGGGCGCGCCATTGCGCAGGGCACCGGGCTTGCGCTGCAGGACAGCCAAATAATGGCGCCAATCAAATACTGTTTGTCCGGGGCCATGGTCACGATTAATTACTCTGGCGTGTTCAGCAATTGCGTTTCCCTCCGCAACCACGACCAGACGATCAGCATAGATCCGCAGGCTGACAGGCCTGTTAGCAAAGGAAGAAGGCACGCTGTAGCGGTTCCGATCCAAGGTGACCAGGCACGTCGGAGAGACGCGTTTGGAATGCTCCACGAAACCGTCAAATTGCTTTCCCATGGCCAGTAGATGAGTGCGCTCCTCACTCCATACGTTCCCGACAGTGTCATCAAGCTCTGGATGCTTAATAGCCGTCCAAAGGCGTAGGCATTCGGTAGCCAGCCATTCGTTTAAGGCATCGAGGCTGGAAAACGGCGGGACCTTTTGCCATATCCTGTTGCGGCTGTCCCGAACATTCTTTTCAATTTGCCCTTTTTCCCACCCGGAAGCGGGATTACAGAATTCCGCATCAAACAGGTAGTGACTAGTCATGGCATTGAAGCGGGCGTTGATATCGCGTTGCTTCCCAGTTTTAACTTTATCAACAGCGGTTTTCATGTTGTCGTAAATGCCACGCCGCGGAATTCCACCAAAAGCTTCAAACGCGTGAGCATGGGCGTCAAAAAGCATCTCGTGAGTTTGAAGCAAGTAGGCACGAAGGAAAAATGCACGGCTGTAACTGAGTTTGAAGTGAGCAATCTGCAATTTTGTACGTTCGCCGGCAATCACAGCCCAATCTTCACTCCAATCGAACTGAAACGCCTCTCCGGGAGCGAATGAGAGCGGTATATATGTTGATTTGCTCGCAGAATTGACCCTCTCCATTTGACCCACCTTCCATTGCCTTCCAAAGGCTGCCACGCGGTCATAAGACCCTTCATATCCCAGCTCTCGTAAGTCCAGGAACATCTGTTTCAGGGTTCGTCTCTGCTTGCGCGATTTGACTGCCTCAGCGCTGAGCCAGGCTGAAAGTCGAGGCGCGAATTCATCTAGGGCACTGGATGAATGCCTTGAGGGGTAGGAAGGCTCGATCGCTCCGGATCGGATATAGCGACGAACCGTGTTTCGAGAGATGTCCAGCCGGCGGGAGATTTCCCTGATCGAGATGTGATCGCGGATGTACCAGCGTCGAATAATTCCAAGTAGGGCCACGTCTATCACTCCGTTCTCCTGCTCGCTGTGATGAGCAGGATTGTGGTCTAAACATGGGTCAACTTAGGATGCAAATTTCCGGGGAAAGTGGGTCAGTTTTCGATGCAACTCAACATGGGTCAATTTGTATGCAATTGACCCATAGTCAAACGGAAATGCTAAGTGCAATAGGCCTTTCGCCATGTTAGCTGGGTCAATCGAAGCCAGAGTCTCTCCTTAAGCAGCGGCGGCCAACAGACCCGCTTCGCAATTGCATATCAGTGTTTCGGACCGAAGTAGATCTCTCCTTCTTGAAGGAGATCATCCTTGTGGTCTTGAGGCGTGTTGATGCTTCCTAGCAGCTTTGGAACGGGTATGAAAATTAAGTGTTGCGCAAACGACTACAGCTATTGATAGTTTATGTGTATATTTATACAGTGCCATATCTAGATGATATTTTGATTTTTGTTCAATATCTAGTTGTTTGTGGTGCTTTGTTTATATTGCATTAACTCTCCAAGGAGGCGGCAATGGCAAATAAATCTACCGGCAAAAATGTGGCATCCACCTCTGCTCGAGTACTGGGCAGTTCTTCTTCCTCCGCAATTCAACGCAGTTTGGCTGGCAGCGTTCTGTCCCAAACGGGCAATTCAAAAGTCACCGGGAAAGTGATGGAAGCGAAGGCTTCTAATGCGCTTCTCAGCGACAAGTCCAGCAGCATCACAAAAACGTTGGCTGCTTCAGCGGTATCCCAATCCAAGAAAAGTCGCTAGAACGTCCAGCAGGATTCGGCGTTTGGTCGCATGACGCCGGAAATTCAAGCACCTGGTTGCTGGTGTTCAGCAGCTAGGCCTTCATGCGACAGTATCCTAAGCATGGAGGATTTTGTATGGCTAACTGTCACGTTACCTGTATTACCAAACCAAACGTCAATTCCCCGCATGAGCACATCACGCATGTTGGTAATCCCGCTTGGACAATGAAACGGCTGACCGTGGAAGACGTCATCCAGCGGATTAACTCAAGGACGGACACTTTTTATGTGGCCGACCAGTTTGGCAATCGAGCGATGATTGGCGTGGTGAACCCTGGGGCTGGGCGTCGTCCGTTCATCCGAACATACGCTGACGGAAAGTGGACGGATAACTTGCTTGCGCTGGACCAGTGTCGACTGTATTGAGGCAGGGAATTTGGGAAATTTGAAAAGCCGCTTTCGGGCGGCTTCTTCAATTCGACCACGGAGCTAGCTGCAACGCTAGCTCAATCCGGCAAGAGGAAAGTTCAGTGTTAAATGAACAAAATGCGGGAAAGTTCAGACTTAAATGAACCTCGAATTCAGACTTTATTGAATTTGAAATTGAACATGCCGTGTGGGTACTGGATTCGTAGTTCAGACTTAACGGGTTTCTGACACTTGGGTGAGCAGGCGTTGGCAATCGTGTAAGCCAGCCCAACGACGCGGCCACATCTTGCGATGGCCGCTGGGGGATATTTTTGCCTCGGGAAGTCGCCCTTGGCATCAAAAAATTACGAGATTACTTAAGAAAAACAATAACATGCATCGAAACAAGTATAAAAACTAAATGCGACTCATTAACATTTCGCCCTCTTTTGGGACTTGTCCGAAAGATTCCTTTTTTAAATAGGAAATAAACGGCGGAGGTTCGCCAATATTTTTATTGGACCGAAATGTTATGAAGACTAGTCAGGCCACTTTGTTTTTTGCGCGCGATATACGCATCGCTACCTCAACCCTTGCCTCGCTGGTGATACTGGGCTGCCCCTCGGCGGGTCTGGCACAGCAGCCAGCCTCGCCAGAGTCGCAGCCCGGGCTGGAGCCCATTCAGGTCAGCGGCGACTGGCTCGGCACTGGTCTTGAGAGCAGCGTGAAGACTTATCCGGGGGCGCGCACGGTGGTAAAAAAACAGGAGATCGAAAGCACGGGCGCCGTCAACATCGGTGACGTGATGCGCCGCATTCCCGGTGTGCAGTCCAGCGACAATGCCGGTACCTCAGGTAGTGCCATCGCCCTCAACATTGGTGTACGGGGACTGACAGGGCGCTTTTCACCGCGCTCCACCGTTCTGCTGGACGGCATCCCGATGGCGGTGGCGCCCTACGGCCAGCCGCAGCTCTCGTTCGCCCCGCTGAGCCTGAACAACATTGAATCGGTCGACGTCGTGCGGGGCGGCGGCGCCGTGCGCTTCGGTCCGCAGAACGTGGGCGGCATCATCAATTTCAAGACGCGCTCCATTCCCGCAACGACCGGCATCTCCGGCGACGCCTCGGTGCGCTACAACAGTTATGGCCAGGGAGGCGGCAATACGCAGTACACGGCCTTTGCCGGCGGCCAGAATGAGAGCGGCATCGGTATGGCCTTCCTTTATTCGGGGCAGGATGGCAGCGGATGGCGCGACAAGAGCGAGGAGCACCTCAACGATTTTGCGCTGAAGATGCGTTACGAGATCTCGCCGGCTTCCGAACTCTACGCCAAGCTCAATTACTACGATGTGATGAGCCGCACGCCAGGCGGCCTCACCACCGCGCAGTACGCCGCCGACCCCTTCCAGAACACCCGTCGGCGCGACAACTGGAGCGGTACCCGCAAAGGCTTCGACGTGGGTTACCTCAACACGATATCGGACCATCAGGAGTTCGAAATCCGTACCTATTTCAACCAGGCCACCCGCCAGAGCACCTTGATCAATGCGACCGGCGTACGCCTCTCGCATCAACCGCGCAATTACGAAACGCTGGGCATCGAGCCACGGTACACGCAGCGTTTCGCCTGGGGCAGTACCACGCACGACGTCACCGTCGGGTATCGCCATGTCCGCGAGCGCGGGGACGACAATATCTACAACGAGTCAGTCCGCACCGGCGTACTGAGCGGATTCACCCGGTTCCGGAACAGCACCGACGCCCATGCCGGTTACATCGACGACAAGATCGCGTTCAGGCAATGGCGCATCACACCCGGCGTGCGTTTCGAGCACGTGGAGTCCAGCCGGTATGACGTGGGCAACAAGGCGTCCTACCAGGTGGCCAACCGCAAGTTGCTGCCCTCGCTCAATATCGCCTACCTGCTCACCGAGCATCTGACCCTGTTCAGCAACTACAACACCTCCTTCGGCGTGGTGCAGAATTCGCAACTCAACACCATGTCATCGGCCAATCCGCTTTCCCCCGAGCTGGCCAGGACGATCGAAGGCGGCGTGCGTTGGAAGAGCGCCCGGGCCTCCGCCGAGGCGACCGTGTTCCACATCAATTTTGACAACCAGATCGTGTCGGTCCAGGGAACGATGCCCAACGTCTTCCGCAACATCGGCAAGACCCGCCACGATGGCATCGAGCTGGCGATGGACTACGCCTTCGATCAGCAAAGCCTCTTGAAGGGCTGGTCGGTCTTCGCCAACGTCACCTACACCAGGGCCCTGCAGATGTCGGGCAGCAACCCGGGCAAGGACTTGCCGTTCTATGCCCGCATCACCGATACGCTGGGGACCCGTTTCAACACGGGGCCATGGGGCATCACCCTGTCGACCACGCACCAGGGACGCCAGTTTGCCGATGAAGCCAATACCGTCGCCGAAAGCGCCGACGGCAGTATCGGGGAAATCCCCGGCTTGCGGCTCTGGAATGCCCAGGTGAGCTGGAAGGTGCCGGGCAGGAAGGGATTGGACATCTTTGCCGGCGTGAACAACCTGACTGATCGCCGCTATTTCACCCGGACCGTGGACGGCAATCTGGGCAAGCTGGTGGGGGCACCTCGCACCCTGTATGTGCAGGGGCGTTACTCATTCTGACCCGCCTTCGGCGAAGGAAAGCACATCATATCGCCGCTTCAGGCGGGGGCGAGGAGCGGTGCGGGGCGCATCATCGGCGCAGGGTCGGCACGGGTCGGAGCATGCCCTCGGACGATCACCGGAGACCGCCGTGAATTTTGGGCAAGTGAACGAAAATTCTGGCTTATGCTGCTCAGTTCCGCATGAATTGGGCTTGTCGGCAGGAGTCAGCAAGGTTTCAAGTGCGGTTTTCTGCCGTTTGCCCACCCTTATTGGTGCATTTCTTCGCATCATGATTCAAAAAAGTGCATAAAACGTGCGATATGAATGAACGGCCACGTTGGCACGGAACTCGCTCTCCCAGCCGCACCATTACGGTGTATTCTGCCCGGCGGGGCCGTGTATTGGAGGAACTGCCCCGCCTGGCCTGGCGCTGCGGCCGGGCCGCTTGCCTGCTGTGGCTCCGTCCCTTTTTAACCGGGGATGGCCGGCGGGAAAGCGCCCGAGTCGCGATGCTCTCAGGCATGGCTCGTTTTTTGCTGTAGCAGAGTCCGCAAGCAAGAACCGGTCAGAAACTGGGAGGCGCTGCGGCGTTGTCGGGTCTTGCCACCGTCCACAAGGGGGGAGCAGGGCCGGTCAGCGTACATAAAACAAATGGCACAACGCACTGCGTTTTCAATCATTCATTGGAAGTAATAGGAGCAATTCATGCAAAAAATCAAAATGATTCCTGTCGCTACAGCACTGGTGGCAGCGTTCGCATTCGCAGGGGCTGCACAAGCACAAGAAGTCATCAAGATCGGTCACGTCGCTCCCCTGACTGGTCCCAACGCGCACATCGGCAAGGACAATGAAAACGGCGCCCGCATGGCCGTGGACGAACTCAATGCCAAGGGCTTCATGATCGGTGGCAAGAAGGTGACCTTCCAGCTGGTCGCACAGGATGACGCTTCCGACCCGAAGCAAGCTACCACTGTCGCGCAGGCCCTGGTCGATGCCAAGGTCAAGGGCGTGGTCGGCCACATGAACTCCGGTACCACCATCCCGGCTTCCAAGATCTACTACGACGCCGGCATCCCGCAAATTTCGCCGTCGGCGACCAACCCCAAGTACACCCAGCAAGGCTTCAACACCGCCTTCCGCGTGGTGGCCAACGATGGCCAGCTCGGTGGCGTGCTGGGCCGCTATGCCGTCAATGAACTCAAGGGCAAGAGCGTAGCCGTCATCGACGACCGCACCGCCTACGGTCAAGGCGTGGCTGAAGAATTCCGCAAGAGCGCAATGGCAGCTGGCGCCACCATCGTGGCAACCCAGTACACCACCGACAAGGCCACCGACTTCAACGCCATCCTGACCTCGGTCAAGTCCAAGAAGCCGGATCTGGTCTTCTTCGGCGGTATGGACGCCGTGGCCGGCCCGATGCTGCGCCAGATGGATCAGCTGGGCATCGCTGCCAAGTTCATGGGTGGCGACGGTATCTGCACCACCGAACTGCCGAGCCTGGCCGGTGCTGGCCTGAAGGATAGCGAAGTGGTCTGTGCCGAAGCTGGTGGCGTGACCGAAGCCGGCAAGAAGCCGCTGGAAGATTTCAAGGCTGCCTACAAGAAGAAGTTCAACCAGGACGTCGTGATCTATGCACCGTACACCTACGACGCGCTGATGACCCTGGCTGATGCCATGCAACAAGCTGGCTCGTCGGATCCCAAGGTCTACCTGCCGTTCCTGGCCAAGATCCACCACAAGGGCGTGACCGGTGAAATCGCCTTCGACCCGAAGGGCGACATCCTCAACGGCACCCTGACCCTGTACACCTACAAGGGCGGCAAGCGTACCCTGCTGAGCGTGGTGAAGTAAGCATCAGGCTTCATCTCCGGCGCCCTCGCGGTGCCGGATGAAGTTGATTTGAAAGCCCCGGCATCGTTGCCGGGGCTTTTTCGTTCATGTCGGCCCAAAACCGCCTGGCGCCGGCGGCTTCATCCGCCCATCTCCTCATCCATCTCCCGCCCACTCTCCAGAAACACCCGCCGCAGCCATTCGATGCCCGGATCATTGGTGCGATAGCGATGCCACTGCAGCATCTGGTGCATTTCCGCCAGGGGCAGCGGGCTTTCCTTCAACACCACCGGCAGTTGCGGCGCCAGCTTGCGCGCCAGCCGGCCATGCACGGTGGCAATGCGGTCCGTCCCCTGCACCAGCGCCACGCAAGAGGCGAAGCTGAAACTGGTCACTTCCACCCGCCGCGCGAAGCCCAGCTTGTTGGCCATCCACGCTTCCACCGAGGTGGAGTTGGCCCCCGGCGGCACCATCACCACGTGGCCTGCCGTCATGTAGCGCTCGCGCGTGAGTTCGCCCTTGGCGAGGGCGCCATCGCGCCACACCACGCACACATGGCGCTCGCGGAAGACTTCTTCGGCGGGATGGTCGGGCGTACAGAATTCCTGCGGCAGCACCAGCAGATCGACTTCGGCGCGGTCCAGTGAACGGGTCGGGTCCTGCACCTGCGGCATCAGCGCAAAGCGGATGCCCGGCCCCTCGGCATGGGCGCGGGCGATCACGCGCGGGATCAGCACGCTCAGGCTGAAGTCCGAGACCGAGATGCGGAATTCCCGATGAGATTCGGCCGGCACGAAGGCCGGCTTGGCCGAGATCGAACCTTCGATGCGTCGGAGCACGTCGTTGACCGCATCGCGCAGCACCTCGGCGCGCGGCGTCGGTTCCATGCGGCGTCCTACCTGGATCAGCAGCTCGTCATCGAAATAGTCGCGCAGGCGGGCCAGCGCATTGCTCATGGCGGACTGGCTCAGGTGAATCTTTTCGGCGGCGCGGCTGATGTTGAGTTCGGTCAGCAGCGCATCGAGGGCGACCAGCAGATTGAGGTCGAGCTTGTTGAAGCGCATGGATAAGTCTCCGTGGTCAGGGGCCGGCCTTCTTGTGGGATTCGCTGGGCGCGGTCGAGGTATTGATGTCGCCGATATCATGAATCAAAACAATCCATTTGATCAATATCAAACGCAAGCTTAACCTTCGCTCATCCGCTGCACGGCCTCGCAGACAAGCACAAGAAAAGGCCGGCACGGCAAGCCGGTGGCGCAGTACGCAATCCGCGCCGCTGTTCAGCCTGGCCCCGACAAGACGCCGAGACGGCGAGACAACAAGCCAGGCAGGGTAGGAGACAAGGAGACAGAAGTGAAGAGAGGATATGTACCAGCCCGTCGGCTGGCAGCTTGTGCCGTCATGACCGCCTGGGGTGTTGCCAGCATGCAATCCGCGCTAGCCTTTGAAAGTGGCGTTTCGCCGTTCCCTGCCGGGTCCACCAGTGACTACATCGCGGCCTTGCCCCCCATTCCGGGCTTCTTCGCGGTACAGCAGTTCAACTACAACAGTTCGGACGGCCTGTACGACAACCATGGCAACAAGTTGCCCATCCCCTTCAAGTCGGACGCTTTCTCGTCCACCACGCGCCTGCTGGCTTCCTATGGCGTGGAATTCCTGGGTGCCAAGGTGTATTCGCAACTGGTGCTGCCGGTCGTCTCGCTGCATACCGAAGTGTATGGCCACGGTGAGAACCACAACGGCCTCTCCAACGTCACCGTCACGCCCCTGCTGCTGCGCTGGGACGTGGCCGCGAACACCAACGTCACCTGGGGCTTCGACTTCGCACTCAAGACCGGCTCCTACAATCCCGCCCGCACCAGCGTCGCGGTAGGCTACACGTCCTACCAGCCGGTGCTGGCCATCCGCCACAACGATCCGGAGGGTCTGGATCTGGGTATCTCCAACCGCCTGCTCTTCAACGACAAGAACAGCGATACCAACTACCGCTCCGGCTCGGCCTATGTGGCCGACTTCATCGGCGGCTGGAACTTCGGCAAGTGGAAGGTTGGCGTGACCGGTGCCTACCTGAACCAGTTCACCGACGACAGCCAGAACGGCAACACCATCACCGGCAATCGCGCGCGCAGCTTCGCGATGGGACCGATCGTGAACTACAACGCCGGCACCTACAGCATCAACATGAACTATCAGCGCGGCCTGTATGCCGCCAACACGTCCAAGAGCGATGCCATCTGGATCAACTTCGCCATGCCACTGTGGCTGGGCGGGCCGCACTGAGGCAGCAGCAACGCGGCATCCGCGCGCATTACTCATCATCTAAGGAGTTACACCATGTTCCGTTACTTCCCGACGAACTATGTCTGGAATCTTTCCGTCGATCTCGCCATCGAGATGGGCGCCCGCATCGGCGAAATCGAAGCCATGTGCGCGCCCTTGCAGGAGGCGGCCAAGCAGCCTGACGCCGAAGGCACCGCGGCCTTCCGCGCCACCTGGGCGGACATGGCAGAAAAGCTGTGCAGCCTGGCCGCCGAAGATGAAGTGCGCGGCCGGCTGCTCTCGGCCGGCGCCAAGTACAAGCGCGCGGCCAGCTATCTGCTGACCTGCGAACGCCTGCAGGGCCATGGTGCGCCGGGCCGCGTCGAACTGTACCGGCGCTTCCTGGAAGTGTTCCAGCGCGGCATCGCCTTGTCCGGCGACAACTGCGAGCGCGTCGAGATTCCTTATGAAGGCCGTGTCATCTCGGGGCTGTATATACGCGCCCACAAGGTTGACGGTCCGGCGCCGATCCTGGTGCAGCTCAATGGCCTGGATTCGACCAAGGAAATGAAATACATGGTCGGCCTGCCCGGCTGGCTGGCCGAGCGCGGGGTTTCCTCGCTGGTGATCGACCAGCCCGGCACCGGCGAAGCCCTGCGCCTGCAAGGCCTGACCGCACGCTTTGATGCCGAGCACTGGGCCCGCCACGTGGTGGACTGGCTGGAGCAGCGTGACGACGTGGACCCCGCACGCATCGGCTGCGAAGGCGTCTCCCTGGGCGGTTACTACTGCCCGCGCGTGGTCGCCATGGAACCGCGCTTTGCCTGTGGCGTGGTATGGGGCGCCAATCACGACTGGCGCGACGTGCAAAAGCGCCGCCTGGAAAAGGAGGGCGATTTCCCCGTACCGCATTACTGGCAGCACGTCTGCTGGGTCTGGGGTGCCAAGGACATCGACGACTTCATGCGCATTGCCGAGGACGTGCATCTGGATGGTGTGGTCGAGAAGATCCGCGTGCCCTTCCTGGTCACCCATGGCGAGAAGGACAGCCAGATTCCGCTCAAGTGGGCGCAGCGTACTTACGAACAACTGGTCAACAGCCCCAAGCGCGAATTGAAGATCTTCACCGACCGTGAAGGCGGCGCGCAGCACGCCAGTTTCGACAACTCCATCAATGCAGGGCACGTCATCGCCGACTGGGTGGCCGAGACCCTGGGTGGCCGTACCAAGGCCTGACGCACAGCGCCACGAGAAAACACCAAGTCAATCACAAGGAAATCCGCATGAACATCATTGGACCCGATGCCCTGGTCTTTGGCGTGGACGATCTGCCCGCCTGCCGCCAGTACCTGCTCGACTACGGCCTCAAGGACGCCGGCAACGACCGTTACGAAGCGCTGGATGGCACCGCCGTCGTGCTGCGCGCCAAGGACGACGCCACGCTGCCGCCGGCCATGGGCACCGCCAGCCTGCTGCGTGAAACCGTCTATGGCGTGGCCGACGTCGCCACCCTGGACGCCATCGAATCCGAACTGCGCCGCGACCGCGAAGTCAGCCGCCGCGATGGCGTCGTACGTAGCGTCGACGACATGGGTTTTGCGCTGGCCTTCCAGCTGACCGTGCGCCGCGACCTGGCACTGGCCGCCGAACGCGTCAACGGTCCCGGCGACGCCCGGCGCGCTCCCAATGAACTGGGTTTGCCACCTGACCTGCAAGCCCTGCCGCGCACGCTCTCGCACGTGGTGTATTTCGTGCCGGATACGGCCAAGGCCGAGGCCTTCTATCAACGTCTGGGCTTCGTCTGTACCGACCGCTTTACCGGCGTGGGCCCCTTCCTGCGCCCGGCTGGCACGCAGGATCACCATACCCTGTTCATGATCCAGACCCCGCCCTTCATGAAAGGCTGCGAACACTTCACCTTCCACATGGGTGGCCCGACCGAAGTGCTGCTGGCCGGCACCCGCTTCGTCGAGAAGGGTTACCAGAGCTTCTGGGGCCCCGGCCGTCATCGCTTCGGCAGCAACTGGTTCTGGTACTTCAATTCGCCGCTGGGCTGCCACGTCGAATACGACGCCGACATGGACCTGCACGACGATCAGTGGGCCGCACGCGAAGCGCCGATGGGCGCCGACGCCTCGCAGCTGTTCCTGTTCCAGTACCGCGAGAAGTGGGCACCGAGCGGCCCGCCGCCGTCGGGCGCTGCCCGCTGAGCGGTCAGGCGGAGACGGCCATGTACCTGTGCCACGTGACCCAATTGCCCGAGGATGGCGCGCGCGGTTTCGATACCGAAGGCGCAGGGCAGGCCACCATCTTCCTGCTGCGCCGGGGCGATCAGGTCCGTGCCTGGCGCGACATCTGCCCGCACCACGGCACGCCGCTGCCGTGGCGCCGCGATGCCTATCTCGACGCCAGCGGCGAGAACGTGGTCTGTGCCGCCCATGGTGCCTTGTTCGATCCGCTCACCGGCGTATGTACGCTCGGCCCTTGCCTGGGCGATACGCTCACCCCGGTGCCATTGCGCATCGATGATGACGGCGGCCTGCACGTGGCCGGGGACGATCAGGTTTGATTTGTGCAAGAAAAAATTCAGCAAAAAATTCAGGAGACTCACCATGACACTCGCAGCCCAACGCATCCTCATCATCGGCGGCGGATTTTCCGGCACGTCGGCCGCCATCGACCTGCGCCGCCGTGGCGCCCAGGTCGACCTGGTGGAACTCGATGCCCAGTGGCGCAACTACGGCGCCGGCATCAGCCTGGGCCCGGCCACCCTGCGCGCCTTGAAGCAACTGGGCGTGCTCGATGCCTTCCTGCGTGAAGGCGCTGCCGGTGACGGCGTGCAACTGTGCCTGCCGCATGGTCCGCAGGTGGCGGTTCTGCCCACGCCACGCCTGGCCTCGCCGGATGTGCCGGGCGGTGGCGCGATCCTGCGTCCGGTGCTCGCACGCATCCTGGCCGATGCCACCCGCGCGGCGGGCACTGACGTGCGCCTGGGCTGCACCTTCACCGCGCTGCGCGAGATCGGCGATGAAGTCGAGGTGGATTTCACCGATGGCCAGACCCGCCGCTATGACCTGGTGATCGGTGCCGATGGCCTCTATTCCAAGCTGCGCGCCCACATCTTCCCCAATGCGCCCAAGCCGCGCTACAGCGGCCAGGCAGTGTGGCGTGCGGTGCTGCCGCGTCCGGCGGAGATCACCACCTGCACCATGTGGATGGGGCCGCGCATCAAGCCCGGCGTCAATCCGGTGTCCAGGGATGAAATGTATCTCTTCGTCACCGAGCCGCGCCCGGTCAACGATCACGTCGATCCGGCCACTTTCGTCGAGCGCCTGCGCGGCCTGCTGGAGGACTTCAGCGCACCGGTGTTGAAGACCATCCGCGAGCAGCTCGATGACAACGCCCGCATCATCTTCCGTCCGCTGGAAGGCCTGCTGTTGCCGCGTCCGTGGTATTCGGGACGCGTGGTGCTCATCGGCGACGCCGTGCATGCCACCACACCGCACCTGGCCTCGGGTGCTTGCATCGGCATCGAGGATGCCCTGGTGCTGGCCGAAGAGCTGGCGCGCAACGGCAGCGTGCCGCTGGCTTTGTCGGCCTTCGAGGAGCGCCGCTGGGAACGCTGCCGCATGGTGGTGGAGAACTCGGCGCGGCTGGGTGAGATTGAGGTTGAGGGCGGCGACAAGGATGAGCATTCCCGCATCATGCGTGAGTCGCATGCCGCGCTGGTGCAGCCGATCTGATTGAAGAAAAATATAAAAAATATAAACGATTAACGCTGTTCAATCTGCTGCAACAAGGAGACAAGATGATCACGACCTATTCCAAGCGCGCCCTGGCTGCGCTGATGCTGGCGCACTGCGCCGGCATGATTGACCTGGTAGCGCTGCCGGTCTGGGTCGGCACGCTGGTGGCGCATTACCACTTCGATCCGCGGCAGGCCGGCCTGCTGGCTTCGCTGTTCCTGGGCGGGGCCGTGCTGGCTAGCGCCATGCTGGCACCGCGCTTCGATCCCGACACGGCGCGCTGGAAGGCCGCCGTCGGTTTTTCCCTGTCGGCCCTGCTGTTCGCGGTGGCGGCGCAGACCCATCACTACCTGCTGCTGGCCCTGCTGCATGCGGTATGCGGCATCACCACCGGACTTTCCTTGAGTGTCACCCATGGCACCATCGCCCGGGGCAGCAATCCGCATCGCGGTTTTGCGCTGGTAGGCATCTCCTTGGGTGTGTTTGCCATCCTGTTTCTGGGCAGTGTGCCGCCGATTGTTGCCAGCATCGGCGGTCCCGCGCTGTTCTATGTCTTTGCCGGCGTGATGGCGGTGGGCGCACTGGCGTGTGCCTTGGCTTTTCCGCGTCCCGAAACCGACGGTCTACCGCGCGTGATCGTTCCCCGTCAGCCGGTGCCGCGCCAGGTCTGGTACGGCATTGCCGGGATTGCCTGCATGGGACTGGTGCAATCGATGACCTTCAGTTTTTTGGAGCGTGTCGGCAGTGATCGTGGCTTCGGCCTGCAAGCCGTGACCGGCGTGCTGATCGCGCTGGGCTTTGTCAACCTCTTGCCCGCGCCGCTGGCCGCTCTGCTTGAAAAACGACTGCCTGCCCGCAGTGTGCTCATGGCCGGTCCTCTGGTGCAGGCCCTGCTGGTGGTGGCGATCATGTCCTCTGCGCGCTTTGCACCCTATGCTGCGGCAGCGTCGGTGTTTGCCGCCGTGATGATTTTCACCCACACCTTTGCCTTTGGCCTCATGGCTCGGCTGGATCGCAGCGGTCGCGCCATGGCCGCCACGCCTGCCATGCTGATGACGGGTGCGGCCATCGGACCCATCCTCGGGGGCACGCTGGTGCAGGGCTGGGGTTATGCCAGCCTGGGGCCGGTGGCTCTGGTGCTGGGCGTGAGCGCATCGATCTCTTTCTCGCGGCTGCCGCGTGCAGCTGTTGTTCAATCCCAGGAGGCATTGGCATGACCGCACCCTTGCAGGCAGGTCGACGTCATCGTTTCGTCGACTTGTCCATCTATCTTGAAAACGACGTGCTCTCCGATCCGCCTCCGCTGGCGCCGAAGATCACCTACCAGAAGCACGCGGACACCCTGCCGGAATTCATGGCCATGCTGCCCGGCACCCAGCCCGAGGATTATCCCGACGGCGAGGCTGCCGCCGCCGAGTGGGTCACCCTGACCACGCACAATGGCACGCACCTGGACGCGCCCTGGCATTTCCATTCCACCCAGGACGCCAAGAACGGCGGTGCCCGTCCCTCCATCACCATCGATGAAGTGCCGCTGGAATGGTGCTTCCAGGCCGGCGTGAAGCTGGACTTCCGGCACTTCCCCGATGGCTACGTCGCTACGGCGGCGGACGTGGAAGCCGAACTCAAGCGCATCGGCCACGTCCTGCAGCCCCTCGATATCGTGGTGGTCAACACCCGTGCCGGTTCACGCTATGGCCAGCGCGACTATCTGGGTGCCGGCTGCGGCATGGGCTACGAAGCCACCATGTACCTGCTCGAACGCGGCGTGCGCCTGACCGGCACCGATGCCTGGAGCTGGGATGCGCCGTTTTCCTATACCGCCCGGCGCGTGGCCGAGACCGGCAACAAGGCCTTGATCTGGGAGGGCCACAAGGCCGGCCGCGACATCGGCTACTGCCACCTGGAAAAACTCCACAATCTCGAAGCCTTGCCGGCCCACGGCTTCACCATCAGCTGCTTCCCGCACAAGATCCGTGGCGCCAGCGCCGGCTGGACGCGGGCGGTGGCGATCTTCGACGAACCCTGACGCCGGTCTGCTGCGCCGGCAGCGACCAGCGGATTTACGATGCATAGGAGTCCATGATGTCCTTCCCCCCCATTCACCGCGTCGTCACCGGCCACGATGCGCAAGGCCGATCCATCATCACCAGCGACGGCCCGCTGCCCACCGTGGTCGAGGTGGCCGCCATTCCTGGCACGCTCTTCCATGAGGTCTGGAACACCAGTACCACGCCCGTGCGCGTGGACAACGGTGCTGATCCCACCTTGGGGCCGCTGGTGCTGTCGCCGCCCGAGCGCGGCACGCGCATGCGTTTCGTCGACATCCCGCCCGATACCGAGGAATTCCTCGCCAGCGCCAAGAGCAAGATGCATGAAGCCTTCAGCCAGATCGGCGAAGCCGGGGCCTCCACCGTGCAGGCGGATTCTCCGCATCCGCTGATGCACCGGACCGAATCGGTGGATTACGGCATCGTCATCGAAGGCGAGATGACCCTGGTCCTGGAACGCGGCGAAGTCGCACTCAAGCCCGGCAGCGTGGTCGTGCAGCGCGGCACCAACCATGCCTGGGCCAATCGCTCGGGCAAGCCTTGCCGCATGCTCTTCATCCTGATCGATGGCGAATACGATCCGGCCATCGCCGCACAACTGGCCAAGGAGAACGCATCATGAAGTTCGCCACCCTGCGTGACGGCACGCCCGATGGCGCGCTGGTGCTGGTCGCCCGCGACGCCCGCAGTGCCTTGCCGGTGCCACGGATCGCGCGCTCCCTGATCGATGCGATCGCCCGCTGGGACGAGGTATATCCCGCGTTGAGCGCGCACTATCAGGCGCTCAATGAAGGCCGCGCCGAGGGTGTCATCCCCTTCGATGCGCAGCAGTGCATGGCACCGCTGCCGCGTGCGCCGCAATGGCTGGATGCCTCGGCCTTCCTCAATCATGGCCGGCTGATGGAAGAAGCGTTCAATACGCCACCGATCCCCAACTTCGATACGGTGCCCGTGATGTACCAGGGCGCCAGCGATGATTTCCTCGGTCCGTATCAGGACGTGCCGCTGCGCTCGGAACAGGAGGGTATCGATTTCGAAGGCGAGTTCGGCGTGGTGGTCGGCCCGGTGGCCATGGGCGCTACGCCGGAAGAAGCACTGCGCGCCGTGCGCCTGGTGGTGCAGCTCAACGACTGGAGCCTGCGCGCACTCGGCCCGCATGAGATGAAGACCGGCTTCGGCTTCCTGCAAGCCAAGCCCTCTACGGCCTTTGCTCCCATCGCCGTCACTCCCGATGAACTGGGTGACGCCTGGCGCGATGGCCGCGTGCAGATGCACCTGCACGTGCAATGGAATGGCACCCGTTTCGGCGAGCCGCACGGTGGCGAGATGAATTTTTCCTTCGGCCAGCTGGTCGCGCACGCCGCCCACAGCCGCCGCCTCACGGCCGGTTGCATCATCGGTTCGGGGACGGTCTCCAACGTGGCCCGTGCAGCAGGCTCGGCCTGCATCGCCGAACGCCGCGTGATCGAAAAAATTGACCAGGGTGAAATCTGCACCGGCTTCATGCATTTTGGCGATGCGGTACGCATGCAGGCTTGCTACGAGGATGGCCGCGAAGGTCCCTTCGGCGTGGTGCAGCAGCGCGTGGTGCAGGCGCCATGAGGGTCCTGGTCACGGGCGCTGGTGGCTTCATCGGCGCGACGCTGTTGCAGTTGCTGCAGCAAACCGGGCAGGTCGGCAACCGGCGCATTACGCGACTGATGGCCATGGACCGGCAGTTGCCGCCGTTGTCGGGCGAGGTCGAACGCATCGAAGGTGAGTTGCAGGATGCACAGGTGCAGGCGCGCCTGGCGCAGTTCGGAGCCGATCTCTGCTTTCATCTGGCGGCCGTGCCAGGGGGCGCGGCCGAAGCCGATCCGCTGCTGAGCCGCCGCGTCAATCTCGATGCCACGCTGGACCTGTTTGATTTGCTGGCCTCCGGCCGCGCTGCAGGGGCTGCGCCGCCGGTAGTGGTCTACGCCAGCAGCATTGCGGTCTATGGCACACCCTTGCCGAACCCGGTGACACCGGTCACGCCCACGCGGCCGGCGCTGATCTATGGCGCCCACAAGCGCGCCTGCGAAATCCTGCTGGCCGACGCCACGCGCCGAGGCCGGCTTGATGGCCGCTCGCTGCGCCTGCCGGGTATCGTGGCACGTCCGCGTGTGGCCTCGGGATTGGTCTCGGCTTTCATGAGCGAACTGTTGCATGCGCTGGCGGCCGGTGAACCGGTGAGCCTGCCGGTCAGTCCGCAGGCCACGGCCTGGTGGATGTCGGCGCAGCGCTGCGCCGAGAATCTGCTGCATGCGGCGACCATGGATCCCATGCTCGATACCGATGGCCACAGCGAACGCACCTGGGCGTTGCCGGTGCTGAGGCTGTCCATGCAGGAAGTGGTCGATACGCTCTCTGTCCTTTATCGGGTCGATGGCCGGACCCTGGTTCGCTATACCCCGCAAGAGCAGGTGGAGGCGGTCTTTGGCCGCTATCCCGCCCTCGATGATGGTGTCGCGCGTCGCCTCGGATTGCGTGATGACGGCTCGCCCGAGGCGCTGGTGCGGCGCGCGTTGGCCCCTTTTTCCTGAGCATCCCGGAGGCGCATCTTTGATGCGCTTCCTCTTCCTTCTGCTGCCGTGGCGTTCTGCTGCGGCACGCCCTCCTTTTTGCCCTCATGGCGTATAGCCGCCTACTGCTCAATTGATGACAATCCAGTCAACTTGACGCGTCATTGAGCGTCTTGGAATTGCGCTGACGCCGACTCTCAGTGACTTGATGGGTAGCAGCCGTGACGATTCCGGACTGGCAAGACTGTAAAGCATGGTCAAATTTTCGCAACGCATTTTTTCCTGCAGGTAATCCTCTCGCAGTCGGGTAGTTGGACCATCAGCGGCGATGGCTCCACGCCCATGTCAGCAACGCCAACCAAAAAAAAAGAAACAATGAAACAAGATCCCCGGGGAGTCTTGCGGGGCCGTCTGCGCCCGCGCAGGCTTGCTACTGCTTTGTCTTTCGCTTTTACTTTTGTCCAATGCGGTGCTGCAGCCGACGCGCGCTCGCAGAGCGATCCGGCCACGCAGCAATACCAGCGTGAGCAAGAGCGCGAACGCGCACTGCGCCGCCAGCAGGAAAGAGCACCCGACGTGCGTCTGCCCGTGCAGCCTGCCGTATCGGCCCCGTCCGTTCCTCTCCGGGAAACACCGTGCTACCCGATCCGGCGGGTCGAACTGCGCGGTGACGAGGCCGGGCGTTTCGCGTGGCTGCTCGGCAGCGATGCGGCCGTCGAAGGACGCTGCCTGGGCGTGCAAGGGATCAATGCGTTGATGACGCGCCTGCAAAACGCCATCGTCGCGCGCGGCTACATCACGACCCGGATACTGGCCGCACCGCAGGATCTCAACAGCGGCGTGCTGGTCCTGACCGTTCTCCCTGGCCGCGTGCGTCGCATCCGCTTTGCCGCCGATGCCGACCCGCGCAGCACGCAGTGGAATGCGTTGCCGGTACGTCCCGGAGACCTGCTCGACCTGCGCGATATCGAGCAAGGCCTGGAGAACCTCAAACGCGTTCCCACCGCCGAGGCCGACATCAAGGTGGAACCCGCTCAGGGCGAGGGGGCCTTGCCCGGCCAGAGTGATCTGGTCATCAGCTATCGGCAAGCCTTTCCCCTGCGGCTGGCCGTTTCGGTCGACGACAGCGGATCGGATGCCACCGGCAAGTATCAGGGCAGCATCACCTTGTCCTACGACAATTGGTGGACGCTCAACGATCTGTTCTACGTCAGCGTCAACCATGATCTGGGAGGCGGCAATCCTGGGCCACGTGGGACGCGCGGCAGCACCGTCCATTATTCGCTGCCCTTCGGCTATTGGAACCTTGGCTTCACCATCAGCAGCAGCGACTACCACCAGACCATTGCCGGACTGACGCAAAGCTATCTCTATCGTGGCCAGAGCGAGACCAGTGAAATCAAGCTGGCACGCATGGTCTATCGGGATGCCTCGCGCAAGACTTCGGTGTCGGCCAAGGCCTTTCTGCGCCGCGCCAGCAATTACGTCAACGACACCGAAATCGAAGTGCAGCGCCGCCGCACCGTGGGCTGGGAACTCGGCCTGGCCCATCGCGAATTCATTGCCGACGGCGCCCTCGACCTGAGCCTGGCCTACCGGCGCGGCACCGGTGCCTTCTCCGCCTTGCCCGCACCGGAAGATGCCTTCGGCGAAGGCAGCGCCCGCTTCTCGCTGGCCACGCTGGACCTGAACCTGAACCAGCCCTTCGGCCTGGATGCCCCGTGGGGACGGCAGGCGCTGCGCTACACGCTGAACGCACGCGGGCAATGGAATGGCACCGCCCTGGCGCCCCAGGAACGTTTCTCCATCGGCGGGCGCTATACCGTGCGCGGCTTCGACGGCGAGATGACCCTGCTGGCCGACCACGGCTGGTTCGTCCGCAACGAACTGGCGGCGGCGCTGGGCGGCAGCGGACAGGAAATCTTCCTGGGCCTGGACTATGGCGAAGTCGCCGGACCGTCTTCGCAACTGCTGGTCGGCAAGCACCTGGCCGGGGCCGTCATCGGCCTGCGCGGCGCCTTCAAGAGCCTGTCGTGGGAAGCCTTCGCCGGCACCCCGGTCTCCAAGCCGGAACGACTCCAGACCGCCAGCCTCACGGCCGGCTTCTCCCTCACCTGGTCCTACTGAACATCATGACACCCGCTCCCCGCTTCGAGATCCTTGCACCGCGCCTGCTGGAAGGCGAATTCAACGAAGCCACCGCCTTCGGCTCGGCGGCCTGGTTGTGGCTGCATTCGCCAAGGCATCGCAATGTGCCCCTGCATACCTTGTCCACGCTGCTTCTGCCGGCCATCAAGGAAGGCAAGTTCATCCTCGTCTCCGAGCGCGGCCAGCCGGTGTTCTACATGAGCTGGGCCGACCTCGACGAGGCCGCCGAAGCGCGCTACCTGCAGCACTCTCCGGAACAGATGCGCCAGCAAGACTGGAACAGCGGCGAGCGGCTCTGGATACTCGACTGGATCGCCCCCTTCGGCCATACGCGGCTGATGATGCAGCTGGTCCGCAAGCGCCTGATGGCCAATCGCATCATGCGCACGCTCTATCACCGAGGCTCCGAGCAAGGACTGCGGATCAAGGAGCTGCATGGCATGGCCGTACATCCATGCGAGGCGCGCGCCTGGTTTGCGCTCAATCCTCCCGCCGTGCAGGTTGGCCATGCGATTGCACCGGCACCCGCGCCGGCCATCGCTACCTCTCTCGATCCCCTTGCCCTGAGCGCCTGAGCCATGAACAAGCTTCGTTATCGCGTCATCTTCAACAAGACCCGCGGCCTGCTCATGGCCGTGTCCGAACTGGGCCGCAGCCATGGCACCGGGCCCTGCGAGGGCGGTGCACCTGCCGCTGCGGCGTCACACCTGGCGGCTGCCCGCTTGCAGCCCCTGGCCTTTGCCGTGCTGGTGCTGGCCGGTGCCGAACTGCTGGCGATGCCGGCCGCGCACGCGCAGATCGTGGCCGATCCAGCGGCACCGCGTGCGCAGCAGGCCGTGGTGGTCAACACGGCCAACGGGCTGCCGCAGGTCAACATCACCACGCCCAGCGCGGCGGGCGTATCGCGTAATACCTATAGCCAGTTCGACGTCAACAAGCCCGGCGCCATCCTCAACAATGCCCGCAACGACGTGCAGACCCAACTGGGCGGCTGGGTCCAGCGCAATCCCAACCTGGCCACCGGCACGGCCCGCGTGATCCTCAACGAAGTCAATTCGGCCAATCCCAGCTTCTTGCGCGGTTACGTGGAAGTGGCGGGTGACCGCGCGCAGGTCATCGTCGCCAATCCCTCCGGCGTCACCTGTGACGGCTGCGGCTTCATCAATGCCAGCCGCACCACGCTCACTACCGGCACGGCGGTCATGAACAATGGCAATCTGGATGGCTTCGTGGTCCGGCGCGGCACGGTCACGGTCCAGGGCGACGGACTGGACGCCAGCCAGTCCGACTACACCCACATCATTGCCCGTGCGGTGCGCATCAACGCCGGCCTCTGGAGCCGCGAGCTGCGCATCACCACGGGCGCCAACCGCGTCGATGCCGACAATCAGGTCCTCGACAAGCTCGACGGGGAAGGTGATGCGCCTTCCCTGTCCCTCGACGTGGCGCAACTGGGCGGCATGTATGCCAACAAGATCGTGCTGGTCGGCACCGAAGCCGGCGTAGGCGTGCGCAATACCGGCAGCATCGGCGCGGCGGCGGGCGAGGTGCGCATCAGCGCTGCCGGCCGCATCGAAAACAGCGGCAAGATCCAGTCCACGCAAACGGCCAGCATCGACGCCACCGGCCTGGACAACCGGGGCGGCAAGCTGCAGGCGGCCAGCGATATCGAGGTCAGGGCAGGCAGCGGCACCCTGGACAACGCAGGCGGCCTCATCGACACCCGTGCCAACGTGAGCCTGCAGGCCGCCAGCCTCGGCAACCAGGATACCGGCGGCAGCGACCAGGGCATCCATGGCGCCAACATCAGCGTGCAGGCCGACAGCATCGCCAACCAGCGCGGGACGATGCTGGCCAGCCAGACCCAGACACTGCGGGCCGAACGCAGCCTGGACAACAGCGGCGGCGCCATCTCGGCCGGGGGCAGCCTGTCCGTCAGCGGCGGCAGCCTGGTACTCACCAATAGGGACGGCCAGATCCAGACCAATGCAGCATTGAAGGTGCAGGCCGCCAGCATCACCAACACCGATACGATGTCGGCATCCCAGGGCCTGCAGGCCAAGAGCGTCGCGCTCGATGCTGACGTCATCGACAACCGCCGCGGCAAGCTGCGCGCCGATGACGCCCTGACCGTCACGGCCGCCAGTACCGTCGACAACAGCGGCGGTGCGATTTCCGCCACTGCCGGCGTTACCATCCACGACCGTGTGGACGCGCCTGCCACGCGTCAACTCGCCGTGCGCAATGACGGCGGCCTGATCGAAACGGCCAATGCAGTCGACATCAAGGCGGCCAGCCTCTCCAATACCGATACGGACGGCACCAGCCAGGGCCTGCGGGCCAGCCGCATCAACGTCGATGCCGACCGTATCGGCAATTCAGACGGCGCAGCAGATGAAGAAGGCGGCCGAGAGCACCACCGATGGACGGATGAAATTGCTGGCTGCCGCCAACATCGGCTTCGCGGGGAAGAATGCCTATGATGCGGTCAAGGCCGGCCAGGGCGTTGCGGTAGAAGGCAAAGACAATCCGCAAGTGCTGACCAACGCCCGCAACGAAGACGGCAGTCTCAAGATGGGTGCCGACGGCAAACCGGAGACGCGCGATGCCACGGCAGCCGACAAGGCTGGCGGCATCAATCTATCCATCAGCCTGGGCGCGAGCAAGAACGAAAGCCATTCCGAATCCAGTGCCAACACAGCCAAGGGATCGACGGTTGCAGCAGGCGGCAACGTCAATATCACCGCCACGGGTGGGCGGTGTGGTCGGTGGCTCCTCAGGAGTGATTGCAGGAGTGCATGTCGAGGCAAATAATCGTCAGCTACACAAGAAAGAGATCAATTGGATTGAAGAGAACAAGAAGAAGGCCGCGAGGTATTTGACGGAGAAGCTGGAGCGTGAAGTCAGCCCTGAAGAAGCTGCGGCCTATCTGACCTTGGCTGGAGAAGGGAATGTTGATGATGTGTACCAGCGGGACAACGCAAACAACAGGTTAGGGTCGCAGGCTAGTTCTGAACGCCAGCTTTACAACGGCGCAAAGCAATTCATCTTGATGAATGCGGTTGGCTCGTTCACCGACGATCGTGGGGTGACGCAAAAGCTCTTCACAGCGGCGGGTAACGATTTCTATAACGTGAAAGTCAATTCGAAATTGCGAAATGACAAGGAGTACCGAGACTTCTTATGGAAGACGCTGGGCGAAAATCTTCTGCCGGATAATCCGACGGCTGCGGAGCGCGCGGAATACGATGAGCGTCAGAAGATACGATTGGATGCCGATCTAAAGTCGGCAGCGCTCGGGATGATACCGGCGATTCTTGCTGGCATGGCCGTTAAAATCGCGACGACAACTCGGCAGATGCCAGGCATTTCTGAAATAAAGACCACCTCGCCATCGAAGCCTGATGAGATAGCGGGAAGGGAGAAGCTTAATAATTTAGGGCCTAGGCCCGGGGCTCTTATAGGATCAACTGAACATCTTAGTGAGGCTGAGAAAGGCTTCGTTTTAGAGATGCTACAGGGAGGAAGAAATGTTGAAATTATTCCTTCTAGTAATATCGGACGTTCTGCCGACTTTCTTATTGATGGAAAGAAGTATGAGTTAAAGACGATGGCGAATGTTGCTAACCAGACCGCTGATGGCTTATCAAAATCTTTATCCAGTACGATTATGAATGCGCGGGGTCAATCTGAAAATGTGATTGTCGATGCACGAGGCCAACCAGGGATGACAGCGGAAATTGCTGAGCGAGGGATTGTACGAGCATTTGGTCGAGATAAGACGTCAGGAGATAAGATCAGAGAAGTTACGGTCATTACATCGAGTGGGACGGTTTATGTTGCGAAGAAATAGGGGGTGTGAAAGTGTTAAATGGTTATCCTGAAGAGCAAGAACTTAAGAATAGAATCTTGAGACAGCTTAGTTGGCACGAGCCTAATGAGCAGGTTGGAATGCTTTGGCTCGGCTATTTGTCCGGGTTGCTGGAATGGGGAGTGATCGATATCGATGTTTACGGTCGGCTAAAAAATCTACTTCCGCTTGTTGGGGAAAAAGAAGTTCACGAAATGTTTGCGGACGAACCACTTTCTGCCGAAGATGCGAAGAAGATCGAAGCTTATTTAAATACACGTAAACCCTAAGAGGAGCGACCCGGATCAGCGTAGAACGCGTCGCGGCGCTCTACGTCGCCAACGCAGGCGGCACGCTGACCGCCACAGCGGGCCGCGACATCAATGCCCAAGCTGCGCAGATTACCAATAGTGGTGAAGGCGGCAGCACCACGCTTGTCGCAGGCAATAACGTCAACCTGGAAACGGCGGCGTCAAATCGATTTCACCACGTATTGGAAAGAGCGTGAAAAATTGTAATGACCCAGCCAAACCTGCTCACTTTATGCCGCTATCGGCATACCCAAGTAAGCCGAAGCCCGCGGCGCAATCACGTCAACCACTGGCACTTTCTCGATAGCGATCTCGCTTACTTTCTCTTTACTCAGGCCGCTTGCGCTGACTTCGTAATCGTGTCAGCCTAACCGCCAGATAGCGAAATCGATGTTGCACCGGAATAGTTTTCGCCCGCAAGGGTTAGGAAATGTAAAGGAAGGACGGAATCACCAAGGGAAACGATGCCACAGCGGAATGGCTTCGTGGTGAATCGCTCCACGATTTCACCGAGGGCAGCGCTGGACCGTCTACGGCAGCTTGATCCATCAAAAAACGAAAACAAAGGACTGCAATGTATCAACGTATTTTCCATACGCTCTTGCTGGTGACGTTCAGTCTCAGCTTGTCAGCATGCGTGAGTTTTCACTCCTATGTCGATAACTCACTGGGCGATCCCCAATACGCCACCCTGAAGAAGTCAGCCAGCCCGCAACCCATCCAGTTGCAGGTTGAATTCCAGAGCAAGGGCGTCTCCAATGCGCGCGCCACCGAAGCGGTTCGGCCCAAGGTCTTCGAGGAAATCTCGAAGTCAGGCATGTTCAGTACGGTGTCGTATGAGCCCGTTCCGTCCGGCCGCAAGCTGTCGGTCCTGATCACGAACATCGCGACGACCGACGACATCGCGGCCAAAAGTGTCACGACCGGGCTGACCCTGGGGCTGGCGGGCTCCACCGTGGTCGATGGCTATGTCTGCACGATGACCTATATCGAACCCGGTCATGACAATGTGGTACGGGAAATCAGGCATTCGGTGGTGTCCACCATTGGCAATACCGATGGCCCGAGCGGCTTGCAGCCCATGACGACGGCACAGGCCGCCGACAAGGTGATACGCCAGATGATCGGCAAGGGACTGATGGAACTGGGTGAGGCTTCGGATCTTTCGCAATGATGGAGGCCTCCATCACGATCAGCGGCGGCATCGCGTGCGCGGGCGTTCAGGCCGCCAATCCGAATTCTTCCAGCGTATAAGGCTGCCGCTGCTGCAGCACCTCGCCCAGTTCCATCGCCTTGCTGAACAGCCAGCCCTGCGCATGGATCTGCGGTGCGATGCTGCGGATGAGCCGCAACTGTTCTTCGGTCTCGATTCCCTCGATGACCACCTTCAGTTCCAGCTCGGTGGCCAGACGCAGCAGGTTGGGTACGACCGAGCGTAGTGGCGATCCGGTGCTGAGGGCACTGGTGAACAGCCGGTCGATCTTGATGCCGTCAAACTGTGCATACGACAGATGCGAGAGATTGGCACTGCCGGTGCCGAAGTCATCGATCCAGATCGCAAAGCCGGCCTGGCGCAGCAGTTCGATGTTGCGCGTAAAGACGGCCGAGCGGATGTCGGCGCGTTCGGTGACTTCCAGATGCAATTGTGGACGCAGCCCGGGCGTGGGTGCGGTGAGTTCGAGGGCGAATTCGATGAAGTCGGTATCCTCGATGTCGGCGACCTCCGTGTTGACCGCCAGCACCAGCGACGGATCGGCTTGCAGCAGGTCGTGCATCTCGCGTAGCGCCCGTGCCAGCACCACCTTGGCCAGTGCAGTGCTGAGCCGGTTCTGCGCCGCCAGCGGCACGAAGATGTCGGGACCGATTTCGGGCTCGTCGGCAGGCCGCCAGCGCGCCAGCGCTTCATAACCGTTCAGGCTCAGGTCGCGCACGCAGACGATGGGCTGGTACAGCAGCACGATCTCATCCTTGGCGATGCCCTCGCGCAGCTTCTGCAGCACGCCCTGGTTGCGGCGCAGGCGCAGGTAGACCAGATAGGCCAGCGCACCCAGCATGCTGCTGCCCGCCAGTACCGCCATGAAGCTCAGTGGCTGGGCCAGCGCAAACCAGTGCAGGTGCGCCGAGGCCTGTGCGCAGAGGGCCATGTCACGGCTGCATTCGGTGATGTCGATGCCGGGCAGCAGGTCGATGGCGCCCGAGGGGTTGTAGCGCAGGCCGTCGCGCCGGGCATAGGTATGCGTGCCGCTGCCATTGGTGATGCGCAGCGAAACATCCTGATAGAAACGATTCAGATCAAAGGTCGAGGGCGAGGAAATGGCGAGGCTGTGATTGAGCGCCACCAGGTTGCTCACGTAACGCGTCTGCAATACCGCCTGGTCGCTCCATACGTCGAAGCCGCCTCTTGCCTGGTAGTGCGGCGCAGGCAGGCGCACAGCCTGGTTCAGCTTGCCCCACAGCGCCGTGCAGCGCACCGCGCCTTGCTCGAGGCGGCCCACGTCGGCCACGTAGCTGTTGGCATAGGCGATATTGCGCAGGACGGCCAGGTCACCTTCGGAGCAGGCTTCGAAAGGACTGGCCTCGGCGCGCCGCAGGGCATCGGTGGTAGCGCGTCCGGCATCTTCGGCACGCTGCAGCGCCTGTATCGACGAAGCATCGATGTGGCGGATCTCGGAAATGCTCAGCACAAGCTGGGCCAGGATGACTCCCCCCAGCATGCTGCTGCAGGCCCATAGAAGGACTTTCCATAAGGAAATGCGTCGGAAGACTGTGCGGGTCATTGCTCGAGAAATAATTATTTCGGGCAAGCTTAATTTAAAACCGGTCTTCCTTATCTGGTTTTTTTCGCGGCCTGTTGTTTTGAATCGGGTTTTGCGTCCATTTCCCAGCATGCGGTAGAAGCCATGCCTGGCGATGATGCGCGCTGCCCACGAAGCTCACAGGTCCTCGCTCGGCCGCGCGAAGGCTCACAATGTGTGCCATTGGCGCGGTGTCGGGAGAAGGTATTGACGGCCTCCGGATATGCGGGCCCGGATGGGCTTCAGTTGCGCGTGGCAATGGCGGGATAGTCGCCAAAGCCTTCCGGCCAGGGCGTGAGGATTTCGTAACCCTTGGCCGTCACCACCACCATGTGTTCCCACTGCGCCGAGAGCGAGCCGTCGGCGGTCAGCACGGTCCAGCCATCGTCGAGCTGGCGGGTGTGGCGCTTGCCGGCGTTCAACATCGGTTCGATGGTGAAGATCATGCCTTCCTTGAGCGGCAGGCCACTGTTGCGCTGGCCGTAGTGCAGCACCTGTGGCTCGTCGTGATAGATGGTGCCGATGCCGTGGCCGCAGTATTCGCGTACCACCGAAAAGCCGTCGCGCTGCGCCACGCTCTGGATGGCGTGGCCGACGTCGCCCAGCGTGGCCCCTGGCCGCACCGCGCGAATGCCCGCACACATCGCCTCGTAGGTGGTATTGACCAGCTTGCGCGCGGTAGCGTTGGGCGAGCCGACGAAGTACATGCGGCTGCAGTCGCCATACCAGCCATCCTTGATGACGGCCACGTCGATGTTGATGATGTCGCCATCCCTGAGCACCTGGCCGCCGGGGATGCCGTGGCAGATCACGTCATTGACGGAACTGCAGATGGTCTTGGGGAAGCCGTGGTAGCCGACGTTGGCCGGGATGGCCTGCTGCACCTTGACGATGTGGTCGTGGCAGATGCGGTCCAGTTCATCGGTGGTCACGCCGGCCTTGACGTGTTCGGCCACGACGTGCAGCACTTCGGCCGCCAGTTGCCCGGCCACGCGGGCCTGGGCGATTTCTGCGGCGCTGCGCAGCTTTACTTTTCTCATGCTTGTCTGTTCTGTGGATGCCACGCGGTGCGCAGCGGTCATTCGGGCGACTATTTTATCCGGGGTGGCGCGTGGCTGCCGTATTGCTTGCGTTTGCCCGTGTTGCGCGGGTTTCGGGCCAAGTGTTCATTGCTTCACTGGCGCTGCCCGAGGCAGGCGTTTTGCGGCGTTCTCGTGCTGAATCATATGAACCGCCGCACCGCCCGCGGACCCAGCAAGGCCACCGCCACCATCACCAGCGACACGCCCGCGAAGCTCGCCCGCAGATCCAGATGCTCGGCCACGCCGCCGATGCACACCGGTCCCAGCAGCATGCCCACATAGGCGAAGCGCGCCACGGCGGCAATGCTTTCGGCGGCCGCCATGCCGGGCACGCGCGCTGCCGCCAGGAAGAAGATCGGCATCAGGTTGGCAATGCCCAGTCCGGCCAGCAGCAGACCGGCCATGGTCGCCAGTGGTACCGGCCAGGCCGCCGCCAGCGCGATGCCCGCGGCGCCGGCCAAACCGCTGCAGGCCAGCGTGCGCAGGCCGCCGATGCGCTCGCGGATGCGGTCGCCCGTCAGGCGCCCGGCCGCCATGCCGGTGGAAAACGCGGCATAGCTGTAGCCGACCCAGGCCGCCGGAGACTGCGCCACGTCGCGCATGTACACCGCCGCCCAGTCATACATGCCGCCCTCGCACATGAGCGCCAGGAAGGCGATCACGCCCAGTACCAGCACCGTGCGGCGGGCGGACTTGCCGCGGCCCGGAGTGGCCGCCGTTTCATCGTGAACTTCATCGGGCAGCGCAAAGGGGCCGATGGACAACGCCACCGCCAGCGTCACCGCCGCCACCAACGCGGCGTGCGCCAGCGGCGACAGGCCGGGCAGGGCGCCCAGGGCCGAGCCGGCAATGCCGCCGATGCTGAACATGGCGTGAAGGGTGGACATGATGGGCCGGCTGCGGCGTCCTTCGACCAGGGCGGCCTGGACCGACATGGCCACGTCGAAGGCGGCCATGGCGCTGCCGAACACCAGCAGCAGCGCCACCAGCATCCAGAACTGCGGCGCCAGCGGAATGAGCAGCAGCGTGGCGGCATAGACGATGCCGGCCAGGCGCAGGGCGCTGGCACTGCCCACGCGCGCAATCCACTTGCCGGACTGGCCCATGGTCAGCAGGGCGCCGCCGGCCACGGCCAGCATGGCCAGCGACAGCACGGCATCCGACAGGGCGAAGCGTTCCTTCACCGAGGGGATGAGCACGCCCCAGGTGGCGAAGGTGGCGCCATTGACGAAGAATTGCGCCATGGTGGCGCGGGTGGCGTTGCGAATGCGGTGTGGCTCGCAAGCGGGTACGGATGAGTTTCTTGAATGCATGGAGAACTTGCGCAATGAATCAAAGAGCGTGACTGTGCCAGCTTTTGATGCATTCGTTAAATGGAAAATGCGGATGAGCTTGGTCGATGGTGAAGGTGGATGAGGATGTGTTCGCGGCAGCGTATCGAGAAGTCCGAACCGGGATTTCACTGAAACGGAGTATTTCAGCATTTGCTGAAACCCGGATTTTTAGTGAAATAGCGTTTTCTTCCATGTCGTGGCGTCGATCCCTTGCTCAAGGAAGAACAGCGGCAAAAAAGCCCGGCCAGCTTGCGCCGGACCGGGCTGAGGGACTACCGAGGAGAAAGTGTCGGCTTATCGCTTTACCACTCGGCAAAGCTGCCATCCTTGTGGCGCCAGATCGGGTTGCGCCAGCGGTGGCCGACTTCGGCACGCTGACGGACATATTCTTCATTGATCTCGATGCCCAGGCCCGGGCCTTGCGGGATCTTGACGTAGCCGTCTTCATACGCGAACACGTTCTTGTCGCGGATGTAGTCCAGCAGGTCATTGCTTTCGTTGTAGTGGATACCCAGGCTCTGTTCCTGGATGAAGGCGTTGTAGCTGCCGGCGTCCACCTGCAGGCAGGAGGCCAGGGCGATCGGGCCCAGCGGGCAGTGCAGCGCCAGGGCGACGTCGTAGGCTTCGGCCATCATGGCGATCTTGCGGGTTTCGGTGATGCCGCCGGCGTGCGAGACGTCGGGCTGGATGATGTCCACGTAACCCTC
Source organism: Herbaspirillum sp. Her3 (assembly GCF_057961275.1). NCBI lineage: Bacteria > Pseudomonadati > Pseudomonadota > Betaproteobacteria > Burkholderiales > Oxalobacteraceae > Herbaspirillum > Herbaspirillum sp. Her3. The sequence goes on along the minus strand of NZ_CM176328.1, from coordinate 4,595,552 downwards.
GGAGAGGATGCGCTTGAAGTCCCAGCGCGAATACAGGCGCTCGCCCAGGGCGATCGGGGTCGAGGTCAGGTGGGCGATCTCCTTCAGGGCTTCCGAGTTTTCCGACAGCACCGGTTCTTCGATGAACATCAGCTTGTACGGCTCCAGTTCCTTGATCAGCACCTTGGCCATGGGCTTGTGCACGCGGCCGTGGAAGTCCACGCCAATACCCACGTTCGGGCCCACCGCTTCACGCACCGCTTGCACGTTGGCCAGGGTCAGTTCGATCTTGTCGTGGCTGTCGATGAATTGCAGTTCTTCGGTACCGTTCATCTTCACGGCCGTGAAGCCGCGTGCCACCGCATTCTTGGCGGCTGCCGCCGTATCGGCCGGACGGTCGCCGCCGATCCAGGAATAGACACGAATGGAGTTGCGCACCGCGCCACCCAGCAACTGGTGCACGGGCACGCCCAAGGCCTTGCCCTTGATGTCCCACAGGGCCTGGTCGATACCGGCCAGGGCGCTCATGTGGATGGCGCCGCCACGATAGAAGCCGCCGCGATAGAGCACGGTCCAGTGGTCTTCGATGTTGCGCGGGTCCTTGCCGACCAGGTAGTCGGCCAGCTCGTCCACGGCTGCCGCGACGCTGTGGGCGCGGCCTTCAACGATGGGTTCGCCCCAGCCGACGATGCCTTCGTCGGTCTCGATCTTGAGGAAGCACCAGCGCGGGGGCACGATGAAGGTAGAGATCTTGGTGATTTTCATTGTTCTGTCCGTTTATGCGTTTATGCGTTTATGCGTTTATGCGTTTATGCGGTTAAGCGATTAATCGCGTTTGATCTGTTCTGCAGATAAATGATCGTGATTCGATCTGTTGAAACGATGAATGTCGGTGGAGAAGGATCAGCCCAGCGCCTTCCACGCCGCCACGAAGGCCTGCGCACGCTGGCGCACCGCGTCGGCAGACAGGCCCGGTGTGTACAGCGCCGAGCCCAGGCCAAAGCCGGAGGCACCCGCTGCGCGGAATACCGCCATGCCTTCGGGCGTGATACCGCCCACGGGCAGGAGCGCGATGTCGCGGGCGATCACGGCACGCCAGGCCTTGACCACCTGCGGGCCCAACTGCTCGGCCGGGAACATCTTGAGCACGTCGGCACCGTTTTCCAGCGCAGCAAAGGCTTCGGTCACGGTGGCCACACCCGGTGCGCTATACAGGCCCGCATCGCGCGCAGCGCGGATCACGGCACCGTCGCTGTGGGGCATGACGATCAGCTCGCCACCGGCATCCTTGACCTCCTGCACCAGGGCAGGCTTCAAGACCGTGCCGGCACCGACGATGCAATCGGCCGGCAGGCTCTTGCGCAGGATGCTGATGCTGGCCAGCGGTTCAGGCGAATTGAGCGGCACTTCGATGATGCGAAAACCGCTTTCATACAGCGCCGCGCCGATGGCTTCGGCTTCCTCGTTGCGCACGCCGCGCAGGATGGCGATCATGCCGGTGCTGCGCAGGGCGTCGTGGAATCGTTGGGCTTGGGTGGTCATGGTTTCTTCCGTGTTGCGTTGTGCGGGTTGGGGCGGATCAGGCGAGCAGGCCGGCGTGCTGCGCCAGTACCCACAAGCCTGCCTCGGTAGCGCCATCGGCCTGGCTGGCCGGGCCCAGTCCGTAGAGATCCAGCGCCAGCTGGTAGCGGCGGCACAGGCCGGTGTCCCCGATCAGGACGATGGCCGGTGCTGCAGGGTAAAGATTTTTCAGGGCGGCGATTTCGTGGCCGATCAAAAGGCCCGAGAGATAGTCCGGCTGCGCTTGGGCCGCCAGCTCGCCGGTCAGGCCCAGGGTGCGGCTGCTGAAGATGTTGGAGAGCACGCCGCTCTTGCCCTGCGCACTCTGCGCCACACCGGCACCGCGCAGGAAGGCGGCATCATCGGCCACCTCGGGCTTGTGCATGGTGCGGCCCAGGATGGTGTGGCCGCACAGGGCGCCGTAGACTTCGCCGGTCATGAAGGTATCGAAATGCTCGATGCGGCCTTCGACCACCCGTACCCACTTGGAGTGCGTACCGGGCAGGCCGATCAGCAGCTCACGCTCCTGGCGGGTTTGCAGGGCGCCGATGACCTGGGTCTCTTCGCCGCGCATGACGTTGGGCAGGGCACCGTGTTCCAGCAGGCCGGGCACGATCCACAGCGGACGGCCCAGGCCGGTATCGACTTCGGTCAGCTGGCGGGCGATCAGTGCGGGCGCGAGTGGCACGTTCAGGTAGGCAGCCTCGCGCCAGCCCTGCTTGCTGCCGACCATGCCGGCGGCGATCAGCGGTGCGCGCGGTGCCGCCTTGAGCCAGTCGCCGCAGGCCGCTTCCAGGGCGGCGCGGTAAGGCGCATGGGCATCCTCGCCATGGCCCACGGCCGGCAGGTTCATGATGCCCCAGGGATGGGCGCGGCGCTCCACCACCTGGCCGTGGCCATCGAAGCGATAGCAGCGCAGCGAGGAGGTCCCCCAGTCGAGGGCGATCAGGGCGCAGTCTTGGTTATGCTCTTGGTTCATCGTCATTGCGGGCCGGCGTCAGCGCGCCAGGCTGGTGTGTTGGGTGCTGGCCTGCACCGGATCCTGGGCGATGTCGCAGACCGTGAAGCGGGTCAGCAGCACCATGTCTTCGCCGGGCGCCAGGGCGATCAGGCCGGGCTGGTTGGGCTGGTGGAAGGCATCGATGGGATGCGTGACCGGTTCCAGGCAGAAATACGGCAGGCCATTGGGGCGGAACATCAGCACGTAGCCGCTGCGGTCGGTGGTCTGCATCTGCAGGCGCAGGCCGCGCGTCGGGTCTTCGATCATGGCCAGGCCATCCCAGCCCTCGAAGCAGTTGTCGATCAGGCCGCCTTGCAGCGAGGCGGCGCGGTTGTAGTCCCAGCCTGCCGGCAGCTGGCGCGAGAAGCCGGTGGGGATGCGGTCAGGTCCGGACAGCCAGACACCGCGCGAACGGAATTGCAGGCGCGTCTGCGCGTCGTGCAGGAAGTAGGGATGCAGGCCCAGGCCATAGGGCAGGGTCTCTTCGCCAGTGTTGGTCACGCGCAGTTCGATCTCCAGCGCGTTTTCGCGCAGCGTCAGCAACTGACGCGCACGATAGACGTAGGGATTGCCGTCGCAGCGGTCCGATTCCAGTTCCAGCGTCATGCGATCCTCGGCCTGGGCCGCGATGGACCAGGCCTGGCGCCAGCTGTCGCCGTGGATGGGGTAGGGTTCGCCGGGGCGGTTGGGGGCCAGCGGGTAATGCTTGCCGTTGAAATCGAAGCCGCCGCCGGTGATGCGATTGGACCAGGGCAGCAGCGGGAAGCATGAGGTCGCATAGAGCGCGGCCGGATCGGCACTCCACGGACGCAGCAGCGGCAGCCACTTGCGTTCGCGCTGCCACTCCCAGCCGGCCAGTGCGCCGCCCAGCGTGGGCAGCACGTGCAGGCGCTGTCGCCCTGATTGCAGGGTATGGATTTCCGGCAGCCCCGGAGGACTGGTGCGGTGGGCATCGCTTGCTCGGGATGGCATGGTGTCTCGTATCTTGTTATGAAGTGCTGTGTGCATCGTCGGCACAGGAACGCGTTGTCCGTCGCGTCGTCCCCGATGGGGCTCTCTGAAGTCGTCGGCAGGAAGAAGGAGTGGGCTCACGTGGGTTTGCGCTCGGTCTTCAGGCGGGGCGCTTCAAAAAAATCAGGCCGATGCTATCACTGCACTCCGATAGGGAATAATGAAAAAAAGATCGCAAACGATATCAAAATTGCGCGTTCCTTGCCGGTGGCGGGAACGCCCACCCGGCATGCGCCAGCGTGGCGCGTCTGCCGGAGCAGGATGCCCCAACGATGTGCGAAACGATATCAAGAAACGTTAAAAATTCATTGGATACGAATTGGTCGCTTGCCTAATATGGAGCGCGAATCAAGGACGATCAGGGCTGTCCGCGATTCCAGCCGCACCGCGCCGCTTCCAACTCATACTTACAAGTCAAACGCAATTCGGCGCAGCGCACCCCAACGCATAAAACAAAGGGAAGTCCACAATTCCCTGCCAACGGAGACCAAGACAATGAACTCGAAGAGAAGAGCGCTTCTGGGCGCAGCCATTTGCATGGGCCTGGGTAGCAGCGCCATGAGCCTTTCGGCCTTTGCCGCCGACAAACCGCTGACCATGGGCTTCTCGCAGGTGGGCGCCGAGAGCGAATGGCGCACCGCCAATACCGTATCGATCAAGGAGGCGGCCAAAGAGGCCGGCGTCAATCTGAAATTCGCCGATGCCCAGCAGAAACAGGAAAACCAGGTCAAGGCAATCCGTTCCTTCATCGCGCAAAAGGTCGACGTGATCGCCTTCTCGCCGGTGGTGGAGTCGGGCTGGGAAACCGTGCTGCGTGAAGCCAAGGCCGCCAAGATCCCGGTCATCCTGACCGACCGCGCCGTCAACGTCAGCGACAAGTCGCTATATGTGACCTTCATCGGATCGGACTTCGTGGAAGAAGGCCGCCGCGCCGGACGCTGGCTGCTGGACAAGGCCAAGAGCATGCCGGCCGGCGACATCAACATCGTCGAACTGCAAGGCACCGTCGGTTCGGCACCGGCCATTGACCGCAAGGCCGGCTTCGAGGAAGTCATCAAGAGCGAGCCGCGCCTGAAGATCATCCGCTCGCAGACCGGCGACTTCACGCGCGCCAAGGGCAAGGAAGTGATGGAAGCCTTCCTCAAGGCCGAGGGCAAGAAGATCAACGTGCTCTTCGCCCACAACGACGACATGGCCATCGGTGCCATCCAGGCCATCGAGGAAGCAGGTCTCAAACCGGGCAAGGACATCACCATCATCTCCATCGATGGCGTCAAGGGCGCCTTCGAAGCCATGATGGCCGGCAAGCTCAATGTGACCGTCGAATGCAGCCCGCTGCTGGGCCCGCAACTGATGCAGATCGCCAAGGACATCAAGGCCGGCAAGGAAGTACCCAAGCGCATTACCACCGAGGAAGGCATCTTCCCGGCGGAGGTGGCGGCCAAGGAATTCCCGAACCGCAAGTATTGATCATGATGCCGGCATGACGGCAGCGCGCGCACACTGGAGGGCTCGGGGTGCGCGCGCTGCCGGTTTGGCCTGATGCGCACAGTCAGGGCGTGGCGTGCATCAGGGTTCCGATGGTTCTGATGGAGTTGCGATGACGATGTCTGTCGGGACGCAGGCGCGTCCCATGCTGGAACTGAGCGGTATCCACAAGGCATTCGCGGGCGTGAAGGCGCTCACCGATGTCGGCTTGCGGCTGTTCCCGGGGGAAGTGCATACCCTCATGGGACAGAATGGCGCAGGCAAGTCCACGCTGATCAAGGTGCTGACCGGCGTGCATGAACCCGATCAAGGCAAGATAGAACTGGATGGCCGCGCCATTGCGCCGGCCTCCACCCTGGAGGCCCAGTCGCTGGGCATCAGCACGGTCTACCAGGAAGTCAACCTGTGCCCCAATCTGTCGGTGGCCGAGAACATCTTCGTGGGCCGCTATCCGCGCCGCTTCGGGCGCATCGACTGGAAGAGCGTGCACGCGCAATCGCAGCAGCTGCTGCAGCAGCTGCAGATCGATATCGATGTGCGCGCGCAATTGTCGTCCTATCCGCTGGCAATCCAGCAGATGGTGGCGATCTCGCGTGCGCTGTCGGTGTCGGCCAAGGTCCTGATCCTCGATGAACCCACTTCCAGCCTCGACGAAGCCGAGGTGCAGCAACTCTTCAAGGTGCTGCGCCGGCTGCGCGAGCAGGGCATGGCGATTCTGTTCGTGACCCACTTCCTGGACCAGACCTACGAGATTTCGGACCGCATCACCGTGCTGCGCAATGGCGTGCGCGAGGGCGAGTATCTGGTGGACGAGCTGTCGCGGCTGGAGCTGGTCAACAAGATGGTGGGCGTGACGGCGGTCGATCATCGCAAGGTCGAGGCCGGTGCCGAGGCGCTGGCTTCGGGGCTGTCGGCCGATGAAGCCGGTGTGGGCGAAGTCTTCCTGCAAGCTGATGGCTTCGGCCGACGCGGCGTGCTGGCGCCGCAGGATCTGGAATTGCGGCGCGGTGAAGTGTTCGGCCTGTGCGGCCTGCTCGGCTCCGGACGGACCGAGATGGCACGCCTGCTGTTCGGTGCCGACCGCGCCGATTGCGGGGAACTGCGCATCGAAGGCCGCAGCGTGAAGCTCAACGTGCCGCGCGACGCGATTGCTGCCGGCATCGGCTTCTGTTCGGAAGACCGCAAGAAGGAAGGTGCGATCCTGGAACTGTCGGTCCGTGAAAACATCATCCTGGCACTGCAGGCGCGCCAGGGTTTGTTCCGTGTGCTGCCGCGCAAGCGCCAGAACCAGATCGCCGCCGATTACGTCAAGTGGCTGGGCATCAAGACCGCCGACCTGGAAACCCCCATTGGCCTGCTCTCCGGCGGCAACCAGCAAAAGGCCTTGCTGGCGCGCTGGCTGGCCACCGATCCGGGCATGCTGATCCTGGATGAACCCACGCGCGGCATCGATGTGCGCGCCAAGCAGGAGATCATGGATTTCGTCATCGCCATGTGCCGCAAGGGCATGTCCATTCTTTTCATTTCCTCGGAGATTCCCGAGGTCCTGCGCTGCAGCGACCGCATGCTGGTGCTGCGTGACCGCCGTGCCTGCGGCCAGTACCGGCGCGGCGAGCTCGATGAGCAATCGGTCTTGCAGGTCATCGCAGGAGAGGCCGCATGAGTGCATCCATGGATTCCAAACTGATTCCCGACAGCGCCGCCACCAGCGGCGCGCCGGTCTTCGCGGCGCTGCTGCGCCATCCGCTGGTGCGGCCACTGGCGGCGCTGGCCTTGCTGTTGTTGATCGACTTCCTGCTGGTGCCGGGCTTCTTCAAGCTGGAGATCAAGGACGGCCACCTGTATGGCGCGCTGATCGACATTATCAACCGCGCCGCACCGCTGATGCTGGCGGCGCTGGGCATGACCCTGGTGATCGCCACGCGCGGCGTCGATATCTCGGTGGGCGCGGTGGTGGCCATTTCCGGTGCCGTGGCGGCCGTTCTCATCGGCGGCAAGATGGTGGTGGTCAATGGCGTCTCTGAATACGTGAGCAACGTGCCGATGGTGTGGGCCTTGTGTGCGGCCATGGGCGCGGCACTGCTGTGCGGTGCCTGGAACGGCTTGCTGGTGGCCGGTCTCGGGCTGCAGCCCATCATCGCCACGCTGATCCTGATGGTGGCCGGACGCGGGCTGGCGCAGTTGCTCACGGACGGCCAGATCGTGACGGTCTACTACAAGCCCTTCTTCTTCCTGGGAGGCGGCTATCTGTTCGGCTTGCCGTTCTCGCTCACCATCGCCGGGGGCATGTTCGTGCTGCTGGCGCTGCTGATGAAGAAGACCGCGCTGGGCCTGTTCATCGAATCGGTCGGCATCAATCCGGTGGCCTCGCGCCTGGCCGGTATCCGCACCGCTGCGCTGATCTTTTTCGTCTACATGTTCTGCAGTGCCTGTGCCGGCCTGGCCGGGCTGATGATCGCCTCCAACATCAAGAGCGCCGACGCCAACAACGCCGGTCTCTTGCTGGAGCTCGATGCCATCCTGGCCGTCACGCTGGGCGGCACCTCGCTGGCCGGGGGCAAGTTCAGCCTGGTGGGCAGCGTCATCGGCGCGCTCATCATCCAGACCCTGACTTATACGATTTATTCGCTGGGCGTGCCGCCTGAAGTCAACATGGTGGTCAAGTCCATCGTGGTCTTCCTGGTCTGCCTGTCGCAGTCGCCGCAATTTCGCCGCATGTTGAGGATGTCCAAATCATGATGCTCGTTTCTTCCTTGCGGCGCGCTTCGCACGCGCCGTGGTTCACGTCCATGGTCACCGTGGTGTTGCTGGTGCTGATGCTGGTGGCCGGGGCGCTTGGCTATGATGGCTTCCTGTCGCCGCAGGTGATGTTGAATCTCCTGATCGACAACGCCTTCCTGCTGGTGGTGGCCATCGGCATGACCTTCGTCATCCTCTCCGGCGGCATCGACCTGTCGGTCGGTTCCGTGTTGGCGCTGACTACCATGGTGGCGGCCTTCCTGCTGCAGAACTGGCACTGGCCGCCGCTCCTGGTGATCGCTACCGTGCTGCTGATGGGGGCGGGCTTCGGTGCGGCCATGGGCGCGATGATCCACTACTTCAAGCTGCAGGCCTTCATCGTCACGCTGGCCGGGATGTTCCTGGCGCGCGGGCTGTGCTACCTCATCAGCATCAATTCCATCACCATTGATGAGCCGCTGTTCGTGGAGCTGTCGCAGACGCGGCTGGAGTTCGCCGGCCTGTTCATTTCTCCCAGCGTGGTCATCGCTTTGCTGGTGCTGGCCGTGGCAATCTGGATGGCGCACGGTACGCGCTTCGGCCGTGCCGTCTACGCCATCGGCGGCAGCGAGCATTCGGCGCTGCTGATGGGCTTGCCGGTGGGCCGCACCAAGGTCCTGGTGTATGCCTTCAGCGGATTCTGCGCATCGGTGGCGGGGGTGCTGTTTTCTTTCTACATGCTCTCGGGTTACGGGCTGCATGCACAAGGCGTGGAGCTGGATGCGATTGCGGCCGTGGTCATCGGCGGCACCTTGCTCACCGGCGGCTATGGTTATGTGGCCGGCACGCTCACCGGTGTGCTCATCCTTGGCGTGATCCAGACCCTCATTGCCTTCGATGGCACCCTCAGTTCCTGGTGGACCAAGATCTTCATTGGCGGGCTGCTGTTCGTCTTTTGCGTCGCGCAGCGTGTCATTTCACTGGGCGCCCTGCGCGGCCAACCGGCCGGATCGGCGAAAGCCGCGCCAGCCGTGGCTTAGGCGGGATTTTTTAAGCTTAATTAAGATAACTTTACATAGAGGGAGTTATACCGAAAAACATATCCATTACGCTCAAAAAATCATTAGAAATGTATTGGTAAAGCAATTAATGTAGAGCCCGCAAAACAGTTGCTCTGCATGACATTCATCAGAAATCGCGGCGCTGTTTTAGATAACTACAACACGCCATTCCAACAATGAGACTGGAGACTCGAAGCATGAAAATCAAATCCGTATTGAGCGGCATTGCCCTCGGCCTGGGCGTCACCCTGATGTCCATCAGCGCACAGGTGAGCGCACAGAGCAAGGCACTGGTCGGCGTGGCCATGCCCACCAAGTCCTCGGCCCGCTGGATCGCCGACGGCAACAACATGGTCAAGGTCTTGAAGGAAAAGGGCTACCAGACCGACCTGCAATACGCCGAAGACGACATCCCCAACCAGCTGTCCCAGATCGAGAACATGCTGACCAAGGGCGCCAAGGTGCTGGTGATCGCCGCCATCGACGGCACCACCCTGACCGACGTGCTGCAGAAGGCCGCCGACAAGGGCGTCAAGGTCATCGCCTATGACCGCCTGATCCGTGGTTCCAAGAACGTCGACTACTACGCAACCTTCGACAACTTCCAGGTCGGAGTGCTGCAGGCGCAATCGCTGGAAAAAGCCCTGGGCCTGAAGGAAGGCAAGGGTCCGTTCAACATCGAACTGTTCGGTGGTTCCTCGGACGACAACAACGCCTTCTTCTTCTACAACGGTGCCATGTCGGTGCTCAAGCCCTACATCGACAGCGGCAAGCTGGTGGTGCGTTCCAAGCAGATGGGCATGGACAAGGTAGCGACCCTGCGCTGGGATCCGGCGACCGCACAAGCCCGTATGGACAACCTGCTGTCGGCCTTCTACACCAACGCCAAGGTCAACGCCGTGCTGTCCCCGTATGACGGCCTGTCCATCGGTATCCTGTCCTCGCTGCGCGGCGTCGGCTACGGCACCCCGCAACAGCCGTTCCCGTATGTCTCGGGCCAGGATGCGGAAGTGCCTTCGGTCAAGTCCATCATCCGTGGCGAGCAGTACTCCACCATCTTCAAGGACACCCGCGAACTGGCCAAGGTCACCGTCGGTATGGTCGATGCCGTCCTGGGTGGCAAGCAGCCCCAGATCAACGACACCAAGACCTACAACAACGGCGTGAAGGTCGTGCCGTCCTACCTGTTGAAGCCGGTCGTGGTCGACAAGTCGAACTGGAAGGAAATCCTGGTTGGCAGCGGCTACTACACCGAAGCACAACTGAAGTAAGCATCATCCGGTAGCAAGCGGGCGCGCCGCATTCCGATGCAGGCGTTGCCCGTGGCAACATCTCAGCACTCAACAAGAACAAGAAAATACCGCAAGAAGAACAGCATGGTCCCGCTCTGTGCGGGACTAATTCTTTCAGGAAGTCGCGCTTGCCCCACTGCAACGCGCAAGAGACAAACAAGTCCGGCTACGTGATTCACGCCAGGCCGGCAAAAGAGAGGTCAGCATCATGAGCAACATTCTGGAAATGCGCGGCATCGAGAAAAGCTTCCCGGGTGTGAAGGCGTTGAACAACGTCAACCTGGCGGTGCGCGAAGGCGAGATCCATGCGATCGTCGGCGAGAACGGCGCCGGCAAGTCCACGCTGATGAAGGTGCTCTCCGGGGTCTACCCGCACGGCACCTATTCCGGCGATATCGTCTACAAGGGTGAGGTGCGTGCCTTCAAGGATATCCGCGACAGCGAACACCTGGGCATCATCATCATCCACCAGGAGCTGGCCCTGGTGCCGCTGCTGTCGGTGATGGAAAACCTCTTCCTTGGCAATGAGCAAGCCCGTGGCGGCGTGATCGACTGGGAGCAGTCCTACGTGCGCGCCAAGGAACTGCTGGCCAAGGTGGGCCTGAAGGAGTCGCCGCTGACCAAGGTGGGCGACCTGGGCGTGGGCAAGCAGCAGTTGATCGAGATCGCCAAGGCGCTCTCCAAGGAAGTCAAGCTGCTGATTCTGGATGAGCCGACCGCCAGCCTGAACGAAAGCGACTCCGATGCCTTGCTGGAACTGCTGCTGGAACTGAAGCGCCAGGGCATTGCCTCGATCCTGATTTCGCACAAGCTCAACGAAATTTCCAAGGTGGCCGATTCCATCACCGTGCTGCGCGACGGCACCACGGTCGATACCTTCGACTGCCGCGCTGAACCGATCAGCGAAGACCGCATCATCCAGCACATGGTGGGCCGCGAAATGGCCGACCGCTATCCGCAGCGCGACCCGCAGATCGGCGAGGTCATCTTCGAGGTGCGCGACTGGCGCGTGCACCACCCGCTGCACTCGGACCGCCTGGCCATCAAGGACGTCAACATGACCGTGCGCGCCGGCGAGATCGTCGGCATCGCAGGTCTGATGGGCGCGGGCCGTACCGAACTGGCCAAGAGCATCTTCGGCCGTGCCTACGGCAAGAAGATCAGCGGCCAGGCCTTCCTGCATGGCAAGCCGGTGGACCTGTCCACCATCGAGAAAGCCATCGACAAGGGTATTGCCTACGTCACCGAAGACCGCAAGGGCGATGGCCTGGTGCTGGAAGACGACATCAAGAAGAACATCTCGCTGGCCAACCTGGGCGGCGTTTCCGAGCACACCGTCATCGACGAGGCGCGCGAGTACAAGATCGCTGCCGACTTCAAGGCGCAGATGCGCATCCGCTGTTCCAGCGTGTTGCAGAAGGTGGTCAACCTCTCCGGCGGCAACCAGCAGAAGGTGGTGCTGTCGAAGTGGCTGTTCTCGCAGCCCGAGGTGCTGATCCTGGACGAACCCACGCGCGGCATCGATGTCGGCGCCAAGTTCGAGATCTACAACATCATCAGCAAGCTGGCGGCCGACGGCAAGTGCATCATCATGATCTCGTCGGAAATGCCGGAACTGCTGGGCATGTGCGACCGCATCTACGTGATGAACGAGGGCCAGTTCGTGGGCCATCTGCCCAAGGCCGAGGCCACGCAGGAAAACATCATGCGCGCCATCATGCGCAACAAGCGCATCGATGAGCCCGGCCTGTCCCGGGCCGCCTGAACGCAAGACACCAAGCCGGAGCCAAACCGGCGGCAACACCCATAAAGTCCATCAAGACCAGAGAGTACCGAGGAGCAAGACAATGGAGAGCATTGACATGAGCAAGAAACCGGTCGTCGCCAGCGGCGCCGTCGAGAAGAAGGACTACGGCAGCTTCCTGAAGAACAACATGCGCGAATACGGCATGCTGATGTCGCTGGTGGCCATCATGGCCTTCTTCCAGATCATGACCGACGGCACGCTGATGCGTCCGCTGAACCTGACCAACCTGGTCCTGCAAAACAGCTACATCGTCATCATGGCCCTGGGCATGCTGATGGTGATCGTGGCCGGCCACATCGACCTGTCGGTGGGTTCGGTGGTGGGCCTGATCGGTGCACTGGCGGCCGTCCTGATGGTGGATTACGGCTGGGGCTTCGTGCCGGCCTCCATCGTCTGCCTGATCGCCGGTGGCCTGATCGGCGCGGCGCAGGGTTACTGGATCGCCTACTTCAAGATCCCGTCCTTCATCGTCACCCTGGCCGGCATGCTGGTCTTCAAGGGCATGGCGCTGGCGCTGCTGCAAGGCCAGTCCCTGGGCCCGTTCCCGCAGACTTTCCAGATGCTGTCCTCGGGCTTCATCCCTGAGCTGACCGGCAACGCCACCTTCCGTACCACCTCCCTGATCGTGGGCGTGATCGCGGCCGTGGTGCTGATCCTGGTCAAGCTGCATGGCCGCCGCAAGCAGACCAAGCACGGTATGGAAGACGAGCCGGTCACGTTCTTCCTGCTCAAGAACGCCATCTTCGCGGCCGCCATCATCGCCTTCAGCTACCTGCTGTCGACCTATCGCGGCATGCCCAACGTGCTCATCATCATGTTCGCGCTGATGGTGCTCTATACCTTCATCACCAGCCGTACCACCCTGGGCCGCCGTGTCTACGCCGTGGGCGGCAATGAAAAAGCGGCCAAGCTGTCGGGTATCAAGACCGAACGCGTGTCCTTCTTCACCTTCGTCAACATGGGCGTGCTGGCCGCGCTGGCCGGGCTGATCTTTGCGGCCCGTCTGAACACGGCGACCCCCAAGGCCGGCCTGGGCTTCGAGCTGGACGTGATCGCCGCCTGCTTCATCGGTGGCGCCTCGGCCTCGGGTGGCGTGGGCAAGGTCATGGGCGCGGTCATCGGCGCCTTCATCATGGGCGTGATGAACAACGGCATGTCCATCATGGGCATCGGCATCGACTACCAGCAGATGATCAAGGGCCTGGTCCTGCTGATGGCGGTTTGCTTCGACGTCTACAACAAGAACAAGTAAGCCGGATGAGGCAAGGCGGGCGCAGTGCCCGCCTTTTGCATTCGGCACCAGATCCTTCGTTTTCTGTCATTCGGGAATTCAACAATGAGTAGCGACAAAAAAGACAAGAGCCGCACCCTGCGCTCGGCCGGCTGGTTCGGGACCGCCGACAAGAACGGTTTCATGTACCGCAGCTGGATGAAGAACCAGGGCATCCCCGACCACGAGTTCCAGGGCAAGCCGGTCATCGGCATCTGCAATACCTGGTCCGAGCTCACGCCCTGCAATGCCCACTTCCGCAAGGTCGCCGAACACGTGCGTCGCGGCATCATCGAAGCCGGTGGCTTCCCGGTGGAGTTCCCGGTGTTCTCCAATGGCGAATCCAACCTGCGTCCCACCGCCATGCTGACCCGCAACCTGGCCAGCATGGACGTGGAAGAATCCATTCGCGGCAATCCCATCGACGCCGTGGTCCTGCTGACCGGCTGCGACAAGACCACGCCGGCCCTGCTGATGGGCGCGGCCAGCTGCGACGTGCCGGCCATCGTGGTGACCGGTGGCCCGATGTTGAACGGCAAGCACCAGGGCCGCGACATCGGTTCGGGCACCGTGGTGTGGCAATTGTCGGAACAGGTCAAGGCCGGTGAAATCACCATCCACGACTTCATGGCGGCCGAAGCCGGCATGTCGCGTTCGGCCGGTACCTGCAACACCATGGGTACCGCCTCCACCATGGCTTGCATGGCCGAGTCGCTGGGCGTGTCGCTGCCGCACAATGCCGCCATTCCGGCCGTGGATGCGCGCCGCTACGTGCTGGCCCACCTGTCCGGCATGCGTATCGTCGACATGGTGTGGGAAGGACTGACCCTCTCCAAGATCCTGACCCGCAAGGCCTTCGAAAACGCCATTCGCACCAATGCTGCCATCGGCGGTTCCACCAACGCGGTGATCCACCTGAAGGCCATCGCCGGCCGCATCGGCGTGGACCTGGAGCTGGAAGACTGGACCCGCATCGGCCGTGGCACCCCGACCATCGTCGACCTGCAGCCGTCGGGCCGCTTCCTGATGGAAGAGTTCTATTACGCCGGTGGCCTGCCGGCCGTGCTGCGCCGCCTGGGCGAAGCCGACCTGCTGCCGCACAAGGATGCCCTGACCGTCAACGGCCAGACCATGTGGGATAACGTCAAGGATGCGCCGATCTACAACGATGAAGTGGTGCGCCCGCTGGCCAAGCCGCTGATCGAAGATGGCGGCATCTGCATCCTGCGCGGCAACCTGGCCCCGCGCGGTGCCGTGCTCAAGCCCTCGGCGGCCACGCCCGAACTGATGAAGCATCGCGGCCGTGCCGTGGTCTTCGAGGACTTCAACCACTACAAGGAACGCATCAACGATCCCGACCTGGACGTCGATGCCAGTTGCGTGCTGGTGATGAAGAATGTCGGCCCCAAGGGTTATCCGGGCATGGCCGAAGTGGGCAACATGGGCTTGCCGCCCAAGGTGCTGGCCACTGGTGTGAAAGATATGGTCCGTATTTCGGATGCGCGCATGAGCGGCACCGCCTATGGCACCGTGATCCTGCACGTGGCGCCGGAAGCGGCCGCCGGCGGCCCGCTGGGCATCGTCCAGGATGGCGACTTCATCGAGCTCGATGCCTATGCCGGCAAGCTGCAGCTGGACATCAGCGAAGAAGAGATGCAACGCCGCCTGGCCGAGCGCGCCAAGGTACTGGCCGAGCGCAAGCCGGAAATGGCCGGTGGCTACCAGTCCCTGTACGTGGACCGCGTGCTGCAGGCTGACGAAGGCTGCGACTTCGACTTCCTGGTCGGTTGCCGTGGCGCGGCCGTGCCCAAGCATTCGCACTGATCTTCACCTCACTCCATCCGAACCGATGCCCACGCCTGGCGTGGGCATCGCAGAGCAAGGAAACTCCATGAGCAACACTCCCCAGAACGTACAACTGGCGAGCTTCCCCAGCCTGAAGGGCAAGCGCGTCTTCATCACCGGCGGTGGCACCGGCATTGGTGCGGCCATCGTCGAAGCGTTTGCGCAACAAGGTGCACACGTCGCATTCGTCGATATCGCCACCGAAGCCAGCGAAGCGCTGTGCAATGAAGTGGCGGCGGCCGGTCATCCCAAGCCGCTGTTCCGGCATTGCGACCTGCGCGACATCCCGGCATTCCAGGCCACCATTGCCGAGCTGCAAGCTGAGCTGGGCGACTTCGACGTGCTGGTCAACAATGCCGCCAACGACCAGCGCCACAAGCTGGAAGAGGTGACGCTGGAATACTGGAACGATCGTATCGCCATCAACCAGCGTCCGTCCTTCTTCGCCGTGCAGTCCGTGGTGGAAGGCATGAAGCGCCGCGGTGGCGGCTCCATCATCAACTTCAGCTCGATCAGCTGGCACCAGTCCGGTGGCGGCTTCCCGGTCTACACCACGGCCAAGGCCTCGACCCTGGGCCTCACGCGCGGCCTGGCTCGTGACCTTGGTCCGCACAAGATCCGCGTCAATACCGTGACGCCGGGCTGGGTCATGACCGAACGCCAGATCAAGCTGTGGCTGGATGAAGAAGGCAAGAAGTCGATTGCCCGCAACCAGTGCCTGCAGGGCGACCTGCTGCCCTGGCACCTGGCGCGCATGGTGCTGTTCCTGGCTGCTGACGACAGCGCGATGTGCACCGCGCAGGAATTCATCGTCGACGCCGGATGGGTGTGAGGATGGCATTGGCGACGGTGTAGCCGCAGCGATGCCTGCGCCGTCGTGCCGCTGCAAGAGAGTCGCCAGACGGCGACTCTTTTTTTGCGCAAATTTTGCGCAAACGCTCGCATCCAGGAAAACGTCGGCCAGGCTGCCTGGGAATGTGTTCAAAAGCTGTATGACAGCTTCAAAAAACTTAGTTTTTTTCGCCGTTGAAGTGTTGTTTTTTTGCAGCGATTTTTTTAAGTTTTGCGGGCGTGACGAGAATTTGTGTCCGGCGATTTTTGGCGTTTTCAGACAGACTTACGCTTCCTTACATTACTTAATAAAACTCGGCGCACCGGCCCGACCCCGGCATGCTGCATGCCGGGCATCCGCAGCGATCAATAAATCATTTTTGCCACTTCGCGGATCGACTGCAGGACCAGGTTGGCGCCCGGCGAGAGCAGGTTGTCCTGGCGCGTGATGATGCCGAAGCCCGCCATGCGGCAGGGCAACTCGATGGGCAGGATGTCCATCAGGCGCGCCTGGGTGTAGTAGCGCGCCACCTCGGTAGGCATCGCATAGATGAAATCGGTCTGCTGCAACAGGCTCGTAATGAACAGGATCGCGGTGGTATCGACCACGTTGGAAGGCGGCGCCAGGCCTTGCTCGCGGAACATCTGGTCGCAGCGCGCGCGCAGGATGCTGCCCTTGGGGGCCATGATCCAGGCCTCGCCGGCCAGGTCGGCCAGGCTCAGGTCGGTGCGGGTGTGGAAGGGGTGGCCCACGCGCGCCACGGCACAGACCGGCTCGTCGGCCAGCTCTTCATAGAGCAGTCCGCCACGGGCTTCCTCGTCGAGGATGCGGCCGATGATGAAGTCCAGTTCCCCGTGCAAGAGGCGCGAGAGCAGGATGTTGCTGCTTTCCACTTCGACCCCGATGCGCAGCATCGGCGCCTGTTCCTTGACCCGCGCGATGGCCGGCGGCAACAGGGCCATGCCGGGCGAGAGGATCACGCCCACGTCGACCTGGCCGGACAGGCCGGACTTCAGGGCCACGATGTCTTCATGCGCCTTGGACAGGCTGGTCAGGGCCATGCGCGCGTGGCGGATCATGGCCTCGCCATAGATGGTGGGCCGCATGCCGCGCGGCAGGCGCTCGAACAGCGACACGCCCAGCATGTCCTCAAGATCCTTGAGTTGCTTGGAAGCAGCCGGCTGCGTCATGTTGAGCTCGCTGGCAGCGCGGTGGATGTTACGGGTGTCGTCTAGGGCGATCAGCAGAAGAAGCTGGCGAGTCTTCAATCGGGCCCGCAGAAACCAGTTCGGGTCACTGTTTTTCATAAGTCTCCGGGGACGGTTTTCTAAATTTTTTCAATCATTTTTTTATTAGGAATTGATGATATCAAATCGCATATCGGAATTGCTAAAGATTTCATTGGAAAGACATGAACCGAATACTTAGTATCTAGCCACATTCCGGGCTGTACAGGAGACAACCAGCTCAGCACCGGAATGAAAGAAGAGAAGGTCGGGCAGCATCAAAACAACAAGTTGGGAGACTGTCAGGAGCCCGTCAGGCTCCAGGGGTCTGAAGTGCAACGCTGCACGGCCAAGCCCACCGACGAAAAAAATTTTAAACGGCAATATCCACGGAGACTATTCATGAAGCAAGTGAAGCCATCCTTTATTGGAGCAAAGACCCTGTGCGCGCTCGCGCTGATGGGCGCGTTCTCGGCACAGGCGCAGGCGCAGACCAGCAGCGTGACCATCTACGGCCGTGTTGTGGCCGGCGTCGACTTCCTGACCAATGCCGGTACCAATGGCACCGGCACCCGCTGGAGCGCTGCCAACAACCAATGGGGCACCAGCATGATCGGCTTCAAGGGCACGGAAGACCTGGGCGGCGGTACCAATGCCTTCTTCCTGCTGGAATCCGGTTTCAACTCGACCAAGGGCGCCTTCAACGGTTCTGATACCAGCAACGGTACCGCACTGTTCAACCGCCGTTCCTACGTCGGCCTGTCCTCGGCATCGGCCGGTTCGGTCAAGTTCGGCAAGAACCTGTTCATCAACAATGACATCTGGTATCTGGATCCGACCGGCCAGCAAGCCATCGGTACGGCCAGCCTGGTCAACGGCCGCAACTGGCCGGGTGCGTCCAACATCATTGAGTACAACAGCCCTGACATGGGCGGTTTCACCGTCGGCCTGCAGACCAGCCTGGGCGAAAAGCCGGGTTCGTTCAACGGTGGCGTGACCAATGCTGGCACCAGCGATGGCCGCAAGGACGGCATCTCGCTGGCCTACCAGAAGAACGGCCTGGAACTGCGCGTGATTTATGACACCGTGCGCGATGCCAACGGCAACTACAGCGACATCTGGGTCCACTCCAAGGAGCTGATCGTCGGCGGTACCTACAAGTTCGACAAGCTGAAGATGTTCGTCGGCTGGGAAAACCTGCGTGCTGCCGATGCAGTCTCGGGTGCACCGGATCGTGCGAACCAGTACTGGATCGGCGCGAACTATGACGTGACCCCGCAATTCCAACTGGTTGGCGGCTGGTTCCACGTCAACGCCAACAACGCTTCGGTCAGCTCGGCCGGCGTGGGTAACGGCGGTGGTACTGCCAACATGTACATGGCTGGTGTGAACTACTTCCTGTCCAAGCGTACCCTGCTGTACGTTGACGTCGGTACCGTCCGCAACGGCACCGGTGCCAGCCACCAGCTGGAAAACGGCGGCAACCTGGGCGTGTCCGGCCTGAAGCAGACCGGCGGTTACTTCGGTATCGCCCACTCGTTCTGATGTAACGAACAGCAGTATCTGTAATCCTTCCTGAGGTGGTCTTGATGTAGTTGAGGGTGGGCGCAAGCCCACCCTTTTTTGTCGTTTGTTGTCATTGGGTGCAGCATCGCACCTCTTTCAAACGATTTATATTGTTTATTTCATTGACTTGAACTTGATTGGCAGGCGAAACCAAGATGAATGCGCAATTGCTGGTAGACGGACATCATGAACTGGGTGAAGGCGTACTGTGGTGCGAGCGCTCGCAGACGGTCTTCTGGACCGACATCCATGCCTCCCGCCTGTGGAACCACGATCCTGCCAGCGGTGCCACGCGCAGCTGGGGCATGCCGGAACGCCTGTGCTGCTTCGCCTTCACGGCCGATACCCGGCGTCTGCTGATCGGACTGGAATCGCGCCTGGCCTTCCTGGATCTGGACACGGGCAACATCAGCCCGATCTGCCGCATCGAAGACGACCTGCCGACCACGCGCTTAAACGACGGCCGCTGCGACCGCCAGGGCCGCTTCGTCTTCGGCACGCTTAACGAAGATGCCGGCCGTGCGCCCATCGCCAGCTTTTATCGCCTCAATGCCGACCTGAGCCTGGAGCGCCTGGCGCTGCCCGGCATCGCCATTTCCAACAGCATCTGCTTCAGCCTCGACGGCAAGCTGATGTATCACTGCGACTCCATGGCCGGCAAGATCATGGTCTGCGATTACGACACCGCCAGCGGTGCCGTCACCCATCAACGCGTCTTCGCCGATCTGGCGCCGCAGCCGGGTGGCCCGGATGGCTCGACCGTCGATGCCGACGGCTACCTGTGGAACGCCCAGTGGGGCGGGGCGCGTGTGGTGCGTTTCGCGCCGGACGGCAGCATCGACCGCATCATCGAGCTGCCCACGGCGCAGCCGTCCTGCGTGGCTTTCGGTGGAGCTGCCTTCGATACCCTGTTCGTCACCACGGCGCACGAAGGCATGAGCGCCGGGCAGCGCGCCGCAGACAAACTGGCCGGTGCCTTGTTCAGCGTGCCCCTGCCGGATGTACGCGGCCTGCCCGAAGTGCGTTTCGCGGGTTGATCCCATCAAGCGCCTGCCTTGACCGGCATGCGCTACCTCGCCATCGGGTCCGGCTTTAGGACCCGAAACTCGAATCCCCCATCAGGCGCGACAGCCGTGCCGAAATTTCCTGCACGATGCCTTGCACCTCGTCCAGGCTGGGGTTGACCTTCTTGTCGATGCGTTCGATGTAGGGCACGTTCAAGGCCGCCAGCATGCGGTTGTTGGCGCCCATGACCGGATAGGACAGGTTGACCACGCCCCGGATCTGCCGGCTTTCCATGCGCGAGTGACCGCGTTTGCGCGTGTCCTCGATCTGGCGCATCAGTTGCGCCGTCTCGATTTCCTGTTCGCCATCCATACGCACGTGGGCGGCCAGCATGCTGGCGCGTTCGGCCTCATCTCGGAAGGCCAGCAGCACGTGCCCCGAGGCCGTGTCGGTGAGACTCACCAGCGCGCCGACCTTGAGGCCGAAGGCCCAGCGCTCGGGGCTGTCCACCTGCGCCACCACGATGACGCGGCCCGCTTCATAGACGGTGAGGTGCGTCGATTGCATCGACCGATTGGCCAGTTCGCGCATGTGGGGAAGCGCGGTGCTGACCAGCGAGCGGATCGGCTGATGATGATGGGCCAGCTCGAACAGTTTCAGCGAGAGCCGGTAGTGATCGTTGTCGGCCACCAGGTAGCCACGCTGTTCCAGCGTGACCACCATGCGAAAGATTTCGTTGACGCTGCGCCCCAGTTGCTTGGAAATCTGGTTCAGGGTCAGCATCTGTTCAGAGCGACTCAGCAGTTCTAGGATGTCCAGTCCTTTGTCCAGCGCCGGCGCAGCGTAGCGTGTCTTGCCGCCAGCCTGTTCCTCTTCATGGTCGGTGGCCGTCTGCACGGCAGGGGCATCGGCGGGATTGATTTTGCGGGTTCTGGGCATGGCGTTCCGGGCGCAGTGGTCGGCAAGTCGCAACGAATGGACGGGGTTTCTGGGGCCGGATTGTAGGGGATTTTGGTGAAAAATAATTTTATTCGTAAAATTATTTTTCATGAACGGCCCCTTGGCGATGCATTGTCATCCCAAAACCGATATCAATCCGGTCGGAAACTTCATCGGGTCAGCCCTGCAATGAGAGGATAATCGGGGTTATGCTCTGGCACTCACAGATAAAAATAAATTTTATTTGTGAGAGAAATCAAAAAAGGGGCCCGGCCCCGGAGACGATCACCCCGGGCAGTTCGCCACGACTGTCCTGCCGACCGGCGGCATCTTGCCGCAGCGGCATCCACGCTAGAGACCGATGACCAAAATTACCGCCCTGCGCGTGCTGGACGTGCGCTTCCCCACTTCGCAATCGCTGGATGGGTCCGATGCGATGAATCCGGATCCGGATTACTCCGCCGCCTACGTCATCCTCGATACCGACAATGAAGAACTCAAGGGCCACGGCCTGACCTTCACCATCGGCCGCGGCAACGAGATCTGCTGCGCCGCCATTCGCGCCATGGAGCATCTGGTGGTGGGGCTGGAGCTGGACTGGATCGCCGCCGACATGGGCCGCTTCTGGCGCCACGTCACCTCCGACAGCCAGTTGCGCTGGATCGGCCCGGACAAGGGCGCCATCCACCTGGCCACCGGCGCCGTGGTCAATGCCGCCTGGGACCTGTGGGCCAAGGCGGCCGGCAAACCGGTCTGGAAACTGGTGGCTGACATGTCGCCCGAGGAACTGGTGCGCACCATCGATTTCCGCTACATCACCGATTGCATCACCCCGGACGAAGCCCTCGCGCTGCTGCGTGAGAAGGCGGCCGGCAAGGCCGAACGCCTGCGCATCCTGGAGCAGGAAGGCTATCCCTGCTACACCACCTCGGCCGGCTGGCTGGGCTATGACGATGCCAAGCTGCGCCGCCTGTGCCAGGAAGCCATCGACCAGGGCTTCAACTACGTCAAGCTCAAGGTCGGCCGCGACCTGGAAGACGACAAGCGCCGCGTGCGCATCGCCCGCGAGGTGCTGGGGCCGCAGCGCAATCTGATGATCGATGCCAACCAGGTGTGGGAAGTGGACCAGGCCATCGATTGGGTCAACCAGCTGGCCTTCGCCAAACCCTGGTTCATCGAGGAACCGACCAGCCCGGACGACGTGGAAGGGCATCGCAAGATCCGCGCCGGCATTGGTGCGGTCAAGGTCGCCACCGGCGAGATGTGCCAGAACCGCGTGCTCTTCAAGCAGTTCATCATGCGCGATGCCATCGACGTGGTGCAGATCGATTCCTGCCGCCTCGGTGGCGTCAATGAAATCCTGGCCGTCATGCTCATGGCCGCCAAGTATGGCAAGGTGGTGTGCCCGCACGCTGGCGGCGTGGGCCTGTGCGAATACGTGCAGCACCTGTCGATGATCGACTACCTGTGCATTTCCGGCAGCAAGGAAGGGCGGGTGACCGAATACGTGGATCACCTGCACGAGCACTTCGTCGATCCCTGCGTGATCCGCAATGCGGCCTACATGCCGCCCGTTTTGCCGGGGTTTTCCATCGAAATGAAGCCGGCTTCACTGGAACAGTACCGGTTCCGGGGCTGAGCGGCATTCCCCCACGAAAAGATGAACGAAAACGGAGACTGACGTGGATTTGAACCTGCAAGAGAAGGTGGTCATCGTGACCGGCGGCGCTTCCGGCATCGGCGGCGCGATCAGTATGCAGCTGGCGGCCGAGGGGGCCATTCCGGTGGTGTTTGCGCGCAGCGAACCGGAGCCGCAGTTCTGGAGCCGGCTGACCGCGTTGCAGCCGCGCGCCGCCCTGTTCCAGCTGGAGCTGCAGGATGAGGCGCGCTGCGGCGAAGCGGTGGCCGAGACGGTGCGCCGCTTCGGCCGCCTGGACGGGCTGGTCAACAATGCCGGCGTCAACGACAGCGTGGGCCTGGAGGCCGGGCGCAATGCATTCGTCGCCTCGCTGGAACGCAATCTGATCCACTATTACGTGATGGCGCATTACTGCGTGCCGCACCTGAAGGCCACGCGCGGCGCCATCCTCAACGTCTCTTCCAAGACCGCGCTGACCGGGCAGGGCAATACCAGCGGCTATTGCGCCTCCAAGGGCGCGCAGTTGTCGTTGACGCGCGAATGGGCCGCTTCCTTGCGGGACGATGGCGTGCGCGTCAATGCCCTGATCCCGGCCGAAGTGATGACCCCGCTCTACGAGAAATGGATCGCCACCTTCGAGAATCCGCAAGAGAAACTGGACGCCATCACCAGCAAGATCCCGCTGGGCAAGCGTTTTACGACCTCCGAGGAAATGGCCGACATGGCGGTGTTCCTGCTCTCGGGCCGCTCGTCGCATACCACCGGGCAGTGGGTTTTCGTCGATGGGGGCTATACCCATCTCGACCGCGCCCTGACCTGAGACCGCCATGCGTACCGTACTGGCCCTCGACCTCAAGGACGATGCCGCGCTCATCGCCGAATATGAGCAGCATCACCAGCGCATCTGGCCCGAGATCGCCGCGCACCTGCGCGAGCAGGGCGTAACCGGGATGGAAATCTATCGCCTGGGCACGCGCATGGTGATGGTCATGGAAACCGATGACTCCCGCTTTGACGCCGCCGCCATGGCCGCAGCCAGCGAGAGCGATCCCAAGGTGCGGGCATGGGAAGAACTGATGTGGCGCTTCCAGGCTCCTACGCCATGGACGCCAGCCGGGCAGAAGTGGGTGCCGATGGCGCGTATCTTCGACCTGGCTGCACAGGAAGATTAAGTTTGCGTGGCGGCAAAGTTTAGTTTTTGCAAATCGCTTTCTAAGTTTTTCGCAAGGCGGTACAGTAGGCAGCACGCAATCAAGGTAGTACCGAAAACAGCAGCGGCCGCAGAGTCGCGCAAATGATGGCCATGGAGCATCCCAGGCCGGCAATGCATCCACATCCGAGGTGAGCATGCAACAAGACTACGAGACACAAGCCCGCGCGGCTGGGACGGCATCGGCAAGACCGCTGATCCAGCTGCGCAACGTCAGCAAGCGCTTTCCCGGCGTGCTGGCGCTGGACAATTGCCAGTTCGAACTGGTGGCCGGTGAGGTCCACGCCCTGATGGGCGAGAACGGCGCCGGCAAATCCACGCTCATGAAGATCCTCTCCGGGGTCTACCAGCGCGACGGCGGCGACATCCTGCTCGACGGCAAGCCGGTGGAGATCACCGAGCCGCGCCAGGCTCAGGCGCTGGGCATCGGCATCATCCATCAGGAACTGAACCTGATGAACCACCTCTCGGCGGCCCAGAACATCTTCATCGGCCGCGAGCCGCGCAAGGGCTTCGGGCTCATCATTGACGAAGACCAGCTGAACCGCCAGGCCGCCGCCATCTTCGAGCGCATGCGGCTGGACATGGACCCGCGCACCCCGGTGGGCGAGCTGACCGTGGCGCGCCAGCAGATGGTGGAAATCGCCAAGGCCCTGTCCTTCGATTCGCGCGTGCTCATCATGGATGAGCCTACCGCCGCCCTGAACAATGCCGAGATCGCCGAGCTGTTCCGCATCATCCGCGACCTGCAGGCCCAGGGCGTGGGCATCGTCTACATCTCGCACAAGATGGATGAGCTGCGCCAGATCGCTGATCGCGTCAGCGTCATGCGCGATGGCAAGTACATCGCCACCGTGCCCATGCAGGGCACCTCCATGGATACCATCATTTCCATGATGGTGGGCCGCGCCCTTGACGGCGAGCAGCGCATTCCGCCCGATACTTCGGGCAACGAGGTGGTGCTGGAAGTGCGCGGCTTGAATCGTGGCCGGGCCATCCGCGACGTCAGCTTCACCTTGCGCAAGGGAGAGATCCTCGGTTTCGCCGGCCTGATGGGTGCGGGTCGTACCGAAGTAGCGCGCGCCATCTTCGGTGCCGATCCGCTGGAGTCGGGCGAGATCTTCATCCACGGCGGCAAGGCCGTGATCCGCCAGCCGGCCGATGCGGTGGCGCATGGCATCGGCTATCTGTCCGAAGACCGCAAGCATTTCGGACTGGCCGTGGGCATGGATGTGCAGGCCAACATCGCCCTCTCCAGCATGGGCCGCTTTACCAGGGCGGGCTTCATGGACCAGCGCGCCATGCGTGAAGTGGCGCAGGGCTACGTACGCCAGCTGGCCATCAAGACCCCTTCGGTGGAACAGCAGGCTCGCCTGCTCTCGGGCGGCAACCAGCAAAAGATCGTGATTGCCAAGTGGCTGCTGCGCGACTGCGACATTCTCTTCTTCGACGAGCCCACGCGCGGCATCGATATCGGCGCCAAGAGCGAGATCTATAAACTCCTCGATGCCCTGGCCGAGCAAGGCAAGGCCATCGTGATGATTTCTTCCGAGCTGCCCGAAGTGCTGCGCATGAGCCACCGCATCCTGGTGATGTGCGAGGGCCGCGTGACGGGTGAACTCGCCCGCGCCCAGGCCACCCAGGAAAACATCATGCAGCTGGCCACGCAGCGCGAGTCGGCCGTGGCGCAATAACGGTCGCAGGCACCCAGACCTTACAAAGAGAGACAAACCGATCATGGCAAACAATATCCACTCCGCCACCCCCTCATCCACCATGGCCAACAATGCTTCCCCCCCCCGGGCCTGCGCGCCCGCCTGTTCAACCCGGCGGCGCGCCAGAAGCTGCTGGCCTTCGCCAGCCTGTTGCTGATGATCCTGTTCTTCAGCTTCGCCTCGCCCAACTTCATGGAGGTGGACAACCTGGTCAGCATCCTGCAGTCCACCGCCGTCAACGGCGTGCTGGCCATTGCCTGTACCTACGTCATCATCACCGCCGGCATCGACCTGTCGGTGGGCACCATGATGACCTTCTGCGCC
The DNA here is from genome assembly GCF_057961275.1 of Herbaspirillum sp. Her3. NCBI lineage: Bacteria > Pseudomonadati > Pseudomonadota > Betaproteobacteria > Burkholderiales > Oxalobacteraceae > Herbaspirillum > Herbaspirillum sp. Her3. Next base: position 4,570,065 of record NZ_CM176328.1, on the reverse strand, counting down.
GTCATGGCCGGCGTGGTGCTGACCAACTGGGGCATGCCGCTGCCGCTGGGCATCGCCGCCGCGATCTTCTTCGGTGCGCTCTCGGGCTGGATCTCGGGCATGGTGATCGCCAAGCTGAAGGTGCCGCCCTTCATCGCCACGCTGGGCATGATGATGCTGTTGAAGGGCCTCTCGCTGGTGATCTCCGGCACCCGTCCGATCTACTTCAACGATACCGAAGGCTTCTCGGCCATCGCCCAGGATTCGCTGATCGGCGACCTGATTCCTTCGCTGCCGATTCCCAATGCGGTGCTGATCCTCTTCATCGTCGCCATCTGCGCTTCGGTCATCCTCAACAAGACCGTGTTCGGCCGCTATACCTTCGCCCTGGGCAGCAATGAAGAAGCCTTGCGCCTGTCCGGGGTAAAGGTGGATTTCTGGAAGGTTGCGGTCTACACCTTCTCGGGCGCCATCTGCGGCATCGCCGGCCTCATCATCGCCTCCCGCCTGAATTCGGCCCAGCCTGCGCTGGGCCAGGGCTATGAGCTCGATGCGATTGCTGCCGTGGTGATCGGCGGCACCTCGCTCTCGGGCGGCACCGGCACCATCCTGGGCACCATCATCGGCGCGTTCATCATGAGCGTGCTGGTCAATGGCCTGCGTATCATGTCGGTGGCGCAGGAATGGCAGACGGTAGTGACCGGTGTCATCATCATCCTGGCCGTGTACCTGGATATCCTGCGTCGCCGCCGCCGTGCCTGAGAGCAACCGCGCAGTCGCACGCACCGATTGAGAAGTTGCAATGCAAGCCCCGCCGGAAGCGCCATTTCCGGCACTCCATCATCGATAACAAAAGGAGACGTACCGTGTTCAAGAACAAGTTACTGGCCGCTGCCCTGGGTCTGGCCTTCGCCGTCGGCACTTCGGCCGCGCACGCACAGGAAGTGTATGTGCCGCTCATTTCCAAGGGCTTCCAGCACCAGTTCTGGCAGGCTGTCAAAGCCGGTGCCGACCAGGCCGGCCGCGATCTGAAGGTCAAGGTCACCTTCGAAGGTCCGGAAACCGAAGCCATGGTCGACAAGCAGATCGACATGCTCTCCGCCGCCCTGGCCAAGAAGCCGCAGGCCATCGGCTTTGCCGCCCTGGACAGCAAGGCTGCCATCCCGCTGCTGAAGAAGGCACAGGCCGCCAAGATCCCGGTGGTGGCCTTTGACTCGGGCGTGGACAGCGACATCCCCGTCACCACCGCCACCACCGACAACCGCGCTGCCGCTGCCCTGGCGGCCGACAAGATGGCTGAGCTCATCGGCAAGGAAGGCGAAGTCGCCGTGGTCGCCCACGACCAGACCAGCCGTACCGGCGTGGACCGCCGCGATGGCTTCCTGGAGCGCATCAAGGCCGTCTATCCCAAGATCAAGGTGGTCAGCGTGCAATATGGTGCGGGCGACCAGTTGAAGTCCACCGAAGTCACCAAGTCCATCCTGCAGGCCTATCCCAAGATCAAGGGCATCTTCGGCACCAACGAAGGGTCGGCCATCGGCGTGGTCAATGGCGTCCGGGAAATGAAGCGCAAGATCATCATCATCGGCTATGACTCCGGCAAGCAGCAGAAGGATGCCATCCGTGAAGGCGTGATGTCCGGCGCCATCACCCAGAACCCGGTGGGCATCGGCTACAAGACCGTGGAAGCGGCTGTCAAGGCGATCAAGGGCGAGAAGTTGCCCAAGGTCATCGATACCGGCTTCTACTGGTACGACAAGAGCAACATCGACGATCCCAAGATCGCAGCCGTCCTGTACGACTGATCGGTGTCAGGTTTCCCCGGCGCTGCCGGGGAAACCTAAGTTTCATGGTCGCGGTTTCTAAGTTTTTGCTCACAAAAAACTAAGGGATGCATGAGCATCTCTTTCTCTTTCTCCTTCTCCCTCCTCAGAATTCGCCATGAAGCCCCTGCGTATCGATGCTCATCAGCATTTCTGGCGCTATCGCGCCGAAGACTATCCGTGGATTGCCAAGGGCATGGAACTGCTGGCCTGCGATCGCCTGCCGGGGCAGCTGCATCCGGTGCTGGCCGCCGAAGGGCTGCAGGCTTCCATTGCCGTACAGGCCCGCGCCGGACGTGAAGAGACCGGTTTCCTGCTGGATCTGGCGCGCAGTGATCGCCGCATTGCCGGCGTGGTGGGCTGGGAAGATTTGTCTTCCCCGCATCTGGCGGCCAACGTGGCGCAGTGGGGACGGGACAAGCTGCTGGGCTTTCGTCATCAGATCCAGGATGAAACCGACGTCACGGCCTTCGTCGAGGCGCCGGCCTTCAATGCCGGCATCAAGTGGCTGCAGCAGCAGGGCCTGGTCTATGACGTGCTGATCTACGCGAAGCAGATGCCGGAGGTGCAGGCCTTCTGCGCGCGCCATGACCGTCACTGGCTGGTGCTGGATCACCTGGGCAAGCCAGCCCTCGCGGATTTCGGGCGAAATGAAAGTGTCTTCACCAGCTGGAAGCGCCAGTTGCGCTCACTGGCCGCCATGCCGCATGTGGCCTGCAAGTTGTCGGGGCTGGTGACCGAGGCCGATTGGCTGCGCGGACTGCGACAGAAGGATTACGACAATATTGCCCTGTGCCTGGATACGGCACTGGAAGCCTTCGGCCCGCAACGCCTGATGTTCGGCTCGGACTGGCCGGTGTGCCTGCTGGCCACCTCCTATGCCACGGTGGCGGCGGTGGTGCGCGAGTGGGCCGAAACGCGCCTGTCCGCATCGGAACAGGAGCAGCTCTGGGGCGGCACGGCCGCCCGCTGCTATGACCTGGCCTGAGCCAGGGGGGAGGGCCGGCGCCGCCGTTGAGCGCGGCGGCCAGTGCCCTCAGCGCGTGAAGCCGTTGAAGGACACGTGCAGCATGTACTTCACGATCTCTTCCGTGTCCATCTTGCTGAACTTCTGCAGGTAATCCACCGCCGGGTCACAGGTGCGTGCGTAGTAGCTGTACAACACCACATCACTGGGCAGGTCGGCATCGAGCTCGCCCGTCTTCTGCGCTTCCTTCACCAGTTTTTCCAGCTGCCCGTTGAGCTTCAACACGCGCATGACGTATTTGACGTTGCGCATGAGCATCTCGCGCACGTGCGCGCTGGTGGAGGGCAGGAAGGGCAGTCCGCCCTCCAGCCGCACCCGCAGTGCCCATTCCAGCATGGCTTCCAGCTTGCCGCGCGGGCTGGTGATGTGATCGAGCTGCGCCAGCTGGTCGATGGCGCCATCGATGAGGCGCAGCATGGTCTCGCCGATCAGCTCTTCCTTGGACTTGAAATGCTTGTACAGGCTGGGTTTGGAAATCCCCACCGCACCGGCCACGTCGTCCATGGTCATCAGGTCATAGCCCTTGCTGCCCAGTACTGACGTGGCCGCATCCAGGATGGCGTTCTCCCGTAATTTGAAGGCTTGGTCCTTGAAGCTCAGTTTGCCGAAAATACTCATTGGTAGTTTAAGTTACTAATTAGTAGATTTTATTTTTCTTTGGTAGTAATCTTAGCACCTAAATCAAGGATGAGTAGCAAATAAGCGGCGCCGGAGGCCATTTATCGCCCCGCAGCAGGCGCCGCCCCGGTCACCAAAGCGGCACGGGCCAGCAGGGTAGGGAAACATTCCCATGGGCTGGCAACGGCGGAACTTCAATAACAAAGACATAGGCGGGCAAGTTTTCATGAATCCAAGCGAAGCAGCCATCGAGCAGGGCACGGGCCAGCGCATCGCCGTCATCGGCGCCGGTATTTCCGGGCTGGCCAGCGCTTACCTGCTGGCGCGCAAGCATCAGGTGGTGCTGTTCGAGTCCGCGCCAACGCTGGGCGGCCATGCCAATACCGTGGAGATCGCACCGGAGGGCGTGCCTTTCCCGGTCGATACGGGCTTCCTGGTCTTCAACGACTGGACCTATCCCAACCTGATTGCGCTGTTCGACGAACTGAAGGTGGAGACCTACGACACCGACATGTCCTTTGGCGTGTCGATGGACGAGGGAACCTTCGAATGGGCCGGCACCAATCTCGATACCGTCTTCGCCCAGCGCAAGCGCCTGCTGCAGCCGTCCTTCCTGGGCATGCTGCGTGACATCCTGCGCTTCAACGGCGCGGCGCACGCCAACCTGGCCGCCTGTGAAGGGCGTCCGGTCAGCCTGCGCCAGTTGTTGAAGGAGGGTGGCTATGGTGCCTTGTTCAGTGATGCCTATCTGATTCCGATGGCAGCGGCCATCTGGTCCAGTTCGCCTTCCGATATCCTGGACTTCCCGGCGGCGACCTTCCTGCGCTTCTGCATCAACCACGGCCTGCTGCAGGTCAACAACCGCCCGCGCTGGCGTACCGTGCGCGGCGGTTCGCGTGAATACGTGCGCCGCATCGCGGCCACGCTCGATGATGTGCGGCTGGGCAGCCGACTCACCAGCGTCACCCGCAACGAGCGCGGCGTGCTGGTGCGCAGCGGCGGCACCACACCGCGCGAGGAACAGTTCGATGCCGTGGTCTTCGCCACGCATGCACCGCAGACCCTGGCCCTGTTGCAGGACGCCACCATCGCAGAACATCAGGTGCTCTCGGCCGTGCGCTACCAGGCCAATACGGCCTGGCTGCACAGCGACGTGTCGCTCATGCCCCGCCTGGATAAAGTATGGTCGGCCTGGAATTACCTCGGCTCGCGCCACAGCGATGGCAGCCGCGCCGTGTGCGTGAGCTACTGGCTCAATCGTCTGCAGGACCTGCCCTGCAACACCGACATCATCCTCACGCTGAATCCGCCGCAGCCGCCCGATCCGGCCACCGTGATGGGCCGTTTCGATTACGAGCATCCGGTCTTCGACCAGCCGGCCATCGATGCCCAGCGCCGCCTGCCCGAGATCCAGGGCCAGCATCGCGCCTGGTTTGCCGGTGCGTGGACCGGCTACGGCTTCCATGAAGACGGCCTGAAATCGGCCCTGCGCGTGATCAAGGACTTCGGCGTGACGCCGCATTGGGCCACCCTATGAACACCTCGCTACCCTCGCGCACCGATGCCCCTGCGCTGCTCTTGCGCGGACAGGTGATGCACCAGCGCCTGCGTCCGGTGCTGCACAAGTTCGTCTATCCGGTGTTCTGCGTGCGGCTGGACCTGGCGCGACTGGACCAGGCCTGCAATGCCTGGTTCGGCGTGGACCGTCGCCGCCTGATGTGCGTGCGCACCCGTGACTATGGCCCGCGTGACGGCAGCGGCCTGGCGCACTGGGTGCGCGGGCATCTGCAACAGGCCGGGCTGCCGCACGATGGTGCGATCTGGCTGCAGACTTTTCCGCGCCTGTTCGGCTTCGTCTTCAATCCGGTGAGTTTCTTCCTCTGCCATGACGGTGAGGGCCATCTGCGTGCCGTGCTGGCCGAGGTCAACAACACCTTTGGCCAGACCCAGCACTACCTGCTGTCGGCCCCCGCACAGGGTGTCATCGATGAGCACACGCGGCTGGTCTGCAACAAGCTGATGCACGTCTCGCCCTTCTGCGAAGTGCGCGGTTTCTATCGTTTCCGCTTTCGCGACCATGCCCGGCGCGGCGATGCAGATGCACGGGCAGACACCGCCTTCGTCGGCATCGACTATTACGACCACGGTCACCCGGCCGAGGTGACGCAGGGCTTGCAACCCCTCATGCGCACCTCCATCGGTGGCCATCTGTATCCCCTGACGGCGGCCTCGGCCTTGGCCGCGCTGTGTGCGCAACCGCTGCTCACGCTGGGGGTGGTCGCCCGTATCCACTGGCAAGCCTTGCTGTTGTGGCGCAAGCGTGTGCCCTGGTTCAGCAAGCCCGAGCGCAGCGCCGCCGCAGGCCCTACTTCTGGAAAGGAAACCCTATCGTGAACCGCAGCCCCGCATTGCAGACTACCGGCCGCCGCGCCGGACCGATTTCGGCGCGCCTGTTCCTGGCGTTGCTGGAGCGCCTCAACCACGGCCACCTCGAACTGATCACGCCCCATGGCACCACGCTGACCTTCGGCGATCTGCGCCAGCCGCCCAGTGCGCAACTGCGCATCCACGACTGGCGCGCCTGCGGCGCCATCCTGCGCGCCGGCGACATCGGTTTCGGTGAAGCCTATGGCAATGGCTGGGTCGACACCCCCGACCTGGCTGCGCTGCTGCGCCTGGCGATGCGCAACCGTGCCAGGCTGTCCGGTGCCGTCGAAGGGGGCCGCCTGGCCTCGTGGTGGTATCGCCTGCGCCATCTGCTGCGCTCCAACACGCGCAGCGGCAGCCGCCGCAACATCCACGCGCATTACGACCTGGGCAATGATTTCTATCGCCTGTGGCTGGACCCGACGATGACTTATTCCTCGGCCATCTTCAGCGAACCCGGCCAGAGCCTGGCCTCGGCCCAGGCCGCCAAGTACCAGCGCATCGTCGACCAGCTCGGTCTGCGCGCCGGTGACCGCGTGCTGGAGATCGGCTGCGGCTGGGGCGGCTTTGCCGAACATGCGGCGCGCCTGGGCATCCGTGTGCATGGCGTGACGATCTCGCCCTCGCAGCTGGCCTTCGGCCAGGAGCGCATGCGCCGCCAGCAGCTCGATCACCTGGCGCATCTGGAACTGTGCGACTACCGCGACCTGGATGGACAATACGATGCCATCGTTTCCATCGAGATGTTCGAAGCCGTCGGCGAGCGCTTCTGGCAGACGTATTTCGATACCGTCTCGGCACGCCTGAAAACCAATGGCCGCGCCCTGATCCAGTCGATCACGATTGACGAAGCCGTGTTCGAACGCTATCGCGACAGTGCCGACTTCATCCGCGAATTCATCTTCCCCGGCGGCATGTTGCCCAGCCATGAACGCTTCTCGCGCGGCGCCCAGCGGGCCGGGTTGTCCACGCGTGACCGTTTCCACTTCGGCCGCGACTATGCCGAGACGTTGCGCCGCTGGAACGATGCCTTCCAGGCCCAGCGCGAAAGCATCGCCGCGCAAGGTTTTGATGAACGCTTCCGTCGCCTGTGGCAGCTGTATTACGTGTTCTGCGAAGTCGGCTTCGATGAAGGCCAGATCGACGTGGTGCAATTCCTCTTGCACAAGGAGTGAGTCATGGATGCCAAGCTGAAGCGGCCGGGCCTGCCCGCGCGTCTGTGGCACTGGATGGGACTGGCGCTGCTGGCGCTGGTGCTGGGTGGCTGCGCCTCGCAGCAATTGTCGGACTACGCCGCCAAGACGCCGGTGTTCGATCCGGCCGTGTTCTTCAAGGGGCGCACCGAAGCCTGGGGCATGTTCCAGAAGCGCGGCGGTGAAGTGGCGCGGCGTTTCCACGTGGTCGTGACCGGCACCGTGGAGGGCAATACGCTCACGCTGGACGAGCGTTTCCGCTATGACGATGGCGAGACCCAGACCCGTGTCTGGACGCTGGTGCGTCAGAGCGACAACAGCTGGCGCGGACGTGCCGGTGACGTCATCGGCGAGGCCATTGGCCAGACGGCCGGCAATGCCCTGCACTGGAATTACACGCTGCTGCTACCGGTCAACGACAAGCAGTACGAAGTCCAGATGGATGACTGGATGTACCAGATGGACGAGCGCACCCTCATCAATCGCACCAGCATGAGCAAGTTCGGTGTGGAAGTGGGCCAGGTCACGCTGTTCTTCCGCAAGGAGGGTGTATGAACACCCATATCAAACCGTTGCCGAAGGAGGCCGGCGAGGCCGCTGAGGCTAACGAGAAGCGCGCACCGATCTCGCGTCCGGCCGTACTGTTCGGCCCCATGAACCAACCGGTCAGCGACCTGCGTGGCCTGCGCATCTGGCTGGTCGGCGCCTCCAGCGGCATCGGTGCCGAGCTGGCGCGCCAGGCCCTGCAGGCCGGCGCCCGCGTGGCGCTCTCGGCGCGCCGCGCCGACGTGCTGCAGGAGGTGGCAGCGGCCCACAAGAATGCCTTCATCGCGCCGCTGGACGTGCTCTGTCATGATGCCTGGCGCGACCAGCACGCCCGCATCGTGGAGGCGTTTGGTGGCGTCGACCTGCTGGTGTTCTGCGCGGCCAAGTATCGTCCTGAGCGCAGCTGGGAAGTGCAGGAAGACGAGGCCGAACACACCTTGCGCACCAACGTCGCCAGCGTCTATTCGGCATTGGGCGCGGCGCTGCCCGACATGCTGGCGCGCGGCAGCGGCGGGATTGCGCTGGTGGCCAGCGTGGCCGGTTATGTCGGCCTGCCGGGCGCGACCGTGTATGGTCCCGGCAAGGCCGCGCTGATCAATCTGGCGGAAATTCTTTACAGCGATTTGCGGCCCAAGGGTTTGAACGTCTACCTGGTCAATCCCGGTTTCGTGAAGACCGACCTGACCGACAAGAACGACTTTGCCATGCCGGCCATCCAGACCCCGCAGCAGGCGGCCACGGCCATCTGGCGCGGGATCGCCGAGGGCCGCTTCGAGATCCATTTCCCACTGCGCTTCACGGCCTGGCTGAAGATCCTGCGGTTGCTGCCGTTCCGGCTGCGCTTCATGCTGTTCCAACGCTTTTTGCTGAACTGATCATGCAGCACCTGGACCGATTGCTGGACTGGTATGGGGCACTGGATCGCGGCAGCCTGGAACGCATTGGCGAATTCTATGCGCCGGAGGCCTTGTTCAAGGATCCCTTCAACGACATCAAGGGCCTGCGTTCCATCCGCGCCATCTTTGCGCACATGTTCGAGACCACGGAAGATCCGCGCTTCGTGATCCTCGAACGCATGGGGCAGGGCGGGCAGGCCTTTGCCACCTGGCGTTTCGAGTTCCGTTTCAAGGGGCGTTTCTATACGGTGCTGGGGGCGACGCATTTCCGCTTCGACGAAGCGGGACTGGTGACCGAGCACCGCGATTACTGGGATGCGGCCGAAGAGCTCTGGCAGAAGCTGCCGGTCATTGGCGGGCCGGTGAAGTGGTTGCGGGGGAAGTTCAGGGCGCCCACGTACTGATGACGCAGGCGCTGCCGGCTGGCCTCAATCGGTCGTACTCGGACTCCAGAACGCCTGCTTCACCGCCGGCAAGGCCAGCAGGCGTTCCACCAGGCCATCGAGCTCATCGCCATCCACCGAGGTAGCGGCCAGGGTGGCTTCGATTTCCACTTCGTCGTCCGTAAAGGGACGCACGTCCAGATCGTGCGTGGGGTGGCGGCTCTGCTCCAGCATGTCGGTGACGGCGCTGAGCACGCTCTTCTGGTGCGCGCTCTCCACGATCAGGTGGATGGTGTTGGTCACTTCCACCGACGGCACATCCAGCGGCTTGCGGTTGATGGTGTTGACCACCGGGCGCAGCAGCGTATTGGCGGCCAGCACGAAGATGGTGGCCAGGATCGCTTCCAGGATCAGGTCCGCGCCGGCCGCCGCCCCTACCGCCGCCGACCCCCACAAGGTGGCCGCCGTGTTGATGCCGCGCACGTTGCCTTCCTCGCGCATGATCACGCCCGCCCCCAGGAAACCGACCCCCGACACCACGTAGGCCACCACATGCACCGCACCGTCATGCCCGCCCATGCGGTTGGCCATGTCGACGAAGACGGCCGCGCCCAGGGCCACCAGCACATTGGTGCGCAGGCCGGCGGTACGTTGGCGGTACTGGCGTTCCAGCCCGATCAGGCCGCCCAGCACGAAGGCGGCGGTCAGGCTGATGAAGGTATCGAGCAGGGAATCGAGATTGATGTTGGCGATGATTTGCATGGGACTTCCGGTACGGTCTGGGGATAACGTTAGGAGCGGGCTGCGCAATGGTGCGCGATGATGCCCCAGAAATGCAACAGGGAAATGACAAATTCCCTGTCCGGCGCTCTCTGCAAGCACCGCCCGCAAGGCCTACAATCGCGGTCTGCGCCGGCCCGGGTTTTCCGCACGGCAAGATCACTTATCCACAAGGAGTTTCCATGAGCACCCAAGTAGCCCTGATCACCGCCGCCGGCAGCGGCATGGGCGCCGCTGCCGCGCGCCGCCTGGCCGCCGATGGCTTCCAGGTCGGCATCCTCTCTTCCTCCGGCCGTGGCGAGGCGCTGGCCGCCGAGCTGGGCGGCCTCGGCGTGACCGGTTCGAACCAGTCGGCAGACGACCTGCAGAAATTGGTGGACCAGGCCGTGGCCCGCTGGGGCCGCGTAGATGTGCTGGTCAACAGCGCCGGCCATGGTCCGCGCGCACCCATCCTCGACATCACCGATGAAGACTGGCATCGCGGCATGGATACCTACCTGCTCAACGTGATCCGTCCCACGCGCCTGGTCACCCCGCTGATGCAGGCGCAGGGCGGCGGAGCCATCATCAACATTTCCTCGGCCTGGGCCTTCGAACCCTCCGACATGTTCCCGACCTCGGCCGTCTTTCGCGCCGGCCTGGCGGCGTTCACCAAGCTCTTCGCCGACAAGTACGCGCCCGAGAACATCCGCATCAACAACGTCCTGCCGGGCTGGATCGACAGCCTGCCGCAGCGCGAGGAACGCCGCGCCGGCGTGCCCATGCAGCGCTACGGCACCAGCGAGGAAGTGGCCGCGACCATCGCCTTCCTGGCCTCCAGCGGCGCCGGCTACATCACCGGCCAGAACATCCGCGTCGATGGCGGGCTGATGCGCTCGCTGTAATCCCTGAAATACGCCCAGCTCTGCAGTCAAGACGGCTCTGCACGGCAGGGCCGTTTTGCTGCTGTGCATCGTATTTCATTCTCGTTGCCTTGACGCGCAAAAAAGTATCAGTCCTTCTTCGCTGGTGATGTAGAAGCCGCAGCCAGACGGGCACTAAGATGCAGCACATGACGAAAACTGCCCACAACGAATGGGCAGATTCAACAAGGAAAATGCTCTCGGCTGAGAGGAGACACGATGCAGCCCGACCTGGAACTGGTCCATATCCGCAAGGGTGAATCCTTCGCGGCATGGATGCACGGCTACCCCTTCCGTACCGTGCGCTGGCACTACCATCCGGAATACGAGATCCACCTCGTGGTGGCGACCTCGGGACGTTTCTACGTCGGCGACCACATCGGCGACTTTGCGCCCGGCCAGCTGGTGATGACCGGCCCCAATCTTCCGCAGAACTGGATTTCCGACATCGGCCGCGATGAAGTGGTGCCGGTGCGTTCGCTGGTGATCCAGTTCCCCGAGCAACTGGTGGACCAGTGCGCCGCCAGCATCCCCGAGATGGAAGCCATCATGCCGCTGCTGGAACGCAGCCATCGCGGCCTGCTGTTCGATGCCGCCACCAGCGACACGGTGCGGCCGCTGATGCAGCGCCTGATCGACCAGCGTGGCTTGAAGCGCCTGGCCCTGTTTTGGGAAATCCTCGACGTGCTGGCCAATTCACCCGAACCGGAAGTGCTGGCCAGCCTGTCCTACAAGCTCGACCTCTCGGGCGTGAACAGCAGTGGTCTCAACCGCGCCATCGCCTATCTGCGTGAACACCTCACCGACGACATCGCCGAACAGGACCTGGCCGACATGGTGGGCCAGAACCTGAGCACCTTTTCGCGCGCCTTCAAGCGTCATACCGGAACCACCCTGGTGCGCTACAAGAACCAGCTGCGCGTGGACCTGGCCTGCCTGGCCCTGCTCAACAAGCCGCAGGCGCGCATCACCGACATCTGCTACGAGACCGGGTTTTCCAATCTCTCCAATTTCAACCGGCACTTTCACAAGATCAAGGGCATGTCGCCCTCGGAATTCCGCAACACCTTTGCCAGCAACGGCCTCTTTGCCGCCACCGGATAGTCGCGGCCGCTTCAGAAAAATTATTTAAATCATTTCCCTGATCCGGGAAAACGCATTCAGGAAAGCCCCCGCTTTCCGGAACAGGACAGGTGTTGCCTGTCATCCCGCAACGCGCAATTTCATCATCAAGTACACGACCAACAACAATGGAGACTGCAATGAAGAAAGCACTGACCGCACTGGCCCTGTCGGCCGCCACCGTGGCGGCGCTGGCCGCTGCCCCGGCAAGCGCCCAGGAACTGTCCAAGCTCAAGATCGGCATGAGCTTCCAGGAAATGAACAACCCGTATTTCGTTTCGATGAAGAAGGCCCTGGATGAGGCCGCCAGATCCTTCGGCGCCAAGGTCATCGTCACCGATGCGGCCCATAACGTGGCCAAGCAGATCGCCGACATCGAAGACATGCTGCAGCAGAACATCGACATCCTGCTCATCAACCCGACCGACTCGGCCGGCGTGGAAGCAGCCGTCAAGGCGGCCAAGGCGCGCAATGTGATCGTGGTGGCGGTCGATGCCAATGCCTCGGGTCCGGTGGACATGTTCGTCGGTTCCAAGAACAAGGATGCCGGTTATCAATCCTGCCGCGCCCTGGCCGATGCCATCGGCGGCAAGGGGGAAGTGGCCATCCTCGACGGCATTCCCGTGGTGCCCATCCTGCAGCGCGTGGAAGGCTGCAAGCAGGCCCTGGGCGAGTACAAGGACATCAAGCTGGTGGCCACCCAGAACGGCCGTCAGGACCGCTCGGTGGCGTTGGGCGTGGTGGAGAACATGATCCAGTCGCGTCCCAACCTGAAGGGCATCTTCTCCGTCAATGACGGCGGTGCGATGGGCGCGCTGGCGGCCATCCAGGGCAGCGGCAAGGACATCAAGCTGACCTCGGTAGATGGTGCGCCCGAAGCCATCAAGGCCATCGCCGATGGCGGCCCTTTCATCGAGACCACGGCGCAGTTCCCGCGTGACCAGGTGCGCGTGGGCCTGGCCATGGCGCTGGCCAAGAAGTGGGGCGCCCGCGTGGTGCCCAAGGAAGTGCCCATCGACGTCATGCCGGTGACCAAGAAGAACGCGGCCGGCTTCAGCTGGTAAGCCGCCGGCGCGGCAGCCAACGTTGCCGCGCCTTCCTTTCCCTCGATGGAGGCAGCCATGCTCCAACTGACTGGTATCAAGAAGAACTTCGGCCCGGTGACAGTGCTGCGCGGTGTCGATCTGGACGTGCGGGCCGGTGAAGTCCACGCGCTGCTGGGCGAGAACGGCGCGGGCAAGTCCACGCTGATGAAAATCCTGTGCGGCATCGTCACACCCGATGCCGGCGAGATCCGCATCGACGGCCAGGCCTGTCGCTTCGACAGCTATCACCAGGCCATCGCTGCCGGTGTGGGCGTGGTGTTCCAGGAATTTTCGCTGATCCCCTATCTGGATGCGGTGGACAACATGTTCCTGGCACGCGAGCTGCGCAGTTCCTTCGGCCTGCTGCAGCGGGCTGCCATGCGGCGCCGTGCGGCGCAGATCATCGCCCAGCTGGGCGTGGAGATTCCCTTGGACGTGCCGGTCTGCAAGCTCTCGGTGGCGCAGCAGCAGTTCGTCGAGATCGCCAAGGCGCTGGCACTCGATGCCCGCATCCTGGTGCTGGATGAACCGACCGCCACACTGACACCGGGCGAAGTGGAGCACCTGTTCAAGGTCATGCGCGGCTTGCGTGCGCAGGGTGTGGCGATCATCTTCATCTCGCATCATCTGGAAGAAATCTTCGAGATCTGCGACCGCATCACCGTGCTGCGCGATGGCGCCTGGATCGGTACTTGTGCCGTGGCCGAGGTGGACCAGTCACGGCTGGTGGAGATGATGGTGGGCCGTCGCATCGAGAACTGCTTCCCGCCCAAACCTGCGACAGCGCCCGCCAGTGAAGTCGTGCTGGAGGTGCAGGCATTGCAGTTGAAGCGCCACGGCCCGGTATCGCGTTTCCAGTTGCGGCGCGGCGAGATCCTGGGCTTTGCCGGCCTGGTCGGCTCGGGCCGTACCGAGACCGTACTGGCCATGCTGGGCGCGCATCCCTCGGTGCAGTGCAAGCTCACCATGCGCGGGGTGCCGCTGCGCTTTGCCGATCCGGCGCAAGCCCTGCAGGCGGGCATCGGCCTGCTGCCGGAAAGCCGCAAGGAGCAAGGGCTCATCACCAGCTTTCCGATCCTGCACAACATCTCGCTGAACAACTACGGCAAGTATCGCGCGGGCGGTGTGTTCCTGGACCGCCGCCGCGAAGACGAGGCCACCCGCATCGCCATGCAGCGCGTGCGCGTGAAGGCGCCGGATGCGCATGCCCGCGTCGATACGCTCTCCGGCGGCAACCAGCAGAAGGTGGTGATTGCGCGCTGGATCAATCACAACATGCAGGTGCTGATCTTCGATGAGCCCACGCGCGGCATTGACGTCGGCGCCAAGGCCGAGATTTACCAGCTCATGCGCGAATTCACCGCGCAGGGCTATTCCATCATCATGATTTCTTCCGAGTTGCCGGAGGTGGTCGGCATGTCCGACCGGGCGTGCGTCTTCAAGGGCGGCGGCATCGTCGCCACCGTCGAAGGCGCGGCTGTGACCGCTGAAGAGATCATGACCCATGCCACCACCGGGAGACTCCACCATGCAGCATGACGCAAACACCCTCGGCACCGCCCCCGTTCGCAGCGCTTCCCAGGCGCGCTGGCGCGCTTTCATTCATTCGCCGCTGGCGCTGCCGCTGGCCGGCCTGGTGGTGGTCTCGCTGTTGATGGGCCTGGCCTCGGACAATTTCTTTACGGTCTCCAACTGGCTCAACGTGCTGCGCCAGGTCTCCATCGTTGCCATCCTGGCCGTGGGCATGACTTTCGTGATCCTCACCGGCGGCATTGATCTGTCGGTCGGCGCGGCCATGGCGCTGGCCGGCACGCTCTCGGCCGGGCTGATCGTCAACAGCGGCTGGCCGGCACCGATGGCATTGCTGGCCGGCGTGGCGCTGGCCGTGGGGATAGGTTTGCTCAACGGTGCGCTGGTGGCCTGGGGGCGCATGCCAGCCATCATCGTCACGCTGGCCACCATGGGCGTGGCGCGCGGGGTGGGGCTGATCTATTCGGGTGGCTATCCGATCTCCGGGTTGCCGGGCTGGATCGCGTGGTTCGGCGTAGGCCGCATCGGCATGATCCCGGTGCCGGTGATCCTGATGCTGGTGGTCTATGCACTGGCCTGGGTGCTGCTGCAGCGCACGCCCTTCGGCCGCCATGTCTATGCCATTGGCGGCAATGAAATGGCCGCGCGCCTGTCGGGCGTGAAGACCACGCGCATTAAGCTGGCCGTGTATGCGATTTCCGGGTTTACCTCGGGCGTGGCGGCGATCATCCTGACGGGCCGCCTGATGTCGGGCCAGCCCAACGCGGGCGTGGGCTTCGAGCTCGATGCGATTGCTGCCGTGGTGCTGGGCGGCACCGCCATTGCCGGCGGGCGCGGCCTGGTGGTGGGCACGCTGATCGGCGCGGTGCTGCTGGGCATCCTCAACAACGGCCTGAACCTGATGGGCATCAATCCCTACCTGCAGGACATCATTCGCGGCGTGATCATCCTGCTGGCCATCTATATCGCCAGGGAATGGCGTTGAGCATTTCCATTCCTTTTTTTCATACTTAATTTTGTTCACAAGGAGACAGAACATGACGCAATCCCTCGCAGGCAAGATCGCCGTCATCACCGGGGCCGCTTCCGGCATCGGCCTGGCCACCACCGAAAAATTGCTGGCCAATGGCGTGACGGTGGTGATGGTGGACTGGAATGCCAAGGCACTGCAGGAACTGGCCACGCGCCTGGGGCCGCAGGCCATCCCGCAAGTGACCAATCTGCTGGATGCCGACAGTTGTGCAGCGATGGTGCCGGAGGTCCTCAAGAAGGTCGATCACATTGACATCCTCTACTGCAATGCTGGCACCTACATCGGCGGCGAGCTGGTGGACACCACGCCCGAGGCCATCGACAAGATGCTCAACCTCAACGTCAACGCCGTGATGAAGAACGTGCATGCGGTGGCACCGCACATGATGGAACGCAAGAGTGGCGACATCATCGTCACCTGCTCGGTGGCCGGTCATTTCCCGACTTACTGGGAGCCGGTCTATGCCGGTTCCAAATGGGCCATCACCTGCTTCGTGCAGACCATGCGGCGCCAGATGATCCCGCATGGCGTGCGGGTGGGGCAGGTCTCGCCGGGCCCGGTGATCTCGGCGCTGCTGGCCGACTGGCCTGAAGAGAACCTGCGCAAGGCCAAGCAATCCGGCAGCCTGATCGAGCCCTCCGAAGTGGCCGATGCAGTGGAGTACATGCTCACCCGCAATCGCAACGTGACCATCCGCGATATCCTGGTGTTGCCCACCAATTTCGACCGCGTGTGACTGCAATGAACGTGGCACGGTGGTTCGTTCAAGCAACCAGCGAGGAAAGATGGAGACCTATCTGATCGGCATCGATGTAGGCACCGGCTCGGCCCGGGCCGGTGTGTTCGACCGCAACGGCACCCTGTACGCCAGCGCCCGGCATGACATCGATCTCTTCCGCGACGAGCGCCGCGCGCGCGTCGAACAATCCAGTGCGCAAATCTGGGCGGCCGTCTGCCATGCAGTGCGTGCGGCGGTCGCCAAGGCCGGCATCAATGCGGCCGACGTTACCGGCATCGGCGTGGATGCCACCTGTTCGCTGGTGGTGCAGGGCGCACCGGCCGGCGTGGGCGATGCCGGGCATCCGGAACGCGACGTCATCGTGTGGATGGATCACCGCGCGCTGGAGCAGGCACAGCGCATCAATACGGGCGGGCATGCGGTGCTGTCCTATGTGGGGGGCGTGATTTCGCCGGAGATGGAAACGCCCAAGCTGCTCTGGCTCAAGGAACACCTGCCCGGGGTGTATCACGGCGCGGCGCAGTTCTTCGATCTCACCGATTTCCTGACCTGGAAGGCCACCGGTTCGCTGCAGCGCTCGTCCTGCACCGTGACCTGCAAGTGGACCTACCTGGCCCACGAAGGACGCTGGGATGCCGACTACTTCCATCGCATCGGCCTGGGCGATCTGGCCGACGAAGGCTTTGCGCGCATCGGCCAGGAGGTGGTGTGGCCGGGTACGGCGCTGGCCGGGGGCTTGTCCGCTCAGGCTGCACAGGAACTGCAATTGCGCCCCGGCATCGCGGTGGCGGCCGGGCTGATCGACGCCCATGCCGGCGGCGTGGGCACGGTGGCCGCACGCGGAGGAGCCGGGGATGCGGCGACCTGCATGGCCTACGTGTTCGGCACCTCGTCTTGCACCATGACCAGCAATACCGAAGCGGTCTTCGTGCCGGGCGTGTGGGGGCCGTATTACAACGCCATGGCGCCCGGCATGTGGTTGAACGAAGGCGGGCAGTCCGCCGCTGGTGCGGCCATCGATCATCTGCTGACCCTGCATCCGGCTACGTCCGAGGCGCGCCAGTTGGCCGGTGCCGACGGGATGGATTTGCCGCAATGGCTGGCCGCGCGTGCGCTGGCCAAGGTGCAGCATCCGGCCGAGGCGGTCTGGCTGGCCGGGCAACTCAACGTGGTACCGGAATTCCTCGGCAACCGGTCGCCCCTGGCGGATCCGCAGGCCCGTGCCTTGCTGCTGGGGCTGGGCATGGAGCATGACATCGACAGCCTGGTCGCGCTTTACGTAGCCGGGCTGTGCAGCCTGGGCTACGGCTTGCGCCAGATCATCGAGGCGCAGGCGGTGTGCGGCGTGCGTATCGCCAGCATCTCGGTCTCGGGCGGTGCCGGCACCCATCCGCTGACGCGCCAGTTGCTGGCCGATGCCACCGGCTTGCCGGTGGAAGTCACCGCCTGTCCTGAACCGGTGCTGCTGGGTTCGGCCATGCTGGCGGCGGTGGCGGCGGGCAGCTACTTGGACTTGAAGACCGCCATGACTGCCATGTCCAGCGTGGCCGGACGTAATACACCAGCGGGTGAGGCCATCGGCCGCCTGCATGAAGTCCGTTATCAGGCCTTTCTCAAGAGCCAGCAACTGGCGCGCGAGGTGCGCGACAGCCTGGCCCCGCTGCTGGCCACTCACTGAAGAAGGGAATGAACATGGAATTTACCGGAACATCGGTCATCATCACCGGCGCCGGAAAGGGCATCGGCCGTGCCTGTGCGCGACTGATGGCGCAGCGTGGCGCAGAGGTGATCGCGTTGTCACGTACGGCGGCGGATCTGGAGAGCCTGCGCGAAGAAATCGGCGGACGTTCGGTGCAGGTCGACCTGGCCGACCCAAGCGCCGCGCGGCGTGCCATGGAGGAGGCCGGCACGGCCGACTTCCTGATCAACAGCGCCGGCATCAACGTGCTGCAAGCCAGTACCGAGATGACCGATGTCGCCTATGAGGCAGTACTGGGCGTGAACCTGCGCGCGGCCCTCATCACCTGCCAGGCGTTCGCCCTTGCCCGCATCGCAGCCGGTGGGGGCGGGGCCATCGTCAACATCACCTCCATTGCGGGCCATCGCGGCTTTGCCGAGCATCTCTGCTACGCGGCTTCCAAGGCCGGCCTGGAAGGGGCGACACGGGTGCTGGCCAAGGAACTGGGCGCGCATGGCATCCGCGTCAATGCGGTGGCACCGACCATCACCCTGACCGAACTGGCCGAGGCCGCCTGGAGTGATCCGGCCAAGTCGGCCCCGATGATGGTGCGCCATCCGCTGCAACGCTTCGCCTCCGCCGAAGACGTAGCCCGCAGCATTGCCATGTTGCTGTCGGCGGATGCCGCCATGTTGACCGGCGCGGTGGTGCCGGTGGATGGGGGCTTCCTCGCGGTGTAGGCCCTCCAGACGCAACAAGGGCGGCCCGAAGACCGCCCTTGCAAGGGGCTGGTGCCGTCCGCAGTCGGCTCAATGGCCGATCTGATGGCCGATGATGCCGCCCACGGCCGCACCGCCCGCCGTGCCGATGCCGCTGCCACCGGTCAGGATGGCGCCGCCCACGGCACCCACGGTGGCGCCGATGGCGGTGTTCTTGTCGCGGGTGCTCATGTTGCTGCAGCCGGTCATGGCGGTCAGCGCGATGGCGCTGAAGGAAATGGCAGCGATCTTGTGCAGTGTTTTCATGATTTTTTCCTGATCGTAAGGTTCAAACGTGTTCCGGATGTTCTTGAATGTTGAATGAGGGTCCGGCTCGCGCATGCTGCCCCAAGGGAGCCGGCGCGCGGGAGCGGGTATGGCAATAGACCAGCCCGGTCTCGAAAAAATTCGAGTTGCAACACGTTCTCTTACAGTTGTTACATACTCTGGCCTGCGCCGTATCAGCCCTTGGGAAGAGGGCGATTCGACGTTTTTTCCACGACAAACCGACCAGAGAGCCTCATGATCCTGACCTCCCGCCTGCGCCGGGCCGCCCGCCTTTTGTTCACCTCCGCCAGTCTCTTGCTGTGTGCCGCATCGCTGCACGCCGCCGAACCGCCCAAGCCGGTGGAAGGCACATGGGTGGCACCGCGCTTCCAGTTCCATACCGGCCAGACCCTGGATAAGCTGCGCCTGCACTACGTCACCCTGGGCGAGCGCAGCAACCCGGCGGTACTGGTGCTGCACGGCACCTACCAGAGCGCCGGGGCGATGCTGTCCAAGGACTTTGGCGGCCAGTTGTTCGGCCCCGGCCAGCCGCTGGATGCCAGCAAGTACTTCATCATCATTCCCGACGGCATCGGTGTGGGCAAGTCGACCAAGCCCTCCGATGGCCTGCGGGCCGCGTTCCCGCAATACAACTATGACGACATGGTGCTGGCGCAATACCGCATGCTCACCGAAGGCATGGGCATTACGCATTTGCGCCTGATCATCGGCAATTCCATGGGCGGCATGCAGACCTGGCTCTGGGGCGGCACCTATCCCGGGTTCGCGGACGGCCTGGTACCGATGGCGGCCCAGCCCACCGAAATGGCCAGCCGCAACTGGATGATGCGGCGCATGCTGGTGGAATCCATCAAACAGGATCCGGCCTGGAACCAGGGCAACTACACCACCCAGCCACCCTCGCTGCGTCTGGCCAACAACATGTTCGTCTTCGCCACCAATGGCGGCACGCTGGCCTACCAGGCCATTGCCGGTACTCATGCCCAGGCCGACAAGCTGGTCGACGATCGCCTGGCCGCGCCGGTGACGGCGGATGCCAATGATTTCATCTACCAGTGGGGGTCGTCGGCCGACTACAACGCCGCGCCGGGCCTGCCGAAAATCAAGGTCCCGGTGCTGGCCATCAATTCCGCCGACGATGAACGCAACCCGCCCGAGACCGGCATCATGCAGGCCGCCTTGAAGGAAGTGCCTGGTGCGCAATTGCTGCTGATCCCGGCCAGCGCCGAGACACGCGGCCATGGCACCACCGGTATGGCGCGCTTCTACGTGCGTGAGCTGGCGCAGTTCATCCAGTCGCTGCCGTAGCGCTAACGTGCAACGCGGCCAGCGCGCCTCCTGCTGTGGTCAATCACAGCGAAGCAGAATGGGCGCGTACGAGGAGAAATGAAAGCTACTTCATACCTCCCGCCAGGCAACATTGTGGAGGTGCAATGCCGGGCCGAAAACGCCCGTGCCATGGGCCTTTCAGCTTGCCGCTGCCTTGCTGGGCGGATGGCCGATGATGCGTTTGAAGGCGCGACTGAAGGATGCTTCCGAATCGTAGCCAAGCCGACTGGCCACCACCGCCACCCGCAAGCCGTCGCGAGCGATCCAGTGGCGCGCCTGGAACATCTTCACGCGCGCCACGTACCTGGCCGGGGTCTCGCCCACGGTGGCGGAGAATTTCTCGATGAAGCTGGAACGCGAGGCCCCCATGAGTGAGGCCAGTTCGGCCACCGACCAGTCGCGCTCCGGATGATGGTGCACCGCTGCCAGCACGCGCCCCACCTGCGGGCAGCGCACCGCTGCAATCCAGCCGCTGGCGTCGCTGCAGGCACATTCCACCCAGCCCCGGATGATGCTGGCGGCCAGCACGTCGGCCAGGCGCGCCAGGATGCCGCAGGCGCCGATGCGGTTGAGCGCCACTTCACGTTCCATCGCATCGAGCAGGGGCAGCACCGCCGGGTCGCGCTGGGCCAGGTCGCAGGCGCGCATGGCCTCGGGCATCATCATCAGCAGCGGATGCAGCGGGTCCAGGTTGAAGCGCAGCGTGCCGGAAAACACCACGTGCGAAGGGGGCGCCGCCATGGCGGGCGCACCGTCATCGAACCGCGCGCTGTCGTCGACCAGGAAGAGATTGTCGGCTACCGCCTTGCGCGCCAGCTTGCCGATTTCCACCGTAGGCAGTGCACGTGCACTGGCCAGCGCATGCGCAGAGCCACGCGGCAAGAGGACGGCATCGCCCGCATTGAGCTGCAGCCAGTCTTCCTGGCCGACCTGCATCCAGCAACTGCCTTGGGCGACGAAATGAAATGTCGCTTCGCGCCGCGCCGGAAAGGCCACCGCCCAGGGCTCATGGAGCACGTAGCGGGCGTACTCGACACCATCGAGCCGCAGGCCGAGCAGGATCTCGGTGAGCGGATCGACGCCATCGGCGGGGCGGTCCTTGGGCGCGGGCGACGGGATTTTCGAGAGATTTGGACGAATAGTCATATCTTTGCGAAATATCGGCATGGAAAGTCCAGCTATTTAACCATAGACTGCGCTACCCATGTCATCGAAAGGTTTTCCCATGTCCACTCCCGGCATCATCGAGGCCCCGCTGACCGAGACGGCGGCCCCGGCCAGCGCATCCGCCCCTGCCCACCCGGCAGCCCCGGACGTGCCCGCCAACTGGAGCGGCATTGCCAGCCTGGCGCTGGGCGTGTTCAGCCTGGTCACCGCTGAATTCCTGCCAGCCAGCCTGCTCACGGCCATCGCCACCGATCTGCACGTCTCCGATGGGGCCGCCGGCCAGGCCGTCACGGCTACGGCCATCGTCGGCGCCGTGGCCGCCCCCAGCATTCCGCTGCTGACCCGCAACATCGACCGCAAGCGCGTGGTGCTGATGCTCACCTTGCTGTTGCTCATATCGAACGTGCTGGCCGTGCTTGCGCCCAGCCTGCCGGTCCTGCTGCTGGCCCGGGTGATGCTGGGCGTGGCGCTGGGCGGCTTCTGGTCGATGGCGGCGGCGCTGGCCATGCGCCTGGTGCCGGACCACCTGTTTGCGCGGGCCATGTCGTTGATCCTCACCGGGGTGTCCGTGGCTACCGTGTGCGCTGCGCCCATTGGCGCGTACATGGGCAATCTGTGGGGCTGGCGCAGTGCCTTCGTGGCCGCTGGCGTGGTCAGCCTGGTGGCCATGGTGATCCAGTGGGTCGCCATCCCGCGCCTGCCGCCCAAGGATCATCCCAGCCTCAAGGTGTTGGCCGAACTGCTGGGCCGCAAGGACGTGAGGGTGGCGCTGCTGGCGGTGCTGCTGGTGGTGTCGGGGCATTTTGCCGGCTTCACCTACATCCGTCCGCTGATGGAGCAGATCACCCATCTGTCGGTGACGACCATCTCCGCCGTGTTGCTGGGCTATGGCGTGGGTGGCTTTTTCGGCAACTTTGCCGGCGGCTTCATTGCCGAGCGCAGCGAACGCTACGCCATCGTCAGCGGCGGCGCGCTCATCGCCTTGCTGGCCGCGTCGCTGTGGGCGGCAGGCAGTTCGCCGGTGGTGGCGGCCGTGGCCATCACGCTGTGGGGCTTTGCCTTCGGTGCCTTCCCGGTGGGTTTCCAGACCTGGATCGTGCGCGCCGCGCCGGACCATGCGGAAGGCGCGGGCGGCCTGCTGGTGGCGGCGTTCCAAGTCGCCATCGCCAGCGGTGCCATCGGCGGCGGCGTGCTGGTGGACCACGTGGGCGCGCTGGGCGGTCCGATCTTCGCGGTGGTGGCCATCAGCCTGGGTACGTTGCTGACGCTGCGCTATGGTCCGCGTGGCGGCGCTGCCCCGATGGCGGGCAATGCGCACTTCTGAGCAGATGCCCCTGCACGGCTTCCGGTATTGAACCGGAAGTCGTTTCCTCTCTGCATTATTCCTCCCCGTGCAATAAAGAAGTGCCCACGGCGCGGATTCTCTTCATCCGCGCCTGGCTTCACACTGGCCTCACGGTTCAGGAACACTTCCTGGCCGAGCCAACCCACCAGGAGCCACCGCATGAAGATCCATCATTTCCCTCTCTCCGGCCACGCCCATCGCGCCGTCCTGTTTGCCTCGCTGCTGGGCCTGCAGGCCCAGCTGATCGAGGTCGACCTGGCTGCCGGCGCGCACAAGCAGCCGGCCTTCCTCGCCCTCAATCCCTTCGGGCAGGTGCCGGTGCTGGAAGACGGTGACGTGGTGATTGCCGACTCCAATGCCATCCTGGTCTACCTGGCCAAGAAAGCCGGCCGCAGCGACTGGCTGCCGGAAGATCCCCAAGGCGCGGCCGCCGTGCAGCGCTGGCTGTCGGTGGCGGCCGGTGAAATCGCCTATGGCCCGGCCGCCGCAAGGCTGATCACGGTGTTCGGCGCGCGCTTGAATCCGCAGGAAGTGATCCAGCGCGCTCACCTGCTGCTGGGCCGCATGGAGCAGCATCTGACGGGCCGCCCGTGGCTGGCGGCCCGTCATCCCACCATCGCCGACGTAGCGGTCTACAGCTATCTCGTCGGCGCGCCCGAGGGCAATGTCGATCTGGGAGCCTATCCGGAGGTGCTGCGCTTGTTGAGCCAGGTGGAGGCCTTGCCTGGTTTCGTGCCATTCCCCAGGACGGCGGCTGGTCTGAGGGCCGCGCAGGCGTGATTGTCCGGACGCCGCCTGCGCGCGGCTTCCTTGCATCTTCTTTTCGAGAGGTCCGTCATGAGCACATCCCCCAAGCTATCGACCTGGCATGCCGGCGAGAAGCAGCTGCAAGCGCAACTCGGCGTGGCCGACAAGATGCAGGTCATCGGGCAGCGCGTGATACGCGACTTCATGCCCGAGCAGCACCGCGATTTCTACGGCCAGTTGCCGTTCATCGTGCTGGGCAGCGTCGATCCTTCGGGGGATGCGTGGGCGACCTTCCTCGAAGGCCGTCCCGGCTTTCTGGCCTCACCTTCACCGACGCTGCTCGACATGCGCGCCCACGCCGCGCCAGACGATCCGGCGGCTGCCGGCATGGCGGCGGGTGCAGCGGCCGGTCTGCTGGGCATCGAGATGCATACGCGCCGGCGCAACCGCATGAATGGCGTGCTGACACCATTGGCGGACGGCTGGCGGGTACAGGTGGAGCAGAGCTTCGGCAATTGCCCGCGCTATATCCAGTTGCGCGACTATTCCTTTGCGCGTGAGCCTGCCGAGCTGCAAACCGGACAGACCGAATTCCTGGCCGCTCTGGACACCCCGGCCCGCGCCCTGATCGGCCAGGCCGATGCCTTTTTCGTGGCCACTTATGCCGATGTGGAGGCGCGGCGCCAGGTCGATGTCTCCCATCGTGGCGGCAAAACCGGCTTCGTGCGGGTGGATGCCGAGGGTGTGTTGACCGTGCCGGACTTCAACGGCAACCTGTTCTTTTCCACGCTGGGCAACATGGTCCTCAATGGCCGTGCGGGGTTGCTGTTCGTTGACTATGCCACAGGGGACGTACTGCAGATGACCGGGCGGGCAGAAGTCATCCTCGATGCGTCCGAGACGGCCGCCTTCGAGGGGGCCGAGCGCCTGTGGACTTTCCGCCCGCAGCGCATCGTACGCCGCCGTGCTGCGCTGGCCTTGCGCTGGCGATTCCAGGAACAAGGCTGGTCGCCCTATGTGCTGGCGACCGGCCAGTGGCCGCGCGCCGCGTCGTAAGCCCGCTTTGTTCATGCCTGCGCCGATGAATGCATAATGCTTCACTCGTTCACACGCAGGAAGGGGCAGGTTCATGGACCGATGGCTGGCAATGCGAATCTTCGTGCAAGTTGCCGAGACCGCCAGTTTCGCCAAGGCTGCGCGGCAGATGCAGTTGAGTGCGCCGGCGGTGACGCGCACCGTGGCCGGGTTGGAAGAACTGGTCGGCGCGCGCCTCTTGGTGCGTACTACGCGTTCGGTCAAGCCCACCGAGGCCGGCGTCCGCTATCTGGAAGACTGCCGCCGCATCCTCGCTGAGATCGCCGAAGCCGAAGCGGCCGCTGCCGGTCATTACGACCAGCCCTCGGGTACGCTGTCGGTGACGGCGGCCTTGCTGTTCGGGCAGTTGCACGTGCTGCCCATCGTCACCGAATACCTCGATCTCTATCCGGGCATGCGGGCGCGCACTTTCTTCATCGACCGTCCCGTCAACATCGTCGAGGAAGGCATGGACGTGGCTGTGCGCATCGGGCATCTGCCCGATTCCGGATTCACGGCCATCCAGGTCGGTTCGGTACGCCGGGTGATCTGCGCCGCACCCGAGTACCTGCGTCGGCATGGCGTGCCGGATTCCCCCGCCGATCTCAAGCGGCATCGCATCGTCACCTCCACCAGCGCCTGGGCCTCGCCCGAATGGCGCTTTGCCGATGGTCAGCGCGTGCTGGTCGAAGCGGCCCTGCAAACCAATACCAACGAAGCCGCCATCGCTACCGCCCGCCAGGGCTGGGGATTGACGCGCGTGCTGGCCTACCAGGTGGCGGCGGATCTGCAGGCAGGGCGGCTGCAGCGGGTGATGAGAGAGTTCGAGGAACCGTCCCTGCCCATCCACGTGCTCTACCCGGAAGGGCGGCGCTCACCGGCCAAGGTGCGCGCCTTCATCGACCTGGCCGTCAGCCGCTTGCGTGCACATCCCGCATTTGACTGAGGGTCATTGGCCTCAGCCGTAGCACGAGGGCGCGCGTACCGATACGCGCAGGGGCCGGTCCAGCTGGCGGGTCCAGGCGCCGTAGGCCTGCTCGGCGATAGCGCGCAGGTCGGCGATGCGTTCGGGCAGATGGTCGAGGATCTGTGCCCGGCTTTGCGCGGCCGGGCCATGGGCGCGCAGCAGTTCGTTGCTGCCGGCGGTGCACCAGTTGCGTACGCTCTCTTCGGTCACTTCCAGATGCCCCTGGAAACCCCACTGCCGGCCGCGCATGAATCCCTTGTTCAGGCAATGGCTGCCATACATGGTGCGCACCGCGCCTGTGGGGATTTCGAAGGTGTCGTAATGCCAGTTGAACAGTGTCACCTGGCGTGCCAGGCCCATGCGTTGCTGTGCGGGCGGGGTGACCCAGACCGGACTCCAGCCGATGTTGGGGCAGAGGTTGCGGCTGACCTGCGCGCCCATGGCACGGGCCAGCAACTGCGCACCGAAGCAGTGGCCCAGCACGGGGACGTTACGGGCCAGGGCATTTTGCAGGAGAGCGTGTTCGGCGCGGATCCAATGCAGGTCTTCATTGACGCTGTGGTCGCTGCCCAGCGAGATGATGCCGGAGAACTGGCCGGCATCGCGGGGGGCATCGCCTTCTTCGGCGGGGAGGTACAGGCGATAGGGCAGGGCATGCTGTTCCAGATGTTCCAGCAGGACGCCGGGGCCCTGCGTACACTCATGCTGGAGGATGGCGATCGGTCTCATACAAGGGGGACGGGCGCGAGCCGGTCCGTAGTGGAAGAGACCTCAATGTAGGATTGGGCGCGTAAAAATCGGGTTGTATTTTCGGTGGAATATGTAAACGGCGCGTAAAGCGCATGGTTCCTGCCGACGAAAAATCGGCTACTGCGCGGCAGGGACGTCCCGGAGTTGCCTGACCATGGTCTTGATGGCCAGATGATGAATGCAGCCAAGCATGCGCAATTGCGAGGCCCGGCGATGCGCCGGAACGTCTTTGCGCGCAGCGAATTCCTCCTGCAGTGCAAGCGAAGCGGCTTCGATGCCATCGGTCATGCGTGAGACTTCCCGTTGAAAGCCGTTGTTGCCCATGCCCAGTTCTCGCGCGAACGCCTGCAAGTGCGCTGCAGTGAGTTCGCTGTAATGGCGTGCTTGATCAATGGGGAAAGACATGGGAATGTCCGGCCAAGCTGCTTCACCTGGTCCAAGCAGCTCCGGGCGCGCCCAGGCGCCCACGCTCAAGAGGTCGTAATGCGGTGCCAGTTCGTAGCCATCTGCACTCGCATAGAGCGAGAGATTCTTGAGATGCGCATCGCTGTTGCCGATCAGGATGTTGAATAGCGTCCAGCGGAACAATGCGGTACGGGCCGGAGCGGGCGTACGGCATTTTTCAAGAATGTCCAGTAGTGCCTTGGCACCGGAGTGCGCATATTTGGCGGCAGCCGAAAGTGACAATAGCTGCGCTGCATCCAGCGTGTGCAGACGTTGTACGCGATCTTCTCCCGGCTTGCGATCAAAGCGCTCGACGATATAGACCGGCGAGGGTACATAACGCAGTTCGACCTTCGGTACCGGCAATCCCATCGCCTGCGCCAGTCTGGCCGAGAACCATTCATTGACCGCGCTGCAAGGATAGTGCGCACTCAATACATCGGGCTTGAGGATGTGTGTCGATGCCAGACTGCCGGTAGGTTCGAAAAGTTGTCCTTCCCGCAGCACGACCGCCATCTTTTGCTGGGCGCCGGCTAGTGACATCTTCTTGGGCGCGCTCGCCGAGAGCGGTTGGCGTGGCATGGCACGAATACGTGCCTCCAGCTCGGCGTCCGACAACGGGAGTAATCTCGCGGGCGGCAGCGTCGCCCCTGGGGGCAGCAAGGTGATCGCACCGGCAGATTCGGCACCGAAGTGTTCCAGCATGGTCCAGGCATCAACCGCTTGCGTTGCGCCCTGCCTCATGAATGCCATCAATTCCAGCCTGGCGCTTTCTTCCGGCAGGAGGTTATCGAAGAACCATTGCACCGGGCGGATCGAACCGCCGTCTTCGTGCGGGTGCATGCTCAGAGGAAGCCCCGGCGAGAGTTCGTGTCCCGTCCTGATCCAGTCGTGGGCATACTGGAAGGACCATACGCCGGTGTTCTCGAAGAGCTGACCCACCAGGCGCTCGTCGATGTAGACATCGAGCTGGCGCTTCATGGGCGTGCCCGCCTGCGCTTGGTATCCTGGCCTGACGCAGCGATACTCTGTTCATCGACGGCAGACGGCAGCGAGAGATGCAGTTCAATGCCCAGTTCGCGCATCGCCGAAAACAGCTTTTCAACTGCCACCGTCGACTGACCTTGCTCTTGCCGCCGCAGCAGGGTTTGGGAGGTATGCAGTGTTTCAGCCAGATCAGCCAGCGGGACATTGAGTCCTACCCTGACGGCGCGTAATACCGCGCCTAATTCTCGTGGCGAGCTTATTTTCATGCCGACTCCTAACGATGCGATATTGCTCTATTATTTCTAATTTTCTGGAATTTTCAAGATAAAAGAGCAAAATTGCTTCATTAAGGAGGCAAGTGACGGAATTGAGTATAAAAGAGCGATTTTGCTCTTTAAGTCCGGCCAGATTCTTGCAAATGGGCAAATGAAAACGCTGGCCTGAACCAAGTACATTTACCGTACATTCAAGCCGTCCTCACCTCCAGCGGCACCCGCTGGATGAAGCGCTCGAAGGACGACAGAAATGCCTGTTCCGGCGCAGACAGCTTGCGCCTTCCATGCCAGGTCAGGAAGACGTCGATCTCGGCCACCGGCCCGCCCAGCGGCAGCACCTTCAACTGGCCATCGGCCACATCCGGTCCGGCCAGGTGCTCGGGCAGGAAACTCAGGCCGACCCCGGCGATCACCAGGCGGCGGATCTCTTCCACGTGCGGCGAGGTGGCAGCGATATGGCCGGTGAAGCCCTGCTGATCCCGGAAGACCGTCAGCGGTGAAAGCGTATCGCCCAACTGGTCGCTGGCAAAGCAGACGAAATTCTGTACCAGCAGTTCGGCCATGCTGACACTGCGTTGGGCAAACAGCGGATGATGCCGTCCGCACACCAGCACGTAGCGATGTCGCAGGAACAGCCGCCGTTCCAGTTTCTCCACCGGCTTGCGGCACAGACACAAGCCCAGTCCGCTGCTGCCCTTGGCCAGGGTGTCGAGAATGGCGGCGCTCTGCATGACATCGATGCGGAATTCCACGCGCGGATAGCGGCGATGGAATCGCGCCAGGAAATCGTCATACGCCGCACTCTGCACCCGGCTCATCAGCAGCAGGCGCAGCGTGCCCGCCACATCCTCGCCAGCATGGCCGGCAGCGACTTCGATGCGCGCCACCATGCCATACATCTCGCGCGCCACGGCATAGATTTCCTCGCCCAACGGGGTCAGTCGGAATTCGCCATGGCGCCGGTGCAGCAGCACGCCGCCGAGATTGTCTTCCAGCCGCCGCAGTGCCTGGCTGACCGCCGGCTGGCTCAGGCAGAGTGTGCTGGCGGCGCGGCCCACGCCGCGCTCCTGCACCACGAACATGAAGGTCCGCAACAGATTCCAGTCCATGCGCTCGGAGGAGAACGCGGGCAGGGGCGGGCGCAGGCTGGCGGGATCGTGGCGCATGAGGGGCTCGGCGAAGGAAGATCGGAAGGATTCAAACGGACTCCAGTCCGGCAAAGAAGCGCGCCGCGTTATCCTGCAATCCGGCCAGATAGTAACCGCCTTCCTGCACCACCAGCGTGGGCAATCCCAATGCGCCGACCTCGCGCCCCAGCCGTTCGAACCCGGCGCTGCTCACCCCCACCACGGCCTGGGGATCTTTCTCGAAGATGTCGAAGCCCAGCGCGAGCACCAGTACCTCCGGCTGATACAGTGCAATGGCGCGGCAAGCCTGCGCCAGCCGCGCGAAGAACACCGCTTCGGGCGAGCCGTGCGGCATGGGCAGATTGAGGTTGTAGCCCAGGCCCTCGCCGCTGCCGCGCTCCTCTTCGAAGCCCGCCACTGCGGGATAGAAATTCTCCGGGTCGCCATGGATGGAGATGTACATCACGTCACGCCGTGCGTAAAAGATTTCCTGGATGCCCTGGCCGTGATGCATGTCGGTATCGAGGATCAGGACGCGGCGATGCTTTTCACTGAGCATCTGGGCGGCGATGGCGGCATTGTTCAGGTAGCAGAACCCGCCAGCCGCATCGCGCCGCGCATGGTGGCCGGGCGGGCGGCACAGCGCATAGGCGCGCCGTTCGCCCTCCAGCAGCGCCTGCGCCCCGGCCATGGCGCACTGCGCCGACCAGTAAGCCGACTGCCAGGTATGCGGTCCGACCGGACAGCTGCCATCGGCCAGGTAGCGTGCCGCCTTGGCCAGCACGCCGCGCAGCGGATTGGGTTCGCGCACGAAGACGTTGGAGACCACTTCCTGGCCCCAGTCATCAGGCAAGGCCATCCACTGCGCATGCGCCTCCTGCAGAAATTGCAGGTAGTCCAGCGCGTGTACGGCGCTGATGGCGGCCGCTCCCGCATCCGGTGGCGCCTGCACCGCAAAGCCAAGATGCGTGGCCTGGGCGGCCAGTTCGTCCAGCCGTTCCGGCACTTCCTGCGGTATGCGCATCTTGCCGCGCGAGAAGTAGCTCTGGGGGTGGTGCAGCTTTTGTGCGGGATGGTAAAAAGTTTTCATCAGCTCTCCTGTATGTGCAGATGATGAGACATGGACATGGCGCGCTCCCGCCCCAGCCGTGCCACGCACAGCATCGACAGCAGCGAGATGCATGAGAACAGCAGTGCCAGCGGCCACCACTGGCCCCGGAACTGTTCGGCCAGGACTGTGCCCAGAAGGGGCGTGAGGCCGCCGAAGATGGCCCCCGAGACCTGGTAGGCCATGGAGATGCCGGTATAGCGTATACGTGTCGGGAAGGCTTCGCTGACGAAGCCGGCGATGACCGCGTAATACGCACCGATGAAGAGGATGGCGATGGCGACCCCGGCCGTGACGCTGGCCAGCGAACCGAGATCGAGCAGCGAAAACATGGCATAGGGCGAGACGACCGAGAGCGCCGCCATCGTCACCAGGAAACGGTGATTGCCCGACAGCCGCGCCAGATGGGCGGCTACAGGCGTGATGAAGAATTGCATCACCGACACCAGCAGCAAGCCGTTCAATACCAGGGCCCGCTCCAGATGCAGGTATTGCGTGGTGTAGACCAACATGAAGGTATTGGTAAAGTAGAAGCCGGCGATGCCCAGCACGTTGGCACCGATGGCCAGCATCAGCAGGCCGGGTGCGCCGCGCAGCACCTCGGCCAGAGGGGCGCTTTCCGCTCTGGCCGCTGCGGGTGCGGGTGCACTGGCGCGGCGCCGCTGTTCGTCCAGGAAATCGGGCGACTCCTGCACCGAGAGCCGGATCGCAAAACCGACTGCCAGCAGCAGCGCGCTCATCAGGAAGGGAATGCGCCAGCCCCAGTCGAGGAAGGCAGCGTTGTCGAGGCTGCTGACCAGCTTGAACATGAGCGTGGCCAGGATCAGCCCGGCCGGACTGCCCAGTTGTGCGAAGGAGGCCAGGAAGGTACGGCGGCTCTGGTCCGGCGAATGCTCACTGGCCATGAGCACGGCACCGCCCCATTCCCCGCCCACCGCGATGCCCTGGATGAAGCGCAGGGCGACCAGGGCGATGGGTGCCCAGATGCCGATGCTGGCATAGGTCGGCAGCAGTCCGATGAGGACCGTGACCGTGCCCATCATCAGGAGCGTGATGACCAGCGATTTCTTGCGGCCTGCGCGGTCGCCGATATAGCCGAACACAGCACCGCCCAGCGGCCGCGCCAGGAAGCCCACGGCGAAGGTGCCGAAGGACGCCAGCGTGCCGTAGAAGCCGCTGGTGGTGGGAAAGAACAATTTACCGAACACCAGGGCCGAGGCCGTGGCATAGATGTAGAAGTCGTACCATTCGATCATGGTGCCGATGAAGGCCGCCAGAGAGGCGCGTACGGGCTGGTGACGAGATGCTGCGGTGTGCATGATTCAGTCTCCCGAGGGGTTGTCGAGGTGAGGGGGAACTGAAGTTATACGGCTGCTGCGCTCATAAGAAAAATTAGCTTTTTGAATTCTTTACATTCGGATTTCTTATGTCTGCCGCCAACGAAAACGCCGCGCGGCTGTCAGAACAGCGGCGCGGCGTCTTGATGCCGATGATTGCTGCGTTTCAGGCCATCAGATCCCGCCCATACACAAATACTTCACAACCAGATAATCGTCGATGCCGTAGTGCGATCCTTCCCGCCCCAATCCCGACTGCTTCACGCCACCAAACGGCGCGACCTCATTGGAGATGAGCCCGGTATTGATCCCCACCATGCCGGACTCCAATCCTTCTGCCACGCGCCAGATGCGGCCGATGTCGCGTGAATAGAAATAGCTGGCCAGGCCGAATTCGGTATCGTTGGCCAGGGCCAAGGCTTCTTCATCGGTCTTGAAGCGGAACAGCGGCGCCATCGGGCCAAAGGTTTCTTCGCGCGCCACTTGCATGGCCGGGGTCACGTCCGCCAGCACGGTGGGTTCGAAGAAGCTGTGGCCCAGCGCATGGCGCTTGCCGCCCAGCAGCACACGGGCACCCTTGCCGACGGCATCGGCGATGTGCTGCTCGACCTTCTTGACGGCTTGCTCGTTGATCAGCGGGCCTTGGGTCACGCCGTTTTCCATGCCGTCGCCAACCTTCAGTTTCTTGACCGCCTCCACCAGCTTGGCCGCGAAGGCGTCATACACGCCCTCCTGCACGTAGATGCGGTTGGCGCACACGCAGGTCTGGCCGGCATTGCGGTACTTGGAAGCGATGGCACCCTCGACCGCGGCATCCAGATCGGCATCGTCAAAGACGATGAAGGGCGCGTTGCCGCCCAGCTCCAGCGAGAGTTTCTTGATGCTCGATGCGCTCTGCTGCATCAGCAGCTTGCCCACGCCCGTGGAACCGGTGAAGCTGATCTTGCGCACGATGGGGTTGGAGGTCATCTCGCCACCGATGTCCTTGGCGCTGCCGGTAACCACGCTGAAGATGCCCGCCGGCACGCCCGCACGCTCGGCCAGCACGGCCAGGGCCAGGGCCGAGAAGGGCGTGGCTTCGGCCGGCTTCAAGACCATCGGACAACCTGCGGCCAACGCCGGGCCTGCCTTGCGGGTAATCATTGCAGCCGGGAAATTCCACGGCGTGATGGCGGCGCACACACCGATGGCTTCCTTGATGACCACGATGCGGTTGGTGGGCGAAGGCGAGGGAATGGTATCGCCATAGGTGCGCTTGCCTTCTTCGGCGAACCACTCGATGAAGGAAGCGGCATAGCCGATCTCGCCCTTGGCCTCGGCCAGCGGCTTGCCCTGCTCGGCGGTCATGATCAGGGCCAGGTCGTCGGCGTTGGCCAGCATCAGCTCGTACCAGCGGCGCAGGATCGCGCTGCGTTCCTTTGCGGTCTTCTTCTTCCAGGCGGGCCAGGCGGCGTTGGCAGCCTCAATGGCGCGGCGCGTTTCGGCTGCGCCCATCATGGGCACGCTGCCCAGCAGGGTGCCATTGGCGGGGTTGTGGACCTCAAGCTTGCCGCCCTGGTCGGCGTCGCACCACTGGCCGTTGAGATAGGCCTGCTGGCGCAGCAGGGAAGGATCTTTGAGTTGTTGCAGCATGTCGGTTCTCCGTGAAAGAGGGCGCAGGGCTCAGAAGCGCGCTGCGGCCTTGTTGCGCCCGCGCAGCCATTCCAGGGCCAGCAGCAGGCAGGTCGAAAAGAGAATCAGGATCGTCGCCAGGGCGGCGATGGTCGGGCTGATGTTGTCCTTGATGCCGGCAAACATCTGGCGCGGCAAGGTGGCTTGCTCGGGCCCGGCCACGAACAAGGTCAGAACGACTTCATCGAAAGAAGTTGCAAACGCGAACAGCGCACCCGAGATCAGCCCCGGCGCGATCACCGGCAAGGTGATCCGGAAGAAGGTGCGCAAGGGGCTCGCGCCCAGGCTGAGGCTGGCGCGCACCAGGTTGTGGTTGAAGCCCTGCAGTGTGGCCAGCACGGTGGTGACGACGAAGGGCGCACCCAGCGCGGCGTGCGCCAGGATCAGGCCGAGATAGCTGTCCGAGAGCCCGATGCGCGCAAAGAACAGGTACACGCCCACGCCCACCACGACCACCGGCACGATCATGGGCGAGATCAGGATCGCCATCAGGATGCCCTTGCCACGGAAATCGGCCTTGTTCAGACCGACCGCAGCCAGCGTGCCCAGCACGGTGGCAATGACGGTCGCGGCGGGGGCGACGATGAAGCTGTTCTGTGCGGCGCGGATCCAGTCGTCCGAGCTGAACAGGTTCTCGTACCAGCGCAGCGAGAAGCCCTTGATGGGATACATCAGGAAACTGCTGTCAGAGAACGACAGCGGGATCATCACCAGGATCGGCGAGACCAGGAACAGCAGCACCAGCAAATTGAAGCCGCGCGAAGCAAAGAACCAGGCGCGTTCGACCAGCGAGGTGTAGGGCGGAAAGAGTGGCGGTTTGTTCATGGCGTATTCCTTGGATTCTTCAATGGCATCAGCTGATGCCCACGTCGACCTTGGCGAAGCGGCGATAGACGCCGTACAGCACCAGGGTCGCCGCCAGCAGCAGGGCACCCAGCGCGCAGGCCATGCCCCAGTTGATGGTGGTATTGATGAAGTAGGCGATGAAGTAGCTCACCATCTGTTCGTTCGGACCACCCAGCAGCGCCGGGGTGATGTAGTAGCCACCGGCCATGATGAAGACCAGCAGCACGCCCGCGCCCACACCCGGATAGGTCTGCGGCACGTACACGCGCCAGAACGCGGCGAAGGGATGGCTGCCCAGCGAGACGGCGGCTTTCAGGTAAGTTGGCGGCACCGATTTCATGACGCTGTAGAGCGGCAGGATCATGAAGGGCAGCAGGATGTGGGTCATCGAGATATACACGCCGACACGGTTGAAGACCAGCTCCAGCGGCGATTGTGTGAGACCTGCCAGCATCAGCGCCTTGTTGACCAGCCCTTCGGACTGCAGCAGCACGATCCAGGCCGCCACGCGCACCAGGATCGAGGTCCAGAAGGGAATGAGTACCAGGATCATCAGCAGGTTGGCGCGGCGCTCCGGCATGGTGGAGAGCCAGTAGGCCAGCGGATAGGCCAACAGCAGCGTGAAGAAGGTGACCACCGCGCTCATCCACAGCGTGCGGCCGAAGATGGTGCGGTAGATCGAGGATTCAGGTGGTGCGGCTTCGATGTCGCCGAAGACGTTCTGGCGCAGGTCCAGCGAAGCCAGCAGGTAATAGGGGGAGTAGACCGAGCCATTCTGGGCGATCACGCGCCACACGTCCGGCTGGCCCCATTGCGCATTGAGGGCGATGATGGCTTCGCGTGCGGCAGCTGGGCTCAAGGGTTTGCCCTCGGCATCGCGCAGCGGCATGGCGCGTGCGGTGCCCATCACCAGCGAGCGCGAGCCGGACATCTCGATGTTCAGACGCCGTGCCAGGTTGCCGGCGGTGGTGTCTTCCTTGGCGCGGGCCAGGTCTTCTGCCAGGGCCGAATAGGCCTGGTCGGGCAGGGCCGACTTGCGATCCCATTTGGCCAGCACGGCCACGGTCTGCGGCAGGGTGGTGGCGACTTCGGGATTTTCGATGGCGCGCTGCAGGAGGGCCACGATGGGCGCCACGAAGGTCAGCAGCAGGAAGATCGCCAGCGGTGCGATCAGGGCCAGCGCACCGAGGCGCTTGCGGGTCTGGGCGGCGCGCAGGTCGCGCTTGAGTTGCTGCGGATCAGGTTCGGCCAGGGGCATGGCGGCGGAGCGGGTGGCGATGGTGGTCATGTCTCGGGTGTCCGGTGGCAGCGGAGTTCAAGGCAGCGATCCCGCCGGTCGGGGCGGGATCGCTGTCGGTACGGCGTGCAGGCTTACTTCGCAATCCAGGCCGCGAAGCGTTGTTCCAGCTCTTCACCGTGGTCAGTCCAGAACTGCAGGCTCAATTGCACCGCATCCTTGGCATTGCCCGGGGAGGTCGGCAGGTCGGCCAGGGTCTTGGCATCCAGCAGCTTCAACGCACCCTTGTTGACGGGGCCGTAGGCGATGTTGTTGGCATAGACCTTCTGGTTTTCCGGCTGGCTGGCAAAGCTGATGAACTTCTCGGCCAGGGCCTTGTTCGGCGAACCCTTCGGGATCACCCAGTAATCCAGGGTGTAGACGCTGCCGGCCCACACCACCTTGAGGTTCTTGCCTTCGCGCTGGGCGGCGTCGATGCGGCCGTTGTAGGCGTTGGCCATCACCACGTCACCCGAGGCCAGGAACTGCGCCGGCAGGGCGCCTGCATCCCACCACTGGATGTTGGGCTTCAACTGGTCCAGCTTCTTGAAGGCGCGATCCACGCCTTCCTTGGTGGCCAGCACCTTGTAGACGTCCTTGGTCGGCACGCCGTCGGCCATCAGGGCGAACTCCAGGTTGTACTGGGCGCTCTTCTTCATGCCGCGCTTGCCGGGGAATTTCTTGGTATCCCAGAAATCGGCCCAGCCCTTCGGTGCGGTCTTGAGCTTGTCGGCGTTGTAGGCCAGCACGGTGGACCAGACGAAGGCGCCCATGCCGCATTCGCTGACGGTGGCTTCGGGGATGTAGTCATCCTTCTTGATGGTCTTGGCCAGATCCAGTTTTTCGATCAGGCCATCGTCACAGGCGCGGGTCAGGTCGCCGCCATCGATTTCCACCACGTCCCAGCTGACCTTCTTGGCCTCGACCATGGCCTTGACCTTGGCCAGTTCGCCGTTGAATTCGGCCGTCACGACCTTGGTGCCGGTGCTCTTCTGGAAGGGCTCCACGTAGGCGACCTTCTGTGCGTTGCCATTGGCACCACCGAAGTTGACCAGGGTCAGTTCAGCGGCAGAAGCTGCGCCGGAAAACAGCAGGCCCAAAGCGAGCGGGGACAGCAGGGCGGGTGACAGGCGTTTCATTGTTGTTCCTCGTTGGTTAACGTGCGTGTTGACTGTATTGAACTAAGTAAAAAAACCGACGCGCCGAGCGGCAATCTGATGCTGCCTCACGCATGGCGCCGGGGACTGCAAAGCACCAGGTACAGCAAAAAACAAAAGCTGAAAAACTAAGTAAACGGGAGCTTATGTCAGCTTCAGAGGAAGCAGCGCAGACGATCCTGCGCCACATGCAGCACCACGCTGCTGCCTTCGCTCAAACCGGCCAGTGCCGGGTCGGACAGCGAGAGCTTGACGAAGCAGTCTTCCTGCCCCGTCACCGTGCAGCGCACGCGCACGTGATCCCCAAAATAGATCAGGCCGGCGATGCTGGCGCGAATGCTGTTGGGTTCGGCGCTGCCACCCGCAGCCAGGCGGATGCGTTCCGGACGCACGCAGGCCGTGATGGTTTGTCCGGCATGGGCGCGATGCACGTTCAGTCCGGTGACCACCGTGCCATCGGCCAGGCGCACCGTACAGTGTTCGCCCTGCACCGATTCCACATTGCCCTTGAAGCGGTTGTTGTCGCCGATGAAGTTGGCGACGAATTGATTGTCGGGATATTCGTACAGCTCGGTCACGGGGGCCAGTTGCTGGATGACGCCCTGGTCGAACACCGCCACGCGGTCCGACATGGTGAGCGCTTCGCTCTGGTCGTGGGTGACGTAGACGAAGGTCACGCCCAGTCTCTTGTGCAGCGCCTTCAGTTCGAGCTGCATGTGTTCGCGCAGTTGCTTGTCCAGTGCGCCCAGCGGTTCGTCCATCAGCACCAGCTGAGGATCGAAGACCAGCGTGCGTGCCAGCGCCA
The DNA here is from genome assembly GCF_057961275.1 of Herbaspirillum sp. Her3. Classification (NCBI taxonomy): domain Bacteria; kingdom Pseudomonadati; phylum Pseudomonadota; class Betaproteobacteria; order Burkholderiales; family Oxalobacteraceae; genus Herbaspirillum; species Herbaspirillum sp. Her3. Next base: position 4,532,846 of record NZ_CM176328.1, on the reverse strand, counting down.
CGCGCTGCTGCTGGCCACCGGAGAGCTGGGTCGGATAGCGGTCGCCGAATTTACCCATCTGCACCATGTCCAGCGCCTGCTTGACCTTGGCTTCGCGGGTGGCACGGTCCATCTTGCGCACCGACAGCGGATAGGCCACGTTCTGCGCAATGGTCATGTGCGGGAACAGCGCATAGTTCTGGAACACCATGCCGATGTTCCGCTTGTGCGGCGGTACGCGATTGAGCAACTGGCCATCGAGGCGGATCTCGCCACCGGTGGGGAATTCGAAACCGGCCAGCATCATCAGGCAGGTGGTCTTGCCGGAGCCGGAGGGGCCCAGCAGGGTCAGGAATTCACCACGGCGAATGTCCAGATCCAGATTCTTGACGATCAGGTTTTCGCCGTCGTAGGTTTTCTTCACGCCACAGAACTGCACCAGCACGTCGCTGCTGCTGCCGGCTGCCGTCGCCTGTGCGGGTGCCGCTTGCTTCATTGCATAAGCTGCCATCATCGATCCTCTCTTATACGCAGGGCCGGATACATGGTCCGGCCCGTCTACCCTGTGCTGAAAGCTGCCTTGCAATGCAAGACTCAGGCCAGCTTGATCGCCTTGGCCAGAATGCCCAGCGCTTCATCCATGACGGTATCGGGAATCGTCAGCGGGAACAAGAAGCGGATCACGTTGCCGTAGCTGCCGCAGGTCAGCAGCAGCAGGCCGTTGTTCAATGCATGCTGCTGGACCTTCTTGGTGTACTCGGCATCGGGCTTGCCGGTGGCCGGATCGGCGAACTCCACGGCCACCATCGCGCCCACGCCGCGCACTTCGGCGATCTGCGGCACGGCCGAACGCCATTCGTTCAGATGTTCCTGCAGCTTGTCGCCGAGACGCTGGCCACGGGCCGGCAGTTTTTCTTCTTCCATCACGTCCAGCACGGCCAGCGCCGAGGCGATGGCCAGCGGGTTGCCGGCATAGGTGCCACCCAGGCCACCGGGGGCGGGCGCATCCATGATCTCGGCGCGGCCGTTGACGGCCGACAGCGGCATGCCGCCTGCCAGGCTCTTGGCCATGGTAATCAGGTCGGGCAGGACATCGTAATGTTCCATCGCAAACAATTTGCCGGTACGGCCATAGCCGGATTGCACTTCATCGGCGATCAGCAGGATGCCGTGCTCGTCGCAGATGGCACGCAGGCCGCGCATGAAGTCGGCCGGGGCGGCATAGAAACCGCCTTCGCCCTGCACCGGCTCCAGGATGATGGCGGCCACACGCTTGGCTTCGATGTCGTTCTTGAAGAGCGCTTTCACCGCATCCAGTGCGTGCTCGGTGCTGATGCCGTGCAAGGCGCTGGGGTAGGGCGCATGGAACACTTCACCGGGGAAGGGACCGAAGCCCAGCTTGTAGGGCGCGACCTTGCCGGTCAGCGCCATGCCCATCATGGTCCGGCCGTGGAAGGCGCCGCCGAAGGCGATCACGCCCGGACGGCCGGTGTGGGCGCGGGCGATCTTGATGGCGTTTTCCACGGCTTCGGCACCGGTGGAGAAGAAGGCGGTCTTCTTGGGATAGTTGCCCGGGGTCACCGCGTTGATGCGTTCGGCCAGTTCCACGTAGCTGGCGTAGGGCACGATCTGGTAGGCGGTGTGGGTGAACTTGTCCAGCTGGGCGCGCATGGCGTCGATCAGCTTGGGGTGGCGGTGGCCGGTGTTCAACACGGCGATGCCGGCGGCGAAGTCGATGAAGCGGCGGCCTTCCACATCCCACAGCTCGGAATTGGACGCCCGTTCGGCGTAGAAGTCACACATCACGCCCACACCGCGCGGGGTGGCGGCGTTCTTGCGCTGTTGCAGCGCTTGGTTGTTGGCCTTGCTGGTCATGGCTTGCTCCGATCTTGCTTCGTTAAGTGGCGCCGATGGCGCGGAAATGGGCAGGAAATTGCTGAATCGGGAAACAATATAAAACCGCAGTGGCACTGTAATATAGAGCCAATTTCAAATATTTGATGGTGCCACTTGAAACTCGCCTCCTTGTCCGATTATCTGCTGCTGCGCATCAATCGCACCCCCGCCAAGTCCGCGTCCGGCAAGGGCAAGGCCGCCAGCGGCCGCGAAAGCGGCGCAGCGAAGACCGCCAAAAATGTAAAGTCCGGTAATGAACGCATGCCCGTGAACCGGCAGATTTACCAGTTGATCCGCGAGGCCATCCTGGCCCACACGCTGCCGGCCGGGATGCAGTTGCCCTCCTCGCGTGACCTGGCGCTGGAGCTGGGCACCTCGCGCAATACGGTGACCTATGCGTATGAACAGTTGCTGGCCGAAGGCTATCTGGAGAGCCGCACCGGGTCCGGGACCTTCGTGGCCGACACCGCGCCCGACCAGATCCCCGAAGCGGTGGAACGCAAGGAGCCGCTGACCGACCCTTCCGGCAAGTCCGAACTCTCGGCGCGCGGCGCACTGCTCACGCGCCAGGCCGGCGTGGGCGAACGCCAGTGGGGTGCCTTCATGCCGGGCGTGCCGGACGTGACCTGCGTACCGCACAAGATCTGGGGACGTTTGCAGAACAAGCACTGGCGCCGTTCCAATTCGGATTTGCTGACCTATGGTCCCGGTGCCGGCTATGCCGGCCTGCGCGAGCAGATCGCGGAATATTTGCGCGTGGCACGCTCGGTCAATTGCACGCCCTCGCAGGTACTCATCACGACCGGCATCCACCAGTCCATCGACATCGTGGTCAAGCTGCTGGGCGAACATGGCGACACCGCCTGGGTGGAAGATCCGTGTTACTGGGGGACGCGCAGCGTGCTCAATTCGCTGGGCATCCAGTCGGTGCCCATTGCAGTGGACCAGGAAGGCATGCGCATGCGCCTGGCCAACCTGCGCCGGCCACCGCGCTTCATCTGCACCACGCCATCGCATCAGTATCCGCTGGGCATGGTGATGAGCCTGTCGCGGCGGCGCATGCTGCTGGAATATGCGGCCACCCACAAGGTCTGGATCATCGAGGATGACTACGACAGCGAATTCCGCTATGGCGGGCGTCCGCTGGCCTCGCTGCAGGGCATGGATACGCAGGACCGGGTGCTGTACATGGGCACCTTCAGCAAGATCATGTTTCCGGGATTGCGCATCGGTTTTCTGGTGGTGCCGGAGTCGTTGGCCCAGGCCTTTTCCACCGGCATTGCCGAGCTGTATCGCAATGGCCAGGTGTTCCTGCAGGCCACGCTGGCCGACTTCATGGCCGAGGGTCACTTCGCCTCGCACATCCGCAAGATGCGCGTGCTCTATGCCGAGCGGCTGCAGTTGCTGCAGCGGGCCATCAACCGGCATTTCGGCGAGAAGATGACCATCACCGGCGGCGAGGCCGGATTGCACCTGGTGCTGGGCCTGCCGCAGGACTGCGATGACGTGCTCATCTGCGAAGAAGCACTGGCGGCAGGCATCATCGTGCGCCCGCTGTCGCGCTACTACATGCATGCACGCGGGGCGCGGCGGGGCTTGCTGCTGGGGTATGCGAGCGTGCCCAATGACGAGATCGCACGGGCGTTTGACAAGCTGGCGGCGGTCATCAAGCCGCATCTGGCCGGCGCTGCCTGAGCGCCGGGGAAGCTATCGCCCGGTGGGGAGGTCGATATCTTCGACGGGAAAGTCATTCGGCCCGAGCGTGGCGGGTACCGCCCATAAGGCATCGCGCAGCGAGCGCTGTACCAGCCCCTCGACCCCGAGCAGCGTCGCAAAGATGGCCATGCGCACCGGCACGCCATTATCGGTTTGCCGGAAGATCGCCAGGCGCGCATCGCCATCCAGGTCGGTATGCAGATCGTGAGCACCGGGCCGGCTGTCGCGCGGCAGGGGATGCATCACGATGACGTCCGCCCGGCAATGCTGGTCGATGACTTTTTTGTTGATCTCGAAGGCCGCCAGGAAATCATCGATCTTCTCGCCGGTGAGTCGTTCGCGCTGGATGCGCGTGGTGTAGATGACGTCGGCGTCGGGCAGTGCATGGGCCAGCGAGTCGGTGGGCGTGACGATGTGGCCGCGTGCGGCGATGAGTTCGACGATTTCTGCCGGCATCTCCAGCGAGGGAGGCGAGACCAGCGTGAAACGCATGTTCCGGTACAGCGACAGCAGCTTGATCAGCGAGTGGGCGGTGCGGCCGTATTTGAGGTCGCCGGTGATGACGATGTGGGCGCCATCGACCAGCTTGCCCAGCCGCGAGAATTCGCGCTGCACCGTATAGAGGTCGATCAAGGCCTGCGTAGGATGCTCGCCTGCGCCATCGCCGCCGTTGATCAGCGGCACATGGGTGGCGGCAGCGAATTGCGCCACCGATCCCTGCTCGGGGTGACGCACCACGATCACGTCGGCATAGCCGCTGACAGTGCGGCTGGTATCGGCAATGGACTCGCCCTTGGCCATGGAGGAATAGGTGAATCCGGTGGTATCGCTCACCGAGCCACCCAGGCGCATGAAGGCCGAGGCAAAGCTTAAGCGGGTGCGGGTACTGGCCTCGAAGAACAGGTTGGCCAGCACTGCGCCCTCCAGAACGCGTGACACCTTGCGGCGTCGGGCGATGGGTTGCATGACGTCGGCCAGCATGAAGAGCCGTTCGGCCGAGTCGCGGCTGAACTGGTCCACCGAGAGCAGGTGGCTGAGACGGCCAAAGGCCGTGGGAATGGCCGTGGCCGCCGGGGTGGGCTGGGCGCCGGCCGATCCGCCGGTGCCGCTGGCCGCCAGGATCTCGGAAATGAAGCGCCGGGCCATTTCGGGCATGGCGCGGAATTCTCCTGATTCCTCCGGCAGCAGCCAGGTATCCAGCGCGCGTTTGGTGCAGCCGATGCGCTGGGACAGGCTTTCCCGGGTCAGGTTGAGGATGCGCATTGCGTCGCGCAGGAAGACTTGTTGAGGGAGGTTCATGGGTCAATAATATACACAAAGCGATTTATATTCAATATGAAATACGCAGTGCGTATATTTACCCCTTTCGAGGCTGCATTTTCGCCCCCACGATGAAACTCTTTCTGCCAGCCAAGGCTGGTTGGCGGGCATCCTCGTCCCTAATATGGGCGAAACGGCTTTTTGCTTCATATCGCCCTGTCATGGCAAAGGCTGGAAGCAGCGTACGTAGCCGGTGCCCATTTTTTAGGTTCATCTAAGAGGATTTTCCATGCAAGCCATCATCACCAACCCGCAAGCCCAGGCCATCAGCGACCCTGCTTCCCTGTCCGCGACCACCTTGCCCGATCCCGTCCCCGGCGAGCATGACCTGCTGGTGGAGGTCAAGGCCATCTCCGTCAATCCGGTCGATACCAAGATCCGCGCCAGCGCCAGCCAGTCCCGCGTGCTGGGCTGGGACGTCAGCGGCGTGGTGCGCGCGGTCGGTGCGAAGGTCACGCTCTTTGCGCCGGGCGATGAGGTCTTCTATGCCGGCGACATCACCCGTCCTGGCGCCAACAGCGAATTGCACGTGGTCGATGAACGCATCGTCGGCCGCAAGCCGGCCAGCCTTGGCCATGCTGACGCCGCAGCCATCCCGCTGACCGCCATCACCGCCTGGGAACTGCTGTTCGACCGCGTGGGCGTGGCCGAAGGAGCGGGGCAGGGACGGCGCCTGCTCCTCATCGGGGCTGCCGGTGGCGTGGGATCGATCCTGACCCAGCTGGCGCGCAAGCTCACGCAACTGACCGTGATCGGCACCGCCTCGCGCAAGGACACCGCGCAGTGGGTGAGCGAGCTGGGCGCGCACCACGTGATCGACCACAGCCAGCCCTTCAAGCCGCAGCTGGAGCAGTTGGGCATCCCTACGGTCGATATCGTCATCAGCCTGACCCACACCGACCAGCACTATGCGCAGATCATCGACGTGCTCGCGCCGCAAGGCCAGCTCGCGCTGATCGATGACCCCGCCACGCTGGATGCGGTGCCGCTCAAGCGCAAGAGCATTTCATTGCATTGGGAGTTGATGTTCACCCGCTCGATGTTCCAGACCGCCGACATGATCCGTCAACATGAGCTGCTGCAGCGGGTGTCGCAACTGCTGGATGAGGGCGTGTTGCGTACTACTACCGGGGAGCATTACGGACGCATCAGCGCGGAGAACCTGCGGCGTGCGCATGCCTTGCTGGAGTCGGGCAAGGCGAAGGGGAAGATTGTGCTGGAGGGTTTTTAAAGGAAGTGTTTTCCCTGGCTTAGTTTTTTGTCGGCATATAATCGCCCCATGTCAGTGACTAGGAGTAGCTCCAGTCGTTATGCTGACCTCTAGTCCGTCTGATTCTACCAATGGGGTTGCGGGGCTTGAATTGATTTCAAGCTCCGCAATCGTAGAGTTGAGCGCATGCGCTGTAACCGACCGATTAAAGATAAATCGCCGCTTCGGAGTCACTCAGGAACGGCGATTCTGTATTGAGACTGTTCCCAATAATCATCCGGGCCCGTTCGGACTGAGTAGGCCCATCGGGCCGTATCGAAGGCGCGCTGGCGATTGCTCGACAGGGGCTTAGAACGCGACAGCCTCAGCGCAAGCTTCGATACGCGGCTACACTGCTACTGAGCACGAACGGTCAACAGCGACGCCAGCAAAGCCGCAACAGCCCCTACCCGTGTTAAATTACGCAGTCCGGACCCGCCCAAGGCGTCCGGGCCCGTTGACAACCCCGATAGGAACCCTCGTTGGAAAACATATTACTGATCGTCGCAGCCTTCTTCCTGGTTGCGTTGAACGGTTTTTTCGTTGCAGCAGAATTCAGTCTGGTCAAGTTGCGTCAAACGCGCATCCGGGCCATCGCAAAAACACAAGGCATGCGCGGCCGTATCCTGGCCGTGGTCCACAATCAGCTCGATGCCTACCTCTCCGCCTGCCAGCTGGGCATCACCCTGGCCTCGCTGGGCCTGGGCTGGATCGGTGAACCCGCCTTCGCGCGCCTGCTGGAGCCGCTCTTCTCGCTGGTCGGCGTGACCAGTCAGGAGCTGATCCATGGCGTCTCCTTCGTGTTCGCCTTCTTCGTCATCTCCTTCCTGCACATCGTGGCCGGTGAACTGGCGCCCAAGTCGCTGGCCATCCGCAGCCCCGAGAAGCTGGGCCTGTGGTGCGCCGTGCCGCTGTATGGCTTTTACTGGGGCATGTATCCGCTGATCTGGGTGCTCAATGCCAGCTCCAACTGGCTGCTGCGCGTGGCCGGGCTGGGTGTCCATCATGGTCACGATGCGCATTATTCCTCGGACGAACTCAAGCTCATCCTGCGCGCCGGCAGCAAGAGCGGCAAGAGTGGCAAGTTCACCCGCGACGAATGGAATGTGCTGGCACAAAGCCTGAACTTCGCCGAACTGGATGTGGCCGACATCATGCGCCCGGCCAGCGAGATCGTGGCCCTGGGCGATGACAAGACCCTGGAAGAAAATCTCGACATCATTTACCGCAACCGCTATTCGCGTTATCCCTATTTCGACGCCGAGCGCCAGCAGGTGCTGGGCCTGGTGCATTTGAAGGATGTGTTCCTGGCGCAGCAGGACGGCCGCGCCATCAGCAACCTGAAGGATTACCTGCGTCCGGTGCAGTTCATCTCCCCGGCCTTGCCGGCGCTGGACCTGCTGAGGCGCTTCCGTACCGGTACGCCGCACTTCGCCATCATCGGCAAGAAGGGCCAGATGCCGCTGGGTTTCATCACGCTGGACAACATGCTGAGTTTTCTGGTCGGTGAGATCCGCGACGAATTCCGCCACAACACCGGCGAATGGAGCCGCCAGGATGACGGCACCCTGCTGGGCAAGGGCAGCCTGCCCATCGTGACGCTGGAACACATGCTGGGCATCGACATCGAGTATGACGACAGCATCGATTCCGTCGGCGGCCTGGTCATGGAAAAACTGGGCGACCTGCCCAAGGAAGGCCAGAAGATCGAGTTCCCCGCCTTTGATGTGGTCATCAAGCGGATGTCGGGGCCGAAGATCGTGCTGGTGAAGGTGTATCCGAAGAGCGGGGAACTGCGCGAGTAAGGCTGCTGGCAGCTTCTTCCCATGTGTTGACGGCATCGGTGAAGCAGTACAAGGTGCGTTCAGCCAGTCCCTTGAAAGTTTGGTGAAGCAGTGCAGGCAGGCGATGGCGTGAGCTCATCGCCTGCCTGTTTTATTTGGAAAGGTGGGCGGTTGTTCTTCCGCAGGCATGCCCTCCACCAGAAAGCTCGCCGTATAGCTCAGGAAGGCCTTGCCGCTGGCATTGGCGGCTTGGTAGTCGGCCACCAGCGTAGCGACCTCGCTCCTGAAGAGACTGGTCGTGGTCGATGCGCTCTGGCCGCTGAGCAGCCAGGTGATGTCGATGCCGAACTGTTCGCGCATGCCGCGCAGCAGCTTGCCACCGGGCACGCAGCGCCCGTGCTCGATCTGGCAGATGTGGTTGGGCGCGGTTTCCAGTGCGCGGGCGAAAAGATTCTGGCTGATGCCCATCTTGAGGCGAACGCTGCGCAGGCGTTCGCCGATGACCGTCAGATCGCGATACAAGCCCGGTGCCAGCAGGTTGGGGGCGGCCTGTAACGTGAAGCTGCCACGGCTGGAGTTGTCAGCAGTTTCGAAGGTATCGAAGCCCAGCATCTTGCCGCCCAGGCTGATGGTTACCAGATACTTCTGCTTGTTCTCAAGGCCAGCGCACCGGCTGCGATGGGCCATTGCACGCCCCAGTTCTTTTCGCTCTGTGAGTTGATTTCGGCATCGGAGATCTGGCTCTGGTTGTCGGGGGATTTGGTCGGCGTGAAGTTGGGTCGCTCGGTGTTGCCGCTGCTGCCGTGGGTTTCGGTGGCGGCGGCCGGGTCGCGCTCTCCCGGCTCGACCAGGACGGGCTTCTCGCCGTCTTCTTCGTCGTCCTTGCGGGCTTTCTTGTTCTTGGCGTTGTTCTGGTTGTAGCGCGTGATTTCCTTGGAACTGACGGTGAGGTTGGCCTCGGGCGAGACGTCGATCTTGTCGATCTGCTGGAACACGCTGCCCAGCGGCAGCCTGCCATCGGCGAACTGCAGCGAGGACTCCGGCGCGCTCATGGCACTGACCGCGCCATTGTTGATGATGATGCGGTCGCCATTCATCAGGATCAGCATCAGGTCCACGTCGAGGGCGCGCACGTCCTTGATGGTCTTGATGGAGATGTTCTTGAGGTAAGCGTCGGCGTCGGACAGCTTCAGGACGGTGATGGTCATGGTGGTACTCCCTTGAAAGTGACAAGTCGAAATCGGGTCACGCACGGTCTCGTCGGAAAACGCAGGCCTGCGGCAGGACACGGAGGTGCCAGCCATCAGGGCGCCATGTCAGCGCTGCGTGCAATCGGAACGGGATGGAATTCGTGCTCAGTGACAAATGCCTGCCATAGTGATGGCGTCGATTTGTCCTGATAAGGGGATCAAGGGAATAAAGCAGAAAAACAAAAATTTAACGAAATGTGCCTCTTCGGATTTCGATATTTTTCTCGAAAATTTTCTTTTGTTCTTTTGAATTTGTTCAAAAAAACAGGGAAGAAAGACCTGGTGTAGTCCGAAAAGCCGCTCTGGTAGCGGATTTCGTTATGGTGTGCCAATCGGGGGAAGTGAAACATGAACGCGGCAGCGAAAATTCACCGGAGTTCGAAGAAATTTATTGTGCCGGAATGAAAATAAGTTTTTGTAGATGGCTTCCGGGTTCAGATGGCCAATTTCGCAGATGAATTTTTATTTGCAAGCGCAAGCCGTCCGGCAAGAAAGAGAAACGGCCTCCTGATAAAAAAAAGGCTCCCGGCCAGTCAGCCGGGAGCCATCCTTGAGGGCCTGCCTGCGAGGGCAGCGGTTCAGCCCGTCAGAAGCCCATGGTACGGCCATCCGGATTGCGCGGATCCGAGAAGCCGTCGAAACCATCCGGCTTGATCTGGATGGTCTGGGTACGGCCCATGGAGGGTTGCACGCTGATCTTCTGGCCCTTGTCCTGGAGGATCTTGATGGTGTCGGCCGACAGGCCCTTTTCCACGCGCAGCTGGTCCGGCACCCACTGGTGGTGGATGCGCGGCGTGATGGTGGCTTCGGCCACGTTCATGTCGTGGTCGATCACGTTGAGGATGGTCTGCAGAGTGGTCGTGATGATGCGGCTGCCGCCGGGGCTGCCGGTGACCAGGAAGGGTTTGCCATCCTTGAGCACGAAGGTGGGCGACATCGACGACAGCGGACGCTTGTAGGGACCGACCGCATTGGCGTCGCCACCGATGAGGCCGAACGCATTGGGCACGCCCGGCTTGGCGGCGAAGTCATCCATCTCGTTGTTGAGCGTGATGCCGGTGCCGGTGGCGACGATGCCGCTGCCGAAGTTCAGGTTCAGCGTGTAGGTCGTGGCCACCAGGTTGCCGTCCTTGTCGGCCACCGAGAAGTGGGTGGTCTGGTCGCTTTCATACGGCTGCGGCTGGCCCGGCTTGATCTCGGCAGAAGGCGTGGCGCGGTCCGGGTTGATCTTCTTGGCCAGTTCGTCGGCATAGGCACGCGAGGTCAGGCCCTTGACCGGCACCTTGGTAAAGTCCGGGTCGCCCAGGTATTCGGAGCGGTCGGCATAGGCCAGCTTCATGGCTTCGGCCATCAGGTGGATGGTCTGGGCGCTGTCGGCACCGTACTGCTTCAGGGGATAGCGTTCCAGGATGTTCATCATCTGGATGATGTGCACCCCGCCCGAGCTTGGCGGCGGCATCGACATGACCTGGTAGCCGCGATAGTTGCCCGACACCGGCTCGCGCTCGACGACCTTGTAGTTCTTCAGGTCTTCGGCGGTGATGAGGCCGCCATGCTTGTCCATCTCGGCCACGATCTTCCTGGCGATGGCGCCGTCATAGAAGGCCTTGGGGCCTTCCTTGGCGATCAGGCGCAGCGACTTGGCCAGGTCCTTCTGGACCAGCAGTTCGCCTTCCTTGAGCGGGCGGCCGTCCTTGAAGAAGATCGCCTTGGAGGAATCCCACTGGCCCAGGTGTTCGCGCTCGGCCGAGAGGATCAGCGCCAGGCTGCGGCTGACCGGATAACCCTTGTCGGCCAGTTCGATGGCCGGCTGGATCACCTGCGACAGTTTCATCGTGCCGTACTTCGACAGCGCATGCGACAGCCCCGCCACCGTGCCCGGCACGCCCACGGCCAGGTGGGTGTAGAGCGAGCGGCCCGGGACCACGTTGCCCTTGTCGTCCAGGTACATGTTGCGGGTAGCGCGCTGGGGCGCCATCTCGCGGAAGTCCAGGGCGACGTTCTTGCCGGTCTTGGCATCGTGAATCATCATGAAACCACCGCCGCCGATGTTGCCCGCATTGGGCAGCACCACGGCCAGCGCAAAGCCCACGGCCACGCCGGCGTCCACCGCGTTGCCGCCTTTTTTGAGGATGTCCACGCCGACCCTGGTGGCCAGTTCCTGTTCGGTGGCCACCATGCCGTGCTGGCTGTGGACCGGGCTGATGATGTCATAGGTCAGGTCGTACTTGACCACGGGGGCCGAGGGCGGCGCCGTCTGGGCGGAAGCCGGCAGGAAGGCCAGCGCGCCGCACAGCGGCAGCAGCGCCAGGGCGGCGGGTTTGCAAAGACCGGTAAACGTCTGCATGAAGGTTGCTCCTGATGATCGGGACTTGGGAATCTACATATTATTTATAAGAATGCCGCCCGCCGCTGCAACTTTGCATCACCGTACTGCTGTGCTGCTGCATTCTTGCAGAGGAGAACGACATCGGGAGATTGTAGAGAATGGCCGTTTTCTGTCCAGAGGCGCGAGACGGCGTTGGATGGATTATTGGCGCGGATTCGTCCACGGATGTGGGGACTGCCCTTAGGTGAGGAAATGGCCGTGCTTCAGGTACTCTCGCGCACGGCCAGTTCAAAGCCCAGGTCCAGCCGGCCCTTGGGAATGTCTTCGCCCTTCAACTGGCGCACCAGCATTTCGGCCGACTTGTAGCCGATGTCGTAGCGCGGCGTGACCACGGTGGTGATGGAAGGCGTGGCGCAGGCCGCCCAGGAGAGATCGTTGAAGCCGGCGATGGCCATCTCGCGCGGCACGCAGATGCCCTGGCGCTGGCATTCGAAGAGCGCCCCCAGGGCCAGGTCATCATTGCAGCAGAACACCGAATCGCAGTCCGGATGCTCTTGCAGCACCCGGCGCAGCAGTTGCGCGCCCATGTCCACGGTGGTCGGTTCGGGCAGCAGCACTTCGATGTCGGGGGCGATGCCAGCTTCCAGCAAGCCTTTGCGGAAACCCTCGCGGCGTTTCATCATGCGCGGATCGAGCTGGGCCGCGAGGAACGCCGGGCGCCGGTAGCCGCGCTCCACCAGGTGTTGCGCCACCGCATGCCCGGCGCGGGTCTGCGAGAAGCCGACCGAGTAGTCATGGTGGCTGCGGCCCAGGTCGAACATGCGCACTGCAGGAATGTCGCGGCTGGCGGGACGGGCCTGCAGGATGTCGTGCTGCTCGCTGCTGGAGAGCAGGAATCCTGCCGGCGCGTGCGCCAGGTAGGTGGCGATGAGCTGCTCTTCCTTGGCCCGGTCGTAGCCGGTCTCACCAATCAGGAACTGGTAGCCGGCGCTGGCCAGGTAATCGCGGATACCGGAGAGTGTCTCGATGAAGACCGCATTGGTGAGCGAAGGCACCAGCACCGCAATCACCAGCGAGCGCGCCGAGGCCAGGGTGGAGGCGGCCTGGTTGGGCACGTAGCCGAGCCGGTCGATGGCTTCGAGGATGCGCTGGCGCGACTGTTCCTGCACCAGGCCTGGATTTTTCAGGGCGCGCGAGACCGTCATCGAGCTGACCCCGGCCGCGGCCGCCACGTCGATGATGGTGATGCGCCCGGTGGCACGGCTGCCACGCACGGCGGGAGGAGACTTGGGCTTGGACTTGGGTGCTGCGCGCTGGGTCATGGATGCAGGCAAGGGCGGTCATTCGGAGTGGCGACATGATACCTGCTTGCCGCCTCGCCGCCCATCCTCAAGCCCTCTCCGGCCGATGCGCCGGGCGGGGCGGCTCAGGGGCGGGTCACGACCCGCCCCTGTTCATCGACGACCACTTCGCCATCTTCCTTGCGCAATGGCCCCTGCTGTGCCTGGGGCAGGATGTCCAGCACGCGTTCGGAGGGCCGGCATAGCCGGGTTCCCAGGGACGTGACCACAAAGGGCCGGTTGATCAGGATGGGATGCGCGAGCATGGCATCGAGCAGTTGCTGATCGCTCAGGCTGGTGTCCTCCAGGCCCAGCGCGGCATAGGGCGTGTCCTTCTGGCGCAGGGCTTCGCGCACGGTCAGGCCGGCCTCATGGATCATCCTGGTCAGTTCTTCCCGGCTCGGCGGGTTTTGCAGATAGTCGACGATGCGAGGCTCCTCACCGCTGTTGCGGATCATCGCCAGGGTATTGCGGGAAGTGCCGCAAGCCGGGTTGTGGTAGATCGTGATCATGGAGATATCCTCGATGGCAGGTGGAATTCGTGATGAACTACGCAAGGCCGTGCCGGCACCGTGATGCCTCACCCGAGGGTGAGCCGCAGGGCCAGCGCTGCTAGCGTCACCAGCAGCACGGGCAGGGTCAGCAGTGCGCCCACGCAAAAGTAGTAGCCCCAGGTGATGCGCAGGTTCTTGCTTTCCAGCACGTGCAGCCAGAGCAAGGTGGCCAGGCTGCCAATGGGGGTGATCTTGGGGCCCAGGTCGCAGCCGATGACGTTGGCATACACCATCGCCTGCCTGACTGCGCCTTGCGCCGTGCTGGCATCGATCGACAGGGCTCCTACCAGGACTGTGGGCATGTTGTTCATGACCGATGAGAGTCCGGCCGCGAGCACGCCGGTGCCCACGGCGGCGCCCCACACGCCGTGGGCGGCGAACGCGTTCAGTGCGGCCGTGATGTACTGGGTCAGGCCGGCGTTGCGCAGCCCGTAGACCACCAGATACATCCCCAGCGCGAAGAACACGATCTGCCATGGCGCGCCCAGCAGCAGCGTGCGGGTGGAGATGACGCGGCCCCTGGCCGCCACTGCCAGCAGAATGAGTGCGCCGACGGCTGCCACGGCGCTTACGGGCAGGCCCCATCCCTCCAGCCAGAAAAACCCGGCCAGCAGCAGGACCAGCACCCAGCCGCCAGCGATGAACGTGGCGCGGTCACGGATGGCACTGGCCGGTTCCGGCAGCGTGGCGTGGTCATAGCTGGCCGGAATGTCGCGGCGGAAGTAGAGAAACAGGACCAGCAGCGTCATCGCCACTGCCGCCAGATCGACCGGGATCATCACCGCTGCATAGCTGGCGAATCCGATGTGGAAGAAGTCCGCCGAGACGATGTTGACCAGATTGGACACTACCAGCGGCAGGCTGGCGGTATCGGCAATGAAGCCTGCGGCCATCACGAAGGCCAGCGTCGCCCTGGGCGGGAACCGTAGCGCCTGCAGCATCGCAATGACGATGGGCGTAAGGATCAGGGCGGCACCGTCATTGGCGAACAGGGCCGACACCGCAGCGCCCAGCAGGATCAGCAGCATGAACAGCATGCGCGCATTGCCCCCTCCCCAGCGTGCTACATGCAAGGCTGCCCAGGCGAAGAAGCCGGCCTGGTCCAGCAGCAAGCTGATGAGGATGATGGCGATGAAGGTGCCGGTGGCGTTCCAGACGATATGCCAGACCACCGGGATGTCGCCCGGATGGATGACCCCCGCCGCCAGCGCCGCCGCCGCACCGGCACAGGCGCTCCAGCCGATGCCCAGGCCCCTGGGCTGCCAGATCACGAAGAGCAGGGTGAGCAGGAAGATCAGAACGGCAGACAGCATTTTTTATCCTCGTCGACGCAACGGTCATCAGGAGCGCGCACTGCCAGCCTCCGCAACACGGCAGGCACTCGCGGGGGAGCACGGGTTGCCGCCGCAGCAGTTCTCGGTCAGGAAGCTCAATACTTCATTCATCACCGTGTAGTTGGCGGCATAGATGACGAAGCGGCCCTCCTGGCGGGCACTCACCAGTCCGGCATGGGAAAGCTCCTTCATATGGAAAGAAAGCGACGAGGGCGCGATGCCCAGCGCCTCGCCGATCTTGCCGGCGTGGCTGCCCTGCGGCCCCACCTGGACCAGATGACGGTAAATGGCCAGGCGCGATTCTTGCGCCAAGGCGGCAAGGGCGGTGATGACGGTGCTCGGTTCCATGGTGGCTGGGCTTTCTTTTCTTGCCGACGAGGGGCCTTGATAATTCAATATTTCAATTATTATTGAAATGAAGCGGACTTGGCAAGCCTTTCCTTCGCACACGTTGCAGCAGATACAGCGGACCAGTCGGTTATTTCCGTGAGGACAGCTTCTACCGCACCGCAGCACAACAAGTGTTTGACCGCCGCAAAATGTTAGCGTTATCATCGCGCCGCATGTTAACGCTAACATCCGAACCTCCGGGAACACGGCGGCGGGGCTGGCGACGGCATACCACACTCAGGCTGGAATCCGCTGCATCCCTCGTGGGTTCCTCTATAAAAACACTACGCAGATAGTGCAGATGCCCGTGCCTTCCCGAGGACCGGCCGCAGGAGACGTTCGCCCCGCTCAATCCCGGCGGGAGGGCGCTGCTGCGCTCCATCCCGGATGTGCACGCCATCGGCTATCGGCAACCGGAGATTCCCATGCTAGGCATGAGCCACGACGCCACCTTGCTGTTCAACGCAGTCATTGCGATCCTCGCGCTGATCCTGATGATCACGCGCCTGCGCATCCATCCCTTCATCGCCCTGACCATTACCTCGGGCCTGCTGGGCCTGATCTCGGGCATGCCGCTGCCCAAGATCGTCAAGTCCTTCCAGGACGGCTTCGGCGGCGTGCTCGGTTTCGTGGGCATCGTGCTGGGCCTGGGTACCATGCTGGGCAAGCTCATGGCCGAGTCCGGCGGTGCTGACCAGATCGCCCAGACCCTGGTGCGCGCCTTCGGTCGCGAGCGCGTGCACTGGGCCATGATGATGGGCGCCTTCCTGGTCGGCATTCCACTGTTCTTCGAGATCGGCTTCGTGCTGCTGATCCCGCTGGTGTTCATCGTGGCGCGCCGCTCGGGCGTGCCGCTGTTCAAGATCGGCATGCCCATGCTGGCCAGCCTGTCGGTGATGCACGGCCTGGTGCCGCCGCATCCGGGGCCGCTGCTGGCCATCGGCATCTTCGGCGCCGATATCGGCAAGACCATCTTCTACGGCCTGGTGGTGGGCCTGCCCACCGTCATCATCGCCGGTCCCATGTTCGGTGCCTTCATCTCGCGCTACGTCGACATCAAGCCCTCCGAAGACCTGATGGAGCAACTGGCGCGCGAGCCGCAGACCACCAACCTGCCGGGCTTTGCCACCACCTTGATCACGGTGCTCTCGCCGGTCTTCCTGATGCTGTTGAAGACCTTCGTCGACGTCACCCTGCCTGAAGGCCACGCCATGCGCGACCTGATGGACTTCATCGGCAACCCCATCGTGGCCCTGCTGGCCGCGCTGCTGCTGGCCATGTGGACCTTCGGCCTGGCCCGTGGCTTCACCCGCCAGCAGCTGCTGAAGTTCGTGGACCAGAGCCTGGCCCCGACCGCAGCCATCGTGCTGATCATCGGTGCGGGTGGCGGCTTCAAGCAGATGCTGGTCAATTCCGGCGTGGGCACTGCCATCGGCCAGCTGGCCGTGCATGCGCAGATCTCGCCGCTGCTGCTGGCCTGGTTCGTGGCCGGCGTGATCCGCGTGGCCACCGGTTCGGCCACCGTCGCCACCATCACGGGCGCCGGCATCGTGGCACCGCTGGTGGCGCTGATCCCCGGCACCAACAAGGAACTGCTGGTGCTGGCTACCGGCGCCGGTTCGCTGATCCTGTCGCACGTCAACGATGCCGGCTTCTGGCTGGTCAAGGAATACTTCAACATGAGCGTCGGTGAAACCTTCAAGACCTGGACGGTGATGGAAACCCTGATCTCGGTTGTTGCTATCATCTTCATCATGTTGCTCAACCTGGTCGTCTAAGACCGCTTGTACCGCCCGGCTGGTCCGGGCGTCTTGCTTTGCCCCGTAAGGAAAATTCGTATGGCCTCTTCCGCACCCTTCATGCTCGGCGTCGACATCGGCACCACCAGTACCAAGTCCGTCGTCTTCACGCTCGATGGCAAGGTGGTGGCCCAGCATGCAGAGGAATATCCGGTTCTCTGTACCGAACCGGGCATGGCGGAACAGGACCCGGACCAGATCGTGGCCGCCGCGCTGGCCTCCATCGCCGGGGCCGTCAAGGCGGCCGGGGCCGCGCCTGGGGACATCGCGCTGCTGTCCTTCAGCGCGGCCATGCACAGCGTCATTGCGCTCGATGAGCAGAACCGGCTGCTGTGCAACAGCATCACCTGGGGCGACATCCGTGCCTCGGTCTGGGCCGAACGCATCAAGCACGAGCACGACGGCAATGCCATCTATCGCCGTACCGGCACGCCGATCCACCCGATGTCGCCGCTGTGCAAGCTGATGTGGCTGCGCCATGAAAAGCCGGAGATTTTCCACCAGGCGGCGCGCTTCGTCGGCATCAAGGAATACCTGCTGTACCAGCTCTTCGGCCAGTGGGTGGTGGACCATTCCATTGCCTCGGCCACCGGCATGTTCAACCTGCGTGAACTGGCCTGGGACAAGGGCGCACTGGATTTGCTGGGTGTGCGGCCCGAGCAGTTGCCCACGCCGGTGCCGACCACGCACCGTCTGCCGGCCCTGGCACCGGAGATGGCGCAGCGCCTGGGCCTGTCAGTCCAGACGCCTTTCATCATCGGCGCCAATGACGGCGTGCTCTCCAACCTGGGCGTGAACGCCATCGAGGTTGGCCATGTGGCCGTGACCATCGGCACCTCTGGTGCCATGCGCACCGTGATCGATGAACCGCTGACCGATCCGCATGGCCGCCTGTTCTGTTATGCGCTGACCGAAAAACACTGGGTGGTCGGTGGCCCGGTGAACAACGGCGGCAACATCTTCCGCTGGGTACGCGACGAGCTGGCCACGGCAGAAGCGGCGGCGGCGCGCGAGGAAGGCGTCGATCCCTATGAGGCCCTGACGCGTATTGCCGAGCAGGTGCGCCCGGGTGCGGAAGGCCTGCTGTTCCATCCCTTCATGGCAGGCGAGCGCGCGCCGCTGTGGAATGCCGACCTGCGCGGTTCCTTCTTCGGCCTGGCCCTGCATCACGGCAAGCACCACATGATCCGTGCGGCGCTGGAGGGGGTGATCTTCAATCTCTACAGCATCCTGCCGGCGCTGGAAGAACTGGTCGGGCCGACCAAACGCATGATGGCCACCGGTGGCTTCGCCCGTTCGGCGCTGTGGCGCCAGATGATGGCCGACATCTTCAACCGCGAAGTAGTGGTGCCGGAGAGTGTCGAGTCGTCCTGCCTGGGGGCGGCCGTGCTGGGTGCCTGGGCGCTGGGGCTGGTGCCGTCGCTGTCGGTCATCTCGGGCATGGTCGGTTCTACCAATCATCACGCCCCCGAGGCTGAAGCGGTGGCCGTCTACGGCCGCCTGCAACCGATCTTTGCCGCCATTCCGGCCAAGCTGGAGGCGGAGTATCACGCCATTGCCGCTTTCCAGCGCGAGACCGGAAAGGCGCACTGAGACCTGTTTTGCGCCATATTGGCCAGGGCAGATATTGACAATGAAATTTCCGACAAGAAGAAAGACACCTCATGACCATCAAGACCACCTCGTTGCCCGCAGGTTTGCAGGGCTTTTCCCTTGAAGGCAAGCTGGCCCTGATCACCGGTTCCTCCGGTGGCATCGGCCTGGCACTGGCGCGCGGCATGGCCGAAGCGGGCGCGGCCATCGTGCTCAACGGACGTGATGCCGGCAAGCTGGCTACCGTCGCGGCGCAATTGCGTGCCGAGGGCCACACCATCCATGAAGCCAGTTTCGACGCGACCTCGGCCGAGGACGTGAAGGCTGCGGTGCAGAAGATCGAAAGCGAGATCGGCGCCATCGGCATCCTGGTCAACAATGCCGGCATCCAGCGCCGCAATCCCTTGGAGGAGTTCAAGGAATCGGACTGGCACGATCTGATCAACACCAACCTCAACAGCGTCTTCTATGCCGCGCAAGCGGTGGCGCGCCACATGATCCCGCGTGGCGCCGGCAAGATCATCAACATCTGCTCGGTGCAGAGCGAACTGGGCCGTCCGGGCATTGCGCCCTATACCGCCACCAAGGGTGCGGTGAAGATGTTCACCAAGGGCATGGCCATCGACTGGGGCAAGTACGGCATCCAGGTCAACGGCCTGGGTCCGGGCTATTTCAAGACCGAGATGAACATGGCCCTGGTCAACGATGCCAAGTTCACCGACTGGCTGGTGGGCCGCACGCCCTCGCGCCGCTGGGGCGACGTCGAAGACCTGGTGGGCGCGGCGGTGTTCCTGGCCAGCGATGCTTCGCGTTTCGTCAACGGCCACATCCTCTACGTGGATGGCGGCGTGACGGCCACCTTGTAAATCATTTAGCTCATTTCGGAGAAGACCATGCAAGAAGGACTCGTCATTCACGCGCCGCACGATTTGCGCATCCAGGCCCTGGAGACCGGCACCCTGCAGCCGCAGCAGCTGAAGGTCAAGGTCAAGGCCGGCGGCATCTGCGGCTCGGACCTGCACTACTATCACCACGGCGGCTTTGGCGTGGTGCGCATCAAGGAACCGATGGTGCTGGGCCATGAAGTCTCGGGCCAGATCGCCGAAGTCGGTTCGGCCATCACCGACATCGCACCCGGCACCCGCATCGCCATCTCGCCCAGCCGTCCCTGCGGCGCCTGCAAGTACTGCCAGGAAGGCAAGCAGAACCACTGCCTGGACATGCGCTTCTACGGCAGCGCCATGCGCACGCCACATGTGCAGGGCGCGTTCCGCCAGGAAATCATCATCGAACGTTCGCAGGCCCACATCGTGGCCGATCACGTCAGCGACGGCGAGGCCGCCATGGCGGAGCCGCTGTCGGTAGCGTTGCATGCGGTGCGCCGCGCCGGCCCGCTGGTGGGCAAGCGCGTGCTGGTGACCGGCTGCGGTCCCATCGGTGCCCTGGTGGTGGTCGCCGCGCGCCGCGCCGGCGCGCTGGAAGTGGTGGTCACCGACGTGGCCAGCATGCCGCTGCAAGCCGCCTTGCAGGTGGGCGCAGATCGTGCCATCAACATGGCCGAGACGCCCGATGCATTGAAGGCCTATGCCGCCGACAAGGGGACCTTCGACGTGCTCTTCGAAGCCAGCGGCAATGAGCGCGCGCTGGTGGGTGCCCTGGAAGCCTTGCGTCCGCAAGCGGTGATCGTGCAGGTCGGCCTGGGCGGAGATATCCAGTTTCCGGCCAATCTGCTGGTGGGCAAGGAACTGGACTGGCGGGGTGCCTTCCGCTTCCATGAAGAGTTCGCCATGGCAGTGGAACTGATGAACCGCAAGCTGGTGGACGTCAAGCCGCTCATCACGGCCACCTATCCCATCGCCCAGGCAGTGGAAGCCTTCGAGATTGCCGGCGACCGCTCGCGCATGATGAAGGTGCAGATCCGTTTTGACTGAATCTGCAAGGTGGCCCGATGGCGGGCCGCTGCAAGGATTCGTGAGGATGCCGTCCGCAGTGTTGCTGGACGGCATTTTTGTTTTCCTCCGCGGGAAGCGATATGAGTCCCGATTGACTCGCCTCGATTGACAAGCCCTGTTGCGCGCTATAAGTTCGTTGCCAAGTCTGTATGGCGCAGCATGGAGGGCGCGCGCCATGTCACGCAGCCATCGCAACACCTCTGGGGGAGAGGAAAATCATGTTCAGGCCTGGGCTTCGCACGCTCACCGTCGGTCAGCGCTTGTCGGTGCTGATCCTGTTGGCCTTGCTGGGGCTGGTCGCCACGGCTGCGGTCAGCTTGCGGCAGATCGAAAGCGTCTATCACGCCGCCAGTTATGCGCAGGTCAACACCGTGCCCAGCGTGACCACGCTGGATGATACGCAGGCCGCATTCAACGCCATCCAGGGACGCATCTATCAATACCTGGTCAATCCCGACCCGCACGACCGTAGCCGGCTGCTGCACGAAATGGAAGTGCAGCGTGCGCGCATGAACCGGCATCTCAAGACCTATACCGATGCCTACGTCACCGACGAGGCCGATGCGGCCATGCTGGCCGATGACCAGGCCCGCATCGCCGCCTTCGAGGAAGTGGTGCAGCGCTTGCTGGCGGTGGCCGAGCAAGACCGGGTTGAGGATAGTTTGAGCCTGGCGGTCCTGGAGTTTCGCGCTGCCATCGATACCGTGCAGGCCACCTTTGCCCGCCATCGTTCCTACAAGATCGCCCAGGGCGACGCTGGCGGGCTCAGTGCGCGCGAGATCATCAGCGATGCGCTGGAGACCGTGATCCAGGTAGCCGGTGGCGTGCTGCTGCTTTTGCTGGTGGCAGGATGGCTGCTCACCCGCACGCTGCTGCGCCAGATGGGGGGCGAGCCGGGCGATGTGGTGACGGTGATGCAGCGCCTCTCCGACGGTGACCTGGTGCAGACGATCACGCCCAAGTCTCGCTACCGCAACAGCATGATGCACGCGATCCAGAAGATGATGACGCGGCTGGGCCAGGTGGTGACCGAGGTGCGTGCCAATGCCGATGTCTTCGTCAGCACTGCCGAGGAAGTCAGCGCGACGGCGCAATCGCTCTCGCGCGCCTCCAGCGAACAGGCGGCCGGGGTGGAACAGGCCAGTGAAGCGCTGGCGCTGATCCACGGCGGCATCATGAGCACCGCGCAGAATGCCCGCCAGACCGACCAGATCGCCTCGGCCGCGGCGCTGGAGGCGCGCCAGTGTGCCGACACGGTCAAGCAGATGGTGGCGGCCATCCAGCAGATTGCCGGCAAGATCGAGGTGATCGATGACATCGCCTACCAGACCAATCTGCTGGCCTTGAATGCCACCATCGAGGCGGCCCATGCAGGTGAGCACGGCACCGGCTTTGCCGTGGTTGCGGCCGAAGTGCGGCGCCTGGCCGAGCGCAGCCAGTCGGCGGCGCAGGAGATCGACCAGGTGGCGCGCGAGAATGTGGCCCTGGCATGTGCGGCCGAACGCCAGCTCAACGACATGGTGCCGACCATCGCCCGCACCTCGGCGCTGGTGCAGGACATCGTGCAGTCGGCAGACCAGCAGTCGGCCGCCGTGAGCCAGATCAGCACCGCCGCCAGTGAACTGGCCCAGGTGATCCAGCAGAATTCGCTGAGCTCGGAAGAGCTGGCCGCCACCTCGGAGGAACTCAACCGCCGCGCGATCCTGCTGCAGACGACGGTGAGCTTCTTCCAATGCCAGCTGGCGCAGGGGATGCAGGCCAGGATGGCTTAGGCGGTCTCCTCCCTTCGGCAGGGCAGACCTGAAAAAGGGCCGCATCGTCAGCACGATGCGGCCCTTTCTGCATTGAGCTTGCTGTGACTATGCCTGGCTCAACGCAATGCGTCGACGATCTGCTCCAGCTTCACCGCATCGGCGGCGAACTGGCGAATGCCTTCGGCCAGCTTCTCGGTGGCCATGGCATCGGCGTTGAGGGCCAGTCGGAAGGCCTTTTCGTCCAGCGAGATGCGTTCGATATCGGCGGCATCGGCGGCTTCCTTGCTCAGCTTGCGTTCGACCGGTGCATCGGTGTCGGCCAGCTTTTGCAGCAGGTCGGGGCTGATGGTCAGCAGGTCGCAGCCGGCCAGTTCCACGATCTGCGAGGTATTGCGGAAGCTCGCGCCCATCACTTCGGTGGCGTAGCCGAACTTGCGGTAGTAGTTGTAGACCGACTTGACCGATTGCACGCCCGGATCCTCGCTGCCGGTGTATTCCTGTCCGGTGGACTTCTTGTACCAGTCATAGATGCGGCCGACGAAAGGCGAGATCAGCTGGACGCGGGCTTCGGCGCAGGCGATGGCCTGCGGCAGCGAGAACAGCAGGGTCAGGTTGCAGCGGATGCCGTCCTTTTCGAGGATCTCGGCGGCACGGATGCCTTCCCAGGTGGAAGCGATCTTGATCAACACGCGCTCGCGGGCGATGCCGGCCTCTTCGTACAGGCGGATCAGCTCGCGGCCCTTGGCGACCGTCCCTGCGGTATCGAAGGACAGGCGCGCATCGGTCTCGGTGGAGACACGCCCCGGGATGAGCTTCAGGATTTCCAGGCCGAAGGCGATCAGCAGGCGGTCGATGATCTCATCGGTGCTCTTGCCGGCGTGGGCCTTGACCACCGATTCCAGCAGCGGCTTGTATTCGGCCTTCTGCACGGCTTTGAGGATCAGCGAGGGATTGGTGGTGGCATCCTGCGGGGCGAAGGCTTTCATCGCCTGGAAGTCGCCGGTATCGGCCACGATGGTGGTGTACTGCTTCAACTGGTCAAGCTGGCTCATGGAAAGTCCTGTTGCTAAAGAGAATGAAAGGGACAGCCGCATTGTACGCAGGGATGCTGCGCTGTCTGTCGGTCAATGGCTGATCCTTGATCCGTCGCAGTCCTTTCAACGGAAGAAGGAGTCGAATTGCATGTCGAATTTCTGCAGCGACTTCTGGGCGTTCTGCATCTTCTTGCGGAATTCCGGTCCGCGCCGCAAGGCCAGGCCCACCGCCAGGATATCGATCACCACCAGGTGCGCCAGGCGCGCCGAGATCGGTGTATAGGGGTCGATGTTGAAGGACAGGTCGATGGGCACCAGCACGGTGGCCAATTCGGCCAGGGGGGTGCCGGACGGCCCCAGCACGATGATGTCGGCGCCGCCCTTGCGCGCCAGCTGGATCGAGCGCAGCAGCGCTGCGTTGCCGCCACGCTGCGAGATCGCCACCACACAGTCGCCCGCTTTCAACAGCGAGGCTGCGATGCTGTGGATGTGCGGGTCGGAATAGGCGACGGTGGGCACACCCGAGCGGAAGAACTTGTGCTGGGCATCGTTGGCCACGATGCCGGAGGTGCCCTGGCCGTAGAACTCGATCTTGTTGGCGCGCGCCAGCACGTCCAGCGCCAGCTGGATGGCATCCGGGTTCAGGTGGTTGCGCAGATCCAGCAGGGTATTGATGGAACGGCTGCAGATCTTGTTGACCAGATCGGCGGCCAGGTCATCCTGGGCCAGTGTCTCGTCGGCGCCAGGCAGGGCCAGCGCCAGGCTCTGCGCGAGTTTCAATTTAAAGTCGTGCCAGCCCTCGTAACCGATGGCGCGGCAGAATCGGATCACGGTCGGTTCCGAGACTTCCGCATTCTTGGCCAGGGCCGTCAGGTTCTCCGCCAGCGCCAGCTGCGGATTGGCGAGGATGGTGGCCGCCACCTTCTTCTCCGACTTGGAGAGGGAGTTGATGTGGGTGCGGATGGAGTCGAGCAGCATGGACATGACGTGGACCTGGTGATGCTGTGCGCTACCTCAGACCTCGGGCAGCGCTTCTTCGCGCCACTGCAGGCCATCGCGGCCGATCAGGGCGCTGGCTGCCGCTGGTCCCCAGGTGCCGGCGTTGTAGGGCACGGGGTCGGCTTCCTGCTGGTCCCAGTAGTTCAGGATCGGTTCCACCCATTCCCAGGCGGCTTCCAGCTCGTCGCTGCGCATGAACAGGGTCAGGTGGCCGCGCAGCAC
Source organism: Herbaspirillum sp. Her3 (assembly GCF_057961275.1). NCBI lineage: Bacteria > Pseudomonadati > Pseudomonadota > Betaproteobacteria > Burkholderiales > Oxalobacteraceae > Herbaspirillum > Herbaspirillum sp. Her3. Next base: position 4,508,352 of record NZ_CM176328.1, on the reverse strand, counting down.
GTCCAGCAGCAGGCGCTCGTAGGCGTCCATGCGCGGGGTCTTGAATTTCTCGCGGAAGTCCAGTTCCAGTTCCACCGGGCGCAGGCGCATGCCATCGCCGGGCTGCTTGGCCATCAGGTTCATGTGCAGGCCTTCGTCGGGCTGCAGGCGGATCACCAGGCAGTTGGGGGTGTCGTTCTGATGCGCGAAGATGGAGTGCGGCACGCTCTTGAAGCGCACCACGATCTCGGCCAGCGAATCGGCCATGCGCTTGCCGGTGCGCAGGTAGAAGGGCACGCCGGCCCAGCGCCAGGTATCGATTTCGGCCTTCACGGCCACATAGGTCTCGGTGCGCGAATCGGGATTGGCATCGGCTTCCTTGCGGTAGCCCGGCACGGCCACGCCATCGACGTGACCGGCGCGGTACTGGCCGCGCACCACGTTCATGGCCAGCGTGGTCGGGCTAAAGCGCTTGAGCGAACGCAGCACTTTCAGTTTTTCGTCACGCACGGCATCGGCCGAGTTGGACACGGGCGGCTCCATGGCCACGATACAGAGCAGTTGCAGCAGGTGGTTCTGCAGCATGTCGCGCAGGGCGCCGGAGGTGTCGTAGTAATCGAAGCGGCCACCCACGCCGAGCTCTTCGGCGATGGTGATCTGCACGTCGGAAATCCATTCACGGCGCCACAGCGGCTCGAACAGGACATTGCCGAAGCGCAGCGCCAGCAGGTTCTGCACGGCTTCCTTGCCGAGGTAGTGGTCGATACGGAAGATCTGCGATTCCTGGAAGAAGCGGCCCACCTGCGCGTTGATGTTGCGGGCGCTTTCCAGGTCGCGGCCCAGCGGTTTTTCCAGCACCACGCGCGAGGTCGGTGTGACCAGTCCGGCCTTGGACAGGTTCTCGCAGATGGAGGCGAACAGGCTCGGCGGCGTGGCCAGGTAGAACACGCGGGCCAGGCCGTCGACGTTGCGCAGGACTTCCTTCAGATGGCTGAAGCTGTCGGCTTCCCTGGCATTGACGGAGGCATATTGCAGACGATTGGTGAAGCGGTCCCAGACGGTGGCATCCATGTTGGAGGCCGACACGTGGGGCTTGGAATCCTTTTCCACCAGCTTCAGGAAATCCTCGCGGGATTTTTCATCGCGGCCCAGGCAGATGATGCGTGCATCGGCCGGCAGGTCGCGCGCGCGTTCGCGGGCATACAGCGCGGGCAGCAGCTTGCGCATCGACAGGTCGCCGGTGCCGCCGAATAAAACCAGATCGAAATCAGAAGTAGCCATGGTGTGTGTTGTCTCTTGTGCGTGAAGTAGCTGGTTGGAGCTACGTGGTTGCTAGCCTTGCTGCGCCTTGCCGGATGCCTGGCGCGCCAGGGCGATCAGGGCGCTGGTGGAGGCGTCGTGCCGTGCGGCATCCGGTGCGGTGTCGGACTTCAGTTCGGCCAGGATGGTCTTGGCCAGGACCTTGCCCAGTTCCACGCCCCACTGGTCGAAACTGTTGATGCCCCAGATCGCGCCTTGCACGAAGGTCTTGTGCTCGTAGAGCGCAATCATCGCGCCCAGCGCATGCGGGCTCAGTTCAGGCAGCAGCAGGGTATTGCTGGGACGGTTGCCGTCGAAGGTTTTGTGCGGGATCAGCGCCGCGAGTTCCGCTTCGGGCAAGCCCTGGGCTTGCAGGTCGGCGCGCACTTCGTCGGCACCCTTGCCGCGCATGAAGGCTTCGGACTGCGCGAAGCAGTTGGCCAGCAGCGCTTCCTGGTGCTCGGCAATGCCGTGCGAAGGTTTCAGTACTGCAATGAAATCGATGGGCGTGATGTCCGTGCCCTGATGCAGCAACTGGAAATAGGCGTGCTGGCCGTTGGTACCGACATCGCCCCAGATGGCCGGGCAGGTCTCTACGGCCACGGGCGTGCCGTCGCGGGTGATGCGCTTGCCGTTGCTCTCCATGTCCAGCTGTTGCAGATAGGCCGGGAAGAAGCGCAGCCATTGGTGATAGGGCGCGATGGTCAGCGAGCCGCTGTCGAGGAAGTTGCGGTTCCAGATGCCCACCAGGGCCTGGATCACCGGCATGTTCGAGGCCAGCGGTGCCTCGCGGAAATGGCGGTCCATGGCGTGGGCGCCGGCCAGGAATTGCGCGAAGTTCTCGTAGCCGACCAGCAGGGCCACCGGCAGACCGATGGCTGACCATACCGAATAGCGGCCGCCGACCCAATCCCAGAAGGGGAACATGTTCTCGGTATCGATGCCGAAGGCGGCCACTTCCTTCGCATTGGTCGAGACGGCCACGAAATGCCTGGCCAGGTCGTCCGGCTTGCCATGCTGCAAGAACCACGCACGCGCCGATTTGGCGTTGAGCATGGTTTCCTGGGTGGTGAAGGTCTTGGAGGCGACGATGAAGAGCGTGGTCTCGGGATCGATGCGCGAGAGCACCTCATCGAGATCGTGCCCATCGACGTTGGAGACGAAGTGCGCCGTCAGCCGTGCATGGCGATAATCGCGCAGCGCCGTACAGACCATCTGCGGACCGAGGAAGGAACCGCCGATGCCGATGTTGACGATATCGGTGATCTCGCGCCCGGTATAGCCGCGCCAGGCGCCGCTGCGCACGCGCTCGGAGAAGGCGCGGATGTGCTGCAAGACGGCGTGAACCTCCTGGGCCACCGGCTGTCCGTCCACTTGGGCGTCGCAGGCATCGGCCGGTGCGCGCAGGGCGGTGTGCAGGACTGCGCGTTGTTCGGTAAAGTTGATCTTCTCGCCGCGGAACATGGCCTCGCGCAGCTCTTCCACACCGCGCTCGCGCGCCAGGCTCAGCAGCAGGTCCAGCGTATCGGCGTTGAGGCGGTTCTTGGAATAATCCAGCAGCAGCCCGGCAGCACGCACGTGCATGCGCTCGAAACGGTCTGGCTGTTGGGCGAACAGGTCGCGCAGGTGCCATTGAACTGCCGTGGCGTGATGGGCTTGCAATGCCTTGAAGGCGGCCGTGTCGGTCAGGGCGATGGTATGCATGAGTTGGAGGTCGGTTGGCTGTCGTGGCCCGGCAGGAGCAACGAGGCCGGCCGTGGGCATGTTCTCGGGACAACGCAGACGACTATACATCAAATGGCGTCAAAGTGGTAGTTTCACTACAGTTTATGACGCCCCCGTTACATTGCTGCGCGGCATCGTCACGATGAGCTTCCCGGTCCGAAGTGATAAGGGTTTTGGAGCAGAATGTTCGTTAGCAATGAAAAGGCTTGCAGGACTGGCCTGCTGCAGCACTCTAAGTGTATGATTTCATTCGGCCAAAATTGTGTAGTAAAATTACAGTGTTAACGCTAACAGGAAACCGACAATGCCTCTCAACGCTACCTTAGCCAGCGTCACCCAACGCATCGCCGAACGTAGCCGTCCTTACCGGACCGCTTATCTCGAACGCCTGGAAGCGGCTCGCCGCAAGGGCGCGCAGCGCGGCGCGCTGGCCTGCACGAACCTGGCCCACGGCTTCGCCGCCTTCCCCGCCAATGACAAGCTGAAGCTGAAGGAGGACAAGGCACCGTCGCTGGCCATCGTTTCGGCTTACAACGACATGCTCTCGGCGCACCAGCCCTTCGAGCGTTTTCCCCAGATACTGAAAGAAGCCGCGCGTGAAGCCGGTGCCGTGGCGCAATTCGCCGGCGGCACCCCGGCCATGTGCGATGGTGTCACGCAAGGCCAGACCGGCATGGAACTGTCGCTGTTCTCGCGCGACGCCATCGCCATGGCTACCGCCATCGCGCTGTCGCACAACATGTTCGATGCGGCGCTGTATCTGGGCGTGTGCGACAAGATCGTGCCAGGCCTGTTGATCGGTGCGCTGCACTTCGGCCATCTTCCTGCCGTGTTCGTTCCGGCCGGTCCGATGACCAGCGGCATGAGCAACAGCGACAAGGTAAAGATCCGCCAGCTCTACACGGCCGGCAAGATCGGCCGCGCCGAGTTGCTGGAAGCAGAATCCAAGTCCTATCACGGCGCCGGCACCTGCACCTTCTATGGCACCGCCAACAGCAACCAGATGCTCATGGAAGCCATGGGCCTGCACCTGCCGGGCGCGGCCTTCATCACCCCCAACACCCCGCTGCGCGATGCGCTCACGGCCGCTGCAGCCAAGCAGGCAGCCAAGATCACCGACCTCGGTTCGCAATACACCCCGGTGGGCCGCATGATCGACGAGAAGGCCATCGTCAACGCCATCGTCGCGCTGCACGCCACCGGTGGTTCCACCAATCACACCCTGCACCTGGTGGCCATCGCCAAGGCGGCCGGCATCGTGATCGACTGGGACGACTTCGACAAGCTCTCGGCCGTGGTGCCGCTGATCACCAAGATCTACCCCAACGGCACGGCCGACGTGAACCACTTCCATGCGGCCGGTGGTACCGGCTTCGTGCTGCGCGAGCTGATCGATGCCGGGCTGATGCATGACGACGTGACCACCATCCTCGGCCAGGGCCTGCGCCAGCACTGCAAGGAACCGATGCTGGCCGCCGAAGGCGAGAATGGCCGTCCCGGCATCGTCACCTGGCACGATGCGCCCGCCCAAAGCGGCGACGAAGGCGTGCTGGGCACCGTGGCCAAGCCGTTTGCGGCCGATGGTGGCTTGAAGCTGCTGCAGGGCAACCTCGGCCGTGCCGTCATCAAGATCTCGGCGGTCAAGCCCGAGCACCGTGTGGTGGAAGCACCGGCCATCGTGTTCCATTCGCAGGAAGCCTTCATGGCCGCCTTCAAGGCCGGCGAGCTGGACCGCGACTTCGTGGCCGTGATCACCTTCCAGGGCCCGCGCGCCAACGGCATGCCCGAGCTGCATTCTCTGACCCCGGCGCTGGGCATCCTGCAGGACAAGGGCCGTCACGTGGCGCTGGTGACCGATGGCCGCATGTCGGGTGCATCGGGTAAAGTACCGGCCGCGATCCACGTCACGCCGGAAGTGCTGGGCGGTGGCCCGCTGGGCCGCGTTCGCACCGGTGACGTCATCCGCCTGGACGCTGATGCGGGTACGCTGCAAGCCAAGGTCGAGGCCGCCGAATGGGATGCACGCGGCCAGGACAGCAGCGACCTGTCGGGCAATCAGCACGGCATGGGCCGCGAATTGTTCAGCCTGTTCCGCAACGCGGTGGGAACCGCAGAAGAGGGCGGCGCCACCTTCGGCCTGCCGCCGATTTTTGAGAAAGAGAAAGTCACGGTATGAAGACCACACTGGAAATCATGCGCGCCTCGCCGGTCATCCCGGTGATCGCCATCGACAAGTTCGAACACGCCGTGCCGCTGGCGCGCGCGCTGGTGGCAGGCGGAATCCGCGTGCTGGAAATCACCCTGCGCACCGAGCATGGCCTGCCGGCCATCCGCGCCATTGCCGAGTCGGTGCCGGACGCCATCGTCGGCGTGGGTACGCTGACCTCGCCCGACGAGTTCACGGCATCACGCGATGCGGGCGCGGTCTTCGGCGTCTCGCCGGGCCTGACGCCTGCGCTGATCGAAGCGGCCAAGCGCAGCGGCCTGCCGCTGCTGCCGGGTGTGATGACGCCTTCGGAAGTGATGGCGGCGCGCGAAGCGGGCTTCCGTCAGCTGAAGCTGTTCCCGGCCGTGCCGGCTGGTGGCGTGGGCATGCTCAACGGCATCGCCGGTCCGCTGGCCGATGTGTCGTTCTGCCCGACCGGTGGTATCACGCAAGAGACCGCGCCACAGTTCCTGGCATGCAAGAACGTTGTCTGCGTGGGCGGCTCCTGGCTGACCCCGAAGGCCGCCATCGAGGCCGGTGATTGGGACAAGATCACCGAGATTGCCAAGGCGGCGGCTGCGTTGAAGAAGGGTTGAGTTGTCCACAGCCTGAAAGAAGGACGGTATCGATAATCCCGATACCGTCTGGCAGATCCAGAAAGCCTCGGTGAGCAGCCGAGGCTTTTTGTTTGGCATGCTGGAAGCAGATCAATTTGCCACGTTTTAGACTAGTCGTTCCCTAAGCTTGGTGTAGCACATTCCTGCATCCGTTTCGCCAAAACGCACTTCACAATAAAGTTTGAACGCGGCGCGCTCAGGGGGCGAAAGCTGATTCATCGGAATGAAATCGAGTCCTGTCTGGACTGGATTGAAGAAGCGAAATTGCAGAGAAGGTCGATGCTTGATGAACGGTTCCCAAGTGACGCCCATCTCGTGATCTCCGACGACTCGCTCGATGCCAATAAAGGGCGATAGTGCAGCGGTGGCGGCTATCGCAAACGCGATCTTGAAAATGGGGCCTTTCATGGCGGCTAAAATTGAAATGGAGTTGGAGTAGCGTTTTGATCAACGTGGAAGATATTGGGTTCGGCAGTCCTTACCATTTCAAGAAAAAGGGCGGGAGCGATTGACTCGCTACCCGCCCTTTTCCTTTGCCTGCTTTTACTTTTTATTCCTTGGCCGTCACTGCCGGCACAACCGGCCCCTGCGCCTGCTGCTTCAACTTGTAAGCCAGCACCAGCAGGATAATCCCCAGCACGATCATCGGCACCGACAGCATCTGCCCGGCCGAGATGGTGATGCCGCCAAAATGCACCTCGTAATCCGGCACGCGGAAATACTCGGTGAAGAAGCGCGCGCAGCCATACAGCAGCGAGAACATCGCCGCCACCGCCATGCGCGGACGGGCATGGCGCGCGAAGATCCACAGGATGATGAACAGCAGAATGCCATCGACCAGCATCTGATAAATCGGCGAAGGATGGCGCGGGATGTTGTCCACGTTGGGCCAGATCATGGCCCAGGGCAGCGAGGGATCGGCCGGACGGCCCGGCAGTTCGGCATTGATGAAGTTGCCCAGGCGGCCAGCGGCATAGCCCAGCGGTACCAGCGGCGCGATGAAGTCCATGATGTCCATCAGGTTGCGCCCGCGCTTGCGGCCCCACAGGTACATCGCCAGCAGCACCCCGAGGAAGCCGCCATGGAAGGACATGCCGCCCTTCCACACCGCGATCATGTCGGCCGGATGCGCAAAGTAATACGCCGGGTTGTAGAACAGGATCTCGCCCAGCCGCCCCCCCAGCACCACCCCGAGCACGCCATAGAAGAGCATGTCATCCAGGTCCTCCTTCTTCCAGCCGACGGCGGCGATGTGCGGTTGCTTGATGCGCAGGCGTCCCAGCGCGATGAATTGGACAAAGGCCAGCAGGTACATGAGGCCGTACCAGTGGACGGCCAGCGGCCCGATGTGGATGGCGATCGGGTCGGGCATGGGATGGACGAGCATGAGTTTGATCTTTCTGTTGTTGGGCGGAACGGCGGTTGGAGCGCGGCAGCCTGCGCAAGTTCGCCAGAATGATTCCCGCAAGATGGGATCAGGTGGGCGTCTCCAGCTGGTCCAGCAACGCGCGCAGGACACCTGAAGGGTTGTCACGGCGCCAGGCCAGGCCGGTCTGGATCTCCGGTGCCGCATCCGAGAGCCGGCGGTAGTCCACGCCCGGGCGTTTCAGATTCGACACGGATTGTGGCACAAGCGCCATTCCCATGCCAGCCGAGACCAGGCCGACGATGGTCTGCATCTGGATCGCTTCCTGGCCGATGTGGGGTGTCACGCCGGCATCGCGGAAGCACGACAGGATGGTGTCATGGAAGGCCGGTGCAATGCGGCGCGGGAAGATGATCAGCGGCAGTTCGCGCAGGCTCTTCAAGGAAACCGGCCCACGCTTCCTGACCGCGCCTTCGGGCAGCGCCGCGATCAGCGGCTCCGACAGCACCGGCCGCACGTCCAGCAGCGCGGCGGCTTTTTCGGGCAGCGGCGGCAGCAGCAGGCCGGCGTCGATCTTGCCCTGCATCAGGTCTTCCAGCTGGACGTCGGTAGTGGCTTCGCGCAATTCGATCTGCACTTGCGGATATCGCGCCCGGAAGCGCTGCAGGAGCGGGGGCAGGATGCTGTAGTCGGCGCTGGAAATGAAGGAAAGTGACAAAAGTCCGGAAGCCCCGCTGGCCGCGCGCCGGGCCAGGTCGGGCAGGGCGGCCGCCTGTTGCAGGATGCGCTGCACCTCCGGCAGCAAGGCCTGGCCGGCCGGCGTGAGCGCCACGCTGCGCTTGGTGCGCTGGAACAGTGGCGTGCCCAGTTGTTCTTCCAGCGCGGCGATGGTCTGCGACAGCGGCGGCTGGGTCATGTGCAGGCGCGCGGCGGCGCGGCCGAAGTGTTTCTCTTCGGCGACGGCGGCAAAGTAGCGCAGCTGGCGCAATTCCAGGCGGGGATGGTCGGACATGGACTGATAGCGGATCCGAATGAGTCGGGCGTCCATGATATCCCCGGCCCGCAGGAGCGACAAGGCGGTGAAGGGGAGATATTTCCATTATGGAATTTGATCTATGACAGATAGTCGCCAGGGCGTATAGAGGGCATGCGCCCAAGCCGGGTAGAATAGCCCCGCCTGTGAAGCGCCTAGAGAATGCTGCCGCAGGCCAGTCCGTTCACCGCTTGCTGAGGAGCCCTAATGAAAACCCTGTTGTTGATCGCCACCCTGATGGCCGGATCGGCCCTGTCGGCCCAAGCCATGGCCAATGAGCAGTTGGCCAAATCCAAGAATTGCATGGCCTGCCACTCGGTGGATGCCAAGATCGTCGGCCCCGCCTACAAGGAAGTGGCCAAGAGGTATGCCGGCCAGAAGGATGCCGAAGCCAAGCTGGTCAAGAAGGTGCTCGAAGGCGGCAGCGGCGCATGGGGCGCAGTGGCCATGCCGGCCAACAAGGGCCAGGTGACCGAGGCGGAAGCGCATCAGTTGGTGAAGTGGGTGTTGAGCCTCAAATAATCGGCCGCTGTTTGCCATCCCAAGATGCGGCTCAGGATTGGCTGAGCTGCATCATGCACTCAGGCGCATTTACTCCAACTCGGGTTTTGAGATCACCATCATCAATTCAGACAGGATGGAGAAGGCGCTGTAAGGCTCAACGCGCGTGGGTGGAGTGCTCTTCGGATTTTGGTGAGCGACCCAGTCGCGATACTGCTTGATTTGTTTGGCTTGACCGATGAGATCGCCAGAGGTGGACTCCTTGAACAGATCCAGCACTTTGCCGAACTGCCATCGTTCGATTTCATCAAAAAATCGTCGCTCGAAGGCATGCAGGAATGAAGAGCCCGGTTTCTCGGCATCGACAAGCTTCACGCGGGTTTGGATGACGTCGAAAACGAAGCGCTCAAAGGTCGCCCACATCGCCAGCACGGCAAGATCATCCAACTGTTGACTGCTTACTGCCAGCGCATCCTGCGCTTGCGCCGCAGACAAATCTTCCAGCGCAGTTCGCTTCAGGAAACGAGACTGCTGGTTCGTCACCAGACGGCGAGTCACGCGAAGACTCTCACGCGACGTTTGGTAGGTTTCGTAGACCCGCTTGAGATTTTCAGGTGTCGCCATATCCAGAGACGTCTTCCAAAAGTGAGCGAAACAGTTGCTCATCCAAACGTTGCGCTTTGATGTTCGTGCGAATGTCCACCCAATACCAGCCATCCCCTTCTATCCCTGAGATCATCTTCACGGTCCGTTCTTCTAGCGGCTCTCCATGATGAATTTTGTGAGTGATCGTCGGACCCTTGCCTCTGAAAAATGTCAGTTTGGCGGTGTCAACCGGTCCGATCAGATCAACTCTTCCATGCGCCCCAAGCAAGTTGTGTCCGACCGGGACCAGACACACGTTCTTGCCAGATGAGCCTGTTGCAATGGAGAGTTCGGGGGCGGTGTAGGAAGGGAATCCCTGTTCTTGTATCGTCCGGTTTCGCTCTTCCACCTTCAGCGATAAAGGCATCACCCATTGACGTACTGAAGCGTACAGTTCTTTGATGCGCGCTACGTATTCTTCATTGGCGACGTTATCGGTCATGTGGTGATTTCCTTGTTTGTCTGCTAGTACCGACTTGACGCTGCCGATGCTGGCAGCATGAGCCAATGAGCAGGCCATGGGCTAGATAAGCGATTGCGCCGGTGCTAGTCAATTGTTTCGGGTGAGACTCCCTATTTTAGTTTGCTTTTATCGAAGTCTTGGTAGATCGCAGCGCGCCGACGACCGTCTGCATCTGACGACGCGGCTCTCGCATGCCTGATGAACCATGCCAAGGACGGCTGGCCTGATTCATCGCGGCATGCAGCACTCGCCTATTTCAACCACCCCCTGATCCGCCCGCTCAACACCTCACAACTGATCCCATACCGGTCATGCAAGGTCGGCAGTGCCCCCGCGTCGAGGAAGGCATCTGGCAAGCCCGCCATCTGGAATCCGGCCGGCTGTACGCGGTTGCGCATCAGCGTGGTGGCGACGATCTCGCTCAGGCCGCCGATGACCGAATGGTTCTCGGCCACGACCACCAGGCGGTTCTTCTTCCTGACTTGCTCCAGCACCGTGGCTTCGTCAAAGGGCTTGATGGTCGGGCAGTGCAGCACCCCTACGCTGATGTTGTCGGCTTCCAGCGCCCTGGCCACTTCCAGTGCGCGCATGGTCATGAAGCCGCTGGAGATGATCAGTACGTCGTTGCCGTCGCGGATTTCCTTGGCTTTGCCCAGCTCGAACTGGTAGTCGTATTCATCCAGCACCAGCGGCACATTGCCACGCGCCAGGCGCATGTACACCGGCCCCTGATGCGCCGCGATCTGCGGTACGGCCTGCTCCAGGTCCAGCGCATCGCAGGGATCGACGATGGTCAGGCCGGGAATGGCGCGCATCATCGCCAGGTCTTCGGTGGCCTGGTGGCTGGGGCCGTAACCGGTGGTCAGGCCGGGCAGCGCGCAGCAGATCTTCACGTTCAGGTTTTCTTCGGCGATCACCTGGTGGATGAAGTCATACGCACGACGCGTGGCGAAGACTGCATAGGTGGTGGCAAAGGGTACCAGCCCTTCCTTGGCCATGCCGCCGGCAGCGGCCATCAACAACTGCTCGGCCATGCCCATCTGGAAGAAGCGCTCGGGATAGGCCTTCTGGAACAGGTGCAGGTCGGTGTACTTGGCCAGGTCGGCAGTGAGGCCCACGATCTCGGGACGGTCGGCGGCATATTCCACCAGTGCCTTGCCGAACGGAGCCGCCTGCACGCGCTGCCCCTCGGCGGCGATGGAGGCGATCATGGCCGAGGTGGTCAGGCGCGGTTTTTTGTCTGCGACGGTGTTCATGCTTGGCTTCCTTGTTGATAAGACTGGTCGAGGATGGATAGCGCCTGCTGCCATTCGGGCGGATCGACACGGATGAAGTGGTTCTTCTCGCGCTGCTCCAGGAAGGGCACGCCCTTGCCCATCAAGGTATCGAACAGGATCACGCGCGGCCTGGCGTCCTTCAGGCTGCGGGCATTGTCGAAGGCCTGCACCACGGCCGCCAGGTCATTGCCATCGACCCGTTGCACATACCAGCCGAAGGCAGCCCATTTGTCGGCCAGCGGCTCAAAGCCCATCACCTTGCTGGACGGACCGTCGGCCTGCTGGTTGTTGATGTCAACCAGGCAGATCAGGTTGCCCAGCTGGTGATGCGCCGCGCCCATGGCCGCTTCCCAGGTCGAGCCTTCGTCCAGCTCGCCATCGGACATGGAGTTGTAGACGAAGGCCGGATTGTTGTTGTACCGCAGCCCCAGCGCCATGCCCACGCCGATGGCCAGACCCTGGCCCAGCGAGCCGCCGGAGATTTCCATGCCCGGCGTATAGGTCGCCATGCCCGACATGGGCAGTCGGCTGTCATCGCTGCCGTAGGATTCCAGTTCTTCGTCGGGGACGATGCCGGCTTCGATCAGGGCCGCATACAGCGCGATGGCGTAGTGGCCGTGCGAGAGCAGGAAGCGGTCGCGGCCGCTCCATTCCGGGTCGTCCGGGCGCAGTTGCATGGCGTGCTTGTAAGCCACGGCCAGCACGTCGGCCCAGCCCAGGGCCTGGCCGATGTAGCCCTGCCCCTGGACCTCGCCCATGCGCACGGCATTGCGGCGGATGCGGTATGCGCTGGCGCGCAGGTTTGCCAAATTGTCAGACATTGCGTGTCCTTGCTAGATGAATGAAAACGTAAAAATCACAGGAAACCAATCGAGAACCACGGCACGAAGGCCACGATCAGCAGGCCCACCACCAGCGCACCGAGATACGGCCAGATGCGTTTGACCGCCACGTCCGGATGCACGCGGCCGATGGTGCAGGCGGCGTAGTAGCCCAGGCCGAAGGGCGGCGCGAACAGGCCCACGCCCATGGAGAGGATGATGACCATGGCGTAATGCACCTCATGCACGCCAATGGCCTTGGCCACCGGGAACAGCAGCGGCGCGAACAGCACCATGGCCGGGATGCCCTCCAGCACGCTGCCCAGCACCACGAAGGCGGCAATCGACACCAGCAGGAAACCGTATTTGCCGCCCGGTACGCTGGTCATGGCCTCGGCCAGTGCATGCGAGAAGCCTGATTGCGTCAGCGCCCACGACATGCCGGTCGCGGTGCCGATGATGAACAGGATGGCGCCCGACAAGGCGGCGGTGTCGACCAGCATCGGATAGAGCCGCTTCCAGTCGAACTTGCGATACACCAGGAGACCCGCCACCACCGAATAGGCGATGCCGATGGTGGAAACCTCGGTGGCGGTGGCCACGCCTTCGACCACGGCCGTGCGGATCAGGATGGGCAGCAGCAGCGCGGGCAGCGCGATGATGAGCGTGCGCAGTACCACGCGGCCGGGCGCGCGCTGGATGCCTTCCATGATCTCGGCACTGCGCCAGCGCGCGAGGATGGCCAGCAGCACGGCCAGCACGATGCCCGGCATGATGCCGCCGGTAAACAGCGCCGCAATCGACACGCCGGCCACCGAACCGATGGTGATCAACACCAGCGAGGGCGGAATGGTCTCGGCCATGGCGCCCGAAGCGGCCAGCAACGAAATCAGCTCACCCTCGTGATTGCCACGGCGCTTCATCTCCGGCAGCAGCACCGGGGCCACCGCCGCCATGTCGGCGGTCTTGGCGCCGGAGATCCCGGAAACCAGCAGCATCGCGCCCAGCAGCACATAGTTCAGGCCGCCGCGCACGTGGCCCAGCAGCGAAGCCAGGAAGTCCACCATGGCCTTGGCCATGCCGGTCATCTCCACCAGGTGGCCCAGCAGGATGAACAGCGGCACCGCCAGCAGGATCAGCGAGGACATGCCTTCATCGAAGCGTCCCGCCACCACCGCCAGCGGGCTGGTGGTCACGGTCAGCATGAAGGCCACCGTGGCCAGCCCAAAGCAGAAGGCAATGGGAATGCCCAGCAGCACCGACACCGCCAGCACCAGGCCGAAGAACACCACCAGGTTCCAGTTGCCGATGGCCTGCAGCCAGTCCGCACCCAGAGTCATCGCACCGGCCACCACGGCCAGCAGCACCAGCACGCCCACCAGATCAACCAGCTTCTGGCGCGAGATGCGCAACAGCGACAGGGTGATCATCAGTGCCGCGCCCACGCCCACGGCCGCTGCGCGCACGGTGTTGGGCCAGCCCAGCGCGGGGGTCTGCACGAACATTTCGTCTTCGGCGTATTCCCACATCGGGTGGATCAGGATCAGCAGCATCACGCAAGGCGCGATGATGGCCAGCGCTTCAGCCCAAGCCTTGCCGCGTTCGCTCATGAAGCCCACCAGCACCGTGGTGCGCATGTGGGTGCCGCGCCGCAGGGCGACGGCTGCGCCCAGGTTGGCCAGCCACAGGAAGAGGATGGACGCCAGTTCATCGGCCCAGGGAATGGGACTGTTGAAGATGAAGCGCATGATCACGCCCGCCAGCAACACCGCCACCTCGCCCACCACCAGCGCCGCAGCGGGGATCTCGATGGCCAAGCCCAGCCAGTGTTCCAGGCGCGCAGACAGCGAGCGGTCATCCGTCACCGGCTGCTCCAGCGACAGGGCGCTCATCCCAGGCTCCCGACGGCGTTCTGCAGCAGCTTCCAGGCATCGTCGCCGAACTTGGCGCGCATGTCCTTGTAGAAGTTGGCCTGGGCCAGGGCGGCCTTGAAGGAGTCCTTGTCGGCTTCGATGATCTGCACGCCCTTGCCCTGCAGGTCATTACGGGCGAAACCGGCCAGCGAGGCGATGTCGGCGCGTTCGTCGGTGGCCGCCTTGTCCAGTTCGCGGCGCACGATTTCCTGGATGTCCTTGGGCAGCTTCTCGAAGGCACGGCGGTTGCCCAGGATCCAGTAGGCATCCCACACGTGGTTGGAGATGGTGCAGAACTTCTGCACTTCATACAGGCGCGCGGTGCTGATGATGGCCAGCGGGTTTTCCTGTCCCTCGACCAGCCTGGTCTGCAGCGACGAATAGACTTCGTTGAAGTTGATGGGCGTGGGGCTCGCACCCAGGGCAGTGAAGAGCGAGGTCAGCATCGGAGCGGCGGGCACGCGCAGCTTCAGGCCCTTCAGCTCGGCGGCGGTCTTGATCGGCTTGGTCGAGGTGGTGATCTGGCGGAAGCCGTTGTCCCAGGGCTTGGACATGGTGAGCAGGCCGACCTTCTCGATCTGCGCGCGCACGTAGGCACCCAGCGGGCCGTCCATGGCTTGCCAGACTTCCTTGTAGTCGTGGAAGGCAAAGCCGGTGTTGACGATGCCGGCCGCCGGCACCAGGGTGGACAAGACCACGCTGGCCTGGTTGAAGAATTCCACGCCGCCATTGCGGATCTGCGACATCAGGTCGGTATCGGAACCCAACTGGTTGGCCGGGAACAGCTTGATGTCCAGGCGGCCACCGGTGGCTTCGCGGATACGGTCGATGGCTTGCTGCGCACGCTTGTTGACCGGGTGCGACGGGTCCTGGCCGGTGGCGAACTTGTAGTTGAACTCGGCCGCATGGGCCGGACGGGTCATGATGGAAAACAGCGGCAGCGCGGCGCCGACCGCGCCTGCCTTGAGCAGCTGGCGGCGGCTCAGGGTGGTCTTGCCGGTTTTATTGTCGTCATGGGTCATGTCAGGTCTCCTGTTTGTTCTGGTATCGGAAAGATGCCGGCCAGGCCGGCGTGGACGAGCATTAAGCTGCGTTTAATGGATCAGCATGCCACCATTAACGTCCAGCGTAATGCCGGTGCAGTACTGCGAGAGCTCGCTGCCCAGGAAGACGCAGGCACCGCCGATGTCATCGGCACGGCCCAGGCGGGCCAGGGGAATGGTCTCGGCGATCTCGGCTTTCTTTTCTTCGGTGAGCTTGCCCTTGATGATGTCGGTGCCGATCAGGCCGGGGGTGATGCAGTTGACGCGGATGCCTTCCGGACCGAACTCGCGTGCCATGGCGCGCGCCAGGCCCAGTACGCCGGCTTTGGCGGCCGAATAGTGCGGACCGCCCAGGATGCCGCCGCCGCGCTGCGCCGACACCGAGGAGATGCAGATGATGGAGCCGCTCTGCTGCGCACGCATGGCCGGCAGTACCGCCTGCGACATGTAAAGCGTGCCGCGCAGGCTGACGTCGAGGATGCGGTCGTAGTCGGCGCCGGTGATCTCCAGCGTCTTGACCGGCTGGGTGATGCCGGCATTGTTGACCAGGATGTCGATGCGGCCGAACTGCTTGAGGATGGCGCTGGCGGCGGCTTCGCAGGAAGCCTTGTCGGTTACGTCGGCCACCAGGCCCAGGTGCTGGCTGCCGATGCGCGCTGCCGCCGCAGCCGGGTCGGCCTGGGCCAGATCCAGCACCACCACGCGGGCGCCTTGTTCTGCCATCAGGCGCGCCGTGGCGTAACCCAGTCCGTTGATGCCTGCACCGCCGGTAATGACGGCAACCTTGTCCTTGAGCAGCATGTCGTGTTCTCCAGATGTTGTTTGCGTTGAGGTGAGCAACAGCGGAGACAGAGCGGATGCGCGAGTGCGCATGCTGCCCGGCTACCGCAAGGCAGGCAGGGCAGGTGAGCATGTCTCCGTTTTTGTTCTGGAATGCATGGTCGGACTTTCCTCGCCTGACGACAAGCGAAGTCTCGTCATGTTAAAGTGACAGATCATCATCTTAGCTCCGGAGCCCGTCCATGGCCGTTCTCCCGCCTTTGCCCAACCTCCAGGCCTTCGAAGCAGTGGCCCGGCGCAAGAGTTTTGCGCTGGCTGCTGCCGAACTGCACCTGACGGCTTCGGCGGTGAGCCATCAGGTGGCGCGGCTGGAGTCCTATCTCGGCATCCGCCTGTTTGAGCGCAGCGCGCATGGCGTGCGCATTACCACTGCGGGGGAGAGCTACCTGGCGCGCATCCAGGGCGCGATCTCGGCCATCACGGCGGCCTCCATGGATGTGCGCCAGGGCGTCAGCAACACGCTCTACATCCATTCCGCCCCCAGCATTGCCAGCCTGTGGCTGATGGCGCGGCTCAATGATTTTGCGCGCAGCTATCCGGAGATCACCTTCAACCTCTCGGCGGCGCATTCGCAGAGCAATTTCGAACTGGGCGAGGTGGACATCGACATCCGTTACGGCATTCCCAACTGGCCCGGGCTGGTGGTGGAGCCGCTGTTCGAGGAACGCATCGTGCCCCTGGCCAGCCCGGCCTTCATCCGGGAATACAGGCTCAGGAAGCCGGCTGACCTGCTGGGCGTGAAGCTTATCCGCAGCAACGTCAGCGTGGTGCAATGGACCGACTGGTTCGGGGAGTTTGCCGACGTGCGTGCGCCGGAGCAGTTCGCGGTGCGCTTCGACCGCGCGCAGATGTCACTGGATGCCGCCACCCAGGGGCTGGGCGTGGCGCTGGAGAGTGCGACCGTGGCCGCGCGCCATATCGAGGAAAAGAAACTCAAGCCCATCTTCGGGCTGGAGCGCGCCATCAAGGTCAAGGCGCACTTTGCAGTCTATCCGGCGCACCATGCGCGGCGGCCGGCGGTGGCGGCGTTTCTGGAATGGCTGCGGGAGCAGGCCGGCGGCCAGGCTTGAGCCGATGAGCAGAGGGGCTACTGCATGGCCTTTTGCTGGCGCGCGACTTCCTTGCGCTTCATCGTGAGATAGTCCTCCCGCGTGAGCTCATGCAACTGGCGGGGATATTGTTCGGTGGCCCCGTACCAGGCCGCCAGGCGCTTTTCCAGGCGCTCTGCGGGCGGGGCGTCCAGGCCGGCGAGATAGGCATCGATGGCCAGGTAATAGCGCATGGTGTTGCGCTCCACCGTGGCCCGGCTGCCCGAGACGTATTGCGGCTGTCCGTTGGCCTCGCGCTTGACGATGCTGAACCCCACCTTGTCGCGGCCCACCGTCATGAGGTAGGCGCGCAGCGCCAGCTTGCTGGCCATGCCATAGGAATAGGCATAGCTGAAATGCAGGAAGGAGCGCTCGCCGTCCAGCGGAATGGCTTCGATCTCGATGCGGTAGTTGGAGGTGTCCAGCGGTCCCTTGTCGGCCAGCATCGAGGAAGAGAAATAGTCCGCTGCGCTGATACCGCCGTGGTAGCGCAGGTCCACGCGATAGGTATCGTCGAGTTCCTGCTCGGTCTTCTTGCCGACCTGCATGCGCAGGGTGGTCTTGCCGCCTTCGCGCAGGAGCCGGCAGTACTTGGTGTTGAGGTGCAGGATCAGGATGTCGCACCAGTGCTCGGGACTGTCCAGCGACGCGCGCACCTGGGTGAAGGGATAGTCCAGCACGGCGTAGATGTCGCCCTTGACGGTACTGCCGTCCTCGCGTGAATTCAGGTAGAGCGGGCGGTGGTAGGCATTGTTGTTGAGTTCGCCCTGCAGCTCTTCATGGCGGCTCTTCATGGCCGCCGCACCGGTCTGGGTTTGCGCCTGTGCCTGCATCCAACCGCAGGCCGCCAGCGCCAGGGCGGCGGCCAGGATCAGATGCAGGCTCAGGCGGGACAACATGGATCGCACGGCGGACTCCTCTTCAAAATCGGCTCAATCGTTCACTTTTTTCGTCGTTCCAGCACGCTCAAAGCAGGCGGGACCAGACGCTGGCGCCAAATTCCTTCATACGCTCGCTAACCGGCCGCTGGTCCCATTGTTCCTTTGTGATCTCCCTGGAGGCGCCAAGATCCCGGTCGAACATGCTTTTCATCTGCACGCCGAATTGCGGGCTCAGGATCACGGCATTGATCTCCTGGTTGTAGACGAAGCTGCGCCAGTCGAGGTTGGTCGAGCCGATGGTGGACCAGACCCCATCGATCAAGGCGGTCTTGGAATGCAGCAGCGCATCCTGGCGTTCGTAGATGCGGATGCCGGCCTCCAGCAGTTCGCTGTAGAAGGAGCGCGAGGCATAGAGCACCAGCGAGGAATCGCTGTGCGAAGGCAGGATCAGGCGCACGTCCACGCCGCGCCTGGCCGCATCCTTGAGCGAATCGCGCAGTTGCGGGTCGGGCACGAAATAGGCGTTGGTCAGGTAGATCGAGCTTTCCGCATGCTGGATGGCCGAGATGAAGGTGGCATAGATGACGCTGTAGGGATCATCGGGCGAACTGCCGATGGCGCGCACGATCTCGTTGCCCGCGGCGGCCACGGGCGGGAAGTAGCGGTGCTCGCCGAGATCAGGCCCACGCTGTTTGGTCCAGGTGTCGATGAAGAGCTTCTGGAATTCCAGCGCCACCGGACCATCGATGCGCACCTGCGTATCGCGCCAGGGGATCTGCTCGCCATCCTTGTTCACGCGCGGCTTTTTCTTGCGGGTGCTGAAGGAGCCGCTGGAATAGACGCTGCTGATGTTGATGCCGCCCACGAAGGCCGTCTTGCCATCGACCACCAGCAGCTTGCGGTGATCGCGCTGGTTGACTTCCCAGTCCTTGCGCACCTGGGTGGGATTGATGGGGTTGTATTCCAGCACGTGGATGCCGGCATCGATCATGGGCTGGAAGAATTCGCGCGGGGTATTGATGGCGCCCACGCTGTCATACATCAGGTTGACCTGGACACCCTTCTTTTGCATGGCGATGAGCAGGTCGGCAAACTGGTGGCCGACCTCATCGTCTTCCATGATGTAGGTTTCCATGTTGATGTGGTAGCGCGCCGCCTGGATGGCCTGCTGCATGGAGGCATAAGTGGCCGGACCGTCGATCAGGAGCGTGACCTTGTTGCCGGTGACCAGGGGCGATCCGGTAATCGCGCCTTCGATGGCCACGTGCCGGTCCAGCAGGGTGTTGTCTGCGTTGCGGGCGCGCAGCTTGTCGAGCACGGCCTTGGCCTGCGCCTCCGAGAGCACGCCGCGTCCGCCCTTCATCTGGATGGTGCGGGCCGATTGCGTGTCCATGTCGGGCACGATGGTGGGGAGCGAGCTGCAGGCCGCCAGCAGCAAGGAGCTCAGCAACAGCAGGAGCCAGGCGGCGGACCAGCTCCTCCAGGGCATGTTCTTGTTGGTCATGGAAGGGTCCCGGTTGGGCGCTGCCATGGACCTGTACACCTGTGTGGCGTCGGGTGGGCAACGCTGTGCGGTCGAGTATATGCCCCGCCGCACGGCCATTGCACAGCCGCAGGCACGAATCGGAACTGTCCTACAGACGAAAGCGGGAGCTGCCTACAGGAGGGGGAAGAGGGTGTTGCATCCTTGCCGGAGGGGGGCCGAGCGCCCTCCGGCCGAGCGGATCAATAGACGTCGCGGCGGTAGCGGTTCTGTTCGATCAGGGCATGCAGGCCGGACTCGCCCAGCAGGTCCGTCAGTACCGCATCCACACCAGCGGCCATGCCATCGAGACTGCCGCAGACGTAGAGCACGGCGCCCTGGTCCAGCCACTGGCGCAATTCATCCGCCGCTTCGCGCAGGCGGTCCTGTACGTAGATGCGTTCGGCCTGGTCGCGCGAGAAGGCCAGGTCCAGGCGCGTCAGCCGGCCTTGTTCCAGCCAGGCCTGCAATTCTTCGCGATAGAGGAAATCGACACGTTCGTTACGTTCTCCGAAGAGCAGCCAGTTGCGTGCGGGCGTTTGCGCATGCTGCACGCGTGCACGAAGATGGCCGCGCAGTCCGGCCAGGCCCGAACCATTGCCGATGAAGATGGCCGGGGTCGCGGCAGGCACCGGCGCGAAGCTGGCATTGTCGATCAGACGCAACTGCACGGTGGCATCGATGGGCGCAAATTCGGTCAGCCACCCGGAGGCCAGGCCGAGTCCATCTTCATGCTGGACCTGGCGCACCAGCAGATGTACGGCGCCATCCTGCGGCACCGAGGCCACCGAATACGAACGCGGCGCCAGCGGTTGCAGCTGGTCGGCCAGGGCCTGCGCCTGGCGCTCGGGATGGGGCGGCAGGACGCTGCCGGCCAGGGCCTCGGCCAGCGTGCGTTCGCTGCCCAGGTGTTTCACGATGACGCTGCCATCCAGTTGCAGGCGCTGCAGCAGCAGGGCGACGCGATCCGGGGCGTGGCGCGGCAGGATTTCCACCAGCGCGCCGGCTTGCCACGCGGGAGGGCTGCCGTCCTGCGTCTGCAATTCCACGTGATACAGCGGCGCACCCTGGCTACCGGGATTCATGAGCACACGGCGTGTCAGCGTCCATGGCTGCCAGGCCGGTGCCGTGGTGGGCAGGATGTCGGTCACGCTGGCCTGCAGGCCGTGGGCGGCCAGTTCGCTCTCCCACTTGCGCAGGGCGGCGCCGGCCATGCGGTCCACTTCCACCAGCGGGAACAGGGGTTTGGCACCGCACTGGCGCAGGCCGTGGTCGAGCGTATGGCCGAAGCCGCAGAACTGCGCGTAATGGCGGTCGCCCAGGGCCAGGATGGCGTAGTGCACGTGGGCCAGCGATTGTCCGGTCGCCTGGCGCAGGCGCTTTTCGAAGCCGCGTGCGCTGTCGGGTGCATCGCCTTCGCCGAAGGTGCTGGCGATGAAGAGGATGCGGCGGTGATGGCGCAGGCTCTCGGGCGTGCTCTGCGCCAGGGATTGCAGATGCACGGCCACGCCGCTGCGGCGCAGGGCGGCAGCGGTATGCAGGGCGATGCGTTCGGCCTGGCCGGTCTGGGAGGCGTAGGCCACCAGCACCGGCTCGCCCTTGGTGGCCGTCGCCGTACCCTCCAGGTGGGCGCGTTCGGCGCGCAGCGCGGCTTTCTTGCGGCGGCGGTCGAGGTAGAGCATCCAGCCGGTGATGCCGAAGAGCGGCATCATCAGGCTGGCGATGGCCATGATGATGCGGCCTGGCAGTCCGAAGTACGTGCCCATGTGCAGCGGGTAGATGGCGGCGATGAGCTTGCCGCCGTTGCGCTTGTCTTCGTAGCGTTCCAGTTGGCGGATCTCGCCGCTTTGCGGCAGCACCACCATGCGGCTGCGTGCGCGCTCGTGGGGCGCGTCGTGATCGAGGAAGAAGATCTGCAGCGGCTGCGTTCCCTGCTCCGGCAGGCGCAGCTGGGCGCTCTGGTAATCCGGAGCCTTGGCGAGGAAGGCGCTCCAGGCCCGGGTCAGGTCCAGCGGCACGGCCTCGTCACGGCCTGGCTTGTGCTTGCCTTCGCCGCGTTGCATGGGCGGGCGGCGGCTCTCGCCGGCCAGCGTGTTGACGCCATCCCGGAACCAGTCCAGGCCCCAGTAGGCACCGGTGGTGGCGAAGATGACGTACATCACCAGCGACCAGGTGCCGATGACCGAATGCAGGTTCCAGAGGAAGGAGCGTCCCTGCAGCTGGAAGTCCAGCCGCAGCCATGCGCGCAGCGACAGCGGGCGGCGCGGCCAGCGCAGGTACAGGCCCGAGAGCGCCAGCATCAGCAGCGATAGCGCCAGAGTGCCCAGGATGATCTTGCCGATCTCGGTGGGCAGCAGCAGCCAGCGGTGGAAGCGTTCGACGACTTCGAAGAAGGCCGCGCCCGTCACCGGCGGCAGCAGTGCGCCGGTATAGGGATCGGCGTAGCGCGCTTCACCGCGCCGCATCCCCGGAGGCGGCGCAAACACCACGCGCGCCGAGGCACCCGGTTCGTTGGTGAGGGTCAAGGCGGCGACGCGCTGCCCGGGGGCGGCCTCATGCAGCTTGTCCAGCAGTTGCTGGGGCGTGAGCGTGGCTTGCTGGCGCACCTGAACGTGCATCACGCCGGGGCTGAGCGCGTCCATGATTTCCTCGCGGAAAGACAGGACGGCGCCGGTCACGCCGATGGTCATCAACAGGGTGCCGGCAGTGATGCCGATGAACCAGTGCAACTGGAACCAGATCTTCTTGAACATGTGTCAGTAGGGCGGCGATGGGCGCGCGTGCGCCTTGTTGGTCTTGTCTGCCGGGCTGCGATGGGGGCGGCTGGCGGGTCAGGCCGCTATTATAGTTCAGATGAAAATGATTCTTATTGTTGTCTTGGTCGAGCCACTGTAACTGCCGGTACACAAAAGACTTCGAGCTTTCCCGCCAATTTTCAAACGGGAAAAGATTTTCCTGCAGGACTGGCTACTCTGGCCAGCCACGCCAGCAGCGGCGTTGGTCTGAAAACGCCCTTGCCATTCGCAAAAAATCTTTTAACGGAATATTCCTTTGGAGGAATATCGCATGCAATGCGAGGTAGAATACACCGATGAATTCGGACACTGGTGGGAACAGCTTGACGAAGCAGAGCAGATCTCGGTCGACGCCTACGTTGGCCTGCTGGAGAAAAACGGACCTGCTCTTCGGTACCCATACTGTTCCGCAATTCTTGGTTCCCGGCACGCACATATGAGAGAGCTCCGGGTCCAGCATGCAGGAAGGCCCTATCGGGTGCTCTATGCATTTGATCCGTTCAGGCATGCGATTCTTCTGATCGGCGGCGACAAGACGGGAAACCAGCGTTGGTACGAGCAGTATGTCCCGCTTGCGGACAAGCTCTACGACATTCATCTCGAGACATTGATGAAGGAGGCAATCAATCATGGCAAGGAAATTTAGCGAACTGCGCGCCGGCATGCGGCCGGAAGCACGAATGCAGGCGCAGGCGAGAACAGAATCCCTGCAGACCAGCATCAAGTTGCAGGCGCTGCGCAAGAGTCTGAAGGTGACGCAGGCCAACCTCGCCTCCAGCCTGCAGGTTCAGCAAGCTGCCATCTCGAAAATGGAAAATCGGGATGATCTGCTGGTGAGTACCGTCATGGATTTCGTGCGCGGCCTGGGTGGCCAGCTGGTGTTGACTGCCACTTTTCCG
Source organism: Herbaspirillum sp. Her3 (assembly GCF_057961275.1). Lineage (NCBI taxonomy): Bacteria > Pseudomonadati > Pseudomonadota > Betaproteobacteria > Burkholderiales > Oxalobacteraceae > Herbaspirillum > Herbaspirillum sp. Her3. The sequence goes on along the minus strand of NZ_CM176328.1, from coordinate 4,485,439 downwards.
GGAAACAAGACCTTCGACCTGACGCCTGAACCGGTGAAAGTACGACGCAGCAGCATTGCCGTGTCAGAAAAGCCGCGTGCCAGCCTGCGTCGAGGACGCAAGGCCTGATCAGGCTAGGGCCTGTTCACACTTAATCTGCGAGATGCGTTGCCCCCAGAAGGCGTGCTGGCAAGGCGCGCGTCAGGGCTGGTGGTGGTGCCACCAGCCCTGACGCGCGCCTTGCCAGCACGCCTTCTGGGGGCAACCCTCCGGGAGAGGCCGCCAAGCGTCGCCTGCCGTTGTTGCAGCTCCTTGCCGTGGCACCACCACGGCGCGTCGCTGCGCCTAGGCAGTCAACGCTTGGCGACCTCTCGCACTCGCAGATTAAGTGTGAACAGGCCCTAGCATCATCTTGATCATCGTCCGCGTCAGCACACTTCCCGCATCCGCAGCCACATCCACCACGCTCAGATGATGCTGCTGCGGCAGCGGCACCACTTCCACGGCATGGCCTGACTGGCGCAGGGTGGCGGCATAGAGGTCGCGCTGGCGCAGGAATTCGGCGGACTCCTGTTCCCCCGCACACAGCAGCGCCTGCACCCCATTGGGCATGGCCAGCAGTTGGGGGCTGGCCTGTTGGGCGTCCGAGGGCGACAGGTGCAGTACCTCGTTCAGATAGCTCAGACGCACCGGTTCCAGGTCGTAGATACCGCTGATCCCGCACACGCCGCGCACCGGCGCTGCACCCAGCGAGGCGATCAGCGCGGCCAGATGCGCACCGGCGGAGTGGCCCATGAGCCAGATGGCATCCGGATCGAAGCGCAGCGCGGCCGCCTTGCCGTAGAGCATGCGCAGCGCGCGCCCGCAATCGGCAGCGATGTCGCCCATGCGCACCTGCGGCGCCAGGCGGTAATTGATCAGGGCCACGTTGATGTCCTGCGCCAGGTAGGGCAGGGCGATCTGGCTGAACTGGTGCTTGTCCAGCGAACGCCAGTAGCCGCCATGAATGAACACCAGCAAGGGCCGGCCATTGCTGCGTCCGGGGAAGAAGTCCAGGGTCTGCAGCGCTTCTTCGCCATAGGGCAGGTCGGCCAGGTGCGGATGCGCTTGCCGTGCAGCTTCTCCTTCGCGCGCGAAGCGGTCGAACCAGGTCTGGAAATCGCTGATGTGCAGGCGCACGTTGTACTGCTGGTCCAGGGCTTCGCGGTCATGGTCGCGGTAGATGTTCATCTCTCTTCTCCCTTGCCTTGCGGGGCTAGTAGTCATTCGGCAAAATGCGCCGAGATCAGGTTGCGCAGCCAGACATTGCCCTCGTCCTGATTGTAGCGGCGATGCCAGAACATGTTGGTCTGCAGGGCCGGCAGGCGCAGCGGCGGTTTGATGCACCGTAACCCGAACGGCGCGGCGGCGCTCTCGGCCAGCTTGCGCGGCACCGTCACCACCAGCGCCGTGGTGCTGACGATGTAGGGCACGGCCGTGAAATGCGGCACCCGGAAGCGTACGCTGGGCAGGATGCCGGCTTTTTCCAGGTTCTGGTTGATGCGGTCATAGGGACTCTCCTGCGAGGACACCATCAGATGCTCGGCCGCCAGGAATTCCTTCAGGCTGACCTCGCCGCGCTTGTCCAGCGCGTGGCCGATGCGGAACATGCTCACGTATTCCTGGCGGAACAGGCGCCGCTGGTAAAGCGCTTCAGAGAGGTTGTCAAAGGCGCCGATGGCCAGGTCCACCCGGCCGGCTTCCATCTCGCTCTTGAGATCGATGGCCCCGGCGCGCACGGTCGAAATACGCACACCCGGCGCCACCTCGGCACAGGCCTCGATCAGGCGCGGCATGAAATACACCTCACCCACGTCGGTCATGGCAATGGTAAAGACGCGCTCGCTGCTCTGTGGCGCAAAGCCTTCCTGCAGGTTGAGAGCGCGTGCCACTTGCTGCAGCGCCGCAGCCACCGGCTCGGCCACCTGCTCGGCAAAGGGCGTGGGCTGCATGCCTTGTGCCGTGCGCACGAACAGTTCATCGCCGAAGCTGCGCCGCAGCCGCGCCAGCGCATTGGACACCGCCGGCTGCGACAGCCCCAGCCGGCGCGCCACCGAGGAGATCTGGCGTTCCTGGAATACCTCCTGGAAAACCACCAGCAGGTTGAGGTCGATGTCGCGCGGTTCGATGAGGGCCATGGTCGGAGTCAGCAGGACAGTCAGCCTGCGTGCGCTGCAATATTCATGAAATGAATGGATCGTATTTTCGTATTTATATCGTAAAAGACTGTCGATTGCACTACAGTGACGTCGCGACAAGACCTGCCCGCAGACGGCCAGGGGAGCTGCCATCGACATCATTGTCAGCCTCATCGGCGCAAGCATGGCAGCCAACACAACTAAAAAAACGTAAAGACAGACGAGGAGAAAACGATGAGTACCCACGCAAGTGGCGCTCTGCCCACGGTCCATGTGGACCAGGTGGTGGAGCAGGGCCGGTTTGGCCCTTTCCAGTTCAGCCTGTTGCTGCTGTGCGGCCTGTGCCTGATCATCGATGGTTTCGACGTGCAGGCCATGGGCTACGTGGCTCCGGCCATCATTGCCGATTGGGGCGTGAGCAAGGCCAGCCTGGGGCCGGTGTTCGGCGCCGGCCTGTTCGGCATGCTGCTGGGCTCGCTGGTGCTGACCCCGGTGGGTGACCGTTATGGCCGCCGCCCGGTGCTGATCGTGTCCACGCTTTTCTTTGCGGCCTGCATGCTGGCTACACCGCTGGTCAGCACCATTGATCAGCTGCTGATCGTGCGCTTCATCACCGGTTTCGGCCTGGGCAGCATCATGCCCAATGCGATGGCGCTGGTCGGTGAATTCAGCCCGCAATCCTCGCGCGTGACGCGCATGATGCTGGTGTCCTGCGGCTTCACCGTCGGTGCTGCTGCAGGCGGCTTCGTCAGCGCCGCGCTGATCCCGGCGCACGGCTGGCATGCAGTCTTCTGGGTCGGCGGCGCGGTGCCGCTGGTGCTGGGCCTGGCGATGCTGGTGTGGCTGCCGGAATCGATCCAGTTCCTGGTGCTGCACCGCCGCCCGCGTTCACAGGTGGCGCGCTGGCTGCGCAAGCTCGACCCCACCATCCACATCGATGACAAGACCGAGGTCGTGGTCAAGGAAACCAAGGCCGAGGGCATGCCGGTCGCGGCCCTGTTCCGCGATGGCCGCGCGGGTGTCACGGTGCTGCTGTGGCTGATCAGCTTCATGAACCTGATCAACCTGTATTTCCTCTCCAACTGGCTGCCCACGCTGATCCGCGATGCCGGCTATTCCACCAGCATGGCCGTGCTGATCGGTACGTCACTGCAAGTCGGGGGCGTGGTCGGCACGCTCAGCCTGGGCCGCTTCATCAACCGCTTCGGCTTCACCCGCGTGCTCGGTACCTGCTTCCTGCTGGCCTGCGTCTCCATTGCGCTGATCGGCAAAGTAGCCGCGATGCCGGCCTTGCTGTTCCTGGCGGTGATCGTGGCAGGCTTTTGCATCGTCGGCGGCCAGCCGGCCGTCAATGCGCTGGCCGGTACCTTCTATCCGACCACGCTGCGTTCCACCGGCATCGGCTGGGCGCTGGGCATCGGCCGCATCGGCTCGGTGGTCGGCCCGGTCATCGGTGGCCAGCTGATCGCACTGCAGTGGAGCAATGCGTCGCTGTTCATCGCTGCGTCCGTGCCGGCCCTGGTCTCGGCGCTGACCATTGCCCGTTTGCATCGTACTTCCCGAGGAGTGTCCGCATGAATACCGTCACCGATTCTTCCGTCAGCCATCACGTGCATACGCGCGGCTACCAGTCCGGCTTTGGCAACGAGTTCGCCACCGAGGCGCTGCCGGGCACCTTGCCGGTGCACCAGAATTCGCCGCAGCAGGTGGCTTACGGGCTGTATGCCGAACAGATTTCCGGCACCGCCTTCACCGCACCACGCAGCCACAACCGCCGCTCCTGGCTGTATCGCATCCGTCCGGCGGCGGTGCATCATCCCTTCGAACCGATGGAGCGCGGCCTGCTGGTGAGCCACTTCGACGAGGTGGCCGCGCCGCCCAACCAGCTGCGCTGGGATCCGCTGCCCATGCCGACCGTGCCCACCGATTTCGTCGAAGGCCTGGTCACCATGGCCGGCAATGGTTCACCGCAAGCCCAGAGCGGCTGCGCCATCCACCTGTATGCAGCCAATTGCTCGATGACCGATCGCTTCTTCTATTCGGCCGATGGCGAACTGCTGATCGTGCCGCAGCTGGGCCGTCTGCAATTGCGTACCGAGCTGGGCGTGATCGATATCGAACCGGAAGAGATCGCCGTCATTCCGCGCGGCGTACGCTTCCAGGTGCGGCTGCCCGATGGCGAGGCGCGCGGCTACATCTGCGAAAACTTCGGTGCGCTGTTGCGCCTGCCGGACCTGGGCCCGCTGGGTTCCAACGGCCTGGCCAACCCGCGCGATTTCGCCACGCCGCACGCCTGGTACGAAGACCGCGAGGGCGACTTCCAGCTCATCGCCAAGTTCGGCGGCAACCTGTGGCAGGCCAGGATCGGCCATTCTCCCCTGGACGTGGTGGCCTGGCATGGCAACTACGCGCCCTACAAGTACGACTTGCGCCATTTCAACACCATCGGCTCGATCAGCTACGACCATCCCGATCCGTCGATCTTCCTGGTGCTGCAGTCGCAGAGCGATACGCCGGGCGTGGACACCATCGACTTCGTGATCTTCCCGCCGCGCTGGCTGGCCGCGGAACACACTTTCCGTCCGCCCTGGTTCCACCGCAACGTGGCCAGCGAATACATGGGCCTGATCACCGGCCAGTACGATGCCAAGGAGGGCGGCGGCTTTGTGCCCGGCGGCGGCAGCCTGCATAATTGCATGAGCGGCCACGGACCGGACGCGGCCACCTTCGAGAAGGCCAGCCGCATCGATACCAGCAAGCCGAACAAGGTCGATCACACCATGGCCTTCATGTTCGAGACCCGCAACATCCTTTGCCCGACCCGTCATGCCCTGGCTGCGCCGACCTTGCAGCGCGACTATCAGGATTGCTGGCTGGGCATCCAGAAGAACTTCAACCCGGAGCGCGCATGAGCCTGCCTAGCCTGAAACTGAACGAAACCCACGATCCCGCCCTGCGTAGCTGGGTTGACAGTGCCAATGCAGAAAACTGCAGCTTTCCCATCCAGAACCTGCCTTACGGCGTGTTTCGCCGCGTCGGCAGTGAAGAAGCGTACCGCGCAGGCGTAGCCATCGGCGACCAGATCCTGGACCTGCCCGCTGCCCAGGCGGCGGGCGCCTTCTCTGGCTTTGACGAGGCCACCCGCGCAGCGGCTCACGCAGCCTGCAGCGGCAGCACCCTCAATGCCCTGATGGCACTGAACCCGGCCGCGTGGTCGGCGCTGCGCCTGGCCTTGTCGCGCCTGCTGCGCAGTGGTTCGGCGCACCAGACCGAACTGGCCGCCTGCCTGGTGCCGCAGGCCCAGGCCGGGTACGAGGTGCCGGCTGTCATCGGCGACTACACCGACTTCTACACCTCCATCCATCACGCCACCACGGTGGGCAAGCTGTTCCGTCCGGACAATCCGCTGCTGCCCAACTACAAGTGGGTGCCCATCGGCTATCACGGCCGGGCTTCGTCCATCGCCGTCTCCGGCCAGCAGTTCCGCCGTCCGGTCGGCCAGACCAGGGCGCCCGATGCCGAGACGCCCAGCTTCGGTCCCTGCAAGCGGCTGGATTACGAACTGGAGCTGGGCATCTTCATCGGCGGCGGCAATGCCCTGGGCGAGCCGGTACCGATGCAGCAGGCCGAGGACAAGGTGTTCGGCCTGTGCCTGTTGAACGACTGGTCCGCCCGCGACGTGCAGGCGTGGGAGTACCAGCCGCTCGGTCCCTTCCTATCGAAGAGTTTTGCGTCCACCATCTCGCCGTGGATCGTCACGCTGGAAGCGCTGGCTCCCTACCGCTGCTGCTGGACGCGCCCGGCCGAAGATCCGCAGCCGCTGCCCTACCTGGATGCACCGACCTTGCGCGAGAGCGGCGCCTTCGACATCGAACTGGAAGTACTGATCCAGACCGCCGCCATGCGCGCAGCCGGCAGCGCGCCGCAGCGGCTCTCGCTGGGCAACTATCGTGACGCCTACTGGACCGTCGCGCAGCTGGTCACGCACCACACGGTCAATGGCTGCAACCTGCGTCCGGGTGACTTCTTCGGTTCCGGCACCCTGTCCGGACCGACGCCGGACCAGGCCGGTTCGCTGCTGGAACTGAGCTTGGGCGGCAAGACGCCGCTGACGCTGGCCAATGGCGAGAAGCGGGTGTTCCTGGAGGATGGCGATACCATCATCCTGCGTGCCGTGGCTCGTCGTGACGGCCTGCCCAACATCGGCTTCGGTGAGGTGGCCGGCACCGTGCTGCCCGCGCGCAGCCTGGCCTGATCCGATCTTTCAGTCCTCAGTCTTGAAGGAAAGAAGCGCATGACTACCCTGTACAGCTATTTCCGCAGCTCGGCCTCCTATCGCGTGCGCATCGCCCTGAACCTCAAGGGCGTGGCCTACGAGACGGCGGCCGTGCATCTGTTGAACCAGGGCGGCGAGCAATTGCTGCCCGCCTTCACGCAGTTGAATCCGCACGCGCTGGTGCCGGTGCTGGCCGACCAGGGCCGGCTGCTGACGCAATCGATGGCGATGCTGGAGTATCTGGAAGAACGCTATCCCACGCCGTCGCTGTTGCCGGGCGATGCATTCGCGCGCGCGCACATCCGCGAGTTGTCGCTGGCCATCGCCTGCGAGATCCATCCGCTGAACAACCTGCGCGTGCTGCGTTATCTCAAGCACACGCTGGAGGTGGACGAAGCGCAAAAGACCGCGTGGATCCAGCACTGGATCAAGCTCGGCTTTACCGCGCTGGAACAGCAACTGGCGGACGACACCACGCGCGGCCACTTCTGCGTGGGCGACGCGCCGACCATGGCTGATTGTTTCCTGATTCCGCAGATCTTCAATGCACGCCGCTTCGAGGTCGACATGGCGCCCTATCCGACGCTGTGTGCCATCGAAGCCGCCTGCAATGTCTTGCCAGCCTTCCAGCAGGCGCATCCGGCGCAGCAGCCCGACGCTGCCTGAGCCAGCGTTCAGGCGTGTGCGCTCAGAGCAGGCTGCGGCGCGGCACCAGCAGGTTGCCGGTCATGATGAGCACGGCTTCGTCGTGCTGGTTGTAGGTGGTCACGCGGTGGTTGAGGAAGCCCTGCTGAGGTCTGGATTGCGAGGTCTTGATGCCCAGTACCTCGGCCTCCAGGCGCAGCACGTCCCCGGGCCGGGTGGGGCGCGGCCAGCGGAACTCATCGAAGCCGGCGCCGATAATGCCGCCCTCGATGAGCAGGGTATCGACCAGCAGGCGCATGGTCAGCGCGGCGGTATGCCAGCCACTGGCGGCCAGCCCGCGAAAGAAGCTCTGCTGCGCCGCCGCCTCGTCGAGGTGGAAGGGTTGCGGATCGTACTGGCGGGCGAATTGCTTGATCTCCTCGGCAGTGACGCTGAGGGTGCCGGGCGAGCGGAATATCTGGCCGGGGTGGAAGTCTTCCAGAAAGTTGAGGGTGGTCATGCGGTCTCCCTTGTTGGTCTTGGACGCTGCTACGCCGTTGTTGTCCTCATGTGGCAGGCAGTCAGTATAGCGATACTGCGTAAGCCTGGGGGCGGGCGGCGAGCCATCTGGTGATTTCCTGGTGCTGCTCCAACCACCGGAAGGTATGGGGTGAGCGCCACGCAATGAGTTGGCCGATCATGTGCCAATCCGCATCCAGCGCACGATGGAAGATGGGCTCGTGATGCGCGATGCGATTGCGCAAATGGCGGATGGTGTCGAGCGCGTCGAAGATGTTTTTGCGCGTTTGCGCCACGCTCTGGTTCGGATCGGTGTGAGGCAATACCCGCCGCAAGTGCGGGTTCCATATCCGATTATCATGCCGTGCAGCGAACATGCGCTGCCAGAACACGAACTTGAGTTCGGCGATCACCTTTCCCGTCTGGCCGACTGAGAATGCCTGGCGCGCCTTGAACAAATCCCCTCGTGGGTTGTAGCCCATCGAGGTAACCGGCAGTAACCGGCAGGCTCTGCTCGAAGGCGGCGGACCATGGCCATGCAGCGCCATACTTCGCGCCGAGGGCATCGTCCACCGCATTGCGCAGAATGACTTCGCACAAGTGGAGCGGTGTCAGGAAAGCAGCGGAGAGATGAGCATTCCACAGATACAGCTCGAGTGCGGCGGGATCGTCCGGACTCTTGCAATGTGCTGCTGCGACGTAGGTCGCAATGCGGGCGGGCGAGAGCGCCCAGTGGATTTCCTCGGTCTGCGCCTGAATTGACATTGCACTCGTTAAGCCCTATAGTCGCCACGCGAGCCACGGGATTTGTTAGCGCAAGCTTCCCCCCGCGGACACACGAGAGTTTAACGACGAACCCCGCTTCCAGCGGGGTTTTTCCATTGGGCTTCGGATAAAGCTGCCCGACTCAGGAATTATTCGATGCAGCGTTTCTTCGGCTGGGCCGGGCGTTCTGCGCGGCCCCCATCCATCAAGACGACTTGGACAACTTGCTCAACTGCTGCGTCAGATAGCTCTGCCGCGCCTGCATGGTCGCCAGCGTGACGTTGAGCCGGTTGAACTGGTTGGTGTAGTTGTCCTTCAGGTTCTGCAGGCGCGTATTGGCCGCCGTCTGCTGGTCGGTCACGATCTTGAGGCTGTCCTGCAGGCCCTTGGTCTTGGCAGCCAGCGTGCCGCTGTCGGCGAGGATGCCTTCCATCACCTTCTGCAGCTTGGTCACGACCCCGCCGGTGCCGGTGAAAAGCTTGCTGACCGCCTCGAAATCCTTGTTTCCTGCCGCTGTCAGCTTGGTGGCGTCCAGCGCCAGCGTGCCATCCTTCTGGAAGGCAATGCCGACCTGCGACAGATTCATGCTGCCGTTGTTACCCAATGCACCCAGCATGGTGCTGCGGATCTGCGCCATCATGTTCAGCACCGACGACTCGGCCGCCAGCGGCGAGCCGGTGCTGGCCTGGCCCTTGGTGGTGGAGGGCGTCTGCCTGGTCAGGTTGGCCACGCTCTTGGCCAGGTTGTTGTAGGCGGTGACGAAACTGTTGGCGGCGGTCGACAGCCCGCTGGTGTCGTTCGCAATGGACAGCGTGAAATTGTCAGCCGAGGTGGTGACCTTGGCCAGGTTCAGCGTCACACCCGAAATCGCATTGCTGACCTTGTTGCTGGTGCTGGTCACGGCCACGCCGTCGATGGTCAGCTTGGCATCCTGCGCCTTGGCCAACTGTCCCATGCTGCTGCCGGACAGGCCGGCATAGTCGCTGCTGCCGGTCAGCTGGATGGCATCGGTGCCGGCCGGGCTCAGCACCAGGTGGTCCTGGCTGCCGTCATTGCTGATGCTGGCGGTCACGCCCGTGTTGGCATTGTTGATGGCCTTCATCACGTCGTTCAGGCCAATGGCGCCGCTGCCGTCGAGGTCGGTCGGGGTGATGGTGAAGGACTTGCTGCCCACCTGCAGCGCCAGGCTGCCCGTACTGTAGGTCTGGTTGGTCGCCACGCCGGTGGTGGTGACGGTACCGCTGGGGTCGAAGGCAAAGACCGCGAAGTTGCCCGTGCCGCTCACCCGCAAGGTGTTGGCCGCGCCAGCGTCCTTGGCGGTGAGCACCAGGTGGTCATTGGTCCCATCGCTCACGATGGCGGCATTCACGCCGGCGTCACTGGCATTGATGGCATCGCGTACGCCGGCCAGGGTGTTGGTCTTGGGCTGGATCAGCGCGGTCGAGCCGTTGCCGGTCTTGATGGCCAGCACGCCGTTGTCGAAGGTGGCGCCGGGCGCGATGGCGGCCGAGCTGACCTTGACGGCCTGCGCCAGCTGGCTCACGCCGATGCTGTATTGGCCGGCAGCGGCCTTGGTGGCGTCGCGCGGCGCCTGGATCTGGGTGACCGAGCCCGATACGCTGGGGTCATAGCTCAGCCCCGAGAGCGTGTTGTTGGCCGAGACCTTGATGGTGTTGGCGGTACCGCCGGTATTGGATTCGAGCACCAGGTGGTCGCCGCTGCCATCGGTGACGATGGAAGCCGTCACCCCCGTCTTGGCCGCATTGATGGCATCGCGCACGCCCGAAAGCGTGGCATTGGCCTGCAGCGTGATGAAGGTGGGCTGGTTGGTGCCGACCTTGATGGCGATGGAGTCGCCGGCATTGAACGTGGTGCCGCTGGCATAGCCGCCGGACTGCAGCTTCTGGGCCAGGATCTTGGTCGAATCGTCGCTGTTGGCATCGGCCGTAAAGGGATCGGTGGTCAGGTTGCTCCCGGTACCGGCATTGGACACCGTAGTCTTCTGCGCGCTGAAGCTGGCCGCCGTCATGACCTTCAAGGCGCTCTGGTAGCTCGACAGCGCATTCTTGAGCGAGCCATAGGCGGAAATGAGCGTGTTGAACGCGCTTTCCTTGGTCTTCAGCGGTGTGAGCTTGGACTTGCTTTCGACTGCGATGAGCTGGTTGACCAGCGTCGATACGTCCAGCGGACCGGCCGATGTCGAGATTGTCCCCGTGGAAGTTGCCATCTTGACCCCTATGCAATGATGATTTTCTTATCTTTCGGGAAGCTGACTGCATGTCAGCGACCCGTAAAGATTAACGGCACATCTTTACAAAAGTAAAGGGCGTTTTGCTGACAAAACGTGACGTTTGTTCGGGTTTTTTGTGAGGATTGGCAGGAGAAGGGCGCAACGCGGCTCAAGCGCGCAGCATCAATGTAAAGAAGCGGGGACGGGCGGGCGGCCGAAAGGCAGGCGGGACGGCGCTGGGGAGGCGAACTGAAGGATATTGCGTGAAGGCGGCCTGAAAGCCGCACCGGCAGGCAGGGGCCTGCCGGCCGGCTCAGGTTTGTATGAACTTCTCGAGCGGATAATGATGCTTGATGAAGGGCGACTTGATGACGATGTAGCTGAAGTACTTCTCGATGCGCAGGTTCTGCTCCAGCAGGGATTCGATCACGCTCTGGTAATGCACGACGCTGCGGGTCATGAACTTGAGCAGGTAATCGTAGCCGCCGCTGACCAGGTGGCATTCGATGATCTCGTCCACGTTGCGGATGGTCGATTCGAATTTGGCGAAGTCTTCGCGGCGATGGTCCGAGAGCGTCACTTCGGTGAAGACGATCTGCACGTCGGCCAGTTTTTCCAGACGGATGTAGGCACCGTAGCCGCTGATGTAGCCGGCCTTTTCCAGGCGCTTGACGCGGATCAGGCAGGGGCTGGGGGACAGGCCGACGGCATCGGCCAGGATCACGTTGGTAATGCGGCTATTCTGCTGCAGGTGACACAAAATCCTCAGATCGATCCGGTCCAGTTTCAACGCGCCGTTAGTCATCATGTTGCCTCGGGTTATTCGACTCAGCCCGCCGGCCCTCCTGGCATGGCAGCAGCAGGAAGGGCGGCGGGATGTAGCAGGGCATTTTAACCCCTCCGGCCGCATTTTCCCCAATGGGCAGGAGGGCTACTCGCATTGGCCGCTCAGCGCACCGCCTGGCGCACCTCGGGCTGGGCCAGCACTTCGTCCAGGATGGCCCGCAGACGCGCAAACATCAGTGCAAAGTCCTCTTGCGTGTAGCACAGCGCCGGCGCAAAGCCGAGGATGTTGTCGCCGAAGGCGCGGAAGATCAGCCCATGGCGATAGGCCACCTGGAAGATACGCTCGTGCAGCTTCAGTTCAGGGGCGAAGCGGGCACGAGTGTTCTTGTCGGCCACCAGTTCCAGCGCGCCCAGCAAGCCACGGCTGCGCGCATCGCCCACCAGCGGATGATCCAGCAGGGCGCGCAGGCCACCGGCGAAGACCGGTTCCAGACGGCGGCCGTTTTCCAGCAGGCCGCCTTCCTCGTAGAGCCGCAGGACTTCCAGCGCCACCGCCGCACTGACCGGATGGGCCGAGTAGGTCTGGCCATGGCCGACCACGGTGGACATCGGCGCGCCATCGGCAATGGCGTTGTACACGCGGTCCGACATCATCACCGCGCCCATGGGCGCATAGCCTGCGGTCAGGCCCTTGGCCATGGTCATCAGGTCAGGCTGCACGTCTTCGTCCAGGCAGGCGAACATGGGGCCGGTACGGCCGAAGCCGGTGATGACCTCATCCACCACGAACAGGATATCGAGCTCGTTGCAGGCCAGCTGCATGGCTTTCAACCAGCCCTTGGGCGGCACCACCACGCCACCGGAGCCCTGGATCGGCTCGCAGAAGAAGGCCGCCACGTTGTCCGCACCCAGCTCGGCCACCTTGTCGCGCAGCGACTGCACCGAGGCCTCGATGATGGCTTCATCGCCCTGCACCTCGCTGCGATACGGATAGGGCGAGGGCAGGTAATGCTGGGTCGGCAGCGGCAGGTTGAAGTTGTAATGGAAATTGGGCAGCGCGGTGAGTCCCGCGCCCACCGAGGACGAACCGTGATAGCCCCGCTGCAGCGAGATGAAATGCTTCTTGCCCGGCTTGCCGATGGAGTTGGTGTAGTGCGTGATGTAGCGAATGGCGGCATCCACTGCATCCGAGCCACCCAGGGTGAAGTAGACGTGCTTGAGCGAGGCGGGGCTGATGTCCACCAGCTTCTTGGCCAGCAGGATGGCCGGTTCCGAAGCGAAGTGGAAGTAACCGGTGGCATAAGGCAGGCGCTCCATCTGTTCGGTGGCGGCGCGGATCACGCTTTGCTGGCCATAGCCGGTATTGACGCACCACAGGCCCGAGAAGGCATCCAGCAGCTGCTTGTCCTGGTGATCGGTCAGGTAGGCGCCCTGGCCGGACTTGAGGATGATGGGGCCCAGCTCTTCATGCTCGCGGAAGCTGGCAACGGGATGGATCAGGTGGCTGCGGTCGAGGGCGGCCAGGGTGGAAGTTTGCATAGAGGAGGACTCGCTGGAGATGCGTTGAACAAGGCCGTGCGGCAAACGGCACAACCGGCATGCGTTCTATCCTAGGCCCTCAGCCGCGCAGGCGATGCGCAAGATGCGGGGCTGAAAAAGCATCTTCATGGGTTTTGCGGGCGGCTTTGGCATTTTCTGCGGCACCCGCCCATTTGCCTTCGCCTCAGCCCAGCGCCTGGTTGACGATGGAAAACAGCTGCATGCCCGCATCGCGCGCAGGCGGCTCGCCCTTGCACATGCGCGTAACGCTGTCCACGCAGGTCATGCCCAGCTTGTCGAACCAGGCTGGCAGCCCCGTGGATTCGAACACGTCGATGCGGATGAAGGAATCCGAATAGGTATTGATCCAGTGCGCGATCAGGCCCTTGGCACGCTCGGCATCGGGCGCGACCACCGGCCCGATCACGCGCCCATGGCCGAAGCGGCGCACCAGTGCGAAGCCCAGCATCTCGCCGTCGCGGTCCAGGGCCACGCCTTCGGACATTTCCAGCAGCGCCAGCAGCAGCTTGGAGCGGTCCATGCCGGTAGCCTGCGCATCCAGCGCCAGCAGCCTGGCCACGTCATTCTTGCCCATCGGCCGCACGCGCTCGCCGGGCGGCAGCGACACCAGCACCGGCTGCGCCGAGGCGCCCTGGAACTGGTGCAGCACGTCGTACTGCACGAAACCCAGCTGTTTGTAGAGCGGCATGCCGGCCGCCGTGGCATTGACGATGAGGCTGCGGCCATTGACCTGGCTGGCGGCATGCTGCATCAGCCGCCGTCCCAGGCCGCGCCGCTGCAATTCGGCCTGCACCAGCAGCATGCCGATGACCGCATGCCGCTCTCCATAGGTGGTGCAGACCACGCTGCCCACGATGGGCAAGGGCGCATCCGGTGCCGTGTGTTCCAGCAGATAGCCTTGTCCCATCTCCAGCAGGAAACGCCAGTCTTCCAGCCGGTGCGGCCACTTGAAGCGCAGTGAAAGCCGGTGGCAGTTGCCCAGGTCATTCTCTTCGATGGAGCGCAAGCGCAGGTCGGGCAAAGGCTCGCGGGTAGTCTGGAGATCGTCGGTGGACAGCGCTGGCATGTTGGCTCCTGTTCGTTTCAATGAGAGGGGTGGCGACTGAGCAAGCGACTCAGAGCTGGCCCTGGCAAACGTATTTGGTGTGCAGGTAGTCGTCCAGGCCGTGCACCGAGCCTTCGCGGCCGTAACCGGATTCCTTCACGCCGCCGAAGGGCGCCGCTTCGGCCGCCAGCGCGCCTTCGTTGACGCCCACGATACCGCTTTCCAGGGCATCGGTAACGCGATGGATGCGGCGCACGTCGGTCGAGTAGAAGTAGGCGGCCAGGCCGAAGGGCGTGGCATTGGCAGCGGCGATCACCTCTTGCTCAGTGGCAAAGCGGGTGATCGGCGCGACCGGGCCGAAGGTCTCTTCGCAGCTGCATTGCATTTCCCCGGTGACGTTGGCCAGCACGGTCGGGGCATAGTAGTTGTCGCTCCCGAAGCCCGCTCCCTGCAGGCGCTTGCCGCCGGTGATGACGCGCGCACCGCGTTCGATGGCATCACGCACGTGCTGGTCGATCTTGGCAATGGCGCGGGCATTGATCATGGGACCGATCTGGGAAGCCGGATCGGTGGCCGGACCGACCTTGAGCGCAGCCACGCGCGCGCCCAGCTTGGCCACGAAGATTTCATACACCTTCTCCTGCACGTAGATGCGATTGGGGCTCACGCAGGTCTGGCCACCGTTGCGGAACTTGGCGGCCATCACGCCATCGATGGCGGCGTCCACATCGGCATCGTCAAAGACGATGAAGGGCGCGTTGCCACCCAGCTCCAGCGACAGCTTTTTCAGCGTGTCGGCCGAATGGCGCGCCAGGTGCTTGCCCACGGCGGTCGAGCCGGTGAAGCTGATCTTGCGCACGCGCGCATCGGCCAGCCACACGTCCACCACTTCCGGCGTGCGTTCGCGCGAGGCGGTGACGATGTTGATGACACCGGCCGGCACGCCTGCTTCGAGCGCCAGGCGGATCAGCGCCAGCGAGGTCAGCGGCGTATCCTCGGCCGGCTTGCACACCACGGTGCAGCCGGCGGCCAGGGCCGGGGCGATCTTGCGGGCGATCATCGCGGCCGGGAAATTCCATGGCGTGATGGCAGCCACCACCCCCACCGGTTCCTTCAGGGCCAGCATGCGGCGGCCGGTGACCGGTGCCGGGATGACGTCGCCATTGGCGCGCGTGGCTTCTTCACCAAACCATTCCACATAGCTGGCGGCATAGGCCACTTCGCCCTTGGCTTCGGCCATGGGCTTGCCTTGTTCGCGCGAGATCAGGCGGCCCAGGTCTTCCTGGTGTGCCAGCAGCAGGTCGTTCCAGCGCTTGATGATGGTGGCGCGCTGCTTGGCCGGCGTGGCACGCCAGGCGGGGAAGGCCGCTACGGCCGCATCGACGGCCGCACGGGCATCGGCGGCGGTGCCGTCGGGCACGCTCGCAAAGACCTGGCCGGTGGCCGGGTCGGTCACGTCAAGACGGCGGCCATCGGCCGCATCGCGCCAGTCGGCGCCGATCAGTTGGGCGCCGGGCATCAGATCCTGGCGTTGCAGTGTGAGAGAGTTCATGGTGAGCATTCAGCAAAAGTTAATGCAACAAACTACGGGCATTCATGAAAATTTAATGCAGCAAGCCGGCCGCCTTCACGCCAGCTTGTCCTTGAGCTGGTAGTACAGGCCGATCACCGGCAGGAACCAGGGCGGTCCGAAGTGACCCGGGATGGCCGGCCAGGCGCGTTCGCGCCAGGGATTGGCCAGCGCATCACCGGCCATCACGCGGGCCATGCACTGGCCCATGTGGACCGACATCTGGGTGCCGTGGCCGCTGTAGCCCATGGAGTAATACAGGCCATCGCGTTCGCCGGCCTGCGGCAGGCGGTCGCGCGTCATGTCCACCAGTCCGCCCCAGCAGTAGTCCAGGCGCACCTGGCCCAGTTGCGGGAAGGTCTCGTGCAGCCCCTGGCGCAGGATCTCGCCGCTGGCCGCATCGGACTGCGGACTGGAGATCGCAAAGCGCGCACGGCCGCCGAAGACCAGGCGGGTATCGGGCGTCATGCGGAAATAGTGGTGGATGTTGGCCACCGTGGTGTAGGTGCGCTGTTTGGCCAGCATCGCCGCAGCGCGTTCTGCGCCCAGCGGTTCGGTCACCACGATGAAGCTGCCCACCGGTACGATGCGCCGGCGCAGCCAGCCGAAGCTGCCATAGGCGCCATGGCGGCTGGCACCTGTAGCCAGCAGCACCTGTTTGGCCAGCACGGTACCGCGCGTGGTATGCACGCGATGGCCGTGGCTCTGGCCGATGCGTTCCAGACGCCGCACCTCGGTGCCGGTGTGGATGGCCGCGCCATGGCGTTCGGCGGCGATGGCCAGGCCGTAGGCGAAGCGGCCCATGTGCATCTGGCCGCTGCGCTTGTAGAGCAGGCCGCCGTGGAAACGCTCGCTTTGTACCTCGGCGCGCACGCGCGCGGCATCGAGGATTTCCACGTCGCTGTCCACGCCATCGGCGATGAGCCGCTCGGCGCTGCGCTGCAGGGCCTCCATCTGATAAGGCTTGGTGGCCATCTTGAGTTTGCCGTGGCGCAGGAAATCGCAGGCGATCTGTTCTTCCTCGACCAGCCGCGCCACCGTATCGACGGCATCGTCATAGGCGTGATACCAGGCCCGTGCGCGCTCCACGCCGACCTTGGCGGCCACCTCGGCATAGTCCACCGCCAGGCCGTTGTTGACGTGCCCGCCGTTGCGCCCCGAAGCTTCGGCGGCCACGTGCGGGCCGGCTTCCAGCACGACGACCGAGGCCCCGCGCTTGGCCAGCGCCAGGGCGGCCGACAGGCCCGTGAAGCCGCCGCCAACGATGGCCACGTCGACCTGCCTGGGCAGCTCGCGCGTGGGAGAGATGTACAGCGGGGCAGAATCGGTCCAGTAGGATTCCAGCTTCATGGTGGCGGCTTCAGGCAGGTGAATGGGGCAGGGCGGTAGTGCTGACGCACCACGCCATGTCATCAAGGATAGAACGCATTGGCCAGCGAGGTGACGCGAACTGGCCTGCGCCAGCGGCATGGCATGCCGTTCTGGCGGGGGCGTTCGGCATTTTGTTTGCCATGCGGCATCTCTTGGCGGGCCAGGGCTCAGTAGCCGCGCTGGCGGTCGATCAGGCCCAGCAGCGGCAGGCCCTCGCGATGGCGGCGCAGGTTCTCCAGCACCGCCTCGACCGCGCCGTCCGGCTGGGTCATGCTGGCGATGTGGGGCGTGAGCACGATGTCGGGATGGCTCCAGAACGGGTGCCCTTGCGGCAAGGGTTCGACCTCGCAGACATCCAGCACGGCAGCGCTCAACTGGCCATCGTTGAGGGCGGCCAGCAGATCGTCTTCCACCAGATGGCCACCACGCCCGACGTTGATCAGGGCCGCGCCGCGCGGCAATTGCGCAAACAGGGCGCGGTTGAGCAGGCCACGGGTATCGTCGGTGAGCGGCACCAGGCAGACCAGCACGTCGGTGCGCGCCAGGAAATCGCGCAGGCCGTCGCTGCCGCTGTAGCAATCGATGCCGTCCATCTGGTGCGCCGAGCGGCTCCAGCCCGCGCAGGGAAAGCCCAGCCCGTGCAACTGCTGCAGCACCGCGCGCCCCAGCATGCCCAGGCCCAGTACGCCCACCCGGCAGGCCGAGGCCGGCCGCACGCGATGCGCACGCCAGACCTGTTCACGCTGCTGGCGGGCATAGAGGCGGCTGTCGCGATGCAGGCCCAGCACTGCGTGCGTCACGTACTGCACCATGCCGGCGGCGATGCCCGGCTCGGTCATGCGCACTACCGGCAAATCCGGTGGCAGGGTGGACATGTCGAACTGGTCGATGCCGGCACCGACCGAGAAGAGGATTTCCAGATTGGGGAAGCGCTGGGCAATATCGTCGGGCGGCGTCCATGCTGCCAGATAGCGCACGCTGGCGCCATCGCCTTCATGCGGCCAGATCTGGAAGGGCAGCTCGGGCGCCTTTTGCGCAAACAGTTGGGCCCATTCGGCGCCGCGCACCGGGTCGGCCTTGTAGAGGAAAGTCATGATGGTGTTGGTTGTGTGCGGAAGGGCATTCAGCCCAGCGCCTGGTTGATCATGGAATAGGTGCGCCACGTCTTGCCGATGGCGGGCGGCGTGCCACGGCACATGCTGACCACGTTGTCCACGCAGGTCAGGCCGATTTCCTCCAGCCAGGGTTTGAGGCCTGTGCGGCCTGGCACATCGATGCGCAAATAGGCGCCCGGATAGGCGTGGACCCAATGGGCGATGAGCGCTTTGGCGTCTTCCACGTCGCCGGCGATCACCGGACCGATCACGCGGCCCCGGCCGAATTCGCGCAGGTAGGCCACACCCTTGACCTGGCCGGCCTGTTCCAGCACGGCCACTTCCGAGCTGGCCAGCAGCGGCACCAGCAAGCCGCTGCGATCCATGCCGCTGGCGTGGCGGTCCAGTGCCAGCAGGGCCGGCAGTTCATCCTGGCGCAGGGGCCGGATAAGGGCGCCGGGGGCCAGTACCGGGGTCGCGCGGGCGGTGGTGCTCTGGTGCTGGCTCAGCGTATCGGTGACCACGAAGCCCAGCTTTTCATAGAGCGGACGCCCGGCGTCGGTGGCGTTGAGGATGACGTTGCGCGACCCGGCATCCTGCAGCAGGCGCTGCATCATGGCGCGGCCCAGGCCGCGCCCCTGTAGCTCATCCTTGATGATGACCAGTCCCAGCGAGGCGTAATCGTCGCCCAGCGGGCAGAGCATGCCGCTGCCGGCCACGCTGCGCGTGCCATCGGGCTGTTCCAGTTCAACCGCCCAGCTGCTGCTGACCTGATGGTGGAACTGCCAGTCGGCCAGTCGATGCGGCCAGTGCAGGTGGAGGCTCATGGCGTGGCAGCTGGCCAGGTCCTCGGTGCGCATGGGACGCAGCGTGGTCTGGGCGGCCATGAGCGTGCTTTCGGTATGCATGAAGCGTGTCCTTGTCAGTACGGTGAATAGGCTGATGATGCTGGTGATGCCGGTGAACGCAAACGGCAAGACAGCCCTTCATCGGTCAAATCATATAAAACGTTTAAATCATTAAGTCTGCCTGCGCTGCGCACGCCAGGTCCGCAACGCTACCCCAGCGATGATGCACCGGGTGCGGCATAGAACGGCAGTTTTCAGATGCGCCAATTCGCAATCTTATGGCGATCTGCCCCCTCTTCTCGGCACAAAATTGGGCAGCACCGGCAGTAGCATGGTGCAGCCCCCGCAGGCGCTGCCGTGACAGTGCAGCGCGTCGGGCAAGCCGATGCCGACATTGCAGGGGCGGCGTAAAGCAACCCCGGAAATGGCCCAGCCTGCGGACACGATCCGCACCAGCTTGGTGAAAATGCCCCAAAGCAGCGCACCCGGTTCGCATTGCTGCACTGCTCGGCAAGCTATGCTGATTGGGCCGTCGAAAACACATATTTCTGTTTCGCGGCCCGGTCAAAAAGGAATAAATCGCAAGTTTCGCTATGTTGTAATCCTTCCCATGCAGTGAACCGCAATCTCGCACACGAGCAGCATCCAGCGCAGGGCCGACAGGTGATGCGCCCCTTTTATGACAGGACGATTTTCCATGAGCATTTTCAAGCCCAAATTCATTACCTTCGATTGCTACGGCACCCTGACCCGCTTCCAGATGTCGGAAACTGCGCAGAAGATCTACGCCGATCGCGTCCCGGCGGAAGACATGCCGTTCTTCCTGCGCCAGTTCGCCGCTTACCGCCTGGATGAAGTGCTGGACCAGTGGAAGCCCTACGAACAAGTCTGCAAGAACGCCATCACCCGCACCTGTGAACGCTGGGGCATCCAGACCAATGACGAGGAAACCGGTGCCTTCTACAAGGCCGTGCCGACCTGGGGCCCGCACGCCGACGTGCCGGCCGGTCTGTCCAAGGTGGCCAAGGAATTCCCGCTGGTGATCTTCTCCAATGCCGACGACAGCCAGATCATGCACAACGTCGAGCAGCTCGGCGCGCCGTTCCACAAGGTCTTCACCGCCCAGCAGGCCCAAGCCTACAAGCCGCGCCTGCGCGCCTTCGAGTACATGCTCGACAACCTGAACTGCAATCCGGAAGACGTGCTGCACGTTTCCTCCAGCCTGCGCTATGACCTCATGCCGGCCTCCGACATGGGCATCAAGAACAAGGTCTTCGTGGCACGCGGCCACGAACCCTCGACCCCGTACTACGGCTACACCGAGATCAAGGACATTTCGGGCCTGCCGGGCGTACTCGGTCTGTAAGGCAAGCGCGCGGGAGCAGCCGCTCCCGCGCTTTGCCTGGTTTTCCCCGGTGTCTTCCCGCCCTGGTATCAACTTTGCGAGGAGGAGACCGGACCCCATCAGGCGGTTTGCCCCCGGAGGGATCTGCGATGGCAGACGGAAGGGCAGGCCGGTGGTCTTCGTGGTTGAACTTTTATCGTGAGGCATTTCATGAGCAAGCAGGAAAACGGACGTCACCCCGCAGAGGGAACCCTCATCACCGGCGATACGCTGGAACACGCCCACGGCGGCTTCACCCGCCGCGACATGATGCGCACCCTGCTGGCCGGCAGCATCGTGACCATGGGCGGCACGGGCCTGCTGACCGCCAGCGGCAGCGCCATGGCGCAGACCGGCAAGCGCGGGGGCAAGATGCGCATCGCCACCCAGACCAGCTCCACCGCCGATACCCTGGACCCGGCCAAGACCGCGCACTCCACCGACTACACCCGGGTGCACATGTTCTACAACGGCCTGACCAAGCTCGATGGCAAGCTCGGACCGCAAATGGTGCTGGCTGAGGAAATGCTGACCAACGACGCCATCACCTGGACCGTCAAGCTGAAGAAGGGCATCGTCTTCCATGACGGCAAGCCCTTCACCTCCGCCGACGTGGTGTACTCGCTCATGCGTCACAAGGACCCGGCTACCGCATCCAAGGTCAAGGTACTGGCCGACCAGATCGAGTCCGTCAAGGCCACCGGTCCCAACGAAGTCCAGATCAAGCTCACCAGCGCCAACGCCGACCTGCCGGTGATCCTGGCGACGGCGCAGTTCCTCATCATCCGTGACGGCACCACCAACTTCAGTACCCCCAACGGCACCGGCGCCTTCAAGGTCAAGGAGTTCACCCCGGGCGTGCGGACCATTGGCGTGCGCAACGAGAACTACTGGAAGCCGGGCCTGCCCTATCTGGACGAGGTCGAACTGTTCGGCATCCCCGACGAGGCCGCACGCGTCAATGCGCTGCTCTCCGGCGACGTGCACTGGATCAACGACGTCAACGCCCGCTCCACCGGCCGCGTCAAGGGCACGCCGGGCTACACCGTCATGGAAACCAAGTCCGGCCAGTACACCGACCTGGTGATCCGCCAGGACCAGGCCCCCGGCAACAGCATGGATTTCACGCTGGGCATGAAGTACCTGCTGGACCGCGAGCAGATCAAGATGGCCGCCTTCCGTGGCTATGCCGTCACCGCCAACGACCAGCCCATCGACCCGACCAACCGCTTCTATTTCGCCGGCCTGCCGCAGCGCCCCTACGATCCGGACAAGGCCAAGTTCCACCTGGAGAAGGCCGGCGTGCTGGGCAGCACCATCCCCGTGGTCGCCTCGGTGGCCGCCACCGGTTCGGTCGACATGGCCGTGCTGATGCAGCAGAGCGCCGCCAAGATCGGCCTGAAGCTGGATGTGAAGCGCGTGCCGGCCGACGGCTACTGGTCCAACCAGTGGATGAAGGTGCCGGTAGGCTTCGGCAACATCAACCCGCGCCCCAGCGCTGACATCCTGCTGACCCAGTTCTTCAAGTCGGATGCACAGTGGAACGAATCGGGCTGGAAGAATGCCCAGTTCGACCAGCTGGTGGTGGCCGCACGCGGCGAAACCGACTTCACCAAACGCCGCGCCATGTATGCCGACCTGCAGACCCTGATCCACGAGAAGTGTGGGCTGGGTATCCCGGTCTTCATCACCAACCTGGAAGGCATCAGCACCAAGGTCAAGGGCATCGATCCGGTGCCTCTGGGTGCGTTCATGAACTACACCTGCGCCGAGTACGTCTGGCTGGACGCGTGAGTACGGGAAAGTCTCACGCCTGACTGAAATCGTCAGTGGAAGTTGCGCGGGACCGGTCGCCAAGGCAAACCGGTCCCGCCACTCGTTACCGAGGAAAGCTATGAATGGAATGGTCCTGCGTCTGATCGCGCGCCGCCTCCTGCAGGCGGTGCTGACGCTGCTGCTGGTGTCGGCCGGCGTGTTCTTCATCACCAACCTGCTGCCGGGCGATGCCGCCCAGACCGCGCTGGGCCAGGCCGCCACGCCCGAGACGGTGGCCGCGCTGCGCCTGCAATACGGCCTGGACCTGCCGGCGCCGGTGCGCTATGCCCACTGGCTGGGCAATCTGCTCTCGGGCAATCCCGGCATGTCACTGGTCAACAATGTGCCGGTGGCACAGATGATAGGCGGCCGCTTGCCTGCGTCTCTCATGCTGGCCGCCGTGACCGCGCTGGTGTCGGTGCCGCTGGCGCTGTTCCTGGGCATCTGCTCGGCCATGTACCGAGGGTCCTTCTTTGATCGCGCCGTCAACGTCAGTGCTGTCTCGATGGTGTCGGTGCCGGAATTCCTGGTCGCCACCGTGGCGGTGATGATCTTCGCCGTCAAGCTGCGCTGGCTCTCGGCCCTGTCCCATGCCAGCGATGCTGCCACCCTGGGCGCCTTCATCAAGGCCTATGCCATGCCGGTGCTGACCCTGTGCTGCGTGATCGTGGCCCAGATGACGCGCATGACCCGTGCCGCCGTGATCGACCAGCTGCGTTCCTCCTATGCCGAGATGGCGCTGTTGAAGGGTGTCAAGCGCACCCGCATCGTGCTGCGCCACGCCTTGCCCAATGCCATCGGCCCGATTGCCAATGCGGTGGCGCTGAGCCTGTCCTATCTGCTGGGCGGCGTCATCATCGTCGAGAGCATCTTCAATTACCCCGGCATCGCCACCCTGATGATCGATGCCGTGACCACCCGCGACATGCCGCTGGTGCAAGCCTGTTCCATGATCTTCTGCGCCGGCTACCTGCTGCTGGTGCTCGCCGCCGACGTCATGGCCATTGTTTCCAATCCAAGGTTGAAGACCCGATGAAAGCCCTCCACGACTCCACCGGCACCGAGGCGGGCGCGCCCGCACCTGCGGTGATTGCGCCTGCCAAACGCGTGCGCCGCCATTCGATCATGGCCTGGATCGGCATGGCCATCGTCGGCTTCTGGATCCTGATGGCCATCGTCGGCCCCAGCCTCTCGCCCTATGACGCTACCGCCATCGTCGATACCGACGTGTTCTCCGGCATGAGCCACCAGTTCCTGCTGGGCAGCGACTACCTGGGGCGCGACATGTTGAGCCGCATCCTCTTCGGCACCCGCGCCACCATCGGCCTGGCCCTGGCCGCTACCGTCCTGGCCAGCGCCACCGGTACCGCCATCGCGCTTTTTGCGGCCTTCTCGGGTGGCTGGCGCGATGCCGTCATCAGCCGTGCACTCGATGCCCTGATCTCCATTCCCAGCAAGATGTTCGCGCTGATGATGGTGGCCACTTTCGGCTCCTCCATGCTGCTCCTGGTCATCACTGCTGCCATCACCTACATGCCCGGCGCCTACCGCATCGCGCGTTCGCTGGCGGTCAACGTGCAGGCCATGGAATACGTGCAGGCCGCGCGTGCCCGCGGCGAAGGCGTGTGGTACATCATGACCGTGGAGATGCTGCCCAACATGATCCGTCCGGTGATGGCCGACTTCGGTCTGCGCTTCGTCTACGTGGTGCTGCTGCTGTCGGGCCTGAGCTTCCTCTCGCTGGGCGTGCAGCCGCCCGACGCCGACTGGGGCTCGCTGGTGCGCGAAAACATTTCCGGCCTGGGCGAGGGCGCCCTGGCGGTCATCATGCCGGCGCTGGCGATTGCCTCGCTGACCATCGGTGTGAACCTCTTGATCGACAACCTGCGCGGCAAGCGCGCTGCCAAGGAGTAAGCCTGTGAAGCAATCCGATATCTTCCTCGGCAAGGAAAACGGCGCCGGCAGCGCCGGGGGCGGTGCAGCAGGACGGCCGCTGGTGGAGGTCCAGGGCCTGCGCGTGAATGCCCGCAAGGATGACGGCAGCCAGGTCGAGATCGTCAAGAACGTCAACTTCACCGTGGCGCGTGGCGAAGTGCTGGCGCTGATCGGGGAATCCGGTTCCGGCAAGACCACCATTGCGCTGTCGCTGCTGGGCTATGCGCGCGCGGGCTGCCACATTGCCGGCGGCCAGGTGCGCATCGGCCAGCGCCAGATCGACCAGATGGATGAGAAGGCGCTCCTGGCCATGCGCGGCCACCACGTGGCCTACATCGCCCAGAGCGCGGCGGCGGCCTTCAATCCGGCACGCACGTTGATGGACCAGGTGATCGAAAGCGCCCTGCAGCACGGCGTGATGGACAAGGCCAGCGCCATGCGCAAGGCCGTCGAACTGTTCCGCGCGCTGGCCCTGCCGAACCCGGACAAGATTGGTGAACGGTATCCGCACCAGGTCTCGGGCGGCCAGCTGCAGCGCGTGATGGCGGCCATGGCCCTGATCACCGATCCGGAACTGGTGATCCTGGACGAACCCACTACCGCCCTGGACGTGACCACCCAGATCGAGGTGCTGCGCGCCTTCAAGAAGGTGGTCAAGGAAATCGGCACTACCGCCGTGTACGTCTCGCACGACCTGGCCGTGGTGGCGCAGATGGCCGACCGCATCATCGTGTTGCGCGATGGTGCCGTACGCGAAGTCGGCGCCACCGGCCAGGTGCTGCATGCGCCGGCCGACAGCTACACGCAAAGCCTGGTCGCCGCCGCCTCGCCCGCTGCCCGCGTGGTGCAGCTGCGCGAGATTCTGCCCGAGACCGTGCCAGCCGAGGCCAAGGCACCGCTCTTGCGCATCAGCGGCCTGGTAGCCGGCTATGGTGCGCCGGACCGCCTGGGCCTGCCGGGCGTACGCATCCTCGACGACATCAATCTCACCATCCAGCGCGGCAGCACCGTGGGCATCATCGGCGAATCCGGTTCCGGCAAGACCACCCTGGCGCGCGCCGTGGCCGGCATGATTGCACCGGCCCGTGGCAGCATCCAGCTCGATGGCCAGAACCTCTCGCCGACCCTGGAAGGCCGCACCCGCGAACAATTCCGCCGCGTACAGATCGTGTTCCAGAACGCCGACACGGCGCTCAATCCGGCGCACACCATCGGCCGCATCCTGAACCGCCCGCTGTCCTTCTATCACGGCCTGAAGGGCGAGGCCATGCGGCGCCGCACGGCTGAACTGCTGGACCTGGTGAAGCTGCCTGCGAGCGTCATCGACCGCCTGCCGGCCGAACTCTCGGGCGGCCAGAAGCAGCGCGTGAACCTGGCGCGCGCCCTGGCGGCCAAGCCCGACCTGATCCTGTGCGACGAAGTGACCTCGGCCCTGGATACCGTGGTGGCTGCCGCCATCCTCGAACTGCTGGCCGAACTGCGGCGCGAGCTGCAGGTGTCCTACATGTTCATCAGCCATGACATCAGCACCGTGCGCGCCATCTGCGACGACATCGTGGTGCTCTATGCCGGCCGCATGGTGGCCAACCGTCCCCGCGAGGCGATGATGGCGCCGCCCTATCACCCGTATTCGCACCTGCTGCTGTCGTCGGTACCGGCCATGCAGCAAGGCTGGCTGGAACAGGTGGCCGGTGCCGGCCAGCACAAGCTGCCGCCCATCGGCGCGGTCGATCCCTCGCCGGAGATCTGCGCCTTCCTGCCGCGTTGCTCGCTGCGCGTCGATGGGACGTGCAACGTGGTGCCGCCGCGCCGCCGCAACATGGAACATGGCGGCGAGATCCTCTGCCATCGCTCCGATGCCGATCTGCAGCAGTCGCAGATGCCGCTGATACCGGTGGAGGGCATCACGGTCTGATCCCCGCGTGGTCACGCTCTGTCTGCCTGGCGGCTGGCCATGCCGGGCAGGTGAGGCAGCTTCACAGCATTAAGCCAGGCTTAATGCTGGATTCGAAGAGCATTAATCACAGCCACATGCCGGCGCCGTAGCATCGTCTGACATCGCGTGCTGCCGGCCATGGGGCCGGCCAATGAAGAAGAGATTCGGGCAGGACCGCAAGAGACCAGCCGTGCTGGCCAGACGGTCCCGCCCACCCCCAAGGAAACAGGAGAAAAAATGACTGCAGCGTTGGTGTTGTACCGTGCCTCTGGCACGCCCTTGTCCACCGGATTCCGTGCGGCCGCGCTGGGTGCGGCCGATCCCTTTGCCTCCTCGCGCGAGATCGCCTGGCAGGGCATCGGCGGCATGAGCGCAGGCCGCCTGCGCTTCGAAGGCGCCCTCGACATCGCCCGCTTCCCCCATCAGGAAACCCTGGTGGTGGTGCAGGGTGAATTGCGCATCGACGCCGAAGGCGCAGCGCCCCTGGTGCTCACGCCCGATAGCGGCGTGGTCATCGCTACCGGCGCGGCCGTGCGCATCACGGCCACCCAGCCGACCCTGGCCGTGTTCTGCGCCGCCGAATGCCCGCAGCCGGTGCAGCCGGGCGTGTTCCCGCTGGTGGCCGAGGCCAACTTCAAGCCCTCGCTGAACTCGCTGCCCAAGGAAATCCTGCTGGGCGACGTGCCCACCTGCCGCAGCGACAACGTGGTCGATGAAAGCTCCATCCACTGCAAGATCGGCACCTGGGATTCCACCCCTTACCACCGCATCGTGCGCGCCCACCCGGTCAACGAGTTCATGCATATCCTCGATGGCGGCGTGCGTTTTGCCCAGACCGATGGCAGCGTCGTGTCGGTGGAACGTGGCGATGCCGTCTTCGTGCCGCTGGGTGCGGCCATCGGCTGGGAGAGCAGCGCACGCGTGGCCAAGTTCTATGTCGTGCAGAGCGTGCCGGCCGAGGGAGGAAAGTAAGATGTCGCCTCCACTCGTGCACGTCCAGTCTCCGACCACGCCTCCTGCCTCGGCCGATGTGGTCGTCATCGGCGGCGGCATCATCGGCATCTTCACCGCCTACTACCTGGCCAGGCGCGGCGTCTCGGTGGCCGTGGTCGAAAAGGGCCGCATCGGCGCCGAGCAATCCAGCCGCAACTGGGGCTGGTGCCGCCAGCAGAACCGCGATGCACGCGAACTGCCGATGGCCACCAAGAGCATCGACCTGTGGGAACAGTTCTCCGCCGAGAGCGGCGAAGATACCGGCTTCAACCGTTGCGGCCTGCTGTATTTGTCCAACGATGATGAAGAAATCAACCGCTGGGCCGCCTGGGGCGAGTTCGCCAAGACCGCCGGCGTGACCACCTACATGCTCGATTCAAAGCAGGCCGCCGAACGCGGCCACGCCACCGGCCGCGCCTGGAAGGGCGGGGTGTTTTCCCCCACCGATGGCACGGCCGATCCGGTCAAGGCTGCGCCTGCGGTGGCGCGTGCGGTCATGAAGCTGGGCGGCCACGTGATCCAGAACTGCGCGGCACGCGGCATCGAAACCGAAGGCGGACGTGTCTCGGGCGTCATCACCGAAGCCGGCGTCATCAAGACCAAGGTGGCGGTCATGGCCGGCGGTGCCTGGGCTTCGTCCTTCTGCCACCAGCTGGGCATCCGCTTCCCGCAGGCTTCGGTGCGGCAATCCATCATGAGCGTGGCCCCCATGGAACAGCCCTTGCCGGGCGCGCTGTACACCTCGGGCGTGGCCGTCACGCGCCGCAGCGACGGTTCGTATGCGCTGGCCATCAGCGGCCGCGCCCGTGTCGATCCGACCCTGCAGTTCCTGCGCTTCTCGCCGCAGTTCCTGCCCATGTTCGCCAAGCGCTGGCGCAGCCTGTCGCCGGGCGGCCTGGAAGCCTGGCGCAGTGGTCACGAGACCCTGAGCCGCTGGCGCCTGGACGCGCCCACGCCGATGGAACGCATGCGCATCCTCGATGCCTCGGCTGATCCGGTCTCGATCCGCGCGACCCACCGCCGCGCCGTGGAACTGCTGCCGCAACTGGCACAGGCCAAGGTCACCCACACCTGGGCGGGTTACGTGGACAGCACGCCCGATGGCGTGCCGGGTATCGGTGAATTGCCGCAGACCCCGGGCCTGATCCTGGCGGCCGGTTTCTCCGGTCACGGTTTCGGTATCGGTCCCGGTGCCGGTCACCTGATCGCCGACCTGGCCAGCGGAGTCGAGCCCATCGTCGATCCGCGTCCCTATCACCCCAATCGTTTCTCCGATTCGTCCTGGGGCAAGGTGGCGGACTTCTGACGGAACTCAGCGTCGCCAGGGGGCGGGCTGGAAGGCCCGCTTGGCAGCTTCCAGGAAAACCCGCTGGCGCAGCGTCAGGCCCTGGCGGCCCGGCAGCAGCGCCATGATGGGTGCCGGGTCGAGCTGCCAGCCGGGCAGCACGCGCTTGAAGCTGCCGTCGGCCAGCAGATGGGCGCAATCCCATTCGGAGCGCGCCACGAAGCCGTCGCCATCGAGCGCCCAGTCGCGCGTGATGGTGCCGTCGTTGGACGAGAGCGCACCGTTGAGCTTGACGGTCAGCGCCTTGCCGGTGCGGCGCCCGGCACTGTCGACGGGCGTGAAGCGCAGGCGGCTGAGGTCATCGTCGTTCTCGCGCAGGCTCAGGTAAGGGTAGTCGGCCAGCTCGGAAGGATGCCTGACCCGCTGCATGCGCCGCGCCAGTGACGCAGAGGCGCACAGGAAGCGCTCATTGGGCGCGAGGAAGTGGCCGACCCAGGAAGAACCCTTGACGCGGCCGATGGAAATGATGGCATCCGCCCCGGCGGCGGCCGCCAGCGGACTCTCGGCCAGCAGCAGCGAGATGCTCAGCCGGGGATGGCTGCGGTGCAGGTCGCGTACCAGCGCGGCCACGTAGCGCCGCCCGAAGCCGAAGGGCGCCACCACCCGCAGCGAGCCGCTGACGTTGGCCAGCGATCCGCGTTCCCCGCGATCGGATTCGCGCGAGACGCTGGCCGTGATGGATTCGATGCGCTCCAGGATGTCCATGGCCTCCTGCACCAGGCGCTGGCCTTCATCGGTGAGCGCAAAACCGCGCGCCGCCCGGTTGGCCAGGCGCACGCCGATGCGGTCCTCGATGCGCTGCAGGCGCACCGTCACCGCCGGGGGCGTGAGATCGAGCAGGCGGGCAGCGGCGGCCAGCGAATTGGCCGAGCCCAGTGCGCGCAGCAGTTGCATGTCATCCAGTTGCAGCATTAAAAACCTCTTAATGGTGAATTGAAAGAACATTAAACATCGCTGAAGGCTTTTTGGCTACAGTCCATCTCAGGAAGTGCGTCGACTATCCTGGCCGGCCTTCCGATTTCAGCTTCGACACATCATGACCCAAGACACTCGCACCACCGGCGCCGCCTGTCCCCTCACCCTCAATCCTGCCGGCCTGGCTACGCCGGGCGGTCACTACAGTCACGTGGCCATTGGCAACGGCATGGTCTTCGTCTCCGGCCAGTTGCCCATCGACGCGGCCGGGCGCAAGCTCACCGACGCCTCCTTCGAGGCCCAGGCGCAGCAGGTGCTGGCCAATGTCGAGGCAGCGCTGGCCGGTGCCGGCAGCGGGATCGGCAAGCTGCTGCAGGTGCGCATCTACCTGAGCGACGTGGCGCACTGGCCCGCCTTCAACGAGATCTATGCACGCTGGGCCGGCAACGCTCGCCCGGCGCGTGCGGTGGTGCCGGTGCCGGCGCTGCACTTCGGCCTGCAGGTCGAGGTGGAGGCCACCGCGCTGCTGTGAGCGCCGGACCTTCCTTCCACGCAGTACCCGTAACGCATCAAGGACCTCCAGACATGAGCACTTCCGCAGCTTCCACCGCCCTTTCTCCGCTGGCGCACCTGGCCCGCAACGGCCGGCTGGACCATTTCTACATCGACGGCCAGTGGCAGCGCCCGCAAGGCAGCGAGCGTGCTGCCGTCATCTCGCCGGCCACCGAAGAGCGTGTCTGCGAGATCGCGCTGGGCAATGCGGCCGATGTCGATCATGCGGTGCAGGCCGCCCGCCGTGCCTTGCCGTCCTGGTCCGCGACCTCGCCGCTGGCGCGTGCCGCCCTGCTGGGCCGCGTGCATGCCTTGCTGCTGGAGCGCACCGAACTGTTCGCCCAGGCACTGACGCTGGAGATGGGCGCGCCCATCAGCTATGCGCGCACGGCCCATGTGCCGCTGGCGGCCGAACATCTGCGCGTGGCGCGCGACAACCTGGCCGACTACCCCTTCATCCGCCCGCGCGGCACCACCGCCATCGTGCGCGAGCCCATAGGCGTGTGCGCTCTCATCACGCCCTGGAACTGGCCGATCTACCAGATCACCGCCAAGGTCGGCCCGGCCCTGGCGGCCGGTTGCACCGTGGTGTTGAAACCGAGCGAACTGTCGCCGCTGTCGGCGTTGCTGTTTGCCGAGATCGTGCATGAGGCCGGTGTTCCGGCCGGGGTCTTCAACCTGGTCAACGGCAGCGGTGCCGGGGTCGGGGCGGCCATGTCCTCGCATCCCCAGGTGGACATGATTTCCATCACCGGCTCCACCCGTGCCGGCGTGCTGGTGGCGCAGGCCGCTGCGGTGAGCGTCAAGCGCGTGGCCCAGGAACTGGGTGGCAAGTCGCCCAACCTGGTGCTGCCGGATGCGGACCTGGAGCGTGCCATCCCGCCCGGCGTGGCGGCAGCTTTCCGTAACATGGGCCAGTCCTGCAGCGCGCCCACGCGCCTGATCGTGCCGCGCGCCGGGCTGGGTCGCGTGCATGAACTGGCGCTGGCGGCGCTGGCGCAGATGAAGGTGGGCGATCCCACGGATGCCACCACCACCCATGGCCCGCTGGCCAACCGCGCGCAATTCCTGCGGGTGCAGCAGATGATCGAAGCCGGCCTGCAGGACGGCGCACGCCTGCTGGCCGGTGGCCCCGGCCGCCCGGACGGGCTGGAACAGGGCTATTATGCGCGGCCGACGATTTTCTCCGAAGTCCACACCGACATGGTGATCGCCCAGGAAGAAATCTTCGGCCCGGTGCTGGCCATCCTGCCCTATGACACCGTGGAAGAAGCCATCGCCATCGCCAACGATACGGTCTACGGCCTGGGCGCGCACGTGCAGGGCAGCGACAAGGACCAGGTGCGCGCAGTGGCTGCCCGCATCCAGTCCGGCCAGGTGCACCTGAACTACCCGGCCTGGGATCCGCAGGCGCCCTTCGGTGGCTACAAGCAGTCCGGCAACGGGCGCGAGTATGGCGTGGAAGGCATGGAAGAATACATGGAAGTCAAATCGATCCTGGGCTATTACGCCTGATGGCGCGCAGCGCTTGCAACCCTCATTGAGCATCATGGAACACACTGAACATCAGCACGACAGCCTGCACCAGCACCGCGCCCACTGGGCCGGCCTGCGCCGCGACCTGCACGCGCATCCCGAACTTCGCTTCGAGGAACACCGCACCGCCGACGTGGTGGTGCGGGAACTGCAATCCCTGGGTTATACCGTCACACGCGGCCTGGGTGGCACCGGCGTGGTGGCCAGCCTGCCCGGCACCGACCCGCAGCGCGGCATCGTGCTGCGTGCCGATCTGGATGCCTTGCCCATCGTCGAGGCCAACGACTTCGCCCATGCCTCCTGCAGCCATGGCGTCATGCACGCCTGCGGTCATGACGGCCACACCGTCATGCTGCTGGGCGCGGCGCGCGTGCTCAAGCAGGGACCGGCGCTGCCGGGCAGCGTGCACTTCGTGTTCCAACCGGGGGAAGAGGGCGGGGCGGGAGCGCGCAAGATGATCGACGATGGGCTCTTCGAACGGTTTCCCACCGAGGCCGTGTTCGGCATGCACAACTGGCCGGGCTTGCCGGCCGGGCAGTTCGGCCTGCGTACCGGACCGATCATGGCGGCGGGCTCGCGCCTGAAGATCACCATCACCGGCAAGGGCGCCCATGCGGCCCAGCCTCACCTGGGGCTGGACCCGATCCCGCTGGCCTGTTCCATGGTCTTGCAATGCCAGACCATTGCCGCCCGCCACAAGGACCCGGTGGACCCGGCCGTGATTTCGGTTTGCATGTTCCATGCGGGCGATACCGACAACGTGATTCCCGACCGGGCCGAACTGCGCGGCACCATCCGCACGCTGTCTTCGGGCTTGCAGCAGAAGTTGCAGGACGACATCGGCCGCATGTGCCACGCCCTGGCCGAAGCCTATGGCGCGCAGGTCGAGGTGGAGTTCTTCCAGTATTACCCGGCCACCATCAACACGCCGGCCGAGACCGGTTTCTGCGAACGCGTCATCCGCCAGACCTTTGGCGATGCACGCATCCGCACCGGCATCCCGGCCAACATGACCTCCGAAGACTTCGGCTTCATGCTCGAAGAGCGGCCCGGCACCTACATCCTGATCGGCAATGCACCGCCAGACCGGGCCTCGCACTCGCTGCACCACCCGCACTACGACTTCAACGACGACATCATCGAAGAAGGCGTGCGCTACTGGGTGGCGCTGGCGCAGTCGTATTTCACCAGCGGACCAGAGCGCTGAACCCGCTGATCCCGTTGATCCCGTTGATCCATTACCAGCCGTTGAAGCGCGGCCAGGTCGCCACGCTGCCATCGGCGGCGATGGCGTGATATTCCTGGTACTGCGCACCGGTGGCACAGGCGTGGTTGGGCAGGATGCGCAGGCGCGTGCCGATGGGCAGGTGCTCTGCGATCCGGGTATCGGGCTCACCCTGGCGTGACAGGATGCCGTGTTCCTGATTGGCGCCGCTCATCAGGTAGCGCTGCAGCACCTTGCCATCTTCGGTACAGACCTGGCCATAGCCGAAATCGAGCTTGCGCCCTTGCGTGCCACGGTCGCGGCTCATGGCCATCCATCCGGCATCGACGATGGCCCAGCCCTTTTCGGACTGGTGGCCGATCACGGTGGTCAGTACGCTCAGCGCGATTTCATCGAGCGTATTGACGCCCACGTTGTGCATCACCAGGTCGAACATGGCATAGACGCCGGCACGCACCTCGGTCACGCCGCGCAAGTGTTCGGCGCGCAGGGCGGTGGGGGTGGAGCCGATGCTGACCACTTCGCACGGCAAGCCCGCTGCCCGCAGGCGCTCGGCGGCCTGCACGCAGCCGGCGCGCTCCTGCTCGGCCACGCGGACCAGGGCGGCGTCGTTGTCGTAGTCGTAGCTGGAGCCGGCATGGGCCAGCACCCCGCCCAGGCGCATGCCGCCTTCATGCAGCGCGGTGCCGACGGCCAGCAGGCTGGCGTCCTCCGGGGCGATGCCGGAGCGGTGGCCATCCACGTCGATCTCGATCCAGACTTCGAAGCATTCATTGTTGGCCTGACCGAAGGCCACGATGGCCTCGGCGCAGGCCACGCTGTCGGCCACGATCTTCAGATCGCAACCCTGGCGGCGCAGCGCCAGCGCCTGGCCCAGTTTGGTCGGGGCCATGCCCACGGCGTAGACGATATCGCGGATGCCTGCAGCAAAGAACTGTTCGGCCTCCTTCAGGGTGGAGACGGTGATGCCGCGTGCGCCCGCCTGCAGCTGCGCCTGTACTACCTGCCGGCACTTGGTGGTCTTGACGTGCGGACGGAAACGCACGCCCAGCGCATCCATGCGTTGCTGCATGCGGGCGATGTTGTGCTCCATGCGGGAGATATCGATCAAGGCGGCGGGTGTGGGCAGTGACGCCAGACTCATGGTGGACTCCTGAAGATTGTGCTGTGCGAAGGTTGGACTATAGGAGATCGCCGGCAAACGGTGCTTAATGCTCGGTGAATTGAGCATTAAGCTGCGTTTAATGCATGTTTTTCGGGAGGCCTGGGCATTTCAGGTCTGGTTGAACTGCCGGATGGTCTCCAGCACGTTGATGGTGGCCTTGTCCAGGCCGGGCAAGGCGCGATGGGCCACGCCGACGTGGCGCTTCAGTACCGGCGAGAGTGGAACGATGCGCACGCCCTTGTGCCGCTCAAGCTCTGCCGCCAGCGGCTGCTCCAGCGGCAGGATGGCCGCCCCGTAGCCGGCCGAGACCAGGCTTTTCATGGCCTCGTTGAAGTTGAGTTCGATCCGTGCGCGCGGGTTTTCGCCGGCGGCAGCAAACCAGGCCATGGTGAGCCGGTACATCTGCGTGGTCGCATCGTTGAAGATCATGGGCTTGTCCACCAGCCAGGCTGGCTTGACCGACGCGGGGGATTTCCAGGAGGCCGGCAGGAAGGCCATCATCCGGTCGCTGCGCCAGTGGGTGATGTGGATGTCCTTGGATTTCTGGATGGGTGTGGACACCAGGCCGATGTCGAGCGTGCCTTCCTGCAGCCGGGCCATGGTTTCGTTGGAGCCAAGGATGTTGACCTCCACGTCGATGCCCGGAAAGCTGCTTTCCAGCTGGCGCAATACGCGTGGCAGCAGGTTGACCACCACCCCCGTGGAGGTGCCCAGCCGCACGCGGCCGACCTTGCCTTCCACGTGTTTGCGCGCGGCTTCCAGCATGTCGTCGGTGTCGCGCAACAGGCGTCTGGCCCGGTCGATCACCAGCGCGCCCAGCGCCGTGGCCTGCACACGGCGGCTGCCGCGCATGAGCAGGGCGCCGCCAAGACGTGATTCGAGATCGCTGATATGCAGGCTGATGGTCGGCTGGGCCAGGTGCAGCGCGTTGGCTGCGGCCGAGAAAGTGCCCAGGTCGACGATCGTCACCAGGGTGCGCAACTGGTCCAGACTGAGTTCTCTCATCAGCTTTCCTGATAAATGGCTTCACTAAACTCAATTTTACCAATGTCTTTGCTTGTCCGATGATGGCGACATTCATCAGGAGAAGCTCATGTGGAATATGTTCAGGCAGGTCCTTGCCCGCGTGCTCGGGGACTATCATGCTTCCCGTGAAGGCGCGGCGCTTGAAATGAAGGGCATGGATGCCCGCGAACTCAATGACCTGGGGATAGGCGCCAGCGAAGTTGGCTACGTCCTCAGGGGAGGCAATCAGGAGCGCCGCCTGTATCGGGGCAACTCCCGGGCAAGGGATTGCAGTAGCCGGGCTCTTTCAGGGTCCGCGAAGTTGTCGGCGTGTGGGGAAACGGGGCGGTGATCGGCATGCCCCAGCGGATTCAGAATATTTCTTTCATCCGGCCGGGGCGCGTGCGCCGTCACGGTCACAAGGAGCCAAGCCATGCAACATCTAGCAGAAGTGATCGGAATTGCCACCGCGCTTGCCGCCGGGGCTGTCAGCCCCGGGCCCAGCTTTGTGATGGTGGCGCGGACATCGGCAAGCAGTGGACGATTCAATGGCTTGCTGGCGGCGCTGGGCATGGGCATGGGAGGATTGATCTTCGCCAGCGCGTCGCTACTGGGCTTGCATGCCCTCTTGCTGGCGGTCCCCTCGCTCTATCTGCTGCTCAAGCTTGGCGGCGGTCTTTACCTGGCCTACCTGGGCGTGCGCATCTGGCGCGGTGCGCGCACTCCCCTGGTGGCCGAGATCCAGCTGCGCGACAGTCCACTGCCTGCTTCCCGGCGATTCTTGTTGCTGGGGCTGGTTACGCAGCTCAGCAATCCGAAAACGGCCATCGTCTATGCCAGCGTTTTTGCCGCCTTTCTTCCGTCCGAGAGTTCGCTGCTGCTCAAGGCGTTCATCGCGTCGCTGGTCTTCCTGATTGAATCGTCCTGGTATGCACTTGTCGCGCTGGTTCTCTCTTCACCGCGCCCGCGCAGCTGGTATCTTCACGGAAAGC
Source organism: Herbaspirillum sp. Her3 (assembly GCF_057961275.1). Classification (NCBI taxonomy): domain Bacteria; kingdom Pseudomonadati; phylum Pseudomonadota; class Betaproteobacteria; order Burkholderiales; family Oxalobacteraceae; genus Herbaspirillum; species Herbaspirillum sp. Her3. The sequence goes on along the minus strand of NZ_CM176328.1, from coordinate 4,449,797 downwards.
ACTGGTTCGACCGTGTTGCGGGTGGCGTGATGATGGCCCTGGGCATCAAGCTGCTGCTCTCTCACGAGGAACTCTGAAGCGAGGCGGGTGGCACTCCGGGAGGGGGCCACTTCGCATTCTCGGCACGCTGCGCAGCCCATTCTCGGAATACTCTTCTCAATCCGGCTTGCAGCGGAGCGGCACCGTCGCTTAAGAGCAGAAGGTATTTTTCATAAGAAATTTTTCGGCCGCCAAAACTTAATCTGGCGCGTCCGTTGCGATCATTTAAAAAATAAGGAAATCGCACTTTCTCTTGTTCTGTTCTCTACGGAAATCAGACTTTCTAATTTTTAAAATCACTTTAAAAAATGCTTGGCGCCGACCTGTTCTCAGAAAAAGTACAGTGATGACATAAGAGCCGACGCCGCCAAAGCACCCTTGTCGAGGCGGCACCTCTGATGTGCCGCTTTACGAGGCCGAGATATCCTGGCCAGGCTGTTGTACCAGGGCCATTGCAAATCTTCCCTCACCAACAGACCAGTCGGAATAGTCATTCTCATGCATGAAAATGAAAATGTCCCGAGGAGAAATTTTCGCGAATTCTTCCAAGTTGCGCGCAATAGCTGCATATAGCGCCCGTTTCATGGCATCGCTACGGCCCCGTCGGAGCGTAATCTCAATAACGACCAGGTGCGCCGAGCGCTCAATACCATTAAATGTGCGGCTGTACCAGAATTGCTGATTATCAAAGTCAGCCATCAGATTGAATAGTTCATCCTGCGGCATGCCGATGCTTTCCACCAAAGCCTGATGAATGCCGTCGACGATGGCTTGGCGCGTAGCCGGCGTCGTATCAGAATGCACGCTTGTGCGAACAAATGGCATATGATTCTCTTTCAATAAAGTGTTTTAGGAGTCGATAGTGCGGAAAGAATCTGGATATCAGCGTTTTGCCGACCTTCCTTTACCTGGGCGAGATTCTGACAAAATCGCGTTGCTTTTCTAAACGATTTTTTGGGATCTGCTATGTGCAGTAAACTCACCTCATGACGCGCCGTTCTCTTCCACTCAATGCCTTACGCGCTTTTGAAGCCGCTGCTCGACTGGGCCGCATGAATGCTGCGGCAGTTGAACTTTCGGTATCGCCAGGAGCGGTCAGTCGCCAAGTACGACAATTGGAGATCAAACTAGGCTTGCCGTTGTTTGAGGGATCCAAAGCCAATCCGCAACTTACGTCCGAGGCGAAGGCGTTGCTCCCTAGATTGACGGCAGCATTTGATCAGCTTGATTCGGCGGTAGCATCCGTGATCGGCCATGATGATGGCGTGCTCGACGTCTGCTGCTTCAGCACATTCACGGCCAAATGGCTGATTCCCCGGTTGCATGATTTCAATCGTATGCATCCTGGTACCGAGATACGGATGAGTACAAGTAGCTCTGGTCACCAAGGGGATATTGACCGCGAGCGCTACGATCTTATTGTTACCGTCGACACGCAAGGAATGACAGGACACGATAACGTGATTGAGCTGTTTCCGGAATGGCTCGGTGTAGTTCTGGCTCCGTCTCTTGCGAGCAGACTGAAGTTGCGCGTGCCCGCAGATATTCGACGCGCAGTTATGCTTCACACCAAAACGCGTATGGATGCTTGGGAAATGTGGGGTAGTGCCGTGGGCGAAAAGACTCCAGCGGCGGTTGGTCCCCATTTTGATCATTACTATTTCACTTTGGAAGCTGCAATTGCGGGCCTTGGAATTTGCGTCGCCCCATGGCATCTCATTATTGAAGAGGTTCGTAGCGGCCGACTGCTCGCGCCGTTCGGATTTGAAGAGAGCGGCTATCAATATGTCGCAAAATATCAAAATCGTCGTGAAGAACGCATCATGCAGCTCTGTACTTGGTTGAAGAAGCAGGCCCAAGAAACTGCACGCCCTTGCCAAGGGCCGCAGTCACTGAAATAGGATCACGACGCGGTCACGAATGGACAGGTTAAATAGGTCCGTGAGATTTGATCTGCATAGAACGCATCTCACGTCTGTTTATGAAATGAGTTCTAGGGCCTGTTCACATTAAATTTCTCGCAGATTTAATGTGAACAGGCCCTAGTAATTTCGTCGCAGTTGCGATGCTCGAAGTCGATCTCGGAGTGGCACCGCTCTGGCGCAGCAGTCGGCGAACATGATAAGGCTCCACCGAACCCTGTCACTCTAAACCATCCTCTCAATCCAACTTAAACTTCCCCACCACCGCCGCCAAATTCCCCGCCTGCCCCTTCAACGAATCCGCCGCCGCCGCCGCCTGCTCCACCAACGCAGCATTCTGCTGCGTAGTCTCATCCATCTGCGTGATGGCCAGGTTGACTTCATTGATGCCGCCACTCTGCTCCTGCGTGGCTGCACTGATCTCGGCCACCACGTCGGTCACGCGGCGCACGCTGGCGACCACTTCATTCATCGTGCTGCCGGCACGTTCCACCAGCTCGCTGCCGGCGCTGACCTTCTGCACCGAGTCATCGATCAGTTCCTTGATCTCCTTGGCCGCGCCCGCCGAGCGCTGGGCCAGTGAACGTACCTCGGAAGCGACCACCGCAAAGCCGCGCCCCTGCTCGCCCGCGCGGGCTGCTTCCACAGCCGCATTGAGCGCCAGGATGTTGGTCTGGAAGGCAATGCCGTCGATCACGCTGATGATGTCGGCAATGCGGCGCGAACTTTCGGTGATGCCTTCCATGGTCCGTACCACCTGGCTGACCACCTCGCCACCCTGGCTGGCGATGTTGGAGGCGGTGGCCGCCAGCTGGTTGGCCTGGCGCGCATTGTCGGCGTTCTGGGTGACGGTGGAAGTGAGCTGCTCCATGGCCGAGGCGGTTTCTTCCAGCGAGCCGGCCTGCTGTTCGGTGCGGTTGGACAAATCCAGATTGCCGCGCGCAATTTCGTTGGAAGCCGTGGCGATGGTGTCGGTGCCCTGGCGTACTTCGCTCACGATGTCGCGCAGGCTCTCGTTCATGGCGCGCAGGGCTTCCATCAGGCGTCCGGTTTCGTCGCGCCCGGCCGGGCGGATGCGCAGGGTAAGATCGCCGCGCGCCACGCGCTGGGCAATCTCCACGGCTTCCTTGAGCGGCCGCGCCACATTGGCCGCCACCACGAAGGCCAGCAGCGAACCGATGATCACGGTGGCCGCCAGCAGGCCCACGATCCAGCGCTGTGCGCCACGGAACACGCCCGAGGCGTCTTCATCGGCGCGCGCACTGCCGCTGGCATTGAGCTTCACGATGGCGTTGAGATTGCCCACCATGGCGTTGTAGAGCTTGGCCGATTCTCCATTGAAGAGGGCGCGCGTCTCGTCATACTGCTGGTTGGCCGCCATCTCGGCCAGTTGTTCATCCACCTTCAGATAGGCCGCCAGGTTCTTGCCGAACTGGGCGTATTGTTCCTTTTCCTCTGGCTCGGACATGCGCTCTTCAAACACCGCGCGCTGCTTGGCCAGTGCATCCAGGCGCGCCTTGATGGCCTGGTTGGCGGCGGTGCGCTCCTGGGGTGTCACGGCCGTGACCAGTTGCAATTCGGTCAGGCGCAGCGGCGGCAGCGAACCCTGCAGCTCGCGCGCGGCATCCATGGTCGGCATCCACTTGTTGACGATCTCGCCGGAGGCACTGTTGACCTGCTTGAGTTCCTTGATGGCGAACAGCCCCTGCAACAGGGTCAGTGCAATCACTACCGCAAAGGACAGCGCCAGCTTTTTGGCGATGTTGAGGTTGTAGAACCAGATCATGTCTTCCTCGCATTCGATTTATATCGTTTTCAGTGTCGGATCCGGTCGATGCGGTCGAGACCTGTCTGGCGAGGCCGCCCGTTTGGCGTGCGGGCGTCAAGAGAGGCAACCACCCGGGGGCGCGGTCGCGGGAGCAATGAAGTGCTGGTGATGTCATGCGGTCATGCCGTCACGAAGCCTTGGCTTCCTGCCCATCCTGTCTCTCTTGTCGCCGGCGTCATCCCTCTGCCGCCGGCGCTTGCTTGTTCGATGGTCGCATGGCTGGATCGGGCTCGATATTAATCACCGGCAAGATTTCCGGCCAATGAAATTAATCTTGCAGGCAATGTGCTAATTGATATCGATTGTTGTCACGATGTCAGACAAGATTATTCATCTGGCTACTTTGGGGGAGGCCGCCGCTGTAATAAGATGTGCATAAAATTCACTTCAGAGCCTGTTTTGCACTATGCGCCGAAAGATTCCCTCTACCCAGGCCATGGCCGTGTTCGAGTCCGCTGCGCGGCACCAGAGTTTTACCAAGGCGGCGCAGGAAATGGCGGTGACGCAGAGTGCGGTCTGCCGCCAGGTGGCGGCGCTGGAAGAATTCCTGGGCCTGAAGCTGTTTCGCCGTACCAAGCGCGGCGTGCGCCTGACCGAGGCCGGCGTGAGCTACAGCCACCAGGTCGGCCAGCGCCTGGACGAGATCGAGCGCGATGCGCTGCACCTGATGTCGCGCGATGGCCATGGCGATGTGCTGGAGCTGGGCGTGATGCCCACCTTCGCCACCCGCTGGCTGCTGCCGCGCCTGCGCTCCTTCCTGGAGGCGCATCCGGGCGTGACGGTCAACCTGCGCCCACGCACCCGGCCCTTCCTCTTCGAAGAGACCAGTCTCGATGCCACGCTGTACGCCGGACAAGCCAGTTGGCCCGGCACCGAGGGCGTGTTCCTGATGCGAGAGAGCATGGTGGCAGTAGCCAGTCCCGAACTCATCGGCAGCAATCGCACGCTCACGCCGACCGGGCTGCTCGCTTATCCGCTGCTGCAGCAGAGCACGCGGCCGTACGTGTGGCGGCAGTGGTTCGCCTCCTTCGGCATGCAGGTGCAGAACGATCTGGTGGGCACGCAGCTGGAACTGTTTTCCATGCTGACCCAGGCGGCCATCGTGGGCATGGGCGTGGCGCTGATCCCGCGCTTCCTGATCGAGGATGAACTGCGGCGCGGCCTGCTGGTGGTGGCCGTGGAGCATGATTACCTGAGCCCGTACTCCTACTACCTGATCTATCCCGAGCGCACCTCCGAGCGGCCCTTGCTGCGGCTGTTCCAGGAGTGGCTGGAAGAGCAGGCCAAGGCGTACCGGCTGCCCAGCGGACTCGGCTGAAGCGGCGCGCCATGCCTGTCTCGACAGGCGGAACCGGAGTGCATCAACCGCACACGGTGATGCAAACAATTCGTTTGCGCCGGGGCGGGCCGGCACGTATATTTTTGCCCATCGCCGCAGCAGTGCCGCTGTCCGCAGGACAGGGTTTCTGCCGTACCCGTTGATCCCGAGAAGAGGCCTCCATGAGCGCAACGCCGCAACGACATTCCTTCGATTACGCCGACCCCCTGATGCTGGAGCAGCAACTGAGCGACGACGAACGCCAGGTGCGCGATGCCGCACAGGCCTATTGCCAGGACCGCCTGGCGCCGCGCGTGCTGGAGGCTTTCCGCCACGAGCAGATGGATGTGAGCATCTTCCGCGAGATGGGTGAACTGGGCCTCTTGGGGGCGACCATCGATGAGCAGTACGGTGGTGCCGGTCTGAACTATGTCTGCTATGGCCTGATCGCGCGCGAAGTCGAGCGAGTCGATTCCGGTTATCGCTCCATGATGAGCGTGCAATCGTCGCTGGTGATGACGCCCATCAACGCCTTCGGCACCGAAGCGCAAAAGCAGAAATACCTGCCCAAACTGGCCAGCGGCGAATGGATCGGCTGCTTCGGCCTGACCGAACCCAACCACGGCTCCGACCCCGGCAGCATGATCACGCGCGCCCGCAAGGTGGCGGGCGGCTATAGCCTCACCGGCAGCAAGATGTGGATCACCAACAGTCCGGTGGCCGATGTCTTCGTGGTGTGGGCCAAGGATGAAGCAGGCGATATCCGTGGCTTCATCCTCGACAAGGGGGCCAAGGGCCTCTCGGCACCGGCCATTCATGGCAAGGTCGGTTTGCGTTCATCGGTCACGGGCGAGATCGTGATGGACAACGTCTTCTGTCCGGAAGAAAACGCCTTCCCCGATGTGCGTGGATTGAAGGGCCCGTTCACCTGTCTCAACAGTGCCCGCTTCGGCATCGCCTGGGGCGCGCTGGGTGCGGCCGAGGATTGTTATGAACGCGCGCGCCGCTACACCATGGAGCGCCAGCAGTTCGGCCGGCCGCTGGCGGCCAACCAGCTGGTGCAGAAGAAGCTGGCCGACATGCTCACCGAAATCGCGCTGGGCCTGCAAGGCTGCCTGCGCCTGGGGCGGCTGAAGGACGAGGGATATTCCGGCATCGAGCAGACCTCGATCATGAAGCGCAACAGCTGCGGCAAGGCACTGGACATCGCCCGCATGGCGCGCGACATGATGGGCGGCAATGGCATCTCCGACGAGTTCGGCGTGGCGCGCCATCTGGTGAACCTGGAAGTGGTCAATACCTACGAGGGCACGCATGACGTACACGCCCTCATCCTGGGGCGCGCCATCACCGGGCTGGCGGCTTTCTCCAACTGAAGCGAACCCGCACAGGCCGCCAGCAAGGTGGCCTGCGTGTGATCGCTCCCGTCTCTACAGCACGCCCCGCTCGCGCAGCGCGGCGATCTGCGCTTCTTCCATCCCCAGCAAGGACTGCAACACTTCCTCCGTGCCTTCACCCAGCGCGGGCGGCGCCTTGCGCACCGGCAGACGCTGGCCATCGAAACGATAGGGCGGGGCCAGCACCTGCACGCTGCCCACTTCCGCATGCGGCTGCGTGCTGACCAGACCGGCGGAGGTGGCGCGCGGGCTGGTCAGGGCTTCGTGCAGGCCGAGTACTTCGCCGCAGGGAATGCCGGCCTTGTGCAGCCGCTCCAGCAGGTCGGCGCGCTTGCGGGCCTTGAGCTCGCGGTTGATTTCCGGGACCAGCACGTCGCGGTGCTGGCCCCGGCTGACGTTGGTCTTGAAGCGCGCGTCCTCGGCCAGGTCAGGCCGTTCGATGACGCTGTGGCAGAAGCGCTGGTACTGGCTGTTGGTGCCCACGGTGATGACCAGCCGGCCATCGGCGGCATCGAAGACGCCATAGGGAATGATGGACGGATGGGCATTGCCATAGCGTGGCGGATCGTCGCCCAGGATCAGCGCTTCCAGTCCGTAATACGAAGTGATCATCACGCCGCAATCGAACAGCGCCATCTCCACATGGCGGCCCTGGCCGGTCTGCTGGCGCTGGTAGAGCGCCGCCAGCACGGCCTGCGCGCAATACATGCCGGTGAACAGGTCCACTGCCGCTACGCCCAGTTTCAAGGGCGGCTGGCTGGCCTCGCCATTGAGGGACATCAGGCCGGACTCCCCCTGGATCACCAGGTCATAGCCGGGCCGCGTGGCTTCCGGGCCGCTGCTGTCGTAACCGGTGATGGAGCAATAGACCAGGCCGGGATTGTCGCGGCGCAGGCGCTCGTAATCGAGACCGAACTTGTGCACGCCGCCGAACTTGAAGTTCTGGATCACCACGTCGCTCTTGCGGGCCAGCTGGCGCACGATGTCCTGACCTTCCCCGGTCTGCAGGTCCACGCTGATGGAGCGCTTGTTGCGGTTCACGCTGTTGAAATACGCGGTCTCGGTCGAACCGATGCGGGTGCCCCAGTCGCGCGTATCGTCGCCGCGTTCGGGATGCTCGACCTTGATCACTTCGGCACCCAGGTCGCCCAGGACCATGGCACACCACGGGCCCGCCAATACGCGCGAGAGGTCCAGTACACGTACGCCAGCCAGTGGCAGGGATGCTGTCTGTTCAGTCATGTCGTCTCCTCGTTGGACAGGATGCGTGCCGCGCTTTGTTCTTGTGGGGCGCGTGCGGGGCCTCCTGGTACTGATCATTTTTTTGGCGGGGTCGCCTGCAGCCGCAGTCGCCGGAAATCGGCGGGCCGTTTTTCCAGGAAGGCATGGATGCCTTCGGCGGCTTCGTCTTCTCCCTGCGACAGCACCATGTGCTGTGCTTCCAGTTCCAGCTGTTCTTCCAGCGTGGCGCCGTAGGCATGCTGGCACAGATGCTTGATGCGGGCCATGGCCTGGGCTGGTCCATCGGCCAGGGTGGAGGCCAGTTGTACAGCGGCCTCCAGCGCTTGTCCCGGTTCGGCCAGCTGATTGACTGCGCCCATGGCATGCAGGCGTTCGCCATTGAAACGCTCGCCCGACAGGCACAGCTGGGTCAGCATCTGGCGCGACAGGAATTGCGCGAGGAAAGCGGTCACGCCGCCATCGGGCGTGAGCCCGACCTTGACGTAGGCCACGGAGAATTGCGCCTGGCGCGTGGTCACCAGCAGATCGCAAGCCAGCGCCAGCGACAGTCCGGCGCCGGCCGCACCGCCTTCCACGGCGGCGATCACCGGCTTGCTGCAGCGGCCGATGTGGCGGATCAGGTCGTGCAGACCTTCCAGCCGCGCACGCCGCTGCTGGGGCGCCATGCTGCGGCGCTGGGCCAGCAGGCGCAGGTCGCCGCCGGAGCAGAAGAAGCCGTTGGCGCCGGTCAGCACGATGGCGGCCACCTGTGGATCGGCCTGGGCCGCATCCAGTGCGGCGGTCAGTGCGTCATACAGGTCCGCGTTGAGCGCGTTGCGGGTCGCCGGATCATGGTTGACGAGCACGCGCACCGCACCGCGCTGCTCGACCAGCACGGTACTCATGCCACGGCGTCGCGGCCCAGCGCGATGTAGCGTTGCAGGTGGTGGTCTTCGTCGCCCAGCTGATGGTCGATCATCACCAGCCGCTTGGCGTAGTGCGACAGCGGCAGTTCCCAGGTCATGCCGATGCCGCCATGCAGCTGGATCGATTCTTCGGCCACCAGCGTGCCGATGCGGCCGATGCTGAACTTGGCGGCCGACAGCGCCCGTTCGCGCGTGAGCCGGTCGGCATCCAGTGCGGCAGCGGCATTGATGACGGCCGAGCGCGCCTGTTCCACTTCCAGCAGCAGGTCGGCCATGCGATGCTGCAGGGCCTGGAAGCTGCCGATGGGCAGGCCGAACTGCTTGCGTGTGCGCAGGTAATCCAGCGTGGCTTCCTTGGCCACCTCCATCGCACCGAGTGCTTCGGCGCACAGGGCCAGCACGCCACGTCCGAGGATGCGTTCGAGCAGGGCATCGGCCGTTCCCGCTTGTCCCAGCAGGGCATCGGCGGGTAGCACCACATCCTGCAAGAGCAGGTCGGCCACGCGGCCGCCGTCGATGGTATCGCTCCCTTGCAGTTGCAGGCCGGGCGTATTGGCCGGGATCAGGAAGAGCGAGATGCCGTCGGCCTCATCGATCCCACCGCTGCTGCGCGCCGACACCAGGAACAGGTCCGCCGATTCTGCCTGCACCACGACAGCCTTGTGGCCCTGCAGACGCCAGCGGCCATCGACCTCTTGCGTGGCGCGGGTGGCTACGTGCGTGTGCTCATAGTGGCTGTCGGGTTCCTCGTGGGCCAGCGCGGCCAGCGTCTGGCCGGCGATGATCTGCTCCAGCAGTGCTTTCTGTGCGGGTGTGCCGGCTACGGCGATGGCTTCACCTACGAGGATGGCGCTGCCCAGCAGCGGCTCCAGCAGCAGGCCGCGGCCGATTTCTTCAAAGACCACGGCGATGTCGAAACCGCCACCACCGTAGCCGCCGTCTTCTTCGCGCAAGAGGGCGCCGATTACGCCCATCTCGGCCAGCTGATTCCACATGTCGCGGCTCATGCCGGGCGATGATTGCAGCAGTTGCTTGCGCGCCTCAAAACCATACTGTTCGGTAATGAGGCGGCGCAGGCTGTCGGCCAGCATCCGGCGTTCTTCGGTGTGCTCGAAATTCATGGGCGTTTCCTCACAGGCCAAGGATCATCTTGGAGATGATGTTCTTCTGGATTTCATTGGAGCCGCCGAAGATCGACAGCTTGCGATTGTTGAAGTAATGCGCGGCCGCCCCGGCAGCGTCTTCCGGGCCGAGGGCGCGTCCCTCATCAGCTTCGTCCTGTGCCTGCCATTGATAGGGGCGGGCATACGGGCCCATGGCGCGGCGTGTGAGCGCCGTGATTTCCTGGCGGATTTCGGTGCCACGGATCTTGAGCATGGAGCTTTCCGCACCGGGCGCGCCGCCCCCGGCCACGGCCGAGATCACGCGCAGGTTGGTGGTCTTCATGTTCTCCAGGTCGATTTCCACGCGGGCCATGCGGGCGGCAAACAAGGGGTCTTCGGCCAGCGGGCGGCCGTTGCACCGCTGCGTGGCGGCGATTTTCTTCAGGCGCTGCAGTGCGGCCACCGAAAAACCGATGCCGGCGATGTTGGTGCGCTCATAGGTCAGCAGGTACTTGGCGCAGCTCCAGCCACGGTCTTCCTCGCCGACCAGGTTCTGCACCGGCACGCGCACGTCGGTGAAGAAGACCTCGTTGACCTCGTGTTCGCCATCCAGCGTGATGATGGGGCGTACCTCGACACCCGGCGTGTTCATGTCGATCAGCAGGAAGCTGATGCCTTCCTGCTTCTTGGCCTCGCGGTTGGTGCGCACCAGGCAGAAGATCATGTTGGCGTAGTGGCCCAGGGTGGTCCAGGTCTTCTGGCCATTGACGATGTAATGGTCGCCGTCGCGCACGGCATGAGTCTTCACGGCGGCCAGGTCGGAGCCCGCGCCCGGTTCCGAATAGCCCTGGCACCACCAGTCTTCTCCATTGAGGATGCGCGGCAGCCAGTAACGCTTCTGCGCCTCGTTGCCGTACTTGATCAGCACCGGGCCCAGCATGTTCACGCCGAAGGGGACCACGCGCGGGGCATGCGCGAGGCAGCATTCGTGTTCGAAGATGAAGCGCTCGATCACGCTCCATCCGGTGCCGCCATATTCCTTCGGCCAGTGATTGGCCAGCCAGCCGCGCTCGTTGAGGATGGCATGCCACTGCGCCATTTCGTCGCGGCGCAGGTGCTTGCCGCTGGCGACCTTCCCGGACAGGGCCGCAGGCAGCTTCTCGGCCAGGAAGGCGCGCACGCTGTCGCGGAAGGCTTCTTCGGCCGGGGTGAAATTCAGATCCATTCCAGTCTCCTTGAGGATGCGGTGAGGCGCGGGTTCGTTTCAGTAGATTTCAAACAGGCCGGCCGCGCCCATACCGCCAGCGATGCACATGGTGACCACGGCGTAGCGTGCTCCGCGCCGCTTGCCTTCGATCAGCACGTGTCCGGCCAGCCGTGCACCGGTCATGCCGAAGGGATGACCGATGGCGATGGCACCACCGTTGACGTTGAGCAGTTCATCGGGAATGCCCAGGCGGCGCTGGCAATACAGGGCTTGCGAGGCAAAGGCTTCGTTCAGTTCCCACAGGCCGATGTCTTGTACGCGCAGGCCATGGCGCTGCAACAGGCGTGGCACCGCCAGGACCGGGCCGATGCCCATTTCATCCGGTTCGCAGCCGGCCACGGCCAGTCCACGGAAGGCGCCCAGTACCGGCAGGCCGGCGCGTTCGACAGCGCGCGCTTCCATCATCACGCAGGCCGAGGCACCATCGGAAAGCTGCGAGGAATTGCCGGCGGTGATGAACTTGTCCACACCCATCACCGGCGCCAGCCTGGAGAGCGCCTCGACAGTGGTGCCGGGACGGTTGCAGTTGTCGGTGTCCACCGTCACTTCGCGCAGGCTGGTCTGGCCGCTGGCCTTGTCGGTGACTTGCATGGTGGTGGTGCAGGCGATGATTTCGTCGCGGTAGCGCCCGGCCTCCTGCGCCTCGGCGGTCTTGCGCTGGCTGGCTTCGGAGAAACGGTCCTGTTCTTCGCGCGAGATGCCATAGCGCGCGGCCACGATGTCGGCCGTCTCGATCATGGGCAGGTAGAGTTCGGGCTTGTGCTCGACGATCCACGGATCCATGCCGGTGTCGCCACTGTCGGTGGTGCTGCGGCTGCGGAGTTGCGAGATGCTTTCCACACCGCCTGCGATCATCGCATCGGCGCCATCGACCACGATGCGGCCGGCCGCCATGGCGATGGCTTGCAGGCCGGAAGCGCAGAAGCGGTTGACGGTGCTGCCAGCAATGCTGATGGGCAGCCCCGCGCGCACGATGGCCTGGCGCGCGACGTTGCGGCCGGTCGTGCCTTCGGGGTAGCCGCAGCCGAGGATGGCATCTTCGATCTGGCCCGGATCGATGCGCGCGCGCTCGACCGCCGCGCGCACCGCGAAGGCGGCCAGGGTCGGGCCCGGCGTGATGTTGAATTCGCCGCGATGGGCCTTGGTCAAGGGGGTACGCGCAGTGGATACGATGACGGCTTCCCGCATCATGGAGCTCTCCTGAGGTGGTGGTGTCAATGCGGAGACCGGCGCTGGGCGCGGCCCCCGGCGATGCGGGGCGGGCGCTCAGCCGGCCTGGTTCAGCGAATCGAAACTGGCGCCGCGTTCGACCAGTTCCACCAGCAGCGGCGATGGCGTCCAGAACAGCGGATCTTCGGCGGCAAAGGCGCGGATGTCGGCCAGCGCCTTGGGCAGGCCGATCATGTCGGCATACTTCATGGGGCCACCGCGATGACGCGGGAAGCCATAGCCATAGAGGAAGGTCACATCCACATCCAGCGGCCGCAGCGCGATGCCCTGATGCACGACGTTGGCACCTTCGTTGATCATCGCAGCCAGGTAACGGCGCTGGATGTCTTCCTTGCTGAATCGACGGGGCGTGATACCGGCGCGGGCACGTTCCTCGTCGATCAGGGCCAGTACCTCCGGATCGGGCGTGCCGCTGCGTGCGCCCTCGGCATAGCGATAGAAACCGCGTCCGCTCTTCTGGCCGAACCAGCCGCGCTCGCACAGGCGGTCGGCAATGTGCACGTAGCGCGCACGCGGGTCGCGTGTGGCAGCGCGGCGCTTGCGGGTGGCCCAGCCGATGTCGCCACCGGCGAGGTCTGCTACCTGGTAGGGGCCCATGGCAAAGCCGAAGTCGCGTACCGCCTCGTCGATCTCATAGGGCGAGGCGCCATCTTCCATCAGGGCGTCGGCCGCCTGGCGATACACCGCCAGGATGCGATTGCCGATGAAGCCATCGCATACGCCCGCGCGCACCGGCACCTTGCGCAGGCGCCTGGCCAGCTCGAAAGCGGTGGCCACCACGTCGCTGGCGACCTGGCGCGGCACCACGATTTCCAGCAGCTTCATCACGTTGGCGGGCGAGAAGAAATGCAGGCCGATCACGTCCGCAGGCCGCGAGATGCTGGCGGCAATCGCATCGATGTCGAGGTAGGAGGTATTGGTCGCCAGCACTGCGCCGGGCTGGCAGACGCGATCCAGTTCTGCGAATACGGCTTGCTTCACGGCCAGGTCTTCGAATACCGCTTCGATGACCACATCGGCCGTGGCCAGGTCTTCATAGCGGGTGCTGCCCTGCAGGCGTGCCAGCACGGCGTTGCGCGCCTCGGGCGTGAGGCGGCCACGGGCGACCTGGGCATCGACGATCTTTTCCACATGGGCGCGTCCACGTGCCAGCGCGGCGTCGTCGCGTTCGATCATGGTCACCGGCAGGCCCGCATCGAGCACTGCCACCGCAATGCCGGCGCCCATGGTGCCGCCGCCGACCACGCCGATGCGTTCGATGCGGCGTGGCTGGGCGTTGCGGGTCTCGGGGGCTTTCTGCACTTCGCGTTCGGCGAAGAAGGCGTGGATCAGGCCGGCGCGCTGCGGGCTGTCCAGGCATTGCAGGAAGAATTTGCGCTCCAGGGCCAGGCCTTCGTTGAAGGGCAGGGTAGTGGCGGCTTCGACCGCATCGATGATCTTGTGCGGGGAGAACAGGCCGCGCGATTTCTTGCCGGCCTCGGTACGCGCCGCTGCAATGGCCGCTTGCGTGGCGGCCGTGTCGGCCAGGGCGGTGCCATCGCGGCTGCGGCGTACCGGCAGGCGCATCTCCACCAGCGCCTGCAATTCGCGCAGGCCGGCGGCGCGTGCCTGTTCGGCGCTGTCGCCTTCGGCCAGCCGGTCCACCAGTCCCAGGGCCAGGGCTTCCTTCGCACTCAGGTGGCGGCCGGTCAGCATCATGTCCAGCGCTGCCCGGGCACCGATGAGGCGCGGTGTACGTTGCGTGCCACCGGCGCCGGGCAGCAGGCCCAGCTGCACTTCCGGCAGGCCCAGGCGAGCGTTGCCGAGCACCAGCCGGTAATGCGCTGCCAGCGCCACTTCCAGCCCGCCGCCCAGCGCCGCGCCATGGATGGCGGCCAGCACCGACTTGTTGCAGGCTTCGATGCGATTGCAGAGTTCGGTCAGCAGCGGCGCTTGCGGCGGCTTGCCGAATTCGCGGATGTCGGCCCCGCCGATGAAGTTGCGGCCGGCCCCGGTGATGAGGATGGCGGCCACGTTCGTATCGGCTTCGCCCTCTTCGATGGCGGCCAGCAGGCCGCGGCGCACGGCCACGCCCAGGGCGTTCACCGGGGGATTGGCAATGGTCACGACCAGCACGGCGCCGTCGCGCGCCAGATGGACGGGGGCCGACTCGGCCGCCGCCGTCGCTTGGGTGGACATGGAACGTCTCCTGTTTTAGTTGTTCCGCACAGCGAAATTACGGTTCGCAAATGGCTTTTGTCGGCAACGATACCGCATTTGCGCCGGATGTGTAAACCGTGCATACCGCAGTCGCCTGATCTGCACAATTGTCAGGAGGGGGCAGGCGGGGTGGGCGTTTGCGGCCGATTGTCCAAATCGCCGTTCAAGCCAGGGGCCACTGCAGGCGTTGTAGGGAGGCGATATCCGGGTGGCTTATTTTGCACAGCGGAACACGCGTTCGCAAATAATTGACACTGCGATTTCAGGTGTGTACATTCCACAGCCAATGAAGGGCAACGTGACCATGCGGCACGGCCCGGCCACGCGGAGATGTGACGGATGGATGAGATTGTGTCGTTCAAGGGTGAGGATGAGAGCCACGACCGGCAGTTCGTCAATGCCCTGGCGCGTGGACTGGAGATCCTGCGGTGCTTCCGCCCCGGCGAGATCTATCTCACCAATACCGAACTGGCCAAGCGCACCGGCCTGCCCAAGCCGACCATCTCGCGTCTCACGCATACCCTGACCCGGCTGGGCTATCTCGAATATTCCGAAGACCAGGGCCGCTATCAGCTCGGCTCGGGCGTGCTGGCGCTGGGCTATTCACTGCTCTCGGGCATGGACGTGCGCAAGCTGGCGCGTCCCGCGATGCAGGAGCTGGCCGACTATTCGCAATGCAACGTGGCACTGGGCATCCGTGATCGCCTGAGCATGGTCTACATCGAGGCCACGCGCGGCCAGTCGGCCGTGACCCTGCGGCGCGACGTGGGCTCGCGCATCCCGCTGGCCACCACGTCGATGGGACGCGCGCTGCTGTGCGCACTGCCCCAGAACGAACGCGATTTCCTGATGGACCACATCCGCCTGCGCAACGAAGAGCAATGGCCCAAGGTCAAGGCCGGCATCGAGCAGGCCTTCAAGGATTACCAGGATCATGGCTTCTGCATTTCGGTCGGCGAATGGGAAAAGACCATCAGCGCCGTCGGTGTGCCCATGATCGATGCCAACGAAGAAAAGATCATGGCCTTCAACTGTGGCGGCCCAGCCTTCATGCTGACGCGCGAGATGCTGATGGAAGACCTCGGCCCGCGCCTGGTGAACGTCGTGCGCACGGTGGAAGCGAGCATGGGCCGCCATTGAGCGGCCAGTAACAAGAACAAGCAATAACCAGTACGGAGACAGAAAACCGGCAGCGCAGGCATGACCGGTTTCAGTAGCAGCGCGGTACCGCAAGTCCATCAAAACAAGACAAAGAAGATCAGACCGTCCGGATCATGCCGATCCGTTTCAGCAATGGGTACGTTGCGCCTCGGGCGCGAAGGCTACGCCATCTCCATCGCTGAACCGGAACGCGTCCGCACAGGCGGACAGGACATCACATCAACATCATCCAGATGAAAGAGGTGGAGACAATGACGAACAAATACCAAGGCCTCCGGCGGCTGGCCCTGCTGGTCTCGATGACCACGGCTCTGGCAGCCGGCATGAGCAGCGCGGCGGCCGATGAACTCAAGGTCGGCGTGGAAATCCCGCTGACCGGCAGCCTGGCGCGGGTCGGCTCGGGCATGCAGGAAGGTATCAACGTGGCGGCCGACGTCTTCAACAAGACCAATGGCAAGCACAAGATCAAGCTGGTCACCATCGATGACGAATCGGCCCCGGCCAAGGCCATTGCCGCCGTGGAGAAACTGGCCGGGGAGGGTGTGCTGGCCATCACCGGTGGCTACGGTTCCAACAACATCGCCCCGGCCGCCGATGCAGCCGGCAAGGCAGGGCTGGTCTACGTGACCTCGGGCGGGGTGGATGACAACCTGGTCAGCAGCGGCCGCAAGAACTTCTTCCGCATCAACAACGTGGCCGGTTACCAGAAGGCCATGGTGGGCCTGCTGGAAGACATGAATGCGCGCTCGGTGGCCATCGTCTATTCCACCAAGGAAGCCACCGCCGCGCTGGCCAGGGACCTGGAAAAAGCCTGGGGCGCCAAGGGACTGAAGGTGACTTCGCACGCTTTCGATCCGGCCATCAGCGACTTCAAGCCCATCATCAACAAGATCAAGCTGCAGGACAAGCCGGAAGTCATCGCCATGATCGGCTACGAGAACGACTACGTGGGCATCCTGCGTGCGGCGCGCGTGCTGAAGCCCTCGGTCAAGGCCATGGTGGGTGTATGGTCGCTGGCCACGCCCAAGATGGCGCAGGACTTCCCGGACCTGGTGCCCAATGTGTATGGCACGGCACTGCTGCCGTTCCCGGCGCAATTCACCACGGCCGATGGCAAGCTCTTCGAAGAGACCTACCGCCGTCTCTACAAGAAGGACCCGGACTACCTGGGCCAGTTCGGCTACGTGCAATCGATGCTGCTGTTTGAAGCCATCGCCCGCGCCGCCGACAAGGGGACGCTGAAGAAAGACGGCGTGGCCGAAGAAATGCGCAAGACCGACCGCGACACTTTGATCGGCCGCGTGCAGTTCGGTGCCAATGGCGACAACCTGAACTTCACCCACCACATGGGCCAGCACCAGGGCGACAAGGTGGCCATCGTCTGGCCCAGGGCGGCGGCCACCAACAAGATGAATTATCCGGCAGTGCCCTGGTAACGCCCGGCCGGCGCCCACTCCAACGGAATGCAGACATGACTGAACTGATACTGCAAGCCCTGTACTCGGGGCTGCTGCAGGGGGGCTCCTACGCCCTCATTGCCCTGGGCCTGGCGCTGGTGTTCGGCGCCATGCGGGTCATCAACCTGGCGCAGGGCGAGCTGGTGCTGCTGGCCGCCTACATTGCCTATTCGGTGGAGTCCGGCCTGGGCGTCAATCCGGTGCTGGCCATTCCGATTGCGCTGGTGGTGGTGTGCCTGACCTCGGCCATCGTGTATGCCGTGGTCAGCCGCATCAAGAAGGACCGCGAAATCAATTCGCTCATCCTCACCTATGGCATCGGCGTGATCCTGACCAACGGCATGCTGCTGATCTGGAAGGCCGACATCCGCTCCACCAGTTCCGAATGGCTGCAGGAAGCCTTCGTGCTCGGTCCCTTCTACAGCATGCGCAGCGAAGTGCTGTTCTTCGGCGTGAGCCTGTTGATGATGGCCGCCCTCTGGTGGTGGCTCTCGCGCAGCTGGTATGGCCGCGCCGTGCGGGCGGTGTCCAGCAATCGGGATGCGGCCAAGCTCATGGGCATCAACCCGGGCTATACCGAACTGGTGTCCTTCATCGTGGCCGGCATCCTGGCGTCCTTCGCGGGGGTGGCATTGTTCAGTTATGGTGTTATCAGTCCGGCTTATGGCGGGGTGCTCACAGTCAAGGCTTTCATTATTACTGTGCTGGCCGGTGTGGGCTCCATTCCCGGCGTGCTGATCGGGGCGGTGCTGCTGGGTGTGGCCGAAGCGCTGACCGTGACCCTGGCCAGCTCGGCGCTGCAGGAACTGGCGGGCATGGGGCTGTTCCTGCTGGTGCTGTTCATCATGCCCAACGGCTTGTTCGGCCTGCGGGCAAGAAGGGGGTAAGACGATGACGATGAACCGGAACAAGCTGCCCGCCCTGCTGGGCCTGCCCTTGCTGCTGGTGGGTGTGCCGCTGCTGCTGGCGCAGGATCATTACGTGATGAGCCTGCTGGTGGCCTCGATGGTGATCGGTGGCATCGCGCTGTCGTGGGCGCTGCTGGGCAACCTGGGCGGGATGATCAGCTTTGGCCATGCGGCGTTCTTCGGCGTGGGGGCCTATACCTCGGCGGTGTTGAGCATGAAATACGGCGTGCCGGTACTGGCCGCGCTGCTGCTGGGTGGCGTCGGTGCGCTGGTGGCGGCGCTGGCGATGCTGCCGGTGTTGCGCTTGCGCGGACCGTATTTCGCGCTGGCGATCCTGGCCTATGCGCATATCTTCCGCATCCTCGCTACCGAATGGACGTCGATGACGGGCGGCTCGGGCGGGCTGTCCAGCATTGCGCGCCTGCCCACCGTGCTGGGACTGGACCTGTCCAGCAAGATCGGCGCGTATTTCGTGATCCTGCTGATCGTGGCCGTCTTCGCACTGGTCTATGCCCGCGTGCGCGAGAGCCACTATGGCCTTGCCCTGCGCGCGATGCACGAGAGCGAGGATGCCACCCGCGTGGTGGGCGTCAACAGTACCGTGCTCAAGGGCATGATGCTGCTGCTGTCGGCCTTCATGTGCGGCGTGGTCGGCGCCTTCAATGCGCATTACATCAGCTTCCTCGAACCGGACTATGCCTTCAGCGCCTTGTGGGTGACGATTCCCATCGTGGCCGCCATCTTCGGCGGCTATCGCAGCATCACCGGGCCCGTGATCGGTGCGGTGGTGGTGTATCTGCTGGATCAGCTGGTGTTCAAGAACCTCATTCCCTCCGGCCACCAGCTGGTGCTGGGGGCCTTGCTGGTGGCGATGATCGTCTTCAGTCCCGATGGCCTGCTGCCGCTCCTTCGCAAGGTCGGCAAGCTGGGCAAGCGCAATTCGGGAGAACAGCATGCTTGAGCTGCAAAAAGTCTCGGTACGTTTCGGCGGCCTGACGGCGGTCGATGAAGTCTCCCTGAAGGTGGGCACGGGCGATGTGGTCGGATTGGTCGGTGCCAATGGCGCGGGCAAGACCACGCTCTTCAATGCCATCTCCGGACTGGTGCGGCCCACCAGTGGCGCCATCCGCTTCCATGGCCAGGATGTCCTGCATGCACCGCTGCATCGGCGTGCGCGGCTGGGCATCGGGCGCACCTTCCAGATTCCGCAGCCCATGCATGAACTGACCGTGCGCGAGAACCTGATCGTGGCCCAGCGCTTTGCCACCGGCAAGGTGGACGCGCGCAAGATCGATGAGGTGCTGGCCTTCACCGGCCTGACGGAGAAGGCCGGGCGCGATGCCGCCACCGGACTGGCGCTGACCGAGCTGAAGGCGCTGGAGGTGGCCAAGGCGCTGGCTACGCAGCCCAAGCTGCTGTTGCTTGATGAAGTGCTCGCCGGACTGGAAACCAATGGCAAGCGCCGTTTCATGCAGATGCTCAAAGGCCTGCACGAAGCCTTTGCGGTGGGTATCGTCATCATCGAACACGACATCGAAACCATCAGCAAGCTCTGCCCGCGCGTGGCCGTGCTCAACTTCGGCCAGCTCATCGCCGAGGGCGCGCCGGCCCAGGTGTTCAATGATCCGGCGGTCATCAAGAGTTACACGGGAGCGTGAATGCTGGAAGTCACCAATCTGCGCGCCGGCTATGGCGCCATCAACGTGCTGTGGGATGTCTCGCTGACGGTGGGACAGGGACAGCTGACCACCATCATCGGTCCCAATGGCGCCGGCAAGACCACGCTGCTGCGCGCCATCATGGGCCTGATCCCGGTCGGGCAGGGGCAGGTCAGCCTGGACGGCCGAGTGCTCAACGGCATGCCGACCTGGGAAATGTCCAAGGTCTCGATGGCCATGATCCCGGAAGGACGCATGATCTTCCGCGCCATGAGCATCGAGGAAAACCTCATCGTCGGCGCCTTCGCCCCGCAGCATCGGGCGCGGGTGAAGGACAACCTGGAACGCGCCTATACGATGTTCCCGCGCCTGCGCGAACGGCGCCGCCAACTGGCCGGATCGCTCTCGGGCGGGGAGGCGCAGATGCTGGCGATGGCGCGCGGACTGATGTCCGAGCCCAGGCTGCTCATCATCGACGAGCCCTCCTTGGGACTGGCGCCGGTGGTGGTCAACGAGCTCTTCGAGATCCTTGCGCGCCTGAAGGAAGAGGGCCGCACCATCATCCTGGTGGAGCAGAACACCGAGCGCGCCGTGGGCGTGGCCGATCATGTCTACCTGATGCAGGGCGGCAGGGTGATCCTGTCGCAGAAGGCCGCCGATGTAGCGCTAAACCACCTGCATGATCTTTACTTCGCACGATGAGGCTGGGGCGGCCTTGCTGGCCTGCCTCTCCCTCTGGTGCATGAAGGTTCCGGCAAAAAATCACGGTGGCTGCGGCCGCCGTATTTGTTGGATGTTCAGAAGCGCGGCTTGACCGTCTTCCAGTCGGGTTTGTATTTGCGCATCTGGCCCACGTCGTCGCGCTGGCGGATGCCGCATTCCAGGTAGAGCTGGTGCAGCTTGCGCAGCTGATCCTGGTCGATCTCCACGCCCAGGCCCGGCGCATCGGTGATCTGCACGCAGCCATTGCGAATGGGCAGCTTGCCGCCCCGGATGACTTCTTCGTCGGGCTCTTGCCAGGGATAGTGCGTATCGCAGGCATAGGACAAATTCTCCACCGCCGCCGCCACGTGCGACATCGCCATCAGGCTGATGCCCAGGTGGGAGTTGGAATGCATCGACACGCCCAGGCCGAAGACGTCGCACATCTTCGCCAGTTGCTGGGTATCGCGCAGGCCGCCCCAGTAGTGGTGATCGGCCAGCACGATCTGCACGCTGTTCAGGGCGACACTGCGGCGCAGTTCGTCGAAGTCGGTGACCACCATGTTGGTGGCCAGCGGCAGGCCGGTGCGGCGGTGCAGTTCGGCCATGCTTTCCAGGCCGGGGGTCGGGTCTTCGTAATATTGCAGGTCGTCGCCCAGCAGCTCGGCCATGCGGATGGCAGTCTCCAGCGACCAGTTGCCGTTGGGGTCGATGCGCAGCGGGGCGTCGGGGAAGGCTTGCTTGAGCGCCTTGATGCAGGCGACCTCATGCTCGGGGTCCAGCGCGCCGGCCTTGAGCTTGATGCTCTTGAAGCCGTTTTCCTCGATCATCTTGCGCGCCTGCGCCACGATCTGTTCTTCGCTCAGGGCCTCGCCCCAGGCGTCCGGCGCATAGGGACTGTCGATGTGCTGCGCATACTTGAAGAACAGATAGGCGCTGAAGGGAATCTCCTTGCGCACCGCGCCGCCCAGCAGGTCCACCAGCGGCACGTTCAGGTAACGCGCCTGCGCATCCAGGCAAGCGACTTCGAAGGCCGAGTAGGCATTCGACACCGCCTTGCTGGCGTGCGAGCCGGGCGCCAGTTCGGCCCCCGCATTGCTGGCCGGCGCCATCGCCGCCACCACGCCGCGCACGATGGCACGCAGGCCGTTGAGGTTGAACGGGTCCAGGCCGACCAGGTGTTGCTTCACCAGATCGAGGATCTTCAGGGCCGGGGCATCGCCGTAGCTTTCACCCAGGCCGATGTAGCCATTGTCGGTTTCGATCTCGATGATGGAGCGCAGCGCATAGGGTTCGTGGATGCCGCTGGCATTCAACAGCGGACCATCCTTGAAGGCGATGGGGGTGACGGTGACGCGGGCGATTTTCATGCTGAACTTTCTGTGATGTGCGGGAAACGGATTGGACTGATCTTCAGCGCGAGGCCGCCGGCCCCGAGCGCGCCAGCAATACCACGCCGGCCGCCACCAGCGAGGTGATGGCCAGCCCCATCAGGCCACCCTGGATGGAGCCGGTGCGCTGCTCCAGGAAGCCGAAGGTGGTCGGTGCGACGAAGCCGCCGAGGTTGCCGATGGAATTGATCAGGGCAATGACGCCGGCCGCAATGCGCGCATCCAGATAGCCCTGGGGCAGCGGCCAGAACAGCGAGGAAGCCGCCTTGAATCCCACCGCCGCAAAGCAGATCGAGACGAAGGCATAGACCGAGTTGCCGAAGGTGGAGGCGAACATGCCCAGCGCCGCGATCACCAGGGCGGTGGCGGCCCAGGCCTGCTGGTGCTTGAAGCGGGCGGCCAGGGCGGCGAAGGCGTACATGGCGACAATCGAGATCACCCAGGGAATGGAATTGAACAGCCCCACCTGGAAATCGCTGAAGCTGCCCATCTTGCGGATGATGCTGGGCAGCCAGAAGGTGGCCCCATAGATGGTCAGCGAGATCGAGAAGTAGATGAAGCAGAAGATCACTATCTGCGGATCGCGCAGCAATTGCAGCGGCGAGACATGGGCGGGTTTGTGCTTCAGGCGCTCGGCCTGTTCGGCCACGATGGTGCTGGTGATGGCCGCGCGTTCCTCAGTGCTGAGCCACTTCGCATCGGTCGGCATCGAATCCAGCCAGAACCAGACGAAGCCGCACAGTACCACCGAGGCCATGCCTTCGATGATGAACATCCACTGCCAGCCATGCAGGCCGCCGCCATCGAGCTGCAGCAGGCCGCCCGAGATCGGCCCGGAGAGGATGGATGCCAGCGCCGACCCGGACAGGAAGATCGCCATGGCGCGCCCGCGTTCGCTGGCTGGCAGCCATTGCGTGAAGTAGTAGATCACCCCGGGGAAAAAGCCGGCCTCGGCCGCGCCCAGCAGGAAGCGCAGCAGGTAGAAGGTGTTCTCGCTGTTGACGAAGGCCATGGCCGTGGCCGCCAGACCCCAGGTCGCCATGATGCGTGTGAGCCAGGCCTTGGCGCCGAAGCGTTGCAGCAGCAGGTTGGAAGGCACCTCGAAGAGCGCATAGCCGACGAAGAACAATCCCGCGCCCAGTCCATAGGCGGCCGTGCTGATGCCCACGTCGGTGGCCAGGTGGCTGCGCACGAAACCGATGTTGACGCGATCGATGTAGTTGACGATGAACATCACCACGAACAAGGGCAGCACCCGATGCTTGATCTTGCTGACCGCCTGCTGCAAGACGGAAGGCTCGGCCGCTGCGAAGGCGCTGGCCGATGGCTTGATGGTTTCCACACATGTCTCCTGAATGGGAAGGGTGCTGTCGTGGTGGGCTTCTGATGGCCGTGCCGGCACTGAACTTCCTCCGGTCATCGTACGACTGCGCGATTTGATGCATTAAAACACTAATATATTAGTGCGTCAATGAGGCCCGGACAGGTATCATGCCGGGCATGAGAGCTGGCGGCCGGTTTGTTGACACGCTGCCCGTTTTTAATTGAGGATTTCCTGCATGAGTACTGCCACCCCATCCACCGCTACCGAGCCCGTCACCTTCACCGTTCCCCCGCTGGACCGTTCACGTCATGCGGCGCCGCAGGTTTTCGAGCATCTGCGCGAGCTCATCATCGGTGTGCAGCTGGCGCCCGGTACGGTCCTGCAGCGGGCCGAACTGGCCGCGCAATATGGCCTGAGCCAGACGCCCATCCGCGATGCGCTCATCAAGCTGGGTGAGGAGGGGCTGGTCGATATCTTTCCCCAGCATGCCACCATGGTCAGCGCGATCAATGTGACGCTGGCGCGGCAGGCGCATTTCCTGCGCCGATCCATCGAGCTGGAGATCGTCCATACGCTGGCGCGTCGTACCGATGGCGCATTGGTGAGCCGGCTGCGCGGCAGTATCGAGGTGCAGCGCGTGCTGGCCGGGCGGGAGAACTATGCCGAGTTCGTGCTGGCTGACCAGGCTTTCCACCGGCTGATGTATGAGGCGGCGCAAGTGCCGGAGCTGTGGGCCATGGTGCGACGGCAGAGCGGTAACCTGGACCGCCTGCGCAACCTGCACGTGCCGCTGCCCGGCAAGACCCGGCGCGTGTTGCGCGATCACGCAGCCATCGTCGATGCGATTGCGGCGGGCGATGCGCAGGCGGCGCAGGCTGCCTTGCGTGAGCACCTCTCGGGCACGCTCACGCATCTGGAAGAGATCCGGCAGCGCTTCCCGCACTATCTCAAGGATTGAACGCGCCGCCGCGTTCCGGTACTCCCAAGGAAAACGCCCCGCCGTCTTGCGATGGCGGGGCGTTGTTCATGATGCAGCCGAAACGGTGTTACCGGCTCAGGCCTTGGACTTGCCGTCCTGCGCCATGGCCGCAGCCAGCGCGGTCATGTTGATGACGCGACGGACCGTGCTCGATGGGGTCAGCACGTGCACCGGTGCGGCCGCACCCAGCAGGATGGGGCCGATGGTGGTGCCCTGGCCGCTGCTGGTCTTCAAGACGTTGAAGAGGATGTTGGCGGCATCCAGGTTGGGGCAGACCAGCACGTTGGCGGCGCCCGTCAAACCGCTGTCGGCCAGACCGGCATTGTGGCGGATCTTTTCCGACAGGGCGGCGTCGCCATGCAGTTCGCCGGCGGATTCGACTTGCGGGGCCAGCTTCTTGAAGGCTTCATGCGCAGCGGCCATCTTGCGGGCCGAGGGACGCGAGGAGCTGCCCTGGTTGGAGTGCGACAGGAAGGCCACCTTGGGCGGCACACCGAAACGCGCCACTTCTTCGGCCGCGGCCTTGGCGATGCGGGCCAGTTGCTCGGCGTCCGGGCTGTCGTTGACGTAGGTGTCGGTGATGAAGAGGGTCTGTTCCGGCAGCAGCACGGCGTTCAGGGCGGCGAATTCCTGTGCGCCCTCCTTGAGGCCAATGACCTTTTCCACGTGGGCCAGGTGGCCATCGTAGTTGCCGTCCAGGCCGCACAGCATGGCGTCGGCGTCACCGGCCTTGACCATCAGCGCCGCCAGCAGGCTGCCGCTGGCGCGTACGTCGGCTTGGCTGCCGTCCTTGTAGTGGGCGGCGTATTGCGCCACGCGGGAGTCCGTAGCCGGGTCGATCACCTGCACGTCCTGGCCGATCTTGAGGCGCAGGCCGGCCTTCTTGATGCCGGCTTCGATGGCGCCGGGTTCACCGACCAGGATCGGTGCGGCCAGGCCTTCGTCGGCGACGAACTGGACCGCGCGCAGCACGCGCTCATCCTGACCATCGGCGTAGACCACGCGCTGCGGCGCGACCTTGGCGGTGTGGAACACCGGCTGCATGAACATGCCGGTCTGGTAGATGAAGCGGGTCAGTTCTTCGCGGTAGGCGGCGTAGTCCTGGATGGGACGGGTGGCCACGCCGGATTCGGCGGCGGCCTTGGCCACGGCCGGGGCGATCTTCAGGATCAGGCGCGAATCGAACGGGGTCGGGATCAGGTAGTCGGGGCCGAACACCAGTTCCTTGCCCGGATAGGCGGCGCTGACTTCGGCGCTGGTCTCGGCCTTGGCCAGGTCGGCGATTTCACGCACGCAGGCCAGCTTCATGGCTTCGGTGATCTTGGTGGCGCCGCAATCGAGGGCACCACGGAAGATGTAGGGGAAGCACAGCACGTTGTTGACCTGGTTCGGATAGTCCGAACGGCCGGTGGCGATGATGCAATCCGGACGGACCGACTTGGCCAGTTCGGGGCGGATTTCCGGTTCCGGGTTGGCCAGCGCCAGGATGATGGGCTTGTCGGCCATGGTCTTGACCATCTCGGCAGTCAGCACGCCCGGGGCGGAGCAGCCCAGGAAGACGTCGGCGCCATTGACCACATCGGCCAGGGTGCGCGCTTCGGTCTTGATGGCGTAACGCTGCTTGGAAGCGTCCAGGCCACCGGGGCGGCCTTCATAGATGACGCCCTTGCTGTCGACCATGTAGACGTTGTCGCGCTTCACACCCAGCCCGATCATCACTTCCACGCAGGCAATGGCGGCAGCACCCGCGCCGGAGACGGCGATCTTGACCGCGCCGATGTCCTTGCCGACCAGTTCCAGGCCGTTCAGCAGAGCCGCCGAGGAGATGATGGCGGTGCCGTGCTGGTCATCGTGGAAGACCGGGATGTTCATGCGGGCCGAGAGCTTCTGTTCGATGTAGAAGCATTCCGGGGCCTTGATGTCTTCCAGGTTGATGCCGCCCAGGGTCGGTTCCAGCGCGGCGATGATCTCGACCAGCTTGTCGGGGTCGTTCTCGGCCAGTTCGATGTCGAACACGTCCACGCCGGCAAATTTCTTGAACAGGCAGCCCTTGCCTTCCATCACCGGCTTGGACGCCAGCGGACCGATGTTGCCCAGGCCCAGCACGGCGGTGCCGTTGCTGATGACGGCCACCAGGTTGCCGCGCGAGGTGTAGTCGAAGGCCTTCAGCGGATCGGCTTCGATGTCCAGGCAGGGATAGGCCACGCCCGGGGAGTAGGCCAGCGACAGGTCGCGCTGGTTGGACAGCGGCTTGGTGGCACGGACTTCGATCTTGCCGCGTGTCGGGGTGCGATGGTATTCGCGGGCGGCGTCACGCAGGAGTTGCTCGGCGGCGGAAATTTGTTGGGTCATGGTCTTCTTGAGGGTTAAACGGTCCTGGACAAGCGGTCTGCGCAACGACGGGCGTCGGCGGCCAGCTTGCGCTGTTCTTGTTTCCTGGTCTTGAATGCGGCGGGCCGATCGGGAAGGATGGTGGATTCTCGTCGGTCCGGAGTAGGGTGCAGGATCCGGCCGCCGATACCGGTGGCCATGGCCCGCGCCTGCCTCCGCCTGCTCCGGGCTTGTGGCAGCCGGAACGGGTGCGGGGAGGGGGATATTACCTAAAATTTCACATTTCGGGTTTTTTGCCCGCTTGCTGTTTGATCTGGTGGAGCGGCATGTCGGCCCCTTTTGGCTGTTACAACCTGTTTCCAAGTCGACGATTGTTGACACAAATTTGCAAGCGGATCGCGCGCATAATCACTTTGACAGCGGTCCGGCTCATCCACTGCAACAGGCTGGAACGCTGTGTCTACAGTCTTTGTTTCAATCGCGATTGACGCGGTTGACCGTTTTTTATTTCGTTGGGAGCCAGGCATCATGAGTCCGCAAGAAACACAAGCCCTCCAGGATTTTCTCCAGCAACTGACCCAGGTGCGCGGCATCAGCAAGGATGCCCAGGCCGACGCCATGATCCAGGCGGCGGTGGCGCAGCAGCCGGACGCGGCCTATCTGCTGGTACAGCGCGCCTTGCTGATGGAACAGGCCTTGAACGCCACCAAGGCGCAAGTGGCGGCCCTGCAAAGCCAGGTGCAGTCCTTGCAGGCGGGTGCGGCGGGCGGTGGGCGCGAGCCGGGCTTTCTGGATGGCAACGCGTGGGGCCATGCGCCTGCCGCGGCGCGTGCGCAAGCGGCTGCGCCCGCTTATGTACCTGCGGCTGCACCGGCTTACGCGGCACCTGTGCCTGCCGCACCGGCTTATCAGGCAGCGCCAGCGCAGTCTTCCGGTTTCTTCGGCGGTGGCATGGGCAGCATGCTTGGCACCGTGGCGGCTACAGCAGCGGGGGTGGCCGGTGGCGCGTTCCTGTACCAGGGGATCGAACACTTGTTCAACGGCAACAGCGGCTCCGGCTTCGCGCACCAGAACGGCTTGAGCGCGCCGGTGGAGAATATCGAGAACACGACCGTCAACAATTACTACGGCAGTGACGGCGACCGTCAGTCGGACGTGGCCAGCAATGACTACGGCAATGATGTCGGCAGCAGTAGCGATCTGGCTGATCTGAGCAATGTTGATCTGGATGATAGCGGGGGGTATGACGATCTGAGTTAGTAGTAAGAGCGTTTGCCGATTGACTCGAGAATATTTGGTGGGCAGAAGGACTGACTAACTCGATGTAGAAGGGAAAATAATTGGTCCTCCATTTCAAAATAGTCGTTTCTCGGAGCCATATATACGGTAATTCCAGCGCTCTCCAATAGCTCCTTCACCTTACGCTGATGGTCCTTATAGTTGAAGCCGCCCGGCATACCTATGACGCATCGCTCATTTGACTCTTGTATTATTTTGTTCAATTCTTTTACAAAAACTTTATAACTTTCTGAGACAGAGGTTTTGCCAAAGCGCGACTGATCGAAAATCACGTTGTACAGAAGTAGAGCGTCGATCTGCTGTGAAGAGAGTTTTTCTCGTTTTTTAATTTCGGATTCTAAGTATTCGTTAAATACTTTTAGATGCTCAATATGATTGGTGAGGGCCGCATTGCTTGCGGTCGTGAAGTAACTTAGAAGGGCCACAAATATACCTCCGGCCGTTGCTATCGCCACACTTACATCCATTGTGGTCTTCAGTATTCCTAATGTGTTAGGAATCTGTTCGACTAATTCTTTTACGCATCCGTCGCTCCAACAAATAGATCGATTAATTAGTCCCGTTTCTTTCAGTGTGCGGGAAAATGTGAATGCTGAGATAGTCGTGCCGATGAGTATTATCCCGGCGATAAGCCCAGCTAAAATGGCAATGCTCAGATGCTCTGAAAAGAAACGTCTTGCGACTTTAAACATGATTTTTAGGCGGACTAATTGCTCGCAATTCATTTCGAAGTTCGTCGGCTTTCTTGGGGAAGGACCGTTTGAGCACGCCTAGACGTTCGCTCGCGACAAAGAAGCGCTTTCTAAACCATATTGTGTCTTGATATCCAGGCTTTAATAAATCGTTTTTAAGTGAAGCTATTTGTTTTTCTGCTCTTTCGATATCCATGTGTGAGGGCAACGGGAGGATCTTTTTTAATCGAGACAAAAGTGCTGAATGCTGACTATGTCCCACTCGTCCGAGTTTATTTACTCGTCCCATACACCTATTGAAGTCCTTCCGATAAGCTCTAGACGCTCTATATCCAGGAGATGCGGCGAGAAGCTCTAAATTTTTGACGGCAGCTCGTATTTTTCGGGGATCTTCAGGGGGTAATCGAGGTTCATCAAAATCAACGCGTAGTCCGTGAACTATTAGTGGTTTCATGGATGCATATTGCATTCGCGTTTTTTGAAGGTTTAGCGGCAGGCCCGCTTCACTTAGCGTACGCTCGATTTGGGACAGAGCGTAACCAAACTCATAGTTCGCTACTTTCGTGGAGATGGTAATGTCGTCTACGAAACGAGTGTACGTAAGAGATTTGTGGCGCAGCTTTTTTACAAGGGCTCCCTCGTGTTTATAAAGGCATAGAGTCGCCAGATAGCTTGAGGTAAGTGCTCCCTGCGGTAGGCTTTCGCGGTGGCAGCAAAGATCTGCCAGTATTTCGGCGACTTCGATAGGGAAACAAAAAAAATCAGTGAATATCTCGCAGACGTGATCTTGGTGCACGTTGTCAAAGAAATTTTTTATATCTACCGTGAGGATACTTTTGGCTCCACAGTGTTGCCTAGCGCAGTTGACGTAGTCGCGATTAGAGACTGTTCCCTCGGATTCTGAATCTAATTCGATGTCATTTGGGATGGAGCCAAATATATAGTCAGGCCACCTGATGATCTCCGGAACGGAAAACAGCCGCTTATTCAATCTGTGCTGAATTTTCCGGATCAGATGATGGGGGTTATAAACGACGCGATCTGTACCATCTTTTTTAGGGATGACCTTGCGTGTATAGCGTTGCTCGCTAGGAATGGCCAGCGCGTCCGCAAACTGATTGGACTTTAAATCCAATGCAATACACAGCGCTGAAAAAGACCCGATAGTCCCTTGGCTTTCTTTTGTTGGATGCAGACGGTACGAGCGCACGGGAACCCCACGTCGAATTCAAAGTGGTCTGGCCAACCCATACAATAGGGTGCAGAAGGGCATGTCGCCTTCATCGACAGATCGCTGGAAGCTGCCATGCCCCTCATGGCCAGACCCTGCGACTAACTCTCTTCAAGGAAGAGACGGACGGTCTCAGCGCCTCCCCTTTAGCCGGTAAGTAACTTACCGACGCCCCAATGGGCTTTACCCAGAAATCTAATCGTGTCGACTGAAGCGAATGGGCGGGACGCCCACGCGTTTTCCAATGTTACATTAATTCCAACTTTGGTCAACATTATGTTGACACATGTCTGCGCGATTTCGAATTTGGAGATTAAAACTTGACCGATTGCGGTCAGGGAAATACCATGCGTATGCATCTATGTATATGCATAAATATGAATCCGACCCACTATCTATGTATCAAATAAGACTAGGCACAGCTTAATGAGCAAGGACATCTGCACCTGCGCCCCCCTGCGCCGCCTCACGCGCCGGATCACCATCATCTACGACCATCACCTGCAGGACAGCGAACTGAGCATCACCCAGTATTCGCTGTTGAGCCGCATTGGCCGTGAGGGTCCCATTGCCAACATCACGCTGGCCCAGGAAATGGGCATGGACCGCAGCACCTTGAGCCGCGCCTTGAAACCGCTGATGGCGGCAGGCTGGGTCGAGACCGTGGACCTGCCCGAGGACGAACTGCTGGACAAGCGTTCCTTCGCGCTGCAGCTCTCCCGCCCGGGCCGCGCCAAGCTGGAGCAGGCCCGCCCGCGCTGGCGCCGCGCCCAGGACGAGATCGACCGTCGGCTCGGTCCCAGGCTCGCGCGCGACTTCAATGACCTCATCGAAGATGCCTACGCCCGGCTGCAGGATGACTGAGGCCTTGTCTGGCCTGGCTTGAGCGCCCAATGAAGGTAATTTCACCCGCCATTTCCGTCCCGCCCTTCCATCAACCTCGCGTCTGTCTCCATACAGGATCGCAATGAACAAACTGACCCAATCGCTGGCCAATGCCGTCACCCCCCGTTTCCACTATGCCTGGGTGGTGGTGGGTGTGATCTTCCTCGTGCTGCTGTGTTCGGCCGGTATCCGCGCCACGCCTTCGGTGATGATCCTGCCGCTGGAGCAGGAATTCGGCTGGAACCGCTCCACCATCTCGGTGGTGATCTCGGTCAACATCGCCCTCTATGGTTTGATCGGCCCGTTCTCGGCGGCCGCCATGCAGCGCTTCGGCATCCGCCGCGTGGTGCTGGGGGCGCTGGTGCTGCTGGCCAGCGGCACGGCGCTGTCCACCCTCATGCAGATGCCCTGGCACATGCTGCTGTCCTGGGGTTTGCTGGTCGGCGCCGGCACCGGCGTGGCCGCCAATACCCTGGGCGCCACCATCGTCAGCCGCTGGTTCGAAACCCGGCGCGGGCTGGCCATGGGCTTGCTCACCGCCAGTGCGGCCACCGGGCAGATGGTGTTCCTGCCGCTGATGGCAGCCATGGTGGGCAGCTATGGCTGGCGCTCGGTGGCCTTCCTGGTGTCGGCGGTGGCGCTGTTAGCCATTCCGCTGGTGTGGCTGCTGCTGCCGGAAGGGCCGGCGGCCATCGGCCAGAAAATGGTCGGCCAGACCAGCGAGACTGCGGACGACGGCCGTTCCAAACGCAATCCCCTGGCCATCGCCTTGGATGCACTGCGCACCTCGGTACGCATGCCGGACTTCTGGCTGCTGTTCATGAGCTTCTTCGTGTGCGGGCTTTCCACCAACGGTTATATCGGCACCCAGTTCATCGCCATGTGCAATGACTACGGCATCAATGAAGTGCGCGGCGCTTCCATCCTGGCGGCCATGGGCATGCTGGATCTGGTCGGCACCACGCTCTCGGGCTGGCTCTCGGACCGCTACAACCCGCGCGTACTGCTGTTCTGGTACTACGGGCTGCGCGGACTGGCGCTGATCTTCCTGCCTTATGCCTTCGGCCTGCAGTACTACGGCCTGGCCATCTTTGCCCTGTTCTACGGGCTGGACTGGATCGCCACGGTGCCGCCGACCGTGCGCCTGGCCAATGACGTCTTCGGCCGCCTGGCCGCACCCATCGTGTTTGGCTGGATCGTGGCCGGACACCAGCTCGGCGCCGCCACGGCGACCACGGTGGCCGGCTACATGCGCGCCACGCTGGGCAACTACACGCTGTCGTCGATCATGATGGGCGTGGCCTGTCTGGTCGGGGCGGTGCTGGTGTTGCGCATCAAGGGACAGCGCAACCACCCGCAACCCGCTGTGGCGTAAATTATTTCATCCCGGTGTTGTGCAGGACGCCCGCTTTCTTGTGAGAGCGGGAATTTTTTTTCATATATCGGGCATTTGGGGCAATCGCGGAGGTTTCATCTTGCGTGCGAGAATGCATCGCTCCTCCAGTCGGCGCGGCCGGCTGGTCAACCTTTTTCCGCCCGATGATGAACCAGACGATCCAGCGCCGCGTGCCGGTGCTGCCCTTCATGGCCGCGTTGCTGGCCTGCGCATTCGGCCAGCCCCTGTCCGCGCGTGCGGGGGAGGCCATCCTGCCTGCCGTGGAGATCAAGACGCCGCTGCAGTTCAATGCGCAGGCGATGGCGCGGCCGGTTTTCCTGGCCCGCGCGCAGCGACGCTTCGAACAGGACGTGCAGCCTATCGGCGAGTTGCAGGGGGGCCTGTTCTGCTCCCGCAAGAACGACATCCTGTGGAACGCCAAGAGTGCCGACCTGATGTTGCACATCGATACGCTGTCCCAGCGCTTTCGCAGCGAACTGCAGCAGTATGGCTATCCCGTGCCGATGACCCAGGCCACACCGCTGTTTCAGGAAAAGCCTGATGACGGCCTCACCCCCAATGAGGCCCGCCCGGCGGATTTCAATCTGCAAGTGGGCGTGATCGTGACGCAACTGCTGACCAATCTTTGTGTCAAGAGCGGCAATGCCTGGAGCGGCGAAGCGTACCTGCGGCTGGAATGGCAGGTGTTCGCGCCCGAGCAGCGCAAGGTGATCTACCGCAGCCGTACCGAAGGCCTCTATCGGGCGCGCGACAAGGCCCTGGAGGGTGCCGTGCCACCGATTCCGGTGGAGGCCTTCGCGGTGGCGGTCCGCAATCTGCTGGCCGATCCGCAGTTTGCGCTGGCCCTGCAATCGCCCTACGACAGCGCGGCGGCGGCCGCCAACGGCAGCGCGGCGCAGGCAGCCCCGACGGTGCTGCCCGGCAATGCGGTGCTGATCGACAACCAGCCCGCCGATGGTGCTGCTATCGAGATTGCCAGGCGCATGCCCGAATTGCGCTCGGCAGTGGTGACGGTACTGGCCGAGCGCAGTTCCGGTACCGGTTTCTACATCGGCAGCTCAGGGTGGCTGCTGACCAACCTGCACGTGATCGGCCAGTCACGCGTGGTGCGCGTGCGCCTGCCGACCGGGCGTGAACTGGTGGCCGAGGTATTGCGGGTGGATGCGTCGCGCGACATCGCCTTGCTCAAGACCGAGCCGCCGGGCGTGCGGCCGATGCCGTTGCGTACCGGCGCGCCGGGGATCGGCGAGGATGTCTACGCGCTGGGCTCGCCGCTGGGCGATGCCTTCCACAGCACGCTCACGCGCGGCATTCTCAGTGGCGTGCGTACGGTACGTGATCTCGATTTCCTGCAAAGCGATGTCGCCATCCTGCCCGGTAGCAGCGGCGGGCCCTTGCTGGACAAGTCCGGACAGGTGATCGGCATCACCGTGGCCGGGCTCGGGGCCAAGGGGCTGGCGGGAATGAATTTCTTCATCCCGGTGGGTAGCGCGCTGGAGCGCTTGCAGTTGCAATTGCAGAACCGCGAGCCGCGCAAGCCGTGATTTTTTCCGTTCGGGCATTGTTGAACTCAAGTTAAAGATGCTGCATGGGCCGGCTTGGCCCCACCTGCATTGGTATCGCTACCAGCGCCAATGCTAGAATGCCGGCCATGCCAGAACACAGCCCTTTTTCCGCCGATTCCCCTGATTCCAGCCGCAGCAAGGGCGACGACGACAGCGCCGAACCGCGCCGCCGTGGTCCGCGCAAGAGTGCCGGGGGCATCACCCTGCGCGACGTGGCGCAACTGGCCGGGGTGGCGCCGATTACTGCCTCGCGGGCCTTGAACACGCCCTCGGCGGTTTCGCCCAAGGTCTTGCAGAAGGTGCGCGAGGCGGTCGAGAAGACCGGCTACGTCCCCAATCTGCTGGCCGGCGGGCTGGCCTCCAACAAGAGCCGCCTGGTGGCGGTGGTGGTGCCTACCGTCATCGGCCCGGTGTTCCAGGAAATCGTCCATACCCTCACCGAGACCCTCGCTGCGGCCGGCTACCAGGTCATGCTGGGCCAGAGCGGCTATGAGAATTCGCGCGAAGATGCGCTGCTCGAAGCCATCATCGGCCGCCGTCCCGATGGCGTGGTGCTGACCGGCATCATGCGTTCGGCCGAGGCGCGCAAGCGGCTGCTGGCCAGCGGCATTCCGGTAGTGGAAACCTGGGATCTCACGCCCGCGCCCATCGACATGCTGGTCGGTTTTTCGCACGAAGCCATCGGCCGCGAGGTGGCGCGCTATCTGCATGCACGCGGGCGCAGGAAGGTCGCCGTGGTGGGTGGCCGCGACGAGCGCAGCCAGCGACGCATGAACGCTTTTGCGCAAGAGTGTGTGGCCTTGGGCATGCAGGAGGGCAGGGCGACGCTGCCCATGCACCACGTCATCGCGCCGACCACGCTCGGCCAGGGCCGACAGGGACTGGCCGAGTTGCTGCAGGCGCAGCCGGATCTGGATGCCATTTTCTGCAGCTCCGACCTGCTGGCACTGGGCGTGATGATCGAGGCGCAGAGCCGTGGCATCGCCATTCCGCAGCAACTGGCCGTGGTCGGCTTCGGCGATCTTGAGTTCTCGCGTGACCTGCAGCCGCGCCTGACCACCGTGCGCATTGACGGCACCGGTATCGGGCAGCGTGCCGCGCGCTTCATCATCGACCGTGCCGCAGGCATCGAGGTGAGCGAGCGCGTCGTCGACGTAGGCTTTTCCATCATCCCGCGCGATAGCGCCTGAGGGTAGTTCCCAAATCCCTGTTTTGGTGCATTGAGGCAACATGCATTTGCCCATTGACAGGCAAATTTGGTACCGCTACCATTTGTTCACTCTATTTGGTAGCGCTACCAAATTACTTCACCTTCGTTTCCGCAACAGAGAAAGCCCGCCATGACCCAGACCGCTGCATCCGCTTTGTCCTCGACTTCCTCCCCGGCCCTGCACAAGGGCGCGCCGCGCGTGACCGACATGCGCGTCATCCCGGTGGCCGGGCATGACAGCATGTTGCTCAACCTCTCGGGTGCGCACGGTCCCTATTTCACGCGCAACATCGTCATCCTCACCGACAGCGCCGGCAACACCGGCGTGGGCGAAGTGCCGGGCGGGGAGGGCATCCGTCAGACGCTGGAGGATGCGCGCTCGCTGGTGGTGGGCCAGTCCATCGGCAACGTGCAAGGCATCCTCAACCGCGCCCGCAGCGCCTTTGCCGACCGCGACGTCGGTGGCCGCGGCTTGCAGACCTTTGACCTGCGCATCGCCATCCACGCGGTGACGGCGCTGGAAGCGGCCTTGCTGGACTTGCTGGGCAAGTTCCTCGAAGTGCCGGTGGCCGCCCTGCTGGGGGAGGGCCAGCAGCGCGACGAGGTGGAGATGCTGGGTTATCTCTTCTACGTGGCCGACCGCAACAAAACCGACCTGCCTTACCAGTCTGCAGCGGACGCCAGTGACGACTGGCTGCGCCTGCGCCACGAAGCCGCGCTCACGCCGGAAGCGATCGTGCGCCTGGCCGAGGCAGCTTATGCCCGCTACGGCTTCAATGACTTCAAGCTCAAGGGCGGCGTGATGCGCGGCGAGGAAGAAATCGCCGCCGTGACCGCCCTGGCCGAGCGCTTCCCCAAGGCGCGTATCACGCTCGATCCGAACGGCGGTTGGCTGCTCAAGGATGCGATCCGCCTGTGCCGCGACCAGCATGACGTGCTGGCCTATGCGGAAGACCCCTGCGGTGCCGAGGATGGTTATTCGGGCCGCGAGGTGATGGCCGAATTCCGCCGCGCCACCGGCCTGCAGACGGCGACCAACATGGTAGCGACCGACTGGCGCCAGATGGGTCATGCGATCTCGCTGCAATCGGTGGACATTCCGCTGGCCGATCCGCATTTCTGGACCATGCAGGGTTCGGTGCGCGTGGCGCAGATGTGCAACGAGTGGGGCCTGACCTGGGGTTCGCACTCCAACAACCACTTCGACATTTCGCTGGCCATGTTCACCCACGTGGCCGCTGCCGCGCCGGGCAAGATCACGGCCATCGACACCCACTGGATCTGGCAGGACGGCCAGCGCCTGACGCGCGAACCGCTGCAGATCGTTGGCGGCAAGGTACAGGTGCCGAGCAAGCCGGGCCTGGGTGTGGAGCTG
Organism: Herbaspirillum sp. Her3; assembly: GCF_057961275.1. Classification (NCBI taxonomy): domain Bacteria; kingdom Pseudomonadati; phylum Pseudomonadota; class Betaproteobacteria; order Burkholderiales; family Oxalobacteraceae; genus Herbaspirillum; species Herbaspirillum sp. Her3. Next base: position 4,413,783 of record NZ_CM176328.1, on the reverse strand, counting down.
GACATGGCGCAGGTCGAAGCAGCACACCAGACTTACCGCAACATGGGCCTGGGGGCGCGTGATGATGCGGTGGCCATGCAATACCTGATCCCGGGCTGGAAGTTCGATCACAAGAAGCCTTGCCTGGTGCGCTGAGCACGAAACGACACCTTGTTTAACCAGGCCGTAACAAGAGCGCGCTCAATGCGCCGGCGGCCTGAGCTTTCTTTCATCCACCAGTAGTACGGGCTCAACAGAGGAGACAACCCGTGAATCCTTCCCAGTCCTCCCCCGCAGCAAGCCTGGCCCTCACCTCGGCGGTGAGCAAGATCAAGTGGCGCATCCTGCCGCTGTTCGTGGCCATGTTCATCATCAACTACATCGATCGCGTCAACATCGGTTTCGTGCGCAGCCATCTGTCGACCGACCTGGGCATCGGCACGGCGGCCTTCGGCCTGGGAGCCGGGCTGTTCTTCGTTGGTTATGCGATCTTCGAAGTGCCGTCCAACATGCTGTTGCAGCGTTACGGCGCGCGCGCCTGGCTCACCCGCATCATGTTCACCTGGGGTCTGGTGGCGGCCTGCATGGCCTTCGTGCACAACGAGACAAGCTTCTACTTCATGCGCTTCCTGCTGGGCGTGACCGAAGCGGGTTTCTTCCCCGGTGTGGTGTATTACTTCACGCAATGGCTGCCCAACCATGAGCGCGGCCGCGCGATGGCGGTGTTCCTGTCGGGTTCGGCGATTGCCTCGATCCTCTCGGGTCCGGTGACCGGGGCGCTGCTGCTGATCGAAGGTGGCGGCCTGCATGGCTGGCAATGGATGTTCCTGATCGAGGGCGGGGTATCGATGGTGTTCTGTGTGGTGGTGTGGATGGTGCTGGATTCTTCGCCCCGCGATGCCAGGTGGCTCTCGCAGGAGCAACGCGAGGCGCTGGTTGCCGTCATCGCCGCCGAGCAGGAGCTGCGCGCGGCCAATCGTCCGGCGCACGTGTCAGCGCTGACGTTGCTGCGCGATCCGCAGATCATCCTGTTCTGCCTGATCTACTTTGCCATCCAGCTGACCATCTACGGTGCCACCTTCTGGTTGCCCACCATCATCAAGAAGATGGGCCATTTCAATGACTTCCAGGTCGGGCTGTTCAACACGATTCCGTGGATCGTGGCCATTGCAGCGATGTATTTCTTTGCGGTGCTGGCGGCGCGCTACAAGAAACAGCAGTTCTGGGTGGCGACCGCGCTGGTGATCTCGGCGACCGGCATGGCGGTCTCGGCCTCGTCCGGGCCGGTGATCGGTTTCGTGGCGGTGTGTTTTGCCGGCATCGGGTTCAAGGCCGCTTCTTCCCTGTTCTGGCCGATTCCGCAGGCCTATCTGGATGCGCGCATTGCGGCGGCGGTGCTGGCGTTGGTCAATTCCCTGGGCAACCTGGGCGGTTTCTTCGCGCCGGCCACCTTTGGCTACCTGGAGCAGAAGACCGGCTCCATCGAGGGCGGCTTGTATGGCTTGTCGGCGGCATCGCTGGTGGCGGCGGTGCTGGTGTTCCTGGCGCGCACCCGGCCATCGGTGAAGGATGGTGGCAGCTCGGCCGAAGGCCGGCCCGAGGCGGTGGTCAAGCACGCGGCCTGAGCAAGGCGGATTATTGGTTTCTCCGAGGTCTTTCCTCGTTTGCGCCCGCTCGCCCGTGATCTCACGGTGCACCGGGCGCATTTTTATGGTGTCTTCAGCGAGCCGGTATCGTCCAAGCAGGGCGGTCGCGCCCCAGCCTATAATGGCACCCTGCAATCCGCCATCACGGCGGAACAGTCGCAGCCACCCGCGCGGCGAGACATCAAGGCAGCCTGGCCATGGACACCCTTTACCACCTGATCGAGCAATACGGTCTGATCCTCGTTTTCGTCAACGTGCTGGTCGAGCAGCTGGGCGCGCCGGTGCCGGCGTATCCCACGCTGATCATCACCGGCGCGCTGTCGGCAACCGGCCGTTACTCGCCGGCGCTGTTGCTGCTGCTGGCCGTGTGCGCGGCGCTCATCGCCGATTACCTCTGGTATCTCGCCGGCCGCCGCTATGGCCGCAAGATCATGTCGCGGCTGTGCCGTATTTCGCTCTCGCCGGATTCCTGCGTGCGCCAGACCGAATCGATCTATCTGCGCTGGGGTGCGCGTTCGCTGCTGCTGGCCAAGTTCATTCCGGGCTTCGCTTCGATTGCCAGTGCGCTCTCCGGCACCATGGGCACGCGCCGGATCAGCTTCGTGCTGTGGGATGCGGCCGGTAGTGCGCTGTGGGCGGGGCTGGGGATTTTTCTCGGGTCGCTGTTCAGCTCGGCCGTGGACGACCTGCTCAACGTGCTGGCCGAGTTGGGGCATTACGGCATGCTCATGATTGCCGTGGCGCTGGCCGCGTTCGTGGCCAACCGGTGGTGGCAGCGCCGTCGCTTCCGCAGGTCGCTGGAGATGGCGCGTATTTCGGTCGATGAGTTGAACACCATGCTCGAAAACGGCAATGCACCGACCATCATCGATGTGCGCTCGCCGCTGTCGCAGCAGGATGGCCGTATTCCCGGTGCCGTGACGATCTCCAACCAGGAAATCCAGACCTTCGTCTTCGATGGTCCCATCGAGGGGGAGGTGGTGGTGTATTGCGCCTGTCCCAATGAAGCCTCGGCGGCCATGGTGGCGCGCCAGCTGATGCGGCGCGGCTATACGCGGGTGCGTCCGCTGACCGGCGGCATCGATGCCTGGCGCGAGGCCGGTTACGCCATCGACGTCTGAATCGCGGTGCCCTGGCGGATGGTCTTGGTGACCGGGGTCTTTTCGCAGATCTCGGCCAGGCGGGTCAACTGTTCCTGAGTGAGCGTATTGCCGAAGCTGATCTTGCGGGTGATGGTTTCCAGCCCGCTGTCATCGCGGCCGAAATGCGCGTCCACCGAAATGCTGCCCAGGTCCCAGCCCTTGCGGTCGGCATACATGCGCAGCGTCAGCGAGGTGCAGGAGGCCAGTGCGGCCAGCAGCAGTTCATACGGGGCCGGGCCGGTGTCCTTGCCGCCATTGCTTTCGGGTTCGTCGGACTTGAGCTGGTGGATGCGTGCCTTGATGTCCTGGGCGTAGCCGGCGGTGTTGTGCAGGGTGACGTGGGCCATGAGGGTCTCCGTTGGGGGAAGTGATCAATGTGACCGGTGATTGTGTCACAAGCCTCACACCAGCGTGCGCACCGAATTGGAAATCGACCGCGCGCATTCCAGCACCAGCGGGCCCAGCTTCTTCTCGGCATCCTCCACGCTCCAGCGGCTGGTCGGCGCCACCACGTGGACCGACGCCACCGGCCTGCGCTCGCTGTTGAACACCGGCGAGGCGATGGTCATATCCCCCAGGAACAGTTCCTCCCGGTTGCTGGCAAAGCCGCGTTCGCGGGTGGTGTCCAGGAGCTGCAGGATGTCTGCCACGTCGGTGCGGGTGTGCGGGGTGTGCACCGTGCGTTCGCTGGACTCCAGGATGGCCTGCGCCTCGGCCGGGTCAAGCCCGCTCAGGTAGGCGCGGCCCGAGGCCGTGCAATACATCGGGATGCGGCTGCCGATGGGCATGTGGATGGGGATGAACTTGCTGGCCACGAAGCGCGCCACGTAGACCATTTCGCAGTCGTAGGGCTCGGTGAGATTGACGGTCTCGCCGGTGATGTTGGCCAGCTCCGACAGAAAGGGATTGGCCACGTCCACCAGGATGTCGGCGGCCAGATAGTTGTAGCCCACCTCCATGACCTTGGGGGTGAGCTGGTAGCGCCGCGTCTTGGGGTGCTTGCAGACATAACCCAGCATTTCCAGCGTATGCACCATGCGTTGCGCCGAACTCTTGGAGATACCCGTGGCGCTGGCGACGTCGCCCAGCGTCATGGTGCGGTGCTGGGCGTCGAAGGCGCGCAGCACGGCCAGGCCCTTTTCCAGCGATTGATTGAACAGCAGGTCCGATGCGGTCTCGTCGGGCTCGTTCATGCGCGCTCCTGGAAGAGTGAGTAAGGCCTCGATTCTACGATAATTCACATCATGTGTATCGAATATCGATACATAAATATCTATTGACGATTCAAGTAAATTAAATATACTTATTTCAACGCGTCATATTGATATTCACGCCCTGCATCGAGGCCATACCGGGCAGTCCGATGCAAGGCCGCTTCCAGTGTTGCAGCATCCGGTTCCGTGAGGGGCCGCCGCAGTCCTTGCATGTCCACGCACCGCCGAGGGTTCTCCAACACCGTCGCGCGGACTTCCAGCTGTCCATTCTGATCGCGCCTGGTCGCGGTCTCGCGTCAAAGGGGAGTCGTATGAAGCCGTTCCATTGCCTTTTCAAACACCTGGTGGGCGGTATCGCCCTGGCCGCCACGCTGGGCATCGCGCCCGCCATGGCGCAGTCCAGCTACAACGTGGGGGCCACATCCACGGGCGTGCCGTTCACCTTCCTCGATATCAAGACCAACAAGCTGCAGGGCATGATGGTCGATACCGTCACCGCCGTGGGCAACAAGGCCGGATTCACGGTCAACATCCAGCAGACGCCCTTTGCCGCGCTGATCCCGTCGCTGACCGGGAACAAGATCGACATCATCGCCGCCGCCATGTTGAAGACCGAGGCACGTGCCCAGATCGTGGACTTCAGCGATCCGGTGTATTCCTATGGCGAGGGCCTGTTCGTCAATGCCCAGGACAGCAAGAGCTACAAGACCCTCGATGATCTCAAGGGCGAGATCGTCGGCGCCCAGGTCGGTACCGTGTTCGTGGATGCCTTGAACAAGAAGGGTGGTTTCAAGGAAGTGAAGACCTATGATTCGGTGGCCGACATGATGCGCGACGTCGGCCTGGGCCGCATCAAGGCCGGTTTCGGGGATCGTCCCATCGTGGCCTATCAGTTGGCGCAAGGCGCCAATGCGCAGGTGCGCCTGGTCAAGGAATACCAGTCCACGCTCATGGGCGATGTCTGCCTGGTCATCCGCAAGGGCGACCCCAAGCTCATGGAGCGCTTGAACAAGGCCATCGCCGAACTCAAGGCCGATGGCACGCTGGCGCGCATCGTGGAGCAGTGGAAGCTGAACTGATCCCGCCGATCACCGTCGTCAGCAGCGGTGGTGCCGCTCCACCGGCGCCCCGCTTGCTTCTTCCCATCCTCACTGTCCGTCTGCGCCCATGCTCCTGCACACCGTGCTGGACTTCCTGCCCATCCTCCTCCAGGGAGCGCTGGTCACCGTGGAAGTCACGATCTGTTCCTTCCTGCTCAGTTCACTGATCGGACTGCTGCTGGCCTTGTTGAAGGTCTCGCGCCTGAAACCGGTAGCGCTGGCCGGCGCCACCATCATCAACATCATCCGCGGGCTGCCCATCATCGTGCAGCTGTTCTACATCTACTTCGTGCTGCCGGAGATCGGTATCCAGTTCTCGGCCTTCCAGGCGGGCGTGATCGGTTTGGGAATCGCCTATTCGGCCTATCAGGCCGAGAATTTCCGCGCCGGTATCGAGGCGGTGGATGTGGGGCAGATCGAGGCAGCGCAATCGATTGGCATGCGCGGGCCGCTGATCATGCGCCGCGTGATCTTGCCGCAGGCCTTTCGCATTGCCTTGCCGCCCTATGGCAATACGCTGGTGATGATGCTCAAGGATTCCTCGCTGGTGTCGACCATCACGGTGCTGGAGATGACCCGGGCCGGCCAGATGATTGCCTCCAGTACTTTCCAGAACATGACGGTCTATACCACCGTGGCGGTCCTGTACCTGATGCTGTCGCTGCCGCTGGTGTTCCTGATCCGGCGTCTGGAGATTCGTTATGGCAAGGGGAGGGCGCGATGATCGAGGTCAAGCGTATTTCGAAGTGCTTCGGCCAGCACGAAGTGCTCAAGGATGTGTCACTCTCGGTGGCCGAGGGCGAGGTGGTCTGCCTGATCGGCCCGTCCGGCTCGGGCAAGTCGACCGTGCTGCGTTGTATCAACGGGCTGGAGTCCTACGAGCGCGGCGATATCCTGATCGACGGCCAGCGTGTCGATTGCAATGGCGCCCACATCCACCGTTTGCGCACCCGCGTGGGGATGGTGTTCCAGCGTTTCAACCTGTTCCCGCATCGCACCGTGCTGGAGAACGTCACCGAGGGGCCCATTTTCGTCAACCGCGTGCCGCGCGAACAGGCGCGGGCGCAGGCCATGGCGTTGCTGGACAAGGTGGGGCTGGCGTCGCGCTGCGATGCCTATCCGTCCCAGCTTTCCGGTGGCCAGCAGCAGCGTGTGGCCATTGCCCGCTCGCTGGCCATGCAGCCTGAAGCGATCCTGTTCGACGAGCCCACCTCGGCGCTGGATCCTGAACTGGTGGGCGAGGTGCTTGCAGTGATGCGCACGCTGGCCGCCGATGGCATGACCATGATCGTGGTCACGCACGAGATGGGATTTGCCCGCGAGGTGGCCGACCGCGTGTGCTTCCTGCACAGCGGCAGCATCGTCGAGTCCGGCGCGGCAGCCCAGGTGCTGTCTGAACCACAGCATGCGCGCACGCAGGATTTCCTGCGGCGCGTGATCGGCAAGTGAGAGTGAGGCCTGGTCCATGACACAGCAATTCAACGCGGCTTTTCCACCTTCGTTATGGGAAGCCACCGGCGGTGACCCGCTCAAGACTCCGCCGCTGCAGGCCAGCGCACGCTATGACGTGGCCATCGTCGGCGCCGGCTACACGGGGCTATCCACCGCCCTGCATTTGGCCGAGGCAGGGGTGTCGGTGTGCGTGCTGGATGCCCATGCTCCGGGCTGGGGCGCATCCGGCCGCAACGGCGGGCAGGTCATCCCCGGCCTCAAGTACGACCCCGACCAGTTGCGGGTGATGTTTGGCAGTGCGGTTGCCGATCCCCTGATTGCGGCGATTGGATCGGCAGCCGATACGGTGTTTGACCTGATCGGGCGTCATGGTATCGCTTGCGAAGCCCAACGTGGCGGCTGGATCCAGCCCACGCATTCTTCCAAGGTGATGCGCGCGCTGGAGGCACGTGCGCGCCAGTGGATGGCCGAGGGTGCGCCGGCCCGGCTGATGGATGGCGCCGAAGTGACCCGCCGCATCGGTACCGGTGCCTATGTCGGCGGATGGAAGGATGAGCGCGCCGGCAGCCTGCATCCCTTGAAATATTGCCGGGGTCTGGCGCAGGCGGCGCAGCGGCTGGGGGTGGTCATCCACGGTGGCACGCCGGTGGCGCGCCTGGAACGCCGTGAGGGCGGCTGGCGCTTGCATGCCGCGCAGGGCCCGCATATCGATGCCGACCGCGTGGTCCTGGCCACGAATGGCTATACCGATGACTTGTGGCCGCACCTGCGCCAGTCGGTGATCGCCGCCAACAGTTTCATCGTCGCCACCCGGCCGCTGCCGCCCGAGCTGGGGGACAGCATCTTGCCTGGCGGCGAAGTGACCTCGGATTCGCGCCGCTTGCTGCTGTATTACCGGCGCGATGCGCAGGGCCGCCTGCTCATGGGCGGACGCGGCCCCTTCCGTGAACCGTGCGGGCCGGCGGACTTCGCCCACCTGGAGCGCTCAGTGGCCCTGCTGTTCCCGCAACTGGCCGGGGTGGAGTTTGAATACCGCTGGTCGGGGCGGGTGGCCATCACGCGCGACTTCCTGCCGCACGTGCATGAACCGGTTGCCGGCTTGAGCATCGCGCTGGGTTACAACGGCCGTGGCATCGCCATGGCCAGTACCATGGGGCGCTGCCTGGCACAGCGCCTGACCGGGCAGGCGGGGACGGTGTTTCCCTTCCCCGTCAGTACCATCCAGCCGATTCCCCTGCATGGCTTGCAGCGGTTCTATATCGCTGCCGGTGTGGCCTGGTACAGCGTGCTGGATCGCTTTTCCTGAGCGTTGCGGCAAGTGGCACAGGCGAAAAAAAACCACGCTCGCGCGTGGTTTTTTTCTTGCCGGGAGGCGTGGGGATCAAGCGAAGTTCTTGGCCACGAAGTCCCAGTTGATGATGCCCCAGTAGTTTTCGACGTACTTGGCGCGTGCATTGCGGTAGTCGATGTAGTAGGCGTGTTCCCACACGTCCACGGTCAAGAGCGGCTTGCTGTCGGTGGTCAGCGGGGTGCCGGCGCCGGTGGTGTTGACGATGTCCAGGGTGCCGTCAGCCTTCTTGACCAGCCAGGTCCAGCCGGAACCGAAGTTGGCCAGGCCCTGCTTGGTGAACTCGGCCTTGAAGGCGTCGAAGGAGCCCCACTTGGCGTTGATGGCGTCCGCCAGCGCGCCGCTCGGAGCGCCTTGGCCCTTCGGGGTCAGGCCGTTCCAGTAGAAGGTGTGGTTCCACACCTGGGCGGCGTTGTTGAAGATGCCGCCGGAAGATTTCTTGATGATCTCTTCCAGGGACAGGTGTTCGAATTCGGTACCAGGGATCAGGTTGTTCAGGTTGGTCACATAGGTCTGATGGTGCTTGCCATAGTGATACTCCAGGGTTTCCTTGGAAATCGTGGGCGCCAGCGCGTCCAGATCGTAAGGCAGTGCCGGAAGGGTATGTGCCATGATGAATCCTTTCAGTCTTGTTGGTTTGCTACGAAGGGGTCTTTTCCGAACCTGAGATTCTAAAGCGGAAGACGATTCTTTGCACTCGATCAAATCTTGCACTCGCCGGCCGCTGGTCCGCCACCAGCGCGGTAATGCGAATGGTTCCCGTTGGCAGGGCGCGGCCCCGCTGCAAGGAAAACCGTAGATGCCAGCACCGGCAAGACGTTCCAGCTCATCGGGGCGGACGCAGGCCGCTCTTGATCGCGCCAGGGCTGCGCCCGCAGCTGCTCAGCGTCGTAAAAAGCTTATGCAAAAAAAGTCTGCCACAGCTGTCAAGCAGCGCTGATTCACGCGCATCAATCCAGCCGCGGCTGCACGCTGGCGATGCCGACCTCGGCACTGCCCTGGGCCAGGCGGATGGTGACTTCGCTGCGCGCGGCCAGCTCGGCCGGGGCGTGTAATACACGGCCCTGACGGTCGCTGACGATGGCATAGCCGCGCTCCAGCGTGCGCTGCGGGTTCAGCAGTTCCAACTGGGTCTGCCAGCCTGCCAGGGCCTGCCGCTGGCGCAACTGCTGTGCGGCCTGCGCGCCTTGCAGGCGCCGTGCCAGGTCCAGCAGGTCGCGGCGGGCGTGGGCGGTGTCGGGAATCTGGTGCGCCAGATGGGTGGAGAGTTGTTGCAGGCGATGGCGCATCCGTGTCAGCGGCACGCGGGTGGCGTGCGAGAGGCGGGTCTGCAGCGCCGCCAGCTTGACGCGTTCATGCTGTATATACGCACTCGGATTGACCAGTCGGCGCGAGAGCCAGTCCACGGTCTGCGCTTTTTCGGTCAGTGTGCGGCGCAGGGCGCGGGTCAGGTCGTTGGCGTGGCCGCGCAGTTCGGCCAGCCAGTCCTCGCGGGCGGTGGCGGCCAGCTCGGCAGCGGCCGTGGGGGTGGGCGCGCGCAGGTCGGCGGCAAAGTCGGCAATGGTGAAATCGGTCTCGTGGCCGACCCCGGAAATCACCGGCATGCCGGCCGCCACGATGGCGCGCGCCACCACCTCTTCATTGAAGGACCACAGATCCTCGATGCTGCCGCCACCCCGGCAGACCAGCAGCACATCGCATTCGGCGCGCGCGGAAGCGGTCTGGATGGCGTTGGCAATGCGCTGGGCCGCGCCTTCGCCCTGCACCGGCGTCGGGTAGAGCACCACTTCCACATGCGGGGCGCGGCGGCGCAGGGTGGTCAGCACGTCCCGCAAGGCCGCTGCCTGCGCACTGGTGACGATGCCGATGCGACGCGGGAAGCCCGGCAGGGCGCGCTTGCGGTCACGGTCGAAGAGGCCTTCGCGTTCCAGCCTTTCCTTCAGTTGCACGAAGGCGGCGTAGAGGTCGCCCACGCCGGAACGGCGGATGGATTCCACGTTCAACTGGTAGTCGCCGCGGGGCGCGTAGAGCGTGACCAGGGTGCGCACCTCTACCTTGTCGCCCTCGCGTGGCATGAAACCGGCGTATTGCGCGCGTCCCTTGAACATCACCGCGCGCACCTGGGCACCGTCATCCTTGAGGTTGAAATACCAGTGGCCGGAAGCGGCGCGGGTGAAATTGGAAATCTCGCCCTTGACCCAGATGAGCGGAAAATTGCGTTCCAGCATCCGTGCCACGGCCTGGTTCAGGGCCGAGACGGTCAGCATGGGCGGGCCGCCCTCGGTGGCGGCAGCCGCCGGCAGGGCGTCGGTACGCGGGCGGGCAGCGGGGAAGGGCGGGAACTTGTCGGCGGGCATGGGACGTAGGCAATCCAAGGGCGATACAATGCCGCATTGTAAAGCCAAGCCGGCATCGCTTGCCCAGGCGCCCGCAACCGGCTACATTCTGCACCGCAGAAAACGGTGGGCTAATTGAGGCCTGCCGTGTTGCCCCGGATTCATCTGCTTTCATCTGTTTTGTCTGACTCACCCGCATTTCATTAGGAGTACGTTTTGCTCGCCATCATCCTCGCCGCCGGCTGGCCGATCTGGCCCTTGCTGATCGCTTCCATCATCGGCCTGGCGCTGGTCATCGAACGACTGGCCTACCTGCGCCGTTCGCGCATCCTGCCGCCGGACCTGCTGGGCGAGGTGGTCCGGGTCTACCAGAGCGGACGCGTCACCGAGGACGTGATCGACAAGCTGGAGCAGAACTCCCCGCTGGGCCAGGTGCTGGCCGCCGGCCTGCGCAACGTCGATGCCCCGCGCGAGGTCATGAAGGAAGCCATCGAGGAAGCCGGCCAGGCCGCCGCACACCGGCTGGAACGTTTCCTCACCACGCTGGGTACGATTGCCTCGCTGGCGCCGCTGATGGGACTCTTTGGCACGGTGGTCGGGATGATCGAGATCTTCGCCTCGCAAAACGCGGCCGGGACCAATCCGGCGCAGCTGGCGCATGGCATTTCCATCGCGCTCTACAACACCGGGTTCGGGCTGGCCATTGCCATGCCGGCGCTGGTGTTCTATCGCCACTTCCGCGCGCTGGTCGATGGCTTCGTGGTCGATATGGAGCAGCAGGCCGTCAAGTTCGTGGATATCGTCCACGACGTGCGCCGCTGATCCCGCACGCTGGAGAAACGCATGAACTTCCGCAAGGGCCGTCCCCGCGAAGATCTTGAGATCAACCTGATCCCCTTCATCGACGTGCTGCTGGTGATCGTGATCTTCCTCATGGTCACCACCACCTACAGCAAGTTCACCGCCTTGCAGATCACGCTGCCTACCGCCGATGCGCAGAAGGCGCTGGAACAGCCCTTCGAGATCAACATCGCCGTCGATGCCAATGGCCGCTATGCCGTCAACAACAAGCGCATCGCCGCGCGCGATGCGCAGGGGCTGTCCGACGAGATGCAGGCGGCGGTCAAGGACAGCGGCAGCAAGGTCGATCCGGTCATCATCATCAATGCCGATGCGCTGGCCACGCACCAGACCGTGGTCAACGTGCTGGAGGCCGCGCGCATGGCCGGCTACCCCAAGGTGACCTTTGCGGCGCAGTCGAGCAGCAAGTAGGGCGCAGCAGTTTTTCCTGAAAATTGACAAATAGCTTCACGTCATCCAAAAGCGATGGCGCCCCGGCCAGGTCCCGCCTGGCCCTCGTTTTTTTTATTCACTGGAACACGAAAATGGCCGAATCCAGGCCCACTGTCGAAGCCATCCTCAGCCGCGCCTGGCAAGGGCGCGGTCCGCTGGCCTGCCTGCTGTGGCCGCTGTCGCTGCTCTTTGGCGCCCTGGCGGCGCTGCGCCGCGCGCTCTTTGCGCTGGGCCTCAAGCGCGCCGAACGGTTGCCGGTGCCGGTGATCGTGGTGGGCAACGTCTTTGTCGGCGGTACTGGCAAGACACCGTTTGCGATCTGGCTCATTGAAGCTTTGCGCGCGGCGGGTCGGCGTCCCGGCGTGATTTCGCGTGGCTATGGCGGTGGCGCGGTACAGACCCTGGAGGTCACTGCCGCCTCGGCTGCAGCGCAGGTGGGCGACGAACCCCTGCTGATCGTCCAGCGCACCGGCGTGCCGCTGGTGGTCGGACGGCGCCGGGTGGAGGCTGGCCGGGCCTTGCTGGCGCGCCATCCCGAGGTCGATGTGATCATTTCCGACGATGGCCTGCAGCACTACGCGCTGGCGCGTGACATCGAGATCGTGCTGTCAGATGCCCGCGGCGTGGGCAATGGCTGGCTGCTGCCGGCCGGTCCGCTGCGCGAGCCGGCTTCGCGGCGGCGCGATTTCTCGGTGCTCAATGTCGGCAGCCAGGGGAGTGCGCCCGAGGGCGTGCATGCCATGCGCCTGCAGGCTGATCTGGCGCTGCAACTGGCCCCGCCTGCTGCCCACAAGCCGCTGGCGCAGATGGGTGAGGGCGGGCTGCGGCTGGCGGCGGTGGCGGGAATCGGCAATCCGGAGCGTTTTTTTGCCACCCTGGAGGGCGCGGGTTTGTCCTTCGCGCGCCATCCCTTGCCTGACCATTTCGACTTCGCCATCGATCCCTTTGCCGGCCTTGCTGCCGATGTCATCCTGATCACGGAAAAGGATGCAGTAAAATGCAGGGCTATTGAGGCCATCCGAAACGACCCGCGCATCTGGGTCGTGCCTGTCTCGGCGCGCATCGACGGCGCGCTGGCTGAACACATAGTGGAGAAACTCCGTGAACGCCCGACTGCTTGATATCCTGGTTTGCCCCATCTGCAAGGGTCCGCTGGACTATGACAAGAAAGCCCAGGAACTGATCTGCAAGGCAGACAAGCTGGCTTACCCCATCCGCGATGGCATCCCCATCATGTGGGCCGATGAAGCCCGCGAACTGACGGCGACCCCGGCCGCGCCGGCAGCCTGAGCCCGGCCCCGTCCCTTGATTCCCGATTTCTGCCTTCCTGCTGCGGTTGATTCCATGACCTTTACCGTCATCATCCCGGCGCGCCTGGCTTCCACGCGCCTGCCCAACAAGCCCCTGGCCGACCTCGGGGGCAAGCCCATGATCGTGCGCGTGGCCGAGCGCGCTGCGCTCTCGGGCGCGACCCGCATCATCGTGGCCACCGACCATCACGACATCCACGCCGCCTGCCAGCAGCATGGCATCGACGTGGCCATGACCCGCGCCGACCATCCCTCCGGCACCGACCGCATCGCCGAAGTGGCCGCCGCCCTGGGCCTGGCCGACGACGAGGTGGTGGTCAACGTGCAGGGCGACGAGCCGCTGATCGATCCCGGCCTGATCGCCGCCACCGCCGCTCACATCAAGGCCGGCGTGCCCATGGCCACGGCCGCGCACGCCATCGAGACCGCCGAGGATGCCTTCAATCCCAACGTGGTCAAGGTGGTGCTGAACAAGGAAGGCTGCGCCATGTATTTCTCGCGCGCCACCATTCCCTGGCATCGCGACGCCTTCGCCAGGTCGCGCGATACGCTGCCTGACGCCAGCGGACCGGATCATGCCAATGAATACGTGCCGCTGCGCCACATCGGGCTGTATGCCTACAGCAACCGTTTCCTGCAGCTCTACCCGACGCTGGCCCCGGCCCCGCTGGAACGTATCGAGGCGCTGGAACAGCTGCGCGTGCTCTGGCACGGCCATGCCATCGCGGTCCACGTCACGTCGCTGGTGCCCGAGGCTGGCGTCGATACGCCCGAGGATCTGTTGCGCGTGCGCAAGCATTTCGAGGCGCCGCCTGACAGCCCGCTGGTCCAGACCATCTCCGCGCTCTGATTTTCTGCGCGGCAGGCATGATCCGGCGCAAGACTGGCCGGATCGGCTTGCTGTAAGTTCCATGTCAAGCTGACACGACACAATCTGCGCCTGGAGACTGCTTAAAAATCAGGCGTTTGTCATGGTTCGGTAAGATTTTGTGGTAAGTTTCGTCCCAGAGCTGATGCAAACGGCGCGCAAACAAGCTGCATAACCGTCCAGATGGCAGCGATCCTCTGTCATCACGTCGCAAAAGAATTCAAGCATTCATATTTCAGAAACCCTCAATTTAGGAAACGTCATGCGCCTCATCCTTTTAGGAGCGCCTGGTGCCGGTAAAGGCACGCAAGCCACTTTTATCAAGGAAAAATTCAACATTCCGCAAATCTCCACCGGTGACATGCTGCGCGCGGCCGTGGCAGCGGGCACCGAGCTTGGCATCGCGGCCAAGAAGGTGATGGATGCAGGTGGTCTGGTTTCCGATGACATCATCATTGGCCTGGTCAAGGATCGCCTGCAGCAGGCTGACTGCGCCAATGGCTATCTGTTCGACGGCTTCCCGCGCACCACGCGCCAGGCCGACGCCATGAAGGAAGCCGGCGTGGCCATCGACTACGTGCTGGAAATCGACGTGCCCGACAGCGCCATCGTCGAACGCATGAGCGGTCGCCGCGTGCACCCGGGTTCGGGCCGCACCTATCACGTCAAGTTCAACCCGCCCAAGGTCGAGGGCAAGGATGACCTGACCGGCGAACCGCTGATCCAGCGCGACGACGACAAGGAAGAAACCGTCAAGAAGCGCCTGGCCGTGTATCACGACCAGACCGAAGTGCTGCTGGGCTACTACGGCAAGTGGGCCGAATCGGGCCAGCCGGGTGCGCCGAAGTATCGCAAGATCGCCGGCGTGGGTCCGGTGGAAGAAATCAGGGATCGTGCATTTGCCGCCCTGGCGGAGTAAAGTGAAGCGGACTTCGGTCCGCTTTTTTTATGCTGTCGCGCTTGCTGCATCCAGCGCCACAGACTGCAAAAACTAAGTAAACCGATCACCGGTAGCCACGCCCGCCCGAGGGCGCGGCACCGGCGGCCCGGCAAGACAGAACAACTCCAAGAAGAAGGGCGACGCAATTTGCAGGCGCAGTATCGGCGGCGATGAACGGGCAGCAGCACAGCCCGGACGGCGCGGCGGATGTTCGTGATTGTTGATGAGTCGTGATAACAAAGGAGACGAAGATGGCACTTGCCCTGTGGTTTGCCATTGCCTGCGGCTTGGTCGCGGTGATCTATGGCCTGGTTTCACGTAGCTGGATTCTCAAGCAGGACCCCGGCAATCCCCGCATGCAGGAAATCGCCCTGGCCATCCAGCAGGGCGCGGCGGCGTATCTGGCGCGCCAGTACCGCACCATTGCCATGGTCGGGGTGGTGCTGCTGATCGTGATTGCCCTGATTCCGGGCCTGGGCTGGCTGACGGCCATCGGCTTTCTGCTGGGCGCGGTATTGTCGGGCGCTTGCGGCTTCATCGGCATGAACGTCTCGGTGCGTGCCAATGTGCGCACCGCCCAGGCTGCCACGCGCGGCATGAACGAGGCGCTGGGCGTGGCTTTCCGGGGCGGGGCGATCACCGGCATGCTGGTGGTGGGCCTGGGATTGCTGGGGGTGTCGCTGTTCTTCTGGGCCCTGTATGTCTATGGGCAGGGCCGTGCGGTCAGCCTGCATGACGCCATCCAGCCGCTGATCGGTCTGGCCTTCGGGGCGTCCCTCATTTCGATTTTTGCGCGGCTGGGCGGTGGCATCTTCACCAAGGGAGCGGACGTGGGTGCCGACCTGGTGGGCAAGGTCGAGGCCGGCATCCCCGAGGATGATCCGCGCAACCCCGCCGTGATCGCCGACAACGTGGGCGACAACGTGGGTGATTGCGCCGGCATGGCCGCCGACCTGTTCGAGACCTACGTGGTCACGCTGGTGGCCACCATGCTGCTGGGCAGCCTGATGTTGACGGGACTGGAAACCCTGGCGGTGCTCTATCCGCTGGCGCTGGGCGGCGTCTCCATCCTCGCTTCCATCGTCGGCTGCGCGATGGTCAAAGCGCAGCCGGGCAAGAAAATCATGTCGGCCCTCTACACCGGCCTGTGGTGGTCGGCCGGGCTGTCGCTGGTGGGCTTTGCGGTGGTCACCTGGCTGCTGCTGCCGCCCGAACTGCGCGTGCCGCTGATGGGCGCGGCGGTGGTGGGCATCGTGCTTACCGGCCTGATGGTCTACATCACCGAGTATTACACCGGTACCGACTTCAAGCCGGTGCGCCACATCGCCGAGGCCTCCACGACCGGGCATGGCACCAACATCATTGCCGGGCTGGGGGTGTCGATGAAGTCCACTGCTTATCCGGTGCTGGCGGTATGCGCGGCGATCCTCGCGTCGTATTGGCTGGCGGGGCTGTACGGGATTGCGATTGCGGCGACCTCCATGCTTTCCATGGCCGGCATCGTGGTGGCGCTCGATGCCTATGGCCCCATCACCGACAACGCCGGCGGCATCGCCGAGATGTCGGGCTTGCCCGATTCGGTGCGGGCCATCACCGATCCGCTCGATGCGGTGGGCAATACCACCAAGGCCGTTACCAAGGGGTATGCCATCGGTTCGGCGGGCCTGGCGGCGCTGGTGCTGTTTGCCGATTACACGCATGCGCTGGAGTCGGTCGGCAAGACGGCCAGCTTCGACCTCTCCAGTCCTGCCGTCATCATTGGCCTGTTCATCGGCGGGCTGATTCCCTATCTGTTCGGCGCCATGGCGATGGAAGCGGTAGGGCGCGCCGCCGGTGCAGTGGTGGTGGAGGTGCGGCGCCAGTTCCGCGACATCGCCGGCATCATGGATGGCAGCGGGCGGCCCGAGTACGACCGCGCCGTGGACATGCTGACCTCCTCCGCCATCCGCGAGATGATCCTGCCCTCGCTGCTGCCGGTAATCGTGCCGATCCTGGTCGGCCTGCTGCTGGGGCCGTCGGCGCTGGGCGGGCTGTTGATGGGGACAATCGTTACGGGGCTGTTCGTGGCAATCTCGATGACCACCGGTGGCGGCGCCTGGGACAACGCCAAGAAATACATCGAGGATGGCCACCACGGCGGCAAGGGATCGGACGCCCACAAGGCCGCCGTCACGGGCGATACCGTGGGCGATCCCTACAAGGATACGGCCGGGCCTGCGGTCAATCCGCTCATCAAGATCATCAACATCGTGGCCTTGCTGCTGGTGCCGCTGTTGCCGGCGGTCTCCTGACCGGAGCTGACGCAAGCTGACTTGCCTCATGATTGTCGCCGCGCGGATAGTCAGCCGTGCGGCGGCATGCGCATAATCTCCCGCACCGCGATGGGCCGGCCTGCATTGCCAGGCTGGCCGATTCGTCAAATAATGCCCCGATGCATCCCATCATCATCGGTTCGCCGGCCAGGCTATCCGCCTTGTTGAGCACCGATAAAAATCAGGAGACTCCATGCGTATCGAAGGAAATGTTTTCATCGTCACCGGCGCGGCGTCCGGCCTGGGCGCCGCGACCGCCCGCATGATCGCCGCAGGCGGCGGCAAGCCGGTGCTGGCTGACCTCAACGAAGAAGCCGGCGGCCAGCTGGCGCAGGAACTGGGCGCCGTCTTCGTGCGCTGCGACGTCAGTTCGGAAGAGGATGCCCAGGCCGTGGTAAGCGCCGCGCAGGCGCTGGGCAGCCTGCGCGGACTGGTCAATTGCGCCGGCATCGCACCGGCCGAGAAGCTGGTGGGCAAGAACGGCGTGCACGGCATGGCCCTGTTCATGAAGACCCTCAACATCAACCTGGTCGGCAGCTTCAACATGGCGCGCTTCGCCGCCGAGGCCATGGCGAAGTCGGAAGCGCAGGAGGATGGCGAGCGCGGCATCATCATCCACACCGCCTCGGTGGCCGCTTACGATGGCCAGATCGGGCAGGTCGCCTATGCCGCCTCCAAGGGCGCCATCGTCGCCATGACCCTGCCGATGGCGCGCGACCTGGCGCGCAGCGGCATTCGCGTCATGACGATTGCCCCCGGTATCTTCGAAACCCCCATGATGCAGGCCATGCCCCAGGAAGTGCGCGATTCGCTGGGCCAGGCCGTGCCGTTCCCGCCACGTCTTGGACGTGCAGCCGAGTATGCGCAGCTGGCCAAGGGCATCATCGAAAACGTGATGTTGAATGGCGAGACCATCCGCCTGGATGGCGCCATCCGCATGCAACCCAAATAAGCGGCATTTGCCTGCCAATTCTTTTGTCCACAGCGGGGGAGCTGCTGATAAGCTCCCCTCATGGAGACAATGGAACACAAAACAGGCTTGATCCTGACCGGTGGCGGTGCGCGGGCGGCATACCAGGTGGGCGTGCTCAACGCCATCTCGATGATCCTGCTCGAAGCCGGCTGGCCGGTACACAGCAATCCCTTCCCCATCATCTGCGGTACCTCGGCCGGAGCCATCAACGGCACCGCGCTGGCCTGCCGCGCCGATGACTTCGGCGAGGCCGTGCGCGAGCTGATGGCGGTGTGGAGCAATTTCCAGGTGGAGCAGGTCTATCGTGCCGATTCGCTGGGCGTGATCCGTTCGGGTGCGCGCTGGCTGTCGCTGTTTTCCTTCGGCTGGCTGCTGCGCAAGTGGCGCGCCAATCCGCCCAATTCCCTGCTGGACAATACCCCGCTGGTGAGCATGCTGCACCGCCTGCTGGACCTGCCGCGCCTGGATGCTGCACTGGCCGAGGGGCAGTTGCATGCGCTGGCAGTCACCGCCTCCTCCTACACCAGCGGCCAGCACATCACCTTCTACCAATGCGCCGAGGAGATCGAACCCTGGCGCCGCACCCAGCGCCTGGCCATGCGCGACCAGATTGGCATCGACCATTTGCTGGCCTCTTCTGCCATTCCCTTCATCTTTCCGGCCATTCCGGTGTACATCGACGGCCGCTGCGAGTATTGCGGGGATGGTTCCATGCGCCAGATCGCGCCGATTTCCCCGGCCATCCACTTGGGGGCCACCAAGGTGCTCATCATCGGCGCCGGCCGCATGGGCGAGAAGGGCGAGCAGGCGCCCACCAATACCCCGCATTACCCCAGCCTGGCCCAGGTGGCCGGGCATGCGATGTCGGGTATCTTCCTCGATGGGCTTTCGGCTGACATCGAACGCATCAACCGCGTCAATCAAACCTTGTCGGTCCTGAACGAAGAGCAGCGCCGTCATACGCCCCTGAAGCCGATCCGCACCCTGGTGATTTCCCCCTCCCAACGCATCGACAGCATCGCCAGCCGCCACGTGGGCGACCTGCCGCGTCCGATCCGCACCATGCTGGGCGGCATCGGCGCCACCGAGGCACGCGGTTCGGCGCTGGCCTCCTACCTGCTGTTTGAACAAAGCTTCACACGCGAGCTGATCGCGCTGGGCCAAAGCGATACCTACGCCAAGCGCGACGAGGTGCTGGCCTTTTTTGAACCGGATACCGCCCGGCTGCTCCAAGCCTCTGCCTGATTTGCTGCCGGTCAAATTCCTGACCTGCCGTGGTTGCCTAGCTGAAAGCAACACGTTACCCTACCGGATACTGTTGCCATTAATTGACAAAACTGCAATTAAGAGAATCAATGCAGATGATGCAGATGCGAGCCCGCTTCATTTCCTCTTTCTTCGCCCGCTATTGGCTGGTGCTGCTGACGGCCTTGATGCTGGCTGCGCCGGTGCAGGCGCGCGGTCCTGCCCCGGGCGAATTGCCGGAGGTCAGCGTGGCGCAACTGCCGCGCGAGGCGCAGCAGACCCTGGCCCTGATCCGTCAGGGCGGCCCCTTCCCGTATGAAAAGGATGGCAGCGTCTTCGGCAACTATGAAGGGGTTTTGCCCAAGCAAAAGCGCGGGTATTATCGCGAATACACCGTCAAGACGCCGCGTGCCCGCAATCGCGGCGCGCGCCGCATCATCAGCGGGGGAGAGCCGGCTTCTTCCGGTGAATACTATTACACCAGCGATCATTACAAGACCTTCAGCCGGATACGCGAGTGATCGCCCCGGGAGCAGGGCAGGGCGCGCAGGCCCTGCTGCAGCCAGCGCCACCCGACAGGTCAGCCCAGCCAGCCACTACAACCAAGACAGCCACACTGCCCCGCCTATGGATACTGAAGGGAAAATGAGTTTGTTCAAAACGGTGCCGCCCAATATCGTGCAATCGATCCGCGCCTTCCGCGTGACCGAGCTGCAGCAGGAGGCCGCGCACCTGCAGCAGCATTTTCTCTATGCCTATTGCGCCGAGGCCGTGACCAAGCAGCAGGTGCTGACCACCATCGCCACCGCTTTTCACTTTCCCCGCCACTTCGGCAAGAATTTCGACGCCCTGCATGATTGCCTCACCGACCTGACTCACAAGGCCGGCAAGCAGATCGGTTTCGTCGTGGTGCTGGAACAACTGCCCAATACCCAGAAATTCGACAAGGAAGCGCGCGAGACGCTGCTGGACGTCTTCCGCGATGCCGCCGATTATTGGGCGGAAAAGAAGGTGCCGTTCCGGGTTTTCTATTCCTTCCAGTGAATAGCAGTAACTATTTGATAAATCTTTTACGCCACGCCACCCCTTTCACATCGTGAAAAACGGCGGCGGACAGGTCCTCAGCAGGTACAATGCGCACACCATGAGAAGCATTGTCATCCTGATTTCCGGACGAGGCAGCAATATGGAAGCCATCGTCCGTGCCGCACAGGCCGAGCGGTGGCCTGCCAGAATCGCCGCCGTCATCAGCAACCGCGCCGACGCCAGCGGCCTGGAATTCGCCGCCAGCCACGGCATTGCCACGGCCGTGATCGCCAACCGCGACTATCCCACGCGCGACCAGTTCGATGCCGCTTTGCGCGAGCAGATCGATAAGTTTGCGCCGGACCTGGTGGTGCTGGCCGGCTTCATGCGGATCCTGACGGCACCGTTCGTCAATCATTACCAGGGCCGCATGCTCAACATCCATCCGTCGCTGCTGCCCAGTTTCCCTGGCCTGGCGACGCACCGCCAGGCACTGGCGGCCGGCGTGAAGCTGCATGGCGCCACCGTGCACTTCGTCACGCCCGACCTCGACCACGGTCCCATCGTGGCCCAGGCGGCGGTGCCGGTGCTGGAGGAGGATAGCGAAGAGACGCTGGCCGAGCGTGTGCTGGAACAGGAACATGTGATCTATCCGCGCGCCGTGCGCTGGTTCGTGCAAGGTCGCCTGGCGCTGGAGGGCGCCCGCGTGCGCCTGGCCGCCGAGGCCTGAACCACAAACGGGCAGGCCAGCAAACGAGCAAGCGCCGCCGCGCAACCCTTATCTTGAATTGAATCTGAAGGACCTAGCATGAGATTGCCTCCCGCGATCATCCCCCATACCGAAGAACTGCTGCGCGAAGTGCTGCGTTTTACCGGCCCGGCCGACGTCACCCTGTCGCGCTATTTCCGCGAGAACCCGCGCCTGGGCAGCCGCGAGCGTGGCGTGATCGCCGAGGCGGTCTATGGCCTGCTGCGCAACAAGACGGTGCTGACCAACTTCGCCGAATCCGGCAGCGGCCCGATGATGCGCCGCCTGGCCCTGCTGGGCCTGGCCGATGCGGTCGGCGCCGAATCCATCGCAGGGCTCCAGGAAGGCGAAGCCGAATGGCTGGAGCGCGTGGCCCAGATCGACCGCACCCAGCTGGCCCCGCAGATGCGCAGCAACCTCCCGCCCTGGTTGTGGGAAAAGCTGGTCGCCCGCATGGGAGAAGAATCCACCCTGCAACTGGCCGATGCCATGAACCGCCCGGCACCGCTGGATCTGCGCGTCAACGCCCTCAAGGCCGACCGCGAAACGGTCATGGCCGAACTGGCCAAGGCCCCGGTGGCTTGCGAGCCGACGCCGTATTCGCCGCTGGGCCTGCGCGTGTTCAAGAAGCCCGCCCTGCAGAATCTGCCGCTGTTCAAGGACGGTGCCATCGAAGTGCAGGATGAAGGCAGCCAGCTGCTGGCCCAGATCGTGGGTGCCAAGCGTGGCGAGATGGTGGTCGATTTCTGCGCCGGTGCCGGTGGCAAGACCCTGGCGCTGGGCGCGCTGATGCGCAATACCGGCCGCCTGTATGCCTTCGACGTCTCCGAAAAGCGCCTGGCCAAGCTCAAACCGCGCCTGGCGCGCAGCGGCTTGTCCAACGTGCATCCGGTGGTGATTGCCCACGAGAACGACGCCAAGGTCAAGCGCCTGGCGGGCAAGCTTGATCGCGTGCTGGTTGATGCGCCCTGCAGCGGCCTGGGCACCCTGCGCCGCAATCCCGACATGAAGTGGCGCCAGACCGTGGAGACGCTCACCGAGATGCGTGCCAAACAAGGCTCCATCCTGGCCAGTGCCGCGCGCCTGGTGCGTCCGGGTGGCCGCCTGGTGTACGGCACCTGCAGCTTCCTGGACGAGGAAAACGATGAAGTCATCGCCGACTTCCTCGCTTCACATCCCGACTTCACGCTGCGCCCGATGAGCGAAGTGCTGGCCGAACAGAAGATTGCGCTGGATACCGGCGACTTCCTCAAGCTGCTGCCGCACCAGCACCAGACGGATGGTTTCTTCGCTGCCGTCCTGGAGCGCCGCGCCGCATCATGATGCGCCGGGTCTGGATGCCTTGCCTGGCCGCCGGCCTGCTGGCGGCGCTTGCCGTCCCCGGCCTGCAGGCCAGGGAAGCCCTGCCGCCGCCACCGGTCGTGGCCGCGCAGGGGACGATCCAGTCCGCCTTTGCACCCTGGGATGACATCGAAGCCCTGATCGTCGGCCAGCTCAATGCGGCGCAGCGCCAGATCCTGATGCAAGCCTACCTGCTGACCAGCCGCCCCATCACCGATGCCCTGGTGGCCGCCCGCAAGCGTGGCATCGACGTGCGCGTGCTGATGGATGCGGGCCAGCTCGACAAGAATTCCGAGGACCGCCTGCGCCAGTTGCGTGCGGCCGGCATTCCGGTCTGGCTGGAAACCGATTACCGCAACGCCCACAACAAGGTCATCATCATCGATGCGGCCTTGCCTACGGCGACCGTCATTACAGGCAGCTACAACTTCACCTGGTCGGCCCAGCACAAGAATGCCGAGAATGTCCTCATCCTCGGCAAGAACCCGCCACTGGCCGCGCGCTACGCCAGCAACTGGCAGCGCCACCGCCAGGATGCGCAAGCGGCACCCTGATCCATGACCGATCATTTCTTTTCCCTGTTCACCGACGTCAGCACCGTCGACCTGCTGCGCCAACTGGTGGTGATTGCGCTCTCGCTGCTGGGCGGCATCGGGTTGTCGCGCTGGCTGCGCGCGCGCTTCGTGTTGCCGGCCGATGGCGAGAAGCAGTCGCTGGTGATGCAGATCGGCGTCAAGAGCTTCGCCCGCGTGCTCTCGCCGCTACTGGCCCTGGGTTTGCTGACGGCGGCCTATCACATCCTGAAGCACGGCCACCATGCCGTCACGCTGTGGGAAATCATGTTCCCGCTGACCATTGCCCAGGTGGCGATGCGCTTCGTGTTCTACGTGTTGCGCGGCATCTTCGTGAAGGATGCGACGGTCGGCGCGCTGCTGCACCTGTCGGAAAAGGTCATCGCGCTGGTGGTCTGGCTGTGCGTGGTGCTGTGGATTACCGGCCTGTGGCCGGATTTCGTCGATTATCTCGATAGCACTACCTTGCCGCTGGCACGCCACAATGTGTCGCTATTGACGATGTTGCAAGGCGCGGCCTCGGTCCTGGTCACCCTCATCATTGCCCTGTGGATAGGCACGGTGCTGGAAAACCGCCTGATGAAGTTCAGCGGCATGCATTCATCGCTGCGCACGGTGGTGGCGCGCATGATGCGGGCCTTGCTGATCCTGATCGCCTTCCTGGTCAGCCTGTCGCTAGTGGGAATTGACCTGACGGTACTGTCGGTCTTCGGTGGCGCGCTGGGTGTGGGTATCGGTCTGGGCCTGCAGAAGATTGCCAGCAGCTATGTGTCCGGCTTCGTGATCCTGCTGGAGCGCAGCATGGTCATCGGCGACATGGTTGCCGTGGATAAATATTTCGGCAAGGTCACCCAGATCAATACCCGCTATACCATCCTCGAAGGCTTGGATGGGATCGAATCGGTGCTGCCGAATGAACTATTTGTCTCCAATCCGGTACAAAACTATTCCTTGACCCATCGCATTGTACGTTTGTCCACACAGCTTACAATTCTGTACCAGGATGATGTGGAAACGGTCTTGGGTATCATGGAACAGGCCGCACTTGGGGTACAACGGGTCTCTCAGCAGACCGCCCCGCAAGCCTTGCTGATCAAGATTGGCGCCGACGGACTGGATCTGGAGCTGGGGTTCTGGATCACCGATCCCGAAAACGGGCGGCTCAATGTGCTGTCCGACGTCAACCGGGCCATCTGGGCTGCCTTCAAGCAACATGGCATCCAGGTGGCGCATCCCAAACGCGACATTCGCATCATGGATGAGCGCAGCTTCCGCCAAAGTACGCGCCAGGAAAATCCTGATGGCCCAGAGACGCAGAATTCGCGTACAATGCCCGGCAATTAAAAGAAAATAAAACCATTTTCACGGAACAAGTAATAATCCTGTTTTGTAGTCCGATAGTTGTTCTCTATTTGGAGTTGTACTGATGACCCTTGATGCGATCCTCGACTTTGTTGCCAACGGCCTGCTGCATGCGTCCGGTTGGCAGATTGTCATTTACACACTGGTGATGACCCACATCACCATCGTGGGCGTGACTCTCTACCTGCATCGTTGCCAGGCGCATCGCGCGCTCGAACTGCACGCGATCCCCAGCCACTTCTTCCGTTTGTGGCTGTGGATGACCACCGGCATGGTGACCAAGGAATGGGCCGCCATCCACCGCAAGCACCACGCCAAGTGCGAGACCGAAGAAGACCCGCACAGCCCGCAGACCCGCGGCATCCAGAAGGTGATGTGGCAGGGCGCCGAGTTGTACCGTTCCGAATCCAGGAATGCCGAGACCATGGAGAAGTTCGGTCACGGCACCCCCGACGACTGGCTGGAACACAACATCTACAGCAAGTACGGCTGGCAGGGCGTGGGCATCATGCTGATCATCGACGTGCTGCTCTTCGGCGCCATCGGCCTGACCGTGTGGGCCGTGCAGATGGCGTGGATCCCGTTCTGGGCCGCTGGCGTGGTCAATGGCCTGGGCCACTTCTGGGGTTACCGCAACTATGACTGCGTGGATGCATCGACCAACCTGTTCCCGATCGGCATCCTGATCGGTGGCGAAGAGATGCACAACAACCACCACACCTTCGGTACCTCGGCCAAGTTCTCGGCCAAGTGGTATGAGTTCGACGTCGGCTGGATGTATATCCGCATCCTCGAAACCTTCGGCCTGGCCAAGGTCAAGAAGGTCCTGCCGGTGCCCAAGTTCGACCGCCAGAAGGCCGTCATCGACTTCGACACCCTGCAGTCGGTCATCGCCAACCGCTACGACGTGACCGCCAAGTACGCGCGTTCCCTCAAGAGCGCCTGGAAGGACGAGCTGGATCACCTGATCGAGAAGGCCAAGCTGGAATCGCGCTTCCTGAAGTCTTCCAAGAAGCTGCTGCAGCGTGAGCCGGGCCGCCTGGAAGACGGCCAGAAGCAGCAACTGTCGGAACTGTTCGCCCACAGCAAGGCGCTGCAGACCATGCATGAGATGCGCATCGAACTGAGCGCCATTTGGGAGCGTTCGCACTCCACCCGCGAACAGCTGCTGCAGCAACTGCAAGACTGGTGCACCCGCGCCGAGGCTTCCGGTGTGAAGGCCCTGCGTGACTTCGCCCTGCGCCTGCGCAGCTACGCCTGACCCTGGCTGGTGAGTCCGATCCTCCGGGGTAAAAGCCGGATGTGAAGGAAAAGAAATGAAAAATCCCCGCAGAGTACTCTGCGGGGATTTTTTTTGAGCCTGCGCCTGCGGGTAGTGAAGCTTCTTGCCAAAAAATGGGAAACCGGAGGAGCGCCTGGCCGACAGGCATGTGCAGCTGCTGCTCCCCTGACCCTGCAGCGCTGTCAGGCATGGCGCCCGGCCAGGCCATGCCGCCGGCAGCAGGCAACAAAAAACCCGCAGAGTGCTCTGCGGGTTTTTCATCGGGATACCGGGATCAATTACTTGATCTTGGTTTCCTTGTATTCCACGTGCTTGCGTGCCTTGGGATCGAACTTCATGATGCTGATCTTTTCGGGCGTAGTACGCTTGTTCTTGGTGGTGGTGTAGAAGTGACCAGTACCTGCGGTCGACTCCAGTTTGATTTTGTCGCGGCCGGATTTCGCCATGATAGATTTCCTTTACTCTGCTAATTAGACTTTTTCGCCACGAGCACGCAGATCGGCCAGAACGGCATCGATGCCGATCTTGTCGATCACGCGCAGGCCGGCGTTGGACAAACGCAGCGAAACCCAGCGGTTCTCGGATTCGACGAAAATGCGGCGGTTCTGCAGGTTGGGCAGGAAACGACGCTTGGTCTTGTTGTTTGCATGGGAAACGTTGTTGCCGACCATCGGCCCCTTCCCGGTGACTTGGCAGACACGTGCCATGTGAGACTCCTTAAAAATTTCCGAATTTGGGAAAAACGAGAGTATATGGAAAAAACTCAGGTTTTTCAATGACTTGCGAAAAACAATTGTGTCTTGTTGTGCGCGGTTGATTTAACAATTTCGGAAACATTGTTTCGCGGGCTCCGCCCCGTCGGGCGCTATCCCAGTCCCGGCAAGGGTTTGCGGCCTGTTGGCGAGGCTTGGTATCAAGTCTGGGCGTGATGGGCGATGGAGTACAGGCGTGTCCCGGCGACCACGACATGATCCAGCAACTCCACCTCAATGAGCGCCAGTGCCTGCTTGAGCGTGCCCGTCAGGCGCAGGTCTGCCTCGCTGGGCTGCGGGCAGCCGGAGGGGTGATTGTGGGCCACGATGACCGAGGCGGCGTTATGGCGCAGCGCGGCCTTGACCACTTCACGCGGATAAACCACCGTATGGTTCAGCGTGCCTCTGAACATTTCTTCCGTAGCGAGCAACTGGTTGCGCATGTTCAGGAAGAGGGCGACGAAACATTCATGTTCCTTGCCGGCGAAGATCAGCTTGAGATATTCGCCCACGGCCCGGGTGGAGTTGAGGGCCGACTCTTCCTTCAGATTGGCGTTGATGGCGCGCTTGGCCAGCTCCAGGGAGGCCGATATCTGCGCGCATTTGGCCGGGCCAAGGCCGCTGCCCAGGGTTGGATCCCGTTGGGCTGCATTGCACAGTGCCCCCAGCGAGCCGAAACGCTGCAGCAGGTCCATGGCCACCTCCATCACGGTCTTGCCCGGTGTGCCCACCCGCAGGAAGATCGCCAGCAATTCCGCGTCCGAGAGGGCTGCAGGGCCCCACTCCAGCAGGCGTTCGCGTGGCCGCTGGTCCTTGGGCCAATCGATGATGGTCATGGTCATGATGTGAATCTCCTTTGCACTTGAGAGGGGATACTGCGGACGACCCCGCCCGGGATCGCGCCAAAAGAATATGAACACCGCTGCAGTGCGCTTGCGCCGCCGCAAGGAAGCGACCGATGCTGCATCCGGCCACTGCACCAGGATGCAGCCGTCGGCGGCGTATCGGCCCAACGTGGCTTACAATAGCGGGCTCTTGTGCATCTTCCCGTTTCCCAGCCATGTCCAGCCCAACCGTTCCCGTCGTCACCGAAAACGCCTACCTCACCCTGCATTACCGCCTGGCCTCGCTGGATGGCGAAGATATCGTCAGCACCTTCAACGAAAACCCGGCCACCCTGCAGTTCGGCCAGGGCCAGCTGGCGCCTTTCCTGGAGAGCTGCCTGCTGGGCCTGCCCGAGGGCACGCACCAGACTTTCGAGCTGAGCCCGGAGCAGGCTTTCGGTGCGCGCAGCGATGAGCTGATCCAGCGCATCTCCCGCGCCACCCTGGAAGAAAACTCGTCCATGGACGAGCAGTACCGCGTCGGTGATCTGGTCGATTTCGCCGCCCCCGGTGGCGGCCGCTTTGCCGGCATCCTGCGAGCGATTGATGATGATGGCGCAATTTTCGACTTCAATCACCCGCTGGCCGGGCAAACGCTGAAGTTCGAAGTAAAAATCATCGGAATCCTGTAATCGCCTCGTCATTTGGCGAGATGACCCTCGCAATGTTTTGAAGAATCAAGGAATTACCATGACCATGGAACAAGCCGACTCCGAAATCCTGCTGGCCCAGCCCCGTGGTTTCTGTGCGGGCGTGGACCGCGCCATCGAGATCGTCGAGCGCGCGCTGATGCAGTTCGGCGCGCCCATCTACGTGCGCCACGAAATCGTGCACAACGCCTATGTGGTCAACGACCTGCGGGCCAAGGGTGCGGTCTTCATCGAGGAACTGGCCGACGTGCCGGCCGGCAATACGGTCATCTTCTCGGCGCACGGTGTATCCAAGGCGATCCAGGCCGAGGCGGCCGAGCGTGGCCTGACGGTGTTTGATGCCACCTGCCCGCTGGTCACGAAAGTGCATATGGAAGTGGCCAAGATGCGCCGCGAAGGCCGTGAAATAATCATGATCGGCCACGCCGGCCACCCCGAGGTCGAAGGCACCATGGGCCAGACCGAAGCCGGCATGCACCTGGTGGAAACGGTGGAAGACGTGGAGCGCCTGCAGGTGGCCGATCCCGGGCTGCTGGCCTATGTCTCCCAGACCACGCTGTCGGTGGACGACACGGCCGACATCATCGCGGCCCTGCGCGCACGCTTCCCGGCCATTGCCGAACCCAAGAAGGGCGACATCTGCTACGCCACCACCAACCGCCAGGAGGCCGTCAAATTCATGGCCCCGCAGGTGGACGTGGTGATCGTGGTGGGCAGTCCCAACAGCTCCAATTCGAACCGCTTGCGCGAGTTGGCCGAGAAGAAGGGCGTGCCGGCCTTCATGGTCGACAACGCTGCCCTGATCGATCCGCAATGGATCGCCGGACGCCAGCGCATCGGCGTGACGGCCGGTGCATCGGCACCGGAGGTGCTGGTGCAGGCCGTGATCGATCGCATCAAGGAAATCGGCGCCCGCAGCGTGCGCGTCCTGGACGGTATTGAAGAAAACGTCACCTTCCCCCTGCCCAAGGGCTTGGGAGCGCGCACCTCGTCGGCCGAGTCGGCCTGAGTCCCGTAAACCGATGTGATGAAATATGAATGTCCGGGCAGAAAAGCCGCCCGGCGTTTGCGCAAACAGGTCCGCTGATGCGGGCCTGTTTCATTTCCGCGAGAGTTGTTGTGAATATGTACGGCGATTCATTGGTCTTACCGCACTTTCTTCTGTAACAGGCGATTGTTTGTGCTCGATTGTTGGAATCTTCTGCGTATAATTCCGCACCATTATCGACGGACCGCCCAAAAGGCGGCCGAGCGCTAGCCCTCACCAAAGTGGGCAGGGCGCCGCCAAGGCGGCGTCATTCAGAGACGGGAGACATTCATATGCAAGAGCATCTGCGCACCGGCCCCGCCCGGTGCCTCCGGCGAAGACCTCCCGGGCGCGCGCCCAGCCGGCGCGCCGCCCCTAGCCCCAGCCCCAGGGGTTGCCGCGGCAACAGCGGCTGATTTCCGATTTGACCGACCCTGCCATCAAGTCCGCTTGAGGGGAGCGCATTCACCCTTTTTATGAAGAGTGATAACGCGCTCCCGACTGTCGGGAACGGATTTTGCTAATCGACATGCTTTCGCGCGGTGTCCGCTTTGGTGCAGACCCACGTGTTTTTCTTGTTATCCATTTAGATCGAAGAGTTATTCATGGACATTTTCATCCAGCAGATCATCAACGGATTGGTGCTAGGCAGCATGTACGCACTGATCGCCCTGGGTTACACCATGGTGTACGGGGTGCTGAACCTGATCAACTTTGCCCACGGCGACATCCTGATGGTCGGGGCCATGGTTGGCCTGTCGCTCCTCAAATTGGTGCAACAGGTGGCGCCTGAGCTGCCGGGCATCGTCAAGCTGATCATCGCCATCGTTGGTGCCATTCCGGTGTGCGTGATCGTGAGCCTGTTGATCGAGCGCATCGCCTACCGTCCGCTGCGCAATGCACCGCGCCTGGCCCCGCTGATCACCGCCATCGGCGTGTCGATCCTGCTGCAGACCTTTGCCATGATGATCTGGGGCCGCAGCCCGCTGCCGTTCCCGCAGATCATGCCCTCGACTCCGGTCAACATCGCCGGTGCCCTGATCTCGCCGACCCAGATCATGCTGCTGATCCTGGCCCTGGCCGCGATGATCGGCCTGGTGCTGATCGTGGAAAAGACCAAGATGGGCCGCGCCATGCGCGCCACCGCCGAGAACCCGCGCATTGCGGGCTTGATGGGCGTGGACGCCAACCGCGTCATCATCGTCACCTTCGGCATCGGTGCGGCGCTGGCCGCGATCGCCGGCGTGATGTGGGCCGCCAACTACTCCACCGCACAATTCGCCATGGGCTTCGTACCGGGCCTGAAGGCCTTCTCGGCCGCAGTGCTGGGCGGTATCGGCAACATCTACGGTGCCATGCTGGGCGGCATCCTGCTGGGCCTGATCGAAAGCCTGGGCGCCGGCTACATCGGCGACCTGACCGGCAACTTCCTGGGCAGCAACTACCAGGACATCTTCGCCTTCATCGTGCTGATCATCGTGCTGACCCTGCGCCCGTCCGGGATCATGGGTGAGCGTGTGGCAGATCGCGCATAAGTTTTAAGTTTTAAAGTCTCAAAAACTTAAAAACGAATACTTAAAAGTTTAGAAAACAGAACTTAGAAAATCGGAAGAGAACACTATGGCTCTCATGACCTTCGACATGAAGCGCAACCCCCAACAGGCCCGCATCAGCCTGCTGGTGCTGTTGGCGCTGATGATCATCTTCCCCATGATCGCCCAGCAGTTCGGCAATTCGTGGGTGCGCATCATGGATATGGCGCTGCTCTACATCATGCTGGCCCTGGGCCTGAACGTGGTGGTGGGTTTTGCCGGCCTGCTGGACCTGGGCTACATCGCCTTCTATGCCATCGGTGCGTACAGCACCGGCTTGCTGGCCTCGCCCCAGTTTGCGCAGGTGATCGAATCCTTCGTCAACACCTATCCGTCCATCGGCAATTTCCTGGTCTGGCTGTGCGGTCCGCAGATCGTGCAGAACGGCATCCACCTCTCGCTGTGGCTGATCGTACCGATCTCGGGCGTGCTGGCGGCGATCTTCGGGGCCCTGCTGGGCGCTCCGACCCTGAAGCTGCGCGGTGACTACCTGGCCATCGTGACGCTGGGCTTCGGCGAGATCATCCGTATCTTCATGAACAACCTCAACGCGCCGGTCAACATCACCAACGGTCCGCAGGGCATCAACCTGATCGATCCGATCCGCGTGTTCGGCGTGTCGCTGGCCGGCGAGCCGGGTTCGGGTTCGATGGTCAAGGTGTTGGGCATGAGCCTGCCCTCGGTCAACGCGTATTACTACCTGTTCCTGGTGCTGTGCATCTTCGTGATCTTCTTCTCCAGCCGCCTGCAGGATTCCCGCCTGGGCCGCGCCTGGGTCGCGATCCGCGAAGACGAGATCGCTGCCAAGGCGATGGGCATCAATACCCGCAACGTCAAGCTGCTGGCTTTCGCCATGGGTGCTTCGTTTGGTGGCGTGGCCGGTGCCATGTTCGGTGCCTTCCAGGGCTTCGTTTCGCCGGAATCCTTCTCCCTGACCGAATCCATCGCCGTGCTGGCCATGGTGGTGCTGGGCGGTATCGGCCACATCCCTGGCGTGGTGCTGGGGGGCGTGATCCTGGCAGCGCTGCCGGAAGTGCTGCGCCACGTGGTGGAGCCGCTGCAGATGGCGATCTTCGGCCGTGTGTGGATCGATGCGGAAGTGCTGCGCCAGCTGCTCTACGGCCTGGCCATGGTCATCATCATGCTGACCCGTCCGGCCGGCCTGTGGCCCTCGCCGCGCCATGAAGACCGTCCCGAAGTGGACCATACCAAAGTCGGCACCACCGGCGAAGTCAAAGCCTAAGCCATATCAGGAGCACAGAACATGACACAAACACTGCTCAAGATCCGTGACGTCAGCAAGCGTTTCGGCGGCCTGCAAGCCTTGAACGGCGTGGGCATCACCATCGAGCGCGGCCAGATCTATGGCCTGATCGGCCCCAACGGCGCCGGCAAGACCACCTTCTTCAACGTCATCACGGGCCTGTATCAACCCGATACCGGCACCTTCGAACTGGACGGCAAGCCCTATTCGCCGAGCGCCCCGCACGAAGTGGCCAAGGCCGGCATCGCCCGGACCTTCCAGAACATTCGCCTCTTCGGTGAAATGACCGTGCTGGAAAACGTGATGGTCGGTTGCCACGTGCGCACCAAGCAGAACGTCTTCGGTGCGGTGTTCCGCCACAAGGCTGCGCGTGAGGAAGAAGCGGCGATCCGCGCGAAGTCGCAGCACCTGCTGGACTTCGTGGGCATCGGCCAGTTCTCCAAGCGCACTGCGCGCCACCTGTCGTATGGCGACCAGCGCCGCCTGGAAATCGCTCGTGCCCTGGCGACCGATCCGCAACTGCTGGCGCTGGATGAACCGGCGGCCGGCATGAACGCCACCGAGAAGCTGGGCCTGCGCGAGCTGCTGGTGAAGATCCAGGCCGAAGGCAAAACCATCCTGCTGATCGAACACGATGTGAAGCTGATGATGGGCCTGTGCAATCGCATCACCGTGCTGGACTACGGCAAGCCGATTGCCGAGGGCGTACCGGCCGACGTGCAGAAGAACCCGGCCGTGATTGAAGCCTACCTGGGCGCCGGACATTAAGCGAGACCACAGAACATGACAACCAATATCCTCAAAGTCGAACAACTGAGCGTGGCCTATGGCGGCATCCAGGCCGTCAAGGGCATCAGCCTGGAGGTCAACGATGGTGAGCTGGTCACCCTGATCGGCGCCAATGGCGCCGGCAAGACCACGACCCTTAAAGCCATCACCGGCACGCTGCCCAGCAGCAAGGTGGATGGTCACATCTACTATCTCGGCAATCCGTTGAAGGGCAAGAAGTCCTTCGAGCTGGTCAAGGACAAGCTGGCGATGGTGCCGGAAGGTCGTGGCGTCTTTACGCGCATGAGCATCCAGGAAAACCTGCTCATGGGCGCCTACACCAGCAATGACAAGGGCCAGATCCAGGCCGACATCGACCGCTGGTTCGAGGTCTTCCCGCGCCTGAAGGAACGTGCGGCGCAGATGGCGGGTACGCTCTCGGGTGGTGAGCAGCAGATGCTGGCGATGGCGCGTGCGCTGATGAGCCATCCCAAGCTGCTGCTGCTGGATGAACCTTCGATGGGCCTGTCGCCGATCATGGTGGAGAAGATCTTTGAAGTGATCCGCAATGTGTCGGCCCAGGGCATCACGATCCTGCTGGTGGAACAGAACGCCAAGCTGGCGCTGGAGGCGGCGCATCGCGGCTATGTGATGGAGTCGGGCCTCATTACCATGGAAGGGCAGGCCAAGCAGATGCTGGATGATCCGCGGGTGAAGGCGGCTTATCTGGGAGAAGGCTAAGGCAGTGCGCTGACAAGATTTGCATAAATGATATAAATCATTTACGGAAAATCAGGTCGACAATGAAAAAACGCAGCCAAGGCTGCGTTTTTTTTCGTCCTCAGCGAGAGGAAGAATCCTCTCCTCAAGCCGTCTTGCGCGCCCGCACCTCATTGCGCAGGCTGCGCACCTTGTCGTGATTGGCCAGCACGCCCTGGTACTGGCGTTCGACGATGAGCCGGATATCGGTCGGCAGATCCTCGCTCAAGGCCTTGCGATAGGCATTGACGGCGGCATCCTCGCCGCGTTCGCATTCTTCGAGGATGCTTTCGTCATCGCGTCCCGTGATGGCGGTCTTCAGGTTGACCCACTGGCGATGCAAGGTGCCGCCCAAGGTGCTGTGGCTGGCCGGTTCGCCGCCCAGGCGCCGC
Organism: Herbaspirillum sp. Her3; assembly: GCF_057961275.1. Taxonomy (NCBI): domain Bacteria; kingdom Pseudomonadati; phylum Pseudomonadota; class Betaproteobacteria; order Burkholderiales; family Oxalobacteraceae; genus Herbaspirillum; species Herbaspirillum sp. Her3. Next base: position 4,380,206 of record NZ_CM176328.1, on the reverse strand, counting down.
ACCAGGTCCTGCAGATCCAGCGCGGCCTGCGCACAGTCGGTGGCGCGCTGCATGAAGGTTTCCTTGTAGGGAATGTAGCGCTCCTGGGCATCGTCGGCACAGGCGCGGAAGCCCTTTTCGCCATCGATGGAAATCTGGATCAGGTCATTCAGGGTGGAGATGAGGTGGTCATTGTTCATGTTGCCCTCCTTTCTTGTCGGCCGCCCGTCGCAGCGCGGCCGGGTGGTAGCGGGTGGTCAATGGACGAAGAAGTAGATCAGTACCAGCAGAAAAGCGGGAACGCCGCACAGCCACGCCAGGAAATACTTGCCCATGATGTTCTCCTTGTCGATAGTGGGGATGGTCAATGCACGCAATCCGGGAAGCGGGACCGTCGTTGCACATGTCCATCCTAGGAGCCTGGCCGACCGAATTCCATCGGACGGCGGCGCAAGCCCCTGTAGGAGGCGGCCGTGCTTTTGCCTGCCGCAAGCGCTACGGTGCAGATTGCCTGACCCGCCGCAACTCCAATCCCCACAAGGCTTTCCGCTTTGTCCTACAAGACAATCGGCCGCCGTCCTATAGAGCCGGACAGTAGCTGCTCGCTATCATTTTTCCCATGATGTCGAGGCACACCGGGACAACTGCAACCCCTGCAACCGGCCCCGCTGACCTGAACATCCCCACGCAAGACCTGTGTTGCACCTTGAAATCCATGTTGAACCCTTGACCACGAGGAAACGCATCATGAACAAGAAGACGATCACCGGCCAGTTCAACTTTGCGCTGGGCAAGTTCCAGGAAAGCGTGGGATCGGTATTGGGCAACGTGCAGCTGCAGCGCGCCGCCCAGCGCCGCCAGATGGACGGCCGCATCCTGCACGCCGTCGGCGAGGCGCAGGACCTGATCAAACGCTCCCTGCGCCAGCGCGCAGGTTCGCTGTGAACGCAAGCAGATCAGGGCGTTGAACATTTTCGTTCAACCAGCTGTGCATTGATGCACAGCGCTGACGCAGCGCAACAGGTGGCGATGGGGCCTTTGTCCTACACGGCAATCGGTCTGGCACCGATACAAAGCGCAACAAGGCATCGGTATCTTGCACCTGACTCGCCAAGAGAAAGCACAACGCATCAGCGCAAGACCAAGAGCAAGGGAGATGACCATGGACAAGCTCGTACTCGGATGGCTTCTGGGCGTGCCGGTGCTGATGCTGATCGTGCTGCAGTACCTGATGTGAGCAGCGCCCGAGCGCGCCGCACGCCGGGTGGCCGGGCCAGCCCCGCCGACCCGGTCAACCCGTAACGAATTCAAGGAGGGCAAGCATGCAAGCCAACAAGTTCAAGACCGTCCGTACCGATGTGCAATCGCTGTTGCAGCAGGCACAGGACATGTTCGCCGAAGCCGCCAACGCCACCGGCAAGAAAGCCGATGACCTGCGCGCCGGCGCCCAGGCCCTGCTGGAGCAGGCATTGAATACCGCCCAGGATGCGCAGGCCGCCGTGATCGAAACGGGCCGCCAGGTGGTCACTACCACCGACGATTACGTGCAGTCCAACCCGTGGCGTGCGATTGCCATCGGCACCGGCATTGGCCTGTTGGTCGGTCTGGCGGTGGGCCGCTGCGCAGATCGCTACTGAGTCCACGCATTTTTCCCGGAACCCGGCGCTGCCCGCCCGCATGCCGGATCCAGCCAGGCGCGCCACTGCCCCCGCAGCGTGTAGCGCATTAGTCAAGAAACCGGAGAGAAGGAATGACCATGACCAAGAATCCCCCACAGACTAGCGTCAAGAGCAAGCAGGCCTTCCACCTCGACAAGGAGGCCATCCGCGCCGCCGCCAGCAAGATCGATGACGGTGCCGTCACCGAAGGCTATCGCGGCAACCGCGAAGAAGTGGTGGCGATGTTGAACGATGCCCTGGCCACCGAGCTGCTGTGCGTGATGCGCTACAAGCGCCATTACTACACCGCCAAGGGCCTCGATGTCGAAGCCATCAAGGGCGAGTTCCTGCAGCACGCCCAGGAAGAACAAAGCCACGCCGACCAGATTGCCGAGCGCATCGTGCAGCTCAATGGCGAGCCCGATTTCAATCCCAGGACCATCGCCGAGCGCAGCCATGCGCAATACGACGAGTCCGGGGACATCAAGGACATGATCCGCGCCAACCTGGTGGAAGAGCGCGTGGCCATCGAAGCCTATCGCCAGATGATCGAACGCATCGGCGACGACGACCCCACCACCAAGCACCTGCTGATCCAGATCATGGCACAGGAAGAGGAACATGCCGACGACATGAGCGATCTGCTGGGCCTGTAATCCGGCTGGCACCGGATCCATTCCATCCATCACTACAAGGAGAGCAACATGAACTGGGACATCGTGGAAGGCAACTGGAAGCAATTCAAGGGCAAGGCCAAGGAGCAATGGGGCAAGCTGACCGACGACGACCTGGACGTCATCGCCGGCAAGCGTGACCAGCTGGCCGGCCGTGTGCAGGAAGCCTATGGCGTGAGCAAGGACGAAGCCGAAAAGCAGATCCGCGACTGGGAAGACCGCAACAAGGACTGGCGTCAATAAGCACCCCGCAGTCGTAGCGTCGCCGCAGTGTGCGCAGCCACCGTGGCGACGGCAAGGAGTTGGAGTGAGTGTGAGTGAAGGTGCAGGACGCAGGCCGGTCATCTGCCGGCCTGCATAAGAATACGGCCCACGGCCGCAACCCAAGCAAACCATGAGGAAGGACACAATGAAAAAAATCATCGCAACCATGATCTTCGGTGCAGCCGCCATCGGCCTGCAAGGCGCAGCATTCGCAGCCGATCCGGCCGCCTCCCAGTACAAGGCCGACAAATCCAGGGCCGATGCCGACTACAAGGCGGCCAAGAAGAAGTGCAGTCCGATGAAGGGCAACGACAAGGACGTCTGCGAGAAGGAAGCCAAGGCCGCCCACGAATCGGCCATCGCTGATGCCAAGGCCAAGCGCAAGGGCGCCGAAGCCGACAAGGACGCGCAAAAGGACAAGAACGACGCCAACTATGACGTCGCCAAGGAAAAGTGCGACGCCATGAGCGGCGACGCCAAGGACAAGTGCGTGGCCAACGCCAAGGCCAAGTACGGCAAATAATTCCCCTCAAGCAAGGCCCCTCCTGCGCCTGAGAGCGCGGTCGATCCGCACCGGGCACGGTGCGCGGGCGGATCGGCAACCCGCAAGACCATTTCGTTCCCGATGCGATCACCTGATTGCCGAACACAACCTCAAAGGAGTTTCATCATGTCGCTGACCAAAATGTCCCTGACCAAGCGTTTCCTCGGTTTCTTCCTGGCCCTGTTCATGGTGTCCCTGGTGGGCTGCGCATCCAGCCCGGGCAAGGAAGGCACCGGCGAATACGTCGATGATGCCGTCATCACCACCAAGGTGAAGGCTGCCATCTTCAACGAACCGAACCTGAAGTCCTCCGAAATCAACGTTGAAACCTACAAGGGCGTGGTCCAGCTCTCCGGCTTCGTCTCCAGCTCGACCTCCGCTGCCCGCGCCACCGAACTGGCGCGCGGCGTCAAGGGTGTGGTCTCGGTGCGTAATGATCTGCGCCTGAAGCAGTAAGCCCGGGAACTTGCAAGCGCGCGGCCGGTCTCTTGACCGGTCCGCGCTTGCCTGCTTGCGGACTTGCCGCTCGCAAAGCGCATCGAAACGATCCGGTGCGTTTCGCCAGCAGACAGGTCAGGGTCTGTCAGGTATAGTTGGAATCCGTTGCTGCCAGGCAGGGGCAGGCCACCGGCCTGTCAGGACAGGGAGGCAGTGGCGCTGGCTGAGGCCACGCCTGCTTTGACTATCGATTGCCGTACCGGATCGGTAGGCGGCACGCAGACACAGAGTACAAACATAAAACAGCTCCAAGCAGCGCCGACGGCGCTGGCGTTTCAATTCACCGCTCAAACATGCCATGACAAAAATACTTGTAGTCGATGACCACGCGGTCGTACGCGCAGGTGTGCACCACTTCATTTCGGAAATTCCGTCGATGGAAATCGGCGGCGAGGCCAGCACGGCGGAAGAAGCCATCCGTCTGGTGCGCACCCAGGATTGGGATATCGTGCTGCTCGATATCGCCATGCCCGACAAGAGTGGCGTGGAAGTCTTGAAGCAGATCAAGCGTGAAAAGCCGGAATTGCCCGTGCTGATGCTGTCGATGCACCCCGAGAGCCGCTATGCGGTGCAGGTGCTGCGCAGCGGCGCTTCCGGCTATGTGCAGAAGGAAGCGTTGGCCACCGAACTGGTCAACGCCATCAATACCATCCTGCGCGGTCACAAGTACATCAGCTACGGCGTGGCCGAGCTGCTCACCAGCGAGCCGGTGGATTCCGAGAAGCCGCTGCATGAGACCCTCTCGCAGCGCGAGTACGAAATTTTCTACAAGCTGGGCCAGGGCCAGGGCGTGACGCAAATCGCCGACGAACTGTGCCTGTCGGTCAAGACGGTCAGCACCTATCGTTCGCGGGTGCTGCAGAAGATGAGCATGACCAACAACGCGGACATCATTTATTACGCGATCAAGAACAACCTGATCGACTGAGCCTGGCACCCCGGGCGGCAGGCAAGGAAGAGTGGTACGGCGCATCATGGATGACAAACTCAACAGCAGGCCCCAGCGCGACAGCGACGGGACGCCCTTGCGGATCTTCCTGGTGGAGGATTCCGAGGACGTGCGGGACCTGATCGTGGAGAGCCTGTCGGAAATCACCGGCGTGCGCCTGGTGGGGCATGCCGAGAGTGAACTGGAAGCCTTGCGCCACCTGCAGCAGAACAGCTATGACGTGCTGATCCTGGATATCCAGTTGAAGCAGGGCAATGGCATGAGCCTGCTGCAATCGCTGGCCCGCTCCAATACGCGGCGCCAGAGCGAGGTCAAGGTGGTCTTCAGCAATCACGTCAGCCCGACCTACCGGCGCGCAGGTGTGCAATGCGGGGTGCAGCACTTCTTCGACAAATCTTCCGAACTGCCGCTGCTGTGCGATCTGCTGGAAGAGCTGGCGGCGAAGAAGGCCGGCAAGCCCGGCCGCACTTCCTCGAGCAACAATTCGCCGCAGGGACCAGCCCAGGCGGGGGGACTTTGACGCATTTTTTTGCTGCATGATTCGCGCAGCCAACCATCGTGTCGCCAAGGCATTTCGGCGCGGCCCGGATGGACCAGACGACGAGAACCGATCCTGGCCGGCGTGACGCACGCCATGGCCATCGCGGCAGGGATCGCACTACGCACTAGAGCAAGGGATTTCCGACGATGCAGAAGAACAATGACGGCCTTCGTCCGTCCTCCGCCGATCTCCAGAACAGCGCATCGGTCGAGTATTTTGCGGCGTCCCATGCGCATTACAGCAGCATGGTAACGCTGGCCATGGGCCTGGCCATGGCGGTGATCCTGCTGGCGGTGGTGGTGCTGGTGACGGGCGCGCTGGGCGAAGAGTACCGGCGCCTGCTCTCGGGCCTGCTGGCCGTGCGCGAAGTGACGGCGATCGGTTTCATCCTGGGCGGCTCGGCCCTCTACCTGCGCTGCATGCATTCGGGCACGCGCCGGGCGACGCTGCGCAAGCTGGCCGTGGCGCTGGCCGTGCTGCTGCTGGTGCTGGGCGTGGTCTCACTGGTACAGGGCGTGATGTATATCCTGGGTTGGCTGCCGCTGGATACGGCGCATCCGGTCTCCCCGCTGGCCATTCCGCCGCTGCTGTCGATCGGCTTCGTGCTGATGGCCCTGGCCCTGCTGCTGCATGACTGGCGCCTGCTGGGCGGCTACTATCCGGCCGAATACCTGGCCTTCACCATCATGGGCCTGTCGGCCATTCCGCTGGTGGGCTATCTGTATGACGTCAGCCAGTTCATCTATCTCGACTTCCCGCTGCCGATCTCGCTGCTGTCGTCGCTGGTCTTCGCCTTGCTGGGGGCGGCGCTGTTGATGGCGCGGCCTTCTCATCCGCTGATGGCGGTGATCCTGCGCATTGCGCCGGGCGGACAGATGCTGCGCCATCTGTTGCCGCAGACCCTGTTCCTGCTGCTGGCCTTCAGCCTCTTGCTGAACTGGGGCATGACGCATGGCTGGATCCTGCCCGAACTGGTGCTGCCCACGCTCACGCTGATCAATGGCGTGATCGTGCTCTTCATCTTCTGGGGTTCGGCCAGCCGGCTCGACAGCGAATACGGCGAGCGCACCCGCAATGCGCAGAAGCTGGCCGAAACCAGTGCCTTGCTCAATGCGGTCAGCGAAAGTACCAGCGATCCGATCTTCGTGAAGAACCGCCAGGGCCTGATGATCTTTGCCAACCCGGCCACGTTGCACAAGCTGGGCAAGACCTGGGAAGAGACCATGTACCGCTCCAGCCGCGAGTTGTTCCTGGTCGAGGAAGAGGCCGATACCATCGACCGCGACGACCGCCGCGTGATGGCCTCGGGCAAGCCCGAGAAGCTGGAGCAGACGCTGCACCTGCCCGAAGGCGTGGTCACCTTCCAGACCGCCAAGGTGCCCTGGTTCGGCAAGGATGGCAGCGTGCAGGGGGTGATCGGCATCAGCACCGACATCACCGAGCGCAAGCAGGCCGAGGATGAATTGCGCCAGCGCGAGAGCCAGCTGGAAAAGACCGTGATCCAGCGGACTGCCTTGCTGCGCGAACTGACCAACCACCTGGAGACCGTGCGTGAAGAAGAAAAACGCGCGATTGCCCGCGAGTTGCACGACAACATGGGCGCCTCGCTGACCGCCTTGTCGATGCATCTGGAGGGCGTCTACCAGATCCTGCCCCCGGACGAGAAATGGGCCGACCGCAAGACCCGCATGCAAGGCCTCATGAAGTCGCTGGTGGCCACCACGCGGCGTATTCAGACCGAGCTGCGGCCCAATACGCTGGACCTGTTCGGGCTGAAGGCGGCGATCTCCGAACAGCTCGACGAATTGCACGAGCGCACCGGCATCACCTGCCGCGCCAGCCTGCCGGATGAAGACGTCGAAGTGGGACATGAGATGGAAATCGCCATCTACCGCATGCTGCAGGAAATGCTCAACAACGTCACCAAGCATGCCAAGGCCAGCAAGGTCGACGTCATCCTCGACATCGACGAAGACCACGTGGCCCTGACCGTGCGCGATGACGGCGTGGGCATCCCCGAGGAGCGGCGCGACAATCACAAGACCTATGGCTTGCGCGGCCTGCGCGAACGCGCCACCTTCTTTGGCGGCGAGGTCGATATCCGCTCCACGCCCGGCAAGGGCGCGTTGATCAGCATCAGCCTGCCGATCCGTCCGGAACTGGCGGCCAGCGAGAGCTGACGCACGCGCGCACGGCCCGCTTCAACGCCGCTGCAATCCCTCCGAAAGCCGCCATCAGGGCGGCTTTCTGCGTTCTGGTGAGCATTGTTGCAAGGGCGTTTTTCCGGCACGGTTTTTCGGTTTTTCCTACGCGTGAAAGGGCGCCTCTCTTATGGGCGCGCCATGGGCTCATCGTTACCATGAACTCATCGTCACGCAACGCCCGGCGGGCGCTGCAGCGTGACGGAGCCGGCCCATGCGCCGGGTAACCCTCAGCCAACAAACGCAAAGGAGCCATCATGAACAAGGACCAGATCAAGGGCAGCCTGAAGGAAGCCGCAGGCAAGGTGCAGGAGAAGACGGGCGAGCTGACCGGCAACACCAGCCAGCAGGTCAAGGGCGCAGCCAAGCAGGTGGAAGGCAATGTCCAGAAGACCTATGGCGACGCCAAGGAAGCCGCCAAGGACTGATGCCACTTGTACCTCCGGCTGGGCCGGGCCGGCGTTGGTGCAGGCCCCAAGCTCAGCCGTGTAGGAAAGCGCCTACGCGAGAATCGGAAACGGCTGATTTTGTGATGCGGCAATTTCCGCGACCATGACGTCATGGTGCTGGTAGAGCCGGGAAATCAAAAAGAGTTCTCGGTTTGCCGCATGAAATTCTCAGCTCACCGCCAGAAGGGATCCCTGAAAGGGCAGACCATGAAAAAAACAGTCGGTATTTGCATGCTGGCAGCCGCTTCGGCTTTCGCCTCCCACGCTTTCGCAGAAACCCCGCAAGCCGTCGACAGCGCCGCGCGCTGGTCGGCTTCCACGATGGACCGTCACATGCCGGTGGATGCAGCCCGCCTGCACACAGCAGGGCAGAAGAAATTCCGCTACATGGACATGGCCGAGACCAAGCGTTCGAAGTCCTTGCAGAACGCCGTGCTGCTGTATGGCGCACGCGCGGCCAAGAGCAAGGATGCGCAAGGCGAGCGTGGCCATGAGGCCGCACCGCGCACACCGGTCTATCGCAATCAGGCGCCTGCCCAGGCACCGCGCGTGATCATGCGCCCGTCGACCTGAACGCCGGACGCTCCCCCATCTGACAAAGAGGAAGGAGTCATCATGAAGACCATCAAGACACTGGCAGTGACCACCGTAGCCATCTGTGCCTTCACGGCACTGAGCGGCTGCAGCAACATGAGCCAGCGAGACAAGAATACCGCCATCGGCGCAGGCGCCGGTGCAGTGGGCGGTGCCGTACTCACCGGAGGCAGCGGCCTCGGTACCGTGGGTGGTGCTGCCGTGGGTGGCGTGATCGGCAATCAGGTCGGCAAATAAGTCGAACATCAGTCCGCTATAAGTCTAAGTCGACTGATAAACCGCCGGCGATCGCTGAGCAGGGCCACTGCAGGATCATCAACAACGCCGCGACGAGTCATCTCGTCGCGGCGTTGTTGCATGCAGCGCGTGCATGCGAGCGCTTATTGTCTGGCGTGCCTGTGCGAGTGCCTGGATGAGGGGGCAGGCGCTGCCGCAGCTGGCTGTGCTGCCTGGTAGTCCTTGAAGATACGTCCGGCGCGTGCCGTATCTTCCGCACGCGCTTGTGCTGCTTCCTTGCGGCAGGCAGCGGCCTCCTTGCCGCGCAGGCTGCGGCAGGCCTTCAGCGCCTCGGCATAGGCGGCCGCCGTTTCCTGGTTCAGGTTGCGCAGACGGGCCCGGGGGCTGTTGTCTTCCTGGTACCAGCGCTGGGGATCGGCCTTGCTGACGTCCTCCTCGGCCGCATGCACGGTAGCCGCCCCGAGCAGGGACACGACAGCCAGGATGCCCGGCAGGAAAGGAGTGAGGAATTTATTGTTCATCGGTTGGGAGCCTCATCACGTTACGGAGATAGGAAGAGCCGTCAGCGTGAGGATGCCCGCAAGCAAACGGCGCGGCCGGTGACAGGCACCGGCCGCGCCGTTTTCCCGTCCGCCACCGGATGGTATCAGGCTTGCGGGAGGGAAGGGAGTGGACCAGGGCAGGGGCGCATGGCAGCCGGGGAATGAACCGGCCGGCCGCCGCCCCGCCTTATATCTTGCCCAGTAGCAGCAGGATCAGCAGGATGATGACGATGGTGCCAGCGATACCGCTGGGACCATAGCCCCAGCCACGGCTGTGCGGCCAGGCCGGGATGACGCCGATGAGGATCAGGATCAGGACGATGAGCAGGATGGTGCCGAGGGTCATGGATTTCTCCTTTCTTATTGAGTTCGCTCTTGCCCGCCAGGGTGCAAGAAGCGCCGGGTGATGCGTGAAGCTGGGGCCATCTTAGGGCGGCCCTCATCGCCGCACGATCAGCGCCCCTCGCAATGTGCTGTAGGAAAATCCTGCAAGCGCGGGTAGGTGGCCGCGCGCCCCTGCCTTGGCTGACAGATCACTGCCAACTTGGTGCAAGGCACAACGGAAGTGCGGGCCACGCCCGATTTGATCGCGCCGTCCGCGCTGTCGGGGCGTTGCCGTCAGGCCGCACCATGTGCCGCCAGGTCAGGCTGCATGCGGTTTTGCGGCGAGCACCCAGGTTCTGGCACGCTCTTTGCTGAACGATGGTCACAGCGCAGCAGTGCGCAAGCAATGTGAAGGTGTGGCCAACGACGGTCGCGCCGTCCAGGACAAAGGCGTCTTCCGATATGGCTCACCCATGTCGGAACACGCCTTTTTTGTTTGGGCTTTCGACAAATCGCAACGCAAGGGGAACAGGGCTATGGAATCCAAGGGTCAGGTGGACAAGGCAGGCGTGCTGGTGGACAACGACAGCGCACAGGGCGCGCAGGTCGATTCTGTGCAGGCAGTGGACGGCAAGCGCCGCAAGCTGATGCAGGGCGCGGCCCTGGCTGCCGGTGGCGGCATGCTGGGCCTGGCCCCGGGCGGCGCCTGGGCAGCCGGTTCCGACAAGCCGGAAAAGGAAGAAGTGAAAATCGGCTTCATCCCCCTGACCGATTGCGCCTCGGTGGTGATGGCCTCGGTGCTGGGTTTGGACAAGAAGTACGGCATCAAGATCGTCCCCAGCAAGGAAGCCTCCTGGGCCGGCGTGCGCGACAAGCTGACCAATGGCGAACTGGATGCGGCCCACGTGCTGTATGGCCTGATCTATGGCGTGCAGCTGGGCATCGGCGGACAGAAGAAGGACATGGCCGTGCTGATGGGACTGAACCACAATGGCCAGGCCATCACACTCTCCAAAAAGCTGGCCGACAAGGGGGCCGTCGATGGCGCCTCGCTCTACAAGCTGATGCAGACCGACAAGCGCGAATACACCTTCGCCCAGACTTTCCCTACCGGCACCCATGCCATGTGGCTGTATTACTGGCTGGCCGCCAATGGCATCAACCCGATGAAGGATGCCAAGGTCATCACCGTGCCGCCGCCGCAGATGGTGGCCAACATGCGGGTGGGCAACATGGATGGCTTCTGCGTGGGCGAACCCTGGGGCCATCGCGCCATCGTCGATGGCGTGGGCATCACCGCCATCACCACCCAGGACATCTGGAAGGACCATCCCGAAAAGGTGCTGGGCACCTCGCGCGAATTCGTGCAGAAGTATCCCAACACCTGCCGCGCGATGATGGCCGCCATCCTGGAAGCCAGCAAGTGGATCGATGCCTCGCTGGTCAACAAGAACAAGATGGCTGAAGTGATCGCCGACAAGTCCTATGTGAACACCAGCAAGGACGTGATCGACCAGCGCATCCTCGGCCGCTACCAGAACGGCCTGGGCAAGACCTGGGACGATCCCAACTACATGAAGTTCTATGAAGAAGGCCAGGTCAACTTCCCCTTCCTCTCCGACGGCATGTGGTTCATGACCCAGCATCGCCGCTGGGGCCTGTTGAAGAGTGACCCGGATTACCTGGCCGTGGCCAAATCGGTCAACCAGATCGATCTCTACAAGGAGGCCGCGGCCATGACCAAGACGCCGCTGCCCAAGGAGGTGATGCGCAGTTCGAAACTGGTGGATGGCATCGTGTGGGACGGCAAGAATCCGGCGGCCTACGCGCAGTCCTTCAAGATCAAGGTGTAAGCAGCTGTGGCCGCAGGCCGGGGCCATTACGGTGAAGTGTATCGAGCAAGGGGAAAACGATGAGTGCAGTCGTGGAAAGCATCATGGGCGACAACGCCAAGCCCGCCGGCAACAGCCATGGCGGATCTGTTCCTGCCGTCGAGCCGGTGCGCGCGGCCGCTGCCAACGAAGCGCAGGCCGCACCCGCTGCCGTCCCGGCCAGGGCACGCAGCCTGCGCAAGAAGATCGTCGCAGGCGGCCTCTTCATGCGCGTGGTGCCGCCGCTGTTGGGTGTGGCGCTGCTGGTGCTGGTGTGGCAGATCATCGCCTTGAAGACCAGCAGCTTCCCCACGCCCTGGGCGACCTTGAAGGAAGCGGGCGTGATGTTCTCCGATCCCTTCTACCGCAACAGTCCCAATGACCAGGGCATAGGCTGGAACGTGCTGGCCTCGCTGCAGCGGGTCGGCATGGGCTTCGGGCTGGCGGCGCTGGTGGGCATTCCGCTGGGCTTTGCGATTGGCCGGGTGGAGTTTCTCTCGCGCATGTTCGGCCCCATCATCAGTTTGCTGCGCCCGGTCTCGCCGCTGGCCTGGCTGCCCATTGGCCTGTTGGTCTTCAAGTCGGCCAATCCGGCGGCGATCTGGTCGATCTTCATCTGCTCGATCTGGCCGATGATCATCAACACCGCCGTGGGCGTGCAGCGCGTGCCGCAGGATTACATGAACGTGGCGCAGGTCTTGAATCTCTCGGAATGGAAGGTGCTGACCAAGATCCTCTTCCCCTCGGTCTTGCCCTACATGCTGACGGGCGTGCGCCTGTCCATCGGCACCGCATGGCTGGTGATCGTGGCGGCCGAGATGCTGACCGGTGGCGTGGGCATCGGCTTCTGGGTCTGGGATGAATGGAACAACCTGAACGTGCCGCACATCATCATCGCCATCGTCGTCATCGGGGTGGTCGGGCTGGTGCTGGAGCAATTGCTGGTGGCACTGGCCAAGGCATTTACCTACGAGCAGGTCAACAACTAAGGGACGCGGATCATGGACAACCTCAACGGCAAATTCATCGACATCCACGGCGTGGAGATGGTGTTCCACACCAAGAAGGGCGTCTTCCATGCCCTGCGTGACATCAACCTGACGGTGGCCAAGGGCGAGTTCGTCACCCTGATCGGCCACTCCGGCTGCGGCAAATCGACCTTGCTGAACCTGATCGCCGGTTTGCTGAAACCCAGCGATGGCGTGCTGCTCTGTGCCAACCGCGAGATCGGCGGCCCGGCCCCGGAACGTGCGGTGGTGTTCCAGAACCATTCGCTGCTGCCCTGGCTGACCTGCTACGAAAACATCTATCTCGGTGTGGAGCGTGTCTTCGGGGCGACCGAAAATCGCACCCAGTTGCGCGACCGCACCCGCGCCGCGCTGGCGCTGGTGGGCCTGAGCGCGGCCGAGAGCAAGCGTCCCAATGAAATCTCGGGCGGCATGAAGCAGCGCGTGGGCATTGCCCGTGCGCTGGCCATGGAGCCCAAGGTCTTGCTGATGGATGAACCCTTCGGCGCCCTCGATGCCCTGACCCGCGCGCATCTGCAGGACGAGCTCCTGAAGATCGTCGCCAAGACCGGCTCCACCGTGGTGATGGTGACCCACGACGTGGATGAGGCGGTGCTGCTGTCGGACCGCATCGTGATGATGACCAATGGACCGGCCGCCACCATCGGTGACGTCGTGGAAGTGAAACTGCCGCGCCCGCGCGATCGCGTCACGCTGGCGCAGGATGCGCAGTATGGCGCCTACCGCACGGCGGTGCTGGAATTCCTGTATCGCAAGCAGGCGCATCCGGCGCGCGAGGCCGCTTGAGCCGGCGATCAATTGCATGGGAAGGAGATGTTCATGAGCAGCCTGGCTGTCATCGAGGAGAGCCCCGCCGCAGGGGCTGAACCGACCGAATCCACGCCGCTGTCCGGCGAGGTGTTCGGGGCCTTGATCAATCTATCTGGCCGCCGCCGTTTCACCTCGCAGCGGCTGGTGCTCTACGCGGTGTTGGCGGCTCAGGGGCAGCAGGAGGCGTGCGCCACGGCGCGCGAAGCGCTGGCGCTGTTTCGCAGCGCGCACACGGCCCTGATCCGGCGCTCGGCCGGCTTGCCCGGCGTATTCTGTGCGGAACTGGAAGAGGTGTATTTCGGCCGCAGCCGGGGCGATGCCCGCATCACCGGTTTCGCCGAACTGGCGCAGCGCGCGCTCAATGCCATCGAAGACAAACTGAAGACCGCACCGGCCCTGCTGGAACAACTGGTGCAGGAAACCACGCCCTTGCTGGCGGTGTTGAACGAGATCACGGCGGTCTATGAAGCGCAGTCCAAGAAACATGCGCGGCTCATGCGCGAGCAGCTGCGCGGCATCATGACCGACATCGAAACCATCGCGCGCGAAGCCAAGATGGTGGCCTTCAACGCCCGTATCGTGGCAGCCCGCTCGGGCCAGGCCGGCAAGGAATTCTCGGTGGTGGCCGGGGTGCTCTCCAACATCACCGGCGAGATCGACGAGCTGGTCAAGGAAGCCTTGAGCGGGGCGGCGGCCTGACATTGCGCTTCGCCGGGACCGTTAATCTCGGCTTAATCCTGTTTGATCGAGCATTGAATTTTGCTTAATGCTGCTGTTGGGACGCTGGTTGGCTTTTCAGCGCCGCCCATGCCACCAGCAGCCAGGCTGCCAGGAAGGCCACGCCGCCAAAGGGCGTGATCGCCCCGAGGATGCGCGTGCCGGTCAGGGCCAGCAGGTAGAGGCTGCCGCTGAAGATGACGATGCCCGCCAGCATCAGCCTGCCGGCCCAGGCCAGGGCGGCACCGGCCATGCGCGGCATCAGCAGGGCGATGGCGATCATGCCCAGGGCATGCATGACCTGGTAGGTCACGGCGGTATGCCAGATGGCCAGCATCTCTTCGGAAATCATCTTCTTCAGGCCATGGGCGCCGAAGGCGCCACAGCCAACGGCCACGAACATGTTCAGCGCGCCGGCGGCGATCAGGGTGCGTTCTTTCATCGTGCTTGCTTTCAGTCAGGTGGCCATTCAATAGCCGGTGCGCATGCTCTTGCCGAGCCGGTACTCATGCCGCAATACGAACTGCGACGTGGCAATCAATCCCGACAGTCCCAGGATCAGTTGCGTGAGCGTATCCGGCGGCAGCACCCACACGCTGCCAGCGGGCGCGGCCACGTTGGCGGCGGCGCTGATGACCGGGGCGGCCCAGGCGGCTTCTTCGCTGACGTCCAGCAGGATCTGGCCTTCGGGAGCGGTGTGCAGGTAGATTTCGCCACCCAGTTCCAGCGTGAAGCAGATGCCCTGGCCGGCGTTGACGGTGTTCATCTTGTGGCGGAAGACCACGGCTTGCAGTTCGCGGTTGTAGGTGTCGATCCAGGTCTCGACCTCCTGCACGTTCTGCAGCACGATCCAGGGGCGCGGGGCAGGGATGGTCTCGGCGCCGGCTACGGCGTCATCGGGGAAGATCGGTTCGGGGGCTTGCTCGGACATGGTGGAGACGGGGTACGGGGAAGGCAGCAGTATATCGGATCGCTCTGCCCCGCACCCGGCTCAATAAGCCAGCCGGTACGCCTCATTGGTCGATTCCAGCCGGCTGGCGATGACCTTGACCACGTAAGCATGCAGCCGCAGTGCCGTGGCCGGATCGTCCTGTTCCAGCTGGCGCAGGCTGTCCCGGCTCAGCTGGTAAGCGCGGGTGGGACGGTCGGTGACGACATCGGCGGTGCGCCGCTGGCCGCGATAGAGCGCCATCTCGCCCACGATGGTGGCGCTGCCGAAGGAACGCAGGCGCATGCGGCCGCCGCCTTCCAGCGGCAGCGTAATGCTGACCATGCCTTCCTCGATGAAATACATCGAGTCACCGGCATCGCCCTTGCGAAACAGCAGCGTGCCGGCCGCCAGGTCGACCCGCTCCATGCGCGCCAGCAGCGAGGCCAGTTCGCGCGCCTCGAAATGTTCGGCCAGGCTGGTGTGCAGGGTATCGCGCGATTCGTCGCGGGAGGCGTGTTCCAGCAGGCGGTCTTCCACCCATTCCAGCGCCAGGTCGAGATCGGCGAACTCCTGCGGCGCGTTGCCGGGGAAGGCGGCGCGTGCGATGGGGCGGCGGATGGGTTCGCTGATGCCGGTCAGGATCAGGGTCACCTTGTATTGTTCACACACCTGCGCCAGCTTGACGAAGCTCTGCGAGGTCGAGGCATCCAGTCCCTGCACGTGGCGAAAGTCGATGATGATGAACTGGCGCGGCGACTGCAATTGCTCGCGCACGCGATGCACGATCTGGTTGGCGCTGCCGAAGAAGAGGAAACCCTGCAGGCGCATGCCGAAAACGCGCTGGCCCAGTTGCTTCAGTTCGGCATGGGCGGCGGCGCTGCGCTCGAGTTTGGAATGCAGGGTGGCGCCGGTGAATTCCATCTTCACGCAGGATACGCGTCCATAGTCCAGCACGAACAGCACGCAGGCCACCACCACCCCCAGCGCCACGCCGGTGACGAAGCCATAGCAGGCCACCACCGCCACGATCAGCACGATCAGGAAATAATCCCCGCGCGCCAGGCGCCGGCTGCGCACCAGCCATTCATTGAGCAATCCGCCGCCCAGGCCGATCAAGAGGCCCGCCAGGACCGGCTTGGGGAAATAGCCCAGGAGCGGGATGAAGAACAGCGCAAAGGCCAGGCAGAGTACCGCCGCCACCAGCGTGGCGATGCGGTCGCGCGAGCCGAAGCGGTAGTTGAGCAGGGTGCGCGAGAGCGAATGGCAGCCGATCACGCCACCGAAGAGCCCGCTGAGCACATTGGCCAGGCCGGCGCTGCGCAGCTCGCGGTTGAAATCGACCTCGCGCCGCGTGGCCAGGCTCACGCCGGTGGCATTGAGCAGGATGGCCAGCGTGGTGACGGCGATGAGCGCCAGCAATTCGCCGTAATGGCGCCACAGGACGTCCCAGTGCACCAGCGACCAGGAGACCTGCACCGGCAGCTGCACGTGGCCCAGGCTCAGGGGCGCGAACATCCAGCCCAGCGCCCGCGCCTGCTCCAGCGAGATGCCGCTGGCGGCCAGTGCCCCGTAGAAGGCGGCACTGGCCAGGCCCAGCGCCACGGGCAGCGCCAGCGGATGGTCGAACCTGCGTCCGGGCAGCCCCAGCATGCCGATCACCACGATGGCCACCGGCAGCAACTGCTGCCAGTGCAGTGCGATGCCGGCGCTGAAGATATCCAGTCCCAGGGGACGGCCGGTCAGCACCGTGAAGGCACCCATCCACAGCAGGTAGCCGGTACCGGCGAGGAAGCCGCCGATCACCGGAAAGGGCACGAACTGCACCAGGTTGCCCCGGCGCAGCACGCCCAGCAGCATCAGCACCAGCCCGACCAGGAGGCTGCTCAAGGTGATGGCAGTGGTGACCGTGGCCAGGATCTCGGCCGGTGACAGCGCGGCGCGCTGCATGCTGGCGCTGATGCCGCCGACCATCAGCGAGAGCAGGCCGACCGAATTGGAGTCCGCGCCGCCCAGCATGAAGGGCAGGGAACTGGTGAAGCAGATCACCAGCAGGCACAGCACGCTAGTGATGAACATGAGCGGCAAGCCCGCCTGCAAGAGGCCCTCACCGCTGCTGCCGAAGATCATGACGGCATAGCTGACCGCATAGCTCACCGACACCAGGGCCACCACGCAGGCCGCTGGCAGGCTGCCCAGCCAGTGGCGCGCACGCGTGAGCGGATTGGATTGCGGCATCAGATGACCTTCCCCGAAGGCTGCGCGTTTGTGCGGCATGCCTGTACCCCCATCGATATGGCCCAGCGATTGCGCTGGCCGTTCTTGTTGTATGGCGTGGTCCCCGCAGGTCCCCGGCGCGCCCCCGCGCGCCGTACCGGCCCGGCGCCGCCGCAGATGCATGCCGCAGCGGTCGCTGGTGTCTCGGTATTGCCAATGATGAATGCCAATTTATCACAAGAAAATGACAGATCGGCAACAATGGGGCGCTTTCCGGGGTAAATGAAGTAAAGGGCAGACATTCACGTAGCGACGGCCTCGTAGCCGTTTCTCGCAGGAAAAAAGGTGAACGTTTACACCGTTTTTCAGGAAAATCTGTCGTCGGCCTGCTGCCGGTGCCACTGCACCGACGCTTGCCCGGCCAGTTCACGCAGGCTACGCAGGGAGGCGACTTCTTCTGCGGTCAGTCCGTCGCGCTGGCGACGCAGGCCACCCAGTTCGTGCAGGGCAGTCTCGGCCTCGATGCTGGCCAGTCCGGCCTGGCGCTGCAGGTGGCGCAGCACCGGGGCCGGCTGGTGCTCCAGTACGGCATCCAGATAAGCGCGGTTGGCCTCCAGCCCGGCGGCGATGCGCTGGCGCGGCGAGGCGCCCAGGTCGGGCCACAGCGCCAGCGCGGCCAGCAGGGCGGCACCGCTGCCGATCAGGTTGTCCAGCGCGCGGGCCGAGGCGATGCCGGCACCGGGCTGCAGCATGTCGGTCACGCAGATGAAGAGCATGGTCAGGAACACCACGAACACCGTGTAGTTCACCAGCCGCAGGGCAATCGCCAGCCCGGCCAGCAACACCGCCACCAGCGGCAGCAGCAGTCCGTCGGCCGGGATGATCTGCAACAGCGTCAGGGCCAGCAGGCCGCCCGTCAGGCTGCCGAGGATGCGTTCGACACAGCGCGCCCAGGTCTGGCGGGCGGCGCCCTGCAACACCACCACCACGGCCATCGTGGCCCAGTAGGGATAGCCCAGGTGAAAGGCCTGCGCCGCATAGAACACGGCGGCCACGCCCGCTGCCTGGCGTCCACCTTGTTGCAGGCTCTTGTGCAGCCGGGCCAGCAGGGCGGTGCGGGGCAGCGGGGGCGGGGCTTCTGCCGCCTCCGGGGAGCGCTGATCGGCCCACAGCAGGCGATCGGCTTGCCACAGGGCGCGCAGGCAGCCGGCGATCAGCGGGTCGGAGACCGGCGCTTGCTGGCTGGCGCTGAAGCGTTCCCGCAACGCATGGCCGGGGGCGGTGCTGCGTGCGCCATCCAGCCGTGCGTGGGCGCGCAGCAGCACGGCCAGGGCCAGGCGCGCGGCGCGGCGCTGATCGTGCGGTGTGGTCAGTTGCTGGATGGCGGCGTGCTCCAGGGCGATCAGGGTGTGGAAGATCATTTCGCAGGAGTGCAGCAGGCGCGCCCAGGTATGCGCATCGGCCATGGCGGTGCCGGCATGCCGCTGCAGCATGGCGCGCAGGCGTTCCAGGGCCAGCCGCGTGGCGCGCCGATGTTCGCCGTGTTCCCGGTGCCAGTGCTGGTCGCGGTGCTGGCCGGCAGGCGAGGCCAGCAGGGCCTGGCTCATGTCGAGCATGCGCAGCAGCGCCGCACGTGCCGCCTGGCGCAGGGCAGCCTGGTCATCGATGCGCCAGGCCAGGTTGATCAACAGCCAGGCCCAGACCGCGCCAGCACAGAAGGAGGCGGCTTGCAACGCCGCCATCGCCAGCCCATGCGGAAAGCCTGCCGCCACCACGGCCACCACCGCCAGCAACGTGCCCAGCAGCGCGCCGGATTCGATGGCACCGGTCAGCGTGACCGCGCCCAGCACCATCAGCGGGGCGGTCAGCAGGGCGGCGTGCGGCGTCCATGAGGCGCTCCAGGCACCGATGAAGGCCACCGCCGTCCCGGCCAGCGCAAAGATGCCCAGCAGCAGGCGGCGCTGCGCATGCGGGCCGGGCGCATCGCACAGGCAGGTCCAGAAGGCCGCGAACACCGCCCACGCCAGCCAGCGCTGTCCGCTCAGCATGGCCGCCGCCAGCGGCAGGGCAATGGCAACCCCGGCGCGCAAGCCTTCTTGGGCGCTGAACTGTTCCTGCAACAAAGGGAAGGAGCGCAACTCCAACCGCCGTGCGATGCGGCGCGCATGGGCGGCGAGAGAGCGGGTGTCGGGCAGCGGGAGGAAAGTGCGCATGGCAAAAACTAAGTGGTCGGACCACTTTCTGAATGAATTTGGGCCCCTGTTAAGCGAATACTACAATCGACTGCACTATCTTCGTAAGAATCCAATAAAGTGGTCCGACCACATTGAAAGGAGCCGCCGATGACTGCCTCTCCCCTGGTTGACCGCCTGGCCGACCTGATTACCCAACGTGCGCTGGCGCCGGGACAGAAGCTACCATCTGAACGCGCGCTGGCCACGGAGTTCGGCGTGTCGCGCTCGTCGCTGCGCGAGGCCATCGGTGTGCTCACCAGCCGGGGTGTGCTGGTGGCGCGCCATGGCGGTGGCACCTTCCTCGCCGCCGACGAACATGCTGCGCTGACCGATCCGATTGCCCAAGCCTTGCAGCCGCTCGCCCCGCTGGCCCGCAGCGATGCCGGCTATTGGAAGGACGTGGCCGAGATCCGTTTTTCGCTGGAAGGCGATGCCGCGTATTTCGCCGCCCTGCGCGCCAGCGACGCAGACAAGCGGCGTTTGCAGCAGGCGTATTTCGCCGTCTCCACTGCACCCCTCGATGACCTGGCCGCGCAGGCCCGCACCGATGCCGCCTTTCACCTCGCCATCGCCCAGGCCTCGCGCAATGTGGTGCTGCGGCAGGTGATGTCGGGCCTCTTGCGGCTGCTGGAGATCAGCATTGCCGACACCTTGCGGCAGTTGTATCGCTTGCCCGACATCGTGGCCCAGCTCGATTGCCAGCACCGCCAGATCCTCGATGCCATCCTCGCCGGCCGGGCCGAGGAGGCGCGCCAGCATGCCAATGCCCATCTCGATTTCGTGCAGCAGCGCCTGCTCGATATCGAAGAAGCCCCTGCCCGCGCGCGGCGGGCTGCTGCGGTTTGATTCCCTTCCCGTTCACAAGGACCTCCATGATCATCTCTTCCACCCACGATTACCGCGAAGCCGCCCGTCGGCGCTTGCCGCGTTTCCTGTTCGATTACATCGATGGCGGCGCCTACGATGAACACACGCTGGCGCGCAATTCGCTGGACCTGCGCCAGCTGGCCTTGCGCCAGCGGGTCTTGAAGGAAGTCGGCGAGGTCGATCTCTCCACCACACTCCTGGGGCAGTCGCTGGCCATGCCGCTGGCGCTCTCACCGGTCGGTTTGACGGGGATGTATGCGCGGCGCGGCGAAGTGCAGGCAGCGCGGGCGGCGACCAAGGCGGGCATTCCCTTCACCTTGTCCACGGTGTCGGTCTGCCCGATTGAAGAAGTGCAGCAGGCGGTGGCGCAGCCGATCTGGTTCCAGCTGTATGTGTTGAAGGATCGCGGCTTCATGAAGAACGTGCTCGACCGCGCCTGGGCGGCCGGTGTGCGCACGCTGGTGTTCACGGTGGACATGCCGGTGCCGGGGGCGCGCTATCGTGATCGTCACTCGGGCATGTCCGGTCCGTATGCAGCGCTGCGCCGCTATCTGCAAGCCGTCACGCATCCGCGCTGGGCCCTGGATGTGGGTTTGCTGGGGCGTCCGCATGACCTGGGCAATGTGTCCGCTTACCTCAAGAAGAAGACCGGGCTGGAAGATTACGTGGGCTGGCTGGGCGCCAATTTCGATCCGGGCATTGGCTGGCATGACCTGCAATGGATACGCGATGCGTGGCAGGGCAAGATGCTGCTCAAGGGCATTCTCGATCCCGAGGATGCGCGCCAGGCGGTCGGTTTCGGCGCCGATGGCATCGTGGTCTCCAACCATGGCGGACGCCAGCTTGATGGCGTGCTCTCGACTGCGCGTGCCTTGCCGGAGATCGCCAGCGCGGTCAAGGGCGAGCTGGCCATCCTGGTGGACTCGGGCGTGCGTTCGGGGCTGGACGTGGTGCGCCTGCTGGCCTTGGGGGCCGATACCGTGATGCTGGGCCGCGCGTTCATCTATGCGCTGGCTGCCGAGGGGCAGGCTGGCGTGGAGAATGTACTGAGTCTCTTTGCCAAGGAAATGCAGGTGGCCATGACCTTGACGGGGGCGCGCAGGATTGCCGACATCAGCGCCGATAGTCTGGTGAGGGCGGGGGCGGACGGACCGTAAGACAGCAGAGGTGAGCACGGGCCGGCAAGCAGGGAAGGGGGCGGGTGGCGGCCCGGTAATCTGGACTTCTAAAAAATAGAAGTCTTCGGCTTCTCTCATTTTTTCGGCACAGGCTCCGGTCGCGATGGTGCGCCGGAGTCACAATAAGTTGCAACAATGTTGCATATATTTACCGGTCCCTATAACATCCCGGTAAATGCAACACTATTGCAAAAACCATCGCTCATCGCCCGGGCGCGTGCCTGGGCATCACCACGTCACGGTCTGGCTGGCCATCGTGATCGTGGTGCTACAGCTATGGTGCAGTGGTTTTCATCATCATGCATTGAACGAGAAGAGCGACGATTGCGTCGCCTGCCAGCTGGCCGAACAAGACCTGCCGCCGCCCCTTGAGGTGCCGCAGCCCGATCTGTCGGCCGTGCAGTATTTCCTGGCGGGCGGCACCGTGGTGGCGCTCGCGTATTTCTTCCTGCAGTCCATCAGTCCTTATCTCGCTCCTTATTCCCAGGCGCCGCCCGTGCTGCCTTCGCGGCACTGATTCAATCCGTCAATTCATTCTGAAGACTGCCTCGCGAGGAGCGCAGTCCGGCTTCGTTCATTCTTGGGAAACCCTCATGCATTTCAATCTCTTGCGGCTCAGCGCGCTGAGCACGCTGATCGCCCTTGCCTACGGCACCCTTTCGCTGCCTGCCTGTGCGCAATCCGTTTCGACTACGCCATCCAGTGGCACCGACGTGCAAGACACGGCGGATTCCTCGGGCAGCACCGCTGCACTGCCCACCATTTCGGTTTCTTCCGAACGCCTTGACCGGGCCCGCAATGGCATCCTGGTCGAGACCGGCAGCAGCGCTTATCACATCGGCCAAAAGGATATCCAGGCCTTGCCGCAGGGAGAGAACACGCCCTTCAATGACTTGCTGCTGCAAGCACCGGGCGTGGCGCAGGATTCGTATGGCCAGTTGCACGTGCGGGGCGACCATGCCAACCTGCAATATCGTCTCAACGGCATCCTGCTGCCGGAAAGCATTTCCGGGTTTGGACAAACGCTGGATACCCGCTTCGTCGATAGCGTCAACCTGCTCACCGGTGCGCTGCCGGCGCAATACGGCTATCGCACCGCCGGCATCGTTGATATCCATACCAAGACTGCCGGCCTGACACCGGGCGGGGATATCGGCGTGGTCATGGGCAGCAACAACACGCGCCAGGTCAATGGCCAGGCCAATGGCGTCGTCAACGGCATCAGTTATTA
This sequence comes from Herbaspirillum sp. Her3, assembly GCF_057961275.1. Lineage (NCBI taxonomy): Bacteria > Pseudomonadati > Pseudomonadota > Betaproteobacteria > Burkholderiales > Oxalobacteraceae > Herbaspirillum > Herbaspirillum sp. Her3. The sequence continues at coordinate 4,357,671 of NZ_CM176328.1, read as the reverse complement.
CGTCACCGGTTCGCTGGATGCCAACAATCTGGGGATCGAAAATCCCACCGGTTCTTCCTCGGCATTGCATGACCGCACCACCCAGAGCAAGGCGTTCGGGTATTTCTCCTATCTGATCAATCCTGATACGCGCCTGAGCCTGATCCTGGCCAATACCAACAGTCACTTCCAGATTCCCAATACGGCGGGGCAGACGCCGAGTTTCAATGTCGCGGGTGGCAATGTCGCGTCCGAGAACCTGAATGAAACCCAGGATGAAATCACCCGCTACGGCATCCTGTCGCTGCAGGGCGTGATCGGCGAGGACATCGATTACCAGATCGCCGCCTTCAGCCGCTATACCAGCGTGAAGTTCCAGCCGGACACGCTGGGGGACCTGATGTACACCGGCGTATCGACCAAGGTCGCGCGCGCGGGCCTGGCCAATGGCTTGCAGGCCGATGGCAGCTATCGTCTCAATGACCGCCATACCTTGCGCAGCGGCATTTCCTATACCCGCGAAACCCTGACCAACAGCGATCAATCCCTGACCTTGCCGACCGATGCCAATGGCAACCAGAGCAGCGACACGCCCATTGCGATCAGCGATGGCAATCGCAAGATCACCACCGAAGTGGGTGTCTATCTGCAGGACGAATGGAAGATCACGGACGCGCTGACGCTCAATTACGGTGCCCGCTTCGACGAGTTGAATGCCTACGTCACCGGCAGCCAGTTGAGCCCGCGCATCGGCGTGGTGTATCAGCTCAATGAGCGCACCACCTTGCACGCCGGCTATGCCCGCTACTTCACGCCGCCCACCAGCGAACTGATTGCGGCCAGCACCATCAACAACTTTGCCAACACGACTGGTGCACCGCCGACCAGTGGCAACGATGCAGTGCAGCCGGAGCGGTCCAATACCTATGACCTGGGAGTGAGCCACAAGCTGACCAATCAGCTGACGCTGGGTGTGGATGGCTATTACAAGCAGATCACCAACCTGCTCGATGAAGGGCAGTTTGGTTCTGCGCTGCTCTATACGCCGTTCAATTATTCGCAGGGGAAGATCTATGGCGTGGAGCTGACGCTGAACTATCGCAAGGATGATCTGGCGGCATATTTCAACCTGGCTCGCGCTACTGCGCTGGGCAAGAACATCTCATCGAGCCAATACAATTTCAGCCAGGATGAACTCAACTACATTGCCAACCACTGGGTTCATCTGGATCACGATCAGGCGATCACGGTATCGGCCGGGGCGTCCTATGTTTATCACGACACCACCTATAGCGGCAGCGTAGTCTCGGGTAGCGGCTTGCGCAGCGGTTTTGCCAATACCGATCATCTGCCGTATTACACCAGCGTCAATTTGTCGGTGGCGCATGAGTTCAGGGATTCGCCGATTGGTCATGCGACGGTGCGCCTGAGTGCCATCAACGTGCTGGATGCGGTTTACGAAATCCGCGATGGCAGCGGGATCGGGGTGGGGGCGCCGCAGTATGGGCAGCGGCGAGGGGTATATCTGGCGGTGACCAAGCATTTCTGAGGGGCGGGACGCGGGTGGGTGCCCGCGTGCCAGTCGCGGAAGACTTGAGCGAAGGCGATATACGCGTTGAGAGGCAATGCAAGACACCGAAACAGGTTCTGGGTGAGTAAACTGCCAAACGCGCCGGGGCCTCGGCATGGGAAAAATCAAGGAAGGGGCGTGGTCATCGGGGAGAACAATAAGGCAGGACGAGCTCAATAAGGCACGAGGAGCAGGTCAGTGAAACTTCAGATCCTCTGTCTGTTCGGTTTCCGCCACCGGTAGGTGATCCCACGGCACAACTCGACTCATTCTCTCCAAGACTGCTTCTGGCTCGGTATGCTGTCTCGCTTACTCGCCCGTACTTGCCTTGCCAGAGAATCAGGGCAGCGGCGGCGGACCAAATTTCCCACCCGCGAACTGGTCATCTATTGCCGGAAATTGTTGATCGAAAAGGCGTTTTTGCTCGGCAGAGAGCATTCCGTAAAGTTTTCGAAGAGAAGAGAGCTTTCTCTCCAAATCCGTTTGACGCTTCTTGGCGATGGTGAGCTCCCGCTCCGTGCGTTCAATTGCGGAAAGATTGCTTGCTTGGGCTTCGGCACGAGCGTTGTCTGGTCTCAATGACTGTATGAAGCCAAGCCATGCCGCTTTTTGCTCTGTGGACAGTTTCAGTTTTTCTTGTAGCTCGGCCTGTCTCTTGAGCCGAATCTCATCCTCTTTTTGTGGGTCATGACCACCTGGAGGGCGATTGTCGAGATTCTTCCCGTTTTCTTTCGGCGGTGGGGCAGGTGGTTGCTGGGCAAATGACGTGGAACCGAGTATCAGGAACATCACCCCGAAACAAAAACAATGCCCGATGGATTTTAGCTTCGCGACAAACATATGAGTTTGATTCCTATGTCTTAATATGGAAGATTCCAGCATACAGGTAACACCTCATCCATCACAACGTCGTATCGGGACTTTGATGAATCAGGAGGGGGCATTTACCGAAATGCGTTGCCTCTTTTTTACCAGAGTGAACCAGGACGGGTAGAGCACCGCCGAGTGACGAATTTCCAAGTTGCGCGGATTCCAGCAATTTAGCTGTGTATGGACGAAAAAAAAGCACCCCGATTTCTCGTAAGTGCTTTTTTTCTACTGCAAATTCGTGGTAGGCCGTGCGGGACTCGAACCTGCGACCAACGGATTAAAAGTCCGCTGCTCTACCAACTGAGCTAACGACCCGAAAGACCGCTATTATAGGCAAACTCTATCGGCAGTGTCAACACTAAGGCGGCACAAACCATCCGCCATCGCGTGTAACACCACAACATCCGCCAGCTTCGCTTACTTGAGCGAGGCCATCCTGTCCTTGCCGGTCTGGGCGGCAGGAGTGTTCGGGTACTTGGCGATCAACTGTTCCAAAGTCTTCTTGGCCGCTGCCTTGTCTTTCAGTTCAGCTTGCGAACTGGCGATGTTGAGCAGGGCGTCGGCCGCCTTGGGGTTGTCCGGATAATTCTTCACCACCACCTGCTGCGCCGCGATGGCGCCTTTGTAGTCGCGCTGGGCGTACAGGGCATTGCCTTGCCAGTATTGCGCCGAGGCGGCATAGCCGGATTGCGGATAGCGCTTCAGGAAGTCGGCAAAGGCGTTGGCCGCACCCTTGTAGTCGCCGCCCTTGAATTGCGACAGCGCTGCATCATAGGCCTGCTGTTCGGACACGCCTACAGCGACCGTCTGGCCATCCACCTGCACCTGTTGCGGCTCCAGCTTGCGCAGGCGCGCGTCCAGGTCGACGTAGAAATCCTTCTGGCGTTGCTGGGCGTTGGTAATCTCGTTGGTCAGTACCTCGATCTGGCCGCGCAGCGCCGCAATCTGGGATTGCAGGTTGTCGTTGCGGTCCGAGAGCGTCAGGACACTGTTCTTGTCAGCCTTGTTGGCGACGTCACGCTGCAGGGCTTCGATCTTGGAACGCATGTCCAGGATGGCCTTGCGCGCCTCGTCATCATCAAACAGGCCGGCTCGGGCGGTAAGCGGTAAGAAAGCCGTGGCGGCCAGCATGGCCGCCACGGTTACCGATTTCAGTTTGAAAGCGGTATGCATGACGATTATTGGTAAGCGATGTCAGCGCGACGGTTTTCAGCGTAGGCCGCTTCATCCTGGCCCAGTGCCTTCGGCTTTTCCTTGCCGAAGGAAACCGCTTCCACTTGTGCGTCCGACACGCCCAGCAGGACCAGGGCCTTGCGGACGGCTTCAGCACGCTTCTGGCCCAGGGCCAGGTTGTATTCGGCGCCACCGCGATCGTCGGTGTTGCCTTGGATGATGACCTTGCGATCCTTGTGGGCCACCAGGTACTTGGCGTGGTTTTCGATGACGGTACGGTATTCCGGCTTGACGGTGTAGCTGTCGTAGTCGAAGTACACGCTACGCTTGGCCAGCACGCCTTGCGGGTCGTTCAGCGGGTCAACGGAACCGGCGTTGACGGTGCCCACGGTGCGGGTGTCAGCGCCGTTGCTGGCGCCGGTCTGCACGGGGGCATTGGCCTTGTCGTCCAGCTTGGTCGACGAGCAGGCGGCCAGCAGAACAGCGCTGGAGACGATGAGGGCGAAGGTACTGATAGTGCGCATTTTGGATTTCTCCTTGTCGTGATGAAAGCAATATTGGATTTCTTTATTTCATGAACGGACCCCAGGTCGGTTCCCTGATATCACCGGCCTGCGTCGTCAGACGCTGTTTGATTCGACCGTCGGTAGAAACGACGGCCAGGGATCCGCGACGACCAGATTCCGTCGCGTACATGATGTATTTGCCGTTGGGCGCAAAGCTGGGCGACTGGTCGCGGCTGCCGTCGGAGAGGCGAATCTCCTGGCCATTGGTCAGGTCCAGTGCATACAGCTGGAACAGGCCGTCGCGACGGGAGATGAAGGCCAGCGTCTTGCCATCAGGCGAAATGCGCGGGCTGATGTTGTAGCTGCCATTGAAGGTGACGCGCTGGGGCGAGCCGCCATCCAGGCCCACCTTGTACACCTGCGGGCCACCGCTGCGGTCGCTGGTGAAGTAGATGCTGCCGCCATCGGGCGAAAACTGCGGTTCGGTATCGATGCCGGCACTGTTGGTCAGGCGGCGCAGGCCGGAACCATCGGCATTGATGATGTAGACCTGGGTCAGGCCATCGCGCGTCAGGGCCACGGCCAGGCGCGAGCCGTCCGGCGACCAGGCCGGGGCCGAGTTGCTGCCCTTGAAGTTGGCCACGATGGAACGCTGGCGCGTCACCAGGTTCTGGATGTAGACCACCGGCTTCTTCATCTCGAAGGAGACGTAGGCGACCTTGGTGCCATCGGGCGACCAGGACGGCGAGATGATCGGCTCGTTGGAGCGCAGCGCCACCTGCGTGCCTTCGCCATCGGCATCGGCCACTTCCAGGCGGTATTCGTTGCCGGACTTGGTGACGTAAGAAATGCGGGTGGAGAAGATGCCGGGGATGCCGGTCAGCTTCTGGTAGATGTCGTCGGCGATCTTGTGCGCGGTCAGGCGCAGCAGTTGCGGCTGGGCACCGATGGACAGCGCCGAGAGCTGGGTCGACTGCACCGTGTCGAAGAGGCGATAGCGCACGTCGAAGCGGCCATCGGCCAGGCGCGTGACGCTACCCACGGCCAGCGCATTGGCACCGCGCTTTTGCCAGTCGGCATAGTTGATGGCCGAGGAGTCAGAGAGCGCATCGCCATTGTCGATCAGCTTGAAGACGCCACTGCGGGCCAGGTCGGCCTTGACCACCGGGGTGATCTGCTGCGGCGCGGTTTCTTCGCCGGGGAAGGCGGTGATGGCCACCGGAATCTGCGAGGCGCCCACGCCGGTGATCTCGAAGCGCAGCTGCGCCTGCGAGGCCGGGGCGAAGGACAGGCCGGCCACCGCCACGGTGGCAGCGGCGATACGCGTCAGGTTCAGGGTCAGGTAACGGGCTTTAATCATCGTTTACTGATCTTTCGGATAATGGGTGAATGTGAAGCTGGACGGTACCTTGCCATCCGTGTCGGCCGGGAAGGGCTGAGACTTCATGATGGCACTACGCACGGCTTCATCGAAGCCCGGGACACCTGAAGGCTTGTTCACACGCACGCTGCGCACGGTCCCGTCCGGGAACAATTCGACAGTGTACTCCCCGGCAGGGTTTCCGCTGACGTCGCTGTTGTCGAAGAGCGTGTTGGCACGGATCTTCGCGCGCAGCTTGTTGGCATAGTTGGGGCTACCCTTCGGACCCTGCGATTTCTCGGCCGTGCCGGTGCCACCGGTGGCGCTGGTAGCCTGGCCCATCATGCGCTTCAAGTCTTCCTGGCGACGCTGTTCAGCGGCCTTGGCGTCGGCTGCGGCTTGCTGCTGCTTCTTCTTGTCGGCAGCCTGCTTCTCGGCGTCGGCCTTCTTCCTGGCTTCTTCTTCCTTCTGCTTTTCTTCCTTGAGCTTCTTCTGCTTGTCGGCTTCCCGCTTTTCCTTCTTCTCGCGCTCAGCCTTGTCCTTCTCGGCCTGCTCCTTCTTCTCGCGGTCGGCCTTTTCCTTCTCGGCCTTGAGCTTGTCGGCCTTTTCCTGTTCCAGGCGCTGCTGCTTTTCCTGCTCTTCCTTGCGCTTCTTTTCCTTCTCCTTCTGCAAGGCGATATCGGGTTTCTCGACCTTGGGTTCGTCGATCACCTTGGGCGGAACGGGCTTGGGTTCAGGCTGCGGCTGGGGTTGCGGTTGCGGCGGCTCGACCACGACCGGCTGCGGCTCCGGTTGCGGCGGCGTGGGCAGCGGTGCGGCTTCCTTGTATTGCGGATCCCAGATCTCGGCTTCCACCGTCAGCGGCGTTTCGCTCTGCCAGCGGATGCCGATCCAGAAGAACAGGAACAAGGCCACGTGCATCACCAGCGCCAGCGTGATGGCGCGCCAGCGGCCGGGCGGCTTGGGGATGGTGTAGTGTGCGTTATCGCTCATATCACTCGGCTGTGCGCTTACTTGGTGGCCAGGCCGACCCGCGCGATTCCTTGTTTCTTGGCTTCCGAGATGACCTGCACCACGTCGTCGTACTTGATGTCCTTGTCGGCCGAAATCATCACCGCCAGGTCGGGATTGTCTTCATGCAACTGGCGCAGGCGTTCGGCCAGGTCGGTCTTGCCGGTCACGGTCTCGGCCTTCTTGCCGCCGCTCTTGGGGCCGTTGATGCGGATGGTGGCCTGGGCGTTGGGCTTCAGGGCGATCTCGATGTAGTCCGACGGCGGCTGCGTGGACTTGCCCGCCGTGGGCAGGTTGATCACGCTGGGATTGGTGATGGGCGTGGCCACCATGAAGATGATGAGCAGCACCAGCATCACGTCGATGTAGGGCACGACGTTGATTTCGGACTTGAACTTGCGGGGACGGCCCCCGCGCATCGATGAGCCAGCCATTAGCGTGCCTGACGTTGCAAGATGTTGGAGAACTCTTCGATGAAGCTTTCGAAGCGGATCGCCAGACGGTCGATATCGTGCGAATAGCGGTTGTAGGCCACCACCGCCGGGATCGCCGCGAACAGGCCGATGGCAGTCGCAATCAGGGCTTCGGCAATGCCGGGGGCCACTGCGGCCAGGGTGGCCTGCTGCACGTTGGCCAGGCCGCGGAAGGCGTTCATGATGCCCCAGACGGTGCCGAACAGGCCCACGTAGGGAGACACCGAACCCACCGACGCCAGGAAGGCCAGGTGCGATTCCAGTGCATCCATCTCGCGCTGGTAGGCCGCGCGCATGGCGCGGCGGGCGCCGTCCAGCAGCAGGCCGGGATCGACCGCACCGCCACGGGCCGCCACCGAGGCCTTGGCCTTGGTGAATTCACCCATGCCGGCCTGGAAGATGCGTTCCAGCGCGCCACCGGCGCCGCCGGCCTTGCGGCGGTTGGACAGGGCATCCTGGTACAGCGCCGACAGGTTGCCGCCGGACCAGAAGACGCGCTCGAATTCCTCGGTCTGCACACGGGCCGAGCGGATGGTGAACATCTTGCGGAAGATGTAGGTCCAGCTGGTGACCGAGGCCGACAACAGCAGCAACATCACCAGTTGCACCAGGACGGACGCGTTTGCGATCAGTGAAATGAAGGACAGGTCTTGTGTGACATTCATGGGAAAGTGTGGCGGCTTGGAGGCGGCGTTTGGATGGATAGTCGAGAGTTAAAAATCTTTTGTTCAGTTGGCGTGCAAGCAATACGAAACAAAAGACGGCAAATACGGACAGAAGTTTTCCCTGCGGCAGATCGTCCCAGCCGGCGGGAGCGGCCTGCGGGCAGGCGCGGATCCCAGTGCCATAAAGGCGCGGATGAGCTTTTCCGTTGACATCATGTGGCCTTCTTGATGCAAGTCAGCACTTCGTCAGGAATCGGGCGGGGCCGGAAAGTGGCCTGGTCCACGCAGACGACGGTGATGCTGCCGCGGGCCAGCAGCCTGGGTTCGCCGTCCCCCGACGGCAGGCGCCAGGCCTCCTGGATGAATTGCATGGAAGCATTTCGAAGTTTTTCGACCACGACGGTCAGGCGGAGTTCATCGTCCAGGCGGGCTGGCGAGAGATAGTCGACGCTGGTGTTGCTGACCACGAAGAGGGCGCCGGTGGTCTCGGCCAGGTGTTGTTGCTGGAAACCGAAGGAGCGCAGCCATTCCGTCCGGGCGCGCTCGAAGAACTTCAGGTAGTTGGCGTAGAAGACCACGCCTCCGGTGTCGGTATCTTCGTAATAGACCCGGATGTTCCAGTCGAATGGACTACTGGGGGCACTCATATGCTTCTTGTTATTGGGAAATCTGCGGTGGCAGCGGAGAAAGAATCAGGAAAAATGAATCAAGGACCCAGGATGATGCCGGGAAGCAAGCGGACCGGGTGGCGACCTGCCGCTGCCTGAAGAACTTGCCAATCAGCCAAGCGATCAGCTAGGGAAGGCGTTCTTGCGGCGCCAGGGCGCCGTCGGCAAAAACGCCATTCTACTCCATCCCTTACTGTTTGCGCTTGATGTTGAAGGGGCTGAAGCCCTGGCAGGTCGGCATCAGTTCCATGTAGTTGATGTTCACATGGGCGGGCATGGTGGCGACCCAGAAGGCCGCTTCTGCGATGTCCTCGGCCGTCAGCGGGGTCGTTCCTTCATACACCTTGGCCGCGGCGCCATCATCGCCCTTGAAGCGCACGTTGGAGAACTCGGTGCCGCCGCACAGGCCGGGGGCCAGGTTGGTAGCGCGTACGCCGGTGCCCACCAGGTCGGCGCGCAGGTTCAGGGTGAACTGGTCGACGAAGGCCTTGGTGGCGCCGTAGACGTTGCCGCCCGGGTAGGGATAGGCACCGGCCACCGAGCCCAGGTTGATGATGGTGCCGCTGCCGCGCTTGACCATTTCCGGCAGCAGGGCGTGGGTGATGGTGACCAGGCCCTTGACGTTGGTATCGATCATGGTTTCCCAGTCCGACAGCGCCACTTCATGGGCCGGGCCCAGACCCAGGGCCAGGCCGGCGTTGTTGATGAGCACGTCGACCTGCTTCCATTCGCCCGAGAGGCTGGCCAGGCCGGCGTTGATCGATTCCTTGCTGGTCACATCCAGCACCAGGGGCAGGATCTTGTCGGCGCCCAGCTCCTTGACCAGATCATCCAGGCGTTCCTTGCGGCGACCGGCGGCGATCACCTTGTGACCGTTGCCGGCAAATTTGCGCGCCATGGCGGCGCCGAAGCCTGCGGTTGCTCCGGTAATCAAGACGACCATCTTTTGATTCTCCTGTTGTGTGGCAGTTGGGTAGCTGGGCTGGCAGCGGCATCGCAGACTGCACAAGCCTTCATGCCGGCGCCGGGAATAAAACGAAATTGTAGCCCAAAGCCGCTTTTTACGAGGGAGGGCTCGCTTTTTCCTTCATTTCGCCCTGGAGCGGGCCTGTTGCGAAGCCGCCATGGTTCTTGCCCAAATCGCCCCGTTTCACTACAATGCGCTCACCATTTCGTCTCACGTGACTGGCGAAACGCCGCGTAAAACCGGCCAAGATGGGGATCCATCGGGAAGCGTGAGATTTCAACAGCCGTGCGCCTGGGCAGCCGAATGGACAGTACGACTGAGGCTGCCCGCACTCCCACACTATTTTTGGCCCTCATTCGATTTCGGAAGTCGAGCTACCGGCATGTCCGCATCCTGCCGGTGACACGATCTTCGGCCGCAGCTCATCAATTTGGAGAAACACCATGTTTGACAAGAACCAGACTCTCGCAAAAGTCGATCCCGACCTGTGGTCTGCCATCCAGAAGGAAAACGCCCGCCAGCAGGATCACATCGAGCTGATCGCTTCTGAAAACTACACCTCGCCGGCCGTGATGGAAGCGCAAGGTTCGCAGCTGACCAACAAGTACGCCGAAGGCTATCCGGGCAAGCGCTACTACGGTGGCTGCGAATACGTGGACGTGGCCGAGCAGCTGGCCATCGACCGCCTGAAGGCCCTGTTCGGCGCCGAAGCCGCCAACGTGCAGCCCAACTCCGGCTCCCAGGCCAATCAGGGCGTGTTCTTCGCCATGTTGAAGCCGGGCGACACCATCATGGGCATGTCGCTGGCAGAAGGCGGCCACCTGACCCACGGCATGGCGCTGAACATGTCGGGCAAGTGGTTCAACGTGGTTTCCTACGGTCTGAACGAAAAGGAAGAGATCGACTACGACGCCATGGAACGCCTGGCCCGTGAGAAGAAGCCCAAGCTGATCATCGCTGGCGCCTCCGCCTACTCGCTGCGCATCGATTTCGAGCGCTTCGCCAAGATTGCCAAGGAAGTCGGCGCCTACTTCATGGTCGACATGGCTCACTACGCCGGCCTGATCGCTGCAGGCGTGTACCCGAACCCGGTGCCCTTCGCCGACTTCGTGACCTCGACCACCCACAAGTCCCTGCGCGGTCCGCGCGGTGGCGTGATCCTGATGAAGGCCGAGCATGAGAAGGCCATCAACTCGGCCATCTTCCCCGGCATCCAGGGCGGTCCGCTGATGCACGTGATCGCCGCCAAGGCCGTGGCCTTCAAGGAAGCGGCTTCGCCGGAATTCAAGGCTTACCAGCAGCAAGTGGTGAAGAACGCCGACGTGCTGGCCAAGACCCTGATCGCGCGTGGTTTGCGTATCGTCTCCGGCGGCACCGAGTCGCACGTGATGCTGGTGGACCTGCGTCCGAAGGGCCTGACCGGCAAGGAAGCCGAAGCCATCCTGGGTTCGGCCCACATGACCTGCAACAAGAACGGCATCCCCAACGATCCGGAAAAGCCATTCGTGACCTCCGGCATCCGTCTGGGCAGCCCGGCCATGACCACCCGTGGTTTCAAGGAAGCCGAAGCCGAGAAGGTCGGCAACCTCATCGCCGACGTGCTGGACAACCCGCACGACGCCGCCACCATTGAGCGCGTCAAGGCCGAAGTGAAGAAGCTGACCGACGCCTTCCCGGTCTACGGCTGATTGGCGTTGGCAGGGCCGGACCGTTGCGGGCCGGCATGAAGTTTCCTGCCAAAATCGGGAAAATTGAAAAGTTGGTCCTGACGGCGCCCGTTCCTGCGGGCGCCGTCGTTGTCTGCACTACCATACGATGGTCCTGGCGGCACGGCGATGCGACACTGCGGGGTTCGCCCTGGCCGGCCCGATCTGCAGCACCGAAGTTCCGGGGGTTCGGCCCTCATTGTCCAGCTCAATCACATTACTGCCACCATGAAGTGCCCATTCTGCAATCACGAAGACACCCCGGTGCTGGATACGCGCCTGTCCGAGGACGGCCATTCGATCCGTCGCCGCCGCCGCTGCGGAAATTGCGACAAGCGCTTCACGACCTATGAGCGCATCGAGCTGACCATGCCGGTGATCGTCAAGAAGAATGGCAGCCGCACCGACTTCGATCCGGCCAAGCTGCGCGGCAGTCTCATGCTGGCGCTGCGCAAGCGCCCGGTCTCGGCCGAGGCGGTGGACATGGCCATCCAGAGCATCCAGGACAAGCTGTTGCAAAGCGGCGAGCGCGAGGTGATGTCGGGGCAGGTGGGGGAGCTGGTGATGCGCGAACTGAAGCGTCTGGACAAGATCGCCTACATCCGCTTTGCCTCGGTCTACAAGAGCTTCGAGGATGTGACCGAATTCCAGGATGCCATCGATGAAGTGGGGCTGGAGCGCAAGTCGGCCAAGAAGCGGGAGAGCTGAGGCCAGTGTGGATGGGTGCATGAGTGCATGCACTTTTTTGATTCACTCACCAACTCGCCCGGTGAGCAGGCATAAAAAAACGGCTGCAAATGCAGCCGTTTTCCTTGAATCAAGTCCCGCCTGTGCCGCTGTGCCGGCATCCTGAACCTGACGGTTCAAGTTGGCTGCAGTAGTTCAATTTCGGGTTCATCGGACTAGCGACGCTCACGCCCATCGAACGATCCCACAGCCTATGCTCGTAAATGGTTCAAGGAATATATGGCAATCGCGAACACGGCAGGAGTACGAAGTCTAACCCATTCAGGGTTCTCCTCCAAGACCTTCGCCGAAAATAAGTCCACGATTTTGTAACCGGATTTTCGATGCCTCAGTGGAGCAAGGCAAGGAAGCAAAAATGGCTGCGCGAGGCAGCCATTTTTTTTGCAGCAAGTGCCGAGGATGTCTGCGGACGACACCCTCAGAACAGTTTTTCCTGGGGTGCCAGCGCCTGGTCCACTACCTCGGTGATGGCGGCGATCTGCTGCTGCCACTGGGCAATGGTGAGGCCGGCGAAGGGGCCTTCGGCGCGTTGCATGCTCAGCAACTCGGCAGCGATGCCCAGGCCCGCCATCACGGCGATACGGTCGGTGCCCTTGATGCGGCCGGCGTCGCGGATGGCGCGCATCTTCTGGTCGAGATAGGCGACCGCGTGATGCAGCGCGGCCTGTTCGCCTTCCTGGCAGGCCAGCGTGTAGGACTGGCCCATGATCATGGCATTGATCTGGATGGTGCTCATGCAGCCTCCTCATCGGCCGCAGCCGTTTCTTCCTCGGCGGCTACCGGCAGTTGCGCCAGGACGGCGGCAACGCGCTGGTAGGCTTGATCCACACGGGTGGCGAGGGTGGTGTTGTCTTCGGAGAGCAGTTTGACTTTCCGGCGCAGCTCGGCATTTTCTTCGCGCAGGCCTTGGGCCAGCTGGGCGAGCTGTGTGACTTTTTCAGCCAGTTGCAGGAATTCGGAACTCATGTGTTGATTTGTTCGCAGGGATGGGATGACGCCGGCGGGCGCCAGCGCTTGTCAGAGATGTTCAGGATGACCAGGGCTCAATCGTTCAATTATAAGCGTATTGCCGCGCCACCTGAACAAGAACGGCCGCACGCAGCGGCCGGATGGGTTGGTCAGCGCTGGCCGGGTTTGGTTCCCCGGGGCCGGCCGCACAGGTCTATTCGCTGCGCCGCGTAGCTTGTCCGTGCATGCGCATGTAGCCCTGTTGCAGCACGAAGTTGTCGAAGGCGGTCAGCAGGGGATGATATTTTTCGCTGTTGCGCTCCAGTTGCATCAAGGCATAGCCGGTGGCTTCGAGGGTGGCCAGTTGCTCGGGCTTGTGCGACTTGCGGATGGTGTAGCGCGAGGTCGGGGTGTCGATCAGCATCATGCGCGGCAGGCTCTGCAGCATCGGGTTTTCGAACAGCATCTTGCGGCTCTTGCGCCAGGTACCGTCGAGGATCACCAGGCGGATGCGCTTGAGCGGTTCCTGCTTGTCCACCATCATGGTGCGCGCGTCGAAATAGCGCGTCTCTGCGGTGCAGGCGTCATCCGTGTAGAGCAGCACGGGATGCACGGTTTCGCTGGGGGAAACGCTGCGCAGGCGGGAAGGCGCGTGCAGCATCGCATGCAGTTCCTCGGGATCGAACACCGAGCCCACCACCAGCTTGCTGTAGGGCAGGCTCAGGTGCAGCAGGCGCACGCTGTTCTTGGCGTTGCTCACTTCGAGCGGATGCTGCAGGATCAGCACATCGATGGCGTGATCGATGGGAGAGGTCCAGTGGCAGATGCATGCCGTCAGCGCCCTCTGGCAGATGGGACAGAGCAATCTGCGGGCCAATTGTTGATCGTGGTTGGAAACCAAAATGTTCAGCCTTCTGTAGTTTAGCGATGGTCACCTGGCAGAACGGCAGGGCGGCGGGGAACAAGCGTGCGCGGTCCGCTGCCGAGTGATGAACCCGTTCTTCGTGGGCCGTAGATTGGACTCAGTACTGCCGTACGTCAATCGACATAAAGCGAAGAAATTCTCGATTTTTGCGGAAATGTGGTTGGCATTTTGCTGATTCGGGTTTGCAGCCCTTGCGCTGGCCCACGTCCTGAGACATGCTGGAAAGCTTTTCTGCCGGCGTCCCGCAGCCTGCGACGGCCAGCACCTTCTTGCTGACCACCTTCTGCCGCCTCATACCTTGAGGAAGTCTTCCCGTCCCCCGAGCCAGCGCGCCAGATGGCGATCCACGATGTCAGGCGCATGCTGCAGCAGGGCCTGGGCGGTATCGCGGGCCTTTTCCACCAGCCACTGGTCGGTTGCCAGATCGGCAAAGCGCAGCATGGCTTCGCCCGATTGCCTTGCTCCAAGGAATTCCCCCGGCCCGCGGATATCCAGGTCGCGCCGCGCGATCTCGAAACCGTCGGTGGTCTCGCGCATGGTCGCCAGGCGCTGCTTGGCGGTGCCGCCCAGCGGGCCCTGGTACAGCAGCAGGCAGACGCTGGCCGCTGATCCCCGTCCCACGCGTCCGCGCAGCTGGTGCAACTGCGACAGGCCGAAACGCTCGGCATGCTCGATTACCATCAGCGAGGCATTGGGCACGTCCACGCCGACTTCGATGACGGTGGTGGCCACCAGCAGGTGGATCGCGCCGCGGCTGAAGCCTTCCATCACGATCTGCTTTTCCACCGGTTTCATGCGGCCGTGCACCAGGCCGATCTGCAGGTCAGGCAGCGCCGCCGAGAGGGCGGCGTGGGTATCGGTGGCGGTCTGCAATTGCAGGGCTTCGGATTCCTCGATCAGCGGGCAGACCCAATAAATCTGCTTGCCTTCCAGTGCCGCCGCATGCACCCGCTCGATGACTTCATCGCGGCGGTTCTGGTCGATCACCCGGGTGACGATGGGTGAGCGCCCTGGCGGCAATTCGTCGATCACCGACACTTCGAGGTCGGCGTAATAGGTCATGGCCAGGGTGCGCGGAATGGGCGTGGCCGACATCATCAACTGGTGCGGCACGGCCGCTGCATCGCGGTCGGCGGCATTGAAACTCTTGTTGCGCAAGGCCAGGCGCTGACCCACGCCGAAGCGATGCTGCTCGTCCACGATCACCAGGCCCAGGTTCTCGAACTGCACCGTGTCCTGGATCAGCGCATGGGTGCCGATGACCAGACGCGCCGCGCCGGATTCGATGTGGGCCAGGGCTTCGGTCTTTTCCTTTTTCTTCTGGCTGCCTGAGAGCCACGCGACGCCCACGTTGAGCGGCTCCATCCAGGCGGCGATCTTGCGGAAATGCTGTTCGGCCAGGATTTCGGTGGGCGCCATCAGCACCGCCTGGCAACCGCTGTCGATGGCCTGGGCGGCGGCCAGCGCGGCCACCACCGTCTTGCCGCTGCCGACGTCGCCCTGCAGCAGGCGCTGCATGGGGAAGGACTGGCGCAGGTCGGCGCGGATTTCTTCCAGCACGCGCTGTTGCGCGCCGGTCAGCTGGAAGGGCAGGATTTTGGTCAGTTCCTCGGTGATGCGCCCGGTCACTGGCAGTGCGCGCGAAGTCTTGGCACGGCGCGCGGCCTGGGCGCGCTTCAACGACAGTTGCTGGGCCAGCAGTTCATCGAACTTCATGCGGATCCAGGCCGGGTGGGAACGTTCGATCAATGCATGTTCATCCACATCCGGCGGCGGATTGTGCAGCAGCCGCACCGAGGGCTCGAAGGCGGCCAGGTTGAGGGTTTGCAGCATCGAGGGCGGCAGCGTGTCGCTCCAGTCCAGGCGGCTCATGGCATTGGCGATGGCCTTGCGCAGATAGGCTTGCGAGAGCCCTTCACCGGCCGGGTAGACCGGCGTGAGCACCTCCGGCAAGGGCGCGCCTTCATTGACCACCTTGTAGGAAGGGTGGACCATCTCGGCCCCGAAAAAGCCGTGCCGCAATTCGCCGCGTACCCTCACACGCGTGCCTTCGGCCAGTTGCTTGGTCTGGCTGCCGTAGAAATTGAGAAAACGCAGCGTGAGCTGGCCGCTGTCGTCGCCCATGGTCACGATCAACTGGCGGCGCGGGCGGAACTGCACCTCGCAGGACGTCACCACGCCTTCCACCTGTACCGTCTGCAAACCGCGCATGGAGGCTTCGGCGATGCTCATGAGGGTAGTTTCATCCTCATAGCGCAGTGGCAGGTGCAACACCAGGTCCATGTCATTGTGCAGGCCCAGCTTGGCCAGCTTGTTTTCTGGCTTGGCGGCCGGCTTGGCGGCGGATGCGGCTTTCTTCTTCGTGGCCGGCGGGCTGGTTTTCTTCGCGGTAGCGGGCATGCGGTCGGCGTGATAGGGACGGAGGGCCATTCGGGCGAGTCGCACGCGCATATGGGAAAAACGCGCAGACAGCGTAAAATAGCGGGTTACGCTATTTTACTGTGATTATTTACAGTATCAATCCCGCCGGCAACACTTCTTGCCCGGGACGCGCCGCTGCTCAGGCGCCCTGAGCGCCGCCGCACGCACTGCCTCCATCATTATTTTGCAAGCATGTATTCTCTTTCCGACTTCGATTTCGAGCTCCCCCCCGAGCTGATCGCCCAGACCCCGCTGCCCGAGCGCAGCGCTTCGCGCCTCTTGCAGGTGCAGGGCGCGCAACTGACCGACCGCCGTTTCTCCGACATCGTGGAGCTGCTGCAACCCGGCGACCTGCTGGTCTTCAACGATACCCGCGTCATCAAGGCGCGCCTGTTCGGGGTGAAGGAAACTGGCGGCAAGATCGAGGCGCTGGTCGAGCGCATCCTCGATCCGCGTACCGTCCACGCCCAGGTGCGCGCCTCCAAGTCGCCGCCACCGGGCACCCGCATCCGCCTGGCCGATGCCTTCGACGTGACCGTAGGTGAACGTTTCGGCGAATTCTACACATTGCACTTCCCGCAGGATGCCTTCGAATTGCTGGAGCAATACGGCAGCCTGCCGCTGCCGCCCTACATCGACCACGAGGCCGATGCCTATGACGAAACGCGCTACCAGACCGTCTACGCCAAAGAGCCCGGCGCAGTGGCCGCACCGACGGCCGGCCTGCACTTCGACCAGACCCTGCTGGAGCAACTCGCCACGCGTGGCGTCAAGCAAGCCTTCGTGACCCTGCACGTGGGCGCCGGCACCTTCCAGCCGGTGCGGGTGGAAGACCTGTCCCAGCACAAGATGCACAGCGAGTGGTACACCATCTCGGCCGAAACGGTGGAGGCCGTGCGCGCCACCAAGGCCGCTGGCCGCCGCGTGATCGCGGTGGGCACCACCAGCATGCGCGCGCTGGAGTCGGGCTCGCAGAGTGGCGAGCTCAAGGCCGGCAGCGATGACACGCAACTCTTCATCACGCCCGGCTACACCTTCAAGACCGTGGACCAGCTGGTGACCAACTTCCACCTGCCCAAGTCGACCCTGCTGATGCTGGTCTCTGCCTTCGCGGGCTATGAACACATCCGCGCCGCCTATGCGCACGCCATCGCACAGAAGTATCGTTTCTTCAGCTATGGCGATGCCATGCTGCTGACCCGTACCTGAGAAACCCGGAAAGAACAGAGAACCCCATGCTGGAATTCACCCTCCTGAAGACCGACGGTAAAGCCCGCCGCGGCCGCGTCAAACTGAACCACGGCACTGTTGAGACGCCCATCTTCATGCCGGTCGGCACCTATGGTTCGGTCAAGGCCATGTCGCCGCTGGAACTGAAGGAAATCAACGCCCAGATCATCCTGGGCAATACCTTTCACCTGTGGCTGCGCCCGGGGCTGGAAGTGGTCAGCAAGTTCGGCGGCCTGCACAAGTTCATCGGCTGGGACAAGCCCATCCTGACCGATTCGGGCGGCTTCCAGGTGTTTTCCCTGGGCGAGATGCGCAAGATCACGGAAGAGGGCGTGCACTTCGCTTCTCCCATCAATGGTGACCGCCTGTTCCTCTCGCCGGAAATCTCCATGCAGATCCAGCGCGTGCTCAATTCGGATATCGTCATGCAGTTCGACGAATGCACGCCCTACGAGATCGACGGCCGTCCCGCCACCCGCGAAGAAGCCGGCAAGTCCATGCGCATGTCGCTGCGCTGGGCCAAGCGTTCCAAGGATGAATTCGATCGCGGCGAGAATCCCAATGCGCTCTTCGGCATTGTCCAGGGCGGTATGTTCGAAGGCTTGCGCGATGAATCGCTGGCCGGGCTGGAAGAACTGGGCTTCGACGGCTTTGCCATTGGCGGCCTCTCGGTGGGCGAGCCCAAGGAAGACATGATGCGCGTGCTGGAACACGTCGGCCCGCGCCTGCCGGCCGACAAGCCACACTACCTGATGGGCGTGGGTACGCCAGAAGACCTGGTGGAAGGCGTCTCCAATGGCGTGGACATGTTCGATTGCGTCATGCCCACCCGCAATGCCCGCAATGGCTGGATCTTCACCCGCTATGGCGACGTCAAGATCAAGAACGCCAGGTACAAGAACGATGACCGTCCCTTCGACGAAAGCTGCGACTGCTACGCCTGCAAGAACTTCTCGCGCGCCTACCTGCACCACCTGCATCGTGCCGGCGAAATCCTGGGCGCGCGCATGAATACGGTCCACAACCTGCACTACTACCTGCAACTGATGCAGGAGATGCGCGACGCCATCGATGCCGGCACCTTCCAGAATTTCGTGAAGACATTCAAGGAAGACCGCGCCCGCGGCGTCGACTGATCTCCTGACAGGCCCTAGTCCATCAGCGATGGCGCACCCGCTGCGCCGTCGCCGCCAGCCGCAGCAAGGCTTCCCACAACTGCGCCGGTGCCACCGGCTTGTGCAGCACCGGAATGCCGCTCTGGCTGGCTTCGCGCAGCCGTGCCGGGGCTGTGTCGCCGGTAATCAGGAGTGCGCCGATATCGCGCCCGCTGGCGCGGCGCACGGCGGCAATGGCCTCGGTGCCATTGCGGTGCGCGCGCAGGCGGTAGTCGCTGATGATCACGTCGAACACGTGCGATCCTGCCAGCGCTTCGGCTTCTTCCAGGCTTTCCACCTCGATGCTGTGACAACCCCACTGCGCCAGCAAGTGCGCCATGCTGTCGCGCACGCGCTGATCGTCGTCCACCAGCAGGATGCGCAAGCCTTGTAGGTCGCGCTCCATCATGCCCTCCGGCGCCGGTGCGTGCGCCGGTAGCGGCGTGGTGGCCACAGGCAGCTTGAGCTTGAAGACGCTGCCGCGTCCGGGCCGCGATTGCACCGTCAGTTCCAATCCCTGCCGCTTGGCCAGGCCCTCGGCGATAGCCAGTCCCAAGCCCATGCCCTTGTTGTGATCGCGTTCGGGATTGCCCAGCTGGTGGAACTCGCGGAAGATTTCCTGCTGCTGCGCCGGGGCAATGCCGATGCCGGTATCCCACACCTCCAGCCACACTCGCGCACCGCGCCGACGGCAAGCCACCAGCACGCCGCCGTGCTCGGTATAGCGGATCGCGTTGGAAACTAGGTTGCGCAGGATCAGTTCGGTCAGGGCGGCATCGGCATGGGCCACCGCATCGCTCTCGCGCAAACGGAATACCAGGCCCTTGGCTTCGGCTTGCGTGGCCATTTCGCGGCTGATGCGATGGATCAGCGCCTGTGGGCGGAAGGGAGCGGGCTGCGGCGTGACCACGCCGGCCTCGATCCGGGAATAATCCAGCAGGGTATGCAGCATCTCGGCACAGTTGTCGGCGGCATTGCGCAGGCGGCTCACCACGTCGCGCTGCATGGGGTCCAGCGGCGTATTGGCCAGTACCTCCAGGAACAATCCCTGGGCATGGATGGGCTGGCGCAGGTCATGGCTGGCACCGGCCAGGAAGCGCGACTTGGCGGCATTGGCCTGTTCGGCCTGCTGCAGGGCTTGCCGGGTCTTCTCGGACTGGCGCTGCAGGCGTTCGATCAGCGCATTGTTTTCAAAGCGCAGCATGATGGCCGCCTTGGCCGCACGCGCACTGTTGCGCGCCTGCACCAGCAGCGAGGCCACGTAGAGCAGGGCGGCGATGGCCAGGACCTGCAGCGAGGCTTCGTGGGTATGCCAGGCGCTGGTGGCCAGCATGCCCAGCTCCACCAGGCAGAACGAGACGAAGGCCGGCATCACCGGCGAGAGGATGGACATGGAGTTGCCCGCCACCCCGGCCAGCACGCCGATGAGCAGGATGCTGCCGCCGGGGCTGGCGGTATCCAGCGCCAATGGGGCCAGCCAGCCCCAGGCCGCGCCATCGATACCATGCAGCAGGACCAGCCGGCGCTTGATCCGGCCGATGTTGCCGGGCGTGATCTCGGCTGTCAGCAGACGCCGCGCGTCGGCATAGTCGAACAGCTTGGAAGCGATGACGCTACCGGCCCAGGCCAGCAGCGGCAACAGCCCGGCGTTGTCGCGCAGCGCGTACACCACCAGCAGCGCCACCAGGATGCCCGGCAGCACCGAACTGCCGAGGTTGCCGCACAGCAGCCGGATCTGTTCGACCCGCACGCGGTGCAGGGTGTCTTCTCCCAGCTCGGCGGAGGGAGCAGAAGAGGCCATCCAGCCCGGGCGCTCCATCTCAGCTCACCAGCCCGCGCCGGCGCGCGGCGAAGGCGGCCTCGGCGCGGTTGTCCACGTCCAGGGCCAGCAGGATCGCCTGGACGTGGCCACGGATGGTGTTTTCCGACAGATTGAGCCGGCGCCCGATGGCCTTGTTCGTCAGGCCCTGGCTGAGCAGCCCCAGCACCTCATACTGGCGCGGCGTGAACTGCGGCTTGCCGGCGGTCCCGGCGGTGACGCCCTCCAGCGGCTGGGCATGCTGCCCTCCCGCCACTTCCAGCAAGACCTGCAGGATGTGTTCGGCGGTGGCCGCCTTGGAGACGAAGGCCGCCGCCCCGCGCCGGGTGGCTTCGCGCACGGTCTCGTCGGTATCGTCGGCCGAAAGGATGATCACAGGCACCTGCGGCCACTTGCGCGCCAATACCGACATGCCGTCGATGCCATTGAGCCCGCCCAGCTGGATGTCCAGCAGCACCAGGCCTGGCATCTGGCTGTCTTCCAGGCGCATGGCATCCTCCAGCGAGGCGGCTTCGGCAATGTTGGTGTGTGGCAAGGCGGCCTGCAGCACCAGCCGCAGGCCGGAACGAAAGAGCGCGTGATCGTCGATGATCAGAAGACGTGAAGTCGGCATGTTTGGAAACCCTCCCGCAGCCGCTATCGCAATGCGTATCGGCCTTCGGAAACTGTTTTTGTTGTGCCGCGATTCTACGCTGTTGTGAAGGATTGAGCCGGAGTACGGCGCCCTCCGTTGCGCTGGCTCAAGCAGCCTCTTCGAGGCAGAGCGTGAACAGGCTGCCAGCCCCGGCCTGGCTTTGCACGCTGATGGTGCCACCCATCAGATTGGCCAGCTTCTGGCTCAGGTACAGGCCCTGGCCCATGCCGTCATGCCTGCGCGAGGCCGTGGCGTCGAGCTGGGTAAAGGCGCGAAAAAGTTTTCGCTGGTCCTCTTCGCTGATGCCGCAGCCGCTGTCGCGGACTTCGATCCAGCTGGTGAGGCCTTCCGCGTGGCGTTGCTGGCGCAGCTTGACCTGCACCTGGCCGCGCTCGGTGAACTTGATGGCGTTGCTCACCAGGTTCAGCAGGATCTGCGTCATTGCGCGGCGGTTGGCGTGGATCCGGACCTCGCCCGTGTAGGCAGCGAGGTTCAGCTGCAAGCCCTTTTTTACTGCAGCCGGACGCAGGACCGCCACCGCTTCCTCGATCAGCTCGGAACAGAGCAGGGCCTCGGGAATCAGGTCGGCTTCCTCGGCTTGCATGCGCGAGACGTCCAGCAGGCTTGTGATCAGTTCCAGCAGGTGCTGGGCACTCTCATGCACGGTCTGCAATTGTTGCTCCTGGTCGGCCGTGAGCGGACCGCCCATGCGCGTGAGCAGGATTTCGGTGAAGCCCAGGATGGCGTTCAGAGGCGTACGCAACTCATGCGAGGTATTGGCCAGGAAGCGGTTGCGCGATTCCACCGCATCCTGCAAGGCGCGGTTTTTCTCGGCCAGGTCTTCCTCGATGCGCTTGCGGTCGCTGATGTCGCGCACGGCAATCATGAGGAAGGTCTCGCCCTCGATGACCAGCGGGCTCAGGCTCACGTCGACCGGGAATTCGCTGCCATTGCGCTTCTTGCCGCACAGGTCGGGCGTGGTATTGCTGGCCGGGCCCGCCGTGCCGCAGAGGTAGTTGGCCAGGTTCTGCGCATGCATGGCCAGGAAGCGCTGCGGGATCAGTACGTCGATGGCGCGTCCGGTCAGCTCACCCACCTCCCAGCCGAACAGTTCGCCGGCCCGGCGATTGGCCAGCACTACGCGGTCCAGTGCATTGACCACGATGATGCCGTCAGGCAGCGAATCGTAGAGTCCGTGGACCTTCGCGGCAATGAGGCTGATGTCGCGCAGCACGGTGGCCTGGCTGATGTCGCGCTTGCAGGAGAGCACGTATTGCGGCTGCCCGCGTTCATCGCGCAGCAGCTTGTTGGAGACCGACAGGTGCAGCAGCGCGCCATCCTTGCGGCGGCGTATCGACTGGCATTCGGCGCGGCCCATGGCGACGGTATCGGCGAAGACCCGGTCTTCCTCGCCGCGCCGCTCGGGCGGCACGATGAAGTCCGACAGCTGCTGGCCCAGTACCTCCCGGGCGGCATAACCGAACAACTGTTCGGCGCAGCGATTCCAGTAGACCACCCCGCCGGCCATGTCCATGAGGACATAGGCGTCGGGGGCTTCGCTCAAGAGCAGTTGTTCAAGGTGTTGCATCACTGCTGTCGCCGGCCTCTTGCAGGCGCAGCAGTTTGTCGTGGATCTGGCCGGGCAGGCCCTGCCACAGGGTCTTGGCGCTCAGGTGCATGCTCTGGGTCCAGTCCTGCCAGTCTTCGCCGGCCACCTGGTACAGCTCGGGGAAATCATGCGGCGCCAGTTGCAGTTGCGGCAGCGCCCGCGCCACCTTGGGCAGGGCGGCCTCGGCCACCTGCGGGGTGCCGCAGCCCAGCTCGGCCATGGCCGCAGACAGGTACAGGGTCCAGATGATTTCCAGCGGGCGCGGCACCGGCCATTCCTGCGGCAGCGCCGGGGTTTCATAGTGCAGCACGGCATCGCAGAACAGTTCCGGAATCTTCCAGTCCTGCATCAGTGCGGCGGCGACGTTGAGGTGGTTGAAGCCGAACAGCGACTGTTCCATCGCCTGTTGCGCGGAGGGCTCCAGGGGCCGCGTGAGCAGCGCCGAATAGCCCGCCGGGTGGGCCGAGGCCAGGGTCAGCTTGCCGATGTTGGCCAACAGGCCCGTGGTGAACATTTCTCCCAGCGGCGCCACGCGGGTGTGGCTGCTGATGGCCTGGGCGCTGCACGCCATCGCAAAGCTGTGTGCCCAGAACGCCGGCAGCTTGAAGTTCACGCACGAGGCTGGCGCCGTGGTTTCGGCCAGGGATAGCGCCAGGGCCAGCTGGCGCACGGCTTGCAGTCCGACCAGCAGCAAGCTGTCCATGCTGACCGAGGCGATCGGGCGCACGCGGTCGGCATTGAGCACGTTGACGATGCGGATGATGCGCCCGGACAGGGCCGGATCGCCCTGCACCAGATGGATCAGTTCATGCATGTCCGGATCATCCTGCGCACACATGCGCATGATGGTCAGGCGCACCCCGCCGGGCGAGGGCAGGGCTTGCGCGGTCCTGAGCTGCTCGAACAGCGTGGGTTCGATGAAGGTGAGCATCATTGGCGGTCCTGATTGCGGTTGTAGATCTCGACCACCTCCTCCCAGCCGTCAAAGAAGGCGTCCACGCAGCGTGGATCGAAGTGGCTGCCGGCATTCTTGCGCAGAAACGCACCGGCGTCTTCCAGGCTCCAGCCTTTCTTGTAGGGGCGCGAGGAGGTCAGCGCGTCGAACACGTCGGCCACCGCCACGATGCGGCCATACAGGGGGATATCCTCACCCTTGAGGCCATTGGGATAGCCGCTGCCATCCCATTTCTCATGGTGGCTCCCGGCGATCTCGGAAGCGGTCTGCAGCAGCGCCGAGGGACTGTCGCGGAGGATATCGGCACCGATCTGGGCATGCATGCGCATGACCTTCAGTTCTTCTTCATCGAGCCGTCCGGGTTTGAGCAGGATGTGATCGGGAATGCCCATCTTGCCGATGTCGTGCATGGGGGCTGCACTCTGCAGCAGGTCCTGTTCTTCCTTGGGCAAGCCCAGGCGGGCGGCGATGATGCGGGTGTAGTTGGACATGCGCACCAGGTGTTCGCCCGTTTCCGGATCGCGGTAGCCGGCCGCGCGCGCGAGCAGGTCCACCGAATTGAGTGCGAGGGTATTGCTGTGATGCGCCTTCTGTTCGACCTCCTCGGACAGGTGCTCGATCTTCTGGCTCATGGCCAGCTGCGACTTGCGCATGGCCAGCATGTTTTTTACGCGCGCCAGCAGCTCGACCCGGTTCACCGGTTTGGAGAGAAAATCATTGGCCGTCATCTGCAGCGCCTTGTGGCGCACCTGCAGGCCCATGTCGGCGGTGATCATGATGACCGGCGTCATCTCCTGGCCCGGCATGGCGCGAAAGCGCGAGAGGAAATCCAGCCCGTCCATGCCCGGCATCATGTAGTCCAGCAGGATCAGGTCGGGCTCGTGCGTGCCGCACCAGTCCAACGCTTCATAGGCGTCCGGGCAGGTACTGATGCTGGTGTCGGGCAATTGCGCGAGCATGTGCGTAAATAGCGACAGATTGGTCTTGTCGTCGTCGACGATCAGAATCTTCATGTGTTCCCCCGGCCCCTCTCTTGTAGGTGTTGCCGCAAGACTGCGAAGGCGCGCGCGCACTCCTCAGCCAGCGTGCGGACCTGCGCCAGGTCACCCTGGCGTGCCGCCATTTCCATCTGTCGCCCCAGCTGGCCCAGCGCCTGGATGCCCAGGTTCAGGCAGCTGCCCGCCAGCCGGTGGCCCAATGCCTGGAGCTCGCCCAGCAGCGGATGGCTGGCCTGGCAATACCGGGCCAGCTCGTCCATTACCGGCGTGGTGTGTTCGATGAACATCTCCAGCATCTCGCCGGCAAGGCCAGTGTCCTCACCGAAGAGTTCCTGCAGGCGGCTTTCATCCAGTATCGGCGGCGCAGCCCCGGCCGAGGCCGCTGGCTCTTCCTGCGTGGCGGGCAGGTAATGCTCCAGCATCGCCGCCAGTTGCGAGCGCAGCAGGGGCTTGGTGAGATAGTCGTCCATCCCTGCCTCCAGGCATTGTTCGCGGTCTCCGGCCATGGCATTGGCGGTCATCGCGATGATCGGGGTATGGGCCCGTTCGCCCTGCAAACGCCGGATGCGGCGCGTGGTTTCGTAGCCATCCAGCACCGGCATCTGGCAATCCATCAGGATCAGCGCGTACTTGCGCTGCGCCAGCTTCTCCAGCGCCTCTGCGCCGTTGGAGGCGATGTCGACCGCGTAGCCCATGGCATTGAGCTGGTACACCGCCACTTTCTGGTTCATTGCATTGTCTTCCACCAGCAGGAGTTCGTGCGCTTCGTGCTGCCCTTGCTGCCCCGGATGGGGCAGTACCCTCATGAGACGGCCCGCTGCCGGTACGCTGGCGTCCGCCTGTTCCTTGCCGCTTTGCTGCGGATCGACTGCGCGCAGCAGCTGTTGCTTGCGCAGCGGCAACTGCAGTGCTGCCGACGTTGCTTGTCCGTCTATATTAAGGCCGTGTACGCCATGGTCAAGCAGCACGCACGTGAGGGTGGGCCGTTCGGCATGCAGGCGCGCCAGTACCGCCGTCGGCGGCACATCGCGGATCTCGCTGCTGACGATCAGGGTATCGATGCCGCTGGCGGTGGCTGCCGGGCCGGTCAGGGCCGCCAGGGCGTCGCTGGCGCTGCTGTAGCGGATCGTTTCCAGTCCGGCACCGCGCAGGTATTCGTGCAGCATGGCGGCGCTGCCGTCATGCGTTTCGAGCAGGGCCACCTGTCGTTTTTTGGCTGCAAGCGGGCGGCTCGGGAACCGGGGAGGTTGCGCCACGGGAATGCCCAGTTCGAACCAGAAGCAGGAGCCGGTGCCGGGCGTGCTCTCCACCCCGATCTTGCCGCCCATCAGTTCCACCAGTCGCTTGCAGATCGACAGGCCCAGGCCGGTGCCGCCATATTGGCGGGTGACCGAATTGTCGGCTTGCGAGAAGGGGGAGAACAGGCGGCGCAGCGTGTCGTCATCCATGCCGATGCCGCTGTCGCGCACTTCGAAGCGCACCCGGCAGTGGTCACCCGCGACATGCAGCGCCTGCACCCGCAACAGGACTTCGCCCACGTGGGTGAACTTGAGCGCATTGCCCAGCAGGTTCAACAGGATCTGGCGGATGCGTCCGGGGTCGCCCAGCAAGCGCACCGGCAGGCGCGGATCGACGTGCGCCAGCAGCCGCACGTGCTTTTCGTGGGCCTTGAAGGAGAGCGCTTCGGCACTGGCTTCCACCACTTCCAGCAGGTCGAACTCGACCACCGCGATATCCATCTTGCCGACGTCGATCTTGGAGAAATCCAGGACGTCATTGACGATGCCTAGCAAGGCATTGGCCGAATCCTCGATGGCCTTGGCGAATTCGGCCTGCTGGGTATCCAGCCGCGTGCTGCGCAAGAGACCGGCCATGCCCAGCACCGCATTCATGGGCGTGCGGATTTCATGGCTCATGGTGGACAGAAACGCCCCGCGGGTGAGCATGGCCTGGTCAGCCGCTTCCTTGGCCAGCACCAGACTGCGGGCGGCGCGCTGGTGCTCGCGCAGCAGGCGCAGCAGGATCAGCGCGCGCACCAGCCACAGGGCCAGCACCATCAGGATCAGCCAGGCTGGCCAGTCGGTATGCCACAGCGCGGTCACCGTCAGCACGGCAAAGCCGGCCTCGGCCAGGCCCAGCAGCAGGCGCCCGTCGCGCGGGGCGGCCGGGGGGCGCTGCGCATCGGTGGTGGTGCTGTCTGACATCACGAGCTTGTCTCCATGGGTTCCGGCTCCGGTTCGATTCTGCGCGCGGGCGTGAATTGCCCTTGCCCTCCATGGAATCAATTATAACGAATAGATCAGTAAATTGCCGAATTTGTTTTATTTGTTCCCGTGAACAGATGCGCATGTGGTCAAAATGCGGCATGAGGTTGTGCTTGTCGTGACGATCATATCGGATGGTGCGGGATGTCCGGTCAGTCCGGGCGTACTTTCTCGCAAGATGTTGAAATAAATAATATTATTATTTGCAATTATTAAATTAATGATATTGATTTAATCGCTTAATGCAGTCCAGGCACGCTGGCCGCCAGCACCCCCAGCAGCACCACTGCCCAGGACGGCCACTTGCGCCAGACCAGCGCTGCGAAGGCGGCCAGGGCGATGAGCAGGTCACGCACCGTGAAGATGGCGCTGGTCCACACCGGCTGGTAGAGCGCGGCCAGCAACAAGCCGACCACGGCCGCATTGACGCCGGCCAGCACCGCCTGCATGGCGGCCTGGCGGCGCACCCCGTCCCAGAACGGCAGCAGCCCGGTCACCAGCAGGAAAGACGGCGCGAAGATCGCCAGCAGGCACAGTACGCCCCCGGCCACGCCATTGGGCCAGGACGACATGACCACGCCAAGATAGGCAGCCAGCGTGAAGAGCGGGCCGGGCACCGCCTGGGCCGCGCCATAGCCGGCCAGGAAGACATCCTTGTCCACCCAGCCGGTGGGCACCAGTTCGGTCTGCAGCAGCGGCAGCACCACGTGGCCGCCACCGAAGACCAGCGAGCCGACGCGGTAGAAGATATTGAGTTGCTGCAGCCAGGCCGCCGGATGAAGCGCCGCCAGCAGCGGGATGCCCGCCAGCAGCACGAAGAAGAGCGTGAGGCAGAACCGTCCCGTGCGTCGGCTGACCACCAGCGGCAGCTGCTCTTGCAGCGCGATCTGCGGACCGTGCAGCAGCAGGCGCCCGGCTACGCCGGCCAGCGCGATCACGCCCAGCTGCACCAGGCTGCCCTGCACCTGCCAGGCGGCCAGCGCCGCCAGCAGCATGATGAGCAGGCGCAGTGGTCCCCGGCACAGGGTGCGCGCCATGCCCCACACCGCCTGCGCCACGATGGCCACGGCCACGATCTTCAGGCCATGCACCACCTCGCCCGAGAGCCAGCGCGCATCCTCCAGCACCGACAGCGCCACCGCCATCAGCAGCAGTGCCGAGGGCAGGGTAAAGCCCAGCCAGGCGGCGGCCGCGCCGCGATAGCCGCCCCGGATCAGGCCGATGGCCAGCCCGACCTGGCTGCTGGAGGGGCCGGGCAGGAACTGGCACATGGCCACCAGGTCGGCATAGGTCTGTTCGGAAAGCCAGTGCCGGCGTGCCACGAATTCCTGGCGGAAATAACCGAGATGGGCGGCCGGCCCGCCAAAGGAAGTCAGGCCCAGCCGCAGGAAGACCAGGAAGAGGTGCCAGGCCGGCTGGCGCGGGAGCGTATCGGGAGCTGGGGAAGCGGACATGCGGTGGTCAGGTCGGAGGATCGGTTGCGGTGGCGCTATCTTAGTGGCGCTACCAGGCGGCTTGGAGGCGAAATGAAGTTTTTTTCACGCGATCAGCCATTTCATGCGGCGTACGCCGTGTTGCGGGCCCGCGCTGGTGATAAAAAAGCCCGATTTGGCCGGGTTCCCCCTTGATCTGCGGCAATGCGTCCCGATTTGGCGGTTTGGCGCCTGCGCAGTGCTAGAATGCAGGGCTATTTTTCAATCAACATTGGAGCCTCACGTGTTTATTTCCGACGCATACGCGCAAACGGCCGCAGCAGCCCCTGGTGGCGCGATGGGCAACCTGGCCAGCTTCCTGCCGATCATCCTGATGTTCGTGGTCCTGTACTTCCTGATGATCCGCCCGCAGATGAAGCGTCAGAAAGAACAGAAAGCCATGATGGACGCACTGGGCAAGGGCGACGAAGTCGTCACCTCCGGTGGTCTGCTGGGCCGCATCACCAAGGTCGCTGATGGTTACATCACCATCGAAGTGGCCGAAGGCACCGAAGTCATCGTGCAGAAGGGCGCCGTGACCACCCTGCTGCCCAAGGGCACCATCAAGGGCCTGTAAGCAGGCCTCACCGGTTCAGCCGGCTTGAACCGGCGAACCCATGGGCGCATCGCTGATGCGCCCATGTCGTTAGAACGGCGCGCAGAATCTTCCGGTTTTGCGCGCCGGTTCTGAACAGGGCGGCATTTCCTGCCTCCCTTTCCCGCAAGCAAGAAGCACAAGACCATGAATCGTTACTCTCTCTGGAAATACGCACTGATCGTCCTGGCCCTGCTGTTCGGCGTGATCTATACCGTCCCGAACTTCTTCGGCGAATCCCCCGCGGTGCAGATCAGCAGTGCCAAGTCGACCCTGAAGGTCGAGCCTGCCGTGGCCGGCCGTGTCGATCAGATCCTGAAACAAGGCAATCTCGGCGCAGAGAGTGTGGCGTTCGACAACAGCGGCTCGCAGCCCTCGGTGCGCGCCCGCTTTGCCAGCACCGACATCCAGTTCAAGGCCAAGGCCCTGCTGGAAAAGGAACTCAACACCGACCCCAGCGACCCGACCTACATCGTCGCCTTCAACCTGCTGCCCAACACCCCGCAATGGCTGCAAAGCCTGCACGCCTTCCCCATGTACCTGGGCCTGGACTTGCGCGGCGGCGTGCACTTCCTGATGCAGGTCGACATCAAGGCGGTCCTGAACAAGCGCCTGCAAGGCCTGCAAGCGAGCGTGCGCAGCCTGCTGCGTGACAAGAACATCCGCCACAGCGGCATCAACCGCGTGGGCGACAGCATCGAGATTTCCTTCCGCGATGCCGATACCCGCAACAAGGCCCGCGCCGCCCTGGGCGAGCTGCAGGAAATGCTGCTGACCGACGCCGGCAGCGGCGATGACCTCAAGCTGGTCGCGACATTGCGTCCGGAAGCCCTGAAGCAGACCCAGGAAGATGGCGTCAAGCAGAACATCAGCACCCTGTCCAAGCGCGTCAACGAGCTGGGCGTGGCCGAGCCGCTGATCCAGCGCCAGGGCGCCGACCGCATCGTGGTCGAGCTGCCGGGCGTGCAGGATGTCTCGCGCGCCAAGGACATCATCGGCCGCACCGCCACCCTGGAAGTGCGCATGGTGGACGACAGCGTGGTGCGCGGTACCGAAGAAACCTCGGCGATTCCATTCGGCTCCGAACTGTTCAAGGTCGGCAAGGGTGCGCCCGTGGTCCTGGTCAAGGAACCGGTGCTGACCGGCGACTACATCTCCAACGCCTCGGCCAGCTTCGATGAAAACCACCAGCCGGCGGTCAGCATCGACTTGAACGGCGACGGCGGCCGCAAGATGCGCGAAGCCACCCGCGACAAGGTGGGCAAGGCCATGGCCATCGTCCTGTTCGAAAAGGGCAAGGGCGAAGTCCTGACCGTGGCCACCATCCGCTCCGAACTCGGTTCGCGCTTCCAGATCACCGGCATGGGGTCGCCCGAAGCCGCCAGCGACCTGGCCCTGCTGCTGCGTGCCGGTTCCCTGGCCGCACCGATGGACATCATCGAAGAACGCACCATCGGCCCGCAACTGGGCGCCGACAACATCAAGAAGGGCTTCGACTCGGTGCTGTATGGCTTCGTGGCCATGGCCATCTTCATGGTGATCTACTACCAGCTGTTCGGCTTCTTCAGTGCACTGGCGCTGTCGGTGAACGTGCTGCTGCTGGTGGCGCTGCTGTCGACACTGCAGGTGACGCTGACCTTGCCGGGTATTGCCGCTATCGCGCTGGCGCTGGGCATGGCGATCGACTCCAACGTGCTGATCAACGAGCGCATCCGTGAAGAACTGCGTGCCGGCAATTCGCCCCAGGCTGCCATCGCGGCCGGTTTCGACCGCGCCTGGGCGACCATCCTGGACTCCAACGTGACCACCCTGATCGCCGGCCTGGCGCTGCTGATCTTCGGTTCCGGCGCGGTGCGCGGCTTTGCGGTGGTGCACTGCCTGGGCATCCTGACCTCGATGTTCTCGGCCGTGTTCTTCTCGCGCGGCGTGGTCAACCTCTGGTACGGCCGCAAGAAGCGTCTGTCGGGCCTGGCCATCGGCCAGATCTGGAAGCCGCAGGGCGAGGTGCTCTCCACCTCCGGCAAGGCCTCGGCCAAGCGCGACGCCAAGTAAGCACGGCAATACCAGACATAGCAGCACAGCCAGATTTGAGCCGGCCGCCACGATGACCGTGGCGCCGGCACCGAAAGGATAGTGATGGAATTTTTCCGCATCAAAAAAGACATTCCCTTCATGCGTCATGCCCTGATCTTCAACGCGATCTCGGCACTGACCTTCGTGGCCGCGGTGTTCTTCCTGTTCTCCAAGGGATTGCACTTCTCCATCGAATTCACCGGCGGCACGGTCATGGAAGTGGCCTACAACAAGCCGGCCGACCTGGAAAAGATCCGCACCTCCATCGAAGGACTGGGTTACCGTGACACCCTGGTGCAAAGCTTCGGCACCGCCCAGGACGTGATGATCCGCCTGCCGGCGCAAGCCGGCGTGAACGCCAGCCAGCAAAGCGAAAAGGTCAACGCCGCACTGCGTGCCGATGATCCGGACGTGCGCCTGCAGCGTGTGGAATTCGTCGGTCCCCAGGTCGGCGACGAGCTGGCCCATGACGGCCTGCTGGCGCTGGCCATGGTGGTGGTGGGCATCGTGATCTACCTGGCCTTCCGCTTCGAATGGAAGTTCGCGGTAGCTGCGGTGATCGCCAACCTGCACGACATCGTGATCATCCTGGGCTTCTTCGCCTTCTTCCAGTGGGAATTCTCGCTGACCGTGCTGGCGGCCGTGCTGGCCGTGCTGGGTTACTCGGTCAACGAATCGGTGGTGGTGTTCGACCGCGTGCGCGAAGCCTTCCGTGACCGCCGCTTCGGCAAGCTCTCCGCGCCGGAAGTGCTGAACCACGCCATCACCAGCACCATGTCGCGTACCGTCATCACCCACGGCAGTACCGAAATGATGGTGCTGGCCATGTTCTTCTTCGGTGGCCCGACGCTGCACTACTTCGCGCTGGCGCTGACCATCGGCATCCTGTTCGGTATCTATTCGTCGGTGTTCGTGGCGGCGGCCCTGGCCATGTGGCTGGGCGTGAAGCGCGAAGACCTGATCAAGCCGGTCAAGGTCAAGGACGAGAACGGCGGCGCGGTGGTCTGATTTCAGGATTTCCGCACCACGCAAAAAGGGCCGCCGCGTTCATGCTGCGGCCCTTTTTCATGAGAGGCCATCAGGCCGATAACACTGCATTGAAGTTTGAACATGAGCACATCCATCGATCTGAACGATATCGACTATGAGCGCCGCTTCGGTGGCGTAGCCCGCCTGTATGGCGCCGCCGCCCTGCAACGCTTCCGCCAGGCGCGGGTTTGCGTGGTCGGGGTAGGAGGGGTGGGCTCGTGGATCGTCGAAGCGCTGGCGCGCAGCGCCATCGGCCACCTGACCCTGATCGACCTGGACAACCTGGCCGAATCTAACGTCAACCGCCAGATCCACGCCTTGACCAGCACGCTGGGCCAGGCCAAGGTGACGGCGCTGCATGAGCGCATCGGCCAGATCAATCCGACCTGCGTGGTCACGGAGGTGGAGGATTTCGTCGATCCGGAGAATGTGGAACAGATGCTGGGCGGTGGCCGTTTCGATTACGTCATCGACGCCATCGACAATGTGCCTGCCAAGGTGGCCATGATCGCCTGGTGCCGCAAGAATGGCATGCCCATGGTCACCATCGGCAGTGCGGGCGGGCAGATCGATCCGACCCGGATTGAAATCCGCGACCTCTGCCGCACCGAGCAGGAACCGCTGCTGGCCAAGGTGCGCAAGCGCTTGCGTTCTCAGCATGGTTTTCCGCGCGGGACGAAGAACAAATTCCACATCGATGCCGTGTTTTCCACCGAGCCGCTGCGCTTCCCGGAGCTGGCCGAGGGCGAGGCCTGTGAGGTCGCGCCGGCAGAAGACATGGACGTGGGCGAGGATGCCGCCGACAGCACGCAAGCCGGCGTCACCGGCCTGAACTGCGCCGGCTTCGGCTCGGCCATGGTAGTCACGGCGACCTTCGGCCTGGTGGCCGCTGCGCATGTGTTGAAGAAGCTGGCCGAGCAGGCTTCCACCCAGCCGCAGTGAGGTGCGGGCCTCAGTGCCCGCCGCCCTCATCGACCCGGTGCGCCGAGACGCACAGCAATACGCTCACCGTCACCAGCACCATCGCCGCGATCTCAAGCAGGGTCGGCCAGCGCTGTTCCCACAGAAAGCCGTAGAGCAGGGCGAACAGGGTTTCAAACAGGATCATCTGCCCGATCATGGTCAGCGGCAGCAAGCGGCTGGCCTTGTTCCAGCAGGCATTGCCGAACAGCGAGGCAAAGATCGCCACCCCGGCCGACACCGCCACGAAGTGCATCCATTCACTGCCCGGATGCGGCTGCAGCATCACGGTAAAGGCGGGCACGGCGATGAACAGCGACAAGAGCCCGGTGACCACGCCGATCAGCAGGTTCCAGTCGTGGGCAGAAACTTCATGCAGGCGTGCCAGCCAGCGGCTGTTACCTACCGCATAGGTGGTCCAGGAGGCCAGTGCGGCCAGGGCGCAGAAGAAACCGATGACACTTTCCTTCATATCGCCCCCGGCCGCCCCTCCCAGCGACTGCCAGGCCACGCAGGTAATCCCGGCCAGGCCCAATGCCAGCGAAGGTGCCAGCTTGCGCAGCGGGACCGCACCGTGTCCACGGCTGCCGATGATGCTCACCGCCACCGGCAGGAAGCCGATCACCAGAGACGTCATGGCCATTCCGCCCAGTTGCACGGCACTGGCCAGGAATACGTAATAGACCACATTGCCCAAGAGGCTCAGCCACACCAGCGCACGCCATTCGGCGCGGCCCAGGTGCGGCAGCAGTTTGCCGATGCGCGGCGCGATCAGGAGGGCGGCGAAGAGGCCATAAGCGAGATAGCGCCCGGCCGTCAGTTGCCAGGGCGAGAAGGCGCGGGTCAGTTCAGGCGCCAGGAACACCAGGCCCCAGGCAGCGCCGGCCAGCGCGCCATAGAAAATGCCTTGCAGGATCGTGTTGGAACTCATCAGGAGAAAGCCAGCCAGGTTGCAAAGGGTGGCAGTATGCCCGAGACGCGCGGGGAAGGATTGTTGCAGGCTACGGTTTTCTTGCGTCGGGCAGCGGAGCTGGAAAGACAGAAACGACAACGCCGGCACAAGGCCGGCGTTTTCATGGACAAACAGCAAGCGCTTCAGATGATCGAGCCAAACAATCCCGCACCCACGAAGGCCAGCGCCACTACGCCGATGCCCATCGACAGATAGGCCAGCACGGCCACGCCGGTGATGATGGTGGCCGAGGCCAGCACGATGGCCACCTGCAGCATGCCGGCGGCCATTTCCATCTTTTCGTATTTCTCCATGTAGGCATGGGCTTCATGCTCGGCTTCGCGCGCCTTGTGCGACAGCTCCTTCTTGCCTTCGCCGGTCTTTTCATCGCTGTCGTAGTGGGCGATGGCATCGTCAAGCTTGGCGATGGCGGCATTGACGCGCTCATCCTTGGGATTGCCCAGCAGCATCAACTGCTGCTTGGACAACTGCGCCGCATTGCCGCGCACCGACTTGGCCTGGAAGAAGGCCCACAGGTTGGCGGCCTCCTGGCTCTTCAGGATGACCTCGGTCTGGTAGGACTTGGACAGGGTTTCGGTAATGGCCAGTACCAGCGCCAGGATGGCGATGAGCAGGGCCAGCTTCTTGTTGCCGGAGGCATGGGCGTGCTCGGCGTGTTCCAGGTTTTCGGTGGTTTCCGTCATGATCTTTTTTGTAATGGTGAGGAAGTGAGGCGAGCCCGGTGGGCGGGCAGCGTTTCAACAACGATTCACGTCCATATCGGTTGACCTGAATCATTGTGAGGCTCGTATTCTAGCGTAGTGCAGGGTGGCTGGCTTACTCCGGAGAATCTGCCCACAAGATCAATCCCCGCCTGCAACATTCGCATTTTCTCACGGGGCGCAACGAGAGCGGGCTCGGCTGTCGTGCGGCAAGCCCGACAGGGCTATCTGCCTTTGGCTACACTGTTGAGTCACAAATTCTGAAGGTGTGGGATTGGATTTATTGACTGACGTTATACATAAAGACAATCACCTGATTGTTTTTGATGAATTACATTAATGGTTCTTCGCAAGCACGACCGGGACAAGGCGAAGCTGGCCCCGCAGTACGGCGTCACGATGCCGTAGCAGAACGCAGCCAGGATTTTGCCGAAACAAGCCGCCACACGTCAGCCAGGCTGGATGTGGCCAACAGGATGCCCGTTCCCCGGTCCGGGCGTCATGACCATCGGGTCGATCAACAGGAGAGAACGCAATGTCGAATGAAGCCAAGTGCCCCTTCAACCACACCGCCGGCGGCGGCACCAGCAACCGCGACTGGTGGCCCAAGCAGCTCCGCCTGGACCTGCTGGCCCAGCATTCTTCCAAATCCAACCCCATGGGTGAGGATTTCAACTACGCAGAAGCCTTCAAGAGCCTGGACCTGGCCGCCGTCAAGGCCGACCTGGCCAAGGTGATGACCGATTCGCAGGACTGGTGGCCGGCCGACTTCGGCCACTATGGTCCGCTGTTCATCCGCATGGCCTGGCACAGCGCCGGCACCTATCGCATCGGCGATGGCCGTGGCGGTGCCGGCCGTGGCCAGCAGCGCTTTGCGCCCCTGAACAGCTGGCCGGACAACGTGAACCTGGACAAGGCGCGGCGCCTGATCTGGCCGGTCAAGCAGAAATATGGCAACAAGATTTCCTGGGCCGACCTGCTGATCCTGACCGGCAACGTCGCGCTGGAAACCATGGGCTTCAAGACCTTCGGCTTCGCTGGTGGCCGCCAGGACGTGTGGGAACCGGATCTGGACGTCTATTGGGGAACCGAATCGACCTGGCTGGGCGGCGATGACCGTTACGGCAAGGGCAAGTCGGGTGCCAGCCATGGCGAGATCACGGCCGATGCCGACCGCCATGGCAATGAGCAGGCCCGCACCGCGCCGGCTGGCCGCAACCTGGAAAACCCGCTGGCGGCCGTGCAGATGGGTCTGATCTACGTGAACCCGGAAGGCCCGGAAGGCAATCCCGATCCGCTGGCTGCCGCGCATGACATCCGCGAAACCTTCGCCCGCATGGCGATGAACGATGAAGAAACCGTGGCCCTGATCGCTGGCGGCCACACCTTCGGCAAGACCCACGGTGCAGGCGATGCCAAGCACGTGGGCCGTGAGCCGGAAGGCAGCGACCTGGAAAGCCAGGGCCTGGGCTGGAAGAGCAGCTTCGGCAGCGGCGCCGGTGGCGACACCATCAGCTCGGGCCTGGAAGTGACCTGGACCCAGACCCCGGCCCAGTGGAGCAATTACTTCTTCGAGAACCTGTTCAACTATGAATGGGAACTGACCAAGAGCCCGGCCGGTGCCCACCAGTGGGTGGCCAAGGGCGCCGATGCGGTGATCCCGCACGCCCATGGCGGCGCACCGGTGCGTCCGACCATGCTGACGACGGACTTGTCGCTGCGCTTTGATCCGGCCTATGAAAAGATCTCGCGCCGCTTCCTGGAGCACCCCGACCAGTTCGCTGACGCCTTCGCCCGCGCCTGGTTCAAGCTGACCCACCGCGACCTGGGCCCGCGTTCGCGCTACCTCGGTCCGGAAGTGCCGGCTGAAGAACTGATCTGGCAAGACCCGCTGCCCGAGGCAGAGGGTGCGCCCATCGAAGCGGCTGATGTTGCGGCATTGAAGGCCAAGATTCTGGCGTCGGGACTGTCGGTCTCTGAACTGGTCTCCACCGCCTGGGCCTCGGCCTCTACCTTCCGTGGCGGCGACATGCGTGGCGGCGCCAATGGTGCGCGCATCCGCCTGGCTCCGCAAAAGGATTGGGCGGCCAACCAGCCGGCCCAGCTGGCCAAGGTGCTGAAGGTGCTGGAAGGCATCCAGGCGGAGTTCAACCAGGGTGCCAAGAAGGTCTCGCTGGCTGACCTGATCGTGCTGGCCGGTAGCGCTGCTGTCGAAAAGGCGGCCAAGGATGCCGGCGTGGCGGTGACCGTGCCTTTCAGCGCGGGCCGTGTGGATGCGTCGCAGGAACAGACCGACGTGGACTCCTTCGCGCCGCTGGAACCCATCGTCGATGGTTTCCGCAACTTCCAGAAGCAGCGCTATGCCGTGCGTGCCGAAGACATGCTGATCGACAAGGCCCAGCAGCTGACCCTGACCGCGCCGGAAATGACGGTCCTCATCGGTGGTTTGCGCGTGCTGGGCAACACCGTCGGTGGCAGCACCAAGGGTGTGTTCACCTCTCAGGTTGGCGTGCTGTCCAATGACTTCTTCGTCAATCTGCTGGACATGGGCACCGAGTGGAAGTCCACCTCGCCCGCCCAGGAAGAGTTCGAAGGCCGCGACCGCAAGAGCGGCGCCGTCAAGTGGACCGGCACTCGCGTCGACCTGGTGTTCGGTTCCAACGCCGTGCTGCGCGCCCTGGCCGAAGTCTATGCCAGCGCCGACGCCAAGGAAAAGTTCGTCAACGACTTCGTGGCAGCGTGGGTCAAGGTGATGGATCTGGATCGCTATGACCTGAAGAAGTAAGCCATCAAGCAGTGAAGCGATGAAGGACGGCGGGCCGCAAGGCTCGCCGTTTTTTCTTTGCGTGTGTGCATGTCATGGAGATGTCACGGAGTGCGCCGGTGCAGCGGCTATAGTGGCGTTCAGTCTTTTTCTTCACCTGCGAGGCGCATGATGGCACTGAGTCTGGACGACATCGCCCAACTGTTCACACGGCACGGCCACACCCAATACACCGGTGAACCCGTCACGCAACTGGAGCACGCGCTGCAATCGGCGCTGCTGGCCGAGCAGGAGGGCGCCGCCCCCAGCCTGATCGTGGCCAGTCTCTTGCACGACCTCGGTCATCTGCTCGAAGACCTGGGCGACACGCCCACGCTGGCCGGCATCGATGACCTGCACCAGTACCGCGTGCTGCCTTTCCTGCGCGGTGTATTCAAGGAGTCGGTACTGGCGCCCATCGCGCTGCACGTGGATGCCAAGCGCTACCTGTGCGCGACCGATCCGGATTATGTTTCGCAGCTCTCGGCCGATTCGGTGCGCAGCCTGCAGTTGCAGGGCGGGATCTTCGATGTGGAACAGGCGGCCGCTTTCATCGACCGACCCTATGCCCCGGATGCCGTCCGTCTGCGGCGCTGGGACGACCGTGCCAAGACGGCCGGACTGCCCACTCCCGACTACGCGCACTTTGCCGGCTACTTCAGCGAGTGCCTGCTGCGGCCGGGCAAGGCCAGCCGTCCTCAGCCCAGGTAATTCTTCCGGTAAGCCGATGGCGTCGTACCGCGCAGCTTGCGCAGGGCGTGCGTCATTGCGCTCTGGTCGCCATAGCCGCAGCGCTGGGCAATCTGGGCCAGCGGCAAACGGCTGGTGCGCAAGAGCTGGCAAGCCTGGGCCACGCGCACTTCGGCCAGCCAGGCGCGCGGCGAGGTGTCCAGTTCGGCGCGGAACCATTCGTGCAGGCGGCTCGGCGAGATCGCGGCCAGGTCGGCCATCTGCGCCACCGTCCAGGGATGAGCCGCGCGCGCTTCCACCCGCGCCAGCATCAGGCGCAGCCGCGACAGGGCTTGCGGGGGCTGTTGCGTGAGCGTGTCCAGCAGCAGCGGTACCCAGTGTTGTAGCGTGGCGCCGCCCGGGCGCGTCTCGGCCAGCGCCACCGCCATGAATTCCACCAGCTTGCCCGCCGCCCGCGACAAGGGCAGGAAAGGCCGTTGCGCCAGCATTTCCAGTTGAAGACTGTTGACCGTGGCCGGCGCCAGATCGAGCACCAATGAACGATTCTCACCGCTGGCCCGGGTGGCGTGCCACGCACCGGGTTCCACGAAGGCCGCCGTGGCGGTATCGGCCAGACCTTCACGGCCGGCGATGTCCAGCGCCAGGCATCCCGACAAGGGAAGTACCAGTTGCGGGAAATCATGCCGGTCCGTCGGAAACTCCTCGCGATAGCTGCGCAGGTGCAGCTGCGCCACGGGCGGGGCAGGGTCGGGATGCGGAGATGGCGGAAGAATCATGGCAGGGCGGCTCGGGGCGATCCCGCCATGATAGCGGACTTCTACAGCTGGATCTGCTCGAAGCCGGTGATGCGCATGCGCGCCTCGCCCACCTGCGGCTGCTTGCCCTGGGCGATGGTATCGGCTGCGCGGACCTTGGCGCCGAAGTCCAGGCCGGTCATCCTTTCCAGTTCGGGGATGGCCACGCGCCAGTGGTTCACGTCCACCGAAGGCAGATCGTGCGGCGCACCCAGGCTGTGCCGGCTCTCGGAGAGCAGGGCGGACTGGTCGGCCAGCAGGCCCACCGCCTTCAGGCCCTGCTTGCCTTTCCACACCACGATCTTGAAGAACGAGGAGGGAATCTGCACCTCATCGGCCCACAGGTCGATCTGGTCATTGAACACCGGTCCCTGGAAGACGCACAGCCGGCCCTTGCTGCTGCTGGCCAGCACGCCGTTTTCCAGTACGTAGCGCTCCAGGCCCTGCCAGTAGGTGGCGCTCTGGTTGAAGCGGAAGTGCTGGGGCGAGCAATTGGTGAAGTGGAAGGTGTCGGCATTGGCGCGCTCGGCTTCTTCGGGCGTGCCCCAGCTCGGGTCCGAGCGGCGCGTCAGGTGGCCGCGGTCGAAGTAGTTCGACCAGGCCGAATAGAAATCCTGTTCGAGCACGCTCCCGGCCGCCACGCGCGGATCGCGGAACCAGGCATCGCCCTCGGCGGCATTGGCCTGGCCGCTGCCGCGATCAACTGCAAGGTAATGCGTGCCATCAATGTTGGTGGCGGTGAAGGCTGCCATGCGGCGAGGCTTGAGCAGCTTGATGCTGAAGTGTTCGTATTTCAGTTCCCCGTCATCGGCCGCAACATTGGCGCCTGACAGCAGGGGAACGATCTGCGCAGCCAGCCTGGCGTCCGGCTGGGGTAGCGCCAACTCTACGCCGGGGATGAAGGCTGCATCGTAGCCGCTGCGATTGCTGTAATCCGGATCGATGCGCAAGGCTTCGGCGCCGGAGGAAGGGCGGGGCGGGGAGAGACGTCGCGGCGGTTCAAGCGTGGCTGCGGTGTTCGCTGCGGGTGCGGCCGTGGTGCTGGTGGTCGCTGCGCTGCCTGCCACCTTGACCGTGATCTCCAGCGGGATGGTGAAGGTGGCGGCCTGGGCGCCGTTGTCCTTGCCGCTGCTGTTCATGCTGGTCTCCTGTGTGATGTCGTTCTTGGCGGCGGCCGGTACGGCACCGCCCTGGTAGCTCAAGGCTTCCTGCAGCAGCGGCCGCGCCTGGTCCGATAGCGTCGGCAGGCGCGCCAGCAGATCGCTGTAGAGCGCGCTGATGCGGATGCCTTCATTGACCTTGCGTGGCGTTTGTCCGGTGCCGGTTGCGCTGGCATCGCGATAAGGTTCGCCCCAGTGATGCAGGGCCACCAGCTGCCAGTCGTCGTTGAAGACGGGCGAGCCGGAAGAGCCCTGTTCGGTATCGGTTTCGTAGAGCAGGGTGTGTTCGGTACGCGCGGTGACGGTGTTGTTGCGGATGCTGACCATCTTCATCCAGCCGGACGGATGCTGGATGATGTTGGCGGCCATGCCGATGACGTGCTTGTCGGGCTGGTCCGAGAGGGGACAGAAGCCCAGCGCCTCCACCTCGGCCGTGCCGGACTGGTGTTCGCCCAGCGCGATGACGGCATAGTCGAGCTGGTCGGCCGGCGAGAACAGGGCCAGGCGCTCCGGCGCCAGCAGATAGCTGGTGGTGGCGCGCGGCACGCCCCGTGCATCGAGTTCGCGCAGGAAGGTGATCCGCGTGCCACGCGCGGCAGCCAGGTCGGCAATCACGTGCTGGTTGGTCAGGAGCAGGCGCGGGCTGATCAGGAAGCCCGTGGCCACCTCGCTGGTCTGGCCGCTGTTGACTTCCACATAGGCCACCGCCCGCGCCACCGCCGCCCCTTGTTCCAGAAAGCTCGCCCGCAGGAAGTCTTCGGTGTCGCCGATGATAGATTCCGGGCCGCCAGGATGGCCCAGGTTGCGCTGGCGCAAGGCGTAGGCACGGGCGCGTTCGCTGTCGGGCTCGGCCTGGCGCCATTGGCCGCAGGCAACCAGTTCGCGCACCCGCTGGCGTTCACTCTCGGTATCGGCCACGCAGGCGTGGAAATCCTTCAAGGCTTGGGTATCCATCTGGTCTCCTGGCGAGGGGAGGGTCTGGATTTACCTTATTACCTTCATATGACCTTGGCATGACGTGAACATCGCTGCCTGACATCGATGTTTCCGCGCACCAAGCAAAAGCCGCCGGGCTTGCGCCACGGCGGCTTGCGAGGGGGGCTCGGTGCAGGTGACGTTTACTGCATATGCCAGCCGTGGCTGACCACCACGGATTGCCCGGTCAGGGCATTGGTCGGGAAGGCCGCCAGGAAGACCGCGGTCTGGGCCACGTCCTGGGTGGTGGTGAATTCGCCGTCCACGGTGTCCTTCAACATGATCTTCTTGATGACTTCCTCTTCGCTGATGCCGAATTCCTTGGCCTGTTCGGGGATCTGTTTTTCCACCAGCGGCGTGCGCACGAAGCCGGGACAGATGACGTTGGTGCGGATCTTGTCCTTGGCGCCTTCCTTGGCCACCGTCTTGGCCAGGCCCAGCAGGCCGTGCTTGGCGGTGACATAGGGCGCCTTCAAGGGCGAGGCCAGATGGGAGTGTACCGAGCCCATGTAGATGATGGAGCCGCCACGGCCCTGCTTGATCATGGCTTTCATGGCGGCGCGGGTGGTGAGGAAGGCGCCGTCCAGGTGGATCGCCAGCATCTTGCGCCAGTTCTCCAGCGACAGTTCGGCCACCGGGCTGATGATCTGGATACCGGCATTGCTGATCATGATGTCCAGCCCGCCATAGGTGTTGACGGCATCGGCCACGCCCTTGTCGACCTGGGTTTCATCGGTGACGTTCATGGCCACGGCCATGGCGGTGCCGCCATTCCTGACGATTTCTTCGGCCGTGGCCTTGGCGGCTTCCAGGGCCAGGTCGGCGATGACGACCTTGGCGCCCTCTTTGGCGTATTCGACCGCGATTTCCTTGCCGATGCCGCTGGCCGAACCGGTAATGAGAGCGACTTTATCCTTGAGTAGCATGATCTTCCTTTATGTTTCGAGTTGACGGACATTGCAAAGCACGGCCGCCATCGGCACCGGCGCTGCTGCGCCCGGCCATGATGGCGACCATCAATCCCTGGTTTCGATGAATGGCCCATCGAAAGATTCCGCAGGTGCCGGCGTGGCCGGCTCATCTGTTTTCCTTGCCCTCGCGCGTGCGCCTGCTCCTGTCCTGGACCGGAGGTCTCCCGGCGCCGCTTTGTCATGCCATTGTAACGCTGGGCAGCTTCTTGTTGCTGCACCGCCAAAACGGCTGCAAAGGTCATGTGCGTGAAACATTCGCTGGGTAGTCTGTGCAGCGTTATCCCGGGGACATCGGCTGTTTCTCGAAATTCATCAATCAATTCTTCGATTTCATTTGAGACAGCCGCAATTCTGAGGGGGTGCCGCAAGCAGGTCAGGCGAGGTCGCTTATGTTGTTTGGTTGACCTGGCGGATGTCTGTCACGGTCCCCTTCAAACATCACCACAAAGGACAATGCATGAGACTGCTTACCATTCCTGCCGATGCCAATCCGAGTTTCGCCAAGCTCAACCTGAGCCTGGCCAGCACTGCGGAAGAAGTGCGCGAAGTACAGCGCCTGCGCTACAAGGTCTTCATCGAAGCGATGAACCTGTCGGCCCTGGCCAACCCGGAAGGCCTGGACAAGGATGAGTTCGACGACTACTGCGATCACCTGATCGTACGCGACAGCAAGACTCTCTCGGTGGTCGGCACCTATCGCGTGCTGAGCCCGCACGGCGCACGCCGCATGGGCAAGTTCTACTCGGAACAGGAATTCGATCTCTCGCGCCTGGACAACATCCGCGGCGTCATCGCCGAAGCCGGCCGCGCCTGCATCCACCCCGACTACCGCAGCGGCGGCGTCATCATGATGCTGTGGGCCGGCCTGGCCGCCTACATGCGCAAGGAACGCTGCGAATACCTGATGGGTTGCGCCAGCGTCAGCCTGGCCGATGGCGGCCACAATGCGGCTGCCCTGTACCACGCTTTCCGCGAGAAGAACCTGGCCCCGCCGGACTATCGCGTCACGCCGCTGTTGCCCTTCCCGCTGGAAGACCGCCAGGCCGGCATCGAACCGCAGATTCCGCCGCTGCTGCGCGGCTACCTGCGCAGCGGTGCCTGGGTGTGCGGCGAACCGGCCTGGGATCCTGATTTCCACTCGGCCGATTTCTTCCTGCTGCTGCCGCTCTCCAAGCTCGACAGCCGCTATGCCCGCCACTACCTCAAGGATTCGAGGACCGCATGAAGCCACGCGAACAGTTCATGGAAAAAGCCCAGGGGCTGTTCGCCGACCTGGGCCCCGACCAAGACGCCGGTGATGACGAAGCCAAGCGTGATCCGCTGCGCTTTCGCACCATCTGGATTTCCGACATCCACCTCGGCACCACCGGCTGCCAGGCTGAGCGCCTGCTGGAATTCCTGCGCGCCACCGAATCCGACACGCTCTACCTGGTCGGCGACATCATCGACGGCTGGCAGCTCAAGCGTCGCTGGTACTGGGACCAGTCCCACAACAACGTGGTGCAGACCGTGTTGAAGAAGGCCAAGAAGGGCACCAACGTCATCTTCGTGCCCGGCAACCATGACGAAGTGATCCGCCAGTTCATCGACCTCGATTTCGGCGGCATCAAGATCCGCGACGAACTGGTGCACGTCACTGCCGAAGGCAAGCGCATGCTGGTGCTGCACGGCGACCGCTTCGATGGCGTGATTGCCTGTGCCAAGTGGCTGGCCTACGTGGGCGACACGCTCTACACCATGATCCTCAAGTTCAACCAGTGGTTCAACAGCTGGCGTGCACGCGCCGGCCTGCCTTACTGGTCGCTCTCGCAATACCTGAAATCCAAGGTCAAGAATGCGGTGAACTACATCACCTCCTTCGAAGATGCGCTGGCTGAGGAGGCCAAGAAGAAGGGCCTGGATGGCGTCATCTGTGGCCACATCCACAAGCCCGAGATCCGCGACATCGGCGGTGTGGTCTACTGCAACGATGGCGACTGGGTGGAAAGCCTGTCGGCGCTGGTGGAAGAGCCCAGCGGCGAACTGCGCCTGGTCAGCTGGCAGGAAATCATGCAATTGAAGCGCGCCGGCAAGGAAGCCCGCCAGGCCGCACGCGAATTCGCCACCGCCTGAAGGGCGGCGGGTTCATCACGTTATATATTGTTTATATAGTTTATGCGCATTGCCATCATCAGCGACGCCGGAGAGCCGCAAGTCAACGGCGTCGTCAACACCTTGCGCTCCACCGTGCGTTGCCTGCGCGGTCTCGGCCACGAAGTCCTGCTGCTCTCGCCGCGCGACTTCCGCACCTTTGCCTGCCCGACCTATCCTGAAATCCGGCTGGCCTACAAGCCCTACGCCCGCATCGCTGCCGCGCTCGAATCCTTCCAGCCGGAGTGCATCCACATCGCCACCGAAGGTCCGATGGGACTGGCCGCGCGCCGTTACTGCGTGCGTCATAAACTCAGTTTCACCACCGCATACCATACCCGCTTCCCCGAATACCTGGCCGCACGCAAGCTGCTGCCCAAGGCCATCACCTATCGCCTGCTGCGCTGGTTCCACGGCCG
Organism: Herbaspirillum sp. Her3; assembly: GCF_057961275.1. Classification (NCBI taxonomy): domain Bacteria; kingdom Pseudomonadati; phylum Pseudomonadota; class Betaproteobacteria; order Burkholderiales; family Oxalobacteraceae; genus Herbaspirillum; species Herbaspirillum sp. Her3. The sequence continues at coordinate 4,313,274 of NZ_CM176328.1, read as the reverse complement.
TTCCGAAGCCATCATGGTGCCCACCCCGGCGATGAAGACCGCGCTGGAAGAAGAGGGCTTCCGCAACGTCGTCCTGTGGGGCCGCGGCGTGGATACCAATCACTTCCGACCGGCCGTGGAAGACCACGCCTGCATCGAGCGTCCGCTGTTCCTCTACGTGGGCCGCGTCGCAGTGGAAAAGAATATCGAAGCCTTCCTCAAGCTCGACCTGCCCGGCACCAAGTGGGTGGTCGGTGACGGCCCGCAACTGGAAGACCTGACGGCGCGCTATCCCCAGGTGCGCTTCCTGGGCGCCAAGGGCCATGATGAATTGCCGGCCTACTACAATTGCGCCGACGTGTTCGTCTTCCCCAGCAAGACCGATACCTTCGGCCTGGTGCTGCTGGAGGCCATGGCCTGCGGCATCCCGGTGGCCGCCTATCCGGTCGAGGGGCCCATCGATGTGGTCGACAATGGCGTCTCCGGCGTGCTGCGCCACGATCTCCAGCAGGCCTGCCTGCAAGCCTTGAAGCTGGACCATGAAGCCGTGCGTGCCCATGCCGCCAGACGCTCCTGGGAATCGGCCACCCAGCAGTTCCTGCAGCATCTGCATCTGGCCCATTGCAAGGTCCCCGGCAAGGCCACGGCCATCAAGCCGGTACGCGAGAGTCGCTGATTCGCTGATTGCCGGCGACGGCCGCGCAGTACAAGCCGGCCGAATCTTCATCATTTGACAACTATGCAGGACACACATGGGCGCATGCCGACAAAGCATTGGCATGCCCGCCTGCGCCTCTTCTAAGATGCGCCACGCCCGCGTGCGCGCACCGCATTCCACAACAAAAAGCCAAGAGACCAGCACGTTGCCGAGAGACAGCGTGGGAGCGGGCATGAATCATGCTCCACTGCAAGTCCAGGAACTGCGAAAGCAAAACCGGCTCCCCCCGCCGGCCACGCGCCGGTATGGCCCTGCGTACCACAGTCGACGTTTGCGTTAGAAGGAAGAGAAGACCCATGATTCAACATCTCAAGATCGGCAGCCGTCTGGCCTTCGGTTTTTGCCTGGTCCTGCTGCTGGCGACCGCCATCCTGCTGATCGGTTTGTGGCGCATGGCCGAGCTGGAATCCAGCAGTGAATACCTGATCGAGAAAAAGGTGACCGCCATGACCGCCGCCATGAACATGCGCGAGGCCGGCATCGAGCTTGCACTGGCGCTGCGCAAGGTGGTCACCCCGACCGATGCCGCCGAAGGCAAGGCCGAGGACGCGCACCTGGGCAAGATCCTGCAAGCCTATGCCGGCTTCGAAAAGCAGATCACCGAACTGAGCGCCGAGGGCCGTGGCAAGGAGCTGCTGGCGGCCACCAGCGGCGAGGGCAAGAAGCTGTTTCCGCTGGTCGAGCAGATCCGCCAGCAAGTGGCCAGCAACAATTACTTCGATGCCGCCCAGCAGTTGAAGAGCGACTTCCTGCCCGCGCATGAGAAGTGGATGGCCAGCGTGGCTGCGCTGGCCGCCTTCCAGCAGGAGGACATGAAGCAAGCCCACGCCGATGCCAAGGACAGCTACCGCAAGGCGCAGATCGGCATGCTGGCCATGGGCGTGTTGACGCTCGGCCTGGGCTTCTTCTTCACCTTCGTCATCACGCGTTCCATCGTTCGGCCGTTGAAGCGCGCCGGCCAGATTGCGGAAACGATTTCCCAGGGCGACCTGACCCAGGACTTCCACGACCAGGGCCGCGATGAAGCCGCGCACCTGGTCAATGCCCTCGATGCCATGCAGGGCCACCTGGCCAGCACCCTCAACGAGGTCAAGGAAAGCGCCGCCGTCATCGCCGTGGCCTCGCACGAGATCGCACGTGGCAACGTCGACCTTTCCAACCGCACCGAATCGCAGGCCTCCAGCCTGGAAGAAACCGCCAGCTCCATGGAGCAGCTCACCTCCACCGTGCAGCAGAACGCGGCCAATGCGCAGCAGGCCAATCAGCTGGTGCTCTCGGCCTCGGACTACGCCACCAAGGGCGGACGCGTGGTGGGCGACGTGGTGGCCACGATGGGCTCGATCAAGGAAAGCTCGGGCAAGATCGTCGACATCATCGGCGTCATCGACGGCATCGCTTTCCAGACCAACATCCTGGCCCTGAACGCTGCCGTCGAAGCAGCCCGTGCCGGCGAGCAGGGGCGCGGGTTTGCGGTGGTGGCGTCCGAAGTGCGGGCGCTGGCCCAGCGCAGCGCGGCGGCCGCCAAGGAAATCAAGGGGCTCATCAGTGACTCGGTGGAAAAGGTCGACAACGGCGGCAAGCTGGTCGACGAAGCCGGTGCCACCATGAGCGAGATCGTGGCCTCGGTCAAGCACGTGGCCGACATCATGGGCGAGATCACCGCCGCCAGCCAGGAACAAAGCGCCGGCATCGCCGAGGTCAACAATGCCATCGCCCAGATCGACGAGATTACCCAGCAGAATGCCGCCCTGGTCGAACAGGCCGCCGCTGCAGCCGAAAGCCTGCAGGAGCAGTCCGACGTGCTGGCCCGCGCGGTGGCGGTGTTCAGGCTCAAGACGGCGCACCCGGCGCAGCCCGCGCCGGTACCGGCACCGGTGATGCGCAGTGCGCAGCCGGCGCGCACGGTCAATGCAGCGCCAGTGCTGCCTGCAGCGAAGAACCCGCCGGTGGCCAGCCTGCCGGCAGCGGGCACGCCCGCCAAACGCAAGCCCGCCGCCGTGGCGCGCGATGATGATTTCGAAGAATTCTGAAGGCAGCGCACCGCGGACGGAGTGTAATTTCAGTTAATTAATAGTTAAGAAAAAATCGCGTCAGCGCGCAAGCGCCGCCATCCGGCACGGTGGCGGCGCTTTTTTACGGGCATGCGGCCAGCACGATTCGTGATAATTGAAGATAATTGCGAAGTTGCCGTAAAGCTATATCAAACGCTGCAGGAAGGTCGTCCCGCAAAGGGGAAGGACGGCCGCCTGCACGGCCAGGGGCGAGAGCGCAATGCCACCGCGTACCAGTACGCGACTTCTGGGAACCAGTTCGGCCACTTCCTCTTCATCCACCGGAACCAGTCCATGTCACTCAAGAACCTTTCCATCAAGGCGCAACTCGCCATTGCCGTCCTTGTCCTGTCCATCCTGCTGCTGGCGCTCGGCCTGTCGGGCTTGCTGGGCATGTCCGCCGCCGTGAGCATCAACCGCCAGCTGTCCGAAGAACGCATTCCCAAGACGGTTGCCGCCGACAACACGCTGATCTGGATCGGCCGCCAGCGCACCTCGCTGGACCAGGCCGCCATGACCAATGATCCGGCCTGGGCCGAGCGCATGATGGGCATGGATGCCAATGCCCGCAAGGAAGCGCTGCAGTGGTGGGCCAAGTACACCGCCTTGCCGCAGACGGAAGAAGGCCGCGCCCTGGTGAAGAAGGTCTCGGACGGTATCGACAAGACCGAGCAGGAACTGGTGCGCTTCGCCGAGATCATCAAGGGGGGCGACCGCCAGGCCATCGCCGACCAGGCGCGCAAGGTCGGTACCATCTACACCGTCATGCAGCTCGATGGCCAGGCCTTGAGCAAGTATGAAACCGAGCAGGCCGCGCAAAGCGTGGGGGCGTCCATGGCGCGGTTTGAAGCTTCGCGCATGTTTTCCACCGTGGCTGTCATCGCCGGCCTGCTGCTGGCCTTCTTCAGCTGGTGGTCGCTGCGCCGTGCCATCGGCGAGCCGATGCAGCGGGCGCTGCGCCATTTCGATGCGATTGCCAGCGGCGACCTGACCCAGCCGGTGCACGTGCACTCGAAGAATGAAATGGGCCAGTTGCTGCAAGGCCTGGCGCGCATGCAGGAAAGCCTCTCGCGCACCGTGCGCGCGGTGCGCGGCGGCAGTGATGCAATTGCCACGGCCACCCGCGAGATCGCCTCGGGCAACCTCGACCTCTCCCATCGCACCGAGCAGCAGGCGGCTTCGCTGGAAGAAACCGCTTCCAGCATGGAAGAGCTGACCGGCACCGTGAAGCACAACGCCGACAACGCCCGCCAGGCCACCACGTTGGCGGTCAATGCCTCCACCATCGCGGCCGACGGCAATGCCGTGGTGGGCCGTGTGGTGCAGACGATGGAAGAGATCCGCGAGAGTTCGGCGCGCATCACCGATATCGTCAGCATCATCGATGGCATCGCCTTCCAGACCAACATCCTGGCGCTCAATGCGGCAGTCGAGGCGGCCCGTGCCGGCGAGCAGGGCCGCGGCTTTGCCGTGGTGGCCACCGAAGTGCGCGCGCTGGCGCAGCGTTCCTCCAGCGCCGCCAAGGAAATCAAGGAATTGATCATGCATTCGGTGGACCGCGTGCAGGCCGGTTCCGAACTGGTCGGCCAGGCCGGCGACACCATGAACGACGTGATCCAGGCAGTGCAGCGCGTGACCGACATCATGAGCGAGATCTCGGCAGCCTCCAACGAACAGAGCGCCGGTATCGATCAGGTCTCGCGTGCGGTCACGCAGATGGATGAAGCCACCCAGCAGAACGCCGCCCTGGTGGAACAAGCCAGTGCCGCCGCCAAGTCGCTGGAGCAGCAAGCCCAGGCGCTGATGCAGGAAGTGGCGATCTTCCGCGTGGGACAAGCCGATGCGGCGCCCGCGCGGCCCCAGGTCCAGGTGCCGCAGCCCGCGCCCAAGGCGGCGGCGACGCCGCCCAAGCCGGCCGCGCCCAAGGCGGCTGCGGTCCTGAAGCGTCCGGCCTTGCCGGCGGCTTCCGGCAGCGCCAAGCCGGCAGCACGGGTGACACCTGCCGGCGATGAAGGCGACTGGGAGACTTTCTGACCGTCTGGTTTTCTGACCAGAAACTTCACCTGTCTTGATGAAGCATCGCCGCGGCCCGTTTGCACGGGGCGCGGCGATTTTTTTATTCACGTTTTGCTTTGGGAGGGCCGATCCGCCCATCCGGTGCGGCTTTCAGCGCGGCGGATGCTTGCCCGAACTGGCCAGGAATTCCGGCGCCACCACCGCCTTGAGATAGTTGGTGGTGACGTCGCCGCGCTCACGCTGGGCGATCCACCACACGTTGCCCTTGCGCAGCGACCACTCCTGCGGCTGGCCCGAGATCAGGCGCGCGGCCACCTGGCCCAGCGTCGGCTGGTGGCCCACGATCAGGACCGGTTCGCGGCTGTCGGGCCAGTTGGCCGCGCGCAGCAGGTCGTCGGCACTCATGGTCGGGGCCAGGTCGGCCACGACCTTGTACTTGCGCTTCAAGGCTTCCACCGTCTGCAAGGTGCGCGTGGCCGGGCTGACCAGGATGCGGCAGCTTTCGGGCAGGTTGCGGTCTAGCCATTCGGCCATCTTGGCAGCCTGCTTGTGACCCTTGGGGGTCAGTGCGCGGCCCTCGTCGGGTTCGCCCAGTTCGGCCTCGGCGTGACGCCATAGAATCAGGTCCATCTCAGCTCCTTGGGAAATCAGCAGGCGGCCATGGGCAGGATCACCCTTGCTCTTCGGGTGGCGTGGCCGGAATGCCCAGCGTGGTCATGAGGTGCTGCTGGGCGTTGAAGCTCTGCTGCTTGTTGCGCGCTTTCTTGAGGGTGTAGACACCGTTGACGTCGAGGTGCCAGGCGTTGGTGTTGTCCTTCAGGTAGGGATTGAGTCCTTCGGTCATCACCCGCTTCTTGAGCGACTTGTCCAGTACCGGGAAGGCCACTTCGATGCGGCGGAACAGGTTGCGGTTCATCCAGTCGGCGCTGGCCAGGTAGACGTCGTGCTTGAGGTCGTTGCGGAAGTAATAGATGCGCGAGTGTTCCAGGTAGCGGCCGATGATGGAACGCACCTTGATGTTTTCCGACAGTCCGCGCACCCCCGGCCGCAGCGCGCAGGCGCCGCGCACGATCAGGTCGATCTTGACGCCATCGGCCGAGGCCGCATAGAGCGCGCGGATCACCGATTCATCCAGCAGCGCATTCATCTTGGCGATGATGCGCGCCGGCCGTCCCTCGCGGGCGATCTGGCCCTCGTTGCGGATGGCGCGGATGATTTCCTTCTGCAGCGAGAAGGGCGCCAGCCACAGGTGTGTCAGATTGCGCGGCTTGGTCAGGCTGGTGAGGTGGATGAAGACTTCGTTGACTTCGGCGGTGAGCTCCTGGTTGGAGGTCAACAGGCCAAAGTCGGTATAGAACTTGGTGGTGTTGGGGTGGTAGTTGCCGGTGCCCAGGTGCGCATAGAAGCGCAGGTTCTGGTCCTCGCCACGGCGGATCACCAGCGCCAGCTTGGCGTGCGTCTTCAGGCCGACCACGCCGTAGACCACCTGGGCGCCGGCCTGCTCCAGCTTGACGGCCCAGTTGATGTTGGCTTCTTCGTCGAAGCGCGCCATCAGTTCCACGATCACCGTGACTTCCTTGCCATGCTGGGCGGCGTAGATCAGCGCCTCCATCAGGTCCGAGTTCATGCCGGTGCGGTAGATGGTCTGCTTGATGGCCAGCACGCGCGGATCATGAGCGGCGGTACGGATGAAGTCCACCACCGGCTGGAAGGACTGGAAGGGGTGGTGCAGCAGCACGTCCTTCTTGTCCAGGGCGTCGAAGATGTTTTCGCTGGCCAGCTGCGGTGGCAGGGTGGGCGAGAAGGGCGGGAAGCGCAACTCCGGCTGGTTGACCAGGTTGGCGATCTCGCCCAGGCGCACCATGTTCACCGGCCCTTGTACTGCATACAGGCGGTTGCGCTCGATGTTGAACTGGTTCAGCAGGAACTGCGCCAGGTGTTCCGGGCAATTGGCTGCCACTTCCAGGCGCACCGCCACGCCGAACTGGCGGCTTTGCAATTCGGTCTCCAGCGCCTGGCGCAGGTTCTTGACCTCTTCTTCATCGACCCACAGGTCGCTGTTGCGGGTGACGCGGAATTGCGAATAGGCAGTGATCTCGCGTCCGGGGAACAGGTCCGCGATATGCGCATGGATCACTGAAGAGAGCAGGCAGAACGAAGACTGTCCCTTGGCCGAGAGATGGTCCGGCAGCTTGATCACGCGCGGCAGCACCCGGGGCGCCTTGATGATGACCACCGCCGTGCCGCGCCCGAAGGCATCCTTGCCGGAGAGCTCGATGATGAAATTGAGGCTCTTGTTGTGGACCTGCGGGAAGGGGTGGGCCGGATCCAGGCCGATGGGCGTCAACAGCGGCCGTACGTGCTGCTCGAAATATTGCTTCACCCACGCGCGCTGGGCATCGTTGCGGTCGTCATGGCGCAGCAGGTGGATGCCGTTGGCGGCCAGTTGCGGCAGGATCTCTTCGTTGAGGAGTTCATATTGCCGCGTGACGATGCGGTGGCATTCGGCACTGGTGCGCTCCAGCGCCGCGCGCAGTTCGGGCGGATCGATGTTCTCGCCCTCGATGCGGTTGGCCAGCAGGCTGGCAATGCGCACTTCAAAGAATTCGTCCAGATTGCTGCTGCAAATGCACAGATAGCGCAGGCGCTCCAGCAGGGGCACGCTGTCGTCTTCGGCCTGGGCCAGCACGCGGCGGTTGAAGGCCAGTTGCGACAGTTCACGGTTAAGGTAAATCGTATTGGCAGGAAGTTCAGGTTGGGTACTGCTTTCCGGCTTTGCTTTTCTGGTCATCAATGATTCCTGTCCATCCACTTTGAGCGGGCAGTGTATTTAGGAGGTATGACGAAGTTATGACACCACCTGTGAAGGTTTGTCACATTTCCTCAGTATAAATGCAAAGTCTATATGATGACAAAATCATATTTGTCTGTCGGCAACCTGTCTGTTGCCGACGCCCCCATCGTGACATCAAATTGTCAGGAAAGCCGCTTGGTGGCTGGCTGATGGCTTCTTTGGACCGGTCTTGGAAGGGGCCGGAGAGGGGCAGGGGAAAGGGCCGGAACCGGCCGCCGGCCCGCGTGCGCTCTGGCATGGATGACAAGTTTGGGTCATAAACTCGTCACATTAGCTGGTTAAAGTTCGGCGTGTCTCGAAAGTCATCCCTCCCGATGTGATGTTTCTCGGTGACGATCCTCTCTTCAAAATCATAGGAGTAGCAGAAATGGGTTTTAACCATCTGATCAAGTCTGTTGCAGTCGCAGTGGCCGGCGCCTTCGCCTTCAGCGCTGCCGCGCACGCAGCAGAAATCACCGGCGCTGGCGCCTCCTTCCCGTACCCGGTCTATGCCAAGTGGGCTGAGCTGTACAAGACCGCCACCGGCAACAGCCTGAACTACCAATCCATCGGTTCGGGTGGTGGTATCAAGCAGATCAAGGCCAAGACCGTCGATTTCGGCGCTTCCGACGCCCCGCTGCCGCAAAGCGAACTGGCTGAAGCCGGTCTGACCCAGTTCCCGGCCGTGGTCGGTGGCGTGGTCCCCGTGGTCAACCTGGACGGCGTGACCCCCGGCCAGATCAAGCTGTCGGGCCAGGTCCTGGGCGACATCTATGCTGGCAAGATCACCAAGTGGAACGCACCGGAAATCACCGCCCTGAACCCGGGCGTGAAGCTGCCGGCTGAAGACATCACCGTCGTCTACCGTTCGGACGCATCGGGCACTTCCTACGTGTTCACTTCCTACCTGTCCAAGGCCAATGCCGACTTCAAGGCCAAGATCGGTGCCGGTACTGCCGTCAAGTGGCCCACCGGCGTGGGTGGCAAGGGCAACGAAGGCGTTGCCGCCAACGTGCAGAAGGTCAAGGGCGCCATTGGTTACGTCGAGTACGCCTACGTCAAGAAGAACAAGCTGAACTACACCCAGCTGAAGAACAAGGATGGCAACTTCGTCTCCCCGGACGACACCTCCTTCAAGGCCGCTACCGCCCACGGCGACTGGGCCAAGACTCCTGGTTTCGCTGTTGACTTCACCGACGCTGCCGGCAAGGAATCGTGGCCGATCTCCAGCGCCACCTTCATCCTGCTGCACAAGGAACAGGCTGGCGACGGCGCCAAGGGCAAGGAAGTCCTGAAGTTCTTCGACTGGGCCTACAAGAACGGCGGCAAGGTTGCTGCTGAACTGGACTACGTGCCGCTGCCGGATTCGGTCACCAAGCTGGTGGAAGATTCCTGGAAGAGCAACGTCAAGGACAGCAGCGGCAAGGCCATCTGGTAATTCCAGGCCAAGTCGTGCCGGGCTGAACAGCCCGGCCTAGCAAGCCTCTCCTCCCACGGAGTATTCGGGCCATCGCAGCGAAGACGAGCAACTCTGGAGCACAGAGCATTCGCGGCGATGGCCCGTTTTAATGGTGAATTCAAATGAGCGCTAATTATTCCACCACGGCAATGTCGAATACCGAAATCAAAAAATCCCCGACAGAGACTGAAAGTGCGCAGGTAGCGCGCGAGAAGTTGATGGCCGTCATGCGCCGCCAGCGACTGCAAGATTTCTTCTTCCACAAGATCACCCTGATCTTCGCCCTGTCCGTGCTGCTGATGCTGGGCGGGATCATCGTTTCCCTCATCATCGGTTCCGCGCCCGCCTTCCAGGCCTTCGGCCCGGGCTTCATCACGCGCGTCGAATGGGATCCGACCAATAACGAATTCGGCGCCATGATCGCCATCGTCGGCACCTTGTCGACCTCGATCATTGCCTTGCTGATCGCCTTCCCGGTCAGCTTCGGCATCGCCCTGTTCCTGACCGAAATCTGCCCCGCCAAGCTGCGCCGCCCGCTGGGTACCTGCGTGGAACTGCTGGCCGGCGTGCCCTCCATCATCTACGGCATGTGGGGCCTGTTCGTGTTTGCACCGCTCTTCTCCGAATACGGCCAGCCCTTCCTGAAGGCCACGCTGGGCCAGATCCCGGGCATCGGCGTGCTGTTCTCGGGCCCGACCATGGGTATCGGCATCCTGACAGCCGGCCTGATCCTGTCGGTGATGATCATCCCCTTCATCTCCTCGGTGATGCGCGACGTGTTTGAAGTCGTGCCTGCGGTCCTGAAGGAATCGGCCTATGGCCTGGGCTGCACCCGCTGGGAAGTGGTGCGCAAGGTGGTCCTGCCCTATACCAAGACCGGTGTGGTCGGCGGCGTCATGCTGGGTCTGGGCCGCGCCCTGGGCGAGACCATGGCCGTCACCTTCGTGATCGGCAATTCGCATCGCCTGTCCTGGTCGCTGTTCTCGGCCGGCAACTCGATTGCCTCGACCCTGGCCAATGAAATCGCCGAAGCCTCCAGCAAGCTGCACGTGTCCTCGCTGTTTGCCCTGGGCCTGATCCTGTTCGTCATCACCTTCATCGTTCTGTCCGCCGCCAAGATCATGCTCATGGGCATGACCCGTCGGGAAGGAGCCAAATAATGAGCCAGACCGTACAAGCCGGCACCAACGGCGCCGACCAGGCGCAAGCCATGAATCCCGTCTATCGCAAGCGCCTCATGCAGCATCGCATGGGCATGCTGTTCTCCTTCCTGGCCATGGGCCTGGGCCTGTTCGTGCTGGCCTGGATCCTGCTGACCCTGGTCTTCAAGGGCGTGGCTGCGCTGAACCTGGGCCTGCTGACCGAAAACACGCCCGGTCCGGGCGATGCCGGCGGCGGCCTCCTGAACCCCATCGTCGGTTCCTTGATGATGGTCGGGATCAGTACCATCATCAGCACCCCGATCGGCATCCTGGCCGGCGTCTATCTGGCCGAATACGGCGAGGAAAGCAAGCTGGCCCAGGTGACCCGCTTCGTCACCGACATCATGCTGTCGGCACCGTCGATCGTGATCGGTCTGTTCATCTACGCCATCTACGTGGCCAACGTGAACCACTTCTCGGGCTGGGCCGGTACCTTCGCCATCTCGCTGATTGCCATTCCGGTGGTGGTGCGCACCACTGACAACATGTTGAAACTGGTCCCGAGCGGCCTGCGCGAAGCGGCTTTCGCCCTGGGTGCGCCGCGCTGGAAGGTGGCCATCATCGTGCGCCTGCGTGCCGTCAAGGCAGGTGTGGTGACCGGTGTGCTGCTGGCGGTGGCCCGTATTTCGGGTGAGACCGCGCCGCTGCTGTTCACCGCGCTCAACAACCAGTTCTTCAGCACCAACATGAACCGTCCGATCGCCAACCTGCCGGTGGTGATCAACCAGTTCGCCATGAGCCCGTATGACAACTGGGTCTCGCTGGCATGGGGCGGCGCCCTGCTGATCACCTTCAGCGTGTTGCTGCTCAACGTGCTCTCGCGCACCCTGTTCAAACAACAAATCCCCGGCTAATTCTCCAAGTGACCGACATGACTACTGCTCATCAAATGGCAAGCCACGCTTCGACCGCACCCCACAACGCCGCTGCGACCCAGAAGGCCACGCTGGAAGTTTCGCAACTGAACTTCTACTACGGTGGATTCCAGGGCCTGAAGAACATCAATCTGAACATCTGGGAAGGCAAGGTCACCGCCTTCATCGGCCCCTCGGGCTGCGGCAAGTCCACGCTGCTGCGCACTTTCAACCGCATGTATGACCTGTACCCCGGCCAGCGCGCCGAGGGCAAGATCATCTACGCCGGCAACAATATCCTCGAGCCCGGCCAGGATCTGAACATGCTGCGCGCCAAGGTCGGCATGGTGTTCCAGAAGCCGACCCCGTTCCCGATGTCGGTGTACGACAACATCGCCTTCGGCATCCGGCTGTATGAAAACCTGCCCAAGGGCGAGATGGATGAGCGCGTCGAATGGGCGCTCAACAAGGCCGCCCTGTGGGGTGAAGTCAAGGACAAGCTGAACAAGAGCGGCCTGTCGCTCTCCGGCGGTCAGCAACAGCGCCTGTGTATCGCACGCGGCGTGGCCGTCAAGCCGGAAGTGCTGCTGCTGGACGAACCGACCTCGGCGCTGGACCCGATCTCGACGGCCAAGGTGGAAGAACTGATCGGTGAGCTCAAGAACGACTACACCATCGCCATCGTGACCCACAACATGCAGCAGGCGGCCCGTTGCTCGGACTACACCGCCTACATGTACCTGGGCGAGCTGGTGGAGTTTGGCGAGACCGACCAGATCTTCATGAATCCGGTGCGCAAGGAAACCCAAGACTACATCACCGGCCGCTTTGGGTGATCGAACCGTCGTCTCGGCTACTGCGCGCTCCGATTTCGCGTCTGCGATGCTCGCCGTACCCCAGTACGGCTGCGCTTCTCGACGCGAACTCGAAGCGCTCGCTACGCCGATACGACGATTCCACAGAGTAGTCATTGCACTGTATATATTATTTATAGAATTTCTTTTTAGGGACGTCACATGACCGGCGATCATTCCTCCAAACAGTATGACCAGGATCTGGAGCAGATCCGCTCCAAGGTGCTTGCCATGGGCGGCATGGTGGAACACCAGTTCCAGGACGCGATTGCGGCCTTCCGTAACGGCAACCTCGACGTGGCCCATCGCGTGATGAAGGACGACGAGGCCGTCAACCGCCTCGAAGTCGAACTCGATGACGCCTGCAGCCACCTCATCGTGCGTCGCCAGCCGACCGCCAATGACCTGCGTACCGTCATGGCGACCATCAAGATCATCACCGATCTTGAACGCGTGGGCGATGAGGCGACCAAGATTGCCCGCACCGCCATCCACCTGCACAAGCGCGGTATCGGCCTGGTCTCGCACTACGAAACCGTGAGCCTGATCGCCGAACAGGCCATGGACCAGCTGCGCAGCGCCCTCGACGCCTTCGCCCGCCTCGATGACCAGCAGGCCGCCGAACTGATCAAGCAGGATGAACGCATCGACCACGGTTTCCGCTCCATCACCCGCAGCCTCATCACCTTCATGATGGAAGACCCGCGCACCATCTCCGGTTCCATCGATACCCTGTGGGTGGCCAAGGCCATCGAACGCATCGGCGACCATGCCAAGAACATCGCCGAATACGTGGTCTACGTGGTCGGTGGCAAGGATATCCGCCATACCGACTTCGGTTCGGCCAAGACCACCCAGGAAGAAGACTAAGCACGACGGCACCGGTGGCGGCAAGCGGGGAAGCACTGCCACCACCGGATTGCGGAGGGGAGACCCGCGATACAGCTCAGAAGCATCACTACCATGACCACTATCCTCATCGTCGAAGACGAACCCTCCATCGCCGAACTGATTGCCTTCACCCTGAAAGAGGCCGGCTGGTCCAGCTTCGTCGTCACCAATGCCGCCGCTGCCTGGGATTTCGTTCAGCATCGCGCACCGCAACTGGTGCTGCTGGACTGGATGCTGCCCGACCGCAGCGGCCTGCACCTGCTCTCGCGCATCCGCGCCGACCGCCAGTTGCAGCAACTCTCGGTCATCATGCTCACCGCCAAGAGCATGGAAGAAGACAAGATCGCCGGTCTCGACAACGGCGCCGACGACTACATCACCAAGCCCTTTTCGCCGCGCGAACTGACCGCGCGCATCAAGGCGCTGCTGCGCCGCAAGAGCCCCGAGCATGCGCAGGAAGTGATGTCGGCCGGCCCCGTCACGCTGGACCCGGCCAGCTGCTCGGTGAGCCTGGCAGGGGTGCGCATCGATATCGGCCATGCCGAATACAAACTCCTGAAGTTCTTCCTGGCCCATCCCGACCGCGTGTTTTCGCGCAGCCAGTTGCTCGACCGCGTGTGGGGCGACCATGTAGTGATCGAAGAGCGCACCGTGGACGTCCACGTGCTGCGCCTGCGCAAGGCCCTGCGCGATGCCGAGCACCTCATCAAGACGGTACGCAGCGTCGGCTATATGCTCTCGACCAAATAAGATCAAAGACCAAACCAGCCCGCGTCAGTCATAATCAGGACAATTACAAATCCGGCGCGCGGGCGCTTCCAAGATTTATCTGTCAAATCAATGAGTCCACAACTTTTGTTCTGGATTCCTGCTGTATTGCGCCTGGTGTTATGCCTGGCCGGAGCGGGAGTCGTCGGTTTCTTCTTTGGTCCCATCATCGGCTTGGTCACCGCAGTGCTGGGGGTGGGCGCGATGATGATTACGCACCTGCATTACCTGCTGCGCCTGTCCACCTGGCTGGATGATTCCGGCCAGTCGCGCCTGCCCGATGGCTGGGGCGCCTGGACCGACGTCTATGCGCGCCTGTATCGCATGCGCCGCGACGATGAAAGGAACCAGGCTGAACTGGCCGAGTGGCTGGCACGCTTCCGCCAGGCCATGAGCCTCTTGCCCGATGGCGTGGTCATCATGGATGACGTGCTGTTCCTGGAGTGGTGCAACCCGGCCGCGCAGTCGCACCTGGGCCTGAAGCTGGATCGCGACAAGGGCATGCGGGTCACCAACCTGATCCGCAATCCGGCCTTCATCGACTACATCATCCTGGGCCGTTACGAGCAGCCGCTCACGCTGGCCCTGCATGAACGCAAGCTGATCATCCAGATCATCCCCTTCGAGAACCGGCGCCAGATCCTGGTGACCCACGACGTCACCGAATCCCAGCGCATCGACATGATGCGCCGTGATTTCGTGGCCAATGCCTCGCATGAACTGCGCACGCCACTGACCGTCATCAACGGTTTCCTGGAAATCGCCCTGGCCCAGCCCAACCTCGAAGAATCCACCCGCATGGGGCACCTGAAGCTGATGACCGAGCAGGGCCAGCGTATGCAGAACCTGATCGACGACATGCTCACGCTGACCCGCCTCGAATCGATCGACTATCCCTTGCGCTCTGAAGTGCTGCGCGTGCGTCCCCTGCTGGAACGCATCGCCGAGGAAGGCCGTGCCCTGTCGGCGGGCAAGCACGACATCCGCCTCGTCGTTGATGGGCCCGATCTGAAGGGCAATGCCGACGAACTGCGCAGCGCCTTCACCAACCTGGTCACCAATGCGGTGCGCTACACCCCGGAAGGCGGCACCATCACCCTGCGCTGGGAGAGCGACGAGCAGGGTGCGCATTTTTCGGTGCAGGATACCGGCATCGGCATCAGCCCCGAGCACATCTCGCGCCTGACCGAGCGCTTCTACCGCGTCGACAAGAGCCGTTCGCGCGAGACCCAGGGCACCGGCCTGGGCCTGGCCATCGTGCGCCACGTGCTGCTGCGCCACCATGCCACGCTGGACATCGCCTCGGTCCCCGACCACGGCAGCACCTTTACCGTCAACTTCCCGGCGACCCAGACCATTGCCGATTATGCTGCGCAGCAATAAACGGGGTCAGTGGATCAAAAGAAATGAAACGAAATTAAAAGGATGCTTCGGCATCCTTTTTTTCTGTTTGAATCGGCTGAGGGGGCGTACCATGGGGCGGTCATTCTGTATTGTCGCGCTGTCGGGCAGCCCCCCACAATCACCTTGCTGACAGCCCGGTGTCAGGAAAACCCTGATCGCGCCGCAGCGATATTGGCCGCACCATGAAGTCCGAGCGCCGCATACCGGTCCGCGCCCTGGCCCGGTTTTCCCCTCCACCTACCGCGCAAAGAGAAAACCATGAGCTATTTCGCCGACATGAAGATAGGCCGCCGTCTGGGCCTGGGTTTTGCCGTCATCCTGGCTGCGGCCAGCATCGTGGTGGCCCTCTCGATCTGGCGACTGCAAGGCATTGCCGAAGCCACCAACGAAATGATGCACGAGCCGCTGACCAAGGAGCGTCTGGTCTCCGACTGGTACCGCACCATCCACACCAGCGTGCGCCGCACCACGGCCATCGCCAAGAGCGCCGATCCCAGCCTGGCGGCCTTCTTCGCTGCGGACGCTGCCGATGCCAGCCGCATGTCCACCACGCAACAGAAGGCCATTGAAGCCCTGATCGAGTCGCCCGAAGAGAAAGCCGTCTTCGCCAAGCTGGGCGAGGTGCGCAAGGATTACATCAAGTACCGCGATGCAATCTCCAAGGCCAAGGCCGATGGCCAGCCCGAGGAAGCCGCCAAGATCCTGGCCGGTCCCTTTGACGTGGCCGCCAAGGGCTATCTCGATCTGCTGCAGCAGTTGCTCGACCTGCAGCGCGCCAACATCGACCAGGTGGCCGCCCATATCCAGACGGTTTACCACGAAAGCCGCAACCTCATGATCGGCCTGGCCATCCTGCAGGTGCTGCTGGGCTGGTTGTTTGCCCGCAGCCTGGCACTGGGCATCACGCGTCCGCTCGAACAGGCCGTCACGGTGGCCGAGGCGGTCGCTGCCGGAGACCTGACCACCCGCGTTGATGAACGCCTGGCTGCGCGCCGCGATGAAACCGGCAAGCTCATGCACGCTCTGCATGCCATGACCGTCAACCTGGCGCGCATCGTCGGCCAGGTGCGCAGCGGGACTGACGCCATCACCACGGCCTCGCGCGAGATCGCTACCGGCAACATGGACCTCTCGGCCCGTACCGAACGCCAGGCCGGCGCCCTGGAAGAAACTGCCTCGGCCATGGAAGAACTGACCTCCACCGTGGCCCAGAACGCCGACAACGCCCGCCAGGCCAACCAGCTGGCCGCCTCCGCCTCGTCGGTGGCGCAGCAGGGCGGGGAAGTGGTGTCGCAGGTCATTTCCACCATGGGCTCGATCAATGAATCCTCGCGCAAGATCGTCGACATCATCAGCGTCATCGATGGCATTGCCTTCCAGACCAACATCCTGGCCTTGAACGCCGCCGTGGAAGCCGCCCGTGCCGGTGAGCAGGGCAGGGGCTTTGCGGTGGTGGCGTCGGAGGTACGCTCGCTGGCCCAGCGCTCGGCCTCGGCGGCCAAGGAAATCAAGACCCTGATCGATGACTCGGTGGCCAAGGTCGGCTCCGGCAGCGAACTGGTCGGCCGCGCCGGCACCACCATGGATGAAGTGGTGTCCAGCGTGCGCCACGTCGCCGACATCGTGGCCGAGATCACCGCTGCCAGCAGCGAGCAGAGCGACGGCATCAGCCAGGTCAACCTGGCCATCACCGACATGGACCAGACCACCCAGCAGAACGCCGCCTTGGTCGAAGAGGCCGCTGCCGCTGCCGAGGCCATGCAGGATCAGGCCGCCCGCCTGTCCGAGGTGGTCAGCCAGTTCAAGGTGCTGGCCCAGGACCAGATGGCCTATGCCAGCGTCGATGTGGCCGGCCGCGCGCCGGTGGACATCACCCCGCCGCGCCCCGCCTTGCACTGAATCTGACGCCGCAAAAAAAGAACCCGCCATTCATTTCATGGCGGGTTCCTTGTTTTGGGCAGGCCGCCATCACGGTGGCTTGCGGCACAGGTGAAACAATCTGCTTCACACCGCGCCCTCAGTACGTTGCCCGACCACCTGACAGGTCGAACACCGAAGCCGTCGTGAAGGAATTTTCCTCCGAGACCAGCCACGCCACCATCGCCGCCAGCTCTTCCACCTTCACGAAGCGCGCCCGTGGAATCTTGGAGAGCATGTAGTCGATGTGCGCCTGGGTGCATTGCTCCAGGATGCGCGTCTGCGCCGCCGCCGGGGTGATGGCGTTGACGGCGATGTTGCGGGTCGCGGTTTCCTTGCCCAGGCTCTTGGTGAGGGCGATCATGCCGGCCTTGGCCGCGCTGTAGGCCGAGGCGGTCGGATTGCCCTCCTTGCCGGCGATGGAAGCGATGTTGACGATGCGGCCGTAGTTCTGCGCGATCATGCGCTGGACCACCACCTGGTTGACGTAGAAGGCGCCGTTGAGGTCGATGTCGATCACGCGGCGCCATTCTTCCGGCGAATAGTCCGCCACCGGATTGTTCTGCCCGGCGATACCGGCGCTGTGCACCAGGATGTCGATGGATTGGGTCAGCTTCTCGGTGGCCTCGATGGCTTGCTGCACGTCGGCCTGGCTGGCGATGTCGACCCTGATGGTCTCGACGTTGCCCAGCGCTTCGAGTTTGCTGCGGGCTTGCGCCAGTGCCTGTTCGTCCATGTCCCACAGTACGACCTTGGCCTTGCCCTGCAGCAGGCGTTCGGCCACGGCATAGCCGAAGCCCTGCGCACCGCCGGTGATGATGGCGCTGCGGCCCTGGAAATCATAGTGATTCATCGTGTCTTCTCCTTCCCGGTGTCGGTCATTGGATGGCGCGCACGGCATGCGCGCGCCTCGTCGTTCTTTTTATTGGGGATGCTGCCGCGCTGCCGTGACGGCAGCGCGGTGGTGACGCGCAGACCTGAGTGGATCAGGCGTCGATGGTCTTCTGCTGCTGTTCGCCCAGGCCGTCGATGCCCAGGCGCATGGTCTGGCCGGCGCGCAGGTAGATCGCTTCCGGCTTGACGCCCATGCCCACGCCCGGGGGCGTGCCGGTGGAGATGACGTCGCCCGGCTGCAGGCTCATGAAGCGCGAGAGGTAGGAAACGATATGGGCCACGCCGAAGATCATGGTGCTGGTGTTACCGTTCTGGTAGCGCTTGCCATCCACTTCCAGCCACATGCCCAGCTTTTGCGGATCGGCGATTTCGTCGCGGGTGACCAGCCAGGGGCCGATGGGGCCGAAGGTATCGCAGCCCTTGCCCTTGTCCCACGTACCGCCGCGTTCGATCTGGTATTCGCGTTCGGAGACGTCGTTGACCACGCAATAGCCGGCCACGTGCGACATCGCATCCTTCTCGTCGATGTAGCTGCCGCCCTTGCCGATGACCACGCCCAGTTCCACTTCCCAGTCGGTCTTCTTGGAGCCGCGCGGGATCTTCACGTCGTCATTGGGACCGACCACGGCCGAAGTCCACTTGTTGAACACCACCGGTTCGGCGGGGATGGGCAGGTTGGATTCGGCGGCGTGGTCAGCGTAGTTCAGGCCGATGCAGATGAACTTGCCGATATTGCCCACGCAGGCGCCGATGCGCGGCGACCCTTCGACGGCCGGCAGGCTTTCCAGGTCCAGCTTGCGCAGTTTGTCCAGCGATGCGTCATCGAGCACGGCGCCGTTGACGTCCTTGATGTAGGCCGACAGGTCGCGGATCTTGCCGGATTGGTCGAGGATGCCGGGCTTTTCCTGCCCTGCCGGGCCGTAACGCAGTAATTTCATCGTGATTCCTTTGGGAAAGTTGTCGTCTCTATGTGGGCCTTGGCGCGCTGCCGGCTTGTTGAGGGCGTGCAGGCGCGGGCTTGTGTCATTTTGCGAAATTGGATATTACCAGTTTATTGGTAAGACCAATAGGTGGCCGGAATGGGGGCGTGTCCGAATTTTTGTGTAAACGGGATTTCGTTTAATTCATAGAGATACGTTCACCGAACTGGATAGTAAACCGAGTCAGTGCAGCTTTCCAATCTCGGATGGGCAGCGTCCACTTTTTACTGATGTTGCGCAGGGCCAGGAAGAAGAGTTTAATCAGCGCCTCATCGCTGGGGAACGAGCCCCGGTTCTTAGTCAGCTTGCGCAAACTCATGTTGACTGACTCGATGGCATTGGTCGTATAGATGACCTTTCGAATCTCTGGTGGGAAGTCGAAGAACGGAATCAGACGTGGCCAGTTGCGCCGCCAGGATTGGCCGATAGGCAGATACTCTGCATCCCATTTCTCTTCGAATTCACCGAGTCGGAGTTCGGCCTCTTCGGCGGTTGCCGACTGGTAAATCAATCGTAGGTCAGCCGCCACCTCCGGACGTCGTTTCCATGAGACGTAATTCAAGCTATGCCGGACCATGTGGACGATACACAGCTGCACCGTGGTCTTCGGGAACACAGCTTCGATGGCATCCGGGAAGCCCTTCAAGCCGTCAACGCAAGCGATGAAGATATCTTGCACACCCCGATTACGCAGCTCAGTGACAACCTGTAGCCAGAACTTGGCGCCTTCCGTTTGCGCTAGCCACAGTCCCAACACCTCCTTCTCACCGTCCATGGTGATGCCGATGGCCAGGTAGACGGCTTTTACTCGCACCGTTCCTTCACGCACTTTGACATGGATACAGTCCAGATAAACGATGGGATAAATTGGATTCAATGGCCTGGCTTGCCAGGCTTTGACTTCATCGACAACGGCGTCAGTGACCGATGAAATCAGGCTGGGTGACACCTCGGTTCCATACATCTCTTCCAGGTGCGCCTGAATCTCTCTTACTGTCATGCCACGGGCATACAGCGAAATAATCTTGTCGTCGAAGCCGGCCCAGCGCGTCTGATGCTTGGTTACCAGCTTCGGTTCGAAGCTGCCATGACGGTCCCGAGGAACTTCGATTGGCAACTCGCCAAATTCGCCCTTGAGCGTCTTGCGACTCTTGCCGTTTCGGGTATTGCCCGACTCATTGGCTACGCTCCCGTGCTTCTCATGGCCCAGGTGCTCGCTCAGTTCGGCTTCCAGGGCTCGCTCCACCACCAGCTTGGTGAGATGCTTCAACAGGCCTTCTTCACCTATTAAATCTTCGGGATTCTTGTAATTGGCTAGCAATCCAGCCAGTAATTCTTCTGGTACGTCGTGTTTCTTTTTGCTCATTGTGGCTCCGGACAAGGCGACAGTTTCCTGCCAATAGTCCGTTTACACAAAATTATGTACAGGCCCGTTATCGGCTCTTTCACTCAAGGGTTCGGTCACCCCATTTGAGTTTCTTCAGCCAAACGACATAACCGACGCAGCCGCCATGACCCCTCAGGATAGATAATGTCGATATACAGGTGTACGCCAGGAATTCCTTTGGATGCTGTTGTCTTGTTTAGCTGGTACCAGTTCTTTGATACGCTGCGGCGACTAAGTGGCCGCGCAATACCGACGGAGAGTTTGCGCAAGCTGGCTAAGAACCGGGGCTCGTTCCCCAGCGATGAGGCGCTGATTAAACTCTTCTTCCTGGCCCTGCGCATCATCAGTAAAAAGTGGACGCTCCCCATCCGAGATTGGAAAGCTGCACTGACTCGGTTTACTAGCCAGTTCGGTGAACGTATTTCTATGAATTAAACGAAACCCCGTTTACACAAAAATTCGGACACGCCCGGATGAGAACGAAAAAAATGGACCACTTGCATGGTCCATTTTTCTTAGATCAGTTACTGCTAAGGCTGTCCTGAAAATCAACATTGCTTAGCGATTTCTGTTGTAGTAGTCGGAGTCTCCTTTTTCGTTCCTTTAGGGGGGGGTGGGAGTCAAAGAAGCCGTGTCCTTCGCGCTGGTCATCCGGAAGAACATTCAAACCGATCAGCATCATCTCGGGTGAGGTTAGCTCTGCACCTCCGGCATCTGCAGCAAATTCCCTGCTTCTACTATAAGTGGCGGCGACATGGCGCAGTAGGTGCGTCAAAGCCCATGAGCCCACAATCGCCGCGAAGGCCGGCCAGATGACTCTAAAAATTGGCCGCAATACGTCTAAGTGTGTTGAAAGGGTACCTGGCCCGTTAATAAACGCGAGACCGATGATGATCAGTCCTAGGAAAAGAAGCGGCCATTTGAAGCTGGCCAATACAGATTTAGCCAGCATTGCGAGGATTCTTGGAATGAATTCCAAAGAAGCATGGAATGCCAGAATAAAAAGTTTGTTCCGTGAATCGCCATTCTTTACGTGTGCGACCTCGTGAGCTGCGATTGCATAGAGTTCGTCTGATGAGGCACGTGCTATGAGTGCGGATGAAAAGGCAACGACGGCTTTCTTTCCGGTAATTGAACTGATGGCGAATGCGTTGAGATCTGTTGATGGATATATGCCAACCTGAATGTCTGCAGAGATTCCAGTTAACAAAGGGGCAATGAATTTCTTAAGCTCGGTATCGGCACGAAATTTGTTTGCCGCGAGGGTGTTTTTGAGGTCATCAATAGTGAAAAATTTTATTAATGCGAGGGCAGGTAAGAATAAAAAGGCTGTTATACGAGCCGCTACATCGTGCAATTGACCGGGAGCTGTTTGGCTCATGAAGATGAATGCCAATGCCCACATCACAATGGTCATGATTACGCTGTACTTCGCTATACGTGCATAAAATATCGACACAAGCTTCGCTCCTGTTAGTGAATGATGTTGAGTTGCATCGAAAACTGCCCCACTTGCCTCTGAAATTTGCATCCTAAGTTGACCCATGTTTAGACCACAATCCTGCTCATCACAGCGAGCGGGAGAACGGAGTGATAGACGTGGCCCTACTTGGAATTATTCGACGCTGGTACATCCGGGATCGCATTTCGATCAGAGAGATTGCACGCCGGCTGGACATCTCCCGCTACACGGCTCGCCGCTACATTCGATCTCACGCGATCGAGCCGTCCTATCCCACCAGGCGCTCTACGAGCGCCTTCGACCCATTCGCGCCTCGGCTATCAACAGGCTTGCCCGCAATAGTTCGAGACCACTGGCGATAATTTGTTGTTGCAATAGGGAAATTTAATTGTAAATTATAAGTGGAGCTCTTTTCAACTTTTTAACGGCCAGAATCGATGCAAGCCGCCGCGCTAACCTATTGATTTTTATAGGTCGATTTTCAACTCATAATTCTCAAGCACACTTGAATTATCTGGCGCCGGTACATCAGCGGCCATCTCTGCGTCCGGGAAATCGTCGCCAGTTGGACATCTCCAGCAATGCCTTTATTCGGTATATGCGGTGTGCTTGACGTCGCCTGCATGACGGGGATAATATGACGGCCATCATGCAAACCAAGCTGACCCGCAAACAGATTAGCCACGACCGTATCGTCGATGTCGCCTCGCGCGCCATCCGGCGAGCGGGGACCAATGGGGTCGGCGTGGCTGACATCATGAGCGAAGCTGGCCTCACCCATGGCGGCTTCTATGCCCATTTCGAATCGCGCAGCGCGTTGGTGAGCGAAGCGATGCAGCATGCATGGCAAGACACGTCGCATGCGTTGACCAACGCCGTGGCACGGCGGGTGGCGGGTGGCGAAAGTCATTTCGCCGCGCTGGTGAATTCATACCTGAGTGAGAGTCATCTGGAGAAAGTCGAACGCGGTTGCGTGATTGCAGCCCTGTCTTCCGAGATGACCCGTCTGGAGGATGCCGCTCGCGGTGATGCCAGGCGGCTCGTCGCCCAGTTGATCGAGCTGGTGCGTTCATGCTTGCCGCCCGGCTGCGATCCGGATACAGGCGCAGTCATCGCCTCCACCATGGTAGGTGCATTGCAATTGGCGCGGGCATTGGGAGGCAAGCAGGGCGGTGATTTACTGGCCCTTGCCCGAGAGCAGTTGATCATGCAGCACGATCCGGTTTTTGGTTGATCCGTCGGCCGCATGTTGCCGACGCAGTAATTTTGCTTAAAAATATGACGGTCATCATAAATATATGCATCATGAAAGTTGCGGCCTTACCGCCTTGATGACCTGACCCGACACCTTGTTGGCAATGTGCCCGTGGTACTCCCCCGGACTTGAATCTGCCAAAAAGACCGCCTTGAAGCCGAACAACGATCAGGAACTACGTAGATGACGATCATGACTGGACAGGGAACTCCCATTCCCGCGAGTGCCGCGAAATCACCCTGGCCGGTATTCTGGGTGGTCAGCACGGCGGTGTTTCTTGTCTCCATGGATGGCACGATGCTGTTCGCCGCGTTCAGTTCATTGCGGGCAGGATTTCCATCCGCTACCGCAGCGGACCTGTCATGGGTACTCAATGCCTATACGGTGGTCTATGCCGCCATGCTGATCCCATCGGGTGGATTGGCGGACAAGCATGGGCGCAAGAAAGTATTTTTAGCAGGCGTTACGCTTTTCCTGGTTTCCTCGGTGTCCTGCGGGCTGGCACCGGCCGTGGAATGGCTGGTCTTCGCGCGCGCTATTCAGGCCATCGGCGCAGCTCTGCTTACCCCAGCTTCGCTGTCGTTGTTGCTGGCTGCATTTCCAGGTCACCGGCGTGCCTTGGCGGTCAGTTTATGGGGAGCAGTGGGCGGCTTGGCTGCGGCGGTCGGCCCCAGCATCGGTTCGTTCGTCATCGCCGCACTTGGCTGGCAATGGGCGTTCTATCTGAACCTGCCCTTGGGAATCATTTCCATATGGCGCGGTATCGCCGTGTTGACGGAATCCAGCAAGGTAACGACGAGACGCTCCCTGGATCTTGTCGGCATGGCTCTGCTGGTCATTGGAATCGGAAGTGTTGCGCTATCCGTCGTCCAGGCTGATTCGCCCGACTGGACAAGGCAGGAGCTGGTGACCGCTGCAGGGATTGGATTGGCAAGCATGGCCGGATTTATCGCATGGGCGAGGTTCATGCCAGAGCCCCTGGTGGACTTGCAGTTGTTCAGGAACGTCACCTACCGCTATGTCAATCTCGCGACCTTCACCTTCGGTATCGCCTTTTCAATGATGTTTTTCGCCTTCTTTTTCTACATGAATGCGATCTGGAAATATCCATTGCCACTGGCGGGCATCGCAATGGCACCCGGACCGCTGATGGTCATTCCAACAGCGGCGCTCTCCGGACGGGTGGCCAGCAAGCGTGGACACCGCCCCTTGCTGATGACCGGATGCCTTGTCTATGCGGCCAGTGCGGTCTGGTTCTTGTCCGTCCCTGGTGTGGAGCCAGCGTACCTGACTCAGTGGTTGCCAGGAATGCTGCTCAGTGGCGTCGGGGTTGGTATGGTCATGCCGTCATTGGCCGGGGCGGCGGTCAGTTACCTGCCGGCCGAGCATTACGCGGTAGGCAGCGCCATCAACCAGGCGATACGCCAGATTGGCTCTGTCATGGGCGTTGCCTTGACCGTGCTGCTGCTTGGCGCAGCCACCTTGCAGCGCTCTGACTTCACGGGGATCTACTTCTGTCACATGGTTCTGGCATTGATTACCGCAGTACTCTGCTTGCCGGTGAGCACGTCTCCCGCCGCCCTTGCCAGATTCCACGCGTTACGGAAAAGTCCTGACCAGCCAGTTTGAATCTCTTTCCCCGTTGAGTCTGTCCGTTGTGTTGCCGACAGCCTCGTTTTCCATCGAAATATGATGTATATAATAATTTAGGTGTCCCATGAAGATTGCTGATTCCACCGTTCTTGTTACCGGCGCCAATCGTGGCATCGGTCTGGCATTCGCCAAGGCTTTCCTTGCCCGTGGCGCACGCAAGGTCTACGCGGGCGCGCGCGATCCTTCAAGCATTGCCTTGCCAGGGGTCGAGCCGCTGAAGCTCGACGTGACTTCACCAGGGGATGTTGAGGCTGCCGCGCGCGTGGCGAGCGACGTAAGCATCGTCGTGAACAACGCGGGCATTGCGGCACTTGGTGGTTTCCTTGTTGAAGATGCCGAAGCGTTGCTTCGCCGTCACTTTGAGACCAATGTCTTCGGTGTGCTGCGCGTGAGCCGTGCCTTCGCGCCCGCCCTCGCGCGCAATGGCGGTGGGGCGCTGCTGAACGTGGCATCGATCGGAAGCTGGCTGAGTGCGCCGATGCTGGCTACCTATGCCACGTCCAAGGCGGCTCTCTGGAGCATGAGCAATGGTTTGCGCAACGAGCTGCGCGAGCAGGGCACACAGGTGATGAGCCTGCATATGGGCTTCGTCGATACGGATCTCACCAAGGGACTGGATGCCCAGAAATCATCTCCGGAAGTGATTGTGGAATACGCACTGGATGCGCTCGAGGCTGGAGCGGAGGAAGCCCTTGCCGATGAGCTTACCCGGCAAGTGCATGGAGGTTTGTCGGCTGAGCAACCGATTTACCTGAAGCAACGTTGAAATTGGATGGGCTCCTTCGCACGACAAAATCAACATGAATCCATGTTGGACAAAACGCGGCCCAGCGAAAAAGACGTCTTCAATCCGCAGGTAGCGTGACGTGAGCGTCTCGCTGCCGGCCGCCCGCTGCCGGCAGCTTGCGCTCGAATTCGCTGGCGATCAGCGGCTTTGAGAAATAGTAGCCCTGCAGGATATCGGTGCCGAGCGCCTGGCACAGTTGAATTTGCGCCAGGGTTTCCACGCCTTCGGCAATGACTTCCAGCTCCAGGCTCTTGGCCAGCGTGATGATGGATCTGAATAGCCGGACATCCGCAGGTGACTGTGGCACCTGCTGCAGGAAGCTCTTGTCGATCTTGAGCACCGAGATGGGGAGCTGCCGCAAATAGGAGATGGACGAATAACCGGTACCGAAGTCGTCCAGCGCAATGGTCATCCCCATGTCCCTGAGCTGCGTCAACACTGCCGCAGCGTTCGTAAAGTCGGCCACCAGGATGTTTTCCGTGACTTCGACGGACAGGCCCGTGGCATCGCAACCGATACTCTCCAGGTCTTTTCTGAACGCCTCCGGGAAGGAGCGGTCATGCAAGGTGGATGCGCTGATATTGATCGCCATCTGGAAAGACCGGTCCACCCGGCCTTCTTCACGCCATGCACGCAGCTGCCGCAGCGATGCCTGGCGACTGTAGTCATCAATGACGGTCATCATGCCGCATTCCTCGGCGATCGAAATGAAATGATCTGGCGTGAGCAGGCCCAGTACAGGGTGCTGCCATCGCACGAGCACTTCGGCGCCGCAAATCGCCTGGCTGTTTGCCTGGACAAACGGCTGATAGAAAACGCGTAGCTGGTGTATCAGATCCTTGGAGCGCAACGCATTTTCTATTTCCATCCGGTACAGCACTTTCGCCTGCAATTGCTCGGAATAGAAGTAGAAGCCGTTTCGCCGGTTGTTTTTGACGTGATACATCGCCAGATCGGCATGCCGGCACAAATCGGCGGCATTCTGGGCACACTCCGGATAAGAGGCGATGCCGATGCTGCACGTGACGACCTGCTCGATGTTGTCGAACACAAAGGGATCTTCCATCGACTTGATGACGCGCGTGGACAAATCCATGAGATCGTGCGTGCCCGAGATATCCTGCGCGATGATGGCAAATTCATCGCCGCCCAGACGCGCGGCCATTTCGTTGCTGTGCAATACGTTGAGCAGTCTCTTGGCGACGATCCTGAGCAGCATGTTGCCAGCGGAATGGCCGTAACAATCGTTGATCAGCTTGAAATTATCCAGGTCGATGAACAATATGCCAAAGCGACTCTCCTGTTGGCGCGCGAGCTCAAAGGTCGCTGCCAGTTTATTGTCGAAGCAGTAGCGATTGGCCATGCCGGTCAATGGATCGTTTTCGGCCAGCAATTGCAGGCGATGGTGCGCCTCCAGCAATTGCAGTTTGAGGTCCTGGCGCGTCTTGGCATGGAGCAGGGCTTTGCGGCATATCTGTGCAGACACTTCGCTCTTGAGCAGGAAGTCCTGGGCGCCGGCTTCGATGCATTGGCACTCCAGATCTTCTTCAGCCGGGCCGCCGGTCAGGACGATCACGGCCACGTTGTGCGTCACGGTCCGGTTGATCGCCTGCAAGGCATCCAGGCAATCCATGTCGGGAAGACGGTAGTCAAGCAGTACCGCATCGTATGCGCCCTGCGTCAGCGCATTCAGTCCTTCCCTGGCCGTCGCTGCCTCGGCGATCTCGCTCGACACTTTGGCCGCGCGGATGGTTCTGGCTATCGACATCCGGTCTACTGTGTCGTCATCGATAATGAGCAGTCTCATGTATGCGTTCCTTTATTCACAGGGTCTCGGCAGCTCAACGATGCGCCAATAGTGTTCGAGCAATCCAACGGCCTTCATGAAGTCACGATTGATGGCGCTTTTGGTCATATAGCCGGCGATATGTTTTTCGTAAGCCATCGCCATGTCTTCCTCGGCCTTGGAAGTGGTCAGAACAAATACAACGGTCTTCGTCAACTCCTTGTCGGCGCGCAGCTCCCTGAGGAACTCGATGCCGTTCATGCGCGGCATGTTCAGGTCGAGCAGCACGATGGAGGGTGGCGGTATGGACCCGTCACGCAGCATCTCAAGCGCCTCCAGGCCATCCTTGGCGCGAAAGTTCGGATTGGCGATCTTCAGTTTTTCGAGTGCTCTGCGCACGCCCATGACGTCGATATCATCATCGTCGACGATCAGCAGCGAGACTTCTCTGCGAGGCTCGGGAGAAGCCATTCAGGCCTCCTGATGTGGGGTCGGTGAGAGTGGCCAGGTAAAAATGAAAGTACAACCGCGTTGAACCGGTGCGTTGCTGAGCAGGTGGATTCTGCCGCCGGCGTTCTCCACCAGCTTCTTGACCAGTGCCAATCCGATACCGCTGCCTTCAACCTCGTCGCGCGGCCGCAGGGTCTGGAACATCTGGAATACGCGCTGGTGAAATGCCGGGTCAATTCCCGGTCCATCATCGGCCACCGTGAATTCGGCCATATCATCCGCTGACCGACGCACTGCGACCGTGATCGTCCCATTCGGCCGGTCGTGATGCTTGACCGCATTGGACATCAAGTTGCGCAACACCTGTTCCAGTGTTGGCTGGCAGGTCCGTATGGGAAAATGCTGCCCCTCCAGATGCAGATGAAAGGTCGACACTGGCAGATACGAATCATAGATCTGACGCACCAGCTCATAGGCATCAATGTCGTCCAGAAGCATGTCGTAGCGCCCGGCCCGGGAGTAGAGCAGCAGATCGTCGAGCAATTTGTCCATGCGTGCGATGCGTTGCTGCATCATGTCCAGATGCTCCGCGACCGAGGTCGAATTGCGTTCGGCCAGATCTTCCTTGATCCAGTTGGCGAGCTGGCCAATGCCGCGCAAGGGCGACTTCAGATCGTGCGACGCCACATAGGCAAAGGCCAGCAGTTCGTCATTGCTTCGCTTCAGTTCGTGTCGTTGAGCTTCCAGCCTGTGGTTGGCGATGACACGCTCGGTAATGACGCTGTGGGAAATGATGAAGAAGGTGTTCATTTCCACCACGGGTGCGATCCGCATCATGAACCAGCGCTGTTCATCGGGGCTGTGGCATGGATACTCATACTGAAAGAACGGTGCTTCAAAGTCGAGAACTGATTTGATGCCCGTATATACGTTTTGCCCATCACACTCGCCACTCTCGCCTGCCGCGCGGCAGGCGGCAAGATAGCTGATGCCAATCCACCGGTATTGAGCGGGCATGCCATTCTCTTTGCCGAAGTCACACCATGTCTTGTTGACGTAATGGATCATCCCGGCACGGTCTATCAATGCAATCTGACTCTCCAGAGAGTCCAGGGTCGCTCCAAGCAGTCCGGGGAATTGGCCTGCCGTGGAACTTTCGTACTGTGATCCACGATGTTCTTCTTCAAGGTCGCTCTTCATGCCTCCACTCCTGTCTTTTAATTAAATAGATCGGGATGAATGCGCTATCGAGCAGATCACCCCGGCTATCGTGCCGGCATCAACGATTCAGGGCTCATAGATGCACAGGAACAGATCTACGCCTCTGCGAACGCGCCGGCTTATTTCCTCATGACTTGGCGCGGGCAGTGAGCCCATCACCATTTGCCAAACGGAGGCACCATGCCATAAACCAACGATATCTCCGACGGCTTGAGAGGCATCACATGAGATGAGCCTGCCGCTTGCCATCCCTTGCTCGACAATGCGCGTCAGTAATGCATAGTCCCGGCTTCGGGCCTCAAAGAACATGCGTTCAGCCAAGCTGGGATACGTCTGGTTTGCCGAGACCAGAAGCCGCGCCCATTTGAGCTCCTTGCGCCGGCTGATGCCGTTCAGATAGCCGATGCCAAGTTCGTACAGTGCCTCTGCCAGCGGCTTTCCCAAGATGCCTGCCAACTTGTCTTCTGACGTGTCAGTTGCTGTCTCCGCGTCTCGCAACAGCTCTGCAACGAAGGCTTCCTTGTCTTCGAAATAGCTATAGAAAGTGCGCCTGGCTACCCCCGCATTCACCGCAATCGACTCGATATTGAAGTCCAGCCCATGCTCCAATATCAGCATGCGTCCGGCGTCCAGAAGCCGGTCTCTGCTTTCAGGATTGCGTGGTCGTCCAGGACGTCTCGTTGTCGCGCCCTGCTCGGAATGAACTTGCATCGTGAAGGCCCCCCATCATCGACTGACCAAGTAACTTGAAAATTGTTGGTTATTGATTCACAGGCTGGTTCAGTCCCGCCAACTTGTTGGTGCGTTCTCTTGTATTGGCGTGCGGCTTGATCTCCGTGGCAATCTCGACGCGATTGCGTCCGTTATTTTTAGCGCGATAGAGTGCTGAGTCGGCCAGGGAAAGAAGCGTCGTACCATCCTGTTCAAACTGAAAGGCCGCGACGCCGAAGCTGCATGTCCGCTGGTGGACAAAGACGAAGCGATGTCGCTCGACAATCAATCTTAATTTCTCGGCCATGCGGGAGGCCGCCTTCAGGTCGCACTCCGGCAAGATCAGCAGGAACTCTTCTCCGCCCCAACGGCCGACGACATCGGTGGCCCGGACGTTCGCCCTCAGTATCTCCGCGATACGTACAAGAACGGCGTCGCCAGCCGAATGTCCGAACTTGTCATTGACTTCCTTGAAGTGATCCACGTCAAGCAGTATCAGCGATAACTTTTTTCCATATCGACGGGCACGCATGATTTCGCTCTCAAGTGCTTCGTCCAGCTTCATTCTGTTGGCCAGGCCTGTCAATTTATCCGTGACGGCCAGAAGCGCAAGTTTTTCATTGAGCCGCTCTATGCGCTGTTCAGCCAACTTGCGTCCCGTGATGACGTTGTGAGAAATGACGAAGAAATTGTCTGCTTCCAGCACCGGGGCTATGCGCATCATGAACCAACGCTGTTCATTGGGGCTATGGCAGGGATATTCGTGCTGAAAGCATGGCACCTCGGATTCGAGAACTGACTGGATACCGGCATACACGTGTTGTCCGTCACGGTCGCCACTGTTGCCTGCCGAACGGCATACGGCAAGATAGTTGGTGCCGATCCACCGGTACCCGGAGGGGATGCCATTCTCCTTGCCGAAATCGCACCATGCTCTGTTCACGTAATGGATCACACCAGTACAGTCGATCAATGCGATCTGGCTATCCAGGGAATCCAGGGCCGCCTGGAGCAGCCTGGGGAAATGGCTCGCCGCAGGTTTGCCGGCCTGCGGTTGACGCTGATTTTCTCCAAGGTCCGTCTTCATGCCCCGCTCCAATCCTTTAATTTAATTAAACAGATCAGCATGACTATGTGCACCGTCGCAGTTCTTTCGAAACGCATTCCCTCTCACGGAACCTGCCACCAGCGTTCTCAGAAACCCGTACGGCGCATATGGCCTGGCCAACAACAAGCAGCGCAATACGCCGGCTCTCATGGGCCGGGCCGACTACTTCGCACGCGTAGAAGTACTGGTCAGTCTGCTGAAGTTGAAAGGGGATCGAAGAGCTTGCTGAACGTCCGGCCCGATGGCAATACGCGATGTGATTGACGAAGTGTCCCGGGCGGGCGTTCGACATCATGTTTGAGGCGTTCTGCTGTCTCTGACAGGCAAGCATGCTCATTTCGCGCGAGCAGCCCTGTCTGAGTCGTGACGACGTTACGCATTTGCTTCCCCCCTTTACGCAACAGGCCTAGCGACATCGCTAATTTTTTTCTTGATGGCGATGACCAGAACTCGAGATCGCCCAGGCACTGCACCAGGGCTCAGGACAAGGAATTCGTGATCAGCAACCTGATGGAAACGCTACTGTCTGCACAACAATTTGGTGCGCGTACTTTTTTGCAGAACCTTGGAATCGGCAGTATTGGTGAGTTTTGCCGAGATCCCCAACAACAACATCCCCGCTTAGTTTTCATCATGCCGCAGACCCCGGAGGGTCGCGGATTCAACGTGGGATGGTGAGCTAACAAAAACGACGCTATTCGCAAGGTATTTGACATCCCCCGATGTCAGCAATACGTCAGACAAATGCTAACTACTAAGTTAACAATTTTCAAGTGTTTGGTTTGAGGATTGATTACTCTTTGCAGCAATACCTGTCACCGTTAAATAAAGCGAAAGACACTTGTTAAGCAATGCTTGGAATCGATATAAAACCGTTAAGGTCTGTTCCCGTCGGTGCTGGTAGCATGGCTTTCCAATCATGATCTGGATCACATCAGTTCATCCCGAAACGCCGGGATGCGAGCCTTCGCCCAAAGGATGAAGGCTTCGTTCTGGTAGAGCAGGCCCCAGTACTTCAGCAGCGGTGTGCGCATATCCATGGGTATCGTCCCCGAAGAGGCTATCTGCGCCGCTCCCATCGTCATTTGCCTGGTGTTGCGCAAGAGCAATTCGAGCAGCGCCGATTCCTTCCCCTCGAAGTTCGAATAGAACGCGCCACGGGCGTAACCGGCTGCGGCGGTGATCTCTTCGATGGTGGCTCCAGCCAGGCCTTTTTGCCAAAACAGTTCCCGGCGGCCTCAAGAAGGCGCTCTCTGGTTTCGTCTTTGACATACAGCTCACCGTTGTCGCAGTTCCTTGTCGCCTTGCGCCAGGCTGCGTCAAGGCGCTGTGCCTGGCGGTTTTTCACACGCGCAGATTGAACGTGCACAGGTCTAAAATTCTGGTAAAGCCTGTCAGTCGTAACGGCCTCGACTTTCGTCATTCAAGCTGATGTTTTGCAAGGCAACGTGCAGATCCTTATCCGATACTTTTTCCTGTCGATAGAGCTCGATGAGCAAGGCTACCGCTGTTGGGACATCTTCGCCTTTTTCGAATCGGCTGCCGCGTGATTGTGTAACGCCAAAGCGTTGCCAGAACTGAGTCTGATTCTCGTTCTTGATGCCGCGCAGTTCTCTAACGTATTGCATCGACGTTGTGCCTTTTTTCGCTTGTTCCATCACTATTTTCATCGCTTAAATCTCCCTGCGGCCCAAAGGTGTCAGTGTATTCGCTGAGCCGTAGTCGCTCTAGTAAAAGAGAACTTTCCTATTCGTTCTACTAGTTACCTTTTTATGCAAAACGCATAAACATGGGCGCTCCACAAATAAAGAAAAGGAGTGCATATGTCGTTGATTATTGAAATCGCCAATCGACGTGACTTTCAGAGTTACACCTTGCGTGAGATGCACCAGTTGCGTGCAAAAGTCTTTGGCAAGCGGCTGGAATGGGATGTGCTGATCTTGAGTGGAATGGAAATTGATGGTTACGACGCCATGGATCCTCACTATATGATGATGCATGATCTCGGCGGCCAATTGCGGGGATGCTGGCGCTTGCTTCCTACGGACGGTCCCTATATGTTGAAGGACTCATTCCCGCAGTTACTGCACGGCGCGGAGGCGCCCTCCGATCCGAGGATATGGGAGCTAAGTCGCTTTGCCATTGAAACCGACAGGGATACGGCATTTGGATTTTCCAATATCGCGATGCATTCGATTGCAGAAATTATTGCCTACGGCCATCGCAACAACATCGAGCAGTATGTCACCGTCACCACCACCGCCATCGAGCGAATGCTCCGCAAAGCGGGGATTGTCATGCGACGTTTCGGTCCTTCCCTTGCCATCGGTGTGGAAAACGCTGTTGCACTCTATATTGAAATTGAAGCTTCCCATCAGGCACTGGCGGTATTTCGGGCAGCAACATTGATGCAGGCTGCCGCCGAGTCCCGCGACTCCATCAACCTGCTTGCCGGACAGCGAAAAGGCACGCTGTATGCGGCAATACAATAACTGGAGCCGGGTGGTGAACCGAGTTTGAAAATGATAGCGCTGATTGGCCGGGAGTTTTGTAAAAATACTTCCATTTGATCGGCGTTATCATTCCAAAATCAAGAAAATGGCCTGCTCAGTTTGCAGTTCCTGATCGCTCCATGGGGCAGCTTTTCATGGAGATGACATGCAATGTTGTTGCAGAATATCCGGCGTCAGCCCTGCGATTTGATACGGAATGTCATGTGCGTGTAGTCCTTCAGCCGGCCGCTGCCCGAACATATTGCGCAAGTAAAAATCATCCGGCACTTCATGGATTTCCAGCACCTTGCTGTCGGTGCTTTGATCGACGTGGCAATAAAGCAGCTGTTGCTGGCGTGGGACGCCGACGCCCGCCGCGACCACGCGTATGGTGCTACTCCGATTTGTGGGGGACCCATGAATCATACGGTGATCCATATACAGCACCTGGCCCGCGCGCATGGGCAAGTATCGCATGTACTTCTCTTCAATCAGTTCTACCAGATCGGGATAGGGGAGCGAACAGGTCGTACGGTAGTGCGGATTCAATAAATGGCTATACGGCACTACGCCGAGGTTGCCGTTATCTTGATTGACGTCATCCAGCGGACACCAGATCGAAATTCCCGCCTGCTCATCTTCATGAATGAACGATGGGTCCTGGTGCAACGGGAACTTGCCGACTTCGCACGAGGCTTCCTTGGTGACAAAGGATGTCACTGGAATGCGATAGTCGTTCAGGACCGGTAACAGACGCTCACTGAAAATGGGATGCAAGGCCGCATGGATCGCTTTTCGCTGCGCCAGTTGATCGGTGAGAACCGTCACGCCGATAGGGCCACGATGCAGGATTTCTACACTGTCAAAGCAAGTGCGCATGGCTGCAATATCTTCTGTAGTGAGCAAATCCAGGATGAGGTAACCCTCGCGTCTGAATATCGCCTCGTGCAGTTCGTCGAGGAAAACTGACTTTCTCATCTTGCACTCTCTGTTTGGTCAAATGAGCCGGGATAGCACTGTCAGGACCGTAGCGGTCGTGATGGTGCCCCGCATGTCTTCGTAGTATTCGCCTTCAGGCTGCAACCATGGCGTGTGGCAGCCGGGATCGGTCACACGCAGGTTCGCCGCCGCCGGCCATTGGCCAGACGGTAGTTGCATGCGGCAGAGTTTGTCCAGCGGTGCAGCCATGACTTCCTCGGGCAGCTCCAGTGCATGCAGGATTCCGATCGCCCAGGCCAGTTCAAATGCAGAATCTACGGTGACACGGATGGCCGCTACTTCTTTCGGGATGGCAAGCCCAAGCCGCCGGTACAAGGCCAGCATGTGCCAGGTGGAATAGAGATGATTTTTCCACCAATACGTGGGCCAGCCTGTACCGGGAATAAAACTGGAATCGCAGTAGCGCTGCAAAGCGGCTGTCCGCTGTTCGAGCCGTTTGTCGTCGAGTGCCAGTGCTGCCACTGCGGAAACGTCAGCATGAGACTTTCCCCAGCCAGAATCCTCGATGTAGGTGCACACGCCGCCATCCGCACAGAAGTGCGTCATCAGGCAGTCCATGTCTTTCTCCGGGACGTTGAGATCCAATGCTCTGAACAGCCTTATCGATTGAGCCGTGCTATCGGCGTCCACACCGGTAGCTGCGTTGTAACCCCATCCGGCTGCATAGTGCTGCGACGTGCGCAGGAACTGTGCTGCAGCATGTGCCGACATCAATGCACTCGGATCGTCCAGGCGAAGCGCCGCACTTAACACGCCCATGGCTGTGAATGCGGTGACCCACTGGTCCGATTCGCCAACGGGAAGCTGATAGTCGCGCCAGCTGCCGGTAGCATCCTGTACTCCCATCAGATAGGCGAGGCCCAGGCGCAAACAGGATTGGGGATCCTGCAAGTTATTCATGCCGTTCCTGCTTTCAGATAAATGTTCAAACGTTTTTTTCCACTGGTATTGATGGCGATGCCCAGAAAGGAGGGGGCCAGGTTGAAGCGGGAAAGCAGTGCCTCCACATTGATCGGCTGTAGCCGCAGTGCCTCGCAGCAGTGAGCCACTGTCTTCTCCAGCTGTGCTGCATCCAATGCAAGGGCAGATCCGGAGATATCGATTTTCAGGTCTTCCAACTTTCCGGAAGTCGCATGAAAACCGAAGTTGAACAACACGTCCTCGAACGACAGTCCGCGGTCGCCCACGAGGGCAGATAAAGCTCCTGACTCAATGAGCGCATTGACAGGCGGAAACAGGTTTCCGACTGTCCCTTCCGGCATCATCTGGTACATCCGGGCATAGAGCTTGATGCGGCTGTTTTCCGGGGAGCTTCCTTCAATGCCGATACTCGACAGCCAGCAGTAGGCTCTGAGGCGCTCAATGACAGAAGCGGCCGGGAGGCCATCAGTGCAGGCATCGTGGATGAACTGTCTGGCGTGATCCCAGGCACTATCAATGGTGTGTGGCGATGTGTCGGTGTAAATCGCAATGCCGTCTTTTTCCAGCGAAGCGCCTACCCAGAATACGCCACGGGTGAAGAGATCGACGAAGGGCGGGTCAGATGGTGAAAAGTGCGTCAGCATGGAGGCAACAAGGGCAGCATTGGCTTGCGTTCCAGTGCGTTCGTGTACGGAAGGCATGGCTTGCAGCGCACGCCGGTAGCGTTGTGCCGGAATGCTTTCGTGACTGCATGGATCGGCAATCAAGCGACATTGAATCTCCCCGACGGAGCTTGTGATGCATAACTGCATTGGCGTCTGATCCGCATTGAGACCAGATTCACCGCAACGTTCTCCGAGGAGCTCCGACTCATGCACAGTAAGGAGATTGGCAAATTCCAGGACATGCTCGATCGGTGCACCGGTCAAGAAACTGTAGGCGGGCAATAGCTGATATGCCTTCTTGATTCGTTGCTGATAGTTCATGGGTGAGAGCGGCAATTGTGAGGGGGAATGGCATCATCCCGGCTAAAAATGCCTCATCAGGCGATGCCATGATGAGGCATTTCCATTTCACGGTGACGCTTTGACGATGTGCAGTATGCATCGTCGGCGCATTCGATTCAGCTGGGAATAGGCAAGAATGTCCAGGATCCGGCCGCACCAGCGCTACCGGCGCTACCGGTGTTTCCTGGCTTGCCAGCGCTTCCCGGAGAGCCCCCGCTACCAGAGCCTGCGGCACCGCCGGCGCCGCCGATACCGCCGGTTCCACCAGTGCCTCCGCTGGCTGGATTGGCCGCAATCACGAAGTTGACGTTATTGGCAGGCGGGCAGTAGATGGTCAGAGTGGGACCATCACCGCCCACCCCCCCGTTGCCACCGTTGCCGCCATTGCCGCCACTGCCGCCGGATCCGGCGGCGGAGCCCCCGTTCTGGTCGCCGCCGGCACCACCGGCACCACCGGCACCGCCATTGCCGCCATTACCGCCGACACCACCAGCGATACTGATGGAGATGATGCCAGTGAGCGCGCCTGCATAGATGGTTGCCGGCGCCGCTGCTGCGCCGCTGCCGCCGTTGGCGCCAGCGATACCGGTGCCACCCGCTGTTCCGGTACCCCCGGCGTAGTAAGATTTGGAGCCTTTCCAATCCGTACTGCTGCCGCCGTTCGAACCTTTGTTCCCCGCGACACCGGTGCCGCCCGATGCACCATTGCCGCCGCTGGCAGCGGTATACACAATCTGATCTGAAGTCGTTGTCATCTCTTTTTCCTTAGGTTGCCAAGTTCTCAATAGCGCCGGCGTTGATCGTCAACACACCAATGTTCACGATCTGTCCACCCGGTTCGAAGATGATGGTGTCGGCCACGATGGCATTGATGCCGGAGCTGGTGATGACCGAGCTCACTACCAGGGTATTGGTCGTGGCGACCTGCACTTCACGGGTGCCGAGCTTGCTTTCTATGGCTGCCTTGTGTTGCTTCAGAGTGCTGCTGTCGCCATAGATATAGGCCGATGCAGCGTCGAAGATCCGGTCCTCTGGCAAGGTCGACAGGGACGAAAGGTAGCGGTGCGTATCCGATTGCTGCTTGGCATCTGAATCGGGCACGCCGATGAGTCGCTTCAACTCGTCCAGGTCATTGGTCTTGATCGTCTTGACGGTAAACGGGCAGTTATCCTTATCCCAGGTGACGGGGTCCGTGATGTGGATCTTGTCATGGCCGACTTGGGCAACGCCGTAATGTGCTAGGCGTTTGGAAAATTCCGGGCTGTGACGCTGCATTGTGATTTCTCCTAAAGATTAAGAAAACCAAGAGTGATTCATTTCGAAGAAATGAAACCCTATCCCGCTGATTAAATGGCCGTGCCAGTTGCACGCACATTTAAACTGTTGAAGTTGATGGGGGCGGTAATTTCGTCAGTGTTCCTACTACGCCCGGCTTGCCTGCGCTGCCATTTCCCCCTGGGTTGCCAGGTTGACCGGAACTGCCTGGTGTCGAGCCGCCATCGGCGCTGCCTCCTGCCCCGAAATTTCCGCCGCTTCCCCCGGTCCCGCCGATGCCACCATAGGCGGGCGTCTCCACCAGCGTGATGTTTTTCCAC
Organism: Herbaspirillum sp. Her3; assembly: GCF_057961275.1. Taxonomy (NCBI): domain Bacteria; kingdom Pseudomonadati; phylum Pseudomonadota; class Betaproteobacteria; order Burkholderiales; family Oxalobacteraceae; genus Herbaspirillum; species Herbaspirillum sp. Her3. Next base: position 4,275,620 of record NZ_CM176328.1, on the reverse strand, counting down.
TGCTCCGGAGGCAAATAGATCGTCAGGTTGCCGCCATTGCCGCCGTCCCCGCCATTGCCACCGTTGCCGCCATTGCCACCGTTACCACCGTCACCGCTGGCACCATAGCCGTTTCCGTTTCCACCGGCGCCACCATTGCCACCATTGCCTCCATTACCGCCATTGCCCCCTGTTCCGCCGCAGAGCTGGATGAGCAAGGAACCGGTGAGTGTGCCGATGAGGATCGTCGCATCAGCCGCCGCAGCGCCGTCGCTGCCATTGGCGCCGGTACCACCATTGCCACCGTTGCCGCCAGCACCAGCAGTCTGGGGAATGAGGTTGCCTCTCCAGTCTTTTTTGGGTGAGGTCAAGGAGGCTCCGGTTGTTCCTGCAGGGGCCGATGGTGCAGGATCAGCATTGGCGCCGCTGGGTGCGGAATAGATGATGTTTGGCGTGCTCATGTTGTGACGTCCGATCATGGTTGAATGTCGTCATTGGTGTTAGCCGCTTGCTCCCTGCATTCCAGTGTGCGCGGCCAGCAGCGCACTGATTGTTGAGTCAGGAGCAGCAAGGGGCTGCACAGAAATCACCAACATCTGCTGACGCTGCCAAGGCGTGTTTGACAGGTGCTGGAGTAGCGTTCTGGTGACGGCATTGATTCTGCATTTATTCGAAGTCGGGCTATAGCTATCAACTCTGCTAGGGCATCTCCTCACTGAATCTGCGAGTACGAGAGGTCACCAAGCGTTGACTGCCTGGGTGCAGTGACGCGCCGTAGTGGTACGAGGGCCAGGCGCTCCAACAACGACAGGCGCCTGGCGGCTTCTTCCGCAGAGGCGCTTTGCGACAACAGCGCTGGCCATGTGCCTTGCCATCACGCCATCTGGGAGCACTGTATTTCGCAGCTTGAAGGGCAATAGTCTCTGCGCGGCTTGAATCCGCTAACTTTCGTGTTTAATTTTTAATTTTTAAGCTTGTTTATTTTTTTAAGCTTTTTTATTTTTTAAATTTCTTGGGAATGAATGCTCAAGTAGCGCAGCAACTCAGGCGGGAACGATCAAGCCTTCCTTGATAGCCTTGACCACGGCTTGTTGCCTTGTCTGGACTTGAAATTTCCGTTTCAGATTGGCAATGTGGAAATTGATGGTGGCCTCTGAACAGCATAGAATCCGGGCGATTTCCCAAGAGGACTTTCCTGCCATTACCCACTTGATACATTCCAACTCACGGGGTGTCAGGCGTGTTTGAGCGAGGTCATTGGGAAGCGTCCTGGCGAATCGGATCGACGATTCGAGGGCGTAATCGCGAACTAGCGACAAACTCGTCAGGAGCTCATAGTTGCAAAGGGCACGCATATGAAGACGATTGGCGGAAACAAAACTGAGCATGCCAAACTCTCCCTCGGCCCCATGTATCGGATAGGTGATTCCCGATCGTAGTCCATGGCCACTGGCTTGTTCATAGAAATCCTGCTGTACGTTGCCCCTGAAACTATCTGCGGACCAGGCAATGGGAAGGGCGCTGGCCTGGCAATGTGCGACCACGGGATCGATGTAATGGAAACACTTCCGATCATAGATGTTTCGCCATTGTTCAGAGTAGTTGCTTCTGATGAACGCTGTTTCAAAGGGCGTTTTCTTACTTTGCATCACCCCGTACAAAGCATATTGAAAACCACATTGCCGGGCAATTTCAAACAAGGCCGCAGACCAAGCGTCAGCATTTTTGCAATCAAACAGTTGCAACATCTTTTCGATCTGGATCATGTGCATTCAGTGCTTCAGCGTGCGCACATTGAGCCAAAGGATTGCTTGGCAATAACGGCAGACGGGCTCGTCACCGAGATGCCTGTAGCCAGTTCAGGCTTGAAAAGAGACGTTCCGTTGGCAGGGGGATGGTGACGCAGGTAAGACTCTCGGAATGAGCTGACAGTGAAGATTTTCCAGGCATTCATTCCATCCCCCCTCATTTTTGAGTATATTTTTCAGGAATTTACTTAGAACCCATTTCATCAATACACGTGAGTACGTGCAAGTCCCGTTTGGAATGAAGTCTGCGACTCTTGCAATTCGCCCAAACGGGTCACCGCTTTCTGTACAGAACACACTTCATCCCTACTGCTGAAATGCGTCCTCATTAATAATTAACGGGCGCGCTTAATTCTACGCCAGATTTTTCCTGATAAAAATTGCGGGAAATGTTTTTCTGGCGTAAATGCCTAAGAGGCTGTTGCAAAATTAAATTTCGGGGCTGTCAACTTTCCCGACTTGATGTTGACTTCCTGTCTTGTTTTTCCTGATGGGATGGGATGCGATGTGATGCGATGCCTAAAGAACTTGTCGATGATGAATTGTGGTCACTCATCGAACCACTTCTGCCCGTCCGAGCGCCTCGCAATCGCCAGTATGCAGGTCGCCAGCCAATATCTGACCGTGCAGTGCTCACTGGCATAGTGTTCGTCTTGCGCTCGGGTATCGCGTGGAACTTACTACCCCAGGAAATGGGTTGCGGCTCGGGCACAGCCTGTTGGCGACGGCTTGATGCTTCGCAACAGCCTCTTATTAACCAATGCATGGAATTCGAGATAAAACCGTTAGCTATCCGGTTGATGCATGTCGCGAGGATTTCCAATCATCAGTCTCGATCACGACCAGATCGTACGCACTGCCGCTGTGAAAGGCTCGCCTGCAGCGCGCTGGTCAGGCGGGTTTTCCCAAAAGCGCGCTGGAGAGGAAATAGGCCATGACCGTTTCCACCATCTCGTCGCTGATGTGTTGCGGGTCGGAGATTTTGTTGGCCTGAATCCCCTCGAACAGGGCGGCCAATCCGAATGCAATATAAGAAGGCGGCACTTCGAGCTTGAGGCCCGTGGCATCGGCAAACTTGTTGAGGATGTCGACGATATGGGAAAGGGCGTCTTTGATCAGCTCGTTGAACGCCGCCCGGAATCGTTCATCCCGAAACGCCAGGATGCGAGCCTCCGCCCAAAGGATGAACGCTTCGTTCTGGTAGAACAGTGTCCGGTAGTACTTCAGCAGCGATGTGCGCATTTCCATGGGCGTCGTTCCCGAAGAGGCTATCTGCGCCGCTCCCATCGTCATTTGCCTGGTATTGCGCAAGAGCAATTCAAGCAGCACCGATTCCTTCCCCTCGAAGTTCGAATAGAACGCGCCACGGGTGTAACCGGCTGCGGCGGTGATTTCTTCGATGGTGGCTCCAGCCAGGCCTTTTTGCAAAAACAGTTTCCTGGCAGCCTCAAGAAGGCGTTCTCTGGTTTCGTCTTTGCTCTGCTGGCGGGTCATTCGTTGCTTCATGGGCGTAGTTTAGCATCGGCATCCCTACGATTCTTTATGGATCTTAGTACATGGTGAATCGGAATGTTATTTGTATTTCTGATGAAACGCTTCCGGGTACCGATCTCAGAGGAAAAGCGAGTCAAGCTTTCTCTCCAGTCATCACAGCAGCTTGCAAAGAAGGCACCCCCGATTCGGCGAAGCTTCCGCCTGTTCATCCCTCGCGCCAGCCCTTCAGGGCAGTCACCAAAGCCAATAAACAACAGAGATCAATCCGCATGAAAATACGGATTGTATTCAAATACATGATGAATTATAGTTTGTTCCGGATGTCTATGTTAGGCGTCATCATGTCGGGGCATGGTCACGCGTCTCAGGATTTTCCAAGCGCTTTTTCGCAAATTCTGCACGGATAGACGAACACCGTTTCCCTCCGCTTTGCACCGTTTGCGCTTCGTCCTGCTCGAACGCCGCGACACTCACCGGGTGCGCCGCTCTTCTCTTACGTTGTCCGCAATGCCTGGTCTCAAGAAAAATTCCTCTCGTCCTTCCGACCCGCGTGCTGCCGCGCAAGGCAGCAATGCCTTGCCCTTTCATTCCACCCCAACCTTCATCTGAGCCAGAACAATCCTTCCGAGTCCGAACAAGAGAAGGAGACGATTCTTCCATAGCCACGAATGGATTCAACCTGTCATGAGCATCGCCAAAAAACTCTACCTTCTCTCGTTTCTGATTGTGCTGGCCTTGGCCTCCTTGTGTGGCGTCAATTATCAGCAGATACATAAAGTCAACGCCTCATTCTCCAGGATCGTCAACGATACGATACCCAGCGTGACGGATCTGGATCAGATCACGGCATCGGTCTTCAAGCTGCGCATCGCCGTCCTCAGCTACGTCTTCATCAATGACGAAGCCGTCAGGCAGCGTGCCAGGAAGGATATCGACCAAGCCTATCAATTGGCGCAACAGGCCCTGGCACGTTATGAGAGCCAGGACATTTCCGACGACAAGGATCGCGCGCTGTTTGCACAGGTCCAGAAAAACTTCGCAGCTTATAACGAGATGAGGCTCAGCCTCCTGCAGCAATCCGATATCAGCAAAGCCGCAGGGATCCTCTTGCAGAGCACCGACCTGATTGCGGCGCTGATGCAAAGCATCGATGCCGACAAGGCCTACAATCGCGAGCTGGCCAGGCGTTACAACGATGATGTCGATGCCACCACGTCAGCGTCCACTACCATCAATCTGATCGCATTCGTCTCGAGTACGGCACTGATCCTGATCGTCAGCCTCTGGCTTGCCCGCCAGATTTCGACGCGCCTGCAGTACGCTGGCGAGGTCGCGGAAAGCATCGGTGCTGGTCGGCTCGCAGTTGACGTGAACGCTACCGGGAACGATGAAATCTCCCGCCTGATGCAGGCGATCGCAAAGATGCGTGGCAACCTCGAACGCGTGATTGAAGAAATCCAACGCAGCACGGATGCAGTCTCCCTGGCCGCCGCCGAGATTGCCGAGGGCAACAGCGACCTGTCCCACCGGACTGAAAAGCAGGCTGCTTCCCTGGAAGAGACTGCATCCAGCGTGGAAGAATTGCTCAGCGCCGTGCAGATGAATTCCACCAACGCCAGGTCGGCCAGTGAACTGGCGGTCAACGGATCGCAGGTAGCCGAGCGCAGCAGCAAGGAAATCAGCCATGCGGTCCAGACCATGCATGAGATTGCCAGCAGCTCCGGACGCATGTCGGAAATCATCAGCGTCATCGAAGGTATCTCTTTCCAGACCAATATCCTGGCGCTCAATGCCGCAGTGGAGGCCGCCCGCGCCGGGGAAAACGGCCGAGGCTTTGCGGTGGTGGCCACCGAAGTGCGTGCACTGGCACAGCGTAGCTCCAGCGCTGCCAAGGAAATCAAGGACCTGATCGTCGCCTCGGTGGCCCAGATCGAAGAGGGCAAGCACATCGTCGAAGGTACTGTGGGCACCATCTCGGAAATCACGTCCGCCTCCCGCACCACGAGGGAGCTGATGCACGAGATCGCCAATGCATCGGGGGAGCAAAGCTCGGGGATCGCCCAGATCAACGATGCCATCGTGCAGATCGACCAGACCACGCAGCAGAATGCCTCCCTGGTCGAGCAAATCGCCGCGACCTCCACGCTGCTCAAGGAGCAGGCCATGCTCCTGCAGAAAACCATTGCGTTCTTCGAGACACGGAACAAGCAACATCATCAGGATGTGATCGACGTCTGACGGTCGATCGTCATCACGGCTGTGCTGCGAACTGACAAGCCACGGCACGCTTGCACGGTACCAATCAAATAGCGAGTCAAGAAGGGCCGCACCTCAGAATGTCCCTCGCAAGGGGAGCGAAGGAGTTCCATTTGATCAATCCTGCCGATGATATGTCCGCTGAAGATGAGCAACGCCTGTTGCTCACTCAACTGGCCAAGCTCAATGAAATTTCCAAGGCACTGGAAGAGCTCGCTGACGACCTCCTTCTCCAGTATCCGGGGAAGGATATCCGGGGCATCAAGTCATCTGCCGCTGCTGCCTTGAAAAAAGCCAATGGACGCGGCTAGAAAAGCGTCATCTTTGATGGGTTGACAGCCCAGGGGGTGATACGGCGTTGCATCTCCGGGGTTCGTCATTGTTAGTAAATAATTTAAAAAATAAATGGATGGGATGTATGTCGTTCTTGAACAGGTTGTCGGTAGGAAGGCGTCTGGCATTGGGTTTCGCCTTGATCATAGCTCTGATCATCGTGATGTTGCTTGCGATGCAGGCCCAGTTGAAGGAAGTGCAGAGAGCCAACATGATTCTCCAGCAGGAGCAGGCTGAGCGGCTTGCCCTGGCCAAAGAATGGCGCGAAAACATCATCGTGAACGTGGCGCGCGCGTTGGCGTTGGGTGTCACCGCCAATGAAACACTGCTGAAGTTCTTCTCCGACGACATGGCGTATCTGGTCAAGCGCACCACCGAGATCCAGAAACGCTACGCTGAACTCGACGTGAGTGACGAAGGCAAGGCGATCCTGGTTCGCATGGGGGAAGAGCGCAAGCGCTACCTGGTGGTGCGTCAGCAACTGGAGGAGGTGGGCGCCGATGCTCAGACCCGGCAAAAGCTGGTCTACGACATGAAGTCCATCTCAACGGCCTACGTGAATGCGGGCACCGAACTGGTCCGTTATCAGGAGCGCCGCACGGCTGAATTCGGCGAGAAAATCGAAGACGCCATCCACAAATCGAAGATGGTTCTCCTGAGCATTACGACGGCAAGCATTGTGTTTTCGATGCTCCTGGCATGGTTGCTCACGCGAAGCATTGCCTCGCCCTTGCGCGAGCTGGAGCGCATCACGCTGAAAATTGCGGAGGGCGATCTCAGCAGCACGGTGCCGGTCCTGCACGGGAAGTCGGAAATTGCCAGTTTCTCGAGAAACGTGGGCAGCATGCAGGAATCCCTGCGCTCCCTGGTCAGCAAGTCCCGGCGCGCTGCGCTTGCGGTCAATCGGGCCAGCAGTGAGGCTGCCGCCGGCAATAGCGATCTGAGCGGAAGAACCGAGCAGGCCGCATCCAGTCTGGAAGAAACCGCCAGTGCCATGGAACAGATTGCCGCGACCGTCCAGCAATCGGCGGACTTCGCGCGGGCCGCGAGTACGCAGGTGTCGGAAGCTTCCGAGGTCGCGCAGCGTGGTGGCCAAGTGATGAGCGATGTGGTCGAGACGATGGACCGTATCGATGAGGCCAGCCGCAAGATTGCGGACATCATCGGCGTCATTGACGGCATCGCTTTCCAGACCAATATCCTGGCGCTCAATGCCGCCGTGGAAGCGGCCCGTGCGGGCGAACAGGGACGCGGCTTTGCCGTGGTCGCCTCGGAGGTGAGAAGCCTGGCCCAGCGCAGCGCTACCGCCGCCAGAGAGATCAAGGATCTCATCTCTGCCTCGCTGGCCGCCGTGGAGGGCGGTTCCAGCCTGGTCAGCAATGCCGGCAAGATCATTCAGGACGTGGTACACAATGTTGATCTCGTGCGTCAGACCATTGCCGAGATTGCGGTGGCAGCGCAAGAGCAGAGCCGTGGCGTGGGCGAGATCAACGAGGCGATTTCCCAGCTTGAACAGGCCACGCAACGCAATGCGACGCTGGTGGAAGAAACCAATGCCGCCACCACGCAACTGAATCAGCAGGCCCATGTATTGGCCGAGGTCATCAGTGACTTCAAGCTTCCGGAGCAATACCAGTAGCTGAGGCACCGGCCGGTCGCAGTCGCTCGGATACATGCTGAGGCATGTGACTGCGCCGGTCGGATTTTCCCTGCTGCCCCGGCGACTCGCCACGCTGCGACAAGTCAGGGGTGGCTTGTTGCGTATCCTCTTTGCACGCCGGCCATCTTGCCCCGATATCCGCCGCGCTCGCTCTGTTTTCCTGATACCGCCTATTGGAAAACACGGTTTCCCCGATAGCTCTGTACTTCCTATACTGCGCCTGATTTCAACAAGGCAAAGCTTGCCCTTCCAACGGGATGCCAGACCCTTGCCGCCATCACGGAGACCGCAGTGCAGACAAGAAGAGTGCCGGGAAGCAAGCCTTCCCTGCTGGCCGCCCGCCTGGCCGGCATGATTGAGCTGGTGAACTTGCCGTCGTCCGCTGTTCTCTTCATTTTTCAACCCGGGGTAGATCATGAGTGAGCTTGTGTTTTTCAACGTCCGTATTTTCGATGGCAGCGGTGCCGCACCGTTTGCCGGGGAAGTCCGCATTCGAGGCAACCGCATCGAAGAAGTGGTGCGGGCACCGCAAACGCTGGCCCCGCGCGCAGGTGAGCGGCGCATTGATGGCCGTGGCCGCACGCTCATGCCAGGACTGACGGAGGCGCACGCGCATTTGTCCTGGCCCAGTTCGGTGGAGCGCTTCGTGCCCGGCATGATGCTGCCGCTGGAAGATCTGGTGCTGACCACTGCCCGCAATGCCCGGATCCTGCTCGATCATGGGTTCACCAGCGCCTATTCGGCCGGTTCGCTGAGCAAGACGGTGGAAGTGACCCTGTATTCGCACATCGTCGATGGTGGTCTTCCTGGTCCGCGCCTGATTCCGTCGTCGGTGGAACGGGCTCCGCCAAGCAGCGAAGAAATGAGCGCCGGCGTAGTGGAAGAACACGGCAGGGGACCAGAAGCAGTGCGCGCTTTCGTCAAAAAGTGCGGTGAGATCGGTGCACGGTCGGTGAAGTTCCTGCTGTCAGGCGAGGATGCCCTGCAGCCAGGATCGTCGCAGCAACTGCTGTACACCGAGGAAGAAGCAAAGGCTGCGGGCGAACAGGCGCAGCAATCGCAAGTCTGGCTGTGCGCCCACGCACAGGCGGCCGAAGCGGTGAAGATGGCACTTCGCAACAACTTCCGCGTGCTGTACCACTGCACCTACGCCGACGCGGAAGCGATGGACATGCTGCAAGCCAAGCGCGAGGATATTTTCGTGGCTCCCGCCATCGGCATCATCCAGGCCACCCTCGACGCCAGTCCGCCACCGCATTTCGACATGCGCGACATGAAGCGCAGTGCGGCCGAAGTGCTGGAACTGCAACAACAACTGATCCCGGAGTTACGGCGCCGTGGCGTGCGCGTGCTGCCGGGCGGCGACTACGGTTTTCCCTTCAATCCGACGGGCCGCAACGCCTGGGATCTGGAATTGTTCGTTCGCCATTTTGGCTACACCCCGACCGAAGCGCTGGTGGCCGCCACCCGTCTGGGCGGCGAGCTGATGGGCATGGGCGATGAACTGGGCCAGATCAAGGCCGGCTATCTGGCCGACCTGCTGCTGGTCGATGGCGACCCGACCGAAGACATCCGTCTCCTGCAGAACAAGGCAGCGTTGCTGGCCATCATGAAGGACGGCCAGTTCCACAAAGCACCAGCGTTGCCGCTGCAATGAAGGAGGAGGGACGCATCATGTCAACTACAGCCATTCCGGCCTCGCTGGCGGCCCGCATTCGCGCACAGGGGCCGGTGATCGATCCGCCTGCCACCAAGGCCATGTATCAGGGCGAGTCGTCACAGGTGCCGGCCGATGCCGTGGATTGTCGCAGCGACGTGCCGTACGGCAGTGATCCGCGCCACGTGCTGGACATCTATACGGCAAGGGCTGACGGCGCTGGGCAGCGGCCAGACGCAGCCGCACTGATCTACCTGCACGGCGGTGGTTTCATCCGCGGCGACAAGACCGAGCGCGCCAATGCCGGCCGCTATTTTGCCGCGCAGGGCATTGTCACCGTGCTGCCCAATTATCGCCTGGGGCCGACGCATCGCTGGCCGGCGGGCGCAGAGGATGTGGCGGCGGTGTATGCCTGGGTGCAGCAACACGCCCGGGAGCTGGGCATCGATCCGCAGCGCGTTTTTTTGGGTGGTGAATCGGCTGGTGCGGCGCATGTGGCAGCGGCCAGCCTGCTGCGCCGCTTCGGTCTGCATGCGGGGCAGCGCCCGGCCGGTGTACTGTTGACGTCGGGTGTCTACAACGTCGAACTCGAACAGCGCAGCCGCCGCCAGTTCGGCATCGCTACCCCGGATCCCCGCAATGATGCCTATTTCGGCACCGACCTTGGCGCCATGGCCGCCATGTCCACGGTGCGCCAGATCGACGTGGCTGCTTTTCCGCTGTGGCTCAGCTATGCCGAACTGGATCCGGTACAGATGCAGGTTCAGGCCGGTGAACTGTTTGCCACGCTGGTGGTGCAGCATGGCTTCGCGCCCGAGATCGCCACCATCGCCGGACACAACCACCTGAGCCAGGTCTATGCCATCAACACCGTCGACGATTCGCTGGCGGCACCGATGCTGGCATTCATCCGGCAGACACCACGCGCCCCATCAGCCTTGTGACCTGACCGCCCCTGCTCCCGCGAACCATGCTGCTTCCTTGCGGGCCCGGTGGCGCGCATTCCTTCGCCAGGGGCGGTCCGCTCTGGCGCAAATGGTTTATCCAATCTGAAATCAATCCGGCAGCACCCCTATGCAGGCCTGCCCGCGCGTCAAAGCGGAATGGCCAGAATCTGTTCACGCAGCCAGCGGTGGCAGGGATCATTTTCCTGATAGCGATGCCACTGCATGCTTTCGCGCACGCGCGGCAGGCTCAGAGGCGGTGCCAGCAGGCGCAGCGGCAGGCGTTGCTGGCTGGCGCGTGCCAGCCGGGAATGCATGGTCGCCATCAGCTGGGTGCCTACCAACACCTGCGGCATGGCGCTGAAGTCGGCCGTGTAGGCGCAAATGCGGCGATGTATCCCTTGTTTTTGCAGGAACACTTCTTCCATGGTCGGTGCGCGTGGTCGTCCCAGCAGCGGGGCCACGTGGCCCACCGACAGATAGCCAGGCAGATCCAGCGTCTGGCCAATACTGATATTGCCTTCCCACACCACACAGATGAATTCATCTTCGAAGAGCAACTGGCGCGGGTGATCCTCGGCCAGAAAGTCTTCCGGGATGATCAACAGGTCCGTTTCGCCACGGCGCAGCTTTTCGCCCGAGTTTTCAGTCTGCGGCAACAATTCCAGCGTGATCTTCGGCGCCTGCGCCTGTAGCCTCGCCAGTAGCGGGCCAATCAACAGCGACACCACATAATCGGAGGCGGTGATGCGGAAGTGGCGGCTTTCGGTTTCCTGATTGAAAACCGGGCGCACGGCCACGGTCGACTGGATCTGCAGCAATACTTCGCGTAGTGGATTGGCGAGGTCGCGCCCCAGCGGGGTGAGCTCCATATGGCGTCCTACCAGGACCAGCAATTCATCGCCGAAATATTCGCGCAGCCGGGCCAGCATGCCGCTGACGGCAGACTGGCTCACATTGAGGCGCTCTGCCGCCTTGGTGGTCTTTTTTTCTTCCAGCAGCGCATCCAGGGCGACCAGCAGATTGAGATCAAGACGGTTGAAACGCATGGATGGGGCTCCTCAGGAGTGAGCCGTTGTCTTGATGCGCACGCCGGGCATGGCACGACGTATCGGCACGCTCCTCGGACGCAGCTCACACGTATATATTTATTTGAGATTTAAAATATAATCGATTTAAAGTTAAATAAAAATATTTTATCGATATTAATAATCCCAAATAGGCCGTGAAGATGCACCTGACGCATCGATCTCACAACACCGGTTTCCAGCCCCTCATCCTCCGGCGTAGCGCTCACCTCACCGCATACCCCTCCAGAAACGCCTTCACGGCCTCTGTTGCCAGCCGCGTCAACTCCTTCTTCGTGGGTTGCTCAATGGTGCCCCACATCAGATTCTCGATCAGGTCGCCCGCGCAGATCGCCTTGAAATGCAGGGCGGCCCGTTCGGCGTGGCAGCCGTCGATCTTGCCGCTGTCGATGCAGCGGGCCATCACCTCGGTAATGCCCGCCACCGTGCGCTTGGGGCCATTCTTGAAGAAGATGCGCGCCAGTTCCGGATAGCGCCTGGCCTCGCCGATGATGAGCCGGTCCAGTGCGATCACGTCCGGCCGCGACACCAGGCGCAGCAGCGCCAGGCCCAGACGCTGCAAGATGTCCCGGGCACTGTCCTTTTCCTCGTACACCCTGGTCAGTTCTTCCACCGCCCCCGCACCGGCCTGCACGACGAAGGCCTCGAACAATTCCTCCTTGTTCGAAAAATAGTTGTACAGCGTCACCTTGGATTTGCCCGCCGCCGCCGCAATGGCTTCCATGGTCACGGCGGCATAGCCCTGCTGGATGAACAGGTGGCCTGCGGCATCGATGAATTCATTGCGTTGTTCCACGGTCTTGACCCGCATCGCTTTAGATCCTTTTTTTATATATGAACGTATGCGTACATTTTATCACGGGCTGTGCTACCATCTTTTTAAGTGAACGATGTCGTTCATTATTAAGCGGGAGCCTGATCCATCCTGGCTGCCCGCGCTATCCGTTCGCGCACGGCAACGGTCCGGCGCGGACTCTTTCGCCACCCCGGCGCATGACAATCAAGGAGACCACCGTGAAAGACCAGCAGACATTACCGCTCTACCAAGGCTTTACCGGCCAGTACATTGGCGGGCAGTGGCGCGACGGCACTGCCGCCAGCCTTTTGCAGGACCATGATCCCTATACCGGGCAAGTGCTGACCGAGATCCGCCAGGCGTCCCTGGCCGACCTCGACGCCGCCTATGCCGCCGCCGCCCAGGCGCAGCAGGCGTGGGCGGCGGCCTTGCCGGCGGAGCGGGCAGCCCTGTTCCTGCGTGCGGCGGCCATCATGGACCAGCGCCACGCCGAGATCGTCGACTGGCTGATCCGCGAATCCGGCAGCACCCGTATCAAGGCCGAGATCGAGTGGGCCTCGGTCAAGTCCGTCATGCTCGCCGCCACTGCCTTGCCGGGGCGTGTACACGGCCGCATCCTGCCCATCGATATCCCTGGCCGCGAAAGCCGGGTCTATCGCCGGCCACTGGGCGTGGTCGGCGTCATCAGCCCCTGGAACTGGCCGATGCAACTGTCGAACCGTTCCATTGCCCCGGCATTGGCCGTGGGCAATGCGGTGGTGGTCAAGCCGGCCGACGACACGCCCGTCACGGGGGGCTTGCTGCTGGCGAAGATCTATGAAGAAGCCGGCCTGCCGCCGGGCCTGCTCAACATCGTCGTCGGCGCCGTCAGCGAGATCGGCGATGCCTTCACGCTGCACCCCACGCCCAAGTTCATTTCCTTTACCGGTTCGACCCGGGTGGGCCGCCACATCGGTGCGCTGGCCATGACCGGGCCAACGATGAAGCGCGTCGGACTGGAGCTGGGCGGCAACGCCCCCTGCGTGGTGCTGGACGATGCGGATCTGGAGCGGGCCGTCGACGGTGCCATCCTCGGGCGCTTCCTGCACCAGGGGCAGATCTGCATGAGCAGCAATCGCATCATCGTCGATGCCAGCCTCTATCCGCGCTTCGTCGATGCCTTCGTGGAAAAGGCCAGGGCGCTCAAGCATGGCAATCCCAATGATCCCGATACCCTGATCGGCCCGCTGATCAACGAACGCCAGTTGCAGGCCGCGCAGGGCCGGCTGGAAGCCGCGCGCCAGGCCGGCCAGCGCCAGGTGCTCGGTGGCGAGGCAGAAGGATTGGTGTTGCCGCCGCAGGTCTTCGTGGACGTGGCCAATGATTCGCCGCTGGCCCAGGCTGAGCAGTTTGCTCCCATCGCGCCGCTCATCAAGGCTGCCGATGAGGCCGAGGCGCTGCACCTGGCCAACCAGACCGAATACGGCCTGTCGAGCTGTGTCTTCACACGCGACGAAGCACGCGGCGTGCGTTTTGCACAGGGCATCGACGCGGGCATGACGCACGTCAATGCCATCTCCCCCTGCGACGATCCCAACAACATGTTCGGCGGCGAGAAAAACAGCGGCATCGGCCGCTTCAACAGCGACTGGATCGTCGCCGAGATGACCATGGAGCACTGGGTCAGCATCCAGTCGCCGCAGTCCCGGCAGCACTGAAGTTCCTCCCCTCTCCACAAGGAAGCCAGATCATGTCTCTACAATATCCCGCCACCCCTGAGTTCCAGGGTATCTATCGTCCCAGCCGGGTCGAGGCCAGCGTGCAGGCGCTGGAAGTCTCAGGCCAGCTGCCCGCGCAGCTGCAGGGCTGCTTCTACCAGGTCTCGCCCGATCCGGCCTATCCGCCGATGCTGGGCCAGGACATCTTTTTCAACGGCGACGGCATGGTCAGTGCCTTTCGCTTCGGCCAGGGGCAGGTGAGCCTGACCCGCCGCTACGTCCAGACCGAGCGGCTCAAGGCGCAGCGCCAGGCCGGGCGCTCGCTCAATGGCATCTACCGCAATGTCCATACCAATGCGCCCGAGGCGGCCCGCGACAACACCACGGCCAATACCACCGTGATCAAGCATGCCGGGGTACTGCTGGCGCTGAAGGAAGACAGCCTGCCCTATGCCATGGACCCGGTGACCCTGGACACCCTCGGGGTCTGGGATTTCCACGGCCAGGTGAAATCGGCGACCTTCACCGCCCATCCCAAGATTTGTCCGCAGACCGGGAGCATGCTGTGCTTCGCCTACGAGGCCAAGGGCGACGGCACCCCCGACATCGCCTATTACGAGATCGATGCGGCCGGCAAGCTCACCCGCGAAACCTGGTTCCAGGCGCCTTACGCGGCCATGATCCATGATTTCGCGGTGACGGAAAATTACGTGATCTTCCCCATCATCCCCCTGACCGTGGACGTGGAGAGGATGAAGCGTGGCGGCCAGCACTTCCAGTGGCAACCCGATCTGCCGCAACTGTTCGGCGTGCTGCCGCGTGATGGCAAGGCCAGCGATGTGCGCTGGTTCCATGGTCCGGCCGACGGCTTCCAGGGCCATACGCTCAACGCCTATGAGCAGGGCCGCAAGCTGATCCTGGACATGCCCGTCACCAGCGGCAACGTGTTCTATTTCTTCCCGCAGGCCGATGGTTTCGTCCCTTCCCCGGAGACGCTCAAATCCAGCCTGGCGCGCTGGACCTTTGACCTGGATGCCGACAGCGATCAGGTCCTGCCCGAACCGCTGACCACGTTCCCCTGCGAGTTCCCGCGTTGCGACGAACGCTACAGCGGCCATCCCTACCAGCATGGCTTCATGCTGGCCTTCGATCCGACGCTGCCCTTCGATGCCGCCACGCTGGGCGCGCCGCCGTTCCAGTTCTTCAACCAGCTGGCCCACGTCAACGTACGCACCGGGGAGACCCGTACCTGGTTTGCGGGGGATGCGCACTGCTTCCAGGAACCGGTCTTCGTGCCGCGCAGCGCCGACGCGCCCGAGGGCGACGGCTTCCTGTTGAGCCTGCTCAATCACCTGCGCACCGGCGCGGCCGAGCTGGTGATCCTGGATACGCGCGATCTGTCTGCCGGACCGGTGGCGCGGGTGCAGATCCCCTTGCGCATGCGCATGTCCCTGCATGGCAACTGGTCCCCAGACTGAGGTTCATGGCGCAGCGGCGGACAGGTTCACACCTGTCCGGCGCTGTTTCAACCGGTCGCCTGCCTCCGCGCGTCAGTCGGTGCAGGGTGTCTCTGCGCGGCGATTGAAGACGATGGCCAGCCCGGCGATCACCGCCGGGGTGATGCCCATCAGGAAGATATGCTTCACGTCCATCTGCCATCCCAGCATCAGGCTGCCGGCCAGCGGTCCGCAGATCGATCCGATGCGGCCGATACCCAGTGCGAATCCAACCCCGGTGGCGCGCATGGCGGTCGGATAGATTTCGGTGGCCAGCACGTTCAGTCCTGCCTGTGCACCCTGGATCACCACGCCCATCAGGCTGCTGGCCACGATCACGTTCCATTCCGATTGCGGCCAGTTGGCCAGGCCCAGGGCCAGCAAGGCATACAGCGCCAGTTCCAGCACCAGGGTGCGGCGCACGCCCAGCGCATTCATCAGCCAGCCCTGCAACAGGCTACCGAGGACTCCGCCGGCACTGAAGCAGGAGATGGCGGTAATGCCCACGGTGACCGGATGATGCGCGCCCATGAGCACGGCCGGCATCCAGCTGACGATGAAATACAGCACCACCAGGTTCATGAAGTAGGGGATCCACAGCAACACCGTGTCCTTCCAGCGGCCATGGCGAAACAGCTCGGCCACGGGCACGCCCGGCGCCTGCGGCGGCGGTGCCGGTGCCGCCAGGTCCTGATCGGCGCCGAGTTCCGGCGCGATACGGCGCATCAGCGCCTGCAGGCGGGCGCGGTGTTTGCCGCGTACCAGCAGGAAGCGCGCCGACTCGGGCATGAACACCAGCGCAAACAGCGCCACCGCGATGGGCAATGCGCCGCCGACGATGAATACCGCGTGCCAGCCATGCGAAGGCAGCAGCAGCGAAGTGACGATGCCGCCCAGTACCGCCCCCAGCGGCATGCCGCACATCAGGGTGGCGACGATCACGCGTGCATGGCGGCGCGGGGAATACTCGGACGCCAGCGCCAGCGCATTGGGCAGCGCACCCCCCAGGCCGATGCCGGTCAGGAAGCGCAACAGCAGTAGATCATCATGGCTGGCCGCCAGCGCGGTCAGCAGCGACATGCTGCCAAAGGCCAGGGTGGAGGCGATCACCATGGTCTTGCGGCCGAAGCGGTCGGCCAGCGGGCCCAGGATCATCGCGCCCACCAGCATGCCCAGCAGGCCGGCGCTGAAGATGGGGCCGAAGCTGGCCATCGGTATGCCCAGTTCGCGCGACATGGCCGGGGCCAGCATGCCGATGGTCTGGGTATCGAAGCCGTCCAGCACGGCGATCAGGATGCAGGTACCGATGGCGCTCCATTGCACCATGCCGACAGGGCGCGCGTCGATGACCTCGCTGACCTGGATGGGGGTAGCGGATTGCATGTGTCTCTTCCTCTTCTTGTCGTGATTGTCGTTGTTGTCCTGGCGTGCGCTGCGCTCCCTGGGAGGGCAGCGGCGCAGGCGGCCGACGGCCTGCCGCAAAAGCGGCGGCCATCGCGAGGCAGTCTAGGAGTTTGACTTTTATCAATCAATACGCCCATGCTGATACTTTTCATCAGCAATATTGATAAAGGCCATGGACAATCTCGACCTCCGGCAGCTGCGCATCTTTCTCGAAATCTACAAGACCCAGAGCATTTCCCAGGCCGCTGCCAGCCTGGACCTGGGGCAGCCGGCAGTCAGCATGGCGCTGGCCAAGCTGCGCGAACACTATGGCGATCCGCTGTTTTCGCGCACCTCCGGCGGCATGTTGCCGACCCCGCTGGCCGAGCAGATCGTGGGGCCGATGCGGCTGGCGCTCAGTACCCTGACCTCGACCTTGCAACACCGCGTGAGCTTCGACCCGGCGCGCTCGGACCGGCTGTTCCGCCTGTGCATCACCGACATCGGCCAGCGCGTCATCATTCCCCGGCTCCTGGCGCACCTGAAGCAAGCCGCACCGGCCATCCGCATGGAACTCAGCTACGTGTCCGAGCGCACCAGCAAGGATCTGGAATCGGGCCAGATCGATCTGGCGCTGGGCTACATCAGCGGTCTTGATGCCGGGTTCTACCAGCAGGCCTTGTTCACCGAACGCTTCATCTGCATGGTCAGCCGCGATCATCCGCGCATCCGCAGGGGGCGCATGTCGCTGCGCGACTTCGAGCGGGAGCGGCATCTGGTCATCTCCACCCAGGGCACCGGCCATCACATGATCGACCGCAAGATCGAGGAAGAGCTGGGCATCCAGCGCAAGGTGGGACTGCGCATTCCCAACTACCTGGGTGTGGTCTCCAGCATCATCGATTCGGATTACCTGGCCCTGGTGCCGGAACGCTTCGGCCGCATCGTTTCCCACCACAATCCGGTGCGGCTGGTGGAGTTGCCCTTCCGGCTGGAACCTTACCGCGTCATGCAGCACTGGCATGGGCGCTACGCCAACGATCCCGGCCTCCGATGGTTGCGGCAGATCATCGCGCGCTTGTTCGGGGATGCGGACGGCGCCGGGCAGCATGGTGAATAACATTAAACACAAATCTCTCATTTGGATTTTTTGATATGTAACTATTACAAAAATTATCTTATTTTGAGAATTATGTTTACTTCTCCGAGTTGACGGGATTAAGATCGGGTCCTCGAACAACAAAGGAGATGTCATGAAATTCGCGAGTTTTCGCCATCAGGGCAAGGACAGTTTCGGCCTCGTCACGGGCGAGCAGGTGATCGATCTGGGCCATGCCGGTGCCGGCAGCCTGAAGCAGTACCTGGCCCGGGGCGGCGCAGCGCGCGCGCAGCAGGACGCCGAACAGGGACGTGCGCTAGCCATTGCTGAAGTGCAATTCCTGCCGGTCATTCCCGATCCTGAAAAGATCCTGTGCGTGGGCATCAACTACCTGTCGCACGTCAAGGAAACCGGACGCGAACTGCCCAAGCACCCGATGATCTTCGCCCGTTTTGCCGACTCGCAGACCGGCCACCTGCAGCCCATCATCCGTCCGCATGCGTCCGAAAAGCTCGATTTCGAAGGGGAGCTGGCCGTGGTCATCGGCCGCAAGGCACGTCACGTCAAGGCTGCCGAAGCCCTGGACTATGTGGCCGGTTACGCCTGCTACAACGATGGCAGCGTGCGCGACTGGCAAAAGCACACCATCCAGTTCATCCCCGGCAAGAACTTCCCGCAGACCGGCGGCTTCGGCCCCTGGCTGGTCACGCCTGACGAAGCGGGCGATCCCTCGCAACTGAGCCTGGTGACCCGGCTCAACGGCACCGTCGTGCAGGAAGCCCGCACCGATGACCTGATCTTCCCCATCCCGGCGCTCATCGAATACTGCAGCACCTTCACCGAGCTCAATCCGGGCGACGTCATCATCACCGGCACCACCGGTGGCGTGGGTGCCTTCCGTGAACCGCCGCTGTGGATGAAGCCCGGCGATGTGGTCGAGGTCGAGATCTCCGGCCTGGGCAAGCTGGTCAATCCGGTCGCCCAGGAAGCCTGAGCGGGAGCCTGCGTCCTGGCCCTGTGGCGATGAAAGCGCCGGGGCAGGGCGCCTTGGAAGAGAGAGACACCCATGACAGACCAACAGACGCACAGCGTCGATATCCTCATCGTCGGGGCTGGCCCGACCGGCCTGACGCTGGCCAACATCCTGGGCCAGGCCGGCATCCGCACCCTCATCATCGACCGCAAGCCATCGACCGTGGCCGAGCCGCGCGCAGTCTCCATCGATGATGAATCCTTGCGCACCATGCAGTTCATCGGACTGGACCAGCCGGTGCTGAAGGACGTGGTGCTGGGATACGGCGTGCATTATTTCACCCGCCCCGGCGGCCACTGTTTCGGCAAGGTCGAGCCGACCCGCAGCGAGTATGGTTTTCCGCGCCGCAACGCCTTCCGCCAGCCGCTCTTCGAGGCCACGCTGCGCGAGGGTGCGCAGCGTTTCGCTGCGCTGGACATGCGCTTCGGGCACGAGCTGGAATCCTTCCTGCAGACTGACGGGCAGGTAGAGGCACTGATCCGCGACGACGCCGGCCAGCCACTGAAGGTCAGCGCGCGCTATCTGGTGGCCTGCGACGGTGGCCGCAGTCCGGTGCGCACCCTGCTCGACATCCCCATGTCGGGCACCACCTTCAAGTCGCGCTGGATCGTGCTCGATACCGAGAACGATGACGATCCCTTCTGGCAGACCCGCGTCTATTGCGATGCCGGCCGGCCCATCGTGGAAGTGCCGGGGCCGCATCGCACGCGCCGTTTCGAGGTGATGATCCATCCGCATGAAGATGCCGATGCCATGCTCCAGGACGAGCGCATCCGCGAATTCCTGCGGCCCTTCCGGGGCGACAAGCCCACCACCATCGTGCGCAAGGTGGTCTATACCTTCCACGCCCGCATGGCCGAACGCTGGCGCATCGGCAACGTCTTCCTGGCCGGCGACGCCGCCCACCTGACGCCGCCCTATGCGGGCCAGGGCATGAACAGCGGCATTCGCGATGCCCACAACCTGGGCTGGAAACTGGCCGAGGTGATCGCCGGGCGTCTGCCCGATACCGCTTTGGATTCCTATGAAGCCGAGCGCCGTCCGCATGCCTGGGCACTCATCAAGCTGGCCCTGAACCTGGGTGAAGTGATGGCGCCGCGCAGCCGCTGGCATGCCGCCGCCATCAGCGGTTTCTTCCGGCTGGTGGCGCATGTGCCGCCGCTGCGCGACTACTTCCTGCAGATGAAATTCAAGCCCAAGCCGCGCTATCACCGTGGCCTGCTGATCGGCCAGGGCAAGGCGGGTGCCCAGGCGCTGGTCGGCACCATGAGCCCGCAGCCGAGGCTGCAGGCGGCAGACGGCAGCATCGTGCGGCTCGACGATGTGGTGGGTCCACGCTATGCCTTGCTGGCCTTCGGTGCGCAAGCGGCGCAGTGGCTGGCCGGTTTGCAGGCACCCCTGTGGGAGGCCCTCGGTGTGCGCCGCATCGCCATTCTGCCGCGCCAGGCCGCTGCGCCCATCGATATCGCGGGCGTGCTCCAGTGTGTGGACGCGGAGGACCAAGCCCTGGCCTTCTTCAAGTCCTTGGGGCAATCCATCGTGCTGGTCCGTCCGGACCGCTACGTCGCCGGCAGTTTTACCGTTGCCCAGGAAGCTGGCTTCGCCCAGGCCTGCATGGACAGCTTCGGCCTGCGCCCGGCCCCGGCTGCCATCCCCGCTCGTGCAGATGGCATTGCCGACACAAGCGCCCTGGCCCGTCCCACCGCCTGAACCGAATGAGGAAACCCGACATGAGCATGCAATCCCACAGCCCGGCCCAGCTGCACCACCTGCACATCACCAGCCCGGATCCGGATGCGCTGGCGCGCTTCTACAGCCAGAACATGGACCTGCAAGCCAGCCTTGAACAGGACCGCCACGTCTTGCGCGGCGGCAGCCGTGCCGCCGTGATGTCGGCCGGACCGGCCGGCCTGCTGTATCCCGCCTATGTCCTGCGTGACGCCGCCGCCCTGGACGCGCTGGCCACGCGGCTGGCGCGCAATGGCGTGGCCATGCAAGGCATCGATGATCCCCTGCTGCAAGCCGGCGCCTTCAGCATCGCCGATCCGCAAGGCCGCCTGACCGTCTACGGCCTGGCACGCGCACCGCGCCAGGCCGATGCCATGCCGGCGCGCCTGCAGCACGCCGTGTTCCAGACCACCCAGCTCGATGAAGTGGTGCGTTTCTACGTCGAACAGGTGGGCTTCACCGTCTCCGACGAGGGCGTCGATGAAGAGAGTGGCCGCATCATGGTGGTCTTCCTGCGCTCGGATGACGAGCATCATTCGCTGGCCTTCTTCCGCGGATCGCGCAACGAATGGGATCATCATTGCTACGAGACCGATGAATGGAATAACATTCGCGACTGGGGCGATCGCTTCGCGCGCTTGAGGATTCCGATCTTCTTCGGGCCGGGCCGTCATGGACCAGGCAACAACCTGTTCTTCATGGTCACCGATCCGGATGGCAACCGCCTGGAAATTTCGGCCGAGCTCGATCGCGTCGCCATCGACGCCACGCCCGGCGTCTGGCCCCACAATGAATACACCCTCAATTCGTGGGGCCGCGCCTGGATCCGGACCTGAGCGCCGGCCCGGCAAGACCGACAGGAAACCCATGGCAACCGACCGATCGCTGAGCGTACTGCGCCTGTTCACGCTGGAGACGCCAGCCTGGACCGTGGAGCAGATAGCCCGCACGCTGGAGGTGTCCATGAGTACCGCCTACCGCTACGTGCTGGCGCTGGAAGAGGTCGGCCTGGTCGCCTCCAGCGGTGGCGGCTACTACATCCTGGGCCCGGCCATCCTGCAGCTGGATCGCCAGATCCAGCTGACCGATCCGCTGCTGCTGAGTGCGCGCCCGGTGATGAACCGCCTGGCCGGTTATGCACCGGACGGCTCGGTGGTGCTGCTGTGCCGTGCCTTTGCCGATACCGTACTGTGCATCCACCAGGTACATACCAGGGGTCCGCAATCGCTGATCAGCTACGAGCGCGGCCGGCCGATGCCGCTGTTGCGCGGCGCGACCTCGCGCATCATCCTGGCGCATGAACCGACGCGCCGCTTGAAGCGGCTCTACGAACGCCACCAGGAAGAGTTGCGCAGCAGCGGCATGGCCGACTCCTGGGAACAGTTCCGCAGCCAGCAGTCGCAACTGCGCAAGACCGGTTATGCGGTGTCCTTCGGCGAGATCGATCCGGACCGCATCGGTATCGCCGTGGCACTGCTGGGCGAAGCACGACAGCCCATCGGCAGCCTCAGCTTCGTGCTGCCGGGCAGTGCCGGGCAGGAGCACATTCCCATCCTGGCCAGTGTCTTGGCTACCGGCAGCCGGGATATTGCCGCAGGTATGCAGGGCGGCGGAGAGGACGAGGCCAGACGCGCAAGCGCCTGAGCCGACATGACCTGTTGCCCGGCGAGGCCGCAGGCGAAAAAAAAGAGCAATGCACGCGTGAGCTGCCCCATGCAGCCGCGAAGACGCTAGCCAAGGAGATCAGCATGGCAAAACTGGCCGTCGTCGTCACCGACGACATCGCCCAAGTCGACCGCAGCCAGGTCTGGAAAACCTGGCTCAGTACCTATGTGGCGCGTGATCCGGAAGATCTGGCAACGTCGGGCATCAGCTTCAGTCCCGGCGATTGGCTGGGCTTTCGTGGCTGTATCGAATATGGTGACCTGGGCGAGGCCAGCCTGTGCCGGGTGCGCAGCGATGCCTGCCGCTATGTGCGCCAGCCGGCAGGGACGCCAGATGCGCCGGGCACGGCCATGATCGTCCTGCAGACGCGCGGCACCAGCGTGTTCCGCCAGGGCCAGCGGCAGGATGTCTTGCGTCCCGGCGACTGGAGTGTCTACGACACCACGCGCGCCTTCGCCATCGCCAGCGAAGGGGAGAGCGAGCATCTGGTCCTGCTGCATCCACGTTCGGCCGAACCGCCCCTGCAAGCCGCCCTGGGCCATCTTGCCGCCCGCAGTTTCGGCCGCACCGGCATTGAGCGCATGGTGCGCGAACAGATCAGCAGTGCCTTCCGCGAATGCCACACCATGCCCCTGCGCTCGGGCAATGTGGTGGCCAACACCATCCTGCAACTGGTGGGCTCGGCCCTGGAAGCCAGCAACGACAATCCTGCCGGCGCGGCCATGGGGCTGCGCCAGCGCATCGTGCAATTCATCGATGAGCACCTGAGCGACGAGCACCTCACGGTGGCGCGCATCGCCGAGGCATTCGGTTATTCCAGCCGGCAGATCCATCGCATGTTCAGCGACGAGACCGGCATGACGGTGGCCCAATATCTGTGGCAGCGCCGGCTGGCGCAGAGTCTCAAGGATCTGCAGGATAGCGAGCAGGCCGGCTGCACCATCACCGAGATCGCTTTCCGCTGGGGCTTCAGCAATGCGGCGCACTTCAGCCATGCGTTCAAGCAGGCCTATGGTCTCAGTCCGCGCGAGTGCAGGGTGGCGGCGCGCTGCTGAACGATTCAACTCCGCTCCGTCTGCATGATCCGGCCCGCTCTGGCGGGCCGTTTGCTTTTCTGCGCGGCGTTTCTTTGCTTGCCGCGCCTTCGCCACTGCACAGGTCACTTTGAACAAAGAGCGCGTCGCTCACGCAAAAGAGCCGCTGCGGCATTGCTTCTACACTTGTCCCGAACTTGATCAGACCGCTTGACAGGGCCGCACTGACAGGGCTGGAAAAGCGGCTTCAGGTTTCACTATAACAAGACAAGACAGCGATCCGCAGATCGCTCCATATCGGAGACAACCATGCAAGTGCCATCGGGAAAGCATCGTGCTTTCCGTCATCTCATCCCCATCACCCTCTTCGGTGCCAGCCTGGCCCTGGGGGCCGATCATGCGCTGGCGCAGGTCAGCGGCATTGCCCCCACGGTATCGCAGCCGCCGGGACTGAACCTGGGTGAAACCAGTTTCATGGATGGTTTTTCGCGCACCGAACCGGGCTGGGTCTACCTGCCTGCACTGCGTTACGCCAACGGCAACGCCATCAAGGATGGCAACGGACGCGATTCGGCCGCCTTCAAGGATCCGCACATCGACGCCCTGACCCTGGTCAACCATCTTTCCTATACCTCGCCCATTCGCATCGGCAATGCCACGCTGGGCATGAACGCGATCCTGCCCGTGGTTTCCGTGGATGGAAGCTTTGGCCAGCCCGGTGCCACGCTGGCCGGTGGCGGCACCAGCATCGGCGATCTGACCATCGGCCCGTCGCTGCAATTCGATCCCGTGATGGGCGCGGCCGGACCGGTTTATTCGCAGCGTCTTGAGTTCTCATTCCTGCTGCCCACCGGCCACTACAACCGCAACAACGACATCAACCAGGGCTCCGGCTATTACTCGATCAACCCCTACTGGGCCGCCACACTGTTGCCCACGCCGCGCTGGGAAATCAGCTGGCGCCTGCATTATCTCTACAACTTCAAGAACACCCAGCCGGCCGGCAGCGCCCCGCTGGCCTACCAGGGGCAGTCGGTGCGCGACACCCAGGCCGGGCAGGCGGCCTGGATCAATCTGTCCACGTCCTATGAAGTGATGCGCGACGTGCGCCTGGGCATCAACAGCTACTACTTCAAACAGCTCACCGACAGCAAGACCAATGGCACGGACATGGCCGATTCGCGCGAGCAGGTGCTCGGTGTGGGCCTGGGCGCAATGTTCACCATCCATCGCGGCGACAAGCGCGATGCCTTGTGGATCAACAGCTATACCGAAAGTCACGTGCGCAACCGCACCCGCAACAGCCTGGTCTTGCAGGCGCGTTACGCCTACGAATTCTGATTCCGGCCACTACAGGAGAACATGATGAGCCAGCAAGACAAGACAGAGGCAAGCCACAACGTCGACAGCGGCAAGACGCTGGGGCTGTTGGGCTTCCTGATGATGATCGGTGTAGGGACGCTGCAGATGCAACCGGTGCTGGGCGGTGCGCTGGTCGATCATTGGGGATTGAACCTGCAGCAGATGGGCATGCTGTTTGGGGCTGAACTGATCGCCATGGCCATCGGCTGCGGCAGTTCGGCGCTGGTGGTCAATCACTGGGACCGGCGCCGGCTGTGCCAGGGCGGCTTGCTGCTGCTGGCCGGCGGCAGTGCGCTCAGTGCCTTGCATGGCACTTACTGGCTGCTGTGCGCTTCGCGCGCGCTGGCCGGTTTCGGTGGTGGCGTGGCGCAAACGGTGGTGTATGCCACCAGCGCGCAACGCAGCAACAAGGACCGCACCTATGCGGCCACCAACATCATTCTCTTGCTGTGGGGAGCGGTCTCGATTGGCGCTGCGCCCTTGCTGATCTCGGCGGCCGGCGTCGGTGCGGTGTTCCTGAGCTTCCCCGTGATGGTACTGCCGGCCCTGGCCATGACCGGCCTGATCCCGCGCCAGGCGCGTCTGGCCGCACGCAGCGCTGAGCCGCTGGTGGCGCCGCCGCTGACGCTGCGCACCAGCTTGCTGCTGGTCTTGTTCGGCCTGCTCTTTGCCGGGCATGGCGTGCTGTGGGTGTATCAGGAGCGTATCGGCGTCTCCATCGGCCTGTCCGGTCCGGTGATCGGTGCCATTCTCGGCCTGAGCACGCTGGCCGGGGCTGCTGGCGCGGCGGTCGCAGGCGTGCTGGGCAAACGCTTGGGGCATCTGTCCGCACAGGTGATCGGGTTTGCCGGCTCCATCGTGGCCTCGCTGGCCATCGTGCATGGCCAGACCCAACTGGTCTATGCGGCATCGGCGGCGCTGGTGATGGCGGTGTGGTTCTTCGGGCTGACCTACCTGTTCGCCCTGTCTGCCGAACTGGACCCGACCGGGCGCCTCACCAGCCTGGCCAATGCCGCCGTCTTCGTTGGCCAGGGGCTGGGGCCGGTGATGGCCGCACTGATCGTGAGCGGCAATCACTTCCGTTCGGTCGGATGGCTGGCCGCCAGCATCTATGCCGTCTGCCTGGTCATTGCGCTGTACGTGACCACTCATGCTGCACCGGCGGCGCCACAAGGCGCGGTGCAGCACTGAGCGGGAGCAGGGCGGTCGTCAGCGACTTGCCACCAGCTTGTTCTTTCTGAATGCGTCCAGCACGAGCGCTGCCGACTGTTCCGCATCCGCATTGGTGATCTTGCCGAATATCGGTCCTTCGGTAACGTACAGGTAGCCCTCCCATACGACCGCATTGGTGCCCAGGTCCTTCAGCACCGCATGGACCTCAACGCTGGTCCGGCAGCCGCTGGCGCATTGCGTGCGTGCAGTCATGGGAGAGAGGATCAGCAAATGGGTCGAGCCTGGTGGTATGCGGATGCCTGCAACATCGCCGGGATCGGCGGAGCTGGCCAGTTCAGCTGGCAGTCCCTGCGCATTGAGCGCGTTGGTAAATACGGCTTTGAACGCGGCTTCCGTATCGGCCATGGCCGCTCGCCCGGACGTAGGGGCGCGGCCATATCCTCCCGTGAGCGGCATGGCGGTGACGGCGTGTGGCTCCAGGACGAAAACCGCCAGCTTGCTGATGACACCCTCATAGGAGGCAAGCTTGGTGTTGTTGCCCAGCTTGGCCCCCGTCGGTGTATCGATCACCTTCACGCAGGTCACACAGGTGGAACAGGCCGTCAGCATCAGGATGAGCGACAGCGACAGAAAACGCAGAACGGAGGATGTACGAGCCAAGACGGTGCCTTTCCAGTGCAAGAGGATGAAGGCGGGAGCGCGTGGCCGGATGGCCTGGCCATTTTCATGCATGGCGGCCATGGGCACGCGCGGCGCAGGCATCCTGAAAGCCCTCTGTCCGAGTCACATCATCGCGTCAGCGCGTGACTTTCCCCCTTCGTCAGCGAAATCCTAACAAGCTCATCTGACAAAATCCTGTCCGCCGCGCGATCCTCAGCCGGCCTGCTCCAGCGCCGCCGCAATGGCATCGGGCACGAACGGACGGTTGTTCATGAAGCAGGCGCCCACGAAGACGGCCTCTGCATACACCACATCGCCCACCTTGATCTGCTGGACGAAGTTGACCCGGCTGCGCTTCTCATGCCTTTGCAGTGCGCAGGTGACTTCCATGGTGTCGCCCTTTTGCAGGCTCTTGCGAAAGCGTAAGGAATATTCCAGCACCATGAACACCTGTCCCTGCTTGAACGCCTCTTCGATATCGATCCCCAGGGCTTCCTTCAAAAAAGCATGGCGCGTCCATTCCATATAAAACGGGTAATAGAGGCCATCGACGACGCCTTGAAAATCGATATGCCTGGGGTCTACTTCAAATTGTTTGGTGAACACGGTCTTGCTCCATCGTGGCGGTGAAAGTGGTACACGATAATCGCAATAGGCGAGGACGTCCATCATCCCCACGCAAGAGCGCAGGGCAGCTTGCTCGTAAAGCGGAGTGAAGACCGACCCGGTTTCGGAAATCCCGTTATCATTGCGCGGTATTGCGCTAACGCGCGCCCGTTCTGACGTCTACTTTTGTACCTGCGCCCATGCCGCCCATTCCCTTTTTCTCCCGTGCCAGGACAGCGCTTGCTGCCGGCTTGTTCAGCCTGCTTGGCGGTCTGCTGATGCTGTCTCCTGCTGCCTCTGCCCAGAGCAATCCCGCTGTCGACGCGCCGGTCTATGGACCGCAACTGGAGGGCTTCGCCTATCGCTGGCCGGTCTCGCGCTTTCGTTTCCACTCCCAGCGGCAGGACGTCGAGATGGCCTATCTGGACGTCGCTGCGGCAACCGGCAGCACGCCCCGGGGCACCGTGGTTCTGCTGCATGGGAAGAACTTCTGTGCCGGCACCTGGGAAGCAAGCATCGACGTGCTCAGCCGTGCCGGCTACCGCGTGATCGCACCGGACCAGATCGGTTTCTGCAAATCCAGCAAGCCTGACCGTTACCAGTTCAGCTTTGCGCAGCTGGCCGCCAACACGCATGCCTTGCTGGCCTCGCTGGGTATCAACGATCCGATCCTGATCGGACATTCCACTGGCGGCATGCTGGCCATCCGCTATGCGCTGTCCTATCCGGACCAGACCCGCCAGCTGGTGCTGGTCGATCCCATCGGACTGGAAGACTGGCGCGCCAAGGGCGTGCCGCCGGTGTCGGTGGACCAGTGGTATGCGCGTGAACTGGGCACCACCGCCGAGCGCATCCGCAACTATGAACGCGCCACGTATTTCGCCGGCCAGTGGAGCGAGGCCTATGAGCGATGGGTGCAGATGCTGGCCGGGATGTACCGTGGGCCCGGCAAGGAAGCGGTGGCGTGGAATTCCGCCTTGCTCTACGACATGATCCTCACGCAGCCGGTGTATTACGAACTGAAGAACCTGAAGACGCCAACGGTGCTGATGATCGGCGACCAGGACCGTACTGCCATCGGCAAGGAATTCGCCCCGCCTGAATTGCGTGCCGCGCTGGGCAATTATGCGGTCCTGGGACGCGAGGCTGCGGCATTGATTCCACATGCCCGGCTGGTGGTCTTCACTGGCGCCGGCCACGCGCCGCAGATGCAGATGCCCGAACTGTTTCATGCGCAGTTGCTCAAGAGCCTGGATCCTGAATCAGGCCAGGCGCAGCGCACGCCATAAGGGCCGCTCGGATCACTGCGGCTTTCCTGTAACGCTGCGTGTCGTGCCGGGTATTACTTCACCCCCGCCGACGCCGCCAGCCGATCAAAATCCGTATCCAGCTTCTGCAGCGACCCGGCAATATGCTGCTGCCGGGCCTTGATCCACGCATCCTGCTGCGCCACGCGCGCGGTGGCCTCGCGCAGCATGCGGTCCATCTCGGCCGGTTGCGGTCCGCCCACGGTGGCGCGGTTGCGCACGATGGCCACCGGATCGAGGGTGCTGCGGAACTCCTGTTCCGACATCGGCAGCGCCTGCGGGAATTCCGAATTCAGCACTGCCTCGTGATAGATGCGCTGCGCCTGTGCATAGGGAAAATCGAGCGGACGGATATTGTTGGCCTTGGCGTATTCCACGACCTCCGAAGCGAAGTGATGCCCCACGCGGAAGGGCAGCTTGTACTTGCGCATGAGGACGTCGGCCAGTTCCTGGGAAGCGGTCCAGTCGCTGTTGAGTTCTTCCAGCGCGCGTTGCGGATCGATGACCAGCGCACCCAGGATGCTCTCCCAGTTCTTGAGCACCTTGACCGTGTTCATCACCATCTCCTTGGTGGGCTTCACATCCTTGGCGTCGCTCATGCCGGGCGGCAGGTTGTGCGCCACGATGGCTGCACCCATGCCCTCGGCCAGCACCACGGACGCATCGCGCCGGGTGCTGTTGAGCAGGCCCGGATTGCGCTTCTGCGGCATGGCCGAGGAGACGTAGGTATTGGCGCCGCCTTCCTGCAGCAGGATCCACGGACGCGGCTGCGCATATTGCGTCATCACGTCCTGGATGAAGGTGCCGGCATGCAGGGCGATGGAAGACACCAGCGCACCGGCTTCCACCGGCCCATCCACGGCCGACAGTTGGGCGGCGTCATAGGCGTTGTCGACGATGGCGGCAAAGCCCAGGTAGTCGGCCATGCGCTGGCGGTTCAGCGGCCAACTGGTACCGTTGAGGACGGTGGTGCCCATGGCCGAGCGGTCCAGCCGCACATAGGCTTCGCGCAGGCGCTGGGCGTCACGGTCCAGCGCCGCCGCAAAGCCCAGCAGGTAGTGGCCGTAGCTGTTGGGCTGGGCGGCTACGCCATTGGTGTAGTTGGGAACGATGGTGTCGCGCTGGCTGGCCGCCAGCTTCACCAGTGCTGCCGTGGTGGCGTTGAGCTGGGCGGCCAGGGTCAGCAGGTCTTCGCGCAGGATGGCCGCGCGCAGCGTGGAGAGCATGTCCTGGCTGGAGCGCCCGGCATGCAGCAGCGTGATCTGCGGGCCGGCTGCCTGGATCAGCAGCGGCTCGAAGGTGATCACCAGCGTCGGCCGTTTGGCGCCCGGCAGTTCGCCATCTGCCAGCACCTTGCGGATGCCCTTGACGATGAGCGGCGTCATCGACTTGTCCAGCAAGCCTTCGTCGGTGTTGATGACGGCGGTAGCCTTGTTGATTTCGCCGAGCCAGAAGAATTCATCGTGGCGCAGGGGCTGCTGTGCCTGCAGCGGGGCAGCGCACAGCAGCGCAGCGGACAGGGCAAGGGCTTGGCTGGAAAGCTTGGGCAAGGTGGTCTCCTGGGTCGATATGGTGTTGATTGTGCTCATCGGAGCAGGGGCCTATCTTAGCGGGCAATCGTGTTTTCGTTTTGGACGATTCCGTTCGGGCGAGGCATCAGCCTATGGCGTTGACCAGGTTCTCACCGCCGCTCACCTCCAGCACCGTGCCGGTGATATAGGGATTGGTCATCAGGAACAAGGCCGCATGCGCGATATCGGCCGCCTGCCCGGCACGGCGGGCCGGGAAGCTGGCGGCGACCTGCTGCGACATGCCCGCCCGCACTTCGGCCGGGAGGAAATTCCACATATCGGTTTCCACATAGCCCGGGCGAATGGTGTTCACTCGGGTGGGTGCCAGTTCCACCGCCAGCGAGGCCGACAGCGCTTCGACGGCGGCAAAGCTGGAAGTGACGGCGGTAAACCCGGGCTTGGGCCGCGCGGCCATGCCGCCGCTGAGGAAGCTCATCGAGCCGCCAGTGCGCAGCAGCGGCGCGGCATAGCGGGCACAGGCCCAGGTGCCGAGAAACTTGCCCTCGACATAGCTGCGCACGCCGCCCATGTCGGCATCCATGAAGCTGCCCCAGGTGCCGATGTCGGGCGCGGCCGTGACTACCAGATGATCGAAAGGCCCGATGGCGGCGAAGGCGTTGCGCACCGAGGTTTCATCGCGCATGTCCATGCTCGCCTGCTCGAACCCGGCCAGGTCCGGGCGTGATCCGGTGGAGGTGATGCGGCGGCTGGCGACGACTACCGTAGCGCCGGCCGCCAGCGCGGCGCGGGCAATTCCGAGTCCGATACCGGTCTTGCCGCCGACCACCACGACCTTCTTGCCGCTGAGGTCGAGGGAGGGCGCCGGATGGCTTGCAGGGTTGTGATGTGCAGTGTTCATGATGTGTGTCCAATCGGTTCAAGGGAAAAAGGGCGGGATTCAGAGGGAAGTCCGGCCAGGTGCTGAGGCATGGTAATTGCCCTTGTTTCGATTGATAATCCGACAAAATACGATGACTGTTATTCTGATTTGGAATAAATAAAAGGATGCACATGGACAGGTTCCAGGAACTCACGGCCTTCGCCGCCGTGGTTGAAACGGGCGGTTTTTCTGCTGCTGCGCGCCGGCTGGGTGAATCGCAGTCGAGCGTGAGCAAGTCGGTCAGCGCCCTCGAAAAGCGCCTGGGCGTGCAACTGCTCAACCGCAGCACCCGCAGCGTGACGCTGACCGATCACGGCCGCAGCTATTACGCCCGCACCACGCCCCTGCTGGAAGAGATGGCGCAGGCCGATGCCGAGCTGGCCAGCAGTACCGTGGCGGCCACAGGCCTGGTACGACTGGCGGCTTCGGCCACCTTCGGCCGCCTGCACGTACTGCCGCTGATACCGGCGCTGCTGGCCCGGCATCCCGGCATTCGCCTCGATCTGCAGTTTTCGGACGGCGTGCGTGATCTGCTGGCCGACGGCATCGACCTGGCCATCCGCGTGAGTCCGCAGCATCATCCCGATGCCGTGGTCAAGCGTGTCACCAGCGTGCCCCTGGTGTGCGTGGGAGCACGCCGTTATTTTGCGCGGTTCGGCGTCCCGCAGACACCGCAGCAGCTGGTACGGCACAACTGCCTGATCTTCAACGACATGAACGAATGGACCTTCAGCGGTCCACAGGGCCGCTTCAGCGTGCCGGTACAGGGCAACCTGTCCTCCAACACGGTGGAAGCCATCCTGGCTGCAGTGCAGGCCGGCGTGGGCATCGGCATGTTCAACCGGGCTTCGCTGGTGGGTGAGCTGTGCCGTCCGCATATCGTCACCGTCCTCGATGCCTATGTGGCCGAGACGCGCGACATCTGTCTGGTTTGGCCGCGCCGCCGCTTCATCCCGGCGCGGGTGCGAGTGGTGACCGATTTTTTTGCCGCTGAGCTGGCACGCAGGCTGTGAGCGGCTGAGCGGGCAGGGATGATTCCCGGGGCTTCATTTTTGGCGCGGCAAATATGGTGGATTACGCTGAAAAGGCTATACTGTTCATCCATACAGTTATCGCTCGACTCTTTTTCCGCGTTTGTTCCCCCGATGCCCGCCGTTCCCGATCACCGTTTCTACTACCTGAGCAATTTCCAGCAGGCGCTGGACTGGCTGGCGCAGCGCTATGCCGACCTGCTCAGTGTAGAGGAGTGCGCTTTCATGCAGCGCTTTGCCGGACTGCCGCTGGCTTCGCGCGCGCTCT
Organism: Herbaspirillum sp. Her3; assembly: GCF_057961275.1. Taxonomy (NCBI): domain Bacteria; kingdom Pseudomonadati; phylum Pseudomonadota; class Betaproteobacteria; order Burkholderiales; family Oxalobacteraceae; genus Herbaspirillum; species Herbaspirillum sp. Her3. The sequence goes on along the minus strand of NZ_CM176328.1, from coordinate 4,243,612 downwards.
TCGTGCGCCTGATGATGCGCAAGGGGGAACACTTCCGCGTGAGCCGCCTGGCTTATCCGGAAATCGGCTGTGCGCTGCAGGCCGCACGGGACTTGCCGCAGGAGTGGATCGACCTGGATCCGCCGCTGTCCCTGGCCGAGCTGTTCGCGCTGGCGACCAAGCCGGAACTGGTGCGCGCATTTGCCTTGAGCGGCGCGCTCAAGACCGCGCGCAAGGAGGATCTGCTGGCCGCGCTGGCAGCCGATGCGGCCCACGCCGCGCCCCGTCCTTTTGCGCAATGGATGGCGCCCGGGCAGGGCGGCGAAGAGGTCCTGCGCATGCGGCTTGGCGGCCTGTGTGAACGTTTGCGCCTGATGTTCTTCGGCAACCTGCGCCAGGACTGGAGCGAGTTCGTCCTGGCCGACCTGGGCATGCTGCGCTATGAACAGATTGCCCTGTCACCGCAGGCGCGCGGTTTTCGCAGCCGCGCCGATATCGACCTCTACCTGCAACTGCAGGCCAGCAAGGACCGCTACCACGCCGGCGAGGAGGCGGCTGCGATCCTGGCGGCGCTGCCCTCGGGCCGCTTCGACAATCCCTGGCTGCAGAGTCGCCGCGAGCGCCTGCTGTTCCAGCTCGGCCAGCTGTTTGAGAAGGCTGGCGACTGGGCACAGGCGCAGCAGGTCTATGCCGCTTGCGCCTATCCCGGGGCGCGGGTGCGTGCCATCCGCGTGCTGGAAAAACAGGGCCGCTTCGGTCCCGCCCATGACCTGCTGAAAGTCGCCTCGCAGGCGCCCGAGAGCGAGGCTGAGCGCCAGCAGTTGCTGCGCATCGCGCCGCGCCTGGCACGCCAGCTGGGCTTGCCCCCCGCGCTGCGCCCTCGTCCGGCCATAGTTGATCAGATCGCGCTGGTACTGCCCGCCGATGGCCGCCGCGTCGAGGTCGTGGTTCAGCGTCATCTGCAGCAGGCGCAGGCGCCGGTGTTCTACGTCGAGAACGCGCTGGCCAATACGCTCTTTGGCCTGCTGTGCTGGGAAGCCCTGTTTGCGGCCATTCCCGGTGCCTTCTTCCATCCCTTCCAGCGCGAGCCCGCTGATCTGCTGAGCGCCGATTTCGCTGCGCGGCGGCGCGAGCTGCTGGCGCGCTGCTTGGGGCGACTCGATGATGGCAGCTATCGTGAATCCATCCTCGCCACCCATGAGGCCAAGCAGGGTCTGCAATCGCCCTTCGTTGCCTGGGGAGCAATCCCGCGCGAGGTGCTGACGATGGCGCTGGACTGCATTCCGGCTGCGCATCTGAAGCTGTGGTGCCTGCGCATCCTCGAGGACGTGCGGGAGAACCGTAACGGCTTCCCCGACCTGATCCAGTTCTGGCCGCAGCAACGGCGCTATCGCATGATCGAAGTGAAAGGGCCGGGCGACCGCCTGCAGGACAACCAGCGCCGCTGGCTGGACTATTGCGCGCGTCACGCCATGCCGGTCTCGGTGTGCTATCTGCAATGGGAGCAGGCTGCCGCATGAGTGCCGTCACCGTTGCGCGTTACACCGTGTCGGTGCGTGCGCTGTGCGAATTCACGGCCAAGGAGGGCGATCTCGACCTGCGTTTCACGCCCACGCCGACCGCCCAGGAAGGCATCGCCGGGCATGCCGTCGTGGCCGCGCGCAGGGGCGAGGGCTACCAGAGCGAAGTGACGCTTTCTGCCGACCATGGCGCGCTGCACGTGCGGGGACGCGCCGATGGCTATGATCCCGTCCGCCAGCGGCTGGAAGAAGTGAAGACTTATCGTGGCCAGCTCTCCAGCCTGCCGGACAATCACCGTCACCTGCACTGGGCGCAACTGCGCGTGTACGGCCACCTGATGTGCGAGAAGCTGGGGCTGGAACGCATCCATCTGGCGCTGGTGTATTTCGACATCGGCAGCCAGCAGGAAACGGTGCTGGAAGAAACCCGCAGCCGCGAGGATCTGGCGGCGCTCTTTGCTGGGCAGTGCGAGCGTTTCATGCGCTGGGCCGAACTGGAGCTGGCCCATCGCGCCGCGCGCGATGCCGCCTTGCAGGGGCTGCGCTTTCCGCATGGCGACTTTCGCCCCGGCCAGCGGCAACTGGCCGAGGCCGTGTTCCGCGCCCACAGCGGCCGGCGCAGTTTGTTGGTGCAAGCGCCCACCGGCATCGGCAAGACCTTGGGCACGCTCTTTCCGGCACTCAAGGCTGCGCCCGCACAGCAACTGGACAAGATTCTCTTCCTCGCCGCCAAGACCCCTGGCCGCCAACTGGCGCTGGATGCGGCAGCGACACTGAAGTCGCAGGGCGACGTGCCGCTGCGCGTGCTGGAACTCTGCGCGCGCGACAAGGCCTGCGAATACCCGGACCGGCTGTGCCGGGGCGATTCCTGCCCGCTGGCGCAGGGCTTCTATGACCGTCTCCCCGCGGCCCGCGCGGCCTGCCTGACGCAGCCCCTGCTGGACCGCGAACACGTGCGCAGCGTGGCCCTGCAGCATCAGGTCTGTCCCTACTACCTGGGCAGCGAGATGACGCGCTGGAGCGACGTCATCGTCGGCGACTACAACTACTGGTTCGATGGCGGCGCCATGCTCTACGGGATGGCGCAGGCGCATGACTGGCGCGTGAGCGTACTGGCCGACGAGGCCCACAACCTGGTCTCGCGCGCCCGCAGCATGTACAGCGCGCAACTGGGCCGCGCGTCCCTGCGCGCGGCACGCGCGGTGGCGCCGCCGGCAGTGGCCAAGCCGCTGGAACGGCTGGGCCGCGCCTGGACCGCCGCCGGCAAGAAAGCCGACTTGCCCTACCAGGTGCTGGAGGCGCCGCCGCCCAAATTCGTCGATGCCCTGGGCAGCAGCGTGAGCGCCATCAGCGATTACCTGGCCCAGGTGGCGGTGCCGCTGGAGCCGCCGCTGCGGGATTTCTACTTCGACGCCATGGCCTTCGTGCGGCTGGCCGAATCCTTTGGTCCGCACTCGCTGTTCGACCTCACCCGCGAGGATGAACGCAACACCGTGCTGTGCATCCGCAACGTGGTGCCCGCGCCCTTCCTGGGACCGCGCTTTGCCTTTGCTCATGCCACCACGCTGTTCTCGGCCACGCTGGCACCGTGGAATTACTTCGCCGATCTGCTGGGCATGCCGGCCTCGACCGCCTGGATCGACGTCGAATCGCCGTTCCACGCCAGCCAGTTGCAGGTCAAGGTGGCGCACCGGATCTCCACCACCTGGCAGCGCCGCGCCGCTTCCATCGCGCCGATCTGCGGCGTGATGGCGCGTCAGTTCGGCGAGCGGCCGGGCAATTACCTGGCGTTCTTTTCCAGCTTCGAGTATTTGCAGCAGGCACGCGACGCCTTCGTGCGCGCGCATCCCCAGATCGCCACCTGGCAACAGTCGCGCCGCATGTCCGAAAGTGAGCGCGATGCCTTCCTCGAGCGCTTCGAACACGGCGGGCAGGGCATCGGTTTTGCCGTGCTGGGCGGCTCCTTCGGCGAAGGGGTGGACTTGCCCGGTGAGCGTCTCATCGGCGCGTTCGTCGCCACGCTGGGCCTGCCGCAGTTCAATCCGGTCAACGAACAGTTGCGCCTGCGCATGGATCAGCTGTTCGGCTGCGGCTATGACTACACCTACCTCTATCCCGGCCTGCAGAAAGTGGTGCAGGCGGCCGGCCGCGTGATCCGCACCGAAACCGACCAGGGCACCGTCTGGCTGATCGACCAGCGCTTCGGCCGCCCGGAGGTGCAAGCCTTGCTACCCGCATGGTGGCAATTGGACGCGTCTGCTGACCAAACCTGACATCAGGTTTTTCCCGAGTGACAAGTTTTGCTGATCGGATAAGATGTGTTCGTCATGCAACACACAGTAACTTGCACCTATATCCTGTCATTTGAGAGCAAAAATCGCTTATTTCATTGCTATGAGGAAATTTGGAATGCCTGTCGGCAACTGTGTTCCAAAACCGCGACGCTATTCGGCACAAATAGTCGCTGATAGGCGACAAAAACTCTACGAGGCGGGTAAGATTCGCGCCTTGTTGCCGACATTCTCGTGAGCAAGATTTTCTCACCTGATGAAAATTTGCATTCCTGACAACAAATAAGCTTGCGTCAGTAGATTTTGTTTGCTTTAATGACAACACGAAATGTAGTCTTGATGACAACATTTCTGCGCCTGGTTCGCACGAAGTCCGCTTCGTATCCAGAGGGGAAAAGGACCGCCGATAGAGCGGAATATCGAAAATAGCAAGGGGATGTCGACATATGAGAACGTTTATAGCGGTTTAACAAGGTTGCAGGCAGGTCCGGCGGGGCGGCCGGTGCTGTAGCCCTCGGGCCTGGGCAGGGAGTCAAGAATGGGAAACGATATCTCCAACTTGCTGAGCAAGTTCGGGGCGACGGTGGACGGATACCTCGAAGTCGAGGCTGCCATCAACTACAAGGAACCGGCGCGCAAGGCAAAGGTGTCCCCGGTGGTAGAGCAGAAGACGGAGTCCGGCGTCAAGGCAGTCGAGCCGGCCACTGGCATCGACCAGGCCGAACCGGCGCCGGTGCCGGCGGCCAGTACTCCCGCTCCCGTGCTGGAAAGCCAGCCGGTTGCCGCTCCACAACGTATCGAACCCGTCATTGAGCCGCTGGCCGCACCGGCCCGCGAGCCACAACCGGCCCCGCTGGCCGAGACCGCCCAGCCGCCCGTGGCGGCCCAGCCCGCGCCGGCCGCTCCGGTGGCCGAGGTTGCGCCTGCCCTCAAGCTTGCGCCCGCCGAGCCCAAGCGGGCTCCTGCCGTGCCGCAGGCGCTGGCCCCGGCGGTCCCGATCAGTCCTGCCACCACCAGCGATCCCGCCGTGCCAACCCTGCTGCGCTCGATGCTGGGCGACGCCGCGCGCGAGCGCCAGGCCCAGCAACGCAGCGGCAGCGATGCGCCGGGGCAGTCCGCTTTGACTCCGCCACCCTCCACGCCAGCCCAGGTCATCGCCGTGGTGTCGCCCAAGGGCGGCGTCGGCAAGACCACCTTGTGCTCGGCCCTGGCCTGTAGCCTGGCGCGTCACGGCCGCGTGATTGCCGTCGATCTCGATCCACAGAATGCTTTGCAATACCACCTGGGTGTGAGCACCGAAGCGGCCACCCCGGTGACACTTCCTCCCTTCGTAGCTGACTGGCGCGACGGCCTGCTCAGCGGCATGGCTGGCACACAGGTGGTCAACCATGCCCTGGTGGCCAGTGCCGGAGAGGCCGTACTGGCCCAGCAGATGGCCCAGGATGGTCAATGGCTCATGCGCTGGCTGCAGGCCATGCAGTTGCAGGCGGGCGATGTGGTCCTGCTGGACCTGCCGGCCGGCCAGACGGCTTACTTCGACCAGGCATTGCAGGCGGCCGACCAGGTGCTGGCGGTGGTTACGCCCGACGCCGGTTCCTTCCTCGCGCTCGAACACATGCGCCAGGCCCTGCATGGCCGCAACAACTGCCGCTATGTGGTCAACAAATACGACGCCAGCCGCAGCTTCTGCCAGGACATGCTGGAAGTGCTCAAGCGCTGGATGGGGCCGCGCCTGGCCGGGGTGATCGCGCTCGATCACGCCATCAGCGAGGGGCTGGCCTATGGTTTCAACCCCCTCATCAAGGCCAGCGACTCGCCTGTCTATGACCAGCTCCAGGGCGTCAGTGAAGTCTTGCGTGTCGCCGCGGCCAAGGCGCGTGCTGCAGGTGGCCGCGCATGACGACAGGACCACAAATGCCATTACAACAGCCTCAGCAAGAGCCGGTCCAGATGGATGCGCCGCCCACGATATCGGCCGATCCGCCGGGACAGGAACCCTCGGCACGGCCATCGGAAAACCGCCTGCAGCAATGGATACAGCGGGTCGGCGAACGTCTTGAAGGCCTGCCGCGCGGCCCACGCCGCGTGGTGCAATGGGCGGTGCTGCTGTTTGCCACGATGCTGGCGCTGCTGCTCATCTCGGTTCCGCTGGACTTCAACACCCAGTGCGTATTTGCCGTTGGCTGCTTCATCGCTGCGCTGGTACTGCGCAAGCAGTCGGGACGCTTCCCCGTGCTGGTGCTGATCACGCTCTCGCTGATCGTCTCGATGCGCTACATGTACTGGCGCATCGACTCCACGCTGGGCTTTGAAAGCTGGATGGACATCGTGTTTGGCTATGGGCTCCTGGTGGCCGAGCTGTATTCGCTGCTGGTGTTGGTGCTGGGCTATCTGCAGACCGCCTGGCCGCTGCGCCGCACGCCGCAGATGCTGACCATTCCACCCTCGGAATGGCCGACGGTGGACGTCTTCATTCCCTCCTACAACGAATCGCTGGACATCGTTTCGCTCACCATCTTCGCCGCGCAGGCCATCGACTGGCCGCAGGACAAGCTGCGCGTGCACGTGCTCGACGATGGCCGCCGCGAGGAATTCCGCGAGTTCTGCGACAACATCGGCGTGAACTACCTGGTGCGTTCGAACAACCATCACGCCAAGGCCGGCAACCTCAACGAAGCGCTCAAGGTCACCGATGGCGAATTCGTGGCCATCTTCGATGCCGACCACGTGCCTACGCGTTCCTTCCTGCAGATCTGCGTGGGCTGGTTCTACCGCGACGCCAAGCTGGCCATGCTGCAGACGCCGCACTTCTTCTTCTCGCCCGATCCCTTCGAGAAGAACCTCAATACCTTCCGCTCGGTGCCCAACGAGGGCGAGCTCTTCTATGGCCTGGTGCAGGATGGCAATGACCTGTGGAATGCGGCCTTCTTCTGTGGCTCCTGCGCCATCATGCGCCGCACGGCCTTGATGGAAATCGGCGGCATCGCCGTCGAGACCCTGACCGAAGATGCCCACACGGCGCTGAAGATGAACCGCGCCGGTTACAACACCGCCTATCTCGCCATCCCCCAGGCCGCCGGCCTGGCCACCGAGAACCTGGCGCGCCACATCCGCCAGCGCATCCGCTGGGCACGCGGCATGGCGCAGATCTTCCGGGTCGACAATCCCCTGAAGGGGCGCGGACTGCGGCTGGGCCAGCGGCTGTGCTACCTCAACGCCATGCTGCACTTTTTCTATGGCTTGCCGCGCCTGATCTTCCTGACCGCACCGCTGACCTACCTGTTCTTCGGCGCCCACATCTTCCACGCCTCGGCCCTGCTGATCACGGCCTACGTGCTACCCCACGTGCTGCACGCCAACCTGACCAACTCCAGCATCCAGGGACGGTTCCGCCACTCCTTCTGGAACGAGGTCTACGAGACCGTGCTGGCCTGGTACATCCTGGGGCCGGTGCTGCTGGCGCTGGTCAACCCCAAGCTGGGCGGCTTCAACGTCACCGACAAGGGCGGCATCATTGCCGAGGATCATTTCGACTGGAAGCTGGCACGGCCCTACATCCTGCTGCTGCTGCTCAACGTGCTCGGCCTGGTCTTTGGCGTATGGCAGCTGGTGACGGGCGATCCGGGTGCCGTCACCACCATCCTCATCAACATGGCCTGGACGCTCTACAACGTCATCATCAGCAGCGCCGCCATGGCGGTGGCGGCAGAAACCCGCCAGGTGCGCAGTGAGCCGCGCGTGGCCGCCGAGCTGCCGGCGCGCGTCCAGCTCGACGATGGCAGCGTCATCGAGGCCACCACGCTGGACTTCTCGCAGAAGGGGATCGGCCTGCGCTTGCCGGCTGGCGTCAACATTGCGCGCAATGCGCACATCCAGGTGACGCTGTTCCGCAACGAGCAGGAAAAGATGTTCCCGGCGGTGGTGGTGTTCAGCCGCAACGACATGGTGGGTGCGCAGTTCCACGAACTGACATTGCGCCAGCAAAGCGAACTGGTGCGCCTGACCTTCTCGCGCGCCGACATCTGGGCCAACAACTGGGGCAAGACGCGTCACGACACGCCGCTCAAGTCCTTGCGCGAAGTGGCCGGCATCGGCATGAACGGGGTCCGGGAATTGATCAGGGCGGCATTGATTGAAGTGCGTAAATGGCGCGCCAGACGACGGGAGGCCGCTGAACTGGCGGCAGCTGGCGCGGCAGGGGCAGCAGGGGTGGCGGCCACGGGAGCACCCTCGACAGCGGGTTTGGACAACACTATGGAAGAACAATAATGAGCAATATGCCTTCTGAATTTCTGGCCACGCCTTTGCGTCGGCGTGCCATTTGCCTGACCATGCTCGGCGTGATCGGCGTGAGCAGCCTGCCCCTCCAGGCCCTGGCAGCCCCTGTGGCTGCCGCCGTCCCGGTCGCGGGTGACCCCTATGTGTTCAGTCTCAAGCAGCTGGGTCGCGGCTATCCGATCAATCTGCATGGTACCGACGCCACCGACAACGTGAGCTTCGACGTGCCGGTCAACCTGGTAGCCACCGGGGCCCAGGTCAATCTGCAATACACCTATTCGCCGGCACTGTTGCCGGACCTGTCGCAGATCAACGTCATGGTCAACGACGTGGTGGCCGGCAGCATTCCCTTGCCCAAGGAGGGCGCCGGGACGCTGCAGAGCGCCAAGGTCGAGATTCCGCCCAAGCTGATCACCGAATTCAACCGCCTCAGCCTGCAGTTCATCGGCCATTACACGATGAATTGCGAAGACCCTCTGCATTCCAGCCTGTGGGCGCGGGTCAGCAATGACTCCACGCTGAGCCTGCAGACTACCCAGCTGCCGCTCAAGGATGACCTGGCCCTGATGCCGATCCCCTTCTTCGACCGCCGCGATACGCGCATGCTGAGCCTGCCCTTCGTGTTTGCCGGCAACCCCGACAATGGCACGCTGGAAGCGGCGGGCACGCTGTCGTCCTGGTTTGGTGCCCTGGCCGCCTACCGTGGCGCGCGCTTCCCGGTGCAGATCAATGCCTTGCCGGCCAAGGGCAATGGCATCGTGCTGGCCAGTGGCGAAGGCCCGCTGCAGGTCGGCGACCTGCAGGTGGCGGCGGCCAAGGGACCGACCCTGACCGTCATGGCCAATCCCAATGATCCCAACGGCAAGCTGCTGGTGGTGTCGGGCCGCAATACTGCCGAGCTCAAGCGCGCTGCGGCCGCCATCGCCTTGGGCAGCAAGAGTCTCTCGGGCAGCAGCGCCGTGATCGACAACCTCTTGCCGCTGGTGCCGCGCAAGCCCTACGACGCGCCCAACTGGCTGCCCACGGACCGTCCGGTCAAACTGGCCGAGCTGATCGATCCCAAGCGCCTGAACGTGGCCGGCTACAACCCGGGTGAAATCAGCATTCCGCTCAATTTCCCTCCGGGTCTGTCGAACTGGCGCCAGGATGGCGTCAGGCTCAAGCTGTCCTATCGCTATACGCCGCAGCCGACTTCGCGCAACTCGTCATTCATCGTCAGTTTCAATGACGCCCTGATCAAGTCCGACGTCCTGCTGCCCAAGGACAAACTGGACAAGGGCCTGCTGGCCGCCATCAAGGATGAAAGCCTGACCCGCGAGATGGACGTGCGCCTGCCCCTCAATACGGCCGGAGTGCAATCGCGCCTGCAACTGCGCTTCATGTACGACTACGTGAAAGAGGGCCAGTGCCAGGACGTGATCATCGACAACGTGCGCGGCAGCATCGACCCCGAGTCCACCCTCGACCTGCGCGATTACGACCATTTCATGGCCATGCCCAATCTGGCAGTGTTCAAGGATGCCGGCTTCCCCTTCACGCGCATGGCTGACCTGTCGGAAACGGCCGTGGTCATGCCCGACGGCGCTACCGCAGCCGACGCCTCGGCCTATCTGTCGGTCCTGGGCCGCTTCGGCAGTGCCACCGGCTATCCCGCTACCGGCGTCTCGGTGATCCAGGCCGCACAGGTCGACAAGTTCGGCGACAAGGACCTGCTGGTGCTGGCCTCGGGCCAGGATCAACCGCTGCTCAAGCAGTGGGCCGAGCGTCTGCCCAGCCAGATCTCCGGAAACAAGCAGCGCTTCGACCTGGCCGACCTGGCGCTGCGCGTGCGCACCTGGTTCAACTCCGATGCGCCCGAGGCCCTGCGCCGTGCGCGCCTGTCCATGAGCTATAGCGGCAGTAGCACCACCTCCTATCTGAGCGGCTTCGAATCGCCCCTGCAGTCCGGGCGCAGCGTGGTGGTGATGGCCGGTGCCGATGGCGCCGGGTTGTCGCAGATCCTCGATGCCCTGGCCAGCAAGGATGCCGAGGCCGCCACCGTGCAGGGTAGCCTGGTGGCCGTGCATGGCACCACCATCGAGCCTTTGCTGGGCGAGGAAAATTATTTCGTGGGCAGCATGAATCCCTTGCGCTACCTGCGCTGGTGGCTCTCGCGCCATGTCTGGGGCATGTTCGTGCTGATCGCTGGCGGCATCCTGATGCTGGGCGGCCTGGCCTATCTGACCCTGCGTGCCAAGGCAAGAAAGCGGCTCAATGCTTGATCGCGGCATTTCCTGCGGACGGCGCCGGCTCCTGGCGGCCCTGGTCATGACGATGGCGTTCGGTACGACAGCCTTGCCGGCCGTGGCCGCGCCAGCGGCTGCGGCCAGGTGCGCGCCGGCCGACTGGCCGGCCTGGCAATCCTGGGCTGCACGCTACATCCAGCCGGACGGGCGGGTGCTGTATTCGAGCCTGCAAGCCAACCACACCACCTCCGAAGGGCAGTCCTACAACCTGCTGCTGGCGCTCATTGCCAATGATCCCGAGCGCTTCGACCAGGTGTGGAACTGGACCCGGAGCAACATGATGGGCGCCGAGGCCGTCAACCGCCTCCCCGGCTGGCTGTGGGGGCAGGGCGCCGATGGCAAGTGGCAATTGCAGGATGCCAATTCGGCCTCCGATGCCGATCTGTGGATCGCCTATGCGCTGCTGGAAGCGGGCCGGCTGTGGCATCGCCCGACCTATCGCAGCGATGCCCTGCGCCTGCTCGACAGCATCGAAGCCCGCCTGGTGGTGGAGCTGCCGGGCCTGGGCAAGATGGTGCTGCCGGGGCCGCTGGGCTTCAACCAGCGCAACCAGGTCTGGACCCTTAATCCGAGTTACCTGCCGCTACCCCTGTTGCGCCGCCTGCAGAAGGAACGGCCCAATGGCCCCTGGCAGCAGATCGCCACCAACACCGTGCGCATGATCCAGGCCACCAGTCCCATGGGCTTTGTTGCCGATTGGGTCGGCTACAAGATGACGGCCGTACAGACCGGCCAGTTCATGGTCGATCCGGCCAAGGGCGAGCTGGGCAGCTATGACGCCATCCGCGTCTACCTGTGGGCCGGCATGACGCCCGCGCGCGACCCCGAGGCGGCGCCGCTGCTGGCGGCGCTGGACGGCATGCGGCAAGTGATCGCGGCCACGGGTGCGCCCCCCGAGAAGGTGAAAGTCACCACCGGCGCCACCGAAGGCCAGGCGCCTTTCGGCTTTGGTGCGGCGCTGCTGCCGTATCTCCAGGCCAAGGGCGAAAGCGCACTGGCCGCGCAATGGCAAGCCCGCGCCACTCAGCAACTGGAAGGCGCACTGGCCCAGCCCAGTACGCAACCCGAAATCCTTTACTACAACGTCATGCTGGGCCTGTTCGGAACCGGATGGGCCGAGAAGCGATACCAGTTCCGCGATGACGGAACACTCAATCTGTCTTGGGAGAAGTCATGCGCACGCGCCGTACCACGTTAGCCCTCGGAGTGCTGGCCGCGCTGCTGGGTGCACCTGCCGCACCGGCCCTGGCCGCGCCCGAGGATATCCAGGCCCAGCTGGTGGAGCAGGGCCAGTACTGGCAGGCGCGCAACAACAACCAGCGCGCCGCCGAGGTCTGGCAGAAAGTGCTGCAGCTGGACCAGGCCCAGGTCAATGCCCTGTATGGCATGGGCCTGATCAGCGTGAAGCAGAACAAGCCGCAGCAGGCCAACGCCTATCTGCAACGCCTGCAAGCGATCTCGCCCGAGCCCTGGCAAGCCCGCCAGCTGATGCAGGACATCGCGCTGGCGCGTCCGGAAAACCAGGCCCTGCTGGCCGAAGCGCGGCGCCTGGCCGATGCCGGCGAGCGCGACCGCGCCACCGACACCTTCCGCAAGATGTTCAACGGCCTGACGCCCTCGGGCACCATCGGCCGCGAGTACTACAACAACCTCGCCTTCAGCGACGCCAGCTGGCCGGAAGCGCGCAAGGGCATGGAACGCCTGCTGCGGGAAACCCCGGGCGACACCATCCTGGCCCTGTTCTACGGCAAGCAGCTGGCACGCCACGAAGACAGCCGGGTCGAGGGCATCCGCGTACTCGCGCGCCTGACCAAGCAGGTCGACATCGCCGGCGACGCCGATGAAAGCTGGCGCCTGGCGCTGACCTGGCTGGGCCCGCCGAAACCGGCGCAGTTCCCGCTGTTCGAAGAATTCTTGAAGGCCCATCCGGACGACAAGGACATCCGCGACCTGCTGGCCAAGGGCCGTGCCCAGGTGCCCGGCGCGCAGCCGCCCACGGTGCTCTCGCGCGGTCTGCAGGCGCTCGAAAAGGGCGACCTGCAGGAAGCCGAAAAGGCCTTCCAGGAAGAGCTCCAGACCCATCCCGATGAGACCGATGCCTTGGGCGGCATGGGCGTGGTACGCCAGCAGCAGAACCGTCTGGCCGAAGCCGAACCCCTGCTCGCGCGCGCCGTGGCCAAGGGCGGCAACGGCTGGAAGAAGGCCCTCGACAGTGTGCGCTACTGGCTGCTGATCCAGCGTGCCCGCGAGCTGCAGGCGCGCGGCCAGACCGCGCCGGCGCAAGAGGCGCTGGCCCAGGCGCTGCGCCTGGACGCCAAGAATACCGACGGCCTGGTCGCCATCGCCGACATCGAAGCCACGGCCGGCCGCTTTGACGCCGCCACCGCACGTTATCGTCAGGTGCTGGCAGTGCAGCCGGGGCAACTGGGCGCCTTGCGTGGTCTCATCAACGTGCTCTCGCAAACCGGCCACGCCGAAGAAGCGCTGCGCCTGCTCGACCAGCTCACCCCGCAGCAGCAGGCCGAGTTCGGCGACCAGGGCCGCCTGCGCGCGCTGCGTGCGACCCAGCAGGCCAACCTGGCCGAGCAGCGCGGCGATCTCAATGCCGCGCTGGACGCCATGCGGGAAGCCGTGCGCAACGACCCCGACAACGTATGGACCACCTTCGACCTGGCACGCCTGTACGTCAAGGCCGGCCAGTCACGCCAGGCGCGCGTGACCATCGACGACTTCACCCGCGAGCATCGCGATAACGTCGATGCGCTCTACGCCAGCGCCTTGCTGTCCGTGGAGATGGAGCAATGGCAGGATGCCCTCGACACCCTGCGCCGCATTCCAGACGCACGCCGCACCGCCGCCATGACGGATCTGACACGTCAGGTCACGCTGACCATCCAGGTCGGCCATGCGGTCGAGCTGACCAAGACCGGCCAGCGCCAGGAAGCGCTGGCCCTGCTGGACCGCGTGCAACCCGAGGCTGCCGGCAGCGCCGAACGCACCGGCACGCTGGCTTCGGCCTATGTGGATGCGGGTGACACGCCGCGCGCCATGGCGCTGATGCAGCCGCTCATTGCACCACCGGCCCAGCCCACCATCGGTACCCGCCTGCAATATGCGGGCATCCTGCTCAAGGCCGGTGAAGATGCGCAGGTCTACAGCGTGCTCACGTCCTTGCAGAAGCAGAACATGGACGTGGCCACCCGCAAGCAATATGACGATCTGCGCTTCCAGTACCGCGTGCGCCAGGCCGAACGCCTGCGCGAGGGCGGCAACCTGGCGGCCGCCTACGATACGCTGGCCCCGGCACTGTCGCAGCGGCCCACCGACGTCGGCGCCATCTCGGCGCTGGCGCGCATGTTCAATGCGGCCGGCGACAATCTGCGCGCACTGGCGCTCTACAAGCCCCTGGCCGAGCGCAATCCGCGCGACGTCAACGTGCTGCTGGGCGCAGCCGACACCGCCATGCAGGCGCACGACAACGCTTACGCCGTTACCCTGCTGGAGCAGTTCGGCCAGCTCGACAGCAGCGACCCCACCACCCTGACCGAGGCCGCGCGCATCTATCGCGCCCTGGGCAAGGTAGGCGAAGCCACGGCCCTGCTGCGCAAGGCGGTGGCCATCGAAAATACCGCCCGCCAGCGCAGCCTGGCCGCGCAGGGCAATGGCTTCGATCCGGCCATCAATCCCTTCCGCACCCAGCGCCGCCTGCCGGGCAACGACGACCTGGCCGCCATTCCGCCGCCGGCCGAGACTCTGCTGCGTCCGGTGGCACTGGCGGCAGCACCGGCTGGGGCCGATGTCCTGCCAGCCCCGGCCACGTCCCGTGCAGCCGCCACGCCGGCAGCGCCTGCGGTGGCCTACGGCCAGGCGCTCGGTCCGGTGTTCAGCACGGCCACGCCCGCCTCGGCTACCAATGCACAGGCCGTCCAGCCCTTGCAGGCAGCCACCTCCGCAACAGCGTCCACAGCGCTGCCAGCTACCGCCACGGCCGCCCAGCGCGCCTTGCTGGCGCTGCAAGGGCAGGGTGCTCTGCCGGCCGACAATCTGAGCCCCGCCCAGCGTGCCCTCAACGACATCCTGCAGGCCCGCAGCGCCTACGTCACCCAAGGCGTGGTGGTGCGCACCAACTCGGGCGAATCGGGCCTGAGCCGCATCAACGATATCGAAGCCCCGCTGGAAGTGAACATGCCGGTCGGCAATGACCGCGTGGCCGTGCGCGTCACGCCGGTCTCGCTGGATGGCGGCACCATGAGCGACAACGCCGCCAGCCGCTTTGGCGGCGGCGGTTCCAGCGCCAGCGGCGTGGGCAAGCAAAGTGCCAGCGGCGTGGGCGTGGCAGTGGCCTATGAACGGCCGGATGATGGCGTCAAGGCCGACATCGGCACCACGCCAACCGGCTTCCGCTATGCCAACGTAGTCGGCGGCGTCAGTGTGGAGCAGCCCATCGCCGGCAGCAGTACCAACCGCTTCGGTGTGACCGTCTCGCGCCGCGCCGTCAACGACAGCATTACCTCCTTTGCCGGCAGCACCGACCCGCGCGCGGGCCTTTCCTGGGGCGGCGTGACCGCCAATGGCGCACGTGCCGAGATCAGTTCGGACGATGCGCAGACCGGCGTGTATGCCTATGGCTCCCTGCACAGCCTGATGGGCCACAACGTGGAATCCAACACGCGCATGGAAGTTGGCGGCGGTGCCTACCAGTATCTGGCCAACAGCAAGGACGAGAAGATGACGGCCGGGGTGTCGGCCACCGTCCTGAGCTACGCCAACAACCAGAACTTCTATACCTACGGCCACGGCGGCTACTTCAGCCCGCAGGCCTACCTGGGACTGGGCGTGCCGGTTACCTGGTCCCGGCGCAGCGACCGCTACACCTTCCAGCTCAAGGGCTCGGCGGGCGTGCAGTACTTCCGCCAGGATGGTGCGAATTACTTCCCCACCGATTCGGCGCTGCAGGCCGCCAGCGGCAACACCTATGGCGGGCAGACCAAGACCGGCCTGGGCTACAGCCTGGAAGGCAGCGGCGAATACCGCTTCGCCCCGCGCCTGTTCGTGGGCGGCACGCTGCGCCTGAACAATTCGAGCGACTTCCGCGAACTCAACGTCGCCATGTACTTGCGTTACACCCTGGAGGACATGCAGGGCAGCTTCCTGACCCTGCCGGTGAGCCCTTACCGTTCGCCTTACTCCAACTGACCTCCACCCGACTTGATCCTTATTTTTTGATAGAGAGATTGCCATGGCAGCTGCATCCATTCTCGCTGGTCTGAGTATCCTGGTTCTGGGCGAAAGCCACATGAGCCTGGCCGACCACCTCACCGAACCCCTGAACGCCAAGCTGGTCCAGATGGGCGCCAAGGTCCATTCCATTGGCGCCTGCGGCGCCAGCGCCGGCGACTGGCTGACCACCAAGAAGGTCGACTGCGGCGCCGAGCAGGTCAACAACGGCAAGCTGCAGATCAAGGGCCGCGACGCCACCACCACACCGGTGGCCGAGCTGATCGCCAAGGACAAGCCGGACCTGGTGGTGCTGGTCATCGGCGACACCATGGCCTCCTACGACAAGCCGGACTTCCCCAAGGCCTGGGCCTGGCAAAGCGTGACCAGCCTGACCAAGGCGATTGCCGCCACCGGCACCAAATGCGCCTGGGTCGGCCCGGCCTGGGGCAAGGCCGGCGGCATGTACCACAAGAACGATGCGCGCACCGAACTGATGTCGCGCTTCCTGGCCGCCAACGTGGCGCCCTGCACCTACATCGATTCGCTGGCCATGTCCAAGCCCGGCCAGTGGATCACCACCGATGGCCAGCACTTCACCGTGGCCGGCTACAAGTCCTGGGGCAGCGCCATCGGCGATGCACTGGGCAAGCTGCCGGCCTCCGCCGTGAGCGCCAAGGGAGGCAAGTAATGAGCGTGCTGCGCGCACTGGCCGCCACGGTCGCCCTGTTGGGCAGCGCCGGCGCGATGGCGGGCGACATCCCGCTCTATCCGACCGGACCGGCCGAGGATGCCGCCTTCATCCGCTTCATCAACGGCACCAGCGAGCCGCTGCAGGTGGTGGCGCAGAAGGGCCAGCCGCCGCTGAAGCTGGAGGCCGCCAAGCCGGTCTCGTCCTTCTTCCCGGTGCAGGCCAAGTCCACCATCAAGGGCACCCTGACGGTGGCCGGCAAGAGCCTGGAACTGGGCGTGCAGGCCAAGCCGGGCGAGTTCGCCACCGTGGTGGTGCTGCCCGACGCCAAGGGCATCCGCCAGGTCACCGTGCAGGACAATCCGGACGACTTCAATGGCCTGAAGGCCTCGCTGGCCTTCTTCAATCTCGACGCCTCCTGCGCGGCGGCGGCATTGCGTCCGGCCGGGCGCACTGCTGACCTGTTCAAGGGCGTGGCGCAAGGCGGATTGCAGCGTCGTTCGATCAATCCGGTCAAGCTCGCGGTGCAACTGGTCTGCGGCGGTGCCAACACCGGCCCGGTACTGGACCTGGGTGAACTCAAGGCCGGCGAACGCTACAGCGTCCTGCTGATGCCCTCGGCCAGCGGCCCGCGTCTGATGGCGGCCACCGACAAGCTGGCCAATTGATCGACTGCCTGACTGCACCCCGCCATGGTCTTTGCCTCGCTTGAGTTCCTGACGCTGTTTCTGCCGCTGTTCCTGCTGGTCTATGCCCTCGTGCCGCAACGCGCTCGCAATGGCGTGCTGCTGGCGGGCAGCTGGCTTTTCTATGGCTGGCTGAGCCCGCTGTTCCTGTCGCTGCACGTGGTGCTGACCATCGTGGCCTGGGTCGGCGGGCTGTTCGTCGACCGTGCGCGCCAGCAGGGCGGCCAGCGCCGCCCGGTGCTGCTGATCGCGCTGGTGGTCTTCAATACCGCCGTGCTGGTCTGGTACAAGTACGCCAACATCGTCGCCGCTACCGTCAGCGAGGTGATGCAGCATTACGGTGCCTTGCCGCTGGCCTGGCAGAAGGTGGCGCTGCCGGCAGGGCTGTCCTTCATCGTGCTGCAGGCGATCTCCTACCTGGTGGACGTGCATCGGCGCACGGTGGCGGTGGAGCGCAGCTTCATCAATTACGCCACTTACATCTCCATGTTCGGCCACTCGATTGCCGGCCCCATCATCCGTTATGACTGGGTGCAGCGCGAACTGACCCAGCGCTGGTTCAACCGCGAGAATTTCTCGCTGGGCGCGCGCCGCTTCATGGTCGGCATGGCCATGAAGGTGCTGGTGGCCGATACCCTCTCGCCGCTGGTGGATGCCGCCTTCCACCTGGGACAGCCCACTTTCGTGGATGCCTGGATCGGCTGCCTGGCCTATTCGATGCAGCTGTTCTTCGATTTCTCCGGCTACAGCGCCATGGCCATCGGCCTGGGCCTGATGCTGGGCTTCCACTTCCCGGAAAACTTCAACCATCCCTACCTGGCCGGCAGCATCCAAGATTTCTGGCGGCGCTGGCACATCTCGCTGTCCAGCTGGCTGCGCGACTATCTCTACATCGGCCTGGGCGGCAACCGCCATGGCGTGTGGAAGACCTATCGCAACCTGTTCCTGACCATGGCCATCGCCGGTCTCTGGCATGGCGGCGACAGCTGGAATTACCTGCTGTGGGGCTCGGCCCACGGGGTAGCGCTGTGCGTTGACCGCGCCTGGTCGCGCTCGTCGCTGCCCGCCATTCCCTCGTGGCTGGCCCATGCGCTGACGCTGCTGTTCGTGTGCCTGGCCTGGACCTTGTTCCGCGCGCCCGATTTCGCCACGGCCGCAGCCATGTATGCCGGCCAGTTCGGCCTGCATGGGCTGGGCCTGAGCGATGCCCTGGCCGTGATGCTGCGCCCGGTGCAGGCGCTGGCCGTGTTGCTGGGGCTGTTCTGGATCGTCGTGCCGCTGTGGCAGTCGGCGCTGGAAGCGCTCTGGGGCGAACGCACCCTGTATCTCTGCTTCGTGCGGGTGTGGCCCATTGCCGCCTTCCTGCTCTCCTTCGCCCTGATCGCCAGCCGCGAGACAGTGCCTTTCCTTTACTTCCAGTTCTGAATCCACGATGAGCACGCCTCCCGTTGCCGCTCCCCACACCCCCGCTGCCCCCAGCGCACTGGCGCGCCGTGCCAGCCGCTGGTCCGGCCTGGCGCTGGCCGCCGTGCTGGGCGCGGGATTGCTGTCCTGCGCCTGGCTGGTGCAAGGCGGCAAGGTCGAGTGGCTGCCCGCCAGCTGGACCCGCGACGACGCCCTGCATGGTGAGCTGACCCATCAACTGGCCAGGCAGCTTTCCAACGCCTGGCTGCCCGATGAGGCTGCCAGGCTGGAACGTGCCGGCAGCTGGCTGCTGCTGGGCGACACCGGCCCGCGCGTGCGCAGCGGCTGCCCCGGCTGGCTGTTCCTCGCCGAAGAATTGCAGGTCCATCCCCACGCCCAGGACAATGCCCAGGCCAAGCGCGCGGCGGTGCTGTCCATCCGTGCCGCGCTGGCCCGGCGCGGCATCCAGCTGCTGGTGGCGGTGGTGCCGGACAAGAGCCGCATTGCCGCCAGCGCCTTGTGTGGCCTGACGCGTCCGGCCGAATTGAATACCCGTGCCGCGCAGTGGGTGGCTGGTTTGCAGCAGGCCGGCGTGACCGCCATCGACCTGGCCCCCACGCTGGCACCGCTGGGCGCGGGCGCCTACCTGCATACCGATACCCACTGGAACGAGACCGGTGCCCGCGCGGCGGCTCAGGTGATTGCCGGGCGCGTCGCCGCTTCCGGCTTCCAGGCTATGCCCCGGCAGGCTTATACCGCCCAGCCCGGCCCGCTGGCGCGCCGTCCCGGCGACCTGGTACACCTGGCCGGGCTGGACTGGCTGCCGCTGCGCTGGCAACCGGCCCCGGAGAGCGTGGCCGCGACCGTCTTCACTGAAGTGCCCGCCGCAGGGCAGGGCGGGGCGGCCAAGGGTGGCGATGATCTGGATGACCTGCTGGGCGATAGCCAGTTGCCCAACGTGGCCTTGATCGGGACCTCCTTCTCGCGCAATTCCAACTTCGCCGGTTTCCTGCAGCAGGCGCTGGGCGCGAAGATCGGCAGCTTTGCCAGGGACGGCGGCAAGTTCTCCGGCAGCGCCCGCGAATACTTCGCCAATCCCGCCTTCACCCAGACCCCGCCCAAGCTGGTGATCTGGGAAATCCCCGAGCGCGACCTGCAGACGCCCTACGAACCCATCGCGCTGGCGCGTTGACACATCATTAAGCCAACGTTAATGCTGTTCTAAAGGGCATTAATGTTGCATTAATGCAATAAATCATTTCCTTTCCGGCCCGTTTTCCTGTGCGCCGGTGTCCGCTTTGCTGGAGGCCGCCCCCGGGGCCTGCTAAACTTGCCGGTCCGCCCACCGACCCGGGCAGGACCCAGGCCAGTGCCTGGACAACCTCCACGACAAATTGACAGAAGAATTCGACCCCGCTCCCCTTGCCGACGAGCATGAATCCGGCTCCTTCGAGAGCTACTTCCGCGATCCCGCGCAAGCCGCCGAAGCGCCCCTGGCCTGGGGCCTCGGCCAGCGGCTGGACGTGCTGGACGCGCTGCGCGGTCTGGTCTCCGGTGGCCAGGCGGCAGCGCGCCTGCGCATCTGGATGTTCCTCGAACTGGCGGCGCAGCCGCAGGGCCGTCTGCAGCGCGAAGACCTGAACCAGCTCTTCTATGCCTTGAAGCCCGAGGCCATGGAAGCCGCCCTGAAGCGCCTGCGCGACCTGGGCCTGCTGGTCTGGGACGCCACCGGCCAGGATTACCAGCTCTCGCCCATCGCCCAGCAGGTGCAAGCCCTGCTGGCGCCGCTCACGCGGGCCGTCGGCGAGGATGACGAGATGGCCGCGCTGCTGTCCCAGGTGGCCGGCGCGCAGGCGCTGGGCCTGTCCGACGCCAGCCAGATCCGTCACCTGCACGCCCAGCTGGCGCGCCTGCACGACCAGTTCGCCGACGCCATCGCCAGCGGTTCGGAAGCCCTGCTGCGCCAGGCTCAGCCGCGTTTCGAACGCGCCCTGAAACTGGTCAACCGCGCCGGTGAAGCGCTGACCGCATTGATCCGCAGCGAACACGCCGACGCCCGCCTGGAACGCGAAGCCCGCGCCCTCGGCAATGGCCAGGCGCGTCTGCTGACCATGGCCAGCCAGTTCACCCGCGCCCTGCAACAGGCCGACCGCCAGCGCGTCACGCTCGGCAGCACCGGCGTGACCAGCTCGGACGTGCGGCGCTGGCTGCAAGGGCATCCGGATTTGTCCGCATTGATGGGCGAGGCGCTGTCCATCGGTGTGAAGCCGGTCTTTGTCAGCGGACACGAATTGCTGGACGTGGCTGAAGGCGAATTCGAGCGCGACCGTCCCGATGCCCAGCGTTCGCAAGGCCTGCCGCCGCCGACCCAGGCGGTGGAAGGCAAGATCGAAGCCTTGCGCATGCCGGCCGAGCTGGGCGAGCTGATCGAACAACTGACCCGCCTGGGCGCCATGCCGGAAGGGGAAGAGGCCACGGCGCCGCAACCCCAGCCGCTGTCCTCGGTGGTGCTGGGCGGCAGCTTCGGCAAGGCCGCCTATCGCCTGCAATTGCTGCCGCTGCTGGGCGACCCGCAGGCCCGCACGCTGCAGGGACAGACCGGCGACCTGGCGCGCCTGCCGTGGCAAGCCGGCTTCCTGCCGCGTGTCCAACAACTCGATGACCCCGTGGTCGCCGCCATGAGCGCCGGGGCCGTCCATCCCGATCCATCTCCGGAAAGACCGCATGAGTGAGACCCTAGACGAGGCCGGCCTGTTGGCCGCCGAACTGCTGGCGCGCCGCTGGCTGCCCCGCAAGCACCCGCGCGTGCGCCGCGCCCTGGTCGATGCCGACCTGTGGCAAGCCCTGCAGGACCGCCTGACCCAGGTCGGCCTGCGCCTGGTGGACAACATCCACGCCGACCACATCAGCGTGGCCCTGGTGCGCCCGGCCGAGTCCGCCGTCTTCGGCGAGGCCGGCATGAATGCCAACAACAACCTCGACCTGCCGCGCGATGCGATTTCGCTGCTGGTGGTGCTGTGGGCGCTGATCGTGCTGCCCAAGCGCGAACGCCAGTCAGCCCGCGCCGCCGGTGACGAGGGCCAACAGCAGGACGAAATGTTCCAGACCGAAAAACCCATGCCCACCGCCGCCGAGGTCAGCCCGGTGGTGTCCTACCGTGCACTGCTGGCCGACTTCGGCAACCAGCTCGGCAAGAAGATGCGCATGGATGGCAACCTGCGCCGCCTGGAAGCCCATGGCTTCATCGTGCGCCGTGGCGATGACATCGCCGAAGGCCCCTTGCTGGACCTGCTGCTGGACTACGATGCGCTGGCCCCGCGCATCCTCGATGGCGCGCTGGGCGACGTGCTGTCCCGTGCCACCGCGCGTGACGACAGCGGCGCACCGCAAGAGGAGCCGGCCGAGGCCGAAGCCCCCTCCGAAACCGACGAGGGAGACGCCTGATGTTCCACCTGCAATCACTGGAACTGCTGCAGTGGGATTATTGCCAGCGCCTCACGCTCCCCCTGGACGGTTCCATCATCACCATCGCCGGCCCCAATGGTTCGGGCAAGACCACGCTGCTGGACGCCATGCGTACCCTGCTGGGCCTGGATTGCTCGGGCGGGCGCAGCTACAAGACCTACGCCCGTCACGCCAATGCCGACACCACCTGGCTGCGCGCCACCGTGGACAACCGCCCGCATGGCCGCCAGACCTCGACCCGTCCCTTCGCCCGCAACCTGCTCTATGCGGATCAGGTCACGCTGGCCTGCCGCATCGAGCGCAATGGTGGCGACTGGCAGCGCCGCTACTGCATGAGCGATGGCGACGTCGCCATCGAAACCCTGGCGCAATTGCCCGAGAAGGATTGGCTGGGCCTGGACCACTGGCGCAAGCGCCTCGAAGGCGCTGGCCTGTCGCGTGCAATCGCCCGCGTGCTGGCGCTGGAACAGGGCCAGACCGACCGCCTGTGCGAATTCTCGCCCAAGGAATTGCTGCGCCTGGTCTTTGAAGTCTTCGGCGACCAGGAAGTGCTGGACCGCTACGAAGAAGCCCGCCGCCATCAACGCGACCTGGCCGCCGAGGTCACCCTGGCCGAACAGGAACTGGCCTACAGCGAAGCACAACTGGCCCAGCTCGACAGCCGCGTGACGCTCTATCGCCAATACCAGGGCAAGCTGCGCGAACGCGAAACCCTGGCCACCGAAGTGATTCCGGTCTTGCGCTGGCATGAAGAGCGCCAGACGACGGCCACGCGCCTGCGCGAACTGCATCGCCAGCGCCTGCATCACAATCATCTGCGCCGCCAGCGCAGCAGCGACACCCTGCAGCTATCGGCCCTGCTGACACAGCAGCAAGCCGCCCGCGACAAGGTGGCCGCGCTGGAACGCGACAAGGCCGAGGCGCAGCAAGCCCAGCAAAAGGCACGCGACGCCGAGAAGCCGGTGGAAGAACTGGTCAAGCAGGCCGATGAACTGCTGGCGCTGTCGGCCGTGGAAGGCGACGCCACGCAATTGCTGGCGCGCGTGGACGAACTGGAGCAGCAGAAGAACACCCTGCACGACCGCTGGCGCGACCTGGAACAACAACGCAAGGACGCTAGCGGCGCGCTGGAGCGCCTGACCGGGCAGCACCAGGCACCGCGCCCGGGCGACGTACAGCAGTTCACGCGGGCGCTGCGCCAGGCGGGCATTGCGCATCACCTGCTGGCCGATGTGATCGAGATTGCGGACGACCAGTGGCGTGCCGCCGCCGAAGGCGTGCTGCGCGCCTCCTGCTGGGTAGTGGTACTGGACGATCCCAAGGATGAAGCCGCCGCCATGGCCCTGGCCGAGCGTGAGCGCTATCGCCATTACGTGGTGTCCGATGCCGCCACCGCCACCACGCAGCCACCGGCAGAGAGTCTCCTGGCGGTGCTGCGCTTCTCGGCCAAGGCACCGTCCTGGCTGCTGCGCCAGCTGGCACAGATCCGCCGCGTGGCCGACACCGCCGAAGGCGCGCGCAGCGGCGGCGAATGGATCACCCCGCAAGCCTACTGGCGCGATGGCCGGGGCGGGCGCAGCGTCTGGCGCGATCCGGGCGACTACCAGTTCGGTGCGGCTGCACTGGCGGCGCGTCAGGCCTCCATCCAGAAGCGTCTGGCCACGCTGGATGAGCAACTGACCGACGTCGTGCTCAAGCAAAGTGACATCAAGCGCCAGCTCGACGCCGCCAAGAAAGCCACCGAAGGCCACCTCGCCGCAGAGGCGCTGGCGAAGCGAAGTGAAGAATTCGAGCAGGCGCGGCGACAGTTGCCGGCCCTGCGCGAGGCGCGCGCCGCTGCAAGTGAACGCTGGAGCCAGTTGGACGCCCAACATGCCGAGGCCATCGAACAGCGCACCATCCTCGACGGCAAGCACGACGCCCTGCAACGCCGTCTGCGCGACAGCGAAGGCGACCTGGCCGGGCAGGAACGCGACTGGCGCTTGCGCCACGATGAGCAGCGTGCCCGTGCCCTGGCTTCGCGTGCGCAGAAGGGCCGCTTCCCGGCGCGCTGGATCGCCCCCGATGCGGTGCAGGCGCTCTACGAGAAATACAGCAACGCCAAGCAGGCCGAGCTGCGCATGGCCTCGGTTGAAAACGAACTGGAAACCGGCCAGTGGGAGAAAGACGGCACGGTCGAAGACAAGCACCTCATCATGCAGGGCACGGTGGGCAACCAGCGTAACGAACTGGACTCGCGCAAGATCAGCAATGCCCAGGCCGAGGAAGCCGTGGGCAACGCCCGCGAGCGCTACATCGACGTGCTGCGCGCCACGGTACGCCGCTATCGCAAGAACATCGTCGATCTGGGCGCATTGGCCGGGGTGGTGGTCAGCGCCGACCTGCCGCATCTCGACAATGACGACGCCATCCTGCGCCAGGCCGAACTGAAGGTCAGCTTCAACTTCGACGGCAAGGGCGAGATCGGGCTCAATGACGGCGAGGCGTCGGGTGGTCAGCAGGTCATCAAGTCGCTGATCCTGCTGGTGGGCTTGTTGAAGGACGACGACATGCCGGGCGGCTTCGTCTTCATCGACGAACCCTTTGCCCACCTGGACGTGCGCAACATCCAGCTGGTCGGCAACTTCCTCAAGTCCACCCGCGCGCAATACGTGCTGACCACACCGATCACGCACAACGTCGAAGTCTTCGAACCGGCCGATGTCACCCTGGTGACTTCGAAGAAACCGCGAGACGCCCGCTGGGCGCCACCCATCGGCGTGCTGCAGCGGCGCTTGCGGCTGGACGCCTGAGCGCAGGCCCGGGCCCGCACAGAGAAAGGACAGCAAGCCGGCCACGCGCCGGTTTGCTGCATGATGGAGCAGTGGAGCGAGCACCCTGCGCGACGTCGAGGCAGCATGTCTGCGCGCATTGCATGAATCTTGGCTGCCAGCAATTGATGGGCCGCGCATGCCCGTGCGCCGGGACAGGTAATCAATTCCTACACGGCTTGTAGCCGTTGTCTTGCATGGCTTCAAAGCCGAGTCACCTAGAATGTTCTTGACCGCGCGTCCAAGGGGACCGGTGACGCCGGATCGTTATGCCTATCACCATAGCGCCAGCCGGCCATCCCCATGTCACGATGAAGGTGGTGGCCACGGCAGGCCCATCAAGGACAGAACAAGAACATGACTTCCGCCCGCACCGAACAACTTGGCCACATCCTCCAACAGCATCACCAGAGCCTGCTCGACGACTGGCTGCGCACCCTGACCTCCAAGCTCGGCCGCAAGGAAAAGAGCGGTGAATTCGAGATCCGCCGCCAGGCCGAGCAATTCCTGAACCTGCTTGGCCGTACCGTGGACGGCGGTGCCAGCGGCGACACCGATGGCAGCGACTGGGCCGATGTGCGCCATCTGCTGGGCGAAGTGTCGCGCACGCGCGCCCTGCAGGGCTTCTCCTCCCTGGACACGGCCAGCTTCGTGTTCGCCCTGAAGGAACCGCTGTTCGACCACCTGCGCAGTGCCCTGGGCGAGCAGCCGCTGCTGCTGGCCCAGGAGATCGCCGTCACCAGTGCGCTCTTTGACAAGCTCGGCCTGTACACCATCGAAGTCCACCAGAAGGCGCGCGAACAGGTCATCCTGCGCCAGCAACAGGAACTACTGGAACTGTCCACCCCGGTGGTGCAGCTGTGGCAGAACGTGCTGGCGCTGCCGCTGATCGGCACCCTCGACAGCGCGCGCACCCAGGTGGTGATGGAAAGCCTGTTGCAAAAGATCGTCGAGACCGGCGCCATGATCGCCATCATCGACATCACCGGCGTGCCCACCGTGGATACGCTGGTGGCCCAGCACCTGCTCAAGACCATCGCCGCCGCGCGCCTGATGGGCGCCGATTGCATCATCAGCGGCATCCGTCCGCAGATTGCCCAGACCATCGTGCACCTGGGCGTGAACCTGGAAGATGTGACCACCAAGGCCACGCTGGCCGATGCCTTCATGGTCGCGCTCAGGAAGACCGGCTCGCGCGTTACCCTGCAGCACGCGGAGTAGGGCATGGAACGCATCCCTATCCTGCGCATGGGGCGCCTGCTGCTGGTGACCATCCAGGTCGACATGCACGACCGCCTGGCCATGGCGTTGCAGGATGACCTCACCGAACGCATCGTGCGCGACCGTGCGCGCGGCGTACTGATCGACATCTCCGCGCTGGACGTGGTGGATTCCTTCATCGGCCGCATGATCAGCAACACCGCCTCCATGGCCCGCGTGCTCGATGCCGCTACCGTGGTGGTGGGCATGCAGCCGGCCGTGGCCATCACCCTGGTCGAGCTCGGACTGACACTGGAAGGCGTGCGGACCGCGCTCAATGTGGAGCGCGGCGTCAGGCTGCTTGAGTCGGAGATCGACTGATGGCTTCGCGCTCCCTGTCGTGCGAGGTACACGGTGGATGAACATCCCCTCCTGACCCAGCCCCTGCAGACCGATGAAGACGTGGTGCGCCTGCGCAAGCTGGTGCGTGACCACCTGGTGCGGCTGGGCTTTTCGCTGGTCGAGCAGACCAAGATGGTGACGGCCGCCAGCGAACTGGCGCGCAATACCCTGCGCTACGGCGGTGGCGGCGAAGCCCTGGTGGATGAACTCCAGGACGGCAGCAAGCGTGGCTTGCGGCTGGTCTTTGCCGACCAGGGGCCGGGTATCGCCGATGTCACGCTGGCCCTCACCGATGGCTATACCACGGGCGGCGGACTGGGGCTGGGCTTGTCCGGCGCCAAACGTCTGGCCGACGAATTCGATATCGAGACTGCACCGCAGGCGGGCACCCGCGTGCGCATCATCAAATGGAAACTGTTCTGACGGCCCCGCGCACCGAGGCCTGCGTGGCCGTCGGTGAAACCGTCGACGTCGCAGCGGCACGCCGCGCTGCGGCCGACCTGTCGCACCGGCTGGGCTTCGCGCAAGCGCCAGCGGCCCGGCTGGCGCTGGTGGTGACCGAAGCGGCCACCAATATCCTCAAGCATGCCGGGCATGGTGAAATCCTGCTGCGCATCGTCATGGGCCGCCAGGCCGACGGGGCAGCGGCGCGTGGCATCGAGATGCTGGCCATCGACAGCGGGGCAGGCATGCAGGATACCGCCGAGGCGATGGCCGATGGCAATTCCACGGCAGGCAGCTACGGGGTGGGGCTGGGAGCGATCCGGCGCCAGTCCGACTGCTTCGATTTCTATACCTGGCCCGGGCACGGCACGGTCCTGCGTGCCGTGCTGTGGGAGAGCGCTGGGGCTGGCGAGCCCTGGCAATGCGGGCTGGTCTGCCTGCCGCTGGCGGGCGAACAGGCCTGCGGCGACGCCGGCTGGGCAGCGGTCATCGATGACGGCGTGCTGCTGATGCTGGCCGATGGGCTGGGCCACGGCGAGGCCGCTGCCGAAGCCGCCGATGCAGCGGTCGAGGTCATGGCCGCGCTGGCGGCCAGCAGTCCCGGCTTGCCGCCTCCGGTGCTGGCCATGCACCTGCATGCCGCCTTGCAGAAGACGCGCGGCGCCGCCGTGGCCATTGCCCATATCGATGCGCACGCCGGCCAGGTGCAGTTTGCCGGGGTTGGCAATATCGCTGGCTGTACCAGCCTGGCAGGACAGGCGCGGCATCTGGTCTCCACCAACGGCATCGTCGGCCATAACCTGCGCAAGGTGCAGGCCTTCGAGACTGCCTGGCAGGAGGGGATGCTGCTCATCCTCCATTCGGACGGACTGACCAGCCGCTGGTCGCTGGACGCCTATCCCGGCCTGGAGCAAGCCCATCCGGCATTGATTGCCGCCGTACTCTATCGTGATTGCTATCGCGGCCGTGATGATGTCAGCGTCATGGTCCTGCGCCGGGGAGAGGTGCCATGACGCAGCGCCTGCTCATCGTCTCCATCAGCAGCGAGATCGACGTGGTGGGTGCCCGCCAGCGTGCGCGCCAGATCGCCGACCTGTGCGGTTTCGCCCAGCAGGATCAGGTGCGCATCGCCACCAGCATTTCGGAGCTGGTGCGCAATGCCTTCCGCTATGCCGGACGCGGCCAGGTCGAGTTCGCCATCGAGGGCAGTACCGCGCCGCAGACCTTGCTGATGACGGTACGCGACCAGGGGCCGGGCATCGATGACCTGCACCTCGTGCTGTCGGGCCAGTACCGCTCCAGCACCGGCATGGGCCTGGGTTTGCTGGGCGCGCGCAAGCTCATGGATGCGTTCGACGTGCAGACCGGCAAAGGGCAGGGCACCGTCGTGACCGTGCGCAAGCTGCTGCCACCGGCTGCACGCCTGATCACCCCGCATGCGGCCGCCGAGATCGGCGCCGCGCTGGCGGCCGTCGCCGCGCCGGCCGGGGTGGCGCTGTTCGAGACCCAGCAGCAGAACCAGGAATTGCTGACCACGCTGGCCGAGCTCAAAGGCCGCCAGGAAGAATTGCTGCAACTGACGCGCGAGCTGGAAGACACCAATCGCGGCGTGGTCGCCCTCTATGCGGAACTGGATGAAAAGGCCGATCACCTGCGCCGTGCCGACGAGGCCAAGTCGCGCTTCCTCTCCAACATGAGCCATGAATTCCGCACGCCGCTGTCGTCCATCCGGGCGCTGGCCAAGCTCTTGCTGGATCGCGTCGATGGCGAGCTCTCCACCGAGCAGGAGCGCCAGGTGCGCTACATCCTCGACAGTGCCCAGTCCTTGTCCGAACTGGTCAATGACTTGCTTGACCTGGCCAAGATCGAGGCCGGCAAGGTCGAACTCCAGCCCGGCCGCTTCCAGGTGAGCGAGCTCTTCAGCGCCTTGCGCGGCATGCTGCGTCCGCTGCTGGTATCGGACAGGCTGCGCCTGAATTTCGTCGCGCCACGGGACTGCGAGATGGTGACCGATGAGGGCAAGCTTTCGCAAATCCTGCGCAACTTCATTTCCAATGCCATCAAGTTCACCGAGCAGGGCAGTATCACGGTCTCCGCCGAGCCGCTGCCAGAGCGGCGCGCGGTGCGTTTTTCGGTCAGCGATACGGGCATTGGCATTGCGCCCGAGCACATCGGCATCATCTTCGAAGAATTCGCCCAGGTGGAAAACCACCTCCAAGGCCAGGTCAAGGGCACCGGCCTGGGCCTGCCGCTGTGCCGCCAGCTCGCTACCCTGCTGGGCGGGACGGTGGCAGTCAGCAGCACGCCGGGGCAGGGCGCCACCTTCAGTGCGGTGATTCCGGCCGAGTGCCCTGCGCTTGCCGCGCCGCGCCAGCCGGAACGGCCGCCGCGTGCGGAGCCCGCCGCGGCTACCGCCATCCTGCCCGTGCTGGTGGTGGAAGACCGGCCCGAACAGCAGTTGCTGTACCAGCGCTACCTGCAGCAGTCCGAGTTCCGCATGGTGCCCGCAGCCTCGGTGGTGGAGGCCGAAGCCCTGTGGCGCAATGGCGAGCCCTGCGCCGTGGTGCTCGATATCCTGCTCGGCGGCAAGGATGCCTGGCACTGGCTGGTGCAGCTCAAGAATGACCCGGCGCGCTGTGACGTGCCTGTCCTCATCGTCTCCGAGGTGGATGACAAGGGCAAGGCCATGGGGCTGGGCGCGAACGCGTATTTCAGGAAGCCCATGGGACGCGACGAGCTGCTGGCGGCGCTGCGCTCGCTGGTCGATTTGCCGGGGCCACGAAACGAAATGACCGCCCCTGCAGTCCATGATTGAACAGGCCCTTCTTTTTCATCGCGGCGTTTTCTGCCACCAACGCAATCCAGGCATGCCATGAGTCATCCGGACCAACTGATTCTCAACGTCGACGATACCGATGCGGCCCGCTATGCGCGTACCCGCATCCTCACCAAGGCCGGGCTGCGGGTGGTGGAGGCGGCCAGCGGCAGCGAGGCGCTGGCGCTGGCGCGCGAGCTCAAGCCGGCCCTGATCCTGCTGGACGTGAAACTGCCCGACATCCACGGCATGGAAGTCTGCGCACGGCTCAAGTCCGATCCGGTCACGTCATTCATCCTGGTATTGCAGACCTCGGCCTCCTACATCGGCGTAGCCGACAAGATCCGCGCGCTCGAAGGCGGTGCCGACAACTACCTGTTCGAACCGATCGAACCGGCCGAGCTGGTGGCCAACGTGCACGCGCTGTTGCGGCTGGCCAAGGTAGAGCAGGAGCTGCGCGAGACCGACCGCCGCAAGGACGAGTTCCTGGCCATCCTGGCGCACGAGTTGCGCAATCCGCTGGTGCCGATGCGCAATGCCATCGGCATCCTCAACACGCGCGCACCGCAGGCGCCGGACTGGGAGCTGCGCGCGCGCAATACCATTTCCCATCACCTCGACCACATGGTGCGGCTGGTCGATGACCTGCTGGACGTGTCGCGCCTGTCGCACAACAAGCTGGCCCTGCAGTTGCGGCCTACGCGTATCGCCGAGGTAGTACATCACGCGGTTGAATCGACCCAGCTGATGATGGAGCGCAAGCACCAGCAACTGCTGCTGGATCAGGCCGATCCGCTGCTGGCGGTGCAGGGCGATCCCGTGCGGCTGGCCCAGGTGCTCATCAACCTGTTGCACAACGCCGCCAAGTTCAGCCCCGAGGGCGCGCGCATCTTCGTGGCGGCGCGTGCCGAGGCCGATCAGGTGTTGCTGACGGTGAGGGATGAGGGCATCGGCATTGCAGTCGAGCGCCTGGGCGACATCTTCGGCATGTTTGCGCAAGCCAATGCGCTCGGCCATGACCGCCAGGATGGCCTGGGCATCGGCCTGTCGCTGGCGCGCAGCCTGGTGGAACTGCACGGTGGCAGCCTCAGGGCGCATAGCGCCGGCATCGGCCATGGCAGCCTGTTTACCATCGTCTTGCCACGGATCGCCCCCGACCGCACGGACCAGCCCGGGACGGCCGCGTCATCGCTGGCGCAGTTGGCGCCGCAGGAGGGCAAGCGCGTGCTGGTGGTGGACGACAATGCGGACATCGCCGACACCATGAAAGAACTCATGGAATTGCTCGGCCACGAAGTCGAGGTGGCCTACAGCGGCACCCGTGCCATCGCGCGGGCGCAGGAATGGATTCCGGATGCCGTGCTGCTGGACATCGGCCTGAAAGACATGACCGGCCACGATCTCATCCGCGCACTGCGCGCCGCCCCGGCCACGCGCGAGATCTACCTGCTGGCCTGCTCGGGATTCAGCAGCGAGGAAGACAAGCGCGCTGCCTTCGATGCCGGTGTCGATGACTACCTGGTCAAGCCGGTCGACGTCGACACCCTGGCGCGGCTGGAACTGCGCCGTACCCCGTCGCCCACGCCCTCGGCCAGCGTCGCTACCGGCTGAACCCTCAGGGTTGCCCCGTCAGGAACTGCACCACCGCCTGCGTAAAGGCGCGCGGCTGCTGCTGGCTGGAGATGTGGGCCGCATCGAATTCCACATACAGCGCACCGGGAATGGTGGCGCGCATGAACTGCGCATCGCCCGGTGGTGTCGGAATGTCGCCGCTGCCGGCAATGATCAGCGTAGGCGCGCGGATGCCGGCAATGGCCTCGCGCAGATCATTGTCACGCACGGCGGCACAGGCGCCGGCATAGCCCTCCGCGGGCGTGGCCAGCAGCATGGCGGTCAGGTCCTGGACCTGCTGCGGATGCTGCTCTGCATACTCGGGCGTCAGCCAGCGCGAGACTACGGCGGCGGCAATGGCAGGGAGGCCATCACGCTGCACCGTCTCGATGCGGCTGTTCCAGGCCTCGGCCGTGCCGATCTTGGCACCGGTGTTGCAGAGGATGAGTTTGTTCACGCGCTCGGGGTGATGCACCGCCAGCCACATGAAGGTGCTGCCGCCCATGGAGAGACCGCAGAAGTGTGCTTGCGCAATCTCCAGCTGGTCGAGCAGGGCGATCACGTCGCTGCCCAGCTGGGCGATGGTGTAAGGGCCGGGCGTGACCTCGGACTGGCCGTGGCCGCGCGTGTCATAGCGGAGCACGCGGAAGTGCTTGCTCAGCTCTGGAATCTGCGGCTCCCACATCGCCAGCGAGGTGCCCAGCGAATTGGACAGGACCAGCACCGGCAAGGCTGCATCGCCGTCGAGCTGGTAATGCAATTTGATTCCGTTCAGTGTTGCAAATGGCATGGAGAAATCCTTGGCGCGCCCCACGCGACGGCGGGTGCGGGCATGTGTGAATCAAAAAGCTTCAGATGCGGCTGTCATCAGCCAATCTGGGCAATGGCCGAGGGATGCTGGGTCAGCGGAGTGACCGAAATGGTCATGAACGGGTAGAGCGGCAGTGCCGAGAGAATGTTGTGCAGCTCATCGTTGCCGGAGACGTTGAAGATGCTCACGTTGGCATACTGCCCGACCACGCGCCACAGATCGCGCCACTTGCCTTCGCGCTGCAGTTTCTGTGACATCTCCTTCTCATCCTTCTTCAACTGATCGGCCGCGGCCTTGTCGAGCGTGGCGGGAATGTTGACTTGCATTTGAACCATGAACAGCATGATGTGATCTCCGTTGTCGTTATGGGTGGGGCTTGCATTGTTCGATAAACGAACATAAATCCTTTATTCGCACAACCGAGTTTAGGCGTGTGCGCAACACACTGTCAACTTGGGCAGACGATCTGGCGCTTCAGTCACGCCGCTCAGGCATCGGGAAACCGGTCGCCGGGAAGGAACTGGTCTCGATGTCCAGCCAGGCCGGATGCTCGGCGTACATGTCGGCCACCAGTTGCTTGATGGCCGCGATGTACCAGGCATTGTCGTTGATGCGGTGGGTCAGGATGATGGGCGAGGTGGCCCGCGCATCGTCGATCAGGCGGTAGTGCAGGTCATTGCGCAGCCGCGCCGAGGCCGGGATCAGGCACAGCCCCGATTCGGCCGCCACCAGGCCTAGGGCGGTCTGGATCTCGCGCACCTCATGGACTTCGGCCGGCTGGATGTCCTGGTCGTTGAGCAGGCTCAGGATGTGGTCGGCAAAGCTGGGGCGCGGCTCCTTGGGATAGACGATCAGCTTCTGCCCATGCACTTCCTTCAGGCTCACGCGCTGCTGGCTGGCCGCCAGCGGGAAGGCCGGCGGGATCGCCAGCACCAGCCTTTCCTCGCGCAGCACGGTGCGCGCCACGGTGGCGTCATTGCTGCGGATGCGGCCGAAACCGATGTCGATGCGGCCCGATTTGAGCGCGGCAAACTGCTGCATCGAGGTCAGTTCCAGCAACTGGATATCCACCTCCGGATAATGCTGGCGCAGCTTGCGCACCAGCATCGGCAGGCCGCCGTAGAGCGTCGAGGCGACGAAGCCGATGGAGAGCGTCTGGCGCTGGTTCAGCCCGATCTGCTGGGTGGCGTTCTTGAGTTGCTCCAGGCGGTTGAGGATTTGCAGGGCCTGCTCGTAGAACACCCGGCCGGCCTCCGTCAGCCGTAGCGGGCGGCTGTTGCGCAGGATCAACTGCACGCCCAGTTCTTCTTCCAGCAACTGGATCTGGCGTGACAGCGGCGGTTGCGCAATGTGCAGTTGTTCGGACGCGCGTGTGAAGTTGCGCGTATTGGCCACGGCCACGAAGTATTTCAGTTGTCTGATGTCCATGGCCAAAAATCATATCCCACGGGGAATAAGGATGTCTAATGCTTTGATTTTTATGGTGTTGCACTGCAACTATATAAAAAAGGTATGAAACTAGACGTATTTGGTGTTGGCAATGGCAGGGCTTCCGGGTGTTCAATGCAGTCCATGGATACCCAAGCACACCTTCACACTGCGGCCCCGGCACTGATCGACCGGGTAGAGACCTTCCTGGTCGATCTGCCGACGATCCGGCCCCATCAGTTGTCCATGGCGACGATGAATGGGCAGACGCTGATGCTCGTGCGTCTGTACTGTTCGGACGGCACCGTCGGCGTGGGCGAGGGCACCACCATCGGTGGCCTGGCTTACGGCGCCGAGTCGCCCGAGGGCATGAAGCTGGCCATCGATACCTATTTCGCGCCGCTGCTGCTGGGCGCTGACGCCAGCCTGATCCCGGCCATCATGGCGCGCCTGAACAAGGCCATCCAGGATAACCGCTTCGCCAAGTGCGCCATCGAGACCGCGCTCTTCGATGCCCTGGGCCAGCGCACCGGCCTGCCGGTTTCGCAGCTGCTGGGCGGCCGCGCCCGCGAGAGCCTGCCGGTTGCCTGGACCCTGGCCTCGGGCGATACCGCCCGCGACATCGACGAAGCCGAGCGCATGCTGGCCGCGCGCCGCCACAAGATCTTCAAGCTCAAGATCGGCCGCCGCGAGGTCGAGGCCGACGTCGCCCACGTGGCCGCCATCAAGAAGGCGCTGGGCGACCGTGGTTCGGTGCGGGTGGACGTCAACATGGCCTGGAGCGAACTGGAAGCCCAGCGCGGCCTGGCCGGCCTGGTCGATGCCGGCTGCGAACTGGTGGAGCAGCCCGTGGCTTCGCCCCAGGCGCTGGCACGGCTCAAGGGCAGGCATCCCATTGCGGTCATGGCCGATGAATCCCTGACCGGTCCTGCCTCGGCCTTTGCGCTGGCGCGCATCGGTGGCGCTGACGTGTTCGCCATCAAGATCGAACAATCCGGCGGCCTGCGCGCGGCCCAGCAGGTGGCCGCCATCGGCGACGCGGCCGGCATCGAACTGTATGGCGGCACCATGCTGGAAGGCGCCATCGGTACCATTGCCTCGGCCCATGCCTTTGCCACTTTCCGTGAGCTGCAGTGGGGCACCGAACTGTTTGGCCCGCTGCTGCTGACCGAGGAAATCCTGGCCGAGCCCTTGCGCTACCAGGATTTCGAACTGGCCATTCCCAACCGCCCCGGCCTGGGCATCGTGCTGGATGAAGAGCGTGTGCAATACTTCCGGCGCGACCGCAAGCAAGGGGCGACAGTGACAGCAGCGAGGCCGGCCACCCTGGCCGGATAAAACAAGAAACGCAGTTCCCCAATCCATAAATCCAAAAG
Organism: Herbaspirillum sp. Her3; assembly: GCF_057961275.1. NCBI lineage: Bacteria > Pseudomonadati > Pseudomonadota > Betaproteobacteria > Burkholderiales > Oxalobacteraceae > Herbaspirillum > Herbaspirillum sp. Her3. Next base: position 4,208,899 of record NZ_CM176328.1, on the reverse strand, counting down.
GAGACATCACATGGCAGCCAAGATTTTCAGCACCCCCGAAGTCCAAGATTTCCTGCGCCTGGCCAGTGGCATGGACACCGAAGGCGGTAGCGCGCGCACCAAGAAGATCGTGCATCGCATCCTCTCGGACCTGTTCAAGGCCATCGAAGACCTGGAGATCACCTCCGACGAATACTGGGCCGGCGTGGCTTACCTCAACCGCCTGGGCGCCGCCAGCGAAGCCGGTTTGCTCTCGCCGGGCCTGGGCCTGGACCGCTTCCTGGACATGCGCATGGATGCCGAAGATGCCGCCCTGGGCATTACCGGCGGCACCCCGCGCACCATCGAGGGTCCGCTGTACGTCGCCGGAGCACCGGTGGAGCAGGGCTTCGCGCGCCTGGATGACGGCAGCGAAAAGTCCGGCAAGACCATCATCATGCACGGCACCGTCTACGGCGCCGATGGCAAGCCCATGCCGGGCGCGCAGGTGGAAGTCTGGCACGCCAACACCAAGGGCTTCTATTCGCACTTCGATCCGACCGGCGAGCAAAAGCCCTTCAACATGCGCCGCACCATCATCACCGATGCCCAGGGCCGCTACAAATTCCGCAGCATCATGCCGGCCGCCTATGGCTGCCCGCCGGCCGGTCCTACCCAGGCACTGCTGAACCAACTGGGTCGCCACGGCAACCGTCCGGCCCACATCCACTTCTTCGTCACCGCCGACGGCCATCGCAAGCTGACCACCCAGATCAACATCGAGGGCGATCCGCTGATCTATGACGACTTCGCCTACGCCACCCGCGAAGGCCTGGTGCCGCCGCTGGTCGAACGCAGCGATGCGGCCAGCATCAAGGCCGAGGGCTTGGAGGGTCCGTTTGCCGAAATCGTCTTCGATATCACCCTGACCACGCTGGTCAATGGTGCCGACAACCAGGTGGTCGACCGCCCGCGCCTGGCCGCCTGATCCCCTGATGGTCCAGCGCCAGCGCTGCTGGCGCACTGGTCTGCCCGATCCCTGCCGCATGCACTGCCGCGATGGCCGCCATCGCGGCCGGTGGGCTGCACCCTGGAGAAAGCTCACATGAACACTCTCGCCGCCGACAAGTACGACGCGCTTGAACGCCTGCTCGATACGGCCCTGGAAGAGGATGCCACCAACGGTATCTTCCGCTGCCGCCGCGACATCTTCACCAACCCCGACCTGTTCGAGCTGGAGATGAAGCACCTGTTCGAATCGAACTGGGTCTACCTGGCCCATGAAAGCCAGGTCCCCGAGATCAACGATTACTACAGCACCTGGATCGGCCGCCAGCCGGTCGTGGTCACCCGCGACAAGAACGGTGAGCTGCACGCGGTCATCAATGCCTGCGCCCACAAGGGGGCCATGCTGTGTCGTCGCAAGCATGGCAACAAGAGCAGCTTCACCTGTCCCTTCCATGGCTGGACCTTTTCCAACACTGGCAAACTGTTGAAGGTCAAGGACGAGAAGACCACCGAGTATCCGGTCTCCTTCAACAAGAATGGCTCGCACGACCTGACCCGGGTGGCGCGCTTCCAGAGCTATCGCGGCTTCCTCTTCGGCAGCCTCTCGGAAGACGTGTTGCCGCTGGAAGAGTACCTGGGCGAGACCCGCGTCATCATCGACCAGATCGTCGACCAGGCCCCCAATGGCCTGGAGGTCCTGCGCGGCAATTCCAGCTACCTCTATGACGGCAACTGGAAGATGCAGATGGAAAATGGTTGCGATGGTTACCATGTCAGTTCCGTACACTGGAACTACGCGGCCACCATGAGCCGCCGCAAGGAAGGCGGCACCAAGGCCACCGATGCCAACAACTGGAGCAAGGCCGTGGCCGGCGTCTACGGTTTCGAGAATGGCCACATCCTGTTGTGGACCAATACCCTGAACCCCGAAGTACGCCCGATCTGGAACCAGCGCGAAGAACTGGCCGCCCGCGTCGGCCAGGCGCGTGCCGATACCATCGTGGCGCAGACGCGCAACCTGTGCCTGTATCCCAACGTGTTCCTGATGGACCAGTTCGGCACGCAGATCCGCGTGGCCCGTCCCGTCAGCGTGGACCAGACCGAGATCAGCATCTTCTGCTTCGGCCCCAAGGGCGAGAGCGATGAAGACCGCCGCGTGCGCATCCGCCAGTACGAGGATTTCTTCAACGTCTCCGGCATGGGTACCGCCGACGACCTGGAAGAGTTCCGCGCCTGCCAGGTCGGCTATGCCGGTTCGACGGTGCGCTACAACGACATGAGCCGCGGCGCCCCGCTGTGGAAGCAGGGCCCCGACGAGAATGCGAAGAAGATGGGCATGAACCCCAAGCTGAGCGGTGAACGCAGCGAAGACGAAGGCCTCTTCGTCTGCCAGCACCATTACTGGACCGAGCAGATGCGCCATGCCGTCCACAAGGAGCGCGCCGCCGTGCAGGAAGGAGCCGCAGCATGAGCCAGCCCATTGCACCCGATGCCGTCTGCGCCTTCCTCTACCGCGAGGCGCGCTACCTCGATGAACGCCAGTGGGAATCCTGGCTGGAACTGTACGCCCCCGACGTCGAATACTGGATGCCGGCCTGGGACGACGATGACCAGCTCACCGAAGACCCGCAGCGCGAGATTTCGCTGATGTATTACGCCAATCGCGATGGATTGGAAGACCGCGTATTTCGCATCAAGACCGAACGCTCCAGCGCCTCCATGCCGGAGCCGCGCACCAGCCACATGATCTCCAACGTGGAAATCCTGGAGCAGCGCGACGATGCGGTGGAGGTGCGCTACAACTTCCACACCCTGTCGCACCGCTACAAGATCACCGACCAGTTCTTCGGCACCGCGCTGGTGAGCTTGCGCAAGGTAGAGGGCGGCTTCCAGATCGCCCGCAAGAAGATCGTGCTGAAGAACGACTACATCCGCCAGGTCATCGACGTCTATCACGTCTGACCGGCCCGCAGGAGACATGACATGAGCAGCTATCGCATCGCCCTCAATTTTGAAGACGGGGTGACCCGCATCATCGAGTGCGGCGCCACGGAAAAAGTCCTGGACGCCGCGTTCCGCCAGCGCATCAACCTGCCCATGGATTGTTCCGATGGCGTGTGCGGCACCTGCAAGTGCCGCGCCGAGAGCGGGCAATACGAGCTGGGCGACGACTACATCGAAGAAGCCCTCAACGTCGATGAAGCCGCCGAAGGCATGGTGCTGACCTGTCAGATGGTGCCGCAGTCCGATTGCGTGATTGCCGTGCCCGTGCGCTCCACGGCCTGCAAGACCGGTACTGCGAAGTTCGGCGGCAAGGTGGCCGAGGTGACCGCTTTCGGCGGAGCCGCCTTTGAACTGGTGCTGGAGGTGGGTGCGGATGCACCGGCCTTCCTGCCGGGGCAATACGTCAACATCGTTGTACCCGGCAGCGGCCAGCATCGCGCCTATTCCTTCAGCTCGCCCTCGGGCGCGGCGCGCATGAGCTTCTTCATCAAGAACGTGCCGGGCGGGCTCATGAGTGGCTGGCTGGCCAACGCCGCTGCGGGTGATGCGCTGGAACTGACCGGCCCGCTGGGCAGCTTCTACCTGCGTCCGGTGAACAAGCCGGTGTTGATGCTGGCCGGTGGCACCGGTTTGGCGCCTTTCCTGTCGATGCTGGAAGAGATGGTGCGGCAGGGCGTGCAGCAGCCGGTACACCTGATCTATGGCGTCACCCGTGACCAGGATCTGGTGCTGGTGGAGCGGCTGGAAGAGCTGCAGCAACGCCTGCCGGGCTTGACCTTCTCCACCTGCGTGGCCGACCCGGCCACTGCCCATCCGCGCCAGGGCTACGTGACCCAGCACATGCCGGCCGAGGTCCTGCATGATGGCCAGGTCGATGTTTATCTGTGCGGTCCGCCGCCGATGGTGGAGGCGGTACAGCAGCACTTCCAGGCACAGGGCATCGTCCCGGCCAGCTTCCATTACGAGAAGTTCGTCACCAGCCAGCCGGTGGCGGTGGCAGCATGAGCACTCGCTTCACCGGCAAGGTCGCCGTGGTCACCGGCGCGGCCCAGGGCATCCTGCGCGGCGTGGCGATGGGCATTGCGCAAGAAGGCGGGCAGGTGCTGCTGGTGGATCGCGCCGAGTTCATCCATGAGGTGGCGATGGAGGCCGCTCAAGGGCGTGGCACAGGTTTCATCGCTGATCTCGAAACCTATGCCGGAGCGCAAGCTGCGATGGCACGGGCGATCCAGTTGCATGGCCGCATCGACCTGCTGGTCAATGGCGTGGGCGGCGCCATCCGCATGCGCCCCTTTGCCCAATACGAGGCCGCGCAGATCGATGCCGAGATCCGCCGCTCGCTCATGCCCACGCTCTACGGTTGTCATGCAGTGCTGCCGCACATGCTGCAGCAGGGCCGGGGCACCATCGTCAACGTCTCTTCCAATGCCACGCGCGGCATTCGCCGCGTGCCGTACTCGGCGGCCAAGGGCGGGGTCAATGCCCTGACCACCGCACTGGCGATGGAATACGGCGAAGAGGGCATCCGCGTGGTGGCCACCGCGCCCGGTGGCACCCAGGCACCACCGCGCCGTGTGCCGCGCAATGCCGAGGGCGACAGTGCGCAGGAGCAGGCATGGATGCAGGAGGCCGTGCAACAGGTCACCGGGTCCAACTTCTTCAAACGCTACGGCACGCTGGAAGAGCAGATCGCACCGATTCTCTTTCTTGCCTCCGATGACGCCAGCTACATCACCGGCGCCGTGTTGCCGGTGGCGGGTGGCGACAACGGTTGAAACCCCTTTCCATCGAACGGAGACACCATGTCTGAACGCCAGGCCATCATCCCCAAGGGAATGGAAGAGGTCTACGAAAAAATCGGCTATGCCCCCGGTGTGCTGGTGGGCGATGTGCTGTATGTGTCCGGCCAGATCGGGCGCGGTCCCGACATGCAACTGGTGGAGCCGCGCGAAGCCCAGATCGTGCAAGCCTTCGAGAACCTCAAGCACGTGCTGGAGACGGCGGGCGGCACGCTGGACGATATCGTCGATCTGTCCACCTTCCACACCGACATGCGCGACCTGCCGCTGTTCATCAAGGTGCGCCAACGCTATCTGACCAGCTACCCGTTGCCGGCCTGGACCGCTACCGGCGCCCACATGCTCGGCGGCGGACCTGGTTACATCATCGAAATCAAGGCGGTGGCGCATCTGCGCAAGAAGGGAACGACACCGGCCTGAAACGCAAGCAACAACACTGATCCGTCCGCGCAAACAGCAAGCAGACCATAACAGCGCAGCCCACGGAAGACTACCCACACCAAGGAGGAGGAGACCCCATGAAAACCCAGGAAGTGAGCCTGCTCATCGATGGCGCGCGTTTCACGCAATTCCACTGGATGGTGATGTGCCTGTGCGCATTGCTGCTGGTGTTCGACGGCTATGACCTGTTCATCTACGGCGCCGTGCTGCCGGTGCTGATGAAGGAGTGGGCACTCTCGCCGGTGCAGGCCGGCGCCCTCGGCAGCTATGCCCTGTTCGGCATGATGTTCGGCGCCTTCGTCTTCGGTCCGCTGGCCGACCGCATCGGCCGCAAGAAGGGCGTGGCGATCAGCTTCGTGCTCTTCAGCGTTTCCACCTTCCTGAGCGGCTTTGCCACTTCGCCCACCGAGTTTGGCATCTTCCGCTTCGCCGCCGGCCTGGGCTGCGGCGGCCTCATGCCCAATGCGGTGGCGCTGATGAATGAATACGCGCCCAAGCGCCTGCGCAGCACCCTGGTGGCCATCATGTTCAGCGGCTATTCGCTGGGCGGCGTGCTGTGCGCGGGCCTGGGCATCTTGATGCTGCCCAGCTTCGGCTGGCAATCGATGTTCTTCGCCGCCGCCGTGCCGCTGGTGCTGCTGCCGGTGATCCTGTGGAAGCTGCCGGAATCGGTCGGCTTCCTGCTGCGCGCCGGCAAGCAGGAGCAGGCTCGTGCCATGCTGGCACAGGTCGCTCCGCAAGCCGTCCCCGGTACCGATGTGCAACTGGTGCAGGGCGACGCCAGGCCGTCCGGTGCGCCCATGCTGGAACTGTTCAAGCAGGACCGCACGGTGGGCACGCTGATGATCTGGATCGCCTTCTTCTGTTGCCTGCTGATGGTCTATGCGCTCGGCTCCTGGCTACCCAAGCTCATGGCCAGCGCCGGTTACAGCCTGGGCTCGTCGCTCTCCTTCCTGCTGGCGCTCAACTTCGGCGGCGTGGTCGGAGCCATCGGCGGTGGCTGGCTGGGGGACCGTTTCAGCTTGCCCAAGGTAGTGGTCAGCTTCTTCGCCGTGGGCACGGTGGCCATCGCCCTGCTGGGCTACAACAGCCCCACGCCGGTGCTGTACCTGCTCATCATCGTGGCCGGTGCTACCACCATCGGCACGCAGATCCTGCTGTATGCCAACACCGCCCAGTTCTATCCGCTGGCGATCCGTTCCACCGGCCTCGGCTGGGCCTCGGGGGTGGGCCGCTCGGGGGCCATCGTGGGTCCGCTGCTGGGTGGCGCGCTGATGGCGGCGGCCTTGCCGCTGACGATGAATTTCCTGGTCTTCGCCATTCCGGGCCTGGTGGCGGCGCTGGCCTTCGGCCTCTTCCTGCTGCGCTATCGCCATGGCCCGCGCAGCGCGCCTGAGACGGTCAGCGTGACGGCCGCACCGGTCTCGCGCAGCAGCGTTTGACATCGCGCTTGGTTCAAGCCGTTGGGGCGCCTGGCGGAGCAATCCGCCAGGCGCCGGATCTTTTTTTGTACAAGGATGAGGTGGCATGAGCATTGAAGCGTCCATGGTGCAACGTCAAGGCTCGCTCACGGCGTGGGTGGCCGGTTTTCTGGCGGTCCTGATTTCCTATGCCGGCCCGCTGGTGATCTTCGTGCAGGCGGCGCATGCCGGGCAGGTGCCCGAGGCGCAACTGGTGTCCTGGGTCTGGGGTATTTCCATGGGCGCGGGGGTGAGCGGGCTGCTCCTGAGCTGGTGGTTCAGGATGCCCATCATCACGGCCTGGTCGGCGCCCGGGACGGCGCTGCTGCTGAGCCTCTTTTCCCGGCATCGGCATGGCCGACGTGGTGGGCGCTTATGTGATGGCAGCCCTGATCCTGATCGCCATCGGCGTGACCGGCTACTTCGAGAAAATCCTCGCCTTCATCCCCAAGGGCATTGCTGCGGGGATGATGGCGGGCATCCTGTTCCAGTTCGGCGTGCAAGCCTTCCGCTCCAGCGTGGGCGCACCGCTGATGGTCTTTGCCATGCTCGCGGCCTACCTCGCCGGACGCCGCTGGTGGCCACGCTACGGCATCGTGGTGGTGGCGCTGACCGGGTTTGCGGTGGCCTTTGCCAGTGGCCGCACCGACATGGGGGCGTTGCATCTGCAACTGGCGCAGCCGGTCTTCATCGCGCCGCAGTTTAGCGTGGGCGTGTTCTTCAGCCTGACCGTGCCGCTCGTGCTGGTGAGCCTGACCGGGCAGTTCCTGCCGGGCATGGCGGTGCTGCAACTGGCGGGCTATCATCCGCCCACCCGCGCCGTGGTCACCGGCACCGGCCTGGCTTCGCTGGTGACGGCCTGCTTCGGCGGCATCACCATCGTGCTGGCGGCCATCACGGCCGCACTCTGCACCGGCAAGGATGCTCATCCCGAACCCGGCAGGCGCTACGTGGCCGGCATCGCCAATGGCGTCTTCTATCTCATCGGGGGCACTTTCGCGGCGTCCATCGTGACGCTCTTTGCGGCCTTTCCCAAGGAACTGATCGCGGCCCTGGCGGGGCTGGCGCTGATCGGCGCCATCGTATCCAACATCCGCCTGATGAGCGAGGACGGCAGCTACGCCGAACCGGCCGTCATCACCTTCCTCGCCACCGCCTCGGGCATGACGCTGTTCGGACTGGGCGCGGCATTCTGGGGCGTGGTCATCGGCATGGCTGCCTACTGGCTGATCGGCCGCCCCATCCCGAAAAAATGAAAACGCATGGAGACCCCAATGAACCCGCCGAATGACGTCTTCGACCCCCTGGCCCGCGAGGTACTGGCCGTGGTGCCCGGGCGCGCGCATGACCTGGCGCGCCTGCGCGTGCTGGCACAGCCGCACGCCGCACCGACCATCACCGTGGTCGGCAAGTACAACCACGGAAAGAGCCGCCTGTTGAACGAGCTGATGGGCCGCGACGTGTTCGCCGTGGCCGACCGGCGCGAAACGGTCACGCTGTCCGAACATCACCACGCCGAACTGCGCTGGCTGGATGCGCCCGGCCTGGATGCCGACGTCGCCCTGCAGGACGACAGCCACGCCCAGGAAGCCACCTGGCTGCAGGCCGACGTGCGCCTGTTCGTGCATGCCGCCAAGGAGGGCGAACTGGACGCCGCCGAAGGCCATCTGCTGCAGGCCCTGCGTCAGGACCAGCAGCGCACGCGGCGGCAGACCCTGTTCGTGCTGACGCAGGTGGACCAGATGAGCGACGAAGAGCAACTGGCCAAGGTCAGCGCCGCCATCCAGGCGCAGGCACCGGGCCTGACGCTGCATCCGGTGTCGTCTACGCGCCATCGCAACGGTGTGGAAGGCGGCAAGGCGCTGCTGCTGCAGCGTAGCGGCATCCCTGCACTGCAGGCCTTGCTGCGCGAGATGGTGGCGCAGGTGCCCGCCGCTCGCCAGCACGAACGCAGCCTGCTCTTCACCGAGATCGGCCAGCAATTGCAGCACCAGCAGGCCGCCGTAGAGGCCACCTTGCTGGCCTTGCGGCAACGCCAGCAACAGCAGCGCCAGGACTTCGAGCAAGGCTTGCAGGCCGTGCTGGAGAAGGTGCATCAAGACCTGTTGCCCATCGTCGAACTGCAGGGCGAGGACCCGGCCCTGCTGCCTGACAGCGCCGCCGACGAGTTCAGGCTCACGGCCGGCAAGCGCGAACGGGCACGCATCCACGTCGCCTATTCGCGGGCCTGCATCGCCATTCGTACGCACCTGATCCAGCACGGCGTGGAAGGACTGCCGGCCAGTCAACGCACTTCGGTGGCGAGCCTGGATACGGTCATGGTGGCGGTCCTGGGAATCTCCATCAAATACCGCGCCGACCTGCGCCGCCAATTCTGCGAGCCGGCCGGACAGGCGCACCTGACGGCTTCCTTCCTGCATTACTACGAACTGTCGGAAGACCGCCAGGCCTTGCAGCAACAGATCCTCTGCAGCGAGGCCGAGCGGCATGCCCATGCGCGTGCCCTGCAGGCATTGGCGCGCCTGCGCGAAGGAGCAGGCGCATGAACCGCGAAGAACAGCGCTTCATCGAGGCCATCGGCCGCACCGGCCAGCATGAGACCGACCTGCAGCCGGTGCTGGCGGCGTTGCGCGACTGGCTGGCATCGCTGGGCCAGGCCATGCAGGGTGCACGCTTGCAGGCCAACGGATGGCAGGGCAGCAGTCCGATCGCCCGCCGCATCGCAGCGCTGCAGGAAGACCTGGCGCAACAGGCAGAGCGCCGCGAAGAACAATGGATCGCCCTGGCACCCGCGCGCGCGCTGGCCCAGCGCTTCGAGGGCAAGCTGATGGTGCTGGTGTTCGGCAAGTTCAATGCCGGTAAAAGCTCGTTATGCAACTTTCTCGCGCAGCGCTTCGGCGAGCGCCGCCAGGCGGTGCAGTATTTCCATCTGCAGGGCGGGCAACTGGTAGAGACTGAAGATCCTTTCCATGAAGGCGCGACCGAGACCACCGCGCGCCTGCAAGGCGTCTGCCTGGGCGATGGCCTGGTGCTGCTCGATACCCCCGGCCTGCATTCGGCTACCGATGACAATGCCGCCCTGACCCAGCGCTTCCTTGACAGCGCCGATGCGGTGCTGTGGCTGACCAGTTCGACCTCGCCGGGCCAGGTCCAGGAGCTCGACGAACTGGCGCGCGAACTGCGCCGGGGCAAGCCGCTGCTGCCGGTGCTAACACGCAGCGACGTGATCGACGAGGATGAAGTGGACGGCCAGATCGTCAAATGCCTGCGCAACAAATCCGACGCCAACCGCGCCGAGCAGGAAGCCGACGTGCGCACGCGTGCCGCCCACAAGCTGCAGGCACTGGGCGTGGCAGTGCGCCAGTTGAAGGACCCGGTCTCGGTCTCCGCGCACTTCGCCCGCAGTGCCGGTGCGGATGCGCAGGCGATGAAGGGGGCCGGTTTCGAGCGCCTGTATGCGGCGCTCTCCGAGTTGCTGGCACCGGCCCTGGCCTACCGCGACCGCAAGCCTGCCGAAGTGCTGCTGCACCATCTGCAGGAAGACGTGCTGGCGCCCTTGCAGGGCCAGACCCTGCCGGCGCTGCAGGGTTTGCAGCAGGTGCTGGAGAGCGAACAGGCGGCCCTGCCGGCGCAGTGCATGCGCATCGTGCAACTGGCGTGGCGCGAGCTCATGCCGGGCCTGCCGGCCTTGCTGGAGCAGCATGCGGCCGGCTGCGACGTGAGCGCCGTGCTGGCCACCGTGCAGCCACAACTGATGCACGCCTTCGAGCGCCACGCACGTGCGATGCTGGACAGCCACGTATTGCCGGTGCCAGCGTCCGTGGCGCTGGTGCTGCCGGCAGCCAGCGGCTATGAACACGTCGCCGATGACTTGCCGCCGTCCTACGAAAAACTGTATGAAGCACTGGGACAAAGTGTACTGGCCGCTCTGGAGCAACTGTCCGATGAAGTGGCCGAGTACTGTACTGGTCGTCTCACGGCACTGTCTGCTGCAGTGTCTGACCAGCGCGACGTCATCCAGTCCCATGCCCGGCGCCTGGAACAGATGGAAGACGAACTGCGGCGCGTGCCGGAAGATGTGGAGGGCCGGTAAGGCGATGGCCTGCGCCTGGTGGCGGCAACCGGAATCTTTTCTCGTGTTAAGGATCCCTTAATTTTGCGGACCTAGAGTAGCTGCATCGACGGTCAGCTCAGCATTGGGCCGGCCCCGACGCTCCGCCATGGAGCGGCAGCGCTTTCATCCTGAACCACGACAAGGAGCCATCATGGACATCACCAAGATCACCGCCATCAGCGCCATCGTCTTCGGCCTCGCCGGCATGGCTGCGCCACTGACTTACGCCCAGGACATGCAGGGTACGGTTGCCTACATGAACGGCGGCATTGGCGCGGGCGAGCAGGCCAGGCTGCGCGAGGCGGCCAAGGATTACAACCTGTGCCTGCTGTTTTCTGAAGCCAAGGACGGTGCCTACGTCAGCAACGTCAAGCTGAACGTGGCCGATCATCACGGCAAGAGCGTGTTCAGCCTGCCGAGCGCGGGACCGATGACCAACCTCAAGCTGCCTTCCGGCGAGTATGAAATCACGGCCGTCTACAACGGCGTCAAGAAGACCACCAAGGTCAGCGTGGCCGGGAAGCCGGTCTCGCTGAGCTTCAATTGGGCGCATCAGGATAACTGAGCCCTGTCTTTCACCGGCCCTCTGCGGGCCGGGCATCCTCCCCCTGTATGAGCGCCGCCTCTGCTCAGCCTCGTCCTGCTGAGTAGCGGCGGTCGTCTTGATCTCACGCCTCTTTACACCGCGCAGCCACGGCGCGGGAAGAATGACATTTTTGTCATTCAAATGTCATTCGAATGACGTTTTTGATTGCCTAGAATCAGGCTCCCCCTTCAAAAATCCGTCTTTCAGGACCCTATCCCATGATCAAAACAACTCTGCCCCAATTTGTCCGTGGCGCACTGATGCCGGTGCTGCTGGCCAGCCAGCTGGTGGCCTCGGTGGCGTCGGCGCAAACGCCCGCGCAGCAGGTCGGCATTCGCGGCACCATCGTCTCGGTCGGCAAGGATCAACTGGTCGTCAAGAGCAACAAGGGCGGCGAGCAAAGCGTGGCGCTGGACAAGGACACCCGCGTGGCCGCCATCTCGATTGCCAACATCAACGACATCAAGCCCGGCAGCTACATCGGTGCGGCCGGCATTCCACAGCCGGACGGCTCGCAGAAGGCGCTGGAAGTGCACGTCTTCCCGCCCGCCATGGCCGGCACCGGCGATGGTCATCGTCCCTTCGACCTGGCACCCAACAGCACCATGACCAACGGCACCGTGGGCGATGTGGTCGCCAGCCATGGCCGCACCCTGACGCTGAAGTACAAGGACGGCGAGAAGAAGATCGTGGTGCCCGAGGATGTCCCCGTGGTCAGCATCGAACCGGGTGACCGCTCGCTGCTGGCCGCTGGCGTCAAGGTGGTGGTGCGCGCGCGCAAGAATGCCGATGGCAGCCTGACCGCCAACAGCATCAGCGCCGGCAAGAACGGCGTCACGCCGCCCATGTAAGCAGGTGCCAGGATGCCCCCCCCACCCGTTCTTCATCCGCTGGCCGTGCGCATTGCGCATTGGCTCAATGCCGTGGCCATCGCCTGCATGGTCCCCAGTGGCTGGGGCATCTACAACGCCTCGCCCATCTTCGGTTTCAAATTCCCTGTCGGGATGACCCTGGGCGGCTGGCTCGGCGGTGCCATCGCCTGGCATTTCGCGGCGATGTGGCTGCTGGCCGCCAACGGCTTGTTCTATCTGCTCTATGGCTGCCTGAGCGGCCACTTCCGCCGCCATCTGCTGCCGGTGCGTCCCGTTGAAGTCTGGCGCGATACCCTGCAGGCGGTGCGCTTTCGCCTGCCGCACCAGCCGGGCGTCTATAACGCTGTGCAGAAGCTGCTGTATTGCGCCGTGATCCTGTTGGGCATCCTGGTGGTGCTGTCAGGGCTGGCCCTGTGGAAGCCGGTGCAGCTGGACTGGCTGGCGAATGTCTTCGGCGGTTTCGACTTCGCCCGCAAGGTGCACTTCGTCGCGATGGCCGGCATTGTCGCCTTCGTGGTGGTGCACCTGGCCCTGGTGGTGCTCGTTCCCAAGACCCTGATTCCCATGCTGACCGGGGGCCGCCACAAGGAGGCCAGCTCATCATGAAAGACAAGGACGACATCAAGGCGCCGGCCCAGGAGAAGATCCTGCTGAGCGACCATCGCCCGGCCCTGGTGAAGGTGCAGCGGCGGCTCATGCTGCGCTCGGCGCTGTCGCTGGGCGCGCTGTCCATGCTCTCGGGCTGCGACCTGCAGGACAACGACAGCGTGGACAAGGTGCTGTGGGCCATGTCGCGCTGGAACGACCGCGTGCAGGCGTTGCTGTTCCGGGGCCAGAAACTGGCGCCGACCTATGCGGCCAGCCAGATCACGAATCCCTTCCCGTTCAATGCCTTCTATGAAGAGTTCAACGCACCGGAGATCGATGGCAGCGACTGGCAACTGGAAGTCTCGGGGCTGGTCAGCGACAAGCGCAGCTGGACCTTGGAACGGCTGCGGGCCTTGCCCCAGGCCGGCCAGATCACGCGCCACATCTGCATCGAAGGCTGGAGCGCCATCGGCCAGTGGTCGGGCGTGCCGCTGCGCCTGTTCCTGCAGGCGGTGGGCGCCGATCTCACCGCGAAGTATGTCGGCTTCAAATGCGCGGACCGCTATTACTCCAGCCTGGACATGCCCACCGCACTGCATCCCCAGACCATCCTGGCGCTCGACTTCGGCAAGGAAGCCTTACCCACGCAATACGGCTATCCGCTCAAGGTGCGCGTGCCGACCAAGCTGGGTTTCAAGAATCCCAAGCATGTGGTGGCCATCTTCGTGAGCAACCAGAATCCTGGCGGCTATTGGGAAGACCAGGGTTACAACTGGTTCAGCGGAATCTGAAGCACGCAATCCGGCAGGGGGAATCTGCACCGCATATCAGCGCAGGTTCTCCCGCAAGCGCTGCAGGTCTTCCGGCGTATCGACGTCGGCAAATATTCCCGCATCCTCCACCGCTATCTCCACCAGTGCCGGCCTCTCCAGCAGGGCCCTTGCCCCACGGTCACCCTGCAGGGCCAGCAGGTCTTGCAGATGCGTGCGCGAAAATCCGGCCGGATTGCCCCGGCGCCCCTGCATCACCGGTGCCACCATCGAAGCCCCTGCCGCCAGCGCATCGCGCAAGCGGCGCAGCGTGTCAGGCTGCACGCGCGGCATGTCGGCCAAGGCCACCAGCCACCCCGAGGCATCGGCCGCATGTTGCAAGCCGCAACGCAGGGAGGCGCTCATCTCGCGCGGGGTATTGGCCGACGGCATGCAGACCGTGCAGCCGGCTTGCCGCAGCGCATCGGCCAGCGGACCGGCTGCATGCACCACCGCCACCACCGGCATCACTTCCAGCAACGCAGCCGCAGTGGCGGTAGCGACGATACCGTTGCGTCCATCATGATGGACGAAGGGTTGCAGCAGCTTGTGTTCGTGGGCATCGAAGCGGCTGCCCCGGCCGGCGGCCAGCAGCAGGGCGATGGGGGAGGCGGGCATGGACATGGTGCGGCAATGTTCCGGTAACGGGAAGGTGGCACCATTGTGCCCAAGTTTGGCCTGGTGCAGGCGTAACGCTGGGGCAGGCTTCCGGGTGGGCACCGGAGAAAATAAATGTTTTATATTTCATAATATTTCCACCGGGCTAGTTTGCGCTATCCTTGTCGGGCAAGGCTTTGCGCGCTTGCGTTGCTTTTTTGGCATATCATGGTTCTTCATTTTGATATGGTCGCCATGGCGATGGGCTCCTAGAATCGAGCGCATGCCGGGCGTTATTGCTGGATTGCAAGGGGCTGGCACCGGTCTTGCTGGTGGCATCAGGGGGCAAGCCGGACGGGCAGGGAAAGTCCGTCATTCGGGGCGCCATAGTCAACGTGGTAGGGATGGAAAGAAGAATGATCAAGAACATACGTATCGGTTCGCGCCTGGGGGCGGGCTTTGCCGTGGTGCTGGTGTTTTCCATGGTGGTCGCAGCCGTGGGGATCTGGCGCCTCAAGACGGTGGCGCAGCAGACGCAGCAGATGATGGACGTGCCGCTGAAGACCGAACGGCTGGTGGGACAGTGGAACACCCTGCTGTTGATCGCCATCCAGCGCACCACCACCGTGGTCAAGAGCCGCGATCCGGAACTGGAAGCCTTCCTCGCCAAGGAAGCCGCCGCCTCCAGCAAGGAATCGGCGCAAACATTGAAGGACGTCGAGCAACTGCTCACCAGTGACGAAGAGAAGAATCTCTTCGGCGCCATCAACGCGGCCCGCAAGCAGTTCCTCACCATCCGCGACCAGATCTATGCCGCCAAGAAGCAGGGCGATGCGGCCAAGGTCGAGGAGCTCTACCAGAAGCAATACGTGGGCATTGCCAACAATACCCAGTCGGCCATGAAGGCCTTGCTGGATTTCGAACGCGCCCGCATCGATGAAATTTCCGCAGACATCCAGAAGGACGCCGCCAGCAGCCAATGGCAGATCTTTGCGCTGGAAGCCGTGATCCTGGCCTGCGGCATCGCCTTCGCGCTGCTGCTCACGCGCAGCATCACCCGTCCGGTCAATGCAGCGCTGGCGATCTCGCAACGCGTGGCGGCCGGCGACCTGACCTCGCGCGCCGAGCCCATGGGCCAGGACGAACTGGGTCAACTGGTGGCCTCGCTGCAAGGCATGAGCGAGCGCCTGCACGGCGTGGTCTCGACCGTGCGCCTGGGCGCCGACAGCATTGCCGTGGCCTCCGGCGAGATCGCCAATGGCAACCTCGATCTGTCGGCCCGTACCGAGGAGCAGGCCGGGGCGCTGGAAGAAACGGCGGCGTCCATCGAGCAGCTCACCTCCAGCGTGCGCACCAATTCCGAGAATGCGCACCAGGCCAATGACCTGGTGAAATCGGCCGCGTCCATCGCCGGCCAGGGCGGCCAGGTGATGCAGGAACTGATCGATACCATGGGCAACATCAATGAGTCCTCGCGCAAGATCGTGGACATCATCGGCGTGATCGATGGCATCGCCTTCCAGACCAACATCCTGGCCCTGAATGCAGCGGTGGAAGCGGCGCGCGCGGGCGAGCAGGGACGCGGCTTTGCCGTGGTGGCTTCCGAAGTGCGTGCGCTGGCACAGCGCTCGGCCTCGGCGGCCAAGGAGATCAAACAACTGATCGATGATTCGGTGAGCAAGGTCGATGCCGGCAGTGCGCTGGTGGAGCGCGCCGGCAAGACCATGCAGGAAGTGGTGGGCAGCGTGCACGGCGCCCACACGCTGGTAGGCGAGATCAGTACCGCCAGCCGCGAACAGGCCGAAGGCATCCACCAGGTCAATCAGGCGGTGAGCCAGATGGATGGCGTGACCCAGCAGAATGCAGCACTGGTGGAACAGGCTGCTGCGGCGGCCAAGTCGCTGGAAGACCAGGCGGCGCAACTCAAGCGTGCCGTGGCCTTCTTCGCACTGCAGGCAGCGTAAGCGATATCAACAAGAACGGGCCGCGCCAGCAGCGGCGGCCCGGTCGAGCATGCTCAGGGGCAGGTCAGGGGAGCTCAGGCCGCCTTGAGAAATTCCGGCCCGAAATCCATCAACACGTCGCGCACCAGCGTGGCGGTGCTCTGGCAGCCCAGCTTGTCCTTGACGCTGGCGCGATGCACGTCCACCGTCTTGACGCTGATGTTGAGGTCGCGCGCAATGAGCTTGCTGGACTGGCCCATGATGACCTTCTCCAGGATCTCGCGCTCGCGTGCCGTGAGCGTCTTCAGGCGTGCCTTCAGCAGCTGGCGGCGCTCGCGGGCCTGCATGTTGCCGGCCACGTTCTTGAGCGTCATCTGGATGCGTTCGAGCATCTGCTGCGAGTTGTAGGGTTTTTCCAGGAAGTCGACGGCGCCGTTGTGCAGGGCGCGCACCGACATGGGGATGTCGCCATGTCCCGAGACGAAGATCACGGGGATGTCGGCGCCGATTTCCTTCAAGCGGTCCTGCAACTGGAAACCGCTGATTTCGGGCATGCGCACATCCAGGATCAGGCAGGACAGGCTGTTGGCGTCATAGGCCTTGAGAAAAGCCTCGGGACCCTCGAAGCATTCGGTCCGGATGTTGACCGAGCTCAGCAGCCAGGCCAGCGAGGTTCGAACGGCCTCGTCATCATCGACGATGTAGACCACCGGCGGGTTGGTTTCCATCTGTACTCCTCGTCTCGTCAAAATGGAGCCGGCTTGCACCGGCACAATTTCCGACCCTCTCGATTCCTTGGTGCACTGGTCGGCACAAATCAATACGTCGCGCTTTGACTTATGCAAAAAACAGGCCTGAAATTCTCGGGATCAGCGCCACTGTAACACCGCGATTCTGCGGATGGTCTAGGTATTTTTACCTAGATCGTCTGCCGCAATCCCCTGTGGGGCGGGCATGTGGCACGCATTGTCTGCACCATGGCCATGCCTTAACCTGCTGTGATCCGTCGCCGTGCTTCATCGGCGTGCATAACAGGGAGTTCGCATGAGCACCAGCACCATCCAACAAGACAACACTACCGCAACCGTCGCCGCTGCGCGTGCACCGCTTGCTGCGGAGCAACTGGAGTTTCGCAATGCCATGGCGCATCTGCCGGCGGCGGTCTCCATCATCACCACCGATGGCGAAGGCGGCCGCTGCGGCATCACCGCCAGTGCCGTCTGTTCCGTCACCGATACCCCGCCCACGATCCTGGTCTGCATCAATCGCGGCAGCGCCATGCATGACGTGTTCAAGAAGAATGGACGGTTGTGCGTGAACGTGCTCTCCGATGAGCTGGAGCAACTGGCCATGCACTTCTCCGGTGCCACCAAGGTGCCCATGGAAGAGCGCTTTGCCTGGGATATCTGGGAAGCGCCGGGCGAACTGGGCCAGCCGGTGCTGGCCGATGCCCTGGTCAAGCTGCAGGGACGCATCCGCGAGTTCAAGGAAGTGGGTACGCACTCGGTGATGTTCGTGGAGCTGGCCGAGGTCAAGGTCAATGAGAAGAAGGACAGCCTGATTTATTTCAACCGGCTGTTTCACAAGGTCAAGCGGACGGCGCTGTAAGCTTTTTCGTCAAGATTAAAAGATGAATGCCATTCAGCAGGATGCTGAATGGCATTCATCTTTTGGAGGGGGGACTGCATGAGCAGAAAAATGCCGTTCGGACTGAGTAGCCGCACAGCGGCGTATCGAAGGCGCTCCCTTCCGTGCGTCTTCGATACGCGGCAACGCCGCTACTCAGTCCGAACGGATTGTCGGTAATTCAGATAGTCAGATTTCAAAGATCCAACACCAGCATCCCCGACCTGGCCCGCGAAACGCAGGTACAGATCTGGTCATTGGCCGCCTTCTCCTTTTTGGACAGGCAATTGTCCCGATGATCCGGCTCCCCCTCCAGCAGCGGCACCACGCAAGTCCCGCAGATGCCTTCGCGGCAGGAGGTATCGATGACAATGCCTTCGCGTGCCAGAACATCGACGATGGGAATGCCCACCGGAATCTGCACCACCTTGCCCGAGCTGGCCAGCTTCACTTCGAAGGCGCCATCGCCACCGGCTTCGGCTGACGCAGGGGCCGGGGCCGCCTGGAAGTGTTCCAGATGGATCGCCTCTTCACTGCGGCTGGCTGCCGCGCACTTGACCACGGCGTCCATGAAGGGGGCCGGGCCGCAGGTGTAGACGTGGGCTTCTCTGCTGCCCGCTTCCAGGCAGGCGGTGAGGTAATGCGCCATCTGTGCCGGCATGACCGCGTAGTGGAAGCGCACGTGCGCCGCAAAGGGGGCCTTCTCCAGCAGATCCGCAAAGGCTGCATGCTCGCGCGCACGCACGAAGTAGTGCAGCGTGAAGGGCTTCTGTTCGGCCCACAGGCGATAGGCCATCGCCAGCAGCGGTGTCACGCCGATGCCCGCGCCAAAGAGCAGGTGTTCCGGTGCGCCGGCATCGAGCGCGAAGAGGTTGCGCGGCGTGCCCACCTCCAGTTCCATGCCCGCCCTGACCGCATCGTGCAAGGCCGCCGAGCCGCCGCGCGAGGCGCTTTCGCGCTTGACGGCGATGGTGTAGCCGCAGCGGTCGTCGAGCGGACCGCACAGCGAGTATTGGCGCATGATCCCGGTCGGCCCGGTGACGTCGATGTGGGCGCCCGGCTCATAGGCCGGCAGCGGGGCGCCATCGGCGCGCACCAGGCGGAAGGAGCGGATGTCGCCGGTTTCGTCGGTGATGGTGTCTACGATCAGTTTCATGAGGCCAATACTCGTCGGTTCGATTGCGCAGTTGCGGTGCTGCCGCTCAGAGCAGGAAGCCCAGGGCGTTGAGGCTGTCCATGGAGTTGATCAGGCGGATCACCTTCTGCTCGATCTTCGGCCCCTGGGGCGTAAAGCGCAGGCGATGCGTGACGTTGGCCACGAACATCGTGTGCTGCTGGCGCTTGTAACCCACCAGTACCTGGGCCGAGGTGATCTCCACCAGCTCCTCCGACAGATGCACCGGCACGAAGCGCGAGACCGTGCGCACCGTGGCAGCCGCATCGACGGCCGACATGGCATGGCCCGAGGTCAGGCGCTCGATGCGGATCTTGCGCATGTGGGCATTGTCGTAGGCGTAGTTCAGCGAGGCGGCATAGTCGGTGGTGTGGGGATCGATGGGCACCACGTAATAGCCGTCGTCGGTCCACAGGTCCTGCCAGGCGGCATAGTCTTTTCGGTCAAGAAGTTCAGCTTCTTTCCAGATGAAGGCGATGGCACGCGCCATGGGAGCGGGAATGCCTTGCAGAGTGTCTTGTTGGTTCATACGATCATTTCTCCATCATCTTTTTCCACATGGCATAGGCTTCGCGCATGCCGGTTTCATCGGTCGAGTGCGACACCTTGTCGCCGTTGTCGTCCACCCATTCACGGTTCAGGCCACGGTTGACCAGGATGGGTGCATTGCGGCCGGCGTAGGAGCCGGTCTGTACGCGTTCCCAGGCTTCGGCGTCATCCGGGCTGCCAAAGCCGAACGGGCCCTGGAAGTGTTCGTGGATGCGCAGGCGTTCGCGGTTGGCGATCTCGGGTCCGCCATCCATGCCCAGCGCCACGTGGCGGATCTGGGTCTCGCCCACCGACACCGGATGCAGCACCCGGAAGAAGGACATCGACATGGCCACGTTGGGGAACAGGTTCAGGTTGAAGCCGGCGCCGTGCAGCGAACGCACGATACGGCGTACCTGTTCCGGCGGCATGGTCCTGGACAGCTCTTCGGTCACGTGGGCAAAGCGTTCCTGCAATTGCTCGCTGCCATCGTCCACGTCCAGGTCGACGTGCTCGGGCACCATGATCATGACGCTGTGGCCATTGCCCAGCGAGCGGGTGATCGACTGGTCGTCGGTCATGAAGGAGAGCATCTCGGAGGTTTCTTCATCGACGGAAGACAGGAAGGTCTTGTGCACCACCGGGAAGTGATAGCCGTCGGTGGTGTTTTCCAGCTGGATCTTCCAGTTGCCCTTGAAGCTGAACTTGTGCTCGCCCTGGACCTTGATGGGGAAGCCCGCGCCCTGCTTCATGAAGAGGTCGATCCACTTCTTGGCATGGCCGAGGAAGTCCGACAGCGGTTCGATCTCCTGGTTGAAGGAGGCGAAGATCATGCCGTGGTAGCTTTCCGTGCGCAGGCTCTGCAGCGGCAGGTCGGCCTTCTCGATCACGTCTTCATAGCCTTCCGGGTAGGGCAGGCCGCGCAGCTTGCCATCCAGGCCGTAGGACCAGCTGTGGTAGGGGCAGGTGAAGCCGGTGGCATTGCCCTTGTGCTTTTCGCAGACGGTGGCGCCGCGATGGCGGCAACGGTTTTCCAGCACGTTGATCTTGCCGGTCTTGTCGCGCACCACGATGACCGGCTGGCGGCCGATCTGGGCGGTCTTGAAGTCGCCCGGGTTCCTGATCTCGCTTTCGTGGGCCACCCACACCCAGGTCTTGTAGAAGATCTTGTCCATCTCGGCTTCGAAGATGGCCGGATCGGTGTAGAGCGAAGGGTCCACCACCGCATCCTGCACCAGGTCGGCATAGGAAGAATCGGTCTTGCGCGGGTGGAAGCGTAGGGGTGCGTTCATGGCTTTCTCCAGTGTCTTGCTGTCGTTGTCAGTGTGGATCTTGGCGAGCTTGAGTCGTGTTCCGTGGTCCTGCGGGCTCAGGCTTGCCTGAGTGCCCGTTCCAGATGCAGGCCCAGCGCGCAGATGCGTTCATCCTCGCCCTTGCGCCCGACCAGCTGCAGCCCGGCCTTGAGCGGACTGCCGGCAATGGGCACCGGAATGCTCAGCGCCGGATGGCCCGACAGATTGAAGGGCCGCACCAGCGAGGACAGCATCAGCACCGATGTGCCCTGGCCGATGGCCTCCAGCGTCGGCGGCAGCGCCGGCAGGGTGGGCAGCAGCAGGGCGTCGGCACTGGCGAGCGCGGCATCGACCTCGGCGCTGAAGGCGGCGCGCACGGCTTCGGCCTGGGCGACTGCGGCATCGGTGGTGTCGGCGGCGGCCGAAAGACGCTTTTCGATATCGGCCCCGAGCTTGCCCAGGCCCAGCAGATGGCCGAAGGCGTCGTGCGTCTCGCGGTTGATGAGGGTCATGCCGGCCTCGAAGGCGGCGTGCATGTGCTGCGCCGTCCAGGGCGAGCCTTGCCAGCCGCTGGCGGCGAAGGCGGCGGCGATGGCCTGGGCGATGTCGGCATCGGCCTGCACCGTCACCAGCTTCACGCGCGCATCGGCCATCGGCGCAGTGGCGGCTGCATGGTCAAAGCCCGGCGCGATGCTGGCCATGGCGCTGATGATCAGATCCATGCTGCGCGCAAACGGGCCCACGCAATCCAGGCTGCTCACGGCCGGATAGGCACCGGCGCGGCTGACGCGGCCATAGGTTGGCTTGAATCCGATCACGCCGCAACAGGCAGCCGGCAGGCGGATCGAGCCACCGGTATCGCTGCCGATGGACAGGTCCACCAGTCCGGCACCCACGGCCGAGGCCGACCCGCTGGAAGAGCCGCCGGTCATGCGCGCCGGGTCTTGCGGATTGATGGCGGTGCCGTTCCAGTCATTGATGCCGGTCATGCCATAGGCCAGCTCGTGCATGTTGGCGCGGGCCGTGATTTGCCAGCCGGCGTCGATGAGCTTGCTCACCACGTCGGCATGGGCGCCGGCCGGCGCGGCATCGGCCAGTGCTGCACTGCCGCCGCAGGTGGGCTGGCCGGCGATGTCGATGCAATCCTTGATGGCCACCGTCGGGCCACTGCCACCGAGATGAAAACGCGAGAGCAGGGCGTTGCCCGTGCCTGCTACGGTGCTTCCGTTGGCTGCATTCATCCTGCGGCTCCCAGGCAGGCCAGGCGCGCCTGTTGTTCAAGGGCGGTCCTGCCGTCCTGAGCGCTGCGCTTGCGGAGAGCCTTTGGCAAGGCGCGTGAAGAAGTTGGCTGAGGGCTCATGGTGCATCCGTTCAAATGGTGCCGTGCAGGCTGACGATCCACGTCGGGCGCGGGATGCAGGCGGTTTCCTTGGCTGATGTGAAGCATTTTAAAAGTCGCCTTAAAATAGATCAAATTGATGTAAAATATTTTTCACATAAGTGGCATGGATAGTGCTTGCCGCTTTCTCTTATTGGGCCTGGCCCAGCGCGACCCCTTCCGGAGACTGCTATGGCGACCTTCAACAACATGGACCTGAACCTGCTGCGGGTCTTCCAGGCTATCGCCGACGAGCGCAGCCTGACCCTGGCCGGCAACCGCCTGCACTTGTCGCAGCCGGCCGTGAGCTATGCATTGGGACGGCTGCGGCAGATCTTCGATGACCCGCTCTTCATCCGCACCAAGGAGGGCATGCAACCCACCCCGGCCGCACTGGAACTGGCCAAGCCCATCAACCGCGCGCTGCAGGCGGTGCAGGACGCGCTGCGCTATACCGAGCGCTTCGACCCGGCCGCCAGCACGCGGGTGTTCCGCGCCTCGATGACGGACGTGGCCGAGATGATGTTCCTGCCGCAGCTGTGCGAACTGCTGACCGCGCAGGCGCCGCACACGCGCCTGCAGGTGGAGCAGGTGGCGCCGGCTCATCTGGAAGAAGCCCTGCGCACCGGCCAGCTCGACTTCGCCTTCGGCAACCTGCCGGCCTTGAAACCGGTGACCTGCCACGAACTGCTGTTTCGCGAAAGCTATGTCTGCATGATGCGCAAGCGCCCCGCGCTGCCGGCCCGCCAGCATCTGGAACTGGACGAATTTTTGGCGCTCTCGCACGTGCTGGTGGAGTCGGCCGAGAGCAGCCACCACCAGGTCGAGAACTCCTTCCGCAACCTGGGCGTGCAGCGCAAGATCAGCCTGTCGATTCCGCATTTCACGGTACTGCCGCGCATCCTCGGCAAGTCCGACCTGGTGGCCACGGTGCCGGCGCGCATCGCCAAGCTCTTCCACAGCGAACATCCGGATGTCTTCCTGTCGTATGAACTGCCGGTCAAACTGCCAGTGGTGGACATCACCCTGCACTGGCACCAGGCCTTCGATGCCGATCCCGGCAACAGCTGGCTGCGCCAGATCGTCATCGACCTGCTGCAGAGCTACGGCCGCAGCAGCTGATGCACCGACTCCTTCAACGCCGAAGGCCCGCCAGCACGGCGGGCCGTTCTCCTCTATTTCGGAAGATCACCGGATGTCGGCAGCGGCCTTCCCTCAAGAAGCCCGTCCTCAGAAGCGATGGCGGATGCCAAAGCGCAAGGCGCTCTGGTTGCCCGTCGACGACTGGATGCCGCCACCGTAGACCGGATAGGCGTTGTAGCCCTTGTCGCGGTCATACACCGCACCCACGTACAGGTCCGTGCGCTTGGAGATCTTGTAGTCCACCGTCGCCACCAGCGCCTGGGCATTGCCCACACCCTGGTTGCGCTTCTGGAACTGGTAGGCCGCAGCCAGATCCCACAGCGGCGTCAATGCATAGACCGTGCCCAGTTCATAAGTGGTGGCCTTGGCATTGGTGTTGGTGTTCTTGACCTGGGTGAGCACGCCGAAGGGGGTGAAGGCGCCGATCTGGTAGCGCGCGCCGCCACCGTAGATGCGGGTCGAGTAGCTGCCGGTGCTGTCCTTGATGTCGGTGTAGGCGAGGGCGCCACTGAAGGCGCCGGCGTCGTACTGGCCGAGGGCGCTGACGGTGCGTCCGGCATTGTTGTTGCCCGCCACTTCGCCCAGACCAACCATCGCGCCAAAGCTGAAGCCGCCGAACTTGGCACTGTTGTACTTCACCGAGTTGTTGGTGCGGTCGCCGCCATAGATGTGGTCGTTGAGCGCCGTGCTGTGCGCCGCATCGGCATGCAGGCCCCAGGCGAAGGAGCCGGCCGGCGACAGCGCGCCCATGGCGTACTGGGCGCCGATGTTGGACATGAAGTCATACTGGCGGCCTGCGCTGATCGATCCCCAGTCCTTGCTGCCCAGGCCGACGAAGGACTGGCGGCCGAACAGCAGGCCACCCTGGCCGAGGCTGCCGTCATCGGCGCCGAAGCCGGTTTCCAGGGTGAAGAAGGCGTTCAGGCCGCCACCCAGGTCTTCGGTTCCCTTGAAGCCGATGCGGCTGCCCTGAGCGATGCCGCTGTCCATGCGCAGCAAGGAAGCACCGCCGCCGCCGGTCTTGGCGGCATTGGAGTAATACGTCAGGCCCAGATCGATGAGGCCATAGATGGAAACGCTGCTCTGTGCATGTGCCATCCCCGTGCCGGCCGCGAGCAAGGCGGCGACCAGTAGTTTCTTCTTCATGTGACAAGGCTCCCTGTGGTATTGCGATGTGATGGGCGCGGTCCGCATCGGCCCGGGCCGATGGCGAACCGGCTGACGCAGCCGGTCAATGCAGTGGTCTGCGTGGCGTGCATGACAAGTCGTCATGTGTGCTCATCATAGGAAGCGCATTTGCGCCAGATCAAATTGATGCAGCGGATAGATGGAATAAGCCCGATTCATGCGCACGGTAAATCAGTCATCGACTCTCGAATCCGGTGCATGAATCGACTGGCTGGCGGGAGAATCATGCAGAACTTCACCACGCGGGTGCGCGCCATCACCAAGGCAGCGCGTTGCGTGGCGGCCGTAAAGGAATCTTTAGTTGTGGTGCTCGACCAACGGCAGCGTGAAGCAGAAGCGGGTGCCGCATGGTTCTCCTTCGCTCTCGCCCGGCTGGGCCCAGATATCGCCGCGATGGCGCGCAATGATGTTCTTGCACAGCGCCAGCCCGATGCCATTGCCGCTGACCTTGGAGGAGAAGAATCCGTCGAAGAGCCGTTCGCGGTGACCGGCATCGATGCCGCGGCCTTCGTCGGCCACGGTCAGCAGGGCATGGCTGTTGCTCCTTGCGGTGCTGATGCGCACGTGCCGCGCACCTTCGGGAAACTCCATCATCTCCTCGATGGCATTGAAGGCGAGATTCAGGATCACCTGGCCGATCAGCACCTTCTCGCAGCTCACCACCAGCGGCTGCGTACCGGCGTCGATATGCAGATGCACCTTGCCTTCGGCGGCCTTCATCTCGATGAACCAGCGCACCTCTTCCAGCACTGCGTTGAGGTCGATGAGGGTTTCGCTCTGCTCCAGCCGCACCACGTATTCGCGCACGCTCTTGATGATGGTGGCGGCATGGTCGACCTGGCGTCCGGCACTTTCCAGTCCCCACACGATCTGCCCGGCCTGCTCGCGCAGGGCCTCGCTCTGACGGAGGCGCAGGATCGAGCCTTCGAGGAAGTTGCGGATCGCCGCCAGCGGCTGCGACAGCTCGTGCGCAATGGCGGTGGCCATCTCGCCCATGGCATTGTGGCGCGCCAGGTATTCCAGCGCGGCCTGGTCGCGGCGTCGGGCTTCTTCGGCCTCGACCTGATCGGTGATGTCGTGGAAGTGCAGCAGATGGCCCTTGAGGTCGTTCTCGATTTCGATATAGCGGCACACCGCATGGTGCCAGCGCACCACGCCATCCTTGCGCAGGATCTGGTAGCGCAGCGGGAAGCTGATCGCATCCGGCAGCGCCAGCGTGAGCAGCTCCAGCAACTCGTCGCGCGCCTCGGGCAGGCATTGCTCGACGAAATTCTTGGGCGGGTTCTGGCCCGGCCGCACGCCCAGCAGCTTGCGGCCGGCGTCGCTGAGGTAGTCGATGCCGCCATCGGGACGCAGCACCGCCACGCCTTCATCGGAATCCTGCATGAATTCCTTGAGGCGGCTCTCCAGCTTTTTCATCTCGCGCCGGATCTGTTCCTCGCGCGCAATATCGCGGAACTGCACCATGATGACGTCGCGCTCGGTCAGCGGCACCAGCGTGGCAATCGCTTCGGAGAGGATCTCGTCGCCGTTCTTGGCGCGGTAGCACCACTCCACCATATTGCTGCCGTGGAGCACGGCATCGTGCAGCCACTTGCGGCCGATCTCGCGGCGGTATTCGTGCGACTGCCGGCTCATGTCCGGCGCTTTCAGCGGCAGCAGCTCTTCCAGCGTAAAGCCCAGCACCTGGCAGGCCGAAGGATTGGCCCAGAGGATGGACTTGGTGTGGGCGTCGTGCAGGATGATGCACATGGGCAGTGCATCCATCATGCGGCGGAAATCATCGAGGCCAAAGCGGATGGCGTCATCCGGCAGGGCAGGGGAAGAAGGTGCGGCGGATTGTTCTGGCATCGCTCGTCTCTGTGATCGCTTGTCGCTTCAGGGCCAGGGCTGAGTCCTTCCCTGATGAGTTCACCAAAGGAAGGGCAGACCGGGTTTGCCGTTGGGAAAAGGACTAGGGGTTTTCTTTAGAAGGCTTCGCGTATTCCCCTAAAAAAGCTGCAGCGCTCCCGATTGAACCGGGAAAGGCCGCTCCCTACACTCGACTTCATTCTGATGCAAGCCACCTGGAGAATGCAATGTCCGTGATGGAGAACCCGGCCGCGCTGGCGGCCCGTGAAGAAGACGTCCTGGTCCCGCTGCTGGCGGAGATCCGCGCGCGCCGCGATGAATTCGCCGCCCAGCGTTTCGTGCCCAAGGATTTCATCGCGCAGTTGAAGAAGGCCGGCATCTATCGCGCCGCCACGCCGCAATGCTTCGGCGGCAGCGGCATGTCACCCATGGGCTTCCTGCAGTTGATCGAAAAGATTTCCGTGGCCGATGCCTCGGTAGGTTGGGTCGCCAGTTTCGGTTCGGCCTCGGTCTACCTGGCGGCACTGCCCAAGGAGACGCAGGCCACGATCTACGCCAAGGGGCCGGACCTGACTTTTGCCGGTGGCCTCTTTCCCTTGCAGCCTGCGACCCAGGTCGAGGGCGGCTGGACGGTCAATGGCACCTGGAAATTCGGCAGCGGCTGCAAGGGTGCAGACCTGCTGGGCGTGGGCATCGGTGCGGCCGTTCCCGGCCAGGCCGGTTCCAAGCCGCGTACCGCCGTGCTGCCGCCGGAGCAGGTCGAGATCATCGACAACTGGGACGTGATGGGCCTGGTCGGCACCGGTAGCCATGACCTCAAGGTCAGCCAGCAATTCGTTCCGGATGAGTGGACCTTCATCCGTGGCGGTGCGGCCACCATCGATGAACCGCTGTACCGCTATCCCACCATCGCCTATGCCGCCCAGGTGCTGGCAGTAGTGAACCTGGGCGTCGGCCGCGCGGCCATCGACGAGATCAACCAGATGTCCGGCGGGCGCGTGGCCATCACCGGCGCGCCCAAGCTGGCCGACCGTTCCTACGTGCGCATCGAGGTGGCCAAGGCTGAAGCGAAACTGCGCTCGGCACGCGCCTTCCTTTATGACGCTACCAGCGAAGTGTGGGAGTCCATTCTCGCTGGCAATCCGGTCACGCCCGAACAGGTCAGCCTGTTGCGCCTGACGGCAGTCGAAATCGCCAGGGTCGGCAATGAAGTCACCCAGGCCATGTTCGGCCTGGCCGGTACCACGGCCATCTACAACAGCCACCCCTTGCAGCGTTACCTGCGCGATGCCGCCGTGGTCAAGCAGCACGCCTTCCTCGGCGAGGGCATCTATGACGGTGCCGGTGCAGTCACGCTGGGCGTGCCGCCGATGCCGGGTTTCCTGTAAGCCGTCGCATTCACTTCATTTTCACTCGCCAAGTTTCAAGTCTGGAGCCTCCATGAGCCAAGTCCCAAGCAATGATAAAGAACCGCTGCGCGTCCTCTTCTGCGTCGGCGTGACGCAAAACTTCTTCGACCTGCCCGCCACCGAGACCGGCCCGGTGTGGCAGGCCTATGGCCAGATGATGACTGCGCTGGCCACCATGGATGGCATCAAGGTATTGGGCACCATGGACGATGACCGCCTGATGGTGGGCAAGTCCGACGATGCCCCCTGGACCTTCTACATCATGGCCGACGTCGCCGACCTCGATACGGTGGTTGCGGCCTGCAACCTGTTCCGCACCACCATGGTCGGTGAACATCGCCTGTGGAAGTACGGCAAGATCGAAGCACGCGTTGGCCGCGCCCTCATCATCCAGGGCGGCTGATCATGGACAAGAAGATTGCCCTGGTCACCGGC
The DNA here is from genome assembly GCF_057961275.1 of Herbaspirillum sp. Her3. Taxonomy (NCBI): domain Bacteria; kingdom Pseudomonadati; phylum Pseudomonadota; class Betaproteobacteria; order Burkholderiales; family Oxalobacteraceae; genus Herbaspirillum; species Herbaspirillum sp. Her3. The sequence continues at coordinate 4,180,696 of NZ_CM176328.1, read as the reverse complement.
GCCGCACGCGGACTCGGTGAAAGCATCGCGCGCAAGATGCATGCGGCCGGCTACAAGGTGGCGCTCTCCGACATCGACCTGGAACAGGTCTCGGCCGTGGCCGCCAGCCTCGACGCCAGTGGTGCCACGGCCATGCCGCTGGCGCTGGACGTGCGCCGCAAGCCGGACTTCATCGCTGCCTGCGATGCCATCGAATTGCGCTGGGGCGGTGCTGCGGTGCTGGTCAACAATGCCGGCCGTTCGCGCGTGGCGGCGCTGATGGAGATCACTCCCGAGGAGTGGGATGAGGTCACTGCCATCAACATGAAGGGCACATTTCTTGCATGCCAGGTGTTCGGCAAACGCTTCGCCGACCGCGGTTACGGCCGCATCATCAACATCGCTTCGCTGGCCGGGCAGAACGGTGGTACCGCCACCGGTGCGCACTATGCTGCGGCCAAGGGTGCGGTGCTGACGCTGACCAAGGTCTTCGCCCGCGAGCTGGCAGGCGCAGGGGTGACCGTCAATGCGATTTCGCCGGGCCCGCTGGATTTGCCCATCGTGCGCGAGATCGTACCGGCCGACAAGCTGGCCGCGACCATTGCCACCATTCCGGTCAAGACGCTGGGCGATCCCGATTTCATCGCCGATGCCGTGCTGCTGCTGGCCTCGCCCGAGGCGGGCTCGGCCACCGGCGCCTGCCTCGACATCAATGGCGGGCTCTACGTGCGTTGACCAGGATCGGTTCTGCACCGATGCGAGATTGCTGTCCCGGATCGGTGGCGGCGTGGGGAAGCCCGCCATCATCTCAACCAACAAGGGAGAAACACATGCTGCACAAACGCCTGATTGCCACCGCCGCGCTGGCCGCTCTCGGTACCATCGCCACCCTCGCCGGCAATCCCGCCTTCGCCCAGGTCAAGATCGGGGTCGTGACCTCTTCCACCGGCCCCGTCTCGCTGGTGGGCATTCCGCAAAAGAACACCGTGCCGCTGCTGCCGGCCAAGGCTGGTGACCTGAAGATCGAATACATCTCGCTGGACGATGCCAGCGATCCCACCAAGTCGGTCACCGAAATCAAGAAGCTGATCTCCGAATACAACGTCGATGCCATCATCGGCCCCAGCGGTTCGCCCAATGCCATGGGCGTGATCTCCTTCGTCGCCGAAGCCGGCGTGCCCCTGCTGGCCCCGGTCGGTACCGCCGCCGTGGTGCTGCCGATGACGGAGCAGAAGAAGTGGGTCTTCAAGACGACGCAGAACGATGATCTGATCGCCAGCGCGCTGGTGGCGCAGATGGTCAGGAGCAAGGTCAAGACAGTCGGCTTCATCGCCGTCAATGATCCCTTCGGTGAGAACTGGGCCAAGGTCTTCGGCGAGCTGGCCGCCAAGAACAACATCAAGGTCGTCGCCAACGAGCGTTACCAGCGCACCGATACCTCGGTCACCGCGCAGACCCTGAAGATCCTCGCCGCCAATCCGGATGCGGTGCTGGTCGCCGCACCCGGTGCGGCCACGGTGCTGCCGCAGACCACGCTGTTCGACCAGGGCTACAAGGGCAAGATGTACCAGACCCACGGCGCCGCCTTGCCGGCCTTCCTGCAACTGGGCAAGAACAAGGTGGAGGGCACCATCCTGGCGGCCAGCCTGATGCTGGTGCTGCCCGAAATCCCCGACAGCAATCCTTCCAAGAAGGTCGCCACCGACTACATCGAGGCCTACAAGAAGCTGTACAACGCCGTGCCCGCCACCTTCGGTGCCAACGTCTATGACGCCGGCCTGTTGCTGGAAAAGGCCATCCCTGTAGCGGCGAAGAAGGCCAAGCCGGGCAGTAAGGAATTCCGCGCGGCCCTGCGTGATGCACTGGAGAACACCAAGGAAGTGGTGGGCACCCAGGGCGTCTACAACATGAGCGCCGCCGACCACAGCGGTTTCGATGAACGCGGCCGCGAGCTCATCACCGTCAAGGGGGGCAACTGGACCCTGCTCAAGCCGTAAAGACGCTGCTGGTTGCGCCGGCCCCGGCCTCCACCACGGACCGGCGCAATGCTCCTCCTCCACACGCATTCCGAACCTGGCGCGCCGTTCCCGCTCAGATCGCCGCGCCGGTTCCACAAGGAAGTCGCAATGAATCTTCAAATCGTGGCGCTCCTGGGACAGGACGGCATCACCAACGGCGCCATCTATGCGCTGCTGGCGCTGTCCATCGTCCTGGTCTTCACCGTCACCCGTATCCTCCTGATCCCGCAGGGAGAATTTGTCTCCTTCGGCGCGCTGACCATGGGCATGATGCAGAACGGCCAGCCGCTCACGGTCGCCTGGCTGCTGGTGGCCCTGTGCCTGGGGGCCTGTGCCTTCGACCTCTACGACATGTGGCGCACCAGCCGGCGCCGACCCAGCCTGTGGCTGCCGGCCAAGCTGGTCTATGCGGCGGTGGTGGCGGGCGTAGCCCTGAACCTCAACTTCTCCACCATGCCGATGCTGGCGCAGATTTTGATGACCCTGCTGCTGCTGGTGCCGATGGGACCACTGATGTACCGCATGGCCTTCCAGCCCATCGCCTCGGCCTCGCCGCTGGTGCTGCTGATCGTCTCCATTGCCGTGCACGTGGCCCTGGTCGGTGTGGCGCTGCTGGTGTTCGGCCCGGAAGGCGCGCGCACCGCGCCGTTCACCGATGCCAGCCTGGAACTGGGCAGCCTGCGCTTTTCCAGCCAGGCGCTGTGGGTGATCTGCGTATCGCTGCTGCTGATCGTGGGCCTGTTCCTGATGTTCGAGCGCACGCTTTATGGCAAGGCCCTGCGCGCCGCGGCCCTGAACCGCATGGGTGCGCGCCTGATGGGCATCTCGCCGGTGTTTGCGGGCAAGGCCATGTTCCTGCTGGCCTCATTGATCGGGGTGATGTCCGGCGTGCTGATCGCGCCCATCACCACGATCTACTATGACTCGGGTTTCCTGATCAGCCTGAAGGGTTTCGTCGGTTCCATCATCGGCGGGCTGGTCAGCTATCCGGTGGCCGCCATCGGCGCGCTCGCCATTGGCCTGATCGAATCCTTCTCCACCTTCTGGGCCAGTGCCTACAAGGAAATCATCGTCTTCGTCCTGATCATTCCCATCCTGCTATGGCGTTCCCTCTCGACCCGTCACGTGGAGGAAGAAGAATGAAAACTGCTTCCTCCCGGGCTCCTTCGCGCCTCTCGGCGCGCACGGCGCTGGCCATCTTCGTGGTGTTGCTCGCAGCCGCACCGCTGGTCCTGCCGCCGTTCTACATGACCCTGCTCAACAACATCGGCCTGGCCTCGCTCGTGGTGCTGGGGCTGGTGCTGCTGACCGGCGTGGCCGGACTGACCAGCTTCGGTCAGGCGGCCTTTGTGGGTCTGGGCGCCTATTTCTCGGCGTCCCTCTCGGCCAAGGTGCTGCCGCTGCCCGAGGCCCTGCTGTGGCTGCAGTCGCCCTGGCCCGCGCTGGTGGTGGCGCTGGTGCTCACCGCTCTGCTGGCCTATGCCGTGGGCAGCGTCACGCTCAAGCTGTCCGGGCATTACCTGCCGCTGGGTACCATTGCCTGGGGTATCAGCCTGTACTTCATCTTTGGCACGCTCGAGAGCATGGGCGGGCAGACCGGCATGTCGGGCATTCCCTCCATCACGCTCTTCGGGGTGGCGCTCAGCTCCGACCGTGCCATGTTCGGCCTGATCTGGATCGCCGTGCTGCTGGGCGTGGCGGCTCTCAGCAACCTGCTGGATTCGCGCGAAGGCCGCGCCATCCGCGCCCTCAAAGGGGGCATCGTGATGGCCGAGGCCATGGGTATCAATACGGCGCGCATGCGCATCGTGGTCTTCGTCATTGCCGCCGTGCTGGCTGCGCTGTCGGGCTGGCTGTACGTCCACATGCAGCGCTTCGTCAATCCTTCGCCCTTCGGCCTGGGCTTCGGCATCGACTATCTGTTCATGGCGGTGCTGGGCGGGGCCAGCCATGTGTGGGGCGCGGTGCTGGGCTCAACCCTCATCGTGGTGCTCAAGGAATGGCTGCAAGGCCTCCTGCCGGTGCTGCTGGGACGCTCGGGCAATTTCGAGACCATCGTCTTCGGGCTCCTGATCGTGGTGCTGCTGCAGCGTTCGCGCGATGGCCTCTGGCCTTACCTGGCGCGCCTGATGCCGGTGCGCAGCCGCCGCCTGCAGATCGATCCACAGGCCCAGGCACTGCCGCGCCGCCCCATGCCGGCTCCGCACGAAGTGGTGCTGGACGTGCGCAACGTCACCCGCAAGTTCGGCGGCCTGGTAGCCAACAACGACATGAACCTGAAGGTGATGGCCGGGGAAGTGCTGGCCCTGATCGGACCCAATGGGGCGGGCAAGTCCACGCTCTTCAACCAGATCTCGGGCGTCGATACGCCGACCTCGGGCAGCGTGCAATTCCGTGGCTACGAAGTCACTGGCCGGGGCTCGCGCCACATCGCCGGGCTGGGCATGAGCCGCAGCTTCCAGCATGTGCGCCTGATGCCGCGCATGACGGTGCTGGAGAACGTCGCCATCGGTGCTTACCTGCGCGGGCAGCGTGGCGTGCTGGCCTCGATGCTGCGCCTGGATCGCCAGGAAGAGGCCCGCATCCTGGCCGAAGCCGCGCGCCAGATCGAACGGGTCGGGCTGAAGGCGCAGATGTTTGAACAGGCCGGTGCACTCTCGCTGGGCCAGCAGCGCATCCTGGAAATCGCGCGTGCCCTGGCCGCCGATCCCTGCCTGCTGTTGCTCGATGAACCTGCCGCCGGCCTGCGCCTGGGCGAGAAGCAGGCGCTGGGCGACCTGCTGCGCAAGCTGCGCGGCGAAGGCATGGCCATCCTGCTGGTGGAACACGACATGGATTTCGTCATGGAGCTGGTGGACCGCATTGTGGTGATGGACTTCGGCCAGAAGATTGCCGAGGGCTTGCCCGAAGAGATCCAGAACAATCGTGCCGTGCTGGAAGCCTATCTGGGCGTGGCCGACGAGGAAGAGGCTGCCCTCGCCGACACGGCCATGGGCGAGGCCATCGCAGCAGGAGCACATCATGGGCAATAAGGTATTGGAAGTGCGCGACCTGTCGGCCGCCTATGGCCGCGTGCAGGTGCTCTCCGGCATCGACCTGTCGGTGGAGCAGGGCAAGATCGTCACCGTCATCGGCCCCAATGGCGCGGGCAAGACCACGCTGCTCTCGGCCATCATGGGCGTGCTGCCCTCGCGCGGGGCGATGGCCTTCGATGGCACCATCCGCCACTCGCCTGAAGTGGAAGAGATGGTCGCGGCCGGCATGACCCTGGTGCCGGAGAAGCGCGAGTTGTTCTCCGAGATGAACATCGAGGACAACCTGATGCTGGGCGCCTTCCAGCGCTACCGCACCGGCCAGCGCGATCATGCCGCCACGCTGGAAGAGGTCTATACGCTTTTCCCGCGCCTGCGCGAGCGCCGCACGCAGCACGCCGGCACGCTCTCCGGCGGCGAGCGCCAGATGCTGGCGGTGGGGCGTGCGCTGATGGCCAAGCCGCGCCTGCTGATGCTGGATGAACCGAGCCTGGGCCTGGCGCCGCTGATCGTGCGCGAGATCTTCCGCATCATCGCCGAGCTGCGCCGCCGTGGCGTCTCCATCCTGCTGGTGGAGCAGAACGCACGCGCCGCGCTGCAGGTGGCCGACTACGGCTACGTGCTGGAAAACGGCGAGATCCGCATGCACGGACCGGCCAGTCAACTGGCCCATGACCGTCGCGTGATCGAGGCTTATCTGGGCTTGTCCGGAAAGCATCAGGACAAGCTGGCCGGTTGAATTTCCTTTTTGAGTGATTGCCATGAGTCAGCCAGCATCTACCACCACCTCAGCCGTTGCACCGCTGCGCATCTGCATCGCCGGTGCCGGTGCCATTGGCGGCACCCTGGCCGTGCGCCTGTCGGCGGCCGGCCACCAGGTCAGCGTCCTGGCGCGCGGCCAGACCCTGCAGGCCATCCGCGAACGCGGCCTCACCCTGCATGATTTGCACGGCACCACCCATGCGCGTCCGGCCGCCAGCCCGTCGCCCGAGTTCGGCATTCAGGATGTCATTTTTCTGTGTGCAAAAAGTCAGGACATGTCAGCCTTGCTGCCCCAGATCGCACCCATGGTCGGGGAGGACACGGTGGTCATCCCGACCAGCAATGGCGTGCCCTGGTGGTATTTCCATCGGGAGGGCGGGCGCTTCGATGGCCAGACCGTCAGGGCCGTCGATCCCGACGGTGCCCTGGCACGTGCCGTGCCGCTGGCGCAGCTGATCGGCAGCGTGCTGTTCATCACCGCCGAGGTGGAGAGTCCGGGCGTGATCCGTTCGGTCAATCCACACCTGATGGTGCTGGGCGAGCCGTCGGGCGAGATGAGCGAGCGCCTTTTGCGCGTGCGTGCAGCGGTGGAAGCGGCCGGCATCGAAGCCCGCGCCACCGACCGCATCCGCGACAAGCTGTGGACCAAGATCATCGCCAACATCAGCACCAATCCCTTGTCGGTCATCACGCAGGGCACGCTGCAGCAGCTGTACGGCTTGCCCGAATTGCGCGAGGTGGTCAGCCAGATCATGCGCGAGACCCTGCTGGTGGCCTCCAGCCATGGTGCGCGGGTGGATATTGATCCGCTCACGTTCGTGCAACTGGGCGAGGCCATGGGGGCCTTCCGTACGTCCATGCTGCAGGACCTGGAGCGTGGCCGGCCGCTGGAGCTGGCGGCCATTGGCGATGCGGTGCTGGAGATGGCCGAGCGCTATGCCATTCCGATGCCGATCACGCGCGCCGTGGTTTCGCTAGCGCGCTTTCGTGGCGAGGCGGCGCGGCAACTGAGAGAACAACAGAGAGAGCAGCAGACACAACAACCGCAGCCGGCGGCACAGGCCGCCTGAGCGCGATCAACTCACCCTACAGGATTCAGGAGCCACATCGATGAACATCATGCAATTCAGCTATGGCGCAGACAAGCCATCCCACTGCAGCGACGAGGAGTGGGCGCTGCGCATCCAGCTGGCCCATTGTTATCGCCTGGTCGATTACCTGGGCTGGACCGAGATGATCTTCAATCACATCTCGGTGCGCGTGCCGGGGCCGGAGCATCATTACCTGGTCAATCCGTTTGCGCTGAACTACAACGAAGTGACGCCGGCCAACCTGCTCAAGGTGGGGCTGGATGGGCAACTGGCCGAACCGTCGGACTACAAGGCCAATCCGGCCGGGTTTGCACTGCACAGTGCGATCCATGGTGCGCGCGATGATCTGCGCTGCGTGATCCATACGCACACCACGCCGATCTCGGCGGTGACGATGAAGAAGAATGGGTTCGAACACAACGATTTCTATGGTGCGCAATTGTTCGGGCGCATCGGCTATCACGACTTCGAGGGCATCACCCTGTTTGCCGAGGAAAAGGGGCGCATGCTGCAAAGCCTGGGTGACAAGCACATCCTGGTCTTGCGCAACCATGGCGTGGCGGTGTGCGAGAGTGATATCCAGCGTGCTTTCTTCCTGCTGTGGACGGTGCAGCGGGCGGCCGAGATCCAGGTGGCGGGACGGGCGATGGGCGGCGAGGATCAGCTGTTGCCGGATGAAGTGCGGCAGAAGTGTGCGGATCTGACGCAGCAGCTCATTCGCAATGACGGGTTTGCGGTGATTTTCTTTGAGGCGATTGTGCGCAAGATGTTGAAGGGGGTTTATCAGGTGGGTTGATCTTTGGGATGTATCAATGGGGCGGCTGGGCTGGGCGGATTTGGGCAGCTAAGCGTTGGTGCAGGCTACTGCGGCCGCCCTTTGTTCAAATTCGCTGGGACTCTTTCGGTGGTCAGTGACTGGATTCTTTTTTGATCCTGTTTCCTACCTGGATCCACAGATCCTTGATGTCCGAGAGTTTGGTTTTTTGCTTGCGCTTTACGTTGTCGAAAAAGTGAAAGTCGCTGAAGATGAAGACGCCCGGACGCAATTCATAAAGCGTGGTGTGGCACATGCTTGTGGCTCGATAGACGGGACCGTCTTCCATAAAGCAGTCGGATTCTGCAGCGTAGTTCTTGATCGGCTTCAGAATAAATGGCGTCATTGGGTAGATGGAGAGGGGTGTGACGCGCCAGTAGCCGACTTCGTATGGTGTGCGATCCGCCCAATCTTCTTCTTCGGGGACTTCGTCGCGAATTTCCACATCAGAAATGTATTCCTTGTTGGTGGTCAGGCACAATTTTCCGATCCATTGTTTTGTGATCTTTGAATGGAAAATCGCACAGTAAGTATTTGGATAATTTCGATTCTGCTGCTTCATGCTTTTTGCCAAACGCCACGTATTCGGGATGGTCACGTCTCGCATTAGCTTGGTCGCCTCCGCCTGGGTGATGACTTGTGAAAAAGCAGGTTGAATGCCTATCGGCATAAAAAGAAAAATCAGTGTTTTGATCACTTGCATATAGATTCTTACTGCTGTCGATATTGGTCTCTGCACCGGAGACGACATGGTTGTTGGCACGCAGTTTTTCATGTCTCTTCTTCTTCATTTAGGGGCGGATTCTCTTCCAATCTTTTTGCCGACATGAATCCATAGGTTTCTAATATCCGAGATTCGCGCCTTCTGTTTTCGCCTCACGTCATCGGAGAGATGAAATATGCTGTAAATGAACACGCCCTCTCGTAGTTGGTAATAGGCGCTGTGGCAGGTGTTGGTAGGTCGATAGCCGATTCCGTCCCCCAAGTTGCAGTCAATTTCGGCTGCATAGTTCTTTATGGGACGGGTAATAAATGGCGTCATCGGATAGATGAACATCGGGGTGACGCTCCAATAGCCAATCTCTTCTTTGCTGCGGTCACCCCAATGCTCTTCATCAGGTACTTCGTCCCATACGCCCACGTCAAAGCGAACTTCTTCGCTGGAAGAAATGCAGAAATTGCCAAGCCATTTTCTTCGGTCGGTGGACAAGAGAACCGTGCAATATGTGTCTCCAGTACTGCTATTCCATGGAGATGCCTTTTTGGAGATGGTCCATGCCTTTGGAATATTCAGGTCTCTTTTGACCAGCTCCAAGTCACTTTGGGATAAGGCCTGAGCATTGCCGGAGTTCGTAAAAATAAGGAGAAAAAGGAATGCTGATTTCTGATTTGCTTGCATTTACACTCCATCCATAGTGATTGATTTGGCCCATTGCGTTTCCTTCACGCGTTCGACTAAATTGTTAGGTTCTTGCGTAAGAGGATCTTTTCCGTTGATTGCTATTGCTACCACTTTGACCAACGGTTCATCGATAACGAGGGAATTTATTTTCAAATTGATTGTTTTGAATTGGTTGTCTCTAGCTCCATGCGCCCCATCTCTCCATCGATGTAGCCTACGTTCCCGATGACCTCCTTTCGATGCACGAAGCGATTGACGTGCGCGGCAGGTGCGATTGCATGCAGGTGCATGTAGAGGCTGAAGAAGACGACGCGAGCCTGTTCACCTTCGCCGATCTCGGCTTCATGCCTGATGACGACCACGCCATCGCTGGTGGCACCGTTGTACATGAGGGGATGTTCAGCTGGTAGATTGGGCAAGCCCTTGGTAGGTGGGCGCACAAAGACGATGGTGCCATCCGCAATGGCCCTGACGGGTTCATGGGCGTTGCCTGTCTTCGGAGCGGTCAGGTGAATCCCGCCATGCCACCCGAGATTGAAACTGACCGGGAAAGCGCCCCGGCCGGGCGCATCGCCGTTCATGGCCAGGTCGAGCCATTCGTCTTCGGTCTGTTGCTCCGTGCGCGGCGGCAGGAAAGGGGGACTGATCAGCATGATGTCCTCGTTGAAGAAAAAATCACTGTGAATAGGGATAGCGCTTCGGCAGATTCAAGTCGTTCGCGGGCAGCAACGGCATCGCATACGACACGCGCGCCGGACCCGTCATCGCATGCTGCGATGCCTTGGCTTCCCATGTGCCGGCCGTCCCTTGCGTGATCCCGGAGGCATTGATCTGAATGAAGGAGCCGCCAGCGGATATCAACACTTCGTCCTTCGCGTGTATCTCGATGCGCCCGCTCGTTGACAGCAGCCGAGCCACCTTCTCGGCAATCAGGTCCAGATCGTCACTCTGCGCCTGCACTTCCACCTTGCCTTTGGCGGTAAACAGCTTGATCCCGGCCTTGAAGGCGAACAGGCTGATCTTCTCTGCCACGCTGGCCAGCAGGTTTTTTCCGGTGGCGATACTGGTATTCTCCGTCACTGCCCAGGCGCTTCGCGGTATGCACGTAGCCATGCAGCGGTAGATAGTCGCCTTCGCGCTGCCTGATCCACAGGGTGACAGGCTGTGCAATCAACGCCTCCAGCGCAATGCCGGTTTCCGTGGCCAGCACATCGATGCTGACCTCGTAGCCGTGGCTCAGGCGTTCGCTGGCCACCAGCCGTTGCGGCAGGAGGATGTCTTTTCCGAGGGGGGAATCCAGCTTGAGCAGCCGGAGATGCTGTCCCATGGGCGCTAGGGAGCGGGATGAAGCATTCTGCAAGGGGGGAGCCATGCCGGGCGGTTTCCACTGAGAGATTGTGCAATCCCGGACACGGCAGTGAACAAGCTGGACGAAAACACGGCATTTTTTCTGAACTGCCTGCGCGTTGTGCTTGCCTGCGGAAAGTCCCGGATGCGGACCATGCCCGTGGACGCATCAACACAGCAGAGGCCCCGGGCGACGAAGGCGTAAGTCTCCGATGCGCGAGGTGCTTTCTCAATGGAAGGATTTCTATTTTTTCTGAGGATTAGCGCGAGGCCATCAAGAGCAGGCCACGTCTTCCCCGCGCATGTTTTGACGCAATGGCGATTTGTTTTGATGAAAGGTAGACATAAAAAATCGCGCCTGTCCCGAAGGACGGCGCGATGGAAGAAACCTCAGCGCGAGAGAGTTCAGTTGGTCCCGGTCTTGCCCCACTCCGCCGCCTTGTCCGCCGCCGCGCCGGCCACCGAATACAGCGCGCCCGGCGCATTGCGCGTCTTCTGGAACTCATCCAGCGACTGGCCGCGCATGGCCGCATAGATGTGCAGGTTGGACACGCCCACCACCGCCCCCAGCTTTTCCAGCAGGAAGAAGATCACGCCATAACGGATCATGCCCTGCCAGTCGCGCTGGCTGATCATCTCGCGTTCTTCTTGCGAGAGGCCCGCTTCCTCATAGGTTGCCTGCGGATCAGCCAGGAAGCGCTCGCGGAAAGCCGGCTGGATCAACTGGTACAGGTAGCGGTTAATGCGGTAGCGCGTATTGGCGGTCTCCAGCGTGAAGGGATAGGTGCCGCCGAGCTTCTCGATGCCATCCAGCTGGTGCGCCACGTGCTGCCGGTGGCGCTCGATCTCGCGGGCCTGCAAGGCCGCATCGGCCGCCACGGCCGGTTCATAGACCGCCACCGCGATGCCGGTCATGGAGGGCAGGTAATACTCGCGGTGCAGGCAGTTCACACCGGCCGGCATGGCGCCGCGCATGATGAGCCACATGATGACCTCGGCGCTTTCCAGCCCGCCCAGGGTCGCCAGTTCGGCATGGGTCAGGCGGGTCAGGGCTTCCGGATCGTCCTGCAGCAGGTTCAGGAACTGGTGGTCCCACGGCGTATTGTTGAAGCCGGCGCGCTCGCCATGCACCTGGTGTGACAGGCCACCGGTGGCGACGATGACCACATCGAGGTCTTCCGGATAGCTTTCGATGGCGCGGCGCAGGCCCTGGCCCAGCTTGTAGCAGCGCCGTGCCGTCGGGATCGGGAACTGCAGCACGCCCACCTGCAGCGGGATGATCTGGCCGGGCCAGCCATCCTGGTGCTCCCACAGCATCGACAAGGGCGAGAAGCAGCCATGGTCCAGCGGCTTGTTCTGGAAGAAGGCCATGTCGAATTCGTCAGCCATGAGCGAGCTGCCGATATGGCGTGCCAGCGCGGCATGTCCACCCACGGCGGGCAGCTTGCGGGCACCGCCGCCTTCGTCGGCGACCTGGTACTCGCTACCCACGCCCAGCGCAAAGGCCGAGTAATGGTCGAAGAAGAAGGAGGTGACGTGATCGTTGTAGACCACCAGCAGCACGTCCGGCTGCTTCTCCTTGAGCCATTGCTGGACCGGCTCGTAGGCCTTGAAGATGGGCGCCCAGACCTGGTCGTGCTGCTTGTTGGCATCCAGCGCGAAGCCGATGGTCGGGGTGTGCGAGGTGGCGATGGCGCCGATGATGTTGGCCATGACGATGTTCCTGTTTCAGTTGAATCCGATGTGACGGGGCCTACGGGTTGATCAGGCTGCAGCGGCCGGCCGCTGACCCATCTGGATGAAGACGATGATGAGCGCCGCCAGCGTGGCCGGCACCGCCAGGACGGCGATCACCGCACCAAAGCCCCAGCCCATCGACAGCAGCACGCCACCGGCAAAGGAGCCGAGGATACTGCCGAAGCGGCCCACGCCCAGCATCCACGATACGCCCGTGGCACGCACCACGGTCGGGTAGCAGGAGGGCGCAAAGGCGTTCAGCCCGGTCTGCGCACCGCTCATGCAGAAGCCCGCCAGCAGCACGTAGGCCGCGAACATGCCCGACTGCACGCTGCCCGAGGCCAGCAGCAGGATGAAGACGGCGCCCGAGACGTAGGCGGCGGCGATGGCGCGGCTGGGCGACCAGCGGTCCATCAGGAAGCCCACCACCAGTGCGCCCACCGTGCCGCCCAGCTGGAACAGCGCGGTGATGCTGGCGGCCTTCTCGATGGGCAGGCCGGCATCCTTGATGAGCGTGGGCAGCCAGCCCGAGAGCAGGTAGATCACCAGCAGGCCCATGAAGTAAGTACCCCACAGCGACAGCGTGGTCTTGCGATAGCTGTCCGAGAGCAGCACCTTGGCCGGCTGGCTGCCCTTGACCGGCGGTTCGCTGACGCTAAAGCGCTGGCCGTCTGCGAAGCTGCCGCCACAGACGCGCGCCAGGGTGCGGGCAATGCGTTGGGCGGGATAGTTGCGCACCACCATGAACCGCGCCGACTCCGGCACCAGCCACAGGTAGAAGGGCAGGCAGACCAGCGGAATGGCGCCGCCCACCAGCAGGACCGCGCGCCAGCCGTAGTCCGGCAGCAGGGCCGCTGCCAGGAAGCCCACCAGCGCCGAGCCGAGGTTGAAACCGGTGAACATGATGGCCAGCAAGGTGCTGCGCGAACGCTCGGGCACGTACTCCGAGAGCAGGGTGGTGGCATTGGGCATGGCCGCACCCAGGCCCAGGCCGGTCAGGAAGCGCAGGCATGAGAGCGTCACTACGTCATGCGCGGCGGCACAGGCCAGGCTGCACAGGCCGAACCAGGCCACCGCCGTCATCAGCAGTTTCTTGCGGCCGTAGCGGTCCGACAGCGGACCGACCAGCAGCGCACCGATGGCCAGGCCGATGGGCGCAGCGCTCATGACCACACCGAAGGCGGCGCGCGAAATATTCCATTCCTTCGTGATGCCGGGGGCGAGGAAGCCCATGATGGCCACGTCCATGCCGTCGGTGGCCACGATGAGGAAGCACAGGATCAGCAGTAGCCATTGATGGCCGGACATCTTGCGCCCGTTGATGTACGAGCGCACGTCCAGCGATTGTGCTGTATTCATTAAGTCTCCGTAATGGTGTCGATTTGTCGGAATCTGCCGGCTTGTCTGCACGCGGCTTGGGGTTGGCTGGTCATGGCGCGGCCAGCGCGCCTTGACTTGGCACAAAGTGTAGGGCGGGGAGGGCGGGCGAGTATTGCTTTCGGCTACCTGAGTGTTGCCATTTGCTAATCGCGATGGATTTGTGGAAGGTCGGGGAGAAGGGCTGGCCGCCGCTCAGTGCCAGTGCGCCGCAGCCGCCTCGATCTCTTCCTGCAGGGCGCGTGCCCCCGGCGAGAGGTGGGCGCCCTTGCGCCGCATGAGGCCGATACGGCGCTCCGTGCCGCGCAGGACGAACGGCAGGGTGGTGAGCTGGCCGGTGGCAATCTCATGCTGCAGCTGATGGGCCGAGATCACGGTGAGCATGTCGCTGCCCACCAGCAGGCCGCGCAGCAGCGCCAGGTCGCCGGTTTCCACGGCCGGGCGCGGCGCGGGCCAGCCGCTCTCGCGGAAGAACTGGTCGATGGAGTCGCGCAGCGGCGTGCCGGCCCGCGAGAGTACCCAGGGATAGCCGTCGAGGTCGCGCAGGGCCAGCCTCTGGCGGCCTGCCAGCGGATGGCCTGCGCGCGCGATCAGGGCGGCACCGTCCTCCACCAGCGCGCGCATGTCGAAGGTGTCGCCGGAAAAGGCGCGCAGGGCGCCGACGATGAAATCGATGCGTCCGCTCATGAGACCCGCCGCTAGCTCTTCATAGGGACTTTCCAGCGAGCGGATCTGCAGGCGCGGATGGCGCGCCAGGACCCGTGTCATGGCCGTCGGCAAGAGCTGCGAGCGCGCCAGCGGCAGCGCGCCGACCGTTACCGTGCCTTGCACCACGCCGTCGAGTGCGGCAAGGTCTTCAGGAATATGGCGCAGTTCGGCCAGGGCGCGCCCAAAGCGTTCGGTCCAGCGCCGTCCGGCATCGGTGGGCAGCATGCCGTGTGCAGTACGGAAGAACAGGGCCTGGCCGAGGATGCCTTCCAGCATCGACAACGCCTGGCTCACCGCCGAGGGCGAGACTTCCATCAAGCGCGCCACGCTGGGCATGTGATGCGTTTCGGCCAGCAGCGCAGCGGCCTGCAGGCGGCGTTCGTTGAACAGCGCATCCAGGCTGGCGACCGGCTTGCCACTGCGTTCGCGCAGGCGCAGCGCATCGTCGCGCACTTCGCGCAGTTCTGCCTCGATGCGCTCGACCCGCAGCCTGACGGCTTCCCCGGCCGTGGTGAGCAGCATGCCGCGGCCTTTGCGTTCGAACAGCTGCGTGTCCAGGCTTTGCTCCAGCGCGGCCACCGAGCGGGCCACGGCCGAGGAGGCGCGCAGCAGCGTGTCGGAAGACCGGCGCACCCCGCCAGTGGTGGCGACGACGTTGAACACGTGCAGGTGGCGCAGGTTGAGCAGGGACATGGCGGGCTGTCGGAAGGATGTTGGATTCTGAGGGTGATTAGAAAATTAGAACAGAGGAAGGCCCACAACGCAACCAAGCGGGCAGGGGGCTCACGCATACTCGGCGCCATCGTTTTCAAAGGTAAAGACCGGTGTCCGACCTCGACCTCCCTACTCCTGCCGATCCTGATGGCGCCGACCTGCTGGCCATCCCCTGCACCCTGATGCGCGGCGGTACCTCGCGCGGACCGTTCTTCCTGGCAGATGACCTGCCGCAGCAGACGGCCGCACGCGACCGCGTGCTGCTGGCCGCGCTGGGCTCGCCCGACCGGCGCCAGATCGATGGCCTGGGCGGCGCCCATCCACTGACCAGCAAGGCCGGCATCGTCCGTCGCAGCCAGGTGGCCGGGGTGGACCTGGAATTCCTGTTTGCGCAGTTGCAGCCCGAATCGGATCGCGTCGATACCACGCCCAACTGCGGCAACATGCTGGCCGCCGTGCTGCCCTTTGCCATCGAACGCGGCCTGATCGCCACCGCTCCCGAGACCACCACGGCGCGCATCCTGACGATCAACACCGGCATGCAATGCGACGTGACAGTGCAGACACCGGGCGGCCGTCTGCGCTACCGGGGCGATACCCGCATTGATGGCGTGCCGGGGACGGCCGCGCCGGTACGCATCAACTTCCTCGAGACGGCAGGTTCAGTGTGCCCGACGATGCTGCCCACGGGCCGCGTGCTGGACCGGGTGCGCCATGCCACGGCCAGTGGCGAACAGCGCGAGATCGCCGCCACCCTCATCGACAATGGCATGCCCATGGTGCTGGTGCGGGCCGCAGACTTTGGCCTGGCCGGTGATGAAAGCGTGGCCGCCCTCAATGCCGATAGCCTCCTCAAGGAACGGCTGGAAGCCCTGCGCCTGGCCTGCGGGCCGTTGATGGGCCTGGGCGACGTGGCCGGCAAGAACTATCCCAAGATGTGTCTGCTATCAGCCCCCACGGCGGGCGGCACGATCTCGACCCGCTGCTTCATCCCGCATGTCTGCCACGAAGCCATCGGCGTGCTGGCCGCCGTCACGGTGGCTACCGCCTGCGTACTGGAAGGCTCGGTGGCGCAAGGGCTGGCGGTGGCCGGCAGCGGCTTGCAGCGCACCGTCTCGGTGGAACATCCCACCGGGGAATTCAGCGTCGCGCTGGAACTGGACCCGCGCGACCCGCAACAGATACTGCGTGCCGCGCTGCTGCGCACGGCGCGTCCCATCCTGCGCGGGGAAGTCCTGGTCCCCGCCGACCTCTTGAACGAACATCCTTAAATCCCATGCGAGACTCCCTCATCATCGACTGCCATGGTCACTACACCACGGCGCCCAAGGCGCTGGAAGACTGGCGCAACCGGCAGATCGCCAACCTGAACACGCCCGAACTGGGCCCCAAGGTGGCCGAGCTGAAGATCAGCGACGACGAACTGCGTGAATCCATCGAGAGCAACCAGTTGCGCCTGATGAAGGAGCGCGGCGCCGATCTCACCATCTTCTCGCCGCGCGCCTCCTTCATGGCGCACCACATCGGCGACCTCAACACCAGCCAGACCTGGGCAGCCATCTGCAACGAGTTGTGCCATCGCGTCGCGCAGCTGTTCCCTGACCACTTCATCGGCGCGGCCATGCTGCCGCAGTCGCCGGGCGCAGATATCCGCACCTCGATTGCCGAGATGGAAAAGTGCGTCAGGGAATATGGTTTCGTCGGCATCAACCTCAATCCGGATCCCTCGGGCGGCCATTGGACTGCGCCGCCGCTGTCCGACAGGTCCTGGTATCCGCTCTACGAAAAGATGGTCGAGCTGGAAGTGCCGGCCATGATCCACGTGAGCACCAGTTGCAATGCCTGCTTCCACACTACCGGTTCGCACTACCTGAATGCGGACACCACGGCCTTCATGCAGTGCCTGACCAGCGACCTGTTCAAGGACTTTCCGACGCTGAAGTTCCTGATCCCGCACGGCGGTGGTGCCGTGCCCTACCACTGGGGTCGTTTCCGTGGCCTGGCCCAGGAGATGAAGAAGCCGCTGCTCAAGGATCACCTGCTCAACAACATCTTCTTCGATACCTGCGTCTATCACCAGCCGGGCATCGACCTGCTCACCCGCGTCATTCCCGTGGACAACGTGCTGTTTGCCTCCGAGATGATCGGCGCAGTGCGCGGCATCGATCCCGAGACCGGCCATTACTACGACGACACCAAACGCTACATCGAGGCCGCCGCACTGAGCCCCGCCGAGCGCCACCAGATCTACGAAGGCAATGCCCGCCGCGTCTACCCGCGCCTGGATGCCGCCCTGAACGCGAAAGGACTCACCGCATGAGCACTCCCCTGATCAACCAGCTTGGCGTGGTCAAGCGCCATATCGAACGTGCCGACACCGCTGCCGTGGAGCGTCTCGGCAAACTGGGCGTAGCCACCGTGCATGAGGCGCAGGGCCGCACCGGCCTGCTGAAACCCTATCTGCGTCCCATCTATCCCGGCGCGGCAGTGTCGGGCACGGCCGTGACCGTGCTGCTGCACCCCGGCGACAACTGGATGATGCACGTGGCGGCCGAGCAGATTCAGCCGGGCGACATCGTGGTGGCGGCCATCACGGCCGAATGCACCGATGGCTATTTTGGCGACCTGCTGGCCACCAGCTTCATGGCACGCGGCGCCCGGGGGCTCATCATCGATGCCGGCGTGCGCGACGTGAAGGTCTTGAAGGAAATGGGCTTCCCGGTATGGAGCCGCGCCATCAGCGCCAAGGGCACCATCAAGGCCACGCTGGGCTCGGTCAACGTGCCGGTGGTCTGTGCCGGTGCGCTGGTCAATCCGGGCGACGTGATCGTGGCCGACGATGACGGCGTGGTCGCCGTGCCCGCTGCCGATGCGCTGCGCGTGGCCGGGGTGGCGCAACAGCGTGAAGACCTCGAAGGCGAGAAGCGCGCGCAACTGGCCGCCGGCGTGCTGGGGCTGGATATGTACAAGATGCGCGGTCCGCTGGAAGCGGCCGGACTGAAATACATCGACTGAACCCGGTGGGTAACAGCGAGGGGAGAGTAGAGCGTCCACGCAGAAGAGGCGCACGACCACAACAAGAAGGCGCATCGAGCGCATCAAAAAAACGGGACTTCACCTGTCCCGCCATTTCGCCAATCCAAAGAGCAGGAGACACCATGCAAACCGCAATCCACGCGGCCGCCCCCACGGCGGCCAACACCTCATCCGTCTGGAACAGCCGCTCCGCCATGCTGCGTGCCGGTATCGTCGGCGGCCTCACGGGCGGCATCATCATCTGGATCTATGAAGCGCTGATCTGGGTCGGCGCCCAGCATCTCATGCCGCTGGCGGGCATTCCGCGCAATGCCACCGGACTGGTGTTCGGCAAGGATATCCAGGAGGCCCTTGGGCCGCTGGCCTATGTGTTGGGCACTGGCATTCATTTCTTCTTCACGCTGGTGTGGGGCATCCTGTTCGCGGCAATCTGGCCGCAGCTGCGTCGGCGCGGCTATGAGGCTACGCTGGTGGCCTTGTTCTACGCCATGCTTGCCTGGATCGCGATGCATGTGGCCATCATGGTCGCCGGCGACAACCATCCCAACTACTACGACCCCGCCGTCATCATCGGCGGCTTCATGTCGCACTTCTTCTTCACCGTGCCACTGGCACTGATCGTGAAGAAGCGTCTCGAACAACAAGTCTGATTCCTTGCGCCGGCCAGGCCGCCCATGCCGTCCAGGCAGGGCGGGGCCTGCCTGCGCGCGGAGTCGCCACCGTCGCAGTGGCAGCGTCTCATCGATATCCACAACAGGTTTCACCACAGGAGGAGAGAACCATGCAGTCGCATCAACCGTCCCACCGTCGTTTCGGCCTCATTCCGGCAGCCCTGCTGCTGGCCGCCGCCCCCGCTGCCTTCGCGCAGAGTTCCGTCACCATCTATGGCGTGCTCGATGTCTACACCGCCTACCAGAAGAGTACCGTCAGCGGCAAGGACACTTCGCTCTGGGCCATGGGCAACAATGGCCAGATGACCAGTCGGCTCGGTTTCAAGGGCGTGGAAGATCTGGGCGGAGGCTATCGCGCCACCTTCAACCTGGAGACCGGTTTCGACCCCAGCACCGGTGCGCTGCAGAACAGCTATCGCCTGTTTGACCGCCAGTCCTGGGTCGGCCTGGGCGGTGGCTTCGGTGAGGTGAGGGTGGGGCGGCAGAACAGCATCATGTTCCTCTATTCGGGCAACATGGATGCCTTTGGCGCGGCCACCTATGGTTCGGCCTACAACAACTTTGCCAACTGGCTGGCGCGGGTAGACAACGACATCAGCTACATCTCGCCCAAGTTTGCCAATTCCACGCTGGAACTGCATTACTCCGTCGGCGAGCGCGCCGGTACTACGGCCGGCAATGCGGTCTACCAGATCGGCATGCAGACCCAGCAGGGGCCGCTCTATGTGGGCAGTGCCTACCTCAACGCCAACAACACCACCAATACCAACAGCGTGAAGCAGTTCATGCTGGGCGGGAACTATGAGTATGGCAGCGGCAAGGTCTACTTGGCTTTCTTCCGCACCAATGAAGTGATCTCGGCCACCACCGGCAACGTCTTTACCAACCCTGCCGGCAAATATGATCCGACCGGTGCCGTGGTGGGCAATACGCCGGGCAATTATCACAACACCTACAGTCTCTCGGCGGACTACCGCATCAATGCGCAGACTACCGTGGGGGCCGGTGGCGGCTATGTCAAGGACAGTTCGCGCTACAACAACAATGCCCGCCAGTTCAGCCTGATCATGAACTACGACCTGTCCAAGCGCACACGCCTGTACGCGGTGGCGTCGCGCCTGATCAACCAGAACACGGCCGCCTACCGCATGACCGGTGCCAGCTTCACCGCCAGCCAGGCCCTGAGCCCGGATGCCGGCGCCAGCGAGACCGGCGTACAACTGGGCATCCGCCACACCTTCTGAGGACGGATGCCAGTCGCCTCAGCGCACTGCGTAGGCTGCCAGAAAGGTTTCCACTGCGCGGCCTACCGTGCGCTTGATGCGCGGGCGGGAGATGGACTTCTCCAGCCCCAGCATCATCGGTTTGACCGTCTCGCAATCCAGCAGCCCGCATAGCTGCAGCGTCGCCAGCATGGGATCGGCTTGTCGCAGGCGTCCGGCCACCATCTGTTTTTGCAGGAAGGCGGCGACGCGCGCCATCCCATGCTTGGGGCCGTCTTCATGGAAGCGGCGGCCGATGTCGCTGCGTCCGGCCTCGGCCATGATCATGCGATGCGTTTGCAAGGTGCTCTCCTGGCAGAGGAAGCCGACTGTCTTCTCGCCAAACGCCCGCAGGGTCAGCTCCAGATCGTCCACCTCCTGGTCCAGCGCAGCCAGCGCCGGCTCCATCTGCTTCTTCGCTTCGCCGTGGGTCACGGCCACGAAGAGCTCCTCCTTCGATTTGAAATAGCTATACAGCGTGGCCTTGGAGCCACCGATGCGCGCCGAAATCTCGGCCATGGACGCACCTTCGAAGCCCAGCTCCTTGAATACCTCCGCCGCTGCCGCCAGGATCGCCTCGCGCCGTGCCGGGGTCTTTACTCTCATTTGCAAGTCTCCGTGGTTTTTTTGCACGTGTCATTTTCGTACAGATGTGTTCAGTATTGCTTGACCGGGAAACGAATGTCAATGAATAATACCGTACAGTTCGGTATCGTTATAAACATTTCTTCCTTTCCGGAGAGTCCTTCATGCGCACTACACCCCTTCTACGGCCCGTCGCTGCACTGGCCATCCTCAGTGTTCTCAGTGCCTGCGGCAAGCCGCCGGGCGGTCCGCCGCCGGCAGCGGGCACGCCTGTGCTGGGGGTGATCACGGTGCAGTCGCAGCCGGTGGAATTGCACACGGAACTGCCGGGCCGCACTTCGCCCTTCCAGATCGCCGATGTGCGTCCGCAGGTCAGCGGCATCATCAAGTCCCGCAATTTCCGCGAGGGGAGTGACGTCAAGATCGGCCAGGTGCTGTACCAGATCAATCCGGCCAGCTACCAGGCCGCCTATGACAGCAGCGTGGCCGCCCTGGCCAAGGCCGAGGCCTCGGTCAAGACGGCCCGCCTGAAGGCCGCCCGCTACAAGGATCTGGTGGTCATCAAGGCCGTCAGCCAGCAGGATTACGACGATGCCGTGGCCTCGCTGGGTGAGGCCGAAGCCGACGTCGGCACGGCGCGCGCCAATCTGCAGACCAGCCGCATCAACCTCGATTACGCCAAGGTGGACGCCCCCATCTCCGGCCGCATCAGCAAGTCCAGCGTGACGGCAGGTGCTCTGGTGACGGCCAACCAGACCACGGCGATGACCACCATCCAGCAGCTCGATCCGATCTACGTCGACGTCACCCAGTCCAGCGCCATCTGGCTGTCCCTGAAGGAGGCGCTGGCCAATGGCGAGTTGCAGAAGGCGGGCAATGGCGCCAAGGTCAAGCTGATCCTGGAAAACGGCCGCACCTATGCGCAGGAAGGTACGCTGCAGTTCTCCGATGTGACGGTCAACCAGGACACCGGTGCCATCACCCTGCGCGCGGTCTTCCCCAATCCCAAGACTGATCTGCTGCCGGGCATGTATGTGCGTGCCGTGCTGGAAGAAGGCGTGCGCCAGCAGGGCCTGCTGGTGCCACAGCAGGCGGTCAGCCGTGACGGCGCCGGCAAGCCGGTGGCCTTCGTGGTCAATGCGCAAGGCGTAGTGGAACAGCGTGCCCTGGTGACCGATCGCGCCATCGGTGACAAGTGGCTGGTCAGCAGTGGCCTGAAGGAAGGCGACCAACTGGTCGTCGACGGCCAGCAGTCCGCCAAGCCCGGTGCCAAGGTGAAGGTGGTGCCGTGGACGCCCAAGGCGGCGGTAGCCAGCGCGGGTGCCGGCAACGGCGCCGGCACCAACTGAAAGGCGGGAACAGATCATGGCTCGCTTTTTCATTGACCGCCCCATCTTCGCCTGGGTGATTGCCATCATCGTCATGCTGGCCGGCACCATCTCGGTGCTGACCCTGCCGATTGCGCAATACCCGGCCATCGCGCCACCGGCCATCGCCATCACGGCCAACTATCCGGGTGCCTCGGCCAAGACCCTGGAAGACACCGTGACCCAGATCATCGAACAGAAGATGAAGGGTTTGGATCACCTGAGTTACATGGCGTCCACCAGCGAATCTTCCGGTTCGGTGACCATCACGCTGACCTTCGAGAACGGTACCAATCCTGACACCGCCCAGGTGCAGGTGCAGAACAAGCTCTCGCTGGCCACGCCGCTGCTGCCTACCGAAGTGCAGCAGCAGGGCATCACGGTGACCAAGTCGGCGACCAACTTCCTCAACGTGCTGGCCTTTACCTCGGAAGATGGCAGCATGAACGGGTCCGACCTGTCGGACTACGTGGCCGCCAACATCCAGGACGCCATCAGCCGCGTGCCGGGCGTGGGTGACACCACGCTCTTCGGTTCGCAGTATGCGATGCGCATCTGGCTCGATCCCAACAAGCTCAACAGCTACGCCCTGACCCCGCTGGACGTGAAGGACGCCATCCAGGCGCAGAACGTCCAGGTGTCGTCCGGCCAGCTGGGTGGCTTGCCGGCGGCCGAGAACCAGCAGATCAACGCCACCATCACGGCGCAGACGCGCCTGCGTACGGCTGAGCAGTTCCAGAACATCGTGCTGCGCACCCTGCAGGGCGGTGCCCGCGTCAAGTTGCGCGACGTGGCCCGCATCGAACTGGGCAGCGAGAGCTACAACTCGGTGGGCCGCTACAACGGCAAGCCCGCAGCCGGTCTGGCCATCAAGCTGGCCACCGGTGCCAATGCGCTCGATACCGTCAAGGCCATCGATGCCCGCATGGCCCAGCTGGAAAAACTCTTCCCGGCCGGCATGAAGGTGCAGAAGCCATATGACACCACGCCCTTCGTGCGCATCTCCATCGAAGAAGTGGTACGCACCCTGGTCGAAGCGGTGGTGCTGGTGTTCCTGGTGATGTACCTGTTCCTGCAGAATTTCCGTGCCACCCTGATCCCGACCATCGCAGTGCCGGTGGTGCTGCTGGGCACCTTCGGCGTGCTGGCGGTGTTCGGCTTCACCATCAACACGCTGACCATGTTTGCAATGGTGCTGGCCATTGGCCTGTTGGTGGACGATGCCATCGTGGTGGTGGAAAACGTCGAGCGGGTCATGTCCGAAGAGGGCTTGCCGCCCAAGGAAGCCACCCGCAAGTCCATGGGCCAGATCAGCGGCGCGCTGGTCGGTGTGGCCCTGGTGCTGGCGGCGGTGTTCGTGCCGATGGCCTTCTTCAGTGGTTCTACCGGCGTGATCTATCGCCAGTTCTCCATCACCATCGTCTCGGCCATGACCCTCTCGGTGCTGGTGGCCATGATCCTGACCCCGGCCCTGTGCGCGACCCTGCTCAAGCCGGCCGCCAAGGGCCATGCGCTGGCCACGACCGGTTTCTTCGGCTGGTTCAACCGCCAGTTCGATCGTACCAACGGCGGCTACCAGGGCATCGTGCGTCACATGCTGGGCCGCGGCTGGCGCTACATGGCCGCCTATGCGGTGCTGCTGGCGCTGGTGGTGGTGGGCTTCATGAAGCTGCCGGTGGGCTTCCTGCCGGACGAAGACCAGGGCACCCTGTTCGGTATCATCCAGTTGCCCTCGGGCGCCACCAAGGTGCGCACCGACCAGGTGATCGAGCAGGTCGAGCATCATTTCCTGGTGGACGAGAAGGATACGGTCTCGGGGATCTTCTCGGTCTCCGGTTACAGCTTCGCCGGTAGCGGCCAGAACATGGGCTTTGCCTTCATCAAGCTCAAGCCCTGGGATGAGCGCAAGGGAGCGGGGATGACGGTGACCGACGTGGCCAACCGCGCCAGCGCGGCCTTCGCCAAGATCCGCGATGCCCGGGTGTTTGCCTTTGCACCGCCGGCCGTGTCCGAACTGGGCAATGCGACCGGCTTCGACCTGATGATCAAGGATGAAGCCAACCTCGGCCACGCGGCCCTGATGCAGGCGCGTAACCAGTTGCTGGGCATCCTGTCGCAAGACAAGCGCCTGGTGGCCGTGCGCCCCAACGGTCTGGAAGATACGCCGGAATTCCGTCTCCTGGTCGATACCGAAAAGGCCGGTGCGCTGGGTGTGTCGATGTCCGACATCAATGACACCATCGCCACCGCCTGGGGCAGCAGCTACGTCAACGACTTCATCGACAAGGGCCGGGTCAAGAAGGTGATGCTGCAAGGCGATGCGCAATACCGCATGCTGCCTTCCGACCTGGACCGCTGGTATGTGCGCAATACGGCCGGCACCATGGTTCCGTTCAGCGCTTTCTCCTCGGCTGTCTGGGCATCCGGTTCGCCGCGCCTGGAACGCTACAACGGCGTGCCCTCGATGGAAATCCTCGGCATGGCCCTGCCGGGCGCTGCCTCCAGCGGCGAGGCCATGGCCATCGTCGAAGCCGCCATGGCCAAGATGCCGCCTGGCATCGGCTACGAATGGACCGGCCTGTCGATGCAGGAAAAAGCCTCCAGCGGCCAGACCGGCCTGCTGTATTCGATCTCGATCCTGATCGTGTTCCTGGCACTGGCTGCACTCTATGAAAGCTGGGCGGTTCCCTTCTCGGTGATCATGGTGGTGCCGCTGGGCGTGTTCGGCGCACTGCTGGGCGCGATCCTGACCTGGAAGATGAATGACGTGTACTTCCAGGTGGGCCTGTTGACCACCATCGGCCTGGCCTGCAAGAACGCCATCCTGATCGTGGAATTCGCCAAGGAACTCTACGAGCACGGCAAGAGCCTGGTGGAGGCCACCATGGAAGCGGTGCGCATGCGTCTGCGCCCGATCCTGATGACGTCGATGGCCTTCATCCTGGGGGTGCTGCCGATGGTGCTGGGCAGTGGCGCCGGTGCCGGTGCGCAGCACGCGCTGGGCACGGCGGTGATCGGCGGCATGCTCTCGGGCACGATCCTGGCGGTCTTCTTCGTGCCACTGTTCTTCGTGGTCATCATGAAGCTGTTCGCCCGCAAGCCCCATTCCGCGCCGCAAGGCCAACCCGCGATTACCCCGGAGCACTGACATGAATCCTTCCCTGACCAACCGCGCCGCTCTTCGCCCCCGGGCGCTGATGACGCCGCTGCTGCTGGCCATGCTGCTGGGCGGCTGCACCCTGATGCCGGATTACCATCGGCCGGAAGCGCCGGTGGCGGCGCACTTTGCGGGCGACCACAGCGCAGCATCGTCGGCCGGCACTCCCGCCCAGGCCGTGGCAGATATCGGCTGGCGTGATGTCTTCACCGATCCGGTATTGCAAAAAGTGATTGCCCTGAGCCTGGCCAACAATCGCGATTTGCGCGTGGCCGTGCTCAACATCGAGAAGGCGCGCGCCCAGTATGGGGTGGAGCGGGCCGCGCTGTTCCCGACCATCAACGCTTCCACGGGCGTCTCCGCCAGCCGCACGCCAGCCGACCTGTCCACCACCGGCACTGTGCAGACCGGGCGCGACTACAGCGCCACGCTGGGCTTCAGCGCCTATGAGCTGGATCTGTTCGGCAAGGTGCGCAGCCTCAAGGAGCAGGCCCTGCAATCCTTCCTCTCCACCGCCGAGGCGCGCCGCAGCAGCCAGATCAGCCTGATCGCCGAGGTGGCGACGTCCTGGCTGACGCTGGCCTCCGACCAGGACCGCCTGCGCCTGGCCAAGGACACCCTGGCCAGCCAGAGCAGCAGCTATGAACTGACCAAGCGCAGCTTTGAACTGGGTTCCTCTTCCGCGCTGACCCTGCGTCAGGCGCAGACCAGCGTGGAAAGTGCGCGCGTGGACGTGGAGAGCTACACCGCCCAGGTCGACCAGGATCGCAATGCCCTGGTGCTGCTGGTGGGCAAGGACCTGCCCGACGAGCTGCTGCCCCATGGCCTGCCCGACACCGCCCTGGCGGCGGCCAGTCCGCTGGCCACCATCCCGCCGGGCCTGCCCTCGGAACTGCTGCAGCGCCGTCCCGATATCGTCGAGGCCGAACGTACCCTGCGCGCGGCCAATGCCAACATCGGCGCAGCGCGCGCGGCCTTCTATCCCAGCATCAGCCTGACCGCCGATGCCGGCACGGCCAGCTCGCGGCTGGCGGGGTTGTTCAAGGGGGGCTCGGGTTCGTGGAGCTTCGTACCGCAGATCTCGCTGCCGATCTTTGATGGCGGCGCCAACCAGGCCAATCTGGATATCGCCACCATCAGCCGCGACATCGATGTGGCCCAGTACGAGAAGGCCATCCAGACCGCCTTCCAGGAAGTCTCGGATGCGCTGGCCCAGCGCAACACCCTGGGTCGCCAGCTGAAGGCCCAGGAAGACCTGGTGGAGGCCAGCGACGCCTCGTATCGGCTCTCGCAGGCGCGCTTCAATAGTGGCGTGGACAGTTACCTGACCGTGCTCGATTCGCAGCGCACGCTCTATTCGGCGCAAAAGACCCTGATCGGTACGCGCCTGTCGCGCTGGACCAATCTGGTGACCTTCTACAAGACGCTGGGTGGCGGCTGGGTCGAGCGCACCGGCACACCCGTGGCTGATGACGTGGCCACCGCCGCACCATGAGCCCGCGCGCCGACAAGACCCGCGCCGTGCTGCTCGACGCCGCGCTGGCCGCCTTTGCCAAGCGCGGTGTGCGGGCCACCACGCTGGAGCACGTGGCGGCCAGCGCCGCCTTTACGCGAGGTGCCGTGTACTGGCACTTCCCGGACAAGGTAGCGCTGGTCAAGGCGGTCTTCGATGACCTGGTCTGGCCCTTCGACATCGGTCCCGAACTGGCGGTGTACCGCCAGAGCGAGCAGCCCTTGTTGCTGTTGCGCGAGGTCCTGTGGCTGAAGATGCTCGATTTCCTGCGCAACGTGCAGCAGCGCCGCCGCATGGAAGTGGTGCTGCGTTATCGCGGCACGCCCGAGCTGCCCGAGGAACTGGGCGAGCGCATCGAGTCGCTCAGCCTGCGCGCCTTGAAGCATCTCACCGGCGCGCTCAATATCGCCTATGAGCGCGGCGAGCTGCGGCGCGGCCTCACGCCCATCGACGTGGCACGCTGCCTGGTGGCCGCCTGCATGGGGGTCATTGCCGAACATATGGAAGATCCGCAGGCGCGCCTGGAAAATTCCTTCCACCTGGCGCCGCTGCTGGTGCTGCAAGGCGCCAGCACGCAGGAACCGGAACCGGAAGAAGCCTGAGCAGGGAGTGGCCGCAGGCCACTCTAGTGGCGTGCGCTGGCGCGCGCAATCAGGGTATTGAGGAAGGCGCGCGCCGCATTGGGCAAGGTGCGTCCGGCCAGGGACTGGATTTCCAGCTGCAGGGTATTCATGTCCTTGTCGCGGATGGGCAATGCAGCCATCTGTCCTTCGCGTACCAGCTTGCGGATCGGCAGGGCGGCCGAGAAGCCGATGCCGTCGCCGGCCATCACGAAACACAGCAAGGCACTGATGGAGTCGGCCGTCAGGGTCGGCTCCAGCAGCACGTTGCGGCGGCTGCAGCAGGCGTCGATCAAGCGCCGCATGGTGATGTTCTTCTGCGGCATGGCGAGCGGAAAGGGCACCAGTTCCGACAGGCTGACCTGCTTGCGATGGGCCAGCGCATGGTCCGGCCGCATCACCGCCATGATGGGGGCGCGCTGGGCGAATTCGACCTTGATGTCGGGATCGGGTGCCATGGTGAAGGTCAGGCCCAGGTCCACCGCACCTTCACGGATCTGCTGCGCCACGTGCACCGCATTGCCCACCGACAACTGGAAACGGATGCCCTTGTGCTGGCGGCAGAATTGCTCGATGGCGGCCGGCACGAATTCCAGTGCGAAGCCTTCGGTGGTGGCCAGCTTCACCTCGCCACGGCGCAAGCCCTTCAGGGCCGCCAGTTCATTGCCGATGCGTTCGGCTTCCAGCTGCTGGCGCAGCGCGTGCGCAGCCAGCAGCTCGCCGGCGGCATTGAGCCGCATGCCGCGCGAGACGCGCTCGAACAAGGGCGTGTCGAGCTCGGCCTCGAGCCTGGCGATCTGGCGGCTGATGGCCGAGGACGCCACATTGAGCGTATTGGCCGCTTCGGTAATGGAACCCCGCCGCACGACTTCGAGGAAGTAACGCACGGCCGTCTCTTGCAGGACGCGGGTATGGATGATGGACATGCAGGGATTGTAGGAACGGTTTGCCGTTTCGGCAATCACTAATTCGAAAACTTGTACTTGTGGCAAACCACTGCGCGGCTTAGGATGGCCTCACGAATCGGCGGCAAGGTGCCCGCCGTCGCGCCGCGAGGGATGCTTCATGGATGCTGTAAAGGCTGCAATGACGAACGCGAAGGGTGGGAGCCGCTACCAATATCTGGTACTGGTCCTGCTCTATCTGGGCTGGTGCGTGTCCTACATCGACCGCGCCGCCATCACCTTTGCGGCGACCCAGATCGCCAGCGAATTCCACCTGAAACCCTCGGACCTGGGCATCCTGCTGTCCAGCTTCTTCCTCGGCTATGCACTGCTGCAACTGCCCGGCGGCTGGCTGGCCGACCGCTACGGTTCGCGGCCGGTGATCGTCATTTCCATCCTGCTGTGGTCGGTCTTCACGGGCCTGACCGGCATGGCCTGGTCGATCACCAGCCTGGTGGTCATTCGCTTCATCTTCGGGTTGGGCGAGGGCGCATTTCCGGCTGCCAGCGTCAAGGGTGTGGCGGAAAACTTCACCCGCGCCGAACGCCCCAAGATGTCGTCTTTGCTGATGTCGTCCAACTACATCGGCAGCATGCTGGCGCCGCTGCTGATCGCACCGCTGATCCTGCATTTCGGCTGGCGTGCCGTGTTCCACACCATCGGCATTGCCGGGCTGGTGTTCGCGCTGGTGTACTGGTTCTGCGTGCGGCCGGTGATGCCGGGCAAGGACGGTCCCAAGGCCATCAACAAAGAGGCGTTCGCGGCCCTGCTGAAGATGCCGCTGATGTGGAAGATCGTGGCGGTGTGGTTCGGCCTGTCCATCATCAACAAGGGCCTGGACAGCTGGATGCCGACCTATCTGATGACCGTGCGCGGCCTGAACCTGAAAGCCGTCGGACTGCTGCTGCCGCTGCCCTACATCATGGCCGGCCTGTCCACGGCCATCGGCGGCTGGATCATGGTGCGCTTCTTCGATGGCCGCGAAAAGCTGCTGCTGATCGCCTCCTCGCTGCTGACGGCCGTCTTCGTCTACTGCATGTACACCGCGCAGAGCGTTGAGGGCGTGATCGCCTGGCAATGCCTGGCCTACTTCTTCAAGTCCTTCGTGCTGGCCACCTGCATCGCACTGCCGACCAAGCTGCTGCAGGCGCAACTGGTGGGCAGCGGCGTGGGCATGGTCAACCTGGGCGGGCAGCTGGCGGGTTTCATTTCGCCGCTGGTGATCGGTTTCCTGGTGAGCGCCTTTGCCAATTACGATTACGCCTTCGCCTTCCTGATCTGCGCGGCCCTGTTCTCGGTGGTGGTGAGCCTGTTCATCCACACCAGCAAGACCGCCGGCCAGGTGCAGCCTGTCTGATTCAACTACAAGGAAATTCATGTCCGTCACCTCCGACACGCTCGTTGAAAAAAGTGCCGTCGAACTGCGCCAGCTGATCGGCAGCAAGCAGCTTTCCCCGGTGGAATTGCTGGAGGCCTGCATCACCCGCATCGAAGACATCAATCCCCACATCAATGCCGTGACCGCCACCTGCTTCGACCGCGCCCGCCAGGAGGCGCGTGCGGCCGAGCAGGCGGTCATGGCCGGTGGCCCGCTGGGCTTGCTGCACGGGCTGCCCATCGGCATCAAGGACCTCGAAGAAACCGAGGGTCTGCTCACCACCTACGGCTCGGCTATCTATCGCGGCAACGTCCCCGCGCGTGACAACGCGCTGGTGGCGCGTCTGCGCGCGGCCGGTGCGATTGTCGCCGGCAAGACCAACGTGCCCGAGATGGGTGCCGGTGCCAACAGCCGCAACACGGTGTGGGGCGCCACCGGCAATCCCTTCAATCCCTTGTTGAACGCGGGCGGGTCCTCCGGCGGATCGGCGGCGGCGCTGGCGGTGGACTTGCTGCCGCTGTGCTCGGGTTCCGATACCGGTGGCTCGCTGCGCATTCCGGCTGCCAAGTGCGGCGTGGTCGGCTTCCGTCCTTCGCCCGGCCTGGTGCCGAGTGAGCGCAAGCTGCTGGGCTGGACGCCGATCTCGGTGGTCGGGCCGATGGGCCGCGACGTGGCCGACACCGTGCTGCAATTGCGCGCCACCCTGGGCCTGCATGCCAGCGATCCCCTGAGCTACGCCGTTGATGACAGCAGCTTTGCGGCCTTGCCGGCGGTGGACTTGTCGCGCCTGCGCATCGGCTATACCGAAGACTTCGGCGTGTGCGAGGTGGATAACGGCATCCGCGAAGTGTTCCGCCAGAAGATGGCCGCCATCGGCCGCTTCGTGCAGGTCTGCGAACCGGTCGAGGTGGACATGGGCGAGGCCCATCGCGCCTTTGACGTGATCCGTGCCGAGGCCTTCGTGGCCGGTTTCGAAGCCGCCTATCGCCGCGATCCCGCTTCGCTGGGCCCCAATACCCGCGCCAATTACGAGATGGGTGCGGCCATGAGCCTGTCCGACTGCGCCTGGGCGCAGGGTGAGCAGACCCGGCTGTTCCGCCGCTTCCAGCAGCTCTATGCGCGCTATGACCTGATCATCTCGCCGACCACGCCCGTGTCGCCCTTCCCGTGGAGCGAGCTGTACCTGAAGGAAGTCAACGGCGTGGCGCTGGAAAATTATTATCGCTGGCTGGCCCTGACCTATGTGGTCACGCTGGCCACCAATCCGTCCATCTCGCTGCCGTGCGGACGCGATCATCGCGGCATGCCGTTCGGCCTGCAGGTCACCGGCGCCTTCCGCGACGATGCCCGCCTGCTGGCCTGGGCCGGCGCGCTGGAGGCGGCTTTTGCGGGCGACGAGGCATTGCGCCGGCCGCGTCCGGACCTGGCGCAGTTGAAGACCGTCCATGCACCGCTGACGTCCATCGTCACCCATCCGCCCATCCTCGATGGAGCGGCGACGGCAGCGGCAGCACAAGCTGCGGTATAAATCATTTAGTCCATTTCACCGATTCACTGATTTACTGATTGTCGAACTCATGAACCCTATCCAACGTTTCAATACCAACGCCCGCATGAGCCAGCTGGTGCTCGCCAATGGTTTCGCCTTCGTCGCCGGCCAGGTGCCCAACCAGGCCGGTGCGCCCATTGCGCAGCAGGCCAGTGAGGTGCTGGCCAAGATCGACGCGCAGTTGCAGGCGCAGGGCATCGGTCGCGAGCGTATCGTCAGCGCCAATGTCTGGCTCTCCAGCCCGGCGCATTTCGCCGAGTTCAATGCCGTATGGGATGCCTGGGTGCCGGCTGGTCACGCGCCCACGCGGGCCTGTGTGCAGGCCTTGCTGATGGCACCGGGGCTGGACGTGGAAGTGGCCGTCATCGCCGCCCTCTGAACCTCGCCAGGAGCATGCCCATGAGCCAGCAAGGCCGCGTCGACTATCTCATCATCGGTGCCGGCATTGCCGGCGCCTCCATCGCCTACTGGCTGGCACGCCATGGCAGCGTCACGCTGCTGGAGCGCGAATCGCAGCCGGGCTATCACAGCACCGGCCGCTCGGCCGCACTCTACATGGAAAGCTATGGCCCGCCGCAGGTGCGGGCGCTGACCTGTGCCAGCCGCGCCTTCTTCGATCATCCGCCGGAAGGCTTTGCCGAACACGCCTTGCTCACGCCGCGCGGCGCCTTGTTCTACGCCACCTCTGCGCTGCGTGAGGAACTCGATGCCCATGAAGCGCTGGTGCGTTCCGTCTCCGACAAGGTGCAGCGACTGGACGCAGCGCAGACCCGTGCCATGGTGCCGGTGCTGAAGGAGGACGACCTGATCGGCGCGGTCTATGAGGAAGACGCCAGCGACATCGACGTGCACGCCTTGCACCAGGGTTTCCTGCGCGGCGCACGGGCCGCGGGTGCGCGCGTGGTGTGCAGCGCCGAGGTGCAGTCTCTGCAGTATGCGGATGAAGAAGGGGAGGGTACCTGGCGCGTGCAGACCACGCAGGGTGAACTGCTGGCGGGCGTCGTCATCAACGCCGCCGGTGCCTGGGCTGACGAGATCGGCCGCCTGGCCGGGGCCGCGCCCATCGGGCTGGTCCCGAAACGGCGCTCGGCCTTCACCTTTGCCGCGCCGCCCGACAGCGCCCACTGGCCCATGTTCATGCCGGTCGATCAAGCTTTCTACATCAAGCCGGATGCCGGCCTGCTGCTGGGTTCGCCCGCCAATGCCGATGCGGTCGCACCGCACGACGTGCAGGCCGAGGAACTGGATATCGCCATTGCCATCGACCACATCCAGAACGGCACCACCCTGGAAATCCGTCGTCCCGCGCATGTCTGGGCGGGGCTGCGCTCCTTCGTGGACGATGGCAGTTTCGTCGGTGGCTACGATACCCGATTGCCTGCCTTCTTCTGGGCAGCCGGGCAAGGCGGCTATGGTATCCAGTCTTCGCCGGCGGCGGGGGAAGCCTATGCCGCCCTGATCCGGGGGGAAGCGGTGCCGCCGCATATCGCGCGCTTTGGCGTCGATGCGGCGGCCTTGAGTCCGGCGCGGCTGGGCTGAGCGACCAGCCGCTTGTGGCCGGGCCTACTTCAGGTAGCCTGGCCGCACATAGCCTTCAAATCGCTCGTCCAGGGCCTTGCGATAGGTGGCCGAATGGAAGGCGTCGCGCAGATCCTTGACGAAGGGCTTGTCGAGATCGGCGCTGCGCACCGCCACCACCATCAGGAAGGAGTCCGGCACGCTGGCCAGATGCAGGGCCTGGGTCAGCTTCAAACCGGAGGCAATGGCGAAGGCGCCATTCACAAAAGCAAAATCCACATCTTCCAGCGCACGCGGCATCTGTGCCGCCTCCAGTGCGATCAGCTTGATCTGCTTGGTGTTGCTGACGATATCGCGCTCCGAGACCCGGGTCGGATTGGCTTGCTCATTGAGCTTGATCCAGCCGATTTCCTGCAGCACGCCCAGCGCCCGCGCCATGTTGGTGGCGTCATTGGGCAGGGCGACCATGGCACCCGGCCTGACCTCGGCCAGCGAGCGGTGACGCTTGCTGTAGATGCCGATGGGCGCGGTCGGTACCTTGATCACTTCGGACAATTGCAATTGATGATCCTGGGCGAAGCGCTTGAGGTAGATCTCATGCTGGAACAGGTTGGCATCGATGTCGCCATCGGCCAGTGCCATGTTGGGGCGCACGTAATCGGAAAATTCCACGATCTTGACCTTGTAGCCCTGCTTCTCCAGCACCGGCACGATGCCGTAGCGCAGTTGATCGGTATAGGGGCCGGAGGTGGCGCCCAGACGGAGGGTGGCGTGGGCGGGATCGGCAGCCTGGGCACCGCTGTGCAGCAGCGGCAACGTGGACAAGGCGAGGGCAAACTGGCACAGCTTGCTGCGTAAGCGCGAAGTGGAATGCATGGTGAACGATGAAGGCAAAGCCGCCATGATAGCCACGCGGCGCGCCATGCCAACCATCTTTTGGCGATTTGCTTATGCGCCCGGACTCAGTGCCCATTCCCGGCAGAGGCATCGGGCTCGTGCGGTGCCGATGTCCTTACCGCGCGCGGCAGCTGGCAATCTTCCACCCGGTCGCGGCCATTCTCTTTGGCACGATACAGGGCCCGGTCGGCGCCGCCGAAGAGATCTTCGATACGCATGCCATTGCGCGGCACGCAGCTCATCACGCCGGCACTGATGGTAACCACGCCGACAGCGTTGCCCTGGTGCGGGATGGCCAGGGCGCGCACGCCATCGAGCACCTTCTGGGCGATGCGATGGGCCGCGTCCAGGTCGGTGTCGGGCAGCAGCAGCGCGAATTCCTCGCCGCCGTAGCGCGCGGCCAGGTCACCATGGCGCCGCTGTGCGCCACGCAGGACGCGGGCGATGTCCTGCAGGCAGTAGTCGCCCTGGATGTGGCCATACAGGTCGTTGTATTTCTTGAAGTCATCCACGTCGAACATCACCAGCGACAGCGGGCTCTTGCTGCGGCTGGCGTTCTGCATGGCCAGTTGCAGCTGTTCATCCAGGTAGCGCCGGTTGGGGATGCCGGTCATGCCATCGAGCATGGCTTGCGCCCGCAGGTTTTCGGTGAGCAGTTTCAGGGACAGGTTCTTCTTTTCGATTTCTTCTTCGGCACGGTCACGCATGCGCACCGCACGCAGCAGGTAGGCCGTCAACAGGCTCACCAGCAGCACGGCCGAGACGATCAGCAGCAATTGCGCGCGCTGCGCCTCGTGCCAGTCGGCCAGTATTTCCTCATGCGCCAGGGCCGCCGTCACGAACAGCGGATAGTCAGGCACGCGGGTGAAGTAGTTCAGGCGCAGTACGCCATCCTGGGCCGACTGGATCATGGCCCAGCCGGACTGGCGCTGCTGGGCATGGTCGCGGTACAGCGGCAGCGCGGCCATGCTCTGGCCGAGGGAGCCGGGGTTGTAGGGCCGGCGCAGCAACATGGTGCCATCGGTGCTGGCCAGCACCAGCGAGCCCTGCTTGCCGATGTTGATTTCATTGAACAGGCGCATGAAATGATCCAGGCTCACGCCCACCCGGATGATGCCGGCCGGCTGGCCGTGGTCCAGGCGCGGACGCGTGAGCGGAATGATCCAGCGGCCGGTGACGCTGCTGATGACGGGCGTGCCGATCTGCAGGCCGGTGGCGCTGCCCTCGCTGTGGGGCTGCATGCGCGCCATGGCCGTGGCCGGCTCCGCGCCGGGCATGCCGGACGGTTCAGGTTTGTCAGGCCAGCGCTGCAGCGTGCGGCCTTGTTCATCGATGACCAGGAGGCTGTCCAGTTCCGGAAAAAGCTGACTCTGCCGCGTGAGCATGTCCTGCATCATGCGCTGGCGCTCGGCGGACGGCAGGCCCCTGTTGCCGTCGAGTTCGGCGATTTCCTGCAGCAGCAGGTCGGCGGCGCGAAAGCTCAGATTGACCTGGATCGACAGGCCCGTGGCGATGTTGAGGGTGGCCGTTTCGCCGCTCTTGAGTGCCGCTTCACGGCTGCTGAGACTGCCATTGAGCAGCGCATAGCCGAACAGCGCGCCACCGAGGATGACCAGGACCAGTGAGGTGATCCTCACCTTGTTGTTGAGATGTTTGAGGGGCATGACCTACTCCGGGGTGACTTCTGGCGAGTCGTGTTAACCTGAAATCAAATTAATCAGATTCACCATTTGAATTTTAATGTAAATCGGATTTAATTTCCTTTTTTGCAATGTAAATCGCCAGGGAAAGCACAAGATGTTTGATGTGTGTTAATCCCGTTGTTGCTTTTGGGGGAGTGCCGGATGATTGCTTCGCACAGTTTTTTCTTTGTGGGACCGCTATTTCCGGGCATCAATCCTCACCATTGCTCCCGGTTTACTGATGGCCTTGCCAACTCTGGCGCAGAAATACGACGGTAAACCGATTAAAAAATCATTTTTATCGATTACGTTAAATAAATCGTTTATAGTCAATTCGTTCCTGTGCCAGAGGGTGTGTCAGGACGAGGGGTTTCTTGGGATGACTCAGGTATAAATCGATCAAGGGGGCAGTATGAAAATCACGGATATCAAAATCAGCGTTCGGCTCGGCGCGTGCTTCGCGGCACTCATTGCAGTCATGTGTGTGATCGCGGCGGTCGCGGTCAACAGTCTCTGGACGGTCAGCGCCATCACCGATGAAATCGTCCGTGACCGCTATGTCAAGGTGGCGCTGGTCAATCAGATCAACGAGAAGGTGAATACCGCAGCCCGGTCTCTGCGCAATGCAATCATCACCGCCGAACCCGCAACACTGGACAAGTACCTGGAGCGCTCCCTGAGCAACACGCGTGAGGTCACCGAGCATATGGCCGATCTGGAGAAGCGTACCAATACCCCGCGCGGCAAGGAATTGATGGAAAAACTCAAGGAAGCGCGGGCCGGGTATGCCAAGCCGCGCGACAAGATCTTCGAGTTGCTGCGCCAGCAGAAAAGGGCCGAGGCATCCGATTTCCTGTTCAAGGAAGTGATTCCGGCGCAGGACAAATATTTCGCGGCACTCAAGGAGATGGTCGAATTCCAGGTGTCGCTGATGGACAAGGCAGTCGCCAGAGGGGATGACGCTTCTTCCAACGCGATCAACGTGGTGATCCTGCTGTCTTGTGTCGCCATCCTGCTTTCGGTGCTGGCTGCCGTGTTGATCACGCGTTCCATCACCCGCCCGCTCAACCAGGCCGTGCAAGTGGCCACGGCTGTGGCAGAGGGCGACCTGACGGTGCAGATCGACGCCTCGTCCAAGGATGAAACCGGCGCGCTGCTGGCTTCGCTCAAGACCATGAATGACAACCTGCATCGCATCGTGACTGAAGTGCGCCAGGGCAGCGATACCATCAACACCGCCTCCGGCGAGATCGCCACCGGCAACCTGGACCTGTCCTCGCGCACCGAGCAGCAGGCCGGCGCGCTGGAAGAAACCGCATCGGCCATGGAAGAACTGACCTCCACCGTCAAGCAGAATGCCGACAATGCCCGCCAGGCCAACACCCTGGCCGAGAGTGCCTCGCAGGTGGCGATCCAGGGTGGCAGCGTGGTCGGTGAAGTGGTGCAGACCATGAGCCAGATCAACGATGCTTCCCGCAAGATCGTCGACATCATCAGCGTCATCGATGGCATCGCCTTCCAGACCAACATCCTGGCCTTGAATGCTGCCGTGGAAGCGGCGCGGGCTGGCGAACAGGGGCGTGGCTTTGCCGTGGTGGCTTCCGAGGTGCGTACCCTGGCCCAGCGCAGTGCCGCCGCCGCCAAGGAAATCAAGACCTTGATCGATGCCTCGGTGGAGCGTGTGGAAAACGGCAGCCGCCTGGTGGCGCAGGCCGGCAGCACCATGGATGAAGTGGTGGCCAGCGTCAAGCGCGTGACCGACGTGGTGGCCGAGATCACTGCAGCCAGCGGCGAACAGAGCGATGGCATCGAACAGATCAACCAGGCCATCGTGCAGATGGATGAAGTGACCCAGCAGAATGCCGCGCTGGTGGAAGAGGCCGCTGCTGCCGCAGGATCGCTGCAGGAGCAATCGGGCCGCCTGGTGGAGACGGTCAGCATCTTCAAGCTCAATCGCCATGAGTCACGTCCGGCCGTGGCCAGCGCCGCGCCGCGTACCGTGGACGTCACGCCGCGTGCAGCAGCCCTGCCGCGCAAGCCGGCGCCCAAGGCCAGCGCGCCGGTCAAGGCCAGTTCGTCGTCCCATGTTTTGCCGCCCGCTCAGCCGGCCTTGAAGCCGGCGGCGGCCGACGGCGATTGGGAGCAGTTCTGAGAGGGTTGATGTCCCCGCAAGGGGCAGCGTGAGCAAGCAGCGCGTCCACTGGGCGCGCTGTTTTTTTGGGGGCCTCGAAGGAAGATGGCAGGCTCAGGTCAGCGTGATCCCTTTGACGCGCGCCAGCTTTTGCAAGGCCTCTTCCAGCGGCAGGCGCGCTTGTCCGGCGGCGATGCGCAATGCGCGGTGCAGCCCGGCTTCTTCCTCGGAGTCGTCCTCGCACTGGCGACTGTAGCGCTCGAAGCCGGCCAGTGCCGTCAGCAGTTCGGCCAGGTGGCGCGGGCATTCGCATTGCACGCGATCAGACTGGTCCGATACCGAAGCCAGGGCACTGTCGCTGAAGCGCGGTGCCGGTAGCCACTCTTGCTCGCTGGCGCTCTGGCTGGCTGCGGGCTCCATGCGTCTGACCAGTTCGCACAGCCATTCCACGTCGATTCCCTCCACCGTCTTGCGCACCACGCGGTGCCCGGCCTCTGTCAGGCGCGCCACCATGTCCGGCGCGCCGAAGCGATACAGGATCAGCACCGGCACCTGGATGAGGGCACTGCGCAGATGCTCCAGCCGGACGTCGAGGTCGCTCTCCAGCACGGTGCTCTCCAGCACCAGCAGGTCGCCTTCGAAGTGGTTCGGATCGAGTTCGTCCAGCGTTTCCACCGCAGTGGTGACGCGCAGTTGCCGCTCGGCCAGCGCCTGGCCGAGCGCCTTGGTGGCGATCCACGGTCCGGCCAGGGCTAGCCGCGCGGGCGGTGCGGGATGGCGCTCCATTGCGCTGGCGCCTGCTGCAGCGGCCGCGCCGCCCTCTGCCCAGAGGCCCTGCGCCAGGGCCTGCAAGTCCTGCGGAGCGAGTGCCGCCAGTTTGCCGATGCGGTGGCCGGCATCGACCAGGGACTTGATCCACGCCAGCCGCTGCAGGTCTTCCTGCGAATACAGGCGTTGGCCGCCGCCGCTGTGCTGCGACGAGGTGATGCCGTAACGATGCTCCCAGGCGCGCAGCGTTTCAACCGACATCCCCAGCTGGCGGGCTACCGCACCGGGCCGCAGCAGCGGCAGGTCGGAGAGTTCCGCCGGCTCGGTGGAGACCACGGTGGAAGAGGGAGCTTGTTTGTTTGTCATTGTTCTGTTTCCAATGAAAAATTTTTTGTAATGTACGGATATTTTTTGAATATACCTGCTCAGAGCCGTTGCAAAGTGAATTTTTACGTGCTGTACGTAAAATATCGCCGTTTGTTTTGGTGATTTTTGTCAGTATGTCACGCTTTTGCGTAAATGTGAAAACTACTTATGAAAACAAGAATCGGCGCGATCCGTGCAGGAAAGCGCCGACCCTCCCGAGAAACCTTGCAGCCTCCTCCGGAAAGAATCGTCATGAAAATATCGGACCTGAAAATCGGCACCCGCCTGTATATCGGCTTCGGATTGGTCTCCGCCATCCTCGTCATCCTGGTCAGTGTGGCCTATGCCAATTTTGCGCGGCTGGGAGTCGCCAACGACATGAACGACCACAGCTACCAGGTGCGCGCGGAGATGCAGGCCATGCTGGAGAGCCTGGTCAACATGGAGACCGGCGCACGCGGCTTCGCCCTGACCGGCAATGAGGCATCGCTTGAACCCATGCAGCAGGGCCTGGTCAGTTTCAAGGCGCACCTGGACAAAGTCCGACAGCTGACCCTCGACAACCCGGCCCAGCAGCAGCGCCTGCAGCAGGTGGCCGAGGTCGAGCAGCGCTGGCTGAGCAGCGCCATCGAACCGACCCTGGCCCTGCGCCGCGCCGTGCGCGATGGCCGTGAAGACATGGGCAAGCTGGTGGCGTTTATCCAGGCCGGCCGTGGCAAGGTGGAGATGGACAACATGCGGGCCATCTTCGCCGAGATGGATCGCACCGAAAGGGTATTGCTGCAACAGCGCAGCGAAGAGGCCGATGCGCTCGAAGCACTGACCGGCAAGATACTCATCCTGGGCGGCATCGTCTCGGTGCTGTTGTCCCTGCTGCTGGCCTGGTGGCTGGCCAACAACATCACCCGTCCGCTGGCGGTGGCCGTGAAGTTGGCGCTTCAGGTGGCCGGGGGCGACCTGAGTGCGCGCATCGAGGTGCGCTCGCGCGATGAGACCGGCGAGCTGCTGAGCGCGCTCAAGGACATGAATGCCAGCCTGGTACGCATCGTGGCCGGCGTGCGCCGGGGCACCGACATGATCGCCACGGCCTCTTCGCAGATCGCCAGCGGCAACCTGGACTTGTCCTCGCGCACCGAGCAGCAGGCCAGTTCGCTCGAAGAAACGGCCTCCTCGATGGAAGAACTGACCTCCACCGTGCAGCAGAACAGCGCCAATGCGCGCGAGGCCAACCGCATGGCGCAGGCGGCCTCCGACATCGCCAGCAGCGGCGGCGGTGTGGTCAGCCGCGTGGTCGACACGATGGAGGAGATCAACACCTCCTCGCGCAAGATCGTGGACATCATCAGCGTCATCGACGGTATCGCCTTCCAGACCAACATCCTGGCCTTGAATGCCGCCGTGGAGGCGGCCCGCGCCGGTGAGCAGGGACGCGGCTTTGCGGTGGTGGCCACCGAGGTGCGCAGCCTGGCACAGCGCTCGGCGGCCGCCGCCAAGGAAATCAAGACCTTGATCAGTGACTCGGTAGCGAAGGTCGAATCCGGTAGCGTGCTGGTCAACGAAGCCGGCGCCACCATGCGCGAGATCGTCGAGAGCGTGCAACGGGTGACCGGCATGATCAACGAGATCAGCGCCGCCGGAGAAGAACAGCGCTCCGGCATCGAGCAGGTCAGCCAGGCGGTAGGCCAGATGGACCAGGTAACGCAGCAGAATGCGGCCCTGGTGGAACAAGCCGCTGCGGCCTCGCAGGCGCTGCAGGAACAGGCGCAGGAGCTGGCGCAGGCGGTCAGCGTATTCCGCCTCGACGCCCAGGCCGCACAGGATGCGGCCATCGAGGTCGCCGCTGCGGTGCCACTGGCCAAACCAATCCTGCCCGTTCCCGTTGCACCAGCCTCCGTCAAGCCGCGCCTGGCGCCCCGCGAACCGCGTCTGGCTGCCCCTCTGTCCAGCCGGACCATGGCGGGCGCCTCCGATGAATGGGTTACTTTCTGAACGCTACCACGCCATGCATGCAGACCTCCTCCGATTGACCGCCCCGCTGGCTGAACAGGAGCACCAGCGCCTGGCCACGCTCGATACCTATTGCGTGCTCGATACCCAGCCCGACGTGCTGTGCGATCTGGTGACCGAACTCGCCGCCACACTCTTCGATACCGAGATTGCGCTGGTGTCGCTGGTGGCCGAGAACCGCCAGTGGTTCAAATCCCGGCGCGGGCTGGAGGCGGCCGGCACGCCCCGTTCGCAATCCTTCTGCAGCCACGTGATCGAGCAGGAGCGGGTCATGGTGGTGCTCGATGCCACGCAGGACGAGCGCTTCGCCGGCAACCCCCTGGTCACCGGTGAACCGGGCATCCGCTTCTACGCCGGTGCGCCGCTGCAGGCGGCCGATGGCGTGCGGCTGGGAACGCTGTGCGTGATCGGCAAGTCGCCGCGCGCGCAGTTCAGCGTGGCGGACCGCGCCACGTTGGCGCAGCTGGCCGCCATCGTGATGGCGCGGCTGGAGATCCTGCGTGTTTCCAGCTACGTCGACAGCCTGACGTCCTTGCCCAACCGCAGCCGCCTGCTGGCTGACCTGCAGGCCTTGCAGGCCGTGGGATGCGGTGCCGAATCCCTGCCGCAGCGGCTCACGGCAGTGGTGGTCGATGTCTGTGACCGGGTCTATCTGGCCGACATGATCAAGGCACTGGGATGGGATTACGCCGAGGGTTTCCTGCTGCAGGCCAAGGAGCGCCTGCGCCAGGCGCTGGGCGAGATCGCGCTCTATCGCATTGGTACCACGGCCTTCGCCTACCTGGAGCGGCGCGACCTCTGGCAGCAGCAGGCGGAGCAGGTCGAGCGCAGCTTTGCAGAGACGCTGGAGTACCAGGGCATCCCGCACCGTCTGGAAATCTCCGTGGGCATCGTGCCGCTGGCGCAATGCGCCGATCTCGACGAACTGGTGCCGTCCCTGCTGACGGCGGCCGACATGGCGCGCGAGTCCGGGGCTCTGCAATGCTGCTATGAGCAGCCGCTGGGACGCCTGCAGAAGCATTCCTTCGAACTGCTCTCGGCCATTCCGGCCGCATTGCAGTCGGCGGACCAATTGTGGCTGGAGTACCAGCCCAAGGTGGCGCTGGCCTCGGGCCAGTGCGCCGGGGTGGAGGCTTTGTTGCGCTGGCGCCATCCGGTGCATGGCGTGATTTCGCCGGCACTCTTCATTCCCCTGGCCGAGAAGACGGCGCTGATCCGCCAGGTGAGCCTGTGGGTGCTGCAGCATGGTATCGAACAAGCGGCCGCCTGGGCACGCCAGGGACGGGCCATTCCGGTGGCCATCAACGTATCGGCACGCGACTTCGACAACGACGATCTGGTGCAGACGCTGGCGGCGCAGTTGCGGCGGCATCGCATTCCGGCCAGCCTGATCGAGATCGAGTTCACCGAAAGCGCGATGAGCAAGAATCCCGAGAAACTCTACGGCAAGATCCAGGAGATCAAGCGCCTGGGTGTGAGGGTGGCCATCGATGACTTCGGGGCGGGATTCAGCAATCTCAGCTATCTCAAGAACATTCCGGCCGATTACCTGAAGATCGACCAATCCTTCATCCGCACCATGGAAAGCAATTATTCCGACCAGCAGATCGTGCCCTCGATGATCCATCTCGGCCAGAAGCTGGGATTTGCGGTGGTGGCAGAAGGCGTGGAAACCGAGAAGTGCCGACGCATCCTGCATCACCTCGGTTGCGAGTACGGCCAGGGTTATGGCATTGCACGGCCGATGTCGGCGGCCGATACCTGGGACTGGATCGCGGCACGCGACTGAGCCGCGTTCATCAACAAGCCCGTGGCGGTGTGCCCAGATAGCCGGACAGGCCGCGCGCCAGCGCTTCGAATACCTTGCTGCAGCGGGAATGGTGGCGCAGGTCTTCGTGCATCACCACCCAGGTTTCCAGCGGTACGCTGAACTGGCGCGGCAGCAGGCGGGTGAGCTGCGGCGTGCGCGCTGCCAGCGGCGCCTGGCAGATGCCGATGCCGGCGCCTGCGCGGATCAGGTTCAGCTGGGCCAGGTCGCTATCGGTGCGCAGGGATAGCCTTGCCGGATCCAGTTGCGGCCAGCGCTGCACCAGGGACCGCAGTGCCGGGCTCATGCTGTCCGGGCCGATCAGGGCGTGATGCTGCAGGTCTTCCAGCGAGCGCGGCAGGCCATAGCGCTTGAGGTAATCGCGCGAGGCATGCAGGCCGCACTCGACCGTGCCGATGCGGCGCGCGATCAGCCGCTCCTGGCGTGGCCGCACCATGCGCACGGCGATGTCGGCCTGGCGGTGCAGCAGGTCCTGCAGAGTGTTGCTGAGCACCAGTTCGATCTTCAGTTCGGGATGGCGATGCCGCAAGCCGGTCAGCATGGCCGGCAATACTTCCATGCCCATCACTTCACTGGCGGTGAGCCGGACGGTGCCGCTGATTTCCTTGCCATGATCCTGCGCACTGCGCTGTGCCGCCGCGGCGATGCTGGCCATGGCCTGGGCATGCGGCAGCAGTTCCCGCGCGGCATCGGTGGGCAACAAGCCGGTCTGCGAGCGCGTGAACAGGCGAGTTCCCAGCGAGGCTTCCAGCGCCTGGATTTGCCGTCCCAGCGTCGGCTGGGCCAGATCCAGCACCCGCGCCGCCGCCGAGAGCGAGCCTTCGTTCATGACGTGGAGGAAGGAGCGCAGGAGTGTCCAGTCGAGATTTTCCATCTTGTCGCCTTATGCGTTTTTGCATGGCTGCCAGACAGATCCATGCAATTTTCTTTGTCCGGATATTACCCGATGATGGCGCTACGTCAATCGCATTGGAGCACGGACATGATGAAAGCAGATCCCATGGCACACCGCCCCGACACCGGCGCCGTCACCGGCGGCGTGCGCTGGCTGCTCAGAGCGGAGGGCGCGCTGCTGCTGGTGGTGGCGGTGCTGGCCTATGCCCGCTGGGGCGAGGGATGGTCGTGGTTCTGCGCCGCCTTCCTGCTGCCGGACCTGGCCCTGCTCGGCTACCTGGCCGGACCCCGCACCGGGGCGCTGGCCTACAACGCCTCGCACAGCACGCTAGGCCCATTGGGGTGCCTGTTGCTGGCGGGCGCGGGTGGACCGGCACTGCTGCTGCCGCTGGCCTTGATCTGGCTGGCGCATATCGGGTTTGACCGGGCCTTGGGATATGGCCTCAAGCGCGCCGAAGGCTTTGGCGCAACCCATCTGGGGCGCGTCGGCCGGCCCGGCAAGCCCCGCTGAGCGGCCTGCAGATTGGGTGAGAGGCTTGCAGTGAGGATTGGTGAGGCGTATATTGCCGGATAGAAATATAGTTTTGGAGACTATCCGTGACAACCCGACCGGCCCCCCTCCCGTTGGCTTCGATCGCCCTGCTGGCCCTGGCGGCCTTGCTGCCCCTGGCG
Source organism: Herbaspirillum sp. Her3 (assembly GCF_057961275.1). NCBI lineage: Bacteria > Pseudomonadati > Pseudomonadota > Betaproteobacteria > Burkholderiales > Oxalobacteraceae > Herbaspirillum > Herbaspirillum sp. Her3. The sequence continues at coordinate 4,136,870 of NZ_CM176328.1, read as the reverse complement.
CTGGGGGCGTGCAGCCGCTCGCCCAAGGAGCAACTGGCGTTCCGGCATGCCGAGGAGCAGTACCAGATCAACCAGCGCAATGCCGAACTGGAACGCAACCGGCCTGAAGGTGAGGCGGCGCGGGACGATGAGCGTAGCCGGGAGCGGGACTGATCCCGAACAGGAAGTTCATCAGCGATAGAGCGCGAGGGCTTGCGCTGCCCATGCGTTCAGGCTCATGCCGCGTGCCTCTGCCATCGTCGCTGCATGAGCATGGATTTCGGGCGAGACGCGCAGCATGAACTTGCCTGAAAACGGCTTTTGCGGTGCCCGGCCTACCTTGGCGCAGGCCTCCAGATAATCATCGACCGCTTCTTCGAAAGCGGCCTTCAGCGCAGCAACGGAATCGCCGTGGAATCCGACGACATCCTGGATGCCGGCGATGCGACCGATGAAGCTTTCATCTTCGTCGCTGTATTCGATACGGGCTGCATAGCCCTTGTAGGTCATTGTTCCCATTCCCTCATTCCTTTCTCGGGGCCATATCCTGCGTTGAGCAGGAAGGTACGTGCATCGCGGATCTGATACGGTTTTGCATCCTTGGCGGGGTGCGGTCGGTGAAATGTTCCCACGACCTCTCCGATCATGAAGCGGACACGGGATCCGCGACCCTCGATAAGCTGCGCGCCAACTGCCACGAAAAGCGCTTCGATCTGACGCCACTCAAGCGAACGCGGAAGCGGGTCGCTGAAGATGGCCAGAAGCGTTCTCCGGTGCGTGCTTTTCATGGCGCGTGTTGATATCAAAAAATGATATCATAGCCGCGTCGTGTTTCCAAACAGAGCAGGCAGCGCAACTCATCATCCAGCCTTCAACTTTTTCGATGAGCAGGCTGGCACAAGGCTTCCAGTCCAGATAGATCCGCCGTCAGCACCAGTTGCCTGGCGATCGCCTCAAAGCCTGCGCATTGCGGGTGCCGCTGCAACAGGCTCTCGCACCAATCCAGCAAATCCGACACCGCGCCGATCTCGATGAGCGCCAGCGCCTGCTGCAGATCGTCTGGCGGCGGGCGCTGCAGCGGTGGTGCGGCATCATCGCTGCCTGCGACCGGCTGTTTCTCCAGCTCCAGCAGCCGACCGATGGTCTCCTGCAGTTCCAGGAAATTGACCGGCTTGAGCAGGCAGGCATCGAATTGTTCTCCTTGCTCCTCGCCCGGTTCCGGCTGCAGCGTGGCCGACAGCAGCAGCACCGGTACGCCCGGCAGATGCTGGCGCGCTGCCTGCAGCACGGCATCGCCATGCAGGCCCGGCAACTGGTAATCGGTCAGCACCAGCGCCACCGCCGGCGCATCCTGCGCGGCGATGCGGGCGATGGCACTCTCGCCGTCGGCATACAGTTCCACCGCGAAGCCGACGCTGCCGAGCTGGTCGCCCAGCAACTGGGCGATGTCGGCATGGTCTTCCACCACCAGTACCAGACGGCCCTCGCCGTCGATCAGGAGGCGTCCGCTGGCGTCTTCCGGGGCGTCGTGGCGGGCGATGTCGTGCTCGCTGCCGATGGCGGCCGGCAGGCGCAGCGTCATCGTGGTGCCCTGGCCGGGCTGGCTGGACAGGGCGACCTGGCCGCCCATCTGCTGGATCCACTGGCGCACGATGGCCAGCCCCATGCCGATGCCCGGCTGCGAGCGATCCGCATGGGCGCGCTCGAAGGGCTCGAACACGCGTTTCTGGAAATGCAGCGGGATGCCGCAGCCGGTATCGCGCACCTGCATTTCCATCACGCCCATGCCGGACTGTGCCGAGGCAGGATGCCACAGCACCTGCAGCACGATGCGGCCATCACGGGTGTACTTGGCAGCGTTGTCGAGCAGGTTGCCGAGGATGCGCCGCACGCGCCGGGCATCGAGCGTGAGCACCGGCGGCAGCGTGGGTGTGACCTGCAGGCGGAAGCCATTGTGCTGGCGTTGCGCCAGCAGCGCGGCTTCCTGGCCGATCTCCTGCAGCAGCGCGTGGACATAGACCGGTGCCGGTTGCGGCAGATCGGGACGATCACCGCGTGCGTAGTCGATCAGGTCGTTGACCATGGCCAGCATGTGGCGCGCACTGCGCACGATGATGCGGCCATGGCGCGCGCGCTCGTCGCCACCGGTCTGCAACATGTCGGCAAAGCCGAGGATGGACGTCAGCGGGGTGCGCAGGTCATGGCTGATGCGGGTCAGGAAACCGGTCTTGGCACGGTTGGCCTGATCGGCCGCTTCCAGCGCTTCGCGCAGCTCGCGCGTGCGGGCCGCCACGGCCTGTTCCAGCTTCAGTTGCTCGCGCACACGCAGGTAGAGCATGGCCCATTGCATCTGGTCATGCTTGCGGTGCAGCTCCAGCGCGCGGCCGATGATGACCACCGTGGTCAGGCACAGCAGCCCCATCTGGAACAGCGCCGCAAAATGCCAGTCCGGCAGCAGGCTGCGATCCACCAGCCCGTTGAGTTCCAACAACTTGAGCGACATGCCCAGCCAGGCCAGCGCGAAGGAGAGCGTCAGCAGCCGTGCATTTGCCAGTCCACGGTGCCAGCCATGCAGCATCGACGCCAGCCAGACCAGATAGGCCAGCCCGCCCGTCGCATTGGCCAGCGGTGCGGTGACGCGGTAATCGCCCAGCGCCGTCCAGACGATCACTGCCAGCAGCAGCGCCTGCATCACGGTATAGACGATTTTCCAGAGACGCAGCCGGTGCAGCCCGACCAGCACGTAACTCATGCGCACGTAGAGCAGGGTGGCCAGGCAGCCCAGGGTGGCCGGGGTGCGCACGATCCATGCAGCGCCCTGCGGAAACAGGTACAGCTGGAGATATCCCTGGAATGCCCAGATATACGCCAGCGCCGTCACGATCCACGCGGCCATCAACACGAAGCCGCGGTCGCGCCAGGCGATGCCCTGGATCAGCGCATAGGCCACCAGCAACAGCGACACGCCCAGCACGAAGGACTGGATTGCCAGTTCACGTCCTTCTTCCTGGCGCAATGCGGCCGGTTCCCACAGGGTGACGTTGAGGTCGATGGCCGAGTCGCCGGCGATGCGCAGCACCCACTGGCGCTGCTCGCCCGGTGCCAGCGTCAGCGGGAACAGCGGGGTGCGGCTGGTGATCTCGCGTTGCGAGAGTGGATGCAGCGTACCGGCGTAGCGCGGCGTGATTTGCTCCCATTGTCTGGAAGACTGTTCGGGTGCAAGCCAATACAGATGCACATCCTGCAGCCGCGCCGAGCCCAGTGCCAGCCAGCGCGTAACGTGCTCGCTGCCGTCATTGCGGACCTGTCCGCGCAGCCAGAAGGCGCCGGTGCTGTAGCCCTCCTGCAGCATGGGGACGTCGACGTCCTGCCACTGCCTGCTCTGCAGGGCGGTGGCCAGCCGCTCGCTGCCGCTGGCGTCGCGCAGGACCTGCAATTGTGGCGTGATGACCAGGCGGGTGGAGATGCCCGCCAGCTCGGTGGCCGCAGCCGCAGGCACGGCCAGGACCGGCGCGCTCAGCAGAGCGCACAGCAACAGCCAAGGACACAGCAGTGCTGCTGCACGCAGACATGCCATCGCAACGGGTCAGCGGCGGAACTGACTGGGCGGCATCCCGAAGCGATCACGGAAGGCCGTGGAAAAATTGGCCGTATTGCTGTAACCCAGGGCCAGCGCGATGGCGCCGATGTCGAGGGTGCTTTCGGAGAGCAGGCGGCGCGCTTCCTTCATCCGTTCTTCGCGCAGGAAGTCGAACACGGTCACCCCGGCGCAATGCTTGAAGGCACTCGACAGGCGGCGTGCATTGGTGCCCACGGCGGCGGCCAGGGCATTGAGGCCCAGCGGCTGGTCCAGCTTGTCCAGCATGAGCCGGCGTGCAGCCTGGAACAGCACCATGTCGAATGTGCTGGAACCGCCGTGTATGCCGGGCGACTGGTTGATCGGCGGCAGATCCGCATGCACGGGCGAACGCAGATGCACGCACAGGCGCAACCGTACTTCCTCGAAATCGAAGGGTTTGGTGATGTAGTCCACGGCACCGACGGTGAGGCCGTTGACTTTTTCCTCGGTGGACGCGGCGGCCGAGAGGAAGATCAGCGGAATGTTGCGCGTGGTGGAATTGGCCTTGAGCAGGCGGCAGCTGGTGAGTCCGTCGTAGACCGGCATGCGGATGTCCATCAGGATCAGGTCCGGCCGCACGGTCTGCGCCTTGCGATAACCGTCTTGACCATCCCTTGCCACATACAGCCGCGCGCCATGGCGCAGCAGGAAATCCGACAGCAGCATGCGATCTTCCTCGGCGTCGTCGACGACCAGGATGCGCTGCCCCGCCAAAGGCCCGGCGTAGGCCGGGTGTATCGATTTGTAGACCATGTTTGCCTCATCAGGAATGTGCGCGACGTTACCGCGAAATGGTGATGAGACGAAGCGAAAATAGCCGGGTGGAAAATATTTTTCCGGCCATCAAAACTATGCGGTGGAGAGGCAAAACATTGACGAGTAAATCGTCGAAAAATTTCTATAACCCAATGGGATGGACTGCTTGTGTGCTACGAATTTTTTTGCCACTGGACGCCAGGATGAGGCAAGCGCTCCGGGCGATGAGAATTTGTTTTCGTTAAAGAATGTGAGGTATGGAACTCCTCCGGGTATTGCTCCAGTGCCTGTGGGAAGGGGCTCTCTCCAGGCGCCCACAAGCGGATTCTCCGTTCTCCTACGCCAAACGTTTTTTTCTCCCGATCGGGTGCGGTGCAATGAGCTACCTTGTACAAGAGCCTGTTCACATGTGAACGCGTGTTGGACCTGCTGTGGCGCCCGATCTTGGCGCTGTGAAATATTTTTCCCTATCCCAGAAACATGCATCCGAGATGCAAAACCAGACCGGACCGGCGCCAGGATTCTTGGGCTAAATTTCTTCTCCGTCACGAGGCCATCGCACGCCCGAGTGCCAGCGCGATGCCCTGCCACGACACAACCAGAACGGACCGTCAGGGGACGGTCCACCAGGGAACAAGAACCGCTACAAGATCAGGGGAGGTCAGTCCGTATGGCCAGCATTTTGTTGATAGAAGATGTCTTGAAAAACTATCGCAACAGCAGCTTGTGCAGATTTTTGGAAGACCAGGGGCATGAAGTCTGCCGCGTGGTAGCCGATGGCGAGGAATTGCTGATGCCCGCCCAGTTGGGCGACATCGCCATCATCCACGTGGGGCAGGCCAGCGCGGCCGGTTATGCGCTGACCAGGCAGTTGCGTGCGGCCAATGCGCGCATGGGCATCCTGCTGGTGGCCGCAGAGCATGAGAGCAAGGTGGTGCGCATCGCCGGCCTGGAGCGCGGCGCCGATTTCTGCGAAGCCATGCCGCACCGGCTGGAATTGCTCAACGCCTACATCGAGGTCATGCTGCGCCGGGTGGCACCGCAAGCCTGGTCGCTCGACCTGGCCGCGCGGACCTTGCGCGCGCCCCAGCACGATGCGGTGGAAATCAATTCCCGCGAAGCGGCCTTGCTCAAGCTGCTGGCCGAGAACACGCGTCACGCGGCGGACCGCATGGCCATTGCCCATGCGTTTGGCGCCGATTGGGTCGGTTTCGACGAACGCGTGCTGGAGAAGACCGTCAGCCGCCTGCGCCGCAAATGGCGTGACAGCACCATGTACGAGCTGCCACTGCGGACCCTGCACGGCGTGGGTTACTGCTTCACGGAATCGATCCAGACCTGCTGAGACTGACCGTGCCTGCGCGGCTGGCGGCCTCAGTCCAGGCGCGCCTGGACCTGGTTGCCGGCCACCACGAACTTGCCCGCGCCCAGGTGGTGCAGGGTGTGCAGGTCGGCATTGGCGGCGGTGAAGTTCCAGTGGCCGTTCTCGAAGATGCGTACGTCGGCCGCCGCGCTGACGACTTCGCCGAACAAGGTGTCGTAGGCATCTTCGGTCTGGCCCTGCGGCAGCCAGCGGCATTCCAGCCAGGCGGCGCAGCCTTGCTCCAGGACCGGCATGCCGAGAACCGGACCGGCCGTCGCGGCGATCCGGTGCCGGGCGAACTTGTCCTCGTCGCGTCCGCTCGCGCTGCCCACTGCATAGGTCAGGTCCATCTGCGCAGCACCGGGGACGATGATGCCGAAGCTGCCCGATTGCGTGATCAGCTCGCGCGTGTAGGTGCTCTTGTCGATCACCACGGCAATGCGCGGGGGCGTGAATTCCACCGGCATCGACCAGGCCGCCGCCATGATGTTGCGGCGTGCGCCATGGGCGCTGCTGACGAGCACGGTGGGACCGTGATTGATGAGGCGGCTGGCGTGTTCCAGCGCGACAGGACGGAAATGGCTGGGGTGGGACATGGGGCCTCCTGCGGCAAAAAGGCCAAGGATGACACAGAACCCCACACCACGCGTTCCCATGAAAAACGGGAGCCGCAGCTCCCGTTGTGGATGGTATCCGGCGCTGCCGGCAGGCTTACTTGCCCCAGCTCAGGACCAGCGGGTCCAGGCGGCGCGCCACGCGCAGCAGGCCTTCGCGCACCTTGGGGTGCATCGGGGCTTGCGGATGGCGCAGCATGTCGGACTTGATCACGCCGCCTTCGAGCATGAGTGCCTTGCAGGCAGCCAGGCCGCATTGGCGGTTCTCGTAGTTGATCAGCGGCAGCCATTGCATGTAGAGCTCGGCGGCCTTTTCGGTGTCGCCGGCGAAATAGGCATCGACGATCTTGCGGATACCGTCCGGATAACCGCCGCCCGTCATGGCGCCGGTCGCACCGCCGTCCAGGTCGGGGATCAGGGTGATGGCTTCTTCGCCATCCCACGGGCCGACCACGGCGTCGCCGCCCAGTTCGATCAGCTCGCGCAGCTTGGAGGCGGCACCGGCGGTCTCGATCTTGAAGTAGGAGACGTTCTCGATCTCCTTGGCCATGCGCGCCAGGAAAGGCGCCGACAGGGGCGTGCCGGCCACCGGCGCATCCTGGATCATGATGGGGATGTCGATGGCGTCGGAGACGCGGCCATAGAATTCGTAGATCTGTTTTTCGGAGACGCGGAAGGTGGCGCCATGGTAGGGCGGCATCACCATGACCATGGCAGCACCGGCATCCTGCGCGGCACGGCTGCGCTCGGCACAGATCTGGCTGCCGAAGTGGGTGGTGGTGACGATCACCGGCACGCGGCCGGCCACGTGCTTGAGCACCGTGTCCTGCACCAGCACGCGCTCTTCGTCGGAGAGCACGAACTGTTCGGAGAAGTTGGCCAGGATGCAGATGCCATTGGAGCCGGCATCGATCATGAAGTCGATGGCGCGCTTCTGGCCTTCCAGGTCCAGCTTGCCGTCCTGGTCGAAGATGGTCGGGGCGACCGGGAATACGCCGCGGTAAATGGGGGTGCTCATGGGAGTCTCCGTGTTGGTTGTCGTGGGCCATCATGGGATGGCGGCTTGCAATGGGGCTCAATATACGTGCGGGCCGATGGGCTGTATAGTGAAGACTTTCCATCATGTGATCGCTTTTTGGAATCACCCATGAAACCCGCGCCCAGCCAGCAAAGCTTCAATAGCCTCCTGTCCCGCCTGCGCATGAAGCAGCTGCAATTGCTCATCGCCCTGGACGATCACCAGTCCCTGCACAAGGCCTCCAGCGCCCTGGCCATGACGCAATCGGCGGCCAGCAAGTCGCTGGCCGAGCTGGAATCGATGCTGGATGCGCAATTGTTCGAGCGCACCAAATCCGGCCTGATCCCCAATCAGTTCGGCCATTGCGTGATCCGCTATGCGCGGCTGATGGCCACCGACCTCGGTTCGCTGTGCGAGGAGATGGCGCAGATCCGCTCCGGACGCGGCGGACGGCTGGCCATCGGCGCGGTCATGGGGGCGCTGCCGGAACTGGTGGTGCCGGCGGTGGATGCGATGCAGCGGCGCCATCCGGCGCTGTCCATCGAGATCGTCGAAGAAACCAGCATGCAATTGCTGAGCCTGCTGGACGAAGGGCATCTGGATCTGCTGGTGGCCCGCGCCAGTGTCTCGGACAATCCCGGCAAGTACCACTACCAGCCGCTCTCGGAAGAACCGCTCTCGGTGGTGGTGTCGGCCGACCATGCGCGCCCGCGCGCCAGGCAGATGAGTCTGGCGGCGCTGGCCGGCTATCGCTGGGTCACCTATCCCAGCCACATGCCCTTGCACGCAGTGCTGGAGCGGGAGATGGACCTGGCCGGGGTGAGCATGCCGGGCAATGCGATTTCCACCGCCTCGACCTTCGTGACGGTGGCGCTGTTGCAGCAGGGCACCGACATGGTGTCGATCCTGCCCACGGCGGTGGCGGAGATGTTCGTCAAGCGCGGCATGCTCCGCATCCTGCCGGTGAAGCTGCGCTCGATGTCGCAGACCATTGGCATCGTCACGCGCAAGGGTGGGCAGTTGTCGAGCGCGGGGGAGGCGTTTGTGCGCTTGTTGCGGGAGCGGCCGATGCGCTGCTGACGCGAAGGGCGGGGCAGTATTTCTGGTGAAATCCAGTAGTGCGCATCACTGCTGCGCAACCGTGGCTCAACGGCCGCAATCACAGTCCTGGCGCGGGATTGTGGTAGAGTGCGCGTCCAACGAAACCTACAATCTGAGACGAGACAAGCCAGCCATGCCGGAACCGATACAGCGACGCAAGCTATACCAGGAAGTACTGGAGCGCCTCATGGCGCGCATCCACCAGGGCGAATTTCCGCCCGGTTCCCAGTTGCCCTCCGAACGTGACCTGATGGAGCAGTACGGGGTGGGTCGCCCGGCCGTGCGCGAAGCGCTGCAGGCCATGGAGCGCTCCGGCTTCGTGGAAATTGCCCATGGTGAACGGGCGCGCGTGGTCGATCCGACGGCCGAGCGCCTGATCGCACAGATCGCGGCAGGCGCACAGCATCTGCTGCGTACCAAGCCGGACATGTTGAAACATATGAAGGAAGCGCGCGTTTTCCTGGAAACCAGTACCGCCCGCATGGCCGCCGAGCGCGCCACCGAAGAGCAGATCGCACGCCTGCGCCAGGCCATCGCCGCGCACCGGGCCTCGATGGTCAACCTGGACGACTTCATTGAGCGCGATATGGCCTTCCATCGCGAGATTGCCGACATCAGCGGCAATCCCATCTTTCCCTCCATCGTGGAATCGATGTTCCGCTGGGCCAGCGAGTTCTACATCACGCTGGTGCGTGCCCCGGGCGCGGAGGAACTGACCCTGACCGAACACCAGCGCATCGTCGATGCGATTGCCGCGCATGATGGCGACGCCGCTGCCGAAGCGATGCGTGCGCACCTCATGCGCGCCAACGATCTGTATCGGGAGCTGGGCCAGCAGTGAGCCGGCCCGCGCCGCTCGGCCCTAGCGCAACATGCCGTGCCAGGTAGGTTGTTTTTCTTCGTGATAGTAAGGACGGGTCAGCGGCGCCGACATCACCTGTTCATCACCCAGCACCGTGACCGTCAACAGGCCGGGCGGACCGTCGTAGCGGCGGCAGGCCTGGGCTGAATTGCGGTTGTTGTGCATGTCCACCACCAGCAGGCGCTTCTCTTCTTCGCTCATGCCCGGGGTGGGCGGCGGCGCCATGCGCTTGGGCGGGATCACCAGGGCGTCGCCCGGTTCGATCCACAGGTCGGCCAGGCTGATTTCATTGACGTAGGGCCGCCAGCGCGCCACCGTGATCACCAGTGGTTCGGGCCCGCGTGAAAAGAAGATGTGGGCGAAGTCGTGATACTCGAGGTCGGTGGCATTCCAGGTCAGCAGCTCGCGACTGCGGCCATCGCCCAGGTAGGGCGATTCATAGCCGGCCCATTTGCCATAGGTGTACTCGGCCATGACCAGGCCGTCATAGGCAAAGCGCAGGCACTGGCCGCTGCGCAGCAGGGTGGCGCCGAAGGCCTGGGCGTTCTCCGGCGTGGCAGGCAGCGGCTCGTAGCGTACCTCGGGGACGCGAAAATCAAATTCGGTAATCTCGTAGGCGGGCCAGTCCTTGGGCGTGACCGTGCGTTGCCAATGCGCAATGTCGCGATAGGTCACGCCGCGTTGCAGCGCCGGTGCTTCCGGTGCCAGCGCGATGAGTTCGCCGCTGGCGGTCGCGCTTTGGCGGCCTGTCCCGCGCTCGTTGAGCATGTACGGATACTGCGTAGTGTCGAGCAAGGGCGTTGACGGGCCGTCCTTGATGAAGAGAACGGGATCGAAATCACTCTGGTCTGGTGGCATGGCTTCCCCTGATTGGTGGCGTGGTGGTGGCCGCCAGGCCTCCCCCGAGGCTGCGCGGCGCACGCGATCTTCGCACAGTTCGGCTGCGCGGGGCAGCCCGCGATTCAGTGCGCGGCCATGCGTTGGATGCGATAGACACAGCGCCTGCCCCCGGTGGGCAGGTGTTCCTCCCGGCTGACGCACACCTCCGGTCCCAGCACGTCGACAAAGAGCTGCAGCTCGGAGCGGCAGAAGCCTTGGCAACTGTTGGCAGCGGCGCAGATCGGGCAGTGGTCCTCGATGAGCAGCCAATCCTTTCCGTCCTTTTCCACCCGGGCCATGTAACCCTCGGCGCTGCGCAATTCGGCCAGCCTTTGCAGCCGTTTGGCCAGCGCGGTAATGCCCTGGCACTGCAGCAGGTAGTCGGCGCGCATGTCCTTTTCGCGCTGCTCAATGAGCTTGTGCAGGCCGGGTTCGCCAAAGAGTTGTCGGATCGAGCCGATCAATTGCACCGTCAACTGCGCATGGGTATCGGGAAAGCGGCGATGGCCGTTGCCGCTCAGTTCCCAATCCTGGCGCGGACGGCCCGCACGGACCGGGCTGATGGCCTGGCGCGGGCTGATCAAGCCTTCGGCCGCCAGCTTCTGTAATTGCTGGCGCGCCGCTTCCGGGGTGATCTGCAATTCTCCTGCCAGCTCCGCAGTGGAGGCCGGCCCGCGTGTCTTGAGCCTGAGCAGGATGCGCTCGGCAGTGCTGGGGGCGGTGTCTGCCGCGGGGCGATCATCGGTCGTCATATTTTCCAAGTGTTTACTTGTTTAATTAAAAAAAAGCTTTTACCATGGGCGGTAATTAAGCAAGAAATTACTTGCATATTATCCTGGTGGCCGGTCCTTGTCGATCCGGCCCCTGGCAGTTCATCGCTCATGCTGCATAGAGAAAGGCCCGTTGCCATGACCCATTCTTCTCCTTCCTCCCTTTCCCCCAGTCCCGCCTCCGTGCCGACAGCGGCAGCCAGCTGGGGTGAACTGCTTGGGCCGCAGCATCGCTGGCGCGCCGTGGCGCTGACCGGCGGGGTGGCTCTTCATGCGATCAATGTGCATATCGTCACCACTATCCTGCCTTCGGTTGTGCGCGACATTGGCGGGTTGGACTATTACGCCTGGAACGTGACCTTGTTCGTGGCGGCCTCCATCGTCGGTTCCGCGCTGACCGGCAAGTTGATGACGGCACTGGGCGCGCGCCTGACCTATCTGCTGGCGCTGGGGGTATTCGGCACGGGTGCAATGCTGTGCGCCAGCGCCGGCGAAATGGGGGGGATGCTGGCGGGGCGTGCCGTGCAGGGCCTGGGCGGCGGCCTGCTGGCGGCATTGGGCTATGCGCTCATTGCCCTGGTATTTGAAGCGCGGATGTGGCCGCGTGCCATTGCACTGGTCTCGGGCATGTGGGGCCTTTCGACCCTGCTGGGGCCGGCCGTGGGCGGCTTGTTTGCGGCCAGCGGGTATTGGCGTCTGGCCTTTTTTGCCTTGTTGCCGCTGCTGGCAGCCCAGGCCCTGCTGGTATGGCGGCAACTGGGTAAAGGAGTGGTGCGGGCAGCGCAAGGGACGCAGCAGACGGCGCCGTTCGGGCGCATCCTGCTACTGGCAGGATCGGTGCTGCTGGTGGCCCTGGCGGCACAGACCGAGGGGGGCTGGCTGGCCTTGGCCTGCGTGCTGGGTGGTGTAGTGCTGGCGTTGTGGATGGCGCGCATCGATCTGCGGTATCGTCGCAACCTCTTGCCGCGCGAGGCCTATCGGCCGCGCACCGTGATGGGCGCGGTGATGGCCTGCATCGCCTTGCTGGTGATCGGCAGTTGCGTGGAAATCTTCCTGCCTTACTTCCTGCAGACCTTGCATGGCTATACCCCGCTGGCCGCCGGTTATGCGACGGCCGCCATGGCGGCGGGCTGGAGCCTGGGTTCGCTGGGCGGCTCGGGGCTGGGCGGGCAGGCCGCCTTGCGCATGATCCGTCTCGGGCCCTGCCTGATGGCGCTGTCAATGGCGGCTCTGGCGCTGTTGATGCCGGCGCAGCTGTTGCCCTCCGGCCTGCTGGCCGATGGCTTGATCGTGCTGGCGCTGGGGGCGAGCGGACTGGGTATCGGCATGGGATGGCCGCATCTGGTGGCGCGGGCGCTGCATGCGGCGCGGCCAGGCGAGGAGAATCTCACCTCGGCGGCCATCACCACCGTGCAGCTCTTTGCCATGGCCCTGGGGGCGGCGCTGGCTGGGCTTATTGCCAACCAGTGCGGGCTGGGCGAGGGGGGCGACACGACTGCCCGCACAGCCTGGGTGCTCCTGGCGCTGTTCACATTGGCGCCGGGGGCCGCGATAGGCTTGGCGCACAGCTTGACCCGCCATCGTTGAGGCGGTCATGGATGAGTCAGCCTCGTTGAGTGAAATCGACTATCACCTGCTGGTGGCCGAGTTCGACATGCTGTGGTCGCGTGCGCCAGCGCCGGGTTTGCGTGCACGCATGGATCAGATGATGCGTTTGATCTCAGCGTTCGAAGAGAGCCGGCGGATGGCTTCTTCTGCCTGCGACAGCGCCGCCTCGGGCAGGCGCAGATGAAGGTGGGCCAGGGTGTCGTGGCGGCTGGCCAGCAGTTCGTATTTCTGCTGGGCCAGCCAGTGGCGCAGCTGCGGTTCGGCTGAATAGACTACGCCGATCTCGATCTCGGCCTGGGCCACGCGTTCGGTGCGTTCCGTACTCTTGAGCGCAGTGGCGATGGCATCGGTGTAGGCCCGCACCAGGCCGCCTGCGCCCAGCTTCACGCCACCGTAATAGCGCACCACCATGGCCAGCACGCCATCGAGTTCGTGATGGCGCAGCACTTCCAGCATCGGGCGTCCGGCCGTGCCGGACGGTTCGCCATCGTCGGACATGCCCGACTGGCCACCGGCCATCAGCGCCCAGCAGACGTGGGTGGCGCTGCGATGGGCATCACGCATCTTTGCGATCTCCTGCATGGCCGCCTCGCGGCCGGGCACCGGCATGACGATGCCGATGAAGCGGCTCTTGCGGATCTCCAGTTCGATTTCGGCGCGCTGGGCGAGGGTGAAGGTGGCCATGAGGGTGAGTGCTTCAGTCCTGCTGCGAGGCTGTGTTCTTGAGCAGGGCCAGCTCGGCACGCAGGCCCTGGTTTTCTTCGGACAGGCGCGCCACGCGGGCCTGTAGCGTAGCGATCTCGCGGCGCAGGGTGGCCGTCAGTTCGTTTTCCTGGCCTTCCACCAGCGGGATGGCTGTTTCGCTTGCGCCATCCTCGGCCTTGGGCGTGCGCGGGGTGCGGGTGGCGGCTTTCTGTTCGCGTACCTTCTTGGCGGCTTCGCGCAATTCCTTCTTGCCGCCCGCCACGGCGCTGACCTGCGCTTGGCTGGGCAGGGTCGCCACGGCCGCGGCGGCATTGATGGAGATGGCACCGCTGCGCACGGCCTCCACCAGCTCGGGCGCGGCGGTCTTGCGGATGCGGTCGATCTGGCCGATGGTGGCGCTGCTGATGCCAGCGGCACGGGCGATGTCTTCGCGGGTCTTGATGCGGCCGGTGTTGTCGTCGGCATGCCAGGGATCGTCGCCGGACTCGCTGGGTTCGCTTGCGGCCGCACCTTCGGTGGCGGCGCTCTCGTCGTCGGCGTTCCTGGCCGGCTTGGCCTCGGCCTTGGTGCGGGCGGCGATGATGTCACGCTTGCGCAGGGCCAGCATGCCGCGCTGGAAGTCGGAGACGCTGCGGCGGCCGAGCTGGTTATCGATCATCCACAGCAGCACGTCTTCCAGCGATTGGAAACTGTCGTTCTGGATAGTCTTGAAGGACAGATCGTACTTGCTGCAGATTTCGTAACGGTTGTGACCATCGATGAGCACGTCGCCCCACAGTACCAGCGCATCGCGGCAGCCTTCGGCCAGCAGGCTGCGCTCCAGCGCGGCGTATTCGTTGGGGGTGAGGGGATCGATGTACTGCTTCAGTTCTTCGTTGATGACGATATTCATGGGACTGTGACGCGGGGGCGCCTGGACTGAATCGAAAAGCCGGGGGTCGCATTCTACACCACCCCCTGCCGCGCTCTGCGGGCGACCATGGCGCTTGCAGTACAATGTCGGGCTTCGTCACTGACTCTTCGTGTCATGCGCTTCTCCTTCCGTTTGATGGCTGCGGCCATCGCCTCTGCCTTGCTCCTGTCTGCCTGCGGTACCTCGTCCCTGTTGCCGGGGAGCACGGCCTCCAAGCCGGTGGAGACCGGTGCCAACGCCACCAGCGGCGCGATGGCTCCGGTGGCGCCCAGCGCGACGGCCGCGCCCACGTCGCGCAAGATCAAGATCGGCCTAGCCTTGGGCGGCGGGGCGGCGCGTGGCTTTGCGCATATCGGCGTGATCAAGGCGCTGGAAGCCCAGGGCATCACCGTGGATGTGGTGGCCGGGACCAGCGCCGGCAGCCTGGTGGGGGCGCTCTATGCGGCCGGCAACGATGGCTTCGCCTTGCAGAAGCTGGCCCTGGCCATGGATGAAGCGGCCATCTCGGACTGGTCGGTGCCGCTGTTCGCCAAGGTCAGTGGCGTGATCAAGGGGGAGGGCGTGCAGAACTACGTCAACAAGGCGGTGCACAACGTCCCCATCGAGAAATTCAAGATTCCCTTCGGCGCGGTGGCCACTGACCTGCGCACCGGCCAGCCCATCCTGTTCCAGCGCGGCAATGCGGGCACGGCGGTGCGGGCGTCCTCGGCGGTGCCCGGGGTGTTCCAGTCGGTCAGGATCGGGGACCACACCTATGTCGATGGCGGGCTGGTGTCGCCGGTGCCGGTGCGCTTTGCGCGGCAGATGGGGGCGGATTTCGTGATTGCGGTCAACATCTCGTCCAATCCGGAGGCGCAGGCGGCTTCCAGCAGCTCCATTGACGTGCTGCTGCAGACCTTCGCCATCATGGGCCAGACCATCAACCAGTATGAGTTGAAGAATGCCGACATCGTACTGCAGCCGGCACTGGGCGCAATGAAGGGCAGCGACTTCGCCAGCCGCAACATGGCTATCCTGGCCGGCGAGCAGGCGGCCACGGCGGCCATGCCCGAGATCAAGCGCAAGCTGAAGCTGATGACCACCGGGAATTGATGGTTCAGCCGTTTTTCGCGGGAATATGAAGGAAATAAAAAGGCCGCTGATCCAGCGGCCTTTTGCTATGCGGTGTGCACCGTGATGGTGATCATTTCTGCTCGTCGTCGTCACCGGCGATGATGCGGCGTGCACCATTGAAGCGCTTCTTCCAGTAGGACTCGTCCATGCTCTCGATGCGCACCTGGCCACCGGCCGAGGGGGAGTGGATGAACTTGCCATCGCCCAGGTAGATGCCCACGTGCGAGAAGCCACGGCGCAGCGTGTTGTAGAACACCAGGTCGCCCGGCTGCAGGTTGTCGCTGCCGATCTTTTCACCCACACGGCTGATTTCCAGCGAGGTGCGCGGCAGGTCGGTGCCCCATGCTTCCTTGAAGACGTAACGGACCAGGCCGCTGCAATCCAGGCCCGTATCGGGCGAATTGCCGCCGTAGCGGTAATTGATGCCCAGCATGGCCAGGGCCTGGGTGGCCAGTTCGGAAGCGCGGTTGGTGATGTCTTGCAGGCGGGCGATCGCCAGATTGGTCTTGCTGATGAGCTGCTGGGCTTGGGGCGATGTTGCCTGGGGAGGGGGAAGATCCTGCGCTGCCAGGGAAAGGTCAGCGGAACAAGCCGATGCACTGATCCAGAGGCCGGCCGCCAGCGCGCATGCGCGAGCGGTTTGTCGTCGGATTCGGTCAGATCGGCGTAGGGTCATCGGGATCCTCTCAAAATAGGATTGCGGGACTGTAAGGTAAATCTTACGGCTTGTCAAAAGCTGGATTCGTGCCAGCTTGCCGGGCCGGGCGTATTTCCGGGGCAAAAGCGGTGTTTTCGACGGCTTCTTCCCGTAAGGGTTCCTCCTACGCAGGGCAGGAAAATAATTCGGGTAAAAGATTTACGTTTTGGGAAAAAGTTTCCTTGCCGCACGAAAAAGTCCGCAGGCAGGGCAGATGTCATGCAAGAAACTTCATCTTTGGCCTAAAGATGAGTTTGCCGGGCAGGATGTCAAAAAAGACTTTCTGGCCGTACAATCAGCGTTCATTTTTTTCTGCCTATCGGAGCAAACATGCAAACCAAACCGTTCCTGTCGCTGGATGACGTCAAGAAGATCGCTGCCGGCGCTGAAGCCGAAGCCCGTGCCAACAACTGGAACGTGGCCATCTCGGTGGTCGATGATGGCGGCCACCTGCTGTGGCTGCAGCGCATGGACGGCGCCGCGCCGATCTCGTCCCAGATCGCTCCGGCCAAGGCCCGCACCGCCGCGCTGGGCCGCCGCGAAAGCAAGATCTATGAAGACATGATCAACAACGGCCGCGTGTCCTTCCTGAGCGCCCCTGGCCTGGATGGCCTGCTCGAAGGCGGCGTGCCGGTGGTGGTCGATGGCCACTACGTCGGCGCCGTGGGCGTTTCGGGCGTGAAGTCCTCGGAAGACGTGCAGATCGCCAAGGCCGGTATCGCTGCCCTGGGCCTGTAATTCCCGCCACGCCGGCAGCCCTGCCTGCCGGCGTTTCCCTTCTTGTTGCACCCCATTTCGGTGCATCTTTACGCCAACTTTCGGCAATCTACGATTTGCCGGAGGGTAGCTTTTGCGCTATAATCGAGCGGTTTAGCCAATTTTATCCGCCGTAGCGCATACCCATTCCTCTTCCTCGTTCCCAACAGGCCCTGCCACGCTTCCGTACTGAATGAGTCGGGGTGTTCGCGCGGGTCGGTTTGGCGCGCAAAGGTCTTCCGGTCATCCAGCCGCGGCGGTAACAATCTCAGGAGTTACCCTTGCTGCCTCTTCTTTCCGGTCCCGCGATTCCGGCCGTCCTCGCGCTCGCAGACGGGTCTGTCTTCCAAGGTTTTTCCATCGGCGCCGCAGGCAATACCACCGGTGAGGTGGTCTTCAATACCGCGATGACCGGCTACCAGGAAATCCTGACCGATCCCAGCTACAGCCGCCAGATCGTCACCCTCACTTATCCGCACATCGGCAACACGGGCGTGAACCGTGAAGACGTCGAAGCCGCGCAGATCCACGCCGCCGGCCTCATCATCAAGGACCTGCCGCGCCTGCTGTCGAACTTCCGCAGCCAGCAATCCCTGTCGGATTACCTGAAGGAAGGCAACATCGTCTCCATCGCCGGCATCGATACCCGCAAGCTGACCCGCATCCTGCGCGAGAAGGGCGCGCAGAACGGCGCCATCGTGGCAGGTGAAGCCGATATCGCTGCGGCTACCGCCAAGGCACTGGAACTGGCGCGCGCCTTCCCCGGCCTGGCCGGCATGGACCTGGCCAAGGTGGTCTCCACCCGGAAAGCCTACAACTGGACCGAGACCGAATGGCGCCTGGGTCGCGGCTATGGCCAGCAGATCACGCCGAAATTCCACGTGGTCGCCTTCGATTACGGCGTCAAGTACAACATCCTGCGCATGCTGGCCGAGCGCGGCTGCAAGGTCACCGTGCTGCCGGCGCAAGCCACCGCGGCCGAAGCACTGGCCCTCAATCCCGACGGCATCTTCCTCTCCAACGGTCCTGGCGATCCGGAACCCTGTGATTACGCCATCGCCGCTTCCAAGGAGCTGATCGAGCGCGGTATCCCGACCTTCGGCATCTGCCTGGGTCACCAGATCATGGCCCTGGCCTCCGGTGCCAAGACCCTCAAGATGAAGTTCGGCCACCACGGCGCCAACCACCCGGTGCAGGATCTGGACAGCAAGCAGGTGATGATCACCTCGCAGAACCACGGTTTCGCCGTGGACCAGGCGACCCTGCCGGCCAACTGCCGCGTGACCCATGTGTCGCTCTTCGATGGCTCGCTGCAAGGCTTCGAGCGTACCGACAAACCTGCTTTCTGCTTCCAGGGCCACCCCGAAGCATCCCCTGGACCGCATGACATCGCTCCCCTGTTCGACAAGTTCGTGGCGATGATGGAGAAGAAACAAAATGCCTAAGCGTACTGACATCAAAAGCATCCTGATCATTGGCGCTGGCCCGATCATCATCGGCCAGGCCTGCGAATTCGACTATTCCGGCGCCCAGGCCTGCAAGGCCCTGCGTGAAGAAGGTTTCAAGGTCATCCTGGTCAACAGCAACCCGGCCACCATCATGACCGACCCGGAAATGGCCGATGCCACCTACATCGAGCCGATCACCTGGCAAGCTGTCGAGCGCATCATCGCCAAGGAAAAGCCTGACGCCATCCTGCCGACCATGGGCGGCCAGACCGCGCTGAACTGCGCGCTGGACCTGCACCGCCACGGCGTGCTGGAAAAGTACAAGGTCGAACTGATCGGCGCCACCCCGGAAGCCATCGACAAGGCCGAGGACCGCTCCAAGTTCAAGGAAGCGATGACCAAGATCGGCCTGGGTTCGGCCCGTTCGGGCGTGTCGCACACGATGGAAGAATCGTGGGCAGTGCAGAAGACCATCGGTTTCCCGGTCATCATCCGTCCGTCCTTCACCATGGGCGGCACCGGTGGCGGCATCGCCTACAACGCCGAGGAATTCGAAACCATCTGCAAGCGCGGCCTGGAAGCCTCGCCGACGTCCGAATTGCTGATCGAGGAATCGCTGATCGGCTGGAAGGAATACGAAATGGAAGTGGTCCGCGACAAGGCGGACAACTGCATCATCGTCTGCTCCATCGAAAACCTGGATCCGATGGGCGTGCACACCGGTGACTCCATCACGGTCGCACCGGCACAGACGCTGACCGACAAGGAATACCAGATCATGCGTAACGCCTCGCTGGCGGTGCTGCGTGAAATCGGTGTGGATACGGGCGGCTCCAACGTGCAGTTCTCGGTCAACCCGGCTGATGGCCGCATGATCGTCATCGAAATGAACCCGCGCGTCTCGCGCTCCTCGGCGCTGGCTTCCAAGGCCACGGGCTTTCCGATCGCCAAGATCGCCGCCAAGCTGGCCGTGGGCTTCACGCTCGACGAACTGCGCAACGAGATCACCGGTGGCGCGACCCCGGCGTCCTTCGAGCCGTCCATCGACTACGTGGTGACCAAGATCCCGCGTTTCACCTTCGAGAAATTCCCGCAGGCCGACAAGCACCTGACCACCCAGATGAAGTCCGTGGGTGAAGTCATGGCCATCGGCCGTACCTTCCAGGAATCCTTCCAGAAAGCCCTGCGCGGCCTGGAGGTGGGTGTGGACGGTATGAACGAAAAGACCACCGACCGCGAAATCATCGAGAAGGAACTCGGTGAACCCGGTCCGGACCGCATCTGGTACGTGGGCGATGCCTTCGCCCAAGGCTTCTCGCTGGAAGAAGTGCACAATCTGACCCACATTGACCCGTGGTTCCTGTCGCAGATCAAGGAGATCGTCGACATCGAACTGTGGCTGGAAAAGGATGTGGCGCTGGAGTCGCTGGACAAGGCGACCCTGTTCCAGCTGAAGCAGAAGGGCTTCTCGGATCGCCGCCTGGCCAAGCTGTTGAAGACCACCGACACCGCCGTGCGCGAACAGCGCAAGAAGCTGGGTGTGCGTCCGGTCTTCAAGCGCGTCGATACCTGTGCGGGCGAGTTCTCGACCGATACCGCCTACATGTATTCGACCTATGACGAAGAGTGCGAATCCAACCCGACCGACAAGAAGAAGATCATGGTGCTGGGCGGTGGCCCGAACCGTATCGGCCAGGGCATCGAGTTCGACTACTGCTGCGTGCACGCGGCACTGGCGATGCGCGATGACGGTTACGAAACCATCATGGTCAACTGCAACCCGGAAACCGTCTCGACCGACTACGACACTTCCGACCGCCTGTACTTCGAGCCGGTGACGCTGGAAGACGTGCTGGAAATCGTCGACAAGGAAAAGCCGGTCGGCGTGATCGTCCAGTACGGCGGCCAGACCCCGCTGAAGCTGGCGCTGGATCTGGAAGCCAATGGCGTGCCCATCGTCGGCACCTCGCCCGACATGATCGACGCCGCCGAAGACCGCGAGCGCTTCCAGAAGCTGCTGCAGGACCTCGGCCTGCGCCAGCCGCCCAACCGTACCGCCCGTACCGAAGCCGATGCGCTGCAACTGGCGCAGGAAATCGGTTACCCGCTGGTGGTGCGCCCGTCCTACGTGCTGGGTGGCCGCGCCATGGAAATCGTCCACGAGCAGCGTGACCTGGAGCGCTACATGCGCGAAGCCGTCAAGGTCTCGCATGATTCGCCGGTGTTGCTGGACCGTTTCCTGAATGATGCCATCGAAGTGGACGTGGATTGCCTCTCCGACGGTGAACGTACCTTCATCGGCGGCGTGATGGAACACATCGAACAGGCCGGCGTGCACTCGGGCGACTCGGCCTGCTCGCTGCCGCCGTATTCGCTGTCCAAGGACACCATCGAGGAACTGAAGCGCCAGACCGCACTGATGGCCAAGGGCCTGAACGTGGTCGGCCTGATGAACGTGCAGTTCGCCATCCAGCAAAATGAAGTCGATGGCAAGACCGTCGATACTGTCTTCGTGCTGGAAGTGAACCCGCGTGCATCGCGCACCGTGCCCTTCGTCTCCAAGGCCACCGGCCTGCAACTGGCCAAGATCGCCGCGCGCTGCATGGTCGGCCAGTCGCTGGACAGCCAGGGCATCAAGAACGAAGTGGTGCCACCTTACTACAGCGTCAAGGAAGCCGTTTTCCCCTTCGTGAAGTTCCCGGGCGTGGATACCATCCTCGGCCCCGAGATGAAGTCCACCGGCGAAGTCATGGGTGTGGGCAAGACCTTCGGCGAAGCCTTCGTGAAGTCGCAGATGGGTGCCGGCGTGAAGCTGCCGAAGTCGGGCAAGGTCTTCCTGTCGGTGAAGAACAGCGACAAGCCGCGTGCCGTGCAAGTGGCGCGCGACCTGGTGGCGCTGGGCTTCTCGATTGTCGCCACCAAGGGTACGGCTGCTTCCATCAGTGCGGCCGGCATCCCGGTGGCCACCGTCAACAAGGTGGTGGAAGGCCGTCCGCACGTCGTGGATATGGTCAAGAACAACGAGATCGCCCTGGTGGTGAATACCGTTGAAGAAAAGCGCAACGCCATTGCCGACTCCGGAGCGATCCGTACCTCGGCCCTGGCCGCCCGCGTGACCACCTTCACCACCATCGCCGGTGCCGAAGCCGCAGTGGAAGGCATGCGCCATCTGGACGCCCTGGACGTCTACGATTTACAAGGCCTGCATAAAGCTATACACTAAACCCACAACACGTGATTTTTGCTGGCTTTAGTTGACGCCAGCAGGCAAAGAGGGCATCTGAGCAATCGATGCCCTCTCTGACTTTTGGACGACACCCTGCGGCCACAACACTCCAATGTTGCAGGGCAGATGCGTCCGGGGACGCTAAGGACATGACGCCGCCATGCCACGCCATCGTGCAGTCTGGCGTGGTGTCATGTCCTTAGCGGCTCTGGGTCAGAGCGCGTGTTGTTGAAGAGCTGACGGAATCCTGCAGCAACGGTCCGTTCACCAGCCAGACTGTTCCCGTAATGACGATGCTTGTCCGCCAGGTTGGCGGCGAGGTTCTCCTTTTGCGTGTTCACCGGCCGGCGGACCTTGGATGCGTCTTCCGTGTAACCCTAACCTTGAGCAAGAGACTTATGAGCACAGTTCCCCTTACCAAGCGTGGCGCCGAACTTCTGAAGGAAGAATTGCACCGTTTGAAAACCAAAGACCGCCCGGAAGTCATCAATGCGATCGCCGAAGCGCGCGCACAGGGCGACTTGTCCGAAAACGCCGAATACGAGTCGGCCAAGGAGCGCCAGGCCTTCATCGAAGGCCGCATCGCTGACCTGGAAGGCAAGCTGGGCGCGGCCCAGATCGTCGACCCGGCCGAACTGAACGCGGAGGGCCGCGTGGTCTTCGCCTCCACCGTGGACCTGGAAAACCTGGACAGCGGCGAGAAGGTGACCTACCAGATCGTCGGGCTGGACGAAGCCGACATCAAGGAATCCAAGGTCTCCGTGACCTCGCCCATCGCCCGTGCCCTGATCGGCAAGAGCGCCGGTGACGTCGTGGCCGTGGAAGCCCCGTCGGGCCTGAAGGAATACGAAATCCTGGAAGTGCGCTACGTCTGACGTGGCCTGCAGCGGCCGCCCGTGCAGGATGCAGGGCGGCCGCTGCGGTGAACAGGCCCTAGCTGCAACACCGACGAGCCGGAAATGAAAATGCCCGCATCAGCGGGCATTCTGTTTTATGGGCCGTAGCCCCAGGCGGTGATCAGCCGGCGCTCTTCTTGGTGCTGCGTTGGCGCGGCTTGGCCTTCTTGACCAGGCCACCGGCGGTGATGCGTTCGTTGCCCTTGAGCATGACCTTGCTCACGGAAGGGCGCTTGGTGGCGTGCGACTTGACGATGGTCACTTCGCGCAGGCCGCCCTTGGCGCCGGCAGCGGCTTTCTTGCCTTCGTCCTTTTGCGGGCGGTACAGCACCAGCAGCTTGCCGATGTGTTGTACCGGCGCGGCCTTGAGCTCGGCGCAGATGGTTTCGTAGATCGCGATGCGGGCTTCGCGGTCATCGCCGAAGACGCGGACCTTGATCAGGCCGTGGGCGTTGAGGCTCTTGTCGATTTCCTTCATCACGGATTCGGACAGGCCACTTTCGCCAACCATCACGACAGGGTTCAAGGCATGGGCCTGGGCGCGCAGTTCGCTGCGCTCGGCGGGAGTCAAATTCAACATGGGAGTGCAGGTTCGGGACGATGTCTCGGCGGCGCCAAGTTGTCCCTCAATGAGATAAAACCAGTATTCTACGCGAATGGCAAAGAACAAACTGAACAAAAACTGGTTGCATGACCATATCAATGACCCTTATGTGAAGCTGGCACAGAAGGAGGGCTATCGTGCGCGCGCCGCCTACAAGCTCAAGGAAATCGACGAGGAAGAGCGCCTGATCAAGCCCGGGCAGGTCATCGTCGACCTCGGCTGCACTCCCGGCAGCTGGTGCCAGTACGTGCGCAACAAGCTGGCCGGCGCCGAGGGCGGCGGCATCCACGGCACCATCATCGGGCTGGATATCCTGCCCATGGACCCGATTGCGGATGTCCACTACATCCAGGGCGACTTCCGCGAAGACGAGCCGGTGCGCCAGCTGGAAGCGGTGCTGGACGGCCGCAAGGCCGACCTGGTGCTGTCGGACATGGCGCCCAACCTGTCGGGCGTGGCCATTGCCGATGCCGCGCGGGTGGAGTACCTGATCGATCTGGCCATCGATTTTGCGCAACTGCACATGAAACCCGGCGGCTCTTTGCTGGTCAAGTGTTTCAACGGGACCGGCTACAACGAACTGGTGCACAAATTCCGGGCGGAATTCAAGACGGTGATGTCCAAGAAGCCCAAGGCCAGCCGCGACAAGTCCTCCGAAATCTTTCTGCTAGGGAAAATCCTGAAAAATCCTCGCAGTTAATTCGGTTAAAGTTGACGCAGAGCCGTTCCATTCCCCGCAATCAGGCGCAAAATCTGCTGGAAACCCGGCAATTTAGTGAATTTTCCTGCCTTGTTTTGCTCGATTTCAGCCTTATATCGATTTTTGTAAATCGGTAGATTGCCTGAATCGTCAAACAAGAATGTCTTCTCCGCCAGCCGCACTGCTGATGTCGGATTGGCAAGCAAGTCCGGCTGCAGCCGACGTGACGCGCTGTTGTGCGTTGCGCCGCGGCACAGAGCGGCAGGGCGAGGCGGGACGGACGGCGGTTTTCCGTGTAAGGGTGGTTGAATCCGGGTAAAATCGGGCAATACAAAGGCAACGTGGCGCCCAGGCGTCGGAGGAGTTCCAGTGAACAATATGTTTTCCAAGGCTGCCATCTGGGTAGTCATCGCGCTCGTGCTGTTTATGGTGTTTAAACAGTTCGACAACCGCAGCCTGGCGACCAACGCCAAGCCGATCGCGTATTCGGACTTCATCTCCGAGGTCAAGGCCGGACACATCAAGGATGCGACCATCGAGGATCGCAACATCATCGCGACCACCCAGGACGGCACCAAGGTCAAGACCGCGACCACCATCCTGGACCGCGGCCTGGTGGGCGACCTGCTCAACAATGGCGTGAAGTTCGACGTGCGCCAGCCGGAAGAACAATCCTTCCTGTCGCAAATCTTCATTTCCTGGTTCCCGATGCTGCTGCTGATCGGCGTCTGGATCTTCTTCATGCGCCAGATGCAGGGCGGTGGCAAGGGCGGCGCGTTCTCCTTCGGCAAGTCGAAGGCGCGCATGCTGGATGAAAACAGCAATTCGGTCACCTTCGCCGACGTCGCCGGTTGCGACGAAGCCAAGGAAGAAGTGCAGGAGCTGGTCGAGTTCCTGCGTGATCCGACCAAGTTCCAGAAGCTGGGCGGCCGCATTCCCCACGGCGTGCTGATGGTCGGCCCCCCGGGTACCGGCAAGACCCTGCTGGCCCGCGCCATCGCTGGCGAAGCCAAGGTGCCGTTCTTCACCATTTCGGGTTCGGACTTCGTGGAAATGTTCGTCGGTGTCGGTGCCTCCCGTGTGCGCGACATGTTCGAGAACGCCAAGAAGCACGCTCCCTGCATCATCTTCATCGACGAAATCGACGCCGTTGGCCGCCATCGTGGTGCCGGCATGGGCGGCGGCAACGATGAACGTGAACAGACCCTGAACCAGATGCTGGTGGAGATGGATGGCTTCGAAGCCAACTCCGGCGTCATCGTGATCGCCGCCACCAACCGCGCCGACGTGCTGGACAAGGCGCTGCTGCGTCCGGGCCGCTTCGACCGCCAGGTGATGGTCGGCCTGCCCGACATCCGCGGCCGCGAACAGATCCTGTACGTCCACATGCGCAAGGTGCCCATCGCGCCTGACGTCAAGGCCGACATCCTGGCCCGTGGCACCCCCGGTTTCTCCGGTGCCGACCTGGCCAACCTGGTCAACGAAGCCGCCCTGTTCGCTGCGCGCCGCAACAAGCGCCTGGTGGAAATGCAGGACTTCGAAGATGCCAAGGACAAGATCGTCATGGGTCCGGAACGCAAGTCGGCCGTGATGCGCGAAGAAGAACGCCGCAACACCGCCTACCACGAGTCCGGCCACGCCGTGGTCGCCAAGCTGCTGCCCAAGGCCGATCCGGTCCACAAGGTCACCATCATGCCGCGTGGCTATGCCCTGGGCCTGACCTGGCAGCTGCCGGAACATGACCGCGTGAACATGTACAAGGACAAGATGCTGGAAGAGATCTCGATCCTCTTCGGTGGTCGTATCGCTGAAGAAATCTTCATGCACCAGATGTCCACCGGCGCTTCCAACGATTTCGAGCGCGCCACCAAGCTGGCCCGCGCCATGGTCACCCGCTACGGCATGTCCGTGACCCTGGGCACCATGGTGTATGAAGATTCGGAACAGGACGCCTACTTCGGCCGCATGTCTTCCAAGACCGTTTCCGAAGCCACCCAGCAAAAGGTGGATGCTGAAATCCGCAGCATCCTGGACGAGCAATACGCCCTGGCCCGCCGCCTGCTGGAAGAAAACCGCGAGAAGGTCGACGTCATGGCCAAGGCCCTGCTGGAATGGGAAACCCTGGACGCCGATCAGGTCAACGACATCATGAACGGCGACGAGCCGCGTCCGCCGCGCAACGGTACGCCGGTCAAGAAGTCGCCCTCGGACGGCAATCGTTCCGGCGACGTTTCGCCCAACGCCACCGCCCCGGCTTGAGGGCGCCAGAGCAAGAGGCGAGGCTTGAACGCCTGATGTAGCAGTCCCGATGAAGGTGAGGAGCGATCCTCACCTTTTTCTTTGGGTGCGGCGAAAATGCCGCAGAGCCCTGCAGAATGTGAAAAACCTTGCAGGGAAGGGCGTTCTTGCTGGACAAAAGTGTAAGAGTGGCCAATCGGCGGTGTATCATGCTGCCGCCACCCGGCGGTGCGCTTGCCGTGACCGCCGCAGCCATCTCACCCACAGAAGCAAGATGACGCAAGCTTTCCTCAAATGCGGCAGGTTCCGCCTGCCGGTCCAGCCTGGCCGCCGGCCGCTGGTCATGGGCATCCTCAACGTGACGCCCGATTCCTTCTCCGATGGCGGCCGCCATCATTCGCTCGAACTGGCACTCACCCACGCTGAACAGATGATCGCCGATGGCGTGGACATCATCGACATCGGCGGCGAATCCACCCGTCCCGGCATTGCCCCGCTGTCGCTGCAGGAAGAGCTGGAGCGCGTCATGCCCATGATCTACGCCCTGCGCGACTGCGGCAAGCCGCTTTCGCTGGACACCTACAAGCCCGCCGTCATGCGCGAAGCCCTGGCAGCCGAGGTGGACATGATCAATGACATCAACGGTTTTCGCGCCGAGGGCGCCATCGATGCCGTCAAGGACAGCGAAGCCGGCCTGTGCGTGATGCACATGCAAGGCCAGCCGCAGACCATGCAGCAAGAACCCCTATATGAAGATGTAGTGACAGAGGTCGCGCAATTCCTGCAGACCCAGGTCGATCTGATGCGCGCGGCCGGCATCGGACGTGAACGCATCTGCATTGATCCAGGTTTTGGTTTTGGCAAGACTGTGGAGCATAATCTGGCTTTGCTCAAAAGCACGCGCCGCCTGATCGACACGCTGGACCTGCCGCTGCTGGCGGGCATGTCGCGCAAGTCCATGATCGGCGCAGTCACCGGCAAGCCGCTGGAGCGCCGCATGGCCGGCAGCATCGGCGCGGCGCTGGCGGCTGCGCAGCAGGGCGCAATGATCATCCGGGTGCACGACGTGGCCGAGACGGTCGATGCGCTGGCCATGTGGCAGGCCGGGCGCGGCGACATTTGATGGATGCGGCGATGTGCGCGGGGACGTGACAGAAAATCAAGCATCAACACATCATTTCATGGGAGACAGGCCGGGGCGCTCGCGCTGGCCTGCACGACACCGATAAGCGATAAAGGATCAACATGGCAGGAAAATACTTCGGCACCGATGGCGTGCGCGGCCGCGTCGGCGTGGCACCCATTACGCCTGATTTCGTCATGCGCCTGGGCTATGCGGCCGGCAAGGTGCTGGCCAAGTCCAAGGATGGCGTGGCCCGTCCGACGGTGCTGATCGGCAAGGACACCCGTATTTCCGGCTACATGCTGGAAGCCGCGCTGGAAGCCGGTTTCGCCGCTGCCGGCGTGGACGTCTGGCTGGCCGGCCCCCTGCCGACTCCGGCCGTGGCCTACCTGACGCGGGCGCAGCGCCTGTCGGCCGGTGTGGTGATCTCGGCCTCGCACAATCCCTACCAGGACAATGGCATCAAGTTCTTCTCGGCCAAGGGCAACAAGCTGCCGGATCAGGTCGAGGCCGACATCGAAGCGGCCCTGGAGCAGCCCATGGAGTGCGTGCCTTCCGAAAAGTTGGGCAAGGCCCGCCGCCTGTCGGATGCCGCCGGCCGCTACATCGAATTCTGCAAGAGCACCTTCCCCAGCGCCATGGACCTGCGCGGCATGCGCCTGGTGGTGGACTGTGCCAACGGCGCCGCCTACAACATTGCCCCGCACGTGTTCCACGAACTGGGCGCGGAAGTCATCACCATCGGCAACCAGCCCGATGGCCTGAACATCAACGAAGATTGCGGCGCCACCGCCCCCAAGGCGCTGGTGGCGTCGGTGCGCGAATACCGTGCCGACCTGGGCATTGCGCTGGACGGCGATGCCGACCGTCTCATCATGGTCGATGGCAGCGGCCGCATCTACAACGGCGATGAGTTGCTTTACCTGATGGTCAAGGATCGCCTGGCCACCGGCCCGGTCGATGGTGCCGTGGGTACGCTGATGACCAACATGGCCCTCGAAGTGGCCTTCAAGAAGCTGGGGGTGCCCTTTGCGCGCGCCAAGGTGGGCGACCGCTACGTGCTGGAAGTTCTGCTGGAAAAGGGCTGGCTGCTCGGCGGCGAAGGCTCCGGCCACCTGCTGGCGCTGGACAAGCACACCACCGGCGATGGCATCGTCTCGGCGTTGCAGGTCCTGTGCGCCCTCAAGCGCGCTGACAAGACCCTGGCGCAGATGACCGGCGACATCACGCTGTATCCGCAGTCGCTCATCAATGTGAAGATTCCTGCCGGCTATGACTGGAAATCCAACACCGCCCTGCAAGCCGAACAGGCTGCCGTGGAAGAAGAGCTGGGCGAGCGTGGCCGCGTATTGCTGCGCCCGTCCGGGACCGAACCGCTGATCCGCGTGATGGTGGAGGCCGAAGACGCCGAACTGGCGCGCACCATGGCCCAGCGCATCGCGGCCAGGGTGCTCTGAGTTCAGCCTGTTGCGGATCCCAGCACAATGTCAAAAGAGCTAGCCCACATCCTGATGGTCGAAGACGAACCCAGCATCGCGGAGCTGTTGCGCTTCACGATGCAAGGGGCCGGCTTTGCCACCACGATTGCCACCGACGTGGCCCAGGCCCGCAAGCTGATCGCCGAATCACTGCCCCATGTGGTACTGCTGGACTGGATGCTGCCCGACAGCTCCGGACTGGTGCTGCTGTCGGAGCTGCGGCGCGACCAGCGTACCGCCGCGCTGCCGGTCATCATGCTGACCGCCAAGGGCATGGAAGAGGACAAGGTCAAGGGGCTCAACGAGGGCGCGGACGACTACGTGACCAAGCCGTTCTCCCCCAAGGAACTGGTGGCGCGGGTGCAGGCCCTGCTGCGCCGCAAGGCCCCGGAGATCGGCAGCCAGGCACTCCGCTACGGTGACATCAGCATCGACGTCGAACGCCGCCAGGTGGCCGTGGCGGGTCGGTCGGTGACGCTGGACCAGGCCGAGTTCAAGCTCTTGCGTTACCTGGTCGCCCATCCCGAACGCATCTTTTCTCGCGCCCAGCTGCTCGACAAGGTATGGGGTGACCATACTTTCATCGAGGAGCGCACCGTGGATGTCCACATCATGCGGCTGCGCAAGTCGCTGGGCGATCTGGCGCACTACGTGCAGACGGTGCGCGGCATGGGCTACAAGCTCAGTACCGAGCAGTGATGTTTACCCATCCGTGATGTGAATGAAAAAGGCGATCCGCGGATCGCCTTTTTTTCTGGTCTTTGCCACGCAGGATCAGTCCAGCGGCACGCTGCGATAGCGGTTCACCTCCGAAGCCGAAACGAAGCCGCCCTGGTTGCCCCAGCTGTTGCGCACGTAGGAGACCAGCGCCGCCACTTCCTGGTCGCTCAGTTGCGGACCGAAGGGTGGCATGCCGAAGGGGTAGGGGTTGCCCGCCGTGGAAGGCGGGAAGCCGCCATTGAGCACGGCGCGGATGGCATTGACCGCCTGCGGCCCGGCAATGGCGTGGTTGCCCGCCAGCGGCGGATAATCCGGCGCGCTGCCCTGGCCCTTCCCGCCGTGGCAGTCCACGCACAGTTCTCCATAGAGCTTCTTGCCCTGCTTGAGGATGCGTTCGGCCTCGGCAGGCTCGGGTTGTGCGGCGGGAGTCGTGCTGGCCAGCGGCTGCGCGGGCAGCGATTTCAGGTAGACCGCCATGGCGCTGATGTCGCCCTCGTTCAGATATTGCAGGCTGCGTCCGACCACTTCCGACATCGGTCCCAGCGAGGTGCCGCGCGGCGAGACGCCGGTCTTGAGCAGGGCGGCGATCTCGGCTTCGCTCCAGCTGCCCAGTCCATGCTCGCCGCCGTGCAGCGGTGGCGCATACCAGTCCAGTCCGGCGATCATGCCGCCTTCCAGCGCCAGCGGCGCAATGCTGCTGCCCAGGCGGTTGCGCGCGCTGTGGCAGGCGCTGCAATGCCCGGCCCCCTGGACCAGGTAGGCGCCCCGGTTCCATTGCGCGGAGCGGCCCGACTCAGGCTGGTATACGGCCCGTGTGAAGAAAAATGCACGCCATAAGCCCAGCAGCGGGCGCTGGTCGTAAGGAAAGCGCAAATCGTGTGAACGATTTTGCTGAAAAACGGGAGGCAGGCTGCGCAGGTAGGCGAACAGCGCATCGCTGTCCTCGCGCTGGAGCAGGGTGTAGCTGGGATAGGGGAAGGCCGGATAGAGGAAGCGGCCATCGCGTCCGCGTCCGTGGTGCAGGGCGCGCCAGAAGTCATCGGTGCTCCAGTCGCCGATGCCGCTGGCCTTGTCGGGGGTGATGTTGGTGGTGTAGAGCGTGCCGAAGGGCGTGGCGATGGCGCGTCCACCGGCATAGGCCGCACCGCCGCGTACCGTATGGCAGGCCATGCAGTTGCCGGCGCGGGCCAGGTATTGACCCTTGATGCGCTGGGCCTGGGGATCGTTGGCCGGGGCGCTCACGCCAGCATCTTCGCTACGCAGGCTCTGCCAGGCGATGATTGCGCCTGCCAGCACCGCTACCGCCAGCAGTGCGCCCAGCAGAATCGCCAGTCCCAGGCGCACGGTCTTGTTCATCGCGCCGCTCCCGTGCCCGGCATGCTGCCGCACGCCACCGGCAGCGGTTTGGACGGGGCGCTCGCCGGCGCATAATCCGCCGGCACCGGCTGGGAGGAGAGCCAGCTGCTGGCCGCATTGATTTCTTCAGGACTGAGCACCCTGGCGATCTCGCCCATGCAATCCGGGGCCCTGGCCGTGCGCTCGCCATTGCGCCAGGCACCCAGCTGCGCATTGAGGTAGTCACGTGGCAGGCCCAGCAATCCCGGAATGCCGGGTTGCACACCCGCCAGTCCGACGCCATGGCAACTGGCACAGGCCGGGATGGCTTGCGCCGGCTTGCCCTGGCTGACCAGCAGGCGGCCGCGTTCCAGCACCGCCGCGCCGGTGTCCGACGGGACCGGAGGCGGGTAGGGCGGATGCTGGTCGGCGAAGAAGGTGGCGATCTGCTGGAGATAATCGTCCGAGAGATTGGCCAGCAGGTAATTCATCATCGGATAGCGGCGCCGGCCATCGCGAAAGCTCTGCAGCTGGTTCAGCAGATAGCCTGCCGGCTTGCCGGCGATACGCGGATAGTAGCCATCGGCGGTGGCGCGGCCTTCCTTGCCATGGCAGGCGATGCAGGCGGCTACGCGTTCGGTCATGCCCGGCACGGTCTGCTGGGCCATGGCCATGCCGGCTGCCATCAAGCTCCCCAAGGCAGCGGCTGCAAGCTTCTTCATCGTTGTTGTCGGCAAGCGCATCGGCCTATTGTAGTCCATGCGGCTGCCCAGGGCGGCTTTGCAAGGCCGGGCACAGCGGATACAATAGCGGCCTTGTTGCCCCCGTAGCTCAGTGGATAGAGCGATCCCCTCCTAAGTCAAATTGGGCAGCGGATGCCGAAAGGCGCCGCCTGAATGGAGTCAAAGTCGGTGAACCCTGACAGTGCCTGCATGCATCCATGCAAAGCGGCTGCTGGCAATACCGAGCCAAGCCGGTTTCCTCGGAAGCCGGAAGGTGTAGAGACTAGACGGCTCCGGCCTTCCGACCTGCCCCAGAGGCAGTGTCCATGGCCAAGGTATAGTCCAGACTACAAACATCCGGTCACACGTATCTGATGGTGGCGAAAGCCATAGTGGTATGAAGGGATAGGTCACACGTTCGATCCGTGTCGGGGGCGCCAGACAAAAGGAAACGGGCACTTCTTCGGAAGTGCCCGTTTTTTTTCGTGCCGGCCGTGGCGCACTGCGCCCGGCCTTGACGTCCCGCCTCAGTGACCTTGGTTGGTATTGTCCATGAAGCGTCTTGCACTCTCGCTCTGCGGACGCGTCCCGGTGGCAGCAGGGGCCGCGCCCTGGGACGTGCCCGGCACGTTCGGCGCCGGCTGCCCGTTGCCCGGCGCGGCCGGGGTCTGGTTATTGGTCCAGCCGAAGAAATTCGCCAGCGCATCGCCCGCCGTCACGCCCACATTGGTCACCAGCCCGTTGTTGGGTGTGAAGTTGTCGTAATACGGCTCGCCATCGATGAAGCGGATGCCGTCCGGCACCGGCACGTCGAATTGCGGCACGCCCTTCAAGGCCTTGGCCATGTAATCGACCCAGATCGGCAGCGCCAGCTGTGCACCGAATTCCTTGCTGCCCAGGCTCTTGGGCTGGTCGTAACCCATCCAGGCGACGGTGGCCAGGGTACGCTGGTAACCGGCGAACCAGCCATCGACGGCATCATTGGTGGTACCGGTCTTGCCGGCCAGGTCGGTGCGGCCGATGCTGTTGCTGCGTGCACCGGTACCGGCCTGGGCCACCGACTTGAGCAGGCTGGTCATCATGTAGCTGTTGCGCTCGGCCACCACGCGCGGCGCGCCATTGCCCACGATCAGCGGGTCCGCCTTGGAGAGCACCTTGCCGCGCGCATCGGTGATCTGCGAGATCAGGTAGGGCTGGATCTTGTAGCCGCCGTTGGCAAACACCGAATAGGCCGCCGAGAGCTGCAGCGGATTGGTCTGGCCCGCACCCAGCGCCATGGGCAGGTAGGGCGGTACCTTGTCGGTATCGAAGCCATAGGTGCCGGTGATGAAGTCGCGCGCATAGGGCACGCCAATGTAATCCAGCGTGCGGATGGCCACCAGGTTCACCGACTTCTGCAGGGCCGTGCGCACGGTCATGGGACCGGCCGGGGTTTCGTCATCCTTGGGTTCCCAGTTCGGCTGGCCGGGGCCGGCCGGATACGAGACGGGGGCATCGTTGACGATGGAGGCCGGTGCAAAACCCTTCTCCAATGCAGCCGAATAGATGAAGGGTTTGAAGGTCGAACCCGGCTGGCGCCAGGCTTGCGTGACGTGGTTGAAATTGTTCTGGGTGAAGTCGAAACCACCCACCAGGGCGCGGATGGCGCCATCCTGCGGCACCACCGAGACCAGCGCCGCTTCCACCTGCGGCAACTGCACCACCTGCCAGTTCTGCTTGGCGTCCTGCATCACGCGGATCAGTGCGCCGGGGGCGATGCGGATCTCCTTTTTGGCCTTCTCCGACAGGGCCGCAGCGACGAAGCGCAAGGCTTCGCCCTTGATGCTGATCTTGTCGCCGCTGCGCAGCACCGCATCGATCTGTTTGGGGCTGGCGGCCACCACTACGGCGGCCAGGATGTCGTCGTTGTCGGGATGGTCGTCCATCACGTCGTCGATGGCCGAGGCGCGGTCATCGGCATTGGCGGGCAGTTCGATGGTTTCTTCCGGGCCGCGATAGCCGTGGCGGCGGTCGTAATCCATCACGCCCTTGCGCACGGCGTCATAGGCGGCCTGCTGGTCGGCCGCGTTGACGGTGGTGTAGACG
Organism: Herbaspirillum sp. Her3; assembly: GCF_057961275.1. Lineage (NCBI taxonomy): Bacteria > Pseudomonadati > Pseudomonadota > Betaproteobacteria > Burkholderiales > Oxalobacteraceae > Herbaspirillum > Herbaspirillum sp. Her3. The sequence continues at coordinate 4,103,542 of NZ_CM176328.1, read as the reverse complement.
TTGAAGCCCTGCGTATAGGTATCTTCCTTGTACTGTGCATACACCATCTGGCGCACCATTTCATTCACGTATTCAGCGTGGACGGTGTACTGGCTGCCCGGTGCGCGCACCTTCAGTTCTTCCTTGGAAGCCTTGTCGTACTGCGCCTGGGTGATGAAGCCCACGTCCAGCATGCGCTGCAGGATGTACTGCTGGCGGATGTGCGCGCGTTTGGGGTTGACGATGGGGTTGTAGGCCGAAGGGGCCTTGGGCAGGCCGGCCAGCATGGCGGCTTCGGCCAGGGTGATGTCCTTAAGGTCCTTGCCGAAGTAGGTGCGGGCGGCGGCGGCGAAGCCGAAGGCGCGCTGGCCCAGGTAGATCTGGTTCATGTAGACCTCCAGGATCTGGTCCTTGGTCAGGGCATGTTCGATCTTGTTGGCCAGCAGCACTTCGTAGAGCTTGCGGGAGAAGGTCTTTTCCTTGGTCAGGAAGACGTTGCGCGCCACCTGCATGGTGATGGTGCTGGCACCCTGCGAGGCGCTGCCGCGCAGCACGTCGGTGACCAGCGCGCGGGCGATGCCGATCCAGTCGATGCCGCCGTGTTCATAGAAGCGATAGTCTTCGATGGCCAGCACTGCATTCTTCATGTCGGCCGGGATGTCGTCCAGCTTGACCAGGCTGCGTTTTTCTTCACCAAACTCGCCCAGCAGCACCTTGTCCGCGGACCAGATGCGCAGCGGCACCTTGGGGCGGTAGTCGGTGATCAGGTCCAGCGAGGGCAGGCGCGGGTTGATGAAAATCAGGGCATACACCACCAGCAACCCGGCGGCGACGCCGAGACCGAGGATGGACAGACCGATGAACTTGGCAACGTTGAAAGTGAGGAAGCCGCGCTGGCGGCGCAGGTTCGGCAAGGAGGGAAAAGGCATGGGATGAGCACGAATCGGAATGCGCTATCTTACCGCATCGCGCTGCCGGGCCGGCGCGCCGGGCGCGGGCAATGGTTAACGAGTTGTAACATGGCTCCCGGACGACGAGGAAATTCGAATTTTTGTCGTTATTTTTCATCAATCCCGTTGCCAAAGTGCAAGCCGGAGCAGTGCGACATGGCCGCGACTGGCCGGGACTGCGCTTAAATCAGCATTTCGGCGGCGCAGTCGGTACAATGCCGCTCTTGCGCTTTTTCCTGCATCAAGCGCCTCCGCATTCATCCTGCGCGGCCCTGGCCGTCGCATTCACGCAGATCACGCACGCTATGGCAGTCATTTCCCTTTCCGACGCACAACTGGCCTTCGGCCACGTTGCCCTCCTGGATCACGCCGAATTCTCGCTGGAGACCGGCGAACGCATCGGCCTGATCGGCCGCAACGGCACCGGCAAGTCCTCGCTGCTGAAGATCATCGCCGGGCGCTCCAAGCTCGACGATGGCCTTTTGGTGATGCAGCAGAACCTCAAGATTGCCTACGTCGACCAGGAGCCGCACTTCCCGGAAGAGATGACCGTCTTCGACGCCGTGGCCTCGGGCCTGGGCGAACTGCCGGCGCTGCTGGCCGAATATGAAGCCATCACCGGCCAGTTCGGCGGCGACAACGACGATGCCCTGCTGGAGCGCATGCACCAGATCCAGACCGTGCTGGATGCGGCCGATGCCTGGTCCATCGGCAACAAGGTCGAGACCACGCTGGACAAGCTGAACCTGAACCGCGAAGCCCGCATCGGCGAGCTCTCCGGCGGCATGAAGAAGCGCGTGGCGCTGGCCTGCGGGCTGGTGGGCAACCCTGACGTGCTGCTGCTGGACGAACCGACCAACCACCTCGATTTCGGCTCCATCCTGTGGCTGGAAGGACTGCTGCGCGACTTCAAGGGCAGCATCCTCTTCATCACCCACGACCGCAGCTTCCTCGATAACGTCTCCACCCGCATCATCGAACTGGATCGCGGCAAGATTCTGTCCTTCCCCGGCAACTTCACGACCTACCAGACCCGCAAGGCCGAGCTGCTGGCCAATGAGGAAGTGGAAAACGCCAAGTTCGACAAATTCCTGGCCCAGGAAGAAGTCTGGATCCGCAAGGGCGTGCAAGCCCGCCGCACCCGCGACGAAGGCCGCGTGCGCCGTCTGGAAGCCCTGCGCGTGCAGCGCAGCGAGCGGCGTGAACGGCAGGGCCAGGTCAAGCTGGAAGTGGGCACGGGTGAGCGTTCCGGCAAGATCGTGGCGGAACTGGAAAACGTCAACAAGGCCTACGGTCCCAAGACCATCGTGCGCGACTTCAGCACCATCCTCATGCGGGGCGACAAGGTGGGCCTGATCGGCCAGAACGGCGCCGGCAAGACCACCTTGCTCAAGCTCATCCTCGGCGAAGAAGCCCCCGACAGCGGCACCGTCAAGCAGGGCACCAAGATGCAGGTGGCGTATTTCGACCAGATGCGCGCGCAGTTGAATGAAGAAACCACCCTGGCCGATACCATCGCGCCGGGCAGCGACTGGGTGGAAGTCAACGGCCAGCGCAAGCACGTGATGACCTATTTGTCGGACTTCCTGTTCGCGCCCGAACGCGCCCGCTCGCCGGTGCGCACGCTTTCCGGGGGCGAGCGCAACCGCCTGCTGCTGGCACGCCTGTTCGCCAAGCCGGCCAACGTGCTGGTGCTGGACGAACCGACCAACGACCTCGACATCGATACGCTCGAACTGCTGGAAGAATTGCTGGAAGAGTATGAAGGCACGGTCTTCCTGGTCAGCCACGACCGCATGTTCCTGGACAACGTGGTCACGCAGGTGATCGCCTCCGAAGGCAATGGCCTCTGGCGTGAATACGTGGGCGGTTACTCCGATTGGGAGCGCCAGCGTCCGGCCCAGTCCGCCGCTGCTTCGAAGGCTGCGGCCAAGGCGGCCGACAAGAACGAGGTCAAGGCTGAATCGACCATGGCCGCACCCGCACCCGCAGCAGCACCGGCGCCGGCCAAGAAGAAGCTGAGCTACAAGGAACAGCGCGAGCTGGAAGAACTGCCCAAGCGCATCGCCGCGCTGGAAGCGGAACAGAAGGAATTGTCGGCGAAACTGGCTGATCCGGACCTGTACAAGAAGGGTGCTGATGAAGCCGTCAAGCTGAACCAGCGCTTCGCCGAGATCGACGAAGAACTGCTGGTGAGCCTGGAGCGCTGGGAAGAAATCGAAGGCAGGCAGTAAGCCCGGCCGGGCAGGTCAGCTCGGCTTGCGCAAGGCTTCGCGCAGGTCGGGCAGCATCTCGCGCAGGTTGGGAGCGTCCTCGGCATGGGGGCGCAGGGCCAGGTAGGTTTCCAGGTCTTCCAGCGCCGCCTGGGCCTGGCCCAGGTTGGCGTAGGCGAGGCCACGGTCGCGCTTTTCGGTGATTTCCTCGGGCAGCAGGATCACCAGGCGCTCCTGCACGTCCAGCACCTGTTGCCAGCGCTGGCTTTCCATGAAGATGGCCTTGAGGTTGCGCAGCATGCGCGCCAGGATCTCGCGCGGATGGGCCGCGCGCAGGTAGGCCGCCAATGGCAGCTCATCACCGAAATCTTCTTCCGGCTGGTGCGCCAGATAGGGCTCCAGCCGCTCTTCCAGTTCCTGCCGCGACAGGCTGGCGCCATTCATGGGGTCCAGCACGATCTCGCCCGATTGCACCGACAGCTTCATCAGGAAATGGCCGGGGAATGAAACCCCCTTCATGTCCAGCCCGATGTGCTGGGCCAGTTCGATGTAGACCACCGCCAGCGAAATGGGAATGCCGCGCCGCGTCGAGATGACGCGGTGGATGTAGCTGTTGTCGGGATCGTAGTAATTGTTGACGTTGCCGGCGAAGGCCATTTCCTGGAAGAAGAAATGGTTCAGCATGCGCAGCTTCTGGATCTGCGAGGCATCCGAGGGCAGGCGCTGCCTGAGCTTGAGCGCCAGCGTATCGAGCGCCATCTCTTCCTCGGCGAAATCCATTTCGGGATAGAAATCCTGTCCCAGCGTCAAGGCGGATTCGAACAGTGGAATCGAATCGTCCTGGCGCACCAGCGAAGCGAAATAATCGAGGGAGGTCAGCGTCATGACACCCATGCTATCAAAATATTGCGCGCTGCGTCAGTCCTGCTTGGCACGGAATGAAATTTCTTGCTTCAGGCCACCCCGGCTGGAAGTGAAGCGGCCTGTAAAGCGGGCCTGCAAGCGGCTCAGCGGCGGGCGATACGCTTGAATTCCCGCACGCGCAAGCCCATGGCGAACATGGGGCCGAAATACGCCACCGCGCACACCGTCAGCACCAGCAGCAGTGCGCCGATGCGCAAGACCGGATGGGCGCGCAGGCCCACCCAGTCGAACTGGCCGGCGATCCACAGCGCCACGCCCGCCATCACCAGCAGCGCGCCGGTCAGGCGCATCAGGAACAGGCCCCAGCCCGGACGCGGTACGTAGATCTGGCGGCGGCGCAGGCCGATGAAGAGGCACAGGGCGTTCAGGCAGGCGCCCAGGCCGATGGACAGCGCCAGCCCGGCGTGCGAGAACATTGGCACGAAGACGCTGTTCATCAGCTGGGTGGCGATGAGCACGCCCACGGCGATCATGACGGGCGTGCGGATATCCTGCTTGGCGTAGAAGCCGGGGGCCAGGATCTTCACCACGATCAGCCCGATCAGGCCGACCCCGTAGGCCACCAGGGCATGGCCGACCATGGTTACCGAGAGCGCGTCGAAGCGGCCATAGTGGAACAGGGTGGCCGTCAGCGGCTCGGACAGGGTGGCTAGCCCGACGGCGGCCGGCATGGCCAGCATGAAGGTCAGGCGCAGGCCCCAGTCCAGCAGGGCGGAATATTCTTCCATGTCGTCGGCGGCGTGGGCATTGGCCAGGCTGGGCAGCAGGATGGTGCCCAGCGCCACGCCCAGCAGTGCCGTCGGGAATTCCATCAGGCGATCCGCATAGCTGAGCCAGGAAACGCTGCCGTGTTCCAGGCGCGAGGCGATGTTGGTATTGATCATCAGGCTGATCTGCGCGGCCGAGACCGCGAAGACGGCCGGGCCCATCTTCTTCAGCACCCGTTTGACGCCTTCGTCGCGCAGGCCCAGCATGGGGTTCCAGTACAGGCGCGGCAGCATGCCGATCTTGATGAGGGCCGGGATCTGGATGGCCACCTGCAGCACGCCGCCCACCAGCACGGCGAAAGCCATCGCATAGATCGGCTGCGCCATGAACGGCGCCACGAACAGTGAGGCGACGATGAAGGAGAGGTTCAGCAGCACCGAGGTGACCGCCGGGATCTTGAATTCCTTCCAGGTGTTCAGGATGCCCCCGGCCAGCGCCACGAAGGCCATGAAGCCGATGTAGGGGAACATGATGCGCGTCATCAGCACCGAGGCGTTGAAGGCTTCCGGGTTGTATTGCAGGCCGGTGGCGATGAAATAGACCACGAAGGGCGTGGCGACGATGCCCGCCACGCAGGTGATGAGCATGACCCACATCAGCGCCGTGGCCACGTGGTCTACCAGATGTTTGGTTTCCTCCTCGCCGCGCCGGTTCTTGTATTCGGCCAGGATGGGCACGAAGGCCTGCGAGAAGGCGCCCTCGGCAAACAGCCGGCGCAGCAGGTTGGGAATGCGGAAGGCGATGTTGAAGGCGTCGGTGTAGGCGGAGGCGCCGAAGGCGCGGGCGAACAGGATTTCCCGGACCAGCCCGGTGATGCGCGAGAGCATCGTCATGCCCGAGATGGCGGCGAGGGTTTTATGCAGATTCATGGAGCGGCATTATAGCGGTGGGCAGCGGTGCTTTTGTGGCAACGGTTGTGATTGGCGAGCGGTGGCCGGCGTGAGCCCGGGAATGGGTGGTCTGGGGCCGATATGAAGGAAAAGACAAACCTCGGCCGTCAGGCGCAATAGAGTCGGCCGTCTGGGTGCAGGTTCGGCAGCAGGCATGAATTTCTTTGCGGAAATTCAAGATCTGCGGTGGCATCGCAACGGATGGCGTCGTGTTTACGGTAGAAGCGGACAAGTTGATTGCCTTGTCACGGGAATCTGGTTATAATCCGATGCTTTACAGAATTTGGCATCGCGAGTCCTCGGGGTTTGCGGCGCAAACGACTCTCGATTTAGGATAATTTTCATGGCAAATACCGCACAGGCACGTAAGCGTGCTCGTCAAGCAGTCAAGCAAAACGCTCACAACTCGAGCCAGCGCTCGACCCTGCGCACCGCAATCAAGGCAGTTCGCAAGGCCATCGCCGCCGGCGACAAGGCTGCAGCAACCTCCGTGTTCCAATCTTCCGTGTCGACCATCGACAGCATCGCCGACAAGAAGATCATCCACAAGAACAAGGCTGCTCGCCACAAGAGCCGCCTGGCTGCTGCCCTGAAGGCCCTGGCTGCTTAATTGCATCCGGGCTTGAGCTGAAGCGCGGCACTGCCGGCTTCAGACTGCAGTACAAGAAAACCGCTTGTTGCCAAGCGGTTTTTTGCGTTTCTACGGCCTTTCTGCGAGGCCGGTTCTCCCAATGGCAGGCCGCAGCGACTGCTGCGGCCCGGCTTGCCTTACTGCGGCAAGCCTTCGATCCTGGTGCCGGGCTTGATGTTCTTCTGCTTGAACCAGCCCTTGTTCATTTCCAGCGCATAGACCGCCGGGCGCTTGGCGCAGTGTGAATCCAGGGTCTGTTCCTTCATTTCCTCGATGTTGATGATGACGCCCTTTTCATCCATGAAGGCCACCGACAGCGGGATCAGCGTATTTTTCATCCACATGCACACTCCGGCCGGCTGGCCGAAGAGGAACACCATGCCTTCGTTGTCGGCCATCTTTTCGCGGAACATCAGGCCTTGCTCACGCTGGGCTTCGGTCTGGGCCACTTCGGCCTTGATCAGGTGGATGCCGATATTGAGCTGGATGGTCGGAAACTTGCTCACCTGGGGCGTCTGGGCGCCGGCGCTGGAGAGGCAGCCAAGCGCCAGCAGGGCGGCCGCGCTGCGCAGGAAGAGGCGGGAAACCGGGGAAAGTGAAGAAAGTGAAGATTGGCGCATGGTCATTATCAATCGTGATTCGGATCGGGCGGGGACGGCGAAAGCCTAGCAGGATAGCAGCAGCGGGGCAGGGCGTGGATGGCCTTTGCATGGTCCGCAAACCGTGCGGACATGAAAAAAGGCAGGACTAGCCTGCCTTTTCTGAGTGCGGACGCTAATTACTTAGCTTCAGCTGCCTTCTTTGCCTTCTTGGCCTTCTTTGCCTTCTTGGCCTTCTTTGCCTTCGGAGCAGCGGCTTCAGCCTTCGGCGCTTCCGGAGCGGCCGGAGCTTGTGCGAAAGCAGCAGTTGCGAACAGACCAGCGATCAGAGCGGCGATCAATTTTTTCATTTTGCGTCCTTCAATTCAACATGTTAGGGATGTGAGGCAAACGATGATTCGTGCGAATCAATGCCAATAACGGCGTGCGCGTATGAAGGTTGACACCTTTTTTGATCTTTTTTAAGGGGAGTCTGCAAGAAATGGGCAGCTGCCTTCAGGTAATAGTTTCCGGCAATCAAGAGCGGCGCCCCGGCTCAGCGTTCCATTTCCTGCGGATCGACTTCGCGCCATTCCCCCGGCATCACCGGATGGGTCGCCAGCGCATACGGCCCAATGGCGATGCGTACCAGGCGCAGGGTCGGCAAGCCGACAGCGGCGGTCATGCGGCGCACCTGGCGGTTCTTGCCTTCGCTGATGGTGAGCGCCACCCAGCTGGTCGGCTGGTTGGCGCGCTGGCGGATCGGCGGCGTGCGCGGCCACAGCCAGGCGGGTTCGTGGATCAGCCGGGCGTCGCTCGGCTGGGTCACGAAGTCGCCCAGGTCCAGCGGATTGCGCAGGCGCTGCAGGGCCTCGGGCGAGGCCAGGCCTTCGACCTGCGCCAGATAGGTCTTGGCCTGCTTGCGGCGCGGATGGGCAATGGCGTGCTGCAGCTTGCCGTCATCGGTGAGCAGCAGCAGGCCCTCGCTGTCGGCATCGAGACGGCCGGCAGGGTAGATGTTCGGGATGTCGAGGTAATCGGCCAGCGTCTGGCGCTCAGGATGGGCCGAGAACTGGCTCATCACGCCGAAGGGTTTGTTGAATAGGATCAGAGGCATGCGCTAGTGTCGCAAAAAGATGGCCTTGCGTAAAATCCTGATGCATAATCGATTGCGAATGTCCTATGTCTTATATAAGACTTGCTGATTGCCATTCGGAATTTCCCCGGCTCAAAAGCCGGAAATCTCTTAAAATTCCCGGCTTGGTTGGCAATTCATGCAAGGCCGTCCCAGGCTTCGCATGCGCATTGCCGCTGATTGCTTTCTAACGTCACTGCCTCAACCGTCGGAGACCACGATGTCGTACCAACATATCCAAGTGCCTGCAGAAGGGCGCAAGATCACCGCCAATGCCGATGACACCCTCAATGTTCCCAACAATCCCATCATTCCCTTCATCATGGGCGATGGCGTGGGCGTGGACGTCACGCCGGTGATGCTCAAGGTGGTCGATGCCGCGGTGGAAAAGGCCTACGGCGGTGCGCGCAAGATCCACTGGATGGAAATCTATGCGGGCGAAAAGTCGACCAGGCTCTACGGCCCGGACGTCTGGCTGCCCGAGGAAACCCTGGCTGTGCTCAAGGAATACCTGGTCTCGATCAAGGGCCCGTTGTCCACGCCGGTAGGCGGCGGCATCCGTTCGCTCAACGTGGCCATGCGCCAGCAGCTGGACTTGTACGTGTGCCTGCGTCCGGTGCGCTACTTCAAGGGCGTGCCCTCGCCGCTGCGCGAGCCGGAGAAGACCGACATGGTGATCTTCCGGGAGAACTCCGAAGACATCTATGCCGGCATCGAATGGCAGGCCGGTTCGCCCGAAGTGAAGAAACTGATCGAGCTGCTGACGCGCGAGATGGGCGTCAAGAAGCTGCGCTTCCCCGAGACCTCGGCGCTGGGCATCAAGCCGGTCTCGCGCGAAGGCACCGAGCGCCTGGTGCGCAAGGCCATCCAGTACGCCATCGACCATGACAAGCCGTCGGTGACGCTGGTCCACAAGGGCAACATCATGAAGTACACCGAAGGTGCCTTCCGTGACTGGGGCTATGCCCTGGCCGGCCGCGAGTTCGGCGCCGAGCTGATCGACGATGGTCCGTGGATGCGCCTGAAGAATCCCAAGACCGGCCGCCAGATCGTCATCAAGGATGCCATCACCGATGCCTTCTTCCAGCAGGTGCTGATGCGTCCGGCCGAATATAGCGTGATCGCCACCATGAACCTGAACGGCGACTACATCTCCGACGCCGTGGCTGCGCAGGTCGGCGGCATTGGCATCGCGCCGGGGGCCAACATGTCCGACTCGGTGGCGGTCTTCGAAGCCACCCACGGCACCGCCCCCAAGTATGCCGGCAAGGATTACGTGAACCCCGGTTCCAGCATTCTCTCGGCCGAAATGATGCTGCGCCACATGGGCTGGATCGAGGCCGCTGACCTGATCGTGACGGCCATGCAGAAGTCGGTTTCGGCCAAGCGCGTGACCTATGATTTTGCTCGCTTGCTGGAAGGGGCGACCCAGGTGTCCTGCTCCGGCTTCGGTGAAGTGATGATTGAAAACATGTAAGCCGAACTGACTGCTTCAGCATCTTCATTGTCGAAGAGCAATGACGAAAAAACAACACTCAGCCGGGTTTTTACCCGGCTGTTTGATTTTTGGTTACGTGGGATTCCGGGCGCATCAATTGCCGTGCGCCAATGAAAAAAGCCCCGCATCAGCGGGGCTTTTAGAGAAACCGGGGTTTAGGCGGCGTTCTGGATGTTCGAAGCTTGCTTGCCTTTGGGGCCTTGCGTAACGTCAAACTGGACTTTTTGACCTTCTTTCAGGGTCTTGAAGCCGTTCATCTGGATTGCGGAGAAGTGAGCGAACAGATCTTCGCCGCCATCATCCGGAGTGATAAAGCCAAAGCCTTTGGAATCATTGAACCACTTGACAGTACCTGTTGCCATAAAAGCATCTTTCAAAATTTAAGTATCACACGAGCCGACAAAGCAAGAAGCATCGCGCGTCACGCAGCCCCCCTTACACCGTGCCCCCTATCGTATCGACGAGCTGTTACATTTCGTAACTACTAGTCAATGAATTCCATTGTTCTCGGTCGAAATCCAAAAGTCAAGCAGTTTTCATCTTTGGCTTTGTGGTCCTGTTTGAGCGATGGGGAAAGAAACCCTTGATTTAGGATAAATCATCGTCATCTGCGCAAGGTCCGGAAAACAAGTAATATCTATCTCATCTAGAGGTTACGAGATCATTGTGCGTTGCACAGCTTTTGATGGTCCAATAAACGCATGGCAACCAAGCACGAAAATGATGGCGGTACAGTCCTGGAACGGCAAGAGGCCAAACTCAAGCCGCCCCCGATGTACCAGGTTTTATTGTTGAACGATGACTATACGCCGATGGAGTTCGTCGTCGCCGTCATCCAGCAGTACTTCAACAAGGACCGTGAAACCGCGACGCAGATCATGCTCAAGGTTCACCGCGATGGGAAGGGAATGTGTGGTGTGTATCCCAAAGATATCGCATCCACAAAAGTGGAACTCGTTTTAACCCACGCTCGAAAAGCAGGGCACCCCCTGCAATGCGTGATGGAGGAAGCATGATTGCGCAGGAACTCGAAGTCAGTTTGCACATGGCCTTTGTCGAAGCCAGACAATCCCGTCATGAATTCATTACCGTGGAACACTTGCTGCTGGCGCTGCTGGATAATCCCTCCGCCGCCGAAGTGCTGCGCGCCTGCTCGGTGAACATTGACGATCTGCGCAAGACGCTGACCAATTTCATCACCGACAACACGCCCACGGTGCCCGGCACCAATGAGGTGGATACCCAGCCCACGCTGGGCTTCCAGCGCGTGATCCAGCGCGCCATCATGCACGTGCAGTCGGCCTCCAACGGCAAGAAGGAAGTCACCGGCGCCAACGTGCTGGTGGCCATCTTCGGCGAGAAGGATTCGCACGCGGTCTACTACCTGCACCAGCAGGGCGTGACCCGCCTGGACGTGGTCAACTTCATCTCGCACGGCGTACGCAAGGATCAGCAGACCGATCCGCAGAAGGCCCCGGAAGGCGCCGAAGACGTGCAAGCCGAAGGCCAGCAGAAGGAAAGCCCGCTGGACCAGTTCACCCAGAACCTGAACAAGGCCGCCGCCGAAGGCAAGATCGATCCGCTGATCGGCCGCGAGTCCGAAGTCGAGCGCGTCATCCAGACCCTGTGCCGCCGCCGCAAGAACAACCCGCTGCTGGTGGGCGAAGCCGGTGTGGGCAAGACCGCCATCGCCGAAGGCCTGGCCTGGCGCGTGACGCAAGGCGACGTGCCCGAGATCCTGAAGAATGCCGTCGTGTATTCGCTGGACATGGGCGCGCTGCTGGCCGGTACCAAGTACCGCGGCGACTTCGAGCAGCGCCTGAAGGCCGTGCTGAAGCAATTGAAGGACAGCCCCAACGGCATCCTCTTCATCGACGAAATCCATACCATCATCGGTGCGGGTTCGGCTTCGGGCGGCACGCTGGATGCGTCCAACCTGTTGAAGCCTGCGCTGTCGAGCGGACAGCTGAAGTGCATCGGCGCGACCACCTACACCGAATTCCGTGGCGTCTTCGAGAAGGACCACGCGCTGTCGCGTCGCTTCCAGAAGATCGATGTGAACGAACCGACGGTGGAGCAGACCGTGCAGATCCTGCGTGGCCTCAAGTCCAAGTTCGAGGAACACCACGGTGTGAAGTATTCTGCTTCGGCGCTCACTTCGGCCGCTGAACTGGCTGCCCGCTTCATCAACGACCGTCACCTGCCCGACAAGGCCATCGACGTGATCGACGAAGCCGGTGCCGCCCAGCGCATCCTGCCCAAGTCCAAGCAGAAGAAGACCATCGGCAAGCCGGAAATCGAGGAAATCATTTCCAAGATCGCCCGCATCCCGCCGCAGTCTGTCAACCAGGACGATCGTGCCAAGCTGCAGACCATCGAGCGCGACCTGAAGAACGTGGTGTTCGGCCAGGATCCTGCCATCGAAGCACTGGCCTCGGCCATCAAGATGGCCCGTGCCGGCCTGGGCAAGACCGACAAGCCGATCGGCTCCTTCCTGTTCTCCGGTCCGACCGGTGTGGGCAAGACCGAAGTGGCCAAGCAGCTGGCCTTCATCCTCGGCATCGAGCTGGTGCGTTTCGACATGTCCGAGTACATGGAGCGCCACGCCGTGAGCCGCCTGATCGGCGCGCCCCCGGGCTATGTCGGGTTCGACCAGGGTGGCCTGTTGACCGAAGCCGTCAACAAGAAGCCGCACGCCGTGCTGCTGCTGGATGAGATCGAGAAGGCGCATCCCGACATCTTCAACATCCTGTTGCAGGTGATGGACCATGGCACGTTGACCGACAACAACGGCCGCAAGACCGACTTCCGCAACGTGATCATCATCATGACCACCAACGCGGGGGCCGAGAGCCTGCAGAAGCGCACCATCGGCTTCACCGAGAAGAAGGAAGCCGGCGACGAAATGGCGGACATCAAGCGCATGTTCACCCCGGAGTTCCGCAACCGTCTGGATGCCATCATCAGCTTCCGCCCGCTGGACGAGGAAATCATCCTGCGCGTGGTCGACAAGTTCCTCATGCAGCTGGAAGAGCAGCTGCACGAGAAGAAGGTGGAAGCCGTCTTCTCCGACAGCCTGCGCAAGTTCCTGGGCAAGAAGGGCTTCGATCCGTTGATGGGTGCACGTCCGATGTCACGCCTGATCCAGGACCTGATCCGCAAGGCGCTGGCCGACGAACTGCTGTTCGGCAAGCTGGTCAGCGGTGGCCGGGTGACGGTGGAGATGGACGACAAGGACCAGATCAAGCTGGACTTCCCCGAGGGCGACGATTCCTCCCCGCCGGAAGAACCGCAAGAGAAGCTCGAAGTCGAATAAGTCTCAACAGGCAGACCAGCAAGGCCACTCCGGGAGACCGGAGTGGCCTTTTGTTTTACAGATTGGCGCGCCTTAGTAAGCGATCAACAAAAACAAAAACGGCGCGGTCTTCACCGCGCCGTCTTCACGTCAATGGCTTCATCTCACCGCATTCACGGCACCAGCGGCTTGCCCGCCTCCTGCTTGGCCTTCACGATCTGCGTCACCTTCTCGATCATCGCCAGGCGATAAGCAGTGGAGGGATGCAGTGCCGTATAGCCATTGGGCACGCTGGCCGGATACTGATCCGCCAGGCGCTTCCAGAAGGCCGGCACGTTGTCGATGTTGTAGCCGGCGCGCGCCAGCAGGTACAGCGAGAGCGTATCGGCAGCTGCATCGAGATCCTGCGGATAGACGCGGATACCGGCCGTGCCGGCCGTGGTGGTCGGGTCCGGATGCGGCAGCAGCAGGTTGTCGATCACTTCGGCGATGGTCGAGACCATGCGCTGGCGGATGGCGTGACCGAGGATGTTGTGCGCCATGTCCTTGGCGATCAGGTAGGCCAGTTCATCGTCGGACTGGGTGAACTTGAGCATGCCCCGGGTAATGAGCACGCGGCGCCCATCGGCATAGGTGTTGACGTTATCGGCATTGCCCAGCTCGATGCTGAAGGCGCAGGCGTAGGTCAGCGGGACGTTGACGGTGGAGTTCTGGCCGTTGCGCTGCACGCCCAGCGCAATCGGCGCCTTCTTGATCACCAGCGGGCTCAGCAGCACGGCGGCCTGGCGTTCGGCATCGGTACCTTGCGGCATGGGCTTGCCTGCCACCGACATCAGGATGTCGCCACGCTGGATGCCGGCTTGCTCGGCGCCGCTGCCGGGCAGCACGCCGGTCACCTGCAGGCGATCGTCATAGCCCAGGCTGCGCGCGGTGTCGGCAAATTCGATGGGGAAGGAGTAGCGGTTCTTGGCGGTAAAGCCCAGCAGGTTGCGGGCATTGCCCCGGCACAGCTGGGCGTTGCTGGTCAACAGCGGCGCGGCCACGCGGTAGAGACGGTCTTGCTGGTCGATCAGCTCGCGCAATTGCTGCTGCTGGGGATTGGCCACGACCGGGCGCGGTGCCGGAGGCGCGACCGTCACCGGTTTGGTCGGCGTGGCCGGCACGGGGCCGGGTTCCTGGGTGGCGCAGGCGGCCAGGAAGGCCAGCGGCGCCAGGACTGCGAGGGTTTTCAGCTTCTGCCACGCGGGCAGGGGGGATACGAGCATGCGATTCTCCATCAGTGTTTGCCTGTGCTGCCGAAACCGCCAGCGCCGCGTTCGCTGCTGTCGAATTCATCCACCACATTGAACCCGACCTGCAGTACCGGCACGATCACCAGCTGCGCCAGGCGTTCCATGGGGTTTAGGACAAACTCGGTACTGCCGCGGTTCCACGTAGAAATCATCAACTGGCCCTGGTAATCGGAATCGATCAGCCCCACCAGGTTGCCCAGCACGATACCGTGCTTGTGGCCCATGCCACTGCGCGGCAGGATCACGGCCGCATAATTGGGATCGGCCAGGTGGATCGCCAGGCCGGTCGGGATCAGATGCGTGGAACCCGGCGCCAGGGTCAGCGGCGCATCGATGCAGGCCCGCAGGTCCAGGCCGGCGCTGCCGGGGGTGGCGTAGGCGGGCAGCTGGTCTTTCATGCGGGGGTCGAGGATCTTGATGTCGATGGTCTTCATGGATGCGTAATCGGATACGAAAAAACAAAAGGGTACAACGTGTACAAAAGACACGGCCCGCAGAGGCGGGCCGTGTAGCGTCAGGCCGCCATGCGGCGCGCGATCTCGCGCACCAGCTGGCGGGCCAGGGTCTGCTTGTCCGCGCGGGGCAGGGCCGTATGGCCGTCGGCGTCGAACAGCATGAGGGCATTGTCATCGCGGCCAAAGGTCTGGTGGCCGATATTGCCCACCAGTAGCGGAATGTTCTTCCTGATCCGCTTGGCCGCACCGTATTGCTCCAGGTTTTCCGATTCGGCGGCAAAGCCGACGCAGTACGGACGCTGCGGCAAGGCGGCCACGGCCGCCAGGATGTCGGGGTTCTGCACGAACTCCAGGTGCGGGGTATCGTTTTCGTCCTGTTTCTTCAGTTTCTGCGAACTGGCATTGGCCACGCGCCAGTCAGCGACAGCCGCAACGGCCACGAACAGGTCTTTTTCCTTCACATCGGCCAAAACCGCCTCGTACATCTGCCGGGCCGTCTGCACGTCCACCCGGCGCACGCCATAGGGCGTCTCCAGGGCCGTCGGGCCGGAGACCAGGGTGACTTCGGCACCGGCTTCGCGCGCAGCACGGGCAATCGCATAGCCCATCTTGCCCGAGGAGAGATTGGTGATGCCGCGCACCGGGTCGATGGGTTCGAAGGTCGGGCCGGCCGTGAGCAGCACGCGGCGGCCTGCCAGCAGCTTGGGCTGGAAGGCGGCGATGATGTCTTCCAGCAGTTGCGCCGGCTCCAGCATGCGGCCTTCGCCGACCTCGCCGCAGGCTTGCGCGCCCGCATCCGGGCCCAGCAGCAAGATGCCGTCTTCCTTGATCTGGCGGACGTTGCGCTGGGTCGCCGGGTTCTGCCACATCTCCACGTTCATGGCCGGTGCCACCAGCAGCGGCACGCGTGCCGGACGGGCTACGCACAGGGTCGAGAGCAGATCGTCGCAGGTCCCGTGGGCCAGCTTGGCGATGAAGTCGGTGGAACAGGGCACGATTACCACCGCATCGGCATCGCGGGTGAGGTTGATGTGCGGCATGTTGTTGTCCATGCGCGCATCCCATTGGTCGGTGTAGACCGGATTGCCGGTCAGCGCCTGCATGGTGACGGCGGTCATGAAGTGCGTGGCCCCTTCGGTCATCACCACGTGCACCGAGGCACCGGCGCGGCCCAGTTCGCGCGCCAGCATGGCGGCCTTGTAGCAGGCCACGCCGCCGGTCAGGCCCAGTACGATTTTCTTGCCAGCCAGATCCATTGTTTGCTCCCGGAATGCGGCGCGCCGCAGGCGTGTTGGATGTTGCCTTACTTCTTCGAGACGCGGCGCAGTTCGTCCACGACGAACAATACCGCACCCAGGCAGATCGCACTATCGGCCAGGTTGAAGGCCGGCCAGTGCCAGTTGCCCACATAGACGTCCAGGAAGTCGATCACGTGGCCATAGACCACGCGGTCCAGCACGTTGCCGATTGCACCGCCCAGGATCAGCGCCAGCGCCCAGCAGAACATGCGCTGGCCGGGATGCTTGCGCAGCAGATGGATGATGAACACCGCTGCGCCGATACCGATCGCAGTGAACAGGTAACGCTGCCAGCCGCCGCTGGCGGCCAGGAAGCTGAAGGCCGCGCCCTTGTTGTAGACCAGCACCAGGTTGAAGAAACCGGTCACCGGCAGCGATTCGCCGTAGTGGAACAGTTTGAGGATGGTGATCTTGGAGAGCTGGTCCAGCAGCAGCACGATGGTGGCGATGCCCAGCCAGGGCAGCAGCCCTTGCGTGGAGGACGAAGAACCGGAAGAAGAGGAGCGCTTTTTGGTTGCCATGGATGTTCTTGTTGGAGTGGGCGCCCCGCTGCCGGAATGGGCAGCGGGGCGCTTGCAAGGCCGTCCCGCCCGGATCAGGCGAACTGACGCTTTTCGCCCTGGCCGAACAGATTGCTGTAGCAGCGGCCGCACAGGCCGGGATGCTCGGCATGAGACCCGACGTCGGCGCGATAGTGCCAGCAGCGTTCACATTTCTGATGCGCCGAGGGCGTGACCACCACCGTTTCCTCTTCCACCGTGGCCACCGGGGTGACGCGGGCCGCCGAGGTGATGAGGACGAACTTCAGGTCATCCCCCAGGCTCTCCAGCAGGGCCGCCTTCTCGCCCGACACCTTCAGTTCCACCTCGGCCTGCAGGGACGAACCGATACTGCCGGCGATACGCACTTCTTCCAGCTGCTTGGTCACGGCTGCGCGCACTTCATGCAGCACCGCGAACTTGGACAGCAGGGCATCGGCATCGGCCACTTCGGGCAGGGTGTAATAGACCTGCGAGAAGATGGTTTCGCCGCTGGCCTCGAAGGCTTCCTTGCTGGCGAAGTAGCGCCAGGCTTCTTCGGCGGTGAAGGAGAGAATCGGTGCCATCAGGCGCAGCAGCGATTGCGTGATGTGCCACACGGCGGTCTGGGCCGAGCGGCGTGCAGCCGACTCCACGCCGCTGGTGTAGAGGCGGTCCTTGAGGATGTCCAGGTAGAAGCCGCCCAGGTCTTCCGAGCAGTACATCTGCAGCTTGGCCACCACCGGGTGGAATTCGTAGGTCTCGAAGTGCGCCAGCACCTCCGCTTGCAGGCGTGCCATGTTGGCGATGGCATAGCGGTCGATTTCCAGCATCTCCGCCACCGGCACGGCGTGCTGCGCCGGATCGAAGTCGGAAGTGTTGGCCAGCAGGAAGCGCAGGGTGTTGCGGATGCGGCGGTAGGCTTCCACCACGCGTTTCAAGATTTCATCCGAGATCGACAACTCGCCCGAGTAATCAGTCGAGGCCACCCACAGCCGCAGGATTTCCGCGCCCAGCGAGTCCGAGACCTTCTGCGGGGCCACCACGTTGCCCTTGGACTTGGACATCTTCTTGCCCTCGCCATCGACCACGAAGCCGTGCGTGAGCAGGGCCTTGTAGGGCGCGCGGCCATTGAGCATCGAGGAAGTCAAGAGCGACGAGTGGAACCAGCCACGATGCTGGTCCGAACCTTCCAGGTAGAGGTCAGCCGGGAACTGCGACTGCTGTGCGTGCGAGCCGCGCAGCACGGTCTGGTGGGTGGTGCCGGAATCGAACCAGACGTCCAGCGTGTCGCGGTTCTTGACGTAGTGCTCGGCGTCTTCGCCCAGCAATTCCTTGGGGTCCAGTGCCTGCCAGGCTTCGATGCCGCTCTTCTCGATGCGCTGGGCGACCTGTTCGATCAGCTCCGGCGTGCGCGGGTGCAATTCACCCGTTTCCTTGTGCACGAAGAAGGCCATCGGCACGCCCCACTGGCGCTGGCGCGAGAGGGTCCAGTCCGGACGGTTGGCGATCATGCCGTGCAGGCGCGCCTTGCCCCAGCCGGGGAAGAAGGCGGTGTCCTCGATGCCTTGCAGCGCGGTCTGGCGCAGGCTGGGACCGCCATCCTTGGGGGTGTTGTCCATGCTGGCGAACCACTGCGAGGTGGCGCGATAGATGATGGGGCTCTTGTGGCGCCAGCAGTGCATGTAGCTGTGGCTGAACATGACCAGCTTGAACAGCGAACCCACTTCATCGAGCTTGTCGCAGACGGGCTTGGAGGCTTCCCAGATGGTGAGCCCCGCAAACAGCGGCAGCCAGGAGGCATAGCGGCCGTCGCCCATGACCGGGTTGAGGATATCGTCATCCTTCATTCCATGCGCCTTGCAGGAGATGAAGTCTTCGATACCGTAGGCCGGCGAGGAGTGCACGATGCCGGTGCCGCTGTCGGCCGTCACGTACTCGCCCAGATAGACCGGCGAGAGACGGTCATAACCGGCATCGGCCTTGGCCAGCGGGTGGTGGAAGCGGATCAGCGAGAGCTTCTCGCCGGTGGTGGTGGCGATGATCTTGCCTTCCAGGCCGAAGCGTTCCAGGCAGGAGGCCACCAGGTCCTTGGCCAGGATCAGCAGGGTGGCTTCGCCATTGCGGGTGGTCTCGACCAGCGCGTATTCGAATTCCGGATGCACGTTCAGCGCCTGGTTGGCCGGGATGGTCCAGGGCGTGGTGGTCCAGATGACGATGTAGCCGTTGCGGGTCGGCAGCTCGGTCAGGCCGAAGGCGGTGGCTACCTTGTCGTGTTCGGCGAACGGGAAACCGACGTCGATGGCCGGGTCGCGCTTGTCCTGGTATTCCACCTCGGCTTCGGCCAGGGCGGAGCCGCAGTCGAAGCACCAGTTCACGGGCTTGAGGCCGCGATAGACGTAACCCTTCTCCAGGATCTTGCCGAGGGCGCGCAGCTCGTCGGCTTCGTTGGAGAAGTTCATGGTCTTGTAGGGGTTGTCCCACTCGCCCAGCACGCCCAGGCGGATGAAGTCGGCCTTCTGGCGCTCGATCTGTTCGCCCGCATAGGTACGTGCCTTGGCCTGCACCTCGGCCACCGGCAGGTTCTTGCCGAACTGTTTTTCGATCTGGATCTCGATGGGCATGCCGTGGCAATCCCAGCCCGGCACGTATTGCGCGTCGAAGCCGGCCATGTTGCGGGCCTTGACGATGGTGTCCTTCAGGATCTTGTTGACGGCGTGGCCGATGTGGATGTCGCCGTTGGCATACGGCGGGCCGTCATGCAGGATGAACTTGGGCCGGCCGGCCGAGGCCTTGCGGATGCGCTGGTAGACCTTCTTTTCCTGCCACTCCTTGACCCATTGCGGCTCGCGCTTGGCGAGGTCGCCGCGCATGGGAAACGCCGTCTCGGTCATGTTGACCGGGTACTTGGAGGGCGCCTTGCCGGCTTTTTCCGGTTTGCCGGGTTTGGCGGAGGATTCGTTGTTGGACATGACAGGACTTTCGTTGAATGCGGGTTGATTCAGGAGCCGCGCGGCAAGATGCACGCTGGCGAAATGCAGGATGGGGCGGCTGGACGGCTGCGGGAGCGGGCTCCGGCAACCGCCCAGCGTTCAAATTCGGTCGGTGGCCGAGACGGCGAAGCCGGCGTTTTCGCGGAACCAGGCGCGGGCGTGGTCGACGTCGCGGGCGATGGCCGTGGTCAGCGTGGGCAGGTCCACGTACTTTTCTTCATCGCGCAGCTTCTTGAGGAATTCCACCCGCACCAGCTTGCCGTAGCAATCACCCTGGAAATCCAGCAGATGGGTTTCCAGCAACACCCGGCCGCTGTTGTCCACCGTCGGGCGCACGCCCAGGCTGGCCACGGCCGGCAAGGGCTGCCCGGCCAGTCCATGCACCTGCACCACGAAGATGCCGGAGAGCGCCGGACGCTTGTGGCCCACGCGCATGTTCAGCGTCGGGAATCCGATGGTGCGGCCCAGCTTCTTGCCGTGCACGACGCGGCCGCTGATGGCGTAGGGATGGCCCAGCAACTGTTGCGACAAGCTGAAGTCTGCGTCGGCCAGCGCCGCGCGCACAGCCGAAGAAGAGATGCGCACACCGGCATTGGTGACCGTGGGCAGGGCGTGCACCTCGAAGCCATACTGCTTGCCGGCCGCGATCAGGGTGTCGAGCGTGCCGGCGCGGCGGGCGCCGAAGCAGAAGTCGTCACCGACCATCAGCCAGCGCACGTGCAGGCCCTGGACCAGGATCTTCTCGATGAAATCCTGCGGGGAGAGGGCCGCGAAATGGCTGCCGAAATGCTCCACCACCACCCGGTCGATGCCGGAGTTGGAGAGTGCTTCGAGCTTGTCACGCAGGTTGGCGATGCGCGCCGGGGCGCGTTCGGGGGTGCCGGCCAGTTGGGCGAAGAACTCGCGCGGATGCGGCTCGAAGGTCATCACCGCCGCGTCCAGCCCCAGCTTGGCGGCGGCCTCGCGCACGCGCGCCAAGAGGGCCTGATGGCCCAGATGCACGCCGTCGAAATTGCCGATGGTCAGCGCGCACGGGGCGCGCGATTCGGCTGTGGGAAGTCCGCGAAATACCTTCATTGAGCCGCTGGAAAGATGCGCTGTTGCAAAAGCCTTCCATTATAAATGGTTTCGGAGGCTTTCCTTGATTTGGTGGCGGCTCGGCGCCGATCAAGCTGCCTGATGCGGCTATCGGCCGCAGTTTTTCATATTTCCGGCAGGAAAAGTTGATAATCTTTCATGTGAAAGATTGTTCCATGCCCCTTCAGCGGGCCAGCGCCGCTTCCGGCACCTGGAGCTGACGCGCCTCGGCCAGCATCCAGATGGTGATCTTCCTGACCTCCAGCTTGCTCTGCGTAATATGGGCGCGCAGCAGGATCTGGGCTTCGGTGGCCTTGCGCTTGGCGATCAGTTGCAGGATCTTGCCGTGTTCCTCGTAGGTGGCGTCAATCCGCTTCTTTTTGAGGAAGTCCAGCCGGCGCACGATGCGGATCTTTTCCGTGACCTCGGTATGCACCCGCGTCATCTCGACGTTGCCGGCTGCAGCTACCAGGTTGGTGTGGAAGGCCTCGTCCAGGGCGGCCACCTTGACCGCATCGGTATGGCGCGCCTCGGGCTCGGCCAGCCAGATGGCGTTCAACTGCTCCAGTTCGGCGGTCGGTTCATGCTGGCTGCAGAGTTTGTCCAGCGCGGCCATTTCCAGCACGATGCGCAGGTCGTAGAGATTGTCGAGCCGGTCGAAGTCGATCGGGCAGACCTTCCAGCCGCGCCGGAAGCCCACTTCCAGGTAGCCCTCGCGCTGCAGGCGGAACAGGGCATCGCGCAAGGGCGTGCGCGAAACACCCTGGCGTTGGGCCATCTCGGTCTCGGTGAAATTGTCGCCTGGCAGCAGGCGGAAGCTGAAGATGTCGTCCTTGATCCGGTGGTAGACCTGTTCGGCGAGCGGGTTGGCGACGGTGGCGGTCATGGTGCGGGCATTCGTGTTCGAGGGGGGCGGCGGACTCATGCCATCAGGCTGACATGGGCGGCGACGATGCGCCAGCCTTCGTCCATGCGCACCCAGGTCTGCATCTGGCGGCCGATACGATCAGACGTATGGTCGGTGAATTCGGTGGAGACCGTAGCATAGTCGCTGCCGAAGGTGGTGACAACGGTACGATGCAGCTTGCGCGAGGCCGGCACCGGCGTGCAGGTCTTGCGGTACTGGCGGATCGCCTCGCCGCCCAGCAGCACTTCGCCCACGCCGTAGCGTACGGTCTCGGGCGCATACCAGAACCAGCGGTCCAGCGCGGGGATGTCATTGATGAGCAGGGCATATTCGTAATCGGCAAAGGCTTGTTCGACCTCGGCCACGATGTGGGGCAGGTTTACGTGCATCATGGGTTTTCTCCGGCGCAGGCGGCCATGGCGCTCTGCAATTGCGCCAGCGGCGCACGCCAGCCGACGATGCCGCCCTGGGCGGTCAGCATCTCCAGCGTGGTGCGATGGAATTGCGGAAAATAGCTGGCGCAGGCATCTTCCACCACCAGGCACTCATAGCCACGGTCATTGGCTTCGCGCATCGAGGTCTGCACGCAGACTTCGGTGGTGACGCCAGCGATCAGCAGATGCGTGATGCCGCGCTCCTGCAATTGCGCGTGCAGGTCGGTGGCGTAGAAGGCGCCCTTGCCGGGTTTGTCGATGACGATCTCACCTTCGGTGGGCGCCAGCTGCGGCAGGATCTGGTTGCCCGGTTCGCCGCGCACCAGGATGCGGCCCATCGGACCGACATCGCCAATGCCCAGCGTCGGATTGCCGCGCAGGCGCTTGGCGCGCGGGCAGTCGGAGAGGTCCGGCAGGTGCGATTCACGGGTATGCACCACCAGCATCTGATGTTCGCGTGCCACTGCCAGCAGTGCGGCCACGGTCGGCACGATGGCGCCCAGGGGCCGCACGTCATTGCCCAGCGCACTGCCGAACCCGCCTTCTTCCACGAAGTCGCGCTGCATGTCGATGACCACCAGCGCCGTGCTGCGTGGGTGGAACTGATAGGGATAGGGGAATGCGTCGATACGGATCATGCGGCCTCGGCGTGAGCAGGTTGATCGGGATGTCCGGCCATCCAGCGGCCCAGGGCGGCGCGGTCGGCCCCTTGCGTGGCCACGTCCTGCGCCACGTGGACGATGCGGCCTTCGGTCATCACCAGGATGCGGTCGGACAGTTCCAGCAGTTCATCCAGGTCTTCGCTCACCAGCAGCACGGCCGCACCACGTGCGCGGGCTTGCAGCAGGCGGGCGTGGATGTCGGCCACTGAGGCGAAGTCCAGCCCGAAGACCGGATTGGCGACGATGAGCACGTTGGCTGCACCGTCCTGGCCTTCCTCGCCCAGTTCGCGCGCCAGCACGGCGCGCTGCACGTTGCCGCCGGAGAGCGTGCCGATGGGACGTTCCGGCACGGGCGGCTTGACGTTGAAGGCGGCGATCAGCGCCTGCGCCTGACGTTTCATGGCGCTGCGGTCGACCCGCCAGCCGCCGCGCTTGAAGGGGGCGACGTCGAAATGGCGCAAGGCCATGTTCTCGGCCACGCTCATGCCGGCGATGCAGGCATTGCGCAGTGGTTCTTCGGGCAGTGCGAAGACACGCAGGCGGCGCATCTCCTCGCGCGTGGCGGCATAGGGGGCGCCTTCCACGCGGATCTCTCCCAGCAAATGGCGGCGCTGGCCCAGCAGGGCTTCCACCAGTTCCTTCTGACCATTGCCGGAGATGCCGGCCAGGCCCACGATTTCACCCCGCTTCACTTGCAGCGACAGTGCCCGCACGGCGGCCACGCCGCGATCATTGTTGACGGTCAGGTCCTTCACTTCCAGCCCGACGCGCGCCTCCACAGGCACTGCGGCGCGCGCCACCTGGGTCTTTTCTGCGCGGGCGTGGCCCATCATCCAGTGCGCCAGTTCATCCGGCGTGGTGTCGGCCACCAGCGCACTGCCGACCAGCCGCCCCTTGCGCAGCACGGTCACGTCGTCGGCATAGGCGGTCACTTCGTGGAACTTGTGCGTGATCATCAGCACCGTCAGTTCCTGCTGGCGCGTGAGCGCATGCATCAGGCCCAGCACCTCATCGGCTTCTTGCGGTGTGAGCACGGAGGTCGGTTCGTCGAGGATCAGGAAACGGCGGCGCAGATAAAGCTGCTTCAAGATTTCCAGCTTCTGCTTTTCGCCGGCGGAGAGACTGCTCACCGTCCGCTCCGTGGCCAGCTTGAAGGGCATGCGCGCTATGAATTCTTCCAGCGCTGCTCGCTCGCTGCCCCAGCGGATGCGCCAGGGCAGGTCGCCGCGCGCCAGCAGCAGGTTCTCGGCCACGGTGAGGCTGGGGGCCAGCGTGAAGTGCTGGTAGACCATGCCGATGCCGAGCTGGTTGGGTACGCGCGCACTGCGGATCTCCACCTCGCGGCGGTCGGCCATGATGCTGCCCTGGTCCAGCGGGCTATAGCCGACCAGGCCCTTGACCAGCGTACTCTTGCCCGCGCCGTTCTCGCCCAGCAGTGCGTGGATGGTACCGGCGCGGATCTTCAGCGACACGTCATCGAGCGCACGAAAGCTGCCGAAGGACTTGCCGGCATTGAGGATTTCCAGCTCGAGCGCATGCATGGTCAGGCCCCGATCACGTCGATCAGCGCGGCCGAATCCGAGACCGCGCCAAAGACGCCGCCCTGCATCTTGATCATCGACAGCGCCGCCAGATGGTTGCTGTAGTCGGTCGCACCACAGCAGTCCGAGAGCATCACGCATTCAAAGCCGCGGTCATTGGCTTCACGCATGGTGGTGTGGACGCAGACGTCGGTGGTGATGCCGGTCAGCACGATGTTGCGGATGCCGCGCGTGTGCAAAATCATTTCCAGGTCGGTAGCGCAAAAGGAGCCCTTGCCGGGTTTGTCGATGATGATCTCACCCTCGACGGGCGCCAGTTCCGGAATGATTTCCCAGCCCGGTTCGCCGCGCACCAGGATGCGTCCGCACGGACCGGCATCCCCGATGCCCACGCCATTGGTGCCGATCTGGCGCGAGCGCCAGCGCTTGTTGGCAGGCAGGTCGGAGAGATCGGGGCGATGGCCTTCGCGGGTATGGATGATGGTGTAGCCCCCGGCGCGCATGGCGGCCAGCACTTTCTTGATCGGTTCGATGGGCGCGCGCGTGAGCGAGAGGTCGTAGCCCATCTTGTCCACGTAGCCGCCGATGCCGCAGAAGTCGGTCTGCATGTCGATGACGACGAGCGCGGTATTGGCCGGGGTCAGGGCGCCGTCATAGGGCCAGGGATAGGGATCGGCCTGGATGAAGCGTTCGGACATGGTTTCTCCTTGGGGACGAAGTGGTTTATCGGGTCAGGCTCAGTTCGCCCGGCGCGCTGGAGAGCGTGCGGTCAGGGCGGCAGGTCAGGATCATGATGAACAGCGTCAGTGCATACGGCGCAGCATTGAAGAGGTAGTAGCCGGAAGTCACACCTACCGCCTGCAGGGCCGGGCCGAGCGCCCCGGCCGCACCGAACAGCAGCGCCGCCAGCAGGCAGCGCCACGGCTGCCAGCGCGCGAAGATCACCAGGGCCACGGCCATCAGGCCCTGGCCGCTGGAGAGTCCTTCGTTCCAGCTACCCGGGTAGTAGAGCGACAGGTAGGCACCGCCGATGGCCGCCAGGAAACCGCCCGCAGCGGTGGCCGCGATGCGCGTGGCGGTGATGCGATAACCGAGCGCACGCGCCGTTTCGGCATGATCGCCCACCAGTCGCAAGACCAGCCCCCAGCGCGTGGTGGACAGGCCCCATTGCAGCACCAGCGCCAGTACCACGCCGACAAAGAACAAGGCATTGATTTGCAGCGCATGGTGCAGGCGGTCATTGCTGCTCCAGGCGCCCAGGTCTATCGAGGGCAGCATCGGCGCCTGCGGCTGGATGAAGGGTTTGCCGAGGAAGAAGGCCAGTCCCGTACCCAGCAGCATCAGGGCGATGCCGAAGGCGATGTCGTTGACGCGCGGCAGCGAACACACCACGCCGTGCAGCACGCCCAGCAAGAGGCCCGCGCAGCCGGCCGCGAGCACGCCCAGCCAGGCCGAGCCGGTATAGAAGGAGGCCGCGTAGCCCGTCATGGCGCCGCAGACCAGGATGCCTTCCAGCCCCAGGTTCACGCGGCCGCCTTTTTCGGTCAGGCACTCGCCCAGGCTGACGAAGAGAAAGGGCGTACCGACCCGGATCGCACCGGCAAAGAGTGCCAGCAGCAGGGTGGTCAGATCGATGTCATGCATGGCCGGCCTCCTTGGCGGGAATGGCTTGCGCCTGGGTCTGCCAGCGCAGTTTCAATGCCGCCAGGCGGCCGGTGATGGCTTCCCAGGCCAGCAGGTTGCAGAACAGCAGGCCCTGCAGCACCAGGGTGGTGGCGTCGGGCAGGTCCAGTCGCCGTTGCAGCAGGCTGCCGCTGGCTTCCACGCCGCCGATGACGATGGCGCAGACGATGATGGCCAGCGGATTCTGGCGCGCCGCAAAGGCCACCAGGATGCCCGAGAATCCATACCCCGCCAGCAAGGCACTGGTGGCGCTACCTTGCACGGCGCTGACTTCGAACATGCCCGCCAGTCCGGCCGCAGCACCTCCCAGCGCGCAGGCGGTGAGGATGAGGCGATTGACCGGCAAGCCGACCAGCCGCGCGGTGCGGATATTGCCACCCACCACGCCCATGGCGAAACCGGCCACGCTGTGGCGCAGGAAGACCCACGCCGCCACGCAGGCCACGGCCCCCCATACCAGTCCCCAATGCACTTCCATGCCTGGCAGCGAACCGACCAGGTAGGCATCGGGCAACGGCAAGGTAGAGGGTTTGTTGAGGCTGGCCGGATCACGCAGCGGGCCTTCCACCAGATGCTTGAAGACCGCCACGGCCAGGTAGGAAAGCAGCAGGCTGGAGATGGTCTCGTTGACCCCGCGCCACTGGCGCAGGCCCCCGCACAGCGCGATCCACAGGCCACCGGCCAGCATCGCGGCCAAGGCCATGACCACCAGCATCACCAGTGAAGGCAGGACCGGCAGCAACTGCGGCATCACCGCTGCTGCCAGCCCGCCCAGCGCCAGTGCGCCTTCCCCGCCGATGACGATCAGCCCCACCCGCGCCGGCAGGGCCACGCAGAGTGCCGTCAACAGCAGCGGCGCGGCGCGCTGCAAGGTGTTCTGCCAGGCGAACAGCGTGCCGAACGCCCCCTGGAAGATCAGCAGGCAAGCCTCACCCGCCGGCTTGCCCTGCACCAGCAGGAACAGCACGAACAAGAGCAGCGTGCCCGCCAGTGCGCACAGCGTGGGCAAGGCCGGTGCGGCGCCATTGAGCAGGGCCGCACGCGCGCGCAGCAAGGGAGGGCTGGCGGCAGCGGCCACGCCGGGAGCGGGGAGGGAAGTCATGAGGCCATCCTGCAGCGTGGGTCAGACCTGGCCGACCACGCCGGCCACCAGGTAATTCATCTTCTCCAGCACCACGTCGGTCTGGACCTGTGTGGTACCGGCCGGGATCACGGTATTGCCCTTGTTGTCCTTGATCGGGCCCTTGAAGATCTGGAACTTGCCGGCCAGCATCTGCGCCTTGATCTCGTCGGCCTTCTTTTTGGCCGGTGCGCTGACGGCTGCGCCATAGGGTGACATCTTGACGAAATCATCCTTCAGGCCACCGCGCAGGAAGTTGATCATCGGCTTGCCTTCCAGCGTGGCCTTGACGATCTCGGTGTAGGGCGTGGCCCAGTTCCACTCGGCGCCGGTCAGATAGCCCTTGGGGGCCAGCGAAGCCTGGCTGGCGTGGTAGCCGGTGGTCATGATGCCGCGCTTCTCGGCGGTCTCGACGATCACCTTGGGGCCATCGACGTGGCAGGTGATGACGTCGCAGCCCTGGTCGATCAGGCTGTTGGCGGCTTCGGCTTCCTTGACCGGCAGCGACCAGTCGCCGGTGAAGATGACGTGGCAGGTGATCGAGGGATCGACCGACTGCGCGCCCAGGGTGAAGGCGTTGATGTTGCGCAGCACCTGCGGGATGGGCTTGGCGGCGATGAAGGCCAGCTTCTTGCTCTTGCTCATGTAGCCGGCGACGACGCCGGAGAGGTATTCGCACTCTTCGATGTAGCCGAAGAAGCTGCCCACGTTCATGGGATGCTTGCCGGCCGTCCACAGGCCGCCACAGTGGGCGATGCGCACCTTGGGATATTTCTCGGCGATCTTGAGCACGTGCGGATCGAAGTAGCCGAAGGAGGTGGGGAAGAGCAGGGTGGCACCATCCTGCTGGATCATGGCTTCCATGGTCTTTTGTACGGCCACGGTTTCGGGCACTTTTTCTTCCTCGATCACCTTCACCCCCGGCATCTTCTTGATGATGGCCGCCGCCTGTGCATGCGACTGGTTGTAGCCGAAATCATCGCGCGCACCGACGTAGATGAAGCCCACGGTCAAGGGCCCTGCGGCCAGCAGTTCCAGCGGGAAGGCAGCGCCCAGGGCGGCGGCTCCGGACAGTTTCAGAAAATCGCGGCGGTTTTTCATGTTGTTGCGCTCCAATGAGAACGTGGGTGGTGGGATAGATCAGATCACTGATTCGTTACGGTTCAGGACAGCGCCAGCGACCCCGGCGCCTGCATGCGCGCCGGTTTGCGTACTTCGCGCTGGAAGATTTCCATGGACAGCTTCTTGGCCGCGATGAAGCCCGCCTGCGACAGCGTTTCCACCGTGCGCGGCCGCGGATCCTGGTAATGCAAGATGTCTGCCACCGCCGTCGGGCGTTTGGTCAGCAGCAGGATCTGGTCAGCCAGATAGACCGCCTCTTCCAGATCGTGCGACACCAGCACCATCGTGGTGCCGGTCTGCAGGAAGACCTGTTGCAGCTTTTCGCGGATGAAGAGCGTCATCTCGAAGTCCAGCGCCGAGAAGGGTTCATCGAGGAACAGCACCTCTGGTCCCGGCGCCAGGGCGCGCATGATGGAGGCGGTCTGCTGCTGGCCGCCCGAGAGTTCATAGGGATAGCGCATCAGGTCGAACTTGACGTCGAAGGACGCCACCAGTTCATCGACGCGGCGCTTGATCTCGGCCTTGGACTTGCCTTCCAGCTTCAGCGGATAGGCGATGTTGTCGATGGTGCGCAGCCACGGGAACATGGCGTCACGGTAGTTCTGGAAGACGTAGCCGATCTTGGTCTGGGCCAGCGATTTTCCGTCGAACAGGATCTGTCCGGCGTCAATCGGAATGAGGCCCGCGATCATGTTGATCAGCGTGGACTTGCCGCAGCCATTGGGGCCGAAGACCGAGACGATCTGCTGCTTTGGGATGTCCAGGTCGAAGTTTTCGTACAGCGGCCAACCGGCGAAATACTTGGTCAAGCCGCGAATGGTGATGTGTGTGCCTGGTGGCCCGGGAAGGAAGGGCGTTTCCGGGGGCAGGTCCACTCTTGGGCTGATCACGACGCTCATCTTCCGCTCCAGTGCACGATCCGTTTTTCGATGATGATGAAGACCACGTTCAGGGCATAGCCGAGTGCGCCCGCCGACAGGATGGCGGCATACATCTCGCGTACGTTGAGCACCTGCTGGGTGTCGATGATGCGGTGGCCCAGGCCGTTTTCGGAACCGATGAACATCTCGGCGACGATCACGATCACCAGCGCCATCGAGACCGCGCTGCGCAGGCCCACGAAGCTGGCCTGCAGGCTTTCCCAGATCAGCACGTCGCAGAAGATGCGCCAGCGCGATGCACCCATCACCTTCGCCGCCATCACCCGCTGCTTGCGCGCATTGAGCACGCCGTAGGCGCTGTTGAAGAGCACGATCAGGAAGGCGCCGAAGGCAGCGATGGCGACCTTGTTGATGTCGGACACACCGAAGATCAGCAGGAACAGCGGGATCAGTGCCGAAGAAGGTGTCGAGCGGAAGAAGTCGATCAGGAATTCCACGCTGCGGTAGGCGCGCTCGTTGCTCCCCAGTAGCACCCCGATGGGCAGGCCCAGTAAGGCGGCGATGGCAAAGGCTTCCAGCGTGCGCACCACGGTCACGCTGAAATCCAGCAGCAGCGGGCCGCCCGCCAGTCCTTTCAACATGGCCATGAGAGTGGCTTCAGGCGGCGGCAGCAGGATCGCCTTGATCCAGCCGGCGCGCACCACCAGGTCCCACACCACGAACAGCACGATGGGGCCGACGACGGGCAACAGGCGGCCCAGCGCGGGACGCTTGCGAGGCGTAACGGTAGCCGTAGTAGCCGCTGTAGTCGTGGGCTTGGGCGCTACGGATACGACAGGTGCGATGGTCTCGTTCATGATGGCCTCAGCCCTTGTAGATCAGGGTGTCGACCACGATGCGTTGCGAGAACACCCCCTTCTCGACGAACAGGTCATAGAACTTCTGGAAGTAGGCGATATCGCTGGGCTTGAATTCGTTGTAGAGCATGTAGGCCGCCAGCGGTACTTCATTGGTGAGCGAACCTTCGATGGCGGTATAGCCCTTGAGGTAGGTGCGTGCCTCGTCCGGCCTGGTGCGTACCAGCGCGATGCCGCGGGCATAGGCGGCGATGTACTTGCGGGCCAGCTCGGGGTTGTTCTTGATGAACTCGGTGGTCAGCGCGGCGGCGCCGCCGTGCCAGGGTGCCATCGGATCGCCCAGGATGTATCTGGCGATCACGCCCGCTTCCAGCACGCGCGTGCTGTTGTTCATGCGGCCCACGGTGCCGGTGGGTTCCAGCGTGTAGGCCGCATCCACCTGGCCGGCCGCCAGCGAAGCCACGTGCTGACCGATGGGCAGTTCCACCACGGTGGCACCGGTAGCGCCGGCGCGTTCCAGCACGGTCTTGGCCAGGGTCACGTTCTGGATGCCGGGACCGGAGGCGACCTTCTTGCCCTTGAGATCGGCGATCGATTTGACCGGGCTGTCCTTGGGCACCAGGAATTCATCGAGCACGTACTTGGCATTGCTGGGATTGGTGGCAAAGATCTTGAACAGACCGGGCTGCGCAATCTCGCCGATGGCCAGGTTGCCCGCGCCCGTGCCATTGGCCGAACCATCGGCGCGGCCCGAGAGCATGGCTTCCATCACCTGCTGGGCACCGGCAAACTTGATGGCTTGTACCTCCAGCCCGGCCTGCTTGAAATAGCCCGCTTCCACGGCGGCATAGAAGGGCAGGCCTGCTGCCACCGGCCAGTAGCCGATGCGGATGGGAACGCCTTGCGCGCGCAGGATGGCAGGCGCACCAGTGATGGCAGCGGTGGCGGCGACCGCACCGGCCCTGGCCATGAAGCGGCGGCGGGAGGCATCGTGCGCGGCGGATAAGGTGGTCTTCTTCTTCATCATGAGCAGCTCCGTGGTGAGGGTGTCAGTT
This sequence comes from Herbaspirillum sp. Her3, assembly GCF_057961275.1. Taxonomy (NCBI): domain Bacteria; kingdom Pseudomonadati; phylum Pseudomonadota; class Betaproteobacteria; order Burkholderiales; family Oxalobacteraceae; genus Herbaspirillum; species Herbaspirillum sp. Her3. Next base: position 4,072,786 of record NZ_CM176328.1, on the reverse strand, counting down.
CAGCGAATTCAGGTAATTGACCCAGCCGCCGTGGTGGGTGATGTCGGTGGCGCCGGCAATGCCGGCCGGCTCGCAGATGAAGCCCTTGACGCTGCTGCCATCGGCCAGCTCCACCGTGCCGATGCCCAGCGGCGCCGGGATGGACGCGACGAAACCGCCGAACTGGCGCAGCGGCATCTCCCAGACTTCCACCGCGATGGCCGCACCCTCGCCGTCGGTGCGCGCCAGACCAGGCTTGGGCGGCGTGGTGCCGGCCAGCGCATACAGGCGGTAGTGCGGCGCGGTGCGGGTGATGGCCACGCGGCGGGCACCGGCTTCCAGCAATTGCCAGTTCAGGGGCTGGCCGGCCAGATGCGCGCCGACCACGCAGACCTTGATGGTGCTTTCGTTGAAGGGCAGCGGTGCGGCGGCAATCGCATCGGCTTGCGCCGGGCCGCCCAGTTGCTGCAGCAGGCGCGCTCCGGCTTCGGCCAGCAGGTGGTCGGCACCGGCCGGGCCGATCAGCGTGACGCCGGCCGGCAGGCCATCGCGGCGCCACACGGCGGGGATGGCCAGGGCCGACATATCCATCAGGTTGACGAAGTTGGTGTAGTGGCCCAGCTGCGCATTGCGCACCACCGGATCGGCCTCGACCTCGGCGATGGTGGGGAAGGTCGTGGTGGTGGGCACCAGCATCAGGTCGCAGCCTTCCAGCAGGTTCTCGGCCTGGCGGCGCAGGTCGGCCAGGCGGTATTGGGCGTTGAAACTGTCGACCGCATCGTAGTCATCGGCTTGCGCAGTGATCTGGCGCACCACCGGATGGATGGCTTCCGGGTTCTCCAGGAAGAAGTCGCCCAGCGCGGCGCGGCGTTCGGCCACCCAGGGCCCCTGGTACAGCATGCGGGCGGCATCGCTGAAGGGTGCGAAGGGAATCTTCGCCAGGCTCACGCCGGGCAGGGCGGCGATCTGCGCCAGGCTGCGTTCCCAGGCTTCCTGCGCGATGCTGTCGCCAAAGAATTCACATTGCTCGGGAATGGCGATGCGATAGCCCCGGCGCTTCACGCCCAGCATGGCGGGACGGCGCGAATAGCCATCCTCGGCATCGAAGCCGGCCGCGCTGTGCAGCACGCGCCAGGCATCGGCCACGTCATGGGCGAAGATGGAGATGCAATCCAGGGTGCGGCAGGCCGGTACCAGGCCGCGTGCGCTGATGAGGCCCTTGGTCGGTTTCAAGCCGACCAGGTGGTTGAAGGCAGCCGGTACACGGCCCGAGCCGGCGGTATCCGTTCCCAGCGAGAACAGGACTTGACCCAGTGCCACGGCCACCGCCGAGCCCGAACTGGAACCCCCGGAGACATATTCCGGCTTGATCGCATTGCGCACCGCCCCATAGGGTGAGCGCACGCCCACCAGCCCGGTGGCGAACTGGTCCAGGTTGGTCTTGCCCACCAGCAGCGCGCCGGCCGCCTGCAGGCGCTGCACCACGGTGGCGCTCTCGCTGGCCAGTCGCCCGAACTCGGGGCAAGCACCGGTGGTGGACATCTCGGCCACGTCGATGTTGTCCTTCACCGCAAAGGGGATGCCGAACAGCGGCATGCTCTCCAGCACCGCCTCGCCCTTGATCTGCAGCATCAGGTCCAGCGCGGCCGCCTGTTGCTTGAGCTGCTTGGCCGGTACCCGGCTGATCCAGACTTCATCGCGCCCGGCGCCGTCGATGCGCGCCAACAGCTCGGCCACGAGCTTGCCGGGCGTGCTGCGGCCTTCGCGGTAGGCTGCCAGGGTGGCGGCAATGGTGGTCGGGGCGGCCTCGGGGGCGGCTTGCTGCAGGGCGTGGGTGGCAGTCATTTTGGATATTCAAACTTGAATACAAGATTGAATATCTTTAAGCAGGAGGCGTGCCAGCTGGTCCGTCAAGCGGCTGAAAAACGGGAAATGGCTTCACCACGCGGGTTTGCGAGGTGAAGTGCCGAAAGGCAAGCTATCCGAGGGGAAATGAAGGGTTTTGTCAGCGAGACAAAATGGTGAGCCGTGCGCCGAACTTGGACGTCAGCAGGAACGGGGATGCACGGGAATCAGGCAGGCCGCAGGAAATCAGGCGGGTGAAGTTTCCTTCAAAGCTCCCCCCACACCGCATTCAAGGCGGCCAGTGCCGCCAGCCCCGCAGTCTCGGTCCGCAGCACCCGGCTGCCCATGGACAGCATCAGCGCACCCTGGGTGCAGGCCAGGTCTTCCTCTTCCTCGCTGAAGCCACCTTCCGGACCGACGATGACCGTCACCGCCTGGGGCGGATGATGGCGCGCCCAGCCCGACAGCGGCTCGCTGCCGCGCGGGGAGAGCAGGATGCGGCGGTGCAGGTCGCTCTGGGTGATCCAGCGTTTGAAGTCGGTCACCTCGCCCAGATGCGGCAGACGGTTGCGGCCACATTGCTCCGCGGCGGCATGCACGATGCCTTGCCAGTGCGCCTGCTTCTTCTCGGCCCGTTCGCCCGACAGGCGCACCACGCAGCGCTGTGCAGCCAGCGGCTGCAGGGCGGTGGCGCCCAGTTCCACGGCCTTCTCGACGATCCAGTCCATCTTCGATCCTTCAGGCAGGGCCTGGGCCAGGGTCAGCGCATAGGGCAGTTCGGCCTCGCGGGGTGAAAATGCCTTCACTTCGGCGTGGGCGCGCTTCTTTTCCATGGCCGTCAGACTGGCGGTGTACTCGCCGCCTTCGCCATTGAAGAGGGTCACGGTATCGCCCGGCTGCAGGCGCAGCACCTGGATGTGATGGGCAATCTGCTCGGGCAGGACCAGGGCCGAACCGATGCCGAGGGGTTGCGGAAAGTAAAAGCGGGGCATGAGGCGGATCCTGGGCGATTGAGATCAAAAAAGCATGAAAAATGTTGTCAGCCGGGTCAGGGACTGGACCCGAATTTTAATCCCCCCGGCGCACTCTGGTAAAATACGGCCCCGCGCTGCACTTGGCCTTCCGGGGCGGCGCTTTGGCTTCAAAACCCGATTGGTGCGCCTGACAGCGCCTCCCGCACAGCAAACTCAGACCTCGACATGATTTCCACTCTCCCCACCGACAAGATGGCCAACGCGATCCGCGCGCTGGCGATGGATGCAGTTCAAAAAGCCAATTCCGGACACCCGGGCATGCCGATGGGGATGGCCGAAATCGCAGTGGCCCTGTGGGCCAAGCACTACCGTCACAACCCGTCCAACCCGCAGTGGGCCAACCGTGACCGCTTCGTGCTCTCCAACGGCCACGGCTCCATGCTGCAGTACGCGCTGCTGCACCTGACCGGCTACGACCTGTCGATGGACGACATCAAGGCCTTCCGCCAGCTGCATTCCAAGACTGCCGGCCACCCCGAAGTGCACGTCACCCCGGGCGTGGAAACCACCACCGGCCCGCTGGGCCAGGGCATCACCAATGCGGTGGGCATGGCACTGGCTGAAAAGCTGCTGGCCGCCGAATTCAACAAGCCCGGCCTGTCCGTGGTCGATCACTATACTTATGCCTTCGTCGGCGACGGTTGCCTGATGGAAGGCATCTCGCACGAAGCCTGCTCGCTGGCGGGCGTGCTGAACCTGTCCAAGCTGATCGTGCTGTATGACGACAACGGCATCTCCATCGACGGCCACGTCGAAGGCTGGTTCAAGGACGACACCCCGAAGCGCTTCGAAGCCTACGGCTGGAACGTCATTCCGGCCGTCGATGGCCACAACGTCGAAGCCGTCAGTGCGGCGATCCACCAGGCCAAGCTGGCCGACAAGCCGACCCTGATCTGCTGCCGCACCGTCATCGGCAAGGGTTCGCCCAACCTGGCCGGCACCGACAAGGTGCACGGCGCTGCCCTGGGCGACAAGGAAATCGCCGCCGTGCGCGAAGCGCTGGGCTGGACTTCCGCGCCCTTCGAGATTCCCGCTGACGTCTACGCCGCCTGGGATGCCAAGGCCACCGGCGCCGACTTCGAAGCCAGCTGGAAGCAGACATTCGACACCTATGCCGCGCAATACCCGGCCGAAGCCGCCGAACTGCTGCGTCGCCTCAAGGGCGAGCTGCCGGCGGTGTTCGCCTCGACCGTGACCGCCTACATCAATTCCACGCTGGAAAAGAAGGAAACCATCGCCACCCGCAAGGCCAGCCAGAACGCCATCCAGGCTTATGCGCAGGCGCTGCCGGAATTCCTGGGCGGATCGGCCGACCTGACCGGCTCGAACCTGACCAACTGGAAGGAATCGGTGGCCGTGCGCGCCGATCAGCGCGGCAACCACATCAACTACGGTGTGCGCGAATTCGGCATGAGCGCCATCATGAACGGTATCGCCCTGCATGGCGGCTATCTGCCCTTCGGCGCGACCTTCCTGACCTTCTCCGACTACAGCCGCAATGCCCTGCGTATGGCTGCGCTGATGAAGATCCGTTCGCTGTTCGTGTTCACCCACGACTCCATCGGCCTGGGCGAAGATGGCCCCACCCACCAGTCGGTGGAACACGTCTCCAGCCTGCGCCTGATCCCCAACCTGGACAACTGGCGTCCGTGCGACACCACCGAAACCGCGGTGGCCTGGGCTGAATCGATCAAGCGTCACGATGGTCCGAGCACCCTGATCTTCTCGCGCCAGAACCTGCCCTTCCAGGAGCGGTCCGACGCCCAGGTTAAGGACATCGCCCGTGGCGGCTACGTGCTGCGCGATGCGGCCAACGCCAAGGTAGTGCTGATCGCTACCGGTTCCGAAATCGAACTGGCCACCAAGGCCGCAGATGCGCTGACCGCCGAAGGCATCGCCGTGCGCGTGGTGTCGATGCCCTCGACCGACGTGTTCGATCGCCAGGATTCGGCCTACAAGGCCTCGGTGTTGCCGCGCGGCATCCCGCGCGTGGCCATCGAAGCCGGCGTGACCGCCTTCTGGCACAAGTACGTGGGCCTGGAAGGCGCCGTGGTCGGTATCGATACCTTCGGCGAATCGGCCCCGGCCGGCGTGCTGTTCAAGCACTTCGGCTTCACCGTCGAGAACGTGGTGGCCAAGGCCAAGGCAGTGCTGGCTTGAGCAGTGTGTCGTCCATGACTGAAGAAGTCCTGTTCCGTCGCGCCAGAAAGGGTGACGCCGCGTCGATCGCGGGAGTGCGCATCGACGCCTGGCGCGCCGCCTATCGCGGCCTGGTACCCGACAGCTATCTCGATCACATCAAGCCCGAGGAAAGCGTCAAGCTGTGGGAGCAGGTGCTGGAAGCGTCCTCGGACGCCGCCTGCACCTTCGTGGCCGAGAGCGGCGGCGAGATCATCGGCTTTGCTTCCGGCATGACGCTGGCCGAGTCGCGCTTCGGCTGCGATGCCGAGCTCACCGCCATCTGCGTGCTGCCCGATGAGCAGCGCAAGGGATTGGGCAAGCGCCTCTTGGCCAACGTCGCCGCCACCCTCATCAGTGCCGGCGCGACTGGCCTGATGGCCTGGGTGTTGAGCAAGAACGAAGGCGCCGGGGAATTTTTCGAGTCACTCGGGGCCGAAAGGCTTTATGAACAAACGTTCACCTGGGATGATGGCAGTGAACTCGACGAGATCGGTTTCGTCTGGCGCAAGCTCCACTCCTGAGCGGGTGAGAGCGGTAAGCCACGGATAGGCAGGATCAGCAGGGCAGGCAGGGACGGCAAGAACAACTGAACAAAAAGGCCGGAAAAGAAGGATTCATGTCCGACCAGCGGCGCCGCAAGGGTGCAAGCTGTCGGGCAGGTCGCTTTCCCGACTACCGGTTTGCATTGATTTTTACTACTTGAGGAGAAGAGCATGGCAATTCGCGTAGCAATCAACGGTTATGGCCGCATCGGCCGCAATATCCTGCGCGCTCACTACGAAGGCGGCAAGAAGCACGACATCGAGATCGTCGCCATCAACGACCTGGGCGATCCGAAGACCAATGCCCACCTGACCCAATACGACACCGCCCACGGCAAGTTCCCGGGCACCGTGACCGTGGATGGCGATTCCATCGTCGTCAACGGCGACCGCATCAAGGTGCTGGCCCAGCGCAATCCGGCCGAGCTGCCGTGGGGCGAGCTGGGTGTGGACGTCGTGCTGGAATGCACCGGCTTCTTCACCACCAAGGAAAAGGCCAGCGCCCACATCAAGGGCGGTGCCAAGAAGGTCATCATCTCCGCTCCGGGCGGCAAGGACGTGGACGCCACCGTCGTGTTCGGCGTCAACCACGGCGTGCTGAAGGCTTCGGATACCGTGATCTCCAACGCATCGTGCACCACCAACTGCCTGGCCCCGCTGGTGCAGCCGCTGAACGACAAGATCGGTCTGGAAAACGGCCTGATGACCACCGTCCACGCCTACACCAACGACCAGGTGCTGACCGACGTCTATCACGAAGACCTGCGCCGCGCCCGTTCGGCCACCCAGTCCATGATCCCGACCAAGACCGGCGCTGCTGCCGCGGTCGGCCTGGTGCTGCCGGAACTGAACGGCAAGCTGGACGGCTACGCCATCCGCGTGCCGACGATCAACGTGTCCATCGTCGACCTGTCCTTCGTGGCCTCGCGCGACACCACCGTGGATGAAGTCAACGCCATCCTGAAGGCCGCTTCCGAATCCGGTCCGTTGAAGGGCATCCTGACCTACAACACCGATCCGCTGGTTTCGGTGGACTTCAATCACAACCCGGCATCGTCCAACTTCGACGCTACCCTGACCAAGGTCTCCGGCCGTCTGGTGAAGGTTTCGTCCTGGTACGACAACGAGTGGGGCTTCTCCAACCGCATGCTGGACACCACCGTCGCCCTGGCCAACGCCAAGTAAGACGCGTGAGCTTGGCGCACCGGCCGGAGTTCCCGGCCGGGAGCGTCAATTTCAGGGCTGTTTCGGCTTCTTTTCATCGTATGCAAGCCTGCTTGCCGCGGTGAAAATACACGGATCAGCCTGCAAAAGGATCAGAAGGCTGTTGCGAGCCCCGCTTGCAATGGCCTTTTGTCCATTGTGCATGGCCTGTCAACAACAAGAGCAACCGACCCAACGAGGGAACGCATGTCAGCAAGCTCATCCCAGGCTCGTCGCCTGTTGGCCAACCTGGCCCTGATTTCCGCCGTCAGCTTCTCGCTGTCCGCGTGCGACTACATCAGCAGCTTTTCCAAGCCCAAGCAGACCCCGGAAGAGGCCAAGGCCGAAGGCATCGCCCTGGGTGCCGGCTGCCGCCAGGCCGGCCAGAGCCTGGAAGACTGCTACCAGCGCAATCCTGATGCCCTGAAGGCCGGCATCTTCACCGGCTGGAAGGACATGCACGAATACATGGCCGCCAAGGGTATCCAGACCGTGGCACCGCCTGCGCCGACGCCCGACGCCGCCAAGGATGATGCCAAGGCCAAGGATGGCAAGGACAAGGACAGCAAGGACAGCGACCGCAGCAGCCGCACCCGCGACCGCGATTCCAACCGCGACAACGCCCGTTCGCGCGACCGCGAAAGCTCCTCGTCTTCGCGCGACAGCAGCAGCGACCGCCGCGCCAGCCGCGACGAGAAGACCCCGCCCAAATACTGAGCGCGGCAACTGGCGCAGGACGGTTGCAGTCCTGCTTGCCACCCGGTAACATCCTGATGCCCCGCTTGCGGGGCATTTTTCCATCGGCCGGCAGGGGGAACCGCCGGCGACCCGGATGTCAGCATCCACGCCGTGACATCCGGCCAGTACAACAAACATAACGACATGAAATCACATTCACAGCCCTTGCCTCCGGCCATGCCGGAGCACGTCCCCGAGACCGCTTTCGGCCTCTGGTTCTTGCGCACGCCGACCTGGACCCTGCACGTGCTGGAACGTGCCATGCTGGACCTGGAACGTCTGATTCCGGCACGCCGCAGCAGCTATCCCGTGGTGGCCGACGTCGGCTGCGGCTGGGGCCGTTCGCTCAAGAAGCTGCACCAGCGCTTTGCCCCGCAGCGCCTGATCGGCATGGACATCGACCCGGCCATGATCGCCGCCGCCCGCAGCGAAGCCGAAACCGAAGGCCTGCGCGCCGAATTCATCCAGTGCTCCAGTTCGCGCATGCGCTTGGAGGACAACAGTGTGGACCTGCTGTTCTGCCACCAGACCTTCCATCACCTGATCGACCAGGAAGAGGCAATCCGTGAGTTCTACCGGGTGCTCAAGCCGGGTGGCATCCTGCTGTTTGCCGAATCGACCAAGCGTTACATCCATTCGTGGATCATCCGCCTGCTGTTCCGCCACCCCATGGAAGTGCAGAAGACTGCGGGCGAATACCTGGCCCTGGTGCGCAGCGCCGGGTTCGAGGTGGCCCCGCAGTCGATTTCCTATCCCTACCTGTGGTGGAGCCGGGAAGACCTGGGCATCCTGGAGCGTGTCTTCGGCATCAAGCCCAAAGCCGAACGTGAAGAAACGCTGATCAACCTGGTGGCCGTGAAGCCGGAAAATTGAGATAACTTCATCTTCATAGCGATTAGTATGAAGAAATGGGAAAAAAACGGGAGGCACCATCAGGCGCCTCCGGTTTTTTTCTTCACCTCACCGGCAGGGCATCAGCCGAACACCTGCTGCCACAGCCGGATCACGCAAGCCCGTTCATGTTCCACCCGGATCGCATCGATATGGGCACGTTCCGAGCCCTGCAGGCGGATCTGGTGCTGCAGCTTGCGGAAGATGCGGTAGGCATTGGCCGCTTCGGCCGCCAGCAGGCCATCGATCAGGCCCAACTGGGCTGCCAGCTTGAGCAAGGCGATGTTGCCGATGTCACCGGTCAGTTGCGGATGGTCGCAGGCATGTCGCAGCACCAGGTATTGCACTATGAACTCGATGTCGATCATGCCGCCTTCGTCGTGCTTGAGGTCGAACATCTGGCTGCGGTTGGGGTGAGCATCGCGCATGCGGCGGCGCATGGACATGACTTCCTCTTCCAGTTTGGCCACGTCGCGCGGCTGGCGCAGCACACGCTCGCGTAGCGCCTCGAAGCGCTCGCCGATGGCGGTGTCGCCGGCGCAGAAGCGGGCGCGGGTGAGCGCCTGGTGTTCCCAGATCCAGGCGGCATTCAACTGGTATTTTTCGAAGGAGGAGACCGGCGAGACCAGCAGGCCGCTGGCGCCATCCGGGCGCAGGGCGACGTCGATGTCGAACAGGGTGCCGGCCGGGGTATGGCTGGTCATCCAGGTGATGAAGCGCTGGGCCAGCTTGGCGTAGAGGGCGGGGGCTTCCTGGTCGTCGTCATCGTAGAGGAAGACCACATCCAGGTCCGAGGCATAGCCCAGTTCCTTGCCGCCCAGCTTGCCGTAGGCGATCACGGCAAAGCGCGGCACCTCGCGGTGGCGCTGGGCGATGGTTTGCCAGACCGCCTCGATGGTGACCTGCACCAGCACGTCGGCCAGGGCGGAGAGTTCGTCGGCCAGGGTTTCCACCGACAGTTCGCCCTCCAGATCCTGCGCCAGCAGGCGGAACAGTTCGGCATGGTGCAGTTCGCGCAGGATGTCGAGCTGGCGCTCGGTATCGCCTTCGGCCGTGGCCAGCTGGCGGCGGCAGGTGTCGGCAAAGGCGTTCCAGTCGGAGGCGACCTTGAGGTTGCGGTCGTCCAGCAATTCATCCAGCAGCAGCGGATGGCGCGTGAGGTAGGTGGCGGCCCAGCCGCTGGCCCCGATCATGCGCACCAGGCGCTGCAGGGCATAGGGATATTCGGTGAGCAGGGCCAGATACGCCGCGCGCCGGGCGATTGCTTCGAGGAAGTCGAGCAGCCGGCCCAGCGCCGGCAACTGGTCGTAATGCAGCGCTGCCAGCAGCGGCAGGCCATTGTTGATGACCGTATTGAGGCGGTTGCGGCTGGCCTCGGGCAGGCTTTGCATGCGCGGTGACTGCCAGGTCAGGTGCAGGCGGCGTGCGCCATCCTCGATGTCTTCCTCAGGGAAACCCACCAGGCGCAAGGCATCGGCCAGGCCTTCGAGGTTGTCGTTGTCGCTGACCATCACCGTGGGACCATCGCCGTCGCCCTCGGATTGCTTGTCGGCAAAGATGGCATCGAACTGCGTGGCCACGATGGCGCGCTGGCGTTCCAGTTCATGCAGCAGGGCCGCGCTGTCGGCATAGCCCATCATGTTGGCCACCAGCAGCAGGTCGTCGGGATTGACGGGCAGGGTGTGGGTTTGCGCGTCCTCCAGGTATTGCAGGCGATGCTCCAGGTCGCGCAGGAAGGTATAGGCGTCCAGCAACTGGTCCACCACGTCGGGGGCCAGCAGGTCCTTGGCGGCCAGGGTGCGCAGGGTGGTGCGGGTGGAGCGGTCGCGCAGGTCGGGGTCGCGGCCGCCGCGAATGAGCTGGAATACCTGGCTGGTGAATTCGATCTCGCGGATGCCGCCGCGTCCCAGCTTGACGTTGTTGCTGCGGTCCGGATGCAGAGCTTCCTGGCGCTTGACCTCGGCGCGGATCTGGCCGTGCATGGAGCGCAGCGCATCGATGGAGCCGAAGTCCAGATAGCGGCGGAAGATGAAGGGCCGGCTGATCGCTTCCAGCGTGGCGATGTCCTCGGCCGTGCCGGTCAGGGCGCGCGCCTTGGTCCAGGCATAGCGCTCCCATTCGCGGCCCTGGCGCACCAGGTATTCCTCGACCATGTTGAAGCTGGCCACCAGCGGGCCGGAGTTGCCATTGGGGCGCAGCGCCATGTCGACGCGGAAGGTGAAGCCATCTTCGGTGATCTCGGCCAATGCGCCGATGAGCTTCTTGCCCAGGCGCACGAAGAATTCATGGTTGGACAGTGACTTCTGGCCGGCCTCGGCCTGGGTGTCGCCATCTTCCGGGTAGACGAAGATGAGGTCGATGTCGGAAGACACATTCAGTTCGCCCCCGCCCAGCTTGCCCATGCCCAGCACGATCATCTCTTGCGGGCGTGCGGATTCTTCTCCCAGCGGCGTGCCATACAGGGCGACCTGCTCCTGCATCAGGGCGGCCAGATGGGTTTGCACGGCGAAGTCGGCAAAGCCGGTCATGGTGGCCACCACCTCGGCCAGGTCGGCGCGGCCATCGAGGTCACGCGTGATGAGGCTGCAGATGATGAGGTTGCGCAGGCGCCGCATGGCCGCCGGCAGGGACAGGCCGGCCTCCAGGCTGCGCGCCAGGTAATGCTGCATGGCCGGGCGGTCCATGGGCTGCGCGGCAGCCTCGGCCACCAGGGCCGGACGGGCCGGATCGGCCTGGGTCCAGCGGGTGTAATAGCGGGAAGTGGAGGCGTCGACCAGGGAAGGATGATGAACAGGCATAAGAGACCGCAATGCTCCACGACAAGGTGTAAAAGGAAGAAAACCGCCGTTCCCCCTGCTTCAGACCGGCCCGGGCGCTGCCGACAAAGGAGGCAAGGCTGACTTGCAGCTGACGATGGGCCGGCGATCTGCGGGAAGAGAGGCGAATCAGGCGATTCTAGCCTCCCTTTTTAAACTTATCGCCGGTTTTGCCCCTCATAGCCCCTTTGCCAAGATGGCATGGGCTGGTTTTCCATGCGATCATGTTACCTGCCCGATTCCATTTTTCCGCCGAGCCGCCTTGCAACCTGATGTCCCAAGAACAACATAACGCCGCACCCAAGCCTGGCCGTTGGGCGCTGTGCTGGCGACTTGCACGGGGCAGCTATCGGCGCCTGAACCGGGCCACCCACCACGTACTGGGCTTTACCCTGAAGCTGCTGCTGGCAGCTTACTTCGTCTTTTGCGCGCTGTTCCTGGTGCTGCGCTATGCGGTGCTGCCCGAGATCGGCCACTACAAACCGCGTATCGAAGCGCTGGTTTCGCACCAGATCGGGCGCGCCGTCAGCATCGAGGCCATCGATGCTTCCTGGAGCGGCCTGCGTCCACAACTCTCGCTGACCAACCTCACCGTCCACGACCAGCAGGGCCAGCCGGCCCTGAGCCTGCCGCACGTCTCTGCCACCTTGTCCTGGAGCAGTGTGCTGGTGGCCGGCCTGCAGGTGCAAAACCTCAGCATCGAAGGCGCCGATCTGGCGATCCGGCGCGATGCGGCGGGCAAGTTCTTCGTGGCCGGTATTCCCGTTCCGTCCGGCGGCGATGGCAGCAGCCTCGATTGGCTGCTGTCCCAGCGCGAGATCGTGATCCGTCATAGCAAGCTGCGCTGGGATGACCAATCGCGCAGTGCCCCCGAGCTGGTGCTGGAAGACGTCAACCTGGTGCTGTACAACCGCTGGCTGCATCATCGCCTGTCGCTGCGCGCCATCCCGCCGCAGGACATGGCCGCGCCCCTGGACGTGCGGGCCGACTTCAGCCATCCGGCCTTCTCGCGCAGTTCCGATATCACCCGCTGGAAGGGTGTGCTCTATGCCGACCTGCGCAACACCGACCTGTCGGTCTGGCGCGCCTGGTTCGACACGCCCATCGCCATCAACAGCGGCCGCGGTTCGGTGCGCGCCTGGCTGACGCTGGACCATGCCAAGGTCGCCAACTTCACTGCGGACCTCAGCCTGACCGATTTCAATGCCCGCCTGTCGCGCCAGCTTGAGCCGCTTTCGCTCAAACGGGTCAATGGCCGCATCGCCGCCAGCGAGGCCCTGGGCACCAATCCCGAGGATGGCGTGCCCACCTTTGGCACCAATGGCCATCAGGTGACCCTGACCGATTTCTCCATTGAAACCCCGGACGGCTTCGTGCTGCCGCCGACCTCGGTGGCCGAGAGCTATGAACCGGCCACGCCATTGAAGGCCGAACGCACCAGCGTCAAGGCCACCTACCTGAACCTGCAAACCTTGTCGCAATTGGCAGCCCGCCTGCCGCTGGCACCTTCGCAGCGCAAGCTGCTGGACGACCTGGCCCCACGCGGGGAATTGCGCGATTTCACCGTGCAGTGGCAGGGCACCTATCCGGAACTGAGTTCCTATCGGGTCAGCGGGCAGTTCACGGGCCTGGGCCTGAAGGGCTTGCCGGCCCATGTCGAAGCGCGCAAGAACGGCGCCCAGTGGGCCGCCTTCCCCGGTTTCAGCAACCTTTCCGGCGAGATCGATGCGACCGAGAAGGGCGGTTCGGTCAAGGTCGACTCCCGCCAAATGGCGGTGGAGCTGCCTGCCCGCCTTTTCCGCGAGCCCAGCCTGCCTTTTGACAGCCTCAAGCTGCAGGCGCGCTGGCAGTACCTGAAGGACCAGACCCTGCAGGTGGATCTGGACCAGATGGAGTTCGCCCAGCCCGGCGTGGCCGGCAGCCTGAGCGGCCGTCATCTCATGCCGCTGCAGGGCAGCTCGGCCGGCAGCGTGGACGTGCGCGGCGAGCTTACCAGCTTCGATGTGAAGGCGATCCGCCGCTATCTGCCGCAGCACATGAGTGAACCGCTGCATCGTTGGCTCACCGAGGGCCTGCTGGCGGGCGATCTCAGGGACGTGCATTTCAAGCTCAAGGGGGCGCTGGCCGATTTCCCCTTCCATACGTCCAAGCCGGGCGAGCAGCCCAAGGGGCAATTCCAGTTCGCGGGCGACTTCGAGGGCCTCAAGCTGAACTACACGCCCGGCCATGTCGGTCGCGACGGCAAGGAACCCGAATGGCCGTTGCTGGAAGAGGGCCGCGGACACATCAGCGTGGACCGCACCCGGCTGGAGATCAAGGCCGACAGCGCTCGCACGCTGGGCGCGCGGCTGGGGCCGGTGACAGCGCGGGTGGCCGATGTCGATTCCCATGACGCAGTGTTGGAAATTGATGGCGCGGCCAGCGGCCCCATGCCGGTGTTCCTGCAATACGTGAACCAGAGCCCGGTGGCGCGCTGGACCGGCAACATCATGGAACACAGCATGGCCACCGGCGAAGCGCGCCTGGACCTGAAGTTCCAGATGCCCTTGCATCACGCCATCGATGTCCGCGCGCAGGGTGCCGTCCACTTCGCCAACAATGACGTGGACCTGCTGCCGGAACTGCCTCCGCTCTATCGCACCAGCGGCAAGGTCGAATTCAACGAGCGCGGATTCACGCTCGACGGTGTGCGCGGCCAGTTCCTGGGCGACACCCTGACCATCAGCGGCGGCACCCAGAAGGATGGCAGCAGCCAGGTGCGCCTTGAAGGCGCCATCAACATCGAGAATCTGCGCAAGCAATACCCGGACCCCGCGCTGCAGCGCCTGCTGGCGCGCTTCTCGGGCGGTACGCGCTACACCGCCAATGTGCTGGTGCGCCAGCGCCAGCCCGAGATCAGCGTCGAATCCAGCCTCACCGGCCTGGGCGTGGACCTGCCGGTGCCGCTGCGCAAGGGCGTGCAGGACAGCCTGCCGCTGCGCTTCGACGTGCTGCCGGTGGCTTCTTCGGACCCCTTGATCGAACGCGAAGAAATGCGCCTGGCGCTGGGCTCGAATGTATCTTCGCGCTACCTGCGCGAACGGGTGATAGCCAAGGGCAATGAGTGGCGGGTCATCAGCGGCGGCATCGGCTGGAACCAGCCGGCGCCGATCCCGGCCAGCGGTCTCAAGCTGGCCCTGGCCACCGATAGCCTGGATGCGGATGCCTGGCTGGCACTGAAGAAGGAGCTGGCCGGCAAGGACGCGGGCACCGATACGGGTGCAGCGGCCGCCGGCAACCGGCTGGGCGGCAGTGACGTGACTCCCTACCTGGAGCCGGACAGCGTATCGGCGCGCGTGGGCCAGCTAACCCTGATGGGCAAGACGCTCGACAAGCTGATCCTGGAAGCGAGCCATCGCCGCAATGCCTGGCAGATCAACCTGGAGTCGCAGCAAGCGTCCGGCACCGTGACCTGGGACGAACCCGGCAGCGGGCGGGGCGCAGGCAAGGTGACGGCGCGCCTGTCCTCGCTGGTCATCCCCAAGACCAGCCCGGGGGCGGACAATGCCCAGCCGGCCAGTCCCGACAAGAGTGACGACGACGTGCAGATGCCGGCTTTGGACATCCGTGCCGAGGACTTCGAACTGGGCGGCAAGAAGCTGGGTCGGCTGGAACTGGACGCCAACAACATCCTCACCTCGGTGGGCCGCGAATGGCGCATCAGCCGCCTGCTGCTGGCCAATCCCGATGCGCAGTTCCGGGCTGCCGGCAACTGGCTGGCCTTTGGCCGCAATCACACTTCCAACTTCACCTACGCCCTCGATATCGAGGATGCCGGCAAGCTGCTGGAGCGCTTCGGCTATCCCGGTACCATCCGGGGCGGACGCGGCAAGCTCGATGGCGATCTCAGCTGGAAGGCGCCGCCCTATGCCATGGATATGGCCAGCCTGGCCGGACAGGTGCACATGGACGTGCATTCGGGACAGTTCCTGAAGGTCGATCCGGGCGCGGCCAAGCTGCTGGGCGTGCTCAACCTGCAGGCGCTGCCGCGCCGGCTGACGCTGGACTTCCGCGACGTGTTCTCGGAAGGTTTTGCCTTCGACACCGTGGCGGGCACGGCCAGTATCGCCAAGGGCATCGCCAGTACCGACAACCTCAAGATGACGGGCGTCACCGCCTCGGTGCTCATGAGCGGTTCGGCTGACATCGCCCGCGAAACCCAGGACCTGCACGTGGTGGTAATCCCCGAGATCAACCTGGGCACCGCCTCGGTGGTGGCCATGGCGGTCAATCCGGTGGTGGGCGTGAGTACCTTGCTGGCACAGCTGTTCCTGCGCAATCCGGTGATGAAGTCGCTCAGTTTCGAGTACAAGGTGACAGGCCCCTGGAGCGATCCCATCGTGGTCAAGCAGGGCCAGGTCTCGCCAGTGGATGCCGAGCGCGCGAAGGAAGTGCTGCAGAAGGGCAAGGGCGACAATGGCGACAATGGGGATAAGGGCGACAACAAGCCGGCCGATGAGCTGGCCCCGCCCCCTGCGGTCGCTCCTGTACAGCGGCGCCGCACGCCCGAACCGGGACCGGCCGTCAATTCGGGCGCCTGAGCCAGCCCTGCGCGACTGGCCCGGATGGGCCATACTGGCGGCATTCTTTCCTTCTTCCCGACCCTTGCGAGAGGCAGACATGAGCGATTCCTTCAAGGTGGCGGCGATCCAGATGGTCTCCACCCCCGAGCTGCAAGAGAACTTCGATGCGGCCGCGCGCCTGGTGGCGCAGGCAGCCCGGCAGGGCGCGCAACTGGCACTGCTGCCCGAATACTGGCCCATCCTCGGCCGCCACGAGCGCGACAAGCTGGCCCATGCCGAAGCCGATGGCAGCGGCCCGATCCAGGAACACATGAGCGCCCTGGCGCGCGCGCACCGGCTGTGGCTGGTGGGTGGCACGTTGCCGCTACAGTCGGCGGTTTCCGGCAAGGTGCTCAATACTTCACTGGTCTATGGACCGGATGGCCAGCGGGTGGCGCGTTACGACAAGATCCATTTGTTCAACTTCGTGCGAGGTGAAGAAAATTACGACGAAGCCCGCACCATCGAATACGGCAGCGAGGTACGCAGCTTCGAGGCGCCGTTCGGGAGAGTGGGGCTGTCGGTGTGCTACGACCTGCGCTTTCCGGAGCTCTACCGCGCCATGGGTGAGTGCGCCCTGATCGTCATGCCCGCTGCCTTCACCTACACCACCGGCCGTGCCCACTGGGAACTGCTGCTGCGCGCCCGTGCCGTCGAAAACCAGTGCTATGTGCTGGCCTCGGCCCAGGGCGGGCAGCACGTCAATGGCCGCCGTACCTGGGGCCACAGCATGCTGGTCGATCCCTGGGGCGAGATCGTCTCGGTGCTGCCGGAGGGAGAAGGGCTTGTGATCGGCGACATTGATCCCCATCGTCTACAATACGTGCGAGAAAGTTTGCCGGCGCTACGCCATCGCAAGCTTTGACCTTTTTGCCTTCCGACAAGACGCTATGAAATTATTTGAACCCAACATGGGCGCCCTGCAAGTGGCGCGCGACGTGCTGCTGACTCCCTTCGGCCTGGACGAATCCAAGCTGCTCAAGGCCCTGGGCAGCATGTTCACGCACAAGGTGGATTACGCCGACCTCTATTTCCAGTTCACCAAGAGCGAAGGCTGGAGCCTGGAAGAGGGCATCGTCAAGACCGGCAGTTTTTCCATCGACCAAGGTGTGGGCGTGCGCGCCGTGTCGGGTGACAAGACCGCGTTTTCCTACTCGGACGAGATTTCCGAATCGGCGCTGCTGGACGCCGCCGCTGCCACCCGCACCATCGCCCGCCAGGGCAGCGGCAAGATCAAGGTGGCCGGTGCCATGACCCCGGCCGGTGGCCGCGCGCTGTACCTGCCGCATGATCCGCTGACGTCGCTGGATGCCACGGCCAAGGTGCAGTTGCTGGAACGCATCGAGCGCATCGCCCGCGCCAAGGACCCGCGCGTCAAGCAGGTCATGGCCAGCCTCTCCGGTGAATATGACGTGGTGCTGGTGGCGCGCGCCGATGGCGTGTTGGCGGCTGACATCCGTCCGCTGGTGCGCGTCTCGGTGACCGTGATCGCTGAACAGAATGGCCGTCGCGAGATGGGCAGCAGCGGTGGCGGTGGACGTTATGACTACGGCTATTTCTCCGAGACGCTGCTGGAAAAGTATGCTTCCGAGGCGGTCGCCACGGCCCTGGTGAACCTGGATTCGCGCCCGGCCCCGGCGGGCCCGATGACCGTGGTGCTCGGCCCCGGCTGGCCCGGCATCCTGCTGCACGAAGCCATCGGCCACGGCCTGGAAGGCGACTTCAACCGCAAGGGCTCCTCCACCTTCTCCGGCCGCATCGGCGAGCGCGTCGCCGCCAAGGGCGTGACCGTGGTCGATGACGGCACCATCGCCGACCGCCGCGGTTCGCTCAACATCGATGACGAGGGCAATCCGACCCAGTGCACCACGCTGATCGAAGACGGCATCCTCAAGGGCTACATCCAGGACACCATGAATGCGCGCCTGATGAAGATGGACGTCACCGGCAACGCCCGCCGCGAATCCTTCGCCCACCTGCCCATGCCGCGCATGACCAATACCTACATGCTGGGTGGCGACAAGGATCCGGGCGAGATCCTGGCGTCGGTCAAGAATGGCCTGTATGCCGTGAACTTCGGCGGCGGCCAGGTGGACATCACCAATGGCAAGTTCGTCTTCTCGGCCAGCGAAGCCTACATGATCGAGGATGGCAAGATCACCTATCCGGTCAAGGGCGCTACGCTGATCGGCAATGGTCCGGATGTGCTCAATCGCGTTTCCATGATCGGCAACGACATGCGCCTGGATTCGGGCGTGGGCGTGTGCGGCAAGGAAGGCCAGAGTGTCCCGGTGGGAGTGGGCCAGCCGACCTTGCGCCTGGATGGTGTGACCGTGGGTGGAACTGCCTGATCAATCATCGCAGCCATTTCCAAGTTCTGTAAAACCGCCGGTCTCAACACCGGCGGTTTTTTCATTTGGAGGCTGCCCAAGTGGCCTCAAGAAGCAGGAAAAAAGGACGTCGCCGGATCAAATACTCACTTTTTTTGCAGGAATGCCACAGGCGGAAAGGGGAGGGTGGCTGGGCAGGGCTTGCATGGTGGTCGATTTATTATTGTGTTCTCGGGATTAACTTTCTTGTTTTAAACAAGAAATATTCATTTTCTTGGTTATTTGTGAGTTAAATGTGCATTTAAGGTGCCTTATCCCATTTTCTCGTTGAAGCTTGCCAAAGCCTCTCATTTGTAGCACTATGAATGCCTGCTTCGTTTAACCCATGACGCCAGACATGTCTTTCGCCCGCGCTTACTTTTATTTTTACTTTAGCTATTCCAGCCCCACGGCGGTGAAAAGCGGTAAGCGTTCGTAAAAAGACAAAACCGAATTTCCTAAAAAACCGCCAGTGATGGCGGTTTTTTTTTGGTCAAGTTCCCAGCTGAATAATTGCAGCACTCCAGGAGAAAAAAATGCCGCGCACTGACGATCTTCGCATCCGAGAAATGAAAGAACTGGTCCCCCCCTCCCATCTCATCCGCGAATTCGCCTGCACTGAAAAGGTCGAGCGCACTACCGCTGAAGCCCGCACTGCGCTGCATCGCATCCTGCACGGCCAGGATGACCGCCTCATGGTGGTCATCGGCCCGTGTTCCATCCACGATACCAAGGCTGCCATGGAATATGCGCGCCGCCTGGTGGTGGAGCGCGAGCGCCACAAGAACGAGCTGGAAATCGTCATGCGCGTCTACTTCGAGAAGCCACGCACCACGGTCGGCTGGAAGGGCTTGATCAACGACCCCTACATGGACAACAGCTTCCGCATCAACGACGGCCTGCGCGCGGCCCGTGAGTTGCTGTTGAACATCAACGAACTGGGCCTGCCGGCTGGTACCGAATTCCTGGACGTGATCAGCCCCCAATACATCGCCGACCTGATCAGCTGGGGCGCCATCGGTGCCCGCACCACGGAATCGCAGGTGCACCGCGAGCTGGCCTCCGGCCTGTCCTGCCCGGTGGGCTTCAAGAACGGCACCGATGGCAACGTCAAGATCGCCGTGGACGCCATCAAGGCCGCTTCGCAGCCGCACCATTTCCTGTCGGTCACCAAGGGCGGCCACTCGGCCATCGTCTCCACGGCCGGCAACGAGGATTGCCACATCATCCTGCGCGGCGGCAAGCAGCCCAACTATGATGCCCCCAGCGTGGAAGCCGCCTGCCAGGACATCGCCAAGAGCGGCCTGGCCGCGCGCCTGATGATCGACGCGTCGCACGCCAACAGCTCCAAGAAGCCGGAAAACCAGATCCCGGTCTGCGCCGACATCGGCCGCCAGATTGCCGGTGGCGACACCCGCATCGTCGGCGTGATGGTGGAATCGCATCTGGTGGCTGGCCGCCAGGATCTGGTGCCGGGCAAGGAACTGACTTATGGCCAGTCCATTACCGATGGCTGCATCAACTGGGAAGAGAGCCTGCAGGTGTTGCAGGGCCTGGCGGATTCGGTCAAGCAGCGTCGCCTGGTGGGGGATGAGCGGGATGCGGCTTGATGGTTGTCGTTGGTGATGAAAAGCGCCGGAGTTTGGCGGTGTGAGGTCAGTGACAAAGCCTTGGTGTTAGCCGAGGTTTTGTTGTTTTTGGCTCCTGATAGTTTTTACAAGCAGAGCGCACTCCCCTGAAAATCCGCTCCAAGTTTTAGCGTTGCCTTATCACGTTGTTGCCGAATTGAATCAATCAGCGGCCGACGACGTAGCTTGCGATATAGAACAAGGCGGTCATCAACATTAGTGCCAGAAGCCTGGCAAACATCCGGGACGTCGAAATACAAGCACCCGCGCTTATCCATCCTGTCACCGCGAAAATAAGTGATGGTGCAAGCAAATAGGCAATCAACAGCGCCGATATCCACCACGGAACCGAGCATAGGTCTATTTCATGGCAACTACCAGAGACAGGTAGCGACAGGTTGAACTTGATATGTTCAGGCAAGTGGCTACCCGCGAATAACGCCGCCCACGTTGTCAGAAGTCCAGCGATGAAGAATGCAAACGACAGGCCAAGACGTTTCATTTGACTTCCCAGAACAGGATTACTCTTGCCTTGCTTAGATCCGAATAGCCATAGGAGGTGCCGGGGATATGAAAGCTTGAAATGCCAATTCCTCGGCCGAGCATAGCGAGGAGACTCTCAGTCCCTGCAACTGTCATCCGACTGCCATTCCACAGATCGATATGTCCTCCGCTTGCATTGGCGGCAGTTTGTCCATCATGTGTCCAATACGCGTGAAACATGATGATTCCTGTACGCCCTTTCACCTTCGACGCCCAATCTTTTCCTGTGACGTCTTCGGGCTGCTTGGGCAAACCACAGAACGGTTGCAATTTGAGCCATTCGCCCAGCTCATAGGCCCGCACCGCAGCCGGCTTGCCATCCATCATGACACGCCCTAACGCTTTGGCCCCAGGCATCGGTTTGACGCTCTTCTGCGAGAAGGAGCGCATCTGAATGCCGACCTTGTGAAACGTGGCACTGATGCGCAAGGCGCATTGGTTGCTGTAGTCCCCTTTGTCATCAGGCCCTGGCTTGAAGGGGGAGCCGCTTACGTAGTTGTCCCACAGGTCCGAAAATTTCACGACAGGTACATCGATCCTGCACACCGAGTCCTTGACGGTGTTCGTTCGTACCTTCGCTTGTTGCACCAGGGTCTTGCTCATGGTTGTGCCTCTTCGATCTTGATGAGAGCGTCATCCCCCCAATAGACGACGTATTCGTCTTCGCCATAGGTATCAATGCGCGGTAGCCGACCATCGTGTCCTGTCCGGCCAGAGAATGTACGTCCATCCATCGTCTGAACGTACCAAGGTAGGCCTTCGATCGGCGGCGCCACAAGCTTGGGTTGTTCATCGTAGGGTGCGTCGTGAGGCTCAGGTTCTTGGATCGGCGCCCAGTCGCCGTCGGCGTTGAGATAGTGCTTTTCTGCGATGGTTTCACCGCTTTCATTGCCCACCCCATCAATATCATTGAGGGTAGATACCAAAGGACATCCAGCACTGCTCTTCATTCCATGAATCACCTGAGCCCGCCCATTGGTAAGCGTGGAACGTGGAAATCCATCGGCAATGACGCAGTTCTTGCGGCAGGCTACGCGAGCGCCCTGAAAGGCATAAGCACGTCCATGGCTGATGCAAGTCTGGTCGCCTTCGATCACCATGCCGCCGCAGGCGGCTTTATCGCCGTAGCGAATCCAACCGATGATCTTCATGCCTGATCCCCCGTCGGAGCCCGGTAGCCAGCTCCGAGCAGGCCAGGAATGCCAGCATCGTCGGCGTATTCCCGGATCTGTGCCGATCTTTGGAGACTCCAGGTCTTCGTGTCACTGTTGTCTGCCCAGCGCAGCCCATCAGATTCCGTATGTTCCATTTTTTGCTCCTTCCATCAGGCGATAGCGGTTGCCCAAACGTCCCATCTGCGCTCACCGAAGAGGCGCTGAAGTTTTTGGGTGGAAGGAGTCTAAATTTGGCAACCGGCAAACCTGCTTGTCCTCAGGCAATCAGCCGCCGTTTCTCGAATAACTTCGGGTGGCCCAAAAAACAAAACGCCGGCAAAAGCCGGCGTTGCAGGTACCGCAAAGGCAAGCGCCCAGATCAGTCGCGGAAGTTGTTGAACTCCAGCGGAATCTCCTTGATCTCCTTGCGCAGCAGCGCAATGGCTGCCTGCAGGTCATCACGCTTGGCGCCGGTGATGCGCACGGCGTCACCCTGGATGCTGGCTTGTACCTTCATCTTGCTGTCCTTGATGACGCGTACGATCTTCTTGGCATCGTCACTTTCGATGCCGTTCTTCACCTTGATCACCTGCTTGACCTTGTCGCCGCCGATCTTCTCGATCTTGCCTTCGTCGAGGAAACGGACGTCAACGTTCCGCTTGGTCATCTTGTTGGTCAGTACGTCGCGCACCTGGCTGAGCTGGAAGTCGGAGTCCGCATAGGCGGTCAGTTCGCGCTCCTTTTGCTCGACGCGGGCGTCGGTACCCTTGAAGTCGAAGCGGGTGGAGATTTCCTTGTTGGCCTGGTCCACGGCGTTCTTGACTTCCACCAGATTGGCTTCGCAGACGGTATCGAATGAGGGCATGGCTTGTTCCTTATGTTCTTGCAGCCGGCGAAGGCCGGCGTCTGACCCGTGATTTTAACGGACTGGCGCCCCCGCCGCCATCGCCGCTGCACTGACAGCGGATCGGCCGCGCGCGGGCGCTATAATCCCAGCCCTATGAGCACTTCTTCACTTCCCGTCCAGTACGACGTTTCCCTGCGCGCCCTCAATACCTTCGGGATCGAGGCGCTGGCCCATGCTTACTTGCCCGTCGAGGGCATCGGGTCCCTCCACGCGCTGCGCCAGGACGCCGCCCTGATGGCCCTGCCGCGCCTGGTGCTGGGCGGCGGCAGCAACCTGCTGCTGACGCAAGACTTCAGCGGACTGGTGCTGCATATGCAGGGCAGGGGGAGAGAGATCACCGGCGAGGACGATCACTTCATCTACGTGCGCGCCGCCGCTGGCGAGAACTGGCACGCTTTCGTCCAGTGGACGCTGCAACAGGGCCTGGGCGGACTGGAGAATCTTTCACTCATCCCCGGCAGCGTCGGTGCCGCGCCGATCCAGAACATCGGCGCCTACGGCATCGAAATCAAGGACCGCTTCCACAGCCTGCGCGCCTTCGACCTGATCAGCGGCGAACTGCTGACGCTGAACCGGGATGCCTGCCGCTTCGGCTACCGCGACAGCGTCTTCAAGCAGGAATTGCGCGACCGCGCCGTGGTGCTGGACGTCAGCTTCGCCCTGCCCAAGCACTGGCAAGCCAATGCCAACTACGCCGACGTGGCCCAGGCCCTGCAGGAACGCGGCATTAGCGAGCCGACTCCCACTGAAATCGCCGAGGCCGTCATCGCCATCCGCACCCGCAAGCTGCCCGATCCCGCCAAGATCGGCAACGCCGGCAGCTTCTTCAAGAACCCCATCGTGCCGGCCCGCCTGCGCGACACGCTCCTGGCGCAATACGCCAACCTGGTCAGCTATCGCGTCGATGACGGCCACTACAAGCTCGCCGCCGGCTGGCTGATCGACCGCTGCGGGTGGAAGGGCAAGAGCATCGGGCGTGCAGGGGTATATGAACAACAGGCACTGGTGCTGGTCAACCGGGGCGGTGCGACCGGGGCGGAGGTGGCCAGGCTGGCCAGGGCGATCCAGGAGGATGTGAAGGAAAAGTTCGGCGTGCAGCTGGAGCCGGAACCGGTCTTCATCTAGGAAGTCTCCCGGATGAAGATGCAAAAAAGCCGTCCAGTATCGCTACCGGACGGCTTTTTCCTTGAGGCGCAGGTCAGATCAGCCGAAGTGGCAGACGTAATCCAGCGTCTCGGTGACTTCGATATCGAAGCTGGAATTGCCCGGCACGCTGAAGGTGGTGCCTGCAGCATAGGTGTTCCAGGCTTCTTCGCCCTTCAAGCGCACGCGGCAGCTGCCGCCGTTGATTTCCATGATTTCCGGCGCGCCGGTATTGAAGGTCAGGCTGGCGGGCAGGATCACGCCCAGGGTCTTCCTGGTGCCATCGGCCAACAGCACGGTGTGCGAGACACACTTGCCGTCGAAGTAGACGTTGCCCTTCTTGAGGACGGTAACGTTGTCGAATTGGGTGCTCATCGAATCGCTTCCATTAAACAGTGAATGTGAATCCAGCGGAGATTACTTCTCGTCCTTGCCCAGGAGCGGCAGCGACACCGCAGTGCTGGTGTCCAGCAGGCCGGTGTTCTGGTAAATGGACAGCTTCTGGCGGGTGTCGGCGATGTCCAGATTGCGCATGGTCAGCTGGCCGATACGGTCGATGGCCGAGAAGCTGCCTTCGCCCTTTTCCATGGTCAGGCGTTCCGGGTGGTAGGTCAGGTTGGGCGACTCGGTGTTGAGGATCGAGTAGTCGTTGCCGCGACGCAGTTCCACGGTCACTTCGCCGGTGATGGCGCGCGCCACCCAGCGCTGGGCGGTTTCGCGCAGCATGATGGCTTGCGAATCGAACCAGCGGCCCTGATACAGCAGGCGGCCCAGCTTGCGGCCGTTGTCGCGGTACTGTTCGATGGTGTCTTCGTTGTGGATACCGGTGACCAGGCGCTCGTAGGCGATGAACAGCAGGGCCAGGCCCGGGGCTTCGTAGATGCCGCGGCTCTTGGCTTCGATGATGCGGTTTTCGATCTGGTCACTCATGCCCAGGCCGTGGCGGCCACCGATGCGGTTGGCTTCCAGGATCAGCTCGGTCATGCTGGCGAAGGTCTTGCCGTTGAGTGCCACCGGACGGCCTTCTTCGAAGCGCACGGTAACCGTCTCGGCCTTCACTTCCACGTCATCGCGCCAGAACGCCACGCCCATGATGGGCTGCACGATCTTGATGCCGCTGTTGAGGTATTCCAGGTCCTTGGCTTCGTGGGTCGCGCCCAGCATGTTGGAGTCGGTCGAGTAGGCCTTTTCCACCGACATCTTGTAGTCGAAGCCGGACTTGATCATGAACTCGGACATTTCCTTGCGGCCGCCCAGTTCGTCGATGAAGGTGCTGTCCAGCCAGGGCTTGTAGATCTTCAGGTTGGGGTTCACCAGCAGGCCGTAGCGATAGAAGCGCTCGATGTCGTTGCCCTTGTAGGTGCTGCCGTCGCCCCAGATGTCGACGTTGTCTTCACGCATGGCCGACACCAGCATGGTGCCGGTCACGGCGCGGCCCAGCGGGGTGGTGTTGAAGTAGGTGATGCCGGCGGTGGAGATGTGGAAAGCGCCGCTTTGCAGGGCAGCGATGCCTTCGTTGGCCAGCTGTTCGCGGCAGTCGATCAGGCGCGCCAGTTCGGCACCATATTGCATGGCCTTCTTGGGGATGGCGTCATAGTCCGGTTCATCCGGCTGGCCCAGGTTGGCGGTGTAGGCGTAGGGGATGGCGCCCTTCTGGCGCATCCAGGTCAGCGCGGCGCTGGTATCGAGGCCGCCGGAGAAGGCGATGCCGACTTTTTGGTTGACCGGGACGGATTGCAGGATGTTGGACATGATCTTGACGTTGCGGTGAAGTGAAGTGTTGAGCGTGATTCTTTCGGTACGACGATGGGGCAGGGCGGTCTTAATCGAAGCGGCCGTGCACCAGGTATTCGAGCAGGGCCTTCTGCACGTGCAGGCGGTTTTCCGCTTCTTCCCAGACCACCGATTGCGGGCCGTCGATCACCTCGGCGGCCACTTCCTCGCCGCGGTGGGCGGGCAGGCAGTGCATGAAGAGCGCATCCTTCTTGGCGCGCGCCATCTTGGCCTGGTCCACGATCCAGCCGTCGAAGGCTTTCAGGCGGGCATTGTTCTCGGCCTCGTAGCCCATGCTGGTCCACACGTCGGTGGTGACCAGATCGGCATCCTGGCAGGCATCGGCCGGATCGGCGAAGAAGGTGTAGTTCTTGTTGCCCGGCGAGACCTGCGCCGGATCGATGTCGTAGCCCTTGGGGGTGGAGACGTTGACGTGGAAGCCAAACACCTCGGCCGCCTGCAGCCACGAATAGAGCATGTTGTTGGCGTCACCGACCCAGGCCACGATCTTGCCCCCGATGCTGCCGCGATGCTCGATGTAGGTGAACACATCAGCCAGCACCTGGCAGGGATGCTGCTCGTTGGTCAGACCGTTGATGACCGGCACGCGCGAATGCTTGGCAAAGCGCTCGATGATCTCCTGGCCGTAGGTGCGGATCATGATGACATCGCACATGCGCGACATCACCTGGGCTGCATCCTCCACCGGTTCGCCGCGGCCGAGCTGGCTGTCGCGGGTGTTGAGGTAGATCGCCGCACCGCCCATCTGGTGCATGCCGGCCTCGAAGGAGAGGCGGGTACGGGTCGAGTTCTTTTCGAACACCATCACCAGGGTACGATCGGCCAGCGTGTGATGGGGCTCGTAATTCTTGAACTTACGTTTGATCACACGGGAACGTTCGATCACGTACTCGTATTCATCAAGCGTAAAGTCGGAAAACTGAAGGTAGTGTTTGATTGCCATAAATAAAAACGGCGGCCAGTGTGGCGCCTGCCGCCGATAGTCGTTAACTCCTTAGATTATAAGGGATTCGGCTTAAAAAGATACCCGCAGTACTTGCTCTGGGGAAACCCCTTCGGTACGGCTGCCTTTTGCCCAAATATGAAGACCGGCGCAAGCGGCCGGGTGTTCATTTCGAATTCATTCGAATCACGTGAAGAAATATTTCGAAACTCGGCTCGACCTTTATCGAGAAATGCTGACTAACTTGGGCAGGTCAGCCAATGTCACGATATAAATGAGAATTATTGTTATTTGCGCGACTAGAATCGGCGCCTTTCTGTTGCCTGAAAGGAATGGTCGTCATGTCGTATTCGTCCTCATTTTTGCGCCAGTCGTACGGTTGGCGTTCTCAAACCTTCACTTCCTCTCCCAGGCTGCGCACACTGCCGGCGGCCCTGGTCGCCGCCATGTTCTCGCTGCCGGTGCCCGCCTCAGCAGCCGATGCTGCAGGCGAGCGTGAGGAGAGCGAAGCCACACGCCTGCCGGCCATCGAAGTGCGCAGCCAGCGCAGCACGCACGATCCCCGTCCCGGCCCGCTGGGCAGCGCTACCCGTACCGCTACCGATGTGCGCGAGGTGCCGCAGACGGTACAGGCGGTCGATGCCGAACAGGTCAGGGCATATGGCGGACGTGGCCTGGCGGCGGCGCTCTCGGGCGTGCCGGGCATTTCCAATGTCTCCGATACGCGCTTCGATGCGTTCCGGATTCGTGGCTTCTCCAATGCCGGCGACACGCTGCTGGATGGCATGCGCGACGATGCGCAATACGTGCGCAGCCTGGGCAATATCGATCGCATCGAAATCCTCAAGGGACCGGCCGCCGTGCTGTATGGACGCGGCAGTGGCGGCGGCGTCATCAACCGCATCAGCAAGCAGCCCACGCGCGAAGCCTTCGGCCAGGCATCGGCCACCTGGGGCAGCCGGGGCCAGCAGGGCGCGGCGGTGGACTGGAACCGGCCGCTGGGCGAGCAATGGGCCCTGCGTATCAATGCCGGACGTGAACATGAGCCGCACTTCCGCGAGGAAGTCCGGGGTACGCGCCAATATTTCGCGCCTGCGCTGAAGTGGGAATCGGGCCGCGACAGCTGGTTGCTGCAAGCCGATTACGATGAATACGAACGCGTCCCCGATCGCGGCGTGCCGGCGCGGGTGACGGCCCTCACGCGCAACGGCACGGCCAGCGGCTATGCCTTGCCGGTGGCTTCGGATCGCACCTTCTTCGGCGCGGCGGGACGCGACTTCATCCGTGACGCCAGCCTCAGTTTGCGCTCCACACTCACGCGCGCCATTGCGCCCGACTGGAGCCTGCGCCAGATGGTCAGCGCGTTCGACCTCAACAGCGACTTCGACAATACCTTCGTCAGCCAGCCCTTCGTGAGCGCCGGGCGCGATCTGCGCAGCGTGCAGCGTAGCCGCTTCCAGCAGAACCTGCAGCAGCGCAACGTGCAGGCCAACCTGGAAGTGCTGGGCAGGCTCGCCACGGGCGCAATACGGCACCAGTTGTTGATCGGCGCCGAATACGGCTGGCAAAAGCGCGAGCCGCGCCTGTGGATGGGGTCGGCGCGGCCGGTCTCCTTGACTGAACCTGACCAGCACGACAATGCCGGCTCCCGGCCCGAGCCCTGGCAGATGAACCATCACAAGGTCAAGACCACCGGTCTCTATGCGCAAGACCAGATCGACCTGGGCGCGCACGTGAAAGGGCTGGTGGGATTGCGTTGGGATCACTTCGAGGTGGATTCGCGCAACCGCCTGCAGAAGCTGCACAGCGAGCGCTCTACCAATGCCCTGAGCCCGCGCATCGGTGCGGTGTGGGAAGCACTGCCGGATCATCACCTCTATGCGTCATGGAGCAAGAACTACGCGCCGGTCGGCGGCGACGTGATCGGTATCACGCCTGGGGCAAAGGGCAACCTCAACGACCTGGGCCCGCAGTTCAGCCGCCAGCTGGAAGCCGGCCTCAAGAGCGACTGGTTCCAGCGCAGGATCAGCACCACGCTGGCCTGGTTCGAACTGGAACTCTACAACCGCCTCGTGCGCGATCCGGTGCAGCCGGACGTATTCACCCAGACCGGGCTGGAACGCAACCGCGGCATCGAGTTCAGCGTGGCAGGCGAGCTGGCGCGTGACTGGTTCGTGCGCGGTGGATGGACCCAGCAGAACTCCCGGGTGGTTCAGGCAGAGCCGCAATTTTCAGGCAAGCGCCCCTCGGGTGTTTCGGCGCGCAACGGCAGCCTGTTCATCTCCTATGCGCCCCCGCAAGGCTGGTTCGGCGAGGCCGGTGTGGTCTATGAAGGCGCGCGCTTCGCTGATCGCGAGAACCTGCTCGAACTGCCCGGCTACGCCCGCTGGGACGCCTTGCTGGGCTATCGTCTGGCGCGTGCCGAATATACGCTGGCGGCGACCAACCTGGCCAACCGCCGCTACTATGCCAGCGCCACCGGCGTGTCGCAGATCGTGCCGGGCGCGCCGCGTGCGGTGGTGTTGACAGCGGCCTACAAGTTCTGAGCGAGAGCGGGGTCAGTACAAGGTCTGCGAAGACTCATGCACCAGCTGCGCATACAGCTGGTGCCGCATTGCCGCAATCGCGCCGGCCTGCACCGCCTCCAGCACCGCGCAGCCAGGCTCGTTGAGATGGTGGCAGTTGTAGAAGCGGCATTTGCCGAGATACGGCGTGAAATCCCGGAAGGCACGTTCCAGCATGCCTTCGGAGAGCTGGTACAGGCCGAACTCCTGGAAGCCCGGCGAATCGATGATGCTGGCGTCCTGCTCCATCTGATATAGCCGGGTGAAGGTAGTGGTGTGCTTGCCGGTATCGAGCGCGGCCGAGATCTCGCGGGTGGCGATGTCGGCATCCGGCACGATCAGGTTGATGATGGACGACTTGCCCATGCCCGACTGGCCGATCAGGATGGTGCTCTTGCCGGCCAGCAGGGGCATGAAGGCGGCGCGCGTTTCGTCCGGCTGGGCCTTGGCCGAGACTTCGTGTACCGGATACCCCAGGCGCGCATAGACCTGCAGGCGCTCGCGCGTCTTCGGCAGGGCTTCGGTGATGTCGGTCTTGTTCAGGATCAGGTGGGCCGCCACGCCGGCCGACTCCGCCGCCACCAGCGAGCGCGAGACCAGATCATCCGAAAAGCTCGGTTCGGTTGCCACCACGATGAAGAGTTGATCCACATTGGCCGCCAGCAGCTTGGACTTGTACTGGTCCGAGCGATAGAGCAGGGTCTTGCGCTCATCGATGGATTCGATCACGCCCTGGTCGGCCGAGGTGCGTGCCAGACGGATCTGGTCGCCCACGGCCACGTCGCTCTTCTTGCCCCGGGTGACGCAATTGAGTTTTTGTTCACCTGCCTGCACCAGATAGTGACGTCCGTGGGCGGCAATCACCAGGCCTTGTTCCAGCGCGGCCTTGCTGGCCGCCGACCCTGCCGCCGCGCCGCGCGCGCCTTGCTTGCGGACTCCCATCAGCCTTGGGCGCGCTGGGCGAAGAGAGCGTCGACCTTGGCCGCGCAGATGAAGTCATTGGCCGACAAACCGCCACGCCCCGCATTGACGCTGTGGGTGTCGAACTTGACGCCGCAACGGTTGTAGGTCACTACCAGTTCCGGATGATGGTCTTCGGCGTGGATGATCCAGGCGATCGCGTTGACGAAGGCCAGGGTTTCGTAATAGTCGGCGAAGGCGAACGTGCGCGCCAGCTTGCCGCCGTCGATCTTCCAGTCGGGCAGGGCGGCCAGGTGGCCGGCGATGGCGGCCTCATCCAGGGCCTCGACGGGCTGGATGCAGCGGGCAGCGGCGAGAGTGCTTGCGGTGATGCTCATGGGGTTCTCCTGGGAGGCGGGATACTTCATGTATCCCGCCCTGAATGCGATGAAAAATATCAGTGAGTGCCGGCAGCTGCCGGCGTTGCCGCCATCGCACCCTGCAGGTGCTGGATGCGCAGCGAAGCCGGCGGATGCGAATCGTAGAAGGCCGAGTGCAGCGGATCAGGCGTCAGGGTGGAGGCATTGTCTTCATACAGCTTGACCAGCGCCGAGACCAGATCCTGGGCATGGGTATGCTGGGCGGCAAAGGCGTCGGCCTCGAACTCGTGCTTGCGCGAGGACAGCGAGGACAGCGGCGAGAACAGGAAGGTGAATATCGGCAGCACCAGCATGAACAGGATCAGCGCCATCGCATCGTTGCTGCCCATGAGCAGCGGCTCCACGCCCAGGCCGGTATAGAACCAGGCCTGGCCCTTCAGATAGCCCAGCAGCGCCAGGAAGGCCAGCGACAGGCCAAACATCACCACCACCCGCTTGACGATGTGCTTGAGCTTGAAGTGGCCCAGCTCGTGGGCCAGCACCGCTTCGATTTCATGCGGTGCCAGGCGCGCCAGCAGGGTGTCGAAGAAGACGATGCGCTTGCCCGCGCCGAAGCCCGAGAAATAGGCATTGCCGTGCGCGCTGCGCTTGGAGCCATCCATTACGAACAAGCCCTTGGAAGCGAAGCCGACGCGTTGCATCAGGCCCTCGATGCGGCTGCGCAGGCTGTCATCCTCCAGCGCGGTGAACTTGTTGAACAGCGGCGCGATGAAGCTGGGATAGATCACCAGCATCAGCAGCTGGAAGGCGCACAGCACGATCCAGGTGTAGAGCCACCAGAGCGCACCGGCCTTGTCCATCAGCGTCAGCACCACCCACAGCAGCGGCAGGCCGATCACCGCACCCAGCAGGGTTTGCTTGATCATGTCGGTGAAGAATAGCGCGCGGGTCATCTTGTTGAAGCCGAAACCGGCTTCCAGCCTGAACTGGCGGTAATAGTCCAAAGGCAGATCGACCGCCCCCGAGATGATCCCGAAGCCCGCCACCAGCGCGATCTGGTAGATCATGCCGGGCCCACCAGTCCAGCCCAGCAGCACGCTGGAGAGCCAGTGCAGGCCACCCAGCAGGGTAAAGCCGATCAGGACCACGGCATTGATCAGCAGCGTCACCAGGCCGAACTTGGTGCGCGCCACGGTGTAATCGGCCGCCTTCTGGTGGGCCGACAGCGGGATCTTCTCGGCGAACTCGGCCGGTACGGCGGCGCGATGGGCGATCACGTGGCGGATGTGGCGCGAGGCCAGCCAGAAGCGTACCCCCAGGCTGATGGCCAGGAAGACGACGAACAAAACCGAAAACGAAAGTGAAGACATGCTTTCCCTGTGCGAAAATGGCGGACGTTCACGGCTCAAGTCCGCTGCCGCCCCGGTGGGTGCCGCTGGCAGGACTGAAGGCCATGCCGCCCGGCCTCCACCGGGCGCGCGAACCCGGCAATGAACCCTGCAGTAGATGGAGCCATGCCCCATCCCGTCAATAAGGAAGAATTATGTCACAAGCCCCCGCCGTCCCTGTCCGGCCCAATGAAATGAACCTGGTCTGGGTCGATATGGAAATGACCGGCCTGGATCCGGACAAGGATCGCATCATCGAAGTGGCCGTGGTGGTTACCGATGCTGAACTGAACGTGCTGGGCGAAGGCCCGGTGCTGGCCATCCACCAGTCCGACGAGCTGCTGGACGGCATGGATGCCTGGAACAAGGGCACCCACGGCCGTTCCGGCCTGATCGATCGCGTCAAGGCCTCCACCGTCACCGAAGCCGATGCCGAACAGCAGATCATCGCCTTCCTGAAGCAATACGTCCCGGCCGGCAAGTCGCCCATGTGCGGCAATTCCATCTGCCAGGACCGCCGCTTCATGGTGCGCGGCATGCCCAAGCTGGAAGAATTCTTCCACTATCGCAACCTGGATGTGTCGACCCTGAAGGAACTGTGCAAGCGCTGGAAGCCCGAAATCGCCACCGGTTTCAAGAAGCGCCAGATGCACACCGCCCTGGCCGACATCCTGGAGTCCATCGAGGAATTGAAGTACTACCGCGAGCACTTCATCAAGGAGTGATCCCCGCCAGCAGGGCGGTTGGCAGCAAAATCGGCCCTATATGAACGAAAAAAGCGCGCCCGGCTTCTGGCGCGCTTTTTTCATGGGGCGTTTTACCTCATTCTTCCGAATCTGCGCCGCAGCATTTCTTGTATTTCTTGCCGCTACCGCACGGGCAGGGATCGTTGCGGCCGGTCTTGGGCGCATCGCGCTGCACCTGTTCCACCGCCGACTTGCGCTTGGGCGCCCAGTAGCGGTGGATGTGCGGGATGGCCGCTTCGATCTCGACGGCCAGCTTGTGGGTCTTGACGGGATCGTCGATGAGCCTGGTTTCTTCCTCTTCCAGTTCTTCCGAGCCCAGCAGGTAGATCGGGCGCATCAGCGGTGCCAGGTTGGAGTGGAAGATTTCATCCCACTGCGCCGCGCGCAGCTGGATGCCTTCCCAGAAACCCCAGGCCCAGGCTTCGGCATCCAGCAGGGGCTTGCCTTCGTGCTCGCGCTCGCAGAACAAGGGTTCATATTCCTTGGGGGCGACCTCGAAGGTGATGGCGATTTCATTCATGGTGCGCGCAATCAGGCTGGTGATGCGCTCGGCTTCCTTGCCATTCTTGAACTTGGGCGTGTCTTCCGGACGGCTGCCCCAGACGCGCGGCAGCCATTCGGCCATCAGCACTTCCTGTGGACCGATGGCCAGGGCCGTCAGGTAGCCGTGCAGGGTGTCCATGGTCATCACATCGTCGGCGCAGCGATCGGAGAGGAGAAAGTCGTCGAGTTCGTCGAATTCGGCGTCGGAAAGGGGCTGGTCGAGATGCATGATGGGTCCAATGACAAATACTAAAGGCAGGAGTGTAAAGGCATTGCGCCGGGGGCGCGAGTGTTGCCGGCGGCAAGGCTGCAATCTGATGGGGCGCCGGGGCTGGCGGACAGTACAATAGACGGATGAATTCTCCCGCCCAATCTGCTGATCTTCCCGACGCCACTTCCTTCGCCACGCTCTCGCCCGATACGGTGCTCGACGCCCTCGACGCGCTGGGCCTGTACGGCGACGGACGCCTGCTGGCCCTGAACAGCTACGAAAACCGCGTCTACCAGGTCGGCATGGAGGACGGCCCGCCGCTGGTGGCCAAATTCTATCGTCCCTTGCGCTGGAGTGATGAGCAGATCCTCGAAGAACACGCTTTTTCGCAGGAGTTGGCTGACGAAGAGGTGCCGGTGGTGCCGGCGATGCGTCTGGGGAACGGTGCCACGCTGCATCGCCATGCAGGTTTCCGCTTCGCCGTCTTTCGCCGCCACGGCGGCCGCGCCCCCGAACTGGATGATGCCGACACGCTGGAACGCCTGGGCCGCTTCATCGGCCGTATCCATGCGGTCGGCATGCGCAGCCCCTTCAGCGCGCGTCCGGCGCTGGACATCGCCAGTTTTGGCGAAGAACCACGCGACTGGCTGCTGGCCCATGATTTCATCCCGATGGACGTGGCCACGGCCTGGCGCACCACGGTCGAGCAGGCACTGGAGGGCGTGCGGCGCTGCTATGAGCGGGCAGGAGAGGTGCGCACGTTGCGCCTGCATGGTGATTGCCACGTCGGCAACATCTTGTGGACCGATGCCGGCCCGCACTTCGTCGACTTCGATGACAGCCGCAGCGGCCCGGCCGTGCAGGATCTGTGGATGCTGCTGTCCGGCGAACGCCGCGAGATGGTCGGGCAGCTGGCCGACCTGTTGGCAGGATATGAAAGTTTCTGCGAATTCGAGCCGCGCGAACTGTACCTGATCGAAGCGCTGCGCACCCTGCGCCTGATCCATTATTCCGCCTGGCTGGCGCGGCGCTGGGATGACCCGGCGTTCCCGGTGGCCTTTCCCTGGTTCAATACCCAACGTTACTGGCAAGACCGCATCCTGGAGTTGCGCGAGCAGATCGCGCTGATGGATGAGCCGCCGCTATGGCCCGTCTGATTCCGGCGATATGAAAGAAAACACCGCACCATGACGCAAACACCTGTCCGCTGTGGCTGGGTCAACCTGGCCAATCCCCGTTACGTGCACTATCACGACCATGAATGGGGCGTGCCCTGCCACGATGAAACCCGCCTGTTCGAGATGCTGAACCTGGAAGGGGCCCAGGCCGGTCTGTCGTGGGAGACCGTGCTCAACAAGCGCGACAGCTACCGCGAGGCCTTCGACGGCTGGGATGCCGAGAAGATCGCCCGCTACGACGAGCGCAAGGTGGCACAATTGCTGGCCAATCCGGGCATCGTGCGCAATCGCCTGAAGGTGGCGGCCACCATCGGCAATGCCCGTGCCTATCTCACGCTGCGCGAGCAAGTGGGCGGGCTCGATGCCTACCTGTGGGGCCAGGTCGATGGCCAGCCCATCGTCAATCGCTGGGCCTCGCTGGCAGATTGTCCGGCCAAGACGCCCTTGTCGGATGCCATTTCCAAGGACCTGGCCAAACGCGGGTTCAAGTTCGTCGGTTCCACCATCATCTATGCCTATCTGCAGGGTGTGGGCGTGATCAACGACCACGTAGCCGATTGTCATTGCCACGGCCGCTGAGGCGCGGGTGGCTCTGCACCAAAAGACGGACCATCGTCAGGCGGCAGGGAGCAGGTTTGGTTTACACTCGCAGCCTGCGGTGCAGCATCGCGTTGCACCGCATGAAGTCACGAGGCCGGCTGGCGTCTTGCCAGGCCGGTGAAGTTTGGGAGTAGCATGATTTTCGTCAAATGGTTTGGCTGGTCGGTCCTCTGGCTGCTGCCGCTGCTGCTGCGCACGGTAGCGCGCGCGCTCGGCCGCAAGTCCATCTTCGGCGGGCGCGGCGCCATCCGCTTGTGGTGTGGCAGCCTGTTGCTGCTGGGGGCCAGCAGTGCGGTCGAGTCGCTGGTGCGTGCGCAACTGGTGTCGGGCGATGAGGGGCCGGGCGCGGCCCTGGTCGGCGCTGCCCTGATGGATGCCTTGGGCGGCAAGATCAGCCGGGGCATCGCCGCCGTGCTGATGCTGGGTTTGCTGGCGCTGGGGCTGAAATGGCTGCTGGGTGCCATGTTCGGGCGCAGCGCCCCGGCTGCGCGCGATGACCATCCGGAACTGGAGCTGGGCCCGCCGCGCCGGGGCAGCATCGAAAGTGAACGGGTGCGCATGAGCAGCCATCACGGCAGTGCCGGTGCCGCCCGCAGCAGTTTCCCCACGGGCGCCGAACGCCGCGCGCCGATGCCGCGCGCTTCTTCCGTTACCTCCGCCAATTCTGCCGGCCGTGTGCCGGCCGCCTCACCCTTCGCCCCGCGTCCCCGCCCGGCGCGACTGACGCCAGCGCCCGCACCGGCACCCGAGCGCCCGGCCGAAGGCGCGCCGCGCGACGACTGGAAAGTGCCCCTGTCGGCCCTGACCGGCGGCCACCGTAACAGCCATGCCGCCACCCCCGGTACGGGGCAGGGCGGCAAGTGGCCTTCGCTCAATCCGCGCCCGACCGGCCCCGCCGCCAAGCCGCGTCCGGAATCCGAATGGGCCGCCTTCGAAAGCCTGCGCCCGACCGAAGCCATGCTGGCCCGCGCAGCTGCCAGCCGCGCCATCTCTGCTGCCAGTGCGGCGGCCGATGCCAGCCTCTCGCGCGCGGCCACGCCGACGCCGCCGATTCGCCCGATTCCGCCTTCCATTGCGCGCGGCACTCCGGCGCCAGCGGCGCAAGCCACCCGCAGCATCCGCATCAGCAGCGTAGGCCGTGCCGCCGCACCCGGAACCGCCCCCAGCAAGCCGGCCGAGCGCGCCGACGTGGTACCGACGCGCTTGATGCGTTCCCTGCAGCAGAACGGCACTTCCGACGAGATTGCGCCCATCGCACCGCCGCAGCCCATCATGCCGCTGGCACCACAGGCGCAGCAGCCGGATACCTCGGCCCCGCTGCCGTCGCCCGTGATGCCGCCCGCCGCAACGCCCTTCGTCCCGCCGATGGCCGCACCTGAGCCTGTTCCTGTGGCCCAGGAGCCGGTACAGGAACCCATCGACCTCGGCACCTTCAACGCGCCCTGGTTTGACATGCTGCCCGAT
The DNA here is from genome assembly GCF_057961275.1 of Herbaspirillum sp. Her3. Taxonomy (NCBI): domain Bacteria; kingdom Pseudomonadati; phylum Pseudomonadota; class Betaproteobacteria; order Burkholderiales; family Oxalobacteraceae; genus Herbaspirillum; species Herbaspirillum sp. Her3. Next base: position 4,036,501 of record NZ_CM176328.1, on the reverse strand, counting down.
CCTGAGCCTGCGCAGCCGGCCCCGGCCTTCACGGTACGCATGCCCGAGGCTGCGCCGGCCTACGTGCCACCGGTGACGATGGCCCCCGAGGCCTACTACGACGAGCCGCGCGTGGACATTCCGTTGCCGTCGCTGGATCTGCTCGATGAAGTGCCCGAATCGCGCATCGAGGTCGACCCTGAACAATTGCAGGAAACCGGTCGCCTGATCGAGCAGCGCCTGCGCGAATTCAAGGTGCCGGTCACGGTGCTGGGCGCCGAGGCCGGTCCGGTGATTACCCGATTCGAAGTGGAGCCGGCGCAAGGCGTGCGCGGCGCCCAGGTGGTCAACCTGATGAAGGATCTGTCGCGTGCCCTGGGCCTGACTTCCATCCGCGTGGTCGAGACCATCCCCGGCAAGACCTGCATGGGCCTGGAACTGCCCAACGCGCGCCGGCAGATGATCAAGCTCTCCGAGATCGTGCATTCGCAGGCCTATCGCAAATCGTCTTCCCGTCTGACCATTGCCATGGGCAAGGACATCACCGGCACGCCCGTGGTGACCGACCTGGCGCGTGCGCCGCACATGCTGGTGGCCGGTACGACCGGTTCGGGCAAGTCGGTGGCCATCAATGCCATGATCCTCTCGCTGCTCTACAAGGCCACGCCCGAGGAAGTGCGCCTGATCATGATCGACCCCAAGATGCTGGAACTGTCGATCTACGAAGGCATCCCGCACCTGCTGGCCCCGGTGGTGACCGACATGCGCGAAGCGGCCCATGCACTGAACTGGGCGGTGGAAGAGATGGAGCGCCGCTACAAGAAGATGTCCAAGCTGGGCGTGCGCAACCTGGCCGGCTACAACCAGAAGCTGGACGAAGCCGCCGCCCGTGGCGAGAAGATCCCCAATCCTTTCAGCCTCACGCCTGATGCGCCCGAGCCGCTGGAAAAACTGCCCACCATCGTCATCGTCATCGACGAACTGGCCGACCTGATGATGGTGGTCGGCAAGAAGGTGGAAGAACTGATTGCGCGTCTGGCGCAGAAGGCACGCGCGGCCGGCATCCACCTGATCCTGGCCACCCAGCGTCCTTCGGTGGACGTGATCACCGGCCTGATCAAGGCCAACATCCCGACCCGCGTGGCTTTCCAGGTCTCTTCCAAGATCGACTCGCGCACCGTGCTGGACCAGATGGGCGCCGAATCCCTGCTGGGCCATGGCGACATGCTGTTCCTGCCGCCGGGCTCGGGTTATCCGCAGCGGGTGCATGGCGCCTTCGTGTCGGACGAGGAAGTGCACCGCGTGGTGGAGTACCTGAAGTCCTTCGGTGAGCCGCGCTACATCGAAGAAATCCTGGCCCCGCCGGTCTCCGAAGATACGGCCCAGGCCGACATGTTCGCCGGGGGCGAGGGGGGCGATGCGGAATCCGATCCGCTCTACGATGAGGCGGTGGCCTTCGTGCTCAAGACGCGCCGTGCCTCCATCTCCTCGGTGCAGCGGCAATTGCGCATCGGCTACAACCGCGCGGCGCGGCTGGTGGAGCAGATGGAAACGGCTGGCGTGCTCTCGGCCATGTCGCGCAATGGCAGCCGCGATATCCTGGTGCCGCCGTCGGGTGGTGGCGAGGAATAGTTCTAACTACGCTCCCGTTCGGACTGAGTAGCAGCGCAGTTGCGTATCGAAGCCTGTCCTGAGCCCGCCGAAGGGGCGCGGATACCGCAGCGCCTTCGATACGGCCCTGGCGGGCCTACTCAGTCCGAACGGGCGGTGAATAAAAATCGGCGGACCCTTGCAGGTCCGCCGATTGTTTTTGATCACGCAAAGCGATCAGTCCAGCAGGTCAAGCGACCTGCCCGGCATCAGACATCCAGCTGAGTCACCAGCTTGGTGTTGATGTAAGCCTCGATGGCCTCGGTACCGCCTTCGGAACCGTAGCCGCTGTCCTTGATGCCGCCAAAGGGCAGTTCCGGCAGCGCCAGGCCCAGGTGGTTGATGGTCAGCATGCCGCTTTCCACGCGCGCCGCCAAAGCGTGCTTGGTGTGCGCCGATTTGGCAAAGGCATAGGCGGCCAGGCCGAAGGGCAGGCGGTTGGCTTCGGCGATCACTTCATCGAGAGACTCGAAGGAATTGATCAGGGCCAGCGGGCCGAAGGGCTCTTCGTTCATCACGCGCGCGTTCAGCGGAATGTTGGTCAGCACGGTCGGCTGGAAGAAGTAACCCTTGTTACCAATGCGCTTGCCACCGGTGCGCAGTTGCGCGCCTTGCGAAACGGCATCGTCGATCAGCGCTTCCAGCGCCGGGATGCGGCGCTTGTTGGCCACCGGGCCCATGTTCACGCCGGCTTCCAGCCCATTACCGACCTTCAGTTGTTCGGCATAGGTGACGAACTTGTCGACGAAGGCATTGAACACGCCCTTCTGCACCAGGAAGCGGGTCGGCGAGACGCACACCTGGCCCGCATTGCGGAACTTGGCAGTGGCCAGGGTCTTGGCGGCCAGTTCCACATCCACATCGTCGAATACCATGGCCGGTGCGTGGCCGCCCAGTTCCATGGTGGCGCGCTTCATGTACTGGCCGGCCAGCGCGGCCAGTTGCTTGCCCACCGGGGTGGAACCGGTGAAGGAAATCTTCTTGATCACCGGATGCGGGATCAGGTATTCCGAGATTTCGGCGGGCACGCCATAGACCAGGTTGATCACGCCCGCCGGCACGCCTGCATCGGCATAGGCGCGGATCAGTTCAGCCGGGGAAGCCGGGGTTTCTTCCGGTGCCTTGACGATGATGGAGCAGCCCGCAGCCAATGCGGCCGACAGCTTGCGCACCACCTGGTTGATCGGGAAATTCCACGGAGTGAAGGCGGCCACCGGACCAACCGGCTCCTTGATCACCATCTGATAGGCGCCCGGCACGCGGGCCGGCACCAGGCGGCCATAGGTGCGGCGGGCTTCTTCGGCGAACCAGTCGATGGTGTCGGCCGCGCCCAGGGTTTCCATCTTGGCTTCGGCCAGCGGCTTGCCTTGTTCCTGGGTCATCAGGCGGGCAACGTCATCGGCACGTTCACGCAGCAGGTCGGCCGCGCGGCGCATGATCTTGGAACGCTCGAAGGCGGACATGTTGCGCCAGGTCTCGAATCCCTTTTTGGCCGCGTCCAGCGCGCGATCCAGGTCACTGCGGTCAGCGTGGGCGATCTTGCCGATGACTTCCTCGGTCGCCGGGTTGACGACATCGATGGTGCGGCCGGAGGCGCTGGCGGTCCATTCGCCGTTGATGAAAAGCTGTACGTCCTTATACATGGGCAATCCTCGTTCGTCAGGTTGGGGAAGGGCCGGTGCCACCGGTTGGGCCAGGTGTGCCACTCACACCGGGCAGGCGCATCGGCCAGGGAGAATTCCGACAGACCGGCTTGCGCCGCTCTGGTTCATGCGCATTCGGCACCTTCGAAGGCTGCTGCGCAAAGATTCACTTTATACCATGCGTACGCATTTCCCGCCGACCACTGAAGCGCCGACAGCGGCTTCCTACAAGGCTGGACGGGCAGGCTGGAACAGGAACAATCGTTCATGCACAGCGGTCACACCGCCACAACAATATCCCCAGGCGAGGTCTCCATGAGCAGCTCTTCCGACCCGATCCATTCCACCCGCCATGTTGCGGGCAAGCATCCCGACGGAGATGATCGCGCCACATCGGCCGGAGGGCTCATCGCAGGCGCGCTGCTCAGCGCCGGCCTGGGGGTGTGGTTGGGTCGAAAGCGCCGCCAGCAGCGAGCGGCGGCACAGCGTGCACCCCGCGGCAGCAAGGCGCCCCAGACGGAGGGCACCCATCATGCGCTGCAGCCCGGACTGGAACGCGTCTTGCGCGTCGTCACGCTGGCCATGCCGCTCGTTGCGGCGTGGCGCAAAGGCACGGCACGTGCCAAGGCCGCTGCCGCCAAGGCCGCGAGCGAACCCCCCTTGCCGCCGGATGCGCCGGCCCGCATCGATATCGTCAAGGCCAAGCTGGAGCCGGCGCCGTCGGACTACCTGGACCCGGCCGCCGAGGTCAAGATGCTCAAGGGCGGCACGCGCGCCCAGCAGGCCTGGCAGATGACGGTGGCCGCCATCAATGCCTGGATGGATGACTTTGCTCCCAGCATGGGAGCGGCCATCGCCTACTACACCATCTTCTCCATCGCTCCCATGCTGGTGATCGCCATTGCGGTGGCCGGCATGCTGTTCGGGCAGGATGCCGCGCAGGGCGAGATCGTCAACCAGATCCGCGACATCGTGGGCACCGAAGGCGCGTTCGCCATCCAGGGCTTGCTCAAGTCGGTGAGCCATCCGCGCGAAGGCATGATTGCGGCGGGCATCTCGGTGGTGACGCTGGTCATCGGTGCGACTGCCGTGTTTTCCGAATTGCAGAGTGCGCTGGACCGGATCTGGCGCATTCCCGTCGTCAAGCGCAAGAGTGGTGTATGGCAACTGGCGCGCACGCGGCTGCTGTCCTTCGGGCTGATCCTGGGGCTGGGCTTCCTGCTGATCATCTCGCTGGTGGTCAGTGCCGCGCTGGCGGCGCTGGGACGGTGGTGGGGCGGCTGGTTCGAGGGCTGGCAGCTGATGCTGCAGATCCTCAACTTCGCGCTGTCCTTCGTGGTGTTTTCCACGCTCTTCTCGATGATCTACAAATTCATGCCGCGCGTCACGCTGTCCTGGCACGACGTCTGGATCGGCGCGGTGACTACCACGGTGCTTTTCATCATCGGCAAGTACCTCATCGGGCTCTACCTCGGCAGTACCGGCATGACCTCCGGCTTCGGCGCGGCCGGTTCGTTCGCCTTGCTGCTGCTGTGGATCTACTACTCGGCGCAGATCTTCCTGCTGGGGGCCGAGTTCACCTGGATCTACGCCAACAACTTCGGTTCACGCGCCAGGCGTCAGCGGCTGGTCAATACCGTCGAAGACCATCACGTGAGCATCGAACAGGCTCAACAGGTCGTGCGCGCCGGCGACAACGCCCGCTGAACCGGTACGATGGCCGCACACTCCTGACTGGCCCACTGGCGCAGCGTATCGCCAAAGCCGCCGCGCGCCTTGCTGTGCGTGCGGGTGCTGGTGACCACGCGCACGCGCGCGCTCCAGGCGATGCGCACCTCTGCAGCCTGCAAGGCCCGCACCAGTTCTACATCCTCATGACAGGCCAGCGGTGGAAAGCCGCCTGCGCGCAGATACGCTTGCGCAGAGACCCCGAAATTGGCGCCGTGGATATGCCGGTGACCATCGCGATCCTGATACTCACGCGCGAAGCGCTGCTGCACTTCCCGTGGATGACCTTGCCAGTGCCCGGGCGTCACTGTGCCGCACACCGCCTCGGCCTGCAGGTCCAGTTGCGCCGCCAGCCAGTCGGGCGCCACCAGCGTATCGGCATCGGTGAAGGCCAGCCAGCGTGCGCCCTGCGCGATCAGTGCCTGGGCGCCGTGATGGCGCGCCAGTCCGACGTTACGCGCCTGTAGCGGCAGCACATCCACCGGATGACGCCGCGCGATGGCTTCGGAGGCATCGCTGCAGCTGTCGAGCACCACCGCGATGCGCACCGCCTCGCCATCCAGCTGCGGATGCCTGGCGGCCTTGCGGGCGGCACGCAGGCAGGCATGCAGCGTGGCTTCTTCATCGTGGGCAGGAATGACGATGCCGATCATGCTTTCTCCTTCCGTGGTGAGGTGCCGCGCTCCTCAACGCTGGCACCAGAGATCGATCAGGACGTCCTCATCCTCATAACAGGCATGGCGCTGCAGGCGCGCATGCGCATCGATGCACTGGTGGATGGCGTGCGTGTCCAGCAGGCGATCATTGAAATCCTTTTTCCAGTGGCAGGCCAGCACATGCCCTTGCGGCATCAGGCTGGCGACGGCCAGAGCCGCCATCGCGGCCATGTCAGCCGCGTCGAAGTAGTAGCACAGCTCGGAAAACACGATCAGATCGAAATGCGCTCCATCGTGCGCGGGCTGGGGCCATTGCTCGGGCAGCGCCTGCCGGTGCACCTGGACGTGCGGCAGATGTGCGGTCTTTTCCTGCGTGATTCGCACCGCTTCTTCACAGAAATCGGAGGCCACCAGCCGCTGGCAACGTAGCGCCAGTTGCAGCGTCAGTTCGCCGCTGCCGCAGCCGGGCTCGAAGATGGCCTTGCACTGCCTGTGCGGGAGCATGGCCTCGACGATGGCGCGCTTGCGCTGCTCGTACCAGCGGTCGCGGGTGTTCCAGGGATCATCGCTGGCGGCGTAGAGCCGGTCGAAATGGCCGCCGGATGGGCGCTGCACGGAGCTCATAGGAAGAACACTTCGTAGGGGCGCACGAAATGCGCCAGCACGCCGGCCGGCAGCACCGGATCGCGCTCGCCGTCGCGGCCGATCTGACTGTGGTAGCAGCGCATGGCGCGGCGCTTGAGCATGCCGGTCTGGGCATCGAAGGCGAGCTTGCGCGCCCGCCCCCAGGGAAACTCGCCACCCAGCGGCTGCGCCCAATGCCAGCCCCAGATCGGCACTTCCACCAGCTTGCAGCCCAATTCCTGTTCCAGCTCGGCCGCCACTTCGCCCACGGTCTCGTGATCGGGGTGGCCGTCCAGGCGCCAGGGCGCGAAGAGGATGTCGGTATGGCGTAATTGCGCAATCAGCCAGGCTTTCAGTTCCAGCCGATGCTGGCCGATCTGGCCATCGGGAATGTGCGCCCGCAGGACCTGCGCCTGCCCCGCGCCGAGGCATTGCAGCGCAGCCGCGCTCTCGGCTGCACGCACCAGCGGCAGGCGCGCGGCCAGCGGCGAGGAGGGCGGATGGCTGCGCTCACCATCGCTCACCGCCACCACCGCGATTTCCCGCATCATGCCGGCCAGTTGCGCGATCAGTCCGCCGCAGCCCAGCGTCTCATCATCCGGATGCGGTGCCAGGATCACCGCGCGCGACCGGGCCGGCACCAGGTGACCCAGTTCCAGTTCAGGCAGCGCGTGCAGGCGCTGGCAGGATTGCCATTCCCCTTCGACCGTGCCGTGGGCGATGTCGATATGCCGTGCAGGCAGCGCTGCGTTGGCAGCCGGTGGCGTCTTCACAATAAGCATGGGGAAGCTTCCTCTTCAAGACTGGCCTTAGCCAGGGCGGCCAGATCGCGTTCGGCGTGGCTCTGGCGCAGCCATACCGGCAGGTCGGCCAGCAGGCGCGCACTGCGCCGGCTGCCGCAATAGGGATGGGGGCCGAGCGCGGCCCCCAGGTCGTCGATGATGCGCAGGCAGGCGCGTTCCACAATCAGGCGCGTGCGCAGCGCGTCCTGCAGGGCAGGGAGGTGTGGTTGCGCATCCATGCGGGAGGCGCTCTCGCGCAGGCAGGCCGCCGCACCGTGCAGGGCGCATAGCGCACTGCCCAGCCGTGCCAGTGCGTGACTGTCGGCACGCTGCGCCAGCGCCTGGCGCAGCTGCGCTACCAGGGCGGTAGCGGCGCCGTACCAGCAGGCGGCAATACCGATGCCGCCGTGCCAGAAGCCGGGACGCTCCAGATAAAAGCCGGGCGGTCCCACCACGCGCGCTGCAACCCCGCGCAATTGCAGGCGCGCGGTGCGCGTGGCGGCCATGCCGATGGCGGCCCAGTCGTCTTCGGCGATGGTCACGCCGCGCTGGTCCAGTTGCAGCGCCAGCAGCCAGGTGCGGCCCTGCTCGTCGAGATGGCTCAGCAGCGCGTGGGTGACGCAGGCCGCGCCCGAGCACCAGGGTTTTTCACCGTTGAGAATCACCCCGTCCGGTGCAGCCTGCATGCGCAGGCTGCCGGGCTGGCCCTGGGCGCACCATACGCCCCAGACCGAATGCGCCGGTACGGATTCACCAGCCTCGGCCAGGATGGCCAGCGCATCGGTATGGGCTTCATAGAGCTTGGCCAGTGACAGGTCGTGGGCTGCCACCGCTGCCAGCGCTTGCCAGCGAGCCAGCGTCTCGCCCTGACCAGGCAGGGGCAAACGGTCCAGTCCCGCTTGTGCCAGCTGGCGCAACAGGCGCGCGGCTACCTCCGCCACTTGCGCATGGCTGGCCTGCTGCAGTGCTGGTGCGATGAAATCTTCCAGCGCTGCAGGCAGTGAAGGGGGCGGCGGTGCGTAGCGATGGGCGGCGTTGTTCGTCATGATGGGCTGGAGAGGAACGCAAGAGCACAGGCTGCGTAACGAGGAAGAGTATGCGCGCCCGCCTCGCGGCAGGCTGTCGGCGCGCTGCTGTGTTTGCCGTAGGACTTCGTTAGGGCCTGTTCACATTCAATCTGCACTCGCAGATTGAATGTGAACAGGCCCTAGGCACGGCATTGGCGTTGCGGCCGAGCTTGTCCATGGCAAGAGCTGCTGTAGGAATCCGGCGCGCTGTAAATCCGTGGGCGGCCTACAGCCAAATCCTGCTGCAGATTTCATGATGGCGACCTGGACGCAGGAAGCCTGCAGCAAGTCCTCCTGTGCCGCGCCAAAGGCGGCCCGCGTGACTACGCAGGGCGCCCTCCCACGAATGCATCACGCTCGGAGAAGCGACATGAAAACCAAGGACATCCCCGAAGAAGCCCACTTCGACGAATACAACAACGCCGCCGGCGGCTGGGGTTCGGTCAAGGCACTGGGCGCCATCCTGCAGCAGGAACACGTCATCGCCACCGGTACGCGCATCCTGATGAAGCAGAACAAGCCCGACGGCTTTGCCTGCGTGAGCTGTTCCTGGGCCAAGCCGGCTGATCCGCATCTGTTCGAGTTCTGCGAGAACGGCGCCAAGGCCACCGCCTGGGAAATCACCGGCAAGCGTGCCACCCCGGAGTTCTTCGCGCAGCACACCGTCACGGAGATGGAGCGCTGGAACGACCTCGAACTGGAATCCACCGGCCGCGTCACCGAGCCAATGAAATACGATGCCGCCAGCGACCGCTACCTGCCGGTCTCGTGGAGCGAGGCCTTCGATGACATCGCAGCGCAGCTGCGCGCCATGGATCCGCAGAAGGTGGTCTTCTATGCATCGGGCCGCGCCTCTCTGGAGACTTCCTACCTGTACCAGCTGATGGCGCGCATGTACGGCACCAACAACCTGCCCGACAGTTCCAACATGTGCCACGAATCCACCTCGGTAGCGCTGCCGCAGACCATCGGCGTGCCGGTCGGCACGGTGACGCTGGAAGATTTCGAGCAGACCGAATGTATCCTCTTCTTCGGCCACAACACCGGCACCAACGCGCCGCGCATGCTGCATCCGCTGGAAGACGCCCGCAAGCGCGGCGTGCCGGTGATCACCTTCAATCCCTTGCGCGAACGCGGGCTGGAACGCTTCGTCAATCCGCAATCGCCCAAGGAAATGATCACGCCGGCGCACACCGACATCAGTTCTCAATACCTGCAGATCAGGATCGGTGGTGATACGGCCGCTGCCCTGGGCATGGCCAAGCGCATACTGGAGCGCGATGAGCGGGCTCGCGCCGAAGGCTTGCCGCGCTTGCTGGATCAGGCCTTCATCGATGAGCACACCAGCGGTTTCGAGGAGTTCGCCGCTGCGGCGCGTGCGGCCGAGTGGAGCGAGCTGGAACGCCATGCCGGCGTCTCGCGTGCGGAACTGGAACTGGCCGCCGACACCTATGCCGCTGCGGGCCGCGCCATGCTCATGTACGGCATGGGCGTGACCCAGCATCGTGAAGCTGTACGCACCATCCACATGCTGACCAATCTGCTGCTCATGCGCGGCAACATCGGCAAGCCGGGCGCCGGCATCTGCCCGATCCGCGGACACTCCAACGTGCAGGGCCAGCGCACCGTGGGCATTACCGAAAAGCCGGAGATGGTGCCCAACGACAAACTGCGCGCGCTCTACCATTTCGAACCGCCGATGGAGAAGGGCCTCAACACGGTGGAAGCCTGCGAGAAGATCCGCGACGGCGAACTCTCCGCCTTCTTCATGCTGGGCGGTAATTTCGTGCGGGCCATTCCCGATCATGGCGTGATGGAGCCAGCCTGGCGCAACTTGCCCCTGACCGTGCAGGTGGTCACGCACTTCAATCGTTCCTGCGTGATCCATGGCAAGACCTCCTACGTGTTGCCCTGCCTGGGCCGCATCGAGACCGACCGCCAGCGCAGCGGCGAACAGGCGGTGTCAGTGGAAGACAGCACCGGCTGCATGCATGGCTCGCGCGGCCGCGTCAAGCCGGCCTCGCCGCACCTGCTCTCGGAACCGGCCATCGTGGCCGAACTGGCCAAGCGTTTGCTGCCCTTCAATCCCCACGTGGACTGGGACGCCTGGGTCGGCGATTACGCCCGCATTCGCGACGCCATCGAAGCCACCTACCCCGACATCTTCCGCGACTTCAATGCGCGCATGTGGACGCCCGGTGGTTTTGCGCGTCCGCTGGCTGCACGCGAGCGGCAATGGAAAACCCCCAACGGCAAGGCCAACTTCAAGACGCCGGAGGGATTCGATCCCGATCCCGACATGCCCGGCGATGGTCCCAACGTGCTGCGCCTCATGACCACACGGGGCGACAGCCAGTTCAACACCACCGTCTATTCGCTCGATGACCGCTTCCGAGGGGTCTGGGGTACGCGCCGGGTGCTGCTGATGAACCTGCGCGATCTGCAGGCGCACGGCCTGGCGGCTGGCGATTTCGTCACTGCCGAGACGGTCTCGGGGGACGGCGTGGAGCGCCGCGTCGCTCATCTGCGGGTGGAACCCTTCGATATTCCCGTGGGCTGCGTGATGGGTTACTTCCCCGAACTCAATCGTCTCATCCCGCTGTTCCACCACGCGCGCGGCAGCAAGGTGCCGGCGGCCAAGTCGGTTCCGATCCGATTGATTCCGGAGGTGAGTGAGCCGGTGTTGTCGTGATTTGATACATGCGCGGCCATTCGAAATATCTCGGAAACGGACTGTGCAAGCGCAGCTCCGCTTGCATCGATCCGGCGCGACGGGCAAGCTCGCCGATCTTGAGGAAACAGCCATGCATCAGCGATCCCAACATCACGGGTATGTGCCCAATGAAGTCGTCCGGTTGATGATCGATCATCAGTGGACTGCCATCCGTAGCTGGCGTGAGCATCTGCGCCTGACCCAGCAGGAAGTGGCAGCACGCATCGGCATCTCGCAGTCCGCCTATGCGCAGCAGGAGAGCAGCACCCGCTTGCGCCCGCTGTCTCTGGAAAGGATTGCCGCAGCGCTGGGCGTGAGTATTGAGCAGCTGGACTTCTAAAGAGGACTGGCAAGACGAAAAAAGCCCCGCCGAAGCGGGGCCAAGAGGGAACTGAGGAAACCTCAGTGTTACAACACAAAAACGTTGGCGATCATACGAAAGCGGCGCGCTGCTGTCCCATGCTTTTAAAACATGAATGAATGCACGGCGTGCATGGGCCAGCACGCGCCCGGTGCGGCGCAAGGCCGATCCGGAAAAGCGCAGGTGAAAAAAATGACCGCACGCGCGGCCATGGGGAGCAGACGAGGGAAATCGCCTAGAAGAATTCCACCGTATCGTTGGTCGTGATCCCCGAACTCAGCACGCCCGAATTGACCAGTTCCTGGTAGTAGCAGATGCGGTTGCGGCCGCTCTTCTTGGCGTGATACAGCGCCTGGTCAGCATGGCCCAGGATCACCACCGGCGTCTCGCGCGCGATGTTGACGAAGCCCAGGCTCACGGTGACCTTGCCGACCTGCGGGAAATCGTATTCCTGGACGTTCTGGCGGAAGCGGTCGAAGATCTTGCGCGCATCGGTGAGCGTGGTCGAGCGCAGCAGGATCACGAATTCCTCGCCGCCGAAGCGGAAGATGCGGTCATGCGCGCGGAAGGACGCACGCAGGATGTTGGCCACCAGGATCAGCACTTCATCGCCATAGAGATGGCCATAGCGGTCGTTGACCTGCTTGAAGTGATCGATGTCGACCACGCCCAGCCAATGGCCCTTGGGCTCGTCATGGCTGCCGTGGCGGCGGTCGTCGCGGTCCAGCGAATGCGCTTCGTGCGGGGCGATGGCAAAGGCATAGCGGGTGAACTGCTCGTCGAAGGTCTTGCGGTTGAACAGGCCCGTGAGCGCATCGCGCTCGCTGTAGTCCAGCAGGCTCTGGTAGTTGCAGTAGACGTGGAAGATGCCGTGGATCACGTCCAGCATGGCCTGCTCGAAAGGCCTCTGGCTGCGGATCTCCAGGCAGGAATTCATCTTGCCGTGCAGCCAGACCGGCAGCCACAGCACGTGTTCGCCAGCGGCGGTGGTCTCGTGGAATTCGTTGAGGTGGTTGCGGATACAGGCCAGCATGGCCGGATAGGCCGACAGCGGTTCCTTGGGATCATCGCTGGTCAGTTCGGCGATGGTGTGCACGGTGCCATCGCGGATCACCATCTTTTCCTGCACGAAGTATTCGTCGCGCAGGGTGAAGATATCCAGCATGCGGATGGACTGCACGTCGGTGAGCTGGTACAGCGCGGAGATGACGGAGATGGCCAGGCGGGAATGCTCCCGGTGGGCCGTGATTTCTACCAGATGCTTGAGCAGCGGTTGTTTCATCTCGTGGTCGATGTCCTGCATGAGCCCATGTTCTATGTATGGTCGGTACTCGGCTGTGCTTGCCCGGTATCCTCCGCCACGGGCCGGCTCACATGCCATCACCGAGTACCCGGCCAGTGGCCGGCACGCAGTCAGGAGCGAGGCATGCCGCAGCGGAACGAAGACGATCCCGATGCAAGATTCACGCCATCAAGCTGGCACGGAAGCCAAAGGATTTTACAGGCGGCGAGCATGGGAAAGAAGCAGTTTCTACATTTCACTACAGAAAATTTCAGCTTTCATTGCCGTGCGGAAATTTTAAGTCTCACGTGACTTTTACTTACGTGCAGCTTCGTGAGTTTTTCTGTCAGCGGGCCTCTCCGCGAACCACCGGGCACCCCTGCAAGCCAGCCGTGTCACGGTATTGAGGCGGATAGGGCTTCTTCTTTCAATTTCCGCCTTGGTTCTCATGGCGCGGAAATGGTTTTCCCGATTTTGCAAATTACTTACAAAAATCGCCGATTCGAGAACCGGCGATTTTTTGTTTATATCATTTACACTGCGTTCGTTTTTCCGCCTGTCGGCGCATCGTCAGCCAGGTCAGGCGTAGATGATCAGCAAGGCCACGGCGATGATGAGGCCGAACTTGGTGATCTTGTAGACGGTCTTGTTCCAGTTCTTGAAGCGGCGGCGATACTGGCCGGCCAGCCAGACGAAGCGGAACAGCTTGTTGACGCGTCCGGTCTGGTCGCCGGTCTCGTTGGGCGAGGACGCTGCCGTCATCATGGTGCGGCCGAGGAAGCCATTGATGGCTTCGGCCCAGCGGTAGCGCAGCGGACGCTCGACGTCGCAGAAAAGGATGATACGGTTCGTCTCGGTGCCATTCTGGGCCCAGTGGATGAAGGTCTCATCGAACACCACGCTCTGGCCATCGCGCCAGCTGTAGCGCTGGCCGTCGACTTCGATGAAGCAGCGGTCATCGTTGGGCGTGACCAGGCCCAGGTGATAGCGCAGCGAACCGGCGAACGGGTCGCGGTGGCGATTGAGCGTGCCGCCCGGAGCCAGTTCGGCGAACATGGCGGCCTTCACGGAAGGGATGCGCTTGAGGATTTCGACGGTCTTGGGGCAGAACTTCTCGGCCGACGGATGGCTGGCGTTGTACCACTTCAGGTAGAAACGCTTCCAGCCTGCCTTGAAGAAGGAGTTGAAACCGGCATCGTCATTCTTTTCGGCCGCCTTGATCTTGGCCATCTCGCGCAGGGCCACGGCTTCATCGCGGATCACTTCCCAGTTCTGGTCGATGAGGGCCAGGTCCTGGAATTCCTTCACGGCCGGATAGGGCACCGCCGGTACGCGCGAAAAGGCGTACATGAACAGATTGATCGGTGACATGATCGACGAATGGTCGAAGAACTGCCGCAGGAAGGGCAGGCGCACGCGTCCACGGAAGTGGATGAAGAGGATGGAAAACAGGTATATGAAGACAATAGCCCACTTCATGGCAGGATCCTTTGATGTTGCGGGCCTTTCCATGTGAAGCAAAAGGCCGGGACGGATATTCGTCCATATGGGGTTGGAGCCGGTGAGATCAATGCTGATATCAGGTAAAGGCGGCCGTAAGGCGCAAGATGCGTGATGATGAGCTTGAATTCCCGGCCGCTGCGCAGCCCCGGCAAGGTGCCGGCAACGCAGAGCAAGCGGCGATTCTACACCAAGGGGGTGTCAGTGTTTGTAAGCGGTGCTTATTGTCCTATGTGAATGTTCTTGCAATAGGGGGCGCGCTGATCCAGATCAAACGGGCAAAAAAAAGGACCGGGCATCCCGGTCCTTGATTTTTACTGAAGCAAAAGGCTCAGGCGGCCTGGGTCACCACTTGGCGCGCCCGGTTCCAGCGCGGCAGGCCGGTGAAGGCGAAATCGATTTCCGGCACGTGGCCGGCCACGATCTCGGCAATCGCGCGGCCCGAACCGCAGCCCATGGTCCAGCCCAGGGTGCCGTGACCGGTGTTCAGGTACAGGTTGGCGAACTTGGTCTTGCCCACGTAAGGCACGTTGGAGGGCGTCAGCGGACGCAGGCCGGTCCAGTAGGTCGGGTTCTCGTAGTCGCAGCCATCGGGGAACAGTTCACGGGTGCGGCGGGTGATGGCTTCGCAGCGGGTGGTGTTCAGTTCGCGGGTGTAGCCGTTCAGTTCGCAGGTACCGGCCACGCGCAGGCGGTCGCCCAGGCGCGAGACCACCAGCTTGTAGCCATCGTCGGTGAGCGAGACGGTGGGGGCGGCATCGGGGTTGGTGACCTTGTAGGTGGCCGAATAGCCCTTGCCCGGGTAGAGCAGCAGGTCAATGCCCAGCGGCTTGACCAGTTGTTGCGAGAAGCTGCCCATGGCGACCACGAAGATATCGGCGGTCAGGACTTCATGGCGGCCGTCCGGGTTGATGATTTCCACGCCGGTCACGCGGGCCGATGCGCCAGCGCCTTCGGTGATGAGACGGGTGATGGTGGTGGAGTAGCGGAATTGGACGCCGGCTTCCTCGCTCTTTTTGGCCAGGCCGGTGGTGAGCTTGAAGACGTCACCAGATTCATCGGTGGCGGTGAAGTCGCCGCCGACGATCTTGTTGCGGATCGACGCCAGCGCCGGTTCGATGCGCACCACTTCATCGGCGCCGATGGATTCGCGCGGGCAGCCCAGGTCGCGCATCAGCTTGGCGGCGGGCAGGGAGTCCTGGAATTCCTTTTCTTCGGTATAGAAGTGCAGGATGCCGCGGGTCAGGTGGTCGTACTGCACGCCCGTCTCGGCACGCACGGCTTGCAGGGTCTGGCGGCTGTATTCGCACAGGGCGACGATGTTGCGGATGTTTTCGTCGGTGCGGGCGGCGGTGCATTCGCGCAGGAAGGCTACGGCCCACTTCCATTGCAGCCATTCCGGGCGGAAGCGGTAAAGCAGCGGGGCGTCTTCCTTGCCCAGCCACTTCAGGATCTTCATCGGGGCGGCCGGATTGGCCCAGGGTTCGGCGTGCGAGACGGAGATCTGGCAGCCGTTGGCGAAGCTGGTTTCCTGCGCTGCGCCGGGCTGGCGGTCGATGACGGTGACGTCGTAGCCCTGCTTCTTCAGGAACCAGGCGGAAGCGGTTCCGATAATGCCTGCGCCCAATACGATCACTTTCATCTTGCTCTCCCGGTTTTGCATGAACTTGCGGTGGTTGTTCGAACGTTCGCATGCGTAAATTCAAATGCGAACAATGCAAGCATTGTAAGAAAAGCGTGATTGCCGATGTGATCAATACTGGATCAAATTTTTATGAATAAAAAGGCTGTTGCAGTATTTTTATTCAAAATAAAAAGAAAAATCCAGTCGGATTTACATTTTTGAAGATGTGAAGCGCGCCATCTCTTCGGCCACTGCGCGCTCGACCGTTTCGGTCAGGGCATCGCGCAGGCCTTCCCTGACGCGCTGCATCACGATATCGGAAAGATGATCCAGCGCCAGCGCCATCTGGTCCTGCAGGTGTTGGTGCAGCACGGTATCGACGCGTTCGAGCAGGCTTTGCAGGACGTTTTCGCGGATTTCCTGCTCCCATTGGCGGTATTGCTCGGCGGCCGGCGTAACCGCAGGCATGGCGGCCATCATGGGCGCTGCAGCGGCAGGTGCCTGATAGCTGGCCGCTGCTGGCTGGGTGTGGAAGGCGCCGGGTTGCGCCGGAGCGGTGTAATCCGGGGCGGCCGGCGCCAGCGGGATGATCTCGGTGAGGAGGGGAATGCTGTTGTCGTCGTGGTTCATGGCATGAGCGGGTGGGGCGGGCTCAGGCGGCCACATGGTGCGAGAGGGGGTAGCCGCGTTCTTTATAGAAGCGGTAGCGGTCGCGGCCGGCGGCCTTGTCGGCGTCGTCGGCGGAAATGATTTCCAGCAGGCGTTCGAAGCGGGCGAAGTGCGCGGGCGTGTCGCTGCCCAGATTGATGAGGATCTGGTGGTGCGGCAGTTCGGTATTGTCGTCGGCGGTCAGGATGATGGGCGTCTGCGCGGCCAGCGGGTCGCCGGCCATCACGTGGGGCAGGAAATCCTGCTCGGAAAAGCTCCAGAGCGCCTGGTCCAGTTGCTGCAATGCGGCCCGGTCGGGCGTGCGCAGCACCAGATTGGCGCCGGAAGCACGCGCCTTGCGCACCAGGCGGCAGACGTAGGCGATCTTTTGCGGGACGTTGCTGTGAAAGTCGATTCGGGTCATCCCGTCAGTATAGTGGGTCGCGGTGCAGCATGCTATCGCGAGGGCTGCAATGCAGCTCCGTCTACCCCCACACGTCGTCATCCGGTTGGGGATTTTTCGAGCAGGCCCGACAAGATTTCACTTCATCCACGGCCTTGGTCCAGCCAGGGCAGAAGGTCCCAGTGAGACATCAACTGAAGTTTGCAATAAGGTAATTGTTGTTACAAAAAAGTCTCGCAAAATGAGAAAAAGTTGTCACTTCAGGTATTTCCATGCGGAAATTCATGCTCTATAACTGCACCCTGAAAATGTAAATAGTTGTAATCAGGGAGCAGGCGGCAGGAACGCTGACAAAAAGATTGGCTTCGTGTCACTGCAGTCGACATCAAAACAATTAGAACCCATTTCATCAATAGGCGTGAGTGCGAGCGAGTCCCGTTTGGGATGAAGTGCAAGGCGCGAATTTGGGTCAAGACTGGACGTCTTGACCCAAATTCGTAACGCAGCAATTCGCCCAAACGGGCCGCTCCCTCTGGGCAGAACGCATCTCACGCCTATTGATGAAATGGGTTCTAGAAAGTACTTCATGGGGATCATCCACAATGCCCCCATCGGGAAGGTATTGGCCGTGCTGATCAGTAGCACGGTATTACCCGCCTATGGCGCAGGAATTACGCCTGATGGGACTACCGCCACCAGTGTAAGTACGACGGCCGGCCGCGCGACCATCAATATCGCCCCGGCAGTATCGGGCGTCTCGCACAATACCTATACCGACTTCAATGTCAGCAAGGCCGGGGCGGTGTTGAACAACGTCGGCGTCAATGCCCGCAACATCGTCAATCAGGTCACCAGCACGAATCCCAGCCTGATACAAGGCGACATTACCGTTCTCGGCTCGCGCGCCAATGTCGTCATCGCCAACCCGAACGGTATTACGGTCAATGGCGGCAGTTTCGTCAACACGGGCAATGTGGCCTTGAGCACCGGCCAGGTCAGTTTCAACGACATCACACTTTCGCCGGGCAACGTTCAGCGCAACATCATTCTCAATACCAACGCAGGCCAGATCACCATCGGGCCCGATGGTTTGAGCGGTGCAATGCTCGATCTGGAATTGATCGCCAAGCAGATATCGATCAATGGCCCCGTGCTCAATACCGTCGCCAATAGTGCCTCGCGCATCAGGACCGCCACAGGATCAACGCATTCGGAGATTGATGGCAGCGTCTCTCCAACGGATCTGTTGAGTACGTGGATCGGACATTCCTCCACTGGAGCAAGCGGGACCGGCGTGACGGTCCTGGATATCACTGCGCTGGGGAGCTTGAGCGCAGGCAAGGTTGAACTGATCATTACGGATCAAGGCGCCGGTGTACGTCACGCGGGTTCGATCTTCGCAAACGTGGGTGACTTCAGCATCGCGGGCAATGGTGATCTCCACATTACAGGCGGCCATATCAAGGCGGCCAATGACGTGATCGTCGCCAGTACGAGCCTGGAGAGTTCCTCCAATGGCACAGGATCATCGCTACAGGCAGGCCGCACGGTGGACATCCGAAGCCAGCGTATATCGTTTGCGGACACGACGGTGACGGCTGGTACAAGAGGGATCGACGCGAACGGCAATGTCATCGTTTCTCAACGCGGAAATATTCTCATCGGCAGCGATGGTGTCGCGGGTACCGCCGCGATCACCGCCGAGCGTAGCCAGTTGGACGCGACCGGAGGCCTCGCGATCTATAACCAGGGCCAGGATTTACAACTGGCTGCTACTCAGCTTGGCGCGGATCAGGACCTGATCATCAAGGCGAATAACCTGTCGCTCTGGTCTTCACAAAGCGGCCTGATTGGTTCCAGTGCAACCTCGCGTACTGGCACGTTCACCGCCAACCTGAGCGGTGCGATGACGCTGGCCGGCGCGACAGTCGACGCAATGGCCGGCGTCTCTATTGCTGCAGCAGGATTCTCTTCGACCAACGACGTGCAGAGCGGCGTCTCCGTCAAAGGTCTGCTCCGCTCCCAGGCCGGGGATGTCGGCATTACCACTACCGGTGCCACCAGCCTGCTCGCAACGGATCTGCTCGCTGCCCGCAACGTCGTGTTGCAGGATTCGGGTTTTTCCGCGAATAACGTGGGCCAGCAAGGAAGTTCTGTCGTTGCCTCTGCGGGCGGATTGTTGATCAATAGCAGCGGTGACCTTATCAATGTCGGTAGCCTGCTGCAGGGGAGCTCGCGCATCAGCGGCAATAGCGGATCTGTTGGCGCGGTCACTTTGCGCGCAGCCGGTAGCGTGCTGAATCAGTCTCCTTCCTCTTCAATGCTGGGTGCTATTTTCGGCACTGCCGATGACGTGCTTGTTCAAGCGGGCGCTGACATCTCCAACCGTAACGCCCGCATCATCAGTAACGGCGCCTTGACTCTCATTGCGGGTGGCACGATCGCCAATGCCATCGACAAGACCGCTGGTGCGAACGGTGAACAACCGACCAGCTATACCAATAGCACCAAACGGTGGGTGTTCTTTACCGAGCGCAATTCCGGTTTCGACGTCGACTATGGCAAGGTCGCCATGCCGGACCAACTGGCCTATCTGGTGGCTGAGACAGGGTTAAGTGCGACGGCATCCAATTTTGTGAATCAGGGGGGCATCGCGCTGGTCAACAACGGCGACGTGAACATTGCCGTCAGCGACCGCTTTCATAACGAGGCACTCTTTGATGGTAGCGCCCATCTTCAGCGCAGCTGCGTGATCTTTTGCCATGCGACGGCCTCCAGCAATATCACCAGTCATGGCGGTACGCTTTCTGCGAGCGGCAACATCACCATTCGCGCTGGAACGGAAGCGGTCAATATTGGCGGCGATGTGACCGCGCTGGGTAACCTGAGTATCACGGCCCCCAGCATCTATGCTCAAGGAATACTGGGCTACCGGGCGTATTCCCAGAGTGGCATGAAGAGCTGGTTTGGCAGCAGTTGGGCGCGGCTCTATGCAACGGATATTGGAGGGTCGTGGCTGGCCGCCAATCAACTCATCCTGAACGGGCAAGGAGTCATCAGCGGCGGTAGTTTTACCGGGATGAGTCAACTCATCGCGACCAATGGCATCTTGACCATTCGCGCGGCGCGTCGCGATCCCGTCGCTATTGACAGCAGCTTGGGACTGGGAAGCGGTCTATGGTGACCGGCAATCGACTCGGCATGGCGCGCGGTAGTAAAGAAGTCCGAGCAAAGACAATGATGCTGACTGCATCTATCGCATCACTCACGCTCAGTTTATCTGCCGCCGCTCAAGTGCCGCGTGTAGAACAGGATCCGGCACAACGCCTTTTACAGGAACAACGGGAGCGTGATCGGCAGCGCGAGATCGAACAGCCGCCCGCTCAGATCCTGGCGCCCGGGCGCGATCTGCCCGCAGCGGACGCCAGTGATATCGAGCAGATTCCTGAAACTGGACCGACCTTCCTCATTGAACATATTGATTTCGCCGGTGACGCGGTATTGTCTTCATCCGACCTTCAAAAAATTGCTCAGCCTTTCTTGAAAAAAAGCTTGGGAAGCGCCCGCATCAATCAATTATTGCGCCGTCTGACTGAGCGCTTCGTCAATGAAGGTTTGATTACCAGTCGTGCTTATTTGGGCGAACAGAACCTGCGATCAGGAACACTGGTCATCACGCTGGTCTCAGGAAAGATCGAATCCATTCAACTGAACGGACAGCAGATTTCACCGAGCGATTACGCCGCGCAGCCCGACAGTGGAGGCTGGCTCACGGATTTCGGGGTGCGGATGGCGATTCCGGCAGCGCCGGACGACGTGCTTCATCTCGCCGATCTGGAGCAGGGCGTTGAGCAAATCAACCGCATGCGGCGTAACAAGGCCGAAATGCAGATATTGCCCGGCAGTTCGCCAGGTGGGTCCATCATCGGTATCAAGAATACGATCGGTGACCGGTTGTGGTTCAGCGCGGGCATGGATAATTACGGCAGTCAGCAGACCGGATTGAATCGCACGCGGGTTGGCGTAGAGGCAGACAACCTGCTCGGATTCCAGGAGATCGTCTCGTTCAACTACAGCGGCAGCCGTGAAACCAATGCTCTGGTGGGATCGGCTTCTGTGCCGCTTGGGTACAACACCTTCAGCTATACGACGTCGCTGTCGGAATATCAGGCACTCATCAGCGATACTGCTCTGTTATATGGCAAGACCCTGGCCAGTACCTGGGGCTGGAATCGCGTGATTTCCCGGAGTCAGGCCTCCAAACTGGCATTGGATGTCACCCTGTCATTACGTCGCTCGGAACGCGATATCAACAATCTGCCGTTGGCACCGCAGAAGCTTTCGGTGCTGCGTGTGGCAATCAATAAGCTATGGCGCTTTCTCATCGAAAAACGACCGGCAAGCCTGACGCTGGAGGGCGGCGTATCGCGCGGCTTGTCCGCCTTCGGCGCCGACAAGGATAGTGCGCAGATCCAGGATAGCGAAGCGCATGGCCAGTTCACGAAACTGGATGTCAATGGCGCATTTTCTTTTGCGCTGCCGTCTCCCGACGCGACCCAATTCATGATGCGTATGCAGGTAAACGGCCAATGGACACGGCAGGCATTGTTCGGGTCCGAGCAAATCTTCGTCGGTGGCATGTCGTCTGTTCGAGGATTTCGCGAGAGCGGAGTGAGTGGCGACCGGGGAGCCTATTCAAGAAACGAAATCGTGTGGAGCAATACGCCCGCCGTGGCCGACGTCCGTATCGAACCTTACGTATTTTTTGATACGGGCATCACCGAACTGATTGCAGAGGGCCAGACACGCAGGCTGTCCGGTCTGGGGCTGGGCACACGCCTGCAGTACCAAAGCGCAAAGCATGCCTGGACCAGTGAGCTCACACTCGGCCGGCCTGTGCAACAACCCAATTTCCTGCCGAGAAGGGAAACCTTGTTGCTGGCTACATTGAACTGGTCGTACTAGCGCCATGGACCCAATCTGATCAAAGACCATTTTTAAAAAGGATATGAAAAATGATGAATAGCCTTTCTCTCCGTCATACGCTTTGTACCAGCTTGTTGATCGTACCCGCCTTGCTGTTTGCTCAGACGATCGACAAGTCTTCGCCTCCGGCCGGTGTGGCCGCCGTCGTCAATGGCAAGAACATTCCTGAAAGCCAGGTCCAGGAGGCCATCAAGCTCACGGGATTGCCTGACTCTGCACAGCTACGCAATGCAGTCAAATCGCAACTCATCGCACGGGAGCTATTCCGTCAGCAGGCCATCAAGAGTCCGGCGCTGGAAAATCGTCCTGAAGTCAAGAAGGCCATGCAGGAGGCCAAGGATGCCGCGATGATCCAGCTCTATTTGCGTGATGCGATCAAGCCATCGCCCGTTACCGAGGATATGGTACGCGAGCAGTTCAACGCCATTGTTGGAAGTCTCGGGCCTAATGAGTACAAGGCTCGGCTGATTCAGGTTGAAGACGAAGCCAGCGCCCAGAAAGTCCTGGAACAAGTCAAGGCCGGGGCAGACTTTGCGAAGCTCGCAGCGCAATACAGCACCGCTGCCAACAAGAATCGAGGCGGCGAGCTTGAATGGGTGAGTTTCAAGTTGCCGGCTACTGAAGGCAAGACGCAAAACCTTCCCCTGCCGGTAGCGCAGGCGATTTCTGAACTGGTCCCTGGTGGTGTGACGCAGGCGCCGGTGGTCTGGAACAACGAGCGATACGTCATCCGGCTGGATCAGCTGCGGCCAACTCAAGTGCCGCAATACGACGACGTAAAGGCCGCGTTGCGCCAGACCATGGAACGCAAGGCGCTCGAGCAAGCCACCCTGAAACTGGTTGGCGAACTGACCTCTTCGGCAAAAATCCAGCAATAAACATCGTTGTCACCGCATCGGTGACGCAAGACCGGAGTGTCGTTTGATCGCGCGCCGGTCCGGGAATACGCATACAAGAAAAATCGGGGAATCTCATGCAACGCGCCACCTCATCCAATGCCATGTCGAGAAGGTTTTTGCGGCAGGGGCCGCCGTTAGCTGGTTCTTCGCTGATGCTCTCTGTTGGTACATGACCGAAACCCCGCGCGCTCTGGCAGCGAATGTTGGCGGCTATGCTGGCCTTCCTCCTCTGGTTGGGACCACTGGAAATTGTCTGGCAGGATGCACAGCGTTCTGCACAGCAGATGGGGGCGGGCGCGGAGCGCACTTATGCATTCAATGACGCAATCGCGTGGCAGGTCTTTTCCATGCGTTTGCAAGAGGAGGTCAAGAAGGCAGAGCAAGATGGAAACTGGTTCCGCGTTGTCGCAACTTTTGAGGAAAAGCTGCCGGGCATTCTGCCGGCAGTGTCAGCGGAGTTGAGGAGCAAGCTTCCTTCCTTGCGTCTTGGTGGCAGTGCCCAGGCGGGCCTGTACATAATTTTGTGTAAACGGACTATTGGCAGGAAACTGTCGCCTTGTCCGGAGCCACAATGAGTAAAAAGAAACACGACGTACCCGAAGAATTACTGGCTGGATTGCTAGCCAATTACAAGAATCCCGAAGATTTAATAGGTGAAGAAGGCCTGTTGAAGCATCTCACCAAGCTGGTGGTGGAACGAGCCCTGGAAGCCGAGCTGAGCGAGCACCTGGGCCATGAGAAGCACGGGAGCGTAGCCAATGAGTCGGGCAACACCCGAAACGGCAAGAGTCGCAAGACGCTAAAGGGCGAATTCGGCGAGTTGCCAATTGAAGTTCCTCGAGACCGTCATGGCAGCTTCGAACCGAAGCTGGTAACCAAGCATCAGACGCGCTGGGCCGGCTTCGACGACAAGATTATTTCGCTGTATGCCCGTGGCATGACAGTAAGAGAGATTCAGGCGCACCTGGAAGAGATGTATGGAACCGAGGTGTCACCCAGCCTGATTTCATCGGTCACTGACGCCGTTGTCGATGAAGTCAAAGCCTGGCAAGCTAGGCCATTGAATCCAATTTATCCCATCGTTTATCTCGACTGTATCCATGTCAAAGTGCGTGAAGGAACGGTGCGAGTAAAAGCCGTCTACCTAGCCATCGGCATCACCATGGACGGTGAGAAGGAGGTGTTGGGACTGTGGCTAGCGCAAACGGAAGGCGCCAAGTTCTGGCTGCAGGTTGTCACTGAGCTGCGTAA
Source organism: Herbaspirillum sp. Her3 (assembly GCF_057961275.1). Lineage (NCBI taxonomy): Bacteria > Pseudomonadati > Pseudomonadota > Betaproteobacteria > Burkholderiales > Oxalobacteraceae > Herbaspirillum > Herbaspirillum sp. Her3. Next base: position 4,012,705 of record NZ_CM176328.1, on the reverse strand, counting down.
TCGCGGCGTGCAAGATATCTTCATCGCTTGCGTTGACGGCTTGAAGGGCTTCCCGGATGCCATCGAAGCTGTGTTCCCGAAGACCACGGTGCAGCTGTGTATCGTCCACATGGTCCGGCACAGCTTGAATTACGTCTCATGGAAACGACGTCCGGAGGTGGCGGCTGACCTACGATTGATTTACCAGTCGGCAACCGCCGAAGAAGCCGAACTCCGACTCGGTGAATTCGAAGAGAAATGGGATGCAGAGTATCTGCCTATCGGCCAATCCTGGCGGCGCAACTGGCCCCGTCTGATTCCGTTCTTCGACTTCCCACCAGAGATTCGAAAGGTCATCTATACGACCAATGCCATCGAGTCGGTCAACATGAGTTTGCGCAAGCTGACTAAGAACCGGGGCTCGTTCCCCAGCGATGAGGCGCTGATTAAACTCTTCTTCCTGGCCCTGCGCAACATCAGTAAAAAGTGGACGCTGCCCATCCGAGATTGGAAAGCTGCACTGACTCGGTTTACTATCCAGTTCGGTGAACGTATCTCTATGAATTAAACGAAATCCCGTTTACACAAAAAATCGGACACGCCCAAGCAATGGGTTTATTGGCTGAACTTGGTAAAAGTACGATACTTGGTACATGCGCCAAAGTGTTTTGTATGCATCAGGGGTATGAGATAAATTATTTTCTTTCCGAAGAAGAAGATCCCCCGATATTTCAATTTTTTGAGGGGCAAGAGAGCCCGACGAAAGCATGGAACACTTTTTCCCAATTTCTCGATTCTGCAATTGATAGTCATCTTAAACAGTGGAAAAATCTCCATAGTTAGGTTGAAATGAATCGCTTCTCGCTGACTGAAAACTCCCCCCACTTCCTCGGAAATTTATATCCTAAGTTGTCCGCGTTTAGACCACAAACCTGCTCATTGTTGATTTGCTCGCAGAATTGACCCTCTCCATCTGATCCGCTTTCCACTGCCTTCCGAAGGCCGCCACGCGGTCATACGACCCCTCATAGCCCAAGTCCCTAAGGTCCAAGAACATCTGTTTCAAGGTTCGTAAAGCTTGCACCGGTCACCGGTTTTAGCAAGGCCGTACTAACAAATTCCGCGCCGTTGCGCTGCTTAGATGTTGCTCTAAAAATTAAAAAAGCCTTGACTCTCGCCAAGGCTTCATTGTCCATCTGGCGAACTGTCTACACTGACAGTCCATTCTGCTCCTTCATTGAGCCGACTACTACTCAGGCCGCCATCCCACTATGCCGCAGCAGCGCATCAATGCTCGGCTCCCGCCCACGGAACGCCTTGAATGACTCGATAGCCGGACGCGAACCGCCCACAGCCAGGATTTCCTGCTGGAAGCGGCGGCCGGTTTCCAGCGAGATCACATTGCCGCTGCTGGCAGCCGCCTCTTCAAAGGCGCTGTAAGCGTCAGCCGACAGCACTTCCGCCCACTTGTAGCTGTAGTAACCCGCCGCATACCCACCCGCAAAGATGTGCGAGAACGAATGCTGGAAGCGGTTGAACTCCGGCGGACGGATCACGGCGATGCGGTCGCGCACGCTGTCGAGCAGTTGCTGCACGGTCTGGTTGCCACCCACTTCATATTCATGGTGGATCAGCATGTCGAACAGTGAGAACTCCACCTGGCGCAGCATCTGCAAGCCGGACTGGAAGTTCTTGGCGGCGATCATCTTGTCGTAGAGCGCACGCGGCAGCGGCTCGCCGGTTTCTGCATGCGAGGTCAGCTGCTGCAGCACATCCCATTCCCAGCAGAAGTTTTCCATGAACTGCGAAGGCAGTTCCACCGCATCCCATTCCACACCGGAAATACCCGATACGCCCACTTCATCGACTTGCGTCAGCATGTGGTGCAGACCATGGCCAAACTCATGGAACAGGGTGATGACTTCATCATGGGTGAACAGAGCCGGCTTGGTCACGCCATCGACCACGGCAGGTTCGGTGAAGTTGCAGACCAGGTAGGCAATCGGGGTTTGCACGCCCTGCGCGGTCAGGCGGCGGGCGCGGGCGTCATCCATCCAGGCGCCGCCACGCTTGCCGGAGCGGGCATACAGGTCCAGGTAGAACTGGCCGACCAGCTGGCCGTCGCGCTCGATGCGGAAGAACTTCACATCCTTGTGCCAGACCGGGGCGGTATCGGGCTTGATCTGCACGCCGAAGAGCTGCTGCGCCACCTGGAACAGGCCGCCGACCACCTTGGGCTCGGGGAAATATTGCTTCACTTCCTGTTCCGAGAAGGCGTAGCGCTGCTCGCGCAGTTTTTCGGAGGCATAGGTGCTGTCCCACGCCTTGAGCTCATCCAGGCCCAGCTTTTCGCGGGCGAAGGTCTTCAGTTCTTCATAGTCTTTCTGACCGAAGGGGCGGGCGCGCTGGCCCAGGTCTTCCAGGAAGGCGATCACTTCGCTGGGTGACTTGGCCATCTTGGCCACCAGCGAGACTTCGGCGAAGTTGGCATAGCCCAGCAGTTGCGCTTCTTCCTTGCGCAATTGCAGGATCTGGTCGATGTTGGCGCTGTTGTCCCATTCCGGCTTGACGCCCAGCTCCGACGCCTTGGTGGCGTTGGCGCGGTAGATTTTCTCGCGCAGCGCGCGATTATCTGCATATTGCAGAACGGGGAAATAAGAGGGGAAGTGCAGGGTGAACTTGTAGCCGGGCTTGCCGTCCTTCTCGGCGGCGGCACGTGCAGCTTGCTTCACATCGGCCGGAATCCCCGACAATTCGGCCTCGTCCTCGACGAAGAGGGCGAAATCATTGGTGGCATCCAGCACGTTTTCGGAGAAACGGGTGGTCAGCATGGCCTGCTTTTCCTGGATCTCGGCGAAGCGTTCCTTCTTGTCGTCGGCCAGTTCGGCACCGGACAGGCGGAAGTCGCGCACGGCATTGTCCACCACCTTGCGGCGCGCCGCCGACAGGGAAGCGAAGGCCGGGCTGGCCTGCAGCGCCTTGTACTTCTCGAACAAGGCCAGGTTCTGGCCCAGCGAGGTCCAGAATTCCACCAGGCGCGGCTGGTTCTCGTTGTAGGTGGCACGCAGGGCCGGGGTGTCCATCACCGAATTCAGGTGGCCGACCACGCTCCAGGCGCGGCCCAGCTTTTCGGTGGCCGACTCCAGCGGTTCGACGAAGTTGTCCCAGGTGACCTCGGCCATCGGCGCTTCCAGTTCGGTCACCAAGCGGCTGGCGTCGGCCAGCAGCTTGTCCAGCGCCGGGGTGACGTGTTCGGGCTTGATCGCATCGAACTGGGCATAGCCCGAGAAGTCGAGCAGGGGATTGGCGGCGATGTCGGTGGTGGTCATGGGCTCTCGTTTCTCAGTAAACATCCGGCAGCCAGGCTGCCGGAGGGGATTGCGCTAAAGGCGTGCCGATCAGCTGCGTTCGGCGGCTTCGATGGTGTTGACCAGCAGCATGGTGATGGTCATCGGACCCACGCCACCCGGCACCGGGGTGATCCAGCCGGCAACTTCCTTGGCATTGGCAAAATCGACGTCGCCGCACAGCTTGCCGTTGTCATCGCGGTTCATGCCGACGTCGATGACGACCGCGCCAGGCTTGACCATATCCGCAGTGACGATGTTGCGCTTGCCGGTAGCGACCACCAGGATGTCGGCCTGGCGGGTGTGGTGGCCGAGGTCACGGGTCTTGGAATTGCAGATGGTGACGGTGGCGCCGGCTTGCAAGAGCAACATCGCCTGCGGCTTGCCGACGATGTTGGAAGCACCGACCACCACGGCATTGGCGCCGCGCACCGGGTAATTGATCGATTCCAGCATCTTCATGACGCCATAGGGCGTGCAGGGGCGGAACAGCGGCTGGCCGGTCATCAACAGGCCGGCGTTGCTGACGTGGAAGCCGTCCACGTCCTTTTCCGGGGCGATGGCTTCGATTACCTTGTGGGCGTCGATATGCGCCGGCAGCGGCAGCTGGACCAGGATGCCGTTGATCTTGGGATCGCTGTTGAGGGCATCGATGCGGGCCAGCAGCTCGGCTTCCGTCATCGAGGCTTCATATTTCTCAAGAACGGAATGAAGGCCATTGTCCTGGCAGGCCTTGACCTTGTTGCGCACGTAGACCTGGGAAGCCGGGCTGTCGCCCACCAGGATCACGGCCAGGCCGGGTTGCTTGCCCTGGGCGGTGAGGGCGGCGGCGCGTTGGGCGACCTCGGCGCGCAGTTGTTGGGAGAGCAGGTTTCCGTCGATCAGTTGGGCAGACATGGCAGATAAGGCAAATAAAAGGCAGGGCTGGGAGGAAGGCGCCGGACAGGCCGGGCCACTGAAGGGCGCAAGGCGCCAGAACCCGTGATTATAAAGCCAGGCGGCAGGACGGACGACATGCAGGGGCGGCGAGAGCTTGTTGCCTGATTGAAAACATTCGTCCGGCCTTTCCTTGCTGTCGGCTTTTGGGGCAGCGCACGACGGCGATTTGCAATTTCGGTTATGCTCCCGCATCCAGAGGACCCCGCTCCTGACAGAGAGCACCCAGATACAAGGACTACCGCATGACCGATCTCCTGACCCGCCGCCTGCAACAGCTTTCCCAGCCGCACCATCTTGCGCTGCTGGGCCAGGGCCTGCGCGGCGTGGAGCGGGAGACGCTGCGCGTGGATGCCCACGGCCATCTGGCCCGCACGCCCCATCCGCCGGCGCTGGGTTCGGCCCTGACCAATGACCTGATCACCACCGATTACTCCGAAGCGTTGCTGGAATTCATCACCCCGGCCATGCCCGACATCGCCGATGCCCTGCAGCGCCTGGACGAGATCCATCGCTTTGCCTATGCCAAGCTCGATGGCGAATTCCTGTGGAATGCCTCCATGCCCTGCGTACTGCCGCCGGAAGACGAGATTCCCATCGCCTGGTATGGCAGCTCGCACATCGGCATGTTGAAGCACGTCTATCGCCGTGGCCTGGCGCTGCGCTATGGCCGCACCATGCAATGCATCGCCGGGATTCACTACAACTTCTCATTAAGTGAAGACCTGTGGGAAGTCCTGCGCGACGAGGACGATACCGTCGATCCCTCGCTGTCGCGCCGCGATTACCAGTCCGAGCGCTACATCGCCCTGATCCGCAACTTCCGCCGCTACAGCTGGCTGCTGATGTACCTCTTCGGTGCATCGCCGGCCGTGGCGACCAACTTCCTGCGCGGCCGCCCGCATCAGCTGGAGACGCTCTCGGAAGACACGCTCTACCTGCCCTACGGCACCAGCCTGCGCATGAGCGACCTGGGTTACCAGAACCACGCCCAGGCCAACATCACGCCGCACTACAACAACCTGCCGGCCTACATCCGCAGCCTGTCGCATGCGGTCAGCCAGCCGTATCCGCCCTATGAAGCCATCGGTACCAAGCGCGACGGCGAATGGGTACAGATCAATACCAACATCCTGCAGATCGAAAACGAGTTCTACTCCTCGATCCGCCCCAAGCGCGTCATCAACAGCGGCGAGCGTCCGGTACAGGCGCTCTCGGCGCGCGGCGTGCAGTATGTGGAAGTGCGCTGCATGGACATCGATCCCTTCAATCCGTTGGGCATCGGGCTGGAAGCCGCCCGCTTCCTGGATGTCTTCCTGCACTTCCTGGCGCTGGAGTCGAGCTGCCTGACCTCGGACGAGGAGGGCGCGGAAAACCGTGCCAACTTCCTGGCCACCGTCAAGGAAGGTCGCCGTCCCGGCCTGCAACTGCACTCCAAGGGTGAATCCATCCTGCTGACCGACTGGGGCCATCAGTTGCTGGACCGCATGGCGCCGGTCGCCGAACTGCTGGACCGCCATCTGGGCGGCAGCCAGCACCAAGACAGCCTGGCCGCCCAGCGCGCCAAGCTGGCCGATCCCGACAGTACGCCCTCGGCGCGGGTGCTGCGCGAGATCCGTGCGTCTGGTAACTCCTTCCCGGCCTATACCCTGGCCAACAGCCAGCGCCAGGCCGCAGAACTGATCGCCCGTCCGCTGCCGCCGTCCAAGACGGCCGACTTCGTGGTCATCGCCCAGGCCTCGCTGGATGCCCAGCGCGACATCGAGCGCACCCAGGTGGGAGACTTCGATACCTTCGTCGCGGCTTATCGCGCTAGCACCCTGGGCAACATCGCCATCTAATTTGTCTTCATTTATATAGAGCAATAGTTGAAGAAGTAACCAACAGGCAACGCCTCGTCCCTGGACGAGGCGTTTTTGTTGATCGCGTGGAAATGCCCTTCGTTGCTGGATTGGCAATTATTTTCGTTCACTTTTGCCGCGTCAAAAATGCTCTTTAAGGCGCTCCAGCAGGCCTTTGCCGCATTGCAAACAGGGCAAGAAAACCGCGCCCACAAGCCGATATAGTAAAAATACGAGGCCCTGGAAGCCGCTATCCATGCCGCTTTGCAGCATATTTTCGCATTATGAAATTGATTATCGTAATTTGAAAATCAAAAATTCCCTGATAAAATTCGTCGTCCACACGGCTGGAAGACCGTACATTTAAGCCTGCTGCGCCACCCAGGCCTTGCCCCACGGGCCGGGAAGGGTTGTGGCACAGTCAACACATGACGGCTTTTCCTGCATCACCTGCCGGCGGCATTGCTACCGAATGAACCGACCGACCCGCTGGTCCACCTGACCGGACGGATCTCTCAACAACCAGGAGACATGACATGTCAGCCCAAATCGATCAAGTTCTGGCGCAGGCCGCCAACGATCCCGATGTGATGGAAACCCAGGAGTGGCTCGATGCCCTCGAAGCCGTGATCGAAAAGGAAGGCCCGGATCGCGCCCACTACCTGATGGAACGCATGGTCGATCTGGCCCGCCGCCGTGGCGCCCATATCCCCTTCTCCAGCAACACCGCCTACGTCAACACCATTCCCGCCGACCAGGGCGAGCACTGCCCGGGCAACCTGGAATATGAAGAGCGCCTGCGCTCCTGGATGCGCTGGAACGCCATGGCCATGGTGGTCAAGGCCAACCGCGTGGATGGCGACCTGGGTGGTCACCTGTCTTCCTTCGCCTCGCTGGCCAACATGCTGGGCATCGGCTTCAACCACTTCTGGCACGCCCCGACCGAAGACCACGGCGGCGACCTGCTGTATATCCAGGGCCACTCCTCGCCCGGCATCTACGCACGCGCCTTCCTGGAAGGCCGCCTGACCGAAGACCAACTGATCCACTTCCGCCGCGAAGCCGATGGTCACGGTCTGTCGTCCTACCCGCACCCCAAGCTGATGCCGGAATTCTGGCAGTTCCCGACCGTCTCGATGGGCCTGGGCCCCTTGATGGCGATCTACCAGGCCCGCTTCCTGAAGTACCTGCACGCCCGTGGCATCGCCAAGACCGACAACCGCAAGGTCTGGGCCTTCTGCGGCGACGGCGAGATGGACGAGCCGGAATCGATGGGCGCCATCGGCATGGCCGGCCGTGAAAAGCTGAACAACCTGGTCATCGTGGTCAACTGCAACCTGCAGCGCCTGGACGGCCCGGTGCGCGGCAACGGCAAGATCATCCAGGAACTGGAGTCCGACTTCCGCGGCGCCGGCTGGAACGTGGTCAAGGTCATCTGGGGCAGCGGCTGGGACGAGCTGCTGGCCAAGGACAAGGACGGCATCCTGCAGAAGGTCATGATGGAAACCGTCGACGGCGAGTACCAGAACTACAAGGCCAAGGATGGCGCCTACGTGCGCAAGCACTTCTTCGGCAAGCATCCCAAGCTGCTGGAAATGGTCTCCAAGATGTCGGATGACGACATCTGGCGCCTGACCCGTGGCGGCCACGACCCGCACAAGATCTACGCCGCCTTCAAGGTCGCGCAGGAATCCAAGGACCAGCCCACCGTGATCCTGGCCAAGTCCATCAAGGGCTATGGCTTCGGCAAGGCCGGCGAAGCGCGCAACACCGCGCACAACACCAAGAAACTGGACGACGAAGCCATCCGCGCCATGCGCGACCGCTTCCAGCTGCCGATCTCGGATGCTGAACTGCCGAACATCCCGTTCTTCAAGCCCGCTGACGACGCACCGGAAATGCAGTACCTGCACGAGCGCCGCAAGGCCCTGGGCGGTTACCTGCCGCAACGCCGCGTGCACGCTGACGAAAAGCTGCCGGTGCCGGAACTGTCGGCCTTCCAGGCCATGCTGGAACCCACTGCCGAAGGCCGTGAGATCTCCACCACCGCCGCTTATTCGCGCGTGCTGACCGCACTGCTGCGCGACCCCAACCTGGGCCCGCGCGTGGTGCCCATCATGGTCGACGAGTCCCGTACCTTCGGTATGGAAGGCCTGTTCCGCCAGATCGGCATCTTCAGCCAGGTCGGCCAGCTGTACGAACCGGTCGACAAGGACCAGGTGATGTACTACCGCGAAGACAAGGCCGGCCAGATCCTGCAGGAAGGCATCAACGAAGCGGGCGGCATGAGCTCGTGGATCGCTGCGGCGACCTCGTACTCGACCAACAACCGCGTGATGATTCCGTTCTACACCTACTACTCCATGTTCGGTCTGCAGCGTATCGGCGACCTGGCCTGGGCAGCCGGTGACATGCGCGCACGCGGTTTCCTGATCGGCGGCACCGCCGGCCGTACCACCCTGAACGGTGAAGGCCTGCAGCACGAAGACGGGCACAGCCACGTGTTCGCTTCGGCGATTCCGAACTGCATCCCCTACGACCCGACCTTCGCGCACGAAGTCGCGGTGATCATCCATGACGGCCTGCGCCGCATGGTGGCCAACCAGGAAGACGTGTTCTACTACATCACCGTGATGAACGAGAACTACGGCCACCCTGGCATCAAGCCGGGCCAGGAAGAGGGCATCATCAAGGGCCTGTACCTGCTCAACGAAGGCGGCAAGGAAAACAAGCTGCGCGTGCAACTGCTGGGTTCGGGCACCATCCTGCGCGAAGTCATCGCCGCCGCCGACCTGCTGCGTGATGACTGGAAGGTTGACGCCGACGTCTGGTCCGCACCGTCCTTCACCCTGCTGGCGCGCGATGGCCAGGACGTGGAACGCTGGAACATGCTGCACCCGGCCGAGGCCCCGAAGAAGAGCTACTTCGAGCAATCGCTGGAAGGCAGCGAAGGCCCGATCGTGGTCTCCACCGACTACATGCGCACCTACGCCGAGCAGGTCCGCGCCTTCGTGCCGAAGGGCCGTTCCTACAAGGTGCTGGGCACCGACGGCTACGGCCGTTCGGACACCCGCGCCAAGCTGCGTGAGTTCTTCGAAGTGAACCGTTACTTCGTGACCGTGGCCGCCCTGAAGTCGCTGGCCGATGAAGGCAAGATCAAGCCGGAAGTGGTGGCGCAAGCCATCGCCAAGTACGGCATCGATCCCAACAAGCCCAACCCGGTGACCGTGTAAGGACTGCCTGACCGACCATCCCCGCCTCAGCCTGCTGATCGCGGGGATGTGTCGTGTCTGGAACTGCCACCCCAACGGGGAGGTCCGCTGCCCCGGCAGCACCTTCCCCAAGCGAATACTTCTCCCGGCACAGCGCCAGGGAACAGAACAACGGAGCGCATCAGATGAGTCAAGTCGAAGTAAAAGTCCCGGACATCGGCGATTTCAAGGAAGTCGAAGTCATTGAGGTGATGGTCAAGGTCGGCGATACGATCAAGGTCGACCAGTCGCTGATCACGGTCGAATCCGACAAGGCCAGCATGGAAATCCCGTCCAGCCAGGCGGGCGTGGTCAAGGAAATCAAGGTCAAGGTCGGCGACAAGGTGGCCGAAGGCTCGCTGCTGGTGATCGTCGAAGGCGAGGGCGCTGCTGCTCCCGCCGCCGCACCGCAAGCCGCCGCTGCCGCTCCTGCGGCCGCGCAGGCCTCCGCCCCGGCACCGGCCCCTGCTGCTGCACCGGCAGCCGCTGCTGGCGGCACCGTCGAGATCGAAGTCCCGGACATCGGCGACTTCAAGGAAGTGGAAGTCATCGAAGTGATGGTCAAGGTGGGTGATACCGTCAAGGCCGAGCAGTCGCTGTTGACCGTGGAATCCGACAAGGCCAGCATGGAGATCCCCTCCAGCCACGCTGGCGTGATCAAGGAACTGAAGGTCAAGCTGGGTGACAAGGTGTCCAAGGGCAGCATCATCGCCACCATCGAAGTCGCGGGCGGTGCGCCTGCCGCTGCTCCCGCTGCTGCGCCTGCAGCCGCGCCCGCCCCTGCGGCTGCACCTGCGCCTGCCGCAGCCCCCGCACCGGCTGCCGCCGCCGTGCCGGCCATCGCTACCGCTTCGGCCACCAGCACCGGTGGCAAGGCCCACGCTTCGCCATCCGTGCGCAAGTTCGCCCGCGAGCTGGGTGTGGACCTGTCGCGCGTGCCGGCTACCGGTCCCAAGGGCCGCATCCTGCAATTGGACGTGCAGAACTTCGTCAAGGGCGTCATGGCCGGTTCCACCTCGGTGGCGGCTTCTGCACCTGCCACCAATGGCAGCGGCACGGGCATGAACCTGCTGCCGTGGCCGTCGCTGGACTTCAGCAAGTTCGGTGAAACCGAACTGCAACCGCTGTCACGCATCAAGAAGATCAGCGGCCCCAACCTGCATCGCAACTGGGTGATGATCCCCCACGTGACGCAGTTCGACGAAGCCGACGTGACCGAGCTGGAAGAATTCCGCAAGACCTCCAACGATGCCTTCGCCAAGGCCAAGTCGCCGGTCAAGCTGACCATGCTGGCCTTCGTCATCAAGGCCAGCGTCTCGGCGCTGAAGAAGTTCCCGGCCTTCAATGCGTCCTTGGACGAGAAGGGCGAGAACCTGATCCTGAAGAAGTACTACAACATCGGCTTCGCCGCCGATACCCCGAATGGCCTGGTGGTCCCGGTCATCAAGAACGCCGACCAGAAGAGCATCGGCCAGATCGCTACCGAAATGGGCGAACTGTCCGCGCAGGCCCGTGACGGCAAGCTGAAGCCTGCCGACATGCAAGGCGCCACCTTCACCATCTCCTCGCTGGGTGGCATTGGCGGCACTGCCTTCACGCCCATCATCAATGCGCCGGAAGTGGCGATCCTGGGCCTGTCCAAGTCGATCACCAAGCCGGTGTGGGATGGCAAGCAATTCGTGCCGCGCCTGATGCTGCCGACCTCGCTGTCCTATGACCACCGTGTCATCGACGGCGCCATGGGCGCGCGCTTCTCGGCGTATCTCGCCGACGTGCTGGGCGACCTGCGCAAGTCGCTCCTCTAAGCCACCACCGAACATTACGGAGTCAGGACAATGAGTCTCTCTGAAGTCAAGGTCCCCGATATCGGGGATTTCAAGGAAGTCGAAGTCATCGAGGTGATGGTCAAGGTCGGCGACACCATCAAGGTGGACCAGTCGCTGATCACCGTCGAATCCGACAAGGCCAGCATGGAAATCCCGTCCAGCCAGGCGGGCGTGGTCAAGGAAGTCAAGGTCAAGGTCGGCGACAAGGTCGCCGAAGGTTCGCTGCTGTTGCTGGTGGAAGCGGCCGGCGAAGCCGCTGCAGCCCCGGCTCCGGCTGCTGCACCTGCCCCGGCTGCAGCGCCTGCTCCGGCAGCCGCTCCCGCTGCCGCACCGACGGCGGCCAGCTTCGGCGGCAGCGCTGACGTGCAGTGCGACGTGATGGTGCTGGGCGGTGGCCCCGGTGGTTACTCGGCGGCCTTCCGCGCTGCCGACCTGGGCCTGAACACCGTCATCGTCGAGCGTGAATCCACGCTCGGCGGCGTCTGCCTCAATGTCGGTTGCATCCCCTCCAAGGCACTGCTGCACGTGGCCGCCGTGATCGACGAGACTGCGGCAATGGCTTCGCACGGTGTCACCTTCGGCAAGCCCGAGATCGACATCGACAAGCTGCGCGCCTACAAGGACAAGGTGATCGGCACCATGACCGGTGGCCTCGCCGGCATGGCCAAGGCCCGCAAGGTGGCGGTGGTCAATGGCGAAGGCCAGTTCGCCGGCCCCAACCATATCGAAGTCACCGCTGCGGATGGCAGCAAGAAGGTAGTGCAGTTCAAGCACGCCATCATCGCGGCCGGTTCCTCGGTGGTGAACCTGCCTTTCGTGCCGCAGGATCCGCGCATCGTCGATTCGACCGGCGCGCTGGAACTGCGCCAGGTGCCCAAGCGTATGCTGGTCATCGGCGGCGGCATCATCGGCCTGGAAATGGCCACCGTCTATTCCACCCTGGGTGCACGCATCGATGTGGTCGAGATGATGGATGGCCTGATGCAGGGCGCCGACCGCGATATGGTCAAGGTCTGGCAGAAGTTCAACGAGAAGCGCTTCGATAACGTCATGGTCAAGACCAAGACCGTGGCCGTGGAAGCGCTGCCGGAAGGCATCAAGGTCACTTTCGAAGCCGCTGAAGCTGGTGCCACCGCACCCGAGCCGCAGCTGTACGACCTGGTGCTGGTGGCGGTGGGTCGCAGCCCGAACGGCAAGAAGCTGTCGGCCGACAAGGCTGGCGTGATCGTCTCGGATCGCGGCTTCATTGCCGTGGACAAGCAGATGCGCACCAACGTCCCGCACATCTTCGCCATCGGCGACCTGGTGGGCCAGCCCATGCTGGCGCACAAGGCGGTGCATGAAGGCCACGTGGCGGCCGAAGCGATTGCCGGCGAGAAGAGCTTCTTCGACGCCAGCGTCATTCCTTCGGTGGCTTATACCGATCCGGAAGTGGCATGGGTCGGCGTGACCGAAGACGAAGCCAAGGCCAAGGGCATCAAGATCGAGAAGGGTCACTTCCCGTGGGCCGCATCCGGTCGCGCCGTGGCCAATGGCCGTTCGGAAGGCTTCACCAAGCTGCTCTTCGATGCCGAGACCCATCGCATCATCGGTGGCGGCATCGTTGGTACCCATGCAGGCGACATGATCGGCGAAGTGGCCCTGGCCATCGAGATGGGCGCCGATGCGGTCGATATCGGCAAGACCATCCACCCGCACCCGACTCTGGGCGAGTCCCTGGGCATGGCAGCGGAAGTGGCAGAAGGGCATTGCACGGACTTGCCGCCGCAGCGCAAGAAGTAAGCGCAGCGTCATGCATGAAAAAATGGCGGACCCTCGGGGCCGCCATTTTTTTCATGGGGTCACGCCTGCGTGGTTCATCCTCTAGAGCAGCTTCCCCGGATTCATGATCAGGTTCGGATCAAACGCCTGCTTGATGCGCAACATCAGTTCCATCTCCAGCGGCGACTTGTAGTGTCGCAGTTCGTCGCGCCGCAATTGGCCCACGCCGTGTTCGGCGCTGATGCTGCCTAGTTTCTCCGTTACGAGGTCGTGCACCAGCCGGTTCAGTTGCAGCGTGGCCTGCTTGACCTCTTCATACGAGGAGGACAGCGGGATCATTACATTGAAGTGCAGGTTGCCATCGCCCAGGTGGCCGAAGTTGATGATCTCTGCCTGCAACCCGCACGCAGAGATGAGCGCTTCAGCCTCGTCCACGAAACCGGCAATGGCCGAGATCGGTAGCGCGATGTCGTGCTTGATGACCTTGCCGGCCCGCACCTGCGCCTGTGAAATCCCCTCCCGGATTTTCCACAGCGCCGCGGCCTGCGTGCCGCTGGTGCAGAGCATGGCGTCGCTTACCAGCCCATCCTCCATGGCCTGCCCGAGCAGCTCTTCCAGCATGGCCTGCAAGCCCACGTCCTCGGTATCGGCCAGTTCAATCAGGGCGTTGTAGCGGGCCGGTTGCGCCAGCGGCGCACGGGTGTCGCTGACGTGCTGCAGGACCAGCGCCAGCGAGGCGGCCGACATCATCTCGAAGGCCACCAGCCGGTCACCGCAGCGTGCCCGGGTGCGCGCCAGCAGCTCGGCCAGTTGTTGCAGGCTGTCGCTGCCGACCCAGGCCGTGGCACGGGCGTGCGGTTGCGAGAACAGTTTCAGTACGGCCCCGGTGATCACGCCCAGCGTGCCTTCCGAACCGATGAACAGATCACGCAGGTCGTAGCCGGTATTGTCCTTGCGCAGGCCGCGCAAGCCATTCCAGATGCGCCCATCCGGCAGCACCACTTCCAGCCCCAGGGCCAGCTCGCGCATGTTGCCAAAGCGCAGCACCGCAATCCCGCCGGCATTGGTGGCCAGGTTGCCGCCGACCGTGCAACTGCCTTCGGCACCCAGGCTGAGCGGAAAATAGCGTCCCGCCGCACGCGCCGCTTCCTGCGCATGCGCCAGGATCACGCCGGCGTCGACCGTCATGGTGTTGTTGATCGGATCCACCGCGCGGATGCGGTTCATGCGGGTGGTCGAGAGGATCACCTGGGCGCCGCTGTCGTCAGGCGTGGCTCCCCCGCTCATGCCGGTATTGCCGCCCTGGGTGACGATGGGGGTGTGGGTGAGGTGGCACAGGCGGACCACCTCGGCGGTCTGCGCCGTGTCGGCCGGGCGCACCACCACGGCGACGCGACCCTGCCATTTATTGAGCCAATCCTTCACATAGAAAGACTGCTCCTCGGCTGCCGTGACCAGGCCCGCGTCGCCGACGATGCTGCGCAGCTGCGCTATCAGTTGCTGGGTATTTTCATTCATATCGGCCCTCACGCACCATGCCAGTTCATCTTGATGCGGCCGATCGCCATGGCCGCCGCCGCCTGGCTGGGTTCGACCACCGGTATGCCCAGGGCTTCCTGCAAGGCGTCGCGATAGACCGCCATGCCGGCACATCCCATGACGATCACGTCGGCGCCATGGGTATCGCGCAGGCGCAGGCCGACATCACACATGCGCGCCAGCGTGCGGTCGTAATCGGCCAGTTCGGTCACGTTCAGGCCGATGGCCAGTTCGCCCGCCAGCCGCGCTTGCACGCCCATCGCCCCGTAGGCACGCAGATGGCGCGGGATCGAGCCCGGCAGGATGGCGATGACGCCGAAGCGCTGGCCCAGTGTCAGGGCCGTCAGCACACCACTTTCCATGATGCCCAGCACGGGCACGTCGACCGCCTCGCGCACCGCATGCAGGCCAGGATCGGAGTAGCAGGCGATGACGAACGCACCGGCACGGGCACGCAAGGAGCGCGCCAGCGATACCAGCTGTGGCGCCACGCTGTCCACGTCCTGCTGGGTCTGGATGCCAGGCGGGCCGGAGGGCAGCGACAGGCATTCGATGACCGGCCCCCCGGCCATGCGCAGCGGCGCCATCGCTGCATCGATGCCGCGCGTGACGGCGGCCGTACTATTGGGATTGATGACGAACAGGGCAGGGCCGTCGGCCGCGACATTGGACATGATGGTTTCTCGCAAAACAGGAGTCAGCACAGGCAACGACTGTACCCCAGGCTGACGGGCATGCTCCTTGCTCATTTGTCGGTTCCCCTTAACATGCTGTTATGCGCGATGAGGATCCATGGCACTGAACCTGCGCCAGATCGAGGTGTTCCGGGCGGTCATGACGACCGGCTCCATCAGCGGCGCCTCGCAATTGCTGTTCGTCTCGCAGCCGGCGGTGAGCCGTCTGCTGTCCCACACCGAGCAACGGGTCGGCTTCGCCCTGTTCGAACGCATCAAGGGCCGGCTGTATGCCACGCCCGAGGCCAAGAAGCTGTTCCATGAAGTGGAACACGTGTACCAGGCCGTGCAGCGCGTCAATGAGCTGGCCACCGACCTGTCGGAAAACCGCAGCGGTATCCTCAACATCGTCTCCAGCCCGAGCATCGGGCAGATGCTGATCCCGCAGGCCATCGCGCTGTTCCGCAATCGCCATCCGGACGTCAAGCTGACCTTCCACTGCCTCAACTATGGCTACCTGAAAGATCGCCTGCTGGCGCGCCAGGCCGACCTGGGCATCATCATCCTGCCGATGGAGCATCCCAGCCTGCAGGTCACGCCCCTGTGCAGCAATCGCCTGGTCTGCGTGCTGCCCTACAACCATGAGCTGACGCGGCGCGGCACCCTGAGCCTGGCCGACCTGCGGCCCTTCCCGCTGATCTCGTACAACCGCGAGTCGCCCTTCGGCGGCATCGTCGGGCGCTTCTACCAGTCCGAAGAAGAAGCCTTGCGGCCCATCATGGAAGTGGGCTCGCCACAGAACGCCTGTTCGCTGGTGCAGATGGGCGCGGGCGTGGCGCTGGTGGATGAATTCTCGGTGCGCAGCTGGGCCGGGACCAGCCAGATGGTGGTGCGGCCGGTGGCGCGGGCGCCCATCCTGCGGGCCAACCTGGTGCACGTGCGCACCGAGCCGCTGTCGCAATTGACCCAGGCCTTCATTGCCGAACTGCAGCAACTGGTGCGCGCCCAGGGTTACGGCCTGCCCCATGAAGAAGCATGCATATCGGCCGCAAGCGGCGATTAACACGACGTTAAGGCGTGCGCACAAAAAGGCATGCGACAAGCGCGGGTGACTCCACGACAATCGTTTCCAACTTCTCCGGTCCGGCCCCTTGGCGGGCCGCCGCTCCACACTCTCTTCATGGAACGTCGCGCATGTCTTCTTCTCTTGCCCCTGCTTCCGCGCTGGCCACTGCGCGCGGTGTCTATACCATCTGCCCCACGCCGTTCCACGCCGATGGCGCACTCGACCTGGGCAGCATCGCCAGCCTGGTCGAATTTCAGATCGCAGCCGGCGTGTCCGGCCTGGCCATCCTCGGTTTCCTCGGCGAAGCCCACAAGCTCTCCAACGCCGAGCGCCGTGCGGTGACGTCCACGTTCGTCAAGTGCGCAGCCGGACGGGTGCCGGTGTGGGTCGGTGTGCGCGCACTGGGCCTGGCCGGTGCCATCGAGCAAGCGACCGAGGCAGCCGAGGCGGGTGCGGCGGCCGTCTTCGCGGCACCGCTGGACATGGCCTCCGATGCGGTGCAGTTCGACTACTACAAATCGCTGGCGGCGGCGCTCTCCATCCCCGTGGTGATCCATGATTTCCCGGATTCCTTCGGCACCGAGATCAAGGCCGAGGTGATTGCCCGCCTGGGACGCGAAGGCGGCGTCAACTTCATCAAGATGGAAGAGCCGCCGGTAGGCCAGAAGATCAGCCGTATCCGCGACCTCGCCGGGGAATCGATGCGCATCTTCGGTGGCCTGGGCGGTGTGTATTTCCTGGAAGAGTTGCAGCGCGGTGCGGTCGGCACCATGACCGGGTTTGCCTTCCCGGAGATCCTGGTGCGCATCTATGACCAGTTCGCGGCCGGTGACCTGGCCGGTGCGGCGGCCACTTTCGACAAGTATTGCCCGCTGATCCGCTATGAATTCCAGCCCAAGATCGGGCTCTCGTTGCGCAAGTACGTCTATCGCAAGCGCGGTGTCATCAGCAGCGACGCCATCCGCTCGCCCGGCATGCGTATCGATCCCGAGACCGAGCGCGAACTGGAAGCCGTGATCGCCCGCGTGGGCCTGGACCTGGATCAGCGCGGTGCGCTGGTGATCCGCTGAGGAGCCGCCGATGGATCTGGGAATCGCCGGACGACGCGCACTGGTTTGCGCTTCCAGCAAAGGCCTGGGACTGGCCTGCGCCATCTCGCTGGCGCGCGAGGGCGTGGCCGTGACCATGACCGCACGGGGTGCAGAGGTGCTTGAGGCAGCGGCGCAGCAGGTACGGGACGCCACCGGCGCCACCGTCATCACCGTGGCCGGTGACATCACCACCCCCGAGGGCCGTGCCCTGGCGCTGGCCGCCTGTCCCGCGCCGGACATCCTGGTGACCAATGCCGGTGGCCCCAAGCCGGGCGACTTCCGCGAGTGGTCGCGCGAAGACTGGATCGCCGCCATTGACGCCAACATGCTCACCCCCATCGAACTGATCAAGGCCACCGTGGACGGCATGATGAAGCGAGGCTTCGGTCGCATCGTCAACATCACCTCCGGGGCGGTGCGGGCACCCATCGACATCCTTGGTCTGTCCAATGGCGCGCGTTCCGGCCTGACCGGATTCGTTGCCGGTCTGGCGAGAAAGACCGTGGCCCACAACGTGACGATCAACAATCTCTTGCCCGGTCCCTTCGAGACCGAGCGCCTTCTCACCACGGCGGCGGCCAGCGCACGCGGCACCGGCAAGACGGCCGAGGAAGTATTGGCCGCGCGCCGTGCCGCCAACCCGGCCGGCCGCTTCGGCCAGCCGGCCGAATTCGGCGATGCCTGCGCCTGGCTGTGCAGCGCCCAGGCCGGTTTTGTCACCGGACAAAACCTGCTCATGGATGGCGGCGCCTATCCCGGAACCTTCTGACCCTGAGACCACCGCATGGACTTCGACCTGACCATCCGCAACGGCCGCATCAGTACTGATCGCGAGACCTTCCTGGCCGATATTGGCGTCAAGGATGGCGTGATCGTGCGCATCGCGGCGGATCTGCCGCCCGGCCGCGACGACATTGATGCCGCAGGCCGCTGGGTCCTGCCCGGTGGCATCGACAGCCATTGCCACATCGAACAGCTCTCCGGCATGGGCATGATGTGTGCCGATGATTTCTATTCAGGCACGGTCTCGGCCGCCTTCGGCGGCACTACCACCATCATTCCCTTTGCGGCCCAGCATCGCGGCAAGCGCATTCCCGACGTGATCGCCGATTATGCGCAACGCGCCCGCGAGAAGGCGGTGATCGACTATGGCTTCCACCTGATCCTGGCTGATCCGGACGAGCAGGCCCTGCAGCACGATTTGCCGCAGGCCATCCGCGATGGCATCACTTCGCTGAAGGTCTACATGACCTACAACGCGCTCAAGCTGGACGATTACCAGCTGCTGGACGTGATGGCGCTGGCCGGCCGCGAAGGGGCGCTGGTGATGATCCATGCCGAGAACCACGACATGATCCGCTGGCTCGCCTCGCGCCTGCTGGACCAGGGGCATACGGCTCCCAAGTTCCACGCGGTGGCCCACGATCCACTGGCCGAGGCCGAAGCCAGTCATCGTGCCATCGCCCTGTCGCGCCTGATCGGCGTGCCGGTCCTGATCGTGCACGTGGCTGGTGCCGAGACCGTGCAGACCATCCGCAACGCCCGGCTGCTGGGCGCGCAGATCTACGCCGAGAGCTGCCCGCAATACCTCTTCCTCACCGCCGAGGACATCGACCTGCCCGGCGTGGAAGGCGCCAAGTATTGCTGCAGTCCGCCGCCGCGCGATGCCAATGCGCAGGAGGCGGTCTGGGCCGGGCTCAAGGATGGCACGCTGGGGATGTATTCCTCGGACCATGCACCTTATCGTTTTGATGAAAGCGGCAAGCTGCCGCGCGGCGAGGACACCACCTTCAAGGAAATGGCCAATGGCGTGCCGGGGATCGAACTGCGCCTGCCGCTGCTGTTTTCCGAGGGCGTACAGAAGGGCCGCATCGACATTCACGAATTCGTGCGCCTCACCGCCACCAATCACGCCCACATGTATGGGCTGTCGCACTGCAAGGGCAACATCGCCGAGGGACTCGACGCCGACCTGGTGATCTGGAACCCGGAGCGCGAGACCACCATCACTGCCGCTCTCCTGCACGACAACGTGGGTTATACGCCCTACGAAGGACGGCAGATCAAGGGCTGGCCGGAAGTGGTCATCAGCCGCGGCCGCGTGGTGGTCAGTGAGGGCGAGCTGAAAGCGGCGCGCGGCTCGGGCCGCTACATCGCGCGCCAGTGTCCGGAGCCGGCCAGCATTGCGCAACGGCCGACACGCAGCCATCTGCCGGGTCTGCTCGGCCTCAAGGGAAAGGCATGGGAATCGCAATGAGCAACCAGCACAATCGCTTTGGACTGGCCGTGGCCCAGATGGGGCCGGTGCAACTGGCCGAGGACCGGACCACGGTAGTGCGCCGCCTGCTGGAGATGATGCGCGAGGCCGCCGCCCGTGGCGCGAAGATGGTGGTGTTTCCCGAACTGGCACTGACCACCTTCTTTCCGCGCTACTGGATGGAAGATCAGGCCGAGGTCGATGCCCGTTTCTTCGAGTCCGAAATGCCCGGCCCGCAGACCCGGCCGCTGTTCGAGCTGGCCGCGCAGTTGGGGATCGGCTTCTACCTGGGCTATGGTGAACTTACACCCGATGGCCATCACTACAACACTGCCATCCTGGTGGATGACCAGGCCAGGATCGTGGCGCGCTATCGCAAGATCCACCTGCCCGGACACAGCGACCACAAGCCCGATGCGCCTTTCCAGCATCTGGAAAAGAAGTACTTCGAAGTCGGCAACGATGGCTTCGGTGTCACCGACATGCTGGGCACCCGCATCGGCCAGTGCCTGTGCAATGACCGTCGCTGGCCGGAGACCTATCGCGTCATGAGCCTGCAGAGCGCGCGCATCGTCACGCTGGGCTACAACACGCCATCCTGGAACATCCACTGGAACGAACCGCCGCACCTGCGCATGTTCCATCACCTGCTGTCGCTGCAGGCCAATGCCTACCAGAACGGATTGTGGGTGGCCGCCGCTGCCAAGTGCGGATTCGAGGATGGCTTCCACATGATCGGCGGCTCGGCCATCGTCGCGCCTTCCGGCGAGATCGTGGCGCAGGCGCAGGGTGAAGAGGATGAGGTGATCTTCGCCAGTTGCGATCTGCAACTGGGTGAAACATTTCTGCAGCATGTCTTCAACTTCGCCAAGCATCGCCGTCCGGAACATTACCGCCTCATCGTCGAGCGCACCGGGGCCGGCGAGCCGCTGTCGCCGGCCGAGCTGTCTACCTGAATCACTGTCCACCTTCCACCCAATCGAGGAGTGTTGCGATGTTCCCGTTCCTGGCCCTGCCTTCCAAGTCTTCCCTGAAGTGTTCCCTGCTGGCCGTACTTTCTGCCAGTGCGCTGTTGTCGGCCGGCGCGATGGCGCAGAGTGGTCCGCTGCGTACCGGTGTGGATGCCACCTTTGCGCCGCATGCCATGGTCAAGCTGGGCGGTGGCCTGCAAGGCTTCAACATCGACCTGGGCGAAGAACTGGCGCACCGCCTGGGCCGCAAGATCGAGATCGAAGGCACCGAATTTTCCGGCCTGGTACCGGGGCTCAATGCCAAGAAATATGACTTCGTGCTGGCACCCGTGACGGCCACCCCCGAGCGCGCCAAGTCCATGCTCTTCACCGAAGGTTATCTGGATACCGACTACACCTTCGTCATTAAGAAGGGCGCCGCCCCCATCCATGCGCTGGAAGACCTGAAGGGCAAGACCATCTCGGTCAACAAGGGCTCGGCCTATGAGCTTTGGGCACGCGACAACGCACCCAAGTACGGCTTCAAGTACGACGTCTATGGCAACAACGCCGATGCGGTGCAGGCCGTGCAATCCGGCCGTGCCGATGCCAACCTGGCCGGCAGCACCGTGGCAGCCTGGGCCGCCAAGCAGAATCCGGCCGTGCAGACCACCTATACCGTCAAGACGGGGCTGGTGTGGGCGCTGGCTTTCCGCCTGGATGACAAGGCCGGCCGCGACGCCGCCGGCATGGCGCTCAAATGCATGAAGCAAGACGGCACGCTGGGCAAGATTGCCCAGAAGTGGTTCGGCTATACCCCGGCGCCGGATGCCACCGTGGTCAAGGTCGGCGTGGGCCAGGGCGTGCCGGGCCTGGATGGCTACGACCCGACCCCCGTGACGCTCAAGTGCAAGTGAGCCCGCAGCACCGCGCCCGAATTGCCCGAGTCGCCTGAATGAACCGAGACTGATGCCGCCATGAACCTTGCCGCACCCATCCTTGAAATCGTCGGCCTGCACAAGTCCTATGAGGGCAATACGGTCCTGCGCGGGATCGACCTGCGCGTGCGGCCGGGCCAGCTGATCTGCGTGATCGGCCCGTCCGGTTCGGGCAAGAGCACCATGCTGCGTTGCTGCAACCGGCTCGAAGAACCCAGCGCGGGCCAGATCGTGGTGGACGGCGTGGACATCATGCATGCCCGCGCCGACCTCAATGCGATCCGCCAGAAGGTCGGCATGGTGTTCCAGCAGTTCAACCTCTATCCGCACATGAGCGTGCTGGGCAACGTGATGCTGGCCCTGAAGAAGGTGCAGAAGCATTCCCATGCCGAGGCCGAGCGGCGCGCGCGGCGGGCCCTGGAGCAGGTGGGGATGCTGGAGAAGGCATCAGCCTTTCCCGGCCAGCTTTCCGGCGGCCAGCAGCAGCGCGTGGGCATCGCCCGCGGCATCGCACTGGAACCCAAGGTGATGCTGTTCGATGAACCGACCAGCGCCCTCGATCCCGAACTGGTCGGCAGCGTGCTGCAGGTGATGCGTCAACTGCGCGAAGCCGGCATGACCATGCTGGTGGTCACGCACGAAATGGCCTTTGCCCGCGCGGCGGCGGATCGCGTGGTCTTCATGGACGGTGGCGTGATCGTCGAGGAAGGACCGCCCGAGCAGATCTTCGGCGATCCGCAGCAAGCCCGCACCAAGGCCTTCGTGGCGCGCTTTGCACAGCACGGCTGAACCATGGAGCAATTCCTCTTCACCTTCTTCAACGCCGAGATCGCCGCCCGCTACTGGCCCGACATCCTGCGCGGCATGGGCGTGACCGTGCTGCTGAGCCTGGCAGTGATCGTCTCCGGCCTGCTGCTGGGCCTGCTGCTGGCGGTGCTGCGCGCTACCGGCAAGCGCGGCCTGGTGTGGCTGGTGGTGGCCTTTGCCGACGTGATGCGGGCCTTGCCGCCGCTGATTCTCATCATCGTGCTCTTCTTTGCGTTTCCGTATATCGACCTGGCCATGTCGTCCTTCACCGCGACCTGGCTGGCGTTGACGCTTGTATTGGCCGCCTATGCCGAAGAGAGCATCTGGGCCGGCATCGCTTCCTTGCCGCGCGGGCAGAGCGAGGCGGCCCGCTCGACCGGGCTGTCCTGGGGGCAGACCATGGCTGCGGTGATCCTGCCGCAGTCCTTGCGCATGGCCGTGCCGCCGCTGACCAACCGCGTCATCTCGATCACCAAGAATACGGCGCTGGGCTCGGTGGTCGCCTTGTCCGAAATTCTTAACACGGCCCAGGCCGCCAGCAGCAATGCCGGCAACCCGACCCCGCTGATGCTGGGGGCGGCAGCCTACCTGCTGATTTTCATTCCGGTGGTCTTGTTGGCGCGCTGGCTGGAAACGCGCTGGCGCTGGAAACGATAGGAGAGGGCCATCATGGATGCCTTGCTGCAGAATTTCTTCAACCTGGAGGTGTACCGCCAGGTCCTGCCTTTCCTGCTGGGAGGCCTGTGGACCACGGTGTGGCTGTCGCTGCTGGTCATTCCGATCGGTGTGATCTCGGGTTTGCTGCTGGCCTTGCTGGCGACCCAGAGCCGTTCGCGCACGGTGCGCATTGCCGTGGCGGTGTATGTGGACTTTTTCCGTTCCTTCCCGCCGCTGGTGCTGCTGATCCTGATCTATTTCGGCGCGCCATTCCTGGGGCTGGAACTGCCCAAGCTGCTGGCGGTGGCGCTGGGCTTCATGTTCAACAATTCCAGTTATTTCGCCGAGGTGCTGCGCGCCGGCATCGAGAGCGTTCCCGGCGGACAGATGGAAGCGGCGCGCTCCACCGGTCTCTCGCGCGCCCAGGCGCTGGCGTACGTGGTGGTTCCCCAGGCGGTGCGCAACGCCTTGCCGGACCTGGTGGGAAATGGCATCGAAGTCATCAAGCTCACCACCATTGCCAGCGTGGTGGCGCTGCCCGAACTGCTGCGCGTGGCGCGCGATGCCCAGTCGCTGGTCTACAATCCTTCGCCCATCGTGCTGGCAGCCTTGCTTTACCTGGCGCTGTTGCTGCCGCTGGTGCGCTGGCTGTCGCGGCTGGAGCACCGCGGCCGCGCCCTGCATTGAGGAGGCGGCCGGCGGCCGCGCCTTCAGGCCGGGCTCAGCAGGGCAGTCGTGCTGCCGAAGCCGGGTTCACGAGAAACAAGCGGCGCCAGCGCTGGCGGCTCGATACGAAATACCGACACGGCCTGTCGCAGGCTGTCGGCCTGATGCGCCATCGATTGCGCTGCGCTGGCCGATTCTTCCACCAGCGCTGCATTCTGCTGCGTCACTTCATCCATCTGCGAGATGGCGATGTTGATCTGGCTGATGCCGGAACTCTGTTCGCTGGAGGCCGCCGTGATTTCACTCATCAGGTCATTGACCTGCTGGATCGACTGCACCACCTGGCTCATGGTCTGGCCGGCCTCGTCGACCAGTTTCTGCCCGGTTTCCACGTGCTGTACGGAGGATTCGATCAAGCCGCGGATTTCCTTGGCGGCTGATGCGCTGCGCTGGGCCAGTGAACGCACCTCGGTCGCCACCACCGCAAAGCCACGTCCCTGTTCGCCTGCGCGTGCCGCCTCTACTGCGGCATTCAGGGCCAGGATGTTGGTCTGGAAGGCGATGCCTTCGACGGTGGAAATGATTTCGGTGATCTTGTAGGCGCTCTCCGAAATGTCTTTCATCGTATCCACGACGCGTTCCACCACTTCGCCTCCCTTTTGCGCATGCAGCGAAGCCGAGTGGGCCAGCTGGTTGCCCTGGCTGGCGTTCTGCGTGTTCTGTTCTACCGTGGAGGTGATTTCTTCCATGCTGGAGGCCGTCTCTTCCAGAGAGGCCGCCTGCTCTTCGGTACGGCGCGACAGATCCAGATTGCCCACCGCGATCTGGCTGGCGGCGGTGGAAATCGATTCCGCCGAGCGCTTGATACCATCCACGATGCCGGTCAGCTGGGCGCGCATGTTGTCCAGCGAGGCCATCAGGCTGTGCCGGTCCCCTTTGGCCAGTGGAATGCTCACCGCCAGATTGCCCTGGGCGATCTGGGCGGCCAGCTCCTGGGCGTGGGCAGGTTCCCCGCCCAGCTGGCGCAGCACGCTGCGCACGATCAGCACTGCGGCTGCCAGGGCCAGCAGCACCGAGGCCGCCACCAGAGTCCAGGTCGTCGTCAGGATGCCATGGTAGGTGGTCTCGGACTCGGCGGCTGCCTGGTTGTTGAGTTCGTCCTCGAAACGTCCCAGCTCATCGAGGTTGTCCAGCCATTTGGCCTGGACCGGACGGATCTTCTGCACCAGCAGATTGTTCAGTTCGGCGGTCTTGTTCTCCTGGGCCAGCGTCACCGCCTGGTTCATCAGCGGCTCGGTCTCGGCGGCGTTTTGCGCGATCTGGTCGAACAGTTCACGTTCCTTGCGTGTGGTGGCAGGCAGTTCGAATAGCTTGGCCAGTTTGGTCCGGGCTTCCTGGTATGCCTTGTCCTGCACCTTCATACGCTCGATTTCGCGGGCAATCAGCGAAGGTTCCTGGAACAGCGCGATATTGCGGATGGCCAGTGCGCGGATGCGCACGCTGTTGTTCATCACATCGGCCAGCGCGCCTTGCTGGTTGTTGACGAGGATGTCGGACAGATTGCCCTTCACTGTGGAAACGCCCCACATGCCGACCAGCGAAATGATGACCAGCAGAACCACGACGCTGGCAAAGCCCAAGGTCAGGCGGGTGGATACCTTCAATTTGTTCATGGAAAAGCCCCTGTAGATGAGTGTGCTGCCGATTGGGTTGCATGCCCCCCTTGGCCTGTCACCGCTGTTCTCGCGACGTACAGGTTCTTGAGAATTATTTGCGTATATAAACGTCGCAAGAAAGTTGGATTAGCCTGCTTTCACAGGATTTTTAAAAAAATATCCAAAATTGCAACGGTATTGTCGGAAAAATTTATTCTTTTGTTTGTTGCTTGTAACGTTATTGATCGAGCTCAGCAAGAAAAGATCCATCACGACGTGAATATTTTTTCCCGCAGCGGGACTTTGTTGCTCAACACTGATTCCGAACGGGACGGGGGCGGGGCACGGCGGTTCGTCGCATCAGCGCGACATGATTCGTTCCGGTGCATCCCTGCACTCCCCTCGGCCTGGAAGGCTGCATTTTTGGGAGAACGTCTGCCTGGAAAGCCTGGAACAGGCATCGAACCAAGGGTTTCGGCCCTGGCACACACTTTGCATAACTCTGCGGAAACGGTTTTTATATAAATCATCAGTTTATATACGGAACAAAATAAGTTATTCCGTTCCGAGATATCTGCTATATTGGCGTTGAATATCTCTCATATATAAATTAACGTTTCATATATGGAACAGTTCGGTGCCCGGCAAGAGGCATCCGTTTGCAATAGACGGTAGCCGGGAAGACTAGCTGAGGCGCGACAAGGCGCACTGGCAATGAGCAGAGGCAACATGATCGAAATCGAATTTCGCAAGGTCGGCAAACGCTTTGTCGATCGTCAGACGGCGCAGGCGCGCGCTGCCGTGACCAATGTCAATCTCTCCATCAAGAGCGGGGAGGTGGTCTCCATCATCGGTCCTTCGGGCTGCGGCAAGAGCACCTTGCTCAATATGGGCGCCGGCCTTTACCTGCCCAGCGAAGGCGAAGTCTTCGTGGGTGGTGAAAAGGTGATCAAGCCGGTACGCAAGGTGGCCTTCATGCTGCAGAAGGACTTGCTCATGCCCTGGCGCAATATCCGCGCCAACGTCACCCTGGGTCTCGAAATCGACGGCATGCGCGAGGCCGAGCGTCGCCGCGTCGCCGACGAGTTGCTGGCCAAGTGCCACCTCAAGGGGTTCGAAGAACACTACCCCTACCAGCTTTCCGGCGGCATGCGCCAGCGCGCCGCCCTGGCCCGCACGCTGGCGGTCGATCCGCAGGTGCTGCTGCTGGACGAACCTTTCTCGGCCCTGGATGCGCAGACCAAGATGGTGCTGCAGCAAGACCTGGCCAAGATGCTCTACGAAAAGAAGAAGACCGCGCTCTTCATCACCCACGATCTGGTGGAAGCCATCGCCTTGTCGGACCGCCTGCTGGTCATGAGCGAGCGTCCCGGCACCATCGTCGAGGAAATCGAAGTCAACCTGCCGTTCCGCGACAACCCGCTGGAACGCCGCAAGCTGCCCGAGATCGGCCCGCTGCAAGGCCGCCTGATGGAGCTGCTCAAGGTGGGCAAGGAAACCGCCGAGCTGCATTGATTTCACGCTGCATCTTCACCCGTCTTCACCCCGTCAACAGAGAGACCCCAAGGGAGAGCCAGAACCATGAAGAAACTGTTTGCATCCGCCGGTAGCGCACTTGTCCTGGTGGCCGCCATCGGCGCGGCCGTCGTGCCGGCGGTGGCCCATGCGGCCCCGGAAGAAGTGACCTACCTGCTGCCCGCACCCCCCAATTCGCCTGCCTTTGCCCCCTGGGTACTGGCCCAGCACAAGGGTTACTACGCGGACGAAAACCTGAAGGTCAGTTTCATCGTCGCCAAGGGCGGCGTGGACGTGGCCAAGCAGATCGGTGCCGGCAATGCCGTCATCGGCGGTGCCATCGGTGATACGCCCATCGTGGTGCGCGCCAATGGGATTCCCGTCAAGGCCATCGCCGTGCTGGGTGCGGGGTCGGTCACGATGGTGGCGGCCAATCCGGCCGATGGCATCAAGAGCCTCAAGGATCTGAAGGGCAAGACCGTCACCGTCATGTCCTATACCGATACCACCTATTACGCCTTCCTGGGTAGCCTCAAGACCGCCGGCCTGTCCAAGACCGACGTGCAGATCCAGGCGGCCGGCCCGTCCGGCGTGTGGCAGCTGTACACCTCCGGCAAGTCGCAGGGCTTCGCCGGCGTGCCGGACTGGGTGGTCAATGCGACCGATGCCGGCGCCAAGCTGGAGCTGCTGGACAACGGTGGCTTCAAGAGCATGGCGCAAGCCATCCTGGCATCCGATGACACCATCAAGAAAAATCCCGAATTGTTGAAGCGCCTGGT
Organism: Herbaspirillum sp. Her3; assembly: GCF_057961275.1. Taxonomy (NCBI): domain Bacteria; kingdom Pseudomonadati; phylum Pseudomonadota; class Betaproteobacteria; order Burkholderiales; family Oxalobacteraceae; genus Herbaspirillum; species Herbaspirillum sp. Her3. The sequence goes on along the minus strand of NZ_CM176328.1, from coordinate 3,985,170 downwards.
GCGCGCCACCCTGCGCGGCATGCAGGACATCATGAAGGACCCCAAGGCAGCCGCCGACGACTATGTGGCTGCACTGCCCAGCTACAAGGGCAAGGAAGCCAGCATCCAGGCCACTTTCGAGATGTACAACAAGTATGTCTATGCCAGCCAGAAGACGCTGGGCCAGATCGATCCCGCGCGCATGGAAGCGGTACAGAAGTTCTATGTCAGCGAAGGCATCGTGAGCAAAGCCACACCGGTCAATGATCTCTTCACCAACCAGTTCGTCGGAGTAGCCAGGTAATCATGAATACCACGACCGTCAAAGACCTGACCATGCCTAGTTCCCAGCCATCGGGTGCCGCTGCGCCCACCCCGGCCCGCCGTGCTGCACTGAGCGAAAAGGCCCGCACCGTGTGCGGCAGCCTGTTGCTGCTGGTGCTGTTCATCGCCGCCTGGCAGTGGGGGCCAGGCATGCTGGGCATGCCGGAATACATCCTGCCCAATTTCATGCAGGTGGTGCGTGAAGGTGTGGTGATGTGGAACAACGCGCAATTGCTGCAGCATTTCGGCGTGACCGCCATGGAAGTGGTGTTCGGCTTCCTCTTCGGGGCGCTGCTGGGACTGGCCGTGGGGGTGGCGCTGGGTTTGTCGCCGCGTGCCGAAGCCATGCTCTCGCCCTACATCCTGGCGCTGCAGATTGCACCCAAGGTGGCCTTTGCGCCGCTGTTCGTGATGTGGCTGGGCTACACCATCTATCCCAAGATCATCGTCGCGGTGCTGATCGTGTTCTTTCCCATCATGATCAACGTGCTCTCGGCCATCCGCACCGTCGATCCCGACATGGTCAACCTGGTGCGTACCCTCAATGCCGGCCGTTGGCAGATCTTCCACCTGGTCGAGTTCCGTTCGGCACTGCCAGCGCTGTTCTCGGGCTTGCGTATCGCTTCCACGCTGTCGGTCATCGGTGTGACCGTCGGGGAACTGGTCGGTGGCAACCAGGGGCTGGGTTACCTGTTGGTCGATGGTGAAGGGCAGGGCAATACCGCCGCCGTGTTCGTCTCCATCGTCGCGTTGACATTGATCGGCGTGGTCACCTACGGCGTGGTGGTGTGGGCCGAACGCAAGGTGCTGCACTACCTGCCCAAGGCCAATACCAGCACGGTGTGATTCCCACGGCGATTTCCCGACACGCAACAGGAGCAAGAACATGTCAGCAGCAAGTACGGCGACTCTTTTGGCAGGGCGGCGCATTCTGGTCACTGGCGCCGCACGCGGCCTCGGCCTGGCGTTCGTCGAGGCCATCGCCAACGCCGGTGCCCGGGTCGCCATGGCCGATGTCTTGCAGGACACGCTGGCGGCCTCGGTATCGGCCCAGCAGCAGCGCGGCCTGGCGGTCGAAGGCTTTGCGCTGGACCTGGCCGATCCGGCATCGGTGAAGTCCTGTGCACAGGCCGCCATCGCATGGCTGGGCGGTCTGGATGGCCTGGTCAACAATGCGGCCATCACCAATTCCGGCGGCAAGAGCAGCGAGCAGCTGGACGTCGAGATGTGGGATCGCGTGATGGACGTCAACGTGCGTGGCACCTGGCTCATGACCAATGCCTGCCTGCCGGCCCTGCGTGATGGCGGGCGCGGGGCGGTGGTCAACCTGTCTTCGGATACGCCGTTGTGGGGCGCGCCCAATCTGCTGGCCTACGTGGCCAGCAAGAGTGCGGTCATCGGCATGACCCGCTCGCTGGCGCGCGAGCTGGGGGCCGACAACATCACGGTCAATGCCGTAGCGCCCGGCCTGACCCTGGTGGAAGCCACCGAGTATGTGCCGCAGGCGCGTCATCAGCATTACCTCGACGGCCGCGCCATCCGGCGTGACCAGTTGCCCGAGGACGTCTGCGGTGCCGTGGTGTTCGCGTTGTCGGACCTGGCCCGTTTCTTTACCGGCCAGGTGATGGCGGTCAATGGCGGCTTCGTGATGCATTGAGGCCGCAGCAGCAGGTGCAGATCAATTCCGCTCACTTCAGGATCAATTCAAGGAGAAAAGCATGACCGATATGTCCGAACAGGAAAACATGGGCCGTAGCTGGGACCGTCCCGCCGGCGCCAGCTTTGCCGACTGGATGGAGTCGCGCGTGGCGCGCCTGTCGACCCGCAAGTACGACTGGAATGCGCTGAAGTTCCAGGCCGACTACGACCCCAAGTACCGCCGCGCCCAGATGCGCTACATCGGCACCGGCGGCACTGGCGTGGCCCATGACGCCAACGTGATTCCCTCGGAACACTTCACCTTCTCGACCATGATCATTCCGGCCGGTCACGAAGGTCCGTCGCATCTGCACGTGGATGTCGAGGAAGTCTTCTTCGTGCTGCGCGGCAAGCTCAAGCTGGTGCTGGAAAAAGATGGCGAGCGCTTCGAAACCATCCTGACCGACCGCGATGTGGTCTCGGTGCCCCCGGGCGTCTATCGCGAGGAAATCAACGTCGGTGACGAAGACGCGCTCATGTGCGTGATGCTGGGTGCCAAGAAGCCAATCACGCCGACCTATCCGCCAGAACATCCGCTGGCCTCCATCAAGCGTTGATGTCCCGAGGACCGAGCATGCCCGCCACCCTGTCCACCCCTGACGACGCTATCCTGCGCGCGCCGCTGGCGCTGCTCGACAGCGACTTCGCCGAGCACAGCATTGCGGTGCCCGGCGGACAGGTCAGCTACCGCAGCAGCGGCCATGGCGATACGGTCGTGGTGCTGCTGCATGGCATCAGCTCGGGCGCGGCGTCGTGGCTGCACTGCGCGCTGGTGCTGGCGTCCGAGGCGCGCGTCATCGCCTGGAATGCGCCTGGCTACGGCGCCTCCACGCCCTTGACGATGGACTCGCCCAAGGCCAGCGATTATGCGCAGCGCCTGCAGCAGATGCTGCAGGCGCTGGAGATCACGCAATGCGTGCTGGTCGGCCATTCGCTGGGTGCCCTGATGGCAGCGGCCTATCTGGCCGCTGGCGATGGCCGCGCCCGCCAAACCTTGCTGGCAGATCCGGCCCAGGGCTATGGTGCGCCTGGCCTGGCACAACGCGCCCGGCAGGTGCGCGACGAACGCCTGGGCGCCTTGCAGCGGCTGGGTGTGACAGGGCTGGCGCAGCAGCGTACGCGCCTGCTGTCGGCCCGAGCCAGCGAAGAACAGCACGCCTGGGTGCGCTGGAACATGCACCGGCTCGATGCGGCCGGTTATACCCAGGCCGTACACATGCTGTGCGGTGATGATATCGCGGCCTATCTGCGCGCAGTGCCACGGCGGGGGCTGTCGGTAGCCTGCGGCGCAGAAGATATCGTGACCACCCCGCAGGCCAGTGAAGGGCTGGCCAGGCAATTCGAACTTCCCTTCCATCTGGTGGACGCCGCCGGCCATGCCTGTTATATCGAGCAGCCGTCGCAATTTGCCGCGCTGGTGCGTGCGCAATTCACCTCAACCCATTAAAAAAGACAATCATCATGAACAAACCAGTGATGCCAGAAGAAGAGCCGCAAGACAAATACTCCGTCCCCGGCCTGGAACGCGGCCTGCGCCTGCTGTGCGAATTCAGCCGTCAGGACAAGACCCTTTCCGCGCCCGAACTGGCGCGCCGTCTGGATATTCCGCGTTCCACCGTGTTTCGCTTGTTGGCTACGCTCGAACGCATGGGCTTCGTCGAGCGCGCCGATGGCGGGCGTGACTACCGCCTGGGCATGTCGGTGCTGCGCCTGGGCTTTGAATACCTGGCCTCGCTGGAACTGACCGAGATCGGCCGCCCGCTGCTGGAGCGCCTGCGCGACGAGATCGGTTATTCCTGCAACCTGGTGGTGCGCGATGGCCGCTCCATCGTCTACGTCGCCAAGTCGGTCACGCAGACCGCCTTCACCAGCCACGTCAACGTCGGCACCCGCCTGCCGGCGCATGCCACCGTGCTGGGCCGCGTGCTGCTGGAAGACCTGAGCCTGCCGCAGCTGCGTGCCCTGTATCCGGAAGAACACCTGGAAGTCTTCTCCAGCAACACACCCAAGACCGTGGTCGAGCTGTTCGACATGGTGCAGGCTGACAAGGAACGCGGCTTCGTCTTGCAGGAAGGCTTCTTCGAAACCAGCATCTCTACCGTGGCCGCCCCGGTGCGCGATCACTCCGGCAATGTGGTGGCCGCCCTGGGCGCGACCATCCCTTCGCCGCACATCGATGCCAGCCAGCTCGACGTGATCGTGGCACGGGTGCGCGAGACCGCGGCCGAACTCTCGCGCCTGCTGGACCACGCCCCCGAGCGTGGCGGCAAGGTCGTCAACATGTGGCGAGGCTGAGATGGCCATGACTTCTCTCCAGGGCAAGGTGGCCGTGGTGACCGGGGGCTCGTCGGGCATCGGACTGGCCACCGTCGAGCTGTTGCTGGAAGCCGGCGCGGCCGTGGCCTTCTGCGGCCGCGATGCGGCCCGGCTCAAGGAGGCCGAGGCCGCACTGCGCGAGCGTCATCCACAGGCGCAGCTCTACAGCGCGTCCTGCGACGTGCTCTCGCAGGAGCAGGTGCAGTCCTTTGCGGCCTCGGTGGAAAACACCCTTGGCCCGGTCTCCATGCTGGTCAACAACGCCGGGCAGGGGCGCGTGTCGACCTTTGCCGATACGGCTGACGATGCCTGGAGCGAAGAGCTGCGCCTGAAATTCTTTTCAGTGATCTACCCGACCCGCGCCTTCCTGCCGCAATTGCAGGCCATGAGCGCAGAGCATGGCGATGCCGCCATCGTCTGCGTCAATTCGTTGCTGGCCACGCAGCCCGAGCCGCACATGGTGGCGACCTCGGCTGCCCGCGCAGGCGTGCACAACCTGGTGCGCTCGCTGGCCACCGAACTGGCCACCGGCGAGGCTGCGCGGGTGCGCGTGAACGGCATCCTGATCGGGCTGGTGGAGTCAGGCCAATGGCGCCGCCGCTATGCGGCCCGGCCCCCCGAACAGCAGGATCAGAGCTGGGCCCAGTGGACCGCCGCCCTGGCGGCCAGGAAACAGATCCAGCTTGGCCGTCTCGGCCTTCCCCGGGAAGCCGCACAGGCGATCGTATTCCTCGCCACGCCGCTTTCCTCGTACACCACAGGCAGCCATATCGATGTTTCAGGAGGACTTTCCCGCCATGCCTAATACCCAACCCCAAGTCACCGTCGGCTGCGCCATTGCGGCTTTTCTCGAACAGTGCGGCGTGAAGGCTGCGTTCGGCGTGATCTCGATCCACAACATGCCCATCCTCGACGCCTTCGGCGAGCGCGGCAAGATCCGTTTCATCCCGGCACGCGGCGAAGCGGGCGGGGCCAACATGGCCGATGCGTATGCCCGTACCACGGGCGGCTTGGGTGTGTGCCTGACCTCGACCGGCACGGCGGCGGGCAACGCTGCCGGCGCCATGGTCGAAGCCCTGACCGCAGGTACGCCCCTGCTGCATCTGACCGGACAGATCGAGACTCCGTATCTGGACCAGAGCCTGGCCTACATCCATGAAGCGCCGGACCAGCTGAGCATGCTCAAGGCCATCTCCAAGGCAGCCTTCCGCATCCGCAGCGTCGAGACCGCCATCAGCACCATCAAGCTGGCGGTGCAGACCGCGCTGACGCCGCCCATGGGCCCGGTCTCGGTCGAGATTCCCATCGACATCCAGGCCGCCATGATCCCCATGCCGAGCAACCTGCAACCGCTGGCCATTCCGCAGAGCGTGCCTCCGGCGCGCGCGCTGGATGAACTGGCCGAGCGCCTGATGAAGGCCCGGCGTCCGCTGCTGTGGCTGGGAGGCGGCGCGCGCCATGCGGGCGCGCAAGTGCAGCGCCTGCTCGATCTGGGCTTTGGCGTGGTCACCAGTACCCAGGGCCGGGGCATCGTGCCCGAGGATGATCCCCGCTCGCTGGGCGCGTTCAACCTGCATAAGCCGGTGGAGCAGTTCTATCAAAGCTGCGATGCGATGCTGGTGGTCGGCTCGCGCTTGCGTGGCAATGAAACCCTGAAGTACGAACTCAAGCTGCCGCGTCCGTTGTACCGCGTCGATGCCGATCCGGCCGCTGAAGGCCGCTGCTACACCAGCGACTACTTCGTGTGCGGCGATTCGGCCCTGGTACTGGCCGGGCTGGCCGACCGTCTGGCGGCATTGAAAGTCGATCCGTGCTTCATGGCCGATCTGAAGAAGGCGCGCGACACCGCCGTGCATGGACTGGTCGATGGCCTGGGGCCCTATGGCGCGCTGGTGGAGCAATTGCAGCAGGCCGCAGGCCGCCAGTTCAACTGGGTGCGCGATGTGACCGTCTCCAACAGCACCTGGGGCAACCGCTATCTTCGCATCTTCGATCCGCGTGCCGGCGTGCATGCACTGGGCGGTGGCATCGGCCAGGGCCTGGCCATGGGCATCGGTGCGGCCATCGGTGCAGCGGTCACGCAATCGGGCAAGAAGACCTTCACCCTGGCCGGTGACGGCGGTTTCATCCTCAACCTTGGGGAGCTTGCCACGGCCGTGCAGGAACAGGCCGACATGGTGATCGTGCTGATGAACGACAAGGGCTATGGCGTCATCAAGAATATCCAGGATGCGCAATACGGTGGTCGCCGCCACTACGTGGACCTGCATACGCCGGATTATGCCGCGCTGTCCTCGTCGCTCCAGTTGCGTCACCGGCGCGTGGGCAACCTGGCCGAGGTAGCGGCAGTCCTGGATGAGGCGCTGTCCCAGCCGGGCCCCTTCCTGCTGGAGATCGACATGCTGGCCATCGGCAGCTTCAAGACCGCCTTTGCCGGTCCGCCGGTCAATGAAAAGGAAAAGGCAGCCGCCGCTGCCGCCGCCGTGGTCGCCGCCGCAACGGCAGCGACCGCCTGAGGAGCCGCGCATGCTTCACGTATCGATGATCGGATGCGGCGCCATCGGCATGGGCGTCATGGAGATCCTCAAAAGCGATCCCGAGGTCGCCTTCGACATGGTGGTGGTGCCCGAGGCCCACATGGAGCGCGCCCGCAGTGCCGTCTCCACGCTGGCACCATCGGCACGGGTGGTATCGCGCCTGGGCCAGGAGCGTCCTGACCTGCTGATCGAATGTGCCGGCCACCAGGCCATCGGTGAACACATCATCCCGGCGCTGGAGCGCGGCATCCCCTGCATGGTGGTGTCCATTGGCGCCTTGTCCGAACACGGCCTGGTCGACAAACTGGAAGCGGCCGCCCGTACCGGTCACACCCAGGTGCAATTGCTCTCCGGAGCGATCGGCGCCATCGATGCGCTCTCCGCAGCCAGGGTCGGCGGTCTGGACGCCGTGGTCTACACCGGCCGCAAGCCGCCGCAAGCCTGGAAGGACACGCCGGCAGAGGAGGTCTTCGATCTGGAGACCTTGCAGGAAGCCACCGTGATCTTCGAAGGCAGTGCCCGCGAGGCGGCGCGTCTGTATCCGAAGAATGCCAACGTCGCGGCCACCCTGTCGCTGGCCGGCCTGGGCCTGGATGCGACGCGCGTGCGGCTCTATGCCGATCCCGGCGTGACAGAGAACGTCCACCACGTGGAAGCGCGCGGCGCCTTTGGCGGCTTCGAGCTGACCATGCGCGGCAGGCCACTGGCCGCCAATCCCAAGACCTCGGCGCTGACGGTCTACAGCGTCGTGCGCGCCTTGGGCAATCGCGCCCATGCGCTGTCGATCTGAGCATCGCAAGGAGAGACCGACCATGATGAACCTCAATGAGACCCTGCCCATCTGCATCGCCGGCCAATGGCGCCTGGGTGGCGGTGACCGCTATGCCACGCTCTATCCGGCCACCGGCGAGGCGGTCGCGACCCTGCGCGCGGCCAGCGTGGCCGACGTGGAAGAAGCCATCGCCGGCGCCGACCGGGCTTTCCGTAGCAGCGGCTGGGCGCAGAAGAAACCGCATGAACGCGCCGCCGTGCTCTATCGCGTCGCGCAACTGATCCGCGAAAACAGCGAAGCGTTGGCGCAACTGCAGCGGGTGGACAATGGCAAGCCCATCAGCGAGACCCGCAATCTGGTAGCCAGTGCGGCCGCCACCTTCCAGTTCTTCGCCGCCGCCTGCGAGACCCTGGAAGAAACGCTTACCCCCATGCGCGGCGACAACCTCACCATGAGCGTGCATGAGCCCATGGGCGTGGTGGCCGCCATCACGCCCTGGAATTCGCCCATCGCCAGCGAGGCGCAGAAGATGGCGCCCGCGCTGGCAGCCGGCAACGCGGTGGTGGTCAAACCGGCCGAAGTCACGCCACTGGCTGCACTGGCGCTGGCTCGCCTCTGTATCGACGCGGGCGTGCCGGCGGGCCTCATCAGTGTGTTGCCCGGCAAGGGTTCGGTCATCGGCGACGCCATCACGCTGCATCCGCTGGTCAAGCGTGTTTCCTTTACCGGCGGGACGACTACCGGCAAGCACATCGCCCACATCGCCGCCGACAAGATGATGCCGGTCTCGCTGGAACTGGGAGGCAAATCGCCGACCATGGTGTTCGAGGATGCCGACATCGACCACGCCGTCGCGGGGGTGCTCTACGGGATCTTCAGCAGTTCCGGGGAATCCTGCATCGCCGGTTCGCGCCTGTTCGTGGCTCGCTCCTTGCATGAGCCGTTCATGGAACGACTGGCGGCTGGCGCCGCTGCGCTGCGCGTGGGCGATCCGGCCGACGAGCGTACCCAGATGGGGCCGCTCATCACTGCGCGCCATCGCGAAGGCATCGAGCGCTACGTCGACATGGGTGTCACCGATGGCGGCCGCATCCGTACCGGTGGTGTGCGTCCCAAGGGAACGCAGTTCGAACGCGGCTACTACTACACGCCGACCATCATCGAAGGCCTGCGCAATGACCAGCGCATCTGCCAGGAAGAGATCTTCGGACCGGTGCTGGTGGCCATGCCCTTCGATGACGAAGACGACCTGATCCGGCAAGCCAACGACAGCATCTATGCCCTGGCGGCCGGTATCTGGACGCGCGATTACAAACGCGCCTGGCGCGTGGGGCGCGCGGTGCAGGCCGGCAATGTCTGGATCAACACCTACAAGCAGTTCTCGATCTCGACCCCCTTCGGTGGCTGGCGCGACAGCGGCCTCGGACGCGAGAAGGGCCGGCTGGGCATCCTGCAATACATGGAGCAGAAAGCCATGTACTGGGGACTGAACGAACAGCCGCTGCCCTGGGCCGGCTGAACATGGATTTGGAGAATCACATGGACGTATTGGGTATCGACGAAATCATCTACGGCGCCGACGATCTGCCTACCTGCCGCCGCTTCTTCCTCGACTGGGGCATGCTGCTGGTGCAGGAGAGCGCAGCCGGGCTGGTCTTCGAATCGCAGAATGGCTGCCGCGTCATCGTGCGCGACAGCGCCGATCCCAGCCTGCCGCCAGCCATCGAGGCCGGACCGACCTTGCGTGAAGTGGTCTGGGGCGTGTCCTCGGCAGCGGTGCTGGACAAGTTCGCCAGCCGCATCGGTGGCTTGCCGGGCTTCATCAACGATGGCCAGCGGGTGGGCTGTACGGATCCCAATGGGCTGGCCGTGCGTTTCCAGGTCTCGCTCAAGCGCGATGTGGAGGTGCAATGCGCTCAGATGAACACCTGGAACGAAAAAAACCGCATCAACCAGCGCAGTCCCATCTACGAACGCGCTGCACCCATCGAAGTGGGGCACGTGGTGTTCTTCGTCAAGGATGTGAAGGCTTGTGAAAAATTCTATTGCGAGCATTTCGGCTTCGTTCCCTCGGACCGTTATCCGGAGCGCGGTGCCTTCCTGCGCTGTGCTGACATCGGCGGTCATCACGACATCTTCCTGCTGCAACCGCCCGAGGCACGCGCGGGCCTGAATCATGTGGCCTTCACCGTGCGTGACATCCACGAAGTCTTCGGCGGCGGCATGCACATGTCGCGCCAGGGCTGGGATACGCAACTCGGGCCGGGCCGCCATCCGATTTCCTCGGCCTACTTCTGGTACTTCAAGAATCCGGCCGGTGGCCTCATCGAGTACTACTCCGACGAAGACCAGCTCGACGCCCAATGGGAGCCGCGCGACTTCGAACCCGGTCCGACGGTGTTTGCCGAATGGGCCATCGATGGCGGCATCGACGGCCATACGCGGCGCCAGAAAAATGCGAAGGGGCCCAGCGGCAAGTTCCTGACCGACCGCGCACCGGCCGACAAGTAAATCATTGACGAAAGGAAATCCAGATGGCCTTCAAGATGCCTCCGCGCGCCGACCTTGCCATGGCACCAGGTACGGAGCCGAGATGAACCAAGAGATCCAAGCCGACGTCATGCTGCTGACCGTCGTCCTGAAGCATGACCAGTCGAAGAACCTGGATGAGATCCAGGCCCATATGAAGACGATGGACTGGTGGGAGCGTTTTCCGGTCGAGGGCACGCACGTGGTGTCATGGACCGTGGCCATGGGCCTGGGCCAGATCGTCACGCTGGCGCTGCCGCCGGCGCTGCTGCCGCAAGTCAATGTCGAACTTGAGCGCTCGGCCTGGGGGGTGTTCCGGACCGAGTGCTATCCCACTTACGATTTTGTTCCCGTGCGCGAACGCATCCGCGAGCGCGTCAGAAATGGAGGCCAATGATGGTTGCAACTGTTACCGATGTCTATCTCAACCCCCACCAGGCGCGCCGCCGCCCGCCGACCCAGTTCGAGGACCTGCTGGGTGATTCCATCGAGCGCGCCTATGCCGCCGGTATCCATGAGTTGAGTGCGCTGGTGGCGCATCTCAATCGTACCGGACCCAGCTGCCCCTATAACGCAGGTGTCTGGACCGAAGCCAACTACCAGGAAGAAATCGCCCGCCTGGCCGCCTGAGGCCGCACGCCAGCCCGCCCTTACAGGAGAGTACCGAAATGAGAACTGCCGCCCATGATCCCGTCGATGCCGTCCTGGCCGTCGGCCTGAAAGACCTGTGGTATCCGATCTGCCCCTCCGAGTTCGTGGCTGAAAAGCCGGTCTCGCTGCGCCGCCTGGGCAAGAAATTCGTCTTCTGGCGCGAGCCTTCCGGCAAGCTGCATGCGCTGGAAGACCACTGCCCGCATCGCGGTGCACCGTTGTCCATGGGCATTCCCATGGGTGACCGCATCGCCTGTGGCTACCACGGCGTGCAGGTCCGCTTCGATGGCGTGGTCACCAGCGTGCCCGGCAGCCCCGGCTGCAAACTCGAAGGCGCCAAGGCCACCCGACGTTTCCACGTCACTGAAGCAGCCGGCGCCATCTTCCTCTACAACAGCCTGGAAGACGTCGACACACCGCCGCCGCTGCGCCTGCCGGAAGAGCTGACCAGCCCCGAGTATTCCAACTTCCTGTGCTACACCGAATGGAAGGGTGATTATCGCTACGTGCTGGACAATGTGATGGACCCGATGCACGGCACCTTCCTGCACAAGCAGTCACACTCCATGGCCGAGGGAGACAACACGGCCAGCTTCGGCATCCGCGAAACCGACATTGGCTTCATCTTTGAAAAGGAAGGCCAGCGCGACGTCAATTTCGACTGGACCGAATGGGGCGATACCGGCCTGCACTGGATGCGCCTGGCCATTCCCTATCCCAAGACCGGTGGCCCCGGCGGCAGCTTCGTCATCATCGGCAGCTATACGCCCATCGTCGACAACATCGCGGCAGTCTTCCACTGGCGCTGCCGCAAGCTCTCCGGCTGGCAGCGCGATACCTGGCGCTTCCTCTACCGCAACCGTCTGGAGGCACGCCACTGGAACGTGCTGGAACAGGATCGCGTGGTGCTGGAGCTGATGGAACCTGATGCCAACCAGCGCGAGATGCTGTACCAGCACGACATGGGCATCGTGCGCCTGCGCCGCCATCTGCGCGGGCTGGCCAAGGCCCAACTGGTGCGCGAGGAAGAACTGGCTGCGGCCAAGGCGCCGGTGCGGGCAGCATGAGCCACGCCGCCCCGGCTGGCGCGGTGCGCCACGTGCAGAGCACCAAGGTGCCGGAGCTGGAGACCGCCACCTGGTCCAATTGTCTGGTCATCGGCGAGGACATCGTGATGTCCGGCATGACGGCGCATCCAGCCTCACGCCAGCAGGCGCTGGATACCTACCGGCAGACGCTGGTGGTGCTGCGCAAGATCGCGGATCTGGTTGAGGCGGCCGGGGGCACCGTGGGCAGCATCACCAAGCTGGTGATCTACGTCACCGACATCGCGCACAAGGATGAGGTGGGGCGTGCGCGGCGTGATTTCTTCGGTAGCGGCGCACCTTACCCCTGTTCCACGCTGGTGGCGGTGAGCGCGCTGGTGTTTCCCGAACTGACAGTGGAGATTGACGCCTTCGCGCGCTTGGGCGTGGATCTGCGGCAGGCGGTGCGCGTGAGCGCATGAACTGGTTTGAACGAATCTGATTTGATGGTGGTGCATTCATGAGCAGTCCTTTACTTTCCGTACGTGTGCAGGCCATGCGTTTCGAGGCGCAAGGCGTGGTCAGCGTCGAGCTGTGCCTGCCTGAAGGCGGCGAGCTGCCGCCCTTCGAGGCCGGTGCGCATATCGACCTGCATCTCGGTAATGGCCTGGTGCGCAGCTATTCGCTGTCGAACTCGCCATCGGAGCGGCATCGCTATGTGGTCGGCGTACTCAACGATCGCGCCAGCCGGGGCGGTTCGCGCTATGTGCACGAACAGTTGCGGGTCGGCACCACGCTTACCATCTCGGCACCGCGCAACAATTTTCCGCTGGAGGAAGCGGCGCCCTTGTCGGTGCTGATTGCGGGCGGTATCGGCATCACACCGATTTCCTGCATGTATCACCACCTGCGTGCGCAGGGCAGGGAAGCGGTGCTGCACTACTGCGCCCGCTCGCGCAAGGAAGCCGCCTTCACCGCGCAATTGCTGGGGCAGCCGGGTGTGAGCAGCCACTTCGATGACGAGGCCGGCGCACCACCTGATCTGCGCGCACTGTTGGCGGCCTATCCCAAGGATGCGCATTTCTATTGCTGCGGCCCCACGCCCATGCTCAACGCCTTTGAAACCCTGTGCGAGGAACTGGGCCTGCCGCACGTCCATATCGAACGCTTCGCCGCCGAGAAGGTGGCACCGGTGCAGCGCGGCAGCTATGTGGCCGAACTGGCGCGCAGCAAGGCCAGCCTCACCGTCCCGGCCGGCAAGTCGCTGCTGGATGCCTTGCTCGATGCCGGTATCGCGGTGGATCACAGCTGCCGTGAAGGCGTCTGCGGCGCTTGCGAGACCCGCGTCCTGGACGGCGACCTGGATCACCGCGATGGCGTACTCAGCAAGGCCGAGCGCGCAGCCGGCAAGACCATGATGGTGTGCGTGTCCGGCTGCAAGGGGCAGCGCCTGGTGCTGGATCTCTAGCCGTTTTCGCTCAAGCCCATGCCCGTGCCCAGGCACCGGGCATTTTTTTGAGCCTGTTGAATTTTGTGGAACGTCGATCCATAGGTGGAACAAATATCACCGGATCCCGGACCACCCGGCAAGCCTGTGCCGCCCGCTGACCATGCAGCGGCGGCCTTGCCGGCAGAAGTCACCTCTCCTGCGCACGGGGCACAGGAGAGCAGTGAGTGAATGCGGCCTGGCCGCGCGTTTGGACTTTATTCGTTGAAGGGGAGTTTGATGAAGAAGTTAATGATGGCCGCAGCGGTATCCTGCCTGTCGGCGGGTGCCTTTGCGCAGAGCAGCGTCACCATCTACGGCAGCCTTGATGCTGGTGTAGCCTATATCAACAACCTCAATGGCGGCTCGGTGGCACGCGTCGACCAGGGCACCATGCAGCCGGACCGCATCGGCTTTCGGGGTATCGAAGACCTGGGCGGCAACCTGAAGGCGGTCTTCCAGCTCGAAGGGGGCTTTTACACCGATACCGGCGCCAGCACCAATTCGTCCAAGCTGTTCAACCGCTACAGCACCATTGGCCTGGCTGGCGATTTCGGTGCCGTGACCTTGGGCCACATGCCTGACGTAGTGTTTGACTACGTGGGCAAGCTTTCAAACGGTTTTCAGCTGACCAACTGGTACCTGTTCCACCCGGGTAACCTGGACAGCCTGGCCAACACCTACCAGTTCGACAATTCGGTGCGCTATACCTCGCCGACTCTGGGTGGTTTCCAGGGCAGCCTGATGTACGGCTTCGGCGAAGTGGCGGGGGATAGCAGCAATGGGCGCAACGTCAGTGCCGGCGGTACTTACACCGATGGTCCCTTCCGTGCCGCGCTGGCATATTCCAAGCTGAACAACCGCGCTGCGGGCTTTGCCGGCACCTTCCTCTCCAGCGTCGGCCTGGGCAGTTCGTCCACGGTCTTCAACAGCCTGACCACTACGGCAGGCGGCCTGGGCTACACCATCGGCAACGTGCGCCTCAATACCGTCTATACCCAGGTCAAGCTGGGTCTGCCCAGCGGTGCCACCCCCAAGCAGAAGAACCTGGACCTGGGTGCGGCCTGGCGCTATGCGACGCTCGATACCCTCAACTTCGGCTATGGGCTCTCCAAGCTGGAAGGCGCACGCTGGAATACCTTCAGCCTGTCGCATGTGCATGAGTTCTCCAAGCGGACCCAGTGGTACGCGCAGGTCGCCTACCAGCGTGCCGGCGGTGACGCACGCTATGCCGTCATGAACGGCACCGGTGCCTCGGGCGCTACCGGGGTTTCCGGTGGAACAAGCCAGTTGGTGACCACGATAGGCGTGCACCACTCGTTCTGACCTTCTGCATCTGACGCCCTCCTGGCGAGGGCGGGCTTTACCTTCTGTGAATAGTCTTGTCTTGCGTGCGGCAGTCCTGGAGCGGACTGGCGCTTTGCAGTGCCTTGGGCGGGGAAGCGTTTTTCTCCGCCATTTTTTTATCCAGACCGGATTCATTGCCGGACGGCATTTCGTTGGCGTCCTCCGGCATTCTTGCGTTGCGGAGAACATTCATGATTGCACACCTCAAACTGGGCACCCGTCTTGCGCTGGGCTTCGGCCTGGTGCTGGCGCTGCTGGCCGGCATCACGGCCCTGGCCATCGCCAGCCTGTTCACGCTGCACCAGGGCACGCGCCAGATCGTCGAGGACCGTTACCCCCAGGTCCTGCTGGCCAATGACGTACTCCTGAACATCAGCGAAAACGCCAGCGCCATGCGCAACCTGCTATTGCTGGACGACCACCAGAAACTGGCCGAAGAGATCGCCCGCATCGCCCGGGGCGAGGCGGCCATCAGCGCAACGCTGGGCCAGTTGCAGGCGCGCCTGTCCAGCGAGCAGGGCCGCAAGTCCTTCGCCGAGATACTGGCCTTGCGCGAAAAGTATCGGCAAGGCCAGCAGCGTTTCCTGCAACTGGCTTCCACTGGTGCCACCATGGAGGCTTCCGAACTCCTGCTCACCACCTTGCGCCAGGACCAGGAGAACACCATTGCGCGCCTGAAGGCTTACATTGCCGTCGGCACCTGGATGATGGAGCGCAGCAGCGAGGACGCCAGCGCGCAGTTTCACGAGAAGACCCTCATCATGCTGGCCATCGCCGCGCTGGCAGTGCTCGCCGGCGGCGGCTGCGCCTGGTGGATCACGCGCTCCATCACGCGCCCGGTACGCCACGCCGTGAACGTTGCGCAGCAGGTCGCCGCCGGCAACCTGTGCAGCCAGATCGAGCAGGGGACGCGTGACGAGCTTGGGCAACTGCTGGATGCACTGCGCCAGATGAATGGCAGCTTGAGCGGCATCGTGGCCGATGTGCGCAGCGGGGCCGACACCATCGCCACCGCCTCGGCCGAGATCGCCGGCGGCAACCTCGATCTGTCGGCCCGCACCGAGCAGCAAGCAGGCTCGCTGGAAGAGACTGCGGCGGCGATGGAAGAACTCACCTCCACCGTGCGCCAGAACGCCGATCATGCCCACGCGGCCAACCAGCTCGCTGCCGAGGCTTCGGCGGTGGCTGCACGCAGCGGCGCGGTCGTGCAGCAGGTGGTGGCCACCATGGAGGGGATCAGCCAGGCCTCGGGCCGTATCGTGGACATCATCGGCGTCATCGATGGCATTGCCTTCCAGACCAATATCCTGGCCTTGAATGCGGCAGTGGAAGCGGCGCGTGCGGGCGAGCAGGGCAGGGGCTTTGCGGTAGTGGCCTCCGAAGTACGCTCGCTGGCACAACGTTCGGCCGGCGCGGCCAAGGAGATCAAGGCGCTCATCGATGATTCGGTGGCGCAGGTGGATGCCGGTGGACGCCTGGTGGAGCAGGCCGGATCGACGATGGAAGAAGTGGTGGGCAGCGTGCAGCGCGTTTCGCACATCGTTGGCGAGATCAGTGCGGCCACGCAGGAGCAGCGCAGCGGCATCGAGCAGGTCAACCAGGCCATCACGCAGATGGACGGAACCACCCAGCAGAATGCTGCGCTGGTGGAGCAGGCCGCCGCCGCCGCGCGATCCTTGCAGGATCAATCACAGCGGTTGCGCGAGCTGGTCGGGGTGTTCCAGCTGCCGCAGGAGCAACTGGCTATCCCCCTTCAGGCTGAAGAACGGGAGCCCGCTGCCGTCTTGTCTCGCTACGGCGCGCGTGTAGTGATCGGTCCGTAGCGGGCTGCCGGCATGTTCCCGTTTTTTTGCAGTTTTGTTCATGCCGTTTTTTCCCGTTCGCTCGCTAATGCAATAGTTCAGCGCACTTCTTCACTTTTTTCACTTTGACGCCGGATCCAGGCCCGATGCCTTGATGGCCGCGTCTGCTTCGGGCGAGGCCAGGAAATCCAGCAATTGCCTGGCGGCCTCGGGGTGATGACTGCCGACCACGACGCCGGCAGAGTAGGGCGTGATCTGCTGGGCGCTCTCGGGGATGGGGCCGATGATGTCGATGCCCTTGACCGCCTTGAGCTCGGAGATCTGTTGCAAGCCGACTTCGGCGTCGCCGCGGGCGACCACTTCGCCGACCGGCTCGGCAGGAATCATGTGGCCCTTGACCGCCATCTGCTGATCGATGCCCAGGCGCTTGAAGAGCTTGGTGGAGAGGAACACGCCGCTGGCGCTATCCGAATAGGCCACCGAGTGCGCGGTGAGGAGGGTGCGCTTGAAGGCGTCGACGCTGGAGATGTCCGGCTTGGATGCGCCCGCCTTGACGGCCAGGCCGATGCGCGAGAGTGCCAGCAGCTTGTGGTCGGCCTTGGAAACCTTGCCTTCGGCGACCAGCTTGTCCAGCGAATCGCCGACCATGATGACCACGTCGATGGCTTCGCCGCGCTGCAGGCGCTTGGGAATGGCCTGTGGCGTTTCGCCCATGGACGGACCCCAACCGGAGATGAGTTTGTTGCCGGTCTTCTTTTCAAAGGCGGGCGCCAGCGCCTTGTAGGCGGCCGCGAAGCCGCCCGAGCTGACCACGTGGATGTCGGCTGCGGCAGCCAGGGAGGTGGCGGCGGAGAGGGCCAGGGCGAGCAGGCTGCCCTGGAAAATCGAGGTGCGCAGGGACCGCGCAGTGTGCTTGGAACGGATCATGAGGATCTCCTGTTGGCGATTTATTTCGCTGTTGTAGGGGTGAGACCCGGCAGTTTGCGTAGAATCCATTGAAAAGTTAATTGCAATTAATCTTGGGATTGATAAAAAATGCGCATCAATATCGAGACCGCCGAATTGCAGGCTTTCATTGCCGTCGCGCGCCAGTCGAGCTTCCGTGCCGCAGCCGAGGGTCTGTTCATCACGGCACCGGCGCTGAGCCGCCGCATCGAGAACCTGGAAGAGGCCCTGCAGGAAAGACTGTTTGACCGCACCACCCGGCGCGTCTCGCTCACGCCGGCGGGCGAGCTGTTCCTGGTGCATGCCCAGGCGGTCATGGACGAGCTGGAACTGGCCGTCAAGAGTGTGGAGCAGGGCATGGCCCATCGGCGCCATCATGTGACGGTGGCCTGCGTGCCCTCGGTGGCCAACAATCTGCTGCCGCTGGTGTTGAAGCCTTATGCGCGCACGCATGCCAATGTGCGGGTGCGCATCATCGACGAGAGTGCGGCCCACGTGCTGGAGAGCGTGCGCAAGGGCGAGGCCGATTTCGGCGTGAACTTCATCGGTGCGCAGGAAGCCGAGATCGATTTCGAGGAACTGGCGCGCGAGCGCTACCTGGCCGTGATGCCGGCGCATCATCCGCTGGCCGCGCACAGCACCTTGCACTGGAAAGCGCTGGCGGGCGAGAAGCTGGTCTCGCTTTCTTCCAGCAGCGGCAACCGCAGCCTGATCGATAACGCCTTCTCGCGGGTACCGCAACGGCCGGTGATCCAGTACGAGACCAATCACGTGGCCAGCGCCATCAGCCTGGTCGCGGCCGGGCTGGGAGTGGCGCTGTTGCCGGAACTGGCCCTGCGCAATGCTCCCTACAAGGGCATCGTCGCACGGCCATTGACCAGCCCGGCCTTGAGTCGTGCCATGGGCTTGATCACCTTGAAGGGGCGGGTGTTGAAACCGGCCGCAGCGACCCTGGCGCAAGCCTTGCGCGATGCCATGGCCAGCAAGACAAGAAAATGATTTTCTGTTGTGCCAGGCTGCCTAAATTTTGTGCGGTTTATTGGGAGGGCAGGCGGGGACGGCGCTTGCGTCGGGCGAAAATGGCTTATCCACAAGTTTATGCACATAAAACGGGGATAAGTTTCTAGCTGTGAAGCGGGTTCTGGCGGGATTGCGCAAATTATTTGCAAAACGCAAGGCCATAAAAAAAGGCCCTCGCATGCGAGAGCCTTTTTTGATGTGTTCTTTGCAGTCCGGGCCGTTTTTTTGCTGGCGCCGGGTCTCGCATTCTCCTCCAGGAAACCCGTTTTGGCAGGCGCCGATGGGCGGTTTTACACACGTGTTTTTTCGAAGAGGGGGCGATTATATAGCCATGAACGGAAAAATGATACTGCTTGCCTCAGAAAATTATTTTCCCGTGGGAATGCTCTCGGTTTCATGGATGAAGCGCTCTCTCTCGCTCGCTTGACGATGTTGACTGATCGAGCAGGTGCATGAAGAGATCAGACCGCCCATTCTCTGAATGCAGGGCGGTCTGTCCCCTTGAATGCAGCAATCAGAAGTCGTGCTTGATCCCTGCCGCAATCGCCCGGATGTTACGTCCCGCCAGCCCGTTGCCTCCCGTACTGCCCGCGCCGCCGATGTCGTATTTTGCATTGCTGCCGTTGCGCAGTTGCACCAGTTGCGACCACAGTTCGGTGCGCTTGGAGAGTGCGTAGCGGTAACCCAGCATGATGATGTTGGAGGCGCTGCCGTTGCCGACATAGATGCCGGAGAACACCGGCGTCTGGTCGCCATGCCCTTGGTCTGCGTGGTACCAGGACAGCTCCAGCGTATGCGGTCCCTCCTTCTTGCGCGCGGTCAGGCCAAAGCCGTTCTGGCGCAGGTCCCGCAATCCGGGGTTGCTGTATTTCAGCGCCTGGAAGTAGCCGCCGAGATAGAGCGAAGGCGTCACCGAATACCCGGCCGCCAGCATCAGGAGCTGGTCATTCAAGCCAGTGCCGCGCACGTTGTGATGCAGATCGTAGTCCAGTGCCACGATGGCGGCATCGCGCTGATACTGCACCTTGCTGGACCAGGCCATGCCGTTGCAGCCGGTGACTTCGCCCAGCGACAGATGCGTGGCGGCACTGAAGCCATTGATCACCGGTGAGTCATAGCGGATGGAATTGCCGAAGCGGCTGTCAAAGGCAAAGCTGTTGGTCGAGCCGCCATTGCCGGCGACCTGGGTGCAGGCCGTGCTGCCGGCGTTGCCGCTGGCGCCGGTGAAGGTGTTGCTGTAGCCATTGGCCCAGAAGCCGTTGAGATTGTCGTTCATCATGCTGGTCCCGTAGCCCGGGCCGGCGATTCCATGCAGATCGTCGAGCGGATTGAGCATGTAACCGACCTTCACCGATCCGAAGGAACCTTGCAGTCCGACCGAACTTTCCCGGCTGCCGAGGGCGCCCGCACCGGTATCGGGACTGAAACCGGACTCCAGCATGAAGGTGGCTGCCAGCCCGTCGCCCAGGTCTTCGCGGCCCTTGAAGCCGATCCGGCTGGAGAGGTTGTTCTCCTGCGTGACCGCACCGCGGCCTTGACCATAGCCGGAATAATTGACGAAGCCGACGTTAAGCCGGCCATACACCGTCACGTTGCTCTGCGCATGAACAGGCGAGGCCAGAACGATCATGGCGATCGCCGAGCCGGCCAGCGCATTTGCTTTGAAAGACATGTTGATTTCCCCTGTTGTCATAAAGAAGTGGCTTGTCGTTTGCCACATCCATCCAATGGGATTTGCGCCTGTCTTCAACAAGCGCCCGCAAAAGGAGGCGATGTAGCGGCTCAATTCTATGAAGCCGAAGCAGGGTGAAAATTGAGTTTTTCGCACACTACGATGAGCGGCGAACGCATCACGGACGGCGGTTGCGAGAAAGTGCGGGAGGGGAAAAAACTAACAGATGCGCAGATGGACTGCGCGCGACGAAGAGCAATTCGAGGTGCACTTGTCAGGCCGGAGTATTGGCCTGAACACGCAGTGGTGCAACCGTGTGCGCATCACGCGGATCGGCACAGGCCGTCTGCAACCAAGTGCGGAAAGCTTTGAAAACGGGCAGGTTCAGCTGCTCCTTCGGATAGCAGAGATAGTGCCCCTGATTGATTTCCACACTGGTGGAAAAAGGCTTGACCAGCAATCCCTTCTTGAGCTCCTGCCCCACCAGGAATTCGGGAACGAGGCCGATGCCCATGCCGTTGACCACGGCTGAAATGAGCACCGAGTATTGCTCGAATCTCGGCCCCAGCAGGGCGCGCGACTTGTCGATCTTCACGTGGTCGCACCACCGTTCCCAGCTGCCCGGTGCCTCGATGTGCTGCAGCAAGGTGTGGCGATGGATATCGTTCACGCCCCGGATCGCACGCTCGCCTTTCAAATCTTCCGGCCGGCAGATCACTACGAAACGGTTGCCGATCAGGTATTCGGAGACCACGTTGGGCCAGGTCCCTTTTCCAAAACGCACTGCCGCGGTGACGTCCGGGGGAAACATCTCATCGGATGAAACGTGTGCCTTGAAATTGAGCTTGGCATCCGGATAGATCTGCTGGAACAGCGGCCAGTGCGGAATCAGCCAGTTGGTGGTGAAGGTCGGTACGCTGGAGAGCGTCAATGAGCTGTCGCAGGACCGGACGGCCAGCATGTCCAGCGAGGCGGCTTTGATGATGTTGAGCCCCGGCGCCACCTTGGAGAGATACATCTTGCCGTTGCCGCTCAACACCAGCTTCTTGCCGCTGCGGCGAAACAGCGCCACGCCCAGAAATTCTTCCAGGCTGGAGACCTGCCGGCTGACCGCGCTGGGCGTGATGCAGAGCTCATCGGCGGCATCCGTGAAACTCAGATGGCGCGCCGATGCCTCGAAGGCCAGCAGCTCATGGATCGTGGGACAGATTCTCTTCATTGGGAGGTGCGCGGGGAGCGTCTTGCGCCCGGGCGGAAGCCAGACGGGGCGCCAGTTTGACAAGCGGATATGACAGGAACATGACGCTGCTTGGCAGGTGTGGCTTTCTGTTGTTTTCGATGAGCGGTCCTCACCGTTGCATGCAGAATGCGCAAAATGCGGCCCGGAAAGCTGCCATAGAATCTCGTTCGATTCGATACACCGCCGTGCATAGCCGTAGCCGGTTCCATTCCGGACAGAGTAAAAAAGATGCTACTCAGACTGATCTCAATTTCGTATGGCCTTTATCTGCTGCTCCCCATCGTGCTGGTCTGCGTGGGTTCGGTGGGCCAGAGCTGGACCAATACCCTGCTGCCGGAAGGATTCACGCTGTCCTGGTTCGTCGCGCTGTGGCAGGACGTGTCCATGCGCCGCGCGTTCTTTTCCAGTCTGACGCTGGCCTTGTGTACCTGCGTGTTGTCGACGCTGCTGTCGGTGCCGCTGTCCTACTATCTGTACAAGAACGACCGTGGTGCCAGGGCAGTGGCCACCGGCCTGATCGCCTCGATGCCCATCGCCGTACCGACCATCACCCTGGCCTTCGGCTACCTGCTGGTCTTCAATTCGGACTGGCTGCCCTTGCAAGGTTCGTTCGGGTTGCTGATCGCTGCGCACACCATGCAGACCATGCCCTATCTCACCAACACGCTGCTGAGCGATCTGCGCCATCTGAAGCTGGATCAACTGGAGCAGGCGGCAGCGACCCTCGGTGCGAATGGTGCCCGGCGCTTTTTCGGCATCGTGCTGCCCAATCTCGGCCACAGCCTGATCTCCGGACTGGCCATGGTCTCGGCGCTGTCCATCGGTGAATTCGGACTGTCGAACCTGCTCTCCAGTTTTTCCAATCGCACTTATCCGGTGGTCTTGCTGCAAGCCTTCTACGGCGCTACCGGCCTGGCCTGTGCGGCCACGGTGGTTCTGCTGCTGCTGGCTGCGATGGCCTCCCTCATCTCCACTTATTTTGCCAAACGATAATGGGCCTGCATTTCAACGATGTCGTTTTTCACTATGGCCAGAGCCGGCATGGTATCGATCAGCTCAGTCTCAACATTGCCAAGGGCGAACTGCTGGCCGTCATCGGCGCCAGCGGTTCCGGCAAATCGACCTTGCTGCGCCTGGTGGCCGGATTGCTGCGCCAGCAAAGCGGGCACATCGTCCTGGATGGACATGACCTGACCGGCGTGGAAGTCCACAAGCGCAATATCGGCATGGTGTTCCAGCATTACGCGCTGTTCCCGCATCTGAGCCTGCAAGACAACGTGGCCTATGGACTCAAGATGCGCGGCATCTCCCGTGACGAATCGGTCCGCCGGGCCGGCGACATGCTGGCGATGGTGGATCTGGCCGAGATGGCACAACGCCTGCCGCACCAGATCTCGGGCGGACAGCAGCAGCGTGTGGCACTGGCGCGCGCACTGGCCTACCGCCCCAGCGCCTTGCTGCTCGATGAACCGCTGTCGGCGCTGGACGTCAACATCCGCGGCTATCTGCGCGATCAGATCAAGGTCCTGCAGCGCGAGTTTGGCGCTACCACCCTGATGGTCACGCATGACCAGGAAGAGGCGCTGGCCATCGCCGACCGCATCGCCGTCATGGAAGGCGGGCGCCTGCTGCAGGTGGCTACACCGCAGGAGCTCTACGAGCGCCCGGTCAATCGTGCCGTGGCCGGTTTCGTCGGCCATTCCACGATACTGCCCGGCCGTGTTGTCTCCGATGGCATCGTGGATGTCGGCTTCCAGCTGCTGCTCACATACACCGGCAAGCTTGCCGTGGGCACGCAGGTGTGGCTGCTGATCCGCCCGGAATGCGTCAGTGTCGTCGCCGATCCACGCGCGCCGAACTGCATCGAGGGAGAGCTGAGCACCGTGCGCTATCTCGGTGCCACCAAACGTTACGACTTCTTCCCCAGGGGCGGCACTGCCGCGATTCTGGGAGAGGGCGCGGACTTGCCCGCGCATCGCATTTCCATCAAACCGGAAGATATTTATCTTCTGCAATCCTGATCCTGTCCAGCCATTTCATTCTCGGGGAAACACCATGATCAAGTACCTTCGCATCGCCGGCCTCGTGGCCGCATTCATGTCCACTGCCACCAGCATGGCGGCCGATTTCAAGGAGCTCTATCCGGGCGAGGCCGCGCTGTATGAAAAGGCCAAGTCCGAAGGCATGGCCGTCTCGTTCGACACCGGCCCGGAATGGGCCAACTGGAAGGCGCTGTTTTCTGCCTTCAAGCAGCGCTATCCCGAAGTGGAGCTGACCTATAACGATCTCGGTTCAGCCGCCACCGTCGTCGCGCTCGACAAGACCCGCCGCCGCCCGCAGGCCGATACGGCCTACTACTTTGCCGCGTCGGCACTGGATGCGGTGAAGAAGGATGTGGTGGCGCCCTACAAGCCGGTCAACTTCGACAAGCTGCCGCCGGTATTCCGCGAAGCCGATGGCAAATGGTTTGCCGTGCATTCGCTCAACATTGCTTTCCTGGTCAACAAGAAGCTGGTCAAGGAAGTACCGCAATCCTGGGCCGACCTGCTCAAGCCGCAATACAAGAGCAGCGTCGTCTATCTGGACCCGCGCTCAGCCGGCGTGGGCCAGGTGACCGTGCTGGCGGCTGCCTACGGCAATGGTGGCAGCGTGGACCAGATCAAGCCCGGCCTGGACTACCTGTCCACGCTGCACAAGTCGGGCAACGTCCTGCGCGTGGAAGCCACGACGCCCTATGCCAAGTTCCTCAAGGGTGAAATCCCCATCTGGATCGGCTACGAGAGCGATGGTCTGAAGGCCAAATATACCGATGGCATGGGTGATGCCATTGCGGTCGTCATTCCCCGCGAAGCCAGCGTCTCCGCGCCCTATGCCATGAGCCTGGTGAAGAACGCCCCCAATCCGAATGCCGGCAAGCTGTGGCTCAACTTCGTGATGAGCGATATCGGCCAGTCGCTGTTCGTGAAGGGCTATGTGCGTCCGGCCATCGCCGTCAAACCGGTGGGCGACGGCGCCGTCCAGCTCCCCGATGCACCGCAGATCCACGCCCTGGATATCGAGAAGGCCGCCGCGAAGAAGGACGAGATCGACCGTCAATGGACCAGCGCCGTGCTGTTGAAGTAAGGCCGCCATGCGTGCGCCCTGGCATGCCAGGGCGGCGAGGCCTTTTGGAGAGTACTTCGTATGCAACGATTTGGATCGTGGCCGGCCTGCATTGCGCTGGCCCTGTTTTTCTTCCTGCCGCTATTGTCCTTGCTGCCCGAGGCCTGGGGCGATGGCGGGCACAGCTTCGCTCATCTGTTTGGTGATCGGTTGTTCTGGCAGGGCCTGGTCAACACCGTCCTGTTGGGCCTGCTCTCGGGTGGCATGTCGGTGGTGGTGGGTAGCCTGATCGCCATCCAGCTGGCACGGCAGCCGCAACAGCGGCGCGGCTGGATGATCATGTTATTGGGCTTGCCGCTGGCGTTCTCGGGCCTGGTGATTGCCTATGGCTTCATCCTCGCCTTCGGCCGCTCGGGCTTCGTCACGCAAAGCCTGGAGGTGTTTGGTATTGATCCGGCCAGCTCTGGCAGTCTGCTCTATTCCTTGTGGGGTCTGGCTTTGGCGTATGCCTACTACCTTATTCCGCGCGTGGCGCTGACGCTTTATCCGGTCTTCGCCAATTTCGACGTGCGGTCCTTGCATGCGGCGCGGACCATGGGTGCTTCGCCGCTACGTGCTGCTGTTGAGATTGCGCTGCCGCAGGTCTATCCCGCCATCATCCAGTCGGGCTGTGTCGTGGCGGCCATTGCCATGGGCACCTATGGCACGGCGCTGGCGATGGTGGGTTCGCAAATCAATATCCTGCCGCTGCAGCTGTACCAGAAGGTCAGCGACGGTGGCAGCGATCTTTCCGAGGCTGCGGCGCTGTCGCTGGTGCTGCTGGTCTGCTGTTCAACTTTTATTGGAATCGGTGATGCAGTTGCAAGACGTCGACAATCAACTTAAGCAGGAAACACAAGAGGTGCTGGCCCAGCTGGCACAGCGGCAAACGGGCGCCAATGCGATCCGCCAGCCGGTGGCGATCATCGGCCCGGGCGAGGCTACGGACGTACAGAAGGCCAATGCTTTTCGTATTGCGCGTGCATTGGCGGGAGCGGGGGTTCCCATCATTTGCGGTGGCAAGGGCGGGGTGATGGAGGCGGCGGCGCACGGTGCGCGGGATGCTGGTGGGTTGGTGATTGGCATTCTTCCTGATGCGGATGCGGCGAGCGGGAATGCTTATCTGAGTGTGGTGTTGCCTACCGGACTGGGAGAGGCGCGTAACGCGGTCATCGCGAGCAGTGCGATTTGCCTGATTGCGGTTGGGGGAGGGTGGGGGACTATCTCGGAAATGGCCTTGGGGCTGAAATGGAACAAGCCGGTTTTTGCGACCTGTGATGCTGAGAAGATTCCTGGGATTCAGCAATTTGATAGTGTGGAGATGCTGATTTTTCGGGCTGCGGGTTGGTTGTGTGGGTGATGTTCAAGCCGGTTGATGGATGCCGCCAGAAATGACGGTGTTCATCGTGGATGTCATGTTGCATCAACGATGAAGACCGACAAGATGGGCATGGCGAAGGCTTGCGCGCTAGCGAAAATCGACATGGAAGGACAACATCACCGAGGTCTCGATGACGAGGTTAATGTCGCCAAGTTGATGCCCCATGCACTTCAATTCTCGAAGTACCATACACCAAGGTTACTCTGATTAGCTTGGTTTTGAGGTAAGTGCAATAAATGAACAACTCCCTTGAGCAGATCAAGCATGAGGCTGCAGCGTGTAAAGCCGCAGAACTTGAAGAGTGCGTGTTCGAAGATTCTATGATTGGATTGGACTATCTGATAGAGAGTGGGCGCGTAATTGAGTGCTATATCGATGTTCCGGTCAAATCGATCGTGGCGTTGGGTCGAGGTGATTTTTGGGATGAAGGTGGTACCTGGAGAGATGCACTTCACGGTCTCCATGGAAGAGGGTGGGATGACGCGATCTTTCGCTATTTCGAAGGAGATCTATTCGAACAGTCATTTCCTGTTCCAGGAAATATGACCGAACTGCGCTTGGCATGCATAGGTGGAGCTTGTGAGGTCAGAAACGGAAACCACAGGGTAGTCGCAGGGAAGGCGTGGCTAATAAGTCGATGTGGTAACCATGCTATTTTTCGCAAAGCGAGGGCCTGTACATAATTTTGTGTAAACGGACTATTGGCAGGAAACTGTCGCCTTGTCCGGAGCCACAATGAGTAAAAAGAAACACGACGTACCCGAAGAATTACTGGCTGGATTGCTAGCCAATTACAAGAATCCCGAAGATTTAATAGGTGAAGAAGGCCTGTTGAAGCATCTCACCAAGCTGGTGGTGGAACGAGCCCTGGAAGCCGAGCTGAGCGAGCACCTGGGCCATGAGAAGCACGGGAGCGTAGCCAATGAGTCGGGCAACACCCGAAACGGCAAGAGTCGCAAGACGCTAAAGGGCGAATTCGGCGAGTTGCCAATTGAAGTTCCTCGAGACCGTCATGGCAGCTTCGAACCGAAGCTGGTAACCAAGCATCAGACGCGCTGGGCCGGCTTCGACGACAAGATTATTTCGCTGTATGCCCGTGGCATGACAGTAAGAGAGATTCAGGCGCACCTGGAAGAGATGTATGGAACCGAGGTGTCACCCAGCCTGATTTCATCGGTCACTGACGCCGTTGTCGATGAAGTCAAAGCCTGGCAAGCTAGGCCATTGAATCCAATTTATCCCATCGTTTATCTCGACTGTATCCATGTCAAAGTGCGTGAAGGAACGGTGCGAGTAAAAGCCGTCTACCTAGCCATCGGCATCACCATGGACGGTGAGAAGGAGGTGTTGGGACTGTGGCTAGCGCAAACGGAAGGCGCCAAGTTCTGGCTGCAGGTTGTCACTGAGCTGCGTAATCGCGGCGTGCAAGATATCTTCATCGCTTGCGTTGACGGCTTGAAGGGCTTCCCGGATGCCATCGAAGCTGTGTTCCCGAAGACCACGGTGCAGCTGTGTATCGTCCACATGGTCCGGCACAGCTTGAATTACGTCTCATGGAAACGACGTCCGGAGGTGGCGGCTGACCTACGATTGATTTACCAGTCGGCAACCGCCGAAGAAGCCGAACTCCGACTCGGTGAATTCGAAGAGAAATGGGATGCAGAGTATCTGCCTATCGGCCAATCCTGGCGGCGCAACTGGCCCCGTCTGATTCCGTTCTTCGACTTCCCACCAGAGATTCGAAAGGTCATCTATACGACCAATGCCATCGAGTCGGTCAACATGAGTTTGCGCAAGCTGACTAAGAACCGGGGCTCGTTCCCCAGCGATGAGGCGCTGATTAAACTCTTCTTCCTGGCCCTGCGCAACATCAGTAAAAAGTGGACGCTGCCCATCCGAGATTGGAAAGCTGCACTGACTCGGTTTACTATCCAGTTCGGTGAACGTATCTCTATGAATTAAACGAAATCCCGTTTACACAAAAAATCGGACACGCCCCAAAGCGAAGACCTTTTACTATCCAATTCACGATCGCATCAAAGCTTTGCTTTCTCGTGCATATCGAAATCGACTGAATGTGTTCATTGGTACTCCATTTGTCGACAGTTTTTCTAAGTGGTATTTGTACCTCTCGAACGACAATGTGCATGAACTATGGGGTTGGAGCGGAGATGACTTTGTGCTTGTCAAAAGATTCGGTTGGATTAAGTCTCGGATTTTCGATTGGAAAGAGGCTCAGCTCATACTAGGGCACAGCTGGAAGCCGCTGCCGAAGAAGGTGCTTGGCCACTTACTTGATGATGCATGGATAGAGAACCAGCTTTTGTATGATCGGAGAGTAGAGCACAGAAAAACTGATAAGCGGTACGGACGAACAGGTCATGAGTGAATTGTTGCCCAACATGAGAGTTGGGCTGTTCTGAAGCGAGCCCCAGAAATTCGATCAGAATTTAGGGAACGCTGAGCGCTTACTAGGTGAACTGTGCTAAGACGCGGGCAGATTTGCAGAGAGCCAAGGTCTTACGTTTATCCAAATATCGATAATCCATGCGCCAGTATTTCCCCGTTGCCTTTACGAGAAGATACATGCCGCCGCCATCGGCATATTTGTCGCCATTGGGCTTGATGGGCTTTACTTGCTTCACAAAGGTATCAGTCAGGGACATAGCGTGTTTGACGGTATCTGGAATTGGTCGGTGGAGAGATGCCGTCAAAAATGACGGTATTAATCTTGGATGTAATGCCACGTCCTTGAACGGACGCGCACAACAAAAAGCCCGCATGTCATCAGACACGCGGGCTTCAAAACATCTATCTACTACATCGAGTAATCATCTGGTGCCGGGAGCCGGAATCGAACCGGCACGCCTTGCGGCGCGGGATTTTGAGTCCCGTGCGTCTACCTATTCCGCCATCCCGGCGACGCAAGCCAGCGATTATTACCGATTTCGCTTTTCGGAGCAAGCCCTCAACGCCCCCGAATAAAGCAAAGAGAAAATTATTTACCGCACACCGCCTCAATGGCCCGCTCCCCGGTCGAGCCGGGAATGGGATCCTGCAGCTTCACGTCCGAATAAGCCAGCTGCGGCGACAGCAGCAGTTGCCCCTTGCCATCGGCCTGCGCATACATCTTGCGGCTGCCAAAGCCGAGTTGCCGGCTGCTGCAGTCGAAGTAGGCAGTAGAGACTTCGGAGAGGTAATAAGTCTTGCTGCCCTGGCCCATCAGCAGTTGCGGACGGTTCCAGTTCAGCAGGATCTGCGCCTGCCGCACGCCGCGCGTGGTGACGATGCTGCTCTTGTCGATGAAGAAGCTGCCGATGTTGTTCTCTCCCAGCGGTTGCCATTCGGCATGCGCCGGCAGGCAGAGCGCGGCCAGTGCAGTGGCCAGCAGCAGGGACAGGCAGCGGGTAGGGGAAAGCGAAAAAGGGCGGAAATCCATGTCGGGCTGGGCGTCGCGTCAGGTCAGCATCATGGCCAGCATGGCGACATCGTCTTCCAGCAGCAGCATCAGCGTGATGCTCCAGAAGAGCAGTTCCGCCATCAAGCGGTGTCCTGTCATGCGCAGGCTTGCAGCCATGTCCAACTCATCAATCGCGAAAAATGAAAGTGCGGCCATCCTAACATGCCCTTTACGATTGAACACCGCAGCCCATCATGAAAATGGCCCGCACCAGGCGAGCCATTGCTTGCTACCACAAGAGGATGCCAGCGATCAGATGGCCGCTGCAATCGCCTTGCCCACTTCCGTGGTGTTGCTCTTGCCGCCCAGGTCGGGGGTGGTGGGGCCATTGACCAGCACTTCTTCGATGGCCGCCAGCATGGCGTCATGAGCCTGGCGGTACTTGCCTTCGCCATTGCCGAGGAAGTCCAGCATCATCGCGCCAGACCAGATGGTGGCCACCGGGTTGGCGATGTTCTTGCCGAAGATGTCAGGCGCCGAACCATGCACCGGCTCAAACAGCGAGGGCAGTTCGCGCGTGGGATTGATGTTGGCCGAGGGCGCAATGCCGATGGTGCCGGCGCAGGCCGGGCCGAGGTCGGAGAGGATGTCGCCGAACAGGTTGGAAGCCACCACCACGTCGAAACGGTCCGGGTTCAGCACGAAGTGCGCGGTCAGGATGTCGATGTGGTACTTGTCGCGGCGCACGTCGGGGTACTTGGCGCCCATGGCTTCGACCCGCTCATCCCAGTAAGGCATGGTGATGGCGATGCCGTTGGACTTGGTGGCCGAGGTCAGGTGCTTCTTGGGACGGCTCTGCGCCAGGTCGAAGGCGAACTTGAGGATGCGGTCGGTACCCTTGCGGCTGAACACCGATTCCTGGATCACGGTCTCGCGCTCGGTGCCTTCGAACATGCGCCCGCCGATGGCGGAGTATTCGCCTTCGGTGTTCTCGCGTACCACGTAGAAGTCGATGTCGCCCGGCTTGCGGTTGGCCAGCGGGCAGGGCACGCCCGGCATCAGGCGCACCGGGCGCAGGTTGACGTAGAGGTCGAAGTCGCGGCGGAACTTCAGCAGCGAACCCCACAGCGAGACGTGGTCCGGCACCGTGGCCGGCCAGCCGACGGCGCCAAAGAAGATGGCTTCGAAGCCCTTCAACTGCTCGAACCAGTCATCGGGCATCATCTGGCCATGCTTGGCGTAGTAGCCGCAATGGGCCCAGTCGAAATGGGTGAACTCGATATCGATGCCGAACTTCTTGCTGGCGGCCTCGACCGCGCGCAAGCCTTCGGGCATGACTTCCTGGCCGATGCCGTCGCCGGCGATGACGGCGATTCTGTGGGTCTTGCTCATCGTTGCTGCTCCTCTGGGGTAAAGGGATGACCGTTCAATGGATAAGTGCGGCCATCATAAATCGCTTCGCGTGGAGGATCATCCACGAACTGGTGATTTTATAAAACACGATCCGTGAACAGTGCAGAAAACGTCAGGGCATGAAAAAAGGCAGTGCCCTCGTTACGGCACTGCCTTTGCTGACGGGGGAGCGATCCGGCTCAGCCGACCAGCGCCTCGCTCCACAGGCTCACGCCCATGGTGTGCTCGGCACCCGGTTCCAGCTCCACCAGGTCTTCCATGACGTTGGCGGTTTCGATGCACAGCATGCGCTGCCAGGCGTCATCGGCAAACTGCGACAGGCGGCGCGCCTTGCTGACCCAGGGGTTCCAGACCACGGCCGAGGTCGAGCCGCTGGCTTCGATATGGATGCGGCGGTTCCAGCCCTCGTCGCGGATGGACAGCTGCGGCGGCAGGTCGAGGTAGATGCGGTCGGTTTCGCTGCTGACCACCAGGTCGCGCTTCTGCTCGCGCTCGGCCCAGCCTTCCAGCGTTTCGATATAGCGGTGGCCTTCCAGGCCTTCGACGGTGACGTTGTGGATACTGCTGACGGCAAAGTAGCTGTGCAGCGCCTGGGTGATGGCGATGTGCTGCTCGCTGCCGTTGCGGGTGGTCAGTTGCAGGTGCAGGCGATCATCCAGCAGGATTTCCAGGCGCAGCTCGATGCCCGGCGGCAGGTGGCGCAGGGCGGGCGATTCGGTCGTGGGCGGGATGGCCAGCACCAGGCGCACGGTGTCGCCTTCGATGGCGTTTTCCATCAGGAGCCAGGGGATGCCGCGTACCAGGCCGTGCGCCGGCAGGCGGCCTCCGGCGTGCAGGGCTTGTACTTGCGGGGGATTGCGCATGAGGTCGCCGAACCAGGGCCAGCACACCGGGATGCCGCCGCGCACCGAGTTGCCGGCCTCGAAGGCGGCTTCCTCGCTCATCCAGATCACCGGCTCCTGGCCGTGCACCTGGTAGCGCAGCACCTGGGCGCCTTGCTCGGCAATGAGCAATTCGGCGCGCTCGGTCTGCACGCGCAGGCATTGCAGCTGATTGACTTCGATACGCTGGATATGGGGAAGATCGGGGGGGACTTCCTGCTCGTCGATGAGGCTCATGCCGGTCACTCCAAAGGAATACATTGCGATTGCGCAAGACTGCCACAATTCGGGCGGTTGCGGGGAGAGTTGCGCGGTCTGGCAGGCGATGCGCAGCGTCTCGCCAGCGCTGGAGGGGGGCGGCTGTGGCCGGCGCTATAATCTACACATCGTGGATTTCAATGGCTACGTATCGTGAACAATTCTCCCCTGCTGGAAGACCTGCGCCTGTTCTGCGTGGTGGCGCGCCACAGCAACTTTGCCGAATCGGCGCGCGAGGTCGGTGCCTCGCCGGCCTACATCAGCAAGCGCATTGCCCTGCTGGAGCAGGCGCTGGGCGTGCGGCTGTTCCACCGCACCACGCGCAGCGTGGTCATGACGGAGGACGGCGGCAACGTCCACGAATGGGCGCGCAAGATCCTCGACGACGTGGAGCAGATGATGGAAACCGTCAGCAGCGCCAAGCGGGTGCCGCGCGGGCTGCTCAAGATCAGTACCAGCTTCGGGCTGGGGCGCAAGTTTGTCTCTCCTTTGTTGTCGCGCTTTGCCAGCGAACATCCGGAACTGAAGATACAGCTGGAGCTGGTGGACCGGCAGATCGATCTGGTCAACGAGGGGATCGATTTAGATATCCGCGTGGGGGCGGGGCATGAGCCGCATCTCTTTTCCAAGCGCATCCTGCCCAGCCAGCGGGTGCTGTGCGCCAGTCCCGCCTATCTCAAGAAGCACGGCGCACCGGCCGACCTGGCCGCGCTGCGCCAGCACCAGTGCCTGGTGATCCGCGAGCGCAATCAGTCCTTCGGCATCTGGCGCATGATGGGGCCCAAGGGGCAGGAGACGGTGAAGGTGTCGGGCGGGCTGGCGTCGAACCATGGCGAGATCATCCACCAGTGGGCCGTGGACGGCCACGGCATCATCCTGCGTTCGATCTGGGACGTGGCCGACAGTCTCAAGCGCGGGCGGCTGGTGCGGGTGTTGCCGCAGTATGCGCAGGAGGCCGACCTGTGTGCGGTCTATCCCATGCAGTTGAAGAATTCGGCCAAGGTGCGGGAATGCGTGCGCTTCCTGCAGAAGCATCTGGATGTGACGGCATCCTCGGGCACGGTTTGAACGGTGTGCGGACGGTCTTGAGTTGCGTGTTCCCGTTCGGACTGAGTAGCGCCGCAGGCGCGTATCGAAGGCGCTGCACACGGTGCGCCTTCGATACGCCGCTTTGCGCCTACTCAGTCCGAACGGGGAAATGTTGCGCTGCACAGAGGCGAGGCTTGCGTTCAGCGCCCGTCGAAGCGCTGGCGCACGATGCGTTCCAGCACCTGCGCCACCAGCGCCACGGCCGCATCGTCCGCATGGCGGCGATGCTGCAGCAGGCGCAGCGGCGGCGCTTCCAGCGGCAGGGGCGGGCGCAGGCAAGCCAGCGCCACCGGATGCGCCGCGGTAGCCGCAGGCACGCAATGCATGGGCATGACGGCGATCAGGTCCGAGCCTTGCAGCAGCGCCGGGGCCATCAGGAAATTGGGGATCACCATGCCGATACGGCGGCGCAGTCCCTGCATGGCGACCTGTTCGTCGATCATGCGGTTGAGCGTATCGTGGCAGGCGATCTGCAGGTGCGGATAGGACAGCCAGCGCGCCAGCGTCAGTTGATGCGCAGCCGGGTGGTCACGCCGCATCACGGCCACGCAGCGCTCCTGCAGCACTTCACGTCCGCGCAACTGGCCAGCCGGTGCAGCCGCTCCCAAGACCAGATCGGTCTGGCCGCGTTCCAGGCGGGCGGCGGCATCGGCATCGCCCAGCCAGGTCTGGAATTCCAGATCCAGCTGCGGCGCCTCGGCGGTCAGTTCCTGATGCAGCGCATGGGCCACCACCTGGGCCGGATAGTCCGGCATCAGGATGCGCACGCGCTTTGCTGCGGCTGCATGCGCGGGCGACTGCGATGAGGACGCCTGTTCATTCCCTTCGCCGGCCAGCGCCAGGCGTAGCGGTTCGCGCAGGGCTTGGGCGGTGGCTGTCAGGCGCATCTGGGTGCCGCCATCTTCCAGCAGCGGATCGCGCAGCAACTGGCGGCAACGCTCCAGGGCATTGGCCGCGGCCGGCAGCGGCAGGCCCACACGCGCGGCTGCACGGGCCAGATGGGCTTCATCGAGGACGGCATCGAGCAGGCGCAGCAGGCGCGCATCCATCCCGGCGAGTGCGGAGAAGGCAGGAGGGAAGAGGGCAGAAAAGCGTGCAGCGGAATTCATGGCGCAATGAGGCGGTGGCAGCGAAGAGGAAACGGCCCGCCGCCAGGACGGCAGCAGGCCAGGGGCGCGAGTGTAGCCTCTTCGAAGGGCGCCTACAAGCGGCGTTTGGGGCAGTGTGCTGCGGGCGCTGCGGTGGCTTAGCCGAAGGCTTCCTTGATGGTCTGGATCTTGCCCATGTCGTTGGCATCGTAGCCGGCAAGATTGTTGACGACCTTGCGGAAGCCATCCGATTGCAGGATGTCGATCACCGAGCGGATCAGCGGGTCCTGCAGCGATCCGGCCGGCAGTGCGAAGAAGTAGCGCTCGCGCACCAGCGGGATGAAGCCCAGGCCGAAGCGATGCGCCGCCGTCTGCACGCCGAAGCCGACGTCGGCCATGCCGCTGGCGATGAAGGCGGCTACCGCCGAGTGGGTGAATTCGGTGTTCTCGAAGCCGTTGATCTTCTTGTGGGCGATGCCGGCGCCGGCCAGCATCAGCTCCAGCAGCATGCGCGTGCCCGAACCGGCTTCGCGGTTGACGAAGCGCAGGTCGGTGCGGGTGAGGTCGGCCAGTCCGCGCAAGCCTTTGGGGTTGCCCGGTTCGACGAACAGGCCCTGGTTGCGGATGGCCAGGTGGATCAGGCAGTCGCTGCGCTTGTTGAGCCACTTGGCATAGGCGGCGATGGCCGGTTTCTCGAATTCGCCCAGCGGTACGTGAAAGCCCGCCAGGTCACATTCCTGGCGCGACAGCGCGGCCACGGCATCGGTGCTGTGGCGGTAGCGCACTTCCACCGGCAGGCGCGCTTCGTTGATCTTGTCCAGCAGCGCCGCTACCGCAAAGCCGTGGCTGGCGTTCAGGCGCACCTTCTCGGATTTGCCTTCGACCGTCTTGCCCAGTTCCACTTCCAGTTCCGAGGCCAGGCTGTCGAGGGTGGGCGACAGGCGCGCCGTCACCAGGCGGTCCGCCCACAGCAGCTTGCTGGCAAAATCGGTGAGTGTGGTGCCGCGGCCACGTCCGCTTTCGATCAGGGCATTGCCGAACAGGCGCTCGGCCTCGCGCAACAGGCCCCAGGCATGGCGATAGGAATAGCGCGTCAATTGCGCGGCACGCGCGATGGAACCGCTTTGCTGGATCGCCGTGAGCAGGGTCAAGAGGTTGGCCGTGTCCAGTGCCGCCTCGTTGTCATAGGCGATTTCCCAGTGAGGTTTGATGTGGACTTTGAACATTTATGTGAAAGAAAGCATATTGAAACGGCCGGTTAACGGTGATAACTTCGCGTCACTCCGCATAGATGATAGGAAATATATGCGGTGTTGTACATAAATAAATTAAAAGAGAAGGATATCGCCGCAAAGAGGGGCCGGTTTCACGATCCGGCCCTACCGGCTTTGCGATGCAATCCTTCCTTCGATTTACCCACACACACATAAAACTTCGGAGGAATAATGGCTTTCGATTTCCTGAACAAGGAACACACAGTCGCCAAGCCTGGCTTCAACCGCTGGCTGGTTCCGCCAGCAGCGCTCGCAATCCACCTGTGCATCGGCATGGCCTACGGTTTCTCCGTATTCTGGCTGCCCCTGTCCAAGGCCCTGGGCATCACCGCGCCCATCGCCTGTGGTGCCGATGTGGGCTTCTTCGCCCAGGTCTTCTCGTCCTCCTGTGACTGGAAGATCTCCATGCTGGGCTGGATGTACACCATGTTCTTCGTCCTGCTGGGCATCTCTGCAGCATTGTGGGGCGGCTGGCTGGAACACGCCGGCCCCCGCAAGGCCGGCGTGGTCGCTGCCATCTGCTGGTGCGGTGGCCTCTTGATCTCGGCCCTGGGCGTGAAGACGCACCAGATCTGGCTGATGTGGCTGGGCTCCGGCGTCATCGGTGGCGTGGGCCTGGGCCTGGGCTACATCTCGCCGGTGTCCACGCTCATCAAGTGGTTCCCTGACCGTCGCGGCATGGCCACCGGTATGGCCATCATGGGCTTCGGCGGCGGTGCGCTGGTGGGTACCCCGCTGGCCGATGCGCTGATGAAGAAGTTTGCCTCCCCCACCTCGGTGGGCGTGTGGGAAACCTTCGTGGTCATGGCCATCATCTACTTCGTCTTCATGATGGCGGGTGCCTTCGGCTACCGCGTGCCGCCGACCGGCTGGAAGCCGGCTGGCTGGACCCCGCCGGTGGCCAAGTCCTCGGCGACCATGATCACCCAGAACCACGTGCACGTCTCCAAGGTCTGGGGCATCCCCCAGTTCTGGCTGGTGTGGCTGGTGCTCTGCCTGAACGTGTCGGCCGGTATCGGCGTCATCGGTATCGCTTCGCCGATGCTGCAGGAAGTCTTCGGCGGCAAGCTCCTGGGCGTGAACATCGGTTTCAATGACCTGTCGGTCGAGCAGAAGGCGGCCATCGCGGCGCTGGCAGCCGGCTTCACGGGCCTGATCTCGCTCTTCAACATCGGTGGCCGTTTCGCCTGGGCCTCGTGCTCGGACTTCTTCGGCCGCAAGATGACCTACGCCATCTTCTTCGTGTTGGGCTTCGTGCTGTACGTGAGCCTGCCGTGGTCGGCCAAGGCGGGCAACATCCCGCTGTTCGTCGGTGCCGTTTGCATCATCCTGTCGATGTATGGTGGCGGCTTCGCCACCGTGCCGGCTTACCTGGCCGACCTGTTCGGCACCCAGATGGTGGGCGCCATCCACGGCCGCCTGCTGACCGCGTGGGCGACCGCCGGCATCCTGGGCCCGGTGGTGGTGAACTACATGCGTGAGTACCAGCTGGCCCAGGGCATGCCCAAGAACGAGGTCTACAACACCACCATGTACATCCTGGCCGGCATGCTGATCCTGGGCCTGATCTGCAACCTGCTGATCCGCCCGGTGGCCGCCAAGCACTTCATGACGCCCGAAGAACTGGCCCGTGAAAAGCAGCTGGCCCACGAAAAGTCGGCGGCCGATGCAGTGGCGACGGCCGGTTCGGGCGACATGTCGCAGATCGGCACCGGCGGCAATCCGGTGATGATCGGCCTGGCATGGGCCGCCGTCGGCATTCCGCTGATCTGGGGTATTACCCTGGTGTTGCAGAAGTCGGCCGTGCTGTTCCGCTGATCGCACAAGTCAGTCGTTTCGTTTCACCCGCAGGCCGGCTCCACCCGGCCTGCGCGCAAGACCCCAGCGGCGAAAGCCGCTGACACAAGCTGCCATGGCCACGTGAACCAGGGCAGCTTGTGTCAGCGACTATCAACAAATCAGGAGCATGGCCCGTCCACCCGGTAGGGGCGGGCCAGCATCCGCAGTGTTCACCCCAACCCGCAAGGCAGGCAGAACATGCAACAACGGAGACTAGCTGGTTCACCACGCACGGCCGTGCGCGCCCTTCACCGGGGCAGCGTCATGCCGCCGCATTGTTCTTCCCCTCCCTTGATGTGTTCCCGGCAGGCTGCGCCTCCCAAGGCGCGGTCTGTTTCCTTTCGTTCGTCATGTGCGCGGTCCGCATCACAGCAACACAGGAGGCAACAATGAAGAGGCAACAGGTTTTCGACGTGGCGGCGGTGCGCGGCATCATCGCCGAGCGCAAGGAGATGGCCGGTGCCATGCTCCCCATCCTGCACGGCATCCAGGAAAAAGTCGGCTACATCCCGGCCGATGCGGTCCCGATGATCGCGGACGAGTTGAACGTCTCGCGCGCCGAAGTCCATGGGGTGATCTCGTTCTATCACTTCTTCCGCCAGGAACCGGCCGGCCGCCACGTGGTGCAGGTCTGCCGCGCCGAAGCCTGCCAGGCGCGCGGCAGCGAGGCCCTGGCCGAACATGCGCAGAACGTGCTGGGCTGCGGTTTCCATGAGACCAGCGCCGATGGCCAGTTCACGCTGGAGCCGGTGTATTGCCTGGGCCAGTGCGCCATCGGTCCCAATCTCACCCTCGACGACCAGTTGCACGCCCGCGTCGATGCCGACAAATTCAAGCGCCTGATCCAGGCCAAGCGGGAGGCATGATGAGCACCCACGAAGCTGTGACCATCTACGTCCCGCGCGACTCCACCGCGCTGGCCCTGGGCGCCAATGAAGTGGCCGCCGCCATCGCTGCGGAGGCGCAACAGCGCGGCCAGTCCATCAGGCTGGTGCGCAATGGTTCGCGCGGCATGTTCTGGCTGGAGCCGCTGGTGGAAGTGGCCACTGCGGCCGGGCGCGTGGCCTATGGGCCGGTGGCCCCCGAAGATGTCCCCAGCCTCTTCGATGCCGGCTTGCTCGGGGGAGGCCAGCACACGCTGCATCTGGGCCTGACTGAAGACATTGACTTCCTCAAGAACCAGGAGCGCCTGACCTTCGCCCGCGTGGGCATCATCGATCCGCTCTCGCTGGAAGATTATCTGGCGTATGAAGGTTTTGTCGGTTTGAAGAATGCCCTGGCCAAGACGCCCGAGGCCATCGTCCAGCAGATGATCGATTCCGGTCTGCGTGGCCGGGGCGGTGCTGCCTTCCCGACCGGCATCAAATGGCAGACCGTATTGCGTGCGCAGTCGGCGCAGAAGTACGTGGTCTGCAATGCCGACGAGGGTGACTCTGGCACTTTCTCGGACCGCATGATCATGGAAGATGATCCCTTCACGCTCATCGAAGGCATGACCATTGCGGGTCTGGCCGTGGGTGCGACCGCAGGCTACATCTACGTGCGCTCCGAATATCCGCATGCGATTGCGACCATGAACGAGGCCATCGCCATTGCCAATGCACGCGGCTACCTGGGCGACAACATCCTGGGCTCCGGCAAATCCTTCCATCTGGAAGTGCGCAAGGGCGCAGGCGCCTACATCTGCGGCGAAGAAACCGCCATGCTCGAAAGCCTGGAAGGCAAGCGCGGCGTGGTGCGCGCCAAGCCGCCGCTGCCGGCGCTGGAAGGCTTGTTCGGCAAGCCCACCGTGATCAACAACCTGATCTCGCTGGCGTCGGTGCCGGTGATCCTGGCGCGCGGGGCGGAGTTCTACAAGAACTATGGCGTGGGCCGCTCGCATGGCACGCTGCCATTCCAGCTGGCCGGCAACATCAAACAGGGCGGACTGGTAGAGAAGGCCTTCGGCCTCACGCTGCGCCAGTTGCTGGAAGATTTCGGTGGCGGCAGCGCCACGGGCCGGCCGATCCGCGCGGTGCAGATGGGTGGACCGCTGGGCGCGTATCTGCCGCCCTCGCAATTCGATACGCCGCTCGATTATGAAGCCTTCGCCGCAATAGGCGCCATGATCGGGCACGGTGGGCTGGTGGCCTTTGACGATCGTGTCGATATGGCCCGCCAGGCGCGCTATGCCATGCAATTCTGTGCAGTCGAATCCTGCGGCAAGTGCACCCCTTGCCGCATCGGCTCCACGCGCGGCGTGGAAGTGATCGACAAGATCATTGCCAACCAGGAGCGTCCGCAGCAGATCCATCTGTTGAAGAGCCTGTGCGACACCATGGTCAACGGCTCGCTCTGCGCCATGGGCGGCATGACGCCGTTCCCGGTGCTGTCGGCCCTGAATCATTTCCCCGAAGACTTCGGCGCGCCCGGCCAACAGGCGGCCTGATCCCATCAGCGAATTAGCGCAACAGCGCCATAGCGAATGCAAGGAGTTGCACCATGAACCAGCTCAATGAAACGGACTACGGCACCCCCGCACGTGCCTCGGAACAGATGGTCACGCTGGAGATCGACGGCGTGGCCGTGACGGTCCCGGCCGGTACCTCGGTCATGCGCGCCTCGGTCGAGGCCGGCATCAACGTGCCCAAGCTGTGCGCCACCGACAGCCTGGAACCCTTCGGCTCTTGCCGCCTGTGCCTGGTGGAAATCGAAAAGGACGGTCGCAAGATGAAGGGCTATCCG
Source organism: Herbaspirillum sp. Her3 (assembly GCF_057961275.1). Lineage (NCBI taxonomy): Bacteria > Pseudomonadati > Pseudomonadota > Betaproteobacteria > Burkholderiales > Oxalobacteraceae > Herbaspirillum > Herbaspirillum sp. Her3. The sequence continues at coordinate 3,945,339 of NZ_CM176328.1, read as the reverse complement.
GCCTCCTGCACCACGCCCTGCGAGCCGGGCATGAAGGTGCAGACGCAGACGCCCAAGCTGGCCGAGATCCGGCGCGGCGTGATGGAGCTCTACATCTCGGACCACCCGCTCGATTGCCTGACCTGCCCGACCAACGGCAACTGCGAACTGCAGGACATGGCCGGTGTGGTCGGCCTGCGTGAAGTGCGCTACGGCTACGAAGGCGAGAACCACACCAAGATGAAGAAGGACGAGTCCAATCCCTACTTCACCTATGACCCTTCCAAGTGCATCGTCTGCAATCGCTGCGTGCGCGCCTGTGAAGAAACCCAGGGCACCTTCGCGCTGACCATCAACGGGCGCGGTTTCGAATCGCGTGTCTCGGCCGGGCAGATGGAAGCCTTCATGGAATCCGAATGCGTTTCCTGCGGTGCCTGCGTGGAGGCCTGCCCGACCGCTACCCTGACTGAAAAGACCGTCATCATGCTGGGCCAGGCCGAGCACAGCAAGGTCACCACCTGCGCCTATTGCGGCGTGGGCTGCTCCTTCAAGGCCGAGATGAAGGGCAATGAAGTGGTGCGCATGGTGCCGTACAAGGACGGCAAGGCGAACCAGGGCCACTCCTGCGTCAAGGGCCGTTTCGCCTGGGGCTATGCGACCCACAAGGACCGCATCCTGAACCCCATGATCCGCAAGAGCATCAACGATCCCTGGCGCGAAGTGTCGTGGGACGAAGCGCTGTCCTATGCGGCCAGCGAGTTCCGCCGCATCCAGGCCAGGCATGGCAAGGATTCCATCGGCGGCATCACCTCGTCGCGCTGCACCAACGAAGAAACCTACCTGGTGCAAAAGCTGGTGCGCGCCGCCTTCGGCAACAATAACGTCGATACCTGTGCGCGCGTGTGCCATTCGCCGACCGGCTATGGCTTGAAGCAGACCCTGGGCGAATCGGCCGGCACGCAGACCTTTGAATCGGTGATGAAGTCCGACGTCATCCTCATCATGGGTGCCAATCCGGCAGCGGGCCATCCGGTCTTCGCTTCGCAGATCAAGCGTCGCGTGCGCCAGGGAGCCAAGCTGATCGTGATCGATCCGCGCACCACCGAGATGGTCAAGTCGCCGCACCTGAAGGCCGACTATCACCTGAAGCTGCGTCCCGGCACCAACACCGCCATCATCACCGCGCTGGCCCACGTGATCCTCTCCGAAGGCTTGCAGAACGAAGCCTACATTCAAGAACGCTGCGACCTGCAGTCGTACAAGGACTGGAAGCAATTCGTCCTGCGCGAGGACAATTCCCCCGAAGCCATGGCCGCCATCACCGGCGTGCCTGCCGAGACTATCCGTGGTGCCGCGCGCCTGTACGCCACCGGTGGCAATGCCGCGATCTACTACGGCCTGGGCGTGACCGAACATGCGCAAGGTTCGACCACCGTGATGGGCATCGCCAACCTGGCCATGTGCACCGGCAACGTCGGCCGCGAAGGCGTGGGTGTGAACCCGCTGCGCGGACAGAACAACGTGCAGGGTTCCTGCGACATGGGTTCCTTCCCGCATGAGCTGCCGGGTTATCGCCACATTTCCGATTCCACCGTGCGCGGCCAGTTCGAACAGGCCTGGGGCGTGACGCTGAACCCGGAACCGGGCCTGCGCATTCCCAACATGTTCGATGCCGCGCTCGATGGCAGCTTCAAGGGCCTGTATTGCGAGGGCGAGGACATCGTGCAATCGGACCCGAATACCCAGCACGTGGCGGCCGCCCTGCAGGCCATGGAATGCATCGTGGTGCAGGACCTGTTCCTGAACGAAACGGCCAAGTATGCGCACGTGTTCCTGCCCGGTTCGTCCTTCCTGGAAAAGGATGGCACCTTCACCAATGCCGAGCGCCGCATCTCGCGCGTGCGCAAGGTGATGCCGCCCAAGGCCGGCAAGTCCGACTGGGAAGTCACGGTGGCGCTGGCCGAAGCGCTGGGTTACCCGATGCCGTACAATCACCCCTCGGAAATCATGGACGAGATCGCCGCCCTGACGCCCAGCTTCCATGGCGTGAGCTACGACAAGCTGGAAAAACTCGGCAGCATCCAGTGGCCCTGCAACGATGCAGCGCCGGAAGGCACGCCCATCATGCACGTGGGCAGCTTCATCCGTGGCAAGGGCAAGTTCATCAACACGCAATACTTCGCCACCGACGAAAAGGTGACGCAGCGCTACCCGCTGATCCTGACCACCGGCCGCATCCTGTCGCAGTACAACGTGGGTGCGCAGACACGCCGTACCGAGAACTCGCAATGGCATAGCGAAGACCGGCTGGAGATCCACCCGCACGATGCCGAGGACCGTGGCATCCGCGAGGGCGACTGGGTGGGCGTGGAGTCGCGTGCAGGCCAGACCGTGCTGCGCGCCACCGTCACCGAGAAGGTGCAGCCGGGCGTGGTCTATACCACCTTCCACTTCCCGGAATCGGGTGCCAACGTGATCACCACCGACAACTCCGACTGGGCCACCAACTGCCCCGAGTACAAGGTGACGGCGGTGCAGGTGATGCCGGTGACGCAGCCTTCGCAATGGCAGCAACATTACGAGCGCTTCAACCGTGCGCAGCTCGATCTGCTCAAGGGCGAGGTGCCGGCTGAACCGCTGGTGACGAAGTAAGCGGCATGAGCGTAGCGGGCTCGTGCTGCCATGATTTCCGCAGACACGAGCCCAACCTACCACGCAGGACAGCATGAACACGAGCAAGCGCAGCAGCCCCCTCATCGACGACGCCACCGGTGACTACGCCACCTTCACCCGTGTGCAGGTGGACCGCTGGCGCGACGGCCGGCGCGAGACCGTGGACGACGTGGTGGCTGAGGAAGTGCCGATTGCGTTGGAATACAACGGCATCTCGCACGCCGTCATGATGGCCACGCCCGCCGACCTGGAAGATTTTGCGCTGGGCTTCTCGCTCACCGAAGGCATTTTAGCCTCCCCCGGCGAGCTGTATGAATGCGAGATTGTGCCCGGCTGTGAAGGCGTGCAGGTACAGATGCGCATTGCCACCGAGCGCTTCGTCGCCCTGAAGGAAAAGCGCCGCAACCTGACCGGCCGCACCGGCTGCGGCCTGTGTGGTGCCGAGACACTGGAACAGGCGGTACGCCATCCGCAGGCGGTGCCGGGTGGTGCATCGTTCTCGGTGGAGCAGGTGCATGCGGCCTTCGAGCAGATGCAGGCGGGGCAGCAATTGCAGCAGGCCACGGGCGCGACGCACGCGGCGGCGTGGATGGATGCCTCCGGGCGCATCGTGCTGGTACGTGAAGACGTGGGCCGTCACAATGCGCTGGACAAGCTCATTGGTGCACTGGCCGAAGAGGATGCGGATTTTGCGCAGGGCGCGGCCATCATCACCAGCCGTGCCAGTTACGAGATGGTGCAGAAGGCGGCCACCGTCGGCATCGGCTTCATCGCTGCGGTCTCGGCGCCGACTGCGCTGGCGATCCGGCTGGCCGAAGAGACGGATGTGACGCTGCTGGGCTTCGTGCGCAAGCAGGGCCACGTGGTGTATGCGCGCCCGCATCGCTTGCGGTGATACGCTGGCTTGAACCGAACGATAGACGAACCGAGCAGGAGGAGACGACCCATGAATACCGAACACCTGGTCAAGATGGCCAACCAGATTGGCAGTTTCTTTTCCACCATGCCCGACCGCGACCAGGCCATCGCCGATCTGGCGACGCACCTGAAGCGCTTCTGGGAGCCGCGCATGCGCAAGGCCTTCCTGGAACATATCGAGAAGACGCAAGGGGAGGGCGTGGATGCCATCGTGCTGGAGGCGGTGAACCGGCATGTGCAGCAGTTGGCGGTGTAGGGCTCCAGCCTGCTTGTGATTTCGATGAAACCGCTCAGCTTGCTGGGCGGTTTTTTCATGGCGTACCGGGCTTGCGTCGCTCGCCTCACGCCGCCAACCCCACCTCCGCCGCAATCCGGTGAAAACGCCGTGCAAAATAAGCCAGCCCATCGGCCTGCGACGCCGCCAGGCGGATGTGCCGGATCTCCACGAACAGCACACTATGTGTCCCTGCTTGCTGCTGCAAAACGATATCGCCCTCCAGCACGGCCAGTGCATCCGGCAGCGCGGGCTGCCCATACTCGCCGGTCTCCCACTGTACCTGCGCCATACGTTCTTCGGCCGCCAGCCCGGTCATGCCGGCAATCATGCGCGCCACTTCTTCGTGATGTCCGGCCAGGATGTTGATGCACAGGCGCCCGTTGCCAACCAGGATGGGATGGGCTGCGCTCTTGACGTTGATGCACACCAGTACCGTGGCCGGGTGGTCGGAGACCGAACTGACGGCGCTCACCGTCATCGCCGCACTCCCTGCAGGGCCATCGGTGGTGATGATGTTGACCGCCGCCGAGAGACGCGCCATGGCGTCGCGAAAGTCTTGCTTCATGGTAGATCCATCCAGAAAAGAGATGACATCCGCGACAAGGCTTCGTATCCTTTGCGCCATCTGCAGGGTTCTCTGCAGCGCCGCCAGGCGAATGTCGATCAGCAGGTGAGAGGGAGAACGCATCGCTGGCAACAGTCTGCGTCCTGGGATGAACAATAGACCCTGAGCAAATCACGGGTCAAATGATAGTCTGGAATGTTCCGCATGAAGCAAATGAATATTGGCGCAGTGGACCTGAACCTGCTCAAGACCTTCATCGTCATCTGGGAGCTGCGCAGCCTCACCGCCGCCGCCGACCGCCTGCATCTCACCCAGCCCGCCGTGAGTCACGCGCTGCGCCGCCTGCGCGAGATGTTCGACGATCCGCTCTTCGTGCGCAGCACCAGCGCCATGGTGCCCACCGAAACCGCGATCCGCCTACACGAGCCCATCGCCCGCGCCCTGGGCATCATCAACGAGGCCCTGCATAGCCATGCCAGTTTCGATCCGGCCACGGCCACCCGCACTTTCCACCTGGTGATGTCGGACATGTCCTGCAGTCACGTGCTGCCGCTGCTGATGGAAGAGCTGGCCCATGCCGCACCGCATGTGTCCCTGGAAGTCCAGCAGATGGCCATGGAAAACCTCGGCGCGGCCATGCGCAATGGCGACATCGATCTGGCTTTCGGCTACCTGCCCGGCCTGCCCGAGGATTGCCAGAGCCAGCTGGTGCTCTACGATGATTACGTCTGCATGCTGCGCAAGACCCATCCGCTGGCCGGCCAGCCGCTGACCATGGACAAGCTCCTGCAGCTGCGCTACGTCTATGCCAGCACCAACACCACCGGCCACCAGCTGGCCGAAGACGTGTTGCGCAATGCCGGCGTGAAGCGCGATTTCGCCCTGCGCATGCCGCACTTCACGGTGGCGCCGCAGATCGTGCGCAATACCGATCTGGCCCTGTTCCTGCCGCGTAGCATCGCCGAGCGGCACAACCTGGATGATGCCTGCGTGCTGCTGGACCTGCCGATGGAGATGCCGCGCATTCCGGTGAGCCTTTATACGCATGCGCGCTTTGCGGCAGATTCGGGCATACAGTGGCTGCGCAGCCTGTTGATCGAGATGTTCGGACGCGAGGCGGAGATGGCCTGATCCCGGGCGCGACTGATTTTTATTTTTTTGACTGGAGCTACACCATGAGCATTGCCGCCACCGGAGACGTTCCCTACTACGCCGTCATTTTCACTTCCCTGCGCACCGAGGGCGATCATGGCTATGGCCAGATGGCCGATACCATGGTGGAAGCAGCGTCCCGCCAGCCCGGTTTCCTGGGCGTGGAATCGGCGCGCGAAGAGGTGGGTATCACGGTGTCCTACTGGTCCAGTCTGGAAGCCATCGCTGCCTGGAAACGCGATCTCGACCACCAGATGGCCCAGCGCCTGGGCCGCGAGCAGTGGTACCAGGCCTACAAGACACGTATCTGCAAGGTAGAGCGGGATTACGCCTTCACCCGCGACTGAATCCCCGACGCGCCGCGAGACGGGGCATCGACTTCAGCAAGTACACTGCAGGAAATCCATCACCGCCTGTGCAAACTGCGCGGGAATCTGATCGGGCATCGGCACCATGCCTTCCTCCAGCGTCCGTAACTGGCTGCCGGTAATCGCAGCGGCGATGCGTTCCGCAGAAGGTGCCGCATGCGGATCGCGCCCGGCGCGCAGCACCAGCGTGGGGGCACGCACCAGCCCGATGCGTTCTTCCATCACGTAGTGGCGCACCACCACATGGCCATGCGCAGCCATCTCGCCCGCCTTGAGGGCATCCATCATGAAGCGCGAAAGCAGTTCGGTATCCCCCGGCGGATAGTAGGGCTGGCGGCGTTGCCACATTTCTTGCAGATGGCTGCCGTCGGCGCGTACTTGCACCTCGTCGATGGCACGCTTGCCCGCGTGGGCGCTGCGGCGAGCGGCATCGTTGAAGGAGCAGGAGGACAGCACCAGCGCCGCCACCCGTTCGGGCGCGGCAGCTGCGATTTCCATGGCTGTGACCGCACCGGTATGGTGGCCGACCACGGCGGCCCTGGCGATGTCCAGCCTATCCATTACTTCCAGCACCAGTTGTGCCCAACGCTCGATGCTGTGCGTGGACAAGGGCGGCTTGCAGGAGTCACCGAAGCCGGGGGTGTCGATGGCGATGGCGCGGTAATGCTGCCCCAGCAAGGGCAGCACGTCGCGGTATTCATCCCAGGAGCGCGGTGTCTGGTGCAGCAGCAGTACCGGAAAGCCGTCCCCCATGCTGGCCACGTGCAGCGCGCCCGCAGTGGTGTCGATGAATTGCCGACGCAATGCGCACTGTTCAGGATGCATGAGGGTCTCCGGAGAGGCAGGCGGGGCGGCGGTTACAGACGATATGAAAAATCATTCCTTCATCAGCACCGAATAGCTCGGCACATTGTTGGCCCAGCCCGCTGCAAGCGGCGCCACGAAGACGTTTTCGGTGCGGGTGCGGGCGATCTTCCAGACGCCATCCACCCTGGTGAAGAGATTGTTCAAACGGCTGGAGCGCAGCAGCGACGAACCATCTCCGAAAATCCACGGCTGGCAATGGACCCACTGGCCATCGGCACGGGTGCAGTCGGCATTGACGTGGATCTGTTCCGAGGTCAGGTAGTGCACGTTCAAGAGCAGCTCCGGATCCTTCTTCTGCCCCCAGAAAGCCTGGAAGTGCTTGCGAATGGCGTCCTTGCCGACGGCCTGGCCGAACTGGCCTTCGTAGTAGGCGCCCACGCCTTCCCAGATGGCATCCTCGGCGTAGAGCTCGAGGATCTTCTCGATGCGTTCGGCATCATCGGCCACCGGTTCGGGGCAGGGCGTGTCGCACAGGAACATGTAGCGCGCCTGCAGGCGGCGGATGTCGGCTTCGGCTTCGAGTACGTCGAGGCGGCGCTTGAGTTGCAGGATTTCCTGGGTGAGGTCGGTCATGGTGAGTTGTCTCGTGGGGTCTTTTGTGGATGAGGAAAAACCAACCGCGCGCAGGCACACGGTTGGCCAGGGCAAAGCAACGCTTACAGGTAGCGCGCCAGCAGCTTGCGGGTGGCGATGCGCAGGATGCGGTCGAACAGGTAGCCCAAGAGGCCCAGCGCGATGATGCCCACGAAGACCCATTCGGTACGGCTGAAGTTGCGCGCTGTCCAGATCAGGGCGCCCAGGCCTTCGCGGGCCGAAACGATTTCCGCCGACACCACCGTCAGGAAGGAATTGCCCATCGCGATGCGCGCGCCGGTGACCATGTAAGGCACGGTCGAGGGCAGGATCACGGTAGTCAGGATCTTCCATTGCCCGGCCCCCAGCGAGGCCGCCGCACGCAGGCGCAGCGGGTTCACCGACTGCACGCCGGCAATCGTGTTGAGCGTGACGATGAAGACGGTGGTGTAGAAGATCAGCGCGATCTTGGACAGCTCGCCCGGGCCCAGCCAGATCACCGCCAGGGTGACGAAGGCAATCGGCGGGATGAAGCGGAAGAACTCGATGTAGGGATCGAGCAGCTGCCGCACCAGGTCAAAACGCCCCATGAAGATGCCCAGCGGCACGCCGATGGCCACGCCCGCGCCCCAGCCGGCCAGGATGCGTCCGGACGAGGCCAGTATCGATTGCTGCAGGGTACCGTCACCGATCAGTTCGAGTGCGGCGGCCCAGGTCATGGGCACCGACGGCAGGAATAGCGGCGAGGTCGTCATCGACACCAGTTGCCACAGCACCAGGCCGCCGACGATGGCGATGACCGAGATCAGGAAGGGGCGGGCAGCTTTCATACGGCGTCTGACGCTGGAGGGTATGGCCGACGCTGGCGCGGTCGGGGTGGCTGTCTGGGTGAGCTGGCTCATGATAGGGATTCCTCTTCGATCAGGCCTTGCGCACGCAGCACGCGCGTGACTTCGGCGCCGATGTCATCGCGGATGCGTGCATACAGGGCCATGCAGGCAGGGTCGGCCGGATCGCGCGGATGCGGCAGGTCGACTGCTTCGATGGTCTTGATGTGGGCACGCGGGCCGGCCGTCATGGTCACCACGCGGTCGGCCAGCAGGATGGCTTCCCAGATGTCGTGGGTGACGAAGACGATGGTACAGCCGGTGCTTTTCCAGATGCGGTCCAGTTCGCTTTGCAGCACTTCGCGGGTCTGCGCATCGAGGGCGCCGAAGGGCTCGTCCATCAGCACCACCGAGGGTTCATTGACCAGCACCCGGGCGATCTGCGCACGCTGGCGCATGCCGCCCGAGAGCTCGGCGGGGAACTTGTCGATGGCATGCTTCAGGCCCACCAGCGAGACGTAGCGCTCGGCCGCCGCACGGCGTTCGGCAGCGGGAATGCCGCGCAACCTGAGGCCGTATTCGACGTTCTCGCGCACGGACAGCCAGGGAAACAGCGCCTCCGATGACTGGAACACCACCCCGCGATCCAGCCCCGGAGCGGTGACGCGCTTGCCTGCCACGCTGATCTCTCCCGCCACTTCCTGGAAGCCGGCAATGGCATTGAGCAGCGTGGATTTGCCGCAGCCGGAGGGGCCGAGCAGGCAGATGAATTCGCCTGCACGGATGTCGAGGTCGATGCCCGCCATGATCTCGTTGTTGCCGATGGTCAGGCCGACGCGCTTGATGGAAACTGAAGATCCATGTCCCATGGCCTACCCCTTGTAGAAGCCGCGCTGCAGGATCTTGCCCATGTCCACCGGCGCCTTGATGGCCTGCCTGGAGAGCAGGAAGTCGCCAATCGCATTGGCGGTCTTGATGTCGGTGTCGGTGAAGTCGCGCACGATCGGTTCCATGTCCTTGAGCGAATTCAAGGTCTGCGGTACCGGAATGCGGGTGATGGCCTGCACCGATTGGGCCGCGCGCGGCGGGTCCTTGCGGGTGATCTCGGAGGCCTCGGCGAGCGCCTTGAGGATGTTGCCGGCCACTTCCTTGTTGGCGGCCAGCCAGGGCGCGGTGGCCGAGAGCCAGAGGGTGCTGGTGTAGCCGACGTCGCCGGCCGTCATCAGGAGATGGCCGCCTTGCTGCACGCCCAGCGTGGGCCACGGTTCCCAGACGAAGTAGGCATCGATGTCGCCGCGTGCCAGCAGGGCCGGCAGTTCGGGCGGGCCGGAGCGCACCATCTCTACCTTGGAGGCATCGATGTTGAGGGTCTTCAAGGTCAGGCCGGTGACGTATTCCGAGACCGAGCCGGCGACGATGCCGAACTTCCTGATCTTGTCGACCGAGGCAATGCCCTTGCGCGCGACCAGCTTGACGTAGGTCTTGGACTGATAGGTCACGGCCAGCGGACGCAGCTCGGCGCGCGAGAGGCGCACGATGTGCGTGGGTTCGCCGGCACAGCCCATCTGAACCTGGTTGGCCACCAGCGCATTGAGCGCTTCGCCGCCATCGGTATAGGACTGCACGGTGACGTTGGGTGCGCCATGCTTGGCGAAGAGCTTTTCATTGGCGGCCACGAAGAAGGCCGTGAAGACGGGATCGGCGCCGACACCGATGATGACGGGGGCGCCCTGGGCCAGGGCTGGCAGGGCAGGCGCAGCGCCTGCAGCGAGCATGGAGGCGGCGCCGAGCAGCAGCTTGCGGCGTTGTGGCGAGACGGTGGGGTGGGTCACGGGCTGGGTCCTCTTTGTAAAGTTGGTGAAGCGCCAGTGGAGTTGGCAGGCACGGCAGTAACAAAGGCAAACTTCGGAAGGTACGCGCCTGCGGCATGGGCGCAGGCAAGACGTCAGCGGGGCAGGCGCATCAGCGCTTGATCCCCAGCTTTGCAAAAAGCGCGCCAGCGCTTTCGTAGTTCAGTTCCGACAGCGCGGCGTGCTGCGTGACTACCATGGCATCGCGCACGATGCGCTGCAGGCGGTGGGTGCGCTGGATGGCCGCCATGCCGGCCGCCTGGTAGGCGTCGTTGACCACTTCCATCGAGACCCGTGCCGCGTAGGTGGCCGAGAGCTTGAGCATCATGTCGATCTCTTCGGTGACGGGGTTGCCGGCCACGATCTGTTCCCATGCCTGTTCGCAGGCGTCATAGAAGAACATGCGGGCGCTGCGCCACTTGGCTTCGGACAGGCCGAGCTTGATCCTGTAGTAGGCGCGATCAGCCAGGCGCAGCGCCCCCGGCATGATCTTGGCGCCACCGGCCATGTCGGTGACGATATCGAGCGCCGCGCGCGCCAGGCCGACGTTGACGGCGGCGTGTACTTCGGCCTGATAGGCCAGTGCGGGATAGCGATACAGCGGTTCGTCGATGAGGCCGGCAGCGCCACGCGCGCAGGTCCATTCGTGGGCGACGAACTTGTCTTTCAGGCGCGTATCGTGGCTGCCCGTGCCTTGCATGCCGACCACGTTCCAGTTGTCGATGATCTCCACTTCGGCGGCGGGCATCACGGCCATGAGGGCGGGCTTTTGCGTGCCATCGTCGGGGCCGCTGCTGTCCTTGATGCCGACACCGATCCAGTCCGCGCCCTTGCAGCCGCTGGCGAAGTGCCAGCGCCCGGTGATTTCCCAGCCACCGCTTACAGCCCTGGCTTCCTGCAGCGGATAGAGACCGCCTGCATAGACCTGATCGGGACCGTCGGCGTAGATCTGGCGTTGCGTGTCGATGGGCAGTGCCGCAAGGTAAGTGTTGGCCGAGCCGAAGGCGGCAACCCAGCCGGCCGAGCCATCGGCCATGGAGATGCGCTCGACCATCGCCAGGAAGGCCGCCGGTGCCAGGGCCTCGCCACCGAATTTGCGTGGCGTGCCGCTGCGGAAGATGCCGGCTTTCTTCATGGTGGCGACGAGATCGCGCGGCACGTGGCCCAGCTGATCGAACTCATCGCGGCGCGCGCTCACCTCGGCGATGAGGGCATCCATCTCGGGAGAGTGCGCGTGCGGCGGGGTGGCGGTGACGACTTTTTTCTGGACGGGATAAACATCGAGCGTGATCGAATTCATGGCACACCACTTTGGTTGAAAGAAGGTAGCTGAGTGTCGTCCGTGGGGCAAAGCAGGGTCAAATTCTATTTAGGAATCCGCCGGATGAATATTAGTAATAATGATTAGGCCGCTCCGTGATTGCGCGCAGCCTTGTGCGTGGTGCACCTGCATGATGCGTGAAAGCCGCACGGGACGGGCGTTTGGCGCCGTCCTGCACTAAACGCGAGAGGGCCGGTGCACTGTGTGGAGGAGTATTTGCAGTATTGATGGGGCTAATCGGCGGGGCGGATTTGCCATGGGCGGCAGGGACTGACTACCATGAAGGCCGGAACTGACAGGACCACCTGTTCAGTTTCTTCACAGGCTCCTTCTGGCCTTCATTTCGGGCGGACTTCTTCGGGAGTCCGCCACTTTTCTTTTTCTTCTTGTTTGCGCTGACCTGATTGCGATGGTGGCGGTGCGGGTGATCCCTATCGCCAATACGCCTCGGCGCAGCCGTGTTGCGCGATGCGCTGCAACTGATCTTGTATGGATTCGCGCTGGAGGATGTCTGACCGCAGTACCGATACATCGCCGCCGCCGGCACGCAATGAACGGGTGAGTTGTTCGAAGCGTGTTGCGTCCAGGGTGCGGATGGCGCAGGCGGCATACAGGCGTGCTTCCTTGGTGGCGGACGCGTCCTCGATCAGTTGCGTGAACAGATCCAGTGCGGCGGGGCCTTGGAGCAGGCGGCGATAGCGTTGTTCGCTGTCGCTGATGTGGCCGATGAAGCCGACCTGGCCGAGGGCGAAGGTGGGTGTCTGGCGCAGGCGGGCGAGATCCTCCGATGCCTTCTCTGCGGCGTGAATGTATGGATGTGCGCCAAGCAGTAACACGGACAACGAAAGCGACGGAAAAAATAAGCTTTTCGATTGCATGGCGATTTCTCGTGGGCTTGTAGGGAGGGAGCCGGCATTATGCCCGGACAAGAATGCAGTGTTGCGGTCGTTCCCCTGCACCTTGAAATGAATCGATGTACGTCGAATCATTTGGATAAAAAAACCGGCCGCATGAGGCGGCCGATCTCGATGCGCACCAATCTCGATGCGGGATCAGTAACGATACCCCAGCGTCAGCAAAATGGTCCGGTCATCCCCCAGCGCCACGGCCTTGGCCAGACCGCCCGCATAGTAATGCGTGTTGAAGATGTTCTTCACGTTCAGCGCGGCGCGCCAGCGCTCGGCGTTGTAGGCCACGCCGGTATCGGCCAGCACGTAGCCCGGCAGGGTATAGCCATTGGTGCGCATCATGCTCTGGCCATGCACGCCGCCATTCCATTCCCATCCGGCCAGCTCGCCCTTGAAGCGGTAGCGCGCGCTGGTGGTGAAGTTGTGGCGCGGCACGTTGTCCAGCCACTGGCCCACGGTGGTGGTGCGCTGGCCACCGTCATCGGTGACGATGGCCGCCGTGTAGGAATAGCCGGCATTGAGGCTCAGGCCATTGCGCAGGTCCGAGGTCACGCTGATCTCGCCACCTTGGGAACGCTGCTCGCCCACGGCAATGTTGAAGCCGGTATTGTTGGGATCGGTCACCAGCACGTTGCGGCGGCGCAGGTCGAAGACCGCCACGTTCAGGCTGGTACGGCCTTCGTCCAGGTCGAACTTCACGCCCGCTTCCCACTGCTTGCCGGTCTCGGGCTTGAAGGTGCCGCCATTGGCATCGGTACCGCTGTTCGGATAGAACGAGGTGGCATAGCTGATGTATGGACGCACCCCTAGGAACAACTCATACATCAACGCCGCCGAGCCCGTCGTGGCGCTGGAGGGGGTGTTGGTGTGCGTACCCGTGTTCAGGTTGGTGGAGTAGGTGGATGCGTTGTCGTAGCGCAGGCCGGTCAGCAACTGCCAGCGTTCGCCGAAGCTGATCTGGTCGCGTGCATACAGGCCGGTATCGCGGATGCTGGTCGAGGTGGCGGTGTTGGGTTTGGTCGGGCACTTCAGCGTCGCTCCATACACCGGGTTATAGGCGTTGAGCGCGGCGACCGTACAGGTATAGGACGTCGCGTCTTCGCGCGAATTGAGATAGTCCGTCCCCAGCGTGATCGCGTGTTTGCCCAGCGCCGTGTTGAAAGTGCGCTGGACGTTGGTATCCATGCTGAAGGTCTGGCCTTCGTAGGTCTGGTCCGTGCCGGTGCGGGTGAGGCTGGTGCCGGTACTGCTGAGAGCATTGTTGGCGACCAGCTGCCCGCTCATTTCGAACTGCTGGTAACGCACGTTGTTGTTGAGTGTCCAGCCATCATCGAAACGGTGCGTCAGCGCGTAGCCGATGCGGGTCTCGTTGGCGGCATAAGGCCGCGCGCCCGGTTCGCCGGTGAAGAGGCTGCGCGGCAGTGCGCCGTTGACGTTGCTGTTGATGGAACCGGTCAGCGGCAGGCCTTGCTGGCGCACGTAGTTGCGCTCCTGGTAGCTGGTCAGGATGGTGAAGTCGGTGCGCGCACCGAGGTCCAGCGACAGCGAGGGGGCGATGTAGCGGTTCTTGAACCATACGTGGTCGGTGGCATCGTCCGAATTGGAAATCAGGCCATTGATGCGGAAGGCCTGCTTGCCGTTTTCCGACAGCGATTTGTTGAGATCCACCGTGGTCTGGTAGAAGTTGTGGCTGCCTGCGGTCACGTCGACGTTGGCAAAATCCGTCCCTTGCGGACGCTTGCTGACCATGTTCACCAGGCCGCCCGGCAGCACCAGTCCATACAGCAGCGAGCCCGGCCCCTTGAGCACTTCCACCTGCTGCAAGCCGGACAACTGCTCGGCCACGCGCGAGCTGGCCGTGGTGCGCAAGCCATCCAGATACAGCGAATCGGAGGCCACCTGGCCGCGGATGATCAGGTCATCCCAGCCGCGCCGGCCGTATTGCTGCGCGACCACGCCGGGGACGTTTTCCAGGGCGTCGGCCAGGGAGACGGCTTGCTGGCTGTCCAGCATGGCCCGGGTCACCACCGACACCGATTGCGGCGTCTGCGACAGCGGTGTGCCGGATTTGTTGACCTGGCTCTGGGTGGCCTTGAACTGGGTGTCGTTGACCCCATCGGCGACCACATCGACCGTGGGCAACTGGGTGGCGGCGGTGCTGCTGTCGGTCGCGGCAGTCTGGGCCAGCACGGACGAAGCCGGCAGGACGGAAAAAGCGAGCAGGATGGCGAGGGCGCCGGGAGAGAGCGAGGGCATGAATCAATTAATAATGAGAATAATTACTATTTATGATATCGCATTCTTGTGCTGAGCAACAATTTTTTACGGATAGCTTGCATCTTGTCGCATCAAATTGGCCGATTTCATCTGATGCGGCGCATCAGCCTTGAGCCCCGGTTGGGGGAAGGGCAGGCGGGGGAAAAGCGTCAGGCAGAAACCCTGTCTTGCGAGCTGATTCATTCATATCGGCACATGAGAACCTGACAGTTCCTCTCATCGCTGCCGTTCAAATATTTCATCTGAAATAAGTTTGACCCGCCCCAATCCCGCTGCTATCTTGGAACCGGTTCCAAAAGATTCATATAAATGAGCAGCCCGGAACTGGAAGCACAAATCACCGACGCAGTTCAACGATTTGGCGGGCAATAGTGAGACAAAGCACCAAGACCGGCACCGACCGGGTCACCATCGCGCAGGTCGCGCGGGAGGCCGGGGTGTCCAAGACCAGCGTATCGCGTTACCTGGGCGGCGATTTCGACGCGCTCTCGGCACGCCTGCGCGATCAGATCGGCAAGACCATTGCGCGCCTGGGCTATCAGCCCAGCCAGATGGCGCGCGGGCTCAAGGGCGGACGGACGCGGCTCATCGGCATGCTGGTGGCCGACATTCTCAATCCCTATTCGGTGGCCGTGCTGCATGGCGCGGAGGCGGCCTGCCAGAAGCATGGCTATACGCTCATGCTGTGCAATACCGGCAATGACGAGGCGCGCGAGAAGCAGTCGCTGGCGGCCCTGCATTCCTACAGCGTGGAAGGCCTGCTGTTCAATACCCAGGGCCGCAACGTGACGCCGCTGCGCGAGCTGGGGCAGGCGGCCTTTCCGGTGGTGCTGCTGGACCGCCACGTGGAAGGCTGTGATTTCGATCTGGTCGGGCTGGATAACGTCAAGGCCGCGCAGCTGGGCACACGCCACCTGCTGGCCCAGGGCTATACCGACATCGCCCTGGTGGTGCAGCCGCTTCATGGCGTGAGTTCGCGCCAGGGCCGGCAGGCCGGTTTCCTGCAGGCGATGGCGGAGCGCCCCGATTGCCACGGCGAGACGCTGGAAGTGGATGTGCGCCAGCCCGGCCATGTCGCCACGGCACTGCGCGAATTCTTCCTGCGCCGCGCGGCTGCGGGCAGCAAGGGGCGGCTGGCCCTGCTGGCGGGAAACGGCATGGTGTCCCTGCAGATCGCGCTGGCCTTGCAGGGCATGCAGCTACGCTTTCCGGATGACGTGGGTTTGCTGTGCTTCGATGAACTGGCCTGGTCGCCGCTGGTAGGCAGCGGCATCAGCACCATCGAACAACCGACCTATGACATCGGCTTTACGGCCATCGAGCGCCTGCTGGTGCGCATCCACGGCGAACGCTCGGTGCGCATGGAAATCCTGCTGGATCCCCGGCTGATCTGCCGTGGATCGAGTGCCAGTGTCGAGGGGGAACCCGCACGGGCCCTGGTGGCGCAGACTGCCGCCAGGATCAGTCCGGCAGCGGCAGAGCGGCTCACCCCTGCCTGAGCAGAACTGAAACCGTTACCACAACCCCAGGCCCTGCCACACGTCAGTGGTAAGACCTTGGAACAGGACGGAAGAGTTGCACGAATCAGCATCAAGGGCCCACGGGCCGCATACAGACCTGCAAGCGGGAAGCACAAGCAGGCAGCAACAAGGAGGGGCAAAGGAAGCCGCGCGGCGACATTCACCATGCTGCAGGATCCGGCGCCTGTCTTACTTAACGGACTGCCGTCCACACGGCAATGATCAGGAGACCAGGATGAGCATCAAGAACATTTTCAACGCAAAATTCGTCGCACTGACGCTGGCCGCCGCCTGCGCAGTGGCCACCACCGCCAGTGCCAGCGCGCAGAGCATCGCCGAGCTGACCAAGAAGGGCAAGATCACCATCGGCGTGGTCAGCGGCACCCCGCCGTTCGGTTCGGTCGATGCCAAGGGCACGCCCATCGGCTATGACGTCGATGTGGCCAACCTGATCGGCAAGTATCTCGGCCTGCCGGTGGAGATCGTCCCGCTGGTGCCGCCGGCGCGCATCCCGGCGCTGGAGTCGGGCAAGGTCGACATGCTGGCCGCCACGCTGGCGCCCACGCCCGAGCGTGCCAAGTCGGTGCTGTTCACGATTCCCTACAGCGGCTTCGAGCTCTCCATCGTCGGCCCGGTCGGCGCCAACTACAAGAAGCTGGACGACCTGGTGAAGAAGAAAGTGGGCGTCTCGCGCGGCTCCACCAATGACACCGCTCTGACCCGCCTGGCCCCGGCCGGCACGGTGCTGGTGCGTTTCGAGGATGACTCCACGGTGACCCAGGCGCTGCTGTCGAACCAGGTCGATGCCATCTCCATCCCCAACACCATGGCCAACGAGATCGTCAAGAGCCGTGGCCAGGGCAAGATCGAAGTCAAGTTCCCGTACTCGGTGCAGCCCAATTCGATGACCGTGCGCAAGGGCTCCTATGAGCTGCAGCAGTGGCTCAACAACTTCATCTACTACGTCAAGCTCAACGGCGAACTGGATGCGATCTCGCGCAAGTGGGCCGGTCCGCTGCCCAACCTGCCGGTGTTCTGATCCACGGAAACTGTCTTGCAGAAGTGGCTGCGCATGCGCGTGATGTACCTCATGCGCAGCCTGGGTAGAACAGATCACGCGCCGTTCATGGCATGAACGGACGGCGCGGGTTTGTCGGAGGAGCACACGATGCAATACGATTTTCAGTTCGCGTTCATCTTCCAGCATCTGGATCAGTTGCTGGTCGGGGCGCTGCTCACCATACGGCTGAGCGCGCTGTCGATGATCTGCGGTTTGGCCGTCGGTATTTTCGGCGCCATCATTTCCATTCACGGCAGCAGGCCGGCGCGTCTGGTGGTCACCTCCTATGTGGAGCTGATCCGCAGCACGCCTTTCCTGGTGCAGTTGTTCATCATCTTCTTCGGCCTGCCTTCCATCGGGGTGCAGGTCAATGCCAACGTCGCAGCGCTGGTGGCGATGACGGTCAACCTCGGGGCCTATTCCACCGAGATCGTGCGGGCCGGCATGATGGCCATCCACCCTTCGCAGATCGAAGCGGCGCAGGCGCTGGCGATGACGCGGGGACAGGTGATCCGGCACGTGGTCCTGACGCCCGCGCTGGAAAAGGTCTATCCGGCGCTGGCCAGCCAGTTCACGCTGATGATGCTGGCCTCCAGCATCGTCTCGGCGATCTCGGCTGAGGAGTTGACTGCCACGGCCAACCTGCTGGATGCCGAAACCTTCCGCAGCTTCGAGATCTACCTGGTGGTGATGGTGCTCTACATCCTGCTGGCCCTGCTGTTCCGCCTGGCCTTCTGGCTGATCGGGCTGGTGGTCTTCAAACGCCGTCGCCGCTTGGGCGTGGCTCGTCCGAGGAGGATGTGATGCTCGCTGAATTTTCCTGGGACAACTTCCTCTTCCTGCTGGAAGCGGCGCGCTGGACGCTCTTGCTGTCGGCGCTGGCCTTCGTCGGTGGCGGTATCGCCGGCTTCATCGTGGCCCTGATGCGGACCTCGCACATCGCGCCGCTGCGGCTGCTCTCGGCGGTGTATATACAGATCATCCAGGGCACGCCGGTGCTGATCATCCTGTTCCTGTCCTTCTACGGACTGGCGATCTTTGGTTACAAGCTCCCGCCCATGGTGGCCGCGACCATTGCCATGACGATCTATTCCAGCGCCTATCTGGGCGAGATCTGGCGCGGTTGTATTGAGGCCGTGCCGGTGCCGCAGTGGGAAGCCTCGACCGCCCTGGCCATGACGCGCTGGCAGCAGTTGCGCTACGTGATCCTGCCGCAGGCGGTGCGTATTTCGCTGCCGCCCACCGTGGGCTTCCTGGTGCAGATCGTCAAGAACACCTCGATCGCTTCCATCATCGGCCTGGTGGAACTGGCGCAGGCCGGCAAGCTGGTCAGCAATGCGACCTTCCAGCCTTTCCTGGTCTTCCCCATCGTGGCCGGTATCTACTTCGTTTTCTGCTATCCGCTGTCGCGCTTCGCCTTTGCCTTAGAGAGGAAATTCCATGCCCATCGTTGAGATTGACAACATCACCAAGCGCTTCGGCAGCAACCAGGTGTTGAACGGCATTTCGCTGTCGGTCGAGCGCGGCCAGGTGGTGGCCGTCATCGGCCGCTCCGGTTCGGGCAAGAGCACCATGCTGCGTTGCATCAACGGCCTGGAGACCATCGATGGCGGCAGCATCACCGTGGCCGGGCACAAGTTGACCAACAAACACGAACACCTGATCGAATTGCGCAAGGATGTCGGCATGGTGTTCCAGCATTACAATCTCTTTCCGCACCTGACCGTGGAGGAGAACATCATGCTGTCGCCCCGCATCGTCAAGAAAACCGCCACCGAGACTGCGCGCGCGACTGCGCTCAAGGTCTTGAAGCAGGTCGGCCTGGATCACAAGGCCGACGCCTATCCCGAGCAGTTGTCCGGCGGCCAGCAGCAACGCGTGGCGATTGCCCGCTCGCTGGCGATGGAGCCGCAGGTGATGCTGTTCGATGAGGTGACCTCGGCGCTGGATCCGGAGCTGACCGCCGAAGTGCTCAAGGTAATGGAAGAGCTGGCGCGCGGCGGCATGACCATGCTGCTGGTGACGCACGAGATGGAGTTTGCGCGCCGGGTGGCGGATATCACCGTTTTCATGCACCAGGGCAAGGTGTGGGAAGCACGGCCCTCGGAGGAATTCTTCGCCGATCCGCAGACGCCGGAAGCCAGGCAGTTCATCGGCGCGGGGGCCATCAAATGAGCCCGGTCCTGGTCGCCGCCTCGGCCTATGGGGCGGATCTGGTGCGGCGGGTCGGCCATGCCGACCTGATCCCGATGGTGGCGGCGGCCGGGGCAGCGGGGCTGGAGATACGGCGCGAACTCTTCGATGGTCCCAAGGACTTGGGCGGGCTGCGGGATTTGCTGGGTCAGCACAAGCTGTTCTCGGTCTATTCCGCGCCCCTGGAGTTGTTTGCGGCCAATGGACGCTTTGACCGCGACCAGATGAGCCAGGTGATGGAAGAGGCCGAAGAAGTGGGCGCGCGTTTCCTGAAAGTGTCCCTCGGTCATTTCTCGGCGGGCAGTGATCTGCAGTCGCTGCTGCGCTTCCTCTCGCATTCTCCCATCGAAGTCCTGCTGGAAAACGACCAGACCCCGCAAGGCGGGCGGCTGGAGCCCATCGTCAGTTTCCTGGCGCTGTGCACCGGCAATGGCTATGCCTTCGGCATGACCTTCGACATGGGCAACTGGCGCTGGCAGGGTGTCGATCCCGAGACGGCCGCGCGTTCGCTGGCGCCGCACGTGCGCTATGTGCATTGCAAGGGCGTGCAGGAAAGCCAGGGCAAACTGAAGGCCGTGCCGCTGCAGGCGCAGGACAGCCACTGGCAGGACATGCTGGGGCATTTCCCGTCGGGCATCCTGCGTGCCATCGAATTCCCGCTGATCGGCAGCGATCTTGAAGAGACCACACGCCGCCACGTGGCGATGCTGGCGGCAGTCTGAGGACAAGCACAATGACGATGCAACTGGACGTGGTGACCTGGGGCGAAGCCCTGGCGCTGCTGGTGGCCGATGAAGTGGGGCCTTTCGAGGAAGTGGAAAAATACACGCGTCGCCTGGCCGGTGCCGAGACCAACGTGGCCATCGGCCTGGCGCGATTGGGTGTGAAAGTGGGCTGGGCCAGCCGGGTGGGCAATGATGCCTTCGGCCGCTTCATCCGCAAGCGGGTGGCGCAGGAGGGTGTGGATGTCAGCCGCGTGCTGACCGACATGGAATTTCGCACCGCCATCCAGCTGAAGGCCAAGGCGGTCGATGGCGCTGATCCGGCCATCGAGTATTACCGCAAGGGCTCGGCGGCGAGTCATCTGTCGCTGGACGATTTCGATACCGCCTACTTCGGCGCGGCGCGTCACCTGCACGCCACCGGCATCGCCCCGGCCCTGTCGCCCACGACCATGGCCTTTGCCCATCACGCGATGGATTTCATGCGCGGTGCGGGCAAGACGATTTCCTTCGACCCCAACCTGCGGCCGATGCTGTGGCCGTCCAGGGAGGTGATGGCGCAGCAGTTGAATGCGCTGGCCTGCAAGGCTGACTGGGTGCTGCCGGGCTGGTCGGAAGGGACGGTTTTGACCGGATATGAAGATCCGCGCGAGATCGCCGGCTTCTACCTGGAGCGCGGTGTGAAGATGGTGGTCATCAAGCTGGGCGCCGAGGGCGCTTACTGGCGCAATGGTGAAGGCGAGGGCAGGGTGGCTGGGGTGCCAGTGAAGGAAGTGGTCGATACCGTGGGGGCCGGTGATGGCTTCGCGGTGGGCGTCATCAGCGGGATGCTGGAAGGCTTGCCGGTGGCGCAGGCCGTCATGCGCGGCAACCGCATCGGGGCGCTGGCCATCCAGGTGGTGGGCGACATGGAGGGCTTGCCTACGCGCGCCGAGCTGGATGCGGTCTCGGCTTGACTTGACTCTGACAGGAACACCGATGAAGCAGCATGTTGTGGTCTACAAGACATTGCCCGGGCACCTGGTGCAGCGATTGCAGGCCGAATTCGACCTCACCCTGTTTGACCGCATTACCGATGACAATCGCGCGGATTTCCTCGCGGCCTTGAAGACGGCCGATGGCATGATCGGTGCCAGCCTGCCCATTACCCATGCCATGCTGGATGGCGCGCCCCGGCTGAAGATCGCTTCCACCATCTCGGTGGGCGTGGACAATTTCGATCTCGCTTACTTCCGCCAGCGCGGCCTGATGCTGGCGCATACGCCCGGCGTGCTGACTGAAGCGACCGCCGACACCATCTTTGCGCTCATCCTCGCCACCGCGCGCCGGGTGGTGGAGCTGGCCGGATACGTCAAGGCCGGACGCTGGAAGGGCAGTATCGGAGAAGCCCAGTTCGGCGTGAACGTGCACGGCAAGACGCTCGGCCTGATCGGCATGGGCCGCATCGGCAGTGCCGTGGCGCGGCGGGCGCATCATGGTTTCGGCATGTCCATCCTGTATCACAACCGGCGTCCTGATCCCGAAGCCGAGCGCGAACTGGATGCGCGCTACGTCAGTCAGGACGAACTGCTGACCCAGGCTGACTTCGTGTGCGTGATGTTGCCTCTCACCGTCGAGACCGAACGCCTCATCGGTGCGCGCGAATTTGCGCTGATGAAGCGTAGCGCCATCTTCATCAACGCCTCGCGCGGCCGCATCGTCGATGAGGCTGCGCTGGTTGCGGCCTTGCAGGACAAGACCATCTACGGGGCCGGCCTGGATGTGTTCGAGGTCGAACCGCTGCCGGTGGATTCCCCCTTGCTGCAACTGCCCAACGTGGTGGCCTTGCCCCATATCGGCTCGGCCACCCATGAAACCCGCCTGGCCATGGCCGAGCTGGCGGTAAGCAATCTCATCGCCGGGCTGCGCGGCGAACCGGTGCCGCACCTGGCGGTGTAAACAGCCCGGTGTTGCCTGCGGGCAGGCTGCTGTCGTTCCGCTACGCGGAATTTTTGCGCCTTCCCTTCATTTCCCCTTCCGCTCATGTGAATCTTTGGTGTATGCTTCGAACATCAAAAAGAACGATCGTGCTAAAAACCGGTAGGCACCCCGTTTTGCTTTTATAATCCTGCGGAAGTTTACGTTTACGTCAATTCCTTTTTGCAAGGGCCATGCGATGAAAGTATTAGTACCAGTCAAGCGCGTCGTGGATTACAACGTCAAGGTGCGTGTCAAGAGTGACGGCAGCGGCGTCGATATCGCCAACGTCAAGATGTCGATGAACCCGTTTGACGAAATCGCGGTGGAAGAAGCCGTGCGCCTCAAAGAAGGCGGCAAGGTCACCGAGGTGATCGCCGTCTCCGCCGGCGTGACCCAGTGCCAGGAAACCCTGCGCACCGCCATGGCCATCGGCGCTGACCGTGGCATCCTGGCTGAAGTGGGCGCCGATGTCGAACTGCAGCCGCTGGCCGTGGCCAAGATCCTCAAGGCGCTGGCCGAAAAGGAACAGCCGCAGCTGATCATCCTGGGCAAGCAGGCCATCGATGACGACTGCAACCAGACCGGCCAGATGCTGGCGGCGCTGCTGGGCTGGCCGCAAGCCACCTTCGCCTCCAAGGTGGTGCTGGAAGATGGCAAGGTCACCGTGACCCGTGAAGTGGACGGCGGCCTGGAAACCCTGGCCCTGACCCTGCCGGCCATCATCACCACCGACCTGCGCTTGAACGAGCCGCGTTACGTCACGCTGCCCAACATCATGAAGGCCAAGAAGAAGCAGCTCGATACCGTCAAGCCCGAAGAACTGGGCGTGGACGTCGCCCCGCGCGTGAAGACGCTCAAGGTCGCCGAGCCGGCCAAGCGCAGCGCCGGCGTGAAGGTGCCGGATGTCGCGACCCTGGTCGCCAAACTGAAAAATGAAGCCAAGGTGATCTGATCATGACCGCACTCGTTATTGCTGAACACGACAACGCCAGCCTCAAGGGCAGCACCCTCAACACCATCACCGCTGCGGCACAAGCCGGTGGCGACGTACACGTCCTGGTCGCCGGTTCCAACGCCAAGGCCGCCGCTGACGCTGCTGCGCAAGTGGCAGGCGTGGCCAAGGTACTGCTGGCCGATGCCCCGCAATTCGCCGATGGCCTGGCCGAGAACGTGGCCGAACAAGTCCTGGCCATCGCCAAGGATTACAGCCACATCCTGGCGCCCGCCACCGCCTACGGCAAGAACATCCTGCCGCGCGTGGCGGCCAAGCTGGACGTGGGCCAGATTTCCGACATCACCAAGGTGGAGTCGGCCGATACCTTCGAGCGGCCCATCTACGCCGGCAACGCGATTGCGACCGTGCAGTCGATCGACCCGATCAAGGTCATCACCGTGCGCACCACCGGTTTCGATCCGGCGGCGCAGGGTGGCTCGGCCGCCGTGGAAAGCATCCCGGCCGTGGCCGATTCGGGCAAGTCCAGCTTCGTGGGCCGTGAAGTGGCCAAGTCGGACCGTCCGGAACTGACCGCTGCCAAGATCATCGTTTCCGGTGGCCGTGGCATGGGCTCGGCCGAAAGCTTCAAGATCCTGGAACCGCTGGCCGACAAGCTCAACGCCGCCATGGGTGCTTCCCGCGCCGCCGTCGACGCTGGCTACGTGCCCAACGACTGGCAGGTCGGCCAGACCGGCAAGATCGTCGCGCCGCAGCTCTACATCGCCGTCGGTATCTCCGGCGCGATCCAGCACCTGGCCGGCATGAAGGACTCCAAGGTCATCGTCGCCATCAACAAGGACGAGGAAGCGCCGATCTTCTCGGTGGCTGACTACGGCCTGGTGGGCGACCTCTTCGAGGTCGTGCCGGAGCTGGTCAAGCAGCTCGGTTGATCCGCAGCACACAGCAATACCCGCCCCGGCTCAGGCCGGGGTATTTTCGTGTACCCAAGGAACGCCGGCAGAGCGTTCCCAATGGAGGTTGGAGATGAGTTACACCGCGCCTGTGAAGGATATGTTGTTCGTCATGAACGAGCTGGCCGGTCTGGCCGCCGTGAACGCGCTGCCCGGCTGCGAAGATGCCACGCCGGAAACCGCCGAGGCCATCCTCGAGGAAAAAGCCCGGTTCTGCAGCGAAGTGATCGCCCCGCTGAATCATCCTGCCGACAAGGAGCCCAGCAGCTGGGCCGATGGCAAGGTCACTACCAGCCCCGGTTTCAAGCAGGCCTTCCGGCAGTTCGGCGAGGCCGGCTGGCAAGGCGTGCAGCATCCGGTGGAGTTCGGCGGACAAGGCCTGCCCAAGCTGCTGGCCACGCCCTGCATCGAGATGCTGAACTCGGCCAATCTGTCCTTCGCGCTGTGCCCGCTGCTCACGGACGGCACCATTGAAGCCCTGATGACCGCTGGCACCCAGCAGCAGAAGGAAACCTTCATCGCCAACTTCATCTCCGGCAAGTGGACCGGTACCATGAACCTGACCGAGCCGCAGGCCGGCTCCGACCTGGCCCTGGTGCGCACGCGCGCGGTGCCGGAAGGTGATAGTACCTACAAGCTCTTTGGCACCAAGATCTTCATCACCTATGGCGAGCACGACATGGCCGAGAACATCGTCCATCTTGTGCTGGCCCGCACGCCCAATGCGCCCGAGGGCGTGAAGGGCATTTCGCTCTTCATCGTGCCCAAGTTCCTGGTCAATGCCGATGGCTCGCTGGGCGCGCGCAACGATGTGCATTGCGTGTCCATCGAGCACAAGCTGGGCATCAAGGCCAGCCCGACCGCCGTGCTGCAGTTCGGCGACCAGGGCGGCGCCATCGGTACCCTGGTCGGCGAAGAGAACCGCGGCCTGGAATACATGTTCATCATGATGAATGCGGCGCGCTTTGCGGTCGGCATCCAGGGCTTGTCGGTGTCGGAACGTGCATATCAGAAGGCCGTGGCCTATGCCCGGGACCGCATCCAGTCGCGTGACCTGGCCGGTTCACCCGGTCCGGTGGCCATCATCCACCAGCCCGACGTGCGTCGCATGCTGATGTCCATGCGCGCCCAGATCGAGGCGGCGCGTGCGCTGGCCTATGTGGCGGCGGCTACCTCGGATGCGGCGCACTTCAGCGATGACGAGGCCACCCGCAAGTCCAACCAGGCTTTCTATGAATTCCTGGTGCCCATCGTCAAGGGCTGGATCACCGAGATGTCCGTCGACGTCACCTCCACCGGCGTGCAGGTGCATGGCGGCATGGGCTTCATCGAGGAAACCGGGGCGGCGCAGTATTACCGCGATGCCCGCATCCTGCCGATCTACGAAGGCACTACCGCCATCCAGGCCAATGACCTGGTAGGCCGCAAGACCGCCCGCGATGGCGGCGCCGTGGCCAAGGGCATCATCGCCCAGGTGCGCCGGACGGTCTCGGAACTGCAGGGCGACGCGCAGTTGCAGCCCATCGCCGCGCGTCTGGCAGAAGCGGCCGATGCGCTGGAGCAGGTGGTGGATTACGTGGTGGCCAACGTCAAGAGCGACATCAAGGCGGTCTTTGCGGGCAGCGTGCCTTACCTGAAGATGGCCGGCATCGTGCTGGGTGGCTGGCAGATGGCACGTGCTGCAGCCATTGCAGCGGCCAGGCTGAAGGGCGGGGAGGGCGACGGCAAGTTCTATGCCGCCAAGGTAGCGACAGCGCGCTTCTATGCTGACCAGATCCTGCCGCAGGCGCTGGCTTATCGCACGGCCATCGTCGAGGGTGGCCAGGCGGTGATGGCGCTGGCTGAAGAGCAGTTCTGAGCGTTGCTTGAAAAATAGCCCGGAAGGCCGTTGCGGCGGCTTTCCGGGCTTGTCTTTTGGGCGGCGCAGGAATCAGCCGAACGCGCCGCCGGTGAAGAGCAGGTCGAAGCTGCGGGCCAGCAGGGCGATCACCCCCATGGCACCCAATCCAACGGTCAGCACCAGGATCAGCGCCAGGATCCAGTGGGATTCGGAAGTCTTGCCGCTGCCGGCGTTGTGGCGGGCATCCCATTTCTCGTCTGGCGTGAGGCCGATGACCAGCGCTTCCAGGCAGGCGACCAGGGCCGACAGCACCAAGGGCAGTCCCGTGAAGAGCTTGGGGGTTTCCGGGCGCGCCGCCATCAGGGCCAGCGACAGCGGAATGGCGAGGATGTGCAGCCAGCCGAAGCGGTCACGGCTACCGTAGAGATAAAAACGGTGCAGGCCGATGCTGCCGAAGAGGGCGGCCAGGAAGGTCGTCAGGGTCTTGTTCTTGTGGCGGGGCGATTGGGGCATGCTGCTTGTCTCTTTATTCTGTTGTGCGTCGCCGGAAGTGAAGCTGGCGGTCATTTCGTCGTCATGGGTCGGAGCAGTATAGCCGAGCCCGTGATGTGCAGGCATTTCCGGCAGGACGGTCGGCAACCCCGCTGTCTTGCCCGGATGGGGGTAGAAGTGATGTCTTTTGGCATCACTTTTGCCGTGTTTTTGGGAGTTCTCGGGGCTTTATGCGTTGGTCTATGGCACAAAAGCACCAAGCAACTTGCCCGGGTGGGCGGAAGTCCGTTATAATCTGCGGCTTTTCCGTGTCCGTATTCTTACTGGAACCATTATGGTCGTTATTCGTTTAGCTCGTGGCGGCGCCAAGAAGCGCCCCTTCTACAACATCGTTGCAACCGACTCGCGCAATCGTCGCGATGGCCGTTTCATCGAGCGCATCGGCTTCTACAACCCGGTCGCTTCCGGCAAGGAAGAAACCGTGCGTATCGCTGCTGACCGTCTGGCCCACTGGCAAGGCGTTGGCGCACAACTGTCGCCGACCGTTGCTCGCCTGGTCGCTGAAGCCGGTTCCAAGGCTGCTGCTTAATACAGGTTTTCCTGTCTGATTCCGCGTCAGGTTTCCTGGCGCAAGGATGAAGAACAGGTCTGGTGTACTCATGACTCATCCAGCCCAGGCGGGGTTCTCCGCACCCGACGATCTCGTGACCGTCGGCCATGTGACCGGAGCCTACGGAATCCAGGGCTGGATTCGCGTGCGTCCTTATTCTTCCGAGGCAGATGCCTTGTTGAATGCCAAGACCTGGTGGCTGGAGAAATCCGGCCAGCCCAAGCAGGACGTCGATGTCATGCAGTCCAAGGGGCACAGCGGCGATGTCGTTGCGCGCCTGACCGGGGTAGCGGACCGCAATGCGGCCGAAGCGATGAAGGGAACGGTGGTTTCCATCTCCCGCAAGCACTTCCCGGCGCTGGATGACAATGAATTCTACTGGGTCGATCTGATCGGTTCGGCAGTGGAAAATCTCCAGGGTGAACACCTGGGCGTGGTGTCCGACATGATGGACAATGGCGCCCATCCCATCCTGATGGTGACGGCCCCGGTGCAGGAAACTGCGCCCGAGCCTCTTTCCGATGCCGATGCAAAGCCGAAGAAGGGTGCCAGGGAGAAATCCCCGGCAGCATCCGAGATGCTGATTCCGTTTGTCGACCAGTTCGTCAAGACGGTGCAGCAGAGCGAAAAAAAGATCATCGTCGACTGGCACAAGGATTACTGACCTCTGCGGTCAGTTTTTTCTTTTCCGGCGTGCTGATGGCAAGAGATTCACGAGATACCAGGAAATGGAGGCGTGATGCAGTTTGATGTCGTCACTCTGTTTCCCGAGATGTTCGCCGCGCTGACGCAATCCGGCATTACCCGCCGGGCGCTGGAGCAGCAGCGCTGGGGCTTGCAGTTGTGGAATCCGCGTGAATTCACCACTGACAATCACCGCACCGTGGATGACCGCCCCTATGGCGGCGGCCCCGGCATGGTGATGCTGGCCAAGCCGCTGCAGGCTGCCATCGAGGCGGCGCAGCAGCGACAGCAGGCGCTGGGCCTGGTCAAGCCGCGGGTGATTTATCTTTCACCGCAAGGCGCACCGCTGACGCATGAGCGCGTGGTGCGGCTGTCGCAGGACAGTGGGGCGGTGCTGCTGTGCGGACGCTATGAAGCGATCGACCAGCGCCTGCTCGACAAGTGCGTGGATGAAGAAATCAGCATCGGCGATTTCGTCCTCTCCGGCGGTGAATTGCCGGCGATGGCGCTGATGGATGCGGTGATCCGGCTGTTGCCGGGTGCGCTCAACGACAGTGCTTCGGCGGTGGAAGACAGCTTCGTCAATGGATTGCTGGATTCGCCGCACTACACGCGTCCGGAAGTCTATGAAGGTGAGCCGGTGCCCTCCATCCTCCTGGGTGGACACCATGCCGAGATCCAGAAATGGCGCCGGCAACGGGCGCTGGAGGCCACGCAGGCCAAGCGCCCCGACCTGATCGTCAGGGCACGCGAGCAGGGCCTGCTGAGCAAGGCCGATGAAAAGTTTCTGGGCAGTCTGCCGCAGCAGGCTGCCAACCCTAAGTTTTAGTAGCAAATAGCAGCAAATGCAGTGCCGCAGGCCCGGCAACGGACCTGCACCGTGCGGTGGCCCAGGCTGCCGTGTTTGAAACCCCATCCTCTACCGGGCTACACAATCAGCCCTCGTGGCAACGGCGCCGGCAAGATGGTTACAGGAGCAAAAAATGGATCTGATCCAGCAACTCGAGCAAGAAGAGATCGCGCGTCTCGCCAAGAACATTCCCGACTTCGCCCCCGGCGACACCGTGATTGTCAACGTGAACGTGGTTGAAGGTACCCGCAAGCGCGCCCAGGCTTACGAAGGCGTGGTCATCGCCCGCCGTAACCGTGGCCTGAATTCCAACTTCATCGTCCGCAAGATTTCTTCGGGCGAAGGCGTTGAGCGTACCTTCCAGCTGTACTCGCCGCTGATCGCCTCGATCGAAGTCAAGCGTCGTGGTGACGTGCGTCGTGCCAAGCTGTACTACCTGCGCGAACGTTCGGGCAAGTCGGCACGTATCAAGGAAAAGCTGCCCAGCCGTGCTGCAAAGGCTGCTGCTGCCGAGTAATCGGTCGCCTGTTGATGCGTCAGGAAAAGGGGTGTCTCGCGACGCCCCTTTTTCGTTTCCGGCGCTGTATTGAAGTTGAAGTCCTGCCAACTTAACGAGCTAGCGAGCACAACGTGGCCAGTTTCGATCCCGTCAATCTGCCTGTGGATGCCGTCGCCGGCGAAAGCGCACTGGACGCGGCGCGCCTGAATGCCGACTGGCTGCGCCAGCGCTTCGCCGATCCGCCGCGCTGGGAGCCTGAGCACAGCGGCGACCAGATGGCGCGCATGGCCGAGTCCAAGGGACGCTTCCGGCTGGCCTCGGTGCTGATCCCGATCGTGCTGCGGGACGAAGGTATGACGGTTCTCTTCACTCAGCGCACCGCTGACCTGAAGGATCATGCGGGTCAGATCAGCTTCCCCGGTGGCCGCCGCGAAGACTACGACGGCTCGGCCATCGAGACCGCCCTGCGCGAGACCGAAGAAGAGATCGGTCTGGCGCGCCAGCACATCGAGGTCATCGGTTCGCTGCCCGATTACTTCACCGGCACCGGCTATCGCGTCACCCCCGTGGCCGGATTGATCCAGCCACCCTTCGAGGCCGTGGGCGATCCGCGCGAAGTGGCCGAGATCTTCGAGGTGCCGCTGGCTTTCCTGATGGATGGCGTGAACCACCAGCGCCGCTCCGTGGAGCTGCCCGCGCCGGTCGGCCGGCGCAGCTTCTACACCATGCCCTATGAACGTTATTTCATCTGGGGCGCTACCGCCGGCATGCTGCGCAACCTGTTCCACTTCCTGCGTAGCTGACAGGACAATATGTCGCGCGACAGCGACGCAATGTCGCTGCTAGTGTTCAAATAAGTAAAAATCAGTGACATGGCGTGCTTGATGTTGGTCAACGAATCATTTGTTTGATTCCCCTCTTGCACTGCGCTATCGTACGGGCTACAGAGACCCCTAAGGCTGCTTGATGACATTTCTTTCCATTCTCTTTGCGCTATTAATCGAACAACTCAAACCCCTGCGCGCAGACAATCCGGTGTATGCGTCGATCAAGTCTTTCGCGGCAACGATTGAGGGCTGGTTCAATGCCGGGCAGGTGCATCATGGCCGCCTCGGCTGGGTGGTGATGGTGGGCGCATTGACGGTGCCGGTGGCGCTGGTCTACTGGATCCTGCTGCACGTGAGCCTGGTGGCCGCCTTTGCCTGGAACGTGCTGGTGGTCTACATGACCCTGGGCTTCCGCCATTACAGCCATTACTTCACTTCCATCCAGCTGGCTCTGAACAGTGGTGACGAGATGACCGCCCGTACCCTGCTGGCCGAATGGACCCGCCAGGATACGGCCGGCATGGATGTGAGCGAAATCTCGCGCATTGCCTCCGAGCGCGCGCTCATCACCACGCATCGCCACGTGTTTGGCGTGTTCTTCTGGTTCCTGATGCCGGTCGGCCCGGCGCTGGCGGTGATGTACCGCGTCGCCGAATATCTGGCGCGCGCCTGGAACGAGCCGGACCATATGAAGTTCGAAGCCTTCGGCCGCTTCGCCGCCCAGGCCTTCTACTGGATCGACTGGATTCCGGCCCGCCTGACCGGTGCCGCCTTTGCCGTGGTGGGCAACTTCGAGGACGCCATCTACGCCTGGCGCAACTTCGCCGATCGCTGGGAAGACGAAGCCGCAGGCATCATCCTGGCCGCCGGTGGCGGTGCCATGGGCGTACGCTTCGGCACCGAGAAGGAAGCCGCTGCCGGCATCATCCTGCCAGCCGACGCTGCCACGGTGGACTCCATGCCCGAGGAAACCGATGGCCTGCCCGGCGACACGCCCTCGCCACGCACCCTGCAAAGCACCGTGGGCCTGGTCTGGCGCGCCTTGCTGCTGTGGATGTTCCTGTTGCTGCTGCTGTCGGTGGCAGTGTGGATGGGCTAGACGTAGCGGTGTATCAAAAAGCGGGCTCAGGCCCGCTTTGTTTTTGGGAACGCATTTCTCGCCAACCCGGTATACTTCCGGCTTTACCTGACAAGACCACCACGTTCCCGGACGCAATGGGCACCGGCAACATCATCGGCGGCACGCGGGGCAGGGCAGCAATGCCCGCCAAGGCAGGAAGCGGGGAGACCGGTAGAAGCCAAGTCTTCTATAAGATATAATACTCAGTACCGCAGGCACCCAGGCAGGACATCGCCGAGGCACCGCGGACTCCAGGGCTCCGGTCCCACCAGGACAAGGGCATTCGGTTGCAAGCGCTTTAGAAGAACTGCATGTATGGCTGATCCCATCAAACCCGCAAACGCCCCGGCCAAAGAATTCATCATCCTGGGCAAGACCTCGGATGGCCGGCAGTTTCGCCCCAGCGACTGGGCGGAGCGCCTGTGCGGCGTGATGTCGTGCTTCCGTCCTGAAGGCAGTGGCGGTCGCAATGCACACCTGAAATATTCCCCTTACGTGCTGCCCACCCACATCGATGGGGTGCGCTCGGTGGTGGTCAACGAAGCCTTGCGCGAGCTGGAGCCGCTGGCCTATCACTTCGTGGTCAACTTCGCCAAGGACAACGACCTGCAGGTGATCGAGGCCTGTGTGCTGCCCGATCCGCCCAAGGACAACAAGGGCTGAGGCCGCACTGTCGGCCATGGACGGCAGCATGCCGTCCTGGTTCGCTGGACTCATTGCCGCGCTCATCCGCATCATCCCGCCAGCTCCACTGCACCGCCCCTGCGGTCAGCCCCGCCAGCAGTTACACTAGACGTTTCATTTCCGGTCTCGTCGGTGACTCAGCCGCCAGTTTCCGCCAGAGTCTCACGGGATCATCGGGTCGCTTGCGGCCCTCAGTCCTCATCTCACGGAGAACCAGCATCATGAACCACCGCATGGAGCGCGATACCTTTGGCCTGATCGAAGTCCCGGCCGACCGCCTGTGGGGCGCGCAGACCGAACGTTCGCTGCACCACTTCCATATTTCCACCGAACGCATGCCGGCCGAGCTGATCGTGGCCCTGGCGGCGGTCAAGCGTGCCTGTGCGGCGGTCAACCGCGACCTCGGCAAGCTGGACGGCAAGAAGGCCGAGGCCATCATCGCTGCAGCCGATGAGGTCGTCGCCGGCAAGCATCCGCTGGAGTTCCCGCTGTCGGTCTGGCAGACCGGTTCCGGTACCCAGAGCAACATGAACATGAACGAGGTGCTGGCCAACCGCGCCTCGGAATTGCTGGGTGGCGTGCGTGGCGAGGACCGCCTGATCCACCCCAATGATGACGTCAACCGCGGCCAGTCTTCCAACGACATCTTCCCCACCGCCATGCACGTGGCGGCCTGCATGGCCGTGGCCACGCACCTGATCCCCTCGCTGCACACCCTGCGCGCCACGCTGGCCGACAAGTCCGCTCAGTTTGCCGATATCGTCAAGATTGGCCGCACCCACCTGCAGGACGCCACCCCGCTGACGCTGGGCCAGGAGTTCTCCGGCTATGTGGCCCAGCTGGACCATGCCGAATCGGCCATCATCGCCACCTTGAACGCCATTTCCGAACTGGCTGCGGGCGGTACGGCAGTGGGCACGGGCCTGAACGCCCATCCCGAATTCGGCGAACGCGTCGCTGCCGAGCTGACCAAGTATTTCGGATTCCCCTTCAAGACCGCCCCCAACAAGTTCGCTGCGCTGGCCGGGCATGATGCCCTGGTCGCTGCGCACGGCGGCCTGAAGACCCTGGCGGCGGCCATGATGAAGATCGCCAATGACGTGCGCTGGCTGGCTTCCGGTCCGCGCTCCGGCCTTGGCGAGATCACCATCCCCGAAAATGAACCGGGCAGCTCCATCATGCCTGGCAAGGTCAACCCGACCCAGTGCGAAGCCATGACCATGCTGTGTGCCCAGGTGTTCGGCAACGACGTCGCGCTCAACATCGGCGGCGCCAGCGGCAACTTCGAGCTCAACGTTTTCAAGCCGGTGATCATCCACAACTTCCTGCAGAGCGTGCGCCTCTTGGGCGATGGCATGGCCAGCTTCGAGGAGCACTGCGCACGCGGCATCGAAGCTAACCACAGCCGCATCGGCGAACTGATGGAAAAGTCGCTCATGCTGGTGACCGCCCTGGCCCCGCACATCGGCTATGACAAGGCTGCCAAGATTGCCAAGCAGGCGCATCATGACGGCACCACGCTGAAGCAGGCAGCGCTGTCCCTGGGCTATGTCACCGAAGCGCAATTTGCCGAGTGGATCAAGCCGGAGCAGATGACGCGGCCGGGTTGAACCCGTGGTGTCGTTTGCCGGTTGCAGGGGCGCAGGAGGCCTTGCGTTACCCGGGACTGCAACAGGAACGGCCTTGAAAAAGGCCGTTTTTTGTTTGTTGGGCGCGCCGGCGAGACGCCCCGGATAGCGCCGTAAGCCCCTGGCTGCAAAGCCTTTTCAACCCCATGTATATCTCTATTGATTAGGGTTACGAATTGAAACATCCCAAGATTTCAACGCGGCCCGCGCGTATATTGTTTTCATGCGCCAGATGCGTCCAAGCCGCACCGGGCAAGGATTTGCGGCTAATGTGATCCGCCTGGGGAAGGCGGCGACACGGCGCACGGAAAAGCATTCCAGACCTATTGAGACATACCCAAAGGCAACAACATGAAAAAACTAGCGGCAATCGGCCTCTGCGGCATGCTGGCAATCGCCGGCCTGGTGGCCAGCGCATCGGCCTATGCGCATGGACGCTTCTATGGCGGCGTGGTCATCGGTGGCCCCCTGTGGGTACCGCCCCCGGTCTACTATCCGCCGCCGGTCTATTACCCGCCGCCGGTCTATGTGGAGAGCGTGCCGGCGCCGGTCTATGTCGAACCGCAGCGCCAGGATTACTGGTACTACTGCCCCGACACCAAGTCCTATTACCCCTACGTCCATAACTGCCCCAGCCCGTGGATGAAGGTGCTGCCCAATACGCCAGGCGTGCCGGGTGGTGCCCCGCCGCAGTAAGACCCTTCCGGGCCTGCGGGCAAGCCGGCCGCAGCGCCAGGCTTGCCGCGCAGCTCCCGCTTGACCTGACCTGTCAGTATCGATATCAGCCGATAAAGGAAACATCGTGAAACCCCTCTACAAGACCGCAGCCACTGTCTCTGCCCTGGGCGCCATGCTGGCGCTGGGCGGATGCGTGAGCGTGCCGACCGGCCCGTCGGTCATGGCCATGCCGGGCAAGGACAAGACCTATGAACAGTTCCGCGCCGATCAGCAGCAATGCCAGCAATATGCCCAGGAAGCCATCGGCGGCCAGGCGGCGCAGACCCAGAACAATGCCACCAACAGCGCAGCCGTCGGCACTGCCGTCGGTGCCGTGGCCGGCGCCCTGATCGGTGCCGCTTCGGGCAATGCCGGAGCGGGTGCGGCCATCGGTGCCGGGGGTGGCTTGCTGGTGGGCAGTGCCGCCGGCAGCAACGCGGCAGCGGGCGGCAACTATTCGATGCAGCAGCGCTATGACATGACCTACACCCAGTGCATGGTCAGCAAGGGCAACCAGGTCCAGCAGCCGGTGGTGGAGACCACGACCGTCTATACCTACCGCCCGCGCTACTATGCACCGCCGCCGCCCCCGGGTTACTACGGCCCGCCGCCGACGTATTACGGTCCGCCACCGGGCGCCTATTGAGCGCGTGCGCAAAAACCGTCTCTGTGGAGGCGGTTTTTTATTATGCGACGCAACATGGCGGGCTCCCGGTGCTATACTCGCCGCCATGCTTTTCCGAAAAGATCAACTTGCGAAAACCCAGCATTGGTGGCGCGCCTGAACGAGGCGGCCCGTTTTCACACAGCTTGACCATGTGACCATGATGCCGCCGGTTCCGGCGGCATTGTTTCTTCAGCGTCGGGACCGGCAGCATTCCAGAGATTAACGATCAGGAATGACCATGCCTTCGAACGCATCGAGCAACACCACCTCCACCTTGCCCGTCGTCCTCACCGGCGACCGTCCTACCGGCCCGCTGCATCTGGGCCATTACATCGGCTCGCTCAAGTCGCGCGTGGCGCTGCAGGAAACCTCGCGCCAGTTCCTGCTGCTGGCCGATACCCAGGCCATGACCGACAACGTGGGCCGCCATCAGAAGGTCACCGACAACGTTCTCGAAGTGGCGTTGGACTACCTGGCCGTAGGCATCGATCCCGAGAAGTCGACCATCTTCATCCAGTCCCAGGTACGCGAGCTGTATGAGCTGTCGATGGTGCTGCTGAACCTGGTGACGGTCTCGCGCCTGGAGCGCAACCCCACCATCAAGGAAGAAATCCGCCTGCGCGGCTTCGAGCGCGACATTCCGGCCGGCTTCCTGACCTATCCGGTCAGCCAGGCCGCCGACATCACCGCCTTCAAGGGCCAACTGGTGCCGGTGGGCAGCGATCAGCTGCCGATGATCGAGCAGACCAATGAGCTGGTGCGCAAATTCAACGCCGTGGTGGATCGCGAAGTGCTGGTCGAATGCAAGGAAGTGCTCTCCGAAACCGGCCGCCTGCCCGGCATCGACGGCAAGGCCAAGATGAGCAAGTCGCTGGGCAACTCCATCGCCCTGGGCGCCACGCCTGCCGAGATCAAACAGGCCGTGCACCGCATGTACACCGACCCCAACCACCTGCGTGTGGATGACCCGGGCCAGGTCGAGGGCAACGTGGTCTTCACCTTCCTGGACGCCTTCGATCCCGACCGCGATGCCGTGGCCGAACTGAAGGCCCACTACACCCGGGGCGGCCTGGGCGACAGCGTGGTCAAGCGCCGCCTGGAAGGCATCCTGCAAGAGCTGCTGGAACCCATCCGCACCCGCCGCGAAGAGTTCGCCAGGGATCGCGGCGAAGTGATGGCCATCTTGAAGCGTGGCACCGAGCGCGCCAGCGCCGTGGCGGCGCAGACCATGGCTGAAGTCAATGCCGCGCTGGGCCTGAACTACTTCGGTTAAGGCACATTTGCCAAATAAATGAAGACCGCCGCATCCCACAAGGGTTTGCGGCGGTTTTTTTATGCCTGAGTGAAGGATTTCACCGATTTTTGGGAGGCGTCATCGGCGGCAGTTCCAGCAGGACTTCCAGTCCGCCCTCGGGCAGGTTGCGCAGGCGCAGCTGGCCATGGTGGTTCTCGGCGATGTTGAGCGCAATGGTCAGGCCCAGCCCGGTACCGCCGGTATCGCGCGAGCGCGAGGCTTCGAGGCGGTAGAAGGGCTCGAAGACGGCCTCCAGTTCCGCCTCCGGAATACCCGGCCCCTGGTCACGGATGCGGATGGCGATCTTCTGCTGTTCCAGCGCGATGGACACGCGCGCCGCCTTGCCGTACTTACAGGCATTGTCGATCAGGTTGGTCAGGCAGCGCCGCAGCGCGCCCGGCTGGGCCAGCACGAAGGCGCGGGTACTGCCTTCCAGGGCGACGTCCTGGCCGCCGTCGGCGGCATCGGCGCACACGCTGTCGAGCAGGGAATCGATGTCCAGCGCCTGGATCTTCTCGGATGAATCCATGCTGCGCGCCAGGTCCAGCCCCTCGCGCACCATGCCGTGCATCACGCCCAGGTCATCGATGAGTTTCTGCTGCAGGGCAGCATCGCTGACCTTTTCCAGCCGCAGCCGCATGCGCGTCAACGGCGTCTGCAGGTCATGCGTGATGGCCGCCAGCATGTGGGTACGATGCTGGATCTGGCGGCGGATACGCGCCTGCATGGCATTGAAGGCGTGGGCGGCCTGGCGGATCTCGGTGGGACCGGCCTCGGCCAGCGGGGCGTGGTCGATGTCGCTGCCCAGGCGCGAGGCCGCCTGCGCCAGCTGGCGGATGGGACGGGTGGCCATGCGTGCCACCAGCCAGGCCAGCATGGCGATCAAGACCAGGAACAGCAGGATGTACTGGAAGCCGAACAGATTGCCCGGCCCGCTCGGCCCGCCGCGTCCGCGCAGCACCGGCGGCTCGCCCGGCTGGTGCAGGCGCAGGCGCATGAGTGCCTGGTCGTGCAGGCTGATGTAGATGACCCGGCAGGTTTCACGGCGCTGCACAGGGGGATCGCCGGCCCGTGGTGGCGGCGGGCATTCGCTCTCGCGCTGCACGGCGACCTTGCGCTCCTCGCCCAGGCGCGCCTGCAGCATGTCGATGAGCGGACTGTTGCTGGCGTTGGGGCCGATGGCGTCGTTCATGTCATCCACCATGCGCGCCTCGAAACCGAAGTTGGCGGCCGCTTGCAGCACGATGGGACGCTGCGCGGGCGGGATGTCGTCCACTGCCCGCACGATCTGTTCCACGCGGTCGGCCAGATGCTGGAAGCGTAGTTCGCGCAGGGTGTTGCGGCGTTCATTGCCGGCCAGCCAGTTGGTGGCCAGCACCGCCACCAGGATGCCGCCCAGCAGCAGGAAGAAGATGCGGTTGCCGATGGAGCCAAGGAAATTCTTCATGCCGGACGACCCATGCCTTCCGCGGTAACGGCCGTGGCCAGCACGTAACCTTCGTTGCGCACGGTCTTGATGATGGTCGGCGTGCGCGCATCATCGCCCAGCTTCTGGCGCAGGCGGCTGATCTGGATATCCACCGAACGGTCGAATGGATCGGACTCGCGGCCCTGGGTCAGCTCCAGCAGCTGGTCGCGGTTGAGCACGCGATTGGGATGGTCGAGGAAGACCTTGAGCAGCCGGAACTCCGCCCCCGAGAGGGCCACCACCACGCCATCCTTGTTCACCAGGTGGCGTGCGGTCAGGTCCAGGGTCCAGCCGGCAAAGCGCATGGCCGCCACTTCCGGCTGGGCCATGTTGGGCGGCAGCGCCTGGGTGCGGCGCAGGACGCTGCGGATGCGGGCAAACAGTTCGCGCGGCTCGAAGGGCTTGGCCAGGTAATCGTCGGCGCCCATCTCCAGGCCCAGGATGCGATCCAGCGGCTCGCCGCGTGCGGTCAGCATGATCACCGGCACCGCAGAGGTGGCGCGCAGGTTGCGGCAGAGGGTGAGGCCGTCCTCGCCCGGCAGGGTCAGGTCCAGCACGATCAGGTCTACCCGCGACTCTTCCAGCACGCGGCGCATCTCGCTGCCGTTGGTGGCGGTCAGGGTGCGCAGGCCGTTGCTGTCCAGGTATTCGGCCAGCAGGGTGCGGATGTCGCGGTCGTCGTCGACGACGAGGATGTGAGTATTTGTATCCATGCTGCGCATTATGCCGAACTTGTCCGGCCGTGCAGCGCGGATTTGTATCGGGCCTTTACAAGGAGCGGGGCAGAAATAAAACGATACCTGCGCCCCTGGCGACTATACAAAACGATACAAATGGCGCCACAGCAGAAAAACCGTGGATACACGCCGCCGGTTTAATGGGAACCGTGCCAGGGCAGCACGTCGCTGCCCGGAAGCATCACAGAGCATCACCCCCCTGAAAGGAGCAAGACATGTTGACTATCAAGAACCGTATCCTGGCCGGCATCGCCGCCGTGAGCATCAGCGCCGTGACCCTCTCGGCCTTCGCCCAGATGCCTCCGGGTGGCCCCATGGGCCATCCGCCGAGCCCGGAACAGATCGCCAAGTTCGAGCAGATGCGCGCCAAGCACCAGGCCGAGCTGCACGACAAGCTCAAGATCACCGCCTCCCAGGAAGCCGCCTGGAAGCTCTTCCTGGACAAGACCAAGCCGGTGCCGTTCGACCAGGCCGGTCGTCCCAACAAGGAGGAATGGGCCAAGCTGTCCACCCCGGAACGCCTGGACAAGCAGCTCGACATGATGCGCAAGCGTGAAGCCTTCGCCGAGCAGCGCATCGCCGCCACCAAGGAGTTCTACGCCACCCTGTCGCCGGAACAGCAGAAGATCTTTGACGCCGAGCACGCCAAGATGGAACGCCATCGCCATGAAATGATGGAACACATGCGCCACGGCGGCCGCAAGGGCGCCCCGCATGACGGCAAGCCCGCCCCGGACGCTCCTCCGGCCGAGTAAGCCAGGCCAGGCAGGATCTGCCTGTGCGCCGGCAGGTGTCTGGTGCCGGCGCATCGGACAGTCCCACCCGACAGCCTTGCGCACTTCGCGCAAGGCTGTTCTTGTTTGTCCTTCGGC
The DNA here is from genome assembly GCF_057961275.1 of Herbaspirillum sp. Her3. NCBI lineage: Bacteria > Pseudomonadati > Pseudomonadota > Betaproteobacteria > Burkholderiales > Oxalobacteraceae > Herbaspirillum > Herbaspirillum sp. Her3. The sequence goes on along the minus strand of NZ_CM176328.1, from coordinate 3,906,436 downwards.
TACTTTGAACACGCGTGCACGGAGGGCAATAGCTGGGTACACTGCGTGCCAGCCCGGATTCGGGCCGGACAATAACGATGTTGTAAAAATGTAAGCCTGGTCGGAGACAATAGCGCCCGGCCCATCTCGATAGCAGGGCCACCTTGCTTAGGCAAGGCAAGTTGCGCCCAAGCACGCTGCAAGCAGAAAAATTCCGGCGCGGCCGCCATGGTGGCGGCCCGCCTTACGTGATGATGTGATCGGTCCACTGATTTTCCTGACATGACAAATACACCCAATCCCCACCAGCCTTCTTCCTCCAACGCATCCTCCCGTGGCAGCATCCTGCGCCGCTGGTGGTTCTGGGTACTGGTGGCGGCACTGGTGGCCGGGGGCGGCTACCAATGGTGGTCCAAGAAGAAGGCCGAACAGGAGCAGATGGCGGCCATGGGCGGCCCGGGCGGACGCCCCGGCCCTGGCGGTCCCGGTGCACGTCGTCCGGGCCCGGGCGCCTTCGCTGGCCAGACCATGCCGGTGGGCGTGGCCAAGGCCCAGGTGCAGAACGTGGACGTGTTCCTCAACGGTCTGGGGTCGGTGACTCCGACGGCCACGGCGACCGTGCGTGCCCGCGTGGATGGGCAACTGATGAAGCTGCATTACAAGGAAGGCCAGGTGGTCAAGGCCGGCGATCTGCTGGCCGAGCTCGATCCGCGCTCGCTGCAGGCCGCGCTGACCCAGGCCGAGGGGCAACTGGCGCGCGACCGCGCCTTGCTCGCTTCGGCCCGCCTGGACTTGAAGCGCTACCAGACCCTGCTGTCGCAGGACTCGATTGCCAGCCAGCAGGTCGATACCCAGGCCGCCCTGGTCAAGCAGTACGAAGGCACCGTCAAGGCCGATGAAGGCAGCGTCGACAGCGCCCGCCTGCAACTGTCGTTCACCCGCGTGACCGCGCCCATCAGCGGCCGCCTGGGCCTGCGCCAGGCCGACGTGGGCAACAACGTCACCACCAGCGATACCAACGGCCTGGTCATCATCACCCAGCTGCAGCCGATCACGGCCGTCTTCAGCATCCCCGAAGACAATATCCCCAAGGTCTTGCAGCAATTGCAGAGCGGCCGCAAACTGCCGGCCCAGGCCTGGGACCGCGAACAGAAAACCAAGCTGGCCGATGGCGTACTGCTGACCATCGACAACGTGGTCGATTCCACCACCGGCACGGTCAAGCTCAAGGCCCAGTTCCCCAATACCGATTACGCACTCTTCCCCAGCCAGTTCGTCAACATCCGCCTGCAGCTCAAGACCGACGAGGGCGCTACCGTCATCCCGACGGCCGCCATCCAGCGCGGTGCCAAGGGCTTGTTCGTGTATGTGGTCAAGGAAGACAACACCGTCACCGTGCGTCCGGTCAAGACCGGTACGGTGCAGGATGACGTGACCGTCATCACCGACGGTATCTCGGCCGGCGAGACCGTGGTCATCGATGGCATCGACCGCCTGCGCGAGGGCGCCAAGGTGGAAGCGGTGACCCGTGGCGGCGCCGATGATCCGGCCAACAAGCTCACCACCGAGAATCCTGAGGCGCGCCGCCATGGCAAGCGCGGCCAGGGTGGCGAGGCAGGGCAGGGCGGCCAGGGCAACATGAGCCCGGAAGAACGCCAGAAGCGCTGGGCCGAGATCAACAAGCGCATCGACGCCGGTGAATTCGGCGAAGAGATCAAGAAGCTGCCCGAAGACCAGCGCCGCCAGAAGATGATGGAACTGCGCCGCCAGCGCGAAGCCGGCGCCAACAATGCAGGCAACGCCAACGGCGCCAAGTAAGCGCAATCAGCACAAGGCTCACGCATGAATCCCTCGCGCCAGTTCATCCTGCGGCCGGTCGCCACATCCTTGCTGATGCTGGCGATCCTGCTGGTGGGCATCGTCGCCTACCGGCTCTTGCCGCTGTCGGCCCTGCCCGAAGTCGATTACCCGACCATCCAGGTGGTCACCCTCTATCCCGGTGCCAGCCCGGATGTGATGACCTCTTCCGTCACCGCCCCGCTGGAACGCCAGTTCGGCCAGATGCCGGGCTTGAAGCAGATGTCCTCCACCAGCTCCGGCGGGGCCTCGGTGATCACGCTGCAGTTCAACCTCGACCTGAGCCTGGACGTGGCCGAACAGGAAGTGCAGGCCGCCATCAATGCCGGCAGCAACCTGCTGCCTTCGGACCTGCCGATGCCGCCGGTGTACAGCAAGGTCAATCCGGCCGATACGCCCATCATCACGCTCGCGGTCACGTCAAAGACCATGCCCCTGCCCAAGGTGCAGGACCTGATCGATACCCGCCTGGCGCAAAAGATTTCGCAATTGTCCGGGGTGGGCCTGGTGAGCCTGTCAGGCGGCCAGCGTCCGGCCGTGCGCATGCAGTTGAATCCGCGTGCCGTGGCAGCGCTCGGTCTGAACCTGGATGACGTGCGCACGGCCATTGGCAACGCCAACGTCAACCAGGCCAAGGGCAGTTTCGACGGCCCCACGCGCGCGGCCACCATCGATGCCAACGACCAGCTGCGTTCGGCCGATGAATACCGCAACCTCGTCATCGCCTACAAGAATGGCGCGCCCATCCGTGTCTCGGATGTGGCCGACGTGATCGATGGTGCAGAAAACGTGCGCCTGGGCGCCTGGGCCAACCAGCAGCCGGCCGTGATCGTGAACATCCAGCGCCAGCCGGGGGCCAACGTGATTGCGGTGGTCGACAGCATCAAGAAGATCCTGCCGCAACTGCAGGCCAGCCTGCCCGGCGCCATCGACGTCCACATCCTGACCGACCGCACCACCACCATCCGCGCCTCGGTGGCGGATGTGAAATTTGAGCTGCTGCTGTCGGTGGCACTGGTGGTGATGGTGATCTTCGTCTTCCTGCGCAACGTGCCGGCCACCATCATTCCCAGCGTGGCGGTGCCGCTGTCGCTGGTGGGCACCTTTGCGGTGATGTACCTGGCCGGCTTCTCCATCAACAACCTCACGCTCATGGCGCTGACCATTGCCACCGGCTTCGTGGTGGATGACGCCATCGTGATGATCGAGAACATCTCGCGCTACATCGAAGAGGGCATGAAGCCCATGCAGGCGGCCCTGAAGGGCGCCGAGCAGATCGGCTTCACCATCATCTCGCTGACCTTCTCGCTCATTGCCGTGCTGATCCCGCTGCTCTTCATGGGCGACGTGGTGGGCCGGCTCTTCCATGAATTCGCGGTCACGCTGGCGGTGTCCATCCTGATCTCGGCAGTGGTGTCGCTGACGCTCACGCCGATGATGTGTGCCCGTCTCTTGCGCCATCAGCCGGAGGAGCAGCAGGGCTGGTTCTATCACAAAAGCCAGGTCTTCTTCGACCGCATCATTGCGCGCTATGGCGTGATGCTGGAATGGGTGCTGCATCGCCAGAAGCTGACCCTGCTGGTGGCGGTGGCCACGCTGGGCCTGACCGTGCTGCTCTACGTGTTCGTGCCCAAGGGCTTCTTCCCGCTGCAGGATACCGGCGTGATCCAGGGTATTTCCGAAGCCACGCAATCGATCTCCTTCGGCGCCATGGGCGAGAAGCAGCAGCAACTGGCCAAGGTAGTGCTGGAAGATCCTGCCGTGGAAAGCCTGTCCTCCTTCATCGGCGTGGATGGCACCAATGCCACCCTGAACAGCGGCCGCATGCTCATCAACTTGAAGCCGCACGAAGAGCGCGACGTCTCGGCTTCCGACGTGATCCGCCGCCTGCAGCCAAAACTGGCGCAGCAGGTGCCGGGCGTGACGCTCTACATGCAGCCGGTGCAGGATCTGACCATCGAGGATAGCGTCTCGCGCACGCAATACCAGTTCACCCTGGAAGACGCCGATCCGGCCACCCTGAGCACCTGGGTGCCCAAGCTGATCGCGCGCCTGCAGCAGGTGCCGCAACTGGCCGATGTGGCCACCAACCTGCAGGACCAGGGTTTGCAGGCCTACATCGAGATCGACCGCAATGCCGCCTCGCGCCTGGGCATCACCACGGCGGCCATCGACAATGCCCTCTACAACGCCTTCGGCCAGCGCCTCATCTCTACCATCTACACGCAATCGAACCTGTACCGCGTGGTGATGGAGGTCAAGCCGGAATTCCAGCGCGGCCCGCAGGCACTGGACAGCATCTACCTGGTGACCTCGGCCAGCGGCAAGGTACCGCTGTCCTCGATTGCCACCGTGACCGAACGCACTGCCCCGCTGGTGGTGAACCACATCGGCCAGTTCCCGGCCGCCACCGTCTCCTTCAACCTGGCCAAGGGGGCCTCGCTGGGCGAGGCGGTCAAGGCCATCAAGGCCGCTGAAGACGAGATCGGCATGCCCGACTCCACCGTCACCAACTTCCAGGGGGCGGCACTGGCCTTCCAGGCTTCGCTGTCCAATACCCTGTGGCTGATCCTGGCGGCCGTCGTCACCATGTACATCGTGCTGGGCGTGCTCTACGAGAGCTACATCCATCCCATCACCATCCTCTCCACCTTGCCTTCGGCGGGCGTGGGGGCGCTGCTGTCGCTGATGATCTCGGGCACGGACCTGGGCATCATCGGCATCATCGGCATCATCCTCTTGATCGGCATCGTCAAGAAGAACGCCATCATGATGATCGACTTCGCCCTCGAAGCCGAACGGCACCAGGGCAAGAGCCCGCGCGAGGCGATCTACCAGGCTTGCCTGCTGCGCTTCCGTCCCATCCTGATGACCACCATGGCGGCGCTCCTGGGTGCGCTGCCGCTGATGCTGGGCACCGGGGTCGGTTCGGAACTGCGCCAGCCGCTGGGCATCACCATGGTCGGCGGCTTGCTGGTGTCGCAGGTGCTGACGCTGTTCACCACGCCGGTGATCTATCTCGCCTTCGACAGCCTGGGCCGTCGCCTGCGCGCACGCCTGGGCCAGCGCGCGCCAGGCCATGGCGAGGATGACGACGGCGAAGACGGCAAGCCGGCCACGCTGCCGCCAGCGGTGTAAGCGGATGCGCGCATGAATATCTCGCTTCCCTTCATCCAGCGGCCCATTGCCACCACGCTCCTGACCATCGGCATCGCTCTGGCCGGGATGGTGGCCTTCCGGCTGCTGCCGGTCTCGCCGCTGCCGCAGGTGGATTATCCGACCATCTCGATCTCGGCTTCGCTGCCCGGTGCCAGCCCGGAAACCATGGCTGCGACCGTGGCTACGCCGCTGGAACGCGCCATGGGTGCCATTGCGGGCGTGACCGAGATGACCTCGACCAGCTCGCAGAACTCCACCCGCATCACCTTGCAGTTCGATCTGAACCGCGATATCGATGGTGCCGCCCGCGACGTGCAGGCCGCGCTCAATGCTGCGCGCAACCTGTTGCCCACTGGCATGCCGAGCAACCCGACCTATCGCAAGGTCAACCCGGCGGATGCGCCCATCCTGATCCTGGCCATGACCTCCGACACCATGACCCAGGGCCAGATGTACGATGCCGCTGACAGCATCGTGGCGCAGAAGCTCTCGCAGGTACGCGGTGTGGGGCAGGTGAGCGTGGGCGGCAGCTCGCAGCCGGCAGTGCGCATCGAGTTGAACCCCACGGCCCTGAACAAGTACGGCATCGGCAGCGCTGACGTGCGCACGGCGGTGGCCGCCACCAATGCCAATCGTCCCAAGGGCTTGCTGGAAGATGATGGCCGCAACTGGCAGATCTATGCCAACGACCAGGCCAAGACCGCCGAAGAATATGCGCCGCTGATCGTTGCTTACCGCAACGGTACGCCGGTGCGGGTGCAGGACGTGGCCGAGGTGCGCGACTCGGTGGCCGATGTGCGCAATGCCGGCTCTTCCAATGGCAAGCCCTCGGTGCTCATCATCATCAACCGCCAGCCCGGCGCCAACATCATCGAAACGGTGGACAGCGTGCGCGCACTGCTGCCGCAGTTGCAGGCCTCGATTCCGGCCGCCATCGACATGAAGGTGGTGCTGGATCGCACCCCGACCATCCGCGCTTCCCTGAAGGAAACCGAGTTCACCCTGATGCTCTCGGTGGCGCTGGTGATCATGGTGGTGTTCCTGTTCCTGCGCAATGCGCGGGCGACGCTCATCCCCGCAGTGGCCGTGCCGGTCTCGCTGATCGGCACCTTCGGCATCATGTACCTGGCCGGTTTCAGCCTCGACAATCTCTCGCTGATGGCGCTGACCATCGCCACCGGTTTCGTGGTCGATGATGCCATCGTGGTGCTGGAAAACATCTCGCGCCACATGGAGGCCGGCATGAAGCCCTACAAGGCCGCGCTGCTGGGCGCGCGCGAAGTGGGCTTCACGGTGCTGTCGATGAGCATCTCGCTGATCGCCGTCTTCATTCCCATCCTGATGATGGAGGGCATCGTCGGGCGGCTCTTCCGCGAGTTCGCCATCACCTTGTCGGTGGCCATCCTGGTGTCGCTGGTGGTGTCGCTGACCACCACGCCGATGATGTGTGCGCAACTGCTGCGCCATGATCCCGAAGCCGATGAGAAGCGCCGCCAGCGCCGCCATCCCTGGCTGCAGAAGATCGCCGACCAGAGCGCGGCGATCTTCGATGACATGCTGCTGGCCTATGAACGCACGCTGGCCTGGGCGCTGCGCGCCGCACCGCTGATGATGCTAATCCTCGTGGCCACCATCGCCCTGAACGTGTACCTCTACAAGGCCATCCCCAAGGGCTTCTTCCCGCAGCAGGATACCGGGCGGCTGGTGGGTGGCATCCGTGGCGACCAGGCGATCTCCTTCCAGGCCATGCGCACCAAGCTCAATGAGTTCATCGATATCGTCAAGGCCGATCCGGCCGTCTCCGATGTGGTGGCCTTCACGGGCGGGCAGCGGCGCAATGGCGGCTTCATGTATGTGACGCTGAAACCCCTGACTGAACGAAAAGACAGCGCCGACAAGGTAGTGGCGCGGCTGCGCATCAAGACCGCCAAAGTCGCCGGTGCACGGGTGTTCCTGGTGCCGGTGCAGGACATCCGCATCGGCGCGCGCCAGAGCGATTCGCAATATGAATACTCGCTCAAATCCGACGACGTGGGCCTGCTGCGCATCTGGGAACCCAAGATCCGCCTGGCGCTGACCAATCTCAAGGAACTCGAAGACATCAGCACCGACCAGCAGGACAACGGCCTGCAGACTACGCTGACCATTGACCGCGATACCGCCATGCGCGCCGGGGTGACGCCGCAGCTGATCGATTCCACCTTGTCGGACCTGTTCGGCCAGCGCCAGATTTCCACCATCTACAGCGGCATGAACCAGTACCACGTGGTGATGGAAGCCGCGCCGAAATACTGGCAGAGCCCGGAAATCCTGCGTGATACGTATGTGAGCCTGGCCGGTTCGTCCAATCTCTCGCCGACCACCTCCAGCCTCTCGACGCCCCCGGCGCTGACCGCCTCGGGCAAGCTGAACGCCAATACCAGCCTGGCGCAGACCATCTCCACGGCGGCCTCACGCCAGATTCCGCTGGCGGCGTTCTCGCGCTTCGAGCCGACCACGACGGCCTTGTCGGTCAGCCATGAAGGGCAGTTCGTGGCCTCCACGCTGTCCTTCAACCTGGCCGAGGGCGTGTCGCTGTCGCAGGCCACTGCGGCCATCGACCGCGCCATGGCGCAGCTGGGCGTGCCCACCAGCGTGCTGGGCACGTTTGCGGGTACGGCCAATGCGTTCCAGTCCTCCAGCTCCAGCCAGCCCATCCTGATCCTCACGGCCTTGCTGGCGGTCTACATCGTGCTGGGCATTCTCTACGAGAGCCTGATCCATCCCATCACCATCATCTCCACGCTGCCCTCGGCGGGTGTGGGTGCGCTGCTGGCGCTGATGGTGACGGGCACTGACTTCAGCTTGATTGCGTTGATCGGCGTGATCCTGCTGATCGGCATCGTCAAGAAGAACGCCATCATGATGGTGGACTTCGCCATCGATGCCGAGCGCAATCGCGGGCTGTCGCCGCGTGACGCCATCTTCGAGGCCTGCAAGCTGCGCTTCCGCCCGATCATGATGACCACCATGGCGGCCTTGCTGGGCGCGATCCCGCTGGCCATCGGCCATGGCGATGGGGCCGAGCTGCGCCAGCCGCTGGGCATTTCCATCGTCGGCGGGCTGGTGGTGAGCCAGTTGCTCACGCTCTACACGACCCCGGTGGTGTACCTGTACATGGAACGCCTGAGTGCCTGGGGCAAGCGCCGCTTCGGCCGCAAGAACAAGACAGAAACCTCGGCGGCCTGAGGCTGCCGCCATGGAGAAACGCATGACGCAACAAGACATGTTCAAACTCAAGCCCCTCTTGGCCATGCTGGCGGCCAGCTTCGCCCTGGCAGCCTGCTCGGTGGGGCCCGACTACGTGCGTCCGCAGATGGACATCGGCCCGGCCGTGTTCAAGGAAGGCCAGAACTGGAAGCCGGCCCAGCCGCGCGACCTGGCCGCCGATGGCAAGTGGTGGGAGATGTTCGGCGATCCGCAATTGAATGCGCTGGTGGCTCAGGTGGATATCTCCAACCAGAACCTGGCGCTGGCCGAAGCCAATTTCCGCAGCGCCGTGGCGCTGGTGCAAAGCTCGCGCTCGGCCTATTCGCCCACGCTGTCGGCCTCGGCCGATGCCTCGCGGGGGCGCTCTGGCTCGGCTGGCTCTTCTTCCGGCAGTTCCAGTTCGTCCAGCAGCAGTTCCAGCTCGGGCGTGCGCAATTCCTATACTTTCTCGCTGACGGCCTCGTGGGAAGCGGACATCTGGGGCAAGGTGCGGCGCGACGTCGAAGCCAGCCAGGCCAGCGCCCAGGCCAGTGCGGCCGATCTCGCCGCAGCGCGCCTGTCGGCCCAGGCGCAGCTGGCGCAGGATTACCTGCAACTGCGCGTGCTGGACGCCCAGCAGCAAGTGCTGGAAGACACGGTGCAGGCTTATCAGCGTTCGCTGCAGGTGACCCAGAATCAATACGCCGCCGGGCTGGTGGCCAAGTCCGATGTCATCCAGGCGCAGACCCAGCTGAAATCGGCCCAGGCTTCGGCGCTGGACAATGGCGTCACGCGCGCCCAGGTCGAGCACGCCATTGCGCTGCTGGTGGGCAAGACCCCGGCCGAATTCTCGCTGCCGCGCGCACCCTTGACGGCGGTGGCGCCCCCGGTGCCGCAGGGCCTGCCCTCGATGCTGCTGGAGCGCCGGCCTGACGTGGCCGCCGCCGAGCGCCGCGTGGCCTCGGCCAATGCCAAGATCGGCGTGGCCAAGGCGGCGTATTTCCCCAGCCTCACCTTGTCGGCCTCGGGTGGCTATCAAAGTTCGACCTTTGCCGACTGGTTCACGCTGCCGGGCCGCGTCTGGTCGCTGGGGCCGCAGCTGGCGCAGACCATCTTCGATGGCGGTGCGCGCGATGCCGCCACCGACCAGGCCATTGCCACCTATGACGGCACCGTGGCCACCTACAAACAGACCGTGCTGACCGCCTTCCAGGACGTGGAAGACAACCTGGCCGCACTGCGCATCCTGGAACAGGAAGCGGCCGTCCAGGGCGAGGCGCTGCAGGCGGCGCGCCAGGCGGTCACGCTGGTGCTCAATCAGTACAAGGCAGGCACGGTGAGCTACGTCAACGTCATCACGGCCCAGGCGACGGCGCTGTCGGCGGAGATCAGTGCCTTGAACATCCTCAATCGCCGCATGGCGGCCAGCGTGTTGCTGGCCAAGGCCTTGGGCGGCGGCTGGGATGGACATAGCCTGGACAACTTGGAGCCACTGCAGCAGCAGACTGCCGAGAAGGCCAAGGCGCTGAAAGAGAACGCGGCCCTGCGCTGAGTAGGTGGGCCGCCTGTGCGATGCCTGGCTCAGCCAGGTGCGCAGCTTTCGCCATCGATATGGAATCCTGCCGGGCATTGCGGGGCATCGAAGATGCCGACCCGACCGTTGCAGCCGAGCCGGTCCACGTTGGCCGGGCAATTGATCGGGGCGGCTGGCCTTGCTGCGGGGTGTTCGGAGGGTGCGGCTAGCGGGGCACCAGGTCTGGCCGAAGCGGGTTCGATCGACTTGGCATGCCGCATTTTCTGCGACACCGCCTTGGTCGTCGCGGGTGTGCCGGTATCAGCCCGCGTGACGGGGAGCGCTGGGGGCTTCTCATCGTTGGCGAACCATTTGTAGAACGGTAAAAACGCCAGCAGTGCCAGAATGGCCGCCAGGGCCAGCAATCTCAGCTTGCCACGGGTCGAGCGACCCTGGTGTACTGAGGTCGGGGAACGGGTCTCCTGGTCGGCATCCAGATGATCATCGTCGGCATCCTCCATGCCGCTCTTGCTAGCCATCTCGTCGATGCTGGCACAGCGTGTGAGGTTGGCGTCCAGTGCCAGTTTTCGAACGTCCTCCAGAGACCAGACGGAGCGGCGCACCCCGTTGAGCAATTTACCGATGTCGTTTTGTCCGATGATGGACACGTGCGGGTGTTTCCGCAGGGCCTCCGAAAATACCGAGCCAGCAGGGATGACTGGCGAGAACACTACGGCGCCGCGAGGGTAGGGGCTTTCACGCCGAAGCAATTTGTTCATGGCATCGCGCATGGCCCAGTTGTTCTCCCGAGCCTGGCCAAAGGCGTTTCTGCGGTCAATCTTCATGCCATTGCGATCGGTGGCTTGCCATTTGCCATTGACGTCGCCTTCTATGCGGTTTCTGTAGCCTTTCACCTCGATCTGCAGCGTTGTCGTTGCAGTAGCCACAAACAGGTCAATCTGTCTGTGACCCATCGTGAAGTTGCTGAAGATGATGGCATCTTCGCCGCGTAGCGAAAGCTGGCGAATCAACTCGGTGAGGACTGCTTTCTCCGAAGGATAGAGTCCGGCCTCGCCGCAAAATAATTCAATTCCACGCATGGTTCCCCCGTATGTCCAGTTGGCCTGGCGTCATGGTTTGTTTTCCGGCAAACAGGAGACGTAACTTATCTTTTTGGAATAACGTTTTATGTTTGCTGGAAAGTTAAGTTTTGCCCCGGATTTTAGCAAAGGAATGTTTGCTTGGTGGAAATGAATTGCTTCTGTGGCGAGGGATTACTGCTGCTTCAGCACCGCCGGCAGCGCACCGCGCAAGGCATTGCAGACCACGATCTCCTGTGCATCCAGCAGGTCGGCGCGGGTGATGACGGTTTCCACCGCATCCCATTGCGGATCGGCCAGCAGCACGCGCCGCATCACGCCCGGCAGGACGCCGCAGGCCAGCGGCGGCGTGCACCAGCGGCCGGCGATCTTGACGAAGACGTTGCTGCGGCCGCCTTCGGTCAGTTCATCGCGTTCATTGAAGAAGAGCAGATCGAAGCCGCCGCGTTGTTCGGCCGCTTGCCAGGCGGCGTCGTAGCGCGCGCGCTGGCTGCTCTTGTGGCGAAGGAAGAGATCGCTGCTGTCGGTGGCGGTGTCAGCCAGGAAGACCTTGACCGGGCCGGACAGCGCACTCAGCGGCGCATGCTGCACCGTGATGCCGCCCCGGGCATCGAGCGCCAGGCGCAGGCGGTAGGCGGTCTGGTCAGAAAGTTCAGTACAGGCTTGTGCGACCTTGTTCTGGATCGCCAGAATATCGAAGGGAAAGCCCAGCTGTGAAGCAGAATCCTTCAGCCGCTCCAGATGCAGCGCCAGATGGCGGCAGCCGGTGCGGCTGGCGTACATGGTTTCGAAGAGCGTGAAGCTTTGTGCCAAATCCGTGAGAAATCCTGACTTCAGCTGGCATTCCGCAAATTCGGAAGCGGCCTCGCTGTCGTAGACGATACCCGCGCCCACACCCATCACGCCGCTGCGCACGCCCTGTTGCGGGGCTTGCAGTTCCAGCGTGCGGATCGGCACCGAGAGGCAGAAGTCACCGATGGCATGGCCGCCCTCGCGCGGCGCCTCGAACCAGCCGATGGCGCCGGTATAGAGTCCACGCGGCTCAGTCTCCAGCTCGTGGATGATTTCCATGGTGCGGCGCTTGGGCGCCCCGGTGATCGAACCGCAGGGGTAGAGCGCATGGAGTGCATCGGCCAGCTTTGCATCCTCGCGCAGTCGGGCGCGGATGGTGGAGGTCATCTGCAGCACTTGTCCATAGCGGCGCACGTCGAACAGATGCGGCACCTGCACGGAACCTGGCACGGCCACACGGCCCAGGTCATTGCGCAGCAGGTCGACGATCATGAGGTTTTCGGCGCGGTTCTTTTCATCGGCGGCCAGTGCCAGGGCGCGCCGGGCGTTGAGCGTTTCCGCGCCTTCCTGCTGGGGCGGCACGGCACGCGCGGTGCCCTTCATGGGCTTGGCTTTGAGGATGCCCTGCTGGTGCGCCACGAACAGTTCCGGTGAACACGACAGCACCATGCCGCCCAGTGCATCCCTGACCAGCGCGCCATAGGGCACCGGCTGGCGCGCGCGCAGGCGGCGATACAGGGTGATGGCATCGCCAAGGACGTCGAAGTGCAGGCGATAGGTGTAGTTGACCTGGTAGGTGTCGCCAGCGGCGATGTAGTCGCGGATGCGGTGGATGGCCGCGCTGAAGGCGGCTTCATCGACGCTGCTGTGCAAGCGGGCGATCCCGGTCGTATCGGCCTGCGATTGCGCAGCCAGCCAGGCATCCACATCGGCAGCGGCCAGACGCTCGCAGCGGGCAAACAGCAGCACGCGTGCCAGCGGCCCGGGCAGCGGACGATGCGGCAAGCCTTGCAGCGCCGCGCCCAGTTCATAGCTCCACAGCGCCACCGCGTGATGGCCCTCGGCCAGGGCCGCCTGCATCTCGTCCAGCAAGACCGGGAAGGCCGCCGCCTCATGGCAGGCCAGGGTGCGCACGTGGCCGGTATAAAGGCGCGAGCGCGGTTCGGCCGGGCTGGCCTGGTGGTCGTCGAGGAGGGCGAAGCAGTCGTTCATGCGGGACAGGTGGATGGCAACGGCGGGCGGTGGGCAGGCAGGGCAGGGCGCTCATCCGGATCGGGGCGCCGCCGGCAGCATGATAGCGTAAAAGGTATACTTGAAGGCTTGCCGGGCGGCGCGCGATGCCGGTCATTCGCGCTGCATCCTGCCGTCGCATTTTCATCCATCACTCTTGCCGATGCCCATTCCACGCACCTTCATCATTCCCCTGATCGTCGCCTGTGCGCTGTTCATGGAACAGATGGATTCGACCGTCATCTCGACTTCCCTGCCCGCGCTGGCGCTGGACATGCACGTTGACCCGATTTCGCTGAAGCTGGCACTGACGTCTTACCTGGTCAGCCTGGCCGTCTTCATTCCCATCTCCGGCTGGATGGCCGACCGCTTCGGCTCGCTCACCATCTTCCGTACCGCCATCTGCGTCTTCATGCTGGGCTCCATCCTCTGCGGGATGTCCTCGACCTTGCCGGAATTCGTGGCCGCGCGCTTCCTGCAAGGCATCGGCGGGGCCATGATGGTGCCGGTCGGGCGCCTGGTGATCCTGCGCAGCGTGGAGAAGGTCAACCTGGTCAAGGCGCTGTCCTATCTGACCATTCCGGCCTTGTTCGGTCCGGTGCTGGGGCCGCCGCTGGGCGGCTTCATCACCACCTATTTCCACTGGCGCTGGATCTTCTTCATCAATATTCCCATCAGCATCCTGGGGCTCTATCTCGCCACGCGTTTCATTCCTGACCTCAAGGCCGAGCAGGTGGCACCGCTTGATCTCATGGGCTTCCTGCTCTCGGCCCTGGGCTGCTCGCTGCTGATGATGGGCCTGGCCACGGCGGGGCGGCATCTCATCTCGGGCGAGATTTCGCTGGCCTGCGTGGTGGCGGGCGTGCTGTTCCTGGGCGGCTACGTCTGGCATGCGCGCCGCGCCACCGCGCCCTTGATCGACCTGGCGCTGCTGAAGATCCCGACCTTGCGTGCCGGCGTCTTCGGCGGCTCGCTCTACCGCGTGGGCATCGGCGCCATTCCCTTCCTGCTGCCGCTGATGCTTCAGTTGGGCTTTGGCTATACGCCTTTCCATTCGGGCCTCTTGACCTGCGCCTCGGCGGCGGGGGCGATGTTCATGAAGACCATTGCCGCGCGCTTCCTGCGCCGCCACGGGTTCCGCCGGGTGCTGCTGGTCAATGGCGCGCTGGGCGTGCTGGGCCTGTGCGCCATCGGTGCCTTCACGCCGCAGACGCCGTATCTGGTGATGTTCATCGTCCTGCTCATCGGTGGCTGCTTCCGTTCGCTGCAGTTCACCAGCCTCAATGCGATTTCCTATGCCGACGTCGACAAGCTGCGCCTGAGCCAGGCCACCAGCATGGCCAGCGTGGCCCAGCAATTGTCCATCGGCATGGGCGTGGTGCTGGCCGGGTTTGCGCTGCAGATGTCCAATGAGATCCAGGGCCATGCCACGCTGGTGGCGCAGGACTTCTGGCCGGCCTTCCTGGTGGTGGGCGCGGTGGCCTCGCTGGCCCTGCTGATGCTGCGCCAGCTGCCGCCCAACGCCGGTGCCGAAATGGCCGGGCAGCAAGAGAACAAGCCCGCCTGACGCCAGGACGTCGGGCCAGGGCACAACGAGGAGAACCATGCAGCCCATGACGTACAAGTCCCTGTGGTTTCCACTGGGCGCGGTCCTGATCTGGGCCGGCAATACCGTCATCAGCAAGATGTCGGCCGGGGTCATCGCGCCGGAAGATATTTCCTTCTATCGCTGGGTGCTGGCCGCGCTGCTGATGTCGCCCTTCCTGGCGCGTCCGGCCTGGGCGGCGCGCGCGCAGATCCGCCCGCACCTGGGCAAGATCCTGGTGCTGGCGCTCCTCGGCATGGTGCTCTTCCAGAGCCTGGCGTATTTCGCTGCGGCCACGGCCTCGGCCACCAGCATGGGCATCATCGCTTCGCTGATGCCCTTGCTCACGCTGATATTGAGCATCAAGCTGCTTTCTGAGCCGCCCACGGTGGGCACGCTGGCTGGTGGCATTCTCTCGCTGGTCGGACTGGCGGTGCTTATCGGGCGCGGCCATCCGCTGGCGCTCTTTGACCAGGGCGTGGTCACGGGCGATGTACTCATGCTGCTGGCCACCATCGCCTATGGCCTGTATGGCGTCATGCTGCGGCGCTGGGCGCTGCCGCTGCGTACCTGGCAGCTGCTGTATATACAGGTGCTGATGGCGGTGCTGCTGCTCTTTCCGGGCTTCCTGCTGGGCCATCATTCGCCGATCACGCGTGATAACCTGCCGATCCTGCTCTATGCGGGCATTGCCGCGTCCATCCTGTCGCAGTTCCTGTGGATGCGTGGCGTGGCGCACCTGGGTGCGAGCCGCTGTGCCATTTTCGTGAACCTGATGCCGGTCTTCACGGTCATCATTGCGGTGGCGGCGCTGGGCGAGCCATTGCACGGCTATCACGCCATCGGCGGCATCATCACGCTGGCCGGCGTGATCATGGCCCAGGTCTTCAGGCAGCGCCTGCGCTGGCGCGTGCGTACCGGCTGATTCCACCAGATCCACAAGAACAGGAAAGAGACATGATCGACCCCGCCATGATCGTCAACTGCACGGTCTACAAGAAGGGCAAGAAACTGCGCGACATCAGCCTTGATGAGATCAGCGACGTGCTGGAAGAGGAGGGCACCTTCGTCTGGCTGGGCCTCTTGGAACCCAACGTCGAGCTGATGAACAAGATCAAGGAAGAATTCTGCCTGCACGAGCTGGCCGTGGAAGACGCCTATGCCGCGCACCAGCGCCCCAAGATCGAGGAATATGGCGACACCCTTTTCGTGGTGCTGCACACGGCCCAACTGGCCGGTGGCGAAGTGCTGTTCGGCGAGACCCACATCCTGACCGGCCCGCGCTTCGTGGTCACGGTGCGGCATGGTGCCTCGCGCAGCTATGCCAAGGTGCGCGAGCATTGCGAGATGCTGCCCGAGCGCCTGGTGCGCGGGCCCAGCTTCGTGCTGTATTCCATCATGGACTTCGTGGTGGACAACTACCGCCCCATCATGGACGACCTCGAAGCCAAGTTCAGCCAGTACGAGGAACAGCTCTTCAACCCCGGTGCCTTGAGCGGCAAGGCCTATCTGCAGGAGCTGTACCAGTTGAAGCGCCAGCTGATCCGCCTGCGTTCGGCGGCTACGCCGCTGCTGGACGTCTGTACGCAATTGCTGCGCTTCCATGAAGGGCTCATCACCAAGGACGGCAAGGCCTACTTCCGCGACATCTATGACCACGTGGTGCGCTTCATCGATACCGGCGACCGCCTGCGTGAAATGGTGGAGTCGGCCGTGCAGATCAACCTGGCCCAGGTCACCATCCACCAGAACGAGATCGTCCAGACCTTGGCCGGCTGGGGTGCCATCCTGGCCATCCCGACCATGATCTTCAGCCTCTACGGCATGAACTTCGCGCACATGCCGGGGCTGTCGTGGGAGTGGAGTTTCCCGCTGGTGCTGGGCGGTATCGTCACCGCCTGCACCTTGCTGTGGCGGCGGCTGCGCAAGGCGGGGTGGCTCTAGCCAGCCACTGTACTTTCCCTCATTTGTAAGGAAAACCGGCGGGTGCGGCAATATGTCGCACCCGCCGGCTCGTTTGCGCCCTTACACTGCGCACGCCTTGATAAGGAGTGTGCATTGCGCCGCCAAACGTTGAACTCGCGTTCTGGATGCGATGCATTTCTCTTGATAATTGCAACAGTGTTGCATAAAATCCGGCGCTGACCGCCATGACGGTCATTCGATAGCGGCAAGGCAGCCACGCACCCAGCCGTCATACAACAACATCACAAGGGAAAAAATGAAAATGACCGCACTGCGGGCGGCCGTGCTGGGCGCGCTTGCCATGGGCCAGGGCCAGCCACTGGCTTGGGGCGCCGATACCACCACCGCTGCCGATACCGGCCTGGGCCAGATCGTCGTCACCGGCGCTGGCGAGCGCCAGCAATACCGCCAGAGCACCACCTCCAGCGCCACCCGCACCGAAACCCCCTTGCAGGAACTGCCGCAGTCGGTGCAGGTGGTCTCGCGCCAGCTGATGGACGACCTGGGTGCTACGCGCCTGGATGACGTCCTTCTCTATGTCAGCGGCGTGGCCAAGCAAAACAATTTCGGCGGGCTGTGGGACAACTATTCGATCCGCGGTTTTTCCGGCAGCGAGAATGGTGGCATGAACATCCTCTGGAACGGCTTCGCTTCCAATCGCGGCTATGCGCCCCCGCGCGACACCGCCAACGTGGAAAGCATCGATTTCCTCAAGGGCCCGGCGGCTGCGCTCTACGGCAACAGCGAGCCGGGCGGCACCATCAACGTGGTCACCAAGAAACCGCAGTTCAAGAGCGCCAACAGCCTGGACCTGTCAGTGGACAGCCGTGGCAGCTACCGCAGCGCGGTGGACTCCACCGGTGCGCTCAACAGCGAGGTGGCGTACCGCCTCAATGCGGCCTTTGAACACAAGAACAGCTTCCGCGACAACGTGAGCAGCGACCGTGAATTCCTGGCGCCGGCCTTCACCTGGGTGCTCAGCGACAGCACCGTGCTGAACTACGAAGGCGAATACCTGCGCCAGAAGGCGCCGCTGGATCGCGGCATCGTGGCCGTCAACGGCAATCTCGGCGTACTGCCGGTCTCGCGCTTCCTGGGCGAACCGCGCGATGGCGACATCAAGATGCAGAACACCAATCACCTGCTGACACTGGAGCATCGCCTCGACGAGAACTGGCACCTGCGCACTGGCCTGTTCCACAAGGATGGCACGCTGGATGGCTACTCCACCGAAGCCTCGGCCCTGCAGGCCGACAACACCACGCTGCGCCGCCAGCGCCGCTACCGCGATTACAGCTGGCACGATACCTCGCTGCAGGCCGAACTGGGCGGCAAGCTGCAGACTGGTGGCATCCAGCATGAGGTGCTGGTCGGGACCGAGGTGGACTGGTTGACGCTGGATCAGCGCATGCTGCGCGTGAATCCGACCGCTGCGTCTCCTTACGCCGTCAACATCTACGACCCGGTCTACGGCCAGGCGCAGCCCACGTTGGCTGCCAATACCGATACCAGCGAACGCCAGATCAGCACCGCCCTCTATCTGCAGGATCAGCTCAGCCTGAGCGAACGGTGGAAGCTGCTGGCCGGCATTCGTGCCGATGGCTTCCGGTCCACCTTGAACAACTGGCGCACCGGCGCCACCACGCGCCAGGACAAGAGCGCCTACTCCCCGCGTCTGGGCCTGACTTACCTGTTCACGCCGTCGTGGTCGGCCTATGCCAGCGCAAGCAAATCCTTCCGTCCCAACAGCGGCAGCGACGCCAGCGGCAATGCCTTCAGCCCCGAGACCTCGCGTGCGGCCGAAGTGGGCCTGAAGTTCCAGAGCGAAGACCAGCGCAGCGGCGCCACCCTGGCCGTGTTCGACATCACCAAGCAGAACGTGCTGACCACCGACCCGGCCAATACATCCTTCTCGATTGCTGCCGGAGAAGTGCGCAGCAAGGGGGTGGAGCTCGATGCCAATGCACGCCTGGGCCATCACTGGCGCCTGACAGGCAACCTGGCCTACACCGATGCCTACGTCAGCAAGGACAACACCCTGGCCGTCGGTTCGCGGCTCATCAACGTGCCACGTGTATCGGGAAGTGTACTGGCAGTGTTTGAAGATGCGTCCGCAACTGGCTCGCCCTACGGTATCGGTGGTGGCCTGAACTATGTGGGCGAGCGTACCGGTGACCAGGCCGGCAGTTTCAAGTTGCCCGGCTACGTGACCGCACGTGCGCTGGCTTACTGGCAGTTCACGCCCAAGATGAAGTTGTCGCTGGATGTGAACAATTTCTTCAACAAGCGCTACTACAGCAGTTCCTACAGCACGGTGTGGATCATGCCGGGCGAGGAACGCACTGCCACGCTGGCGCTCAACGTCAAGTTCTGAAGGAGCTTTCCTTGGCCGCTTCTCCCCCTGCGCCACGCCGGCGCGCCTTGCTGGCCCTGCTGGCGGCCGCTCCCTGGCCGCTGGCCCGGGCGCATGGCGACGATTCCGACGCCCATGCGCACGCCATCACCCGCGCTGGGAGCGATGTCCTGACCGTGGTCGGGCCATGGGAACTGACCGGGCTGGACCCTTCACGCGCAGGCTACATGTTCACCCGCATGGAAGTCACGCAGACCCTGCTGGAGGTGGACGATGCCGGCCAGTTGCAGCCGGGCCTGGCCACTGCCTGGGCGGTCAGCGGCGATGGACTGCAGTGGCGCTTCGCCTTGCCGGCAGCACGCCGCTACCACGATGGGAGCGAGGTCTCGCCCGGGAGCATTCTGGCCTGCCTGCAGCGCGCCGCTGTCCGGCCAGGTGTACTGCAACTGGCAGGGATCAGGGACATGACTGTACAGGGAAGTGAGCTGGTACTGTCTTTGCGCCAGCCCTTCGGTCCGCTGCCTTACTTGCTGACGCATTACTCCACGCAGATCCTGGCCCCGGCCAGTTTTGATGCGCAGGGCAAGGTGGTGGCCATCATCGGCAGCGGGCCGTTGCGCATCCGGTCCATCAGCCTGCCGCAGCAGTTCGATGTCGAGCGGGTAGAGACCGGGCCTGGCAGGGCGGTGCAGCGGGCGCGCTACATCAGTGTCTCTCGTGCGGAAACGCGTACGCTGCTGGTCCAGAGCGGCCAGGCCGATTTGGCCTTCTCGCTCGATCCGCCCAGCATCCGCGCCCTGCAGGACAGTCCGCGCGCCGTCCTGCTATCGGCCATGCTGCCGCGCACGACCATTCTCAAGCTCAACTCTGGTCATCCTTTCCTGGCTGATGTGCGGGTACGGCGCGCCATTGCGCTGTGCATCGAGCGCGCGGGGATTGCGCGCGCCCTGTTGCGCGACCCTGACCTGGGCGCGACGCAGCTGTTGCCGCCTTCGCTGGCGCGCTGGCATGACCGCCGCCTGGCGCCACTGCATACCGATCTCAAGCAGGCCCGCCGCCTGCTGGAAGAAGCCGGCTGGCGCCAGAGCGCCGATGGCACGCGCTGGCAGGGTGGCCAGCAGTTGCAACTGAGCCTGACCACTTTCGTCGACCGTCCCGAACTGCCCCTCATCGCCACGGCCCTGCAGGAAGAAATGCGCCAGATCGGCATGGCCGTGCGCGTCATCATCGGCAACTCCAGCGACATTCCGGCCGGCCATCGCAGCGGCCAGTTGCAGATGGCGCTGGCCGCGCGCAACTATGGCAACCTGCCCGATCCGGTGGCCAGCCTCTTGCAGGACTTCGGTCCGCAAGGCGGCGACTGGGGCGCCATGGGCTGGCGCAATGAGGAAGTGCCAGCCTTGCTGGCACGGCTGGCGGCCATTCCTGCCACCGCCGCTGGCCAGGACGAACGCGGCCGCGCCGAGCGCGAACGCATCGTGGCGATATTGCAGGAACAGTTGCCGGTGATCCCGGTGGTCTGGTATCGCCAGACCTGTGCGGTGAGCCGCCGCCTGCGTGGCGCCAGCATCGATCCTTTTGAACGCAGTTACCGGATAGCTTCCCTGCAATGGACCTGACCCGACTCCTGCCGCTGCCACCGGCCACGCGCCGGCAACTGGCCGCCGCCCTCAGCCAGCGCCTGCTGCAAGCCGCCCTGGTGGCGCTGCTGGTCGGCACGCTCTGCTTCTTCATGACGCGCCTGCTGCCGGGTGATATGGCCTATCGCATCGCAGCCGGCCGCTATGGCTACGACATGGTGAGCACCGAAGCGGCTCAGGCCGTTCGCGCCGAACTGGGCCTGGACCAGCCCTGGTACATGGCCCTCGCCCAATGGTGGAGCTGCCTGCTGCATCTGGACCTGGGTGTGTCGCAGGTCACGGCGCTGCCGGTGCTGGTGGAAATCCGTCATCAGCTGGGCCCTACGCTGCGCCTGTCCTGGCTGGCGCTGGCCTTGTCCTTGCTGATCGGCCCGACGCTGGGCGTGCTGGCCGGCCTGCATCCCGGTGGCTGGGTTGATCGCGCCACGCTGGCGCTGTCGGTGCTGCTGCGGGCCTTGCCGTCTTTCCTGCTGGGGCTGGTCCTGGTGCTGCTGTTTTCGGTGCAGCTCGGGGCCTTGCCGGCGGCCGGTCACGGTGACCATGGCGGCATCCTGTTGCCGGCGCTGACCCTGGCGCTGGGGCTGGCGGCGGTCTCCTGCCGGGTGGCGCGCGATGCCATGGTGCAGGTGCGCGGCACCGCGTATTTCGCCTTCGCCCTGACCAAGGGCCTCACCCCCGCGCAGGCCCTGCTGCGCCATGGCGTGCGCAACGTGGCCGCGCCGGTGACGGCTTATCTGGGCGTGCAACTGGTGATGCTGGTGGAGGGGGTGGTGCTGGTCGAGACCATCTTCGCCTGGCCCGGCATCGGCCATGCGCTGGTGCATGCCATCTTCGGGCGCGACGTGCCGATGATCCAGGGCACGGCGCTGGTGCTGGGGCTGTTGTTCGTTCTCTTCAACGCGCTGGTCGATGCGGCCTGCGCCTTCATTGATCCACGCCGCCGACCATGAGCCTGTCCTCTTCCGATTACCTGGCTGAACCGGCTGTCTCACGCTGGACACCGGCGCAGGCTGTGGGCCTGTTGCTGCTGGTATTGATCGTCCTGTTCGCCTGGCTGGGCCCGCTGTGGATCGATGCCGATCCGGCCCGCCAGCAACTGGCCCGCTTTCTCGAAGCGCCCAGCCTGGCGCACCCGCTGGGCTATGACCAGTTGGGCCGCAACATGCTGGCGCGGCTGGCGCATGGCACGCGCCTGTCGTTGTCACTTGCGCTGGTGAGCGTGCTCTCGGCCGCCATTCCGGGTGTCGTGATCGGCTTGCTGGCCGCCTGGTGCGGCGGCTGGGTCGAGCGCGTGCTGGCGGCCCTGGCCGATGCGGTACTGGCCTTGCCGGGCCTGCTGCTGGTGCTGTTGCTGGCGGCCTTTGCACCGGGCGGTTTCTGGCCGCTCTATGTGGGTATCTCGCTGGCCTTGTGGGTGGAGTATTTCCGTGTGGTGCGCGCTGCCAGCCGCATCCTGCTGGCTAGTGCCCAGGTGGAGGCGTCGCGGCTACTGGGCTTCGGCCCGCTCTACATCGTGCGCTGCCACCTGCTGCCGGCGCTCTTGCCGCGCCTGTTCACACTGATGCGCTTCGGCCTGGCGGGGGCGGTGCTGGCGATGTCGGCGCTGGGTTTCGTCGGCGTCGGCCTGCAGCCGCCCACGCCGGAACTGGGCGTGATGATGATCGAACTGCTGCCTTACTACCGCGAGGCGCCCTGGCTGGTCGGCGCGCCCGTGCTGGTGCTGTTCGTCACCCTGCTGGCCTTGCTGCTGCTGTCGCCGGGCAAGGAGCCTGCATGAATACAGCATCTTGCGTAGCGGCGCTGCAGGTCGAGAACCTGGCTGTATTCCATGGCCAGCAAGTCCTGGTGCAGGACGTTCATTTTTCCATTCCCGCTGGTGGCGTCCTCACGCTGCTGGGTGAAAGCGGCTCCGGCAAATCCCTGCTGGCCCAGGCCATCATGGGCAATCTGCCGGCCGGCTTGCGTTGTAGCGGGCGTATCGGCATTGCCGGCGAGGTGAGCGACGCCGCCGATGCCGCCAGCCGCCAGCGCGGCTGGGGCCGGCGCATCGCGCTGCTGCCGCAGGAGCCCTGGCTGGCGCTGGATCCGACCATGACGGTGCTGCGCCAGGTGGCCGAGACCTACGAACTGGTCAGCCATCCTGCTGCCGATGGCCAGAACGACAGCTTGCGCGCGGCCCGCAGCGGTGCCCGCCTGCTGGCGCAGAAGGCATTGGCCAGTCTTGGGCTGCAAGGCGCAGCCAGGCACTATCCCTTCATGATCTCCGGTGGCATGGCCCAGCGCGTGGCGTTTCTGGCCACGCATGCGGCCGGTGCTCCGCTGTTGATCATCGATGAACCCACCAAGGGGCTCGATGCCGATCGCCGCAGCGAGGTGCTGGCCTTGTTGCAGGCCGCCCGGCAGCAGGGCATGAGCCTGCTGTGCATCACCCACGACGTGTGGCTGGCGCGCGCTCTCGGTGGGGAGCTGGCAGTGATGCAGGAGGGGCGCATGGTGGAGCGGGGGCAGGCCGATGCACTGCTGTCTCATCCGCAGCATGCCTATACGTGCCGTCTGCTGAAGGCGGACCCGGCCTGCTGGACGCAGCCGGTAGTGCCGCTGGCGGCCACACCGCGCACCGTGGTGGCCGAACTCAGCGGAGTGGCCAAGTCCTTCGGCCAGCAGCAGTTGTTCAGCGGCTTGAATGCCCGCATCCATGCCGGCGAGATCGTGGCCATCAGCGGCGCCAGCGGGGCCGGCAAGACCACTCTGGGCAACATCGTGCTGGGCCTGTTGCGGCCCGATGCGGGACAGGTCACGCGTGCGGCCGGTCTTGCGCGCACGGCCTTTCAGAAGATCTATCAGGACCCGGCAGCAGCCTTCGCGCCCACCCTGTCGCTGCGCCAGTCGCTGAACGATCTGGTGCGCCTGCATGGGCTGGACTGGCGGCGCCTGGACGATCTGCTGGCACGCATGCGCGTCTGGCCCACGTTGCTGGATCGCCGGCCCGGGCAGGTCTCGGGCGGCGAGCTGCAGCGCATCGCGCTGGCGCGCGTGCTGCTCATGCGTCCGGCTCTCATCTTTGCGGATGAACCGACCTCGCGCCTGGATCCGCTGACCCAGCAGGAAGTCATGGCGCTGTTGGTCGAAGAGGCCCGGCAAGCGGGCAGCGCGGTGCTGCTGGTGACGCATGATGCCGATATCGTCCGTTGCGTGGCGGACCGGCGTTTGCCCCTGGGGCAGCTGGAGGAGCCCGCCTGAGGATGGCGGTGTCCGGTTGCCGCTGGCGGTTCAGGCGTCGTCTTGTGTGCCGTCCCCAGGGCTGGAAGGCGAGGGCGAAGCGGGCATCTGGCTGCTCAGCAGCACGGTGGTCCATTTCCCCTGCGCCGAGCTGGCACCCTCCGGCAAGAGCATGTACGACAGGCTACGCAGGCCGCAATACTGCTCCAGGTAATCGCGCGCATGCGCCATGCGATCGCGCAGCTGCGCGATGCTGTCCGCGCCCCCGGGCTGTACGGGCAGGAATTCGAAGATCACTTCCGGATGCAGGAATTCGGTGAGGTGCAGGATGACCTGTTCGGTGTCGGCGGCGTCGGTGCTGAATTCGTGGTGGGCTGGCGTCTGTTCTTCGCGCAGCTGGTAGCGGATCAGGCAGCGCATCGTTCACCTCAGGCTCGGGTAATCGGAGATCACCGCCAGGCGCGGGTAGTCATGCTGGATGGCCTGGTCCCGGCCTTGCGCCTTGGCACGGTAGAGGGCGGCGTCGGCGGTGTCGATCAGTTCGCGGGCCTCCACCTGTCCACCCTTGCCACTGGCCAGGCTGGCGGCACCCACACTGATTGTGACGTGGCCCACCGAGCTGCCTTCATGCGGGATCTGTAGTGCCCGCACGGCCTGCACCAGGCGGTTCGAAATGGCGGCCGCGCTGGCGGCGTTGCAGTTGGGCAGGATCAGCGCAAATTCCTCGCCGCCGTAGCGCGCCACGATGTCGCCCTGGCGGCGTGCCACACTGTTCAAGGCCGTGGCGACCTGCCTCAGGCAGACGTCGCCGGCAGCATGTCCATAGGTATCGTTGTAGCGCTTGAAGTGATCCACATCCACCATGATCAGCGAGAGCGACTCGCCCGAGCGGTTCAGGCGCACCAGCTCGGCCGTGAGGGCCGCGTCGAAATAGCGGCGGTTGAAGACGTCGGTCAGGCCATCCTTCTGCGACTGGGCTTCCAGCGTGCGATAGAGACGCTCCAGTTCGGTACGGGCGGTGATGGCTTCGAGCTCGGCATTTTCCCTCCCGGCCACCTGGGCCACCAGGCGATTGCCGCCGTAGCCGATGATGGTGAGCAACAGCAGCACGGCGATGCCACGGATCCAGACGCGCCGGGTCCAGTCTTCCAGCACGTCATCCTTGGCCAGCGCCACCGCCACGAACAAGGGGTACAGACTGCAATGCTGGAAGCTGGTCAGGCGCACGATGTCGTCGCGCGGGGAGCGCAGCTCGAAACTGCCTTGTTCGGCCTGGCTGAGGTATTTCGTCAGCAGTACCGACTTGGAGATATCCAGCCCGATCGAATAGCTCAGCAGCGGCTGGCGGTAGATCACGGTGCCTTCGTTGAGGCCAAACAGGATGGCACCGTCGCGGCCGATGGCGAACTGTTCGTAGTAGCGCTGGAAGTGGTTCAGGTCGATATCGGCCACCACCACCCCGGCAAAGCTGCCGTCGGCATGGTTCACGCGCCGGCTCATGGTCACTACCCATTGGCCGTTGATACGGCTGCGCATGGGCTTGCCGATGTAGGCGCGGTCGGTCCGCACGCGCTGGTGGTGCAGGAAATAATCATCCTGGATGTAGCGGTGTTCCAGGGCGGCTTGCGAGGTGCCGATGGCCAGGCCGGTTTCGTCATACACCATCAGACTGGCCAGTTGCGGGACGGCGGCCACCGATCCCTCCATGAAATCATGGGTACGTTGGCGCCCGGCCACGCCGGGGCCGTCATATTCCATGTGCTCCTGGATTCCCCGCAGCACCACGTCGACTTCCTTGAAGGTCTGGTCGGCATGCTGGGTCAATGCCAGCGCCATGTTGGAGGCATTGCGGATGGCTTCGTCGGCGGCCACCTCGTAGGCACGCCAGGCTGACCATGCCTCCAGCACTACGATGATGAGGCAGACCACCACCACGAACAGCTTGGCTGTCCGCGATGCGCGCTGGATTCTGTGTTCTGGCATGTCGTCGCTTTCCCCCGAAACGGCTTTCCCCCGCGCCATTGTTGTGAAACTTGTCGGGCGCGTCTATCAGGGATGTCCTGAACTTGTATGAAGATTAACAGATTCCTCCATGTCAGTGGCAAGCCTTGTGGACCAGCAAGGCCTGCTGGTCCACAGCTTTTCAGTCGTAACGCCGGCTGAACTGGATGTTCAAGCCATTGATGGTGCCCGCCCGCGCCACCACCGCCCAGCGTCGCGAGATCTGCCAGGTGGCCTTGGCCACGCTGGCCGCGCCTTGCAGGCTCTGCTCGTAGCCCAGCGTGATCTTCTCGGTGATGGCCTTGCCCAGGTTGACCACCTGGTCGTCGGTCAGCCCCGATTCGCTGGAACCGATGCTGAACTGGTCCAGCCCGAAGTCCTTGGCAATGCGCTTGCCGCCCATATTGCCCACCAGCGCCAGGGCCTGGCTGCTGGCGGTACGCTGGCCGATGCTGGAACTGTCCGTGCCGTGGCCGAACATCATCCAGGACAGCTTTTCATCGTCCGGCACGGTCGGTTCGGAGACCAGCTGCACCCGTGGCTGGTTGGCGTTGCCGGTGACCGAGACCCCGGCTTCGACGTCCTGGTTGCGGCGCATGGCCAGGATGTTGATGTTGGGGGTGGCGATGGGGCCCTGGAAGTTGATGATGCCGCGTTCGATATTGAGTTTTGTACCAAAAGCTTCATAACTGCCCTCGGCCACGTTGATGGTGCCGGTGGCGCGCAACGGCAGGAGCGGTTCGCTGCGAACGTTCATATCGCCCTGCAAGCGCACATCCGCGCCGCTGCCATGGAAGCGGAAATTGTTGCCCAGGTCGACCGCCAGGTTGATGATGGGCGCGAACTTGCTGGCCGGTTTTTCGGTGGCCGCTTCCAGCTTCTCTTGCGAGGACGCTGCCGCACCCACGCGGTTCCTGCCGCTGCGGCTGACGATGACCACATCCTCGCCCAGCTTGGGGGCGCTGCTCTTGGGCAGGTCGAACAGGGCGCGGTCCACGGTGAACTTGCCATCCACGTGCAACTGCTCGTTGACGTTGCTGATCTTGCCTGTGCCGGAGAGCATCAACTGGCGGTCCGGCGTGGCGAACAGTTCCAGATGGTCGGCCGTGAGGGTGGCATTGAGGTCGGGGTTGTCCGCGCCCAGCTGGATCTTGCCGCCCGCGCGCAGGGTGCCGCTGCCACCGTGGAATTCGATCTTGCGCAGATCGATCACGTTGCTGTCCATGACGATGCGTACGGTGCCGTCCTTCAACTGGATACCCTGGTCGAATTCGGTCACGGCCAGGCTGTCGCCATTGATGGCGCCCGACAGCCGCGGCTGGGCCAGGGTGCCACCGGCGCTGAGGGTGGCCGCCAGCTTGCCGCTGAGGCTTACTTGCGGACCGATCAGGTCACCCACGCGCTTGAGTGCGGGGATGTCGAGGCTGGCCTTCAGACTCAGGGGCGACTCGGCATTGAGCGCCAGCAAGGCATCCACACGGCGCAGGCCGATCTCGCCGCCCAGGTCCAGGGTGCCGATGCGCGCGGCGTTGAGGCGCCCGGTCACGTTCATGCGTTCGCCCTGGAACTGGCTGCGCAGCTGCAGTTCGGACAGCCCCAGCGCGGCTTCGCCCACGCTGGTGGTGACCCGCACGTCGCCCGACTTGCGTGCCACCTGCAGGTAGCCGCTGGCGGTCTCGCCCAAGGTGAAGTCCCAGTCGCTGTCCAGCACCAGGTCGGTCTTGACCGGTGGCGGCGTGCCGGTGAATTGCTGCACCAGTTCCAGCACCCGGCCCACCTCCAGCGCGCGCACCTGGCCGGCTGAGGCCAGCCGGCCCTGGCGGTAGGACAGGCGCTTGAGATCGAGGGCAGTGCGGTCGATCTCGATGCGGGTACTGCCCGCTTCGATGCCGTCGGCCGAGGCATCGAGCATGAGCGGGCTGGCCATGGCGATGCGTGGCAAGCCCTGGTTGCTGAACTGGTCGAGGCTGCCGGCCCAGCCGTAATGGCCTTTGGTCTTTTCGGTGACCTTGCCGTGGGCGGCCAGGTTCAGGTCCAGCACCTGACCGGCCAGCTTGCCCTTGGCTTGCAGGGCCAACGTGTGGCTGGCATAGGTGCCGTCCAGCTTGACCACCAGGCGGGCCAGCTCGGCTTGCGGGCCGCTGTAGCCATCGCCATCCAGCGTCAGGGCCAGGCGGTTGTCGGGCGAGGCCACGCCCGCAGCCAGGTTGCTGTGCAACTCGCTCTGGCCGGACAGGTGATGCAGCTTGTGCGGGCCGAAGGCCAGTTGCTCGGCCTGGAAGCTGGCCAGCAGGTTGGGGCGTTCGCGCGTGCCGCTGAGGATGCCGTCCACGCGCAGCAGGCCCGCCAATCCATAGCCCAGCCTGGCCAGTTGCGGTGCATCGACCTTGAGCTTGAGCTTGTCGCGTGCGCTGCCGAAGCTGCCGTCGAGATCCACCATATTGCCGGCGATCTGCACGTTGGCGCGGCTGGGCAAGAGCCGCAGGCCGGCCAGGTTGATGTCACCCTGGCCGCTCATGGGCAGGGCACCATAGCTGCTGTCATGGATGCGGAAACCGAGCTTGAGCCTGAGCTCGGGAGAGAGCGCACCGGCTGCGTCGAAATCCATATTGATGCGCGCGGCCACCGGCGTGGAGGTGGCCTTGTTCGCGCCGCTCTTGCGGCCCTTGCTTGCGGGCGCGGGGTTCACCGCCTGCAGTACGGCGGTCGGATCGAAATCGACCAGCCGGCCTTTGATGGCATAGTCCATGGCCCCGGCGGTCTGCAGCGTGCCGGAGGTTTCCAGGCGCGATTTGCCTGCGGTGAGCGAGGCTTCGCGCAGTTGTACGCGGTCCGCGCCGATGAGGCTGTCCACGTGCAGTTTCAGGGTACTGTCCTGCAGGGTCAGCAGGACTTGCTGGGTATCGGGTGCCAGGGTCAGTTCCACCGGACCCGACAGCCGGGTCGGACGCACCTGGCGATGCACCTGGCTCAAGTCCAGATCGCTCACGCGCAGCTTGAACCGGCCAGCCAGCGGCTCTTCCTTGCCGGGCTCGGTACTGCCGGGGCGGAACTGGCCGCTGCCGTCGATGCGCGCCTGATGCGGCAGGCGGATCTCCAGCCGCGAGAGGGTTTGCTGCTGCAGGTCCAGCTGCAGGTCGGCACTGGCCGAGAGCAGTGGCAGCAGTTGCTGGTCCAGGTTGCCGGGGCGGGCATTGTCGAGTTCGATGCGACCGGCCACCTGCAGTGGTGCATCGGCGGCCAGACCGGCAGGCGGGGCGAGGTCGGCGCGCAGGGTCAGGTCGGCGGCCGGGGCGGCGGCGTTGAAGGCTTGCGGATTGATGTGCTGCAGGTCGATTCGCGCGCGCTTGAGCGGCACGCTGGCAAAGGGCGTGGCCAGGATGTCGGCGTTACCCTTGAGCTTGTCGCCGCCGGCAGTCAGGGCGATGCCCAGCTCCTGCAGCGAACCCGACAATTGCGCAGCCAGCTGGTATTGCTCCTTGTTCTGGCCCTGCTGATAGCTGCCTGCCAGTTCCAGACCGCCGCCGATGGCGAAGGGCTGCTTGCCGTTCAGATGCAGCAGGGCGGTGGCGTCGCCATAAGGCGTGGTCAGGCTGTCGAGCACCAGGGTGTGTTGCACGCCGTCGGAGTTGCCGTGCAATTTGAGCCGCGAGAGTTCGGTGGTGGAGGTGCCCTGCGTCAGGCTCAGGCTGGCTATGCTGATCTCGTTGATCTGCAGCGCCAGCGGGATCTCCAGCGAGGCCGGCAGGCTGCTCGGTTCGGACGGCGAAGGCTGCTGGTTCAGCCGCACCTTGCCCACGCGCAGATGGTCGATGCTGAACTGGCGGCGCAGCAGCGCCAGGTGCCAGCGGGCGTCGATGCTGTCGATGTCGAGGATGCGCTTTTCATCCTGGTAATGCAGGTCGCGCAGGCGCAGGCCGTCGGCTACGGTGCCGCCCAGCAGTTGGCCGGAGAGCTTGCCGTCCAGGGTCTTGATGGCAGTATTCCAGAGCAGGCGGGCGCCGCTTTCGGTATGGGTGGCGTAGAGGGCGGTGCCGGCAGCGGCCAGCACCAGCACGGCCACGGTCGCGCCGCTCCAGGCGGCGATGTGCCTGGCGTGGCGGCGCGGTGGCGGGGCCGAAGGGGGCTGCTGTTGATCGGTGTGCAGGTCGCTCATGCTTGGTGGTGATTCGGATTCAGGTCAACGAGAGGCTGGCGGGCGTGCATGACTTGCTAGAAGGCGATGCCCAGCGAAATGTGCGGCCGGATCTGGTGCTTCTGGATGCCATAGGCCAGGTCCAGGTTGAGCGTGCCCACCGGACTGCGCCAGCGCGCCCCGCTGCCCACGCCGTGATAGAAGGTCTTGTTGCTCCAGTTGTCGGCGGCGGCACCGACGTCGTAGAACACCGCTGCGCCCCAGTTTTCGCTGAACCAGCGCTGGTATTCGGAACTGCCCACGGCCAGGTACTTGGTCGGGTAGACGGTGCCATTCTGCTCGTTGCCGATGCTCTGGTAGCTGTAGCCGCGCACCGAATCATTGCCGCCGGTGCGAAACAGCAGCGAGGGCGGCACCGCACCGGCGCTGCCGGCCGTGAAGACCCCGCCCAGTTCGGCCCGCAGCACCACGACGTCGCGCTTGCCGACCGGTACGAACTGCTTGAAGCGGCCATACAGGCGCGAGAAGGTCTGGTCGGTCAGCAATCCCTTGAGGGCGAATCCCGCTTCCAGGGTCAGCAGATTGCCCCGGCGCGGGAAGATCGGATCATCCACATTGCGGCGCGACCAGGCAAAACCCGGCACCAGTGCACGGTGCTTGCCGGGCGTGACGATGGTGTCGGCAGGCAGGGTGGCGCCGTTTTCCTGGCTCAGTTCATCGCGGTAATAGGTCAGCGAATAGGTGGTGTCGTAGTTCTCGCTGTTGCGCGCGCGCTTGAATCCGACCTGCTGGCTGCGCAGGTCGACGCCTTCGAGCTTGGTGCGGTCGTAGGTGGTGTTGAGGCTGTTGACGAAGGCTTTGTCATCCGGCGGCATGGCCAGCGACAGCACGCCATACTGGCGTTTCTGCTCCAGCCGCAACTGGCTGTCGAAGACGTAGGCCTTGTCGAACACGTTGTAATGCGAATAGCGGCCCTCGACCTGGGCGCCGGTGTCGGTGCTGTAACCGACGCCGGCACGGATGCGCTGGGCCGGAAACTCGGTGACCTGCACCTTTACCGGGGTCTGGTCGGGATGCTCGGGATCATCATCGATGGCCACGATGGCATTGGAAAAATAAGACGTGTTCTGGATCTGCCGCTGCAGCGCCAGCAGGCGATTGACGTCATAGGGCTCGCCGACCACGAGCGGATTGACGTTGCGGATGATGGATTCGGGATAGCGCCGGGTCCCGGTGATTTGCAGCGGTCCCAACGTGAAGGCCGGACCGCTGTCATAGCGTACGGCCAGGTCGGCCTGGTGTTCATCCGGATCGACGCGCGCCTCGGAACTGGCGATGCGGGCGGCGGCATATTTCTTTTGCTGCAGCTTGTCCAGGCCGGCATTCTTTGCGCGGTTCCAGTCTTCCTGGCGGAAGGGCTGTCCCACCGGCAGCGACCAGTCCGCACGCAGGCGCTCTATGGTCGCCTGGTCCTCGCGCGCAGCCACGCCCGTTACGCTGATATCGGTGGAACTGATCTCGGTGCGCGGGCCGGGGTCCACGCTGATGGTGATGTGGCGCAGCGCCTCCTTGCCGTCGGCAGCCACGCCGTCCTGCTCGCTGACCTTGGTGACGGGCGTGAAATAGCCCTCGGTGGAGGTCAGTTCGCGCACCTGGTCGCCGGCGGTATCCATCATGAACTTGAGCTGTTCATCGCTGATGTCGTCACGATCCTGGTAGCGCGAGATATCGAGGAAATCCTTGAGCAGCGACTGCACCGGCTTGGGGGCGTCGATCTGCACCTTGTAGGCGGCATGGGCGGTGTCGGCGGCGCACCAGAGGAAGGCGATGGCCAGGCTGCGGGTCCAAGTCATTGATTCACTGCATCATCGGTTGTCGGTTGAGGCGGCCGCCCTGACGCGCCGCGCGGCAAGTCGGGTAGGATGAGGGCTGGCGGCGCACGCTACCCAGGCCTGACCCGCGCGCGGCGTGGATAGTTCCTGGCCGGGGCCGGCGGCGGGCGGTTCATTTCCGGGTCGTCCCGGGTGTCGTCCTGCGACATTTGTTCGGCGCCCCGCCACTTGCGTCATGGCGTCATGGAGAGCCCAACGGGCACTCCACCCTGTTCATCCCGCTATTGTAATGCCCCGGCACCGTCTGCCGGGCGGCAGACTATCGAAGGAGATTCATGTGAGCAGTACCAGCAGTGTGAGTACGGAAACCTATTCTGAAAAAGCCACCTGCGAGCGCCTGTTGTGGGTGCATCGCTGGACCGACAAGCTGTTGAGCTTTCGCACCACGCGCCCGGCCGGTTATCGCTTCACCGCCGGCCAGTTTGCCCGCCTGGGGCTGGAGATCGGCGGCGAGGTCGTCTCGCGTGCCTATTCGATCACTTCCGCAGAAGGTGACGACTACCTGGAGTACTACGCCATCATCGTTCCTGAAGGAAAGTTCACATCAGCCCTGAACCAGCTCCAGCCGGGCGATTCCGTCTGGGTGGAAAAGCTCAGTTATGGCTTCATGACCGCCGACCGTTTCAGCGATGGCCAGCAGTTGTGGATGCTGGCCACCGGCACCGGGCTGGGGCCTTACGTCTCCATCCTGCAGCAGCCCGAGGTGTGGCAACGCTTCGCCGACCTGATCGTGGTACACGGCGTGCGCCAGCGTGAGGAGCTGGCCTATGCCGAGACCTTCGCCCGCCTGCAGCAGCAGGCCAGTGAGCAGGGCTGGCCGGCGCGCCTGCATCTGCTGCGCTGCGTGACGCGCGAGCCTGATCTGCCGGCCGAGCCTGGCTGGCTGGCCGGACGCATCACGACCCTGCTCAAGGAGGGTGTGCTGGAGCAGGCGGCCGGTCTGAGCCTGAGCCCGGAACACAGCCGTGTCATGGCCTGCGGCAATCCGGACATGGTGACCGAGGTGCGCGAGCTGCTGCGCGAACGCGGTATGACTCCCTTGCGACGCACCGGTGGCGGACAGTTCGTGACCGAGGATTATTGGTGAGGATGGTGGCGCCGACAGCGCAGATGAGGGAGCCAGCGAGAAATTCGAGGGAACTTCGCAGGATATCGAACTATAGTGCAAATAATTTTCTGATATCTGCACTAAAAGCTGTGGACCAAATATTTTCTATTGACACCTCGAATTAATTCGAAATTTTGGCGGTAAAACGCAGTTTTCTTTCTATTTTCTCCAGATTTTCTCTATCTCCTAGGGATGGAAGTTTTCGCGATGCCGTTGCGGCATCGCCCGAGACGGGGAGCCGACATCGATGCAGACAAATCGGGGGCCGAAAGCCGAGGCAAACCATAGGGAGCAGGATCCGGGCCATGAAGTTGCGGAGTCGCCACCTGTCAGTCAATTGAACCATTTGGGGGTAGCATGAATTTGAAGAAAGTCCTGCACGTTGCCATTGCCGATGATCATCCCATCGTGCTGGGTGCGCTCAGGGGTGAGCTGGCGCGCCTGCCGGAAATCCGTATCGACCTTGAGGTCGAGAATGGCGAGGC
This sequence comes from Herbaspirillum sp. Her3, assembly GCF_057961275.1. Lineage (NCBI taxonomy): Bacteria > Pseudomonadati > Pseudomonadota > Betaproteobacteria > Burkholderiales > Oxalobacteraceae > Herbaspirillum > Herbaspirillum sp. Her3. Next base: position 3,873,195 of record NZ_CM176328.1, on the reverse strand, counting down.
CTTGATCAGTGCGCTCAAGCGCGCGCCCTGCGAGATCGTCATCACCGACTTCGCCATGCCGGCCGATGACAGCGACGAGTCAGATGGTTTCGCGCTGGTCAAGCGGCTCAAGACCGAGCATCCCTCCACCAAGGTGATCGTCTATACCGCCATGAACAATGGCGCCGTGATCCGCCGCCTGTACCGCATGGGTGTCTTCGCCGTCATCAACAAGCGCGAAAAGACCGATGAGCTGATCAATGCCTGCCTGGCCACGCAGAGCAGCAAGCAGCTGTACTTCCCGGTATCGCTGCGGGGCGAGCTGGAGATGAGCTGGGCGCAAGGTGAAGGTTTCGGCCTGGTGCGCGAGCTGACCCAGAGCGAGCTGGAGGTGGTGCGCCTGTTCGTGGAGGGACAGACCCTGGGGGAAATCTGCGAGCGCCTCTCCCGCACGCCCAGCACCATCAGCACCCACAAGAACAATGCCATGCGCAAGCTGGGCTTGAGTACGGATGCGGAGTTGATCAAGTATGCGTATTCGACCGGGATGATCAACTGAGCGGCCTGTCCCCGGCGCCGCGAAAGAGGGGCCGGGGCGGCTGTATGCTGAAGCTTCAGGAGGATTTGGAGCTGTAGATGTACGGGGCACCAAAACAAAAAGCCCGGTCACCAGGACCGGGCTTTTTGTTTGAATCTTTGGGGTGGCTGATGGGACTCGAACCCACGACGACAGGAATCACAATCCTGGACTCTACCAACTGAGCTACAGCCACCGTCGACTGTCAGACAGACTTGCGTCCGTCATCAAGTAAGCAAAAGATTATACAAACACTTGAGGGGAATGGCAACATAAATTCAATGCAAATTGGCAATTCCCCTGAAATTTCTTTCCCATCAGCCCCGCAACTCCCTCATCGGCCGGCTTGCGGCTGCAAGGTCTGCACTGGTGGATCGAGCTTGAGCAGTCCTCTGAACGCCTGTTCCAGCGTCGAGCGGCTGGCCGTGGTGAAGCCGGCCAGCGAACCGGTGGCAGCCTGGGTGGACAGGCCCTGGGTCTCCAGCAGGCGCTGCAGTTGCCGGGTCACCGCCTGGCCGGTGTCGATGATGTCCGGCACTGCCCCCGCCAGGCGCCGGCAGACGCTTTCGATGGCCGGGCGCACGAAGGGGTAGTGGGTGCAGCCCAGCACCAGCGTGTCGGCGCCTTGTTCCAGGAGCGGCGCCAGATAGCGTTCCAGCAGTTGCACCGTGGCCGGGGAGTGCAGTTCGCCTTTTTCGATCAGGTTCACCAGTCCCACGCAGGCCTGGGGCAGGTAGCGCACCTGGTATTGCGCCTCCATCTGCGCTTGCAGCACGGCAAAGCGCTGGCTGGCCAGCGTGCTGCGCGTGGCCAGTACGCCCACGATGCCGCTGCGGGTTTGCTGGGCAGCCGGCTTGAGGCCGGGCTCGATGCCCACCACCACCAGCTGCGGCCAGTGGCTGCGGATGGCCTGGATGGCCGCTGCAGTGGCGGTATTGCAGGCCACTACCAGGGCCTTCACGCCTTGCTCAAGCAAGAAAGAGGCGATGATCAGCGAGCGCTCTACGATCTGCACCTCGGTCTTGTCGCCATAGGGCGCATAGCCGGAGTCGGCAAAGTAGACCAGCTGTTCACGGGGCAGGGCGGCGTGAATATGCCGCAGCACCGACAGGCCGCCGATGCCGGAATCGAAAATGCCGACCGCGGCATCAGCTGCGGTCGGCATCGGGGTGGTGCTGTCAGTCTCTGCGGCAGAAGGCACGTTGACCTGCTTGACGGCTTCATTCATGGTGCTGCGCGCGCTCCTGCTGCAAGGTTTGCCTGAGGGAAATCAGGCCGTGGTGACGGGGATCTTGGACAGGGACACGCTCTGCGCGATCTTTTCCTTCCATTCGGCCGGCCCGGTGTTATGCACCGAAATGCCGTTGGAGTCCACCGCCACGGTCACCGGCATGTCCTTGACCTCGAACTCATAGATCGCTTCCATGCCCAGGTCGGCAAAGCCCAGCACCTTGGCCGACTTGATCGCCTTGGAGACCAGGTAAGCCGAGCCACCCACGGCCATCAGGTAGGCCGACTTGTGCTTCTTGATCGCCTCGATGGCGGCGGGACCGCGCTCGGACTTGCCGATCATGGAGATCAGGCCGGTCTGCTCCAGCATCATGTCGGTGAACTTGTCCATACGGGTGGCGGTGGTCGGGCCAGCCGGACCCACCACCTCGTCGCGCACCGGATCGACCGGGCCGACGTAGTAGATCACGCGGTTGGTGAAGTCCACCGGCAGCTTCTCGCCCTTGGCCAGCATGTCCTGGATGCGCTTGTGGGCGGCATCGCGGCCGGTCAGCATCTTGCCGTTCAAGAGCAGGGTCTGGCCCGGCTTCCAGGAGGCGACTTCCTCCTTGGTCAGCGTATCCAGATCGACGCGCTTGGACTTCTCGGTGTCGGCCACCCACTGCACTTGCGGCCAGTCCGACAGCGACGGCGGTTCCATGTAGGCCGGGCCCGAACCATCCAGCACGAAGTGGCCGTGGCGGGTGGCGGCACAGTTGGGGATCATCGCCACCGGCTTGGAGGCCGCATGGGTCGGGTGCATCATGATCTTCACATCCAGCACGGTGGTCAGGCCGCCCAGGCCCTGTGCACCGATGCCCAGTGCATTGACCTTCTCATAGAGCTCGATACGCAGTTCTTCGGTCTTGTTCTGCGGACCGCGCTTCAAGAGTTCGTACATGTCGATGTCTTCCATTAGCACTTCCTTGGCCATCAGCATGGCCTTCTCGGCAGTGCCGCCGATACCGATGCCCAGCATGCCCGGCGGGCACCAGCCGGCACCCATGGTGGGCACGGTCTTCAACACCCAATCCACCAGGTTGTCGGACGGGTTGAGCATGACGAACTTGGTCTTGTTCTCGGAGCCGCCGCCCTTGGCCGCGATCTGCACGTCCACGGTATTGCCCGGCACCAGTTCCATGTGGATCACGGCCGGGGTGTTGTCCTTGGTGTTCTTGCGCTCGAACTGCGGGTCGGCCACGATGGAGGCGCGCAGGACGTTGTCCGGGTGCGAGTAGCCACGGCGCACGCCCTCGTTGACGGCATCGGCGATCGAGCCCGAGAAGCCCTCGAAGCGCACGCCCATGCCGATCTTCAGGAAGACGTTCACGATGCCGGTATCCTGGCAGATCGGGCGCTTGCCCTCGGCGCACATGCGCGAGTTGGTCAGGATCTGCGCAATCGCATCCTTGGCGGCCGGGCTTTGCTCGGTCTCATAGGCGCGGGCCAGGTGTTGAATATAGTCGGCCGGATGGTAGTAGCTGATGTACTGCAGCGCGGCGGCGACGGATTCGATGAGATCGTCTTGCTTGATGATGGTCATGGCTGGTTCTCTCGGTTTGGATGAAGCAAAGTCAGTGCGGCTTGTCGGACGATTCGGAAGGATGCACCATCAGCCGGTCGCAATACGCGATGGCCATGGCCGACAAGAGGAAGGCGATATGGATGCCGGTCTGGGCGATGAGCGTCTTGGCGTCATACAGATTGGCATTGATGAAGGTTTTGAGCAGGTGGATCGACGAGATCCCGATGATGGCCGTGGCCAGCTTGACCTTGAGGACAGAAGCGTTCACATGCGAAAGCCACTCCGGCTGGTCCGGGTGGCCTTCCAGGTTCATGCGGGAGACGAAAGTTTCATATCCCCCCACGATCACCATGATCAGCAGGTTGGAAATCATCACCACGTCGATCAGCGCCAGTACCACCAGCATGATGGTTTGTTCATTGAGCTTTTCGGGGCGGATGGCACCGGGGATGGCGACCGCATCGAGGATATGGTCCAGCGAACTGGCGCTGCCCATGGCCGCGCCGATCAGGTCCACCAGCTCGACCCAGAAGTGATAGACATAGACGCACTGCGCCAGGATCAGGCCCAGGTAGAGCGGCAGCTGCAGCCAGCGGCTCATGAAAATCAGGTTGGGCAGGATGCCGATCTTGCGAGGAGGTTGGGGCGACGAGTTTTTCATGTGTCTGGGCTACGCTTGATGCTGGCGGATGGTGGCGATATCCGGTGGTGCCGACCTTGCTGTGGCAGCACGGCGTCGGATTTGGGGCCGTATTCTACACGCCCTTGGGCCATTTCCGGAGACCCGCCCCGCAAGCGCCATGTGCAGTGCCTGCGGGAAACATCGTCCTGTGCCAGAATGCCAATATGTTGTCTTGAACATCAGAGAACATCGCAGCGATATGAAGGTCTGTGTCAATGAAGCCAGCATGGCGCGGTGCCGCCCCGCTGGCGCAGGGGCGCGGCCATCGTCGGCCAGTCCTGATGCAAGCGGCCTGCCGCGCCGGATGGGCGCTGCTTGTGTAAGGACTGAGTAAGTGAAACGGCCTATGTTTTGCGGAAAGCAAAAACAAACCTAGTGGAGACTACCGTGGCAGACATCGAAACTTTCAAGCAAGAGAACCGCGTATTCGCACCCCCGGCCGAGCTGGCCAGGCACGCCGCCATTTCGGGCATGGACGCCTACCATGCCCTGAACGCCGAATTCGCCAAGGACTACGAAGGCACCTGGGCCAGGCTGGCCAAGGACAACCTGCAGTGGCACAAGCCCTTCACCCAGACCCTGGATGAATCCAATGCGCCGTTCTACAAGTGGTTCGCCGATGGTCAGGTGAACGTCTCGTACAACTGCCTGGACGTCAACCTGGAAAACGGCAATGCCGACAAGACCGCCATCATCTTCGAATCCGACGATGGCAAGGTCACCCCCGTGACCTACCGCGAACTGCACCGCAAGGTCTGCCAGTTCGCCAATGGCCTCAAGTCCCTGGGCATCAGGAAGGGTGATCGTGTGGTCATCTACATGCCGATGTCGGTCGAAGGCGTGGCCGCCATGCAGGCCTGCGCGCGTATCGGTGCGACCCACTCGGTGGTCTTCGGCGGCTTTTCCGCCAAGTCCCTGCACGAGCGCGTCATCGACGCCGGTGCCGTGGCCGTGCTGACCTCGGACTACCAGGTGCGCGGCGGCAAGCAACTGCCCCTGAAATCCATCGTCGACGAAGCCCTGGCCATGGGTGGCTGCGACACGCTGAAGCATGTGGTCGTCTACAAGCGTGCCGGTGCCGAGATCAACTGGGTCGAAGGCCGCGACCTGTGGCTCTCCGACGTGGTGGCCAACCAGCCCGAGACCTGCGAGCCGGAATGGGTCGATGCCGAGCATCCGCTGTTCATCCTCTACACCTCCGGTTCCACCGGCAAGCCCAAGGGTGTGCAGCACGCTTCGGCGGGCTACCTGCTGTGGGCCGTGCTGACCATGAAGTGGACCTTCGACATCAAGCCCGATGATGTCTACTGGTGTACCGCCGACATCGGCTGGATCACCGGCCACACTTACATCGCCTATGGCCCGCTGGCCGTGGGTGCGACCCAGATCGTCTTCGAAGGCATCCCGACCTATCCCAACGCCGGCCGCTTCTGGGACATGGTGGCGCGCCACAAGGCCACCATTTTCTACACCGCGCCCACCGCGATCCGTTCGCTGATCAAGGCGGCCGATGCGGATGAGAAGGTCCATCCCAAGCAATACGACCTGTCGTCGCTGCGCATCCTCGGTTCGGTGGGTGAGCCCATCAATCCGGAAGCCTGGATGTGGTACTACAAGAACGTCGGCCGCGAGAACTGCCCCATCGTCGATACCTTCTGGCAGACCGAGACCGGCGGCCACATGATTTCCCCGCTGCCGGGCGCCACGCCGCAGGTGCCGGGCTCCTGCACGCTGCCGCTGCCGGGCATCACGGCGGCCATCGTTGACGAGACCGGCAATGACATTCCCAACGGCAATGGCGGCATCCTGGTGGTCAAGCGTCCGTGGCCGTCGATGATCCGCACCATCTGGAACGATCCGGAACGCTTCAAGAAGAGTTACTTCCCCGAGGAGCTGGGCGGCCATATCTACCTGGCCGGCGACGGCGCGGTGCGCAACAAGGAGACCGGCTACTTCACCATCACCGGCCGTATCGATGATGTGCTCAACGTCTCCGGCCACCGCATGGGTACCATGGAAATCGAATCGGCGCTGGTCGCCAACAGCATCGTGGCCGAGGCCGCCGTGGTGGGCAAGCCGGATGAAACGACCGGTGAATCAATCTGCGCCTTCGTGGTACTGAAGCGCCCGCGCCCGACCGGCGAGGAAGCCAAGCAGATCGCCAAGGAGTTGCGCGACTGGGTGGCCAAGGAAATCGGCCCGATCGCCAAGCCCAAGGAAATCCGCTTTGGCGACAACCTGCCCAAGACGCGTTCCGGCAAGATTATGCGCCGCCTGCTGCGCGTGCTGGCCAAGGGCGAGGCGATCACGCAGGATGTGTCCACGCTGGAAAACCCGGCCATCCTGGATCAGTTGAAGGAAGCGCAGTAAGCCAGGCGTTTGCAGGCGAGCCGGCAGGGCAGGGCGTTGCAGGACGGACGCTGGCCCTGCCGGTTTTTTATGGTCTTTTTGAAAAATATGCAGAAAAGACTTGGCTTCGCCGAGAAGCTTGCTATAATGCATGGCTTCGCTGAACGCGAACCCGAATCCAGGAGAGGTGGATGAGTGGTTTAAGTCGCACGCCTGGAAAGCGTGTATAGGTTCATAGCCTATCGGGGGTTCGAATCCCCCCCTCTCCGCCAGTAAAAAAGTCTTCTAGTCAAAGACTTGGACGGTAGAAATAGAGTGGTTTTGCCATCTGTTTTTGCCACATCAAAAAAGCCTCCAGATCGGAGGCTTTTTTGTTTTGCAAGGTACCGATTTGTCCACGCAGTGCCGCTGCCCTACCCGTACCTCCATAAAATCCTGGTGCCGTATCGAAGCCGGGCCTCTAGGGCATGCCCTTCCTGATCCGGCGTAGGCCCTAGTAACGCGGGCCATTTCTTTAATGTCTGGACTACTCAGCATAATTTCCTGGCGGCTTATCCAGGTTTCGAGTGTGTTCGTTCCCGCGAGATTCTTCTTCGGGCTAAGATGTCCGCTATCGGCCAGAACAAGGCTGGCCCGAGCATCGTCAACCGGAGCTGGTAGATTTCTTCGAGCAACTTTGTATCCCCGTGACCTGCTACCCGAGCTGTAGTATCGAAAGGAGGCTCGCAACTCTACGTCGTTGCGACCTTCGCATCCTCCAGCAGCATATCGTCAGTACATTTCCAAGCAATTTTCTTCATGGTGAAGCTATGCCTTTAGATACCTTACTGCTATTTGTCCCAACCTGTTTCGCGCTGAATATGGCATTTGGCCCGAACAACATGCTATCGGTCACCATCGGTGCGAGATTCGGCTTAAAGGACGCTGTATTCGCAGCAGCCGGTCGTCTTGCCGCCTTCGCAATGATGATTGCCATTACCGCATTCGGTATGGGCGCGCTTCTAACGGCATCAGAGATTGCATTCACGGTGGTTAAGTATCTTGGTGCGGCCTATTTGGTCTGGCTGGGGGCAAAAATTCTGCTGTCAAAGGCAGAAGTCCCGACAGAAAATCTAGAGTTGGGTAAGGGCGGCTTAAATGAGTTTATGAGGAAGGAGTTTTTGGTGGCCATCGGAAACCCCAAAGCCATCCTGATCTTTACAGCATTTTTCCCGCAGTTCGTGGCTCCCGGGAATTACTGGGCTAGTTTCCTTATCCTCGGCGCGATTTTCCTGACTCTAGAAGTGGTGGCAATCGCCATCTACGCCTATGCTGGAACCCGCCTCTCCGGACTCATGCGTAGCGTTCGAGGTATTCGCTGGATCAATCGCGTCAGCGGTACTACGATGATCGCCTTCGGGACTGTCCTTGCATTGGCCAAGCGTCCCGTCAACTGATCTTGGTTCATATGGTTGGAGAGCATATTTTCATACTCCTCTTGTTATTGTCCCCATGATCTGCTGTCAAAAAAGCCCCGCACTGCGGGGCTTTTTTTGGGGAAATTGATGTCGCATGGGCCTCTCATTAAGGAGGCTTTCGATGAAATTGCTGATTTGCCCGCAGAATTCAACCTCTCCATTCTGGCCTCTTTCCATTGCCTTCCGAAGGCCGCTACGTGGTCATACGAACCTTCATATCGACGCAATTCAACAGGCAACGCTCTATGCCGCCGAAGATCCGATGAAAATTTACGTCCGAGGACATTGGGTCGGCGTATCGCCGTGATCGTGCTTCTTTTCAGATTGATGAAACTCGACCAGCGTCTTGTGCACGACCGCGATATCTGCATCGCTGATATGCCTGTGACTGACCAGGCGCAGCGAATTTTCATTGGCCGCTCGCGTCAGAATGCCGGTGCTCTCCAGCTTCTTCTCCCAACGTGCGGCCTGCCCGGGAGCAACGTGAATCTGCAGTATGTTGGTATGAGGAGGCGTCCCGTCCACGAGCCCCGGTGCATCGTTACGCAGAAGAGTCCATAAGGATGCGATACGGCGATGATCGTCGGCCAATCGATCGACCATGGTGTCGAGGGCGACCAATCCAGCCGCAGCCATCATCCCGGCCTGGCGCAGGCCGCCTCCTACCATGCGCCGGAAGGTCTTGGCGCGCTCGATGAAACTCGACGAGCCGATCAGGACCGCCCCCATGGGTGCGCTTAATCCCTTGGATAGACACAAACTGACACTTTGCGCATGCGTGCAGATCGCCGACAAGGGAACGCCGAGGGCGACCGCCGCATTGAATGCGCGTGCCCCATCGATGTGAATAGGCACCGCTCCATGAAGTGCGATATCGGCCACGGCCTCCATGTATTCCAGTCTTGGTACATAACCGCCGGAATGATTGTGACTCGTCTCCAAACCGATCATGGCGGTAGGCAAGCCATATCGGCTGAAGGCGGGACGAACGAGCTTCTTGAGGTGTTCAAGGCACATCTCCCCCCGTTGGGAGGGAATGCGCTGACAATACAATCCCGCTAGATGGGAGATGCCGCCAGCCTCAGACTTGGCGATGTGCGAATGCTCGTCAACGATGGCTTCGCCGCGTTCACGTCCATGCGTCAGCGCCGCAATGACATTGCCCATGGTGCCGCTGACGACAAACAATCCATCCTCTTTTCCGCCAAGTTCCGCTGCCAGCATTTCCAGGCGGCGCACCGTGGGGTCGCCTTCCAGGGTGTTGTCGCTCAGCGTCGCGGAGGTGATGCTTTCGATCATCTCGGCAGTCGGGCGTGTGACGGTGTCGCTGCGTAAGTCAATCATGTCGATTCCTTGGCACCCAGCGCAATGTCGAGGGATGTATCGCTGGTGCTCTCATGCGTGTTTTTTTCGGATGAAACGTGAGCCCATTTCATCACCAGCTTGATGGCCACCGTATTGCTGAACACGTTGATGGCAGTGCGTCCCATGTCGAGGAAGGCGTCAATTCCGGCGATCAGCGCCAAGGCTTCGACAGGTATCCCGATGGTGGTCAGCACCATGGCGATGGCGACCAGTCCCCCGGATGGCACGTTGGCGCTGCCCTTGCTGGCGAGCGTGGTGACGATAATGATCGACAGCAGCGAATGCCAATCCAGCGGGACCTTGTATGCATCGGCCAGATATCCGACGGCCAGCGCGAAGTACATGATGGAGCCGTCGCGATTGAAGGCGTAGCCCAGGGGCAGCACGACGGAGGCAATGGCCTTGGGCACGCCCATGGCCACCAGCTTTTCCATATGCAAGGGCAAGGTGGCCTCGGAAGAGCGCGTGCTGAAAGCCAGAATCACCGGCTCGCTGATGTCGCGGGTCACTTTCAGCGGGTTTTCTCCGATCATCTTCAACATGGCCCAGAAGATCGACAGCAACAAGGCCAGGCCCAGATACATGACGCCGACCAGCTTGATCAACGAGAGGATCGTATGCCAGCCCTGGGTTGCAAAGAGCCACGAGATGATGGCGAAGATGGCGATCGGGGACAGGGCAATGATCCATTGCGTGAGTTTGAAGACAGCCGCCATCAAGGCATCAAGGGTGTCGATAAGCGGCTTTGCTCGCGCACCCACTGATGCCAGCGCCATTCCAAGCAATACCGCAAATACCAGCACGGGCAGCAGGTTGCTGCCGGCCATCGCCGCCACGATGTTCGAGGGGATCAGGTCAAGGAAGAATTTGCTCCAGTCGATGGACACGCCCAGATTCTTGGGAAGGCTGCCGGTCTGGGCCAGATCGGCATTGAGGCCAGGGCGGAACAGGTAATTGAGCGCCAGGCCAATGCCGATGGAAACCAGCGTGGCGGCGAAAAAATAGAACATGCTGATGGCAGATATCTTTCCAAGCTGCCTGGCCTGGCTACCCATCTGATAAATGCCCAGCGTGATGGCGGTGAACACGATGGGCACGACAATCATCTTGATCGCTTGTACGAAGGCCGTTCCCACTGGCTGCAAAGATTGCGAAAAATGGGGCAGGAACATGCCGCACAATATCCCTAACGCCAAGCCAAGCAACATCTGGAGGGGAAGAGGAATGATGCGTTTGGGAGCAGGCTGGGACATGGTGCGAAAACTCCAGGTTAGAGAGAAGGAGCGATCACCGAGTGGAATGATCGCCAAGAAGAGTGCCGCTTGAGGTCAGCATCTGGAGCCGTATCTGCAAGGCCTGCGTGAGATGCTCCCAGATCAACCGCTGGGCATCGAGCGCATTGCCGGCTTCGATGGCCTGATAGATTTCAATATGCTCCTGGATGGCTTTGCGGGTACGCTGCACGTCATAGCCCTCCACCTTTTGCAAAGCCAGGCCGCTTTGGGCGCGCAAGTTCTTGTAGATGTCGTGCAGGCGCTGATTCTGGGCTGCCTCGAACATCGCCTCATGGAATTCCCAGCCGAGTTTCTGCGCGTCAACCCCATCGAGTGCCGCTTTCGACCTGCCCAGCAGTTTCTTCAGAGAGGTGGCAGATGCGGCCAATTGCTTTGTAGGGCCGCGCTGAGCGGCCAGGAATGCCGCCATCCCTTCGAGTGCCATGCGCGTCTCATGAATCTCGCGTAGATCGTGCATCGAGATTTGGCGGACAAAGGTTCCTCGCATCGGGGGATATATCGAGCAGGCCGTCCTGTGCCAAGGTCTTGATGGCCTCCCGCACAGGAGTCCGTCCGATGCCCAGCGTTTCGGACAGGCCGCGCTCGGACAATGGAACTCCTGGACTGAGAGCCCCCCGAAATAATCAGATGACGGATCTGTTGATAGGCAGCGTCTCGATTGGAGAGCCGCGAGTCTGCTGTATTCATGAGATCACACTACTGGTATACCAGTGGTGTGTCAAATTGTTTTATGCGAAGCAGGGGCGCCGCTCTACCCCTCAAATCAAAGGCTGGCTCAGCGCTGAGCCAGCACTGTGTCCAGACGCTCGACCAGAAAATCCGCATGCTCACGCCGAAATACCAGCGGAGGCCTTATCTTGAGGACGTTGCCCTGCGGGCCGGTAGCGCTGAGCAGCACCTGGCGATGGCGCAGCCCATTGACCACGCGGGCCGCTAATGCAGTTGCGGCGGCCTGTCCATCCAGCAATTCCAGGCCGATGAACAAGCCCGCACCCCGTACCTCGCCCACGCAGGCGTGGCGTTCCCGCAAGGCAGACAGGCGACTGCGCAGATAATCGCCCACCAGCAGTGCTTGCTGCTGCAGCTGCTCCTGTTGCAGGACATCCAGCACGGCCGAGGCTGCTGCCATTGACACCGGATTGCCTCCAAACGTATTGAAGTAGCGGCTGGCGCGGGCGAAGGCCTGCATGATCTCAGGACGCACCGCCAGGCCCGCCACCGGGTGGCCATTGCCCATGGGCTTGCCCATGGTGACGATATCGGGCACCACGCCATGCCGCGCAAAGCCCCAGAACGCTTCGCCGGTCCGGCCAAAACCGGGCTGCACTTCATCGGCGATGAACAGGCCACCGGCCTCATGGACGGCGGTGACCGCCTCTTGCAGGAAACCAGCCGGCGCGGTGAACACGCCATCACTGGAAAACACGGTATCGACCAGCAACGCGGCCGGCCGCATTGACTGTGCGCGTAGATCGGCAATGGCGGCGCGCACGCTGGCGGCAAAGGCCGGGCCGGGATCATCGCCTGCGGGGGCATCGACCAGCCGTACGTGATCGCCCAGCCGCACATACTGGCCCAGCGATGGCGAAGCACAGGCCAATGCGGAGGTGACGCCATGGTAGGCGTTGCGGGTGACGATGAGGCCGCTGGCGCCGGTGTGCGCGGTGGCGATACGCATGGCCAGATCATTGGCTTCGCTGCCGGTGCAGGTGAAGCTGGCGTGGCCCAGCTCGGGCGGCATGGTCGCCAGCAAGCGCTCGGCGTAGTCGACGATGCCCTCATGCAGATAGCGGGTATGCGTGTTGAGCGTGGCCGCCTGTCGCGCAATGGCTTCCACCACGCGAGGATGGGCATGGCCTACGCAGGCGACGTTGTTGTATGCGTCCAGCCAAGGCTGGCCGGCTGCGTCATACAGCCAGACACCCTCGCCGCGCACGGGATGGAAGGGTTCATCATAGAACAGGCGATAGGCCGGGCCCAATGCGCGGGCACGGCGTTCCAGCAACGTGGCGTCAGACATTGATCGGTTCTCCTTCCCGGCAGGCTTCGTCAATCGCCTGTTGCACCTGTTCCGGCGTGAGCGTGGCGCAGCCTTGCAAACGTGCCCAGGAAACGGCGTTGTTACGCATCAGATAAGCGGCATTGTCGGGCTGACGGGCGGCGCGCCAGCCGCTGATGGCCACCACCATGGCCAGCCGCGCACGCACCAGATCGAGCAGCACCAGCGTTTCAGATGCAGTCAGCGGCAAGAGGGCGTGATAGTCGGCAGCAAAGCGGGCAATGGTGGCCAGCGCGTCGCCCTGTTCATCGATGTGATAAGACACCGCTACCGCCAGATCATCGACCAATGGCGCATGCACCATATCGCCAAAGTCCAGGATGCCCGCCACGCGCTGCGGTGCTTGCGGATCCACCAGCAGGTTGTAGAGATTGAAATCGTTATGAATGGCCTGACGGCGCAGTCCGGCCAGACGTGGCCTGGTGCGCTGCTCGAAACCGTCGAGTGCGGCTTCGGCCAGCGCGCGCCGGCCGGTGTCCTTCACGTGCACCAGCAAGGGCCGCACCCGCTCGGCCCGTTGGATATCCCACGGCAGTTCGCACGCGGCAGCGGGATGCTCAAATCCGGACAAGGCCAGGTCGAGCTGCGCCAGCGTGCGCGCCACGTTGCTGCGCTGCGCCGCCGAACGGGGCGCCTGCGGCATCGGCAGGCCTTCCAGATAACTGAACACACGCGCCACCCGCATGCGTCCCTCGGCATCTTCCACCGTCACCGAGGGGGCTCCCTGCCTGGCTGGCAACAGGCGCTGTACTGGCAAACCGGGCGCGGCCTGCTGGATATGCAGCAGCGCCTGGGTCTGGAAATCGGCGACCAGCGGATCTTCATCCGGGTGCGAGAGCTTGAGCATGTAGCGCGTGCGGCCATCCCCGGTCGTGATCAGGAAATTGGCGTCGCGCTCGCCGCTCAAGGGTGAGAGCTGTCCCCGCAAACCATATACCTGCTGCAGCAGCGCGGCCGCCCAATCGGACTGCACCGGGGCCGGCGGCGCCGTCAGGACGGCCGCCTCGGGCAAGGCGGCGCGAATGGCGGTATCGAGATCGTTCAGATCGTCCATGCTCAGGCCGCTTTTTCAAAACCGGCCAGCGCGCTCGACAGATTGCGGCCCAGGTCGTCCGACAGATAGCCGCCTTCCTGCACCAGCACCGTGGGCAACCCCAGCCGGGCGATTTCGCCGAGAATCCTGCCGAAACCTTCGGTGGTGACCGCGAGCGCCTGATACGGATCGTTCTCGTGTGCATCCAGACCCAGCGCCACTACCAGCGCTCCCGGCGCATAGGCACGGATGGTGGCCAGTGCGATGGCTAGCGCCGCCAGGAAGCCCTCATCCTGAGTGCCGCGCGCCAAGGGAAGGTTGAGGTTGTAGCCCAGCCCTTCGCCTTCGCCGATCTCATGTGCGTGGCCGGTGAAGAAGGGCGTGCAGAAATGCGGATCGCCGTGCAGCGAGATGGTCAGCACATCCTTGCGGCGCCAGAAGATGCCTTGCGTGCCGTTGCCATGGTGCACGTCGATGTCGAGGATCGCCACCCGATCATGCTTCTGGCGCAGGTGCTGTGCTGCGATGGCGGCGTTGTTCAGATAAGTGAACCCGTTGGCGCGATCGGCATAGGCGTGATGGCCCGGCGGACGGCACAGCGCGTAGGCGGCACGTTCGCCATCGAGCACGAGTTGCGCCGCGTGCGTGGCCACGTGCGCCGACCAGGTGGCGGCATGCCAGGTATGGCGGCCGATGGAGCAAGCCATGTCGCCCATATGATAGCCAGCCTGGCCGACCAGACTGTCGGGATAGGTGAAGGGCTGTCCGGGGAAGGGATGAACATTGGGCATCACCTCTTCGGAGGCGCCATCGAGCAGTTGCCAGCGTTCCCATGCCGTTTCCAGAAAGCGCAGGTATTGGGGGGTATGGATGGCCGCGCGCGGGCCGCTGCCGTGGTCTTGCGGGGTGACGATTTCATGGCCCTGGGCACGCGCTGCACTGAGCAGCAGCAGGCCGCGCTCCGGTTGTTCATTGCTGCGCTTCATGCGGCCGCGCACGATGAATTGCTGCGGGTCGTGGCCGGCGTGCTGGTCGCTGTAGATGACTTTCATGTGAGCTCTCGCTTGGTAAGTAGGCGTTCAATGCAAGGTCGGTCCGGCCCGGTGCGGTTCAGTATTGCGACGCCACGGTCCAACTGACGGCAATCTCGGCCATGCGTGCCGGCTGCTCCATCAGCTTTTAGAGAACAGGCTGCAAGCGTGCTCCTTGGCATCCTTCAGGTGATAACGCAAGGCATCCTGTACGGCGGTCACATCGCGCTCGGCCAGCGCACGCACGATCGGCCGGTGGGTTTCGGCCAGCGCCTTCAGGTCGCCGTAGCTGCCTTCGCTCAGTGCCAGGAACATGCGCACCTCGGTCTGCAGATTGTCGAACAGGCGATGCAGGTAATCATTGCCCGAGAGCGCGCTGATGGCGAAGTGAAAATCCAGATCCAGCGCCACCCGTTCCACCGTGGACAACTGCTCGGCGCGTGCCACCATGTCATCCACCCGGGCATCAAGCTGTGCCAGTTCTGCCTCGCTGGCATGCTCACAGGCCAGCGCTGCACCCAGCAGTTCCAGCTGGATACGCACGTCATAGATGTCGTTGACCTGCTTGAAGGTGACCGTGCGCACCGCAAAGCCATGGCGTGGCCGCGACACCAGCAGGCCCAGGCTTTCCAGCCGTCGTGCGGCTTCCCGTACCGGTGCGCGGCTCACGCCCATCTGCCTTGCCAGTTCGGCTTCGACGATGCGCTCGCCGGGTCCGATGCGACCCGACAGGATGGCTTCCTGCAACTGCGCCTCCACCACTCCCACCAGGTCTGGCATCTGGATCGACGAAAATGCGGGAGAGGGCACTTCGGCCCGGCTGCTTGTCATGATGTGCTCCTTCAATCTTTTTTCGGTAGCGGCGGATCATACCAGCCGTCCACTCCGCCACTGCTGCTGCAGGCCCTAGGCCCTGAACTCCTCCTCGAAGCGGCCCATGGCGCGCTCCAGGCGCGCAAACAAGTCCTTCAGCTGTACCTCGGTGATGATCAGCGGGGGGCAGAAACCAATGCTGTCGCCCATCGGACGTACGATCAATCCTTCTTCCAGCGCCAGCGCAGCGAAGCGGCTGCCGGCCTTGCGTTCAGCCGCGAAGGGTGTGCGTGCCGTCTTGTCGGCCATGAGTTCAATGGCGCCGATCAGGCCCATGCCGCGCACCTGGCCCACCCACGGCCGTTGGGCAAATGCACGCAGGCCGCTCTGGAAGGCCGGGGTGATCTCGCGCACGTGGGCCAGGATGTTTTCGTCCTGATAGATTTGCAGCGTCTCCAGCGCGACTGCGCACGACACCGGATGGCCGGAATACGTGTAGCCGTGACCGAAGCTGCCCAGTTTGCCGCTGTGCGCGGCGATGGCGCTGTGCACCTTGTCGTTGACTAGCACCGCCGAGATCGGTACATAGCCCGACGACAGCCCCTTGGCACAGGTGAGAATGTCGGGTGTGATACCCAGCGTGGTGGAGCCGAACATGTTGCCGGTGCGCCCAAAACCGCAGATGACTTCATCGGCGATCATCAGCACATCGTATCTGCGCAGCACCGCCTGTACCTTCTCGAAATAGCCGGCCGGCGGCACCAGCACGCCGCCGGCACCCATGATCGGTTCGGCGATGAAGGCTGCCACCGTTTCCGGACCCTCGGCCAGAATGGTCTGTTCCAGTTGCGTCGCCAGGCGGGTGGAGAAATCCTGTTCGGTTTCGCCGGGCTGGGCATAACGATAATGATGCGGACAATCCACGTGCAGGAAGCGCGCCGGGTCCATGGCCACGGGCAGGTCGAAATCCTTGTGGTTCCCTTCCAGGCCGCCCATGCTGGCGGCGGCCACGGTCACGCCGTGATAGGCATTGCGCCGGGCGATGATTTTCTTCTTGTCGCGCTTGCCGATGGCGTTGTGGTAATACCAGACCATCTTGACAGCGCTGTCGTTGGCTTCCGAACCGGAGTTGGCAAAGAAGACGCGCGCCATCGGTACAGGTGCAATGGCCAGCAGGCGTTCGGCCAGCTCGGCCACCGCTACGTTGGAGCGCTGGTTGAAAGTGTGATAGTTGGGCAAGGTCGCCAATGCACGTGCACCGGCCTCGGCCAGACGCTGGTTCGAAAAGCCCAGCGAAGCGCACCACAGACCGGACATGGCTTCCAGATAGCGCTTGCCCTGATCGTCGATCACATGCACGCCGTCGCCCTGCACGATCACCAGCGGCGGCGTCTGCGGCAGCGCGGCCAGATTGGTATAGGAATGCAGGTGGGTGGCGACGTCCTTTTCGCCGGTGCTCAATGCAGCGCTCATGGGTTCCTCTTTCTCTCGGTATGGATCAGTGAGGCGCACAGGCGCGCCAGGTTGTCGTCAGTCTGCCGTGCGATGGCTTCCGGTTCGGTGCGCGTGGCGATGTGCGGCGTCACGGTGATCTGCGGATGGCGCCAGAACGGATGTGCGCAGGGCAAGGGCTCTTCGGTGAAGGCATCCAGCACCGCAGACGCAATCTGGCCGCTGGCCAGCGCCACCAACAGATCCTCCTGTACCAGATGAGCACCGCGCCCGGTATTGATCAGGCGAGCAGCCTGTGGCAACTGGGAAAACAGGCGGGCGTCCAGAATGCCGCGGGTATCATCGGTCAGCGGCAACAGATTGACCAGCGTGTCGCAGCCGGCCAGGAATTGGGCACGTTGCGCATCGCCATGGAAATAGTCGATGCCGGGCGGCAGATCATGCTGCGGGCTGCGGCTCCAGCCGCGTACCCGATAGCCGATGGCCATCAGGGCGCCGGCGACGGATTTTCCCAGCACACCCAGTCCTGCAATTCCCACCCGATGACGGCCGGGCGGCACGACCGCAGCCTCTTCCCAGGCGGCGCGGCGCTGGCTGTCCAGATAAGCACCCATATGGCGCTGGCCATGTACCACTGCCCAGGCGACATAGGCGTTCATGCCGGCAGCCATGTCGGGATCGATGATGCGGCACACCGGTACGTCCGGCAGCGCCGGATCGCGCGTGATGTGATCGATGCCGGCCCCCACCGATTGCACCAGCCGCAGACGCGGCATGCGTGCCAGCAAACCGGGCGGCGGCGACCAGCAGACCGCTGCATCGATGCAGTCCAGCGCATCCAGCGCCTGCTCCTCGATATCGATACGATGAAGGACGGCCGTCGGAAAGCGTGCAGCAAAGGCAGGGCGCAGATAGTCCATGGCGATCTGATCCGACACCAGGGCAATGTTCAACGTCATGCCATCATCCCCTGCGGCGCCTGCAGGCGCGGCTGCGCCTCGATCAGGGTGCGCGTATAAGGGTGCTGCGGGTTGGTCAGCACTTTGGCCGTCTCGCCGTATTCGACGATCTGGCCACGCTGCATCACGGCAATGTGGTCGCACATCTGGCCGGCCACACGCAAATCATGGGTGATGAACACCATGGCCAACTGGAATCGCTCGCGCACTTCGGCAAACAGCTTGAGCACCTGCGCCTGCACCGAGACGTCCAGCGCCGACACCGGTTCATCGGCCACCAGCAGTTCCGGTTCCATGGCCAGCGCGCGGGCGATGCCGATGCGCTGGCGTTGGCCGCCGGAGAACTCATGCGGGAAACGCTCCAGCGCTTCCGGTCCCAGCCCGACCAACTGCAGCAGCTCGGCTGCGCGCGCCATGGCTTGCTGGCGCGACATACCCTGTGCGATGGGGCCTTGTGCGATAGCAGCGCCGATGCGATGGCGCGGGTTCAGCGAGGCGTAGGGGTCTTGAAACACCATCTGGATCTTGCCCTGCGTCTGGGCGCGGAATTGCGCGCCTGATTGCAGCACCTTGCCCTTGAACAGCACGCGCCCGCTGTCGAACGGAGCCAGGCCGACGATGCAACGGCCTACGGTCGACTTGCCCGACCCCGATTCGCCTACCAGCCCCAGCGTTTCACCACGGCGCAGGTCGAACGACAGGTCCTTGGCCGCCTCCACCCGGCGTCCACGCTTGAACAGGCTGCCGCCGGTGACATAAGTCTTGCGCAGATCCTGTACCTGCAGTACGTGATCCACCGGGCGCGCTTTGGACGACTGGCGCACTTCGCCGTTGGGAATGGCGGTGATCAGTTTGCGGGTATAGGGATGGCTGGGATGCGCCAGCACGACATCGGCGGGGCCTGCTTCAACCACCTGACCGGTCTGCATCACCACCACCTGATCCGCGATCTCCGACACCACGCCGAAGTCGTGGGTGATGAACAGTACGGCGGTGCCACGCCGCTGCTGCAGCTCGGCGACCAGCTTGAGAATCTGCGCCTGCGTGGTAACGTCCAGCGCCGTAGTGGGCTCGTCGCAGATCAGCAAGGCTGGTTCCAGCACCAGGGCACAGGCAATCATGACGCGCTGGCGCTGTCCGCCGGACAGCCGGAAAGGGTAACTGTCGATCAGCACTTCAGGCTCGGGCAGGCCAACGTCGGCCAATGCGGCGATGATGCGCTGGCGCTTTTCGGCGGCCGACATTTTTACGTGGGCCTCGAATACTTCGGCGATCTGCTCACCGATGCGCATGACCGGGTTGAGCGCCGTCATCGGTTCCTGAAACACCATGCCGATGCGACGTCCGCGCAGCGCGCGCATTCCTGCCTCGTTCAGTTGCAGCAGATCGAGACCATCGAACAGGATGCGGCCAGCCACCGGTTCCACATGAGGGCGCGGCAGCAGACCCATGATGGCATTGGCAATCATCGACTTTCCCGATCCCGATTCGCCCACCACGCACAGCGTCTGGCCAGGCATCAGCTTGAACGAAACCTGGCGTACCGCAAGCTCGCGGTCGCCGCCGGCCGGCAGGCGGATATCGAGGTCCTGTACTTGCAGCACGGGTACCGTGATCTGTTCCATTTTCATTTCCCCCTCCCGTCAGCACGTGCGTTGAGGCCGTCGTTGAGGCCTTCGCCCACCAGATTTAGCGCCAGTACCGTCAGCAGGATCGCCATCCCGGGGAACACCGCCATCCACCAGGCCTGGCGCAGCACGGTGCGAGCCGAGCCGACCATGTAGCCCCAACTCATCTGACTGGGGTCACCCAGTCCCATGAAACTCAATGAAGATTCCAGCAGGATCGCAGTGGCCACCATCAGCGAGGCCATCACGATGATGGGCGAAGCCGCATTGGGCAATATCTGCGTCAGGATGATGCGCGGTGTGGACTGGCCCGCCAGTTGGGCGGCGGCCACGAAGTCCCGCTGGCGCAGGGTGAGGAATTCACTGCGCACCAGCCGCGCCACTGGCGGCCACGACACCACGGCGATGGCCGCCACGATGGATTGCACCGAGGGCGAAAAGATCGCAACCAGCACGATGGCCAGCGCAAAGCTGGGCACGGCTTGGAACATTTCGGTGAAGCGCATCAGGGCGGCATCGATCCAGCCGCCGAAGTAGCCCGAGATGGCACCCAGGCCCACGCCGATAAGCAACGAGACCACCGTCGACACTACCCCGATGAGCAGCGAGACGCGGGCACCCGAGACCACGCCCGACAGAATGTCGCGGCCCATCGTGTCGGTGCCCAGCGGCAAGCCCTGTTCTGCCAGCGGCGCAGCGAAGGGCATGCCAACCATGTCCCAGGGGCTGCTCTGCACCAGCCATGGGCCAAAGGCCGTGACCAGCACCACCAGCACCAGTACGATCAGACCGAACACCGCGCCCTTGTTGCGGCAGAAGCGCCGCCAGAAATTGCTCTTCATGACGTCTCCTTGGCTTAGCCCAGTTCGATGCGTGGATCGACGATGGTGTAGACGAAATCGGTAATCAGGTTGAACAGCACGGCCATGGCAGCGCTGAACAGAAAACATCCCAGCAGCAGGTTGTAGTCGCGCTGCAGCAGCGCATCAAACATCAGGCGGCCGATGCCCGGCCAGGCGAACACGGTCTCTGTCAGCACGGCACCGCCGATCATGCCGCCGGCCTGAATGCCGGCCAGGGTGACGACTGGCAGCAGCGCATTGCGCAAGATGTGACGACGCTGGATGCGCCCTGGCGATACACCCTTGGCGCGCGCGGTCTTGACGAAATCCATCTGCGCCACTTCCAGCATGGAGGCACGCGTCATGCGTGCATACACCGCCATGTAGAACAGCGCCAGTGTCAGCGCCGGCAGAATCAGGTGCTTGCCGATATCGATGGCCTTGCCCAGTCCTGACAGCTCCGCACCCACGGTGAAAAAGCCGAATGCGGGCAGCAGTTCAAAGCGCACCGAGAACAGCAGCACGGCCATCATCGCCAGCCAGTACAGCGGCGTGGCATAGAACACCAGCGAGACAACCGTGCCGAGACTGTCCTGCCACTTGCCCGCATGCCGCGCCGACCACGCACCCAAGACGATGCCGAAGAGCAGCGACAGCCCGAAGGCAGCACCGGTCAGCAGCAGCGTGGCCGGCAGGCGGTCCATGATCAGGCTCGCCACCGATTGCTGCTGGCGATAGGAGAAACCCAGATCGAGTCGGATGGTATGTTCCAGATAATTGACCAGTTGCACCGGCAGCGGCTGATCAAGGCCGAATTGCTGGCGCAGCTGAGCCACGAACTGGGCGTCGGAAGCGCCGGCTTCGCCGGCCATCACGGACACCGGATCGCCCGGTGCGGCACGCACCAGCATGAAATTGACGGTAGCGATCACCAGCAGGGCGAACAGGCCTTGCAGCAGACGCACGGACATGAATTGAAGTCGTTTCATCGCAGGCTCGGGTTCGGGCATGCAGCGGCCCGTCCAGCCTCGGCCGGACCAGCGCATGCGGGATCAAAAAAACGCAGATCGGATTGGTCGTCCGGCCGGTTTCAGGCCAGCTTGGCCCGTCCCAGACTGTCATTGAGGCCGATGCCGGAACTGATGACGTTCTGGATCCTGGTGCGATACAAGGTGGGAAAATTGATTTCATGCAGCCATGCCACCGGCACCTCGTCCACCAGGATCTTCTGCACTTCCTGATAGATGGCGCGACGCTTGTTCTGGTCACCTTCGCGTGCGCCGGCGGCAAACAACTCGTCCACCTTGGGATTGACATAGCCGGCCGCATTGTTGAACGGCGAACCCTTGGCGATGTTGTCGCTGGTGTAGTTGCGTGAAACCCCGAGCGCCGGGTCGCCGTACTGATAGACATAGGTAAAGGCCAGGTCGAAATCCCATTCGCTGCAGCGCTGGTTCCAGCCAGCTACGTCGGTGGCGACCATCTCGATCTTGACGCCGGCCTGGCTCAGGTTCTGGCGCACGATCTCGGCCTGACGCTGCCATGATTCCCCATAGGGCAGCGGCAGCAGGCGCAGGGTCTGGCCCTTGTAGCCGGCTTCGGCCAGCAAGGCCTTGGCCTTGGCCGTATCGTGCGGATACCTGGCAACGTCTTCGCTGGCGAAGGCGATGTGGCTGTTGAACGGGCCGGTGGCCGGCTTGGCATAGCCATACCAGGCGATCTTGGCGATGGCGTCGCGGTCGATCGCAGTCCAGATGGCCTGACGGAATTTGATGTTGTCCATCGGCGCGGTCCGGTTGTTCATCCATAGCCAGCTTTGTGGCGCGAAAAATTCCCAGCCCTTGGTGGTGACGGCGGCGCCCGGCAATTTGGACAGGCGCGCCACGTCGAAGTACTCGATCGTACCGCCCGGTGCGATGTCGACCTTGCCCGACTCAAAGGCTGCGGCGCGCGCGGCGGCGTCGGGAATCACGTGGAAGTAGATGCTGTCGATGCTGACGACGCCGGCCTGGTGGTAGTTCTCATTGGCGACCAGGTGGATGTAGGAGCCCTTGGACCATTCCTTGAACTTGAGCGGGCCGGTGCCGATGGGCGTGGCGTTGGCCGGATTGGTCAGGAA
The DNA here is from genome assembly GCF_057961275.1 of Herbaspirillum sp. Her3. Lineage (NCBI taxonomy): Bacteria > Pseudomonadati > Pseudomonadota > Betaproteobacteria > Burkholderiales > Oxalobacteraceae > Herbaspirillum > Herbaspirillum sp. Her3. Next base: position 3,850,761 of record NZ_CM176328.1, on the reverse strand, counting down.
GTCAGTGTTTTCGTAGAGATGCTTGGGCACCATCGGCATGGTGCCGTTTTCGAAGATGCCCAGGAAGGGACCGAAGGGCTGTTTCAGCTTGAACTCGACCGTCAGCGGATCAATGGCCCTGATCGACTCGACCTGCGCCAGACTGGCGCGCAAGCGCGCATGGGTCTTGCGCAGGAACACGTCACAGGAAAACACCACGTCGGCAGCGCTGAAGGGCTTGCCGTCGTGCCATTTGACGTTGGGCTTGAGCTTGAATGTATAGGTTTTCTTGTCGGCGCTGACGGTCCACGACGTGGCCAACTGCGGCTGCGGCTCAAGCTTTTCGTTATAGCGCAGCAAGCCTTCGTAGATATTGCCGGCGATCATCTGGGCGGGCGCGTTTTGTACGATCCCGATCATGAGGCCCGGCGGTTCGGGCTGGACCAGCACGTTGACGATGCCCTTCCTGGCCTGGGACAGACTGGCCAGCGGTACGCCGGCGATGGACAGGCCGACGGCGGCAGGAATGGCTTTGATCAGATGGCGGCGTTTCATCGATGCAAACCTTTCAGGGTGGGAGAGGGAGGGAGTCTCAGTCGCGGTAAGAACTGGTGGAGGGCGGCTCCAGACGTTGCAGCAGGGCACGCCATTCGCGTGCGTAAAGGTCGGCCGGCGCGCTGGCCAGGCGATTGGTGTCGCCACTCTCGTACTGGCTGGCGGTCAGCTCGCAAATCTCTTCCGGCACCGGGTTGGTGGCCTGGCCGGAACTCTGTATGGCCACCTGCACGCGGCAAGCGCGCTCCAGGTTGTGCATCAGGATGAAGGCTTCGGCCACGCTGCGGCCTAGTGTCACCAGGCCATGGTTGCGCAAGATCAGGGCGCGCAGGCTGGGCCCCAGGTCAGCCACCAGGCGCTCGCGTTCGGCGTGGTTGAGCGCGATGCCTTCGAATTGGTGATACGCCACTCTCTTGTGGAATTGCAGGGACCACTGGTTGCAGGGTTGCAAGCCATCGGCCATCGACGACACCGCCACGCCGGCCACGGTATGGGTGTGCAGCACACACACCGCATCGTGGCGCGCCGCGTGCACCGCGCTATGGATGGTAAAACCGGCCGGGTTGACGTCGTACTCACTGGGTTCGACGATGTTGCCGGCCAGATCGATTTTTACCAGTGAGGACGCGGTGATATCGCGAAAAAGCATGCCGAAGGGGTTGATCAGGAACTGGTCATCCGTGCCGGGTACGCGCGCTGAAATGTGGGTATAGATACTGTCTTCCATACCGTATAGGGCTACCAGGCGATAGGCGGCGGCCAGTTCCTGGCGGATCTGCCACTCCGCCGGCGACCTGGAGGAGTGGGAGTTGCGGACATCCAGCGCACTGCGTTCGAGTGTTTCCATGCGATCTCCGTGTGAGTTCTGGCGGACGACTGTCGGCTGTCGACAGATAGCATGAGCATGAAATGTGCCAGGCAGTTTTCGCTACAAATAGAGGTATAAACCGGGGCTTGGATGCTATTGGCGCACTTGCTGCGCACTATGGCGGTGCTTCTCTACTTTTTGTCCGCATCTAAACAGACCGTTGGTGCACACCTGTGGTCCATACCATCCGCACCCAGGGCACAGGTGCTGCCATCGGCCAGCGCGGCAAGAACGTAGAAGATAAAACGGTGTAGTCAGCATGGCGGCTGTTGAGCAATATCTGCTCTATCTTGTCGAGTGAATGCTGATTATTGATGGGGGACAGCGACCGGCGGCTACGGTATGGAGCAAGAGGGTGTCGCAGGAGATTGGACGGTAATGGAGGTTTGTCATTGCTTGAGTCAAAGGACTAGCATTCCCTCCGACCATCGGAATTTTCTATCAGCGCTCCCCCAAGCGCGCTTCGTTACGCATCTTAAGGCCGAAGAGAGTACCATCGCATCCCATCGCATCCCATCGCTTCCCTGCATTTGATGATCCGCACGATGCTCACCCGCCCCCCTGCACTGAGTCTGCCTTTTCGCCTGATCTTCGCAGCTCTGCTTCTGGCTCTCTCGATGATGGCCGGCGTCGCTGTGCATGCCCAGGATCGCCGCCTGGTGGTCGAGCCATCGCTTCCGCCGCAGTCGGCTATCTGTACGACACTCGTTCCGGTGCAGCCCAGTTCGGTGATACAGGAAACCCGACGCTTGCAGCAGGCCATCGATGCCTGTGCTGCCGGCCAGGCGGTCAGGCTGATGGCAAGTGTTGCGGGTGGTCGCTTTGTCAGCGGCCCTCTGGTGATGAAGTCAGGCGTTACGCTCTGGATCGACGAGGGCGCTACCCTCGTAGCGGCCGCCGATCCTGCCTTGTTTGATCGCAATGGCCACTGCGGCACCATTGACGAGAAGGGCGCAGGATGCCGCCCCTTCATTCTCTTTGAAGGTGCGCGCGGCGGCGGCATCGTCGGCACCGGCCGCATTGACGGGCAGGGCGGTGAGGTCATGGCGGGCAGCAAGGAATCCTGGTGGCAACTGGCGCGGCGCGCGCAGCGGGAGCGCGGCAAACAAAATGTGCCGCGCCTGATTCAGGTGGTGCATGCGCGTGACATCACGTTCTATCGGATCACCCTCGTCAACTCGCCCAACTTCCACGTCGCCCTGAGCCAGACCGAGGGCGCGACCATCTGGGGAATACGCATCGATACCCCGGCCGATGCCCGCAACACGGATGGCATCGATCCTGCCGACGCGCAGGATGTCACCATCGCCCACAGCTTCATCCGCACCGGTGATGACCATATCGCCATCAAGGGCGGTCATGGCGGCGCCCACCATGTTTCTATCGTGGACGATCATCTGTATTGGGGGCATGGCCTGTCCATCGGTAGCGAGACATCCGGTGGCGTGAGCGATATCCTGGTCCGCGATGTCAGCATCGATGGCGCCGTCTCCGGCCTGCGGATCAAGAGCGATGCCAGCCGCGGTGGCCTGGTCAGCGCGGTGCGCTACGAGAATGTGTGCCTGCGCAATAACCGCCGTCCGCTGGAGTTTGATACCCGTTATGATGCGCACGCCACGGGCGACGCCATTCCCGTCTACCGCGATATCCTGCTGCACCATGTCAGCGGAGAGGGCGGCACCCTGGTCGTGCGAGGCCATGATGCGGATCATCTCCTGGAACTGACGCTCGATGGTGTCACCTTTGCCGAAGAGGCCGCCTGGCAAGTGGAATATGCGCATTTGAGTTCCGGGCCGGGTGGCGTATCCCCTCTGCCTGCCGGCCTGGCCGCCCCGGTGGCCGGCGTGGAACAGATGCAGTGTGCTGCGCGCTGGACGCCGTTTCCAGCCGGTTGATGGCCGGTGTCTGCTTGCCCGTCAGTCATCCAACGCGCTGGATGACTGTTGTTTGTTTTCTCGACGTCACCGCAATCGCCCTACACAGCACCAGCTGGCGGGGCCGAGCGTCCTTCATTCTTCCTGACTTTTCCAACATCACGCTGAGCGCGCCGAAGAAAAGTACGGCTGGAGCAACCGGGAGGTCTATATCGGCACGCTGACCAGTCCCAGGCCCGCGCGCCAGGCCGTGCTGATCAGGGTATTCAGAATCCTGCCCTGAATAAGCCGTGGGGGGCGTTTTTACTTCCTTATGGTTCTACCGCCTGATTCTGCCTTTCCTCCTCGCATCAACGTTAATCACACTCAGTGGCCTTCCCGTCAGGAAGCCATGTGTTCCTGATGTTTCTCCACTCCAAGGTGGAATCTGTGGTCTTTTAGGCAACTGACAAGATTACAAGCTTTTCGCGATCTCGCGGGTAATTTACAGCTATTTAACGTCAGTCACGCTCAGCTTGTTGTGTGCGCGGAGAATTCGCCAAGGCTGATGCCGTAACTCAACTACCTCAGGAGGAAAGTCAAATGCGCACTGGAAGCGCAGAAACCCGGTGTCGGATAGCGACGTCCACCTGCTGTTGAGTCAGTTGAAGTGTCTCGGCAGCATGTTGGAAAGCTTGCCCGAGAGGCTTGAAGAGGCGGCATCGATGGTCAGGCAGGACCGCTCCTGATCGCCAGGTCTGGCGCCGGTTTTGCTCTGAGCAAGGCCTGTCAGTCAACGTAGGTTCGGTTGCTGGTGATGTGTCGACAAGAGGGGGCTCTTTCGTCGGCGCGTCCGAGGCAAAGAAATACAAAAACTCAAATACACAATCGCCAAATACGGCTTCAGAAAGGGGAACAGCATGTTTTCATCACTTACCGTCGGTAAAAAATTAGGTCTGGCATTTCTTGCACTGGTCGTGGTCTCGTTGATTGGCAGCAGCGTGTCCTTGTTCAATTTCTCCAGGCTCGAAGGGGCCAGTGCCATGAACATCCATACCTATGAAGTGATGGGGGCGGCCGACGACATGCTGCTCAACATGGTCAATATCGAAACCGGCATTCGCGGCTACGTGGCGTCGGGCAATGAAGCTTTTCTTGATCCGTACAAGGATGGCCGCAAGAATTTCCGCACGGCCTTCGAGAAGGCCAGGTCGCTCACGGCTGACAATCCCGCCCAGCAGAAGCGTCTGGTGGAAATGCTCGATCTGACCGACAAGATCGAGGAAGTCGATCAAAAGCTGATGAAGCTGAGAAAAGAGGCCAATGCCAGCGCATCCACCCAGGAATTGCAAACCTATTTCGCTGCCACCCACGACAAGATCTTCATGGATCGCTTTCGTGTCGTACAGCAAGAATTCGTGCAGGCCGAGGAGTCGCTCTTGTCCGTGCGCAGCGAGCAGGTGCATACCTTGAGCAAGTCCACGTTGTGGACTCTCATCGCCGCCGGTTCGATCACGATCCTGCTGGCCATCGGTGCGGGGCTGACCATCACCCGCAGCATCCTCCACGCCCTGGGCGGCGAGCCGGCTGATGCCGCTGCAGTGGCGCAGTCCATTGCGGCGGGGGACCTGACCGTGGCCGTGGCGCTCAAGCCGAACGACCGTACCAGCCTGATGGCATCGCTGATCAGCATGAAAGATCAGTTGACCAATATCGTGCGCGGCATCCAGGCTTCAGGTGAATCGATCACCGTGGCAGCCGGCGAGATTGCCACCGGCAATACCGACCTGTCCCAGCGCACCGAAGAGCAGGCCGCTTCGCTCGAAGAGACCGCCTCCAGCATGGAGGAACTGACCTCCACCGTGCGGCAGAACTCCGATAATGCCAAGCAGGCCAACGTGCTGGCCGAGAACGCGTCGAGCCTCGCGGTCAAGGGCGGGGAGGTGGTCAGTCGTGTCGTTGACACCATGAACGAGATTTCGGATAGTTCCAGCAAGGTGTCCGACATCATCACGGTGATCGAAGGTATCGCCTTCCAGACCAACATTCTTGCGCTCAATGCGGCAGTTGAGGCTGCCCGCGCCGGCGAGCAGGGACGCGGTTTCGCGGTAGTTGCCAGCGAAGTGCGCTCTCTGGCACAACGCAGTGCGGCAGCGGCCAAGGACGTCAAGGATCTCATTACGCTGTCGGCCGAACGGGTTGGACGGGGCACGCAACTGGTAGGCGAGGCCGGCGTGACGATTGGCGAAGTGGTGCAGGCCGTGCGCAACGTAACCGACATCATGAACGAGATCAGCGCCGCCTCGTCGGAGCAGACCGCAGGCATCGAGCAGGTCAACCAGGCGCTGGCCCAGATGGATCAGGTCACCCAGCAAAATGCGGCACTGGTGGAGCAGGCCGCTGCAGCGGCACAAGCGATGTCGGAGCAGGCCACCGAACTGCGCTCGGCGGTCGGAGTGTTCAAGGTGGCAGGTGCTGCACAAGCCGGAGTGGCTCCCGCACCTGCTCGTGCTGCGCCTCGCCCGGCCCCGGCAGCAAAGACCGTCGTGCGTGAAACCGCCACGCTGCCCTTGCCCAAGAAGAATGAAGCGGTCAAGGAGAGTGTGGCGACGTCCAAGCACAATAAGGCTGATTCGGAGTGGGAGACCTTTTGAAAGGCGCCGTGATACCAGACGGCACGCATGAGCTGGCGATGCGCGCCGTCTTCCCAGGGCCGCTGGTTCAGTGAAACATCGCGCCGGCCCCGGCTGCAACGCCGGGGCAGCGTGCCAAATCTTCCTGTTCCTCGATGAACAGCAAAAATTCCATATGGTTCCTGGCGTGCACCCACGCCGCCAGCGACCGCCCGCCTTGTGCGCGCGCAGCGCCGATATGCCGGGCAATCAGTGCGCCCAGGCATTGCCTGATTTCGGCGGACTCAGCGCCAGCCGCATGCATGGCCACCAGACAATTGCGCGTCGCACTGCGGATCAGGTCCCCGACGATGAGATTGGCGCCGGCCTTATCGGCCAGTTCGGTGACGATCGCAAGGTATCGGTCGGCGATGTTCTCTGCAAAACTATTTATCATTATTTCTCCCGGCCGTTACCTTATATCGTCTTGATTACGCCGCGCCATCAGGAGAATCCTGAGGACCGTGCTTCCTTGCGATGGCCCGAGCGTCTTTGTCTCAGGCAATTTCTGATGGCGGAGCCTGGTTGCCCAAACGATAATGGCGCCATGAGACGTCACCGTGCAGGAGATAGCAATGGAAGTGTGTTCGATCAAGGTGGCGTCCCGGGCGGCCAAGAGATTCGTGGCCGCCGTATGCGTCATCATCGTCATGCTGGAGGCATGGACCAGCTGGCATGAACATGCCGCCGAGATGGAGGAATCGTTTCGCTCCACGGCCAACATGGCGCTGGCCCTGTCGCAGCATGCGGACCAGGCGCTGGATGAAGTGGATATCGTGCTCAAGGAGGTCCTGGAGCAGGTGCAGGGCAATTCGCTCCCGTCGATGGGCAACGAGCGCCTGCACAACTTCCTGGTCCGCAATGTCGGGGAGGTGGTGCAACTGGCGGGCCTGTTCGTCTACGATGAAAAAGGGGCATGGATCGCCTCATCCCAGCCTGTGCTGGAAACGCGTTTCAACAACAGCGACCGCGATTATTTTCAGCATCACAAGGCACATCGTCTTAATACCCCCTTCATCGGCAAGCCCGTGCGCAGCAAGTCGACCGGCCAGTGGGTGCTCACGATGAGCCGGCGCATCAACAAGCCCGATGGTTCTTTCGGCGGGGTCGTGCTGGCCACGCTGGATATCCAGTTCTTCGAGCGCTTCTATCGCCAGTTCGATATCGGCCGGGAAGGTGCCATCATGCTGGCTTCCGACGATGCCCCCGTCCTGTATCGCAGGCCCCTGCTTGCCGACTCGATGGGAAAATCGCTGGAGCAATCAGTCCTGTTCCAGCAGCACGTCAGGTTCGCCGAGGCAGGGCAGGTTGAAGTGCGCTCGATACAGGACGGTGTGCTGCGCATCTACGGCTTCAGGCACCTGGCCAATTACCCGCTCTTCGTCAACGTCGGCGTCTCCAAGGAAGAGATCCTCCAGACCTGGCGGCGGCGTGCCCTCTGGCGTGCTGCCGGCATCATCCTGCTGCTGCTGGCCATCGGCTACGGTGGCAACAAGATGGTCGCCCAGGTATCGCTGAGGGAGCGCGCGCAGACCGAGGCGGTGCAGGCACAGGCTGAGCTCGAGACGATGTTCCAGCTGCTGCAGAGCCAATCGCGGCGCGACGGATTGACCGGTGTCGTCAATCGCCGTCACTTTGATGAACTGCTGGAATCGGAAGCCGCGCGCTTCGCCCGGGCGGGCGGGGCTTTTTCGCTGCTCATGATCGACGTCGATTACTTCAAACAATACAACGACAGGTATGGCCATGCGGCAGGCGATGTCTGCCTGAAGATGATCGCCTCAGCCATCGCGGCGGCCGCCCAGCGTGAAACCGATACGGTGGCGAGATACGGCGGCGAAGAATTCTCGGTATTGCTGCGTGAATGCGGCCGTGACGGCGCAGTCATCGTCGCCGAGCGGATAGACGCGGCAGTCCGGGCTCTCGCCATTGAGCACGCCGCCGGTACAGACGGCCGGGCCAGCGTGAGCATCGGCATCACCTCCGTCGAATCGAGGGCAGGCTTCCCCTACCTTCCGCGCGAGCTCGTCGATAGTGCTGACAAGGCGCTCTACCAGGCCAAGGCGCAGGGCCGCGGCCGATGGGTATTCCGTGAATTCAGCGGCAGCAGGCCGACGACGGCCTGGTCTGCCTAGAACGCATCTCACGCCTATTTATGAAATGGGTTCTAGAATGCATCTCACGCCTGTTGAGGAAATGAGTTCGGTCGCCCCGGGGAGCCTCAGGCAGAGCCGTGTGCAGGCGCCTCGTCGTCCGCAGCGTTCGGGCTTTTCTCCACCAGCACGCCGCCGCGCCCGATGCGCTGGATACCGGCCGGCGCATTGAGCGGAGGTTGGCCGCCCAAGGTCCCTTCGTGGCCTTGAGGCTCTTTCTCGAAGTGGGTCCGGGTCGGTCCTTCCTTGGGACGGCGGGCTTGCTCCTCTTCACGGTTGATGTCGTGCTGATGGTTGCGGTCGGGGGCGGTCATGGCAGTCTCCTTGGAAAACTCACAAGGTAGTCCCGTCTGCCCAAGCGCGTTATCAGAAGCGCCCGCAGAATCAAGTCAGCCAGGCACCGACACGTCTTGCGCCAGCCTCAATCGGTGTCGTTCGAGGGGCGCAATGCGCGCTCCCTGATCTTCTCCATGGCCCGCATCAAGGCCTCGCGCTCGCTGCAGCTCAGCGTCTGCAAGAGGTGGGCTTCACGCTCTTGCACCATCGGCACGATCTTGCGGTACAGCTTGCGGCCTTGCGCCGTGGGCTTGACGAGGCGGGCACGCGCATCCTCCGGGCTGGGCTGGCGCACCACCAGTCCATCCTGTTCCATGCGTGCCAGGGCGCGGCTGACCTGCATCTTGTCCAGCGAAGTGTGCGGGACAAGATCACTGGCCTGCATCTGGCCCTCTTCGGCCAGCGCGGCGAGGATGCGCCACTCGTCACGGCTCAGGCCGAAGCGGTCCGCATAGACGCTGGCGACCGATCGGCTCACAGCCTCGGCCAGCTGAGCCAGCTGATAAGGGAAGAAGGTTTGCAGTTTCATTTCGCTATGGTAACAGACGTTACCAATCCGGCATGGCAACCGGACATTTGATCCACATCAAGAACCGTGCATGCACGGCCGCACTTGGCCTTTTTCGGCGTTGACCCTGGCCGTGCGTCCTCCATATAGTAACAATTGTTACTAATTACAGGATTGCCATCCGAGGAGACGCCCCATGAAGATCGACCGCATCCATCACGTTGCCTACCGCTGCAAGGACGCCCGGCAGACCGTGACCTGGTACCAGAAATATCTCAATATGGATTTCATCCTGGCCATTGCCGAAGACCAGGTGCCCTCCACCAAGGCGCCCGATCCGTATATGCACGTCTTCCTCGATGCCGGGCAGGGCAACGTGCTGGCCTTCTTCGAGATCCCCAACTCGCCGCCCATGGGGCGCGACACCAATACGCCTGCCTGGGTGCAGCACATCGCCTTCAAGGTGGACAGCGAAGCCACGCTCAGGGAGGTCATGCAGCGCCTGCAGGCCGATGGCATCGATGTGGTCGGCATCACCGATCACACCATCTTCAAGTCCATTTACTTCTTCGATCCCAGCGGCCATCGCGTCGAGCTGGCCGCCGATTGCGCCAGCCCGGAGCAGCTGCGGCGCCTGGATGAGGTCAAGTGGGAGATGCTCGACGAGTGGGCAAGTACGCGCCGCGCCCCGAAGCACGCTGCCTGGATGCATGCGCAGGAATTCACGGCGACTGCCCAATAAAGAATCGCCACTACCGCGCCCATCATTGCGCGGTAGTAGCCGCCTGTGCCTGGCGAATGCGCTTGAGGTGATACATGCCCTGGTCGGCGCAGGCCAGCAGTTCTTCCATCGACCGCCCATCCTCGGGATAGTGTGCATGGCCCAGACTGGCCCTGACCGACAATGCTGCAGGGCCGATCTGGAAGGGCGTCTCCAGCGACTGGGTGAGCTTGTCGCGGATGACGTGGATGTCACCGGTGGCAACGATCTCGGTGAGTACCACGAATTCATCACCGCCGATGCGTGCAATCGTGTCGGCGTGCCGCAGGCTGGCGCTGAGCCGCTCGCCGATCTGCATCAGCAGCAGGTCGCCGGCCGCATGGCCGTGGCGGTCGTTGACCGACTTGAAGCCATCCAGATCGAGGAACAGCAGCGCAAAGCTGCCCTGTTCGCGCTGAGCGCGGGCAATGGCCGCGGTGATGCGCTGCGCCAGCAGGCAACGGTTGGGCAGACCGGTCAGACCGTCGTAGAGCGCTTGCTGGCGCAGTCTGTCATTGGCGGAGCGCGCTTCGTGCAACTGCCGGTGCAACTGGCGGCAGCGCACGCGCGCCGACGCCAGCAGGGCACCCAGTGCACCCATCACGCCCAGTGCGCCAACGGCACCCAGGGTGCCGGACGAGACATGTTTCCACACCATCTGGCTGAGCCTGGCCAATTCGCTGTTATCCATCCCAAACATAAAAGGCCGCACCTTCTTTCATTGCCACGCAGATGAATCCTCTGCCATAGATGTTCCGGATCTCGAAGCGGGTGTGGGCCAGCTGGGCCAGCTTCTTCCGGATGCGATAGATGATGGTATCGATGCGATGCGGATCGATGATCTCGGCCGTGATATTGAGCGCATGCATCAGGTGTTCCGTACTGACCGGGAAATGCGGGTTCAGGAAGAGCGTGGTGAGCACTGCGCATTCCCTCTCACTGAGCGCGACGCGTTCATTGTGGGGACTGACCAGGGTGCCGTGGCGACGATAGAGGGTCCAGGCTTCGGTCGTGCCGGCAGCAGGCAGATGCAGGATGCGCAGGCGCCGCAGGAAGGAGCGAATGGTGGCCAGCAGCAAACCTTCCCTGATCGGCTTGGGGAGGAAGTAGTCAGCGCCGTCGTGCAAAGTGTCTTCCTGCACCGCCTCGCTGACGTTCTCGCCGATGACGACGATGCCCAGCATGGGAAACTTTTGCCGCAGATCCGCTACCAATGGCCGCAAGCCCGGCACGAGCCGATGCGTCTCGATGATCAGGATGGCAGGCTTTTTTTTTGAATCTCGTCCTCCAGCGCTGACAGTGCCGTCACAGTCCTTACCGGTAATCCACTCGCATGCAAGGCCTTCAGCACAACCCCTGGCCCTTCGCCTGGATGCTCTACGATTAACACTGCCACGTCGATTCACATCCCCAAAATGAAACAGCCCTGATAGTCCGCTCGTAACGGATCAGTATCATTGTCGGTTACGTTATACCTGCTTTTACCTGCACGGAGTTTCACAGAAAATCTCGATTGTGTTGCATTTTGGAAATGCGGCGCGCGATGATGCCATGCTTTTCACCTGATCGCAAATGCATGCTGTACGGGGCTGTATGGCCCCAAAAAAAAGACGGCAACCCGCAGGTTGCCGTCTTTTTTTGACACACAGTGGCCGCAAGATACGGCCGCCAGGATCAGTAGATGTCCAGTCCGAAATACTGGGCTACGTCACCTTCGGTCCAGTCCTTGATGACATCGCGTTCCAGCAGGACACGATATTCCGAGCGCTGCACGCCCGCTTCCTGCTGGATGATGCGGCTCTCCAGGGTATAGATGGTCTGGTGGATGCGGGTAGTCATCGAGGCCTGCTTGATGATGCTGCCCACTTGCGGTTCCTGCTGGTCGTCGTTGGCGGGGATATCCATGGAGCCTCTTATTTCATCTGTGCGCGGCGCGCCAGGATCTTCTCGAGCTTTTCCTTGAGCGTGGCGGCGTTGAAGGGTTTGACGATGTAGCCATCGGCGCCTTCCTGGGCCGCCATGACGATGTTTTCCTTTTTGGCTTCGGCCGTGATCATCAGCACGGGCAGATGTGACAGGGCCGGCGTGGCGCGGATCTTCTTGAGCAGCGTCAGGCCATCCATGACCGGCATGTTCCAGTCGGTCAAGACGAAGGTGATGCCGGAGGCGCCTGATTCCAGGATCTTCAGCGCCGTGGAGCCATCATCGGCTTCCACGATCTTGGTGTATTCGAGCTCCTTGAGCAAACCGCTGACGATGCGGCGCATCGTCGAGAAATCATCGACGACGAGAAAATGTTGGTCTGTATCAGCCATGGTGGTGATGTCCTTGAGGGGGGGCAATGTTGCGGAAAGCCAATGCGATGCCGACCCTTGGCATGGCGACGGTGCCCGGCCAAAGCGGACGGCAGCATGCCGCCGGATCGTGCCGGATCAGTCGACGCGTAGGTCGTGCGTGTTGCCTGGCGAACCAGTGGAACGTGCTGGCAAGCGATCAGCGGCTCAGGGCCCGCTTGCCGGCGCGAAGAAGAAGTTCAGGGTGGTCTGCACGTGCAGCGGATGGCTCACTGCAGCGGCATGGGGCAAGCTAGCCGGAGGGGGCAGCTTGACGAAGCGGGAGAGGGGGCGCTTGTTCATGGCTTGCTCGTTTCACTTATCGGGATGGGATGTCAAAGGCGCCGTCCGCGATCGGGGGGAGGCGGGCAACGTACCGTGGTTATACCAGAAGTCGCGGGGCGGCCAAACTTGCGCTTGCGCAGTAAAGTTCCCTCTTTTCCTCTCTTTGCGATCCGTATCGTCTCGTCATGGGCCGCAAGCGGGTAGTGCTGTCGGTGCCGTGAATGGGGTGCGCAGGCTCTGGGGGCAAGCGCGGCAGTGCTGTCCGGCGGTGTGTCCCAAAGACCGATCAGACCTGTCTCTGCCCCTCTGTTCCGGCCTGATGCCGCAGCCCATCCAGCTTACTATCCAACAACCGGTACCCCCGCCGGTCTCGTTCCCTCTCCACTTCGCGATCCACATGAATCCTCTCCGTCGTCTTCGCCTGGGCGCACGCCTGGCTGCCGGCTTTGCCGTGCTCCTGCTGTTGCTGGTGATCATCACCGTCATCGGCATCACCCGTATGTCCTCCCTGGACAGAACTTCTTCCGAACTCAGCGGCTTTATTTATCCCAAGGTCAATGCGACCCAGAAGATGCAATATCTGATGATGAACGTGGCGCGTTCAGCGCGTAACATCATCATCTTGTCGGATGAAGCGCAGATGGCCAGTAACAAGCAGTCCATCGACAAGGACCTGGCCGAATATCAGAAGGCGCTGGACTATTTGCGCTCCAACGCATTGAGCGAGGAAGCGCGCAGCCTGGTGGCGCGCGCCGATGAGCAGAGCAAGGCCTATTTCGCCTTCACCAACGATGTCGTTGCACTCGGCCTGAAGAACCAGAACGAAGAAGGGCAACGCCTGCTCTTCGGCCCCCGCTACAAGACCCAGGGCGAACTGCTGACCACGCTGCAGCAGATGGTGGCTCGCTATGAGGGACAGATGCGCGAGGCCAGCGAAGCCGCGCATGCGACTTACGTGACCTCGGCCACCATTCTGGGCGTCTCGGCAGCGGTGGCGATCCTGCTCGGCCTGATCGCCGCGATGGCCATCAGCCGCTCCATCACGGTACCCATGGCCGATGCGCTCGATACCGCCCGCAAGGTGGCCAATGGCGACCTCACCAAGACCATTACCGACCATGCGCCCGACGAAACCGGCGAACTGCTGGGCGCACTGCGCGAGATGAATGCCGCGCTGGTCGATATCGTCTCCAACGTGCGGACCGGCACCGACACCATTGCCACGGCTTCGCAGCAAATCGCCGCCGGCAACCAGGACCTCTCGGCCCGTACCGAGCATCAGGCCAGCTCGCTTGAAGAAACCGCCTCCTCGATGGAAGAGCTGACCTCCGCGGTCCAGCAGAACAGTGCCAATGCACGCCAGGCTGCGGAGATGGCACAGGCCGCCTCTCACATCGCCGGACAGGGCGGCGAGATCGTCGGCAACGTGGTCTCCACCATGGATGCCATCGATGCGTCGGCGCGCAAGATCGTGGACATCATCGGCGTGATCGACGGTATCGCTTTCCAGACCAACATCCTGGCCCTGAACGCGGCGGTGGAAGCTGCGCGTGCCGGCGAGCAGGGACGCGGCTTTGCCGTGGTGGCCACCGAAGTGCGCAGCCTGGCCCAGCGCTCGGCCGCCGCCGCCAAGGAAATCAAGGTCTTGATCGGCGACTCGGTGGAGAAGGTCGATTCCGGCGCCCAGCTGGTCAAGAAGGCCGGTCAGACCATGCAGGAAATCGTGCACAGCGTGGCCCAGGTCAATACCATCATCGGCCAGATCAGCGCTGCCGGCGACGAACAGCGTGCCGGCATCGAACAGGTGCATCAGGCGGTGGCGCAGATGGATGAAGTCACGCAGCAGAACGCCGCGCTGGTGGAACAAGCCGCTGCCGCTTCGCGTTCCATGCAGGGACAGGCCGCAGAGCTGGCCAGCAAGGTGGCGATCTTCCGGCTGCCGCAGCAGGTGCGTGCGATGATGTAACCGGAGAATCTGTCGGTGTGAAAGGCTGTCTTCGGACAGCCTTTTTTATGGCCGACGCATTGCTGCGCACGGGGCAAAACGGCGGGAGCAGAACAGAGGGAGAGGCCGCAACCGGAACCGGTTGCGGCGAGGATGTATCAGTTTTCGGGCAGTTCACCCTTGGCGGCCAGGTCGATGGCACGGACGATGGCCACGGCCTTTTCGATCACCTCGGCCTGGCTGGAGACGCGCATGCTCTTCTTCAGGTGGTGGATGTGGTCGCGCGTCTTGCGGCTCACCGGGACATTCAGAAAGCCATCCGGCTCGGTCAGGAATTGCGGCGGAACTACCACGACTGGCTCGGGTGTCTTGGAACGCTTGGGCATGGAGGTATCTCCCTATTGATTGGTCTGGAACGACATTGGTAGAGTGCCTGCGGCAATATAACTTCGATCGTAAAAACAAAAGCACAAATTTCTATGATTTTACGATTTTTATCTGGCCGCTCTTATGTGGCGGGAATGCTGTTGCAAATGTTAAGCGGGATCGCAACAGCGAACGTGCCCCCGCTTTTTATTCCTGCTTTGCTGTCGTGTCAAGCGAATTCCCGGTAACTCGCCTCTCAGGACAGGTATTGCAATCATTTAGATTTCTTTGCGATACGGTCGCTTTCAAGGATGGCGTCCGCGTCCCGTTTTCCCTCTGTGGCGCGCTATTGACGCGGGCAGCGGAATCGGAGCCGGCCTCGACAAACCTTAGAACTTCGAGATCCGGCGCTTCTTTGCGTGGTCGATATCCACAGCGATATCGACTGCGGGATGGCAACGCCGCCAAGCCTGTCGGTACGGAAACTGTTTATACCATCCTTGCTGCGCTGGCATGCTCCTTGCAGAGCTTTGGGCGGCATGCTGCCGGTGATTCCATAAGGTCGCCGGGCAGGGTGCAGGCGGCGAGCATTCGGGACTTTCTTAAGGTTTTTGCCCCGCTGCACCATTATTCACATTCAACGACCACAAGGGAAACACCATGAAGTTCATCAAGACCGCAACCGCTGCATCGCTGGGCCTGATGGCCGCACTGTCCGTCACGTCAGGTCTTGCCCAGGCTGACAACCTGGCCGACATCCAGAAGGCCGGCGTGGTCAAGATCGGGGTGCCGCAGGACTTTGCGCCTTATGGCTCGGTTACCTCGGACCTGCAACTGCAGGGCCTGGACATCGACGTGGCCAAGCTGGTCGCCAAGGGCCTGGGTGTGAAGGCCGAGCTGGTGCCGGTGCCCATCTCCAGCCGCATGGCCTTCCTGCAGACGCACAAGATCGACCTCATCATCTCCACCCTGGGCAAGAATGCCGAACGCGAAAAGGTGATCGATTTCTCGCAGGGCTATGCGCCCTACAACAACAGCGTCTTTGGCGTGGCCGCCATCAAGGTCGCCGGCCCCGCTGACCTGGCCAACCAGACCGTGGGCGTGGCGCGTTCAACCTTCGAGGACCTGATGCTCACCGACAGCGTTCCCAAGAGCACCACCATCAAGCGCTACGAAGACAACAATGGCCTGATCGCGGCCTATGTCTCGGGCCAGGTGCAGATCGTGGGTACGGGCGACTTCGTGGCCTATGCGCTGGCGGACAAGACCCCCAACAACAAGCCTGTGCTGAAATACATCATCAACGTCTCGACCTGCTACGTGGGCATGAACAAGGGCGAGCCGGCGCTCATGGCCAAAGTCAACGATGCGCTTACGGCATCGAAGAAGAGCGGTGAACTCAATGGCATCGTCAAGAAGTGGCTCAACGTGCCGCTGCCGGAAAAGATGGCGACCACTTACCAGTAAGCCGCCCTCAGACAACATTTGGCCCGCCTTGGCGGGCCATTTTCATTTTTACTCTCTGGATTGCTTACTGGAATGTCGTGGCCATCTTCACGGGCAGGGGAACGTTGAGCCATTTCTGCACGATCGCGTTGAGTTCGCCACTCTTCTTGGCCGCGGTCAGCACATCATTGACCTTGGCCAGCAGGGCTGCTTCGCCCTTGTTCAGGCCGACGCTGCAGCTCGATTCATTGATGATGTACTTGAGCACGGGCTTGTTGTTGGGCGCTTTCTCTGCCAGCGCATAAGCGACGAAGTCGCCGGTGCCGACCAGTTGCACCTGTCCGGAGACGTAGGCCGCGATCATGGCATTGTTGTCTTCGTAGCGCTTGATGGTGGCGCTCTTGGGCGCGGTGTCGGTCAGCTGCAGATCCTGGAAGGTGCCGCGTGCCACGCCCACGGTCTTGTCGGCCAGGTCGGCCGGACCGCTCACCTTGACCGAGGCTACGCCGAAGACGCTGTTGTTGTAGGGCGCATAGGATTGCGAGAAGTCGATCACCTTTTCGCGCTCGGCATTCTTGCCCAGAGTGGAAATCACCAGGTCGGCCTTGTGCGTCTGCAGGTAGGCGATGCGGTTGGCGCTGGCCACCGGGACCAGTTGCACCTTCACCCCCATCTTCTGGGCGATCAGTCTGGCCACGTCGATATCCAGCCCCTGCAGTTGCAGCTCTGCATTGACCGAGCCGAAGGGCGCAAAATCCTGCGGCACGGCGATGCGCACCGTGCCCGCCTTCTGGATATCGGCCAGTGCATCGGCATGCGCGAGTTGGGTGGACATGCCCAGCAGGGCCAGCGAGACGGCCAGCGCCGGTTTGGCAAACTTCATGGAACCCCCTTTGGTTGAGATCTTGAAATGGATGTGTCGTGCCGGGGCGGGCCTGCAATGACCATGCCAGGCTGGCTGCAGTGTGTCCGCAGGGACTTGCGACGCGCTGGCAGGCATGGGTGCATCGGGGCGCGCCATGATGATCCGGCATCCCAGTATGCCGAATTGCAGTGGCCGATGGAAGGGCAGTGAGGGCGATCTTGGGGCGGGGGGCACCAAGTTTGCGCCTGTCCCGGTGTCCGATAATTTCGGGATATGGTCGAAAGTTTGCGACGAGTGGACATCTTCGGCATCTGAGTGTCTTAGGATGAGGCGTTCTATCTCACGGTTTCTGTTTAGAAGAACCTGCAGAGAAGAAATCTAGATGCAGAGACGAAGCCGCCCACGATGTTGAAATCGTGGACTATCACCAGGAAGTCATCATGAGCAAGAAATTGGAAGAGATTCACCCAGGTGAAATTCTGCTGGAGGAGTTCATCAAGCCGATGGGAATAACGGCCGCCCGTGTCGCCTCCGATATCGACGTACCGGTCTCGCGCATCAGCGAAATCATCAACGCCAAGCGGCCGGTGACGGTCGATACGGCCATGCGTCTGGGCGTCTATTTCAAGATGGACCCGCTGTTCTGGCTCAACCTCCAGGCGCAATACGATGTCCGTGTAGCTCGTCGGGAGCTGCTGCCCGTGATCAAGTCGCGGATTCGCCCCTTGGTGTTGGTGCATGGTTGAGGCCAGGGTCCACGCGCGGTAACAAGGCATAAAAAAGCCACGGATCACTCCGTGGCATGCGGTGAGTCATACGGGCCTGGCTCTGCGCGTCCTCCGTGAAACCAGATCAGCCGCCCGGTAGGTGTCAGTGGTCAGCCAGCAGCGCCGTCTCGACCTCATGCGCCAGCACTTGCCGCACCGTGGCGATCACGTAGTCGATCTCGGCCTCGGTGGTGCCGCGTCCCAGCGAGAAGCGCACGGCATTGCGCGCCACTTCCGGCGAGCGGCCGATGGCCAGCAGTACGAAAGAGGGCGCGGATGCCGCCGAATTGCAGGCCGACCCGGCCGATACCGCAATGCCGAGCAACTGGCTGCCCAGCGTGCCATAGCGCGTCGGCGGGAAACTCACGTTGAGGTTGTGCGGCACGCGCGCCTCTGCACTGCCATTCAACTGCACCCCCGGCAGCGTCGCCAGCCCCGACCACAGGCGGTCGCGCAGGGCGCGGATGCGTCGCCCTTCTTCTTCCAGCAAGTCGCCCGCCAGCGCGAAGGCCTCGCCCATGCCCACGATCTGATGCGTGGCCAGGGTGCCGGAGCGCATGCCGTTTTCATGGCCGCCACCGTCGATCTGGGCTTCCAGCTTCAGGTCGGGATTGTGGCGTACATACAGAGCACCGATGCCCTTGGGACCGTAGACCTTGTGCGCCGAGAAGGACATCAGGTCCACCTTCAGCTGCGCGAGGTCGATGGCGATCTTGCCGGCAGCCTGCACGGCATCCACGTGGAAGACCACGCCATGCCCGGCACAGAGTTCGCCCAGTTCGGCAATCGGCTGGATCACGCCGATCTCGTTGTTCACGTACATCACCGACGCCAGCAGCGTATCCGGCCGCAGCGCCGCGCGGAACTGGGCCAGGGTGATCAGGCCATCCGCACCGGGTTGCAGGTAGGTTACCTCGAAGCCAGCCTTTTCCAGCGTGTGCATGGTGTCCAGCACGGCCTTGTGTTCGGTCGCCACCGTGATGAGGTGCTTGCCGCGACCCTGCGCCCGCAGGGCATGGGCTGTTCCCTTCAGGGCCAGGTTGTTGGATTCGGTCGCGCCCGAGGTCCAGATGATTTCATCGGGCCGGGCGCCCACCAGGCCGGCCACCTGCGCACGTGCCTTGTCCACCGCGCGCCGCGCTTCCCAGCCGAAGGGATGGGAACTGCTGGCGGCATTGCCGAACTTGTCGGTCAGGAAGTCGCACATGACGCGGGCCACGTGCGGATC
Source organism: Herbaspirillum sp. Her3 (assembly GCF_057961275.1). Lineage (NCBI taxonomy): Bacteria > Pseudomonadati > Pseudomonadota > Betaproteobacteria > Burkholderiales > Oxalobacteraceae > Herbaspirillum > Herbaspirillum sp. Her3. The sequence continues at coordinate 3,831,842 of NZ_CM176328.1, read as the reverse complement.
GACCGGCGTGGTGGCGCCATAGTCCAGGTAGATGGGGAAGCGAAGATCGGCTGGCGGGCGACAGGGGGCAGGGGCGTTCATGACGGTGTTCCGGAGAGTCCAGGGTGTTGCAGTTGAGCAGGATGGCCTGAGGCCGTACATACACAGTAACGCCGCCGCCCCTGTTCGGAATACGACTTTGCGCGCATTTGTATATACGTATATCGAAAATTGATGTAAAGCATTTCGCCCGGCCCGGCCGCAAGGCAGGAGGGCAGCGGGATTCCCGGTTCCCGGACGCCTCATGCATTTGCTTATACAAAATTATTATACTGAAATAGAATACAAGCAAACCTATAATTCGAAAATCATATGCAAGCACTTTGATCAAGGAATGCGATTTCGATGGACCTGAATCAGCTGGAGGCATTTGCTGCCGTAATGACCCTGGGGAGCGTGACCGGTGCCGGCCGCAGCCTGGGCCGTTCGCAGCCGGCCGTCAGCAAGGCCATCGGCGAGCTTGAAGCCGAGCTGGGCTATGCCCTGTTCGACCGCAACGGCCCGCGCGTTACCCCCACGGCCAAGGCTTTCCTGCTCTATGAGGAAGTGGAGCGCTCGCTGGTGGGCCTGCGCAGCATCCGCGAGCGGGCCCAGGAAATCGCCCGCGAAGAAGTCCATCCGGTCCACCTGATCGCCACGCCCGCACTGGCTTCCACCATTGCCCCGTCGGCGCTGCAATTGCTGGCCGCCGATTCCCGTTGCACCTTCCCGGAGCACGTCCACCTGCGCAGCGCTTCGGCCGAGCAGGTGGTGCATGCGGTCTTGCATCGCACCGTCAGCCTGGGGCTGACGTCGCTGCCGGTGGCCCATCGCGGGCTGGATCTGCACTGGATTGGTGAGGCGCCCTGTGTGGCGGTGGTGCGCGCCGACCATCCGCTGGCGCGCAAGGACAAGCTCACACGGGCGGCCCTGCGCGGCCAGCGCGTCATCACCATGTCCAACCGCTATCGCCTGCGCCAGCGTGTGGAAACGGCGCTGGGCGAGGACAGCCAGCTCGACGTGGCCATCGATACCAATACCTCCTTCAACGCCATCATGGCCGCCCGTGCCGGGCTGGGCGTGGCGCTGGTGGAGCCGGCCACGGCCTATGGCATGCCCATCGAGGGGATGGTGGTCAAGCGCCTGGCGGTGGAGATTCCGTTTTACTTTGGCGTGGTCACGCCCTATGGCAAGCCGGTCGAGGGCGTGACGCAACGCCTGATCGATGCCGTGGAAAAGGCCGCGCGCACCACCTTGCAGGGCTTCGTCAAACGCGACGCCAGCCTGCACGATGAATTGTTGTAAATGATTTTGCAGCAAGCAGTCCGTAGTGCCGCAGCAACACAGCAGCAGCGTCAACCGGGAAGGGCGTTGCATCACAAAACCCGAATCGAGACGATCACGGGCCATCTGGCCTGTGGCGTCTTTTCATGCTTTTGACGAGGCGATATGCAAGAGACCGAACCGACCCTGAGCCATTCTGACCACGCTGCTCCCCCGCAAGGATTGGCCGCACTGGAGGCGCGCCTGCGCCAGGACCTGCAATGGCTGGCGCTGCCCGGCAAGTCGTGGACCCCGGCCACCCTGCGCGATGGCGTGCCGGTGATCGACGTGGCCATCATCGGCGGTGGCCAGGCCGGCATGGCGGCCTCGGTGGCGCTGTCGCACCTGGGCATTCCCAATGTGATCTATGACCAGTCGCCCAAGGACTTCGAAGGCCCCTGGGCCACCACGGCGCGCATGGAAACGCTGCGTTCGCCCAAGACCCTGACCGGTCCTGCCCTGGGCTTCCCGGCGCTGACCTTCCGTGCCTGGTTCGAGGCGCAGTTCGGCCTGGCCGCCTGGGAGGCGCTGGACAAGATCCCGCGCCTGCAATGGATGGATTACCTGCGCTGGTTCCGCCGCGTGATGCAGCTGGACATTCGTAACGAACACCGCGTGCTGGCCGTGCAGCCGCGCGCCGATGGCATCGTGGCACTGCAACTGCAATCGCCGGCCGGTACCTCGACAGTACTGGCGCGCCGTGTGGTGGTCGCCACCGGCCGCGACGGCCTGGGTGGCGCCTACCTGCCGCCGCTGGCCGATCAGTTGCCGCGCGATCGCTGGGCGCATTCCTCGGATCTGTTCGACTATGCCAGCCTCAAGGGCAAGCGCGTGGGCGTGATCGGTGGCGGGGCCTCCGCCATGGACAGCGCGGCCACCGCACTGGAAGAGGGCGCGGCGCGCGTCGACATGCTGATCCGCCGCAAGGACCTGCCGCGCATCAACAAGGGCAAGGGTTCGGGCAGCCCCGGCCTGGTTAACGGCCACCTGCACCTGCCGGACGAATGGAAGTGGCGCATCCGCCACTACGTCAATGCGCAGCAGGTGCCGCCACCCTCGGGCAGCACCCGTCGCGTCTCGCGCTTTGCCAATGCACGCTTCCTGCTGGGCACCGCCATCGAATCAGTCGAGGTCAACCCGGACGGCACGCTGCTGCTGCAGACCAATCGCGGCCCGCTGGAACTGGATTTCCTGTTCTTCTCCACCGGCTTCAAGATCGACTGGAGCCTGCGTAGCGAATTCAAGGACATCGCCCCGCACATCCTCAACTGGAGCGACCGCTACAATCCGCCGGTCGGCGAAGAAGACCAGGAGCTGGCCGATTCGCCTTACCTGGGGCCGGTGTTCGAATTCCAGCAGAAGACCCCGGGCAGCCTGCCGGGGCTGGAGCGCGTGCATTGCTTCTGCTATCCGGCTGCGGCCAGCCATGGCACGGTCTCCGGCGACATCCCCGCCATCAGCGATGGCGCCTATCGCCTGGCGCAGGGCATTGCCGCGCTGATGTACGGCGAGGACGTCGAGTATCACTACCGCAACATCCAGGCCTACGAAGAACCGGAACTGGAAGGCGACGAGTGGACCGAAGCGCCCTGGGAGCTGCCCGCATGAGTGCGGCCATTGCAAAGAGCGTGCTGCAGGCCCTGATGGTGGTGCTGTTGATGACGGTGATCGTCTTCTTCGGCCTGCACATGATCGGCAACCCGGTCGATATCCTGATCGGCCAGGATGTCGACCAGGTGGACCGCCTGCGCATCATCAAGGAACTGGGGCTGGACCAGCCGGTGTGGCGCCAGTACCTGGCCTTCCTCAATGGCGCGCTGCACGGCAACCTGGGCAACAGTTTCGTCTACAACACCCCGGCCATCCTGCTGATTTTCCAGCGCCTGCCGGCCACGCTGGAGCTGGCTTTCGCGGCCTTGTTGCTGGCCTTGCTGGTGGGCGTGCCGCTGGGGCTGTTTGCGGGCATGAAGCCGGATCATCCCTTCTCGCGCCTGGTGATGACTTCCAGCATCTTCGGTTTTTCGCTGCCGACCTTCTGGATCGGCCTGATGTTGATCATGGCCTTCTCGGTCACGCTGGGGTGGCTGCCCTCGGGCGGACGCGGCCAGACTGCCGAGCTGTTTGGCGTGCAGTGGTCGTGGCTCACCGCCGACGGCTGGCGCCACATGATCCTGCCGGCCATCAACCTGTCGCTGTTCAAGATTTCACTGGTGATCCGTCTCACCCGCGCCAACGTGCGCGAGGTGCTGCCGATGGATTTCGTCAAGTTCGCCCGCGCCAAGGGCCTGTCGCCGGCGCGCGTGGTGCTGATGTACGTGCTGCGCAATACCCTCATTCCGCTGGTGACGGTGGTCGGGCTGGAGTTCGGCTCCACCATTGCCTTTGCGGTGGTCACTGAAAGCATCTTCGCCTGGCCCGGTGCCGGCAAGCTGATCCTGGACAGCATCAATGCGCTGGATCGCCCGGTGATCGTGGCCTACCTGATGGTGATCGTCTGCATGTTCGTCACCATCAACCTGGTGGTGGACGTGCTCTACAAGCTACTGGACCCGCGCGTGCGGGTGGAGGCCAAGGCATGAGCGTGCCACAGACCGAAGTCACGATGACGCAAGAACAGGTGCGCGCCCGCGTGGCCGAGCTGTCGGCCTTCCAGGCCCCGCGCCGAGAATCGCCGTGGCGGCGCGTGATACGCCATTTCGTGGCCTCGCGCTCGGCCATGCTGGGGCTGGTGATCGTGCTGTTGCTGATCGTCGGTGCCATTGCCGCCCCGTGGATTACACCGCAGAACCCCTATGACCTGATGCAGTTGGACGTGCTCGATGCGCGCCTGCATCCGGGCAGCCCCAATGGTGCGGGGACGTTCACCTATTGGCTCGGTACCGATGGCCAGGGCCGCGATCTGGTCTCGGCCATCCTCTACGGCCTGCGCATCAGCGTGGGCATCGGCGTGGGTTCGGCCCTCATTGCCGGCGTGATCGGCACCCTGATCGGCCTGCTGGCGGCCTATGCAGGCGGCAAGCTCGATACGCTGCTCATGCGCTTTGCCGACCTGGTGCTGTCCTTCCCGTCCATCCTGGTGGCGATGCTGATCCTGGCCTATGTGGGCAAGGGCATCTTCAACGTGATGGCCACGCTGGTGGTGCTGGAGTGGGCGTATTACGCCCGCACCGCGCGCGGCCAGGCGCTGGTCGAGCGGCGCAAGGAATACGTGGAAGCCGCACGCGGTCTGAACCTGTCTTCCTGGCGCATCATGGTGCGCCACATCCTGCCGAACTGCCTGCCGCCGCTGATCGTCATCGGTACCTTGCAGGTGGCGCGCGCCATCACGCTGGAAGCGACCTTGTCCTTCCTCGGCCTGGGCGTGCCCATTACCGAACCCTCGCTGGGCCTGCTCATTTCCAATGGTTACCAATACATGCTCTCGGGCGAATACTGGATCAGCTTCTATCCCGGCATCACGCTGCTGGTGGTGATCGTGGCCATCAACCTGGTCGGCGACCGCCTGCGCGACATCCTCAACCCACGGTGGCAGAAATGAGCGCACCCACTCTGGAAGTGCGCAATCTGCGCACGCATTTCTTTACCCCCGAAGGCATCTTGCCGGCCGTCGATGACGTGTCGCTGTCGGTCGCCCGTGGCCGCATTCTCGGGCTGGTGGGCGAGTCCGGTTCGGGCAAGAGCGTGACCGGTTTTTCCATTCTCGGCATGGTCGATGCGCCGGGCCGCATCGTCGGTGGCGAGATCCTGTTCCAGGGCCGCGATCTGGTTGGCATGGACAAGACCTCCCTGCGCGAATTGCAGGGCAACCGCATCGCCATGATCTTCCAGGACCCGATGATGACGCTCAACCCGGTCCTCAAGGTCGAGGCGCAGATGGTCGATGCCGTGCTGGCGCACAGCAAGGTGAGCCGCCAGCAGGCGCGCGAACTGGCCCGCGACACCCTGGGCATGATGGGCATCGCCAGCCCCGAGGAACGCCTGCAGGCTTATCCGCACCAGCTGTCAGGCGGCATGCGCCAGCGCGTGGCCATTGCCATTGCGATGCTGCACAAGCCCGACCTCATCATTGCCGATGAACCGACTACCGCGCTGGATGTGACCATCCAGGCGCAGATCCTGTCGGAAGTACAGAAACTGGCGCGCCAGCACGGCACGGCGCTGATCTGGATCACGCACGACCTCTCGGTGGTGGCGGGCCTGGCCGATGAGGTGGCGGTGATGTATGCCGGGCGCATCGTCGAGCAGGGCAGTGTGGACGCCGTGCTGGATGCGCCGCTGCACCCCTACACGCAGGGCCTGATCGGCAGCCTGCCCAGCAACAACCGGCGCGGTGCGCGCCTGCGCCAGATTCCCGGCATGACGCCCAACCTGCTGCACCTGCCGCCGACCTGTGCCTTCGCGGCCCGCTGCGAACGTCTCTCCCAGCAATGCCTGGTGGTGCCCGCCATCAGCGAGCCGCTGCCGGCGCACCGGGTGCGCTGCTATCACCCGACCCCCCGCCCACAGAGCAACGAGCACCATGGATAAGGCCGTCATTCCCCTCATCGAAACCCGCGCCGTCAGCCGCCGCTTCGGCGAACGCCGCCAGGGCTGGCTGGCGCGCCAGCTGCAGGCGCGCGGCTGGGGCCATGCGCCGGCCGTCACCCATGCGCTGGACCAGGTGGACCTGAAGGTCTTGCCCGGCGAAGTGGTCGGGCTGGTCGGCGAGTCCGGCTGCGGCAAGTCCACGCTGGGCCGGGTGGCCTGCGGCCTGCTCGATCCCTCGGATGGCCAGGTGCTGGTCAATGGCCGCGACCGTGCCGGCTTGAGCCGCAAGGAAGAGGCCGAGGCCCGCCTGCAGGTGCAGATGATTTTCCAGAATCCCTATGCCAGCCTGAACCCGCGCCTGCGTATCGACCAGATCGTCGGCGAGGCGGCCCAGGTCAATGGCAAGGTCGAGGGCGACCTCGATGAATACGTGTGCCGCCAGTTGCTGCGTGCCGGTCTCGATCCCGCCTTGCGCGACCGTTATCCGCACCAGTTCTCGGGCGGCCAGCGCCAGCGCATCGGCATCGCCCGCGCGCTGGCGGTGCAGCCGCAGATGCTGGTCTGCGATGAAGCGGTGGCGGCGCTGGACGTGTCGATCCAGGCGCAGATCCTGAACCTGTTCATGGACCTGCGCGAAGAGCTGGGCCTGACCTATCTCTTCATCAGCCATGACCTGGGCGTGGTGGAGCACGTGTCGGACCGCGTGGTCATCATGTACCTGGGACGTGTGGTGGAGAGCGCGCCGGTGGGCGAACTGTTCGGCCAGCCCAACCATCCCTACACGCAGGCGCTGCTGGCCGAAGTGCCGCGCATGGCCGCGCGCAAGAAGGAATTCACCGCCATCAGGGGCGAGATCCCCAGTCCGCTGAACCCGCCATCGGGCTGCCACTTCAACCCGCGCTGCCCGCATGCCACGCAGCGCTGCCGTGAAGAGCAGCCGCTGTTGCGCGAGATCGCACCGGGGCATATGAGTGCCTGTCATCTCAATGATGGCCGCTGACAAGGATTGTTGAAATGTTTTACCTGCCGTTCGGACTGAGTAGGCCCCGTGGGGCCGTATCGAAGGCGCTGATGCTGCGGCAAGTGCGCCTTCGATACGCAACTGCGTTGCTACTCAGTCCGAACGGGAAGAGGGGCCGCATACAGAAAACCCCAAACTGATGTATCCGCAGTGCTTCCACCCTGACCACAGAGGAACCCGACCATGAAGAAAACTCTCCTGACCCGCCTGCTGGCCATCGCCCTGACCGGCGCGGCCCTGGCTGCCGGCGCCGATGCGGCGCGTGCGCAGAACCTGAACATCGGCTTTGCCGATCCGCTCTCGTCGCTGGATCCGCAACTGAACAACCACGCCGGCGACCGCTCGGTGGACCTGCATTTCTGGGACCTGCTGGTCCAGAACGACTACAACAAGCTGGTGCCGGGCCTGGCCGTGAGCTGGAAGAACATCGACCCCAAGACCTGGGAATTCAAGCTGCGTCCCAACGTCAAGTGGCAGGATGGCAAGCCCTTCACCGCCGACGACGTGATCTTCTCCTACCAGCGTGCCCGCGCGGTGCCGGGCAGCGTGGCCACCTTCGCCGGCTACCTGCGCACGGTGGAATCGGTCACCGCCAAGGACCCGCTGACCCTGGTCATCAAGACCAACATCCCCAACCCGGACCTGCCGCTGAACCTGGCCTCGGTGCACATCGTCAGCAAGCACGTGGGTGAGAAGTCCACCACCGAGAACTACAACAGCGGTGCCGCCATGATCGGCACCGGCCCCTACAAGTTCGTTTCCTACACGCCGGGCGACCGCGTGGTGATGCAGCGTAACGATGACTACTGGAACGGCAAGGCCCTCTGGGAAAAGGTCAACTACCGCTACATCAACAATGGCGCGGCACGTACTGCGGCGCTGCTGTCGGGCGACGTGGACGTGATCGACAAGGTGTCGGTATCCGACCTGGCCAAGCTGAAGCAGTCGCCCAACGTCAAGGTCTATCCGTACAACGGCCTGCGCGTGCTGCTGATCCAGCCGAGCTTCCATGAAGGTCCGAGTCCCTTCATCACCGACAACAACGGCAAGCCGCTGGAGAAGAACCCGCTGCTGGACGTGCGCGTGCGCCGTGCCATGTCGCTGGCCATCAACCGCAAGGCCCTGATCGACCGCATCCTGCAGGGTGCGGCCACCGAGGCCAACCAGTGGATGCCGGCCGATACCTTCGGCTACAACCCGGAGATCAAGAACATTCCCTTTGACGCCGCACAGGCCAAGAAGCTCTTGGCCGACGCCGGTTTCCCGGAAGGTTTCAAGCTGACCATCCACGTGCCCAACGACCGCTATCCGCAAGCACCGGAAACCATGCAGGCCGTGGCCCAGTTCTGGACCCGCATCGGCATCAAGACCCAGGTCGAGGTGCTGCCGTGGGCATCTTATTCCTCGCGCGCCAACAAGAACGAGTTTGCGGTCTCGGTGCTGGCCTGGGGTAACGGTACCGGCGAAGCCAGCTATGCGCTGGTCAACGTGCTGGGCACGGTCGATCCCAAGAAGGGCATCGGCGCCTCCAACTGGAACCACTACAGCAGCCCGGCCGTGGACAAGGCCCTGGCCGATTCGACTGCCGAGTTCGATGCCGCCAAGCGGGAAGCCATCCTGCGCGGCGCTGCCAAGACGGTCTCCGATGAAGTGGGCGTGATTCCGCTGTATCACTACCAGAACATCTGGGCTGCCAAGAAGGGCCTGAAGGTCACCCCCATCAGCAGCGACCGCACCACGGCCATGATGGTGACCCAGGACAAGAAGTAAGGCCATGCCCAACTTCTCCATCGAGGTCAGCCCGGCCGACGACCTGATCGACGTACCCCGCCGCATCATCGTGCGGGGTGCGCATCCGGGCGAGCCGGTGCGCATTTCCTCGTCCACCTTGCGCAATGCTGCGCAGTGGGGCAGCACCGCCTGCTACATCGCCGATGCCCATGGCAATGTCGACGTGAGCATGAACCCGGCCATTGATGGTGATTACTGCGGCATCGATCCCATGGGGCTGCTGTGGTCGCAAAAGCCGATGCAGGCTGGCCGCCGCGACAACTTCCACGCCGACGCCATGGCCCCGCTGGTGACCATCCTGACGGTCTCGTCGCTGGATCAGCCCGGCCTGGTGCCTTGCGCACCGGCCAGTACCGAGCTGGTACAGCGGCTGGCCGGTGCCGGGGTGACCCGGCGCGAGGTGCGCGAGCAGGGACTGGTGGGCACGCTGTTCCTGCCGGCCACCCCTGGGCCGCATCCGGCGGTGATGATCCTCAACGGTTCCGGTGGCGGCATCAATGAACCGCGTGCGGCGCTGTATGCCTCGCGCGGCTACGCTGCCTTTGCGCTGGCCTATTTCAAGGCGCCGGGCCTGTCGGCTTACATCTCCAATACGCCGCTGGAATATTTCGAACGCGGGCTGGACTGGCTGCGTGCCGAGGTGCAGCCGTTGCATGATTTCGTCGCCATCAGCGGCCAGTCCCGTGGCGGCGAGCTGGTGCTGCTGCTGGGCGCGACCTTCCCGCAGAAGGTTTCGGCGGTGCTGGCCTATGTGCCCAGCGCGCTGGTGCACAGTGGCCAGAACGCGGCTGACCCGGCAGTAGGGCGGGAAGGTCCGACCTGGCTGCTGCGCGGCGAGCCCTTGCCGCATCAATGGCAGGGTAACCGCACAGCTAGCTGGACGCCGTTTGACGAGGGCCCGTCACCGCATCGCCATGAACTGGCGATGCTGACGGCGCTGCAAGATCCGGAGGCAGTGGCGCGCGCCCGCATTCCGGTGGAGAGGATTGCCGCGCCGGTGCTGCTGCTGTCGGCCACTGACGATGGCTCCTGGCCATCCAGCCTGTATTGCGCCATGGTGCGGGACAAGCTGGCCGAGGTGGCGCATCCCTGGCCGGTGGTGTGGCGCAACTATGCGCACGCCGGCCATTCGATCCTGTTCCCGTTTGTCCCGACCACGCAGACCACGTATGCGCATCCGGTGTCGGGGCGCATCAGTACCGGCGGTGGCGAACCCGCCGCCAATGCCCGCGCCGATCTCGACGCCTGGCAGCAGGCGCAGCACTTCCTGCGCGACGCGCTGGCCAGGCACACATCCACAAAGGAAATTTCATGAGTACCCCTGTCTACGACATCAGCAAGGATGTCATCGACCAGCTGGCCGGCCTGGCCGCTGGCACTCCTCTGCACGGCCTGCGCCATCAGCGCGACAAGGTGGCCGTGGCTTCGCAGGGCAGCTATGACACGCTGTTCGATCCGGCGCTGGAGGGCATCGGTCTGGACGAGCGCCTGCTGGTGGCGTTGTACGCCTGCCGTCTGGCGGGCGCGTCCGATCTGGCTGCGCACTACCGCGAACGTGCGCAGGCCGTGCCGGCTGATGCGGCGCAACTGGCGGTGGCCGACAGTGGCGAGCCTGAGCAGTTGCCGGAGGGCCGTTTGCGCGCCATGCTGGTCTTTACCCGCGCGCTGACGCAGCGGCCGGTGGAAGGCGACAAGGCGGCCATCGAAAAACTGCCGGCCGCTGGCATCAGTACGCCTGCGGTGGTGGCGCTGTCGCAGCTGATCGCTTTCGTGTCCTATCAATTGCGTGTGGTCGCGGGCCTGAAGGCCATGCGTGCTGCCGCTGCCCAGTAAGGAGAGTCGACATGAGCGACATCATCAAGGCCAACGGCTTTACCAACGAGACCCTGGAATGGGATGCCTGGCTGGACGTGATCCAGCTGGAAGCGGCCAGCGAGGACCAGATCAAGGTGCTGGAAGAGAGCCATCCCAAGGCAAAGACGTCGGATTACTACCTGTTCCTGGCGCACCAGCCGGAGATTCTGCGTCAGCGGTCGGCGGCCTTCAATGCCATCATGTACGCCCCTGGCGGATTGTCGCGTGCCGAGCGCGAGCTGGGTTCGCTGGTGGTCTCGCGCATCAATGGCTGCGTGTATTGCGCATCGGTGCATGCACAGCGTTTTGAGCAGCTGGCCAAGCGTAACGATACGGTTCGGCAGGTGTTTGATACGCCTTATGGGGCCGGTGTGGATGCGCGCGAGCAGGCCATTGCCAGGTTCTCGGCGGAGCTGACCGAGACGCCAGGCGAACTCAGTGCCGGGCAGATCAAGGCGCTGTATGACGTGGGCTTGAACGAGCTGGAAGTGCTGGACCTGATCCATTCGGTGGCCATCTTTGCCTGGGCCAACCGCTTGATGCTCAACCTGGGTGAGCCGGTGTTTGCCGATGGCAGCAAGGCTGAGGCCAAATAATCATTTGCATGAGGAGACTGTGATGCACATTCCGGATCATCTGGTCTATGCCCAGACCCATGAGTGGGTCAAGCTCGAGGACGACGGCACGCTGACCATTGGCATTACCGATTTCGGCCAGGAGCAGTTGGGGCCGCTGGTGTATGTGGACATGCCGGCCGTGGGCAAGGTGTTGGCGCGCGGTGCTGAATCGGGCATCGTCGAATCCAACAAGACCGCCTCGGACTTGCATGCGCCTGTGGATGGCGAGGTGATCGCCATCAACGAGGCATTGTCCGAGACGCCTGATGCCATCAATGGTGCGCCGTATGAGCAATGGATCTTCAAGCTCAAGCCGGCTGCACCGTTTTCGGCCGAGGGCTTCCTGGATGCGGCGGGTTACATCAAGCTGATTTCCTGAGGCGCTGTTGCGCTCAGGAAGCCGAGGCGGCGGCGCGGATATCGAAGGCGCCGCCGGTCTGTGCGCGGTCACGCAAGGTGACGGCATTCTTGCCCAGCAAGGGGAAGACCAGTTCGGCGAAGCGGATCGCTTCTTCCAGATGCGGGTAGCCGGACAGCACGAAGGTATCCACGCCCAGATCCGCGTATTCCTGCAGGCGTTCGGTCACGGTGGCCGCATCGCCGACCAGCGAGGTGCCGGCGCCGCCGCGCACCAGTCCCACGCCGGCCCACAGGTTGGGAGCGATTTCCAGCTTGTCGCGGCGACCGCCGTGGAGGGCGGCCATTCTTTGTTGGCCGACTGAATCCATTTTTGCGTAGTTTTGCTGGGCGCGGGCGATGTCGTCGTCGGTGAGTTTGCTGATGAGGCGTTGGGCATCGGCCCAGGCTTCGGCGGTGGTTTCGCGCACGATGGCGTGCAGGCGAACGCCGAAGCGCACCGTACGACCTTGTTTTGCGGCGCGTTCGCGCACGTCTTCGATCTTCTGTTTGACGGCGGCTGGTGGTTCGCCCCAGGTGAGGTAGGCGTCGACGTGTTTGGCGGCGAGGTCGTGGGCAGCGGGGGACGATCCGCCGAAGTAGAGGGGCGGGTAGGGTTGCTGCACTGCCGGGTGGAACAATTGGCCGTTGCGGATGCGGAAGTGTTTGCCTTCGTAGTTGACGGTGTCGCCTTGGAGCAGTTTGCGCCAGATGGTGAGGTATTCGTCGGCTGCTTCGTAGCGTTCGTCGTGTTTGAGGAAGACGCCGTCGGCTTCCAGTTCGGTGGCGTCGCCGCCGGGGACGACATTGAGGAGCAGGCGGCCTTTCAGGGCCTGGTCCAGGGTGGCGGCTTGTCTTGCAGAGGGGCCGGGGCCGCCCAGTGATGTTCTCAGCGCGACCAGCAGCTTGATGCGCTGGGTGACCGGGACCAGGCTGGCGGCCACTACCCACGGGTCGAGGCAGGAGGCGCCCGTGGGAATCAACAGGCCGTCATAGCCCAGGGTTTCGCTGGTGACGGCGATCTGGCGCATGTACTCCAGCGTGGGGGCGCGGCCGAAGTCGGATTTGCCCAGGTAGCGGGTGTCGCCTGATGTTGGTAGGAACCAGAAGAGTTCTAATGACATGCCGGGGTTTCCTTTTGCATTTTTCACTTTGGCGTTATTAGAACGCTCTGCTGTTGTTGTGGCTAAGAATGTTTTCTTCTTTCCTTAGTTGTTTTTTGGTTTTTGGTTTTTTGTCTTGGCGTGGTGTTTTTCTGGTTGTTCGGTTTGGCGTAGTCTGCACGGATTGCTTTCCTGCGCTCTAGCTTAATTCTTATCATTCTCCGGTCGGGAGGACGCGCCGGGGGGCGGCCCGGCAGCCGCTCACTTTTCTTGTCTCGCCAAGAAAAGTAAGCAAAAGAAGGCGACCCCAGAGAGCCAGCCCTCCTTCGGAGGGTCCCCGCCGCAGCGGAGCGAAAAGTGGGAAGAATAGAGTCGCTTCGCTCCGGCTATTCTTCTGATCCACTTTTCGCTCCGCTGCGGCGGCTGGCTCTATGGGGAAAAGCCAAACGGGCTCGCCTGCGGCCTCGCACTTCTCCGACTCGCCTTCGGCTTTGGGTTGGCTCGTCTGCGACATCGATTTTTCTTCGATCCGACGGTGGTTGTGGTTTTGATTTTTATATAAATAATTTACTGTCCGTTCGACCTGAGTAGTCGCGCAGCGACGTATCGAAGGTTAAAGAACGCCAAGGCAAAGCCGAAGGCGAGTCGGAGGTCTCACGATGCCGAAGGCGAGGCAGTAAGGCCGTCCGCATCTGCGCCGCCGCTTCAGAGGCCAACAAAACGGATCAGAAAAATAGTCGGAGCGAAGCGACTCTATTTTTCCCGTTTTGTTGGCCTCTGAAGCGGGGGACCCTCCGAAGGAGGGCGGCGCAGCTGCGGTCGCCTTCTTTTGCTTACTTTTCTTGGCGAGACAAGAAAAGTGAGCGGCTGCCGGGCCGCTCCCGGCGCGTTTCTCCCGACCGGAGAAAGTTAAGAATTAAGCTAGAGCGCAGAAAAGAATTCCGTGCAGACTACGCCAAACCTAAAAAACAAAGAGCAAGCCTGTCAAGGCAAGAAACCAAGCAATATCAACCAGCAAAAACCAACGACCCACGATATTCAGCCAACCATTTCACAAACAACTGCGCCTCAGCCCCAGCCTGAGCATTGACCCCAAGATAGTAAGGCGCCAGCGTCATGCGCAAGTCAGGAAAGGGGCACACCAATCGCCCCGAGCGCAAATCATTGTCAGCCAGCGACACAGGCGACAAGGCTACCCCCAGCCCATCCACCACCGCCTGCAATACAAAATGCACATGATCGAAATGCAGCATCGCCTGAGTGCGAGAGCGTTTCAATCCCGCCATCTTGCGCCAGTCCTCCCAATCATTGCGCCGACTGCGCGACACCAGCACGGTATGCCGCGCCAACCCTGACACATCCTCCAGCGGCATGGACTGCAACAGCGCAGGAGAAGCCACCAGCACCAGCTCATCCTCCATGAACCGCTGCACCTTGAGCGTCTCAGGCCAGTTGGTCTCACCCCGCCGGATTGCAATATCAAACGAAGAACCCGCCTTGCCCACCGTCGCCGTACTGGTTACCACCTGCGGTGCAATCCCCGGATAACGCTCCACGAAATCGGCAAGATGCGGAATCAGCCAGCGCACCGCAAAGGACGGCCGCACATTGATCACTACCGTCCGCGTAGGCGCATCGCGCATCACCCGCCGCGCCGCATTGGCCAGAATCCCCAGCGCCGGACTGGCTTCCTCGAAGAATTGCCGCCCCCGTTCCGTCAGCAACACCTGCCGCGTACGCCGCTCGAACAGCGGCATACCGAGATAGTCCTCAAGATTCTTGATCTGGCGGCTGACGGCGCCATGCGTGACATTGAGCTCGTGCGCCGCAAGCGTGAAACTCTGATGACGGGCCGCTGCCAGAAAGGCGCGGATGGCGTTGAGCGGAAGAGTGAGATCGGCCATGCGTCAGATATTATCACGCATGCCCGGAATTAATATCGGTTGTCAGCCCGCGCGCGTAGCGCGCATCATCGGCTCCATGACCACCCCAGACCTCCGCCAGGCCGACCTCGATTCGCGCCACGCCGCCATGTCGCTCTCGGCCGCCTTGCCCTGCGATATCGTTCTTTACCTGCTTTTGCCGATGTATGCCGACCAGTTCCACGTCAGCCTGGCCGAGGCCGGCGTGCTGCTGGCAGCCAACCGGCTGGTGCGCATCGCCGGCTATCGCTGGGTCGCCAGCTTCTATGCACAACGCGGCGACCGGCCCACCTGCACCCTGGCCGTCTGCGCCGCCATCCTGTGCGCCCTCGGCTATACGGCGGCCAGCGGCTTCTGGGCGCTGCTGCCGCTGCGGCTGCTGTGGGGCATGGCCTTCGCCGGTCTCAACCTGTCCACTCAGGCCATGTCCACTTCCACTCCGCAAGGCGCAGCACGCCGCTCCGGACGCTCGCGCGGCGTCATCGCCATCGGCCCCATGCTGTGGCTGCCGACGGCGGCGCTGCTGGCGCCGCACATCGGGCCGCGCATGGTGTTCGCCCTGGTCGCCACGACGGCGCTGCTGGGCCTGCTGGCCGCGCGCCGCCTGCCGCAGCACGCCTACGCACCGCCGCAGCCGCGACGCTGGAAGCTGCCCAATGCACTGGACTGGTGGTCCTTCCTGGAAGGGCTCACCCTCGATGGCCTCTTCATCGTCGGCCTGGCCTACATGAGCAAGCAATCCTTCGGGGCCGACGGCGAACTGGTGGCAGGGGTGCTGATGGCCATGCGCTATGCCGGCGAAATCATCCTGAGTCCGCTGGGCGGCTGGCTGGCCGAGCGCTTCGGTGCGGTCAAGGTATTGGTGATCCTGTCACTGGCCACTTGTGCGGCGCTGGTCGGTTTCGGAGGCGGGCTGCTGTGGCTGTTTGCGGGGCTGATCGTGATCCTGCGTGCCTTGCAGTTGCCGCTGCTGGCGCCCATCGTCGCGGCCCGCACGCCACCGGCGCAGCGCGTGCATGCCCTGGCCGGACGCGCAATCTGGCGCGATATCGGGGCCGGCATGGGGCCGATGCTGGCGGGCTTGCTGCTGCCGGTGATGTCATCGCTGTGGCTCTACGGACTGGCTGCCTCGGCACTGGCGTTGGCGGCCATCGCCTGTGGACGCGCGCCGGTGCCACGCAGGCCCTAAGGATCAGGGCTGGCGACAGTCGCTGAGCATCTCCGCCTGGGAGATGTTGCTGCCCGGCGGGACGCTGTGCGTGAGCCAGACATTGCCGCCGATGACCGATCCCTGGCCGATGGTGATGCGGCCCAGCAGGGTCGCGCCGGCATAGACCACCACGTCATCCTCGACGATGGGATGGCGCGCAATGCCCTTGACCAGTGACCCGTCGGCCTCCTGCGGGAAACGCTTGGCGCCCAGCGTCACGGCCTGGTACAGGCGCACGTTGCGGCCGATGATGGTGGTCTCGCCGATCACTACGCCCGTGCCGTGGTCGATGAAGAAGCTGGGGCCGATCTGCGCGGCCGGGTGGATGTCGATACCGGTGGCCGAATGCGCAATGTCGGCGATCAGGCGTGCCAGCAGCGGCGCTCCCAGTTGATGCAGGGCATGCGCCAGGCGATGGTAGATGATTGCGGTGGTGCCGGGATAGCACAGCAGGATTTCGGAAATGCTGGAAGCTGCCGGGTCACCGTGATAAGCCGCCTGGATATCGCTGACCAGAATGTCCCGCACGGCCGGCAACTGATGGGCGAACTCGCGCGTGATGGCCGTGGCGCGCTCCCTCAGTAATGCATCCTCTTCCACATCACTGCTGAAATACAGGCTGCGGCGCACCTGCTCGCGCAGGATGGCCAGCGCTGCATTCAACTGGCTGCCAACGAAATAATCGATGGTCTCATCGGATAAATCGGTATGGCCATAATGCGTCGGGAACAAGGCCGCCTGCAGATGCTGCAAGAGCTTCTGCATGGCTTCCCGCGAGGGGATCTCGCGGATCTCGCCACGGTAGCGGATCTTGTTGGTCACTTCGCGCGAGGTGCGCAGGCCGGCGACGACGGCCGACAGGCCCAGGCTGGCTGACTCGGCCGAGTCTGCCAGCGCGCTCAATTCGGGGGTGTGAGAGGTATCCATGCCCGCATGCTATCAAAAATGCGCGGCGCGCGTCGGCAGGGGCAAGGGGACGGGAATCCGGAGGAAGAGCGATTCGCGGCACCCAGTTCTATCTGAAAAGTGGCGCCGCATTTGAATCTGCCCTGGGAATGCACTGTAACGGGGAATTCGCTTTCCTGCAAAGGATCATTGCGCATATCCATATGCCAATTTGATCTGCCGCAAATCCTTGCCTCCAAGGGGTGGTGGCGGTGGCCGCCGGGATGAGGCATCAGGAAATTCCTGATGTATTTCGTGGCGTTCTCAGGAAGCTCCCGATACAGGGCAGCACAACAAAAACGTAAAGTCTCACCCATACCAGCTGCAGTACGCAGGACCAGCCGATCAGCAAGCGGGGATGTTTTCTCATGGCAACTTGCAGCGCGAGTCTGGATGACTTGTTTTGCCGATGTCCGGCCTTTGCCGTTGCGGGACATCTTCACAGGATTACCGGGAAGCCCTGAGGGGGGCTTACTTTTGGACGCGCTTTCGCAAGAAGGTGCGTCTTTTTTTTGTTTGTGATGCAATAGCCCCCGATTCCATCCATCCAGAGAAAAGGGGAACATCCATGCCTGCGCTCCGTCTGCGCTCGTCCACCTTGCCAGCCTTGCCGTTGCTGTCGGTCCTGCTCTTTTCGTATAACTTCGCGCAAGCCCAGGTGGCGGCTGCGGTGCCCGTCCCGGTTCCTGCCAGCGTTGCCGCACCCACGCCGGTGGCCAGCGACATCACCCGCACTTGCGCGGCCGGCAGTGGTTGCGTGCTGACCTGCCTGAACATGGCGGCGGAAACCGTGATGACCGAAACGGCCACGCGGGCCGTGCGCATCATCTCGCTGTCCAACGGCAATAGTGAATTCCGCATGGACAACGGCAACGCCGGCATCAACGTGATTCTAGAACCCATTTCATAAATAGGCGTGAGTGCGAGCGAGTCCCGTTTGGGATGAAGTGCAAGGCGCGAATTTGGGTCAAGACTGGACGTCTTGACCCAAATTCGTAACGCAGCAATTCGCCCAAACGGGCCGCTCCCTCCGGGTTCTGCCCAGAAAGGGCGCTGGCCGCGTTGCGCTCCTTGCGTGTGGCACCGCCACACGACGCGTCGCGCGCCTTGCCAGCGCCCTTTCTGGGCAGAACGCATCTCACGCCTATTTATGAAATGGGTTCTAGTTTCTCACGACAACCTGATGTGCAAGCTCAGCGGCGGCATCTGAGGCCACGGCACGCGTCTGACATATGCATGGCGCGACTTATCCGCTTTTCTTCTATGCACTGGCGGAATGATTCGTTCGCAGTTTGAGGACGGCTGGCTAAGCTGTGCGCCTCAACCATGAAAGACGGAGCCCTCATGCCGCAGCAAGAAGACAAACGCCAACCTGCCCTGGCCGCAGTGGAACTGAGCCGCAAGCGCCGCCGCCTTATCGCGGCCGGGCTGGCGCTGGGCGCAGCCGGTGCGGCGGCGCTCCTGAGCCCGCGTGCGGCGCACGCCGCCACGCGGCAATTGCGAGTGGGTTACCAGAAGGGGGCGCTGAGCATCATCCGTGCCCATGGCACGCTGGAGCAGCGTTTGGCCGCGCTGGGCGCGACCGTGAAGTGGGTGGAATTCAGTGCCGGACCGGTGCAGCTCGAAGCGCTGGGTGCGGGATCCATCGATTTCGGCGATGTGGGAGAGGCCCCGCCCATCTTCTCGCAGGCGGCCGGCACGCCGCTGGTCTATGTGGGTGCGACGGTACCGCGTCCCTATGTGGAAGCGGTCCTGGTCAAGGATGACAGCCTGCAGAATCCGGCGCAGTTGAAGGGCAGGCGCATCGCCCTGAACAAGGGTTCCAACGTGCATTACTTCCTGGTCAAGCTGCTGGAGAAGCACGGTCTCCAATATGGCGACGTCACCCCGGTGTGGCTGGCCCCGGCCGATGCGCGGGCGGCCTTCGAACGCGGCGCGGTGGATGCCTGGGCCATCTGGGAGCCTTACCTGGCGGCGGCCCAGCAGACCCTGAAGGCGCGCATCCTGGCCGATGCCGATGGGGTGGTCAAGAACCGCGCCTATTATTTTTCGACGCGCGAGTATGCCCGCGAGAATGGCGACCTGATCCGCATCGCGCTGGAATAGCTGGCCAAGGTGGATGAGTTCGCCCGGACCCGCCCGGACGATTACGCCAGCGAACTGGCCGGCATTCTCGGATTGCCCAAGAACGTGCTGGACGTGGTGGTACGCCGCTACAGCTACGGCACGCTGCCCATCACCCATGCCATCCTGGACGAACAACAGCAGATTGCCGATACCTTCCTGGAGCTCAAGCTGATTCCGAAGAAGATCAACCTGCGCGAGACGGCGCCGCCCTGGCTGGCCTGAGGCCCTACACGATTGCTGGAAGCACCATGAACAACGCCGCCGCAGGAAAGTCCTGCGGCGGCGTTGTCGTTGCTGCGCAAGGAAGGCGAATCAGGCCTTGAACTGCAGCGCGTTGGTCAGATCCCCCATGGGCTGCTGGCCGCGCGCGATCATGGCGTCATCACGCTCCTTGAGACCATCCAGCTTTTCCAGGCCGAAGGTGCGGGTGATCAGGCGCAGGATGGACGCGGTGTCATACACGGTGTGGTCCACCGTTCCCTTGCGGGCGAAGGGCGAGATCACCAGCGCCGGTACGCGTGTGCCCGGACCCCAGCGGTCGCCCTTGGGCGGCGCCACGTGATCCCACCAGCCGCCGTTTTCGTCGAAGGTGATGACCACCACCATGTTCTTCCACTGCGGGCTGGCTTGCAGGCTCTTGACCACGTGGGCAATGTGGCGGTCACCCGAGGCTACGTCGGCGTAACCGGCGTGCAGGTTGAGGTTGCCCTGCGGCTTGTAGAAGGTCACCGGCGGCAGGCGGCCTGCCTCGACGTCAGCCAGGAAGCGGTTGGTACGCGACTCGTCGCCCAGGCCGCCGTCACGCAGGCGCTTGTTGCGCTCGGCGGGATTTTCCGGACCCAGGTTCTTGAAGTAGTTGAAGGGCTGGTGGTGATACTGGAAATTGGGGATCTTGGGGATGCCCTTGGAATCCTTGAACTCATCCAGCGTGGCCTGCCAGGCGCCGGCATACCAGGCCCAGTCAACCCCCTTCTTGTTGAGCTTGTCGCCGATGTGCTCGTGCGTCTGCGGCACCAGCACGCTGGGCTGGTTGGGTTCGGCATAGGCTGGGTTGTTGCGATCGCGGCTCCAGGTCGGCCAGTAGGGCGGGGCCATGGTGTTGACGGCATAGCCATCCGGTGTGAGCGCGCTCGGGCCGAACTTCGGCGGGCCGTCCATGGCGCTGGCCGGGCTGCCTTCGGCGGGGACCAGTTCCGTGGAGAGCGGATCATTGTTTTTGGTCTTGGCCACCTGCGTGCGCGAGACCGAATTCATCACGTCCGGATAGTAGGGCGCTTTGGCGCAGATCAGGTACTGGTGATTCAGGAAGGAGCCGCCGAATGCGCCCTGGAAGAAGTTGTCGCACAGCACGAACTCGCGTGCCACATCCCACAGGCGCAGGTTGTAGCGGGTGTCGGCATAGTGCCCCATGGTCAGGCCACCGGAGTCTGCCCAGGCCACGAAGCCATCGTTCTTGCCGCCGTTGATCTGCATCTGGTTCTGGTAGAACACGTGCCACAGGTCGCGCGTGACCAGGCCCAGCGGCAGCGCTTCGCCTTGCGGTCCCTTCAGGGCGAAGGGGGCGTTGGGCAGGTTGGTCTGGTATTGCTTGCCGGCCTCGTAGGTCACGCCTTCGACGGTCTGCTGCTGATTCACCACGCCGCTCCAGGCCGGGGGCAGTTGCTTCAACAGGCTGCCGTCACGGTCGCGCTGCTGGTACTCCGAGGGCTTGACCGAGGACAGCGGTTTTTCCAGGCCGGGGAAGTCGGCAAAGAGGTTGTTGAAGCTGCGGTTCTCGGCGTAGATCACCACGATGGTCTTGACGTTCTCGCGCAGGGCACCGTCCAGCGCGGCGGAGTCGGCCGGGTTGCCGCTGGGATAGGCGCCCGGACCCTGGCCTTCGGTGGCGCAGGCGCCCAGCGCGCTACCGGCGCCCAGCGCGGCCATGCCACCCAGGAAGCGGCGGCGGCCGGGTTGTTGCGGGATCAGGGGAGTATCGCTGGATGCAGGCTGGCTGCCGGCGATGTCGTCGTCGTGCTTGCTCATGGATGGGTTTCCTGTCGGATATTGTTGTCGGGGTTTGGCGCGTAGCGGGCAAGAGCATAGCGCGGCCGTATGACAAGGATGTGTCTTTTCTATCATACTTGCTGTCAGGAAAATGATGTAGCCTGCACCAAGAGACAGTGAAAGATTGGGTAAAAGACGGGCTAGGATGCTATCGAGGCGCTGTGATCGGCCTAAAATTCGGCGACCGCCCCGGTTTAGCCGGGTTTCTCGGCCCTTGGGAGGGCCAGGCGGGCGGGCCATGCCAGGGGATGGCAGGCTGTGCCGACGTCTTCGCGGTCTTGTTTGTCGAGGGATTCATCATGCTCAAAACTCTCCAATACCTGCTCATCGGTGCCGGCTTCAGTGCCTGCATGCTGTTCGTGCTGGCCCTGGCCATTACCGAACCGCTGACCTGAGCTTCGGCCGGACGCAGTTCCGGCCTTCATCATCCTGCAGCCTGCAGCGCGCTACTTGCGCTGCAGGACCGGTTTGCCCGAGCGGTTGACCGCGATGAACAATCCCATCAATCCCACGAAGGCGGCCAGCAACAGGCTGGCGTTGAGGAGCACGCGCGGATAGCCGAGCGCGTTGACGTCGATGAAGGGATACGGGTAAAAGCCCGACAGCGCTCCCCGCCACAGGGTCAGCAGCAGGTATCCCAAGGGGTAGATCAGCCACAGCAGCGACTTCCGTAGCGACGCCTGAAACACCGGCACGAAAAAAATCCAGTACACGATGGCCAGCAGCGGCACTACCGTATGCAGGCTCTCATTGACCAGCGCCCGGAATCCGGTCGGGGTCCACAGGTGGCGCAGCAAGAGGTTGTAGGCAATGCCTACGAAGGCCAGGTAGGTCACCACGGCCGAGATGACCGACGGCTGCCTGAAGAAGCGGCTCATCGGCGAATTCAGTGACAGCGCCAGCGAGGTAAAGCACAAGGCACTCATCAGGATGGTGAGGTTGGTCAGGTACATGGTCAGCCGGTCCAGTCCGTCGAGCACGCCACCTCCGCGCGCCAGCAAACGGGTGATGGTGATGTCGGTCTGCGCCACGAAGGCAAACCAGCTGATGCTGGCGATCAGGGCCGCTACCGTGCGGGCGGCGGCCGGGTGGCGGCGCGCAGGGAAGAGATGCGCGCCAAAGGAATCCAGCGATTCCGGCGAGGGGATCCTATCGTTGCTCATGGTGTGGTCAGGGAAGGGGAGAGGGCCGCTGGCCGCAGTACGGAAGTATGTGCTGTGCCAGCCGGGCAATGTGCCACATCATAAATCGGCGGGCGCTGTTGTGCTGGCCGGATGACATTCATTTTCAACGCTTACATCAGGACACATCGTGCGCGGCACTTTGGTCGAGGCTCATCCATGTGGTCATCGGAGAGGGAATCTGGCCTTGTTTTATGAGAAATTGAGCGGGCTTCAATTCTAAGTTTTTGGCCCGTCTGGATCGCTGGAAACTGGTCGTGCAAAACAAGCGATGCTGTCTGGAAAGCTGCATCCAGAGCGGACTTTAAAAAAGCGTGTGTCGCCGTCAGGCGACGCCTGTGCTCCGCCAACTGTTACATTTTTTTTAGTTACAAGGCGCTTCAAAATATAAATAATTTGCCTTGTCTTCACTGCAGAAAAACAGTGCTTTTACTGTTACAAATTTGCGGTGAACTTTGCAAAAGGCATCCTGCCGAATCGCACAGGTTTCCTTCGAGGCAATGCTTGCAGGCATCGCATCCGGATTGTTCAGTCCTCCCTCGCGAACGCCCGGAGGAACCGCTCTCGTCGCTCGTTGTGCGCGTCATTCGTGCGCACCGTGCCGCACGCTTATTTTTTTCGCGCGTAGATTTTTACGCATCAGGCACTACCATTTCAGGAGATCACATGCTTCGCTCGGAATCCCTCTTCGGCAAACGCGAAACCAGTTCGACCAATTCCCCGTTCAGCAGTGCGGGCAACGTCTCTTCTTCTACAGGGGGCAATGTGACCAGTGTCAACAAACCTACCCAATATCCGTCTTCCGTTTCTTCCGTTTCCAGCACCGCGCCGGCGGCCACTGAAGAGACCGGCAGCAAGCTCACCGTCGGTCCCAACATCAAGGTCAAGGGCGAGATCGAGGATTGCGACACGCTGGTGGTGGAAGGCAAGGTGCAGGCCACCATCAATTGCCGCGTGGTGCAGATTGCCGAACGTGGCGCGTTCAAGGGTTCGGCCGAGATCGATCTGGCGGAGATCCGTGGCGAGTTCGATGGCGACCTGACGGTGCGCCAGAAGCTGGTGATCTATTCCAGCGGCAAGGTCACCGGCAAGATCCGTTATGGCAAGCTGGTGATCGAGGAAGGTGGCCAGCTGGCGGGCGACCTGCAGGTCGGCGGCGGTCACGAGCAGAAGGACTTGCTGCAGAAGACGGCCTGAGCTCTCCTGCGGGTGGTGCCGGCTGTGCAGCGCCGGCTGCCATCCGATGAGGATGTTGGCTGAGGTAGGCCAGGCGGATTTCTGGTTGGATTTCCTTTTGGAAATAATTTCCGGTCGTGGGCGCGATTTGTTGTCAAGTCGCGCCGATCTGCGGTGATTTCTGGTGGAATGACCACGCTTTGACGCGTACGGGCGGGCTTTTGCTGTGGCGGATTTGTCCGCGTGGCCGGGCCGTGCGACAATAGCGCCTTTCGTCCCTTTTGTCCTTTTACCCGGCCTGCCGGGCCGGTGGCTGCCGCTGCGTGGCGGTGCCGGTAGGACGCTGGCGTTTGGTTTCATTGCTCAGTTCATTCATGGCTCACCCGGAATACATTCTTACCTTGTCCTGCCTGGACCAGCGCGGCATCGTGCATCGCGTCTCGGGCTTCCTGGCCGATCACGGCTGCAACATCATCGATTCGGCGCAGTTTGGCGATGCGCAGTCCAAGCTGTTCTTCATGCGGGTGCATTTTTCGGCGGAGGATGCCGGGGTGTCGGATGCGGCGCTGCGGGCGGATTTCGGGGTGCTGGGCGATTCCTTGCAGATGAACTGGCAATTGCATGATGCGGGCAAGAAGCCGCGTGTGATGTTGATGGTGTCGAAGATCGGTCATTGCCTGAACGATCTGTTGTTCCGTTACAAGAGCGGATTGCTGCCGGTGGAGATTCCGGCGATTGTTTCCAACCATACTGATTTTTATCAGCTGGCTGCGAGCTATAACATTCCTTTCCATCATCTGCCGTTGGCGACGGGGGCGTCTGTCGAGGTCAAGCGCGCTCAGGAGCAGCGGATCATGGAGATCGTTGATGCCAATCAGATCGATCTGGTGGTGTTGGCGCGCTACATGCAGATTCTGTCGCCTGAGATGTGCGATGCCTTGCGCGGACGGGCGATCAATATTCATCACTCCTTCCTGCCTAGCTTCAAGGGCGCCAAGCCTTATTATCAGGCGCATGATCGTGGGGTCAAGCTGATCGGGGCTACTGCGCACTTTGTGACCGGTGATCTGGATGAAGGTCCTATCATCGAGCAAGGTGTTGAACGCGTTGACCATTCCATGGGGCCGGATACCCTCACTGCGATTGGGCGGGATATCGAATGCGTGGTGCTGGCGCGGGCTGTCAAATGGTTTACCGAGCATCGGATTTTGCTCAATGGGCATAAGACTGTGATCTTTAACTGATCCTTTGTTTTTGGTTTTATCGGGACGCCGCCTGGTTTTTTTGGGGCGGCGTTTTTGTTTTTGTGGTTTTGGTTGATGTTGTCTTGGCGTGGTGTTTTTCTGGTTGTTAGGTCTGGCGTAGTCTGCACGGATTGCTGTTCTGCGCTCTAGCTTAATTATTTTCTTTCTCCGGTCGGGAGAACGCGCCGGGAGCGGCCCGGCTGCCGCTCACTTTTCTTGTCTCGCCAAGAAAAGTAAGCAAAAGAAGGCGACCCCAGAGAGCCAGCCCTCCTTCGGAGGGTCCCCGCCGCAGCGGAGCGAAAAGTGGGAAGAATAGAGTCGCTTCGCTCCGACTATTCTTCTGATCCACTTTTCGCTCCGCTGCGGCGGCTGGCTCTATGGGGAAAGTCCAAACGGGCTCGCCTTCGGCCTCGCACTTCTCCGACTCGCCTTCGGCTTTGGGTTGGCTCGTCTGCGACATCGATTTTTCTTCGATCCGACGGTGGTTGTGGTTTTGGTTTTTATATAAATAATTTACTGTCCGTTCGACCTGAGTAGTCGCGCAGCGACGTATCGAAGGCTAAAGAACGTCAATGCAAAGCCGAAGGCGAGTAGGAGACGTCACGATGCCGAAGGCGAGGCAGTAAGGCCGTCCGCATCTGCGCCGCCGCTTCAGAGGCCAACAAAACGGATCAGAAAAATAGTCGGAGCGAAGCGACTCTATTTTTCCCGTTTTGTTGGCCTCTGAAGCGGGGACCCTCCGAAGGAGGGCGGCGCAGCTGCGGTCGCCTTCTTTTGCTTACTTTTCTTGGCGAGACAAGAAAAGTGAGCGGCTGCCGGGCCGCCCCCGGCGCGTTCTCCCGACCGGAGAATGATAAGAATTAAGCTAGAGCGCAGGAAAGCAATCCGTGCAGACTGCCCAAAACCTAACAACCAGAAAACCACCCAGCCGAGACAAGATTAACCAAAACAAAAAGAAGATCAATCAGCAACAGGATACTGCTCCCGCATCACCCGCTTGTTAAGCTTCCCAACGCTGGTCCGAGCCAACTCAGAAACAAACCGCACCCGATCCGGCACCCCATACCGAGAAATAATCCCGGCATCAGCCGCAGCCCTGACATGCTGCCGGATATCCTCCTCACCGACATCGCCAGCATCCTTCTTCAGCACAACCAGCGCCACAGGCCGCTCCCCCCATTTCGCATCCTTCACCCCGATGACCGCCGTCTCCGCCACAGCCGGATGCCGCGCAATGATGTCCTCGATCTGCAAGGAAGACACCCACTCGCCCCCCGTCTTGATCACATCCTTGATCCGATCCGTCACCTGCAGATAGCCCTCGCCATCCAGATGCCCGATATCCTGCGTATGCAACCACCCACCCCGCCACAATTCTTCCGAAGCTTCAGGTTGATGCAGATACCCCTGCGTTAACCAGGGCGCGCGCACCACCACTTCCCCGGTGCTCTTGCCATCGCGCGGACAATCATTCATATCGCCATCCACCGTGCGCAAGGCCACCAGCGGCAAGGGCCGCCCGGTCTTCACGCGCAGGCTGGCATCACGCTCACCCCCCAGCTCCTCCGTCGGTACCTGGGCCAGCGTCAGCACCGGACAAGTCTCCGACATCCCATATCCGGTGAACACATCAATCCCCCGATCACGCGCCATCCTGGCCAGGCTGCCCGTCATCGCCGAGCCACCGATGATCATCTTCCAGCCCGACAAATCCACATCCCGCGCCTGCTCCGACGTCAGCACCATCTGCAGAATGGTCGGCACGCAATGCGAAAACGTCACCTTCTCCTCACGGATCAGCTTGCAAATGGTGTCCGGCACATAGCGCCCCGGATAAACCTGCTTGACCCCCGCCATCGTCGCCACATAGGGCAGACCCCAGGCATGGACATGGAACATCGGCGTCAAGGGCATGTAGACGTCATCCCGATGCAGACGCCCCTGCTGCGGTGCCAGTGCCAGCCC
Source organism: Herbaspirillum sp. Her3 (assembly GCF_057961275.1). Classification (NCBI taxonomy): domain Bacteria; kingdom Pseudomonadati; phylum Pseudomonadota; class Betaproteobacteria; order Burkholderiales; family Oxalobacteraceae; genus Herbaspirillum; species Herbaspirillum sp. Her3. Next base: position 3,805,376 of record NZ_CM176328.1, on the reverse strand, counting down.
GGCCGTAGTGCCCAGCGTGTGTAACACCAGTTGCCGGTGGCTGAAATAAACCCCCTTGGGCAAACCCGTGGTGCCGGTCGTATAGAAAGTGGTGGCGCGGGCGTTTTCGTCAAAGTCGGGGAAGTCGTAACGGTCAGCAGCCTCGGCCAGCAAGGCTTCGTATTCGCCCGCAAAGCCCGGTCCGCGCGGGCAGGGACTGCCATCGTCGGTCAGCAGCACGCAACGCGTCAGCGTATTGAGCTCACCCCGGATCTGCTTCAACACCGGCATGAAATCCGAATTCACCAGCAATACATCGGCCTGGGCATGATTGAGCGTGTAGGCAATCTGCTCCGGCGACAACCGCACGTTGACCGTCTGCAAGACGCAACCCATCATCGGCACCGCGAAGAAACATTCCAGATAGCGATTGCTGTCCCAGTCCATCACCGCCACCGTATTGCCACGCTGCAGCCCCATTTCCTTGAGGACGTTGGCCAGCCGCTGTACCCGCTGGTAGAAACCGGTATAGCTCAGGCGGCGCTCGCCGTAAATGATTTCCTGCCCGGCAGCGGTGGCCAGGGCGCTGTGCAGCAACTGCTTGATCAGCAGTGGATAGCCATAGGCCGATGGGGTTTGCTCGATCGCTTGGGGCATGCCGGAGTCTCCTCTGTTGTGTGGCGGGATGACCGCCTGTTCTGGATGGAGCCTCGATGATACCGCCAAGTTTCCCGCAGGATGGTCGCCGGGACGACGAAATTTGACACAGGTCGCGTCGTCCCGGCCCCGCGTGCGTCAGCGCTTTTCTTCCAGCGACGTGACGGTCAGCGCTCCGTCCACGCGGTCGGCCGTGAAGCTGATCTTCTCGCCTTCACGTACCCGCGCCAGGATCTCGGGATTGGCCTTGAACACCATCGCCATCCCGCTCATCTGCAGGTTGGGGATGTCGCCATGACGGATGGTGAGCTTGCCATTGCTGGCGTCAACCTTGCGGATTTCGCCCTCGACCCGGGGCGCATCGCCCTGGGCATGGGCGGCCAGCGCGGGCAGGCAAAGGGCAGTGCTGAGGAGGAGAGTACGCAACATGGAGATTCCTTTCATGAAGTCTTCAGCGAAGGGGATTCGCCGGGTCAAAAATCGATGATTCAATAATGTGATGATGAAGCCGCTCAATGATTCGAGAATTCAATGATGGCCTTGATGACCACCCGGCTTGACCACCTCCAGCGTGGCCGGTCCCGGCTGGCTGGAGCTGGTCGCGGCGCGCCGCGCTTCGGGCATCTCGCCTTGCCATTCGCGCGCCACCGTGCCGGCCGGTGCGCGATACCAGCCCGGATCGCGGTAATCGTCCCGCGCCAGGTTGCGCCTGACCTTGACGGTGCTGAACATGCCGCCCATCTCGATGGCCCCATACGGGCCGCGCCCGGTCATCATGGGCAGCGTGTTGTCGGGCAGGGGCATTTCCATCTCGCCCATCGAGCCGCCCTTGTCGCCCATGGCCATGTAGTCGGGAATGAGCCGGCTGATCTTGTTGACCACCTTGGACTGGTCTACCCCGATCATGGTCGGCACGTCATGGCCCATGGCATTCATGGTGTGATGCGCCTTGTGGCAATGCAGGGCCCAGTCGCCTTCTTCGGTGGCGTCGAATTCGATGGCGCGCATCTGGCCCACCGCAATGTCGGTGGTGACCTCGGGCCAGCGTGCCGCAGGCGGAATCCAGCCGCCATCGGTGCCGGTGACGGCAAATTCGTGGCCGTGCAGGTGCAGCGGATGATTGGTCATGGTGAGATTGCCCACGCGGATGCGCACGCGGTCGTTCTGCCGCACCACCAGCGGGTCAATGCCGGGGAAGGCGCGGCTGTTCCAGGTCCACAAGTTGAAGTCCAGCATCGTGCTGACCTTGGGCACGGCCGCACCCGGCGCGATGTCGTAGGCATTCATCAGGAACACGAAATCACGATCCACGCGCATGACGCCCGGATCCTTGGGATGCGTCACCCAGAAGCCCATCATGCCCATGGCCATCTGCACCATCTCGTCGGCGTGGGGGTGATACATGAAGGTACCGGCGCGTCTGGCGGTGAATTCGTAGACGTAGGTCTTGCCCGGGGGAATGGCCGGCTGCGTCAGGCCCGATACGCCATCCATGCCATTGGGCAGGCGCTGGCCATGCCAGTGCACCGAGGTCGCTTCGGGCAGCTTGTTGGTGACGAAGATGCGCACCCGGTCGCCTTCCACCACTTCGATGGTGGGACCGGGACTCTGGCCGTTGTAGCCCCATAGTCTGGCCTTCATGCCGGGGGCGATCTCGCGCTCGACCGCTTCAGCCACCAGATGGAATTCCTTGACGCCATTCTTCATGCGCCAGGGCAGGGTCCAGCCATTGAGGGTGACGACCGGCTGATAGGGGCGTCCGCTGGACGGTTGCAGTGGCGGCTGGGTGGCCGCGCTGGATTGCAGCGGGGCTTCGGGCAGGGAAGCCGCACCGGCACGACTGACGGCGCCGGTCGTCACGGCCAGGGCGGCGCCTTGCAGGAAATGTCTGCGCATTTTGTCGGTCGGGTTCATGGTTGCTTTCCTTGTTGGGGACGGCCGCCCAGCGCCTGTTGCAGGCTGGCGTCGGCGATCCAGAAGTCGCGCTGGGCCTCGATGGCGGCGTTGACGGTGGCGGCCTGTTCGCGGGCATCGGCCAGCAGGGCGAAGACACTGATGAGCATGCCGTTGTAGCGCAGCAGGTTTTCTTCGGCGATGCGCTGGCGCAGCGGCAGCCATTCGTCCTGGTAACGCCGCGCGAGGGAGTAGGCATCCTGCCGCTCACGCCAGGCCTGGCGCGCCTGTGCGCGTGCATCGAGGATGGCAGCGGCGAGCTTGTGCGCGCCTTGCAGATAGATCGCCTCGGCCTTGGCCACCCGCGCCTCGCCCCAGTCGAACAGGGGAATCTCCAGCGAGATTTCATAACCGATCTCGGGTGGCTTGCCGCTCTCGGAAGTACGCAGCGCACCCAGGTCCAGCACGTTGATGAAGCGCGTGGCGCGGGTCAGGCCCAGCGAGGCTTGCAGGCCCTCCAGTTCGGTGCGGGCGGCTTGCACGTCGAGGCGCTGTTGCAGGGCTTGCTGCTCGATGTCGCCGGGCTCATCCAGTTGCCGGGGCAGCGCAGGCAATTGGCCGGGCAAGGCGAACTCCGGCGCCAGCCCCAGCAGGCGCGCCAGCGTCTCCTTGTGCTGCGCAGCCTGGCGGCGTGCCTGTTGCAGGCTGGCCTGCGCCTGGCCATAGAAGAACTGCTCGCGCGCGCCATCGAGCTGGCTGAGGTTGCCCAGCCGGGTCATCTGTGCGGCCAGCTCATGCGCGGCGCCTGCCGCGTCGGCGACCTGCTCCTGATACTGCAAGCCCTGCTGCGCGGCCACCGCCTGGTAATAGGCCTGGCGCGTCTGTGCCGCCATGGCCAGCACGCGCGCTGCCAGCGACAGGCGCACCTGCTCGAAGCGCCGCTGTTCGAGGCGCGAAGCGGCCGGCAGGGTGATGAGGCGCATCAGGCCCAGCGACAGGCTGCGCTCGATCTTGATGTCATCGCCGGCATGGGTGCGCGCGAAGGAGAAGCCCGGATTGGGCAGGCGGCCGGCCTGCACCAGATCGGCCTCGGCCACACCGAGCGCGGCGAAATCTCCCTGCAGGTCAGGATTGTTGATGAGTGCGATCTGCACCGCATCGTCGGCGCTGGCCAGGCGAAGCGCGCCGCCGGAGGGGGCTTGCAGCAGCTGGCGCACGCGCTCGCTGCTGGCCCGGGCTTGTTCTGGCGTGCGGTTCCAGGCGGGCGTCTGGCCCAGACGCTGGTGGCTGGTTTGCTCGACCTGGCCGAAACCGCCGTCGGGCGAGAGTTGCGCGCAGCCGGCCAGCAAGGCGCAGGCGGCCACGGCAGCGGCCCGCCAGGGACGTGAAACGTGGGGGATCATGGAATCCTCGTCTGATGATGATCGTCATGCGCTGCACGTGCAGGGCACGCGCAGGGGCTAGGCGCACGGGACTGTGCGCAAGGCGGCGGGATCAGGCGAGGGCAGGGGGCCGGTCGGGGTTTTCCGGCAGATAGCCGACGAAGCCGGAAGCCGGCAGCGCGATGAATTCACGCGAGGGAAGATCAGGGGCAGGCGGCGCACTCAGGGCCAGCGGCAGCAGGCCGCCGACGGTGCAGGCGGCGCAGAAGCTGCAGGTGGCGTTGGCATGGTGTTGCTGATGTTGGGTATCCGGGGTATCGGCGGTGGCGATCTGCATGGCCGCAACGTGACCGGCGTGATGTTCATGCTGTGCCAGATGAGCATGATGCGCATGCGGCATCTGCGTGCTCTGTGCTACAGGAGCGTGATGTTGCATGGCCGGCGCGCACGCCTGCAGGACGGCGGCGACACCTTGGACAGGAATCGCCAGCGCCAGCAGCCAGAGCAGGAGGAGTTTTGCGCGCAGCATCATGGGCGGCAGTATAGACGCTCCGCTCGGCGCCGGGCAACCTGTACGGCCGGACTCAGGCGACGGCCTTGCGCTGGCGCAAACCGCGCACCAGCCGCAGGCCGTTGAAGACCACGATCAGGCTGGCCCCCATGTCGGCAAACACCGCCATCCACAGCGAACTCATGCCCGCCAGCGCCAGCGCCAGGAACACCGCCTTGATGCCCAGCGCGATGCTGATGTTCTGCACCAGCACGGCATGGGCCTTGCGGCTCAGGCGGATGAAGTCGGGGATCTTGCGCAGGTCGTCATCCATCAGGGCTACATCGGCGGTTTCCAACGCCGTGTCGGTGCCGGCCGCGCCCATGGCGAAACCGATGTCGGCGCGCGCCAGTGCGGGTGCATCGTTGATGCCGTCGCCGACCATGCCCACGCCGCGTACGCCATGGCGCGCGCTGAGCTGTTCGATGGCCTTGAGCTTGTCCTCCGGCAACTGGTCGCCACGGGCATCGGCAATGCCGGTCTCGTCGGCAATGGCTTGCGCGGTGTGGCTGTTGTCGCCGGTCAGCATGATGACGTCCACGCCCAGCGCCCGCAGTTCGGCCACCGCTTCCTTGCTGCTCGGACGCACGGTATCGGCTACCGCGATCAGCAATTGCGGCTGGCCTTCGCGGCACAGCAGGGTGGTGGTCTTGCCTTGCTTCTCGAAGGCTTGCAGGCGTTCTTCCAGTGCCGGGCTGCACTGGCCCAGCTCGTGGATCAGGCGGTGATTGCCCAGGTGAAGCGATTGACCGGCGATGCGCCCCTGCACGCCGCGTCCGGCCAGTGCAGCGAATTCGCTGACCTCCAGCGTGACGATATTTTCCTGATCGGCGATGGCGCGCGAGACCGGGTGGTCCGAGCGCGCGGCCAGCGAGACGGCCAGTTGCAGCAGGGCTGGCTGGTCCGCATCTGCTTGCAGCGACACCACGTCGGTCACGCGCGGCTTGCCGAAGGTGAGGGTGCCGGTCTTGTCCAGCGCCAGCGCACGCAGCAGGCGGCCTTGTTCCAGATAGACACCGCCCTTGACCAGGATGCCATGGCGGGCCGCCGAGGCCAGGCCGCTGACGATGGTCACAGGCGTGGAGATCACCAGTGCGCAAGGGCAGGCGATCACCAGCAGGACCAGTGCCTTGTACAGCCAGGGCTGGAAGGGCGCGCCGGCCAGCAGGGGCGGCAGCACCGCCACCAGTACGGCCATCAGCACCACCGCCGGGATGTAGTAGCGCGCGAAGTTGTCCACGAAACGCTGGGTCGGGGCGCGCTGGCCTTGCGCCTGCTGCACGCTCTTGACGATGCGCGCCAGCGTGGAGTCGCCCTGCGCAGCGGTCACGCGCATCTCGAAGGCACCCTGTTCATTGATGGTGCCGGCAAACACCGGGTCACCGGCCTCTTTCTGTACCGGTATGCTTTCTCCGGTGATGGGGGCCTGGTTGATGCTGGTGCTACCTGACAGTACCAGGCCATCCAGCGGTACACGTTCCCCAGGGGCGACCCGTACAGTGTCGTCCACTGTCACGGTACGGACCGGTACAGTTGACCAGACACCATCCTCACCGCGCAGGGTGGCCATGTCGGGCGTCATCGCCATCAGGCCGGCAATGGCATGGCGGGCGCGGTCCAGCGAGAGCGCCTCGATCATCTCGGCCAGGGTGAACAGCACGATCACCACGGCGGCTTCCGGCCACTGGCCGATGACGGCGGCGCCGATCACCGCCAGGGACATGAGGAAGTTCATGTTCAGCGAGAAGTTGCGCAGCGCGATCCAGCCCTTCTTGAGCGTGCCCAGGCCGCCCAGCAGGATGGCGACCAGCGCCAGCGCGATCACCGGCAGCGAGCGATCATCACCGCTGGTCCAGGCCAGCACTTCGGCGCCCAGCGCAGCGATACCGGCCAGGCCCAGCAGCGCCCAGCGGCGCGCCGGGATGCGGTAGGCGGCGGCCTGGTCGGGGGCGTCGCGGCCGGCCTCGGCATCGAGGGAATCGGATTTGACGGCGGGCAGCATGTCCAGCGCCTTGAGGGTATCGACCAGCGGGGCGATGGAGGGCAACTGGTGTTGCACCGTCAGTTCGCGCTGGATCAGGTTGAAGGCCAGCGCGCCCACACCGGGCATCTGCGCGAGACGTTCGCGGATCAGCTTTTCTTCGGTGGGGCAATCCATTTTCTGGATGAAGAAGACCGCCTCTTCGGTGGCGCCCTCCAGGCGCGCAGCCGCAATCGGTACAGGCGCGGCCTCGTTGCCGGCGCACGCATGGCCACTGCAGCAGCCGTGCGCCTGGTGGGCGTGATGATGGGCATGACCGTGGTCATGATCATGCGAATGTTCGTGATCGTGCGTGTGGGTATGTGCAGCCATCCGGTGCTCCTTGTGCAGCCAACAGGTTTCAGGGGTATATTAAAAACCCTGAAGTAACTACAAGGTCAAGCGAGGATCACCATGGATACGCTCAAGATCGGCGAGCTGGCCACCCAGGCTGATTGCCCGGTGGAAACCATCCGTTATTACGAGAAGGAAGCGCTGCTGCCCGAGCCCACGCGTTCGCAGTCGAACTACCGGCTGTATGGCCCGCGCCACGTGGAGCGGCTGCAATTCATCCGCCATTGCCGTTCGCTGGACATGACGCTCGATGAGGTGCGTGAGCTGCTGCGCCTGCGCGATGCACCCGAGCAGAATTGTGGCGAGGTCAACGCGCTGCTGGACAAGCACATCGGCCACGTGGCCCAGCGCATCGCGCAACTGCAGGCGCTGCAGCAACAGTTGCACCAGTTGCGCGCCCAGTGCGAGATGGAACAGCCGGCGCGCGACTGCGGCATCCTGCAGGGCCTGGCCAGCCTGCCGGACGACATGAAACCGGCCAACCTCGGCAGCCACGGCGGCGGCTGCCACTGAAGCTGAACATTCAGGCCGGGCGGCCCAGCCAGGCCAGGACTTCCGCAATCACTTCGTCCGGCTTTTCGCGCTGGGGGAAGTGGCCGGCGCCGGGGATGAGCACACGGCGGTAGTCACTGCCGAAGTAGCGCTCCTTGTCTTCGGAGCTGGCCGGATGATTGGCGCCATCCTCGGTGCCATGCAGCATCAGGGTCGGCACCATGATGCGCGGCGTCTCCTGCAGCCTGGCTTCCAGTGCCGTATAGGCAGGATCGCCCTCAACGAAGCCCCAGCGATGGCGGTAGGAATGCACGCAGATATCGACCCAGTCGGGATTGTCAAAGGAAGCGGCGGTGTTGGCGAATTCGCTGTCGGCAAATTTCCAGGAGGGCGACCAGGTATTCCACATGAAGCGGGCGAAGGCGCGGCGGTCGGCGCGTAGCTCGGCTTCACCGCGCGGCGTGGCGAAGTACCAGTGATACCAGTAGCTGCGCGATTGCTGCAGGGACAGTTTCTGGTCCGGTGTATTGGTGCCCCAGCCTACCGACAGCGTGATGCAGCCGGTGATGCGCTCCGGTGTCTGCGACGCCGCGATATAGGCCGCCCGCGCGCCCCAGTCGTGGCCGATGACCGAATAGCGCTCCAGCCCGAGGGCGTCGGCAAAGGCCATCAGGTCCGTGGCCAGCGCGGACAGCTGGCCGCTGCGCGGGGTCGATTCGGACAGGAACCGGGTCGGCCCGTAGCCGCGCAGGTAGGGCCGGATCACCCGGTAGCCGGCCGCGCGCAGCGGACGCAGGAAGGCGTCCCAGGTGCGTACGTCATCCGGCCAGCCATGCACCAGGATTACGGCGGGGTCTTCCGGCGGGCCGCTGGTTTCAAAGCCGATGCGCAGCTTGTCAGTCTCGATGAAACTCAGGTGATTGGTCTGTGGCATGACGGCGTTCCCCTCGTTTGTATTGGTCTTGTCTGATGTGCCCGGATAAGCTGTTTTTGATTGAGATATGAAGTTTTATTATCGCCTCAAGTCCGGACGCGGGCTGCAAGCCTGCAAGATTTTCAGCAGGTGAATCTTTTTACCATTTTTGCAGGATCGCATCCATCATCCACGCCGTGTGCGCAGCACTGGCACCACAGGAAGGATGCGCAGCACCACCGCTGAGGTGGCGTTGCAGGTTGGCCACGTGGTATTGCTGGATGTGCTCGGGATTGGGGATGGCCAGTTCCAGGCGTTGCCCGGGCGTAGTCAAGACCAGCGGCTGTTCTTCGAACATCGCAAACGTCAGCTTGCCCGCACTACCCGTGATCTCTACCCGGTCGGCCCGCTCGAAGCTGCCGAAGTGCCAGCTGCCGCTGCCGGTCACGCCGCTGTGATAGCGCCAGCTGGCCGTGACGGCATCCCTGGCCGAATAGATCCCTTGCTGATTCGCGCTGGCTCCGGCCACCTGCGCCACCTCGCCAAAGAAGTGCGAGAACAGGTTCAAGCCATGGCTGGCGAGGTCATCGAAATAGCCGCCCGGGGCAATGCTGGCATCGGTGCGCCAGCGGTAGTGGCCTTGCAGGTCATCCGGATGGGGCGTGCGCGCCAGTTGCCAGTGCACGTGGCGCGGCGTGCCGATGCGGCCTTCGAGCAGCCATTGCCGGACCTGCTCGAAGCGCGGTAGCGAACGGCGGTAATAGGCCACGAAGAGTGGCTGTCGCGCCTGCTCGAAGGCGGCCAGCATCTGCAGGCAGTCGGCATGGCTGGGCGCCATCGGTTTTTCAACGCAGCAGGGTTTGCCGGCGGCGGCGACCTTCAGCGCGTAGTGCAGGTGCGTGTCGGGCGGCGTGGCGATGTAGACGGCATCAATGCCGGGGTCGAGGATCAGCGCATCGGCATCGTCGAACCAGCGCGGCACGCCATGGCGGCGCGCATAGTCGGCGGCCAGCATGGCATCGCGCCGCATCATCGCCGCCAGCGTGAAGCCGGGCGTGTCGCGGTAGGCCGGGCCGCTTTTCTTTTCGGTGACGTTGCCGCAGCCGATGATGCCCCAGCGCAGCGGGTTCATGCGGGTGCCGCCTGGCTGGCACAGCAATCTTCCCCGGCCCCCAGGGCATCGAGGATGGGGCAGTCGGGCCGGTTGTCGCCGTGGCAGTCGTGGGCCAGCCGTTCCAGCGTGTTCTTCATGGTCTGCAGTTCGCGGATGCGCTGGTCCAGTTCGCCGATATGGGTTTGCGCCAGTTGCTTGACCTTGCGGCTGGAGCGCGATTGATCCAGCCACAGCCCGATCAGGTCGCTCACCTGGGCCATCGAGAAGCCCAGCTGGCGCGCCTGGCGGATGAAGCGCAGCAGGTGGACGTCGCGTTGGCCATAGACGCGGTAGCCGGCGTCGGTGCGGCCGGCCTTGGGGATCAGTCCCGTTTCTTCATAGTGGCGGATCATCTTGGCCGAGACACCCGAGGCGCTGGCGGCTTCTCCGATATTCATGTTCACTCCTGTGGGTTGGCGGGCACATGCGGCCGCCAGCGGCGCAGCAGCAGGGCATTGCTGACCACGCTGACGCTGGAAAAGGCCATCGCCGCGCCGGCCAGCATGGGGTTGAGCAACCCGAAGGCGGCCAGCGGGATACCGACCAGGTTGTAGATGAAGGCCCAGAACAGGTTCTGGCGGATCTTGCCGTAGGTGCGGCGGGAGATGTCGATGGCATCGGCTACCAGGCCGGGGTCGCCATGCATCAGCGTCACGCCGGCCGCCTGCATGGCCACGTCGGTGCCGGTGGACATGGCGATGCCCACGTCAGCCGCCGCCAGCGCGGGCGCATCGTTGACGCCATCGCCGACCATGGCCACCACGTGGGCAGCGTTTCCGCGCAGGGCAGCGACCGTTTCGGCCTTGTCGCCCGGCAGCACTTCGGCGTGGACTTCCTGGATGCCCAGGGCAGTGGCCACTTGCTGCGCGGCACCCCGGTTGTCGCCACTGAGCATGGCGGTGCGTATGCCCAGCGCATGCAGGGTGGCGATGGCCTGTTGCGCTCCGGGCTTGATTTCGTCGCCGAAGGCCAGCAGGCCCAGGATCTGCACGCCTTCTGCACGGCGCTCTGCCAGCCAGGACAGTGTGCGGCCCTGCGCCTGCAACTGTTCGGCGCGTGCCTGCAGGGCGGGGGCGCTGGCCTGCCACTGCTGCATCCAGCGGCTGCTGCCCAGGCAGAGCGCGCGGCCCGCGACTTCCCCTTCGATGCCCAGCCCGGCGACGCTGCGCACCTGGCTGGCCGGCGGCACGGACAAGCCCTGGTGCGCCGCTGCGGCTTCCAGGACGGCGCGCGCCAGCGGATGTTCGCTGCGGGCTTGCAGGGCGGCTGCCAGGGCCAGCAATGGCGCCTCCTGATCGGTGGCGCTGGTATCGGCCGCTTCCAGTTCAGTCAGGCGCGGACGGCCGATGGTCAAGGTGCCGGTCTTGTCGAAGGCGATCACGTCGACCCGATGCGCAATCTCCAGCGCCTGCGCATCCTTGATCAGAATGCCGTGGCGCGCGGCCACGCCGGTCCCGGCCATGATGGCCGTGGGCGTCGCCAGACCCAGCGCGCAGGGGCAGGCGATGACCATCACGGCCACGGCATTGAGCAGGGCCTGTTGCCAGTCGCCGGCCACCAGGCCCCAGGCCAGGAGGGTCAGCGCCGAGAGCAGCAGCACGGCCGGCACGAAGACGGCGCTTACCTTGTCCACCAGGCGCTGGATCGGCGCCTTGGCCGCCTGCGCCTGTTCCACCATGCGCACGATGCGCGCCAGCATGGTTTCGGCGCCGATGGCGGTGGTTTCGAAGAGCAGTACGCCCTCGACATTGATGGCACCGGCCGCCAGCCGGTCGCCCACCTCCTTGGCTTGCGGCCGGCTCTCGCCGGTCAGCAGCGCTTCGTCCACATGGCTGCGTCCTTCGCGCACCACGCCATCGACCGGCACCCGTTCGCCGGGGCGCAGCACCACCAGATCACCCACGCGCACCTGCGCCAGCGGCACTTCGATGTCTTGTCCGTCACGGCGCACGCGGGCGCGGTCCGGGCGCAGGGCATTGAGCGCGGCGATGGCGTCGGCGGTCTGGCGCTTGGCGCGGCCTTCCAGCCACTTGCCCAGCAGCACCAGAGTGATGACCACGGCCGCGCTTTCAAAGTAGAGATGGGGCATTGCCGTGGTGTGCTCATCCATGGCCGGCGTGCTCAGCCATTGCCAGAGCGACAGCCCGTAGGCCGCGCTGGTGCCCAGGGCTACCAGCAGGTCCATGTTGCCCGAACGGGCCCGCAGCGCGCCCCAGCCAGCGTGATAGAAGCGCCAGCCCAGCCAGAACTGCACCGGGGTGGCCAGCAGCCATTGCCACAGCGGCGGCAGGCTCCAGGTGATCCCCAGCGGGGCCAGCAGCATCGGCAGCACCAGCGGCAGCGAGAGGGCGGCCGACAGCGCGACCGGCCACCAGCTGGGCAAGCGGGGCTGGGCAGTCGGCTTCGCTGTTTCTTCGGGGATATGCTGGTGGGCCTGATAGCCGGCCTTTTCGATGGCGGCAATCAGCGTGTCGGGGGCGATGGGATCGGCGGTGGCGATGCTGGCGCGTTCGGTGGCGAGGTTCACGCTGACCTCGGTCACGCCGGGCACTTTCTTGAGCGCCTTTTCCACGCGCATCGCGCAGGAGGCACAGCTCATGCCTTCGATGTCGAGGCTGATCTCGGCGGCAGCAGGGGAAGAGGATCGCATGGCAACAACTCCGGAAGGATGAATCGAAGCTTGCATCATCATCCTTCCCATGATGGTAAGGTCAAGCCCGATTCTCGCATGGATGTCCATTCCTGCGCTTGACCTTGCCATGGCAGGAAGGTTTAAGCTTCTGCCATTGTCCTCATTTCATGAAAGGAAACGCCATGAGCACCACCTTCACCGTCAATGACATGACCTGCAACCACTGTGCTGGCGTCATCACCAAGGCCGTCAAGGAGGTCGATGCCAATGCCAGGGTCGATATCGCAGTGGCCGACAAGCGTGTGGTCATCGACAGCAGCCTGCCGGCACAGCAGTTTGCCGAGGCGATCGAGGAAGCGGGCTATACGCCGGTGGCTGCTTGATCCACCGGTAGTTTGCTCACTTGCTGAGCAATCGCATCGCCCCTTCCAGCCCGTTCATGGTCAGCGGGAACATGCGCCCGTTCATGAGCTGGCGGATCAGGGTGATCGATTGCCGGTATTGCCACACGCCTTCCGGTTCGGGATTGAGCCAGACGAAATGGCCGAAGGTGCTGGTAAAGCGTTGCAGCCACTCGGCACCCGCTTCGGCATTGTTGTATTCCACCGCGCCGCCCGGCTGCATGATCTCGTAGGGGCTCATGGTGGCGTCGCCCACGAAGATGAGCTTGGTGTCCGGCGTGTACTTGCGCAGCACGTCCCAGGTCGGGAAGCGCTCGGCATGGCGGCGGCGGTTGTTCTTCCACAGGTAGTCATAGACGCAGTTGTGGAAGTAGAAGAACTCCATGTTCTTGAACTCGGTACGCGCCGCCGAGAACAGTTCCTCGGTGCGGGCGATGTGGTCATCCATCGAGCCACCCACGTCAAAGAGCATCAGCACCTTGATCTTGTTCTTGCGCTCGGGCTGCATGCGGATGTCCAGGTAACCGGCATTGCTGGCGGTGGCCCGGATGGTGTCGTCCAGGGCCAGTTCTTCGTCCACCCCTTCACGTGCAAAGCGGCGCAGGCGGCGCAGCGCCACCTTGATGTTGCGCGTGCCCAGTTCGCGCTCGCCGTCGTAGTCCTGGTATTCGCGTTCTTCCCACACCTTCACTGCACTGCGCTGACCACCCTTGCCGCCGATGCGGATGCCCTCCGGATTGAAGCCGCCATGGCCGAAGGGGGAAACGCCACCGGTGCCGATCCATTTGCTGCCGCCTTCGTGGCGTTCCTTCTGTTCTTCCAGCAATTGCTTCAGGCGATCCATCAGCTTGTCATAGCCGAACTTTTCTATCGCGGCCTTCTGCTCGGGCGTGAGCTCGCGCTGCAATTGCCTGACCAGCCATTCCAAGGGAATCTCCGGCCGCTTCTCGAAGATCGTCTCGATGCCCTTGAAGTAGGCGCCAAAGGCACGGTCGAACTTGTCGAAATGCGCCTCGTCCTTCACCAGGGTCAGGCGCGACAGATAGTAGAACTCATCCAGTGAAGGCGTGATGACCTGCTTTTCCATCGCCTCCAGCAGGGTCAGGAATTCCTTGATCGAGGCCGGCACGCCAGCCTGTTTCACGGTGTAGAAGAAATCGATCAGCATGGGTCTGGCCTGTGAGCGGCCTCAGCGGCCCAGCTTGAACTGGAGATGGCGGCGCACCGTCGGCCATTCCGATTCGATGATGGAAAACACCACCGTATCGCGGTAGGAACCGTCCGGCATGCGCTGGTGATTGCGCAGCACGCCATCCTGCTTGGCTCCCAGCCGCGCAATGGCTGCGCGTGATTGCTGGTTCATCCAGTGGGTGCGGAATTCCACGGCGATGCAGTGCATGTCCTCGAAGGCGTGGGTCAGCAGCATCAGCTTGCATTCGGTATTGATGCCGGTGCGCTGGGCGCTGGCGGCGTACCAGGTGGAACCGATTTCCACGCGGCGGTGGGTGACGTCGGCATTCATGTAGGTGGTCATGCCGCACAGCGCACCGGTATCGTTGCGGCGGATCACGAAGGGCAGCATGCTCCCCTGCTGCTGCAGATGCAGGCGGCGTTCGATCTCGGCGCGCATGTTCTCCGGCTTGGGGATGGCGGTGTACCAGAGCTTCCACAGCTTGCCGTCCGAGACGGCGGCAATGAGCGCATCGTGGTGCTCGGGATGCAGCGGCTCGACGGTGGCGAACTGGCCCTTGAGGGTGATCGGCGAGAGGAATTGCATGACGGCTCCGGTGGAGGACGAAAGGCTCAACGGTGGTTGCGTGACATGAAGACCAGGCGCTCGAACAGGTGTACGTCCTGCTCGTTCTTGAGCAGCGCACCGTGCAGCGGCGGCACCACGGCCTTGTTGTCGGGGTTGTGCAGGGCCTCGGGCGGGATGTCTTCAGCCATCAGCAGCTTGAGCCAGTCGATCAGTTCCGAGGTCGAGGGCTTCTTCTTGATGCCGGGTACGTCGCGCACCTGGTAGAAAGCGTCCAGCGCCCTTGCCAGCAGGTCGCGCTTGATGTGCGGGAAGTGCACGTCGACGATGCGCTGCATGGTCTCCTTGTCCGGGAACTTGATGTAGTGGAAGAAGCAGCGGCGCAAGAAGGCATCCGGCAGCTCCTTCTCGTTGTTGGAGGTGATGACCACCAGCGGACGGTGCTTTGCGCGCACCAGCTCGCGCGTCTCGTAGACGTAGAACTCCATGCGGTCGATCTCGCGCAGCAGATCGTTGGGGAATTCGATGTCGGCCTTGTCGATCTCGTCGATCAGCAGCACCACCGGTTCCTCGGCGGTGAAAGCCTGCCACAGCACACCCTTGACGATGTAGTTGTGAATGTCCTTGACGCGCTCGTCGCCCAGCTGGGAATCGCGCAGGCGCGAGACGGCATCGTATTCATACAGACCCTGCTGGGCCTTGGTGGTGGATTTGATGTGCCACTGCAGCAGCGGGCGCCCGAGTGCGGCCGCCACCTCTTCTGCCAGCATGGTCTTGCCCGTGCCGGGCTCGCCCTTGATGAGCAGCGGGCGTTGCAGGGTGAGGGCGGCGTTCACGGCCAGCTTGAGGTCATCGGTGGCGACGTAGTGGTCACTGCCGGAAAATTTGATCGGGGTGGCGGGCGCGGCGGAATGATCTGGCATGGATGCTGTCCTTGTCAGGTTGCAGTGGTCGGGGTGCCGGGAGGATGCGGCATTGCAGCAGCCATGCCGGACATTTCTCTGAGTATAAGGGAAAAGTTGCACACTCCAGCGAGCGCTTGAAATTGGCGCAATCGTTCTTATATCAGGGGCTACGCATGCAACAAACTGACAGCGCCCCAAGCGCTCACTGCCTATGAAATTTCTTTTCTTCAAGATGCTGGTGGTGTGGAGACGAATGCGTCACGGCATGCAGGCGCGTTACATGGACCGTCATGATGTGGGCCGGCAGATCGAGGTCTTGATGCGTCGCATCGACCCCGCCGCCAGCTGGCACGAACGGGCCAACTGGATGATCGACGTGGCCGAGTGGCTGCGCCACCGGCCGGCGGTGTCGCTGCTGGACCGCCAGGCCTGGCACCAGGTGCGGCGCCAGCGGCTGGCCATCATGCTGGACTGGCTGGACCAGCACCGCGACGTGCGCCGCATGGTGCAGAACGCGCTGCAAAAGACTTTGCGCGAAGCCAGCGGCCCCGAACTCTTTTCCACCACCGGCCTGCCGCACGAACCTGGCTTTTTCGGTGAACTCTCCGAACGCCTGGCGCGGCTGATCCTGCCGCGCCACCTGTCGCCGACCGACCTGTCTTCGCTCTTTACGGCGATGTTTCCCGATCCGGACGATGCCGCCTGGCTGCTGGAGCTGGACAATGCACTGCTGCAGAGGCTGTGGAAGCTGATGGCCGACGACGGCATCTCCCACATGTACTGGCAGCAGATCGAGGAGGCCATCACCTATCTCACCACTACCGTGGTGGCCGATGGCATCAGCCCGGCCTTCCGCCAGCGGCTGGAACCCAAGATGCCGATGCGTGCCACACCTTTCCTGGCGCTGCGGCGCGAGATGGAGGCCTGGCTGCGCGCGCAGCCGGGCGATCTGGGCGCCTTGCGCAGCGTGCGCATGCTGGTGGCGGTGTGCCATGCGCAGACCGACCGTATCTATGCGCATCTGGATGAGTATGGCGTGTCGGTCAGCCTGGTCTATCGCGTCGAACGCATGCGGGCGCATCTGCAGCGCATCGGCCGCCTGATCGACGTGCGCTCGGGTGTGCCGGGGCCGGTCATCAGCCCGGCCGTACCCGGCATGGCGGCCAGGCCTGCAGCGCTGGCCGGGGCAGGGCGCATGCAGTTGCTGCTGTGCGACCTGATTTCGGCGCATCACCACCGCGATTCGGTGCGCGGCCTGATGCGGCGCAGCTTTGCGCTGTTGGCGCGCAAGATGGTCGAGCGCAATGCCGACCACCGGGAACAGGCCATCGCCCGCGATGGCGCCGGTTATCGCCGGGTGATGCGTGCCGGCCTGCTGGGTGGGGCGGTCATCGCCGCCACGGCGCTGGTCAAGCAGAGCCTGTCCACGCTGGGCGTGGTGCACTTCGTCGATGGCGCGCTGGCCTCGCTCAACTATGCCGCCAGTTTCCTGCTCATTGCCGCGCTGGGCGGTGTGCTGGCTACGCGCCAGCCTGCCGTGACTGCACCGGCGTTGGCTTCGCGCATGGGCGACCTGGATGCCGAAGGCATGCGCGACCTGATCGGCGAATCCGGACAATTGCTGCGCTCGCAGTCGGCCGGCATCTTTGGCAACCTGCTGGCGGTGATCCCGGTCACGGCCGCCTTGTGCGCGCTGGGTTGGTTTGCGCTGGGTGGCAAGCCCATGCCGCCGGACGCGGCGCGCCAGGCCATTGCCTCGCTCTCGCTGGTCGGCCCTACGCCCCTGTATGCCGCGCTGACCGGTGTGCTGCTGTGGCTGGCCAGTCTGGCGGCGGGGTTCGCGGACAACTGGTTCGCCCTGCGCCGGGTACGCGAAGTGGTCTCCAATCACCGCCGCCTGGTGCATGGCCTGGGCGCTTTGCGCGCCCAGCGTTGCGCCGCCTGGCTGGAGCGCAATGTCGCCACCATCGCCGGCAGCGTGGCGCTGGCCCTGCTGCTGGGGTTGGCGCCGGTGGTGGCTGCTTTCTTCAGCCTGCCGCTGGATATCCGCCATGTCACGCTGGCGGCGGGCACCTTGACCGCGGCCGTCTTCAGCCTGGGCTGGGAAAGCCTGCTGACGCCGGCCTTCTGGCTGGCTGCGGGCGGGGTTGCCGTCACGGCCCTGCTGTCGGTGGCCGTGGCCTTCGCCTGTGCCCTGGCGCTGGCACTGCGCTCGCGTGACCTGCCGCGCCGTGCTCGCAATATCGCCATGCGGGCAGTGTTGCGCCGTTTCGTCGCGCGGCCCTTGTTCTTCATCCTTCCGCAAAAAAATGATGCGGCAGTGCAGGATGAGTCCGGCGACAGCGAAGACGACGATGATGAGGGTGAAGGCGGCCCGCCCCAGGATGACCCGCAACCGCGCCTGGCTTCACTTGGACACGGGCAAGATATGCATGTCCAGGCGACGCGGCATGTTGCTTAGCGTTGGCATCGGCTTGATGGCAAGCCGCTGATGTTGCAGTGCAAATAACTTCTCCATCGCCCGCCCGGCCTTGCCTGGCGGGCGATTTCGTTGGATCGGCCGGGTTTGCGGGCAGGGATGACGCTGCCGGTTTTATTGGTTAGAATCGAAAGCGTTTTTTGCGCAAGGCAGGGGGAGTGGAGAGACACGCTTGAGCCGAAACACCGGTTGAGCCACAGCAGAACAGCCAAACCTGCAACACCAGGGCAATCGAACAAGCACGATAAAGTTTGCCGCTGGCAGCAAAAGATGCGTTTCGTCGGGTGTCCGTCGCGCATGTCGGTGCGGGGCGGATGGGAAGTCCAATCACTTACCCTGCTCACATGAAAAAACACATCGTGTTTCTTGCCTTGTCTGGCGTGCTTGCCAGTGCGTCCGCGGCGGACATCGTTGGCAATGCCAAGGCTGCCGAAAACAAGATCTCCAACTGCATCGGTTGCCATGGCATCCCTGGCTACAAGGCCAGCTATCCCGAGGTCTATCAGGTGCCGATGCTGGGTGGCCAGTCCGCCAGGTACATCGAAAACGCGCTGCGTGCCTACCAGAAGGGGGAGCGCAAGCATCCTTCCATGATGGGCGTGGCTGCCACGCTGTCGGATCAGGATATTGCCGACCTGGCCGCCTACTATTCGCAGCAGAAGTAAGGGGGAGCCACGAGATGAAGAACAAGCTGATTGCCCTGTCGCTGCTGGCCGCCACGGCCCTGCTGTCGCAAGCGGCCGACGCCGCCGACGTGGCCAATGGCCGCGCGCTGGTGGAGAAGTACAACTGCGCCTCCTGCCACGGCAAGGACTACAACTCGCCCATCGACCCGGGCTATCCCAAGCTGGCCGGCCAGCACGCCGACTACCTCAAGCACGCCCTGACCGCTTACCGCCGTGGCGACACCGCCATGAACGGGCGCAACAACGCCATCATGTCAGCCCAGGCCAAGCCCCTGACCGACCGCGACATCAACGATATCGCCGCTTATCTGCACAGCCTGCCGGGGAGTTTGGTGCTGCGCAAGTAAGGGCGCTCTGCAGCAACAAAGCCACGTCGACAGGGTGTCGCGGCGTGGCTTTTTGTTGTTGTGCGCGCGTTATCCCTGCGCCCGCCGCTTGATATTCTCGATATAAGCCGCCCCATCCGGCGGCAAGCCATTGCGCTGGGCATTCCAGATCATCTCGCCCAGCGCTTCCATGATCTCGTGATGGGCCTCATGCTCCGAGCCACGGCGCTGGGCCAGTAGCTGGAAGGCGCCACGGATGCCGGGAGGCTGGTCGATGGAAATCTGTTCCGTGATCGACAGGTGCATCGACAGATGCAAAAAGGGATTGCTCTGGCCGCGTTCGACCGAATAGTCGGCCGCCAGCGCTTCTTCCACATCGCGCAGGGCATCGTGGTATTCAGGATGCTGCAGGATCCAGTCGCGGGCGATGGCTTCCAGGGGCGTGAGCACCTGGTTGCCCTGGTGCTTGCGGTAGGCTTCACAGAAGAAGCGGCGGACATCGTGCTGGGACGGCGTGAACATGGCGGTGCGTCAATCGGGGACAAAGCGCTATTCTACGCCGGTCTGCGCCCCGCTTCAGAAGCCGCTCCGCAGCCTGCGGCAGGGGATGCGCAGATGAAGTAATATTCTTTCCCAAAGACAAGCATCAGAATAATCCATCCAAGAGAGGACCCGGCCGCATCGCCATGGCGCGATGGGGGAACGCCAGGCCGGGCAGCGAGAAGGAATAATGCATGCGTTTTGGTGGAAGCCCGATCCGGCCTGCGCGCCGCGCGTATCCATGGACGTGGCCCTTGGCGTGCCTCGCCCTGGCGATGTCGTGCTGGTTCTCCCAGGGTGCCAAGGCGGCACCGGCCACCGATGCGTTGGCTGCCGGTGAGGAAACACTGGCTATCGGCTTTGCCGGCCCCTTGAGCGGTCCGTCGATGAGCGTGGGTCGCAGCATGCGCAATGGCGTGCAACTGGCGCTGGACGAAGCCAACCGGCGCGGGCTCATCATCGGCGGCAAGCATTACCGGCTCAAGCTGGTCTCCCAGGATGACCGCGCCGATCCCGGCACGGCAGAGTACGTGGCGCGCTATCTGGTCGGCCAGCGCGTCATCGGCGTGGTGGGCCATTGGACCAGCGGCACCAGCCTGGTGGCCGCTCCGGTCTACCATGCCGCTGGCGTGATCCAGGTCACCCCCTCGGCGATGAGCCGCAAGCTGACGGCGCTCTCGTATCCGCGCATTTTTCGCACCATTCCCAATAACGAAAGCATAGGCCGCTGGTCGGCGCGCTATGTCGTGGGCAAGCTGGCCGTACGCACGGTCGCGACCATCGATGACCGCACGCCCTTTGGCCAGGGCCTGGCCGAGCAGTTCGCCCGCGAAGTGGAAGCGCAGGGCGGCAAGGTGCTGGCGCGCTACAACGTCAGCGACAAGACCTCCGATTTCAACGCGCCGCTGCTGCAGGCCCGCCAACTCAAGCCTGACCTGATCTTCTTTGGTGGCCTGGATTGGCAGGCGGCTGTGCTGGCCAAGTCCATCCGGCGCCTGCAGCTCGATGCCCGGCTGATGACCTCGCCAGGCACCTTGGGACTGACCTTCCTGATGGGGGCCGGGCCGGATGCCAATGGCGCCCTGGTGCTGGAGCCGGGGCCGCCGCAGGACAAGATGCCGGGCTGGAGGACTTTCCGCCAGCGTTACAGCGAAAGCTTCGATTCGGACATGGACCTCTATGCCGTCTTCGCGTATGAAGCGGCGCAATCCATCATCCTCGGCCTGCGCCAGGCTGGCACTACCGATCCGGATGCCGTTGCCCGCGCCATGCACCGGCTGCGTTTCGAGGGCGTAAGCGGACCGGTGGCCTTCAATGAGGAAGGCGACCTGCTCAACCCGACTTTTACCCTATATGAAGTTCAGGACCAACGCTGGGTGCCGATAGCGCGCATGCACGGCCTTCCGCGCTAGCGCGGCTCAGACGCCCTTGGCCGGAAGTGGCGTTTTCTGCTTGAATTCGCACAGGTCGGCAATGATGCAGTTCCAGCACTGCGGCTTGCGCGCGACGCAGGTATAGCGCCCGTGCAGGATCAGCCAGTGGTGCGCATCCTGGCGGAATTCCGGCGCGACGAACTTGATCAGCTTGCGCTCGACCTCATCGACGTCCTTGCCTGGTGCAATGCCGGTCCGGTTCGAGACCCGGAAGATGTGCGTATCCACCGCGATGGTGGGATGGCCGAAAGCCGTATTCAAGACCACATTGGCGGTTTTGCGGCCCACGCCGGGCAAGGCTTCCAGCGCCTCGCGCGACTCCGGCACTTCGCCGCCGTGCTGCTCGATCAGGATGCGGCAGGTCTCGATGACGTTCTTGGCCTTGGTGCGGTACAGCCCGATGGTCTGGATGTAGGGCATGAGCTGGTCCACCCCCAGGCGGTAGATCGCCTCGGGCGTGTTGGCCACCGGGTAGAGCTTGCGCGTGGCCTTGTTGACCGAGACGTCGGTGGCCTGGGCCGAGAGCAGCACGGCGATCAGCAGCTCGAACGGGGTGGTGTATTCCAGCTCGGTGGTGGGGGTGGGATTGGCCTGGCGCAGGCGCTCGAAGATCTCGCGGCGTTTGGTCGGATTCATGGCTGTTGGCTGTCGGTCGGGGCGCTGGCTTGTTCGGCCTGCAGTTTTTTCAGGCGCGCGCGTTCCATGGCGGCCTGGATGATGGCTTTCTTGCGGGCCAGTTCGGCTTGCTCCTCGGGGGTGCCCGCTGCTGCGGCCTCCACTTCCTTCAGTTTGGCGGCTGCCTTGGCGGCCAGGCGGGCATCGTTTTCTTCCTTGTCACGGCGCAGGCGCAGGGTGCGCCAGTGGTGGCGTGCGCGGGCGGCGTCGGCTTGCTCCTGGCTCCAGGCCTGCCAGCCGGTGCGGCCCGGCGTGGCCTCGACCATGCTGATGCAATCGACCGGGCAGGGCGCCACGCACAGGTCGCAGCCGGTGCACAGCGACTCGATCACGGTATGCATCTGCTTGGCCGCCCCGGCAATGGCATCGACCGGGCATGCCTGGATGCACAGCGTGCAGCCGATGCAGATGGCTTCATCGATCACCGCCAGGCGGCGCGGCTGTTCGCTGCCGTTGGCGGGATTGAGCGGAATCACCGGCTGCCCCAGCGCCTGCGCCAGCCGCGCCACGCCTTCGGCACCGCCGGGCGGGCACTGGTTGTAGGCGGCGCGGCCTTCGGCCATCGCTTCGGCATAGGGACGACAAGCCGGATAGCCGCACTTGGTGCATTGGGTTTGCGGCAGCAGGTCTTCGAGGCGGTCGGCCAGGGTGGCGGTGGTGGCGGATGGCGGCACGGCGGTCAGGCAGTTCAACGGAATAAGGGCGCTATTATCCGGCCAAACCGCTGCCAAGTCATGCCGGCCGGTCAAAGCAAAACGGCGCCACCGTCGGGACGGGGCGCCGTTCTTGCCGTGATGGCGGTACTTACGCGTTGGCGCGGATGAATTCGCCGATCTTGGGGCAGACGATCTCGCGCCAGCGGCGGCCCGAGAAGATGCCGTAGTGGCCCGCTTTGGGCACGGTGAAGTGCTGCTTGCGTGTCTTCGGAATGTTGCTGCACAGCTCCTGCGCCGCCTGCGTCTGGCCGGAGCCGGAGATGTCGTCGAGTTCGCCTTCGATGGTGAAGAGGGCGACCGACTTGATGTCCTGCGGGCGCACCAGCTTGCCTTCGATTTCCCAGGTACCACGGGCCAGGTTGAAGTCCTGGAAGACTACCTTGATGGTCTCCAGGTAGAACTCGGCCGGCATGTCCAGCACCGCGTTGTACTCGTCGTAGAACTTGCGGTGTTCTTCGGCGGAGGCGTCGTCGCCGTTGCGCAGGTGCATGTAGAAGTCCCAGTGGCTCTGGGCGTGGCGGCGCGGGTTCATGGCCACGAAGCCGGCATGTTGCAGGAAGCCTGGATAGACCTTGCGGCCGAAACCGGGGTAGTTGGCCGGCACGCTGTAGATCACCGTGTTCTCGAACCAGGAATAAGGCTTTTCGGTCGCCAGGTCGTTGACGGACGTGGGCGACTTCCGGGCATCGATGGGGCCGCCCATCATGGTCATGCTCTTGGGCAGCTTGGGATCGTTGGCGCTGGCCATGAGCGAAATGGCCGCCAGCACCGGCACGGTGGGCTGGCAGACCGAGATCACGTGGACGTCCGGGCCCAGGGTGCGGATGAAGTCCTGCACGTAATAGACATAATCGTGCAGGTGGAAGTCACCTTGCTCGACCGGCACCATGCGTGCATCGGTCCAGTCGGTGATGAAAACGTCATGTTCCTGCAACAGCGCCCGTACGGTCTCGCGCAGCAGGGTGGAATGGTGGCCGGACAGGGGCGCTACCACCAGCACGGTGGGCTGCCTGAGCGCGGCGCTCTGGCGGGCCGGCAGGTCTTTCTTGAAATGGATCAGGCGGCAGAAGGGCTTGGTCTCGACCACTTCCTCGGTGATACCGACCGGCTTGCCCTCGACCGGGACTTCGCCGATGTTGAACTGCGGCTTTTCATATTCCTTGGAAAGGCGGTACAGCAGCTCATAGCCAGCGGCAATACGTTGCGAAAAAGGCGTGTGGGCGAGCGGGGAAACCGGGTCCGAGAACAGTTTGGCCGAGGTTTCGGCCCATTGCATCATGGGGTTCAGGAACGCGCGATTGAGTTCATGCAGTTGATAAAGCATAGCTGACCTTTATACAAGCACCGGCTGGCTTGCCCGTCCAGGCGGGGGAACCTGGTCAGGCGCGCAGCAAGCATGTGCCACAAACGTTGGGCGACGATCATCGGCTGACAAATTCAGAATATTTCTAATTTGTCAACTTTTTCCTTGTTGCGACGCAGTAGCATAGCACGCTTTGCCTTACGCCCTGCTTGCTGGTCAGACCAGTGGTGCCGGACCCACACGTTTTTGCAAAAACCTTCATAAAAAAAAGCCCCCGTACCGGACGGGGGCTCTGCAAGCCGCTTGCAGCGGGCTGCCGTATCTTGCGGCCAGTTTTTAGTCGAAGACCGGGCTTTCCACGCCCAGGATCTTGTGCAGCTTGGGCGAGGTGGTGGTGTACTGCATGTGGATCTTCTTTTCCGGGAAGATGTAGGGCGCGGCGCCAAAGGCGGCCAGCGCGGCTTCGTGGAAGCCCGACAGGATCAGCTTCTTCTTGCCCGGATAGGTGTTGATGTCGCCCACGGCGAAGATGCCCGGGACATTGGTCTCGAACTTCTCGGTATCCATCACCTTCAGCTGCTTGCGCTCGATCTCCAGGCCCCACTCGGCGATCGGGCCCAGCTTGGGCGACAGGCCGAAGAAGACCAGCAGCATATCCAGCGGCAGGCGGCGGGTGACGCCATCGGCACCGGTGACCTTGACTTCGGCCAGCTTGCCATCCTTGATCTCGGTGCCGGTGACCTGGCCGATCAGGAGCTGCATTTCATACTGTTCGCACAGTTCCTTCATCTTGGCCACCGAGGCCGGGGCCGCGCGGAATTCTTCACGGCGGTGCAGCAGGATCACCGATTCAGCCTTGCCCACGAAGTTCAGCGCCCAGTCCAGCGCGGAGTCGCCGCCGCCGCAGATGACGATGTTCTTGCCTTCGAACAGGGCCGGGTCCTTGACACGGTAGAACACCTGCGAGCCTTCGAACTGCTCGATGCCTTCGACCTTCAGGGTGCGCGGCTGGAACGAGCCCACGCCGGCAGCGATGAAGATGGTCTTGGTGATGAACCTGGTGCCGGTGGAGGTCTCGACGTCGAAACGGCCGTCTTCACGCTTGTTCACCACGGTCACTTCCTGACCCAGGTGGAAGGTGGGCGAGAAGGGCTCGATCTGCTTCAACAGGTTGTCGGTCAGTTCCTGGCCGGTGCAGACGGGCACGGCCGGGATGTCATAGATGGGCTTGTCCGGATACAGCTCCACGCACTGGCCGCCGACGACCGGCAGGGAATCGATCACGTGCGCCTTGATTTCCAAGAGGCCAAGCTCGAACACCTGGAACAGGCCGACCGGGCCGGCGCCGATGATGACGGCATCGGCGTCGATGACGCCGTTGACTGCCGCAGTCTGGACATTGTTTTCCATGATTTCTTGATATTCCTGTTTCAGTAGATCAGATCAATAGAGCGGCTCTTCCCTTGCGCGGCGCGCGGGCTGGCGGCGGGGCCGCTGGCGGTGGGAGAGACCAGGTAAAAGAAGTGCAGCAGGCCGGGATGCGCATCGGTGCAGACATCTGGCCATGAGGCTGTCAGGGTTGTTGCTGGCGGCCAAATACAAACGGCTGCGCATCTGGCGTGGCGAAGATGCCGCCGGGCTGGATGCGCAACCGCCATTGTGGACCGGGCCAGGCCCGGTCCGTTTGATTCTCCGCAGGAATCAGCGCTGCAGGTATTGCAGCTTGTCGGTCTTGTCCTTCCACTCTTCGGCTTCGGGCAGGGGTGCCTTGGTCTTGGTGATGGAGGGCCAGCTGCGGGACAGTTCGGCGTTCAGGGCGATATATTGCTGCTGGTCGGCCGGCACGTCTTCTTCCGCGTAGATCGCATTGACCGGGCACTCGGCCACGCACACGGCGCAGTCGATGCACTCGTCCGGGTCAATCGCGAGGAAATTGGGGCCTTCGCGGAAACAATCCACCGGGCAAACATCCACGCAATCCGTATAGCGGCAACGGACGCAGGAATCGGTGACAACGTGGGTCATAACTGTCCTATCTGTAAAATTTCTTCAAACCGATGGCTAACTGCGCCGCAATTGATGGCAATATGGCACGGTTAAAATCATGTTGCGGCTGGTCAACCTGTGGTTGAGGTGCATCTGCCGGCTTCCGGTGTCTTGTGGACGCCCCGTGGAGGCCTGTTGAAGGCTCTCATGATGCCGCTGCGCAACCCGCCGCAAAGCCTTGTATTTTAAGGTAATTCGATTTTTCCCACAAATGAGGCTTATACAGATTACGTATAAGTAAATAAACAAGCTCGCGATAAGCCCAGCCGCCGCCAGGGTCTTGTGGCCTGCCGCTCCAGTGCATGGGGCCGGGCTCGCCGGCATGGCGCCGCTTGTCGCGCATCAAGAAAAGGAAGTCCCGGCGTGAACGCTGCAGGCCCCCAGTCCTCCCCCCGATTCCGTCTTTCGCTGCTGCCGGCCCTGCTGGGCGCGCTGGCAGCCGCTGTTTCCCTGGCGCTACCGCTGGCGGCTCACGCTGCCGAGGCCATCCGCATTGGCGAGATCAACAGCCAGGGCCGCTCCTCCACCGCCGGGCAAGCCTACCGCAATGGCCTGGCGCTGGCGCTGGAACAGATCAACGAGTCAGGCGGCGTCAGCGGCCGTCCTCTGCAACTGGTCACGCGCGACGACGAGGGCGATGCCGACCAGGCCGCCCGCAATGCGCGGGAACTGGTCAGCAAGGAACACGTGCAAGTGCTGACCGGCACCATGCTTTCCGACGTGGCCCTGGCGGTGGCGCGCGAAGCCGCCCGCGCCAAGACTGTGCTGGTGGTGGGCGATGCCCTCTCTGATGCCGTCACCCTGGACAAGGGCAATCGCTACACCTTCCGGGTGCGTCCTTCGACCTACATGCTGGCGGCCATGCTGGCCGAACAGGCCGCCCGCATGCCGGGCCGGCGCTGGGCCATGGTGGCGCCCAACTACGAATATGGCCAGAGTGCCGTGGCCAGTTTCAAGATGCTGTTGAAGCAGGCACGCCCGGACGTGGAATTCGTCAGCGACCAATGGCCGGCCTTGGGCAAGATCAAGGCCGATGACGTGGTGCGGGCCATCGGCCAGGCGCGTCCGGATGCCATCTTCAATGCCACCTTTGGCGAGGACCTGCAGAAGTTCGTGCAGGCCGGCAATCGCCAGCAACTGTTCAATGGCGTGCGGGTGGTGTCGATGACCTCGCCCGGTCCGCAAAGCCTGGATGCCAGCCAGAGCCAAGCCATCCTCGACTGGCTGGCCGTCGGCTACCCCTGGGAGCAGATCAACATGCCCGAGCATCAGCGCTTCCTGGAAGCCTATCTGAAGAAATTCAGCGTGCGCCCGCAACTGCAGGCGGTCCTCGGCTACAGCACCATGATGGCCATCGCTGCCGGCCTGAAGAAAAGCGATGGTGTGGAAGGCGAGGCCCTGCTGGAAGCCCTGCGCGGCCTGCACTGGTCGTCGCCGCTGGGGGAGCTCAGCTTCCGTGCACTGGACCAGCAATCCACCATGGGCGCCTTCGTCGGCCTGGTCTCGCAGAAGGACGGTCGCAGCACCATGCACGACTGGCACTATCTGGATGGCACCGCTTACCTGCCGCCGCCCACCTACGTACGCGGACGCCGCCCGGCCTCGGCGGCCAGGTAATCCCGCCTCGCGCTCCGGGCCGGAGCCTCAAAGCCCCTCATGACAGGGGGCTTTGCCTTGGTCGATCTCGGTTAAGATAGCGGTCGCGACGCCCCAGGGCGTGGCCAGCGCATCGTGCGGACCGCTCCGGGGCGGCCCCGCCGTGCACGTGGACCATCAACATGGCAGCATGCGGCACGTCCGCATCCGGACTTCATGATCATCACCTCCTTACTCGATACCGACCTGTACAAATTCACGATGATGCAGGTGGTCCTGCACCACTTCCCCGGCGCCCAGGTCGAATACAAATTCAAATGCCGCAACGAGAACATCGATCTCACGCCCTACGTCGATGAGATCCGCGCCGAGATCGCTGCGCTGTGCCGCCTGCGTTTCAAGGAAGACGAACTGAACTACCTGCGCGGCCTGCGCTTCATCAAGAGTGATTTCGTCGATTTCCTGGACCTGTTCCACCTGAACGAAAAGTACATCACCGTCCAGCCCGACCCGGCCGGCAATGGCGAGATCGAGATCAAGGTGAAGGGGCCGTGGCTGCACACCATCATGTTCGAGGTGCCGGTACTGGCCATCGTCAATGAAGTGTATTTCCGCGCCACCCAGCGCTCGCCGGACCTGGAAGAGGGCAGGGCGCGCCTGCGCAAGAAGATGTCGGTCATCACCGATGATGCCGAACTGGTCGGCTGCAAGATCGCCGACTACGGCACGCGCCGCCGCTTCTCGCGCAGCTGGCATGCCGAAGTCATCGACGAGATGAAGCAGCACATGGGCGAGCACTTCGCCGGGACTTCCAACGTGATGTACGCCATGCAGCACGACCTGACCCCGCTGGGCACCATGGCCCACGAATACCTGCAGGCCTGCCAGGCGCTGGGCCCGCGCCTGCGCGATTCGCAGACCTTCGCCTTCGAGATGTGGGCGCGCGAGTATCGCGGCGACCTCGGTATCACGCTCTCGGACGTCTATGGCATGGATGCCTTCCTGCGCGACTACGACATGTATTTCTGCAAGCTCTTCGATGGCGCGCGCCACGATTCGGGCGATCCCTTCGAATGGGGCGAGCGCCTGATCCAGCACTACCGCGACAATCGCGTCGATCCTTCCAGCAAGGTGCTGGTGTTCTCCGACAGCCTGGACTTCGACAAGGTGCGCGCGCTTTACCTGCGTTTCAAGGACCGCGCCAAGGTGGCCTTCGGTGTCGGCACCAATCTCACCAATGACCTCGGTTATACGCCCTTGCAGGTGGTCATGAAGATGGTCCGCTGCAACGGCCAGCCGGTGGCCAAGCTGTCCGATACGCCCTCCAAGAACATGTGCGATGACCCGGCCTATGTGAATTATTTGCGCCAGGTGTTCCAGATCAAGGCTTGACCGGATTTGAACCATACCTGAAAGTTTTTCCACTCGGGCGTTTTTGCGCGCGGGCGGCATGTCGGCTGCTATAGTGTGACTCCCCGTAAGGGCCTGCGCTGCAGGTGCTGGCGGGGAGTTTCTCCTTCTGCCTTCCCTCAGGACGACATTTGCTGACCCGATTCACACCCCTCGCTTTATTTGCCCCGTTCGCTTCGCTCTTGCCCTTGCCGGGCTGGAGTGCCGAGCTGGACGGTGCCGGCCTCTCGCTGTTCTGGGCCTTGCCCTTTGCCGGCGTTCTCCTGTCCATTGCCGTGCTGCCGCTGGTGGCGCCGGTCCTGTGGCATCACCATTTCGGCAAGATCGCGGCCGCCTGGGCACTGGCCTTCCTGGTCCCGTTTGCGGTCTTGCAGGGAGCCCATGCCGCCCTGGCCATCAGCGTGCATGCGCTGGTGGCGGAATACCTGCCCTTCATCATCCTGCTGACCGCGCTCTTCACCGTGGCAGGCGGCATCTGCGTGTGCGGCAACCTGCATGGCACGCCGGCGCTCAATACCGGACTGCTGGCGCTGGGCACGCTGCTGGCCAGCCTCATGGGCACTACCGGGGCGGCCATGCTGCTGATCCGTCCGCTGATCCGTGCCAATGATGACCGCAAGCACACGGTGCACGTGGTAGTGTTCTTCATCTTCCTGGTCGCCAATGCGGGCGGCTCCTTGACGCCGCTGGGCGATCCGCCGTTGTTCCTGGGTTTCCTGAAGGGCGTGGACTTCTTCTGGACCGCGCGCCATCTGCTGGGGCCGATGCTTTTCCTCTGCGGTGCGCTGCTGCTGATCTTCTATCTGCTGGACCGTCACTTCTACCTCAACCGTGAAGAGCGTCGGCCGGTCGATCCGACGCCGGACTCGGCGCTGTGGCTGGAAGGAAGGTTCAACTTCGTGCTGCTGGGCGCGGTGATCGGGCTGGTACTGATGAGCGGCCTGTGGAAGCCGGGCGTGGCCACCGAGCTGCTGGGCACGCCGCTGGAGTGGCAGAACCTGCTGCGCGATGGCGCCTTGCTGCTGGTGATCCTGCTGTCGCTGTGGCTCACGCCGAAGTCGGCGCGCGCCGGCAATGAATTCAGCTGGGGACCGATGCTGGAAGTGGGCAAGCTCTTTGCTGCCATTTTCCTCACCATCGCCCCGGTGATCGCCATGCTGCGCGCGGGTGAAGAGGGCGCTTTCGCCGCCGTGGTGCACGCCGTGACCGGGCCGGATGGCAAGCCCGACGACGTGATGTATTTCTGGATGACGGGGCTGCTGTCATCCTTCCTGGACAATGCGCCGACCTACCTGGTGTTCTTCAATACCGCCTCGGGCGAGGCGCGCGAGCTGATGGGGCCGCTGGCCTCGACGCTGGCGGCCATCTCGGCCGGCGCCGTCTTCATGGGGGCCAACAGTTACATCGGCAATGCGCCCAACATGATGGTCAAGGCCATCGCCGAGGAGCGTGGCATCCGCATGCCCAGCTTCTTCGGCTATCTGGCCTGGTCAGGGGCGATCCTGGTGCCGCTGTTCATCGTCATGAGCTTCCTGTTCTTCTGAGTGTTCCACCCCTTCCGATAACGAAACCGAGACAACGAGACCCGCATGAAATCCAAGATTTTCGTCGCCCGCGCCGTCTTCCCTGAAGTCCTGGCCCGCCTGGAGCAGCATTTCGAGGTCGAATCCAACCAGGATGACCGTATTTACAGTGCCGGCGAGCTGCAGGCCAAAGCCCAGGGCAAGGATGGCCTCTTCACCACGCCCAGCGAGCCGGTGACGGCCGCGCTCTTCGCCGCCAATCCGCAATTGAAGGCGGTCTGCAACATGGCCGTGGGCTACAACAACATCGACGTGGCCGCCGCCACCCAGGCCGGCGTGATGGCCACCAATACGCCCGATGTGTTGAACGAGACCACCGCCGACTTCGGCTGGGCGCTGATGATGGCCGCCGCACGCCGCATCACCGAATCCGAACACTTCCTGCGGGCGGGGAAGTGGAAGAAGTGGAGCTATGACAGCTTCGTCGGCCCCGACATCCATGGGGCCACGCTGGGCATCATCGGCATGGGCCGCATCGGCCAGGCCATTGCGCGCCGTTCGCTGGGCTTCGACATGCAGGTGCTGTACCACAACCGTTCACGCCTGACCCCCGAACTGGAAGCGCGCGCCAACAACGCCCGCTACGTCAGCAAGGAAGAACTGCTGCAACAGGCCGATCACGTAGTGCTGGTGCTGCCCTATTCGAAAGATACCCATCACACCATCGGCGCTGCCGAGCTGGCGCTGATGAAGCCCACAGCCACCCTGACCAATATCGCCCGTGGCGGCATCGTCGATGATGCAGCGCTCATCGACGCGCTGCGTGAAGGGCGCATCGCGGCAGCCGGGGTGGACGTGTTCGAGAATGAGCCGGCCTTCAAGCCGGAATTCCTGGGTTTGAGCAATGTGGTGCTCACGCCCCACATCGCCAGCGCGTCTACGCCAACGCGCCTGGCCATGGCCAATTGCGCAGCTGACAACCTGATCGCCGCGCTGTCGGGCCAGCGTCCGCCCAATCTGCTCAATGCGGACGTGTTCAAGGGCTGACCCGGGGCGACCGCAATCAAGCAAAACGGGCGCACCTGCCTGGCAGGTGCGCCCGTTGCATTTCCGGCTGGCGGCGGGCATCCGCAAGACGCCGCCGTCGTTGCCGCATCAACCCTTCAGTTCATTGAAGAGGTCGATGTATTCCTGCTGCGCTTCGGCTTGCGGCTTGCCCTTCAACGCAGCCCAGGCGTCAAACTTGGCGCGGGCCACGAAGTCGGTCATGCCGGGGCGTTCGCCCTGGACGTCGCCGTTGCTGCCCTGCTTGTAGAGGCCATACATCTTCAGCAGGGTCATGTTGTCGGGACGCTCGGGCAGGCTCTTGGATTCTGCGACGGCGGCTTCGAACTGTTCTTGCAGGGTGCTCATGTCTCTCCTCCCGCGGGCTCAGACGGCCAGCAGTTCGACTTCGAAGATCAGGGTGGCATTCGGGGGAATCACGCCGCCCGCGCCACGGGCGCCATAGCCCAGGCCAGCGGGGATGATCAGCTTGCGGATGCCGCCGACCTTCATGCCCTGCACGCCTTCGTCCCAGCCCCTGATGACGTGGCCGGCGCCCAGCGGGAAGGCGAACGGGTCATTGCGGTCCTTGCTGGAATCGAACTTGCTGCCGGCGGTGCCGTCGGTATTCTGCAGCCAGCCGGTGTAGTGCACGGTGACATGGCTGCCGGCCTTGGCTTCGTCGCCTGCGCCAACGTTGATTTCTTCATATTGCAGCCCGGAAGCTGTCGTGATGGTGGACATCGGTTTCCTTTCGGTGAGGGGATGGATTGGCGGCCGGTACTGCAGGCTTGCTGACCGATGCTGACGATGCGGGATGCTTGCCGGCAACATCCTTGCGTTGGTCTTCATATCGGGCTCCAGGCCCGCTGCAGCTGGCCTTTCGGCCGCCCCGGTGGCGTCATGCGACCGGATCGGCAGGCAGTGTAAACCAAAAATCTAGAAATTTTTCATATTGCGTCGGAGGGCTGTCAGCGGGATCCTCCTGGCAAGCGTTAAGACGCAAGGACGTGCTCCTTGCACGATAGATCAGGCATTTTTGAGTAAAGTTCGTCATGTTGCGTCGATTCAGCCAACTTTTATCCCTTTCTCTCCGCGCAGCATGTGCCTCGGCCGTGCTGGCCTTGGTGGCCGCCCCGGCCCATGCCAACGTGGTGGTGGTGCTCAATTCCGGCGACGCGTCCGTGTCGCTGCTGGACGAAACCGGCGAGAAGGAGCTCTCGACCTTCTCGGTGGGCAAGGAACCGCACCACCTGATGGCCACCCCGGACAACAAGTCCCTGATCGTGGCCAGCGCTACCGGCAACCAGCTGCTGTTCCTCGATCCGAAGACCGGTGCGGTGCAACGCAAGCTGCGCGACATCATCGACCCTTACCAGATCGGCTTCACCCCTGACCAGAAATGGTTCGTCGCCACCGGCCTGCGCCTGGACCGGGTTGACGTCTACGCCTATGACGGCCAGGACCTGAAGCTGTCCAAGCGCATCCCGCTGGCCAAGACGCCCAGCCACATCGCCTTCGACACTGACAGCACTACCGCCTTCATCACCCAGCAGGGCAGTGATGAAGTCAGCGCCATCGACCTGGCCACCCAGCAGGTCAAATGGACCATGCCAGTGGGCAAGCTGCCGGCCGGGATCATCATGACCCCGGACAACAAGTACCTGCTGGTCGGTATCATGGGCGCGGATTACGTCGCCGTGATCGACTGGCGCACCCAGAAGGTGGTCAAGAAGATCAAGACCGGCATCGGCGCCCACAATTTCCGTGCCCAGGGTGACAAGCGTTTCGTCTACGTTTCCAACCGCGTGGCCAATACCATCAGCGTGCTCGACATGCATACCCTGGAAAACGTCGGCACCATCAAGGTACCGGGTGGTCCCGATTGCATGGAAGTGACCTCCGATGGCAAGACCATGTGGGCCACGCTGCGCTGGGTCAAGAAGGTCGCCGTGATCGACCTGGCCAGCCGCTCGGTGACCAAGGTGATCCCGGTGGGACGCTCGCCGCACGGTATCTACCTGTACAACCGTGCTCCTGATATCTGATGATCGCTCACCGCTGACGGCTTATCGACGATGCAGTTTCTCTCCCAGCATTCCCTGCGCGGCCTGTGCCTGTTCGCCATCCTGGCGGCCGGCCAGGCCGTTGCGCAACCGGTGGCCCCCGAGGCTGCAGCCTGCAAGGGCCACATCTATCTTACCTTCGATACCGGCAGCCAGTCCCAGGCCGAGCTGATCGAGCAGACCCTGCAGCGCCACCATATCAAGGCCACCTTCTTCCTCGCCAACGAGAAGACCATCCACGGCGACTACTCCCTCGATCCCGCCTGGGCGCCGCTGTGGAAGCGGCTGGTGGCGGAGGGCAACGCGTTCGGTACGCACACCTTCGATCACGTCTACGTTGTGCGGGACCTGCCCGAGGGCAAGATCGAGGTGCGTCCCCAATTTGGCGCGCAAGCCGGCAAGAAACTGCAGTGGACCCCGGCCCAGTATTGCGAGGAAATGAAACGGGTCGATGAACGCTTCCAGCAACTGACCGGCCACAAGCTTGATCCGCTTTGGCGCGCGCCCGGTGGCAGGCTCACCCCCAACCTGCTCAAGGCTGGCCAGGCGTGCGGGTATGCCCACGTGGCCTGGGCACCGGCCGGTTTCTCGGGCGATGAACTGCCCAGCGACAAATTCCCCAACGCGATGCTGTTGAAGAAAGCGCTCGCCGGGCTCAAGGATGGTGATATCTTCCTCGCCCATATGGGCATCTGGTCGCGCCAGGATCCGTGGGCGCCGGCCGTGCTGGAACCGCTCATCAGCGGGTTGGAGCAGAAGGGGTTCTGCTTTGCCACGCTGCGGGAGCATCCGGCCTACCGCCATCTGTTCGCTGCCGCCAAGGAACGCTGAGCGCCACCACCAGTCCAAGCCGGCGCCGGCCCAGGGGAGGGGAGCGGGCGCCGCCATCGTCACACCGAAGCCACGTTATCCATGATCCAGACCATTTCCGACCTTTTCGCCGCCGTCCAGGGCTGGCTGTTCCAGACCCTGGTGCAACCGCTGGTATTTTTCATCGGCATGGGGGAATTCGTCGAAGAAGCCTTCACCGGCACCGAATTCGTCCTGGTGGGCATCTGCGAACTGGTGATCCTGTTCCTGATCCTGCGTCCGCTGGAGTCGGCCATTCCGGTCCATCCCATCACCGACCCATACGCCCGCTGGAACGATTTCATCTACACCGTGCTGCAGCGCCTGGGCATCATCCCCATCCTCTCCTTCATGCTGCTGGACCCGGCGCTGTCCTATGTGCTGGAGGCCCTGCACCTGGAAGGCTGGGGTACCTTCAATCTCGACCAGATCTGGCCCGGCGTGACCGATCGCGCGCTGGTCAGCTTCCTGCTCTACATGGTGGTGCTGGACCTGTGTGAATACGCCTACCACTGGGCCCAGCACAATGTGCGCTGGATGTGGGCGCTGCACAGCCTGCACCACAGCCAGCAGAACATGAACCTGTGGAGCGATGACCGCGACCACGTGCTGGACAACCTGGTGCACGACATCATCTTCGGCCTGATCGCCGTACTGATCGGCGTGGAGCCTTCGCAATACATCCTGCTGGTCTCGCTCTCGCGCATGCTGCAAAGCCTGCAGCATGCCAACGTGCGCATCCACTTCGGGCGCATCGGCGAGTACCTGCTGGTGTCGCCGCGCTTCCACCGCACCCATCACGCCATCGGCCTGGGCCATGAAAGCCGGGGCCGCAATTCCCTGGGCGGGCACAACTTCGCGGTGCTGTTTCCGATCTGGGACGTGATCTTCCGCACCGCCCACTTCAGCAAGGGCTTCGCCATGACCGGGATACGCGACCAACTGCCGCCGCCGGCCGGCAAGGGCCGCGATTACGGCAGCGGCTTCTGGGCGCAGCAGTGGCTGGGCGTCAAGCGCCTGGTTGAATTGACCCGACGCAAGCCCCGCTGATGCGCCTCTTCATTGCTTCCTTCGGACGCGCCTTGCTGGCGCAACTGCACATCCGCATGCTGTGGCTGACGGTGCTGCCCTTCGTCGTCTCGCTGGGATTGTGGGCCGTGTGCCTGTGGCTGGGACTGCAACCCATCATCGACTGGCTGCAAGACTACTTCGTCTCGCACGGCATGTTCGGCGAGATCGGCGGCATGCTGGCCTGGTTCGGCATGGGCGCCCTGAAGACGGTGCTGGTGCCGCTCCTGGCCATGTG
The DNA here is from genome assembly GCF_057961275.1 of Herbaspirillum sp. Her3. Taxonomy (NCBI): domain Bacteria; kingdom Pseudomonadati; phylum Pseudomonadota; class Betaproteobacteria; order Burkholderiales; family Oxalobacteraceae; genus Herbaspirillum; species Herbaspirillum sp. Her3. The sequence continues at coordinate 3,770,291 of NZ_CM176328.1, read as the reverse complement.
GACGCTGCTGCCGCTGATGATTCTCACCGCGCTGGTGTTCGTGGGCCTGTTCACCGTCCCGGCCATCGCCCGCCACATCGGCAACCGCCACTATCCCATGCTGGACAAGCGCCACGGCGGCAGCGTAGCCGGCAGCCTCTGGACTTCGCTGTGGTGCTTTGCCGTCTTCACCGTGTTGTGGCTGGCCACGCTGTGGGCCTTCCTGATCCCGCCGCTGGCCTTCGTGATCCACTCGCTGCTGTGGGGCTGGCTGACCTATCGCGTCATGGCCTACGACACTCTGGCCGACTACGCCAGTGCCGACGAACGGCGCGCCGTGCTGCATCTGCATCGCTGGCCGTTGCTGGCGGTGGGCACCATCGCTGGTGCACTGGGGGCTGCGCCCACGCTGCTGTGGTTGGGCGGGGTGCTGTCGGTGATCCTGCTGCCGGCGCTGGCGGGGGTGGCGATCTGGCTGTATGTGCTGGTGTTCGTCTTCACCGCCCTGTGGTTCCAGTTCTACTGCCTGGAAGCGCTGCTGCGATATCGCCGTGGCCAGGCGCCCGATGGTCCGCCCGATGCCGGCACCATCGACGTGACGCCACGTTGACGCCAATTGCAGCAGCGCGGCAAGCAGGGGCAGGCCGATCCGTCTGCCGCCTGAATCGGGCATAATCGCCGCAGTGTTTCATCAACTTTCGGGCAGACAGACTCATGGCATTCGGACTCATCATCATCGGCGACGAGATCCTCTCGGGGCGCCGCATCGACAAGCATTTTCCCAAGGTCCTGGAGCTGTTGAGCCAGCGCGGACTGCAACTCTCCTGGGCCGAGTATCTCGGCGACGATCCCGAACGCATCACCGCCACCTTGAAGCGCACGCTGGCCACCGGCGACGTGGTGTTCTGCACCGGCGGCATCGGCGCCACGCCTGACGACCACACCCGCCAGTGCGCCGCCGCCGCGCTGGGCGTTCCGCTGGTGCTGCATCCCGAAGCCAGGGAAAAGATCCAGGAGCGCATCGCCGACATGGGCCGTGAAGCCGGCACCACGCCCGACTTCAACGCGCCGGACAACCTGCACCGCCTGAAGATGGGGGAGTTCCCGCAGGGCGCCTCCATCATCCCCAATCCTTACAACAAGATTCCCGGCTTCTGGCTCAACAACACCAGCGGCAGCGGGGCGCATTACTTTGCGCCCGGCTTCCCGGTGATGGCCTGGCCGATGTTCGAATGGGTACTGGAAACGTATTACGCCGACCAGTTCCACCGCCAGGCCTGGGCCGAGCGCTCCATGCTGGTGTTCGAGGCGATGGAATCGACCCTGACCCCGCTGATGGAAGCCATCGAGGCGCAGTTCCCGCTGGTGAAGGTATTCAGCCTGCCGCACGTGGGTGACGACAAGACCCGCCGCCACATCGACCTGGGCGTCAAGGGCGATCCGGCGCAGGTCGAGCCGGCCTTCGAGAAGATGCAGGAAGGTCTGCGCGCCCTGCACGCCGAGTTCCAGATCAGCAACTGAGGCGCCGCACGCTGGCGCAGGACAAAAAAATGCCCCGGCCAGACCGGGGCATTTGCATCCGCAAGCGACGCTTGGGATTACTTCTTGGCAGCGCGGGTCACCTTGGCGCCGGCCTGGGAAATCTGGTCCACGGCGTTGGTCACGTTGGCTTCCAGCACTTCGGCAGCTTGCTTGGCGTTCTTGGTGAACTGCTCGTAGCCGGCGCTCAGGTTGCCGATGGTCGACTTCAGGATCGAGATGGCTTGCTCGGAACCGGCCGGGGCGTTCTTGGCGGCTTCATCGATCAGTGCCACCACCTTGCGGTTGACTTCGGCGATCTGGGCTTCGGCCGCCTTGGTCAGTTCAGCCTGGGTGCTGGAGAAGATGCCGCTCAGGTGACGGCCATAGGCCACCGACTTTTCCAGCGTCGGCTGGGCGTGCGAGCTGGTCAGGGTGAAGAATTCCTGCGGATCCTTGGCCGAGAACAGCTTTTGCGCGGCGGCCTGGGATTCTTCGAGCGAGGACTTGGCGGCCTTCAGGTTCAGGTCCACCAGTTTTTCCACGCCTTCAAAGGTCTTGCTGGCCAACTGGTTGAAGAGGGCGATTTGCGCTTCGGCGTTGGCTTTGGCTGCAGCGGAAAATTGCTCGGTGTAGGTCGTCATGTTGAAACATCCTTCTCGTTGATGGGTTGATGAACAAGGCAGCGACAGTGATTGCTTACGGACCGATCAGTTGTGAAAGGGTGGATCTCCGATGTAATTTCTTCTTTGAATATGATGCGATGCACAAGGCGATTCTAGTTCAATCGTGCATAAAGTCAAACGTTTCATTGCACGGGAATGTTGAAAAGCGCTTCAAAGTTGATCCAAGTCTAATCAATGACTTAGCGAGGATTAGAGGATATTCATTGGCAACGATGCCATTAAAGATGAGCTTCCGCGCTGCAGCATCAAAACCGGTTATCACTGCAGGGTGCGCAATCGTTTGCGCGACGCAGCAAGGCGTTTTGTTGCGGTGCAATATATATTGAGAACTGGATGAGAAAAATTGAAGGCCTTTTATAGTGACCACTTCGTCTTGCCGCTGCCACCGGGACACCGCTTCCCGATGGTGAAATACCGGATGATCCGTGAAGGTGCGGCTGCGGCCGTGCCCGGGCTGGATTTTCATGAAGCCCGGCCGGCCAGCGATGGCGAGCTGGCGCTGGCACATCACCCCGATTACATCGCCCGCGCCAGTGCCGGTGAACTGACGGCGGCCGAGCAGCGCGAGATCGGTTTTCCCTGGTCGCCGCAGATGGTGGAGCGTTCGCGCCGTTCCTCTGGCGCCACCATCGCGGCTTGCCGCGCTGCCTTCAGCGAGGGGGTGGCGGTCAATCTGGCGGGCGGTACCCATCACGCCTATGCGGACCACGGTGCAGGTTTTTGCGTCTTCAACGATGCCGCCATCGCCGCCCGGCTGATGCAGGCCGAACGCCGCGCCGCCCGGGTGGCCATCGTCGATCTGGACGTGCACCAGGGCAACGGCACCGCCTCCATCCTGGCGCGCGATGAATCGGTGTTCACCTTGTCGCTGCATGGAGAGAACAACTATCCCTTCGAGAAGGAACAGAGCGACCTCGACGTCGCCTTGCCCGATGGCGTGGGCGATGCCGATTACCTGCAAGCCCTGCGCGCGGCCCTGCAGACGCTGCAGCAGCGCTTCGCCCCACAGTTGCTGATCTACCTGGCCGGCGCCGACCCCCACGAAGGCGACCGCCTGGGCAAGATGAAGCTGACCCTGGCCGGCCTGGCCGCGCGGGATGAAGCCGTCTTCGCGTATGCCCGCGAGCACAAAATCCCGGTTGCGGTTACGATGGCGGGCGGTTACGGCAGAGATATCGAACAAACCGTGGCCGTCCATATACAAACGATAAGACTTGCCAGCCTCCACGCGGCCCGCTGGAGCGCCTGACGAGATGACCCGGGCGCCTCCCCGCACCCGCTGATGGAAAAGAAATGATGCAATCCGCCGCCGGCCCCCGCCGGCCTCGCCAGCTCCTGATGAGCCTGGTGCCTTTGTTGTTCGTGCTGATTTGGAGTACTGGCTTCATCGTGGCCAAGTTCGGCCTGCCGTATGCGCCGCCCCTGACTTTCCTGCTGTTGCGCTTTACTGGCGTGCTGGTGGTGCTGCTGCCGCTGGTGGTGCTGTTTCGCGCACCCTGGCCGCATGGCCGCATCCGCCACGTGGCCGTGGCCGGCGTGCTGCTGCAGGCCGGCTACCTGGCCGGCGTCTGGTGCGCCATCAAGATCGGCATGCCGGCCGGCTTGTCGGCCCTGATCGTCGGGCTGCAACCCATCCTCACCGCCTTTGCGGCACCGCTCCTGGGGGAATCGGTACGCGGGCGCCAATGGATCGGCCTGGCGCTGGGGCTGTGCGGGGTGGGGCTGGTGGTGGCCAACAAGATTTCCTTGATTGGTCTCTCCACCGCCAGCATCGCACTGTGCGTGTTCGCCTTGCTGTGCATCACTGCCGGCACGCTCTACCAGAAGCGCTACTGCGCCCACTTCGACTTGCGCACCGGCACCGCCATCCAGTTCATGGCGTCCATCGTCGTGGTACTGCCCTTTGCAGTGGCGCTGGAAGGGCTGGACCGGCATTTCAGCAACGTCCACTGGACGCCGCAATTCATCGGTGCGCTGCTGTGGTCGGTGCTGGCGCTGTCGATTGGCGCGATTTTCCTGCTCTTTGCGCTGATCCGCCGCAGCGCCGCCACCAGCGTCACCAGCCTGCTCTACCTCACACCGCCGACCACGGCCGTGATGGCCTGGCTGATGTTTGGCGAAGCCTTCAGCCTCATCGGTGCGCTGGGCATGCTCGTGGGCGTGATCGGCGTGGCTTTCGTGGTGCGCAAGTAATCAGATCAGGCAGCTTCAGCCAGGCGCGAGGGCGCCCGGCATCAGCGTCACCAGCTTCAGGTCGGGCCGGTTGGCCACGCGGAAATTGACCTGCCGGTACAGCAACTCTCCCAACTGCGGATGCCGGAAGCGGCGCTCGCCGCCTTCGCGCTCCACCACATCCTGCAGATGCCAGGCCCGCTGGAAGTGCGGGCTGGCAGCCGACAATTCCTCCACCAGCGCCAGCAGTTCCGGATCATCCAGGAGGCTCGCGCTATCGGCCCGGAATTCTGCGACCAGGCGCCGCGCCCGCTGTTCCCATTGCACCGTCAGCGCCTGGGCAGCCGTGCCGGCGAACATGAAGCGCAGCAGATTGGGCGGCTTCTCCTTGCCATCCAGCCATCCCGTAAAGAGCTTGCGTGCGGCCGGATTCCAGGCCACCGCATTCCAGTAGCGATCCAGCAGATACGCCGGGGCACGGAACTGGCTGACCACTTCCAGGATTTCCGGCGCCACCGCCGTGGTGGCCTGCTGTTCCGGCAACACCGGATCCTTCTTGCCCGCCAGTTCGAACAGATAGGCCCGCTTGGCGCGCGGCAGGTGCAGCGCATCGGCGATGCGCGCCAGCGCCTGGGGCGAGACCGAATCGGTGCGTCCCTGCTCGATCCAGGTGTACCAGGTCACGCTGATGCCACACAGCTGCGCCACCTCCTCGCGCCGCAAGCCGGGCGTGCGGCGCCGGCCGTGGGCCAGGTGCGGCAGTCCGGCCTGGGCGGGCGCGGTCTGTTCGCGCTGGGATTTGAGGAAGTCGCCAAGGGCGCGGCGGGCCAGATCGGGTTCCATGGTCAGGGCAGGGTGGTGGTCGGGGTAATAGTATAAATGCTTCACTTGTAACAGGATAATAACTCGCTAGACTGGCGGTTCATCCACTGCACTACTGTCTTTTCTTTCATATCGCCCAGGAGCCCCGCCATGCGCAGCCATCAGCAAGTCGTCACCGAACAGTTCGGCAGCACCGCCGCCGCCTATCTCACCAGCGCCGTCCACGCCCAGGGCGCCGACCTGCAGGAGCTGGCGCAGATCGCCGCTGCCATACCGGACGCGCGCGTGCTGGACCTGGGCTGCGGTGGCGGCCATGCCAGTTTCGCGGTGGCGCCGGTGGTGGAGAAGGTAATTGCCTATGACTTGTCCAGCGAGATGCTGGCTGTGGTGTCCAAGGCTGCGGCAGAACGTGGCCTGGACAATCTGGCCGTGCGCCAGGGCAGCGCCGACCGGCTGGCGTTTCCCGATGCCAGCTTCGATCTGGTTTGCACGCGCTTCTCGGCTCACCATTGGCGTCACTTGCCGCAGGCATTGCGTGAAGTGTTCCGCGTGCTCAAGCCGGGTGGACGCTTCCTCGTCATCGACACGGCCGCCCCCGCCGACGTGCTGGCCGATACCTATGTGCAAGCCATCGAATTGCTGCGCGATACGTCACATGTGCGCAATATCAGCCTGAACTCCTGGCGCAAGCTGCTGCGCCAGGCCGGTTTTGCCATCGCCAGCGACAAGACCTGGAAGCTGCGCCTGGAATTCGATTCCTGGGTAGCCCGCATGCGCACGCCGCAAGACCATATCACCGCCATCCGCGCGCTCTGGCAGGCCGCGCCCGGGGAGGTGAAAGCCTATTTCGAGCTGGATGACGCCTGTTCCTTCTCCATCGACGTGGCAATGCTGGAGGCGCGCAAGCCCTGAGCGGCGACGGCCAGACTGTTGGTGCCTGGTTCCCGCCCTTCGGGGCAGGAGACAAGGCGTCAACGATATGTGACACTCCCTCGTTATCCGTTCACTCCAGAACCTCGTAAAGCGAACATCTGGAGCCAGTATTGCCGTCTGTTATCGCTATTGTGACCGATTGCTGACAGCTAAACTGGATATCATGTCGTCTCGTTGGCCCGGGTTTTGCTAGATAAAAATCGAAAAATTTCGAGCAACAACCCAGCAAAATTGCAGGAAAATCCCGAAAAAGTGTGGGGCACCTGATCGGGGCGAGAGATAGAAACGCGTTTAAAAAAATGCGCTAACGTCTTAATTCTCTTGCGAAAAATCTGCTTTTTGCTACACTGCCAACGTTTCTCTTGTGTACTTTCAGGGTAAATTCGGGGGGAGTTCCACCTATGATCAAAACAGCGCTGGCCATTTTCACATCCGTACTGTTCATCCACGCTGGTTTGGCACCTGCCGCAGCCCAGACGGTCAACAACGCCGCCAAGAAAGCACCGGCCAAAAAAGTCGTGGCCAAGCGCCCGGCCCAGGCCGTCAGCAAGACGGTCGCCAAAGGCTCCCTGAACAACCGCGAAAAGCTGGTGCGCAAGGTCAGCGTGGTCAAGGGCAAGCGCCATGTCAGCTACCAGCGCGTCTCGGCAGCGCCCTCGGTGCCGGTAGTGCCGCCGGTGATGACGGCGGGCGACCTGGCCGGCCTGAACCTCACGCCTGATCCGCTGGCGCTGCGTTCCAACGTGGCCCTGGTGATCGACCAGGCCAGTTCGCAAGTCCTGTTTGAGAAGAATTCTTCAGTTGCCCTGCCCATCGCCTCGGTCACCAAGCTGATGACCGCGCTGGTGGTGGTCGAAGCGCACCTGAACATGGAAGAAGTGCTCACCGTCACCGATGACGATGTGGACCGCGAAAAGCACAGCAGTTCGCGCCTGCGCGTGGGCTCGACCCTGAGCCGCGACGACATGCTGCACATCGCCCTGATGAGCTCCGAGAACCGCGCCGCCTCCGCGCTGGGCCGCAACTATCCGGGCGGCCTGCCGGCCTTCGTGGCGGCCATGAATGCCAAGGCCCGCTCGCTGGGCATGATGGATACCCACTACGTCGATTCGACCGGCCTGTCCAGCCAGAACGTGGCCAGCGCCCGCGACCTGGCCAAGCTGGTGGTGGCGGCCTACAACTACCCCATCATCCGCCAGTACTCCACCGATCCCAAGTACATGGTCGAACCCAGTGGCCATGCCATGCAGTACAACAGCTCCAACCGCCTGACTTCCAGCAAGGATTGGGACATCGGCCTGCAGAAGACCGGTTTCATCAACGAAGCCGGCCACTGCCTGGTGATGTACACCCGCATCGAAGGCCGTCCCATCGTGATGGTGTTCCTCGATTCCAAGGGCCGCCTCTCGCACGTGGGCGATGCCACCCGCATGCGCAAGTGGCTGGTGGAAGACCAGCCCAACCTGACCCGCATGAAGATGGTGCGGGCTGACGAGGGCTGATTCTTTCTTCCCTTTATCCAATAAAAAAGCGAACCTTCGGGTTCGCTTTTTTATTACCTGTACCGGGGTGCTGTATGAAGCTTCAGCCGCGATCCTTGCGATACCCCAGCGCCGAGGAAATCTGGCTGGCCGTGCTCACCAGGTCATCCACCCAGTCATCCTGCAGGCGGTCGGCCGGGGCCGAGATCGACAGGCCTGCCACCAGCTTGCCGCTGTCGTCGCAGATCCCGGCGGCCATGCAGCGCACGCCCAGTTCCAGTTCCTCGTTGTCGCGTGCATAGCCCAGCGCGCGCACCATCGACAGTTCGCGCTCCAGCTTGGCCAGATCGGTGATGGAATTCTTGTTGTGGCCGGCCAGCCCCGTGCGGGTGGCATAGGCGCGCACGTTCTTGGGATCGTCCACCGACAGGAACAGCTTGCCCGTGGACGTCAGGTGCAGCGGCGCCCGGCCACCAATGGCGCGCACCACCTGCATGCCGGAACGTTCAGAAAAGGAGCGGTCGATATAAACGATTTCATCGGCCTGGCGCACCGACAGGTTGATCGTCTGGTGCGTCTTGCGGTGCAGCGCACGCATGAAGTCCAGCGCCGCCTCGCGCACCGACAGCCGGCTCTTGACGATATTGCCCAGCTCCAGGAGGCGCATGCCCAGGCGGTAGGTGCCCGGCTCCACGCGGTCGACGAAACGCTTGACCACCAGATCATTGAGGATGCGGTGCGCGGTCGAGGGATGCAGGTCGGTTGCCGCCGACAATTCCTTCAGGCTCACCGGATCGGGATACTCCGCCAGGGCGTCGAGCAGCGACACCATCCGCTCGATGACCTGGATCGAAATATGTTCTGTGTCGCCTGCAGCTTCTTTTTTCATGGCGCGGCCTGGTGCGTTGCAATATGAATATCAAGGTTATACCACAATGTGAAAAGAACAAAAAGTTCGTACGTGCTTTTCCTGGGTGATGAGAGCTTCATCCGGCAGCGCAGGCGGGTCGCAAAGTGGCGCCGGGCGGGCAGGGCAGGGTGCCAGGATTTCCGCACGGCCGTCTTCTCAACCAAGGCTTTGGTTATATAGATCGCCGTCCTTATTCCGGCGTGCCGTTCTTTCATATCTGTTTTACGCATATCGAGAGAAGAAAGTATTCGTTCTTTTTGGTCAGCAGGCTTATTAACCTGTGCGCTCCAAAACAACAGAACATTCGGGAACGGATATGCTGAAGAAGATCATCAAATCGGTCGCTGCCGCGCTGGTGCTGGCGCAAGCCGCCTCGCTGGCGCATGCGGCCGATATTTCGCTGCTCAACGTCTCTTATGACCCCACGCGCGAGCTCTACGCCGACTACAACAAGGCCTTCGCCAAGTACTGGAAGGAAAAGACGGGCGACAACGTGACCATCAAGGCATCCCACGGCGGTTCGGGCAAGCAGGGCCGTTCGGTGATCGACGGCATCGATGCCGACGTGGTGACCCTGGCCCTGGCCTACGACATCGACGAAATCTCCGAAAAGGCCAAGCTGCTGCCGGCCGACTGGCAAAAGCGCCTGCCGCACAACAGCTCGCCCTATACCTCCACCATCGTGTTCCTGGTGCGCAAGGGCAACCCCAAGGGCATCAAGGACTGGGGCGACCTGATCAAGCCGGGCGTATCCGTCATCACCCCCAACCCCAAGACCTCGGGCGGCGCCCGCTGGAACTACCTGGCCGCCTGGGCCTATGCCAAGCAGAAGGGCGGTAGCGACGACGCTGCCCGCGATTACATCGCCAAGCTCTTCAAGAACGTGCCGGTGCTGGATTCGGGCGCACGCGGCGCCACCATCACCTTCGTCGAGCGCGGTATCGGCGACGTGCTGCTGGCCTGGGAAAACGAAGCCCTGATCTCGCTGAAGGAATGGGGCCCGGACAAGTTCGACATCGTGGTGCCCTCGATTTCCATCCTGACCGAGCCGCCCGTGGCGGTGGTAGACAAGGTGGCCGACCGTCGCGGTACCCGCAAGGTGGCCGAGGAATACCTGAAGTACCTCTACACCGAGCCGGGCCAGGAGATCATCGCCAAGAACTACTACCGCCCCATCGATCCCAAGATCGCCGCCAAGTACGCTGCGCAATTCCCGAAGCTGAACCTGGTGACCATCGACAAGGATTTCGGCGGCTGGCAGAAGGCCCAGAAGACTCACTTTGCCGATGGCGGCACCTTCGACCAGCTCTACGCCCCCAACAAGAAGTGACCTGACCCTGCAAGAGGAACCGGCCCGGCCGGTTCCATCCACCCCCCAGCACAAGCACACGACATGACCATCCTGTTACTGGCCGGCAGCCCTTCGGCACCTTCCCGCTCCACCCGTCTGTTGCACCACGTCGGCGACAAGCTGGCCCAGCTCGGACACCGTTATGCGCGCCTGGACGTGCGCGACCTGCCGGGCCAGGCCATCCTGCGCGCCGACTGGAACGATGCCGACATCAAGGCCGCACTGGCCACCGTCGAGGAAGCCTCGGCCGTGGTGGTGGCCACCCCCGTCTACAAGGCGGCCTACAGCGGCATCCTGAAGGCCTTCCTGGACCTGCTGCCGCAGTTCGGCCTGACCAACAAGCTGGTGCTGCCCCTGGCCACCGGTGGCAGCCAGTCGCACATGCTGGCGCTGGATTACGCGCTGCGCCCGGTCTTGTCGTCGCTCAACCCCAAGCACGTGCTGCCCAGCATCTACGCCACCGAGGCGCAGGTGACCTGGAGTGAAGAAACAGGCCTGGTCCTGGATGCGCCCATCGAAGCCCGCGTCAATGAAGGCGTGGAGCAGCTCTCGGCCAGCCTGCTGGCGCTGCACAAGGCGGCGCCTGAAGAATTCCGCGAGATTCCCTTCTCGCAACTGCAATACAGCGTGTCTTATTGAATCTGGCCGGACTGGTTCCGGCATCGAATCCGACTTGAAAAAACACCGGCTGGGACAGCGGAAGGCCCGCTGCACGCCCGAATTTTTGGAATCTGGAGAAAACATCGTGTCCGCCAACAAGAACAAGACTGCCCGCCAACCACGCCGCCGCGCCCTGCAGCGCCTCTCGGCCATCGCCCTGGGCGCCCTGGCCCTGAGCTTCGGTGCTGCCCCGGCCCAGGCGCAGGAAACCAAGCTGCTGCGCATCGGCTATCAGAAGGCCGCCAATACCCTGGTGCTGTTGAAAGCCCACGGCGCGCTGGAAAAACGCCTGCAGCCGCTGGGCGTGGAAGTGAAGTGGGCCGAGTTCGCCGCGGGTCCGCAATTGCTGGAAGCGCTGAACGTGGGTTCGGTCGATTTCGGTTACGTCGGTGAAGCACCGCCCGTGTTTGCGCAGGCAGCCGGTGCCGATTTTGTTTACACCGCCTATGAAATTCCCACACCCGATGCCGAAGGCCTGCTGGTGCAAAAGAACTCGCCCATCAAGAGCGTGGCCGAGCTGAAGGGCAAGAAGATCGCCTTCAACAAGGGTTCCGACGTGCACTGGCTGGTGGTGGCCCTGCTCAAGAAAGCCGGCCTGCAATACAGCGACATCCAGCCGGTCTACCTGGCCCCGGCCGATGCCCGCGCCGCTTTTGAGCGCGGTGCGGTCGATGCCTGGGCCATCTGGGATCCGTTCCAGGCGGCCGCCGAAAAACAGGTCGGCGCACGCCGCCTGGCCACGGGCGTGGGCGCGGTCAATCACCACCAGTTCTTCCTGAGTGCGCGTCCCTTTGCGACCAGGAATCCGCAAGTGGAGAAGATCCTGCTGGAAGAAATCACCCGCGAAGGCGAGTGGGTGCGCACGCACACCGCCGAAGCGGCCGCCCAGCTGGCGCCCATCCAGGGCCTGGATGCCGACATCATCGAGACCGGCCTGAAGCGCTATGCCCACGTCTACAAGCCGGTCGATGCCAAGGTGCTGGCCGAGCAGCAGAAGATCGCCGACGCCTTTTACGAACTGAAGCTCATTCCCAAGCCGCTCAAGGTCAGCGACGCGGTTCTCAAGTGACATTTTTCCCAAACACCCCAGTCCAGCAGCACAGGAGTCAAGCATGAACGTTTTCTGGTTTATTCCTACCCATGGTGACAGCCGTTATCTGGGCACCTCCGAGGGCGCACGCCCGGTCAGCCACGATTACATGAAGCAGGTCGCCGTGGCCGCCGACACGCTGGGCTACGACGGCGTGCTGCTGCCCACCGGCCGTTCCTGCGAAGATGCCTGGGTCGCCGCCGCCAGCCTGATCGATGCCACCCAACGCCTGAAATTCCTGGTGGCGGTGCGTCCCGGCCTGACCGCGCCGACGCTCTCGGCACGCATGGCCGCCACCTTCGATCGCCTCTCCAATGGCCGCCTGCTCATCAACGTGGTCACCGGTGGCGATCCGGTGGAGCAGGAGAGCGATGGCATCTTCGGCAGCCATGCCGAACGCTACGAAGTCTCCGACGAATTCCTCAAGATCTGGCGCGACGTACTGGCAAAAACCCATACAGGTGAAGAGACCAACTTCGAAGGCAAGCACCTGCGCGTCAAGGGGGCCAAGGCGCTCTATCCGCCGGTGCAGACACCGTATCCGCCGCTGTACTTCGGTGGTTCCTCGGACGAAGCCATCGACCTGGCCGCCGAGCAGGTCGACGTCTACCTGACCTGGGGCGAACCGCCCGCCGCCGTGGCCGAGAAGATCGCCCGCGTGCGCGAGCGCGCCGCCAAGGCTGGCCGCACGCTGCGCTTCGGCATCCGCCTGCACGTGATCGTGCGCGAGACCAATGAAGCCGCCTGGCGCGCCGCCGACGAACTCATCAGCCGCCTTGACGACGAGACCATCGCCAAGGCCCAGGCCAACTTCGCCCGCATGGATTCGGAAGGGCAGCGCCGCATGTCGGCCCTGCACGGCGGCCGCCGCGACAAGCTGGAAGTGAGCCCCAACCTGTGGGCCGGCGTGGGCCTGGTGCGCGGCGGCGCGGGCACTGCGCTGGTGGGCGATGGCCCGACGGTGGCCGCACGCATCAAGGAGTATGCGGACCTGGGCATCGATACCTTCATCCTCTCCGGCTATCCGCACCTGGAAGAATCCTATCGCTTCGCCGAACTGGTGTTCCCGCTGCTGCCGCGTGCCCGGCGCGAAGGCCTGGCCGGGCACAACCTGACCGGCCCCTTCGGCGAGATCGTCGGCAATACCGAACTGCCCAAGGCCGCGCCGGTGCGCGTGTCGGCCAGCTGAGGACGCCATGACCAGCGCTTCCAATCCCGTCCTCGCCGATACCGGCACCGGCCTGCAGGAGCAGGCGCGCCCCAAGGCCGCCGCCAAGCGTGCGCGCAAGGCGCGCGGCGCCTGGGTCGGCTGGGTGCTGCCCGTGCTGCTGCTGGTGTGGTGGGAGATCGCCGCCCAGGCCGGCTGGCTCTCCAGCCGCATCCTGCCCGAACCGTTCGCGGTGCTCAAAGCCGCCTGGAATCTCTCGGCTTCCGGCGAACTGTGGCATCACCTTGCGGTCTCCAGCGGGCGTGCGGCGGCCGGGTTTGCGGTCGGCGCCGGGCTGGGCCTGATCCTGGGGCTGCTCTCGGGCAGCCTGCGCTCGGCGGAACTGCTGCTCGACACCACCCTGCAGATGGTGCGCAACATTCCGGCGCTGGCGCTCATTCCCCTGGTGATCCTGTGGTTCGGCATCGACGAGACGGCCAAGCTGTTCCTGGTGTCGGTGGGCGTGTTCTTTCCGGTCTACCTCAATACCTTCCACGGCATCCGCTCGGTCGACCAGGGCTTGATCGAGATGGCGCGCAGCTATGGCTTGTCCGGCTGGCCGTTGTACCGCGACGTGATCCTGCCGGGCGCCTTGCCGTCCATCCTGGTCGGCCTGCGCTTTGCGCTGGGCCTGGTGTGGGTGCTGCTGATCGTGGCCGAGACCATCTCGGCCCAGGCCGGCATCGGCTACATGACCATGAATGCCCGCGAATTCCTGCAGACCGACGTGGTGCTGGTGGGCATCCTGCTCTACGCCCTGCTGGGCAAGCTGGCCGATACCGCAGCGCGGGCGCTGGAACGCTTCTGGCTGCGCTGGCACCCCGGCTACCAATGACGAGCAACCAGACTGCATCAGGAACCATCATGCGCAATGACACCCAGGAACACCAACAACTGAGCCGCGCCGCCGGCCGGGGCGTAGGCATCAGGCTGCGCGCCTTGTCCAAGGCCTTCAGCGGCCGCACCGTGCTGCACGACATCGATCTGGACATCGCACCCGGCGAATTCGTCGCCATCGTCGGCCGCAGCGGCTGCGGCAAGAGCACCTTGCTGCGCCTGGTGGCCCAGCTGGATCAGGCCAGCGGCGGTGAAGTCCTCTATGAACACGAAGGCAGTGGCGAGTCCGAGATCCGCATCATGTTCCAGGATGCGCGCCTGCTGCCCTGGAAGCGGGTGCAGGCCAACGTGGCGCTGGGCCTGCCCAAGCAGGCAGCAGCGCAGGCGCTCAATGCATTGCGCCAGGTCGGCCTGGACCAGCGCGCCGGCGAATGGCCGGCCGTGCTCTCCGGTGGCCAGCGCCAGCGCGTGGCCCTGGCGCGCGCGCTGGTGCACGATCCGCAATTGCTGCTGCTGGACGAACCACTGGGCGCGCTCGATGCCCTGACCCGCATCGAGATGCAGACCCTCATCGAATCGCTCTGGCGCGAACGCGGCTTCACCGCCTTGCTGGTGACCCACGACGTGCAGGAAGCCATCGCCCTGGCCGACCGCGTGCTGCTGATCGAGGATGGCCACGTGGCGCTGGACCAGCGCATCGAACTGGCCCGTCCGCGTTCACGCGGGCAGGCGCAGTTTGCCGCGCTGGAGGAAGCCATCCTGGCGCGGGTGCTGCGGCACCCCGGTAGCGAGGCGGTTTCAGAGCCATCTGAAGAATTATTCACGCCACGTGGCGTACAGCAGGTGCAGTGGGCGGTGTGAGCGCAATCCTGTGAAGGGTTGCGCCGATTTTCAGGATTTTTAGTTTTTCTCATTTCAACCCATGCGGCGCGGCAGGTGCCGACGCCGTTTCATCAAGGAGCAGAGCATGACCATTCAAGCAATCAACGTCCGTAACCAGTTCAAGGGCAAGGTCAAGGCCATCATCGAAGGTTCGGTGGTGTCCGAAGTGGATGTGGAAACCCCGGCCGGCATCGTGACCTCGGTCATTACCACCCGCTCCGTCAAGGACCTGGGCCTGACCATCGGCAGCGAAGTGGTGGCCCTGGTCAAGGCCACCGAAGTCTCGATCGCCAAGCTGTGATCGTCTGGCCGTCCCGGCCGGTCATCCCGGGCGGGCGGCATCATTTTTTCAGGAGCAGGCCCGATGGCATATCAGGCACTGAAGGCTTATCTGGCCCGCCTCGATGCGCAGCAACCCGGCGGCGCAACGTCCTCCAAGGTCTGGCTGGATGAGCAGGGGCGCGCCGCAGGGCGTTTCTTCAATACGTCGCTGACCTCGGCTTTCCAGCCGGTGCGCAGCTTTGACGATGGCCACATCGTCGCCTGCGAGGCCTTTGCCCGCAGCCATTCGGCCGTCGATGACGGCCTGCATCTGTGGAAGCTGCTGGACCAGGCCGCCAGTGACGACGAGTCGGTGGAACTGGACCGGTTGTGCCGCATGCTGCACGCCATCAATTATTACCGCCAGGCCGGCGAGGACGCCCCCGAGCTGCACCTGTCGGTGCATGCGCGCCTGCTGGCCGCCGTCAACAACAATCACGGCGTGGCCTACCGGCGCATCCTGGCGGCGCTGGAGCTGCCGCATGAGCGCATCGTGCTGCAACTGCCGGTGGTCACGCCCAACCAGCGCTGGCTGCTCAACTACGTGCTGGACAATTACCGCCGCAACGGTTTCCGCCTGGGCGTCTCGGCCAATAGCCCTCTGGAAGCGCTGGGCCTGCTCGACAAGGTCAAGCCCGACCTGATCAAGGTCGATGCGCGCGAGCTGGCCGATCCCGACAGCGTGGCCTTGTTGCTGCTGCGGGCGGCCGAGCAGGGCGTACGCATCTTCTTCAAGCGCGTCGAAAGCCGGGAAGTGTTCGATAAACTGGCCTGGTACTGTCAGGCACTGGCCCAGTCCACTTTGGCGCAAGGGTATTTGTGGGATGTCCCGGCCGCGCGCCTGCCTGACACGTTGCTCGGCCTCAAGGACGCGGCCTGAGGCATACTGCATGACTTCTTCCCTTGCTGCGAGGCTTGCATGAGTCTGTCGTCTCCCTCTTCTTCGGCTACCCCGGCGCGGCTGGCCGATTTTCGCGTGCTGGTGGCCCCGGGCCTGTCCGACAGCGGTCCGGACCATTGGCAATCGCGCTGGCAGCGGCTGTATCCGGCCTTTGAACGGGTGCAGCAGGACGACTGGGAGACGCCCGACCTGCCGCGCTGGTCGGCCCGCTTGGGCGAAGTGCTGGCCAGGGATGGCCGGCCCACGGTGATCGTCGCCCACAGCTTCGGCTGCCTGACCACGGTGCATCGCACGGCCGCCTTGCAAGCCGCAGCGGAGGGATCGGCCCATCCCATCGTGGCGGCCTTGCTGGTGGCGCCGGCCGATCCGGTCAAGTTCAGCCTGAGTTCGGCAGTGCGCCACCGGTTACCGTATCCCGCGCTGGTCGTGGGCAGCGACAACGATCCCTGGATGAGCGCCGAGCGCGCCCGCCACTGGGCAGAGGCGTGGGGCGCGCAGTTCCGTTCGGTGGGCGCGCGCGGGCACATCAATTCCGAATCGGGCCTGGGCGACTGGACCGAAGGGCAGCAATGGCTGCTGGAATTGCTGGAACGCATAGCCTGAAGCTTTTTCCTTCACCTCATTTCCCTGCATCTTGAGCGCATAAAGTCGGTTTCTTGCCGTGCTTTATGCGCTTTTCTTCTAAGGACATGCAAAAAGCTTCGTTCTCTTTATAACTAGCGGGTGCGAATATCGCTCACCTATAGTCGCATTTGTAATAATAAGAGAACGACATGTCTGCTTCCCCTGTATCCCTTGCTGCGCCCGTGGCTGCGCCAGCGAAGGCTGGTAGTGGCACCAGCCGGCGCGTGCTGCCCGGCTTCCGGCTGTCGCTGGGTTTCACCATTTTCTATCTGGCGCTGATCGTGCTGATTCCGCTGTCGGCACTGTTCCTGAAGACCTTCACCCTGACCTGGGGCGGCTTCATCGAGGCGGTGACTTCGCCACGCGTGATGGCCTCCTATCGTCTCAGCTTCGGGGCCTCGCTGATCGGCGCCTTCCTCAACGTGATCTTCGGCGGCATCGTGGCCTGGGTACTGGTGCGCTATCGCTTCCCCGGCAAGCGCATCATCGATGCCCTGGTGGACCTGCCCTTTGCCCTGCCCACGGCCGTGGCCGGCATTGCGCTCACTACGCTGTATTCGCAGAACGGCTGGCTGGGCAAGCTGCTGGCGCCGCTGGGCATCAAGGTTGCCTTTACTCCGCTGGGCGTGCTGGTGGCGCTGACCTTCATTGGCTTGCCCTTCGTGGTGCGCACCGTGCAACCGGTGCTGGAAGAAGCCGAGCGCGAACTGGAAGAAGCCGCCGCCAGCCTGGGTGCGAGCCGCTGGCAGACGTTTACCCGGGTGATTTTCCCCACCGTGCTGCCGGCACTGCTGACCGGGTTTGCGCTGGCCTTTGCGCGCGCTTCGGGGGAATACGGCTCGGTGGTCTTCATCGCCGGCAACATGCCGATGGTCTCGGAAATCACCCCTTTGTTCATCGTCACCAAGCTGGAGCAATACGACTATGCCGGTGCGACGGCCATTGCGATGGTCATGCTGCTGGTTTCCTTCATCCTGCTGCTGACCATCAACCTGCTGCAAGCCTGGACCCGCAAGCGCGGCCAGCCGGAAAGGATCTGAGATGAGTGCTGCCCCCGTTTCCGCCGCCCACCAGGCGATTGCCCGTGGCGAGCCGCCGCTGACCCCTGGTGCCACCACCGAACCGTTCTGGGTGCGTGCGCTCCTGATCGGCATCGCGCTGGTGTTCCTGACGCTGTTCCTGTTCGTGCCGCTGGTGTCGGTGTTCTACGAGGCGCTGCGCAAGGGCTGGGATGTCTATGTCGCCTCCATCACCGAGGACGATGCCTGGTCCGCCATCAAGCTGACCGTCATCACTGCCGCCATCGCCGTGCCGTTGAACCTGGTCTTCGGCGTGGCCGCCGCCTGGGCCATTGCCAAGTTCGAGTTCCGTGGCAAGAACCTGCTGCTGACCCTGATCGACCTGCCGTTCTCGGTCTCGCCGGTGATCTCGGGCCTGATCTACGTGCTGCTGTTCGGCCTGCAAGGCTATTTCGGCCCCTGGCTGCGCGAGCACGACATCAAGATCCTCTTCGCCGTGCCGGGCATCGTGCTGGCGACCATCTTCGTGACCTTCCCGTTCGTGGCGCGCGAGCTGATCCCGCTGATGCAGTCGCAGGGCAGCGAGGAAGAAGAAGCCGCGCTGGTGCTGGGCGCCTCCGGCTGGCGCACCTTCTGGCACGTCACGCTGCCCAACATCAAGTGGGGCCTGCTGTATGGCGTGATCCTCTGCAATGCGCGCGCCATGGGCGAGTTTGGTGCCGTCTCGGTGGTGTCCGGCCACATTCGCGGCGAGACCAATACCATCCCGCTGCAGGTCGAGATCCTCTACAACGAATTCAACATCACCGGCGCCTTCGCCGTGGCCTCGCTGCTGGCCTTCCTGGCCCTGGTCACGCTGGCCGTCAAGAGCGTCATCGAGTGGCGGCTGCACCAGCAGCACAGCGCCAGCGAACAAGCTTAAGGAGTCATCATGAGCATCGAAGTCCATCACATCCAGAAGCGTTTCGGCAGCTTCACCGCGCTCAACGACGTCTCGCTCAATTTCCCGGCGGGCGAACTGACGGCCCTGCTGGGGCCGTCCGGCTGCGGCAAGACCACGCTCTTGCGCATCATCGCCGGTCTCGAATCGCCCGATTCCGGCCAGGTGCTGCTCGATGGCGAAGACGCCTCGGCGCGCCACGTGCGCGAGCGCCAGGTTGGTTTCGTCTTCCAGCACTATGCGCTGTTCAAGCACATGACCGTGTTCGAGAACATCGCCTTCGGCCTGCGCGTCAAGCCGCGGGCGCAGCGACCCTCGGAAGCGGTCATCCGCGAGAAGGTCAAGCGCCTGCTGGAGCTGGTGCAGCTGGACTGGCTGGCCGACCGCTATCCGCCGCAACTCTCGGGCGGCCAGCGCCAGCGCATCGCGCTGGCCCGTGCGCTGGCCGTGGAGCCGCGCGTACTGCTGCTGGACGAACCCTTTGGCGCCCTCGATGCCAAGGTGCGCAAGGAACTGCGCCGCTGGCTGCGCCGCCTGCACGATGAACTGCACGTGACCAGCATCTTCGTCACCCACGACCAGGAAGAGGCGCTGGAAGTGGCCGACCAGGTGGTGCTGATGAACAAGGGCCAGGTCGAGCAGATCGGCACGCCCGAGTCGGTCTACAACCATCCCGCTTCGCCCTTCGTCTACGGCTTCCTGGGCAACGTGAACCTGTTCCATGGCCGTCTGCATGAAGGTGTATTGGATGCCGGTGGCGCGCGCTTTGAAGCGCCCGGCCACGATGATATCCGCGATGCGGCCGGCGTCGGTTTCGTGCGTCCGCATGATCTCGACGTGGAGCGCTATTCCCCCGGCGCCGAAGGCATCGTGGTGCAACTGCGCCGCGCTCATGCCATCGGCCCGCTGGCGCAGCTGGAACTGGAGCGCGATGACAATGCCGAGCTCATCGAGGCCGTCATCCCCAATGAACGCTTCACGCAACTGGGCTTGAAGAATGGCGAAACCCTGGTGGTGCGTCCGCGCCGCCTGCAGGTCTTCGCGCAGCAACAAGGAGGGCCGGGACGATGAATTTCCAGCAACTGCGTTCCATCCGTGAAGCCGCGCGCTGTGGCTTCAACCTGACTGAAGTGGCCAATGTGCTGTTCACCTCGCAACCCGGCGTGAGCCGCCAGATCCGCGAGCTGGAAGAAGAGCTGGGCGTGGAAATCTTCGAACGCAACGGCAAGCGCCTGACCGGCCTGACCGAACCAGGCAAGGGCATCCTCGGCATCGTCGAGCGGCTCTTGCTGGAGGCCGAGAACCTGCGCCGCGCCAGCAAGGAATACGCCGGCGAGCAGAGCGGTACGCTCTCCATTGCCACCACCCACACCCAGGCACGCTACGTGCTGCCGCGCGTGGTGCAGGCCTTCCGTGACGCCTTCCCGCAGGTGCGCATCGCCCTGCAGCAGAGCGCGCCGGAACACATCGCCGAATGGGTCATCTCGGGCAAGGCCGACATCGGCATCGCCACCGAGGGGCTGTCGCAATTCAAGGAACTGGTGTCCTTCCCCTGTTATACCTGGAGCCACGTGATCGTGGTGCCCAAGGGCCATCCCTTGCTGGGACTGGAGCAGGTCGCGCTGGAAGATCTGGGCACCTGGCCGCTCATCACCTATGACGTCGGCTTTACCGGCCGGGGACACATCGACGAAGCCTTCCGCCAGGCCGGCATCGAACCGGACATCGTACTGACCGCCATGGATTCGGACGTGATCCAGCAATACGTCTCGCTGGGCATGGGCGTGGGGCTGGTGGCCTCGATGGCGGTGGACCAGGGCAAGCACCAGGACATGGTGGCCATCAATGCCTCGCACCTCTTCAAGGCCAACATCGCCCGTCTGGCGGTGCGGCGCGGCGCCTACCTGCGTGGCTATGCCTTCGATTTCATCCAGCAGTTCGCCCCTGATCTCAAGCGTGCCGATATCGTCAATGCGCTCAATGAGGCCAATGCCCAGCCGTGAGCGCGGCGCGCATCAGAGATTCTTGCGATAGACGATGAAGCCCGAATCGATGGCCAGCGTGTCATAAAGCCGGCGCGCCTGGGCATTGGTGTGATGGGTGTGCCAGTACACGCGCTCGGCACCATCGGCGGCAGCGCACCGGTACAGTTCTTCGACCAGTGCACGGCCTACACCCTGGCCGCGTGCGGCTTCGGTGGTGAACAGGTCCTGCAGGTAGCAGGCCGGGCCGATCAGGATGGTATTGCGGTGATAGAGGTAATGCGCCAGTCCCAACAGTTTTCCGCCAGCCTCGGCGACCAGCGCATGCACGGGTTCATCGGCATCATGGATGCGTGACCAGGTGGCCTGGGTGATGGCCAGGGGCAGGGCGGTGGCGCCGCTGCGGCCATAGAAGGCATTGTAGTCATCCCACAGAATCTTCCATTGCGGGTAGTCGTCCTGACGGGCGCGACGGATCTGCGGTGCGTCTGGATGCAACGGATCGGGCATGGCGGCTCCTTGCGGCTGACGTCGCAGTATAACTGTACCGGGCCACTTTTCCCGACTGTCATGACAAAGGCCGGACAGTGTCTGCACACTGTCCGGCCTTTGTCTTTGCAACCAGCGTCGTTACGCTCAGACCGTACGGGTCGGTGTCGTGGTGATGGTGCTGGAATCTGTACTGCTGGGTTGCGAGGCAGTGGACTGGGCCACTTGCGCGGACTGTCCGGTGGCCTTCAGGACGTCGTTGAAATTGACACCCTGTTTCTTCGGTGCCTGCTGGGCGCCGGCAGTGTTGGTGGTGTTGGTGTGATGGACGTTGGAAACGGAATTGATCGACATGCGTGCACTCCTCAAGTAAGGCTGTCACCCGGGCCTGCGCCCAGACCGGTATTGCCGTCGCAGTATAGGCGCGCACCAGGGGCTTGCTGCACCTGCTTACTTAAACTTGCGGATCTTTACCTGTCTTGCGTGGACTGCGGGTGCGCCTCTTTACGCCTGCTTATTTGCGCAGGCGTGCAGCGCATTGATCGCGCAGGCGGGTGTCTTCGGGGGCGTCGTCGTCGCTCTGGGCTGCCGTGGCGGCGGCTGCAGCGGGATGCGCGCATTGCCGGTAGCGCGCGGCATAGCGCGCGAATTCGGCGCGCGCCTGCGCCTTGGGCAGGCTGGCCAGGGTCTGGATGAAGCTGCGGCTGCCGATCTCGAAGTGCTGGTAATCGATGGGCTGCTTCCACTGGCCGCCCCAGACCAGGAAACCATGGTCATAAAACACGCTGATGACCTCCTCGGCCATGCCTGGCTGCGGCGGCGTACGCTGCAGCCAGGCCGCACCCTGCGGTGGCAGGACTTCCTGCTGTGGGCTGCCGGCCTGGCTGACGTAGGGATTCTGCAGGGGATTGATGTCGATGGCCGCGCCATAGGCATGCTTGGACCAGCCGCCGCCCCCGGTCATCGGGCGGCCATTGAATGCAGAGCTGTTGTTGTCGGCCATGGAGCGCTGGTCATCGCCCTCGTAGGCTTCCAGCGCACGGGCGCCGGCCAGCGGGAAGGAGCGCAGCAGCAGTTCGCCGAACAGCGACTCCACTTGCGGCGCCACCGCATCCAATACCACCACTGCGCCTTGATGGGTCGCCCCGTCAAAGTCCGTGTAATCGAAACTGACCGTGGCCAGCCGCGAGCAGGGCACGGGATTGGCGGCGGTGATGACCTTGCTGGCCTGCATGCGGGCGCATTGCGCAGGCGATAGCGGAGTGATGTCGGCATGGGCAGTGGTGGGCAGCGCCATGGCCAGGGCCAGCATGGCGGCGGCGAGGGCAGGGAAGCGGGCGGTGAAGGTCATCATGGGAGGGGATGATACGGGTTTTCAGGGTGAAGAAGTGTTGTCGGTGAGACCATATTGCCTGCGATGGCTGACATCAAGATGCGCCATTTTCTGACAGCCTGAGACCGCCAGAGCGGGAATAATCGGTGTCCAGAAGCTGTCGAATCCAGGCAAGCACGCAGGCCGTGCTTGGTTCAGTGCATTTCGGCAAATCCGATCAACAACCTTTGGAGGCAAAATATGCAGATTCGCCACACCCTCTTGGCTGCCGCCGTATTCACCGCTGTCCTGGCCGGTTGCAACAAGCGCGACGAAGCGCCGGCAACCCCGGCCGCCAACCCGCCGGCCGCATCCGAATCGGCTCCGGCAAGCAGCACCCCGACCACTCCGGCACCGGCTGACTCCGGTACCGCTGGCGGCTCCACCGCCACCCCGGCCACCCCGACCCCGACCACGCCTTCGGACTCCTCGGCCACCAGCCCGAGCACGCCGGCGGGCTCCACGGGTGACAGCGCCGGTACGCAAAAGTAACTGCAGCCCCGATCACAATAAGAGACAAGCAGAACGGCAAGAGCCGCACCCATCTCCCGCAGTGGGAACAGCACTGCAATGCGCCGCGACAGGTAACTGTTGCGGCGCTTTCTTTTGGGCTGGCGGACCGCGCACTGGCCGATCTGGCGCAGTATGGGAAGCTTCTTTCCAGGCACCTGGCCGCCCGGCGGGAACAGGCAATGCGCGCGAAAAATCTTTCCGAACTTTTTTTTGCGGCCTGCAGTCGTACAGGTGGTTGAACTGTTCCTTCAACCTCCCTCTTGATAGGGAACTTGCCCGCAGTTCATTGGCTGCGGGCTTTTTTTTGCCCGGCTTTCTGCTACTTCCCCGCATGCGGCTTCACCACCGCAATCATGGCCCCGAATGCCGGACCCATATTGGCTTCCAGCGTGGGATACATGCGCGAGATGCTGCCATCCAGGTACAAAGCGTCACTGCACTTGAGTTCATCACGAAGGAAACTGGCGAAATCGTAGAAGCTGATCGGATTGCGCGCGATGGCCAGCGTGACGATGCCCGCCGCATCCAGGCACACCGCATTGCGCACCACCGTATTGGCCGAAGCCGGGTCGAAGCGCGGATTGATCTTGCCGTCCACGATCATCAACGGACCTGACTGCGTGGCATAGCGCGTCACGCCATTCCACAGGCCCAGCTCGGCCTCGTAATCGGAGGTCTCGACGATGTAGGCCTGGCGCTCGCTGATCACGAACACGCCATTGGGTTGCAGATAGAAATTGCCATAGGCGTTCTTGCGCGTGTTGAGCTTGCGCAGCTGGTTACCTCCTTCCACGTACAGCCCCAGCGGCTGCAACTGCTTGTCGTAGATGCCGGCATTGGTGGCACACACCATCTCCAGCCCCTGGCTGCGCAGATGCGCGTCAAGCCGGCTGAAGTTGCCCAGTGGCGTGCCGCTGGCATCCTTCCAGTACATGCGCAGGGTGTCGCTGCGCGGATCGGCGCGGCAGGTGCTGATGAAGACCTGGTGATACTGGTATTGGCGGATCTCGGCGGCGCCGGCCCGGGTGCAGCCCAGCACCAGAACTATCAGCGCCAGCAGGCGCAGCAAGGGAAGGCAAAGGTCGGTGCGGGTGTCTGTGCTGTTGCGGAAAGGGGAGTGAAGCATCGAAACCAGGTCTTGTTCTGCGGGAAGGCATGGGGTGGCGGGGTGAGGCGGTATTGTAAATGGCGCAAGCCGGGCTTGCCACGGGAAAATCCCTGGTTTGGCCGCAAAGCCAGTCTGGTCAAGGCTCTTTGGGTGATGCACCGAATTTGGTCGTGCTGCACCGCAGTTCTGCACCGAACATGGGAAAATGAAGAAAAACAGCATGAAATGTGTGCAAAATCGAATCTGGCAGCACGTAAATGACGCGCGATGACGAAATTCCAAAAATAATTTGCCCCATTTCGATGCAGTGTTACACTCTGCCCCCATGTTGCGGCCAGCCTCCCGTAAAACGGGGTCAGGTATCCACAACCCTACGCGCGCCGGCCTGCTGGCCAGGTAACGGCGCCTCTTGAATCCGTTCCATCCTGGAGGAAACGACAATGAAGTTTGCAAGCCGTCTGACCAAGATCGCCCTGGCCGCCGCCACCTTTGCCGCCTTCGCCGGCGTGGCCCACGCCGAAACCGTCAAGATCGCCATCGCCGGTCCCCTGACCGGTGCCGTGGCCCAGTACGGCGACATGGTCAAGGCCGGTGCCCTCACCGCCATCGAACAGATCAACGCCGCCGGCGGCGCCAACGGCAACAAGTTCGAAGCCGTCATGATGGATGACGCCTGCGAACCCAAGCAGGCCGTGGCCGTGGCCAACAAGATCGTCAGCCAGGGCATCAAGTACGTGATCGGTCACGTCTGCTCCGGCTCCACCATCCCCGCCTCGGACATCTACGAGAACGAAGGCGTGGTCATGATCACCCCGTCGGCGACCGCACCGCAGCTGACCGAAGCCAAGCCGCACAAGTTCATCTTCCGCACCATCGGCCGCGACGACCAGCAAGGTCCTGCCGCCGCCCGCTACGTCATCGAGAAGCTCAAGCCCAAGAAGGTCGCCGTGCTGCACGACAAGCAGTCCTACGGCCAGGGCGTGGCCTCGTCGGTGAAGTCTGCGCTGGATGCGGCCAAGGTGCCGGTGGTGGTGTTCGAAGGCATCAACGCCGGTGACAGCGATTACTCGGCCATCGTCACCAAGTTGAAGTCGCAGGGCGTGGACTTCGTCTACTTCGGCGGCTACCACCCGGAAATGGGCCTGATCATGCGCCAGGCGCGTGAGCAGGGCGTCAAGGCCGTCTTCATGGGCCCTGAAGGCGTGGGCAACAAGGACATCACCGCCATCGCCGGCCCGGCCTCCGAAGGCATGCTGGTGACCCTGCCGGCCGACTTCGCCGCCGATCCGGCCAACGCCGCCCTGGTCAAGGCCTTCGCTGCAGCCAAGCGTGATGCCAACGGTCCGTTCCAGATGCCGGCCTACTCGGCCGTGAAGATCATTGCCGACGCCATCACCGGTGCCAAGTCCACCGATCCGGACAAGGTCGCTGCCTACATCCACGGCAACAGCTTCAAGGCCCCCATCGGCAACGTCGAATACGACAAGAAGGGCGACCTCAAGGCCTTCCGTTTCGTCGTCTTCACCTGGCACAAGGACGCCACCAAGACCGAAGCCAAGTGATTCGCCCCGAATCGCTGGCGTGACTGTCTGACCTGACGTCAAACCGCGAAATGCCCCATTGCAGTCGGAATGGGGCATTTCCACTTTATGGGTTCCCTCATGAATGAATTGCTCCCTCAACTGACCCAGCAGCTCGTCAACGGGCTCTCGCTGGGTGCGATCTATGCCTTGATTGCCATCGGCTACACCATGGTCTACGGCATCATCGGCATGATCAACTTCGCCCACGGCGAGATCTACATGATCGCCTCCTACGTCGGCCTGGTGACGCTCACAGCCATCGGCGTGCAGTCCGGCTATCCCTTGCCGCTGCTCTTGGGCGGTGCGCTCATCGTCTCGGTATTGGTCACGGGCCTCTATGGCTGGACCGTCGAACGCGTGGCCTATCGGCCCTTGCGCGGCGGCCCGCGCCTGGTGCCGCTGATCTCGGCCATCGGCATGTCCATCTTCCTGCAGAACTACGTGCAGATCGGCCAGGGCGCACGCGACATGTCGGTGCCGGTGCTGATCTCGGGCGCGCTGGAATTCCAGATGGGCAGTGACTTCACCGTCACCGTGCCGTATTCGCGCATGGTCATCGTGGGCGTGACGCTGGTGCTGATGGTGGCCCTGACGCTGTTCATCGCGCGCTCGCGCATGGGCCGCGCCTGCCGCGCCTGCGCCGAAGACATGGGCATGGCCAATCTCTTGGGCATCGATACCAACAAGGTGATTTCCTTCACCTTCGTCCTGGGCGCGATGCTGGCGGCGGTGGGCGGCGTGTTGATTGCGCTGACCATCGGCAAGCTCAATCCCTACATCGGCTTCATCGCCGGCATCAAGGCCTTTACGGCGGCGGTGCTGGGCGGCATCGGCAGCATTCCCGGCGCCATGCTGGGCGGCGTGCTGCTGGGGCTGGCCGAGACCTTCGCGGCCGGCTACCTGCCTTCCGAATACAAGGACGTGGTGTCCTTCGGCCTGCTGGTGCTGATCCTGCTGTTCCGTCCCACGGGCCTGTTGGGCAAGCCCGACATTGAAAAGGTCTGAGCCCGTACGGCTCGACGGACAACGACATATTCAAGGAGGCGTGATGCCTGAGACTTTCAAGAATGCCGTGGCGGCGGCGCTGGTGACCGCCGTACTGACCTTCCCGCTGCTGGGCATGCAGTTGCAGCTGGAGGGCTACCGCGTGGTCCTCAACACCCACTGGCCCCCGGTGCTGGTGGCGGTGCTGGCCGTGTTCCTGTTCCAGCTGGCCCGGCCTGCGCTCTCGCGCACCACGGCCGGCATCAGGCTGCCGGCGCTGCCGCGCATGCAGCCGGGCCAGCAGCGTGCGGCCGTGCTGATCCTGCTGATGGCCGCGCTGGTGTGGCCCTTCTTCGGTTCACGCGGCTATGTGGACGTGATGACCCTGGCGCTGATCTACGTGGTGCTGGGCCTGGGCCTGAACATCGTGGTCGGCTTTGCCGGCCTGCTGGACCTGGGCTACGTGGGCTTCTACGCGGTGGGTGCCTATACCTATGCGCTGTGCAACCAGTACTTCGGCCTGTCGTTCTGGGAATGCGTGCCGTCGTCGGCGGCGGCGTCCGCGCTGTTCGGTTTCTTGCTGGGCTTCCCGGTGCTGCGACTGCGCGGTGACTACCTGGCCATCGTCACGCTGGGCTTCGGCGAGATCATCCGCCTGCTGCTCAACAACATGACCAGCCTCACCGGTGGTCCGGATGGCATCTCGGGCATCCCCAAGCCGACCGTGTTCGGCGTGGTGATGGCGCGCAATCCGCTGACCGAAGGCGGGACCACCTTCCACCAGCTGTTCGGCCTGTCGTACCAGGGTGGTCACATGGTGATCTTCCTGTACTTCCTGGCCTTGCTGATGGTGCTCTTTACTTATTTCGTCACCAGCCGCCTGCTGCGCATGCCCATGGGCCGCGCCTGGGAAGCCCTGCGTGAAGACGAGATCGCCTGCCGCTCGCTGGGCATCAACCCGACCCGCGTGAAGCTCTCGGCCTTTACGCTCGGTGCGGCCTTCGCCGGCCTGGCCGGTTCCTTCTTCGCCGCCCGCCAGGGCCTGGTGACGCCGGAATCCTTCACCTTCATCGAGTCCGCCCTGATCCTGGCCATCGTCGTGCTGGGTGGCATGGGTTCGCAGCTGGGCGTGATCCTGGCGGCGATCCTGCTGACCGTATTGCCGGAACTGGCGCGCAGCTTTGCCGAGTACCGCATGCTGATCTTCGGCCTGGTGATGGTGCTGATGATGATGTGGCGTCCGCAAGGATTGCTTCCCGCAACCCGTCCGCACGTGGAGCTGCCGCAATGAATTCGCCCATGAAAACCATGCTGGAAGTCTCGAACCTGGCGATGCGCTTCGGCGGCCTGCTGGCCGTGGATGGCGTTTCGCTGGCCGTGCAGGAACGTGAAGTCTTCGCCATCATCGGCCCCAATGGTGCCGGCAAGACCACCGTCTTCAACTGCATCAGCGGCTTCTACCAGCCGACCTCGGGCGAGATCGTCCTCGATGGCGTGTCGATTGCCCGCCAGCCCAGCCACCAGGTGGCGCAGCAGGGGCTGGTGCGGACCTTCCAGAACATCCGCCTCTTCAAGTCCATGACCGTGGTGGAAAACCTGCTGGTGGCGCAACACCAGCAGGTCAATACCAACCTGCTGTCGGGACTCCTGAAGACGCCGGCCTATCGCAAGTCCGAGCAGGAAGCCTTGCAGCGCGCCGCCTACTGGCTGGATCAGCTCGGCCTGACCGCGCTGGCCAACCGCGAGGCGGGCACGCTCTCGTATGGCCTGCAACGCCGCGTGGAAATCGCCCGCTGCATGATCACCAAGCCGCGCCTGCTGCTGCTGGATGAACCGGCGGCCGGCCTGAATCCGCAGGAGAAGCAGGAACTGTCGCAACTGATCGACCGCCTGCGCCGCGAGCACGGCGTGGCCGTGCTGCTGATCGAACATGACATGAGCCTCATCATGGGCATCTCCGATCGCATCCTGGTCATGGAGCACGGCAAGCCCATCGTCACCGGCACCCCCGAAGAGGTGCGCAGCGACGAGCGCGTGATCAAGGCTTACCTGGGAGAAGAATGATGCTGCAGTTTGACAAGGTGCATACCCACTATGGCGCCATCGAGGCGCTGCACGGCGTGTCGCTGAAGGTGGAAAAAGGCGAGATCGTTACCTTGATCGGTGCCAACGGTGCCGGCAAGACCACGCTCCTGATGACGCTGTGCGGCCGTCCGCGCGCCTCCAGCGGCCGCGTGATCTTCGAGGGGCAGGACATCACGCAGCTGCCGACCCACGAGATCATGCGCCGGGGACTGGCGATCTCGCCGGAAGGCCGGCGCGTCTTCCCCAGCCTGACCGTGCTGGAAAACCTCAAAATGGGCGCCTTCTTCGCCCGCAATGACGAGATCGAGCAGGGCATCGACTACGTCTTCGGCCTCTTCCCGCGCCTCAAGGAACGCGCTGCCCAGCGCGCCGGCACCATGTCCGGCGGCGAGCAGCAGATGCTGGCCATCGGCCGCGCCCTGATGAGCAAGCCGCGCCTGCTGTTGCTGGACGAGCCCACGCTGGGCCTGGCCCCGCTGGTGATCGCGCAGATCTTCGAGATCATCCGCACCATCCGCGACAGCGGCGTGACCGTGTTCCTGGTCGAGCAGAACGCCAACAAGGCCCTGGGCGTGGCCGACCGTGGCTACGTGCTGGAAAACGGCCACGTGGTCATGTCCGATACCGGTGCCAACCTGCTGGCCAACAGCGAGGTGCGCAAGGCTTACCTCGGCCACGGCTGATTCTTCCTGTCACCTGTCAGTCCTGCGCCACGGCCCGGTCATGAAAATGACCGGGCCGTGTTGTTTTAGGCCAGTGAATATCCGGTTGCACAAGCTCTGCTGCAGATCAAAGCGAAAGTGCGTAAAATGTGCGCCCATTCTGGCCCCGGCGCGACGGCGCGGCACGCTCTGCATGCCTGCGGGCCATTTTTCCTGGAAGACATAATGATGCACACCTCACGCCGCCGGGTACTCAAAGTGGTGGGCCTGATGACGGGTGCCGGTGCGGCCGGCCTGTACGGGGCACTGCCTAGACTGGTCACCGCGCAAAACAATGCGACGACGGCCCCGCTGGATGATTTCATTCAGGTTTCCCAACAACTGACTGAGCGCAAGGATCTGAGCCCCGGACTGGGCGCGGCTTTGCTACTGGCCCTGGGCAAGACCGAAAAAGACCTGGCCAATCGCCTGTCAGCCTTGAATGCGCTGCTGCAAGCCCAGCCCGCGCTGTTGCAGGCCGAGCGTCTGGCGTTTCCCGCCGAGCATGGCGACAGCGAAAAGCTGGCCCGCGTGATCCTCGGTGCCTGGTACGAGGGCGTGGTGGGCAAGGGCAAGCAAGCCCAATACGTTACCTACATCAATGCGCTTTCCAATGGACTGGTGAGCGGCAAGGTGGTGCCGCCCAGTTTTTCCTATGGCCCCTGCGGCAGCTGGTCGCGCCAGCCCTGATTTTGCGAAAGTGATTGTTTGTGATGAGTAATGTCAATGCCGCCGATGTGGTGGTGATCGGTGCCGGCGTAACCGGTGCCTTGCTGGCCACGCGCCTGGCCCGTACCGGCAAGTCGGTGCTGCTGCTGGAAGCCGGCCCCCGCATGCGCCGCGACCAACTGGTCGAGCGCTTCCGCAGTTCGGCCTTCAAGTCCGACTTCATGGCGCCGTATCCGTACTCGCCGCTGGCCCCGCATCCACGCTATACCCCGGAGCCCAACGGCTACCTG
Organism: Herbaspirillum sp. Her3; assembly: GCF_057961275.1. NCBI lineage: Bacteria > Pseudomonadati > Pseudomonadota > Betaproteobacteria > Burkholderiales > Oxalobacteraceae > Herbaspirillum > Herbaspirillum sp. Her3. Next base: position 3,740,182 of record NZ_CM176328.1, on the reverse strand, counting down.
CAGCAGAAGGGGCCGCATGCCTTCAATGCCCAGTACATCCGCATGTTCGGCGGTACCAGCTGGCACTGGGCGGCGCAATTGTGGCGCTTCGTGCCCAATGACTTCCGCCAGCACAGCCTCTATGGCGTGGGCAAGGACTGGCCCATCAGCTACGACGAGCTGGAAGATTACTACTACCAGGCCGAGGTCATCGCCGGGGTCGGCGGCTCGCCTGACAACGGTTCGCCACGCAAGCACCCTTACCCCATGGAGCGGGTGCCGGCCTCCTGGCTGCAGCAACGCGTGACGGCCCGCCTGGCGCCTGACTTCACGGTGCTCGACGACAGCACCGGGCGCAACAGCCGCAACTACGACGGCCGTCCGGCCTGCTGCGGCAACAACAACTGCATGCCGCTGTGTCCCATCGATGCGCAGTACCACGGCGGACTGGCCGCGCAGCAGGCCGAAGACAGCGGCGTGCAGGTCATCACCGAGGCGGTGGTCTATCGCCTCGAACACGACGAAAAGGGCCGCATCGCCGCCGTTCACTACTACGACTGGAACAAGGTCAGCCACCGCGTCACGGCGCAGACCTTCGTGCTGGCCGCCAATGCCGTTGAGACGCCCAAGCTGCTGCTCATGTCGGTGAGTGACAAGTTCCCGCAAGGCATCGCCAACGCACGCGACAACGTAGGCCGCAACCTGTGCGATCACCCGGCCATCGGGGTGACCTTCGACGTCGATGAAGAAATCTGGCCCGGCCGCGGTCCGGTCAGTCCTTGCTCCATCGGCCAGTTCCGCGATGGGCAGTTCCGCGCCGAGCATGCGCCGTTTCGTATCGATATTTCCAATGCCTCCCAGGTCGCCGCCGTCACCAAGGAAGCGGTGGCCGAGGGCTATTTCGGCAAGCGCCTGGAAGAGCAGATCCTGTTCCGCGCGGCGCGCCGCCTGAGCATCAAGAACGCGCTGGAACAACTGCCCGACCGCGACAACCGCGTCACCCTGGGCGACAAGAAGGATGAACTCGGCTTGCCGGTTCCGGCCCTGTACTGGAACGTGGACGACTATGTGGTCAAGGGTACCGAAAAGACCCGTGCCTGCTACGACGCCATCGCCGCCAAGCTGGGTGCGACCAACATCAAGCACAGCAAGAGCGGGGCATTCTCCAATCGCCAGCACATCACCGGCACGCTCTCCATGGGGCTGGACCCGGCCACCAGCGTCACCGACGCCTGGGGCCGTGCGCACGACCACGAGAACCTGTTCATGGTCGGCACCGGCGTCATGCCCACGGTAGGCACCTGCAACGTCACGCTCACTGCCATGGCACTGGCGCTGCGCACGGCCGACAAGATCATCGAGGAGAGCCGTCATGCGTAAGCCGTTCAAGCGCCTGCTGGCGGTGCTTTCCTTGCTGGGACTGAGTGGCATGGCCCACCTGGCCCATGCGGCCGACGATGCACAACTGATCAAGCGCGGCGAGTACCTGGCCACGGCCGGTGACTGCGCCGCCTGCCACAGCGAGAAGGGAAGGGCGCCCTTCAGCGGTGGCCATCCGATCAGCAGCCCGCTGGGCACCATTTACAGCACCAACATCACGCCCTCCAAGACCCATGGCATTGGCCAGTACAGCCGCGAGCAGTTCGCCGCCGCCCTGCGCCAGGGCGTGCGCGCTGATGGCAGCCAGCTGTATCCGGCCATGCCCTATACCGCCTACGCTCGTCTTACCGATGAGGACGTGACGGCGCTGTATGCCTATTTCATGCAAGGTGTGCAGCCGGTAGACCAGTCGCCGCCAGCGACGGCACTGCCGTTCCCGTTCAACATCCGCCTGTCGATGAAGGCATGGAACTGGCTGTTCCTCGACAAGAAACCTTTTGAACCCGATCCGGCGCAATCGGCGCAGTGGAACCGTGGCGCCTACCTGGTACAGGGCCTGGCCCATTGCAGCACCTGCCACACGCCACGCAATGCCCTGATGGCCGAGCAACTGGACCGGCGCTTGCAGGGCGCTTCCCTGGGCACCTGGTATGCGCCCGACATCAGCCCCGCCGCCTTGCAGGCCAATCCGGCCTGGACCCGCGACATGCTGGCCGATTACCTGGCCAGCGGCCATGCCGGCAACGGCGCCACGGCCGCTGGTCCGATGCTGGAAGCCATCGAAAAGAGTTTCTCCCGCATGACCCGCGAAGACCTGGACGCCATGGCGACCTATCTGCTGCCCGCCGCAGCCCAGGCTGCACCCCCCGTGGCACCTGCACCCGCTGCCGCGCCCGTGCGTGCGCTGACGCCGGTGCAGGGAGACGATACGCCGCAGGCACTGGCAGCCCTGGGTGCAGGGGCGCGCATCTATCTCAACAACTGCGCCTCCTGTCACAACACCGGTGGCCAGGGACTCAATGGCTTGCCGTCCTTGCAGCAACATCCGCTGCTGCGCCAGCCCAATGCCGACAACGTGGCCATGGCCATCCTGGAAGGCGTGTTGCCGGAGCATGGGCAGGGCATGATCGGTTTTGCCCATACGCTCAACGACGGCGAGATCGCTGCGGTGACCAACTACCTGATGCAGGATCTGGGCGGCAGCAAGGTCAGCATCAGCGTGCAGCGCGTCAAGGCGCTGCGCGCCGGGGGCGAGCCCTCGCCGCTGTTGTGGCTGGCTCGCGCCGGCATGGGACTATTGCTGCTGGCCCTGCTGGGTGCAGCGTTTTGGTGGCGTCGCCGTCGTACGCCGCGCTGATGCAGATCAGGGGCAGCTGCGCGGCCCCGACTTGTCATACCAGAGGCCGCCCGGCTCACGCTGGGCGGCTTTTTTATGCGTGGTGATTTTTTTGTTGGCAATGGCGCTGCGAAGTGTTTGCTGCGAGTGACATCGGGGATTGTTTCGGGCTATCCTCGACACTCGACGAGGAGAAGCATGAAAAAGATTTCGCAGCACCTGAAACAACTGGGCATGGGCAGCTTGCTGGTGGCCAGTGCCTGGCTTGTTCCCGCTGCGGCGCACGCCGATCGCCTGGATGAGATCCGGGCGCGTGGTTCGCTGATCTGCGCCACGCTGGGCAACAATGAGCCGCTGGCCTTCGCGGATCCGCAGAGCGGCCAGATCGTCGGTTTTGACGTCGACATGTGCAGTGCCATCGCCGACAAGCTGGGCGTAAAGATGCGGCAGCGAAGCCTGACCGTGGAGCAGCGGCTGCCGGCGCTGATACAGGGCGATGTGGATCTGGTGTCGGCGGCGCTGGGCTATACCCGCGAACGGGCTCGCCAGATCGATTTCACCGCCTCGCATTACCAGAACCCCCTCAAGCTGATCGTCTACAGTGACTCTGGCCTGAACCTGTTGGCGGACCTGGATGGCAAGCGTATCAGCGCCAATCGTGGCTCCACCCCCGAACAGGCGGCGCGCCGCGTGCTGCGCAAGGCGACAGTGCTGACTTTCCCCGATACTGCGCAAGCTTTCCTGGCGCTGGCCCAAGGCCGTGCCGACGCCCTGGCCATTTCGATGCCGGCGGGCATCCGGTTCGTCAATGAGTCGGGCGGACGCTTCCGCTTCGTCGAGGGCGCGCTGGCCTGGGAGCCCACCGCGCTGGGCGTCAAGAAAGGCGAGCGCAGGTTGCTTGATACCGTCAACCAGGCCCTGGCCGAGATGGAAAAAGCCGGCGAGATCGATGCCTTGTGGACCAAGTGGTTCGGCCCCAAGACCAAGTTCAACATCGCCCGCGACAAGAAACTCACGCCCATTGCCAGCCTGCGCTAGCACGCTCGGTACCAAGAGCTTCAGTTCCGGTTTCAGTTCCTGCTATTGGCAAGGGTGATGTCCTGGCAGAGTGCCGCTGCCAGGACATCACCCTTTATCCATCTCCGGCAACCGCTTGCGCGGCAGCCTCATCGAAGATCTCGGCCGTGGGTGAACAATAGACCTGGGGCGAGGCCCCCAGCCTGGTCGACAATTCCTGCGCCAACTGCAACAGAGTAGCCCGCATGGCCTCGCTGGCGGCCGGATCGAAGCGCAGGCTCAAGCCAAAAATGGTCAGCGCGCCGACCAACGCGTTGCCGGCGCCGAACACCGGGGCCGACATCGATGAGGACAGCGGATTGTTGATCCCCACCGAAATGCAGACATAGCGGCCGCCCGAGCGCGCCGCATTCCCCGGCACGGAAAAGAAACGCAATACCTGTGCGCTGGAGGTCTGGTCCATGGCAAAGAGGCTGCCGGCCTTGACCGTGGCCTTCACCGAGGCCGGGGTCTCGGCGGCATACAGGCAAAGCCGTTGCTCTTGCTGGCGGATATAGAAGGCAGTGCTTTCGCCGGTCGCCAGGACCAGCTTCTCCAGCGTGGGCATGATGAAGTCGGCATAGTCGAACCTGGCTTCGAAGGCCTTGCCCAACTGATAGGCGCGCGGACCCAACTGATAGGAGTTGTCTGCCCGTTGCACGACATATCCCGCTTTGATGAACGACATCATGTAGCGGTGGATCACGCTCTTGAACAGCCCCGTACGCGCTTCCAGTTCGGTCAGTCCAAACGGCTCGGGCGCATCAATGAAGGCGCTCAGGATCGCCAGGCTGCGTTCGGCTCCCAGTACGGTGCGGTCGGGCGCTGCATCCTTGTTCTCGGGCTCATTCTTTTTTTTCATAAATCCGTTTCGCATTTTTCGATGGGGCGAGGTTATCACACCTTTTTCGGTTGGCGCGGTGCACCAAAAGATGCCGGCGACCTGCTTTTCCTGCACCGCATGCGGGAGTCCGCGTGCCCCTTTCCGGGTTTTTTGCACCGCCGCGATACACGCTCTAAGTTACTGAAAAATAAGGATAAATCACGCTTGTTTAAAAATCATAATGCAATTATGATTTGTTGAACCGAGTTTCGTTGTTCAACCAGGGAAAGGGAAAGAAAATGAATTTGGGGCGCTTTCACAAGAGCTGTATGGCAATCGCGGCTGCGGCCGTTTCGCTGATGTTCGCCACGTCGGCGCACGCTGACCGGCTGGCCGACATCAAGGCGCGCGGCACCTTGGTGTGCGCCACCTTGACCAGCAGTGAGCCACTGGGCTTTCCCGATCCGGCCACCCGCCAGGTGGTGGGCTTCGATGTCGACATGTGCGCGGCAGTGGCCAAGGAATTGGGTGTCAAGCTGGAGCACAAGGGCGTCTCGGTGGAGGCGCGCATTCCCGAGCTGACGCTGGGACGGGTGGACCTGGTGGTCGCTGCGCTGGGCTATACGAAGGAGCGGGCACAGCAGATCGATTTCACGGCGGCGCATTACCAGACACCGATCAAGCTGATCGTCCACAGCAACGGCGGTTTCAGCAAGATCGAGGATCTGGCGGACAAGCGCATCAGTGCCAACAAGGGCTCCACGCCGGAACTGTATGCGCGCCGCACACTGCCCAAGGCCACCATCCTGACCTTCCAGGACACGCCGGCAGCCTTCCTGGCGCTGGCGCAGAACAAGGTGCAGGCGCTGGCGCTGTCGCAGCCCTCGGGTATCCGCTTCGTCAATGAATCGGAAGGGAAGTACAAGTTCCTCGACGGTGCACTGGCCTGGGAGCCCACCGCCATGGGCGTCAAGAAGGACGAGCCGGCCTTGCTGGCGGCAGTCAACGATGCCCTGGAGAAGCTGGAGAAGAGCGGCCAGACCGACGCCCTGTGGAACAAGTGGTTCGGCCCCAACACCAAGTTCAACATCCCGCGCGAGAAAAAGCTCACGCCCATTTCCGCCTTCCAGTAAGCCTATCGTTCCCGCCGCCATGATCCCGCGCACCGCTTGTCCCGGTGCGCGCGGGAGCGGCTTGCCCTTTGCCCGGCGATATTCACGCGCCAGGCACGCCTAGCAAGAAAGCGATGACATGCTCAATCTCGATTTCGGTGCAGTATTGCAGGGCCAGTATCTGGACTGGCTCATCGGTGGCGCCGTCACCACGCTGTGGCTGTTCGCTGCCGCCTGGGTCTGTGCCTTCCTCCTGGCCGTGGTGCTGGTGGCACTGCGTACCCTGGCCCTGCCGCCACTGGAGTGGGCCATTGCGGCCTACGTCAACTATCACCGCAACGTGCCGGGGCTGGTACAGATCTTCGTCTGGTACTTCGGTATCCCCGAGCTGCTGCCGGCGAGCATCACCGGTTTCATCAATGACCACAACGGTGAATTCATCTTTGCCTTGATCGCGCTGTCCCTCAACAGTGCGGCCTATATGTCCGAAGACCTGCGCAGCGGTATGCGCTCGGTGGCCGAGACGCAGATGGAAGCAGCGCGCGCGCTGGGCCTGTCGTATCTCCAATCGATGCGCGACGTGCTGCTGCCGCAGGCCATCCGCATCTCGGTGCCGCCGCTGGTGAACCAGTCGCTTTCGCTGTTCAAGTCCACCAGCCTGGCCATGGCCATCGGTGTGGCGGAGATGACCTACGCCAGTCGCCAGATCGAAAACGAAACCTACCGCACCTTCGAGACCTTCATCCTGGCCTCGGCCTTCTACCTGCTCATGTCGTGGTCGATCATGATCCTGGGTGCCTGGTACAACGCGCGGCATCTGGCCGTGAAGGGGCGCTGACATGCTCGATATGCTCGATATCCTCCGTACCTACGGCCTGCAACTGCTGATCGGGGAATTTCCGCACGGTCCCCTGGGCGGTCTCGCATTGACCCTGATCCTGGCGGTGACGGGGCTGGTCTGCGCCTTTCCCCTGGCAGTGCTCTTCGGTATCGCCCGTACCAGTCGCATCGGCTGGGTGGCCTGGCCGGCCGCCGGCATCGTGCACACCTTGCGCGGCCTGCCGGTGCTCATGCTGATCTTCTGGGCTTACTTCATCGTGCCGCTGTTGACCGGCAAGTCGATCTCCGGCACCACCACGGTGATCTGCGCCCTGGTGGCTTACGAGACGGCCTTCCTGGGCGAGGTCATCAAGGCCGGCATCCTGGCCATCCCGCAAGGGCAGGTCGAGGCGGCACGTTCGCTGGGCATGGGTTACTTCACCACGTTGCGCGAGGTGGTACTGCCGCAGGCCTTGTTCAACATGATCCCGAGCATCCTCAATCAGCTGATTTCGCTGATCAAGAATACCTCGCTGGCCTACATCATCAGCGTCAATGAACTCACCTATGCGGCCTACCAGGTCAACGCACAGCTGCTGACCAAGCCCTTCCAGGTGTACTTCCTCCTGGCCATGACCTACTTCGTCCTGTGCTATCTGCTCAGTTCCATGGTGGGACTGGCCGAGCGCCGCATCAAACAAAAACGTCAATTCAGGAGTCTCTGATGATCCGATTCAATCATGTGAACAAGTGGTACGGCCCCTACCACGCCCTGCGCGACATCAACGAGGAAATCAAGCGCGGCGAAGTGGTCATCGTCTGCGGTCCGTCAGGCTCGGGCAAGTCGACCCTGATTCGCACCATCAACCGTCTCGAGCCCATCGACGACGGACAGATCTATGTGGATGGCCAGGACGTGCGTGGCAATGGCGTGGACATCAACAAGCTGCGTAGCCGCATTGGTTTCGTGTTCCAGTCCTTCAACCTGTTTCCCCACATGAGCGTGGAGCGCAACGTGATGCTGGCCACCATGCGTGTGCTCAAGCTCTCGGAGAAAGCCGCTCGCGAAACGGCCATGAACCTGCTGGACAAGGTGGGCCTGGCTGCCAAGGCGCAGTCCTACCCCGGCCAGCTCTCGGGCGGCCAGCAGCAGCGTGTGGCCATCGCCCGCGCGCTGGCCATGAAGCCGCCGGTGATGCTCTTCGATGAACCGACCTCGGCGCTGGACCCGGAGATGGTGGGCGAGGTCTTGCAGGTCATGAAGCAGCTTGCCGCCGAGGGCATGACCATGGTCTGCGTCACGCACGAGATGGGCTTTGCCCGCGAGGTAGCCGACCGTCTGCTGTTCATGGCCGATGGCCAGGTGCTGGAGCGCGCCACGCCCCAAGACTTCTTCGAGCGCCCGCAACATGAGCGCGCCCGCAAGTTCGTGGCCGATATCCGCCACGCCTGATTCCACGATTTCACCGTACTTCCAAGACGAGACCCCCTATGGCATTCATTTCCGATTCACTGTCGCGCATCAAGGCTTCGGCCACCATCGCCATTACCCAGAAGGCGCGCGAGCTGGCCGCCCAGGGCCGCAACGTGATCGCCCTGAGTTCGGGCCAGCCCGACTTCGATACCCCCGAGAACATCAAGGAGGCCGCCTACGCTGCCATCGCCCGGGGCGAGACCCGCTATACCGCCGTGGCGGGCATCACCGAGTTGCGCCAGGCCGTGGTGGCCAAGTTCAAGCGTGAGAACCAGCTCGACTACAGCGTGGCCCAGACCATCGTTTCCAACGGCGGCAAGCAGGTCATCGCCAACGCCCTGATGGCTACCGTCAACGCTGGCGATGAAGTGATCGTGCCGGCGCCTTACTGGGTTTCCTACCCTGAACTGGTGGCCTTGTGCGGCGGGCGTGTCGTGTACGCGCAGACCACGCGCGCAGCCGGTTACAAACTGCGTCCGGAAGCGCTGGAAGCCGCCATTACCCCGCGCACCAAATGGCTGATGTTCAATTCGCCCTGCAATCCCAGCGGCGCCGCCTATACCCGCGCCGAGCTGGAGGCGCTGGCCGGGGTGCTCAAACGCCATCCGCATGTATGGATTCTCTCGGACGATATCTATGAACACCTGACCTATGGCGATTTCGAGTTCACCACGCCAGCCCAGATCGCGCCCGAACTCTACGAACGCACGCTGACCATGAACGGCGTCTCCAAGGCCTATGCCATGACGGGTTGGCGCATCGGCTATGCCGCCGGTCCGCTGCCGCTGATCAAGGCCATGGAAAAAATCCAGGGCCAGCTCACCTCCGGCGCCAGTTCCGTGTCGCAATGGGCGGCGCTGGAAGCCTTGAACGGCCCGCAGGATTACATCCATGAAAGCCGCAAGGTATTCCAGGCGCGGCGCGATCTGGTGGTGTCGATGCTGAACCAGGCCGAGGGGCTGGATTGCCCGGTACCGGAAGGGGCGTTCTATGTCTTCCCGTCGTGCGAGCGGCTGATCGGCAAGCGTACCGAGGATGGCCAGACCATCGCCAGCGACGAGGATTTCGTTTCGCTGCTGCTGCAGGCCGAGGGCGTGGCGCTGGTGCATGGCAGCGCCTTCGGGCAGGGACCGAACTTCCGTCTGTCCTATGCCGATTCGACCGAGCGGCTGCGCCAGGCCTGCCTGCGTATCCAGAATTTCTGCGCGAGCCTGCGTTAAGCCTTTTCGTCAACAAGGAGAACATCATGTCTGCAGGATTCCGTATTCTCGAGCGCACGCGCAAGGTCAGCGAGCAGGACGTGAAGAATTTTGCCGCCATCCCGGTGGCCAACATCAGTGATTCGATGGCCCGCATGAGCGCGGCCGGTGCGCGGCTGCGGCCGCTGCATCGCGGCGGCAGGCTGGCGGGGCCGGCCTTGACGGTGAAGTCGCGCCCGGGTGACAACCTGATGGTGCACAAGGCACTGGACCTGGCCGAGCCGGGCGATATCGTGGTGGTCGATGCCGGTGGCGACCTGTCCAATGCCATCATTGGCGAGCTCATGGTGGCGCACGCGATACAGCGCGGCCTGGGGGGCATCGTCATCCACGGCGCGGTGCGCGATGTGGATGCGATCCAGTCGGGCAGCTTCCCGGTGTTCGCTGCCGGCGTGACGCACCGCGGTCCCTACAAGGACGGGCCGGGCGAGATCAACGTCCCCATCGCCATCGACGGCATGGTCATCGCGCCAGGCGACCTGATGGTGGGTGACAGCGATGGCCTGCTGTGCGTGGCCTATGAGGACGTGGCGGCCGTCTATGCCGCGGCCAAGGCAAAGAATGACGCCGAGGCCGCCCAGATGGCCGCCATCCGGGCCGGCAGCACTGACCGTGGCTGGATAGATGCCGCCCTCCAGCGCCTGGGTTGCGAAGGGGCCGCTCAGGCGCGCTTGCGCCATGGCTGACGCCGCCGCCTCGCCGCACCTGCCGGTGCGTACGGCATGGCTGGCGCTGACGCAGGAAGCGGTGCTGGAGCCGGAGTTGCCCATCGTGGATGCCCATCACCACCTGTGGGACCGCGCCGGGAGCCGCTACCTGTTCGATGAATGGATGGCCGACCTCAACAGTGGTCATCGCATCACCGATACGGTCTTCGTGCAATGCCGCTCGATGTACCGGCAGGACGGGCCGCAGGGCATGAAGCCGGTGGGCGAAGTGGAATTCGCCAACGGCGTGGCCGCGCAGTCGGCCAGCGGCCGGTATGGAGCGGTGCGGGCCTGCTCGGCCATCGTCGGCTTTGCCGACCTGATGCTGGGCGCAGAGCTGCCGGTCGTGCTGGATGCATTGCTGCAAGCGGGCAATGGCCGCCTGCGCGGTATCCGCAACACCACCGCCTGGCATCCCGATGCGGCCATCCGCAGCAATCCCCAGCCACCGCCGCCCGGTCTGCTGGCGCAGGAAGCGTTTCGCGCAGGTGCGCGCCTGCTGGCCCGCTACGATCTGTCGCTCGATGTCTGGGCCTATCACACCCAGCTCGATGAAGTGCTTGCGCTCGCGCGCGCTTGCCCGGAGACACGCATCGTGCTCGATCACTGCGGCGGTCCGCTCGGTGCCGGCCCCTATGCCGGCCGGCGCGAGGTGGTACGGCGGGAGTGGCAGCAAGGCATGCAGGCCATCGCGGCCTTGCCCAATGTCTGGCTCAAGCTGGGCGGGCTGGGCATGCCGGTGGGCGGCTGGGATTTCCAGTTGCAGGCGGCACCGCCCGATTCGCTACAGTTGGCGCAGGCCTGGCGGCCCTGCATCGAGACCTGCATCGACCTGTTCGGCCCGCAACGCTGCATGTTCGAGAGCAATTTCCCGGTGGACAAGGGCATGTTCGGCTACGTCAGCCTGTGGAATGCCTTCAAGCGCCTGACCTCGGCCTTCTCCGCAGCTGAACGCGCGGCGCTCTTCAGTGGCACGGCCCGGGAAGTTTATCGCTTGCAGCCGGCAGGGCAGTGATAGCATATCGCCCTCATTCGGGCGCCACCTTCGTCCATTGTCATTTCCAAGCTTTGAAGGCAGACAGTGCAAGTATCCCCCATCAGCGGCGTCCCGCATGACGCCGACGGCCTGCCAGCCAGGCAGCGCCTGCTGGCCATCGCCACCGTCGTCCTGGGCCTGAGCATCGCGGTGCTCGATGGCTCCATCGCCAACCTGGCCCTGCCGGTCATGGCCGCCGACCTGAAGGCCAGCAATGCCGACGCCATCTGGGTCATCAACAGCTACCAGATCGCCATGGCGGTGTGCCTGCTGCCGCTGGCGTCGCTGGGGGAGGTGATCGGTTACCGGCGGGTCTACCTGGGCGGACTGTTCCTCTTCACGCTGGCCTCGCTGGCCTGTGCGGCCAGCGGCGACATGTTGCAGCTGAGCCTGGCGCGGGTGCTGCAGGGGCTGGGCGCGGCCGGCATCCTGTCGGTCAACACCGCCCTGATCCGCTTCATCTATCCGGCGCGCATGCTGGGCCGGGCCATCGGCTACAACGCCCTGGTGGCCGGGGCCGGCAATGCCCTGGGGCCGACCGTGGCCGGACTCATCTTGCACGTGGCGTCCTGGCACTGGCTGTTCCTCATCAACATCCCGCTGGGCCTGGCCGCACTGGCCGTGGGGGTGCGTGCCTTGCCCGCCAATCCGCTCTCGGCACGCCCCTTTGATCGCCGCAGTGCCTTGCTGTGCATGGGGTTCATCGGCCTGCTGCTGGCCACCATCGATAGCGCCGGCCATCTGCAAGGCGGCTGGGTCGTGGCGGGCTGCGCGGTACTGACGGCCATCAGCCTGGCGCTGCTGTTGAAGCTGCAGTCGCACAGTGCCCCCATGCTGCCGCTGGACCTGCTGCGCATTGCGCAGTTCGGGCTTTCCATCGGCACCTCGTTCTGTTCCTTTGCGGCGCAGATGGCAGTGCTCGTGATGCTGCCCTTCATGCTGCAGAACCACCTGGGCATGAGCGTCGCGCGCGCCGGCCTGCTGATGACCGCCTGGCCGATTGCGGTGGCGCTCATGGGCACGGTGGCAGGCAAGCTCTCGGACCGCATCTCGGCAGGCATCCTGGGCGGGATCGGGCTGGCGGTGATGTGCCTGGGGCTGCTGGCCCTGCTGACGGTGGACCGGGGTACCCCGGATGGGGTGATGGTGGCCATGTTTGCGGTGTGCGGTGCTGGCTTCGGACTGTTCCAGTCGCCCAACAACCGCGCCATGATCAGTGCCGCGCCACGCGAGCGCAGTGGCGGTGCCAGCGGCATGCTGGGCACGGCGCGCCTGACCGGGCAGAGCGTGGGTGCCTCGGTGGTGGCGATGCTGCTGGGGGTGTCCGGTGAGCCCTATGCACTGGTGCTCTGGTGTGCTGCCGCTCTGGCAGGCGCAGCTTGCCTGATCAGCCTGTCGCGGCTGCGCTATTGAACAGGAAATGAAGCTTCTTGCGCGCGCAGGCCGGGCTTAGAAAGCCGGCTCCGGCGCCTGGCCGTGGGCGTGCTGGTGCGCGGCATGGGCGGCGACCGAAAGCGCCATGCTGAGATAGTTCTCGCTGCGCTTGCGCATCTGCGCCTGCTGCTGTTCCAGGGCGAACAGTTGCTGGTAGAGGGTGCGGATCTGCTGCTGCAGCAACTGGCGCTGCTGCTTGCCGTCCCGGTTGCCGGGGAAGCGCGCCAGCGATTGCGCCTGCTGTTGCAGGATCAGGATGCGATGGCTCAGTTGCGCCACCAGTTCGGCAGGATCATGGTCCAGCGTGTCTGCCACTGCACTTGTGGCGTGGGCAGCTTGTTCTTGTTCATACGCGACGTTCATGCGAACTCCAGCCCGTTGGGGCGCAAGGGATTGCAAGGCTAATGCTGTGCTGCATGCCTTGATTTACGGCAGCTTGCGGTAAAGCTTGAGGCGCGAAAAGCAAGGAAATGAAAAGGCGCAGGCCCCACGAGGGCGCTGCGCCTTTTGTTTGTCGCCCGCAAGAGGGGGGGCTGGATGGAGAGTCAGATCACGCCGCGGCGCATCTGGTCCAGCTCGATGGATTCGAACAGGGCCTTGAAATTGCCCTCGCCAAAGCCGTCATTGCCCTTGCGCTGGATGATTTCATAGAACACCGGCCCGATCAGGTTCTGGGTGAAGATTTGCAGCAGCAAGCCCTGGCCTGCCGTGGGTGCGCCGTCGATGAGGATCTTCAGCTCGCGCAGCGCGGCCAGGTCTTCGCCATGGCCGGGGATGCGGCGCTCCACCAGGTCATAGTAGGTGGCGATGGTGTCCTGCAGCGGCACCCCGCGAGCGTACAGCGCGCGCACGGTCTGGTAGATGTCGTCGGTGCCCAGGGCGATGTGCTGGATGCCTTCGCCGTTGTACTGCTTGATGAATTCCTCGATCTGCGACTTGTCGTCGGCACTCTCGTTGATGGGGATGCGGATCTTGCCGCAGGGGCTGGTCATGGCGCGCGAACGCAGGCCGGTCACCTTGCCCTCGATGTCGAAATACTTGATCTCGCGGAAATTGAACAGGCGTGTATAGAACGATGACCAGGTATCCATCGCCCCGCGCATCACGTTGTGGGTCAGGTGGTCGATGTAGGTCAGGCCCACGCCCTTGGGATTGCGCTCCACGCCGGGGAAGAACTGGAAATCGACGTCGTAGATGGAGCCATTGTCGCCATAGCGGTCCACCAGATAGAGCAGCGAGCCGCCGATGCCGCGAATGGCGGGAATGTTCAGTTCCATCGGACCCAGCTTGGCTTCCACGCCTTCAGCACCCAGTTCAAGTGCACGTTTGTACACATGGGCCGCATCCTTGACGCGGAAGGCCATGGCGTTCACCGAGGCCCCGTGCACTTGCGCAAAGGCGGCGGCATTGCTGCCCGGTTCACCGTTGAGGATGAAGTTGATCTGGCCCTGGCGGTACAGGGTGACGTTCTTGGAACGGTGGCGCGCCACCGCCGTGAAGCCCATCAGCTCCAGCACGCCGGCAATGGCGGCCGGGTCGGCGGCGGTGTACTCGACGAACTCGAAGCCGTCGGTGCCCATGGGGTTGTCGAACAGGTCGCGGCTACCGGTGTCGGTGGCGGCGCTGGCGAGCTGAGAGTCTGAATGGCCCATCTGGTGTCTCCTCGTGTAGGGAAGGCCGGCAAGCGCGGCCTATGCGAGGAGTTTATTGCGCAAGGAGTGCAATTTGTGATTGTTTTTTGCGCGATATATTAGATAATATGCACAAATAATTCTTAAATACCCATTTTGGAGAGATAAATGAGCATCATCAACGTGGATCGCTACGACCTGGCATTGCTGACTGAGCTGCAGCGAGACGGCCATATTACCAATAGCGCCCTGGGCTTGAAAGTCCATCTGTCCACCTCGCAGATCAGCCGCCGCGTGCAGCGCCTGGAAGAAGCCCACGTCATCGAGCGCTACACCGCCGTGCTGGACCCGGCCGTGGTCGGCCTGGGCGTGACCGCCTTCACCACCGTGACCCTGGACCGCCAGGGCGAAACCCGCGGCGAACTCTTCGAGAAAGCCGTGGAGGCGATGCCGGAAGTGACCGAGTGTTTCTCCGTCACGGGGGAGGGGGATTATATCCTGCGCATCGTCGCGCCCGACCTGGCGGCGTTTTCCGAATTCATGATGACGCGGCTGCTGCGCCTGCCGGGCGTGACCAACGTCAAGTCCAACATCACCTTGAAGAAGGTCAAGCAATCGCATGAACTGCCGCTGGAACACGTGATGCAGCCGGTGAAGTCACGCCAGCGCATCCGCTTCTCCCAGTGAGGGCAAAAAGCGATGATGCGATTATTCAATGATTCAGTGCTTCAATCATTGAATAATCGTATGCAGCATTTGCCCAGGCCAGTTCAAGAATTCAAAAGCAATCAGCGGAGTGCGGCCCGGGTATCACGCGCCTAGAATCACTGGCATCCGATCTGAGGAGCGCCGCATGCTGACCCTGACTTCTTCCCATCCGTTAACAGGACTCGACCCCGAAGCCTGCTGGCAAGCCGTGCAACAGCGCGATGCCACCGCCGATGGCCGGTTCTGGTATTCGGTCCGCAGTACCGGCGTCTACTGCAAACCTTCCTGCGGCGCGCGCACGCCCTTGCGCAAGAACGTGGCCTTTCACGCCAGCTGCGCCGCTGCCGAGGCTGCCGGTTTTCGGCCCTGCCAGCGCTGCAAGCCTGACCAGCCTCCCTTGCAGGAGCGACAGGCCCGCGCCATCGCGCAGGCCTGTCATCTGATCGATCAGGCCGAGCACGCACCCGATACCGCCACCCTGGCCGAGGCTGTGGGGTTGAGCCGCTACCACTTTCATCGCCTCTTCAAGCTGCACACGGGCGTCACGCCCAAGGCCTATGCCGATGCATGCCGCGCGGCCCGCCTGCGCGCGCAACTGGGTGAGCGTGCCAGCGTGACCGAGGCGCTCTACGAAGCCGGCTTCCACTCCAGTGGACGTTTCTATGCGCACAGCGCGGCGCAGCTGGGCATGAAGCCGTCCACCTACCGGCGCGGCGGCGAGGGCGAGAAGATCCGCTTCGCCGTCGCACAATGCTGGCTCGGCGCCTTGCTGGTAGCGGCCACCGGGCAGGGCATCTGCGCGCTCACCTTGGGCAGCGATCCCGAGACCCTGGTACGGCAACTGCAGGACCGCTTCCCCCAGGCCGATCTCGCCCCCGGCGATGCCGCTTTCGAACAGACGCTGGCGCAGGTGCTGGCGGCGCTGGACGATCCGCAACAGGGCGCGTCCCTGCCCTTGGACGTGCGCGGCACGGCCTTCCAGCAGCGCGTCTGGCAAGCCCTGCGCGCCGTGCCGCCGGGCGTCACGCTGACCTATGCCGAACTGGCCGCGCGCATCGGGCAGCCGGATGCCGTGCGGGCGGTCGCCAATGCCTGTGCACGTAACGAGATCGCCTTGCTCATTCCCTGCCATCGCATCGTGCGCCTGGATGGAGCCCCGTCCGGATATCGCTGGGGCGTGGAACGCAAGGCCGCGCTGCTGGCACGCGAAGCGGCGGGCAGGGCAGCGCTGGCTTCACTGGAGGATGAGGACGCCTGAAGGCTTCTGCTCGCGCGGCTACAATAGGTCTTCGTTCATTGCTGGAGTTGCGCATGCATGTTCTTGGCAAGGCCGGTCTCGCCCTCGCGGGTGCCGTGCTGGTCTTGGGAGGGGTCGCCGCCTGTTCGCCACTGTCGGCCATCAATGCCGTCACGCCCGCCTCCAGCTACGTCAAGACCGAAGGCGTGGCCTACGGCAACAGCGACAACCCGCGTCAAAAACTCGACATCTACCGCCCCGCCACCACGACGTCCGCCTCCGCGCAGGGCTTGCCGGTGGTGATCTTCTTCTACGGCGGCAGCTGGAACGAGGGCAGTCGCAAGGACTATGCCTTCGTCGGCGAGGCCCTGAGTTCGCGCGGCTTCATCGCGGTGCTGCCGGATTACCGCGTCTATCCTGAAGTGCGTTATCCGGAGTTCCTGGAAGACAGCGCCCAGGCCGTCGCCTGGACCTTGCGCTCGGTGCGCGCTCTGGGCGGCGATCCGCAGCGCGTTTTCGTCATGGGACACAGCGCCGGCGCCTACAACGCCGCCATGGTGGCGCTGGACGCCCGCTGGCTGCACGAGGCCGGTGCCTCGCCCGCAGAGCTGCGCGGATGGATCGGCCTGGCCGGTCCCTATGACTTCCTGCCCATCGAAAACGCGGACGTCAAGCCGGTCTTCTTCGCCCCCGATTCGCCCCCGGATTCACAGCCGGTGCGCCACGTCGAAGCCGGCGCGCCACCCGCGCTGCTCATTGCCTCGCACCAGGACAAGCTGGTCTCGGCAGAACGCAATACGGCCGGCCTGGCCCGCTTGTTGCGGGCGCAGCAGGTGCCGGTGGTGGAACGCTACTTCGACAATACCTCGCATGCCTCGCTGGTGGCCAGCCTGGCGCGGCCACTGCGCTTCATCGCACCGACGCTGGACGAAGTGAGCCAGTTCATCGAGAACCCGCCACCGCGCACGGAGCACACGCCATGACCGGCGACCTCTTCGCCGGGCTCGCACGTGCACCTTCCGTGGAACGCATCACGGAAGGAGCGCTGCTATTGCGCGCCTTCGTCAGCGAGGAGGAGGCTGCGCAGCTGATGGCGGGGATCGAGACCGTGCTGGCCGCCTCACCGCTGCGCCACATGCAGACGCCGGGCGGTTTTCGCATGTCGGTGGCGATGAGCAATTGCGGCCGCTTCGGCTGGGTCACGGACCGGCGCGGCTATCGCTACCAGTCGCTCGATCCGCTGGCCGAACGTGACTGGCCGCCCATGCCCGACGCCTTCATGGCGCTGGCCGTGCGTGCTGCAGAAGCGGCCGGATTTGCCGGATTCGATCCGGACGCCTGCCTCGTCAATCGTTATGAACCCGGTGCGCGCATGTCCCTGCATCAGGACAAGAATGAGCAGGACATGGCCCAACCCATCGTCTCCGTCTCGCTGGGTTTGCCCGCCACCTTTCTCTTCGGCGGCATGGCCCGTACCGACAAGCCGCAACGCATGCGGCTGGAAAGCGGCGACGTGGCAGTGTGGGGCGGACCGGCCCGGCTGGCCTTCCACGGCATCGATACCTTGCGCGACGGTGAGCATGCGCTGACCGGACGCAGCCGCTACAACCTGACCTTCCGCCGCGCACGCTGAGCGCGGCGCGCATTCAAGCGCTGGCGGCCGGGCGCGCTGTGCCCGTATGCCCGGCCGCGGCAGAGGTACGATGCACTACCGCCTTGCGCTTGCTCTTGCGGTCCGGTTTTTCTTCGGACTCATGCAGGCGTTGCTGCAGCAGGGCCAGCACGGCCGCTTCTTCCGGCGAGAGGTCGGGCAGGTCTTGCACCAGCTCGGCTTGTACCCGTTCCTCCAGCAGCCCGGCAAAACTGCCGTCCAGATAACTCTCGATCACGGCCGGATGCACGTAACACTTGCGGCAGATGGAGGGCGTATTGCCCAGTCGCCGGGCCACGTTCTCGATGGCACGCACCACGTTCTGCTTGGCCTGGGCCTGGGAGTCCACGCGTTCGAAGGCCTGCAGCGCCAGCGTGGCCAGCACGGTGCCGGCCCATGTGCGGAAATCCTTGGCACTGAAATCTTCCCCCGCCGCCTCGCGCAGGTAGGCATTGACGTCGCCCGAATCGATACAGTGGCGCTGGCCCTCGTCATCCACGTACTGGAACAGTTCCTGTCCCGGCAAGTCGCGCATCTTGCGGATGATGCGCGCCACGTAGGGATCATGCAGCTTGATGTCATGCTGCACGCCGCTTTTGCCGCGAAAGCGGAACAGCACGTCGCTGCCATCCACGCGCACGTGGCGATGGCGCAGCGTGGTCAGGCCGAAGGAGCGGTTCTGCCGGGCGTATTCATCATTGCCCACGCGCATGAAGGTGGTCTGCAAGAGATGCACCACGGCGGCCAGCACCTTCTGACGATGCAGGCCGGGACGCTTGAGATCCTCCTCGACCACGCGGCGGATGGTGGGCAGGGCGCGCGCAAAACTGATCATGCGCAGATACTTGGCATCGTCGCGCACCAGCCGCCAGCGTGCGTGATAACGATACTGCTTGCGCCCGCGCGCATCACGTCCGGTGGCCTGGATGTGGCCGTTGGCATGCGGGCTGATCCACACCTCCTCCCAGGCAGGGGGAATGGCCAGGGCCTTCAGGCGCGCCAACACATCCTCGTCGTGGATCAGATGGCCATCGGCATCGTGATACGCGAAGCCCTTGCCGCGCCGGCTGCGGCGGATGCCCGGCATGGTGTCGTTGACGTAGCGCAGCTGGTTGGCGCGGGCGATATCGATGGCCTCTTCGTGATGGCGGGCATCGTCCGGTGGAGTCGATGACGATGATGCGGTCGAAGAACTCGACGCGTCGGGCGCAGTGGTGATGCGGTCCATGGTGGTCTCCTCGGACACTGCCTGCCGGGGGAAGCGGCGGCCGTCCATGTGGGCTCATTATTGAGCAATCGCCATGGCCCGGCAGTCAGCCATTGACAGGGGATGGTGTGGGATTTTTCCGGCACCGCATGCCGTGCTTCAGAAGGTCCACTGCAAGTTGAATCCTCCGGTCACCGCTGCCGTCTGGAAGCCTTGCGGTTTGGCCAGCGGCGTAGCCACGAACATCTCATAACTCAGCTTGAACAGGCTGCCGCGCAAGCCCAGCGCCGCTCCGGTCAGCCGCTGGCCGGTGAGGAACTGCGCCGTCGGTCCTGCTACCGCACCGGTATCGACACCGGCAAACAATTCCTGCCCGCTCTCGCCCAGGCCCAGCGCCACTTCATTGCGCAGGAACCAGCCGCGCTCGGCCTGCAGGCTCAGTTCGCCATCGAAGCCGCGCACGGTATAGCGTCCGCCGATGGAGAACTGATCCTGCGGCGGCAGGCTGCCGCGGTTCCACTGCGCGCGCAGTGTCGCGGCATAGCGCAGCCTGGCATCGGCCAGCTGGAAGGGCGCATTGAGCGAGGCATCCAGCAGCCACAGCCCATAGTGCGTGCCGATCTGCGGCAGGTCGAAAGGTGTATTCGGTTCACTGCCTTGGGTGTCGAGTGAACGGCGATAGCCCAGCGTGGCGTCGGCCACGGCCTCACCCAGGTACTGGTGCTGGTTCAGTCCCGCTTCCCAGGCCGTGGTGCGACGCTGCTGGGCCCCGACCTCGAGATCGTCGATGGCGTTGTAGGCCTTGCGCAGCAAGCCTTTGCCGAACACCGTGGTCTTGCTCGCGGCATCGCGATAGAGCAGCCGTGACAGCTTGAATTCGGTGGTTTCCGAACGGCCGCTGTAGACGAAGTTTTCAAAGGCTCCAGCCACGGTTTGGTGATACTGGTTGCCCGACATCGTGATGGCCGCCATCCAGTTGCCCCAGGGCAGCGAGTAATGCAGCGTATAGGCCCGGCTGCCGTGGTCGCCGTAATGATTCAGGCTGCGGCTCATGCTGACGTAGAAGAGGTCATTGAGGGTCCACCAGTTGTCGTAGGCCAGGGTCAGTCCGGCCTGGTACTTGCCGGTGGCCTGCGCGCCGCCATCGTCCAGCGTTGCCGTGAGGCGGAACGGAAAGGCTTGCTGGTACTGGATTACCAGGTCGCTGTCGCCCGCTTCGGCACCCGCATCTTCGGAGGGCGTGATCTTGATGTCGGCCTGCACGGTCGGCAGGCGCTTGAAGTTTTCCAGTCCTTGTTCGATATCGCGCAGGTTGAGGATGTCGCCCGCTTTGACCGGCAGGGCATTGAAGGCGGTACCGCGTGGATCGGCATCGGGCGCAAAGCGGATGTGGCGCACGCGTCCCGGCACCACCGACAGCACCAGTTGCCCGCTCGACAGATCCTGCGCACGCGCCAGCACGCGGGTGGTGGTGTAGCCGCGCGCGACGATGGCGCTCTCCACCCGTGCCAGCACCAGATTGACCCCTTTCGAGCCGAGGCAGCGCCCGATGGCGCCCTGCGGCCCGGTCACGCTGTCGAGCGCAAAGTCAAAACGTTCGGCCTGATCGCCCTCCAGCCTGATCGACGCAATCGTGCGGCAGGGTTGCTCCTGCTCCGGAAAATCCTGCGCCATCGCAGGCGCCGCTGGCCTGCCCAGGTTGACGTCCGGCCGTTGCTCCTGCTGCTGGCGCAGGGCGCGTTCACGTTCACGCTGCAATTGCTCGGGATTGACGGCGGTTTGCGCCAGGACGAGAGGAGTGAGCAGATTCAAGCCAAGGATCAGGGCAAGTCTGGAGGGAGGAAAACGGCAAGCTGAAAACATGGTGAGCACGGCCCCAAGCCGCACCGGCCAAGGCATCAAAAGAAAATGTAATGAAATAAAAACAACTGTTGGGTTTTGCCTACAAGAAACCTTCTCGCGTACTGAAAAATCACCCTTCCTCGTTAACCTAAATTAACATCCTGCACCTGGCAAGCAAAATCTTGCCAACCGGCAACGACAAACAACGAATCGACGGCCGGTCATAACGACAACAAAACCCGGGGTGTTCATGAATCGTCAGCGTTACAAGCTGGTTTTCAACCGGCATCGCGGCCACCTGATGGCCGTTGCAGAAATCGCCTTCAGCATCCAGCACCCTGGCCGGTCCTCGGCCGGTGCTGCAGGGATGCCGGACCTGTTACCGTCGGCCCTGCGCTTTTCGCTGCTGTCCGTGGCGCTGGCCCTGGCCATGAACACGGTGGCGCATGCGCAGATCCTGGGCGACCGCAACGCCCCGCGCACCCAGCAGCCCACCGTGCTGGTCACGCCCAATGGCGTACCGGTGATCAACATCCAGACGCCCAGTGCAGCCGGCGTATCGCTCAACCGCTACCGGCAATTCGACGTCGGTGCCAACGGCGCCATCCTCAACAATGCCCAGGGCACCACGGCCACCCAGCTGGGTGGCTACGTGGCCGGCAATCCCTGGCTGGCCACGGGGGCGGCCAGGGTGATCGTCAACCAGGTCAATTCGGCCAACCCCAGCTACCTGCGCGGCTACCTCGAAGTGGCCGGGGCGCGGGCGCAGGTGGTGGTGGCCAATCCGGCCGGCATCACCTGCTCGGGCTGCGGCTTCATCAATGCCAGTCGCGCCACGCTCACCACGGGCGTGCCGCAACTCGTCAACGGCAACCTGGAGAGCTATCGCGTGGCCAGCGGTGCGGTCAGCATCGAGGGCAACGGCATGGACGCCAGCCGCACCGACTACGCCGAGATCATCGCGCGTGCGGTGCAGGTCAATGCCGGCCTCTGGGCGCCGGAACTGAAGCTCAGTGCGGGCCTGAACACGGTGAGTGCGGATCACGCCAGCGTGGTCCCCGGCGTGGCCCCTACCGACGCTGCACCGGCCGTGGCCATCGACGTGGCGCAACTGGGCGGCATGTATGCCGGCCACATCTACCTGACCTCCACCGAGCACGGGGTGGGCGTGCGCAATGCCGGCAGCATCGGCGCCTCGGTGGGGCAGGCCGTGGTGACCGCCGATGGCCGCCTGGAGAACAGCGGCAGCATCACGGCCAATGGCCTGCTGGCGGTGCAGACCACGGGCGGCCTCAGCAATACCGGCGAGCTGGGCAGCAACAGCGCCGCCACGCTCAACACCACCACCGTGGACAACAGCGGCAGCATCGCCAGCGCCGGCACGCTGGCCGTGCAAGCCAGCGGAGCGGTGCAGAACAACGGCAGCATCGGTGGCGAGGGTGGTGTACAGATCGCTGCGGGCAGCCTCGACAACCGCAACAACATCGGCAGCAGCACCACCCTGGCGGTGCAGGCTGCCAATGGCATCCGCAACAGCGGCACGCTGCAGGCCACGGGCGAGGCCAGCATCAACGCCGCCACCCTGGACAACAGCGGCACCTTGCGAGCGAGCCAAGGCGCATTGAACGTCGCCACCAGCGCCGGCACGAACAACAGCGGCCGCATCGAAGCCGCGCAGTCCGTCGGCCTCAAGGTGGGCAGCCTGGACAACAGCGGCGGCCTCAATGCCGGTGACCGCCTGCGCATCGACGCCGCACAGGGCGTGACCAACAGCGGCACGGTAGGTGCCAATGGCAGTGTGGAGGTGCAGGCCGCGAACCTCTCCAACCGGGGCACGCTGGCGTCCAGCCGCGATGCCGTCAGCGTCGCGGCCAGCGGGACGGTCAGCAACCAGGGCCAGGTCAGCGCGGCGCAATCGCTCACCCTGAAGGCCGCCGGCATCGATAACCACAATGGCAGCCTCAGCGGCAATGAGCTGCGCATCGACAGCCAACAGCAGGCGCTCGACAACCGCCAGGGCCAGATCAGTGCGCAGGGTGACCTGCACGTGGCCAGCGGCACTCTCGACAACGGTGGCGGCAACATCGTTGCGCAAGGCAAGCTGGACATTCGCAGCGGCGAGCTCGGCAATGACGGCGGCCTGCTGCAAGCGGGCGATGCACTGAGCATCGACGCCGGCAGCAGCACCGTGCGCAACACCCATTCCGGCAGCACGCGCGGCATCGTCGCGCAAGGGCCGTTGCGGGCAACAAGCTCACGATCAGCTCGGGGACGGACACCACATTGAGTGGCGCAGTGGTCAGCGGCAAGCAGGTGGTGATGGATGCCTGCACGGGAGCCGCTCGGTAGTGCGCACCGAGCACGATGGCAGCGTCACCACGCTGGCTTCCCACTGGCAGGGCAAGCGCCTTAACTCACCCAATGACGTGGTGGTCAAGTCCGATGGCTCGATCTGGTTTACCGATCCGGACTACGGCATCAACAGCGACTACGAGGGCTACAAGGCCGACAGCGAGATCGGCGCCTGCAACGTCTATCGCATCGATGGTGCGAGTGGAGAAATCAGCGTAGTCAGCAATGACCTCGAACGCCCCAACGGCCTGGCGTTCTCCCCCGATGAAAGCCGGCTCTACATTGCCGACACCGGTCTCACGCACCGTGCAGGCGGGCCGCATCACATCCGTGTGTTCGATGTGGTGGACGGCACCACCCTCAAGGGCGGCGAAGTGTTCGCCACCATCGATCCGGGCCTGGCTGACGGTTTCCGGCTGGATGACCACGGCAACATCTGGACCTCGGCGGGGGATGGCGTGCATTGCTATGCATCCGATGGCACGCTGCTGGGCAAGATCCTCGTTCCGGAAGTGGTCTCCAATGTGGCCTTTGGCGGGCCGCGCAGGAATCGTCTCTTCATCACGGCCACGACCTCGCTCTACGCGGTTTACCTGGCTGTCAATGGGGCCGTGCGCCCCTGAGCGCTTCCGGTCAGGGCAGCCAGCGCTAGTCGGCCGGCGATGGCGCGCGGCGCGGACTCCTCAGCGCCACCGCCAGGCCGGCCACAATCGCTGCCGCCCCCGCCATCATCGATACCGAGAGCGCCTCGCCCAGTAACCAGGCCGAGGCCAACACGCCAAACATCGGCGAGAGCGCATTGAGCATCAGCGCCTTCACGCCCAGCCGCGCAACCACCCAGTTGAACAAAGCCACACTCACGATGCTCACCAGCACGCCGTGATAAGCGCTCTGCACCAGCAAGGCGGAGATGGGCTTGCTGAAGGTCTGCATTCCGAACCACGGCAATGCCAGTAGCATGCAGGCCAGGGAGAGCACCTGCGTCAGCGCTACCGCATCGAGCGGGGCAATCTTCCAGGTGCGATTGAGCACCAGGTAGCTCGACCACATCAGGGCCGACAGCACGAACAGCAGGTCGCCACGCCAGGCCCCGTCAGGCGCGAGGCCGCCGCTGGCGAGGATGCCGTTCAGGCCCACCAGTGCCAGTCCCGCCAGCAACAGCATCACGCCCCACGGCGAGAGCCGTTCGCGCTGCCCCAGTGCGAAGCGGCTGATGGCCATGCCGAACAGCGGCGTCAGCGCAGGATGGATCAGCGCGCCATGCGAGGCCGGCGCATAGTTGACCCCGGCCACCAGCACCAGGCTGAACAAGGGGCCGGAAAGCAGGAACAGCACCAGCCCGCGCCGCCAGCCTACGCCGCATGCACGCACCACGCCACGGCGCCAGGCAAAGGGCAGGATCAGCAAACCGCTGGTGAGAAAGCGCATCAGCGTGGCGTCCAGGGGCGTGAGCCCTTGCTGGAAGCCGTAGCGCGAGATCACGGGCTGGATGCCCCAGATCAGCGCGACCAGGATGCCGGAGAGGATGGGAGGGTTCATTGCGGAACAGGTCAGTCAAAGCCCGTACGGTAGAGCAGGGCGGGTTGGCTGTCTTTCGAGGATGGGACAAGAAAGTTTGAATTTGCGCCAACGCGATTTCTGCCACTTTGCTTTGACGGACTTTCGATTCTGAAGCAATAATCCACGAATTTACGCCAACCGGGGTCAGAGCATGCGCAAGCCTTCGTCTCGTTCTCCGCTGCCCATCGATCGGGTGGATGGCATCGCGCGGCCGGTGGTGGCGGCCGGGGCCGATTATGCGAGCGGCTCGGTGCAGGCATGGCACAGCCATCGCAGGGCGCAGTTGCTGTTCGGGCTGGGCGGGCTGATGCAGGTGGTCACGCAAGATGGGGCCTGGGTGGTGCCGCCGCAGCACGCGGTGTGGATTCCGTCCGGGCGCGAACATCAGAGCCGCATGCTCTTGCCGGTGACCACCTTCAGCGCTTTCGTCGAGCCGGAATGCGCCCCGCGCTCAGCGCCTACCTGCCAGGTACTGGAGGTGCATCCTCTGCTGCGCGAACTGCTCATCGAAGCCACCCGCATCGATCCGCACTATGCCTCCGGTAGCCGCGAAGAAACGTTGATGCATCTGCTGCTACAGGAGATCGGGCGCGCTCGCGAAATCCCCATGCATGTGCCCTTGCCGCAGGAAGACAAACTGGCCGGGCTTTGCCGCAGCTTCATGCGCGCGCCTACGATCCGCTCCCGCCCGGCTGAGTGGGCCGGGCAACTGCACATGAGCGAGCGCAGCTTCAACCGCAAATTCCTGGCGCAGACGGGAATGGGTTTCCAGCAATGGCGCCTGCGTGCCTGCATCGTCAATGCCATCTCGCGGCTGGCGCTGGGGCATTCGGTGACAGCTATTGCCTATGACCTGGGCTACGAACGGCCGGCGGCCTTTTCGACGATGTTCAAAAAGATGACCGGGCAGGTCCCGTCCGCCCATCCGGCGGCGCTCGGGGCGGTGCGCAACGGCCGCCAAGCTGGATAATTGGCAATTTTCTTCATGTTTTGGCTCACTCTGATATAAATTAGACCGACATCGTATAACGAGGCCGAACACAGGCCAGGCGATGTATCCGCAGTACTGGCGGGTCGGGCGGGAGCCGGGCTGTCAGGGGGGGCTGCAGATCAATAACGATTACGCCACTTCGGGAGGTTTCACATGTCATTTCTGCAAACGCTGCGCGTTTCTGCGCGGCTTGCCTGGTTGTCTGCACTTTTTCTGCTGGCCATGCTGGTGATGGTCAGCTGGAGCATTCTCAGTCTGCGCAGCATCAGTGCCCAGGAGCGCCAGATGTACCAGGAGCGGCTGGCACCGATGCAAACACTCAACACCGCAGCCCTGGCCATGGCGATTCACTTCCGGCGCGGCTATTCCTACATTTATCCGAACGTAGGCGATCCCAATTCGCGGGCCGCTACACGCACCTTCAATCAAAAGGCCGAAGCGCAGATCCAGGAAGCCTTCGACTATCTGCAGCGCGCCGACAAGACTCCCGAACTGGAGCCGCTGGTGGCCGCCTTGAACCAGGCCTGGCCGGTCTATCGGCAATCTTTCCAGAGTCTCATGGAGAAGGCTGACCAGGGCGATGTCGCCGGTGCGCTGGCCGAGTTGCAGAAAAATACCGATCCCGCCCACGTCAAGCTGCGCGACGTGTTCCTCAAGATCGTGAAGCAGTACGACCAGGCCGTGCAGGAGCACATCGACCGTTCGGCGGCCAGCGTCGAGCACACCGCCTGGACCCTGGTGGCCCTGCTGGGCGTGATGGTGGTGCTGGGCCTGGCCTTCAGTGCAGTGGTCCAGCGTTCCATCACACGCCAGCTGGGCGGCGAACCGCTGTATGCAATGGAGGTGGCACAGGCGATTGCGCAGGGTGACCTGGCCAGTCCGGTGCGCTTGCGCAGCGGGGACCAGCACAGCCTGCTGGCAGCCATGGAAGGGATGCGCCTGCGCCTGTCGCATCTGGTGCAGGAGGTCTACAAGAGCTGCCACGCTATCGATACCGGCGCGGCCGAGATCGCGGACGGCAACCTGAACCTGAGCCAGCGCACCGAGGAGCAGGCCTCCAACCTCGAAGAGACTGCCGCCTCCATGGAAGAGCTGACCGGCTCGGTCAGGAACAACTCGCAGACCGTGACCGAGGCCGTCAAGCGGGCGGAGTCCGTGAGCCAGGCGGCCAGCCATGGCGGTGAAGCGGTCTCGGGGGTGGTGGCGCTGATGGGAGAGATCGCCTCCAGCTCGGAACGCATCAAGGAAATCATCGTGGTGATCGATGGCATCGCCTTCCAGACCAATATCCTGGCCCTCAATGCGGCGGTGGAGGCTGCGCGCGCGGGCGAGCAGGGGCGCGGCTTTGCGGTGGTGGCTTCGGAGGTGCGTACGCTGGCCCATCGTTCGGCCCAGGCCGCGCGTGAAATCAAGACCCTTATCGAAGAGAGCGTGGCCAAGGCCGATAGCGGCTATGCCAAGGTGCAGGAGGCTTCGCAGGCGATTGGCGGCGTGGTCACGCAGGTGCGCCAGGTGGCCGCGCTGGTGGGCGAGATCGGCGTATCGACCCAGGAGCAGAGCCAGGGCATCGCGCAGGTCGGCACCGCCGTCGAGCAGCTCGATAACGTGACTCAGCAGAACGCCGCACTGGTGGAGGAATCGGCGGCTGCTGCAGAGAGCCTGAGCGCCCAGGCCAGCAAGCTGGTCACGCTGATGCAGGCCTTCAAGCTGCCATCGGAGGCGGGCGTAGCGCCTACCGTGGCTACTGCGCCGGCCGTGGTGCGTGGGTCGCCCACGCTGTCGCTGGCCTGACAGTGGACGTAAAAAAGGCCGGAGCAATTCACTCCGGCCAACCATTCTGCGAGGGATGCAGAAGAGACTATTGCAGGATCAGGCCTCCGCCAGACGCGGCGTGCGCACCTCGCCCGCCGAGGACAGGTAGCGCGCTACCGACAGGTCTTCATGGGCGATGGCGGGACGGCGGCCGGAGATCAGGTCGGCCAGCAATTGGCCCGAGCCGCAGGACATGGTCCAGCCCAGCGTGCCATGGCCGGTGTTGATGTACAGGTTGGAGACCGGGGTGGCGCCCACCACCGGCGTGCCGTCCGGGGTCATGGGACGCAGGCCGGTCCAGAAGCTGGCCTGCTTTGTATCGCCCGCGCCGGGGAAGAGGTCATTGACCACCAGCTCCAGCGTGGCGCGGCGCTTGGCTTTGAGGGCCGTGTCATAGCCGACGATCTCGGCCATGCCGCCCACGCGGATGCGGTCGTCGAAACGGGTCACGGCGATCTTGTAGGTTTCATCGAGGATGGTCGAGACCGGCGCGGCCGAGGCGTCGGTGATGGGTACGGTGATCGAATACCCCTTGAGCGGATAGACCGGAATGGCCGGCAGGCCCGGTACCTCGCGCAGCAGTTGCGGCGAGTAGGAGCCCAGGGCCACCACGTAGCTGTCGGCCTGTACCAGTTCCTTGCCGCAGACCACGCCGGCGATCTTGCCGCCGGCCATGGTGAGGGCGTCGATGGAGACGCCATAGCGGAATTTCACGCCCAGTTGCTCGGCCATCTCGGCCAGGCGGGTGGTGAAGAGCTGGCAATCGCCGGTTTCATCGTTGGGCAGGCGCAGGCCGCCGGTCAGCTTGCCGCGCACCTTCTCCAGCGCCGGTTCGGCACCGCCCAGTTGTTCCGGGGTGAGCAGTTCGAAGGGCACGCCGGCTTCCTGCAGCACGGCGATGTCCTTGGCGGCGCCATCGAGTTGTTCTTGCGAACGGAACAGTTGCAGCGTGCCTTGCTGGCGGCCTTCATAGGGGATGCCGACGTCGGCACGCAGGTCGCGCAGGCAGTCGCGGCTGTATTCGGCCAGGCGCACCATGCGTTCCTTGTTGACGGCGTAGCTCTGTGCATTGCAGTTGCGCAGCATCTGCCACATCCAGCGCAGTTGATTGAGGGTGCCGTCCGGGCGGATGGCCAGCGGGGCGTGTTCCTGGAACATCCACTTGATGGCCTTGAGCGGAATGCCGGGTGCCGCCCACGGTGAAGCGTAGCCGGGGGAGATCTGGCCGGCATTGCCGAACGAGGTTTCCAGCGCGGGGCCGGGCTGGCGGTCCAGTACGGTTACCTCGTGGCCGGCCCTGGCCAGATACCAGGCGCTGGTGACCCCGATGACACCGCTTCCAAGAATGACGACGCGCATGCTGAACTCCCCGTGTTGATGATGCCGCTGCAAAGGTTATTGGATTAGAAGATTCAGCTATGATATTGGCGAATAAGCAGTGTTTGTTCGCGTATTTATTGATGATTTCATGAACGGTTCATGAAAATCGCGCTGAAACGGGAAAATTTCATGAGAACTCAGCAACAGTCCATCCGCACCCTCGACAAGCTCGATCACCGCATCCTGGCGGTGCTGCAAAAAGATGGCCGCATCTCCATGAAGGAGCTGGGCGAGCAGGTCGGCCTGTCGGTTACGCCTTGCATCGAACGGGTCAGGCGCATGGAGCGCGATGGCGTCATCAGCGGTTATTACGCGCGCGTCAATCCCGAGTCATTGGGGGCGACCTTGCTGGTGTTCGTGGAAATCACGCTCAATCACAAGTCCGGCAACATGTTCGAGCAGTTCCGCCGCGAGGTGCTGCGCATTCCCGAGGTGCAGGAGTGTCACCTGGTCTCGGGCGACTTCGACTACCTCATCAAGGCGCGCATCCGCGGCATGGCCGAATATCGCAAGCTGCTGGGCGATATCTTGCTGCAGCTGCCGGGCGCGGCGCAGTCCAAGAGCTATGTGGTGATGGAAGAGATCAAGGAAACCCTGGCCTTGCCGCTGGATGACTGAGCGATCCCGTGATCGTGCGCAAGAGGTGGGAAGATAAGCAGGCAGAGGTGGCGGGCGCGTTTGACCGCGCTGATGGACGGGCACTGTACTTGAATCCGGCGGGGCTTCCTGTGCATTCCGGCATGGGCTGGCGTGGCCTAGACTTGGCCTACACTGGACTCCACTCCATCCCGAGACATCATGCCTTCCAAACCAAGAATCGAGCAATACAATCAACCCGCAGGCGGCTGGGGCGCGCTGAAATACGTCGCGCTGAACCTGGTCAAGGAACACGTGGCCGATGGCAAGGGCTTGCGTACCCTGCTGTCGCAAAACCAGCCCGACGGCTTTGATTGTCCCGGATGCGCATGGCCGGACCGCGAGCATACCTCCACCTTCGAATTCTGCGAAAACGGCGTCAAGGCCGTGGCCGCCGAGGCGACCAAGAAGCGCGTCACCCCCGAGTTCTTCGAGAAGCACACCGTGGCCGAGCTGATGCAGCAATCGGATTACGAACTGGAAGAACACGGCCGCCTGACCCATCCCATGGTCTACGACGCCGCCACCGACAAGTACAAGAAGATCGAATGGTCCGCCGCCTTCGAACTGATGGCCCGGCACCTGAACGCCTTGCCCGATCCGGACATGGCGGACTTCTATGTCTCCGGGCGCGCCAGCAATGAGGCGGCCTTCCTGTTCCAGCTGTTCGTGCGCCAGTACGGCACCAACAATTTCCCCGATTGCTCCAACATGTGCCACGAACCCACCAGCGTGGGCTTGCCCGGCACGGTCGGCATCGGCAAGGGCACGGTGCTGCTGGAAGATTTCGATCACTGCGACACGCTGCTGCTGTTCGGCCAGAACCCGGCCACCAATCACCCGCGCATGATGGGCGAGCTGCGCCATGCCTCCAAGCGCGGTGCCACCATCGTTGCCATCAACCCGCTGAAGGAACGCGGCCTGGAACGCTTTGCCGATCCGCAGAGCAAGGTCGAGATGCTGACCATGGGCAGCACCCGCATCAGTTCCATGTTCATCCACCCCACGCTGGGTGGTGACCTGGCGCTGATCAAGGGCGTCATCAAGCGCACCATCGAACTGGATGATGCCGCCAGGGCCGCTGGTACCGAGCGCGTCATCGACGTGAAGTTCATCGAGGAACACACGGCCGGCTTCGAGGAATTCGCCGCCCAGGCGCGTGCGGAAAGCTGGGACGACATCATCGCCGAGTCCGGCGTCTCGCGTGAGGACATCGAGAAACTGGCCCAGGTCTACGTCAAGGGCCGTGCAGTGATTGCCACCTGGGGCATGGGCCTGACCCAGCACAAGCATGCGGTGGCCACCATCCAGTTGCTGTCGAACATGATGATGCTGCGCGGGAACATCGGCCGCCAGGGCGCGGGCCTGTGCCCGGTGCGCGGCCACTCCAACGTGCAAGGCGACCGCACCGTGGGCATCGATGAAAAACCGACCCCGGCCTTTCTCGATCGCCTGGAACAGGTGTTCGGCTTCAAGGCCCCGCGCCATCACGGCAACGACACCGTGGGGTCGGTCATGGCCATGCTGGAAGGCCGCACCAAGGTCTTCATCGGCCTGGGTGGCAACTTCGCCATGGCCACGCCCGATACACCGCGCACCTTCGAGGCCATGCGTTCCTGCAACCTGACGGTGCACATCACCACCAAGCTCAACCGCAGCCACCTGGTGCATGGCAAGGATGCGCTGATCCTGCCGACCATGGGGCGCACCGAGATCGACCTGCAGAAGTCCGGTCCGCAAGGCGTGACGGTGGAAGATTCGATGAGCATGGTGCACGTCTCCTACGGCATCAACAAGCCGGCTTCGGAGCACCTGATGTCGGAGACGGCCATCGTGGCGCATCTGGCTGAAGCCACCATGAAGTCGCGCAACAATGGCCCGAAGATCGACTGGCTGTGGTACGCCGAAGATTACTCGCGCATCCGTGACGCCATCGAGAAGGTGTATGACGCCTTCAAGGGCTACAACGAACGCATCGCCAATCCGGGCGGCTTCCATCTCGGCGTGGCCTCGCGCGATCGCGTGTGGAAGACCGCCAGCGGCAAGGCCAACTTCATCGTCCATGAGATCCCCAAGGACACGCCCATCCATCGCGCCCGCGCGATCCATGGCGAGAAGCTCTTGACCCTGATGACCACGCGTTCGCACGACCAGTACAACACCACCATCTATGGCATGGATGATCGCTATCGCGGCGTGTTCGGCCAGCGCCGGGTGGTCTTCATCAACCCGGCGGACCTGCAGATGCTGGGTTTGAAGGATGGTGAATGGGTCGACATCACCAGTGTCTGGGATGACGGCGTGGAGCGCCGTGCCGAAGGTTTCCTGCTGGTGGAATATGACATTCCGCGCGGTTGTATCGGTAGTTACTATCCCGAGACCAATCCGCTGGTGCCGCTGGAAAGCTTTGCCGACAAGGCACGCACGCCGACCTCCAAATCCATTCCGGTGCTGCTGTCGCGTTCGGCGGTGCAGCGTTCGGCAGCGTGATGGAGGCGGACATGAGCGTGATCGAGATGTCCACCCAGCCGGATGCCGACCTGCAGGCCCGCGCGCAGCAGATGGGCGTGCCGCCGGAGGTGCTGCTGATCGTCGATACCCTGCAGGCCGATGCCGAAGAGAAGGCGGGCGCGGCACTGTCGCTGGCGCGTTTGTCCAAGCGGACGCAATTGCGCATGAGTACCTTGCGGCGGTTTTTGTCGGCGCTGGAAGAGGCTGGTGTGGTAAGGGTCGAGATGAATGAGGATGGGACGGGCAGCGTCAGTTTGTTGGTGTCACCTCAGTAAGGGTTGCTGACGGAGCGTCTTCGATACGGCGCGCTGCGCCTACTCAGTCCGAACGGTTGTATGAATGCAGCCAAAAACAAAAAGACCGTTCGGACTGAGTAGGCGCGACAGCGCCGTATCGAAGCCTGTCCTGAGCTCGTCGAAGGGGCGCTCCGACAAACTCACCCCGCCAGTTCTTCCACCAGTTTCCCCACCAGCTTCAAGGCCTGCTCGGTCTCCTTCGACCAGGCATAGCTGTAATTGAGCCGGATGAAATGGCTGTACCGGTTGGTGGCCGCAAAGATGCGCCCCGGCGCCACCGTGATCCCCAGCGCCAGGCTGCGGCGATACAACTCCATCGCATCGACCCGATGCGGCAACTCCACCCACAGCACATACCCGCCCTGCGGTTCGGACACCTGCGTGCCGGCCGGGAAGAAGCGCAGCACGAAGTGCCGCATCATGTCGCGCTGCTGGGCGAAGGCGCGGCGCACGCGCCGCAGATGACGCTCGTAGCCGCCCTGGGTGAGGTATTCGGCAATCGCGCGCTGCGGGGCCGTGGGGGTGGCCAGGGTGTTGAGGAACTTGAGTTTCTCGACCTGCGCCCGATAGCGGCCCGGCATGGCCCAGCCGATGCGATGCGCTGAGGTCAGGCTCTTGGAGAAGGACGAGCAGTGCAGTACCAGCCCTTCACGGTCATAGTTCTTCAGCGAGGAGGGGTGGGCATTGCCGTAATACAGTTCGCTATAGACGGCGTTCTCGATCACCGGCATCTGGTGTTGCCCGGCCAGGCGCACCAGTCTTTCCTTTTCGCTGTCCGGCATCTGGAAGCCCAGCGGGTTCTGGAAGTTGGGCATCACCATGCAGGCCGCCACCGGCTGCGTCTTCATCCGTTCTTCCAGCACCCCCACGTCGATGCCGCGCTGCGGATTGGTCGGGATCTCCAGTGCCCGCATGCCCAGGCGTTCGATGGCATGCAGCATGGCATAGAAGGTCGGGGTTTCCACCGCGATGGTGTCGCCCGGACGGGCCACCGCCTGCAGGCACAGATTGATGGCTTCGGTCGCACCGACGGTGACGACGATTTCCTCGGGATCGACCTTGAGACCGTTTTCCAGATAGCGCCGGGCGATCTGGCGCAGCAGGTCCGGATGGCCGGGCGGCAAATCGTCGAACACGCTGGACTGGCTGGCGTGGCGGGCGATGCGGCCGGCGTATTGCGCCAGCCGGTGCGAGGGAAACAGCGCCGGATTGGGATAGGGCGAGCCGAGCGGCACGGTGCCGTCCTGCTGGATGGTCTTGAGCGTGGCCAGTACCAGGCGACTGACGTCGACCTCGGTCGATTCCTGCCAGGCCGGATGGTCGGCCCGGGAGGGCGGTTTCACCACGGGGCGTGCAATGGCATCGGCCTGCTCGCGTACGAAGTAGCCGGATTGCGGCTGGCTTTCGATGATGCCGCGGCTTTCCAGCAGTTCGTAGGCGCGCACCACGGTAGTGACGCTGACCTTGTGCTGCTGGCTGGCGATGCGCACCGAAGCGATGCGCTCGCCCGGACGCAGTACGCCGTCGCGGATGGAGGCCGCGAGCTGGTCGGCAAATTGTTTGTAAAGAGGCGTGACGGCCATGGAGCGGGTTCGTGGTGGATGTTAGAGTTGTCGCCTCGCATTTTACAAGGACCGTGCCATGATCACCGTGCATCACCTGAACAACTCCCGTTCCCAGCGCGTACTGTGGCTGCTGGAGGAGCTGGGCCTGACCTACGAGATCAAGTTCTACCAGCGCGACCCCAAGACCATGCTGGCCCCGCCGGAGCTGCTGAAGGTGCATCCGCTGGGCAAATCCCCGGTCATCACCGATGGCGATCTGACGATTGCGGAATCGGGCAACATCGTCGAATACCTGCTGGAACGCTATGGTGCCGACAGCGGCCTGCTGCCGGCTGCCGGCACCCCCGAGCGCCTGCGCTACCGCTACTGGCTGCATTTTGCCGAGGGTTCGGCCATGCCCTGGCTGTTGCTGGGGCTGATCTTCAACAAGATGCCCAAGGCGGTGCCGGCGCTGATCCGGCCGATTGCCAACATGCTGGCCGAAGGCATGCGCAGCCGCCTGGTGGCGCCGCAGATCGAGCGCCAGATGCGCTACATGGAAGACGAGCTGGGCAAGGATGGCTGGTTCGCCGGCAAGACCCTGACCGGTGCGGACATCCAGATGAGTTTCGTGGTGGAAGGCATGCGGGCGCGCGGTGGACTGGATGGACGCTTTCCCAACCTGCTCAAGTTCCTTGAGGCCATCCACGCGCGGCCGGCTTACCAGCGGGCGCTGGAAAAGGGCGGACCTTACGAGCTGTTGCGCTGAATCACTCTTGGCAGTGCAACCCTGACGGCATCTCGCTCCACCGCGGTGGGGCAGGATGCCGTTTTTGTATCGTCATGTATCGCAAAGTAAAAGAGCTTGGGACGCTAGCGATGTGCGGATGAGTCCAGATATAATTGAGAATTATTATTATTTGGTGCGAGGGCGCTGACCCTCGCTCACGCTCCCGCCGCCGTACCATGAAGCCCGCTGCCGCTCCTTCCCAGCCTGCCGTTCCGGATCAGAAACGCCGGGCCTTCTGGCTCAAGCATCTGCATCAGTGGCACTGGATCAGTTCGGGCATCTGCCTGGTGGCCATGCTGGTCTTCGCGGCCACCGGCCTGACGCTGAACCACGCCGCCCGGATCGAGGCCAGGCCGCAGGTCACGCACCGCACCGGCACGCTGCCGGCCGCCTTGCTGGCACCGCTGCGCCAGCAGGCCGCAGCCGCAGAGTCCAAGGACGGCAGCAAGGCAGCACTGCCACCGGCCGTGCGCGACTGGATCATCCGCGATCTGGCGGTGACGGTGGACCAGCAGAGCGCCGAGTGGTCGGCCGATGAAGTCTACGTGGCGCTGCCGCGTCCGGGTGGGGATGCCTGGCTGCGGGTGGCGCTGGAGGATGGCCAGGTCGAATACGAAAAGACCGACCGTGGCTGGATTTCCTACTTCAACGACCTGCACAAGGGCCGCAACACGGGCGCGGCCTGGAGCTGGTTCATCGACGTGTTTGCGGTGGCTTGCCTGGTGTTCTGCATCACCGGCCTGTTCCTGCTGCAGATGCATGCCGGCAAGCGCCCGGCGACCTGGCCGCTGGTGGCGCTGGGGCTGGTGGCGCCGTTGCTGCTGGCCCTGATCTTCATTCACTGAATTCGTCGTTTCCCTCAGCCAGACAAGCCTTCGCGGCTTGCAGCCAGTCATCCTGTTTTTTAGCGAGGTCCCATGAAGCGTAGCAACTCTGCCCTGTTGAAACCGACTGCCCTGGCACTGGCCGTGGCGGCGCTGTTTGCCTCGGCCGCCCCGGCGGGCGCCGCCGAGATGAACGTCAAGATCGAGATCCCGACCCTGAACGTGGCCGAATACCACCGTCCCTACCTGGCCGCCTGGATCGAGCGCGCCGACCAGAGCGTGGCCGCCAACCTGGCGGTTTGGTACGACGTGAAGAAAAGGGACAAGGAAGGCGAGAAGTGGTTGAAGGACATGCGCCAGTGGTGGCGCCGCAGCGGCCGTGAGCAGCAGATGCCCATCGATGGCGTCAGCGGTGCTACCCGCGCTCCTGGTGAGCAAAAACTCAATTTTGGCGCGGGCAAGGGCCCCATCGCCAACCTGGCACCGGGCGACTATGTGCTGATGGTGGAAGCCGCACGTGAAGTCGGTGGCCGCGAGCTGGTCAAGGTGCCGTTCCAGTGGCCACCCAAGTCGGCCCAGAGCGCCAAGGCGCAAGGCAGCAGCGAGCTGGGTGCCGTGGCGCTGGAATTGAAGCCCTGAACCGTCCCGAATCCACTCCAAGATCAACCAGAAAAAAGGAAGCTGCCATGTCGTATTCCCTCAAGCATTTCGCTGCCCGCTCCATGAAGATCGCCGCGCTGGCCCTGGCCATCAGCCTGCCGCTGTCGGCCCACGCCCACCGCCAGTGGCTGCTGCCCTCGGCCACCGTGCTCTCCGGCAATGATCCCTGGGTCACGGTGGATGCGGCCGTGTCCAATGACCTGTTCTACTTCGAACACTTCCCGCTGCGCCTGGACGGTCTGGTCGTGACCGGCCCCGATGGCAAGCCGGTGCAAGCCGTCAACGCCGCCACCGGCAAGTACCGCAGCACCTTTGACGTGCAGCTGAGCCAGCCCGGCACCTACAAGATCGCCGTGGTCAACAATGGCGTCTTCGCCAGCTACAAGGTGGATGGCCAGCAAAAACGCTGGCGCGGCACCGCCGAGGCCCTGGCCAAGGAAGTCCCGGCCAATGCCACCGAGCTGAAGGTGACCCAGGTGAACAGCCGCGTGGAAACCTTCGTCACCGCCGGCAAGCCGAGCAAGGCGGCCCTGGCGCCGACCGGCGTGGGCCTGGAGTTGCAGCCGGTCACCCATCCCACCGATCTGGTCGCGGGCGATACCGCCACCTTCCAGCTCCTGCTCGATGGCAAGCCGGCCTCGGACGTGGAAGTGGAACTGGTGCCGGGCGGTATCCGCTATCGCGACAAGCTGCAGGACAGCAAGCTCAAGACCGATGCCGAGGGCAAATTCAGCGTGAAGTGGGCGGGCCCCGGCATGTACTGGATGGAAGCTACGGTTTCGGATAACAAGACCTCGCTGCCGCAGGCCAAAGAGCGCCGTGCGATGTACATCGCCACTTTCGAAGTGCTGCCCTGAGACCGTTATCCCTTGATTGACCGACGTTGACTGATCCCGATGGCGCCTGCAATGCAGGCGCCGTTTTCTTTGATGAAGATGCCGATGTCCCACCGCGTACTGATCCCCGTCGACCTGCAAGCCCCACCCATATTGCCTGCTGGCGTCGTGGCGCACAGCCTGTCCGGCCGCACCATGGGCACGACCTGGAGCGTGCAGGCACTGGCGCCGAAGACCGTAGCCACAGACGCCATCGCCGCCGCAGTCGAGGCCCAATTGCAGCGGGTCATCGATGAGATGAGTACCTGGGAGCCCGGCTCGCACATCAGCCGTTTCAATCGCGCGCCTGCCGGCAGCTGGCATGGATTGCCGGAGGGTTTCTTCACGGTACTGGATGCAGCCCTGACCATGGCCGTGGATAGCGAAGGTGCCTTCGATCCGACCGTGGGCCCGCTGGTGGACCTGTGGGGATTCGGTGCCGGCAGCGTGCAGCAGGGTGCCTTGCGACTGCCCGATGCGGCGCTGCTGGAGGCCACCCGCCAGCGTTGCGGCTGGCAGCGCATCGTGCTTGATCGCGCGCAGCGCAAGGTGCAGCAGGCGGGCGGGGTGCATCTGGATTTTTCCGGCATTGCCAAGGGGTATGCGGTGGATCGGGTGGCGCAGGCGCTGCAGCAATGCGGTTGCGTGAGCTGGCTGGCAGAGGTTGGTGGTGAGTTGTCCGGCCAGGGCGTCAAGGCCGATGGCCAGCCCTGGTGGGTGGCGCTGGAGCGTCCGCCGCAAGACGATGGGGCCGCCATGGTGGTGGCGCTGCATGGCCTGGCGATTGCCACCTCGGGGGACTATCGCCGCTATGTCGATCATGATGGCCAGCGTTATGCCCACACCATCGATCCCCGTACCGGTACACCTGTGCGCACTGCACTGGCCTCTGTCACGGTACTGCACCGGCAATGCATGGTGGCCGATGCCTTGGCGACAGTGTTGACTGTACTGGGCGAGGAAGCCGGACTGTCCTTTGCCCGACCGCGCGGCATTGCCGCCTTGTTCATCACGCGCGAGGCGGCGGGCTTCCGCGAAAGCTTTACCCCGGCCCTGGCCGCCATGCTGGAGTGAGCGGCATGCTGCAGACCCGTTACCTGATGGCCGCGCTGGTGGCGCTGACTTACCTGGTGTTCTGCGTGATGACGGCGCTGCGATACCGCCGTGCGCAGCAGCGCCAGCAAGCTGCCTGGGGCACTGTACCGGTCACTGGCCCGGATACTGTACTGGTCGTCTTTGCCAGCCAGACCGGTACAGCTGAGCGACTGGCCTGGCAGACGGCGCAAAGTTTGCGTTCAGGTGGCCTGGAGGTGCGCGTCCTGCCGGCCGGACAGTTGAGCGACACCGATCTGGCGGCAACCCGGCTGGCGCTCTTCGTGGCCAGCACTACCGGCGAAGGCGATGCCCCCGACGATGCTGCCGCACTGGCCCAGCGCCTGGGCAGCAGCGCAGGAGTGGCGCTGCCGGACCTGCGCTTTGGCGTGTTGGCGCTGGGGGATCGCAGCTATCAGCAGTACTGCGCCTTTGGCCATGCACTGCACGCCTGGCTGTGCCGCCGCCATGCGCAGCCGCTGTTCGATGCCATCGAGGTGGACACCGGCGATGAAGGTGCGCTGCGCCATTGGCAGCATCAACTGGGCGTCTTGAGCGGGCACAGTGATGAGGCCGACTGGAGCGCACCAGCCTATGGCCGCTGGCGCCTGGAAGAGCGCCACGTGCTCAATCCGGGCAGCGTGGGCGAGCCGGTCTTCCATGTGCGCCTCACGCCCCTGGATCTGCCTGCACCTGACTGGCAGGCCGGGGATATCGCCGAGATCGGCCCGCACAACAGTGCGGCGGCCGTCGATGCCTTCCTGCAGGCCATTGGCCGCCAGGACCAGACCCTGCGCAGCGCATTGGCCACCCGGCTGTTGCCGCAAGAGGCCGCCCCCCTGGCGCAACTGCGCACGCTACCGGACGCCGAGCTGCTGGCCGCCTTGCCGGCACTGCCGCATCGCGCCTATTCGATTGCCTCGCTGCCCGCTGATGGCGCGCTGGAACTGATGGTGCGCCTGATGCACCTGCCCGATGGGCGCGCCGGACTGGGTTCCGGCTGGCTGGGTTTGCATGCGCAGCCGGGGCAGGAGATTGCGCTGCGGGTGCGCAGCAACAGCAGTTTCCATGGTCCGGCCGATGACCGTCCGCTGATCCTGATCGGCAACGGTACCGGCCTGGCGGGGTTGCGCGCGCATCTGCGCCAGCGCGTAGCGGCCGGGCAGCGGCGCAACTGGCTGCTGTTTGGCGAACGTTCGCGCCAGTACGATTTCTTCCACCAGCAGGAGCTGGAGGGCTGGCAGGCCCAGGGCTGGCTGCAACGGCTGGACCTGGCCTTCTCGCGCGATCAGGAGCGCCGCATCTACGTGCAGGACAAGCTGCACGAAGCCGCCGATACAGTGCGGCAGTGGGTGGAAGAGGGCGCCAGCCTGTACGTCTGCGGTAGCCTGCAGGGTATGGCCGGTGGCGTGGCCCGGGCGCTGCAGGACATCCTCGGCGAAGACACCCTGCAGGCACTGGCCGGGCAAGGGCGTTACCGGCGCGACGTGTATTGAGGTAGCGGCCGGGGTTTCTGCCGGATTGATCTCATGCGGGGCAGGCGCAAGGCTTCATGCGCCCCGCGATTGGCGTGAATTTGCTTTTTCTCCCCGTTGCGCGAGAGAATGTCACGTCAAATCAATGAGATAAGAACAACATGAGCATATTCACCAGTCTGCTGCTGATCCTGCTCCTGGTCGTGGTCAGCGCCTTTCTTTCCTGCGCCGAGATTTCCATCGCCGCCTCGCGCAAGATCCGTCTTGAGATGATGTCCAAGGAAGGCGTCCACAACGCCGACCGCGTGCTGTCGCTGCAAGCCCAGCCGGGCAACTTCTTCACGGTGGTGCAAATCGGCCTCAATGCCGTGGCCATCCTGGGCGGCGTGGTGGGCGAACCGGCCCTGACACCCCACATGCGCGAGCTCGTCAGCACCTTCTACACCGGCCCCATGCTGGAAAACGTCAGCTTTGCGATGTCCTTCCTGGTGGTGACGGCTTTCTTCATCCTCTTTGCCGACCTCATGCCCAAGCGGCTGGCGATGGTGGCGCCCGAGCGCGCGGCGGTGGCGCTGGTCAAGCCCATGCTGCTGCTGGAAACCCTGTTCAAGCCGCTGGTGTGGTTCTTCAACAGTCTGTCGAAGTGGATCTTTACGCTGTTCGGTTTGCCGCAGGTGCGCCAGGAAGTCATCACGCCCAACGAGATCCATGCCATGGTCGATGCCGGTGCCCAGGCCGGCGTGCTGCTCACGCAAGAGCATCACCTGATCGAAAACGTGTTCGAGCTGGAAAGCCGCTACGTGCCCTCGGCCATGACGCCGCGCGACAGCATCGTCTATTTCCTGCTGACCGACAGCGAAGACATGATCCGCCAGAAGATCATCGACCATCCGCATTCGCGCTTCCTGGTCTGCGAGGGCAACATCGATGCGGTGCTGGGCTACATCGACAGCAAGGATGTATTGAAGCGCCTGCTCAAGGGTGAACAATTCTCCCTGGCCGACAAGGGGCTGGTGCATACGCCGCTGTCCATTCCCGACAGCCTGAACCTGTGGGAAGTGCTGGAACGCATGAAGGCCATGGATGAAGACCTGGCCATCGTGGTCAATGAATATGCGCTGGTGGTGGGCATCATCAGCATTACCGACGTGACCGGGGTGCTGATGGGCAATCTGCTGGCCATCACCGAGGAAGAGCAGCAGATCGTGCGGCGGGATGAAAACTCCTGGCTCATGGATGGCCTGACGCCCTTGAACGACGTGATGAACGAACTGGACATCGAGGAATATCCCAATCCGGTCGGCTATGAAACCTTGTCCGGCTTCATCATGTACATGCTGCGCAAGATTCCGAAGAAGACCGATTTCGTACTCTTTTCGGATTTCAAGTTCGAGGTGGTGGACATCGAGGGCAATCGCATCAACCAGTTGCTGGTGACGCGTTTCAAGCAGGACAAACAGGACAAGCCAGAAAAATCCGGAAAATCGGATAATTCCGATAAGGAATGACAATCTGGCAAAACAGATTGGCAGTCCAGCACAACTTAATTCTGATTTTTCAGACTTTTCCTATCCTCACGGCCCGTCTAAATCCGGATACTCCCGTTCAGTCGCTTGCTTGAAAGACTGGTACTCGGGGAAAGCAGGCGGCTGTTCCAACCGTAGCAAGTAGTAAAGGTAGTCGTGGGCTGGCCCGCATTCGCAAGGATGCGGGCCTTTTTATTGGCCTGTGCCGGTCGGTTTCCCTTTGCTTCACCAAGCCGCCAGCAGCCTTCGCCGCATTGCAGTACAGTCGGGTCTGTCATGAATGAAGTGGAAGACGGAATTGGGAAAAGACGTCAAGAGCCCCTGTGTATCACTCTGCAAGCTCAAGCACGAAATCTGTACCGGCTGCGGCCGCACCCGGGATGAAATCAAGGACTGGAAATCGATGAAGCGCAAGCAGCAGCTCCACACCGTGGAGCTGGCCGCCAGGCGCATGAAGGCGATGAAGAAGTAGGGCCGCGGCTCAGCTGCGGGCGCCGTGATTGCGTTCGGATATCTGGGCGTTCAAGGTCCAGAAGTCGTAGAGCACGCCCAGCAGGAAGAAGCCGCCCGTGAAGAAATACACGATGCCGCTGATCCACTTGCCCATGTACATGCGATGGGCGCCGAAGAGGCCCAGGAAGGTCAGCAGCAGCCAGGCCACCGAATAGTTGATGTCGCCGGCCACGAAACGGCGATCGGCCTCGCGGTCCATCGAGGGGATCAGGAACAGGTCCACCAGCCAGCCGATGCCGAACAGGCCCAGCGTGAAGAACCAGATCGTGCCGGTGACCGGCTTGCCATAGTAGAAACGGTGTGCTCCAAGGAATCCGAAGATCCAGAGCAGATAGCCCAGGGTTTTGCTGTGGGTGTCGTTGTTCATCCAGGCTCCAAATGAGGGTGAGGCAGGTAACAGGGTGATATGAAGATTGCTTCGCACTGGGCGTCGCGCTGCATTGTGACACGGGCTCATCCGTAAAGTGCCCTGTTTGCAAGGTGAAGAAACTTCCCATCCAGCGGCAATCTGTCTTCTAAAGGCTTCATATCGTTGCACCGATCCGACGGCTTGCCCGCAAGAAAAGGCCAACTGGGTTAAACTCTTGGACTTCCGGAGGGGCAAGAACCTCCCGGGAATTCCGTCACTGTCCTCCGCCCTGTTGCCAATCGTGCGACCTTCGCTGCTCATTCCGCTCATTGTCGGCTGTGCGCTGTTCATGGAAAACATGGACGCCACCGTGCTGGCCACCTCGCTCCCCGCCCTGGCGCGGGACCTCAACCAAGACCCGATCACCCTGAAGCTGGCCATGACGGCCTACGTCGCGGCGCTGGGCGTGTTCATCCCGATCTCGGGCTGGATGGCCGACAAGCTGGGCGCACGCAAGGTCTTCAGCGCGGCCATGATCGTCTTCATGACCGGCTCCATCCTCTGCGCCATCTCCGGTTCGCTGGTGACCTTCGTGGCCGCGCGCTTCCTGCAGGGCATCGGCGGGGCCATGATGGTGCCGGTGGGGCGGGTCATCATCGCCCGTTCGGTCGATAAATCCGAGCTGGTCAAGGCAGTCAGCTACCTCACCTTGCCGGCGCTCCTGGGCCCGGTGGTCGGGCCGCTTTTGGGTGGCTTCATCACGACTTACTTCCACTGGCGCTGGGTGTTCCTGATCAACATCCCGTTCTGCTTCCTGGGTTTGTACCTGGCCAATCGCTTCATCCAGAACTTCAAGGAAGAGGATCCCGCCCCCTTGGATGTGAAGGGTTTTGTGCTCACCTCGGTGGGCGCGGCCATGATCATGCTGGGCCTGTCGCTCTTCGGCAGCCATCTCGTCGATGGCGCTACGCCGGTGGCCATGTGTTCCATCGGCGCCATTGCGCTGGTGATGTATTACCGCCATTCCACCCAGATCCCGTATCCGCTGCTGGACTTCCGCCTGCTGCGCATCCCCACGCTGCATGCCAGCGTGGTGGGCGGCTCGCTGTTTCGCATCGGCCTGGGTGCAGTGCCTTTCCTGTTGCCGCTGGCCTTGCAGGAAGGGCTGGGCATGACCGCTTTCCAGGCTGGCAGCATCACCTGTGCCTCGGCCTTCGGCTCGCTCTTCATTCGCCTGCTGGCCAGCCGGGTGCTGCGTCGCTATGGTTTCCGTACCGTGCTGATGGTCAATGCGGTGTTTGCCGGCATTGCGCTGGCGGCCTATGGCATCTTCAGCATGCATACGCCTTATCTGCTCATCGTCACCATCGTGTTGATGGGCGGGGTGTTCCCGGCGCTGCAGTTCACTTGCCTGAATTCCATCGCCTACGCCGACATCGACAACCGCGACGCTGGCCGCGTTACCAGCCTGGCCAGCGTGATCCAGCAACTGTCGCTGGGCCTGGGCGTGACGGTGGCGGGCATCGTGCTGCAATTGTCGAACCACCTGCAGGGCCATGCCACCATCGTGGAGACCGACTTCTGGCCGGCCTTCCTGGTCATCGGCCTGTTCTCGGTGGCCTCCGTGCCGATCAGCGGCAAGCTGCCGCGCAATGCCGGGCTGGAGCTGTCGCGCGGCAAATGAAGGCGAGGGCAGGGCCGGGCTGTTATCATCCCGGCATCCTGAACCCTGGAGTCGCGCATGTCCCTTTCTCCCATTTCTGCAGTGCG
This sequence comes from Herbaspirillum sp. Her3, assembly GCF_057961275.1. Taxonomy (NCBI): domain Bacteria; kingdom Pseudomonadati; phylum Pseudomonadota; class Betaproteobacteria; order Burkholderiales; family Oxalobacteraceae; genus Herbaspirillum; species Herbaspirillum sp. Her3. Next base: position 3,696,535 of record NZ_CM176328.1, on the reverse strand, counting down.
CCGTACGCTGGCGGCCAGCCTCTTGCTGGCCTGCTGCGGCGCTTTCGCCTTTTCCCTTTCCGATCTGAGCAACCAGGACGCTACCGCCGGCCTGAAAGCCGCGCTGGAGAAGGGCGCCAGCACGGCTGTCGCCAATCTCGGCCGGCCCGATGGCTTCCTCGGCAATGACAAGGTGAAGATCCAGCTGCCCGGCGCCCTGGAACAAGCCATGCCGCTCTTGCGCATGACCGGCATGGGTGGCCAGGTCGATGGCCTGGTAGCCGACATGAACCACGCCGCCGAAGCCGCCGTGCCGCTGGCCAAGCCGCTGCTGATCAATGCGGTCAAGTCGATGTCGGTGGCCGATGCCAAGAACATCCTGGCCGGGGGCGATACCTCGGTCACCGATTTCTTCCGTCAGAAAACCTCGGGCGAACTGGCCGTGAAGTTCCTGCCCATCGTCAAGCAGATCACCGACAAGAACGGCCTCTCCGGCCGCTACAACGCCGTCATGGGCCAGGTCGCCAGGTCCGGGCTGGTCAGCGCCGAGCAGAGCACGGTGGAAGGCTACGTCACCCAGCGCGCGCTGGATGGCCTGTTCCTGATGATCGGTGAAGAAGAAAAAGCCATCCGCAAGGATCCTGTGGGGACCGGCAGCGCCATCATCGGCAAGGTGTTTGGTGCCCTGCGCTGATCGTGCATCATCGAAGGGGCGCAGCCTCTCAAGAAAAAAAATCGCCGGCCCTTGAACAAGGGGCGGCGATTTTTTTTGCCCATGTTGCTCAACCGTCAAGCTCGGCCGGAGCCCCCATGGGGCAAGGGATAGCGCCGAACTGGCGGTTTTCACGATGACTACTTTTGACAGCATATTGACTGCCGTTGGGAACTTTTAAAAGTGCTTCAGATCTGTAAGTTATCGATTTACATTGCTACATTGCTGGACAGCATTAAGCGATTGCATTAAACTATCGTTTGTCTTCGCGACATCACTTGTTCAACAACGACCCTTTAGCAGCGTCCGATCCGCAGAGTGCGGGTTGTCCAAATTTCCGGCTGGCAGCGCGAATGCTCTCCCGTTCTCCACGGTGACCCGTTCCCATCCCTGTCCGGTATGCATCATGCCGAGGCTGGCTTCGTCGCTTCGGTTTCATCGCTGCCTTTGCAGCTTTCGGTTCGCATCCAAACGATACGCCCAGCAGGGCAAGCGAACCCTTTAAAACTTGATCCCAGAAACCCGTCGTAGCGGCGTCATGTCGCCTCGGCTATACCAACAGGGGGTAACATGACACGTGTTCGTCACGTCTTCGCCGGCGCGTTCGGTTTTGCGCTGGTCCTTGCAGGCCTGGTCTGGTGGATAGGCCCGGACGTCATCCAGAAATATCGCGGTGACCTGGTGTACTACACCGGCAAGCATCTGGAACTGGTCTTCAGTTCGATGGTGCTGGCCCTGATCACCGGCATTCCGGCCGGTATCGCGCTGTCCCGCCCGGGCGCGCAGCGCAGTGCAGAGAAGTTCATCCAGATCTTCAACATCGGCAACACCATTCCTTCCATCGCCGTGCTGGCGCTGGCATTGGCCGCCTTCGGCATCGGCAATGGCCCGACCATCCTGGCCTTGTGGCTGGCGTCGCTGCTGCCCATCGTGCGCAATACCTACGAGGGCTTGAAGAACGTGCCGGCCGCCATGAAGGAAGCCGCGCGCGGCATCGGCATGAAGCCGCACCAGATCCTGTTGCGGGTGGAGCTGCCCAATGCGCTGCCCATCATCGTCGGTGGCGTACGCACGGCGCTGGCGATCAATGTCGGGACCGCACCGCTGTCGATGCTGATCGGCGGCGAGAGCCTGGGTGGCCTGATCTTCCCTGGCATCTACCTGAACAATCACGGCCAGTTGCTGCTGGGTGCGGCGGCTACTGCCTTGCTGGCGCTGGTGCTGGATGCCCTGGTGACGTCGCTCTCCGGTTTCTATCTGGCCCGTCGCGGCTTGCGGACCTGAGCACGCACATTGCCATCACAAGAACGACCGCATGCCGGCAGCATCGGGCACAGCGGTAGAGAGGAAAGCATGACAAAAAAGACCATCGCAAAATATGCCCTGTGCGCCCTGGCGCTGACCCTGTTCAGCGCGACGCGTGCGCAGGCACAGAACCTGGTCATCGGCGGCAAGAACTTCACCGAGCAATTGCTGCTCTCGGACATGACCGCGCAATATCTGCGCGCCAAGGGTTACGACACCGAACTGAAGAACGGTCTCGGCACCACCCTGATGCGCTCGGCCTTGGAAAGCGGCCAGCTCGATATCGTCTGGGACTACACCGGCACCGCCCTGATCGTCTACAACCACATCGAGGACAAGCTCGATTCCGAGCAGATCTACCAGAAGGTCAAGGCACTGGACGCGCCACGCGGCCTGACCTGGCTCAATGAGTCCGAACTGAACAACACCTACGCCTTCGCCATGCCGCGCGAGCTGGCCGAGAAGTACCACATCCGCTCGCTGCAGGACCTGGCCAACCGCATCAACGAAGATGAGAAGGAGGGCGGCAAGCCGCACCTCATGGGCGTGGACTACGAGTTCGCCTCGCGTCCCGATGGCCTGGGGCCGATGCAGGATCTGTACGGCTTCAAGCTGGACCGCAGCGAGGTCAAGCAGATGGACCCGGGACTGGTCTACACGGCGCTGAAGAATGAACAATTGTTCGTCGGCCTGACCTATGCCTCCGATGGCCGCATCAAGGGCTTCGACCTGCAATTGCTGGAGGATGACAAGGGTTACTTTGCCGCCTACAAGGCCACCCCGGTGGTGCGCCAGGAGGTGCTGGAGAAGAACCCCAAGCTGGCCGATCAATTGAACGAACTGGCCGCCAAGATCGACACGGCCACCATGACCGAGCTGAACAAGCGCGTCGACATCGACCAGGAGCCCGTGGCCAAGGTGGCGTCGGATTTCCTGAAGCAAGCCGGCCTGATCTGAGGAGGGAACCATGAACATCTTCCAATACCTGCACTCGGACTGGCGCAACATCCTCGACCTGACCCTGCAGCATCTTGAACTGGTGGGCATCGCGGTGAGCCTGGCCATTGCCATCGGGGTGCCGCTGGGCATCCTGATCGTGCGGGTGCGCTGGCTGGCCGGTCCCTTGATGGGACTGGCGACCATCGTGCTGACGCTGCCCTCGATTGCGCTGTTCGGCCTGATGATCCCGGTGTTCTCACACTTCGGTGCCGGCATCGGGCCCTTGCCGGCCATCACGGCCGTGTTCCTGTATTCGCTGCTGCCGATCATGCGCAACACCTATCTGGCGCTGGAGAACATCGAAGCCGGCATCAAGGAAGCCGGCATCGGCATCGGCATGACCTTCTGGCAGCGCCTGCGCATGGTGGATCTGCCGCTGGCCGTTCCGGTGATCCTGGGCGGCGTGCGCACGGCGGTAGTGATGAACATTGGCGTGATGGCCATTGCCGCCGTCATTGGCGCGGGCGGGCTGGGCGTGCTGATCCTGCATGCCATCAGCCAGAGCAACATGCAAAAACTCGTGGTGGGCGCGGTGATGATCAGCGTGCTGGCCATCATCGCGGACACCTTGCTGCAACGTCTGCAGAAAATCCTGACACCGAAAGGAGTACAAAAATGATCGAACTGGACCAACTAAGTAAGACCTACACCCAAAAGGATGGCACCCAGGTCAAGGCGGTGGATGCCGTCAGCCTGAAGGTGGCCGAAGGCGAGATCTGCGTCTTCCTCGGCCCCTCGGGATGCGGCAAGACCACTACGCTGAAGATGATCAATCGCTTGATCAACCCGACCTCGGGCCGCGTGCTGCTGAACGGCCAGGACACCTCCGGCATCGATGAAGTGGAACTGCGCCGTCACATCGGTTATGTGATCCAGCAGATCGGCCTGTTCCCCAACATGACCATCGAGGAAAACATCACCATCGTCCCGCGCCTCTTGGGCTGGGACAAGAGGCGCTGCCAGGAACGTGCGACCGAGCTGATGGCCATGGTGGCACTGGATCCGAAGAAATTCCTGAAGCGCTATCCGCGTGAATTGTCCGGCGGGCAGCAGCAGCGTATCGGCGTCATCCGCGCGCTGGCCGCTGACGCGCCGGTACTGCTCATGGATGAACCCTTTGGCGCGGTCGATCCGATCAACCGCGAATCGATCCAGAATGAGTTCTTCCAGATGCAACGGCAGTTGAACAAGACCGTCATCATGGTCAGCCACGACATCGACGAAGCCATCAAGCTGGGCGACAAGGTGGCGGTCTTTCGCGCCGGCAAGCTGGTGCAGTTCGACAATCCCGATACCTTGCTGGCGCGCCCGAAGGATGATTTCGTCAGCGCCTTCGTGGGCCAGGATCACACCCTGAAGCGCCTGTTGCTGGTGCGTGCCGGCGAAGCCGCGACCACCCCGGCGACGGCCCAGCCGGACGTGTCCTGCGACCAGGCCCTGGCGCTGATGGATGACCAGGATGCGCGCTACCTGACCATCATCGATGCCGACAACCGTGCCCTGGGCTACCTCACCCGCCGTGACGTGCGCGGCAACACGGGCGTGGCCGAGGACAAGGTGCGTCCCTTCACCATGAATGCCGATCCGGACGAGAACCTGCGCGTGGTGCTCTCCAAGATGTACAAGCACAGCACCAGCTGGATGCCGGTCATCGCCAACGATGGCAGCTATGTGGGCGAAGTGACGCAGGATTCCATCGCCAGCTATCTCAGCTCCGGGAAGTCGCGCGGGATGGCGATGGCGGCTTGATGGTACGCATCCTGGGGCCAGGCTGGAACCCGCGCCGGGCGTGGCTAAACGGCCGTATGAAAGTTTGTGCATGCGGCCCGGTGTGATATCCGGGGCCTGGCGCACAGGGGCTGATGCGGCGTGAAGGATCAGGCCTAAAAACGAAAAATGCCCGCATCGCCAGATGCGGGCATTTCCGTTCAGGCAGGCAGTCCTCAGGCCAGTGGCTTTTGCATGAACATGGCCTTGCCAGTTTCCGCTTTGAGTTCGTAACCCTCGAAGCCGCAGGAACGGTACAGCGACCGCGCCACTGCATTGCCTTCCAGGACTTCCAGGGTGAGCTTGCAGCAGCCCAGCTTGCGGGCTTCTTCCTCGACCGCCGCCAGCAGCAGCCTGGCCACGCCCTGGCCGCGATAGGCCGGCATCACGGCCAGGTCATGCAGGTTCAGCAGCGGCTTGCAGGCGAAGGTGGAAAAACCTTCAATGCAGGTCGCCAGACCGGCCGGAGTCTCGCCATCGAAGGCCAGGAAGACGTGCGCAGTGGGACGTTTCTTCAGCTCGGCGGCCAGGTTCTCGCGCACGTAGCCGGAGAGCGGCTTGCCCCCGCCCATGGCGTCGCAAGCGTAGGCATTGAGGGTCTCGAACAGCGCTGCCGCGTGGGCGGCGTTGCCGAGGTCGGCCTTGATGACGGTCACACTCATGTCTTCCCTTGATCGTGATGGGGGATGAACGAAGCGGTCTTATTTGCCCGCTGCGCGCTGTCCGCCATGGGTCAGCGCCGACGGACGCGGACCGCCCTGGCGTTGCTGCTGGCCGGCATTGCGCGGCTGGCTGTTGGCATTGGCCGGCTTGGGCGCACGGTTGGCGTTGTTGCTGCCATTGCCGCCTCCATTGCCACGTCCACCCTGGCCACGTGCGGCATTGCCATTGGCATTGCCGTTACCGCCACCCGCAGCGCGCGGCTTGGCCGCCTGGCCGCCATGGCCGGCGTTGCCGCTGGCCGGCTTGGGTGCCGATGCATTGCCATTGCCCGCAGGCTTGCGCGGTGCGCTGCGCTGGCCGCCACGTCCGCCGCCGTTCTGGTGACGGCCCTGGCCGCTGCGCAGCTGGATCGGCTGCGGCTTGGCGGTCGGGTCGGGTTCGAATCCGGCAATGACTTCCACCGGGATTTCGCGCTTGATGAAACGCTCGATGTCGTGCAGCAGGTCGCGTTCATCCACGCAGACCAGCGACACGGCTTCGCCGGTAGCGCCGGCACGGCCGGTACGGCCGATGCGGTGGACGTAGTCTTCGGGCACGTTGGGCAGGTCATAGTTGACCACGTGCGGCAACTGGTCGATGTCGATGCCGCGTGCGGCGATGTCGGTGGCGATCAGGGCGGTCAGCTTGCCGTCCTTGAATTCGGCCAGCGCCTTGGTGCGGGCCGACTGGCTCTTGTTGCCGTGGATCGCCATGGCGGTGATGCCGTCGCGGGCCAGCTGTTCGACCAGCTTGTTGGCGCCGTGCTTGGTGCGGGTGAAGACCAACACCTGCTTCCATTGGTGGGTCTTGATCAGGTGCGCCAGCATGGGGTGCTTCTTGTCGCGGTCGACCGGGTGGATCTTCTGGGCGATCACTTCCACGGTGGAGTTGCGGCGCGCCACTTCGATCAGGGCCGGATTGTTCAGGAGGCTGTCGGCCAGCTTCTTGATTTCATCGGCGAAGGTGGCCGAGAACAGCAGGTTCTGGCGCTTGGGCGGCAGGGCGGCCAGCACCTTGCGGATGTCGCGGATGAAACCCATGTCCAGCATGCGGTCGGCTTCGTCCAGCACCAGGATCTGGATGTGCTGCAGGTTCACGGTGCCTTGCTGCATGTGGTCCAGCAAGCGGCCGGGAGTGGCGACCAGGATGTCCACGCCGCGCTTCAACAGCGTGATCTGCGGGTTGATGCCGACGCCGCCGAAGATGCAGGCGGAAGTCAGCGGCAGGTACTTGCCGTACTGGCGCACGCTTTCTTCAACCTGGGCCGCCAGTTCGCGGGTAGGCGCCAGGATCAGCGCGCGGATGGGCAGGTGGCCGTTGATCTTCTGGCGCGGCATGGTGGACAAGCGTTGCAGCAGCGGCAGGGTGAAACCGGCGGTCTTGCCGGTGCCGGTCTGGGCGCCGGCCAGCAGGTCACCACCGGAGAGCACGGCGGGGACGGCTTGGGCCTGAATCGGGGTCGGGGAGGTATAGCCTTGTTCGGAAACGGCACGAACGATTTCGTCGGACAAGCCGAGCGCGGAAAATGACATGAGACTCTGAAATTGGGTTTGGCCTGTGGCCCCGTGAGGGCGCCAGTCGCAGGCAAACGGGTTGGAACTTGAGGAGGGCGCGGACTTGACTGGCTATACGCCGCGCAGGCCGCAGTATAACAGCGCAACCCGCGCATCACGTGATTTATTTTGAGAAGCTGCGGGCTTCAGCTCATCCTTGCTGGCGCGCCAAAAAGCTGAGCACCGGTGGCAAAACCAGCGCGCTTTGCATCAGTCCGCCGAAGTGCGTGACGCCCGGCAAGCTGACGAATTCTCCCTGCGGCAGCAAGGCCGCCGTGCGCTGGACCGCCGTATGGCGGGCATCGGCATCGCCGCAGAAGAGCAGGCAGGGCAGTTCCATGCGGGCCAGCAGGTCTTCCTGCGAAGGGCGCGGCTGCTGCGCGGCAGCGGCCAGCGCCACCAGGTCATTGGCGCGGATGAGCATCTTCACCTGCGGTGAAATCTGTTCGTCGAGCAAGCCTTCGAAGGTGGCGATGAAGGCTTCCGGGTCGCGTCCGTCGATGCCGTGGAAGCCGTCCCAGCTGCGATCTTCATACGGGTGCGCTGCGCCCAGGATGAGGCTGTGCAGCCGTTCGGGCGCATGGCGCACCAGGCCGTAACCGACCCAGCCGCCCAGCGAATAGCCGAAGAAATGGGCGCGCTCGATGCCCGCCGCATCGAGTACGGCCAGCGCATCGCGGCAGCGCTGCAGTTGGGTGTAGGCGGCGGGATCATGCGGCTTGTCGCTCTGGCCGTGGCCCAGGGCATCGAACAGGATGACCTGGTAGTGCTCGCGCAGCGCGGCGGTGAAACCGAAGAAGCGCCAGGCTTCCAGGCTGCTGGTAAAGCCGTGGTGCAGCAGCAGGGGCGGGCCGATGCCCTCGACCTGATAGTGGATCTTGCGGTTGTCACTGAGGGCAAAGGGCATGGTGCTTTCGTGCGTATTCTGGTGGGGGTGGTTCAGTTCTTTTCGTCGGCCAGCTTCTTGCAGCGGCGCGCCAGCATCTCGCGCGAACGCGCGCAGATTTCTTCATTGCTGAGGTCTTCGACGTGGGTGGCAATGGACCACACATGGCCGAAGGGATCGCGCAGGGTGCCGGAGCGGTCGCCGTAGAACTGGTTCTGCACCGGGCGCAGCTGCACGGCGCCAGCGGCGATGGCCTGGGCAAAGACCGCATCGACATCGGCCACATAGATCAACAGGCTCACGCCGGCGCCGCCCAGGGTCTGGGGGCTGAGGAAACCGAGTTCGGGATGTTCGTCGGCCAGCATCACGCGGGCGTTGCCGATCTGGATCTCGGCATGCCAGACCTTGCCGTGCGGGCCGTCCAGCCGCATGATCTCGGCCGCGTCGAAGGCGCGCCGGTAGAAGGCGATGGCTTCAGCCGAGGCCTTGACGATCAGGTAGGGAGTGACGCTGTGGTAGCCGGGCGGCAACGCGCAATGGGTCTGCTCGTTGCTGGCTTGCTGGGATGGGATGCTCATGTCGTCTCCTCGGTCTGCGCCGGTAGCCGCACTATAGCAGCAATGCCGGACGCAATGAGGAGACGGTGTTATTGCAGAAGCGCCGTTCAGGCGAATTCGGACAGCAGATTGACCTGCTGCGCGAAGATCTTCGGGCTGCCGGCGATGACGTCGCCCTTGTAGAGGTAGTCGGAGTCACCCTTGAAGGTGCCCACGATACCGCCTGCTTCGGTCACCAGCAGGGAGCCGGCGGCGATGTCCCAGGGCTTTAAGCCCTTCTCGAAGAAGCCATCCAGACGGCCGGCGGCCACATAGGCCAGGTCCAGGGCGGCAGCCCCCGGGCGGCGCAGGCCGGCGCTGTGCTCGGTCATGACCTTGAACATGGTGACGTATTCGTTCAGGCCATCGAGGTCACGGAAGGGGAAACCGGTACCGATCAGGGCGTCGGCGATCTTGTCGCGCTTGCCCACGCGGATGCGCTTTTCGTTCAGGTAGGCGCCAGCACCCTTGGAGGCGGTGAACAGATCGTTGCGGGTTGGGTCGTAGACCACGGCTTGCGTGATGATGCCGCGCTGTTGCAGGGCGATCGAGACGCAGTATTGCGGGAAACCGTGGATGAAGTTGGTGGTGCCGTCCAGCGGATCGATGATCCAGACGTTTTCGTTTTCATCGTGCAGGTTGTCGGAAGCACCGGATTCCTCGGCCAGGATGGCGTGGTCGGGGTAGGCGTTCTTGAGCACGTCGATGATGGCATCCTCGGCAGCCTTGTCGACTTCGGTGACGAAATCGTTGTGGGCCTTCTTCGACACTTTCAGCAGCGACACGTCGAAGGACGCGCGGTTGATGATGGTAGCGGCGCGGCGGGCTGCCTTGATCGCCGTATTGAGCATGGGTGGGATGATCATTCCGATGGTTCCGTTAAAATTGCGGCCATCGAAGACGATGGCTGCGTTGCTCATCGTCGCCATGGCCGACCGGCCGGCCCTCCGCGACAAGCATGCGGAACAGCTGGCCAGGCGAAACCCGGCAGTCAAACCAGTGCGGCGATGAAATTAATGAGCGTTGCGCCACCCGCGGCTGTTATGCTTGCGGGTTTGCCATGCAGTCCAGGGGCAGCAACAACGGTCGACCTGGGTTGACCTCGTTGCTGCAATATTGACGTTTTGCCAATGTCTGATCCTGGGGCGCGAATCCCGCTATTTTAAATGAACAAGCAAGTGTCAGGACAATCTCTTTTTAGCCGTTTGCGTTTCGTGCTGGTCAATACCAGCAGTCCCGGCAACATCGGCTCGGCCGCACGGGCCATCAAGACCATGGGCTTTTCGGAGCTGGTGCTGGTCAATCCGCGCTTTCCGGATGCGGTGAAGGAAGATGAAGCCATTGCCTTCGCCAGCGGTGCCATCGATGTGTTGCAAAATGCACGCATCGTCGGCAGCGTGGAAGAAGCGTTGCAGGGATGCAACTTCGCCGCCGCCGTCAGCGCCCGTTTGCGCGAATTCTCGCCGCCGGTAGTCTCGCCGCGCGAACTGGCGGGGCAGCTGTCGCGCGAAACCGGGCTGAACGCCGCGCTGCTGTTCGGCAATGAGCGCTTCGGGCTGCCCAATGAGGTGGTGCAAAAGTGCAATGCCTTGCTCAATATCCCGGCCAATCCCGAGTATTCCTCGCTGAACCTGTCGCAGGCGGTGCAGGTGCTGGCCTATGAATGCCGCATGACCGAGCTGGAAGTGCAGGGTGGTCCGATGCAGACCAGCGGTGATGCGCGGGCGCCGGGCGAGGTGGGCTTTCACGGGCAGAGTGCCAGCGTGGCGGAGATCGAGGGCATGTTTGCGCATCTGGAGCAGGCGTTGGTGGCCATCGATTTCCTCAACCCGGACAATCCCAAGAAGCTGATGCCGCGCTTGAAGCGCATGTTTTCGCGCGCCCAGCTGGAGACCGAAGAGGTCAACATCCTGCGCGGCATCGCCCGCCAGATTCTGGAACCGAAGCAGGCCAAGGCCGGCAAGCAAGAACAAAACGAACGAGGAGAAGGCTGACATGGCCAAGCTGACCCTGGACCGCATCCTGCAATCGCAGGGTTTCGGTTCGCGCAAATATTGCCGTGAACTGATCGACGATGGTGAAGTGTCGATCAATGGCGAAGTGGTGGATGATTACCGCGCCACGCCTGACACCAACGGCCTGGTGCTGACCATCTTCGAGGAAGAGTGGGAATACCGCGAGCACGTCTACATCGCCATCCACAAGCCGCCCAACATCGAGTGTTCGCGCAAGCCCAGCCATCATCCGGGGGTGTTGACGCTGCTGCCGGAACAGTTCGCCTGGCGCGACGTGCAGCCGGTCGGCCGGCTGGATCACGATACGACCGGCTTGCTGCTGATGTCGGACGATGGCGCTTTCATTCACGCCCAATCCTCGCCCAAGCGCCACGTGCCCAAGGTGTATGCGGCCACCACGGCCGAGCCGGTGACTGACGCACTGATTGCCCAACTGAAGGCGGGCGTGCAACTGCATGACGAACCGGCGCCGCTGGCCGCCACCCGTTGCCGCCAGTTGGGCGAGAACCTGCTCGAAATCGTGCTGGAGCAAGGCAAGTATCACCAGGTCAAGCGCATGCTGGCAGCGGCCGGCAACCATTGCAGCGCCTTGCAGCGCACCGCCATTGGTGGCTTGCAACTGGCGGCGCTGGAACTGGAAGAGGGGGAGTGGACTTATCTGGATGCAGAGCAGATGGCCTTGCTGGTGCCGGATGCGGAGTAAGCCCGGCTTCAGTAATCCAGGGCATCCGCTGGCAGGGTATGGCGCTCGTGCAGCACGCGCAGCAGACTGAAGGTTTCTTCCGGCGCGCGATAAAACAGAAGGTAAGGGAAGTGATCCAGTTGCCACATCCGCAGCGAGCGATCCGGCAGGAGATGGGCGTAGCGCCGTGATCCCATGCCGGGTTGCCTTGTCAGGCTGCGTAAGGTGGCGGTGAGTTCTTCCGTGAAGCGTTCGCCCAGGCGGGGCGAAAGTTCAGTGTAATAGTGGGTGATGTCGAGGATGTCGCGTTGCGCGACCGGAGATAAACGGATGCGCATGCGCACCGCTCATGCTGTCTTGTTGCGGATGCGCTCGCGCAGTTGACTGGCGAGCTCGTCAATGGTGATGTCGATCGCGGGGCCGGATTGCTGGCCCTCGTCGATCAGTGCCAGAAGCTTTTGCTCTTCCTCTGTCCGCGGGCCGATGGCGGACGGGCCGGCGTCGCGGGCCACAGGGTATTTGTCGGCGAGGAGATGGGTGGCGGAAGTCATTCGGCGATTATAGACCTGGCCATTTGAAAGAGGGCTGCCGGTGTCGGCAGGAACCTTGTTCTTTCCGATTTTCCCGAAATTCTTCTGCTCCACCCACGCGCGCCCGCTCAATGTCGCGCGTCTCCGGCCTCGCTCGCGCCACCCACATCAGCCACGAACAACTGGGCGCAATCCACCGCATCGAACTCGTAATGCTGGCCGCAGAAATCGCAGTCGATGGCCAGTTTTTCCATCTGTGACAGCGCTTCAGCGACTTCTTCCTGGCCCAGCATCTTGAGCATGTTGCCGACCTTCTCGCGCGAGCAGGAGCAGTGGAATTGCGGATGCACCGGATCGAAGACGCGGATGGTCTGTTCCCAGAACAGGCGATGCATCAGCGTGGCGATGTCGGTGCAGAGCAATTCCTCGCGCTTCAACGTATCGCCCAGCATGACCATGTGGTTCCAGGCTTCCAGTTCGCCTTCCGGCTTGGCGGTCGGGGCTGCGGTGCCGCCGATGGAAGGCAGCTTCTGCAGCAACAGGCCGCGCGAGACGTTTTCGTCGGCGGCCAGCCAGAGCTTGGTATCGAGCTGTTCGGAACGCAGCATGTAGTTCTCGATCACGGTGGCCACGCTCTGGCCATCCAGCGGCACCACGCCCTGGTAGGCCTGCTGGCCGGGCAGCTTGTCCTTGGGATCGAGGGTGATGACGAAGCGGCCATGGCCGTTGGCATTGACCAGATCGGTCAGGGTGGCGTCGTCGGCGATCTCCGCGCCATCGGCCAGCTTGGCGGTGGCGCGCAGTTGCAGCTCGGAGTCGCATTCGACCACCAGCAGCTTGACCGGGCCGTCGCCATGGATCTGCATGACGATCATGCCGTTGAACTTCAGATTGGCCGACAGCAGGGCCGAGGCGGCCAGCATTTCGCCCAGGAGCGTACGGACCGCAACGGGATAGTCGCGGCGCGCTTGCACCTGGCGCCAGGTATCGGAAATCTCGACCAGTTCGCCTCGCACGGGCGCGTTGTCGACCAGGAATTTTTGCAGCGTGTCTTTCATCGTTTCCTTTGCTTGACCGCTCAGGCTATGCGCTTGAGCTGGGTCTTGAACTGTTGCGCGCGCTGGACATAGCTGTCGGTGCCCGCCCGCATGCGCGCGATATCTTCTTCACTCAACTGGCGCACCGCCTTGGCGGGCGCGCCGATGATCAGGGAGTTGTCGGGAAACTCCTTGCCTTCAGTCACCAGGGCGCCGGCGCCGACCAGGCAGTTCTTGCCGATCCTGGCGCCATTGAGCACCACCGCCTGGATGCCGATCAGGGCACCTTCGCCGATGGTGCAGCCATGCAGCATGGCCTGGTGGCCCACCGTGACGTTCTTGCCGATCACCATGGGATAGCCGACGTCGGTATGCAGTACCGCGCCTTCCTGCACATTGCTGTTCTCGCCGAGGGTGATGAGTTCATTGTCGCCACGGATGGCCACGTTGAACCAGACGCTGGAATGCGCCTCCATCTTGACCTTGCCCACCACCGTGGACGACTCGGCCACGAAGGCCGTGTCGTGGATCTCGGGAATGTCCTGCGCCAATTGGTAGATTGCCATAATAAAATTGTCTCCTCGTTACCTGCCGGTCGGTGGTGGATGCCTTGTCTTGGCGGACATTTGTCTTCATATGGAGACAAAGCCATCATCCTCAACCGTATTTTACCTTCCCTGAAAGTCTGTTCCTTGGATCACGTCCCGTCCCCAGATGAAGTCTTTTCATTCACCAGCCTGCGTAGCGCCGCGCTGTCTTGCCTGAAGGAAACGCGCCCCGCCGCCAAGTGCAGGTTTGTGCGTGACTTGCGCGCGGCCTGGCTGCAGGGCCACTTGCCTCTGGAAACCGAAGACCTGGCCGCCAGCGAGTCCGGCAGTGGCATTCCTGGCCGCCCGGCGCGTCCTGAGCTGGTCTCGCCCTTGCAGGTGAAGCATCGCTCCATGGGCACGCCCGAGGGCAGGGCGGCGCTGATCCACGCCTTGGCGCATATCGAATTCAATGCCATCAACCTGGCGCTGGATGCGGTCTGGCGCTTTGCCGGCATGCCGCGCGATTTCTACGACGACTGGCTGCGGGTGGCCGACGAGGAGGCCTATCACTTCACCCTGCTGGCCGATCACCTGGCCACGCTGGGCCATGCCTATGGCGACTTCACCGCCCACAACGCCTTGTGGGACATGGCCGAGTCGACCAAGGGCGATGTGCTGGCCCGTATCGCCCTGGTGCCGCGCACGCTGGAGGCGCGCGGCCTGGACGCGGCACCGCCGGTGCGGGCCAAGCTGGCCCAGGCGGGCGACTTGGCGGCCGCCGAGATCCTGGACATCATCATGCGCGATGAGGTCGGGCATGTGCTGATCGGCAATCGCTGGTTCAACTGGCTCTGCGAGCAGCGCCAGCTTGATCCGGTGACCACCTTCGCGGAATTGTGCCAGCGCCATCGCGCGCCGCCCTTGCGTGGTCCCTTCAATATCGAGGCGCGCCGCGCGGCCGGGTTCTCGGACGAGGAAATGCTGATGTTTGCCGACGTTTCCCGATGATCGATGGATTTGCAAGAAATGTAAGCAATTTTCGCAGCAGCGGGCAGGGGCTTGCCCTTGTGCTATCGTCACGCCCAATCCCGTCACGACGGGATCGCCAACCATGAATGGAAAGGATGAGAACATGAACAAGATGTCCAAACTGCTGGCCGGTGCGGCCTTGAGTCTGGCCGCCATCTCGCTGCTGGCGGCCTGCCAGAAGAAGGAAGAACCGGGCCCGGCCGAAACGCTGGGCAAGAAGATCGATGGCGCCGTGCAGGATGCCGGCAAGAAGCTCGACGAAGTGACCGGCCAGTCCAAGGACCAGGCGGCCGACTCCGGCTCCAAGCTCGACAGTGCCCTGGACCAGGCCAAGGCCGATGCCAAGGAAGCCTACAAGAAGACCAAGGAAGGCGCCAAGGATCTGGCCCAGAAGACCGGTGAAAAGATGGAAGAAGCAGGCAAGAAGATTCAGGACGCTTCCAAGAAATAAGCTGTTCCCCGTTCACGCAGGCAGCCGCTGGCTGTACAGCGTTTCCCAGGATGCCGTCCCGCGCTTGCCGGACGGCATCTTGCTTTGGGGCCAGCGCTGCTCAGTCGCGGGCGTTGTGGATCAGATCGATCACCAGCTTCTGGATGGACGGTTCCAGCGCCAGCGCCACGTGGCCGATGCCGATGACCGGGATGTTCCAGGCGCCTTCCAGGTGGGCCGAGCTTTGCGGCGAAATGATGTTGTCGTGATGGGAGTAGATGGACACGATGTGGCTCAACGCATCGGCCTCTTCGGTGGCGGCCAGCTTCTGCAGCCATTCGCTGCTACGTCCTTCTTCATAGCGGCCCAGCCAGTTCATCTCGCCGCAGTTGATGCCGATGCCGAAGTTGGCGATGGCTGTGCCGTGATGCGGTGTGCCCAGCGTGATCACGCGCGCCACGCGGTCGCAACCATGGTCGCGCAGGTAGGCGCGGGCGGCCAGTCCGCCCATGCTGTGGGCGACGATGACGAGCTTCTTTTGCCCGGTCTCGGCCAGCACGCGCTGGACGGCGGCATGGACCAGCGGAGCGTAGTCGTCGATGCTGCCGAAGACCGGCTCCATGTCCAGCGCGTAATGGGTGATGTGGGCTTCGCGCAGTTCCAGGCTCATCCAGCGCCAGTAGCCGCTATTGCAGCCGTAGCCATGGATGAGCAGCACCGGCAGCGAGGTGGTGTCGGGATAGCTGAACTGGTCGAAACGCAGGAAGGGCATGGCCCAGGAAGAGCACAGCATGGTGGCGCGGTATTCGCGCAGGAACAGGGTGGCCATTTGCAGCCAGCTGATCTCGACCGGATTGGAGGTGCGGCCGCGATAGGGCCAGGTCAGGAAGAAGCTGTTGGCGGTGATCTGGGCGCGCAGCATGAGCACGATCAACAGGCCGCCCGCTGCGGCGGCCAGGATAGGCCAGTCGAAATGCCGCAGCAGGAAGTAAAACAGGATCGCAATGACGAACTGGATGAGGAGCAGCGTTCTGGAGATGCGTGAAATCATGCGGGCGTCAGTCCGGGGCGATCAGGTACGGGGCATGCGGCTGCATGCGTTCGCCCCAGAGCATAACAGAGCGCAGCGGAGCGCTCATGTCGGCTTCATGACTTGGGGCGAGCAGCCGCTGCAGCCTTGGCAACCGGAACGGCATCGACCAGGCGGGTGCCGGCCAGACGGTCATGCAGGAACTGGCCTTGCGGATCCAGGCGCGCGGTCATGGCCCAGAGCAGCAGATTGGCCGCCGGGATCAGTACCAGCAGCCAGGCCTGGCCGCGTGCCAGCGAGGCTAGCGCCAGTCCTGGCAGGATCCACAGCCAGGCCAGCAGGAAGCGCAAGCCGGCGCGCCACGCGCGCAGCGGCTGGCCGTTGCGGTCCACCACGCGGAAACGCCAGGTCTTCATGGCCAGGGTCTGGCCGCCGTGGGTCCAGAACCAGATGAAGTACACCGCCAGCACCAGGAACAGCCAGCCTTCCAGCGCATGGCGCAGGTAAAGGGCATGGCGCTGCTGCAATAGCGTGGAAAACAGCCAGCCCGACATGAACAGGACCCCAAACAGCAGCATGGATTCATAGAGCATGCTGCTCATGCGGCGGCGCAGGGAGGGCGTGGTGAGTTCCGGCATGGTTCCTGTTTGTTCCATTCTGGCTTGGGTGATGTGAAGAATGTGCGCAGGCAGCGTGCGCGCTGCGGCCGGCAGATGGTAATGCAATCGGGAGCGCTTGCCTATGCGTGGGCTTGAGGCAAAGCAAGGATGGACTCAACGCGGAGAGGGCGGTGAGTATGTCCCATGTGATGTGGCGCGCAGGTTTGGGTCCACGCGCGCTTGGATGCGGATGCCGGATCCGGAAAGTGGATGCAGGGAAGGGCGGCTTACTTGCTATCGCTTGCGGTGGTGGCCACGGCTGAGGCCGGGGCTGCCGGCGCCGAGCTCAATGCCACGGTTGTGGCTGCGGCAGCCGTCGGTGCAATCGCCGGTACCGGCGTGGCTTGCGAGCCCGGAACCACGGCGGGCACAGGGGCTGCCGCAGGGGCGGGTGCCGGTACCAGTGCCGGTGCCTGTGCCGGTGCGACCGGCAGCACGCGCTCCAGTGCCTCAGCCGGCAGCTGGATGGTCGGCGCCGCCGCAGACGGCGAGGTCGGCAGCTTGGTTACGCGCTTGGGCAGCTTGGATTCGGCCAGCTTCTTTTTCTGTTCTTCGGAAAGCTGCTGGTACTTGGCCCACTGCTCGTGCTTTTCTTCCGCATCCAGCCTCTTGGCGCGGGCGTAATTGGTGCGCGCGGCACTGCGCTCGGCCGGGGTCAGCTTCACCCAGTCGCGCATGCGTTCATGCAGGCGCTGCTGTTCTTCCGGCTTCATCTTGGCGTAACGCCTGCCGATCTCCAGCCATTTTTCCTTCTGCAGTTCGCTCATGCGCGGCCATTCACCGGTCAGCGGCTCCAGCGCCTGGCGCTGGGCGGCAGACAGATTGGCCCAGGCCAGCCGGTTTTCGGATTTGCGTGGCAGCAGCTTGCCGGCTGATTTGTTGGCGTGAGCGGCAGCCGGCTGGGCTGTGGTCGCCGACGTGCTGGTGGCATTGCTGGCCGGGGCTGCAGCCGGTGCAGAGGCCGCTGGTGCGGCAGCCGGGGCAGAGGTCGGCGCGGTGGCCGGTGCATTCTGCGCGACCGTCCAGGCGCAGCTCAATCCACCGGCCAGCACCGCCAGCGCCAGCGCAATGCGCGAGAAGCGGGCGGAAGCCTTTACAGCAGTGCCGGTGGTTTTTTGCATCGTCTTATTGTCCCTTTTCAGCCAGGAAAGCGTTGAAACCATGATCCAGATAGGCCGACAGCGGCAGCTCGTCGGACAGCACGGCCGCGTCGATGTCAGCCAGGTAGCTGACGCGCTTGGCGGTTTCGTGCTGGTAGATGCCAGCGAAGAGAATGATGCCCACCAGCAGCGGGGCAGCCACGCCCAGGCGGCTCCACCACGACGGTTTTTCAGGCGACGTCATGCCACCGCCAAAGGCGCCGGCCAGCGCGGGCTGTTCCACGCGCTTGTGGATCGGCGCCTGCTTCTTGCGCGCCAGCGCAACGCGGCGAGCGGCCGCCAGGCTTTGCACGGTGTCGTCGGACAGCGTGTCGAGGTTGGCGTCAAGCGCCAGCTTCACCTTGTAGGCGAATTGCATTTCCTTGTTGGTCATAATGAGATTCCTTTGGCTCTGAGAGCTTGAGCCAGCGCGTGTGTTGCGCGGGAGCAATGGGTTTTGACGCTACCTTCGGAGCAACCCATGGCGGCGGCTGTTTCCGCCACGTCCATGTCCTGCCAATAACGCATCAAGAATGCTTCCCGTTGACGCGTTGGCAGCTTTTGTATTTCGGCATCGATGAGATTCAAGGTTTGCTGACGCTCTACCTTGTCTGCGCTGGATTCGGCGGCTTCGGAGCCGTCTTCCGATTCCAGGCTCTCGAGCAGGTCGAAATCCTCGCCGCCCTCGCCGTCGCCGCCATTGCCGCCAAAGCTGGAGAACAGGCTCACCCAGGTGTTGCGCACCTTTTCGCGACGGAAGAAATCATGGATGGTGTTCTGCAGGATGCGCTGGAACAGCATCGGCAGTTCATCCACCGGCTTGTCGCCGTACTTCTCGGCCAGCTTGATCATTGCATCCTGAACGATGTCCAACGCGGCTTCATCCTTGCGCACGGCATACACCGCCTGTTTGAAGGCGCGGCGTTCGACACTTTCAAGAAAATCGGAGAGTTCTTTGTCAGTTGCCATGCAATACGGTGTGCCGGATGGGTATGGCCGATCAAATCAGGTAAAAACCTTCATGTTGGTCGGCTTAGATGCGAAAAATGCAATAAATCGTCAAAAAGCAGACCGAATCCTAGCAAAAATGGCCCTCTTTGTCCTGAAGTTTATCCGTGCGGGCAGGCGGGAACGCGAGTATTGGCGACGATTTCACCGGAATTTGCTTGACCAAAATGATGCAACACATTACTGTCCTGTTCTCCGC
The DNA here is from genome assembly GCF_057961275.1 of Herbaspirillum sp. Her3. Taxonomy (NCBI): domain Bacteria; kingdom Pseudomonadati; phylum Pseudomonadota; class Betaproteobacteria; order Burkholderiales; family Oxalobacteraceae; genus Herbaspirillum; species Herbaspirillum sp. Her3. The sequence continues at coordinate 3,677,748 of NZ_CM176328.1, read as the reverse complement.
CTCCCACATCTGGGGCGTTTTTATTTCTCGCCGGTGCTTCACATAAGGTCGTGCCGGTTCGAGGAAACGCTTTATAGGTTTAAAGCTTGTTTGTTCTAACCCGCGCCACAAGCGCGAGGAATCAGTAAAAGTCGAACTTGATCCAAGGCTGAACGAGTCGCGTTGAGCGGCGTTTCAAACTCCACTACGGTTGGAGCGCAGAAACGGCGTGACCGCACAATAAAGGGATGCTGCCGGCAAGACGACGAATGCGATTCCGTCAGGAGAGAACATCCGATCAATTTCCAATGGACCTTGAAAGGAAGCAGCATGAGTGCTGAGCAACTCACCGGCGCGGACATACTCGTCCGATGCCTGGCTGAAGAGGGTGTTGAACACGTCTTCGGCTATCCTGGTGGCGCCGTCCTCTACATCTACGACGCAATCTTCAAGCAAGACAAATTCCAGCACATCCTGGTTCGTCACGAACAGGCCGCCGTGCACGCTGCGGACGCGTATTCGCGCAGTTCCCAGAAGGTCGGCGTGGCCATCGTCACCTCCGGCCCCGGCGTGACCAATGCGGTCACCGGCCTGGCTACGGCCTACATGGATTCGATTCCGATGGTGGTGATCTCCGGCCAGGTGCCCTCGACCGCCATCGGCCAGGACGCGTTCCAGGAGTGCGATACCGTCGGTATCACCCGCCCGTGCGTGAAGCACAACTTCCTCGTGAAGGATGTGAAGGACCTGGCGGAAACCGTCAAGAAAGCCTTCTATATCGCCACCACCGGCCGTCCCGGCCCGGTCCTGGTCGATATCCCGAAGGACATCACCATGCATACCTGCGCCTACGAGTATCCGAAGGCGGTGGAAATGCGTTCCTACAAGCCGGTCGACAAGGGTCACTCGGGCCAGATCCGCAAGGCGCTGCAGCTGTTGCTGTCGGCCGAGCGTCCGATGATCTATACCGGCGGCGGCATCATCCTGGCCAATGCCGCGCCGGAGCTGAACAAGCTGGTCGATCGCCTGGGCTATCCCTGTACCAACACCCTGATGGGCCTGGGTGCCTATCGCGCCTCCAGCGACAAGTTCGTGGGCATGCCCGGCATGCACGGCACCTACGAAGCCAACATGTCCATGCAGCACTGTGACGTGTTGATCGCCATCGGCGCGCGCTTCGATGACCGCGTGATCGGCAATCCGAAGCACTTCGCTTCGCATGCCCGCAAGATCATTCATATCGATATCGACCCCTCGTCGATTTCCAAGCGCGTCAAGGTCGACATCCCCATCGTGGGCAACGTCAAGGACGTGCTGCAGGAACTGCTGACGCAACTGGATTCGGCCGAAACCCGCCAGAACGGCGCGGCGCTGGATGCGTGGTGGAAGCAGATCAACGAATGGCGCAAGCGCGATTGCCTCAAGTTCGCCACGTCTGACGAATTCATCAAGCCGCAATCGGTGGTGCAGAAGGTGTGGGAAGTGACCAAGGGCGATGCCTTCATCACCTCCGACGTCGGCCAGCACCAGATGTGGGCCGCGCAATACTACGGGTTCGACAAGCCGCGCCGCTGGATCAATTCCGGTGGCCTGGGCACCATGGGCGTGGGCCTGCCGTACGCCATGGGCGTGCAGATGGCCAACCCCGACGCGACCGTGGCCTGCATCACCGGTGAAGCCTCGATCCAGATGTGCATCCAGGAACTGGCGACCTGCAAGCAGTATCACCTGACGCCCAAGATCATCCTGCTGAACAACCGCTTCCTGGGTATGGTTCGCCAGTGGCAGCAGATCGACTATGGTTCGCGCTATTCCGAGTCCTACATGGATTCGCTGCCGGACTTCAACAAGCTGGCGGAGTCCTACGGCCACGTCGGCATGAAAATCGAGAAACCGGGCGATGTCGATGGCGCGCTGCGCGAAGCCTTCGCCATGAAGGACAGGCTGGTCTTCATGAACTTCATCACGGATCAAACCGAGAACGTCTGGCCGATGGTCAAGGCGGGCAAGGGTTTGACTGAAATGTTGCTGGGTTCGGAGGATCTCTAACATGCGCCATATCATTTCTGTGCTGCTGGAAAACGAAGCCGGCGCATTGTCCCGTGTCGTGGGTCTGTTCTCCGCACGCGGCTACAACATCGAAACGCTCACCGTTGCACCCACCGAAGATTCGACCCTCTCACGCATGACCATCGTGACCTCGGGTTCGGATGACGTGATCGAACAGATCACCAAACACCTGAACCGCCTGATCGAGGTGGTGAAGGTCGTCGATCTGACCGAAGGCGCGCACATCGAGCGCGAACTGATGCTGATCAAGGTGCGCGCAGTGGGCAAGGAACGGGAAGAGATGAAGCGCACTGCGGATATCTTCCGTGGCCGCATCATCGACGTCACCGAAAAGACCTACACGATCGAGCTGACCGGCGCCAAGAGCAAGCTGGATGCCTTCATCGACGCCCTGGATCGCACCGCGATCCTGGAAACGGTCCGTACCGGCGGCTCCGGCATCGGCCGTGGCGAACGGATCCTGAAGATCTGATCGACCGCGCCAGGTAGTACGCATCACACACACATATTCAAATATTCAAATTCGAGTTACTCGGAACATAGGAAAAAATCATGAAAGTTTTCTACGACAAAGACGCAGACCTGTCCCTGATCAAGAACAAGAACGTGACCATCATCGGTTACGGTTCGCAAGGCCACGCCCACGCCCTGAACCTGAAGGATTCCGGCGTCAAGGTGACCGTGGGTCTGCGCAAGGGTGGCGCATCGTGGAACAAGGCTGAACAAGCCGGCCTGAAGGTCGCTGAAGTCAACGAAGCGGTCAAGGATGCCGACGTCATCATGATCCTGCTGCCGGACGAAAACATCGGCCAGGTCTATGCCGAAAACGTCGCACCGTTCGCCAAGCAAGGCGCCACCGTGGCCTTCGCGCACGGCTTCAACATCCACTATGGCCAGGTCGTGCCGCGCGCTGACCTGGACGTCATCATGATCGCCCCCAAGGCCCCCGGCCACACCGTGCGTTCGACCTACAGCCAGGGTGGCGGCGTGCCGCACCTGATCGCCGTGCACCAGGACAAGTCCGGCAGCGCCCGTGACCTGGCCCTGTCGTACGCGACCGCCAACGGCGGCGGCCGTGCCGGCATCATCGAAACCAACTTCCGCGAAGAAACCGAAACCGACCTGTTCGGCGAACAAGCCGTGCTGTGCGGCGGTACCGTGGAACTGATCAAGGCCGGTTTCGAAACCCTGGTCGAAGCTGGCTACGCTCCGGAAATGGCTTACTTCGAGTGCCTGCACGAACTCAAGCTGATCGTCGACCTGATCTATGAAGGCGGCATCGCCAACATGAACTACTCGATCTCCAACAACGCCGAATACGGCGAGTACGTGACCGGCCCGCGCGTGATCAACGCCGAGAGCAAGGCTGCCATGAAGAAGGTGCTGGAAGACATCCAGACCGGCGAATACGCCAAGAGCTTCATCCTGGAAAACAAGGCCGGTGCACCGACCCTGATGTCGCGTCGTCGTATCAACGCCGAACACCAGATCGAAATCGTGGGCGAGAAGCTGCGCGCCATGATGCCCTGGATCAAGGCCAACAAGCTGGTCGACCAAAGCAAGAACTGATCGATCTCTTGATGAGAAAAACGCCACGGTTTGCCGTGGCGTTTTTTTTCGTCCGCAGACAGGGGCAGGGCGTTGCCTCGTCGTTACGGCTTGTTGCACTTGGCCAAGAACCAATTCTTTACACTTGTCGTCGAAGTGGCGGGTAGATGCTTCCATATGAAGCTATCTTCACCCGTCACCGATCAAGAATAAAGAGGATTCCTATGACACCTTCCCGCAAACTGATGCTGGGCGCTGCCCTGGCCGCTGCCTGCATCGCTGCGCAAGCCCAGACCCAGATGTCCGCCAGCGCCCCGGCCCCCGTGCCGACCACCGGCACCCTGGTCGTAGTGCCGGCCAATGGCGAGATCAGCGTGCCCAATGACCAGGCGCGCGTCACGCTGCAAGTCGAGGAGCAGGACAAGGACAAGACCGCGGCCGCCTCGCGCGTGAACCAGAAGATGAAGCAGGGCATCGAGCTGCTCAAGCGCCAGGACCCGCAAGCGACCTTGAAGAGCTACGGCTATTACACCTACGCCGTCTATGCCGAGCCGCCGCAGGTGAGCCCGCAGCCGCCGCGCCAGCCGGCCAAGCCGCGCCAGGTGGTGGGGTGGCGCGTCGGCCAGTATCTGGAGATGACCACCGAGAACCTGGCCGCACTGCCCAAGACCGTCTCGTCCGCGCAAGCGCTGATGAGCCTGAACGGCCTGCAATTCGGCCTCAGCCCGGCCGCTGCCAAGAAGCTGGATGCGACCCTGGTCAATGCCACCTATCGCAATCTGGAAGAGCGTATCGGTTTCATCGCCAACGCCATGCATCGCGCCCCGTCGGATGCCGTGATTGATACCGTGGACTTCGAGGGTTCCGGCAATTATGCGGCGCCGGCCGCCGCACCCATGGCCAAGGCCGCGATGATGCGCGCCGATATGGCTCAGGAAAGCAGTAGCGTGGCCGAGCCCAGCTTCGAACCGGGCGAATCCACCGTCACCATGCGCCTGGTGGGCAAGGTGCGCTTCAAGTAATCCCGCTGGCCGCCCTCGGTGGCCATGTCAAGAATCGTCAACCGCCTCGGGTTGGCAGGGAGGGAGGCTATAATCGGCCTCCCTTTCCGTTTCAAGAAGATCATCTCATCATGCGGACCTTCACCAAGCTGCTCTTGCCGCTCTTTACTGCCCTGGTGGCCAGTACCGCCCACGCCGACATCTGCGCCGACCTGCGCGCCATCCACCAGCAGTCGCAATCGCATTTCGATGGCTGGAAGAAGGATGGGCCCGATTCGGTGATGAAGGAAGACAAGCGCGGCCCGATCTACCTCTCCAACTTCATGCTCGATGGCGCCGAGAGCTGCGCCATTACCGGCAATTCCTCGGTCTACACCTGCATCTGGCGCTATCCCACGCCCGCCGACATGGGGCGCGCCTATCAGCGCCTGGTGAACGATGTGAAGGCTTGCGCACCGCTGGCCAAGGAGCCGCCCGGCATCATCGCCGACGAGCCCCAGGAGCGGCGCCAGGGCGACCTGCGCCAGATCACCGAAGTGACCGGCCTGGACTATGCCGATGCCGAAGTGACGATCCTGATCGGCCAGATGCAACTGACCGGTCCGCGCGGTCTGGCGCGCAATGAACTCAAACTGAGCTTCTCGCGTCCGCAGCCGCGCTGAGGCCGCGCTGCAGTCATCCTGAGCCGCCGCGCAGGGCGGTGCAGCTTCCTTCATCTAAAACAACGCAGCACCGGCCCGCAATGCACCGCCACAGGCTTTCTGGCGGTGCATTTCATTGCATTTAACGGGCGCTGGACTAGAATAGGCACGCTTTTACTTTTGAACTTTCCGCGAGTACCGCGCGATCCCTGGAGCAACATTGAACAATAACCACTATCCCCATCCCATCATCGCCCGCGAAGGCTGGCCCTTCCTGACCATCGCCGTGGTCGTGGCAGCGCTGGCAACCTATTTCTGCGGCGCCTGGTCCTTCCCGCTGTGGATCATCGCGCTGTTCGTGCTGCAATTCTTCCGCGATCCGCCGCGCGTGATTCCGCAAGCCGCCAATGCCGTGCTGTCGCCGGCCGATGGCCGCATCGTCGTGGTGGCCCGTGCCCATGACCCCTACACCGACCGCGAAGCCCTGAAGATCAGTGTCTTCATGAACGTCTTCAACGTCCACTCCAACCGTGCGCCGGTAGATGGCAAGATCGAGAAGGTGCAGTACTTCCCCGGCAAGTTCGTCAATGCCGACCTCGACAAGGCCTCGCTGGAAAACGAGCGCAATGCCCTGGCCATCACCACTACCAGCGGCCACAGCGTGACCTGCGTGCAGGTGGCCGGCCTGATCGCCCGCCGCATCCTCTGTTACGTGAAGGCCGGCGACACCCTGGCCCGCGGCCAGCGCTACGGTTTCATCCGTTTCGGTTCGCGCGTGGACGTCTACCTGCCGCTGACGGCTACCCCCAAGGTCACGGTCGGCGAAAAGGTCTCGGCCACCGAAACCATTCTGGCCGAACTCTGATCACACCTTGATGGCCTCACCGTGCCGCCACGGATGAGGCCCGCACGCAGACTGCATGCTGCGATTTCCGTCCTCCTCACTGATAGACATCGATGCCCACATTAAGACGACGCAAGGCCAAGGCCGGCATTCCCTTCCCGAAATCCCTGCGCAAGCCCAAGGCTGTGCAACTGGACGAGGCCGGGCAGGTCGTGGCGCGGCGGCGCTCGCGCGGCATCTACCTGTTGCCCAATGCCTTCACGACGGCCGCGCTCTTCTGCGGTTTCTATGCCATCGTCATGGCCATGAACCTGAAGTTCGACTTCGCCGCCATCGCCATCTTCGTGGCCATGGTGCTGGACAGCCTGGATGGCCGCGTGGCCCGCATGACCAACACGCAAAGCGAATTCGGCGCCCAGTACGACAGCCTCTCCGATATGGTTTCCTTCGGCGCGGCACCGGCGCTGGTGGTCTATGAATGGTCGCTGCGCGGCATGGGCAAGCTGGGCTGGCTGGCGGCCTTCGTGTACTGCGCGGGCGGGGCGCTGCGCCTGGCCCGTTTCAATACCAACATCGCCGTGGTCGACAAGCGCTACTTCCAGGGCTTGCCCAGCCCGGCGGCAGCCGCCCTGGTGGCCGGTTTCGTCTGGCTGATGGATGACCTGCGCTTTGCCGGCACTGACCTGAGCTGGTACGGCTGGGTCATCACCCTGTACGCCGGTATCACCATGGTCACCAATGTGCCGTTCTACAGTTTCAAGGATGTCAACTTCCGCAAGCCGGTGCCCTTCATTGCGGCGCTGCTGGTGGTGGTGGCGCTGGTGCTCATTTCCAGCGATCCGTCCAAGGTGTTGTTCGGGCTGTTCGTGCTCTATGGCCTGTCCGGCTATGGCGTCTACATCTGGCGCCGGCTCAAGGGCAAGCCGGTCAGCATCGTGCAGACCAAGGATGAACATGGCGATGCACCGCACTGAGCTCGCCTGAGTTCCGTCCTGCAGGACAAGAAACACCCGGCCCTCTGCCGGGTGTTTTTCATCCCCGTCTGTCACCGCCGTCCGTTCTGCCTTGCCGAGCAGGCAGGAGTCTCCTAGAATCCCTATGTAGACCAGTTACTGCATATCCCGCATTGTCGGTATGAACATGGTGATCGATTCTTCCTCCTTGAGCTCGCTGGGCAGCCCGGACCCTTACAGTCTGGGCAGTCTCCCCTCGACCGCCAATCCGGTGAGCGCCGGCAGCAATCCTGCCGCCGTGGCGCAGGCCGTCGAGCTGTCTTCGGAGGCGTCAGTGGTCGTCACCCTGGGCGGAGGATCCTCCGGCAGTTCGGGGCAGACCTACAATGCGGCCGGGCTGTTCAATTCCATCGTCAATGCCGGCTCATCGGCGGGCACTTCCTCCGATCTCACCCAGAACCAGGCCACGCAGTCCTACTACCAGGGCGTGCTGGGCAGCATCGTCATGCCGGGCAGCACCTCGGGCGTCTATGACGGCTCGGGCATCTTTGCCGGGCAGGGGCTCAGCTCGCAGCTGTCCCTGCTGCTCAAGTCCGAACCTGACCTGACAGGCTCCATCGTCGAAGATATCGTCAACCAGAACGTGGTGGGCGGGCTGATCTCGACCACGGCCTGAGCAACTTCCCTTTTCGTTCAGATCGATTCAGTCGTCAATGAAGGCGGCCAGCTGTGCGCACAGCGTGGCATCCTGCGCGCTGCGTTCGCTGATGCGGTGATCCACGCCCGGCAGGTCGATGATGTGGCAGGCGCTGGCGGCGGTGGCCTGCTGCCGGATCAGTTCGGCAATCTCGGCCGGAATCACTGCATCCTCGCTGGCCCGCACTAGGGTGATGCGTCCGCGATAGTGGCGGATCATGTCCAGTGAGTCGGCCTCGCGCCAGCTTTGCGGGCGCCGCAGGGCCGCGCTGAAGGCCGGGCCGAAGGGCAGCGCAAAGGCCGCGCCATCGTAGATGGCGCCAACCAGGGTGACCAGATGGGTGATCTGGTTATCCGGGCGGCAGGCCAGGCGCAGGGCGATCTCGCCGCTCATGCTCACGCCCACGACGGTGCGCGGCGCGACGGTGAAGCGATCCAGCGCGGCTTGGGCTTCATCCAGCCGTTTGGCCAGTGAATTGGGCAGCAGGGCGCTGCTTTGCCCATGGCCGGAAAAGTCGATGGCTGCACTGGCCCGGCCGCGTGCCGCCAGGGCCTCGCGCAGCGGCCACTGGCGCTGGCGGTCGGCCTGGCCGGCGCCGTGCAGCACCAGCGTGTGGACCTGCTGGCCGGGCCTGCTGTGCAAGAGATCGGCCGCCAGCGTTTCCGCTCCCACTGCCAGGGCCAGTTCTTCGCGCAGGCCGGCCTCGGGTGCGGACATCGTGTCAGTCGTCCGGGTGACGGCGTTCAAGGCCGGGAGTGGTGGCGTAATAATGGCGTTTTGCTTCATACATCAGGGTGTCGGCCCGTTGCACCACGTGTTCCAGACGCTCGCCCGGCATCGCGGTGGCTGCGCCCATGGACAGGCTCAGGGCATGGCCCGAGTAGTACTGATTGTTCACTTCGACCAGTTTCTGGATCTGGTCCATCAGCAACTGGCTGCCACGCTCGTCGGTGGCCGGCAGCAGGATGGCGAATTCATCGCCTCCGGTGCGCGCCACGCTGCCGGGGCGTTCCACCGCCTTGCCCAGCACCTCGCCGGCACGGCGCAACAAGGCGTCCCCGGCGGCATGGCCCAGCTCGTCGTTGACTTCCTTCAAGCCATTGAGGTCGGCCACGATCACGCTGACCGGGAAGGGGCCCTTGCGCTCCAGGCGGTTCAGCTCATCCACCATGTAGGCGCGGTTGTACAGCTTGGTCAGTTCGTCATGCTTGCCCAGGAATTCCAGATAGGCTTCGGCCTTCTTGCGGGCGGTGATGTCGGTCAGCGCCACCAGGACCAGGTCCCAGTTGTCTTCGTGGCCGGGGAAGACCGAGAACTGCAGGTGCACGTGCAGGGTTTCGCCGCTGAGCGAATAGTTGATCACTTCCCGTTGATGTAACAGGTTGCCGTTCCACAGCTCGATCAGCTGTTCGTTGAAGTGCGGGCGCATGTCGTCGCGGAACACGTCGGACAGGCGCGAGAACAAGGTCGCCTTGTCCGGCGCACCGAACATGGACAGGGTCTGCAGGTTGACGTCGATGACGCGGATTTCCTGCATGCAGCGCTCCACGAATTCAGGATGCACGTCCGTGAAGGTGCGAAAGTCCGTGATGCCGATGCGGTGCAGGTCGTCGAAGAGGCGCTTGACCGCGCTGAAATCTTCCACCCACAGCGAAATGGGTGAATATTCAAACAGCCCGCGCGCATAGTTTTCGCTGCGCGAGAGCTTCTTGCGCGCGGTCTCGCGTTCGGTGACGTTCTCGATGGCCAGCAGCACGTAGTCCCAGTTCTCTTCGCTGCCGGGCATGATGCGGCCGGACAGCTGGATGTCCAGCCGCTTGCCGCCCAGGGTGTAGTTGACGGTATAGCTGGAGAAAGTGGTGCTGCCGTTCCACAGCTGCACCATTTCTTCGATGAAGGTCTCGATCATGTCATCCCGGAACACCTTGTCCAGGTTCGCCACCAGGTGCGCCAGGTCGCGCGCTTCATACCATTCCAGGGTGCGGCGGTTCACGTCGACCACGCGGATCTGCATGGCGCAGGCCTGGGCGCGGCGGTGGTCCTGGGTGAGGTAGCTGCGCAGGTCGGTGACGCCTTCGGCGCGCCACTGGTCGAACAGGCACTTCAAGCCGCTGTAATCCTCTTTCCAGAGCGACACAGGGGTCAGATCGAACGTCTCTTGTTCAGAAAGGGCCGGGATGGCGACCGGGGCAACGCTGGCGAGGGAAGGTTGGTTCGGCATGACATTTCATCTTCTACGGATGATCAAGTGTAATGTTTTACCGAAATTGCCGCACCACTTCCCGCGCGTCCTCCTCACTTTTTGTGCAAGTTTCTTGCTGAAATATCAGTTAAGTTGCAGATTCATCGACGCAAGCCGGTGTCTGCGTCGACTAATCCGCATTCCTGCGACAAAGCCGGTCAGCGCCCTTGTCCCCAATCCAGGCGGGGGCGCGAACGCTGCAGGCGGCGCAGCAGCGCTGCCACCGGCGCCAGCCAGGGGCGGGGCACCGGACGCAGGCACAGCAGTTCGCCCCCTTGCGGCGAGAGCACGCCGATCCAGCCCTCCTGCGACAACACCAGCCGTTCGCCATCGGTGAGGCGGGTCTGCCGGCTGACCAGCCGGTCCAGTTGCCATTGTGCCGGTTCGGTCACCCGCAATTCGGCGGCATGGCAGATCAACTGGGTGCCGGCGGGCAGCCACAGTTGCAGATGCTGGCCCGGCAGCAGGGGCAGCGCTTGCGTGGTGGTCTTGGCGGGGAGCGGGCTGGGCATGGTGTTCTCCTTTTTTTGATGGGGTCAGCCTGCAGTCTAGGGACAGCCGCCCGGGCCAAACAGGCACAGGAAAATGCACTCTGCTGCGCAACAGGCGGCGCTTTTTTGTTCTGTTATCCCTGCATTTGGCCTACTCTGTATCTGTTCTGGTCTCGGCCTCAATAAGATGATGACTGTTATGGATACCAGCCTGCACCTCCCTGATCTCGCGCCTGCGGCACCGCTGCCCGGCACCACTCCGGAAACCGCCCGCCAGCCGTTGTATCGGCGCCTGGCCGAGCATTACCAGGGAGCCATCCAGTCCGGCACGCTGGTGGCCGGTGATCGTATGCCCTCAGTCCGCGACCTGATGCGCCAGCACCAGGTCAGCCTGTCGACTTCGCTGCAGACGCTGCGCCATATGGAAGAGGGCGGCTGGCTGGAGGCGCGGCCACGCTCCGGTTATTTCGTGCGACAGCCGCGCCGCTCGGCGATCCGCCCGGTGCAGGAACCCAAGAGCCTGATGGCCATCGATCCCGAGCAATACGCGGGCATCCATGAAAAGGTCTCCAAGTACATCGCCTTGCGCCAGAGCGGCGCGCCCCGCATCGACCTCTCCGGCATGACCTGTGCGCCCGAACTGTATGCGGTAGAAACCCTGAAGCAGGCCGCCATGCGCGCCCTGCGCGAGCGGCCCGAACTGCTCACCAGCGCCATGCCGCACAACGGCAATGCCACCTTCCGCCAGGCGGTGGCGCGGCGCGCGCTGCATCATGGGATGCGCATCGATCATGAAGAAGTGGTGGTCACCCACGGCTGCATCGAAGCGCTCAACCTGGCCTTGCGCGCCGTGGCCGGGCCGGGCGACACCATTGCGGTGGAGTCGCCCACTTATTTCGGTTTGCTGCAGGCGCTGGAAAACCTGGGCATGAAGGCGCTGGAAATCCCGACCAGCCCGCACACCGGCATCTCGGTGGAAGCGCTGGAACTGGCGGTGCGCACCTACGGCAACATCAAGGGCGTGGTGGTGGTGCCCAATCTGCAGAATCCGCTGGGCTGCATCATGCCCGACGAGCACAAGGACAAGCTGGTACGCCTGTGTGAAGAATTGCGCCTGCCACTGATCGAAGACGACGCCTACGCCGAGCTGGCCGACGGCAGCGCCGCCCCGTCCAGCCTCAAGAGCCGCGACCGCAGCGGCAATGTGATCTATTGCGCGTCCCTGAACAAGGTGTTGGCGCCGGGTATGCGGCTGGGCTGGATGAATGGCGGACGCTGGCATGAACGGGTCAAGATGCTCAAGTTCACCCATACCCGCGCCAACGAAGAGTGGACCCAGGTCACCGCCGCCGATTTCATCGCCAGCCCCGCCTATGACCGCCACCTGCGCCGCCTGCGCCAGTTGCTCAAGGAGCAGCGCGAACGCATGGCCGAGTCGATTGCGGCCTATTTCCCCGAGGGCACGCGCCTGAACGTTCCCAATGGCGGGGTGGGGCTGTGGGTGGAGCTGCCGGTGCAGGTCTGTTCCCAGCAGTTGTTCGAACGCGCCCTGGCTGAGGGCGTGGGCGTCTCGCCGGGAGCGATCTTCTCCAATTCCAACCGCTATGGCCATTTCCTGCGCATCTGCTGCGGCCATCCCTTCACCCGGGAACTGGACCAGGCGCTGCGCCGGCTGGGCAGCATCGGCCACAGTCTGGCGGCACTGTAGCGCTGGACAAACAGCCCGGCGAATCAGGCATTGCCCGAAAGGGCAGTCTGCTGCAGAATTGTAAAGAAAATGTAAAGAGCGCGGGGTGCTATCCTGCGCCGCATGCGCTTTACGAGGGAGAGCCGGCCATGCCTGAGCCGCTGCACAGTTTGGAAATCCGGCCGCCCCCCATGGCACGCCTGCACGCGGCCATTGATGCCCACATGGCCGGCCGCCTGGAAGAGGCCCGCGCCGTCTATGAAGCTGTCCTTGAAGAAGATCCCATCGAACCGGTGGCGCTGCACTTCTACGGCATCTGGCTGCATCAGACCGGACGCCACGCCGAGGCGCTCGACAAGCTGGAACTGGCCAGCGCCCTCGAACCCGGCCATGCGGCCTGGCACAACGACCTGGGCAATGTGTTGTTTGCGCTGGGCGAGCCGGAAGCTGCAGCCCAGGCTTACGTTGCCGCGCTGGAGATCACGCCGGAAGATCACACGGTCTGGAACAACCTGGGCGCGGCGCGCCTGCAGCAGAACCGCAATGACGAGGCCATTGCCGCTTTCCAGCGCGCCGTGGCCATCGCGCCCGACTTCGTGCCGTCGCTGCTGCACCTGGGCAGCCTCTTCGAAGCGGTCGTTGACAAGATGCAGGCCTCGTACTACCAGTGCCGCGCCTACGTGCTGCCGCCCATGGAGGGCAAGTCCTGGCAGATGGTCGGGATTTCCTTCTACTTCCTGGGCCGGCCGGAAGAGGCGGCACAAGCCTATCGCCACTGGCTGGCCAGCGAACCCGACAATCCGATCGCGGCCCACATGCTGGCCGCCTGCTCGCAGCGCGACGTGCCGGCGCGCGCCTCGGACCGCTACATCGAAGCGCATTTTGACCGCTACGCCGAAACCTTCGAATCCCATCTCCTGCACGGCCTCGGCTATCGCGGCCCCAAGCTGATCGGGCAGGGCGTGGCACTGGTGGCGCAGCCGGCGCGCCAGTTCATCACGGTGGACATCGGTTGCGGCACCGGCCTGTGCGGCCTCGGGCTGCGGGCTTATTCCCACCATCTGACCGGGATCGACCTGGCCGGCAAGATGCTGGAAAAAGCCATCGCCACCGGCCACTACGACCAGCTGGAGAAAGCAGAGATCAGCGACTACCTGAGTCGCCATCCGCGGTCGTGGGACCTGATGACGGCCGCTGATGCGATGATCTACTTCGGGGATCTGAAGGGCGTGCTGAAGGCGGTGGCGACCGCCTTGAAGCCGGGTGGCTACTTCATCTTCACGGTGGAGGTGCTGACGCCGCAGGATGCGGCCGGGGAGGGGTATTGCCTGCATGCCAGCGGACGCTACCGCCACGGCCGTGATTACGTGCGCACCTGCTTGCAGGCCGAGGGTCTGGAGATCCTCCATGACAGCGACCAGGTCCTGCGCGAAGAAGTACGCCAGCCGGTGGCCGGCATGCTCTTCGTGGCACGCCGGCGGCAGTAAGCCGGCGGCCCCGCTGCATGCCGTCGATCAGGCGGCGGCCTGGAGCGCCGCTTCCACCTGGGTGCGGCTGGGGATGGGTTCCACCGCACCGTAGCCGGTAGTGGAGAGCGCGGCGGCGACGTTGGCGTAGCGCGCCGCACGGAAGGGATCGCTCCCCGCCATCAGCTCGGCCATGAAGGCCCCGCCGAAGCAATCGCCCGCGCCCGTGGCATCCAGCGCCAGCACCGGATGGGGGGCCACCATGCGGCGCTCTTGCGGCGTGGCCACGTAGCAGCCTTCGTGGCCCAGCTTGAAGGCCACCAGCCTGACGCCATAGTCCAGCAACTGATCGACGATGGCATCGCGCTCATCCAGCCCGGTCAGCATCGACACGTCTTCCCAGCTCGGCAGGCAGACATCGCACAGCCGGAAGGCCGCGGCCATCTTCTCGCGTGCACGTTCCAGCGGCCACAGGCGCAGGCGCAGGTTGGTGTCCAGCGAGGTGGTCACGCCCGCCGCGCGGGCATGGGCCATGGCCGCCAGGCCGGCCTCGCAGGCGCTCTCGCTGATGGCCAGGCTGATGCCGGAGAGGTGCAGTGCGCCTGCAGACGCAATGGCCTGCAACGGCAGGTCCGCCGCGCGATAGCAGCTGGCCGCCGAGCCGGCACGGCGATAGTGGAAGTGGTGGCCCTCCTGGTCATGCGTGACGAAATACAGGCCCGTGCTGCCACCGGCTTGCACCGCCACGTGCTGCGCATCGACGTTCTCGCGCCGCCACAGGTCCAGCAGGTCCTGGCCGAAATGATCGTCACCCACTGCGCTGAGGTAGGCGCAGGCCGCGCCCTGGCGGGCTGCGGCGATGGCGAAGTTGGAGGTGTCGCCGCCAAAGCCCTGCAGGTACTGGCGCGGCGACGCGATGCGCTGGTTGAATTCCACCATGGCTTCGCCGTAGGCGAGGATGGGTTTGCTCATGTTCTTGGCGCCCATCGCTGCATCAGAAGAAGGTCTGCACGATGTCGGTCACATCGAAGCGCTGATCCACCACCACCAGGTGACGCCACTTGTCGAAGGTCAGGCAGGGATGCGAGATGTCGAAGGCGATCATGTCGCCGACCTGGATATCGTCGCCCTCGGCAATCTTCAGGTAAGCGTGCTGGTCCATCATGCCGGTCACTTCCCAGTGCGCCGGGGTGGCTTGCGGTTGCGTGTCCTGGCCCGGGCGGAAGCGCGTGACTGGCGCCGGCAGCCCGGCGTCAAACGCGGCATCGCGCTTGCCCAGGGCGATGATGGCCTTGTCGCGTTCCGGGATCGATTGCACATACGCCCACAGTTGCAAGGCCGGCTGCAACTGGCTGCGCATGCTGTGCGCCACCGGATTGCGCACCTGGATCTGCGACTGCGCGGCACGGTAGATGCCCACATCATGGGTGAGATAGCAGCCCGGACGCAGTACCACCTCCAGCGGCGCACCGATGTCGGCCTGGCCGAATTCTTCGGCCACCACGTCGTACCAGGCCGAGCCGGCGCCGGTCAGCACTGCCGGGCCCTTTGCCAGGCGGCGTGCCAGATGGCCTTGCGCGGCGAGCTCCTTGAGGCAGGCCACTGCGCGTTGCAGGAAACGGCGGATCTCGGCCTCTTCCTTGAGTACGCCTTCATACACTTCCACACCGGCCAGCGCGATGCTGTCCCAGCGCGCCACGGCCTCCAGCACGGCCTGCTGTTGCACCTCGTCGCGCACGCCGGTGCGGCCGCCGGCCGGGCCCAGTTCCAGCAGCACGTTCAGGGTTTGCTTGCGCTCGGCGAAGAAACGGCCGAGCTGATCGACCAGCGCGGCCGAATCGACCAGGCAGAAAAACTCGAAAGAGGGATCGGCCAGCATTTCCGAGATGATCGCCATGTTGCGCTTGCCCACCAGCTGGTTGGCCATGATGACCCGGCGCACGCCGTGGTGATAGCCGGCCAGGGTCTGATGGGCGGTGGCCAGGGTGATGCCCCAGGCGCCCGTGTCGAGCTGGCGCGCGAACAGCTTGGGCGCCATGGTGGTCTTGCCGTGCGGTGCCAGCTTGACCTGGTATTGGCCGACGAAATCCTGCATCCACTTCAGGTTGTGGGCGATCTTTTCCTCATACAGGACGGCAGCCGGCAGGCTGATGTCCTCATTGAGCAGGTTCCAGCGCACGCTGCCGGCCTGATGCGGCGCGAGCGGTTGAGCCAGCGCGCCCAATCCCTTGTTGAGCGGGTCGATCATGCCGGCCTGAAACGGCGTTTGGTAATTTGTATCACTCATCGCTTTAATTCCTGTGAAATTAGGATTGACGTAATAATAGCCTTGAATTTACTATGTTTGCGCCGTGTTAGTAAATAACATAAATTGTTTGCATGGCACCCTCCGGGGCTGGTCTCTTTCCTCGCAGGCGCATTCCCGCAGACTGATTCTTTCCTTCCCATGGCACAGACATTGGACATCATTTCCCGCATCACCGAGCGCAGCAGCAGCTTGCGTTTTGCCGAACAGAAGGTGGCCGAAGCGATCCTGGGCGATCTCTCTGCGGCCGCCAGCGCCAGCATCGGCGAACTGGCCGAGAAGGCCGGGGTGTCGGTGGCTAGCGTGACGCGCTTTGCCAAGGCCATGGGCTGCCGCGACGTGCGCGAGTTCAAGTTCCTGCTGGCGCAGGCGGTGGCCGTGGGACAGCGCTTCTTCGATGGTGCCAAGACGGTGCCCTCGGACCAGCCGCCGGAACTGGCCGATGTGGTCTATCGCGACATCCATGCGGTGCTGGAACTGAACCGCGCCATGCTCAACCCCGACATGCTCATGCAAGCCGCGTACCTGCTGCTGGGTGCGCGCATGATCTACTGCTTCGGCATGGGCGGCGGTTCCACCATGATGTCCGACGAGGCGCGCTATCGGCTGGTGCGCCTGGGCCGGCCGGTAGCGACCTATCACGATGCGGTGCTGCAGAAGATGGTGGCGGCCACCCTCGACAAGGACGACGTGTTGCTGGTCTTCTCGACCACCGGCAGCGTGCCCGAGCTCCTGGCCAGCTGCGAAGTGGCGCGCGAATACGGCGTCAAGCTCATCGCCATCACCGCGCTGGGTTCGCCGCTGGCGAAGATGGCCGATGTGCTGCTGCCCATCAAGACGCTGGAAACCGACCTGATTTTCAAACCGTCCTCGTCGCGCTACGCCATGATGGCGACGCTGGACATGCTGGTGCTGGAGCTGGCCTTGCTGCACAAGGAAAGCAGCCAGGAACGCCTGCGCCGCCTCAAGTACGTGCTCGACGCGCACCGTGGCGGCGGTGACCTGCACCAGCCACTGGGAGACTGACATGACATCCACCCCGCATGTTGCAGGTGGCGACAAGCACTGCGACACCCTGATCCGCCATGCCCTGGTCATCGATGGCAGCGGCGCCGAGCCGGTGCAGGCCGACGTGGCGATCCGCAATGGACGCATCGCCGCCATCGGCCAGCTCGGCGGCTGGCACGCCGCACAGGAAATCGATGGCCGTGAACGCGTGCTCTCGCCGGGCTTCATCGACGTGCATACGCATGACGATACCAACGTCATCCGCACGCCCGAGATGTTCCCCAAGCTGTCGCAGGGCGTGACCACGGTAGTGGTCGGCAACTGCGGCATCAGCGCCGCACCGGTCACGCTCAAGGGCGATCCGCCGGACCCGATGAATCTGCTGGGCAAGTCCGAGGCCTTCCACTATCCCAGCTTTGCCAGCTACGTTGAGGCCGTCAATGCGGCGCAGCCCTCGATCAACGTGGCCGCGCTGGTGGGGCACACGGCGCTGCGCAACAACCACATGGACCGCCTTGATCGCGCCGCTACTGACGATGAGATCGCCGGCATGCGCGCGCAATTGTGCGAGGCGCTCGAACATGGTGCACTGGGACTGTCCACGGGCCTGGCCTATGGCAATGCCATCAATGCGCCCACTGAAGAGGTGCTGGCCCTGGCCGAGCCGCTGGCGCAATTCGGCGGCCTGTATGCCACCCACCTGCGCAGCGAATTCGCCGACATCCTCGATGCGATGGAAGAAGCCTTCCGCATCGGCAAGCATGCGCGGGTGCCGGTGGTGATTTCGCACCTCAAGTGTGCCGGCGTGGAAAACTGGGGGCGCAGCAGCGAAGTGCTGCAAGCGCTGGAAGCGGCCTCGCGCCACCAGCACGTGGGCTGCGACTGCTACCCCTATACCGCCAGCTCGTCCACGCTGGACCTCAAACAGGTGACGTCCGACTACGACATCCAGGTCACCTGGTCGGAACCGCACCCGGAGCAGGGCGGCAAGATGTTGAAGCAGATCGCCGCCGACTGGGGTGTCGACCTGCATGCGGCGGCCGCGCGCCTGATGCCGGCCGGGGCGGTATATCACTGCATGGCTGACGATGACGTCAATCGCATCCTCTCGCATCCGGCCTCCGTGGTCGGTTCTGATGGGCTGCCCAACGATCCCTTGCCGCACCCGCGCCTGTGGGGCGCCTTCCCGCGCGTGCTGGGCTATTACAGCCGCGAGCAGAAACTGTTTTCGCTGGCCACGGCGGTCCACAAGATGACCGGCCTGTCGGCGCAGCGCTTCGGCCTGGATCAGCGCGGCTTCGTGCGCGAAGGTCATTACGCCGACCTGGTGCTGTTCGATCCCGAGACCATCCGCGATGCCGCCAGCTTCACCGATCCGATGCAGCCGGCGCATGGCATCGAGGCGGTCTGGGTCAATGGGCAACTGGCCTATCGCGGCCAGGACAAGCAGGCCACCAGCGCCCGTGCCGGACGCTTCCTGGCGCGCACGGTGCAGAAAACGCCAGCCTGAGTTGCAGGAAACGTCAGGCCTGGATTGTTAACTTCAAGTTTCAAATCGATTTTTCAGATTCAAGTTCAACAGAGGAGCAGCAATGAGCATTCAACGATTTGGTGTGGAAGGCGGCAGTGGCACCGGTGGTCAGCATCTGCCGTTCGCGCGTGCGGTCGCGGCCGATGGCTGGCTGTATGTGTCGGGCCAGGTGCCCATGGAAAACGGCGAAGTGATCGACGGCGGCATCGTGGCGCAGTCGCACAAGGCCATCCAGAACGTGCTGGCCATTTTGAAGGAAGCCGGCTACGGCCCCGAGCACGTGGTGCGCTGTGGCGTGTGGCTCGATGATGCACGCGACTTCCCGTCCTTCAACAAGGTCTTCAAGGAATACTTCGGCGCCAATCCGCCGGCCCGCGCCTGCGTGGTCTCCAGCATGGTGGTGGACTGCAAGGTCGAGGTGGATTGCGTGGCCTTCAAGCGTTGAGGCTTGCCGTGGAAAGGCGGCACCTTGCTGTGGCCTTTCCACGCGCGGTGGTGAATTCGAAATAAAAATATCTAAATGATATAAACGATTTAAAAGATTGATGGATTTTTTGCGGTGCATATTTGCCGGCAGGGGTGCCGTATCGCCGGTGGTGTCTTTTACCTTCTGAAGAGGAGCAACAGATGGAGGCTGTACAAGGAACTGCGCTACTGGTCTATGCACTGGTAGCGGTGATCGCACTGATCGTGCTGATCGCCAAATTCAAGATGAATCCCTTCATCGTGCTGGTTGTGGTCTCGCTCTTGCTGGGCCTGGCCGTGGGCATGCCCATGGGTAATATCGTCAAGGCCTTCGAAACCGGTGTGGGCGGCGCCTTGGGTCACATCGCACTGGTGGTGGCCCTGGGCACCATGCTGGGCAAGATGATGGCCGAGTCGGGCGGTGCCGAGCGGATCGCCAATACGATGATCGGGGCCTTCGGTGAAAAGAACGTGCACTGGGCCATGATGACGGTGGCCTTCATCGTCGGCCTGCCGGTGTTCTTCGAAGTCGGCTTCGTGCTGCTGGTGCCGATTGCCTTCAACGTCGCCAAGCGCACCGGGACCAACATGGTGCTGGTGGGCATTCCCATGGTGGCCGGCCTGTCGGTGGTGCATGGCCTCATTCCGCCGCACCCGGCCGCGCTGCTGGCGGTGACCGCCTACAATGCCGATATCGGTCGCACCATCCTCTTTGCGCTGATCGTGGGCATTCCGACGGCCATCATCGCCGGCCCGATTTTTGGCAAGCTGATCTCCAAGGTGGTGATCCCCAATCCGGACAATCCGCTGCTCTCGCAGTTCGTCGATGAACGCAAGAAGGAGCGGGAACTGCCGGGCTTCGGCATCACGCTCTTCACCATCCTCTTGCCGGTGGCGCTGATGTTGATCGGCAGCTGGGCCGACCTGTTCTTCGCCCCCAAGACCTTTGCCAATGATTTCCTGCGCCTGATCGGCAACTCGGTGATCGCGCTGTTGATCGCCACCCTGGTGAGCTTCTGGACCTTCGGTCGTGCCCGTGGTTTCGGACGCGAACAGATCCTGAAGTTCACCAACGAATGCCTGGCCCCGACCGCCAACATCACCCTGTTGGTCGGCGCAGGGGCCGGCTTCGGGCGCATTCTGATGGATGGCGGCATCTCCAAGGTCATCGTCGGCCTCGCCACCGATGCGCACCTCTCGCCACTGCTGCTCGGCTGGCTGGTGGCCGTGCTCATCCGCGTGGCGACCGGTTCGGCGACCGTGGCCATGACCACCGCCTGTGGCATCGTCGCGCCCATCGTCGCCAACGTCAGCGGCGTGCGTCCGGAACTGATGGTGCTGGCCACCGGCGCCGGTTCGGTGATCCTGTCGCACGTCAATGATGGCGGCTTCTGGCTGGTCAAGGAATACTTCAACATGACCGTGCCGCAGACCTTCAAGACCTGGACCGTGATGGAAACCCTGATCTCGGTGCTGGCGCTGCTGTTCACGCTGGCATTGGCGACCGTGATCTGAGTTTTGCGCAATACGGCTTGCGGCAAAAGGAAAGGCTGCCCGGAGTGATCCGGGCAGCCTTTTGTTTGTGTGGCGCGGAGGCTGCGCGCCGCGTTTTCAGTTGCGCAAACGCGAATCGTCGAAGCGCGGATCCGGTCCGTTTTCGACCTTTTCCACGATGTCCTGGTCGTTGAAATACACCGTCATCTGCGAATTCCAGACGCCGCTTTCCTTGAAGCCGTAGTTCCAGGCCTCGAAGGGGATGCGGGCATAGCGCGTCACTTCGGTGGGGCGGCCGACCCGGCGCAGGACGTCGAGCTTTGTGTCCACCTTGGGACGGATGGCGTGGAAATTCTGCAGGGTCCAGACTTGCTCATAGGAAATGAGACGATGGTCGGGGCCGATGCGGGCCATGTACTGGTACTGGCCGAAGGCACCTGCCGCGTATTCGAAGACCCGGCCGTTGCCATCCGGATACACGTTGGTGGGCGCACCGAGACGGGCCACCACCTGCTCTTCGGGTTCGCCCGGCTGGACCGGCGGCTGCAGCAGCGAGGCGCAGCCCGCCAGCGCGGCAGCGGCCAGCAGCGCGGCGGCCAGCCTGGGGCGGGCGGCTTGCATGAGGGAAGCGGGGGATTGCATGTCGACTCCTGGTTGAATTGTCATTCCGGCATTCTGTGGCAAGGGCGCCTCGTGATTGGCCAGTTGGCGCACGCGGTCACTTGCCGATGTTGGTTGGAATGATTTTTTGCTATATAATTTCGCGTCCGGTCGGTTTGACCGGATTCTCATTTTTTGTTCACGGTATGCAGGGCAGGGATTTTCCGACGCTCCGCACACCGCTTGTGAAAGGTAAAAGCAATGTCCATCGAAAAAGCAGCCAAGGCTGCCATTATCTCCGAAAACGCCCGCGGCACGAACGACACCGGTTCTCCGGAAGTCCAAGTGGCGCTGCTGACCGCACGCATCAACGACCTGAACGGCCACTTCAAGGCCCACGTCAAGGATCACCACTCCCGTCGTGGCCTGATCAAGATGGTCAACCGTCGCAAGAGCCTGCTGTCCTACCTGAAGAACAAGGACGCTGACCGTTACCGCGCCCTGATCGAGAAACTCGGTCTGCGCAAGTAATTTGACTCCGCGTCTGGGTCCCGGGGTTTGCGCCCCGGACCACCACGAAATGCCTGCGTCACTCGTTGACGCGGGCATTTTGTTTTTTGCGATTCCGCGAGCTCAGGCGTAAGCCTGGTCGCGCCAGGCGCAAACGCCCCTCGGGCAAGAATGCATCATTGTTTCATCGCGGCGGCTTGTATTGCCGCGTTCGTCGTGAGTGACCGGTCTCGCCGGCCACTGTGGTGAGGTGAACGACAGCGCCTGAAAATCTGTCGGCAAAAGGAAGCCGTGCACCGCGGACACAGTCGGGGCCGGCTCCATAAAAGAAAGGAAATACCGTGTTCAATAAAGTAACCAAGACCTTCCAGTACGGTCAGCATCAAGTGACCCTGGAAACCGGCGAAATCGCTCGCCAGGCTTCTGGCGCCGTGATGGTGTCGGTGGAAGACACCGTCATCCTGGCCACCGTCGTGGCCCGCAAGGAAGCCAAGCCCGGCCAGGACTTCTTTCCCCTGACCGTCGACTACATCGAAAAGACCTATGCAGCCGGCCGTATCCCCGGCGGTTTCTTCAAGCGTGAAGGCAAGCCTTCCGAAAAGGAAACCCTGACCTCGCGCCTGATCGATCGTCCGATCCGCCCGCTGTTCCCGGAAGGCTACTTGAACGAAGTGCAGGTGATCATCCACGTGCTGTCGGTGAACCCTGAAATCGATCCGGACATCCCCGCCATGATCGGCGCTTCGGCTGCCCTGTCGCTGGCCGGCATCCCCTTCAACGGCCCCGTGGGCGCCGCTCGCGTCGGTTACATCGACGGCCAGTACGTCCTGAACCCGACCACTTCGCAACTGAAGTCCTCGCAGCTGGACCTGGTGGTGGCCGGTACCGAAACCGCCGTGCTGATGGTGGAATCCGAAGCCGATCAACTGTCCGAAGAAGTGATGCTGGGCGCCGTCGTGTTCGGTCACGACCAGTCCAAGGCCGTCATCGAAGCCATCCACGCCCTGGTGCGTGACGGTGGCAAGCCGGAAGTGCAATGGACCGCCCCGGCCAAGAACGAAGCCCTGATCGCCCGCGTGGCGCAACTGGCCGAAGGCCCGCTGCGCGAAGCCTACCAGACCAAGGACAAGCAGGCCCGTACCGAAAAGCTGAAGGCTGTCTCGGCCCAGGTCAACGAAGCCCTGGTCGCTGAAGCTGCTGCCAACAACGGCGTGGCCGCTGACGCTGCCGAAGTCGGTTCCATCCTCTTCGACCTGGAAGCCAAGATCGTGCGTTCGCAGATCCTGGAAGGCGAACCCCGCATCGACGGTCGCGACACCCGCACCGTGCGTCCGATCTCGATCCGTACCGGCGTGCTGCCGCGTACCCACGGTTCGGCCCTGTTCACCCGTGGCGAAACGCAAGCCCTGGTCATCGCGACCCTGGGTACCGCTCGTGACGAACAGAAGATCGATGGCCTCCTGGGCGAGTACTCCGACCGCTTCATGCTCCACTACAACATGCCTCCGTTCGCCACCGGCGAAACCGGCCGCGTGGGCACTCCGAAGCGCCGCGAAATCGGCCACGGCCGCCTGGCCAAGCGCGCGCTGATCGCCGCGCTGCCGGCCGCTGACGAGTTCAGCTACTCGGTGCGCCTGGTCTCGGAAATCACCGAGTCCAACGGTTCCTCCTCGATGGCCTCGGTGTGCGGCGGCTGCCTGGCACTGATGGACGCTGGCGTGCCGATGAAGTCGCACGTGGCCGGCATCGCCATGGGCCTGATCAAGGAAGGCAACAAGTTTGCCGTGCTGACCGACATCCTGGGCGATGAAGATCACCTGGGCGACATGGACTTCAAGGTGGCCGGTACTGCCAATGGCATCACCGCCCTGCAGATGGACATCAAGATCCAGGGCATCACCAAGGAAATCATGCAGGTCGCGCTGGAGCAGGCCAAGGAAGGCCGCCACCACATCCTGGGCAAGATGCAGGAAGCCGTCCCGGCCGGCCGTGCCGAGCTGTCCGACTTCGCGCCGCGCCTGATCACCATCAAGATCAACCCGGAAAAGATCCGTGACGTGATCGGCAAGGGCGGCGCCGTCATTCGCGCGCTGACCGAAGAAACCGGCACCCAGATCGACATCAGCGACGAAGGCGTGGTCACCATCGCCTCCGTGGATGCCTCGGCTGGCCAGGAAGCCAAGCGCCGTATCGAAGAGCTGACCGCTTCCGTGGAAGTGGGCAAGGTCTACGAAGGTACCGTCCTGAAGCTGCTGGACTTCGGCGCCATCGTCCAGGTCCTGCCGGGCAAGGATGGTCTGCTGCACATCAGCCAGATCGCCAACGAGCGCGTCAATGCCGTGGCCGACTACCTCAAGGAAGGCCAGCAAGTGCGCGTCAAGGTTCTGGAAACCGATGACCGCGGCCGCCTGAAGCTGTCGATGAAGGCTGCCCAGGCTGAAGAAGGCGACGCTGCCGCTCCGCAAGAAGCGCAGTAATCCCTTCTGCCTGCACAGGCAACAAGGAAATCCCCCGTGCCGCAAGGCCGGGGGATTTTTTTGTGCGCGCAAGATGATGCGGACAATCTGCCCAAGTGATTTCGAACCAAAAGTATGCGATTCTGTCGGTCTGCTTTGAGGGACATCAAGGTTCCGGTGTGTCGCGCTCATCAGGGGAGGCGCGGTCATGCCAGCAGGTAGATCTGCAGATCCGAATAGAGAGTAGGGGACAGCTGTGCAGCCAGGTCACGGCTCCAAGTGACCGGCCTGCGCGGACAGAACAACACGTTACTTTTGAAAGGAAGGCAATGCCCCACGTCATCATCATCGGTTGCGGCTTCGGCGGTCTGGCCGCTGCGCGTGAACTGGCCCACGCCGATGTGCGCATCACCATGATCGATCGCAGCAATCACCACCTGTTCCAGCCCTTGCTCTACCAGGTGGCCACGGCCGGGCTGTCGGCCCCGGCCATCAGTGCACCGATCCGCGCCATCCTGGCGCAGCAGCGCAATCTCACCACCCTGATGGCCGCCGTGACCGGGATCGATACCGCCGGCAAATCCGTCACGCTCGAAGACGGCAGCGTGCTCGGCTATGACTATCTGATCGTGGCCGCCGGCTCCACCCACAGCTATTTCGGCCACGATGAGTGGAGCGAGCTGGCCCCCGGTTTGAAGACCCTGGAAGACGCCTTCGAGATCCGCAAGCGCATCCTGATGGCCTTCGAGCGTGCCGAGCGCGAGACCGATGCGCGGCGCCGCCAGGAATGGCTGACCTTCACCGTCATCGGCGGTGGTGCCACCGGCGTCGAGATGGCCGGCACGCTGGTGGAAATCGCGCGGCATACCTTGTCGGGCGAATTCCGCAACATCGATCCGCATTCGGCGCGGGTGGTACTGGTGGAAGGTTCTGACCGCGTGCTGGGAGCGTATCCGGAGGATCTGTCCGAGAAGGCGCGCGAACAGTTGCACAAGCTCGGCGTGGACGTACGCACCGGTTGCCGTGTGGTGCACATCGACGAGACCTGCGTGCGCTATGCCAATTTCGATGGCGAGCAGAGCCTGGCTACGCGTACGGTGATCTGGTCGGCAGGTGTAGCGGCTTCGCCGCTGGGCAAGAAGCTGGGTGTACCGGTAGACCGTGCTGGTCGTGTACCGGTCACGCCGACGCTCTGTATTGGTGGTCACGAGGAAGTGTTCGTGATCGGCGACCTGGCGGCCGCACAGTCGGAAGGCAAGCCGGTGCCGGGCGTGTCACCGGCGGCCAAGCAGATGGGGCGGGTGGCGGCGCGCAATATCAAGCATCACATTGCCGGCCAGGCAGCAGAAACCTTCGTCTACAAGGATTACGGATCGCTGGCCACCATCGGGCGCCGGGCTGCCATCGCCATGGTGGGCAAGCTCAAGTTCTCGGGTTATCCGGCGTGGCTGTTCTGGCTGTTCGTGCACGTGTATTTCCTGATCGGATTCCGTAACCGCATCATGGTGATGGCGGACTGGGCCTGGGCGTATTTCACCTTCAAGCGCAGTGCGCGGGTGATCTCGTCCACTGTACCGGTACAGTCCGAGCAGCCGGCCTTGCGCAAGGAAGTGGCTGAGTAGGAGCGCTGTACGCATCAGCAAAAAGCCCTCGCTTCCGTCACCGGGAGCGAGGGCTTTTTCTTTTTGCTTTGCTGCGAGGTGTGGCTCAGTCTTCCAGGGCCAGCATGGCGAAGGTGGCCAGCCAGTGTCCGCCACTGTAGTGGCTGCCGACCACCTGATCGATGGAGGCGGCGATGTGGCGCTGGATGGCGGCCTCGATGGCGCTGCGCGCGGTATGTGTTGCGGGCAGGTGGCGCAGCACGTTTTTCATGCACCAGGCGCGGGAGAGGTTCAGGCCGTCGAGGTGAGCCACCTTCGGATCGGTCGGATCGGACACATGGGCAGGATGCATGAGTTGCGATACCTCAGTCACACGCGGCAGATAGAGATCGAACCATGCGGCGAATGCATCGGGTGCGAGCACCTTGCTCATCAACAGGGCTTCGGTCAGCGCGCCGGAGATGAATTCATCTCCGCCCGGTTCATAGTGGGCCGGATAATCGGTGTCTTTGCCGTAGTGTTGCTGCGACCAGTCGACGATCACCGTTTCCAGTTCTGCGTCGTTGACATGACGTGCATAGTCCAGCGCCAGTGCCAGCGAGAACGCGGTGTTGAAGTGCGCGCCTACCCGGATCGGATAGCTCAGCTTGGAGAGGTAGTCGAGCAGACGGCGGCGAATTTCGGTCGTCAGCGGTTTCATCGCGGCATGCCATTCGGCAGCACGTGGATGGGCCGACATCAGCAGTTCCTGATCCAGTGCCAGCAGCCAGCCAAAGCCGTAAGGACGTTCGAACGGAGCGCGATTGGGCGCGCGGAAATAATCCGTCTCGCGTTCCATCAACTCGGGGGTGAAATGCTCGTCGAAGATCGCCGTGATCTGGTCTGCCCCTGCCAGGGATGGATACTGGTGCAAGCAGCGAAGCAGCAGCCAGAATCCATGCACGGCCGAGTGCCAGTCATAGCAGCCATAGAAGACCGGATGCATCGCGCGCGGCGAGAGCACGTCACCATCGTCGTTGAGCAGATGCATGATGTGGTTCGGATATTCCTGGCGCAGATAGGCCAGCGGCATGCGGGCAAATTCTTCGGCCCGTTCGAGGGTGAGTTGCATGGGGACTCCTTGAAGCAGTGTAAGGCGACCTGACCAGACGCCATGCCCGGTCAGGTCCGGCCTCCGGTGTGGATCAGCGGAAGGCGAGGAAGTACATCAGGAACACGTTCACCGTCAGCAGCGTCAGTGCGGTCGGGATCTGCACCTTGATGACCTGGTACTTGTTCTTCAGTTCCAGCAGCGCAGCGGGCACGATGTTGTAGTTGGCCGCCATCGGCGTCATCAGCGTACCGCAGTAGCCCGAGTACATGCCGATGGCCACCAGCGGCGCCGGATCAGCATGGTGTCCCATGATCAGGAAGGGCAGGGCGATGCCTGCACTCATGACCGGGAAGGCCGCGAAGGCATTGCCCATCACCATCGTGAACAGCGCCATGCCCACGCAGTAGATCACCACCACCAGGAAGCGATTGTCGGGATTGACGAACAGGCTCACCACGTGCTGCACCGAGGTACCGGTCTTGGCCGCGACGAAGACGCCGCCCAGCATGGCCAGCATCAGCGGCAGGATGGCGGCCCAGCCGATGGAATCCACCAGGCGGCGCGACTGGCGCACTGCCTGCAGCGGTGTGCCACGGGTCAGCACGCAACCGGCGATGAGCGCGCAGATGCACGCCACGCAGAGTGCGGCCAGCGTCAGCTGCTTCTGGTCCAGCAGCATCAGGCCACCCACCGAGACACCCTTGAGCAGCACGGTACAGGCCACCGTGATCACCGGGATCAGCACCGCCGGGAAGAACAGCCAGTTGCCCAGCTTCCTCGAAGAGGCCACGCGCTCGTCATGCGAGGAGGTCGCATAGCTGCCCATGGAGAGCATGCCGGTGCCGGCGATGAGCGAGATGATGATGACGGTGCCGCCGATGATGCGGTGGGCCATGGACTTGCCCAGGTTCTCCACCATCAGGTCGCCGAACAGGAACACGGCGCCGAATAGGAACCAGAACAGCGCCGTGGTGAAGCGCTTTGGGTTGCCCTTGTCGCGCAGGGTCATCACGGTCAGCATCATGACGATGATGCCGATGAGGTAGTAGATGCGGTTGATCGAAATGAGCGTGTTCATGCGGACACCTTGGCGGCGGATTGAGTGGCCTTCCACGCCTCGACATCGCGGCGGATGGAGGCGTCGAGGCGGGTCAGGCGGAACATGTGGATCACCAGCGCCGACAGCGCGGTGGGGATGGCCCACAGGCCGATGTGCAGCGGCTCGATATTGGTGATGCCGTTTTCCTTGAGGAATGCATCCATCAGCAGCACCGCGCCGAAGGCGATGAAGATGTCTTCGCCGAAGAATACGGCCACGTTGTCGCAGGCCGCAGCGTGGGCCTTGATCTTGTCGCGGATGTGTTGCGGCAGGTCGTCGCCGTAGGCGTTCACGGCAGCGCCTTCGGCCATCGGTGCCAGCAACGGACGCACCGTCTGCGCCTGGCCGCCGAGGTAGATCAGGCCCAGCGCGGCGGTGCCTTCACGCAGGATGAAGTAGAGCATCAGGATGCGCGCCGAGGTGGCACTGGCTATGCTGGAGATCCACGCCTGGGCGCGTTCCTTCAGTCCGTAATGTTCGAGCAGGCCGATGATCGGCAGGATCAGCAGGAAGGTCGCCAGCGAACGGCTGTTGACGAACTTCTCGCCGAAGGTTTCCAGCAGCATGCCGAAATCCATGCCCACCGACAGGCCGGTGGTGAGACCCGCAACCGTGACCACCAGCAGCGGGTTGAAACGCAAGGCAAAACCGGCCACGACGATCGGTATCCCGATCAGAGGCAGCAGTGTCGAACTCTCCATGAAAAACTCCCTATGTGAATGAGGAAAAATCCATTCGCCAGTGTGCAAGGTCCGTGCCAGCCGTGGCGCGGAAAACCGCGCCCAGTCTGCCTTTGCGGGGAATGCTCAGGCGTAGGGGCGTGACTTTTCCTGCGACCTCATGGGCCTCGGATTGGCGACTTTTCTTGTGGTTTTTGGAACGGAACTACAGCTTGCGACGACCTTGAATCAGGAGCGGGGGCCGTCCTTCCCGCCTGCTGCGACGATACGGGAAAAAGGCTTCATACAGCCGCGCGCACGGCGATCTGCTCGGCGTGCAGGCGTGCCCGAATCTGGCGCGCAAAATCCAGGGCATGCGCGCCATCTCCGTGCAGGCACACGGTCTGTGCATTGACTTCGACGATGCTGCCATCGATGGCCTTGACCTTCTTTTGCTTGACCAGCATCAGGGTCTGGGCGATGGCATCGGCATCGTTGGTTATCATGGCTCCCGGTTTGCTGCGCGCGACCAGGCTGCCATCAGCTTCATAGGCGCGATCGGCGAAGACTTCTTCCACCGCATTGAGATCGGCATGGCGGGCGGCGGCGATCAGTTCGCTGCCGGCCAGGCCATACAGGCTCAGTTCGGGATTGAAGGTGCGGATGGCAGCGCAGATGGCATTGGCCAGCACGGCATCTTTGGCGGCCTGGTTGTAGAGCGCGCCGTGTGGCTTGACGTGGGTCATGCGGCCACCTTCGGCCCGCACGATGGCCTCGAGGGCGCCGAGCTGGTAGAGCATGCCGCTGACGATTTCCTCGGGCGGCAATTGCATGGCGCTGCGGCCGAAGTTCTCGCGGTCGGGGAAGCTGGGGTGGGCGCCGATGGCCACGTGATTCTGGATCGCCCAGCGCACGCTGCGGCGCATGGTGCCAGCATCACCCGCATGCCAGCCGCAGGCGATGTTGGCAGAGCTGACCAGGGTCAGCAGTTGTTCGTCGGTGTCGCAGCCTTCGCCGAGGTCGGCATTGAGATCGATATGCATGGCGTTCCCTTATTTCTTGTAGAGCGTGGCGCGCGACCAGTCCAGTGCGGCGACCGTGGCGCGGATGGAATCGAGATAGCGTTGCTGTTCTTCGGCGGCGGCCAGGGCATCGGCCATCTCGCAGGGCTCCAGCCGCAGCGTGGCGTTCAGCGGCGCCTGTGCCAGCTTCCACAGGTCGGCGCCGATGATTACGCCGATCTTGGGATAGCCGCCGGTGGTTTGCGCATCGCCCATCAGGATGATTGGCTGGCCCGAAGGTGGTACCTGGATCACGCCCGGCACCACGCCATGCGAGAGCATGTCGCGGCCTTGCTTGCGCTTGAGTTCCGGACCTTCGAGGCGATAGCCCATGCGGTTGCTGTTGGGCGTGACGCGCCAGGTGTCGGACCACAGCGCCTCGCGCGCGCTCTTGCTGAACTGCTCGAATTCGGGGCCGGGCAAGACACGCAGGGTGACGTGCTGGCTGTGTTCGTCGGCACGCCGCGCCAGGCCGCTCCAGCGCGGCGAACGCACGCCGAAGGCCGGACCGTGTACTGCTGCAGAAGCGCTTTGCGCATCACCGATGGGGAGTTTGTCGCCGCGCTTCAAGGCGCGTCCGTGGTGGCCGCCGAATCCGGCTTTCAGGTCGGTGCTGCGCGAACCCAGCACCACCGGTACATCGATGCCGCCAGCCACGGCCAGGTAGGTGCGCATGCTGTGGCGCGGCGCCTGCTCGGGCGAATCGGCAGGGGCCAGGCTGAGTTTGAGGACGCTGCCAGCCCGCACCGGCATGCTCCAGCAGGCCGCGATGGGCTTGCCATCGAGCGTGGCGCCGATGTCGTCACCGCCCAGGGCGATGCGGGTGTTGCGGGTGAAGCGCAGCTCGGCCACGCCCATGGTGATTTCGAGTCCGGCTGCCTCGACCGGATTGCCGACCAGCAGGTTGGCGCTGGCCAGGGCCAGGGTATTGAGGGCACCACCGGGATGAATGCCAAGGCTGCGATGGCCGAAGCGGCCCATGTCCTGCACTGAGGCCAGCATGCCGGGTTGGATGATTTCTATCATGAGGCCACGCGCTCCACGGTAAAGCGTACACGGTCGCCGGGACGCAGCAGCGTCGGCGGTTGCTGGGCGGGATCGAACAATTGCAGGGAGGTGCGGCCGATGAGTTGCCAGCCGCCGGGTGAGGCCATGGGATAGATGCCGGTCTGCTCGCCACCGATGCCCACCGAGCCGGCCGGGATGCTCACGCGCGGGGTGGTGTGGCGCGGGGTGGCCAGGCTGGTATCGAGGCCGCCCATGTAGGCAAAGCCGGGCAGGAAACCGAGGAAGTAGACCACGTACTCGGCGCCGCTGTGGCGCGCGATCACTTCGTCCACCGACAGGCCGGTGTGACGGGCCACGTTGTCCAGGTCGGGGCCGGCGCTGCCGCCGTAGACCACCGGAATCTCGACCGTGCGCCCGGCGCTGCGTTCGCCGCTGAGCTTGGGCCAGGTTTTCTCAATGCGTTGTGCCAGGGTGTCGAGGTCGGCGACGGGGCGCTTGGCGATGAGGGTCAGGTTGTTCATGCCGGGCACGACTTCGCTGACTTCTTCCCATGCGCTGGCCAGTTCGGCCAGGGCCCAGATGCGTTGCTGCTGGGGCAGGGTGGCAGGGGCCGGCAAACTGCATAGCAGTGCGCGGTCGCCCAAGGGGTGGAGCTGGGGTGGCTGCATGTGTCTCTCGCCTGGCCGGTGATTGTGTTGAGAGCCCGCCGATGCCGCCGGCGGGGTCCAGGTGCGTCTGCTGGTGATGCCCTGCTTTTTTGCGGATATTACATTTCAAAGAAAATATAAACAATATGTCGATAAATTATTTATTTAATGTTTGCGCTATAGTGTTGCCATTCCGTCGTCCAGACCTGCCCGCTTCCCATGAGCCAAGAGAAAAACGAGACGTCCACCTCCATCCAGCCTGATGCGCAAGAGGTCGCTCAGCCGTCGCGCCCGACCAAGATCGTGTCTTCCCAGCACCTGGTGTCCGAACGCAGTGCCGAGCTATCCGAGCTCGAATATGCACTCATCATGGCCAGCAATGCCTTCAACCGCTGGATGGTGCGCTGCATGGCGGCGGCCGGTGCCAAGGACATGACGGCCATCGAGGTATCGCTGTTGCATCACGTCAATCACCGTGACCGCAAGAAAAAGCTGGCCGATATCTGTTTCGTATTGAACGTCGAGGACACCCACGTGGTCACCTATGCCTTGAAGAAGCTGGTGAAGGCCGGTTACGTCAAGAGCGAGAAGGCCGGCAAGGAACTGCTGTTCTCCACCACCCCGGCCGGGCAGGCGCTGTGCATGAAATACCGCGAGGTCCGCGAGCGCTGCCTGATCGAGGTGCAGGCCGAGAGCGGCATTCCCAACCAGGCCATCGGCGAGGCGGCGCAATTGCTGCGCAATGCGTCCGGGCTGTATGACACGGCAGCGCGGGCGGCGGCTTCGCTTTGAGACCCCTCACACTCCATTGAACTGAAGGATAGGACACATGCGCGCAATCGAGATCAAGGAATTCGGCGGCCCCGAGGTATTGCAGGCCTGCGAACGGCCCGTGCCGGAGCTGAAGGCGGGTGAGGTGCTCATCAAGGTGCATGCGGCGGGCGTGAACCGTCCGGACGTGTTCCAGCGCACCGGCAACTACCCGGTGCCGCCGGGCGCTTCCGACCTGCCGGGCCTGGAGGTGGCAGGCGAGATCGTGGCGGGCGACCTGGGCGACAGCGGTTTCAAGCTGGGCGATCTGGTCTGTGCCCTGGTGCAGGGTGGCGGCTACGCCGAGTTCTGTGCTGCCCCGCTGGCGCAGTGCCTGCCGGTCCCCAAGGGGTTGAGCGCCTTGGAGGCAGCGGCCCTGCCGGAAAATTACTTCACCGTCTGGAGCAACGTCTTCGACCGCGGACAACTGTCAGGCGAAGAAACCTTGCTGGTGCAGGGAGGTTCCTCCGGCATCGGCGTGACTGCCATCCAGATCGCCCGTGCGCTGGGCCATCGTGTCTTTGCCACCGCAGGCAGTGCCGAGAAGTGCCGCGCCTGTGAAGAATTGGGTGCCGAGCGTGCCATCAACTACAAGACCGAGGATTTCGAGGCGGTGGTCAAGGAATTGACCGGTGGCCGTGGCGTGGACGTGATCCTGGACATGGTGGGCGGTGACTACCTGCCGCGCGAGATCAAGGCGCTGGCTGATGATGGCCGGCTGGTCTTCATTGCCCAGCTGGGTGGCAGCAAAGGGCAGCTGGACATGGGCCAGGTCATGCGCCGCCGCCTGACCATCACCGGCTCGACCTTGCGTCCGCGCCCGGTGGCGTTCAAGGCGGCGATTGCGGCCAAGCTGCGCGCGCAGGTGTGGCCGCTCATCGAGGCGGGCAAGATCAAGCCGGTCATTCACCAGCGCTTCCCGCTGGAACAGGCCGCGCAGGCACACGCCATGATGGAATCGAGCGCGCACATCGGCAAGATCATGCTGGAATTGTGATCCGGCGAGCGGGAGTGCGCGGTCTGGACAGCGCGGCTTTGCGCCAAGCGCCTAGTCCGGCTACAATACGAGGTTATCCAAATTGACACCCATCTCGTAGAACTCAGCCTATGCGTCGCAAACTCGTAGCCGGTAACTGGAAAATGAATGGCAGCCTGGCTGCCAATGCGGCCCTGGTGGCTGGTATCAAGGAAGGCCTGCCGGCCGAGGTGTGCGACGTGGCCGTGTGCGTGCCGGCGCCTTATCTGGCCCAGGTGCAGGGTGCGGTGGCCGGTTCGGCCGTGGCACTGGGTGCGCAGGACATG
This sequence comes from Herbaspirillum sp. Her3, assembly GCF_057961275.1. Lineage (NCBI taxonomy): Bacteria > Pseudomonadati > Pseudomonadota > Betaproteobacteria > Burkholderiales > Oxalobacteraceae > Herbaspirillum > Herbaspirillum sp. Her3. The sequence goes on along the minus strand of NZ_CM176328.1, from coordinate 3,644,480 downwards.
TCGGCGCACGCTTCAGGTGCCTATACCGGTGAAGTGTCGGCTGCAATGCTGCAGGAATTCGGTGTGCAATACGTCATCCTGGGTCACTCCGAGCGTCGCGCCTATCATGGCGAGACCGATGCGGCGGTGGCGGCCAAGACGGTGGCGGCATTGAAAGCCGGCCTGGTGCCGGTGGTTTGCGTGGGTGAAACGCTGGAGCAGCGCGAAGCCGGCCAGACCAATGAGATCGTGGGCGGTCAGCTCGACATCGTGCTGGCGGCCCTGGCGGCCGAGGATGCAGCACGCATCGTCGTGGCCTACGAGCCGGTTTGGGCTATCGGCACGGGCAAGACCGCCACGCCGGAAATGGCGCAGGAAGTGCATGCGATGCTGCGTGCGCGTCTGGCGGACAAGAGTGCGGAAGCGGCCGCCAAGGTGCGCATCCTGTATGGTGGCAGCATGAAGCCGGACAATGCCGGGCAACTGCTGGCCATGGCCGACATCGATGGCGGCCTGATTGGTGGTGCAGCGTTGAAGGCGGCGGATTTCCTGGCCATCATCAAGGCGGCCTGAAGTAGGGTAAGGGGTTTGTCAGTTGCGGGGGCGATAATTCGATGCTTCAGCAGTTGGCGATTGAAACATCAAGAGTGGACTTGTTTAAATGAATACTTTGTTTTTTGTTGTGGTTGTAGTTCAGGTGCTGGCAGCGCTGGCGATCATCGGTCTGGTGTTGCTGCAGCACGGCAAGGGGGCTGACATGGGTGCCGCTTTCGGCTCCGGTGCGTCGGGCAGCCTCTTTGGTGCGACCGGCTCGTCGAACTTCCTGTCGAAGTCCACTGCGGTAGCCGCCGGTATCTTCTTCGTGGCAACCCTGGGCCTGACCTTCATCGGCAATCATCACGTGACGCAAAGCGGCAGCGTGATGGATAATCTGCAGGTTCCGGCTGCTCCGGCCCAGCAAGCAGCACCTGCCGCGCCCGCTGCGCCGGCCGAGGCTGCCAAGCCGGGCGACCAGTCGAATCAGATTCCGAAATAAGCCTTTGCAGATTCAGAAATAATCGCAGAATAAAGTAGTAAGAATCTTTCTTTTTCGCTGATTGTGCATTGAACAAGAGTAACAAATGAAGGTACAATAGCAGCCTCAGGCCGACGTGGTGAAATTGGTAGACACGCTATCTTGAGGGGGTAGTGGCGAAAGCTGTACGAGTTCGAGTCTCGTCGTCGGCACCATAGAAATGAAATGAAAAGCCAGCGAAGGTCCTAGTGCCTGAGCTGGCTTTTTGTCGAGGAAGTTTCTGATTGATATTGAGAATCATTCCCATCGATAAACCAACGCATAGCGGCCAATCGTGAACCTCGAAAATTACTTCCCAGTCCTTCTCTTCATTCTTGTCGGCATCGGTGTTGGTGTCGCTCCCCAGCTCCTCGGTCGTCTTCTTGGTCCGCACAAGCCGGACGCTCAAAAAACTTCTCCTTACGAATGCGGCTTTGAAGCATTCGAAGATGCGCGCATGAAATTCGATGTGCGCTACTACCTGATCGCCATCCTGTTCATCCTGTTTGATCTGGAAACCGCCTTCTTCTTCCCTTGGGGCGTGTCCATGCGTGAGCTGGGCTGGCAAGGTTTCGTCACGATGATGGTCTTCATCGCTGAATTTGTTGTCGGATTTTGGTACATCTGGAAAAAGGGTGCCCTGGATTGGGAGTAAGCCATGTCTATTGAAGGCGTATTGAATGAGGGGTTTGTTACCACCTCGCTGGATAAGGTAATCAACTGGACCCGTACCGGATCCCTGTGGCCCATGACCTTCGGTCTGGCCTGCTGCGCAGTTGAGATGATGCACGTCGGTGCTTCGCGTTACGACCTGGACCGCTTCGGTGCGGTGTTCCGTCCGTCGCCGCGCCAGTCCGACCTGATGATCGTGGCCGGCACCCTGTGCAACAAGATGGCACCGGCACTGCGCAAGGTCTACGACCAGATGCCGGAACCGCGCTGGGTGATCTCCATGGGCTCCTGTGCCAATGGCGGTGGCTACTATCACTATTCGTACTCGGTGGTGCGCGGTTGCGACCGCATCGTGCCGGTGGACGTCTATGTGCCGGGTTGCCCGCCGACGGCTGAAGCGCTGCTGTACGGCGTGATCCAGCTGCAGAACAAGATCAAGCGCACCAACACCATCGCGCGCTAAGAGGGCAGTATGACGACAAAATTGGAAACTCTCGAAGCCGCCCTGCGTAATGCGCTTGGAGGGTATCTTCAGAATCTGACCGTGGCCCTCGGTGAAGTCACCGTGGTGGTCAAGGCCGCTGACTACCTGTCGGCCATGCGCGTGCTGCGCGATCATGCCGACACCCGTTTCGAACAACTGATCGACCTGTGCGGCGTGGACTACTCCACCTACGGCGACGGCGCGTGGGAAGGTCCGCGCTTTGCCGTGGTGTCGCACCTGATGTCGATCTCGCACAACTGGCGTGTGCGCGTGCGCGTGTTCGCGCCGGATGATGACCTGCCCATCGTGGCTTCGGTCGATCCGATCTGGAACTCGGCTGGCTGGTATGAGCGTGAAGCGTTTGACTTCTACGGCATCCTCTTCGACGGCCACCCCGACCTGCGCCGCATCCTGACCGACTATGGCTTCATCGGCCACCCGTTCCGCAAGGACTTCCCGGTGTCCGGCTACGTCGAAATGCGTTACGACGCCGAACAGAAACGCGTCATCTATCAACCCGTAACGATCGAGCCGCGCGAAATCACGCCGCGCATCATTCGTGAAGAAAACTACGGGATCAAATAATGGCAGAGATCAAAAACTACACGCTGAACTTCGGTCCCCAGCACCCGGCCGCGCACGGCGTGCTGCGCCTGGTGCTGGAGCTGGACGGTGAAGTCATCCAGCGTGCCGACCCCCATATCGGCCTGTTGCACCGCGCCACCGAAAAGCTGGCCGAGCAGAAGACCTTCCTGCAGTCCGTGCCCTACATGGATCGCCTGGATTACGTCTCGATGATGTGCAACGAGCACGGTTACGTGCTGGCCATCGAGCGCCTGCTGGGCATCGAAGTGCCGCTGCGCGCGCAGTACATCCGCGTGATGTTCGACGAAATCACCCGCCTGCTGAACCACCTGATGTGGATCGGCGCGCACGCGCTGGACGTGGGTGCGATGGGCGTGCTGCTGTATGCCTTCCGTGAGCGCGAAGACCTGTTCGACTGCTACGAAGCCGTCTCCGGCGCCCGCATGCACGCAGCCTACTATCGTCCGGGCGGCGTCTACCGCGACCTGCCGGACAGCATGCCGCAATACAAGGCTTCCATCGTGCGCAACGAGAAGGCCATCCGCGAACTGAACGAAAATCGCCAGGGCTCGCTGCTGGACTTCATCGAAGACTTCACCAATCGTTTCCCGACCTATGTCGACGAATATGAAACCCTGCTGACCGACAACCGTATCTGGAAGCAGCGTCTGGTGGGTGTCGGTGTGGTCTCGCCGGAACGAGCACTGCAGATGGGCTTCACCGGCCCCATGCTGCGCGGCTCGGGCATCGCCTGGGACCTGCGCAAGAAGCAGCCGTATGAAGTGTATGACCTGTTGGACTTCGACATCCCCATCGGCAAGAACGGCGACTGCTACGACCGTTACCTGGTGCGCGTGGCCGAGATGCGCCAGTCCAACCGCATCATCAAGCAGTGCGTGGAATGGCTGCGCAACAATCCGGGTCCGGTCATCACCGACAACCACAAGATTGCGCCTCCCAAGCGTGCGGACATGAAGTCCAACATGGAAGACCTGATCCACCACTTCAAGCTGTTCACCGAAGGCTTCCGCGTGCCTGCCGGCGAAGCGTATGCCGCCGTCGAGCATCCGAAGGGCGAGTTCGGTATCTACCTGGTCTCGGATGGTGCCAACAAGCCGTACCGCCTGAAGATCCGCGCCCCCGGCTTTGCCCACCTGCAAGCCCTGAACGAAATGGCCAAGGGTCACATGATTGCCGATGCGGTCACCATCATTGGTACGCAAGACATCGTGTTCGGGGAAATCGACCGGTAAGTCGAAGAGTAAGAGTCAAGGCGGGCTTCTCAGGAAGCCCGTCAGGTTTGGGGAATATCCAATAACCGCGCAGCACTGATGCGCATGGATGGCCAACGATATGCTGTTAAGTCAAGAAGCCCTTAAGAAAATCGATCGCGAACTCGCGAAATACCCGGCGGACCAGCGCCAGTCTGCGGTCATGTCCGCACTGCGCATCGCCCAGGTGGAACATGGCTGGCTGCCCGCCGAGCTGCAGCAGGAAATTGCCGACTACATCGGCATGCCCGCCGTGGCCGTGCAGGAAGTCGCGACCTTCTACAACATGTTCAACACCAGCCCGGTAGGCAAGCACAAGATCACCGTGTGCACCAACCTGCCGTGTCTGCTGTCGGGTGGCGAGCGCGCCGCCCATCACCTGAAGCACAAGCTGGGCATCGATTATCGCGAAACCACGGCCGACGGCCAGTTCACGCTGATGGAAGGCGAATGCATGGGGGCTTGCGGCGACGCACCGGTCATGCTGGTCAACAACCATCAAATGTGCAGCTGGATGTCCAACGAAAAGATCGACGCGCTGCTGGAGGAACTGAAGAAATGACCTGCCTGCACGACCGCCACATCAAACCGCTGATCCTCGCCGACCTGAATGGCGAGAACTGGCACCTCGAGGATTACGTCAAGCGCGGCGGCTACGAGTCGCTCAAGCGCATCCTCAACGAAAAGATCACTCCGGAACAAGTCATCGCCGACCTCAAGGCCTCGGGCCTGCGCGGCCGCGGCGGTGCGGGTTTCCCGACGGGCCTGAAGTGGAGCTTCATGCCGCGCCAGTTCCCGGGCCAGAAGTACCTCGTCTGCAACACAGATGAAGGTGAGCCGGGCACGTTCAAGGACCGCGACATCATTCGTTACAATCCGCACGCGCTGATCGAAGGCATGATCATCGGCGGCTACGCGATGGGCATCACGGTCGGCTACAACTACATCCACGGTGAAATCTTCGCCGAGTACGAGCGTTTCGAAGCAGCGCTGGAAGAAGCACGTGCGGCCGGCTTCCTGGGCGACAACATCCTGGGCACCGGTTTCAGCTTCCAGCTGCACGCGCACCACGGTTACGGCGCCTACATCTGTGGCGAAGAAACGGCCCTGCTGGAATCGCTGGAAGGCAAGAAGGGCCAGCCGCGCTTCAAGCCGCCGTTCCCGGCCAGCTTCGGCCTGTACGGCAAGCCGACCACCATCAACAACACCGAGACCTTCGCGGCCGTGCCCTTCATCTTCAAGGTGGGCCCGCAGGCCTACGCCGAGATGGGCAAGCCCAACAACGGCGGCACCAAGATCTTCTCGATCTCGGGCGACGTCGAGCGTCCGGGCAACTACGAGATCCCGCTGGGCACGCCGTTCTCCACCTTGCTGGAACTGGCCGGTGGCATGCGCGGCGGCAAGAAGATCAAGGCTGTCATCCCGGGTGGCTCGTCCGCACCGGTGATCCGTGGTGACGTCATGATGGACACCACCATGGACTACGACGCCATCGCCAAGGCCGGCTCGATGCTGGGTTCGGGCGCGGTGATCGTGATGGACGAGACCCGTTGCATGGTCAAGTCGCTGCTGCGCCTGTCCTACTTCTACTATGAAGAATCCTGCGGTCAGTGCACGCCGTGCCGCGAAGGCACCGGCTGGATGTACCGCATGGTGGAGCGTATCGAGAATGGTCACGGCAAGATGGAAGATCTGGACGTGTTGAACTCGGTGGCCGACAACATCCAGGGCCGCACCATCTGTGCGCTGGGTGACGCAGCGGCCATGCCGGTACGCGCGTTCGTGAAGAATTTCCGCGAAGAGTTCGAATACCACATCGAGCACAAACACTGCCTGGTTCCGGCATACATCTGAACAGGGCAGGGGATGCCGGGCGGGATGCGATGAGCCTTCCGCCGGTATCGTTGGCAAAGAAAATTTAGCTTGGGCAAACAGCCATGGTTGAAATCGAAATAGACGGCAAGAAGGTTGAAGTGCAGGAAGGCAGCATGGTCATGGACGCTGCCAACAAGATCGGCACGTACATCCCTCACTTCTGCTATCACAAGAAACTGTCCATCGCGGCCAACTGCCGCATGTGCCTGGTCGAGGTCGAAAAGGCCCCGAAGCCGCTGCCTGCCTGCGCCACGCCGGTGAACAACGGCATGATCGTGCGCACCGCCAGCGACAAGGCGGTCAAGGCCCAGAAGGGCGTGATGGAATTCCTCCTGATCAACCACCCGCTGGATTGCCCCATCTGCGACCAGGGCGGTGAGTGCCAGCTGCAGGATCTGGCCGTCGGTTACGGCGGTTCGACCTCGCGCTATCAGGAAGAAAAGCGTGTCGTGGAGCCCAAGGACGTCGGTCCGCTGATCTCCATGAAGGAAATGAACCGATGCATCCACTGCACCCGCTGCGTGCGCTTCGGCCAGGAAGTGGCCGGCGTGATGGAACTGGGCATGCTGGGCCGCGGTGAACATTCCGAGATCACCACTTTCGTCGGCAAGACCGTGGATTCCGAACTGTCGGGCAACATGATCGACCTGTGCCCGGTGGGTGCGCTGACCTCCAAGCCGTTCCGCTACAGCGCCCGTACCTGGGAACTGTCGCGCCGCAAGTCGGTGAGCCCGCACGATAGCGTTGGCGCCAACCTGATCGTCCAGGTCAAGAATGGCAAGGTCATGCGCGTGTTGCCCTTCGAGAACGAAGAAGTCAACGAGTGCTGGATCTCCGACAAGGACCGTTTCGCCTACGAAGCGCTGGACAGCGCCGAGCGCCTGACCAAGCCGATGTTGAAGCAAGACGGCAAGTGGCAGGAAGTGGACTGGCAGACCGCGCTGGAATACGTCGCCCACGGCCTGCGCAACATCCGTCACGAACATGGTGCCGACTCCATCGCCGCGCTGGGTACCCCGTACTCCACGCTGGAAGAACTGAGCCTGCTGCAGAAGGTCGTGCGCGGCGTTGGTTCGGATAACGTCGACTTCCGCCTGCGTCAGTCGGACTTCGGTCTGGATGGCCAGATCAAGCCGTGGCTGGGCATGTCCATCGTCGAATTCTCGCAGCTGAACCGTGTCTTCGTGATCGGCTCCTTCCTGCGCAAGGATCATCCGCTGCTGTCGGCCCGCCTGCGCCAGTCCGCCAAGAGCGGCGCCAAGGTCAGCGTGCTGCACGCTACCGACGACGATCTGCTGATGCCGGTCGCCAACAAGATCATCGCCACGCCCTCTGCATGGCTGTCCGCGCTGGCCGAAGTGGCCGTGGCCGTGGCTGAAGCCAAGGGTGTGGCTGCTCCCGCCGCCTACGCTGGCGTGGTGGCATCGGACGCTGCCAAGGCGACCGCTGCCAGCCTGCTGTCTGGCGAAGGCCGTGGCGTGTTCCTGGGCAATGCTGCTGTCCAGCATCCGCAAGCTGCGCAGCTGCATGCCGCCGCACAGTGGATCGCTGAACAAACCGGTGCCAAGCTGGGCGTGCTGACCGAAGGCGGCAACGCCGTCGGTGGCTACCTGGCCAATGCCGTGCCGACCCCGGGCAAGGGCGCCAACGCCGCAGCCGTGTTCGCACAGCCGCGCAAGGCTTACCTGCTGTTGAACGCCGAGCCGGAACTGGACAGCTACGATCCGCAAACCGCCCGTGCCGCCCTGAACCAGGCCGAGATGGTCGTGGTGATGTCCGCTTTCAAGCACGGTGCCGACTACGCCGACGTGCTGCTGCCGATCGCACCCTTCACCGAAACCGCCGGTACCTTCGTCAATGCCGAAGGCCGTGCGCAGAGCTTCAATGGCACCGTCAAGCCGGCCGGCGATGCGCGTCCGGGCTGGAAGGTCCTGCGCGTGCTGGGCAACCTGCTGGAACTGGAAAACTTCGAGTACGAAACCGCCGAGTCCATCCGCGACGAGCTGCTGGGCAAGGAAACCGACCTGTCGGCCCGCCTGAACAACATCGCCACCGTGCAAGCGCAGGCCGTACAGGCCGCCCCCGTCGGCGTGGAGCGCGTGGCCGATGTGCCCATCTACTTCGGCGATGCGATCGCACGCCGCTCGCCGCCGCTGCTGGAAACCCGCGACGGCCAGGCACCCAAGGCATGGCTGTCGGCCGCACTGGCTGCCAAGCTGGGCGTGGCTGAAGGCGACAAGGTGAATGTCAAGCAAGGCTCGGGCAGCGCTGCGCTGACCGCCGCCATCGATAAGAAACTGCCGGAAAACGTGGTTCGCGTCGCTGCTGCGCACGCCTCCACTGCTGCACTGGGCGGCATGTTTGGCGCAATCGTCGTGGAGAAAGCGTAAAAATGGATCACCTGATCGCCCAAATCAATACGGTAGGCCCGGCCTATCTGGGTCCGACCCTGTTCACCCTGGTGTGGACCCTGGTCAAGATCCTGGTGGTGATGGTGCCGCTGCTGCTGTGCGTGGCCTACATGACCTACTGGGAGCGCAAGCTGATCGGCTGGATGCACGTGCGTCTGGGCCCCAACCGCGTCGGTCCGGCCGGCCTGCTGCAGCCCATCGCCGATGCCGTCAAGCTGATCTTCAAGGAAATCTCCACGCCGTCCAAGGCCAACAAGGCGCTGTTCTACCTGGCGCCCGTGATGACCATCATGCCGGCGCTGGCCGCCTGGGCCGTGGTGCCGTTCTCGCCGGAACACGTGCTGGCCAACGTCAACGCCGGCCTCTTGTACCTGATGGCGATCACCTCGATGGAAGTCTACGGCATCATCATCGCCGGCTGGGCCTCCAACTCGAAGTACGCCTTCCTGGGCGCCATGCGCGCCTCGGCACAGATGGTGTCCTACGAAATCTCCATGGGCTTCTGCCTGGTGGTGGTGCTGATGGTCACCGGCAGCCTGAACATGACCGACATCGTGCTGGCCCAGACCAAGGGTCAATTTGCCGGCATGGGCCTGAACTTCCTGTCCTGGAACTGGCTGCCGCTGCTGCCGATCTTCGTGATCTACTTCGTCTCCGGCGTGGCTGAAACCAACCGTCACCCGTTCGACGTCGTGGAAGGCGAATCCGAAATCGTGGCCGGCCACATGATCGAATACTCGGGCATGTCCTTCGCCATGTTCTTCCTGGCGGAATACGCCGCGATGATCCTGATCTCGATCCTGACCGCACTGCTGTTCTTCGGCGGCTGGTCGGCACCGCTGGCAGCGTTGGACTTCATCCCGGGCTGGATCTGGCTGGGCTTGAAGACCTTCTTCTTCCTGTCGCTGTATGTGTGGATCCGCGCATCGTTCCCGCGCTATCGCTATGACCAGATCATGCGTCTGGGCTGGAAAGTGTTCATCCCGCTGACCCTGGTGTGGCTGGTGGTCGTGGCGATCTGGATCCAGTCGCCCTGGAATATCTGGAAATAAGTTGGAAGGCTGAGGCTAAAAATGGAAGCTATTAAGGATTTTTTCGGCAGCCTGATGCTCCGCGAGCTGTTCAAGGGCCTGGCCCTGACCGGTCGCTACCTGTTCAAGCGCAAGATCACGGTGCAGTTCCCCGAGGAAAAGACGCCGATGTCCCCGCGTTTCCGCGGTCTGCATGCGCTGCGCCGTTATCCCAACGGTGAAGAACGCTGCATCGCCTGCAAGCTGTGCGAAGCGGTCTGCCCGGCGATGGCCATCACCATCGAATCCGAGCAGCGTGCCGACGGCACCCGTCGCACCAGCCGCTACGACATCGACCTGACCAAGTGCATCTTCTGCGGTTTCTGCGAAGAGTCCTGCCCGGTCGACTCGATTGTCGAAACGCACATCCTGGAATACCACGGTGAGAAGCGGGGCGACCTGTACTACACCAAGGAAATGCTGCTGGCCGTGGGCGACCGCTACGAAAACGAAATTGCTGCGGCCCGTGCGGCCGACGCTGCCTACCGTTGACCGGTGCTGCCGGGCGGCCCTCTTGCCAGGGCGGCCGGGCAGGGCAGTGCAAGTCGTGCTGCAAGGTGTGGGATGGATTGCGATGGGATGGCGCACTTGCGGTCCCCGTGCTGATTGAATGAACCAACTTCTGGTTGATTATGGAATTTAAAACTGTCTTGTTCTACGTGTTCGCGGTGCTGGTGGTAATCGCCGCCGTACGCGTCATCACGGCCCGCAACCCGGTGCATGCGGCGCTCTTCCTGGTCCTGTCGTTCTTCTCGGCGGCCGGTCTCTGGATGCTGCTCAAGGCCGAGTTCCTGGCCATCGTGCTGGTGCTGGTCTATGTCGGGGCGGTGATGGTGCTGTTCCTGTTCGTGGTCATGATGCTCGACATCAACATGGACAAGCTGCGCGAAGGCTTCTGGGGCTACTTCCCGCTGGCCGCCACCATCGGCGTGATCATCGTGCTGGAAATGGCGGCGGTGCTGCTCAACAGCTTCTGGGTCTACGAGTCCCAGGTGCCGGCTGCCTCTGACACGCTGGGCCAGACCAAGCCGCTGGGCAAGCTGATCTTCACCGAATACGTGTACGGATTCGAAATCGCAGCCGTGATCCTGCTGGTGGCCATCGTCGCCGCCGTCGCCCTGACCCTGCGTAAGCGCAAGGACAGCAAGTACTTCGACCCGGCCCAGGCCGTCAAGGTCAAGGCATCGGATCGCGTGCGCCTGGTCAGCATGAAGGCCGAATCCACCCGCAATGAACCCGCTGCCGACGCCGCCGCTGCTGCGACCGACAAGCCGGCTCAACAATCTTAAGAAGGGCGCACAAGAATCATGGCAATCACGCTCTCCCACTACCTGATCATCGGCGCGATCCTGTTCGCGATCTCGATCGTCGGCATTTTCCTGAACCGCAAGAACGTCATCGTCCTGCTGATGGCCATCGAACTGATGCTGCTTGCGGTCAACATGAACTTCATTGCTTTCTCGCATTACCTTGGTGACGCGGGCGGACAGATCTTCGTGTTCTTCATCCTGACCGTGGCTGCGGCTGAGTCCGCCATCGGTCTGGCGATTCTGGTGGTGCTGTTCCGTAACCTGGATACCATCAACGTGGAAGACCTCGACAGCCTCAAGGGCTGAGTCGGCATCCGCAGCGTCCTGTTTTTGCGTTCTGGTTTGAATTTCATTTAAAGATGGGAGGCCCCCTTGCAGCAGATGGTGCAGGCGGGGCAGCCAATAAGCGATAAGGTTCATCATGGCTGGGCAACTTAACCCACATCTTCTTCTTGCTGTACCCCTGGCGCCGCTGGCAGGCTCGGCTATTGCCGGCCTGCTGGGTACCAAATTCTTCGGCAACGTGGTTGGCCGCAAGGTGTCGCATACCGCGACCATCTTGGGCGTGCTGATCGCCGCCATCATCTCCATCCAGACCCTGCTTGCAGTGCTGGACGGCGCCACCTACAACGGTACGCTGTACAACTGGATGACGGTGGCAGGCCTGAAGCTGGAGATCGGCTTCATGGTCGACAGCCTGACCGCGATGATGATGTGCGTGGTGACCTTCGTGTCCCTGATGGTGCACATCTACACCATCGGCTACATGGCCGAAGATGAGGGTTACAACCGCTTCTTCTCCTACATCTCGCTGTTCACCTTCTCCATGCTCATGCTGGTCATGAGCAACAACTTCCTGCAGCTGTTCTTCGGCTGGGAAGCAGTGGGCCTGGTGTCCTATCTGCTGATCGGTTTCTGGTACACCCGTCCGACCGCCATCAAGGCCAACATGAAGGCCTTCCTGGTCAACCGCGTCGGCGACTTCGGCTTCATCCTGGGGATCGGCCTGCTGCTGGCCTACGCCGGTTCGATGAACTACACCGAAGTCTTCGCCAAGCGCGCTGAACTGGCCCAGCTGACCCTGCCGGGCACTGATTGGATGCTGCTGACCGTGGCCTGCATCTGCCTGTTCGTGGGTGCCATGGGCAAGTCGGCCCAGTTCCCGCTGCACGTCTGGCTGCCGGACTCGATGGAAGGCCCGACCCCGATCTCCGCGCTGATTCACGCCGCCACCATGGTGACGGCCGGTATCTTCATGGTCACTCGCATGTCGCCGCTGTTCGAACTGTCCGACACCGCGCTGTCGTTCATCCTGGTGATCGGTGCCATCACGGCGCTGTTCATGGGCTTCCTGGGCACCATGCAGAACGACATCAAGCGCGTGGTCGCATACTCCACACTGTCGCAGCTGGGTTACATGACCGTGGCACTGGGTGCCTCGGCTTACTCGGTGGCCGTGTTCCACCTGATGACCCACGCCTTCTTCAAGGCGCTGCTGTTCCTGGGCGCCGGCTCGGTCATCATTGGCATGCACCACGACCAGGACATGCGCAACATGGGCGGCCTGCGCAAGTACATGCCCATCACCTGGATCACCTCGCTCTTGGGTTCGCTGGCGCTGATCGGTACACCGTTCTTCTCGGGCTTCTACTCCAAGGATTCGATCATCGAAGCCGCGGCCGAGTCGCACCTGCCGGGTTCTGGCTTTGCCTACTTCGCCGTGCTGGCCAGCGTGTTCGTGACGGCCTTCTACTCCTTCCGCATGTACTTCATGGTCTTCCATGGCAAGGAGCGTTTCGGCCAGGCCCACGGCCATGACGATCATCACGCCCCGGCTGCGGCCCACGGCGTGCATGACGACCATGCCCACGATGCGCATGATGACCACGGCCATGACGAGCACCATCACGGTCTGGCTCCGGGCCAGAAGCCTCACGAGTCGCCGCTGGTGGTGACCCTGCCGCTGATCCTGCTGGCCATTCCTTCGGTCATCGTCGGTTTCTTCGCGATCTCGCCGATGCTGTATGGCGACTTCTTCAAGGGCGTGATCTTCTTCGGCGAAAACCACAAGGTCATGGAAGAGCTGGCCAACGAATACCACGGTCCGGTGGCCATGGTGCTGCACGCCTTCACCAGCGCGCCGCTGTGGCTGGCCATTGCCGGTGTGGTCGTGGCGTACTACTGCTACATGATCAACCCGCGCGTTCCGGCCTGGTTCAAGGAAAAGTTCAGCATCATCTACACCATCCTGGACAACAAGTACTACATGGACAAGTTCAATGAAGTCGTCTTCGCCGGCGGTGCACGCCTGCTGGGCAATGGACTGTCCATTGTGGGTGACCGTGGCCTGATCGACGGTCTGTTCGTCAACGGCAGCGCCAAGGTCGTCGGCTGGTTCTCGAAATTCACGCGTCTCTGGCAGTCCGGTTACATCTATCACTATGCGTTCGTGATGATCATCGGGGTGCTGGGTTTCCTGGTGTGGTTCATGCCGCTCCCGTTCGCCAAATAAGCTGTCCGAGTACATAACAACCATGATGCAGTCAACATTTCCCATCCTGAGCCTTGCGATCTGGGTACCGATCGTCTTCGGCATCCTCGTCCTGGCACTGGGCCGCGACAGCAATCCGGGCCTGGCCCGCTGGCTCGCACTGTTCGGTTCGCTGGTCGGTCTGGTCGCCACTTTCCCGCTGATCCAGCATTTCGATCCGCTGGCACACGGTTACCAGTTCGTCGAAAAGACGCCCTGGATCGACCGCTTCAGCATCAGCTACTTCCTGGGCCTGGACGGCATCTCGCTGTGGTTCGTGCCGCTGACCGCCTTCATCACGGTCATCGTGGTGCTGGCCGGCTGGGTAGTGATCCAGAAGCGCGTGGCCCAATACATGGGTGCCTTCCTGATCCTCTCGGGCATCATGATCGGCGTCTTCTCGGCGCTGGATGCGATGCTGTTCTACGCCTTCTTCGAAGCGACCCTGATCCCGATGTTCATCATCGTGGGTGTCTGGGGCGGCGACAACCGCGTGTATGCAGCCTTCAAGCTGTTCCTGTACACGCTGCTGGGCTCGCTCCTGATGCTGATCGCCCTGATCTACCTGTACTACGTGTCCGGTGGCAGCTTCGAGATCCCGACCTGGCACCAGGTGCCGCTGTCGATGATCGAGCAGAAGGTCCTGTTCTTCGCCTTCCTGGCCGCCTTCGCGGTGAAGGTGCCGATGTGGCCGGTGCACACCTGGCTGCCTGACGCTCACGTGCAGGCACCGACCGGTGGTTCCATCGTGCTGGCGGCGATCATGCTCAAGCTGGGTGCCTACGGTTTCCTGCGCTTCTCGCTGCCGATCCTGCCGGACGCCAGCCATGCGCTGTCGGGCTTCATGATCTTCCTGTCACTGGTGGCCGTGATCTACATCGGTCTGGTGGCCCTGGTCCAGCAGGATATGAAGAAACTGGTCGCTTATTCGTCGATCGCCCACATGGGCTTCGTCACCCTGGGCTTCTTCATGTTCAACGACATGGCCCTGCAGGGCGGCATCGTGCAGATGATCTCGCACGGTTTCGTCTCCGGCGCGATGTTCATGTGTATCGGCGTGCTGTATGACCAGATGCACACCCGTGAAATCGCCCAGTATGGCGGTGTGGTGAACAAGATGCCGCGCTTCGCCTTCTTCTTCATCCTGTTCTCGCTGGCCAACTGCGGCCTGCCGGCCACTTCCGGTTTCGTCGGCGAATTCATGGTGATCCTGGGCGCGGTGAAGTTCAATTTCTGGATTGGCCTGCTGGCTGCTACTGCACTGATCCTGGGCGCAGCGTATTCGCTGTGGCTGGCCAAGCGCGTCATCTTCGGTGCCGTGGCCAATCACCACGTGGCCGAGCTGGTGGATGTGAATGCCCGCGAGTTCCTGATCCTGGGCCTGCTGGCGATTGCTACCCTGGTCATGGGTATCTATCCCGGCATCATCACCGACAGCATCCAGACCTCGGTGACCGACCTCCTGAAGCACGTGGCGGTCTCCAAGATCAACTGATCTGCGCAGTCATGAAGTGAAGGGCGGGGCGCTCGCGCCCCGCCGGCAAACAAGCTGGGCAACAACGAGTAACGAGACGAGCCGGTGTGGCATGACCGGTCGGGCGGCGCGGCCAAGGTCGCGACACACAAGCGGGCGAACACAAGCGGTAGTAACTAAATGAATAACATGAATCTGATCCCTGTCTATCCGGAAATATTTCTGCTGATTGCGACCTCCGCGATCCTGCTGATCGATATGTTCCTGCCGGAAAGCAAGCGCGTCATCACCTATCTGCTGTCCCTGGCAGCGCTGGTGGTGTGTGCGGTACTGAGCTTTGTTGACCTCAACGCGGGGGCGACGGTCTACACGTTCAACAACATGTTCGTGTCCGATCCGCTGGCCAACCTGTTGAAGCTGTTCACCTACCTGGGTGTGGGTGTCACGCTGATCTACTCGCGCCAGTACAACACCGCGCGCGGCATCACCGGCGGTGCCCTGGGCGGCGAGTACTACGCCCTGGCACTGTTCGCTCTGCTGGGCCAGATGGTCATGATCTCCGGCAACAGCTTCCTGTCCATCTACCTGGGCCTGGAACTGATGTCGCTGTCGCTGTATGCGCTGGTGGCCCTGCGCCGCGACAACGCGGCTTCCACCGAAGCCGGCATGAAGTACTTCATCCTGGGCGCGCTGGCGTCGGGCTTCCTGCTGTATGGCATGTCCATGCTGTACGGTGCGACCGGTGGCGCGCTGGAGTTGAACGAAGTGTTCCGCGCCGTCGTCTCCGGCACCGTCGAGCAGACCCCGCTGGTGTTCGGCCTGGTCTTCGTGGTGGCTGGCCTGGCCTTCAAGCTGGGTGCCGTGCCCTTCCACATGTGGGTGCCGGACGTCTACCAGGGTTCGCCGACGCCCGTGACCCTGCTGCTGGGCGCAGCGCCGAAGCTGGCGACCTTCGCCATCACCTTCCGTCTGCTGGTCGAAGGCCTGCTGCCGCTGGCTGAGCACTGGCAGCAGATGCTGATGGTGCTGGCTGTCCTGTCCATCATCCTGGGTAACGTCACCGCGATTGCGCAGACCAACATCAAGCGCATGCTGGCCTACTCGACCATCTCGCACATGGGCTTCATGCTGCTGGGTATGCTGGCCGGCGTCGTGGATGGCAACCTGTACTCGGCCGTCAATGCCTACAGCTCCTCGCTGTTCTATGCCGTGACCTACGTGATCACCACGCTGGGTTCCTTCGGCATGATCATCCTGCTGTCGCGTTCGGGCTTCGAAGCCGACACCCTGGAGGACTTCAAGGGCCTGAACCAGCGCAGCCCCTGGTTTGCTGCCGTGATGATGATCATGATGTTCTCGCTGGCCGGCATTCCGCCGCTGGTGGGCTTCTACGCCAAGCTGTCCGTGCTGCAGGCCGCCATGGCTACCGGCCAGATCTGGCTGCTGGTGCTGGCTGTGGTGTTCTCGCTCATCGGTGCGTTCTACTACATCCGCGTGGTCAAGGTCATGTACTTCGACGAGCCTGCCGATTCCAGCAAGATCGTCGCCACGCCGGAAATGCGGCTGGTGCTGAGCCTCAACGGTATCGCCGCACTGGCCATCGGCCTGTGGCCCAACCATCTGATGGATCTCTGCACCCGTGCCCTGAGCAGCACGCTGGCGAATTACATCAGCAAGTTCCTGGCGTAAGGGAGAGGGGAAATGAACGTTTCCCTCTTCAGCTGGATCGTGATCCTGTTGGCCGCCCTGGCGGCCAATCTGCCTTTCTTCAACCAGCAGTTGTTTGGATTGATTCCGCTGAAGAAGGACGCGGCCTGGGTCAAGCCGGTCTGGTTGCGTCTGCTGGAGCTGGTGGTACTGTATTTCGCCGTCGGCGTGGTTGCTCATCTGCTGGAAGTCGGCATCGGCAACGTGTTTTCGCAGGGCTGGGAATTCTATGCCATCACCGGTTGTCTGTTCCTGGTGCTGGCCTATCCGGGCTATGTGATGCGCTACCTGCGCAAGCAACATGCCTGAAGCAGCCCCATGAGGCGCCGGTCGGAGATCGGCGCCTTTTTACTTGGTGCGTGCTGAATGCACCGCCATGCGCTTTCACTCCTCCACCCTCACTCCCTCGCTCATATCATGGACGCCCATCTCAAAGAGACGCAGAAAGACAGCCGCCAGGTCTACGACGGCCATTTCCTCAAGGTTCAGAAGGACACCATCGTGCTCCCCGATGGCAAGGAAAGTACCCGCGAATACATCAAGCACCCCGGCGCGGTCACCGTGCTGCCCTTGTTCGATGACGGCAGCGTGCTGATGGAGCGCCAGTTCCGCTATCCGCTGGACCGCGTGTTCATCGAAGTCCCCGCAGGGAAGCTCGATCCGGGCGAGGACACGCTGGAATGCGCCAAGCGCGAACTGAAGGAAGAAACCGGCTATACCGCCACTGACTGGCAATACGTCTGCACCATCCACAATGCCATCGCTTACTCGGATGAGCATCTGGTGCTGTACCTGGCCCGCGGATTGAAGGAAGGGGAGCGCGCCCTGGACGAAGGTGAATTCCTCGACATCTACAAGGCGCCGCTGACCGAGCTGCTGGAGCAGGTGCGCAATGGACAGATCACCGATGTGAAGACCGTGATTGGTTTGTTCTGGCTGGAGAAGATCGTCAATGGCAGCTGGACGCCACCGGAGCGCCCGGCGGGCATCTGAGGCCTGCGCCCATGAAAAAGCCGCATCCGGGGATGCGGCTTTCTTTTTTTCAGCGGCCGGGCAGAGTGCTTACATGCCCGAATAATTCGGCCCACCGCCGCCTTCCGGGGTGACCCAGACGATATTTTGCGTCGGGTCCTTGATGTCACAGGTCTTGCAATGCACGCAGTTCTGCGCATTGATCTGCAGGCGATCCGAATTGTCCTCGTTCTTCACGAACTCATAGACCCCCGCCGGGCAGTAGCGCGATTCCGGGCCGGCATACTTGGCCAGGTTCACTTGCACCGGCACGTTCTTGTCCTTGAGTGTCAGATGTGCGGGCTGATCTTCACCATGGTTGGTGTTGGAGATGAACACCGAGGACAGTCGATCGAAGGTCAGCTTGCCATCCGGCTTGGGATAGGCGATCGGCGCGAAGTCCGAGGCCGGACGCAGGCATTCGTGGTCGGCGTGGGCATGGCGCATCGTCCATGGTGCCTTGCCACCGAAGAGTACCTGGTCGATACCCACCAGCAGGGTGCCCGTCACCAGGCCCTTGCTCATCGAGGGCTTGAAGTTGCGTGCCTTGTGCAGTTCTTCCTTCAGCCAGGAAGCCTCGAAGGCAGCAGGATAGGCCGCCAGTTCGTCGGCCTGGCGGTTTTCGCCCAGCGCGTTGAAGGCTGCCTCTGCCGCCAGCATGCCGCTCTTGATGGCAGCATGGCTGCCCTTGATGCGCGAGGCGTTCAGGAAGCCGGCATCGCATCCCAGCAGCACGCCGCCAGGGAAGACCAGCTTGGGCAGCGACTGCACGCCACCTGCCGTGATTGCGCGCGCGCCGTAGGAGATGCGCTTGCCGCCCTCGAAGAACTTGCGGATCTCGGGATGGGTCTTGTAGCGCTGGAATTCCTCGAAGGGCGAGAGATAGGGATTCTGGTACGCCAGGCCGACCACGTAACCGACCGCCACCTGGTTGTTTTCCAGGTGATACAGGAAGGAACCGCCATAGGTGTCATTGGCCAGCGGCCAGCCGGCGGTGTGGACCACCAGGCCGGGCTGGTGCACTTCCGGCTTCACTTCCCACAGTTCCTTGATGCCGATGGCATAGGTCTGCGGATCGCGACCGGCATCCAGCTTGTATTTGGCGATGAGCTGCTTGCCCAGATGGCCGCGCGCCCCTTCGGCGAAGAAGGTGTATTTCGCATGCAGCTCCATGCCCAGCTGGAACTCGGCAGTGGGTTGGCCTTCCTTGTTGATGCCCATGTTGCCGGTGGCCACGCCCTTGACCGAACCATCCTCGTGGTAGAGCACTTCGGCAGCCGGGAAACCGGGGAAGATTTCCACACCCAGCGCCTCGGCCTGCTGGCCCAGCCAGCGGGTGACGTTGGAGAGCGAAATGACGTAGTTGCCATGGTTCTGGAAACAGGTTGGCAAGAGCCAGTGCGGTGTCTTGTAGGCCTTGGTGGCCGAGAGGAACAGGAAACGGTCTTCAGTGACCGGCGTATTCAGGGGGGCGCCTTGCTCCTTCCAGTCGGGAATCAGCTCGGTCAGTGCACGCGGGTCCATCACCGCGCCCGAGAGGATGTGGGCGCCGACTTCGCTGCCTTTTTCCAGCACGCAGACCGAGACTTCACGGTTCTGTTGCGCGGCCAGCTGCTTGAGGCGGATTGCCGCCGACAGGCCAGCAGGGCCGCCGCCGACGATAACCACGTCGTATTCCATCGATTCGCGTGGACCGTATTGTGCGAGCAAGTCTTGAGATGAAGTCATGGGTGTCCCGTGTTATGTGAACTGCCTGTTTTCGAACGACCGTGCTATTGTTAAGTATTTTTCGAAAGAACGCTAGAGGGAAGGGCGATTTTTCTGTCCTTTTTATTCAGCATCCGTCACCCACATCTGAAACAATGCACGCAAGCGGACTGCTCCGCCGGGAAATCGTGCCGCTCCGGAAGGGTTTTCCGGAGGTGCCGTATTTTATGGGATTTTCCGAGCAGGCCTCATACCGTATTGGCTTGACCTGATAACCCGGTGTTATGCGCGGTCCGGCTCCTGCGGCGAGCGGGCGAGCCAGACGAAGCGATGATGACTCGGAAAATCCATCGGGATGTGGCTCACCATTGCGTCGTAAATGCGACAGCTCAAGCGTCTCGCGCATGAAAAAAATTACATTCATTGATGAACCAAACCGGGAAAGGACCCACGATGAGCAGTCACGAAGAAGCGGCAAAAAGAACCCTGTATCGATCGCAGCAACGTATCCGCTGGGGTGACATGGATGCCTTCGGCCACGTCAACAACACGCTCTATTTCCGCTTCATGGAGCAGTGCCGCATCGAGTGGCTGGAAGAGGTGTTCGGCCCCACCATTGCTGGCGAAGAGGGGCCGGTGATCGTCAATGCGCACTGCAATTTCCGCCGCCAGATGAA
This sequence comes from Herbaspirillum sp. Her3, assembly GCF_057961275.1. NCBI lineage: Bacteria > Pseudomonadati > Pseudomonadota > Betaproteobacteria > Burkholderiales > Oxalobacteraceae > Herbaspirillum > Herbaspirillum sp. Her3. Next base: position 3,624,663 of record NZ_CM176328.1, on the reverse strand, counting down.
GTATCCCGCCAGTATCGTCGTGGAGATGGCGGCGGGCCACGTGGGGCGCACGAGTGTGGAAACTACTTATGTCATCCGCGACGCCGCCGATGAACAGATCATCTATGCTGACGGTGCTGCAAAAATCGTCTGGGTCGATTTCAAGAAAGAGAAGTCCACCGCACTGCCTGACAAGCTGCGACAGCTCCTGACAAGCTTGTAAGTTTGGCGCAAGGAAACTGCGACAGAATCGGCCCGACACTCCCGCAAGGATTCGCCACAGAGCGAAGGGGAGCGGAGAATTCGTTCACACGGAGCGGGTTCCACAAGTGCTATGCCCGTCTCGCGTGCTAGCCAACAACTACATTCTGGAGGATGACATGAGCTACAAGACCCAAGCCTTTGTTGCCGCTGCCCTGATGAGCCTGGCGCTCACTTCGCAGGCTGCGGATCCGATCAAGATCGGCGTTTCCGGCCCCTATACCGGCGGCTCTGCCCCGATGGGCGTGTCCATGCGCGATGGCGTCAAGCTGGCGGTGGCCGAGATCAATGCGGCCGGCGGCCTGCTGGGTCGCCAGATCCAGCTGATCGAGCGCGATGACGAAGCCAAGAACGAACGCGGCGTGCAGATCGCCCAGGAACTGATCAACAAGGAAAAGGTGGTCGCCACCGTCGGCTTCATCAACACCGGCGTGGCCCTGGCCTCGCAGCGCTTCTACCAGGAAGCCAAGATCCCCGTGATCAACAACGTGGCCACCGGCACCGTGATCACCAAGCAGTTCGAGAAGGAAAAGGACAACTACATCTTCCGCACCTCGGCCGCCGACAAGATCCAGGCCAAGATGATCGCCGATGAAGCGGTGGACAAGCAGAAGTTCAGCAAGGTCGCCATCCTGGCCGACTCCACCAACTACGGCCAGCTCGGCCGCGAAGACCTGGAGAAGGTGCTGGCTGACAAGAAGGTCACCCCGGTGGCCGTCGAAAAGTACAACATCAAGGACGTCGACATGACGGCCCAGCTGCTCAAGTCCAAGCAGGGCGGTGCCCAGGCCGTGCTGACCTACGGCATCGGCCCCGAACTGGCGCAGATCGCCAACGGCATGGAAAAGCTGAACTGGCACGTGCCCATCATTGGCAGCTGGCCGCTGTCGATGGGCAACTTCATCGACAACTCCGGCAAGAACGGCAATGGTGCCCGCATGCCGCAGACCTTCATCCAGGACGGCAACACCCCCAAGCGCAAGGCTTTCATCGAGGCTTACCAGAAGGCCTACAAGGTTGACCGCATGCCCTCGGCCGTCTCGGCTGCCCAGGGCTACGACTCCATCCTGCTGCTGGCCGCTGCCATCAAGCAGGCTGGCAGCACCGATGGCGACAAGGTGCGCGCTGCGCTGGAAAACCTCAATACCAAGGTCGAAGGCGTGGTCACCACCTACGACAAGCCGTTCACCCACGACGATCACGAAGCCATCAAGCCGGCCATGGTCGTGATGGGCGAGGTCAAGAACGGCCGCGTCATCCTCGGCAAATAAGACCCGACTCGCTTCACGCAACGTAGTCAAACAGGCCAGTCCTTGCGATCCGGGGGCTGGCCTTTTTTACACGATCTGTTGACGAATTTCTAACGACACCGGCTGCGGTCGCCGTGAGATCGTCGCAGCTCTACGCCGCCACCCGGCGGTAGCCGCTTCTTGGGAAACACAATGGACATCCTCTTACAACTGGTCTTCTCCGGGATCGCGCTCGGCATGATCTATGCCGTGATCGCCTTCGGTTACCAACTGACCTTTGCCACTTCCGGCACGCTCAACTTCGGGCAGGGCGAAGCCCTGATGCTGGGCGCGCTGGTCGGGCTCTCCGTGGTCGGCAACATCCACGGCGGACCTTATCTCAACTACTGGCTGATGATCCCCATCGTGCTGGTCTTTGGCGCCTTGCAAGGCATGTTCGTCGAATGGATAGGCGTGCGTCCGGCCATCAAGATCAAGTCCGAATTCGGCTGGATCATGTCCACCATCGCCCTGGCCATCATCTTCAAGAACGTCGCCGAGAACATCTGGGGCAAGGACGACCTGCCTTTCCCTTCGCCGATTTCCGGTACGCCCTTCCAGATCTTTGGCGCCAACGTGCAGCCCATGCAAGTGCTGGTCGTGATCGGCGCCTTGCTGATCATGGCGGCGGTCGAATTGTTCAATCGCAAGTCCATCTACGGCAAGGCCGTGGTGGCCACCTCCAACGACCGCGATGCAGCGGGGCTGATGGGCATCAATACCAGCATGGTGATCACTTTTTCATATGCGCTCTCATCGGCCACTGCCGCCTTTGCCGGCGTGCTGGTGGCGCCGCTGACGCTGACCGGCGCCACCATGGGCGCGGCCCTCGGCCTGAAAGCCTTTGCGGTAGCCATCATCGGCGGCCTGACCTCGGGCATGGGTGCCATCGTCGGCGGCCTGATCCTGGGCGTGGCCGAGACCGTGACCGGCTTCTACATCTCGACCGGCTACAAGGAAGTTCCGGGACTGGTGCTGCTGCTGCTGGTCCTGGCGGTGAAACCTGCAGGCCTCTTCGGCAAAACTGCGATCAAGAAGGTCTGATGCGATGAACAAGAAAATCCTGCTGCTGTCCTTGCTGGGCATTGTCGCGCTGGGCGGCATTCCCCTGGTGGTGCACAACCCGTATTACCTGCACCTGATCGAAACCATCCTCATCTACGCCATCCTGCTGTTCGGGCTGGACATCGTGGTCGGCTATACCGGCCAGGTCTCGCTGGGCCATGCGGGCCTCTTCGGTATCGGCTCCTATGCGGCCGGTGTGCTGTTCTTCAAGCTGGGCATGCCGATCTTCGTGACCGTGCCGGCGGCCATCGCCGTGACCGCCGTGTTCGGTGCCATCCTGGCGCTGCCTGCTCTGCGCGTGACCGGGCCTTACCTGGCCATGGTGACGCTGGCCTTTGGCACCATCATTCAGATCCTGATCAACGAGATGACCTTCCTTACCGAAGGTCCGCTGGGCATCAAGCTGCACAAGCCCATGATCGGTGGCGAGAAGATGAATGAAGTGCAGTTCTTCTACCTGGTGGCGGTCCTGATGGTCTTCTCCATGCTGGTAGTGCATCGCATCCTCAAGTCCAACCTCGGCCGTGCTTTCCAGGCGCTGCGCGACAGCCCCATCGCCTCGGACTGCATGGGCGTTTCGGTCTATCGCTACAAGGTGTATGCCTTCATCATCAGCGCGGCACTGGCCGGTCTCTCGGGTGCCCTGTATGCGTATTCGGAAGAGTACATCTCGCCCAATACCTACAACTTCGAACTGACCATCCTGTTCCTGCTGGCGGTGATCATGGGTGGCCGCAAGTCACGCATCGGCTCCCTGATTGGCGCGCTGATCGTGGTGATGCTGCCCAGCCTGCTCTCGGACATCGAACTGTTCCGCCAGATCGCCACCGTGCTGGCCGTGATCGTGGTGATCGGTGCCGGCGTGCAGGTTGCGCGCAAGACCAAGACCGCGCGCGGTGTGGCCGTGCCGGTGGTGGCCACCATCGCCATGGCGGGCTTCTCCTACAAGCTGGAAAACATCACTGACTGGCGCCTGACCATCTTTGGCCTGATGACCCTGTTCGTGGTGTATTACCTGCAGGACGGTATCGTCGGCTTCTGCCGCAGCCTGTTTGGCCGCGCGCTCACCAGGCACGTGCCGGTGGCGCAGCAGATCGCGGGCGACAAGGAACGTGCCGTCATCACCACTGACTCGGTGAAGGAAGAGGGCGCCACGCTGTTGAAGGTGAACCAGATCCTGATGCAGTTCGGTGGCCTGAAGGCCTTGAACCGCGTCGATCTGGATGTGCGCAAGGGAACCGTGCACGGCCTGATCGGCCCCAACGGCTCGGGCAAGAGCACCATGATGAACGTGCTGACCGGCATCTATCGTCCCACCGATGGCGTGGTGGAATACGATGGTCGCCCGATCTCCGGCAATGTGCCCTCGGCCATTGCCCTGGGTGGCGTGGCGCGGACTTTCCAGAACGTGCAGCTGTTCGGTGAAATGACCGCCACCGAAAACGTGCTGGTGGGCCTGCATCACACCTTCGACAGCAACGTGGTGGACGTCATGGTCAATACGCCCCGTTACGTCCGGGAAGAACAGGCTGCACGCGAACGCGCTGCGGCCATCCTGGAGTTCGTGGGCCTGGCCAACCTGGCCAACGAGGAGGCGCGCAACCTGCCTTACGGCAAGCAGCGCCTGCTGGAAATCGGCCGCGCACTGGGCCTGAACCCCAGCCTCTTGCTGCTGGATGAACCGGCCGCCGGCCTGACCGCGCCCGACATCAAGGAGCTCGCCGCCATCATCCGCAAGATCCGCGAAGCCGGCATCACCATCATCCTGATCGAACACCACATGGATGTGGTCATGTCGATCTGCGATACCGTCACCGTGCTCGACTTCGGCCAGAAGATCGCCGAAGGCAAGCCGGCCCAGGTCCAGGCTGACCCCAAGGTCATCGAAGCCTACCTCGGCAGTGGCGCAGGCGATGCCCATGACAACACATCCAGCCCCGCGGGAGCCTGAACATGCTGACCATTTCCAATCTGCACGCCGCTTACGGCAAGGTCGAGGTGCTGCATGGCATTTCGATGGACGTCCCCAAAGGCAAGGTGGTGACCCTGATCGGTTCCAACGGCGCCGGCAAGACCACCACCATGCGCGCCATCTCCGGCATGATCAAGCCCAAGGGGGGCGAGGTCACCCTGGGCGGCAAGAACATCACTGGCCTGGATTCGCACCGGATCGCCCGTTTCGGGCTGGCGCATTCACCCGAAGGGCGGCGCGTCTTCGCCACCATGAGCGTGATCGACAACCTGCTGCTGGGCGCCTTCCCGCGCTTTACCCGGGCACGTCCCAAGGGCGATATCGCGCATGACCTGGAACGCGCACTGGAACTGTTCCCGCGCCTGAAGGAGAGGCAGACGCAGCTGGCCGGTACGCTCTCGGGCGGCGAGCAGCAGATGCTGGCCATGGCGCGGGCGGTGATGTTGAATCCTGAAGTGATCCTGCTGGACGAGCCTTCAATGGGGCTGGCGCCGATCTTGGTGGACGAGGTGTTTCGCATCATCTCGCGCCTGAAGGAGCAGGGCGTGACCATGCTGCTGGTGGAGCAGTTTGCCGCCGCTGCCCTCAATGTTGCGGACTACGGCTATGTGTTGGAGAATGGCAAGATCTCCGTGCACGGACCCGCCGACAAGCTGCGGAACGACCCGGCGGTCAAGGCCGCTTATCTGGGCGGTGGTGCGCATCACTGATGGGCCGTGGCCAACGTATCACCAGCCATGCGCCTGCATGATACTGGGGCTCGCACGTCGCGCAAGCTGATAGCGTGTCCGGTATATTGAGGGGGAGGTATACCCCCTTGAAGGCTGATTCAGGCGCACCCCCCCCCGGTGCGCCTTTTTATTTGCGCGGGCAGTTCACCTTGCGCCTGGCCCGAGCCGCATGAGACGAGGAGCGAGCATGTCCAACCGGCAGCAGGATGAGACCATCGAGGTCGCTGGCGCTGTCCTGTACACGAGCCTGTGGGGCGGGCCGCTGGCGGGGCGTCCCCCCATCGTGCTGTTGCACGATTCCTTGGGGGCCGTGGCCTTGTGGCGTGATTTTCCGGCCCGGCTGGCTGCCTGCACGGGGCTTCCCGTGATCGCCTATGACCGTCCCGGCTTCGGGCAGTCCGCCGCGCGTAGCGATGCCTTGCCACCAGATTTCATTGCTGCCGAAGCCAATGCTTCGCTGAAGACGGTATTGCAGCATTTCGCGGTACCCAAGGCCATCCTGTTTGGCCACAGCGTAGGGGGCGGCATGGCCATATCTGCCGCCGCGCAGATGCCGCAGCGGGTGTTGGCCGTGATAAGCGAATCGGCGCAGGCTTTCGTCGAAGAGCGTACCTTGCAAGGCATCCGCGATGCCCGGGCCAGCTTTGCCGACCCGGTGCAACTGGCCCGCCTGGCAAAATATCACGGCAACGACCTGCAGCAAGCCCGCTGGGTGCTCTCGGCCTGGATCGACACCTGGCTCTCGCCTTCTTTTGCGGACTGGTCGCTGGCACCCATGCTGGCACGACTGTCCTGTCCGGTGCTGGCCCTGCATGGCGATCTGGATGAATTCGGCAGCCTGGCGCATCCCCGCATGATCGCCAGCCTGCCATCGGCGTTCCCGGGGCAGGGCCGGTATCAGGTGCTGACGCAGTGCGGCCATGTCCCTCACCGGGAGCAGCCGGAACAGGTCCTGCAGGCGGCCAGGGATTTCCTGCTGCAGCTCGGCATCCTCTGACGCAGGCGGCAGCCCCTTTTTCTTCCTGTTGATGCGCGCGCGCCTGGCGCACGGATTCACTCGACCGGATGCGCGCGACGATAAGCCCGCAATCCCAGCAGGTACATCGTGCGGATAAACAGGGCACGCGAGCGGTAAGTTTGTCTCGCCAACAAGGCAGCTTCCTCGAATTCCGCCTCATTTAATCGAAAATTCACCAGACGCGTCGCTCCTTTTGCGGGCTTGCGTTCGCTTTGTTGCTTGTGTGCCATAAGATGTCTTCTCGCTGTTGGACTGAAAGCAACATTCTAGGAGAGGTCCTTTTCATATGTCATCGAATAAAACTGAATTTTTGACAATACTTGGTGATCGCCTGGCTGAAGAGCGAGGCCGCTGCGGCCATACCCAGAAATCGGTAGCGGACCAGCTCGACATCACCGCGCGCACGCAAATCAAGTACGAGATCGGCGAGACTGCGCCGGACGCCTATTATCTGCATGGCCTGGAGGAGATCGGCATTGATCTCACCTATGTGCTGACCGGCGTACGCGGCGCCAGGCCCAGCCCCGAGGAGAGTGAACTGATTGCCTGCTATCGCGCGGTTGATGCGACCATGCGCAGCTCGCTGGTGCAGTTGCTGTCGGGCTTGTCGCAGATGTCCAAGGGCGCGAAGAAGAAGCGCGATTTGCCCACGGCCACCGAGAACAAGCGAACCCGGCCGGGACGGCAGCGCAAGGTGCCGGTGGGGCTGCCGGAGAGCGGGGAGGCTGAAGCAGCCAGCCCGATGGACATCTCGCAGGAAAAGTAGTGCGCTCCCGGCAGTGAGACATCGCGCGCAATAAGCGGGAGTGGCAGCAGGGAGTGCAAGAGGACAGAACAGGGGGCGAGGGGGCGCGGGGGCGCGGCCCGTGGACTGACAAGTCTGCAAGGCACGCAGACACAAAAAAAGCACCACGATCACTCGTGGTGCTTTTCGTTGTTGGTGGGGCGTCACAGATTCGAACTGTGGACCTACGGATTAAGAGTCCGCTGCTCTACCAGCTGAGCTAACGCCCCGTGGTGTTCCTGAAACGATCAGGTCGACCTGGAAGTGAAAAAGGCCTCGGGTGGGGAGGCCTTTTGAAATTTGGTGGGGCGTCACAGATTCGAACTGTGGACCTACGGATTAAGAGTCCGCTGCTCTACCAGCTGAGCTAACGCCCCTTTGCTGCACTTCGTTGTTGCCTCAGTGCTGCAAGAGAGAGCGCATTATAGGAGGGAGGTCAGGGTCGTGCAAGCCTTTTTTGGAAAAAAGATAAAAATATTTTATCTTTTCGTCTCCAATGCCACGCCTGGCCTCATTTTCCTGCTCAATCGGCCGACAAGCCCGCCTTGATCCCGTTGACCCAGGACTTGGCCGGGAGCTTGGTCTGGCTCTCGATCAGGGCCGCGCGCGCATACAGTTCAGGGAAATCGAATTCCACCGCCCCCTTGAAGGCCAGCGCGACAACATTGCCATCATGGACTTCCGGCAACGAGACCACGGTGTCGAAAGCATATTCCATTGCCCGCAGGTTCTTGGCATAGCTGGGATGGTCGCCAAAGAGATTGACCGTCATCACCCCGCCCGGCGCCAGGCTGTCATAGCAGGCCTGGTAAAACTCCGGGCTGTCGAGCACCGGCCCGCGCGCGGTCGCATCGTAGAGATCCACCTGGAGGGCATCGATGATGCCATGGCTGGCCGCATGGACGATGAAGTCCATGGCATCGCTTTCGATGATCATCAGCCTGTCGTCCGGCTCGGGCAGCTTGAACATGCTGTGGCAGATGGCGATGACGGCCGGATTCAGCTCCACCGCCGTCACCTGTGCCTGCGGGAATTGCCGGTAGGCGAACTTGGTCAGTGCCCCGGTCCCCAGGCCGAGCTGCACGATGTGACGTGGCGTGCGGTTGAAGAGCATCCACGCCATCATCTGTTGCGCGTATTCCAGCTCGATCCAGTCAGGCTTGCGAATGCGCATCGCCCCTTGCACCCACTCGGTACCGAAATGCAGGTAGCGCACGCCTTCCAGCTCGGACAGCGTGACCGGTGCATATTTCGGCTTGCGGGGTTTGCTGGCGTCGGCTTCCAGCTGTTGACGGCGGCGATTGGGGCCAGCCTTGGTGTTGGCCTGGGCTTCGATGGATTTTCTTCGGATGAGCATGGTGTGAACGAAACGGACGCGGCAGCCGGGGAGAGGCCGCCTGCGGATGCCGAATGATACCTTGCCTTGGCGGCCGGCCAGCGGCTTGCGCGCGCTTTGTGCATATCGACATGCGAATTCATTCCTTCTGCCTGGCGTGATGGCATGTGAGGATGCGGTCCTCACTATTTCCGGAGTTCCCATGCCATTGGCTGCAATCATCAAGCGTATCGCCTCCGTTGCTGCGCTGGCCCTGGTCCTGGCCCCGCTGGGTGCCAGCGCGCAGGACAAGAACAAGATCAAGGTCGGCATCTCGGTCGGCAGTGCCGAGGCCATCTTCGAGGTCGTCAAGAAGGTCGCCGCGCGAGACGGTCTGGAAATACAGACCGTGGTCTTCAGCGACTACCTCCAGCCCAACGCCGCGCTGGCCGCTGGCGACCTCGATGCCAATGCTTTCCAGCACCGTCCCTATCTGGAAAGCCAGATCGCCGCCCGTGGCTACAAGATCGTGCCGGTGGGGCTGACCATTACCGCCCCGCTGGGCATCTACTCGCGCAAGTTCAAGTCGGTGGAGCAGTTGCCCAACGGCGCCCAGGTCGGCATCCAGAATGATCCCTCCAACGGCAACCGTGCGCTCCTGCTGCTGCAGAAGGCGGGCCTCATCAAGCTCAAGCCGGGTGTGGGCGAGAATGGCGTCAACGCCACCCCGCTGGACATCATCGACAATCCCCGCAAGCTCAAGCTGATCGAGCTGGATGCCGCGCAGCTGCCGCGTTCCCTGGACGACCTGGCGGCGGCCTCGATCAACAATGACTATGCCTACAAGGCTGGCCTGTCCCTGCAGAAGGACACCATCGCCGTGGAGGATCCACGTGGCCGTTACGCCAACATCATCGCCACCCGTGTCGAGGACAAGGACAAGCCCTGGGTGAAGAAGCTGGTGCAGGCCTACCAGTCGGAAGAAGTGCGCAAATTCATCGAGACCGAATTCAAGGGCTCGCTGGTGCCAGCCTTCTAAGCCCGACTCGCAGGCGTCTCTCCGCTGCCACCGCCCGCCCCCTGGCCGGGCGGTTTTTTTGCGTCCGTTTCTCGGAAGAGAAGTGCGCAGGCGCGCGCAGCTCCATTACACTGCTGCCATGCTCAAGAACCTCATCCTCTGCCTCAAGCTGGCCGTCGTCTTCTGCGCCATCGTGTTTTTCGCGAAGGCATTGCAGTATTTGATCTTCAATGGCGGGTTTTCGGGAGAGTTTTATGACTATTTGTTCTTACGGAAGTAATGAAAAGGCCAGCCTGCGATGATGCTATTATTGATGCGATAAAGTCTCAATAATGATGCGAAGGAGATTGCGATGCGCACCACTGTCACGATCGAAGATGAATTGTACGAACGCGCCTTGGAGATGGCAGACCCCTCCATGGAGAAGGGCGAGTTGTTCCGCGAAGCGATCAAGACCTTTGTCCGCGTCCAGGCCGCCAAGCGCCTGGCCGCTTTGGGCGGAAGCATGCCAGATATGGCCGACGTTCCCCGGCGCAAGGATGGACCCGCTCAATGAGTGGCGTGTTGGTTGACACATCGGTATGGGTGGATCATTTCCGGCGCCATAACGAGGTATTGAGCATGCTTCTGGTCTCGGACTCGGTCTTGATGCATCCCATGATCGTGCTTGAACTTGCCTGTGGCACGCCGCCCGCGGCACGTGGCCGTACTTTGGATAGCCTTGCTTCGTTGCGCAAAGCAGAGCAGGCCACCCACCATGAGGTACTTGCCTTGATAGAGCGGGAGCAGCTCTATGGCCTTGGATGCGGCCTGGTCGACGTGACGCTGTTGGCCTCAGCGCGAATGACACCCGGAGCACTCTTGTGGACGCTGGACCGGCGTCTGGCGAACCTGGCGGATCGGCTCGGCATTCTCTACCGGCCGGTGTGGAATTAGCGGCGTTCCGATATCAAGGTCTTCCACCGGGCAAGCTTGTCTTCATATGCCAACGCCGCATGCGCCGGACTGCTCGACGGCAGCACCAGCACCCGATATTTTTCCGCCAGCGCTCCCAAGGCCTTCATCCCGATCTTGCCTGCCGTTGCACCATTGAAGGCGATGGTCTGCAGCGCCGGCAGCGTAGCGATCAAGGCCAGCAGGTCATTGCCGCTGTGATCCCGGATGTCGCTGTCGAGGCTGCCGATCCGCCTGGCCTGGGCGATCACGTCCCACAGGCCGATCTGGTGCTGCAGCAGCGTGGACAGGCGTGTGGCGTAGTCCATCCCGTAGAGATCGACACCGATGACGTCGCCCACCAGGCGCCAGAACCCATTGCGCGGATGCCCATAATACTGCCGGATCGCCAGCGAAGCCGACCCCGGCAGGCTGCCCAGGATCAGGATGCGGGTATCCGGCGCCACCACCGGCGCAAAGCTTGCCAACAAGGGATCAGCAGATGAGGATAACGGCGTAGAGGTCACACGAGCAGGCATGGCAAACGGCTGGGATGAAAAGAATTTCAGCAAGCCACATCCGCATTGCTGCCCGTGCACAATGGTGCGTCTGCAGAGACGGTGGGCTTGCGGCAAAATGCGCAAGGTTTCACATCTTAGCTTAACCCCGCCCAGGCGCCACATGCCGGGCCATTCATTCAAGGGAGACTGAACATGACAGATAAAGTCATCATCGTCACAGGCGGCAGCCGTGGCATCGGCGCGGCGACCGCACTGCTGGCAGCCCAGCGCGGCTACGCCGTTTGCGTCAATTATGTCTCCAACCGCGAGGCCGCCGAGTCGGTCGCAGGCCAGATCCGCGCCGCAGGCGGCCGGGCCATTACGGTGGCAGGGGATGTCTCCAAGGAAGAAGACGTGCTGCGCCTCTTCACCACCACCGATCAGGAACTGGGGCGCGTGACCGCCCTGGTCAACAACGCCGGCATCCTCGAACACCAGTCGCGCCTGGAAGCCATGAGCGCCGAGCGCATCACCCGCGTGCTGGTGGCCAACGTCACCGGTAGCCTGCTGTGCGCCCGCGAGGCGGTCAAGCGCATGTCCACCCGGCACGGCGGGCAGGGCGGGGTCATCGTCAACCTGTCGTCGATGGCCGCCAAACTGGGCGGTCCGGGCGAATACGTGGACTATGCCGCCTCCAAGGGCGCCATCGATGCCTTCACTATCGGCCTGGCCAAGGAAGTGGCCGCCGAAGGCATTCGCGTCAATGCCGTGCGTCCGGGCCTGATCTATACCGACATCCACGCCAGCGGTGGCGAGGCCGGCCGGGTGGACCGGCTCAAGGATGCCGTACCGATGAAGCGCGGCGGCACCGCCGAGGAAGTCGCCCACGCCATCCTGTGGCTGTTGTCGGACGAATCCTCCTATGCCACCGGCACCTTCATCGACGTTTCCGGTGGCCGCTGAGGCCCTGGCCAGCCATTTAATAGCCACCGAGCAGGGAGCCCCGCATGGACAGCACGAATTCCCCCCGCCGCATCGATGCACTGCTGGACCACTATGCAGAAAGCCATCGTCATCCGATGAATGAACTGATCCACTGCGTCTGCGTGCCGGCCATCGTGTTTTCGCTGCTGGGGCTGTGCTGGATCGTTTCCCCGGCCGTAGCCCTGCTGGTGGCCGCTGCTGCGCTGGCGTGGTATCTGCGCCTGTCGCCGCCCTTTGCCGTAGGCATGCTGGCCATGTCGGCGGTGATGCTGGTGGTGCTGGCGCGGCTACCTGCCGCCGCGGTGCTGCCGGTGTCGGCCGTGGTCTTCGTGCTGGCCTGGATCGGCCAGTTCATCGGCCACCGTATCGAGGGCAAGAAGCCGTCCTTTTTCGAGGATCTGCGTTTTTTGCTGGTCGGGCCGCTGTTCGTGCTGGCCTTCCTGTATCGCCGCTGGCACATCGCTTATTGATGTCCCGCGCTGCGGTGGATTTCCGGCTCGGGACGTCTTTGTATTAAGATGTAAAGGATTATGTGCCCCGGCGCCAAACGCGCGATCATGTCGCGTTCGCGCGGACGCACGAATTCCCCCGCCGCCCGGAGACGGGCCAAACAGTTATCAGTCGGAGTTTTTTGTATGAAGAAATTGCTTGTGATCGCAGCCCTGGGCTCCCTGGTGGCCGGCTGCGCAGTGACCCCCAACTCGGCCAGCGTCTACAGCTCCCACCAGGCCCAAGGTGAACAGACCGTGCGCATGGGCGTGGTCGAATCGATCCGCAACGTGACCATCGACAAGGGTTCGACCGGCATCGGCACCCTGGGCGGCGCGGCGCTGGGCGGCATCGCTGCCGGCTCCAACATCGGCGGCGGCAACGGTGCCCTGGCGGTCGGCATCGTCGGTGCCCTGGCCGGTGGCGTGCTGGGCAACCAGGCCGAAGCCCACCTGAACAACCGTCCGGGCCTGGAAATCACCGTGCGCCTGGATAACGGCGAACTGCGTGCCATCACCCAGGATGCAGATGAACCTTTCCGCATCGGCGAACGTGTGCGTCTGCTGTCCAACGGCCGTACCACCCGCGTGACCCACTGATCGGTCACCGCCATATGAAGAAGCAGGACTGCGGTCCTGCTTTTTTTCGCCCATATCTTCAGTTGTGCGGCTACAGGTCTGTCGATTTTCTTCCTGATTTCAGGAATTGCCCGTCGCATCGCCACCTGCCGGCTTGCGCATCCTCAGCCACCACATGTAGACCACCGTCTGCAACAGCGCCACCGTACTGCCGACGAGCACTTCCCCCACGCGCATGAAGGCCAGGTGCAGTTCCTCGTGCAGTCCGTTACCGGTAAAGGCCGCCGACAGCAGGATCACCACCGTGGCCGGTCCCAGGCGCCAGTTGCTGGGATAGTTCTGCAGCAGCATGGCCACCACCACCGCCGCCGTCAGCGCGGCCAGCATGGCGATGAAGGTCGGGCCGAATATCACCAGCGCAATGCAGGAGACGATGCAGCCCGAAATCGTATTGATCACCCGCGCGCGGAAATTGGCCTTGGCCACCGTCATGTCCGGCTCGGTCACGATGATGAGCGAAATCATGGCCCAGTAGGGCTCCGCGATCCCCAGCGAGCGCAAGCCGTACCACAGGATCAGGCAGCCGGAGAGAATCTTGACCAGGTAGGCCAGCGCATTCTTGCGCGGATTGATGAAGTGCAATTCCATAGGTCGATGTTAACCAGCCAGCATCATGGCTGCAAGCCGATATGAATGAAAACGCCGCCTGCGGACTCCCGGCAGGCGGCGCTCCTGCCCGCCAGGCCATCGAGGCCGGCGGGCATGCTGCAATACATGAAGAAACTTACTTCGCAGCCATGGCCAGCAGCATGTCGTTGAGACGCTTGACGAAGCTGGCCGGGTCCGCCAGGGCACCGCCTTCGGCCAGCAGGGCCTGGTCGTAGAGGATGTGCGACCAGTCGTCGAAGCGCGCTTCTTCGTACTTCAGGCGCTGCACCAGCGGGTGGTCCGGGTTGATTTCCAGGGTCGGCTTGGATTCCGGCGCAGCCTGGCCGGCGGCCTTCAACATGCGCACCAGATTGCCCGACAGCTCGTTCTCGTCGGCCACCAGGCAAGCCGGGGAATCGGTCAGGCGGAAGGTCACGCGCACCTCCTTGGCCTTGTCGCCCAGGGCGGTCTTCATCTTCTCGACCAGATCCTTGTACTCGGCCTGGGTTTCTTCGTGCTGCTTCTTTTCAGCCTCGTTTTCCAGCTTGCCCAGGTCCAGTCCGCCCTTGGCGACGGACGCCAGTTCCTTGCCCTCGAACTCGGTCAGGAAGGACAGCATCCACTCATCCACGCGGTCGGTCAGCAAGAGCACTTCCACCCCCTTCTTGCGGAAGATTTCCAGATGCGGGCTGTTCTTGGCGGCCTGCCAGGTCTCGGCGGTGACGTAGTAGATCTTGTCCTGGCCTTCCTTCATGCGGCCCACGTAATCGGTCAGCGACACGTTCTGCACGTCGCTGTCATTGTGGGTGGAAGCAAAGCGCAGCAGCTTGGCGATGCGTTCCTTGTTGGCCGCATCCTCGCCGATGCCTTCCTTCAACACCTGGCCGAACTCGGTCCAGAAGGTGGTGTACTTGTCCTTCTGCGCCTGTTCTTCGCTGTTGGCCAGCTCTTCCAGCAGGCTCAGCACGCGCTTGGCCGAACCGTCGCGGATGGCGCGCACGTCGCGGGACTCCTGCAGGATCTCGCGCGAGACGTTCAGCGGCAGGTCGGCCGAATCGATCACGCCCTTGACGAAGCGCAGGTAGACCGGCATCAGCTGCTCGGCATCGTCCATGATGAACACGCGCTTGACGTAGAGCTTGATGCCGCCGCGCTTGTTGCGGTCCCACAGGTCGAACGGGGCGCGCGCCGGGATGTAGAGCAACTGGGTATATTCGCTGCGGCCCTCCACGCGGTTGTGGGTATAGGCCAGGGGCGCGCCGAAGTCGTGCGAGACGTGCTTGTAGAACTCTTCATATTGCTCGGGCGTGATGTCCGACTTGCTGCGGGTCCACAGGGCGCTGGCCTGGTTGACCGTTTCCAGCTCGTCCTTCTGCACGGTTTCCTTCTTTTCCTCATCCCATTCTTCCTTGTTCATCAGGATGGGCAGGGAGATGTGGTCGGAATACTTGCGGATGATGGACTTGAGCTGCCACGAGGAGAGGAATTCATCTTCGCCTTCGCGCAGGTGAAGAATGATGTCGGTGCCGCGATTGGGTTTGTCGATCTGCTCGATGGAGAAATCGCCCGCGCCTTCGGATTCCCAGCGCACGCCTTCGGAAGCGGGCGTGCCGGCACGGCGCGTCTCGACCGTGATGCGGTCGGCGATGATGAAACCGGAATAGAAGCCCACGCCGAACTGGCCGATCAGGGCGGCATCCTTCTGCTGGTCGCCCGACAGGCGCGAGAAGAATTCCTTGGTGCCCGACTTGGCGATGGTGCCCAGGTGCGAGATGGCCTCGTCACGGTTCATGCCGATGCCGTTGTCGGAGATGGTGATGGTGCGCGCCGCCTTGTCGAAGCTGATCTTGATCTTCAGTTCCGGATCGTCCTCGAACAGGCTGCCATTGTTGATGGCCTCGAAGCGCAGCTTGTCGGCCGCGTCCGAGGCGTTGGAGACCAGCTCGCGCAGGAAGATTTCCTTGTTCGAATACAGCGAGTGGATCATCAATTGCAGCAGTTGCTTGACTTCGGCCTGGAAGCCCATGGTCTGTTTTTCGGATGCCATGTGGTTGTCCTTATTGAAGAAATGGATGAGTGAAATAGGCAGAGTTAATCGTCTGTGGGCAGGATATAGGGAGAGACTTGCGGTTTTTCAACCGCAATTTTTGGCGTTTTTCTTCACTTTGTGAGTTTTTTTTGAATTTGCCTGTCGCCGGGCGACGGCTTCAACCGGCCATTGCCCGTTCCAGGAAGCGCCAGATGCCGGGGTCCGACATCCCGGCCACGTTGATGCGCATGCGGGTGGAGGGCAGCTGGGCGGGGGAGAACAAGCTGCCCGGTGCCAGCAGGAAACCCTGTTCCATGGCCTCTTCGGTGAGCACGTTGGTATCGCGCCCGGTATCGACCCACAGGAACATGCCGCACGGCGGCGGATCGCCCACGTCCATGCCCAGCCGTTCGAGCTGGCGCATCACCTTGTCGCGCGCGCCGTTGAGGCGTGCACGCAGGCGCTCCGCATGCTTGCGGTAGTGCCCTTCGGAGAGCACCCGGTAAG
The DNA here is from genome assembly GCF_057961275.1 of Herbaspirillum sp. Her3. Classification (NCBI taxonomy): domain Bacteria; kingdom Pseudomonadati; phylum Pseudomonadota; class Betaproteobacteria; order Burkholderiales; family Oxalobacteraceae; genus Herbaspirillum; species Herbaspirillum sp. Her3. The sequence continues at coordinate 3,608,563 of NZ_CM176328.1, read as the reverse complement.
CCACCCGTTCGCCGATCTCGCCGGTGGTCAGGGTCGAGAGCAGCTTGCGATCGGCCAGGCTGCGCGCCAGTTCGGCCGAGGTGGCGATGAAGCCCACGCGCAGGTTGGCCGAGAGCGTCTTGGAAAATCCGCCCAGGTAGATCACCCGCTGCAACTGGTCCAGCGCCGCAATGCGCGTGGCGGCCTGCACGGCGGTGCCGGGGTGCATGTCGCAATAGATGTCGTCCTCGACGATGATGAAGTCGTGCTCCTCGGCAATGCGCAGCACCTGGAAAGCCTTGGCGGCCGACAGCGAGGTCGAGGTCGGGTTGTGCAGCACCGAGTTGATCACGTACAGCTTGGGTTTGTGGATGGCTGCCAGCTCGCGCAACTGGGCGATGTCCGGGCCGTCGGCCAGGCGCGGGATGCCGACGATCTTGGCGCCCAGCGCGGCAAAGGAGCCGAACATCAGGAACCAGGCCGGATCATCCACGAAGATCACGTCGCCCGGCCGCAGGAAATGCCGCGCTACCGTATCGATGGCTTGCGTCACGCCCGTGGTCAGCACGAACTGCTCGGGAGCGGCGGCGATTTCCAGCTCGGCCAGCTTCAGCTGCAACTGCTGGCGCAGCGGCAGGAAGCCCAAGGGCGTGCCATAGCCCAGCAGCAGCGAAGGATTGTCACGGCTGATGGCGCGCAGGGCGTTGGCGATCAGTTCGCCGTCGAGCCAGTCCGGCGGCAGCAGGCCGCCACCGGGCATCTTGTGCGGCGGCATCTGGCGGAACATGTTGCGCACCAGCCAGACCACATCCAGCCCGCGCTCGGCTTCGGCCACTGCCTCGGCCTGTGCGGCCAGGTTGCCGTAGCCGTTGGCGATGGCCACCCGTTCCTTGACGTAGAAGCCCGAGCCCCGGCGCGACTCCAGATAGCCCTGGGCCACCAGCCGGTCAAAGGCTTCCACCACGGTAAAGCGCGAAATCTCGTGGGCCTCGGCAAACTGCCGGATCGAGGGCATGCGCGCACCGCCGCGCAGGAGCTTGTCGTCGATGCGCGCCCGTACGCCGCGCACGATCTGGTCCACCAGCGATTCGCCACTCTCCCGTATCAGCAGCGGCCAGCCGGGCAGGGCACTGTCGCTGGCAAGTGTCTGGGACGGGATGCTGCGCAGATGCTTGACTGTATTGGTCATTTTACCGTGACAATGTTCAAAACTATTTGGAAAAGTGTACAGGTACTGTACCGGTATTGTCGGCTAGGATGTCAGCCAGTGCAAGAATAAGTGGCCTGGCAGAAATGCGCCGGGCTGCGTCGCGATCAACGCTCTTGTTTCGCATCTTTTCGAGGAGACCACCGTCATGACCAGCCTGTCCGCCCATGCTCACCAAGCCACTCAAGCCAACTGTACTGGCCGCGATCTGCTGCCCGGCATGGACGAGATCGAACAGGCGGCCGGCATCGTCTATGCCGGCATGGCGCCGACGCCGCAACTGTGCTGGCCGCTGCTGAACCAGGCGCTGGGTGCCGAGCTCTGGGTCAAGCATGAGAACCACGCGCCGACGGGCGCCTTCAAGGTGCGCGGTGGCATGGTCTACCTGCATCATCTGGCCCGGCAGCAGCCGCAACTGTCCGGTGTGATCTCGGCCACGCGCGGCAATCATGGCCAGTCGGTCGGCCTGTCGGCGCGGCGCTTCGGCATTGCCGCCACCATCGTGGTGCCCGAAGGCAACAGCCGCGAAAAGAATGCCGCCATGCGCGCGCTGGGCGTGGAGCTGATCGAGCACGGTAGCGAATTCCAGGACAGCCGCGAACACGCACAGCGCCTGGCCGCCGAGCGGCAACTGCACATGATTCCCTCGTTCCACCGCGATCTGGTGGCCGGTGTCTCGACCTACTGGATGGAACTCTTCGCGGCCCAGCCCGGGCTGGACCTGGTGCTGGTGCCCATCGGCCAGGGCTCGGGCATGTGCGGCGCGGTCGCGGCCCGCAATGCGCTGGGCCTGAAGACCCGCATCATCGGGGTGGTCTCGGCCCATGCGCTGGCCTACAAGCTGTCCTTTGAGGCCGGCTGCAAGATCGAGGCGCCGGTCTCGACCTGCATCGCCGATGGCGTGGCCTGTCGCGTGCCGGACCAGGCTTCGCTGGAGGTGATGCTGTCCGAGGTCGATGAAGTCGTGGCCGTTACCGATGATGAAGTGATGGATGCCATGAAGCTGGCCTTCATCGCCACCCACAACGTTGCCGAAGGCGCGGGCGCCTGCGCCCTGGCGGCAGCACTGCAACTGCGGACGCGGCTGCGCGGCAAGAAGATCGGCATCACGCTCTCCGGCGGCAACGTCGATCACGACGTGTTTGCCCGCGTGCTGGCGCGCGACAGTGCCACCGCCGATGCCCTGCTGGCGCCGGCCCAGGTGCTCTCGCTGACGCCGGCGGCGCAGAGGAGAACCGCATGATCGAAGCCTTGCTGCCATTGATGTCGTTTGCCTTCGTCTCCTCCATCACGCCAGGGCCGAACAACATCATGCTGACGTCCTCGGGCATCTGGTTCGGGTTTCGCCGTTCCCTGCCGCACATGCTGGGCATCACCTTCGGCTTCGGCGTGCTGCTGGCCGTATGCGCATTCGGTATAGGCGAGCTGGTGGTGGCGGTGCCGGCCGTGGTGGTGCTGTTGAAGGCACTGGGCTGTGCCTATCTGCTCTACCTGGCCTGGCAGTTGCGCCGCATGGCCGTCGCCGGCGCGGGCGAGCGGGCGGTGCGGCCGATGTCCTTTGGGGCTGCGGCGCTGTTCCAGTTTGCCAATCCCAAGGCCTGGGTGATGGCCATTACCGGCGCCTCGGCCTTCATGCCGTTGTTGCATAAGCAGTCCGGATGGCTGGCCATCCTGATCTACTGTGCGGTGTTCTGCGCCATCAACCTGCCTTGCGTCTCGGTGTGGGCCGGTGCCGGTGCGGTCTTGCGGCGCTATCTCGAACAGCCGCGCTGGCGCCTGCTCTTTGCGGCCACCATGATCCTGCTGACGCTCTATTCGGCGCTGGCGATCTGGCTGTAAGAGAGACGAGGGCAGGGCAGGTAGCAGGAACGTATAAATCATTTATATCAATCCATCGTTTCGACGACAGGGGGCACTCATGCAGGCAGGCAGTCCACCAGGCAACTCCACGGCGCCATCCCCGGCAATCAGTCCGGTCCGCCACGAAAGCCGCGGCATGTGGCTGGGCCTGATCGGCGTGGCCGTGTTCAGCCTCACGCTGCCCTTTACCCGCATCGCCGTGGCCGAACTGAACCCGGCCTTCGTCGCCTTCGGCCGCGCGGTGGTGGCCGGGGTCTGTGCGCTGGTGCTGCTGGCCTGGATCAAGGCGCCGCGCCCGACCCGGCCACAACTGCGCGGCCTGGTCATCACGGCGCTGGGCGTGGTGGTGGGCTTCCCGCTGTTTTCCTCGATTGCGATGCGCTACGTACCGGCGGCCCATGGCGCCGTCGTGGTCGGCCTGTTGCCACTGGCGACCGCCTTGTTCGGCGCGCTGCGTTTCGGTGAGCGTCCTTCGCGGGGCTTCTGGCTGGCGGCGCTGGCCGGCTCCGGCATTGTGATCGCCTTCGCCTTGCGTGAAGGGGGCGGCAGTTTTCATCTGGCTGACTTCGCGCTCTTTGCCGCCGTCATCACCGCTGCCATGGGCTATGCCGAAGGTGGGCGGCTGGCGCAGAGCATGGGCGGGCAGAACGTGATCGCCTGGGCGCTGGTCGTGGCCTTGCCGGTCATGCTGCCGGTGTCGGTGTGGCTGGGCTGGCAGTACGGCGTGAGCGCCTCGGGCCCGGCCTGGCTGGCCTTTGGCTATGTGTCGCTGTTCTCGATGTTCATCGGCTTCTTCTTCTGGTACAAGGGGCTGGCCCTGGGCGGTATCGCCCGCGTCGGCCAGGTGCAATTGTTGCAACCCTTCATGAGCCTGCTGGGCGCCGCCGTGATCGCCCATGAAGCGCTGGATGCGAGCAACATGCTCTTCGCGCTGGCCGTGATCGTGGTGGTCGCCATTGGCCGCCGCATGGCAGTGCGCCGCTGAGCCGGGCCCGGGGAGGGGCGAAAAAGGGCGCTGACGCAGCGCTGAACGGGTTTGCGAGCCGAAATAGTTCAGCCGGCGCGGGCTAAAGCGCTGGTTTTTTGAGATAATCGAACACTTGTTTTTTCACATTTTGTCAACGCGCAACGCCCCTGCCTTCTGGCGCGCAAGCGGGCGTTGTCCAACAGGGAGTACCGCATGTCCGTCTATGAAAAGCTGAAAGCACTGAACATCGAACTGCCCGCCGTGGCCACCCCGGCAGCAGCCTATGTGATGTACGCACAAACCGGCAATACCGTCTTCCTCTCCGGCCACCTGGCCAAGAAGGATGGCAAGGTATGGGTCGGCCAGCTCGGACGCGACATCGGCACCGACGACGCCAAGCTGGCCGCACGCGCCGTGGCCGTGGACCTGATCGCCACCCTGCAGGCGGCCTGTGGCGGCGACCTGACGCGCGTCAAGCGCATCGTCAAGCTGATGAGCCTGGTCAATTCGACCGGCGAATTCACCGAGCACCACCTGGTCACCAATGGTGCCTCCGAACTGATCGGCGAAGTCTTCGGCGAGGCCGGCAAGCATGCCCGTTCCGCCTTTGGCGTGGCGCAGCTGCCCATGGGCGCCTGCGTGGAAATCGAAATGATTGCCGAGATCGCCTGATCCCTCGCCTTGCCGGCTGTTGCGGCCACAGAAGCCGCACGGCCCGAAGCACACTCACACCGAACACAGACTGAACGACCCGTATGAAACTCGAAAATCCCGCACCGCTGCAGTGGCAGTTTTCCCAGCGCGCCGAAGCCATGAAGAGCTCGGCCATCCGTGAAATCCTGAAGGTGACGATGCGTCCCGACATCACCTCCTTCGCCGGTGGCCTGCCTTCGCCGCTGACCTTCCCGGTTGAGCACATGAAGACCGCCTTCGACCGCGTGCTGAGCCAGCAAGGCAAGATGGCCCTGCAATACGGCCCCACCGATGGCTACCTGCCGCTGCGTGAATGGATCGCCGCATCGCTGTCCACCAATGGCGCACAGATCACCGCCGAACAGGTACTGATGGTGTCCGGTTCGCAGCAAGGTCTGGACCTGCTGGGCAAGGTGCTCATCGACGAAGGCAGCAAGGTGCTGGTCGAGACCCCGAGCTACCTGGGTGCGCTGCAAGCCTTCGCGCTCTATGGCGCCCAGTTCGAGTCCGTGCCCAGCGACGAGTCCGGCCTGCAACCCGAGACCATCGAAGCCATCGCCGGTGGTGCGCGCATGCTGTATTCGCTGCCCAACTTCCAGAACCCGACCGGCCGCACCCTGCCCGTCGAGCGCCGCTTCAAGCTGGTGGAAACCTGTGCCCGCCTGGGCCTGCCGCTGATCGAGGATGATCCGTATGGCGCCCTGAGCTACCAGAACGCACCGCTGCCCAAGATGCTGTCGATGAATCCTTCGGGCGTGATCTACATGGGTTCCTTCTCCAAGGTCCTGACTCCTGGCATCCGCCTGGGCTACGTGGTCGCGCCGCGTCCGCTGATCCTGAAGATGGAACAGGCCAAGCAGGCCACCGACCTGCACACGGCGCAACTGACCCAGATGGTGGTGTACGAAGCCATCAAGGACGGTTTCCTGGACCAGCACGTGCCGACCATCCGCAAGCTCTACGGCGACCAGTGCCAGGCCATGCTGGACGCGCTGCAACAGTACTTCCCGGCCAGCTGCAGCTGGAGCAAGCCGGAAGGCGGCATGTTCATCTGGGTGACCCTGCCCGAACATCTGGATGCGAGCGCGCTGTTGAACGAAGCCGTGGAACAGGAGAAGGTCGCCTTCGTTCCGGGCGCACCGTTCTACGCCAACGTGGCGCAGAAGAACACGCTGCGCCTGTCCTTCGTGACGGTGCCGCCGGAGCAGATCCGCGCCGGGGTGGAACGCCTGGGCAAGCTGATTGCGTCCAAGCTGTAATCAGGCCGGATTGGTCCACGCATGAAGTAAAGGCTGGAATCTGCAAAGCAGATCCAGCCTTTTACTTTTTGGAGATCCCGATGGGGGCGTCTCAAGTGATTTTTGACAAGGAGATGGCCAGCGTCAATGGAGAGTCCAGCATGGGTTTGAATCCGTACTGCGCATAAAAACTGGCGGCGTTGCCATCCTTGGCATCCACGAAGAGCAGCGTTCCACCGACCTGCTTGCTCGCTTCCTTGGCGCGCCATAGTGCGTCATAAAGGAGAAACTCGCCGAGCCCTCGGCCCTTCAGGGTCTGGCATATCGCCAATCGCGCCAAGGTCAATGCAGGGACTTCACGCGGCAGGCGCTTTGAAAATGCGGCGGGCAGGCCGGCAGTGGCGACCATCTGGCGGATGGCCAGTGCATAGTAGCCGTCGACGACATGAGGTGTGTGCTCCGAAGCGAGGACGAACGAACGGGAAATCCCCTTGTCCTGATGCTGCCCTGCCGTCGTGCGCAACCATTGGTTCAGCGCAGGCGTGCCGCAATCAAAGTGCTCAGTCTGATGGTGCGTCTTGTTCAGCGGTGCTACGAAGTACTCGTTCATGTCGGGCCCGATGATAACGCTCGCGCGCGCGCATCAGCTTGGCATTGGCAGGCGATGGGTCGTCAAGCAGGTTCAACAAAAATTCAGCATCTCGCGGGGTCACTGCGATGAAGCGCTCGCGGTCGATGATTTCGTTGGCCTTTTCCAGTGCGGCTTGTACCAGAAACTGGTTCATCGTCGCACCGACCAGATCGGCAGCTTCCCTCAACCTTTCTTCAACGGCCAGTGGTACCCGGGCCGTGATCCGGCCCCTTTCAACGATATCGGTCATGGTGATCTCGCTTTCTTGCGGAGAATATCCCGAGCAATATTCCCTGCCGGTGCAGGGGGGGGAAATTGCCGCCATTTTCTCGAAACAAATTTGTTCCGTTTGAAGCGGCGATGTACAGCATCATAGCACGTGGTGCCAAATTGGCACTTCGATGGTGTCAGTTTGGCGCCACTTCTTCTGCGACGCTTGAAGAGCATTGGATGCGGCCGCCCGAGTGTCACTGATCCAGCTTCAGCGTCTCCCCATGCTTGAGCGTAACGAACTGCTCCTGCGGCAACCCGGCCTCGCGCAGGGCCTTGGCCAGTTCTTTGGGAGGCTCGTCGAGCGCCTCGTCGGCCAGTTCGAACGTGCCCCAGTGGATGGCCACCGAACGCTTGGCCCGCACGTCCTCATGGATCAGCACCGCCTGGGCCGGATCGACATGCCGGTTCTGCATGAACCAGCGCGGCGCATAGGCGCCGATGGGAATGAGCGCCAGGTCGAAGCGGCCGAAGCGCTCGCCAATGTCGCGGAAGTCCTTCGAATAACCGGTGTCACCGGCGAAGTAGACCGAGAAGGGTTCGGCTTGCCCATGGGTAGCGGCCCCGGCTGCAGGCGCCTGCGCTGCCGTCTGCACCACCCAGCCACCCCAGAGCGTTTCGGAACGGTCGAAGATGCCGCGCGCCGACCAATGCACGGCCGGGACGAAATAGATGTCCAGGTTGTCCAGCACGGTCTTGTCCCACCAGTCCATTTCCTTCACGTTGGTAATGCCCAGCGCCAGGAACCAGTCGCGCACCCCCAGCGGCACCAAGAACAGCGGCGGCCCGCCTGCCTGGAGATTGAGTTGCTCCACACTGGCCTGGTCCAGGTGGTCGTAGTGGTTGTGCGAGATCACCACCACGTCGATGTGCGGCAATTCGCTGATCTGCATCGGCAGCGGCACCTTGCGCGCCGGGCCGATGAAGGAGAATGGCGAAGCCCGCTGCGAGAACATGGGATCGGTCAGCACGTTCTTGCCCCCGAGTTGCAGCAAGGCCGTGGCATGGCCGATCCAGGTCACGCTGGGTGTGTCATGGTTGGCCTTGAGCCAGGCCAGGTCGGGCTTGACGACGGGAAACCGGTAGTTGTTTTCAGGGGGCTTGGGCAAGCCCTGGGTCAGGCGCTCCCACTGCCACTTCCAGAAGGAGCCTCGCTCGGGCTGCGCATAGTTGTTGCGAAAGCCCGTCTCGGTGCGGTTGGGCTTGTTGGGATCGTAGTACTTGCCGGAGGAAGAGCAGGCGCCCAGGCCGGCCGCCAGCAGCAGAATGGCAAGGCAACGGGACAGGCGGCGCGCGTGCGGCCCGGGGCAGGATGTCGCAGGTGGCATGGAAGAGGCGCGGCAGCCGCGCAATCATTGGAATGCGCAACATCCTAGCAGTTGAGCGCACGGCATGCAGAGCAGGGCGCATGCCGGCGCCCCGGTTTAGATCACGTATTGCGCCAGCCCGCGCCCGAATGACCAGTTGCCCTTGTCGCCCTCGACCAGGCTGATCATCACGTCATCGGGGCCGATGCCGGGGTTCTGCTGCAGGCGCTCGACGATGCGCGCATAGAGCGCGTTCTTCTGCGCCTGCGTGCGCGTATTGCTGACCGTCAGCTGGATCAGCACGAAGTCATCCGTGCGCGCCATGCCCATGTAGCTGCGGCTGAAGACCAGCTCTTCCGGATCATGCTCGGTGATGACCATGAAGCGGTCATCCTCGGGCACGTTGAAACTTTCATGCAGGGCTTCATAGACGTTCTCGGCGATGGCGCTGAGATAGGCGCGGGTCTTGCCGCGCAACAGGGAAATGCGGACCAGGGGCATGAGGTTCTCCTTGCGAGGTGGATGAGGGCAGATGCGAGGAAGCGCGAAGCCTCCATGCCGTGCATGCTATGCTGGAGTGATGATTTGAAAAACCGCTGATTGATGATTTCAATGATTGAAATTCATCATCATGGATTCCTGACCGCAAGGGAGCCTCACACCATGGAAAAACCCCTGGATCTGGACACCGTTCAAGCCTTCGTGCTGGCGGCCGACCTGCAGAGTTTCACGCGCGCCGCCGAGGCGCTGGACAGCACGCAGTCCGCCGTCAGCTTCAAGCTCAAGAAACTGGAGCACCGCCTGGGCCGTCGCCTGCTGGAACGCACGCCGCGCCAAGTGCGCCTGTCGGCCGAAGGGCAGCAGTTCCTGCCGGCCGCGCGCAATCTGCTGGCCGCGCATGAACGCGCGCTGGAGCAACTGGACCAGGGGCCGGTACGGTTTTCGGTGGGCATCAGCGACCACGTGGCCGGTGCCAGTCTGCCGCGTGCGCTGGGACAGGTGCATGCGGTCGATCCTGGCGTGGTGGTGGAGGTGCGGGTGGGGTCCTCGCACGACCTGATGCCGGCCTATGAACGTGGAGAGCTGGATGCCGTCATCGTGCGCCGAGAACCCCAGGACCGGGGCGGCAAATTGGTGATGGAAGAACGCATCGGCTGGTTCGCCCATCCCGATGCGCAATGCTGGGCGGGGCCGGCCTTGCGTGTGGCGACGTTTTCCTCGGCCTGCCGCATCCGGGAACTATCCTTGCGCAGGCTTGATGCGGCCGGTATCCCCTGGGTGGAAGTGTTCGTCGGCGGCGGCATCCTGGCCGTGGGTGCGGCGGTCAGTGCCGGGCTGGCGGTATCGGCACTGCTCCATCGCAGCGCCCCGCCCGGTGCCGTGGAAGTCGGCGAACGCCTGGGCTTGCCGAGCCTGCCGCTGGCGCAGGTGAGGCTGCATTCACGGCTCAAGGAGCCGCGCATGCAGATGGCCTTGCGTACGCTGGTGGCGGCCCTGAAATCGGCCTAGGGCCTCTCGCTCAGGAACGCACAGCCTGCGGCCGCATACGGCCCGGGATGGCCAGCCGGTTCATGGCATTCATCAGGGCGATGGCCACCGTCAGTTCGCTGTATTCCTGCGCGGTGAAATGCTGGATCACGGCCTGGTAATCGGCGTCCGGCGCGGCCGTCTGTTCGATGCGCGTCACCACTTCGGCCCAGGCCAGCGCGGCCTTTTCGCGCGGCGTGAAGAGATCGCCAGCTTCCTGCCAGACCGGGACCAGCACCAGCTTGTCGACCGTCATGCCGCTGCTGAGCAGGTCGCGCGAATGCTTGTCGATGCAATAGGCGCAGCCATTGATCAGCGACACCCGCAAGAACACCAGTTCCACCAGGTCGGCAGGCAGGCTGCATTGCTTGAGATGACGGTTGACGGCCAGCAAGCCGTCGTAGGCGAGGGTGGCATTCTGGTAGAGATCGATACGGTCTGACATGGTGGCATGCTCCTGGTTCATGAGGGAAAGAAGCCACCATCATGCGTGTTCATGGACCAGTCGGTAAGTGCCAAGAATGATGATTTGTACTAGGCCATGTCAGGAAGGTGCCAGCAGTGCCAGGATACGCCGCCCCAGGTCGGCGGCACGGCGGCGGCTGTCGATGTTGGTGAAACTGAGCATGATCATGGGAGGCACCCCTGCGCGCGGCGCCAGCAGGCACTCCGACAGGGCGCGGCTGAACATGCCGTGCTGGCGCATTTTCTCGGCCAGCACCCGGTCCGAGCGGCGCCCCTGCAGGCGCAGCAGCAGATGCATGCCGCCGGGCGGCGAATCGATCTGTACATGGGGATGCAATACTGCCTCCAGGCCAGCGATGGTCATCGTGCGGCGCTGCGCATAGAGGCGCCGCATGCGCTGGATGTGGCGGGCGAAATGTCCTTCGGCCATGAAGTCGGCGACGATATGTTGCGTCAGCGCCGGGGCGGCACCGGAGAAGAGCCGGGCACTGTGCCCGAAACGCTCCACCTGCGCATGCGGCACCACCAGATAGCCCAGGCGGATGGCCGGGAACAGCACCTTGCTGAAGGTGCCGGCATAGAGGACACGGTCATCCCTGTCCAGGCTCTTGAGTGCCGGCAGGGGACGGCTGACGTAGCGGTATTCGCCGTCGTAGTCGTCTTCCACGATCCAGGCCTGCTCGCGTGCGGCCCATTCCAGCAGTGCCAGGCGGCGTGGCAGCGACAGGGCCACGCAGCACGGGCTGTGATGGGCCGGTGTGACCACGGCCGCCCGCGCTCGCGCTGCATGCTGCAGTCCGTGCGCTACCTGCATGCCGTCAGCATCCACCGGTACACCGACCAGTTGCATGCCGGCCTCGCGCAGCAGGGCGGCGGTGGGCGCATAGCCGGGGTCTTCCACCCATACCTTGTCACCGGGCTTGAACAGGGTGCGCGTGATCAGGTTGAGACTGTCGCGATAACCGGAGGTGATGAAGACCTGTTCGGCCCGGCAATCGATGCCGCGTGACAATTGCAGATAGCGCGCAATTTCCGTCCTCAGTGCCATCAGCCCGGCCGGTGCGGGATAGAGCATGTCGGCCACCTGCGTGGCCCGTGCCGCCCGTGCTGCCAGGCGCGCCCATATCTTGCGCGGGAAGGCGTCCAGCGCCGGGATACCCATCTGGAACGGGCGCGGTCCCTGGCGTGCGGCGTGGCCTTCGTCAGGCAGGCCGGGGTAGGGCGTGGCGGCTGCGGATGTTCGCGCTGGTGCGGCAGCTGGCTTGCTCGCCGGGGCCGGGGCCCGCGAGCGCACCCCGGCGGCAATGACGGTGCCGGCCTGCCCGCGTGCCTCCACGTAGCCTTCGGCCGCCAGCAAGGAATAAGCCGCTTCCACCGTGCCGCGTGCCAATCCCAGTTCGGCCGCCAGTGCCCTTGCCGAGGGAATCCGGTCGCCAGGCCGCAACATGCCATCGGCGACTGCGCCACGCAGGCGTCCATAGATCTGGCGGTAATAGGGTTCGCCGGTGGTGCTGTCGAGGCTGATCAGGGAGGCGGGAGGCTGGGTATTCATGGACCAGTCAACATGTCATTTCTTGGATCTGTTGATTATGCCATCGGCTCAGTAGGATGAGGCTCTTTCCACCTTGATCGTATCGATTCTCCGACCATGCATACCGTTTCCAAGAGCGCCGCAGCGGGCGATTGGCACATTGCCGATGGCGCGCTACGCCACGCTGATACCGAGTCCGACCGTCTGGCCTGCTTTGCCGTGATGCACGAACTGCGCCCGCACCTGCGCGATGCCGACGAGTTCATGCAGCGCATCGGCCGTCAGGCGGATCAGCGCTACCGTATCCTGGCGGCGTGGGAGGAGGACGTGGTGGTCGCCCTGGCGGGCTACCGTTTCCAGGAAAACCTGGTCTACGGGCCCTTTCTCTATGTCGATGATCTGGTGGTCACCAGCACGCAGCGCGGCAAGCGCTGGGGTGAACGGCTGTTGGCCGCGCTGGAGCAGGTGGCCGCCCAGGCTGGTTGCGCCCGCCTGGTGCTCGATACCGGCATGGCCAATGCGCTGGCGCAGCGCTTCTATTTCCGTCAGGGCATGCTGACTGGCTCACTGCGCTTCGGCAAGGCTATCGGCGTGGGTGCCTAGGGCCTGTGTGATTTCCGTGCCCGGCGGATGGAGCTGGATTGGCAGTTTTCAAGGGGTAGACAGGACGTTTCCAGAAGAAAAACCGGGTGCCGTGGTCGCTCGATTTTTTTCGAAAAAAATCCCTTGAAAACCAAAATCCCCATCCCTAGATCGGTACCAGCAGATGCTCGACGTTGAGGTCTGCGACGAAAACATCGCTTACTTGAAAGGAGTTTTTTATGCGTACCTTCGATCTCTCCCCCCTGTACCGTACTGCTATCGGCTTTGATCGCCTGGCCCAGATGTTCGACAACGCCCAGCGCACCGATCAGCCCAGCTATCCGCCGTACAACATCGAACTGGTGGCCGAGGACAAATACCGGATCACCATGGCCGTGGCCGGTTTCGCCCGCAGCGAAATCGACATCGAGACCGAAAACGAAACCCTCAAAATCACCGGCCGCAAGCAGAAGGAAGACAAGCAGGTCAACTTCCTGCACCGTGGCATCGCCGCCCGTGACTTCGAACAGCGCTTCCAGCTGGCCAACCACATCAAGGTGGTCGGCGCCAACCTGGAAAACGGCTTGCTCAACATCGAGCTGGTCCGTGAAATCCCCGAAGCACTGAAGCCGCGCAAGATCGAAATCGGCACCGCCGAAGACGGCAACGTCCAGCGCCTCGAACGCGCTGCCTGATCCTCGCGCTTGCACTGAACGGCGGCCATCACGGATGGCCGCTGCGTACCCGCCGCCCTTCTCATGGGGCGGTTTTTTGCGTCTGTCGCAGCGGTTGTGATTGACGCCTGCAACCTGCTTGGTTACGTTACCACTTCTGCACCGTATTACACCGCTCACGACCCGGCCTGAAGGCCACACCGCCGGACCCGCTGTCAAAAAGAAATTGGTAAGAAGCAATATCTTGCGTATATTGCGTCGGCCCCAGGGAGAAACGCGTGAACGACTACCGATACCAGCACATCAACCCCGAGCCCCTGCTCGATGCCATGGGCGGCGACGTCGCCGCCTGCCGCCACATGTTCGGCACCTTCGCCCAGAGCGCCCCGGCCACCTTCGCCCGGCTGGAGCAGGCCATCCGCGCCGACGACGCTGCCCAGGTCAAACGCGAAGCACACAGCCTCAAGAGCATGACCGCCCTGGTCGGCGCCGGCGTGCTGACCGAACTGCTCAAGAGCGTGGAAACCCAATCCCGCGCCGAGCCCCCGCAAAGCGCACAGCCCCGCCTGGCCGAGCTGCAGTCGCTGTTTGCCGCCGTGGCCACCGAGGTGCGCCATTACATCGATCAGGTCGGCGTGGCACAGTAGGCCAGTCCGCTTCATCGCATTTCCCTTCGCCATTGCCCCCCCGCAGTTCCCCATCGTTGGCGCCGCATGCCGCCTGTGGGCCGTCACGCCTTCCCCAAATTACCGACTCATCAGTCAGTAACCTGACGTACATCAATCAGGTTTTCAGCACGGATCTTCATAATGTGGACACACAAGACGAAGCATTTTGTCGCCACATTGTTTGGCGCCACCTATCCTGCCGATGCCGAGAATCACGATGTGCGAGCCCTCATTGCGAGTCCGTCCTTTACGAGCCTTGTTGGCGGCCTTGCCCTTCGTGCTGGCAGCCTGCCAGTCGATGGCACCGGACTACCAGCGTCCCGCCGCGCCGGTCGCCGCGCACTACCCGCAGCAGGCCGACGCCACTGATGCGCTTCTACCGGCACTGGCCTGGCAAGCGTTTTTCCGCGATCCGCAACTGCAAGCGCTCATCACCCAGGCACTGGCCAACAACCGCGACCTGCGTGCGGCCGCCCTGCGGGTCGAGGAGGCGAGGGCGCTTTATGGTATCCAGCGCGCCGATCTGTTCCCCACCGTTGGGGTTCAGGCCGGCGTGGACCGCTCGCGCACCCCGGCCGATCTCAACCTGACCGGCCGACCGCTGGTCGGTAGCGCCTATCAGGCCGGACTGGGTTTGAGCACCTGGGAACTGGACCTGTGGGGCCGCTTGCGCAGCCTCGACGACGCTGCCCTGCAAAGTGCCCTGGCCAGCGAAGCCACGCGCCGCGCCGCTGCCCTGAGCCTGGTGGCCCAGGTGGCCGATGCCTGGCTGGAGCTGGCCGAGATCGATGAACGCCTGACCATCGCCCGCGATACCATCGCCAGCCGCCAGGAGAGCTATCGCATCTTTGCGCGCCGGGTCGAGGTCGGGGCCACCTCGCGCCTGAACCTGACCCAGATCGAAACCCTGCTGACCCAGGCCCAGGCGCTGGGCGCACAACTGGAACAGCAGCGCGCGCAGCGCCTGAATGCCTTGACGCTGCTGGTCGGTGCTCCGGTGGATCTGCCAGTCGGCCAGGCGCGCTCTGCGCTGGATACCGTCTTCCCCGATATTGCACCGGGCACGCCTTCGCTCTTGCTCACGCGCCGCCCGGATGTCGCCGCCGCCGAGCATCGCCTGCAGGCCGCCAATGCCAATATCGGTGCCGCCCGCGCGGCCTTCTTTCCCAGCATTTCGCTGACCGGCAACCTTGGCACAGCCAGCGCCGAACTGAACGGACTGTTCCGCGACGGCAGCCATGCCTGGAGCTTCTCGCCCAGCATCTCCCTGCCGATCTTCACGGCCGGCCGCTTGCGCAACAACCTGGACCTGGCCGAGGTGCGGCGCGATCTGGCCGTGGCCAGTTACGAGAAAACCGTGCAAGCCGCCTTCCGCGACGTCGCCGATGCCCTGGCCGCACGCCAGTGGCTGGCCCGCCAGCTGGCGATTGCCGAGACGGCCGAGCAGGTCCAGGCCGAGCGGGCACGCCTGTCCACGCTGCGCTATGACAACGGCGCCGCGCCTTTCCTCGACGTGCTGGATGCCCAGCGCGACCTGCTGAGCGCACGCCAGCAGCGCGTGCAGATCCGGCGCGCCTTGCTGTCTTCGGCCGTGGCGCTGTATGCGGCGCTGGGTGGCGACAGCAATGCGGCCACGGCCTTCCCCCTTTCTTCCGGACCTCGACCATGACGCTCCCTCACGCCAAGAAACCTTTGCTGGCCGCTGCCCTGGCCGTCATCCTTGCAGGCGGTGCCGCCTATGCCTGGCTGCGCCTGCATCAGGGTGGCCCCGGCGAGGGCTTTGCCAGCGGCAATGGCCGCATCGAAGCCACCGAGGTGGACGTGGCCACCAAGCTGGGTGGGCGGGTCGATGCCATCCTCGTCAACGAAGGCGATTTCGTCAGCGCCGGCCAGCCGCTGGCGCGCATGCAGGTGCTGTCGCTGGAAGCCCAGCGTGACGAAGCCCAGGCCCGCCAACAGCAATCGGTCTCGGCCGTGGCCAGTGCAGAAGCCCAGGTGGCCGTGCGCGAGAGCGACCATCAGGCCGCCCTGGCCCAGGCCGCCCAGCGCGAGAGTGAGCTCGATGCTGCCCGGCGCCGGCTGGCGCGCTCCGAGGTGCTGGTCAAGGAGGGCGCATCGTCCTTGCAGGAAGTGGACGATGACCGCGCCCGCGTGGCGGGCATGCAAGCCGCCGTAACCGCCGCTCGCGCCCAGGTGACCGCCGCCGAGGCCGCCGTGGCCGCAGCGCGCACCCAGGTCAGCGGTGCGCGCGCCACGGTGACTGCCGCCGTGGCCACGGTCCAGCGCATCAAGGTCGACATCGACGACAGCACGCTCACCGCGCCGCGCGCCGGCCGCGTGCAATATCGCATCGTCCAGCCGGGCGAAGTGCTGGGCAGTGGCGGCAAGCTGCTCAACCTGGTGGACCTGAGCGACGTCTACATGACTTTCTTTGTGCCCGAGGCCGTGGCCGGCCGGCTGGCGCTGGGCGGCGAGGCCCGCATCGTGCTCGATGCAGCACCGCAGTACGTGATCCCGGCCCGGATTTCGTTTGTCGCCAGCACCGCCCAGTTCACCCCCAAGACGGTGGAAACGGCCAGCGAGCGGCAGAAGCTGATGTTTCGCGTCAAGGCGCAGATCGATCCGGCCCTGCTGCGCCAGCACCTGACGCTGGTCAAGACCGGCCTGCCGGGCGTGGCCTGGGTGCGCACCGATGAGGCGCGCGACTGGCCGGCCACGCTGGCGGTGAAGGTCCCGCGATGAAGGAGCCGCTCGGCCAGGGCCCGGTGGCGCGCCTGTCGGGCGTGTCGCTGCACTATGGCAGCAAGCCGGCCTTGCAGGCGGTATCGCTGGAGATTCCGGCCGCCTGCATGGTCGGCCTGATCGGTCCCGATGGCGTGGGCAAATCCAGCCTCCTGTCGCTGGTGGCCGGTGCGCGCGCCTTGCAGCAGGGCAGCGTGGAGGTGCTGGGCGGCGACATGCGCCGCGCCGGCCACCGCGAACAGGTCTGCCCGCGCATCGCCTACATGCCCCAGGGGCTCGGCAAGAATCTCTATCCCACGCTCTCCGTGGAAGAAAACTTGCAATTCTTCGGCCGCCTGTTCGGCCAGTCCGCACAGGAGCGCCGCAGCCGCATCGATACCCTCACTACAGGTACCGGCCTGGCGCCTTTCCTGGCACGGCCAGCGGGCAAGCTCTCGGGCGGCATGAAGCAGAAGCTGGGACTGTGCTGTTCGCTGATCCACGACCCCGATCTGCTGATCCTGGACGAGCCCACCACCGGCGTCGATCCGCTCTCTCGCGCGCAGTTCTGGGAGCTGATCGCGCACATCCGCCAGCAGCGTCCCGGCATGAGCGTCATCGTCGCCACCGCCTACATGGAAGAAGCCGACCGCTTCGATTTCCTGGTGGCGATGGACGATGGCCAGGTGCTGGCCACCGGCACCCCCGCCGAACTGCATGCCCGCACCGGCACCGCGGCGTTGGAAGAGGCCTTCATCGCCTTGCTGCCTGCGGACAAGCGGCGCGGCCACCAGCCGGTGCAGGTGACCCCGCTGGACCCGGCACGCGAGGCCGACATCGCCATCGAAGCACGCGGCCTGACCATGCGCTTTGGCGACTTCATGGCGGTGGACCACGTGGACTTTCGCATCCGGCGCGGCGAGATCTTCGGCTTTCTCGGCTCCAACGGTTGCGGCAAGTCCACCACCATGAAGATGCTGACCGGCCTCTTGCCCGCCAGTGAAGGCCAGGCCTGGCTGTTCGGCCAGACCGTCGATCCGCGCGACATGGCCACGCGTGCCCGCGTGGGCTACATGTCGCAGGCCTTTTCGCTGTATGGCGAACTGAGCGTGCGCCAGAACCTGGTCCTGCATGCGCGGCTGTACCGCGTACCGCCCGAGCAGATCGATGGGCGCACCGAGGAGATGGCGCAGCGCTTTGGCCTTCTGGAGGTGATGGACAGCCTGCCCGAGAGCCTGCCCCTGGGCATCCGCCAGCGGCTCTCGCTGGCCGTGGCCATGGTGCACAAGCCCGAACTGCTGATCCTGGATGAACCGACCTCGGGCGTGGACCCGATTGCGCGCGACCTGTTCTGGCAACTGATGATCGACCTGGCGCGGCGCGACCAGGTGACCATCTTCATCTCCACCCATTTCATGAACGAGGCCCAGCGCTGCGACCGCATCTCGCTCATGCATGCCGGCCGCGTGCTGGTCAGCGCCACGCCCGAAGAGCTGATCCGCCAGCGCGGTGCCTCCAATCTGGAACAAGCCTTCATCGCGTATCTGGAAGAAGCGGCGGCGAAGGGCGCTCCTGCGTCCGCACCTGAAGCAAACGTCACATCGGTCCAAAACCACCCCCCCTTGCGGCCTCAGCCGCGCCTCGGGCGCCTGCGCACCAGCCTGGGCCGGGCGCTGAGCTACAGCCAGCGCGAGAGCCTGGAGTTGCGGCGCGACCCGGTGCGCGCCACGCTGGCCTTGCTGGGCACGGTGATCCTGATGTTCATCATCGGCTATGGCATCAACCTGGACGTGGAAAACCTCAGCTACGCCGTACTCGACCGCGACCAGACCGGCCTGAGCCAGAACTATGCGCTGAACCTGTCCGGCTCGCGCTACTTCATCGAGCAGCCGCCCATCAGCGATTACCAGGACCTGGACCGCCGCATGCGCAGCGGCGAGATTTCGCTGGCCATTGAAATCCCGCCCGGCTTTGCCCGCGACATTGCGCGCGGCAAGCCGGTGGAAGTGGGGGCCTGGGTCGATGGCGCCATGCCCACGCGTGCCGAGACCGTGCGCGGCTACGTGCAGGGCATGCATCAACTGTGGCTGGCCGACATGGCCACGCACCGGCTCGGTCAGCGTGTGGGCCAGGCCGCCACCATCGAGACGCGCTACCGCTACAACCCGGACGTGAAGAGCCTGCCCGCCATGGTGCCGGCCATCATTCCGCTGCTGCTGATGATGATCCCGGCCATGCTGACGGCCTTGTCGGTGGTGCGCGAGAAGGAGCTGGGCTCCATCCTCAATCTCTACGTCACGCCCGTCACGCGCACCGAATTCCTGCTGGGCAAGCAGTTGCCCTATCTGCTGCTGGGCATGCTCAATTTCGCCATGCTCACGGTGTTGGCGGTGACCGTGTTCGGCGTGCCGGTCAAGGGCAGTCTCTTCACGCTCACGCTGGCCGCGCTGGTCTTCGTGATCTGCTCCACCGGTTTCGGCCTGTTGGCCTCGACCTTTACCCGCAGCCAGATCGCGGCGCTCTTCGTGACCATGATCGGCACCATCATTCCCTGCGTGCAGTTTGCCGGACTCTTGAATCCGGTCTCGTCGCTCGAAGGCATGGGCGCGTTGATCGGGCAGGTCTATCCGGCCACGCATTTCCTCACCATCAGCCGTGGCGTGTTCAGCAAGGCGCTTGCGGTGGGTGACCTGGGCGCTTCGTTCTGGCCGCTGGTGGTGGCCGCGCCCGTGATCCTGGGTCTGTCGGTGCTGCTGTTGAAGAAGCAGGAGCAATGATGCGCCGCGCACCCGCCAGCCTGTCCAACATTTTCCGCCTCGGCATCAAGGAGCTGTGGAGCCTGTTGCGCGATCCGGCCATGCTGGTGTTGATCGCCTACACCTTTACGCTGTCGATTTATGTCGCCGCCACCGCCATGCCGGAGAGCCTGCACAACGCCGCCATCGCCATCGTCGACAATGATGGCTCGCCGCTGTCGGCGCGCATTGCCTCGCTGTTCTATCCGCCGCATTTCAAGGTGGCCAGGCTGGTCACCGCGCGCGAAGCGGATGCGGGGCTCGATGCGGGCGACTATACCTTCGTGCTCGACATCCCGGCCGACTTCCAGCGCGACGTGCTGGCCGGGCGTGCCCCGGCGGTGCAGTTGAACGTGGACGCCACGCGCATGAGCCAGGCCTTCACCGGCAACACCTACATCCAGCAGATGGTCACCAGCGAGGTGACGCAATTCGTGCGCCGTAGCGAAGCCGCCAGCGAGACGCCGGTCGGGCTGGCCTTGCGCATGCGCTTCAATCCCAACCTGGAGCAATCCTGGTTCGGTTCGCTCATGGAGATCATCAACAACGTCACCATGCTCTCCATCATCCTGACCGGTGCTGCGCTCATCCGCGAGCGCGAGCACGGCACCATCGAACACCTGCTGGTGATGCCGGTCAGCCCAGCCGAGATCATGCTGGCCAAGGTGTGGGCGATGGGGTCGGTGGTCGCGCTGGCGGCGCTGGCTTCGCTGCTGCTGATCGTGCGCTGGGCGCTGCAGGTGCCGATTGAAGGTTCGCTGGCGTTGTTCATGCTGGTGACAGTGCTGCACCTGTTTGCCACCACATCGATGGGCATCTTCATGGCCACGCTGGCGCGCTCGATGCCGCAGTTCGGCATGCTCACTGTACTGGTGCTGCTGCCGCTGCAATTGCTGTCGGGCGGCTCCACGCCGCGCGAGAGCATGCCTGTACCGGTACAGGACATCATGCTGGCCGCCCCGACCACGCATTTTGTCGCGGCGGGGCAGGCCATACTGTACCGGGGTGCTGGCCTGGAAGTGATCTGGCCGCAACTGCTGACTATCCTGGCAATTGGCCTGGTCCTGTTTGTAGCTGCACTGGGCCGGTTCAGGAAGACCATCAGCCAGATGGCGTGATGGAGAAACGGGCGTGCAGCGGCAGCGTCCGTGTACGGAGATGGTTGATTAGCGACGTCATCGACAAGGAGCAAGCATCATGGATTTCAAGAGCCCGTCCACCTGGATACCCGCCATCGGCATTGCGCTGCTCCTGATCGGCTATGGCATGCGCGCCCGCGCGTGGGCGCCGTATTGCATGCTGGCGGGGGCGTTTGGTTTGCTGGGGGTGTTGGTGTATCGGGTGTCGGTGGCGATTGGGTGAGGGCGGCTTCAGGCGCCCGTGCCACCATACGCTTCGCACACGGCGCGCAATGCCAGCAACGCGGCAGGGCGGTCATCTGGCTTGTCGAGCAATTCTGCGGCCGCTTTCAGGTATTCGGCTGCCAAAGCAGGATCAGAGCGCAGTTCGGTGATTTCACGCTCATGATGAGAAACCGCAGCGTTGATGTTATTCATATTTGAGTCACTGATGCCTGCTATTGTCGGCATAAATCATTTAAAAAATATTGTTGGCCGTCATCGTCAGGTGCGAGGCCTTGTAGATCTTCTTTCGGCAGCCGCTTGAAAGAGGGCCAATGCTTTCGTGGTAGTGACACGAATCCGCTTTGGCACAGGGCTGGAAATACTTGCGGGTCTTCGTCACAACGCAGGTCATTGTTGATGACACAGCGTTCAGCCTCGGCGATGCCCAGTGTGGGGAGTGGTACCTCTGAAATCACCATGAGGCTGTATTCGATATCTGGGTAAACCTGATTTCCACGCAGTCTCCAATATTTCTCGTGAAGGCTGTAGGCATACATCGTGAGGGCCGGTAGTAGAACGGTGGCTGCCAGTGCCGCAGCAACCAACATAGTGTTGGCGACCGTTTGCCGCGTCTTGTTGCACAGGAAATGGCCGATGGCGGGAAATGCGATGGAACATCCCAGTGCCCATAGAAGCGGGCCATCCGGGCAACTTTCTCCGCAGTTCGTGATGAAGGCAGTATTGAGCGCTCCCGCTGCAGCTCCGCATGCAATGCCCACTGTGCTCAGAAACGGAGTTGCAATGCAACTTTTCATTTTTAAAGCGCGTCTCTTAAAGCCGTACAGCGCGGCGAGACAGTGTCGACGTCGCAGGTCAGGTTGGCATAATCTGATTCAGCTCTTTCGCCGGCGCACTCCTTGATATCAGTCCATTCGTGAAAATAATCCTCGGCCCTGCCGCCCGGGAAATTTGCTTTCGTGCCATCGGGAGACCAATAGAACACGTCGTTTCCCATGGCCACTGCCCCCAGTGAGTTGGCTTCCAGGCCGGGGACGATTTGGGTGGTTGAGTCCCGGATGATCTTGCCTGTACGCAGATCGGTAATCGTATAAAACGCGTCCCCTGAAGCCAGCAAGAACCAGCGATAGGGATCCGCCCAGTACCCACGCTCGCCTCCGCGGAAATTGTATTCAGTCAGAGCACACGTGCCTGCAGGATTAAGGGCGATGGAGATAGGTGGATAGTGTGGGCGTATCAGCGTGCTGTTCTTTCTGACGAAGACGTAAATAGAGGAAATGATGATCGCGACCGTCAGTAAGCATTTGGAAAATCTGGAGAGATGCATTATTCAGCTCGCGAGATATTTGCAATTTCTTGTGGAGTGACCCGGAATTTGAAAGGTTTTTTCAGCGTCGTCGCCAGTACGTCGCTCAATACAATCAAATCGCCGCCGTAGCCTGTCACTTGTCTGTGGCTGTCAAACCGCTCGTTGGTGACAGCCACAAAATCGTCCGGGCAGCTTCCTTTTTCGCCTCTCCCCCCGACGACATAGGAAAGTTGATATACCCGTACATGGGGGGGCGAGTTTTTGCTCCAATGTCCGAGATATTGATCTCCATTGAAGTCGTAAGTATCTCGGATATAAACACCAATTCTCGATACGTTAATCTCGTAGTGTTCGACCTGTACTGAATGCTCTCCGCCAGATTTAATAACTTTTGTTTTTGGTGTAACGGTTCCTTCCCCAGCTATCTTGAAAACAAACCTTGCCAAGGCTCCCCACATATCATCCAGATCTGGATCACCTTTAGTGCTGTCTTTCCACCAAGCGTTGACATATTCGCGGTTGTCGTCAACGGTATATCGTTGAAATTGCCATTTTTCATCCTGCACCAATGCGGAGCTGGTGAGATCGCCAAATCTCTCAGGTAAATCGGTGAACTTCTTTGCCCTAAAAAGACGTCTGACGAGTAGCTGTTTGGCCTGGGGACTTTCGTATAGAGGGGGAATGGATTTATACAGATTTCGGCTTCCAAACATGCTGTCATATTCTCTCTTGATTCGAGGAAAAGATAAGGCCCACTCCATCGTGATCAATGAGGTTTCAAGCAAATGACTCGGATACTGGCTAGCCGGGATAATTCCTTTTTTCTGTCCCGAAGTCATCGTGTAGCCCGGATTGTCGAACCATTTTTTCATCAATGCGGCTGAATTTTTCCATCCCATTTTCTCCATGATTTCGGGAAGATCTGTCAGTCGGAAGACGTCGGCGTAGCAAATCTTGCCCTGTTTATTTTCCTTCGGGCTAGTCCTCGATTCGCCCACCAGACGGAACTGTGTGGAGTTGGTCGGCGTCTCAGTTACCAATTTGAATCTCCCCCTGCGGTGCCAGCTCCAGTTTTAATGCAGTGCGCTTATCTGAGGTCGCATATTTTGTTCGTCCCTCATCGTCGGTCTGGCCTTCTATGATCTCTCCAGAATCGAGAGTGATGCGATACATGCGGTTGCGCGCTGGTACCTGAGTCTCTTTGTCAACGATGATGAAGTACTCATCGTGAACTGCCTCGTGGCCCCCCTCCGGTGGAGAGATTCCTCTCCATCCACCGTCTGCATCGGGCGCGAAGGCGGCATGCACCTCTCCTTCGCTTCCAACGCCATCAATGTCGTTGAGTGTGGATACCAGCGGACATCCTCTGCTGGTTTTCATGCCATGAATAACCTGTGCACGTCCATTGGTCAGCGTCGAGCGTACGAACCCTTGCGCAATGACGCAATTCTTGGGGCAGGCCATTCGTGCACCGACGAACGCATAAGCTCGTCCATGGCTGCGACAGGTAGGGTCGCCCTCCATGACCGTTGCGCCGCAAGCGGCCCGGTCGCCTTCACGAATCCATCCGATGATTTTCATCTTGCGCGCTCCTCGCTTTCAACAATGAGCGCGCATTCTCCCCAGCTGGCGTTGGCTCTTCCACGCCAACACCCAAAACTCCAACCCGCATTCGAAATGCTTCGAACGCCCCTTGCCCACTAAGCAATGAGTTGTGCCAGCCATCAAAAAAATCGCCCCCTGCCAAACTGCACAGGGGGCGAATTCATCGCAGAAGAAAACAGGGATCAGCCTTGCGAGCGCAACCCCACCGCCTTGATCCGCGACTCCAGCACACGTCCCTTGCGCGCACGCTTGCCCACATGCGCCAGCAGCTTCTCGCCGCTCAAGGCAATCTCCTTGGGCTTGCTCATGTTGCCGGTGCCATGGACCACCACACCCTTCTGGCTGATGGCCTGGGCGGCGACCAGCTTCTCGTTCTTTTCCAGTTCCATCAGGTTCACGCCACGACCACCGGAGGACAGCGTTTTCATCTCGTCCAGGCCAAACACCAGCAGACGGCCATTGGCCGAGACGCAGGCCACGGCGCTGGCATCAGCGGCCACCACGCTGGGCGCCAGCGGCAGGGCGCCTTCGTCCAGCGTGAAGAAGCTCTTGCCGCCCTTGACCCGGCCAAACATGTCCGAGGCCTTGGCGATGAAACCGGCCGCCGCATCCGAGGCCAGCAGCAAGGTGGTATCGGCCGGGCCGGCAAAGTAATGCTGGATGCTGCTGCCGCTGGCCAGCTCGATCAGCGTAGTGACAGGCACACCATCGCCGCGCGCATTGGGCAGCGCATTGACGGCAATCGTGTAGACCCGGCCATTGGAGCCAAAGGCCAGCAGGTTGTCCACGGTGCGGCACTCGAAGGCGCCATACAGGCTGTCGCCGGCCTTGAAGGTGAATTGCGTCGCATCGTGGCCGTGGCCGGTACGCGCACGCACCCAGCCCTTTTGCGAAATGATCACCGTCACCGGTTCATCGATCACCTTCTGCTCGAAGGTGGCGCGCTCGGCTTCTTTGATGATGGTGCGGCGGGCATCGCCATAGGTCTTGGCGTCGCCTTCGATTTCCTTGATGACCAGCTTCTTCATCGAAGAGGGATTGTCCAGCAGGTCCTGCAGGGTGGTCTTCTCGCTGCGCAGCTCGGCCAGTTCCTGCTGGATCTTGATGGCTTCCAGTCGAGCCAGCTGGCGCAGGCGGATTTCCAGGATGTCTTCTGCCTGGCGGTCCGAGAGCTTGAAGGCGGCGATCAGGGCCGGCTTCGGTTCGTCGGATTCGCGGATGATCCGGATCACCTTGTCGATGTTCAACAGCACCGCTTCCCGGCCTTCCAGGATGTGGATGCGGTCGTTGACCTTCTGCATGCGGAACTGCGTGCGGCGGGTCACCGTCTCGAAGCGGAAGCTGATCCATTCGCCCAGGATGTCGGTCAGGTTCTTCTGGCGCGGGCGGCCATCGCCGCCGATCATCACCAGGTTCAGCGAGGCACTGGTCTCCAGCGAGGTCTGCGCCAAGAGCGTGTTCATGAACTCGGTCTGGTCCTGGTTCTTGGACTTGGGCTCGAACACCAGGCGCACCGGCGCTTCGCGGCCGGACTCGTCGCGCACGGCGTCGAGCAGGCCGAGGATGGCGGTTTTCTGCGCCTGCTGCTCGGGCGTGAGCGACTTCTTGCCGAGTTTGAGCTTGGGGTTGGTCAGTTCTTCGATTTCTTCCAGCACGCGCTGTGAGGACACGCCCGGCGGCAGTTCGGTAATGACCGCCTGCCACTGGCCGCGCGCCAGGTCTTCGATCTTCCAGCGGGCGCGCACCTTCAGGCTGCCACGGCCGCTCTGGTACATCTCGGCGATGGTCGATTGCGGCGTGATGATCTGGCCGCCACCGGGGAAGTCCGGGCCGGGGATCAGTTCCATCAGCTCGGCATGCGTGATCTTGGGATTGCGGATCATCGCCACGGCCGCCCTGGCCACTTCGGTGAGATTGTGCGAAGGAATCTCGGTGGCCATGCCCACGGCAATGCCGGAGGCGCCGTTCAAGAGCAGGAAGGGCAGGCGCGCCGGCAGCAGGCGCGGCTCTTGCGTGGAGCCATCGTAGTTGGGCTGGAACTCCACCGTGCCCATGTCGATTT
Organism: Herbaspirillum sp. Her3; assembly: GCF_057961275.1. NCBI lineage: Bacteria > Pseudomonadati > Pseudomonadota > Betaproteobacteria > Burkholderiales > Oxalobacteraceae > Herbaspirillum > Herbaspirillum sp. Her3. The sequence continues at coordinate 3,583,111 of NZ_CM176328.1, read as the reverse complement.
CATCGAGCAGCAACTTGCTGATGGGCGTCAGGCGCGCTTCGGTGTAACGCATCGCCGCTGCACCGTCGCCATCGCGCGAACCGAAGTTGCCGTGGCCATCGATTAGGGGATAGCGCAGCGAAAAGTCCTGCGCCATGCGCACCAGCGCGTCATACACCGACTGGTCGCCGTGCGGGTGCAACTTGCCCAGCACGTCGCCGACCACGGCGGCGGACTTGCGCGGCTTGGCTGCGGCGTTGAGCGCCAGTTCATTCATCGCGTAGAGGATGCGGCGCTGCACCGGCTTCTGGCCATCGGCCACGTCGGGCAGGGCGCGGCCCTTGACCACCGAGATCGCGTAATCGAGATAGGCGCGTTCGGCGAAGGTGGAGAGCGTCAGCGATTCGCCATCGGGCGCCGCCGGAGCTTGGTCAAACAGGGTCGGTTGATCGGTCATGGAGCTTGTCTTGTTGTGTTCGTATTGACTGGGTTAATCGTTGATGGCCGACTCGCGCGGGGGCAGCGTCACCTTCAGGCGCGCATTGCCGCCGTTGCCGGCAGCGGCGGCGCGCTCACCGGAAGCCAGGCGCAGCGCACCGGCCGGGCGATACAGCTCATAGAAGCGCGACACCAGCCGCACATAGCCCTGGGTCTCGGGATAGGGCGGAATCTTGTTGCCGTATTTCTGTACCGTGCCTTCGCCCGCGTTGTAGGAGGCAATGGCCAGTTCCACGTGCTGCGGGAACATCGCCATCAGGTCGCGCAGGTAGCGCGCGGCCAGGCGGATGTTGATCTTCGGGTCGGTCAGCTTCTGGTGCAGGGTCTTGCGGCGGTCGCCTTGCAGGCCATAGCGTTCGGCCGTGTCAGGCAGGATCTGCATCAGGCCCACCGCGCCCTTGCTGGAGACGGCCGTGGCATTGAAGCCGGATTCGGCCGTCATCACGGCCTTGAGCAGCGCCGCATCCAGTCCGAATTCGCTGGCCGCCTCGCTCAAGAGGCTGTCGTACTTGCGGGCATCGCGATGGGCCAGCATGGTGCGCACGAAGGGCGGATCGGCCGGGGTCACCGCTTCCTTGCTGCCCGGATGATTGAGCAGCGCGGCGCTGCTGGCCATGAGCTTGTCCGGGTCGTCCAGGTTCTGCGCGTAGAAGTGGACTGCGCCATCGGCATCGGTGTACCGGTACACAATGGTCCTGGGCTTCTTGCTGCCGCTGTCCTTGCTACTGCCATCCTTGCCACTGTCCGCCGCTTCCACCCGCATGTGCGATACACCATCGGCATCAGTGTACCGGACCAGTTGTTGCGACTGTACCGGTCCAGTGCACAGCAGTGTCACCCCGCCCAGGAGGGTGGTGGCGAACACGCTGGTGGACAGGAACGCGGCGCGGGGCATGTCAGATGTCCGCTTCGGCTTCGTTGCCGTGCTCTTCGATCCAGGCGCGGCGGGAGGCCGCTTCACCCTTGCCCATGAGCATGTTGAAGCGCTCTTCGGAAGTCTGCACCCCGGGTTCTCCGAAGCTGATCGGCAACAGGCGCCGGGTGTCCGGGTTCATGGTGGTTTCCCACAGCTGTTCGGCATTCATCTCGCCCAGGCCCTTGAAGCGGGAAATGCTCCAGGCGCCTTCCTTCAGGCCATCCTTGCGCAGCTTGTCTTCGATGGCTTCGAGTTCGCCATCGTCCAGGGCGTAGAGCTTCTGCACCGGCTTCTTGCCGCGTGCGGGCGCGTCCACGCGATACAACGGCGGGCGCGCCACGCAGATGTTGCCGTTCTCGATCAGCTTGGGGAAGTGGCGGAAGAACAGCGTCAAGAGCAGCACCTGGATGTGCGAGCCGTCCACGTCCGCATCCGACAGGATGCAGATCTTGCCGTAGCGCAGGCCGGACAGGTCCGGTGTGTCGTTGATGCCATGCGGATCGACGCCGATGGCGACCGCGATGTCGTGGATTTCATTGTTGGCGAAGAGGCGGTCGCGCTCGGTTTCCCAGGCGTTCAAGACCTTGCCGCGCAGCGGCAGGATGGCCTGGAATTCCTTGTCGCGGCCCATCTTGGCGGAGCCGCCGGCGGAGTCGCCCTCGACCAGGAAAAGTTCGTTACGCGTCACATCCGAGGATTCGCAATCGGTCAGCTTGCCCGGCAGCACGGCCACACCTGAAGATTTCTTCTTCTCGACCTTTTGCGCCGAGCGCAGGCGGCTCTGGGCCTGCTTGATGACCAGCTCGGCCAGCTTCTTGCCGTATTCCACGTGCTGGTTCAGCCACAGTTCCAGCGCCGGACGCGAGAAGCCGGCCACCAGGCGCACCGCATCGCGGGAGTTCAGGCGTTCCTTGATCTGGCCCTGGAATTGCGGGTCCAGCACCTTGGCCGAGAGCACGAAGGAAACGCGCGCAAAGACGTCTTCAGCCAGCAGTTTCACGCCCTTGGGCAGCAGCGAATGCATTTCTGCAAAGCTCTTGACCGCCGAGAACAGGCCCTCGCGCAGGCCCGATTCGTGGGTGCCGCCGTTGGAGGTCGGGATCAGGTTGACGTAGGACTCGCGCACCACCGCGCCTTCCTCGGTCCAGGCCACCACCCAGGAGGCGCCTTCGCCCTCGGCGAAGCCTTCGGCATCCTTGCCGGCGAACTGTTCGCCTTCGAACAGCGGGATCAATGTTTCGCCGCTGCCGCTCTGGGCCAGTTGTTCCATCAGGTAGCCGCGCAGGCCCTGGTCGTATTGCCAGCTCTGGGTGTCGCCGGTTTTGGCGTTGATCAGCGTGACCTTCACGCCCGGCAGCAGCACTGCCTTGGAGCGCAGCAGGCGCTGCAGCTCGCCCAGCGGAATGGTGGCCGAGTCGAAATACTTGGCGTCGGGCCAGACGGTCACGCGGGTGCCGGACTTCTTGTCCTCGCGGGTGGCGGGGCGCGACTTGAGTTTCTCGATGACGTCGCCGCCCGAGAAGGCCAGCGTATGCACGCCACCTTCGCGCCAGACCGTGATTTCCAGGCGCGTGGCCAGGGCATTGGTGACTGACACGCCCACGCCGTGCAGGCCGCCCGAGAAGGCATAGGCGCCGCCGGAACCCTTGTCGAACTTGCCGCCCGCGTGCAGGCGGGTGAAGACGATCTCGACGGTCGGGACTTTTTCTTCCGGGTGCAGGCCGACCGGGATGCCGCGTCCATCGTCTTCCACGCTGACGCTGCCGTCGGCGTTGATGGTGACGATGATGCTCTTGCCGTAGCCGCCCAGCGCTTCGTCGGAGGCGTTGTCGATCACTTCCTGGAGGATGTGCAGCGGGTTCTCGGTGCGGGTGTACATGCCCGGACGCTGCTTGACCGGCTCCAGTCCCTTGAGGACGCGGATCGATGATTCACTGTAATCGGACGGGGTTGTTTTTTTGGTTGCCATGCAGATGAGTGGTCGTGGCTGATGCCGGAGGGTTGTTGTCTGTTCATCCAGCGCGGCGGCCCGGTTCAGGGCCATCTTGCGCTGCAAAAGCGCATTCTAATGAAAATTCCGTGGATTCGGCGTCCGGCGCGCCGGAATGTTCCCTAGCGGACAATACTTGTCGGTAACAGCGTGTAAATGCGGCTAAAAACGCGCACAAAAAAGGCTTGCGCGTACGCAAGCCTTGTCAGAGGGGCAAATTGGCGCGTCAGGCAGCCAGCAGCCCTTCCACTGCCAGGGCAATCGACAGCAGTCGCTTGTCCTCGCCACCGGCCGCGGCCAGCGACAAGCCGACCGGCGCACTGCCCGCCGCATGGCAGGGCAGCGAGACTGCGCAGCCATCGAGGAAGTTGATCAGCGTGGGATTGCGCAGCATCTTGCCATTGGCGGCGTAGTAGGCATCGTCGCTGGCTTGCAGCTCGGCAATGCGCGGTGCCACGATGGGCACCGTGGGCATGACCAGCGCATCGTAGCCGGCCAGTTGGGCGTTGACCTCGGCGATCCAGCGTGGGCGGGCATGCAGCACGTCCAGCAGGTCGGCCGCGCTCATGTCCTTGCCGCGCAGGATGCGCGAAACCACACGCTGGTCGTAGCCGGCAGCATTCTCGGCGATCAGGGCGCGGTGCCAGGTGTAGGCCTCGGCGGCGGTGAAGCCGCCCTTGGCATTGATGGCGGCCAGGGCATTGAAGGCCGGTACTTCTTCCTCGACGATCACCGCGCCCGCCGCAGCGAGCTTGTCCAGCGCTGCGCGGTAAGCCTGGCCGACAGTCTCGTCCATGCCGTCCCGGACGATGTTGGTGGGGGCCAGCAGACGCAGGCCGCGCAGGGGATGCGCGACGACGGACACATAGTCTTCACCGGCCAGTACAGCATCCATGATCGCACAGCATTCTACCGATACAGCCAGCGGGCCAATCGAGTCCAGATAAGCGGACAGTGGCAGTACACCTTGCATGGACACCCGCGCTGCGGTGGGTTTGAAACCGGTCAGGCCGTTCAGCGCCGAGGGGATGCGCACCGAGCCGCCGGTGTCCGAGCCCACGGCCGCAAAGGCCATGCCATCGGTGACCGAGATGGCCGCGCCGGAGGAAGAGCCACCGGGGATGCGGCCGCCTTCGACGTTGCGTTCCCAGGTGTTTTGCGGGGTGCCGTAATGCGGGTTGATGCCCAGGCCGGAGTAGGCGAACTCGGTCATGTTGGTCTTGCCGATGACGATGGCACCGGCCTTGAGCAGGTTCTGCACCACGGCGGCATGTGCGGTGGCGGCGGGCTTGCCACGCAGCACGACAGAGCCGGCGAGGGTGGTCTCGCCCGCGACGTCAAACAGATCCTTGACCGACACCGGTACACCTTCCAGCGGCGAGCGGCACAGTTTGGCCGCGCGCAAGGTGTCGGAGGCACGGGCGGCCGCGCGCGCCTGTTCCGCATAGACGCTGGTGAAGACGCGCGCGCCTTCGCCCGCAGGGTCGGCGATGCGCGCCAGGGCTTGTTCGGTCAGTTGCAGGGAAGTGATGCGGCCGGCATCGAGATCGGCGGCCAGTTGGGAAAGTGTACTGGGCATGATGGGGAAACTCGGGTTGATCGGGCGAAGACAGGTTCGGGGATGCGCAAGTATCGCATTGCCGGGCGCATCCCACAAAGGTACGCAGGCGGCCCGCAATCGGGCCGCCCTCGGAAGATCAGGCCACTTCGGCCAGCGACTCGGACACGTAGTGGTGCCGCAGCGCACGTTCGCGGCGCGGATCGAACAGTTCCATCGTGAAGCAAGCCGCAGGACGGATACCGCCGATGGCACCCACCGTGCCGCAGGTCATGCCGCAACCCTCGGGCAGGGTGGCGCTGCCGTCGGTGAAGCGCGCGATCAGGTCGGCCGGGGTGCGCAGCGAAGCCAGCGTGCCCTCCTGGTAAAGCTTGGTGGCACCGTCTTCCTCGATCCAGGAGCGGATCACCAGTTCATCCCAATACTCGGCCACCTCGGAAAGCTTCCATGCAGTCGTGCCGACCGGCTTGACGCAGGCCTGCTTGGAAAAGGCCACGCTGTGGGCTTCGAGCTTGCGGTCGGTGTGGTCGGAGGCAATGGAGACATACAGCTCGCCACCGGAGTGGAAGACGAAGGTCTCCACTTCACCGGAGGAGGCCTCGCCCAGCACCTGCACCTGGTTGGCCTGGGACAGCTGGTTGGCCGAGACGCGGTAGAACAGCGGCACCGCGCTCGGACGCGAAATGCCCAGCGCTTCCAGTTCTTCGATGTGGTGCTCGATGGCCGCCATGTCGCGGCCGGCCCAGCCGGCGATGACCAGGGTGTGGATGTCGGCCTGGAGGGTGGATTGGTCGGGGAGGGTAAAGGTCAGCTTCATGAGTATTTATTCCAACACGGTGAATCAGGAGAGGCTGGCCGGGGGAGGGCGGCCAGCCAGGGGAAATCAATGTTTCTTGACGAACACCACCACCAGGAAGCTGGCGAGGAATTCCAACGCGGCCACGAAGTACAGGCCCGAGGACAGCGACCCGGTGCTGGTCTTCAAGGCCCCGATCATGTAGGGCGCGACGAAGCCGGCCAGGTTGCCGATGGAGTTGATGAGGGCGATGCCGCCGGCCGCTGCGGTGCCAGCCAGGAAGGCGGCGGGAATCGACCAGAACACCGGGAACGCCGCCAGGATGCCGATGGCCGCCAGCGTCAGCGAGCACAGCGCCAGGGTGGCATTGCCCAGCGTCATGCCGGTGGCCACCAGGCCGATGCAGGCGATCAGGGTGGCGATGGCACTGTGCAGGCGGCGCTCGCCGGTCTTGTCGGAGTGGAAGCCGTTCCAGATCATGGCCAGCGTGCCAGCCACGAAGGGGATGGCCGAGATCAGGCCGATCTGCAGGTTACCCTTCACGCCGATTTCCTTGATGATGGAAGGCGCCCAGAAAGCGATGGTGGCATTGCCGCTGACCACGCAGAAATACACGGCCGCGCAGATCCAGACGCGATAGTTGGCACAGGCATCCTTGAAGGAGACATGCTTGCCCGCTGCGCTGTTCTCGGCGGCCAGGGATTGGGTGACGGCGGTCTTTTCAGCCTCGGTGAGCCAGCTGGCATTGGCCGGCTTTTCCGGCAGCCAGGCCAGCACGGCCAGGCCGGCCAGGATGGAGGGGATGCCTTCGATGATGAAGAGCCACTGCCAGTTGGCCAGATGGCCCACGCCTTCCATGCTGCTCATGATGAGTCCGGCAATGGGACCACCGACCGCACCGGCAATGGCAAACGAGGTCATGAAAAGACCGTTGACGCGGGCACGGCGCTGGGCCGGGAACCAGTAGGTCAGGTAGAGCACCACGCCGGGGAAGAAGCCGGCCTCGAAGATGCCCAGCAAAAAACGCAGCACGTAGAAACTCGTCGGCGTGGTGACGTAGGCCATGGCCATCGAGGCCAGGCCCCAGAGGATGGTGATGCGCGCCAGCGTCTTGCGGGCGCCGATCTTTTCCAGCAGGAGATTGCTGGGCACTTCGAAGAGGAAATAACCGATGAAGAAGATGCCCGCTCCCAGGCCATACACCGCTTCGGAGAATTGCAGGTCCTGCAGCATCTGCAGCTTGGCGAAGCCGACGTTGACGCGATCGATCCAGGCCAGCACGAACAGGAAGACCAGGAAGGGAATCAGGCGCCAGGCGATCTTGCCATAGGTGGCGTCCAGGCTGGCAGCAGCGTTGGCAGGTGGCGCTGCGGTGGCCGCAGCGGATGGGGAATACGACATGGAAAACCTCCTCAGGTGTGGCCGGCGTCCGCGTGACGGCGCCGTGTTGTGTTCTGCATGGATGGGACGGCAGCGGCTGCAAGGACAAGCGCTGCAGGACCGGTCAGGTTCTGCTTGCTGCCCGAAGGCGCCGGTCTGAATTCAGTATGGGGAGGCAGGGCGGGCGCTGTCCAACAAGAAAATCTGAGCAGCGTTGATTGAAAAATCTTATGAGCAAAAGCGGGGCGCAGTTTGCTTCAGGATGGTGCTGGCCTGGCGCAGCATCTCATCGGTGCGCAGGGCAGCAGGCAGGCGGCATTGCAGGCAATGTCAGCCCAGCGGCGCAGGCAGCCGCGCGATCTCCTGGCCCCAATTGAGTGCGAAGTCGGAAGCGGTTTCCTGGGCGATGCGCGCCACGGTTTCGGTCAGCGGATTCTCGTGGTCCGAGCGGAAGCAGGCGATCAGCGCCAGCGCCGGGAATTCGGTATCCACGCGCAGCAGGTGCAGGCTTTCTTCGTTGAGCTCGCGCTGGATGATGGCCGGCGGCACGGCCGTGATGCCGAAGCCATCGGTGGCCAGCCGGATCATGGTGGCTACCGAGGCGATGCAATTGATGTGCAGCGTGCGTTCGGCCCGCTCGCTACCCGAGAACAGGCGCTCGATCACCGCGTGCGGTCCGGAATTGCGGGCGAAGCTGATGATGGGGAAGGCCGCCAGGTCCGTCAGCGAGAGCGTCTCGCTGCCGATGTCGAGCTTGGGACTGCCGACCCAGCGCATCGGGAATTCGCACAGCGCGATATTGCTGACCTGCGGCCCGATCACCGGTTCGGCCTGCAGCACCAGGTCGAGGTTGCTCTTGCTGAACTGCTCGTGCAGATGGATGGTGGTGTCGCTGACGATCTCGATCTGCAGGCGCGGGAACGCCTTATGCAAGCGCCCGAGGAAATCCGGAAACCAGCTGTGCACGATGGACTCGATCACGCCGATGCGGATGACGCCGGCAAAGACTTCGCGGTCGGACATGTCGTCCTTCATCTCGCGCATGAGCTTGACCATGCGCTCGGCATACACCAGCGCCTTGCTGCCATCGACCGTCAACGCCACCTCGCGCGCGCTGCGGTCGAACAGGCGCACGCCGAAGTCCTGTTCGAGCGAGGCGATGCGGCTGGAGACGGCGGCCTGGGTGGTGTGCAGGCGCTCGGCCGTGAGGCGGAAATTGCGCAGCCGGGCCAGCCAGACGAAGGTTTCAAGAAAGCGGATATTCATGTACGGGTAGGGCGGTATGAAGAAGCGTATTTTATCGTCTTCGCGTGTCGGTTCACCCCGTCATTTTTGGTGCGCCGCGCAATGAATCTTCCTTCATCTGGCGCATATCTGGTGCATTTCGTGCTGGTAATCGCGTGCTTCTGGTGCGTTATATCGATATTTGTTTTTTGAAAGTATTTTTTCTTTACTCGCCGCGAAAATGAAAATATATTTACATTTTTTCGGCGGGACGAAGTGGGAATGATCAGTCTCGCGAGGTGATAAAGAGGGTGGTCGCGGCAGCGGATGAGATAAATGATTTAAACGATTTATCTCTTTTTGCGAAGTGCGGCAGAGTTCAATGAAGACGGGGTAGCGGGCGGTGAAACAACAACCGAAGAACATCAGTTTGCAAGGGGCCGGTGCGGTAGCGCAGGCCGTGGGCAAGCTGTATCCGCAATTGTCCAAGTCGCACCGCAAGACGGCGGACTACGTGCTGGGCAATCCCTTCCGCGCTGCCACCATGACCATCGATGAACTCTCGGAAGCAGCCGGTATCTCGGTGGCCACCGCCAACCGCTTCGCCCACGCGTTGGGCTTCGACGGTTATGCCTCCTTCCGTGCGGCGCTGGTCTCGGATTTTGCGACCACCCTGGCCCCCGTGGAAAAGCTGCGCGAGCAGGTGCAGCGCACCGCCACCAGTGCCGAGATCATGGCCGCCGCCTTCGACAGCGACATCGCCAACATCGAAGCCACGCGCCGCATGCTCACGCCCGAGCACTGCGAGCAGGCGGTCGACATGATCCTCTCGGCGCAGCGCGTCTTCATCACCGGCTTTGGCGCTTCGGCTTATCTCTCGGGGCTGATGGCCCATACGCTGGAACCCTACGTGCGCAGCGTCAATTCGGTGGCCATGGCCGGTGGCCCTTCGCAGGCGGCGCGCCAGTTCTTCAAGCTCGACAGCGATGACCTGGTGATCTCGATGGTATTTCCGCGCTATGCCGCCGACACCGTATGGCTGACCCAGCGCGCGGTGGAGAAGGGCGCGCGGGTGCTCGCCCTGACCGATACGCCGGGCTCGCCCCTGGTACCGCTGGCCGACGTCACCCTGTATGCCCAGACCGATGGCCGGCTGTCGCCGACCTCGGATGCCGCTGCGCTGATCCTGATCCAGGCGCTGTGCGACGCGGTGGCGCACCGTGCGCGCCGCTCGGTGCAGGCTGCCACGCAGATGGCCGAATTCGTGCTGCCCTGGCTGTACCTGGCCCAGCAGCAACAGCGTGCAGGCACCACGCCGGTCGGCCAGCCCGTCCGCACTGCCCCCAAGCGCGCATCAACCAAAGGAAAGACCAACGCATGACCACTCCGGTAATTGCCATCCACGGCGGCGCAGGCACCATCACGCGCGCATCGCTCACGGCCGAGGACGAGGCCCGCTATCACCAGGCGCTGGCCGAGATCGTGGCCGCCGGCCAGGCCGTGCTCAACGCCGGTGGCTCGGCCCTGGAAGCCGTCACCGAAGCGGTGCGCCTGCTGGAAGACTGTCCGCTCTTCAACGCCGGCCATGGCGCCGTCTACACCAGCGAAGGCAAGCATGAGCTCGATGCCTGCGTCATGAACGGTGCCGACCTGAGCTCGGGCGCGGTCGCCTGTGTGACCAGCCTGCGCAATCCCATCCTGGCCGCGCGCAAGGTGATGGAACACAGTGAGCACGTGCTGCTGGTCGGCCCCGCCGCCGAAGCCTTCGCCGCGCGCCATGGGGCGGTGACCGTCGAGCCGGATTATTTCCATACCGATGCCCGGCACGAGCAATGGCTGCGTGTGCGCGGCCAGTCGGGTGCCATGCTCGACCACGATGCCTCCTCGTTCGCCTTCGCGGAAAAAAACGCCGAACCCAAGGAACCCATCGACCCCGATCACAAGTTCGGCACCGTCGGCGCCGTCGCGCTGGACCAGTTCGGCAACCTGGCGGCGGCGACCTCGACCGGCGGCATCACCAACAAGCAACCCGGCCGCGTGGGTGATTCGCCCATCATCGGTGCCGGCTGCTACGCCAACAATGCCACCGTGGCGGTCTCCGCCACCGGCACCGGCGAAGCCTTCATGCGCACCGTGGCCTGCTACGACATCGGCGCGCGCATGGCCTATGCCGGCCAGTCGCTGGAAGAAGCCAGCCGCGCCGTGGTCTTCGAGACCCTGCCCAAGGTCGGCGGACGCGGCGGCGTGATCGCCATCGACGCCCACGGCAACCTGGCCTTGCCCTTCAATACCGAAGGCATGTACCGCGCCTATGGCCGTGGCGAACTGGCCCCGGTCACCGCCATTTACGCAGCACCGGCCTGAAGCGGCCGAGCAGGAGAGAATCAAGATGCAACAGTCCCAACGCGTGCTCGACGTCAGTCACCTCAACGTGCGCTTTGCCACTTCCGAGCGCACCGTCGATGCGGTGCGCGACCTGTCCTTCCACGTCAACCAGGGCGAGACCCTGGCCATCGTGGGTGAATCGGGCTCGGGCAAGTCGGTCTCGTCGCTTGCCATCATGCGCCTGATCGAACACGGCGGCGGCAAGATCGCCAGCGGCAGCCTGCAGTTCCAGCGTCGCAGCGGCCAGACCCTGGACCTGGCCCAGGCCGACAACGCCACCATGCGCAGCATCCGGGGCGCGGAGATCGCCATGATCTTCCAGGAACCGATGACGTCGCTCAACCCGGTCTTTACCGTCGGTGAACAGATCGCCGAATCGATCCGCCTGCACCAGGGCATGAGCCGCGCTGCTGCGCAGGCTGAAGCGCTGCGCATGCTGGAGATGGTGCGCATTCCCGAAGCCAGGCGCGTGCTGGGACGCCACCCGCACCAGCTGTCCGGCGGCATGCGCCAGCGTGTGATGATCGCCATGGCGCTGTCCTGCAAGCCCTCGCTGCTGATCGCGGATGAACCGACCACCGCTCTGGATGTGACCATCCAGGCGCAAATCCTGCAACTGATCCGCTCGCTGCAGCAGGAGATGCAGATGGGCGTGATCTTCATCACCCACGACATGGGCGTGGTGGCCGAAGTGGCCGACCGCGTGGTGGTCATGTGCCGTGGCGAGAAGGTGGAAGAGAACGAGGTCAGGCAACTCTTTGCCGCTCCAGCGCATCCCTATACCCAATCCCTGCTGGCCGCCGTGCCGCGCCTGGGTTCCATGCGCGGCACCGACAAGCCGCTGCGCTTTGGCATCGCGCCCCAGGCCGAGGTGCGTCCCGACCTGATCGCCAGCGAATTGCAGGCCCAGGCGGAAATTGCCGCCCAGCGCCAGCCCATCCTCAAGGTACGCGACCTGACCACGCGCTTCGACGTCAAGAGCGGCATCTTCGGCCGCGTCAAGCAGCGCGTGCATGCGGTCGAGAAGGTGAATTTCGATCTGTATGCCGGCGAGACCCTGGCCATCGTCGGCGAGTCCGGCTGCGGCAAGTCCACCACGGGCCGCTCGCTGTTGCGCCTGGTCGACATCGCCGGTGGTCACGTCGAATTCGGCGGGCGCGACCTGGCGCAATTGCCGCATTCGGAACTGCGCCAGTTGCGGCGCGACATCCAGTTCATCTTCCAGGACCCGTTCGCCTCGCTGGACCCGCGCATGACGGTCGGCTATTCCATCATGGAACCGATGCTGGTGCACGGCATGAAGGAGGGCGCACAGGAGCGCGTCGATGCGCTGCTGACCCGCGTGGGCCTCACGCCCGAACACGGCCAGCGCTATCCGCACGAATTCTCCGGTGGACAGCGCCAGCGCATCTGCATCGCGCGTGCCCTGGCCCTGAATCCCAAGATCGTCATCGCCGATGAATCGGTATCGGCGCTGGACGTGTCGATCCAGGCCCAGATCGTCAACCTGATGCTGGACCTGCAGGCCGAGCTGGGCATCTCCTTCATTTTCATCTCGCACGACATGGCCGTGGTGGAACGCATCAGCCATCGCGTGGCGGTGATGTACCTGGGCCAGATCGTGGAGATCGGTCCGCGCCGGGCGATTTTCGAGAATCCGCAGCACCCCTATACGCGCAAGCTGATGGCGGCCGTGCCGGTGGCCGATCCGACCCTGCGCCAGCCGGGCAAGAAGCTGATGACCGATGAAATTCCCAGCCCGATCCGGCTGGTGGGCGATGAGCCCAAGGTGGAGCCTTTGCGGGAAGTGGCTCCGGGGCATTTCGTGGCCCAGCACCATATTGCCGGCGCTTTCTGAGCGGCGGTCCGTGTTCATGTCGTACCAAAAAGCAGTCAGCGCAGTAAAACTCAACTACGTCGTACCAACCTCGCTTTACTGATCAGGAGAGACCACATGTCTACAACAGCAACTCAAAAGGGTGTATCGGCTGCCAAATGGCTGGCTGTCGCTGCCCTGGGTACCACGCTGCAGTTCGCCGCAGCGCATGCATTCGCGGCCAAGACCGTGACACTGGCGGTGTATTCGACCTTTACCACCATGGATCCCTATGACGCCAACGACACGCTCTCGCTGTCCATGGCCAAGTCCTTCTATCAGGGCCTGTTCGGTTTCGACAAGGACATGAAACTGGTACCGGTGCTGGCCGAAGGCTACCTGGTCAGCAAGGATGGCCTGGAATACACCATCCGCTTAAAGCAAGGCGTGAAGTTCCAGGATGGCACCGACTTCAAGGCTGATGCCGTCAAGGCCGTCTTCGACCGCGTGACCAACCCGGACAACAAGCTCAAACGCTACAACCTCTTCAACCGCATCGCCAAGACCGAGATCCTGAACGACTACACCGTCAAGATCGTCCTGAAGGAACCGTTCTCGGCCTTCATCAACGTGCTGGCCCACCCCTCGGCGGTCATGATTTCGCCCACCGCCCTGAAGCAATACGGCAACAAGGACATCGCCTTCCACCCGGTCGGCACCGGTCCCTTCAAGTTCGTGGAATGGAAGCAGACCGATTACGTGAAGGTCGAGAAATTCGACGGTTACTGGAAGAAGGGCTATCCCAAGGTCGATGAAATCATCTGGAAACCGGTGGTCGACAACAACGCCCGCTCGGCCATGATGCAGACCGGCGAGGCGCAGTTCACCTATCCGCTGCCCTACGAACAGGCCGACCTGTTGAAGAGCAAGTCCAACCTGGATGTGATCTCGGCACCCTCGATCATCCAGCGCTACATGTCGATGAACACCAAGCAGAAGCCCTTCGACAATCCGAAGGTGCGCGAAGCCATCAACTACGCCATCAACAAGCAGGCGCTGGTGAAGGTGGCCTTCAACGGCTATGCCACCCCGATGGATGGCGTGGTGCCGCAAGGCGTGGATTACGCCTTCAAGACCGGCCCGTGGCCGTATGACCCCAAGAAGGCCAAGGCCCTGCTGGCCGAAGCCGGCTATCCCAACGGCTTTGAAACCGAACTGTGGTCGGCCTACACCCACAGTACCGCCGTGAAGATCATCCAGTTCCTGCAGCAGCAGCTGGCGCAGGTCGGCATCAAGGCCAAGATCCAGGCCCTGGAAGCCGGCCAGCGCGTGGAACGCGTGGAAAGCTGGCAAGACCCGGCCACCGCCCCGGTGCGCCTGCTCTACATCGGCTGGTCGTCCTCCACCGGTGAAGCCGACTGGGCCCTGCGTCCGCTGCTGGCTTCCGAAGCCATGCCGCCGCGCCTGTACAACACCGCCTACTACAAGAACGACAAGGTGGATGCCGACATCGCCAAGGCCCTGACCCTGACCGACCGCAAGGAAAAGGAAGCGCTCTACAAGGACGCCCAGCAGGAAATCTGGAAGGACGCACCGTGGGCCTTCCTGGTCACCGAAAAGCTGCTCTATGCTCGCAACAAGAACCTCAAGGGTGTCTACGTGATGCCTGACCAGGCCATCGAGTTCGAGAACATCGAGCTGACCAAGTAAGGCGGCAGTACCAGGCCGGCGGCGCGGCTATGCGCGTCGCCGGCAGCATTCCTGCGACGGGCCTGCGCCCGTCGCGGCAACAAGCAAGGCGTCGATCCGCCAGGGCGAGCGGCCTTCTTCAGAGAGCATCATGTTTTCCTTTGTCATCAAACGCCTGTTAGGCCTGATCCCCACGCTGCTGCTGGTGGCGGTGCTGGTTTTCCTGTTCGTGCACCTGCTGCCCGGTGATCCGGCGCGGCTGGCGGCCGGTCCCGAAGCCGACGACAAGACGGTCGCGCTGGTGCGCGCCGACCTCGGCCTGGACAAGCCCCTGCCCGAGCAATTCGTGAGTTTCTTCGTCAAGGCCGCCCAGGGCGACTTTGGCAAATCCATCCGCAGCAAGCGCCCGGTCTCCGAAGAGATCGCCGCGCGCTTCTGGCCGACCCTGTGGCTGACCATCGTGGCGATGATCTGGGCCGTGATCTTCGGCCTGGTCATCGGCATCTCCTCGGCCGTCTGGCGCAACAAGTGGCCGGACCGCGTGGGCATGACGCTGGCGGTGTCGGGCATTTCCTTCCCGGCTTTTTCGCTGGGTATCCTGCTGGTGCAGATCTTCTCGGTCAAGCTGGGCTGGCTGCCCACCGTGGGTGACGACACCTGGCGCCACTACATCCTGCCTTCGATCACGCTGGGCGCCGCCGTGGCGGCGGTGATGGCGCGCTTTACGCGTTCCTCCTTCATCGAGATCCTGCAGGAGGACTTCGTGCGCACCGCGCGCGCCAAGGGCCTGACCGAAACCGTGGTGGTCATCAAGCACTGCCTGCGCAATGCCTTGATTCCCGTGGTGACGATGATGGGGCTGCAGTTCGGCTTCCTGCTGGGCGGCTCCATCCTGGTCGAGGTGGTGTTCAACTGGCCGGGCATGGGACGCCTCCTGGTCGATGCCGTCGAGATGCGTGACTACCCCATCATCCAGGCCGAGATCCTGCTGTTCTCGCTGGAATTCATTTTCATCAACCTGGTGGTGGACGTGCTCTATGCCGTGATCAACCCCAGTATCCGTTTCAAGTGAGGGGAATCATGTCGCTCTCCAATTCGCCTCTGGCAACTACCTCTGAAACCGGCGCGCCGCTGCCGCCGCCCGATCCGGCTGCAGTGGCCGCCTCCGGCCAGAAGATCCGTACCCCCTGGCGCGAATTCTGGCGCAAGTTCAAGAAGCAGCGCCTGGCCGTCTATGCGGGCGTGTTCATCCTGCTGCTGATCGTCATCGCCATCATCGCGCCCTGGATCGTGCCCTTCGATGCCGAGAATTTCTTTGACTACGATGCGCTGAACTCGCCGCCCACCTGGGTCCACTGGTTCGGCGTGGATTCGCTGGGCCGCGACATCTTCAGCCGCACCCTGATGGGCGCACGCATCTCGCTGGCCTCGGGCTTCTTCTCGGTAGCCATCGGTGCCGTGATCGGTACCGTCTTCGGTTTGCTGGCCGGTTACTACGAAGGCTGGTGGGACCGCATCACCATGCGCATCTGCGACGTGCTGTTCGCCTTCCCCGGCATCCTGCTGGCTATCGGCATCGTCGCCATCCTGGGTGGCGGCATGATCAACGTCATCATCTCGGTATCGGTCTTCAGCATTCCGGCCTTCGCGCGCCTGGTGCGCGGCAATACGCTGCAACTGAAGAACCTGACCTACATCGAGGCCACCCGCAGCATCGGTGCCTCGGACACCACGATCATGTGGAAGCACATCTTCCCCGGCACCATCTCGGCCATCGTGGTGTATTTCACCATGCGCATCGGCACCTCCATCATCACCGCCGCCGGCCTGTCCTTCCTCGGCCTGGGTGCGCAGTCGCCCACGCCGGAGTGGGGCCTGATGTTGAACGAAGCCCGCGCCGACATGGTGACCTCGCCGCACGTGGCGCTGGTGCCCAGCATTGCCATCTTCCTGACCGTGCTGGCCTTCAACCTGCTGGGCGATGGCTTGCGTGACGCGCTCGACCCCAAGATCGACCAGCGTTGATGATGAACGTGCAGGTGCCGCATATCGGCCGGCTGCAGGCCGGTCCGCGCAACAGCATTACCGATGTGGAGGGTGTCAGCGTCGGCCACTGCACCCTCGCTGCCGGTGCGGTGCAGACCGGCGTGACCGTGATTGCGCCGCATGGCGGCAATCTCTTCACCCACAAGCTGCCGGCTGCCGCCACCGTCATCAATGGCTTCGGCAAGAGCGCCGGGCTGGTGCAGCTGGAGGAGCTGGGTTTGCTGGAAACGCCCATTGCGCTCTCCAACACCTTTGCCGTGGGCACGCTGCTGACGGCGCAGATTCTCCATACCTTGCGCGCCAACCCGGAATGCGGCCGCAGCCTGCCCACGGTCAATCCGCTGGTGCTGGAATGCAATGACGGCCATCTCAATGACATGCAGGCCATGGCCGTGCAGCCCGCGCATTTCGAGGCAGCGATGCAGGCCTTGTCGGCAGAGGTGGCACAGGGTTCGGTGGGCGCCGGGCGCGGCATGTCCAGCTTCGGGCTCAAGGGCGGCATCGGTACGGCCTCGCGTATCGCCGAGGTGGGTGCGTCGGGCCAGGCCTATACGCTCGGTGCGCTGGTGCTGTCCAACTTCGGCCGGTTACCGGAACTGATCCTGGCCGGCGACCTGCTGGGGGCGAAGCTGGCGGCTACCGAAACGCCCGATACGGCTCCCGAGAAGGGCTCCATCATCATCATCCTCGCCACCGATGCGCCACTGGATGCGCGGCAGCTGAAACGCCTGGCCACCCGTGCCGGTGCCGGACTGGCGCGGACCGGATCGGCCTATGGCCATGGCAGCGGCGATATCGCACTGGCCTTCTCGACCGCCCGGCGCATCGAGGCAGACGCCGACTACCTGCAAATGACCCTGCTGGCCGATCACCTGCTGGACCCGCTGTTTCATGCCGCCGCCGACAGCGTGGAGCAAGCCATCGTGCATGCGCTCTTCGCGGCCGAGACGGTGCGCGGGCGCGATGGCAACGTGCGGATCAGCCTGCGTGAACGGCTGGCTGAGCACCCCGATTTACCTGGAAAAACCTCTCTATGAACAAACGCGCCAACATCCTGGTTTCCGTCGACATCGAAGGCGTGGCAGGGGTCTTCCATCCCGAGCAGACCCGCGCCGGCAATGGCGAATATGAACGCGCACGCCGCTGGATGACCGAGGAAGCCAATGCCGTCATCCGTGGTGCGCTGGCTGCCGGCGCCACGACCATCAAGGTCAACGACGCGCACGGTGGCTATCGCAATCTCTTGCCCGACCTGCTGCACCCGCAGGCGCGCCTGGTGCTGGGCAAGCCGCGCGTGCTGGGCATGATGGGCGGTGTGGATCAGGAGATCGATGCCGTCATGCTGGTGGGCTACCATTCGCGCGCCCAGGGACGTGGCATCCTGGCGCACACCACCAACAGCTTCGCCTTTGCCCGCGTCTGGCTGGACGGGCAGGAGATGGGCGAGGCCGGTCTCTACGGCGCCCTGGCCGCCGAACATGGCGTGCCGGTGATCTTTGGCAGCGGCGATGATGCCTTCATCGAAGAGAACCAGCCCCTGTTCCCGCATGCGGTGTTTGCCCAGACCAAGAAGGCCTATGGCGCCAACAGTGGCGACTCGCTCACGCCGCAGCAATCCTGCGTGCTGCTGGAAGAGCGAGCCCGCCAGGCCGTGGCCGCACTGGTGGCCAACCCGGCTGCCATGCCGGTGCTGCCCCTGCGCGGCCCGCTGCGCTGCCGCCTGCAGGCGCAGACGGTGGCGCAGGCTGATCTCTTCAGCCAGTTGCCGATCCTGGAGCGCAGCGATAACGTCACCGTCGAATTCGATGCCCCGACTGCGGAATATGCGGTGCGTGTGCTCAACAGTTTGTCGGCGATGTCGGCCATGCTGCGCTGATCACGTTCAACTCTCATTTGATGGGACGTTGACGCTCATTTGGGAAGCTTCTAAGATGAGAGTCTGAACCTGACCAAATGAGAGGTTGACCATGGCAACACGCGCCGCTGTCGGATCCGCTGCCAGCAAGCGTTCCGCCGGCCTGGGGGCCAAGCCGCGCGACTTCGAGCGTTTCGCCCGGATGGACCCGATCAGCCAGGGCCGCACCATCCGCGACGGCATGGACGCCATCATCGCCGAGCGCGTGGCGCGGGAGCTGTTGCAGATTCCTTTGCAGACCCTGCTGGCTGGCCTGGGCCTGCCCAGTTCCACCATCCTGCGCAAGATTTCCCGCAAGGAACGATTGTCCGGTTCGGAATCGGACCGCATCGCCCGCGTGCTCTACATCCGCGAGCAGGCGGCCGATGTGTTCGAGGATGAGGGCCTGGCTGCAGAATGGATGCGCCGCGCCAATGCCGCGCTCGGTGGACTGACGCCGCTGGAAGTGCTCGATACCCAGCCGGGTTATGACCGGGTGCGTGACATCCTGTCGCGCATTGCCTTCGGGATCGCCGCTTGAAAGTCTACCGCCTGGCCAAGGAGAAGCCGGGGCATTATGCCGCCGATGACCTGTCCGGCAATGGCGCTGCCTTGAGCGGCGGGCGCTGGAATCCGCGCGGATTGCGCGTGCTCTACACCTGCTGCAGCGCGTCGACGGCCTTGCTGGAATCGCTGGTGCACATGGCCGGGCTGATGCCTCGGGCGCATTACTACCTGGTCGTGCTGGAAGTCCCGGATGCCGAGGTGCGCAAGGCCTGCGTGCCAGGCCTGCCGCCGGACTGGGCCGACATCGCGCGCGATCCGGCCAGTACGGCCGCCCTCGGCCAGCACTGGATCGAACAGGGCAAGCACCTGGTGATGAAGGTGCCTTCGGTGGTCAGCCCGACCGATTTCAATCTCTTGCTCAATCCCTTGCATCCACAGATGGCGAGCGTCAAGGTGCTGGAAAAGAAGCCGTTCCGGTTTGACGCCCGGCTGTTCGGCTGAGCTGTCTTCCCGTTTCTGTCGTCAGCGCGCCTTGCTCTCGATGAGCTTGACCAGCGCATGCACGGTCAGGTTGACGGGGGTAGCGATGCCATGCGCCTGTGCGCGCCGCACGATGTAGCCGTTGAGGTGATCGATCTCGCTGGGCTTGCCGCGCGCCACGTCCTGGGCCGTGGAAGAAAACTGCGTGGGCATGGTCTCGATGATCTTGCGTACGGCCACGTCCACATCGCCCGCCAGGGTCACGCCTTCGGCCGCTGCCACGGCCTTGCATTCGGCCACCAGGTAGCCCATCACCTCCGGCACGCCCACGCCTTCGACCAGCTTGCCATAAGGCAGCTGGGTGATGGCCGAGAGAGCGTTGTAGGCGCAGTTGATGATGAGCTTCAACCACAGCGCGCCGCGCACGTTGTCGGAAATCTCGGTGGGCACGCCAGCGGCGATGAGCGCATCGGCTGCCTGCTGGCTGCGTGCAGCGGGCTCGATCACCAGCTCGCCACGTCCATGATGCTTGACGTGGCCGGGGCCGGCCATCTCGGTGGCAACGTAGACCACGGCGGCCGACACGGGCTGCGGGATCACGGTGCGCAGGCGCTCCGCATTGTCGGTGCCGTTCTGCAGCGTCAGCACCAGCGTATCGGGCGCAAGGTGAGGGCGCAGTTGCGCGCCGGCCGTTTCGGTATCGGGGGATTTGACGCAGAACAGGACCAGATCGGCCCCGGCTGCGATGGCCGGATCGGTGCTGGCCTTGACGGGGATGGTCTCGTCGAAGGTCTTGGCTTCCAGTCGCAAGCCCTGGGTGTTGAAGGCGTCCACGTGCTGCGGACGGCCTACCAGCACGACTTCATGTCCGGCGCGCGCCAGCATCCCGGCGAAATAACAGCCCACGGCGCCTGCGCCCATCACGGCTACTTTCATGTGTGTCTCCCGCTTGGCAAAGTGAAATCAGGGGCCAAGCCTAACACAGCACCAGGGTGATTTCAGGGGGGAGTCAGTATTGGTCAGGATAGGTCAGGAG
This sequence comes from Herbaspirillum sp. Her3, assembly GCF_057961275.1. NCBI lineage: Bacteria > Pseudomonadati > Pseudomonadota > Betaproteobacteria > Burkholderiales > Oxalobacteraceae > Herbaspirillum > Herbaspirillum sp. Her3. The sequence continues at coordinate 3,562,917 of NZ_CM176328.1, read as the reverse complement.
GGCTTGGCCGGCGCTGGTTTGCTCGCAGTGGGCGGCCGACTGTCACGTACATATCGGATGGGTGGCGGAGGCGGCGGGGGCGGCGGGTTCTTCTTGGCTTCGCTCATTTACTTCTCCAGTGAGATGGGCGCTGTTATCAAGACACGCAGGGGGGAATCCTTTGCTTGCTTGTCCAATCCGGAAAAGTGAAACACCAGAAAAGCAAACGTGGCGTACATTCCGTGACCGTGGTATCGAGCACGTGATGGATTCGAAGCGACGCCATCTCTTTCGTACGCAGCCCTAGCCCGAACGAGCAATACAGGAGAGCGATGTTTCGTTTCGGGTGTGCTTCTTTCTCGATGGTGTTGACGACGCGACGGAACTCCGATTCCGTTACACCTTCGCCTGACCTTCCCGCATAGGCCACTCCAGAATGTTTATAAAGTGTTCGATTGATGAACTTTATAAACATACTATCCAGCCCTTTGGGCCTCGTACACTGGCAGGATGGCTCAGGCGTTCGAAATGTTTGCCTTTTTGTAATTCGTAATCATTCCCGCAATGGTGCCGATATACATTTATGTCAACCATGTCAACCTCGAAGATTAACCAGAAATTAGTCGAAAGCATTTATGTGGAAAAATAAATCGCGCAACAATAATTCACTGAAGCTGAGGGTGTTTAGATCCAGACTAACGACGCGCAACACGCAACGGGATCGGTCAGCCGCCTCAAAATCGAATCTCGTCGGTAGGGTGACATCGGTGGCCGCGTTCGTGAGTCTAATGATTTCCGTCCCGCTAGGATTGAAATCACTTTACGACGGATTCAAAACCAAATCTGACGCGCTATCAATCCGCATCACCTCATATGAACCCGATGGAAAGTATGTCAACATCGGCGTCGTGTATGACAATACCGGAGATTACGCAGAGGTAATCAACGGCGTGACGTCATCAATAGGTGTCGCCGTACATAACTATGCGGAACCAATGACGTTCGAACAAGGACGCTGCATTAAACCGATATTGCTGAAACCGAACGAAACTGCCATGGTTCGATATCGCGTCAGATTCGATACGAACGATGACAAGATACCGAACCTTCCAGAAATTGATAAATCGAAATTTTCGGCCGCATTGAATTTCGACATAGTTAATAGAAAGAGGGGGGTTATGCACACACCCATTTACATCGGTAAATTGACTCCTTGGCGCGAAGGTCCATTCAAAGGCGATGTCAACTATGAATTCGAAACCATCGACTTTTCGGTGGATTTTTCGGTAGGTGCGCCTCGAATCACTCTCGGAACATATCCACAGTCGCCCGAATTCATTCTGCCCAACACTTGTAGCGACCAAACATCGTCAGCATCGAGCTAGATTTCGAAAAAATCACCGGGGCGGACAGTCAATTCGAGCGGAACGGTATGGTCGATGCAACGAGCTTCGATACCAAGGCTTCGCGACCGATACTGTTCAGCATACGCACAACCGAAAGTCGATGGATATCAGCGGACACCGTTGGTCCGAGGATAATGCTATGAACAACGGTATCTATGGACGTCGAGGTATCGGTTGCTCCCTTGAGGGGCTGAATCTTAAATTTGAGCTTTGGTTCGACGCCTCGCGGTCCGATGTGGTAGCCAAGCATGTCAGTCAGCAGCCCAAGATAATCGCGATGTTTCAGGTAGGTAAGCCGCCACTCTTGCTCTTCGCGAAAGCCGTGATGCTTTGTATAGAGCGAAAAAACTAGAAGGCGTTCAAACAACACCCGTGCAGATAATTTCAACTCATCGTCGTTCCATTGCTCCTGTTTGACGAGATCACAGAATGCATCGATGATCTGATCAATCCAGCCAATACGGGTATCCCGGTCGGCGTATTCTACCTTCGCGATGATGAGCGGTGACTCTGGTACTTCATTGAGATTACCGGTATCGAAAACGATACACGCTCCGTTGCCGTTCGCCCCGTACCCACGCCACATGGACAGCAATCCGTCTCGGTCGCCGGATTGATGTTGTGCGAAACATGCGATGTAAACGTCGAACGCACCCTTCCGAGCAAAGTCATCGAAACAATGCTCAAGGACGTTTCTGAAAACGTCGTCCTGCTGACGACAGCCGAATGCACTCGCTAACGCGGCATGGCGACGACATCGATCGAGGCTGGCCCCCATCCCCCAACGGAGTTCTTCGAGATCGTTCATCATCAGCGGATTCGAGAACCAGATCTGCTCATGATTGAGAATCGCTTCCAGCGTGACAGTGGAGCAGTAGTGCGCGATAAGCGGCTTTACGTTCGGAAAATTTTCTGCAGCCTTCGTAGTCCGCGTGTACAACTGCGCTTGAAGTGCATCAACTGCCAATGAAGCTGTGTTCATGGTCTTCCCCGTTATCGTTGGTTGTTCTGGAATGTTCGCATACGAGAGCCTATTTCGCACGAAATTGAGTGCTGGCTGCGTGATCATGCGCCTCAGATATCGCCAGGAACAAGGCCAGCCGCCTAGGTCGGCGTCAGGGACGGCAGGGCGGCTGGCCGGATAGGTCAATTTAGGCCGTCCCCAGCCGCCGCTCTGAATGGGCCGCCCACGGTGTACATTTTTGCAGCCAGCCCCAGTAGGTTGATATAGGTGGGTGTTACTACAATTTCACTGAAAAGCTCGACATTTTTGTACAGCATCCTGCCCTACTGCCACTTGCAGTCGCAGAGCGAATCTGCAAGTTCTTCAGAACGAACGCCGCACCCGTACCGACACATACGCAGGCGGCTTGGTGGTAGCCGTTGCCCGCGCACTGTGCAGCCGATGCAGCGTGATCTGGTTGACCTCGGCATGGCTGCCATCGATGTGCTCATCCATCAGGCGCTGCGCTGCATCGGCGTCTCCTGCGGCGATGCAGTCGAGGATGGCGGCGTGTTCCTCGTAGGTCGAGTGCAGGCAGTCGCCATAAAGAAAATCCAGCCGCCGCACGATGCGGATGCGGTCGGTGAGACGGTCGAAGGTTTCGGCCATCTCCTGGTTGCCTGCCGCACGCACCAGGGTCTGGTGGAAGATCTCGTCGAGCTGCGCCGCCTTGGGGCCATCCGGTTCGCGCGCCTCGGCCGGCACGCACCAGGTGGCGCGCAGGCCGGCCAGCACCGACTGGTCACCGCCCCTGGTGCAGAGGCGCCGCACGGCGTGGGTCTCGATGAGCTTGCGCATTTCGTAGAGATCGGCAAAACGCTTGAAGTCGATCGGCACCACCTCCCACCCACCGCGCACGTAGCCCTGCATCAAACCATCGTTCTGCAGGCGTTGCAGCGCCTGCCGCACCGGCGTACGCGAGACCTTGAAATATGCCGCAATCTCGGTCTCGGTGATCTGGTCGCCGGGCAACAGGCGCATGTCGAAGATGTCCTGGCGCAGTTGCGCATAGACATATTCGGGCAGCGAGCCACTGCGCACCAGCGCCTCCTCGCTGTCGATATCAGGTGCGAGCGCGTCAGCGGCAGGGAAGGGGGCGGCCAGGCTTTTCACGATGGCGCTTTCTTACCAGGCCGCCACGCAGCCATCGGTGCGCGGCTCGGTCCCGCCGCACAGTACGCCTTCGTCATTGCGCCAGATGATCTGGCCCCGGCCGAAGCCGAGCTGGTTGCCCGACCAGGCCACTTCATGGCCCAGCCCGGCCAGGCCACGGAAGAGATGTTCGGCGGTGCTGTGTTCGATGGAAACCTTGTTGCCCTTTTCCCATTCCCAGCGCGGCGCATCCAGCGCGGCTTGCGGGTTCAGGCCAAAGTCCACCGTGTTCATCACCATCTGCACGTGGCCCTGCGGCTGCATGAATCCGCCCATCACGCCAAAGGGGCCGACGGCCTGGCCATTGCGCGTCATGAAGCCGGGGATGATGGTGTGATACGGACGCTTGCCGGGAGCCAGCACGTTGGGATGGCCGGCCTCCAGCGTGAAGTTGTTGCCGCGATTGTGGAGTGCAATGCCGGTGCCCGGCACCACCAGGCCCGAGCCGAAGCCCATGTAGTTGCTCTGGATGAAGGACACCATGTTGCCCTCGGCATCGGCCGTGGACAAATAGACGGTACCGCCGCGCGAAGGATCACCGGCCACCGGGAGTGTGGCGCGCGGGCCGATCAGCTTGCGGCGTTCGTCGGCATAGGCATCCGACAGCAATTGCTCCACCGTCACCTTCATGTGCGCCGGATCGGCGATGTGGGCCAGGCCATCGGCATAGGCCAGCTTGATGGCTTCGATCTGGCGGTGGTAGGTGGCCAGCGTATCGCGCTCGCTGAAATCGTAGGCCTTCAGCAGGTTCAGTGCCATCAGGGCCACCATGCCGTGGCCATTGGGCGGGATCTCCCAGACGTCATAGCCGCGATAGTTCACGCCGATGGGGTCCACCCATTCCGGCTGGAAGGCGGCCAGGTCGGAGGCTTGCATGTAGCCACCGGCCTGCTGCAGGAAGGCGGCGATCTTGTCGGCCAGGGCGCCGCGATAGAAGCTCTCGGCGCCATCTTCGGCAATCGCCTGCAGGGTGGCGGCGTGGCCGGCCGAGCGCCACAGCTGGCCAGCCTGCGGGGCCTGGCCATCGATGCAGAAGGTGTCGAACCAGGGTTGGAAATGGGCTTCCTTGAGTTCGCGCCTGAAGTTCTGCTGTGCCACCTGCCAGGCATGCGCCACCATCGGCGAGACCGGGAAACCCTCGCGCGCCAGCGTGATCGCACCGGCCATGGAATCGGTCAGCGCCAGCTTGCCGAAGCGTTTGGCCATGGCCGCCCAGGCGCTGGGCGTGCCGGGTACGGTGACGGGCAGGGCGCCGTATTTGGGCATCTCCTTCAAGCCTGCGCTGGTGAGCTGGTCGGCCGACATCGATTGCGGGGCGGGGCCGCTGGCGTTGAGGCCATGCAGCTTGCCGCCATGCCAGACCAGCGCGAAGGCGTCGCCGCCGATGCCGTTGGCGGTGGGTTCCACCACCGTCAGTGCCGCAGCGGCGGCGATGGCGGCATCGATGGCATTGCCGCCGCGCTGCAGGACTTCCAGCCCGGCCTGGGCGGCCAGCGGCTGCGAGGTGGCCACCATGCCGCGCCGGGCATAGACGGCGCTACGGCGCGACAGGTAGGGATAGTGGTTGCTGCTGAAGTCGGGGAATGCGGGCATGGCGGTCTCTCGTTCTTGGTTCAGGGGCGTATTTTATCGGGTCGGACGTGGCGCCAACTCGGGGCTGCTCAGGTGGCAAGCCACCGTATGGGCAGGACTGATCTTGATGGCAGGCGGCGCCTTGGTCTTGCAGATCTCCATGCAGGACGGGCAGCGCGGGTGGAAATGGCAGCCCGTGGGCGGGGCGGCCGGATTGGGGATGCTTCCCTGCAGCACGATGCGTTCCCGTTTTTGGCGCGGATGTTCACGCGGGATGGCCGAGAGCAGCGCCTGCGTGTAGGGATGGCGCGGATTCGTGTACACCTCTTCACATGTGCCCAATTCCACCATGCGTCCGAGGTACATCACGCCAATGTGGTCGCTGACGTGGCGGATCACGGCCAGGTCGTGCGAGACGAACAGGTAGGTCAGCCCCAGTTCCTGCTGCAGCTCGCGCAGCAGGTTCAGGATCTGGGCCTGGATCGACACGTCCAGCGCCGACACGGCTTCATCGGCCACCACCAGCTTGGGCCGCGTGATGATGGCACGGGCGATGCCCACGCGCTGGCGCTGGCCGCCGGAGAATTCATGCGGATGGCGCGCCGCGTAGGCCGGGTTCAGGCCGACCATCTCCAGTGCCTCGGCCACCTTGCGCTTGCGGGTGGCGCGGTCGTGCAGCTTGTGCACGATCAGCGGTTCTTCCAGCACTTCGCCGATGGTCATGCGCGGGTTCAGCGAGGCATACGGATCCTGGAACACCATCTGCATGTGGCGCCGCATGGCGCGCAGCTGGCTTTCCGGCAGGAGCGTCAGTTCCTGGCCCATGAAGCGCACGCTGCCTTCGCTGGGTTCGATCAGGCGCAACACGCTGCGCCCGGTGGTGGACTTGCCGCAGCCGGATTCGCCGACCAGGCCCAGGGTCTGCCCTTGGGCAATGCTGAAGGAGACGTCATCGACCGCCTTGACGGTGCTGCCGCCGGCGGCAAAATGTTTTTTCAGTCCGTGGACGTCGAGCAGGGGAGGAAGTGTCGTCATGGTCTGGCCTTCAATGCGGATACCAGCAGCGCACGCTGTGGCCATCGCCCAGGTTTTCCAGCGTGGGCATCTCCTGGCGGCAGATGTCCTGGGCGCGGGCGCAGCGGGCGGCGAAGCGGCAGCCTTGGGTAATGGTGCCGGGCGGCGGCACGCTGCCGGGAATGGCCGTCAGGGGCGCGCCGGGCGTGGCGTCCAGCGCCGGCCGTGCGCGCATGAGGGCGTGCGTGTAGGGATGGGCGGGGCGGTCGAAGAGATCCTCCACGCTGCTTTGCTCCACCACCTGGCCGGCATACATCACCACCACGCGCTGGCACATCTCGGCCACCACGCCCAGGTCGTGGGTAATCATGAGGATGGAGGTCTGCTGCTCGCGCTTCAGGTCGCGCATCAGGTCGAGGATCTGCGCCTGGATGGTCACGTCCAGCGCCGTGGTGGGCTCGTCGCAGACCAGCAGGCGAGGCTGGCACAGCAGAGCCATGGCAATCATGACGCGCTGGCGCATGCCGCCGGAGAGGCTGTGCGGGTATTCGTGCACCAGCTGTGCCGCACGCGAGAGGCCCACGCGCTCCAGCATGGCGATGACTTTGGCCTCGATCTCCTGGCGCGGCAGGGCGGTGTGGATGCGCAGCATCTCGCTCAATTGCTCGCCGATGCGGTGCAGCGGGTTCAGTGAAGTCATCGGCTCCTGGAAGATCATGGCGATCTCCTTGCCGCGGATGCGGCGCAGGGTGGCGTCGTCGGCCTGCAGCAGTTCACGTTCGCCAAAGCGGATGCTGCCCGACAGCCGGGCCTGGCTGGCCATGGGGAACAGGCGCAGGATGGACAGCGCGGTGACACTCTTGCCGCAGCCGGATTCACCCAAGAGGCCCACGGTTTCATCCTGGCCCAGTGAGAAGGAGACGCCATCGACCGGCGCAACGCGGCGGCCGTGGCTGAGAAATTCGATCTTGAGATTCTCGATGGCGAGCATGGATGTTCCTCAGCGGCTCAGTTTGGGGTCGAACACTTCGCGGATGCCATCGCCCAACAGGTTGAAGCCCAGCACCACCAGGAAGATCGCCAGCCCCGGCCACATGGCCAGCATCGGCGTGGTGTTCAGGTAGCCCTGGGCGATGTGCAGCATGGAGCCCCAGCTCGGGTCTTCCGGCTTGGCGCCTAGTCCCAGATAGGAGAGTCCCGCCTCGGCGATGATGGCCGTGCCCATCGCAAAGGTGGCCTGGATCACCAGCGGCGCCAGCGCATTGGGCAGGATGTAGCGCCACATGATGCGCAGGTGGCCGGCGCCGATGGAGCGCGCCGCCATCACGTAGTCGAGGTTGCGGATGGTCATGGCCTGCCCGCGCGCCAGCCGTACGAACGAAGAGGTGAAACCGATGCCCACGGCCACCATCGCATTGTAGAAACCGCCGCCCAGCGCGGCCGCCAGGGCCAGTGCCAGGATCAGCGAGGGAAAGGCCTGCAGCGCATCGACCACGCGCATGACGATGGCGTCCACCGCGCCGCGATAGTAGCCGCTGACGATGCCGATGGGCACGCCCAGCGAGAAGGCCAGCCCGACCGAGATCAGCGCGGCCTGCAGCGAGATGCGCGAGCCGTACAGCATGCGGGTGTAGATGTCGCGGCCCAGGTCATCCGTACCGAGCCAGTGCTCGGCACTCGGACCAGACAGCAGATTGCCGTAGTCCTGATCAAAAATCGGATCGTACCGGGCCAGTACCGGTGCACTTATCGCCAACAGTACCAGTACAGTGATGATCACTGCACCGATCACCGCCAGACGGTTGCGGCTGAAGCGGCGCAGGGTGCGCCAGCGGGGCTGCGCAGGCAGGGCGGGGGCAGCGGAGGGGGTGTTCATGTCGGGAGGCGTCATCTTGGAATTGAACGTTCAGCGGGCAATGCGCGGGTCGATCACGCTGTAGAGCAGGTCCACGCACAGATTGACGATGACCACCATGACCGTGGCAGCCAGTACACCTGCCTGTACGGTCACGTAGTCGCGCTGGAAGATGGCGTCGACGATCATCTTGCCCATGCCGGGAATGCCGAAGATGCTCTCGGTAATGACCAGTCCGCCCAGCATGCCCGAGACCATCAGGCCACTGGCCGTGACCACCGGGATCATGGCGTTGCGCAGCGCATGGCCCAGCACCACCTGCCAGTCGCGCAGGCCCTTGGAGAAGGCGGTGCGGATGTAATCCTCGTTGAGGACTTCCAACAGGCTGCTGCGCACCATGCGCATCAGGATGGCCGATTCGCGCAGGCCGGTCACGACCATGGGCATCACCATGGCGATCAGGTTGGCGTGCCAGTCCACCGACAGCGGCACGAAACCCGAGGCCGGCAGCCAGCCCAGCTTGACCGCGAACAGGATGATGAACAGCATGCCCAGCCAGAAGTGCGGCACCGACATGCCGAACAGTGCGATCAGGGTACCGATGGCATTGGCCCAGCCGCGTGGCCGTGCGGCCGAGAGGATGCCGGCCGGGACCGCAATGATGACGGCCACCAGGAAGCTGCCGATGGCCAGCTCGATGGTGACCGGCAGGCGCTGCCACAGGGCCTCGGCCACCGGGGTGTTGTCGATGAAGGAGCGTCCCAGGTCGCCGTGCAGCACGGCCCACAGCCAGCGCCCGTACTGCACCAGCAGCGGATCATCCAGCCCCAGTTTGAGACGCAGTGCAGCGGCGGCTTCGGGCGTGGCTTCCATGCCGAGGATGGCGGCTACCGGATCGCCCGGCAGCACCGCCAGCAGGGAAAACACCACCATGCTCACCAGCAGCAGGGTAGGGAGCGACAGCAGCAGTCGTTTTACCAGCTTGGGCATGGGCTTACTTGGAGACGGTAGCGGTGCGGATCACGCCATCGGGCACGTACTGGAATCCCTTGACCGACTTGGCGATGCCGAAGAGCACGTTGTCATGCACCAGGTAGATGTAGGGCACTTCCTTGACCAGGATGGTCATGGCCTGGTCGTAGAGCGTCTTGCGCTTGGCCTGGTCGCTTTCCACCCGGGCCTGCTGCAGCAGGTCATCCACTTCCTTGGCGCCGAAGTGGGGATAGTTCAGCGAGCCATTGGTGGTCACGAAGTCATAGATGTTCTGGTCCGGATCGGGACGTCCGCTCCAGCCCACGAAGAGGCCTTCGTAGTTGCCGGTCTTGCCGGCCTCGATCTGGCTGGCCAGCTCGGTTTTTTCCAGCGTGACGGTGATGCCGGCCGGACGCAGCATGCCCTGGATCATCTGGCCGGCCTGCAATTCATCGGGGGTGGTCGGCAGGGTCAGCTTGAAGCTGAACCCGCCTTCCTTGCCGGCCGCCTTGAGCAGGGCCTTGGCGCGCGCCACGTCGACCTTGGGCGGCACGTCGCTGGGACCATTGGCGAACTGTGCCTTGGAGAAGGGCGAGTGGCCGGGCGCTACCGCATTGTTGTAGACCACCTTGGCGATGGCGTTGCGGTCGATGAGGATGTCGACGGCTTCACGTACCTCCTTCTTGTCGAAGGGGGGCTTGGTGGTATTCAGGTAGAAGCCGCGAAAGCCCAGCGAGGGCTTGTTCAGTACCGTGTAACTGGCGTTGGCCGGGACGTTGGTGATTTCCTTGTAGGGGAAGCGGTTGCTGATGTCGACCTGGCCGCTGCGCAGGTTGTTGAAGGCGACATTGACGTCCGGCATGATCTTGTAGACCACTTCGTCGACCTTGGGCAGGCCGGCGCGCCAGTAGTCGGGATTCTTCTTCAGCGTGAGGGTGGCGCCCTTGAGGCGCCCTTCGTAGATGAAGGGGCCGGTGCCGACCGGATGGTTGACGTAATCCTCGCCGTATTTCTTGACGGCGGCCGGCGACGACATCATGCCGGCGCGGTCGGTGAGGATGGAGAGGAAGGGCGCGAAGGGCGTGGACAGTTCCAGCTTGATGGTGTGATCGTCCACCACCGTGATCTTGCTGACGTATTTCAGTTCGTTGCGGCGCAGGGAAGTTTTCTCCTGGCCGCGCAGCAGGTTGAACTCCACCGCCTTGGCGTCGAAGGGCGTGCCGTCCTGGAACTTGACCCCACGGCGCAGGTAGAGCGTGTAGGTCTTCTGATCGTCGGAAACGGTCCAGCGCTCGGCCAGCATGGGAACGATCTTGCCTTCGCCATCCAGGTCCACCAGCTTGTCGAAGATGCTCTGGTAGACGATGCGCTCGTTCAACATCGACGATTGCGTCGGATCGAGCTTGCCGGGATCGGCATCCAGGGAGATGTTGAGCGTGACCGCCAGCGCGGGCAGGGAGCAGGCGGCCAGCACGGCCGAGGACATTGCGGACAGCAGGAAACGGGAGACACGCTGGTTCATTCGTTGTTCCTTTCAGAAGTCATCACGGATCGAGCGCAACCGGCCTGGGCGGCGAGCCCGACTGCCCTGGCCATCGGGCCAGATTAGGCGACGGACACGGCGAAGGCAAGGACGGATACGTCAATGTATACAACGACGAAGACATGCATGAAGCGTGCCATCCCGTCAGGATTGCGTCAGTTGGTAACGCGCTATCGATGGCTGGGAATGCGGACGGGGTGGGCTTCCCGGCGGATGGCTGGCGGGACTTGGCCTGCTTGTGGATGGGGCGGAGTGCCTGACTGTGGCGTGCAGGCATGCGCAGTGACGGTGCGCGATCACGGCCAGTCATGCGCGTTCATGCGTGTGGACAGTGCGCGGTGAGGCCGCCACGCCTGACGGTAAATATTTTGATTAAATAGCTTGCTATTTAATTTTGGCCTCGCTAAACTGCGCTGCATGAATTCGAAAACGGACAAACGCAAGGCGGCCCCGCTACTGGATGCCCAGTTGTGTTTTGCGCTGTATTCGACTTCGCTGTCGATGAGCAAGCTCTACCGCAAGCTCTTGCGCGACCTGGGCATCACCTACTCGCAGTATCTGGTGCTGATGGTGTTGTGGGAGCAGGACCAGCTGACCGTCTCCGAGATCGGTGAGCGCCTGGTACTGGACTCGGCCACGCTGACCCCGCTGCTCAAGCGCATGGAAGCGCAGGGCCTGGTGACCCGGGAACGTGCAGCCAGCGATGAACGGCAGGTGGTCATCTCGCTCACCGCCGAGGGCGACAAGCTGCGCGAGCAGGCAGCCGATCTGCCGCGCGAAGTGTTGCGCGCCACCGAGTCGAGCGCCGCCGAGCTGACGGCGATGAAGGAAGAACTGATGGCCTTGCGTGCCCGCCTGCACAAGAATACGGGCGAGTGAGCAGGGTGGTTTGAAGGGATGAGGTGGCCAAGCCGAGTCCCTTTTTGAAAATTTAATATATAGCGCGCTATTAAGTAGCTTATTAAATTATTGTGACGGGAGCGATGCGGTAAAACCTTCGCTCCCGGCATGCAGGTCAGGCGGCATCGCCTGAATGCACCGTTATACGCAGAGCCAATAGCATCAAATAAGTAGTTTGCTATTTAATAGTGTTTTATGTTTATTGCCGCAAGGCGCGATTTTCTGGCGTCGTACGCCAGGGCAGTACCGCAGTACCACGCAATACGAAAGCAGTTCCCTCGCAGCACCTACCCGGTGAACTTCACCGATCCGATCATCAGAGAAAAGGAAGAAGATCATGACCTCGTTCAAGCAACTCGCCGCCGTCGCCGCCATCGGCCTGGTTTTTGGTAACGCCTACGCTGCCGGTGGCCCCGGCGTGGAACCGACCACCCAATCTTTCCTGCAAGCGCTGGAAGCCGGTGGCGGCAAGCCCCTGGAACAGCTCTCGCCGCAGGATGCGCGCGCCGTGCTGGTGGGTGCGCAAGCCAGCGTGAAGCTGGACCTGCCCAAGGCCGACGTGTCGGAAAAGACCATCACCGCCGACGGCCAGCAGATCAAGCTGACCATCGTGCGTCCGGCTGGCGTGACCAAGACCTTGCCGGCCTTCATGTTCTTCCACGGTGGTGGCTGGGTGCTGGGCGACTTCCCGACCCACGAGCGCCTGGTGCGTGACCTGGTGGCCAACTCGGGTGCGGTGGCCGTGTTCGTGAACTACACGCCGTCGCCGGAAGCCGGCTATGGCGTGGCGATCAACCAGGCCTATGCCGCCACCAAGTGGGTGGCCGAGCACGGCAAGGACATCAAGGTCGACGGCAAGCGCCTGGCAGTGGCCGGCAACAGCGTCGGCGGCAACATGGCCGCAGTCGTGGCCCTGATGGCCAAGGAAAAGGGCGGCCCTGCCCTGCGTTCGGAAGTGCTGCTGTGGCCGGTGACCGATGCCAACTTCGAGACCGGTTCCTACAACCAGTTCGCCAATGGCTACTTCCTCACCAAGAACATGATGAAGTGGTTCTGGGACAGCTACACCACCGACGCCGCCAAGCGCAAGGAAATCACCGCCTCGCCGCTCAACGCCACTACCGAGCAACTGGCCGGCCTGCCGCCGACCCTGATCCAGACCGCCGAAAACGACGTGCTGCGGGATGAAGGCGAAGCCTATGGCCGCAAGCTGCAGGCCGCGGGCGTGGCCGTGACCAGCGTGCGCTACAACGGCATGATCCACGACTTCGGCCTGTTGAACGTGCTGGCCAAGGTGCCGGCCGTGCAGACCGCGATGCGCCAGGCTGGCGAGGAACTGAAGTTCCGCCTGAAGTAATCTCTGCAGTTTGACCTGCGCCTGAAGTCGCGCAGGAGGCGGTTATCCAAACGCACAAGGCCCTGGACGATGCATGCGTCCAGGGCCTTGTGCCTTGTCTTGTTGATTACCGTTCGTCCTGAGTAGCGGCAGCGCCGCGTATCGAAGGCGCTACTGTCTGTGCGCCTTCGATACGGCCCTCGCGGGCCTGCTCAGGAAGAACGGGCAGCGGGGCGCAAATGATCCGTTGCATCGTCAGCGGCCGCAATACTTTTAAGCCAGCACGCGCGTCAGCCACGCACCGATGTCCTCGACTTCCTCGCCGCACACCGAATGCTGCATCGGATAGTCATGCCACTCAACCTGGTGTCCCAGTTGCGTGAGCAGTTCGCGCGACTTCACTGCACGCTCCAGCACCACCACCGGGTCCATGGTGCCGTGGGCCATGAAGATGGGCGTGTCGTGGTTGGCCGCATGACGCTCGGCGGCGATGGTGGCCGCCATCGGCAGGTAGCCCGACAGGCACATCAGGCCGGCCAGCCGCTCAGGATGGCGCAGGCCGGTCTGCAACGTCATCGCGCAGCCCTGCGAGAAGCCGGCCAGCACGATGCGTTCGGCCGGAATGCCGCGTGCACGTTCCTGGGCGATCAGCACTTCGATGGCGGCCTGCGAGGCACGCAGGCCGGGTTCGTCTTCGCGGCGTACCAGGTCGGGGGCGAAGATGTCGTACCAGGCGCGCATCACGTAGCCGCCGTTGATGGTCACCGGCATGGTCGGTGCGGTGGGGAAGATGAAGCGGATCGGCGGGCAGCCGGACAGGTCCAGCTCGCGCACGATGGGCACGAAGTCCGAACCATCGGCACCCAGGCCGTGCAGCCAGATGACGGAGGCAGTGGGATTGGGGGCGGTATCGATCTGGATCGTATCGAGGGGAGCGGACATGGGAGGGCGGTTCCTGTTGCGGTCTGTGAATGGAAGGGGCAGGGCGCCGCATTTGTCTGCGCTCTTGCGCTGGAGCACAATACGGCCTTGCCCGTTGTCATGCGCAGCATCTGCTGCAATGGGCTGACATCATACGATGAACGCCGCCCTCATGGCGGCGCCGAACAAGGAAATCCCATGAAGTGCATCCCATCGCGCCGCCTGCTGGCCTCGCTGTCGTTCCCCTTTCTGGCCGCGAGCCTGGCGCTGGCGCCGCTGTCCGGCCATGCCGCAGCCGAGGGCCGGCTGTTCCAGCCCAAGGGCGAAAACCTGATGATCTCGCCGCCGCCGGGCTGGCGCCTGGCCTACATGGATGGCGATCCGACCGGGGATTACATGGTGGACTTCCTGCCGCCCAACGAAGCCCACGACTCCTGGCGCGAAGGTTACATGGGCGTGCAGCGTCGCAGTTTTCCCGAGGCCGGCCTGCTGGCCAATATCGAGGCGCGCAAGCTGACCGTGGCACAGGTGGCCTTGAGCGAGGTGATGCAGGGAGCGCAGCGCAATTGTCCGGGCCGCTTCGTGGCCATGGCGCAGAAGAACGGCAGTACCAACAACATCCCGGTATCTGTCAGCGGCGGCTTCTGCGACCGTACCGGTCCAGTTGCGCCTTATGGCGAGGGAACTGTACTGGCGGTGTATCAGGGAAAACAGCAACTGTTCGTGGTGCAGTTCAGCTGGCGTCCGGCCACTGACGCGGCCTACAAGCAATATCCCTACCGGATTTCGCCGGCCGGGCTGCAACAGTATCTGGATCTGATCAATGCGGCCACGCTGTGCGGCGGGCCGGAGGAAGGGAAGTGTCCGAACTGAAGGAAAGGGTGGCCCGCAGCGGTGTGTGGGCCGGTACCTGTCTTACTTGCTGGCCGGCCTGATCGCCGACTTGGGGCGGAAGGCCTTGCAGACGGCCTCCACGGTCTCGATGTACGGACCGCCGATGAGGTCGATGCAATAGGGGATGGCGGCGAAAATGCCCGGCACCTTGACCTTGCCGTCCTGGTCCTTCAAGCCTTCCAGCGTCTCGCGGATGGACTTGGGCTGGCCGGGCAGGTTCAGCACCAGCGCGGCGTGGCCTTCGGTCTCGCGGATCACGGCCACCTGGCGCGAGAGGATCGCGGTCGGCACGAACTGCAGGCTGATCTGGCGCATCTGCTCGCCAAAGCCCGGCATTTCCTTGGTGCCGATGGCCAGCGTGGCTTCGGGCGTGAGGTCGCGCCGCGAAGGGCCGGTACCGCCCGTGGTCAGCACCAGGTCGCAGCGCACGGCGTCGACCAGTTCCACCAGGGTCTGTTCGATACGGGCACGTTCATCGGGGATCAGACGGGTTTCGACTTCGAACGGGCTGGACAGGGCGCTGCCCAGCCATTCCTGCAGGGCAGGGATGCCCTGATCCTGATAGACGCCACCGGAGGCGCGGTCGGAAACGGAGACCAGGCCCACTCGCAGTACCTCACGCGTGATGGGGGCGGCCACTTCAACGCTCATCGTCGTCCTGCTCGTCGTCCTGTTCCTCGGCCGCTTCGCCCTTGGCCAGTGCGGCCTGGGTCTGCAACTGCTTGAGGATCTGGAAGATTTCGCGGTAGGCCTTGGGCGGCTTGTTTTCCGCCTGCTCCTTGCGGGCATTGCGGATCAGCGTGCGCATGTGCTGCACGTCCACTTCAGGATGGCGGTTCAGCAGTTCGGTCAGTGCCTGGTCGTCGGCCAGCAGCTTTTCACGGCGGCGCTCCAGCGCGTGCATGGCGGCGGTTTCGGCCTTGGAGGCGCCGTGCCAGCTGTCGATGGTCTTCTGGATGATGGCGATCTCGTCGGGTTCCAGCGTGCGCATCTTCTTGCCCACGTATTGCATCTGGCGGCGGCGGCCTTCGTGATCCTTGATCTGCTGGCATTCGAGGATGGCGTCGCGCACATCTTCGGGCATGGGGACGCGTTTTACGCGGTCGCGCGGCTCGTTGACCAGCGATTCGCCCAGCTTTTGCAGGGCATCCATCTCGCGCTTGAGCTGGGACTTGGAGGGGCGGTCATATTCCTGTTCGAATTCGCTGGATTGGAATCCGACAGCACCGCGGTTGGCATTGGGCATATCGTGACTTCGAGAAATAAAGCTTAACGACTGCTATGATAACCGTTTTACCCGCATTTCAGAGAAAACAGGCTCATGAGCGATACCCCATTCACGCACAGTCAGGACCAGTTGAAGCAGTTGGCGCAGGATGTCCTGCGTTATGCCCGGGACAAGGGCGCCTCGGACGCCGCCGTCGACATCAGCGAAGGCAGTGGCCTCTCGGTAGCGGTGCGCAAGGGCAAGATCGAGACCATCGAGCAGAACAAGGACAAGGGCATCGGAGTGACGGTGTTCCTCGGAGAAGGCCGCCAGGTGCGGCGCGGCAACGCCAGCACCTCGGACTTTTCGCAGCAGGCGTTGAAGGAAACCGTCGAGGCCGCCCACAACATCGCCCGCTTCACCGCCATCGATGACTGTGCCGGCCTGCCCGACGCCGAGATGCTGGAAATGGCCCCGCGCGACCTGAAACTGTTTTCGCCATGGAACATTTCCGCCGAAGAAGCCGTTGCGCTGGCCCAACGCTGCGAAACCGCCGCGCTCGAGACCGACCCGCGCATCAGCAACAGCGAAGGTGCCGGCGTCTACGTACAACACTCGCATTTCATCGCGGCCAACAGCCGTGGCTTCATGGGCGGCTATCCGTTCTCGCGCCATACCATCTCGGTGGCGCCGATTGCCGGCAAGGGCGCGAGCATGCAGCGCGATGACTGGTATTCGTCCAAGCGCGATCCCAAGAAACTGGCCAAGCCCGAAGCTATCGGCCGCTATGCCGCCGAGCGTGCGCTGGCGCGCCTGAATGCGCGCAAGCTGACCACCCGCAAGTGCCCGGTGCTGTTCGAAGCACCGCTGGCCGCAGGTCTGCTGGGCGCCTTCGTGCAGGCCGTGTCGGGCGGTGCGCTGTACCGCAAGTCGAGTTTCCTGCTCGATTCGCTGGGCCAGCAGGTGTTTCCCGAGCACATCCAGATACTGGAAGATCCGCACGTCATCGGCGGTGTCGGTTCCGCTCCCTTCGACGAAGAAGGCGTGCGCACCGTGCGCCGCGAAGTGGTCAAGGATGGCGTGGTGCAGGGCTACTTCCTCTCGACCTATTCGGCGCGCAAGCTGGGCATGCAGACCACCGGCAACTCCGGCGGCTCGCACAACCTCACCCTGCGTTCCGATCTGACCACCAAGGCTGATACCTTCAAGGGCATGTTGAAGAAGATGGGCACCGGCCTCTTGGTGACCGAGCTGATGGGGCAGGGCGTGAACTACGTGACGGGCGACTAT
Source organism: Herbaspirillum sp. Her3 (assembly GCF_057961275.1). Taxonomy (NCBI): domain Bacteria; kingdom Pseudomonadati; phylum Pseudomonadota; class Betaproteobacteria; order Burkholderiales; family Oxalobacteraceae; genus Herbaspirillum; species Herbaspirillum sp. Her3. Next base: position 3,545,873 of record NZ_CM176328.1, on the reverse strand, counting down.
TCGCGTGGTGCCTCGGGCTACTGGGTGGAGAATGGCGTGATCCAGTATCCGGTGGAAGAAATCACCATCGCCGGCAACATGAAGGAGATGCTGCGCCAGATCGTGGCCGTGGGTAACGACACGCTCATTCGCGGCTCCAAGGAAACGGGTTCCATCCTGCTGGACAACATGACCATCGCCGGCGACTGAGCCTGAAGCACGCCGTCCGGGCGCCTGCGGCGCGCCTGGCGGCACCACGGCCAGCGCCGCCCGTTGGGGGAGGCAAGCCATGGACGACATCCACATCCGGCGCGGCTATCTGCCAGGCGCCATCGGGCGTGTAGCCGAACTGCACGCCGCCTATTACACCGAGAACTGGAGCTTCGGGGTCTACTTCGAAGCCCGCATCGCCACCGAGTTGGCAGCCTTCATGAGTCGCTACGACGACAGCCGCGACGGTTTCTGGACGGCCACCGTACACGGCCGCGTCGAAGGTTCGCTGACCATCGACGGCCAGCTTGCGCAAGAGCGGGGCGCGTGGTTGCGCTGGTTCATCGCCTCCGAAAAATTGCGCGGCCGTGGTGTGGGCGATGCCCTGCTGACCGAAGCGATACGCTTCTGCGCCGAATGCGATTATCCCTCGATCTACCTGTGGACCTTCGAAGGCTTGCACGCTGCGCACAGCCTCTGCCAGCGCCACGGTTTCGTGCTCGCAGAAGAGCGCATCGGCTCGCATTGGGGCGTGAAGCTCAACGAGCAGCGCTACGAACTCCTGCTGTGATGCGCCCTGCGTGCCGCGCCGTGCGACGCTAAAATGGCGGATTGGCGCAAGCGCGCAACTTCGGATATCCATTCCCCGCAACATGGCCCTACATACCGACGCCGCCCACTCCAGCGGCCAAGTCCTGCCGTTCCGCGAATCCCTGCTGGCCACCCTGGGCATCTGCTTCGTCATCATGCTGGTGGCGCTGGACCAGACCATCGTCGGTACTGCGCTGCCGACCATCGTGGCTGAGTTGAAGGGTTTTGAACTCTACGCCTGGGTGGCGACGGCCTACCTGCTGAGCTCGGTGATCACCGTGCCCATCTTCGGACGGCTGGGCGATTACTTCGGCCGCAAGCCCTTCGTGATCGCGTCCATCATCGTCTTCGTCGGTGCCTCCGCCTTGTGCGGGATGGCCAACAGCATGCTCTTCCTGGTGCTCGCGCGCGGCCTGCAGGGCATCGGCGGCGGCATGCTGGTGGGCACCTGTTTCGCTTCCATTGCCGACCTGTTCCCTGATCCGCGCGTGCGGCTGCGCTGGCAGATCATCCTGTCGGCCTCTTTCGGCATCGCCACGGCGGTCGGTCCTTCGCTGGGCGGTTTCCTCACGCAAGGTCTGGGCTGGCGCTGGGTGTTCTACTGCAACCTGCCCATTGGCGTGCTGTCGCTGTTTTTCGTCTGGCGATTCGTGCCGCACATCCGCCACATGCAGCACGCCGGCAAGATGCGGCTGGACTGGCCGGGGGCACTGCTGATCTCGCTCTCGCTGGGCAGCCTGCAATTGCTGGTGGAGCTCCTGCCCAAGCGCGGCATCACCAGCGGCATGCTGGTCTTGCTGGCGGTGTCGGTGGCGGCGTTCTATGCGCTGTGGAAGTGGGAGCAGCGTGCGGCGCAACCCATCCTCCCCTTCGAGATGCTGCGCGACCGCGCGCTGGCCAGCCTGTTCCTGCTGTCGGTGCTGGCGGGATTCTCCATGTTCTCGCTGCTGATGTATGCGCCGCTGCTGTTCCAGGGCGGCTTCGGCTTGACCCCGCGCGAGGCCGGCCTGCTGATCACGCCGCTGGTGGCCTGTATCACCGTGGCCAGCATCGTCAATGGCCGCATCATCACGCGCATTCCCAATCCCAACCTGATGATGAACCTGGGCTTTGCCCTCATCGCCGCTTCTTGCCTGGGTGTGGTGCTGAGCGATCGGACCACCGGCAATGGCTTCCTGTTGACGGTGATGCTGGCCGGCGGTTTCGGGCTCGGCCTGGTGCTGCCCAACCTCACCGTGTTTGCCCAGCAGGCGGCCGCGCGCGAGCACCTCGGCATTGCCACCGCCTTGCTGCAATCGCTGCGCATGATCGGCGGCATGCTGGGCACGGCCATCACCGGTACGCTGGTCAGCCAGATGTATGGCGCGGGCGTGCAGAAGGCCCTGGAAGGGGATCACGCCGCGCAATGGCTCAAGGACTTCAGCGACCCGGAAGTGCTGGTCAATCATGACATCCAGTCGGTGCTGCTGGCGCAACTGATGCAGGCCGGACATGATGGCTCGGCCTTGCTGGAGGCCGCGCGCGAAGCGCTGGTCGGGGCCATCCACATGGGCATCGCCATTGCCATCGTGGCCGCGCTGGTGGGGCTGTGGATGGTGCGGCGGGTGCCGCCGATCCGCTTTGACCAGGACAAGAAGGTGGAGCCGGTGATGTCGGAATAAGTGGCAGGAATGTGGAAAAAACGGGCTGCATGCAGTCCGTTTTTTTGTGTTCGCCTTACTCTGTTTTTTCCGTCTTCTTGACCACCGCATAGCGCGCCAGCGTGCGTTCACGCGCCTCTGCATGATCGACGACGGGACGCGGATAGTTCTGCCCCAGCGTCACCCCGGCGGACAGCCGTTCATCAGGTGCTGCGGTCCATGGCGCATGGATGCGCTTGTCGGACAGCTTGGCCAGTTGCGGCAGATAGCGGCGGATGAACTTGCCTTCGGGGTCGAACTTCTCCGACTGCGTGACCGGATTGAAGATGCGGAAGTAGGGCTGGGCATCGCAGCCCGATGACGAGGCCCACTGCCAGCCGCCGTTGTTGGCGGCCAGGTCGAAGTCGTTGAGATGGATCGCAAAATATTTTTCACCCCAGCGCCAGTCGATGCCCAGGTCCTTGGTCAGGAAGCTGGCCACCACCATGCGCAGGCGGTTGTGCATGTAGCCGGTCTGGTTGATCTGGGCCATGGCGGCGTCCACCAGCGGATAGCCGGTGCGTCCCTCGCACCAGGCGGCGAAGAGTTCTTCGGCATGCTTGCCTTGCTCCCACCGGATGGCGTCGTATTCGGGCTTGAAGGCCTTGCCGGTCACGCGCGGATGATGGTGCAGGATCATGAAATAGAAATCGCGCCAGGTCAGTTCCGACAGCCAGACGGAAGCCCCGGCGGCACCGTGCCCCGCACGCATGGCCTGCATGGCCGCGCGCGCGAGCGTGCGGATGGAGACGGTGCCGAAGCGCAGGTGGATCGACAGATAGGACGGACCCTTCACTGCCGGAAAATCGCGCGCCGTTCCATAGGCACCGATACGGCCCAGGAAGTCCGCCAGCAGGGCATGCGCGCCGGACATGCCGACAGGAATCTTCAGTTCGTCCAGATTGCTGGGCTGGAATCCTAGTGCGACATGCGAGGGAATGGCGTGATGCGTCTTGCCGGGCGGCTTGGCCAACGCGTGGAAATATTTTTCGACGGGATAGGGCTTGAGGTAGAAGTCGCCGCCCGCTGCTGCCAGTTTGGCCATCCAGGCATTCTTGTAGGGCGTGAAGACCGAGAAGGGCTTGGCCGATTGGGTCAGCACTTCATCCTTTTCAAAGATCACCTGGTCCTTGTAGCTCAGCAGTTGCGCGCCGGTCTTCTGCAGGGCCTGGGCGACGGCCGCATCGCGTTCCACTGCGGCGGGCTCATAGTCAGTGTTGGCAAAGACCGCTTGCACTCCCAGCTCGGCGGCGAGTTCGGGGATGCATGTCGCGGCGGATCCATGCAGCACGATCAATCCGCCGCCGGCCTTGCGCAAGGCCTGGTCCAGCTCGGCCACGCTGGCCAGCAGGAAATCGACGCGGCGATCCTGCTGTACGCCCTCGGCCTTGAGTGCATCGAGGATATCGGTATCGAAGACGAACACGCACCAGACCGCGCGGCTCTGCGAGAGCGCGTAGTAGAGGGCGGCGTGATCGGTGTGGCGCAGGTCGCGGCGGAACCAGACCAGGGACTTGTCGAAGTGGGGCATGCGTCGTGATGAAAGATTGGGGAGCCGCTGGGTAGCAGGCTTGGCGCATGATAAAAGATTTCGCCTGTGCCAATCCGGGTGAGGCTGCCGTGACACGGCTTTGACGCGGAGTGCGTGAATTTGACAGGGGCATGTTTCGTCGCCCCAAACGCAAAAGGCCGATTGATTTTCATCAATCGACCTTTTTTGTTTTGGTGCCCACGGAGGGACTCGAACCCCCACACCTCGCGGCACATGGACCTGAACCATGCGCGTCTACCAATTCCGCCACGTGGGCTGCGCTGTAAAGCGAAGACCATGATTATAGACGGTCTGGGCTCGCTGTCAACAACTTTTTCATCCCCATGAAGCAAATTTCGTTGCAATACGATGCCCAACCCGCTTTTCATCCCCGTATTGCGGTTAGGTAAATGGCCGCAACTCCGTTACACTAGGCACATCCGTCGCCCTGGGCACACCTCGCCTTGGCATTTATAACAATTGCGCGAAACGAAACTTTTGAGCCAATTTCCCTATTCCATTCCCAGCCGGGAAGAGATCCTCGGCATCCTGCGTACTTCTTCCGGCGCGCAAAATGCTGCCGCACTGGCCGCCGCGCTCGGCGTCAAGCCCGAAGAAATGGATGGCCTGACGCGCCGCCTCAACGCCATGGAACGCGACGGCCAGATCAAGCCGGATCGCGCCGGAAACTACAAGCTGACCCATTCACCCGATTTCATCCTCGGCCGCGTCTCGGCCCATCGCGATGGCTTCGGTTTCCTCTTGCCCGATGACGGGACCGATGACCTGTTCCTGCCCGAGAAGGAAATGCAGAAGGTCATGCACGGCGACCGCGTGCAGGCACGCATCACCGGCACCGACCGCCGCGGCCGTCCCGAGGGCACCATCGTCGAAGTGGTGGAGCGCGCCAATACCCACGTGATCGGCCGCCTGTTGAATGAAAACGGCGTCTGGGTGGTGGCCCCCGAAGACAAGCGCATCGGCCACGACGTGCTGCTGGCCGGACCTCCGGGCAAGGCCAAGGCAGGGCAGGTGGTGAGCGTGGAGCTGACCGAGCATCCGTCCCGCTATACGCAACCGGTGGGCAAGATCGTCGAGATCCTGGGTGACATCGACGACCCCGGCATGGAAATCGAAATCGCCGTGCGCAAGTACGGCGTGCCGCACGAATTCTCGGATGCCGCCAAGAAGCTCTCATCCAAGCTGCCCAGCGAAGTCAAGGCGGCCGACCTGAAGGACCGCGTGGACCTGCGCGACGTACCGCTGGTCACCATCGACGGCGAAGACGCACGCGACTTCGACGATGCGGTCTACTGCGAACCGGTCAAGATCGGCCGCGCCAAGGGCTATCGCCTGATCGTGGCGATTGCCGATGTGAGCCACTACGTCAAGCCCAACGACGCTCTCGACGTGGATGCGCTGGAGCGCAGCACCTCGGTGTATTTCCCGCGCCGGGTCATCCCGATGCTGCCGGAAAAACTCTCCAACGGCCTGTGCTCGCTGAACCCGGACGTGGACCGCCTGACCCTGGTGTGCGACGCCGTCATCACGGCCAAGGGCGAGATCAAGGCCTACCAGTTCTATCCGGCCGTGATCCACTCGGCCGCGCGCCTGACCTATACCGAAGTCGCCTCCATCCTGGCCAATACCAAGGGCCCGGAAGCGGCGCGCCGCATCGGCCTGGTGCCGCACCTGACCCATCTGTACGAAGTCTTCCAGGCGCTGCTGACGGCCCGCCAGGCGCGCGGTGCCATCGACTTCGAGACCACCGAGACCTACATCGTCTGCAACGCCGCCGGCAAGATCGAGAAGATCCTGCCGCGCACCCGCAACGATGCACACCGCCTGATCGAGGAATGCATGCTGGCCGCCAACGTCTGTGCGGCCGACCTGTTGAAGCGCCACGATCATCCGGCGCTCTATCGCATCCACGCCGGCCCGACCAAGGAAAAGCTGACGCAGCTGCGCACCTTCCTGAAGCAGGTCGGCCTGAGCCTCGGCGGTGGCGACACCCCCAGCGCCTCTGACTATGCCGAGCTGATGCCCAAGGTCAAGGCGCGCCCGGATGGCGTGCTGATCCAGACCATGCTGCTGCGCTCGATGCAGCAGGCCGTCTACAGCCCGGACAACATCGGCCACTTCGGCCTGTCGTACGAGTCCTACGCCCACTTCACCAGCCCGATCCGCCGCTACCCCGACCTGCTGACGCACCGTGCCATCAAGGCCGTGCTGCAAGGCAAACGCTACGAACCCAAGGGCATCGACAGCAGCGCACTCAATACCTCGATTTCCCCGGCCGCGCGCAAGGCGCAGGCGCTGCAGCGTGCCACCGACAAGGCGGCCGGCAAGAAGCCGCGTGGCGAAAGCGCGCTGGCGATCTGGGAAGCGCTGGGCCTGCACTGCTCGGCCAACGAGCGCCGTGCCGACGAGGCTTCGCGTGACGTGGAAGCCTGGCTGAAGTGCTACTTCATCCGCGACAAGCTGGGCGAGGAATTCACCGGCACCATCGCCGGCGTGGCGACCTTCGGTATCTTCGTGCAGCTTGACGCGCTCTACATCGAAGGCCTGGTGCACGTCACCGAACTGGGTGCCGATTACTTCCAGTACGACGAAGCGCGCCATGAGCTGCGCGGTGAGCGTACCGGCATCCGCTACCAGCTGACCGACCGCGTGACCGTGCAGGTCAGCCGGGTGGACCTGGATGCACGCAAGATCGACCTGTCGCTGGTCAACGAGCCGGGCATCCGCACTCTCATCAAGAACGAAGCCAAGCGCGCCGAAAGCGCTGCGCGCGGCAAGTCCGGTGGCAGCAAGCAGGCCGCCGCCAGCCAGCCCGCCGCACGCGGCAAGAAGGGTGCGCCGGCCAAGCCGGCAGCCGCTGCCAGCAAGGCCAAGGGCGGCGCCAAGACCGGTACCGCCCGTGCCGGCACGGCGCGTCCTGGCGAGGCCGACCGCAAGCGCGCTGCCGCCAAGGGCTTCAGCAAGGGCAAGAAGAAGCGATGAGCATGTCCCCGGTCTGGCCTCAAGCGGCTGGCCGGGTTTGATGGAACGAGGGACGCCTGTCCCAAGCAAGACGAAAGACACAAGCAGGATCTATGAAGAGCAAAATGATTTTCGGCTTCCATGCCGTGACCTCCCGCATCCGCCACGAGGCTTCCTCGGTGGAAGAGATTTACGTGGATGCCGAGCGCCGCGACCGCCGCATGCTGGATTTGCTGCATGCGGCCAAGGAAGCCAACGTGCGCATCATCCAGGCCGACGACCAGCGCCTGGCGGCCATGGTCGGCACGCGCCGCCACCAGGGCGTGGTGGCCAAGGCCGCCGCGCTGTCGCTGGCGCGCACCCTCGATGAACTGCTGGATGCCGTGGTCGGCCCGCCGCTGCTGCTGATCCTCGATGGCATCACCGATCCGCACAACCTGGGCGCCTGCCTGCGGGTGGCCGATGGTGCCGGCGCACACGCGGTGATCGCGCCCAAGGACCGCGCCGTGGGCCTGAATGCGACCGCCATGAAGGTTTCCAGCGGTGCCTCCGACACCGTGCCCTACATCACCGTCACCAACCTGGCGCGCACCATGCGCGACCTGAAGGAACGTGGCGTATGGATCATCGGCACCTCGGACGATGCCGAGAAGGGCCTCTACGAAGGCGACTTTACCGGTCCCACCGCGCTGGTGATGGGCTCCGAAGGCGAAGGCATGCGCCGTCTCACCCGCGAGACCTGCGATGTGCTGGTCAACATCCCCATGTTCGGATCGGTCGAGAGCCTCAACGTCTCCGTGGCCTCCGGCGTCTGTCTGTACGAGGCGCGACGCCAGCGCTTGCCCAAGTAAGTCCGGTCATTTCGCATGACACCCTCGCCGGACTTCGCGTCCGGCGATTTTTTTTGCCGTTCCATATCTGGATCACTTTGCAGCATTTTTTCGTTCAACGTCTCAGGAAACACACCATGTTCAGCCGACTCAGAGAAGACATCGCCAGCATCCGCGAGCGCGACCCCGCCGCGCGCAACAGCTGGGAGGTGCTGACCTGTTATCCCGGCCTGCATGTGGTGATCCTGCATCGCTGGGCCAAGGCTTGCTGGACGGCCGATCTGAAATGGCTGGGCCGCTTCATTTCCCAGCTGGGGCGCACGCTGACCGGCATCGAAATCCACCCCGGCGCTACCATCGGCCGCCGCGTCTTCATCGATCACGGCATGGGCGTGGTAATCGGCGAGACCGCCATCGTCGGCGACGATTCCACCATCTACCAGGGCGTGACCCTGGGTGGCACCTCGCTGGCCAAGGGCGCCAAGCGCCATCCCACGCTGGGGCGCGGCGTCATCATCGGTGCCGGGGCCAAGGTGCTGGGCGGCTTTACGGTGGGCGATGGCGCCAAGGTCGGCTCCAATGCGGTGGTGACCAAGGAAGTGCCGGCCGGTGCCACGGCGGTGGGCAATCCGGCCCGCATCGTCGAGCGCAATGCCGCACCGGGCGGGCGCGATCAGGCGGCAGCGCGGCTCTTTGCCGCTTATGGGGTCATGCCCAACGGCGATGATCCGTTGTCGAAGGCCTTGCATGGGCTCATCAATCAGGTGGCCGCGCAGGAGCAGCAACTGGAAGCCGTGCTGGCCGCCTTGCAGGGAGCGGGGATAGGGTGTCGGCGCCTGGAAGAGGCCGGACAATTCGACGCAGCACAACTGAACCGGCTGGTCGATTGAAGAGAAAACCGCAGCCGGGACAATCCGGCTGCGGTGAAGTCAAACGCGGGATCAGGCGATCTCGTGTCCGTCCACGCCATGCCGATGCAGCACGCCATCGGCCGTCAGGCTGATCCAGCCGCCACGCGGCGTCTCTACGTCATATTCCCAATCCGGCAGGACATAGCGCAGCTTGCCATCAGCGAGGCGATGCAGGGCAGGGCGGTGCGTGTGTCCGTGGATCAGCACGTCGCTGCCGGTCTGCGCGAAGAGCGCATCGATGGCGCCGGCATTCACATCCATGATCGCCATGTCCTTGCTCTGGTTGGCATCCTGGCTGTTCTTGCGGATACCCTCGATGATGGCCTTGCGCTGTGCCAGCGGCATGGCCAGGAACTGCTGCTGGTAAGCCGGCTGGCGCACCTGCGCGCGAAAGGCCATGTAGGCATGGTCATCGGTGCATTGCGCGTCGCCATGCGCCAGTGCCAGCTTGCGGCCAGCCAGGGTGACGACGTGCGGATCGTCGAGCAGCGTCAGTCCTGCGGCATCGGCAAAACCCTGGCCGACCAGGAAATCGCGGTTTCCGGCCATCCAGTACAGTTGCACGTCGTGGCCCTGTACAGTTCGCAGCGCATCAGCAATCAGTTGGTTGTAGGGAGCAGTACAGTCGTCGTCACCGGCCCAGTACTCGAACACGTCACCCAGCAGGTACAGTTGCTGCGTCTGTACCGCATGGCTTTGCAGGAAGGCCAGGAAAGCCGCGGTGGTGCGGGGCAGGGCGGCCTGCAAATGCAGGTCGGAAACAAAAAGCGCAACCGTCGGTTGCGCTTTCTGCATGAACTGGAAATCAGTCATGGTCGATGAGGGAAATGATCCAGGCCGGGCTCAGACCACTTCTGCCTTCTCGATCACCACGTCTTCCGCAGGCACGTCGGCGAACATGCCGGCGCGGGTGGTCTTCACACCCTTGATCTTGTCGACCACTTCGGTGCCTTCGACGACCTTGCCGAAGACGCAGTAGCCCCAGCCGTCCTGGCCCGGGTAGTCGAGGAAGCTGTTGTTCTTGACGTTGATGAAGAACTGCGCCGAGGCCGAGTGCGGGGCAGCGGTGCGGGCCATGGCCAGGGTGTAGGGCTCGTTCTTCAAGCCATTCTTGGCTTCGTTCTCGATCGGTTCGTTGGTCTCTTTTTGCTTCATGCCGGGTTCGAAGCCGCCGCCCTGGATCATGAAACCGTCGATGACGCGGTGGAAGATGGTGCCGTTGTAATGACCGGCGTTGACGTAGGCCAGGAAGTTCTCAACGGTCTTGGGAGCCTTCTCTGCATCCAGTTCGATCTTGATGGTGCCGTGGTTGGTGGTGAGCAGAACTGCCATGATGAATCCTTTGCTTGTGGGGGAATGAAAAAAACCGGCGGGCGACTTGGGCCCGCCTTGGCTGCGCTACGGGACGCCTGCCTTACTTGACCAGGGTGGCCGATTCGATCACCACCGGCGTGGCCGGCACATCGCCGGCTCCAGTGCGCACCTGCTTGATCTTGTCGACCACATCGGCACCGGCGATGACCTTGCCGAAGACCGCATAGCCCCAGCCATCCTGGCCGGGGTAATTCAGGAAGCGGTTGTCCGCCACGTTGATGAAGAACTGGGCGGTGGCCGAGTGCGGTGCCGAGGTGCGCGCCATCGCCACAGTATAAACCTCGTTCTTCAAACCGTTATTGGCCTCGTTCTTGATGGGCGCGTCGGTGGGCTTTTCGCGCATGTTCTGGTCGTAGCCGCCACCCTGGATCATGAAGCCATTGATGACGCGGTGAAATACGGTGCCGTTGTACTGGCCCTTCTTGACGTACTTGAGGAAATTGTCGACCGAGACCGGGGCCTTTTCGGGATTCAGTTCCAGGGTGATGTCACCCATGCTGGTCTTGAGCAGCACGCGCGGCGCGTCGGCGGCCAGGACGGGAGCGGCCAGGGTGGCCGACAGGGAAAACGCTGCTGCCATGCGCAGCAGGTGACGACGGGAGAGGATCATGCGTTGCCTTCGTAAATGATTTTCCATTGCGATCCTTCACGCACCCAGTACTGGCGCTTGCGGATCGCGTTCTTGCTCTTGCCGACCGCACTTTCCTGGGTGAAAGTGCTGACGATCATGTCTTCTTGTGCGCCGGGATAGCGGAACAGGCTGACATCGCGCAGTTTGACACTGGTGTAGCGCGCCCCGTTCAGGCTTTTCTGCTGGCGGCCGAACCAGGTCGCCAGGTTTTCGCCCTGGGCCGAGCGGAATTCCGGCGAGTAATACGACAGCACCTGGTCGGCGTCCGCATTCTCCAGCGACTGGCCCCACTGTTCCAGCATGGCCGAAGCAGCGTCGCGATCCTTGGCCAGGGCGTCCTTGTTGACGAATTGCACGTTCTGGCTGATCACCACCACCGTCTTGCCGACCTCGGCGGTGGAATACAGGCTCTGCAGATCCGGATTGGCCAGCACCACGCAACCGTCGGAAGACAGCGGCGGGCGGCTGAAGTTGTCCGAGGGCGTGCCGTGCAGCCAGATGCCATAGCCGCTGCGGCCGTTGCGCTTGTCCCATTCATTGGGATAGGACAGCGGCAGGGCGCCGGTGCCATAGAAGTCGGGCAGCTTGGGGCCGGGGATGCGGTTGTTGACGTAATACACGCCGATGGGCGTGCGCTGGTCGCCGGACTTGGTCTTGTTGGCGCCGAAGCGGCCCTGCGAGATGTAGTAGTCGGTCATGTACTTCAGATCGCCACCCTGGTTCTCGTAGACGTACATGCGCGAGCGCGTGGTGTCGACCACCAGCACGTTCTTCTGGTCGTCGCCTACCTGCAGCACGGCCTTGGGGATCAGATTGGGGTCGGGTTTTTCTTGCAGGGAACGGATGCGCACCATGGCTTCATCGCGCAGTTCCTTGAGCTTGTCGCTGGGGCCATCGGCCATGGCGCCGAAGTTGCGCACTGGTCGCGCATGCATCAGCAGCAGGTCGCCGCGCACCAGGTGGCCGAGACGGAAGGTGGGGTAGGCCGCCACCAGGGCATCGGCCTTGGCCTGGGCTTCGCGCAGGCGGTTGGCGCCCAGGTCCTTGTAGATCTCGATGAGCAGGGCTTCCGGATCCGGCTTGGCGGCCGGTGCGCCAGCCGTATTGCCTTGCGGCGGAATGGAAGAAGAGGATGCCTCGCTGCCCATCACAGGCAGCCCTGCCAGGCACAACATCAGAAGGCGTCCGAGCATGCGCGCGGGACGCCCTTGCAAAGCGCTAGCCACCAATTACCCTCCCGATCGTTCCTGTTTGATCAGCCATCGATTGCCCTGTTTGACGAAGATCAGGGTCTTGCGGCTGTCCACCGTCAGCCGATCCGAATTATATATCTGACGATAGCGCACGGTCGCAATGTTGCCGTTGATGCTGACCGTGGCATTGCTGACCTTGACGCTGATGCGGCCCTTGTCCTCGATGCGGGCGCGGCGCTCTTCGGCCCATTCCTTGCGGGAGGCGCCGCGAGGTGTCTCGAAGTCGCTGGCGTAATGGCCCAGGTAGCCGCGCACGTCCTTGTCGCTCCAGGCCTTGGCCCAGCCGTTCAAGGCCGCCAGCACGGTGGCCTTGTCCTGTTCGGCGCCGGCTTCGGCCTTGGCCTTTTCCTTGTCGGCGCGGGCCTTGTCAGCCTTGGCCTTTTCGGCAGCGGCCAGCTTCTCGGCACGGGCCTTCTCGGCTGCGGCCAGCTTGTCAGCCTTGGCTTTCTCGGCGGCCGCCTGGGCAGTTTTTTCCTTCTCGGCGCGGGCGGCTTGCTCGCGGGCCAGCTTGTCGGCCTGGTCCTTTTCCTTCTGGGCCAGCAGTTCCTTCTGCTTCTGCTCGGCGGCGGCCTTGTCGGCAGCAGCCTTCTGGGCGCGCGCCTGTTCGGCCGCCAGCTGCTCGGCGCGGGCCTTCTCGGCCTTGGCGCGCTCGGCGGCCGCCTTGTCTGCCGCTGCCTTTTCAGCTGCAGCCTTGTCGGCGGCGGCTTTCTCGGCCGCTGCCTTGTCGGCCGCAGCCTTGTCCGCAGCCGCCTTTTCCTTGTCGCTGGTGGCCTTGGCAATGGCCGTCTTCTCGGCTTCGGCCTTGTCGGCGGCGGCCTGCTGCGCCAGTTTCTCGGCGGCCAGGGCGCGGTTGCGTTCCTGCTGCTCGGCGGCAGCCGCTTCGGCCTTGGCCTTGGCCTCGCGCTGGGCGGAGGCGGCCGAGGCCAGGCGCGGCACGGTGCCGCCGGTGGTGTTGCCGTTGAGCGAGCGCAACAGCGTCAGCTTGGGCTGCGGCACGTTGGCGCCCGGATCGATCTGCAAAGCCTTGTCATAGGCCTGGCTGGCCAGCTTGGCATAGACGTCGCCCAGGTTCTCCAGCGCCGTCGCATAGGTCGGATTGGTGCGCATGGCCATGTCCAGCGCAGCCCTGGCCTTGTCGTACTGGCCGTCGGCCGCATACAGCACGGCCAGGTTGTTGTACGGCTCGGGCAGGTCGGGGAAGTCTTCGGTCAGCTTGGTGAACACGGCAATGGCCTCGGCAGAACGGTTTTGTTCTGCTAAGATCAGGCCCTTCGTGAAACGCAGTTGCGCATCGCGCGGGTGTTTCGCCAGTACGGCATCGGTCTTGGTCAGTGCTTCGGCATACTGTCCGGCCCGCATCAGCTTGTTGATGTCAGACATTTCGCTGGCATGCGCAGTGCTGGCGGGCACCGCAAACAGGGCGGCCACCAGGCTGGACAATACTGCCGTCTTGTGAGCAGTTTTGCTGATCAAACCGCGCAAACCATGAATGGATGTCTGTTCTTGTGATTCTGGGGGCATGGTTTTATCGATGCTATACTCGAAGAAATTCGAAGAAAGCTGGCATTTTATATCAAACAAGTAAGACAAAAAGAGGTTTGGCTACCGTGACCCGTTCATGTTGCAATTGCTGCTAGAACAATGAAACCCAGGCAGGGGCCTGCCAGCGCCACGCTTCCTACGGTGCCGGCCCCAGGCAGATTGCATGAACCAGGCGTCCTCACCGGTCCCGCCAACCCAGAATTCCCATCCCATGAGCGAGCTCAAGATTTACAACACGCTGGCGCGTGATAAGCAGACCTTTACCCCGATCGAACCCGGCAAGGTGCGCTTGTACGTGTGCGGCATGACCGTCTATGACTATTGCCATATCGGCCATGCGCGCGTGCTGGTGGTGTTCGACATGGTGCAGCGCTGGCTGCGCGCGTCCGGCTACGCCGTGACCTACGTGCGCAACATCACCGATATCGACGACAAGATCATCAAACGCGCTGTCGAAAACGGCGAAACCATCGCCCAGCTGACCAACCGCTTCATCGATGCCATGAACGAGGATGCCGCCGCCCTGGGCGTGCAGCGTCCCGACCATGAGCCGCGCGCGACCCGGTACGTGCCGCAGATGCTGGACCTGATCGGCAAGCTGGAAAAGAACGGCCTGGCCTACAAGGCCAGCGATGGCGACGTCAATTACTCGGTGCGCGATTTCCCCCGCTACGGCAAGCTCTCCGGCAAGTCGCTGGACGACCTGCGTGCCGGCGAGCGGGTGGATGTGAATACCGGCAAGCGCGATCCGCTGGACTTCGTGCTCTGGAAGGCCGCCAAGCCCAGCGAGCCGGACGAGGCCAAGTGGGACTCGCCCTGGGGCTGCGGCCGTCCGGGCTGGCACATCGAGTGCTCGGCCATGTCCGGCGACTTGCTGGGCGAGCATTTCGACATCCACGGCGGCGGCCAGGATCTTCAGTTCCCGCACCATGAAAATGAAATCGCCCAGTCCGAAGGCGCGCATCAGCACACCTTCGTGAATTACTGGATGCACAACGGTTTCGTGCGCATCGACAACGAGAAGATGTCCAAGTCCCTGGGCAACTTCTTTACCATCCGCGACGTGCTCAAGAAGTACGACCCGGAAGTGTTGCGTTTCTTCATCTTGCGTGCGCACTACCGTAGCCCCTTGAACTATTCCGATGCCCACCTGGACGATGCCCGCCAGGCGCTCACCCGCCTGTATACGGCCTTGAAGGACGTGCCGCCGGAAGCAGGCGGCCTGCAGGCCGATGAGGCGCATGCACAAAGGTTCACAGAGGCCCTGAACGATGACTTCAACACCCCGGTCGCCATCGCCGTGCTCTTCGAGCTGGCCAACGAAGTCAACCGCAGCCGTTCGGCGGCTCAGGCGCGCCAGCTGAAGGCGCTGGCCGGCATCCTGGGGATCTTGCAGCGCGAGCCGTCCGACTACCTCAAGGGGGGCGTGGTCGCCGCCGATGGCCTGGGCGAAACCGAGATCGAAGCGCTGATCGCAGCGCGCAAGGCGGCCAAGGCGGGCAAGAACTTCGCCGAAGCCGACCGCCTGCGTGCCGAGCTGACCGCGGCCGGCATCATTCTGGAAGACAAACCGGGCGGCCTGACCGAATGGCGGAGAGCTTGATTTGAATACCAACCGAAAAGCCAGCGAGGCCGATCCCAGCCTGATCGTCCCGGCCTACTGGGAAGAGGCCAAGGCCGAGCTGATGAAGCGCGACCGCATCATGCGCAAGATCATCCCGCAGTTCGGGGATCTGCAACTGACGGTGCGCGGCGACGCCTTCACCACGCTGGCGCGCTCGGTGATCGGCCAGCAGATCTCGACCAAGGCCGCCAATGCGGTCTGGCAGCGCTTCCTGGAAGCCTGTCCGCGCTGCACGCCGGCCCAGGTGATGCGCACCGGGCCCGAAGGGCTGGCCGCCTGCGGCTTGTCCAAGCGCAAGGCCGAATACATCCTCGATCTGGCTGCGCACTTCAAGGCCAAGACGGTGCATCCCGACAAATGGGCGGAGATGGAAGACGAAGCCGTCATTGCCGAGATGATCCAGATCCGCGGGATTGGCCGCTGGACAGCCGAGATGTTTTTGATATTTAATCTGCTGCGCCCGAACGTGCTGCCGCTGGATGACCTGGGATTGCTCAAGGGCATCAGCATCAGCTACTTCTCGGGTGAGCCGGTCTCGCGCAGCGATGCGCGGGAAGTCGCCGCGAACTGGGAACCGTGGCGCACCGTGGCCACCTGGTATCTGTGGCGCAGCCTGGATCCGCTGCCCTCCGATTATTGATCCAAGAGGAAGAGGGCGCGGGCAGCGCTGGTGTATACTCCCGTCCTCCCAAGATTTGAAGGCAAACCGATGCAGCCGGGGATCATCGCGCCGCAACCCGCACCGGGCCGGCATTTCCAGCGATTCTCACCGCACCATCGGACTTGTTGAAAAAGGAACACAATGAGTAAATCGACAACGACTTTTCTGGGCTTCGAGCAGGCCATCGCCGAGCTGGATGCCAAGATCGAAGAGTTGCGTTTTGTACAGGATGACTCGGCCGTCGACATCTCCGAAGAGATCGAGCGCCTGGTCAAGAAGAGCCAGCAGCTGACCAAGGACATCTACGCCAAGCTCACGCCCTGGCAGGTCTCGCAGATCGCGCGCCATCCGCAACGTCCCTACACCATGGACTACGTGCGCGAGATCTTCACCGATTTCCACGAACTGCACGGCGACCGCACCTTTGCGGACGACCAGTCCATCGTCGGCGGCCTGGCCCGTTTCAATGGCCAGGCCTGCATGGTGATCGGCCACCAGAAGGGGCGCGACACCAAGGAACGCGCCATGCGCAACTTCGGCATGCCCAAGCCGGAAGGCTATCGCAAGGCCATGCGCCTGATGAAAGTGGCCGAAAAGTTCGGTTTACCGATTTTTACCTTCGTGGACACCCCCGGCGCTTTTCCCGGCATCGATGCCGAAGAGCGCGGCCAGTCCGAAGCCATCGGCCACAACCTCTACGTGATGGCCGAGCTGAAGGTGCCGCTCATTGCCACCATCATCGGTGAAGGCGGTTCCGGCGGTGCGCTGGCCATCGCCGTGGGTGACTCGGTGCTGATGCTGCAATACGCGACCTACTCGGTGATCTCGCCGGAAGGCTGCGCTTCCATCCTCTGGAAGACCGCCGACCGCGCCGCCGATGCCGCCGAAGCACTGGGCCTGACCGCTCATCGTCTCAAGGCCATTGGTTTGATCGACAAGATCGTCAACGAGCCGCTGGGCGGCGCCCATCGCGATCCCAAGCAGATGGCCGGCCTGCTCAAGCGCGCGCTGTCGGATTCGCTGCGCCAGTTCCAGGGCATGAAGACCAAGGACCTGCTGGCCGCCCGTCACGAAAAGCTGATGGCCTATGGCAAGTTCAAGGAACTGAATTCGGCCGAGTAATCTGTCGGTCGTTCTTTCCGTCCTACCAGGCGCCAGCGATTGCTTCGCTGGCGTTTGTCTTTTCCGGCACCGTTTTTTCATGTCCGAACATTCTTCCCCTTCCTCCGGCAAGTCCACCGGCGCACTCCGGCAGGCGTTGCAGGCCACGCTGGCGGCCACCGCTTTCGATACCGCCAGCGACACGCTGGCCGTGGCCTACAGCGGCGGGCTCGATTCCTCCGTGTTGCTGCAGGTGGCCGCACAGTGGCAGCAGGAGAGCGGTGGACGGCTGGTGGCGCTGCACGTGCATCATGGACTCTCCGTCAATGCGGATGCCTGGCTGGCCCATGCGCAGGATTTTTGCGCGCAGCGAGGCATCGCCTGCGCCTTCGAGCGCGTCCGGCTGGAGCGCGTGGCCGACACCGGTATCGAAGAGGCGGCGCGTCTGGCGCGTTATGCGGCGCTCGGGCGGCTGTGCCGCCAGCACGGCGCGCGCCTGCTGCTGAGCGCGCATCATCTGGATGACCAGGCTGAAACCGTGCTGCTGCAACTGCTGCGCGGAAGCGGCCTGGCGGGCATGTCCGGCATGGATCAATGGAATGCCGCGCCGGGCTTGCTGGGCGATGCGCAGACCTTGATCGCGCGGCCCTTCCTGGGCGTGACCCGCGCACAGCTGGAAGAGGCTGCACGCAGCTGGTCGCTCACATGGATCGAGGATGAATCCAACAGCGATCCGCGCTACACACGCAATGCTTTGCGCCACCAGGTCATGCCCGCGCTGGGCCAGGTCTTCCCGGGCTACCAGCAGCGCCTGGCGCGTGCGGCCGGCCATGCGCAAGGGGCGCAGGAACTGCTGCGCGAAGTGGCCGAACAGGACCTGGCGCAATGCCGCCATGAAGATCACCTGCGCATGCCGGCGCTGCGTGCCTTGAGCGAGCAGCGCTTCTTGAACCTGATGCGTCACTGGTTTGCGCTGCGCGGCATGCGCATGCCCTCCGCGGCGTGGATGCAGGAGATGCGCACGCAATTGCTGCAGGCCGATATGGAGGCGCAGGTATGCGTCTCCCATCCCGATGGCGAGGTGCATCGCTATCGCGAGCGCGTGTTCCTGGCGCCGCGCCGCAGCTTGCCGGATGAGGGGGAGTCCGTATCGCTGCGCTGGACCGGGCAGGAACAGGTACACGTTCCTGCCTTCTACGGCACGCTGGTGTTCGAACGCCTCCCCGAGGGCGATGCGCGGCCCGGTTTCGATGCCGACTGGCTGCGTGCACAGGCGCTGCTGGTGTGTGGTCGCAGCGGCGGCGAACGCATCAGGCTGGCGGCCAACCGTCCTGCACGCAGTCTCAAGCAGCAATACCAGAGCGCCGATGTGCCCGCCTGGGAACGCCCGTATCTGCCGCTGGTATGGGCGGGCGAGGCCTTGCTGTTCGCGGCGGGGATCGGTATGGATTGCGCGCAGTTCGCCGCGTCTTCTGCGGGCGAGCGCATTGCGCTGCGCTGGCAGCAGGACTGAGCTGCTCAGGCCATTCAAACAATTCAAATGATCGAAATGATTTAAACGATATAAAAAATATCGCCCCCGAACCTGATGGTGCGGAGGCGATATCCCTGTCATCCCTGACATGTCCGGGCGTCAGACGCCCGGTGTACTGCTCCTTGCGGACGGCTTACTTGGCGGCGCCGTCAGCAGCCGGCTTGGCTTCGGTGCCGGCTGCGTCCTTCTTTTCAGCCTTCTTTTCCGACTTCTTGTGCTTGGCGTGATGGGCCTTCTTGGCCTTCGGTGCGGTCTCGGTCTTGGCGGCGTCAGCCTTGGCCGGGGCGGCGGTGGTGGCAGCCGGAGCAGCGGTGGTGGCGGCTGCGCCCGTCTGGGCGAACACCGGCAGGGTCAGGGCCGACAGCAGGGAGGCAACGATGATGGTCTTGGTTTTCATGGTGATGTCCTTTCAGAGACAAGTGTCTGGTTTGCGTCAGTAGTACTGTGTGTACGGTGTGTGCTGCGTGTCTGCAATGTGTACCGGGACTGGCCCGGTACAGTTCTTACTTGGTCTTGGCGGCTGTGTCGGTAGCGGCCTTGGTATCGGTGCCGGCTGCGTCCTTCTTTTCAGCCTTCTTTTCCGACTTCTTGTGCTTGGCGTGATGGACCTTGGCCTTCGGTGCGGCTTCGGTCTTGGCGGCGTCAGCCTTGGCCGGGGCGGCGGGGGTGGCGGCTGCGCCCGTCTGGGCGAACACCGGCAGGGTCAGGGCCGACAGCAGGGAGGCAACGATGATGGTCTTGGTTTTCATGATGATGTCCTTTCGGAGACAAGTGTCTGGTTTGCGTCAGTAGTACTGTGTGTACGGTGTGTGCTGCGTATCTGCAATCTGTATCGGGAGTGGCCCGGTACGGTCTTACTTGGTCTTGGTGGCCGAATCGGTGGCCGCCTTGGTGTCGGTCTTGGCTTCGCTCTTGGCGTCAGCCTTCTTTTCCGACTTCTCAGACTTCTCCGACTTTTCGGACTTCTTGTGCTTGGCGTGATGCGCGGTCTTGGCCTTGGGCGCAGTGTCGGTCTTGCCGGCTTCCGCCTTGGCCGTGGCTGCTGCAGGCGCGGCCGGCGCAGCGCTGCCGGTCTGTGCGAACACCGGCAGGGCCAGTGCGGTCAGCAGGGAAGCGACGATGACGGATTTGGTTTTCATGGCAATTTCCTTTAGAAAGTGGTTGTTACGCTCGGCGCTTGATTTTGCGTAATCGCTTCATCGTTTGTGTCGCCTTGCTTCCTATAACGACCCGTCGACGTGAAAGACGACGCGAAAGTGTTTCAATTCATCATGCATTTGTAAGCATTCGTTGCAGCTTTGCTTATAATGGGTGACTCGACATTCCACGCGGCTTCCCCGACCGAGTTCTTCATGGCTTATCAAACCTGGATCACCTTCTTCTTCGCTGCCTGCCTCATTGCGATCTCGCCCGGTTCGGGCGCGGTCCTCTCCATGAGCCACGGCCTCAATTACGGCCTGCGCCGCACCAGTGCCACCATCCTCGGTCTGGAAATCGCCCTGGTGATGGTGTTGATCATTGCCGGTGCCGGGGTGGGCTCGCTGCTGGTGGCTTCCGAAACCGCCTTCAACGTGGTCAAGATCTGCGGAGCCTTGTACCTGATCTATCTGGGCTTTTCGCAATGGCGCGCCCCGGTGCCTTCCGAGCAGGAAGGCGAAGCCATCGACGTGGCCAATGCCGCCGCCCGCGCCCAGCGTGGCCAGCACTGGTGGCAGCGCTGCATGACCGGTTTCCTCACCAACGCCACCAATCCCAAGGGCATCGTCTTCATGGTGGCGGTGCTGCCGCAGTTCATCGACCACGAGCGTCCGCTGTGGCTGCAACTGCTGGTGCTGGCCGTGACCATGGTGGTGGTGGACCTGGTGGTGATGCATGGCTATGCCTTCGCGGCCAGCCGCTTGCAGCGCTTTTTCCGCAGCCAGAAGGCGATCAAGACGCAGAACCGCTTCTTCGGCGGCATGCTCATGCTGGTGGGGGCAGGTCTGTTCTTCTTCAAGCGCACTCCCCACTGAGCGCACCGCCGCTTCATCTCGTTGCGCCGTACAGGCAATAAAAAACCCGCAAGGCGACTTGCGGGTTTTTTTCTTGGGTGGCCCGGCGCTGTCGGGCGGGTCGGAAGAACCGGTTTATTTGTTCTTCTTCAGGCAGGAAGACATGAAGGCCTTGCGCTCGTCGCCCTTCTTGCCGGCGGCGTCGGCGTTACATTGCTTCATCTTGTCCTGCTGGGTGGCCGGCTTGGGTTGTTCCTTCTTCAGACAGGAGGACATGAAGGCCTTGCGTTCATCGCCTTTCTTGCCGGCGGCGTCGGCGTTGCATTGCTTCATCTTGTCCTGTTGCGCATTCTGCGCCATGGCAGGGGAGCTGAGCAGCAGCGGGGCGGCCAGCGCGAAGGTGGTCATGGCGAAGAGCAGTTTTTTCATAGGGACTCCCTGGGGCAAGTGGATTCGTGTGTCTGTAATGTGTCTGCTTATTCAGACGCGAGCATTACAGCATGAAAGTTTGTGTCCTGACTAGCGCACGCAGTTCAAGTCGCCCTCCTTGCAGCCTGCAAGATTCTTCAGTTCGTCCGCACGCTGGCGGGTCTTGTCGGCCAGGCAGGTCTGCAGCGCCAGCGAGGCCGCGGATCCCCCGGCACTGGCCGCGCTCTCGAAATGGCAGGACAGGTCGCGGTACTTCAGCCAGGCCAGCTGCACCTCGCGCAGTTGGTTCTGTTTGGCTTTGTTCAGCTTGTCGCGATAGGCCATGTAGGTGGCGTTGAGATCGGCATCGTTCTGGGTCAGCGTCTCGGAGGCGCAGGCATTCATCTCGGCCTGGGTGGCGGCCTTGGTGCAATCGGCGGCCAGGGCGCTGCCGGCACACAGCAGCAGCGCGGCCGCCAGCAGGGACAGGGGGGCTTTCATGATGGGAACTCCGGTTTCTCAGAAGACGAGGCTGCAGGGCATCGCGGCGCGTTTGCAGCTTGTCGGGATAAAATCACATTTTGCCTGTCTTAGAAGAAGGATGAGCTTCCCGGTTCGTCCGCTTCTGCCACGAAATTGCAACAAGTCGTATCCGACTTGCCCCTATCCAACCCGCTTGAGGAGACCTGCAGATGGGCTTGAGCTGGCTATCCGCCATCAAACTGATTCCCTGGGGCGATGTCGTCCAGGCCACCCCCGGCATCGTCAAGGGCGCGCGTGATCTCTGGTCACGCACGCGCAAGGCCAAGACGGCGGTGGAGGCCGCGCCTGCCGCACCGGTCGCGGGCGACGTGGGCCAGCTGGCGCAGCGCATCGCCCAGCTGGAAGCCGAGCAACTCGACGCCAGCCAGCTGATCAACACCCTGGCCGAGCAGAATGCGCAACTGGTGGCGACCATGGATGCCATGCGCCGCCGCCTGCGCATGCTGACTGCCTTCTGCGTGCTGCTGGCCGTGGGCGTGGCGGCGGTGTGGCTGCGCTGAATGTTGTCCGCCATTTTTCCTGATTTCCTTTCCTTGGCTCCTGCATGTTCCAACAAGCATTGCGCATGACCCTGCGCGACTGGCGTACTGGTGAACTCCGTTTCCTCCTGATCGCGCTGATCGTGGCGGTGGCGGCCCTGTCCTCGGTCGGTTTCTTCGTCGATCGCATGCGTGCCGGCATGACGCGCGATGCGCATCAGTTGCTGGGGGCCGACCTGCTGATCGCCGCCGACCAGCCGCTGCCGCCGCAATGGCTGCAGCAGGCCGGCGCACAAGGCTTGCTGCAGGCGCAGACCCAGGTCTTCCCCAGCATGGCCCAGGCCGGCGAGGGCGATGCGGCGCGTTCGGTGCTGTCCTCCATCAAGGCCGTCAGCGCAGGCTATCCGCTGCGCGGCCAGGTGCGGTTGCAGGGGAGCGATGGCACGGATCGTCCCGCCGAAGGCATTCCCCGGCCGGGCACGGTGTGGGTGGACCCGCAGATCCTCTCTCAGCTCGATATGAAGGTAGGCCAGACCATCAAGCTGGGCGACCTGCCCCTGACGATCGCCGCCGTCATCTCGGTGGAACCGGATCGCGGCAGCGCCTTCGTCAACTTCGCGCCGCGCGTGATGCTCAGTGAAACCGACCTCGCCGCCACGCACCTGGTACAGGTCGGTTCTCGCGTGACCTACCGGCTCTTGATCGCCGGTCCGGCCGAGGCGGTGCAGCGCTACCAGAAGCAGGTCGAAAGCCAGATCGATACCGAGAAATTGCGCGGCGTGCGTGTGGAATCGCTGGAAAACGGCCGCCCCGAAATGCGCGCCACGCTGGACCGCGCCGAGCAGTTCCTGTCCCTGGTCGGGCTGTTGTCCGCCATGCTGGCCGCGCTGGCCGTGGCCATGGCGGCGCGCCGCTTCATGCTGCGTCATCTGGATGCCTGCGCCATGCTGCGCTGTTTCGGCATGACGCAATCGCAGGTGACCACGCTCTATCTGACCGAATTCGTCCTCATCGGCCTGGCCGCCAGCGTCATCGGCATGCTGGTCGGCTTTGCCGCGCACTTCGCGCTGCTGCAATGGCTGGGCAGTTTCATGCCGACCGCCTTGCCGCCGCCCGGCTGGGCGCCGGCGCTGCAGGGCGTGGCCACCGGCTTGCTGCTGCTGGTCGGGTTTGCCTTGCCGCCCATCCTGCAGCTGCGCAACGTGCCGCACAACCGCGTGATCCGGCGCGAGCAGGGCGCACCGCAGGCGCTCACCGTGGCTACCTACGGATTGGGCACGCTGGTGTTTTCGGGCCTGTTGCTGTGGCAGGCGGGCGATCTCAAGCTGGGGTTGCTGACCATTGCCGGTTTCTTGGGCGGCTTCGGGCTGTTCGCGCTGGTGGCGTGGCTGTGCCTTCGTGCGCTGCGTTCCTTGCGCGGCTTGGTGGACCGCCAGAGCTGGCGTTTTGCCATCGACGGCCTGCAACGCCGTCCGGCGGCGGCCGTCATGCAGGTGGTGGCGCTGGGGCTGGGACTGATGGCGCTGTTGCTGCTGACCGTCATCCGTGGCGATCTGGTCGGTGCGTGGCAGCAGGCGACCCCGCCCGACGCGCCCAACCGCTTCATCATCAACATCCAGCCCGACCAGCGCCAGGCCGTGCAGCAGGCACTGCGCCAGGGTGGGGTGCAGGATGCGGCGCTGTATCCGATGATTCGCGGACGGCTGGTGCAGATCAATGGCCGTGCCGTCAATCCGGACGATTACAAGGAGGACCGCGCCAAGCGCCTGGTGGACCGTGAATTCAATCTCTCGACCATGGCCGATATCCCGCCCGGCAATGGCATCGTGGCCGGCCGCTGGTACGACGACAGCCGTCCTGAAGCTTCGGTGGAACGCGGACTGGCGCAGACCCTGGGCATCAAGCTGGGCGACCGCCTGCAATTCGACATCGCCGGGCAACTGGTGGAGGCGCCGGTGACCAGTCTGCGCAAGCTGGAGTGGGGTTCGCTGCGGGTGAATTTCTTCGTGATCCTCAACCCGACATTGATGCGCGATACGCCGCAAAGCTGGATCACTGCCGTCCACCTGACGCCGCAGCAGGAGACGCTGGGCAATACACTGGCGCGCGATTTTCCCAATCTGACCGTAGTGGACATAGGAAGTGTACTGAGACAGATTCAGGAAGTGGTCGGTCAAGTGATTGCAGCTGTAGAGTTCCTGTTCCTGTTCACTCTGTGTTCAGGTGTACTGGTACTGTACGCTGCACTGGCAGGGTCCCAGGATGAACGTGTACGGGAAGCTGGCCTGTTGCGCGCCCTCGGGGCGACCCGCCAGGAACTGTCCCGCGCCCAGCGCATCGAGGTGCTGCTGGTGGGTTCGCTGGCTGGCCTGCTGGCCGCCAGCGGGGCGGCGGGCATCGGTTGGGCGCTGGCGCATTACGTCTTCAATTTCGACTGGAGCTTCAGTCCCCTGGTGTGGGTGGCTGGCATGGGCCTCGGTGCGGGTTGTTCGGCACTGGGCGGCTGGGCCGGATTGCGCCACGTGCTGCGCCGTCCACCCTTGCAGACCTTGCGCGAGGCCTGATCCGAAGCAGATCAAGAAAGCAGGAACGGGTAGCCGGACTGCGCCGACGGGGCAGTCCGGCTGCGGTATCATGGCGGTCTTATGCAAATCGAAGATCCCAACCAACCGACCACGTTCGAACTCATCGGCGGCGCTGAGAAGCTGCGCGAGATGGTCGACCGTTTCTATGACCTGATGGACCTGGAGCCGGAGTTCGCCGGCATCCGCGCACTGCATCCGCCTTCGCTGGACGGCTCGCGCGAGAAGACCTATATGTTCCTCTCCGGCTGGACCGGCGGCCCGAGCCTGTACATGGAAAAATTCGGCCATCCGCGTCTGCGGGCGCGCCATCTGCCTTTCCCCATCGGCATCTCGGAGCGCGACCAGTGGCTGCGCTGCATGACCTGGGCCATGCAGGACGTGGGCCTGCCGGAAGACCTGATGAAACGCCTGCTGGCGGCGCTCTACCAGACGGCCGACTGGATGCGCAACAAGCCTGAGTAAATCGCACTGGATTGGCTACATGTCTCTTTTCGAAATGATCCTTGCCGGCCTGGTCGTGGCCGGTCTCGTCCTGCAGATACTGATCCTGCTGCGTTCCGGTCAGCGGCAGGACGACGACACTGCCTTGGTGATCGAAGATGCGCTGCTGCAGGTCAAGCAGGACCTGCAGCGCCACCAGCAGGACACGGGCGAACGCATCGAGCGCGAGCTGCGTGCGCAGGTGCAGGCCAGCGCCCAGAGCACGCGCCAGGAGCTGGGTGCCAACTTCGCCCAGTTGCAGCAGACGCTGGCCACGCAAATGTCCAGCGTGGCCGGGCTGCAGAACCAGCAGATCGATGGCTTCGCGCAGCAACTGGTCAAGTTGAACGAGAGCAATGCCCAGCAACTGGAGAGCATGCGCCAGTCCATCACGCTGCAGGCGCAGGTGAACCGCGAAGAGCAGGCGATCTCGCTCAAGCGTTTCGGCGATACGCTGAACCAGCAACTGTCGGCGCTGACCGAATCGAACGCCCAGCGGATGGCCGAGGTGCGCGCTACGCTCGAAGCCAAGATCAAGGACCTGCAGAACGACAACGCGCAAAAGCTGGAAGAGATGCGCAAGACCGTGGATGAAAAACTGCATGCCACGCTGGAGCAGCGCCTGGGTGAATCCTTCAAGCTGGTCTCGGACCGGCTGGACAAGGTGCACCAGGGCCTGGGCGAGATGCAGCAACTGGCCACCGGCGTGGGCGATTTGAAGCGCGTGCTGACCAACGTGAAGACGCGCGGTACCTGGGGCGAAGTGCAGCTGGAAATCCTGCTGGAACAGATGCTCACGCCCGACCAGTACGCCAAGAACGTCGAGACCGTACCGGCCAGCGGCGAGCGCGTGGAATTTGCCATCCGCCTGCCGGGCGCCAAGGAAGACGCAGGCCAGGTCTGGATGCCCATCGATGCCAAATTCCCCAAGGAACAGTACGAACGCCTGGTCGATGCCGCCGAGCGCGCCGATGCTGAGGGTGTCGCCTCGGCCGGCCGCGAGCTGGAACGCGCGGTGCGCGGGGAGGCGAAGACGATTGCCGAGAAATACCTGTCGCCGCCGTTGACGACCGACTTTGCCATCCTCTTCCTGCCTACCGAAGGGCTGTATGCGGAGGTGATGCGCCGGCCGGGATTGTCGGACGAATTGCAGCGCACCTGCCGGGTGACCATCGCGGGTCCATCCACCTTGTCGGCGCTGCTCAACAGCTTGCAGATGGGTTTCCGCACGCTGGCGCTGGAGAAACGTTCCTCGGAAGTGTGGCAGGTGCTGGGCGCGGTCAAGACCGAATTCGGCAAGTTCGGCGAAGTGCTGGCCTCCACCAAGAGTGCGCTGGAACGCGTGGCCAAGAACATCGACCAGGCCGAGACGCGGACTCGCCAGATGACGCGCAAGCTCAAGTCGGTGGAAGCATTGCCGGTGGAGAATGCGCAGAAGCTGCTCGGTACCGGCGAGCTGGATCCGGGCGAGGATACGGACGGCCTTTGATGCGCCACATGCGGACCGTAGATAGTCTGAGGGGGCTAAGGTCTGGCTAAGTCTTGAGTCATATGCTCCAACTGCCAGAATTGTTTTCTGGTATTACCCATCAACTAAAGGAGCCCTCTATGACTTCAGCGATCAGCAGTTTCTCCAGCAGCTTCCACAACAATGTGGTGGCGGCCAACCCGCGTCAGAACGCAAGCCAGGTTGACAGTGACGGGGATCATGACAACAGCCGGCCCGGTGAAGTCGAAAAGACCAGGCCGATGTCGGGAACCCTTGGCACGATGATTGATACGCAGGCCTAAGTAGCTAGAACCCATTTCATCCATAGGCGTGAGATGCGTTCTGCCCAGAAAGGGCGCTGGCAAGGCGCGCGACGCGTCGTGTGGCGGTGCCACACGCAAGGAGCGCAACGCGGCCAGCGCCCTTTCTGGGCAGAACCCGGAGGGAGCGGCCCGTTTGGGCGAATTGCTGCGTTACGAATTTGGGTCAAGACGTCCAGTCTTGACCCAAATTCGCGCCTTGCACTTCATCCCAAACGGGACTCGCTCGCACTCGCGCCTATGGATGAAATGGGTTCTAGCCGGTCATTTGAAATCAGAATGGCCGGTGTGGCGCCATCTTGGTGCTCTGAATTCAGACCAGCCCGTCGAACAGCACCACCGCCACCTCTTCTCCAGCGGCCACGTCGCCGCGTTCATGTTCCAGCTCGATGATGCAATTGGCATCCGACATCGAGCGCAGGATGCCGGAACCCTGCATGCCGGTCAGGCGCACGCTCCAGCGGCCATCTTCGTCAGGGGCCAGGATGCCGCGCTGATATTCGGTGCGGCCAGCCTTCTTGCGGATTGCTGTTGCAGTCGGCACGCGCAGGCGCGGCAGCGGATTGGCCTCGGCGCCGGCCAGGCGCAGCAGGGCGTCACGCACGAAGAAGGAAAAACTCACCGTCACCGCCACCGGATTACCCGGCAAGCCGAACAGGTAGGCATCGCGCCCGCGTGATCTGATGCGGCCGAAGGCCAGCGGTCGGCCTGGGCGCATGGCGATCTTCCAGAACGCCATCTCGCCCAGCCTGGCCATGATCTGCTTGGTGTAGTCCGCTGCGCCGACCGAGACGCCGCCCGAGGTGATGACGGCATCGGCTTCTTCGCAGGCACTGCGGAAGGCTGCTTCCAGGGCGGCCGGATCGTCCGGCACCACGCCCAGGTCCAGCACGTCACAGCCCAGGCGGGTCAGCATGCCGTGCAGCGTGTAACGGTTGGAGTCATACACGCAGCCGGCGTCGAGCGGCTCGCCCACCGAACGCAACTCGTCGCCGGTGGAGAAGAAGGCCACGCGCAGGCGGCGCTGTACCGGCACTTCGGCGATGCCCAGCGAAGCCAGCAGGCCGATGTCGGAAGGGCGCAGCACCCGGCCGCGCGGCAGGGCCACGCTGCCCAGGGCCAGGTCTTCACCACGCAGGCGGCGGTTGTCGCCGGGGCGCACGCGGCCAGCGGGCAGGGTCACGCCTTGCGCATCGGCGTCCGTGGTCAGTTCCTGCGGGATCACGGTATCGCAGCCTTCGGGCATCGGGGCGCCGGTCATGATGCGCACGCACTGGCCGGGGCCGACGCTGCCCGCAAAGCGTTCGCCAGCATGCACCGCGCCGACGATCTGCAGGCGCACTTGCTTGCCCTCGGCCACGTCCGCGCCGCGCAGGGCATAGCCATCCATGGCTGAATTGTCGTGGGCCGGCACGTCGATGCGGGAAATGATGTCCTGCGCCAGCACGCGCGAGAGGGCGCTGCGGATGGCCAGTTTCTCGACGGCTTCGATGGGCGTGATGAAGTCCCGGATCACGGCTTGCGCGCGCGCTACCGTCATGGCGTTGGGGTCATAGCCGCTGATGCAGCTGACGATCTCTTGCAGCGTGGGCGTTGGAATGTGGGTCTGAGTCATTGTTCTGATTCGAGCTGTTGCAGTTGCAGCCCGGTATTGATGTTGCAGAAGGCGCGCTCGTCAGGGAAATCCACTTCGACGCAATCGAGGCTGGCAAACCAGCGGTCCATCTTGCGTTCGCCAGCGGCCAGGAAGGCATCCAGCGAGGCGCGTGTGTTGGTGTGCAGCAGCGAGCATACAGGATGGCGCTGGCGGCCGTGCGCGCCGCTGGTGACGGCCACGGCGGCTTGCGCACCGCTGGCGGCCATGGCATCGCACAGGTGTGCCACCAGGTCATAGGGGATCAGCGGCGAATCGCATGGGGCGGTGGCCAGCAGCGGCGTGGTGCAATGGGCCAGGCCGCATTGCAGGCCGGCCAGCGGGCCGGGGAAGTCGGCCTGCAAATCGTGCCAGACCGGATAGCCGAAGCGTGCGTAATGCAGCTGCGAGCGATTGGCGTTGACCGCCAGGGTGCCGACCTGCGGTGCCAGGCGTTCCAGCACGTGCTGTACCAGCGGCTTGCCGTGCAGGACTTGCAGGCCCTTGTCGACCCCGCCCATGCGCGTGCCCCGGCCACCGGCCAGGACCAGGCCGGTGATGTGGCTGGCGCAGTAGAGATTGGCGGAGGAAGGCATGATGCGGACCGGGAGGGCAGGCACGCGGCACTAGCCGCCGATATAGGACATCTCGACCTTGCGCACGGGCGCGTCCTGCATGGCACTGCGCAGTTCGGAATAGCGGTCGCCGCGCTGCCCCCAGAGGGCCGAGATGGCACCGGCGATTTCGGCATCGCTGCTGCCATTGCGCACGATGCTGCGCAGGTCGTGGCCTTCGCTGGCGAACAGGCAGGTGTAGACCTTGCCCTCGGTGGACAGGCGCGCACGCGAGCAATCCTGGCAGAAGGCCTGGGTCACGCTGGAGATCACACCGATCTCGCCGCTGCCATCGGCATAGCGCCAGCGTTCGGCGGTCTCGCCGGTGTAGTTGGGGTCGGCCACTTCCAGCGGCATTTCGGCGGCGATGCGGCGTACCACCTCGCTGGAGGGCAGCACTTCGTCCATGCGCCAGCCGTTGGAGGAACCCACGTCCATGTATTCGATGAAGCGCAGGATGGCCGGGCTGCCCTTGAAGTAGCGTGCCATGGGCAGGATCTGGTCGTCGTTGACGCCCTTCTTGACCACCATGTTGATCTTGACCGGCCCCAGGCCGGCTGCGTGGGCGGCTTCGATGCCTTCCAGCACCCGGGCCACCGGGAAATCGACGTCGTTCATGCGGCGAAAGCTCGCGTCATCCAGCGAATCCAGCGAGACCGTCACGCGCTTGAGCCCGGCTGCCTTGAGCGCCACTGCCTTTTGCTTGAGCAGGGTGCCGTTGGTGGTCAGGGTGAGGTCGATTTCTTCACCGTCCGGGGTGTGCAGGGCGGCCAGCATGCCGATCAGGGTTTCGATGTTCTTGCGCAGCAGCGGCTCGCCCCCGGTCAGGCGGATCTTGCGCACGCCATGGGCCACGAACTGGGCCGCCACGCGGGTCAGTTCCTCGAAGGTCAGCAGGTCGGAATGCGGCAGGAACTGGTATTGCTTGTCGAAGACATCCTTGGGCATGCAATAGACACAGCGGAAATTGCAGCGGTCGGTGACCGAAATGCGCAGGTCATGCAGCGGGCGTCCCAGGCTGTCGGCGAGCCAGCCGGTAGGCTGGACGGCCACCGGCGGCGCGCCCATCCCTGACGGGCTGGCGGACGAGGCTTGCCGGTGATCGACGATGGGAATGACGCGCTTGTTCATACGTTCTGGCGGTAACAGGTGTGTAAAGATAGCACGGCTGGCGCAGCGGCGTAGATGCACGATCATGCATATAGCGCATGCCTGCGGCTGACGTTGAGCGCCTGTCGCCGCCAAACGCCCGGCCCAGGCGGGGTCTGGCTTGCAGGGGCATCAATGGGCGCCGCAACTGTATCGTTGCCAGCGGGCAGCAACTGTCAGCAAATAGGAGTTCCGTTGCCGATGAGCCTGGGTGTCGAAGACCTCATCTCAGCATGGGTAGACATGAAAAAGGGAGCCGAAGCTCCCTTGTTCATTGCCCTGGTTCAGGCCATCAGGGGCGCCCGCTGGCGGGCACACCCCGAGGTCCATCTCAACGGCGGGTTTCCACCTGGACCAGCGGCTCGGTCGACTGCGGCGGCAGCGGCTTGCGCTCGCGCGGCACGTGCGGTGCCGGCACGAAGGCCGCAGCGGCTTCCTGGGCTGCACGCAGCTTGACCGGATCGGTAGTGGCCAGGGTCAGGCCGGCTTGCGACAGCATCTGCTGCAGCGAGTCCCACTGCGCACCGTTGCCGGTGCTGGCAGCGGCTGCGGGAGCCGGGACCGGTGCAGCTTCAGCCACCACGGGAGCCGGTTCGGCGGCCACCGGAGCCGGACTGGCTTCGACGGCATCCAGCAGGCTGATCTGTTGCGGCACGACCGGAGCCACCGCAGCAGGAGCCGCCACCTGCACCTCGACCGGAGCTTCCGATGCCGCCGGGGTGGCAGCGGGGGCTTGCACCGGCTCGAAGGCCGGGGGCGGGGCGAAGCTGGCGTCGATGGACGGTGCAGCCGGTTCGATGGCAGGCTGATTCGCGAACACGGCCTGGGTCGCTTCGGCAGCTGCAGCGGCCACGGCTTCCACCGAGTTCACACCGCTTTCGACCTGGACAGCGGCTTCGGACTGGGCTTGTTCCGGCACCGGCGAGGCGGCGAAGGAAGCCTGGGCTACGGCAGCCTGGGCAACTTCCACGGGCGCAGCCGAGGAGTCGGCCGCTACGGTCTCGAGGTTCACATTGACGGCTGCAGCGCTGGCCACGACCACCGATTCCACGCCTTCAGCGGCATCGGACTGGTCAGCAGCTTCACCTTCGCCGTTTTCGATCACGTTGCCGTTTTCATCACGTTCGCGACGATGACGGTTGCGGCCACCACGGCGGCGGCGGCGACGCGGTTCGGTGCCGCCTTCGGCAGCTTCCGCTCCTTCGACACCTTCCACGCCTTCGGTAGCTTCCACTTGCGCCACTTCCAGCTGGGCGGCCTGCTCGTCATTGGACAGGGCGACGGCACCTGCGGCCACGGCCACGCCTGCAGTAGCGGCGCCGGCAGCCAGTGCTGCTTCCAGCGGCAGGCCTTCCTCGGACTTGGGGTCCTTGCGTTCGCCACGCGGTGCGCGCGGTTCACGGGGCTGGCGCGGTTCACGCGGCTCGCGGCCTTCACGACCCTCACGTGGTT
Source organism: Herbaspirillum sp. Her3 (assembly GCF_057961275.1). Classification (NCBI taxonomy): domain Bacteria; kingdom Pseudomonadati; phylum Pseudomonadota; class Betaproteobacteria; order Burkholderiales; family Oxalobacteraceae; genus Herbaspirillum; species Herbaspirillum sp. Her3. Next base: position 3,514,297 of record NZ_CM176328.1, on the reverse strand, counting down.
CGCGGGGCTCATTGCGGCGGGCTTCCTTCGGCTCCTGGCCTTCACGGGCCTCGCGCGGTTCACGGCCTTCACGCGGCTCGCGGCCTTCCTTCGGTTCGCGCGGGCCACGCGGTGCACGGGCCTGCTTGGCTTCGGTGGCGTCGCCGGTCTTCAGTTCGACCGCGGCCGGACCGCGTGCTGCACGCTGCTCGGCATTGCGTTCGCCACGTTCGGCGCGCTCGCCACCGCGTTCACCACGATTGCGGTTGCGGCCATTGCGTTCGCCACCACGGCCGTTGCGCTCGCCTTCGCGCTTGGCCGGGGCCTTGGCTTCGACCGGTGCCGGGGCTTCCACCGGAGCGACCGGTTTCTTGCGGAAGAAGGCGAAGATCTTGCCCAGGAGGCCCGATTCGGGGGCCAGGGTCGGCGGCGGCACGGGCGCTGCGACCGGTTCCGGGGCCTTGCGTTCGACGATGGGAGCGGGCTGGTCGGGGGTGATGCCCTTGACCACGGCTTCCTGGCGCGGACGCACTTCTTCCTTCTGGCGCTTGCTGTAGCCGATGTCGGTATCGGCCTGCTCGGCCATGGCGTAGCTGGCTTGGGCGTCGTCCAGGCGCGGATCGTCGTGCTTGATCCGTTCCATCTTGTAGTGCGGGGTTTCCAGGTGCTTGTTGGGGATCATGATGACGGTGACGCGATGGCGCGTCTCGATCTTCAGGATTTCGCCCCGTTTTTCATTGAGCAGGAAGGCAGCCACGTCCACGGGCGCTTGCACGTGGATGGCAGCTGAATTTTCCTTCATGGCCTCTTCCTGGATGATGCGCAGCACCTGCAGGGCGGAGGATTCGGTATCGCGGATGTGGCCGGTGCCGTTGCAGCGCGGGCAGGTCACGTGGCTGCCTTCGGACAGCGACGGGCGCAGGCGCTGGCGCGACAGTTCCATCAGGCCAAAGCGGGAGATCTTGCCCATCTGAACGCGGGCGCGGTCGTAGTGCAGGGCGTCCTTGAGACGGCCTTCGACTTCGCGCTGGTTCTTGGAATTCTCCATGTCGATGAAGTCGATCACGATCAGGCCGCCCAGGTCGCGCAGGCGCAACTGGCGGGCCACTTCATCAGCCGCTTCGAGGTTGGTGTTGAAAGCAGTGGTCTCGATGTCGCTGCCACGGGTGGCGCGCGCCGAGTTGACGTCCACCGACACCAGCGCTTCGGTGTGGTCGATCACGATGGCGCCGCCCGAGGGCAGCGGGACCGTACGCGAGTAGGCGGTCTCGATCTGGTGTTCGATCTGGAAGCGGGAGAACAGCGGCACGTCGTCGCGGTAGCGCTTGACGCGGTGCACCATGTCCGGCATCACATGGGCCATGAACTGCTGGGCCTGGTCGTGGATGTCGTCGGTATCGATCAGGATTTCGCCGATGTCGGGCTGGAAGTAGTCGCGGATGGCGCGGATGACCAGCGAGGATTCCTGGTAGATCAGGAAGGCGCCCGAGCCGGACTGGCCGGCGCCTTCGATGGCGCGCCAGAGTTGCATCAGGTAGTTCAGGTCCCACTGCAGTTCATCGACGTTGCGGCCGATGCCGGCGGTACGGGCGATGACGGACATGCCGCTGGGCAGGTCCAGCTTGTCCATGGTTTCGCGCAGTTCCTGGCGGTCTTCGCCTTCGACACGGCGGGAGACGCCACCGCCGCGCGGGTTGTTGGGCATGAGCACCAGGTAGCGGCCGGCCAGGGAGATGAACGAGGTCAGGGCAGCGCCCTTGTTGCCGCGTTCTTCCTTCTCGACCTGGACGATGATTTCCTGGCCTTCGCGCAGCGCTTCCTTGATGCTGGCGTTACGGACGTCGATGCCTTCCTTGAAGTAGGTGCGGGCCACTTCCTTGAAGGGCAGGAAGCCGTGGCGTTCTTCGCCATAGTTGACGAAGCAGGCTTCCAGCGAGGGCTCGATGCGGGTGATGACGCCCTTGTAGATGTTGGACTTGCGCTGCTCGCGTCCGGTGGTTTCGATGTCGATGTCGATCAGTTTCTGACCGTCAACGATCGCTACGCGCAGTTCTTCCTGCTGCGTGGCGTTGAACAACATACGTTTCATGTTTTCACTCCGGGATCCGAAGATCCTTCAAATGGCCCGTCCGTATGTGGTAGCGGGCCAAAAGTACAGGGGATGTACGCGAGAACGAAGTGATTGGGGAGGGAATTGCCTTGATTGTGTGAGTGCGCCTTAGAAGGCGCTCCAGCACAAGGGGGCGCGGATGCGGCAGACGGGAACGCCGGGCAGCACCGTATCCGCGCCGCGCGCTCCGCCATAGGCGGTCGCGCAGGCAACTGCGGACGGTAAGCTGGTCTGTGGAGCCAAACGTAACATGGTGATGGGTTGGCGACGGCGATCGGGTTCTGTTGCATCAACCGGCAAGCTTCGCGGTGCTTCGGCCAGGACTGCGGCAGGGCCCGGGCAATGCGCTGCAAGAGGGGCAGGCGGATGAGCCTGCTGCCGGTTGCGCTGCAAGATACTGCTTTGCCGGGGGCTGTGCGCTGCGGACCTGAACCGGAACACCGGATGCGAGTCTTGCCAGACTTTTATCCTGATGATCCAAACAATTCTGTTCCACTTCCAGGCGCGCTGTCCGATTGCAACTGCGGTGCAAACTGAACTCGCGCAGGGAAGGTGCGTACTCGTTTCGAGGCCTTTACGTGGACCAGGCAAGCGGCATGATCGGCTGTATTGTCAACCGTTGCAGCGCTTTTATTGCGTCTGCGATGCCGCGCGTCGTGGTTTTCGGGGCCCCCTTCGTCTATTTTGCAAATGAGCGAGGCTGACGAAGACTCCTCTTGTGTAGAATGTTCCTTTTTTATTCTACTGACGCCGTTTTTTGATCGGCGTCAATCGATTATATATTCAAAATGAAGGACTTAGCGAGATTTTCTAGGGGGGCTTCTGAAAGCGCCGCAGCCGCGCCCGCCTCCCGGAGTGCAGCAGCCTCGCAGAACCTTCCCCAGGTGCAGTTGCTGACCATTTCCGACGAAGAAGCCGGGCAGAGGATCGACAATTTCCTGCTGCGGGTCTGCAAGGGTGTGCCCAAGAGCCATATCTACCGTGTCCTGCGCTCGGGCGAGGTACGCGTCAACAAGGGCCGCATCGACCAGACCTACCGCCTGGCCGAAGGCGACGTGGTGCGCGTGCCGCCAATACGAGTTGCAGAGAAGCAAGAGCAGGTGGTGCCCGGCGCCGAATTCCGCATCCTGCTGGAAGACAGCCACCTGCTGGTCATCGACAAGCCCGCCGGTGTGGCCGTGCACGGCGGCTCGGGCGTGAGTTATGGCGTGATCGAGCAGTTGCGCGCCGCGCGGCCCCAGGCCAAGTTCCTGGAACTGGTGCACCGCCTGGACCGCGATACTTCGGGCGTTCTGCTGATCGCCAAGAAGCGCTCGGCCCTGACCAACCTGCATGACCAGATGCGCGAAGGCACCACCGACAAGCGCTATTTCACGCTGGTACAGGGCGACTGGAAGAATGCCCGCCAGCACGTGAAGTTGCCGCTCTTCAAGTACAGCACCCCGGATGGCGAGCGCCGCGTGCGCGTGCAGGCCGATGGCCAGCCCTCGCACACGATCTTTTCGCTGCTGCGCCGCTTCGGTGAATTCGCCCTGCTGGAAGCTGAACTGAAGACCGGCCGCACCCATCAGATCCGGGTACACCTCTCTTCCAGCGGTTTCCCCATCGTGGGCGACGACAAGTACGGCGATTTCACCCTCAACAAGGCCTTGCAGAAAGCCGATGGCAGTCGCATCGCCTTCAAGCGCATGTTCCTGCATGCCTGGCGCATCAGCTTCCGCCATCCCGAGAGCGGCGAGACGGTGACCCTGAAGGCCGGTCTGCCCGATGAATGCGCGCGTTTCCTGCGCAGTCTCGAAGGCGGTGCCGAGGGCGACCTGGTACCGCACAACATGCTGGCCGGGACAGAACAGTGAAGGGGTGCACGCAGTGGGCCGGGATGTGATACTTTCTGCCCGGCATTAACACAATCGCATGTCCATCTGCTAATTGCCGATCCGGCAATCCGCGGAGACATGCCAGCGGAAAGAGCTCGACACATGGCAAGAAAGCAATTTGACCTGATCGTCTTCGACTGGGACGGCACCCTGATGGACAGCACCTCCACCATCGTGCGCTGCATCCAGGCGGCCGCACGCGACCTGGGCCTGCCCATCCCCGACAAGAGCGCCGCGTCCTACGTGATCGGCCTGGGCTTGCAGGACGCCATGCAGGCCGCCATTCCGGATGTGGACCCGAAGTACTATCCGCGCATCGTGGAGCGTTATCGCCATCACTATCTCGGCCAGGACAAGGACCTGACCCTGTTCCAAGGCGTGCCCGAGATGCTGGCCGACCTGTCGCAGCAGGGTTACTTCCTGGCCGTGGCCACCGGCAAGAGCCGGGTCGGGCTGAACCGGGCCATGAATACCACCGGTCTGCTCTCCAAGTTCGACGCCACCCGCTGTGCCGATGAAACCTTCTCCAAGCCGCATCCGGCCATGCTGCAGGAACTGACCCGCGAACTGGGCCAGGACATGCACCGCACCCTGATGATCGGCGACACCACCCACGACCTGCAGATGGCCCTCAATGCCGGTGCCAAGGGCGTGGCGGTGGAGTTCGGCGCGCATCCGCCGGAGCAATTGCAGACCTTGGCGCCTCTTTATTCAGCCCGTTCCATCCGCGAGCTGCATCAATGGCTCAATGACCACGCCTGAGGCGGCTGCCCGTGACGACACCTGAAGATATCTTCATCTGCCCCTCAAGCGCCCTCCTGGAGGGCGGTCTGGGCAAGCGCTTTCCGGTGCGGGTGCATGGGAAAGCGACCACGGGCTTCGTGGTGCGTTATGGCGGGGTGGTCTATGGCTACCTGAACCGCTGTGCGCACGTGCCCATCGAACTGGATTGGGCCGAGGGAGAATTCTTTGAATCCAGCGGCCTTTATCTCATGTGCGCAACACACGGCGCGGTTTATGCGCCCGATACCGGAAAATGCAAAGGCGGACCTTGTACCGGCGCGCATTTGCGTAAGATCATGACGATGGAGCGCGACGGCCAGGTGGTCTGGCGTCCGGATGACATCGTTCAGCCCGCCGAGGCATGAGCTTCGCGGAAAAACCAGTGCAGTGCGATTGCGCTGCCTAGAGTGAGCCTATGAGCAACAACGAATCTGAAAACCCGCAAGACCGTCCCCCTCAGTCTTCCTCTTCTCCGGCTTCCGTGCCGCCTTCTTCGTCCATCCCCGCCAGCGTGCGCGAGGACAAGAAAAGCGGCTGGGAGCGCGACGTCCTGGAAAAACTGGCGCTGTTCGCCGTCAAGGAGCAGCGCGCCCGTCGCCGCTGGGGCGTGTTCTTCCGCATTGCCCTGCTGGCGGTGATCGTCCTGGGCGGCTGGATGGCCTTTGCCTACAACAAGATCGAGAGCGAGCCGCTGGGTCCGCATACCGCCCTGGTCGAGATCCGCGGCACCATCGAATCCGAAGGCCAGGGGTCGGCGGCCGTGGTCATCCCGGCGCTGGACAAGGCCTTTGCCGCCAGCGATTCGGTGGGCGTGATCCTGAAGATCAACAGCCCAGGCGGCAGCCCCGTGCAGGCCGGCATGATCAACGACGAGATCACCCGCCTGCGCAAGGAATATCCCAAGAAGCCGATCTACGTGGTGGTCGAGGAGATGTGCGCCTCCGGTGGCTATTACATCGCCGTGGCGGCCGACAAGATCTTCGTCAACAAGGCCAGCCTGATCGGTTCGGTGGGCGTGTTGATGGATGGCTTCGGCTTCACCGGCCTGATGGACAAGCTGGGCGTGGAGCGTCGTCTGCTGACGGCCGGCGAGAACAAGAGCTTCCTCGATCCCTTCAGTCCGCAAAGCCCCAAGCAGCGTGACTATGCGCTGTCGATGCTGGAGGAAATCCACCAGCAGTTCATCGAAGTGGTGCGCCAGGGCCGGGGTACGCGTCTGAAGGAAACGCCGGATACCTTCTCCGGCCTGGTCTGGACCGGCGCCAAGGCGGTCGAGCTGGGCCTGGCCGATGGCTATGGCACGGTCGACAGCGTGGCGCGTGACGTGATCAAGGCCGAGGACGTGGTGGACTACACCCAGACCGAGAATCTCTCCGAACGCGTGTTGAAGAAATTTGGCGTGGCCTTCGGTGCCGGTTTTGCCAAGACCATGATGTCGGCACCGCTGTCGCAGTTGCGATAAGCCGATCTGCAGCCCCCATGCAAAAGGCCGGTTGCTGATGCAACCGGCCTTTGTCGTTGTGGCGGGGGCGAGCGCTTATTCGGCCAGCAGCAGGAACACCGTGGGCTTCTTGTGGAAGTCCGGCGCCTTCTTCGCTGCCAGCGCCGCTTTCCATTGCGCAGCGGTCTGCGTGCGCACCGCTTCGGTAGGCAGCGACAGATCGGTGGCCACGCAGATCAGCGTGCCCGGCTGGCAGGACTGCGCCAGGGCCTCCAGCATGGCGCCGTTGCGATAGGGCGTTTCGATCAGCAGCTGGGTCTGCTTCTCCTTGCGGGAACGATCTTCCAGCTGGCGGATACGCTTGGTGCGAGCTTCGGCATCGGTGGGCAGATAGCCATTGAAGGCGAAGCTCTGCCCGTTCAATCCGCTGGCCATCACCGCCAGCAGGAGCGAAGAGGGGCCGACCAGCGGGCGCACCTGGATGCCATGCTGATGCGCCAGCCGCACCAGGTTGGCGCCGGGGTCGGCTACGGCAGGCACGCCGGCTTCGGAGATCAGGCCGCCGTCACGGCCCGCCAGCAGCGGGGCCAGCAGGGCGGGCAGGGCGGTTGCGGGTGTGTTGACGTTGAGCTCGCTGATCTGGATTTCCTGGATGGGCTTGGCCAGCGGGGTATTGCTCCCCAATAGTTTGAGGAAGGCGCGCGTGGTCTTGGCGTTCTCGGCCACGAAATAATCCAGGCGCGCCGCGATGGCCTGCACCTGGCGCGGGATGATGGCCTCCAGCGGATGCGCTGCGCCGGATTCGGCAGGAAGTTCGGGGCTTCCCAGCGTGTTGGGAACCAGGTAAAGAATGCCGGGCATGGAAGGGAAATGGGATAAATTGTATAAAATAATATGTGCAACGCAGCACGACGTCGCTGAGCCGCCATTCTACAGGGTGCAGGCTGTCATCAAAGTGTAATGCGCGCCCATTATCTTGTCGGAGTGGAGACAGGATGCGGTTTAAATTATTTAGCAATTGTTCGGGGCCATCCGCCCGGAGCCCTTGCGAAAGGAAATGCATGTTTGCTGCGGTAGATCTCGGTTCCAACAGTTTTCGCTTGCACATCGGCAAGTATGAGGACGACAGCATACGCGTCATCAAGAGCGCGCGTGACCCCATCCGCCTGGCAGCGGGTATCGACAAGAGCGGCAACCTGACGCCGCAGGCCTGCCAGAGCGCCATCGATTCGCTCACGCGCTTTCGCGCCATCCTGCGCGACTATCCGCTGACCGCCGTACGGGTGGTCGCCACCAATACCTTGCGCGTGGCCAGGAATGCCACCGAGCTGCTGCCCGAACTGGAGCGCGCCATCGGTTATCCGGTCGAGATCATTTCCGGCGAGGAAGAAGGGCGGCTGATCTACATGGGTGTGGCTGGCGTGCTCTCGGACGCCGGCGAAGAACGCATGGTCATCGACATCGGTGGCGGTTCCACCGAAGTCATCCGTGGCCTGGGCGAACATATCCGCCACGTCGAATCCTTCGGCATCGGTACCGTCAACCAGAGCCTGGCCTTCTTCCCTGATGGTGCGATCACGGCGGCGGCTTTCGAGCGTGCCATCATTTCCGCGCGCTCGCATGTGGAAGATGCGGTGCATCTGTTCAGCTTCGATGCGGCCAGTGTCAATGTCTATGGGTCTTCCGGCACCATGCGTGCCATTGCCGATACCATCGGCCGCAACAACATGGGCGACGGCCGCATCAGCCTGCCCAGCCTGGCCGACCTGATGCAGCGCCTGATCGATTTCGGCCATGTCAGCCAGATTTCGCTCGATGGCATGAAGCCGGACCGCGCCGGCGTCATCATGGGAGGGCTGGCGGTGCTGATCGGTTTCATGCAGGAGTTCGGCATCGAGGTCATCACGCCGGTGGAAGCCGGCCTGCGAATGGGCGTGATGTGGGACCTGCAGTTGCGCGCCACCAAGGCTGACCGCCGCGACCGTTCGGTGGAGGAATTCGCCCGCCGCTTCCATGTCGATGCCGCGCGCGCCCATGGCGTGGCCGATACCGCGCTGGGCTTCTTCCAGATCCTGAAGCCGGCCACCGATTCCTATGCCCGCTATCTCTTCTGGAGCGCACTGTTGCATGAGACCGGGCTGGTGGTCTCGCCCACCGGCTATCACAAGCATTCGGCCTACATGATCGCCAATGCCGACCTGCCAGGTTTCACTACGCGCGAGCAGCGGCTGATGAGTACCTTGATCCTCGGGCAGAAGGGCAACCTCAAGAAGATCAGCGAGATGCTGGCCGACGTCGATTTCGCCAAGGCGGTGCTGGCCTTGCGGCTGGCGGTGATGTTCCGCCATGCGCACATCACGCTGGATCTGGACAAGGTGCGGGTCAAGCTCAAGAGCCGCATCGACCTGGAGATCCGCCGCGACTACATCAAGGAACATCCGAGCATATCCTTCTGGTTCCAGAAGGAGCAGGAATGGTGGGCCGGCATCGGTGTGGACTTTGCGGTCAAGCTCATCTGACTGCTTCATATCGCTTCAACACGCCCTTGTCGCGCAGCTGCCGGCAAGGGCGTTTTTGTATCGTGCTGCGCCGGATGGATTCGCGTAGATGATAATGCTTCTTGTTTGTGATATAGTCGCCAGCGGTCCATGAACCGCTCGGGCATCACGCCCTGAATCCACAACGAGGCGATCCCGAGATCGCCCACTGCGACAGCCAAGTCCCACATCCCCGGACCGCCTTCCGCGCCAAAAGAAAACGCCGTTGCTGTGACGGCGGTTGTTCACTCTTTTTGAAAAGGATGGTCCATGTTCCACCGTCAACTCGCCGTCGGCGCCGTGCTGGCTGCCATTGCCGCTTCCAGCTTCGCGCAGGAGAAGGTCATCAATCTCTACTCGGCGCGTCACTACCAGACTGACGAAGCCCTCTACGCCGATTTCACCAAGGCCACCGGCATCAAGATCAACCGTGTCGATGGCGATGATGCCGGCATCCTGGCGCGCCTGAAGAGCGAAGGTGCCTCCAGCCCGGCCGACGTGATCCTGCTGGTCGATGCCGCGCGCCTGTGGAAGGCCCAGAGCGAAGGGCTGTTCCAGCCGGTCAAATCGAAGCTGCTCGACGAGCGCATTCCCGCCAACCTGCACAGCAAGGAAGGCAGCGAAGGCACGCAGTGGTTCGGCTTCTCCACGCGCGCCCGCGTGATCGTCTACAACAAGGCCAGCGTCAAGCCGGAAGACGTCGATACCTACGAAGCCCTGGGCGACCCCAAGAACAAGGGCAAGCTGTGCACCCGCAGCGGTTCGCATCCCTACAACGTGTCGCTGTTCGGCGCGCTGCTGGAACATGACGGCGCGGCCAGGACCGAAGCGGTGTTGAAGGGCATGGTCGCCAACCAGGCGCGCCAGCCGGTCGGTGGCGATACTGATCAGATCAAGGCGGTGGGTTCGGGTGAATGTGGCGTGGCCATTTCCAACTCGTACTACGTGGCGCGCCTGCTGCGTTCCACCAAGCCGGAAGACGTGGCGCTGATGGAGAAGGTCGGCATCGTCTGGCCCAACCAGAAGAGCTACGGTGCGCACGTCAACATCGCCGGTGGCGGTGTCGCCAGGCATGCCCCGCACAAGGCCGAAGCGGTGCAGTTCCTCGAATACCTGGCCAGCGATTCGGCCCAGCGTTACTTCGCTGAAGGCAACAATGAATGGCCTGCCGTGCAGAGCGTGAAGACGGAGAACCCGGCGCTGGTGAAGATGGGGCCGTTCAAGGCAGAAGTCATCAACGTGGGTGCGGTGGGGGCCAACCAGCAGAAGGTGTTGCAGATGCTGGATCGGGTTGGTTATAAATAATTAAAGGATTTAAATGATTTAAATCGTTTATATTTTTTTATGAGACCGGTCCGTGCGATGCGCGGGCCGGTTTTTTTGCGCCTTCAGCTCGGCGTATCCCGGAAGGGATTATGTTCGTTCAGCTCGGAAATATAGCCATCGATGCCATTGCTTTCCCGCGACAGGAAGTGCTCCACCGCATCATAGAACCCCGGATGCGCCAGCCAGTGCGCCGACCAGGTCTTCTGTGGCAGGAATCCACGTGCCATCTTGTGCTCGCCCTGGGCGCCGCCTTCGAACCAGGTGATCTTCTCGGCGATGCAGAATTCCAGCGGCTGGTAATACGCGGTCTCGAAATGCAAGCAGGGTACGTGTTCCAGCGCGCCCCAGTAACGGCCATAGAGCGTGTCGTCATCATGCACGGTCAGCGAGGAAGCAATCGGCTCATCGCCGCGCAGGGCCACCGTCAGCAGCAGGTGCTGCGGCATGGTGTCACCGATGCGGCCGAAGAAATCCAGGTTCAGGTAAGGCGTGGAGTAGTGCGCTGCATATGTGTGCCGGTAGCAGCGATTGAAGAAGCGCCAGTGCGCCTCGGTGATCTCGGCACCGCGCAGCCAGACGAAGCGCACGCCTTGCTCGGCCACCTTGCGCCGTTCGGCCAGGATGTTCTTGCGCTTCTTGCGGTCCAGCGTGTCGACGAATTCCGCAAAATCGCCATAACCTTCATTGTGCCAGTGGAACTGCACGCCACTGCGCAGCAGGAAACCGTCGTCAGCCAGTTGCTGCGCCTGTTCCGGCGGGGGATACAGGATGTGCGTGGAGGAAACTTCACTTCGCTCCTGGAGCGCCCGTAATGCGGCCACCAGGCCGGCACGGGCGGTCTCGTCGATGGCCATCAGGCGCGCGCCCCGGACCGGCGTGAAGGGGATGGCCGAGAGCAGCTTGGGGTAGTAGTCCACGCTATGGCGCTGATAAGCCTCGGCCCAGGCCCAGTCGAAGACGTATTCGCCGTAGGAGTGGAACTTGCGGTACAGGGGCAGGGCGGCCACCAATTGCTCTTCTTGGGCATCGCCCTGCCACAGCGTCAGGTAATGCGGCTCCCAGCCGGACTCCGGACTGGCGCTGCCGCTCTCGTGCAGGGCATGCAGGAAGGCGTAGGAGAGGAAGGGATTGCCCTCGGCCTGGGCCGCTACCAGTGCATCCCAGCGCTGTTGGCCGATCTCGGCCAGAGAAGAAACGATTCGCGTGCGATAATCCATGGACTGCGAGTGACCTGCGGAAGTTGGCGCGGCCCACGGCCCGCTCGAACAGGCATTCTACGCAAAATGAACAGAACGCGTCGCCGCGCCGGCGATCTGCACGGAGTCCCGAACACGCTATGCAAAGCCCCTTCTTCAATCTCTACAGCCACGGTTTCGCCCGCGTCGCAGTGGCGGTGCCGGACTGCAAGGTGGCCGATCCCGGCTTCAACGCCGAGCGCACCATCGCCCTGGCCGAACAGGCCGCCGCCCGTGGTGCCGCCCTGGTGTCTTTCCCCGAACTGGGCCTGTCGGCCTACAGCTGCGAAGACCTGTTCCAGCAGCGCGCCTTGCTGGAAGCCTCCCTGCAGGCCCTGCAATCGGTGCTGGAAGCGTCCATGCGCATCTCCGCCGCGCTCATCGTGGGCATGCCGCTGAAGGTCGATCACCAGCTTTACAACTGCGCCGTGGTGGTCCATAACGGCCGCATCATGGGCGTGGTGCCCAAGAGCTACCTGCCCAACTACAGCGAATTCTACGAAGCGCGCCAGTTCAGCAGCGCCGATTGTGCCGTCACCCGCCGCACGCGTCTCTTGGGGCAGGACGTGGACTTCGGCAGCCATCTGCTGTTCGAGATCGGCAATATCCCCGACTTCCGTTTCCATATCGAGATCTGCGAAGACGTCTGGGTGCCGATCCCGCCGTCGTCCTTCGCGGCGCTGGCCGGGGCCACCGTGCTGGTGAACCTGTCGGCTTCCAACGTCGTGGTGGGCAAGTCGGGTTATCGCCATCAGCTAGTGTCGCAGCAATCGGCGCGCTGCCTGGCGGCCTACCTGTATTCCTCGGCCGGCAATGGCGAATCGACCACCGACCTGGCCTGGGATGGCCAGGCACTCATCTGCGAGAACGGCGAACTGCTGGCCGAGTCCGAGCGCTTCGCCGACGGCGGCCACGTGATCTATGCCGACATCGACCTGGAACGCCTCTCGCGTGAACGCATCCACCAGACCACCTTCGGCCAGTCGGTGCGCCGTCATGCGGACGAAGTGCGCCGCTTCGAGGTAGTGCGCTTCGATGTGCAGATTGCGCAGGAACAGGCATTGCCGCTGCAGCGCCGGGTGGCGCGTTTCCCGTATGTGCCGGCCAATGCCGAACAGCGCGAACTGCGCTGCCGCGAGGTCTACAACATCCAGGTGCAGGCGCTGGTGCAGCGGCTGTCCTCGTCGGGGTTGAAGAAGGTGGTCATCGGTGTGTCGGGCGGGCTTGATTCGACGCACGCGCTGCTGGTCTGCGCCAAGGCCATGGACAAGCTGGGCCTGCCCCGTTCCAACATCCTGGCCTATACCATGCCCGGCTTTGCCACCAGCAGCCGCACGCTGGTGCAGGCGCATCAACTGATGGCACAGGTCGGCTGCTCGGCGCAGGAAATCGATATTCGCCCCAGCTGCGAACAGATGCTGAGGGATCTGGGCCACCCGTATTCGCGCGGCGAGCCGGTCTATGACATCACCTTCGAAAACGTGCAGGCCGGTGAACGCACCAATCACCTGTTCCGCCTGGCCAACCATCATGGCGCCATCGTGATCGGTACCGGCGATCTGTCCGAACTGGCGCTGGGATGGTGCACCTATGGCGTGGGCGACCACATGTCGCACTACAACGTCAATGCCAGCGTACCCAAGACCCTCATCACCCACCTGGTGCGCTGGGTGGCCGAATCCGGTTCGCTGGAACTGAAGCAGCCGGAAGTGCTGATCCACATCCTGGAAACCGAGATCAGCCCGGAGCTGGTGCCGGGCGCATCGGACGGCGAACCGGGTCAGCGCACCCAGGACTTCATCGGTCCCTACGAGCTGCAGGATTTCAACCTGTACTACATCCTGCGCTATGGTTTCACTCCGGCCAAGGTGGCTTTCCTGGCCCACAGCGCCTGGCAGGACCGCACGCTCGGCCACTGGCCGGAGGGTTTGTACGGCGCGCGCAACCAGTACAGCTTGTCGCAGATCAAGAAGAACCTGGGCATCTTCGTCTATCGCTTTTTCAAGACCAGCCAGTTCAAGCGCTCCTGTGTGCCCAATGCACCCAAGGTCGGCACCGGTGGCTCGCTCTCGCCGCGCGGGGATTGGCGTGCGCCCAGTGATGGCGAGGCCACCGTGTGGCTCAAGGATCTGGAGCGTATTCCCGATCTGGACGGCTGAAAGCGGCTTTTTATGGTCCAGCTTGTCCAATAAGGTTGAAAGCTGTCCAAGCCTGATTGACAATGTGCAAGTGGGCAAGGCGCCGCGGCCCTGCCAGTAAAATAACAACAATTGCTTTATCCGCTATTCAACAGATCGTTTCTTTACGACATACCAAGAGAGGAATTGCCATGAAACAAGTGACCGCCATCATCAAACCGTTCAAGCTGGACGAGGTGCGTGAATCCCTCGCCGAAGTCGGCGTCACGGGCCTGACGGTCACCGAAGTGAAAGGCTTCGGTCGCCAGAAGGGCCACACCGAACTCTATCGCGGTGCCGAATACGTGGTCGACTTCCTGCCCAAGGTCAAGATCGAGGTCGTGGTGGATGACAATGTGGTCGAGCAGGCCGTGGATGCCATCATCAAGGCCGCCCGCACCGGCAAGATCGGCGACGGCAAGATCTTCGTGCAGGAAGTGGAGCAGGTGATCCGTATCCGTACCGGCGAAACCGGCCCGGATGCCGTCTGATCCAGACCTGCTGAGCGCATTGCGAGAAACCGGCCGCTGGCCGGTTTTTTTACGTCCATTGTCCGCTGCAGAGGTGTTGCAAGGTGTTGCCCGGCACTGTCCCAGGCTGCGCCAGACTGACACAGCGTGACAATGTGGTCGCCCCGGGATCCGCGTCAGGCGGGCCTTTCCCGGCTGGCATGCGATTTGCCACCTGAAGGGATGAACGTCCGCTGCGGCCAAGATCGCGGCGGGATTTCAACCATAACCCGAACGGAGACGACATGAACCTGGCAGACATCAGCAAACTCGGCGTACGCGACCCCTTCAAGCAACGCTACGACAACTTCATCGGTGGCAAATTCGTGCCGCCGGTCAAGGGGGAATACTTCGAGAACATCAGCCCGGTGATCGGACGCGCCTTCTGTGAAGTGGCCCGTTCCAGCGCCGAAGACGTGGAACTGGCACTGGATGCCGCGCACGCCGCCAAGAAGAGCTGGGGCAAGACGTCCCCCACCGAGCGCGCCAATATGCTGTTGAAGATCGCCGACCGCATGGAAGCCAACCTGGAGCTGCTGGCCACCGCCGAAACCCTGGACAATGGCAAGCCCATCCGCGAGACCATGGCCGCCGACATCCCGCTGGCCATCGATCACTTCCGCTATTTCGCCGCCGCCGTGCGCACCCAGGAAGGCAGCATCTGCCCCATCGACAACGACACCTACGCCTACCACTTCCATGAGCCGCTGGGCGTGGTTGGCCAGATCATTCCCTGGAACTTCCCCATCCTGATGGCGGTGTGGAAGCTGGCCCCGGCGCTGGCCGCAGGCAACTGCGTAGTGTTGAAGCCTGCTGAACAGACCCCGGCGTCCATCATGGTGCTCATCGAACTCATCGCCGACCTGATCCCGCCCGGCGTGATCAACATCGTACAGGGCTTCGGCGTGGAAGCCGGCAAGCCGCTGGCCTCCAACAAGCGCATCGCCAAGATCGCCTTCACCGGCGAGACCACCACTGGCCGCCTGATCATGCAATACGCTTCGCAGAACCTGATCCCGGTGACCCTGGAGCTGGGCGGCAAGTCGCCCAACATCTTCTTTGCCGACGTGCTGGACAAGGATGACGAGTTCTTCGACAAGGCCCTGGAAGGCTTCGCCATGTTCGCGCTGAACCAGGGTGAAGTCTGCACCTGCCCCTCGCGCGTGCTGGTGCAGGAATCGATCTATGACCGCTTCATCGAGCGTGCCTTGAAGCGCGTGGCCGCCATCAAGCAGGGCAACCCGCTGGACAAGAGCACCATGATCGGCGCGCAAGCCTCCCAAGAACAGCTGGAAAAGATCCTCTCCTACATCGACATCGGCAAGCAGGAGGGCGCCAAGGTACTGGCCGGCGGCGGACGCGAAGAACTCGGCGGTGACCTGGCCTCGGGCTACTACGTCAAGCCGACGGTCTTCCAGGGCAACAACAAGATGCGCATCTTCCAGGAAGAAATCTTCGGCCCCGTGGTCTCGGTGACCACCTTCAAGGATGAGGAAGAAGCCCTGGCCATCGCCAATGACACCCTGTACGGCCTGGGCGCTGGTCTCTGGACCCGCGAGGGCACCCGTGCCTTCCGCATGGGCCGCGAAATCCAGGCCGGCCGCGTGTGGACCAACTGCTATCACCTGTATCCGGCGCATGCAGCCTTCGGCGGCTACAAGCAATCCGGCATCGGCCGCGAGAACCACAAGATGATGCTGGACCACTACCAGCAGACCAAGAACCTGCTGGTCAGCTACAGCCCCAAGGCGCTGGGCTTCTTCTGATCGCGTGATCCTTGTTTGACTCCTTGCAGCAAGGCAGCTTCGGCGCCGGTCCGCTTCCCGCGGCCGGCGCCGCTTTTATGGCAGATCCAACAGGAGAGCGGCGATGAATGCATTGCCCAGGGTGACGGCCACCGAGGCCACGGTGGACTTGCTGCGCCAGTTGAAGGCGCGGCATGGCGAATTGATCTTCTTCCAGTCCGGTGGCTGCTGCGATGGCAGTGCGCCGATGTGCTATCCGGCCGGCGACTTCACGCTGGGCGATACCGACGTGCATCTCGGCGAGATCGATGGCGTGCCGTTCTACATCGGTGCCGACCAGTTCGACTACTGGAAGCACACGCAACTGATCATCGATGTGGTCAATGGCAACGGCGGCATGTTCTCGCTGGAAAACGGCAGCGGCAAGCGCTTCCTGACGCGCTCGCGGCTGTTCACCGATGAGGAATATGACAGCCTGGCCCCGCTCAGTGCCCGCGTGACTTGAAGCGGCGATAGAGCGTATTGCGCGACACCCCCAGCGCCTTGGCGGCGGCACTGACGTTGCCGTCATGGCTGCGCAGGGCGCGCTCGATGGCGGCCCATTCGCTGTCGTGCATGGACAGCGATTTTTCGCGTTTTTCTTCATAGGCCGTTTGGGCAGGCATCGCGCAAGCCGCCTGCACCGGCGCTGCCTCTTCCAAAAAGTCATCTGGCAGGTGTTCGACGCCAATCCAGGCCTCACCCTCGGCCATGGCCAGCGCCGTGCGGATCAGGTTGGACAGTTGCCGCAGGTTGCCCGGCCAGCGGCTGGCCTGCAGCAGCGCCTGGGCCTGGGCATCAAAACGCGGCGCATCGGGGCCGCCTTCCTGCTCCAGGATGCGTTCGATCAGGCGGGCCAGGTCGCTGCGCTCGCGCAAGGCAGGCAGCTTCACCTGCAGGCCATTGATGCGGTAGTACAGGTCTTCGCGGAAGGTATGGCGCGCGGCCATTTCGCGTAGTGGCTGGTTGGTCGCGCAGACCAGCGCAAAGTCCACCGGGATGACGCGCTGGCTGCCCAGCGGCGTCACGGCGCGTTCCTGCAAGACGCGCAGCAGCCGGCCCTGCAGGGCCAGGGGCATGTCGCCGATCTCATCGAGGAAGAGGGTGCCACCCTGGGCCTGTGCGATCTTGCCCAGCGCACCCTTGCGGCGTGCGCCGGTGAAGGCGCCGTCTTCATAGCCGAACAGTTCGGCTTCGATCAGGTTCTCGGGAATGGCTGAACAATTGACGGCCACGAAGGGCGCTGCGCCACCACGGGTTTGCGTGGCCCGGAAGCGCGCACTCTCACGGTGGATGGCCTGGGCCAGCCATTCCTTGCCGGTGCCGGTTTCGCCGGTGATGAGGACCGGAATGTCGCGGTCGATCACCTTGCGCAACTTGGCGATGATGGCGCTCATGCGGGCATCGCCCGTGTCCAGCGCCTGCAGGCCCGCACGCGCCTGGCCGGGATGGGGGCGTGCGGCCGGTGCAGGGCGGGGAGCGGGGATCGTGTGCGGTGTGTCGATGACGGCTTCGCGCGCATTCTGGAAATGCTGGTCGCGCAACCGCAGTTCGGCCCGCCCATGGATGCGGATGCCATTGTGCAGGCACAGCTCCAGCAAGCCTGACGCGGCCTTGCGATGGTGCTCGAACAGCAGCGACAGCGGCACCCCGAAGAGGGAGGCGAAGGTATGCGATTGCAGCGCCGCCAGCGTCAGCCCGAGCTGGAACTGCGCACTGCGGTTGGCCGCCAGGAAGCGCCCGCCGGGCGTGAAGCTGACGATGCCCTCGACCAGCGTGCCGACGAATTCGGCGCGGCTGTGGAAGTGCAGGGTGATGCAATCGGGGAAGCTGCCGGCCAGCAGGTGGTTCTCGATCATCTGGGCCGACATGCGCACCAGTGCCATGGTGTGCTTGTGGAAGCTGCCGCATTCGCCGGAGACATCCAGCACGCCCAGCACCTGGCCGCGATGGTCGAAGATGGGCGCGGCCGAGCAGGTCAAAAAGCGGTTGGCGTCCAGATAGTGCTGCTGGGCATGCACGGTGGTCGGCTTCTGTTCGAACAGGGCCGTGCCGATGGCATTGGTGCCGCGCAATTGTTCGGACCAGCGACTGCCCGCACCCAGCGCCACGCGGTCGGCCTTGGCGAGGAAATCGCTGTCGCCCAGGGTGTGCAGGATGGTGCCTTCGGCGTCCGACAGGATCACCATGCTGTGGGTATTGCGGATCTGGTCGTAGAGGGTTTCCATGACCGGGCGGGCGTGGCCGGAGAGGGCCTGGTTGGCTTCCAGCGTCTGCGCCAGGTCGGCGCGCGAGAGCGAGTCCAGATCGGGCCGCTGGCCGCGCGTGATGCCGTAGGACGAGCTGCGCTGGTGCGAGCGCTCGATGGCCTGCAGATCCGGCATGCCCTCGGCACTGGCCTGCACCAGCGGCGAGGCGCCCAGCAATGCGCCGGCACCGGGCCGGTTTGCCTGGTATTGCATCCTTGTCTCCTTGGGACCTCTGGCGGTCCTTGTTCCCCCTTTATGGTCGCTTTCTTCTCTGTCAGGAAGCTGAGGGTGAACAAGCATAACCGATTAATG
The DNA here is from genome assembly GCF_057961275.1 of Herbaspirillum sp. Her3. Lineage (NCBI taxonomy): Bacteria > Pseudomonadati > Pseudomonadota > Betaproteobacteria > Burkholderiales > Oxalobacteraceae > Herbaspirillum > Herbaspirillum sp. Her3. The sequence goes on along the minus strand of NZ_CM176328.1, from coordinate 3,495,978 downwards.
CGGCAGCCGGACAAATTGAAACAGCATTTGCAGCGGCCTCAAAGTGAAGGCAAAATACTGTTCATATATACAGTATTGTTGAGCTTGCCTTTGGCCTCCTTCCCCAAATTTCCGCAGGGCATTGCCCGGCCTTTTCCGGACCAGCCGGTGCCTTCCGGCGAGGATGACGCAACGCTTACGCCGGAAGCCTTCGTCCATCGCAGCCAGGTCGCCCGGAAGGGCCGGGGTGCGGTCACCAACCTGCGCGGGCGCTACGAATCGGTGGCGCGGGAAGAGTTCGACGATGGCTGGCAGGCCGTCAGCTTTCCTGCGGCGGCGGAGCTTGTGGAAGAGCTTGGAGAGGAAGACGAAGCCCCGCGCCTGAAGACCATCGTCACCGAGGAAGACGCCAGGTCCATCATCAGCCGCAACAGTTCGCCGGACTTGCCGTTTTCGCTTTCCCTCAATCCTTACCGGGGTTGTGAGCATGGCTGCATCTATTGCTTCGCGCGGCCATCACATAGCTACCTCGGCCTCTCGCCGGGGCTGGATTTCGAAAGCCGGCTGGTCGCCAAGCGCAATGCGCCCCAAGTGTTGCTGCGTGAACTCGCCAAACCGTCGTATCAGTCCGACACCATCACGGTAGGCATCAATACCGATGCCTACCAGCCCATCGAGCGCGAACGCCAACTGACCCGGCGCATCCTGCAGATCCTGCACGATTGCGAGAACCCGGTGGCGATGATTACCAAATCCTCCCTGATCGAGCGCGACATCGACCTGCTGGCGCCCATGGCTGCCAAGGGACAGGCCATCGTCGCCGTCACCATCACCACGCTCGATCCCGCCATTGCCCGCACGCTGGAGCCGCGTGCGGCCAGTCCGGCGCGGCGGCTGCGGGTGATCCGTACGTTGGCCGAGGCGGGCATCCCGGTGAGCGTATCGATTGCACCGGTGATCCCCTTCGTGACCGAGCCGGATCTGGAGCGCGTGATGGAAGCCGCCGTCGAAGCCGGCGCTCGGCAAGCGGGCTATATCGTGCTGCGCCTGCCGTGGGAAGTGAGCCCGCTGTTTCGGCAATGGTTGCAGGCGCATTTCCCCGATCGCGCGGCGCGGGTGATGAACCGCATCCAGGACATGCGCGGCGGCAAGGATTACGACGCCGATTTCGCTACCCGCATGCGCGGCACGGGTGTCTGGGCGGACCTGCTGCATCAGCGTTTCGAGAAGGCCAGCCGGCGCCTGGGGATCGATCATCGCAACCGGGCTTTTGCTACGCTGGATGCCAGTCGTTTTCGGCGGCCTGTGCTTGTACCGGCCCGAGCCACCGGCAATGATGCGCAACTCGATTTGTTCTGAATGCCTGGGGCTGTGGCTGCTAAACTCCGCGTTTTCGTCTGTTTCTTCACTTCTCTGCATGCACACCTTGGAACAACTGCGCAGCGGCGCCCTGCAAGGCATTACCCGCCTGTCTCTGTCGTGCGGCCTGCGCGAATTCCCGCGAGAAATCTTCACCCTGGCTGAAACCCTCGAGATTCTGGACTTGAGCGGCAACGAACTGAGCGCCTTGCCGGAAGACCTGCCGCGCCTGGGCAAGCTGCGCATCATTTTCTGTTCCGACAATCCCTTCACCGAACTGCCTGCCGTGCTGGGCCGCTGTCCCGCGCTGGAGATGATCGGCTTCAAAGCCAACCGCATCGAACATGTGCCCGCCGAGGCGCTGCCGCCCGCGCTGCGCTGGCTGGTGCTGACCGACAACCGTATCGAGCAGTTGCCTTCCAGCATCGGGCAGTGTCCGCGCCTGCAGAAGCTGATGCTGGCCGGTAACCGGCTGCGGACGTTGCCGCCCGAACTGGCGGCCTGCCGCAACCTGGAACTGCTGCGCCTGTCGGCCAATGCATTGGAAGCGTTTCCGCACTGGTTGCTGACGCTGCCGCGTCTGAGCTGGCTGGCCATGGCGGGCAATCCCTGGTGCCAGGCGGTGGAGGAAGCGGCGGATCGCAATGCCCAGGTGGCGGGCATAGACTGGAACGATTTGCAGCTGGGTGAGAAGCTGGGCGAGGGCGCTTCCGGCCTGATCCACGCGGCGCGCTGGACAGTGCAGGACAAGAGCCAGCCCGTGGCGGTCAAGCTCTTCAAGGGGGCCGTCACCAGCGACGGCCTGCCCGAGCGTGAAATGGCCGCTTGCATCATGGCCGGTAGCCATCGCGGGTTGATTCCGGTGCTGGGCCGCTTGCAAGGACATCCGCAGGCAGCGCAAGGCCTGGTGATGCCCCTGATCGATCCGGATTTCAAGACCCTGGCCGGCCCGCCCAGCCTGCAGTCCTGCACGCGCGACGTCTATGCACAAGACTTCATCCCGGCCTGGACCCAGGTGCTGGCCATTGCACGCGATATCGCCTCGGCAGCGGCACATCTGCATGCGCAGGGCATCGTGCATGGCGACCTGTATGGCCACAATATCCTGCATCGGGAAGGGGAAGCCTTGTTGGGGGATTTTGGCGCGGCATGGTTCTACGATGCAGGAGAGCCCCATGCCTGGGGCGTGCAGGCCATGGAAGTGCGGGCTTATGGATGTCTGCTGGAAGAATTGCTGGCGCACGGCCAGCCGCTCGATGAAGCGGGACAGAAGCAGCGCGCCACCCTGGCGGGTTTGCGCCAGGCCTGCCTGTCGGCGGATGCAGCGGCACGGCCGCATTTCGAGGCCATCGTGGCCATGCTCGATACGCTGGCCACGGCCTGACGCCGTGGCGGCCTAGGCCCGTTCGCTGGAGCGCAGCAGCACCACCAGCGCGCCCGCGCCACCATCGGCTGCGCGGGCCTGGCAAAAGGCCATCACTTCGTCCTTCTGGGCCAGCCAGTTGCGTACCTTGTGCTTGAGAACGGGCTCCTTGTTCACCGAACCGAGCCCCTTGCCATGGATCACCCGCACGCAGCGCAGGCCACGGCGGCGCGATTGACGCAAGAATTCACCTAATGCTTCCCGCGCCTGGTCGCGGCGATAGCCGTGCAGGTCGAGCTGGGCCTGGATCACCCAGTTGCCACGGCGCAGCTTGCTCAAGACATCCACGCCCACGCCGGGACGGGCGAAACTGAGGTTTTCGTCGCTGTCCATCAAGGTGTCGATGGTGAACTCATCCGAGAGCGACTCCAGCAGCGCGGCCTGTTCATCGGCCAGGTGCTGGCGGGGAATGGGCAGAGGGGGTTCGGGCGGGTAATGGGCCTTGTCGACCACCGTGGGGCGCAAGGGCGCGACCGCGCCGATGCTGTTGCGGAAGAGATTGGCTTCCTCGCGGGCTGCCGCTTCCTGACGCTGGCGCTCGGCCAAGGCCAGTGCGCGCGCTTTTTCCTGTTCCTGCAAATCGCGGCGCAATCCCTTGAGCGCCGAGAAATCCTTCATTGTCGCCATGACAGCCACCCAACCCCTGTAGCGAATAGTTCCCTGAGTGGCTACTTTAGCAGAAGCGGGCTCAGCCTTCAGCCGCAGGCGACCTGGATGATGACCAGGCCCGGATCGACTTGCAGAGTCAGGCGGCGCGGATTGAAGTCCATGGTGGCGGCGTCGTCCGGCTTGAGCACGCGGATGTCGGTGGCGCCCGATTCGGCCAGGGCCTGGCGTTCAATGTAGCCGCTGTAGTTTTCGCCGATCAGGTGGTCGGCCCGCGACGCATCGCATTGGCCGCCGCCGGCGCGTGCTACCGGCGTTTCGCGCGAAGCGCTGCAGGCGATCAGTACGGCGCCCAGGCTCACGGTGGCCAGTGCTGCCTTGAACGCGGGCGAGTGGCCACGCGCGGGAGAGGGGGTTGGATAATAGGGCACGATGCTTTCCTCGGTCTTGATGATTCTTCTGGTTGGATTGCTCGAGTGAAACAAAAAAGCCGGGACGACAACTCGTCACCGGCTTTTGGAGTGCCCGTTGCGCTGCGAGTTCTCGCAGTGCAGCATTTTACATCAATTTACTTTATTCGAGGCCTTCCAGATAGCGCTGTGCATCCAGTGCTGCCATGCAACCTGTGCCGGCGCTGGTGATGGCCTGGCGGTAGATATGGTCCTGCACGTCGCCGGCCGCGAAGACGCCATCGATGCTGGTGGCGGTGGCAAAGCCTTCGGTGCCGGTGCGGGTCTTGAGGTAGCCGTTCTGCATCTCCAGCTGGCCTTCGAAGATGCTGGTATTGGGCTTGTGGCCGATGGCGATGAACAGGCCATGCACCGGGATCTCGGTAATGGCGCCATCCTGGGTCGACTTGATCTTGATGCCGGTCACGCCGCTGTCGTCGCCGACCACTTCATCCAGGGTGGAGTGCCACTGGATGGCGATCTTGCCCTCGGTGAGCTTGTGCAGCAGCCGGTCGATCAGGATGGGTTCGGCGCGGAACTTGTCGCGGCGGTGCACGATGGTGACCTTGCTGGCGATGTTGGAGAGGTACAGCGCTTCTTCCACGGCGGTGTTGCCGCCGCCGACCACGGCCACTTCCTTGCCACGATAGAAGAAACCGTCACAGGTGGCGCAGGCCGACACGCCACGGCCCATGAAGGCTTGCTCCGAAGGCAGGCCGAGATACTGGGCCGAAGCGCCGGTGGCGATGATGAGCGCGTCGGCAGTGTATTCGCCGCTGTCGCCGATGAGGCGGAACGGACGCTCGGAGAGCTTGGTGGTGTGGATGTGATCGAAGATGATCTCGGTGTTGAAGCGCTCGGCGTGCTGCAGCAGGCGCTGCATCAGTTCCGGGCCTTGCACGCCCAGCGGATCGCCGGGCCAGTTCTCGACGTCGGTGGTGGTCATCAGCTGGCCGCCTTGCTCCACGCCGGTGATCAGCACCGGGTTCAGGTTGGCGCGGGCGGCATAGACGGCGGCGCTATAGCCGGCGGGGCCGGAGCCGAGAATCAGGACCTTGGCATGTTTGGGCGTGCTCATAAGCTACTCATCAAAAAATGTTGCGGGATTGCCTCTGCAGCTTGAGGCGACCCGCGGGATTTCAATTCCCGGCCGGCGTGGACACCAGCGCAGCCAGGGCAGGGGAAGCGGTTGCGAGCGTGCAAGTTTGCGGTTTGCCGCGCTGCAAAACGGGTAAGATTATAGTCCATGCCTTCATTGGGGCTCATGGAATTACGCTATGTCGGCGATAGCCGGAAGGGACGGGGGAATCAAGAGTATTGCTGTTCAGAATATGAACAAAAAGACAGCACAACCAGAACGATAGCGGCCGATGACGGTCAGTGCAGCGGGTTTCCCGCCGCCCTGCGCAAAACCGCGAAGCGCCAATGCAATGCCGTTACAATGACGGCGTATTTTTTTGTACGGAAGTTATGTCCAAGACGAGTCAAGCCCACATCCGCACCACCAAGACACCGGCACCTCCCATGCCCAACCGTCTAGTGCGGCTGTTATCGGAGGCGCGCTGGCTGGCGCTGGCGGCCTTGCTGGCCTATCTGGCGCTGATCCTGCTGAGCTATGCCAAGACCGATCCCGGCTGGTCCGTGGCCAGTTCGGTGCCGCGCGTGGGCAACTGGGGCGGCCGCGTCGGCGCCTGGACGGCCGACCTGCTGCTCTACATCTTCGGCCTGTCGGCCTGGTGGTGGTGCGTGTTGCTGGGCCGCTCGGTGTGGACCGGCTATCGGCGCCTGTCCAACCGTTTCCTGGTGGCCCAGCCGGTGGAACCGGAACACCAGCAGGAACCGCTGATTCGTGCCGTCGGCTTCATCTTCATGCTCACCGGCAGCATGGGCATCGAATTCACCCGCATGCATCGCTTCGCGCCCAAGCTGCCGCATTCTTCCGGCGGCGTGCTGGGCGAGATGATCGGCTCGGCCATGCAGCCGACCTTTGGATTCACGGGTTCCACGCTGTTGCTGTTGCTGCTCTTCGGGCTGGGGTTCTCGCTGCTGTTCCAGGTGTCGTGGCTGGCGGCGGTGGAGCGCATTGGCGGCCTGATCGAGGATGGCCTCTTCGCCGTGCGCGACTTCTTCGCCGCCCGTGCCGACCGCCGCGCCGGCCAGGAAGCCGCCGTCAAGCGCGAGGAAACCGTGGTGCAGGAACGCGCCAAGATCGTCGAAGCCCCGCCGATCCGCATCGAACCGCAGATCGTGGAGGTGCAGAAATCGGACCGCGTGCAGAAGGAGAAGCAGACCAGCCTCTTCGATGACCTCAACAGCGAACTGCCGCCGCTGTCGCTGCTCGATGAGGCCCCGCCTGCGCAGCAGACGGTCTCGGTGGAAACCCTGGAATTCACCAGCCGCCTGATCGAAAAGAAGCTGGCCGACTTCGGTGTCGAGGTCAAGGTGGTGGCAGCCTATCCCGGCCCGGTGATCACCCGCTACGAGATCGAACCGGCCACGGGCGTCAAGGGCAGCCAGATCGTCAACCTGGCGCGCGACCTGGCGCGTTCGCTGTCGCTGACGTCGATCCGCGTGGTGGAAGTCATCCAGGGCAAGAATTTCATGGGCCTGGAACTGCCCAACCCCAAGCGCCAGATCGTGCGCCTGACCGAGATCCTCGGTTCCAAGGTCTACAACGACAGCCATTCCAGCCTGACGGTGGCGCTGGGCAAGGACATCGCCGGCAACCCGGTGGTGGCCGACCTGGCCAAGATGCCGCACTTGCTGGTGGCCGGTACCACCGGTTCGGGCAAGTCGGTGGGCATCAACGCCACCATTCTCTCGCTGCTGTACAAATCCTCGCCGCGCCAGGTGCGCCTGATCCTGATCGATCCCAAGATGCTGGAACTGTCGATCTATGAAGGCATTCCGCACCTGCTGGCGCCGGTGGTGACCGACATGCGCCAGGCCGGTCACGCCCTGAACTGGGCGGTGGAAGAGATGGAGCGCCGCTACAAGAAGATGTCCAAGCTGGGCGTGCGCAACCTGGCCGGCTACAACCAGAAGATCATCGACGCCGAAAAACGCGGCGAGAAGATCCCCAATCCCTTCAGCCTCACCCCGGATGCCCCGGAACCGCTGGAGCAGCTGGAAACCATCGTCATCATCATCGACGAACTGGCCGACCTGATGATGGTGGTGGGCAAGAAGGTCGAAGAACTGATCGCCCGTATCGCCCAGAAGGCGCGCGCGGCCGGCATCCACCTGATCCTGGCCACGCAGCGTCCGTCGGTGGACGTGATCACGGGCCTGATCAAGGCCAACGTGCCCACGCGCATTGCCTTCCAGGTGTCTTCCAAGATCGACTCGCGCACCATCCTTGACCAGATGGGCGCCGAAACCCTGCTGGGCATGGGCGACATGCTCTACAACCCGCCCGGCACGGGCTTGCCGGTGCGGGTCCACGGCGCCTTCGTGTCGGACGACGAAGTGCACCGCGTGGTGGAACACCTGAAATCCCAGGGGGAACCGAATTACATCGAGGGCATCCTAGAGGGAGGCGTGCTGGAGGACGCCGATGGCGGTGGCGGCGGTGCTGCAGCCGGTGCCGGCGGCAGCGGCGAAGGCGACGAGATGTACGACCAGGCCGTGGCCGTGGTGCTGAAACATCGCCGGGCCTCGATCTCGCTGGTGCAGCGTCACCTGCGCATCGGCTACAACCGCGCGGCGCGCTTGCTGGAGCAGATGGAGCAAAGCGGCCTGGTCTCCACCATGCAATCCAACGGCAACCGTGAAATCCTGGTGCCGGCAGGTGCCGGCGATGCGGCTGAATAAGCGGTCTTCCCTCCTCATCAACCTGCCCTGAAGGCCGGCCACCAACGTGCCGGCCGCCACCTTGCAGGTGGCGCCAAGTCAAGAAGGAATCAAACAACATGGACAATTCCAGAAACGCTTTCCGCTCGCGCCCTGCGCAAGCCCGTACGTTCAAGCTGCGCCGCCTGATGATGGCAGCAGGTCTTTCCGCGCTGGCCGTGGCCGGCGCCATCGCCATCACCGCGCTGACCCCGGGCCGCGCCTCGGCTGCCGCGCTGGACCAGTTCAAGCAATTCGTCAGCAGCACGCAGTCGGCCAAGGGCGCGTTCACCCAGCGCATGGTGCGGGTGGAGAATGGCACGTCCAAGGTGGTCAACACGTCCAGCGGCAGCTTCGTGTTTTCGCGTCCCGGCAAATTCATCTGGACCTACCAGAAGCCTTATGAGCAGGTGATCCAGGCCGATGGGGAAAAACTCTTCATCTACGACAAGGACCTCAACCAGGTCACCACCAAGAAACTCGGCAATGCGCTGGGCTCTTCGCCGGCCGCCATCCTCTTCGGCAGCAACGATCTGGAAAAAAACTTCACCTTGACCGAAGCCGGCACCAAGGACGGCCTGGAATGGCTGCAAGCCGTGCCCAAGAGCAAGGATACGACCTTCGACACCATCGGCATCGGCCTGAAGAATGGCACCCCGGTGGCGATGGAATTGCATGATTCCTTCGGCCAGGTCTCGGTGCTGAGCTTCGACAGTTTCGAGAAGAATCCGCCGCTGAAGGTCAACAGCTTCAATTTCACCATTCCCAAGGGTGCGGACGTGTTCAACAACTGAGCGTCTCCGCCTCCACGTCAAACAGCCCCGCAGGCTTGCGCTTGCGGGGCTGTTTTGCTGGGTGCTTCAGAGTTCGGGCATCTTGAGCAGGGGCAGCTTGTCGGGCACGTCCTTCCACTGCTCATGGCCGGGCAGGGGCGCTTTGGCTTGCGTGATGGGCTTCCATCCGGGCAGCTTGGCCAGTCTGGCGTTGAGGTCTTCGAAGTGGGCCAGGGCCGCGGGCAGGTCGGTGGCGTTGTAGATGGCGCCGACCGGGCATTCCGGCACGCACATGGAGCAATCGATGCAGCCGTCCGGATCGATGGCCAGGAAGTTCGGGCCTTCGACGAAGCAGTCCATCGGACAGACGCTGACGCAATCGGTGTATTTGCACTGGATACAGGAATCGGTGACGACGAAGGGCATGGAGAAGGCAGGAAAATGGGCGTTGTGAAGGAAAACGCAGAGGCCGCATTCTAACGCCTGCGCCCGATGCCTGCAGGCCGGCGTCTTCGCCCCTTATCCGGGCCTGCTGCGTTAGACTACGGCCTTTGGTGAATGCGCCTTGCAATCCGGCGCTGCGCCCGCATCCTGATGAATATGAACTTTATTTCCCTGGCCGCCATGCGGCGCTCCTTCTTCTCCGATCTTGCTGGTGTGCAGGGGGCGGCGCATGGCTGACCTGTTCGCGCAAGAACCCGCCGCGCCGCTGGCTGAAGCGCTGCGCCCCAAGACGCTCGATGAGGTCATCGGGCAGTCGCATCTGTTGGGCGAAGGCAAGCCCTTGCGGCTGGCTTTCCAGTCCGGCAAGCCGCATTCGATGATCTTCTGGGGGCCGCCTGGCGTGGGCAAGACTACGCTGGCGCGCCTGACCGCGACGGCCTTCCAGTGCGAATTCATTGCCCTGTCGGCGGTGTTTTCGGGGGTGAAGGATATCCGGGCGGCCATGGAGCAGGCCGAGCAGAATCTATCGATGGGCAAGCACACGATACTGTTCGTGGATGAAATCCATCGCTTCAACAAGTCCCAGCAGGATGCCTTGTTGCCCTATGCGGAAAGCGGCCTGGTGACCTTTATCGGTGCCACCACCGAGAATCCTTCCTTCGAGGTCAATTCGGCGCTGTTGTCGCGTGCGCAGGTGTACGTGTTGAAGTCGCTCACCGATGAGGAGCTCAAGCAACTGCTCAAGCGCGCGCAGGACAAGGCGCTGGGGGATCTGCAATTCGACGCGCAGGCTACCGATACCATCATTGGCTACGCCGATGGCGACGCCCGGCGCTTCCTCAATCTGCTGGAGCAGACCCAGACGGCCGCCCGCACTACCGGTACGCAGCTGGTCACGGCCGAGTTCCTGCAGAATGCGCTGACGCTCAACAGCCGCCGTTTCGACAAGGGCGGCGACAACTTCTACGACCAGATTTCGGCCTTGCACAAGTCGGTGCGCGGCTCACACCCGGATGCGGCGCTGTACTGGCTGACCCGCATGCTCGATGGTGGCGCCGATCCGCGCTACCTGTCGCGGCGCATCGTGCGCATGGCCTGGGAAGACATCGGCCTGGCCGACCCGCGCGCCATGCAGATCGCCAACGATGCCGCACTGACCTATGAGCGGCTGGGCAGCCCCGAGGGTGAACTGGCGCTGGGGCAGGCGGTGATCTACCTGGCGGTGGCGGCCAAGAGCAATGCCGGCTACAACGCGTACAACGCGGCGCGCGCTTTCGTGAAGCAGGACAAGAGCCGGGAAGTGCCGGTGCATCTGCGCAATGCACCGACCAAGCTGATGAAGGAATTGGGGTATGGGCATGCGTATCGCTATGCGCATGACGAGCCCAATGCCTATGCGGCGGGGGAGACTTATCTGCCGGAGGGGATTGCCGAGCCTGGGTGGTATCAGCCGGTGCCGCGGGGGTTGGAAATCAAGATTGGCGAGAAGCTGGCGACCTTGCGGCAGTGGGATGAAGAGGCCCGGAAAGAATGAACCGATTGGCGAAAGGGGCCAGTCTTGTTGTCTGGGTGCTTTCGCCAATATGATATCAAGGTGGTCTGGCGCTTGGTCGGTACTTAGCGTGCAGATTTCCCCTTCACGCGATATTTCTCGATATCGCCGCCCGCATCAATAATCTCCTTGACCCATCCAGGCTTGCGGCCACGGGCAGCACCTGACCAGGTGAGATCGCCATTTCGATACATCACCACGGCTTCTTTGGCTGCAGCTTTTCTGACGGTTTTCTTTCTGGAAGAAGAGAATCCAAGCTGTTCCGCAGTCAGACCGTATTCATAGATTTTCTGCTTGATGCCGATGATGACGGTTTCTAATTCTTTCGCCTTCAACTTGTCAGCCTGGTCTTGAAGTTTCTTGATTTGCGCTTGCAGGTCCGCGTAGGTCGTCATGGTTTTCCTTTGAATAGAGGTCGGCCAAGCTGAAGCTCATGGCCAATTATCGGAAGGCGTTTGAAAAATTGATGTCGCCTGATTTCTAGAACAGATATTTAGCTTTCAGTCTCTCAAATAAAGAGGGCGGCATAGCGATGGTGTAATCTTTCTGCTCGTCATCGTCTTGGTAAGTGATGCTATCACTTCCAATGATCAACGGCTCATGCCCAGGTTTGGCATCCCATTCGATGACATAGTGTCGTTTTACCAGTAATTCTCCCTGTTCATTTTTAATGGTAAGTTCGGCTAAATCTGGCTCGTCATCGGACAGTATTCCTCCGTGACTTGTTCCACTTCCACAAATCTTGATGGAGTATTTTTGGTCCTGAAATTCCTTGACTCCGCCATTTAATTTCTCGGTGTAGTCATACTTATCGCAGTCGAAATTTCTGCCGTTTGCAGAAAAGTAGCTGTCAAGTATAAACGCGGAAACGCAAAAAAGCGTGAGCCAGAAAATAATGGCTGGCGTCATTTTGAAAAATTCTTTTTTGAATGGCTTTTCTCTTTTTTTGAGGAGATAGGCTTTATATCCAAAGAAAATCAGGATCAAGAAAATAATGCCGGTACGTGTGTGTTCGTGGAAACGGAAAAGGATATAGAAAATCTTTCCAAATAAATGAAACTCCTCTAACAGAGCGAGCGCCAACAATCCTGAGACAGCCGTAGTGATCAAGCCTAGAATGACCGCGAGATTCTTTATTGACCAGAGAAAGTAAGTGCGGACAGAAGGCATATCGATTTAATTCATGCGGTGGGGCGTGTCCGATTTTTTGTGTAAACGGGATTTCGTTTAATTCATAGAGATACGTTCACCGAACTGGATAGTAAACCGAGTCAGTGCAGCTTTCCAATCTCGGATGGGCAGCGTCCACTTTTTACTGATGTTACGCAGGGCCAGGAAGAAGAGTTTAATCAGCGCCTCATCGCTGGGGAACGAGCCCCGGTTCTTAGTCAGCTTGCGCAAACTCATGTTGACCGACTCGATGGCATTGGTCGTATAGATGACCTTTCGAATCTCTGGTGGGAAGTCGAAGAACGGAATCAGACGGGGCCAGTTGCGCCGCCAGGATTGGCCGATAGGCAGATACTCTGCATCCCATTTCTCTTCGAATTCACCGAGTCGGAGTTCGGCTTCTTCGGCGGTTGCCGACTGGTAAATCAATCGTAGGTCAGCCGCCACCTCCGGACGTCGTTTCCATGAGACGTAATTCAAGCTGTGCCGGACCATGTGGACGATACACAGCTGCACCGTGGTCTTCGGGAACACAGCTTCGATGGCATCCGGGAAGCCCTTCAAGCCGTCAACGCAAGCGATGAAGATATCTTGCACGCCGCGATTACGCAGCTCAGTGACAACCTGCAGCCAGAACTTGGCGCCTTCCGTTTGCGCTAGCCACAGTCCCAACACCTCCTTCTCACCGTCCATGGTGATGCCGATGGCTAGGTAGACGGCTTTTACTCGCACCGTTCCTTCACGCACTTTGACATGGATACAGTCGAGATAAACGATGGGATAAATTGGATTCAATGGCCTAGCTTGCCAGGCTTTGACTTCATCGACAACGGCGTCAGTGACCGATGAAATCAGGCTGGGTGACACCTCGGTTCCATACATCTCTTCCAGGTGCGCCTGAATCTCTCTTACTGTCATGCCACGGGCATACAGCGAAATAATCTTGTCGTCGAAGCCGGCCCAGCGCGTCTGATGCTTGGTTACCAGCTTCGGTTCGAAGCTGCCATGACGGTCTCGAGGAACTTCAATTGGCAACTCGCCGAATTCGCCCTTTAGCGTCTTGCGACTCTTGCCGTTTCGGGTGTTGCCCGACTCATTGGCTACGCTCCCGTGCTTCTCATGGCCCAGGTGCTCGCTCAGCTCGGCTTCCAGGGCTCGTTCCACCACCAGCTTGGTGAGATGCTTCAACAGGCCTTCTTCACCTATTAAATCTTCGGGATTCTTGTAATTGGCTAGCAATCCAGCCAGTAATTCTTCGGGTACGTCGTGTTTCTTTTTACTCATTGTGGCTCCGGACAAGGCGACAGTTTCCTGCCAATAGTCCGTTTACACAAAATTATGTACAGGCCCTGCGGTGCTTTTTTATGGAACTTCGGCTAGTGACATTTGCAATAAATGAATTTCATATCCTGGTCACTTTTTATCTATTTAATTGATAAGTGGAATTCTGGCCCTTATCCATTCCATCCAGCCAGGCGGCATCTTGATTGCGCGTTCCGTCTGTGATTCATCGTCTTGATAGATGATGCTTTCTTTGCCGATGGCAATCGGCGCATGTCCTGGCTGACCGTCCCAGAAGACTTTGTAATGGCGCTTGGCCCGAAGCCGTCCTTGTTCGTCAGTGATGGAAAGTGCTACAGAATCATAGGCGCTGCCAAAGAAATGACTTTGATTCACTCCGCTCCCGCAGATATTTAATAAGTAGTTTTCGCCGCTGAATTCTTTTATTCCGCCATTGAGATTTTCGTTGTAATTATATTTTCCGCAATCCGTACTATCGAATAATTGTTCGAAGCTATAAGTCAAAAAGAAGACGGACGTTAGCCAGATGAAAATGGCGGGGCCCATTTTCAGGAGTTCTTTTCCGAAGGAATTTTTTGTCCTGTTGGCTCTGTAAAATTTGAATAACAAGAAGAACAAAGGCAGCGTGATGGCAACAAGAAAAATTGTGTTGAATTTTTCTATTGTTATTATCAGCAATCCGTTGGCGATGGGAGGCGGAAGAATCCAGCCAAGAGCAAAGAAGATCAGGAAACAGGCCGGAGCAATAAGAAGAGCTTTGAGGGCTAACTTCATGGAGCGGTAGAGGCGGCTGACATTAAAAAAAGCTCACACTGTAGATGGATGAGCTATTGTCGGAAATTGCCTAAAGGGGATGGGCGCACACCCGGCTCCAACGGATGAAGATGCCTGCGAAGGGGAAAACGCTTAACCAACCACGTCATACCGCACCGATATCTCCCCCTTCTTGATCCGCACGGAGTCAATGCGAATCTGCCCGATCTCGCCCAATGACGCCACATGCGTCCCGCCGCAAGGATAGGCCGGCAGTTCGCCAAAGCCGATCTGCCGCAGTCCACCCTCCATCGCCATGACGCAGGGCAGGTCCCGCGCCAGCAAAGCATTGCAGCGGCGCTCCAGTTCTGCCGGTACCAGTTCCTGCGCCGTACCCTCAGCCGCAGCAGCCACGCCCACCACGCGCGCCTCTCCCGGCCAGTGATGGGCCTTGGTCGGCTTCCATCCCAGTTCCGTCATCACCTGTCCAATCACATGCCCCGCCGAATGCAGCCGCGCATGCAACTGGCGTGGCTCGGCATCGACCAGGGCCACGGCCGGGCCCGGTGCGACCGGTGCGGCGGTGTAATGGACGATGCCCTCGCTTTCGCTCGCCACCCGCAACACCGCGACCTCATCGATCCAGCCAGTATCGCTGGGCTGGCCGCCGCCCTGCGGATGAAACGGCGTGGCCGACAGGCGCAGGGCGTAGCGGCCATCGTCCTGCGCAGTGCAGTCCAGCACGTGGATGTCGGCGCGCAAGGCGCGGTCGGTCAGGTAGAGGCGTTCAGTCATGGCTGGGCTTTCTGATGTTCTGGCAGCAAGAGCCCTGCATTGTATCGAGCAGCCAGACTTGCGATAATCCGGCACGCAAGCAAATAATCTTTGCCCCATGAGCACAAATCAAAGCATCGCCCTGCTGAATGAAATGGCCGTTTTCGCCAAGGTGGTCGAGACCGGCAGCTTCTCGGAAGCCGCCCGCCAACTGGGTGCCACGCCCTCGGCCATCAGCCGTGCCATCGCCCGCCTGGAAAAAGCCCTCGGCACGCAACTGCTGCAGCGGACCACCCGCAAGCTGCGCCTGAGCGAAAGCGGCCAGGAGATCCATGCCCGCTGCCGCGACATGCTCAGCGCCGCCCAGGCCGTGCTGGCCGTCTCCGGCGCCTTCGATGCCGAGCCGCAGGGGCAGGTGCGCGTGAGTGTGCCCAAGGCGGTCGGGCATGCACTGGTCCACCCGCACATGCCCGATTTCCTGGCCGCGCATCCCAAGGTGGACGTGCTGCTGCGGCTGGAGGACCGCTATATGGACCTCATCGACGACCAGGTTGACCTGGCTATCCGCATCACCGATCAACCGCCGCCGGGCCTGATGGGGCGGCGCCTGATGCGCATCGATCACCTGCTGTGCGCCACGCCGCATTACCTGGCCCGCCACGGTACACCTGCCCATCCCCAGGCCTTGAAGGAACACAGCTGTATCTACCTGGGCGAATCGCCGGCAGATGCACGCTGGCGTTTTCGTCGCCAGGGAAAATCGGTCAACGTCGAGGTGCGGGGAAGGTATGCGGCCAACCATACCGGCGTGCGGCTGGATGCGGTGCTGCGGCACCTGGGCATTGCCAGCCTGCCGTATTTCATCGCCAGGCCGGCGCTGGAGCAGGGGAGTCTCGTGCAGGTGCTGCCGCAGTGGAGTTTCAGGACGCACTATTGCGGCGAGCTGTGGGCGCTGTATCCGGCCACGCGCCACCTGCCGCCGCGCCTGAGTGCCTTCGTCCAGTTCCTGGCACAGCAGCTGGCGCAGGAACCGGCCTTGGCAGGAAGCGGCAAGGCGCCGCGCTGAGGCTGGCTTCAGGCTGCCGGGCGGTGCCAGACGTGGAAGCTGCCTTCCATGGCCGACATGGCGGCGATCACGGTCTCGTAGTTCTTGTCGTCGTCATAGCCGGGCAGGCGTGTCTTCATGGCTTCCATCAGGGCTTCCAGGCCATCGGCATCGTTGGGGATCAACACACCCTTGCTGTCTTCTCCACGCTTGCCCGCCAGAATCCATTGCGGCTGCGGCAGGGCATCCTCGCTGATGCGGATGGTCACGTCGTCCACTTCACGCCAGGCAATGCCCTCGCGCTTGGCGCCGCGCACCATGGTGCGGATTTCTTCTTCATCGAATTCGACGCTGATCTTGCGTGCCTGCTGCGCCGCCACCCTGGCGGGGGACAGCTCGGCGGCACCCGGTGCCTGTACCTTCCAGCCGGTCTTGCGCTCCTTGGGCGGGACCACGCGATTCTTGATCTGCTGGCCGAAGGCGAAGGCGGCGCCGAAAGAGAGGCCGGCGATCAGTCCATAGAACAGGCTGGCGTCGTCGGACATGTAGTGGATGCCGGCCCACAGCCCGATGGCAAGGGCGGCCACCAGGCCCAGCAGGGAAAACAGGACAGGGACTTCGCGCGGCGGACGGGGATCGGGCTGGACGGACATGGGCAAACGGGTCTCAAGAGGGATGCAATGGGCGGCATGGTAACCCGCATGGACGGTGGCCGCTACCGCTGCCGTGGCATTTTATTGCGGCGCGGCCGCACGGGAAGCCCGTGGCGGGCGCGCGACTTGGTACAATCGCGGTTTCGAGCATCAACCTATCGTAATTTCTTCCCATGATCGACATTCAACTCCTCCGTAAAGACATCGAGAACGTCGCAGCCCGCCTGGCGGCCCGCAAGTTCGTCCTGGACGTGGCCGGCTTCAATGCGCTGGAAGCCGAGCGCAAGCAGATCCAGACCCGTACCGAAGAACTGCAGGGCAAGCGCAATACGCTGTCCAAGCAGATCGGCATGCTCAAGGGCAAAGGTGAGGACGCTTCGGCCGTCATGGCCGAGGTCAACGGCATCGGCGACGAGTTGAAGGCCTCCGCTACCCGTCTGGAAGAAGTGCAGCAACAGATGACCCTGTTCCTGCAAGCCGTGCCCAACCTGCCGCATGAATCGGTTCCCGCTGGCAATGACGAGAGCGGCAACGTCGAACTGCGCAAGGTCGGTACGCCCCGCCAGTTCGATTTCGAGATCAAGGATCATGTCGACGTGGGTGCGCCGCTGGGCCTGGACTTCGATACCGCGACCAAGCTGACCGGCTCGCGCTTCGCCGTCTTGAAGGGCGGCATCGCGCGCCTGCATCGCGCGCTGGCGCAGTTCATGCTCAACACCCACACGATGGAGCATGGATACACCGAGTGCTACACCCCCTACATCGTCAACGCCGACAGCCTGCGCGGTACCGGCCAGTTGCCCAAGTTCGAGGCCGACCTGTTCGCGGCCAGGAAGGGCGGCCAGGAAGGCGAGGCCGAGAATGCCGCGCTGTACCTGATCCCCACGGCCGAAGTGCCGCTGACCAACTTCGTACGCGATGAAATCGTCACCGGCGACGCGCTGCCGATGAAGTTTACCGCCCATTCGCCATGCTTCCGCTCGGAAGCCGGTTCCTATGGCCGCGACACCCGCGGCATGATCCGGCAGCACCAGTTCGACAAGGTGGAAATGGTGCAGATCGTGCATCCCGAGAAGTCCTACGAAGCCCTGGAGGAGATGCTGGGCCATGCCGAGACCATCTTGAAGAAGCTCGGCCTGCCGTATCGCGTCATCACCCTGTGCACCGGCGACATGGGCTTTGGCGCGGCCAAGACTTATGACATCGAAGTCTGGCTGCCGGCGCAGAATACCTATCGCGAAATCTCGTCGGTCTCCAACTGCGAAGCCTTCCAGGCGCGCCGCATGCAGGCCCGCTTCCGCAATGCCCAGGGCAAGCCGGAACTGCTGCATACCCTGAACGGTTCGGGCCTGGCCGTGGGCCGCACCCTGGTGGCCGTGCTGGAAAACTACCAGCAGGCCGATGGCAGCGTGGACATCCCCGCAGTGCTGCAGCCCTACATGGGCGGTGTGACCAAACTGGTGCCGGGCACCTGATTCGTTTTTCGGGCTTCTGATATGAAGACGGCTGTCTCGCAAGAGGCAGCCGTTTTTTTATCGTCGCCGCAAGGAGGGAAGGGCGCGAAAACGTTTTCTTGAGGGGGCTGGCTAAACGTCCTTGAGCGCCCAGGAGAAGGTGGTCGGGATGCGGCGCTCGATGAAGAGGCTGTTGCCCTGGATCTTCTTGGCTTCCTTCTTGGCGCGGGTGGCGGCGGAGGCGATCTGGTGCGGCGACGAGTATTGCGAAGGTTCGATCCTGACCGAGCCCAGCGACAGCGACACCAGCGGATGAAACACGCGATTGCCCTGGCGGTCCTCGGTGTGGTAGCCGCCCCGCTGGACGTCTTCGTCATAGAAGAAGGCGCGCGTTTCCGCCTCGAACTGGTCGAGGATGGTACGGCAGCGTTTTTCCCAGTCTTCGCTCTGGAACATGATGAGGAAATCGTCTCCGCCGATGTGGCCGATGAAGTCCAGGTTGGGATCGCAGGCCTGCTGCAGCACGCGGCCGGTGGCCTGGATCATGTCATCGCCCTTGCGGTAGCCGTAGACGTCGTTGAAGGGCTTGAAGTTGTCCAGGTCGCAATAGCAGATGCAGAATTCCACGCCGCTTTGCAGCAGGTATTCGATGTGATCGTTGATGGGCACGTTGCCCGGCAACTGCGTCAGCGGATTGGCGTGGCGGGCGGCGTCGATCTGCATCTGCGTGATTTCGCGCAGCAGATCGTGGCCGGTACCCAGTCCCATGTACTGGCCACGGTCGGTGATGATGAAACCGTTGGACAGGTGATGCGACTCGGCATGCACCAGCAGGTTGGAGAGATCCTGCAGGCTGGTGTCCTGTTCGGTCAGGATGGGATTGGGGTCCATGAAGAAGGCGCAGGACTTCTTGCCATACAGCTCGCGTCCATACAGGCGGGCGAAGCGCTCCACCATGCTGTAGCGGTTGATGAGCCCGATCGGCAAGCCGTTGCTGACCACCGGCAGGGCCTGCAACTGCGGATCATTGACGAACATGTCGTAGGCCGTGTCATTGGTCACTTCCGGACTGACGTACTGGGTCTCGCGCAGCAGCTTGGCGACGGTGGCACTGCGCTTGCCCGGACCATACTTGTTGGAAGACAGCGGTACCTTGTCGCGTCGCAGGGTCTTGCTGACATCCTCCGAGATCGATACCGGAGGCTCCGGCAGCGGGCGCGAGATGTGGTAGCCCTGGCCGCAGGCGATGCCGAGGTCGCGGATGGTCAGCAGCTCCGCTTGCGATTCGATGCCTTCGGCGATGACGATGGAGCCGGATTTCTCGGCGATCTCCTGGATCGAGCGCACGAACTGCAGCTTCATCGGGTCATGGTTGATCCCTTGTACGAAGTGCATGTCCACCTTGACGTATTCCGGCTGCAGCTCCGACCACAGGCGCAGGCTGGAGAAGCCTTCGCCCAGGTCGTCGATGGCGATCTGGAAACCCATGTCGCGGTAATGCATGGCGGCATTGCGCAGCTGGGCATAGTCGTAGGTGGGCTCGTTCTCGGTCAGTTCGATGATGATGCGCTGCGGATTGACGCCCAGCTTTTCCAGATAGCGCAGGGTCTCTCCCTGGATCGCCTCGGGCTGCATGAGCGCACCCGGCGAGACGTTCAGGAACAGGTTGCCCTGCAGGCCCAGCTGCGCAAAGCGGGTCAGCACGATGTGGCGGCACAGGTATTCCATCTGCACCGACAGGTTGTGCGCGCGCGCCACCTTGAACAGCGCCAGCGGCGAATGCAGCGGGGTATTGGAGGGGCCGCGGATCAAACCTTCATATCCCAGGATTTCCCCGTTGCGCATGCGCACGATGGGCTGGAACAGCGCCGACAGCTTGCGTTGGGCAATGATCTCATGCAGCAATGACAACATCGGATCGTCGGCACCGCGCAGGGCCGCTCCGGACGCGCGGGCGATCAGGTCGACGACTTCGGCGCCGAGCGGGAAGGAAGTGCTGGAGAGGGGAGCCATCTGGCTGAATCCGGGGTTGAAAGGTCCAAGGGACGGCAAATCATCAGAAAATAGTTTACGGATGCTAGAAGTGATTTATGACAAGATGATGATAAGCAATTCAGCTTTTCGATTTTATACGTGAACGATGCTTCTGCTAGTACGTCTGCTGGCAGATGCAATGGCGATCAGATAATTTTTTTGAAGATTTTTCAAAAAATAGTTCCCCTCTGAAAATAGTTCTGCTATAGTCGCTGTCTTTGCTGCACCACGCAGTGAAACGACCGAAGTTAACCGGAGAGGTGGCAGAGTGGTCGAATGTACCTGACTCGAAATCAGGCGTACGGTTTCCCGTACCGTGGGTTCGAATCCCACCCTCTCCGCCAGTTGGCTCACATGTTGTAGAAGTTGTAGAGATAAGGCTCTGATTTTTTCAGGGCCTTATTTTTTTGTCCGTCGGTTCCGCGCTGGAGGGAGTGCGATCCGAGGGTAGCCAGTGGTTGGCCGCCGGGTGTTTTTCGAGGGGGAGAACACCGGGTCCGCGCCAGGCCCGTCCCGCACCGTGGGAGGGACTCTTCCCGTATCGTGGCGGCGCTGCGATGCCTGGGACAAATTTCTTCCCGCTCAAGAAGTCGTACGTGCTGTGCTCGACTGCGGCTTGTTATATTCGTCTCATGCATGTGCATTTGCGTTTGATTTCCTTGGCGGGCTCGTCATGTCCTTGAATCGTCTGTTCCGGCTCATCTCCATTGCCTTGCTGATGCTGTTTCTGGCATTTGCGGTGGCATTGGTCTGGACGGAATGGAATACATATCACCACGGCGCCAACAGCGTGCCGGCCTTGCGCAAGTTGCGCCTGGCCCTGGTGGCCATGGAAAAGATTTCCGCCGAGCGCGGCCCGGCCAATGCGGCCATGTCTGCTGGCGCACCACTGCCGCCTGAGCTGCAGGCCAAATTGACCGCTGCCCGTAGCGAAAGCGATGCAGCACTGGCGCAACTGCATGCGGCGTTGGAAGCCGATACGCAGCAGCGCCAGTCATGGGCCATGGACAAGGTGCGTCTGGTCGAGCAGGGCCTGGGCCCGGCGCGCGTCAACCTGGATCGGGTGGCAGGCCTGGCACCGGAGGACCGTAGCGACGTGCTGGTGGCGGCGGCAGTGTGCCGCATGGTGGATCTGATACCCCCGATGCTGCGGGTGATGAACGAGCTGACCAACGAGGTGGACCGCGCCGATCCCTTGCTGCGGGATGGCTTGTCGGCGTTGCGCGCCGCAGCCACGCTGCGCGAATATGCCGGCCAGCTCGGCTCGCGCTTCGTGGCGCCCATGATCGCGCATCGCCAGCTGGCCCAGGATGAGGTGATCGAAATCGGCCGCCTCTACGGCCGCATCGAGCTGCTGCGCATTTTCATCAATACGCAGCTGGCCAGCTACAGCAGCCGGCCGGAAATTGCAGCAGCCCAGGAGCGGATGGGGAAGGAGTACTTCGATGGAGGCTTCCAGTTCCTGGATTTTCTTCTGCAGATGGGCTTGAAGTCGGGCAACTATGGCGCCACGCCCAATGATCTCTTCAAGTTTTACGTGCCTCAGATGGCGCCCATCACCGACCTGCGCGACCTCTTGTTGAGCGATCTGCAAAACCAGGCCGAGCGCCACAATACCCGCGCGCGCAATCTGCTGATCCTGGTGGTCAGCCTGACCGTGTTGGCCTGCCTGTTCTTCCAGTTGCTGGTGGTGTTGATCGGCCGGCGCGTGGTCCGTCCGCTGGTGCAGGCGACCGATCTGGTCGCGGGGCTGGTGGAGGGCAAGCTGGAGCAGGAGATCCCCGAGGCGCGCCATCAGGATGAAATCGGTGCCATGATGCGCGCACTGCACGTGCTCAAGCAGCGCATGGTCGAGCGCAACAGCCTGGCCAGGGAGCGCGAAGCCTTGATCACGCAGCTTCAGGCTTCCTCCAATACGGATTTCCTGACGGGCGTGCTGAACCGGCGCGCCTTCTATGCCCATGCCGAGCAGCAGTTGGGCATGGCGCAGCGCTATGGGCGGCGGGTGTCGGTCGTGCTGTTCGACATCGATCATTTCAAGCGCATCAACGACGGCCATGGCCACCAGGCCGGTGACGCCATCCTGATCGGCGTGGCGCAGTGCGTGTCGCAACTGCTGCGCAAGGTGGATGTGCTGGCGCGCTATGGTGGCGAGGAATTCGTCATCCTGCTGCCCGAGTCCGACCTGGCGCAAGCCGGCGCGGTGGCCGACAAGCTTCGTGCCGCCCTGGCACAGGGTGTCTTCGAGATCGAGGGTGATCGCCAGATCAAGGTCACGGCCAGTTTCGGTGTGGCCACCCACGTGGCAGGCGAGGCGCTGGACAAGCTGACCCGGCGCGTCGACGTGGCGCTCTATCGCGCCAAGCGGCTGGGGCGCAATCGTGTCGAACTGGCCGAGGATGAGCTGGAAGAGCCCTGAGCCGGGGCAGCGGGTTCAGGCGCTGTCGCGTTCCAGGATGCAATAGCCGAGGTCACACAGGGGCTCGGACACTATCTGGCCATCGAAGCGGGTGAGCAGCATCTCGGCTGCCGTCAGGCCGATCTGGTGCGCGCTGATCTGCACCGTGGTCAGGGCGGGCAGGACTTCGGTGGCAATTTCCAGATTGGCGAAACCGGCCAGTGCCATGCGTTGCGGCACGGCGATGCCGCGTCGCGCGCATTCCAGGGCGGCCCCCGCGGCCATGACGTCATTGCTGAAGAAGGCGGCCTCGATGGCCGGTTGCAGCGCCAGCAGGCGGCACAGGGTCTCGCGCCCGGCCTGCAGGAAGCTGCCCACCGGGACCACCAGATGCACCGGCTCGGGCGCGCCCTGCGCCAGCAAGGCATCGCGCATGCCGGCAAAGCGCGCCAGGGCGCGCGGGTCCTCGCCGCCCACGAAGGCCATGCGGCGATAGCCCTTGCGCACCAGATAATCTCCCATGGCGCGCCCGGCGGCGTGGTTGTCGAAGCCGACCAGCATGTCGATGGGCTGCGTGCTCAAGTCCCAGGTTTCCACCACCGGAATGCCGGCTGCTTTCAGGCGCTGGCGCGTGCGTGCCGAGTGCTGCACGCCGGTCAATACCAGACCATCCACACGGCGGCCGATGAAGGCTTCCACCAGGCCGGTTTCCGCCTCTTCCGAATAATTGGTCTGCCCCAGCAGCAACTGGTAGCCCTGCAGGCTCAACTGCTCGGACAGGCCGCGCACGGTCTCGGCGAAGATCGAATGGCTGATGGTGGGGACGATGGCGGCCACGATGCGCGTGCGGCGCGAAGCCAGGCCACCGGCCAGCATGTTGGGGATGTAGCCCATGCTGCTGATGAAGGCTTCCACCCGTTCGCGGGTGGCGGGCGCGACTTTTTCGGGCGTATTGATGACCCGTGAGACCGTGATGTGCGATACCCCGGCGGCACGTGCCACGTCTTCCTTGGTGATGGCCCGGGCGAGCGGGGCGGCGGGATCGGTTTTGCGGGTCATGGCTGCGGGTGATGGGGAGTTGTCGCGAGCATAACAGCAGCTTGCCCTGGCGGGGCTTGCGGACATCCACAAGCCCGGTGCCGGCAGCGGCGCGCCGGCTTCAGTCGCGGTCGTTGAAGGCCGAGATGTTCGAGACCTGGAAGACGCCCGACAGCGAGTGCAATTCATTGCGGTGCAATTGCGCCAGGCGGTGCAGGTATTGCTCGCCCAGTTCGGTCAGGCGCACCTGGACCAGGCGCTTGTCGCGGTCATCCGGCGTGCGAATGACCAGGCCGGCCTTCACGCAGCGCGTCACCAGCGCCACCACGCCGTGATGCTGGGCTTGCAGGCGTTCGGCCAGTTCGCTGATGCTGGCCCAGTCGCGGCCGGGATAGCCCTTGATGTGCAGCATGAGCAGGTATTGCAGGGGTGTGAGACCTTCGCTCTGGGCTGCCTCTTCCGAAAAACGCAGGAAACGGCGCAACTGGTAGCGAAATTCCGACAAAGCTTCGAAATCGTCCTTTTGCAGGCGGGGCGCGGCGTTCATTGGAATGAGCCTGCGCGATGAAAGGAAGGGGAAAGCGGCAAACGGGACATATGTATCATCTTGTGATGTAATTGTGGCTTTGGTGAGAACCGTCTTCTCGGAACGGATATGCCCGATTCTATCTTGCTGTGGTTGAAAAGTTTTATTCCCGCCAAGGCCAATGTTGATCGTTTCGAGCGCATGCGCGCCTGTGCCGGGAGTCTGTTCGGCATTCTGCTGGTGGGGCTGGTCAGTTACGCGCTGCTGCCGCACGAGGCCCGCACCATCTGGCTGATCGCGCCCATGGGCGCCTCGGCGGTGCTGCTGTTTGCGGTGCCGTCCAGCCCTTTGGCCCAACCCTGGTCCATCATGGGCGGCAACCTGTGCGCGGCCTTGATTGGAGTGAGTTGCGCGAAGCTGGTGCAGGAGCCCGCCCTGGCGGCGGCGCTGGCCATTGCGCTGGCCATCGGTGCCATGTTCCTGCTGCGCTGCATTCATCCCCCCAGCGGAGCGGTGGCCCTGACGGCGGTGCTGGGCGGGCCGGTGGTGCATGAGATGGGCTATGCCTTCGTGCTCTCGCCGGTGCTGCTCAATTCGCTGCTGTTGCTGGCGGCCGCGCTGTTCTACAACAATGCCACCGGGCGCCGCTATCCGCACGCCCAGCAAAGCGCCTCGCCGCATCCGCACCAGACGCGGGATGAATTGCCGATCACGCGGTTGGGTTTTTCGCATGACGATCTGGATGAGGTCCTGAAAAATTTCAACCAGGTGCTCGACATCGGCCGCGACGACCTGGAGGAAATCTTCCTGCAGACCGAAATGCGGGCCTATCACCGCCGCTTCGGCCAGACGCTCTGTGTGGCCGTGATGTCGCGCGACGTAGTGGCGGTGGAATTCGCCACCGGCCTGGACGAGGCCTGGCGCCTGCTCCTGCAGCACCGGCTGCGGGCCTTGCCGGTGCTCGATCGCGGCCGGCACGTCATCGGCATCGTCAGCCGCAGCGATTTTCTGGCGCATGCCGGGGTGCAGGTGCACACCGGCTTGGCAGCGCAGTTGCGGCGCCTGTTGCACCGGGTGCCTTTCACGCATTCGGACAAGCCCGAAGTGGTCGGCCAGATCATGAGCCGGCCCGTCATTACCGCCCAGGTCGATACGCCGGTGCTGGCGCTGGTGCCGCGCATGGCCGACGGGCTGCACCAGATTCCCGTGGTGCAGGCCGACGGCAAGCTGGCCGGCATGTTGACGCAATCGGACATGATTGCCGCACTCTATGAGAAGAACCTTGCTGCCGCACGCGCCGTCCCGGCAATGGTGGCGCAACAGGGCCTGCGTAGCGCCGCCTGATGGGCTTGACAGCCGGGCAGGCCGGGCGGAAGGTGGCATTTTATGCAAGACAATTCATTCATGGAGGCGGGGATGAGAACGAATGCGCTGATTTTGCTGATGTCTGCACTGCTGCTGTTGCAAGCCTGCGAGCGCAAGGGCGGCAATCCACCCAAGCCGGTGACCTCGGCGCTGCAGACGGATATGCGGATGGGATGAATGTGGGGAGAGGGAAGGGGAAAAAGAGGGAGAAGAGGAGAGGCTGAGCAGGCCTGTGGCGCCGTTCGGACAAAAGATATGAATGGCGTGAATATCTGCTATTGCCACAATAAAGCAGACTCAGCCGGAGTGCATCGCTATAGTTGCACCTGTCTCCTCCAATCTCCTCCTTAAGAAATTGGATTCAAGCCCGCACCTCATGGTCGCGGGCTTTTTTTTGTTTGTCGTTTCCTTAACCCTTTAGTTTGTAGGGAAAGACCTGCTCCGGTTCTTGGTAAGATGTGAAGCATTGCAGCCCCGTCCAAGTGGGTTTTACCTGGTTGCGGGGCAAGCGCCTGCGCGCTGCTTCACCTTCCTCATGCAGATTCACTCAATGTCTTCCAGTCTCCCTTTGCCGTCCGTCCCCCAGCCTGCACCCGAGCGCCCCGACACGCCTTGCGTGGCCGTGTGCTCCACGACCTTCGATGACGTCTGCCGTGGTTGCGGCCGTACCGTGGATGAGGTGGCGCAATGGGTCTTCATGGACCAGGCGCAGCGCGAAGTGGTGTGGCAGCGCATCCTGGCCGAAGGTTATCCGCGCCGCAATTACTGATTCGCGGCACCGGCCGCAAAGAAAGCCACGCCAGCCTGGCGCAGCATGCCGGTCAGGGCGATCAGCGGCAGTCCGGTGAGGGCAGTCGGGTCGTCGCTGCGGATGCTCTCGAGGATGGCGATGCCCAGGCCCTCGTTCTTGGCGCTGCCGGCGCAGTCATAGGGCTGCTCGATGCGCAGGTAGGCATCCAGTTCGGCGTCGTCCAGGTCACGCAAGCGCACCAGGGTTTGCACGTTGCAGACCTGTGCCGCTGCGGCGGCATCCTCGCGACGGCCATCCCACAGGCACAGTGCCGTGTGGAAGATCACTTCGCGCCCGCGCATCAGTTGCAATTGTTTCAATGCATTGGCGTGATTGCCGGGCTTGCCGATTTGCAGTCCGTCCAGCGTGGCGACCTGATCCGAGCCAATCACCAAGGCCGGGCCGACGCGTGCGGCGATGGCGGCGGCCTTGTCGCGCGCCAGGCGCAGGGCGGTGGCTTCGGCTGTCTCGCCGGGGTGCGGGGTTTCGTCGATGTCCGGCGCCATGGTCTCGAAGGGCAGGCCGAGGCGACTCAGCAATTGCTTGCGATACACGGAGCTGGAGCCGAGGATGAGGCGTGCTGGTACGGGATTGGGGTGATTTTGCGACATATCGGAAGCGATCAATGTGATGCTGTTGGCAATTAACACCCGGATTTTGGCCGAAAAACCTCGCAAAAGCGGCTTCGTTGTCCCCAGCAGCGTATTTTTTTGCGCGCAGACCGCAAGCGGCGCGCTAAGGCTTTGACTGGTAAGGAAATTTTCTGTTATGATCGCAGGTTTTCCGGATTCTGCTTTAGCTATGAATGCATTTGTCATTGACGCGTTCGAATTCTGCAGGCTGAAACAGCAGGCGCAGGGTGAGATTCCGGTTGCTGAATTAGGTCGTCTGGCGCAAGAGACGGTTGACCGTTCCGGTGCGATTCGTTGGGCTCTGTCCGGCGATATCGACAAGCTGGGGCATGCTCAACTCAGTCTGGCAGTGTCGGGTGCAGTTAATCTGATCTGTCAGCGTTGCCTGACGGCATTGAATTTCGAGATTGATTCGAAGTCGCTGCTGGTATTGGCAAAAGATGAGGCGCAAGCCGACACCATCGAAGAACTGCTGGATGATGACGAGATTGATGTCATCGTCGGATCAGCGGCCTTCGACGTGAACTACCTGATCGAAGACGAAGCGTTGCTGGCCCTGCCGGTGGCGCCCAAGCATGAAGTCTGTCCTGACGGTAGCGTGGCGGACCAGGCCAAAGGTGCTGAACGGGCTTCCCCGTTTGAGGTACTGAAGAAGTTGAAGCAGTAACAAGTATTGTTGGGGAATGTCTGGCAAAGGCCGGGCAGCGGCACAGCGGGTTTACCTAAAACAGGAATCCGGTGTGTTAAAATTTTCAATCTTAAGTAAGGTTTAGGAGTAATCATGGCCGTTCAACAGAACAAAAAGACCCCGTCCAAGCGCGGTATGCATCGTGCACACGACTTTCTGACTGCACCCCCGCTGGCTGTGGAGCCGACGACTGGTGAGACCCACCTGCGTCACCACATCAGCCCCAACGGTTTCTACCGTGGTCGCAAGGTGTTGAAGACCAAGAACGACGAGTAATCTCATTCATTGAGCTTGCTGTTTTTGGAGAAAAGCGGCGCAATGAGCTTCTGTTTCAAGAGGTTCATTTTGCGCCGCTTTTTTATGTCCGCGGCATCCGTCAGCGGACCCGCCTGCCTGCTTGCGTGAAGCTTCATCTGGCGCGCTGACCTAGTGTGCGATTTTGAAGGCTCTCCAATCTGCCTCATAATGTGGGCTGGCAAGGCTCAGAATCAAATCGATGACCATCAAAATTTCAATCGACTGCATGGGTGGCGATCATGGCCCGTCAGTCACGCTCCCGGCCGCTGCCTCCTTCCTCAAGCGCCAACCTGATGCAGAGCTCATCCTGGTCGGTCAGGAAGCCGTGCTGCAGCCGCTGCTGAAGAAATACAAGCTGGCCGGCGAAGCCCGCATCCGCATCCAGAACGCTACCGAAGTGGTGACCATGGACGATCCCATCGAGGTCGCCCTGCGCCGCAAGAAGGATTCATCCCTGCGCGTGGCCGTGACCCTGGTCAAGGATGGCCAGGCCCACGCTGCCGTGTCGGCCGGCAACACCGGCGCGCTCATGGCGGTCTCGCGCTATGTGCTCAAGACCCTGCCGGGCGTGGACCGTCCGGCCATCTGCACCATCCTGCCCAACCAGAAGGATGGCCCCACCTACATGCTCGACCTCGGCGCCAACGTCGATTGCGAGCCACAGCATTTACATCAATTTGCACTCATGGGCTCGGCCCTGGTGGCGGTCATGGAAGGCAAGGCCAAGCCGACCGTGGGCCTGTTGAACGTGGGTGAGGAAGACATGAAGGGCAACGAGCTGGTCAAGGCGACTGCCGGCCTGCTACGTGCCGATCATGAAAAAGGCATCCTCAACTTCTATGGCAACGTGGAAGGCAACGACATCTTCGAAGGCACCACCGACCTGGTGGTGTGTGACGGCTTCGTGGGCAACGTGACCCTGAAGGCTTCCGAAGGCCTGGGGCGCTTCGTCAAGCAGGTGCTCACCAGCGAATTCAAGAAGGGCTTCATCAACAAGCTCGGCGCCCTGATCGCCTATGGTGCCATCAAGGCGCTGTCGCGCCGCCTCAATCCTTCCCGCTACAATGGCGCCAGCTTGCTGGGCCTGAAGGGCCTGGTCTTCAAGAGCCATGGCGGGGCGGATGTGTATGCATTCGAATGGGCCATCCGCCGCGCCTATGATGCGGCCAAGTATGATGTGCTCGCCCGTATTGCCGCCAGCATGGCGGAGCTCATGCCCCAGGAGCAGGGGCGCACGGCCGAGGCCGCTGCCGTGGCTTTCGAGCCGGCACCGGTCTCGCTGGATCAACCGAACTAACAGAGCAAGAAGACGGCATGACCACTTACAGCAAAATCGTCGGCACCGGCAGCTACCTGCCGGCCAAGCGCGTCACCAATCACGAACTGGCCGCGCAGCTGGCCGGGCAGGGTATCGAGACTTCGGACGAATGGATCGTCACCCGCAGCGGCATTTCCGCGCGCCACTATGCCGAGCCGACCCAGCTCTCCAGCGACCTCGCCCTGGAAGCGGCGCAGCGTGCACTGGAAGCGGCGGGCATGCAGCCCAATGACATCGACCTGATCATCATGGCCACCTCCACCCCGGACCACCTGGGTGGCTTCCCCAGCACCGCCTGTGTGGTCCAGCGCAAGCTGGGCATCACCAACGGTGCGCCGGCCATGGACGTGCAGGCGGTTTGCAGCGGCTTCGTGTACGCCATGTCGGTAGCCGACAGCTTCATCAAATCCGGTGCGCACAAGAACGTTCTGGTGATTGGTGCGGAAGTGTTCTCGCGCATTCTTGATTTCAAGGACCGCACCACCTGCGTGCTCTTCGGCGACGGCGCCGGCGCCATCGTCATGAGCGCCTCGCAGGAGCCGGGCGTGCTGGCTACCAAGCTGCACGCCGATGGCAGCCACGGCCACATCCTCTGCGTGCCGGGCAGCGTCAACAACGGCGCCGTTGCTGGCAGTGCCTACCTGTACATGGATGGTCCGGCGGTGTTCAAGCTGGCCGTGTCCCTGCTGGACAAGGTGGCGCGCGAAGCATTGGAAGCGGCTCAGATGCAATCCACCGACGTCGACTGGCTGGTGCCGCACCAGGCCAATATCCGCATCATGCAGGGCACGGCCAAGAAGATGGGCCTGCCGCTGGAAAAGATGGTGGTCACCGTAGCCGAACATGGCAATACCTCGGCTGCCTCCATTCCGCTGGCGCTGGACCAGGCAGTGCGCGATGGCCGCATCCAGCCGGGCCACACCGTCATGATGGAAGGCGTGGGCGGCGGCTTCACCTGGGGTGCCGTGCTGGTGCGCATGTAAGGCAGGGACGGGCCGCCGTGGCGGTCCCTTGCTTCACATTGCTCGCTGATCTCCTGCATTTTTATCCAACTTCACACACATCCAAGCATGACAACATTTGCTTTCGTTTTCCCCGGTCAGGGTTCTCAGGCGATCGGGATGCTCAATGGTTTCGCCGACAATGACGTCGTGCGCCAGACCGTCGCCGAAGCCTCCGATGCCCTGCAGTTCGACCTCGGCAAGCTCATCGCCGAAGGTCCCAAGGAAGACCTGGACCTGACCACCAACACCCAGCCGGTCATGCTGACGGCTGCCGTAGCCTTCTACCGCGCCTGGCTGGCTGCTGGCGGCAAGGCACCGGCGCTGGTCGCCGGCCACAGCCTGGGCGAATACTCGGCGCTGGTCGCTGCTGGCGTGATCGCCTTCAAGGATGCGGTGCCGCTGGTACGTTTCCGTGCCCAGGCCATGCAGGAAGCCGTGCCGGTCGGGCAGGGCGGTATGGCGGCCATTCTCGGTCTGTCCGATGATGACGTGCGCGCTGCCTGCGCCGAAGCCGCACAAGGCGAAGTGGTCGAAGCCGTCAACTTCAACGCCCCGGCCCAGGTCGTGATCGCCGGCCACAAGGCTGCGGTCGGCCGCGCCTGCGAGATCGCCAAGGCCAAGGGCGCCAAGCGCGCGCTGCCGCTGCCGGTGTCGGCACCGTTCCACTCTTCGCTGCTGAAGCCCGCTTCGGATCGCCTGCAAGCCTACCTGGCCAACGTGGCGTTTTCTGCTCCGCAGATCCCCCTGATCAACAACGTCGACGTGGCCGTGGTCAATGATCCGGTTGCCATCAAGGATGCCCTGGTGCGCCAGGCTGCAGCGCCCGTGCGCTGGGTCGAGACGGTGCAGAAGATGGCTGCCGATGGCGTCACGCATCTGGTTGAATGCGGTCCGGGCAAAGTGCTGACCGGCCTGGCCAAGCGCATCAATGGCGAACTGGTGGGTGAGGCCATCGTCGACCAGGAATCCCTGAACAAAGTATTGGAGTTGCTGAAATGAGTGCACAGAATCTGCAAGGCCAGGTCGCCCTGGTGACCGGCGCCTCGCGCGGTATCGGCCGTGCCATCGCCACCGAGCTGGCACGGCAGGGCGCAAAGGTGGTTGGTACGGCGACCTCGGAATCGGGTGCCGCCGCCATCACCGAGTACCTGGCAGCGCTGGGTCCGGAAACCGGCCGTGGCACGGTCCTCAACGTCAACGACGCAGAGGCCAGCGTGGCCCTGGTGGAGCAGGTGCAGAAGGAATTCGGTACGCTCTCCATCCTGGTCAACAACGCCGGCATCACCCAGGACCAACTGGCCATGCGCATGAAGGACGAGGAGTGGGATAGCGTCATCGCCACCAACCTCACCGCCGTCGGCCGCCTCTCGCGCGCCGTGCTGCGCGGCATGATGAAGGCCCGTACCGGCCGCATCATCAACATCACCTCGGTGGTGGGCGAGGCCGGCAACCCCGGCCAGATGAACTATGCCGCCGCCAAGGCTGGTGTGGCCGGCATGAGCCGCGCCCTGGCCCGCGAGATCGGGAGCCGCAACATCACCGTGAACTGCGTGGCCCCCGGCTTCATCGATACCGACATGACCAAGGCGTTGAATGAACAGCAGTCTGCCGCCATCCTGCAGCAGATCCCGCTGGGCCGCCTGGGTGCGGCCGAGGAAATCGCCTATGCCGTGGCCTTCCTGGCTTCGCCCCAGGCCGCCTACATCACCGGTACCACGCTCAACGTGAACGGCGGCATGTACATGGGTTAAGCAAGTCTTTCGGGCTTGATGCAAGTCCTTTTGACGACTTTTGTTTGCAGTTAAGCTGGACTTGGCACAATCTTGCCAGGAATAGTTAAAAGTAAATTTTCCGCGCGCAAACCTGCTAAAATGCGCGCACTTTTGTAACCTATCATCCCTCTGGAGGAACACTATGTCCGATATCGAACAACGCGTGAAGAAGATCGTCGCTGAGCAACTGGGCGTCGCCGAAGCCGACATCAAGAACGAATCGTCGTTCGTGGACGACCTGGGCGCCGACTCGCTGGACACCGTCGAGCTGGTCATGGCACTGGAAGATGAGTTCGAAATGGAAATCCCCGACGAACAAGCCGAAAAGATCACCACCGTGCAACAGGCGATCGACTACGCAAAGTCGCAAGTCAAGGCCTGATAAGGGCTTTGGTCAAAGTATCAGGAGAATTGCTTGAGCCGCACTCGTGAACGTCGTGTAGTCATTACCGGCCTGGGATGCATCTCGCCTGTCGGCAACAACGTCGCCGATACGTGGAGTGCCATCAAGGAAGGCAAGTCCGGCATCGCTACCGTCACCAAGTTCGACGCAACCCCCTTCACCACGCACTTCGCCGGTGAAGTCAAGGGCTTCAATATCGAGGATTACATCCCCGCCAAGGAAGCGCGTCATATGGATACCTTCATCCACTTCGGCATGGCCGCCGGTATTCAGGCCATGCAGGACAGTGGCCTGACGGTAACGGATGAAAATGCCGAGCGCATTGGCGTCATGATCGGTTCGGGCATCGGCGGCTTGCCGCTGATCGAAGAAACCCACGCCGAACTGACCAACCGTGGTCCGCGCCGCATCAGTCCTTTCTTTATCCCTGCCTCGATCATCAACATGATCTCGGGCAACTTGTCCATCAAGTTCGGTCTGAAGGGGCCGAACCTGGCCATCGTCACCGCCTGCACCACCGGCCTGCATTGCATCGGCTCTGCCGCACGCATGATCATGTACGGCGATGCGGATGTGATGGTTGCCGGCGGCGCCGAATCCAGCGTTTCGCCGCTGGGCATCGGTGGTTTCGCTTCGGCCCGCGCCTTGTCGACCCGCAACGATGATCCCGCGACCGCCTCCCGTCCCTGGGACAAGGATCGCGACGGCTTCGTGCTGGGCGAGGGTGCCGGCGTGATGGTGCTCGAAGAGTACGAGCACGCCAAGGCCCGTGGCGCCAAGATCTATGCAGAACTGCTCGGCTTCGGCATGAGCGGCGATGCTTACCACATGACTGCGCCCAACCTGGATGGTCCGCGCCGCTGCGTGCTCAATGCACTGCGCGATGCGGGCGTCAATGCAGATGAAGTGCAGTACCTGAACGCGCACGGTACGTCGACCCCCCTGGGCGACAAGAACGAATCCGACGCGATCAAGGCCGCATTCGGTGACCATGCTTACAAGATGGTTGTCAATTCGACCAAATCCATGACCGGTCACCTGCTGGGTGGCGCTGGCGGTCTGGAAACGGTGTTGACCGTGCTGGCGGTACACAATCAGGTGTCGCCGCCGACGATGAACATCTTCAATCAGGATCCGGAGTGCGATCTGGATTACTGCGCCAACCAGGCGCGGGACATGAAGATCGACATTGCTGTCAAGAACTCTTTCGGGTTCGGCGGCACCAACGGTACCCTGGTCATCGGCAAGATGTAAAATGCATGGCCCGGCTTCCCTTCGGAAGCCGGGTTTGTCGTTTTAATGGCGCATATTGCGCACCTTCCGCCCGGGCAGCTTATGTCGATAGCAGTTTCTGCGGATATCAAACCTTCCCGCTTGCTCCTCCTGGTCTCTGCCTTCGCCTCGCTGTGCGTGGCGCTGACCGGTGTATTGCTGGCGTTCGGGATGCCGGGAGCGCTGTCCTGGACTGTGCGCAGTCTTCTCGCCATGGCCTGCATACTGGCTGCCGCACTCGCTCTGGCGCTGGTGCTGCGCGGCCGCAAGGTAATCTGGCTGCACATTTCCGGCACCGGCCAGATTCGCGTGGTCGAACACCTGCTGCCCTCGGCGCGCGCCAAGCCCCAGGTGATGAAAGCCGGGCTGGCCCAGCTGCTGGCGGGTAGCACCATCTGGCCGGGCATGCTGTTTCTGCGCTTGCGGCTGGAAAATGGCAAGACCCGTACCATTCCCATTCTCACGGATTCCGTCTCCGAAGATACATTCCGTGCACTTTCCGTGGCGTGCCGCTGGTTGATCAGTCACAATACGGCCAAGGCGAAGATGCTGGAAAAATAAGCCCGGCAGCCTTGAAAATTGCCGAGCTGGAGGCATCTGCCATAGGCAATGACGATAAAACAACACGGCTATAAAAAACAAGGAACCCGGTTTGACGACAGAACGCGAAATTGACCAGCAGCTTGTTGAGCGCGTCCAGCGTGGCGACAAGAAGGCGTTCGAGCTATTGGTAGTCAAGTATCAACGCAAGCTGATGCGCTTGGTGTCGCGCCTGGTGCGCGACCAGGCCGAAGCCGAGGACGTGGTGCAGGAAGCCTTCATCAAGGCTTATCGTGCGCTGCCGCAATTCCGCGGCGATTCTGCCTTCTATACTTGGCTTTACCGCATCGGCATCAACACTGCAAAGAACTATCTGGTTACTATGGGCCGCAGGGCGCCAACTTCGACAGAAGCAGATGCAGAAGAAGCTGAAACTTTTGACGATGCAGACCATCTGAGGGACATCAACACTCCAGAGTCGATGTTGGCCACCAAGCAGATTGCTCAAACGGTCAACGTGGCAATGGAGGCATTGCCGGAAGAATTACGTACTGCCATCACGTTGCGCGAGATCGAGGGGTTGAGCTACGACGAGATTGCAGATGCGATGAATTGTCCGATCGGCACCGTGCGCAGCCGTATTTTCCGCGCCCGGGAAGCAATTGCCGAGAAGTTGCGTCCACTGCTGGATACGGCGGCGGACAAGCGCTGGTGATGAGGCCACAAGCCTGTTGTTAAAAAGAAAATAATAAAGCGGGTATGGAACTAAGATATTTGCCGGGTGACTGCACATGGATACCAAAGTAACGACCAAAGAGCAGATCTCAGCCCTCGCCGATGGCGAGCTGGGCTCTGAAGAAATGACCCTTGCCCTGGCGGCCTTGCGTTCTTCCAAGGACGCTCAGGACGCCTGGGAGGATTACCATCGCATCGGCGAGGTGCTGCGTTCGGAGGAGATGGATGTCTCCCTGAGCGCCGGCTTCTCGGCCAAGATGAGCGCGTGGCTCGATGCCGAGCCGGCCATCGTCGCGCCGCAGCCCCAGGTTGCGCCTGTAGCGCCTGCCGCGCCAGCCGTGGGGGCGGCAACCGCAGCGGCTGCAGCCAATGGCGACCATCGTGCGCGCCGTCCGGGCCGCCTGGTGCGTTTGCTCATGCCCAGCGCCGCAGCGGCTGCCGCTGCCGTGGCAGCAGTCTTCGTGGCCATGCCGCAGCAGGCCGTGGTGACGGCTGATTCCAAGGCGGTGGTGCCGATGGCACAAGTGGCGTCGGCCCCGGTCAATGTGCCCTCGGCCATTGCGACCGTAGCCGAGACCAACGGCAATCCGCAAAACGTGAACCAGCTGAGCTCGCTGGCCCAGCAGGGCGAAGTCAAGCGCGATCCGCGCATCGACGACTACCTGTTTGCCCATCAGCGCTTCTCGCCTTCCTACAGTTCGGCGCAATACGCCCGTTCCGCAGCCTTCTCCTCGGACGCAGACAAGTAAGATGCATCTGACCGGGCGTCTGTACGGCGTACTGTGCTTGCTGTCCACGTTGTTAGGGTCATCCTTGGCGCCATCCGCTCTAGCGGCGGATGGCGTTTCTACAACTACGGCCAGTGAAGCCTCCGCTTCTTCCGCACTGTTGGCGCAATTGCAGAAGATGCAATCTGCCGCCCAGCATCTCAATTATTCCGGCAGTTTTGTCTACCAGCAGGCCGCGTTGATGCGCAGCTCGCGGGTCACCCACGTGGTGGCCGGCAAGAGCGAACTGGAAAAGCTGGAACTGCTCGACGGCAAGCCGCGCGAATTCGTGCGTGACAACGACGACGTGGCCAGTTACGAGCCCGACCTGCGCATCGTGCGCATGGAAAAGCGGGTCACCCGCGACGTCTTCCCGGCCATCGTCGATGCCCGTCCGAAGGATCTGGCGAGCCACTATCGCATCCAGGCCGATGCCGACGAGCGTGTGGCCGGGCGTGCCTGCCAGTCCATCGTCCTGGCGCCGCGCGACAAGCTGCGCTACGGCTACCGTTTCTGTGCCGACCAGGCCACCGGCCTGCTGCTGCGCGCGCAGACGCTGGATGCCAAGGGCGAGGTGATCGAGCAGATTGCCTTCACCCAGATCCAGATCGGCGGTATTGATCGTGCCCGGGTCAACCCCACTTACAAGGACACGCGCGGCTGGCGCATCGAAAAGGCGGCCATGGTGCAAGTCGATCTGTCGGCCTGGCAGGTGACGCCGCCTCCGGGTTTCCGCAAGATCCAGCAGGTGCGCCGCATGATTACCGACAGCGGTCCGGCTGGTGCTGCACCGGCCCAGAACCGCCCGGCCGAGCGCGAGGTCTTGCAGATCGTGTTTTCCGACGGGTTGGCCGCCATCTCGGTTTTCATCGAGCCAGGCAGCCAGGGCCGGGAAGAAGGTACGATACAGCAGGGCGCCATGAATATCCTCGGCCGTCGCCAGGGTGATTATTGGCTCACCGTGGTGGGGGAAGTGCCTGCCACGGCGATCCGGCAGGTCGCCAATTCCATTGAACTGAAATCCAAATAAAAGAGACCGTTGCAATGACTCCCTTGAAGAATACCCTGGCCGGCGCCTTGCTCGCCGCTTCCGTGTTTGCTGCTGGGCCGGCCGTGCTGGCCGCGCCTCCGGTGGCTGCCCCTGCGGTGGCGCTGCCTGATTTTGCCGATATCGTCGAGCGTACCGGCCCGGCCGTGGTGAACATTCGTACCACCGAGCGTGTGCGCCAGAATGCCCAAGGGCAGGGCGGCATGGACGATCCGGAAATGCAGGAATTCTTCCGTCGCTTCTTCGGCATTCCCATCCCGCGCCAGCAGCAGCCCGGCACGCCGCGCGGCAATGGCAAGCAGGGTGGCCAGGGCCAGCAGGAAGAAGTGCCGCGTGGCGTGGGTTCGGGCTTCATCATCTCGGCAGATGGCTTCATCATGACCAATGCCCACGTGATCGATGGTGCCAGCGAGGTTTACGTGACCCTGACCGACAAGCGTGAATTCAAGGCCAAGATCGTGGGTTCCGATACGCGTACTGACGTGGCCGTGCTCAAGATTGATGGCAGCAACCTGCCGCGCCTGAACATGGGCGATTCCGACAAGATCCGTGTGGGTGAATGGGTACTGGCCATCGGCTCGCCCTTCGGCCTGGAAAACACCGTGACTGCGGGCATCGTCTCGGCCAAGGCGCGCGATACCGGCGACTACCTGCCGCTGATCCAGACTGACGTGGCGGTCAATCCCGGCAACTCGGGCGGTCCGCTGATCAATCTGAAGGGCGAAGTGGTCGGCATCAATTCGCAGATCTACAGCCGTTCCGGTGGATTCATGGGGATTTCCTTTGCGGTGCCCATCGATGAAGCGCTGCGCGTGGCCGACCAGTTGAAGGCCAGCGGACGCGTTACGCGCGGCCGTATCGGCGTGCAGATCGGTGAAGTGACCAAGGACGTGGCTGAGTCGCTGGGCCTGGCGCGTGCCCAGGGTGCCCTGGTGCAGCGCGTGGAAGCCGGCGGTCCGGCCGAAAAGGCAGGACTGGAAGCCGGGGACATCATCCTGAAGTACAACGGCGCCGCCATCGAGCGCCCGAGCGACCTGCCGCGCATGGTCGGCTCCACCAAGCCGGGCGTGAAGGCCACCGTCAACATCTGGCGCAAGGGCAGTGCCCGCGACGTCACCCTGACCGTGGTCGAGATGGAAGCCGACAAGCCCAAGCAGGCCGAAGAAAAGAAGACCAAGCCCGACAACACGCCCAATTCCCTGGGCCTGGTGGTGAGCGACCTGAGCGATGCGCAGAAGAAGGACTTGAAGGTCGACAACGGCGTGCTGGTGGAAGCCGTCAGCGGCGCTGCCGCAGCGGCCGGCATTCGTCCGGGCGACGTCATCCAGCGGCTCAACGAAGTGGACGTCAACGACGCCAAGCAGTTCGGCCAGTTGGTGGCCAAGCTGGATGCCAAGAAGCGCGCGGCCGTCCTGGTGCGCCGTGGCGACTCTTCGCAGTTCGTGCCGCTGCGCCCGAACGGCGGCAACTGACGCGGGAAATTTTCCCGAAAAATTGCCAGAAACTTCAGCATGAAGGCT
This sequence comes from Herbaspirillum sp. Her3, assembly GCF_057961275.1. Classification (NCBI taxonomy): domain Bacteria; kingdom Pseudomonadati; phylum Pseudomonadota; class Betaproteobacteria; order Burkholderiales; family Oxalobacteraceae; genus Herbaspirillum; species Herbaspirillum sp. Her3. Next base: position 3,458,264 of record NZ_CM176328.1, on the reverse strand, counting down.
GCGGCTCCCACGGGCCGCAGCCTTTTTCCTTGCCTCTCGGCCGTGCTGAGGGAAAAAACCTTCATATGAGCCTATGACCACCCCCGATCCGCATGTGGCGCCCGCCAGTTCGTTGCAATTCATCATCTATTCGCGCAGCTACTGCCATCTGTGCGAAGACCTGCGTGACGCCTTGCGCCAGGCGTTGGGCGAGGTGCCAGCCGTCATCGAGATGGTCGACGTCGACGCCGATGAGGCCCTGGTGGCGCGCTATGACGAGCTGGTCCCGGTGCTGATGGGGCAGGGTGCCGACGGGCAATGGCAGGAGCTGTGCCATTACCATCTGGACCCGGTGCGACTGCAGGCATTCATTGCTGAAATGCAATAAAGCTCACTGTCGCAGCCAGGCGCCGTTGTATGGCGGGGTACCGGAAAGTCGGGCTTGTCCCTGTGAATTCCGGTAAAATGCCGGGTCGAATAAGCTGTTGCAAAGGCGCTCGGCTGGGCACTGCCCGCTTCGGAGCGCCTTTTTTCATCGTTTCCAGTCTGTTAATGAACAATATCCGTAATTTCTCGATCATCGCCCACATCGATCACGGCAAGTCCACGCTCGCCGACCGCATCATCCAGTTGTGCGGGGGCTTGTCCAACCGCGAGATGGAAGCCCAGGTGCTGGATTCGATGGATATCGAGCGCGAGCGCGGCATCACCATCAAGGCCCAGACCGCAGCCCTGTCCTACAAGGCCAAGGATGGCCAGATCTACAACCTCAACCTGATCGATACCCCCGGCCACGTCGACTTCAGCTATGAAGTCTCGCGTTCGCTGTCGGCCTGCGAAGGCGCACTGCTGGTGGTGGACGCTTCGCAAGGCGTGGAAGCGCAGACGGTGGCCAACTGCTACACCGCCCTGGACCTGGGCGTGGAAGTGGTGCCGGTCCTGAACAAGATCGACCTGCCGTCCGCTGATCCCGACAACGCCAAGAGCGAGATCGAGGACGTCATCGGCATCGACGCGTCCGACGCCACTCCCTGCTCGGCCAAGACCGGCCTGGGCGTGGAAGACGTGCTGGAAGCCATCGTCGCCAAGGTGCCGGCGCCCAAGGGGGACCCGGACGCGCCGCTGCAGGCACTGATCATCGACTCCTGGTTCGACAACTACGTCGGCGTGGTCATGCTGGTGCGCATCGTCAATGGCACGTTGCGTCCCAAGGACAAGATCCTGCTGATGGCCACCGAAACCCAGTACCTGACCGAAAGCATTGGCGTGTTCACGCCCAAGTCGCAATCGCGCGAAGCCTTGACGGCAGGGCAGGTCGGTTTCGTCATCGCCGGCATCAAGGAACTGAAGTCTGCGCGCGTGGGCGACACCATCACCCTGGCCGGCAAGCCGGCTCCGGCGCCGCTGCCTGGCTTCAAGGAAGTGCAGCCGCAGGTGTTTGCGGGCCTCTTCCCGGTGGAAGCCAACCAGTACGACGCCCTGCGCGACTCGCTGGAAAAATTGAAGCTCAACGACGCCGCCCTGATGTATGAACCGGAAGTGTCGCAGGCGCTGGGCTTCGGCTTCCGCTGCGGCTTCCTGGGTCTGTTGCACATGGAAATCGTGCAGGAGCGCCTGGAGCGCGAGTTCGACATGGACCTCATCACCACCGCGCCGACGGTGGTGTATGAAGTGCAGCAGCGCGACGGTACCCTGCTGATGGTGGACAACCCGTCCAAGATGCCGGAAGTGTCCAAGATCGACGAGATCCGCGAACCCATCGTCACCGTCAACCTGTACATGCCGCAGGAATACGTAGGCTCGGTCATCACCCTGTGCACGCAGAAGCGCGGCATCCAGATGAACATGAGCTACCACGGCAAGCAGGTGCAACTGACCTATGAAATGCCGATGGCCGAGATCGTGCTGGACTTCTTCGACCGCCTGAAATCCACTTCGCGCGGCTATGCCTCCATGGACTACGAGTTCAAGGAATACCGTGCCGCCGACGTGGTGAAGGTGGACATGCTGATCAACAGCGAAAAGGTCGATGCGCTGGCCATCATTGTGCACCGTGCCGCCGCGCAGATCCGCGGCCGCCAGGTGGCGGCCAAGATGCGCGAACTGATCCCGCGCCAGATGTTCGACGTGGCGATTCAAGCGGCCATCGGCGCCACCATCATCTCGCGTGAAAACGTCAAGGCCATGCGCAAGAACGTGCTGGCCAAGTGCTACGGCGGCGACATCTCGCGCAAGCGCAAGCTGCTCGAAAAGCAGAAAGCCGGCAAGAAGCGCATGAAGCAGGTGGGCTCGGTCGAAATTCCGCAGGAAGCATTCCTGGCAATCTTACAAGTGGAAGATAAATAACATGCAGGCTTTGTTGGGCAACTTCGCACTCATTCTGTTCGTCCTGATGCTGGTGACCGGCGTCATCTGGTTCGCAGACACCTTCTTCCTCTCCAAGCAGCGCCGCGCCCGTGCCGATGCCGCCCTGGCCGAGTTCGACGCCCGCGTGGCGCGCGACGAGGCCCAGGGCATCAAGCGTGACGGCGCCGTGGCCAGCAGCCGCGTCGAACTGCAGGCGCGCCACCTGAAGCAGCCGGCCTGGATCGAGTATTCAGGCAGCTTCTTCCCGGTGATCGCACTGGTGTTCTGCCTGCGCTCCTTCCTGTACGAGCCGTTCAAGATCCCGTCGAGCTCGATGGTGCCGACCCTGCTGGTGGGTGACCTGATCCTGGTGAACAAATTCACCTACGGTATCCGCCTGCCCATCATCAACAAGAAGATCATCGAAGTGGGCGAGCCGCAGCGCGGCGACGTCATGGTCTTCAAGTACCCCAAGGATACGTCGGTGGACTACATCAAGCGCGTGGTAGGTGTGCCTGGTGATAAAATAGTCTATAAAAACAAGCGCTTAACGGTTAATGGTGAAGAAATTTCTTATAAAGCGCTGCCGGATTATCTGGATGATGAAAATCTGACGTACTATAAGCAATGGCAGGAAAACCTGACCGGCGTGGAGCACAAGATCCTGACCGATGAGCGTGCCCCCAACTTCGTGCCCAATCCCGATGCCTTCCCGCATCACGAACTGTGCACCTACAACGCCGAAGGTTTCGCCTGCACGGTGCCGCCGGGTGAGTATTTCATGATGGGAGACAACCGGGACAACAGCCTCGACAGTCGTTACTGGGGCTTCGTACCGGACCAGAACATCGTCGGCAAGGCCTTCTTTGTCTGGATGAACCTGGGCGATATCAAGCGGATCGGCAGCTTCCACTAAAAGCGCGCCGCATCCTGGTCCAGCAGCTTTCGTAGTTTCCGCAGTTTCCAACTGGCAACTTCGCATTGTGGAGGCAGACCCGGAGCAGTTTTCAGCTTTGCTTTGAACCGATCCCGCTGACTGGTCAGGCTGGTAATCCCCGATCCACGCGCCGCTGCGCGTATCGGGGCGGCAGACTGAATGACGGATGAAAAAATGGATCCTCAACTCTTGCAACAACGGCTAGGCCACACTTTCAAGGACGCCTCGCTCCTGCAGCAGGCCTTGACTCATCGTAGCCATAGCGCCTTGCATAACGAGCGGCTGGAATTCCTCGGCGATTCGGTGCTGAACTGCGTGGTGGCCTCGCTGCTCTTCGAACGTTACGACAAGATCGACGAAGGCGACCTCTCGCGCCTGCGTGCCAATCTGGTCAAGCAGCAATCCCTGTATGAAATCGCCCAGCGGCTGGAACTGTCGCAGTTCCTGCGCCTGGGCGAGGGCGAGCTGAAGTCAGGCGGTTTCCGTCGTCCTTCGATCCTGGCCGATACGCTCGAAGCGCTCTTCGGCGCCATCTTCCTCGATTCCGGCTTCGAGGCGGCGCGTGCGGTGATCCGCTCGCTCTACGTCCCGGTGCTGGAACACGTCGACCCCAAGACCTTGGGCAAGGATGCCAAGACCCTGTTGCAGGAATTCCTGCAGGGCAAGAAGATCCCGCTGCCGCAGTACAACGTCATCGCCACCCATGGTGCCGCTCACAGCCAGGAATTCGAGATCGAGTGCCTGGTGCCCAAGCTGGACATCCAGGTCTTCGGGACCGGTGGCAGCCGACGCGCCGGTGAACAGGCGGCGGCCAAGCTGGCGCTGGAAGCGGTGCAGCTGGCCCTGGCCAAGACCCCTTCGGCCGGCCGCAAGCCGCGCACCCGCACCACCCAGCTGAAACTGGCCGGCATCGCCACCATCCAGCCGGATGCACCGGAGCATGAGGCGGGCAAGGGTAATCGTCCCGAGACTTCCACGGCCAATGGCGGCAAGCCCGCCAAGCCGCCGAAGGAATCCAGGGAGCAGAAGAGCGCGCCGGCCACGGCTCGCAGCGAAGGCAAGAACACCGGCGACCGCGCTGAAACGGTCGCAGCAGAACCCATTTCGGCGGCTTCATCCGCCACGCAATCCAGAACAGCATGACAGATTCCCCCATGGCCGGCGACGCGTCGGCGCAGACCCCCGATGACGATTACCGTTGCGGTTACATCGCCATCGTCGGTCGTCCCAACGTCGGCAAGTCGACCCTGATGAACGTACTGGTCGGCGCCAAGGTCAGCATCACCTCGCGCAAGGCCCAGACCACGCGCCATCGCATCACCGGCATCCAGACCATCGAGAATACCCAGTACGTCTATGTCGACACGCCGGGTTTCCAGACCCGTCACAGCAACGCGCTCAACAAGACCCTGAACCGCACCGTCACCAATACCCTGACGGCGGCCGACGTGATCCTGTTCGTGATCGAAGCCGGTACCTTCGGCCCGGCCGACAAGCAGGTGCTGGATCTCTTGCCGGCCAACGTGCCCTGCATCCTGGTCTTGAACAAGGCCGATCGCAACAAGGACAAGACCACGCTCATGCCCTTCGCCCGCGAAGTGGCTTCCCATCATGATTTCGCCGCCGTGGTACCGGTCTCGGCCAAGCAGCGCTTCCAGCTGGACCGCTTGCAGGAGGAAGTGCGCAAGCTGCTGCCGCAGAATCCGCCGATGTTCGACGAAGACGACATCACCGACCGCAGCGAGAAATTCCTGGCTTCCGAAATCGTGCGTGAAAAGGTGTTCCGCTTCGTCGGCGAAGAACTGCCCTACACCAGCACGGTGCTGATAGAGAAGTTCGAACAGGAAGGCAACCTGCGCCGCATCTTCGCGGCCATCCTGGTCGAACGCGACAACCACAAGGCCATGGTGATCGGCCAGAAGGGTGCGCGCCTGAAGGAAATTTCCACTCAGTCGCGGCTGGACATGGAGCGCCTCTTCGGTGGTCCGGTCTATCTGGAGATCTGGGTCAAGGTCAAATCGGGCTGGGCCGACAACGAGGCTGGCCTGCGCGCCTACGGCTACGAATGAACCCGCGCGCGGCCCTCTGCGGGCCGCGCGACATTCCGGCATCATCATGGCATTACGCCGCGCCCCAACGACGTGGCTTCACGCATTCAGGACGGATATCCATGACTACCATGCTCACCGATTCCAAGCTCGACGGCCAGGTCGCCGGGGGGGCCACTGCGGCCGAGCAGCAGGCGCCCGCCAAGGCCCCCGCGCGCAAGCCGGCCACGCCGCGCGCGCGCAGCCGCGCCGTGCCGGAGAAGGAGCACAAGGTACTGGCGCAGCCGGGCTTCGTGCTGCACAGCTATCCCTACAAGGAAACCAGCCTCATCATCGACGTCTTCTCGCGTGACCATGGCCGTGTGGCGCTGGTGGCCAAGGGCGCCAAGCGTCCGCATTCCAAGCTGCGCGGGGCTTTGCAGACCTTCCAGCCGCTGGCGCTGTCGTGGAGCGGCAAGTCCGAGGTGCGCACGCTGACCGATGCGGAATGGGTGGGCGGCATGCTGCCGCTGGAAAAATCGGCGCTGCTGTGCGGCTTCTATCTGAACGAATTGCTGGTCAAGCTGCTGGCCCGAGAAGACGCGCATCCGGCGCTCTTCGACCATTACGTGGCCACGCTGAACAAGCTGGCCCACGGCGAGAATGCGCCCATCGTGCTGCGCCAGTTCGAGCGCATCCTCCTGAAGCAGACCGGCGTGGCCGGCAACTGGAGCCATTGCGTGGCCAGCGGCAAGACCGTGCAGCCCGATGGTATCTACGTCGTCGATCCGGAGCAGGGCACGCGTCCGGAGCGCATTTCCGACCGTGCGCCCAAGGTGTCCGGCAAGACCTTGCTGGATATGGAGCGCGAAGACTACAGCGATCCCACCACGCAATTGCAGAGCAAGTTCCTGATGCGCTACCTGCTGTCGCATCACCTGGGCGGTGCGCAGTTGAACACGCGCCAGATCCTGATCGACCTCATGCAACTTTGACGAGATGGCGGCCTGCGTGTCGCCGGCCCCGACTGCTCCCGCATGCGATCCCGAGCCGCTACAATCCAGATCTGGCTGCACATTCCTTCACGTGCAGCGCTGAGCATATCCGAACATCATTCAACCGAAGCTTCCTGACGCCATGAGTTTCCTGCAGCCTGCCGGCCCGGTCATTGACCTGGGCATCAACATCGATCACGTCGCCACCCTGCGCAATGCGCGCGGCACGCGCTATCCCGACCCCATCCGCGCGGCGCTGGAAGCCGAGGAAGCTGGCGCCGATGCCATCACCCTGCACCTGCGCGAAGACCGCCGCCATATCCGCGACGATGACGTCAAGGCCATCCGTCCACTGCTGCAGACGCGCATGAACCTGGAAGCCGCCGTGACCAAGGAAATGATCGATTTTGCCTGTGCCATCCAGCCCCAGGATGTCTGCCTGGTGCCGGAAAAGCGTACCGAAGTGACTACCGAAGGCGGCCTGGACGTGCGTGGCCATTTTGCCGAGGTACAGGCTGCGATTGCCCAGTTGCAGCAGGAGCGCATTCGCGTCTCTTTGTTCATCGATCCGGATGTCGAGCAGATCCAGGCCGCCGCAGAATCGGGCGCCCCTGTCATCGAACTTCATACCGGCCGTTATGCGGACGCCACCAGCGAACAGGAGCAGCAGGAAGAACTGCAACGCATCCGCCTGGCCGTGCAGGCCGGCGTCAAGCTGGGCCTGAAGGTCAACGCCGGCCACGGCCTGCACTACACCAACGTCCAGGCCATCGCCGCCATCCCCGAGATCGCCGAGCTCAACATCGGCCATGCCGTGGTGGCCCATGCGGTCTTCGCCGGCTGGCGCAATGCGGTTTCCGAGATGAAGGCCATCATGGTCAAGGCCCGCCTGGACGCCCTCAAGGCCCGGGGTTGAGGCACGCCGCATGATCTACGGCATCGGTACCGACATCCTCCAGATCTCGCGGGTAGAGGCCGCGTTGCAACGTCACGGCGACCGCTTCGCCGGCAAGATCCTGGGCCCGCAGGAGATGGAAAAATACCTGCGCCGCAAAGCCAAAGTGGAAGCCCGCGGCATCCGTTTCCTGGCCACTCGCTTCGCCGCCAAGGAAGCCTTTTCCAAGGCCATCGGCATGGGCATGCGCATGCCCATGACCTGGCGCGCCATGCAGGTGCTCAATGCGCCCAGCGGCAAGCCGGTGGCGGTTTGTAGCGGCAGCTTGCAACAATGGATGGAAGAGCAGGGCCTGAGCGCCCAGGTCTCCATCACCGACGAAGCGGAATACGCCGTCGCCTTTGTCATCGTGGAGAAGTCATGAATCAAGCCGTCAAGCCGCTCGGTCCGGTGATGCTGGATGTGGTCGGCACCCGACTGGATGCGGCCGACATCGCACGTATCCAGCACCCGCTGACCGGCGGGGTGATCCTGTTTGCCCGCAATTACGAAAACCGTGCGCAACTGGTCGCGTTGACCAGCGCGATCCGCCAGGCTCGCCCAGGCATCCTGATCGCGGTCGACCACGAAGGCGGACGCGTGCAGCGCTTCCGCACCGATGGCTTCACGCGCCTGCCGGCCATGGGCCAGCTTGGCCAGCTGTGGGACCGTGACGTGCTGCAAGCCACCAAGGTGGCCACGGCCACCGGCTTCGTGCTGGCGGCCGAGCTGCGCGCCTGTGGCATCGACCTGTCGTTTACGCCCGTGCTCGATCTGGATTACGGGGTGTCCAGCGTCATCGGCGACCGTTCCTTCCATCGTGATCCGCGCGTGGTCACGCTGATGGCCAAGAGCCTCAATCACGGCCTGGCGCTGGCCGGGATGGCCAATTGCGGCAAGCATTTCCCCGGCCACGGTTTCGTCACGGCCGATTCGCACGTGGCCATTCCGGTTGACGAGCGCGCGCTCGATGAGATCCTGGGTGACGATGCCACACCGTATGACTGGCTGGGCATGAGCCTGGCGGCGGTGATGCCGGCCCACGTCATCTATCCCAAGGTGGATGCGCAGCCGGCCGGTTTTTCCAGGGTCTGGCTGTCCATGCTGCGCGAGCGCTTCGGCTTCCAGGGCGTGATCTTCAGCGACGACCTCAGCATGCATGGCGCCAGTGTCGCCGGTGGTCCGCTGGAGGCTGCACAAGCCGCGCTGGATGCCGGTTGCGACGTGGCCCTGATCTGCAATTCGCCCGACAAGGCCGATGCCATCCTGGTCGGCTTGCAGGGCGGTACGGATGCGGCTTCTGCCGCGCGCCGCGCCACCTTGCTGCCCTGGGGCGAGGCGCTGCAATGGGATGCGCTGCAAGCCGATCCGCGCTATCTGGCCGCGCGCGCGCTGGTGCAGTCGCTGTAAGTCTTTCGCTTTTCGCTCATGTCCGAACTTCCTGCTTCCCCGCTTCCCGATCCGCGCGAGGCCGTGCTGGAGACGGTCGCCCGGCTGCCGCACCTGCCGGGCGTCTATCGCTACTTCGATGCTGAAGACAACGTGCTCTACGTGGGCAAGGCGCGCGACCTCAAGAAGCGCGTCTCCAGCTATTTCCAGAAGACCCTGACCAGCCCGCGCATCGCCATGATGGTCGAGCGCATCGCGCGCCTCGAAACCACGGTCACCCGCAGCGAGGCCGAAGCGCTGCTGCTGGAAAACAACCTCATCAAGACGCTGCGTCCGCGCTTCAACATCCTCTTCCGCGACGACAAGTCCTATCCCTATCTGAAAATCACCGGCCACGCCTTCCCGCGCATGGCCTACTATCGCGGTGCGGTGGACAAGCGCAGCCAGTATTTCGGTCCGTTCCCCAATGCCGGCGCGGTCAAGGAATCGATCCAGATTTTGCAGAAGGTGTTCCAGCTGCGCACCTGCGAAGATACCGTCTTCACCAATCGCACGCGGCCTTGCCTGCTGCACCAGATCCACCGCTGCAGCGGTCCTTGCGTCAACCTGGTCAGCCCCGAGGATTACGCCATCGACGTCGAGAACGCTTCGAAATTCCTGCGCGGCCGCCAGAGCGAAGTGATGGAAGCGCTGGAACAGAAGATGCACGCCTTCGCCGCCGACCTCAAGTTCGAGCAGGCTGCCGCCGTGCGCGACCAGATCGGTTCGCTCTCCAGCGTGCTGCACCAGCAGAGCATGGAAACGGTGAACGACGCCGACATCGACATCATCGCCGTGGTGGTGCAGGGGGGGCGTGCCTGCGTGAACCTGGCGATGGTGCGCGGCGGCCGTCACCTGGGCGACCGCGCCTATTTCCCCACGCACGTGGATGATGCGATGGACACCGCCGAGGACAGCATCGAGGTCGAAGTCCTGAAGGCCTTCCTGGCCCAGCACTACATCGACAAGTTCATTCCCGGCTCGCTCATCGTCGGCACCGAATTCGATGATCCGGCGCTGATGATGGCGCTGATGGAGCAGTGCGGTCATCGCATCACGCTGACCTTCCAGCCGCAAGGCCAGCGCCGTCAATGGCTGGAGATGGCCGCCAAGGGCGCCGGGATCGCGCTGGCGCGGCTGCTCTCCGAACAGGGCTCGCAGCAGGCGCGCACGCGTGCACTGGCCGAGGTGCTGGAGCTGGAACGGGAAGACCTCGACGAACTGCGCGCCGAATGTTTCGACATCAGCCATACGCAAGGCGAGGCCACGCAGGCGTCCTGCGTGGTGTTCCATCACCACGCGATGCAGAACGGCGAATACCGCCGCTACAACATCAATGACATCACGCCGGGCGACGATTACGCCGCCATGCGCCAGGTGCTCACGCGGCGCTATGAGAAGGTCGCCAACGGCGAGGGCGTCATGCCGGACATCGTGCTCATCGACGGTGGCAAAGGCCAGGTCGAGATGGCGCGCCAGGTGCTCACCGAACTGGGCCTGGACATCAGTCTCATCGTCGGCGTGGCCAAGGGAGAAGGGCGCAAGGTCGGCCTGGAAACCCTGGTCTTCGCCGATGGCCGTGCGCCCAAGGAGCTGGGCAAGGAGTCGGCCGCCCTGATGTTGATCGCGCAGATCCGCGACGAAGCGCACCGCTTTGCCATCACCGGCATGCGCGCCAAGCGCGCCAAGGCGCGCCAGACCTCGCGCCTGGAAGAGATCGAAGGTATTGGCGCCAAGCGCCGCCAGCGCCTGCTGGTGCGCTTTGGCGGCCTGCGCGGCGTGGTCGATGCCAGCGTGGATGACCTGGCCTCGGTGGAAGGAATTTCACGTCAGCTGGCCGAAGAAATCTATCGGCAATTGCATTGAGTCCGCCCGTCCTGCCGTCCATTCATGCCACCGCCGACATAAAGGCGGGCGCAGCAGAGGGTGACTCTGCTACTATTCGTTAAAATTTTTTTCGTGTACGCCGCTCCAACCCACCAAGACGTATGCCTTTCAATATTCCGATTCTGCTGACCTGGTTGCGGGTGGCGCTTATTCCTCTGGTCGTCGGGGTCTACTACCTGCCTGAGATTGGCTTGAACCGCTACGAACAGGGGATCGCCGCCACGGCCATCTTCGTGGTCGCGGCCGCCACCGACTGGTTTGATGGTTTCCTGGCGCGCCGCTGGAACCAGACCTCTGCCTTTGGCGCCTTCCTCGATCCGGTCGCCGACAAGCTCATGGTGACCGGCGCCTTGCTGGTGCTGGTGCACCTGGACCGCGTGCATCCGGTGATCGCCTTCATCATCATCGGCCGCGAGATCGCCATCTCCGCACTGCGCGAATGGATGGCCCAGATCGGCGCTTCCAAGTCCGTGGCCGTCAGTTCGCTGGGCAAGATCAAGACCACTGCGCAGATGATCGCCATCCCCATGCTGCTCTACTACGACACCCTGTTCGGCCTGGTCGATACCCGCCTGTGGGGCAGCCTGCTGCTGCTGGTGGCGGCGGTGCTGACGGTCTGGTCGATGCTGTACTACCTCAGAAAAGCGCTGCCGATGATCAAGGAAGCCGACGCCGGGAACAAGAAAAAATCAGGAAAAAAATAATTAAATAATTAAGATCGATAGTTGACAAATACCAACGGTGCCTTATAATAGCGTTCTGTTTTCGATGCGGGAGTAGCTCAGTTGGTAGAGCGATACCTTGCCAAGGTATAGGTCGAGAGTTCGAGACTCTTCTCCCGCTCCAGGTTACTTGGAAAAAAGGAAGCCTAACAAAGCTTCCTTTTTTTATTGTGATAGGTGAGCATGCATTGAAATTTTGGCTGCGGCGCAAGTCGAAAAAAGTCAAAAAAGATGTTTGCAAACAACACGCGTTTTAGGTAGTATGCGTGTCCCCAAGGCGGGGTAGCAAAGTGGTTATGCAGCGGCCTGCAAAGCCGTCTACGCCGGTTCGATCCCGACCCCCGCCTCCAAAACGCTCCATGCGGGAGTAGCTCAGTTGGTAGAGCGATACCTTGCCAAGGTATAGGTCGAGAGTTCGAGACTCTTCTCCCGCTCCAGATTCAAGGCAGGCAGCTTCGGCTTTCTGTTGCAGTAGATGTAAGTTCCCATGCGGGAGTAGCTCAGTTGGTAGAGCGATACCTTGCCAAGGTATAGGTCGAGAGTTCGAGACTCTTCTCCCGCTCCAGTTTCAAGGCAGGCGGCTTCGGCTCCTGTTGCAGTAGATGTAAGTTCCCATGCGGGAGTAGCTCAGTTGGTAGAGCGATACCTTGCCAAGGTATAGGTCGAGAGTTCGAGACTCTTCTCCCGCTCCAGATTGAAAGAGGAAGCCTTCTGGCTTCCTCTTTTCATTTCTGCGCTGCATTTCTTTCCTTCTTTGTCTGATTTCCTTGCGCGTGCGACGCCTCGTTTTTGGCTGCTGGCGGCACGGTACGTCTTGTCTCCGGTGCCGGCGTGGTATTTCGGTACATGGCCACTTGCCCAAAGTCAAAAAAAAATCGGCTATCGGTGATTGCCCGATTGCCACGGCCATTTTTCCCCACTACATTGCTGGGGCAGGGGTTTGCCTGTCTAATCATTTGCATCCTGGGGAGGGGGCATGGACAATTTTCAAAAAGAGATTGATGAAAGAACCAATCTCACCGCATCCAACAAGTTCGAGCTGTTGCTGTTCCGCTTGGGGGCGGATCCGCATGGCGAGCGCTCCGAACTGTTCGGCATCAACGTTTTCAAGATCCGCGAAATCGTCCCCATGCCGCCGGTGACCAAGGCCGCAGGTACGCAGTCGCCGATGCTGGGCATGGTCAACATCCGTGGCCAGATCATCTCGGTGATCGACCTGCCCGCCGTGGTGGGCTGTGTGCCCAAGACCGGCCTGAACATCCTGCTGGTCACCGAATACGCGCGCAGCACCCAGGCCTTTGCGGTCGAATCGGTGGACGAGATCGTGCGCCTGGAATGGAGCCAGGTGCTCTCGGCCGAGACCAGCAGCGGCGGCGCCTTCGTCACCAGCATCGCCCGTCTGGATCACGACAAGGACACCAGCCGCCTGGCCCAGGTGCTGGACGTGGAGCAGATCCTGCACGAGATCATGCCCAGTGACCGCGATCTGAAGATGGAACGCCTGCAAAAGAGCAGCGGCCATTCCATGCGCCCTGGCGCCATCGCCATCGCCGCCGATGATTCCAAGGTGGCGCGCTCGCTCATCGAGCAGGGCTTGCGGGCCATGGAGATTCCCTACGAGATGCACGTCACCGGCAAGGATGCCTGGGACAAGATCCAGAAGCTGGCAGCCGAAGCCCGTGCCGAGGGCAAGCCGATTGCCGACAAGATATCCTTTGTGCTGACCGATCTGGAAATGCCGGAAATGGACGGCTTTACGCTCACCCGCAACATCAAGCGCGAGGATTTCCTGAAGAATATTCCGGTCATCATTCACTCGTCGCTGTCCGGTTCGGCCAACGAGGACCACGTGAAAAGCGTGGGCGGCGACGCCTATGTCGCCAAGTTCGAAGCCAACGAGCTGGCCTCGACCATCTTCGGCGTACTCGACAGGACTGCGGCCAGGGTCTGACGCCGGGCTGTCGGAATCAAGAGCAAGGGAGCCTGCGGGCTCCCTTTCTTTTTGCCGCCAGGCCAGCGCCACCATCCCGCGGACGGCGGCGATCTCGTATACTGACGCTCCCTTGATCCTGCCGCACCCGGCGGCGCAAAGCGTTCTTTCATGCAGATTCCCGCCATTGTTTCCCCGTTCGACGCCACACTGGCCTCGCGTCTCGACGCCCGCATCAACGACAAGACCAAGCCCCTGGGCAGCCTCGGCGCGCTGGAGCGCCTGGCGCACCAGATCGGCCTGATCCAGGCCACCGACCACCCGGTGCTGCGCCAGTGCGCCATCGTGGTCTGTGCCGGCGACCATGGGGTGACCGCGGAGGGCGTCTCGGCCTACCCGCAAAGTGTGACCTGGCAAATGGTCGAGAACTTCCTCGCCGGTGGCGCGGCGATCAATGTCTTCGCGCGGCAGAACGAGTGCGCGCTGTACATCGTCGATACCGGCGTCAATCACGATTTCGGCACCCGCAGCGGGTTGCTGGACCGCAAGGTCGCACCCGGCACCGCCAATTTCTGCCTGGGTCCCGCCATGACGGCGCAGCAGTGCGAGTCGGCCATGCAGGCCGGGATGCAATTTGCCGAGTCACTGCAAGCCGACGTGCTGGGCTTTGGCGAAATGGGCATCGGCAATACCACTGCTGCTGCCGCACTGATGGCCGCTTTCACCGGCGTGCCCGTGCAAGAGTGCGTGGGTGCCGGCACCGGCCTGGATGCCCAGGGCATCGCGCGCAAGGCCGATGCCATTACGCGCGCACTGCGCCTGCATGCCGGGGCTACTGCGCCGCTGGACCTTCTGGCCGCCCTGGGCGGCTTCGAGATCGCCTTCATGACCGGCGCCATGCTGCGTGCCGCACAGCGGCGCAAGGTGCTGCTGATCGATGGGTTCATCGTCACCTCGGCGCTGCTGGTCGCTGCCGCCCTGCAGCCGGCCGTGCTGGAGTATTGCGTGTTCTCGCATTGCTCGGACGAAGCCGGCCATCGCCGCATGCTGCAATACCTGAGCGCTACGCCGCTGATGCAGCTGGACCTGCGCCTGGGCGAGGGGACTGGTGCGGCACTGGCCTTGCCCTTGCTGCGTGCGGCTGTCAATTTCCTGGCGCGCATGGCTACCTTCTCGTCGGCGAGCGTCAGCGAAAAGCATGTCTGACCAGGAGTTCAGACCACCGGCACCGCGCAGCCGAGGGGCGCTGTATCAGCTGCGCCTGTTCTTCACGGCGCTGCAATTCTTCACACGGCTGCCCATCCCGCGCTGGGTCGGCTTCCAGCCACACTGGCTGCAACATGCCACGCGCTACTTTCCGCTGGTGGGCTGGATCGTGGCCTGGGCCTGCGCTCTTGTGTATCTGGTGGCCGTGCAGTTCTGGCCGCAGCCGCTGGCGGTGCTGCTCTCCACGGCGGCCGGCATCTGGCTGACCGGTGCCTTTCACGAGGATGGCTTTGCCGACGTCTGCGATGGCCTGGGTGGTGCGGTCAGCCGCGAGCGGGCGCTGGAGATCATGCGCGATTCGCGCCTGGGCAGTTACGGCGTGATCGGCATCGTCCTGCTGTTGCTGGCCAAGCTGGCGGCATTGCAGGCGCTGCTGCCGTTCCAGGTGCTGGCGGCGCTGGGCATGGCCCATCCGCTCTCGCGCTGGCTTGCTACCTGCCTGATCTGGCGCATGGATTACGTGCGCGAAGAAGGCAAGGCCAAGCCGCTGGCGCAGCAGATGGGCCATGGGGAATTCCTGTTGGCCTCGCTCTTCGCAGTGCTGCCGGTGATCGGAGTGATCGCGCTGGGCATGATGGCATGGCAGCGCATCGCCGCCGGCGTGCTGCTGGCGGTGCTCGCGGCGGCCTGGCTGGCGTGGCGCTTCCAGCGGCGCCTGGGCGGCTATACCGGAGATTGCCTGGGCGCGGTCCAGCAATTGAGCGAGACCGCGTTTTATCTTGGTGCGCTGGTCACGCTGCCTGGCTGGTGGCGTCACTGAACCATGCAACTGCAACTGATCCGCCATCCCCAGCCCGTGCTGGACAAGCGCACGTGTTATGGCTGCAGCGACATCGCCGTTGCGCCCGAGCATCTGGCGCAGAGCGTAGCGCAATTGCTGCCGCAGTTGCAGGCGCTGCCGCGTGACTGGCCCCTGGTGAGCAGTCCGCTGCAGCGCTGCGCCACGCTGGCCGGCGCGCTGGCCAGGTCATTGGGGAAGCCCGGGCCGAGGCTCGATTCGCGCCTGCAGGAAATGGATTTCGGCCACTGGGAGCTGCGTCTGTGGGATGACATCCCTTGGGCCGAGGTCGAGGCCTGGAATGCCGATCTGCCCGGCTATGCGCCAGGCGGTGGCGAGACCTTGTGCGCCGTGGCGCAGCGCATGTGGCGTGCGTTCGCGGATCTGCTGTCGGAACCGGCAGAGGGCACCATCGTTGTATGTCACGCCGGTTCTATCCGCATGTTGCACGCCTGTGCTCAATGGCGCACTGAGCAGGGCACTTCCGCCGAGCCAGATGAAGCTGCTTTCGCCGATATCGCCTTGCGTGCCGTAGCCCTGCGCAGCGAAATCCCTTATGCCCGCCTGGTCACGCTGGACGTGAGCTCCCGCTAGCCTGCGCCGCGCGACTCCACCGCAAACTTGATCAGCTCCGCCTGGCCATCGATATTGAGCTTGCGCTTGATGTTGAGGCGATGCGTTTCCACCGTACGCACGCTCAGGTCCAGTTCGCGGGCGATCTGCTTGTTCGATTCTCCATTGGCAATATGCTGCAGCACCTCACGCTCGCGCTGGGTCAGCAGCTCGCGCACCGGCAGCGGCTGGGTCAGCTGGCGCGCCAGCGCGGCACTGTAGTAGATGCCGCCCGAGCGTACCGTTTCGATGGCATGCACGATGTCCTGGCTGGGCGCATCCTTGAGCACATAGCCGCGGGCGCCGGCCTGGATGGCCTGCATCACGTATTCGGCCTTGTCATGCATGCTCAGGATCAGCACTGCGATCTCGGGATGCAGCGCATGAAAGCGTGCGGTCAGCTCGATGCCATTGACGCCGCGCATGTTGATGTCCATCAGCGTCAGGTCGATCTGGTGCTGTGCGGCGGCGGCGAGGGCTTCGTCGGCATTGCCGGCCTCGGCTGCCACCTCCAGTCCGGGCACGGTTTCCAGGCGTGCGCGCAAGCCGTCGCGCACCAGCGGATGATCGTCGATGAGCATGATGCGTGTGGTGGCGGGAGCGGTGTCAGACATGGGGCGAAGGGAAGAGAGCAGAACGGGGAATGATGGCGCTGATGCTGGTGCCGGCGGCCGACGAATCGATGGCCAGCTCACCGCCCACGGCCTCCATGCGTTCGCGCATGTTGCGCAGGCCGATGCCGTGGCGCGAGTGATCGTCGACGTGACCGGGATCGAAGCCGCCGCCGTTGTCCTGCACCTGCAGCATCAGCAGGTTGTGGCCGTCATACAGACGCATGCGGATCTGGCTTGCGTTGGCATGGCGGGCGATGTTGGTGAGCGCTTCCTGGGCCACGCGAAAGAGCACCGTGTTGACCACATCGGAGAGGGCAGCGTCATCCTCGCGCAGACCCTCATGCTCGAAGACGATCTGTGTCTGCGGGCTGCTCTCGCGCCATTCGCCGCACAGGTGCTCAAGGGCGGCTGCCAGCCCGAGGTCATCGAGGATGGCCGGGCGCAGGTCGTGCGAGATGCGGCGCACTTCGGCCAGCACGCCGTTGATTTGTGTCGCAGTCTTCTCGAAGCCCACGCGCGCCGCTGCTGCCTGTTCGGGCGTGCCACGCAATCGTTCCAGCGCTGCCTCGATCTGCAGCTTGATGGACACCAGCCACTGGCTGATGCCGTCATGCAGGTCGCGCGACAGGCGTGCGCGTTCTTCTTCCTGCGAGCGCACCACGCGCTGGGCCAGCTGGCGCAGCTTGGCATCGGCCACGCGATGCTCGCTCAGATTCAACAGCAGCCCGGCCAGGCCCACCGCCAAAGCGCTGGCCAGGGCGATGGCGGCAATCAACAGCATGGTCTGGTGCAGATAGCCGGAATTCTGGTGATCCACCTGGGCCAGCGCCGCTTCCACGTCATCCAGATAAATGCCGGTGCCGATCACCCAGCCCCAGCGCGGTAGCGCAATCACGTAGCCCAGCTTGGGCGCTACCGTCTTGCTGGACGGCTTGCGCCACAGGTAGCGCTCATAGCCGCCACCCTGATGGGCAAGTTCGATCAGGTGCTGGATGGTCGGGCTGCCGGAGGCATCGCGCCAGTCCCACATCTCGCGCCCGACCAGTTCCGGCTGGCGCGGGTGCATGATGCTGCGGCCCTGGTCGTCGTAGACGAAGAAATAGCCATCGTCGCCAAACTCCAGATCGGCCAGGATGCGCCGCGCCTCTTCCTTGATGGCCTGGTCGGTGCGCCCGGTGTCGTACAAGTGGGTCAGGGCATGCTGGGCCAGGTCGACGTAATGGCGCAGTTCCGTATTCTTGCTGGCCAGGTAGGCGGCCTCGATGGTGGAGCGCTGCTGGCGCGCCAGCTCCACCGCCTGGTAACGCACCACCAGTGCGATGGCCGCAAAGGCCAGGCACAGTGGAACGATGGCGAGGAAGATGATTTTCTGGCGCAGTTTCATGCCCGCGATTCTACCCAAAGCCACCTGCGGACCGCGTAAATCTTCACCTTGAGCGGCGACCCTGCGTAGTTCTACGTAGTGGCCCTGCGTAGTGCTGCGCTTGTGGGGTGGGGAAGCGATGCCGATACTGGCGGACATCCTGCGCGGTGCGTCCAAGGTCTTCATCTCTCGACGCACTGACGACAACAAGATTCCCACAACAACCATATCCGCAAGGAGGAGAACAATGAACCGCTTGGTTTCCAGACTGGGCTGGCTGGCCGTCGCCCTGGGCGGCGCCGGGGCCTGCGCCTACGTCGCATTGCAGCGGGGCGAATCGATCAATGCCGTCTGGCTGGTCGTGGCCTCGGTGTGTGTCTACCTGATCGCCTATCGCTTCTACAGCAAATTCATCGCCGACCGTGTGCTGGGCCTGGATGGTGCCCGCATGACACCGGCCTACAAATTCAATGATGGCCTGGACTACGTGCCGACCAATAAATACGTGCTCTTCGGCCACCACTTCGCCGCCATCGCCGGTGCCGGTCCGCTGGTGGGGCCGGTGCTGGCCGCGCAGATGGGCTATCTGCCGGGCATGCTGTGGATCCTGGCCGGGGTGGTCTTTGCCGGTGCCGTGCAGGACTTCATGGTGCTGTTCATCTCCACCCGCCGCGACGGCCGCTCGCTGGGCGACCTGATCAAGTCCGAGCTGGGCCAGGTGCCGGGCGTGATTGCGCTGTTCGGTGCCTTCATGATCATGGTCATCATCCTGGCGGTGCTGGCGCTGATCGTGGTCAAGGCCCTGGCCGAGTCGCCGTGGGGCACCTTCACGGTGGCCGCGACGATTCCGATTGCGCTCTTCATGGGGGTCTATTCGCGCTACATTCGTCCGGGCCGCATCGGTGAAGTGTCCTGGATCGGCTTCGTGCTGCTGATGCTGGCCATTGTCGGCGGCCAGTACGTGCAGGAACATGCCGTGCTGGGCCAGCTGTTCACCTTCAACGGCAAGCAGCTGACCTGGATGCTGATCGGCTATGGCTTCGTCGCTTCGGTGCTGCCGGTTTGGCTGCTGCTGGCGCCGCGCGATTATCTGTCCACCTTCCTGAAGATCGGTACCATCGCAGCGCTGGCGCTGGGCATCGTCTTCATCGCCCCGCACCTGAAGATGCATGCGGTGACCCGCTTCATCGACGGCAGTGGTCCGGTGTGGTCAGGATCGCTGTTCCCCTTCCTGTTCATCACCATCGCCTGCGGTGCCGTCTCGGGCTTCCATGCGCTGATCTCGTCGGGCACCACGCCCAAGCTGCTGGAAAACGAGAAGCACGCGCGCTTCATCGGTTATGGCGCCATGCTGATGGAATCCTTCGTGGCCATCATGGCGCTGATCGCGGCTTCCTGCATCGAGCCAGGCATCTACTTCGCCATGAACAGTCCCGCCGCGCTGATCGGTACCACGCCCGAGAACGTGGCCCAGGTGATCTCGCAGTGGGGCTTCCACATCACGCCCGAGATGCTGACCCATACCGCCCAGGCGGTGGGTGAACATACCATCATCTCGCGTGCCGGCGGGGCGCCTACCCTGGCCGTGGGCATGGCCCAGATTCTCTCCGGTGTGACGGGGGAGGCGATGATGGCCTTCTGGTACCACTTTGCCATTCTGTTCGAGGCACTGTTCATCCTCACCGCCGTGGACGCCGGTACCCGCGCCGGCCGCTTCATGCTGCAGGACTTGCTGGGCGCCTTCATCCCGCCCATGAAGCGCACCGACTCCTGGGCCGCCAGCCTGACCGCCACCGGCCTGTGCGTGACCGGCTGGGGCTACTTCCTGTACCAGGGCGTGGTCGATCCGCTGGGCGGCATCAATACCTTGTGGCCGCTGTTCGGCATCTCCAACCAGATGCTGGCCGGTATCGCCCTGATCCTGGCGACCTGCGTGCTGTTCAAGATGAAGCGCGACCGCTTCGCCTGGGTCACGGTGGTGCCCACTGCATGGCTCCTGATCTGCACCCTGACCGCCGGCTGGCAGAAGGTCTTTGATGCCAACCCGCGCGTGGGCTTCCTGGCGCACGCCAGCAAGTACCAGGCGGCGCTGGACGAAGGCAAGCTGCTGGCCCCGGCCAAGTCCATCGAGCAGATGCGCCAGGTGATCTTCAACGACTACGTGGATGCCGGTCTGGCGGCGATGTTCATGCTGGTGGTGGTGAGCGTGCTGGTGTTTGGCATCCGTACCGTCTTGAAGGCGCGCGCTGCCCACAAGCCCAGCGTCAAGGAATCGGCCTACGAAGCGCTGCCGGCCAGTGCAGTGGCGCCGCAGTGAAGTTTTTTGCATCGAGGAGCACACCATGAGCAAACCTGGCGCACTGGCGCAACTGATGGCCTGGCGGCGCCAGGTCGGCCGCACGCTGAACTTGATGGTGGGCATGCCGGAATATGACACTTACGTGGCCCATATGAAGGCCGTCCACCCGGATCATTGCGTGATGACCTATGAAGAATTCTTCCGGGAACGGCAAGAAGCGCGCTACGGCGGCAAGGGGCGGGTGGGGCGTTGCTGTTGAAGGCCGTCTCCTGCCGGCTGGCTACTGTGCCGGGATTGGTGAGCAAGAAGCCGAAAGAGACCTGCGGGTCTCTTTTTTTCGGGCAGTCCGCATGCCTGCGGGAAAATTTCTTCATATTTGTGTAAAACAAGGGCAATTTATAGGAAACCCTTGCTGAGCAAGCATGTCAGAAACTGCGAGGGTGCTTATCAACAGGCTTGTTCACAGCTTTTGTGGATAACTTGCCGGGCAGCTTGATTTCCGGGGGGAACGGGCTGGCGCGGCGGGACATCGATTTTGCGTATAATGCGCATCCGTTCATGCTGACAATAGCCTGACAAACTTGAGATGCCTGCCGGATACCGGTACCCGCGTTTTCTTCACATTTTCGTTCGCCAAGGGTTTGATGCGCCGACTGCTGCTCCTGCTGCTGACTCTGCTGATCCCGCTGCACCTGCTCGCAGCCACGGGGGAGGTGCAGCTGCGTGAACGGTTGCGCGAGCAGTTGCCGGCCGCCGGCCAGGTGTCGTCGCCTGCCCATGAACAGGCCTGTCTGGCCGCCGATGCGCAATTCCCTCATGCCTTGGTTGATCTTCCCGGCCAGGAAAGCCTGTCCGGCGATGAACAATCGTCCGGTAGCGAAGACGATGACCAGCCGACCGCCCAGGGCGAGCTGGAAGATCCGGCCCTGCCGGTGGCCATCGCCACGCCCGGATTGCACTGGCTGCCGTTTCCTCACGCCTTTCCGGCAAGTCTGAGCTGGTCGTCCTTCCTGCGCGACCAGTTGCGTCCTCCTCCATTGGCATAAACCGGCCGGGATGTGCGCCTCTGCCTTGAAGGGCAGGGCGCGCATTCGTGGTTGCCTGCGTGCGCTCTTGCGCCTGCATTTTCCATTCCATCGTGTTCCCTGCCGTACCGCCTTGCCCGTACGGCCCCCTTTGTTCTACAGGAAAAACCATGAAACGCATTGTTCTGTTCCTCGTCACCAACCTGGCCGTGATGCTGGTCTTGAGCTTCACCGCCAGCCTGCTCGGTGTGAACCGCTACCTCACCGCCAACGGCCTCAACTTCGGCATGCTGCTGGTGTTCTGCGGCCTGATGGGGTTTGGCGGTTCCTTCATTTCGCTGTTCATGTCCAAGACCATCGCCAAGTGGTCCACCGGCGCGCGCGTGATCGAGCAGCCGCAGAATTCCACCGAACTGTGGCTGCTGCAGACCGTCCAGACCCTGGCTACCCGCGCCCAGCTGCCCATGCCGGAAGTGGCGGTCTATGACGGCGAGCCCAACGCCTTCGCCACCGGTGCCAGCAAGAACAGTTCGCTGGTGGCGGTGTCCACCGGCCTGCTGCAAAGCATGACCAAGGAAGAAGTGGAGGCGGTACTGGCCCACGAAATGGCGCACATCGCCAATGGCGATATGGTCACGCTGACTCTGATCCAGGGCGTGGTCAATACCTTCGTGATGTTCTTCGCGCGCATTGTCGGCTACTTCGTCGATTCCTTCCTGCGCCGGAACAACGAAGAGAACAGCGGCCCCGGCATCGGCTACATGGTCACCGTGTTCGTCTGCGAAATCGTCTTCGGCATCCTGGCCAGCATCATCGTGATGTACTTCTCGCGCCAGCGTGAATACCGCGCCGATGCCGGTGCGGCTGCCCTGATGGGCAGCAAGGTGCCGATGATGAACGCGCTGCGCCGCCTGGGTGGTCTGCAGTCGGATGGCTTGCCGCAGAACCTGCAGGCTTCCGGTATCTCCGGCCGTAACTCCTGGCTGGGCCTGTTCTCCAGCCACCCGCCGCTGGAGTCGCGCATCGCCGCCTTGCAGTCGGCACGCTGATGCGCTGAGCGGTTCTCCCCATGGCAGACGGCGCCGCGCCAAGCGCCGTCTGCCGTTGGCGCGCTCTCCTGATTGTGCTTGTCATGCCTGCGACTTCATACGCGTGTTAGTCTTTATGAAGGTCCGGGCATGAGCCAGTGCTCCAGTCATCTCCAATAAATTCATCCACTTTAGAAAGGATCCCTGACTGATGCCCCACCACACCCCTCTGATCGCTACCATCGTCGCCGGCCTGGTCCTGGCCTTCATCTTCGGTACGCTGGCCCACCGCCTGAAAATGCCACCCCTGATCGGCTATCTGGTGGCCGGTATTGCCATCGGCCCATTCACGCCCGGATTCGTCGGCGATGCCGACCTGGCCCAGGAACTGGCAGAGATCGGGGTGATCCTGCTGATGTTCGGGGTCGGGCTGCACTTTTCCCTCAAGGATCTGCTGTCGGTCAAGAACATCGCCATTCCCGGCGCCGTCGCCCAGATCACCATCGCCACCTTGCTCGGCATGGGCCTTGGCTGGCTGCTGGGCTGGCCGTTCGGCGAGGGTTTCCTGTTTGGCCTGGCGCTCTCCGTGGCCAGTACCGTGGTGCTGTTGAAGGCGTTGCAGGAACGCCGCCTGGTGGAAACCCAGCGCGGCCGCATCGCGGTGGGCTGGCTGATCGTCGAGGATATCGCCATGGTGCTGGCGCTGGTGCTGATTCCGGCGCTTTCCGGCATTCTCGGCGGCAAGGGCGAGGCGCTCTCCGGCAACGCCGTGCTGCTGACCCTGGGACTGACGCTGGGCAAGGTGGTGGCCTTCGTGGCCGTGATGCTCATCGTCGGGCGCCGCGTCATTCCCTGGATCCTGGAGCGCATCGCCGATACCGGCTCGCGTGAACTGTTCCGCCTGGCGGTACTGGCCATCGCGCTGGGTTTTGCGCTGGGCTCGGCCTATGTGTTCGGCGTGTCCTTTGCGCTGGGGGCCTTCTTTGCCGGGATGATCCTGTCCGAGTCCGAACTGAGCCACCGCGCCGCTGAAGAATCATTGCCGCTGCGGGATGCCTTCTCGGTGCTGTTCTTCGTCTCGGTGGGCATGCTCTTCGATCCCTCCATCCTGGTGCGCGAACCCTTGCTGGTGCTGGCAACGGTGCTCATCATCGTGGTCGGCAAGTCGCTGGCGGCCTGGCTGATCGTGCGCGCATTTGGTCACCCGAATTCTACGGCGCTGACGATTTCGGCCAGCCTGGCGCAGATTGGTGAATTTTCGTTCATCCTGGCTACACTCGGCCTGTCTCTGGACCTGCTCTCGCCGATGGCGCGCGACCTGATCCTGGGCGGGGCCATCCTGTCGATCCTGCTCAATCCGCTGCTGTTTTCGCTGCTGGACCGCTACGAGGCGCGCCAGCCAAAGCCTGCCGACGTGCTTGACGTGCCGCCCACGGTCGATCTGCAGGATCACGTGGTGCTGGTCGGTTATGGCCGGGTCGGCCGTGGTATCGGCGAGCAGTTGCGCGCGCAGGGCAAGCCCTTCGTGGTGATCGAGGCGCAGCGCGAGAATCTCGATGCGCTGCGCCAGGATGGCGTGCCGGCGCTGTACGGCAATGCCGCCCAGAGCGAGCTGCTCAAGGCCGCGGCCGTGGAGCGCGCACGCTGGCTCCTGGTGGCGATTCCGGAAGTCTTCGAAGCCGGACAGGTGATCGAAAATGCACTGGAACTGAATGCCGGCCTGAAGGTAGTGGCGCGCGCGCATTCCGACGCCGAGATCGAGCACCTGGAAAAGCACGGTGCCCAGCGCGTCATCATGGGCGAGCGAGAGATTGCGCGCGGCATGCTGGCCTCGGTGGGGCAGGGCACCTGAGCCAAGAAACGGTGCGCGCCTGCAGCATTTTGCTTCACATGCTAAAGTCGCGGCTGCTGTCGCAGCGGATCAACGGTCCGCTGCACGGCAACAAGTTCTCGGGGCGGGGTGAAATTCCCCACCGGCGGTAATCAGGCGGCGCCTTGGGTGCCGCGTGTAGCCCGCGAGCGCCCGGCCTGTCGCCACGACGAGCCGGGGTCAGCAGACCTGGTGCGATTCCGGGGCCGACGGTCACAGTCCGGATGAAAGAGAACGGGATGTCCGGTGTCGCGCAGCTGCTCGGGCTGCGCGCGCGGCCGCGCATTCCCACGCCCTGTTTATTCATCGAACAGGAGTCCTGAACCATGTCGCAAGCGCATCTCTCTGCAGTCCCTTCCCACCACGGTCAACGCATCGCCTTCGTCCAGGCCAGCTGGCACAAGGATATCGTCGACCAGTGCCGCATCGCCTTCACCGAGGAAATGGCCAAGCTGGGCTGGCCCACCTCCAGCATCGATTTCTTCGAACTGCCGGGCGCCTTCGAAATCCCCCTGCACGCCAAGGTCCTGGCCAAGACCGGTAAATATGCCGGCATCGTCGCCAGCGGCCTGGTGGTTGACGGAGGCATCTATCGCCATGACTTCGTGGCGCAATCGGTCATCTCGGCGCTGATGCAAGTGCAGCTGGACACCGAGGTGCCGGTCTTCTCGGCCGTGCTCACGCCGCATCATTTCCACTCGCATGGCGAGCATCACGACTACTTCCATCAGCATTTCCTGGTCAAGGGCCGGGAAGTTGCACAGGCTTGCGCTACCACCGTGGCCAAGCTGGCCGACGTGCGGGCGGCCGAGGCGGCGCAGCGGGCTCTGAACGCGGCCTGATGCCCGCCTGAAGTACGCAAACGGGCCAGTCGGCCTGAAAAGCCCGCAGGAGGCGAAAGTGGCGTAAATTTGCGTCGCTTTTGCCTCAGAAATTGTGAAGCATTTGCTTACAAACCTTACGGCTTTCGCCTAGAGTTGTCAGGAATCGGGGGATATAGTCACGCTACGTCATTCAGAACAACGAGGAGCTATCGTGAACAAGTCGATTCCCATGATTGCCGGCATGGCCGTCTTTGCTGCCGTGGCCGGTCTGTCCGCAGCGCCGGCCATGGCTGGGCATGTCTCGATCGGTGTGAACATCGGCGTGCCGGCCTACGTGGCTCCCCCGCCTGTGTACGTGGCCCCGGCCCCGGTGTATGTGCCCCCGCCGCCGGTGTATGTGCGTCCGGCTCCGGTCTATTACGTCAACCCGCCGCCGCCCGTCTATGTGGAACGGGATTACTACTATCGCGGCCATCATCGTCACTGGCACCGTCCGCCGCCGCCTCCGGGCTACTGGGGGCGTTGAGCCGATGGTATTGGACAAGAAAAATGGCGGCCTCGGCCGCCATTGTCACGTTCATTCCCGGGAAGTGCTGACCGGGTGAATTCCCTAAATCTTCATTTCTTGGCAGGTGCGGTGTCGTCATCGACGTCCACCAGCAGGTAACGCTCGGCCGCCCCGAAGAAACGGTCATAGAAGTCCGCCGAACGGATGGTTTCACTGGAAACGCGCACCATGGAATCGTCGCTGGCGGCAAAGGGCATCGACACCGAGCCCAGCACGCTCACGCCCAGGCTGGCCGAGCTGTTGCTCTTCTTGATGCCATAGCCATCCTGGGTGGCGCTGGCGAACATGGTCGAGCTCTTGCCGTTGCCATTGGAGGCACAGACCACGTGGAAGGCGATTTCCATGTGCTTGTCGCTGTCGGGCTGGAAGCTCTTGTTGCCATCCAGGGTATTGTCCGTCGACTTGCTGATCACGTAGCCCTGGCCCAGCAGCGCGCGCCGGGCGGCTTCGCAGACGGCTTTTTCGCTACCGGGGAAGCTGCGCGAGAAGGCGCTGGTATCGCTGAATTCCTCCTGATGATAGAAAGCGGTCTTGCCTGTGCTGCAGGCAGTCAGGCCCAGGCTGAGGGCGGTGATGAAGAAAAACGGAACAGAAAAACGCGAGCGCGGCATGCGGCGGATCTCCAGCGGCAGAAGGACAGAAGAGGATGGCGTGAATTGTAAAGGATTCACGAAGTGCAGGGTTTGGACGGATGGTAAAGAACCGTAACAGAGTGCTTATCAGTGCTTGAGAATGCAGGTGAGGCGGCTCCCGCAGTTTGCTGACATGAAGGTAAAATCACTTGTCGAATTGCCTGACTGAAAGTAATGTTAGGGAGTTCAAGGGAGTGGTCTTCCATCGGGACGATCACGAATCTGCGCAGCATGCTGGGCAAATTCGCACACGGCCTCGTCAAGGATAATGGATAAAAATCAGAAAGCGGAATTGGAGCGCATCCAGAAGGAACTGGTGGACGCACACAATAAGGCTGCGTGGCAGATGGCTGCGACGATCATCAAGGCCTCGCTGGTCAAGAACGGCATGGACCAGCCGCCCACGCCGGCCGAACTGGCTGATCTCAATGCCACCATTACCAATCTGCGCAGCGTGGCGGAGGATGCGCTGGAGTTGCTCAAGCGCTGAAGGCGAATTTTTGGCGCTGGTGCCGTTGGTCGCCTGCTTCTGGTTTGTACAGTCAACGCAAAAAAGGACACCGAAGTGTCCGTTTGCTCCATTGCCTGTTGCCTGCATTAGCTTGAAATACTGGTGGGGGTAGTCGGAATCGAACCGACACGGCCTTGCGGCCGAGGGATTTTAAGTCCCTTGTGTCTACCAATTTCACCATACCCCCGATACTGCAGTGGCCCATGCCGCAGCGTCTGCGGTGGCTGAACTATCCTGGTCATCGCGTCTGCTGCAGCGATGC
The DNA here is from genome assembly GCF_057961275.1 of Herbaspirillum sp. Her3. NCBI lineage: Bacteria > Pseudomonadati > Pseudomonadota > Betaproteobacteria > Burkholderiales > Oxalobacteraceae > Herbaspirillum > Herbaspirillum sp. Her3. The sequence continues at coordinate 3,431,427 of NZ_CM176328.1, read as the reverse complement.
CGGCGAGGGCCGCCGGAAAAGGGACGCATTATAGCAGCGACTTGCGCCACATCATCCGTTTTTTCCTGCGGAAAACTCCGGTTTTTTGATGCCCTTGGTTCATGCGCCCCGGACGGCCAGTTTGCACGCGACGGACAGCATTCCATTCCGTCCAAGGGTGTCATTTCCGGCCGACAAGCTGTCGTGAGAGGGTAGAATGACGTCTTCTTTCATCAGGAAGGCCCTCACCATGACTGAAGCCGTAGTCAAGACAGTGCAGTGCATTTCGCCCGCCGGCCTGCATACCATGGCCTACAAGGAGTGGGGCGATGCGCGCAATCCCAATGTGCTGGTGTGCGTGCACGGCGTCACGCGGGTCTCCGACGATTTCGACCGCATGGCGCGCGAGCTGTGCGATACCTACCGGGTAATCTGCCCCGACGTGGTGGGCCGCGGCCGTTCCGGACGCCTGGCCAATCCGCAGTTCTATACCGTGCCGCAGTACGTGAGCGACATGGTGACCCTGCTGGCGCGCGCCGATGCCGAGATTGTCGACTGGTTCGGCACTTCCATGGGGGGGCTGATCGGCATGGCGCTGGCCTCGCTGCCGGGCAACCCGATCCGCCGCCTGGTGCTCAACGACATCGGCCCCTCCCTCAACGGTGCTGCACTGGCGCGCATCGGTGAATACATCGGCCAGGACGTGCGCTTCGATACCTTCGAGGAAGCGGCCCAGTACATCCGCACCATTTCGGCCAGCTTCGGTCAACACAGTGATGAAGAGTGGCACAAGCTGGCCAAGGATGTGCTGCGCCAGAATGAAGAGGGCAAGTGGGTGCGCCATTACGATCTGGGCCTGGCCGTGCCGTTCAAGCTGACCACGCCGGAAGCGGCCAGCGCGGCCGAGCAGATGTTGTGGGCGGCCTACGATGCCATCGGCTGTCCGACGCTGCTGGTGCGCGGCGCCCAGTCCGACCTGCTGCTGCCGGAAGTGGCGCAGGAAATGACGCGCCGTGGCCCCAAGGCCAAACTGGTCGAGCTGCCCGACGTGGGCCATGCGCCGACCTTCATGCATGTACCGCAGATCGAGGTGGCGCGCCAGTTCCTGCTGGGCTGAGCGGTTCCCGGCCTCATCCATTTTTGTCATCACCGGCGCTCACTCGCGCCGGGTTTCACCACGAAGGAAATTTCATGTCAGTACAACGTCTGCACGTCGGCAAGCGCCTCTCCGAAGTCGCCATTCATAACGGCACCATCTACCTGGCCGGCCAGATCGCCGAAGACGCCACCCAGAACATCGAAGGCCAGACCCGCGAAGTGCTGGGTCACATCGACCGCCTGCTGGCCGAGGCCGGCAGTGACAAGACCAAGATCCTGTCGTGCCAGATATTCCTGTCCGACGTTAAGGATTTTGCCGGCATGAACGCGGTCTGGGATGAGTGGGTCGCTCCCGGCAACGCGCCGCCGCGCGCCACCGTCGAAGCCAAGCTGGCCCGTCCTGAACTGCTGGTGGAAATCATCATCGTCGCCGCCCAGAAGTAAGCAGTATGGTTTCGGTAGCAAGTACCCCGGGCGAAGGCCTGGCGGCCATCACTGCAGGTCTCGGTCCTGAGGATGTGATACGGGTTGAGCAGGCGCTGGCCGAACTCGAACCGCTGTATGCCGACAGGCAGATCCTGTCCGGGCAGAACGCGCTGCAATTCGCCGTCTCGGTGGCCACCGTGCTGACGGCCCTGAACGTGGATGCCGACACCCGCATTGCCGGGCTGGCCTTCGAGGTCCAGATGCTCCATCCCGAGCTGGACGAAAAGCTCGAAGAACGCTTCGGCAAGGAAATCGCCGAGCTGGTGGGCAATGTGCGCCAGCTGATGCGCTTTCACAGTCTCAGCTTCCAGCCCCAGAACCAGGAAGTCCTGCGCGGCAAGAACGCCGCCCAGCAGGCCGCCGCCCAGGTGGAAACACTGCGCAAGATGCTGCTGGCCATGGCCACCGACATGCGTGCAGTGCTGGTGCGCCTGGCCTCGCGCGTGGCCACCTTGCGCTACTTCGCCGAGACCAAGCAGGAGAACGAGGCCAGCGCGCAGTACGCGCGCCAGACTTTCGACCTCTACGCGCCACTGGCCAACCGGCTGGGGATCTGGCAGCTGAAGTGGGAACTGGAGGACCTGTCGTTCCGCTTCCTGGAGCCGGTGACCTACAAGCGCATCGCCAAGATGCTCGAAGAAAAACGCCTGGAGCGCGAAGCCTTCGTGGCCAATGCGATCGCGCGCCTGCGCGCGGAGATGGCGGCCCAGGACATCCGCGCGGAGGTTAGCGGGCGGCCCAAGCACATCTACAGCATCTGGAACAAGATGCGCGGCAAGTCCATCGATTTTTCCGAGCTCTACGATGTGCGTGCCTTCCGTGTCATCGTCGATGATGTGAAGACTTGTTATTCGGTGCTGGGCATCGTGCACAACATCTGGACGCCGATTCCCGAAGAGTTCGACGACTACATCTCCCGTCCCAAGCAGAATGGTTACCAGTCGCTGCACACGGTGGTGATGGCCGAGGATGGCCGGGCGCTGGAAGTGCAGATCCGTACGCACGAGATGCACCACTTCGCCGAATACGGCGTGGCGGCGCACTGGCGCTACAAGGAAAGCGGCGGATCGAATTTCTCGGCGCAGAAATATGACGAGAAAATCGCCTGGCTGCGCCAGCTGCTGGCCTGGAAGAATGAAGTCACCGATGCCGTGGTGGACCAGGAAGAAGTGCGCCGCGACTGGGTGCAAAAGCTCAAGTCGGCCACGCTGGATGAGCGCATCTATGTGCTCACGCCACAGGCGCGCGTGATCGAACTGCCCAGCGGCGCCACACCCATCGACTTCGCCTATCACCTGCACAGCGATGTCGGCCACCGCTGCCGTGGTGCGCGTGTGGATGGGGTGATGGTGCCGTTGAACACCACGCTCAAGAATGGCCAGACGGTAGAAATCATCACCGCCAAGAGTGGCCCCGGCGTGGGCCCGTCGCGCGACTGGCTCAGTCCCGGTTATGCGGCCAGCTCGCGCACGCGTTCCAAGATCCGTGCCTGGTTCAATGCCATCGAGCAGCAAGAAACGCTCTCCGTCGGCCGTGGCTTGCTGGAAAAGACCCTGCAGCGCGAAGGCAAGACCGCCGTCAACCTGGAAGAGCTGGCCCAGAAACTGGGCTTTGCCAAGGTCGATGACCTGTGCCTGTCGCTGGCCAAGGAAGAATTCAGTCTGCGGCACGTGGAGCAGGCGCTGCACGTGGGCGAGGAAAAGAAACCCGAGATCGACGACGAGGCCCTGATCACCCGCAAGAGCCGGGCCTCGAGCATCGTGCAGGGCGCCAAGTCGGGCGTGCTGGTGGTCGGCACGGATGGTCTGCTGACCCAGCTGGCGCGCTGCTGCAAGCCGGCACCACCGGATGTGATCGCCGGCTTCGTCACGCGCGGCAAGGGCGTTTCCATCCATCGGGTGAGCTGCAAGAACTTCGCCGAGATGAGCTCGCACGCGCCGGAACGGGTTATCCAGACGACCTGGGGAGCGCCGGCGCGCGATACGGTGTATCCGGTCGATATCTTCGTGCTGGCCAGCGACCGGCAGGGCTTGCTGCGCGATATCTCCGATATCTTCCTGCGCGACAAGATCAACGTGATCGGCGTCAGTACGCAAAGCGTGAAGGGGCAGGCGCGCATGGCCTTCACGGCCGAGATCGGTTCGACCGAGCAGTTGCAGAAGGCCTTGACGGTGATCCGCGAAGTCAAGGGCGTCATCGACGCCAAGCGCCAATAGGAGAGCGGGCAGGGGAGGCGGGATGCCTGGTGAAAGACGAGAATTATTTTTACTTTTTCATCATTTTCAGCATTTACCCCTTGGCAAATTTTGAAAAGTCTCCTATACTCTCGCTTCTTCGTTAGGCGCGTAGCTCAGCTGGTTAGAGCACTACCTTGACATGGTAGGGGTCGTTGGTTCGAGTCCAATCGTGCCTACCAATTCTTCTGGTCCCGTGCGGGATGGTCGGGTTGGGGCGGAGCGATAAAAAGGAGGCGCGTTCTCGGCTTCCTTTTTTATTTTAAGTAGCAGCATTCTTCGATAGGCGCGTAGCTCAGCTGGTTAGAGCACTACCTTGACATGGTAGGGGTCGTTGGTTCGAGTCCAATCGTGCCTACCAATTCTTTTGCTTCCGGATGAAGCTGAAGGGTTGGGTGAAGAAATATGCGACACATGCAGGAATCCACAAAAGGAAGCGCGCTGGCGGCTTCCTTTTTGTTTTTCTGCGCCATCCTTCATTTCCATTCATTTCCCCGTGAATCCTGACCACTGCTGATGCCAATGGCGTGGCAGCGGCCTCCATGGCTTTGCGGCGGGTCAATGGCAGGTGAGAAAAAGTGAATTTTATGAAGGAATGCGCGAGATGTTTCGCGGAAGCATCTCAAAATGCTTTACACTTGCCCCGAATTTTTTCGCGGATAACATCTCCAATCCTCATTTTCACGGTTCAACGAATTTTCCTATGGCAGCAGATGATCAGTATTTCCTCGTGGTTGATGACTTTTCGACAATGCGTCGCATTGTCAGCGGCCTGCTGAAGGAACTCGAATACACCAAGATGGTGGAGGCCGACGACGGCTCTTCGGCCTTGAAAATCCTGGAGGCGGGCGCCTTGCCGGTGACCTTCGTGTTGACCGACTGGAACATGCCGGGCATGGATGGCTTGACGCTGCTCAAGAAAATCCGCGCCACGCCCTCGCTGGCCCATCTGCCGGTGCTGATGATCACGGCCGAGGCCAAGAAGGAAAACATCGTCGTGGCGGCGCAGTCGGGTGCCGATGGCTACATCGTCAAGCCCTTCACGGCGGCTACCCTCAAGGAAAAGATCGAGAAGATACTGGCTCGCCGCGCCGCGATGGCCAACGCTTGATGAGCGGCTTGATTCGCTTCGCTTGAGACGGCAAACGGCAGACGGCATCTTCGGATGCCGTTTCGTTTTTTGGCGTGAGGCGTCATTTCTGATCGATGGAAGTGAAGAAGCTTGCCGGTTATCGCCGTTTCCGCCGGGCCCGGGTAGCCCGACAGCGCCGTATTGTCCGGGGTATGGGCTGATGCTGTGCGGCAAGCGTGCCGATGTTCGTGCAAAGTTTGCTATAATGCTGCGCTTCGGTCTGTTCTGCCCCTGCTGGCAGCTGCCCAGAGATTCCATACCCCCTCATCTGTAAGAGCGAGAAAGGCAAACCGGTTATGACACCGCGAACTACCACCGAGGTTTTCACGCGACGCTAGTCGGGTTCTTTTTCGTCCTTTGAAAAAGCGCGGCTGGTCCGCGTTTTTTTTCGTCCGTCTTTTCGACATTACCCTCAACAGGCAAGGCAGCAAGGCTGCCGACATGGAGTGCACAATGGTTTCAGTTCGTCTTCCCGATGGTTCGCAACGCCAGTTCGACAACCCGGTCACGGTGGCGCAGGTCGCCGCCAACATCGGCACCGGCCTGGCCAAGGCGGCCCTGGCGGGCCGCGTCGATGGCAAGCTGGTCGATACGTCCTATCTGATCGACAAGGATGCGGACCTGGCCATCATCACCGACAAGGATGCCGATGGCCTGGAAGTGATTCGCCACTCCACTGCCCACTTGCTGGCCTATGCGGTCAAGGAGCTGTTCCCCGACGCCCAGGTCACCATCGGCCCGGTCATCGACAATGGCTTCTATTACGACTTCTCGTACAAGCGTCCCTTCACTCCGGAAGACCTGCAAGCCATCGAAAAGAAGATGGCCGAGCTGGCCAAGAAGGATGAGCCGGTCACCCGCAAGGTGCTGCCGCGTGACGAGGCCGTGGCTTACTTCAAGTCCATCGGCGAAGACTACAAGGCCGAGATCATCGCCTCCATTCCGCAGAACGAGGACGTCTCGCTCTACACCGAAGGCAACTTCACCGACCTGTGCCGCGGCCCGCACGTGCCGTCCACCGGCAAGCTGAAGGTATTCAAGCTGATGAAGCTGGCCGGTGCCTACTGGCGTGGCGATTCCAACAACGAGATGCTGCAGCGTGTCTACGGCACTGCCTGGGCCAAGAAGGAAGATCAGGAAGCCTACCTGCACATGCTGGAAGAGGCCGAAAAGCGCGACCACCGCAAGCTGGGTCGCGCGCTGGACCTGTTCCACTTCCAGGACGAGGCGCCGGGCCTGATCTTCTGGCATCCCAAGGGCTGGACCATCTGGCAGCAGGTGGAGCAATACATGCGCCGCGTCTATCAGGACAACGGTTACCAGGAAGTGAAGGCGCCGCAGATCCTGGACCGCTCGCTGTGGGAAAAGACCGGCCACTGGGAAAACTATCGTGAAAACATGTTCACGACCGAGTCGGAAAACCGCGCCTATGCGTTGAAGCCCATGAACTGCCCGGGCCACATCCAGATCTTCAATTCCGGCCTGCACAGCTACCGCGACCTGCCGCTGCGCTATGGCGAATTCGGCCAGTGCCACCGCAATGAGCCCTCGGGTGCGCTGCACGGCATGATGCGCGTGCGCGGCTTTACCCAGGATGATGGTCACATCTTCTGTACCGAAGACCAGATCCAGGAAGAAGTGGCTGCCTTCAACCGCGTGGTGCGTGAAGTCTATGACTGCTTCGGTTTCAAGGAAGTGGCGGTGAAGCTGGCGCTGCGTCCGGAAAAGCGCATCGGCGCAGAAGAGGTCTGGGACAAGGCCGAGAATGCCCTGCGTGAAGCCATCCGCGCCTCCGGTTCGGAGTGGGAGGAACTGCCGGGCGAGGGCGCCTTCTATGGCCCGAAGATCGAATACCACCTGAAGGATTCCATCGGCCGTTCCTGGCAGTGCGGCACCATGCAGGTGGACTTCTCCATGCCGGCGCGCCTGGGTGCGGAATATGTCACGGAAGACAACAACCGCAAGGTGCCCGTGATGTTGCACCGGGCCATCGTCGGCTCGCTGGAGCGCTTCATCGCCATCCTGATCGAAAACCACGCCGGTGCCATGCCCTTGTGGCTGGCGCCAACGCAAGTTGTCATCCTGAATATTTCCGATGCGCAGGCCGATTATGTGCAGAACGTTGCACAAACGCTGAAAAAACAAGGGTTTAGGGTCGAGACCGATTTGCGCAACGAGAAGATTACCTATAAAATACGGCAGCATTCTATTCAGAAGCCGCCCTATATCTTGGTTGTCGGCGATAAAGAACGGGATGCCAACACTGTGGCCGTGCGTGCGCGGGGCAATGTCGATCTGGGCGTCATGTCCATCGACACCTTGGTGGAACGCCTCAAGGATGAGGTAGCCGCCAAAGCCTGAGACGGGGAAGCCTAGGGCTTCCTCCCAGCGCAAGAGCACGGCTTAATTCATTGGATTTTAAAAGGAAACTGCAATAGCTACTGACAAGTCGCATCGCCTCAACCGCGAGATCACTGCGCCGGAAGTGCGCCTTTCGGGTGTCGACAACGAGCCTCTGGGCATCGTCAGCCTGGCTGAAGCCTTACGGCTTTCCGAAGAGGCTGAAGTCGATCTGGTCGAGATTGCGCCCACTGCGCAACCTCCGGTCTGCCGTCTGATGGACTACGGCAAGTTCAAGTACCAGGAGCAGAAGAAGGCACACGAGGCCAAGCTCAAGCAGAAGGTCATCCAGGTCAAGGAAGTCAAGTTCCGCCCGGGTACCGATGATGGCGATTACAACATCAAGCTGCGCAACCTCACCAAGTTCCTGGAAGACGGCGACAAGACCAAGATCACGCTGCGTTTCCGCGGTCGTGAAATGGCTCACCAGGAAATCGGCATGCGCGTGCTGGAGCGCCTGAAGGCTGATCTGGAACCGTATGGCCAGGTCGAGCAGTTTCCCAAGATGGAAGGTCGCCAGATGATCATGGTGCTGGCGCCCAAGAAAAAGAAATAAATCGTTTATATCTTTTTCAGTTTTCCTGGTTTCAAGCAGTTAGCCGTATCAGGACGACATCTCCCCGGTGTCGTCCATGCCGCAGACCTTGCGGCGCTAAGGCCGACAAAGGATTTGCAGGGCGCAGGCGACTGCGCCAGGCAAAAGCAGCGGGTTCTCCCGCTGTCAAATAAGTGAGAGCAGGCATCCAAGAGCAGCGAGCGTGCTGCCACCTGCAATCATCAAAAAATGGAGCTGTCCGAAAGGACAGAGTTGCTATGCCTAAGATGAAATCGAAGAGCAGCGCGAAGAAGCGTTTTCGCGTCCGCCCGGGCGGTACCGTCAAGCGCGGTCAAGCCTTCAAGCGTCACATCCTGACCAAGAAGACCACCAAGAACAAGCGTCAACTGCGCGGTACCGAGGGCGTCCATGAGACGAACCTGAATTCCGTTCGCGCGATGCTGCCGTTCGCTTAACCTCACCATACACTAAGGAGCTACTATGCCTAGAGTCAAACGTGGGGTAACAGCACGTGCCCGCCACAAGAAAGTCCTCGCACTCGCCAAGGGTTACCGCGGCCGTCGTAAAAACGTCTACCGTATTGCCAAGCAAGCAGTCATGCGCGCTGGTCAGTACGCGTACCGTGACCGTCGTAACAAGAAGCGCGTGTTCCGCGCCCTGTGGATCGCCCGTATCAACGCCGCTGCGCGTTCGCACGGCGTGACCTACAGCGTGTTCATGAACGGCCTGAAGAAGGCTGCGATTGAACTGGACCGCAAGGTTCTGGCCGACATGGCTGTCACCGACAAGGCTGCTTTCGCTGCCATCGTCAACCAGGTGAAGGCCAACATCGCTGCCGCCTAAATCGACAGCGTGTTTGCGGTAGCCGGCCGCAACATCCGACGCAAGTCAGACGAGCAGCCGGCGCTGCAAAATCCTGCGGGGCAAAGGTGTTACACCGATGCCCCGTATGTTTTTGATCCACGGTTTCGTGGATTTTTTTGATTCACCTTCCGTGAATCCCTTCTTTTCGACTTCGTCGTCGGATTTTCGATTGGAGCGAGACTTACCGCATGAATCCCCTAGACCAACTCCTGGGCCAACTGGTCACGCAGGCGCAGGCTGATTTCGCCGCCGCGCCCGACGCCGCCGCACTGGAAAATGCCAAGGCCAAGTACCTCGGCAAGACCGGCCAGATCACCGAGCAGATGAAGGGACTGGGCAAGCTGGCGCCGGAAGAGCGCAAGGTACAAGGGGCGATCATCAACGTCGCCAAGGAACAGATCGAAACCGCGCTGACCGCACGCCGCGATGCTTTGGCCCACGCCCAGATGCAGGCGCGCCTGAATGCCGAAGCCATCGACGTCACCTTGCCGGGCCGCGGCCGTGGCGTGGGCGGCATTCACCCTGTGATGCGCTCGTGGCAGCGCGTCGAGGAAATCTTCCGCTCCATCGGCTTTGACGTCGCCGACGGTCCCGAAATCGAGACCGACTGGACCAATTTCACCGCATTGAACAGCCCCGAGAATCACCCGGCGCGCTCGATGCAGGACACCTTCTATATCGAAGGCAACGACACCCAGGGCAAGCCCCTGCTGCTGCGTACCCACACCAGCCCGATGCAGGTGCGCTACGCTCGCATGAACAAGCCGCCCATCAAGGTCATCGCACCGGGCCGCACCTATCGCGTCGACAGCGATGCCACTCACTCGCCGATGTTCCACCAGGTCGAAGGCCTGTGGATCGCCGAGGACATCAGCTTTGCCGACCTCAAGGGCGTGTACCTCAACTTCGTCAAGGCCTTCTTCGAGACCGACGATCTGCAGGTGCGTTTCCGTCCGTCCTACTTCCCCTTCACCGAACCTTCGGCCGAGATCGACATCGCCTTCGGCAGCGGTCCCCTGAAAGGCCGCTGGCTGGAAGTCTCCGGCGCTGGCCAGGTGCATCCGACCGTGGTGCGCAACATGGGCCTCGATCCCGAGCAGTACATCGGTTTCGCATTCGGCTCGGGCCTTGAGCGCCTGACCATGCTGCGCTACGGGATCAACGACCTGCGCCTGTTCTACGAAGGCGACCTGCGCTTCCTGAAGCAATTCAATTAATTCGATCACGCAGGGCGCCGCGCCGTCGCGGCGCGCCTCTGGCTCATAGCCGATAGCTGAAAGTCTGAATCATGCAATTCTCTGAAAAATGGCTGCGTACCATGGTCAATCCGACCATGACCTCGGATGAACTGTCGCACTTGCTGACCATGTCCGGTCTGGAAGTCGAGGAAGTCGAACCGGTCGCGCCTCCCTTCACCAACGTGGTGGTGGGTGAGGTGCTGGAAGTGACCAAGCATCCGGATGCGGACCGCCTGAACGTCTGCCGCGTGAATGTTCATACCGGCACCATCCTCAACATCGTCTGCGGCGCGCCCAATGTGCGCGCGGGCCTGAAGGTGCCTTGCGCCATGGTCGGTGCCGTGCTGCCGCCGGGTGCCGATGGCAAGCCCTTCGAGATCAAGGTCGGAAAGCTGCGCGGCGTGGAATCGCAGGGCATGTTGTGCTCGGCACGCGAACTGAAGCTGTCGGAAGATCATGGCGGCCTGCTGGAGCTGCCCGACGATGCGCCGGTAGGCCAGAATTTCCGCGACTACCTGCAATTGAATGACCTGAAGTTCACCATCAAGCTCACTCCCAACAAGGCCGACTGCCTGTCGGTGCTGGGCGTGGCGCGCGAAGTCTCGGCGCTGACCGGTGCACTGCTGAAGGCTCCGGTCTATCAAGCCGCTGCCGTCAACCTGGACGAGAAACTGCCCGTACGCATTTCCGCGCCTGATCTGTGCGGCCGCTTTGCCGGCCGCGTGATCCGTGGCCTCAACGCCAAGGCCGCCACGCCGCAATGGATGAAGCAGCGCCTGGAGCGCAGCGGCCAGCGCTCGATCTCGGCCCTGGTGGACATCTCCAACTATGTGATGCTGGAGCTGGGCCGTCCCTCGCACGTGTTCGACCTGGACAAGATCCACGGCGGCCTCGACGTGCGCTGGGGCCGCAAGGGTGAATCCCTGAAGCTCCTCAACGGCAATACCGTGGAAGTCGATGAATGGGTCGGCGTGATTTCCGACGACAAGGAAATCGAATCGCTGGCCGGCATCATGGGCGGTGACGCGACTGCGGTCTCGCTGGAGACCACCAACATCTACCTGGAAGCCGCTTTCTGGTTCCCGCAGGCGATCCAGGGGCGTGCGCGCCGCTACAACTTCTCGACCGATGCCGCGCATCGTTTCGAGCGTGGTGTGGACTTCGCCACCGTGGTCGATCACATCGAACGCATCACCGCGCTGCTGCTGGAAATCTGCGGCACGCCCGAGACCCGCGTCGGTCCCGTGGACGACCAGATCGTCAACCTGCCCAAGCGCGAACCGGTCTCGCTGCGCACCGCCCGCGCAGCCAAGGTGATCGGCGTGGAGATCACCGACGAGATGGTGTCGGACATCTTCAAGCGCCTGGGCCTCTCGTTCGACTACCAGCCTGGACTGTTCTCGGTGACACCGCCGTCCTATCGCTTCGACATCGAGATCGAGGAAGACCTGATCGAGGAAGTTGCGCGCGTCTACGGCTTCGAGAACATCCCGGCGCTGCCCCCGGTGGCCGCCAATGCGATGCGCATCGCGCCCGAGAATACCCGTTCGCTGTTCGCCATCCGCCGCCTGCTGGCTGATCAGGACTACCAGGAAGTGGTCAACTTCAGCTTCGTGGAGAGCGCCTGGGAAGCCGACTTCGCCGGCAATGCCGATCCCATCAAGCTGTTGAACCCCATTGCCAGCCAGATGAGCGTGATGCGCTCCTCGCTGATCGCCGGCCTGGTGGCCAATGCCCGCTACAACGTCAACCGCAAGGCGGCGCGCATTCGCGTCTTCGAGGTGGGTGCCGTGTTCAGCAAGAATGCTGCCATCGCCGATGGTCCGCTGGCTGTCGCCGGTTTCGAGCAGCCCAAGCGCGTGGCCGCGCTGGCCTATGGCCCGGTGGCTGACGAGCAATGGGGCCAGCCGACCCGCAACGTCGATTACTTCGACGTCAAGGCCGACCTGGAAGCACTGTTTGCCCCGCGCGCGCTGCGCTTCGTCAAGGCGGAACATCCGGCCCTGCATCCGGGGCGCACCGCCCACGTGCTGGTGGGTGACAAGGTAGTCGGCGTGATCGGCGAACTGCATCCCAAGTGGCAGCAGAAGTACGACCTGCCGCTGGCGCCCGTGGTGTTCGAGGTGGATGCGCAAGCCTTGCAGCAGCGCGACCTGCCGTCCTACGTCGAAATCTCCAAGTTCCCGGCGGTCAGCCGCGACATCGCTCTGGTGGTCAAGCAGTCGGTCGGCGCCCAGCAATTGCTGGACGTCTTTGCCGCTGAAAAGCAGAGCAATGCGGATTGCGCTATCTTGCAAGCCCTTGTTTTATTTGATGAATATCAAGGCAAGGGACTCGAAGCGGACGAAAAAAGCCTTGCGTTCCGCTGCACCTTGCAAGATACTCAAAACACCCTTCAGGATGACAAGGTTGACCTTGCGGTGAATGCACTGGTGGCCGCTGCGAGCGCCAAGCTCGGCGCCAGGTTGCGTGCCTGATGTGATGTCCGAGAGCGAAAATAATTACAGACCGGAATCGGTTGAGGCCCAGTCATTCATCGCCATGAACAACGTGAATTCGAACGAATTTCAATCCGTGCTGGACGCCGACCTGCATCGTGCCGTACTGGAATCTCAGGCACGTTCGCAGGCTGACAAGAACCTGCCGACGCTGACCAAGGCCGAGCTGGCCGAACTTTTGTTCGAGCAGGTCGGTCTGAACAAGCGCGAAGCCAAGGACATGGTGGAAACCTTCTTCGACGAGATTCGCAACGCACTCGAACGTGGCGAGGCCGTCAAGCTGTCCGGCTTCGGTAATTTCCAGCTGCGCGACAAGCCGCAACGGCCTGGTCGCAATCCCAAGACTGGCGAGGAAATCCCGATCACGGCGCGACGTGTCGTGACCTTCCATGCCAGCCAGAAATTGAAGGAAATGGTGGAACTCTCCAGCGGCAGCCCCGTTGAAATGTCCGTCTAATCTATGAATGATCGTGTCAACAAACCGGCGGCCATCGTCTTGCCGCCCATCCCGGCCAAGCGTTATTTCACGATAGGCGAGGTCAGCGAACTGTGTGGCGTCAAGCCGCACGTGCTGCGCTACTGGGAACAGGAATTCACCCAGCTGAAACCCGTGAAGCGTCGCGGCAACCGGCGTTATTACCAGCACCATGAAGTGCTGCTGATCCGCCGCATCCGCGAGCTGCTTTACGAACAAGGCTTCACCATCAGCGGGGCACGCAACAAGCTCGATGGCACCCACGAGGCGGAGCTGCCGCAAGAGCCGCAACGTCCGGTCATCAGCCTGGATGAGGCTGCCATCGACGCGCTGCGTGCGGAGTTGCAGGCCGTGCTGGAGACCTTGAAGCCGGGCGCAGCAGCCACCTGAGCAGTTCTGATGGTCCCGCTTGGCGCAGCTGCGTCGGGCACGGCGACCTTGGTCGTATCCGTGGCGGAGGCCACCATTGAAACGCCGCAGGCGGGTCTTCTATGACCATCCTGCGGCGTTTTTCTTTTTCAAATCGGTGCTGGCGCCGAGCCCGTCGCTCACAAGGAGAACATCCATGACCCACTACCAATGGCGCCCGATGCGGGCCGACGATTTGCCGCAAGTGATGCATATCGCGGCACAGGTACATGAAGCTTATTTCGAGGCGCAGGAAGTCTTCGCCGAGCGGCTGGACTTGTTTCCTCAAGGCTGCCGGATTGCGATTGCCCAAGAGGTGATGGAAGAGGTCATCGGCTACGCCTTCATGCATCCAGCCAGGCATCGCCATCCGCCGGCGTTGAATACCTTGCTCGGCAGTCTGGATGGCTCCGACTGCCTGCACCTGCATGACGTGGCCTTGCTGCCGCGGGCGCGCGGTTCAGGACTGGGCCGCGCGCTGGTGGAGGACTTGCTGCGTCTTTGCGTATTGGCTGCTTTGCCGCGTGCCACGCTGGTGGCGGTTCATGCATCGAGTGCATATTGGCAGGCGGCTGGATTCACTATCGATGCGATGGCCGACCTGCCAGAGGATGGGGGCTTGGAGAGCTATGGGGCAGGGGCGTGTTACATGTCCAGGTGGGTGCAGAGCGAGGGGTGTTAAGCACTGCGGCCGCAGATGAAGTAGTCAAGTGGATTATTTTTACTGTGGTAAATATTTCCTAAATTGTTACAACCTTCGGTTTTTGCTTGATCGATTGACAACTTAACTCGTAGAATCAATAAAAAAGTTACAACATTTTGGGTGAGTTCAAGCAGTTAGCCGCAGGCGATTTCTGCCTGGCTGCCGTTGAGTTTTCAGTTGAGCGGCAGTTTTCATGAAGAGATTAACCGCCTCAGAGCGGTTCGTGGCGCATGTAGGGCTCGGGCCGGCCGGACAGATTCTTGGCCAGTTCCTGCAGGAAGCTCTGGGTAGGGGCGGGTTTATCGAAGCCGGTCATCATCAGCACGGCAGCAAGGCCCACCGGCAGCAACAGGTGGCGTAACGGCGGAGCCGACTGTCGCAGCGACAGGCCGAATCCCCAAGCCGCAGCGGCGCCCACCAGCAGGCCGAGCAGTACTTCGGATTCAGAATGAACTTTGATCATCAGTCGTGACAGCCCTACCGCGGTGACCAGCACCGCCGTCAGTGCCAGGACCAGTGCGCGCCGGGCGCGGCTGCCATTCTGTGTCAGCAGCAGTGCGATCGACAGGTAAAGCGCGCTGGAAGAGGCCGTATGGCCACTGAAGCCGGTGAAGTTGAGCCTGGGTAGGGTGATGTCCCAGCCCATGAACAGCAGCTTGCTGATGACGACGATGGACATGGCCATGCCGAAGGCGAGCAGCCAGGCGAACATCGGACGCCACATCCGGTTGGCGCCCAGCCAAAGTGCGAGGATGCAGGCGCCTGGAATGGTCATGGTGCTGTCGCCGAGGAAGGTGATGGTGTGCCAGTTCATTAAGAAATCAGTGGTGTCGGGAAGGGGGGATGCGATTTCGCCAAGGCATCTTAGCGGCTTGTGCAGCGCATATAAAGTGCCGGGACTCTTGTCGCAAGATAAACGTTCAGTTTTGTTGCATCGCGATATAAATAGTTTATGTGATTTGATGCGTTTGTTGCTAAATCACAAATTTTCCGATTCTCCTACAAGGCCATGCGTCCTTGTCTGATAGCCGCGATTTTACTGGCGCGTATCATTATTGGATCGTTTTTCCACGGGGCAATTCCTATCATATTTTTTTGCCTAAATTTCAAAAATGATGCATGATTACTCCTAAATTTTGCGTGTTGCAACGCAGCAATTTAAACGCTTAATGTTGCCATTGTTTCAAAAGTAAAACTATAAAAGAAAGGGCGCTGATTCGTGATGCCACGGCAGTTTCGCAATAGCAGCAAGCGCAAGACCCAGGTGCGAGTGTGTGCTCTGATGGTGTCGCTGACTTGCCCTTTTGTATTCGCGGCAGACCCCGGTCAGGTGGTTGTCCCGTATGTGCAGTATACGTATTTGCATGACGACAACTTGTTGCGGTTAAGCAGTCCGGAGGCGGCCGAGGCAGCGCTGGGTACCTCCAAGCTGTCGGATAACGTTCAAAGCAAGGTGGGTGGTATCCGTATTGATCGGATGGTTGGTCGCCAGCACATCTTGGTGGATGCAAGCGCCACCAAGAACACTTTTGATTTTTTCAAGCAGTTTGATAATGATGCGCGGGACCTCAAGGCGGATTGGGCGTGGGTGTTGGGCGAGCGATTCTCGGGCAACGTCGGCTATGTCTATTCTCGCTCCTTGACCCCTTTTCAGAACTTGCGGGTGTTTGTGCCGAATATCCGAACGATGGACACCAAATACGCCAGTGCGGCATGGCAACTACATCCAGACTGGACAGTGCGCGCTCAAGCCTCGCAATTTGGTTTGGCTTATGACTTGAGTAGCCAACAGGCTAACAACTTCACGCAGAATCTGGCGGAAGTGGGTCTGGATTACACGGCGCGAAGTGGAAGTGTGGCGGGCGTGCAAGCGCGCAAGACGGTCGGGAATTATCCTTTCGATACGGTGGTGGGGACGAGCACGCTTAATAACTCCTTCACCCAAGAGGATTACAAGGCCAAAATCGTATGGTTGTACAGCGGTGAGACAAAGTTGCAGTTTCTTGGGGGATTGACCCGCCGCGAGCGCAACTCAGCCGCTAGCGGCAATGGCTATCGCGGTTTCAATGCAAGATTGATTGGCGAGTGGCAAGCCACAGGAAAGACCGGCTTCAAGGCCAACCTTTGGCGCGAGATTGGCGGAGTCAACGATGTTGACGCTAACTTTGCACTGACCACTGGTGTCAACTTGGCGGCAGTGTATTTGCCCACCGCCAAGCTTCGCGTGGATGGTGTGATCGATCACGAACGTCGCAATTACAACGGCGCGTCGATCATTACAGGGATCACGCCATCCAATCGTCGCGACACTTACGACAAGGCCAGCCTGAGCCTGACCTACGCGCCTACGAATTCGCTGTCTCTGGTGCTGGCGGTATACCGCGAAAAACTGCAGTCCAACATCACCAGTTTCAGTTATCTCTCCAACGGCATCTCTTTGACTTCGCGCTATGAATTCTGAGGCCCCCAAAATGACCGACCTGCATGATGGCCTGCCGTTGGTCAACGTCAAGCCCAATACCATCACCATGGTATTCAAGCGCTTCGTCGAACCGGCGCTGATTGTCGCGTATCTGTGGGTGCTGGTGCGTATGCATGGGCATCCCTTCGTCGGTGACTACTGGGTGCTCGCCATCATGGCCTTCTTCCTGTCATCCTATTTCTTTACCGAGTTTCACCAGCGCCGACTGCGGCGCAATCCCAAAGGGCCGTCGTCGTTCGCGCCCGTCATGGATTGGATTGCCGTGGCAGCGGTACTGGTGCTGGTGGCGTACATCTGCGACTTCTACCAGAACCTGTCGATGCGGGCGATCTTCTTCTGGGTGGTCACTACGCCTGTCGGCCTGGTCGTCTCCCAGCATTTGCAGTCGCGCGTCATGCGCGACCTGCACACCAAAGGGGAAGTGCGCAAGGCGATCATCATCGGCGTCAATCCGGCCGCGCTGAAGCTGGCCGACCGCATGGAAAAGTATCCCTCCCTGATGATCAGACTGATGGGATTCTTTGACGACCGTGAGCTCAATCGTCAGCCCGCCGGCACCTATACACCCCTGCACGGCAAGATGACCGACGTGGCCGCCTACGTGCGCGAGAACAACATCAACATGGTCTACATCAGCATGCCGATCTCTGCACAACCGCGCGTGCTGCAGATGATCGACGAGCTGCAGGACACCACGGCGTCGATCTACTTCATCCCGGATATCTACATTTTCAACCTGATCCAGGCGCGCTTCGACTACGTGGGCGGTATGGCCGTGATGGCCATCTGCGAGACGCCCTTTACCGGCACCAACAACGTCGTCAAGCGCTTGAGTGACCTGGTACTGGCTTCCGGCATCCTGCTGATGCTGCTGCCGGTGATGATGGTCATCGCCATCTGCGTCAAGCTGACCTCTCCTGGTCCGATCATCTTCAAGCAACGACGCTACGGGCTGGACGGGGAAGAAATCGTGGTCTACAAATTCCGCTCCATGACGGTCATGGAAGATGGCGGCAAGGTCACGCAGGCCACCAAGGGCGACATGCGTCTGACCAAGATCGGTGGCTTCCTGCGCTCCAGCTCGCTGGACGAATTGCCGCAGTTCTTCAACGTCCTGCAGGGACGCATGAGTATCGTCGGTCCGCGTCCGCACGCGGTGGCCCATAACGAACTTTATCGCAAGCAGATCAAGGGCTACATGCTGCGCCACAAGGTCAAGCCGGGCATCACCGGCTGGGCCCAGGTCAACGGCCTGCGCGGCGAGACCGAAACGCTGGACAAGATGAAGGCACGCATTGAATTCGATCTGGAATATTTGCGCCGCTGGTCGCTGATGTTTGATCTGTGGATCATCTTCCAGACCGTGCGCATGGTGATCAAACGCGACAACGCTTACTGATGGACCACGCCTCCTCGCAGGGGAGGGGGGCGACATGCACCGGCCGAGACTGCCGGCAACAAGTGACAGAGAGAAGAAGAGAGCTTGCGCAAATGAAAAATGGGAAGGCAGCGGTTTCACTGCATCACGGTCTCGCCACGAAGGCGCTGGTCTCGGCCATGCTCTTGATGGCATTGGTCGCTTGCAGTGAAAAGAAGGCATCGTCCGGTTCCAGTCAGGTGGTGGCCAATGTGGATGGTCAGGAGATCACGATCCACCAGGTCAACAACGAACTGGCCAAGACTGGGGGTACGCAGGTCACCAAGCAGTTGCTCGATGGTTTGGTGGCACGGCAATTGCTCGTCAATGCAGCCAAAAAGGACAAGCTCGATATCGATCCAGCGGTGCTGGCCGATATGGAGCGGGCGCGTAATCTGGTGCTCGCGCAGAGCTACGTCGCAAGGAAACTGAAGGCCCCGGCGCGTCCGTCGGAGCAGGACATCGAAGACTTGTATCGCAAGAACCCCGACTGGTTCGCTCAGCGCAGGCAGTATGAGTTCTCTCAATTGATCATTGCCGGTACGAATCTGACGCCCGAGCTCAACAGCTTGATGGAGCAGCCGGGCAAACGGCTGGAAGATATCGTTTCGTGGCTTGATGGGCATCGCGTCCAGTACGCCCGTCAACAGGTCGTCAAGACCTCGGCCGACCTGCCGCCGCAGATGAATGCCAGCCTCAAGAACATGGAGCGCGGTGCACTGTTTGTGGTGATCGAAGGCCCGACCGCGATCCTGACGTCGTTGCAGGACATCAAGAGTGTGCCGGTCTCGCTGGCCGTGGCGACTCCGCAGATCCAGCAATATCTGATGGCCCAGAGGCAGAGTCAGGATTCCGAGCAACTGGTGGACCGACTCAAGAAGGATGCCAAGATCGAATATTCGGAACAGGCCAAGTCATTCAAGGATATGAGTGCTGCGCCTGCCGATTCCGTGCCGGCCGAACGGGCCGCGCAGGAGGAGCCGAGCGTGAACAAGGACGCGATTTCACGTGGCGTGGCCGGTTTCAAGTAAGGAAGTGTTGATCAACATCCGGGCGCATGACGCCTGAATCAAGAACCTGACGTACTGCGGAGTAATGACAATGATGAGAAAAGTGGTGTTCCTGTTGGTTGGCCTGATGCTTGCCAGTTGGAGTTTGTTTGCCCAGGCCGACGACATTCTGCTGGGCGCCGGCGATGTCATCCGGGTGAAGGTCTACGGCAGCGACGATCTCTCGCTGGAAACCAGAATCAGCGAGGCTGGGGTGATCAGCTATCCGCTGGTGGGCGAGGTCAAGATCGGCGGATTGTCGACAGCTCAGGCTGAGACCAAGATTGCCGGCTTGCTGAAGAAGGGCGGTTATCTGCTCAATCCTCAGGTCAATATTCTGGTGACCGTTCCCCAAAGCCAAATGGTCTCGGTGCTGGGACAGGTCAACAAGCCCGGGCGCTACTCGCTGGACGGCAAGCGTAACGTGGCTGACGTCATTGCGCTTGCAGGAGGTGTAACGCCCGATGGCGGTGATGCTCTGACCATCGTGCGCAATGATGGCAAGACCGTGACCAAGCAGCTGGTCGATATCTATGCGATTACCCACAGCGGCGACACGAGCGAATTGCCGGAGGTCAAGGCAAACGATGTGGTCTATGTGGAGCGTGCCTTGCGCTTCTATATTTACGGCGAAGTGCAGCATCCCGGCATGTACAGGTTGGAACGCGGTACGACGGTCTTGCAGGCCTTGTCGGTCGGCGGCGGCTTGACACAGCGAGGAACCGAGCGGGGCCTGATGGTCAAGCGCCGGGATCCGCAAGGTAACCTGCAAGAAATTGATGTGAGGAAGGACGACTTGTTACAGGCAGATGACATCGTCTACGTCAAGGAAAGCTGGTTCTAAGCGCGGTAGCGCCTACGCAGCAGCAAGTGTTTTTTCGTTTAGCTATCGAAGACGCCAACCAGGAGGCGTAACCCCATGAATCTATCTCAATTTCTTTTGATCCTTCAGGCCTACCGCAAGGTAATCCTGCTCATCGTCTCGATCACGGTGCTCGTAGCCCTGGTGGTCAGCTTGGTGTTGCCCAAGCAGTACAAGGCAACTTCCTCTGTGGTGCTGAACTACAAGGCATCTGATCCTGTGACCGGCCTTGTGGTCGCGCCGCAGGCATTGCCGGGTTTCATGCCGACACAGGTGGCCATCATCAACAGCCCGTCGGTGGCGCTGGGCGTGGTGGATAGCCTGAAGCTCGTCGACCAGCAGGAAGTCAAGGATGCCTATGCCGATGATGACCACGGCGATTTGGACATCCGCAATTGGCTGGCCGGGCTGCTGCTCAAGAAGATGGATGCGGTAGCTTCCAAGGAAAGCAGCGTCATTGACATTACCTTCAAGGCACAGGATCCTCAGTTTGCCGCCCTGGTGGCCAACGCTTTCGCGGCCTCGTATCAGAAGGTAAGCATGCAGCTCAAGCTGGATCCCACCCGCAAGGCTTCGTCTTATTTCAATGATCAGGTCAAGGTCTTGCGCGATGCCTATGAGCAGGCCCAGGCAAAGCTTTCGAAGTACCAGGAAGAGCACGGTATTACGAACATCGACAACCGTACCGATGTAGAGACCAACCGCCTCAATGATCTGTCCACGCAACTTGTGATGGCTCAGGCGGCTTTGTCAGAAGCCGAGTCGCGCCGTCGTCAGGCTGCGGCAGGCGGCACGACGGAGTCGCCGGACGTCAACGCCAATCCGCTGGTGCAAACACTCAAGACCAATCTGGCAGCATCGGAGGCGCGTTTTGAGCAGGCATCCAAGCGTCTGGGCGTCAATCACCCCGACTATCTGGCGGCCAAGGCGGAACGAGACGGTCTGCGCTCACAGTTGAGTGCGGCCACGGCGTCGATTTCTTCCTCGGTGGGCACCAATGCCACCATCCTGGCCAAGCGCGAAGCCGAAATCCGTGCGGAGTTCGAGGCCCAGAAGCGCAAGGTGCTGGAGATGAACCGTACCCGTGACGAACTATCCGTGCTCAGCCGAGAACTCGATAGCGCACAGCGTGCCTATGAGCTGACCTCGCAACGTTTCGCGCAGACCAATCTGGAAGGCCAGTCGAATCAGTCGGATATTTCCCTGCTGTCGGCCGCAGTACCGCCCCCTCAGCCGTCCAGTCCGCGTATTTTCCTCAACCTGATCCTGGCCATCTTCGTCGGCGGCATCCTCGGGGTCATCGCGGCTGTGGGTCTGGAACTGGCCAATCGTCGAGTGCGTTCCGAGCATGATCTGGTGGAAGAACTCGGCTTGCCGGTACTGGGTTTGATCTCGCGCCCGCCGACTGTGCAACGCCGTCGCCGCTTCTGGTTTGGGCGTGCCAAGGCAGCCTGAGGCTGGGCTATTTCTTCGCTAATAAAAAAACGATTCTCCGGGAATAACATGACTACAGCAACCTTGACACTCACCGAAGGCACGGCGCTGCCAAATCGCTCGATCGGCGCCATCCTGGTCGATAGCGGCAAGCTTTCCCCAGAGAACGCTGAGCGTATTCTGCGTCTGCAGCGCGAGCGTGGTCTGCGTTTCGGGGACGCGGCGGTTCAGTTGGGATTGCTGACCCAATCCGACATCGAGCAGGCCCTCTCGCGCCAGTTCGACTACCCTTATTTGCTCAAGGGCGAAAGCAAGGTCAGCGAAAAAGTGGTGGCGGCCTACAACCCCTTCAGCAAGCAGGTGGAAGCGTTGCGCGCGCTGCGCAGCCAGTTGATGGTGCGCTGGTTCGATGTCGATGCAAAGCATAAGTCGCTCTCCATCGTCAGCCCTGAAAGCGGGGAAGGGCGCAGCTTCATTGCCTCCAATTTGGCCGTCGTTTTCTCTCAGCTTGGCGAACGCACTTTGCTCATCGATGCCGACATGCGCAGTCCTTGTCAGCACGAGTTGTTCGGCCTGGATAATCGCAATGGCTTGTCTGGCGTGATCGCAGGTCGCTGCAGTGCCGCTGATGCGTTACAGCGCGTGCCCGATCTGCTGGACCTGTCGGTGCTGCCGGCCGGCCCGACGCCGCCCAACCCGCAGGAGTTGCTGGGACGTCCCAACTTCACACAATTGTTGAATGATCTGGCTCAAGACTATGACGTCATCCTGGTGGATACGCCTTCGGGCATTCACTATGCCGACGGCAACATGATCTCAGCCCGTACGGGAGCCAGTCTGGTCGTGGTAAAGACCAACGCGACCCATATCTCGGCCGTACGCGCACTGACTGAGAAACTTACCAGCGCCCACGTTGCGGTGGTCGGCAGCGTGGTCAACGAGTTCTGAGAATCGTCCTTCGTGCGAGTGACGAGATGACTGCCGAGACCCTACGCCCGACCATGCCTGAACGGCGCTTTTCTGGCCTGCCCTGGCTGCTGCTGGTGGCGGGACTGGCGGCGATGTACATTCCCAGCTTCGTCGACCTGTTCCGTGGCGTATGGGGGACCGAGCGCAATGCGCATGGCCCCATCGTGCTTGCGGTGGCTTGCTGTTATATGTTCGTGCGAGTAAGGCAGTTGCGGGAGGAAGGTCTGATCGAGCGCAAGCCGGCTCCGGTCCTCGGCAGTCTCTTCCTGTTGCTGGGCCTGGTGTGCTTCGTGCTGGGTCGGTCACAGACGGTTCTGTTCATGGAAGCGGGTTCGCTGATCCCCATCCTGATCGGTATCGTGCTGCTGCAGTTCGGATTGCGTACCTGCCGCCGGCTGTGGTTTGCATTTTTCTTCATGATGTTCATGGTGCCATTGCCGGCTTCGGTGGTGGACCTGCTGACTCAGCCGTTGAAGATTGGTGTGTCGTATGCCTCCGAACTGATTCTGCGCGAGTTTGGTTATCCGATTGCGCGTAGCGGGGTGATCCTCTACATCGGGCCTTACCAACTGCTGGTGGCAGATGCCTGCGCTGGTCTGAACTCGCTGTTTACGCTGGAAGCGCTGGGATTGCTGTACATGAACCTGGTGCGTCACCAATCCTTGTTCCGCAACCTGGTGCTGGCCGTGTTGATCGTGCCGATCTCCTTTACTGCCAACACCGTGCGGGTGATGGTGCTGGCGCTCATCACGTTTTATATGGGAGATGCAGCCGGGCAGGGCTTCTTGCACGGGTTCGCAGGGATGTTGCTGTTCCTGGTGGCCTTGGGCCTGATCATGGCGCTCGATGGATTGCTGCGCTGGATAGCCGTACGGTATGCCCTATGGCGCGGTGTTGCCGTACCTGAAGCTTTGCAGCGCCAGCGTACGGGCGGCGCCCGAGCTGACGACCGGGCCAAGTTCATCATGAATCCAGGGCTGGCGGCAGTCGTCGCGCTGCTCATGGTGGCGTCCGTCGGTGCGGTGCAGTTGCTCATTCCGCACGAGGTCAACGTCGTCAAGAAGGCCAAGTTCAACGACATCATTCCCTCCCGTTTTGGGGACTGGCATGAGGTCCCTTCTCCCTTCCTGCAGGTTACCGTCAACATTGAAGATGGAACGGATCGCAGTTCGGACCAGCCCTATGACGACGTACTCGCCCGTACTTACGTCAACGGCGAGGGGCAGATGGTGATGCTGGCCTTGGCTTATGCCAGCGAGCAGACGCAGGACGTGAAGATCCATCTGCCGGAAGTGTGTTACGTCGCACAGGGCTTCAACCTGAAAGGCCAGAAACGACTGGCCTTGGGGATGCCGGGAGTAAAGAAAAACGTGATGGGTTCGCAATTCATCGCGGCACACCAGAACCGCGTGGAGGCGGTGACCTATTGGGTGCGGATCGGAGACGGCTTCCCCAACGGCGGGCTCGCCGCGCGGCTGAAAATCTTTGAAGACGGCATGGCCGGACGTGTATCGGACGGCATTCTGGTCCGCGCCTCCAGCTTGCTGGAGGAAAACGACAATCAAGCGAATGCTTTCGCGTTACAGCACCGTTTCCTGGAAGACTTGCAGACAGCAGTGGGCAGAAGCAGTCCAGGTTTGCTTGTGCCGGTGTGATGGCTCAATGAAGGCGGTGCAGGTTCTTCCCGGTACGTGGGCATGCGCCAGGCAAAGGTCGGCGAAAAGCCGAGGACAATGATATGAAAAAAAGTAATCTGGACTCATCACAGATGCTGGTGCTTGGGGCAGCGGTGATGGTGGCTGTGCTCATTGGCATGGTCTTGCCTTTGGTGACGGGCTTGCTGGGCGACAGCTATGCACGCTTGGCCGCCGTGCCAGTCTTGTTCCTGCTGGCGGGCGTCTTCCTCTTCAACAAGCGGCTGCTACTGCTCGTGGTGCTGTTGCTGCGGTCTTCGGGTGACATCGTACTTGAATCCACCCGGGTGGGCTCCACCGGGACCTCGGCAGGCTTGGGAGGTGCCATCAACGGGTTGATCGTCCTCATCGCACTGCTTTATTTCATTGAAAAGCCCAAGCTGTTGCCGCCCAAAGCGGCACTGGTCTGGCTCATCTTGCTGGTAGTGGAAATCGCAGGCCTGGTGGTATCACCTAACGTGGCCAGCGGTATCAAGACCGTGCTGCCGATGTGTTCCTATTTTGCGGTGTTCGTTTGCGCATTTTATGTCGTGCGCACACCAGAGGACTTCCGCTTCATGGTCCGCGTGATCATTGCTTCGTCAATTATTCCGGTCATTTATGGTGTGATCAGTACGGGGCTCAACGCCGGCGGCGGTTTCAGCAATTTCCGTCTGCAAAGCACGTTTACGCATGCGAACATTTTTGCATTTTATCTGACGCTGGTAATTTCCTTGGGCTTGTATGTGCTCAAAAGCCCGACATTCAGCTTGAGTCCGCTGGAGCGGTATTGCTTCACGGGCTACGTGGGACTGCTGTTCGTGATGCTGCTCTTGACGCAGACGCGTAGCGCATGGGTAGCATGTTTGGTTTTATTCGTGTTGTACGGTGCTCTGTTTGAACGTCGCTATCTCATCTACATCCTTGTCCTGTGCGTGCTTGCCTTGCTGGTGCCGAGTGTGCAGCAGCGCCTGCTTGATCTGGACGCAGGTAATACGGTCAGTGGCTACGGCCGCCTGAATTCATTTGCATGGCGAGTTTATTTGTGGCAATCCGCGCTGGACTGGATGGCTGCTACCCACTATCTCATGGGCTACGGAGTTGAGTCATTCGGGTATTACGCCAACGTGTTCTTTCCCTTGGCAGGCAACATCGAGTGGAAGGCGCATAACGTGTTTGTGCAACTGTTCTTCGACGTCGGATTCGTTGGCCTGGTGGCGTATCTGGCTGTGTTCTACCAATGTTTCCGCGCGCTGTTGAAGCTCTATCCTAAAGATCGGCTGGCTGGCGGCATTCTGATCTGCGCGTTGGTGGAGTACCTGATCGTTTCGGCTTCGGACAATATGTTGAGTTATCTGGCCTTCAACTGGTATTTCTGGATCGCGATGGGAATGGGCTGGTCGCTGTATCTCAATATGGATGCTGGCTCCCAAAAACAGGCTGCGGGCAGCGCGCGCTGACGAGCTTGCGTGCCCGAGAGAAAACGGGCTGACTTGTATTGATGCCTCCACCTGGAGGTGGAGGCATGAAGCGGTAGTCCTTCCAGCCGTTAATCGGCCTTGATAAGTTCGGCGCCAGCAGAAGAGTTTGCGCCGCCACTTTGGGCATAAATAATCAGCTGTGGCGTATTCGCGGTCCAGGAAAACACGGTGCTTTGACCATCGCCAAGATAGCCGCTGTCGGTGACGACCTTGCCGATTAGCTTGTCGTAGATGGTCAACCGCAGTTTTGCACCTCCCTTGGTCCGGGCAGTCAGCTTGTAATTCTTGCCGATGACCGGCTTGGCCCAGTTGACGGTTTGCATGCCCCGATTTGAGTAGTTGACCGCAACCGTATTGGAACTGCTGTCGCTGAAGACTACAGCTTGGTCCCATGAGCTGAATTTGGCTTGGCCGCTACCTGACTGTATTGTCCAGGCCCCCCGCATCGATAGCAGGTTGAGGTTCTGGTTGGGTGTGAAAGGTTTGCCGTTGCCATCCACCCAGCCACTGGCACCGGTCACGCGACGCAGGGCAGCGCGGATAGTTTGCAATTCATTTCCCACGACGGCATTCCATCCGTTGGGGGCGGGATTGGCGACAGATCCAATCTCGGCGTAGATGGCAAAGGGTGTGCCGCGATTGGCATCGACAACGTAGGCGCCGTAGCGCTTGAGCGTTTCTGCGATGCGGCGCAACTCCTCGTTCGTGATCTTGCTGGTGTCGAATGAGGGTGGGAGCATCATCAACGCCCCCTCAGGGATTGTGCCGGTATTGAGTGCTTTGGCATGGGCGTCGGCCGACGTGGACGGGAATACGTATGCCGGATCGGCAGCCAGGGCATTGAAGGTCAGCGACATGCCCAGCGCATGCGGGTAATAGGCAGGCTTTGCAGCGGCTTCGTGGATGCGGATCAGGCCTGCACCAGCTGGAATGCCGGTCGCCCGTGCGCCCTGATAGTAGTGGGCCGGGTCTGGCCAGCCGCTGCCATTGAGCTTGGTCCAGGCATAAAGCCGTGCGGTCCATTTGCCGTCCTGTTGAGCCAGGCCCCAGAAGGAATGAATGATTCCGGTGGTTGGATCAACGATGTCAGCATGAGCATCGCCGCCCGGGGCGGGTGTAGTCGCAGCAGGCCAATGCGGGATAGTGATGTCGTGGAATGCTTCCTCGTCGGCGATTTTCAAACTGTTGCTGCCGGTGGGACCGGTGACGGTGACCGGTGGATCGTTCGGACTCGCCAGAAAAATACCGGTTGAATAGGCACCGTTGGTGACGAGTGGATAGTAGTCCGAAGTCGGGACTACATCATCTGAGAAAGTCGGATTGATGGGCCTGCTGTTCCATAGTGAATCCGCTGCAAAAGGTTTGAGGTAGGTACCCCATTCCTGCGCCCAGCTCGGCATGCATGTCAAGGCAGAGCAACCCAAGAGCAAGCAAAGCTTGGCGTGGCGGATCGTGAGAGATTTTCGTTGCATGAGCAATTTCCTGTGACGGTGAAGGATGGTTCGACTGGAAACCGTAGAAACCAGGCGAACCATGAGTCAGATAGAGGACATGGTTTTCGGTTCGCTATAGCGTTGAAGTATAGCGAGCTTTTATGAAGAAAAGAGGGGCGAAAAAGCCGTTTGGACGGACCTGCTACGCGATGATTTTTGCCTTGCGACAAGGTTTTAAAGGAGTGTAATAAATATTGTGCGAATGCAGCAAAAAATAGCAATGGGTTGTCGCATAATGCCAAAGTGCATAGTTTTGACGGAAAACTATCTAAGTTTCCAAGATGCTGCAAAGCAATATTAATTGCTAAGTATTGTTATGTACTCCGCTTGGGTCGAGATGCTGGAAATTCGATTGAATTACGCGCCGAAAGAGGGGCGCGAAAGAATGCGAGCTGCAGGCTCCATCTGACTTCGCTGAAAGCCGTCACGATGGCTAACGATAAAAATCCTTGATCCGAAAAGGGAAACAGAAACGATGATGTTCACGTTGCTACTGCAAACAATCTTGATCCTGGCGCTTCTGGTGCTGGCCATTCCGGTGGCAGTCCTGTTGCTGCAGGTAACGGCTGCGCGCTTTGCCCGGACACGTGCCACCGCATTGAGTGCTGCGCGTCCCCGCGTGGCAGTGCTCATGCCGGCGCATAACGAAGCCAGCGGCATTGTCGAGGTGATCGCCGGGGTGAAGGCGCAACTGCTTGCAGGTGATCGTCTTCTGGTGGTCGCCGACAACTGTTCTGACGCCACGGCCAAGCTGGCGCGAGAAGCCGGCGCGGAAGTCACCGAACGGTTCCATGAACAACTGCGCGGAAAAGGATACGCGCTCGACCATGGCGTGCGAGAGCTTGCGCTGGATCCACCGGAGGTCCTCATCATCGTTGATGCGGACTGCTACCTTGGTCCCGATGCGCTCGACAAGGTAAGCCGCGCTTGCCTGGAGTCGGGTCGTCCGGTGCAGGCGCTGTACTTGATGCATGCGCCAGAGCAATCCAGTCCGATGCGCAGAATCGCCGAGTTTGCCTGGCTGGTGAAGAACCACGTCCGGCCCTTGGGCTTCCAGCGCCTGGCCCAGCCTTGTCAGCTCATGGGCACCGGGATGGCTTTCCGCTGGGAACAGATTCGTCAGGTTGATCTGGCGACTGGTCACATCGTGGAAGACATGAAGCTCGGCGTGGATTCAGCCACGGGCGGTCAACCACCGCAATTCTGTCCTGAAGCGCTGGTCTACAGTTTCTTTCCAACCAGTGACAGTGGCGTCACCACACAGCGCACCCGCTGGGAGCATGGCCATCTGAGCGTGATCCAGAGTTACGTGCCGCGCCTGCTGTTGCTTTCGCTGAAGCTGCGCAACGCGGCCCTTGCCGCGATGGCGCTGGACTTGTGCGTTCCACCGTTGGCCTTGCTGGTGATGCTCACGGGCGCTGCCTGGGTGGTGACGCTGCTGACCGCCGTGGCCCTCGGTTTGTCGCTGCCGTTTGTCCTGGCTACGCTGCTGGTGATTGCGCTGGCTTCAGCAGTCTTGCTGGCCTGGGCTGGATTTGCCCGTGACGTGATCAACCTGGGCCAACTGCTTGGCGCATTCGGCTATGTTGCGCGCAAGATTCCGCTGTATTTCAAATTCCTTTTCAATCGCCAGGTAGAGTGGGTGAGGTCCAAACGTGACTCCGAATGACAATATCCTAGTGGAACCAGCTTCGGCTGCCGTGAGCCGTCCAGCCTTGACCAACCCGGGTCCCGATTTTTCTCGCGACGTGTACTGCATCCTTGGCCTGCCGTTTGACCTGGTGAACTTGCAGCAGGCCACCGCCCGTATGCACCAGGCCGCCAAGGAACGTCGGCGCTGTTTCCTTTCCACCCCCAATCTGAATTTCGTCATTGCCTGTCTGAAGGATCGTCAATTCCGTTCTACCGTCATCCAGAGCAATCTGTCCGTGATCGATGGCATGCCTATCGTGTGGATCGCACGTGCGCTTGGTTTGCCATTTACCGAACGGGTCTCGGGTTCGACCTTGTTCGATTCGCTGCGGATGACGGCGGGCAAGAATGGTGTTGACCCCATGCGCATCTATTTCTTTGGCGGCTTGCCAGGCGTGGGTCAGCAAGCCTGCGAAAAGATCAATGCAGACAACGGAGGTATGCTGGCCGTAGGGTACGAGACTCCTGGGTTCGGCAGTGTCGAGGAAATGAGCACGCCCGAGACCATCAGGCGCATCAACGACAGCCAACCCGATCTCCTCGTGGTGGCGCTCAACGCCAAGAAAGGCCAGGAATGGGTCCAGCGCAATCGTGATGATCTCGATGTGGCGCTGATGGGGCATCTTGGTGCGGTGATCAATTTCGTGGCCGGTACTGTTTCGCGTGCCCCGCGCTGGGTGCAGAAGTCGGGCCTCGAATGGGCCTGGCGGATCAAGGAAGAGCCCGCCCTGTGGCGGCGTTACTGGAACGATGGACGTACCCTGCTGCAATTGCTGGCTAAGGTGGTGTTGCCTGGCGCATTGGCGGCCCGCCGTCATTCAGTCAGCGCTGCCCAGTACGATGCAGCGCAGGTGGACGTCCGTCTTGAAACGGACCGCGCGCAACTCGTCCTTGGCGGCGCCATCGGCAAGCCCAACATTGATCGCTTGCGATCCGCATTGGCGCAGGTGTGGGCAAACCGCGCTCCCGTCGTGGTGGACTGTAGTGCACTCGGCCATGTGGACAGTGCTGCCTTGGGAGCGCTGATCCTGCTTTACGGCGCTTGTGCTGCCGCCCAGCGTCCGTGGACCATGGCCGGTGTATCGCCCGTCGTGCGCCGGCAGTTCGAGCTGCATTGCGCACAGTATTTGCTTGAGCCTTTGCAGTAAGGAAAACAAGTGGCATCGGCAGGCAGGACGCGGATGGCGATCCGAACAGCCGGTCATTGATCAGCGTCCCGGACGGGTTTCGTACCTCTTCGTATGACAAGAAAGGCATAACATGAAAGCGATGATTCTGGCAGCGGGCAAGGGGACCCGCGTTCGTCCCCTGACCTATGCGCTGCCCAAACCGATGATTCCCATCTTGGGCAAGCCGGTGATGGAGTATCTCATTGAGCACCTGGTGAAGTTCGGCATCCAGGACATCATGGTCAACGTCAGCTATCTGCATGACCGCATCGAGAATTATTTTGGTGAAGGCCAGCGCTTCGGCGCGCGCATTGGTTATTCCTTCGAAGGCTACGTGGACGATGATGGCCAGGTCTTTCCTGATCCGATCGGCTCGGCCGGCGGCATGAAGAAGATCCAGGAATTTGGCGGCTTCTTTGATGAAACCACGCTGGTCATCTGCGGCGATGCCCTGATCGATCTGGACATCCATTCCGCTTTGTTCGAGCACCGCCGCAAGGGAGCCCTGGTGAGCGTCATCACCAAGGAAGTCCCGATGGAGCAGGTCTCCAGCTACGGCATCGTGGTGGCCGAGAAAGATGGCAAGGTCAAATCCTTCCAGGAAAAGCCCAAGCAGGAAGAAGCCCTCTCCAATCTGGCCAGTACCGGCATCTACATCATGGAGCCGGCGGCGCTGGACCTCATTCCCAAGGACAAGTTCTTCGACATCGGCGCGGACCTGTTCCCGCTGCTGGTGGAAAAGCAATTGCCGTTCTATGCGCAGAAGCGGTTCTTCAACTGGATCGATATCGGTAACGTCACCGATTTCTGGTCGGTATTGCAAAGCGTGCTCAAGGGCGAGGTGGCGCAGATGTACGTGCCGGGCACGCAAATTCAGGAAGGCGTCTGGGTCGGGTTGAATACGCGTATCGAGTGGGAGGGCACGACCATCGAAGGGCCCGTCTACATCGGTGCGGGTTCACACGTAGAA
Source organism: Herbaspirillum sp. Her3 (assembly GCF_057961275.1). Classification (NCBI taxonomy): domain Bacteria; kingdom Pseudomonadati; phylum Pseudomonadota; class Betaproteobacteria; order Burkholderiales; family Oxalobacteraceae; genus Herbaspirillum; species Herbaspirillum sp. Her3. Next base: position 3,400,665 of record NZ_CM176328.1, on the reverse strand, counting down.
GCGGGGGCAACCATTGTCGGCCCGGCTTGGATAGGGCATGGCAGCCATATCTGCAGCGGTGCAAAAATCATCCGAAGCGTGCTGTTCGAGTATACTCGCGTGGCTAAAGAAACCGTCTTTGAAAACAGCGTCGTCTATGGGGCTTACAGCGTCACCCATGACGGCGCGATGAAACATACATCCGAGCAAACGGACGCGCAATGGAACGATGCACGTGATCGCCGTCTCAAACCGCGCGGGACCAATCAGGAAATCAGGAGTGCTTAATGTCTAATACCAAAATCTATCCCGTCATCTTGTCCGGCGGTTCGGGAACCCGCCTGTGGCCGCTTTCACGCGCCGCGTATCCCAAGCAGTTCCTGCCTCTGGTGAGCGAGCAGACCATGCTGCAGGAGACGGTAGCCCGCGTAGGCTCTTGGGCAGAAATCCAGGCACCCGTCATCGTGTGCGGCAACGAGCACCGCTTCATGATCGCCGAGCAGTTGCGCGAGATCGGTGTGCGTCCGCTGAGCATCATGCTCGAACCACAGGGCCGCAATACCGCGCCTGCCGTGGCTGCTGCCGCGTTGCACCTGCAGCGCCTGGACCCGGAAGCGGTCATGCTGGTGCTTCCCGCGGATCACGTCATCAAGGATGTGCTGTCCTTCCATGAGGCTGTGCGCCGGGCGCTGGCGTCTGTACAGAACGGCGCGCTGGCCACCTTCGGTATCGAACCCACCCAGCCCGAGACGGGTTATGGCTACATCCTGCGCGGCGCTGCCGATACCGCGGGCACCGGTAACTACCTCGTCGACAGCTTCGTCGAAAAGCCGGACCTGGCTACTGCTACCGAATTCCTGCAGAAGGGCGGTTACTACTGGAACAGCGGGATGTTCCTCTTCAAGGCACGCGATTATCTGGCTGAGCTCGATGCACATCGTCCGCTGATTGGCGCAGCTGTCAAGGAAGCCGTGGCCAAGGCCTACACCGACCTCGATTTCTGCCGCCTTGACGAGGCCGCTTTTGCGGCTTCCCCTTCCGAGTCGATCGATTACGCCGTGATGGAAAACACCTCGCGCGCCGTCGTCGTGCCCGCCAACATCGGCTGGAGTGATGTCGGGTCCTGGAGCGCACTGCATGAAGTTCTGCCGGGCGATGCCGATGGCAACGTGGTGCGCGGCGACGTGCACCTGAATCAGGTCAAGAACACCTTGGTACGCGCCGAAAGCCGCATGGTGGCCGTGCTTGGCGTAGAAGATCTGGTGGTGGTGGAAACCGACGATGCGGTGCTGGTTGCCAACCGGGAAAAAGTCCAGGAGGTCAAGGCCTTCGTCGACAAGCTCAAGAATGCCAAGCGTACCGAACACGTGCACCACAAGCGCGTCTTCCGCCCTTGGGGTAGCTACGAGAGCGTCGACTCCGGTGAGCGTTTCCAGGTCAAGCGCATCATCGTCAAGCCGGGCGAGAAGCTCTCGCTGCAAATGCATTACCACCGTGCCGAGCATTGGGTGGTGGTCAGCGGTTCGGCCCTGGTCACGCGCGGTGAAGAGGTGACACTGCTGAGCGAGAACGAGTCGATCTACCTGCCTATCGGCGTGACCCATCGTCTGGAGAATCCGGGCAAGCTGCCGCTGCATCTGATCGAGGTGCAGTCGGGAAGCTATCTGGGGGAAGATGACATTGTGCGCTTTGATGACGTCTACAAGCGCGCCTGAGGCTGCGTAGTCCCATGAAAAAAGGAGAGCGTCGTGCTCTCCTTTTTCATTGCGCCTGCGCTGTAGCAGCCTTAGCCGTTGACCATGGCCTGGTGTGATGCCGCGACAGCGGCATTGCGCGCATACAGGGCCAGCAGCCGCTCCGCCAGCGCCGGCGCCGCCTGAATGCAGGCAGGATGCTTCCACGTGCCCTTGACGAAGAGGGTGTGGTCCAGCGCATCAAGGAACCGATCGATGCGTGCGGACATCATCTCATCCACACCAGCGGTGGCGCGCTGTACGGTGGCATCGAGCTGCGCCAGATCCTTGACCACGAAGGCGATCTCGGGTTTGGAGTAGAACGATTCACCCAGCACGACTGTCGGCTTCTTGCGGCGGACCGCCTGCAGACCCACTGAGGAATTGATGACAAAGACCATGGTGGCGCGATCCAGCAAGAGCTCGATATCGAACTTGCGCAGCCAGATGACCTCCGGGTACTTCTGACGTAGCGCGCTATAGTCGTAGCGCCCGAGGTCTTCCGGGTGTTCCTTGACGATGATGGGATAGTCAGGACCGCAGGTGCGGCGGATGGCGGCATGCACGGTCTCGAAGAATTCTTCCACCGAATGCACGAGTTTTGAATTGAGCAGCACCTGAGTATCGTCATGCACCTGCAGCGGGACGAAGGCGAATTGCTCCGGCAGCCTCACGTGGTCATTGGGTATGGCGGCGCGCTGGCGCTTGATCTTCCAGGTCTTGATGCGGCTGAAACCGCGCTGTTCCGGATACTGGGTGTAATAGGCCAGGTTGGCGCGATGGGCCAGTGCAATGCTGGCCAGTTGCGTACGCGTGAGCGGACGCAGCAGGAAGGACGGGGCGGCGGTTTCGGACTCGACCGGACCCGTCTGTGCTTGGGCCAGAACGGCGTCATAGTCCAGCGACGCCAGCGTGGCCGAGGCGTTCACTCCGGACAGGTCGGCTTGCAGCGTGTTGGCGAAATAACCGTTCTCCAGATAGACCACGGGAATGCCGTAACGCCCGGACAGCGAGGTGATGACCTGGCCGATATGGTCCTGTCCGTTCCAGACCACGAACAGATCCGGCTGCTCGTTCTCGATGAAACGACGCATGTAGCGCGCCACGGTGTTGACGCGGCCATGCCATTCGGTGAGGCTGCCACCGTGCTTGGTCTGCATGAATCCGACCATGGCCTGCACTTCATCTTGCGTAAAGACGGTCTCGACCAACTGGGTCGTGCCATCAAGCGTCTCCAGGTTGCGCGGATAAAGCTGGTCGGTATTCTTGGCCAGCAACTTGTGATCGTGCGGCAGGAAATTCAGGTAGCGCACTTGGTGGCCGTGGCGCTTTTCCAGGCAATTACCGGTGCTGAGCATGAGCGGCACGAACATGTCGGCCAGGACAAAGATGGCGATTTTCATGGTGGGCATCCGTTCGCAGTAGAGGTCATTTCTTGATTCGTTTGAAAGCCAGACGGAAGAATTCCTTGGCTGCAGCGCGCTGGAAGAGCGCCACCGTCATCAGCCAGAAGAGCAGGCCGATACCCGCCAGCAGCACGAAGAGCAAGGTTCCCGTGGCCGCTATGCGGTCGCGGCAGAGCAGGATGCAGAGCATCATGCCGACACTGGAAAGCAGCGAGGGCAACAGCGCCGACAGAAATTGCTTCAGTCCCACGCCGATGAGCCGACAGGCAAAATGGAAGGTCGGGAAGGCCATGATGATCGACACGGCCAGATAAGCCATGGCCAGCCCCTGTGCGCCGCCCTGTCGTGCGCCCAGCACATAGGCCAGAACATAAAGCGGGGTGCCGACCAGCGACAGGCGCAGCATCCATCCGGTCTTGCCCAAAGCCATGAAGACCGGTGCAGCCACGCTGGTGATGACTTGCAGATAGCCCACCAATCCCAGGAACAGCAGGATGTCCCCGACCAGCGACCACTTCGGTCCGAGGAAGACCGCCACAAACAGATCCGACAGGCTGGCCACTCCGAACATCATCGGTGCCGCTACAAAGGAGATCAGGCTCAGCGAGCGAAGTGTCAGGCTGGAGAGGTAGGGCTGGTCATCCTGGCGGCGGCTCATCACCGGAAACAGCGAGCGCACGGCGACCCACGAGATGTTCTGTACCGGGAACAGCATCAGCTTGTAGGCCAGCGAATAATTGCCGAGGATGCTGGCGCCCAGCATCTTGCCGACGACGAAGCTGTCGGCATTGCGGAAGACATAGGCGGCCATCTGGTTGCCCGCCATGGCGCCACTGAAGGAGAAGACGCTGCGCACCGAAGCCCGGTCGAAGATCATCTTTGGCCGCCAAGGAGAATAGCGCCACAGCAGCAGCGTAGTACAAGCTGCCGTCATGACTGCCTGCGCCGTCAGGCTCCACACACCGGCACCACGAAACGCCATGACCAGCGCGACGGCCAAGGAGAGCAAGGAAGCCGCCGATTCGATGCCGGCGATGAGGCGAAAGCGCGATACCCGCTCTATCAGCGCCTGGTGCACCATGGAACTGGCGGCAATCGGGAATGTAATCGCCAGTACCCACAGCACGTGTGTCAGGCGCGGCTCATGGAAGGTGGCCGCCATGAAGGGCGCGGCCAGCCAGAGCATGAGCATCAGCACCAGGCCGCCGATCATGTTGAGCCAGAAGACCGAGGAGCTGTCGTTCTCGTGCAGCTCGGCCTTCTGGATGATGGCAGCGGCCGTGCCCATGTCACGCAGGATGAAGGCAAGGTTGGTAGCAATGCCGGCCATGGCCATCAGGCCGTATTCGGACGGCGGGATCAGACGCGTCAACACGAACATGTTGACGAGCTGCGAACCGATCTTGACGAACTGGGTGACCGCAATCCAGCGGACGTTGGATGCTGCGCTCATGCCGACGCTTGCTTGAGGTCACGGCAGGACGCAGCAGCTCCGGCCTGCGGTGCCTGACGGGCGCACAGCGAGTGCACTGCGCCCGGCTCAGGATGGCTGGCGTTGATGTGCGCCCCCATGCTTAGTGCGTATCCAGTTCAGGCAGGCTCTTGACCAGATCATCCACCGCCTTGACCTGTTCCAGGAAGGCGTTGAGCTGCGACAGGCGCAGTGCGCTCGGGCCGTCGCACAGCGCCTTGGAAGGATCCGGGTGGGCTTCCAGGAACAGGCCCGCGATGCCCAGCGCCATGCCGGCACGCGCCAGCTCGGTCACCTGGCCACGGCGGCCGCCCGATGCGGCGGCACCGGATTCACGCTGCTGCAGAGCGTGGGTCACGTCGAAGATCACCGGCTTGTTGCCGCTGACCTGCTTCATCACGCCAAAGCCCAGCATGTCGACCACCAGGTTGTCATAGCCGAATTGCGCGCCACGGTCGCACAGCATGACGTTGGTATTGCCGCCTTCTTCGAACTTCTCGACGATGTTCTTCATCTGCGGCGGGCTGACGAATTGCGGCTTCTTGATGTTGATGACCTTGCCGGTCTTGGCCAGCGCGATCACCAGGTCGGTCTGGCGTGCCAGGAAGGCGGGCAGTTGCAGGACGTCGCAGACGCTGGCCACTTCGGCGGCCTGGTAGGGTTCGTGCACGTCGGTCAGCACCGGCACGCCGTGGGCCTTCTTGACCGCTTCAAAGATCTTCAGGCCGGCTTCCAGGCCCGGGCCACGGTAACTCTTGATGGAAGAGCGGTTGGCCTTGTCGAAGGAAGCCTTGAAGACGTAGGGGATGCCCAATTCCTTGGTGATGCGCACATATTCACCGCAGACGTCGACGGCGAATTGTTCGGATTCCAGCACATTGATGCCGCCGAACAGCACGAAGGGCAGTTCGTTTCCAACCTGAATCTCATTGATCTTGATCATGTTCCATTTCCTCATGCAGGAGGTTATTTTCAAATTCCGGCGCCATTGCGTTCGCGCCCGGAGAGGGAGAATACGTTGATTTGCGCCGTAATTACAGTCGCTTTGCATCCAGCAGCTTGAGCACGCCCACCACATGCTGCTGCTCATTGAGCGCCACCAGGGCGGTGATGTTCAATTCCAGCATCTTGGCTTCGGCGTCAACGAACATTTCGTTGTCGGCGACGGTCTTGGGCGAGGTGTTCATCAGGTCAGCTGCGGTGATGTGATAGATGTCCTTGCGGGCGGCCAGGGCGCGGCGCAGGTCGCCGTCAGTGATCACGCCGCACAGCTTCTGCCGGTTGCCATCGGCGCTGACCAGGGCCATGCCCAGCCCGCCTTCGGTCATCTGGCCGATGACGTCGATGATCGGGGTATCGCGCATCACCCAGGGTACCTGGGTATGCATCACATCCTTGACGCGGGTAAGCAGGCGCTTGCCCAGGCTGCCGCCGGGGTGGAAGCGGGCGAAGTCGTTGGGCTTGAAGTCGCGCTTTTCAATCAGCGCCACCGCCAGCGCATCGCCCATGACCAGGGTGGCGGTGGTAGAGGTGGTGGGCGCCAGGTTGTTCGGGCAGGCTTCGCGCGTCACCGACACGTCCAGCACCACGTCGGCATTCTTGCCCAGCGTGGAATTGCGCTTGCCGACCAGGGCGATGATGCGCAGACCGAAGTGGCGCAGCGAGGGAATCAGGCGGATCACTTCTTCGGTTTCGCCGCTGTAGGAGATCAGGATGGCCGTATCGGCTTCAGTGAACATGCCGAGGTCGCCATGATAGGCCTCGCCCGGATGCACGAAGAACGAGGAGGTACCGGTGGAGGCGAGGGTGGCGGCGATCTTGCTGCCGATGATGCCGGACTTGCCCATGCCGGAGACGATCACGCGGCCACGGGTGGCGTACATCAGTTCGACCGCCTGCTCGAATTCCTCGGCCAGGCGTTCGGCGATCATGTTCAAGGCTTGCGCCTGTTCCCGGAAGACCCGGATACCGGTTGTTCTCATGCTGTTCTCACTTGAGTCACTTTATTGGATGAGGGAGGTTACTGCGTCATGCGGCTCATGGCCTGGGCATAACCGGCAACGCTGTCATAGATGGCAGAACGGTTCTGTGCGTTCAATACGCTATCGGAAAATTCGCGGAAGGCGCCATGCCCACCGGCCTTGGCCAGCACCACCCGAGCGTGGCGCTTGACGTAATCCGGCGCGTCCCCTACGGCGACCGGCCAGCCGCAGGCGGCAAAGCCGGGCAGGTCGATGCTGTCGTCACCGATCATGGCGGTGGCCTCGGGAGTGACTTCGTAATGCGCCATGATGGCGCGGCAGGCGGCCGCCTTGTCCTTGGCGCCCAGATGGAAGACGGTGATGCCCAGGTCGGCCAGACGGCGGCGCAGCGTGGCCGAGTCGCGTCCGGAAATGACGGCCACGTTCACGCCGGCTTCCTGCAGCATCTTGATGCCCATGCCGTCGCGCACATGGAAGCGCTTCAGGCACTCACCGCTGTCGTCGTACCAGATGCCGCCATCGGTGAGCACGCCATCGATGTCGGTAATGACCAGTTTGACGTCGGCCAGGCTGCCGGCACCGAGCGCCGGGTCGGGCAGGCCGGACATCAATGCGCGTACGCGTTCCAGGCAAGCCGGGGTATCGACGCCAGGTGCGGCGTGATCGACCTCAATCACGCGGATCTGCCAGCCGGCATCCATGATGCGCAGCTGTTCCAGCATTTCGGCGCCCTCCAGTTCGCTCGGCGGTAGTCCGGGGAAGGCGGCCAGCAGATCTGCGCGGTAGGCATAGACGCCGATGTGCTTGAAATAGCGGGTCTTGCCGGTGGATTCGCGCTCGAAGGGAATGCGCGCGCGGCTGAAGTACAGGGCGTCAGCGGCGCGGTTGCGTACCACTTTGACGGTATTGGGATTGTCCGCCTCACTTGCGGTGATTGGATGGCACAGCGTGCCCGCCTGGACCTGGGGCGCAGCCAGCATGGCCTGCAGCAGCTTGCGCAGGTGCTCCGGATTGACCAGTGGTTCGTCGCCCTGCACATTGAGATAGAGGTCAGCCGGGTGATGTTGCATCACTTCGCGCAGACGGTCGGTCCCGGAAGGGTGGTCCGGCGAGGTCAGCATGGCCTTGCCGCCGAAAGCGGTCACAGCGGCAACGATGCGTTCATCGTCGGTAGCGACCACCACGTCGGCGAGCTCCTCCAGGCCTTTTACGCGTTCGTAGACATGCTGGATCATGGGTTTGCCCAGGATGTCGGCCAGCGGCTTGCCTGGCAGGCGGCTGGAGCCGAAACGTGCGGGAATGACAGCGATACAGCGCATGCCGGGCCTCATGCACGAATGGCGGCGGGGAAGGATTTGCCTTCCTCCATCGCGGCAAGGGCGTTGCTGTTGGCTTGCTGCGTGCAAGAGCGGCAAGACAAGTTTCGGAAGCTGGAAGTCTCGGGCCTGCTCGATACCGTGGTCATGGAAGCGCTTTCAGATGAGAGGGATAGATCCATTCAGAAGCATCGCCGCGCTGGCGCCGACATGCCACCCGGCTGGCCAACGCCCGGCCTCGATTCCATTGTTCAGGTCCCTGCCACCACGGCGGCCGCACTGACAGAAGCGTCGGGTTCCCCCTGCATCGTTCTTCTGGTCCGGCATGATGGCATTTGCTTTTATCATGAATCGAAGTCGGATCCGCTTCCTCCCGACCCCGCCGAACTGGCGCAGACGTGAGGAAGTGTGAGGCTTCTTGCGCCAGCTGGACTGGATCGGACGCTGAGCGAAAAGTTCCGGGCTGTTTTGCTGGTCGGAAATTTTTCGCAGCAATTAATCGCAGTTGCTGGCTTGTTCGGCAAATTTATCATATTGTTGCGCTGCACAGTCGCCTTTTTCACGGAAAACATCTGCTGAAACATGGCAAACTTTTTGTTATCAAGATGTGAAGTTTTCTTCGGCTTTGATGACAAGACGGCAAGATCGCAGCGGATGCTGAGAGAAGGTTCATGAATGACCGATTTTGAAAGGAAAACTGATGTCGCGGGACCCTGACTGGCTGGCTGACCTGGAGCGCTACAACCTGCGCCGTCCGTTCTTGAAGGAGCAATCGATCTGGGCCATCTGGGTCTATCGCTGGGGGCGACGCATCGAGGCGCGTCCGGCGGGGCTGGTGCGCAAGCTCCAGAACGCGGTGTATTGGCCTGTTTTTCGCCTCACTGAGACGGCATTCGGGATCAGCCTGCCGCGCGGCGCCAGGATTGGTCCCGGGCTGCGGATCTGGCACTTCGGCAATATCTTCGTCAACGACCAGGCGGTCATCGGCGCGCGCTGCACGCTTCGCCAAGGCGTGACCATCGGCAACCGGCATCCGGACGGCCCTTCGCCAGTCATCGGGGATGATGTCGAATTCGGTGCTTATGCTCAGGTGCTGGGTGGTGTACGCCTTGGGGATGGTTGCAAGGTCGGCGCCATGTCGGTGGTGCTGCACGATGTGCCGGCAGGGGCTACCGTCGTGGGCGCGCCTGCGCGGGTTGTCTCTGCCAGCGTAGCTGCTCCGCACTAGGCGTTATGCACTCTCCCAAGGCATCAGGGGGCGCTGCGGCGCCCCTGATGCTTTTCTAATCCCGCTTTTCGAAAAAAAACGCCCGACAAGTCGGGCGTTCTTCATGAAGGGATTGCTCCCGTGCAGGCTGATCAGGCTGCAGCCATGCCGGTCGGCAGAGCCGACTCGTTCTTTTCGTTGCGGCGACGGCGCAGGGCCATCATGCCCACAAAGGCCAGGCCGCCCAGCATCATGGCGGTGGTGGAGGCTTCCGGTACCGAAGAGGTCAGGGTCAGCAGGCCGCTGTAGGGGCCCTTGCCGGTGACCAGCAGCTCATAGTTGCCAACGGTGAGGCGGCTGGCGTCGATGACATAGGTGGTGTAGGTCTTGCCGTTTAACTGGCTGGAGAGCAGGGTGCTGCCGATGGTGCTGCCCGTCGTCGTGTTCTTGAGCACGAACGTCTGCACGCCACCATTGGTTGAAGTCACGAAGCTGGCATTGATCGTGGCAGACAGATCGCTCAGGTTTGAGATGGCGAACGTATAGACATCACTAAAGCTGTGGCTCGCAGTATAGGTCGCCACGCCAATGGTGGCGCCGCCGCCGCTGACGTCCAGGTTGAAGGTGGTTGCGTGGGCAGCACCGCCCGCCAGGGCCAGTGCCAAAGTGATAGCAGAAGTCGCGAGAAGCTTTTTCATGGGATCAATCCTTAAAGTTTAAGACTATTTATGAAGAGGATTGCGCGTGGCGCTTTCCATTCAAAAACCAAATCAACTCACTTTGATGCTGGATTGCCCTGTGACTTATTTGTGTCGCAGTCAATCTTCTTATTGTCAGAAGTGCAAAAAAAATGCCACCGCCTCCTGGTTTCCCTTACATCTGTAACAAATCATGTGTTGATGTCGGAACTATAACATTTGAATTCATGTGGAAGCAAGAAAAAATGAAGAAAAAAAGTCAACTTTGTCTTTTTTATAACTCAGCGGAAAGCCAGTACAGTAAAGGGATTCAACAATTTCTGCGAGGCACCACTGATGAGTAATGCAGTGTGGAAATGAACTGATCCGTACGGAAATAAAATTATCTTCTTTATAAGAATCGGGCTCGTTTTTTATTATATGAAAATCAATGATTTAGCGTTATTTTTCTCGAGTGTCTGCGGGTGCGGATACGTGCTTTACATCTCCACCTAGGGGAAATTAATTTCTACATTGGAAGTTTTTACAACGCAACTCGCTTATTCTTTGCGCCGTTGAAGTCATCTGATTAGACGGATATGCGAAATAAGTTTCATAAAATTACCCCGTAGAATGGGAAAAGTTGCTGCGAAAGTGGAAAAAGCTAGGCAGCGGCGGTACGTGGGGCGCTTGGTGAAAAGAAAATTCTGCTGCGGCGCACTCCGGGGGTTTTATTTTGTTGAATATTTATTATGATGTGCTTGATAAAAGGCTGCGGGAAAAAGAGATTTTAGGCAACAGATGATGAGAGTTAATTGATTTTGGCTGCGTTATATTGCGATTTAGATATATTTCTAAAAATCAAAATGTGAGGCCGCAATGGGGTAGGGAAGTCTGATGCAGTGCGGTTTGAGTAGGGAGGCCTGAACGCGCTGGTTCATCTTGGGTGAATGAATGCATGGCAGACGGACGTGCTCTCCTACCTGATAGAAATTCCGTTTCGTTTTCTTGCAATGGCTGCGTGATATGCCGTTGCGGCCGTCCCGCCGGGTGAAGGTGTCGGGGTAGGGAGGGGCTTGGGGCTGGTGCAATTTCAGTTGGCAGAGCAATGCGTTCTTTTGGTCGGCGTTTGCACAGAACGGTCTTCGCGAGCGCCAATACGGGGTATCAAATGGGGGAATAACAATGCTAACTACGTCGGGGAATCATCTTTTAACCGTGCAATTCCTGCGCTGTGTCGCGGCGGCGCTGGTGGTCTCGCAGCACGCGGCGCTTGAGCTACGGGCGCGTACAGGGGAGGCGGACCTGCTGTCCTATTGGCACGATCATGGTGGCGTGGGAGTGGACATCTTTTTTGTCATCAGCGGCCTGGTCATGTACCTCTCCACCCGCCGAAAGCCGGCGCCGGCTGACGCCGGGGCGACGGCCGCCTTGTTCTTCCGCCGGCGCCTGATCCGTATCGTGCCCATGTACTGGTTTTACACCTTGTCCAAGGTGGTCATCGTGCTGGTACTGGGATCGAAGGCGTTCGCTGCTGGCCTGCCGTTCTTTTATGTACTTGGATCGCTGTGTTTTTATCCCATGGTTTCCCCCGCTAGCGGCGATATCCTGCCATTGGTGGAATCGGGCTGGACGCTGGGTTTCGAGATGCTGTTCTACGCCGTGCTGGCCACCGTGATCGCCTTGCGCTTGCCGCGCCTGAAAACCGCCACGTTGGTGCTGGCGCTCATCTATCTTGTTGCGCAACTCTTTCCGGACGCAGTCTTGTCCCAGTTTTTCGGCCGTACGGTGCTCTTTGAGTTCCTGCTGGGAATGGGTGTTGCGCGGCTGTGGATGCAATACAAACAGCCGCCAGCCTGGCTTCCGGTCTTGCTGGTCGCGTTCGCAATGGTTGCGCTATTCGTTCATCGGCCGGCGCTTGATCGCTTCGTCGGGCTGGGCATTCCTTCAGCCATGCTGGTGCTTGGCATGGCGTGGATGGAGCGCTTTGCGTGGGTGCGGGCGGCCGCAAGCAAGCTGACTTTGCTGGGCGATGCCTCCTATTCCACCTATCTTGCGCACGGCTTCATCATGCCGGCTGCGGTGATCGGTGGTCTGAAGCTGATGCCGCATTCGTACGGCTTCATTTGCCTTGCCGCCGTGATGGTGGCCACTGCCGCCGGTTGTGTCTCTTATCTGTTACTGGAGAAACCCCTAACCCGCGTCCTTAATGCACGTTTCGGCGGTGCCCAAGTGGTGGCTTCCGGAAGTACCGCGCCAGTGTGATTGCCGCTGATCTCCAGGAGGCGTAGTCGAACAGAATCGGCGCTGCATCGGATTGCAGCGCCGCTTTTTTGCTGTCCGAACGGAACAAAATAACGCGGTTCAGCGGCCCGCAGCCGTTTGCCATAAGCGTGCCAGCTGCTCGCCGCTGTCCTTGAGCAAGCCGGGCGCCTGTGCAATGGCCTCCTGCAGGTTCATCGGTCCAAAGGTGATGGAAAAGCAGCCCGAGAAGCTGGCCTGCAGCTTCTCCAGCGATTTGCGATCGATCCCGCCGGAAAGCAGGGTAGTGGGCACACCTGCGCGGCGCGCACGCTGGCTGGCGATGAAGGGGGCCTTGCCATGCAGGGTCTGGGCATCGCTGCGGCCTTCCCCCGTAATGAGCCAGTCTGCGCCGGCCAGTGCCTCATCCAGCCCGATATGGTCGGCCACGGTTTCGGCGCCGGAGCGGAACTGCGCACCCAGCATCAGCAGCGCATACCCCAGTCCGCCTGCCGCGCCCGCACCAGGCTGGTTGGAAGCGTGATGGCCCAGCGCCTGCTCCAGCACGCCAGCAAAATGTCCCAGGGCCTCATCCAGCAGCGCCACCTGGTCCGGCGTAACACCTTTCTGCGGACCGAACACGGCGGTGGCACCCTCGTCGCCGCACAGAGGATTGTCGACGTCCGACATGGCCACGAAATGCGCCTCCTTGATCCGCGCATCCAGTCCTGATGCATCCACGCGCGTGACACGCTGCAGTTGGGCCGGCACCGGCGCCACGATCTCGCCCGAGGCGTCGAGCAACTTCACGCCCAACGCTGCCAGCAGTCCGGCGCCCCCATCGTTGGTGCTGCTGCCACCGAGCGCGACCAGGAAGCGGCGGGCACCCCGATCGAGGAGCTGCCGGATGGCGTCGCCCACGCCCAGCGTCGTGCGCTCTTCGACGGCCACAGCCGTACCCGCCGCGTCGGTCAGGCCGACGATGGCGGCCGATTCCACCACGGCGCTGCCATCCTTGAGGATGCCCACTGGCGCGGTGCTTTGCTGTCCGGCTGCATTGCGGCAGTCGACCGTCAGGCGTTCGCCGCCTGCATGCATGAGTGCGTCGAGCGTACCTTCGCCGCCATCGGCAATCGGGCAGAGCCGCACCTGGGCATCGGGGAGCGCGGCCTGAATGCCGGCACCAATGGCCGCGGCCACTTCTTCGGCGGAGAGGGAGCCTTTGAATGAATCGGGAGCGATGACAACGACGGGAGCGCGGGGTGCGGAGGCAAGGGTGGTCATGATGAACTGGTTGGGCTGACACCGCGCGCATTGCGGGGCAGGGCGCGCAGAAGGGTCTCGTTTTGTTGTGGTGCCGGAAGATGGTCCGGTTCGGGCTGTTGCCGCGCCATTATATAAGCACTGCCCGGCTCCATTACGGCTGCGCCGGTAGAAGCAGTAGTAACTGCAGGTGAAGATTGGCTCACTTGAATTTGATCGTGAATGAAGCGCGTAACAAAAAGTAAGGGGATTGGATGGCAGAGCGCACACGGGTCATAGTGTCATGTTAGCGTTGTCGCGCCTGAGGAACCCTATCATGAAGCCTCGTCTGCATTTGGCTCTGCTGCTCACTGTATTGCCTGCTTCGTTGCTGCTGGGCGGCTGTGTGGCCGTGCCTGCCAATCCCTACAATGGCGCAGCGGTCTATCCGGCGCAGCCGGTGTATGCGCCGTATTACGCCTATCCCGCTTATCCGGCCTATCCGGCGTATGGATATCCATCGTCCTCCTTCTATTTTGGTTATAGCAGCGGCTGGGGCGGTCATGGACGCTGGCGCTGAATGATGGCGGGTAGTGCAGGGCATGGTTGCGCCTGTATACGGCTCAAAACCGGCTAAAATGGCGCCTTTGTTGATGGGTATGCATGGCAGGGCTGGAGCGGATGGGGCGTATGGGGTGCTCAATCCGGCGCACTGCGGTATTGATCGCAAGCCTCCCACGCGCCGCTGTCTTCACACCGTATGAGCTTTTTCGTTTCTTCGATCCGAACAGATGTCATTTCCCGCTCCCGGCGCCGTACTGCGCTGGGTATTGCTGCGTCCGTGTTGGTGCATGCGGCCTTGTTCATGTTCGTGCGGGACAAGCTGAATCAAGCGCCTCCTCGTCTGGAGTCTCAAGGCCGTCCGGACGCGCCTTTGCAGGTCAGTTTCATCCGTCCGGCTGCACCGGTGGTCAAGCCGGAGCCCCCAAAGCCGGCGCCTGAACCGAAAAAGCATGAACCAGTCCAGAAGAAGCCTGTCGCCAAGCAGGCTCCTCATCACAGTTCGGCCCCGGCGCGCCGGTCCGTACCGCAACGTACGCCGCTTCCGCTAGCACAGGCGCCCAGCAGCAATGCAGCGGCCGCCGCTCCGGCTGCGCCTGCTGAAGATTTCATGGCGTCCATCAACCGCAAGCGCCAGCAGCGGGAAGAGGCCGAGCAGGCCGCCGCCGAAGAAAACGCCGCCGCGCGTGCTGCAGAGAACCCCTCCGCCAATGACATCGCCCGTGCCAACATTGCCTTCCAGGACAGGCGCGGACGCGGTACCAATGGCGTCTTCCAGATCGTGAGCATGGGGCCGCGCGTGGCGCAGTACAGCTTCCGCGGCTGGACCACCGACCAGCGCCGCAGCCAGAGCCAGTTGATCGAAGTGGATGCCGGCTTTGGCGGCAACGTACAACTGGCTGTTGTCAACAGCATGATCGCGTTGATTCGTCGCTACTATCAGGGGGATTTCAATTTCGATTCACAGAAGCTGGGCAGGGTGGTTACCTTGTCGGCGCGGCTGGAAGATACCAAGGGGCTGCAGCATTTCCTGCTTAATGAATTCTTTGGTGGGCGGTGAGTAGTTGGGAGGGCGGTGCGAATGCTTCGGCAGCGCATGCCTCTAAATGATTAAAAATGTTTTGCAGAAACAGTTGATTTAATGGCATAGGCGCTCTATAATCTTTGTCTTCAGTCGGGGCGTAGCGCAGCCTGGTAGCGTACTTGCATGGGGTGCAAGGGGTCGTGTGTTCGAATCACACCGTCCCGACCAATCGAAATACCCACAGGGTAAAGCCTGCGGAAAAACACCGAATCCAGCGATGGGTTCGGTGTTTTTTTTCGTCTGGGCAGTTGTCAGTTGTTGGCTTGCCCGGAAGGCTTGCATCAGGCTCACGCACGCGCGGGCGCATTGCGTAACGTGAGCGCTATCCTCGCGGAGGCCGGGCGTGGACGCAAGAAGGTGGCTTGATTCAGGGTGCCGGACGCGCCTTGGTTCTGGACTTGGACGCAGAACGTCTGGCCAGCCACGCCGAGGCCGCCTTGCGCACCGGTTCGTCATAGAAATGATGCAGCAGCCAAGCCAGCGCTACGAGCAAGCTCAGAATGACAAAGCCGCCCAGTGGTGCATAGGCATCCACCGCGCGTCCCGTCACCGACGCGAAACCGTGCTGGGCGAGCTCGGACAACGGACTGTGCACGATATAGAGCGGATAGGACACGATCCCCAGCACCTTGCAGAGTTTGGCCAGCATGCCGGTGGGCTGAAAACGCATGCCCGCATAGACCAGCAGCGGGAATGCAATAGCAACGGCCAATGTGTCGTACACCTGCAGGATCGATTTGGAGGGGGAGGCGGTCAGCACCAGGCTCATGCCGATAATGGCCAGAATGGCGTGGCGATTGCTGAACGCCATCACTACGCCTTTGCGAAGATACCAGCGGTATAGCACTACCCCGGCGGCAAAGGAGAAGCCCACCCGCAAGAAACTGACGTAATACGTGCGTTGGTAGAATCCTGCGTCGAAGTTGTGGGCGGGCCAGTAAATCGTGAAAGAGACCAGTCCCAGCAGGCAGAACGCCATGATCCCGAGCAACACGCGGTTGCTGAGAGCCTTCGTTTTCCAGCCATAGAGCAGATTGATGATCAGCTCGGAGGATAGCGACCAGGCCGGACCATTCAGAGGAAACAGCGTATTGGTGTACAAGGCGGGCAGCAACAGTAGCCCGAACGTAGCAGCCACCAGGGTATGGCCCTTGTAGGGCATGGCGTCGGCCAGTGAGGCAATGATGCCCACGCACATCCCGAGGAAGTACAGGGGATAGAGCCGCAGAAGCCGGATCTTGATGAAAGTGGCAAGAGGCATGCCGTTCTGCAGCTTGGCTTCATAGGAGCGGGCCAGGACTGCGCCACTCAGGAGGAAAAAAAGATCCACCGAGAGATAGCTGGAGAAGAAGGGATTGCCGCCAAAATAGGGAAGCGTATGTCGCAACACGACGAGGATCGCGGCAATACCCCTGAATCCGTCGAGCGTGAGGAAGTGATCTTTGTTGTTCATGCGCTTCCCAAGAAGATGAGAGTTAACTTTTGGATAAGATCGAGAATAACCCATAACGGCCGCTTGTTGCAGCGTATCATTCCAAATATTCCGGGTAAATCATGAGGCTCGCCCTGTGTGGACGTCAGGCCCAAGGGCGGCACGTAGCGCATGAACAAAAAAGCATCGGATACATTTCGATATCCGGTGCTTTTTCCAACGTGTTACGTTGCATGTTGTCGGTGGTCGGGAGGGGGGGACTCGTCCAGCGGAGGTGGCGTTAGGCAATCGAAATGCTTAACTGCGCTCATCGCCTAACGATCTGCCCCATTTCCTGCCGCCTTCTGCGGATTGCGGATCAGCTTCACCCATTCCGAGGCAGCTTTCTCTGCACCCCTCCCCGATAAATGGCAGCCATCCGATCTGTCCTCTGGTCCGATCAGGTCGGTATTGGGGCCCAGGTACACATTCTTGAGCCGGGTGACCGCCCGCTGGCTGTCCAGAATCTCACGGGAGGAAGGGAGTGGACAGTAGGCGGACGCCTGTGCCACGAAGAAGCGTGCATTCGGGAAATAGCGCTGGGTCAGCTGGATGATCTCGGTCAGGCCGGCCTCGTAATCACGATAGGCATTATTGTTGTCGATCTCGCCCTGGTGCCAGAAGAAATGGGTCACGTTCAGACCCTGTTTCTGTGCGTCCTGCAGTCGCATTTCCAGCATGCTGTTAAGTGCGCCGCCATTACGCCACTGTTGCACGGAGCTGCCGCCTACGCCTGCTGAGATCAGGATGACCTGATCTGCGAGGCTCTGGCTGATGATCTTGTTGGCCATGGTCGTCCATTGGCTGCCGCCGTTGCCGGTGGCGCCCAACAGCGGATCAGCGGCCTTGTAATAGCGGCCGTTGAAATAGTTCACTACCTACCCGGTGGCGGCCTGGTTGCGCTCGCCGGTACTGTTGGCTGAATTGCTCTGTCCAAAGGTGAACACGACCATGCTCTTGTCCGTGAGGACCGGAGCCGGCACGGTTACCTTGGACGAATCGCTGACCAGCTGGTCCAGTTCGTTGTTCTGCGTGTGGACGTAGCCGTAAGACAGGGTTGATGGCGGTATGAAGTGGCGCTTTATCTTGACCACGAAGCCGAAGAGCTGATTCTGGCTCAGGGCGGACTGAATACCGGCGACCAGCATGATCATGCAAACCAGCCCGAACAAGCCGACCAGAAATGCATATTTGAGCGCCTGCGCGCCCGCTTGTTTTTTGTCCATCCTCTCCCCCCGGAGTTGCGTGGATACGGCAGTTCGTCCAGCCACGGGCTTGCCATTTCCTTCATCAAGCATCTTCTGGTGTTGTTGCAAATGCATCGCTTAGAAGATGTCGAAACTTTAACATTCAGTCTGTGCATCCGCAATAAAAAGAGTCGGGATTTGGTCCCTGCGTCGACATGTGGAAGTGCTTAAGGACTGGCCAGCACGGCGTGGCGAGTAAGTGATGCATGAGCCGATCTTGCATTGTTGCAATGCCGCAAAGAAAATCTGCCGCTGTGAGTGGAGTTGGCAACTACACAATCAAATGCGGTACATCAGATTGCTTCGCGTCCAATATTGCCCACAGATGGTCGGCCGTGTAAGATTGGCAACTCTAATGATGCGGCGCAAAAAAAATCGTGCTGCTTGACCGTAGGATCTCTCCTGCTAGAGGGGGGGCAGGTCAGCGGCGACAAGTGGCCACAGTACGGCAGATCGAGAGAAGAAAGAGCAAGCGTCACGACCCTGTGCGGCATGAACCAAGCGGACCTGGCCTGGCGGATACATCGAAGACACCGCAGGCAACGGACACCGCTGGCGTGCATGATCTGCAGCGCCGGTCACCACGACGCTTCAAACTCTCCACCATTTGAAAATGTCAACGGGAGCCTATGTGAAAGTGCTAGTGCTGGGAGCAACCGGATTCATCGGACAGAGGCTGGTAGCGCGCTTGCGCGACAGCGGCTGGGCTACACCGGTATTGGCTGGCCGCCGTGCCCCCGTGGCCCGTAGCGACGGCCTGGAATTCCGCCACGTCGATACTCTGGATGCCGGCAGCCTGCGCCAGGCACTTGGCGATGTCGATGCCGTGGTCAACTGCGTGGCGGGCGAGGGCGATGCGATCGCCAGAGGCGCGCAACTGCTGGTCGAGGCCGCCTTGCAGACTTCCCGTCCGCGCATCGTGCACATGAGTTCCATGGCGGTCTATGGCCGCCAGGAGGGCAGCCTGGACGAAAACAGTCCGCTCGATCCCGGCGCCAGCTGGTACGCCCAGGCCAAATGCCAGGCCGAGGTGCATATGAGCGCCTATGCCGAGGCAGGCCAGTCGCTGGTGATGCTGCGTCCGGGTTGCGTGCATGGCCCCGGCAGCGACATGTGGGTGGGACAGATGGCCCGCCTGCTGGTGGCCGGCAGAGTGGGCGACCTCGGCGCGATGGGGCAGGGCTGGTCCAATCTGGTCCACGTCGATGATGTCTGCGCAGCCGTGCTGCTGGCCCTGCAATATGCGCCCCAGGCGAATGTTGCGGCTGGTGCTGCAGCGGTCTTCAACCTGGCCGGCGAGGACAGTCCGCGCTGGAATCAGTATTTCGCCGATCTGGCCCAGGCTATCGGGGCGGGGCCGGCGGCCAAGATATCGCCCCTTCGTCTCAAGCTCGATGCCCAGCTCGGCACGGTGCTGATCCGCGTGCTGCAGCGGCTGGCGCACAAGGCCGGCGCATCGGGCAAGCGCCTGCCGGTGGCGCTGTCGCCGTCTTTCCTGCGGCTGTGGCAACAGGATTTGCGCATCGATGGTCAGCGTGCGCGCACCGTGCTGAAATTTGCGCCCCGTCCTTATGCACAAGGCCTGGCTGAATCGGCCCAGTGGGCCCTGGATCAAGGAATTGGAACCGCGCGGGCCGCTGCATGATCAATGCCTGCGTCGCCCGTTGGCATCCCCTCACGTCCCCCTCAACCCTGCTTGCCACCATTCAATGAGAATAGCCTACCTGACCAGTATCTACGCGCGTGCCAGCGATACCTTCATCCGCAACGAAGTTCTGGAATTGCGTCGCCGCGGTCATGAAGTGCATACCTTTTCGATCCGGCGTGAAGCGGGTGACGCCGCCGTCAGTGCGGACGTCAAGAGCGAGCAAGCCAGCACCGATTACATCCTCGAAAACGGCCTGCCGCGTCTGCTGCTCGCAGCCTTTGCGACCTTGCTGCGTTCGCCCGGACGCGTGCTGGAGGTGCTGAAGCTGGCGCGCCGTACCCGTGCATCCGGCCTGCGGCCCGCCTTGCTGCATGTCCTGTACCTGATCGAGGCCTGCTACCTGGCGCGCCGCCTGCAGGAGCAGAACATCCAGATCCTGCACAACCACATCGCCGAAAACTCGGCCACCGTGGCCATGTATGCCTCCATGCTTTCCGGCATTCCCTACAGCATGACGGTGCACGGGCCGGGCATCTTCTTTCATCCGGTGGCCTGGGCGCTGGGCGAGAAGGTGCAGCGCTCGGCTTTCACGGCCACCATCACGCATTTCTGCAAGAGCCAGTGCATGCTGTTTTCCGAGGTGGAGGCATGGCCGCGCCTGAACGTGGTGCGTTGTGGCGTGGGGCCCGCCTTTGAAGATGCGCCGGCCTTGCCGATTCCGGAGGTGCCGCGCCTGGTGTTCGTCGGGCGCCTGTGCGCAGAAAAGGGTGTGCCGCTGCTGATCGAAGCGGTCACCCGCCACGTCAATGCCGGCAAGCCCTGCGAACTGGTACTGGTGGGCGATGGCCCCTTGCGTCCCTTCATCGAGAAAGCCATGGCCGGCGGGCCACTGGCCAACGTGATCCGCATCCTCGGCTGGAAGAGCAGCGCGGAAGTGCGTGCCGAAATCGAGCGCAGCCGCGCGCTGGTGTTGCCCAGTTTTGCAGAGGGTTTGCCGGTGGTGGTGATGGAAGCGCTGGCCTTGTCGCGTCCGGTCATCAGCACACGCATTGCCGGTATTCCCGAACTGGTGGAGAACGGCGTCAACGGCTGGGTGGTCGCGCCTGGCTCGGTGGATGAACTGGTCACGGCCATCGATGAGGTGACCTCGGCGTCCGTCGAACGCTTGCAGGAGATGGGCCAGCACGGTGCACAGGCCGTCCGCCAGAAGCATCACCTGGGGACCGAAGTCAGCAAGTTGGAGCAGCTGTTTGCGGCCCACGGCCGCCAGCAGGCTTGAGAACGAGGAGTGACAGATTGATCCGATATCTTTCTGATTGCGAATCTGCCAGCCTGCAGGATTATCCGGTTTGCGTGGTCGGCAGTGGCCCTGGCGGTCTCAGTCTGGCGGTGGCGCTGGCGCGCAAAGGCCAGCGGGTGTTGCTGGTCGATGGCGGCGACTGGCGGGAGGAGCAGGTCGACGATGACGCCTACCAGGGCAGCGCCGCTGCGCCGCATCCGGCAACGACTGAATACCGCCGCCAGCGTTTCGGCGGCACCACCCACCTTTGGGGGGGGCGCTGCGTGCCGCTGGACCCGGCCGACTTCGCCGCGCGCAGCCACGTGCCGCTCAGCGGCTGGCCGATTTCCTATGAAGAATATGCCCGCTACCTGCCAGCCGCGATGGAGTACTGCGACGCCGGCGCAGCGGACTTTTCGCCGGCCAGCTTGGCCGGAGGCAATGGGCCGATGTTTTCGGAGCTGCCGCAGCTGGGTGAGGCGCTCACCGAATACATCGAGCGCTACAGCCTGCCCACCGACTTCGCTGCCAAGTTCGCCGAGGAACTGAAAGCCTCGGATCGTGTGACGGTGCTGCTGCGTGCGCGGTGCACGCGGCTGGTGGCCAATGCGGACGGTTCGCGCATCGAATCCATCGTGCTTCACGACGGCCAGCAAGAGGTGATGGTGCGGGCGGGCCAGATCGTCCTGGCCGGCGGCGCCATCGAGGCCACGCGCCTGCTGCTGTGTACCCGTGAGCAGGTGCCCGCCTGGCAGCGTTTCGATGGCAGCCTGGGCCGCTATTACGCGTGCCACTTCGATCTGATCTTCGGGGAGATGCGCCTGAAGGGCGAGAAGCCGCGCTTCCGTTTCCAGAAGACCCAGGATGGCGTCTATGCCCGCCGCAAATTGCAGTTCACCCCGCAATGGCAAAACCAGCTGGGCTTGCTCAACTCCACCTTGCGGCTGCATTTTCCTTCCTATGCCGATCCGGGGCATGGCAGCGGTGTGCTCTCGGCGATTTATCTCGCCAAGTCGGTCCTGCCTTCGGAGCACCAGGACATTCTCAATCACGGCAGCCAGAGTCCGGTTAACGATCCGCGCCGGCTGGCGCACCTGCGCAACGTGATGCTCGATGCTGGTTCGGTGTTCGGGTTTGCCTACGACATGCTGGTCAAGCGCAAGCTGGCCAAGCGCAAGCTGCCTTATACGCTCATCCCCAACCGCAATGGCAGCTACCCGCTGGAATTCAACAGCGAGCAGGTGAGCGATGCCGGCAATCGCATCTGCCTGCTCGACGCCACTGATCGTTACGGCATGCGCCGTGTGGATGTGCAGTGGCGTCTTACGGCGCAGGACATCGAATCGGGCATCCAATCCTTCATGACCATGCAATCGCTGCTGGCCAAGACCCGCAATTGCCGCCTGGACTTCGATCCGGGGGAACTGAGGGAGCAGGTCACGCGCGCCTTGCCGGTGGGCGGGCACCATATCGGCAGCACGCGCATGGGGAAGTCTGCACACGACAGCGTGGTCGATACCGACTGCCGGTTGCACGGCGTGGAGAACCTGCTGGTACTCAGTTCCTCGGTGTTTCCGACCAACGGTCACGCCAATCCGACCTTGAGCATCGTGGCCATGGCCTTGCGGATGGCAGAGCATTTGCACAGATGATCCGCGTGGTGCACGGCCAGGAGGCAGCAGCAACAGCAGGGTTCATCCATTCATTTCAAACAGGCGCTCATCTGGGGGCGCTGGACTAAACCGGGGGTAGGTGATGAGTGCAACGATCCAAACGCAGTACCAGAACCAGCCAAAGATAGAAGAGCTGGAGAGTATCCGCGGCATGGCCGCGTTATTGGTGGTCTTCTACCATATTCCGAACTGGAATCCGCTGTTTGACCTGGGCATCGTGCGCAGTGGCTATCTGATGGTCCACCTGTTCTTCGTGCTGTCGGGTTTCGTGATCTACAGCGCCTATGCCGCCAGGATCGGCAGCGCGAAGGATCTGGCGAGGTTCCAGTTCCTGCGCTTCGGACGGCTTTATCCGGTGCATCTGGTGTTCCTGCTGGTGTATGTGTTGTTCGAAGTCGCCAAGTACATCAGCCAGGCCAAGCTGGGCATCGTCAGTCCGAACTCGCAGCCTTTCCGCGAAAACAGTCTGACTGCTCTGGTGCAGCAGATCTTCCTGGTCCAGGCCATTGGTCCCGCCGGACATCCGACCACCTTCAATACGCCGGCCTGGTCCATCAGCGTTGAGTTCTATACGTATCTGATCTTCGGCGCTATCGTGCTGTTGCTGCCCAGGATGAAGAACGTGCTGTTTTCCTTGCTGGCACTGGCGGCCTTGCTGATGCTCGCCACCAATGCTACGTTTGGTTTCAGCGATATGCTCAAGTGCCTGGCAGGGTTCTTCATCGGCTGCCTGACCGCTTATACCGTCCCTCGCATGCGACTGGCGTTGCCGCGTGCACTGTCCCTGATCGTGTTTGCCGCTATTATCGCGTTTCTTCAGGTGAAGACGTCAGAACAGTATGATCTGGTGATCTACTTGTTGAGTGCCGTCCTCATCGCCAGCATCGTCACGGTGAAGGACGGTTACCTCAATCGCCTGCTCAACCTCAAGGCGCTCACCTGGCTGGGCTCCGTCTCCTATGCCGTCTACATGTCGCACGTCTCGGTGATCTGGATCCTGAGCCAGGTCATGCGTGTGATCCTGAAAAAGCCGGAGGTCATGATGGGCGGCAGAAGCACGCCCCAGCTTTCGACTGTGGAAGTCATCGTTGCGTGGGTGGTTTTGGTGGCGATCGTGCTCGCCATTTCCGCATTGGTCTATCGTTTCATTGAAACCCCAATGCGTGCCCGGTCACGCCGATTTGCGGAACAACGGCTGAAATAGTACGGAAAAGACGGCCTTGAAGCAGGTTACATAAACACACAATTTCACGTCCGCCCACCCATGGCCGAGCTCGTTATCTGATCACCACCTCGGTGGCTACCGGCATTCACCCGCGCCGGCACATCCCGCCAAACAAGATCAGGAGCACTAGCATGAAATCCCTCGTATTGATACCGGCGCTGGCCGCAGCCTTTGGCCTGAGCGGCTGCGTGGTCACCCCGCCCACGGTGCGGCCGGCCTATGTGGCCCAGCCGGCCTACGTCGCGCCGCCGGGCGTGGTGTACGTGCAGCCGACCTATGCCTCGCCCGGTCCGGGCTGGGTCTGGGAATATCACTCCTACTATGGCTGGGGCTGGCACCACCCTCACTACGGCTGGCATCGCGGCTGGCGGTAATCCTGCCCGTGCGGCATGCGCAGAGGCAAAAACAGCGGCTTGGCCGCTGTTTTTATTTCGCTGTGACAATGCTCTGTCAGGTCATCCCGGCTGGCGCAACTCCAGCGTCAGGTGGCGCAGTTCGCTTACGGTGGCGAGTTTTTCACGTAGTTGCGCTTCCTGGATGGCAGGGCCGGCTGACACGCTGACGATAGCCGCCCGCGCCGCCGGGCCGATGCGCCAGACATGCAAATCCTCGATCTGCACCGGCTCATCCTCGAGCGCCTGCTCGATGCGCGCCGCCACTTGCGCATCGGTCACATCCAGCAGCACGACCGCGCTGGCGCGCAACAGGCTGTAGGACCAGCGTGAGATCACCACCGCGCCGACCACGCCCGTGAGCGGGTCCAGCCAGGTCCAGCCGAGGTAGAGCCCTGCCAGCAGCGCGGCAATGGCCAGCACCGAGGTGAGGGCATCGGCCACCACATGCAGGTAAGCCGAGCGCAGGTTGTTGTCGTGGCCGTCATGGTGATGGCCGTGGTGGTCATGCCCATGCCCGTGGTCTTCATGGCCATGATGCGCATGCGCAGCCTCATGGGCGTGCCCGTGTTCATGGCCATGATGCCCCTCCATCAGCAGCAAGGCACTGGCGATGTTGACGATCAGCCCGACCACCGCAATCGGAATGGCCTCGCCAAAATCCACTGCGGTGGGGCTGGCCAGGCGCCACAGGGATTCGCCGCCGATGCCCACGGCAATCACCGCCAGCACCAGCGCCGAGGCAAAGCCGGCCAGGTCGCCGACCTTGCCGGTACCAAAGCTGAAACGGCCATCCTGCGCGTGGCGGCGCGCGAAGACGTAGGCGCCGGCCGCAATGGCCAGGGCACCCGTGTGCGTGGCCATATGGAAGCCATCGGCCAGCAGGGCCATGGATCCGGTGAGTGTGCCGACCGCGATCTCGGCCACCATCATTATCGCCGTCAAGGCCACTACCCACAGCGTGCGGCGGGTGTTACGGTCATGGTTGGCGCCCAGGTAGATGTGCTCGTGGCGGTAGCTGGCGGGACTGTTCATGAGGACTCCTTCTGTCTTATTTGGCATAGCGGCGGATCGCTTCCAGGACTTCTTCCAGTCCTTGCTGGCGCGCTTCATCGGTCAGGCCGGGGCGGGCCACGTGTTCGCGGGCGTGTGCTTCGATCAGTTCATCCATCAGGCCATGCACGGCCCCCCGGATCGCCGCCGCCAGATGCAAGGTCTTGGCGCAGTCGGCTTCGCCCTCCAGGGCGCGCTCCAGTGCCTGCAGCTGTCCGCCGATGCGGCGTACACGCTTGAGCAGGGCATCCGTGTCCTGTGTCAGGTGTGCCATATACCATACCCCCCTATCCTATAAAGAGGGGATTATAGCGGTTCGTTTCGTCAAAGTGCAGGGCACCTGCGCCTGAGGGGCGCTCAGGGCTCTTGTGCTGTGGCAATATGGCTATATGAAGGTTTGTTCATTCAGTTAGGCGTAAGCTGGCCGCTATAGCCTCTGGACAATGCGCGAGATATTTGCCGCAAGCAAGCCTGACACTGAGCAGGTGAACGAAAACGAAAAATTTGCAGGAGACTAGAATGGCCAAGATCAATCAGGCAGGCAGCTCTGCACAGGCAGGAGCGGCCATCGTGCCGTGGGTCGCCGGACTGGTGTTGGGTGCAGCTTCATCCCTGGCCTTGCATGCGGCAGGCGCCGAGCAATGGCTGGGTGTGCCTGGCAGCAGCGGCGTGGCGGTCCTGCTGGCCCTGGCCGGGTTTGCCTTGGCACAGCGGCGCGCGCCCGCGCGGGAAGGGCAGCTGGTGGACAAGATCAGCGGCGAAATCGATCACATCATGATTGGTGCGGCTGAAACCTCCTTCTTTGTGGACACCATCAAGAACAAGATCAGCAAGGACGTGGTGGCGGCCGACCGCATCGCCGCCAGCGCCGAGCAGAACGCCGCCACCACCGAACAGATCGCGGCCAATGCCGAGCGCGCCTCGGCCATTGCGGCCGAAGTGCGCACCGAGAGCGTCAGCGGCCGCTCGGAAGTCGACCGCGGCCTGCAGCAGATCGGCCAGGCGCGCACGGACGCCTTGTCGGCTTCGTCGATGATGGCGCAGCTGCAGGAAAAGTCGCGCCGCATCCACGGCATCACCGAAGTCATCAGCGAAATCGCCGCCCGTACCAACCTGTTGGCCCTGAATGCGGCCATCGAAGCGGCGCGCGCCGGCGAGCAGGGGCGCGGCTTTGCGGTGGTGGCTGGGGAGGTGCGCCAGCTGGCCCAGCGTACCAAGGAAGCCACCGACGACATCGGCGTGATGGTGCGCGCCATCACCGAAGAAGCCGAGCGCGCGGCCACGGGCATGAATTCGCTCAGCAGCCGGGTGCTGGAGGCGGCGCAGAACGTCGAAAAGGTGCACGGTCTGTTGAACAGCATCGAGCGTTCCGCCAGTCAGTCGCAGGAACAGATCGAGGAAATCGCGGTGGCCTCGCGCGAACACGTGCAGACCACCCAGGAGATCGCCGAGGCCATCACCGACATCCGCAACGGCATGCTGCAGACCGATGGCGAACTGCCGCGCGTGGCGGCCTCTGCCATGCTGCTCTCCGAACGCGCCGAGGCGGTGTTCGAGGCCATCATCGATGGGGGTGCGCGCAGCGGGCACGATACCATCCGGATCGCTGCCGCCGGGGCAGCCCAGGCAGTGGGCAAGCTGTTCGAGACCTCGATCCGCGCCGGCCAGATCAGCGAGGCGGCCTTGTTCGACCGGACCTACAAGCCCATCGCCAATACCTCGCCACAAAAGCATTCGAGCCAGTTCGACGGCTTTACCGACCGGGTGCTGCCGGCCATCCAGGAGGCGCTGCTGGAGGCCATGCCGCAACTGGCCTATGCGGGCGCGGTGGACAACAACGGATATTTCCCGACCCATAACAAGAAGTTCTCGCAGCCCCTCACGGGCGACTACGACACCGATCTGGTCAACAACCGCACCAAACGCATCTTCAGTGACCGCACCGGCAAGCGCTGCGGGGCCAATACCAAGCCTTTCCTGTTGCAAACCTATAGACGCGATACCGGCGAGGTGATGCACGACCTGTCGGTGCCCATCTACGTCAACGGCAAGCACTGGGGCGGTTTCCGGGTGGGTTACCGGTCCAGCCACGCGCCGGCGCAGGCGTCGGCACCGGCAGCGTCCGCCGTGGTCAACGTCCCGGTGTCGCCGGGGTCGGCACGATTGCCGGGGGCGGCCCGCCCGGCGCGGCCTGTGAGGATTTCAAAGATTTGACGGGCCTATGCACGCCGGGCCCGGATTGACTTGTCGCAATAGGGGGGTAAAACCGTTTCATTTCCAAGGCTGATTCGCTTGACCCCGCCTGGCGGCTGATAGATTATGCGCCAAGGGGATGTCCGCCCAGACGGGACGGACGATAGACAGCAAGCGGCGCCCAGACATGCGCTGCGCCAGGGAAGGAAAGACATTGAAGCCGACGGTACCAGGCAAAGGCGAATCATCCGGCAAGGAGTTCGATTTCAACAGCCGTGATTTCGAGCGAGTGCGTGGCCTGATCTACCAGCGGGCCGGCATTGCGCTGGCCGACAGCAAACAGGAAATGGTTTACAGCCGCCTGGCGCGGCGCCTGCGGGCGACCGGCATCACCTCGTTCCAGCAATACCTGGACATGCTGGAGCGTACCCACGACTCCGAAGAGTGGGAAGCCTTCACCAATGCGCTGACCACCAACCTGACCTCGTTCTTCCGGGAAGCGCACCATTTCCCGATCCTGGCCGATTTCCTCAAGGAGTTGAAGGAGCCCGCCACCATCTGGTGTTCGGCTGCCTCCACCGGGGAAGAGCCCTATACCATCGCCATGACAGCCTGCGAGGCCTATGGCTCGATGACGCCGCCGGTGCAGATCGTGGCCACCGACATCGATACCAATGTCCTGGCCACCGGCGCCAATGGCGTCTACCCCATGGAGCGCATCGAGAAGATGTCGCCCGAGCGGGTCAAGAAGTTTTTCCTGCGCGGCAAAGGCAGCCATGAAGGCTACGTGCGCGTGCGTCCCGAATTGCGCAAGCTGATCACCTTCAAGCAGTTGAATCTGCTGGCCGACGGCTGGCCCATCAGCGGCCAGTTCGACGTGATCTTCTGCCGCAACGTGATGATCTATTTCGATAAACCTACCCAGAGCAAGATCCTGTCCCGATTCGTGCCCTTGATGAAACCCCATGCCTTGCTGTTCGCCGGCCATTCGGAGAACTTCCTGTATGTCTCCGACGCCCTCAAGCTCAAGGGCAAGACTGTCTATGAACTCAATGCCACGCAGCGCGGCACAAGGACCAAGCCATGAGCCACGCTGCGGAACAGATCGCCACCAATCTTTACTATGACCGCACCTTCGATTGCGATGCGGCCAAGATCCTGCCGGGCGAGTTTTACTTCACCACCAAGGACATGATGATCGTCACCGTCCTCGGCTCGTGCGTGTCGGCCTGCATCCGGGATCGCGTCTCCGGTATCGGCGGCATGAACCACTTCATGCTGCCCGACGGTGGCGGTGATGACGGCAGTCCGATTTCGGCCTCGGCACGCTACGGCACCTATGCGATGGAAGTGCTGATCAACGAAGTGCTCAAGTCGGGCGCGCGGCGCGAGAACCTGGAAGCCAAGGTGTTTGGCGGCGGCAACGTGCTGCGTGGTTTCTCGGCCATCAACGTGGGTGAGCGCAATGCCGAATTCGTGCGGCGCTTCCTGAAGGCGGAAAACATCCGCGTGGTCGCTGAGGATCTCAACGACATCTATCCGCGCAAGGTGTATTTCTTTCCGCGCACCGGCAAGGTGCTGGTCAAGAAGCTGAAACAGATGCACAACAATACGCTGGTGGACCGCGAAAAAGCCTACGCCAGCACGCTGGTCACCAAGCCGGTGGGCGGCGAGGTGGATCTGTTCTGACAGGGGTGTCACCGGCGGCCTCGCCTCTACGGCGGGGCTCCCTGCAACATTGAGTTTGAGTGATTGAGTGATGAAAATTAAAGTTCTTATCGTCGACGATTCGGCACTGATCCGCAGTGTCATGCGCGAGATCATCAGTAGCCAGCCGGACATGGAAGTGGTTGGCGTGGCACCGGACCCGATCATTGCGCGCGAGCTGATCAAGCAGACCAATCCTGACGTGCTGACGCTGGACGTGGAAATGCCGCGCATGGATGGCCTCGATTTCCTCGAAAAGCTCATGCGCCTGCGGCCCATGCCGGTGGTGATGGTGTCCTCGCTGACCGAGCGCGGCTCCGAAATCACCCTGCGCGCGCTGGAGCTGGGTGCGATCGACTTCGTGACCAAGCCCAAGATCTCGATCCAGAGCGGCATGCAGGAATATGCCGACATGATCGCCGACAAGATCCGCGCCGCTGCCAAGGCGCGCGTGCGCGCCCGCCCGTCGCGCTCGGCCGAGCAGGCCGCTGCGCCTGGCGAGGTCTTGCCGCAGATCCGCAATCCCCTCACCAGTAGCGAAAAGCTCATCATCATCGGTGCTTCCACCGGCGGCACCGAGGCCATCAAGGAATTCCTGATCCGCATGCCCTCGGACTGCCCGGGCATCCTGATCACCCAGCACATGCCGGAAGGCTTTACCCGTTCCTTCGCCCAGCGCCTCAACAACCTGTGCAAGATCTCGGTGGTGGAGTCGGCCGGCAACGAGCGCGTGCTGCCGGGCCATGCCTATATCGCCCCCGGCCATTCGCACCTGCGGCTGGTGCGCAGCGGCGCCAACTACATGACCCAGCTTGACCAGGGGCCCCCGGTGAACCGCCATCGCCCCTCGGTGGACGTGCTGTTCCAGTCGGCTGCCACCTGTGCCGGCAAGAACGCGGTGGGCGTGATCCTGACCGGCATGGGCAAGGATGGCGCCCAGGGCATGCTGGACATGCGCAATGCCGGTGCCTACAACTTTGCACAGGATGAAGCCTCGTGCGTGGTCTTCGGCATGCCGCGCGAAGCCATCGCCATTGGTGCTGCGCACGAAGTCTTGTCCCTGCAAGCCATGCCGGGCAGGGTGCTGGCGTGGCTGGCAGAACACGGAAGCCGCGCATTGCGCGTCTGAAGCGGCTTTCAGCGCTTATTGTTCTGCCAATTTCGTTTTGCTGCACTACAATGCGTTGCAGATGAGGGGCAGCATGGGTCATCAGCCCATGCTGGAGTGATAAAAGGGGTATCGGTTCAAGTTAGCTCGCGCACTGGCCGATAACCAAGAATTCAATTGTTCAGATGGAGTCTTAGCATGTCGGGTCCCAATACCAAGTTCTTAGTCGTCGATGATTTCTCGACCATGCGCCGTATCGTGCGCAACCTGCTCAAGGAATTGGGCTATACCAACGTGGATGAGGCCGAAGATGGCGTTCAGGCGTTGCAGAAGCTGCGCAGCGACCAGTTTGACTTCGTGGTCTCCGACTGGAACATGCCCAATATGGACGGCTTGACCATGCTGCAGGAAATCCGCAAGGATCCGGCCTTGTCCAAGCTGCCGGTGCTGATGGTCACCGCCGAAGCCAAGAAGGAAAACATCGTCGCCGCCGCCCAGGCCGGTGCCAATGGCTATGTGGTCAAGCCCTTCACCGCGGCGACGCTGGATGAGAAGCTGGGCAAGATCTTCGAAAAAATCGCCGCAGGTGGCTGAGGTGGACAGCGCCTCCAATCCCGCCCGTACTCCGTCCGCCGAGGGCGCTCTGGTCAACGACGAGGTGCTGGTCCGCATCGGCCACATGACGCGCAACCTGCACGACAGCTTGCGCGGCCTGGGGTTCGACCGGCTGCTGGAAAGAGCCGCCAGCGACATGCCGGACGCCCGCGACCGCCTGGAATACGTGGCGCGCATGACCGAGCAGGCCGCCCAGCGCGTGCTCAATGCCACCGAACTGGCCAGCCCGCTGCAGGAACGCATCAATGAAGGTGCCAACGAGCTCAAGGCCCAGTGGGATGCCGCCGCCGCCGGCAGTTTCGCCGAAGCCGACTACCGCGCCCTGGCCGCCAGGACCTCCGCCTTCCTGGCGCAGACCAGCGAAGACAGCAGCGCGACCAAGCAGCAACTGCTGGACATCATGATGGCCCAGGACTTCCAGGACCTGACCGGCCAGGTCATCAAGCGCGTCACCAAGCTGGCGCACGACCTGGAGTCGCAACTGGTGCAATTGCTGGTGGACTACTCGCCATCGGACGTCAAGCGCGAAGATACGGGCCTGCTCAACGGTCCGCAGATCGATCCCACCGGCAAGGACGTCATCGCCGACCAGGGGCAGGTGGATGACCTGCTGGAGAGCCTGGGCTTCTGAGGCCGGCCTCTGGTCATTTCCCGTCCCCGTAAAACGCTTCGGAGATTGCCAATCCGGCAACTCGGAAGCGTTTTGTTTTGAGGGCGGCCGTACGCGACGACAGGGTGCGGCTTCCAGGCCGGGGCAGGTGGCCGCAAGTGCCCGTCCGGCGTGACTTTCTTCACATGTTGCAGGTTCGATACGAAGCGTTTTGTCACAGGCAGACCCTTGCGGTTTTGCCTAGTCCGAAATGGGGGACCTTTTCGCCCCTATTCCCCTGATGATCCGGGCGGCCGCTCGCCAATAATCCTAGCCTATTGTTCTAGAAATCCGTCCAGTGCCTTCGGTACCGGGCGGGCAGTGGTTTAGCAGGGGGATACGGCGGATGGCCGAAGACAGCGATATGGAGCGGACCGAACCCGCCACGGGCAAACGCATTGAGCGTGCCCGTGAGCAGGGGGATGTGCCGCGTTCGCGCGAATTGGCCACGACCTTGATGCTGCTGGTCGGCGGCAGCTGTGTCTGGCTCTTCAGCGGCCCCGTGGTGACCAGCCTGGACCGCGTTCTGGTGGCGACCATGAGCTTTGAGCGGGCAGCTGCCTTCGATCCGGCGGTAATGTTCGACATGCTCAGCGCCCACCTGCTGGATGTGGTCGTGTCCCTGATTCCGATTGCCTTCCTGATGATCCTGGCCACCGTGGCTGCGCCGCTGATGCTGGGCGGTTGGCTGTTCAACGTGGAATCGCTGGCGCCCAAGTTCAGCAAGCTCAATCCCATCAGCGGTTTTGCCAACATGTTTTCGGTCAATTCGCTGGTCGAGCTGGGCAAGGCTGTGCTCAAGACCCTGCTGGTCGGGACGGTGGCCTGGATAGCCATCCGCAGCCAGATCGATGCCGTGCTGGGCCTGGGCGTAGAGTCCCTCAAGACCGCCGGGGCGCATTCGGCCCAGCTGCTGTGGACCAGCTTCATCACCATGGTGTCGGCGCTGATCCTCATCGCTGCGGTGGACGTGCCTTACCAGCTCTGGAACTACGGCCGCAAGCTGCGCATGACGCGCGAAGAGGTCAAGCAGGAACACAAGGAATCCGAAGGCGACCCGCACATCAAGGGCAAGATCCGCGCGATGCAGCGCGCCATGGCCCGCCGCCGCATGATGGCCGAAGTGCCCACCGCCGACGTGGTGGTGACCAACCCGACCCACTATGCCGTGGCCTTGAAGTACACCGAAGGCAAGATGGGCGCGCCCAAGGTGGTGGCCAAGGGCGCCGATGACGTCGCCGCCAAGATCCGCGAACTGGCGCGCGAGCACAAGGTGCCGCTGCTGGAAGCGCCGCCCCTGGCGCGTGCGCTGCACACCCATACCGAGATCGGCGACGAAATCCCTGAAGCGCTCTACACCGCAGTGGCCGAGGTATTGGCCTATGTGTTCCAGTTGCGTACCTACGGCCAGTTCGGCGGCAACCGTCCGGTGCAGCCTACCGATCTGAACGTGCCCAAGGAACTCGATCCGGCCACCGCGCCCCAGAAACCCCGCGGGCGCAAGAATAGAAGCAGGCAGTAACCATGGCGACCAAACTCAATACCATGAAAATCCCGGCCTGGGTGCCGGTCAAGAGCGGCAAGGCGCTGGCGGCCCCCATCCTCATCATCATGATGCTGGCGATGATGGTGCTGCCGCTGCCGGCCTTCATGCTGGATCTGCTGTTCAGCTTCAACATCTCGCTGTCGGTGATCGTGCTGATGACCGCGCTCTACACGGTCAAACCGCTGGACTTCATCGCCTTCCCGGCGGTGCTGCTGGTGTCGACCATGCTGCGGCTGTCGCTCAACGTGGCCTCTACCCGTATCGTGCTGACCGAAGGCCATACCGGCCCGGACGCGGCCGGCAAGGTGATCGAGGCTTTCGGCCACTTCCTGATCGGCGGCAACTACACGGTCGGTATCGTGGTGTTCGTGATCCTGACCATCATCAACTTCATGGTGGTGACCAAGGGTGCCGGCCGTATCGCCGAAGTGGGCGCGCGGTTCACCCTGGACGCCATGCCCGGCAAGCAGATGGCCATCGACGCCGACCTCAACGCCGGCCTCATCGGTGAGCCCGAAGCCCGCGCCCGCCGCAAGGAAGTGGCGCAGGAATCCGAGTTCTACGGCGCCATGGACGGTGCCTCCAAGTACGTGCGCGGCGACGCCGTGGCCGGCATCATCGTCACCGTGGTCAACATCGTCGGCGGCCTGGTGGTGGGCATGGTGCAGCACGACCTGGCCTTCGACGCGGCGCTGAAGAACTACACGCTGTTGGCCATCGGTGACGGCCTGGTGGCGCAGATTCCTTCGCTGATCATCTCGACGGCTGCCGGTGTGGTGGTCTCGCGCGTGGCCAACGACCAGGACGTGGGCGGGCAGCTGATCAACCAGCTCTTCGCCAAGCCGGAAGTGCTCTACATCACCGCCGTCATCATCGGCGGCATGGGCCTGATCCCCGGCATGCCGCATATCGCCTTCATCCTGCTGGCAGCCGCCATGGGCGGGGGCGCCTACGCCATCAGCAAGCGCGTCGAAAAGATCAAGGCCACGGCTGCCGCGGCCACACCGCAGGCTGCTGCAGCGGCGGCCGCGCCTTCCGAGGCGGAAGAGGCCACCTGGAACGACGTCATGCCGGTCGATACCCTGGGCCTGGAAGTGGGCTATCGGCTCATTCCGCTGGTGGACAAGGGGCAGGGCGGCGAACTGCTCAAGCGCATCAAGGGCATCCGCAAGAAGTTTGCCCAGGAAGTGGGTTTCCTGTCGCCGCCCATCCATATCCGCGACAACCTGGAACTGAAGCCCTCGGCCTACCGCATCACCTTGAAGGGCGTGGAAGTGGGCAATGGCGAAGCCCATGCCGGCCAGTACCTGGCCATCAACCCCGGCATGGTCACCGGTCCGCTGCCGGGCATGATGACCTCGGACCCGGCCTTCGGCCTGCCGGCCGTCTGGATCGACAGCAGCCTGCGCGAACAGGCTTCCACCATGGGCTATACCGTGGTCGATGCCGGCACCGTGGTGGCCACCCACCTCAACCACCTCATCACCACCCATGCGGCCGAGCTGCTGGGCCGCCAGGAAGTGCAAAGCCTGCTGGACCACCTGGCCAAGGAAGCGCCCAAGCTGGTGGAAGACCTGGTGCCCAAGATGCTGCCGCTGGGTACGCTGCAGAAGGTGTTGCAGAACCTCCTGCTGGAGGGCGTGCATATCCGCGATATGCGAACTATCATCGAAACATTGGCCGAGCACGCCGCGCGCATCCAGGATGCCACCGACCTCACGGCGATTGTGCGCATTGCATTGGGCCGTGCCATCGTGCAACAGATTTTCCCGGGCGAGAGCGAGCTGGCCGTCATGGCGCTCGATTCCAAGCTCGAACGCCTGCTCATGCAGGCACTGCAGGCCAGCGGCGACAGCGGCGGCATCGAGCCGGGCCTGGCCGATTCGCTGGTGCAGCAGACCGAGATGGCGGCGCAGCGCCAGGAGCAGATGGGCCTGTCGCCCGTGCTGCTGGTCGGCGCACCGCTGCGGACCTTGCTGGCGCGCTTCTTGCGCCGTGCCATGCCGCAGCTGCGCGTGCTGTCGCACGCTGAAGTACCCGAGTCGAAAACGATTAAAGTTACCAGCCTAGTTGGAGGGCAAGCATGAACGTCAAGAAATTTATCGCCAATTCTTCTCGCGAGGCCTGGCGCCAGGTTCGCGAGGCGCTTGGGCCGGATGCCGTCATTCTCTCCAACCGCAACATTCCTGACGGGGTGGAGATCCTGGCCATGGCCAACGAGGACATGACCACCCTGGTGGCGCCTACCGGTGCACGCGACCCGAGCGGTCGTGCCCAGGCCCAGTCCGGCGTGGCGGGCCCGCAGCCATCCAAGCGTCCGGCGCTGCTGTCCTCGCCGGTGGCGCAGCAGACGGCCCGCGCCGCGCACCCCGTGCACCCCGATTCCGTGCCGCTGCTGGACCAGCCGGCCCATGGCCGCACTCCCGCGCGTGCGGCCGACCCCGCTCCGGCCGGCGACGCCCGCGTCTGGCGCAGCCGCCGTGCCGAGCAGGCCGCTGGCCGCCCCTCGGCGCAGCACGGGCAAGATTCCGGCGAGCAGGAAATGCGCCCGCGTTCGGCCTTGCCCGAATTCGATGGCAAGGACTACGACGAGATCCTCTCCGAAGTCATGAGCGAGATCCGCTCCATGCGCGGCGTGCTGGAAACCCAGCTGGCCGAGATTTCCTGGGGCGGCACGCAAAAGCGCGATCCGCTCAAGGGCGTGGTCTTGAAGGAAATGCTGGCTGCCGGTTTCTCGGCCAGCCTGTCGCGATTGATTACCGAAAACCTGCCCGCCAATTCCAAGTCGCAGGACATCATGTTCTGGGTCAAGTCGGTGCTGGCGCGCAACCTCAACACCCTGGCCAACGAAAACGAGCTGCTGGAAAACGGCGGCGTCTTCGCCCTGGTCGGCCCCACCGGCGTGGGCAAGACCACCACCACCGCCAAGCTGGCGGCACGCTGCGTGATGCGCCACGGCTCCGGCAAGCTGGCCCTGATCACCACCGACGGCTACCGCATTGGCGGATATGAACAATTGCGCATCTACGGCAAGATCCTGGGCGTGATGGTGCATTCGGTGAAGGACGAAACCGACCTGCGCATTGCACTGGAGGAGCTCAAAGGCAAGCACACCGTGCTGATCGACACCGCCGGCGTGGGCCAGCGCGACCAGATGGTGGCCGAGCAGGACGCCATGCTGGCTGGCGCCGGGGTGGACATCAAGCGCTTGCTGTGCCTGAATGCCACCGCCACCGGCGGCACCTTGAATGAAGTGGTGCATGCCTATTCCAGCTCCGGCCTGGCCGGCTGCATCATCACCAAGCTCGATGAAGCCGCCACCATCGGCAATGTGCTGGACGTGGTGATCCGCCACAAGCTCAACCTGCATTACGTGGCCAACGGCCAGCGCGTGCCCGAAGACCTGCACGTGGCCAACAAGCTCTACCTGGCTGACCGCGCCTTCAAGCAGAAGCGCGAAACCGCTCCCTTCGAATTCCAGGAGGGCGAGTTACCGGGGGTCATCGGGCCCACCGCCATGTCCATGAATGACCGCGGACTGCGTGAGGTGAGCTTTGGCTAGTTACGATATCGACCAGGCAGCAGGTCTGCGCCGGATGCTGGAGCGTCCGGTGCCCAGGCTCTTTACTTTCTTTTCGGTGCTGGGCGAGGAAGAGAAGAGTGCCATGCTCATCAATCTGGCAGCCTCCCTGTCGCAAGCCAAGCATAGTGTGTTGGTGGTGGATGGCGACGTGGCCAGCACGGGTCTGTTGACCCGGATCGGCCTGCGCCACGATGTGGCCACCCTGCAGGAAGTGGCGCGCATGGAGCGGCCCCTGATCGAAGCCAAGCGGCTCTTGCCGGAAGGCTTTTCGATGGCGCGCATCGCTCGCCGCAGCGTGCCCTCGGCCACCGATCCCCATGCCGGCCGGCTGGCCGAGATCTTCGACAGCCTCATCGAGCAGGCCGAGATCACCCTGGTCAATGGCGTCCTGGCGAGCGACCTGTCGCTGCCGGTGCCGACCATGGAGATGGGTGAAATCGTGATCCAGGTGTCGACCACGGCGTCCTCGATCAAATCGGCCTATGCGCTCCTGAAGAGCCTGAGCGACCGCATTGGCCGCCGTCCCTTCAGTCTCATCGTCAACGATGCCACCGAGGCCGAAGCCCGGACCGTCTACGCCAACATGGCCCAGGCCGCCAGCCGCTACCTGGCTGCACAGTTGAATTTCATGGGTGCCATTCCGGCCGACGATCATATCCGCCGCGCTACCGGCCAGGGCCGGGCGGTGCGGGACGTGTTTCCGTTTGCCGGGGCGGCGCTGGCGTTCCAGCGCTTGTCCAAGCGCTTCACGGCCGGTTCGGATGCGGCCCGCAGTACGTATGGCATGGCCACCGACGGTGCCAGCCTGGGAGTGTGACGTGCATGTATAACGTCAAGGGAAAGAAGGGCAAGAATGACGTGCTCGAGCAGCATGCGCCGCTGGTCAAGAAACTGGCGCATCAGCTCAAGGCCAAGCTGCCCCCTAGCGTCGAGGTGGACGACCTGATTCAGGCCGGCATGATGGGCCTGCTCGATGCCGTGAACCGCTATGAGGAAACCCACGGCGCCCAGTTCGAGACCTATGCGGTACAGCGTATCCGTGGTGCCATGCTGGACGAGCTGCGCAGCAGCGACTGGCTGCCGCGCAGCATCCGCCAGAACGCGCGCAAGGTGGAAGAGGCGATGCAGACGCTGTTGCAGCAACTGGGCCGCCAGCCACAGGAGGCGGAAGTGGCCCAGCACATGAAGATCAGCCTGGCCGAATACCAGGCGCTGTTGACCGACTGCGGCGGCCATCAGCTGATCTATTACGAGGATTTCCACGACGATGATGGCGGTCACGAGCATTTCCTGGACCGTTACCAGACCGGCGAGGGCGATGATGATCCGCTGCAGAGCCTGATCGACGGTGGTTTCCGGGAAGCCGTGGTGGATTCCATCAAGGCCTTGCCCGAGCGCGAGCAAATCCTGATGGCGCTGTACTACGAGCAGGAAATGAACCTGAAGGAAATTGGCGCGGTCATGGGGGTCTCCGAGTCGCGCGTGTGCCAGCTGCACAGCCAGGCCATTTCGCGCATGCGCTCCTATCTGCGCGAGCATGCCTGGAGCGGGGTGGCCTGACAGTGCCTCGCCCGCAAGGCGCCACAATCCGATGCCCCAACGAAAAGCCCGGCAACTGCCGGGCTTTTCGTTGGTTCCGCCGCCGTACTGGCAGGAGGGCTTACACCACGCCCAGCCTGCGGCCGGAGGACTTGATGCTGTTCTGGCCGTCCGGCCCGTAGAAATTGCCGGTGCCGGTCTTGCCTTGCAGGATGGTCAGCGCGCTCTGGTTGATGGAGAGCTTCTTGCCGATCAGCAGGCCGTTGACACGGTTCAGTTCCTTGGCATCCTGCGCCAGCTCGAACAAGCTGGCCCAGATATCACGGTCGGCCTCGCTGGCCTGTTCATTCATCCACTTCTGCATGCCGCTTTCATCTGCGCTGTAGCCCAGGCTACCCAGCAGGGCATGGCGGTTGCCGGCCAGGGTGGACATCTCGGCGACGATGGCGGCCTTTTCGGAAATGATGTCGGTCAGGCCTTCGGCCGTGGTTTCGGCCAGCAGGGCCTGTTCCTGCTTCAGTTTCTCCACCAGGCGCGACAGGGCGCCGTGTTCCAGGGGAAGTTTGCTGGCCGGGTTCATGCGAAGCAATCCTGTAGGCGGATGGCGATCAAGCCTGGCGGGCGTTGACGAGGTTCTGGGCGGTACTGATCACGCCGCTGGCGACCTTGTCCGGATTGACCTGGAAGGTGCCGTTGGCGATGGCCGCCTTGATGTCGGCCACTTTCTTGGCGTCGAAGCTGGAGTTGTTGTTGCCCTTGACGTCCATCGCCTGGTAGGTGCTGGACAGACGCACGCTGTCGGAAGCGGCGGGAGTGGGCGTCGCGCCATTGCCTGCAGTAGCGCCGGCCGAAGTATTGGTGCGAGCTTGCGTCTGCTCGGTATTGAGGGTCGTGGATTTGAGTGCGTCGTTAACGTTCACGGCAGTATTCCTTGTAGGGTGGGGGCGCTGCGCACCCGCCTGTCGTATTGAGTATCGACCAGTTCTGGGCAAACTTTAACATCCGGAGCTGCAAAATGCAGAAATTCAGGCAATTTTCTTCACATCTATCGCCAGGCAAGCCGCTGCGTTCCGCCTCCCGCTTGCCTGCCGGGAAATTGCTTCATATAAATAGTCACAGCGTCCTGTCCGGGCCAACCCGGTGGTTGGCTCAGTAGTTGATTTCCAGAATCCCGCCTGCCTTGGCGATACCGCTGACCACCTGCCCGTTGGCAGTACGGGCCTGGGCCATCTGGCCTTCGTCGGCATTGGTCATGGCACGCGCTTCGGTGGAAATCTGGAATCCCGGGCCCGTCGAGACCACCCGTACCGCCTGGCCTTGCTGTACCACGCGCTGGTTGCGCACGGCATCCATGCGCAGCGGCATGCCGGCGCGCAGGGACATGTTGGCCACCCGGCCGATGACCTGGGATTCCTCGGTGAATACGCCGCTGGGCAGGGCCGACATGTCGCCGCGGATGCGGGTAATGTCGCTGGCGCTGATGGTCTGGCCCTGGGCCAGCGGGACGGCGGCGACCAGATAATCCGAGATCACCTGGATGTTGGCGCGCAGATAGACGGTCCAGGGTGAGGGGGCCACGCACTTGATGCCGACCGTGGTACGGCCGAACAACCGTCCGCCATTGGGCGTGAAGGCTTGCGGCTCCACACAGGCGGCCAGGATCAGGCGTGGATCAACCGGGTCGATGGTGACGGTGACGCTGCCCGGCAGGCTGGCCGTCTGGCCTTTGAGGAATTGCTCAGCCACTTGTTGCAAGGCTTGCAAATCCTGTTTGGGCGGCGTGTTGGGGTTGTTCTGGGCGGGGGCAGGCGCAACAGCGCCCAGGCCGGCCACCAGCAAGGCGAGGGCGGCGAAGGTGCGGCGCAGGGCGCGGAAAGGGTGTTTCATTTTGTGCAACTTGCCGGGAGGGCATAGGCGAATCTTGGCAGCCATGTTACTTCGCGCGCGCGAGGTCAAAAGCGCAAACAGGGGAGGCTTTTCTCTCTTTATCGCCCCTTAGAGTCCGGGGTACGAACGTATGATCAAGCCTACGTAATTCCATCATCGGTGCAGTCCGCAAGCAGCCAGGCAAGAGCCCGGCAGTGGCGGCGGGGCGCTGGTATTTCCGGAGGACCTGATGGTCTCTAAGCTCGACGACTACTTCCGATTCAACGAATTGGCGCTGAACCTGCGGGCCCAGCGCCAGCAGGTGCTGGCCTCCAATATCGCCAATGCGGATACGCCCAACTACAAGGCGCGTGACGTCAACTTTGCCGATGCACTCCAGAATGCGCTGGAGAACAAGTCCAACACCATGCCGCCGCTGCAGCTGGAGCGTACTGCCGCCAGCCACGTGGCCGGCACCGCGCCTGACAACGGTCCGGGCAGCATCGGTGGTACGGCCCTGCAATACCGCACGCCGGCCCAGGGCAGCGTGGACGGCAATACCGTCGACCTCGATGTGGAACGCAATGAATTCGTCGACAACGGCATTCGCTACGAAGCCGGCGTCACCGCCGTGAACGGCCAGATCAAGGCCATGCTCAACGCCATCCAACCGGGTTGATAAACCATGTCCCTCTCCAACATCTTCAACGTCGCCGGTTCGGCCATGAGTGCGCAGTCCCAGCGCCTCAATGCCACGGCCAGCAACATCGCCAACGCCGACAGTGCCACCAGTCCGGACGGCACGCCCTACAAGGCCAAGCAGGTGGTGTTCGAGGCCGTTCCGGTGGGCGGCATCAAGGACAGCGGCGTCAAGGTCGCGGCGGTGGTCGAGGACCAGGCACCGCCCAAGCTGGTCTATGACCCCAAGAGCCCGCTGGCCGATGGCAATGGCTACGTGGCCATGCCCAACGTCAATCCGGTCGAGGAAATGGTCAACATGATCTCGGCTTCCCGTTCTTACCAGACCAATGTGGAAACGATGAACACGGCCAAGGCCATGCTCGTCAAGACCCTTACCATCGGCCAATAACCAGGACCTGAATCATGGCAATCGTCTCCAGTGACCTGCTCAACTCCATGAATGGCACGAGCAGCAGCTCGTCCACCACCAGCACCAGTTCTTCCAGCCTGGACAACAACAGCCCGGATGCGATCCAGAATCGCTTCCTGACGCTGTTGATCGCGCAGATGAAGAACCAGGATCCCAGCAACCCGATGGACAATTCGCAGATGACCACGCAGATGGCGCAGCTGTCGACCGTCTCGGGCATTGCCCAGCTCAACGATACACTGTCCACGCTGATGGGCAATCTCAGTTCCTCGCAGGCGCTGTCGACGGCCGACATGATCGGTCATAGCGTGCTGGCCCCGGGCAACAGCATCCAGCTCACCAGCGATACCACCAAGGATTCCAGCGGCAACGACGTCACCAGCCAGAAGGCCGTGTTTGGCGTGAACCTGTCCGGTACGGCCT
The DNA here is from genome assembly GCF_057961275.1 of Herbaspirillum sp. Her3. Classification (NCBI taxonomy): domain Bacteria; kingdom Pseudomonadati; phylum Pseudomonadota; class Betaproteobacteria; order Burkholderiales; family Oxalobacteraceae; genus Herbaspirillum; species Herbaspirillum sp. Her3. Next base: position 3,359,438 of record NZ_CM176328.1, on the reverse strand, counting down.
CCTCGGTGGTCGTGACCATCAAGGATTCCAGCGGCGCCGTGGTGCACACCGTCGATCTGGGCACCCAGGCCGCCGGTGTCGTGCCGGTGATCTGGGATGGTTCCAATGATGCGGGCGGCAAGGTGGCCGATGGCAATTACACCTTCACCGTCAATGCCTCCAACAACGGCACCGCCGTCAACACCACCGCACTGTCCTTCGGCACCGTGTCCAGCGTCTCTACAGCGTCGGATGGCGTCAAGCTCAATGTCACCAACGTCGGCACCATCAAGCCGACCGACGTTGTGCAAATTCTTTAATCGTCATTACCGACAACTTTCGGAACAAGGGGATATCTCATGAGTTTTCAACAAGGTCTGAGCGGACTGAACGGCGCAGCCAAGAGCCTGGACGTCATCGGTAATAACGTGGCCAACGCCAGCACGGTCGGCTTCAAGCAGTCGCAGACGCAATTTGCCGACATGTATGCCAATTCGATGAACCGTTCGGGCAACTCTCCCGTCGGTATCGGCGTGACCGTGGCCGATGTGTCGCAACAGTTCACCCAGGGCAACATCAGCTCGTCCAACAACCCGCTGGATATCGCCATCAATGGTGACGGTTTCTTCCAGCTGTCGTCCTCGCTGACCAACCAGTCGCCGATGTATGGCCGCAATGGTCAGTTCCAGCTGGACAAGAACGGCTACATCGTCAACCCCAGCATGAACGGTGCCTACCTGATGGGTTGGGCGGCCGGTACCTCGGGCGGCGATCCGGTTCCGCTGCAGATCGATACCTCGGCCATTGCAGCGACCCCGACGACTTCCATCAGCACCAAGGTCAATCTGGATTCGCGCCTGAGCACGCCGACCACCACGCCCTTCAATGCGTCCGATCCAACCACCTACAACAACTCGACCGGCGTCACCATCTATGACAGCCTCGGGAATCCGTACAGCGTGCAGACCTATTACGTCAAGCACGACCCGGACACCACGGTGACCCCGCCGACGACGAGCTGGGACGTTTACGCCAAGGTCGGTAACACCACCCTGGTGGACGCCAGCTCCAACCCCTTGTCCCTGGGTACGCTCAAATTCGACTCGACCGGTGCGCTCATCAGCGGCGGCACGATGAGCATCGACCTGACCTCGACCGGGACGAACTCCGGCGTGGCCGCCGGCGGCGGCAACTTTGCCAGTGCCATCACCTTGAGCTACACCGGCTCGACCCAGACAGGTTCGGCCTTCGTCAACCTGGCGCAGAGCCAGAACGGCATGCCGCCGGGCACTCTGTCGAGCTTCTCGATCGACAAGGACGGCGCCATCATCGGTTCCTACAGCAACCAGCAGACCAAGAACCTGGGCAACGTGGTGCTGGTCAACTTCGCCAACCCCAACGGCCTGCAGCCGCTGGGCAACAACCTGTACTCGGCCTCGGCCGCCGCAGGCAGCCCGCTGGTGGGCAAGCCGACCACCGGCACCTTCGGCACCCTGCAGGCACGTGCGGTGGAAGACTCCAACGTCGACCTGACCGCCGAGCTGGTCAACATGATTGTGGCCCAGCGTGTCTACCAGGCCAACTCGCAGACCATCAAGGTGCAGGACACCGTGCTGCAGACCCTGGTCAGCCTGCGCTGATAAGCAGTACCTGGCGCGTCTTGCGGCGCGCCTGCAGCAAGGCTGCCGGCGTCGCCGGTGGCCGGTTTCAACCGGAGGCGCCGGGGATGGGCGTCACCACTAAGGGGTTTTATGGATCGTCTGGTCTATACAGCGATGTCGGGCGCCAAGCACACGCTTGAGCAACAAGCCAGCGCCAGCAACAACCTGGCCAACGCCACGACCACGGGTTTTCGCGCCCAATTGAATACCTTCCGTTCGGCGCCGGTGGTGGGGGAAGGCCTGGCCACGCGCGCCTTCGTGGTGGACTCGACGTCCGGCAGCGATTTTTCGCAGGGTCCGATCCAGGATACCGGCCGCGCGCTGGACGTGGCGGTGCAGGGCCGCGGCTGGATCGCGGTGCAGACCGCCGACGGTGGCGAAGCCTATACCCGCAACGGCAGCTTGAAGATCAACGCCAACGGCATCCTGCAGACCCAGAACGGCCAGACCGTGCTGGGCGACGGCGGGCCGATCACCATTGCGCCTGATACCACGGTGGCCATTGCCGCCGATGGTACGGTCTCCACGATTCCGACCAACGGCATCCCCAATGCGGTCAACGTGCTGGGCCGCATCAAGCTGGTCAATCCGGACGAGAAGAACCTCAAACGTGGCGACGATGGCCTGTTTCGCACCATCACCGGTGCGGCCCAGCCCGATGCCAACGTGCGCCTGGCCAGCGGTGCGCTGGAAGGCAGCAACGTGAATGTGGTGGAGGCGATGGTCAACATGATCAACCTGTCGCGCCAGTTTGAAATGAACATGAAAGCGATCCAGACCGCCGAAAGCGATTCGACCAAGGCGACCTCGATCCTGTCGCTGTCCTGATGCTGGCACGCACTTGACCTCACCGATGCACCCGCAGCGCAAGCGCTGATTACCGGAGAAACAAATGATTCGTTCCCTGTGGATTTCCAAGACCGGCCTGGATGCGCAACAGACGCAACTGGACGTGATCTCCAACAACCTGGCCAACGTCAGCACCAACGGTTTCAAGCGTTCGCGCGCCGTCTTCGAAGACCTGCTGTACCAGACCGTGCGCCAGCCCGGCGCCCAGTCCTCGCAGCAGACGCAATTGCCTTCGGGCTTGCAGATCGGTACCGGCGTACGTCCGGTGGCCACCGAGCGCATCTTCTCGCAGGGCAACGTCAACCAGACCAACAATGACAAGGACCTGGCGATCCAGGGCAATGGCTTCTTCCAGATCCTGCTGCCCGACGGCACCACCGCTTACACCCGCGACGGTTCCTTCCAGACCGACAACCAGGGACAGCTGGTGACTTCCAGCGGCTACACCCTGCAGCCGCCGATCACGATCCCGCTCAACACCACCAAGCTGACCGTGGGCCGCGACGGTACCGTCTCGATCATGCAGGCCGGTTCGACCGCCACCACCCAGATCGGTACCATCCAGGTCGCCACCTTCATCAACCCGGCTGGCCTGGAAAGCCGCGGCGAGAACCTGTACGTGGAAACCTCCGCCTCCGGTACGCCCAACCCCCTCACCCCGGGCACCAACGGTGCCGGTTCCTTGTGGCAGGGTTACGTGGAAACCTCCAACGTCAACGTGGTGGAAGAACTGGTCAACATGATCCAGACCCAGCGCGCCTACGAAATCAACAGCAAGGCCATCACCACCTCCGACCAGATGCTGGCCAAGCTGTCGCAGCTGTAATGCAGTCGAGCAGTGGATTTGAACAAGGTAGTCGGTAGCAGAGCAAGGACGAGGCAGAGATGATGAACATACTGAAATTGGCCACCATTGCGGGTGTATTGGGTCTCACCGCTTGCTCCACCGTGCCCGACAGTATCGTGACCGGTCCCAAGACGGCGCGTCCGCAGCCGGCCTCCTATGCGCCACCGACCTCCGGGGCGATCTTCCAGTCGGCGGTGTACCGCCCCTTGCTGGAAGACCGCCGTGCGCGCCTGGTGGGTGACACCATCACCATCGTCATCAACGAGAAGACCAGTGCCGTCAAGTCGGCCGGCAGCTCGGCCAGCAAGACAGGTTCTGTGACCTCGCCGGCGCCGACCATCTTTGGCACCTCCATCAAGGAATTGTCGGCCTCCGGCAGTTCCTCTTCCAAGTTCGAGGACAAGGGCGCTACCAGCTCCAGCAATACCTTTACCGGCACCATCGGCGTGACCGTGATCGAAGTGCTGCCCAATGGCAACTTGGTGGTCTCGGGTGAAAAACAGGTGGCACTGGACAAGGGCGTCGAATACGTGCGCTTCTCCGGTACCGTCAGCCCCGACAACATCCAGACCGGCAACACCGTTTCCTCGACTCTGGTGGCCGACGCCAAGGTCGAATACCGTACCAATACCCATGTGGACATGGCTGACTTCATGTCGTCGCTGGGCCGATTCTTCTTCAGTGTTGCTCCTTTCTGATGTGGAGTAGTGCAATGACCCGGAAAGGATTCTTCGCCATGGACATCTTCAGCAGGGGCCGCCGGCTCTTGTCGGTGGCCGCCCTGGCAGCGCTGTGCGTGGCCGCGGCCGTGCCGGTGCATGCCGAGCGCCTCAAGGACCTGGCCACCATCCAGGGCGTGCGCCAGAACCAGCTGGTCGGTTACGGCCTGGTGGTGGGCCTGGACGGCAGCGGTGACCAGACCACCCAGACGCCGTTCACCGTGCAGAGCGTGGTGAGCATGCTGCAGCAACTGGGGGTGAACATTCCCAGCAGTTCCAGCAGCAACATGCAGTTGAAGAACGTGGCGGCGGCCATGGTCACTGCCACGCTGCCGGCCTTCGCCCAGCCCGGCCAGTTGATCGACGTGACCGTCTCCTCCATCGGCAACGCCAAGAGCATCCGCGGCGGCACGCTGCTGATGGCGCCCCTGAAGGGTGCTGACGGCCAGATCTATGCCATCGCCCAGGGCAACATCGTGGTCGGTGGCGCCGGCGGTTCGTCCGCCGGCAGCAGCACCGTCATCAACCAGCTGTCGGCCGGCCGTATCTCCGGTGGCGCCACCGTGGAACGCGCAGTGCCCAGCGTGCTGGGCGGTGGCGACATGGTGGTGCTGGAACTGAACGACAACGATTTCTCCACCGCCAGCCGGGTGGTCGATGCCCTGAACAAGCGCTTCGGCAACGATACTGCAGTGGCGCAGGACGGCCGCGTGATCCGCGTGCGTGCACCGATTTCCAGTGGCGACCGGGTGTCCTTCCTGGGCGCGCTGGAAAATGTGGACGTGACCCCCGGCAAGCTGGCTGCCAAGGTCATCCTCAATGCGCGCACCGGCTCGGTGGTGATGAACCAGAGCGTGATGCTCGATACCTGCGCGGTGTCGCACGGCAACCTGTCGGTGGTGATCCAGGCCGACAATGCGGTCAGCCAGCCCAATGCCCTGGCCGGTGGCCAGACGGCAGGCGTGCAGAATGCCCAGGTGTCGATCAACAAGGAGCCGGGCAAGGTCATGCTGTTGAAGGGCGGCGCGTCGCTGTCCGATGTGGTCAAGGCGCTCAATGCCATCGGTGCCACGCCCCAGGACTTGCTGGCGATCCTGCAAGCCATGAAGGCGGCCGGTTCCTTGCGCGCCGAACTCGAAGTGATCTGACGGTCCGGGCGGATCCGGCCGGCCGTGCTGCGGCGGCCGGACCGATCCAACAAACAACGCTCATCCAAGGTAACCCATGCTCAACAAGATCAACCCATCCAATCCGACCGAGGGTCTTGCCGTCGATGCGAATGGGCTGAACGGCCTGCGCGAGGCTGCCAAGCAGAACTCGCCGGAGTCCATCAAGGGAGCGGCCAAGCAGTTCGAGGCATTGTTCCTGAACATGGTCATGAAGAGCATGCGCGATGCCACCCCGCAGAACGGGCCCTTCGACAACGAGCAGACCAAGATGTTTACCTCCATGCTGGACCAGCAACTGAGCCAGAGCCTGGCCCAGCGCGGGGTCGGCCTGGCCGACGTCCTGACGCGCCAGCTGTCGGCCTCGCTGCCCAAGAAGCTGCCGGATGCCCAGGATCTGGAAGGCAATTCCACGCTCGGTGACGACGGCCTGCCAATGGCCATTCCGCTGGTCAAGGACATGAGCGACGCCGATCGCGCCAAGTTCATCCAGAGCTTCGCCAGCCAGCAGGCGGCCGATGGCACGGACCAGGATGGCCGCAACAAGCAGCGCCGCAGTTCTTCCGGCAAGCCGGCGCACGTGGAGGCGTTCCAGAACCGTCTGCAGGCCGATGCCGAAATGGCCAGCAAGATGACCGGCATTCCGGCCAAGTTCATGCTGGCGCAGGCAGCCCTGGAAACTGGCTGGGGCAAGAAGGAAATCGTCACCCGCGACGGCCGCGCGTCGCACAACCTGTTCGGTATCAAGGCCACGGGCAACTGGACCGGCAAGGTGGTCGAGGCCACCACCATCGAATACATCAACGGCAGACCGCAGAAGCGCCTGGAAAAATTCCGCGCCTACGATTCCTATGCGGACGCCTTCAAGGATTACGCCAACTTGCTGCGCAGCAATCCGCGCTACGAGAAGGTACTGGCCAGCGCCCAGGATGCCCACGGTTTCGCCTACGGGCTGCAGCGCGCCGGCTACGCCACCGACCCGCACTACGCGGAGAAGCTCTCGCGCATCATCCGCCAGTCGCTGTCGGCCTGATTCCGGGCCGTTGCGCAGGTGAGCAGAGACCAGGCTCATCAGTGCCCGCCGGAAACGAATTTGGACACGAGCGTCTAAAGTTTTGGTCAATCTTGCCGTTGACTTGGTTATTCCGCTAAAAGCTTTCAGGGACGACAACCTAGCATGGCAACTAACATTTTCAGTATCGGGCAAAGCGCGTTGCAGGCGGCCATGGCGGCGCAGTCCACCACCAGCCACAACATCTCCAACGCCACCACTCCCGGTTACAACCGCCAGGAAGTCGTGCAGAGCTCGGCCGGTGGCATCAACTACGGCTACGGCTTCGTCGGGCAGGGCACGCAGGTTACCGAAATCAAGCGTATCTACAACGACTTCCTGACCAAGCAGTCGCTGGCCTCGCAGACCTCGGCCAGTTCGCTGGATTCGTACTATTCGCAGATCTCGCAGATCAACAACATGGTGGCCGACACCAAGGCCGGTCTGTCGCCTGCGCTGCAGGATTTCTTCGCGGCCGTCCAGAATCTGGCCTCCAACCCGAATACCCAGGCCTCGCGCCAGTCGGTGCTCTCGCAAGCCTCCACGCTGGTGGCGCGCGTCTCCAGCATCAATGACCAGCTCGCGCAGAGCAGTGCCAGCGTCAACAGCCAGATCACCTCGACGGTGACCACCATCAATTCCTATGCGCAGCAGATCGCCCAGCTGAACCAGGCCATCGTCAATGCCGTGGGTACCGGTGGCGGCCAGCAGCCCAACGATCTGCTGGACCAGCGCGACCAGCTGGTGGCCGAACTGAACAAGTACGTCAAGATCACCACGGTGCCGCAGGATACCGGCGCGGTCAGCGTCTTCATCGGCACCGGCCAGTCGCTGGTGGCGGGTGACCAGGTGACCAAACTGGCGGTGACCAATTCGCCCACCGACGTCTCCCGTCTGCAGATCGGCCAGGTGATGCCCAGCGGCACCACGGTGACCATTCCCGACAGCTTCTTCTATGACGGTGGCAGCCTGGGCGGCTTGTTGAAGTACCGCACCGAAACGCTGGATCCGACCCAGAATGCCCTGGGCCGCATCGCCATCGCCATGGGCACGGCCTTCAACCAGCAGCAGAAGCTGGGCTTGGACCAGAATGGCAATGCTGGTACCGACATGTTCAACGTCAGTTCGCCCAACCTGATCGGTTATCCGACCAATACCGGCACGACCAACCTGACCACCACCATCAGCGACCCGTCCGCGCTGAGCACCAGCGACTACACGCTCAGCTTCGACGGCACCAACTACACCTTTACGCGCCTGTCTGACAATACCAAGACCGTCAAGGTGGCGACCGACTTCCCGGTGACGCTCGATGGCGTGACCTACTCCGACGGTGGCAGCCCGGCCGGTGCGCCGACCATGGCCAGCGGCAATATCTACAAGATCCAGCCGACGGCCAACGGTGCCGCCGCGTTCTCGCTGCTGCTGAGCAATACCCAGCTGTTGGCCACGGCTGCACCGATCTCGACCTCGATCAACGCGACCAACAACGTCAACGCCAGCACGGGCGCCAGCAATACCGGCAACGCCATCATTTCCAACACCTCGCTGGATCCGACCAACTTTACGCAGGGTTCGTCGGTATCGTTCAACACCACGCTCGATACCACGGTGACGCCGAACCAGCTCAAGCTGGCGGCAACCTGGAGCGGCGTGACGCCCGCGCCGGACGTCACCTATACCAACCCGGACGGAAGTACCGGCACCGCCACGGGCGGGGCGACCTTCAATTACACGCCGGGCATGACCATCACCAGCGGTGGTGTGACCTACACGCTGACCGGTACGCCGTCGGCCGGTGACCAGTTCAATTTTGCCCCGGTGGCGGCCAACAAGGGAACGGCGACCATCAGTACCGGTTCGGTGACGGCAGCCTACCTGACCACGACCACACCGCTGACCAAGCCCACCACGCTGAGCTACAACAGCACGGCCACGCCACCGGTGTTCGTCATGTCGCCGGCAGCGCCAGGTGCAGGTACCATTACCCATCTGGATGGGACTACCACCACGATCAATGCGGGGGACACCAATATCCCGTACAAGGCCGGCGATACCTACGAGATCAGCGGCGTCAAGTTCCAGATCTCGGGCCAGCCCTCCAATGGCGACCAGTTCACCATTTCCGCCAATACCAATGCCACCTCGGACAACCGCAACGCATTGGCCATGGCCGGCCTGCAGACGGCCAACACCATCAACGGCACCAACTTGCAGGGTTCGTATTCGCAGCTGGTCGCCACCATCGGCAACAAGACCAATGAGATCAACGTCACCAATACGGCCGAGAAATCGCGCCTGACGGCGATCCAGAACCAGCAGCAGTCCGAGTCCGGGGTCAACCAGGATGAGGAGCTGGCGCAGATGATCAAGAACCAGCAGCAGTACCAGGCGGCGGCCAAGATCATCCAGGCCGCCAGCGACATGATCAATGTCCTGCTCACCCTGGGCAACTAATCAGTTAAAGGAAGACGACCATGCGTATCAGCACCCAGATGCTCTACCAGTCGAGCAACAATGACCTGACCGGCATGCAAAGCCAGATCCTGAAGCTGACGCAGCAGGTGTCGTCACAGCAGAAGGTGCTGCTGCCGTCGGACGATCCGGTGGCCGCCGCCCGCGCCCTGGACATGACCCAGACCTCGGCCCTGAACGACCAGTACAAAACCAATCGCCAGAACGCCAACAGCGCCCTGTCGACCGTGCAGGGCACACTGGACAGCCTGACCAACATGCTGACCAAGCTGAAGTCCAACGTCATCACGGCCGGCAATGCCTCGTATTCGAACGCCGAGCGCATCAACATGGCCTCCGAGATCAAGGGCAACCTCAACGAAGTGCTGGGCTATGCCAATGCCCAGGACGGGCAGGGCAACTACATCTTCGCCGGTTTCAAGAGCACCACCCAGCCGTTCACCCTCGACGGTACCGGTGGCGTGGTCTACAACGGCGATCAGGGCGCCATGACGCTGCAGGTCGACTCGACCCGCCAGATGGACATCAGCGCTTCGGGCCAGACGGTGTTCCAGGGCAACGGGCAGGACATCTTCAAGACCATGAACAACATGATCAACGTCTTGTCGGTGCCGGTGACCGAAGCGGCCAACAAGGCCGATGACGCTGCGGCTGAGGCCTACGTCTATCCGGCCGGCAGTGGCCAGACGCCGATTGCCGACTACAAGACCGCGCAGGCTCAGCTCGACGCCCTGAAGCCGGATGATCCGACCTACCAGGCCAAGTTTACCGCCACCGCAGCCTTGAAGCTGCAGGCCGATGCGGCCGAGGCGGCGCGCACGCCGGTGGCGGGCAGCCAGGCGGCACTGGCACGCAACCTGGCCCAGTTCAATACCCAGATCGATGCCATCTCCAGCAGCGTTTCCACCGTGAAGGCCTCCATCGGCGCGCGCCAGAACGAACTGGACAATCTGGACGCCGCCGGCGAGGTCAACAAGGAAAACTACACCCAGACCCTCAACAACCTGCTGGGCCGCAATCCGTCCGACACCACCGAGCTGATCAGCGACCTCACGCTCAAGCAGACCTATCTGTCGGCGGCGCAGAAGGTCTTCGTCACCACCAGTGGCCTGACTTTGCTGAACTACCTCAAATAACGAACTTCGCTTCACAGCGACGGCCGTGCAGGCCGACGGACGTGAACGAAAAGGTAAAAAAGGCGAACTTTCGGGTTCGCCTTTTTGCTTTGGCCCAGCCGGTGCCGAGGGTCTCAGCGCGGTGGATTCATCTGTGCGTCGCCGCCCAGCGCCTGGTACAGCGTCATCTGGTTCTTCAACTGGTTCAGGCGGACCTGGGCCAGCGTGTTTTCGGCGATGCGCCGTTTGTCCTGCTGGTCCAGCCAGGCCTGCAGGGTGGCCGAGCCGGCCCGGTAGCGCAGCTCGTAGAGCTGTTCGGCGGCCCGCGCCACTTCGACGTTGCGGGCCTGCAGCACCTGCTGGCGGGCATATTGCTGGCGTGCCGAGAGGGCATTTTCCACCTCGCTGAACGCGGCATACAGGGTCTGGCGGAATTGCGCGACGGCGCTGTCATAGTCGGCCTGGGAGACACCGACCTTGAGCTTCATCTGGGTCTGCTGGAGGAACGGCAGGCTCAGTTGCGCGGCCAGCGAGGCCACCGGATTCTGCACCAGGCGCAGCAAGGCATCGCTGCTGGTGCCAAGGGAACCGGTCAGGTTCAGTTGCGGGTAGAAGCCCGTGCGCGTCAGGTCGACATTGGCCAGCGCTGCGCGCAGCCGCAATTCGGCCGCCTGCAGATCCGGACGGCGCCCCAGCAGGTCGGCCGGCAGGCCCGCTTCCAGCGCCGGCAAGGGTTGCTGCGGCAGGGCCGGCGGCAAGCTGCGGCGCTGGTCGGGCGGGCTGTCGAAGAGGATCGCCAGGGCATTGTCATTTTCCACCCGCTGCTGCACCAGTTCGGTGTAGCCGGATTGCTGGCTCAAGAGGTTCTGCCGGGCCGTCAGCACATCCAAGGAGGAGACGGCACCGGCGCGGTATTGGGTCTGGATCAGGTCCAGGGTCTTCTGTGCGTAGGCGATGCTTTGTTCGGCGCTTTGGATGCGCTGGTTGAGGTAGGCGCCGGTCCAGTACAGGTTGGCCGTGGTGCCGACCAGGGAAAGTGCGGTGGCCGCGCGGTCCTGCGCGGTGGCCAGGGCCTCCCAGCGTGCCGCGTCATAGTTGGCACCCAGACGGCCCCACAGGTCGATTTCATAGGACAGGCTCAGCGAGTTCTGGCTGCCGCGGGTGGTCTGGCGAAGTCCGTCCAGGGCCTTGGTGCCGCTGCTGCCCAACTGGCCGTTGAGCGCCGGGATGAAAGCATCGCTGGCGATCCCCGCCTGCAACTGGGCACGCCTGACCTTGATGGTGGCTGCCGCGAGGTCATTGTTCTTGCGCAGGGCTTCATCGATCAGCGCGGTGAGCGCGTCGTCGCCGAAGCCTTGCCACCAGCGGCTGGCATGGGCGGTAGCAGCCTGGCCGTCCTGCTCGCCTTGCTGCCAGGCTGGCGGGGTCTGGGTAGCGGGGGCGGTGTAGGGCGTGCGCACCAGGGCGCCACAGCCGCCCAGCAGGACCAGTGCCAGCAGCAGCGGCAGGCGGCAAGAGAGAGGAGAAGACAGGTGCTTGGACATGGTGGGCAATTTCATTCGCGGGCAAGGGCATCCACCGGATTGAGCCGTGCGGCATTGCGCGCCGGCAGGAAGCCGAACACCACGCCAATCAACGTGGAGCAGGCGAAGGCACTGACGATGGAGGCAGTGGAATAGATCAGGTGGAAGCTGCTGACAAAGTGCGCGAATACGGCCCCGAAGGACAGCGCCAGCAGCACGCCCAGCAAGCCGCCGGCCAGGCAGACCAGCACGGCCTCGATGAGGAACTGTTGCATGATGTCACCCTGGCGCGCACCCACGGCCATGCGCACGCCAATCTCGCCGGTGCGCTCGGTGACTGAGACCAGCATGATGTTCATCACGCCGATGCCGCCCACCACCAGCGAGATCAGCGCAATCATCGACACCAGCAGCGTCAGCGTGGCCGTGGCTTTCTCGATGGTCTGGCGGATGCTGTCGGTATTGAAGATGTAGAAATCCTTGGTGCGATGGCGCAGCGTCATGAGCTGCGTGATGCCTTGCTCGGCCGCCGCGCTGGGTACCTGGTCGCTGACCCGCACGGTGATGCCGCTCAGGTAGCGCTGGCCGATCACGCGGCTCATGGCGGTGGTGTAGGGTACCCAGACGTTGAGCGCGCTGTTGTTGCCAAAGCCGTTCTCGCGCTTTTGCGTCACGCCGATCACGCGGCACGGGACGCTGCCCAGGAAGATCACTTCACCCAGGGCATTGCCGCCATTGGGGAAGAGCTTCTTGTAGGTGTTGGCATCGATGACCACTTCCTGCGCCTGGCGGCCGATGCCGTCGCCATCGAAGCTCATGCCCTGTGCCATCTTCAGCCCGCGCACGCGGAAATACTGTTCGCCCACGCCATTGATGGTGGCGTTCACCGAGATGTTGCCGTAGCGTGCGGAGGACATGGTGCTCACGCTGGGCGTGACGCTATCCACGTAATTCTGTTCGGCCAGGGCGGCGGCGTCAGCCGGCGTGAGGGTACGGATGGCGGCCGATTTCATGTCGCCGAAATCGGTGCCGGGGAAGATGTCGATGGTGTTGGTGCCCATGGCGCTGATGTCGGAGAGGATCTGCGCGCGCGAGCCGCTGCCCAGTGCGACCACCGAGACCACCGAGGCAATGCCGATGATGATGCCCAGCATGGTCAGGAAGCTGCGCAGCCGGTGCGCATTCATGGCCAACAGCGACATGCGCAGCGCTTCCTTGAAGCGGTCCAGCGCGGCACGCCAGGCGCTGGCCTGCTGGCGGCGCTGGCGCTGCTGCCTGGCTGCGCCGGAACGCTGCACGGCCTCGGCGCCGTCATGGCGGTGGTCGGCGATGATCACCCCATCCTTGATCTCGATGATGCGCTGGGCATGGCTGGCCACCTGCATGTCGTGCGTGACGATGATGATGGTATGGCCCTCGGCATGCAGTTCCTTGAGGATGTTCATCACTTCCTGGCCGCTGTGGCTGTCCAGCGCCCCGGTGGGTTCGTCGGCCAGGATCACGTCGCCGCCATTCATCAGTGCACGCGCAATCGAAACCCGCTGCTGCTGGCCGCCCGAGAGCTGGCCGGGCTTGTGGTGGCCGCGGTCGGCCAGGCCCAGCCGCGCCAGCAATTGCGTGGCGCGCTGGTGGCGCTGTGCTGCATCCTGGCCTGCATAGACCGCGGGCACTTCGACGTTGGCCGTGGCATCCAGGTCGGGCAGCAGGTGATAGCGCTGGAAGATGAAGCCGAAATGCTCGCGCCGCAATTGCGCCAGCGCGTCAGCGTCCAACTGGCCGGTCTCGCGCCCGGCCACCAGGTAAGTACCGGCACTGGGCTTGTCCAGGCAACCGAGGATATTCATCAAGGTCGACTTGCCCGAGCCGGAGGCACCGACGATGGCCACCATCTCGCCGGCAGCGATGTCGAGGTTGACGTCGCTGAGCACGGTGATGGTCTCGTCCCCCGCCGGAAAATCGCGGCGCAGGCCGCGCAGTTGCAGCAATGGCGTACCCATGGCCAGGCTCACATGCGGGGCGGCGGGCCGCGGTGTTCGTTGCTGCTGTCGGCCGTTCCCGGCAGGGCCATGCCGGTCACCACGCGCTCGCCCGCCGCGAGTCCGTCGATGATCTGTACCCGTGCATTGGTATTGATGCCGATGCGTACCGCTCGCTCCTGCGCCTGGCCTTGCGCATCCAGCACGCGCACGATGTGGCGGCCCTGTGCATCCCTGGCGCCCAGCGCGGTAGAGGGCACCACCAGCGCCGCCTTGGCTTCGGAGAGCACGATGTTGACCTGGGTGGTCATCGAGATGCGCAGCTTGCCCTCCGGGTTGGGTAGGTCCAGCAAGCCGTTGTAGTAGATCGCAGCGGAGTTGGAATTGCCGCTGGCGTTGTTGGCGGTGTTGCCGGCGGTATCGTCCTGCAGGATGGAGTCGGGCGCCGGCTCGATGGCGCGCAGCGTGGTGCGATAGCGGTGGTCGGGGTCGCCCAGGATGGTGAAGTACACCGGCAGACCGGGCTTTACCCGTACCACGTCAGCTTCCGAGATCTGTGCCTTGATCGTCACCGTATCCATGCGCGCCACCTTGATGATGGTCGGTGTGGACTGGTTGGCGTTCACGGTCTGGCCTTCCTGCGCCACGATGGCCACCACTTCGCCATCGATGGGCGCGGTAATGCGCGTATAGCCCAGGTTCAGGCGCGCCGTATCGACCCGGATGGCACCATCCTTGATCTGTGCTTGCAGGCCGGCGATGTCGGCCCGGGTGGCGTTGAGGTTGGCCTCGGCACTTTCGAAGTTCTCGCGCGAGCTGGCGTCACCGGCCAGCATCATCTGCTGCCGTGCGTAGGCCAGTTCGGCTTGCTTGAGGGTGGCTTGCTTGGCGCGCAGTTGCGCTTGCAGGCCCTGCAGCGCGTATTCGGCGCTGGCCAGGGCATTGGCCTGGGGCAGGGAATCGATCTCGGCCACCAGCTGGCCCTTTTTCACGTGGTCGCCCAAGGCCACCTTGAGCGACTTGATCTGGCCCGAGACCTGGGCGCCGACGCTGACCTGCTTGTAGGCCTTGACCGTGCCGCTGGCCAGCACCACGTCCTGGATGTCGGCCACGGCGGCGATGGCACTCAGGTAGCTGGGCGGGGGCGGCGGGGTGAGCGCACGGTGGACGAGGTAGCCGCCGGCCAGCAGGACGGCAAGGCTCAGGAAGAGGATCTTGGGGCGGCGGAAGTAAGCAATATTCATGCGGGAAGATGATGTGCAGCCAGATCTGCGGCTTGATGCACGGCCGTATTTACGCAAAGGTGATAGTGTGCAGGTGTCCGACCCCGCCTGATGTCAGGATGTGTAAATATTTTTTGCCAAGGGAACCTGCCGCCTACGGTTTGATCTGTGCGCCTACCGGCGGGACGCTCCCCAGCAGGCGGACCATTTCGATGCCATCGGCGAGGAAGCGCTGCAAGGGCGTGAGCATGTAGGGCAGGGTGAAGCCGATCAGGATGAAACCCGCCAGCATCGTAATTGAAAAGCCGATGCCGAAAAGATTGAGCTGGGGCGCAGCGCGGGTGAGGATGCCCAGGGCAAAGTTGGTGATGAGCAGGGCGATCAGGAGCGGCAGCGAGAGCTGCACGCCCATGCTGAACACCTTGGCCCCCCACAGCGCCAGCTGGTGAAAGCCCTCGGTAGTGATCGGCACGCCCGTGATGGGCAGGGTATGGAAGCTCTCGGCCATGGCTTGCAGCAGCAGCAGGTGGCCGTTCAGGCTGAGGAACACCATGGTGGCCAGCAGCGAGAAGATCTGGCTGATGACGGCCGTGCGGCCTTGGGTCTGGGGATCGAAGAAGGCGGCAAAGGACAGGCCCATGGTCGAGCTGGTCAGCTCGCCCGCAGTTTCTACGGCGGCGAAGACCACGCGCATGGCAAAGCCCATGGACAAGCCGATGAGCAACTGCTGCAGCAGGATCAGCAAGCCCGTCATCGACATCGGATCAATCGCCGGCGGCACCGGCACGTCCGGCGCCAGCACCACGCCGATGGCGATGCCCAGCAGCACCTTCACCAGCATGGGCACGCTGGCGCTGCCGAAGGGCGGGGCGATGGACAGCAGCCCGAGGATACGCGTGGTCGGCCAGATGAACATGGCGACCCAGGCATAGAGTTGCTGGCTGGAGAAGGTGAGCATGGGGCGGGAACGGGACCGGCAGGGCCGAAGCCCGGCGCGAGGCTCTTACTGGACCATCGCGGGAATGCCGCTGAACATGGTGCGCATGTAGTCCAGGATGATGGTCAGCATCCACGGCCCGGCGATGATGAGTGCCAGGAACACGCCCACCAGCTTGGGAATGAAGGCCAGGGTCTGCTCGTTGATCTGGGTCGCGGCCTGGAAGATGCTCACCACCAGCCCGATGAGCAGGGCCGTGATCAGCATCGGGGCGGCGATGAGGAGGGTGACTTCCATGGCCTGGCGGCCCATGGTCATGACGCTTTCGGGAGTCATACGTATTCCTTGCCGTGGGCTAGTAGAAACTCTGGGCCAGGGAGCCGATCAGCAACTGCCATCCATCCACCAGCACGAACAGCATCAGCTTGAAGGGCAGCGAGACGATGGCCGGCGACATCATCATCATGCCCATCGACATCAGGATACTGGCCACCACCATGTCGATGATGAGGAAGGGGATGAAGATGGCAAAGCCGATCTGGAAAGAAGTCTTCAGTTCGCTGGTCACGAAGGCCGGCACCAGCAGTCGCAAGGGCACATCCTCCGGACCTTGCAGCGCCGGGCCCCGAGAAAGCTTCACATACAGCGCCAGGTCCGACTGGCGGGTCTGCTTGAGCATGAATTCCTTGAGCGGTGCGGCACCTTTGTCGAGGGCCTCCATCATCTGGATCTTGTTTTCCGAGAAGGGCTGGTAGGCCTCGGTATAGATGCGGTCGAACACCGGGCTCATGACGAAGAAGGTCAGGAACAGCGACAGTCCCACCAGCACCTGGGTAGGCGGCGTGGATTGCGTGCCCAGCGCCTGGCGCAGCAGGGAGAGCACGATCACGATGCGGGTGAAACAGGTCATCATCAGCAACGCCGCCGGAATGAACGACAGCGAAGTGAGGAACAGCATGGTCTGGATCGGCAGCGAATAATTCGTGCCGCCGCCCGGTGCGGGCATGCTGTTCAGGGCGGGCAGGCCTTGCTGGGCCGAGGCGGCCAGCGGCAGGCACAGCAGCGCCAGCCACCAGTAGCGGCTGCGCAGCAGCGCGGCCGTGCGGTGGAGCAGGAAAGAAAGTGTGCCTTGCGGCTTAGCGTGTGCTGCCATCATTACCCGGACGGTCGCCGTTGCCGGCGCCGCCATTTCGTTTATCCATGGTGTGCTTGAGCCAGCTGGCAAAGGCCGGCCCGGCGGCGGCCGGCTGTGTCGCCACTCCTTCCTGGCGCGGCAGGGTGGCCAGGGCATTGACCCGGCCAGGGGCCACACCGACCACGATCCACTGCTCACCCACTTCGACCACGATCACCCGCTCGCGTGTACCCACCGATACGCCGCCGACCACCTTGGCCACGCCATTGCCGCCCATGCTGTTGGCCAGGCCAAAGCGCTTGACCAGCCAGGCGACCCCGGCCATCACGGCCAATACGGCCACCAGCCCGAAGAGCATGGTGAAGGCGCTGCCGCTGGATGAAGGAAGGGAAGTGCCGGCCGCTGCCGGCGCGGCTGCGGGTACCGTTGCCGCTGCGGGGGATGCTGCGGTGGCAGTGCTGCTGCCTGCCGGGGCGTTGTCGGCCCAGGCCTGGGCCGCCGCGATCAGGCTGCCGCCCAGCAGGAGCAGGGCGGACGTCAGCGCCGGGCGGGTCCGGCGCAAGCCCTGCAACAGCGATACTGCGTAAAAACGTGTCATCAAACCAGGGCCGTTCCGCTCAGCGGTTGAGCTTGCGAATGCGTTCGGCGGGCGTGATGATGTCCGTCAGGCGAATACCGAACTTGTCGTTGACCACCACCACTTCGCCCTGGGCGATCAGGCAGCCGTTGACCAGCACGTCCATCGGCTCACCGGCCATGCCGTCCAGTTCCACCACCGAGCCCTGGGCCAGTTGCAGCAGGTTCTTGATGGCGATCTTGGTGCGGCCCAGTTCCACGGTCAGCTGCACCGGGATGTCGAGGATGAAGTCGATGTCGTTGGGGGTGTTGGTCTTGATATCGGCCGCGCTCAGGTCCTTGAAGACGGTGGCCATCGCGGGGGCAGCCGTGATGCCTTTCTCGTCTTCCATCTCGCCTTTTTTCAGCGACTGTTCGGCTTCGCTTTGTTCGGCCATGGCCGCGCCCCACGGATCGTCCTCCGCCGCGCCTGCGCCCTCTACGTTCTCATCAGCCATTACTAATCTCCTTGAAAGCTTTCCGGTGTTTCTTGATGGGTGATGGACAGCAGTTTTTCAACGCGCAGGGCGTATTGGCCATTGGACTGGCCGTAGCTGCATTCCATCACCGGCACGCCGTCAACCTGTGCCTCGACGGTTGCATTGGTCTGCAGCGGAATGACGTCGCCGACCTTCATATGGAGCAGGTCGGTGAAGTTGACGCGGGCGGTGCCAAAATTGACGATCAGTTCGACCTCGGCAGTCTGGATCTGCTGCTTCATCAGGCGGATCCAGCGCTTGTCCACTTCCAGCGCCTCGCCCTGCATGCTGCTGGTGAGGCGGTCACGCACCGGCTCGATCATCGAGTAGGGCGTGCAGACGTGGATTTCGCCCGACACCGGCCCCAGCTCAACGGTGAAGGTGGTCGAGACCACCACTTCGTTGGGCGTGGCGATGTTGGCGAACTGGGTATTCATTTCCGAGCGGATGAATTCGAATTCGATCGGATAGATCGGTTCCCACGACTTGGCATAGGTTTCGAAGGTGATCTCCAGCACGCGCATGATGATGCGCTGCTCGGTGGGCGTGAATTCGCGGCCTTCGATGCGGGTATGGAAGCGGCCATCGCCGCCGAACATGTTGTCCACCAGCATGAACACGAATTGCGGGTCGAACACCACCAGCCCGATGCCGCGGAAGGGCTTGATGTGGACCAGGTTCAGGTTGGTCGGCACCACCAGGTTACGGATGAATTCACTGTACTTGGACACCTTCACCGGACCGACCGAAATCTCGGCGGTACGGTGAATGAAGTTGAACAAGCCGATGCGGAACAGACGCGCGAAACGCTCGTTGATGATTTCCAGCGTGGGCATACGCCCGCGCACGATGCGTTCCTGCGTGGCCAGGTTGTAGGTACGTACCGTACCAGGAGCTTCTTCGACGATTTTTTCTTCGTCTTCATCTCCCGTCACGCCCTTCAAAAGGGCATCGACTTCTTCCTGTGATAGAAAATGCTCGGCCATGGTCGACGATCTCTGACTTCGATGCGGTGTTACTGCTGTTGGATCACGAACGAGGTGTAGAACACGTCGGTGATCTGCGGTCCCTTGCCCTTGCCCGAGAACGGCTCGCCCAATTGGTCGATGATCTCGTCGGTGAGCCTGCGCTTGCCTTCACTGGTGAGCAGCTCCGACGCCTTCTTGCTGGACAGCACCATGAGCAGGCGACTGCGCACCTGGGGCATGTACAGTTTCAGGGCTTCGGCGGTCTGGCCGTCCGGCACCTGCAGGGTCATCGCCACTTGCAGGTACTGGTCGCCGTTTTCCTGCTGCAGGTTCACCACGAAGGGTTCGATCACCACGAAGGTCGGTGCCTTGGCTTCGGCCTTCTCGTCGCCATGATCCTCACCCTTCTTGCCCTTGCCACCCATCATCATGAAGGCTGCCGCACCGCCGATGACCAGCACCAGCACTGCACCGACGATGATGAACAGCATCTTCTTGCTCGACTTGGCCGGCGCAGCCTCTGCTTCAGCTCCCTTGGCAGGGGCTTTTCCTTTTGTTGCCATCTACTATTCCTTTCAGTTCGTCAGCGCGGGTTGCAGGGATATCTGCTTATCGGCAGGAAAATCACATTGTTGAGTCCTGCGCGGACGAAAATTGCTTATCTTATAAGTTTTCGGTGCCGGCTGCTTACACGAAGGTATCGACCAGGCCGAGTCCGCTGGAGCTCGCGGTCGCGGTGATCGTGCCACTCAGGGCGGCATCGCCTTCCTGCTCCTTGCCGAAGTTGCCGGAGCCGCCACTGCGCGCCTGCTGCTGGCCGTTGCCGGCGCCTTGCTGCTGGTTGGGCATGCCGGTCTGGACATTGGCCTGGCCAAGCTGGATGCCGGCCTGGTCCATCATTTCGCGCAGCTTGGGCATGGCCGCTTCCAGCGCCTGCTTCACTTCGGGCTGGGCGGTGATGAAAGTGGCGTCGGCCTGCTGGTTGTGCACGTTCAGCACCACCTGCATCGGACCGAGGTCGGGGGGATTCAGGCTCAGCGAGGCGCTTTGCATGCCGGCCGTGGCCATCCAGGTGATCTTGGTACCCAGCGCCTGGTTCCAGCCGGCACTGCCGACGTTGGACTGGATCTTGTCGCTGTAGGCCGGGGCAAAGACGGCTTGCGGCGAATTCAGTGCCGCAGTCTGCTGCATGACCGGCAGCACCACCGGGGTCGGGGTGGCTTGCGCGGACTCCTGCCTGGCCGCAGCAGGGGCGATGATCTCGGGGGCGGTCTTGCTCAGGTGGGCACGGGTGGCCAGGGCAGTCGCATCTTCCTTGGGTTCGGCCTTGACGGCGGCGGACAGGTCGATGGCCGGCTTGGCTTCTTTGCCGTTGCTGGCGTGCGGTTCCGGATTGGCTTCTTCGCCGGTCTTGTGGGCTAAGGCGTTGGCGGCAGCGTCTTGCTTGCCGCGCGCGGTGGCCAGGGCGTCCTGCAGGGCGGCCGGGTCGATCTTGCCTTCCTTGCCGGTGCCGGCCAGGGCTTGCTGCTGGTCGGCCAGGGACAGCTTGCCGCTGCCGCGCTTGGCCTGGGCCAGCAGGTCGGCCTCGCTGCTGTCGCCCTTGGCCTTGGCGTCGACGGGCTTGACCGCGTTCTGGGCGATGTTGGCCACCAGCGCCAGCAATTCGGCCGAGGCCTGGGTGGTGGTATCGCTGCTGTCCTGATCCTCGTCCTTGTCGCTGACCTGGCTGCTCTTGTCGCTGCTGTCGCTGGCACTGCTCTTGTTGGCGCTGCTGGCCGTATTCTGGGCGGGCTGGTTGTTTGCCGACTGGTTGGCGGCGGCCTGTCTGGCCGCAGCCTGGGCATCGGCGGCCTGGTCGTCGGCGTTCTGCTGGGCCTGGCGCGCCTGCGC
The DNA here is from genome assembly GCF_057961275.1 of Herbaspirillum sp. Her3. Lineage (NCBI taxonomy): Bacteria > Pseudomonadati > Pseudomonadota > Betaproteobacteria > Burkholderiales > Oxalobacteraceae > Herbaspirillum > Herbaspirillum sp. Her3. Next base: position 3,338,830 of record NZ_CM176328.1, on the reverse strand, counting down.
CTGGTTGTCTTGCGCGCGCGTGCTGACCTGGCTGTTGAGCACCTGGTTGAACGGCACATCGGCCGAGAAGCTGTCGGCCGTGTTGCCAGAGCGCGCGCCGGTGGCGGCCTGGGAGCCGGTAATCACGTTCAGTAGCGGCAGGGAAGTGTTCATGATGGTGGCCTGTCGGTAAATGCGATGTGCTGCTCTAGGATGCTCTTTGCGGTTCTCTGCTTGCGCGGTATCGGTATTGCCTGGCTGGCCGGAGTCAGCGGTCAGCGCTTGTAGAAGCTGATGCGGGCAGCATGCTCGTCCATGGACTTCTGGTCGCGTTTGTTTTCCTTGCGCATCTCCTGATCCCGCGCGCGCGTGGCCAGGGTGTCGTAGGACATGCGCTTGCGCTCGCACGCCTGCCACGCAGCACGGGCTTCGGCCACACGCTGCTGGCTGGTGCGCACCACGTCGACCTGGCCATCGATGGCGGTATCGATCTTTTCCAGGAACAACTGGAAATTGCGATAGGCCAAGGCCGTCAAGCCGTTGGTGAGCGTGTCCTGGAAGCGCGCGGCGTAATCGTCGCGGTATTGCTGCAGGATACCCAGCTTCTGCTGCGCTTCTTCACTCACGCGAATAGCCCGCCCGAGGCGTTTGGTCGCTTCGTCGGTCTCTTTGGTCGCCAATTCAATCAGCGTATCAAGTGCGGAGGGAGTAGCCATGATCACTCTGATTATATTTTTGAGGATGCGCGCTCAATCAACCGAATAGAGCGGTAAGTTGCCTCAAGCTCTCTGATACATCGGCTTGTTCGTGGATGCCTTGCTGCAAAAAGGCCTCCATTCTTGGCAACAGGGCAATAGCTTCATCCAGGATCGGATCGCTGCCGGCGGCGTAGGCGCCCACGCTGATCAGATCGCGGTTGCGCTGGAAACGTGAATACAATTGCTTCAGATGGCGCGAACGGCGCTGATGGTCGGCATCGGTGATGCTGTGCATGGCGCGGCTGATGGATTGTTCGATATCGATGGCCGGATAGTGGCCGGCCTCGGCCAACTGGCGGTTGAGCACGATGTGGCCGTCCAGGATGGCCCGCGCCGCGTCGGCAATGGGATCCTGCTGATCGTCGCCTTCGGTGAGCACGGTGTAGAAGGCGGTAATGGAGCCGCCGCCTTCATCGCCATTGCCGGCGCGTTCCACCAGCGCCGGCAGCTTGGCGAAGACCGAAGGCGGGTAGCCTTTGGTGGCCGGCGGTTCACCGATGGCCAGGGCGATTTCACGCTGGGCCATGGCATAGCGGGTCAGCGAATCCATGATCAGCAGCACGTCCTTGCCCTGGTCGCGGAAATACTCGGCAATGGAGGTGCAATAGGCCGCGCCCTGCAGGCGCATCAGCGGCGGCGTATCGGCCGGCGCGGCCACCACCACCGAGCGCGCCAGGCCTTCGGTGCCGAGGATCTGTTCGATGAATTCCTTCACTTCGCGGCCGCGCTCACCGATGAGCCCGACCACGATCACGTCGGCGCTGGTATAGCGCGCCATCATGCCCAGCAGCACGCTCTTGCCCACGCCCGAGCCGGCGAAGAGGCCCATGCGCTGGCCGCGTCCTACGGTGAGCATGGTGTTGATGGCGCGAATGCCGGTGTCCAGAATATCGCGAATCGGCGCACGCCCCAGCGGGTTGGCGGCCCGTACGGCCAGCGGGGCCGAGCGTTCGGTGTGCAGGGGGCCGAGATTGTCGAGCGGACGGCCGGCGCCATCGAGCACGCGGCCCAGCAATTCGTCGCCTACCGGCAGGCGACGGCTGTGCTCGTCGGCACGGCGCGGGGTGAAGCTGATGGGACCGGTGCGCGGCGGCGGACGTACCGGTTCGACCGGATAGACGCGGGTGCCGGGGACGATGCCTTCGACGTCGCTCTGCGGCATCAGGAACAACCGTTCATCCTGGAAGCCCACGACTTCGGCTTCGATCATCATGCCGTTGGGCAAGGGGACGTTGCAGGGGCTGCCCACCGGCAGCTTCAGTCCGACCGCTTCCATCACCAGGCCGGCCACGCGCGTGATGCGCCCGGCCGTGCGGGTAGGCTCGGCCATGGCCACCAGGCTGCGACAGTTGTGCAAGTAGGCTTGCCACAGGCTGCTATGGGAAGGCATCGGGGAGTTCATGCGGGTCTCCCGTTCAGGTCGGTATCACGTCGGGTAAATCATTCCAGCCAGTCGAGCTGCTTGGACAGCGACTCGCCCAGGCGCTGCCAGCGCGTCTGGGTGGTGGCATCGATCTGGTTGGTGCGGGTTTCGACACGGCAGCCGCCGCGATCGAGCTGGGCGTCCTCCTCGATCTTCCAGCCTTGCTGGGCCAGTTCTTCGCCCAGGTGTTCGCGCACCAGCGCGGCATCTTCCGGGTGCAGCGCCAGGCTGGCCGGCAGTTGCAGCACGGGCAGGGCGTGAATGGCGGCGCTCACGGTGGGCAGGATGAGCTCTGGGCGCACGTTGAGGGCCGTCTTGAGCATGGACTTGGCCAGGTCCAGCGCCAGGTCCAGCATTTCCGGCGCCATCTTTTCGCTGCACTGCGAAACCTCAGTGCTGAAATTGACCGCGATCTGGCGGAAGTGCTGGATGATTTCGTTGACTTCCTGCTGGCCTTGCTGGAGTCCGGCCACGTAGCCTTCGGAACGGCCGGCCTGCAGGCCATGTTCGCGGCCTTCGGCAAAGCCTTCCTGGCGGGCGGCTTCGCGGATAGCGTCGAGCTGTTCGGCCGTCAGCTGGGGCACCGGGGGCGGTTCCTCGAGGAATTCCTCCTCTTCAGGCAGCGGTTCGGGCTCCGGCTCGGGCTCCTCGTTGAAAGACGCCAGCTCCCAGCGCTGGTAGGGCGTCATTTCTTCCTTGGGAATGATCTTTGCACGCATGGCTTCTTTGACTCCTCAGGCCGGCATGCCGACGGCATCCTGCATGGACCGCTTCAAACGCATCAGATGAACGCGTCCTCGCCCTTGGCGCCGAGCACGATCTGGCCTTCGTCGGCCAGGCGGCGCACGATCTGCAGGATGGCCTTCTGTTGGGCATCCACTTCGGACAGGCGCACCGGTCCTTTGGATTCCAGGTCTTCCTTCATCATCTCGGCCGCACGCTGCGACATGTTGGCGAAGATCTTGTCGCGCAGGCCTTGCGAGGCACCCTTGAGGGCCACGATGAGCGACTCGGACTGGACTTCGCGCAGCAGCAGCTGGATGCCGCGGCCGTCGATGTCGATGATGTTCTCGAAGACGAACATCTCGTCCATGATCTTCTGCGCCATGTCCTCGTCGTAGGAACGCAGGTTGTTCATCACCGAGGTCTCGTTCTCGCCGGACATGAAGTTGAGGATCTCGGCTGCGGTACGGATACCGCCCATCTGTTGCTTCTTGAGGCTTTCGTTGCCGGTCAGCAGCTTGGTCAACACATCATTGAGTTCGCGCAACGCGGCCGGCTGCACGCCGTCCAGGGTTGCAATACGAAGGATGACGTCGTTGCGCAAACGTTCCGTGAAATTGTTGATGATGCCGCAGGCATGGTCGCGCTCCAGGTGGACCAGGATGGTGGCGATGATCTGCGGGTGTTCGTTGCGGATGAGCTCGGCCACCGACTGTGCGTCCATCCACTTGAGGCTTTCAATGCCGGAGGCATCGCGTCCGCCCAGGATGCGGTTGAGCAGGGAGGTGGCCTTGTCGTCGCCCAGCGCCTTGGTCAGGACACTACGGATGTATTCATCCGAATCCAGGCCCAACGAAGAGGCCTGGCCGGTCTCGGCGACGAAGGCTTCCAGCACTTCGTTGATTTCTTCGAAGCTGACGTTGCGCAGCGCCGACATGGCCGCGCCCAGCTTCTGAACCTCTTTGGGGCCCAGGTATTTCATGACTTCGGCGGCCTCGTCCTCGCCCAGGGCGAGCATGAGGATGGCACCTTTCTGAACGCCGTCGTTACTCATTGTTCACCCATGACTTGATGATGCTTGCCACCAGCTTCGGATCATTCTTGGCCCACTGCTTGGCGGTTTCCAGATTGGCCTTGTACTGGGCACGTTCGTCCACTGCCGGTTCGCCGGAGAGGTTGACGATGGCGTCCGGATCGTCCGGATCGAAGCCGGCGGCGACCGCTGCGGCAGCGGCGGCGGCTTCGGCCTCGGCCTTTTCCTTGGCCAGGCGTTCGCGTTCTTCGCGGCCCGACAGCTTCCAGACGATGGGGCGCAGGACACGGAAGTAGAGGAACAGCAGGACCGCACCTACCAGGATGTACTTGCCGATTTCCTTGGCCAGCTCGATCATGCCCGGCTGCTTCCAGAGCGGCACTTCCGGTTCCATGTCGGTGCTGAACTGGGTATTGACCACGTTGAGCGAGTCGCCGCGATCCTTGTTGTAGCCCATTGCTTCCTTGACCAGATCGGTGATCTGGTTGCGCTCGGCCTCGGTCAGCGGGCGCATCACGATCTTGCCCGTATTGTCCAGCGTGCGCTTGTAGTTCACCACCACGGCCACCGTCAGGCGGCGCACGCCGCCCATGGGTTGCTGGGTGTAGCGGACCGTCTTGTCGACCTCGTAGTTGATGGTCTCGTCCTTGCGCGAATTGCCGCTGGCTGCAGGCGTCGGGGCTGCTCCATTGGGCGTGGCCGCGCCGGTCTGGTTGGCTGCGCCATTGGCGGCGGCCGGATTGACGATCTGGGCGGTGGCCGGGGCAGGGGGCTGGTTGGTCAATGCGCCGGGCACGCCAGAGGTGCCGGAGCTGGCGCTATTGGCCTCGCTGCTCTGCTTGCTGCGAACGGCGGCGGTGTCTTTGGTCTGGTTGGGCTTGTAGGCTTCGGAGGCCTGTTCCGAACGCGAGAAATCGACATCTGCCGTGGCCTCCGCGCGCACGTTGCCGTTGCCGACGATGGGGGCGATGATGGATTCGACGCGCTTGACGATATCCTGCTGCATGTCCTGGACATACTTCAGCTGGGTGGGGTCAAGCGTGTTGGTCTGGGCTTGCTTGGTGGTGTCGGAGAGCAGGTTGCCGTTCTGGTCGACAATGGTCACCGCCTTGGGCGAGAGCTCGGGCACGCTGCTGGCGACCAGGTGCACGATGGCGCTGACTTGCTGCTGGTCCAGGTAGCGGCCGGGATAGAGGCTCAGGATCACCGAGGCGGTGGGTTTTTGCTGGTCGCGCACGAACACCGATGCTTTGGGCAGGGCCAGGTGCACGCGGGCGGTCTGTACCGAGGAGAGCGACTGCACCGAGCGCGCCAGTTCGCCTTCGAGGGCGCGCTGGAAGTTGACCTGTTCCAGGAACTGGGAAATGCCCAGCTTCTGGTTTTCCATCAGCTCGAAGCCGACGTTGCCGCCCTTGGGCAAGCCTTGAGCGGCCAGTTTCAGGCGCGCGTCATGCACCATGTTCTCGGGAACCAGGATGGCCGTGCCGCCTTCCGAATACTTGTAGGGCACGTTCATCTGCTGCAGCGAGGCCACGATGGCGCCGCCGTCACGGTCATTGAAATTGGAAAACAGGACGCGATACTCGACCTTCTGGCTCCACAGCCAGATGCCAGCCATCAGCGCCAGGGTGGCGGCGGCGGCGATGATGAGCAGGATACGCTTGCCCTGCGGCGAACGGGCGTAACCCAGCATGCCGCCCTGGGCGGACTGCCCCTGGGGCATGCCCTCGATATTGCCGAGTTCGCCCGGATTGTTGGTTTCGCCGGTCATCGTGCCGTCGGCTGCTACCGCCATGATTTCCCCTCTGGCGTTCCCTCGATTGCCAGCTTGATAAAGACTTTGATCACTGCCTACCTTTGTGAGGTTTTTTGCTCAGTCTGGATTGTCCGTTGGCAGCGGGAATTTGATCGTCCGAACAGAATGGCAAATTCCCCGCTTATTGGTGCGTTTTGTCAATGCGCCAGTGTTAATGTGCTGCTGTAGATGGCGGAGGTGCGTATTGCGCCCTTGCCAAGGCGGCAAAATGAACTCATGAGGTGGGAAATGGCGATCGACAGCGTGATTGATACCAGCAAGATCGAGGCAATGGTGGCCCAGTTGAAGGCGGCCGCAGCGCGCGCCCAAGGCGGCGTGGACCCGGTCCAGAGCAGCGTGGCGGCAGAAAAGCCGGCCCAGCGGGTGGACTTTGCGGACGTCCTCAAGGGGGCGATCGATCAGGTCAATGATTCCCAGCAGAAAGCCGCCAAGATGTCGCAGGCCTTTGCGATGGGTGATGATAACGTGAATTTGTCGGATGTGATGATTGCTTCACAGAAGGCCAACATCTCCTTCCAGACCAGCATCCAGGTGCGCAACAAGCTGGTCTCGGCGTACCGGGACATCATGACCATGCAGGTGTGACGTTTCCTCTTCTTGGCGGACCCTGGTCACGGGTCGGCAAGGTATGAAAAAACACCCCGGCAACCGGTTATCCGGTTGCCGGGGTGTTTTGTTTTCGGTACGCCGTTGAGCCAGGGTGCCGGCTTACAGCATGCCCGAGGCCTTGGCGTTCTGTTCGCGTTCCAGCTTGGTGATGAAGCGCTGGATCGCTGCCAGTACGGTGCGCGGGATATCGATGAATTGCAGGCCGAAGCGGTTGACCACCTTGCCGTTGGTCATCTTGAATTCCTTGCAGTCGCGCACCTGCAGCTTGACCGACACCAAGGTGTTGTCGCCCAGTTCCAGCTGGCAGTCTTCATAAGTGGTGCCGATGGCGGTGGGGAGCAGTTTCTTTTCGTCGGTAATGCCGACACCGCCGGCGCTGATGTTGTTGAGCAGCGTGATCACCGTGATGAACGAGCCGTCCGCCTGGGTGATGCGGAAGGTGCAGCGCAGGGGCTTGGCGATCGGGGTCGGAATGCGGAAGTACTCGCGCCGCTGCAGGCGCACCAGGCTTTCCGGGATCTCCACCTTCAGTGCCGGGCGGTTCTGGTACTCGACCTGGCGCGCGCCGTCCACGGCGAAGGTGATACGAATGCTGTTGTAGAGCGCTTCGAAGTTGATGCGCTTGCTGCTCACGATGCTCTCGTTGAGCATGGCGCTGGGCGCTGCGTCGATGATGAGCGAGTCGTCATCGGCATCAACTTCCAGAATGGAAGTGATCACGGATTCGGATCCGCCCTTGATCAGCAGGCTCAGGAGCTGGTTCTTCTCCATCATGCTGGTCAGCAGGGCAATGATCTCCCGCCGTGAATGAACCCGGTATGGGCTGTCGTCGTCGATCTCGTCGTGGTTGGCCATCTGTGAGTGCGTCTGGTACGTCGGAATTCAGCGAGTTGGATCGCTTTCCCCTGAGGACTTATTTGAATAGTTTGACCCTGTATCATACATCACTGACCCGCTTAATTGCATATTTTCAATACGATATAGCCAGGCCAGCAATTCGGCTACGGTGCGATACAGCGCGGGGGGGATTTGCTGGTCCAGTTCGACCTGCATCAGCAGCGAGACCAGCTCCTTGGACTCATGAACGTAGACACCCGCATCGCGCGCCCGCGCGATGATGGCCTCAGCCACCAGGCCGCGGCCCTTGGCCACCACCTGGGGTGCTGCCTGGCTGGCGTTGTAGGCCAGGGCCACGGCATTTTGCAGCGGAATGTTAGGTTTCTCCATCAGCTTGCTTGACGATCAGGGAGTCGAGGGAGGTGCCGGCGGCGGCCATGGCATTGGCAAAGAGGCTGCTGTTGCCGCGCAGGGCGGAGGTGGCAGCTTCGCTATCGGCTTTCACCTGCACGTGGACCTGCTGGCCGATCAGGCGGATCGAGGCCGACACGCTTCCCAGATGGGCGAAGTTGAAGCGCACCACACTGTGCCAGGAGGGCGGGCTTTGTTCCTCGTTGGTGCCAGAGGAGGGGGAATCCTGGCCATGTTCCTGGTTGATTTCCCATTCCATCTTCTGGCCGGGCCACACCTCGCCATGCCAGACCACCCGTTGCTGTTCCAGCGCGTTGAGCTGCAGGTTGATGATCTGCCCCAGCTGGTTTTGCGTCGGATCGCTGTCGCTGAGCAGGTTGATTTCGCCGCCGTTCTGTGCAGCCACCTGGGCTTGCGGTTCCTTCATCAGTTCTTCGGCGGGACGCTGGCCGGCCGCCCAGGCGGCGACGTGGGATTCGTAGAAGACACCGCTGTGGCTGATTCCATCCTTGAGCGCCGCAGCCATCTGATCCACCGGGAGCCCGGCCTTGGGCAGCAGCGGGGCGGGGGCGCTGATGTGATCGGCCACGTCGCCTTGTTGAGAAGCGTGCAGCAAGGTATCGATCAGGCGAGCGGCGTTGCTCAGCGTAGTAGTCGTGCTGGCGGGCGCCCCCGACTGGCCCTGGTCCGCGCCTTTGGCCTGGGTGTTGACGGCGACGTCCTCGTGCTGGGCGATCTGGCCGGCACCGCTCTCGTCACGCGTGACGAACTGGAGCGACTTCAGATCCTTCTGCATGGCGCGTCCGGCCGTGCTCAGGGCGACCGAGGCGCTTTCCTCGTCGGGGCGGATACTGTTTTCGTGGACGGAGAAGGTCGGGCGCGGGTCTTTGGAGACCAGTGTCAGGGTCAGCGTATCGCCGACCTTGGCGCTGTTGGGCAGCACCATGCGCGCGGCCGTATTGGCGATGCGCACCAGAAAGGTGCCGTCATTGAAGTTGGAGAGGATGCGGCCCGCCATTTGCTGGCCCACCGCAATCTGGGCCAGGCGGCTGAAGGCTTCCTGCCGCGCGTCGGCAACCGAAACGACGGCGGTGGCCGCTTCGACGGGATTGACGGGCTGGACGGCGCTGGCGATATCGGCCCGCGGCAACATGGTCAACTACCCATGCCGTAGGTATTGAGCAGCTTCTGTTCGGTCTGGTTGCTTTGGATCAGCGCCGACAGCTTGCGCAAGCCGGGTTCGGTGAGGTTGCGGATGTCGCGGTCGTCTTCCAGGATCTTCTTGATGATGTCGACCTTGCGATGGCGCAGCGGCTCGGGCAGGGTAACGTTATCCTCGCTGTCGCGCAGGCTGGCAATGTGCTTGCCGCACTGGGCTTCCAGCGCCGCCAGCAAGTCCCAGTCGCCGGCGCGGGCGGCCGAACGCATCTCATCGGTCAGTTGCGAGATGGACTCGTAGATGGCGATGATCTCGTCACCGTTCATGTCAGTCAAGCCTTTGCAAAGCTGGTGTGGGAGGAGTCCTGCAACATGGTCATCTGCGGCACCGCCTGGGCGGTATTCGGGCCGATCTGTTCCCAGGCCGAGCGGATGTCGTCCAGCAGTCCGTGGATCTCGTCCAGGATGGCCGGATTGTTGGTGGCGTTGGCCTCGAACAGGCGGCGGCTCATGTATTCATACAGCGAATCCAGGTTGAGCGCCAGTTCGCCGCCGACCTCCTTGTTCAGGCTGGCGCGCAGGCCATTGTCAATGATCAGGATGGCCTTGGTGATGGATTCGCCCTTGTCCTTGATGTTGCCCTCGCCCATGGACTTCTTGCCCAAGGCTATGGCCACCAATGCGCCGTCGAAGAGCATGGTGATGAGCTTGTGCGGGCTGGCGGCGATCACGCCGGTTTCCACCCCGATGTTGGCGTAGGCATTGGCCCCGCGTTTCATGCTTCCGAACATGCCGTTCTCCTATGTTCGCGGTAACGCTTCAACTGCTCTTGGCCAGGCTGGCCAATTGCTGGGTCAGGTAGCTTTGCGTTGACTGCATGCTGGCCAGGGTCGTGTTGAGCCGGTTGAACTGATTGGTGTAGTCATCCTTCAGATTGGACAAACGCTTCTGCACCGTGGTCTGGCGATCCTGGTTGATCTTCAGACTGGCCTGCAGGCCGTTGGTCTTGGAGGCGATGATGCCGCTATCGCTCAGCAGACTCGTCATCAGGGTCTGCAACTTGGTGACGATACCATTTTTGGAGGATGTAGTGTTGGTCGTATCCGGATCGGTGCCAGTGAAGAGATTGGCAATGCCGGCGAAATTGTTGGTGGTCGCCGTGGTCAGCTTGGCAGAGTCCAGTGCCAAAGTGCCGTCCTTCTGGAAGCTGATGCCGATGTCGGACAGGCTGCTGATGCCATTGCCACCGTCCACGCTGGAGAACAAGGTGTTGCGCAGCTGGTTCATGATGGTCTGCACCGAGGACTCACTGGCCAGCGGGGCCGAGGTGTTGGCCTGGCCCAGGGTGGTGGAGGGCGTCTGCGCAGTCATGCCGGCTACCGCCTTGGCCAGCGTGTTGTAGGCCGTCACGAAACTGTTGGCGGCGGTGCTGATGCCGGAGGTATCGTTGCTGATGTCCAGGGTGAAATTGTCGGACGAAGTGGTGACCTTGGAGAGGTTCAGCGTCACGCCGGAAATGACGTTTTCAACCTTGTTGCTGGTGCTGGTCACGGTCACGCCGTCGATGGACAGCTTGGCATCCTGGGCCTTGAGCAATTGGCCCATGCCACTCATGGTCAGGCCGGAATAGTCACCCGTGCCGGTCAGCGACACGGCGGCCGTGGCGCTGCTGCCGGTGGGCGTGAGAACCAGGTGGTCGTTGGTGCCATCGTTGCTGATGGAAGCGGTCACGCCGGCGCTGGCGCTGTTGATGGCGCTCATGACCTGGTTCAGGTCGATGTTGCCGCTGCCGTTGGCGGTCGGGTTGATGGCCACTGTGGTGTCGCCCACCTTCAGGCTCAGCGCGCCGGAGCTGTAGGTCTGGCCGGTGGTGACGTTGGACGAGATGACCGTACCGCTGGTGTCGGCGTTGAAAACCGAATAATTGCCGGTGCCGGTAATCTTGATGGTATTGGCCGCGCCGCTGTCCTTGGCCGTAATGACCAGGTGGTCGTTGGTGCCGTCGCTGACGATGGAGGCGTTCACGCCCGCATCGCTGCTGTTGATGGCGTCACGCACGCCGGCCAGGGTGTTGGAGGCGGGCTGGATGATGGCGGTGGAGCCGGTGCCGGTCTTGATGGCCAGGATGCCGTTGTCGAAGGTGGTGCCTGGCGCGATGGCGCCCGAGCTCAGTTTTTCCGTCTGCGCCAGTTGCGACACGGCCACCGAGTAGGTTCCCGAGGCCGCTTTGGTGGCGTCACGCGGGGCCTGGATCTGGGTCATGGTGCTCGACGTCGAGCTGGACGGATCGTAGGCGAACGCGGACAGGCTGTTGTTGGCGCTCACCTTGATGGTGTTGGCAGTGCCACCGGTGTTCGACTCCAGCACCAGGTGGTCGCCGTTGCTGTCGGTGGTGATGGAAGCGGTGACGCCGGCCTTGGAGGCATTGATCGCATCGCGCACGCCGGCCAGGGTGGAATTGGCTTGCAGGGTGATGAAGGTGGGCGAATTGGTACCGATCTTGATGGCGATCGAATCGCCGGCGTTATAGGTCGTGCCGCTGCTGACCCCGGCCGACTGAATCTTCTGCGCCAGGATCTTGGTCGAGTCGTCGCTGTTGACGTCGGCTGTGAATGGATCGGTTGTCAGGTTGCTGCCGGTACCGGCATTGGTTACCGAGCTCTTCTGGGAGCTGAAGCTTGCAGTTGTCATCGCCTTGAGCGCCGTCTGATAGGTCGACAACGCGCCTTTGAGGCTGCCGTAGGCGGAGATGAGGGTGTTGTAGCTGCTGGCCTGGGTGGTCAGCGGTGTGAGCTGTGACTGGCTTTCAGCCGAAATCAGCTGGCTGACGAGGGTGGAAACATCGAGCGGGCCTGCCGATGTGGAAATGGTGCCGGTGGAAGTCGCCACGGTTCAACTCCTGAATCTTTGCGTGAGGCACAGCGCTGTGCAATGGTCCAGCGCGGTCAAGAGGAGATGGGCTCTCAAGTACGGCGTCGGGGCAGAGGAGGGACGCTGTGCGGGATAACTATGTGAATCCGTTATGAACTGGGGTAGCCGAATCCGTCATGCGCAATGAGCGAGCACTGACGCATGCGGTTTTCGAGCCACTGCAGTTCGTACCAGACTCGAGGGAAACTCAAGCCTTTTCCTTGATCAGCAAGCCTTGCATCTTGTCGATCGATTTGGCGATGGCGATCGCTTCTTCGCTGGGAATCTGGCGAATCACGGTATCGGTTGCCGTATCTACCACCTTGATGATGGTCTTGCCGGTATCCTGGTCTTTGGAGAAATTCAGCGCGGCAGCATTGGCGGCAGCAAAATCGTTCAACTTGCCCACGGCGTCGTTGACTTCGCTTTCGGTTGCGCGGCGGGCCTCCGGGGTGGCCGCCGGTGCGACCGTCGATACCACGGGATCGGGCTTGTCAGCCGCCTTCGGTGCTGCGTATGCAGTACCGGAGTCGCCAGCAGCGGTGATATTAAGTGGGGCAATTGACATGGTACTACTCCCTTCCTTAAAGGAACGTGCGGAGAATAAGGACTATCCCCCGCACGTCATCCTACCTAGCTATCTGGCTTATTTCAACAGCGAGAGGACTTGCTGCGGCGCCGAGTTGGCCTGCGACAGCATCGCCGTACCAGCTTGTTGCAGGATCTGCGCACGGGTCAGGTTCGCGGTTTCCTGCGCGTAGTCGGTATCCATGATACGGCTGCGCGACGCGGTGATGTTCTCGCTCGACACCTGCAAGTTGCTGATGACCGCGCTGAAGCGGTTCTGCACGGCACCGAACTCGGCACGCTTGGAGGAGATCAGGCTGATGGCCTTGTCCAGGTTCTGGATCGCCTTCTGTGCGTCGCTCTGTGCGGACGGAGCAGCAACTGCCTGATCCAGGGACAGCTTGGCGCTGTCGACGGCGGCCTGCAGGGTCACTGCCGAAGAAGCCAGTGCGCTGGAGGACAGCGAAGAGCCGGTAGCGAACAGGTTGTCCAGGGCAGCCTTGGCCGAGGTGTAGGTCGCTTGTGCGGTGCTCACGCCGGAGGTGTTGCCCAGGCCGATCAGGCCGCTGGCGCTGGTGCCGATGACGGTAGCGATGGTGGCGTTGTTCGACAGGTCATCCAGGGTGATGGTGATCTGGTCGTTCAGCTTGTTGTCTTGCACGTTGGCGCCGACCTGGAAGGACAGGGTCAGGGAAGCCGAGACGTTGGCCGAATCCGAGCCGGTACCAGCCGAAGCGCCTTGGCCCACGCCGGTGAACAGGTTCTGGCCGTTGAAGCTGGTGCCGTTCAGGACGCGGAACACTTCCTGCGACAGCTGGGTGTATTCGTCGTTGAGGGTCTTGCGGTCTTGTGCGCTGTTGGTGCCGTTGGCAGCCTGCACAGCCAGTTCACGCATACGTTGCAGGTTATCGCCGACGGTCGACAGAGCGCCTTCAGCGGTTTGCGCCATCGAGATACCGTCGTTGGCGTTACGTTGAGCAACTGCCAGACCCTTGATCTGGGAGTTCATGCGGTCGGCGATGGCCAGGCCGGCGGCGTCGTCCTTGGCGCTGTTGACGCGCAGGCCGGAAGACAAACGTTGGATCGAGGTATTGAGCGACGACTGCGAGGAATTCAGGTTCCGCTGCGTATTGAGCGACGGAATGTTGGTATTGATGACTGATGCCATGTTAATTCTCCTAAGATTTGAGACCGATGATCCGAGTTTCAGTGCCTAACGTTGGTCTTCTACCCATGAGCCCCAGGCGTTTCAACCTCTGTTGATTGCTTTATCGGGCAGTCTTGGAAAAAGTTTAGGGCTTGCGCGAAAAAAATCTTTTTCAAGGCTTTCCGAACTAAAACTGCGTGCTTTGAAACTCCAAGCATCTCCTTTTTCGACGGCAATTCGAAAAACTTTAGGAAAATCGCTGTTGCGGTAAAGAAAAAGCTGCCAAAAAGCAAAAACCGCCCGGACAGGGCGGTTTTGGGGTTCGGCAGTGCATTCCGTCAGCTCAGCCTTGGGCCTTTTTCTGTTGCATGACGGTCAATTCTTCGCCTACCTTCTTCAGTACCGAGTCCCAGTCATTGATGGCGGGTTGCCGGAACAGGCGCATGCTGGGATACCAAGGCGAGTCCTCGCGGTCGTTCAGCCAGCGCCAGTCGGGGACGTGGGGCAGCAGGACCCAGGTCGGATGGCTCATGGCGCCGGCCAGGTGGACCACGGAGGTGTCCACGCTGATGACCAGATCCAGATTGCTGATGGCCGCGGCCGTATCGGCAAAGTCCTGGCAGTCGTCGCCCAGGTTGAAGACGGGCAAGCCGGCAGGCAGAGTCTTCAATGCCTCCAGCGGCTTGCCTTTCTGCAGGGAATAGAATTCCATGTTGGGCAGGTCAAACAGCTGCTTGAAGGTGTCCAGCGGGATGGAGCGGTGGCGGTCATTGCCGTGCTCAGGATTGCCGCCCCAGACGATGCCCACCCGCAGGTTGCGTTCGGACCTTGACATTCCATTAATTTTTTCGCACCAGGTGGCCGCCAGAATGGTGTCAGCCGCCAGATAGCCTTCGGGGTAGCGAGGAATGTCGTCCACCGTATGCGTGTGCATGGCGTACGGCAGGCTCATGAGCACGTAAGCGCAGTCGCAGGGCGGCAGAGGGTCGCTTTCGCGCACCAGTGTGACTTGCGGGGTGAAGGATTGAAACAGGCGGTACAAAGGATTCTTCACATGCACCGCCACGCGCGCGCCTTGGTCCAAGACCAGGCGCACGTAGCGCAGGAACTGGATGCTGTCACCGAAGCCTTGTTCATGCATCAGCAGGATGGACTTGCCCGCCAGCGATGACTTGCCATCCCATTTGGGGATGAGTTCGAACAACTTGTGGATCAGGCGGTAGACGTGAGCGCGCTCCTTGGTCACCAGCCGGCTCTCATGGCATTCCCAGCCCTCTTCGAATTGCCCTTTTAGCAACAGTGTCAGCGCCAGGTTGTGCTTGGCGGTCGGGTAATTGGGGCGTATTGCCAGGGCCTTGCGGAAGTTTTTGATGGCTTCTTCGTCGTCGCCATGGTCGTGCAGGATCGCACCGATGTTGTTGTAGGTCAGCGCGTGCTTCGGGTCCAGTGCCAGCGCCTGGTTGAACATGCGCATGGCATCGTCGAAGCGGTCGCCGGTGCTGAAATAGCTGGAGCCCAGCTTCACATAGCTGTTCGGGTCCTTGGGGGCGATCTCGATGACGCGCAGCAGGTGCTCGTGGGCTTCCTCGATGCGGTTCAGTTTCAGGTAGGTATCGGCGATCTTGTTGTGCGCATAGGTATCCTGCGGATCAAGCAGGATGGCGGTTTTATGGGACTCCACCGCTTCCTTGTACATTTCCATGGCGTGCAGCGCTTCGCCCAGAGCGGTATGCGAAGGCGCGAAACTGATCTGCAATTCCAGCGACTTGAGAATGGTGGCGACCGCCTCGTTGAGGCGGTTTGCCTCAATCAGCGCGCGCCCCAGGTGGGAGAGCGGGCCGGGTGCATTCGGTTCGCGCTTGACGGCATCTTCGAAATACGCGACCGAGGCTTCTGGATCGGCCTTTTCATGCAGGGCGTTGGCCAGGCCGATGCGCGCTGCCCGATTCTCGGTGTCGATCGAGATCGCCCGCTCATAGAGGGCGATCGCTTCATCTATCCGGTCCTGGTTCAGGATGGTGCCGGCCAGGTTGCTCAGGTATTCGGCATTGCCGGGGTCGGCGTCGACAGCTTTGCGCAGGTAGATTTCCGCTTCAGCGAACTGGCCCTCCTGCATGGCCACCAGGCCTCGTGCATGGTTGGCAAAGACCAGCTTGGGTGCCCGCGCGAGTACGGCCGTGCAGAGGTTCTTGGCTTCCTCGGTCTTGCGGTTGTCCAGCAGATCCAGGGATTTGCGGACATCCAGCAGATCCTGCAGGTTGGACTTGGCGGCGGCCGGGGCCGGAATGTGTTTGCCGTGCTTGTTGCTGCTCTTGCGCGTCGACATCGAAAGGGGTCCTCTTGGTTGGGCGCATCGCTGGCGCCGGGCATAGCTATCCAGCAAGGATGATATGCGCAACGCGTCACGGGCGAAGAGGTGAATAGAAAGCAAAAAACCTCCGTTTTAGACGGAGGTTCATGCAGCAACACGCAGTCGCAGGCGCCCGGTGCGGGTGGGGCGCCGGCCTGTGCTCAGTTCCAGCTGCGCAACAGTCCGACCGCCAGGCCTTCCAGTGCAAACTGATCTTCTTCCGGCTTGACGATGATGGGTTCGAATTCCGGGTTTTCGGGGAAGAGGGTGATGACGCTGCCGGTCTTCTGGTAGCGCTTGACCGTGACCTCATCGGCCAGGCGCGCCACCACGATCTGGCCATTGCGCGCCTGGTCGGCGCGGCGCACCGCCAGCAGGTCGCCATCCAGGATGCCGGCGTCGCGCATGGACATGCCGCGCACCTTGAGCAGGTAATCGGGCTTGGCCGGGAACATGGCCGGGTCGACCTGGTAGGTCTTCTCCACGTGCTCCTGGGCCAGAATGGGCGAGCCCGCTGCCACCCGGCCGATCAGTGGCAGGCTCAGCTGCATCAGGGCGGGATGGGGCAGGGCCATCTGGCGCCCCGTGCTGATGCTCGCGCCAGCGCCGGACTCGCGCAGGCGGATGCCGCGTGACGTGCCGGGAGAAATCTCGATGGCGCCCTTGCGCGCCAGTGCCTGCAGATGCTCCTCGGCGGCGTTGGCGGAGCGAAAGCCCAGCTCGGCTGCGATTTCGGCGCGCGTGGGAGGGAAGCCGGTGTTCTCGATGGCGTTCTTGATCAGGTTCAGGATCTGTTCCTGGCGCGCGGTCAGTTTGAGCATGGGGGTGGCCTTTCTCGAAGGGAAGGCTGTCTGGATGAACAGTCTGTATTTTTATACAGGTGCAATCCTTGTGTCAACGGCAACATGCATATTCCAGCGTGGAAAAGGCAAGTTTTCTTCTCTATATATAAGAGGAGGTAGATGAAGTTTCTGCCGCTTTGCCAACAATGTGCCGCTCATGGGCGGCTGGCTGTGGTCTTCTGGCCGCGCCGTAGGCTCGCCGCGATTGCTGTCGGGGCGGAAACCTAGTATGATCTCGGGTTTTCCTCTTCCCACACCCGTCTTGACGCCGGGGTGGGCGTCTTCAATAAGTCCATAAGGAGTCTACATGCGTCATTATGAAATCGTATTTATCGTCCACCCGGACCAAAGCGAGCAAGTGCCGGCGATGATCGAGCGTTACAAGGGCATTGTCACCACCCGCGGCGGCAAGGTCCACCGTGTCGAAGATTGGGGCCGTCGCCAACTGGCTTACCAGATCCAGAAGCTGGCCAAGGCTCACTACGTCTGCCTGAACATCGAAGTCGACAGCGAAACGCTGGCTGAAATCGAAACCGGCTTCAAGTTCAACGACGCCGTCCTGCGCCACCTGACCGTCAAGATGAAGAAGGCCGAAACCGGTCCTTCCCCCATCCTGAAGGCAGTGCAGAAGGAAGACGCGGCCAAGAGCCGTACCGAAGCTCCGGCAGCTTAAGCGCTGCGAACATCGCGGAGAGTGAACCAGCTTCAAGTCATCGCCAGCCTGGCAGAACGTGACGTTTTACGTTACACGCCGGCCGGTATCCCGATTGTCACTGCCAGGTTGCAGCATCAGTCGGAACAGATGGAAGCTGGGCTGAAGCGCCAGGTCGAATTCGAGATCGCGGCGCTGGCAGCAGGGGAAATCTCCGGTGCCCTCAACAGGGCGGCACTGGGTGAAGTCTTCCGGTTCACCGGCTTTTTGGCCCGCAGGAATCGCAACAGCAAGAGCGTCGTGTTTCATATCGTTGATTTTGGCCCGGTCGCGCCGGATTGAGCGGCGCAAGGTAGCCAAACAGACCTTACCCAATTTTTAGATACAGGAGCCAACCATGGCATTCGGTAAAAAGTTCGATAAAAGCAAGCTGAAAAACAAGCGTCAACAGCAAAACCCGCTGTTCAAGCGCAAGAAATTCTGCCGTTTCACCGCCGCTGGCGTTGAACAGGTCGATTACAAGGACGTGGACACCCTGAAGGACTTCGTCCAGGAAAACGGCAAGATCATGCCGGCACGCCTGACCGGTACCAAGGCCCACTACCAGCGTCAAGTTGACACCGCCATCAAGCGCGCGCGTTACCTGGCCCTGCTGCCGTACACCGATCTGCACAACGCGTAATCAGCGTCGAGAAATAGGAGAAAAACATGCAAGTCATTCTGTTGGAAAAAATCGTGAATCTCGGCGGTCTGGGTGATGTCGTGCGCGTCAAGGACGGTTTCGCACGCAACTTCCTGATCCCGCAACGCAAGGCCCGCCGCGCTACCGATGCAGCCATCGCTGAATTCGAAGCCAAGCGCGCCGAGCTGGAAAAGGCTGCTGCCGAGAAGCTGGCCGCTGCCCAAGCCCAAGGCGAAAAGCTGGCTGGCGCCACCGTGGAAATCGCTCAGAAGGCTGGCGTTGACGGCCGTCTGTTCGGTTCCGTGACCAACTTCGACATCGCTGAAGCCCTGGGCAAGAAGGGCTTCGCCGTGGAAAAGGCGCAAGTGCGCCTGCCCAACGGCCCGCTGAAGATCGTTGGCGAACACCCGGTGTCGGTTGCTCTGCACACCGACGTGGTGGTCGACGTCACTATCGCAGTCAAGGGCGAGCAAGCGTAATACGCCTGTTTGCTGCAATTCGTTTTGCAATAGAAAAGCCGGGTTCGCCTGGCTTTTTTATTGCCCGTCGCTTATTTGTTTGTTTATTCGCTTTTGGTTTTTAGATTCACTTTCTCGCCAGATGAGGTGAGGAAGATGCCGTGCCTGTCGCACCTGTTCGCCTCTGTAGGGTGGTTGTGCAAAAACGTCCAGGCAGCCCAACGGCTTTACATCAGCAGGTTATAATGCGCGCCATGAAAGAATCGTCACGCGGCAATCCAGAATTTTTCCGCGGCCAGAGGGAGTCTTCCGATCCGCAGATCGATGCGCTCCGCGTGCCGCCCCACTCCATCGAGGCCGAGCAATCGGTGCTGGGCGGCCTGCTGCTGGATAACGCGGCCTGGGACCGTATCGCCGATTTCGTCAGTGCCGACGACTTCTACCGCTACGACCACCGCATCATCTTCGAGCACATCGTCAAGCTCATCAACAGCACCAAGCCGGCTGACGTCATCACCGTCTATGAAGCCATGTCCACCAGCGGCAAGGCCGAAGAGGTGGGCGGGCTGGTCTACCTGAACGCGCTGGCGCAGAATACCCCCTCGGCCGCCAACATCCGCCGCTACGCCGAGATCGTGCGCGACCGTGGCATCCTGCGCAAGCTGATCACGGTGGCCGACGAGATTTCCGGCAATGCCTTCAATCCACAAGGCAAGGATGTGAAGTCCATGCTGGACGAGGCCGAATCCAAGATCTTTGCCATCGCCGAAGAGGGCTCGCGCGGCTCGCAGGGCTTCATGGAAATCCAGCCGCTGCTGACCCAGGTGGTGGAGCGTATCGATGAGCTCTACAACCGCGACAATACCAGTGACATCACCGGCGTGCCGACTGGCTTCATCGACCTCGACAAGATGACCTCCGGGCTGCAGCCCGGTGACCTGATCATCGTGGCCGGCCGTCCCTCGATGGGTAAAACCGCTTTCTCGATCAACATCGGTGAGCACGTGGCCATCGAATCGGGCTTGCCAGTGGCCGTGTTCTCCATGGAAATGGGCGGCGCCCAACTGGCCATGCGTATGCTGGGTTCGGTCGGACGCCTGGACCAGCACCGCCTGCGTACGGGCCGCCTGCTGGACGAAGACTGGCCGCGCCTGACGCACGCCATTCAGAAGATGAACGACGCCCAGTTCTACATCGACGAGACCCCGGCGCTGTCACCCATCGAATTGCGTGCGCGGTCGCGGCGCCTGGCGCGCCAGTGCGGCAAGCTGGGCCTGATCATCATCGACTACCTGCAGCTGATGTCGGGTAACGGTGGCAGTTCTTCCGAAAACCGCGCTTCCGAAATCTCGGAAATCTCGCGTAGCTTGAAGGGCCTGGCCAAGGAACTCAATTGCCCGGTCATTGCGCTGTCGCAGTTGAACCGCTCGCTGGAACAGCGTCCCAACAAGCGTCCCGTGATGTCCGACTTGCGCGAATCGGGCGCCATCGAGCAGGATGCTGACGTTATTTTGTTCATTTACCGTGATGAAGTTTACAATCCGGACTCGCCCGACAAGGGGACGGCGGAAATCATCATCGGCAAGCAGCGTAATGGCCCCATCGGCAGCATTCGCCTGTCCTTCCTGGGGATGTATACCAAGTACGACAACTATATCGGCAATCTGGCGCAGCCTTACGGCGGCGATTGATGGCCATGGGCGGCGTGCCGGCTGGTGCGCCGCTGCACAAGGATCACGGGCGGCGCGGGCCGCCCGTGTCACGCAAGGCGGACGGCTCCCGAGGCCGTCCGTGCAGGACGGGCAGGGCGGGTTCCCGGCTTCCATGGAGGCTGGCCGCATGCCGGTTCGAAACGGCGCTCCAACCGGGCGCTAACCATTGATGAGAGAGAAAAATGTTTGGACGATTGATGCCGACTGAAGGCAAATTCTTTGACCTTTTCAATCAGCATGCAGAGCTGGCGGTCAAGTGCGCAAAAGAAATGGTGGCGCTGATGACCAATTTCGATGACCTTGAAATTCGCGTGCACGCCATTGAAGCCGTCGAGAAGGAAGCCGACAAGGTGACGCACAATGCCATCGAATTGCTGCACAAGACCTTCATCACCCCGCTGGACCGCGACGACATCCACCAGCTGATCACCCGCATGGATGACATCCTGGACCTGCTCGAAGACGCCGCCCAGACCATCTCGCTCTACGACATCAAGTCCATCACGCCTGAAGCCAAGCGCCTGGCCGAGCTGTGCCTGTCCTGTGCCGAGAAGGTGCAAGCCGCCGTGGGCCTGCTGTCGAACATGGACAATTCCCGCCAGATCCTGTCGATCTGCCAGGAAATCGACCGCCTCGAGTCCGATGCCGATCACGTCATGCGCGCGGCGATGTCCAAGCTGTTCCGCGATGAGCCGGACGTGCGGACCCTCATCAAGCTCAAAGCCATCTATGAAATCCTGGAAACCGTGACTGACCGCTGCGAAGACGTGGCCAACATCATCGAAGGCATCATCGTCGAAAACGCCTGATCGGTCGGCATCGCGGCGATTCCCTCGATTTCCGACGGGGACGCCGCAGGCTTCACACAACGGTTTCCCCATGCAAACAATCCAAATCAGCTTACATATCCTCGCGTTGTTGATCGCCCTGGCACTGCTGTTCGACTTCATGAACGGTTTCCATGACGCCGCCAACGCGATTGCCACCGTGGTCTCCACGGGTGTGCTGCGTCCGCAGACCGCCGTGGCCATGGCGGCCTTCTTCAACCTGGCCGCCGTCTTCGTGTTCCATCAGCTGCACGTGGCGGCTTCGGTCGGCAAGGGCACCATCGAGCCGGCCATCGTGGACCAGTACGTCATCTTCGGTGCGCTCATCGGCGCCATCTTCTGGAACCTGGTGACGTGGTACTACGGCATCCCGTCCTCGTCCTCGCATGCCTTGATCGGTGGCCTGGTAGGCTCGGCCGTGGCCAAGGCCGGTACCGGCGCGCTGATCTCGGCGGGCCTGTTGAAGACGATTCTCTTCATCGTGCTGTCTCCCTTGCTGGGCCTGGTGTTCGGCTCGCTGATGATGCTCGCGGTATCGTGGATCTTCTATCGGTCCACGCCACGCAAGATCGACGGCTGGTTCCGGCGGCTGCAGTTGCTGTCGGCGTCCATGTACAGCCTTGGCCACGGCGGCAACGACGCGCAGAAGACCATCGGCATCATCTGGATGTTGCTCATCGCCTCCGGCTATTCCTCACCGGAAGCGCCGCCGATGTGGGTCATCATCTGCTGCTACTGCGCCATCAGCCTGGGCACGCTCTTTGGTGGCTGGCGCATCGTCAAGACCATGGGCCAGAAGATCACCAAGTTGAAGCCCGTCGGCGGCTTCTGTGCCGAAACCGGTGGCGCTATCACCTTGTTCATCGCGACCGCCCTGGGTATCCCGGTCTCGACCACCCATACCATCACCGGTGCCATCGTCGGCGTGGGCGCGGCGCAGAAGATGTCGGCGGTGCGCTGGGGCGTGGCCAGCAACATCGTCTGGGCCTGGATCTTCACCATCCCGGCATCGGCCTTCGTGGCGGCCATTGGCTGGTGGATCGGCGTACACGTGCTGTAATCCATTCCCTCTGGCCGCCGCGCCAGCAGCGGCCACCCAAAAGCAAAAAGCCACGTTCTCACGTGGCTTTTTGCTTTGAGGCTGAAGAAAACTACATGAAAGTGCTTACAGCACGTCGCTGGCGTGATCGGCCAGGCGCGAGCGTTCACCACGCGCCAGTGTGACATGCCCGCTGTGCGCCCAGCCCTTGAAGCGGTCGACCACATAGGTCAGGCCGCTGGAGCCTTCGGTCAGGTAGGGCGTGTCGATCTGGGCGATGTTGCCCAGGCAGACGATCTTGGTGCCGGGACCGGCGCGCGTGACCAGGGTCTTCATCTGCTTGGGCGTCAGGTTCTGGGCCTCGTCGATGATCAAGAACTTGTTCACGAAAGTACGGCCGCGCATGAAGTTGAGCGACTTAATCTTGATGCGCGAGCGGATCAGGTCCTGGGTCGCCGCACGGCCCCATTCACCGGCATCGCCATCGGACTTGTTGAGCACTTCGAGGTTGTCGTCGAAGGCGCCCATCCAGGGGCCCATCTTCTCTTCTTCCGTCCCTGGCAGGAAACCGATGTCTTCACCGACCGGCACCGTCACGCGGGTGACGATGATTTCGTTGTAGAGCTTGGTCTCCAGCACCTGCGCCAGGCCCGAGGCCAGCGCCAGCAGGGTCTTGCCGGTACCGGCCTGGCCCAGCAGGGTCACGAAGTCGCATTCCGGGTTCATCAGCAGGTTCAGCGCGAAATTCTGCTCGCGGTTGCGCGCGGTGATGCCCCAGACGCTGTTCTTGGCATGGCCGAAGTCGCGCAAGGTCTGCAGCACGGCAGTCTTGCCGTTGATCTGCGTGACCTGGCCGTAGAAGGCCGGCTCGCCATTCTTGGGCTCGATGAAGACGAACTGGTTGACCAAGAGGGAGGGCACGTAGGGGCCGGTGACACGGTAGTAGGTATAGCTGCTGCCGTGGCGGCTTTCCTGCCAGGACTCCATGCCCTTGCCATGCTTGTTCCAGAAGTCATCGGGCAACTGCTGGATGCCCGAATACAGCAGGTCGGTATCTTCCAGTACATGGTCGTTGAAGTAATCTTCAGCGGGCAGGCCGATGGCACGCGCCTTCAGGCGCATGTTGATGTCCTTGGAGACCAGCACCACCGGACGTTCCGGATACTGCTGGTCCAGCGCGCGCACCACGCCCAGGATCTGGTTGTCGGCCTTGCCCTCGGGCAGGCCTTCGGGCAGGGCGGCGTTCTGCAGCTTGGTCTGGAAGTACAGGCGTCCCTTGGCATCCTTGTTGCCCAGCTTGGACAGGGGAATGCCCAGGTCGATCGAGTCCTCGGCCACGTCGGATACCAGCGCATCCAGGGAACGCGAGATCTGGCGCGCGTTGCGGGCCACTTCGGACATGCCCTTCTTGTGGTTGTCCAGCTCTTCCAGCGTGACCATGGGCAGGTAGATGTCATGCTCCTCGAAGCGGAACAGCGAGGTCGGATCATGCATCAGCACGTTGGTATCCAGCACGAACAGCTTGGACTTGCCCAGCTTGTCGGCCACCCGGCTGGTGGGCGACTTGGGCCGGACTTCGGCACTCTTGGGAGCGGCTTTGGGTTTCTCGGCCACGGCGGCGGTCTTGCCGGTGATGCGCGCGCGCGGCGCGGTGACCTTGGTGTCGGAGACGTCGGCAACGGCAACTGCAACTTCTTGTGGTGCAACTACGGGAGCGGAGGTTTCAACGAGAGTGATGTTCGGTTTGACGGGCTTGTTGCGATCGGCCTTGGGATAGTCCTCGGGAGACAGCATCGAAGCTGGTTTGCTCGGCATTTTGGGCAGGGGCATCAGGACCTCGGAAGTGGATGAAGAAAACACCGCTTTGTCAGAGCGAACAGGTAAAGCAATACATCAGACAGCAAAGGGAGGGATCTTGCTGTGGGGCCGGGCATGCCAATGAAATCCTTGCAACTGCCGTGCAACGTACCGGAGGGGCCCGGACGGGGTGCAGACAGGGGAAAAGCGAGGGCTTGATTGGCCTGGACGGCAGGGAAAACCACTGCGCAAGCAGCGGGGGTGGCAAAGTAAAAAGTAAAAAAGCCGTTTCGGCAGGCCTCGGGCCTTAACCTGAAACGGCTTCCAGCAAACGTTTTTCTCTTTGAATTCAATGGCTTGTATCGTTTGACCGCATCTTTGGAACGCGTCGCAAGCACTTGCCAGGTGTCTGCGCCGCGGCCTGAATCGATGCCTGCCGTCTGGACCCGCGCAGCAGCCTGGTGGGCCATTGCGCTGCAGCAATCGGACAGCCTGTCTCAGGTATCGAACTTCATTCAGGCCAGGGTTTTGATGAAGGCCAGCACCTCATCCACGTGTGCAGGAACCTTCACTCCACGCCATTCTTTCACCACTTTGCCTGCGGCGTCAATCACAAACGTGCTGCGCTCCACGCCGCGTACCTGCTTGCCGTACATGTTTTTCATCTTCATGACGTCGAACATGGTGCACAGGCTTTCATCGGGGTCGGAGATCAGCTCGAAAGGCATGCCCAGCTTGGCCTTGAAGTTTTCATGGGACTTCAGGCTGTCGCGGCTGATACCGAAGATCTCGGTATTGGTGGCCTGGAACTGCGGATGCAGGTCGCGGAACTGCATGCCCTCGGTGGTACAGCCGGGCGTGTTGTCCTTGGGATAGAAATACAGGACCAGGTTCTTGCCACGGTAGTCGGCGAGGTTGAAGGTCTTGCCACTGGTCATGGCGGCCGAGAAGTCCGGCACGGTCTTGTTCAGGAGGGATGGTCGGTCTGTCAAAGTGGCGCCCCGTAGGTGAAATCTTGTTGGTGGAAGGTTGGCTGGCCAGCCTACATGGCCTGCACGATCATCTCGCCCGAACGGCCCGGCAACTCGCCCCAGGCGATCGGCAGGATGGGCAGGACGTCATTCTTGATGCTCTCGTAGTAGTCACCCATGGATACCAGTTCATAGCCTTGGGCGCGCCAGCCTGTGAGCAATCGTTCGAAAATGGGGCCGAGTTTCTGTCCTTCAAGTTCCGCGTGCAGAGTGAAGACGTGATCACGTGGTTCTTTGGTCAACTGAAGCAAAAACTCAGCGGCATTGCCCGCATCGATCATCTTGCCACCGATCTCGCGGCCCAGGATTTCATCCAGCGTGGGCAGGGTGGTCGGCAATTGCACGCAGGACAGCGGTTTGCCGAAGGCCGAGAGGCGGTGCGGACCGGCATCGGCATCGGCCAGGCGGCCATCCTCGCGCAATTGCGCGCGGCCGTCCGAAGAATAGGCCATGCCGAACTGGTCCAGCTGGACGAAGGCATGATCGTTCATCTGCCAGCCGGCCGCACCGTGCGTGCGCGGTGCTTCGCCGAAGATTTCGCGGTAGCGGGCATGGGCCTGGTGCATGGTTTCTACCGTCCATTGGGCCTCGGCGGTGCGTACGTCGTCCTGCCAGACGCGATGGTCCCAGGTATGGATGCCGCATTCAAAGCCCGCTTCTTTGGCGGCGCGCATGAATCCGGCGCAGGTTTTGCCGATGTCGGGCGCGGGCAGCAGGGTGCCGTACATCAGGGTCTTCAAGCCGTAGTGTTCCACCACCGAGGTGCGCGAGACCTTGCTGAAGAAGCCGGGCCGGAAGATCTGCTTCAGGGCCCATCCGGTGTGGTCGGGGCCAAGCGAGAAGAGGAACGTGGCACCGGCATGGTGGCGGCGCAACTGCTGGATCAGGTTGGGGACGCCCACGCGGGTGCCGCGGTAAGTGTCGGCGTCGATCTTGAGAGTGAGTTTGGGCAATTCGCTGGACCGGGAAAGAGGGTAATCGGCGGTGGTCCGCCATGTTCTGGGCGCTGCGCCGGGCATTGTTCTGCGGCGGCGGACGACAAGTTGCGAGACTAGCATCCTGCGCGGGATAGAACAATATGCAGCGGCGCAGCATCGAGGGGCAATACAGTGTCAGCAAACGGATCTGTTCTGCATTCAAGCCGGCCGGCAAATGAACAAAAAAGCAAAACCGCGCCGAAGCGCGGTTTTGCGGTGGACTAACTGACTAGCAAGCTATCAGTCCATCAGCGCACGGGCCTGGGCCACCTGGCTGCGGTAGGCATCGAAGATGTTGCGCAGGGTGTCTGCCATGGTGGTCTTGGGCGCCCAGTTCAGTTCTTCGCAGGTATTGGTGATCTTGGGCACGCGGTTCTGCACGTCCTGGTAACCCTTGCCGTAGTAGGCGGCGGAGGTGGTCTCGACCAGTTGGACCTGCTTGGCGGTCTCGGCGTACTCCGGATACTCGGCGGCCAGCGTCAGCATCATGCCGGCCAGGTCCTTGATGGAGTAGTTGTTGGTCGGGTTGCCGATGTTGTAGATCTTGCCGGAAGCCACGCCGCCTTCGTTGGCGATGATCTTCATCAGGGCGTCGATGCCGTCATCGATGTAGGTGAAGGCGCGCTTCTGCTGGCCGCCGTCGACCAGGGAGATGTTCTCGCCACGGACGATGTGGCCGAAGAACTGGGTCACCACCCGCGAGGAGCCTTCCTTGGGGGTGTGGATCGAGTCCAGGCCGGCACCGATCCAGTTGAACGGACGGAACAGGGTGAAGTTCAGGCCAGATTCCATGCCGTAGCCCCAGATCACGCGGTCCATCAGCTGCTTGGCGCAGGAGTAGATCCAGCGCGGCTTGTTGATGGGGCCGCAGATCAGTTCGGATTCTTCCGGATCGAATTCCTCGTCATGGCACATGCCGTAGACTTCCGAGGTCGAGGGAAAGACCAGGTGCTTCTTGTACTTGGCTGCCGAACGCACGATCGGCAGGTTGGCTTCGAAGTCCAGCTCGAACACGCGCAGCGGGGCGTTCACGTAGGTCGACGGGGTGGCAATGGCCACCAGCGGCAGGATCACGTCACACTTCTTGACGTGGTACTCCACCCATTCCTGGTTGATGGTGATGTCGCCCTCGAAGAAGTGCATGCGCGACTTGTAGGCCTCGTTTTCCAGAATGTCGGTGATACGGTCGGTCATCATGTCCATGCCATAGACGTGCCAGTCCGTGGTTTCCAGGATGCGCTTGGACAGGTGGTGACCGATGAAGCCGTTGACGCCGAGAATGAGGACTTTTTTCATAGTGTAGAGAGCTAGTGAATGGCCGGACTTCAGGAGGCCATGTATTTCAGGTAATTGTTGAGAGAAGCATCCTGATCGTTGATCTGGATGTCCAGGATTTGCAGGAAGTTGCCATCGCCACAACGGGCGTACAACTTGCCGCCTTCGAAGAACTTGTCTTGCGTACCATGGGCCCGCTGCAGCGCAGGATGGGCCGCTGGCGGAACCAGCCGGGTTCTCGTGACCGTAATTTTATCACCCGCGATTTCCTCGAAGGCGCCCGGATAGGGCGGAGCGACCGCGCGCACCAGATTATGGACTTCGCCGGCGGTGCGGCGCCAGTCGATGCGGCCATCTTCGGGCTTGCGGCCGCTGAAGTAGCTGCCCTGCGACAAGTCGTTGGGCAACTGGGGCGTATTGCCTGCCAGCATGGCCGGCAACACGTTCCAGAGCGTCATTTCGGCGGCCACGACGACCTTGCCGAATACTTCATGCGCGGTATCGTCAGGCAGAATCGGCACGGCCGTCTGAGCGACGATGGCGCCGGCGTCCGGCTTGACCGTCATTTCATGCAGGGTGGCACCGGTTTCGGTTTCGCCATGCAGCACCGCCCAGTTGATCGGCACGCGACCACGGTACTTGGGCAGCAGCGAGCCGTGCATGTTGTAGGCGCCGCGCCTGGCGCAGGCCAGGATCTCCGCCGGCAGCATATGGCGGTAATAAAAACTGAAGATAAAGTCCGGCTGTGCGGCCTGCAGTTGCGCCAGCAACTGCGGAGAACGCGCATCCGCCGGGGTGATGCAGGTGATGCCATGCTCGCGGCACAGGCCCGCCACCGAACCGAACCAGATGTTCTCGGTAGCGCTGTCTTCGTGGGTCACCACCAGCGAAACCTGCACGCCACGGGCGAGCAAGACCTTCAGGCAGCGGACACCCACATCATGGTAGGCAAAGACGACGGCGTTCATAAGGCTTGCTTGTCTTCTGAAGAGGATTGCTCAAGGATGGCCTGCACCACATAGCGCGGGCGAGCCCGAACCTGCATGTAGATGCGGCCGATGTATTCGCCCAGAAGGCCGATGGAGAACAGGATCACGCCCATCAGGAAGAAGGTGATCGCAAAGAGCGTAAACACGCCGCCGACTTCGGCGCCGATCAGCAGGCGGCGCAGCACGATCAGGATGAACAGCGCGGCCGACGCGAACGACAGGCCAATCCCCAGCAGCGAGAAGAATTGCAGTGGCACCAGCGAGAAGCCGGTCACCAGGTCGAAATTGAGGCGGATCAGGCTGTAGAAGGAATACTTCGATTCCCCGGCCGAACGCTCTTCATGCTCCACCACGATCTCGGTGGGATTGCGCGAGAAGGTGTAGGCCAGGGCTGGCACGAAGGTATTGACTTCGCGGCAGCGGTTGACCAGATCGATGACGTTGCGGCCATAGGCGCGCAGCATGTTGCCCTGGTCGGTCATCTTGATGCGGGTGATCTTTTCGCGCAGGCGGTTCATGGCCTTGGAGGCATAGGTGCGCCAGGCCGAATCCTGGCGCTTGCGGCGGATCGAGCCAACGTAGTCGTAGCCCTCGCGCATCTTGGCCACCAGGTTGCCGATTTCTTCGGGCGGATTTTGCAGGTCGGCGTCCAGGGTCACCACGACTTCGCCGCGGGTGGCTTCGAAGCCGGCCATGATGGCCATGTGCTGGCCGTAGTTGCCATTGAAGAGCACCACGCGCGTCACATCGGGACGAATGCGGTATTGCTCGGCCAGGATGCCGGCAGAGCGGTCACGGCTGCCATCGTTGACGAAGATGACTTCGTAGCTGTAGCCCAGGGCGTCCAGCGCCGGGTAGAGGCGCTCGAACAGTTTGGAGAGCCCGGATTCCTCGTTGTATACCGGGATGACGACGGACAGTTCTGGTTTCATCAAATATCGAAAATTGCTGGAATTACGCGGTGCCGAGGCGGGCGGACCCACCTCGGCGGCCATAAATCAAAGGCCCGATGCGCCGCGATCAGCTTCATCGCGGCGTTCAGGCCAGGGAGTGCATTGCTGCGGAATTGCGAAAATGCAAATAAATCGAATTATGCCGAATTTCTTCACATAATCCGCAAAAATCAGCCGAGCACCGATTTTACCGTTTCAACCGAACGTTCAACGTCTTCTTTACTCATTGCATTGAACATGGGGAGCGACACAATGCGCTGGCCGACGCGTTCGGCCACCGGGAACATGCCTTCCTTGAAGCCGCGTTCACGATAGAGCTTGAGCAAATGAATGGCCGGGTAGTGGTAGCCGATGCCGATCTGCTTTTCCATCATCTTTTCCATGAAGGCGGCGCGGGTGATGCGCTCCGGCAGGACCAACTGGAACATGTGCCAGTTGGAGTTCTCGAAGTCGGCCACGGGCAGCTGGGCGCCGTAGTTGGCTTCGAAGTCGCTGCCGAAGCAGGCGAAATAGTGGCGCGCCAGTTCCTTGCGGTGGGCGGTGACGGCATCCACGTGGGCGAACTGGCCCAGGCCGATGGCGGCGGCCACGTCGGTCATGTTGAACTTGCCACCCAGCACGTCCACTTCCAGGCCGTCGAAGCCGCTGCGGGTGACGCCTTGCAGGCGGTATTTCTCGGCCAGGCGGGCTTCTTCGGCGTTGTTGAGGACCAGGAAACCGCCCTCGGAACTGGTGATGTTCTTGTTGGCCTGCAGGCTGAAGGAGACGAAATCGCCGAAGGCGCCGATGCGCTTGCCGTTCCAGGTCGAACCCAGCGCCTGGGCGGCGTCTTCCACCACGCGCAACTGGTGCTTGGCGGCGATGGCGTAGAGACGGTCCATGTCCACCGGCAGGCCCGACAGGTAGACCGGGATGACGGCCTTGGTGCGCGGGGTGATGGCAGCTTCCAGTTGGTCCAGGTCGATGTTGCGGGTGACCGGATCGATGTCGGCAAAGACCGGCGTGGCACCGGTTTCCAGGATCACGTTGGCAGTGGCTACCCAAGAGATCGGGGTGGTGATGACTTCATCGCCCGGGCCGATGCCGGCGATGCGCAGGGCGATTTCCATCGTGCAGGTGCCGGAATTGAAGGTGCGCACGATGCGCCCGCCCAGGTAGTCCGACAAGGCCTTTTCGAACGCCTGTACCTTGGGGCCGCTGGTGATCCAGCCCGAACGCAGCACCTCGCCGACGGCGGTGATGGTGGCTTCATCGATGGTGGGTTTGGCAAATGGCAGGAAAGGCAGGCTCATGTTGGAATCCGGTCAGACGAGGTTCAGGGGGAAGGCAGCGCCGGGCAAGCGCGGCCGTTGCCGGCGCGCCGGGCGCACGGCAACTCGCTATTGTAAATCAGCTTCGGGTCAGCAAGACCACGCCGACGATGATCACGCCGATGGCCAGCAGGCGTTGCAGGGAGATCGCCTCGCCCAGGAAGTACCAGGCGCCGATGGCGTTGATGATGTAGCCCAGCGAGAGCAGCGGATAGGCGATGGTCACGTCGACCCGCGACAGGCCGATGATCCACACGCCCACCGAGATCACGTAGCAGGACAGGCCGCCGATGATGGGCAGCTGGGTGGCCAGTTTCAGGCCGGTGGCAAACCAGTTGTCGGCCGTCAGGTGGATCGCCCCGACGGCATTGGTGCCGGCCTTGAGCAGCAGTTGTGCAACGGCGTTCAGGCAGATGCCGACGAAGATGAAGCCAAAGGTCGTCAGGTTCATTTGGCTTCCTTCTTTTCGCCTGCCACGGCTGTCGCTGGCGCGGGATCATTGGCCACGATCACGCGGCGCGGGTCCTGGCCGATCAGGCGCATGGGCAGTTTGCGTTCCACCAGCTGCTTGTAGATGGTCGGATCGATGATGGCGATGTCCTTCTTTCCAGCCCCGTGGTCGGCCACCCACTGCGCGACGAAGGCATCGATGGTCGGCAGCCACAGCTGCGGCTCTTGCTTGAGGCCGAATTCCATCTCGTCGGCGTGCTCCACCAGGGTCATGGTGCGGCGCAGGTAGAAGGGCAGGGCCTGTTCGTAGCGGCCGACCAGGTAGATCGGGGTTTCCGGCTTCAATTCGGCCTGCAGGGCCGGTACGTAGTCCACGCCGGCCGAATAGCGGCCTTGCGGGTCATGGCCCAGCATCAGCAACTGACCAGCGAGGAAGGCGGTGGCTGCCAGCGAGGTTACGGCCCAGTCCTTGTGCTGGCGCGCCAGGCGGATGGCGGCGATGCCACCGACGAAGAAGATCAGGGCACCCGCATACAGATAGGGCACGTGGGCCTGGATCAGCGGCAGCGAATAGGCATCCTTGGCCAGCGAGGGCACGCGCGGGATGAAGGCCAGCGCCACCGCCGAGGGCAGCGCCACCAGCGAACCGGCCCAGGCCAGCGCCTTGTAGTCGGCTTCTTCCAGGTAGCAGGCGATCAGCAGCGCCAGCGCCGGGAAGATCGGCAGGATATAGGAGGGCAGCTTGGAGTCCGAGATGCTGAAGAACACGAAGATGAACACCGCCCACACCAGCAGCAGCCGCTTGGGCTGGAAGCGGCCACCGTTCAAGCTGTTGTAGCCAGCGGTGTCGCGCTGTTCGCGGGTACCTTTCCAGAGGCTCTGGAAGAACACGCCCAGCCAGGGAATGATGCCCAGCACCAGGATGGGGATGAAGTAATACCACGGGCCGGTGCGGCTATGAATCTTGGTGGTGAAGCGCTGGAAATGCTCGTGGATGAAGAAGAACTGCGGGAATTCGGGATTGTGCAGCGACACCGCCACGAACCAGGGCGTACAGATCGCAAAGAACAGCAGCAGGCCCTTGACCAGGTGCAGCCGCTTCCAGATCGCCCAGTCGCGCGCGAAGATGCAATAGAGCACCAGCACCGCGCCCGGCAGGACGATGCCGATGAGCCCCTTGGACAGCACCGCCAGCGCCATGCCGGCCCAGCACAGCAGCATCCAGTTGCGCTGGCCCTCGCGCGAGACGCCGTTGCGCTGCGCCATCAGCAGCGCGCACAGGGCGATGGTCATCATGCCCGACAAGCCCATGTCCAGCGTATTGATGTGGCCCATGCCCGCCCAGAAGAAGCTGGAGGCCAGCACCAGCGCGGCATAGAATCCGACGCGGCCGTTGAAGACGCGGGTGCCGGTGTAGGCCGCCAGGCCGATGCCCAACAGGCCGCACAGGCCCGTCCACAGGCGTGCCTGCCATTCACCCAGGCCAAACAGCTCGAAGGTGATGGCATTCATCCAGGTTTGCAGGGGCGGCTTCTCGAAGTACTTGATGCCGTTCAGGCGGGTGGTGATCCAGTCCTGCGTGGCCACCATCTCGCGCGCCATTTCGGCGTAGCGGCCTTCATCGGTGGGCACCAGCACGCGGGCGCCCAGCATCCAGAACCAGACCAGCAGGAAAAGAATGATCAGCGTCCAGATGAACGCTTTGGATTTGTACAGTTCGCGCATTGACAGCGGTTCCTTGTTGCGTGTTCTTGGGTTTCTTGTCGCGGCAGGTGCCGGCGTCAGGCCTGGGGCGGGATGATCAGCGCCAGTGCCACCTTGCGCCCTTCGGCCATGAGAATGTTGTAGGTACGGCAGGCGGCCTGGTTGTCCATGCATTCCACGCCGATGCGGCGCGCGGTCAGCACCGTGGTCAGCTTGGGATGGACGAAGCGCTGGCGCTCGCCCGTGCCCAGGATCACCACGTCGGGCGCGGTGGCATCGATCTGGGCGAAATGCTCGGCGGTGAGTGCCTCGAAGCTGGTCACCGGCCAGGCCACTGGCTCGCTTTCGGGCAGGACCAGCAGACTGTCGGTGAAACGGATGGCATTGAGCTCGACACCGTCCTCATCATAGGCAGTGACGGTCTGGTATTGCTTGGTTTCGGTCGAATGGAGCTTCATCGCAGATGGGCAGGATGGGTTGCAGGCGGCCCCGCGGGGCAAACGGCCGGGTCATGATGTCATCTAGACATGCATTGCAGCAACGCGGTCGTAAAGTGCGCCATTGTAGCCGTTTCCGACCCCGGCGCACGCCTATTTGATTGATAAAATGCTTAGCTTTGGGCAAAATGGCCGGTTCCCGGCAAGCCAGTGGGGCGCCGCCGCCAGCCTCTTTGAAGTGCTTTACATTGCACTGCAAGAGGCGCGGCGATGCAGGGAAATGACGGCTGGCGTGGTAATGGAGAGAACCGCAGACCAAAGGTTCCGGTCCGGCGCATGCAGGCCGATGAAGCACGGTGGGCATTCGCCGAGATGGAGATTGCGCCCGCCGCGAAACGATTAGAGGAAGAGCTGTGCGACCGATTCAGAAATCCAAGAAGCTGGCAGATGTGTGTTACGACATTCGTGGTCCCGTGCTGGAAAAAGCGCGTCAGATGGAGGAAGAGGGCCACAAGATCATCAAGCTCAACATCGGCAACCTGGCCGCCTTCGGCTTCGATGCCCCCGACGAGATCGTGCAGGACATGATCCGCAACATGGGCAATGCTTCCGGCTATACCGATTCCAAGGGCCTGTTCGCACCGCGCAAGTCGGTCATGCACTACACCCAGCAAAAGAAGATCGAGGGTGTCACCATCGATGACATCTACCTGGGCAATGGCGCCTCCGAACTCATCGTCATGAGCGTGAACGCCTTGCTCAACACCGGCGACGAAGTGCTGGTCCCGTCGCCCGACTATCCGCTGTGGACGGCGGCCGTGAGCCTGTCCGGCGGCACCCCGGTGCACTACATCTGCGACGAGCAGCAAGGCTGGCAGCCCGATATCGCCGACATCAAGAAGAAGATCACGCCCAATACCAAGGCCATCGTCGTCATCAACCCCAACAACCCGACCGGGGCGCTGTATTCGGTGGACGTGCTCAAGGAAATCATCGAACTGGCGCGCCAGCACCAGCTGATCATCCTGGCTGACGAGATCTACGACAAGGTGCTCTATGACGGCAATACCCACACTTCGCTGGCTTCGCTGGCCGATGATGTGCTGTTCATCACCTTCAATGGCCTGTCCAAGAACTATCGTTCCTGCGGCTACCGTGCCGGCTGGATGGTGGTCTCCGGCGAGAAGAAGCATGCCCGCGACTACATCGAGGGCCTGAACATGCTGGCCTCGATGCGCCTGTGCGCCAATGCGCCCGGCCAGTTCGCCATCCAGACCGCGCTGGGCGGCTACCAGAGCATCAACGACCTGGTGGGCCCGAATGGCCGCCTGACCAAGCAGCGCGATCTGGCGCACAAGCTGCTGACCGATATCCCCGGCGTGACGTGCGTGAAGCCCAAGTCGGCGCTGTACATGTTCCCGCGCCTGGATCCCGAGATTTATCCGATCAAGGATGACCAGGAATTCGCCTACGAGCTGCTGGCCGAG
The DNA here is from genome assembly GCF_057961275.1 of Herbaspirillum sp. Her3. Lineage (NCBI taxonomy): Bacteria > Pseudomonadati > Pseudomonadota > Betaproteobacteria > Burkholderiales > Oxalobacteraceae > Herbaspirillum > Herbaspirillum sp. Her3. Next base: position 3,304,487 of record NZ_CM176328.1, on the reverse strand, counting down.
GAAAAGGTGCTGATCGTGCAGGGTACTGGCTTCAATTGCCCCACGCCGGACCACTTCCGCGTGGTGTTCCTGCCCAATACCGACGACCTGACCGAATCCATGGGCCGCATCGCCCACTTCCTGGAAGGCTATCGTCGCCGCCACGGCACCGCCTGATCCGTTTTGCAGTACCCGTCACGCACGCCCCCTCGCGGCGTGGCGGTCTTTTTCACCAACCACGAAGACAATATGAAATCCATCAAAGTAGGTTTGCTCGGCATCGGCACCGTGGGTTCCGGTACTTTCAATGTTCTCCAGCGCAACCAGGAAGAGATTGCGCGCCGTGCAGGCCGGGGCATTGAAATTACCATGGTCGCCGCTCGCAACACTGCCCGCGCGACCGAACTGACCCAGGGAAAAGTCAAGGTCGTCAACGACGGCAATCTGGTGGTGAGCAATCCCGAGATCGATATCGTCGTGGAGCTGATCGGTGGCGACGACATTGCCCGCGACCTGGTGATGAAAGCCATCGCCAACGGCAAGCACGTGGTCACGGCCAACAAGGCCCTGATCGCCAAGCACGGCAACGAAATCTTCAAGGCGGCGCGCGAAAAGGGCGTCATCGTGGCCTTCGAGGCGGCCGTGGCCGGTGGCATCCCCATCATCAAGGCCCTGCGCGAAGGCCTGACCGCCAACCGCATCCAGTGGGTGGCCGGCATCATCAACGGCACCACCAACTTCATCCTTTCCGAGATGCGCGACAAGGGCCTGGACTTTGACGTGGTGCTCAAGGAAGCGCAACGCCTGGGCTACGCCGAAGCCGACCCGACCTTCGACATCGAAGGCGTGGACGCGGCCCACAAGCTGACCATCATGGCCTCCATCGCCTTCGGCATCCCGGTGCAGTTCGACAAGGCCTACGTGGAAGGCATCACCAGGCTGCAGGCCAGCGACATCACCTATGCCGAGCAGCTGGGCTATCGCATCAAGCTGCTGGGCATCACCCGCCAGAGCGCCAAGGGCATCGAACTGCGCGTGCACCCGACGCTGATCCCGGCAGCGCGCTTGATCGCCAACGTCGAGGGCGCGATGAACGCGGTGGTGGTGCGCGGCGACGCCGTGGGCGAGGCGCTGTACTACGGCAAGGGCGCCGGTTCCGAGCCGACCGCCTCGGCCGTGATCGCCGACCTGGTGGACATCACCCGCCTGGCCACCGCCGATCCGGAACACCATGTGCCGTCGCTGGCCTTCCAGCTCAACGCCATGGCCGACACCCCGGTGCTGCCGATGAGCGAAGTGGTGACCAGCTACTACCTGCGCATCCGCGTGGCCGACCAGGCCGGCGTGCTGGCCGACGTGACGCGCATCCTGGCGGACTCGACCATTTCCATCGATGCCATGCTGCAGAAGGAGCCGGCCGAAGGCGAGCAGCAGACCGACATCATCATGCTGACCCACCAGACCCAGGAAAAGAACATCGAGGCGGCCATTGCCAAGATCGAGGGACTGTCCACGGTGGTGGGTTCGGTCACCAAGATCCGCCTGGAAGAGCTGAGCTGATTGAGGCTCCTCCGCGTTCGTCGGACCCAGTAAAAACGGAGCCCGCGGGCTCCGTTTTTCGTATCAAGGGCGGCTGGAGCCGCCTATGATCATTTCTTCAGTTCGAAATTGCAGACCGCCTGCAGCATGGCGTCGCCCACCGACATCGGCTTGGGCTTGATGAACTCTTGTCCCTTCAGGGCATCGCTGTGGTCACGCTTGTCGCCCTTGCCATCGTTCTCGGCAAAGATGATTTCGCGCACCAGCTTCATGCTGCCAGCCTTGCAGTTGTACTGGTGCAGGTCCTTGTAGGACTTCAGGGCCGGGAAGCTCTTGTCGCCAGTGTTGGGGCGCGCTTCCTTGAAGTTCCACAGCGACCAGGCTTCGCGGATGCCACCGGATTCGACGATGGAGTCGGTATCGATCAGCAGCTCGGAGGTATCACTGCCGCCCAGCGATTGCCAGTTCTCGGCGTGCGCCGGCAGGCTCGCCAGTACGGCGCCGAACAGGCCGGCCGTGGCCAGCAGGGTCTTGATCTTGTGGTTCATGCCGTTTTCCATCCTTTTGAGTGTGAAATGCGTCTTTGATGTAGCCAGCGTGCAAACATTCCCGCCATCCCGGCGGCATTGCACGAAGTGGCGCAGCATAGCCCGGCCATGCGCGGCTTTCAAGGGCGGTAACGTTTTATTTCAGCTTGGGCCGCCAGCGTGATGATCCAGTGCAACAAGCGGTCCGGCCGCCATGGCTACCGGGGTGCTTTCTTCCATGCCGCGCTTTTGTGCAGCGCCCGCTGGCCGTATAATCGATGACTTTCCTCTGACTCCACGCTCCCGCCGCCTGCCGGCGCATCCTATCGACATGCACTACGTTTCCACCCGCGGTCACGCTGCAACCCCTTCCTTTTCCGACATCCTGCTGGGCGGCCTGGCCCCTGACGGCGGCCTGTACCTGCCGGCGGCGTATCCGCAGGTCAGCGGCGCCGAGCTGGACCAGTGGCGCACGCTGTCGTATGCCGAGCTGGCCTTCGAAGTGCTCAAGAAGTTCGCTACCGACATTCCTGACGCGGACCTGAAGGCGCTGGCCCACAAGACCTATACCGCCGACGTCTACCGCAACACCCGCGCCGGTGAGGATGCCAGCCAGATCACGCCGCTGCGCACCCTGCAGGAGCAGGATGGCAAGAAGCTGGTGCTGCAAAGCCTGTCCAACGGCCCCACGCTGGCCTTCAAGGACATGGCCATGCAACTGCTGGGCAACCTGTTCGAATATGCGCTGGCCAAGAAGGGGGCCGAGCTCAATATCGTCGGCGCCACCTCGGGGGATACCGGCAGCGCCGCCGAATACGCCATGCGCGGCAAGAAGGGCATCCGCGTCTTCATGCTGTCGCCGCACAAGAAGATGAGCGCCTTCCAGACGGCGCAGATGTTCAGCCTGCAAGACCCCAACATCTTCAACCTGGCGGTCGAAGGCGTCTTCGACGACTGCCAGGATATCGTCAAGGCCATCTCCAATGATCTGGAGTACAAGGCGGCCAAGAAGATCGGTACCGTCAACTCGATCAACTGGGCGCGCGTGGTGGCCCAGGTGGTGTATTACTTCCGTGGCTATCTGGCCGCGACCACCAGCAACGACCAGAAGGTGTCCTTCACCGTCCCCTCGGGCAACTTCGGCAACATCTGCGCCGGCCACATCGCGCGCATGATGGGCCTGCCCATCGACAAGCTGGTGGTGGCTACCAACGAAAACGACGTCCTGGACGAGTTCTTCCGCACCGGCATCTACCGCGTGCGCAAGTCGGCCGAGACCTACCACACCAGCAGCCCCAGCATGGACATCAGCAAGGCCTCCAACTTCGAGCGCTTCGTCTATGACCTGCTGGGCCGTGACAGCGCTCGCGTCAAAGCCCTGTTCAACAAGGTCGAAACCGAAGGCGGCTTTGACCTGAGCGGCCAGGCCGGCAGCGACGGCAATGAATTCGCCAGCGTGATCCGGTATGGCTTTGCCTCCGGCAAGTCCACCCATGCCGACCGCCTGGAGACCATCCGCTTCGCTGAAAAGACCTACGGCATCACGGTCGATACCCACACCGCCGACGGCATCAAGGTGGCGCGCGAGCATCTGGCGCCGGGCGTGACCATGATCGTGCTGGAGACCGCCTTGCCGGCCAAGTTCAACGAAACCATCCGCGAAGCCCTGGGCCGCGATGCCGATCGTCCTGCCGGTTTCGAGAACATCGAGGCGCTGCCGCAGCGCTTCGAGGTGATGCCGGCCGATGCCGCACGGGTGAAGGCCTACGTGGCCGAACACACCGGGCTGTAAGCGCTGCTGCAATGGTTCTGCACGCCGTCCGCGCCATTGGCCCGGACGGCGTTTTTCATGGGGCGCAGGGGAGGGCCGATTGCATTAGAATGTCGGGTCGCTGTATCGACCAGAAAACAGCGCTGACCCGTTATCCGATCTCCACGTCAAGCCTGCCATGTCTTCCTCTTCCCATTCTTCTGCCCCCGCGTCCTCTGACAAGCCGGCCCGCGCCCCCATGCAAAGCGTCAGCCAGGCGCTCGACACCTTGCTGGCCGCCGCCGTGCCGGTCCGGGAGAGCGAGACCATCGATACCCTCGACGCTTGCGGTCGCGTGCTGGCCGAGCCGGTGACGGCCACCATCAACGTGCCGGGCATGGACAATTCGCAGATGGATGGCTACGCCGTGTGCGCTGCGGATTGTGCTTCGGGCGAAGCACGCTTGCGCGTCTCCCAGCGCATCCCGGCCGGCCACGTTGGCCAGCCGCTGGAACCCGGCACGGCAGCCCGCATCTTCACCGGCGCCATGATGCCCGAGGGGGCCGATGCCGTGGTCATGCAGGAAGCCTGCGAAGCCGATGGCGAGCACGTGGTGATCCGCCATGTGCCCAAGGCCGGCGAGTGGGTCCGTACCATTGGTGAAGACATCCGCCAGGGCAGCACCATCCTCGCCGCCGGCACCCGCTTGCGGGCGCAGGCGCTGGGCCTGGCCGCTTCCATCGGCCAGGCGCAACTGCGGGTGGTGCGGCCGGTGCGCGTGGCGGTCTTCTTCACCGGCGATGAACTGACCATGCCGGGCCAGCCGCTGAAACCGGGTGGCATCTACAACTCCAACCGTTTCCTGCTGCGCGGCCTGCTGCAGAAACTGGGCTGCCACGTCGGCGATTTCGGCATCGTGCCGGACAGCCTGGAAGCCACCCGCCAGACCTTGCGCCAGGCTGCGCGCGAGCATGACCTCATCATCACCAGCGGCGGCGTCTCGGTGGGGGAAGAGGACCATGTGAAGCCTGCTGTCCAAGCCGAAGGGCGCCTCAACATGTGGCAGATCGCCATGAAGCCAGGGAAGCCGCTGGCCTTCGGCCAGGTACGGCGCGGGCAAGGGGTGGGGGAGCAGGGAAGTGAAGCTTTCTTCCTGGGATTGCCCGGCAATCCGGTTGCCTCCTTTGTGACCTTCCTGCTCTTCGTGCGGCCCTTCCTGTTGCGTCTGCAAGGCCTGCCGCGTGATGCGGTGCTGCCCCAGCCGGTGGCCATGCGCGCCGACTTCGACTGGCCCCGCGCGGACCGCCGCCAGGAATTCCTGCGCGTGCGCCGCAATGCCCGTGGGGGGCTGGATCTGTTCCCCAGCCAGGGCTCGGCGGTGCTGACCTCGACCGTCTGGGCCGACGGCCTGATCGACAATCCGCCAGGGCAGACCATCGCCGCTGGCGACACCGTTCAGTTCCTGCCCTTCGACCATCTGTTGAACTGACTCAAGGAATATTCCTTCATGAAAATCGAACTCCGTTTCTTCGCCAGCGTACGCGAAGCCCTCCAGACCGCGCAGGAAGTGGTCGAGCTGCCGGCCAGCGTCAAGACCGTCGGCGACGTGCGCGCCTTCCTGATGGGCCGGGGCGGGCACTGGGCCGAGGTGCTGGGACCGGAAAAGAACCTGCGCATGGCCTATGACCACGAGATGACCGAAGCCGATACCGAAATCGCCGATGGCGGTGAAGTGGCCTTCTTCCCGCCGGTCACCGGAGGCTGAGATGGGCCTTCGCCGCGATCCCGCAGCCGGCACGATTGCGCATTACAGCAGCAATGCCGAGAGCTTCCGCGAGGGCACCTGGGATCATGACGTCAGCCAGAACATGGCGGCGCTGCTGGATGCCTTGAGCGCTAGGCCTGGCGCAGCCGGGCAGGGACCGTTCACGGTGCTCGATCTGGGCTGTGGTCCCGGCCGCGACCTGATTGAATTCACCCGGCGTGGCCATGTCGCCGTGGGACTGGACGGCACCGCCGAATTCGTCGAGATGGCGCGCGCGGCCAGCGGCTGCGAGGTCCTGCACCAGGACTTCCTGCAACTGGATCTGCCACGGCAGCGCTTTGACGGCATCTTCGCCAATGCGTCCTTGTTCCACGTGCCTTCGGCCGAGCTGCCGCGTGTGCTGGGGCAATTGCGCGCCAGCCTGAAGCCGGGCGGCATCCTCTTCAGTTCCAATCCGCGCGGTGAGGATCTGGAGGGCTGGAGCGGGCCCCGCTATGGCGTCTGGCATAGCTTGGAAGGCTGGCGGCGGTATCTGGAGCCAGCAGGATTCGTTGAATTGCGGCATTATTACCGCCCTGACGGCTTGCCGCGCGAGCAGCAGCCGTGGCTGGCCAGCGTCTGGCAGAAAACAGAAGACGAGAACTGAAGCAGCCTCATCACAGATTCGCACATCCGGATTCTTTGGGAGGAGACCAGGCCTGCGCCAAACAGGCCTGCGGAGGGGATGTACAAGACGTCGCTCATCAATGAAGCGATGCGCATTCATCCACACCTGAAGAAGGAACCATCTTGATTTCAACCCATCTGGCCGTCTGGGCGGCTCAGGACACGCAGTTGCTGCTGGTGACGCTGGCCGCACTGGTCACCATCGTGGTGCTGATCAGTTTCTTGTCGATCGCACCTTTCCTGTCCATTCTCATCGGCACCTTCGTGGCCGGCATCGGTGCCGGCCTGCCGCTGGAAGACATCGCCAAGGCCTTCAGCAAGGGCGCCGGCAGCCTGCTCGGCGAAGCCGGCATCATCATCGCCCTGGGTGCCATGCTGGGTGCACTCATGGCCGAATCCGGCGCGGCCGACCGCATCGTCAACACCCTGCTGCGCTATGCACGCGGCAGCCTCATCCCCTGGATGATGGCGCTGGTGGCACTGGTGGTGGGCCTGCCGCTGTTCTTTGAAGTCGGGCTGGTGATGATGGCACCGATCATCTTCGTGATGGCGCGCCGCTCCGAGTTGCCCATCATGCGTGTGGCCATTCCTGCCCTGGCCGGCATGACCACGCTGCACGCGCTGCTGCCGCCGCATCCGGGTCCGCTGATCGCCGTCTCGGCGCTGCATGCGGACCTGGGCACGACCATGCTGCTGGGCTTCGTCGTCGCCATTCCTGCGGTCATCATTGCCGGTCCCCTGTATGGCAACTTCCTCGCGCCGCGCCTGAACCTGGCCGAGCCTGACCAGATCGGCAAGCTTTTCACTGCCCGTGAAGGCCAGTCGCAACCCAGTTTCCTGGCTGCGCTGGTGACCATCCTGCTGCCGGTGGTACTGATGCTGGGCCGCACCGTGGCGCGCATCTGGGTCACTCCCAAGACCGAGCTCTTCGAGATGCTCAATTTCTTTGGCGAACCGATCATCGCGCTGACCGTGACGGTGCTCTTCGCCGTGGTCGTGCTGGGCTGGGGCCAGGGCAGCAGCCGCTTCGAGGTCGGTGCCACGCTGCGCCGCGCCTTGCCGCCCATTGCCGGCCTGCTGCTGACCATCGGTGCGGGGGGCGGCCTGAAGCAGACCCTGCTGTCGGCCGGCATCAGCGACACCATCACCAAGATCGCCGATGGCACCCACATGCCGCTGATCCTGCTGGCCTGGATCATCGCCGTGGCACTGCGCCAGGCTACCGGGTCGGCCACCGTGGCCACCACGGCCACGGCGGGCATCGTCGCGCCGCTGGTGGCGGGCCTGTCGGCCACGCACAATTCGCTCATGGCGCTGGCCATCGGTGCGGGCTCGGTGTTCTTCTGCCACGTCAACGACGCCGGCTTCTGGATGGTCAAGGAATACTTCGGCCTGAACCTCAAGCAGACCCTGGCCACCTGGTCGGTGATCCAGACCCTGGTGTCGGTGATCGGCCTGGGCATGACACTGCTGCTGTGGGGCTTGCTGGTCTGATCCGGACCCGCTCGCGGATGGGCCTGCGCTGGTAGAATCGCAGGCTGCAATTCACTTCCTGTCCAGCCATGCCTGTCCGCGTCCAGACTGCCGATTTCGATATTTCCACTGAAGTGGCGCAGTTGCGCCTGTCCAATCCGCGTGTCGGGGCGGTGGTCAGTTTCGTGGGCACCGTGCGCGATCTCAACGACGGTACGGCGGTCTCCGAAATGGAACTGGAACACTATCCGGCCATGACCGAGCGCGCCTTGGAACAGATCGTCGGACAGGCCAAGGCACGCTGGCCCATCTTCGATGCGCTGGTGATCCACCGCGTGGGGCCGCTGCAGCCGCGCGAGCAGATCGTGCTGGTGGCGGTGACCTCGCCCCATCGCGGCGAAGCCTTTGCAGCCTGCGAATTCATCATGGATTACCTCAAGACCCAGGCGCCGTTCTGGAAGAAAGAGCAGACGCCCGAGGGCGAGCGCTGGGTCGACGCCCGCGAGAGCGACGACACGGCGCTGGCCAAGTGGGCGCAATAAGCCACGACTGCCCGCAACGCCGGTTCCGGCGCGGCGCCATCCACGGCACATAGGGGATACCGTCTTGCCATTCACTTTCCGCTTTCCCCGCATCCCGGGTTTGCCCACCACGGCCACGGCGCCGTTCTGTCCTTCCGAAGTGGCGGGTACGGTCAACGTGCCACGCGGCGCTTCAGTGTGGCAGAAGCTGCGTATTTATGTGGGACCGGGTTTGCTGGTCTCGATCGGCTACATGGATCCCGGCAACTGGGCCACTTCCATCCAGGCCGGTTCCCAGTTCGGCTACCGGCTGCTGTTCGTGGTGATGCTCTCCAGCCTGGCCGCCATCGTGCTGCAATGCCTGTGTGCGCGGCTGGGCATCGCCACCGGCAAGGATCTGGCGGTGCATTCGCGCGAGCATTATCCGCCGGCGGTGGGCAAGGGTATGTGGGTGCTGGCCGAACTGTCCATCATCGCCTGCGATCTGGCCGAGGTGCTGGGCTGCGCGCTGGCCTTCAATCTCCTCTTGGGCGTGTCGCTGCCGGTGGGGGTCTTGCTGACCGCGCTCGATACCCTGATCGTGCTGGGCTTGAAGGGCAGGGGATTCCGCCAGGTGGAGGCCATCATCCTCGGGCTGGTCATCACCATTGCCGCTTGCCTGCTGGCGCAACTGGCCTTCGTCAAGGCCGACTGGCACGAAGTGATGCAAGGCTTCGTTCCCTCGCTGCAGGCCATCTCCAGCCGCGAACCGCTGTATCTGGCCATCGGGATCATCGGCGCGACCGTGATGCCGCACAACCTCTACCTGCATTCCTCCATCGTCCAGACGCGCAGCGTGCAGCGTGATCCGGCTTCGCTGCTGGAGGCGGTGCGCTATACGCGGGTCGATACCACGGTCTCGCTGTTGATCGCCATGGTCATCAACGCCACCATCCTGATCCTGGCGGCGGCGGCCTTCCACAAGAGCGGCAATACCCAGGTGGCCGAGCTGGATGAGGCCTATCACCTGCTGGATCCGATCACCGGGTCGGCCATGGCAGCCATCCTGTTCGGGGTGGGCCTGTTCGCTTCGGGCCAGAGTTCGACCTTTACCGGCACGATTGCCGGGCAGGTCATCATGGAAGGTTTCCTCAAGCTGAAGATTCCCTGCTGGCAGCGCCGCGTCATCACCCGTGCCCTGGCCCTGGTGCCGGCGCTGATCGGCGTGCTCACGCTGGGGCCGCACTCGGTAGGCAAGCTGCTGGTGGCCAGCCAGGTGGTGCTGTCGCTGCAATTGCCCTTTGCCATGTATCCGCTGATCCGGCTGACCAGCCGGCGCGATCTGATGGGCGATCTGGTCAATCGCTGGTGGGTCAGTGCCTTGGCCTGGGGCTTGTTCGTGGCCATTTCGGCGGCCAATGTGTGGTTGGTGTGGCAGGTGTTTGCGGATTAGTACGAAATTACTTATGTACTAAACTATCATGATTGATCTGTCTTTGCGGATTAATAATGATAGTATGGTGTGTATATGAAGACTTCCTGCACACTTCAAGTTTATATCGATGGGGCCTGGCGGCAGGCCGGTGCGTTGTCGTTGACTGCGCCGGTCGAGCTTGGCATGGCGGCCTCGACTTATTTCATTTATGACGCCGTGCACTCCATCGATTACATGGACAGGCGTGATGCCGCCGCCTTGTCGGTGAACCTGCCGGTGAGTTTTGAGAGCCTCAGTGAAGCGCGCTGGCCGGCTTGCCTGATCGACCTGCTGCCGCAAGGTTATGGCCGTGGCGAGCTGTTGCGTCAGCTGGGTCTGGATGAACGCGCCGAAGCCAGCGCCGATTGGCCGCTGCTGTGTGCCGGCGCGGGCAACCCGATCGGCAACCTGCGCGTGCAGGAAGCCTGGGAGTGGGCGCAGGCGCGCAGCGGACCGCAGTTGCGCGGCTTCGCGATGGAAGAAATCACTGCGCGCTCGGAAGACTTCAACGAATATCTGGCGCAGCACGGCCTGTTCCTGGCGGGCTCGTCGGGGGTACAGGGCGAGTGGCCCAAGATCTTGCTGACCCGCGCCCGTGACGGCTTGTTCTACCTGGACCATGCTTTGCCCGATGAACTGGCTGAGCGCCATTACATCGTCAAGTTCGGGCGCGGGCCTGATCCCGACCTGGCCGACATTCTGCGGCTGGAAGCTCCCTACATGCAGCTGGCCGCTCACCTGGGCCTGAACGTCCATGCTCCCTTGGAACTGCACGGCAAGGCCTTGTTCATTCCCCGTTTCGACCGCGAAGTGCGGGGCACACAGGTACTGCGCCATGCCCAGGAAAGCATCGCCTCCCTGTGCGGTGTCACCGGCTTTGCGGCCACGCCCACGCACAATGCCGTCTGTGCCCGGCTAGCAGAGGTCGCCACCGAGCCTGTGACCGAGATCATCGAATATCTGAAGCGCGACATCGCCAACATCGTCCTGCGCAACAAGGACAATCACGCCCGCAATACCGCCATCCGGCGCGACGCGCTGGGACAGATCGGCCTGACGCCGCTGTTCGACTTCGCCCCGATGTGGCTGCATCCGGACGGCATTGCGCGCCGCATGCGCTGGGAGCGCGATGACGGCGGTTCCCCGCAATGGGCCAGCGCCATCGAGCAGGCGTGCGAGGCTGCGCAGATCGACCAGGGGCCGGTGAAGTCGTCCGTGCGTGAGATGGCATCGCCCCTGGCCGACCTGTTGGACTATGGCCGCAGCCTGGGGATCGAGTCCACCTTCCTCGATCCGCTCGCCGCGACGGTGGTACAGGTACGGGCACAACTGGAGGCGCTCTGAATGGACAAGCGCTTCAAGCCCCTGAGCGCCATCGAGCAAATGGAAGAGCGGCGTGCGCTCTTCGATGAGCTGGCGGCCAATCCGACCTTGCCGGTCCCGGCCGTGGTCCGCAAGATCCGCACCACCTTGCGTCTGACCATCGCCGAATACGCCAAGCTGTGCGGCGTCTCCGCCCGCACGCTGCAAGACATCGAACGGGGCGAATCCAGCCCCACGCTGGCGACCGCTGACAAGCTGCTCAAGCCGGTCGGCATGAGCGTGGGTGCCGTCGTACGCAAGCGCTCATGAAAAAGGCGACCTGTTGCCAGGTCGCCTCTTCCTCTCATCTCGCTTCACCAGTCCATCAGTTCTTGGCCACAGCCTGCTGCTTGCCGCTGCCCGGTTCCAAGACCACCGTGCAGGTCAGCCCCGAGGCCAGCAGCACGTTCTCCGGCACCTTGTCGAGGTGGATACGCACCGGAATGCGCTGGGCCAGGCGCACCCAGTTGAAGGTCGGGTTCACGTCTGCGGTCAGCTCGCGGCTTTGCGGATTGTCGCGGTCATAGATGCCGCGTGCGATGCTGTCCACGTGGCCTTCCATCGAGGCCCCATTGATCAGCTGGATCTTGGCATGGTCGCCGATAGACAGAAGCGGCAGCTTGGTTTCTTCGAAGTAGGCATAGACCCAGAAGGAATGGCTGTCGATCACCGCGATCTTGGCCGCACCCGCAGCCGCATAGTCGCCACGGCGCACGCTCAGGTTGGTGATGTAGCCATCCACGGGCGAGAACACCTTGGTGCGCTCCAGGTTCAGCTTGGCCGTATCACGCTGCGACAGGGCTGCCTGGTATTGCGCCTGGGCACCTTGCAACTGGGCCTGGGCGGCTTCCAGCTGGGCTTGCGAAGTGGTGACCTGGCTGCCGGCGTCCTCACGGGCTTCACGCGAGACCACCAGGGCATCAACGTCGGCACGGCGGCGGGCCTGGGCGCGGCGCATGTTCAGGTCGGCGCGGCGGGCCTCGACTTCAGCGCGGCGCACGTCCAGATCGGCCTTGCGGGCGGTCACGGCGGCGTCGGCCTGTTGCAGCGCCAGCGTGTAGCGGGCCGGGTCGATTTCCATGAGCAGGTCGCCTTTCTTGACCAGCTGGTTGTCGTGCACCGGCAGGGCCACTACCTGGCCGGAGACATCCGGGGCGACGTTGACCACATCGGCACGCACGCGGCCGTCGCGGGTCCAGGGCGAGTGCATGTAGTGCTGCCACAGGCTCCAGGCCAGCAGGATGGCCAGCAGGAAGATGGCCGTGGTGATGAGAACGCGGAAGATCGATTTGACCGACATGATGAACTACTCCTGATGTGTTTCTTTATCTTTTCGTAAGGGATGGGCGGGAAGAGGCAAGCGCACTAGCGATACACCGCCAGCCCCAGCAAGGCCGCCAGGCAGATGAACAGGCTCACCCGGAACAGCGCCGGATGCCAGGTCAGCTCGTAGAAGCCCAGGCGCACCAGTACGCGGTCTGCAGCCATGGCCAGCACGGCGGCCACCACGGCCAGCAGCAGGACGGTCGGAATATAGGCGTCGAAGAAGGAAATCTCACGTGGCATGGCGTGCTCCCGTTGTGGTTGCCGTGGCCCCGGCGCGCATGGTGTGCAGCGGTGACTGCTCATCGAGCAGGGCGGTACGGATGAAATGCAGATAGCTCAAGGTACGTTGCAGGCGATGGCGTTCGCTGCGTTCGCGGTAATGCGGACCGATGGCGCTCTGGACCTCGGCGATGGTGGCGTCATTGGCTTCCAGTGCGGCGGCCAGGGTCGCGGCCGAGGGTTGCGCGAACAGGGCCGGGATGGTCTCGCGCAGCCGGTTCAGGGCCGCGTAAGCCGAGGCGGGCAGCAGATCCGGTGTTTCGGTACGGATGCCGTGCAGTTCGTTGCGCAGCTCGATGATGGCGTGGCCCACTTCCAGCGTGGCGAACATCCAGCCCAGCGCCTTCTGGCGCAGCAGCGGGCGGCTGGTGGTGATCATCGTGATCTGGTGCATCAGGTCGCGGGTACCGCTCTCGAACTTCAGGGCCAGATGCGCCAGCTTGCCGAAGCAGGCATCGACCACCTGCTTGCGCAACTGCTTCTCCAGGACACGAACGGTCCAGTCAGTGGTCGGTGGCAAGAGCAGCATGAAGCCGATGGCGGTCACCAGCAGCGAGATCACCAGCGCCACCGATTCGTTCAGATAGTCGGCGGCGTTGAAGTGCGCGAAATTGTCCGGGACCGCCAGGAAGGGGAAGAAGATGCAGATCCCCAGGCCATAACCGGCCCACTTGGGCTTGGTGGTCAGGAACACCGCCAGCATCAGCACCGGCATGAGGGCGCTGGCCAGCATCCAGTAGCCATCCAGGCGCGGCAGGATGTGGAAGGTGTAGACGTAGCCGGCCACGGCCGCGAAGAGCACACCGATGGCCACCGTGCGGGTTGCCCTGGCCGGATCGGGAGCGGCCGAGGTGATGGCGCAGAAGGCGGCGGCATTGAGCACGGCCACGTCGCCGCTGGGCCAGCCGCTGGCGATCCAGAACGCCGCCAGGGACAGCATGACGATGGCCGCGCGGGCGCCGGCGATGAGGGCGGTGGTCATGCTGGTCTTGGGCGCATAGGAATGCTCCCATTGCTCACGCTCATGGCGGCGCTGGGTCAGCGAGGCATAGGTGAGGGTATAGGCGTGCAGTTCCTCGATGACGCGATAGAGCAGTTCGGATGCTGTATCGAAGTCCAGCATGGCACTGTCGCTCTGGCACTGTTCGGACAGCGTGTTGCGGGTGGCGCGCACGCGGCGAGGCAATTCGCGCTTGTAGGCGTCCAGCTTCAGGGCCGCGTCGGCGGCATCCAGCGCACTCATGACGGGTTCGCCGCTGGCGCGGGTGAGCAGCGGCTGCACTTCGCGGAAGTAGGGCGAGATCGCCTCGATGACCACCTTGGCACTCGCTGCCGGGTTGGCATGCAGGCGGTTCATCAGCTGGTGCAGCGCGTGCATGCGGGTGGACAGGGCCATGAACTCGCTGTTCATGCGGGTCAGGCGGCCGCTGCGCAGGCGCACTTCGGGGTCTTCGAAGATGGCCGAGCTGCGCATGGCTTCCAGACCGATGATGTCGCCCACGAAGCGGGCATTGGTGGCTTCGAGCTGCTTGCGGTCCGCAGTGCCGCCCAGGGTGGCGCTGATGAGATCGACGAAGGCCGTGAAGCGGCCACGGATGATGCGCACCAGCCCCGGTGCGCTGGCCTGCGGAAACACCAGCGCACTGACCAGCCCGACGCAGACGATGCCGACCATGATCTCGCTGACCCGCGTCATCACCGAATCAAAGGTGATGGCCGGGTGCAGAGCGGCCGGCAGGCCGATCAGGGCCACCGTATAGCCCGAGAGCACGAAGCCGTATGAACGAAAATTCCGGTTATGCGCCGATCCTACGGTACACAGTCCGATCCACAGCGCCGAGGCCAGCAGGAACAGTTCCGGCGTCTGGGCAAACAGATCGACGAAGACCACGATGGCGGCCGAACCAACCAGGGTACCGATGACCCGGTAGAAGCTCTTGGCCAGGATCATCCCGCTTTGCGGCTGCATGACGATGAACACCGTGATGAGCGCCGAGCGCGGCGATTCCAGGTCTAGCCCATAGCCGATGCCCAGCGCCAGCAGGCCGGCGAAGACCATCTTGAAGACGTAGACCCAGGTCGGTGCGTCGCTGCGCCACCAGTCGGCGGCGGCCTCGCGCAATTGCGCCTTGAGGGAAAGGGCCTGAGTATTCATTGCGCGGCCACTTCGGCAGGGGCGGGGCTGCCGTCCTGCATGCCGCCACCCAGGGCGGTCTGCAGGGCGGCATAGGAGGCCAGGCGCTGCGCCTGCAATTGCTGCACGATCTGCTGCTGGCGCAGCCATTGGGTCTGCGCTTGCAGGACGTTGAGGTAATCGGTCAGGCCGCGCTGGTAGGCGCGGGTGGCGATGTCCACGTTCTTCTGGGCGGCTTGCACCGACTCCTGTGCCTGCTGTTGCTGGCGCACCACCGATTGCAGGGTCACCACCTGGTCCGAGATGCCTTTCAGGGCTTGCGAGAGCAGGGCGTTGTACTGCTCGACCTCGATGTCGTAACCGGCACTGGCCGCGCCCAGCTGGCCGCGCAGGCGTCCGCCCTCGAAGATGGGCAGCGAGATCGCCGGGCCATAGGTGGTCTGCAGGTTGGGCCCGGAGAGGAAGGAGAACAGCCCGCCACCGGCGGCCGCCGGGCCGATGCCGGCCAGCAGGTTGATGTTGGGATAGAAGGCTGCCTTGGCCACCGAAATGCCCTTGGCTGCTGCTTCCACGCGCCAGCGTGCGGCACTGATGTCAGGACGGCGGCCCACCAGGTCGGCCGGCAGTGCGCTGGGCAGGCCGATGGCGGTTTGCAGCTGCATGGTCGGCCGGGTGATGCCATCGGCGGCGCCAGGGCCTGCGCCCAGCAGCGCGGCCAGCTGGTTGCGTACCAGGGCAATGTTTTCGTGCAGGGCTTCGATCTGGCGGCGGGTTTCCGGCAGCGGCGACTCGGCTTGGGTGATCTCCAGCTGGGTGCCGAGGCCGCCCTTGAAGCGGCGATGGGCCAGGTCGAGGATCTTCTGTTCTTCCTTGAGCAGGGCTTCGGTGTTGTCCAGCAAGCCGTATTGCAGTGCCAGTTGCACGTAGGCACGGACCACGTTGCCTTCCAGGTCCAGCTGGGCGGCGCGCGCGTCGGCGGCGACCGCGTGCATTTCGTCCTCCGCGCGCAGGGTGGCGTTCTTGTTGCGGTCCCACAGGTCGACGTTGTAGGACAGGCCCAGGGTCGCCGTGTTGTTCCAGGTCAGCTTGTCGCGGTATGCGGCGCCGTAATACACGTTGTCGGACCAATCCTTGCGGCCCATCGACACATCCAGTTGGGCGCTCGGCAATTCACCGGCATGCGTGGCCACGGCCATCGAGCGGGCCTGGCGCACCCGGGCTGCAGCCACGGCCATGCTGGGGTTGCCGGCCACGGCACGGGTGACCAGCTGATTCAATTGCGCATCGCCATATGCTTCCCACCAGGCCCGTTGTGGCCAGCCCGCTTCGCTGGCGGCCTGGCGGATGGCCTGGCCGGCGTCGAGCGCGGCCACGTCGCGTACCTGGGCCTGCGGCTTTATGCCGCCCTGGTCAGCGCAGCCGACGATTGTCAGCGAAAGCGCAATGACGGTCAGGGCTGGCAACTTCGAGAAGGCGATACGTGTCATGGAATTATCCAAAAATATGCAAATATCAGAAGTTACGTATTCTATTTTGTAAATATCTCAGAAAAAATGCGCTATTTGGCAAAGGTTTATATCATTTGTAGCAATAATGATTGCGCCATTATGGGTAACAATGCTGTCCTGGCGCGGTGCGTCCATGGCGGACGGTTTCTTGCTCGTGGGCGCCTGCTCCCTGCACAGTGATAGGAAAACGATGGATACCTTGCAAAACATGCGCGTCTTCACGCGCGTGGTCGAGGCCGGCAGCTTCACCCAGGCGGCCCAGCAGATGGGCTTGACGACCGCCCATGTCTCGCGTGCCGTGGCCGATCTGGAGCGGCATCTGCATGCCCGTCTGATGAACCGTACCACGCGCCGCATCGCCCTGACCGAGGCGGGCGAGCGATATCTGCTGCGTTGCCAGCAGATCATGGCGTATGTGGATGAGGCCGAGGCCGAAGCCAGCGCCGCCTATGTCAAGCCTTCGGGCCGCTTGCGCATCCATGCCATGACCAGTTTTGGCCAGCGCTACGTGATTCCGTCGATTTCGGGCTACCACAAGCGCTATCCGGATGTGGCGGTAGAGCTGACGCTGGCCCAGCGCATCCCCGACATGCTGGAAGAGGGCTATGACGTCTCGCTCGTGCTGGCGCGGGAACTGCCCGATTCAGGTCTGATCTACCGCCAGCTCGGCACCACCTTCAGCATGTTGTGCGCTTCCCCGGCCTATCTGGATAAATACGGCGTGCCGCAGCAGCCGGCCGACCTGCTCAAGCATGTCTGCCTGCAATTGGTGAGCCCCATTTCGCCGCTGGACGAGTGGGCCCTGGAAGGCCCAGAGGGCGCTACCGTCATGGCCATCAAGAGCAATTTCCAGGTCAATGTGGCCGAGGCCATGCTCACCGCCATCCGCGAGGGCATGGGCATCGGCGTGCTGCCGATCTATTCCGCCATGGAGGCGTTGCGGGCTGGATCCATCGTGCGGGTGCTGCCACAGCATCGCCTGCAGAACATGGGCGTCTATGCGCTGTATCCTTCACGCCAGTACCTGGATGCCAAAATCAGCACCTGGGTAGACTGGATGCATGAGACGGTGGACAAGTCCTTGCAGGAAGACCACCAGGCCCTGGAGCGCATGGGCAGCCTGCGCGAGGAAATGCAGAGCCTGGCCTTGCGCAGCGGTCCGCTGGCCTGATCGATCAAGGAGGGCATCATGGGATGGCTGGCAGTAGGGATGGGAGCGGCACTGGGCGCCTGGCTGCGCTGGCGTATTTCAGTGGTGTGGAATCTGGAGGGACACTTCGTGCCGCTGGGTACGCTGGGGGCCAACTGGATCGGCGCTTGCGTGATCGGCTTCCTGGTGGCGTATTTCGAGCAGCATCCGGCACTGCCGCCGGAATGGCGGCTCTTTGCGGTGACCGGTTTCCTGGGTGGACTGACCACCTTCTCGACCTTCTCCGCCGAGGCCATGATCCTCTTGCAGCGGGGCGATTACCTCTGGGCCATCGGCCACTCAGCCTTGCACCTGCTGGGTTCCATCGTGCTCTGCGTTGCCGGGTTTGCAAGCTATCGTGCCTTGGCGGGATGAGCACTGCGGGCGACCTGATGCAGATCAAACCCGACGGCACGATCATTGCTTGAAAATCGCAGGCGCTGGCCCAACTTTCATCTCATTGAAAAATTGGAGCGAACCATGCGTCTCGACAAACTCACCACCAAATTGCAGGAAGCGCTGGCCGATGCGCAATCCCAGGCCGTCGGCCACGACAATCAATACATCGAACCCGTTCACCTCATCCTGGCGCTGCTGAACCAGGACGACGGCGGCGCCCGCTCGCTGCTGCAGCGCGCCGGGGTGAACGTCAATGGCCTCACCACCGCCCTGCAGGCCGCCGTCAAGCGCCTGCCGCAGGTTTCCGGCAATGGCGGCGAAGTGCAGGTCGGCCGCGAGCTGGTAGCCTTGCTCAACCTGGCCGACAAGGAAGCGCAAAAGCATGGCGACCAGTTCGTCGCCAGTGAAATGGTGCTGCTGGGCCTGGTGGACGACAAGTCCGATGCCGGCCGTGCCGCCCGTGACAATGGCCTGACCCGCAAATCGCTGGAAGCGGCCATCACCGCCGTGCGCGGTGGCGCCTCGGTGTCCTCGCAGCAGGATGAGGGCCAGCGCGAAGCTCTCAAGAAATACACCCTGGACCTGACCGAGCGCGCCCGCGCCGGCAAGCTCGACCCGGTGATCGGCCGCGACGATGAAATCCGCCGCGCCATCCAGGTGCTGCAACGGCGCAGCAAGAACAACCCGGTCTTGATCGGCGAACCCGGCGTGGGCAAGACCGCCATCGTCGAAGGACTGGCCCAGCGTATCGTCAATGGCGAAGTGCCGGACAGCCTCAAATCCAAGCGCGTGCTGTCGCTGGACATGGCAGCGCTGCTGGCCGGTGCCAAATACCGCGGCGAATTCGAGGAGCGCCTCAAAGCCGTCCTGAAGGAAATTGCCCAGGACGAAGGCCAGACCATTGTCTTCATTGATGAGCTGCATACCATGGTCGGTGCCGGCAAGGCCGAAGGCGCCATGGATGCCGGCAACATGTTGAAGCCCGCCCTGGCGCGCGGCGAGCTGCATTGCGTGGGCGCTACCACGCTGGACGAATACCGCCAGTACATCGAGAAGGATGCGGCTCTTGAGCGCCGCTTCCAGAAGATCCTGGTCGACGAACCCAGCGTGGAAGCCACCATCGCCATCCTGCGCGGCCTGCAGGAAAAGTACGAAGTGCACCACGGCGTGGACATCACCGACCCGGCCATCGTGGCCGCCGCCGAGCTGTCGCATCGCTACATTACCGACCGCTTCCTGCCGGACAAGGCCATCGACCTGATCGACGAAGCTGCTTCGAAGATCAAGATCGAGATCGATTCCAAGCCGGAAGTGATGGACAAGCTCGACCGTCGCCTGATCCAGCTGAAGATCGAACGCGAAGCCGTCAAGCGTGAGAAGGACGAAGCCTCGCAAAAGCGGCTGCAACTGATCGAGGAAGAAATCGAGAAGCTCGAGCGTGAATATGCCGACCTGGAAGAAATCTGGAAGGCCGAGAAATCGACCGCCCAGGGCGGCCAGCAATTGAAGGAAGAGATCGAGAAGGTGCGTCTGCAGATGGAAGAGGCCACCCGCAAGAGCGACTGGCAGAAGGTCTCGGAGCTGAAGTACGGCAAGCTGGCCGAGCTGGAAGCCGCCCTGGAAGTGCAGAACAAGAAGGATGCCGCAGGCGTCAAGAACGAGAAGCCCAAGCTGGTCCGCACGCAAGTGGGTGCCGAGGAAATCGCCGAGATCGTCGCACGCGCCACCGGCATCCCGGTCTCGCGCATGATGCAGGGCGAACGCGAAAAATTGCTGCATATGGAAGACGTGCTGCATGAACGTGTGGTCGGCCAGGACGAAGCCATTGTTGCCGTGTCGGACGCCATCCGCCGCTCGCGCGCCGGCCTGGGCGACCCCAGCAAGCCGTATGGTTCCTTCATGTTCCTGGGCCCCACCGGCGTGGGCAAGACCGAGCTGTGCAAGGCGCTGGCGTCCTATCTCTTCGATACCGAAGAAGCCATGATCCGCATCGACATGAGCGAATTCATGGAGAAGCATTCGGTGGCCCGCCTCATCGGCGCCCCCCCAGGCTATGTCGGCTATGAAGAGGGCGGCTACCTGACCGAGGCCGTGCGGCGCAAGCCCTACAGCGTGATCCTGCTCGACGAGATCGAAAAGGCGCACCCGGATGTCTTCAACGTGCTGCTGCAGGTGCTCGATGATGGCCGCATGACCGATGGGCAGGGCCGCACCGTCGACTTCAAGAATACGGTGATCGTGATGACCTCCAACCTGGGTTCGCACAAGATCCAGAGCATGGAAGACAGCGACCCTGCGCTGGTCAAGCTGGCGGTGATGGCCGAGGTCCGTACGCACTTCCGCCCGGAATTCATCAACCGGGTCGATGAGATCGTGGTCTTCCACGCGCTGGACGCCAAGAACATCGGCGCCATCGCCAAGATCCAGCTGCGTATCCTGGAACAGCGCCTGGCCAAGCTGGATATCGGCTTGCAGGTCAGCGAGGCCGGCTTGCAGAAGATCGCCGAGGCCGGTTTCGATCCGGTCTATGGTGCCCGGCCGCTCAAGCGCGCCATCCAGCAGGAGATCGAAAACCCGCTGTCCAAGCAGATCCTGGCCGGCAAGTTCGGCCCCAAGGATGTGGTGCATGTCGAGGTGGAGAACGGGCAACTGGCCTTCAGCAAGGCATGAGCAGGTAACTGAGCCGGCAGGTCCGGCAAGATGGACGAAAGCGGCGGGAACATGTGTTCATGTCCCGCCGCTTTTTCATGTCTTTTGCGCCGATAAAACACAGGCAGCTGCAAGCCATGTGACTATTTGTTTGAAAAAGTTGCGCTACATTAAAAATAGTTAACCGGGTCTCGGTCAGTCGCGCCCAGAGCCGCTCTCGGCGGGGTGGCCGGTTGCGGCTGGTTACGCCGCATTGCAAAAAACCTTCCCCAAGAGAGAGCGGATGTGATATTTACTTCATACAAGGGGGACGCGCCACGACCACAGAAGACCGGTGCGCCATCAATAAAGGGCGCGGGCCCGCGCAGCAACCGCCAGGCTGCATCGAATTGCCTGGCAGCAAGGAATTCATGGTCAACTCGGTAACAGGACGTCAGTGCGCAGCGCGTGGCAGCAGGGGTCAATGGCACGAAAGGGGGCGATTCTGAAGCAATCGTCCCTGCAGCGGCTATTCATTTTGCCGTTCGTTTTCCTGATGGTCTGCCTGGTGCTGACCATCGGCTGGTTTTTGTATCGGGCCGGCGATGACGCCACCGAGGTGCTGGCACGCAATGCCCTGACCGAAGTGATGGGCCGCGTGAGCCAGGCTATCCTGCGGCAGACCATGGGCGCACGTGAAACCCTCAACGTCGTGGCGCCCCAGCCGGTGCCCCCGGCCGAGGCGGGCCAACTGCCCGCCAATCTGCCTTTCCCCAAGACCCGCAAGGAACTGGAAGACCGTTTGTGGTTGGCCAATTCGCTCTTCGATGAGCCCAGCTACGTCTACTTCGGCGGCGCCGATGGCAGCTTCCTGGGGATCAAGCAGGAACAGCCCACTGTCTTCATGTACAGCGTACGCGAGCCGGGGCAAAAGAACTTCGTCTATTACCTGCGCGGGCCGGGCACCGAGATGAAGCTGGTCGCCGTCCAGGATTACGAACCGCGCAAGCGCCCCTGGTACGTGCAGGCCGTGCAGCAGGGCCGCGAAACCTGGTCGCCGGTTTATATCGACTTCCGCGTCAAGAACATCGTCGGCATCAACCTCTCCAAGCCCATCTTCGATGCCGACGGTACCCTGCTGGGCGTGGCCAACAGCAGCATCGGCCTGCAGCAGTTGAGCACCATGCTGCACCAGGTGCCGCTGCCTGCCCATGGCGTGGCCTTCGTCACCGAACTGCAGGGCGACGTCGTGGCGACCTCCCTGGACGAGCCCGTCTATCTGCCCGCCCAGCCGGGGCAGGAACCGTTGCGGCTCAATGCCCGCCAGAGCAAGTCACCGATGGTGCAGCAGGCCTTCGAGGAGGTGCGGCGCTATCTCGATACCCATGACGCCGAGCCGGACAAGCTGGTGCTGATCGGCGCACGCAGCGAGGGCAGCAAGATCGAGGTGGCCTTCCGCCTGCATCGCGACCCGGCCGGGCTGGAATGGCTGGCCATCAGCACGGCGCCACGCTCGGACTTCCTGGGCTCGGTCACCAGCGGCGTCTACCAGACCCTGATATTGGGCTTGCTGGCCGTGTGCCTGACCTTCGTGATCGGTTTCCTGCTGCTGCGCTGGGTGCTGCGCGATATCCGCAAGCTCACGCTGGCGGCCAAGAGCATCGGCAACGGTAGCCCCTTCCCGGCGCTCAACATCGACCGCAACGATGAAATCGGCCAGCTGGCACAAAGCTTCGTGGAGATGGAGCGCAATCTGCGGACCGACCGCCTGACCAATGTCCTGAACCGCGATTCGCTGATCGCGCAGATCGATTTCCGCCGCCGCAACAGTTCGCAGGCCAATCCGCTGCAGTTCGCCTTGCTCTTTATCGATCTCGACCGCTTCAAGGCGGTCAATGACGAATATGGCCACGACGAGGGCGACAAGGTCTTGATCGCCGTTGCCGAACGCCTGCAGCATAGCCTGCGCCATGATGATTCGGTGGCCCGCTTCGGCGGCGACGAGTTCGTGGTCTACCTGCACGGCGTGACCGAGATGGAGGTCGCACGCAGCATTGCCGACAAGATCCGCCACGCCGTCAACAAGCCCATCGACGGGCGCGATGGCCAGTACTACACGGTAGATGCTTCGGTGGGGGTATCGCTCTATCCGGACGACGGGCTGGATGTGGAAACCTTGCTGCGGGTGGCCGATTCACGTATGTTCGACCAGAAGCGCCTGCATCGCATCCTGTCGGTGTGAGTGCAAGACCAGCCTATCCAATCCCCCTGGAGGAATCCATGACATCAGCCAGCTTTGCCACCTGTGACCTGTGCGACGCCAACGAAGACAAGCTGGCCGCCGGTACGCTGCACGTACTGCCGCCCATCTTCGCTTCCTTCGGCCGCAAGCAGGCCTTCGCCGGACCGGCCAGGACGCTCAAGGTCTTCGAGGACAACGTGCTGGTGCGCGCCACCCTGGAGACGCCCGGCAACGGCCATGTGCTGGTGGTCGATGGCGGCGGCAGCCTGCGTTGCGCCCTGGTGGGCGGCAATCTGGCGCAACTGGCCCAGGACAATGGCTGGGCCGGCATCCTGGTCAATGGCTGCGTGCGCGATACGGTGGAATTGAATGCCTGCGAAGTCGGCATCCGCGCCCTGGCGACGCATCCGCAACGCAGTTTCCGCAAGGGAGCAGGGGATGCCGACATCAAGGTCGGCATTGCCGGCGTGGCGGTGCATCCGGGCGACTGGATCTATGCCGACGTGGATGGGGTGCTGGTGTCGCGCACCCGGCTTTGAGCGTTTTTCTTCATCTCCATTGACTGCCTTTGCAGCCCGCCGCGTGCGGGCTTTTGTTTGCGCCCGCGCAGCCGCTCAGTCCGGGCTTTTGCGCAGCACCTGGTCGATGGCCGCGGTCTGGCTGACAATTTCCTTCAAATCCTGGTTAAGCAGGCTGGTGCGGCGGCGCAGACTGTCCCAGCCCGACCAGGCGCTGGCTTCGGCCGGCACGGGTTCGGGCGTCACCGGGCCGATCAGTTCGATCTTGCCTGACAGGGCCTTCTCGGCCGGCGCCTCCGGAGAGACCACCACGGCGCCGTCGCGCTTTCTCGGCTTGGGTGCCAGCAGGCGCTGGGCTTCGGCCAGGTGCTGGCTGGCTTCCAGATAGGTTTCCTCGATCAGTTTGGCCACCGCGCCCTGGGGCAGGTTGTCCTGATGGCGCCGCAGCATCAGGCGCAAGGCGGCGATGTGGGCGGCCACCAGGTAGTTCTGCACGATGAAGCGGTTCAGTTCGCGCACCGCGCGCTGCTTGGTGGCCGGTTCGTCCATCATGCGTACCAGCGCCGAGATGAGCGCGGCCAGGCTGTCCATGAAGCCCTTGCGGCAGACCCGGTAGAAGAAATCGTCCTTGACCTTGCCTTCGAGCATGTCGCGGCTGGCGGTGAGATAGCGCTGGCTGGCCTTGAGCACGTTGCGCAGCAGCTTGGGCAGGTCGCGGTATTCCCAGGCCGGCAGCACGTAGCTGAAGACGGTGGCGATGAGTACGCCGATGATGGTATCGATGAGCCGCTCGCCGATGACGGTCTGGTGACCGGCTGGCATGAGCAGGTTCAGCAGCATGAGGATCTGGACCGAGGCGGCAATGGCCGTGTAGCGGTACTTGATGTAGGTGAAGGCCGGTGCGGCCACGCTGGCGGCGAAGAGCACGGCCAGCTCGCCCAGCGGATTGTGCACGAAGCGCAGGATCAGCAAGGTGATCACGCAGCCGATGACGGTGCCGATGAGGCGGTCGGCCATGCGTTGCTTGGTGGCGCTGAAATTGGGTTTCAGGATGATGACGATGGTCAGCACGATCCAGTACCCGTGCGACATGTAGGGCAGCAGCCCGGCAATCCACAGGCCCGTGGTCACTGCCAGCGCCACGCGGATGGCAAAGCGGAAGATCGGCGACTGCCAGCGCAGGTTCACCAGCAGCATGTTGAACTTGAACTTCTGCTGGGTCAGGAAAGGCGTCATGTCCGAGCCCGGCAGGATGGGCAGCGGATCGACCGGATTGCGCGTAGCCTGGTGCAGCTGGCCGATGAATTCGATGATGTCGCCGATCTTGTTGTAGGTCACGCGCAGCAGCGTCAGGGCTTCTGGCGAGGCCTGGCGCGGGCCGGGCAGGGCCAGTTCCTGGATCTCGAATTGCACGGCGCGCAGCTCGGCCTTGTAGTTCACGCTGGGTTCGGAAGCCTTCTTGCGGGTGATGGCATAGGCGATCGATTCGATGTCCTGGGCCGCCTTGGTGGCCAGGTCGCGCAGGAAGATCATCACGTCGGAACCGCCGAAGTGCTGGCGCAGGAAGGCGTAATCGGCGTGGGTGGACAGCACCTGCTCATAGAGCTCCAGCATCGACAGGTGCACCTGCACCAAGAGGCCATCTTGCTTGGTATGCAGGTCACGCAGGATCAGGTCGCGCGAGGCCTGCTGCTTGTCGGCCACCACGATCTGCTGGCGCACCAGCTGGTTGAACTGGCTGGCCAGGTCGTGCTTGACGTCATAGAAATCGGCCTTGATGCGCAGATAGCGCGCCAGCTCGAAGAGGGCTTCAGCCAGCACCTGCTGCTTGATGCGCCGGCGCAGGAACCACGATACCGCCATCGAATACGCCAGATAGCCCAGCCCGCCGCCCAGAAACAGCACCGCATGCACGAAGGCATCGGCCATCGGCAACTGGTTTTCCATCGAGAGGGTCATCACCATGAGCGCGGCGAATTGAAGCGGCATGGTCTTCTTGCCGTAGACCACCATCATGCTGGCGAAGAAACTCACCACCACCATCATGGCGCTGACCAGCCAGGGCACCGGGGCACACAGGCTGATGATCAGCATGACCGCCGTACAGAGCAGCACTCCGGCCAGCATCTCGTTGAACTTGTGGCGCAAGGGGCTGGGCAAGTCCATCAGGCTGGTACAGAGCGCGCCGAGGAAGACCGTCATCGTGGTCGGCATGTCGGCCACGTTGAACACCAGCAGGGTCAGGCCGACTACCCCGATCGCAATCCGTACACCTGTATAGAAATAATGACTGAAGAGGAAAGTACGAATGTCCAGGGCGTAATGCATGTAGACAGGGCGGCGTTGCATCACCGCTTTGGAATGAGTTAGGGGCTTATTCTCTGCCTTCTTTTGCAATTAGACAACCCGAGGGTTTCGCGGCAGAGAAGACATTCCGGTGAGCGGAAAGATGAACGGAAAAGCGAATTTCACAACACTGGTCCGTCATTACCGGCAGCGTTCATATGAACGATGGATACGCAAGAGGTTTCATTTACGCGATTTTTTACGATACGAAATCTTCATTTCGTATGATGAAAAACGTCAGTGCGCCGCATCAAAACTCTTTTTCATTCTCCGGATTTTCGTTTCGTATCGCAAAATCAGGCTTATAAGTGGCTGATTTTATTCATATAAAAATTTTACAGATATCTTATATAAGACGTTGTTGCTCCGCGAAGGCAGGCCTACCATGAAGTCATGGAATCAACGATTTCATCCGGTTTCAAGCCACTTCATATTGACCAACAAGGAGATCCACATGAGCACACGTGAACAGCAAATCCAGGCCCTGGAACGCGACTGGGCAGAGAACCCGCGCTGGAAGGGCATCAAGCGCAACTACAGCGCGGCCGACGTGGTTCGTCTGCGCGGCTCGCTGGAGATCGAGCATACCCTGGCCAAGCGCGGCGCCGAGAAGCTCTGGAATCTGGTCAACAACGAACCCTTCGTCAACGCCTTGGGTGCGCTGACCGGCAACCAGGCCATGCAGCAGGTCAAGGCCGGCCTGAAGGCGATCTACCTGTCCGGCTGGCAGGTGGCCGGCGACGCCAACCTGGCCGGTGAAATGTATCCCGACCAGTCGCTGTACCCGGCCAATTCGGTGCCGATGGTGGTCAAGCGCATCAACAATACCTTCGCCCGCGCCGACCAGATCCAGTGGTCCGAAGGCCGTGACGACATCGACTTCTTCGCGCCCATCGTGGCCGATGCCGAAGCCGGTTTCGGTGGCGTGCTCAATGCCTTCGAACTGATGAAGTCGATGATCGAAGCCGGCGCTGCTGGCGTGCACTTCGAAGACCAGCTGGCCTCGGTCAAGAAGTGCGGCCACATGGGCGGCAAGGTGCTGGTGCCGACCCGCGAAGCCTGCGAAAAGCTCAACGCTGCCCGTCTGGCCGCTGACGTCATGGGGACCAGGACCCTGGTGATCGCCCGTACCGATGCCGAAGCCGCTGACTTGCTGACCTCCGACGTGGATGCCAACGACAAGCCCTTCCTGTCCGGCGAGCGTACCGTCGAAGGCTTCTTCAAGACCCATCCGGGCATCGACCAGGCGATCTCGCGCGGCCTGGCCTATGCCGAGTATGCGGACATGGTCTGGTGTGAAACCGGCAAGCCCGACCTGGCCTTTGCCAAGACCTTCGCCGAAGCCATCCACGCCAAGTTCCCCGGCAAGCTGCTGGCCTACAACTGCTCGCCGTCCTTCAACTGGAAGAAGAATCTGGATGACGCCACCATCGCCAAGTTCCAGCGCGAGCTGGGCGCCATGGGCTACAAGTTCCAGTTCATCACGCTGGCTGGTTTCCATGCGCTGAACTACTCGATGTTCAACCTGGCGCACGGCTATGCCCGCAACCAGATGTCGGCCTTCGTGGAACTGCAGGAAGCCGAATTCGCCGCCGCTGCCAAGGGCTTCACGGCCGTCAAGCACCAGCGCGAAGTCGGTACCGGCTACTTCGACGCCGTGACCCAGGCCATCCAGCAAGGCCAGTCGTCGACCACGGCGCTGCACGGTTCGACCGAAGATGAACAATTCTTCGATGACAAGGCCAAGAAGGCGGCCTGAGGCAAGAGAGTTCCGAGTCTTGAGTGAATGTGTGTGAAGAAAACCGGCCCGCATCCTTGCGCGGGCCGGTGGGGCGATCCCCGAACTTGATGCCGTACTCCACAAGAGTGCGGCTTTTTTTTGTTCAGCCGGGATGCAGGCGCCCGTCGCGCAGTTCGAAGACGGTCTGCCCCAGCGCTTCCACATCGGCCGGATCGTGGGTGATGAGCAGCATCGGCACCTGCAGGCGGGTTTGCAGCTCGGCCAGTTCTGAGCGCATACGCTCGCGCAAGTACAGGTCCAGGGCAGAGAAGGGTTCATCCAGCAGGAGCATGGCCGGTTCGGCTACCAGCGCCCGTGCCAGCGCCACGCGCTGCCGCTGGCCACCGGAAATCTGGGCCGGGCGGCTGTGGGCGATGGCCTGCAAGTCGAAGGCCTGCAGCCATTGCCGCACGGCCGGATGTTCGGCCGGACCGCGGATACCGAGGCTGCCGCGCGAGAGGCCAAAGGCGATGTTCTGCGCCACCGTCAGGTGCGGGAAGAGGGCGTAGTCCTGGAACAGATAAGCGACATTGCGCTCCTGCACACGCACATCGATGCCCTCGGCGCTATCGAAAAGCGTGCGTCCCTGCACGCGGATATGGCCACGGTCAGGCCGCATCAGCCCGGCGATGGCCTTCAGGGTCAGGCTCTTGCCCGAACCGGAAGGGCCATAGAGCACGATACGCTGGCTCTCGGAGGCCAGGGCGATGTCGAGATCGAAGACGCGATCACCGGCGCGCAGTTGTTTCTGGATCTGGAGGTCGACGCTCACGAAGGTGAATGGAATAAAAGATATAAACGATTTGCAGGATTCAGCGAATCTGCAGTTGCGAGCGATCCGGTACCAGGCGCCCGGCCACCATCAGCAGCACGATACAGGTGATCGAGGTAATGAGCACCAGGAAGGTGGCAGCACCATCGTCGCCCGCCTGGACGGCCTCGTAGATGGCGACCGACAGGGTTTGCGTGCGTCCCGGCAGGTTGCCGGCCACCATCAGGGTGGCGCCGAATTCCCCGAGCGCGCGGGCGAAGGCCAGCAGCACGCCGGCCGTGATGCCGCGCGTGGCCAGCGGCAGGCTGACACGGAAAAAGACGCCGGCTTCGGACACGCCCAGCACGCGGGCGGCATTTTCCAGTTGATGATCGACGCTTTCAAACGCGGCGCGCGCCGCCTTCAACACCAGCGGGAAGGCCACTACGGTGGAGGCCAGCACCGCTCCCTGCCACGTGAAGACCAGCTGGATGCCCCAGCTTTCCAGCCAGGCGCCCAGCGCGCCACGGCGGCCGAACAGCACCAGCAGGTAATAGCCCAGCACGGTCGGCGGCAGCACCAGTGGCAGGGTCAGTACCGAATCGATGAAGTCGCGCAACGGCGAGCGCCAGCGCGACAAGCCATAGGCCGCCGCCACGCCCAGCACCAGGTTGAGCAGGGTGGCCAGTCCTGCGACCTTGAGCGAAAGCAGCAGGGGTGTCCAGACCGGATGCATCAAGGTTTCTGGAAGCCGTAACGCGCCAGCACCGCCTGGCCGCTGGCCGACATTACGTGCGCCACGAACTGTGCGGCCAGCGCCTGCTGCCGGCTGGCCGCAGTGACCGCGATGGGATAGGTGGCGGGGGTGGTGGAGGGGATGCGCAGGGCGACCTTGACCTTCTCCGGCATGACCGCCGCATCGGTGGCGAAGACGAAGCCGGCATCGACCTCGCCGCGCGCCACGTAATCCAGGCTAGTGCGCACGTTTTCGGCCATCACGCCCTTGGCTTGTACCTGGGGCCAGAGTCCGGCCTGTTCCAGCGCCGCCTTGGTGTAGCGGCCGAAGGGCACCGAGGCCGGATTGCCCAGGGCGATGCGCTGGTAGGCCGCGCCGGTGAGGTCGGCCAGCGTGGCCGGTTGCTGCCTGGCGTCGTGCGGCACGATCACCACGATCTGGTTGGCGGCGAAGTTCTTGCGGGTGGCCGGGTCCACGGCTTTTTCGGCGACCGCCTTGTCCATCGCGGTCTGGTCGGCCGAGGCGAAGACATCGGCCGGAGCACCGCGCACGATCTGCTGCATGAGGATGTCGGAGGCGCCGAAGTTGGTAATGACCTTCACACCGGGGTGCTGCTGTTCGAAGCTTTGTGCCAGATCCTTGAAGGCATTGGTCAGGCTGGCCGCCGCCGAGACCACCAGGTCGGTGGCCTGGGCGGTCGTGCTGGCCAGCATCAGCGTGGCGGCGCAGGCGGCGCCCAGGGCGGCTTTGAGACGGAAGGTCTTGAACATGGGGCTCCTTGATCGGCGGGAAACGAGGAAAGCGGCGTGGGCGAAATATACGCAAGGATATAACGAACGTCAATTGCATGCTCGCGTCTGGCCGGCGCTAGTACAATCACGCGCATGAATGATTCCAAGACCCTAAGAGTGCGCGTGATGCAGGGCGACACCATCGCCTTCGGCCCGGGGAAGGCCGATCTGCTGCAGGCCATCGTCCGGACCGGATCGATTTCCGGGGCAGCGCGCGAGATGCAGATGTCCTATCGCCGCGCCTGGCTGCTGGTGGAAGAGATGAACCGCTGCTTCGCCAGTCCCTTGGTGGCCACGGCCACGGGCGGCGCGCGCGGAGGTGGCGCGGCGGTGACCGAACTGGGGCAGGAGGTGCTGGCCCGTTACCGACGCATGCAGAAAAAGGCGGCGGCCAGCATTGCCGCCGATCTCAGGCATCTGCAAGGACTCATGAACGAAACGGACGAAGAGGGCGGCGGCAACCATGCATGAACTGTGGATCAAGTACCGCCTGCGGGTACTGAACGCCTGCCGCGTTTCCGAAAACCATTCCATGCTGCTGTGGGGCGCGCTGGCCGGCTTCGTGGGTGCGCTGGCCACGATTGCCTTCCGTGACTGCATTGCACTGCTGCAGACCTGGCTGACCGGCCATGACGGCAGTTTCGTCGATATCGCCAAGGGCTTGTCCTGGCCGGTACGGGTGCTGCTGCCGACCTGCGGCGGCGTGATTGCCGGCGTGATCCTGGTGTTGGCCAAGCGCACTCCTGCCGGCAATGGGGGCGACTACATGGAAGCGGTGGCCATCGGCGATGGTGCCATTCCGGTGCGCAATACGCTTTTGCGCAGCCTGTCCTCGCTGGCCTCGATTGCCTCGGGCGGCTCCATCGGGCGCGAAGGGCCGATGGTGCAGCTGTCGGCGCTATGTGCCTCGCTGGTGGGCAAATTTTCGCATTTTCCTTCATCCCGCCTGCGGCTGCTGGTGGCCTGCGGGGCTGCAGCGGGCATTACTTCGGCCTACAACGCGCCCATCGCGGGCGCTTTCTTCATTACCGAGATTGTGCTCGGTTCGCTGGTGATGGAGAGCTTCGGCCCGGTGGTGGTGGCCTCGGTGGTCGCCAACATCACCATGCGCGAGCTGCCGGGTTACCGCGCTGCCTACGAGATGCCTTACTTCCCCGAGATCGGCGGCTGGGAAGTGCTGCTGTTCCTGGTGTTGGGCGTGCTGGCAGGCATTCTGGCACCGCAATTCCTGCGCGTGCTGGAACTGGGCAAGCATGGCTTCGGCAAGCTCAAGCTGCCGCTGCCGGTGCGCCTGGGCGTGGGCGGGCTGCTGGTGGGGCTCATTTCCATCCAGGTGCCCGAGGTCTGGGGCAATGGCTACAGCCTGGTCAATTCGCTGCTGCATACCACCTGGCTGTGGCAGGCCGTGCTGACGGTGCTGGTCATCAAGGTGCTGGCCACGGCCATTACCGTCGGCTCGGGCGCGGTCGGAGGGATCTTCACGCCCACGCTCTTCGTCGGCGCGGCGGTCGGCTATCTGTTTGGCGATACGGCCGCGGCCCTGTTGCCCTTCCACATGTCGCAACCCTTCGCCTATGCGATGGTGGGCATGGGCGCCTTCCTGGCAGCGGCATCCTATGCGCCGCTGATGGCGATCCTGATGATCTTCGAGATGACGCTCAGCTACCAGGTGGTGCTGCCGCTGATGCTGTCCTGCGTGGTGGCCTATGTGGTGGCGCGCAGCGTGGACGGGCGCTCGATGTACGAGATCACCCTGAAGCGCCATCGCGACAACGAAGAACGGCTGCGCCTGCGCGGCACCCACATGAGCGAACTGATCCGCCCGGCCGAAACGGTCCTGGCGGAGACGGCCAGCCTGGAAGAGGTCAGCGCCCTGTTCCTGAAGTATCCGGTCAAGTACGTCTACATCGTCGATGC
This sequence comes from Herbaspirillum sp. Her3, assembly GCF_057961275.1. Taxonomy (NCBI): domain Bacteria; kingdom Pseudomonadati; phylum Pseudomonadota; class Betaproteobacteria; order Burkholderiales; family Oxalobacteraceae; genus Herbaspirillum; species Herbaspirillum sp. Her3. The sequence continues at coordinate 3,272,908 of NZ_CM176328.1, read as the reverse complement.
CCGGCAGCGCTACCAGGGCGTGGTGGCCTTGCAGGACATCACTTCCTGGCTGCTGGACAAGAAGGAACCGGGCGGGCGGCTGGCGCGCGACTTCCTGCGGCCGCATTTCCTGCATGAGGTCACGCCCGACATGTCATTGGGCGAGGCGCTGCAGTTGTTCCTCGATCACCAGGGCGAACGCCTGCCCGTGATCGCCAGTGCGGAAGACCCGCGCCTGCTGGGGGTGGTCTTCAAGACCTCCTTGCTGGATGCGTATTTCCGCCTGGATCGGGCCGGCAATTGAGGGTAGGGGAGTCTTCCGCAAGCCAGCTGTGGCCGGCGTTGTTTGTAACAATGCGGGACTGGTCCGACAACGGCTCACTTATCCTTGATAAAATGTGAAACGTTTCCGCCTCAACGGTGGTCGTGGCCGCGGCCTGTTCGGGCCTGTTCGGACCGACCCGCCACCCGATTTCAACCCCATCCTAGAAGTGAATTTTCCATGCTGAGTTATCGCCACGCTTTTCACGCCGGCAACCATGCCGATGTCCTGAAGCATATGGTGATCATCCAGTTGATGAACTATCTCGGGCAGAAAGACACTGCCTACATGGTCATCGACACCCATGCCGGCGCGGGCGTCTACGCGCTCGATGGAGATTACGCCAGCAAGAATGCCGAATACGAAACCGGTATCGCCAAGCTGTGGGACCGCAAGGACCTGCCCGCGGCGGTGAAGGAATACGTCGATGTGGTCAAGTCGCTCAACCCCAGCGGCAAGATGCGTTACTACCCCGGCTCGCCCTATTGCGCCGAGAAGACCATGCGCGAGCAGGACCGCCTGCGCCTGTTCGAGCTGCATCCCAGCGAAGTGAAGGTGTTGGAAGACAACTTCCGCAAGCTCGAAGCCCACGCCGCTGCCCAGGGCCAGCGCCCGACCACGCGCGGCAAGCGGGTGATGGTGCACCGGGGCGATGGCTTCCAGGGCCTCAAGGCCTTGCTGCCGCCACCCTCGCGCCGTGGCCTGGTACTCATCGACCCGCCTTATGAAGACAAGCGCGACTACAGCCATGTGGCCCAGGTGCTCACCGATGCGCTCACGCGCTTTCCGACCGGTACCTATGCGGTCTGGTATCCGGTCCTGCAACGCAATGAATCGCGCCAGCTGCCCGAGCGCCTGAAGCGCCTGGGCGCCAAGAGCTGGCTCAACGTCACCCTGGCCATCCATGGGCCGGCGCCGGATGGTTTCGGTCTGCACAACAGCGGCATGTTCATCCTCAACCCGCCCTGGACGCTGGAAGCCACCTTGAAAGAGGTCATGCCCTACCTGATCGAGGTGCTGGGCGTGGACGACAGTGCCGAATATGTCTTGGAGTCGGGCGAAAACTGAGCGGGCTGAGGCCTGGCTTGTGAATATTTGTGAGTTTTTTCGCTTGTAGTGGTCGTAATGTCACCGAAATCATGCCAAAAAGGCATACAATAAGAGTATTGCTTTAAGTCAACATTTACCGCAACGCCAGGGGCCCGTAGAAAAACAACCATGTCTGACCAGTCCGCCGACCCAACCGCTTCGCCCCCGCCCGCGCACCAGGCCCTGGATTTCTTCCTGGCGCGCCAGCCTATCCTGAGCCGCGAGCAAGACCTGATTGGCTATGAATTGCTGTTTCGCAGCGCCGCCTTCGGTCCGGCCAATGTGAAGGATGACGTCACGGCCACGGCGGCGGTGATCGCCCATGCTTCCGAGCTGGGCCTGTCCAACGTGATCGGCAACCTGCAGGGCTTCATCAATGTTGATGCGGCCGTGCTGATGAGCGACTTCATTTATTTCCTGCCGGCCGACAAGGTGGTGCTGGAGATCCTGGAGACGGTGCGTGTCACGCCCGAATTGGTGGTGCGGGTACGCGAACTGGTGGCTGCCGGCTACGTCTTCGCGCTGGACGACGTGGTGGCCGAGTCGCAGGAAATCGAAGAACTGCTGCCGCTGGTGAAGATCATCAAGATCGACGTGATGGAAGTCGATCCGAGCAAGCTGCTCAAGCTGTCGGTGCATTTCAAGCGGGCCCGCAAAGAGCTGCTGGCCGAGAAGGTCGAAACGCTGCAGCAATTCAATGACTGCATGACCTTCGGCTTCGATTTCTTCCAGGGCTATTATTTTGCCAAGCCGATGATCCTCCAGGGCAAGAAGCTGGAGGCATCGAAGATGATCATCATGCACCTGTTGACGCTCCTGGTGCGCAACGTCGACAACGCCGAGATCGTGCGCTACATCAAGCGCGACGTGGCCCTGTCGTTGACGCTGCTGCGGCTGGTCAACACGCCCGTCTACGGTTTCCAGAAGTTCATCGATTCGCTGGGCCAGGCGCTGATCGTGCTGGGTCGCCGCCAGCTCAAGCGCTGGCTGCAGATCCTGCTGTTTGCCAATACCGACAAGGATCGCGCCGACACCATGTCGCCGCTGATGATCCTGGCGGCCACGCGCGGCAAGATGCTGGAACTGGTCACATCCAGGATCCGTCCTGGCCGGCGCAAGATGTCGGAGATGGCCTTCACGGTCGGCATCATGTCGCTGGTGGACGCGCTCTTTGGCATGAGCATGGAAACCGTGCTGCGCCAGATCACCGTCAGCACCGAGATCCGCGAAGCCCTGCTGCGCCGCACCGGCTTCTATGGCACCGTGCTCAAGCTGGTGGAATGCACCGAGTTGCGCGCGCCCGACCAGGCCGAGATGCAGCGTCTGCTGGACGAGCTGCAACTGTCGGCAGACGATTTCTTCGCCGCTGAAAAGCAGGCCTTCGAATGGGGCAACAGCATCGCCAACAACAACATCGGCCAGCACGCCAGCATGCAGATGTCGGCGCCACCGGAAGGCTATATCGATGACGATGATGACGACGATGACTGAACGCGTCGACACTGAGGGCGGACAGGACTGCCTGTGAAAAAGGCTGCTTTTTGGCAGCCTTCTTCATTTTTACGTCCTTAAATCTGAATCTACTTGCTCCGCATGCGGCTCACCAGCCGACGCACCAGCCGCAACAGCCGAGCCCACGGCGCTCCCGGCCGGGGGGCGGCGATGCGGGCTGCCAGCGCGTGCCTGAGGTGGACGATGGAGGATTTTACGGCCTTGAGCAGGCGCTGCACCTGCTGCCAGCCGGCCGTGGCTTGCAGTTGCGCCGTGAGCCGGGCCTTCAGGGCCAGCAGGCGGTCGTGATAGCGCTGGAACCAGTCCAGCGAGAGCAGGCTGCGCCGCGTCAGGGCATAGATGCGCGCGACCAGGGCCGTGCCCAGCACTTTGGCGGTCAGGACGATGAACAGGCCCAGGGTAGGGTGGCCGTGCGTGATCGACAGCAGGGCCAGGATTTTGACCGGCAAGAGCAGCAAGGTCGGCGCCAGGAAGATCAGCAGCGCCGCATAGGGCGACAGTCGCTCCACCCAGCGCTGCAGCCGCACCAGCCAAGGCCAGTCGGGGATGCGGGCCAGCGCGGCCTGGGTGGTATCCCACAGCCATTCTTCCAGCATCAGCAGCAGGGCGGCGGTGTAGATCAGCGGCGCCAGCAGGCGTCGGCGCCAGCGGGGCGGCCGGCGCGGCGGCGGAGCGGAAGCAGTCATCCAGCGATCAGACGGCGCGCGCCTTGATGAGCGACAGCCAGCGGTCGCCCCACTTTACGTCGCTCATGCAGGAGGCATAGCCGGTCACGGTGCGGGCGGCGCGCTCGAGCAACTGGATGTCGGCTTCGTGCTGGCGCGCTACGTGTGGATCTTCCAGGAACAGGACGCGGCGGCACTGACGCTCCAGGATCAGTTCGGCAATCTGGGCGTCGCCCCCCAAGGGGCCGGAGAGGTAGGGCTTGACCCAGTTGCGTCCGGCTTCGCCCTTCATCTTCATGGCCAGCTGGTTGAGCAGGCCGCCGGTGGTGCCGGTGGCGCAGCGGAAGGCAAACTGGTCCAGCACCTCGAAATGCTTTTCGGCCAGTTCCAGCATGCGCGACTTCATGGCGTCGTGGGCGATGAGGGCAATGCCTTCGTCCTTCAGGTGGAAACGGTCATCGAGGAAACTGTCGGGCGCTGCGCCATTGGCGAGGTCTTCCAGCTCGAACCATTCCTGGGCGCCGGCCAGGGTCGAGAGGAAGGGCTTGCCGTGGATGACGCACTGGCGCTTGAGCGCCACCGCTTCCGGGAAGGTGGACGAGGGATCGACCGGATCGATCAGGTAGATCACCGCATCCAGGGTGCGCTCGGGATCGGGATCGACGGTGCGCGAGACCAGCTTCATCAGCCCGCCATGCCGGCCATAGGGGAAGCGCACCAGATGCGCATAGCCGGGCAAAAGGTTCATCTGGCTGATCGCATCCAGGGTGCGGCCGACCACGATCAGTTCGGGTTGCAGGCTTTCGATGCGATAGCGCGAACCGGTCAGCAACTGGACCAGGGCGGAATCCGAAGCGTCCTGATGGGCGCGGTTGGCGATGAGACCGATGCGATAGCGGGGAGCGATGGAAGACATGGGCGCAGGCAGGCGAGTGGGTGAAACCTGGCATGGCAGCCCATGCGCAGGCGCGAGTGCAGATTATCGCCGAGTGCGCGCCAAAGGGCGAGCCCGGCACAGTGCCACGCGCATTATTCGGCGCAACTGTACCGTTGCACGGCCCCGCATGCGGCTACAATCTACAATAAGCGTGAACCTGCATACCAACCCCACTCCAGCATGAACAAGGCTTTTGTAAAAGAATCCGACGGCGCCGACGACGATGACGAGATCGCCTTGCCGGCCATCCCGCCCGGCAGCAAGAATTACATGACCCCCCAGGGGCATCAGCGCATCAAGGATGAATTGCTGCACCTGATCGATGAAGAGCGGCCGGAGGTGGTGCGCGTGGTGTCCTGGGCCGCCTCCAATGGCGACCGCTCCGAAAACGGCGACTACCTCTACGGCAAGAAGCGCCTGCGCGAGATCGACCGCCGTATCCGCTTCCTGACCAAGCGGCTGGACAATGCCGAGGTGGTCGATCCTTCGGTGCATCATGGCAGCGACCAGATATTCTTCGGTGCCACCGTCACTTACGAAAACCAGCGCGGCGAAGAGCACACGGTGACCATCGTTGGAATCGATGAACTCGATCCCCTGAAGGGTCGCATCAGCTGGATTTCACCCGTGGCGCGGGCGCTGACCAAGGCGCGCGAGGGCGACGAAGTGGTGCTGCAGACGCCTTCCGGCGTGGAACAACTGACCATCCTGGAAGTAACCTATCCGGCGCCGCAGTAGCGGCCGTTGAGTCTGCTCAAGCCTGACCAACCCATGCCGTCGCCGCGCGCGCTTTCCGATGCGCCCGGCCTACCGAATTTCAATCCTCCACGAGAACGCTCCATGTCCATCGTTTTTGCCAGCCTGAACCACCCGCAGCGTGTCGTCCTGGCTGCCGAGGTGCATTCGCGCCCCTTTCTGCAGCTCACGCGCTCGGAAACCCTCACGCACCTGGCCGTCTACGTGCGCGAAGACGGCAACAGCGGCCGTCACGCCAGTGCCCAGCATGCCTTGCTCGATGAGCTGTGCACCCATTTCGGCGTGGTTGCGCCGGGCGGCGAGGCCAAGCACTTCTATCACGATTTCGGTCGTTTCCGCCTCAAGTGGGAATGCCACACCGAGTTCGCCACCTATACCTTCGCCCAGGCCCATGAAGAGGAGCTGTCCACCGAGCAGGCCTTCGCCCGCGCGCCGCTGGCGCATATCCCGCAGCAATGGCTGGTGAGCCTGAAGGGCAAGCTGATGGTGGCCGCGCATGTGGTGGTGGAGCCCGGTGCCGACGATCCGGCCGCGACGGCGCGCCAGATGCAGCGCATCTTCGAAGGCAAGCTGATGAGTTCCAGCAAGGTCTTGCAGGGCGGCGAGATCTGGACCGATTTCCAGATCCAGTCGGATGGCTTCTCGCGCTTCGTGGTGCGCGACATCGACTTGCGCGAGCTGCAGGGCGGGCGCCTGGCGCAGCGCATCCTGGAAATCGAGACCTACCGCATGATGGCGCTCTTGGGCCTGCCGCACGCCCAGCAGTCCGGCCCCTTGCTCAACGAGATCGAAGGCGATCTGGCGGCGCTGACGGCGGCCATGGTGCAGTCCGAGCAATCCACCACGGGTACGCCCGAAGAGATGGCCGAGGATGAGCGCATCCTGCGCAAGATCACCGGCCTGGCCGCACGTATCGAGAAACTGTCGCTGGAGAACAGCTACCGCTTTTCTGCCTCGCAAGCCTATTTCCGGCTGGTGCAGGCGCGCATCGAGGAATTGCGCGAGCAGCGCATCGAAGGCGTGCCGACCATCGGCGAATTCATGGAACGCCGGCTGGCACCGGCCATGAACACCTGCCAGGCCATCGCCCGCCGCCAGGAAGCGTTGGCCGAGCGCATCGCCCATACCAACGACCTGCTGCGCACCCGCATCGGCATCGTGCAGGAGCGCCAGAACCGCCAGATCCTGGAATCCATGAATGCCCGCGCTGCCCAGCAACTGAAGCTGCAACAGGCAGTGGAAGGCTTGTCTGTCGCGGCTATCTCCTACTACGTGATCGGCCTGCTGGGCTATGCCGGCAAGGCCGCCAAGGCGGCGGGCCTGCCCATCAATCCGGACCTGGCCACAGGTCTGGCCATGCCGGTGGTGGCCGCCTGCGTCTGGCTGGGCTTGCGGCGCATGCACAAGGGCCTGGGCAACCACTGAGCCGCAGCGCAAAGTACAACGGGGCGCACCGCCTGATGCGGTGCGCCCCGTTTGCAGGGAGCGTGGATGCAACCCGGGATCAGACGGTCGCGTTGATCTTGGCTTCGGCGCCGGCGACGGCCGCCTTGGCAGCTTCTTCGCCCATAGCCACGCCTTCAGCGACCACCAGCTCGACGTCGGTGATGCCGATGAAGCCGAGGGCGCTCTTGAGGTACTTGCCCTGGAAGTCCAGCGCTTCCATCGGGCCTTCGGAATACTTGCCGCCGCGCGAGAGGATGATGACGGCCTTCTTGCCGCTCACCAGGCCGACCGGACCGGTTTCGGTGTACTTGAAGGTGCGTCCGGCGCGGAACACGTGATCGATCCAGGCCTTCAGGGTCGAGGGCGGGGCGAAGTTGTACATCGGCACGCCGATGACGATGGTGTCGGCAGCCAGCAGTTCGTCCACCAAGGCGTCAGATTGCTTGATGACTTCTGCCTGCTCGGGGCTGCGCGCATCGGCCGGGGTGAAGAAAGCGCCCAGCAGCGCTTCGCTCAGGTGTGGCAGGGCATTGCTGGCCAGGTCACGGTGAGCGATCTTGCCGCCGGGGTTCTTGGCTTGCCATTGCTGGGCAAAGGAAGCGGTCAGTTGACGCGAGATGGAGCCGCCGGTACGGGCGCTGGAGTCGATGTGCAGCAGGGTGCTCATGGTGTGTCCTTTCGTTGTTCGGTGGGCAATGCACTCTGGTGAGGGTGCTTGCATTGGGTCAACGATACCCAGTTTTCATTTGTTGCAATAGATGCGAGAATCGCATTTCACTGATCCATTTTTGGTTGTAATCGAGACTGGCCATGCTAGACCTGAACGACATCTGGCTCTTCGTACACGTAGTGCGGGCCGGCAGCTTTGCCGCTGCCGGGCGCAGGCTGTCCATGCCGCCCAATACCATCAGCCGCCGCCTGCAGGCGCTGGAAGCGGCCATGGGCGTGCGTCTGCTGCAGCGCTCCACGCGCCAGCTCAACATGACGGCGGCCGGGCGCGAATTCTTCGAGCGCTGCGCACCGGGCCTGGAAGACATCGAACACGCCAGCGCCAGCCTGACCGACAGCCAGCGCGAGCCCTCCGGCAGCCTGCGGGTAGCGGCGCCCGTGGATTTCTTCGACAATTTCTCCATTGAGTGGATGCATGAGTTCATGCATCTCTATCCGAAGGTGCAGCTGGAGTTCGTGCTCAACGATGGCCGTGCCGACTTGATTGCCGAGGGCATCGACCTGGCCTTCCGTGGTGGCGTGCTGCCCGATTCCAGCCTGGTGGCACGCAAGCTGGTGCAGAGCCACATGGCCCTGATCGCCAGTCCGCGTTATCTGGAGCGCCAGGGCACGCCGCAGGCCCTGGCCGATCTGGTCGGCCATGCCTGCCTGGCGACCTCGCAGGCGTCACAGCATACGGTGTGGAAGCTGGAAGGGCCACACGGTCCGGAAAGCGTGCGGGTGGTACCGCGCCTGTGCATCAACACGGCGCAGGGGCAATTGCGTGCGGCCCGGGCCGGACTGGGCATTGCGCTGCTGCCGACCATGCTGGCCTCCGAAGATTTGCGCAACGGCAGCCTGGTCAACATCCTGCCGGATTACCAGCGCGACACCATGGGCTTTTATGCGGTGTACGTGCATCGGCGCCAGTTGCCCAGCGCGGTCAGCGCCCTCATCGAATTCTTCGCCGACAAGCTTGAGCGCGGCATTGCCGACAAGGGCGCGCAGGCCTGCCAGAAGCATCTGGAAGACGAGGCCAAGAGCGCAGCGGCGCAGGTCAAAGCGGCGGCCTGAAAAGCCGCATTATCCAACCCAATGACAAACGCCCGCATTGAGCGGGCGTTTGTCATGGCGGGCAAGCAAGGCTGAATTGAATCAGCCGCGTTCGCGCAGGATGCGGGCCACGCTGTCGATCTTGCGGATACCACGCATGAGGCGCGCCAGGTGGACGCGATCCTCGACCTGGATGGTAAAGCGCAGATACTTCATCGAGCCATTGCCGCCTTCGTCATCCATGGCTACCGAGACGATGTTGGCATCCGATTCGCCGATCTCGGCGGCGATGCGGGCCAGCGTGCCGCGCTCATTGTGGATCAGGATGGTGATGCGGCAATCGAAGCGGCGGTTCAGGTCGTGGCCCCAGACCAGATCGATCCAGCGGTCCGGCTCCTTCTCGTGCAGGCGCTTGGCGGTGTCGCACTCCTGGGTATGCACGATCAGGGTCTGGTCCGGCTTGAGGTAGCCGGTCAGGCGGTCGCCCGGGATCGGCATGCAACAGGGCGACAATTGCGCCGACGCGCCTTCGCTGCCGGTGATGACCACCGGGTCGGGCTTGTTGGGCAGCATGTGGCCTTCCGGATCGAGCTGCGGCACGCTCGCGCCGGTATCCATCATGGTCATGATGTGGCGCGCCACCAGCGGTGCCATGCGGGTGCCGATGCCGATCTCGGCATACAGGTCATCCATGGTCTTGGCGCTGGATTCGTTGAGCAGACGCTCTACGATATGGGAAGGAAGTTCAGGTTCAATGCCAAGCGTATGAAGAGCGTTGCCCAATAAGCGGCGTCCGACGGCTTGCGACTCGACGCGGTTGGCCGTGCGCAGGCGGTGGCGGATGGCCGAACGCGCCTTGCCGGTGCGCACGTAGCCCAGCCAGTTGGGGCTGGGGCGCGAGGTCGGCGAGGTGATGATCTCGACGATATCGCCATTGTGCAGCTCCGAACGCAGCGCGGCCGGTTCATGATTGATGATGGCCGAGGTGGTCTGGTCGCCGATGTCGGTGTGGATGCTGTAGGCGAAATCGAGCGCCGTGGCACCACGGGGCAGGGCGATGATCTTGGACTTGGGCGTGAAGACGTAGACCGAATCGGGGAACAGGTCGACCTTGACGTGTTCCAGGAACTCGGCCGAATCGCCGGTCTGCTTCTGGATGTCCAAGAGCGACTGCAGCCAGGCATGGGTGCGCTGCTGCAGGTCGGTGAGGCTGCCTTCGTCGTCCTTGTACAGCCAGTGCGCCGCCACGCCGGACTCGGCCACGCGGTGCATGTCGGTGGTGCGGATCTGGAACTCGACCGGCGTGCCGTAGGGGCCGATCAGGGTGGTGTGCAGCGACTGGTAGCCGTTCAGCTTGGGAATGGCGATGTAATCCTTGAACTTGCCCGGCATCGGCTTGAACAGCGAGTGCAGCGTACCCAGCGCCACGTAGCAGTTGGCAAAGCTGTCCACCACCACGCGGAAGCCGTACACGTCCAGCACCTGCGAGAAGCTCAGGTGCTTGTTGCGCATCTTGCGGTAGATGCCGTAGAGCGTTTTTTCGCGGCCATCGACCTGGGCCGGGATGCCGGCGGCGATCAGGGTGCTGGTGACGGACTCCATGATCTTGGTCACCACTTCGCGGCGGTTGCCGCGCGCGGCCTTGACGGCCTTGAGCAGGGTGCGATGGCGCAGCGGGTACAGGTGCGAGAAGGACAGCTCCTGCAGTTCGCGATAGATGTTGTTCAGGCCCAGGCGGTGCGCGATGGGCACGTAGACTTCCATGGTCTCGCGCGAGATGCGGCGCTTTTTCTCGGGCGGCATCGAGCCCAGCGTGCGCATGTTGTGCAGGCGGTCGGCCAGTTTGACCAGGATCACCCGCACGTCGCGTGCCATGGCCAAGAGCATCTTGCGGAAATTTTCCGCCTGCGCTTCGACCTGGCTCTGGAATTCGATCTTGTCCAGCTTGGATAAGCCATCCACCAGCGAGGCCACCGAGGCGCCGAAGCGCTCGATCAGCTCTTCCTTCTTGACGCCCTGGTCTTCCATCACGTCGTGCAGGAAGGCCGCCATCATGGCCTGGGCATCCAGTTTCCACTCGGCGCAGATCTCGGCCACCGCCAGCGGATGCGAGATGTAGGGCTCGCCCGACTTGCGCATCTGGCCCAGGTGCATTTCGTCGGCGAAGCGATAGGCTTCCTTGACCTTCTTCAGTTCGGAAGGGGTCAGGTACTCTTCGAGCTTGGGGATCAGATGGGCGAAGGTCGCCACGCCGCTGTGGGCGGCCGGGGCGACTTCGAGGGGAGTGGCGGTGCGGCCGGAACCGGCGGCACGTTTGGAGCTAGCAGCGGCTGATAAGGTGGAGTCGGTAGTGGTGAGGCTCATACTTGTCCGTTATCAGCTTCATGGACGGACCAGGATCAGGCCGGAACCTTCTTCAGCATTTCGATACCGACCTTGCCGGCGGCGATTTCGCGCAGGGCGGTCACGGTGGGCTTGTCGCGGGCTTCCACCTTGGGGGTGTGGCCTTGCAGCAGCTGGCGGGCGCGATAGGTCGCCGAGAGGGTCAGCTGGAAGCGGTTGGGGATCTGCTTGAGGCAATCTTCAATGGTAATGCGGGCCATGTGACACTCCTGAATGACGGTGTTGCGTGTGGATTGATGAGTCCGGCGCGGGGTTGCCCGTGCGCTGCTTGTGCGGCTCAGCTCGCGTGGATGCCCAATTGGGTGAACAAGTAGGCATTGCGGGCGGCTTGTTGCGGGAAGCGGCAGCGGGCGGCCTGGACGATTGCCGTCAGTTCGGACAAAGCGACGGCAAACTCTTGATTGATAATAACATATTCGAACTCCGGAGAGTGCGCGATTTCGCCGCCCGCAGCCAGGATGCGACGGGTGATGACGTGCGGTTCGTCCTGTCCGCGCTTCTTCAGGCGCTCTTCCAGGGCGCCAATGGAGGGCGGCAGGATGAAGATGCCAATCGCATTGGAGAACTGTTTCTTCACCTGCTGGGCGCCTTGCCAGTCGATTTCCAGCAGCACGTCGGTGCCGTTGGCGATCTGGTCGGCGATCATCAGGCGCGAGGTGCCGTAGTAGTTGCCGTGGACTTCGGCCCATTCAAGGAATTCGCCTTCGGCCTGGCGCTTCAGGAAGTCCTCCACATCAGTGAAATAATATTCACGTCCATGTTCTTCGCCCGGGCGCGGTGCGCGGGTGGTGTAGGAGATCGACAGCTTGATGGCCGGCTCCTGCTTGAGCAGGGCGTTGACCAGGGTGGATTTGCCGGCGCCGGACGGGGCGACCACCATGAAGAGGCTACCGGAAGTGGGTTTTTGGACAGGCATGGAGTCCTCGCTGAAAATGTCTTTTAACTAATCAATGTCTGGGTGGAATGGGGCGGTGGCCGCGTCATTCCAGATTCTGCACCTGCTCGCGCATCTGGTCGATCAGCAGCTTCAGCTCCATGGACGCATCGGCCAGCTCCTTGACGGCGGCTTTCGATCCGACCGTGTTGGCCTCGCGGTTCAGTTCCTGCATCATGAAATCGAGGCGCTTGCCGACCTGGCCGCCCTTTTTGAGGATGTGGCGGGTCTCGGCCAGGTGGGCCGACAGGCGCGCCAGTTCTTCGGCGATGTCGATGCGGATGCCGTAGAGGGTCACTTCCTGGCGGATGCGTTCCAGCGATTCTTCACGGGTGGCAACAGGAGCGGCGCCGTTCTGGGTCTGCAGGGCCAGGCCCAGGGCTTCGGTCATGCGTTCGGTGGCTTTTTGCTGGAATTGCTCGACCAGTTGCGGCACCAGCGGGGTGATGCGCGCCACGATGGCTTCCATGGCGTCCACCCGTGCCAGGATCACGGCTTGCAGGGCCGCGCCTTCACGGGCACGCGATTCGACGAAGGCGTCCAGGGTCTGCTGCATGGTGGCTAGGATGTCGGCCTGCAGGGTTTCCTGGCTGATTTCGGCTTCTTCCATTACGCCGGGCCAGCGCAGCAGTTCGTTGATCGACAGCGGTGCAGCATCCGGGAATTGCGCGCGCAACTGGTCTTGCAGGCCGGCCAGCTGGGCCACCAGGGTGTGGTTCAAGGCCTGGCTGTTGCCGCTGGCGACCTTGCGGCCGAAGGACAGGCGGCATTCCACCTTGCCGCGCACCAGGCGGCCCATGATGGCTTCGCGCAGCATCGGTTCGACCGCGCGCAGGTCATCGTTGATGCGGAATTGCAGGTCGAGGAAACGCGAATTGACGCTCTTCATTTCCAGGGTGACCGTGCCGGCAGTGGTTTCACGGGTGGTGACGGCATAGCCGGTCATGCTGTAGATGGTCAAGGTCGGGACTCCATAAAGCGGGCGGGCGACGCAGCAGGGCTGCGCCAGCGCATCGGGTTGCGGGCGGGGGCGGGCAGGGAAGGCAAATGGCCGATGCCGCGACGGCGGGCATCGTGTTCCTTTACAATGCCGGACTTGAACGTTCCGGCACCGCCTGTGCGGTCTGCCCGGGTGCCACCCGGTCGGAGCCCGCATTTTAATGAAGATTGGCGGCGCCGCGCTATCAAAAACATCAATCCGGCGGTTTTTGGCGGCGATTGGCCGTCGGCAAGCTGCATTTCGCTGCTGCCGGCCTTTCGTCGACCCGTTACCTGCCCAGCTTCGCTCAGCAAAAGACAAGGATCACCATGACAGCTTCCCATCGCCCCAGCGGCCGCAGTGTTTCGCAATTGCGCGACGTGCGCCTGACCCGCCAGTACACCAAGCATGCCGAAGGCTCGGTGCTCGTGGAATTTGGCGATACCCGGGTGCTCTGCACCGCCTCCATGGAGGAAAAGGTCCCCGGCTTTCTCAAGGGTAAAGGACAAGGCTGGCTGACCGCCGAATATGGCATGCTGCCGCGCTCCACCCACACCCGTATGGACCGTGAAGCCGCCAAGGGCAAGCAGTCCGGCCGCACCCAGGAAATCCAGCGCCTGATCGGCCGCGCCCTGCGCGCCGCTTTTGACCTGGAAGCCTTCGGCGAGCGCACCCTGCAGCTGGACTGCGACGTGCTGCAAGCTGATGGCGGCACCCGTACCGCCGCCATTACCGGCGCCATGGTGGCCGCTTATGACGCGTTCACCGTGCTGCAGTCGCGTGGCCTGATCGAGGCTATCCCAGTCAAGCAATTCGTGGCGGCGATCTCGGTGGGCGTCTACCAGGGCGTGCCGGTGCTGGACCTGGACTACCTGGAAGACTCGGATTGCGATACCGACATGAACGTGGTCATGACCGACGCCGGCCACTTCGTCGAAGTGCAGGGCACGGCCGAAGGTGCGGCGTTCGACCGCGCGACTCTGAACAGCCTGCTGGACCTGGCCCAGCAGGGCATCGCCACGCTCAACGGTTTGCAGAAGCAGGCCCTGGGCCTGTAAGCCGCGGCGACGCGCCGGCGCAAATGGCCGTACAATGCGGCTCAGAAGCGATATGAACAAAAACGCCATGTGCCGCACCGACATGGCGTTTTTCATTGTGGCGCCGCGCTCGCTCTCCCGCGCCCGGCGCGCCCCAGCAAGGATCAGGACAGACATGCAACCCAAGCAAAAGATCGTGATGGCGTCCAACAACGCCGGCAAACTGAAGGAATTCGCCAGTCTTCTCGGCGACATCGGACTGGACGTCCGCCCCCAGGGTGAGTTCGACGTGCCCGAGGCGGAGGAGCCCTTCGGCACCTTCGTCGAGAACGCCCTCGCCAAGGCGCGTCACGCCGCCCGCCTGACCGGGCTGCCGGCGCTGGCCGATGATTCCGGCGTCTGCGTCAATGCCCTGGGCGGTGCGCCGGGCGTTCATTCCGCCCGCTATGCCGGCGAGCCCAAATCCGACGCCAACAACAACGCCAGGCTCATCGCCGACCTGGCGGCGCACGCCGACAAGTCCGCCTATTACTACTGCGTGCTGGTCTACGTGCGCCATGCCGATGACCCGCAGCCGGTCATCGCCGATGGCCTCTGGAAGGGTGAAATCATCGACCAGCCGCGCGGGCAGGGTGGTTTTGGCTACGATTCGTACTTCCTGCTGCCAGCGCTGGGCAAGACCGCAGCCGAACTGACGGCAGCCGAGAAGAATGCCGTTTCGCACCGTGGCCAGGCCCTGCGTGCGCTGGTCGAGAAGCTGGCATGATCCGGATCAAGCCGGTCCCGTCCGACATCCCCGCCACTCACGCGGCCAGCGGCCCGGCGCAGGCAGCGCTGGCCTTCCTGAAGCCGGGCAGCCTGCAACTGACGGCTTTGCCGCCCTTGTCGCTGTACGTGCATTTTCCGTGGTGCGTGCGCAAGTGCCCGTATTGCGACTTCAATTCGCATGAAGTGAAGGGCAGTTTCCCCGAAGAAGCTTACCTGGATGCCCTGCGCAGCGATCTGGAACAGTCCCTGCCGCTGATCTGGGGCCGCAAGATCCACACGATCTTCATCGGTGGCGGCACACCCAGCCTGCTTTCGGCGGCGGGACTGGATCGCCTGCTGTCGGATCTGCGCACCCTGCTGCCGTTCGATGGCGACATCGAAATCACCATGGAAGCCAATCCCGGCACCTTCGAGGCTGACAAATTCCGCTCCTACCGGGAGAGCGGCATCAACCGCCTCTCCATCGGCATCCAGAGCTTCAACAGCCAGCATCTGCATGCCTTGGGACGCATCCATGACGGCGACCAGGCGCGCAAGGCGGTGGAGATTGCGCACGCCAATTTCGACAATTTCAACCTCGACCTGATGTACGCGCTGCCGCAGCAGACGCTGGACGAGGCGCGCGCCGACATCGCCACGGCCATCGGCTTTGCGCCGCCGCACCTGTCCCTGTACCACCTGACGTTGGAACCCAATACGCTCTTCGCCAAATATCCGCCGCCGGTGCCCGATGACGATACCAGCGCCGACATGCAGGACATGATCGCAGAGCTGACCAATGCTGCCGGCTACGTCAACTATGAAGTCTCGGCCTACGCCCAGCCCAAGCGCCGCGCCCGGCACAACCTGAACTACTGGCAATTCGGCGATTACCTGGGCATTGGTGCCGGGGCACATTCCAAGTTGTCGTTCCCGCACCGCATCGTGCGGCAGATGCGCTACAAGCATCCCCAGGCCTATCTGGAGCATGCCAAGGCAGGCACGCCCATCCAGGAAGAGGCCGAAATCGGCCGCGATGCGCTGGGCTTCGAGTTCATGCTCAATGCCTTGCGCCTGACCGAAGGCTTCTCGCCCAATCTGTTTGCCGAGCGTACCGGGATGGGCCTGAACCAGATCGAAAAAGCGCTCAACCTGGCCGAGCAAAAAGGCATGTTGTATCGCGATCACGCTTTGATCCGGCCGACCGATCTTGGCCGCCGTTTTCTCAATGATTTGCAGGAAATTTTCTTGTCAGAGTAAAGCCTTGTTGCAAGCCAGCTTTTATCAGGTATATTTAGAAAAAATTTAATTTTAATTAAGTATTCTGCTGGGAAACTTATTTATAGTTTTTCAACATGACCGAGCGTCTCGGCAGGCTAACGGGGCGCGCCACGATAAAAATATGGCTGTTCAGGATAAAAGCGTTCCATTCCCACTCGTGTTTTTGCAGCCCGTTGCGGACGTCCATCACGTCTGGACCGCGCTGTCTCTGCATATTTCGCCAGCGGTCGAGGATGGCAGTGCCTTGCTGTCCCGCCTGTTCAATGAATTCGACCTGCACGATGCGCTGGGTGGACTGAACTGCATCATCCCGGTGCGCGACCCCGCCGTCTTCGCGCCCGAGTTCCAGAAAGAGGTCCCGCCTGGCCAGCTCGCCTTGCGCGTACCGGTGGAGCACTGCGTGGATCCCGGCAAGATCGATGCGCTGGACTGGCTGCACAGCCGCGGCTTTGCCATCATCGCTGATGGCTTGCCGGCGCAAGGCGCGAGTGTCTTCCCCTTCGTCGAATCGATGGCGCTGGATGCCGGCATGGGCCACCTTCCGGAAACCCGGCAATGGCTGCAGCGCCTGCGCGGCCCGCATCTGGCCGAGAACGTAGGCGATCCGGTTCAGTTCGATGCTTGCCGGGTGGAAGGTTTCCGCTGGTTCTCGGGTGACTATGCCCTGCATCCGGATAGCCGCCTGTCGCAAAAGAATTCGATTTCCCGTGCGCGCCTGTTGAAGCTGCTGGAGCTGGTGGCGCGCGATGCCGACGCCAACGAACTGGAATCCCTGCTCAAGCAGGACCCGGCCTTGTCCTACCAGCTCTTCAAGCTGGTCAGCTCGGCCGCATTCGGCTTCTCGGCGCATATCACCAATTTCACCCAGGCCATCAACCTGCTGGGTCGCCGCCAGTTGCAGCGCTGGCTGCAACTGCTGTTGTATGCACGTTTCCCCGGCGACGAGTCGGCCAATCCGCTCCTGCCGCGCGCCGCTGCCCGCGCCGCGATGATGGAAGCCATGGCGCTGAAGGTGGAATGCAGCCAGGAAGAACTGGACCGCGCCTTCATCACCGGCATGTTCTCGCTGCTGGACATTCTCTTGGGCATGCCCCTGAACGACATCATCGAGCCGCTCAAGCTGCCGGTCGATATCGTCAACGCGCTGGTCTATCGCAGCGGCACGCTGGGCAAGCTGCTGGACGTGGTGGAACGCTCCGAGGATGGCCGCATCCCGCTGCGCCATTCCGACCTGGATGCTGCGGGTCTGGATGCCGAGGTTTATTGCCGCTGTCTCATCCAGGCCTTCAATTGGGCCACACGGGTCAGTACTGAGGCGTGATGACGATGATTTCCTCCGTGGGCAATGACGATCTGGCATGCTGTTCGGCACTGCTGGACGCCATGCAGAACCTGCAGGGCATGGCCCTGCACGCGGCGCTCGGAGGGATTGCGTCCGGTTTCCTGAAGCGTCCTGGCGGGCGTTATGTGGTCAGCCCGCCGCCGGAGGTCGCCAATGGGCTATGCCAGGCGGTGCAGTACGAGGGGGCGCAGTTCGGCTACTTCGTCTTTCCGCCGCTGACCCGCCCTTACACCGAGCATGAGCGCACTCGCCTGGGGCTGCTGGCGTCCTTCCTCGGACGCCTGATGCAGCGCCGCGCCGAGACTGACAAGCGCGCCCGTTCACTGGACCAGATCGAGGCCAAGCTGGAACAGCAGGCGCAGATCCTGAACCAGATGCATGAGTCGGTCATCACCATGGACCCGGCCGGTTTCATCACCAGCTGGAACCGCGGGGCCGAGCAACTGTTCGGCTACAGTGCGCAGGAAGCCATCGGCCGCAACGTGCTCTTCCTCTACGAGAACGAGGAGGAAGAAGACTCCCTGCGCGACCTGTTCCTGGAGCAGGGTGGCCGCGAGATGGAAGTGCGCCGCCGCAAGAAGTCCGGCGAGGTGTTCTGGGCCAGTTTGTCGCTGTCGGTCATGCGCGACCAGAGCGGCCACGCCATTGGCCTGATCGGCTATCTCAACGACATCACCGAGCGCAAGAACGCCGAAAAGCTGATCCATCATCTGGCCTACTATGACGCCCTGACTGGCCTGCCCAACCGCACCTTGCTCACCCGTACCGTGGATCAGGCGCTCACCGAAGCCCGCCATGAGGACATGCATGGCTGCGTGATGTTCGTCGACCTGAACCGTTTCAAACCCATCAATGACACGCTGGGCCATGTGGCCGGCGACATGCTGCTGGTGGAAGTGGCCATCCGCCTGCGCCGCGCATTGCGCGAGCAGGATCTGGTGGCGCGACTGGGCGCGGATGAATTCGCGGTGGCGCTGTTCGACATCGACAAGGATTACCATCCCGGCTTCGTCGCCCAGAAGCTGCTGGGCGTGTTTGATGAACCCTTCTTCATCGACGGCCATGAGCTGCGCGTGGGCGCCAGCATCGGCGTGAGCATGTATCCGGAAGACGCCAGCGACACTGAAACCCTGCTGCGCCTGGCCGACATCGCCATGTACCGGGCCAAGCAGGGCGGTGACAACAATGAAGGCGGCTACGTTTATTACAGCGAAGAGATGAACCGCAACACGCTGGACGTGCTGCGCATCGAAACGGGCCTGCTGCACGCCTTCGAATACGACGAGTTGCTGCTGTACTACCAGCCCAAGGTGGATATGAACACCCTGGCCATCACCGGCGGCGAAGCCCTGGTGCGCTGGCAGCATCCGGAGCGCGGCCTGCTGCTGCCGGGCGAGTTCATCCCCATTGCGGAAGAAACTGGCCTGATCGTGCAACTGAGCGATTGGGTGCTGGATGCCGTGTGCCGCCAGGCGCGCTCTTGGAGGGATGCCGGCTTGCCGCCGATTCGCATCGCCTTGAACGTGACGGCCCGTGAATTCACCCGCTCGCTGCCTGATCGCGTACGTGCCGCCTTGAACCGTCATTCCCTCAGCGGCGACTGGCTGGAACTGGAAATCACCGAGAGCATGCTGATGCATAGCACGGACCGGGTCATTTCCATCATGGAAAAGATCTGCAGCCTGGGCATCACGATTTCGCTGGATGACTTTGGTACTGGTTATTCCAGCCTGTCGTACCTGAAGCGTTTCCCCATCAACACGCTCAAGATCGACCGTTCCTTCACCATGGGTATTCCCGACGATACCAATGATTGCGCCATTGCCAGCGCCATCATTGGTATCGCCAAGCAATTGCGTCACAAGGTCATTGCCGAAGGGGTAGAGACCGAAAAGCAGTTCAACTTCCTGCGCGAAGCCGGCTGCAACGAACTGCAGGGCTTCCTGTTCTCGCGCCCGGTCCCGGCCGCCGACTTCCATGCCATGCTACTGGAAGGGCGCAAGCTCAATGTGATTCCGGAGGCCGCTGCATCGGCTGCATCCGATCCCATCTCTCCTGACCAGTGATACCTTTTGCCGGGCGGCCTGCGCTGCCCGGCTTGTTGCTGTCTTTCCTTGAATTTGCGTGTTGTCCTCTGCCGCGTCCGCTCCTGTGCGGCAGCGCAGGGGACGAGAAATTGAATACTCTTGGGGCATTCTCCCGAATCTTTTCGGTCTGATGGGGGAATGTTGTCCAGATTTCATGGCGGATTTCGCCGGTTTCCTGCGGGTCGCCGTGCCAGTGTCTATTCTTCACCCTTCGTTCAACCAAGGAGAATGATCATGAAACGACATATTGCATTGCTGGCCCTGGTGGCTGGCGCATCTGCGGCCTCAGCCGCCATGGCTGCGGAGGCGCCGATCAAGGTGGCGCTGAACCTGGTCAATGCCCAGGGCGTGGCCTCCCCGGCAGGGGAGGTCACCATCAGCGAGACGCCGTATGGATTGCTGTTCCAGCCAGCGCTGACAGGATTGCCGGCGGGTGTGCATGGTTTCCATGTGCATCAGAATCCTTCGTGCGCGCCACTGGAGAAGGATGGCAAGATGGAACCGGCGCTGGCGGCAGGAGGGCATTGGGATCCGCAGAAGACTGGCAAGCATGAAGGCCCGTATGGCGAGGGCCACCTGGGCGATTTGCCGGCCCTCTACGTGACGGCGGACGGCAAGGCCGATTATCCCGTGCTGGCGCCGCGCCTGAAGACCTTGGCCGAAGTACGCGGGCATGCGCTGATGGTGCATGTGGGCGGTGACAACCACTCGGATCATCCGGCGGCGCTGGGTGGTGGGGGTGTGCGGTTGGCTTGTGGGGTGATTCAGTAAGGAGCGTCTGCCTTATACGGCCAAGGCCAGAGGGATTGGCCCATCGTAGCAGGGGATTTTTCGAGAGAGGGATAAAGCAGAAGGGAAATGAAAAATGGGTCCATCAGGACCCGTTTTTCATTTGAAGCTTTGGCGGAGATGGAGCGAGGTCTTATTCGTCCCAAGAAGAATACTCTTTGGTCTTTGATCTACCTTTTCGCTTGGCTCTCCACTTTTCAGGCAGCCTTCTCAACTGAATCGTTTTTGGGTGAATGAATCGCGTACTTGTATTTCTCGTCGCCACCGAAATAGACCACACGCGGGTCGGAAGGTAAGGTCGAATCCTTGTAAAAGTCGGCCAGGGACTCATGCACATAAAATTCGAAGAATGAAAAAATACGCTCGTCCTTCAAGCCCTTATCGCGCACGAATTCACTCTCATACGCATCGAGCAGTACCTTGTAGTGCGGGCGCAATTGTTTGCGTTTCTCCGGATTCTTCCGGCAAACCTGATAAATATCTTGAGCATCTGACATGAGTTGATTATCGAGCTCTGCCATGTTTTTGGACAAGCTGCCGACGGTGGGCATGGTATTCAATTGGGCCTTGGCCGACAGGTAAGCATTCAGCGCCTCATCACGCGAATACTTTGCCTGATTGAGCTTTTCCAGGTATTCGGACTGGCGCGTATCGGGCGCGGAGTAGCTGCTGCGACTCAACAGATAATTCTGGTATTGCTGTTCAGCCTGGGAAACCTTGACGTTTTCCGCATGGTACTTGCTGCGCAGTGTTGTCACCTGACTTTCCAAGTTCTTGGATTCGCCTTTAAACACCTTCTCGTTGCGGGTAACACGCTGTTCTTCGCTCTCGTCGCCGGTGCGTTTGCGCCGGATTTTAGCGAAGCGCCAGGCAAAGTAGAGCGCCATGTGCTTATTGTGTTGATTTGCTCGCAGAATTGACCCTCTCCATTTGACCCACCTTCCATTGCCTTCCAAAGGCTGCCACGCGGTCATAAGACCCTTCATATCCCAGCTCTCGTAAGTCCAGGAACATCTGTTTCAGGGTTCGTCTCTGCTTGCGCGATTTGACTGCCTCAGCGCTGAGCCAGGCTGAAAGTCGAGGCGCGAATTCATCTAGGGCACTGGATGAATGCCTTGAGGGGTAGGAAGGCTCGATCGCTCCGGATCGGATATAGCGACGAACCGTGTTTCGAGAGATGTCCAGCCGGCGGGAGATTTCCCTGATCGAGATGTGATCGCGGATGTACCAGCGTCGAATAATTCCAAGTAGGGCCACGTCTATCACTCCGTTCTCCTGCTCGCTGTGATGAGCAGGATTGTGGTCTAAACATGGGTCAACTTAGGATGCAAATTTCCGGGGAAAGTGGGTCAGTTTTCGATGCAACTCAACACATCAACGGGTTCGGAGCGGGGGGGATTCTTTAACCTGATTTGATTGTGTGAGAGAAAGGCTGCCCGGAAAACAAAAAAGCCTCCGATCTGGAGGCTCCTTTGAGGTGGTAAAAACAGGTGGTAAAGCTACCAACTTTTCACCGTCTAAGTCTTTGATTTAAAAGACTTTCTATTCATTGGCGGAGACGGAGGGATTCGAACCCTCGATACAGGTTTAAGCCCGTATGCTTCCTTAGCAGGGAAGTGCCTTCGACCACTCGGCCACGTCTCCACACTGAAGGCTGTTGTCGCATTGCTGCGTTGCCTCAGCGAAGACCGAGATAATATCTTCTCATTTGCATCCGGTCAACAGTGGTCTTGCAAAAAATCACCGTTTTTTCACCGACGCGGTCTTCGCCTTGAATCAGCGCGCAATTTACTTGGCGCTGTCCAGATCAAAGGCCTTATGCAGGGCGCGCACGGCCAGTTCCATGTACTTCTCGTCGATCAGCACGGAGATCTTGATTTCCGAAGTGGAGATCATCTGGATGTTCACGCCTTCTTCCGACAGGGTGCGGAACATCTGCGAAGCGATGCCCACGTGGCTGCGCATGCCCACGCCCACCACCGAGACCTTGGAGACCTTGGTGTCGCCGTTGATGGCAGCCGCACCGATGTGCGCCTTCACGCTGCTGTTCAACACTTCCACGGCCTTGGCATATTCGCCGCGCGGCACCGTGAAGGTGAAGTCAGTCTTGCCTTCCACCGACTGGTTCTGGATGATCATGTCCACTTCGATGTTGGCGTCGGCCACCGGGCCCAGGATCTGGTAGGCGATGCCCGGACGGTCGGGCACGCCCAGCACGGTGATCTTGGCTTCGTCGCGGCTGAAGGCGATGCCGGTGATGGTTGCTTGTTCCATGTTCTTGTCTTCCTCAAACGAAATCAGGGTGCCGGAGGCGGCTTCTTCGGCCAGCGGCGTGAGCGGGTCGGTCAGCGACGACAGCACGCGGGTCGGCATCTTGTAGTTGCCGGCGAATTCCACGGAGCGGATCTGCAGGACCTTGGAACCCAGGGAGGCCATTTCCAGCATCTCCTCGAAGGTCACGGTCTTCAGGCGGCGGGCATCGCTCACCACGCGCGGGTCGGTGGTGTAGACGCCATCCACGTCGGTGTAGATCAGGCATTCGGCAGCCTTCATGGCCGCGGCCACGGCCACGGCCGAGGTGTCCGAGCCGCCACGACCCAGGGTGGTGATGTTGCCGTCGGCGTCCACACCTTGGAAGCCGGTGATGATGACGATCTTGCCGGCATTCAGATCCTTGCGGACCTTGGCATCATCGATAGAGCGGATGCGCGCCTTGGTGAAGGCCGAGTCGGTCTTGATGGGAACCTGCCAGCCAGCGTAGGACACGGCCTGCTTGCCCAGCGCCTGCAGGGCAATGGCCAAGAGCGCCACCGAGACCTGTTCGCCAGTGGAGGCCAGCATGTCCAGCTCACGGCCATCGGGCTGGGCCATGATTTCCTTGGCCATGCCCAGGAGGCGGTTGGTTTCACCAGACATCGCCGAAGGCACGACAACGATCTGATGGCCGGCGTCGTGCCATTTGGCAACGCGCTTTGCGACATTCTGGATGCGCTCGATTGAGCCCATCGAGGTGCCGCCGTATTTGTGAACGTATAAAGCCATAGGGATAAAAATAGGTGGCCCGACTTTGACAAGAAACCCTTAGCTAGGCCGGAAGGAACAAACCCTTGACTTTACATGCGGTGCGCCAAAATCTCAAGGGAAAGCTTGATCTGGCACGACTTTGCGGGGAATTTTGCATGTGGCAACGCAGCAAAAATGAGCGTCGGCAAGCGCTTGCCTGCACGATTTGCCAGGCTCAGGCGGTGAGAATGCGCGGGCCGTGCACACCAGGCTGGATAAGTGAAGAAAAAGGGAAGGCAAGAAGAGGCGGGGTGAAGGCTGGGGCACCAGCTGTCATGCGCCCGGTCATTCATGGCGGCATGGCAGTTGGTGCTGCGGTACGTGGAACTGCGGTACTGCTGGTGAAGCTGCTACGGTATTGCAAGATCCCGGCAAGCCGGTTCAGACGCAGGCGGCGGGCATTCGTTCGCGCTCATTTCAGTTCAGCGCGGGGCATGCTCCGGTGCGGAACACGGCCGTGAGGGAATCGGTCCATCCGTCATTCGGATGCAAATCGGTTCCGATCAGGCGCCGGTGTACAGGCTTTGCGAGGCGCCGTTGGCTTGTTGCACTTGCTTTTCGACATCCTGGCGGCTCAGTTGCGAGGGAGCCTGGCGAATGAAAGGATATTCATTGCGCGAGACGATCTCGTGATTGGTTTGGGCGCGTTGCAGTTCAGCCTTCACGTCGGCGCGGGTCTGGGTCGAGTGGAACGGGGTTTCCGGGGGATACGGTGCTTCGGCCATGGCGGCGCCGGCAGCGGCCAGCAGGGAGGCGGCAACGACGATATTCTTGATGTTCATGATAGTGTCCTCTGTTCAGGTAAGTGGGGGGTGTTCTTCTCCAGAGGCCGGCAAGCCGGTGCTCTCCTCGTGGAAAGCCCACTCGCGGGCATGCTGGCGAAGCCGGCTGGCGTCTTCTGTATTGCTGTGTTGCTGTGCTGCATCGCGCCAACCGATAACTGAAGTGTAAATATTGCGAAGACGAAGAAAAATAGGTTTAATCGGAATTGACTATTTCTCTTTGTGGAACAATCGAGGGCTTGAAAAATGGATCGTCTGCAATCAATGCGGGTGTTTGCCAAGGTGGTGGAGCAGGGCAGTTTCGTGCGCGCAGCCGAGTTGCTGGAGATTTCCAATGCCGTGGCCACCCGGTTCATTGCCGATCTGGAAGCCCATCTGGGCACGCGCCTGCTCAATCGCTCGACCCGCCGTCTTTCCCTCACCGAGGCCGGGCAGGCTTATCTGGAGCGGGTGCGCATGATCCTGGCCGAGGTCGATGATGCCGAGGCCTTGGTGTCCATGGAGACCAAACGCCCGGCCGGCACCCTGGCGATCTATTCCAATGCCGGTTTCGGCCAGTCCCAGCTGGGCGAGATGCTGGCCACCTATGCCGAGGCTTACCCCGAAGTGGCGCTGGACATCCACCTTTCCGACCGCTCCATCGACCTGGTGGAGGAGGGCATCGATATCGGATTCTTCAGTAGCATGCAAAAGTTCGATGCCAGCATGATCGTGCGACAGCTGGGTGTAGCCAAGGTGATCCTTTGTGCTTCACCTGCCTACGTGGCCCGCGCCGGTGCGCCTGAACAGCCCGAAGACCTGTCCCGGCACAGCTGCCTGAACTTCTCGCATGAATATTTGCGCCATCACTGGCATGTCAATACCGAGGCCGGCGTGATGGATGTGCCCATCGTCAGCAAGGTGGTTTCCAATAGCGGGGTACTGTTGCGCGACCTGGCGCTGGCCGGCATGGGGATCGTGCTGCGGCCTTCCTATTCGCTCGGGGATGACCTGCGCTGTGGCAAGCTGGTGCAGGTGTTGCCGGGCTTCGATATGGGCCAGGTGGTCATTTCAATGGTGTATCCGAGCCGACGGCTGTTGTCGGCCAAGGTGCGCAGCTTTGCCGATTTCGTCAGCGCGCGCTTTCCGCATCCGGAAACCGATCCCTGGCTGGGCTGAAACCCGCTGCAAGCCTGGGGAGCTTCAGCCGATCACGTCGGCCAGCTTGTCCAGCAGCGCGCATTCCTGCTGCCAGGTGCGGCGTTCCGGCGTACTGGCGGCTTCGCGCTGCAGCTCGGCGTCGCTCTTGTCCAACTGGGCCAGCAGGATGCGCTCGGCCAGCCGGGTATCCGGTTCCATGGGGCCGAAGAAGGCCACGGTGGCGCCGCGTTCGATCAGGAGGGTGGGGAAATTGTCGATGTCGAGATCGCCGACCAGATCGGCCTGGTCTTCGATGTCGATCCAGACGAAATGGTGTTGCGGATAGCGTGCCGCCCAGGCCTGGAAGGCAGCTTCATATTCACGGCAGCTGCCGCACCAGTTCGCGCACAGGCAGGCCACGACCCAGGTGTCGTTGCGAAGCGCCTCGGCAAGGTGGCGGCGGTTGGTTTGGTCTAGTTTCTGGTAGGACATGGCGTGCTTATTTTACCCCCTTCGCGGCGCATGGTTTTGCGCTGCCGCACAAAGGCTCACGATAGACGCGAACGAACCGAACAATTGCGCGCCGCACGGTAAAATAGCGGGATGTCCACGATTCTTGCCATTGAAACCTCCACCGAGCTGGCCTCGGCGGCCTTGCTCTACCGGGGCGAACTGATTGCGCGCCAGTCCGCTGGCACCCAGACCCACTCCGATGCCATTCTCCCCATGATCCAGCAATTGCTGGCCGATGCCGGCCTGGCGCTGTCCCAATGCGACGCGCTGGCCTTTGGTGTCGGGCCCGGCTCCTTCACTGGCGTGCGCACGGCCTGCGGCGTGGTGCAGGGTCTTGCCTTCGGGGCCGACCGGCCCGTAGTTCCTGTCATCACCTTGGAAGCCGCAGCCCAGGCTTGCCGCGACGAGGCGCCCGAGGCCGATGAAGTCCTGGCCATCCTCGACGCCCGCATGGGTGAAGTCTACTGGGCCCGTTACCGGGCCCGCGCCCAGGGCGGCTGGGATGTGCTGGCCGAACCGGCCCTGTCGTCCGCTGCCGATGTGCCGGTGGATCACCGTCCCCACGCTTGCGGCAACGGCCTGTCGGTGTATGCCGAGCACTTCAGTACTGACTTCTGCGCCAGCGCCTTTGCCTCCATCCATCCGCTGGCCATGCCCCATGCGCGCCAGGTGGCTACGCTGGGCCAGGTGCATTTCAACGAGGGCCTTGCCTTGCCCGCGCAGCAGGCCCAACCGCTTTACCTGCGCAACAAGGTCGCCCTGACCACTGCCGAACGCGAAGTGCGCGATGCCGCCAAAGGTGCTGCATGAGCATGGATGAACTGGCGCTGCCTCAGCCGGTCTTGCATCCGCGTTATGGCCGTCTGCATTTCGCGGCCATGGGCGCGGGCGACCTGGATGCGGTGGTGCGGATCGAAGAGGCCGTCTATTCCCATCCCTGGACCCGGGGCAATTTCCAGGATTCGCTCTACAGCGGCTACCAGGCGCAGACGCTGCGTGACGGCCACGGCGAATTGCTGGGCTATTTCCTGGTCATGCTGGCTGTCGATGAAGCGCATCTGCTCAACATCAGCGTGGCCGCGCTGCATCAGCATCAAGGGCTGGGCCGCCTGCTGCTGGACCAGGCCACGGCGCTGGCGCGCCAGCACCGCATGCGCACCATGCTGCTGGAAGTGCGCGAATCGAACCTGCATGCGGCCAAGGTCTACCGCCAGTACGGCTTTGCCGAAATCGGCCGGCGCAAGAACTACTATCCCGCCGCCAACCAGACCCGAGAAGGGGCTATCGTCATGAGCCTGCCCTTATGAATGAAGAATTGAAACAAGAACCGGACTTCGGGTCCTCCCTGGCCTTGCTGGATGCCCTGGGCATCGGCCCGGTGTGGGTGCGGCGCGAACTGGCGGTGGAAGAAATGCAGGCGGCACAGGTCGAAGCACCTGCGCAGGAAAACGTCGCGGCCGCTCCGGCAGCACCTGCGGAACTGCAAGAAGCCATCCTGCCCGAGCCCGTTGTCGCACAATCCAGAGCACCCGTCGCGGCCCCTGCAGTGCGGCCGCAATCACCGGCGGCCCCCGCTGCGCCGGTTCGCCCGCGCGCCCCGGCCGAGGAAGTGGGCGGCCCGCCGTCCTGGCTGGACGAGATGGACTTCGCCACCTCGTTGGAGCCCATGCTCATTCCTGACGGCGATGAGGACGAAGACGCTCCTGCCGTCGATCCCGTGTTGGCCCGCATCAAGGCCATGGACTGGCCGCAGCTGAAGCAGCAGGTATCCGACTGCCGCCACTGCGGCCTGTGCCAGGGACGCAAGAACACCGTCTTCGGCGTGGGCGACGAAAAGGCCAAATGGCTCTTCATCGGCGAAGGCCCGGGCCGCAACGAGGACCAGCAGGGCGAACCCTTCGTCGGTCCGGCCGGCAAGCTGCTGGACAACATGCTGCAGGCCATGGGCGTCAAGCGGGGCGAAAACGCCTACATCGCCAACATCGTCAAATGCCGTCCCACTGACGACAACGGCCGCGACCGCCCGCCCTCGCCGCAGGAGGTGGCCTCCTGCCTGCCGTATCTGCAACGCCAGATCGAACTGATCCAGCCCACCGTGCTGGTGGCGCTGGGCAAGACTGCCGCCATTTCGCTTTTGGGCATGGACCCGGCTACACCCGTCTCGCGCCTGCGCGGCACGGTGCATCGCTATCAGGACCGGCCGCTGGTTGTGACCTATCACCCGGCCTACCTGCTACGCACGCTCACCGACAAGAGCAAGGCCTGGGCCGACCTGTGCCTGGCGATGAGCACCTACCAGGCACAACCGCGCTGAGGCCATGCCGGGCATGGACTTGACCACGCATCAGGCGCGCTTCCACCAGCGCTGGCCGGCGTTGCGCGATCCGCACGTGCGCGCGCTGGCCTGGTTGCTGTATGCGCCTGACCTGCTGGCTGCGGATGCGGCCTGCTGGGAAGGGCGCATCGCCACGCTGGGCCAGCTCTCGCCCGAGGTGGCCGGCTGGCTGCATGACCTGCAATACGATCCCGTCCTCAACGCGGCGCTGCACGCCCACATGGCGCAGCAGCCTTCGGGGCGCCTCGGGCGGTATGCCGAAAAACTCCTCGGCTTCTATCTGCGCCAGCAGGACTGCCTGGTCGCCGCCAACCTGCAGGTGCGCAACCAGGGAGCGACGCGGGAGACGCTGGGAGAATTCGATTTCCTGGTGCGCTCGCCCGATGCGGAGAATGATGCAGGCGTCGTGCATTGGGAATTCGCCACCAAGTTCTACCTCCTGCAGGCGCGAGAAGCTTCCATGCAAGCGCAGGCCGACGCCTTCGTCGGTCCCAACCTGGCCGACTCACTGGGCCGCAAGATGCGCAAGATCATGCAGCAGCAACTGCGGCTTTCCGAACATCCGGCCGCCCAGGCGGTGTTGCCCGCGCCAGTAGTGGCGGCGCGTGCCCTGGTCAAGGGGTGGCTGTTCTATCCGCTGGGTGTGGAGCTGGTCTTGCCACCGACAATGGGCATCAACGCTGACCATTGCCGGGGATTCTGGTGCGATGCGCCGTCCTTGCAGGCCATCGACGATGGCGCGGCGTGCTATGCCTTGCTGCCGCGCCTGTCCTGGCTGGCACCGGCATGCTTGCCGGTCGGGCCGGGGATGTCGCTGGCGCAATTGCTTGGGAAGCTGGAGGAGATGTTCCAGGCCGACGACAGCCCGGTCATGGTTGCGCAATGCCGCGTGAAGGAAGGTGCCGAACCAGAACTGCTGGAGGTGGCGCGCGGCTTCGTCGTGCCGCCGCAGTGGGAAGCGCGTGCTGCGACTACCGTGCAGCACGCGATCGTTCAGGTCTGAGCCGTCGGCCCTGACCTTTTATTCATCTGAAATCAGTGGTGGGGATGCTTGTCCTCGCCGATCAGCGCCAGCGAATCGTGCTCGCGCTGGTTGGCGGTATGGCGGCGCATGATCAGGTACATCACGCCCGCCACGAAGCAGCCGAAGATGATGATGACGGTATTGACGTCCAGGTTCATGCGCACCATGAAGGCATACAGCACCAGCATGGTCAGCACCGAGAGGTTCTCGTTGAAGTTTTGCACGGCAATCGAATGGCCGGCACTCATGAGTACGTGGCCGCGATGTTGCAGCAGGGCGTTCATCGGCACCACGAAATAGCCCGACAGCGCGCCCACGATCACCAGCAGCGGATAGGCGATCCACACCGAGGTGGTGGTGGTCATCAGCATCACCACGATGCCCATGATGATGCCCAGGGGCATGACGGTCAGCGATTTCTTCAGCGGCACGAAGCG
Source organism: Herbaspirillum sp. Her3 (assembly GCF_057961275.1). NCBI lineage: Bacteria > Pseudomonadati > Pseudomonadota > Betaproteobacteria > Burkholderiales > Oxalobacteraceae > Herbaspirillum > Herbaspirillum sp. Her3. The sequence continues at coordinate 3,243,569 of NZ_CM176328.1, read as the reverse complement.
GGCTGCGGCCACCGCGCCCAGCGCCACGCCCACGGCGACGATGCCCTGCAGGATGGCGGCCCGGTCCAGCGGCATGTGCAGGGACTTCTCGGCCCACTTCAGCACGATGAACTGCAGCGTCGCACCGGCGCCCCAGAAGAGCGTGGTCACGGCCAGCGAAATCTGGCCCAGCTTGTCCTTCCACAGGGTGGTGAAGCAGCCGGCGAAATCGACGATGAGGCGGATGGGATTGCGTTCCTGGTGCTCGTAGCGGGCACCGGTATCGGGGATGTAGAAATTGAACAGCGCGGCGATGATGTAGATGCAGGAGATGATGCACAGCGCCGCTTCAGTGGGGGTGTCGACGGGCAGGTCGAAGAACGGGAAATCGAAGCTGAGGATCACGGCGGAAATCTTGGGATTGACCAGCGCGCCCCCCAGCACCGTGCCCATGATGATGGAGCCCACCGTCAGTCCCTCGATCCAGCCATTGGCAGCGACCAGTTTTTCCGGTGGCAGCAGTTCGGTGAGGATCCCGTACTTGGCCGGCGAATACGCCGCCGCGCCGAAGCCGACCACGGCATAGGCCAGCAACGGATGCACGGTAAAGAACATGAGGGAGCAGCCGCCGATCTTGATCATGTTGGTGATCAACATGACCTTGCCCTTGGGGAAGGCGTCGGCGAAGGCGCCCACGAAGGCTGCCAGCAGCACGTAGGAAAGCACGAAGAACAGCTTCAGCAGCGGGGTCATCCACGCTGGAGAGTGCATTTCGGCAAGTAGGGCGATGGCGGCGATCAGCAGCGCGTTATCGGCGAGCGACGAAAAGAACTGCGCCGCCATGATGGTATAGAAACCGCGATTCATCCCTGTCCAAGATGTATAACAAATGATGTCCGGCTAGCTTTATACCATGAAACCATGCGCACTCCGTCATAAGTCCCACCAGAAAGATGTTCGTCCGGTAAAATGCCCGCTTGTTCCCCGCTGGACAAAACTTCCGGGCGAACTGCGACAGGCAGGCCCATGGCGGCGTTGCTGCTCGCCGTGCGCATTGCCAGCTGATGCAGGCTGATTGCCATTGTGCGATCAGTCTTTTACTCGCCATCTGATTAGCCATCTGCCCCCGTTACTGCTACCGCCTATCATGCCAAGACCGATCGTCGCCTCCATCAGCATTTCCGCACTTCAACACAATCTCGCCGTCGCCCGTGCCCACGCGCCCAATGCCCGCGTCTGGGGCGTGCTCAAGGCCAACGGCTACGGCCACGGGCTGGAACGCGCCATGCGCGGCTTCGCCGACGCCGACGGCCTGGCGCTGGTCGAGCCGGACTATGCGGTACGCCTGCGCGAACTGGGCTGGACCAAGCCCATCCTGCTGCTGGAAGGGTTCTTCGATGCCGATGACCTGCCGGTGCTGGCCCGCCACGACATCCAGTTTGCCGTGCATTGCGACGAACAGATCGCGCTGCTGGAACAATTCGTCACTGATCGCCCCCTGCATGTGCACCTGAAGATGAACAGCGGCATGAACCGCCTGGGTTTCAAGCCCGATGCCTTCCGTGTCGCCCATGCGCGGGTGAGCAAGATCGCCAGCGTGCGCAGCATCACCCTGATGACCCACTTCGCCAATGCCGACGATGCCCGCAATCCGGCCCTGCCGCTGTCCGAACAGGTGCGCCGCTTCCAGGCCGGCAGCGAAGGCCTGCCCGGTCCCCTGAGCCTGTGCAATTCCGCCGCCGACCTGATGCATGGCGAACTGGCCCATGACTGGGTGCGCCCGGGCATCATGCTCTACGGCGGTACTCCCGGTGGCGGCAGCGCCGCCGACTTCGGCCTGCGTCCGGCGATGACGCTGGAGAGCCAGATCATCGGCGTGCAGGAAATCGGCCCCGGCGAAGCCATCGGCTACGGCAGCCGCTTCGTGGCCGACAAGACCACGCGTGTGGGCGTGGTCGCCTGCGGCTATGCCGACGGCTACCCGCGCCACGCGCCCACCGGCACCCCGGTGGTGGTCGATGGCATCAAGACCGGCACCCTGGGCCGGGTCTCGATGGACATGCTGTGCGTGGACCTGACCGACCTGCCCAATGCTGGCGTGGGCAGCCGCGTCGAGCTCTGGGGCCAGCAGTTGCCCATCGATGAGGTCGCATTTGCGGCGGGTACGATCGGATATGAATTGATGTGCGCATTGGCACCACGGGTGGCGGTACGCGAGGTCGACTGATCGAAAATAAATGAACTTCCTGACCGATTTTCGGGAAGTTCGGTGGACACGGACAGCACAGAGCACAGAGCAGCAAGGCGACGATGGCGAAGGTCAAGACCAATTACACCTGCACCGAATGCGGCGGGATCAGCAACAAATGGGCCGGCCAGTGTCCGGCTTGCGGGCAGTGGAATACCCTGGTCGAAACCCTGGTGGAGGCGGGTGGCGGCAATCGCTATTCGTCCACGCCGCAAAGCCTGGCGCAGACCGCACCGGTATTGAGCCTGGCCGATATCGAAGCCATTGATGTACCGCGCTTCGGCACCGGCATCGAGGAATTCGACCGCGTGCTGGGTGGCGGCCTGGTGCCGGGCGGGGTGGCGCTGATCGGGGGCGATCCCGGCATCGGCAAGTCGACCCTGCTGCTGCAGGCGCTGGCCAATATCTCCAGGCTCAAGAAGGTGCTCTATGTGAGCGGCGAAGAGTCCGGTTCGCAGATTGCCCTGCGCGCCAAGCGGCTGGCGGTGGATGCGCGCGAGCTGCAATTGCAGGCTGAGATCCAGCTGGAAAAGATCCTCGCCACCCTGGCCGAGCACAAGCCCGAAGTGGCGGTGATCGACTCCATCCAGACCCTCTATTCGGATGCCCTGACCTCGGCCCCCGGCTCGGTGGCGCAGGTGCGCGAATGCGCGGCGCAGTTGACGCGGGTGGCCAAGACCTCCGGCATCACCATCATCATGGTCGGCCACGTCACCAAGGAAGGTGCGCTGGCCGGGCCGCGCGTGCTGGAGCACATCGTCGATACGGTGCTCTATTTCGAGGGCGATACCCATTCCAGCTTCCGGCTGGTGCGTGCCTTCAAGAACCGTTTTGGCGCAGTGAATGAACTGGGCGTGTTTGCCATGACCGAGAAGGGCTTGAAGGGTGTTTCCAATCCCTCGGCCCTGTTCCTGTCGCAGCACGAAAACCAGGTGCCGGGCTCTTGCGTCATGGTGACGCAAGAAGGCACGCGTCCGCTGCTCGTGGAAATCCAGGCCCTGGTGGACAGTTCACACGTGCCCAATGCACGCCGACTCTCGGTCGGGCTGGAGCAGAACCGCCTGGCCATGCTGCTGGCTGTGCTGCACCGTCATGCGGGTGTAGCGGCGTTTGATCAGGACGTGTTCATCAACGCGGTTGGTGGTGTGAAGATCACCGAACCCGCAGCCGACCTGGCGGTGCTGCTGGCCATCAATTCCTCCATGCGCAACAAGCCCTTGCCGCGTGGCCTGGTGGTGTTCGGGGAAGTCGGCCTGGCCGGCGAGATCCGTCCGGCACCGCGCGGCCAGGAGCGCTTGCGCGAGGCGGCCAAGCTGGGCTTCTCGATCGCTGTCATTCCCAAGGCCAATGCGCCCAAACAAACCATCGAGGGATTGAAGGTGATTCCGGTGGAGCGCATCGATGACGCCTTGCAGAAGGCGCGCGAGATCGACGATTACGCCGCCTGAAGAAGTTTGGCCAAGGCTCAGCCGGGCGTGTCGAAGGTGACGATGACCTGGTTGATCTCGCCCTTGATGGGCGCCTCGCCCATGCGTGCCGTGCCGCGCACGCTGTAATGCAGCTGGAAGGGCCGGGTGGCGTCGCGGCCGTTGAAGAAGTCGGTACTGCCAGCATTGGCCTGGCTCACGTCCCAGCACCATCCCGCATCCTGCCAGCAGATTTTTGCCTCGAATCCGGGCGGCTTGCTGGCCAGCGTATAGCGCCAGCTGACCTTGCGAATGGTCGCGCCGGGCGGCACCTGTCCCACCACCTTGAATTGCGTGATGTAGTCAGTGTTGCGCTGGCGGATGTCCGGTCCCGGCTCGTCGGAGGCATAGGCGCCGGACGGGCCACCGCTGGCAGGCGCGATATTGCGCGGCGAAGGGCCGGTCGGCGTGACCGGCGAGACGATCACGATGGGCCGCTTGCCGGCGTCGCTGCCGGCTGCGGGGATGCTCAGGTTGCGGTCGGTATAGGTCTGCGCCCAGGCCAGGCCGGGTAGGGCAGCCCCCAAGAGCCAGGGCAGGAGGTGCCAGGGCGATGCGCGCTCACGCATGGCGGCGATGGCCCTTCAACGGCAGGGAAATCTGCACCAGCAGCCCGCCATGGGTTTCTTCGTGGCCCTTCAGGACCAGCTTGCCATTGTGCTTGAGCACGATGCGGTTGACGATGGCCAGCCCCAGGCCGGAACCATTGGCCTGGCCACGGGCGGCGTCGAGGCGGGTGAAGGGACGCAGCAGGCGTTCACATTCGCTCTCGGGCACACCGAAACCATGGTCGAACACTTCCACCACCACCTGGTGGCCTTCGATGCGGCTGCGCAGATGAATCTCGGCGCAGTCGGTGCCCGGCGTCTTGCCGTAGCGCCGCGCGTTCTCCACCAGGTTGCTGAATACTCGCGCCAGTTCGGTAGCATTGCCGGCTATTTCGGTGGCAGGCGTGATCTCGGTGGTGATCTTGACGTCCGACAGCCGCGCAGACTTGGCCGCGACATCTTCCAGCACTCCGGCCAGGTCGGTGCTTTCCATGCTGTTGGTGTCGATGGGCTTCGCGTAGTCGAGGAACTGGCCGATGATGCTGTCCATCTGCGCCAGGTCGGAGTGCATGCCGTCGCGCGATTCATCCGACAGATTGGCCATTTCCACCTCCAGCTGCATGCGCGCCAGGGGCGTGCGCAGGTCGTGCGAAATACCGGCCAGGATCAGTGCGCGGTCCGATTCGATGCGGTTGAGGTCGGCCACCATCTGGTTGAAGCTGCGGTTGGCCTCCTCGATTTCGGTCGGGCCGGATTCGGGCAGCGGTTCGGGCTGGCGACCCTTGGCGATGGCGCGGGCGGCCGCCGTCAGGCGGGCCAACGGCTGGTTGATGAGTGTCGAGATGAAGACCGCACCGATCAGCGAGAGGAACAGCGCAATCGAACCCCAACCCAGCCATTGCAGCCCCGAGGTGCGATCCAGCCGGCCGCGGTCGAGCATGAGCCAGTATTGGTCATCGTCGATGTTGAAACTGATCCAGAAACCGTCCACCTCGTTGACGCTGGAGGCAAAGATGGTGTTCTCGTCCAGCGACTGGCGCACGTAGTATTCCAGCTCGGGCACGATGGGCGAATCATCGAGCGGGGCGATGCGGTCAGTCTTTTCCAGCGGATAGATGCGGATGCCTTCATTGCTGGCCAGGTCGAACAGCAACTCCCTGCGCATCTCGGGGGCCGAGTGCGTCAGCGCGGCGCGCGTGATGGTGACCACCGAGACGATCTGTGCGGCCAGCTGCTCGGCCCGCGGGCCGCGTTCGACCATGCGAAAGCTGGCCACCCAGGCCACCATGCTGGCGGTGATCAGGAAGGTCAGGAGGAAGAAGGTGCGCCAGAACAGGCCGTTGCTGAACCATCCGGATTGAGGGCGGGTTTTCATCGGCAAACGGCCTGCGGGTCAGGGGTGAAGCGGGAAATCAGCGCGGTTTCCCTTCCGGGATGAAGACATAACCCAGGCCCCAGACGGTCTGGATGTACAGCGGATTGGCCGGGTCCGGCTCGATCAGCTTGCGCAGGCGCGAAATCTGCACGTCCAGGCTGCGGTCGAAGACTTCATATTCGCGGCCACGGGCCATTTCCATCAGCTTTTCGCGCGACAGCGGCTGGCGGGCGTTGCGTGCAAATACCTTCAGTACCGAGAATTCGCCGGTGGTCAGGGAAATCGTTTCGCCGTTCTTCTTGAGGGTGCGCGTACCCAGGTCGAGGATGAAATCGCCGAACTCGAAGGTTTCCGGCGTTTCCGAGGGCGCGCCCGGCAGCTCGTCGGGACCCTTGCGGCGCAGCACCGCATTGATGCGGGCCACCAGTTCACGCGGGTTGAAGGGCTTGGGCAGGTAGTCGTCGGCACCCATTTCCAAGCCGATGATGCGGTCCACGTCCTCGCCCTTGGCGGTGAGCATGATGATCGGGGTCTGGTCGCCGGCACCGCGCAGGCGCCGACAGATGGCCAGGCCATCTTCGCCGGGCAGCATGAGGTCCAGCACCAGCAGATCGTAGCGCTCGCGGATCCACAGCTTGTTCATGGCCTGGGCGTTTTCCGCCGTCACCACGTTGAAGCCTTGCTCGGTCAGATAGCGGCGCAGCAGGTCGCGCAGGCGGATGTCGTCATCCACCACCAATACTTTGAATTGATTGGTGGATGTTGTCGTATTACTATTGTTGTTGCCGGGAGTCGTATTCATGTTGCCTATGGTAGCGTCTTGGCGATTTTGAGCAAGTCGGGGCCGTTGATCCATTACAAACTGTTACATACCTTACCTTAATCATCTTATACCATCGCGGCCTGCGGCCTAAACTGGAATCACGTCGGGAAAGCCACGCCGTTACCGCTTTCTCTTCCTGATTCTCTGCCCCCGGAAAAATCGCATTATGAAGATTGCAGTCGTCAACAAGCTATGTCTGGCAGCGATGCTGGCGCTCGGAGTGGGAGCCGCCGCGCTGGCTGGCCCGCCCCAGGGCGGCCGGCCGATGCCCGGCCAGCCGGGCGACTTCAGGCAGCACGGCGGCGACTTCGGCCCGCCGGATCACCGTGACCAGATCGCCAGCGATCAGGACCAGCGCCGCAACGGCAAGCTCAGTGCCGATGAACGCCGCGAACTGCGCCGCCAGATCAACGAAGTCGGCCAGGACATCTACCGCGTCAAGCGTTGAGTTCGGCCAGCGGGAAAGATTCCCATTTCACCCGACAAAAAGCCCGAGTGCATTGCATTCGGGCTTTTTGTTTTGATGGGCGAGATCAGTTGTTCTGGTGTGCCTTGCCCAGCCGTTTCTCCAGCCGGTGCTGCAAGGCCTCGAAACACAGGCTCAGCATCCAGTAGATGGCCGCAGCGGCCAGGTACAGCGGCAGCGGGCGGAAGGTCACGGCAATGACTTCCTTGGTCGCCAGCATTAGTTCGGTCACCGTGATGACCGAGACCAGCGAGGTATCCTTGATGAGGCTGATCAGGGTGTTGCTCATCGAGGGCACGGCAATGCGCACCGCCTGCGGGACGATGATGTAGCGCAAGGTCTGGAAATAGGTCAGCCCGACGCTGTAGGAAGCATTCCACTGGCCATGCGTTACCCCCAAGATGGCACCGCGCAGGCTTTCCGACAGGTAGGCCCCGGCATTGAGACTGAGCGTGAGCACGCCCGCCGTCAGCGGCGAGAATTCGATACCGATGCCCGGCAAGCCGTAATAGACCACGAAGATCTGCACCAGCAGCGGGGTGCCGCGCATCATGCTGACGTAGAGCGCAGCAGGCCAGTGGATCGGGCGCCAGGGAACGATACGCGCCACCGCCAGCACGAAGCCCAGCACCAGCCCGCCGACCATCGAAGCCAGCGCGAAGAGCAGGGTATAGCCCACGCCCTTGGCCAGGGTGGGGGCGGCTTGCTGTAGCAGGTCCAGAATTTCCATAAGCATTCGAACTAAAAAATTATCCCCGCGATGCGGGGATAAGTTGGTCCGCCCGGAGCGTGCCGGGCGGCATGCAGTGCCGGATTGAGCGCGCCTTATTGTGCTTTCGGCGGCTGGCTCACGTCAATGCCGAACCACTTCTCGGAAGCGGCCTTGAAGCTGCCATCGGCCTTGATGTCGGCCAGGGCCTTGTTCAGCGCAGCCTTGAATTCCGGATTGCCCTTGCGGAAGGGAATGCCGATCTTGTCGACGGTGCCGATGGGGCTGCCGGCCTTCAAGGGCAGGTTGGTCGACTTCAGGATGTAGCCCACCAGCAAGCTGTCGTTGAGGGCAGCGTCGATGCGGCCAGCCGCCAGGTCAGCCAGGTATTCGGGCGAGCCCGGATAGGTGCGCACGTCGATGCCCGGCACGGCCTTGGCCTTCTGCTCGAAGTTGGTGCCCTGGCCCAGGCCGAGCTTCTTGCCCTTCAGGTCTTCCAGGCTCTTGAATTCGCGCTTCTCATCCTTGCGCACGATCAGCTGGGCGCTGGAGAGGGTGTACGGATCGGAGAAATCGAAAGCCTTCTGGCGCTCGTCGGTGATGCCGACCTGGTTGATGATGACGTCATACTTGCCCGCGCCCAGGCCGGCCAGGATGCCGCTCCACTCGGTGGTGGTGAACACTGGCTTGACGCCCAGCTTGGCCGCCAGCAGCTTGGCCACGTCGACTTCGAAACCGGTCAGCTCGCCCGTCTTGGCATCCTTGAAGTTGAACGGAGGATAGTTGCCTTCCAGCGCCACCTTCAGCGTGCCGCTGCTCTTGACCGATTGCAGCAGGTCGGCTGCCGAGACGCTCAGGGAGGAAGCCAGCAGTGCCGCGCCGGCACCGGCCAGCAGCCATTGCTTGATGTTCTTGTTCATATGTCGATGTCCTTATCAAAACTTTCGCCACAAAAAAGTGCGGCCAGGGCGCAATGATGCCTTCGTTTTGCCCAACTGCAAGGGCTGGCTTAAGACATTGATGTAGAAAGCTTATGCCAGCCGCGGTTCCGCCGGCTCAGGCCTGCAATTGCTCCAGCGCTTCCTGCTGTTCCAGCCATTCGTTTTCCAGCTGTTCCAGTTCCTTGCTGCAGTAGGCCTGGTCGGTGATGAGCGTCTTCAGTTCTTCCTTGTTGGCGGCATCGTAGATGTCGGGGCTGGCCAGGCGCGCATCGATCTCGGCCTTGCGGACGTTGAGCTTGGCGATCTGCTCATCGAGCCGCTTGATGCGGGCCTCGATGGGCTTTTTCAGGGCCGACATCTTCTGCCGCTGCTCGGCTTCCATGCGCTTCTGTTCCTTGCGATCCACCAGCGAGGCCGGGGCGGCCTCCACCACCTGGCTGGCCGTCGGCAGCGGGGCAGCGGCTGCGGCGTCATTGCGGGCGGCCAGCTTGGTCTTGAAGAGCCAGTCCTTGTAGTCGTCCAGGTCGCCATCGAAGGGTTGCAGCTTGCCTTCGGCCACGATCAGGAACTGGTCGGTGGTGGCACGCAGCAGGTGGCGATCGTGGGAGACCAGTACCAGCGTGCCCTCGAACTGCGCCAGCGCCATGGTCAGCGCTTCGCGGGTTTCCAGGTCGAGGTGGTTGGTCGGTTCGTCCAGCAGCAGCAGGTTGGGGCGCTGCCAGACGATCAGGGCCAGCGCCAGGCGCGCCTTTTCGCCACCCGAGAAGGGCGCGATGGACGACGTGGCCATGGTGCCGTTGAAGTTGAAGCTGCCCAGGAAATTGCGCAACTCCTGCTCGCGCACATCCGGCGCGAGGCGAGTCAGATGCCACAGCGGTGATTCGTCATGACGCAGCATTTCCACCTGGTGCTGGGCGAAGTAACCGATCACCAGGCCCTTGCCCAGACGGGCCGTGCCGGACAGTGGATCGATCTCGCCGGCCACGGTCTTGATGAGCGTCGATTTACCTGCACCGTTGACACCCAGCAGGCCAATACGCTGGCCATTCTGCAGCGAGAAATCGATGCCATGCACGATGATCTTGTCTTCATCCGGCGCACCGTTCTTGCCCTCGATGTGATAGCCGGCGTTGACCTTTTCCATCACCAGCAGCGGATTGGGCGCAGACAAGGGCTCGCGGAATTCAAACGAGAATTCAGCTGCCGCCCGCAGCGGTGCCAGCTCTTCCATCTTGGACAAAGCCTTCATGCGGCTCTGCGCCTGGCGCGCTTTGGTCGCCTTGGCCTTGAAGCGGTCAATGAAGGATTGCAGGTGCGCGCGCTGGCGCTGCTGCTTCTCGATCATCCCCGCCATCAGTTCCAGCTGGGCCGAGCGCTGGCGTTCGAACGCGCTGTAGTTGCCGGAATAACGCTTCAGCTTGCGATCATCGATATGAACGATCACGTTCACCACGCCATCCAGGAAATCGCGGTCGTGGGAAATGATGAGCAGGGTGCCCTCGTAGCGCTTCAACCAGTCTTCCAGCCAGATGATGGCATCCAGGTCCAGGTGGTTGGTCGGTTCGTCCAGCAGCAGCAGGTCGGACGGGCACATCAGTGCCTGCGCCAGGTTCAGGCGCATGCGCCAGCCACCGGAGAAGCTGGCCACCGGCCGCTCCATCTGTTCCAGCGAAAATCCCAGGCCCAGCAGCAATTGCTCGGCGCGGGAGCGCACGGTATAGGCATCCGCATCGGCCAGGGCAGTATGCAGTTCGGCGATGTGATTGCCGTCGTGTTTGTCGTCCGGCTGGGCTTCGGCACGCGCCAGTTCGGCTTCCAGCTGGCGCAGATGGGCATCGCCATCGATGGCGTACTCGATGGCCGGACGGTCCAGCGCCGGGGTTTCCTGCGCCACGTAGGCCATGCGCCAGCGCGCCGGGTAGTCGATATTGCCTAAGTCGGCGTGCAGCTCGCCACGCAGCATGGCGAACAGGCTGGACTTGCCGGCGCCGTTGGCGCCGATCAGGCCGATCTTGTCGCCCGGGTTGAGCGTCAGGTCGACATTCTCCAGCAGTGGCTTGACGCCACGCTGGAGGGAAACTTGCTGGAAACGGATCATCGGTGGTTCAGACTCAAAGGGGCGCTCAGGCTCAGGCCAGTTGCAGTTGTTCGGCCGTGACCAGGAACACCATGTCGTCCCCGGCGCTGGTGGTCAGCCAGGTCAGTTCCAGTTCCGGGAAGGCCGCTTCGGCGAAGGCGCGCTCATTGCCGATCTCGACCACCAGCACGCCTTCGGGCGTGAGGCGCTCGGCGGCACCGGCGACGATCTTGCGCACCAGGTCCATGCCATCCTCGCCACCGGCCAGCGCCAGTTGCGGCTCGCGCAGGTATTCCTGGGGCAGCTTGGCCATGGAACCGGAATTCACATAGGGCGGATTGCTGATGATCAGATCGTACTTGCGCAGCGGCAGTTGCGTGTACAGGTCGGATTCGACCAGCTTGATGCGCTCCTGCAACTGGTAGTCATCCACGTTCTTGCGCGCCACGGCCAGCGCATCGGCGGAGATGTCGACCGCATCGATCTGCGCATTCGGGAAGGCATCGGCCAGCAGGATGGGCAGGCAGCCGGAACCGGTGCACAGGTCCAGCGCGTTTTCGATGGATTCCGGGTCCTGGATCCAGGGCGAGAAATGCTGCGGAATCAGTTCGGCGATGAAGGAACGCGGCACGATCACGCGCTCATCGACGTAGAAGCGATAGGCGCCCAGCCAGGCTTCATTGGTAATGTAGGCGGCCGGCAAGCGGTCCTTGCTGCGGCGTTCGATCACGCGCATGACCGAGGCGATTTCTTCGGGCAAGAGGCGCGCATCGAGGAAGGGATCGAGCTGGTCCAGCGGCAGTTTGAGCGTATGCAGGATCAGGTAAGCCGCTTCATCCAGCGCATTGCTGCTGCCGTGGCCGAAGAACAGTTGTTCGGTGTTGAAGCGGGTCACGGCGTAGCGCAGCAGGTCGCGCACGGTGGAGAAATTGTTGGGGGTCATGGTGTTCTCTTCAATGCAAGGCCGCCCGCTCAGGCGAGCAGGTTTTCCAGCGTCTTGCGGTAGATGTTCTTGAGCGGATCGATGTAGCGCACTTCGATGTGCTCATCGATCTTGTGGATGCTGTCGTTCGGCGGGCCGAACTCGATCACCTGCGGGCAGATCTGGGCGATGAAGCGTCCATCGGAGGTGCCGCCGGTGGTCGACAGCTCGGTGTCCAGCCCGGTCTCGTCCTTGATCGCCTTGGACAGCGCATCCGAGAGGTCGCCGCGCGGGGTCAGGAAGGGCAGGCCGCCGACGGTCCACTTCAGGTCGTATTCCAGGCCATGCTTGTCGAGGATGGCGTGTACGCGCTGCTGCAAACCTTCCACGGTGCTGGCTGTGGAGAATCGGAAGTTGAAGTCGATCACGACTTCACCCGGGATCACGTTGGAGGCACCCGTGCCGCCATGGATATTGGAAATCTGCCAGGAAGTCGGCAGGTAGTATTCATTGCCCGCATCCCACTGTTCGGCCACCAGTTCGACCAGTGCCGGCGCAGCCTGGTGGATGGGATTGCGCGCCAGTTGCGGGTAGGCGATATGGCCCTGGATGCCCTTGACGGTCAGCTTGCCCGACATGGTGCCGCGGCGGCCGTTCTTGATCATGTCGCCCAGGGTCTTGGCCGAGGTCGGTTCGCCCACGATGCAGTAGTCCAGTTGTTCGCCGCGCGCCTTCAGGGCATTGCAGACGACGACCGTCCCATCGATGGCCGGGCCTTCTTCATCGCTGGTGATGAGGAAACCGATCGAGCCCTTGTGCTCCGGATGGGTCGCCGTGAACTCTTCGCAAGCTACCACCATGGCGGCAATCGAAGTCTTCATGTCGGAGGCGCCACGGCCGTACAGGCGACCATCGCGCAGGGTCGGCTGGAAGGGATGCGACTGCCATTTTTCCAGCGGACCGGTCGGTACCACGTCGGTGTGGCCGGCAAAGACCACCAGCGGCTGCGCCGTTCCCTTGCGCGCCCACAGGTTGGTGACGTCGCCGGACTGGATGGTCTCGCAGACGAAGCCCAGCGGCGCGAGCAATTCCGCCAGCCTGGCCTGGCAGCCTTTGTCTTCGGGGGTGACGGAAGAAAGGGATATCAATTCCTGGGTCAGGGCCAGCGTCTTGCTCATGATCATTTCTCGAAAATGTGTTGATACTGATCGGCCTTGAAGCCGACGTGATACTGCTTGCCATCGAAGAGCACCGGGCGCTTCACCACCGAGGGGTTTTCCACCATCAGGGCGACGGCTGCGGCGTCATCGGTGATGGCCGCCTTGCGTTCGTCCGGCAGGGCGCGCCAGGTGGTCCCCTTGCGGTTGACCAGCACGTCGCGCTCCACGTCCTTCAGCCAGGCTTGCGCCTGTTCGGCGGTGAGGCCGGCCTTCTTGAAATCGTGGAAGTGATAGGCGATCCCTTGCTCGTCCAGCCACACGCGGGCTTTCTTGACGGTATCGCAGTTGGGGATGCCATAGAGGGTGATCTTGTCGCTCATGCTGGTTCTCGCAATCGGGGCCACTAGAACACGACGCCGCGCCGGACAGGACGACCGGCGCGGCGCGTGGGTGCTTCAGGACTTCAGGCAAGCCGCAGGACGGGATTACTCGCCGCGCAGCAGTTCGTTGATGGAAGTCTTGGAACGGGTCTGGGCATCGACCTTCTTGACGATGATCGCGGCATACAGGCTGTACTTGCCATCCTTGGAGGGTAGGTTGCCCGGCACCACCACCGAGCCCGTCGGCACGCGGCCGTAGTGGACTTCGCCGGTTTCGCGGTCATAGATCTTGGTCGACTGGCCGATGTAGACGCCCATGGACAGCACCGAGTTTTCTTCGATGATGACGCCTTCGACCACTTCCGAACGGGCACCGATGAAGCAGTTGTCTTCGATGATGACGGGGCCGGCCTGCACCGGCTCCAGCACGCCGCCGATGCCGACACCACCGGAGAGGTGAACGTTCTTGCCGATCTGGGCCGCCGAGCCGACGGTGGCCCAGGTGTCGACCATCGTGCCTTCATCGACGTAGGCGCCGATGTTGACGTACGAAGGCATCAGCACCACGTTGCGGCCGATGAAGGAACCGTGACGGGCCACCGCAGGCGGCACCACGCGGAAGCCACCCTTGGCGAAATCTTCAGCGGTGTAGTTGGCGAACTTGGTGGGCACCTTGTCGTAGAACTGCGGGTAGCCAGCGCCGGCCGACATCGGCACGTTGTCTTCCAGGCGGAAGGACAGCAGGATGGCTTTCTTCACCCATTGGTTGACTTCCCACTGGCCGACGCCTTGACGGTTGGCGACGCGCAGGGTGCCATCGTTCAGGCCTGCGATCACTTCGGCCACCGCATTGCGGATGTCGGCCGGAGCGCTCTTGGGGGACAGGCTGGCGCGGTCTTCCCACGCCTGATCGATGATTTGCTGAATGGACTGTGTCATGTTGATATCTATGAACGGTTGGGTGAAAAGGAGGCGAATCTGGCTTCGCTGACAGGGCTTATGCCTGGCCGGCCAGTTTCTTGGTGAAGGCGACGATGCGTTGCGCCGCCTCCAGGCATTCTTCGACTTCGGCCACCAGCGCCATGCGGATGCGGCCGGCGCCCGGATTGACGCCATGCGCCTCGCGCGCCAGGTAGCTGCCGGGCAGTACCGTGACATTATATTCGGCGTACAGACGACGGGCGAATTCGGTGTCGCTGATATCGACCAGCTTGTCGATCTTGGCCCACAGGTAGAAGGCGGCATCGGGCAAGGCGACGTCCATCACTTCCTGCAGCAGCGGGGTGACCTGGGAGAACTTGGTGACGTACTTGGCGATGTTGTCCTGGACGTGGGTTTCGTCCTGCCAGGCCAGCACGGAAGCGGCCTGGATCACCGGGCTCATGGCCGCGCCGTGGTAGGTGCGGTAGAGCAGGAATTTTTTCAGGATGGCGGCGTCGCCGGCCACGAAGCCCGAGCGCATGCCCGGCACGTTGGAGCGCTTGGACAGGCTGGAGAAGGAAATCAGGTTGCGATAGTCGCGGCCCAGGAGGCGCGCGGCCTGCATGCCGCCCAGCGGCGGGTCTTGCTTGAAGTAGATCTCGGAGTAGCACTCGTCGGAAGCGATCACGAAGCCGTAGCGATCCGACAGGGCGAACAGTTCCTTCCAGTCTTCCAGCGTCAGCACCGCGCCCGTGGGGTTGCCCGGCGAGCAGACGAACAGCAGCTGCACGCGTTCCCACACGTCTTGCGGCACCTGGCTGAAATCGGGCGCAAAGTTGCGCGCCGGGTCCGAATTGACGAAGTAGGGCTCGGCACCGGCCAGGTAGGCCGAGCCTTCATAGATCTGGTAGAACGGGTTGGGGCACATCACCAGCGCGCCCGGCCGGGTCGGATCGACCACGGTCTGGGTCAGCGAGAACAGCGCCTCGCGCGAACCGATCACCGGCAGGATCTCGGTGGCCGGATCCGGACGGGGGATGTCGTAACGCTTCTGCAGCCAGTCCGCAATCGCACCACGCAGCGCATCGCTGCCCAGGGTGGCCGGGTAGGAGGCCAGGCCGGCCAGGTTGTCGGTCAATGCCTGCTGGATGAACGCAGGCGTGGGATGCTTGGGCTCGCCGATGCCCAGGCTGATCGGGCGGTAGGCCGGGTCGGGCGTGATGCCGGCGAAGAGCTTCTTGAGCTTTTCGAAGGGATAGGGCTGCAGTTTGTCGAGTAGGGGATTCACGTCGCTGGACTGGAGTAAAGCTTCCCGGGCCGTCAGCTCGCAGAGGCGTCAGCGAGCTCGGGCGGCCACGGCAAAGGGCTGGGAAAGCTTGCGATTATACCGTCATTTGCAGGCATTGCCGTGCTCGTGGTCGGGCGCAATGTTGAGCTGATGGCATGCCTGTGAAGCAAGAAACAAGCAAGAAACCGCTCGGCCGGGCTTCCATGTGCATTCATTCATCCTCCCGTACGCTGGCAAAGAAAAATCGCAATCCGGAAAATCAGGGCCAGGTAAGCAATCTGTTCAGCGGATTGTCAGGGAAGGTCAGGGAGTAAGGTGGACGCTCGCCAAAAACGGGCGTGCTCACAAGGTGTGCCCCCCAAATTCCCGGAGAACAAGAATGAAAAGCCTCAAAGCGCAGTTACTGTCTGCGCTGGTCGTGATGTGGGTCGGTTTGCTGGCGCTGGCCGCCTGGTCGGCCTACAGCGCCCGCGAAAACATGATGGATGAACGCAAGGATGGCCTGCGCCGCGTGGTGGAAGCCGCCAACGGCGTGGTCAACAGCTACGTGGCCGATGTCGCTGCCGGCAAGGTCTCCAAGGAAGAGGCCCAGAAGAACGCCCTGGAACGCATCGCCGCCATGCGCTATGACGGCGACAACTACCTGTTCATCTTCGACTCCCGGCCGGTGGTGCTGATGCTGCCCTCCAACAAGGCCATGGTGGGCAAGAACGTGGCCGACCGCAAGGACTCCGAGGGCAAGGCCTATTACGTCGAAATGATGAAGGTCGGCCAGGAAAAGGGGCAGGGCTTCGTGCAATACATGGGCCGCCTGCCTGGCACCGACGACAGCAACCGCACCCCCAAGATGAGCTATGTAGTGCATAACAAGACCTGGGACTGGTTCATCGTCACGGGCGTGTTCCTCTCCGACGTGCAGGCCCAGTTCCGGGCAGATGTGCTGCGGCTCATCGGGATCCTGGTGGTAGTGGGCGTGCTGGTGTCGGTGATGATGCTGGCCATCATCCGCCGCATCACCGGCAGCCTGGGCGGCGAGCCCGCCTACGCGGTGGGCATTGCAACCCGCATCGCCAATGGCGACCTGACCGTGCGTGTCGATACCCGTGCCGGTGACAACCGCAGCCTGCTCTTCGAGATGGCCAGCATGCGGGAGCGGCTGGCCGGTGTCATCAAGGGCATCCGCCAGGGCACCGACGCCATCGACATCGGCGCGCGCGAGATCGCGGCGGGCAACCTGGACCTGTCCTCCCGTACCGAAGAGCAGGCCGGCTCGCTGGCGACCACGGCCTCCAACATGGATACGCTGACCGCCACCGTGAAGCAGAATGCCGACAACGCCCGCCAGGCCGGCCAGCTGGCCAACAACGCCTCGGAAATCGCCAAGCGCGGCGGCGAGGTGGTGGGGCAGGTGGTGCAGACCATGGAAGGCATCACCGAGAGTTCGCGCAAGATTTCCGACATCATCGGCGTGATCGATGGCATCGCCTTCCAGACCAATATCTTGGCCTTGAATGCGGCCGTGGAAGCCGCCCGTGCCGGTGAACAGGGGCGCGGCTTTGCGGTGGTGGCCTCCGAGGTGCGTTCGCTGGCCCAGCGCAGTGCCCAGGCGGCCAAGGAAATCAAGGCCCTGATCGAGGATTCGGTGCAGCGCGTGGGCGATGGTTCGGACCAGGTGGCGCGCGCCGGGCAAACCATGGGCGAAGTGGTCTCGGCGGTGCACCGCCTGACCGATATCGTCAGCGAGATCTCGGCGGCCTCCGAAGAGCAGCGCCGTGGCATCGAACAGGTCAACCTGGCTATCGGCGAGATGGACCAGGTGACCCAGCAGAACGCCGCTCTGGTGGAAGAAGCGGCCGCTGCAGCCGGTTCCCTGGAAGAACAGGCACGGCGCCTCAAGGCGGCCGTGGCGACCTTCCAGGTCGAAGGCGAGGAGGGTGCGGCTGCGCCCATGCCAGCGGCTACGCCCAAGGTGGCACCGGTGGGGGCCAAGCCTTCCGTTGCACCCAAGCCCGTCCCGAAGCCCGCTGCCAAGCTCCCGGCCCGGGCTGCAACGCCGCTGCCGCCGCCGGGCAAGCCTGCAGCCCCCGCCAAACCGGCCTCTGCGGGCAGGCCATCGCCCGCAAACGATGATGGGGATTGGGAAACCTTCTGATCCTGCGCCCTGGAAATGAAGCAATGGACGCCGTACCGGGTGTTGCCGGTGCGGCGTTTTTCATGAATGGTCAGAAATCCGCCCGAAGGGCGGCCAGAGGCGATCCCGCGCCCTTTTTGGCCTTGCCGGGGCCGGGCGATGTTATGATACCGGCCGTTCCGGAAGCAAAAATCCTGCTTCCTCCTAACTGTTTCAATTTGTCGATAACGTGCGTCTAACTTCCATCAAATTATCTGGATTCAAGTCCTTCGTCGAGCCTACGCATTTCCAGGTTCCGGGGCAGCTGGTGGGTGTGGTCGGGCCCAATGGCTGCGGCAAATCCAACATCATCGATGCCGTGCGCTGGGTCCTGGGTGAATCCAAGGCCTCCGAGCTGCGCGGCGAGTCGATGCAGGACGTCATCTTCAACGGCTCCACCCACCGCAAGCCGGCCGGGCGCGCCTCGGTCGAACTGGTATTCGACAACTCGGCCAGCAAGGCCGCCGGCCAGTGGGGCCAGTACGCCGAAATCGCCGTCAAGCGCACGCTCACGCGCGATGGCACGTCTTCCTACTACATCAACAACCAGTCGGTGCGCCGCCGCGACATCCAGGACATCTTCCTGGGCACCGGCCTGGGTCCGCGCGCCTACGCCATCATCGGCCAGGGCATGATCTCGCGCATCATCGAGGCGCGCCCTGAAGAGCTGCGCATCTTCCTGGAAGAAGCCGCTGGCGTGTCCAAGTACAAGGAACGCCGCCGCGAGACCGAAAACCGCCTGCACGACACCACTGAAAACCTGACGCGCCTGGAAGACATCCTGCGCGAGCTGAACGCCAACCTGGAAAAGCTGGAAGCCCAAGCCGCCGTGGCCAAGAAATTCCACGAGCTGCAGAACGACCAGGAAGAAAAGCAGAAACTGCTCTGGCTGCTGCGCAAGAATGAAGCCAAAGCCGAGCAGGAGCGCTTCTTCAAGGAAATCGAGCGCGCCCAGATCGACCTGGAAGAGCAGACCGCCAAGCTGCGGCATGTCGAAACCGAGCTGGAGCACATGCGCCAGGCGCATTACGCCGCTGGCGACCGCCTGCACCAGGCGCAAGGCCACCTGTACCAGACCAACTCCGAGATCGGCAGCCTGGAAGCGCAGATCAAGTTCGTCATCGAGTCGCGCAATCGCCTGCAGGCCCAGCTGAACTCCCTGGGCGCGCAGCGCGACCAGTGGCAGCGCCAGGGCACCCAGCAGCAGGAAGAACTGGCCGAGGCCGAGATCCAGCTGGAAGAATTCGGCATGCGCGTGGAGCAGGCCCAGCACGCCGTGCAGGACACCAGTGATCGCCTGCCGTCGCTGGAAGCGGCATGGCGCGAGTCGCAGGTCAAGACTACTGAATCGCGCGGCAAGATCATGCAGGTGCAGCAGCAGATCGAACTGCAATCGACGCACCAGCGCAATGCCTCCAACATCCTCTCCGGCCTGGCCGCGCGCCGCGAACGCCTGATGCAGGAAAAGAACGGCATGGCCCTGCCTGACGAGACGCACCTGTCCAACCTGCGCATGCAGCTGGAAGAAAAGCAGGCCTCGCTGGAAGAGGCGAGCATGTATCTGGAAGAGGCGCAGGAGCAGTTGCCGCGCCTGGAAGAAGAGCGCCGCACCGCCCAGGAACTGGTCAACAAGGAAACCTCGGCCAACGCCCAGCTGGAAGCGCGCCTGACCGCCCTGAAGCAATTGCAGGAAAGCGTGCAGGCCCAAGGCAAGGTGCAGCCCTGGCTGGAAAAGCACGGCCTGGCCGAGCTGCCGCTCCTGTGGCAGAAGCTGCACATCGAATCCGGCTGGGAAACCGCGCTGGAAGCGGTGCTGCGCGAGCGCATGTCGGCGCTGGAAATGTCCAACCTGGACTGGGCCAAGGCCTTCTTCAGCGATGCCCCGCCGGCCAAGCTGGCCCTGTACGCGCCCAACGCCGGCCTGGCCCAGCCTGAAGCCCAGCCGGTGGCCGGCCTGAAGCCCTTCGTGACGCTGCTGCAGCTGAACGATCCGGGCCTGCGTGCCCTGATGAACGACTGGCTCAACCACATCTACATCGCCGACGATACGGCCAGCGCCTTTGCCGAGCGTGCCAAGCTGCCCTTGGGTGGCCTCTTCGTGACCCGCCAGGGCCACGTGGTGAGCAATTCCAGCGTGCGTTTCTACGCCTCCGATTCGGAGCAGGACGGCATGCTGGCGCGCCAGCAGGAAATCGAGAACATCACCAAGCAGCAACGTGCGCAAGCGATGCTGGCCGAAGAAGCCAAGGGCCGCGCCGTGCGCGCCGAGGCGGCCCTGTCGGCGGCGTCGCAGCGCCTGCAGGAACTGCGCCAGCGCGTCAATTCGCTCACCCAGTCGGCACACAGCCTGCAGATCGAGGTGATGAAGCTGGCCGAGGTGCAGGAGCGCTTCAACCAGCGCAGCACCCAGATCGCCACCGATCTGGAAGAAATCTCGATGCAGGAAGCCGAGCAGCAGCAGGTGCAAGCCGAATCCGAGGCCCGCTTCGAGGAGCTGGACATCGAACTGGCCGAGCTGCAGGAGCAACACGAGAACGGCCAGACCGATTACCTCAACAAGGAACAGCAGCTCAACGACGCCCGCACGCGCCTGCGCGAACTGGAACGCGCCGCCCAGGAAACCGAATTCGCCGAGAAGTCGCATCGCAACAAGATCGAGGAACTCAAGCGCGGTATCGCCACGGCGCTGGAACAGGCCGCGCAACTGTTCGCCAGCATGCAGCAGGGCTCGCTGGAGCTGGAAAGCCTGGACGACCAGGCCGCCCAGGCCGGCCTGCAGGAGCTGCTGGACCGCCGCAGCGAGCAGGAACGGGCGCTGGCCGATGCCCGCCACGAGCTGGATCAACTGTCGCAGCAACTTCGTTCACATGAAGAATCGCGCATGCAGGCTGAGCGCAGCCTGCAGCCCCAGCGTGACCGCATCACCGAACTGCAACTGAAGGAACAGGCCGCGCGCCTGAACCAGGAGCAATTCTCCGAAGCTCTGGCCCAGACCCAGGCCGACGAGGCCGCGCTGTCGCAAAAGCTGACCAGCGACATGCGTCCGTCCTATTTGCAAGGCGAAGTGACCCGCCTGACCAATGCCATCGCCGCCCTGGGCGCGGTCAACCTGGCCGCGCTGGACGAACTGGCGACCGCTTCCGAGCGCAAGCACTTCCTCGATGCCCAGCACGCCGACCTGAACGAAGCCATCACCACGCTGCAGGATGCGATCCACAAGATCGACATGGAAACCCGCGACCTGCTGCAGGATACTTTCGACAAGGTGAATCACCACTTCTCGGAACTGTTCCCGGTGCTCTTCGGCGGCGGCCAGGCCAAGCTCATCATGACCGGCGACGAGATCCTCGATTCCGGCGTGCAGGTCATGGCGCAGCCGCCGGGCAAGAAGAACGCCACCATCCACCTGCTGTCCGGTGGGGAAAAGGCGCTCACGGCCACTGCCCTGGTGTTCTCGATGTTCCAGCTGAACCCGGCGCCGTTCTGCTTGCTCGACGAGGTGGACGCACCGCTGGACGATGCCAACACCGAACGCTTCGCCAACATGGTCAAGCGCATGTCGGATCACACCCAGTTCCTCTTCATCTCCCACAACAAGATCGCCATGGAAATGGCGCAGCAGCTGATCGGGGTGACCATGCAGGAGCAGGGCGTGTCACGCATCGTGGCGGTGGACATGGAGTCGGCCGCCAACTTCTCCAGCGCCGAGCAGGCTGCCTGATGGCCTGCCGGGGGCTTGTGCGGGCCGGTCCCGAAGCTTTGTCGGCTTGACAAGCAGGGGGCGTGACCGTACCCTGAAAACCTTGCCGGCCAGCCCGCGGCATGCGCAAGCCCCGGCTGGAACCGTACAGATTTGGCCCCTGCGGGCCTTGGAAAAATAACAATATCTTGACCGCGCACTTGTATCCGCTCCGTTCGACCGATCTGCATGGCGCCATGATGGCGGTGCAGGCAGCTGCCAGCGCTGCGGCAGTCCCGGCGGATGGCCGTGTGAGCGGCCCGCGCGGTCCGGGCTTTCTTGGATTGATAGGATTCGGATTTCTTCGATGAGCAGCTTTTCCCAGCCGACCATGCCACGCGGCGCCCATGATGGCGCCCTCCAGCCCGCCAGCCTGAAAGGTCGTGCAGCATGATGATGGATCTCCAGACCAGCCTGATCATCCTGGGTGGCGTCTTCGTCGCCGGGGTAATCACCTATAACAAATGGCAGGAGCACAAGGCGCGCAAGACTGTGGAGCGCGCCTTTTCTTCGTCGCACGATGACGTGCTGATGTCGCCGGACGAGCCGACCGAAGCCGAACCGGCGTTCGCGCCGCCGCTGGCCGAACGCACTGCCGCGCCCCGCATGGCCGAGCCGGTGCTGGACCCGGATGCCGGGCGCGCCGAACCCTCGTTCTACGATGCGCCTGAACGCAAGCCGGTACCCGCGCCCGTGAAGGCCTACCAGGACCAGGCCGAGTTCGAACCGCGCGAACCCTACCTGGGTGAGCCCCCGGTGGGTGCTGCGGCACCCGCCGCCGTGGCGGCCGATGACGCGGTACTGGTCGAAGCGCTGGCCCAGGCCCCGCAATCGACCGTGGCCCAGGTCATCGCCGGTGCCGAGGAGCAAGCCGATATCGCCCCGGCCCCGGCCTTCATGCCGCCGCCCGAGATGCAGGCCCGTCTGGCGCCCAAGCGCGAGCTGCCGGTGGATGAGCTGATCGACTGCAACATCCCCATCGCCCTGGACAACCCGCTGCGTGGCGAGAAACTGCTGCCGATGCTGCAGGGCCTGCGCCACGTCGGCAACAAGCCGGTGCATTTCATCGGCCGCACCACCGAGGGCCATTGGGAAGCCATCGCCCACGGCAGCATCTACAACGCCTTGCTGGCCGGCGCGCAACTGGCCAACCGCAGCAATGCCATCAACGAGATCGAGTATTCCGAACTGGTCATGCGCCTGCGCGACCTGACCGATGCGCTCTCGGGCGAGCCGGAGCTGCCGGACATGCCGGACGTCATCCGTACCGCCCAGGCGCTGCACCAGTTCATCATCGACCACGATGCCCAGCTGTCGGTGAACGTGCGCTCGCAAGGCGCGCCCTGGAGCCTGGCTACCTTGCTGGCGGCGCTGACCCGCCAGGGCTTCGACCGCCGTACCGAAGGCTACCTGGTCATGCAGGATGGCGAGGGTGAAGTCCTGTTCGCACTCTCCACCAACGCCACCCCGACCGATGAAACCACCGACCGCCTGACGCTGCTGCTGGACGTACCCCGCGTGGCGCCGTCGCGCGATGGCTATGGTGCGCTGGTGGCGTGCGCCAAGTCGCTGTCGGCCCGCCTGGGCGGGATCATCGTCGATGACACTGACCAGCCGCTGACCGACGAAGCGCTTTCCGATATCGCCGAACAGGTGGCGGCGTTCTACAGCGCCATGGAATCGGCCGAGATCCCTGCCGGCTCCACCCGTGCCTTGCGCCTGTTCAGCTAAGGCCACGTTTTTATTCCCCCTACGATGCAAGACGACATGTTTTCCGCCGGACGGCCCCCGCAAGGCGTGCCGGACTGGCAGTCGCGCGCCCATGCGCTGCGCGACGAACTGAACCGCCACAACCACAGCTATTACGTGCTGGACCAGCCCAGCATTCCGGACGCCGAATACGACCGCCTGTTCCAGGAGTTGCAGGCGCTGGAAACCGCCCATCCCGAACTGCTCACGCCGGATTCGCCCACGCAGCGCGTGGGCGCCGGTCCGCTGCCGCAATTCGAGCCGGTCCGCCACGACATCCCCATGCTCTCGCTGGGCAACGGCTTTGCCGATGAAGACATCGAAGCCTTCGACAAGCGCGTGCGCGACGGCCTGGAAACCCTGCAGGAAGTGCGCTACGCCACCGAGCTGAAGTTCGACGGCCTGGCCATCAGCCTGCGCTACGAAAAGGGTGTCCTGGTGCAGGCCGCTACGCGCGGCGACGGCACCACGGGCGAGAACGTCACCGCCAACATCCGCACCGTGCGTGCCATTCCGCTGCGCCTGCACGGGGAGAACCTCCCCGAGGTGATCGACGTGCGCGGCGAAGTGCTGATGTACAAGGAAGACTTCGCACGCCTGAACCAGCGCCAGCGCGATGCCGGCCAGAAGGAATTCGCCAACCCCCGCAATGCGGCTGCGGGCAGCCTGCGCCAGCTGGATTCGCGCATCACCGCACAGCGCACGCTGCGCTTCTTCGCCTATGGCATCGGCGTGCTGGAAGGTGCCGAGATGCCGGCCTCGCATTCGGCCCTCTTGGACTGGTACCAGGAACTGGGCCTGCCGGTCTGCAAGGAGCGTGCCGTGGTCACCGGTGCGGCGGGCTTGCTGGAGTTCTTCCGCAGCATCGGTGCCAAGCGCGAGAGCCTGCCTTACGAGATCGATGGCGTGGTCTACAAGGTCGACCGGCTGGACCAGCAAAAGCACCTGGGCTTTGTCTCGCGTGCGCCGCGCTTTGCGCTGGCCCACAAGTTCCCGGCCCAGGAAGCCCTGACGGTGGTGCAGGACATCGAAGTCCAGGTCGGCCGCACGGGTGCCATCACCCCGGTGGCGCGCTTGAATCCCGTCTTCGTGGGTGGCGTTACCGTCACCAATGCCACGCTGCATAACGAAGATGAAGTGCGCCGCAAGGACATCCAGATTGGCGATACCGTCATCGTGCGCCGTGCCGGCGACGTGATTCCTGAAGTGGTGGCCTTCGTGCCCGAGAAGCGTCCGGCCGATGCGCGCGCCTTCGTCATGCCCGGCGCCTGCCCGGTGTGCGGCTCGCCCATCGTGCGTGCCGAAGATGAAGCAGTGGCGCGCTGCTCGGGTGGCTGGCTGAAATGTTCAGCCCAGCGCAAGGGTGGACTGCAGCATTTTGCTTCACGCCGGGCCATGGATATTGAAGGCCTGGGCGAGCAGCTGGTGGAGCAACTGGTGGACCGCCAGGTCGTCAATACGCCCGCCGATCTCTACCGCCTGGGCTTGTCGGCCCTGGCCGAACTGGACCGCATGGCCGAGAAATCGGCGCAGAACGTGCTGGACGCGCTGGAGAAATCCAAGACCACCACGCTGGCCCGCTTCATCTATGCGCTGGGCATCCGCCACGTGGGTGAAGCCACCGCCAAGGAACTGGCGCGCCATTTCGGCGGCATCGACAAGGTACTGGCCGCCAGCGAAGAGCAATTGCTGGAAGTGGCCGACATCGGACCGGTGGTGGCAGCCTCGATTCGCGCCTTCTTCAGCGATCCGGTCAATGTGGAACTGGTCGAGCAATTGCGCGCGGTCGGCGTACACTGGCCCGAGAGCGACGGCGTGGATGCTGGCGCCAAGCACCTGGCCGGAAAGACCTTCGTGTTGACCGGCACCTTGCCCAACCTGTCCCGCGATGAGGCCTCTGCGCTGATCGAGGCGGCCGGCGGCAAGGTCTCCGGTTCGGTTTCCAAGAAGACCAGCTACGTGGTGGCTGGTGCCGAAGCCGGCAGCAAGCTGGCCAAGGCCGAGGAGCTGGGCATCGCCATCCTCGACGAAGACGGACTCAAGGCACTGTGCGCCGGTCAGGATCCGTCAGCAGCGTAATCACATTGTCTTTTTATTCATATACAATGCCGCCGGTATGCAGTTCTGGCCTCCAGGACCGCGGTGCAGGATATCAGCATAACAATATAACAAGACCCCTTTTTACCTCGGAGTGATGATGATCAAGAAGATCAAGAAAGCCGTTTTTCCTGTCGCCGGTCTCGGTAGCCGCTTCCTGCCTGCCACCAAGGCGCAGCCCAAGGAAATGCTGCCCATCGTCGACAAGCCGCTGATCCATTACGCAGTGGAAGAGGCGGTCGCTGCCGGCATCACTGAAATGGTGTTCATCACCGGCCGCAACAAGCGCGCCATCGAAGATCACTTCGACAAGGCTTACGAGCTGGAAAGCGAACTGGAAGCGGCCGGCAAGCTCAAGCTGCTGGAAATCGTGCGCAACGTCGTGCCCAAGAGCGTCAATTGCATCTTCATCCGCCAGTCCGAGCCACTGGGCCTGGGCCACGCGGTGCTGTGCGCGCGTCCGGTGGTGGGTGAAGAACCTTTCGCCATCCTGCTGGCCGACGACTTCATGGATACCGATCCAGGCGTCAAGCCGGTGCTGGCGCAGATGACCGACATCTATGCACGTGAAGGCATGAGCATGCTGGCCGTGCAGGAAGTGCCCAAGAGCGATACCCGCCAGTACGGCATCGTCAGCGCCACGCCTTACCAGCCGGACCTGGAGCGTATCAACGCCATCGTCGAAAAGCCGGCGCCGGAAGAAGCCCCGTCCACACTGGCCGTGGTGGGCCGCTACGTGCTCAACAGCCGCATCTTCCACTATCTGGAAAATATCCCGCGCGGTGCCGGCGGCGAGATTCAGCTCACCGACGGCATTGCCAAGCTGATGCAGGCCGAGTCCGTGCTGGCTTACCGTTACCAGGGCCAGCGTTATGATTGCGGTTCCAAGCTGGGTTACCTGAAGGCCATGGTGGCTATGGGCCTGAAGCATCCGGAAACCGGCCCGGCCTTCTCGGACTATCTGCAGGAAGTGGCGAACAAGGCGCGCTGATCGCCCGCCGGGACCCCGCGCCTTGAGGGGCGCACTGCTGCACAATGACGCCCGGTTCCTGCCGGGCGTCTTTCATGGAGAGATGCAATGGCGATACGCGAGATACTCAAGATGGGCGACCCCCGCCTGCTGCTCCAGGCGCAGCCGGTGACGCAGTTCGGTACGCCCGAACTGGAGCAACTGGTCGAGGATATGTTCGAGACCATGCGCGCCGTAAATGGCGCCGGCCTGGCCGCACCGCAGATCGGGGTGGATCTGCAGCTGGTGATCTTCGGCTTCGGCCACAACCAGCGCTATCCGGATGCGCCGGCCGTGCCGGAGACGGTGCTCATCAATCCCGTGCTGACCCCTTTGTCGGAGCAGGAAGAAGACGGCTGGGAAGGCTGCCTGTCCGTGCCCGGCATGCGCGGCGTGGTGCCGCGCTGGACGCAGTTGCGTTACCAGGGCGTGGACCAGTATGGCAAGGTAATCGACCGTACCGTCGATGGTTTTCATGCGCGCGTGGTGCAGCATGAGTGCGATCACCTGCAGGGCATCCTGTATCCGATGCGCATCCGGGATTTCCGCCAGTTCGGATTTACGGAAGTGCTGTTCCCTGAGCTTGATCCCAACCAGGACGACTGAGAAAAACTCTCCGGTCCGTTGGCGAAGCCCAAAAAAAAACATCCCGGCGCAAGGCCGGGATGTTCGTTTCAAGGCGCGGTGAAGCGTACACCTGAAATCAAGCGCTTTCCTTCACACGCTGGTCGATATGGGCCAGCGCCTCTTCCACCTGGTCGATCAGGATCAGGCACAGGTCGCCTGGCTGCAGGGTAGCGAGGGCCGTATCGATGGCAAGGAATTCGCCGTTGATTTCCTTCACATCGCTCGTACGCGTGGCCTTTTCGAGGCCCTGGCGCAGCAGGGCAATCACTTCACCATCTTCACGGCCGCGCTGGCACTGGTCCTGATAGAGCACGACTTCATCGAAGGCATCGCCCAGCAGTTCGGTCTGGCGGGTGATGTCGGCATCGCGGCGGTCACCGGCACCGCTGATGACCACCGAGCGGCGCTTGGCCGGCAGGCTGTCCACGGCCCTGATGAGCGCCTGGATGGCATCCGGATTATGGCCGTAGTCGGCGATCAGGGTGGCGCCCTTGTAGTCGAACAGGTTGAAGCGGCCGGGGGCCGTGCCGCTGTCACTGATGAAGCTGGCCAGGGCGCCGGTGATCTGCTCCCAGTCCAGGTTCAGTGCCCAGGCGGCCCCGACGGAAGCCATCACGTTCTCGACCTGGAAGCCGATGGCACCGGCACGGGTCAGCGGAATGCCGGACAGCTTCAGGCGTTTTTCGAACGTGCCTTGCGCAGCCACGATGGCGTCGCCGTCGCGGTAGACGATGCGATGGCCTTGCGCGCGGTGCGTGGCCATGATGGGGTGGGTCGGGTCCAGTGCGAAGAAGGTTACCGAGCCGGGGCAGGAGGAGGCCATCTTGGCTACCATCGGGTCGGCCGCATTCAGGACGGCAGTACCGGTCGGCGCAACGTTCTCGACGATGACGCGCTTGACCACGGCCAGGTCTTCCACGGTGCTGATGTAGGACAGGCCCAGGTGATCGCCCATGCCGATGTTGGTGACCACGGCCACGGCGCAACGGTCAAAGCCCAGGCCTTCACGCAGCACGCCGCCACGGGCGGTTTCCAGCACGGCGGCATCCACATCCGGGTGGAACAGCACGTTGCGCGCGCTGCGCGGGCCGCTGCAGTCGCCGGTATCGGTGCGCTGGCCGTCGATGTAGACGCCATCGGTGTTGGTCATGCCCACGCGCAGGCCGGTCTTGGCCAGCAGGTGGGTGATCAGGCGCACGGTGGTGGTCTTGCCGTTGGTGCCGGCGACCGCCACGACCGGGATGCGGCCATCGTCGCCGTCTTCATACATGGTCGAGATGATCGCTTCACCAACGTCGCGCGCCTTGCCGTAGGACGGCGAGAGGTGCATGCGCAGGCCGGGCGCGGCGTTGACTTCGACGATGCCACCGCCTTGTTCTTCCAGCGACATGTGGACCGAATTGCAGACCACGTCCACGCCGCAGATATCCAGCCCGACCATTTGTGCGGCCGCGATGGCGCGTGCGGCCACGTCCGGATGCACGTCATCGGTGACGTCGGTGGCGGTGCCGCCGGTGGAGAGGTTGGCATTGTTGCGCAGGACCACGCGCACACCCTGGGCGGGGATGGCTTCCGGGTCCAGGTTCTGGCCGGACAGTACCGACAGGGCGATGTCGTCCAGCCGGATCTTGGTCAGCGAAGTCGCATGGCCGTCGCCGCGCAGCGGGTCGGCGTTGACCTGATCGATCAACTGGCGGATGGTGTGTACGCCGTCGCCGATGACTTGCGGCGGATCGCGGCGGGCTGCCGCCACCAGGGTCTTGCCGATCACGAGCAGGCGGAAGTCGTGGCCGGGCAGGTAGCGCTCGACGATGACTTCATCGCTGATCAGGGCGGCATTGTTGAAGGCGCGGGTGATCTGTTCCGGGGTGCTGATGTTGACTGCCACGCCCTTGCCCTGGTTGCCGTCCAGCGGTTTGATGACCACGGCAGAGCCGATTTCCTCGGCGGCCTTGAGGGCGTCTTCCACGGTCTCGACCACGCGGCCGTTGGGCACCGGTACGCCGGCTGCGTGCAGCAGCATCTTGGTCAGGTCCTTGTCCTGGGCGATGGATTCGGCAATGGCGCTGGTGTTGCTGGTTTCTGCGGCCTGGATGCGCTTCTGGCGGCTGCCCCAGCCGAATTGCACCATGCTGCCCTGGGTCAGGCGGCGATAGGGGATGCCGCGCTTGATGGCGGCGTTGACGATGGAGCCGGTCGAGGGGCCCAGGCGCACGTCCTCATCCAGTTCGCGGATGCGGGTAAGGGCAGCGGTGAGGTCGAAGGGCGCATCCGCCTGGGCGGCACGGACCAGTTCCAGCGCCAGGTCGAAGGCCAGGCGGCCGACTTCTTCCTCGCTGTATTCCACCACCACCTGGTAGATGCCGGTTTCGACGGTCGATACCGTGCGGCTGAAGGTCACCGGGCAGCCGGCCTGGCTTTGCAGCGCCAGGGCCGCGGCGGCCAGGGCGTGGGCCATGGAGACGACCTGCTTGCCGCCATCGGGTTCGAGGAAGCCGATCTGCGGGAAGCGGGCGCGCAGGCGCAGTTCGAAGCCGGGCATGTCATCGATGACGCGCTCGTTTTCCGGGCAGGAAACGATGGCTTCGACGGCAGTGTGTCTGCTCCAGAGATTGGGGCCGCGCAGGGCGCGAATGCGGGATACGTCCATGGACAATTTTTCCTAGGTGTCTCTTGATCTTGAATCGGTCAGTCGTGCCGGGCTCAGGCCGCCTGGCTCTTGAACTTCAGGCCTTGCTCTTCGGCGCGTTCGGTGCCGAAAAGCTCGATGCCGGCACGGATCACCTCGGGGCCGATGCCCAGCGCCCATGCGGCACCGACGGCGGCCAGCACGTTCTCGACCTGGTAGGCGACGGCACCGTTTTCGGTCAGCGGGATGGCATCCACCGAGCTGACCTTGCACTGGCGCTCGCCATCGGCCTGGATCAGGTCGCCCTCGCGCAGGAACACGGCGCGGCCGCCTTCCTTCAGGTGGCTGGCCAGCAGTTCGGAAGCCGGATCGGTGCTGAAGAAGATGACCTCGCCATCGCACAGCTGGGCCATGTCGGCCACCAGCGGGTCGTCGGCATTGAGCACGGCGGCGCCTTCCGGCAGCACCAGGTCGACCTGGGTGCGCTTGACCTTGGTGGCGATCTGCTCGGCGTTCTCGATGTAGAACTCGGGCAGGCTGTCGGCCGGATCGATGTTGGCGACCACGCCGACCAGGCAGCGGTCATAGGCCAGGCCTTCGGCCAGGATGGCGGCGCTGCCGTTCTCGAACACGGCCGCTTCCACGGCGCGGTTGAGCAGCACGCGATGGGCGGCATCCCAGGTGGCACGGTTGCCGCGCTCGACCAGGCGTTCGTCGAAGTACAGGCCTTCGCCACAGGCCAGGCCCACATGCTTGCCCGACAGATGCACGATGCGTGCGATCAGGCGTGCGATGGTGGTCTTGCCGTGGGTGCCGGTGACACCGACGACGGGGATGCGGCCGTTTTCTTCCGGACCGAACAGGTTGTCGATGATGGCTTCGCCGACCGGACGCGGCTTGCCGTCCGAGGGCTTCAGGTGCATCAGCAGGCCGGGACCGGCGTTGACCTCGACGATGGCGCCACCCTGGTCTTGCAGCGGACGCGAAATGTCTTCGGCCACGATGTCCACGCCGGCAATGTCCAGGCCGACGATGCGGGCGGCCAGCGAGGCGGCGGCGGCGACGCTGGGGTGCACCAGGTCGGTGATGTCGGAGGAAACGTTGCCATTGCGCAGCAGCAGGATGCGGCGGCCGGCAGCAGGCACGGACTCGGTGGTCAGGTTCTGGCGCTGCAGTTCCAGCGCGGCAGCCGGTTCGCGGTCCAGCAGCACCGGGTCCAGCAGGTGTTCTTCCAGCAGGCCGCGGCGCGGGTCGCGGTTGAGTTCGTCCAGCAGGTCCTGCACGGTGGACTTGCCATCGCCGACGATGAAGATCGGTTCACCACGGGCGGCGGCGGCCAGCTTGCCGCCGACGATCAGCAGGCGGTGTTCCAGGCCCGGGATGAAGCGTTCGACCAGCACGCCGCTGCCTTCTTCCAGCGCGACCTTGAAGGCGGTCTCGATTTCTTCGCGGGTGTTGAGGTCGATGAAGACGCCACGGCCATGGTTGGCATCGCAGGGCTTGACCACCACCGGCAGGCCGATGTCCTGAGCGGCATCCCAGGCGTCTTCCGGGCTTTCCACCAGGCGGCCTTCGGGGACCGGCACACCGCAGGTTTGCAGCAGCGACTTGGTGAGATCCTTGTCGCGCGAGATGCCTTCGGCAATCGCGCCGGTCTGGTCGGATTCGGCCGTCCAGATGCGGCGCGACTTGCAGCCGTGGCCCAACTGCACCAGGTTGCCTTCGGAGAGGCGGATGGTCGGGATGCGGCGCTCGTCGGCGGCATCGACGATACAGGCGGTGCTGGGCCCCAGGCACAGGCGGTCGACCATGCGGCGCAGCTTGCGCAGGGTGGTATCGAGATCGTACGGCTGGTTTTCGATGGCGGCCATCACCAGGTCACGGGCGGCGAAGAGCGCGGCGCGGGTGACCGTTTCATGGCGGGCGCGCACCACCACCTTGTAGACGCCGCGTACATTGGTCTCGCGCGCCTTGCCGAAGCCGCCGGGCAGGCCGGCCAGGTTCTGCAGTTCCAGCGTGACGTGTTCCAGGATGTGGCCGGGCCAGGTGCCTTCGTGCAGGCGGCGCACGAAGCCGCCGCGTTCTTCATAGCTGCAGCGGTGTTCGATCAGGGTCGGCAGCCAGGTGGTCAGGCGGTCGACGAAGCCGGGAATGGTATTGGAGGGAAAGTCTTCCAGTTCGCCGATATCGATCCACACTTCGAGGGCGGAACGGTAGGTCCAGATGTTGGGGCCCTTGAGATTCAGGAAACGGAGGAATTCGATGTTTTTCATGTGTGGTGGAGAGAGTCCGCTGTAGTTGCCCAAGGCGCCTGAGACCGTTGGCCGATCCGGGCCGCATCGGCCGTACCAGGGTGCCGGCCGGCAAAGCCGGTCAGCGCTCTGTCAGAATAACGCATGGATCAGTAACGCGCAGAGCGGCTTTTGGTTTACTGCATTTGCCGGATGCCGTAAATGAATGAACGATGATGTTGCTTCAAAGAAAACAATAGGCAAGCCTGCTGCAGGGAAGAAGAGGGGAGCGGTGCAGGCGAAATGCGGAATTCATCGAGCGGGAAGAGGGGCAAAAGGGTGGATGTGAACGATATTGTCGCAGACTGTCCCGCTGCCGTGGCAATGGGGGTATAAAAATCTGCGGGCGTTTAAGCCGGTGAATGTTTGGGTAGTCCAGCCGTTCGCATCATGCGGGAATCGTCATGACTGGGCCGTAGTGAGTGAACATCCCGGTACACCGTTTGGCCCTCTCCCGCGTTATCGGAGGGCCGGCCACGGGTGGGCGCGCAGATCGTCCACAGATCGTCGATTGGCAGCGGGGGACGCTGCGCTATAATCGCGCGCTGCCCGTCGGCACATCCCTGCAGGCATCAAGACAACAGGTCCGGCGAGACCTGAACTCCCTCAAATACATAGCCAAACTGCTCACTTCGGGCCTCAACGTTGCCGTTACATGACTACTGACTCAATACCTTCCGCGACCGCCAGCCTGCCCGAGCGCTGGCAAACGGAAACTGCTGCTCGCCTGGCGCCCGGTGAATCCGTGCTGGCCTGGCTGGAGCTGGACCTGGACGCCCAGCTGCACTTCAAGTCCTCGCTGGTGCTGGCCACCGACCAGCGCCTGCTGGCCGCGGCCCCCGACGGACAGACATGGCAGGACTGGTCCTATCGCCCCGCGCTGCAACTGAAGCATGTCGACCATGCCGGCGTGGGTACGCTGGAGCTGTGCGATGACGCCGGCCGCCTGGCCGCGTGGCGTTATACCCTGGCGCAGAACCCGCAGGCGCTGCGCCTGATCAAGCTGTTCGAGCAGCAGCGCGAACTGCTGGCCTCGGGCGTGCGGGCCGAGGAAGAGGGCGACGTCTGCCCGACCTGCAAGGCCGTGCTGCCGGAAGGCCAGGAAACCTGTGCCATCTGCCCCGAGACCAAGGAGGCGCCGCCTTCCACCTGGGCGCTGTTTCGCCTGTCGCGCTTTGCCAAGCCCTACAAGGGCTCGCTGCTGCTGGGCTTCCTGCTGACGCTGGCCTCCACAGCTGCCACGCTGGTGCCGCCCTACATGACCATGCCGCTGATGGACAATGTGCTGATCCCGTTCCAGAACGGCGCACCCATCGATACCCATCGGGCCACGCTCTACCTGTCGGGCCTGCTGGGCGCAGCATTGCTGGCCTGGGGCCTGGGCTGGGCGCGGACCTACATCCTGGCGCTGGTGTCCGAACGCATCGGCGCCGACCTGCGTACCACCACCTATGCGCACCTGTTGCGGCTGTCGCAGGAATATTTCGGTGGCAAGCGCACCGGCGACCTGATGGCGCGCATCGGTTCGGAAACTGACCGCATCTGCGTGTTCCTGTCGCTGCATCTGCTGGATTTCGCCATTGATGTGCTGATGATCATCATGACGGCGGCCATCCTGATCTCCATCAATCCCTGGCTGGCGCTGGTGACGCTGTTGCCGCTGCCGTTCATCGCCTGGATGATCCACGTGGTGCGCGACCGCCTGCGACACGGCTTCGAAAAGATCGACCGCATCTGGTCGGAAGTGACCAACGTGCTGGCCGATACCATCCCTGGCATCCGGGTGGTGAAGGCTTTTGCTCAGGAAAAGCGCGAAGTGGCGCGTTTCCGCGAAGCCAACCGCCACAACCTGATGGTCAATGACCGGGTCAACAAGATCTGGTCGCTGTTCACCCCGACCGTGACCTTCCTGACCGAAGTGGGCTTGCTGGTGGTGTGGGTGTTCGGGATCTGGCAGGTCTCCAGCAACCAGATCACGGTGGGTGTGCTGACGGCCTTCCTGGCCTACATCAGCCGCTTCTACACCCGTCTGGATTCGATGAGCCGCATCGTTTCGGTCACGCAGAAGGCCGCGGCCGGCGCCAAGCGCATCTTCGACATCCTGGACCACGTGTCCAGCGTGCCGGAGCCGGCCAATCCGGTGCACCTGGAAAAGGTGCAGGGCGCCATCGAAGTGCGCAACATCGGTTTCCGCTATGGCAACCGCGCAGTGATCCGCAACATGAGCCTGTCCATTGCGCCGGGCGAGATGATCGGCCTGGTCGGCCACAGCGGTTCGGGAAAATCGACCATGGTGAACCTGATCTGCCGCTTCTACGATGTCTCCGAAGGCGCGATTCGCATCGACGGCGTGGACATCCGTTCCCTGCCGATTTCGGAATACCGCCGCAACATCGGCCTGGTGCTGCAGGAACCCTTCCTGTTCTTTGGCACCATTGCCGAGAACATCGCCTACGGCAAGCCGGAAGCGACGCGTGAAGAAATCATCGCCGCAGCCCGTGCCGCCCACGCACATGAATTCATCCTGCGCCTGCCGCAAGGCTACGATTCGCTGGTCGGCGAGCGCGGACAGGCACTGTCGGGCGGCGAACGCCAGCGCATCTCGATTGCGCGTGCGCTGCTGATCGATCCGCGCATCCTGATCCTGGATGAGGCCACTTCCTCGGTCGATACCACCACCGAAAAGGAAATCCAGAAGGCGCTGGACAACCTGGTGCAAGGCCGTACCACGATTGCCATTGCCCACCGCCTGTCCACGCTGCGCAAGGCTGATCGGCTGGTGGTGCTGGACCGCGGCCAGGTGGTCGAGGTCGGCAACCATGAAGAACTGATGGCCCGCGAAGGGCATTACTACAAGCTCTACCAGGCCCAGGCGCGCAATCCTGACGGCGAGGCCGGGGTCTCGGTGAGCGAAGAAGAGAAGGGCGAATAAGACCATGAGCACCCTGATGAATTCTGCCCAAACCTTCACTTTGGAACGCAATGCTTTTGGCCGCCTGGTGCTGACCGACGCCCAGGGCGGCTTGCACGAGCACGTGATTCCGGTGCGTGCATTTCCGATCACATCGCCTGAACGCGGCCTGTCTCTGGTCAGCAGCGATGGCCATGAGCTGGCCTGGATCGATACTCTGGACGAAGTGGATGTCCCGACGCGCCGCCTGATCGAAGAAGAACTCGCCAGCCGCGAATTCATGCCGGAGATCCAGCGCATCGTCAGCGTTTCCACCTTCGCCACGCCCAGCGACTGGACCGTGCAGACCACGCGCGGCACCACCACCTTCACGCTCAAGGGCGAGGAAGACATCCGCCGCCTGGCTGCGCCGGCACTGCTGATTGCGGACAGCCACGGCATCCAGTTCCTGATCCGCGACCAGAAGGCGCTGGACAAGCATAGCCGCAAGATACTGGATCGTTTCCTCTGATCCTTTGTACGCTGAAAAGAGAACGGCCCTGATGGTGAGTCAGGGCCGTTTCTTCATTCAGGCGAGCACGATCAGAATTTTTCATCTGGACGCAGATAGCGCCACTGTCCGGTCGGCAGTTCGCCCAGCTTCACCCCACCGATCCGCACGCGTTTCAAGCCGATGACCTTCAAGCCGACCATATCGCACATGCGGCGGATCTGGCGCTTCTTGCCTTCGCGCAGGATGAAGCGCAGCTGATCCTCGTTCTGCCACATCACCTTGGCCGGGCGCAGCGGTTTGCCATCCATGATGAGGCCGTGGTTCAAGCGCTTGAGATCGGATTCGGGCAGCTTGCCGGGGCGGGTGTATTGCACGCGCACCAGGTATTCCTTGTCGACCGCCGAATCCTCGCCGATGAGCTGCTTGGCGATGCGGCCATCCTGGGTCAGTACCAGGAGGCCCACCGAATCGATGTCCAGCCGTCCGGCCGGCACCAGGCTCTTCAACTGGCGCGGGTGGAAGCGCATCTCGGTCTGGTCTTCGGCCCAGCGCGACTGTTCGTTGACCAGCACCATGGCCGGTTTGTAGCCATCCTCGGCCTGGCCGCTGACGTAGCCCATGGGCTTGTTGATGAGGATGGTCACGCGCTGGGCCTGTTCGGCGCTGGCCTGGCGTTCCACGGTGACCTTCTGGTGCGGCAGCACCTTGCTGCCCAGCACCGACACCACCTGGCCATCCACGCGCACCCAGCCTTTCTCGATCCACTCGTCGGCTTCGCGGCGCGAGCACAGGCCGAGTTCGGACATGCGTTTGGAAAGTCGTACAGGTTCAGTCATGGGGATTGCCTTGCGAAAAACGGAGGGCCGGCCAGCGGCGAGGGTGAGATTGTACGGCCAGCCGCGCTGCCGCGCCAGACATGGGCAGCAGCGCAGACAGGGTGAAGCGGGTCAGATGCGCAGGGTCTGCAGCAGTTCGGTTTCCAGCATGATCTGGTTGCGCGGCTGGGACAGGCCGGGGCCATCGATCAGGAACACGTCTTCCACCCGCTCGCCCAGGGTCATCACCTTGGCGGTGTGCAGGTTGATGCGGTACTTGGCCAGCACGTTCGAGATCGAATACAGCAGCCCGGCGCGGTCATTGGCCGAGACCGACAGCAGGTAATACTGGCCGCGCTCATCCGGGCGCAGGTCCACCGCCGGATTGACCGGGAAGGTGCGCGACAGGCGCGACAGGCGGGCCTTGGAGGGCGGTGGCAGCGGGGCGTCGGATTGCAGCAGGGCACTCAGTTCGTGCTCGATCAGGTTGATGATGTCGCGGTAGTTCTTGGCGAATACCGGCGCATTGATCAGGAATGCATCCAGCGCATAGTTGTTGCGGGTGGTGTGGATCTTGGCGTCGAAGATGCTGAAGCTTTTTTCATCGAAATAGCTGCAGATGCGCGCAAACAAGTCGGGGCGGTCGGGCGTGTAGACCGCCACCTGCACCCCTTCGCCAATGGGTGCGAGGCGGCAGCGCACCAGCGGCACGCCGGTTTCCACCTTGTCGTAGAAACAGCGCGTCTGCCAGGCGATGTCGGAGGCGTCGTGGCGCAGGAAGTAGGCCACGTCCAGCTGCTTCCACAGCGCTTCGTGGGCGTCGGCCGGCAGGCCGTACAGGCGCAGGGTCTTGATGGCTTCCTGCTGGGTATTTTTCAGTTCGCGGTCGGCCGAGGGGGCTTCGCCGCCCAGCACGCGCAGGGTCATGCGGTAGAGGTCTTCGAGCAGCTTGCCTTTCCAGGCGTTCCAGACCTTGGGGCTGGTGCCGCGGATGTCGGCCACCGTCAGCAGGTAGAGCGCGGTCAGGTGGCGCTCATCCTTGACCAGCTGGGCGAAGGCGGTGATGACGTCGGGGTCCGACATGTCCTGCTTTTGCGCCACGTGCGACATGGCCAGGTGCTGCTCGACCAGGAAGACGATCAGTTCGGTATTTTCTTCCGAGATGCCATGCTGCTCGCAGAAGGCGCGCGCATCGGCCATGCCCAGCTTGGAGTGATCGCCGCCACGGCCCTTGGCGATGTCGTGGAACAGCGCCGCCACATACAGCACCCAGGGCTGGCCGAAGTTGGCCATTAACTGGCTGCAGAAGGGATATTCATGCGCGTGTTCGCTCATGGTGAAGCGACGCACGTTGCGCACCACCATCAGGATGTGCTGGTCCACCGTGTAGACATGGAACAGGTCATGCTGCATCTGCCCGACGATCTGGCGGAAGTTCGGCAGATAGCGCCCCAATACGCTGGTGGCATTCATCCCGCGCAGGGCGTGGAGGATACCGCGCTTGCTCTGGATGATCCGCATGAACAGGCGGTGATTCTCCGGATTGGCGCGGAAGGCATTGTCGATCTTGAAGCGGGCATGCCAGAGCGCGCGCAGGGTGCGTGCGGACATGTCCTTGAGTTCCGGATGCTCGGCCAGCACCAGGAAGACTTCGAACATCGCCGATGGCGTTTCTTCAAACACCTTGTCATGGGCGATGTCGACAAAGCCGTTGACTTCGTTGAAGCGCTCGGTGAGCGGGCGTGGCACCGCCTGCTGCGGGAAGAGGTGGGCTTCGATGTTCTGCAGCAGGATGGTGTTCAGTTGGGTCACCGCCTTGGCGGCCCAGTAGTAGCGCTGCATCAGGTATTCGCTGGCGCGGCGCGTGTCGGTGGTCTTGAAGCCGAAGGTTTCGGCAAGCTGGGTCTGGATGTCGAACACCAGCCGGTCTTCGCGGCGGTCGGTGATGATGTGCAGGCGGATGCGGATGTCCTTGAAGGCACGTTCCTTCTGGCGCAGCTGGCGCGCCTCGGTGGAGGTCAGCATGCCATGCACGGCCAGTTCGGCCCAGGAGTTGCCCAGGCCGGCCGCCTTGGCGACCCACAGGATTACCTGCAGGTCGCGCAGGCCGCCGGGGCTTTCCTTGCAGTTGGGTTCGAGGCTGTAGGGCGTGTCTTCATATTTGATGTGGCGCTGGCGCATTTCCAGGGTCTTGGCCTGGAAGAAGGCCAGCGGGTCCAGCGCGGCCTGGTAGCGCTCCTGCAACTGCTTGAAGAGGGCGCGGCTGCCGGTCACCAGGCGGGCTTCCAGGAGGCTGGTCTGCACCGTGATGTCGGCGGCGGATTCGTCCAGGCATTCGTCGATGGTACGGATGCTGTGGCCGATTTCCAGGCCGATGTCCCAGAACAGTTGCACCAGGGATTCCAGCTTTTCCTTCTTGGCGGCGTCCGGGGCCTGGTCCAGCAGGATCAGCACGTCCACGTCCGAATGCGGGAACAGTTCGCCACGGCCATAGCCGCCCACTGCCACCAGGGCGGCATTGCCGGACATGCCCAGTTCTTCCCAGGCCTGGGTCAGGGCTTCGTCGACGTTGCGGCGCAATTGCGCCAGCAACTGCTCGGTCTTGTGATTGGACTGGAACACCTCGATGGCTTGCTGGCGCGCGGCCTTGAGCTGTTTCTTGAGCGTGATGGCGAGTGTGGGCATCGTGGTAGGCAATCAGAGCAGGCAGGGCGGCGGGGCAGCGCCCATATGAACAAAGCCGCATCCCCATGCGGCTTCGCGCCCCAAGCAGGTTTCATGCCGGAAACTGTGCGCATGAAGGGGCGGGCACAGATTTCCGGCCATCAGGATTACGCCGGGGTGGCGACCTGGTTCTGGATGAAGGCCGGTGGTGCCGGCATGCCGGGCGAGACGGTCAGCACTTCGAAGCCGGTTTCGGTGACCAGCACGGTATGTTCCCACTGCGCCGACAGGCTGCGGTCCTTGGTCTTGATGGTCCAGCCGTCGCCCATTTCGCGGATTTCGCGGCGACCGGCGTTGATCATCGGTTCCACCGTGAAGATCATGCCGGCTTCCAGCTTCTCCAGCGTGCCGGGGCGGCCGTAATGCAGTACCTGCGGTTCTTCGTGGAACACCTTGCCGATGCCGTGACCGCAGAATTCGCGCACCACGCTGTAGCCGGCCTTTTCGGCGTGCTGCTGGATGACGTGACCGATGTCGCCCAGATGCGCGCCCGGCTTGATCTTGGAAATGCCCAGCCACATGCATTCATAGGTGATCTCGGTCAGGCGGCGCGCCAGGATGGAGGGCTCGCCCAGGAAGAACATGCGGCTGGTGTCGCCGTGGTAGCCGTTCTTGATGATGGTGACGTCGATGTTGAGGACGTCGCCGTTCTTCATCACCTTGTCGCCGGGGATGCCGTGGCAGATCACGTCGTTCAACGACGTGCAGATCGCCTTGGGGTAGGGCGTGTAGCCCGGCGGGCAGTAGTTCAGCGGGGCCGGGATGCTGCCTTGCTCGTTGGTCATGTACTCGTGGCAGAGGCGGTCGATCTCGCCGGTGGTCACGCCCGGTTTCACGAAGGGGGTGATGTAGTCCAGCACCTCGGCGGCCAGGCGGCCGGCCACGCGCATGCCTTCGATGTCTTCGGCGGTCTTGATGGTGATGTTGCCCATGATGAATCGCAATTCGCTAGAAAATCGTCAAGACGGGATTATAGACGACAGGGGTGGTTTCTGTTTTGCCCGCTCGGGGCGGCCCGGTGGGGCCTGGCGTTGACTGTGCAGTCCGGCTTCATGTGCTACTTGAACAAAAGTGTAGGGTCGAGTAGAATGCCGGGCTGATCTGAAAACCACAGATTGGTTGTCGAATGCGGTGTGCGGAATGATTCTTCATGCAAATTTGGCAATAAATGATGTAAAAACCGTCGTAAAAATCTTTTGAAACGCGAATCCGTTCGCTAAAAGGGTGTCCGGCTGCATGAGCCGGATGACCGAGCGGATTCCAGACCTAACCCTGGAGAAATTCATGTCCGTTACCATGCGCGAAATGCTGGAAGCCGGTGTCCACTTCGGTCACCAAACCCGCTTCTGGAACCCCAAGATGGCCCCCTTCATTTTCGGTCATCGCAACAAGATTCACATCGTCAACCTGGAAAAGACCCTGGGCATGTACCAGGAAGCCGTCAAGTACGTGCGCCAGCTGTCGTCCAATCGCGGCACCATCCTGTTCGTCGGCACCAAGCGTCAAGCCCGCGAAATCCTGGCCGCTGAAGCGCAACGCGCTGGCGTGCCCTACGTTGACCAGCGCTGGCTGGGCGGCATGCTGACCAACTTCAAGACCATCAAGACCTCGATCAAGCGCCTGAAGGACATGGAAGCTGCCATCGAAGACGGTTCGGTCGAGAAGCTGTCGAAGAAGGAAGCCCTGCTGTTCACCCGTGAACAGGAAAAGCTGCAGAAGGCCATCGGCGGCATCAAGGACATGGGCGGCATTCCTGACGCCATCTTCGTCATCGACGTCGGCTACCACAAGGGCGCCATTACCGAAGCCGCCAAGCTGGGCATCCCGGTCATCGGCGTGGTCGATACCAACCACTCGCCCGAAGGCGTCACCTACGTGATCCCGGGTAACGACGACTCCGCCAAGGCGATCGCTCTGTACGCTCGCGGCATGGCTGACGCCGTGCTGGAAGGCCGCGCCAACGCCGTCAATGACGTCGTTGAAGCTGTCAAGGGCGATGAATTCGTCGAGGTCGAGCAGGCTTGATTCTGCTCTTCCGGTAGTACGGTAGTTCAAAAAGGGGTAACAGCGGGTAGTGACGCAGTGGCCCCTTTTTTTTGATTCAATTTTCGAGTTTCAGGCATGCCGCAAATGCGGGATGCCTCCAAGTCAGGAGAAAAGTATGGCGGCAATTACCGCAGCAATGGTGGGCGATCTGCGTGCGAAGACCGACGCGCCGATGATGGAATGCAAGAAGGCGCTGACCGAAGCCGATGGCGACATGGCCAAGGCCGAAGAAATCCTGCGCGTCAAGCTGGGCAGCAAGGCTTCCAAGGCCTCTTCCCGCATCACCGCAGAAGGCGTGATCTCGACCTACATCGCTGGCAACGTCGGCGCCCTGGTCGAAGTGAACTGCGAAACCGACTTCGTGACCAAGAACGACGAGTTCATCGGTCTGGTCGAAGCCGCTGCCAAGCTGGTGGTCGAACAGAACCCGGCTGACGTGGCTGCCCTGGGCGCCTGCAAGCTGCCCGACGGCAAGACCCTGGAAGAACTGCGCACCGAACTGATCGGTCGCATCGGCGAGAACATGTCGTTCCGCCGCTTCCAGCGTTTCGAAACCACCGGCAAGCTGGCTTCCTACCTGCACGGCACCCGTATCGGCGTGGTCGTCGAGTTCGACGGCGCCGACGAGCAAGTGGGCAAGGACGTGGCCATGCACATCGCCGCCATGAAGCCGGTCGCCCTGTCGGCCGAGCAAGTGCCGGCCGACCTGAT
Organism: Herbaspirillum sp. Her3; assembly: GCF_057961275.1. Lineage (NCBI taxonomy): Bacteria > Pseudomonadati > Pseudomonadota > Betaproteobacteria > Burkholderiales > Oxalobacteraceae > Herbaspirillum > Herbaspirillum sp. Her3. The sequence continues at coordinate 3,202,255 of NZ_CM176328.1, read as the reverse complement.
CGAGAAGGAACGTTCGGTCGCCGCCCTGAAGGCTGCCGAATCCGGCAAGCCCGCTGATATCGTTGCCAAGATGGTGGACGGTTCGGTGCAGAAGTTCTTGAAGGAAGTCTCGCTGTTCAACCAGGCTTTCGTGAAGAACGACAAGCAAAGCGTGGAACAGATGTTGAAGGCGGCCAATACCACCGTCAAGTCGTTCGCCATGTACGTGGTGGGCGAGGGCATCGAGAAGAAGCAAGACGACTTCGCTGCCGAAGTGGCAGCGCAAGTGGCTGCAGCGAAACAAGCTCAGTAAGCGTCGCAGGAAAAACGGGCCGAGAGGCCCGTTTTTTTAAGCCGGCGCCCGGGAACTTTCGGGGTCGGCTGCATCTACAGTCAGGGCCGCCCATGGGACAGGCGCTGATGAAGGCAGGAGCGGCAAGGCAGTACCGGCAGCAATCAGCAATACCAGCAACAGAACAAGGCGCAGCAGTACATCCCCTCATGCGTTCGAGCTACCCTCTGATGACGAAAGCGCGCCATTTCGTCGGGTCACAGCGAGTGCCGGCGCGTCAATACGTAATTCAACCTCGGAAAGAACACGGAGCCCTGCAATGACAACACCAGCTTACAAGCGCGTACTCCTCAAACTCTCCGGCGAAGCACTGATGGGCGACGACGCCTACGGTATCAATCGCGCGACCATCGAACGCATGGTCGCGGATGTAGCAGAAATCAGCAAACTGGGCGTGGAACTGGCCATCGTGATTGGCGGCGGCAACATCTTCCGCGGCGTGGCGCCGGGCGCCCAGGGCATGGATCGTGCGACCGCCGACTACATGGGCATGCTGGCCACCGTCATGAACTCGCTGGCCCTGGCCGACGCCATGCGCCAGGCCGGCCTGACCGCCCGCGTGATGTCGGCCATCGGCATCGAGCAGGTGGTCGAGCCCTACGTGCGCCCCAAGGCGCTGCAATACCTGGAAGAAGGCAAGATCGTGGTGTTTGCTGCCGGTACCGGCAACCCCTTCTTCACCACCGACACCGCCGCTGCACTGCGTGGTTCGGAAATCGGCGCCCAGATCGTGCTCAAGGCCACCAAGGTCGATGGCGTCTACACCGCCGACCCCAAGAAGGATCCGGCCGCGACCCGCTACCAGTCGATTTCCTTCGATGAAGCCATCGCCAAGCACCTGCAAGTGATGGATGCCACAGCCTTTGCGCTGTGCCGCGACCAGAAGCTGCCGATCAAGGTATTTTCCATCGTCAAGCCGGGCGCGCTCAGAAGCGTGGTCATGGGTGACGACGAGGGTACCCTGGTTCACGTCTGATCACATCTGAACGATATTGCAGTGCAGAAACCGGCCGCAGGCCGGGATTCCCGTTTACAATGCCGGTCTTTCAGGCATTTGCCATCAAGACAAGCCAAGTTATTGCACCACAGTTAGGAGAGCAGCATGAGTGTCGCTGACGTCAAGAAAAATACCGAACAGAAGATGGCCAAGTCCATCGAAACCCTCAAGGCCAACCTGGCCAAGGTCCGTACCGGCCGTGCTCACACCGGCCTGCTGGATCAGGTCATGGTCGAGTACTATGGTTCGCCTACCGGTCTGTCGCAGGTCGCCAACCTGACCCTGATCGATGCCCGCACCATCGGCGTGCAGCCCTTCGAAAAGAAGATGGCTGCCGTCATCGAAAAGGCCATCCGTGAAGCCGACCTGGGCCTGAACCCGGCCACCCACGGCGACCTGATCCGCGTGCCGATGCCGGCGCTGACCGAAGAGCGCCGCAAGGAAATGGTCAAGCTGGTCAAGAGCGAAGCCGAAGATGCCAAGATCGCCGTGCGCAACATCCGCCGCGAAGGCAACGAAGGCTTGAAGAAGCTGGTCAAGGACAAGATCGCCTCGGAAGACGACGAGCGCCGCGGCCAGGACGAGATCCAGAAGCTGACCGACAAGTTCGTCGCCGACATCGACAAGATGGTCGCCGAGAAGGAAAAGGAAGTGATGACGGTGTAAGCCGTCCCTGCAGGGCCCACGCGCGGCTGCCATGGCGGCCGCGCTGCACGAACAAGTCGAAGACAGCAAAAGTGCAGGGGGGAGTGGGAGAGGCAATGGGGAAAATTGCGGAAGCAGGCAGGCCGGTTTGTCAAAGCGGCCGCCGCCCGTTACCATGTTGCGCTTCGCTGTCCCGTGTACGGAAAAGTAATAAATCATTTACATGAAGCATCAAAGCTCAACTCTTGCGGTTCCGGAGACTTCCGCGGTTCCGCGCCATGTTGCCATCATCATGGACGGCAACGGTCGTTGGGCGACCAAGCGTTTCCTGCCGCGCGTGGCCGGGCATGCCAAGGGCGTGGATGCCGTGCGGTCCATCGTCGAGGCCTGCGCTGAGCGCGGCATCGAATTTCTGACCCTGTTTGCCTTCAGCTCCGAGAACTGGCGCCGTCCTGCCGACGAAGTGTCGGTGCTCATGCGCCTGTTCATGACGGTGCTGGAGCGCGAAGTGGGCAAGATGGCCAACAATGGCATCCGCCTGCGCATCGTCGGTGACATGAGCCGTTTCGATCCCAAATTGCAGGAGATGGCCATCAAGGCCGAAGAGCAGACCGCCGGCAACAGCCGCCTGACGCTCACCGTCTGCGCCAATTATGGCGGCCGCTGGGATGTCATGCAGGCCGTCTCGAAGATGGTCAAGGACAAGCCGGGCGCCACCGGCTACACCGAAGAGGAGCTGGCTCCCTACCTGGCCATGGCCTACGCTCCTGAGCCCGACCTGTTCATCCGCACCGGCGGCGAGCAGCGTATCTCCAATTTCCTGTTGTGGCAGCTGGCCTATAGCGAGCTGTACTTCACCGAGACCTACTGGCCCGATTTCGATGCCAAGGCACTGGACCAGGCGATCGGCTCCTATCAACAACGCGAGCGCCGCTTCGGGCGCACCAGCGCCCAGGTGCTGGACCAGAAAAAGGCTTCCTGATGCTCAAGACGCGTGTCATCACGGCGTTGATCCTGCTGGCAATCTTGTTGCCCATCCTGTATTTCGGTTATTTCCCGGCCTTTGCGATGGCCGTGCTGGTGTTTTTCGCCGCTGGCGCCTGGGAATGCTTCCGTCTCTTCAAGAGTCCCCGCCCGACCCTGTGGGCAGTGGTGTGGACGCTGCTTTTCAGCGTGATCCTGTTCTTCTCGGGCCTGCCCAGCGTGCGCGCGCTTTACGTGCTGTGCGTGCTGCTGTGGGCGCTGCGCTTCGTGCCGGCGCTGGGCCTGGGCTTGCCCAGGATCGAGGCGTTCGGCAATCGCCTGCTCAATGGCACTTACATGCTCTCCATTCTCGGCTGCTTCGTCGCCATCGTGGACCTGTTCCAGCATTCGCCGCTGTACCTGCTGTCGGTGATGGCCGTGGTCTGGGTGGCGGACATCGGCGCTTATTTCTCCGGCAAGGGCTTCGGCCGCCACAAGCTGGCACCGACCATTTCCCCGGGCAAGTCCTGGGAAGGTGCCATCGGCGGCTGGCTGGCCGTGCTGGTGATCTCGGCCGCGGTGGCCATGTCCTTGAGCGGAGGAGAAACCTTCCAATATCACCTCTACAGTCGCTGGGGCTGGGGTGGCTTCGTCGGCATTCTCAGCCTGATGGTGGCGGCCAGCGTGGTGGGCGATCTGTTCGAGTCGCAGTTGAAGCGCCGCGCCGGCATGAAGGACAGCAGCAACCTGCTGCCCGGCCACGGCGGCGTGCTCGACCGTATCGATGCGCTCATTCCGGTGCTGCCGCTGGCAGCGCTGGTCGACCTCTGGCTGGCGGCTGCCTGAGCCGCCGCTTTCCTCCTGGAAATTCCATGCAGTCCATCAGCATTCTCGGCTCCACCGGTTCCATCGGCGTGTCCACGCTGGACGTGGTGGCCCGCCACCCCGACCGTTATCGTGTCTTTGCCCTCAGTGCCCATGCGCGCGTGGCCGAATTGGCCGAGCAATGCCAGCGCTTCCGCCCGCAGGTGGCGGTGGTCGGCACGGCCGAGGCGGCGGCGCAATTGCAGGCTTTGCTGCGCGCCGCCAACCTGGCCACGGAAGTGGCCCATGGTCCGCAAGCCTTGTGCGACATCGCGGCCGCTGACGGCTGCGATATGGTCATGGCGGCCATCGTCGGGGCGGCCGGACTGGCGTCCACGCTGGCGGCGGCCCGTGCCGGCAAGAAGATCCTGCTGGCCAACAAGGAGGCGCTGGTCATCTCCGGCCAGTTGCTCATGGATGCGGTACAGGCGCATGGCGCCAGCCTCTTGCCCATCGATAGCGAACACAATGCCATCTTCCAGTGCCTGCCGGCCGGCTATACCCGTTCGATGGCCGCCCATGGGGTCGAAAAGATCCTGCTGACGGCTTCCGGCGGACCCTTCCTTCACCGCGACGTGAGCACGCTCGATCAGGTGACCGTGGAAGAGGCCGTGGCCCATCCCAAGTGGGTGATGGGTCGCAAGATCTCGGTGGATTCGGCCACCATGATGAACAAGGGGCTGGAGGTGATCGAGGCGCACTGGCTCTTCGGCGCGCCGGCAGACAAGATCGAGGTGGTGATCCATCCGCAGAGCGTGATCCATTCCATGGTCTCTTATGCCGATGGCTCGGTGCTGGCGCAGCTGGGCAATCCCGACATGCGTACCCCCATTGCCAACGCACTGGCCTATCCGGAGCGTATCGCCTCGGGCGTGGCGCCGCTGGATCTGGCCCAGATCGCCCAATTGTCCTTCTTGCCGCCCGACTATCAGCGCTTCCCCTGCCTGAAACTGGCGTATGATGCCCTGCGAGCCGGCGGTACGCTGGCGGCCATCCTCAATGCCGCCAATGAAGTCGCCGTGCAAGCCTTCCTCGATGGCCGCATCGGCTTCGGGAAGATCGCTCCCCTGATCCAAGAAGTCATGTCCGCCATTCCCAACCGGCAAGCCGACGACATCACGGCCTTGCTGGACCAGGACCGGCAGGCGCGTGACCTCGCCAGTGCCCTGATTTCACGATGAATCTGCTGCATACCCTGATCGCTTTCTTCGTTGCCCTGGGCACCCTAGTGGTGGTCCATGAGCTGGGGCATTACCTGGTGGCGCGCTGGTGCGGTGTGAAGGTGTTGCGCTTCTCGGTGGGCATGGGCCGGGTGATCTGGTCGCGCCGCTTTGGCCGGGACCAGACCGAATGGGCGATTTCCATCTTGCCGCTGGGCGGCTATGTGAAGATGCTGGACGCCCGCGAGCAGTCCATGGAGGAGATTTCCGAGGCCGATCTGCAGCGCGAGTTCACCCGCCAGTCGGTCTGGCGCCGGATCGCCATCGTGGCAGCCGGTCCGATTGCCAATTTCCTGCTGGCCATTGCTCTCTTTGCCGGACTTTACATGCATGGCGTGCCCGAGCCGGTCCCCGTGCTGCGTGCGGCCGCTCAGCAGAGCGCAGCCTATCAGGCCGGCCTGCGCGCGGGTGACCGCATTACCGCCATCAATGGCACCCCGGTGCAGGTCTGGTCCGAAGTGCGCTGGAAGCTGATGCAACTGGTGCTGGAAAAGGCCGATGCCCGGCTCGACATCGAGCGTCCCAATCCCTCCGGCAATGGCAAGCTGCTCGATACCGTGACCCTGCGCCTTGCCGGCATCGGCAGCAATGAGCTGGAGGGGGACTTCCTGGCCAAGCTGGGGCTGGCCTTGGCGCGTCCGCCCGCGATCATGGGCAAGATCCTCGATGGACCGGCCAAGGCGGCCGGTTTGCAGACGGGCGACCACATCACTGCCATTGATGGCCTGCCCGTGCAGGACGGTCTGGCCTTCGTCGAGAAGGTGCGCGAGTCGGCCGGCAAGACGCTGCTGCTGCAGGGGCTGCGCGGTAACACCACCTTCGAGGCACGGGTCACGCCAGACACGGTGGAAGAGGGTGAAACCGGCAAGCGCATCGGCCGCATCAAGGTCGAAGTGCCGCTGGCACCCGAGATGGCCACCGTGAGCGACGATCCGCTGACGGCCGTGGCCAAGGGCGCGCAGCGTACCTGGGATACCAGCGCGATGACCGTCAAGATGATCGGCAAGATGATCGTCGGCCAGGTTTCGCTGAAGAACATCACCGGCCCCATCACCATCGCCGACTATGCAGGACAGACCGCCCGCGTGGGTCTGGTGAGCTATCTGAGCTTCCTGGCCTTCATCAGTATCAGCCTGGGAGTGATGAATCTGTTACCAATCCCGGTTTTAGACGGCGGTCATTTGCTGTATTATGCGCTGGAGATTTTGACAGGGCGGCCCGTTTCCGAGCGGTTTGGGGAAATCGCGCAGCGCGCCGGCCTGGGATTACTGATGGCGCTGATGCTCGTTGCTGCATTCAACGATATCGTGCGACTGATGTTCCAAGGATGAATCCGGCCTGATGCCGGCCCCGGCGAGCAAGTGAGCAAGAACGCGGCGGGGCGGCGAGAAAGACCGGATTTTTTACATTTGCCGGCCAACCCCGATGGCAGTTGTTAAGCAATTGGCAATGGATCAAGCATCCGTTTTCAATTGCTTACCAGCATCATGTCAGGCAGAGCCGCGGCGAAAAACTGTTGATGAACGATAGATGAAATTACACCCTGCGCAACATCCCATTCCGACTTTCTCCCGTCGCCTGATCGCCGCCGCCGCCTTTGCCCTGTGCTCCAGCCAGGCCATGGCGATCACGCCGTTCGTGGTCAAGGACATTCGCGTCGAAGGCATCCAGCGTACTGAAGCCGGCACCGTCTTCAGCTACCTGCCGGTGCGCGTGGGCGATACCTTCAACGATGAAAAGGCCACGGCCGCCATCAAGGCACTGTACGCCACCGGTTTCTTCCGTGACGTGCGCATCGAAGCCGAAGGCGACGTGCTGGTGGTGCAGGTGGTCGAGCGTCCGGCCATCGCCAGCGTCGACTTCTCCGGCATCAAGGAATTCGACAAGGAGCAACTGACCAAGGCCCTCAAGGAAATCGGCGTGGCCGAGTCGCGCATCTTCGACCGTTCCCAGGTCGATCGCGCCGAACAGGAACTCAAGCGCCAATACCTCTCGCGCGGCCTGTATGGCGCCAAGGTGTCCACCACCGTCACCCCGGTGGAACGCAATCGCGTGGCCATCACCTTTGCGGTGGACGAGGGTGAAGTTTCGCGCATCAAGCAGATCAACTTTGTCGGCAACAAGGTCTTCTCCGACAGCACCCTGCGCGATCAGATCAAGCTGACCACGCCGGGCTGGTTCACCTGGTACACCAAGGCCGACCAGTACTCCAAGGAAAAGCTGCAGGGCGACATCGAAACCCTGCGCTCCTACTACCTGGACCGCGGCTATCTGGAAATGCAGGTCGAGTCGACCCAGGTGTCGATCACGCCTGACAAGAAAGACATCTACATCACAGTCAACATCAAGGAAGGCGAGAAGTACACCGTCTCCGACATCAAGCTGGAAGGCGAGATGTTCGGCATGGAGCCGGAACTGGCCAAGCTGGTGCAGCTCAAGAAGGGCGACGTCTATTCCGGCGCCAAGCTCACCGACAGCACCAAGAAGATCGGCGAGCGCCTGGGCAACTTCGGTTACGCCTTCGCCAACGTCAACGCCAACCCCAACGTGGACCGTGAGAAGAAGGAAGTTGCCTTCACCATCATGATCGACCCGGGCAAGCGCGTGTACGTGCGCCACGTCAACATCGCCGGCAACACCAAGACCCGCGATGAAGTGATCCGCCGCGAATTCCGCCAGTTCGAGGATTCCTGGTACGACGGCGAGAAGATCAAGCTCTCCCGCGACCGCGTGGACCGTCTGGGCTACTTCAAGGAAGTCACCGTCGACACGCCTGAAGTGCCGGGCACCAGCGACCAGGTGGATGTGAACATGAAGGTCGAAGAAAAGCCGACCGGCAACATCATGATCGGTGCCGGCTTCTCGCAATCGGACAAGGTCAGCCTGACCGGCTCGATCTCGCAGGAAAACGCCTTCGGCAGCGGCAATACCGTGGGTCTCGAGGTCAATACCAGCTCGCGCTATCGCACGATCTCGCTGTCGACCACCAATCCGTACTTCACCGATGACGGCATCAGCCGTACTTACGAAGTCTACCTGCGTACCGTTCGTCCGTCGGTGTACGCCACCGGTGATTACAAGGTCAGAACTCTTGGTGGCAGTGTCAAGTTTGGTGTCCCGTTCTCTGAACTGGATCGTGTGTTCTTTGGTGTGGGGGTCGAAAACACCACCGTCTACACCGACAGCACCAGCCCGACGCTCTATCGCCAGTACGTGCGAGATTTCGGCGGCGCCGGCGGTTCCGGTTGCGATGTGACCGATACGTCCTCTACGACCACTTGCGGCATCGGCAGCGCCCGTACCACCAGTATCCCGCTGACCGTCGCGTGGCAGCGTGACGGCCGTGACTCTGCCCTGGTGCCGACCACCGGCCGCTATCAGCGCGCCAATTTCGAGGTGTCCTACGTGGGCACCCTGAAGTACTACCGCGCCAGCTACCAGCACCAGTACTTCCAGCCCTTCTTCAGCAAGGCCGTGACCCTGGCCCTGAATGGTGAAGTGGATTACGGCCGCGGCATGGGCGGCAAGCCCTATCCGGTGTTCAAGAACTACTATGCCGGCGGTATCGGCACCGTCCGTGGCTACGAAGCTTCCTCGCTGGGTAGCCTCAAGGACCAGTACGGTGACTCCATGGGCGGCGCTTCGCGTCTGTACGGCAATGCCGAACTGCAGTTCCCGTTCCCGGGCTCGGGCCAGGACCGCACGCTGCGCTGGTTCACCTTCTTTGACGGCGGCAACGTCTTCGCCGATGGCGAGAACATCAAGTTGAACGACCTGCGCTACTCGGCCGGTGTCGGTATCAGCTGGGTGTCGCCGATTGGCCCGCTCAAGCTCAGCTTCGGCAAGCCATTGAACCTGAAGGCGGGTGACAAGTCTCAAACCTTCCAGTTCCAACTGGGTACCGGCTTCTAAAGCGGTCATCATTGATTCGTAATACGGAGAGTAATCTTGAAGTTCATGACCAAATCGTTCCTGTCCCTGCAGACCCTCGTGATGGCGGCCTGCCTGTTGAGCTTTGCCCCTGCCCACGCGCAGGAAAGCTCCAAAATCGCTTTCGTGAGCACCGAGCGCATCTTCCGCGAAGCGGCGCCTGCCAAGGCAGCCCAGGCCAAGCTGGAAGCCGAGTTCGCCAAGCGCGACCGTGACCTGCAAGACATGGCCGCACGCCTGAAGGCCCAGTCCGACAAGCTGGACAAGGATGCTGCCGTGCTGTCGGACTCCGACCGCGCCAAGCGCCAGCGCGACCTGTCCGATCTGGACAAGGAATTCCAGCGCAAGCAGCGCGAATTCCGCGAAGACCTGAACCAGCGCCGCAACGAGGAACTGGCCGTGGTCCTGGAACGCACCAACAAGGTGATCCGCCAGATCGCCGAAGCCGAGAAGTACGATATCGTCTTCCAGGAAGCCGTCTATGCTTCCAAGCGCATCGACATCACCGACAAGGTGCTCAAGGAACTGGCCAAGTAATTGCCGTATTGCCGTGCGGGCGCAGGGTGGCAACACCCTGCGCCCGCATGTCGCTTCAGGGGCTGCCATGCTGGTGGCCTTTGTTTTACCGTCACACCAAGCAACGCCTATCATACGGAAAAGCCAAGATGAGTATTCGACTGCAGCAACTGGTCGAGCGCCTGGGTGGACAGTTGAAGGGTGATGGGACCATCGCGGTCCAGGGCATCGCGCCGCTGGACGCCGCAGGTGCCAGCCACATCACCTTCCTCTCCAATCCCAAGTTCCGCGCACAAGCAGAGCAGACCCAGGCGGCGGCGCTGATCCTGTCCGAGGCTGACGATGCCCAGGTGCAGGGCTACGCCGGCGCCCGTATCGTTACCCGCAACCCCTACGCCTATTTCGCCCGTGCTGCCCAGTTGTTCCAGACCGAGGCCGAAGTTCGTGCTCCCGCCGGCATCCACGCGAGCGCCGTAGTCGATCCTTCTGCCCAGGTGGCCGCCGATGCCGTGATCGGACCGCTGGTGGTGATCGAGGCGGGTGCCGTCATCGGCGCCCGTGCCCGCATTGATGCCGGCAGCTTCATCGGTCACCATGCCAAGGTCGGCGAAGACACCCATTTCCACGCCCGTGCCACCCTGCATCACGCCTGCGAGATCGGCGCACGCGGCATCGTCCACTCGGGCGCGGTGATCGGCGCCGATGGCTTCGGTTTCGCCAACGAAGCCGGACAATGGATCAAGATCCCCCAGGTGGGACGCGTCATGATCGGTGATGACGTCGAAATCGGCGCCAACACCACCATCGACCGCGGCGCCCTGGCCGATACCGTGATCGAGGAGGGCGTCAAGCTCGACAACCAGATCCAGATCGCCCACAACTGCCACATCGGCGCACACACCGCCATCGCCGCCTGCGCCGGTATCGCCGGCAGCGCGAAAATCGGCAAGTATTGCTCCATCGGCGGTGCCGCCATGATCCACGGCCACATCACCATCGTCGACAAGGTGCACGTCTCGGCCGGTACGCTGGCCTTGCGTTCCATCCTGGAGCCGGGGCAGTACACCGGCTTCTACCCCATCACCGAACACCGCGACTGGGAAAAATCCGCTGCATTGGTGCGCAATCTGGGCACGATGCGTGAGAAAATCCGGGCGTTGGAAAAATCGCTTAAAACATTGACACAAGAACAAGCAGGCCAAGCCTCGCTTTCAGAGAATCAAGAAGAGAATGAATAGCCTCGACATCAATCAAATCAAACAGTACCTGCCGCACCGCTATCCGCTGCTGCTGGTTGATCGCGTGCTGAACTGGGAGAGCGGCAAGACGATCACCGCCATCAAGAACGTGACCGTAAATGAAGAATTCTTCAACGGCCACTTCCCGCACAAGCCGGTGATGCCGGGCGTGCTGATGATCGAGGCACTGGCCCAGACGGCCGCGCTGCTGTCCTTCCTGACCGAAGGTCGCAAGCCGGATGAAAACACCGTGGTCTATTTCGTCGGTATCGACAATGCCCGCTTCAAGCGTCCGGTGGAGCCGGGCGACCAGCTGAAGATGGAAGTGGAAATCACCCGCCGTGCCCGTGGCATCTGGAAATACCGTGCCGTGGCCACCGTGGATGGCCAGGTGGCCGTGGAAGGCGACCTGATGTGCACCATGCGCAGCGCCGCCGACGCCAGCCAGAGCGCCTGAGTGCAGGCCAGCCTGCAAGGCTTGACGCATCAAGCCAGGCCCGGTGGCGATCGGCAAGATCGCGCCGGGCCTGATTCATTGTGCAGATTGCTTCATTGCAAGATGTGCAACCAGTGAACTTACCGAAGCACAGGACATGTCCAAGATCCATCCAAGCGCAGTGATTGCCCCCGGAGCGCAGATCGACGAATCCGTCGAGATCGGCGCCTATGCCGTCATCGGCCCTGACGTGCGCATCGGCGCGGGCACCCGCATCGGCCCCCACGTGGTGATCGAAGGCCACACCACCATCGGCCGCGACAACGAAATCTTCCAGTTCGCCTCCATCGGCGCAGCCCCGCAGGACAAGAAGTATGCGGGTGAGCCCACCACCGTGGAGATCGGCGACCGCAACACCATCCGCGAATTCGTCACCTTCAATCGCGGCACCGTCCAGGATGCCGGCGCCACCCGCATCGGCAACGACAACTGGATCATGGCCTACGTCCACCTGGCCCATGATTGCCAGCTGGGCAGCCATATCATCCTGGCCAACAATGCCACCCTGGCCGGCCACGTGCATCTGGGCGACCATGTTTTCCTGGGCGGTTTCACCACCGTGCACCAGTTCTGCCACATTGGCGCCCATGCCATGACGGCCTTTACCGCCGCTGTGAGCCAGGACGTGCCACCCTTCGTGACGGCCGCGGGCAACCGTGCGGTACCCGCCGGCATCAACAGTGAAGGTTTGCGCCGCCGTGGTTTCACCAGCGAGCAGATCATGGAGATCAAGCGCGCCTACAAGGTAATCTACCGCGCCAATCTGCCACTGGAAGAAGCCAAGCAGGAGCTGGCGGAGATGGAAGCCAAGTCGGCCCACAGCGCCGAACACATCCGCCTGCTGCGCGAATTCATCGAGGCTTCGGCCCGTGGCATCATCCGCTGACATCACGCGCCGCCAGTCGATTGCACTGGTGGCCGGAGAAAGTTCGGGCGACCTGCTGGGCAGCCGCCTGCTGGCCGGCGTGCGCGAGCGCCTGCCCGACGTGCGGCTGCACGGCATCGGCGGCGAGCACATGATGGCGCAGGGCTTCACCAGCGACTGGCCGATGGACAAGCTGACGGTACGGGGCCTGTTCGAGGTGATTCCACGCTACCGCGAGATCAAGGGCATCCAGGAAACGCTGCGCGACAAGCTGCTGGCGGATCGTCCAGATGTCTTCGTGGGCGTCGATTACCCCGGCTTCAACCTGGGCCTGGAAGAACAGCTCAAGAACGCCGGCATCCCGACCATTCATTTCATCGGCCCGCAGATTTGGGCCTGGCGTGGCTGGCGCATCAAGAAGATCCAGCGGGCGGTGTCGCACATGCTGGTGATCTTCCCGTTCGAGGAAAATCTCTATCGCCAGGCCGGCGTGCCGGTCACCTATGTGGGCCACCCGCTGGCCGAGGTGATCCCGCTGCAACCCGATACCGAGGGTGCGCGCCAGCGCCTTGGCCTGACCGGGCCGGGGAGGGTGGTGGCAATTCTGCCGGGCAGCCGCATGAGTGAGCTGAAGCAGAATGGCGAAGGTTTCCTGGCGGCGGCACGGCTGTTGCGGCAGCGCGATCCGCAATTGCAGTTCGTCACGCCCATGGCGGGCGACCGTCAGATGGCCTTCTTTGAGGATCAGATTCGCCAGGGGGGATATGAAGATCTTGGCATCAGCGTGATCCGTGGCCAGTCGCATGGCGCCATGGAAGCCTCGGACGCGGTGCTGGTGGCTTCCGGAACCGCCTCGCTGGAAGTGGCGCTGTACAAGAAGCCGATGGTGATCTCCTACAAGGTCAACTGGGCCTCGTACCAGATCATGCGGCACATGGCCTACCAGCCCTGGGTCGGCTTGCCCAACATCCTAGCGCGCGACTTCCTGGTGCCGGAACTGCTGCAGCACCAGGCCACGCCCGAGGCGCTGGCCGATGCCATGTGGCACCAGCTGGAAGACCATGCGCACCAGCAGCGCCTGGCAAGGCGCTTTGCCGACCTGCACCAGTCGCTCCTGCGCGATACCAGCAGGGAGAGCGCCAATGCGGTATGTGAAGTCATTGGCGCGCGGCGCCGCTGACTTGCCGGCAAGAAGGATCGCTGCGGCGATCCGTTTGAAAGTTTGATGAAGGAATTTGCTATGCCCAAGGCGGTCCCCCAGACCCTGGCTTTGTTTGACGACTATACCGGAGAGATCATCTGCGGGGTCGATGAGGCCGGCCGTGGTCCGCTGGCCGGGCCGGTCTTTGCGGCCGCCGTGATCCTCGATCCGGCGCGTCCGGTCAAGGGCCTGCGCGATTCCAAGAAGCTCTCCGAAGCCGCGCGCGACAGCCTGGCGCTGGAAATCAAGGAAACAGCCCTGGCCTGGGCCATTGCCTCCTGCAACGAGCAGGAGATCGACGAACTCAACATCCTGCACGCCAGCATGCTGGCCATGCGGCGCGCGGTGGAAGCGCTCTCCACGCTGCCCACACTGGCCCTCATCGACGGCAACCGCTGCCCGGTCATGAGCATCCGCTCCGAAGCCATCGTCAAGGGCGACGACAAGGTGCCCGCCATCTCGGCCGCCTCCATCCTGGCCAAGACGGCGCGCGACGCCGCGCTGATGGTCTTGCATGACACCTATCCGCATTACGGTTTCGACCGCCACAAGGGATATCCGACGCCGCTGCACCTGGAAATGCTGCGCCTGCATGGCGTCTCGCCGGTCCATCGCCGCTCCTATGCGCCGGTCAAGGCTTTGCTGTCGGGCCAGACGGTGGTGATGGCATGAGCGAGACAGGCATGAAATTGATCACCTCCAAGGACAACCCGGTCTTCAAGGACCTGAAGCAACTGGCCACCAGCAGCCAGGCCCGCCGGCGCGGCGGCCAGAGCCTGCTCGATGGCGTGCACCTGGCGCAGGCCTGGCTGCAGCATCGCGGCGCACCGCAGGTGTGCGTGGTGGCCGAGAGCGCCCAGTATCACCCTGAAGTGGCGCCTATCCTGACGCAATGTGAAGCCTTGCGCGCGCAGTGCCTGGTGCTGGCCGACAAGCTTTATGACGCCATCAGTACGGTAGAAAACGGCGTGGGCTTGCTGTTGCTGGTGAGTACGCCCGAGCCGGTGGCGCCGACTTCATTGAAGGAATCGGCGGTGTTGCTGGATGGCCTGCAGGACCCTGGCAATCTCGGCTCCATCCTGCGTAGCGCAGCTGCGGCGGGCGTAAAGCAGGTGTTCTGCTCGCCGGGTACGGCGGCGGCCTGGTCGCCCAAGGTCTTGCGTGCCGGCATGGGCGCGCACTTCGTGCTGGACATCTTCGAGAACGCCGATCTGGTGGCCCTGTGCGCCGCCAGCCGCATCCCCTTGCTCGCGACCAGTTCGCACGCAGCCCAGACCATCTATGACTGCGACCTGTCCGGCCCGGTCGCCTGGCTGCTGGGGCATGAAGGGCAGGGCGTGTCGCCGGCCTTGCAGGATGCGGCCACGCATGAAGTGGTGATCCCGCATCTGGGCGAGATGGAATCGCTCAACGTGGCCGCCGCGGCAGCGGTCTGCCTGTTCGAACAACTGCGCCAGCGCACCGTCGGGCGCTGACGGCGGCGCCGACCATGGCAGTCTTCCCGCCACGCGACATGGCCGCCATGGCCGACTACTTCCTGGGGGAGTGGATCTTCACCCGGACCATCTGGGAGGGCAGCGATATCCCCCAAGCCACGGCCACCGGTGAACTGAGCTTCACTAACGGCACATTGCCGGGCCAACTGATCTATCGTGAACACGGCCAGTTGCGCATGAGCAGCGCGCCTGGTCGTCTGATCCCGTTTTCCCGCCTCTTTGACTATCGCTTCGGCCCGGAGCGCCTGGCGGTGCTGTTCGCCGACGGCGAGCGCGTCGGCCAGCCTTATCAGGATTACCTGCTGCAGAGGCAGGCGCTGGTGCCGGCCGCCGATCACCTGTGCGGCCCGGATTGCTATACGGCGGTGTATACAGCCCATAGTGAAAATTCCTTCACCATGGAGACGTCCATCCAAGGCCCCAGGAAGCGCACCCGCGTGCGCACTGAATTTTCTCGCCGATTTTCGGTCAGCGCGTCTCCAGCTTGATCTCCTGCAGGATGGTGGCGGCGATTTCCTCGATGGACTTGGTGGTGGAGGACATCCAGCGGATGCCTTCGCGCCGCATCATCTTCTCGGCCTCATTGATTTCATAGCGGCAATTTTCCAGCGCGGCGTACTTGCTGCCGGGACGGCGCTCGTTGCGCACTTCGGAGAGGCGTTCGGCGGCGATGGTGAGTCCAAAGATCTTCTTCTTGTGCAGCACCAGCCCGCTGGGCAGCTTCTCGCGCTCGAAGTCTTCCGGAATGAGCGGATAGTTGGCGCACTTGATGCCGAACTGCATGGCCAGGTACAGGCTGGTCGGGGTCTTGCCCGAGCGCGACACGCCCACCAGGATCACGTCCGCTTCCGACAGGTTCTTGTTGGATTGCCCGTCATCGTGCGCCAGCGAGAAATTGATGGCCTCGATGCGGTTGCGGTATTCCTCCGAATCGGTGGTGTTGTGACTGCGGCCGATGGTGTGGGTGGACTTCATTTCCAGCTCCTGCTCCAGCGGCTCCACGAAGGTCTGGAACAGGTCCATGTGCATGGCCTTGGCGCGGCGGATCACCGAGGACAGCTCGGACTTCACCAGGGTCGAGAAGACGATGGGCAGCTTGCCATCCACCGCATAGGCTTCGTTGATCTTGCGGGTGGCGTCGTGAGCCTTTTCCAGCGTATCGATGAAGGGCAGGCGTACCTGCTTGAAGCGCAGCTCGAACTGGCTCAGCACCGAGTGTCCAAAGGTCTCCGCCGTGATCCCGGTGCCGTCGGAAACGAAGAACACCGTACGGTTGGCGGCCAGGAGAGGGGACGGGTGCGGGATCGGCATGGGGTCGAGCATGTATTGTCTTTTGGAAAATAGAAAAAGTATTGGGTGCTACGAACAAAAATGATTTCACGCGGTACAATGCTTGGCAACAATTTCGAGAAGCCCATCTTGATGACCATCATGCCGCTGCGCAATTTGCCCGAGTTCCTGATGATGTTTGCACTGGCAAACGTCCTCGGTAGCTGCGCGCGCCGGATGCTGTCCCTGGGCTGGTCCTCGAAGCCGCACCTGCTGCCGCAACCGTCGCAGAATAACAAAAATAAACCGACCCATGCCGCACCCGCGAAGATTTCTTATCATCAAGCTAGGGGTTGTCATGTCCAACGCAGTAAACACCCAGGGGGCAGTATACGTAGCCTCCTTTGAAAATCTTCGCATGACGGACGTCGAGTCCGTCGGTGGCAAAAACGCATCGCTGGGTGAAATGATCTCCCAGCTGGCAGGCGCGGGCGTTCGCGTGCCGGGCGGTTTCGCCACGACTGCGCAAGCTTTCCGCGATTTCCTGGAGCACAGCGCCGATGGCGGCCCGACCCTGGCCGCTCGTATCGCCAAGCGTCTCGAAGGTCTGGATATCGATGACGTGCGTGCACTGGCGCAAGCCGGCGCCGAGATCCGTCAATGGATCGTCGAGACGCCGTTCCAGCCGCGCCTGGACCAGGAAATCCGTGCCTTCTACGACAAGCTGGTGGCCGATTCGACCGCCGAGATGTCCTTCGCCGTGCGTTCCTCTGCCACCGCGGAAGACCTGCCCGACGCGTCCTTCGCCGGTCAGCAGGAAACCTTCCTGAACGTGGTGGGCATCGACAACGTGCTCGAAGCCATGAAGCACGTCTTCGCCTCGCTCTACAACGACCGCGCGATCTCCTATCGCGTGCACAAGGGCTTCACCCACGCTGAGGTGGCGCTGTCGGCTGGCGTGCAGCGCATGGTCCGTTCGGACGTGGGTGCGGCTGGCGTGATGTTCACCATCGATACCGAATCCGGCTTCAAGGATGTGGTCTTCATCACCTCCAGCTATGGCCTGGGTGAAACCGTGGTGCAGGGCGCCGTCAACCCGGACGAATACTACGTCCACAAGCCCATGCTGGAACTGGGCAAGCAGCCGGTGATCCGCCGCAACCTGGGTTCCAAGCTGATCAAGATGGAATTCACCGGCGAAGCCAAGGCCGGCCGCTCGGTCAAGACCGTGGATGTGCCGGTGGAACTGCGCAACCGCTATTCCCTGACCGATGCCGAAGTGGTGGAACTGGCCAAGTACGCCACCATCATCGAGAAGCACTACCAGCGTCCGATGGACATCGAATGGGGCAAGGACGGCCGCGACGGCAAGCTCTACATCCTGCAGGCCCGTCCGGAAACCGTGAAGTCGCAGCAAAAGGCCACCGATGCCCAGCAGCGCTTCAAGCTCAAGAGCTCCGGCACCGTGCTGGCCACCGGCCGTGCGATTGGCCAGAAGATCGGCGCCGGTCCGGTGCGCGTGATCAACGATCCCGCCGAAATGGAACGTGTGCAGCCCGGCGACGTGCTGGTGGCCGATATGACTGATCCCAACTGGGAACCGGTCATGAAGCGCGCCTCGGCCATCGTCACCAACCGTGGCGGCCGTACCTGCCACGCCGCCATCATCGCCCGTGAACTGGGCGTGCCGGCCGTGGTCGGCTGCGGCGATGCCACCGACGTGTTGAAGGACGGCACCCTGGTGACCGTCTCCTGCGCCGAAGGCGACGAAGGCAAGATCTATGACGGCCTGCTGGAAACCGAAGTGACCGAAGTGGCCCGTGGCGAACTGCCCCCGATCCCGCTGAAGGTGATGATGAACGTGGGCAACCCGCAACTGGCTTTCGACTTCCAGTCGATTCCCAACGGCGGTGTGGGTCTGGCGCGTCTGGAATTCATCATCAACAACAACATCGGCGTGCACCCCAAGGCCATCCTGGAATACCCGAACATCGACGCTGACCTGAAGAAGGCCGTCGAATCGGTGGCCCGTGGCCATGCCTCGCCCAAGGCCTTCTATGTCGACAAGCTGGCCGAAGGCATCGCCACCATCGCGGCGGCCTTCTGGCCCAAGCCGGTGATCGTGCGCCTGTCGGACTTCAAGTCCAACGAGTACAAGAAGCTGATCGGCGGTTCGCGCTACGAGCCCGACGAAGAAAACCCGATGCTGGGCTTCCGTGGCGCGGCGCGCTACCTGGCCCACGACTTCGCCGAAGCCTTCCAGATGGAATGCCAGGCCATGAAGCGTGTGCGTGAAGACATGGGCCTGACCAACGTCGAGGTGATGGTGCCCTTCGTGCGTACCCTGGGCCAGGCCGAGAAGGTCATTGGTCTGCTGGGCAAGTATGGTCTCAAGCGTGGCGAGAACGGCCTGCGCGTCATCATGATGTGCGAAGTGCCTTCCAATGCCATCCTGGCCGATCAGTTCCTGGAGCACTTCGACGGCTTCTCCATCGGTTCCAACGACCTGACCCAGCTGACCCTGGGCCTGGACCGCGATTCCGGCATGGAGCTGCTGGCGGCTGACTTCGACGAGCGTGATCCGGCCGTGCAGGCCTTGCTGACCAAGGTCATCGCCACCTGCCGCGAAAAGGGCAAGTACGTCGGCATCTGCGGCCAGGGCCCCTCGGACCATCCGGACTTCGCCGAATGGCTGATGGAACAGGGCATCGAGTCCATCTCGCTGAACCCGGATACCGTCATCGACACCTGGCAGCAGCTGGCCAAGAAGTGATGAAGCTTTAAGCGTCACTGAAGACGGTCTTCAAAAGAAGTGGAAGGCGCGGGCAGAAATGTCCGCGCCTTTGTTTTAAGAACTCATTTCACCAATAGGCGTGAGCGCGAGCGGCCCGTTTGGGCGAATTGCTGCGTTACGAATTAGGGTCAAGACGCCCAGTCTTGACCCTAATTCGCGCCTTGCACTTCATCCCAAACGGACTCGCTCACACTCACGCCTATTGGTGAAATGAGTTCTATTTTCCCAAGCTGCGGTAGACTTGCCGTGTTTGCAGTTTTCTTCATGGGGATTCAACAATGACGGACTGGTCACTCTGGCTGGTGCTGGCCGGCGGGCTGCTGGGTGCAGAACTCTTCACAGGCACCTTTTACCTGCTCATGATCGCGCTGGGCATGGCGGCCGGTGCCATCGCCGCGTGGGTCGGGCTGATGCTGGAGTGGCAGTTGTTGGTAGCGGCCGTCGTGGGTGTATCCGCCGTGCTGGGCTTGCCCCGCAGTCCTTATGGCCGCCTGCGCCGCAGCAGCGCCAATGACGATCCCAATCTCCTGCTGGATATCGGCCAGAGCATCGAGGTGCCGGCCTGGCAAACCCATGGCGACCAATACCTTGCCCGCGTGCCGTATCGCGGGGCGCAGTGGGATGTCGAGCTCCTGCCCGGCCATCATGCGTTGCCGGGCAGCTACGTCATCCGCGAAATCCGTGGCAGCCGCTTGCTGGTGGCGCCGCGCTGATTTGACTGATTCTCACCGCTTTCTTCCCCCCTCGTTTTCAGGAGAATTCCATGCTGGGTAGCGTTACTCTGGTCATTTTCTTCCTCGCCATCGTCTTCGTCGTGCAGACGGTCAAGGTGGTCCCGCAGCAGCATGCCTGGGTGGTCGAACGTCTCGGCAAGTACCACGCCACGCTGGCGCCGGGCCTCAACATCGTGGTGCCCTTCATCGACCGCGTGGCCTACAAGCACGTGCTCAAGGAAATCCCGCTGGACGTGCCGCCGCAGGTCTGCATCACCAAGGACAATACGCAATTGCAGGTCGATGGCATCCTGTATTTCCAGATCACCGATCCGATGCGCGCCTCTTACGGTTCGTCCAACTACATCGCCGCCATCACGCAACTGGCCCAGACCACGCTGCGGTCGGTGATCGGCAAGATGGAACTGGACAAGACCTTCGAGGAGCGCGACCACATCAACACCGCCATCGTCAGCGCCATCGATGAATCGGCCGAGAACTGGGGGGTGAAGGTGCTGCGCTACGAGATCAAGGACCTGACCCCGCCCAAGGAAATCCTGCACGCCATGCAGGCCCAGATCACCGCCGAGCGCGAGAAGCGCGCCCTGATCGCCGCCTCCGAAGGGCGCAAGCAGGAGCAGATCAACATCGCCACCGGTGAGCGTGAAGCGGCCATCGCCCGTTCCGAAGGCGAGAAGCAGGCTTCCATCAACCGCGCCCAGGGCCAGGCTGCCGCCATCCTTGCGATTGCCGAAGCCAGCGCCGAGGCCATCCGCAAGACGGCCGCCGCAATCGAGCAGCCGGGCGGCTCCGATGCCGTCAACCTGAAGGTGGCCGAGCAGTACGTGGAGGCCTTCAGCAAGCTGGCCAAGACCAACAATTCCATCATCGTGCCGGCCAACCTGTCGGACATGAGCGGGCTGATCGCCTCGGCCCTGCAAGTGGTGAAACAACAGAAATAAGCCATGCGCCCACGTTTCATGCCCGTTCTCATGGTCAAGCTACTGGCGGCTGGCCTGGTTTTCATGGCCGTTTGCGCTGCTGCGCAGGATGTTGGCGAGTCCACCTTGGCCGAACGCGTCGACCAGCAGATGACGCAATTGCTCGCCCACTATCCGGTGCCGGGGGCCAGCATCGCGATTGCCTACCAGGGCAAGCTGGTCTATCAGCGCGGTTATGGCATGGCGGTGACCGAAACCAATACGCCCGTGACACCCATCACGCGTTTTCGTATCGGCAGCGTCTCCAAGGCGGTGACGGCGGTGGCCGTGCTCAAGCTGTTCGAGAAGGAGTTGCCGCAGGCGCTGGATCGCCCGGTGTTCGGACCGGAAGGCTTGCTGCCGGATGCGGCCTATCCCGATTTCGCCCAACCGCTGGATCAGCGGGTGCTGAAGATCACGCTGCGCGACCTCCTGCAGCACACCAGCGGCTGGGGCGGCAGCGACTACGATCCGCAATACGATCTGGTCAACATCGCCAAGGCGCGCCAGGTGCCGGCTCCGGCCTCGGCGCACGACGTGATGGCCTACGTGCTCAAGCAACGCCTGCTGGATGCGGCGCCCGGAAGTGAATATTTCTACAGCAATTTCGCCTACAACGTCCTGGGCCGCATCATCGAGCAGAAGTCTGGCATGCCCTACGAACAGGCGGTGCAGACGCTGGTGTTCCAGCCTTCCAAAGTGGAGGACACCGCCATCGCCGGCGACCGCCGCATCGAGCGCGCGGCCAACGAGACCGTCTACTACGATGACCCGCGCTGGCCTGCCGTGGCCGACCGGGATGGCAGCGGGGCCACCGGTCCGGAATCCTATTCGGCGCTGCACTTCCAGGCCATGGACGCCACCGCCGGCTGGATCGCGACGGCCACCGACCTGGTGCATTTTGCCGATGCCACGCTGGGGCGCGGCGTGCCCGCCTTGCTGCAGCCGCAGACCCTGGCGCTGATGAAACAGCGCAATCCCGCCCAGGCCGAGAACAACTATGGCCTGGGCTGGGTCGTCACCCGCAGCAATGGCGTGGAGATCCTCTCCCACAGTGGCGCACTGACTACCGGCACCTATGCCTACCTGCAGTGGCGCGCCGATGGCTGGACCTGGGCCGTGCTGATGAACCGCTTGCCGATTCCCTATCCGCCCGAGCAGGGCGTGACCGAGCTGCAGGCTTTCCAGGTGGCGGTGCAGCGCGGGCTGATGAATGCCATCATCAATCCGGCTGCGCCTTGAGACAGGTCACCAGCGCGTAGTAAATGAAAAGCCCCGTCCGGCGCGAAGCCGGACGGGGCTTGGTTTTATGGATGCCGGTCGGGGCGTTCAGCTCTCCAGCGTTTCTCCGCGCGCCGGCTCGTCGGCCATGAAGGGAAGCGTAATGTCCACCCGCAGCCCGCCATCGCGCCGGTTGGCGGCGCGGATGAAGCCCTGGTGCGCCTCCACGATGCGGCGGGCAATCGACAGGCCCAGTCCGTGGCCGGCACTGTTGCTCTTGGTGCGGCTGCTGCGGAAGAACAGTTCGAAGATGCTGTCCATTTCTTCCTCCGGTACGCCCGGCCCGCGATCCAGGATGGACAGGTGCAGCAGCTTGTTGTCCTCATCGATCTCGGCCACGACCTGTACTGCCGTTTCGGGGGCAGTGTGCTTGATGGCGTTGCGCAGGACGTTTTCGATGGCGCGGTAGAGCAGTTCCGGATTGCCCTTGACCTGCACCCGGCAATCGATGCTGCTATCGACGTGCTTGCCCAGCGCATCGGCCTCGAAGCGGGCGTCATTGATCATGTCGGCCAGCATGGACTGGATGGCGATGGCTTCTTCCATCGAACCGGGGACGTTGGCTTCCAGTCTCGAGAGGGTGAGCAATTCGCCCACCAGCTTGTCCATGCGCACGCTTTCGCGTTCGATCCGTTCCAGCGTCAGTTCCAGCTTGTCCTTGTCCTGCACCCGCGCCAGGCCGATGGCCATCTGCAGCCGTGCAATCGGCGAGCGCAGTTCGTGCGAGACATCGTGCAGCAGGCGGCGCTGGCTTTCCATCAGGGTGCGCAGCTTGGCCGTCATGGCATCGAAGTCGCGGCCGAGGTCGGCCAGTTCGTCATTGCGGGCGCTCATGACCGGTTCCAGCTCCAGGTCCAGGTTGCCGTTGGCGGCCTGGTTGAAGGCGTTCTTGAGATGCCGGATCGGGTGCGAGAAATACCACGCCAGCAGCAGCGCAAACACCAGGCTGGCCAGCAGCGCCACGGCGATGGGCATGGTCGGGAAGAACAGCGGCTTGGGACCGCGCTCCCTTATATAGTGAGGTTCCCGTCCTCCTCCCATGCCGCCGGGTGGCGGCGGTCCGAACTCGTCATTGGGCGTGGGAATGAACATCAGGTAACTATGGCCGTTGGTGGCCTTGACCAGCTCCACCACCCGGCGTTCGCGCTCGGTCTCCAGCATGTGGCGCGCCTGCTCCACCAGATGGGGCGAGACCTCGCGGCCCATCAGGTCCTGGTTGTCTTCATCGACGGCATACAGCTGCAGGCGATGCGGACGGCCCTCGTTGATCAGGCTGCGCAAGGCTTCCGCGCCACCGAACTGCAAGGTGGCGGCGGCCGAGCGGATCATGAAGGAAGCCGGCGGACTGACGTCGATCTCGGAATTGCGGTTGCTGCGTTCCAGGTTCTCGATCCAAAACAGCACGCCCACGCCGAAGGTGGCGGTGATCTGGGCGATCGCGATGAAGAAGAAGAACTTCCAGAATAACCGGCCCACTTTATTCCTTGATGAACTGGTAGCCCAGGCGGTAGACGGTCTGGATGCAGCTCTTGTCACTGCCCAGCGCGGCGATCTTCTGGCGGATGCTGGAGAGGTGGACGTCGATGTTGCGGTCAAAGCGCGCCAGCGGACGGCCCAGGCCCTGTTCGGACAAGGTTTGCTTGCTGACCGGCTTGCCGGCATTGCGGGCCAGCACTTCGAGCAGGTTGAATTCGCTGCTGGTCAGTTCCAGCGGACGGCCGTTCCAGGTGGCACGGCGCTGTTCCGGCCACATCGACAGGGCGCCGACGGCCAGGGG
Organism: Herbaspirillum sp. Her3; assembly: GCF_057961275.1. NCBI lineage: Bacteria > Pseudomonadati > Pseudomonadota > Betaproteobacteria > Burkholderiales > Oxalobacteraceae > Herbaspirillum > Herbaspirillum sp. Her3. The sequence continues at coordinate 3,178,679 of NZ_CM176328.1, read as the reverse complement.
CGAATAGGGTGCCTGCTCGTTGTTTTCGGCGGAGGCACGACGCAGGATGGCGCGGATGCGGGCAGCGATCTCGCGCGGAGTGCAGGGCTTGGGCACGTAGTCGTCGGCGCCCAGTTCCAGGCCGATGATGCGGTCGGTGTCATCGCCCTTGGCGGTGAGCATCACGACCGGCATGTTGCTCTTGGCGCGGATACGGCGCAGGGTATCGACACCGTTCAGGCGCGGCATCATCACGTCCAGCACGGCAATGGCGTACTGGCCGGTGAGCGCTTCGGCGGCACCGACTTCGCCGTCATAGGCGACGTTGACTTCGAATTTTTCTTGCTCCAGGTATTCCTTGAGCATGTCGACGAGTTCCACGTCGTCGTCGATCAAAAGCACTTTAGACATTGCTGCATTCCATTCTCGAATTGCCCTGCCTCCAGGCCGCAGGGCGTCGGCAGCCCGTAATATGCCGTAAAAGGTTTTGCAGAAGTGTTTCAGGCGATCTTTACATTTGCATCTTTACATTCATTTACCGCTGAGCCCTGCGTCTTGAAAACCTCATCAATTCGCATTTTGTGTAACAAGACTTCATGACTGCCCTGAGGCAACCCGCGTCGGGGCTGGCCGGGGGCAGGCAGGCGGGGAGAGGTGATTAACCGACATTTACGATTATTTACGCTATTGGAGCTAACTTAACACGTCTTGATGTCCGATACTTTTGACATTCACAAGGGGGCGGCGCATGGGGCGTCGCGCATAATAAGGAGTCTGTCATGGCCATCAGCAGTGTATCGTCCAGCAACTTCAGTCTTGCCGACCTCTCGGCGCTGTCCGGCACCAGCGGTTTTTCGACCAGCGCCGTGCCGCGCATGGATGCGCCCCCGCCGCCTCCGCCTGGCGACAAGAGCGGCGGCCTGATCGGCGCGCTCAAGGATATTCTGGCGTCGCTGGGCGTGGATCTCGATGTCAGTGCGACCAGTGCCACCACTTCGGCCACTTCGGCGACCTCGGCCTCCTCCAGTAGCATCTCGGCTGCCAACGTCGACTCCAAGCTGGATGTCTTCCTGCAGCAACTGATGCAAGCCCTGAAGAGCCAGCACACCCCGCCACCAGGACCGCCGCCCGACAGCCCGGCATCGTCCTCCACCGACAGCACCAGCAGCGTTTCAGCCACCAGCGACGCCAGCAGTACCTCCAGCACGGATGCCACGGCACGCTCCTACACGCCCGGCGGCCGTCCGCCGCCACCGGGCGGTGGCCTGGAAGCCGATCTTCAGAGTCTCATCGCCAGCCTCTCCGGGACCAGCAGCGGGACCGATTCAGGTTCCGGCGATGGCACGGTGTCCTCGCTGCAAAGCGCCTACAGTGACCTCTTGAGTTCGCTGGGCGCCTCTTCGAGCACGACCTCGCTCTCGAGTTTCCTGCAGAGCCTGCAAAGCAAGCTGGCAGCGGGCAAGACCACCGGCAACCTGGTCGACACCACGGCGTGAGGGCAGTTCGGAAGGGGCAGTGGCCATGCTAAGCTGCCGCCCATGAATGCTCCCGACCCCGCCCTCCTGGCGCGCATCATGGGCCTGATGTGCGAGGCCATCGCCCTGCGTGGCGCCCACCAGCCCGTGGCCGCCCTGGCCGCACTGGACCAGGCGCTGCTGCTGGATGCCGGTTTCCTGCCCGTGCACATGCAGCGCGCCGGTCTCCTGCAGGAGACCGGAGAACTTGCTGCTGCGGCAGCCGCCTATGCCGCCTGCCTGGACCTGGTGCCGGACTACGACGAGGCGCGCGTAGCGCATCGCGCCGTTCTGGAACAATGGGCCGGCGCGCTCGCACAAGAAAGCGCGCCGCGCCCGGATCAACTCGTCACGCTTGCGCGCCTGCACTTCCAGCTCGACCAGCCGCGCCAGGCACTGGCCGCCATCGAACGCGCGCGCCCGCTGGCGACGCTGGACGAACAGGCCCTGCACGCAGACATCCTGTTGCGCCTGAACCGGCATGAGGAGGCGCTCGATTGCTATCCCGCCGAGCCCGCCAGTGACGAGGCGCGCGCCCTGATGGCCTTCAACCGCGCCGACATCCTGCGCCGGATGGGCCGCATCGAGGCGGCGCAGGCCGGATATGAAGAAGCCTTGCGCTGGATTCCCGACTTTCCGCAAGCCCGCGTGGGGCTTGCCCATATGCTGCTCACGCGCGGGGACTACGCCCAAGGATGGCGCGCGCATGAAGCGCGCTTCCAGATTCCGGAACTGGCGCGCAATGCCATCGCCAGCCCTAGTCCACGCTGGCAACCCGGTGAAGCGGTGCGCGGCAAGCACGTGCTGCTGTGGGCCGAACAAGGGCAGGGCGATTGCCTGCAATTTGCGCGCTACTTGCCGCTGGTGGCACAGCAGGCAGCGCAGGTCACGCTGTGTGCCCCGGCGGGCTTGCTGGCGGTGCTGGCACCATCGTTTCCGCAGGCGCGCTGCGTGGCCCATGTCGCTGAAGCCGGGCCGCACGATTGCCATGCTTCCCTGCTGAGCCTGCCGCTCCTGCTGGATCTGCCGCATCCTCGCCAGGGGCCGCAGGCACCTTATCTGCAGGTGGATACGGCGTGCCTGCAGCAATGGCAGCAGCGCCTGGCGGAGACGTCCGAGGCATCGCCGCGCCGTCCGCGCATCGGGCTGGCCTGGGCCGGGCGCCAGTACGCGACGCCCCATCCCAGCCGCGACGTACCGCTGGCCGAGTTGCTGCCCTTGTTTGAATTGCCGGTGGATGTCATCAGCCTGCAGCTGGAGATCCCGCAGGCCGATCAGGCCATTCACCAGGAACTGGGCAGCAGGCTGCAGACCTTCCCCCTGGCCGACTGGGGCGACTCCGCCGCGCTGGCCTGTGCACTGGACCTGGTGATCAGTGTCGATACCGCCGTGGTACACCTGGCCGGCGCGTTGGGCTTGCCCTGCTTCCTGCCGCAGCGGCTGGAAGGCGAGTGGCGCTGGGGTGTGGAGGGTGCCGAGAGCGTGTGGTATCCGTCGGTAAGGCTGTTCCGCCAGCAGCAGCGCGGGCAGTGGGGCAGTGTGGTGGAGGAGCTGGTGGCGGCTTGCCGCGCCAGGTTTGCTGACTGGGTTTAGCGGTCCTGCACAAGCAGCGCACATGAAAACGGCTGCCCGAGGCAGCCGTGGTCGCAGTGAGGGGGAGTGCAGGAAGGGATCAGCGACGGTGCTGCTTCATCGCCGTCTGGATTTCACGCTGGCTGTCGCGCTGCTTTTCGGTCTCGCGCTTGTCGTGCTGCTTCTTGCCCTTGGCCAGGCCGATGTCGCATTTGACGCGGCCTTTGCTGTAATGCAGGTTCAGCGGCACCAGCGTATAGCCGGAACGTTCCACCTTGCCGATCAGTTTGCTGATTTCAGCGGCATTCAACAGCAGCTTGCGGGTGCGCGTGGTTTCCGGATGCACGTGCGTGGAGGTGCTGGTCAGCGCACTGATGTGGCAGCCGAACAGGTAGACCTCGCCATTGCGCACGATCACGTAGGCCTCCTTCAGTTGTACGCGGCCGGCGCGGATCGATTTGACTTCCCAACCTTGCAAGACGAGGCCTGCTTCGAATCGCTCTTCGATGAAGTAATCGAAAAAGGCCTTTTTGTTATCAATAATGCTCATCTAAATAAAAATTCGTCTCGTCGGTTAAAATTGTGCCTTTGCGATTTTATCAAACGGATCACCCTCGATGGCAGTCGTACACAAAACCGTCCTGATCAACTATAGCGCGGAACAGATGTTCAACCTGGTCGACAAGGTTGAGGATTACCCTGAATTCCTGCCCTGGTGTGGCGGTGTCGAGGTGTCTGAACGCAGTGATCAAAGCCTCACGGCCAAGATCAAGATCAATTATCACGGCCTCAAGCAATCCTTCAGCACCCAGAACACCAATGTGCGCCCGACCGGCATGACCATGCGCCTGGTGGAAGGTCCGTTCAAGCACTTCGAAGGCCGCTGGACCTTCAAGCCGCTGCGCGAGGATGCCTGCAAGATCGAATTCGACATGGAATATGAATTTTCCAGCCGCATCCTGGAAGGGGTGATCGGGCCGGTCTTCAGCATGATCGCCAACAGCTTCGTCGATTCCTTCTGCAAGCGCGCCGAACAGATATATGGCTGACCCTGCCTTTTTGCAAGTCCAGCTCTGCTATGCCGCGCCCGGGCTGCAGATCCTGAAGGACCTGCAGGTCGCTCCCGGCAGCACCATCCAGCAGGCCATCCTGGAGAGCGGCCTGCTGCGGGAACAGCCGGCCATCGACCTGTCGGTCTGCAAGGTGGGTATCTTCGGCAAGGTCAAGACGCTGGAGACGGTGCTGCGCGAGCGTGACCGCATCGAAATCTACCGGCCGCTCATCGCCGACCCCAGGCAATCGCGCCGCCGCCGTGCCGCGCACCGGGAGCACGCGGACCGCCCGTGAGCGGCCGACGTGTGGCCCCGTCCTCAATCCCAGCCTTCCGGCATTTTTACGACGCCCGGAGGGAGAAACGCAAGTAGAGCAAGACGCGCGATCAGCTTTTCTGTATAATTCGCTTTTGCGCCTATAGGAAACACTATGCGTCTTCTCCAAAAAGCACTCACGTTCGATGATGTGCTGCTCGTTCCGGCCTTCTCGGACATCCTCCCCAAAGATACTTCCCTGACCACGCGTCTGACGCGCAACATCTCGCTGAACATTCCGCTGGTCTCGGCGGCGATGGACACTGTGACTGAAGCCCGTCTGGCCATTGCCATGGCGCAAGAAGGCGGTATCGGCATCATCCACAAGAACCTGACGCCCAAGGAACAGGCGCGCGAGGTTTCCAAGGTCAAGCGCTTCGAATCCGGCGTGGTCCGCGATCCGATCACCATTCCCCCCACCATGAAGATCCGTGACGTCATCGCGCTGTCCAAGCAGCATGGCATTTCCGGCTTCCCGGTGGTCGAAGGCAAGGCGCTGGTGGGCATCATCACCAACCGCGACCTGCGCTTCGAAGAAGAACTGGACGCTGAAGTCCGCTCCAAGATGACCCCGCGCGAGAAGCTGGTCTACGTCAAGGAAAACGGCTCCAGCGCCGATCCCGAAGAGGCCAAGCGCCTGATGAACAAGCACCGCCTGGAGCGCGTGATGGTCGTCAACGATGCCTTCGAGCTACGCGGCCTGATCACCGTCAAGGACATCGAGAAATCCACCGAACACCCCTTCGCCTGCAAGGACGTGCACGGCAAGCTGCGCGTAGGCGCGGCCGTTGGCGTCGGTCCGGACAATGACGAGCGCATCGAACTGCTGGTCGCCGCTGGCGTGGACGTGATCGTGGTCGATACCGCCCACGGCCACTCCGCAGGCGTGTTGAACCGCGTCAAGTGGGTCAAGACCAAATACCCGCACGTCGAAGTCATCGGTGGCAACATCGCGACTGCAGCCGCCGCCAAGGCGCTGGTCGAGCATGGCGCCGATGCCGTCAAGGTCGGTATCGGCCCTGGCTCCATCTGCACCACCCGTATCGTTGCCGGCGTGGGCGTGCCGCAGATCTCCGCTATCGCCAACGTCGCCGAAGCCCTGAAGGGTACCGGCGTGCCGGTGATTGCCGACGGTGGTATCCGTTTCTCGGGCGACGTTGCCAAGGCACTGGCCGCCGGCGCTTCGGCCGTGATGATGGGCAGCATGTTCGCCGGTACCGAAGAAGCCCCGGGCGAAGTGATCCTGTACCAGGGCCGCAGCTACAAGTCGTATCGCGGCATGGGTTCGCTGGGTGCGATGGCTGACGGTTCGGCCGACCGCTACTTCCAGGATGGCGACAACACTGCCGACAAGTTCGTGCCGGAAGGTATCGAAGGCCGCGTTGCCTACAAGGGTTCCGTCGTTGCGATCCTGTACCAGCTGGTGGGCGGTGTGCGCTCCTCCATGGGTTACTGCGGTTGCGCCTCCATCGACGACTTCCGCGAGCGCGCCGAGTTCGTCGAGATCACCGCGGCCGGCATGCGTGAATCGCATGTCCACGACGTGCAGATCACCAAGGAAGCCCCGAACTACCGCGCCGAGTAAATTTCGATGCGGCCACAGCCCGACAGTCCATCGGCATCATGCCAGGCTGTCGGGCTGTTGACCTTTTCAGAAGTCCATTTTTAACGTAGCCAGACCTCACTGCCCATGTCCACGCATTCGCATTCGAAAATCCTGATCCTCGACTTCGGTTCCCAGGTGACCCAGCTCATCGCTCGCCGCGTGCGCGAAGCCGGTGTGTTTTCCGAGGTATTCCCGCATGACGTGACCGACGAGTTCGTGCGCAACTACGGCGCGGCCGGCGTCATCCTCTCCGGTGGCCCCAACAGCGTCACCGAAGGCGACACCCCGCGCGCCCCGCAAGCGGTCTTCGAACTGGGCGTGCCGGTGCTGGGCATCTGCTACGGCATGCAGACCATGGCCGAGCAGTTGGGCGGCAAGGTCGAGAACGGCCACCTGCGCGAATTCGGCTACGCCGAGGTGCGTGCCCACGGCCACACCAAGCTGCTGGACAACATCAGCGACTTCACCAACGCCCAGGGCCACGGCATGCTGAAGGTCTGGATGAGCCATGGCGACAAGGTCAACGAGCTGCCGGCCGGCTTCAAGCTGATGGCTTCCACCGGCAACTGCCCGATCGCCGGCATGGCCGACGAGGAGCGTCGCTTCTACGGCGTGCAATTCCACCCGGAAGTGACTCATACCGTGCAGGGCAAGGCCATGCTGGGCCGCTTCGTGCACGAGATCTGCGGTTGCCAGTCGGACTGGAACATGCCGGACTACATCGCCGAAGCCGTCGAGATGATCCGCCAGCAAGTGGGCAGCGATGAAGTCATCCTGGGCCTGTCGGGCGGAGTGGACAGCAGCGTGGCTGCTGCCCTGATCCACCGCGCCATCGGCGACCAACTGACTTGCGTGTTCGTCGACCATGGCCTGCTGCGCCTGGACGAAGGCAAGATGGTCATGGAGATGTTCGCCAAGAACCTGGGTGTGAAGGTGATCCATGTGGACGCCACTGCGCAGTTCATGGGTCATCTGGCTGGCGTGACCGATCCGGAAGCCAAGCGCAAGATCATCGGCCGCGAGTTCGTGGAGGTGTTCCAGGCCGAATCGGCCAAGCTGACCAGCGCCAAGTGGCTGGCCCAGGGCACCATCTACCCGGACGTGATCGAAAGCGCCGGCAAGGGCAAGAAGACCGCCCACACCATCAAGAGCCACCACAACGTCGGCGGTTTGCCCGAGACACTGAACCTGAAGCTGCTGGAGCCGTTGCGCGAACTGTTCAAGGACGAAGTGCGCGAACTGGGCGTGGCGCTGGGCCTGCCGCCGGAGATGGTGTATCGCCATCCGTTCCCGGGCCCTGGCCTGGGTGTGCGTATCCTGGGTGAAGTGAAGAAGGAATACGCCGACCTGCTGCGCCGCGCGGATGCGATTTTCATCGAAGAACTGCGCAATACGAAGGATGAAGACGGCCAGACCTGGTATGAAAAGACCAGCCAGGCGTTTGCCGTGTTCCTGCCGGTGAAGTCGGTGGGGGTCATGGGCGATGGCCGCACCTACGAATACGTGGTGGCTTTGCGTGCCGTGCAGACGCAGGACTTCATGACGGCGCACTGGGCGCATCTGCCGCATGAGCTGCTGGGGCGGGTGTCCAACCGCATCATTAATGAGGTGCGGGGCTTGAACCGGGTGGTGTATGACATTTCGGGGAAGCCGCCGGCGACCATTGAGTGGGAGTGATTGGAGGGGCGGTCCGCCCCGGCGTCCTGAAAGCTGCCTGCCGTGAAAAAACCCGCTTTTCAGCGGGTTTTTTCATATCAAGATGACGACATTACGCCGATATCGTTGGCGACATCCCCGTGAATCGGCATTTTCGGGCAAAGTCATGATCTCAATCCTTCATATCGCCCTTTAGCCCCCCATGTCTTCACCCCAAATCCACTTCCGCTGCGACCCCGCGCTGGCCGATCACCTGCCACACCCCTGTCTGGCGCGCGAGATGATCCCGGACTGGATCCGCAGCATGCCGGCCAAGGCCTTCTCCGCACTGCATGACCGCGATATCCGCACCGTCAAGCAATGTCCCCCCTTCATCGATGCGATGGCGCACGGCTTCATGATCCTGCTGCCTTGCGATGTGCACGTGGATAAAGGGACGTTCAGCTGGGATTGGCAAGCACCGGCGACCACCGTGGAAGGCCATCCGCGCGCACCGCTGAGTTTTCATCCGCCTGCCCAGGTCACGGGCACGCCCTTCGAACGAGGCGATGCGCTGGTGCTGAAGTTCAACAGCTTCTGGACCATCGAACTGGAGCCGGGCTGGTCATTGTTCGCCACCCATCCTGTGAACCGGCATGACCTGCCGTTCCGGCTCTTGTCGGGGCTGGTGGACGCGGACCATTTCCATGATGCCGGGATCAATTTCCCGGCCGTCTGGACCGATGAGGATTTTGTCGGCGTGCTGCCCAAGGGCATGCCCGTGGCCCAATGCATGGTGGTGCCGCGCGAACGGCCTGCGCTTCACTTCGATACGCTGGAAGGGGAATCGGCTGCCCGCTATAGCCAGACCGTCGCTGACGTGCTGGCCGCGCCCAACGTCTATCGCAAGCAGTATCGCCAGCGAAAATAAGCGCTCACTGACGTCCCGGCAGGATGGTCGGCGTGGCGCGCGGCAGGGTGCGCGGATAATCCTGGCTGAAGTGCAGGCCACGGCTTTCCTTGCGCATGAGCGCGCTGGAGACGATCAGTTGCGCTACATCCACCAGATTGCGCAGCTCCAGCAGATCGCGCGAGATGCGGAAGTTGGCGTAGTACTCGTCGATCTCTTCCTTGAGCAGCCGTATGCGATGCTGGGCACGCTCCAGGCGCTTGTCGGTGCGCACGATGCTGACGTAATTCCACATGAAGCGGCGCAGTTCATCCCAGTTATGGGCGATCACCACCTCTTCGTCGGCGTCGCTGACGCGGCTCTCATCCCATTGCGGCACCTCGGCGATGCGCCAGGTACCGCCTGACAACTCCCGTTCAATATCTTCGGCGGCCGAGCGGCCCAGCACCAGGCATTCCAGCAGCGAATTGCTGGCCAGGCGGTTGGCGCCGTGCAGGCCGGTGTAGGCCGTCTCGCCCACTGCATACAGGCCCGGCAGGTCGGTGCGGCCGGCCATGTCGGTGACCACGCCGCCGCAGGTGTAGTGCGCCGCCGGCACCACGGGGATAGGCTGGCGCGTGATGTCGATGCCGAACTCCAGGCAGCGCGCCTGGATGGTCGGGAAGTGCTCGGCAATGAAGGCCGGGCTTTGATGGCTGATATCCAGGTCGACATGATCCAGGCCTCGTTTCTTCATCTCGAAATCGATGGCGCGCGCCACGATGTCGCGCGGGGCCAGTTCAGCGCGCTCGTCATGGTCCGGCATGAAGCGCTGGCCTGCCACCGCGCCGGCCGAGGCCGGCAGCTTGAGCAGGGCGCCTTCGCCGCGCAATGCCTCGCTGATGAGGAAGGACTTGGCATAAGGGTGATACAGGCAGGTCGGATGGAACTGGATGAATTCCATGTTGGCCACCCGGCAGCCGGCCCGCCAGGCCATGGCGATGCCGTCACCGGTGGCCGAATCCGGATTGGAGGTGTACAGGTAGACCTTGCCGGCGCCGCCCGTAGCCAGCACTGTGCGCCCGGCAGCAATCGCCAACACCCGGCCGCTGGCGGTGTCCTGCACATGCACGCCCAGGCAGCGTGGCTCGGCCTTGGGGTCGAGCTTGCGGGCGTGGATCAGGTCGATAGCGCAGTGATGTTCCAGCAGGGTGATGTTGGGATGGGCGCGTACGCGCTGTTCCAGCGTCACCTGGACCGCGTGGCCGGTGGCATCGGCTGCATGGATGATGCGGCGCTGGCTGTGGCCACCTTCGCGCGTGAGGTGATAGCCCAGCTCGGCGCTGTCGTCGCGGGTGAAAGGCACGCCTTGGGCGATCAGCCATTCGATGGCCTCGCGGCCATGTTCGACGATATAGCGGGTGGCGCTTTCGTCGCACAGGCCGGCGCCGGCCACCAGGGTGTCGTCGATATGCTGGGCGTGGCTGTCGCCCGAATCGAGGACGGCGGCAATGCCGCCTTGCGCCCAGTTGCTGGCCCCGTCCAGCAGCTCGCCCTTGGAAACGACCACCACCTGGTACTTCTCAGCCAGATGGAGAGCTACGGAAAGACCGGCCAGACCGCTGCCGAGGATGGCGACATCACACTTCATGATCGTGAGCAAAGCTGCTGTTGTGGAGGGAGGCGATGATTATAACCACTCGCGGCCTGGATATTATTTATATCGTTTCCGGTGCCGGGGCGATGATCGGCGCACCCAAAACAAAACGGGCCCCGATCTGCATCGGAGCCCGTTTCACGGCGCGAGAATCAGCGCAAGCTCATTGCGGAATCACCGGCTTGACCTTGGCAGCCGCCTGCTTGGCGCGGATGCGTGCGGTTTCCACGCTGTCGCCGGAGGCCAGGGCCACGCCCATGCGGCGGCGGGCGAAGGATTCCGGCTTGCCGAACAGGCGGATGTCGGCGCCAGGGATGCGCAGCGCATCGGCCACGCCGTCAAAGGCGATACCACGGGCGTCGTGCTGGCCGTAGATCACGGCCGAGGCGCCGGGGTTCTTCAAAGCGGTATTGACGGGCAGGCCGAGGATGGCCTTGGCGTGCAGTTCGAATTCGCTCTGCACCTGGCTGACCATGGTGACCATGCCGGTGTCATGCGGACGCGGGCTGACTTCGGAGAACCAGACCATATCGCCCTTGACGAACAGTTCCACGCCGAACAGGCCCAGGCCGCCCAGGTTCTCGGTGACCTTGCGGGCGATGTCGCGGGCCTTTTCCAGGGCCGCGTTGGGCATCGGATGGGGTTGCCACGATTCGACGTAATCGCCCTTGACCTGCACGTGACCAATGGGGTCGCAGAAGCTGGTGATGGTGTCGCCGTTTTCGTTCAACGAACGCACCGTCAGCAGGGTAATTTCATAGTCGAAGTCGATGAAGCCTTCCACGATCACGCGGCCGGCATCGACACGGCCGCCGGCGGCAGCGTAATTCCAGGCGGCTTCGATTTCTTCAGGACCATCGATCTTGGACTGGCCCTTGCCGGAGGACGACATCACCGGCTTGATCACGCAGGGGAAACCGATCTGGTCGATGGCGGCCTTGAGTTCTTCCAGGCTGTCGGCGAAGCGGTAGGGCGAGGTCGCCAGGCCCAGGGTTTCACCGGCCAGGCGGCGGATGCCTTCGCGGTTCATGGTCAGCCAGGCGGCGCGCGCGGTGGGGATCACGCGGGCGCGGCCGGCTTCTTCCAGCTTGACCAGGGTTTCGGTGGCGATGGCCTCGATCTCGGGAACGATCAGGTCGGGCTGCTCCTGCTCGATTAGCGCAGCCAGGGCAGCACCATCGGTCATGTTGATGACGTGGGCGCGATGGGCTACCTGCTGGCCGGGTGCGTTCTCATAGCGGTCAACGGCAATGACTTCCACGCCCAGGCGTTGCAGGGCAATGATGACTTCCTTGCCGAGTTCGCCGGAACCCAGCAGCATGACTTTGGTGGCGGACGGGGACAGCGGAGTGCCGAGTCGGGTTGGTTTTTTCATATCGGAGGGGGATGTGTCAGCGGGGGGACGCTGATGCAGTGCGAAAATCAATCACGGGCGGACGATACCAAATCTTGCACAGTTTGGACAGTCGCAATGTACGTAGTTTCACCGTGAAGAATTGGCTAAAAATTGCCTATTTTTCCGTGGGGCAATGAATTGTCGCTGTCGCGCCTCCTTGTATCGAATAATGTCGGTCTTTCTTCGTTTTATTGCCGCGAATGGCCGTCTAAGCAGCAATCTCCTGTCGAATGAGAACTTTTGGCGGGTGATGCGTGTGACGCCTGCAACACCGGCGGAACATTTTCGATGGAAAGGAGAGCTTCAAATGACTAGAATGAATGCACTGATATCACTTCGGAGTAATGCTGTCATGGCTACGTTGACCGTCCGCAATCTTCCTGATGAAGTCCACCGTGCCTTGCGCGTGCGCGCCGCCCAGCATGGACGCAGTACCGAGGCAGAAATCCGCGAGATCCTGACCATGGCGGTCCAGCCTGCCGGCCAGTTGCGTCTCGGGGATGCCCTGGCCGCAATGAATCGCGAGCTTGGCCTCACCAATGAAGATGTCGAGGCGCTGGAGCAGATGCGTGAGCGGAGTCCTGCACAGCCGATGAGGTTCGAATGATCGTGCTCGATACCAACGTCGTCTCCGAAGCCATGAAGCCCGACATGCATCCCGGCGTACGCACCTGGCTCAATGCGCAGGTCGCCGATACGCTCTACCTCACCAGCATCACGGTGGCCGAAATGGGATTCGGGATTGCCAGCCTTCCTGCCGGTCGCCGCCAGGATTTGCTGGCCCGCCGTGTGGAAGGCATCCTGCGCATGTTCAAGGACCGGATTCTGCCATTCGATACCGATGCAGCGCGCTGCCATGCCGAGCTGGCGGTCAAGGCCCGGCGCGCTGGCCGGGGTTTCCCCACTCCTGACGGCTATATCGCCGCCATCGCCGTGTCGTGCGGGTTCATGGTGGCTTCCCGTGACGTGTCGCCCTATGCTGCAGCCCACGTGCCGGTCATCAATCCTTGGGAAAACTGAAGCGATCTGCTTTTCAGGTTTCCAATTCCATCTGCAGCATCACTCCCGACAGCGCCTTCCCATGCGCATCCAGCGCCAGTGAGCGGGTCACGCCGCCGCCCAGCGCGCGCTGCATCACGAAGTTGAATGCACCCAGGTGGGGCAGGGCATGGCGCACTACTTCCCCATGCACCACGCCGGCAAAATGCGCACGCACGCGCTCGGCCGTCAAGGTACGTTCCAGCAGGGCATAGTCTTCCTGGCGATAGACGATCACCGAGATGTTGGAAATGTCGCCCTTGTCGCCGGCGCGTGAATGGGCAATGTCTCTGAGCAGCATCTCAGGCCTCCTCGATGAATACGGACGGCTGCACCAGCGTGCGCGGCAGCAGCAGCGACAGCACGGCGATGACTTCGCGGGCCGACTTGGTGGCGCCGCCGCCACCGGCCGGACCATTGGTATAAAGCGTTTCGACTTCGTTGCCGATGCGTACCGCTTCCTTCATGCTGGCCGTGCGGCCGGTGACGCGCAGGCGTACTTCCTGCGGCTCCGGTACGGCAGCGGACATTTGCGCGCCGGCGATGGCGTTGATGCCGATCAGGTCCACGCGCAGTTCTTCGGTGGCCACGCCTGTGAGCGCCAGCCGTTCGCGCACGATTTCTCCAGCCAGTTGCGCACGCGCCTGGGCGCCGGGGCCGGCATAGGAGATCTGGCCTTCGCCGATGAAGCTGTCACGATAGCCCAGCGTGGTTTTCAGCGTCTGCGGGCGGGCGCGGCCGCGGCCGCCGGTAATGGCCACGCGGTCCGGTCCCACTTCCTTGATCTGTACCTGGGAAAAATCGGCGATCACATCTGGCGTGAGGTAAGCGCTCGGATCATGGATTTCGTAGAGCAGTTGTTCCTTGCAGGTACGCGCCGTGACCTGGCCGCCCGAGCCGGCGACCTTGGTGATGACCGCGCTGCCATCGGCTTTCACCTCGCCGATGGGAAAGCCCAGCCGTGCCAGTCCGGCCACATCCTTCTTGCCCGGATCGGCAAAGTAGCCGCCAGTGATCTGGCCGGCGCATTCCAGCAGATGGCCGATGAGCGTGCCCTGGCCGAGCTTGTCCCAGTCGTCGGCAGCCCAGCCGAACTCGTGGACCAGCGGCGCCAGCACCAGCGCCGGATCAGCCACGCGGCCCGTGACGATGACCTGGGCGCCGGCTTGCAGCGCCTCGACGATGGGAGCAATCCCCAGATAGGCATTGGCCGAAATCAGGCGCGCACCCAAGGACGCGACCGGCTGGCCATTGTCCTCGATATGCCATTGGCCTTGCTGTACCGCCTCCAGCACATCATCACCGACCACGGCCGCCACCTTCAGTCCGGCCAGCCCCAGTTCGCGCGCGATCTCGCGGATGCGTCGGGCCGCTGCCAGCGGATTGGCTGCGCCCATGTTGGTGATGATGCGGATGCCTTGGTCGGCGCAGGTCTTCAGTACCGCCTGCATGCGCTCGACCAGCAGGGGATCGTAGCCCTTGGCAGGGTCTGCCAGGCGGGCTTGCTGGCCGATGGCGATGGTGCGTTCGGCCAGGCATTCGAAGATCAGGTAATCCAGCTGCCCGTGCTCGGCCAGTTCGGCAGCCGGTTCGATGCGGTCGCCCGAATAGCCGGCACCAGCGCCGATGCGCACGCTGCGCTGTGGGTCATGGGTCATGCGCTTCTCCAAAACAGGTTGCTCTTGCCTGCAGTCCCGCTCAGAACAGCGGGAACAGCCCCAGTACCACGCAGGCGATGGTCATCACCACGGAGGCACCGAAGAGGAAGGGAATGGTGTATTTCTGATGATCCGCCAGTTCGATGCCGGCCAGGCCGCAGACCAGGAAGGTGGCGGGCGTCAAGGGACTGACCGGGAAGCCCGTGGTCATCTGGCCGAGTAGTGCCGCCTGCGCCACCTGCAGCGTCGGCACGCCCAGCATGTGGCTGACCTCGGCAATTACCGGCAGTACGCCGAAGTAGAAGGAATCCGGATCGAACAGCAGCGACAGCGGCATCGACAGCAACCCCAGCACCACCGGGATATGCCCGGCCATCTCCGGTGGCACGAAGCCCACGGCCGTCTTGGCCATGGCCGAGAGCATGCCGGATTTGCTCATGATGCCGGTGAACACGCCCGCCGCAAAGAGGATGCTGGCCATCAGCAGGGCCGCCTTGGCGTGCGCATCGATACGCTCGCGCTGCATGGTCACGTCGCGGTAATTGATCATCAGCGCCAGCACCACGCCGATCATGAACATCACCACCGGATCGACCTTGCCGCTGATCATCACGCCCAGCACGAAGACCGTCAGCACAATGTTGGCCCAGAAATTCTGCGGGCGGCGGATTTTCAGTTGCGCCTCGCTCAGTTCATGCTGCTGCACGAAATCGACAGTCGATCCCTTGCCCAGGCCCAAGCGGCGCTCTTCCTTCAGGCCCAGCAGATAGGAGGCGATGAAGACGAAGGCCAGGCCCACCAGTTGCACCGGCACCAGCGGCGTAAAGATGTCCGAGACCGGGATGTGCAGCGCCGCCGAGGCGCGGATCATCGGCCCGGTCCACGGCAGGAAATTCACGCCCGCCGCCATCGAGGCCACGCAGGCCAGGATGCGCTTGTCGATGCCCAGGCGCGTGTACAGCGGCAGCATGGCGGGGATGGTGATGAGGAAGGTCACCGCGCCCGAACCATCGAGGTGGATCAGCAGCGCCAGCAGGGCGGTACCGGGCACGATACGGGTGGGGCGGCTGCCCACGGTCTTGAGGATGCGGCTGATGATCGGGTCCAGCATGCCGGCGTCGGTGACGATGCCGAAGAACAGGATGGCAAAGACGAACATGCCCGCCACCGGCGCGATGGCGGTGACGCCCTGGACGATGAACTTGGAGGTCTGCAAGCCGAAGCCGCCGACCAGGGCGGCGATGATGGGGATGGCGATCAGTGCCACCAGCGGCGACATCTTCTTGGTGAGGATGGCCGTGAACAAGGATACGATCGTGACAAAGCCGAGCAGGGCTAACATGCGTGTCTCCGTTTTATTGGTGTGATGTTCTTGTCGTGTCATCCCATCCGGCGCCCGCTTGTTCTTGTGATTCAGTGGCGGTACCTGGTGCGGTACCGGGGCGGCGGGATGAGTGCAGGGCGAGTGTAGGTGGCGGCCGATTTTGTTGTAAAGTCGCTTTTTTCGATGGATTGAGCGGCTTTTCCGCATAATCCATTGCGCTCTCATTTGCCGCCCACGCCATGCATGCCAATCTCTCCACCCGCCTGCTGCAAGCCTTCCTGGCCCTGGCCGATTGCCGCCATTTCGGCCACGCGGCCGAGCGCTGCCATGTCTCGCAGTCCGCCTTCAGCGCCATGATCCAGAAGCTGGAAAGCGCCACCGGCGCACGCCTGTTCGAGCGGGATACGCGCAACGTGAGCCTGACGCCCGAAGGTGAAGTCTTCGTCCAGGTAGCGCGCCAGCTGGTCTCTGACATGCAAGCGGCATTGGCGGACATGAACGATTACGTCGCGCGGCGCAAGGGCAGGGTGGCCATTGCGGCCTTGCCCTCGCTGGCGGCGGGCTGGCTGCCACCGGTGCTGTCGCAGTACCGGCAGCGTCATCCAGGGGTAAAGGTGGAGCTGTTCGATGCCATCTCGGATCAATGCCTGGCCTTGCTGCGTCAGGGCAAGGCTGATATCGCCCTGACGGCACCGGGGCCGGATCTGCTGGAGTTCACGACCCAGCCGCTGTGCGCCGACCCCTTCTATCTGGTCTGCCGCAAGGACCATCCGCTGGCTACCAAGCGCCGCATCAAGGTGGCGCAGCTGGCCGGATGCGAGATGATCCACCTGGCGCGTTCCACCAGCGTGCGCCAGCATCTGGAGGCGATGCTGCGGCCAGGTGGCGTGATCCATACCGGGCTGGAAGTGGAGCACCTGGCGACGTTGGCCGCCTTGATCGAAAGCGGCCTGGGCGTGAGCGTGGTGCCGGAACTGACGCTGTTCCAGTTCCGCCTGCCCGGCTTGGTGGCTATTCCCATGGATGCGCCCGCACTGGTGCGCCCCTTGCTGATCGTCACGCCCAAGGAGCGCAGCCTCTCCATTGCCGCGCAAGGCTTGCTGGAGCTGGTCCAGGCCAAGGCCAGTGCCGAGGCGGCCGCACCCGGGCGGCGCAGCCGCAAGCCGCTGGGCGCCTAGGGGCGCTGCATGCCTGGTCCGCCAGGGCAGGCCTTTTCTCTTTTTTGCTGCATGAAAAAAGACCGGGCGCAATCAGGATTGCGCCCGGTCCGGGAGAGTGTTGCTTCTCGCCGTCCTGCCACGTCAGCGGGACGGCGAGGCGTTCACACGTATGGCCTTACTGGTGAATGTTGTTGTGCACGGTTTCCTTCACGAACAGCAGACCGATCACCACGGTGATGACCGAGATCACGATCGGATACCACAGGCCGTAGTAGATGTCGCCCTGATAGGCCACCAGCGCGAAGGAGGTGGTGGGCAGCAGGCCGCCGAACCAGCCGTTGCCGATGTGGTACGGCATGGACATGGAAGTGTAGCGGATGCGGGTCGGGAACATTTCGACCAGGCAGGCGGCGATCGGGCCGTAGACCATGGTCACGTAGATCACCAGGATGAACAGCAGCAGCAGGACCATGGGCTTGTTGATCTGCTCAGGATCAGCCTTGGCCGGGTAGCCGGCCGCCTTGATGTCGTCGGCCAGGGCCTTGGACAGTTCCTTGTCCTTGGCGGCAGCGTCGTCCTTGGACAGGCCGGCAGCGTCATAGGAGGTGATGATGCGCTCGCCGATCTTGACGGTGGCCACCGAACCCGGTGCACCGGCCACGTTCTGGTAGTTCACCGAGGCAGCCGACAGCTTGGCCTTCACGATGTCGCAGGACGAGGTGAACTTCTTGGTGCCAGTCGGGTTGAACTGGAACTGGCAGCTGGCCGGGTCGGCGGTGACGATCACCGGGGACTTTTGCAGAGCCGCTTCCAGGGCCGGGTTGGCGAAGTGGGTCAGGCCGTTGAAGATCGGGAAGTAGGTCACGGCCGCGATCAGGCAGCCACCCAGGATGATGGGCTTGCGGCCGATCTTGTCCGACAGCGAACCGAAGAACAGGAAGAAGGGCGTCGCCAGCAGCAGGGCGGCTGCGATCAGCAGGTTGGCAGTCGGGCCATCCACCTTCAGGGTCTGGGTCAGGAAGAACAGGGCGTAGAACTGGCCGGTGTACCACACCACGGCCTGGCCTGCGGTCAGGCCGATCAGCGCCAGGATGACCAGCTTGAGGTTCTTCCACTGGCCGAAGGCTTCGGTCAGGGGCGCCTTGGAGGTCTTGCCTTCAGCCTTCATCTTCAGGAAGGCCGGCGACTCGTTCATGGACATGCGAATCCACACCGAGACAGCCAAGAGCAGGATGGAGACCAGGAAGGGAATGCGCCAGCCCCAGTCGGCAAACGCGGCTTCACCCACCGAGGTGCGCACGCCCAGGATCACCAGCAGCGACAGGAACAGGCCCATCGTGGCAGTGGTCTGGATCCACGCGGTGAAGGCGCCGCGGCGGCCTTCCGGTGCGTGCTCGGCCACGTAGGTGGCCGCACCGCCGTATTCACCGCCCAGCGCCAGGCCCTGCAGGATGCGCAGGATGATCAGGATGATCGGGGCGGTGATGCCGATGGAGTTGTAGTTGGGCAGCACGCCGACGATGAAGGTCGAGGCACCCATGATCAGGATGGTCACCAGGAAGGTGTACTTGCGGCCTACCAGGTCACCCAGGCGGCCGAACACCAGCGCACCGAAGGGGCGCACGATGAAGCCGGCAGCAAAGGCCAGCAGGGCGAAGATGAAAGCGGTATTGGGGTCGGTGCCGGCAAAGAACTGCTTGGCGATGATGGCGGCCAGCGAGCCGTACAGGTAGAAGTCATACCATTCGAAAACGGTGCCTAGCGAGGAGGCGAAGATGACTTTCTTCTCCTCCTTTGTGATGCCGCGCGTCGTCGTATTGACGGATGCTGTGGTCATGTTTGTCTCCTTGGTTTTAATGAATATGTGCTACTGCATGGAATGCAACCAGGTACTCGGGGCAACAATGCGACAGATGGCCGAATGGGGCGTTATGCAAGAACGCACCGGGAGAGCAGAGCATGAAGAATCTGAAGAATCGACACCGTTGGCTTCCCCGTCTGACACAAACCGCGATATTGGCTTCGCATTGCTTGCGTAAGGACCCACTTGTCCATGCGGCGAGTGTGCGACGCCAAGCTTACGCAGGACTTGCTCCAAACTTACACAAGCTTACAGCGCGGCAAGCCTGTTTCCGGTTGCGGCGCAGCAGGGAAAGCCGCTACGGCCAAGGCTTCTCGGGCGGTTGGGGGATATTGCGGCGCAGCGACGGCTCGCCGCTGGAAAAAGCTGCCAAAAGAAATTTTCTGTCAGAAATAAACACAGA
Organism: Herbaspirillum sp. Her3; assembly: GCF_057961275.1. NCBI lineage: Bacteria > Pseudomonadati > Pseudomonadota > Betaproteobacteria > Burkholderiales > Oxalobacteraceae > Herbaspirillum > Herbaspirillum sp. Her3. The sequence continues at coordinate 3,159,620 of NZ_CM176328.1, read as the reverse complement.
CAAGTGAAGCATCTTGCCAAACATGCGGCTTGGCGGGATGCACCCTTGGCCGCAAGGGCAGGCGGGACGGGAGGGTAGAGAGTGGTACGGCAGCACTTGCCGCCGTACCGGGGAGAACGGGCCAATCAGGCCAGGGCAGTCGCCGGGGTCGGCTGTGTGGTCGGCGTGGGCAGGCTGTCGCCCTCCAGCAGGGCCTTCACCACACGCTCACCGAGTCCCAGGCCGACGCTCATGCCGATGCCGGTATGCATCAGCACCACCGAGGTGTGGTCGTCGATGGCCAGGGCCGAGAACGGGCCCGGTCCCTTGCTGCCATAGACACCTTGCCAGCGCTCGACCACCTGCACGCGCGTGGCCAGGGTGTGCTCGGTCAGGCCCAGCAGCAGTTCATCGATTTCTTCGCTGTTGAAGGGTGGCGAATCGGTGCCGTAGTGGTGCGAATCGCCGACGATGAGCTCCTGATACGGCGTCGGGCTGACCAGCAGGTGGATGCCGTGCTTGTTCAGCAGGGGGGCATTGGCCTCGATGTCGGCATGCACCGCGCGGGCGGTCGGCAAGTCCGAGAAGGCCCCATAGTGGGTGCAGGACAGGCCGGTCAGTACCGCATGGGTCAGCGGCAGCGGCTCCTCGGTCTTCAGGCGCAACATCTGCAGGCGGCACTGCTTCAGGTTCATCGGCTGCAGGCGGTCGGCAAAGAGGGTCAGGTAATCGTGACCCGAGCAGACCACCACGCGCTCGGCGCGGAATTCCCCGGCGGTGGTCGAGAGGCGTCCGTCGGCGGTGCCATGCACCAGCGTGTTGAAGCGGAAATGCACGCCCTGCGAATGCAGATAGGCCACCAGCGCCGGCATGGCTTCGCGCGAATACAGCTGCAGGTCTTCGGTGCCGTGCAGGGCCGAGCGGTGATGGCGGAAGCGGCCGCTGTAGAGGGCGTTGAGCTTCTCGCCTTCCAGCAGCGAGGCGCGGTAATCGTACTGGCGTGCGCGCACGGTCATGAATTCCAGCAGCACGTCGTGCTCGGCCTGGCTGCGGGCAAACAGCAGGGTGCCGGCTTCGCGGGCGCTGAAGTGGGCGCGGGCGGCCAGATGCAGCCAGATGGCACGGCTTTCGCGGGCCAGGTCGAGCATGATGCCGGGCGGCTGGCCGGTCACCAGGCCCATGCCGAAGTTGCGCACGGAAGCGCCCAGCGGCGTGCCGGTGCGTTCGAAGACGGCCACCTTGAGGCCGCGCTTGACGGCGGCGTAGGCGTGGGCCAGGCCGAGGATGCCCGAGCCGACCACGGCCAGGTCGAAGTGTTGCGGATCGTGTTCTGAGAGGGAATTGGTCATGGGAGATTGCTCCATCGGAGTCAGTTGCGAGATGTCGTGTTGCCTGTTGTGCTGGGACACTCTGGCGGCGTCCTGCGATCCTCTCTGTGCGCTGTCGCAGGCTGGGCTGCGACAGCTTTCAGCTCTGCCAAGCTGTTGTCTCCCGACTACCGTTCGTCCTGAGTAGGCCCGCCTACGGTGATCCTTCGATACGCGGCTACGCCGCTACTCAGGCCGAACGGTATCAGGTGGCGTTTCCTGACAGCCTCGATGCGATTTACTGCTTCTTCTCGGACTTGCTTTCGTAACGCTTGCTCCACTCGGTCAGGATGCGGTCACGCTGGGTGCTGGCCCAGGTGAAGTCGTTCTTGATCAGGCGCTTTTCATAGTCGGCCGGCAGCAGTTCATCCGGCTTGGCCACGCCAGGAATGGCGACCACGGCGAAGTTCTTTTCATACAGGGCCATGGCTTCCTTGCTGGCGGAGAAATCGGCCAGCTTCTTGGCGGCTTCCAGGTTCTTGGTGCCCTTGACGATGGCGGTGGCTTCGATGTCCCAGCCCAGGCCCTCCGACGGCAGGATCACGTCGATGGGGGCGCCTTCCTTCTTGGTCTTCACGGCGCGGTATTCGAAGGCGATGCCGATGGGGAATTCACCGGTCGCAGCCTGCTTGCAGGGCTTGGAGCCCGAGTGGGTGTACTGGCCGATGTTCTTGTGCAGGGCGTCCATGTAGGCCCAGCCTTTTTCTTCACCCATCATCTGCAGCCAGGCCGACACGTCCAGGTAGCCGGTGCCCGAAGAAGCCGGATTGGGCATGACGATCTTGCCGGCGTAGACCGGCTTGGTCAGGTCAGCCCAGGAAGTCGGCTTGGGCAGGCCCTGCTTTTGCGCTTCCACGGTGTTGAAGCAGATCGCCGAAGCCCACACGTCCATGCCGACCCAGGCTGGCGGATTGGCGGCGCTGCGGTACTTGGCATCGATGGCCGAGAGGCCATGCGGAGCGTAGGGCGTCAACATGCCTTCCTTGTCCAGCAGGGCCAGGCTGGTGGCGGCCAGGCCCCAGATCACGTCAGCCTGCGGATTGGCCTTTTCGGCCAGCAGCTTGGCGGTGACGATGCCGGTGGAGTCGCGCACCCACTTGATCTCGATGTCCGGATTGGCCTTCTGGAACGCGGCCTGGTAAGCCTTGATCTGGTCGGCTTCGAGGGCGGTGTAGACGGTCAGCGTGGTGGCAGCGTGGGCCTGGGCCGAGAACAGCATGCCGGCGCCGATCACCGATGCGAACAGGGAAAACAGCTTGGTTTTTTTCATGATGGCCTTCGTCTGTGAATGGCTGGGTTGAAAACGCGTCGAGGACGCAAGGTGAAGAAATCGTGGGTTTGCCGGCCGGGCTCAGTGCGCGCGTCCCCGGCGCCAGGCCTGGGCGCGCGCCAGCCAGCGGCTGCCGGCCAGGTGCATGAGCAGCGAGGCGGCGGCCGAGGTCAGCAGGATCAGCGTGGACATGGCCGCCGCCGGGCCGACGTCGCCGGCATCATCCATGTTCAGCACCGCCACCGAGGCCAGCACGGTGTCAGGGCGATACAGGAAGATCACCGCCGACACCGTGGTCATCGAGGACACGAACAGGTAGCGGAAGATCTCCAGCATCTGCGGCAGGCACAGCGGCACGGTCACGCGCAGGAAGGTCTTGAGCAGCGGCACCTTCAGGGACAACGATGCGGCTTCGAATTCGGGGTCGAGTTGCTTCAAGGCGGTGACGGCCGTCAGGTGGGCGGTGGTGTAGAAGTGCACGATGGAGCAGAGCACCAGCAGCGTCATCGTCCCGTAGAGGAAATTGAAAGGATTGGCCGGATGATTGAAGAACAGCAGGCTGCCCAGGCCCAGCACCAGGCCGGGCACGGCCATCGGCAGGAAGCACAGCATGCGCAGCAGGGTCGAGAGCCAGGCCTGGCCGCGCGTCTTTTCCATCAGCCAGGCGCCGGTGAAGATGACCAGGGTCCCGGCTACGCTGGTGCCGCAGGCCAGTTTCAGGCTGTTCCAGTAGGCCAGCCAGCCGCCGCCGTCCATGTTGTCGAAGTCGTAGTGCTGCCAGGTCAGCTGCAGGTTGTAGGGCCACAGTTTGACCACCGAAGCGCCCATGGCGACCACGATCATCATCAGGATGGCGGCAGCGATCAAGGCCACCGCCAGCAGGTTCACCCCATCGCGGCGCCAGTCGGGACGGGGCACGTAGGCTTCCGAGCGGCTGCTCATGGTGGCGCGCTGGCGGCGTTGCAGCCAGGCGTCCAGGGCGAAGGTCAACAGGGCCGGCACCAGCAGCAGCAAGCCGATCAGCGCACCGCGTCCAAACTGCTGCTGCCCGACCACGGCCTTGTAGGCTTCCACCGCCAGCACGCTATAGGCGCCGCCGGTAATCTTGGGCACGCCGAAATCGGTGATGGTGAGCGTGAAGACCAGGCACAGCGCACCAAAGATGCCGTAGCGCGTGGCCGGCAAGGTGACGGTGGTGAAGATGCGCCAGCGCGAGGCACCCATGGCATGGGCGGCATCGTACAGGCGGCCATCGGCTTGTGACAGCGCCGACAGCAGGATCATCATGGCATGCGGGAAAGTGTAGAACACTTCACCCAGCAGGATGCCCCAGAAGCCGTAGATGCTGCCATCCATCCATTCCTTGAACAGCCCCTGGTTGCCGAACAGGTAGATCAGCGCGATGCCCGGCAGCAGCGACGGCGCCAGGAGTGGCAGCAGGCCGATGCCGCGCCACAGGCCCTTGAAGGGAATGCAGGTGCGCTGCAGGGCATAGGCAAACACATAGGCCAGCGGCACGGTGACCACGGCGGTCACGGCCGAGACCCACAGGCTGCGCCCCAGCATGGGCAGGAAGTTGATGTTGGCGAAGAGCGTGACGAAGGGCTGGCTGCCAGCCCAGTTGCCTTCGGGTGTCAGTACCGCCTGCGCCAGGATGAAGGCCAGCGGCCCGCCCAGGCCCAGCAGCAACAGCGCCAGCAGCAGCCATTTGAGCGCGCCCGGCAGGCACTGGTGAAGGCTTGCGAGGTGCTGGCTGGGCGGTGTCGTGCTTGGCAGGGGCTGGTCCAGGGCCATGGCGGGCGGGGTGGGCAGGGAAGATTGCGTCGTCATGGGCACGGTGCCTCAGGCAAAGACCTGCAGGGCCTGGCGCGGCAGGGCGACCCACAGCCCATCCTGGGCGGGCAGGGCCGCCAGGCGGCCGTGCGACTCGCTGCTCACATCGGCCAGCAGGGTCTGGCCGGGCAGGGCATCGGCCGACAAGGCGAGGCGGTAGCGGTTGCCGAGATAGATTTGATCGACCACCCGCGCCTGGAATCGGTTGGCGCAGGTGTCGGTGGCGAACAGTTCGACTGCTTCCGGCCGGCAGAACAGGCGGCCGGTCTGCAGTTCGGCTTCTTCGGGTTGCACTTCCAGGCGCAATCCACCCACGGTGACCTGGGAGCCGGAGACGCGGGTGAACGGCAGCCAGTTGGCGTGGCCGATGAAGTCCGCCACGAAGGGCGTGGCCGGACGGCGGTAGATCTCGGCGGGCGTACCGAACTGTTCGATGCGGCCATGCTGCATGACGGCGATGCGGTCGGCCATGACCATGGCTTCTTCCTGGTCGTGCGTCACCATCAGGGTGGTGATGCGGAACTGTTTTTGCAGGCGGCGGATTTCCAGCTGCAGGTGTTCGCGCACCTGGGCATCCAGCGCCGAGAGCGGTTCATCGAGCAACAGCAGCGAAGGCGAGGGCGCCAGCGCGCGCGCCAGGGCCACGCGCTGCTGCTGGCCGCCGGACAACTGTCCGGGATACTTGTCCTGGCTGCCGGCCAGGCCGACCATGGTCAGCATCTCGGTCACGCGTTCCTGGCGCGCCTGGCGCTTCATGCCGCGCAAGCCGTAGGCCACGTTGTCGGCCACGCTCAGGTTGGGAAAGAGGGCGTAGGACTGGAACAGGATGCCGTAATCGCGCGATTGCGGCGGCAAATCGGAAATCTCGCGCCCGGCGGCGAAGAGCTGGCCGGCGTCCTGGCGCTCCAGCCCGGCGATGGTGCGCAGCAGGGTGGTCTTGCCACAGCCCGAGGGACCCAGCAGGCAGACCATCTCGCCCCGCTGCACGTCCAGCGACACCCGGTCCAGCGCGGTGAAGGCGCCGAAACGTTTTTCGATCCCGCGCACCGAGAGGAAACGCTCCTCGGCATGGCCATCATCAGGCGGGCAAGCCGGCATGGCGGAAGGGGCGGCGAAAGAGGGTGTCTGCATCATGTCGGAATTGTTATGGCCAGGTCGCGGTGTTGCCCAAACGCAGCGCCCATGCGGGCTTGCGCCTGACGGGGCGGTTCGAAGGCAAGCGGATGGTACGGGCCTAATATGACTGCTGGATGACACCCCCTGCTGTGATAGCGCCCCGGAATCCCTGCTATAGATTGAAGCTATGGATCGCCCTCTGTGCTCTCGCGGCGGGGGAATCCTGGCAGCGGAAAACGGTCCAAATCTGACCAAAAGCTTCATTGACGTCATTCATTGAGTGAAGCAAGATCAGTCAACTCTCAGGAGGAGAAGATGAATAAAAACGTCAAGCCGGGACGCCGGCCCGGCATGCGGCTGGCCATCTCGGGCGTGGGCGTGGCCGCCATGCTGGCCGCCTGCTCGGCCCCCGAGAGCACCCAGCAGGAGCGCGACGCCCTGGCGCGCAACCTGATCGACCAGAAGAAGACCCTGGAGGACGCCACCTCCACCGCCACCACCGTGGATGGCTACAAGGTCGACCTGGCCAAACGCATTTCGCAAGTCAATTTCACCAGCGTCTATGTGGAGCGTCCGCAGGCGCTGCTGCGTTCGGTGATCGTCATCAAGTATGTCGTCGATCGCGATGGCAACCTGGTCAAGAGCGAGATCCTGCGCAGCAACCGCGACAAGCACGCCGAAGCCAGCGCCCTGGGCAGCCTGAAATCGGCGGCGCCCTTCCCCAAGCCGCCACCGGCCTTGCTCAAGCAGGGCCGCATCGAACTGTCGGAAAGCTGGCTGTTCAACAATGACGGCCGTTTCCAGCTGCGCAGCGTGGCGCTGGCCCAGATGGACCAATAGCCGCTGGCGGCGGCGGGCAAAGGTGCCGCGCGGCATTGGCATGTGTATAATGTCGCGCGGGCACGACGGTGTGCGTCGTGTCTCTCGGGCCTGACGGGCCTGCGCCGCATCAGGGCGAACGCGAGTTCGCCTTTTTTCTTATGGGCGCACGCCAGCGGCGGTCTTCCGGCCTCGCTGTCCTTCCTTGACCAGATCGTTTATTGATTGGCTATACATGTTTGATTTCATTCGTACTCACCAGCGCCTGATGCAGTTCCTGCTGCTGTTGCTCATCTTCCCGTCGTTTGCGTTCTTCGGCCTGGAGGGTTACAGCCGCCTGACCGATGACAGCGGCGTGGCCAAGGTGGCCGGCCAGACCATCACCAAGGAAGAGTGGGACGCCGCGCATCGCCAGCAACTGGAGCGCATGCGCCAGGCATACGGCAATCAGTTCGACAGCAAGATCTTCGATAGCCCGCAGGCGCGTCGCGCCATCCTCGACAACCTGATCGCCCAGCGCGCCCTGGGTGCAGAAGTGGTGGCCAGCAAGCTGGTGGTGCCCGACCAGGCACTGCAGCAGACCATCCTGCAGATCCCCGGCCTGACCAAGCCGGACGGCAGCTTTGACAATGACCAGTACCGCGTGCTGCTGGCCGCTCAGGGCATGACCCAGAAATCCTACGAAGCCGGCCTGCGCCGCGAGATGGCCCTGCAGCAACTGAATGCGGCCATCCAGAACACCGCCTTTGCGCCCAAGACCGTGGCCGAGAACCTGTCCAGCCTGAACGACCAGGAACGCACGGTGCAGATGCTCAACTTCAAGCCGGACAGCTATGCCGCCCAGGTGAAGGTGAGCGATGACATGCTCAAGGCCTACTACGACAAGAACGGCGCCCGTTTCGAGACCCCGGAGCAGGCCGACATCGAATACGTGGTGCTGGATGCGGCCGCCGTGGCCGCCCAGGCCGTGGTCACCGACGATGACATCAAGGCCTACTACGACCAGAACCAGAAGCAGTACGCCACCGAAGAACAGCGCCGCGCCAGCCACATCCTGATCACCGTGAAGAAGGATGCCTCCGCTGCCGACAAGGCCGCCGCCAAGAGCAAGGCAGAGTCCCTGGTGGCGCAGCTGCGCAAGAATCCGGGCGACTTCGCCAAGCTGGCCAAGGCCAATTCGCAAGATCCCGTTTCGGCCGCCAATGGGGGCGACCTGGGCTACTTCACCCGGGATGCCATGGTCAAACCCTTCGCCGATGCGGCCTTCAGCCTGAAGCAGGGTGAGATCAGCGATCCGGTGGAGTCCGATTTCGGCTATCACGTCATCGAAGTGACCGGCATCAAGCCGGCGTCGGTCAAGCCGCTGGAATCGGTCAAGGCCGAGATCGGCGCCGAGATCAAGAAGCAGATCGCCGCCAAGAAGTATTCGGACATGGCCGACCAGTTCAACAACCTGGTCTATGAAAACGGCGACAGCCTCAAGGCCGTCTCCGACAAGCTCAAGCTGAAGATCCAGACCGCCTCCGGCGTGACCCGCGTCCCCAATCCGGCCGCTGGCACCGCACCCTACAACAATGCCAAGTTCCTGGCTGCGCTGTTCACCGACGACGTGATCAAGGCCAAGCACAACACCGAAGCCGTGCAGACGGCCCCCAACACCCTGGTGGCCGGCCGCATGGTCAGCTACAAGCCGGTGGCCAAGCGCCCGTTCGAGGAAGTCAAGGCTGACGTGCAGAAGGCCGTGCTGGCCGCCCAAGAGCAGTCCCTGGCAGTGAAGGCCGGCCAGGAGCGCCTGGCGCAGTTGCAAGCCAAGGATGATGCCACCGGCTTCAGCGAGCCCAAGGTGGTCTCCCGCGTGAAATCAGAGGGCTGGACCCAGGAAGCCTTCACCGCCGTCATGAAGGCCGACACCGCCAAGCTGCCGGCCTACACCGGTGCCGAAACCGCGGGCATGGGCTACCAGATCTACCGCATCACCAAGGTGGAACAGCCCAAGACCATCGATACCGCGCGCCGCAAGGCCGAGCAGGAGCAGATCACTGCCGCCCTGGCGCAGCAGGAAACCCTGGGTTACCTGGACTTCCTGCGCGAGAAGGCCAAGACCAAGCTCCTGAAGGGCGCCGCCGCCGTCAGCGCGGATGACGCCGCCAAGTGAGATGGGCAGGATGGCCCGCCGTGGGGCAGCCAGCGCACCGTGAGCGTGAATCGGAGCGCAGTGCCGCCCCAGGGTGGGGAGTTGTCGGCATGACTGCCACAATTTACTAAAAAATTTACCGAGGCCGCTTTCCCAGCGGCCTTTTTTGTTTCATCATGGACACCGGCGCTGCATTCGAGCGGGATGCACAAGGAAGCCGGCACCGGGGAATCCGCTTCATTTCTTCCATTGTCCGTTGGCGTTTCGTCAGCTTTCCACCCAGTGGGAACATGCAGTTTTCATGCTGCCGAGATGAAATTCCTGTCATCCGCACGTCATGTTGCGCCGTTTCGGAAACAAACGGCTGCCGACCTTGTTGTAGCTTTCTCCAGTCGACATTCGAAAAAGCATTGCAGGAGGGTTTTCCACGAGGAATGCCTCCGTTGCATGTTTTGCCCTGAAGACGACCACGTTTTTTATGCCTGCCCCAGTCCTGATCATCCGCACCGGAGATGCCAATCCTTCCCTCAAGACCAACTATGGTGGCTACGTCGACCAGATAGGCTGCGCCGCCGGCCTGTGCCGCACCGAGATCGAAGTGGTGACCGTCTATGAAGGCGAGCGCCCGTCCTGCCCGCGCAGTTACCGGGCGGTTTTCATCACCGGTTCACCGGCCATGGTGACGGACAAGGAAGACTGGAGCGAGCGCACCGCCGAATGGATCCGCGACGCCGCCGAACTGGATACCCCCATGTTCGGCATCTGCTACGGCCACCAGTTGCTGACCTATGCCTTCGGCGGCGAAGTCGGCTACAACCCGGCCGGCCGGGCGGCCGGCACCATGCGCGTGAGGACGCTGGAATGCTGCCGCGAGGATGAGTTGCTGGGCGTGCTGCCGGACGAATTCCCGGCCCACATGCTGCACATGCAGTCGGTGCTGCGCCCGCCCAAGGATGCCATCGTCATGGCCCGCTCGCCGATGGACCCGCACCACGTCATCAAGCACAAGCACAACGTCTATTCGACGCAGTTCCATCCCGAGTTTTCGCCCGAGTTCGTGCGTGCCCACCTGCATTACTACGCCGATATCTATCGTGGTTGCGGCATCGATGCGCAGGCGCTGTGCGAGAAGGTCAGCGAGACGCCGCAATCGGCCGGGCTGCTGCGACGCTTCCTGGAGCTGTACGCGCGGCATTGACGCACGCCCCCGATCAAGAACAAAGCCCCTGATGCCAGCCATGGCACAGGGGCTTTGTTCTTGGGCAGAAGCGCTTACTTCAACCCGACCAGTGGCTTGAGACAAGGCCAGACGTTATCCAGCAGCCTGGGCTGCGCCTGTTCCGTGGGATGGATGCGGTCGGCCTGGAACAAGGAGAGATCAGCCGCGATGCCCTCGAAGAAGAACGGCACCAGCGCCACCTTGTTGCTCCTGGCCAGGTCCTGGTACATCGCGGCGAAGCGGCGGGTGTAGTCGGGGCCATAATTGGGCGGGATCTGCATGCCCACCAGCAGGACCTTGGCCTTTTGCTGGTGCGCCAGGTCGATCATGGCTTGCAGGTTGTCCTGGCTGGTCTTGAGCGGCAGGCCGCGCAGGGCATCGTTGGCGCCCAGTTCGATCACCACGACGGCCGGCTTGTGCTGCGCCATCAGGGGCGGCAGGCGGTTGCGCCCGCCGATGGTGGTGTCGCCGCTGATGCTGGCATTGACCACCTGGTAATCCAGCTTGTTCTGCTGCAGCCGCTGCTGCAGCAGAACGGTCCAGCCGGTACCGCGCTGCAGGCCGTATTCGGCCGAGAGGCTGTCACCGAGCACGAGCAGGTTTTTTGGGGCAGAATAAGCGCTCGTCGCCGCCACCATCAGGATGACGCCCGCCAGCAGACGCAACACCGCGCCCACCAGCGCATTGCGCCTCGCCACCCTCCCGGTCCACCTTGCCCGATTGCCTTGCATGCCTGCTTCCGCTCCTGCCAGTCCCGCCATCATTGCCGCCATTGAAGTCCTTCAGTTGTCCAAACACGTTGCCGATGTCTCCGCCCCTTCAGGCCGGCTGACCATCTTGAGCGACATCGATTTTACCGTGGCCGCAGGTACCACGGTGGCCATCGTCGGTGCCTCCGGTTCCGGCAAGTCGACCCTGCTGGGCCTGCTGGCTGGACTGGATACGCCCAGCGAAGGTTCCGTGCGGCTCGACGGCGAAGACATCTACGCTCTCGACGAAGACGGCCGGGCCCTGCTGAGAAAGCGCAAGCTGGGTTTCGTGTTCCAGTCCTTCCAGCTGCTCGGGCACCTCAATGCCCTGGAAAACGTGATGCTGCCGCTCGAATTGCGCGGTGACGCCCAGGCCCGCGCCAAGGCCGAGCAGATGCTGGGCCGCGTGGGGCTGGGCAGCCGCCTGAAGCACTATCCCAAATACCTCTCCGGGGGCGAGCAGCAGCGCGTGGCGCTGGCGCGCGCCTTCGTGACCGAACCACCGCTGCTGTTTGCGGACGAGCCGACCGGCAGCCTCGATGCCGCCACGGGCGAATCGGTTATCCAGCTGATGTTCGAACTGAACCGCGAGCGCGGCTCCACCCTCGTGCTGGTGACCCATGATGCGGGCATTGCCGCCCGTTGCGAGCGCACCCTGACCATAGCCGCCGGGCGACTGGTGCAAGGCTGACTAGACGGATTCCATCGGATCAGCCGGCGGCAGCGGATGTGAACGCTTGTGTTCGATGTAGGCGATGCCGATCCCGCTGGCGCAGATGATGGCGATGCCCAGCACCGTGATCTGGTCCGGGAATTGTCCGAAGACCAGCCAGCCCATGCCACAGGCCGAGATGATCTGGGCGTAGAAGAAGGGCGTCAGCACCGAGGCTTCGGCGTGCCTGTAAGCCGAGTTCTGCAGGAAATGGCCGATGGTGCTGGTGATGCCGGTGGAGACCAGGATCGCCAGTTCCACCATCGTCGGCGTATGGCTGGTCCAGAAGAACGGCACCAGCAGCGTGGACACGATGCTGCCCACCAGGGCGCCGTAGAACAGCGTCACCATCGGATTGTCCGCCTGGCTGGCCTTGCGGTTGAGGATGGACAGCATCGCCTGGGTGAAGGCCGAGACCAGGCCCAGCGCCACCCCATAGGGGGGAATGTCGCCGCTGGGGCGGATCACGATGAGCATGCCCGTAAAGCCGATCAGCACCGCAACCCAGCGCGAGAAATAACTGCGCTCCCCCAGCAGCCAGGGCGAGATGGCCAGCACGATCAGCGGCGCGCAGAAATTCATGGCCGTGCCTTCGGCCAGCGGCACGATCTTCAGGACCGAAAAGAAAATCAGGGTCGAACCCAGCAGCAGCGCGCCGCGTCCCAATTGCAGCCCGAGCCGCCTGGTGTGCAGGATGCTGCGCCCGTGGCGGCGCCGGTACAGCGGTGCCAGCGTAGCCGCCATGAAGAACAGATTGATGGTGTAGCGCATCCAGGCAATCATCACCACGTGATACCCGGCCAGGGCCAGCAGCTTGCCGGCCGTATCCAGCAGGGAAAGCGTCCACAGTCCCGAAATGAGAAAGAGGATGCCCAGCTTATGGTTATGGGCGATGCGTGTGTACGGCAGGACGGCGCTGGACATGGTCTCGGATGATCTGGTTGAACACGGCACGGATGGCCGGAATGAATTCGCTGGCGGTCAGTCCCACCGGTCCCTGGCCGGTGGCCACCAGCTGGTCGGCGGCCGCGCCGTGGATCCAGGTGGCCGCCAAGGCTGCTGCACGGGTCGGCCAGCCCTGTGCCAGCAGGGCACCGCACAGCCCGGACAGTACGTCGCCCGTACCGGCCGTGGACAGCGCCGGATTGCCGCTGGGGTTGATGGCGATCTCGCCATCAGGGAAGGCGATCACCGTGCCAGCCCCCTTGAGCACGGTGATGGCGTTGAACTGCCGCGCCAGCAGGCGCGCGGCCTGCGGGCGGTCCTGCTGGACCTGCTGGGTGGTGCTGTCGAGCAGGCGCGCCGCTTCCAGCGGGTGCGGCGTGATGATGCTGCAGGCCTCGGCGCGCTGGCTGCGCCGGTGCAGCTTGTGCTGCAAGACCGGCTCGGCCGAGATCAGGTTCAGGGCATCGGCATCGACGACGATATCGGCCTCGCTGTCCAGGGCGCGTGCCAGCAGGTCATGCGCATGGCGCGAGGTACCCATGCCGGGGCCGACCACCAGCGCCGCACTGGCGCCGAATTCCACCCGGTCGGCCAGGCGGAACATCAGTTCGGGATGCTTGTCGTCGTAAGCCGGTCCATCCTCGACGAAAGCCACATAGACCCGACCAGCCCCGCCGAAGGCCGCCGTGCGCGCTGCCAGTACCGGCGCGCCGGCCATGCCGCGCGCCCCGCCGACCACGATCACGTCGCCATAGCTGCCCTTGTGGCTGTTGTTGGCACGCGGCTTGAGTGCCGTGGCAAAGCTCTGCGGACCGTTCAGGAAAGCCCGCGCAGGCGGCAGCAGGACCGGCGCGATCTCCAGCGGATCGACCACGATCTGGCCGCTGTGGTCGCTGCCGTCACAGGTATGCAGTCCGGGCTTGTCGCCGATGAAGGTAATGGTATGGGTGGCCTGGACCGCCACGCCCTCGCGGCCGCCGACGATGCTGCCGGTATCGGCGTTGAGCCCGCTGGGTACGTCGATGGAGAGCACCGGGCAGCGCAGGCTGTTGACGTACTCGATGATGGGCCGCAGGGCCGGACCCGGCGGACGCGCCAGGCCGATGCCGAACAGGCCGTCGATCACCAGGGCCCAGGACTGCGCGCGCAGCGGTGCATCACCCAGACCTTCGATGAACTGGATCTCGGCTTCGCGGGCGCGCGCCAGGGCGCGGCGTGCGTCGGGCGGCTGGCGGCTTTCGTCGGCGTGCAGCTGGACACTTACTTCGATGCCGGCTTCTTCCAGCAGGCAGGCCGCTTCCAGGGCGTCGCCGCCATTGTTGCCGGGGCCGGCCAGGATCAGCACCGAGGGCGACGAGGCCGTGGTCGAGCACAGCAGTTGCTGCGCCTGCTCGGCAATGGCGGCGCCGGCGCGCTGCATGAGGGTGTAAGGGGGAAGGGCGGACAGAGCCTCTTGTTCGACCTGGCGGATCTCGGCAACGGAATGGAGCGCGCTCATGATCGTGATCGCTGGAGCCTTAAGTGGAGGTGGCGTGAATGTGGGGTAGTACGGCGCTGACGGAGCCAAGTGCAGGAATGTTCACCTGTACGGGCGGTGGAAATGCGCGTGCTTGATTTTAAGTGAATTGTTCTGTCAGCGCAGGCACATCATTGATGAAAAGAATGCGCGCGGCCAAGGCCGCGCTGCATGAGACGTGTCGAAAGTGTGGCCGGCTCAGGCCAGCACGTCGCGAGGCTGCAAGCCGTCGGGCGGGATTTCGGTGTCCTCGCCGCTGACCATATCGGCGAGCAGGCGCGCCGAGCCGACGCTGGCAGCCCAGCCGGTGGCGCCATGGCCGACGTTGACGAAGACGTTGCCGTGCCGCGTCGGTCCCACCACGGGCAGGCCGTGCGGCAGCAAGGCGATGGTATTGCTCCAGAAGTGCGCCTGGTTGTAGTTGGCGGCATTGGGGTAGTAGTCGCCGGCAATCTTGAGCAGGTTGCGCAAGGCCTTGGGCGGCAAGGTCTGGCTCGGCGGCACGAAGCCCAGCAGGCCGCTGATGCGGATGCGTCCGCCGAGGCGGGACATGGCCACCTTGTAGCTGTCGTCGTAGAGCGCCATGTTTGGGGCGTCGTCCGGATTCTTGACCGGGACCAGTGCCGAATAGGTCTGCAGCGCCCGCAACGGCAGCTCGGTGTCGAGCGGACGCAGCAGCTCGGCACTGCCCATGCCGGCCGCTACCACCACCGCATCCACGCGCATCTGCGCAGCCAGGTGGGGCGAGTCGATCTGCAGGGCGACGCGGCCGCCGAAATCGGTGCTGATGGCCGTGACCCTGGCATCGAAATGGAAGCTCACCCCCAGCGCCTGGGCCGCGTTGCGCATCTGCTTGGCAAACAGGACGCAATTGCCGGCCAGATCATCAGGGTAATAGAGGGCAGCGGAGAGCTTGGCCTCCGAGGAAAAGGCCGGTTCCAGCGTGCGGATGGCGGCCGCGTCCAGCACCTGGTGCTTGAACTCGCATTGCCGGGCGGCTTCCTGCATCGCTTCCATGCGCGCGGCTTCGGCGGGCTGGCGGAACAGGTGGAAGACACCGTTGCCGTTTTCGTTTTCCAGGTTGTAATGGGCTTGCAGTTGCAGCGTCAGGCTCTGGCCATAGGCCGACAGGCGCGACAGGCGCAGCTTGTGCCCGGCAAAGTCGTGTTGCTGGGCCTGGCGCGTGGCGCGCATCCAGCGGCGGCGGCCAAAGTCGGTGCCGGAAGCCAGCAGGACCCGCGGCTCGTCCTGGAAGCGGCAGGCAAAGGTCGCCATGGCGCCCGGCAAGGTCAACGGCGTAGCGGCGCCCGGCGCCAGCAGGCCGGAGTCGCCGAAGGTGGCTTCTTCGGCCACGTGCGCGCGGCGCTCGATGACGGCAACTTCATAGCCCTTGGCGGCCAGGAAGTAGGCGCTGCAAATCCCTGAAAGTCCCCCGCCGATGACGGCGATCTGTCGATGTGTGCTGTTCACTCTATTCGTCTTGGAAGCGGACGGGCCGCTGTGGTCATGGGCATCTGCGGGTCGTCCCGCGCTGGCTGCGTTGCGTCTGGCGCGTGGCCCAGGTCCGATGCGGGCCGAATGATACCGCGAAATTTCCTTGTCGTTCGGATATTGCCGCATTGCTACATTCGGGCATGCTGGAGGTGAAGCCATTTGATGCATCCAAGGACAACGCATGGTGACGTGTTGGCGATGACATCAAGCAAGGGCCGGCCTGTCAAGGCTCCCCAAATGGCGAGGCGCGCCACCGACAGCAGCCGGCGCCCGGAGCGGCGTGCATTGCACGGGACTTGGCGCGGTGACCACTGTATAATGCCGGCTCTGCCAGCTAACGCGCGCACGATCCATCATTCCGACACACCCCAGCCTGCACGTTTTTTCCTTGTGCCATGCGGCATCCGGGGCGGGCCGGTGCCGGTGGACCGGTCCCTGCCGCGATGCTGCCACGGTTTTCCCGATTCAAGCTAACTGCCTCGACCTCGCCATGCTGATCCTGCCGGGCTCCAATGCCCTTTCCGCTTTCCGTACCCAACGCCTTCTGACCCAATTGCAAGCAGTGGATGCCGCCATTACCGGCGTGTCCGGCCGCTACCTGCATTTCGTCGACGCCAAGGCCCTGACGCAAGAGGATGAGGCCCGCCTCAACGGCCTGCTGACCTACGGCGACCCCTTCAATGGCAGCGACGAGGGCGATGCCTTCGTGGTGATTCCGCGTTTCGGCACCATCTCGCCCTGGGCCAGCAAGGCCACCGACATCGTGCGCAATTGCGGCATGGGCCATATTCACCGCGTGGAGCGCGGCATCATCTTCCGCGTGCAGGTCAAGACGGGCCTGTTGGGCGGCACCAAAAAACTGAACGAAGCCAGCCTCCCGGCCGTGGCCGCGCTGCTGCATGACCGCATGACCGAGACCGTGCTGCGTGATCCGCAAGACGCTGCCGGCTTGTTCACGGAACTGCAAGCCAAGCCGCTGGAGTCCGTCGACGTGATCGGCGGCGGCCGCGCCGCGCTGGAGCGCGCCAACACCGAACTGGGCCTGGCCCTGTCGGACGACGAGATCGATTACCTGGTGGAAGCCTTCACCAAGGCCCAGCGCAATCCGACCGACGTCGAACTGATGATGTTCGCCCAGGCCAACAGCGAACACTGCCGCCACAAGATCTTCAACGCCGACTGGACCATCGACGGCGAAAAGCAGGACAAGTCGCTCTTCGGCATGATCAAGAACACCCATCAACTGG
Source organism: Herbaspirillum sp. Her3 (assembly GCF_057961275.1). Classification (NCBI taxonomy): domain Bacteria; kingdom Pseudomonadati; phylum Pseudomonadota; class Betaproteobacteria; order Burkholderiales; family Oxalobacteraceae; genus Herbaspirillum; species Herbaspirillum sp. Her3. The sequence goes on along the minus strand of NZ_CM176328.1, from coordinate 3,143,220 downwards.
CGCCCAAGGGCACCGTGGTGGCCTATTCGGACAACTCCTCCATCATCGAGGGCGCCACCATTTCGCGCTTCTACCAGCGCGGCGCCACCAAGGGCAACGTGTATGAAGCGTCGGACGAGCTGACCCACATCCTGATGAAGGTGGAAACCCACAACCACCCGACCGCCATCTCCCCGTTCCCGGGCGCCTCCACTGGCGCTGGCGGTGAAATCCGCGACGAAGGCGCGACCGGCCGGGGCTCCAAGCCCAAGGCCGGCCTGACCGGCTTTACCGTCTCCAACCTGATGGTCACCCACGCCGTGCAACCCTGGGAAAACGCCCGCGACGTGGCCCAGCCGGTCGCCGAGCGCGACGAGCACGCCCAGGGCGGCATCTATGGCAAGCCCGAGCGCATCGCTTCGCCGCTGCAGATCATGATCGACGGCCCGCTGGGCGGCGCCGCTTTCAACAATGAATTCGGCCGTCCCAACCTGGGCGGTTACTTCCGTACCTACGAGCAGAACGTGGGCGGCCAGGTCATGGGCTATCACAAGCCCATCATGATTGCCGGCGGCATGGGCAACATCTCGGCCAAGCACACCAGGAAGAACGACCTGCCGGTGGGCAGCCTGCTGATCCAGCTGGGCGGTCCCGGCATGCGCATCGGCATGGGCGGCGGCGCCGCTTCCTCGATGGCCACCGGCGTGAACACGGCTGACCTGGACTTCGATTCGGTCCAGCGTGGCAACCCCGAAATGGAACGTCGCGCCCAGGAAGTCATCAACGCCTGCTGGGCACTGGGTGACGACAACCCGATCCAGTCCATCCACGACGTGGGTGCGGGCGGCCTGTCCAATGCCTTCCCGGAAATCACCAACGACGCCAAGCGCGGCGCCATCTTCGATTTGCGCCGTGTGCCGCTGGAAGAAAGCGGCCTGGCCCCGCGCGAGATCTGGAGCAACGAATCCCAGGAACGCTACGTGCTGGCCATCCTGCCGGAACACCTGGAACTGTTCCAATACCTGTGCGAGCGCGAGCGCGCACCCTTCGCCGTGGTCGGTACCGCCACCGAAGAACGCCAGTTGAAGGTGATCGACCCCGAGCACAACAACAGCCCGGTCGACATGCCCATGGACGTGCTGCTGGGCAAGCCGCCCAAGATGCACCGTGACGTGCAGCACGTCGAGAAGCAACTGCCTCCGGTCGACCTGACCGGCATGGACCTGGTGGACGTGGCCCAGCGCGTGCTGCGCCTGCCGGCCGTGGCCGACAAGTCCTTCCTGATCACCATCGGTGACCGTAGCGTCGGCGCCATGACCGTGCGCGACCAGATGGTCGGCCCCTGGCAGGTGCCGGTGGCCGACGTGGCCGTGACCGCCATGGGCCTGGAAGGCTATCGCGGCGAAGCCATGGCCATGGGCGAGCGCACCCCGCTGGCCGTGATCGACGCCCCGGCCTCAGGCCGCATGGCTGTCGGCGAAGCCATCACCAACATCGCCGCCGCACCGATCGCCGAAATCGGCGACATCAAGCTGTCGGCCAACTGGATGGCGGCCTGCGGCCAGCCTGGCCAGGATGCCGCGCTGTTCGATACCGTCAAGGCCGTGGGCATGGAGCTGTGCCCGGCACTGGGAATCTCGATCCCGGTGGGCAAGGATTCGCTGTCCATGCGCAGCACCTGGAGCGATGAAGAGGGCGCCAAGTCGGTGACTTCACCGGTGTCGCTGATCGTTTCCGGCTTTGCGCCGGTGACCGACGTGCGTGGCGTGCTGACGCCGCAACTGCGCAAGGACAAGGGCGAGACCGTCCTGATCCTGATCGACCTGGGCCGTGGCAAGAACCGTATGGGCGCTTCCGCACTGACGCAGGTGATGCAGCAGATCGGCAACGAGACCCCGGACGTGGACAGCGCCGAAGACCTGAAGGCCTTCTTCAACGCCATCCAGCAACTCAACACCGAAGACCGCCTGCTGGCCTACCATGACCGTTCCGATGGCGGCCTGTACGCCACCCTGGCCGAAATGGCCTTTGCCGGCCATACCGGGATCTCGGTCAACCTCGACATCCTGACCATGGAAGCCGAGCACGCCGCCGACTGGGGCGATTCCAAGAACTGGACCACGCAAGTGGCCGAGCGCCGCAATGAACTGACCCTGCGCGCGCTGTTCAGCGAAGAGCTGGGTGCGGTCATCCAGGTGCCGGCCGAGCAGAAGTCGGACGTCATGAACGTGCTGCGCAGCTACAACCTGGGTGCCTGCAGCCACATCATCGGCAAGCCCAATGACCGGGACGTGATCGAATTCATGCGCGATGCCAAGAACATCTACAGCCAGCCGCGCGCCGAGCTGCATCGCGTCTGGAGCGAAACCAGCTGGCGCATCGCCCGACTGCGCGACAACCCGGCCTGCGCCGATGCCGAATACGATCGCCTGCTGGACGCGGCTGATCCGGGCATGACGCCCAAGCTGAGCTTCGACCCGCAGGAAGACATCGCCGCACCGTACCTGTCGCTGGGTGCAGCCGCCCGTCCCAAGGTCGCCATCCTGCGCGAGCAGGGCGTGAACTCGCACATCGAGACCGCCTATGTCATGCACAAGGCCGGCTTCACGGCGGTGGACGTGCACATGAGCGACCTCATCGCCAATCGCGCCAGGCTGGACGACTTCAAGGGCTTCATCGCCGTGGGTGGTTTCTCCTATGGTGACGTGCTGGGTGCCGGCGAAGGCTGGGCCAAGACCATCCTGTTCAACGCGCAGCTGGCCGAGCAGTTCTCGCGCTTCTTCCAGCGCCAGGACACCTTCTCGCTGGGCATCTGCAACGGTTGCCAGATGATGAGCAACCTCAAGTCCATGATCCCCGGTGCCGAAGCCTGGCCCAAGTTCACCCGCAACAAGTCCGAGCAGTTCGAGGCGCGTTTCGTGATGGTGGAAGTGGCGGATTCGCCGTCGATCTTCATGCAGGGCATGGCCGGCACCCAGGCGCCCATCGCCACGGCCCACGGTGAAGGTTTTGCCGATTTCTCGCAGACTGGTGACATCGACAAGGCCATCATCGCCATGCGCTACGTTGACCATCGCGGGGCGGCCACCGAGGCGTATCCGTTCAACCCGAACGGCTCGCCCCAGGGCATCACCTCGGTGACCACGCCGGATGGCCGCTTCACGGTCCTGATGCCGCACGCCGAACGCGTGTTCCGCACCGTGACCCAATCCTGGCACCCGGAATCCTGGGGCGAGGATTCGCCGTGGATGCGCATGTTCCGCAATGCCCGCAAGTGGGTGGGTTGAGCCTGAAAGGCTGCTTTATGAAGTTTCCTCCGCGACTGCCCGCCCCGTGCGGCAGTCGGGGTGGGGTCCAAAAGCCAGGGTGAAAAAAAACGCAGTTCCGTGAGGAACTGCGTTTTTCGTTTCTGCTGCCTGTCTGGAGCGTTCCCGCTCTCCGGGGGGAGAGCGGTGCTCAAGCCGGATCAGAAGATGTGGCGGATACCCACGGCAACGGTGGTCATGCTGCTCTTGCCGGTCGCGGAACTGGTCAGCTCATACACGGCAGCGTCCTTGGCCTTGTTGTAGTCCACGGTGGTGTACAACTGGGTGCGCTTGGACAGGGCGTATTCAGCCCAGCCAACCACGGCGTAACGCTTGCCGTCGCCGACGTTGCCGGTGCTGACATAGGAAACGTTCTTGCTGCGGTCATAGTAGAACGCGCCGGTCAGGGTCAGGGCGCTGGTGGCCTTGTAGCTGGAACCCAGGAAGAAACCATTATCCTTGCGCTCGTTGCCGGCGGTTGCAGCCGACGTGCTGGCCACGGTCCATGCGGAGCTGCTGCTCACATCGCTGTCGGCAGCCATGAAGGCGCCGGTGGTGCCGGTGCGATCCTTGATGTTGAACCAGCCGGCGAAGATCTTGGCAGAGCCGAAGTCATAGGAAGCAGACAGATTCCAGACGGTATCTTTGTAGCTGGAGTTGGTGGCGTCCACGGTCTGCTGATAGCCACCGCCCAGTGCCAGGGGGCCAGCGGTATAGCGCAGGGCGCTGCTGAACTGGCTGCCGGTGCGGACGGAACCGGCCTTTTCGCCAAAGGCCCAGCTTGCCGATGCGGCCACCGGACCGAATTCGCCGTCGTAGCGCACCATGTTGGAGTTACGGACCAGGGAGGCGGCCGCAGGCAGCCACGAGTTGCTGGCGTAGTTGCCCACGGTCAGCGGATCGAAGTAGTCACCCAGCAGGTCGAACAGCGGCGTATCTTGACGACCCACGCGCACCTTGCCGAAGCTGCCAGCCAGACCTACCCAGGATTGACGGTTGAAGATCGTGTTGGCGCTGCTCATGCTGCCGTTGTCGCCATTGAAGCCGTTTTCCAGTTGGAACATGGCCTTCAGACCGCCACCCAGATCTTCGGTACCCTTGAAACCAATGCGGCTGTTGGCGATGGCGCCGTTATCCACGCGTACATTGCTGTCACCCTTGGCATTGGCATTGTTGAGATAGTGGATGCTCGTATCGACGATGCCGTAGATGGTCACGGAGGACTGGGCAAACGCTGCGCCGCCGGTGGTCAGGCCGGCTGCCAGCAGCAGCATGGAACTCTTTTTCATAGGTTTCTCTCCAGAAAGCACGATGTTGTGTTTGTGATGGCGTCGCGGATCGGCCTTGTGTGCTTCTCCCCGAAACACCTCTTTTTTCGCTGCGATCATGAAATACGTGGCTGATCGCAGCCTGTCCCTATTTGGAACTGCATCGAAGAATATCAGAACGATGGTTCGCAAAATGCGCGAAATGCTGCAGAAAAATTCCGTTTTTTTAATTATTTATTTTATTTATATGAATATAAAAAATTTATTAACTAAATTTTTTATAAAAATAAATTTCCACTATGAAGCTTGAATTGTGTCTCTCGCATGACGAGAAGGGCAATTTCAGCGGTTTTTTGGAGGAAATCCGGCGTTTTTGGGCGGCTTTTTGTTCACTGCTGCAGAACTTGTGCGTGAAAACGTAGCTAAAAAGCAACATGCCCGGGCAGGAGACCTGGCCGGGCATGCGGGAGAGCGGTGAAGAGGAGGGCGAAGCCTTCCTCTTCAGAGAACAAGGCGGGAGGCTTATTGCACCTTGGCCTTGGCGCGCAGGGTTTCCTGGTAAGCCTGCAGCTTCTTCTGTTGCAGGGCTTCAGCGATCTGCGGCTTGACTTCGTCCAGGGTCGGGACCTTGGCCGGACGCACGTCTTCCAGCTGGATCACGTGCCAGCCGAACTGGGTCTGCACCGGGGTCTGGGTGACTTCACCCTTCTTCAGGGCCACCATGGCGTCGGAGAACGGCTTGACGAAGGAGGCCGGGGTCGCCCAGTCCAGGTCGCCACCGTTGGCTGCCGAACCGGTGTCCTTGGACTGCTTGGCCAGGTCTTCAAACTTGGTGCCGGCCTTCAGCTTGGCGATGATGGCTTCGGCATCTTCCTTCTTGTCCACCAGGATGTGGCGGGCGTGGTATTCCTTGTCGCCGGCCTGGGCCTTGAACTTGTCGTATTCAGCCTTGATGTCGGCGTCCGAGACCGGGTTCTTCTTCAGGTAGTCAGCGATCAGGGCGCGGATCACGATGGACTGGCGGGCCAGTTCCAGCTGGTTCTTGACGTCGGTGCTGTTGGCCAGGCCTTGCTTGTCGGCCTCTTGCATCAGGATTTCACGGTTGATCAGTTCTTCCTTGATGGCACCGCGCAGCTGCGGGGTGTCGGGCTGGCCTTGGGCGGTCATCTGCTTGACCATCAGGTCGGCGCGGGAGGAGGGAATCGCCTTGCCGTTCACAACGGCCAGGTTTTGTGCGAAGGCCGGGATGGAAGCGATAGCGAACAGCAGCACCAGCAGACGAGCGGGTTTGAATGTCATTGTTGAATCCTAGAAAAGAAAGGAATGAATCAAAACGGAGAAGAAAAACAGGAGGGGCTTGATAAGTAGAGTAGGCGTCGGTCTTGTGCTTTGTCTCAGTTCTTTGCCTCTGACGGCGAGAGTGCCACGATGGCCAGCGCGTGGATCTCCTGCTGCATCAGGTCGGACAGGCAATCATACACCAGCCGGTGGCGGTTCAAGCGATTTTTGCCGTCGAACAACTGGGAAACCAGGCGGACCCTGTAATGCCCTCCGCCAGAGGCGGCCCCGGCATGTCCGGCATGCAGGGCAGACTCATCCTCGACCAGACAGGCCTCGGGCGAGAAAGTTGCAGTCAGGCGCTCGGTAATGCGCTGCACGCGGGTGTCAGGTGCGCTCATTGCTCATCCTTCATGTATTTGGAGAGGAACAGGCTCTGGCCGATGATGAAGGCAAACATCAGGCCCATGCTGCCGAACATCTTGAAGTTGACCCAGGTATCGAGGGAATAGTTGAAGGCGATATACAGGTTCAGCACGCCCATGACCGCGAAGAACACAATCCAGGCCAGGTTCAGGCGCGGCCAGATCGGTTCGGGCAGGGTGACCTGCTTTTCCATCATGACGCGGATCAGGTTCTTCTTCATGAACAGCTGCGACACCAGCAAGGCCAGGCCGAAAGCCCAGTACAGGATGGTCGGTTTCCACTTGATGAAGGTATCGTCACGGAAATAGATGGTGGCCCCGCCGAAGACCACGATGATGGCCAGCGACACCCACAGCATGGCGTCCACCTTGCGCCGGCGCAGCAGCAGCCAGGCGATCTGGCCCAGCGAGGCGACGATGGCCACGGCGGTGGACAGCAGGATGGGCGCTTGCGCGGCGGTGACGGCGCCGGCCGACATGGCCCCGCCGAGATATTGCATCACCAGGTCTTGCGCGGCCGAGGGATGACCCTCGGCCCATTTGAAGACGCCGAAAAACAGGATGACGGGGAACAGGTCGAACAAAAACTTCATCGGGTGGCTTCTTCAGTGAGTCATGAAAGGATGGAGGGCCGGCTTACGCCGGGTCGAAGCGCAGCGAAGCCGAATTGATGCAATAGCGCAGTCCGGTAGGCGGCGGGCCGTCGGGGAAGACGTGGCCCAGGTGGGCGTCGCAGACGTTGCAGATGATCTCGGTGCGAATCATGCCATAACTGCGGTCCAGTTTCTCGCGCACGTTGGCCGGATCGATGGGTTCGAAGTAGCTGGGCCAGCCGCAGCCGGAGTCGAACTTGGCATCCGAGGTGAACAGCGGCGTGCCGCAGCAGACACAGGTATAGATGCCGGCTTCGTGGTGATCCCAGTAACGGCCGGTGAAGGCTCGCTCGGTGGCGGCTTCGCGGGTGACCTGGTACTCCATCGGGTCCAGCTGTTCGCGCCATTGCGCTTCGGTCTTTTCTACACGTTTGTTCATGCTTGGCTCCTTGTGGATGACGGGGCGACGGGCAAATACGGCCCGCACAGGAAGAAAGTTTCAACAGCCTCAAATGCGCCCTCAGGAAGAGCAGCTCACCTCAAGATGGCTGGCCCAGTCCGGTGGCAGGGCCGCATAGCGCTCGAATTCGGGCTGTTCGTCGAAGGGATGGCGCAGGACCTGCTGCAGGCGCTCCACTTCGCTGAAATCTTTCTGTTGCGCCTTCTCGATGGCGACCTGGGCGAGGTAATTGCGAAGCACGTATTTGGGGTTGACTGCATGCATTGCAAGCCGGCGGGCGTCGTCCTCGCTATCCTCGGCGCGCAGCCGGGCGCGATATTGCGCGGCCCAGGCATCGAAGGCAGGACGGTCGAGGATGAGGTCGCGCAAGGGCTCGTCCTGCGCCGTATTGCCGACCTGCAAGTCACCCAGGCGGCGGAAGAACAGGGTGAAATCCACGCCGTTGGCCTGCAGGATGCCAAACATGGCCTCGATCAGCCGGGCATCCTCGGCTTGCTGCATCTTCAGGCCCAGTTTGGCGTGCAGCAGGGCATCGTGCTGCGCCTGGAAGATCGCTTCATAGCCGGCCAGGGCCGCTTCGGTCTGTTCCACCGACCCGATCAGCGGCAGCATGGCCTGGCCCAGCGCGAAGCAGTTCCACTGGCCGATGCGCGGCTGCATCTGGTAGCTGTAGCGGCCCTGGCTGTCGGTGTGGTTGCAGATGTGGCGCGCGTCGAAGGCTTCCATGAAGCCGAAGGGACCGTAATCCAGCGTCAGGCCCAGGATGGACATGTTGTCGGTGTTCATCACCCCATGCATGAAACCCACCGCCTGCCATTGCGCCATCAGGATGGCGGTGCGGCGGGTGACTTCCCTGAGCAGGGCCTGATAGGGGTTTTCTTCGGCCAGCAGTTCCGGATAGAACTGTTCCAGCACGGTATCGGCCAGGATCTTCAATTCGTCGAAGCGCTGGTTGTAGTACCAGTGCTCGAAGGAGCCGAAGCGGATGAAGCTGGGCGCCATGCGGGTGACCACGGCGGCCGTTTCCGGGGTCTCGCGCAGGACGCGCTGGTCCGAGCCGATCACGGTCAGCGCGCGCGTGGTGGGGATGCCGAGTGCCGCCATGGCTTCCGAACAGAGGAATTCGCGGATCGAGGACCGCAGCACGGCACGGCCGTCGCCCATGCGCGAATAGGGTGTCTGCCCGGCGCCCTTCAACTGCAGCTCGATGCGGCTCTGGCCGTCGGCAGCAGGCAGGTCGCCCAAGGTAATGGCGCGCCCATCGCCCAGCTGGCCAGCCCAGACGCCGAACTGGTGGCCCGAATATACCGCCGACAGCGGTGCCGAACCGGGGGCGATCTGGTTGCCGGCAAAGATGTCGAGGAAGCTGCGATCATCAATGGCTGGCGTACTCAGCCCGACGGTGGCGGCAGCGTCCTCGCTGAAGCCGACCAGGTAAGGCGCGGGCAGGGGCGTGGGCTGCAGCCGGGTGTAGAACGCCGGTGGCAGCGCGGCAAAGCGGTTTTCGAAAGAAGGAAGTGAATAAGCTTGCGTCATGTTCAGCCTGTGGCGCGGCCCGGGGCGGACTCGCAATCCGTTATTTTGACAGAGAAGCGCGAATCCCATAGGATCGCTCCACTTTTGCGTCCGGCTGCGCTTGGCGGGGCGCGGCAAACGCTTCACTCACTTCAACCCGGTCAACATCGTCCCCCCGGCAAGGCTGGCAATTTGGAATTCGCGCTGATCACCTTCCTGAACGGCCTGGGCTACGGCTTCCTGCTGTTCCTGCTGTCTTCGGGCCTCACGCTCATCTACAGCATGATGGGCGTGCCCAACTTCGCCCATGCCAGCTTCTACATGCTGGGCGCGTACGTCGCCTATGCGCTGGCCGGCGTGCTGGGATTCTGGTGGGCGCTGCTGCTGGCGCCGCTGGCCGTGGGCGTGGTCGGGGCGCTGGTGGAGCATTATGGCCTGCGTATCGTGCATCGCTATGGGCATGTGCCGGAATTGTTGTTCACTTTTGGCCTGTCCTATCTGGTGGTGGAACTGGTGCAGCTGGTGTGGGGGCGCTCGCCCGTGCCTTATCGCATTCCGCCTGAGCTGGACGGCACGCTTTTCACGCTCTATTCGACGGCATTCCCGATCTATCGCGGCTTCATGCTGCTGGTGGCGGCCCTGATGCTGCTGGCCCTGTGGTTGCTATTGCGCCATACCCGCATCGGGCTGGTGATCCAGGCTGCGCTGACCCATCCGCAGATGGCCGAGGCGCTGGGTCACAACGTGCCGCGCGTGTTCATGCTGGTCTTTGGCGGCGGCTGCGCGCTGGCGGCGCTGGCCGGCGTCATCGGCGGCAATGCCTTCGTTACCGAGCCGGGCATGGCGGCGGCCGTGGGCAGCATCATCTTCGTGGTGGTGGTGGTCGGCGGGCTGGGCTCGCTGGCTGGCGCCTTCATCACTTCGCTCCTGATCGGGATGATGCAGACCTTTGCCGTGGCGCTGGATGTGTCGCTGGCCAGCCTGGGTGTGCAAGTGTCGACCAGCAGTGCCCTGGCGCCGCTGGTGCGGCTGACCCTGGCACAGGTGGCGCCGGTGTTGCCCTACCTGCTGCTGGTGGTGATGCTGATCGTGCGCCCCAAGGGGCTCATGGGACGGCGGGAGGGCTGAAGGATGCGACGCATCGTCCTTCCCTGGCTGCTGTTGGCCTGCATGCTGTTGGTTGCGCCTCTGGTGTTTCCGCAAAGTGCAGCCTTGTCGCTGCTCTCGCAGATGGGCACGATGGTGTTGCTCTGCCTCTCCTGCAACATGCTGCTGGGCGAGGGCGGGATGCTCTCCTTCGGGCATGCAGTGTATTCAGGACTGGGGGCTTTTGGCGCGATCCATCTGATGAATCGCATGGCGGATGGGGCAGTGGCCTTTCCGGTGACCTTGGTACCGCTCGCAGGTGGCCTGACGGGTGCGCTCTGCGCGGTGGTGCTGGGCTATCTCACCACGCGCCGCGCCGGCACCACCTTTGCCATGATCACGCTGGGACTGGTGGAACTGGTCTCGGCCTGCGTGCTGATGTTTCCGGAAGTCTTTGGCGGCGAGGGCGGCATCTCGGGAAACCGCGTCATCGGCGAGCCGGTGCTGGGGATCAGCTACGGGCCGCAGATCCAGGTGTATTACCTGATCGCCGGTTGGCTGCTGGTCTGTGCCATCGCCATCTACGCGCTGCGCCACACGCCGCTGGGCCGTATCCTCAATGCCGTGCGCGACAATCCCGAACGCGCCGCCTTCATCGGCTACGATCCGCAGCGGGTGCGCTACCTGGCGCTGATCCTGTCGGCTTTCTTTGCGGGCGTCTCGGGCGGGCTGTCGGCCATCAACTTCGAGATCGTCAGCGCTGAATACGTGGGGACGCTGCGTTCCGGCGCCATCCTGCTCTTTACCTTCATCGGCGGTACCGCCTATTTCTACGGACCCATCATCGGCGGCGTGGTCGGGGTGCTGTTTTCTTCCTGGCTCTCGGCCTATACGCAGGCCTGGCAGTTTTACCTGGGCGCGTTCTTCATCCTGATCGTGATGACCGCTCCGGGCGGGCTGGCCAGCCTGATCGACCGGGGCTGGCGGCTGCTGCGCAGTGGGGAGATGGACGCGCGTCTGGCAATGCGGTTGGGCCTGTGGCTAGCTGCGGCATCCTGCATGCTGGCCGGCGTCATCCTGGCCACCGAGATGGCCTATCAGGCCAGCCTGGGCAGCCTGGCGGAGACGGGTGAGGGGGCCGCAGCGCTGGTGCTCTGGGGCTGGTCCATCGACGTCCATGCGGCACGTCCATGGATTGCGGCGGTGCTGCTGATCGCGGTGGGCGCAATGGCGCTGGCGGCCTGGCATCGCCGGGGGAAGGGCCGATGAACCAGCTTTCTCCCCTGGTGCTGCAAGGCGTGCATAAAGCCTTCGACCGCAGTGAAATCCTGCGCGGTGTCGATCTGCAATTTCAGCCCGGCGAGCGCTGCGCCCTGATCGGGCCCAATGGGGCGGGCAAGTCCAGCCTGTTCCATGTGATCTCGGGCCGCTACCGCGCCGATGCCGGCCGCGTGCTGCTGCACGGGCGCGACATCACGCGCGAGCCGCCCCAGCGGATCAATCGGCTGGGCCTGGCGCGCAGCTTCCAGATCACCAGCCTGTTCCCGCGCCTGAGCGCCTTCGAGAACGTGCGCTGTGCGCTGCTGTGGACGCTGGGCTACCGCTATGCCTTCTGGCGCCGCATCGGCCAGTTGCGCGATGCCAGCGAACGGGCGCTGTCGGTACTGGAGAAGGTCGGCCTGGCGGCGCGTGCCGAGGTGGCCGCAGGCGAGCTGAGCTATGCCGAACAACGCGCCCTGGAGCTGGCCGTGACGATGGCCACCGATGCCTCCGTGATCCTGCTCGACGAACCGACGGCCGGCATGAGCCGCGCCGAGAGTGCGGCCATGGTGGCGCTGATCCGTGAAGTCACCGTGGGCAAGACCCTGCTGATGGTGGAGCACGACATGCAGGTCGTCTTCGGCCTGGCCGACCGCATCGCCGTGATGGACAACGGCCGCGTGATCGCCTGCGACACTGCCGAGCGCATCCGCGCCAATCCTGAAGTGCAGGCCTTGTATCTTGACCGGAGGCGCCATGGATAAGCCATCACCCCTGCTCAAGGTCAGCGGCTTGCAGGCCTGGTACGGCCAGGGTCACGTGCTGCATGGCGTGTCCCTGGAGGTGGGGCGCGGCGAGATCGTCAGCATCCTGGGTCGCAATGGGGCGGGCCGCTCGACCTTGCTCAAGGCCCTGATGGGCCAGGTGCGCAGCAGTGGCGAGATCGATTTCGATGGTCGTTCGCTGGCCGGACTGCCCACCCACGCCATCGCCCGGCGCGGCATCGGCTACGTGCCGGAAAGCCGCGATGTCTTCCCCACGCTCACTGTGGCGCAGAACCTGCTGCTGGGCCGCAAGAGCGGCCGCGCGCCGGCCGGTGGCTGGCGTGAAGACGACGTGCTGGCCCTCTTCCCGGCCCTGGCGCGGCGCCACAAGGTGGCGGCCGGCGCGCTCTCCGGCGGCGAGCAGCAGATGCTGGCGCTGGGCCGCGCGCTGATGGGCAATCCCGTCCTGCTGCTGATCGACGAGCCCACCGAAGGCCTCGCGCCGCAGATGGTCGAGCAGGTGGCGCATTGCCTGGAACTGCTGCGCCAGCGCCAGGTGGCGGTGCTGCTGATCGAGCAGAAACAGGCCCTGGCGCTGGACCTGTCGCAGCAGGTCTACGTGATGGGACGGGGCGAGATGGTCTTCCGGGGAACGCCTGCGCAACTGGCGGCGGACCAGGCCTTGCAGCAGGAGTGGCTGGCGCTGTGAAGGGGCAAATCTGGGCAATTCTCGTGCACTGTCGATGGATAGGGCGCCGGCCCATGCGCACAATGGCCGCTTTACCTGAAGCGAGATCCTCATGCTGCTCTGGCCCCTGCTGATTTCCCTTGCCATCCTCGCCCTCTATGCTGCCGACCGAGCCTGGCTGCGCCACGTCCAGCGCGAGGACTTGCCCTTGTACGATCCGCAGGGCTATCTGGAAATGACTGCCCGCATGACCGAACTCTGCCACGGCGACCGTGCACGGGTCGATCAGTTGATCGCGCGCCAGCGTCAGCGCTTTCCGCAGGCTGCGCATGCGGAGCTGGTGCGGCTGGCGATGCGTCAATTGCTGGAGCCGCAGTCTGCGGGCCATTCTTGAAAACAAAAACGGCGGCTCGCCATCAGCGAGTCGCCGTCCGTTCGTGCAGCCTGATGATTACCGGTTGACCAGCTTGGCCGGCAGGCTCAGCGTCAGCAAGCCCCCGATCACCAGCGAGCCCGCCAGCACATACATGCCAGCATTGGTGCTCTGGGTGGTGTCCTTGAGCCAGCCCACCAGGAAGGGGCTGACGAAGCCGGCCAGGTTGCCCAGCGAATTGATCAGCGCGATACCGGCAGCAGCAGCCGTGCCCGACAGGAAGGCCGTCGGCAGGCTCCAGAACAAGGGCAGGGTGGTCAGGATGCCGATGCTGGCCAAGGTCAGCGAGGCCATGGCCAGGGCGGTGTTGTTGCCATACTGGGTGGAGAGCAGCAGGCCGAGGCAGCCGATGAAGGCCGGGATGGCCACGTGCCAGCGGCGTTCACGGCGGGCATCGGCGCTGCGGCCGATCAGCACCATGGCGGCGGCTGCAAAGGCGTAGGGGATGGCGGTGAGCAAGCCCACGTTCAGCGGATCGCTGACCCCGGTGGCCTTGATGATGGTGGGCAGCCAGAAGCTCACGCCGTACAGGCCCATGACGAAGCAGAAGTAGATCAGCGCGCCCAGCCAGACCCGCGCATTGGCGAACATGGCGCCCAGGGAGAGGTGTTCCTTCTGGCTTTCTTCATGGCTGATGTTGGCTTCCAGCAGACGCTTTTCGTCTTCGCTGAGCCAGTCGGCGTCACGGATACGATCCTTCATATACACGACGATCAGGCCGCCCAGGATCAGCGAAGGAATGGCCTCCAGGATGAACATCCACTGCCATCCGGTATGACCCCATACGCCCGGCATGGCATGCATGATCCAGCCCGACAGCGGACCGCCGATCACGCCCGAGAGCGCAATGCCGGTCATGAAGAGCGCGGTGATCTTGCCGCGCCGGGCAGCCGGGTACCAGTAGGTGAGATACAGGATCACGCCAGGGAAGAAGCCCGCCTCGGCTACCCCCAGCAGGAAGCGCATGATGTAGAACATCTCCGGCGAGGTGACGTAGGCCATGGCGCCGGAGATGATGCCCCAGGTAATCATGATGCGGGCGATCCACAAGCGCGCGCCGACCTTGTGCAGGATCATGTTGCTGGGCACTTCGAAGACGAAGTAGCCGAGGAAGAAGATGCCCGCCCCCAGGCCATAGACGGTATCGCTGAACTTCAGGTCCTGCAGCATCTGCAGCTTGGCAAAGCCGACGTTGACCCGATCCAGGTAGGAAGCCACGTAGCACAGGAACAGCAGCGGCAGCAGCCGCCAGGTGACCTTGCTGTAGGTCGCGTCTTCAAAGGATGTGCGCGCGCCGTCGGCGGCTGCGCCTGCTTGGTAGCTCATGTCTCGCTCCAGATGATGTTGGACTTGTCGTTGTTCTGCGTTTCCGGTTCGTTGTGACCGGTTGACGGTGCCCAGCATTGTAGAGACGGTGAGGGTATTGTCAAATCATTATCCTCACCGTTTGCATGAAGATTTTTACAGGCAGCCCTTACACACAACGTCCCCCATCGACCTCGATGCACACCCCCGTGACGAACTCGGCTTCATCCGAGCCCAGGTAGAGGCAGGCATTGGCGATGTCCTCGGGGGTGGAGAAGCGGCCCATGGGGATGGTGGCGACGAACTTCTTGCGGTTTTCGGGGGTATCGGGCACGCCCATGAATTCGGCCAGCAGGCCCGTGGCCGAGATGACCGGATTGACGCAGTTCACGCGGATCTTGTCCGGACCCAGTTCGGCCGCCATGGACTTGCTGGTGGTAATGACCGCGCCCTTGCTGCCGTTGTACCAGGTCAGCCCCGGACGCGGGCGGATGCCGGCGGTGGAAGCGATGTTGACGAAGGCGCCGCCGCCGACCTGGCGGAAATAGGGGACGAAGGTCTTGGCCGAGAGGAAGATGCTCTTCACGTTGACGGCATACACGCGGTCGAATTCTTCCTCTTCCACTTCCAGCATGGGACGGTTGCGGTGCGTGGTGCCGGCATTGTTGACGACGATATCGAGCTTGCCGAAGTGCTCCAGGGCGGTGGCCAGCAGCTGATCCATGTCGGCGCGTCTGGACACGTCGGCCTTGGCGAAGACGGCGCGGCCACCGGCCGCCCTGATTTCTTCGGCCACTCGCAGGCCACCGGCCTCGCTGATATCGGCCACCACCACGGCGGCGCCCTCACGGGCATAGGCCTTGGCGATGCCTTCTCCAAAACCCGAACCGCCACCGGTGACGATGGCTACCTTGTCTTGCAAACGCATGATGTGTCTCCTTGAAATTAAGTGCGTTGAATCGATGTCAGCCGTGACGGATGGCAATGGTCTTCAAGACCGTGAAGCCATAGAGCGCCTCGAAACCCTTCTCGCGCCCGTGGCCGCTGGCCTTCACGCCGCCGAAGGGCAACTCCACGCCGCCACCGGCGCCATAGTTGTTGATGAATACCTGGCCGCTGCGGATGGCCCGCGCCAGCCGCAGCTGGCGGCCGCCATCGCGGGTCCAGACGCTGGCCACCAGGCCATAGTCGGTGCCATTGGCCAGGGCAATGGCATCGGCTTCATCCTCGAAGGGCATGGCTGCCAGCACCGGACCGAAGACTTCTTCCTGTGCCAGGCGATGGCGTGGCGGCACGTCGCGCAGCAAGGCTGGTGCCTGGTAGAAGCCGCTGGAGGGCGCGCCCGGGGCGATCTCGCCTTGCGCCACCAGCGTGATGCCGTCGCCCCGCGCCTGCGACAGGAAGCCGGCCACGCGCTCCTGCTGGGTCTTGCGGATCAGCGGGCCGCAGTCCAGGTCCATCTGTGATGAGCCGACCTTGAGCTGCGAGAACAGCCCGGCCAGGCGCTCCAGCACCTGTTCATAGGCACCGCGCTGCACCAGCAGGCGGCTACCGGCCGAGCAGGTCTGGCCGGCGTTCTGCACGATGGCATTGACCACCACCGGCAGCAGGGCGTCCATGTCGGCATCCTCGAACACCACCTGCGGCGACTTGCCGCCCAGCTCCAGCGTGACCGGAGTGTGGTATTCGGCAGCCGCGCGCACCACCAGCTTGCCCACGCTGGGCGAGCCGGTGAAGGACACGTGATCCACATCCGGATGCCTGACCAGCAGGTCGCCTGCTTCATGGCCATAGCCGGTGACGATGTTGAGCGCACCTTCCGGGAAGCCGACCTCCGCTGCCAGTTCCGCCACCCGCAGGAGGGACAGGCAGGCATCCTCGGCCGGCTTGACCACGCAGGTATTGCCGGCCGCCAGGGCGCCGCCCACGCAGCGCCCGAAGATCTGCATCGGGTAGTTCCAGGGCACGATGTGGCCGGTCACGCCATGCGGCTCGCGCAGGGTCAGGACTGTGTAGCCGGCCTGGTAGGGAATGGTGTCGCCATGCAGCTTGTCGGCCGCGCCGGCGTAGAACTCGAAATAACGTACGATGGCGGCCGCATCGGCGCGTGCCTGCTTCATGGGTTTGCCGCAGTCGCGGCCTTCCAGCCGGGCCAGTTCTTCCTGATGCTCTTGCAGCTTGTAGGCCAGCTTCATCAGCAAGCGGCTGCGCTCGGCGGCGGACAACTTGCCCCAGGCCCCTTCATAGGCCCGGCGCGCGGCTTGTACGGCGCGCTCGATGTCGGCGGCATTGCCGCGGGCGATGGCCTCGAAAGGCTGGCCATCGGAGGGATCGATGACAGCGATGCTCTCGCCGGAGGCGGGTGCAACCCAGCGGTTGTCGATGAAGTGCTGTTTCATGGCAGGGCGGTCCTTGGCGTG
This sequence comes from Herbaspirillum sp. Her3, assembly GCF_057961275.1. Lineage (NCBI taxonomy): Bacteria > Pseudomonadati > Pseudomonadota > Betaproteobacteria > Burkholderiales > Oxalobacteraceae > Herbaspirillum > Herbaspirillum sp. Her3. The sequence goes on along the minus strand of NZ_CM176328.1, from coordinate 3,126,441 downwards.
CTTGATCTGAGGATGGTGGGACGGGCAGGGCAACAAGACGCCGCAGGTGGCGTGCAAAGGCAGCCGCGGAGTTGATCCGAGGCGGGTCCGGCAGAGGCTTGTCTCCTGATGGTTTGTGTTGTGCTGCTGTTTTGTTGTGCATGAATCTAAGCCCGCACACAGCAAGATGTCAAATTTATTTACTACTTTACTGACTGCCTGCAGGGCAATGCTGGCTCTGAAGCGGGCAAATCCGCTACCATACGCCCTACAAGTCCGCGCCCTGTTCCGCCTCTCTCCGGAGTTCCGATGCCCCTTTCCAGCAAGCCCGCGCGCCCCGGCGCTTCCAGCGAAATCCTGAGCCTCGCCGCCGCCGGCCTGGGGCCGGTGCGGCCTGAACGCTTCGCTGAACGGGTTTATGAAACCTTGTTCCATGCCATCGTCGAAGGCCGCATCGCGGTGGGCAGCAAGCTGCCCTCGGAAAACGACCTGGCCACGCTCTTCGAGGTCTCGCGCCCGGTGGTGCGGCAGGCGCTGGACCGGCTGCGCGAGGATCAACTGGTGGAATCCCTGCGTGGCTCCGGGACCTATGTGAAGGAAAAGGCGGGATTGGCCCCGGCTCGTCCCGATGGCGAACCCGAGACCCGCATCGGCCACATCATGAATGGCCTGGAGCTGCGCCTGGTGCTGGAACCTGAATGCGCCTACCTGGCCGCCCTGCGCCGCAACCGCCAGGATCTGGAACGGATGGATGCCTTGCTGCTGGGTTTCGAGGAGGCCAACCGGGTTGGCGGCATCGCCCACCATTACGATTTCGGCTTCCATGAAGCCATCGCCCTGGCTACCGGCAACCAGCGCTTCGTACAGGTGATGAAGACGCTGGAATACGATGTCAGCCACGCCGTCAACATGCTGCGCCACCTGATGCACATCCCGCCCTGGAAACGCTCCCAGGATGCCATGGACGAGCATCGCCAGATCTTCGAACTGATCCGCCAGCAGGATGCCGAAGGCGCCCGGCGCGCCATGCGCGGCCATATCGAGAATGCCCGCACGCGCATGTTCAACAGCCGGCCCGGCTTGTAAGGCCAGTTGTCATTCAACCTGTCAATCAATTTAACTACTTGCCAGACCGCAGGGACCCCATCGCATGGAATTACGCCAACTGCGCTACTTCGTGGCCATCGTCGATCACGGCTCGCTCTCGCGCGCGGCGCGCGTGTTGCACATCGCCCAGCCGGCACTGACCCAGCAGATCCGCCAGCTGGAAGACGAGCTGGCCGCACAGCTGCTGCACCGCTCGGCCCAGGGCGTGATCGCCACCGATGCCGGCAAGGTCTTCTACGAACATGCGCTGGCGATCCTCAAGCAGGTGCAGGATGCCAGGCAGGCCGTGGCGCAATCCACCGACAAACCCTCGGGGACGGTGGCGCTGGGCATACCGCAGAGTGTTTCCAATGCGCTGGCCTTGCCATTGTTGAATGCGGTGCGTGCGAACTATCCCGAGATCACCCTGCAACTGACCGAGGAATTGACCGGCAACCTCATCACCCAGTTGAAATCCGGGCGCATCAACCTGGCCGTGCTGTTCGACGACGGCCAACTGTCTTCCTTCGCGGCCACGCCCATGATCGAGGAAGAGATGATGTACATCACCCGCGCCAAATCACGCTATGGCGTGACGGGCCGCAAGGGCGTGCCCTTGTCCAAGGCGATCCAGGCCCCCCTGATCCTGCCAGGCCTGGCCCATGGCGTGCGTCCGCGCATCGAGAACCTGGTGCGCGCGCAAGGCATGAGCCTGGAGAACGTCATCGAGATCAATTCGGTGGCCATCCTCAAGTCCGCCATCCTGGCCGATATCGGCGCCACCATCCTGCCGGTGGCACCGCTGCTGGCCGACATCGAACGCGGCGAGATGGTGGCCCATCGCATCGCCGGCCAGCAGATTTCGCGCACCCTGGTGTTGTGCGCCTCCCGCAATATCCCGCTGACCACGGCCGCTGCGGCAGTGGAACGGCTGGTGCTGGATGTGACGGACGATCTGTGCCGCTCGGGCAAGTGGGGGCATACGCGCGTGCTGGAACGCGAGTCTGCGTAAAGAAATTGGTTTATCAATTCAGTTTTTTTGATGATTTGATGAATATTTTTGCTGCAGTGCCGTCATCGGTTAAACTGATGAGCTTCTGCCAGGCATGGGCCTGCATCACCCGATCATCCTCTTAATTTGCGCGAGGGCGCGCGTGGCATGCATTTTGCAGCCCGCAACGTAGCGGCAGGCCGCCTTGGGGGGCGGTCTTGATCCATCGGTTCTGGCAGCGTTTGCGTCACGGGGGGCCGTGACGCAGTGAGCCCGCATCGGCGTGGATGGGGCGGTATGGTCTTCCAGTAATCTTCAATGCCCTGCGGGGCGACCACATCCGGATGAATGCAGCTACTGCCAGCCTTGCGCTGGCCCTCGTACAGTTTTGCGGCGGCGTGATCATGGCGGGTCTGTTTCTGAACATGCCCCATGAACGCTGCACGCGTCTGTGGTCGCTCTCGGGCGGGCTGTCGGCCGCCGGCATCTGCGTCATGGTGGTGGGTTATGCCGGTGTGGGTGGGGCCTGGAATGGCTTGCTGCTGTTGACGGGCAATACCACGCTCTTCGCCGGCTGCCTTACCGCCTGGTGCGGACTGCGCAATTTCTACCAGCGTCGCACGGCGGTCTATCTGCCGCTGGTGATGGTGGGCATTTACGCCATCATTTTTACGATCCTGCTGCTCTACAAGGCGAGCTTTACCAATCGCAGCTACCTGGCCTTGTTCGCCTTGCAGATGGTGTTCTGGCTGGCGCTCATCGAATTCATGCGCGGCATGTCGGGGCCGGATGGGCAGCGCCATGGCGGATGGAGCTTCGGGCGCTGCATTGGCATCGTGTCGCTGTTCATCTTCATCTCCACCCATGTGGCCCGGTTCGTGCTGTCCTTTTCGCAGCCGGAACTGTTCGTTCCGCCAGCCATGAGTACCATCGGGGTGGCCTTGATCTACATGATCCCCATGTGCGGTTCGCTGCTGTTCTCGGTCTCGCTGATGATGATCTACTTCGAACGCCTGCTGGCCGAGAAGCAGCGCCTGGCCACCGTGGACGAGCTGACCGGCACCCTCAACCGCCGCGAGCTGGTGCGCTGCGGTGAACAGGCGCTGGCGCAGGCGGTACACGGCGGACGAGTGCTGACGCTGGCCTTCATCGACGTGGACTACTTCAAACTCATCAACGACAGCCACGGCCACCTGGTGGGGGATCGCGTACTGGCCGACATCGGTGCCTTGCTGCGCGAACACTGCTACCCGGGAGGCCTGATCGGACGCTATGGGGGCGAGGAATTCTGCGGGGTCTTCCCGGAGGTGTCCGAGGTCCAGGCACGCCAGATCGCCCAGCATCTGCTGGACACCGTGCGCAACCACGATTTTGGCCATGGCCAGTCGGTCACCATCAGCGTTGGCCTGGCGATCCTGCAGCCGGGCCGCTCGCGCAGCTGGGATGCCCTGGTGCATGAGGCCGACCAGGCGCTGTACCGCGCCAAGAGCGAAGGGCGCAATGCCTTCCGCATGGCGCTGGCGGCCTGATCGGGCCGGCTCGCTTCAGAAGGCATTCAGAAAAAATCCCGGCTGCGCGGCTGCAGCTCGCCCAGCAGATGGGTCCAGTCTTCCAGCCGTCCCGCCACCAGGTGGCGCACCTCGCCCTGGCACTGCCAGCTGCCATACACTCCCAGCAGGCGTGCATTCAACACTTCGCTGCGCTGCCGCTCCAGCACGGCAGGCCAGATGATGACGTTGGCCGAGCCGGTTTCATCCTCCAATGTCATGAAGATCACCCCCTTGGCCGTGCCCGGGCGCTGGCGCACCGTGACGATGCCGCAGCAGCAGGCGAACTGGCGGTTCTGCAAGCCGTTGAGATCGGCCACGCTCATGAAGCGCCGCCGCCGCAAGGTCTCGCGCAGCAGTGCCAGCGGATGGCGGCGCAGCGTCAGGTTCATGGCGCGGTAGTCGTCGATGATCTGCTCGCCTTCGCCGGGCGCTTCCAGCTGCACGGCATCGTCGCCCCGGGGCGCCGTGCGCAGCAGGTCGCGGTCGGGCACGGCACCGACCGCATGCCACAGGGCCTGGCGCCGATGACCGGCCAGCTCGCGCAAGGCGTCGCCCGCCGCCAGGGCCTGCAGGGCGTGGCGGTCCAGGGTGGCGCGCCGGGCCAGGTCATCGACGTCGGCAAAGGGCCGTTCGCTGCGGGCTTCTTCGATGCGCTGCGCCGCCTGTTCCGGCATGCCGCGCAGCAGGCTCATGCCCAGCCGCACCGCAGGCCGCGCCTGGCCGGCCGGGTCCGGTTCCAGGATGGATTCCCAGCGGCTGCGCAAGACATTGGCCGGCAGTACTTTCACCCCGTGCCGGCGCGCATCCTGGATCAGCTGCGAGGGCGAGTAAAAGCCCATGGGCTGGCTGTTGAGCAGGCCGCACAGGAAGGCTTCCGGCTCGTGGCACTTGAGCCAGCTGCTGAAATAGGTCAGCAGGGCAAAGCTGGCGGCATGGCTCTCGGGGAAACCGTATTCCCCGAAGCCTTCGATCTGGTTGAAGATGCTTTCGGCGAATTCGCGGGAATACCCATTGTCGGTCATGCCCATCACCAGCCGTTCATGGTGCGGCCCCATGCCACCCTTGCGTTTCCAGGCGGCCATGGAGCGGCGCAGGTCATCGGCTTCGCTGGGGGAATAGCCGGCCGCCTCGATGGCCACGTCCATCACCTGTTCCTGGAAGATCGGGATGCCCAGGGTGCGTTCCAGCACCTTCCTGATCTTGCCGCTCTTGCTGGTGTTGTCCGGGTAGTCGAAGCTGCCGCCCTCGCGCACCAGTTCACGCCGCCGCAGATAGGGGTGAACCATCCCGCCCTGGATCGGGCCCGGCCGCACGATGGCCACCTGCACCACCAGGTCGTACTGGGTGCGCGGCTGCATGCGAGGCAGCATGCTCATCTGCGCCCGGCTTTCGATCTGGAACACGCCGATGGTGTCGGCCTTGCAGATCATCTCGAAGGTGGCCGGGTCTTCGCGGGGGATGTCGTGCATCTGCATGACCTGCGGCAAGCCGCGCCGCAGGCTGACCAGTTCCAGGGTGCGGCGCAGGGCCGTCAGCATGCCCAGGGCCAGCACGTCGACCTTGAGCAGCTTCAGCGATTCAAGGTCATCCTTGTCCCATTCGATGACCGAACGGTCTTCCATGGCCGCATTCTGGATCGGCACCAGCCGCGAGAGTTGCCCGCGCGCGATCACGAAACCACCGGTGTGCTGCGACAGGTGGCGCGGGAAGCGCAACAGCTTGCCGGTGATGCTGGCCCACAACTGGATCTGCGGCAGTTCCGGGTCCAGCCCGGCTTCGGCAAAGCGGGCCAGCAATTCTTCGCGGCTGTCGAACCAGTGCTGCGACTTGGCCACCGTATCGACGATGGCGGCATCCACCCCCAGCGCCTTGCCGACCTCGCGCAAGGCGCCGCGCGGCCGGTAGCTGTGCACGGCGGCCGCCAGTGCGGCACGGCGGCGGCCGTACTTGCGGTAGATGTGCTGGATCACTTCTTCGCGGCGCTGGTGCTCGAAGTCCACATCGATGTCGGGCGGTTCATCGCGCTTTTCGCTGATGAAGCGGGCAAACAGCAGCCGGGTGGAGGTCGGGTCGACCTCGGTCACCCCCAGGCAGTAACAGACCGCCGAGTTGGCCGCCGAGCCGCGCCCCTGGCAGAGGATGCCGCGTGAGCGGGCGAACTTGACCAGATCGTAGACGGTCAGGAAATAAGCTTCATATGACTTCTGGGCGATCAGGCCCAGTTCCATCTCGATCTGCGCACGTACCTCGCCCGGCAGCCCCTGGGGATAGCGTTTGGCGGCACCGGCCAGGGTTTCCTGGCGCAGATAACCGGCCGGGCTCATGCCCAGCGGCACCAGTTCGTCAGGATATTCATATCGCAATTCAGCCAGGCTGAAATGGCAATCGGCGGCCACCGCCAGGGTCTGGGCCAGCGCGGCCGGGCCATGCACCAGCGAGAGCCGCATGCGTGGCCGCAGGTGCTGTTCGGCATTGGGCGCCAGCGCATGGCCGCATTCCTGTACCGGCTTGCCCAGGCGGATGGCCGTCACCACATCCTGCAGGTATTTGCGTGAACGCTGGTGCATCTGCACGTCGCCCACCGCCACCAGCGGCAGGCCGTGCCGGCGTGCCGCTGTGTCCAGCGCGGCGCGGTGCAGGTCGTCCAGCGGGCGATACAGGCGCGTCATGCCGACCCAGGCGCGGCCGGGGGCCAGCGCGGCGAACCAGCGCAGTTGGGCATCCAGCGTCTCTTCGCTGGCCGGGTAATCCGGCACCAGGATCAGCTGGCAATCGGGCAGGGCACGCAGGTACGACAAGGCGGGCGGAGGCTGGCTCAGGTCCTCCGGGGAGAGCAGGTAACTGCCTTTTTCGGCGCGGGTACGGGCCAGGGTGATGAGTTCGCAGAGGTTGCCATAGCCTTCGCGGTTCCTGGCCAGCGCCACCAGGGTCATGGCGGCCAGCGGGTGGGACGGTTCATCTTTGAGGGCGGTAAAACGGAAACAACTGCCGATGAGCAGTTTGAAATCCTGCGCCTTGCCGCGCTTGAGTTGCTCCATCCAGGCGGCATGGGCCCGCACCACCCCCGCCATGGTGCATTCATCAGTGATGGCCAGGGCACGGTAGCCCAGCTCGATGGCGCGCTCCACCAGTTCCTGCGCATGCGAGGCGCCGTGCAGAAAGCTGAAGTTGGTGCGGCAATACAGTTCGGCATAGTCGGGCAGAGAGGTTTGCATGCGTTCCTCCTAGCCGAACAAGCCGTGCAGGAACCATTGCGGTTCTTCATCGGACCCCTCGCCGCCTCGCCACTGGCGGAAGATCCAGTAATAGACGTGGCTGGCATCGCGCGCCGTGAAGTAGTCGCGTGTCAGGGGCCGGCCCTCCCACCAGCCGGCTTCGATGCGCTCGGGCGACGAAGTGAATTCCAGCGCACTCCGATAGAAGGGCTTGTGCTGCTGCACCCGCAGTGGCAAGGGTTCCTGCAGCAGCCACAGCGGGCGCGGCGGCAGCCGTGCCGGATCGCTGCTCAAGGGGGCCGGCAGGCTGGCGGCGGACTGCATCACGCTGCACCAGCGGTTGGCGATCTCGGGGCGGTGGTCGGCGCGCGGTGCGGCCTGTTGCACCTTGTCCGCGCCCAGCCGTGCCACCAGCAGCTCCAGCAGGCGCTGGTGGTCCTCGGCACTGCCGCCGGGCTCGGGAAAGAGCATCTCGCTGGCGGCCTGCTGGCTTTCCAGCTCGTCGGCGGCCAGGCCCAGGGCGATGGCCGGGGCGGGCAGTGCAGAGCGGGCCAGTTTTTCCTTGACCAGGGTGTGCAGGTGGTCTTCCTGCCAGGCCGGCACCGACAGCGCTACCTGCAATTCGGTGGGCGGTACCGCTTGGCGTCCGCGTTCATGTTCCAGCCACAGGTGCAGCTTCTTGATGGCCAGCTGGCGCGCGGCCAGCCAGCCGGCCAATTGGGCCAGCAAGCCCTGGGCATAGGCGGCCAGGATGTCGGTATGGTCGATGCGGTCCGGTAGCTCCACCCTGGCCTGGAAGGTCGGCGGCGCCACGATCCAGTCATGCACCTCGGGTGCGGCACCATAGGCGCGGTCCAGCATGGCCAGCAACGCCTGGCCGCAACGACGCTGCAATCCCGCCCGGGGCAGGCGCCGCACCTGGCCCAGCTGGCGGCAGCCCAGTCCGTGCAGCCATTCCAGATGGGTACGCGCAGCAGTGAGCAGGACCACCGGCAGGCGATCCAGATGGCGCTGCAGGGAGCCCTGGCTGAGCGTGCGCACGTAGCCGTAGCGCGCCAGCATCCAGGCCCCGGTGGCCGTGACGGCGCAGGACAGCGTGGCCGACAGGCCCAGCCGGGCGATGGTCACGCGGATCTTGCGGCACAAGGCTCGCACGCCACCGAACAGGCGCAGGCTGGCGCCGACTTCCAGCAAGACGCAGGCTTCTTCGGCCAGCCTCACCTGAGGGGTGTATTGCAGCAGGGCCAGGGCGGCCTGTTGCAGGGTGGCTTGTTCGCGGGCGGCATCGCGCTCGTGCAGATGGGCTTGCGGCGCCAGCAATTGCACGCCGCCGCGCCGCATGCCCTCATGCACGCCCAGCGCGCGCGCTGGCGTGGTCAGGGCAGCCACGCGCTCGCGCTCGATGACCACGGCCGGGGCCTCATCCAGCCAGTTCGGACGAAAGACTTCCAGCGGCAGCAGTGGCAGGTGTACTGCGATCCACAGGGGTGACATGGCGTTGCAAATTCGGTGAAGGCAGCAAAGGGAGAAACAGGCTTTGTTCGCGCAGCGGCCCGCGCCGCTTCAGAAAACCGATCTCCAGCCCGTCCCGCGCCGACTTGAGCGTCAGCCGCAGGGGCGCGGGCGAGGGTTCGCGGGCGCAAGAGAGCGGGCGCAGCATGAAGAACAGCGTCTGCCCGGCCTGGGCCGCCACATGCAGGCGCCGCAGCAGATCGTGATCGCCCTTGCGCAGGCGCGGCTGCCACATCAGCAGGACCTGGCAGCTATCAGCCCGCAAGACCTGCTCGGCGGCCCAGCAGGCATCGGCCGCATGATCGGCCTGCAACTGCAGCAGCCGCGCGGCATCCACTCCCAGGTGCGCCCAGCCGGGGGCATTGACCTGATGCGGCGCTTGCAGCAGCGCAATCCGGTGGGCGCTCGTCGGTGGACGTGCCAGCACCGGGCGCAACAGGCGCAACTCGCCGATGCCGTCCTGCGGCAGCAGCAATTCGATCAGCACTCCTGGCGGCCAGCCGCGTTCGGGCAGTTCGGCATCGAGCGCCTCGAAACCGCTGGCGACGCCGCGCGCACCGCCCCGCGCCAACTGGGAAGCCAGCCAGAGCGAAGGGTGGATGATTTCCGGACTGCGGACCGGAGAGGCGGGTGTCAACATGGCAATCAAACGGCAGGAGGGGCTAAAAACAGCAGAAAAATACGATACTGTATAAATATACAGTAATTGTTTTGGTGTGTGACAAAAACTGCCTTTATCCCTACAGGAGAGTGAAGTTTCCTTGTTGCAATATCGGAATGGAGGTTCCGGGTGAAGATTGATACCAAAAAGGAAAGCTCATCTTCATGCTTTCCTACATGTCCTACAGCTATTGCTGACATGGGCTGGGGAGCTCTTCCGATAGTGAGGTTCGGTGAGGCTTTCTACACTGCAGACGTGGACAAAGTTGGTTGCCAGCCGCGTGCTCGCGCAGAGCAGTAGGGCTTGCCGGGTGGCAAATGTCTGCTCCATCCGATCATCCGATCATCCAAGACAAGGAGTCACACATGGCAAATTCACAAAATCCGGGGAACAGCAATCGCGGCTTTGCCGCCATGGACAGGGAGAAACAGCGTCAGATTGCCAGCATGGGCGGCAAGGCTGCCCACGCCAAGGGCGCGGCCCATGAGTTCACCTCTGCCGAAGCCCGGGAAGCCGGACGCAAGGGTGGCCTGAACAGCCACGGCCGCAAGAATGCCGCTGCGGCGGCCGCAGCGCAGAATGGCAATGGCGGCAACGGCGCCGCCACCAGTGCTCAGCCGCAGATGACCCAGAGCACTCCGCAAGAGGGCAACGACGCCCCGCAGCAACCGCAGCAGTCGGACAGCACCCCGCAGCAGCAAGGCTGAGCCACCACGGCGGCCGGGCCACCTCAGGCATGGCTCAGGCGCTCCCAGGATGGTGGCTGATCGCATCAGGAACCGGGCGGTGCAAGTAGCGATAACAAGAAAACGAAAGGCGCGTTGAGCGCCTTTTTTGTTGCCTGTAGCGGTCAGACGTGTCTTTTCATGGCCGTGCCAGATCATCCATCATCGGCACCAGCGCCAGCAGGAACAGCGCGGCCGCCAGCGGCATGGTGGCCAGGAAGCCCACCAGCTTGAAACCGAGGGCGCCGGTCACTCCACCCAGGAAGAACATCAGCAGCAACGACGACAGCAGCATGAACTTGCGCCGCGCCCCCGGTACCGGATCTTCCGCCCCGGCCTCGCCGGGCTGGTGCGGCGCCAGGGTCCAGTAGCACATCTTGCCGATCTCGATGCCGATGTCGGTCACCAGGCCGGTGACGTGGGTAGTGCGGATCTCGGAGCGCGAAATCTTGCTGATCATGGCATTCTGCAAGCCCATCACGAAGCACAGCAAGGCCACCGTGACCGGGACGAACAGCAGGCGGTGATTCTCGAGATTGCTGCCGAGGATGCCAAAACAGAGCAAGAGCATCGCCTCCAGCATCAGCGGCATGGCGTATTCGCTCTGCAGGCTGCGGCGGCGGGCCCAGTTGATCATCACCGCCGAACAGGCCGCCCCCAGCAGGAAGGAGAACAAGGCACTGGCACCGGCCACCAGCAGCAGGGTTTCCCCCAGGACCAGGTTGTCGGCCAGCGAAGAGACGATACCCGACATGTGCGAGGTGTACTGGCCCACGGCCAGGAAGCCACCGGCATTGACGGCCCCGGCGATGAAGGCCAGCGAGCGTCCCAGGTGGCGGTTGGAAAGATCGGTGCGCGCCGGACTGGTGAGGCGGCGCAGGTAATTGATGGGCATGACGGGTCCAGACGAAGTAGCAACGACACCAGGCGGCAGCATCCCCTAGTCGCCATTTCTTCGCCTGCTACGTCGGAGAGACTCATCTTCGTTCCTTCCTACGCAGATCGGCGGTGGCTTCTTGCTGCCTTTACCTTCAGTGTTTCTTATGCTGACAAGAATACTTCTTCCTGGCCCGGCGCGGGGAAGGATGCAGCAATGCCTGACGTGCGTCAGTGGCGCAGGTGTTGGAGGCATCACCCGGCCGGGTCCTCAATCTTGTTACAGGAGCACACCATGAGCATTCCCATCGACATTCCCGGCGGCGAAAAACTGGGCGAACTGAGCGGTCCAGCGGGCGGCCCGGAGGGGAGCCCGGTCATGCAGCCAGGCGTGCAGCAATCCGAAGAGGGCGGGTTTCGCGGCATCGTGCTCATCGGCGCTTGCGCGCAGGCACCGCAGGAGCCGGTGTCCACTTACGTCTGTGCATTGCTGCGCCCGACCAGCGAGCTGGCCTATGCCGATGCCCTGGCTTATATTGCCGGACGGCGTAATTGAACCTGTCTTCAGAGAGATCGGCCAAGGAGGAAAAAACAATGGCCGCCTGGGGGAGGCGGCCGGAGGGGGAGGGATATAAGACGCCGAGGATCGGGGGAATCTTCGGAGAATTTCTGCTTATGAAAACGACCCGTGGGGATAAACCGATGGGGGATGGACTGTATTCATGACACGACGGAGGGGGACGTTCGTATCGGAATGTGGGGTCCTCGGTTTCGAGTTCGTTGAGATGCATAGTAGCGATGCACCGCAAAAAAGGAGATCGGACATTGCCCGATTAGCGCGTAGGAAAAAACCTACAAAATATCGCGCGCATTCATCGCAAAGCCGCACCAGCCCTAGCTGCGGCCGATATTGACCTCGTGCATGTCGCTGTTGCGCACCTCCGGCAATTCATAGTCGCCAGATGGCGACACCCCGTCGGCGTGGCGCATCGGTGCGGCCGGCAGGGAAATCTCTGCCAGCGCGCCGCCCACGCCACGGTTCTGGGTCTTGGCGGCGACGTCGCCCAAGCTCACCATGCCGACCAGGTTTTTCTGGCGGTCCATCACGGGCAGGCGGCGGATCTGGCGCTGCACCATGTCGTCCAGCACGTCATCCACCGGTTCATCTTCATAGCACCACAGCACGTCGTGGCTCATCACCTCGGTCAGCGGCAGGCTCTCGGAGAGGCGATTGTGGGCCACCGCGCGCAAGACGATGTCGCGGTCGGTGACCAGCCCGACCAGATTGTGCTGGGCATCGCAGACCGGCAGGGCACCCACGTCCAGCGCCTCCATGGCCTGGGCGGCGCGGATGACGGAATCGTCCGGGCTCAGCGTGTGGGCGCCGCGCGTCATGACGTCGGCAATGGTTCGGGTAGCGTGCATGTTGACCTCCTCTGATTGGGTGAGATGGATTTCTCTTGCCCCTCCAGACTAGGCAAGGACAGCCCATGTCGCAATGCCGCATGCGCCTTTTGTCGGGTCGGCAGATTCGCGCAGGCGCGTACGAATGCGCCGACCTGGCGCGGCCGTGAAGCCCAGGCAAGCGAGCCGGGCAAAACTTCCTACAATGCCTCGCGGCGCTGGCCGACTGTGGCCGCCGCCCCGCCTGGTCCACCATCGGCACTCCATCTGCTTGCGGGGCTCGTCCGGCTCCGGTTGACCATCATGTCCGATCACATCACCGACCTCATTGGCTGGGGCGCTACCCTCATCCTTTTGCTCACCATTTCTTCCCAAGTCTATGAACAATGGCGCAGCCGTTCCACGCAGGGGGTCTCGCACTGGCTGTTCGCCGGACAACTGGCCGCGTCGACCGGCTTTGTGATCTATAGCGTGCTGCAGGGGGATTGGGTGTTCGTGGTGTCCAACGTGTTCCTGCTGTTCACCGCGCTGCTGGGCCAGGTGCTGTACCTGCGCAATCGCCGCCGTCAGCAGTCGTCCTGACAAGGCGACGCTCATCGATTCTTACAGCGGTCATTGGCGCTGTCTGATTCAAGCGCACGGTCTTCGTGACTACAGTGAAAACATCCTGACCCGTGCAGGTCAGCAGCAGACCCATCATCCCCAAGTCAAAGGAGTCCACCATGCAACTCATCCCGACCATTCAGTCCCGCCTGCCATCCTGTAGCGGCCGCCGCCTGATCGGCGCCAGCGTGTTGATGCTGGCCGGCGCCGCGCTGTCCTTCAATGCGGCGGCCGAGTCGGTCAGCAGCAAGGACAAGAGCTTCATGACCAAGGCCGCCGAGGCCGGTCACACCGAGATCGAAGCCAGCAAGATCGCCTTGGAAAAGAGCAGCAGCCAGGCCGTCAAGGATTACGCCCAGAAGATGATCGACCAGCACACCACGGTCGACGAGCAGCTCAAGCAACTCGCTTCCAGCAAGGACGTCACGCTGCCGACCGAACCCAGCATGGCCCAGCGCGCCAAGATCGCCATTCTCGACAAGCTCTCCGGCAATACCTTCGACAAGCGCTATGCCAGCATGATCGGCGTGTCCGCCCATGAGGATGCGGTCAAGCTGTTCCAGAAGTCCTCCAAGGAAGCGCAAGATCCTGATGTGAAGACTTTTGCCACCAAGACCCTGCCTGGCCTGCAGGAGCACCTGCAGATGGGCCGCGAATTGAAGCAGAGCATGCAAGCCAGCAAGAAATAAGCTGCCTTGCCAGGGAGCAAGGCAGCTCTCCGTCGAAAAGAAGCCTTTTCTTGCCGTCCCGATGGACTATGCTGAAGGCAGCCTTGCTCCCGTTCCCAGTCATGCCGTCCCCCTTACGCCCACGTGCTCAGGAGACCCCGCCATGAAACACTTCGCCAAATCCGTCGAACAGCAGCAAGCCGGTCACTTCATGCCCCGCGTGACCAAGCTGGACAAGCACAAATACGTCGCCTACCTCGATACCCGCATCGATGCGCTCTGGCATATGGACCTGGACGATCTGGGCGGACAGCCGGTGCGCATCTGCAAGAAGCGCAAGGAGGCCGAAAAGGCTGCGCTGGCCTTGCTGGCCGAGGCCATGCACAAGCATGAGATGGCGCAGAGGGGATAGGCTGACCTCGGAAGCCGGCCGTTTTTGGCCCGGCCATCACCGTGATGCCAATGCCGTCCTGATCATCCCGGGCGGCATTCTTGTTTTTAGGCCAAATCCTTCATCCCCCAACAGCCAACTTCCCGCCAAACCGGCCTCCAGCCAAAAAAAATCGCGGGTCAGCCCCGCGATTCTTCATTTTCCTTCATATCGGCCTGTAACCACCCTCAGCCGTCGCTCTGCGCCGATTCGCCATGGGCGACCGCAAAGGCTTCGTTCTCATGGCTGGGCGGGGCTGCCGGGGCGCTGCCTTTCTCGGACAGATGGGGCTTGCCGGGAGCGCCGGCGGCCGGTTCTTCGCCTGCCGCGCCTGCGGCAGGTTGCTGGCGTTGTTCCCGGCGCTGCTGTTCATCCAGCAGCTTCATGAATTCATTGTTGAAGGCCGGAATATCCGTGGGTTTGCGCGAGGAAACGAAGTTTTCATCGCGCACCACTTCCTGGTCCACCCATTGGCTTCCGGCGTTCTTGAAGTCGTCCTGCAGGCTGGGCCAGCTGGTGACGGTGCGGCCCTTGGCGATGCCGGCCGAGATCAAGAGCCAGCCGCCGTGGCAGATGGAGGCGATGGGCTTCTCGGCATCGTTGGCGGCGCGCACGAAATTGCGTGCCTCCGGCAGCAGGCGCATGGCGTCGCCATTGACCACTCCACCAGGCAGCAGCACGGCGGAATAGTCGGCCGGGTTGGCGGCATCGAGGCTGCCATCGACGCTGACTACCTCGCCCTTGTCCACGTGCTTGAAACCCTGCACGCTGTCGCTCTTGTCAGAGAGGATGTGGACGGTGGCACCAGCGGCTTCAAGCGCCTTCTTCGGTTCCAGCAGTTCGGCCTGCTCGAAGCCGTCGGTCACCAGGACGGCGACCTTCAGTTGGTTGTAGCGATTGCTCATCATGCTTCTCCCTTGAAAAAAGAAGGGCGGCCGGCATGCACCGGCCGCCCGTGGGGTGGGCGGAAAGAATTCAGCCAGCTTTGGGGGTGTTTTCCTTGACCCGGTTGCTGTTCTGATGGTCGTTGCGCGCACGGTCCATCTCGGGTGCCTTCTCGATGCGCGTGATGTTGGAGGTGGCCACCGGATCGCTGCCGGGGAAGCTCATCTCGTTGGCTTCATCCAGAGCCACCTCGGAAGGGGTGTCGTACTGGTTAGGACGATGATCCTTGTTGGATTTGCTTGCGCTCATGCTCTTCTCCTTCTGTTCTGATGGGATGGGCCGGTATCGGCAGGGCCTGATGCAGCCATGAGATGAAGCTTACTGCGCCATCCGGAGCGACCCTATAAGCGGGAGGCGCAACCGTACGTAAGAATGCGCGAGGCAGATTTCCGCCGCGACGACTCAGGGCCAGGGCGCCGGAGTGACGTCCTCGAACTGCGTCTGCTGTGCGGGCGAGTCCGGTACTGCATCGGGTTTGCGGCCCGGATGCAGCATGCTGCCGGTGATGAGCTCCAGCTCCCGTTCGGCGGCGATGAAGGCCGTGTCCTCCAGCGGCTGTTCGGCCACCGGCCAGTGTTCGATGGCCCAGCGCTTGTAATCGCCGAAACGTGCGCGCAGCTGGCGTGCGTACTCCTCTCGCTGTTGTTCGAGGGATTCCATGGCTCATCCTCCCTTCATGGCGATCAGGCTTTCCTTGACCTTGGCCAGACCGAACTTCCAGATCTGTTCCATCTTGATGTGCGGCATCACGGGCAACTCCGCCGGATCGATGAACACATCCAGCACCGCCGGGCCGGGCGCGGCCAGCAATTGCTGCAGGCTCTCCTGCAACTGGTCCGGTGTGCGGGCGCTGAAGCCCTGACCACCACAGGCGCGAGCGAAGGCGGCGAAATCGGCATTGGGGAATTCGGAACCTTCGAAGGCGGGCATGCCGGCTTCTTCCATTTCCAGATGCACCAGGCCCCATTCGCGGTTGTTGAAGACCACCACCTTCACCGGCAGCTTGTGCTCCACGCTGGTCATGAATTCACCCAGCAGCATGGTGAAGCCGCCATCGCCCACGGCCACGATCACCTGGCGCTCGCGGTTGAGCGCCTGGATACCGTTGGCCTGGCCCAGCGAGGTGCCCACTGCCGCATTGTTGAACGAGGCCAAGAGGCGCTGATGCCCGCGCTGGCGGATCCAGTTGCCGCACCAGAGCGTGACCACGCCGGTATCGATGATGAAACGCGCATCGTCGTCGGCCAGGTCGCTCAGGGCGCGGGCCACGCTTTGCGGCTTGATCTTCTTGTGATGGCGCTTGATGTCGGCGGCGCTGTCCAGCTTGGCATTCCAGCGCTCGCGGTCGGCATTGGCCTGCTGCAAAAAACTGCTGTCGGTCTTGCCCTCGACCTTTTCCAGCAAGGCCTGCACCGACGGCCCGACCGAGCCGGTGATGCCCAGCGTGACCGGGGCGCGGCGGCCCAGCACGAAGCCGCGCTCGTCGATCTGGATCACCTTGGACTTGGTGGGCAGGAATTCGGAATAGGGATAATCCGAGCCCAGCATCAGCATCACCTCGGCCGCATGCAGGGCATCAGTGCCGGGCGCGCCGCCGATCAGGCCGACCCCGCCGATCCAGTGCGGATGGTCATAGGCCACCAGATCCTTGCCGCGGAAGGTATGCATCACCGGGGCCTGCAGCTTGCTGGCCAGCGCCAGCACCTCATCGATGGCGCCCCGGCAGCCATTGCCGGCAAAGATGGCGACCGAGCCGGCCGCATTGATCAGGTCGGCAGCGGCGGCGATGTCGGCCGCTGGCGGCGCCAGGTCGGTGCGTGCACGCAGGGTGTGAATGCTGGGCACGCTGCCGCTGACCTTGGCACCGATGATATCTGCAGGAATGTTCAGGTGCGCCACGCCCCGTTGTGCATAGGCCTGGGCAATGGCCTGGTGGAATACGGCGGGCGCCTGTTCCGGGCTGGTAATGATCTGGCTGTAGGCGGCCACGTCGCGGAACAGCAGGTCGGGTGAATTTTCCTGCAAATAATCGGTACCGCGCCGCGCGGCCGGTACGCCGCCCGAGATGGCCAGCACCGGGGCGTGATCCTTGCGGGCTTCATAGAGGCCGGCGACGAGGTGGTTGGCGCCCGGTCCGGTGGTGCCGCAGCACACCGCCAGGCGGCCGGTCAGCTTGGCCTGGCCGGCGGCGGCCAGGGCCGCACCTTCTTCGTGGCGTACGCCTATCCATTCGATGCGCTTGTCGCGGCGCAGGGCGTCGGTCAGGGGATTCAAGGCGTCACCGACCACGCCGAAGATCTGGCGTACGCCAATCTCGTAGAGGGTGTCGATGAGGATGTCTGCAACGGTGGCGGGCATGGCGGCTCCAGAGTGGGGAGGGGATCGCTCAAGGGTAAGGTGCACTGCGTCCTGCCTGTATCGGTGAGTGCGGTAAATCCATGTAGGAGAAGGCCCGTGCTGCCGCTGGGCCGCAGGCGCATTCCTACGCGGGCTTCATTGCCAGTCCGACTGCGCCGCGCGCCGGGCAATTTGATAATTGGTCCAATTGGCCCATCAGCGAACTTGTGGAGGAAGCGATGCGACGCGCACTGTGGAAAGGGGCGATCAGC
Source organism: Herbaspirillum sp. Her3 (assembly GCF_057961275.1). Lineage (NCBI taxonomy): Bacteria > Pseudomonadati > Pseudomonadota > Betaproteobacteria > Burkholderiales > Oxalobacteraceae > Herbaspirillum > Herbaspirillum sp. Her3. The sequence goes on along the minus strand of NZ_CM176328.1, from coordinate 3,109,187 downwards.
TTCGGGCTGATCAATATCCCGGTCGAACTCTATACGGCCGAAAAACACGATGAGCTGGACTTCACGCTGCTGGACAAGCGCGACCTGTCGCCGGTGGGCTACAAGCGCTACAACAAGGCCTCCGGGCGAGAAGTGCCGTGGGAAAACATCATCAAGGGCTACCAGTACGAGGACGGCAAGTTCGTCCTCATGTCCGATGAAGACCTGCGCCAGGCCAACGTGGAGGCGACCCAGAGCATCGACATCCAGAGTTTCGTGGAGCGCGATCAGGTGCCCATCCTCTACTATGAGCAACCTTATTTCCTGGCCCCGGCCAAGGGCGGTGACAAGGCCTACACCCTGCTGCGCGAGACCCTGCTGGCCAGCGACAAGATGGCCATCGCCCAGATCGTCATCCGCACGCGCCAGCATCTGGCTGCGCTGATCCCCCAGGGCGACATGCTGCAACTGATCACCTTGCGCTACCCCAGCGAATTGCGCACGCCGGATGATTTGACGGTGCCTTCGCGCAAGTCGAAGAAGTCTGCCGTGACCAGGCAGGAAGTGGAGATGGCGCGCGCGCTGGTGGACCATATGTCGTCCGAATGGGAGCCAGATCAATTCCACGATACCTACCGCGATGACGTGTTGGCCCTGATCCAGAAGAAGATCAAGAGTCGCCAGACCCACGAGGTGGCCGAGCCGGACGAGGCCGCCGCGCCAGCCAGCAGCGGCGCCAAGGTGGTGGACCTGATGGCGTTGCTCAAGAGCAGCCTGGAAGGGCGCGGCAAGTCCAAGCCCTCTCCGAAGGAAAAAGCCGAGGAGGGTGGTGCCAAGGTTCACAAGATCGCTGACCGCAAGCCGGCCGCCAAGCGCAGCAGTGGCAGCAAGGCAGCGGCCACGACTAAAACATCGTCCCGCAGCAAGGCTGCCACCGGCAAGAGCAGCGCGCGCAGCAGTCCCGCCCGCGCCAGCAGCAGGAGGGCACAGGCATGAGCCGTTCGTCTTCTGCGCTGGACCGTTATCACGCCAAGCGCGATTTCAGCATTACGCCCGAGCCTTCCGGACAGGGAGAACGGGCGACCCAGGCGGGGAGCCTGCAATTCTTCATCCAGCGCCACCATGCCCGGCGGCTGCATTACGATTTCCGGCTGGAACTGGACGGCGTGCTCAAGAGCTGGGCCGTTCCCAAAGGTCCCAGCCTGGACCCGCACGACAAGCGCCTGGCCGTGCGGGTGGAAGATCATCCTTTCGATTACGGCACCTTCGAAGGCGACATTCCTGCCCATCAATACGGCGCCGGGCATGTGGTGCTATGGGATCGCGGCCAGTGGCTGCCCCATGGCGATCCGCATGCCGGGCTCAAGAAGGGCCATCTCAGTTTCGCGCTGTCGGGCGACAAGCTGCAAGGCCGCTGGGCGCTGGTGCGCATGGGCAAGCCCGCCGAGGATGGCAAGGAAAACTGGCTGCTCATCAAGGAGGACGACGCCGCCGCCCAGACCGGCGAAGCTGCGGCCATCACCGAGCTGCGCCCGGAAAGCGTCAAGGACAAGGGCGATGCCACGCCTGCAAGCAAGACCCGGCGCGCTTCTCCCGACCATGCCGCCAGCGACATGCCCGAGACAGTCGAGGCCCAGCTGGCCACGCTGGTCGATAGCGCTCCCCAGGGCGATGAGTGGCTCTCCGAGCTGAAATTCGACGGCTATCGTGGCCTGTGCCGCATCGAACAGGGCCGAGCGGCGATCTATACCCGCGAAGGGCTGGACTGGAGCCATCGATGGCCCATCCTGGTGGAGGCGCTGGCCAGGCTGCCGGTCGAGCAGGCCTGGATCGATGGCGAAGTGGTGGCCCTGGACGCCGATGGTCGCATCAGTTTTGACGCCCTGCAAAACCTGGTGCGCGGCGACCGCCAGCAGGCCAACGGCATCCGCATCGCGCTGTATGCCTTTGACCTGCTTTACCTCAACGGCCATGACGTGCGCGAACTTCCGCTGCACCAGCGCAAGGAATTGCTGCGTGACATCATCCCGGGCAGCGATGAACAGGGCTTGCTGCTCTACAGCGAGCACATTGCCGGCCACGCCGATGAAGTGTTTCACCACGCCTGCCAGCACGGTATGGAAGGTATCGTGATCAAACGTGTCGACGCTCCCTACAGCGGGCGGCGTGACCGCAACTGGCTCAAGGTCAAGTGCGAGCACCGGCAGGAATTCGTCATCGCGGGTTATACCGAGCCGGCCGGGCAGCGCAGCGGCTTTGGCGCTATCCTGGTGGGGGTGCATGACGAGCAGGGGCAGTTGCGGTACGCCGGCCGTGTGGGGACGGGTTTTGATGATCGGCTGCTGGGCAGCATGCTCAAGCAGTTCCAACGTCTGGAGCAGGACCGGTCGGCCTTCGTCAACCCTCCCACCGGCCATCAGCGGCGCGGGGTGCACTGGTTGAAGCCGGAGCTGGTGGCCGAGGTGAAGTTTGCGCAGTGGACCCAGGCCGGCATCCTGCGCCATGGCAGCTTCGTGGCCCTGCGGGAAGACAAGGAGCCCGTGGACATCGTGCGTGAGACACCTGGTGCAGCCCCTGGCGAGACATCAGATGCGGCTGGGACAGCCCCGGCTGCACACTCATCCAGGCGCAGCGCCGAAGACCTGTCCAAGCCGGTGATGGTGGCGGGCGTCAAGCTGACCCATCCCGGCAAGATACTCTTTCCCGATACCGGCCTGACCAAGCTGGAACTGGCGCGCTACTACCAGAATGCGGCGCCCTGGATCCTGCCCGAACTCAAGCAGCGCCCGCTGTCGCTGGTGCGCTGTCCCGATGGGCATGCCGGCAAATGCTTCTTCCAGAAACACACGGGCCAGGGCATGCCGGAGGCCATCGATACCATCGAAGTGCCGGAAGGCGATGGCAAGGCCCAATACATGATGGTCAACGACGTGGCCGGGCTGGTGGCGACCGTGCAGATGGGCGTGCTGGAACTGCACGCCTGGGGTGCCACCGGCCGCGCACTGGACAAGCCCGACCGTGTGGTATTGGACCTCGACCCGGCCCCGGATGTGCCGTGGGCCACCGTGGTGGAGGGCGCGCAGCTGGTGCGGGGGTTGCTGCAGGAGATCGGCCTGACGTGTTTCTTGAAGACGTCCGGTGGCAAGGGCCTGCATGTCATGGTGCCGATCCGCCCGGAACACGGCTGGGATGTGGTGAAGGACTGGGCGCACCGGCTGGCGGCACATCTGGCGCGGCTGCTGCCGGATCGCTTCATTGCGCGCATGAGCAAGGCTGCCCGCGAGGGCAAGATCTTCATCGATTATCTGCGCAATGCGCCCGGCGCCACTACCGTGGTGGCTTATTCGGTGCGCGCACGGGATGGCGCGCCGGTTTCCGTGCCGATTACGTGGGAAGAGCTGGAGCAGGGCATGCGGGCTGACCATTTTCAGGTCGCAACCATGCCTGCGCGGCTGGAAAGCCTGACCCGCAGCGATCCTTGGGCCGGTTTCGGCAAGTCGGCGCAGCGCTTGACACGGGCCATGCTGGACGCTTTCCCCCCCGCCTGAACTGCTCTCAAGCTCTACAAGGCGGCAATGTCCTACACGATCTTCATCTTCCTGCCGACTGTGGTGGCAAGAGGCCAACTTCATAATCCACTTCAACTTGATGGCCCGGCATGTCCGGGCCGTTTGCAACCTGACAGAGCACGCCTCGCCGTGACATGAACAACAACAAGGATTTGGCCAGCGCCATGAACACCCTCAGCCACCGCACTTCGCTGACCCAGCTGTTGACCCGCCCCCTGCAAGCCGTGATGCCTGCCCTGATGCCCCAGGCACCCGCTGCGCTGCACGCCGCCCAGCCGCGCAAACTGCCGGCCGCGCTGGTAGACCGGTTGCTGGAGCAGGAAGGCCGGCGCGGTATGCGCCACGCAGATTTGCCCCGTGCCACCTTCAATGCTCCCCAGCCGGCGGCGCATCGGGCGGCCACCTTCAGCTATCCGCTGCATATCGACCGTGCCAGCATTGAAGCCTTGCCGTCGACCTGGGGCGTGTACATTTTGCGCGGTATGAACGATCAGGTCTTGTATGTTGGCCGCAGCGTGAATCTGCGCAGCCGCGTGCTGGCCCACTTGCACAATCATGAAGAACAATTCCTGATTGGCCAGACGCGCCGCATCGAATGCCGCCGCACTGCCGGTGAGCTGGGTGCAGCCTTGCTGGAGAACTGCCTCCTGCGCGATCTGCGGCCTTCGCACAACAAGAAGCAGCGCATCAAGCGTGGCCTGTTCACCTTGCGTCTGAATACCGCTGGCCAGCCGCAAGTGGTCCGGGTTGAGGAGCGCGAATTGAGCCGCGCCGAGAATCTTTTCGGCCTCTACACCAGCGAACACGCCGCCCAGGACGCCTTGCAAAAGATGGTGGAGGGCCACGGCCTGTGCTCCATCGCCACCGGCCTGGAACGGACTGATGGATTCGGCATGGCGTGTTTCGGCCGCCAGATCCGCCGCTGCCGTGGTGCCTGCACCGGTGAAGAGTCGCATGAACAGCACCAGCAGCGCCTGATGCAGGCCCTGGAAGACCTGCGCATCCTGCCTTGGCCTTATGCCGGACCGATGGGGCTGGTGGAGCAGGGCGATGGCTGGCAGCAGGTACACGTGATCGACCGTTGGCGCTACCTGGGTTCGCTGGACCGGGACCACCGCCAGCTTCCCAGCCGCCCGGCGGCCAGCCTCAAGGGCTTTGACCTGGAAAGCTACAAGCTGGTGATCCAGCCCTATCTGCTGGGCCAGCTGGAACTGCGTCCTTTGCCGGGCCTGCCGCTGCCGCAGCACTGAGCATGTCGCCGCACGGGCCGGTTTCGCCGGCCCGTGGCCTTTCTGGCGCGGCTCATCGCCGCTGTCTCCTTCTCCCTCGATTTTTTCTGCGTTTCTCCTTCCCGATCCGATGCAACGACGATTTCCTCTCCCTATCGCCGCCATCCTGCTGGCCGCTCCCGTGACCTTGAACATCGCCCATGCGGCCGAAGCGGGAGGCTACTGCACCCGTGAGCAGACCCTCGACAAGGACCAACTGGCCGCCACGCTCATCCGGACTTATCCCGTGAGTACGGCCTATCTGTCGGTGGGCAAGGAGCCGGCCCCGCTGAATTCGCCCCGGGCGCTGGTGGCCTGGCTGCTGCAAAAGCGTGCGATGGAAAAATCAGGTGGACAGCCCTGCCAGGGGGATAGCTGCAACGTTGACCACATGGCTACGGATGTGCAATCGCTGCTGGAGGGTAAGGACGGGCGCTTCCAGCCCAGCGGCCGCAGCGATGATGTGGTGGCCTTCTTCCGCGACGACAGTCGCGTGGCCTTGCGCTGCAAGGTCCCTGATGCGACCCCGGCGTTGGCCCACGCGGATGCCGCCTTGCGCATGGGTGTGGCGGCGGCTGCTGCGCCCACGCCAGCGGCTGGCCCTGCGACGCCACCCGTTGCCGCTGCGGCTGGGGCGGCGCAGACGCAGCAGGGCGGGTGGATGGATCATGTGCGTATTCGCGGCAATCCTGACCAGCTGTCCATCGATCATCGTGACAAGGCTGCGTTTGCCTCGGTCGACCGCGCGCGCGTAGCGCTGGCCAATGACGATGTGGCGCAATCGCGCACCAATGACGTGGTGGTCTATGCGGGCTATTCGCTGGACAAGCGTCCCATGGGGGAGCCGGGCAGCACTTACGAGGCGGTGCCTTACGTGGGCTTCAAGCAGAACCGTGTCATCAACTATGACAGCGGTAGTGCCGAGGTCACCACGACGCGCACCAGCCAGGTGGGGATGTTGTCGGCCTTCCACTTTGCCCATGCCGATACGGCCAACACTGAAGACCTGACTGCGCGTCCCGACTATCTGGTCAACAACAGCGATGGATCGCGGCTGCTGACGGTCAACTTTACGCTCACGCCGGTGCGGCCGGGCGTGCTCAACGATTTCCTGCGCTGGAACAATGGCCTGGCCTTCAAGCCTATCCTGATCGGCCAGAGCCGCAATGGTATCTACATCAACCGGGGCGATGCAGATGTCTATGACGAGCATCGTGACTTCATCCGTCTGGGTGCACAGGCCGGTTTCACGCTGTCTTCCACCAATCCAGCATTGCCGTTCGATTTCACGACGACCTTTACGGGATTGAAGGCATTGCAGGGGAGCCGCAGCATTCATTACTGGAAGTCGGTGCTGACCTACAACTTCAACCAGAATGTGGGCTTGAGCCTGGATTATTCGAACGGCTTGCTGCCGGATAGCGGAGATCCTGAGCGCAAGTGGGGGTTGGGGGTGTCGAGCAAGTTTTGATTATTGGACGGATTGCTGATGGGGGATGGGTGTCGTGCTGTCGCGCGGTTTAATCGCCATGGTCAAAAATAGCCTTTTGATGAAGAGTAATCCATCACTCCTATTTCGACTGCTTTCCTAGAAATGATGGGCAAGTCTCAACTTCAGGCTTCGAGTAATAAGTCATAGTGACCACTTCTCCCGTAGCTTGGTCTATTACGTAGTCATCCACCATGACCACTTTTCGATCCGCGCTGAAGGTCGCCCCATACGGGTTCATGTCCTTTGTCGCGTGCTGGAGCCTCCAAATGCAAGCCTCCGTGCCACGATAATTTATGGCTGACGGGGAAATTTCCATGCTCCGGGCTACGCATGGCGGTCTCCAGATAAGCATTGTCGTCATGAGCGAGACGAGGAGGAAGAAAAGGCGGGCTGATGAGCATAAACACTCCCTTAGCGTGAGAACGAGAATTTCCGCGAACCTTTTGCACTCACGGTGCTGTTCGGTAAAGGGGGCAGGCTTGCCGCTGCACTCGCCCCACCCGGAAACGCATGCGTTCCCCCCTTCACCGAAAACGTCCCCGGACAAGCAAACGTAATATTCCCGCCCTCCAGCGTCACCGAAGCCTGTCCCGCCTGCAGCACGATCTTCTGGCGCGCCTTGATCTCGATGCCCTCATTGACGCTGATTACGCTCACCTCCTTGTCGGCGAGGATCTCCAGCGCATCGGTATGTGCCTGCAGCGAGACCGGTCCGTTGCCCGCATAAGCCTGGATACCGCCCTCATGCGCAAACAAGGTAGCCGCCTTGCCAGCGGCCAGGCTGGCGGTGTCGGCAGCAGTCCAGTGGGTATCGCCCTGGCTGGTCCAGTGCAGGTTCTCACCGGCATAGAGCACCGTGGAAGCAGCGCTGGCCCAGTTGATGTTGGCCGGAGATTCCATCAGCACCGCCGCCTTGGCGAACTTCTCGACCGGCTGTGCACTGTCGCTCTCGCGGGAGCCCTCTTTGCTCTTGAAGGTGTCCTGGCCATTGACGCTGCCCGGATGCTTGCCTTGATCCGCAGGGTCGATGATGGAGATGAAATCCCTCTTGGACTGCAAGGCATCTGCACTATGCAGCACCTGTTGCTGCGTGGCGGCATCCCCCATGGTTTGGGCCAGTTGCTGCGCCCCCTTCAGTTGGGCGACGGCTTCCCGGGCATCCATCTGCGTGCTGGTTACGCTGGCCCCGGCAGCCGGGCGCGCCGTCGAGGAAATCAGCAAGCCCTCTGCACCGCGCACCACGCCCCAGGCGTCACTACGCAATTCAAAACCCTGACCGCGATAGCTGCCGCGCTGTGCGCCTGTGTCGGCCTGTTCGATCAGGTGGCCGAGATTGAGCTGGGATCTGGCCTGGCTGGAGGCCAGCCGCATGCGCAGTTGCGACTGCGTGTCGTCCACCACCCATTGATTGAAGCCGCTGCCATCATGCGCCGTGCTGTGCCAGCCCGAGATCGTGCCGGCATGGTTGGCCCCCGAGTCGGCACCAGCCGGGAAGGGCGGCACGTCGCTGCCGTTGTAGAGCTGCGCGACTACGACAGGCCGGTCGATATCGCCCTCAATGAAATCGATCAGCACTTCGCGGCCAATGCGCGGAGTGAACTGGCTGCCCCAGTTGGGGCCGGACTGGGCTTCGGCCACGCGTACCCAGGTGCCGGAGGCGTCGTTGCCGGGCGCGTTGCCGTCTTTGTCAGCGAGGTTGCCGGTCTCGCGCAGGCCGCCAGGGTTCGGCGCCTGGCCGCGTTGCCAGTGGAACTGCACCTTGACGCGATGATTGCGGTCCGTGGTGACGGCAGCGTCCGGCAGGCCGGTGACCAATGCCGTCTGGGTGCCGCGTGCAGTCGGCTTGAGACGCTCCGTGATCGCGGCAGGAACGATGGGAACCACATCGCGCACGGCCACGAAGCTGTTGCGGTAGGTGCCGGCTTTGAGATCGTCGTCTGAGCTGGCGCGCGGGGATGGTGAGCCGGTCAAGCCGTGGCCGAGCGATGCGGGCAATACCTCATCAAGGATCTGGGCAATGTTGCTGTCGAAGTTGTTGCGAGCACTATGGCTGACCGACAGCAGCTTGAAGCGGTTCTCTCCTTCCGGATAACGCTCATGCTGGGTGAGGGCGAACTGAGCGCCGGCAATGAGCTGGCGCACAGCGCCCGCACCTTCGAAGCGCTTGTTCTGCAGTTCCATGGCCTGCAGCATCAGCAGGGCATGATCCGATGCCGCCTGCTGGTCGGCAAAGTCCTGCTGGCCGCTGCCGTCGTAGACCGGCAGGTCAGGGAGCTCCCCGGCATCCAGGCTGGAGCGCTCTTCGGCCGAAGGTGAAGAAATCTTCTCAGGATGCCAGCTGGCCAGGGCCACCGCGTTGGAACGCACGCTGCGCACGGCGCTGAAGTCGGTGATGGCATCACTGGACTCAGTGGCCGCGACACGGTGAAAGCGAATGCGCGCATCACCACCCGGCAGGTCCGGCGCCTTGGCATCACGGTCGAAGATGACCAGTTTGTGCCGTGCCTGTTGCTGGCCGCAGGCCTGGTCCTCGTCACCATCCTGCCGATGTTCGAAACGGAAATTGAGGCCTTCGCTGGCCAGAATGCGGCGCAGGAAGGCGAAATCGCTCTCGCGGTATTGGGTGCAGATATCGCGCCTGGCGAGCGTCTGCGTCACGTCCAGCGAGAAATTGGCTTGCGGGTATTCCTTCAGGACTGCGCTGGCGATGTCTATGACGCTCATGTCCTGGAACAGGAAGCTGTCACGGCGCCGGTCGAGGAAGGCGAGGAAGGATTCCAGCCGCAGCCGGTAGCGCACCAGCCCGCCATCGGCGCCCAGCCAGGAAGCCTGGGTGCAGTAGCCGTGCCAGGCGCGCCGGCTGCCATCAGCCTGCAGCAGGCGCAGGGTCAGCTCGGTGCCGATGAATTGCTTGAGGTCGAGATCGGTGGAGACGGACAGGGCATCGATATCGAACTGGAAGTTGTCATTGACGCTTTCCTGGCCGTGGAAGCGCTCTACCACCAGTGATTCAGGGAGATCGGCGGCCTGGGCGCTGCTCAGGGTGATCAGGCGCGCATGTTGCGACAGGCCGGGGCCGAGCAGCGCAGAAAAAAATTCTGTGGGGAGATCCGAAGTGAGAGGCAAGTGCGGCGCAACCGAAGCGGTGCGCAGCCTGTGGTGCGTTGGTGCATCTTGGGTCACGGGATAGCCTCATCTTGATGGTCCGCCATTCGCGCTCTGCGGCGAATGCACGTGTGTTGGTCTTCAACACCACGCTGGCATCAAGTTGTCCCCGTGCTACCCCTGTCATCGACTGCTGCATGGCGACGGCTTCAGATAAAGAGGCCGTCCGTTTTTTGTGCCGTGCATTTTGCCAACCCAGGCTTTCCACCTCCATCGAATTAATTCGTTAATTCACTACTAAAATAGGGCTGCGCAGACGAAAGCTTCATGCCGCGTTGCCACAGCATGAAGTTTCGGTTTTATTGAGCCAGGATTCAGCCAGGCAGCGGCAGCACGCAGTCTTCGGCCGCCAGGTAGATGCGCTGGCCCGGCTGGGCCTCGACGCGGTAGCCGCCCGTAAAGGCGCCGAAAGCCGGCAGCATGGCCCAGCGGCCATCGAGCACGAAGCAGGGCAGGCGCAGGGCATCGCCTGCGGCGCAGAGGCGATAGACGGGATGTACATGGCCGACGATGGCGAAGGCGCCCGCCACCGTCTGCGGATGATGGCAAAAGGCCAGCGGGCCTACGCGCCAGGGCTCATCGACAATCTCGATATCAAGTTCGGCAGGAGGATCGCCGGCATGGTGGTCATGATTGCCGCGTACCAGGGTGAGGGCGAGCCTCGCATTCCGATCACGCCATTGCGACAGGGCCGATAGCGTGCCCGCCGCCCGGCCTGTGCGTGCGTGCAGGAAATCGCCGAGGAAAACGATGTGGCGTACCGCATGCTGCTGAACCAGCGCATCGATGGCCTCCAGATTGGCGCGCGTCGTTCCGTGCGGGACCGGGATGCCACCAGCGCGAAAGGCGGCCGCTTTGCCGAAATGCACGTCGGCCAAGATCAGCATGGCCCGCTCGCGCCACAGCAGGGCGCGTTCCGGCAGCATGGTCAGGGATACGCCATCGGCGTCGAAGCAGGGGTGTTTCATCATGCAGTTTTCTTGGGGCGGGGCTTGCGCTGATCGCGGGCGGCGGTCTTGTCGGCGGCGCCTTCCAGTTCGCGCAGCATGCGGGCCACGCGGTCCGCCAGTTTCTCGGTGGAGAGTTTCTCACGGAAGCGTTCCACCATCAGTGGCAAGGCGAACGGGGTAGGGCGTTGCAGTTGCACCAGCGTCAGGCTGCGCGCGCGCAGCTCGGCCAGGGTGAGGCGCAGGCGTTCCAGTTCCAGCTCCTGTTCCAGCACTTCGCGCTGAGCTTGCGTCAGCAGCAGGTTGCCGGCGTCGTGCTTACGAAAGACCTCAAAGAACAGCGCGGACGAAGCCTGCAACTGGCGCGCGCTCTTGTGCTGGCCCGGATAGCCCTGGCTGACCAGCCCGGCAATGCGGGCAATCTCGCGGAAGCGCCGCTGCGAAAGTTCGGTGGCGTTCAGGCTGGAGAGCACGTCGTCCAGCAAATGGTCTTCGCTGAAGAGTGCTTGTGCCTGTTCCGGGGCCAGCCGCGCCATCTCCACTTCATCGGCGGCCAGCAATTCAACCCCGTAGTCGTTGACGGCAATGGAGAACGTCGCCGCCCGCGTGCTGGCCAGGCGCCAGGCCAATAGTGAGGCCAGCCCCATGTGCACCAAGCGGCCGGCAAAGGGATAGAAGAACAGGTGATGGCCCTCGCGGCTCTTGAGCGCTTCCACCACCAGCCGATCTCCGGTAGGCAGTGCCGACCAGGCGTGCTGCAGCGCCAGCAGCGGCTGCACGGCCTGCATTTCAGGTCCGTCGAAGCGCTGCTGCTCGGCTTGTTGCAGACGGTCCAATACGGCGTGCGCCAGGGTGGAGGACAAGGGCATGCGGCCGCCTTGCCAGCGCGGTACGGCGCCGCTGCCGGCGGTACTGCGGCGTACCCAGGCCGTCATCTCGTGCACCCGGACGAACTCCAGCACCCGGCCGCCGAAGAGGAAACGGTCACCCGGGCGCAGGCGCGCAATGAAGCCTTCTTCAATGGTACCAATCCGCCCGCCCTTCATGTATTGCACGTGCAGGCTGGCGTCGGCCACGATGGTGCCGATGTTCATGCGATGTCGGCGCGCGATGGCCGGGACTTCCACGCGGTAGATGCCATCCTCGCCCGCGCGGACACGGTGGTATTCGGGATAGGCGGTCAGGCTCTGGCCCCCGCGCACCACGAAATCCAGCGCCCATTGCCACTGATCCTGGCGCAAGTCCCGATAGGACCAGGCCTGCCGTACCTCCTCCAACAAGCTGTCGGCCCGAAAGCCGCCGCCCAGGGCGATGGTCACCAGATGCTGGACCAGCACGTCCAGCGGCGTTTCCGGCACCGGACGCTGTTCGACGCGGCCGGCTGCTACCGCATCCTGGGCGGCGATGGCTTCCACCAGTTCCAGGCTGTTGGTCGGCACCAGCGTGGCGCGCGAGCTGCGCCCCGGTGAGTGGCCGGATCGCCCGGCGCGCTGCAGCAGCCGGGCTATGCCGCGCGGGCTGCCGATCTGCAGCACCCGCTCCACGGGCGTGAAATCCACGCCGAGATCCAGGCTTGAAGTGCAGACCACCGCCTTGAGACGCCCATCGCGCAGGCCTTGCTCCACCCAGTCGCGGACCTCGCGGTCCAGCGAGCCGTGATGCAGGGCGATGATGCCGGCCCAGTCGGGCCGTGCATCCAGCAGATTCTGGTACCAAAGTTCAGCCTGGGAGCGCGTATTGGTGAAGACCAGGGTACTGCCGCTGGTCTCGATTTCCTGCACCACGGCCGGCAGCATCTGCATGCCCAGGTGCCCGGCCCAGGCAAAGCGGGCGGGCTGGGGTGGCAACAGGGTATCGATGACGATGCGCTTGCGTTGCTCGCCCCGCACCAGCACGCCTTGCGCGGCAGCAGCCGGGCCCAGCAGGGCTTGCAGGGATTGGTCCAGATTGCCCAGCGTGGCGGAGAGCCCCCACACCACCATCCCTGGACGCCAGCGCTGCAGCCGCGCCAAGGCCAACTGCACCTGCACGCCGCGCTTGTTGCCCATCAGTTCGTGCCATTCATCGACGATCACCGCGTCGAGACGGCCAAATCGCTGTTGGGCATCGGCTTGCGAGAGCAGCAGAGACAAGCTTTCCGGGGTCGTCACCAGGGCCTGGGGCAAGGATTTCATCTGGCGCGCGCGTTCTCCCGAGGCGGTGTCGCCAGTACGCATGCCGGCTTGCCAGTGCGGCAGCAAATCAACCAGCGGCGCTTGCAGGGCGCGCAGGGTGTCGGCGGCCAGGGCACGCATCGGGGTGATCCACAGAACCCGCAGGCCGCCTGCGCTGGCGGGCAGTTCGGGCTGGCCCAGCCTGGGCTCGGCGTGCAGCAGGGCGCCGAACCAGACGGCATAGGTCTTGCCGGAACCGGTGCCCGAATGCAGCAGGCCGCTCTTGCCCTGGCCGGCAGCCTGCCAGACTGCGCGCTGGAAGTCGAAGACTTCCCAGCCGCGCCGGGTGAACCATTGTTCGGCCATCCTCAGCGCGGCTTTTTCGCCTGGGCTGGGTTTATTCGTCTTGCGTGGCACGGTGCAGTTCCTTCTGATCTTCGTGCTGCAGGCTGGCCGATGGTCCCAGCAGTGCGCGTAGGCTGGGCAGGGTATCGGCCTGTTCGACAGTCTTGTCCAGGCGCTGGCGCAAGATGCGGGGAAAACGCACGGCAACGCCTGCCTTGTGGCGCGAAGACAGGGCGATACCCTCAAAGCCTATCTCGAACACCATGCTGGGCTTGACACTACGTACCGGGCCGAATTTCTCGATGGTGGTCTTGCGGATGGCCTGGTCGACCACGGCAATTTCTGCATCGGTGAGACCGGAATAGGCCTTGGCAAAGGGCACCAGCTTGCGTTCGCCCTGTTCGTCAGGGGCATCCCAGACCGCGAAGGTGTAGTCGGTGTAGAGCGAGGCGCGCCGCCCGTGGCCTGCCTGGGCGTAGATCAGCACGGCATCGATGGAATAGGGATCGACCTTCCACTTCCACCAGGTGCCGACGTTGCGGGTGCGGCCAATGCCGTAGTGGGCGTCCCGTTGCTTCAACATCATGCCTTCCACGCCGCGCTCGCGCGAGGTGGCGCGCAACTGGGCCAGCGCATCCCAGTCGGGGGCGGTAATTTGCGGGGCCAGCATCAGGGCGGCGGCAGCATGGTCTTGCAGCATGGCTTCCAGCCGCATGCGGCGCTCGTGCTGGGGCAGGCCGCGCAGATCCTGGCCGTCCTGTTCCAACAGGTCGTAGGCGATCAGGCCGGTCGGCAGTTCGGCCAGCAGGCGCGCGCTCAGACTCTTGCGGCCGATGCGCTTTTGCAGCTCGGCGAAGGGCGCCACGCGATCGGCTTGCCGACCGGAATCGGGCAGGCGGATCACGATCTCGCCATCGATGACGGTGCCATCGGGCAGGGCCAGCGCGGCCAGTTCAGGAAAGCGATCGGTGATCAATTCTTCGCCGCGCGACCACAGCCAGTTGCTGCCATGGCGCCGCACCAGCTGGGCGCGGATGCCGTCGTATTTCCATTCCACTTGCCAGTCCGTGAGCGGGCCCAGGGTGGCCGGTGACTCCAGCAGGGGATGCGCCAGGAAGAAGGGGTAGGGTTGGCCGCCCTGCAATTGCGCATCCTGGCCTTCGGCCGGGGCGATCAGTTGCGCATAGCGCAGGGCATCGGGTCGGGCGCGACCGTCGGTCCAGCCGACCATGCGCTGGGCTACCAGTTTGGGATCGAGCTGGGCAACGCTTGCCAGCGCACGCGTGACCAAGAGACGAGACACCCCCACGCGAAAGCCGCCGCCGATCAGTTTGGAGAGCAGGAATCGCCCTTGCCAGTCCAGCTCATCCCAGGCCGCGAAGAGTGCCGCGCGGATCAGCGCCGGATCGGCTCCCCGCAACGGGGCGATGCGTTCTTCCATCCAGCGTGCCAGGCCCAGGTCGTTGCCGGCCTTGGGCGGGGGCAGCACATGGGCGATGGTTTCGGCCAGGTCGCCCACGCTGTGGTAGCACTCCTCGAACAGCCATTCGTCGATCTGGGCATAGTCCATTGCGCATTGTTTGAGCAAGCCGGTAGGGACGGCCTGGCGAGGCTTGCCGCCGGCCAGGAAATAGACCGCCCAGGCAGCGTCGGCGGCCTCGGCATGGCCGAAGTAGTCTTGCAGCGCGGCCAGCTTGCGGGTGGTGGAGGTGGTGGCGTCCAGTTCGGTGTAGAGCCGGGAGAATTCACGCATGGCGGTTGTCCTGCTCCGTGACGGCCGGGGCTGCGGTCGGGCCGTCGTCAGTTTCTTCATCTCCATACTCGGTAGCGAAGGCCCCGGCATCCAGCCCGTTCTGCCGTAGCCAGCGCACCATGGTGGCGACCTGGCCGTGGGTCACGATGATGCGCTCGGCGCCGGTGGCGCTGATCGCTTCCTGCAGGGCCGGCCAGTCCGCGTGATCGGACAGCACGAAACCACGGTCCACCCCGCGCCGCCGGCGCGTGCCGCGCAAGCGCATCCAGCCGCTGGCGAAGGCATCGCTGTAGTCGCCAAAGCGGCGTATCCAGGGCGAGCCTGCGGCGGAGGGCGGCGCAATGATCAGGCTGCCGGCATAGGCAGCGGCCTTGCCGCGCTTGCCGGCCTCGGCTTCGCCCACGGTGAGGGTGTCCGGCAAGGCGACACCGGCCTCACGGTAGAGACGATTGAGCGGCTCCACCGCGCCATGGCAGACGATGGGACCGATGCTGGCATCGATACCGTGCAAAATGCGCTGGGCCTTGCCGAAGCAATAGCAGAGCAGCACGCTGGCGCGGCCCTCGGCGGCGTTGCCGCGCCACCACTGGTTGATCTCCTCGAAGATGTCCCGCTGCGGCTGCCAGCGGTAGATCGGCATCCCAAAGGTGGATTCGGTAATGAAGGCATGGCAGCGTACGGGTTCGAAGGGGGCACAGGTGCCATCGGGTTCCAGCTTGTAATCGCCGGAGGCCACCCAGATGCGGCCGGCATGCTCCATGCGCAATTGCGCCGAGCCCAATACGTGGCCGGCCGGATGCAGGGACAATTGCACGCCGTTGTGGCTGATCCGTTCACCATAGCGCAGCGCTTGCAGGTTGATCTCGGCACCCAGGCGGGCCCGCAGGATGCCCGCACCCGGCGCCGCGGCCAGGTAGTGCGCATGACCCATGCGCGCGTGGTCGGCGTGGGCATGAGTGATCACCGCGCGAGCCACCGGGCGCCAGGGATCGATGTAGAAATCACCGGGGACGCAATACAGGCCTTCCTTGCGTACCACCACCATGTCTTCCATGCGGGTTTCGTCCTTGCTCTGCTTCGAAAAATCGTTCGGCTCTCTTGTGCCGTCTCTGACGGGTTTTGTCCATGGCCGCAGGGCCTGTGCAGCGGCTTTGCAGCGGGTTATATGAAGCTTTTGGCAAAGTTGCACTGGAGCCATGCCATCAGCTTAACGGCAAGCCCGGCGGCCGGCTGTCGGCGCGGGTCTTGCGTTTCTGTCAGCAAGCAGGAAATCACGAGCCGATAAAACTTGTGTTGCCTTTGCATTGCCGCATCGCACAACGACCATTATTTGGGTATGCTTGTCGCCAACTCAAATTGGCACCGCGCCAAGTATCAAACTACAAAGAATCCCACGAATCCTCATGCCTCATTACGTCGACCCCCAGGTTTTCCGTGAATTGCAGGACTCCGAAGTCTTGCCTGCCCCCTCCGGTGTGCGTCTGAAGATCATGCAGATGTGCCAGCAGGAAGACATAGCGCTGCCTGAGCTGGTGGCGCAGGTCCAGGGCGATCCTGTGCTGGCTGGCCGTCTGATCCAGATCGCCAACATTCCCAACATCAACAAGGGCCGCATGGTGGCCTCGGTCAATGTCGAGCTGTTGCTGATGGTGGGCTTGCACGCAGTGCGCCAGATGGCGCTGGCGATCTCGCTGACGGAATCCGCCCGGCGCGGGGATTGCAAGGAATTCGACTATGACCAGTTCTGGAGCCGGTCGACGGCCATGGCCTGTGCCGGCCAGGCCTTGGGCGACCTCTTGCAGATAGCGCCACCGGCCGAGATGTTCACCATCGGGCTACTGGCCGATATCGGCCGTCTGGGCCTGGCGTCGGCGCGCCCGAAGCGTTACGGCGAACTATTGGGCAGTGGCATGCAGGGGGGCGCTTTGCGCCAGGAAGAAAAGGCGCTCTTCGGATTCAGTCACCTGGAGCTGGCCGCAGCGATGATGCAGGACTGGCTCTTCCCCAAGCTCTTCTGTGAAACCGTCTTGCACCACAGCGAGGCCGACAGTACCGGCATGGATGAAGAAGACCGCCAGCAGCGGCTGATCCGCCTGCTGGAACTGGCCGCCTGTGTGGCCGACGTCTGCGTAGCCAGCGACACCGAGCGGACGGCCTTGCTGCCGCGCCTGCTGGCCTTGGGTGAACGTTTCGAGTTGCCGGTTTCCAGTCTCGAATATCTGTGCGGCCGCGTCTCCTGGGACTGGAGCGACTGGGGTGCCTTGCTGAAGGTGCCGACCCGTGTATTGCGCGAAATCGGCCCGGAACTGGCCGCTGCCGCCGAACAGCCGACATGAGCTGACTGCAAGAATCGTCAGATTTAGTCAGGAAAAATCGAAGTTTTTTGTTGTAGTTTTGTCAGACCCCGATGTTACTATCCACCTCGCTCTGGAAGTGAAGCGCCTCTGTTGACCGTCAGGACCGCCGCAGCAAACGCCTGCGGCACTGAGCGTCCCGTCATCATCAGATCCAGCCCGAACTTCGCTTCCAGCTGCGCGCGAGGCGCGATGAACCCAGCCAGATTGATGTTCCTTCCGTAAAAGCCACGGCATTTACCGCAGCCACCAACGAGGACATATTCATCAAATAAGCCTTGCCAGCACCTCTCCTGTCCGGAATGCATGGCCAGTCTCTTTGCTAATGTGTCCCGGCAAGGCAGCGGTGCGATTTCCCTTCGGTTCGCTCCGACCACATCGTTTTATCCGTCGCCTGCGACGTGTCCTGTCACGTCCGTGGCAGGCAGGGGTGTGTCATGGCGGCGGCTCGGAGAATGCCGTACCGATCATAGAAAAAACACAAGAAAGTGGGGTCTTTCATGAAAAACAAAACCATCAAGCTGTCCTGTTTGGGAGTACTGCTGCTGGCAGCCAGTCATCCGGCCTTCGCGGCGCACCCGCTGGTGACGGACGACGCGGGCGTGCAGGGAGACGGCGGCATCCAGCTCGAAATGAATACCGACTGGAGCAAGCAGAACGGCAACGCCGGTCATGTAGGTGCATTTACCTTCACCTATGGGATCACCGACAAGCTGGACCTGTTCTTCAACCTGCCGCAGACCTTCCAGTCGGCGACCGGCACGGGCGTGGGAGACGTCTCGGTCGGCGCCAAGTGGCGCTACTACGAAGCGGACAGCCTGGCCCTGGCGCTCAAGCCGGAGTTCTTCATGCCCAGCGGCGATGAAGACAAGGGCCTGGGCACGGGCGAGAACAGCATGGCCCTGACCGGGATTGCTTCCTACGAAACCGGCCCCTGGACCCTGCACGGCAACCTCGGCTTGCGTTATAACCGCTTCAAGCTGGAGAGTGACCAGCAGGCCCAGCGCAAGACCCTGTGGCGCGCCTCGGCGGCCGTCTGGTATGGCTTGAATGAGCAATGGCGTCTGGTGGGCGATACCGGCGTGGCGCAGAATGCCGATGCCTCCAGCAAGAAGCTGCCGTCCTACGCCCTGGTGGGCGTGATCTGGTCGCCCAGCAAGACGGTGGATCTGGACGCCGGCGCCAAATTCGGTCTGAACAAGGCCGAGGTGACGCGTCAGTTCGGGGTAGGGGTTACCTTGCACTTCTGACAGGGCAGCTCAGCAGCGCACAAAGCTTCATCTCTGTGCGCTGCAACATGCAATGCGCTGGAAAGCCGCGCCAAATCTGCTATCGTTGACCTTGGCGCAAGGCCACGACTAAGGAGACGACATATGGATCTGGTGGAAAAATTCGATGCCAAGGGCAAGACCGGCGCACCTTACCACGTAGAGGTGTACCAGACGCAGCAGGATGAGGCCGATGAGGCTGCACAAGCCTTCACCCGCAGCTACAAGCTGGCCGATGGCCGCGCGCTGGATCCCCTGACCAACGAAAAATTCAGGATCGTCCAGACGGGCGAGAAAATCTACCGCGTCTGAGTCCCGACCCGCAGCAGGCCGATCAAGCCGGCACCGCAAGGTAGCCGGCTTTTTTGCGTCCTGTAGCGCCGCTGAAGCGATGGCTCAGAACGCATCCCCCGGCACTCGTACCCAGCCTTCCATCAGCACGCGCGCACTGCGGCTCATGATGGCCTTGGTAACGACCCATTGTCCGCCTTCCAGCTTTGCTTCCGCACCCACACGCAGGGTGCCGGACGGATGGCCGAAGCGCACGCTGTTGCGCTCGCCGCCGCCCGCCGCCAGGTTCACCAGCGTGCCCGGAATGGCTGCGGCCGTGCCGATGGCCACCGCTGCGGTGCCCATCATGGCGTGGTGCAGTTTGCCCATGGACATGGCTCGGACCAGCACGTCGGTGTCCTGCACCGTGACAGTTTTGCCGCTGGAAGAGACATATTCCCTGGGCGGGGCCACGAAGGCCACCTTGGGCGTGTGCTGGCGCGTGGCCGCTTCTTCCACCTTGCTGATGAGACCCATGCGAATGGCGCCATGGGCACGGATGGTCTCGAAGCGCGTCAGCGCGGCCGGATCGCTGTTGATGGCGTCCTGCAGTTCGGTTCCGCTGTAGCCGATCTCGGCTGCATTCAAGAAGATGGTCGGGATGCCGGCATTGATCATGGTGGCCTGGAAGCTGCCCACGCCGGGCACTTCCAGCGTATCGACCACGTTGCCGGTGGGGAACATGGCGCCGCCTGCGCCTTCCTCCTCGGCCGCCGGATCCATGAATTCCAGCTGCACTTCGGCGGCCGGGAAGGTCACGCCATCCAGTTCGAAGTCGCCGGTTTCCTGTACCTGTCCACCGCGCATCGGCACGTGGGCCACGATGGTCTTGCCGATGTTGGCTTGCCAGATGGTGATGACGGCCACGCCATCCTGCGGCAGCTTGGACGGATCGACCAAACCGGCGGTGATGGCGAAAGGACCGACGGCGGCCGAGAGATTGCCGCAATTGCCGCTCCAGTCGACGAAATCCTTGTCGATGGAGACCTGGCCGAACAGGTAATCGACGTCATGGCCCGGGCGTTCGCTGCGCGAGATGATGACGGTCTTGCTGGTGCTGGAAGTGGCGCCACCCATGCCATCGATCTGCTTGCCATAGGGATCGGGACTGCCGATCACCCGTTGCAGCAGCTTGTCGCGGGCACGGCCCGGTACGCGGGCGGCGTCGGGCAGGTCGTCCAGCTTGAAGAAGACACCCTTGCTGGTGCCGCCGCGCAGGTAGGTGGCGGGGATGCGGATCTGGGGGACCTGGCTCATGCTTGTTCCTTGGCGTTCTGGCCGGCGTTGGCGGAGGCTTCCAGGAAATCCTGGGCGAAGCGCTGCAGCACGCCACCGGCTTCGTAGATCGAGACTTCTTCGGCGGTATCGAGGCGGCAGGTTACCGGCACTTCCACGCGCTCGCCGTTCTTGCGATGGATGACCAGCATCAGGTCGGCACGTGGACGGCGTTCGCCGATGACGTCATAGGTCTCGGTGCCGTCGATGGCATAGGTGTTGCGGTTCTCGCCGGGCTTGAATTCCAGCGGCAGCACGCCCATGCCGATCAGGTTGGTGCGATGGATGCGCTCGAAGCCCTCGGCCACAATGGCTTCCACGCCGGCCAGGCGCACGCCCTTGGCGGCCCAGTCACGGGACGAACCCTGGCCGTAGTCGGCGCCGGCGATGATGATCAGGGGCTGCTTGCGCTCCATGTAGGTTTCGATGGTTTCCCACATGCGCATGACCTTGCCGTCCGGTTCCAGTCGCGCCAGTGAACCTTGCTGCATGCTGCCGTCGGCTTTCTTCACCATCTCGTTGAAGAGCTTGGGATTGGCAAAGGTGGCGCGCTGCGCGGTCAGGTGGTCGCCGCGGTGAGTGGCGTAAGAATTGAAGTCTTCTTCCGGCAAGCCCATCTTGGCCAGGTATTCGCCGGCGGCGCTGTCGAGCAGGATGGCGTTGGAGGGCGAAAGGTGGTCGGTAGTGATGTTGTCGCCCAGCACCGCCAGCGCACGCATGCCCGAGAGTGTGCGCTCGCCGGCCAGCGCGCCTTCCCAGTAGGGAGGGCGGCGGATGTAGGTGCTCTGGGGGCGCCAGTCGTACAGCGGGCTCACAGTCTGGCTGCGATCCACGCGGGCGGCGAACATCGGCGTATAGACGTTGCGGAACTGCTGCGGCTTGACGGCTGCGGCTACCACGGCATCGATTTCCTCGTCGCTGGGCCAGATGTCCTTCAGGCGGATTTCCTTGCCCTCGGCGGTGACGCCCAGCACGTCCTGCTCGATGTCGAAGCGGATGGTGCCGGCAATGGCATAGGCCACCACCAGCGGCGGCGAGGCCAGGAACGCCTGCTTGGCGTAGGGGTGGATACGGCCATCGAAGTTGCGGTTGCCGGACAGCACGGCGGTGCTGTAGAGATCGCGGTCAATGATTTCCTGCTGGATCTTGGGATCGAGCGCACCCGACATGCCATTGCAGGTCGTGCAGGCAAACGCCACGATGCCAAAGCCCAGTTTCTCCAGGTCGGCGGTCAAGCCGGCTTCTTCCAGATACAGTTCAACCGCCTTGGAGCCAGGCGCCAGCGAACTCTTCACCCAGGGCTTGCGGGCCAGGCCGAGACGATTGGCATTGCGCGCCAGCAAACCGGCGGCGATCACGTTGCGCGGGTTGCTGGTGTTGGTGCAACTGGTGATGGCGGCAATGATGACGGCACCATCCGGCATCTTGCCCGGTTCGTTCTCGACCTTGCCGGCAATGCCTTGCGCGGCCAGTTCGGAGACCGGCAGGCGCTTGTGCGGGTTGCTCGGACCGGCCAGGGTGCGTACCACGGTGGAGAGGTCAAAGCGCAGCACACGTTCGTACTCGGCCTTGGCCAGGGTGTCGGACCAGAGGCCCGCTTGCTTCGCATAGGTTTCCACGAGTTTGACCTGCTCATCTTCGCGGCCGGTCAGCTTCAGGTAATCGATGGTCTGCTGGTCGATGGAGAACATGGCGGCGGTCGCGCCATATTCCGGGGCCATATTGGAAATGGTGGCGCGGTCACCCAGGGTCAGGCTGGCAGCACCGTCGCCGTAGAACTCCAGATAAGCGCCCACCACCTTCTGCTTGCGCAGGAATTCGGTCAGCGAGAGCACGATGTCGGTCGCAGTGATGCCCGGCTGGCGGCGGCCGCTCAGCTCCACCCCGATGATGTCCGGCAGGCGCATCCAGGAGGCGCGGCCCAGCATGACGTTTTCGGCTTCCAGTCCGCCCACGCCGATGGCAATCACGCCCAGCGCATCCACGTGCGGGGTGTGGCTGTCGGTGCCGACCAGGGTATCGGGGAAGGCGATGCCATCCTTGGCATGGATCACCGGCGACATCTTCTCCAGATTGATCTGGTGCATGATGCCGTTGCCGGGCGGGATCACGTCCACGTTCTCGAAGGCCAGCTTGGTCCAGTCGATGAAGTGGAAGCGATCTTCATTGCGGCGATCTTCAATCGCACGATTCTTTTCAAACGCCTGCGGATCATCGCCGCCACATTCCACCGCCAGCGAGTGGTCCACGATCAGTTGCACCGGCACCACCGGATTGACCTTGGCCGGGTCGCCGCCCATGTCGGCAATCGCATCGCGCAAGCCTGCCAGGTCCACCAATGCGGTCTGCCCCAGGATGTCGTGGCAGACCACGCGCGCCGGGAACCACGGGAAATCCAGCTCGCGCTTGCGTTCGATCAGCTGGCGCAGCGAATCGGTGAGGGTGGCCGGATCGCAGCGGCGCACGAGGTTTTCTGCCAGCACACGGGAAGTGTAGGGTAGGGTGTCCCAGGCGCCGGGACGGATCGCTTCCACGGCGGCGCGGGCATCGAAGTAATCCAGGCGGGTGCCGGGCAGTTGCTTGCGGTATTGGGTATTCATGGCGGTTGGCTCGTGTCTCGTTGATGGAATGGTTGTTGTGTGGGCGGTGCGGTTCAGGCCTGGTCGCGCTGGCCGGTGCTGCCGGGCCCGGCCTGGGCGATCTGGTGCTCGATGTTGCGGCGGGAGGCGCCGATGTGGCGCCGCATGAGCAGGTCGGCCAGCTCGCCATCGCCGTCGGCCAGCGCATCGAGGATGCGATGGTGTTCGGCAAAGGCCTGGCGCGGCCGGTTGGGGGCTGCGGAATACTGGATGCGGTACATGCGGGCCAGCTGGTACAGCTCGCCGCAGAGGATGCGGGTCAGGATCTGGTTGCCGCTGGCCTGGATGATCTTGTAGTGGAAGTCGTAGTCGCCTTCCTGCTGATAGTAGCCGCGCCCGGCCTGGAAGGCTTCGTCCTTCTCGTGGGTGTCCAGCACCCGGCGCAATTCGTCCAGCTCGGCCCGGCTCATGCGCTGCGCGGCCAGGCGGCAGGCCATGCCTTCCAGAGATTCGCGGATCTGGAACAGTTCCACCAGGCCCTCCAGGGTCAGCGAGACCACCCGCGCGCCCACGTGCGGTACGCGCACCAGCAGGTTCTGGCCTTCCAGGCGATGGATGGCTTCCCGCAGGGGACCCCGGCTGATGCCATAGGTGCGGGCCAGTTCCGGCTCGGAAATCTTGCTGCCGGGAGCGATCTCGCCTTGCACGATGGCGCTTTGAATCTTGCGAAAAACGTGTTCGGAGAGGGTTTCTCCGTCGCGTTCTGCGCCCGGCAGTGCAATGAGCTCACTCATGGGTTTTTACCGTGTCGACAATCTTCGGGATTTTATGCATTTAATCATAGCACTATGCCCAAAAAATGGAAGAAGTGTCGACACTGGAATATTTTCGGCACTGGGTAGTTAAAAAATAGCATGAGGCAATTTTCGTTACAGGTGAGAAAATTCAGCCGCCCGTTGGGAATATATGAACAAGTGGTTCAAATTTTTTCTATTTATTTCCTCATATGCGGGAATCGTTCGCCTAAAGTGAGAAATTAACCTTATATTGCCGCCATGGACTCACCACAAACCTCTACCATCGTTGACCGCGTTCTCCACGTACTCTCCGGCGTGGCCCGTGCCGGCAAGCCCGTCAGTGCCAAGCAGATTGCTGCCATGGTGCAACAACCGGTCAGTACCGTTTATCGCCACCTGGCTTCCCTCAAGAAGTGGGGATTGCTGCAGGAGCATATGAATTCGGGCACCTTCGAGCCGGGTCCGACCGGTGTGCAGCTGGCCTGGGGATTCGACCAGAACTCCAACCTGATCAGCCAGAGCCGCGAGGAAATCATTTCGCTGGTTCAGCGCAGTGGCGAAAGCGTGGGCCTGCTGGTGCCGATCAATGGCCAGATGGTGTGCATCGCCATGGAAGAAAGCGATCAGCCGCTGCGCTGTTCCTTCACCAAGGGGCGGGCACATCCCTTGCTTAAGGGAGCATCGGCCAAAAGCCTGCTAGCCTTCATGCCGCGCAAGCTGCAGCAGAAGCTGCTGGCGGACCAGTTGGGCGACAAGCCCGAGGAAGCCGCCGCGCTGGAGGCGCAGCTCGATGAAATCCGCCGTCGCGGTTATTCCATCAGCGAGAGTGAAGTGGACCTGGGCGTGTGGGGCGTCTCGGTTCCCATCATGACCTCCAATGGCCGCCTGGAAGGCACCATCACCCTGATGGCACCGGCCCTGCGTGTGGGCAACCGCGAGCAGGAGCTGGTCCGCATGACGGTGGAGTCGGCCCAGCGCATCTGTAATCGTTTCTAAGCCAGTCAGCTTGCGCCGTCCGGAGAAGACGGTGCTGGCTGGTCGCGGGGAGCCTGAACGGCTCCGTGGATTTTGCTGTTCGTTGCGCCGGCTTTCGGCGTCCGGTCGATATCGTCGTTTCTATTGAGGAACTCATGATGAAGCTTTCCAAGCTGCTCTGCGCCGTTACGGCCAGCCTGGCCCTGCTGTTGGCGGCTGCGCCCGCCGCCCGTGCCGCCGACAACGTGATCCGCGTCGGCACCGATGCCACCTTCCCGCCGATGGAATTCGTCAAGGATGGCAAGCGAACCGGTTTCGATGTCGAACTGATGGAAGCCCTGGCCAAGACCATGGGCAAGAAGATCCAGTGGATCGACATCGATTTCAAGGGCCTGATCCCCGGACTCATCTCCAACCGCTTCGATATCGCTGCCTCGGCCATCTACATGACCGATGAGCGCCGCAAGGTGGTGGCCTTCAGCGATCCTTATTACCGGGGCGGTCTGGCCGTGCTGGTGCGCCGCGACGACAGCAGCATCAAGGTGCCCGAGGATCTGAACAAGGGCAAGCGCGTCTCGGTACAGGTCGGCACCAAATCGGTGGGCTACCTGCGTGACAACTTCCCCGGCGTGGAGCGCGTGGAAGTGGAAAAGAACCAGGCCATGTTCGACCTGCTGGCGACCGGCCGTGTCAATGCCGTGGTAACCGGGCGTCCGGCGGCGGTGGAATATGCCCGTACCCAGCCGCTGGTGCGGGTGCTGGACAAGGGCCTGACCACCGAGCTGTATGGCTTTGCCTTGCGCAAGAACGATACCGAACTGGCCGAACACCTCAACAAGGCCCTGCAGACCCTGCGCATCAATGGCACCTATACCGCGCTGACCGACAAGTGGTTCGGCAAGAGCGAGTAAGTTCCTGAGCGCCCGGCTTGGCGGGTTCGCCGGGCGCATTCATTCCCCCTGTGCATGCATGACCTGGCCCGATCGCCAGTGACCGGGCGCGGGTCTCCTTTTGCCGGAGCGCATCATGAAACTGGATTTTTCGGGCGTCTGGGACAGTTGGCCCTCGCTGCTCCACGGCACCATGGTGACGGTGGAGATCACCGCCGCTTCGCTGGTCCTGGGTTGCGTGCTGGGCCTGCTGGTCGGCCTGGGGCGGCTCAATCCCCGCCGCCGCACGCTCTATGCCCTCTGCACCTTCTACCTCACGCTGGTGCGCGGTACGCCCTTGCTGGTGCAGTTGTTCCTGTGGTTCTTCGGGCTTCCGCATGTGGGCGTGATCCTGCCCGCCTATGTCTGCGGCATCCTCGGGCTGGGCATCTACAGCGCGGCCTACGTGTCGGAAATCGTGCGCGGCGCCATCCAGTCCATCGAACGCGGACAGATGGAGGCAGCACGTTCGCTGGGCTTGCCGTATCGCATGGCGATGCGCCGCGTGATCTTGCCGCAGGCCTTCGTGCGCATGATCCCGCCGCTGGGCAATGAATTCATTGCACTGATCAAGAACTCGGCGCTGGTGTCGCTGCTGACCATTGCCGACCTGATGCATGAAGGCGAGAAGATCATCAGCATTACCTACCGCTCGCTGGAAACCTATCTGGTCATCGCGCTCATCTATCTCGTGCTGACCGGCGTGACCACGCTGGTGCTGCGGCGGATCGAGAAAGTCCTGCGTTCGGAAGGGAGGGTGTGATGGAACAGGCCATCGTCGACATCAAGGGCTTGCGCAAATCCTTCGGCAGCCAGCTCGTCCTGAAGGACATCGACTTTGCTGTGGCGCCCAGCCAGGTGGTGGTCATCATCGGTCCCAGCGGCAGCGGCAAGAGTACCTTCCTGCGCTGCCTGAACGGGCTGGAAACCGCCGAGGGCGGCACCGTCATGGTGTGTGGCCATCCGGTGGTGGAGGGCGGCCGCATGATGCCCGAGCCCATGCTCGATGCCTTGCGCGCCGAAGTGGGCATGGTGTTCCAGTCCTTCAACCTGTTCCCGCACCTGAGCGTACTGGACAACATCACCCTGGCGCCTACCTGCCTGCGCGGCGTGCCGCGCAAGGCGGCCCAGGAGCAGGGCCTGCGCCTGCTCAGGAAGGTCGGGCTGGAGCACAAGGCCAGGGACTATCCCGGCACCTTGTCCGGTGGCCAGAAGCAGCGCGTGGCCATCGCCCGCGCCCTGGCCATGGAACCCAAGGTGATGCTGTTCGATGAACCGACCTCGGCGCTGGACCCCGAACTGGTCGGTGAAGTCCTGCAGGTGATGAAGGACCTGGCCGGCGAAGGTATGACCATGCTGATCGTTACGCATGAAATGGGCTTTGCGCGCGAAGTGGCCGATGTGGTGGTGGTGATGGATCATGGCAGCATCGTCGAATCCGGTCCGCCTTCGGAGATTTTTACTTCACCCCGGGAAGCCCGTACCCGCAGTTTCTTGCAAACCATGCTGGCCCGCGAGGTGGTGCATGGTCGGTGAGGCCCATTCGACGGTGGTTTCCGGCACGCTCCCGCACGCCGGTGCGATCCAGTTCGTCGGTGAGCTGGGGCGCATTGCCGCCGTGCCCTGGAAGAACGAGGGCGGGCAGACCCGCGAACTGTGCGTGGAACCCCCCGAGGCGGATTTCGGCCATTTCGTCTGGCGCGCCAGCGTGGCGGACGTGGGCGTGGATGGTGAATTCTCTACCTTCGCCGGCATCGATCGCACCATCGTCCTGCTCGAAGGAGGCGGCTTCACCATGCACAGCCAGGGCCGGCAGGTGCACGACCTGGCGCATTGCTTCGTCCCGTATCCTTTTCCTGGCGAGCAAGCCATCAGGGTGCAGTTGCATGGTGCGCCGACGCTGGACTTCAACCTGATGGTGCGACGCGAGTGCGCCGAGGGCAGGGTGGTGGTGCTGAGTGAAGGCAAGGGCAAGCCGCGTTGCCTGCCCAGGCACAGCGTGCTGGTCTACGTGGCGCAGGGTGCGGCTTGCCTGTCGGATCAGCGCGGGCTGCAGCAATCCCTGCGCCGTGGCGAATTTGCGCGCCTGCGCGAGGACCATGCGGCGGGCCTGCCCGATCTGGTGTGCGCGCCGGGATCGGTAGTGCTGGTGGTCTGCATCCTGCGCACACGCGAGAAAGGTCCGTCATGTAAACCCTGAACGCGCCGGCGCCTCGCTGATTCCACCCGCGCCAGCGGCAGCGAAGCGTCCGGTTTAGACTACAGAACCGCCAAAGAAAATAGGTGAGCAAATGGTTTCGCTTGGCGAACATACGCCGCAACACCTGCATCAGCATCCTGCCGAGGACCAGCCCGGCGATGCACTGTTTTGCCCGCTGGCCCTGTTGCCGGAGGGCTGGCGCAAGGATGTATTGCTGCGTTGGGACGCTGCAGGCAGCCTGGTCGACGTCAGCCCGGCCAGTGCAGCCGGCCAGGCCAGAAGCGCATCCGGACCGGTCATTGCCGGCATGCCCAATCTGCATTCACACGCCTTCCAGCGCGCCATGGCCGGCCTGACCGAAGTCATGGGCAGCCCGGCGGATTCGTTCTGGAGCTGGCGCAAGCTGATGTACCGCTTTGCCCAGCGCCTGCAGCCCGAGCATCAGGAAGCCATTGCCCGCCATCTCTACATCGAGATGCTCAAGGCCGGTTACACCTCGGTCTGCGAATTCCATTACCTGCATCACGCCCCCGGCGGCGCACCCTATGCCGACCGCGCCGAACTGGCGCTGCGCCTGATGCAGGCTGCTGCTGAAGCCGGCATCGGCATGACGCTGCTGCCGGTCCTCTATCAGTACGGTGGCTTCGGCAGCCAGCCTGCCTCGCCCGAGCAGGCGCGTTTCCTCGGCTCGGCGCAAAGCCTGCTGGCCTTGCGCGAGCGGTTGCTGCAGGTCTTGCCCGAGAATCCCATGCGACGCTACGGGGTGGCGCCGCACTCCTTGCGCGCGGTGTCGCCCGAGGGACTTGATGAACTGGTGAGCGGCCTGCGGCAACAGCGTGGCGGACAGGATGCCCCGATTCATATCCACATCGCCGAGCAATGGCGCGAGATCCAGGATTGCCTGGCCTGGTGCGGCCAGCGGCCGGTGCAATTGCTGCTCTCGCTGCAGGAACTGGACGCCCGCTGGTGCCTCATCCATGCCACCCACATGGACCTGGGGGAATACCAGGGGCTGGCGGCCAGCGGTGCGGTGGTGGGTCTGTGTCCGACCACCGAAGCCAATCTCGGTGACGGCATCATCGATGCCGCACAGCTGCTGGAATCGTGCACGCCCTGGGGCATCGGATCGGACAGCCATATCGCCATCAACCTGCGCGCCGAATTGCGCCTGCTGGAATATGGCCAGCGCCTGCATCACCGCCGGCGCAACGTGCTGGCCTCGGAGGCCGCGCCGGCCACCGCCGACCGGCTGTTCGTCCAGGCTTTGTCGGGCGGTGCTGCGGCGACCGGGCGCGCGGTCGCCGGGCTGGCGGTCGGCCAGCGGGCCGACTTCGTGGTGCTTGATGGCGAGGACGTCAACCTGGCCGATCGCAGCCCTTCGCAACTGCTCTCGGCCCTGGTGTTCTGCGAGCACGATGGCCAGCCCATCCAGGATGTCTACGTCGGTGGCCGCCAAGTGGTGAAGGCGGGCCACCATCCCCTGCAGGAGAGCGCCCGCCAGGCCTATCGCCGCGCGATTGCCGATCTGCTCAAGGACTGAGGAAGCCACCATGCCTGTCATGCCGCAAGAGATTTTCCACCTGCACCAGGGCAGTTCGCCCTTGCTGATTTCCATGCCGCACGTCGGCACGCGCCTGCCCGGGGAGTTGACATCCTCCTACAGCCAGACCGGCTTGCAGGTCGACGATACCGACTGGCACATCGCCGAACTGTATGACTTTGCTGCCGACCTGGGGGCATCGGTGATTCGTCCTTTTCATTCACGTTACGTGATCGATCTGAACCGGCCGGCCGACGGACAGAGCCTCTATCCGGGACAGAACACCACCGGGCTTTGTCCATTGACGACCTTCGACAACCTGCCGCTGTACCGCAGCGGTTGCGAACCCGATGGTGCCGAGATCGCACGCCGTCTGGATCTCTACTGGCATCCCTATCACGCCGCCTTGCAGGCCGAACTGGCACGCCTGAAGGCGCTGCACGGCTACGCGCTGTTGTGGGATGCGCATTCGATCCGCTCGGTGATTCCCCATCTGTTCGAGGGGGAGCTGCCGGTTTTCAATTTTGGCACGGCCAGCGGCGCAGCCTGCGCCCCCGGCCTGGGCGAAACCCTTCTGGCGCTGGCGCAGCAACTGGCTCCGCAGTATCGGGCAGTGCTCAACGGACGTTTCAAGGGGGGCTACATCACCCGCCATTACGGACAGCCGGCACAGCAGGTGCACGCCATCCAGCTCGAACTGGCCCAGCGCAGCTACATGCAGGAGCAGGCGCCTTATGCGCTGCAAGCCGGATTGACTCAACAGCTCAAGCCGGTGCTCACGCAACTGGTGGCAAGGTTCATGGCGTTCCAGCCGTATTGAGGTGCTCGCGGGCAGCACCATTTGATCCAGCGCAAATGCCCGCCAGCTCTGGCGATGCAGCCGGTGCGGCTTGATGCATGTCAAGTCCGTTCAGGTCGGTGAGGCTTAGTATGCAGTCATACCAAGTCAACGCAATCCAGTCACCTGCTGAGGTCATCATGTTCAAGAACATCCTGTTGGCAACCGATGGTTCCCGTCTGTGCAACGAGTCCGTGAAGGCCGCCATTGCGCTGGCCAAGAGCTGCGGCAGCACCTTGATCGGCTTGTCGGTGGCGGGCAATCTGCGGGCACTGTCGATTCCCGAAGTCAGCGTGGGCGTGGATGTGGCGCGCACCGAGGAAGCCGGCCGCGAACGTGCACTGGCCAGTGTTGAAATGATCACCGCGATGGCACGTGAAGAAGGCGTGCCCTGCACGGTGCAGGTGGCCCAGGGCGGCCGCCCTTATGAAGAGATCATGCGCGTGGCCGAGCGCGAACATTGCGATGCCATCATCATGGCTTCCAAGGCGCGCTCCACGCTGGGCCGGCTGCTCTTGGGCAGCCAGACGCAGAAGCTGCTGGCGCACAGCAAGGTGCCGGTGCTGGTTTATCGCTGATTGACCAAAAGATGAAGAAATGCGCTCAACATCAGTGCGCATTGGGCGGTTGAAAGTGCCGTCGTGAAGGTTTGTGGTGTGGAGGGTCGGGCCGTTCCTGTGGAGAGGGACGGCCCTTTTTTGTTTGGAGTTCTGCAATATATCAATGCGTTAAGGCCGAGTTTACAGCGGTTAGTTTCTGATAATTGCCATCAGTCTGTGCAAAGTTCTACAGCAGGGCAGATCGCGCAGGATAGACTCACGTCGAAGATAGCCCCATGAGAACCTGGCCGGTTTGGTGCCACCATCCAGTGCCAGATGCAACTCCAGCACCACGCAGCCATCCACTACATGAAAAGACTAAATAAGACCTGCGCGTCGGCAATGGCGCTTTTGATTCTGATTTCTTCCCAGAATGTCCTTGCCAAGGGCTTCTCGGTCTCGGTCTCGCTCAGCGTCAGCGGCACCGTGACCAGCATCTCGGACAGCATCAGCAAGGCTACCTCGACCGTGATGACCCTGGTGCAAGAGACCCACGGCCCCTACGAGGTGACCGATATCACGGTGGCCGAAAACCGTGACAACCAGATGCGTCTGACCTTGAAGGCCCAGGGCGACGACTCACGCCCGGACCTCTACCTGTACGTGTCGGGCCGTGATTACGCCAACGTCAATCTCGGCGTGGGCCAGATCGTGGACGCAGCACAAAAGCCTTATGGCCTGGCGTTCTATCAGCACTACGACAAGCATCCCTTCGTCGTGGTCCTCAACGACGAATGGATGTCTGAGCTTCCGGCCCGTCAAGTGGCATTGCAATAACGCTGCTGGTGGCCCGAGCATGAGTTTTTCCTGGCGTCGCGCCTGGCTGCAGGTGCTCCTTTGCGTGCTCTGCCTGGGTACCATGGCGCAGGTGCACGCAGCCAATCTGTTCGTCTATTGTGACCAGTCCCTGGAATTGAGCGCGGCCCAGAAGAACCGCGTGCTGCTCTTTGCCTCTACCGTGCGGGAGGAATTGGATCGTTCGGGTGAGGGGAGTGCCATCATCTCCCGTTCGGCCATCGACCTGGACCGCTTCAATATCCGCTATTCCCACGCTGGCCTGGCCGTCCGCAACAATAACGCTTCCTGGCGCGTGCGCCAGCTGTTCTATGAGTGCGAGAAAGAGAAGCCGGACATCTACGACCAGGGCATCGCAGGCTTCCTGATCGATAACGACAGTGCTTCCACTGCCTATGTGTCGCTGGTTTTCGTGCCCGGGGTGCTGGGGGTGGAGATGCGTCGCGCGGCGGAGGACGACAACCTGACCAGCCATCTGCTGGGGGAGCATTACAGTGCCAATGCCTATCCTTTTTCCACGCAGTTCCAGAACTGCAACCAGTGGCTCATGGAAATGCTGGCTTTCGCCTGGGGGCAGTTGAGCCTCAAGGACGATGCGCGGGCCGCAGCCCAGCAATGGCTGCGCGAGAGCGATTTCCGGCCCACCGACATCAACGTGAAGCACGACTATCTGATGTGGGCCAGTCATTTCATTCCCTTGCTGCACGATGTCGATCATCCTGCGGCCAATCTTGAGAAGAACCTGTACCAGGTCACCATGCCGGCTTCCATCGAGTCCTTCATCCATCGCCGCGATCCGCAGAGCTACCGGGTCGAAATGTGCATGGCCGAAGACCGCATCGTGATCCACCGGGGATGGAGCCGGATTCCCGATGGCTGTGTGGCTGCAGCGGATGACCAGGTTCTGCCAGTGAATTAGGCGCAAGCGCTCGCGACCGAAGAAGTCTGGAGAAAAGCCGCTGCCTTTGTTACAGTCGGCCCTTGTTTCGACGACGACAACAAGGAGCCGACATTGACCACATCCCCTCAGCAGACCCGCGGCGGCAACGCCTTTACCCGATTCTTTGCGCACGAAGCCGCTGGCGGCATCGTGCTGGCCATCGCCGCCGTGCTGGCGCTGATCATCAGCAACAGCGGCTGGCGCGAGGCCTATGAGGCCTTTACACGCATCCCGGGAACGGTCGACATCGGCGGCCTGGTGGTTCTGTCCAAGCCGCTGCTGCTGTGGGTCAACGATCTGTGGATGGCGGTCTTCTTTTTCCTGGTGGGTCTGGAGATCAAGCGCGAATTCGTCGAGGGCGAGCTGGCCTCGCGCAAGCAGGCGATCCTGCCGGCCGCAGCCGCCCTGGGTGGCATGCTGGTGCCGGCCGGCATCTATGCGCTCATCAACCTGGGCGATCCGGTCGCCCTGCGCGGCTGGGCCATTCCTGCTGCCACCGACATCGCCTTTGCCATCGGTATCGTCATGCTGCTGGGCTCGCGCGTGCCGACCTCGCTCAAGGTATTCCTGACGGCCGTGGCCATCATCGATGACCTGGGGGCCATCGTCGTGATCGCGCTGTTCTATACCGACCACCTCTCGCTGGGCATGCTGGCCGGCGCTGGCGTGGGGACGCTGCTGCTGGTGCTGCTCAATCGCAGTGGCGTGCGGCGCGCCGATGTCTATCTCGTGGTCGGCCTGGTGATCTGGGTGTGCGTGCTCAAGTCGGGCATCCACGCCACCCTGGCCGGGGTGGTTACGGCCCTGGCCATCCCCATGCGCAATACCGAAGGCCAGCCGCTGGCCGGCGCGCTGGAGCATGGCTTGCATCCCTGGGTGGCGTTCCTGGTGCTGCCCATGTTTGCCTTTGCCAATGCCGGTGTCTCGCTGCAGGGCATGTCGCTGGACAGCCTGTTCGCGCCGATTCCGCTGGGCATTGCCGGCGGACTGGTGCTGGGCAAGACCATCGGCGTCTTCGGCGCGGCCTGGCTGATGATCAAAAGCGGCCTGGCTGCCGCCCCGGCGGGTGCCACCACGCGGCAGTTCGTGGGTGTCTGCATGCTCTGCGGCATCGGTTTCACCATGAGTCTGTTCATTGGTGGCCTGGCTTTCCAGGGCCTGAGCCCCGATTTCGAGGCCAAACTCAAGCTGGGCGTCTTGGGAGGGTCGATCCTGGCCGGTTTGCTCGGCACGCTGGTGTTGTGGCGCAAAGAGATATAAGCGCTGTGAACATCTACTCAGGACTTGTTTTCGTCACGGAAACTCGGCGCGCAGCCAGGCAAAAGCGCCGAGCATTCGCCCAAAAGCTGCACTGAGTCGTCATTTGGCGACGATTTCGCAACTTTCGGTTTTGCGATGCAAAAATTAATCAAAAATTAATTTTTTGCACACCAACGGTGCGATTCCGGGCGGAAAGGGCCTCTGCGTTTCACATCGCGAAGTGAATCTCTACGACAACGAAATGCAGCCGGGGAGCTCGGCCTTGAATTGCTGCTGCGCAGAACAGACGATGCTTTACACCACCTTTTGGCAGTAGCACCATGCTTCTACGGGCCTGTAACGGCGCGGCGTGGAAGGGCGCCGATGCTGACACTACTGACAACAGCGCCCGCAGCAAGCCGGGGATATTGTCGTTTCGACATTTTCACCCGTTGGAACGATAAGCCGGGCGAATAACAGCCCGGCCATCAAAAAGCAGAGGAGACAAGCATGAAACTGGTTGAATTGCTCATGGCCTATGGTAGCCAGGCACTGGTGTGGTATGCGATGTACGTGATCGTGGGCAGCTGTGCTTTCGGGGCGTACGTCTGGCGCCGTACTCATCTGGGCCACTGATCCTCTTTCGTTTTTTCCTGGCGCACGCGGGCGCGAGCCCGTCGCTGCGCAGTTGGCGACAAGCCGACGGATACCGGACCAGTGCCAGCCTGAAGCATGCCGCATCCCATCCCGCGCACGGGCGCGGCCATGGGAGCGGTGCCGCGCTGGTTTCCCGTCCGTATCGTCGTTTTTCTTCCCATTTCTCCTGCCGCAGCGGCGGGGAGTGTCTTGCCGGCGCTCCCCGCCGCTGGGCCTTGTGACCCGCCCGCCTGGCCTGCAGCAAGCTTCTGCCGATAGCCTCCAGATATGCAAAAAAAAGCTGCACCGCAGCTTTATTTTCTGATTTTGCGGTGCTATTCTCCCATCCGCGCAAACGTTTGCGCTCCGATAACGGCGTCTATCTACGGCCTGTTCACACTTAATCTGCGAGATGCGCAGATTAAGTGTGAACAGGCCCTGGGAAACGTCGGCAACATCAAAATACTGGAGACCCAGATGAACAAATTCACCCGCCGCCATTTCGCCATCGCCGCTCTGGCTTGTGCAGTCCTTCCCGGCGCCGCCATGGCGCAGACTCCGGCCAAGCCCAAGGTCGCGCTGGTCATGAAGTCGCTGGCCAATGAGTTCTTCCTGAACATGGAGAACGGCGCCCGCGAATACCAGAAGGCCAACGCCAGCAAGTTCGACCTGATCGCCAACGGCATCAAGGATGAGCAGGACACCGCCAATCAGATCAAGATCGTCGAGCAGATGATCGTCTCCAAGGTCAATGCCCTGGTGATCGCACCGGCAGACTCCAAGGCCCTGGTGCCGGTGGTCAAGAAGGCGATTGATGCCGGCATCATCGTGGTCAACATCGACAACAAGCTCGATGACGCGGCCCTGAAGGAAAAGGGTATCACCGTGCCGTTCGTGGGCCCCGACAACCGCAAGGGTGCCAAGCTGGCCGGTGACTACCTGGGCAAGCAACTGCAGAAGGGTGACAAGGTTGCCATCATCGAAGGCGTCTCCACCACCTTCAATGCACAGCAGCGCACCCTGGGCTTCCAGGATGCCATGAAGGACGTTGGCGCCAACGTGGTGACGGTTCAGTCCGGCCAGTGGGAAATCGACCAGGGCAACAAGGTCGCTGCCTCGATCCTGAACGCCCATCCGGACATCAAGGCCATCCTGGCCGGTAACGACAACATGGCGCTGGGCGCCGTGGCTGCCATTCGCGCTGCCGGCAAGACCGGCAAGGTGCTGCTGGTGGGCTACGACAACATCAACGCCATCAAGCCGATGCTCAAGGATGGCCGCGTGCTGGCCACCGTCGACCAGTTCGCCCAGCAGCAAGCCGTCTTCGGCATCGAGACCGCCCTGAAGGCGCTGTCCGAGAAGAAGCCGCAAAGCGCCCTGGGTGGCGTGGTCGAGACCAAGGTCTCGCTGGTCACCAAGTAATACCGGCGCGTTCCGCGTCTTCTCTGCAAGGTCCTGCGCCCTGGTCGGGCGCGGGACTTTGCCTCTCCCTCCTTGCGCGCTACAGACCCATGCAGCCCAACGAATCCTCCTCCCCACGCTCGCCTTTGCTGTCGCTGTCCGGCATCGGCAAGAGCTACGCCGCCCCGGTGCTCGATGGCATCGACCTGGATCTGCATCCAGGCCAAGTGCTGGCCCTGACCGGCGAAAACGGTGCCGGCAAGAGTACGCTCTCCAAGATCATCTGTGGCCTGGTCGATGCCAGCGCCGGCAGCATGACGCTGGATGGCCAGCCCTATGCACCGGTCTCGCGCACCCAGGCAGAAGGCCTGGGCATCCGCATGGTGATGCAGGAACTGAACCTGATTCCCACGCTGTCGATTGCCGAAAATCTGTTCCTGGAAAAACTGCCGCGCCGCTTCGGCTGGATCGACCGCAAGAAGCTGGCCGAGTCCGCCCGCGCCCAGATGGAAGTGGTAGGTCTCGGTGAGCTGGATCCGTGGACGCCGGTGGGCGAACTGGGCCTGGGCCACCAGCAGATGGTCGAGATCGCGCGCAACCTGATCGGCAGCTGCCGCTGCCTGATCCTGGACGAACCCACCGCCATGCTGACCAACCGAGAGGTGGAACTGCTGTTCTCCCGCATCGAGCGCCTGCGCGACGAAGGCGTGGCCATCATCTACATCTCGCACCGGCTGGAAGAGTTGAAGCGCATTGCTGACCGCATCGTGGTCCTGCGCGATGGCAAGCTGGTCTGCAACGACGACATCGGCCGCTATTCCACCGAACAACTGGTGCAGCTGATGGCGGGCGAACTGACCAAGGTCGACCTGGACGCCAGCCACCGCCGCATCGGCGCCCCGGTGCTGCGCATCCGCAGCCTGGGCCGTGCGCCGGTGGTGCAACCGGCCAGCCTGGCGCTGCATGCCGGCGAAGTGCTGGGCATTGCCGGCCTGATTGGCTCGGGTCGTACCGAACTGCTGCGCCTGATCTTCGGCGCCGACCGTGCCGACCAGGGCGAAATCTTCATCGGCGATGCGCAAGCGCCCGCACGCATTCGCAGTCCCAAGGATGCGGTCAAGGCCGGCATCGCCATGGTCACCGAAGACCGCAAAGGGCAGGGCTTGCTGCTGCCGCAGGCTATCAGCGTCAATACCTCGCTGGCCAACCTGGGCAGCGTGAGCCGGGGCGGCATGCTCGATCATGCAGCCGAGAGCAGCGTGGCACAGGATTACGTGAAGAAGCTGCGCATCCGCAGCGGCAGCGTGGCCCAGGCTGCCGGTGAACTGTCGGGTGGCAACCAGCAGAAGGTGGTGATCGCGCGCTGGCTGTACCGCGATTGCCCGATCATGCTGTTCGATGAACCCACGCGCGGCATCGATATCGGCGCCAAGTCGGATATCTATCGCCTCTTCGCCGAACTGGCCGCGCAAGGCAAGGGCCTGCTGGTGGTGTCGAGCGACCTGCGCGAGCTGATGCAGATCTGCGACCGCATTGCCGTCATGAGCGCCGGCCGCATTGCCGATACCTTCAGCCGCGATGACTGGTCGCAAGAGCGCATCCTGGCGGCCGCCTTCAGTGGTTACGTGGGACGCCAGGAAGCGACAGAAGCCGCCCACGTGGCGGGCAACACTGCCTGAGCGGCCGGACTCTGCGGCCCGACTATCAACTGCCAAGAATCAACGAGACAGATGCAAACTTCTTCCTCTACCCCCGCCGCCAGCCGGCAAGCGGCCTACCTGGCCGGTTTCAAGAACTACCTGGGCCTGATCGCGGCGCTGCTGGCGATGTGCGTGATGTTCGCCTTCCTGAGCGAGAACTTCCTCAGCGCCGCGACCTTCATCACGCTCTCCAATGACATTCCCCCGCTGGTGGTGATGTCGGTGGGCATGACCTTCATCCTCATCATCGGTGGCATCGACCTCTCGGTCGGCTCGGTGATGGCGCTGGCCGCTTCCATGCTGTCCATGGCCATGGTGCGCTGGGGCTGGCCGCTGTATGCCGCCGCCCCCCTGGGCGTGGTGGTGGCCGCGCTGTGCGGCACGCTGACCGGCATGGTGTCGGTGCACTGGCGCATTCCCTCCTTCATCGTCTCCTTGGGCGTGCTGGAGATCGCGCGCGGCCTGGCCTACCAGGTCACCAATTCGCGTACCGAATACATCGGCAGCGCCGTGGACGTGATCAGTTCGCCGATCCTGTTCGGCATGTCGCCGGCCTTCCTGTCGGCCATCGCCATCGTCATCATTGCCCAACTGGTGCTGACCCGCACCGTGCTGGGCCGCTACTGGATCGGCATCGGCACCAATGAGGAAGCGGTGCGCCTGTCCGGCGTGAACCCCAATCCCAGCAAGATCCTGGCCTTCGCCCTGATGGGCGCGCTGGCCGGTATCGCCGCGCTGTTCCAGGTGTCGCGCCTGGAAGCGGCTGATCCCAATGGCGGTGTGGGCATGGAACTGCAAGTCATTGCAGCGGTGGTCATCGGCGGTACCAGCCTGATGGGAGGCCGTGGTTCCATCGTCAGCACTTTCATTGGCGTGCTCATCATCTCGGTGCTGGAAGCCGGTCTGGCCCAGGTCGGCGTGAGCGAGCCGATGAAGCGCATCATCACCGGCGCCGTCATCGTGGTGGCCGTGATCCTGGATACCTATCGCCGCCGCGGCCAACGCCACGCGCGCTGAGCGAAGACGCCATGGCCACCATCAAGGATGTCGCCAGGCTGGCCGGGGTGTCCTACACCACGGTCTCGCATGTGCTCAACCAGACGCGTCCGGTCAGCAGCGACGCTCGCGAGCGCGTGCTGGCCGCCGTCAAGGAGCTGGACTACGTGCCCAGCGCCCTGGCGCGCTCCTTGCGCAGCAAGGTCACCGGCAGTATCGGCCTGATCATTCCCAACAACACCAACCCGTACTTTTCGGAGCTGGCGCGCGGGATCGAAGACCATTGCTACGGCGCCGGCTACAGCGTCATCCTGTGCAATTCCGACGATGACCCGGACAAGCAGCGCGATTACCTGCAGGTGCTGCAGACCAAGCGTTGCGACGGCCTCATCATCGCCACCCTGAACCAGGCCGACCTCAACCCGGCCGGCAAGATGGATATCCCGACCGTGCTGCTGGACCGCGCACCGAAGGAACTGGACATCGATCTTGTCAGCACCGACAACGCCCTCGGCGGCAGCCTGGCCGCGCGCCATCTGCTGGAGCTGCAGCGCCGCCACGTGGCCTGCATCGCCGGCCCGGATGGTCTTGAACTGTCCGACGAGCGTGTGCAGGGCTTCCGCCAGACCCTGCAGGCGGGCGGTTTGAGCCTGGACGACGGTGATCTGCTGCATGCGGACTTCAGCGGCATCGGCGGCTACCAGGCGGCCATGCAGCTGCTGCAGGGCCGTCCCGCCGGGCAGCGTCCCGACGCCATTTTCTGCTGCAACGACATGATGGCCATCGGCGTGCTGCGGGCGGCGGGTGAATTGCAGATCGAGGTGCCGGGGGAATTGTCGGTGGTCGGCTTCGACGATATCGAACTGGCCCAGTTCGTCCATCCGCCGCTGACCACGGTGGCACAGAATACCCGCAAGCTGGGCAACCTGACGGCGCAGTTCCTGCTGGAACGCATCGCCGATCCCGGCCTGCCGGCGCGCCGCGAGACGGTGGCGCCACAACTCCAGCAGCGGGGCTCGACGGCCCCGCGCGTGAAACCGACTTGAGAACTAGAGAGCACACATGATCGTCATCATCGGCAGCGTCAACATGGATCTGGTCTTGCGCGTACCGCGCATGCCCTTGCCGGGCGAAACCCTGGCCGGCGACAAATTCATGACCATCCCCGGCGGCAAGGGCGCCAACCAGGCCGTGGCCTGCGCCCGCCTGGCGGCACCCGGCACGGCGGTCGCCATGGTGGCCTGCGTAGGCGACGATGCTTTCGGCAGCCAGATGCGCGGCTCGATCACCGCCTGCGGCATCGACGACCGCTACATCGACGAGGTGGCCGGCGAGGCCACCGGTATCGCTTCCATCATGGTCGATGCCAAGGCCCAGAACAGCATCGTCATCGCTGCCGGCGCCAATGGCCGCCTGGACGTGGAGCGCATCGAGCGCGCCCGCCCGCTGATTGAACAGGCTTCCATCGTGCTGCTGCAACTGGAAGTACCGATGGCCACCGTCATCCACAGCATCGAACTGGCCTACGCCCTGGGCAAGACCGTGGTGCTGAACCCGGCGCCAGCGCAAGCCTTGCCGCGCGAATTGCTGCAGAAGATCGATTACCTGATCTTGAATGAAATCGAAGCGGCGATGCTGGCCGAGGTGCAGTCCGATGTGCAGTCGGAGGATATTCCCTTGCTGGCCCAGAAGCTGCATGAGCTGGGCGCACGCAACGTGGTGGTAACGCTGGGCGAGAAGGGCGTCTACGGCTCCTTCGCCGACGGCCAGCAGCGCCATCTGCCGGCCCGCAAGGTGCAGGCGGTCGATACCACGGCGGCTGGCGACACCTTCATCGGTGGCTTCATCGGTGCCATTGCGCAAGGCCGCGACCAGTTCGACGCCATTGCCTATGCCCAGGCCGCTGCCGCCCTGAGTGTGACCCGCATCGGCGCTCAGACCTCCATTCCCACGCGCGACGAAGTGGTGCTCTGAGCGCCTGCGTCCGCTTTCATTCAGGATTGCCATGAAAAAGACTGCTCTGCTCAACGCCGCCATTTCCCAGCTCATCGCCACCATGGGCCACGGCGATACCCTGGTCATCGGTGACGTCGGCCTGCCGGCACCAGCGGGCGTGCCCGTGATCGACCTGGCCGTGACGCGCGGTGTGCCCGGTTTCATGACCGTGCTCGAGACCGTGCTCAGCGAATTGCAGGTCGAGTTCCACATCGTGGCCGAGGAAATGCAGAGCGTCAGCCCGGCATTGGCCGCGCAGATTGAAGCGCTGAACCTGCCGCAGCGCCGCAGCGTGTCGCATGAGGCGTTCAAGCAGGCAACCGGGCGCGCCAGGGCCTATATTCGCACCGGCGAATGTACGCCTTATGCCAACATCATCCTGGGCTCCGGCGTGGTGTTCTAAGCAAGAAATTTGCAAGACAACACATTTACACCTCTAGTTGTGTGATGACTTTGCGACACTTGCAGAAATAGTGTCAGTCAAGGGTTGTCCGTCGGGTTTCCTTGGCGCATCATTCCGACTCCAGAAATAGTTCAGTGGATATGCTTTCCCTGTTCGATAACAACAAGCTGGATCTTCGAGGATAAGGAGAGACAGCCAATAAATGAACAGCAGAGGACAGCAGCATGTTTGCATATTTCGGAAATCTCAAGGTCGCCACGCGTCTGGCGGTGGTCTTTGCCTTTATCGTGGCGCTGCTCGCGGTAGTGGCCGTCACCGCCTTCATCAAGATCAACAATATCAATCGCGGAATCGACGCGATCGTCAATGATCGCTACCTGAAGGTGCGCTGGGCCTTCGACCTGCGCGATGGCGTCAATGAGCAGATCAAATACCTGCGTGGCATGGCCATCGACATCGGTAACCCGGCCGCCAATGAAAAACGCACCGGCCAGCTGGAGGTGGCCGTACGCGCGACCAAGGAAGCCCTGGACAAGATCACGGCGCGCCAGGTCACGGCGGTGGGGCAAAAGAAGGTCAAGGTGCTGGATGACGCGCGCCAGGTCTTCGATGCCAGCAGGGCGCAATTTCTGACGCTGTTGCGAGCCGGCCAATCGGATGCTGCCGATGAATTCGTCTTGCGCAAGATCACCGATAGCCAGAACAAGTTTCTTTCGCTGGCTACTGCCTTCGCCGATTCGCAGGATAGCCAGCTGCGTGCCGAAGGTGCGCAGGCAGTAGCGGACGGCGCGATGGCCATCCAGGTGACCCTGGCCTGTTCGGCCGTCGCCGTGCTGGCTGCCATCCTGCTCGGCTACCTGATGGCGCGTTCCATCGTCAAGCCGCTCAATGAGGCTGTGCGGGTGGCAGAGAACGTTGCCGCCGGCGACCTGACTACGCGCATCGCGCCTCACTCCAAGGACGAGACCGGCCAACTGATGGTGGCGCTGCGCAAGATGAACGACAACCTGATCGATATCGTCTCCGGCGTGCGGCGCAGCACCGACGCCATCTCGACTGCCTCGGGTGAAATCGCCAGCGGCAACCTGGATCTGTCTTCCCGGACCGAGCAGCAGGCCAGCTCGCTGGAAGAAACCGCGTCCGCCATGGAAGAGATGACCTCCACCGTGCGCCAGAATGCAGACAACGCCCGCCAGGCCAACCAGCTGGCCGCCAATGCCTCCCAGGTTGCCTTACAAGGCGGCGAAATCGTGGGCCGCGTGGTGACGACGATGGAAGAGATCAATCAGTCCTCGCGCAAGATCGTCGACATCATCGGTGTCATCGACGGCATCGCCTTCCAGACCAATATCCTGGCCTTGAATGCCGCCGTGGAAGCGGCGCGCGCAGGCGAGCAAGGACGCGGCTTTGCGGTGGTGGCCTCGGAAGTGCGCTCGCTGGCCCAGCGTTCGGCTGCTGCGGCCAAGGAGATCAAGGAGCTCATCAGCGATTCCGTCGCCAAGGTGGAAGGTGGCAGCACCCTCGTGGCCGAAGCCGGCAATACCATGGACCAGGTGGTCAGCAGCGTGCGCAGCGTCACTGATATCGTGGGCGAGATTTCGGCTGCCAGCGCCGAGCAAAGCACGGGCATCGAAGAAATCAACCGGGCAGTCACCCAGATGGACGAAAGCACCCAGCAAAATGCCGCCTTGGTCGAACAGGCAGCGGCAGCGGCTGGCGCCATGCGCGAGCAGGCAGCCCATCTGGCGACGGCGATCAGCATCTTCAAGCTGGCCCAGGGAAGCGACGTGCCTGCAGCAGTTCCTGTCAAGCCCGCTCCCGTGGTCCGTCCGGTGGTCGTGGCCAGGACGGCAGCTATTGCTCCGGCGCAGCGCTTGCCCGCCGTGGCCGCTCCGGCTCCTGCGTCCAAGGCCGCGTCCCGCGTGGATGAAGACGCCTGGGAAACTTTCTGAGCCCGCAGGCGCTGCCGCGCAGCGCCTCTTTTCCGCTACTCTGACAAGCAGGCGGCTTCACCTCCTATAGCCTTGGCCTGCCGGGAAGCTGATACTGTTGCGTTCGCATGATCGCAACAATCAATGAACAGCAGCCACGGAGGAAAGGGGAGCGATGCGCTTGGACGGGCATACGGCAACGATGATGGCAAGGGCATTCAAGGTCTTGACCTGGAGTGTCATCACGCTGCTCGCACTGATGGTCGCCATGGCGTTGGCCATCGCCTTGTTCGACTGGAACCTCGCCAAACCCTGGATCACGCGCCAGCTCTCGGCCGCACTGGCGCGCGAGATCCGCATCGACGGGCCGATCACGCTGGGCTGGTCGCTGGCGCGCAACGACAAGGCCGGCAGCGTCAACTGGCTGCCGCAACTGCATTTCACCGCGCGCGGGTTGGAGGTCGGCAACCCCGACTGGGCCCGCAGTACCGGCCACCTGTTGCGCGCCCAGACCCTGGACCTGCACTTTTCCCCCTTGCCGCTGCTGCACTGGCATTGGCACATCACCGACCTGCGCGTCGATGGCCTGGACCTGGCCATGGAGCGCGTCGACGAGCGCCACAAGAACTGGCGCTTCTCCGACCAGC
Source organism: Herbaspirillum sp. Her3 (assembly GCF_057961275.1). Lineage (NCBI taxonomy): Bacteria > Pseudomonadati > Pseudomonadota > Betaproteobacteria > Burkholderiales > Oxalobacteraceae > Herbaspirillum > Herbaspirillum sp. Her3. The sequence goes on along the minus strand of NZ_CM176328.1, from coordinate 3,066,149 downwards.
CGCGTTCGCGCTGGAGTTTCGACATCCACCAGATCGTCTTTGAGCGTGCGCAGATCCGCTACGTGGACCAGCCGCTGGAGATGGACCTGCACTTCGACGTCCGGCCGCTGGTGAGCCCGACCAATCAGGCGGCGCAGGTTCGCGAGAAGCAGGCACCGACCAGCGTCGGCCCCGCCAACCCGACCGCTCTGGTGTTGCAGGCTGCCGTGTCCGGCCGCTTTGGTCAGGCCCGTATCGAGGGCAAGCTGCGCGGCGGCGCCTTGCCTGATCTGCTCAACGAGGACAGCATCTATCCGCTGCAGGCTGAAGGCGACGTAGGCGGCGTGCATACGGTACTGGCCGGCAATCTCGTCAATCCTCATCACCTCGCGCGTGCCGAGTTGCAGATCGCCCTCAGCGGTGACAGCCTGGATCGTCTCTACGCCGCCAGCAGGGTGCCGCTACCGGCCACGCGTCCCTTCAGTACACAGGGCCAGCTCACCATCAGCCGCGTTGACAGCGAGACGCGCGCCTGGGACTGGCACTATGCCCACTTCACCGGCAAGGTCGGTGACAGTGACTTTGCCGGCGACGCGCAGTATTACAGAGGTCCGCCCAAGAACCGGCTGAGCGTCAAAGCGCAGGCTGATCTCTTGCGCCTGTCGGATTATGTTCCGGCCGCTGGCAAGAACGCAGGGGACAGTCAGGATCACACCAGGGTGCGCGTCCTTCCCGAGGATCCCGCCAAGCCCGAGCGCTGGGCCAAGCTGGATGCGGAGATCGGCTTGTATGCAAAACGTGTGGAGTTGCATCCAGACATCCACTTGCAGGACGCCACGACGACCTTGCGCCTGCAAGACCAGGTGCTGACCGCTGCACCGCTGCACTTTGCACTAGCCGGTGGCAAGGGCGAGGGGGAGATCAGTCTGGACGGGCGCCAGGCCGACATCCGCGCGCGCCTGCAGCTGCAGTTGCAGGCAGTGCAGGTGCGCCAGCTGTTTCCGCGCCTGAGCAAGTTCGATGCGAGCGTCGGCAAGGTCGATGGCCAGGCCACGCTGAGCGGTAGCGGCAATTCAGTGGCTGCCATGCTGGCCGGCGCCGATGGTGAGATCAAGGCTGACCTGAGCCAAGGCACCATCAGCAAGTTCATCCTGGAAGCGGCCGGCTTGAATCTGGCCAATGCCGTGTTTGCCAAGATCTACCGCGACCAGCAGGTCAAGCTGCTGTGCGGTGCGGCCGATGTCACCATCAAGGACGGACTGGCGCAGGTACGTCACGGCATTCTCAACACGGAGGATGCGGCCATCGACGTCAGCGGCCAGGTCGACCTGGGCAAGGAAACCCTGGCCTTGAACGTTGTTCCGCGGACCAAGCAGGTGCGCATCCTGTCGTTGCGCACACCCTTGTATGTACGCGGCACCTTCGCAAAACCGGACATCGGTGCCAACAAGGAGGGGCTGGCAGCACGGGCCGGCGCAGCGGCGGCCCTGGCGCTGGTGGCACCGGTGGCGGCAGTGATTCCTCTGATTACGCCGGGACAGAAGATCCCGGACGATTGCTCACCGCAGGTGGCGGCCGCTCCCTCATGAGGCCACTGCGGCTCAGTCGATGAATTCGAACACGGTTGCAAAATCCGGCAGCGCCACCTGCAGCCGTTCTGACTTCTTCTGCAGCGGCAAGCCATGGGCATGCGCACGTGCGGCAATCGCATCGCAGTCACCGCCCGTGAAACGCAAGACCGCAAAGGCCGAAGGCCGTCCAGGACCGTGGGCCGCCAGCGCATCCAGCCGTTCGGCCAGCGCCGGGGCATCCATGAACTCCAGCTGGAATCCATCCTCCCACTGGCCCAGCCGCGCATAGGACTGGCATGCCGCTGCCGGATCGCCATCCAGTACCACCATGCTGGCAATGCCGCGCACGCCGTTGGCATGGGCCATCCATTCCTGCCGCCACACCAGTTCCGGTGTGAAGTGGCGGCAAGCATAGACGCGCCCGGCCGCGAACTGGCCTGGGATCAGGCGCACCGTGGAGAAGCGCGCATCGATGGCCACCCCATCATCCACCTCCACCGGCCGCGAGAAGTGCTGCACCGGCTGCACCGCCAGCCCCAGCGCCTGCCAGGCATCGTGGCAGGCGGGCACGTCCTCGACGGCATAGACCAGTCCATCCAGGCCCAGGGGACTATCAAGGATTTCCTGGCGCACCTTGGCGCTGTCGCGTGGCTGGCCGATCAACTCAAGGTAACCGCCCTCGAACATCACCAGATGATTGACCGATCCCAGCGTATGGTGGCCGCGCGGCGTCAGGGTAAAGCCTAGCGCCTGTAACTGCGCATGGGCGCGGTCGATGTCGTAATGGGTGTTGAGCACCACGTGATCAAGCCGGGCAGGAATATTTTGTGCGGACGGGAGCATTTTGCGCGGGGCGGAGGTCATAGAAGCCAATCAACAAGAAAGAGCGCGCCAACGGTCGGCGGGCCGTCATTTTACGGGCCGCGGGCTTGCCTGTCATGGCGAGGGGAGTTGACCGGCAACATGGCCGCAGCGCCGGTTATTCCATTACCATGCCGACAAGCTCTACCGTGACGACACGACCGTGTTGGCGGATGACGCTCAATCAGACCAGCGCGACGAGGAAGGGCGTTATCTTGGATCAGCAAGCGGCAACGGAAGGCAATCCTCCTTTGAGCAAAGCGTATCGGCACGCTTTGCTGGAGGCAATCGACGATGGTTTCTGCATCATCGAATTCATCGATGGCCCGCATGGGCCGCTCAGTGACTACGTGCACATCGAAGCCAATTCCGGCTATTACCGGCACACCGGTATCGAGGGCATCGTCGGCAAGCGCCTGCGCGAAATCGAACCGGACAATGCCCAGGTCTGGCTGGACGTGTATGGCCAGGTCCTGCTGACCGGCCAACCGCTGCGTTTCGAGCAGGAGTTCCAGGCCGTCGGCCGCCACATCGAAGTCTCGGCCACCCGCGTGGGGCCGGTGGAAATGCGCCAGGTCTCGGTGCTGTTTCGCGACATCACTGCGCGCAGGCGCACCGAAGCCGCACTGCGCGAAAACGTCCAGCGTGTGCAGCTGGCCCTGGAGGCTGGCGCCATCATCGGCACCTGGATCTGGGACATTCCCTCGGATCGCTTCAACGTCGACGAGGGTTTCGCCGCTGCGTTCGGCGTGCCGCCCGAAAAGGGCCTGGTCGGACTGAAGCTGGAAGACCTCATGCAATCGGTCCACCCGGACGACCGAGAACTGCTTTCCACGCGCATCGGCGAAGCGCTGGCACGCGGAGGAGCCTATGCCCACCAATACCGCACGCGCCGGCGCGATGGCCGTTACTACTGGCTGGAGGCCAATGGCCGCGTGGAACTGACGCCGGACGGCCAGGCCAGCACTTTCCCGGGCGTACTGATCGACATCGAAGGCCGGCGCGCCGTGGAAGCTGAACGCGACCGCGCCCTGGCGGCGCTGCGCACCCTCAATGACACTCTCGAACAACGCGTGCAGGAACGTACCGCCGCCTTGCTGGAAGCCGAAGAAGCGCTGCGCCAGGCACAGAAGATGGAAGCCGTGGGGCAGCTCACCGGTGGCCTGGCGCATGACTTCAACAACATCCTGGCGGGCATCAGCGGCAGTCTGGAACTGATGAAGGTGAGGCTGGCCCAAGGCCGCATTTCCGACATCGAGCGCCACCTCAATGGTGCGCAAGCGGCCGTCAAGCGCGCCGCCGCGCTCACGCAGCGCCTGCTGGCCTTCTCGCGCCGGCAGACGCTGGACCCCCGGTCCGCCGATCTGAACCGCATCGTGGCCGACATGCATGAACTCATTGGCCGCAGCGTGGGGCCGGCCATCACGGTGGAAACCATTGCCGCAGGCGGCTTGTGGAGCACCTTCGTCGACATTGGCCAGCTCGAAAATGCCTTGCTCAACCTGTGCATCAATGCGCGCGACGCCATGCCACATGGCGGCCGGCTGACCATCGAAACCGCCAACCGCTGGCTGGACGACATCGCCGCCATGCAGCGCGGGGTGGCGCCGGGGCAGTACGTATCGCTGTGTGTGAGCGATACCGGTACCGGCATGTCGCCCGACGTGGTGGCGCGCGCTTTCGATCCCTTCTTCACCACCAAGCCCACCGGGCAGGGCACGGGGCTGGGCTTGTCCATGGTGTACGGTTTCGCCGGGCAATCGGGCGGTGCCGTGCGTATCTATTCGGAGCTGGGGCAGGGCGCGACCCTGTGCATCTACCTTCCGCGCCATCTGGGCGAGGGTGGCGAAGACGACCTGTCACTGCCCGGCGAGAGCAGTCTCCCGGCCGCGCCTGGCAGCAAGACCATCCTGGTGGTCGATGATGAGCCGCTGGTACGCATGGTCACGGTGGAGGTGCTCAGTGATCTGGGTTACAGCGTCCTGGAGGCTGAAGACGGCCCCTCTGCGCTGAAGTTGCTGACGGCCTGTCCGGAACTGGATCTGCTGGTGACCGACGTGGGCCTGCCCAACGGCATGAACGGCCGCCAGCTGGCCGACGCCATCCGCGCTCCGCGCCCGGAATTGCCGGTGCTCTTCGTGACGGGCTATGCCGAGAACGCGGTACTCAATCACGGCCACCTGGAGCGCGGGATGCAGGTGCTGACCAAACCGTTTGCAGCCGATGTGCTGGCGCGCAGGGTGAAGGAACTGGTAGGGGACGATGATCCTGCCGCACCGTGAACCATGGGACCACCGGCCGCCCATGGCGCACCAAGGCGGCTGGCACACCTATCTGAGCAGTCAGAAAATTCAGTCGGCGTGCGACTTTTGGTCTGCCAGGCGGCTCAGATAGTCGTCTAAATAAGACAACAGACAGGGCGAGCCCCGTTGTCCTTCAAATCGAAACTTGCTAGTATCGGAGCCTCAGGAGATGGCATTCCTCCTTGAACCGCCACCAACGTTCTGTTGGGGCTGATGATGCCTACAGCACCCTGGCAACCCGGGACTGTAGGCATTCGCCTTGATAGTTCTGCGCCAGGCCGATGACCTTGATTCCTGGCAGCATGAAACATTACAACTACCCCGAACAACTCGATCTGCTTCCGTACATCGGAAAGTGGTGCCTCATTGCCAGCCTGATTGCAGTGCTGGCTGGCTCGGCATCTGCGTTCTTCCTGTTTTCTCTCGATTACGCCACGCAGTGGCGGCAAAGCCATGCCTGGATCATCTGGCTGCTGCCGCTGGGCGGCTTTCTGGTCGGCTGGCTCTATCTCCACACCGGCAAGCCGGTCGAGGCCGGCAACAACCTGCTGATCGATGAAATCCACGATCCGAAAAAAGTAATCCCGCTGCGGATGGCGCCGCTGGTGCTGTTCGGCACGGTCATGTCCCATCTGTTCGGTGCCTCGGTCGGCCGCGAAGGTACGGCCGTGCAGATGGGCGGCTCCCTGGCTGACCAGTTGACGCACGTGTTCAGGCTGCGGCAGGAAGATCGCCGCATCCTGCTGATGGCCGGTATCAGCGCCGGCTTCTCCTCGGTCTTCGGTACCCCCATGGCCGGCGCGATCTTCGGGCTGGAAGTCCTGGCTATCGGACGCATGCGCTATGACGCCATCTTTCCTTGCTTCATTGCCGCCATTGCGGCCGATCAGGTCGGCCTGGCCTGGGGTGTGCATCACACGCACTATGCGATGACCGGCAGCGCGCCCATCGCGCTCTGGAGCGTGGTGGCCGTGATAGTCGCAGGCATCGTCTTCGGCCTGGTCGGCATGATCTTCGCCAATACGACCCATCGCCTGTCTGCTTTCATGAAGCGGCACATTGCCTATGCGCCGTTGCGGCCCTTCGTTGGCGGCCTGGTGGTCGCCATCGCGGTATGGCTGGTGGGGTCCGATCGCTATATCGGGCTGGGCATCCCGGTGATCGTGGAATCCTTCCAGCATCCGGTGGCGCCGTGGGATTTCCTGGCCAAGATGATCTTTACCGTCACCTCATTGGGCACAGGTTTCAAGGGAGGCGAGGTGACTCCCTTGTTCTACATCGGTGCCACCGTCGGCAACGCCCTGGCACCGCTGCTGCATCTGCCATTTTCCTTGCTGGCGGGCCTGGGATTCGTGGCGGTCTTTGCCGGTGCGGCCAACACGCCCATTGCGTCCACCATCATGGCCATTGAATTGTTCGGTCCCGAAATCGGCCCCTTTGCTGCACTTGCCTGCGTTGTCAGCTATCTCTTTTCCGGACATACCGGCATCTACCATGCGCAACGGATAGGCCAAGCCAAGCATCGCCCGCATCCGGAAGGGATGAAGATATCCGAGGTCAGCGCCTATAGGGCAAAACTGAAGAGTGAGCATCAGCGGCAGACCACCGGAGCCGTGACAGAGAAGGCGCAAGGCCATGAATGAAACAGCCGCGCCTTGCATGCCGCACGTCGGACAATAGCGCCTGGCGTTGCCTGAGCGGGCGTGGGGCGGCTGTACATGCCCACGTACTGGTGGCCGCCGATACTGTGCCGGTCATCGAAGCACGAGAGCGTGCCCGCTATACTGGCGCTTTGCCACGGCCACCAAGGAGACCTCTGTGAAGGACAGCATCACCACCCTGGAACAATTGGAAGCGCTCTACGGCCAGCCCGGCGAGCGCGCCCTGGTCAAGGAGATCGATCACCTCAACGAGGACTATCAAGCCTTCGTGCGGGCCTCGCCCTTCGTGGTGCTGGCCACGGCCGGTGCGGAAGGCCTGGACTGCTCGCCCAAGGGAGACCCGCCGGGATTCGTGCAGATCATCGATGCGCGCACGCTCGTCGTTCCCGACCGCCCGGGCAACAACCGGCTCGACAACCTGCGCAATATCATCGCCGATCCGCGCATCTCGCTGCTGTTCATCATTCCTGGCGTGGGGGAGACTTTGCGCGTGAACGGACATGCCACCATCTCGACCGATCCGGCCTTGCTGGCCCGCTTCGAAATACGCGGCAAGCTGCCGCGCAGCGTCATCGTGGCAAAGGTCGAGCGCGCCTACTTCCATTGTTCCAAGGCCATCGTGCGCTCTGAACTCTGGTCTGCCTCGGCCCAGGTGGCACGCAGCAGCCTGCCTTCGCCGGGCGCCATGCACCAGCGCCTGAGCGGCGGCAAGGTCGATGGCCAGGCCTACGACCGCGAGCTTCCCCAGCGTACCGAAGCCGGCCTCTACTGACGGCATCGGCAGCGCTCAATCCACCTTTGTAAGCCAATGTGCTTGCACACGGTACGGCCTTCGCAGTCACTGCGGAACTGGCCGTACCGACCAGCGGGCAAGGACCGACATAGCCGACCGGCACATCGCCACCGGGAATGGCCCCGATCACCTCGGCACCGGAGTTGAACTTGCGGAGTCCCTCTTCTGCCCGGTGACTTTTCCAAATTCCCCATTGCCAATGGCCCGCGAAGAAGGCAGGGCACCGCGCCGGTCGCCCACCACAATGGGCTTGTCGGCAGCACCGGCAGCAGGGCGGCGATGGCCGTCTTGATGACTCTTCTGGTGATGTGCATGGCCTGTTCCTGGCTTTAATGGCCTGCCCAAGATGACGTGGCTGCTGAGTATGCAAAGCGCCAGGGGCTTTCCCAACAACCGTTTTTGCAATCTCCTGCTGATGCGGATTTCGTCGTTGGCCGCTGACGTGCCAGCACGTGCGGGATGACGAAGGCCGGCGTGGAGCTCTTCTGTCGGCGCTGCCAGTGGAGGATCTTCGAGTGCCGATGCATCAAGCGTGGTAAGGGGGCATGGCTTCGGGAGGCAGCATCCTACAAGGGTATGAGTTGCTGTCCGATGTCTGCGCGCCGCCTGCATTGCTAACTTGAGCCAGGGCCGTGGCTTGAGTACGCATGAGTAATGGCCTCCCTGTAGGCATCAACAGCAAAGAGAGAATAGGCATTGGAAAATCCTCCCCTCCACGATTTTTCTCCGCGCATCTACTGCGTTGACCCGTTCCTTGTGGCGCCGGCCGATTGGGACGATGTGCTGGCGCGTGGCGCAGCGATGGAGTTCAACCATGTTCTGCTGTGTGGCGACGAACAAGGGGTAACAGACCTTGCCCAGATCGCTGAGATTGTCAAGCTCTGCAACGTGTATCGGTTACGTCTGCTGGTGGACCTGGCGCTGACGCGGTATCACGCTGATGAGCCTGTACTGCATGAGCATGCCGAATGGTTTGCAGTGCGGCCCGGTGCCGAAGATTCGGATCCCTTGCCTGACCCTCGGCATACCATCACCATGCGGACGCCGGAGACCAAGCTCATCACGTGCAGGCCGCGTTTCGAAGATCCGGCCGTCGCCGATGCCGTGCTCGACTGGTGGACGACGCGATTGCGTGGACTCCTTGATGCCGGCGTGACCGGATGGCGCTGCCTGGAGCCGGCGAGTGTGCCAGTGGATTTCTGGGCCCGGATTTTTGTAATGGCGCGCAGCGTTCGTACGGACTGCTGCTTCCTCGGGTGGACGCCTGGCTGTACCCATGCTCAGCTTGATGGACTGGCGGGCAGCGGCTTTGATGCGGTCTTCTCTTCCGGGGCGTGGTGGGACTTCCGCGCTCCCTGGTATTTCCGCGAATACAAAAAGCTCTCAGCAATAGCGCCCATACTGGCGTTTCCTGAAGATCCCTCTGGCCCCCGGTTGTCCCGTCTACACGGTTTGCGCGACCTGCGAATGCGGCGTGCGGGCGCGCTTCGGGCCCTGCATTTTGCCACCCTCAGCGCGGCCGGGTGGATGATGCCGATGGGCTTTGAACATGGCCTCACCGATTCGCTCAGCGTGGCGCACGGGGCGGGCAGTGCTACCCGATTGACCACGCCGGAGGCTTACAAGCAAGCATGCGCCGACGCTGATCTTGATTTCAGCAACGAAGTAACGCAAGCCAATCGCGCCCTGGCGCAACGAGGCCAAGTATTCAGTTTGACGCCACTGAGTGCAGCTGACTCGCCATGGCTACTCATGGAGCGCCGCGACGCCTCATCGGACAATGGCGTGCTGATTGCCGTCAATACCGATCTGGAGGCGGCGATGCGCATCAGCGATGACGGCTGGTATCAGCGCCTGCAAGGCGGCGTCGTGCAATGGCAGGGAGAAGAACTCGTACTGGCGCCCGGTGCCGTGAAGGTGCAGACCCTGGAGGCGCCGCGACGCGTGCTCGGTGAGCTCGATCACGTCACCCCTGCGCCAGATGACATGCGCTCCAGCCGCATTGCCATTGAATGCGTTTCCCCTGCCGTGGATCAGGGTGCCTTCGCTGCCAAGCGTATCGTCGGAGAGCATTTCATCGTGAGCGCCGACATCTTCATGGATGGGCACGATCATCTTGCCGCTGAAGTGCTGGTGCGAGCGGCCGACGAAGTGCAGTGGCATCGCGTTCCCATGCAGCTCGGTACCAATGACCGCTGGCAGGCGCGTTTGTCCCTGGCGCGCATGGGGCGGCATTACTTCTGCATCCAAGCGTGGAGCGATATCTTTGAAACCTTCCGCGATGGCCTGCAGAAGAAGATGGCGGCCGGACAGGATGTTGCGGTAGAGCTGGAAGAAGGGCGGCTACTCATCGCCGGCTTGGTAGATCGCGGTGTGGAACAGGACGTCGATCCGATCGTGCTGGAACGCGGCGTAGCCTTGCTCAAGGCACTGGGGCCTGCGCTGTCGAAGTCCAGAAGGAGCGCCAAGCGGCAAGCTGAGATCGATCAAGGGCTGGCCTTGCTGTGCAGGGACGATACCAGTCAACTGGTGAAGCAGTTGACGGACCTGTCGGGTGCACGTGCCTTCCTGACCCGCAGCGCCGCCGAATATCCGCTGGAGGCCGAGCGCAGCGCCGCCTTGTTTTCCAGCTGGTACGAGCTGTTTCCCCGTTCCCAGAGTGGTAGCGCCGATGTCCACGGCACCTTCGATGACGTCATCGCGCGCCTGCCCGCCATTCGTGCGATGGGGTTCGATACGCTTTACTTCCCGCCCATCCATCCCATCGGGAAAAAGCACCGCAAGGGAAAGAACAACAGCGTCACTGCCGGGCCAGAGGATCCCGGAAGTCCTTATGCCATCGGCAGCAAGGAAGGCGGGCACGATGCCATCCATCCGCAACTGGGGACCTTCGAAGACTTTGCACGCCTGCGCGCCGCCGCCGCCGCACACGGTCTGGAGCTGGCGCTGGATTTCGCGATTCAATGCTCACCGGATCATCCGTGGCTCAAGGCGCATCCGGGCTGGTTCGCCTGGCGTCCCGATGGATCGATGCGCTATGCCGAGAATCCTCCGAAGAAATATCAGGATATCGTCAACGTCGACTTCTATGCCGACGACGCCATCCCTGATCTCTGGATCGCCCTGCGCGACATCGTGGTCTTCTGGGTGCAGCAGGGTGTCAACGTATTTCGTGTCGATAACCCGCATACCAAGCCGTTTCCCTTCTGGAAGTGGATGATCGATTCCGTGCGCAGCCGGTATCCGCAGGTGATCTTCCTGTCCGAAGCATTTACCCGTCCCAAGCCGATGTACCGCCTTGCCAAGGCGGGCTTTTCGCAGTCCTACACGTATTTCACCTGGCGCCATGGCAAGCAGGAGCTGATCCACTATCTGAACGAACTGACGGCGGATAAGGGTGAGGACGCTCAGCCGCGCGATTTCTACCGGCCGCATTTCTTTGTCAACACACCGGACATCAATCCGCAGTTCCTGCAGCGATCAGGACGGGCGGGCTTCCGCATCCGTGCGGCCCTCGCGGCCACCTTGTCCGGGCTGTGGGGGGTGTACAGCGGCTTCGAGTTATGCGAGGCAAGCGCGGTGCCGGGCAAGGAGGAGTATCTCGATTCCGAGAAATACGAAATCCGCAGCTGGGACTGGCAGCGCCCGGGCAATATCGTTGACGACATCACGCGCCTGAACCAGATCCGTACCGAAAATCCCGCCTTGCAGACGCACCTGGGCGTGCGTTTTCTGACGGTGACCAACGATCAGATCCTTTACTTCGTCAAATCAACCGCAGCCATGCCGTCAGGCTCATCTGCCGATCAGAACACCACGCGCTTCGGCGATAACACCGTATTGGTAGCCATCAATCTGGATCCTTTCCAGACGCAGCGGGGCGAAATCGAGTTGCCGCTCGCAGGATTCGGCCTGCCTGAACACGGTGAACATGCCTGCCTCGATGTGGTGGATCTGCTGGGCGAACAACGCTTCAACTGGTATGGCAAACATCAGTCCATCGTGCTGGACCCGCGTGAGCGGCCGTACGCTATCTGGCGCATTCGGGCAGGGGAGACATGAGATGAAAATCGATAACGAGAGCAAGCTTGCGCAACAAGCGGCTCCGCTTGAACAACATGCCGGCCAGGCAAAATCTCAGGCCCGGGAAGGGAAGGGCAGCAGCCGAAAACGCGCCGGCAGGACGAAACCGGCTGGAAGTGGGCTGCAATTCACTCGCGATCCGCTCTGGTACAAGGATGCCGTCATCTACCAGATTCACGTCAAATCCTATTTCGACGCCAACGATGATGGTATCGGGGATTTTGCCGGGCTGATCCAAAAGCTGGACTACATCGCGGGGCTCGGGGTCAATACGATTTGGCTTCTGCCTTTTTATCCGTCACCACGCCGCGACGATGGCTACGACATTTCTGAATACAAGAACGTGCATCCCGACTATGGGAACATGAGCGACGTGCGGCGCTTCATCGCCGCAGCCCATGACCACGGCCTGCGCGTCATCACCGAGCTGGTCATCAACCATACCTCGGACCAGCATCCCTGGTTCCAGCGCGCACGCCGGGCACGCCCAGGCTCGGTAGCGCGCGACTTCTACGTCTGGTCGGACGACGACAAGAGCTACGGCGGCACGCGCATCATTTTCGTCGACACGGAAAAATCGAACTGGACCTGGGATCCGGTCGCCAAGGCGTATTTCTGGCACCGCTTTTATTCGCATCAGCCTGATCTCAATTTCGACAACCCGCACGTACTGAAGGCGGTGCTCAATGTCATGTCGTTCTGGCTCGATCTCGGCATCGATGGTTTACGCCTGGATGCCGTGCCCTATCTGATCGAGCGCGAAGGAACCTCCAACGAAAACCTGCCGGAAACGCACGCCATCCTGAAGCGGATTCGCGCCGAGATGGACCGCAACTATCCGGACCGCATGTTGCTGGCCGAAGCGAACATGTGGCCGGAAGACGTGCAACAGTACTTTGGCGACAACGACGAATGCCATATGGCCTTCCATTTCCCCCTGATGCCGCGCATGTACATGGCGCTGGCCAGTCAGGATCGTTTCCCCATTACCGATATCCTGCGCCAGACCCCGGACATCCCGCCCGACTGCCAGTGGGCGATTTTCTTGCGCAATCACGATGAGCTGACGCTGGAAATGGTGACCGATGCCGAGCGGGACTACCTGTGGAACTTCTATGCCCCGGATCGCCGGGCCCGCATCAATCTCGGTATTCGCCGACGACTGGCACCGCTGGTGGAGCGGGACTGGCGCCGTATCCAGTTGCTGAACAGCTTTCTGCTGTCAATGCCCGGCACGCCCGTCATTTATTACGGCGATGAAATCGGCATGGGTGACAACATCCACCTCGGCGACCGCGACGGCGTGCGTACACCGATGCAATGGACGCCAGACCGTAACGGTGGTTTTTCGCGCGTCGACCCGGCGCGGCTCGTCTTGCCGCTGCTGATGGATCCGCAATACGGTTACCAGACGATCAATGTCGAAGCACAAAGTGCGGACCGCCACTCCATGCTCAACTGGATGCGCCGCTTGCTCAGCGTGCGCAAGCAGCACCAGGCGTTCGGGCGCGGCAGCCTGGCGCTGGTCTATCCCAGCAACAGGAAAATCTTCGCCTATTTGCGGGAATTCACCGATCCGGCGCCAGGTGGTGTGACCGAGACCATCTTGTGCGTGGCCAACGTATCGCAATCGGCACAGGCCGTGGAACTGGACTTGTCGGCCTTCGCCGGGCGCATTCCGATAGAGATGATGGGCGGTGCTGCATTTCCGCCCATCGGGCAGTTGAACTACCTGCTGACCTTGCCACCTTTCGGCTTTTACTGGTTCTTGCTGGCCCCGGAGGCCAATATGCCCTCATGGCATGCAGCGACCCCGGAGCCGCTGCCCGAATACGTGACATTGGTGTTGAGGAAGGGCGTGCAGGAGATCATGGATCAGCCTGCGCGCGCACTGCTGGAGCGGGAGGTCTTTCCACACTATTTGCTGAAGCGCCGCTGGTATGCGGGGAAGCAACGGCATATCGAGCGGGTGGAAATGATGGAAACAACCACCTTGCCGATGTCCAGGACCCGGCCCGGTGCCTTGCCGATCGTGCTGACGGAAATTGACGTCCACAGCAGCGGGGCAGCGGGTGAAGCGGAAAACGCGGAGCGCCATGCCATCCATCGCTATTTGTTGCCGCTGGGTTTCATCCGCGAAGAGGATACGATCTCTGCATTGCCGCATCAACTGGCACTATCGCGGGTGCGGCGCGGCCGCAATGTAGGTTATCTGACCGATGCCTTTGCGCTCGACTCTTTCATCATCGCGGTGCTGGAGCTGCTTGCCGACAGCGCCACCATCAAGACCCGCTCCGGACAGCTGCACTGCACTCCCACCAAGGCGTTCGATCCGGCCATTCTCGGCACTGCACTGGAATTGCGCCGCATCACCCAGGAGCAGTCCAATAGCTCGGTGGTCATCAACAACGTCATGATGATGAAGGTGCTGCGGCAGGTCCAACCAGGCATCCATCCGGAAATCGAGATGGGGCGCTATCTCACCGAGCACGGGTTCGCCAACGTGGCAGCCACCTTGGGCGAGGTGGTGCGGGTCGACGCTGATGGAAAGCCCTACGCGCTGATCGTGTTGCAGCAGTACATCGACAATCAGGGCGATGCCTGGCAATGGAGCATGGATACGCTGGAGCGTGCGATTCAAAGTGAAGCGCTGGACCAATCCCGTCAGCCCCCTGGCCGGGATGCACAGAAGATGGACGACAACTCCGCCCTGGCCGAACTGGTGACGTTCTCGCGCTTGCTGGGCCAGCGTCTGGGGGAGATGCATAGTCTGCTGGGTCAACCCAGCGATGATCCTGCCTTCGATCCCGAAACCATCCTCCAGCCTGTCTGGACGGAATGGGCGCAGGCAGCGGTCCGGCAATTCGATGCTGCGTGCGACATCCTGCGCAAAAAGGAAGAATGGTCCAACGCCGACGATGCGCAGCGGGTCAGCCGCTTGCTGGACCAACGCGCAGCCTTGCTCGAGCGGATCCATCAGCTGGCGCAGGCCGCAGAAGGGTCGCTTGGCATGCGCCTGCATGGCGACCTGCATCTGGGTCAGGTGCTGATTGCTTTCAATGATGTCTATATCGTCGATTTCGAAGGGGAACCGGCTCGTACGCTCGAGCAGCGCCGCGCAAAAGGAAGCCCGATGCGCGATGTCGCTGGCTTGTTGCGCTCGTTTGATTATGCGGCCGCCTTTGCTCACACCATCGGCCCCAGTGATCTTGACGAGACTGCTCTCGCCTGCAAGGCCAGGATTCTGCAGAGCTTCGCGCCGGCCTGCAAGGCAGCGCTGATGGAAGGCTACCGCCTCGGCAATCCGTTGCTGGAGCAGAGCCTGCCGCTGACCGCACAAGCCGAGCTTCTGGATTTGTTCACTCTGGAAAAAGCGGCTTATGAGATTTGTTACGAGGCGGCCAATCGCCCGACCTGGATGCATGTTCCGCTCAACGGCCTGTGTGTCATAGCGGATCGGATCCTGGGACAGGAAAGCGGCGTGTAGTCCATCGTCGCGGCCCGGGACACTACTGATCGACAAAGGAGCAGGAATGGTACGGCCACGAAGCAAGAGCATCACTGAAGCCTCAGCTGATCAGCCATCGGAAATCTCTTTGGATATGACATTGGCCACCAGCCTGCAGGAAGGACGGTTGGGCGACCCCTTCGCGTTGCTGGGGCCACGGGAAATATCCGACTCCACAGGTGCCGGGACTCGGAAAGCCAAACAAAAACGGTTGCGGCTTTGCTGCTATTTTCCAGGCGCTAGCGCTGTGCAGGCGGTTTCAAGGTCGCCCGACGCGCCCGGTGCGCTTGGACCATTGTTGGGCAATTTGCCTGAATGGTCGCCGAGCGCCGACCCGGCCCAAGCGCATGAAAATGCGCGCCCGCACAGCGGGATTTTTTGCGGCGACGTGACGTTGCCGACGCAGGATGGGCAGCCTGCGATTCCCTATGTCTTTCACGTGACCTGGCCGGGCGCTGGCGGTGCCGAGGTGGTTCAGATTACTGAAGACACCTACGCCTTCGGCCTGTTGTTGAGCGATTTTGATCTGCATCTTTTTCGCGAAGGGCGGCATCGGCAGCTGGCACGCTGTTTCGGATCGCAAGTCATGGTGATCGATGGCGTGGCAGGCGTGCGTTTTGCGGTCTGGGCTCCCAATGCGCAGCGCGTGTCGATCATCGGCGATTTCAATCAATGGGATGGCAGGCGCAATCCCATGCGTCTGCGTCAGAGTGCCGGCGTGTGGGAGCTGTTCGTTCCGCGTTTGGGTGAGGGCGTGCTTTACAAGTATGAAATCATCGGCCCGCGCGGTGAACTGCTGCCTGCCAAGGCCGACCCGATGGCGCGCGCAACGGAAGCCCCTCCGGCCACCGCCTCCCGCGTTGTCGATGACAGAAAACTGGCCGCCGGCCGCCGCTGGCAGGATGGGGAGTGGATGCAGCAGCGCGTGCAACGGCAGGCTCGGCAGGCGCCGATGTCGGTCTATGAAGTCCATCCGGCCTCCTGGATGCGGGTGCTGGAGGAGGGCAATCGAAACCTTGACTGGTACGAACTGGCGGACCGGCTGATTCCCTATGTCAAGGGCATGGGCTTCACGCATGTCGAGCTGCTGCCGGTGATGGAACATCCGTTTGGCGGCTCATGGGGGTATCAGCCCTTGTCGCAGTTTGCACCCAGCGCCCGCTTCGGTCCGCCGGGGGATTTCGCCGTCTTCGTGAATGCCTGTCATCGCGCGGAAATCGGCGTTCTGCTCGACTGGGTACCGGCGCATTTTCCATCGGACGCGCATGGCCTGGCGTATTTTGATGGCACGCCCTTGTATGAACATGGCGACCCGCGCGAGGGTATCCACCAAGATTGGAATACGCATATTTATAACTTCGGGCGGCATGAGGTGCGCGGATTCCTGATCGCCAGCGCGCTGGAATGGCTGGAGCATTTTCATGTCGACGGCCTGCGCGTGGATGCGGTTGCATCGATGCTTTATCGGGATTACAGCCGCAATGCCGGAGAATGGGTGCCCAATATCTATGGTGGCCGGGAGAACCTGGAAGCCGTGGATTTCCTGCGCGAGCTCAACCAGACTGTGGCCGAGCGCTGCCCCGGGGCGCTGATGATCGCCGAGGAATCCACGGCCTGGCCCGGCGTCACGGCGCCGGTGGAGAAGGGCGGATTGGGATTTTCCTACAAGTGGAACATGGGCTGGATGCACGATACGCTGCGTTACGTTGAACGCGACAGCATCCACCGGCGCTACCATCATCACGACCTGACTTTCGGTATGGTCTACGCGTTTTCGGAAGCCTTTGTGCTACCGATCTCGCACGACGAAGTGGTGCATGGGAAGGGCACGCTGCTGCAGAAGATGCCAGGCGATTCGTGGCAACGTTTCGCCAATTTGCGGGCTTATCTCGGCTTCATGTGGACGCATCCGGGGAAGAAGCTGCTGTTCATGGGTTGCGAATTTGCTGAAAACAATGAGTTCAACCCTGACCGGTCTGCGCAATGGGATCTGCTGGATGATGTTCGTCATCGTGGCGTCCAGCGGCTGGTACGTGATCTGAACCGGTTGTACGCATGCACCCCGGCCTTGTATCGTCACGACACCGAGGCGAAAGGGTTTACCTGGGTGGTGGGTGATGATGATGTGAACAGCGTATTCGCGTATCTTCGCCATGCAGCCGGAGATACCGACGGAACCGCTTCTCAAGGCATGCACACCGGTAACGCGCCAATATTGGTGGTGGTCAACATGACGCCGGTGCCACGTCACCACTACCGGATCGGTGTGCCACCAGGTGAGGCCAATCAATATCGATGGGAAGAAATTCTCAATACCGATGCTGATGTCTATGGCGGCAGCAACCTGGGCAATGGCGGTTGCCTGACGGCGCAACCGGAAGCTTCTCATGGGCAATCCAGCTCGCTGGTGCTGACCTTGCCTCCGTTATCGACCTTGGTGCTGCGGCGATGTTAAAGAGGTTTCTGGGTGGGCCAGCCGGTGCCAGCTCTCTTTTTTCCTGTCAGTCCGGCTCGACGGACGAGCCAGGCGCTAGCATCGGAACCGCCGATTGCCGTTATTCAGCAAGAGGGCCCTAGTGCTTTTCCCCGTATTCCACACGAAGCATATGGTCAGCATAGTCAACGGCTGACTCTATTACTCTCCTTACATGTTGCCCCTTTGGCTCCATGTCATCCAACGACTGTCTCGCCAGCTCGAAATAGACAGCAAATACCTCTGTCGGGGCGGCACCAGTTGCCTCCATTGAAATTAAACATTTACGTACTGCATAACGCACTAGCGCCAGGGGCAACTCCTCCTTTTCGGACATTTCGCCCAAGCTTTCCAGTACCGCAAAGTGGCGAATTCCTATCCTCCGCATGTTCTTCTTCATTAATCGCTCCAATGATCGGGTAACACGTTACCTGTGCATCGAAGAAGCTGCCATCAGGAAAAACCGGGCGAGAAACAGAAGATTCCCCTGGCCGGTCTCGGTGAAGAGGGAATGATGCGAAACCGGCAGATACAGAATTTCCTCCGGCTGGCTCCAGGATGGAAAAAAGGCTGTTCTACGGCCGTGGAATGGCATCCCGGCTGCGACCTCTTTCCCAGGAAATTTGCAGCCTAAGTTGCCCATGTTGAAACCTCGGTCCTGCTCATCACAGCGAGCCGGAGACCGGGGCGGTAGACGTGGCCGGGTTCGGAATCATCCGACGCTGGTGCATCCGGGTCGCAGTTAGAGAAGAGAAATTGCCCACCAACGGGACATCTCTCGCGACACGGTTCGTCGCTACATTCGCTCTAACGCGATCGAGCCGTGGTATCCCGCCAGGGCAGCGCAAGCGCCCTTGATCTGTTCACGACTCGATTCTCTACTTGGGCACCTTAAAGATATCAAATTTATTGTTCTGTGGAATCCCTCTTTTTTTTAAATTTTGTATTTTTTTGACAAAATAAAAAAGTAGATCGTGCTAAAAGTACAGTTAAGTTGTATTATTTCTATTTAAAAATGCTGAATATAAAAAATATTAAAGTTTGCAGCGACTGGTTTTGTAACCTTTTTGAGAATTTTTAGCCTCCTTTCAATCAATGCACTGTCGGTGAGGGCGGGCTAGCAATCAGTGAGACCCATGGTGCCGGATGTGCTCAACACCGAGGTCCTGGTTGTGGTCGGGGCGTCGAACAAAGCATTGAGGCAGGTTGATCTGGGGCGATCAGGAATCGGGGAACGCTTGCTTAAAACAAAAATGGATGAATTGCGACTTGAGGAGCGATTCCATCGGCTCAATTGGCTGGCTGCCGAATTGTTGGACGTCCCTATGGCATGGGTGAAACTTTTTCCGTCGGACAAAGTAATTTTTCACGGCGTGGCCGGCTTGCCAATTGACGATAACTCGTATCCGCACGCGTTCATCAGCTTCGCGCTGATGCATGCAGGTGTTCTCGTAGTTCCGGATGCCAGCAGGGATCTGCGCTTCTGTCATGAACCGCTGGTCGTCAACTCGCCGTTCGTCCGGTTCTTTGCGGCTACCCGGCTGCTTTCGGTGGATGGGACGCCTTTCGGAGGACTCTGCGTCATGGACACCGAACCACGGATGTTTCGGCTGCGCGAGAGGCGCGCTTTCGAGGGGCTGGCCATGATAGCGGCTGACTTTCATCAGCTTTGTCAATTGGAGCGTCCGTCGCATTGACTGGAACGAGGTGTACGTGGGGTGGTACTGGCGCTGCGTGAATGGCTCAAGGCGGTGGCCGCCATCATGGACCCGCCGGAACAGATCACGGCTATGCGTTGTGCGTTCTGGTGAGCGCAGCGGTTGAGCTGAGGCAGGCTTTTATAGTCCCAATGAGCAATTCAATTTGCCATCAATTTAGATCAATAAAGAGGGAGTTCATGCGTTCTTCGCTAACCATCGCAAAAAAGCTGGGGATGGCTTTCGCCTCCATTGTCGTCATATCGCTGGTCGGAAGCACGCTCTCTCTGCTGAGCTTTCAACGCCAGGAACAAGCGAACGCCTTGAATCTGCATACCTATGAGGTCATCGCAACCAGCGGCGAGATGTTGGTCAACATGGTGAACATGGAAACCGGGGTGAGGGGTTACCTGGTGTCGGGCAACGAGAGCTTTCTGGATCCGTATCGACAGGGAAAGGAGAATTTTGCGATGGCCTTCTCCCGCGCGCAATCCTTGACCTCGGATAATCCAGCTCAGCAAAAGCGGCTCCTGGAGATCCAAAGCCTGCGAAACAAGATAGAAGACATCGATAGGGAATTGCTCCGCCTGCGGCAGGACGTCAATGCAGGCGCGTCGCCGCAGGCACTGAGCAGCTATTTTGCCGCGGCGCCGGACAAGATTCTGATGGATCGCTTCCGTCTGATCGCCCACCAATTCGTCGAGGAAGAGCAAGCGCTCCTCTCCGAGCGCCGTGCTGAATTGAGGACGTCAAGCAAGATGACGACCATTGCTTTGCTCAGCTCGGGGTTGATCATCATCCTGTTGTCGATGGTGATCGGCTGGGCCCTGACCCGCAGTATTACCCGGGCGCTGGGCGGCGAGCCCGATGATGCAAAAGCGGTGGCCCAACAGATTGCTGCGGGCAATTTGCACATTGCCGTGGCGGTCAAGGGCAATGATGACGTCAGCCTGATGAGTTCGCTGGCGAGGATGAAGGATCAACTGTCAGCAATGGTCAGGGGAATCCAGTCGTCCGGGGAGTCGATCGCGCTGGCTGCCGGCGAAATCGCCACCGGCAATACCGACCTGTCCGAACGTACTGAAGAACAAGCCAGCTCCCTCGAGGAGACGGCTTCGAGTCTCGAACAACTGGCCGCAACCGTGCGGCAGAACTTTGAAAGTGCCAAGCAGGCCAATAACCTGACAACCAATGCCTCCCAGATGGCGGCCAAGGGAAGCGAGGTGGTAGGCCGGGTCATTGACACGATGTCAGACATTTCGGAGAGCTCGGCCAAGGTATCGGAGATCATTTCGGTCATCGAGGCCATCGCGTTCCAAACCAATATCCTGGCGCTCAACGCTGCGGTCGAGTCTGCGCGTGCGGGCGACCAGGGGCGCGGATTTGCGGTCGTTGCCAGCGAGGTGCGCGCCTTGGCCCAGCGCAGCGCCTCGGCCGCCAAAGATGTCAAGGATCTGATCAGCCTGTCTTCGGAGCGGGTCGCACGTGGGACCCGCCTGGTCATTGAGGCAGGAGAAACCATCGACGATACCGTCACCGCAGTGCGCCGTGTCTCGGAGATCATGAGTGAAATCACGGAGGCATCCTCGGAGCAGACCGCCGGCATCGATCAGGTCAATCAAGCCGTCCTTCAAATGGACCAGATGACGCAGCAGAACGCCGCGCTGGTGGAAGAGGTGGCCGCCGGGGCCAAGACGCTGGCCGAACAGACTATCGAACTGCGCGCTGCAGTGAGCGCATTCAAGCTCGAGTCATCGTCGGCGGACAACTTGCTAACCATGGCGCTGCACTAACTGGGAGATCGGGATGAATAGCGTTCCATTGAACACGTCCAAGCTCGCGGCCATGCGTCCAGATGAGCTACGGTCCATGATCCGCTCGGTCAGGCGTTTGACCGACCAGATCAAGGTACTGACCGACTATTTCGAGCGGGCCGGTGATCGGCTGAAGGAGCAAAGTGCGCAAGATCTGAGCAAGGCAGTCCAGCAGATTCTGCATGAGCAATATGGGGCGGAAGATGGCGCCTGTGCGGAATTGATGCTGGCCAACACGATGATTCGCTCGATCGGTGCAGAACTCTTCGTCAAGAAGCTGCTCTGGGGAAGTGATGAGGAGGACATCAAGCTGGCAATGTTGCTGGTCAAACTCATCCCTCCCTTCGAGCTTGCGGTCCAGGAACATCCCGTATTGCTGTTGCGCCAAGCCACCGAATGCCTGGAGGCGATCAAGATGTTGAAGTTTCCGGGCGCGGCCGCTGACAGTGCAGGGGCCTGATCGCATGAAGGGGAGCGCCGCGAGTCAGGTTGGCCAATATGCGGAGCGTCTACGTGATCTTGCCGTGAAAGCCAGTGCGGGGCAGGACATGATGGAACAACTCGCATTTACGCTGGTTAGTGCCAAGATGGCGCTCGGAAGCAGCAGAGGGCCGGCAGTGGTGGCATGTCAGCAGTATTTGCTTTCCTGCATGCAGGAAACCATCGAGACTGACTCGGACGTGATCTATAACGCGGTACTGAACTGGGCAATCAGGGATCTCGGAAAGGATTGACGGTTCACCGTTGTCAAGCTGCAGCCGGTTAGTCAGCGTGACTCCAGAATGTGCAGCTTGAGCAGGTCCGAAGCAACCAGTCCGAGCTCTTCCAGTGCCTGTTGTTCATGCGAGCGCAATATGCGAGGTTCTGTATCGGCGACGCAAAGTGCTCCCAGCGCCTTGCCCTCGTACGTCAAGCGGACCCCGGCATAAAAGCGGAAGAACGGTGCCGACGTGACCATCGGGTTGCTGGCGAAGCGAGGGTCGGCTTTTGCATCGGGGACGCAAAATACCCCCGGCTGTGTGATCGTGTAATTGCAGAATGCCCATGCCCGCGGTGTCGAACTCATATTGAGGCCACGGGCCGATTTGAAGATCTGCAGTTCGGTGGTCAGGAAGGTGATCATCGATACCGGCATATCCAGAAGTCCGCTCGCAAGCCAGGTCAGGCGATCAAAGCGCGAATCTGGCCGCAAGCGCGTATTGACCTGTTCAACAAACCTCGATCTTCCCGTATCCTCGCCGACGATCTTGCCGGTTGGCATCTCCAGCGCTTGGGCAGAGGGCGGCATTTTCCTTTGATCGATGAGGGTCATCACAGAGCTCAAGCGGGTGCGCCGGTGGCCGCCGGGGGTTTTCCATGACGCCAGCATTCCGCTCTCCATCCACATCTGTGCGGTGGTGATTGAAACGCCCAACATATTTGCGGCCTCTCGCGAAGTCATCACAGGATCCGGGCTGGAAGGCGTGGCCACCCGAGATAGCGTTGCATGCTCCATCAGTTGAGTCCTCGCAGGTAATGGGAATTGACGGCAATATTTTAAATTTTCATATTTCGCATTTTCAGCAAAAAATATCAAGAAAATGTAAAAAACGGAATTTTAATTTAGGGTTGGCAATGAAAACGTTTTCATTTGCGCTCTACTGTGACATTTCTGTTGCAATTGACCATCTCGGCGCCCGGGCGAGCAAAATCACAGAACCTTATAGGCTTTAAGCAAAGCGCCTGATTGTACTCTGTGCCGTCTCCAATGTTGGCCATTTACGCCGGCGTTTGAAATTAAGATGAGCCAGATCAAGGAATGGTAAAGCCTTTTGTGGCTGCAGATATTGGTATGCTGAGGAGCTGAGGGCAACGGCTGCGCGCAGCTGGCAGCCGGTCAACGAACGGAAAACTGCCAGCAGGGAAGGGCGATTATTTTTTTGGATTGGCCATGGGAGGAAACTTCCGCGTGTCCGGCAGAAAGGTATTGATGTTGTCGATGTAGGTCTGAATGAATCGATTGTCGACGTCGGTGCTGATCTGTTGCGTAAGGCGTGCAGTATGGATGCCGGACAGCAGTCGGGAGAAATCAGGTTCATTGCTCACCATTGCGGCCAGCGTCTGCAAGATCGCCGTATGTGCCTCGCGGATGGCAATGTCGGTCTCAATCAGTTTGGTTATCTGCGCCAGCATCTGATACTGCTGTTCTACGACACGGCTCAGTGCCGTCAAGTCATTTTCTATCGTGGACATAACTGGGTTCGGTGTTCATTACGAGTTGCCGGATTGAGCGGAAGCCATCCTCGGATCGGCTGTTGCGTTGCCGCGATCTCCTGCCTGCCCTTGTTCCACATACGCCTCGCACAGAGCGACCAGCGCGTGCGACGTACAGATATCGGTCCGGCTGCGCAAAGTCTCCAGTACTTGCGCAATTTGCTTGCGGCTGGGAATGATCTCGATCGCACTTTTGTAGATCCACTTGCGGATCAGGAGATGCAGCTCATCGGGCGGCAGGGTTTCCACCTCCGCACGCGTAGGCACCTTGACGTTCCTGGGGCGTGCTCTGGTCGACTGGTGGGCCAGCGCTGCCTCCATGTTTTCCAGGGGAACGTCGAAATAATCGTGGGATTGCATGGTTCAAGCTCCAGGGCGTTGTCTGAAAGGGGCGGATTGACGTGAGTTCATTGCAGGCCCATGCTGCGTCGACGCTGCAGGATCTTGCTGATCTTGTCGTCCAGGGTTGCGGCGTTGAATGGCTTGACGATGTAGCCGTCGGCGCCGGATTCGGCGGCCAATACGATGTTCTCCTTCTTTGCCTCCGCGCTGACCATCAGCACCGGCAACTTCAGCAGTTTCGGGGTTTCCCGAATCTTCTTCAGAAGGGAAAGCCCGTCCATGCCCGGCATGTTCCAGTCGGTGATGACGAAGCTGATGGGCAGCACTCCCGACTCCAGAATCTTCCAGGCCGACGAGCCGTCATCGGCGTCGGTGATCTTCATATATTCCAGTTCCTTGAGCAGTCCGATGATGATGCGACGCATCGTCGAAAAATCGTCCACTACCAGGAAATGTTGGTCCGCGCTCACTAGAGGCTCCTTTCGGTCTGATGGATACACCCTGCTCTCGTCAGGCGTTTGATCTGGGACACGCTTCCCTCGCAGGTAACGGCCGACGTGTAAACAATTTCCGCCTGCGCATTAAATCGATGATTAATACATGAATTAAAATGCAAAAACTACAAAATATAATTTCAATACTGCGCATAATATGTAAAATCTGTAAAATATGCAAAAGTACTCAACGATAAATTCGCCTTCTGAAGAATTGCTTGGTTGAGTATTTAATCAACCTGATTGCGTAACTATTGAGCAAATTCAGGGTGGTCAGAGGACCGGCCGATATGGCCGGCAGAAGTCCATAACGAAAGCCTCCATGGCTGGGGGTGGTTTATGCCGTTGTTGGCGCTGACGGATGCGAAAAGCTCCGCTGGCGACGAGGTGGCGGCACCGGGACCGTTTCCAGCTCTATTTCATTCGAAAGGAATTCTCGTGGCCCTGGTGAAAAAAAATATCCTCCGCTCTTCAGCGGCATTTCAAGACAAGGATGCCGACCGAAGGGCCGGCATGTCCGCGCGCGAGGCAGAGGTGCAGCGCAAGCGCGCACGCACGCTGGCCAAACAGCAGCAGGCCGCCGAGCGCATCGCGGCTGCCACGGGAGAGCTGTCTTCCGGTATCAACGAAGCCGCTTCGGCCGCAGAGCAGTTGCGCCGCGCTGCAGACCAGATCTCGACAGGGGCGGAGGAGGCTTCCGGGGCAGCACAGGAATCCAGCAGCGCTTTTCAGCTGGTGACCGAATCCATCGCCAGTCAGTTACGCGATTCCGAGATCAGCGAAACCAAGGTCAATGCCTGCCAGAACCTGCTGGCAAGGACCTCCGGTGACGTTGCCAATCTGATTACCAACGTCGTCGTGGCCAGCCAGCGCCAATTGGGCTCGGTGGCTATGGTGAGCGAACTGGAGGCTCAGGCATCCAACATTGGGGATATCGTCAAGGCGGTCGCTCGTATCGCCGATCAGACCAATCTGCTGGCCCTGAATGCGGCGATCGAGGCGGCACGCGCCGGCAAGCACGGCAAAGGCTTTGCCGTAGTGGCCGATGAAGTGCGCACCCTGGCAGAAACCTCGGAACGCAGCGCCAAGCAGATCCAGGATCTGGTAGGGCAGATCCAGCAGGACGTCAAAACGATTGCTGAAGGCATCACCAGTTCTGCCAATGTACTGAGCGGGGAAGTGGAGAACGGCAAGGTCATCACGGCGCAGCTGGAACGCATCGATATCGATTTCCGCGAGATTGCTCGCGGTGTGGCGGAGATCGCTTCCGGTGCAAAACAGTCCGATACGGCTGCGCAGCAGGCCATGAAAGGCTCTCAGGATATTGCCGCAGCGGCCTTGCAGCAGGCCGCTGCCGCCGAGGAAACCGCCAAGACCGTCAATGAACAGGCGCAGGCTCTGGCCGAGGCCGAACAGGCCTCCCAGGCGCTGGCGGAAGTCGCGGAAGAACTCAAGAATTCGACCGATGTCGGCAAGAGCGCCGAGGTAGTCGCGTCCAGCGCTGAACAGCTGTCTGCCGCCGTGGAGGAAATCAATCGCGCAAGCGCCCAGATCATGGGGGCGCTGGAAGAAATCAGCAAGGGCACCCAGGTGGCGGCGGCCGCGAGCGAAGAATCGTCGGCAGCGATCGGCCAGATCGAAAGGGGCCTGGAGCTTGCGCAACAGCGTGCCTCGGTGAATGGGGAGAAGGTCAAGAGCATCCAGTCACTGCTGAGCACCAACAAAACTGACGTGGGAAAGCTCATCGAGGGCATTTCCAGTTCGGTTCGCACCACCCAGGACAGCATCAGGCAGGTGAGGGATCTCGAGCAGGTCTCGCGCCGCATCGACAAGATCGTGGAAGCGATCACGACCGTGTCGATCCAGACCAACATGCTGGCCGTCAATGGCTCGGTGGAGGCTGCCCGCGCCGGTGAATTCGGCAAGGGTTTCGTCGTCGTGTCCACCGATATCCGCAATCTGGCGCGCGATTCGGCAGAAAACGCCGATCGTATCAAGGACCTGGTCAAGGCTGTGCAAGACCAGATTTCCCGCGTCAGCGCCGACCTCGAAGAAATCGTCAAGTCCGCCACCACCGAGGCCGAGAAGGCCAAGACCACCACTGAGAACCTTGTGCTGATCGATAACGATGTGGCCGAGGTGGAGCGCGGGACAGCGGCGATTCTGGCGACCTCCAGCGAGATCGCCGCCTCCATCGGACAGGCCAGGAAAGGTGTGGAACAGATTTCGAGCGCTGCCCAGGAAGCCGAAAAGGCTACTGGCGAAGCCGCCGGCGCAGCCGAACAGCAATCGAAGGGCGCGCGTGAACTGGCGTCAGCCATCGAAGAAATCTCCTCGCTGGCCGACGAACTCCAAAGCGCAGTCTAAGGGGCTGCCATGACCACCGATATCGTCACTGACAGCACCGCCCCTGACCTGGATGAACGAGAGAGTGACGGGCGCGTAAGCACGCGGCAGTTCGTGACCTTCCTTGCCGGCGATGAGGTCTTTGCCGTGGACATGGCCCCGGTGCAGGAAATCATACGTTCGCCGGAGGTGGTCAGGCTGCCCCTGGCCCCGCACACATTGGACGGATTGGCGAACCTGCGCGGGAAAATACTTCCCATCGTCTCGCTGCGGCGTATTTTCGGATTTCCCGACCGTGACAAGGACGACGCTACTCGTGCTGTGGTGATCAACGTAGGCCAGCCGCTGGGCTTCGTGGTGGACCGGGTCACCAGCGTTCTGGATGTGGGCGTGGACAAGATCGAGGCAGCGGACGGCTTGCAGAGCACCATCGATACCGCACTGCTGGCCGGTTTGCTCAAGAACGTGGGTGGCTATCCGGTAGTCATGGTGCTTGATTTCGAGAAGCTGGTGCTTCGTGAGTTTGCCCAGATGGCTCGCATGGACCGGAACGGTGCACGTCTTTCCGGCAGTCTTGAGCTGCGCAAGCAGGAACAGGAAGAAACGCCGAACGACGAGTTGCAGCTGGTCAGTTTCAGGATCGCTGCCCAGGAGTATGCGATTGATATCGCCGCAGTCCAGGAGATCGTGCAGGTCCCGCCCCGCATCATTCATGTGCCTCATTGCGCAGCGCACGTCATCGGCGTCATGTCGCTGCGCAACCGCCTGGTGCCGCTGGTCGATTTGCGCCAGATGTTGGGCATGCCCGCGCAACCCCTGAATGACAAGTGCCGCATCGTAGTCCTGGCGCAGGAGGGCGGTTCCGTCGGCTTGACCGTGGATAGTGTCAGCGAAGTACTCCGGGTTCCCAAGGAACTGATCGACCCCTTGCCAGCCATTCTGGCCAAGGACGGCGAGTTGCAAGAGATCGTATCAGTCTGCCGGCTGGAGCAGGGCCAGCGCCTTGTCTCGGTCATCACCAGCAAGAATCTGCTGGTTCACTCCACCCTGAAGGATGCATTCAACACCATGAGTGAAGCCAATCTGGATGACATCGCGCGAGCCGATGAAGCCGACAACGTGATCGATGACGATGAACAGATGGTGATCTTCCGCCTGGACAAGGAGGAATTCGGTGTCCCCATCCAGAGCGTGCAGGAAATCGTCAGGGTGCCCGAAGAGCTGGTCCACGTCCCGGGTGCGCCGGATTTCGTCGAGGGAGTCATCAATCTGCGCGGCAGCGTCCTGCCGGTGATCGATCTGCGTGCGCGTCTGGGCCTGCCAGGGATCGAGCGCAGTGATGGCCAGCGCATCATGGTGTTTCTCATTGCCGAGGTGCGGACCGGTTTCATTGTGGACCAGGTGGCCGAGGTGTTGCGTATCGCAAGCAACGCCATTGAACCGGCACCCGATTTCTCGGTCCAGCAGAGCGCGCTGCTGGCGCGTGTGGCCAACCTGGAAAAGCAAGGCCGCATGGTGCAACTGCTGGAACCCTCACAGTTGATCGGCGCCGATGAAATGGCCGGACTGGCAAGGCTCGACTGATTGGACATGATCAAGCTCCTGATCATCGACGACTCCGCCTTGATGCGGCGTCAGCTCACGCAAGCGTTCGAGCAAGAGCCGGATTTCGAGATCTGCGTCGGACGAAATGGCCGCGAGGCCGTCGAGCTCAATCGGACCTTCCAGCCGGATGTCGTCACCCTCGATATCAACATGCCGGAAATGGATGGTCTCTCGGCGTTGTCGCTGATGATGCTCGACCGACCTGTTGCGGTGGTGATGGTTTCTTCGCTGACCGAGCAGGGGGCGCTGGCTACCTTCGAAGCGATGAACCTGGGCGCGGTCGATTACGTGGCCAAGCCGGGCGGCACGATCTCCCTGACGCTGCATGAGATCGAACAGGAACTGGTGAACAAGGTGCGCGTAGCCGCCAAGGCCAGGATCAGGACGCGTGCACGGACGACAGCCTCCTCCATTGCCAGCGCGGGACAGATGAAGTCGGTGAGGACGGCATGGCGGCAGGGAACCGGGCGAAAGCCGGACAGTGACGGTCTGGTCATCATCGGCGTTTCCACCGGCGGGCCGAGCACCCTGGAGCAGATCCTGCCGCAGTTGAGCGCATCGTTTCCCTGGCCGGTTGTGATTGCGCAGCATATGCCTGCGGCGTTTACCCGGTCCTTCGCCGAGCGCATGGACGGCATTTGTCCGCTCAAGGTGATCGAGGTGACTGCGCCCACCGCCATGGAAGGAGGCCATGTCTATATCGCCAAGGGTGGGGCGGACATGCTGGTGACCCGCCGCGCCAGCAGGTTGTCCCTGGTGTCCAAGCCGGAATCGGCCGCCCATCTGTGGCATCCCTCCGTGGAGTTGCTGGGCCGCTCGGCGCTGGAGCACGTGGAGGCAAGCAAACTGATCGGCGTCATGCTGACCGGAATGGGAAGTGACGGCGCATCTGCCTTTCTGGACATCCGGTCCGGGGGCGGGCGCACCATCGCCGAGTCGGAATCTTCGTGCGTCGTTTATGGGATGCCGAAGGATCTGATTGAGCGCGGTGGCGCCAGCGTCATCTTGCCAGCGTCGAAAATCGCCGCCCAGCTCAATGTCTGGGTGGAACAATCAAGGAACCAACCATGGCATTGATCAAAGGTACGCAGACTGCTCCGTCTTCCGAGCCGTCTTCCGGGCGTGATTGCAAGACGCTGATCCAGGCGCTGGCCGACGCGGACGCGTCGGTGCGCCGCTCGGCTGCACGCGATCTTGTCAATTGCCCGGACGCTTCCCACGCACTGCTGGAAAGACTGATGGCCGAGCCCGTTCTCTCGGTGCGGGAGGTCATCATCACTACCCTGGTCCGCTTGGGCGACGCCGATTCGGCCGCCGGGCTGATCGAATGCCTGCGCAGTGACGACGCTGCCCTGCGCAACGAAGCCATCGACGCCATGAAGCAGTTGCCCAATGAGGTCGCGCCGCTGATGGAAGAATTGCTTGCCGACGAGGATGCTGACATCCGGATCTTCGCCGTCAATGTGCTGGAGTCCATGCGTCATCCCAAGGTCGAGGAATGGCTTATCCAGGTGGTCCTTGCCGATCCCCATGTCAACGTCTGTTCAGCTGCGCTGGATGTGCTCAGCGAGGTAGGGACGATGAACTCCCTGGAGGCGATAGAGCAGGTCAAGGCACGCTTCGCCAATGATCCGTACATCCAGTTTGCCGCCACCCTGGCCCTTGGCCGCTTACGCGAAGAATGACGTCGACATGAACGAGATCGCCATCAGCGAAGCGGACTTCCTGAAGTTCAGGGAGTACTTCTATCGCAAGACCGGAATCAGTTTCGAGGCGACCAAGCGGTACTTCGTCGACAAGCGCCTGGTGGAACGCATCGAAGCGACGGGCAGCGGGAGCTTCCGCCATTACTTTTCGCTCTTGCGATTCGAGGCCGACGGCAAGGAACTGCAACTGCTGACCAATCTGATGACCGTCAATGAAACCTATTTCCTGCGCGAGCAATACCAGTTCCAGTGCCTGGTCAACTCCATGCTGCCCGAGATCGTCCGCAACAAGCGGGGCAGTGCGCCGATCAGGATCTGGTGCGTTCCCTGCTCGTCCGGAGAGGAGCCCTACACCTTGGCGATGTACCTGATGGAATGCTGGTCAGGCATCGAGCAGTGGGACGTCGAAATCATTTCCTCGGACATCGATACGGGCGTGTTACGCAAGGCCCAGATCGGACGCTATTCGGCGCGTTCGATACAGAATGTGCCCGCGGCCTGGATGAACAAGTATTTCCGTCGCGAGGACGATGAATACCAGATCTGCGACGAGCTGCGCGGCGCCGTCGAATTCACCCGCGTCAATATCGCCAAGGCGGAAGATACAAAGGCCTATCGCAACTTCGACGTGATCTTCTGCCGCAATCTGCTGATTTATTTTGACGATGTGTCTCGCAAGGAAGCGGCCGAGACCTTCTACGAGGCCCTGAACCTGAATGGATTTATTTGCCTGGGACATTCAGAGTCGATGAGCCGGATTTCATCGCTGTACCGGGTTAGAAAATTTCCGGAAGCCATTGTTTATCAAAAAACTGCGGAGGCCCAATGAAGCGCATCCTGCTTGTCGATGATGCGGCTACGGTGCGCATGTACCATCGCAACATTCTCGAAGCTGCCCATTACGTGGTCGAAGAAGCGGTCAACGGCATAGAAGGGCTGGAAAAGGCATTGCAGCAGCCCTTCGATCTCTACATCGTGGACATCAACATGCCCAAGCTGGATGGCTACGGTTTCTTGCGCCAGCTGCGCGGTGAACCTCTGGCCCATGCGCCGGCGATCATGATCTCCACCGAGTCCAAGGCCCATGACCGTACCCTGGCTTATCGCGCCGGCGCAAACGACTACCTGGTCAAGCCGGTCACGCCGGCGCAACTGCTGACCCATGTCAGGCTATTGGTGGGAGAGAGCGGCGCATGACTCTTCTGCACGATCAATTCATCAGCGAGACCCGCGATCTCCTGCAGGGCATCAGCGAAAAACTGATGCAGCTCGAGGATGCCCCGGAGGATGCGGAGTTGCTGGAGTCGCTGTTCCGCATGGTCCACACGCTCAAGGGCAACAGTGGCCTGTTCGATGTTCCGGATATCACCAGGGTCCTGCATGCAGGCGAGGATCTGATGGACGCGGTACGGCGACGCCAGATCCGCTATTCCGAGGTGTTGGCCGATCGCCTGCTGGATGCCATGGATTTCGTCGCCATGCTCTGCGATGGGATGGAGAATGGGGAGCAGCGCGGGCAAGCGCGGGGGGAGGAGGCGGTGCAGATCGCCAGCGCCCTGCGTGAGCTCATCGGCGACCGCGCCGTGATCGAGGAGGATGCCGCATCCCCCGGTCCGCACACGGACGCGCCGGTTGCCGTCATGCCGACACTGCCATTGATGGCGGTGCCCGAAGCCCTGCGCATCGAGGCCGTGGGTCAAGCCCATGCGGGAGGCGAGCTGCACTGGGTGGCCTACCATCCTGCCCGGGACTGTTTCTTCCACGGTGATGACCCGTTTCACCGCGCCCGCAATACGCCCGGGTGCCTCTGGGGAGCAATCCAGGCGCCAGCCACTTGGCCGCTGCTGGCCGAACTTGATGCCTACGATTGTGTCCTGCAGTTCCAGATGCTGGTGGCGGCGCCGCGCGCCGATCTGGCGGAGTACTACCGTTATGTTCCAGAGCAGGTGATCATCACTTCGCTCGATCCCTCGTGCCTGGTCACCGCCCAGGGCGAACATGGGGTCGCCGGCCAAGCGCAATACGACACGGCAGCACAAGGCGACTTCCCGAACGAGGAAGTCGGGGCTGCCATCGCCGAGATCTTCGCGATCCAGCAGCAGATATTGCAATCCGAAGCGAATATGGGATGGCAGGACGGACGCACGCAGGCGGTGGCCTCTACGCTGATGAACTGCTGTCGCTCCATGGGCCGTCTTGACATGCTCGGCGAACTGGAAATCGCACGCCAGCAATCGCTGCAGTTGCACAGTTGCGAACCGCTGCTGGCCTGGCTCAACAGCGGCCGCCTGCCCTTGCCTCGTGCCATTGACAGCGATGCGCTGAAGGAAGAGGTCATTGCCCCACCCGATGCGCCGATCCCCGGGCACGTCAGGGAGCGCCCGCTCGAAGAGCCCGGTCGAACAGGGCGGCGCGCCGAGGACAACGGCATTCCCGCGGCAAGGAGCGTCAAGGTCGAGCAGGTCAAGATAGACCGGCTCATGAACCTGATCGGCGAGATGGTCGTCTCCAAGAACGCTCTTCCTTATCTGGCCCAACGTGCCGAAGACCAGTTCGGGGTGCGTGAACTCTCGCGCGAGATCAAGGCCCAGTATGCCGTGATCAACCGCATCGCCGAGGAAATGCAGGATGCCATCATGCAGGTGCGGATGATGCCGGTATCCGTGGTGTTCCAGCGCTTTCCTCGTCTGGTCCGTGATATCTCGCGCAAGCTCGGCAAAGAGGTGCAACTGGTACTGGAAGGCGAGGAGACGGAAGCTGACAAGAGCATCATCGAGGCACTGGCCGATCCGCTCATCCACATCGTGCGCAACAGCCTGGATCATGGTCTTGAAGCTCCGGAGCAGCGTCGCAGCGCCGGCAAGGTGTCCACCGGAACCTTGACGATCAGCGCAGCCCACGAAGGCGATCAGGTCGTCATCGTAATTCACGACGACGGGCGGGGGATCGATCCAGCCCTGGTCAAGCGCAAGGCCTACGAGAAAGGCTTGATCGATGAAGCAGTGCTGGAACGTATCACCGACCAGGAGGCAGTGAACCTGGTGTTTTGCGCCGGCTTCTCCACGGCAGAAGTCGTCTCCGACCTCTCCGGCCGCGGAGTGGGCATGGATGTGGTGCGCAATGCCGTCGAAAAGATCAATGGCAGCATTTCCTTGAAGAGCACGGTCGGGAAGGGTACGCATCTGCAGATCTCGCTGCCGCTGTCGATGGCCGTCACCAAGGTGATGATCATCGAGTCGGACGGGCAGCTCTTCGGCGTGCCGATGGAACATGTGATGGAGACGGTGCGGGTACCCCGGCGCGCGCTCAATTTCGTCAAGAGAAGCGCCACGATGGTGCTGCGCGGGCAGGTGCTCGGACTCAAGGGCATCAACCAGATCCTGGGCATCCGTGCCGAACAGAAGCCCAATGCCGACGACGAGACGGCGGTGCTGGTGGTGCGGGTGGGAGGGCAGTCCGTGGGGCTGATCATCGATGACTTCCGGGAAACCATCGATGTGATCCAAAAACCGCTGGACGGCATCCTGGGCAGCCTGTCGATGTATTCCGGCTCGGCCCTGATGGGGGATGGCTCGGTGCTGATGGTCTTGAATATAAGGGAGATGTTCTGATGCCGATTGACTACGACGGGGATCTGGCCAGCTTCCGCGAAGTGGCCTCCGGCGACGAGGCCGAGCAGTTGCTGGGCTGGTTGCAAGGCAAGCCAGAGGCGCAGCTGGATTTGCGGGACTGTACCCACATTCATCCCGCTACGCTGCAGGTCCTGCTGGCCTCGGGGGCGGACATCGTGGCATGGCCGCAGGATGCGTCGCTGCGTGCATGGCTGGAGCCGCTACGTCCCGTCGGACCGCGATCGTCGCCCGACGCCGGTCCGGCAAACTCAATTTAATCAAAGAAAGGGAAATGCGATGTCGAAATCTATCTTCCTCGTCGACGACTCGGCCACGATGTTGATGAGTGTACGCAGCAATCTGGAAATAGCGGGGTTCAAGGTTGACACTGCAGAAGATGGCGTCAAGGCGCTCAAGAAGATGCAGGCGGGATACAAGCCAGATCTGCTGATCACGGATATCAACATGCCCAATATGGATGGCCTGGAACTGATCCGCAACGTCCGAGCGTTGCCGGGCTGCCGCTTCCTGCCCATCCTGACCCTGACCACCGAGAGCCAGTCGGCCAAGCGTGACGAGGGAAAGAAAGCCGGTGCCACCGGATGGCTGGTCAAGCCGGTGGGCGGTGCCGATCTCCTCAAGATCGTCCGGCAGGTTCTTCCTGGTGTCTGATTCCGGCAGCTTTTGTAAGTCGACATGCCAGAGGCCATGAACGTTAAAAAAAGATCCGCCGGCACTTCCATTGTCCGGGAGCTGCTGTTCAGGCAGGAGAATCGCTGTTTTATCGGGACGACGGTCCTGGCAACACTGATCCTCATCCTCTTTTTTGCGCTGGATGCGCAGGGCAGCCAGCGCTCCCTGCTGGTGTCCATCGGCGTCGTGGTGGGCTCCAATGCGCTGCTCTACTGGACGTTTCGCCGGTTCTCAATGCGCAAGGACGACGCCATCAAGGGTGTGGTGGAGCAGCATCTGGACCTGGAACGGCAAACCGGCCTGCGCCTGTCCGAAGCGGTGGGCGACACCGAGTCTGCCGCCATCGCACTGATCAACCAGGTCAAGGAGATTCACGACGCCGCCGCATCGCTGGTGCGCTATCTCGATCAGGCGTCTTTGCAATCACTCCAGCTGGAGCAGGAAATCGACGTCAGCGTGGACCAGATTTCCTCGATTGGTGATTTCATCCTGGAGCTGCCCAATCGGATCAGGCAGGACATGGACGCCATCCATGAGGCGTCCAGGGAGATACAGCAGTTGGGAAAGTTGGTGGTGCTCATCAAGCAGATCGGACGCCAGACGGAATTGCTGGCCCTTAACGCGGCGATCGAAGCCGCCCGCGCGGGCGATGCCGGACGCGGCTTCGCCATCGTGGCCAAGGCAGTGCGGCAACTTGCCCTGAGTGCGACACAGGCTGCCGGCGTCATCGACGACGGCTTGAAGAAGGCCCAGCTGAAAGTGGATGCGGGCCTGAAATTCAAGTTCCTGGAAGAGTCTGCTCAGCAGTTGGGCGAAGCCGCCGTACTGGCGGAATCGACCCGGCGCCTGCGCGAACGCTATGAGGAGGTGCGACGCTTCTACAAGGGTGCCTTTTCGGTGGTCGCCTCGCATGACACGCAGCTGGCCAGAGATCTGGGCGAGATCCTGGGAGAGATACAGTTTCAGGACATCGTGCGCCAGCGCATCGAACGCCTGCGAGAAGCCGGCGAGCAACGCAATGCGCTGTTCGAGGAAATGGCCGGGCAGGGTGACACCCTCGATACCTCCTTGCTGACGCTGGCCGAGAAACTGCGTCAGGTGATCCAGGACTACCTGCTCAAGGAATCGCAGCATTCCAAGATGACGTCCCAGCAGGATCAAAGCGAGGGGGATCTGCCGAAGTTCGAGTTCTTCTAACGCGGGCGGCCACGTGCGGTTGAAATCTGACAGGCGCGTTCCCCATGCCGGTTTTATTTGAGCTCTGTTTAATGATCGTCCAGGAGCAGAAGCCATGATTCGAGATGTACCCGGAGATATTGCGGAGAAATACTTCGCCTTGCTGCACGAATTCCTGCTTTCCACGGGACTGAACTGCGCCAACGCACCGCTGGAGCTCGCACATCATCTGGGCCAGCAGCTTGTGCAAGCCGGGGTACCTCCTGCCGAGATCTTGCAGATCCATCATCTGGCGCTTGGACGTCTTGCCAATCGATGCCCGAGCATCAGTCTGGCGCGTGTCGGAGCGCAGATCAATGTGCCGCTGATCACGATGTATCGCGCCTACGAACATGCTTTCAGGGAGCGCATCGCCACGCGCTACCAGGATCTGGCCACCTCCTTTTTTGACGTCAGCGGGGAACAGGAACTGATCGCACGACAGATCGGCGATGTGTTCAACGACTTCAATACCCATCTTGGCAGCATCATCGGTTTTGCCGAAATGGTGGAAGATGACCTCTCCCGCAAATCATCCGGACAGCAAAGCCTGCACATGCTGATGCAGCACCTGACGGCGCTGCTCAAGGCCGAGCATGCGATCCAACAGCGCATCAGCAACAGCGAGCGCCAGTTCCGGACCCTGGTCGACAATTCGCCCGACGTGATTCTAAGGTACGACATCGACGGCAAGTGCGTCTTCGCCAACCCCGCGTTTACCCGCGAGACCGGATTGAGAGCCGATCAGGACATCAATTCGATCCTGGGGAGCTCGGCCGGCCGCAGACGCTGCGACCAGGAGCATAGCTTTGACCAGCGCGTCAGGGGAGTTGCAGCCACTGGCGTGGCCGATGTGCTGGTGCTGGAATGGCGCCATCCACAAGGGCACCTTGTCTCACACGAGATGCACATCGTTCCTGAATATGATTCGGAAGAGAAGATCTTCGGCGCGCTTGCCATCGGGCGCGATGTCACGCGGCGCAAGGAGATGGAATTCAAGTTGCGCCACCAGGCCAACTATGATTTGCTATCCGGTTTGCCCAACCGGCGTCTGCTGGGCGACATGCTGCAGCGAGAGGTGGCTGGCGCCAAGAGAGAAGGCCGTTCATTGGCGGTCCTGTTCATCGATCTGGATCGCTTCAAGGATGTCAACGATACGCTCGGACATTCAGTAGGGGACCAGTTGCTGATGGTGGCGGCGCAAAGGATACGCGCCAGTGTGCGCGAGTACGATCTGGTGGCCCGCTTTGCCGGTGACGAATTCGTGGCGGTGCTGCCCGGACTGGAAGAATCGGACGCCCTTACCCGCATCGGCAATGACATCGTGGCTGCGCTGGCTGAACCGTTCCAGCTGGGACCACACAGGGTACGCATCTCAGCCAGCGTCGGGGTCGCGATCTATCCGCGCAATGCAAGCACGGTCACCGCGCTGATCGGCTGCGCCGATCAAGCCATGTTTGCCGCCAAGGGGAGCGGCCGAAACAGCGTGGCGTTCTTTACAGAAGACATGCGCGCCAAGAGTTCCGAGCGCCGGCGCCTGCTCAACGACCTCTATGATGCACTTCAGGAAGACCAGTTCGAATTGCATTTCCAGCCAGCGCTGGAGCTCGAGAGCGGATATGTCCACAAAGCCGAGGCACTGGTCCGCTGGCGTCATCCGAGTTTGGGCATGATCGCGCCGGACCGGTTCATCCCCTTGGCCGAAGAGAGCGGCCTGATCTTCGAACTGGGCCGCTGGATACTGCGGGAGGCCGCGAGGGTGGCGGTACGCTGGAACGCACAGGCCGACTCAGCATGGCGCAAGCAGATCAGCGTCAATCTCTCGCCGGTGCAGTTCCTCAACGGTCAATACGACAGGGTGGTTCTCGACGAACTCTGCCTGCAAGGCTGCGCGCCGAACCTGATTGCGGTCGAGATCACCGAAGGTCTGTTGCTGGACGATAGCCAGGCCGTCAGGACGCAATTGAACAATCTCCGGCTGGCTGGTATCCAGGTGGCCCTGGACGATTTTGGCACCGGCTATTCGGCGATGTCCTATCTCAAGAAGTTCAGCATGGATTACCTGAAGATCGACCGGTCTTTCGTGAAGGACATGGCTGATGCCGACGGCAACCGCGCCATCGTCGAAGCTATCGTTGTCATGGCGCATCGCCTGGGTATGGAAGTCATTGCCGAAGGTGTGGAAACCATGACGCAGGCACAACTGCTCAGGGATGCGGGCTGCGAGTACGTGCAAGGCTATCTGTACGCGCGCCCATTGCCCGAGCAGGAATTCCTGCGTTTCGCCACCTCCGGACATACGGTCGCCGATGTCGCTGCGCTGCGTTAATCAGCTCCTGATGGAGATGCCTGCCCAACGCCGTGCGGGAAGTCCCGAGGTGGAGGAGCGTATTCCCGCCAGGCAGCTTACGGCGGCGTTTCTGCTGTGGCCCGGTTTCCCGCTGCTTTCGCTGGCGGTGTTTTGTGATGCTCTTCGCCATGCGGCGGAGGACGGAAACCAGAACCGGCATCTGCAGTGCACGTGGAGCATCATTGGCCTGGAAGGGGAGCAGGTTCAATCCAGCTGCGGCATCTCGGTTGCCGTGCAGACGCCGCTGCCGGACCCTGCGCAGTTCGATTACATCGTCGTGATTGGCGGGGAGCTGGAGCGCCTCGGTGAAGTCAATGCACATTACTCGCGCTATCTGCATGGCGCCGGGAAGATGAACATATCCCTGATCGGCGTGGGGACCGGCAGTTTCGTGCTGGCCCATGCGGGATTGCTGGATGACCGGATGGTCTGCGTCCACTCCTTTCATCATGAAAGTTACCGGCGTCTTTTCCCTCAACACCGCGTTATCAGCCACAAGGATTATCTGATCGATGGAGACCGCATCACCTGCGTCGGCGGCATGTGCGTGATCGACTTGGTTTCCCGGCTCATCCAACTGCATTGCGGACCAGACCGTGCGGCCAAGGTCATGCATCAGATGGCAGCCAACCATGGGGGCCGCACGATGCTGGGCGAGCGCCGTCACGCCTTGGAAGAATTGACCGTGGAAGACGCCACGATCCGCCATTGCATCATGCTCATGGAGGAAAACCTGGAGCGGCCTTTGTCCATTGCCGCGCTGGCAGCTCGCGCCAGTCTGAGTTCGCGCCAGTTGGCGCGCAAGTTCCATGAGGAGCTGGGCGCATCGCCGCAGGAGTTCTACCGCTTGATGCGCCTGCGCTTTGCGCGTTGGCTGCTGCTGAGTACCGAGAAGAACATCACCGACATTGCCTATGAATGCGGCTTTGCCGACGCCTCCCATTTCATCCGCGGGTTCAAGCAGCGCTATGGCACTTCACCGGCGCGCCTGCGTGCTCATTACGTACCGTCTGCCTGATGCAATCCGGTGATTGCAATCGACGATCCGAAAATGGCTGTAGCGCTGTAGCGCAGGGGAGACGACAGCATTTCCGAGTGGAAATCATTGCTTAACAAGATGTCCGAAATGTTCCATCTCGGGGCGCATGGATGCAATGCCGTTTTTCGTTCGCGCGGTAAAGTCAGTGAGCCATGACGACTGGCTGCTCAGAAGGATCGATTGCGGTCCCGGACAAATAGAGATCATGTTCCAAGGGGCGGTATTTGCTGGCCACGAGAGATAACTGAATGCTGAAGTTCATTTCAACCAACCAGTTGCGTCTGGGGATGTACATCCAATCTTTCTCGGGAAGATGGCAGCTTCCGCCGTCCTGGCGCAAGCCATTCCTGATCGAGAAGGAGTCCGATCTGCGTGCGCTGCAGCGCAGTCCTCTACGGGGCCTCGTGATCGACACGTCCAAGGGCTTGGATGTAATGCCACCCGAAGAGGAACAGCACGGCGGCGAGCCGGAGGACGCGAATGAAATGGCCTCGCGCGCACCGGCAGCATTGCAATCGAATGGGAAGACCCATCTTCTGCGAGAGCGGGAACGTGCTGCACGCATCATGTTTCACGCCGAAGAGACCGTGGTGAACATGTTCTACGAGGCCAGAATGGGACAAGCGATCGATTTGCAGGAGGCTGGTGATCTTGTGTCTGAAATCACCGCCTCGGTATCGCGCAATGCGGAGGCGTTGGTCTCGTTGGTACGGCTCAAGACGGCCGACAACTATACCTACATGCATTCGGTCGCGGTGTGCGCCATGATGATTGCGTTATCCAACCGGCTCGGCCTGAGTGCAGCGGAGAGGGAACAGGCGGGGATGGCAGGCTTGCTGCACGATATCGGAAAGATAGCGGTGCCGGGCAGCATCCTCAACAAGCCCGGCCGCCTGACCGATGCGGAAACCGCCACTGTGCAATTGCACCCTGCGTCGGGATATGCGCTGCTCAGGGATTTACCGGGCATAGGAAGTGTGCCCCTGGACGTAGCGTTGCACCATCATGAAAGGATGGATGGAGCCGGTTATCCACATCGGCTGGCCGGTGAGAACATCTCGATCGCGTCCAGGATGGGTGCCGTGTGCGATGTGTATGACGCCATCACCTCCAACCGACCTTATAAGGCCGGTTGGGATCCGGCACATTCACTGCAGCACATGGCGCAGAGCAAAGGCCATTTCGATTTCGATGTGCTGCAGGCCTTCGTCAGGGCCGTGGGCATTTATCCGACAGGTTCATGCGTGACCTTGCAATCGGGACACCTGGCCGTCGTGCTGGAACAGCGTCCGGGGCAACTGCTCAATCCGCTGGTCAGGATCTTCTATTCGCTGCGGGAAAACAGTGAAATCACACCGATGGTGGTGGATCTGAGGCATTCCCGGGACAAGATCGTCGGTCATGCCGACCCTGTGAAGCTGGGCCAGCTGGGCGATCTCTTGTTGCAGCAGGATCTGAGTTATTGAGATGAATGATATCGGCGGCCGAGTGACTTGATGATTTCTGATATTGAGCGTGGGGGAGGGGATATGGCTTTTCCTGAAGAAATGGTGTCGGCGAGGCAAACGGCAATTGCGTTGACGATCAATCAGCGGACTTATACCGTCGAGGCCCGGATCTGCCATGCACCGGATGGTCGGCAGGTGGAACAATACCGGGTGCTGCTAGGGCAGAAGTTGATCAAGGATTGGACACACGGAAATTTCTTCAATTACCTCCCTCCCGAATGTTGCGATGAAGACGAATGAAGTTCACGTACAGCAGCAGGACCCAAGAGGTATCCAAGGCAGCGCGCCTGTTTGTGATCGCGGTGTGTGTGATCCTGTTGGCGCTGGAGTGCTGGTCGATCTGGCGGGAAAGGTGCGCAGCGATTGAGGAGGCTTCCCGCCTGACGGCCAACATGGCGTCGGCCCTGGCTCTGCACGCGGAACTGACCATCGACGAGGTGGACGTCGTTCTCAGGACGGTATTGCGCCAATTGCCGCATGACGGCGATCGGGCCGCCTATCGCGAGCGCATCCATGATCTACTCGTGGAAGACGTTGCGGGGCTGCCGCAGCTTGCCGGCCTGTTTATCTATGACGAGAACGGCAATTGGCTGGTCAATTCGCAGCCTTTGCTTGAAACGCGGTTCAACGACAGCGAACGGGACTATTTCGTTTATCACCGCACGCATCGTCAACATCGTCCTTTCATCGGAAAACCCATCAAGAGCAAATCGACAGGACAATGGGTTCTGACAGTGAGCCGTCGCATTGATCGCCCCGATGGCACTTTTGTCGGCGTGGTTGTGGCGACTTTGGACCTGGGGTATTTCGAGCGTCTCTATCGGCAGTTCGACATCGGCAAGCGAGGGGCCATCGTGCTTGGCGCAAGCGAAGGCACGCTGCTTTACCGGCGGCCGCTACTGCACGACTCGCTAGGCAAGGACCTGGGTTCATCAATGCTGTTCGACCAGCATATCAAGCATGAGCAGTCTGGCACGGTCGAGATGGTATCCGCGCAAGATGGCGTCCGGCGTCTGAACAGCTTCAAGCATGTGGCGACTTATCCGCTGTTTCTCGTGGTCGGTGTCGCCAAGGATGAAATCCTTGAGGACTGGACAGTGAGCACCTGGCGCAGTGCCACCGCACTGGTGATCCTGCTGGTGCTGGTGTATTGCGGCGGAATCAAGATCGTCCGACAGGTTTCGCTCAGGGAAGCGGCGCAGGCCCAGACGGTTCGAGCGCACGAAGACCTGGAGAAGATGTTCACCGCCCTGGAGGCACAGTCCCAACGAGACGGCCTGACCGGCGTCTTCAACCGCCGTTACTTTGATTGCGCCCTTGAGGCCCAGGCCGACCGATTTTCCCGGGTTGGCGGAGGTGTTTCGTTGCTGATGATCGACGTAGATCACTTCAAGCAATACAACGACAAGTACGGGCATGTGGCCGGAGACCGGTGTCTTAAAAGAGTTGCGACGGCGATAGCGGCAACGGCGCGACGCGAGGTCGATATCGTCGCCCGTTACGGAGGAGAAGAGTTTGCCATTCTGTTGCCGGCCTGCGAGACAGGCGGCGCAATGGTGGTGGCTAACCAGGTCTGCCAGGCCGTCCGAGAGCTCGGTATCGTACATGCAGCAAATCCCGTCGGCATCCTTACCATCAGTGTCGGTGTCGCCGTCATGCAGTCGGACCAGGGTATGCCGTGTTCAGCCAAGGAGTTCGTCGATCAGGCGGACAAGGCCTTGTATCTTGCCAAGGCGACAGGACGGGACCGCGCCGTTCTTTACCAGGACGAACTCGCTGTGTAGGTCGGCGCGATCCGATTCAGGTAATGTTCATTAATTCGCAATCTTGGTACTTTAGGTGTGGTGTTGTGAACAATTTCGCTCAGAATACCTGATTTATTGCTTTCATAGCGTTGCGTCGTTGGTGCCTCCCTTTTTGTTGCGGTCGAAGTGCTTCCGGACGCAACACTTATCAACAGCAAATTTTTAGTTTCGAGCGCGAGTGTTGCGTCAAAGTCTAGCTCGACGGGAGTTTAGTAAGAGCCTGCTGGCGTAACGCTGACTGCCATTGGGTACGGGTGCACAAGGTAAGGAAGGTTGAGCGAAAAAATGTTTCAAGCTTGTGCGCACGTGCGAGATAGAACGATGCGGCTTAGAACTACTACTGTGTTACCTGAACACAAGGCCCACGCGCGAGAGACACCTCGGTAAACCCGGTGCTGTTGTCGCGATTAACCGAGTGGCAGCCTTAGGAAGCCGATGGAAGGGGGGCATGTTGATTTGCTCGCAGATTC
This sequence comes from Herbaspirillum sp. Her3, assembly GCF_057961275.1. NCBI lineage: Bacteria > Pseudomonadati > Pseudomonadota > Betaproteobacteria > Burkholderiales > Oxalobacteraceae > Herbaspirillum > Herbaspirillum sp. Her3. The sequence continues at coordinate 3,023,969 of NZ_CM176328.1, read as the reverse complement.
GACCCTCTCCATTTGACCCACCTTCCATTGCCTGCTGAAGGCAGCCACTCGGTCATACGGCCCCTCGTATCCCAGTTCTCTTAAGTCCAGGCACATCTGTTTCAGGGTCCTTCGTTGCTTCCAAGATTTGACCGCCTCTGCGCTGAGCTAGGCAGAGAGCCTGCGGTGAAGTCATCGAGCGAGCTTGGCGAACGCCTTGCTGGATAAGCAGGTTCGCCGACATCTGATCGGATGTGGCGGCAAACTGTGTTGCGGGAAATGTCGAGCCTGTGAGCAATTTCCCGAATTGAGATGCGGTCTCTGATGTACCAGCGTCTAATCCCTCCAGCATCAAATAAGGTGTGATCCTGCTCGGGGACCTTCAAGTGCAGTCACGACTTAATTATGAAAATGAAAATGCCTTCCTGATGGGAAGGCATTTTTTTTCCATTGATCTTGTCTAGCTCAATGTGTGTTGGCATGGCCGTATCCACGGCACGTGAAGGGCTGCCCCAAATGCAGTAAGTTAGCCAGGGCGCTAGCTTTTGGCGGGCTTCGTATCTACCTCAGGTGGCGCAGCTTTGGGATTTTTGGCTTGATCCTTGATCAATGCGCGCGCTTGGCCAGCGGTGATGCCAACCTTGGTCTCGACGTCCTTGAACAGCTTCTTGAAGCTTTCGATATCTTGGGGCGAGTATGGTTGGCGGGTGTGGCTATTGTCTGCCAGCTGCGCTGAGATTGCGCGATTGCTAACCCCTGCTTTTGCCATTTTTGCAATACGTTCGATCGTCACACCAGCACGGGAGGTGGCGCCAGAAACCTTGTCGAGAGTATCGACAATCGAATCTTGCACGGCATTAATTTTCTTTACAATGCTCATTTTCGGTACCTAGTTTATTGAAGTTTAAGAAGTGCTGACTCATTCCGCCTCGCGGTGAGAAAGCGCCTCTATCGTAGGGTTACCCGCAATTCACAGGTGCCGGAAATTTACGGAGACGTTGGCATGCCACTGGAAATTCAACAAAATAATGTAAAACAGACAACAATTATCCAATTTGTGGAGTCGCTTAGTGCAATGTTTGATTTAGGTACTCAGCAGGCTGAAAAGTTATCTTTGGCCAAGTCGTTCGGCACAAAGCAAGATCGCTATGAACTTCTGGACGGTGAAGAAGGTAGTCCACTCATCGACGCGTTGGTCGGCAGGTCTGTTGTCCAAGATGATGTGCAAAACGAAGTAGCACTAAAATTAGTACGCGCATTTCTTGCCTATGCGCAACAACTAATTTCGTGGTTGCAGGCGAGTCTGGTGCATGAAGCAATAGACCAAGAAGACCTCAATATTGCCTCAAGCAAATTATTTGGCACGCCTCAACTGGTGATGTTGATTTATGCCCTGCTTGAATCAGACCTGTTGAAGGACAATAGCCCGCTGAAACAGATTCCTTGCTGTGTTGAGACCCTAGTTGAACACGACTTCGACCCCATCCGCGCATGCAAGACACTGTTACGGTTACGCATCCAAGAAAGGCTATACGAAAGAACGCCGCTTGGTCTTGCGTTTCTCAAGCACATCAATAGTCTCGACCCGCGCTCGGTGCCTCGTCCGTCAACTCAGCGTCTTGCACTCAAAAAACTGGACACGGAATTAATTAATGTGCCGAAGTTCACCGAAAGTGAAAGGCATGCGCTAATCGACGAGTTGACAGGTATCTATGCGGCCATGATGGCTTTGCACGAACTACGTCGTCGTACTACTGAGCGGCACCCGCGGTTCTTCTCCTCAGTCGTTTGCCAGCTTCATTCAGATTTCAAAGAAGTCTTCGGCGCGTTCGAGCCTTCACGCCGACTAAAGGCAAACCGCGATTTGTTCTTGTTGATGTTGAATGCCGATGATCCCAGAAGGCTAACGGCAACGATATCGAACACCTCATCGTTTAGATCGCTGCTTGACAAGCATGCATCATTTTCAAGCAAAGGCCTGCCGAACCTCTTACGCGACTTTCTCCACGGTGGCATGACGCCATTTTGGAGCAAATCGAGATTGTTGAAAGCTAAGTCTCAGCTCAATCGCTTTACTAATAAGCCATTCTTCCACGGAGTGCGTTCGTTCATGGAAGGCCTTCTCGCTTTGAGCGATAACGCACCAGTTACTCAAGTCCATTTTGAACACTGCCTTGACGCTTCGGATCGATGGCCTCTTGGTCCGTTTCGCAGCCAAGCGGCCTTATTCCTGCTTGGAATTAAGTTGGCGCTGGAACCGGCGCAGTCACCAAATATATGGAATCCCTTACTTTCGATTTACCTCGATGCCATTCCGCAAGAGTTCATATTTCGGCTAAAGAGCGACGAGCAGGAAACAGTCGAAATGTACAACTTACGTGAACTTATAGGTAAGTACAACTCGTTAGTCTGGGCTCTCAGTCGTGCCAACGGCGCGTTGATAGTTAACCCGTTCAAGAAAATCGATACCTACTTGCAAAAAATATTTGATAAGGCAGGGAAGAGCAATTTGACGCTGACAGCCGAAACTATGGCGAAGCTCAGTATTGAGTCCACCACGAAGCGCGATCTGGAGCGAGTCAAGAGCGACTTCTACGGCACGCCACTCAATCAATGGCTGGAAGAGAAGCATATAGAGGAGATAACTCGTACATTCCCAAATCCCGACATGTGGGAACTCGTACCAGCAATTGAGCGCTACATGAATCTGCAAAGACCAATACAGAAAGCGATAGCCAGTGCTAGCGCATCGTCTATGGCAGAGAATTCCTTCAAGTAAATTAGCAGGTTCGATCTATTAAATGAGCATATAGGTAATTATCACTTTTTATGCCGAAATTGGCAGCCCATAGGGCACGTCATGAGCGGAATGTCGCCAAAAACCGCTGCAGGAGCTGAAATTTCGCATTCTTGGCACTTCCGGAACCTAGTGCGTGAACTTATAGTGCTTCATCATTGAATTAAAACTATTGGCGATCTGTTTTTATGTTGCGCAGTGACCTAGTACGGTTATGTTGCGTAGCTCGTGCGAAGTCGCACAACACAAACTGTGAGAAAAACAATGCGACTTGCTTTCCGTGTTGCACTTGACACAGGTCCTACTAGGCTCGTTTTGATGTCAAATCGGTTCGACACGAGGCAGTCGCATGCGTATCGATGCCTTCCAGTTCGGCACCCTGACAGCCACCGGAGCGATGATTGAACTACTCTGCCAGAGCGGGCTGACCCGCACTGGTCCTTGGCTTCAGCCTGCTGGTTTGTACCTTACCTCTAGGCTCGGCTATCGATTTGTCAATCAGTGGGGCCCCGCTTTTGCCAGTAGTTGCCCCATCCTGGGCTATTTCCCTGATGTCGCACGCGTGCCGCCGGCGCGGCACGCATTCAGATCGGGCTGTTGGATGCGCGCCCGGCGGCGCCCCGCCGACTTTTAGCAATTGGTCGATACACGTGTTGTCGCCCGCTTATGGCGGTCAGGATTGCCTACAGTTGAAGAAAAAAGTTGATGCATGTGCTAGATGTAATGCAATAAGATTGTTGCCCGGATTCACACATCATTGCCGCAAGCCAAAAAGAACATTAAGCATGAGCGAAGCAGACAACATATTGCGGGTCATAGAGCGCGACGACGCCACCGTCGAAGTCCTTTTCATCCACGGGCTCAATGGACACCACATCGAGACCTGGGCCCTAGGCGGGAAAGAGGACAACTACTGGCCGAAGTGGGTAGAAGACGACGTTCCCGGCAGCCTGTCGCTATCTTTCGGCTACCCAGCTCCTATCACTCTTCTTGGCTCAAATGACATGGCCCTGCCTGATCGCGCCAGGAACGCCTTGCAGTACTTACTGAACAAGCGTACTTGGAACCGGCCCGTGATCGTTATCGCGCACAGCATGGGTGGGCTCCTGATCAAGCAGATGCTGCGCGTCGCAGCCGACGGTAATAATGCGTGCTTCAAAGCCTGGGCCAGTAACATCGCCGGCATCGTCTTCTTCGCGACTCCGCATCATGGTTCAGACTGGGGCAGCGTTCTGGCGAACTTCTTGCCTGCCTCGGAGACGTCGGCGCAGCTGCAGCGCAGCTCCTCCTGGCTGCAGGACCTGCACCTCTGGTTCGACGCGCGCAAGCAACACCTGGCAAAGGCCGTATTCTATGAAACCAAGGATATGTACGGTTTTGCGAGAATTGTGCAGGCGCACAGCGCCATCTTCAATTTGCCCGACGGCCCAGTAGGGCTGGACGCCAACCACGAGTCAATCACCAAGTTTTCCGGGCGTGACGCTACCGGTTACGCTCAGGTCTGTACTCTTGTCCGGACCGCCATGCAGACCCAACTGCTGCAATGGCCGCAGGAAATAAGATTCCTTAAGGCATTATCGACGGAACTTGCCCGCGAAGCAGACCTCGCAGGCCATGTATCTGACGATACAGAGGTGAAACTCAGCGATGGCGTCTACATCGAACGGGATGCGGGCGCGGCGATCGAGGAATGGATCCTGAGGCCTGGGGAAGTCCGGGCAGGCTTGACCAGCGAAGCCGACGGTGCAGCCTACTTGATCAGCGGCGAAGCCGGCTACGGCAAGACGTCTTTGCTGTGGTGGTTATACCGACGCTTCGAAGACGACCGCAGTTTCCTAACGCTTTTCCTGCGCGCCTCGTGGCTCTTTAGGACCGAAGGCGCGGCCGCGGTCACCAACGAGAAACTGCTGACTTTCTGCGCACACGCGGCCCAGCTCGGACGGACGCCGCTGATTCTCATTGATACTGTCGATCTCCTGTTGCGCAGCGATTCGGACGCTGCCATTGTCATCCATGCATTACTCAACGCGATGTGCGGGGCAGGCGCCCGCGTCGTGATGACGACGCGGCCGCAAGAGGCGGCGCGTTTACGCATGACCAACTACACACTGACGTGCAATCGACTGGACGGTTATTCCGCGAGCGAAAGGACGGCAGCGCTTGCCGCTTATGCGGCGAGGTTCTACCCCTCGGCCCAGATTGCAGGTGCCCTGCCGAACGTCCAGAATTTGCAGAAAAAACTTACCTACGCGGGACCGCTCGCTGAGGTCTGCAGTTCCCCGCTGGCTATGCGCATGCTGTTTGAGATCTATGCGCCTGAAACCATTCCGCTACAAATTGACATGTTTCAGCTGTATGCACAGTACTGGACCGACCGCGTCGAAAGCGATCGCCGTTCGCTAAGTGGACAATCTGGCGGCAAGGACCTGCGAGCAGAAACTCAGTGGATCGCTTTGCTGATGCTGAGTGAGGGTAAGCTCGAACTCGATACGGGCTTCCTGAAGGAGCAATTCCATGCAAAAGACTTACAGTCCGACACAATCGGCGAACTGGCGCACCGCAGCATCCTGGTGCGTTCGGGCGACGATGCTTATGCCTTTTTCCACCAAACGTTTTTCGAACACGCGGCCGCGCGCGCAATACTCGACCTTTACAAGGACGGCGGAATCCGTATGCTCCGGGAACGGTCCGCATCCCGCGGGGGCGACTTATTCATAGGGCCCATCCTGGAGCACGCGCTGTTGCTCGCCGAGCAACTCAGCCATGCGTTCCGCGCCAAGGCTAGGGAGAACTTCTGCGAAATGCTGCATACGATGCAGTTGCATGACGAGACGATCGCGATCGGCGTTTTCTGTCGCTGGAGACAGAACGATGAAGAAAGGTTTGCCTACATACAGGACTGGATCCGTTCCGCCGACTGCACCCCGCTGCACGTGGCGGAGTTAATGCGCCACGCAGTGAACCTTCCCCAGCAACGCACGGGTGAGCTATTTCGCTTGCTGCCGGATCTTTGGAAGGTTGCCGGCGGCGCGCTGGATCTGCGTCTACACATCCTGGGTGCGCTAGCGCGTTTTGCTTGGCGCAACGCGCGCGAGGTCGCTTGCTTCCTCAAAGAGCACGAGGTGTTCGACTATGCGTTTCACCAGGACCAGATGCGCAGCGCAGCGGCCACGCTGTTCATGGAAACTGTATCTAATGTCTGGCTGAACGGAGGCGACGATGCGCAGGCCGCCTTTGAGCAATTAATGCTGGCTCTTGACCGCTCCATGATCCGCAAGAACACCGCACGCGCGGAGCGCCTCATTAGGATAGTCGGTGACGCCACCCCGGAGCATATCTCACTATTTCTCAATCGGTGTACACCCATCTTTGCGCGGTACTGGACGACGGTGATCCGCGCCAAGGACTTGTGCGATGCTTATGCGAAACTGGTCGCCACAAACTGGCACAAGCACGCGCTGAAGTTGAACGACATTGTCGACCAAGTGGACCTAGACCAGGCACACGCGGGACTCATCTTGCGCTCGCTGATCCATTGGATTGAAGACCACGATGTAGCGCAACGGATCGTGTTATACCGCCAGTTGATGGCTGCCACGGCGGTATGGCCTAGCCGGATTGCGCAGGGGGCGTATCCGCGCGTTTTCTATGGAGAACTGTTCGAGCGCTTCCAGTTCATCCCCGAACTAGCGGATGAGATCACGCAGTTCATCGCGGAGCTGATGCGCGATGAACTGGCGCGATGGACACCGCAGTGCAAAACGACGCGCCTGCAGGTCAGCATACGCTTAGTTCTTGAGGCGAATCTCGGTGCAGCACTGGTCACCCGCATGTTTGATCTGCTGGACAACATACCGGCTGACACCTGGCTCGCATGCAAGCCACTTTCCAAATTGCTGGCGCGGGCGAATTTTGCCGGTGTCGAGAGCGCAAAAATTGCCTACGATCTCTTTAGGAAAGACCCGAACGCCTTCGTTGAACTCGAGTACAACATGTTTCTCGGATTAGTTGCCGAGTACAGGGCGACCGGTATCCTGAAAGATCCCGAGTTGGTCTTGAAGCTCGTTGCGCGTCTGGGAGACGTGGCCAAGCTGCAGTGGATTGCGCCGGGACTGGCGGCCTGGCTGCCAGATTCCACTCAAATTCGCAGCGTGCTCCATGCCACTATCGACACGCTCCTGACGGGAAAGTCGTATCGTGGTCGCACTGCTACCGTACAGGCGCTGCCTCAGCTGATAGAGGACGGCTACTACCCGATGCCCTCGGCGGAGACAGCGCTCGCCTTCTTGAAGGAGGAAACGCGGGTGCTCAGCCGGGCCCATCTAGCCCGCTGGGTTGCGACGACCAATATCGCTTCTCCCGAAGATGCGGCCACGCTGGCGGCATTCTGCGTCGAGCAGCTGTCGACATTGCTGGAGCAATCTCGGCACAATTTGGAATTCCTAAAAGACGCTTATCTCGAGGCGCTCGTAAGCTTGGTGGAGAAAGGGCTCCTGGCGCCGGACGTGTCGTTTTCCGGCGAGTCTCTGGAACAGAAGCTGCTAGCGCTTACGCTAGCACAGCCTGTCAATGAACTGCACGCGCGTAAATTCGGGGCAGTCATCCGGCGCGTCGCTACATCGGATGTTCCCCGTGCGGTGGTCTTATTCGAGCAACTGCTTGAGGCGCCGGTGATCGATAAATTCGGACCTAGCCAAAAAGTCAATTTGAGCCGTCATCTGTGGCCGGCGTTCCGCGCGGTTTTCGAAGCAGGAGACTTGTTACAATTGCGCAAAATGCTTCAACTCGGGAAGAGAACAAAAGCGCACCTCGGCCGCTCGGCGTTAATAGCGGCGCTCGAGATTCGCTTCGACGAGCTTCAGCAAGATCTTGATCACATGCGCAACGACCTTGACCTCGCACCTGAGTTGGTACGCCTGATTAACACTTTCATGCGCTACCACGACAGGTCGCGCGGTTCGGAAGCATGGGAAGAGCTATTGACCGCTTGAGAGAATAGCCGACTATGACAGATTGTGAGCGCCGCTTGGCGTCATACAACGGCGTGGCAGCGTTTGTCCAATAAGGCTGCCGCATTGACCGTCCTGAAAAAACGGGGCCAGACTTAAAGTTAGTTTAAGAGGCAAGCCGCAGTGGTCCTGGAGTGGTTGCAGGCAATGTGGCCTGAGCTGTTGGTGGCCGGTATTTCAGTGAGCTATGCGGCCGAACGGTATTGTACTGATGGCGCCGCCTTTCGAAGATGACCTGAGCTTCTTTCAAGATCCTCCTCATGACAGCGAGCGGGAGAACTGGGTGAAAGACGTGGCCCTACTTGGAATTGTTAGGCGCTGGTACATCAGAGACCGCGTTTCGATCAGCGAAATAGCCCGCAGGCTGGGCGTTTCCCGAAACACTGTTCGTCGCTATATTCGGCCCGAGGCGATCAAACCTCAGCTGGCCAATAAAGAGATATGGGCCACTATCAAACGAGATTTCAAGGATGCCAGCATATCTTCTCTACGATCTGTCTCTATGCAGTTGCTGGAAGGCTTTGTGAAAAAAAAGATAGAGGGCTACCTTTCTTGATGAAGCGAAAATGGGAACGCCCAACGCCGGCAAGTTGGTGAAGCAACGATATATCCACGGCCCGCTAGAGGGCCTGTACATAATTTTGTGCAAACGGACTATTGGCAGGAAACTGTCGCCTTGTCCGGAGCCACAATGAGTAAAAAGAAACACGACGTACCAGAAGAATTACTGGCTGGATTGCTAGCCAATTACAAGAATCCCGAAGATTTAATAGGTGAAGAAGGCCTGTTGAAGCATCTCACCAAGCTGGTGGTGGAACGAGCCCTGGAAGCCGAACTGAGCGAGCACCTGGGTCATGAGAAGCAGGGGTGCGTAGCCAAGAGTCGGGCAATACCCGAAACGGCAAGAGTCGCAAGACGCTCAAGGGCGAATTTGGCGAGTTGCCGATTGAAGTTCCTCGGGTCCGTCATGGCAGCTTCGAACCGAAGCTGGTAACCAAGCATCAGACGCGCTGGGCCGGCTTCGACGACAAGATTATTTCGCTGTATGCCCGTGGCATGACGGTAAGAGAGATTCAGGCGCACCTGGAAGAGATGTATGGAACCGAGGTGTCACCCAGCCTGATTTCATCGGTCACTGACGCCGTTGTCGATGAAGTTAAAGCATGGCAAGCCAGGCCATTGAATCCAATTTATCCCATCGTTTATTTTGACTGCATCCATGTCAAAGTGCGTGAAGGAACGGTGCGAGTAAAAGCCGTCTACCTGGCCATCGGCATCACCATGGACGGCGAGAAGGAGGTGTTGGGACTGTAGCTAGCGCAAACGGAAGGCGCCAAGTTCTGGCTGCAGGTCGTCACTGAGCTGCGTAATCGGGCGTGCAAGATATCTTCATCGCTTGCGTTGACGGTTTGAAGGGCTTCCCGGATGCCATCGAAGCTGTATTCCCGAAGACCACGGTGCAGCTGTGTATCGTCCACATGGTTCGGCACAGCCTGAATTACGTCTCATGGAAACGACGTCCGGAGGTGGCGGCTGACCTATGATTGATTTATCAGTCGGCAACCGCCGAAGAGGCCGAACTCCGACTCGGTGAATTCGAAGAGAAATGGGATGCAGAGTATCTGCCTATCGGCCAATCTTGGCGGCGCAACTGGCCCCGTCTGATTCCGTTCTTCGACTTCCCACCAGAAATTCGAAAGGTCATCTATACGACCAATGCCATCGAGTCGGTCAACAGGAGTTTGCGCAAGCTGACTAAGAACCGAGGCTCGTTCCCAAGCGACGAGGCACCGGTCAAGTTCTTCTTCCTTGCCCTGCGTAACATCAGTAAAAAGTGGACGCTACCCATCCGAGATTGGAAAGCTGCACTGACTCGGTTTACTATCCAGTTCGGTGAACGTATCTCTATGAATTAAACGAAATCCCGTTTACACAAAAATTCGGACACGCCCAGGCCAGATGTGTGAGCGCCGTGGGCACATCGGGCTTATCCATGAAGGCGATGTAATCATGCTTCATCGTTTTTACGAACCGCTCCGCCATGCCGTTACTCTGTCGCGAGCGCACGGGCTTGGCGGCGAACTGTGTTGCGGGAAATGTCGCGCCTACAGGCAATTTTCCGAATTGATGTGCGGTCTCTGATGGACCAGCGTCGAATAATTCCAAGTAGGGCCGCGTCTCGATACTTGGAATGCGCCATGTGCCACATCAAAAATGATCTTCAGACAATCGCGGCTATTACTCCAGTAAAAGCGGTTCTCAATACATCTAGGATCGAATTAATAGCCTTTTGAACCGCGATCATAGTTAAATGTGAAACTGCTACAAGTACGCCCTCGCAAGCGTTTTTTTGCATCAAAAAGAGAATCTTCCCGGTTTCCGGCGAATATCCTTGCATGTTATCGATCTCATACATTGCCACGTTGCTGGCTATTTCAGAAAGCTGAATTGCCATCTTCTGGAATTCGGCCGGTGCGTAGGCCTTTACTGAATCCCAACCGTTGCCAAATGCGGTGCCTGCCGCCTCCATCATTTGGTCAAAAATGTTTTGCACATCGATAGCAGCCATGATTATCACTCCCTTTAGTTATTTTTTAGCGTTCTCAACAACCGAAACCGCGTTGATGGATTGATTCATAATCTTTACGGCCGTGACAGCTGTTGCAGGCCTCAAGCAAGAAATCTGCTTTTTATTATCTTTTTTGTCTGTGCATTTATCGGTCTCGCTGTGAATACGTTTGATGGCGGTGAGCTGAGCTTTGACCAAGACCAGTAGCTTTTCATTGCATCCTTCTTCATTACCATCGTTGCTTGCGGAGTCGGGCTGAATGTCGGCGGGAATATCCCGGCCAAAAATTGCTTCGACCCTCCTGAAAACCTTCTTCTCAAGTTTGCATCCCTTGCTATTGGAAGCGGTTGATGCTCTGGCTATCAGCACATCTATCTTTGCTTCCAGTGCGTTGTAGGTTTTTAGGTTCGCCTCATAGGAACCCTCCGCGGTGCCAGCTTCGTCCGCTAGGTTTTTACTGAAGGTGCCGAATTGTTCGGAGAATTCAACGATGCCTTTGTCAATCACTTCGTCGTAGGTGCTGACTAGTCTAAAGCTCCCGCAGCCGCTAAGCGAGGTGATAACTGTTAGTGTAAAAAGCAGCTTTTTCATATTTTTATATCTCCTTAAATGAACTCCACTGCGGATTCGTTTTTTCTAGGAAAAATGTCCCACACCAACAATTTCACATCACAAAATCTGCCGCCAATACGCAAGCATGTTTGGATCAAATTACATTGGCAGCATCTTAAGATAAAGCCAACGACCGCGGTTTGACAGACGGAAAAATCGCACCGAGGTCAAGTAGCCAGCTTTTATAGAGATCAATGCTCCGGTTCCTATATTCGCTAGCATGACGCTGAGCCATGGCCATAGATGATTACCGATCTGTAGCTAGCGCTATTTACGGAAAAGAATTCTACTCAAATCTGTTTGTACCCTAATCTCATTTCCAAGAGCACTGCATATTTTAGTCAGAGCGGAATCAGTTTGAGGAAACTGTTCGATTGCATTTTTGGAGCGCAAAAAATTTCTAAAGATTTTCCAATCGGAAACTGGTGTTCTGTCCTCGAGGTACGCGGGTGGAATGACCCGGATGAGATGCTCTTCTTCTCGCTCGCGCTTATTTGTTTCCCACGCATGGCCGCCAGCTAATTCAAGGCGTAAAATTTGAAAAAAACTGAACTGAGTTATTTCGTCGACGCCTGCATCTTGCATCGCCTGATAGATTATTTTGTCGGCATCTTTCCTAGTACATACCCCTCGCCAGTAGAGGTAATCGTGCAATATCGCCGCAGTTAAGTATTTGCCAAACGGCGGGTATTTCGACCAAACGATTCTGGGAGTGCTCGCTAAATCTGTGACAAAGCCTTTAGGTACGATTATTGAAGCGGTAGGCCCGTCGTAATAACGAACGACAAATTCCATATCTTGTAATACGACCCACTGGGTTCCGTCACCAAATGGACTAAGGGCTGCGGGATCTTTTAAGGTTATGGTCGAGCAACCGAACAATACCAATGAAATGAAAACAATAATGAGGCGGGTCATATCTTCTTTCTCAGTCTTACAATTTTTCTTGTTGAAAAATGGCAACTATTGAGTTTGCAGATGCTGATATTGACTAGGGAATTGCGCTCACCCTGTTGTTACATTTGGTTACACGCATAAAAGTATATACCCGTAAAACGAATGGCGTACAGGTGCCAGTGAAGTGCTCCCAGAGATGGGCCTGTACATAATTTTGTGCAAACGGACTATTGGCAGGAAACTGTCGCCTTGTCCGGAGCCACAATGAGTAAAAAGAAACACGACGTACCAGAAGAATTACTGGCTGGATTGCTAGCCAATTACAAGAATCCCGAAGATTTAATAGGTGAAGAAGGTCTGTTGAAGCATCTCACCAAGCTGGTGGTGGAACGAGCCCTGGAAGCCGAACTGAGCGAGCACCTGGGTCATGAGAAGCAGGGGTGCGTAGCCAAGAGTCGGGCAATACCCGAAACGGCAAGAGTCGCAAGACGCTCAAGGGCGAATTTGGCGAGTTGCCGATTGAAGTTCCTCGGGTCCGTCATGGCAGCTTCGAACCGAAGCTGGTAACCAAGCATCAGACGCGCTGGGCCGGCTTCGACGACAAGATTATTTCGCTGTATGCCCGTGGCATGACGGTAAGAGAGATTCAGGCGCACCTGGAAGAGATGTATGGAACCGAGGTGTCACCCAGCCTGATTTCATCGGTCACTGACGCCGTTGTCGATGAAGTTAAAGCATGGCAAGCCAGGCCATTGAATCCAATTTATCCCATCGTTTATTTTGACTGCATCCATGTCAAAGTGCGTGAAGGAACGGTGCGAGTAAAAGCCGTCTACCTGGCCATCGGCATCACCATGGACGGCGAGAAGGAGGTGTTGGGACTGTAGCTAGCGCAAACGGAAGGCGCCAAGTTCTGGCTGCAGGTCGTCACTGAGCTGCGTAATCGGGGCGTGCAAGATACTTCATCGCTTGCGTTGACGGTTTGAAGGGCTTCCCGGATGCCATCGAAGCTGTGTTCCCGAAGACCACGGTGCAGCTGTGTATCGTCCACATGGTTCGGCACAGCCTGAATTACGTCTCATGGAAACGACGTCCGGAGGTGGCGGCTGACCTACGATTGATTTATCAGTCGGCAACCGCCGAAGAGGCCGAACTCCGACTCGGTGAATTCGAAGAGAAATGGGATGCAGAGTATCTGCCTATCGGCCAATCTTGGCGGCGCAACTGGCCCCGTCTGATTCCGTTCTTCGACTTCCCACCAGAAATTCGAAAGGTCATCTATACGACCAATGCCACCGAGTCAGTCAACATGAGTTTGCGCAAGCTGACTAAGAACCCGGGCTCGTTCCCCAGCGATGAGGCGCTGATTAAACTATTCTTCCTGGCCCTGCGCAACATTAGTAAAAAGTGGACGCTGCCCATCCGAGATTGGAAAGCTGCACTGACTCGGTTTACTATCCAGTTCGGTGAACGTATCTCTACGAATTAAACGAAATCCCGTTTACACAAAAATTCGGACACGCCCCTTCCCCGACGCAGAGAAACAGCTGTCGGCTGGTAAGAGTGCGGCTGACATTGTGCTTCGATGCGAGAATTGGTCAAGGCTTTCGGAGCTGCCCGAGCAGCCCGGCTTTTTGGACGTGGAGTCAATTGAGGGAGGTGATGAGACAAATCCATTGTACGGCAGCCCGCCTTGGGTGGCGCCTGAAAAAGCCTGGCTTTACGGACTTGGTCGAATTCTCCGCTCCGCCCTTACTGGGGAATTTGACTTCACGAGCCGGCGCTACCTTGTCACTGAGGAAGTAGGGCGATACAGCGGTTTGCGCAGTACCTAGTTCAAGCGCCGTTTCGGCCTCTTAAACTCAGGGCGCGGACTTCTGTATGAGCCTGGACCTGTGTCGCCGTGGCTCTCCGGCCTGCTTCACCAGTCCAGACATAAGTGAAATCGGCCGCCCACTTCTCATTCGGCACAGTTGCTTCAAATTGCCGGCCCAACAGATTCGGCGCAATCGAGTGCACCGCCACCTCAAGCCGCCCTGGTGTACGACGGCGCTTGTGCCGTGCCTTTGATGCCAGCGGCCTTCATCAACCGGGAGACGCAGTTCTCACTGCAAGCAAAGCCAGCATGTACATCCAATCCGCAATGCGATGGAGCCTGTCCGTCTTCAGCGTGACGAGATTATATTTGCAAAGAGCGAGTGACCTGACCTGAAAAAACTGGTCCGACTTGAACTTTCATATGCTATTGAAAAGGAGAGTCAGACCATGCCCAAGAAGCGATTCACATCCGAAGACATCATCCACAAACTGCGCGAAGCAGAAGTCATCTCTGCGCAAGGCAAGACGGTAGCCGAAATCAGCCGCCAACTCGGTGTGGCCAATGAATAGGTGAGGGCGCTCGAATATGACCAACAGCAGGCCATGATAAAAATCGCTGCGATGCGCATGGACGCTTTTAACGTGACTTTTAGCAGGCATTGCCCCGTTCAACGCGCATTAGCCAAGCTAGTGAGTACGCTTCGCGAAGAACTTAACTTGTCGCGAGACGATATCAGGGAGCGTATGACCGCGTGGCCGCCTTCGGAAGGCAGTGGATGGCGGGGCAATTGGAGAGGGTAAACTCTGCGAGAAAATCAGCAACGATCTGGCTTTACTTTGACATCTTTCTGAAATGACATTTATATTATAACAACGGGGGATGTAAAGTTGTTCAGCCTAAAAATATGTCGGGAGAAGGTATGACGGATTTCCACGAGCTGTCGGGGCGAACTATTCGTGAATGGACATTAATCGAGCCTATTGGAACAGGAGCGGATGGTATTGTCTACTCGGCAGTCAAGGATAGAGAACAGTTTGCACTCAAGCTGTTTTTTCCCGAGACATTGAAAAAAAATGGCTACGACGAAGGGTTGCAGCGTTTAGAGTTGCAACTTCAACTCAAAGGGAAAAAGCACCATCAGTATTTAGTGCAAATTTTTGACGGCGGAGAACTTCCAGAATTAGACACTTTATATGTAGTGATGGAATTGGTTCCAGGAACATCTTTGGACAAAGTTATTGATAAGGTTCCTAGGGAGGCAATTCCTAAGATTGTCGACCAGCTTGCCTCTGCCGCTGAACATCTGGAAACTTGGGGGCTAGTGCATAGAGATATCAAGCCAGCAAACATCGTGATTAGTGACGATTTTCAATCAGCAACTTTGTTGGACCTTGGAATTGTGTTGGCAACAGACCTCTCTGATGCAGGGCGTCTTTCCGGGGACGAGTTCGTTGCTACGGTGCGCTACAGTCCCCCAGAGTTTGTGTGGCGTACAGAAGAGAGCGGAGATGAAAATGCCTGGCGTGCTATTACGTACTATCAGATTGGAGCAACTCTGCATGATCTCATAATGGCAAAACCGCTATTTTCTGGTCATGACACACCTAGGGCCGTGCTCTACGATTCGGTTAAATATCGCACGCCAGTCATTGGTGCAGATGATTGTGAAAGCTGGCTGATTACGCTCGCTAAATCATGTTTGGTGAAAAAATGGCGCGAACGAGTTCAGCTTGTCAATTGGGACAGTTTTAGAAAGACATCTGATATTAATGATGTTGATCATCAGACCAAATTGATTCGACTTCGACAGTTACGGCACGAGGAAGGCAGGATATTTAAGGCCGAGCAGGCGAAAAATAACGTTCCTGCAAATGGCCGATTCCATGAGTTGTGGGATCTGCATAATCGTGTGTTCCTTGAAATCCGAGAATACTTGATGAGTACCGATATCTATCCACGTTTCAGCGGGTCGGCAATTCGTGCCAACGAAAAGTGTTATCTGCTGAAATTCGAATTTGATGAAGATGACGAATTGATGTTTTTTTCGAAGGTGACAGTAGATGTTCAGCTGTCAATTGATGAAGAGTTTGAGCAGGCGTCAATTCTGGAGGTAATCGGTTCACATCAAGAAGGGGAGATAATTTTCTCTAGTAAGTGGACTGAAGTGCTAACTATTGAGAGCACTTCCAGACTTGTCCAGAATGCATTATTGCAAATTGTGTCGCAACTGGTGCCTGAATAATTAGGGGAGTTGAATATATGAGCACATTCTGGATTAACGATAAAAATCTAGACGAATTTCAGTCGGCTGCTGTCCAAAACTTCTCTGCTGAAGATAGTTTTTTGGTGCGAGGGCCTGCGGGGTCAGGCAAGACGAATATCTTGCTATTGCGCGCCAAATGGCTGCGTATTAAGGATGTGAAAAATGTCAAGATTGTGGTTTTTACGGCCAGTCTAAAAGAACACGTTCAAGAGGGATGTGCAACCTATTCCCTTCCAGCAGGTATCGTCACAACGCACATGCAGCTATTTAAAGATTTGCTAGGTGATTACAATGTCGCGTTTTCTCTGTCAGATGATTTTGATTCAGACAGATCTATGTTGGCCGGGGCTGCGAAGTCGCTAATTGACTTGCGAAATATTGAGCCTATTTACGACGCATTGTTCGTCGACGAATGCCAGGACTACATGGATACCGAACTGATGGTTTTCCGTAGGCTAGCTAGACGGTTGATTTTGGTGGCCGATTCTCGGCAATCGATTTATCGCGTGACTCATACCCCAGAACTTCTTGAAAAGCTGGTTGGTAACAAGGTGATAACGCTGAAGTATCATTATCGAAGCGGCTTAAATATTTGCGTGGTTGCAGATGGGATTTTGTCGGATTCAGCAACCTATCCACGTGTGACGCCAGACTGCAAATATGACGAAGCAGTTCGTCCGTCGTCAGTGACTCCTGAAGAATGCGAGGATTTTGAAACCCAAATTGCTCAAATTATGTCAGCTTTACCTGGGCAATTAGATTTGTATCCAGATGAATTGGTTGGGGTGGTTTTCCCCAAAAAGGAGCAAGTGGAGAGATTCAAGCACGTTTTGGATGCCGACAAGACCATTTCAGATAAAAGCAGAGTGCGTGTCCAGACAATGCATGGCGCCAAAGGGTTGGAATTTAGGGCGGTGCATATAGCCGGCTGTGAGGCATTATCCAAAATGGGGCCAACGCAGAAACGATTGGCATATACGTCCATCTTGCGTGGCAGAACCGCAGCGACAATCTATTACACTGGTAATATCCCAGGGTATTTGGAAAGTGCGTTGGCCCGCCTTGAGCCCCCAAAGGCTACCCCTACGTTAGAGGATTTATTCCGGAGTTGAAATGCTTGTAAAGAAAAGCCTCAGAACTGATGAAATTTTCAGTAGAGATTATGTCTCACGCCAACAAGTTAGAGATGATTTGTTTTCGGTGCAGGGGTCGAGAAGTGCTCGTCTGCATGAGTGTTTTTTCCAGAAAATAGGCAATGCCTTTTCTCTTCCAAGCGCGATTGTACCTTTCGAGAACGATGCGGAAACGTTGTATGCGGATGTCGCAACGTACCATCGGGAATGGAGCCCGATTTCGGCGCACATTAATATCTATGATGAAAAGATCCACGATTTCCGACCTAATTTAACCTCTAAAAAGGCACCGCAAAATAATCAGAATGAATTTCGCCAACGTATCTGGGTTGCACTTATCTTGGGGGAATCTGCGGCTACCTTTTTGCAGTCAGACAATGAGCGCGTTTGGCAACCGTCATATGAATCATGCCGGCGCTCCTTGGCGTTTTGTTTAGCACGAGCGGACACTCTCTACCATAATATTTCCTATCCGAAGGTCGCGCATCGATGGTCTTCACTTCGGTTTCTTTCAAAGATGGATTTCCCTAATAGCGTCTTTGAAAGCGTGTTAGATGTCTCGGGCTATATGAATGAGGCAGAGCTATCTAGCACTTCTGAATTCTTTGCAGAGGGGCTTGCTCGCCCACTATTTGATTTGGCAAGAAATAGATTGACTGTGGCGGATGTAATTGATGTATTCGAGAACCTTTACGGACCGGAAATTCGCACGCATGTCTTAGAGCTAAGAGGAAGATTTGATGGCCGGATGAAAGCGTTTCTCTCAATTGCAGAGCTGATAAAAAAGAAACCTACGAAAGAAGGGAAAAGTCTAGATTCAATTGCACTTGCATTCTTCGCCAATTTAATTTTGCCTGGATCAATGGAACATTTCCGTCCGTTGCGCAGATTGGCAAATGAGTATCCTTCGATCCTAGTTTGGTATTCCTTTTTCGCCGGCGTTTCTTCGGAAGCTGATGAGTGTAATTTTGCTCCGAGTATCTGTAAGAAGATTATTCGAGATTTAAATACTCCGTTTTCACCGTCGTCTGTGCCCGTGTGCGACATCTCTTTTGATGAATTGTCTGTACTTTCAAGAGTTGGTCTTTCGAACGATCTGATCAAGCCAGTTCAGCCCCGGGTAGTCATGGTGTCACTGCTTCCAGGTGTTGACTTATTAACCCGTTTCTCTAGCGCCGATTCTGTAGATAATTCCGAGCGAAAAGGGGGGGGCTCTGAAAAAAATACGGAAGATTTCGATAAAAAGAGAATGTTGTCATTGCTCGCAGAAATGCAAACTCTTCTTGAAGGAGCGCCCCGCGAAGAAAATCGAGGAGATTCTTCTGATCCTACCACTAGGAAAGTCGCACCTAAAACGAAAAGTATTTATCGCCGAAATAATTAAGTACTGATGACGAGGTTGCAATTGCATACTTTCGAAACGTTGGAGTTTTACCGAGGCTTCAGCAACCGGTGGCCCATTGATAGACCATCCGTTATTACGACTAGAAAAGATCGGCGGCCGCGCAATTTCGACGACGGATCTCATGCTCGAGCGGACGCCTGGTTTGAAAAAAAATTCGGTATCCGTTACAGAAGTCAGGCTGTCTTCGTTACGAGCGCACATTTCACTGCTCGGGGGTACGGGGCAACACCTGATCACGTTGCGCGTATTATCCCATTGGGAGAGTACAAGTTCTGTTGGTCTCCAAAGCGGATAGATCTTTTGTTCTTTGAAAGAAATAATGAAGGTCTAGACATTGAGCAATATCTGGACGAAAGCCAATATCAAGACTCAGACTTGGAGCTCGCTCATTCAACAAAGCATGAGGTCATGTTGTATTGCGAGCAATATATTTCAATACCGACAAGTCTTATGAAGCCCTCCGAAACTGCACCGTTAGACGGCGCACCGCTGATTTACTTGGGAAGTTGATTCAGAAGTCAAAGACTCTTCACGGTTTAGCTTTGCGAGCTAAATTGGCTTTTAGTTCGCGAACGCAGGCGTTCTAATGTCTCCTCAATATTAATTTCTCCCTGAGCCCAAGCCAAACCATTGTTAATTGTTGGCTGAGCTGGCATTAGCCCCGCGAGACTCGGCGAGTTCGGCTGTGGCAGCCGTGGACCGCGGCATCAGCGGTTGCCGCAGCGATATGGGCGAATCTTCGCGCATTGCTAGAACCACCGTGAAGAGGGTGTATCCTCAAATTTGAGCACATCTATCTTGTCGCACACGGTCTCGTGGTGCTAGAGTGCAATAGCGAAAGATTAGAGGAAAAGATCTATGTTTATTGATGCGGACATGGATGTTGATTTAACAATAGCACTCAAGGTGCTCCATAGACTACAGTTAGAAGACGGGGATCTTGGAGCCGAATATTGGTTGAAGATCTCCATGCTGCTCAAGGCAGCCTCAAGCTACCGTAAGCGAGCTTTGGATGCAGAAAGCAAGCTGCGTCAAATCGGTGACATATGCAACTGATGTAATGCTTTGAAAAGTCTCGTCTCAGGTGAGGGCTAAGAGGGGAGTGCGGCATCACTGATCAAGTACGAAAAATCCACGAAACATACTGTGAGCGAAGGTATCCGTTATCAAAAGATATAGGCGCATCTGGACCGATGGTAGCTATTTCTTTTTGTTCTGCTCGTAGATCGCCTCCTCAGGCATCGCTCCTAGTTTCGCGAGATGGTCACGCACTTGCTGGAACTGTTCGTAGAATTTGGCCCACATGCTGAAGCCGCCAAGCTCCCCAACCGCTCGCAGCATGGCTACATGGGATGCAATCAGGGCCTGCACACTTCCCTCGAGTTCCTTGACACGATGCTCCCTTTGCTCAAGAGACGAGGCCATGCTTGCGCTTGATTGTTTGCCCGCGCGATTTCGCCAGCGCCTGTATTCATCTTGACGCGCTTGAAATATCGCCAAGAGTTTTCTGCGTTTTTCGCTCCGCGTGATGGTGGACGCCGCTCTGATTGATGGATGGACACGAGCTACTGCGCGAGCGGTGATATCTTCGTCGCTCTCTAGCATTTTTTCCAATATTGCGGTCATTTCTGCGTCATCATGCGCCACAGAATATTTTTTTTCAGTCATTCAATACTCCTGGTTGGCCAGTGTTAGAGAGGTCGACCCCATCCGGGAAGACGTGCTCGCCTGGAGAGGCGGCGAGCAGTTTTTGTACGCCGACTAGGCGCTCCTCCGCATGATTTAATTGATTTTTCCAGCCCAGGCTAGTCGACGGACGCGCCTTGATGGTCTCAATTGCCGCCTTAAACTTGCCTTCAAGCCTTATCAAGTTTTTCCGGTTCTCCGGCAAGTCTGTTGCCGATAAATGGCGGCAATTGGCAAAGCATTCTAAGTGTTTAGGGCATGGATCAACTGTGAAAGAGTTCAAGCAATGGCCATATGGCGTTGCATGGAACCCATCCGCTTCAACACGCAAATATTCGTAAGCGGCATTATCGCCTTCGCGAGTCTGGATGCGGCGAAACGCCTCCACGATTGGGCCGTTCGCTTTCTTGGCTTTGATCATCTTGGCGACGGTGGTCGCTTTTTCACCTAACATGATCTCGACTTCCGGTGGAATCTCAATCTGTTCCAGTTCTTCCGCCAACGAGCGATGATCGTATTCGTAACTCTGTGTGACGCTGCGTCGGTTAAAGCGTTTAGAAATGATGGTATCCGCTACGCCCAAGCGAAACAATTCTGTGTTTTGCAAATGACGAAGTGCGTGGGACTTAATGCCCATTCTGCGCTCTTCATCCCCGCTTCCATATCGACTAAATATCGAGGGCGGGTCCGGTGATTCTCCAAGAGCATGTCCAATGAAAGTCGGATCTGGTCGACTGACGGACATATATCTAGTAATGTCACAAATCCCGTCATTGCGCTCCTCTGCGAGCGATCGTTTTGGCTGAACGAATAGAAATTCCCACGGCTGGATAGCTCCGGTCTCAAGCCGAAGCGGCGCCATGTCTGATATTTTAGTGGGAGTGAACGCGCGAATGTGAGCTTCCATTTCCCCAACATTGACGTACGTGTTAGCCCACGACATGCGGCTGCTCGTTGATATAATCGCTCCGGTCGAATCCCGGAAACGCAACGCAGTTTCTCCGCGCTGCATTTGCTTAGATAGGCGATTTCCGAACTTATAAATCGCCATATCCAAATTACCACCTCTGCGCATATGAAGCTGGGTCTGGGCGCGATGTAGTTCGCGCAATACTTCCGGATCAAAATCCTGACGATATTGGCCTATATGGCTGGCTGCCTCAATTTTTAGCCAAAAGGGATTGCCGGATATCCGGGAGTACAGATCAATGAACGGCACGTTGGCATTTTCTTCATACCAAGGCAATATTCGGCCGGTCTCGCATTGCAGCTTAAGCGTATCCCGCAAGGGCTGAGTGATCTTCTCTATTCGATCAAGTGATTCAATTAGCAATTGCTGAAACATCTCCGGCACAGGCTGGATATTTTCGCGAAGGATGCGGCTATCTGATTCCTCGTTTTGCTGTTTTTCCGCAAAATGCCTTAGCATCATGGACTTCGATATGCCGCCGGATTCCCCTGCAGAACGGCCCTTTGCATCGACGTAAATTCGTTCGCGCTTCCAATCAACGGGAAGGAGTGCAGCTTCACCTATTCGAAATCCGGTGAAGATCATCGTCCGGATACTGGCAAATTTCAGCTCATCCATGAACGTGCGAGGTTTTTCAGTCATGACGATGCGAATCAATTCCCAAAATGCGCGTCTCTCCGGCAATCGTTCTTCGCGCTTTCTCTCTTCGAGATTGGATCGCAATTCGTCTTCCGACATTGTGTGCTTTGATTTCCGCCCTCGCGTGCCTAAACGAGTAATGCCAAGCAGGGAATACATTTGGCCAGCGTCGCAGATGTGATGAGCATCGATAACGTTTTTCACTACGCCCGCAACGATATCCCCCCAGTTTTCCTGACACCTGGATTTCGCTAGCTATCTCTTTTGCGATGCGCAACCCGTCTAGCGTGAGTTCCCATGGCTCGCTACCGACACAAGTTGCAATGACTCGAAGTGGCCGAACTACATTGTTGTAAACAGATCCTGGGGTATTTCGTTTCACAAACAGTTGCTCAGTGACTGCGGCTTTGAGAAGATCTTGCCAGCCTTCAGAGAGAGGTTGTGTAGGTAGCTCTTCTTGGCTGTTCAAATCGCGTTTCGCATTAAGTATCGCCAACGCTTTAGGGTCTGGCCCAAAGTCACGGAGATAATGCGCAGGCGGCGGCACATCGCCCGAGATGGATGTCAGATTCCATCCCGTTTTGTCCAGTGCTGCGCCGGCCCCATCTAACGGAATATCCCACGATATTCCCTTTTCCCGGGCAAGCGATTTCCCAAACTCAATGAACGTTTGATAGCGCGGGTTCATAGTGAAGCCCCGTCAAGTTCATCAATGACAGATTGAATTTCAGCGATCGTTCGCTGCAACTGCATATAAGCCGGCGAATGTGTGTCTCCACGAGCGCTTCCATCAAAAAATAACACGACCTCGCGCATTTCGGATAGAACCTTTTCGTGGAGCTCTCGATCATGCACGGGCATGAACTTGCGGCACCCATAGCAGGACGTCACGGGATTATACGGGCACGCAGGTTGTCCAGATTGACAGCCGCCAATCCCAGAAATTGGAATGCCGTGAGGGACGGCTGCGACTTGTTGTTCTCCTTTAAGACATTTCAATTCTTCGACCGAAATGAAATGGTCATGCGCGATTGTTGCAACATGTCGATACACTTCCGAAGCGCCGAGCGCTCGATTGACTCTTTCAGCATGAGATGCGGAAACCGAAAAATACACGAGTCCAGTATCAGTCTGTGCATGACCGAGGAACTCAGCAAGCTCTGCGTGACTTGCGCCAGCATCGACAAGACGCTGGGCCGCTGTATGGCGAAGGGCAGTAGCAGTGCCGGTATCCTCTGAATTGATTACA
This sequence comes from Herbaspirillum sp. Her3, assembly GCF_057961275.1. Lineage (NCBI taxonomy): Bacteria > Pseudomonadati > Pseudomonadota > Betaproteobacteria > Burkholderiales > Oxalobacteraceae > Herbaspirillum > Herbaspirillum sp. Her3. The sequence goes on along the minus strand of NZ_CM176328.1, from coordinate 3,000,942 downwards.
GATCTGACGAGTGTCGAGATTCTCGTTCCGACCTCTTGGCTCGATTGAGCTTGAAAGAATTTTGCTATACCCGTAATGCCGTTTGCATCTAAATATTCTTGCCAACGAACGAAGATTGGCGTCCACTCTGACTTCACTCGCCGCGTCATGGCGACGTTTTTTTTGCTGCCTCGTTGTTTTGCAACGTGAAACGTCAAATGCACTGAAGGATATTTCGATGCTTCAGTATTCCAGATTCGAACATGATGCACATCCAACATCGCGATTTGTATTGGCCGCATTGCAAATTGGTACGAACAAATGAGCATGCCAGCATCAGCGAGTTCATTCATTAAAAATTGCTTCTCCCCCGTATGGGTTAGCCGTTCAGTGACATTATCCAAGTATCTGACAATTAATGCCTCTTCTTCAGCGGAAAGGAAAACTTCGCCGGAGCGAACACCACTATATTTATCCTGTGCGGGCAAGGGGAGGGTGGTGCTTATAAATTCGGCATAGTCGCTGCTCCACCCATACAAACGATATGCGCACAAAAGATGCAACACGTATTTTGCCGCCATGTATGTAGGAGGTGGAAGATCGCGGCCCCGCAGCGCTATCCAAACCAGACCAATTCCCATCGGACCCGCATCAATTAGTGCGGCAAGATCCGACGGTGTCAGATGTCGCATCGCGGACAGATACGTATATACAGTATGAATGTTTAAATTTTTCGCAAGCGCAAAAGCAAAAACATGTTTAAAGATTGTGCTGCAATCTGGATTGGTACGAGTAAAGTCCAATCGACACATTGTTCCGCAAATTATAAGTTCGAACTTTGCTTGCTCTTCTGGATTGTTTATTGACCTTACCACATCATTAAATTCGTCATAATAACGAAGCGTGGAAGGCAAACTGGGCAGGCGGCTGCACAGTTCAGCAAGCACGTCTCTGCCGTTATTGGATCCTTCAAATTCGTGGAACTGAAGTTGCTCCATCAACGTCTCTCCGGCAACGATCGCAGGAGAGCAACGCGCTCATCAAATGCGTTAGTCCAAACGGAAGCAAGCCGATCTTCGAACACGGCTCGCGCATAACGCGACGGCATGGACGACGTTCTTGACCAACCGAAGAACGTACGCAACTTCTGTAACGCTTCATCCATTGAATCTCCTTGTCGAAGCAACTGATGAAGCCGCATTACAGCACAGGTATGACGTAAGTCGTGAGGTGTAACAGATTCTTTGCCGGTTCGATCCATCAACTCTTTCACGGCATTGGCAGGCAATCGAGACGATGCATGCGCAAATGCTTTTGTTATTGCCTCAGTCGACAAAGGCATATTTGAGGGCGAATTCAGTAGAAAAGAATGCCTTGGACGCCCGCGATAATTCTGCGTATAAGTATCAATAATTTTTGCTGTCAACTCGCTAATTGGGATCTGGCGAAGTGATGATGAAGTCTTGATGCTCGGCTTGGAGTATCGGGGATCAGTTTTGCTTTCCTCGTAAGGATTTTCTTGAATATTGATCCAATAACGATTTCGCTCTTGCTTAGAGTCGTACATTGCTTTGACACCGTCTACGGGCAGCAATAGCAGCTCTCCGCGCCGCAGTCCCTGATGTAGCATCAGTATGAAGGATACATAAACTCTCCAACGAGTCCGAACCCTTGGGAAAGGATTTGTTGGTGATTCAGGATCCAGCATTTCATAAAGCAACTGGACGGTGGTTGCCGGTAACGACCGGATTGATTCGATCGGTTTGGCTTTGCTGACGTGCAGTTGGCGATAAATGATACCCAGACGTTGCAACCGTCCATCAATACCTCGCATGAGCGTATCTGCCTGACTTTTAGAAACCCACGCAACTACGGAAGAAACAAAGTCCAAGCCGGTTTGCCAACGTTTTTCGTCTGTGCCGGTGGTGTTGGGGCGATTGCGGATAGAAACGAACCACGACTCTAGGATGATAGCCAACACTTGCTCATTAAGGGCCCCTAACGCGTCGTCAAGAGCAGACTGGCCGAGTAGTTGATCGGCATGGCAATAGAGATTTTCAATGTGACGCAATTTCTTGATATGAGTGGACTCGGCAAGCTCAGCTGTCGCGGCTGTGGACCACACGGCCGCCCAATATCTGGGGAGACCGAAAGTGTCGATCAAGACCGGCCCGCGAAGATTGGAAGGCACATTTGCGTTTGAAAGTTGGATAAACATCTCTGCACACCAAATTGTCGCAACGGCTAAAGATACCATTTACTTTTTTTATGTTGCGGTATTTAGAGGAAAGTTACTCTTATTACGCAACAGATTCAAAACTACGTGCCCTTCGCATAATTTGTATTATGTAAAATAACAACCATCCATTTCAATGTTTCCAAGAACCCTTCCGTCGCCCCTGGCGCCACCATTGCAGCGCAGACCGTATCGGAACTGAGGTATTCCTGCGCGGACAACTACCCACCCTCAGTTTTCGTTCTCTTGTTCCCGGATCAGGTCATAAAGCGCCTGAGCCGCCGGCGACAGATGCGCAGCCTTGCGCGTGATCAGCACAAGGCTGCGTGAAACAACAGGCTCCACAAGTTCCATCATCCGCACATTGGGATACGCACCTTCCTGCATGGCCAGCCGTGGCACCACGGCAATGCCGACTCCCTGTGCCACCATCCCCACCGCTGTCGAACTGCGCTGCACCTCATAGAACGAGCGCAACGCCAGGCCATTGGCGTCGAGGATCGGATCAAGCAAGGCGCGATTGGCGCTCACCTCGCCGGCAAAAATCAACGGATAAGGTTGAAGTTGTGCCCAGGCGGCCCGGCGCCGTTTGGCCAAAGGGTGACCCCGATGGCAAATCAGTACGTACCGGTCCGCCATCAACGGGACACTGACAAGCTCAGGATGATGCTCCTTCGCAATATTGATGCCGAACTCCGCCTCGCGCCGCAGTACCGCTTCCGCTACGGCCGATGAAGCGTGATCGAGGATCTTGATGCGGTTATGCGGATAACTCTCCGCATAAGCCTGGAGGATACGTGGCAGGTACTGAACCCCGACAGTGGGTACACATGCGATGCAAACGTCACCACGTCGCGCCATCCCCGTTTCACGGATTTCCACGAGCGCACCGGCCAGCTCACCGAGGAGCCGCCGGGCCTGGGGAAGGAAGTCTTGCCCGATTTGCGTGAGCGCAATGGAACGCGTGGTCCGTTCTATCAGCGTTACACCCAGAAAATCCTCAAGCTTGCGCAAACGCAGCGTCACCGCCGTTTGAGTCACATGCAATGCGCCGGCCGCCCCCTGGAAGCTGCCTTGATCCGCAATCGCCACAAACGCCTGCACACCAAGGATGTCTATTTTCATGAGGAAAACTTATTAATCTTCGAAATAATTTCATTTTACCGGCTCTCCTGACGCGCTCAAGATACGAACCAGCCAGGAGGGAAGTCGATCATGAATATCACCATTCCAGAGGCACGTGACCAGGCTCAGCCTGATCAAGCCAAACCTGAGGCCTATGATGCCGTCGAGCCGCTCATCCTTGACCTTCTCGAATGGATCGGCAGCGATGCACGGCCCTACAGCGAGGTCATTGAAATCTGGCGTACCTCCTGCCCTCGCCTGCCGTTTTGGGAAGAAGCCAATGCGCGAGGTTATCTGGCGCGTCTGCATGCGTCCGGTGGCGTTGCCCGAGTGAAGGTCAGCGAGGCCGGCGCCGCCCATCTGCAAGCTAGCCGAGGCCGAACGATTCGACGTTCGCAGACGTCGACGTGAATCCAGAAACGAGACAGGAGCAAGCCATGCAAGCCTCTCAAGAAACAATGCAACCCCAGGTTCAGTGGGATGTCACCCAGTATCTGCGCTTCGGCGGCGAACGCCTGCGCCCTGCGCTGGACCTGATGCTGCATCTGCCCGTGCAGAACCCCGCGCGTATCCTCGACCTTGGTTGCGGCGCCGGCAACCTGAGCGCCATCCTGCAGCAGCGCTGGCCACAAGCCGAGGTGCTCGGTGTCGATGGTTCGGAGGAGATGTTGGCCAAGGCGCGCACGAGCGTGCCGCAGGGCCGCTTCATCGCTGCCGATCTGAATCATTGGGTACCCGAGCACAAGCTGGACCTGATCTACACCAATGCGACCCTGCAGTGGCTGCCAGATCACGCGCAACTGTTCCCGCGGCTGCTGTCCTTTCTCAATCCCGGCGGTTGCCTGGCGGTGCAGATGCCGGCCATGCACGATGCACCGTTGCGCCGGGCGCAGGTGGAGCTGGCGCAATCGTCTCCCTATGCCGATGTGCTGGGCGCCGTGTCGGAGCGGCGCAATGTACTGGAGATGGGTGCGTATTACGACCTGTTGCGCCCGCACGTGGCTACGCTGGACATCTGGCAGACGACCTACCTGCATATCCTCAATGGTGCGGACCCGGTACTGGAATGGGCCAGCGGCAGCAGCCTGCGGCCCTATCTTGAGAAACTGGCGGGCGGGCAACTGCAGGCTTTCCGCGCCGATTATGCGCGCCGGATGCAACTGGCTTACCCGCCCAGCGCGGATGGCAGCACCCTGCTGCCGTTCCAGCGCATGTTCATCGTGGCGAGCTTGGCGAACTGAGACCGTGTGCATCTCAGCGATTGCCGCTGTCAAGCCGAACGGGCTCGCTCCCGGATCAGGCGCGCATACGCTTCTGGCTGCGCCTGCCGCAATTCGTCCAGGGCATCGACGGCGCTCTCCAATCGCGAGCGCCGCTGTTTGGCCTTGATCTCTTCGACTTCCTTGACGACCTTGGCCAGTTGATCCCTGGATTTTTTGCTCGGTGGTTTCCCCTCGGCAAGCGCCAGGACAATCTCGTTGAGGCAGCCGAGCTGGGTGCCATAACTGGCCACATCCTTGACCACGCGTTCTTCGACTCCGGCATCCCCGGCGAAATTATTGGTGGTGATGGTCGGCGAAAACCAGGGAGTGACCATATGCTGGTCGACGTTGCCAGACAGCGGCCAGAAAATCGAAAAGGGATTCAGTTCCGCGCTCATGGGATGCCCTCCGAAAAGAATGTATCGGCCGATATTACCGAGAACTGTTGAGCTTTTGCCAGTCCAAGATCAAAGCGCGCAGGGGTATGGATAAAAAGTGCACTCAGGACGAGCAGAAAATGACGAAAATGACCTGCGACCACCTGCAGGGCTGCGGGAAAAAGTGTTTTTGGGGAAAGAATATTCAGTGCGCATCAAAGCGCAGGCCGACTTCGGCCCAAGCGCACGCCGATGGACGCGGCCTCGAAGGCCGGATGCCGGACAAGGCCGGCCGCCCGCGACCCAAACCTTCATATGGCACTTTTGCCAGGGCAGTTGCAGATGCCCTGCATGTTGGTTGGAGATCCGCTGTGGCATGAGCGGCGCCGAGCGCCCCGTCCTGGCGTCAGGCTTCTAAAGCGCCCTACTCTTTCCGGTCTGCTTTTTCTTCTTTTTTCTCGTTTTCGGCGGCCCTGTGGTGACGCCATTCTCGCAAGAGCGCTTCGTGTGTCTCCAGCCTGGCGCGCACTGCGGCCAGTTCGCGTTCGCCCTGCTGCCATTGCTGGCGCGCGCTGGCGGCGTCTTGTCCGGCCTCGGCCAGGCGGCACTGCAACTGCGTCAAGGCTTCATCCCGGGCGGCCAGCTGCGCTTCGAGCACGAGTTTGGCGGAGGCCGCCGCTTGCAGTGATTCCAGCTGCTGATCCCGGCGGGTCGCCAGCGTCTGCTGCTCGGCCAGTGCCTGGCGCGCATGCGTCAACTCGGCGATCAGGCGCACGCCCTCCTGGTTGAGGCGAGTGATGTCCTCCTGCCGCACCACCGCGTCCTGCCGCAACTGGCGCAGTTCAGCCTGCAGGGCCTGCATTTGCTGCTCATGGCGCCGCTGGTCCTGGTCGCGCTGCTCCTTGGCGGCGCTGCGGTAGTGTTCCAGCGCCTGGCGTGCGTGCTGGTGCTTTTCTTCCAGGGATTGGCGATGTTGTTCGTTCTCTTCCAGGCGGTCCTGCAGGGCGGTCAGACGAACCTCCAGCGTGCGGACGGTGGCGGCGTGCTCCTGCCGTTCCTCCTGGGTTCTTTCATGCGCGGCGCGTTCGGCGATCAAGGCCTTTTGCGTATGATCCAGGCGCAGGTTCAGTTCGGCATGGGCCGTGCGCAGCGCTTCCAGCTCCTTGGACATGCGCGCAGTGACGGCCTCGGCTTCGGTGCGGGCGGCATTGACCTTGCCGTCCGCTTCGGCCTGCAGCTGTTCGGCAAGGCGCGCAACAAGGTCTTGCAAGGCGTCGCTGATGCTGCGGGCACCGTCCCGGCCGCCCTCCTCTTCTTCCAGTTCCTTCAGGTATTTGTGGATCGTCGTCTTGGAACCGGTGTTGCCCAGCTCCACCCGCACGGCATCCACCGACGGATGGCGGCCCAATGCCAGCAGGCTGTCGCGGGCTTTCTTCACTTCCGATTTGTAGAGACCGGTGCGTGCCATGGTCCAAGTCCGTTATTTGATGATGTATTACATAATACGTAATTACATAATAAATATAAAGAGATAAAGGCTGTAAAATATAAAAATATCACATGAGATATTGGATAGTTATGTATCCTGATGGGCTAAAATCGACGTCATCCGACTCCATCCACCTGTAATGCCGCCTTTTTAAGATTCAAGCGCCATGATCCAGATTGATGACTACTTGCGGGCCGCCACCCGGGACAACACCCGAAAAAGCTACCGCGCCGCAGTGAACCATTTCGAGGCTGAATGGGGCGGCTTCCTGCCGGCCACCGCCGATAGCATCGTGCGGTACCTGGCCGCCTATGCGGGCGTATTGGCGCACAACACCCTGAAACAACGCATCTCTGCACTGGGTCAATGGCACGTCGACCAAGGTTTTCCGGACCCGACCAAGGCACCTGTGGTGCGCAAGATGCTGCGCGGCATCCAGGAACTGCATCCCGCGCAAGAAAAGCGGGCCAAGCCGCTGCAGCTTGATGCGCTTGAGCAGACCTGCGCCTGGCTCGAACAGCAGCGCGAGCAGGCACGGCACCAGGGGCGCTTCGGCGATCTGCTCCGTCACACCCGCGATAAGGCGCTGCTGCTCATTGGATTTTGGCGCGGATTTCGCAGCGACGAGCTGGCCAGGCTGGAAATTGATCGCATCGAGGCCGTTGCCGGCGAAGGCATGACGATTTATTTGCCACGCACGAAGACCGACCGAAGCCTCAAAGGCACCACCTACAAAACGCCCGCGTTATCGAAGCTATGCCCGGTGGCAGCCTACCTAGACTGGTTGGCTATCAGCGGTCTGAAATCGGGCGGCGTTATCAGGGGCATTGACCGCTGGGGCACGATTAGCGAAGGTGCCGTCAACGCGGCCAGCATCATTCCGTTGTTTCGCCGGATCTTAAAGACCGCTGGGGTTACGGACGTCCACCTTTATAGTTCGCACTCATTGCGCCGAGGCTTTGCCAGTTGGGCCAGCGCTAATGGATGGGAGATGCGGGCGCTGATGGAGTACGTGGGATGGAAAAACGTCAGTTCGGCTTCGCGATATGTAGATTCGCCGGATCCATATCACCGAGAAATGTTGGAGCGTCTCATTCCCAAGACGCCTCCTCTGCTGGAGCAATCCTGAGTTGAGCATTGCCTTTCTAGCCGACGATGATTTTTTGTCAGGCCCATGGCGGGGGGATTCAGCGCAAGAAATTGAATAAGCTCCGGTACATGGACGCAGTAGAGATGGTGTTGGGCACTCCAGCTCTATCTGGATCGAGGAAATATAGCCTGGCGAAGCTATTCCCCCCCTTTGTAGTGAGCAGTGCCTTTAATTCCGCTTTTAAAGCATCTTGGGCATCTTGTTTTGCCGTGTCGGTCGACCCTCACGTTCTACTACCTGGGCAGAACGAAACGTCAGAAGTCCGTTATTGACCGATAGCGGTCCACTTCTACCAAAATCCAACACGCTCTTGTTTTAATCTAATAATTCAATAATAATTGAATCATTGGATTGATTGGAGCTGTGATGGAAACCAAGACCGTTATTGCCGCACTGGCTGCTTTGGCACAGGACTCTCGCCTGGCCATCTTCCGCTTTCTCGTTCAGGTCGGGCCAGAGGGCAGTGCTGCCAGCAAAATAGGGGAAGCCTTGGACATTGCTCCCTCATCCCTGTCTTTCCACATGAAAGAACTCTCGCATGCCGGTCTGGTGACTTCGCACCAGGAGGGGCGCTTCGTCATCTATGCCGCCAACTACACCGTCATGAACGATGTTCTGGGGTTCCTCACCGAGAACTGCTGCGGTGGCAACGTGTGCTCGCCGGTGACGGCATGCTGCGAGCCAACCGCTACTGCCGAATAATCAATGCCTGGAACCGCCAGGCCTTCACGCCAAGGAGTCACCATGTCCACTAGCCAACAGAAGACCTACAACGTTCTTTTCCTCTGCACCGGTAATTCGGCCCGCAGCATCATGGCCGAAGCACTGCTCAACACCATGGGCAAAGGCCGTTTCAATGCCTACAGCGCAGGCAGTCATCCGGCCGGCGCCGTCAATCCGCTGGCGTTAGAACAGATCCACGCGACTGGTTATCCGCTGAATGACCTGCGCAGCAAGAGCTGGGACGAGTTTGCGGCACCGGATGCCCCAAAGATGGACTTCATCATCACGGTTTGCGACAACGCCGCCGGCGAAGTATGTCCGATCTGGCCAGGACAACCGATCTCGGCCCACTGGGGATTCGAAGATCCAGCGGCTGCTACCGGCACCGACGAGCAAAAGCGCGCCGTATTCTCGAAGGTTGCCCGCCAGATCATGACCCGCGTGAACATCTTCGCCAGCCTGCCGTTCCACACGCTCGAAAAGACCTCGATCAAGCGTGAGATGGACGCTATCGGCGCCACCCCGGTTTAAACCTCACGGCGAGAGCCCGATGGCTCTCGGCTCCTGATTCATCTTCTTCGACCAAGGAAAGAAAGTGCTGGCCGCTTTTGTCATCTTCCTGCTCACCCTGATTTTTGTGATCTGGCAGCCCAAGGGGCTCGGCATTGGCTGGAGTGCGTGCGCTGGCGCGGCCGTGGCTTTGGCTGCCGGCGTCATTCATCTTTCGGACATCCCGGTTGTCTGGCACATCGTCTGGAACGCCACGGGTACCTTCATCGCCATCATTATCATCAGCCTGCTACTGGACAAGGCCGGCTTCTTCGAGTGGGCAGCTTTGCACGTAGCCCGGTGGGGTGGTGGTCGCGGCCGCATGCTGTTCGTACTGCTGATCCTGTTGGGCGCAGCCGTATCTGCCCTGTTCGCCAACGATGGCGCCGCGCTGATCCTGACGCCGATCGTCATCGCCATGCTGCTGGCGCTGCGATTCTCGCCCCAGGCGACGCTGGCCTTTGTCATGGCAGCCGGCTTCATCGCCGACACGGCCAGTCTGCCACTGGTGGTATCCAACTTGGTGAATATTGTCTCGGCGGACTTCTTCAAGATCGGATTCGCGGAATATGCCTCGGTCATGATCCCCGTCGACATCGTGTCAGTCGTGGCGACGCTCATCGTGCTCTTTCTCTACTTCCGTCGAGATATCCCCGCAAACTATGACCTGACCCAGGTTCCGGATCCCGTCGCGGCCATCCATGATCGAGCAACGTTCGTCGCCGGCTGGTGGGTGCTTGCGCTGCTGCTGGTGGGTTTCTTCTGGCTGGAAGGCCTCGGTGTGCCCATCAGCGCCGTGGCGGCGGTTGGTGCACTGATCCTCCTGGCAGTTGCAGGCAAAGGCCATGTCATTTCTACGCGCGAGGTCATCAAGGGCGCGCCCTGGCAGGTCGTGTTCTTCTCGCTGGGGATGTACCTGGTGGTGTATGGGCTGCGCAATGCGGGCCTGACGGACTACCTGACAAGCGCGCTGAACGGCTTTGCAGAGCACGGCGTCTGGGGCGCTGCCCTCGGTACCGGCTTCTTGACGGCTTTCCTGTCGTCCATCATGAACAACATGCCGACGGTGCTGGTGGGCGCACTGTCGATCGACGCCACCACAGCCGAAGGCGCGGTGAAGGAAGCAATGGTCTACGCCAATGTCATTGGCAGCGACCTTGGCCCCAAGATCACCCCCATCGGTAGCCTGGCGACCTTGCTCTGGTTGCATGTGCTGGACAAGAAGAGCATCCACATCTCATGGCGCTATTACTTCCGGGTGGGCGCAATGCTGACGCTGCCCGTCCTGCTGGTGACGCTGTCCGCCTTGGCGCTGAGACTGGGAAGCTGAAGTGGATGCCCGTAAATCGACCTGGCTGATTCCATCACTTGGGCTGACCCAGATTGTCGGCTGGGGCTCGATGTTCTATGCCTACGGGATCTTGATGCAGCCGATGCAGACTGAGCTGCAGCTCTCCAAGCCAGTCGTGGTCGGAGCTTATTCCCTTGCGCTGCTCATTTCGGGGCTAATGTCCACGCTGGCCGGCAGCATCATTGACCGCATCGGTGGCCGGCTGCTGATGGGCGCCGGAACCGTATTGGCCGCCTTGATGCTGGCGGCCATGTCGTTCGTTCACGATGCGCAGGGGCTTTATCTCATCTGGGCGGTAATCGGGCTGGCCATGAGCGCGACGCTATACCAGCCGGCGTTCGCCGTGTTGACCCAGGTCTTCCAAGCAGATTTCCGCCGCGCCATCACGATGTTGACGCTTTTTGGTGGCTTTGCCAGTACCGTCGCCTGGCCGCTGACCCAATGGTTGCTGGAGCAGTATGGCTGGCGGACGACGTGGCAGATTTACGCGGTGGCCAACCTGGTGATCTGCCTGCCGGTTCATATGCTGCTTCCAGCAGCCAGGTCTATTCAGAAGACCAAGGCCGCCGCCAATAAGGATTGGGACCTGAGGGCTGTGCTACGGCAACCGAGTTTTTATGCAGTGACGACGGCCGTGACCTTGAACGCCCTGGTGTTCTCGGCAATGTCGTTGCACTTGATGTCGATTTTGCATGATCGCGGAATGACGCCGTACTATGCCGCCGCAATCGGAGCGATGATTGGCCCCATGCAGGTGTTGGGCCGAATCCTGGAGACCACGATCGGGAAGAAGGCCAGCACCAGGCAGACGGGCCAGTTTGCCATTTCCTTGCTGCCAGTAGCTTTGCTTCTGCTCTATGCCCCAGCTGACTGGCTGGTGCTCTACGGACTGTTTGCCATCCTGTACGGCATGGGCAACGGCGTCATGACCATCGTTCGCGGGACGCTGCCAGCTGAGTTGTATGGCCGTGAGGCCTACGGCGCCATCAGCGGCGCGATGGCAACTCCGGTCACGATCGCTTTCGCAGCCGGTCCGTTCGTCGCATCGCTCCTCTATAGCGTCGGGGGCGGCTATCCCGGTGCCATAGCTGCCCTGGTTGCCATAGCGGCGACGGGAGCAATTCTCTTCTTTTTCGCTACGGCGGCGATTCGCCCGCAATCAGAGCCGATTTCACAATAGGACCTCATCATGACGATCATCTATCACAACCCTGCATGCGGGACCTCCCGCAACACCCTGGCCATGATCCGCAACAGCGGCGAAGAGCCGACAGTGATTGAGTACCTGCAGCATCCACCCAGCCGTGAGCAGCTGGTCAAGATGATTCAGGATGCCGGTCTGACGGTTCGCGAGGCCATTCGCCAGAAAGGCACGCCTTACGCTGAGCTGGGCCTGGATGACGTCACCTTGACCGACGATCAACTACTGGATGCAATGCTGGCAAATCCCATCCTGATCAACAGGCCGTTCGTCGTGACGACCAAGGGAACCAGGCTGTGCCGTCCGTCCGAGTTGGTATTGGACATCCTCCCGAACCCGCAACAAGGCGCTTTCACCAAGGAAGACGGCGAAGTCGTGATCAATGCGGAGGGCCAACGTGTCGCACCAGGTAACTGATCTGCCCAACGTCGATCCCGGCCAATTCAAGGTGCCTGCAATCGGCGACTTCTCAAAAATTGGCGCATCGACCCACCGTCCGCGCTTTCTCCTGCTGTACGGATCTGTTCGTGAACGCTCTTACAGCCGATTACTGACCATGGAAGCGGCACGGCTGCTGGAAGCGATGGGCGGCGAGGTCAAGATCTTTGATCCCCGCGGCTTGCCGCTGCCGGATAGTGAGCCGGAGACACATCCTAAGGTCGCGGAACTACGCGAGCTGGCGAACTGGTCCGAAGGTATGGTTTGGTGTTCGCCAGAGCGCCACGGCGCTATGACCGGCATCATGAAGGCCCAGATTGACTGGATTCCGTTGACACAGGGGGCTATCCGTCCTTCACAGGGCAAGACCTTGGCCGTCATGGAAGTGTCCGGTGGATCGCAGTCCTTCAATGCTGTGAATCAAATGCGGATTTTGGGGCGCTGGATGCGGATGCTGACCATTCCCAATCAATCCTCGGTGGCCAAAGCGTACCTAGAATTTGACGACGCCGGCAGGATGAAGCCATCGCCTTACTACGAGCGGGTGGTCGATGTGATGGAAGAACTGTTCAAATTCACGCTGCTAACGCGTGATGTCTCGCCGTTCCTGACCGACCGATACAGCGAACGCCGAGAAAGCGCATTAGAACTGAGCAAGCGAATGAACCAGAAATCTATTTAAACCCAGCTCATCGAGACATGATCTATAATTTGTGCGATGAAAATGCTTCGTACATTTCTGATAGTGTTGCTAGCCATTGCCATTCCCCTTGAGGGATTGGCGGCTGTGCGCATGGTCGAAATGATGCGTAGTGTCACTCCTGCCATGGAGATGTCGGTCTCCGCAAACAGCTCGGACGAAACTTGCGTCATGAGCATGTCAAGTGGGGACAAGTCATCAAAATCGACGGCGCCATGCAAGATGGGAGACGCCTGCAAGATTTGCCAAGTGTTTCCGTCGACCACACCTTCAGCGGACGTTAATCTGCAGGTTCTTCCCTTGATCGCAACGGTCTCCCTGTTGCCCGAATCGTTTCTTCCTTCCCACGATCTGTCCGGATTGTGGCGTCCCCCTCGTTCACTCTGATCGTTGCTGATTTCTTGACACGCTTGGCTTGAGCGCCAAGTGGTCTTTCGCGCGCTTTTTCGCGCAGTCACGCTATGGAGTGAACAATCATGTCCTTTCACAGGATATCCGGGGCCCTGCTTGCTTTGCTGGCAGGGATGTCCGGCCTTGCCCACGCGGCTCCCTTATCTTTTAACGCTGCGCTCGATATCGCCGAGCGCCAGTCTCCCAACCTGGCCTCCAACAGGGCTCAAATTGCGGCAGCCCAATCATCGGCGATACCCGCAGGTGCTTTACCTGACCCCAAGATCTTTGCCGGAGTCGACAACTATCCCGTCTCCGGGCCGGATCGAGGCCGACTCAATGCCGACTCCATGACGATGCAGAAAATCGGCGTCATGCAGGATTTTCCCAATGCGGCCAAGCGCCAGGCCCGCGTTGCCGTAGCCGAAGCTTCGATCGAAACTGCGCAAGCACAGCGGCAAGTGGAGCGCCTCAAGCTGCGCCGAGCCACGGCCTTGGCTTGGCTCAAGCGCTATTTCCTGGAACGCAAGATCTCGCTGTTCGATGATTTGGGCAAAGAGAATCAGCTTCTGGTAGATGCCGTGCGCGCCCAGATCGCGTCTGGCCGTACCCAGGTGGCCGATAGCGTAATGCCCAAGCAGGAAGCGGCTCAATTGGCTGACCGTCGTGATGAACTGATCCGCGACCTCGTCAAGGCCAAGTCCGGCCTCCGCCGCTATGTGGGTGGTGAAGCCGATGAGCCACTGGTCGATGCGTTGCCTGAGCTGCGCATCGATGCTGACCATTTACGCGATCACTTGCACAAGCATCCGGAACTGGAAGCCTATTCTGCGGAGAGCCACAAGGCGGAAGCAGAATTGCGCCAAGCGCAGGCGATGAAGAAATCCGATTGGGGTGTCGAGCTAGCCTATCAGCGACGTGACCCGCGCTTTGGCAACATGGTGTCGGTCCAGTTCACGTTCGAGATTCCAGTTTCCCCCGCGACAAGGCAGGATCCCCTCATCGCGGCTAAACAGCAAGAGCTATATCGCATCGATGCAGACCGCGAGGCCATGCTGCGCGATCACACCAACGAGCTCGAAAGCGATCTGGCCGACTACCAATCCTTGACCCGGCAGCTTGAACGCGCTAACCAGACGGCCTTGCCGCTGGCACAGCAAAAAACCGACCTCCAATACGCCAGCTATCGCGCAGGCAAAAGTGACTTGACGACAGTCCTCGCGGCACGCCGGGAAGTCGTCGACCAGCGCCTGAAAATCATCGATTTGGAGGCGCAAAGATCCGCAGTCGCCGCCCAACTCTATTTCGCCTATGGGGAAGATCAACAATGAAAAAAAGCACTTACCAGATCGCCGTACTGATCGCGGCGGTTGCCGCGGTGAGCGGCATGGGTGGATATTGGATGGCCCATCGCGCCGCCGGCGCCGAAGCCATGCCTATCAAGACAGGGAATCCTGCCACGCAAGTTGAACGCAAGGTACTGTATTGGTACGACCCGATGATGCCGAATCAGCGTTTCGACAAGCCGGGAAAGTCGCCGTTCATGGACATGCAACTGGTCGCGAAATATGCGGATGAGCAAGGTGACGGCGCCGGCGTCAAGATTGACTCTGGGATTAGCCAGAACCTGGGAATGCGCACCGCCAAGGTCGAGCGTGGCAGCTTTTCGAGCACCGTGCGCGCTGTCGCCAACGTGCAGCTCAATGATCGCCAGGTGGCGATTGTCCAGGCCCGAAGCAACGGCTTTGTTGAGCGGGTCTACGCACGTGCTCCTGGCGACGTCATTGAACGCGGCGGGCCCCTGGTGGACTTGCTCATTCCGGAATGGGCTGGCGCCCAAGCGGAATTTTTGGCGGTGCTCGGTACGAAGGACCTGGCGCTGATCCAGGCCGCCCGTGCACGTCTGCAGTTGCTCGGAATGCCGGCTGATCTGATTAGCCGTGTAGAGAAAAGCGGCCGACCTCAGACGGTAGTGACCATCGCTGCACCTATTGCGGGCTTGATTCAGACCTTGGATATCAGGAGTGGAATGACGGTATCGGCCGGAGCGCCTTTGGCCAGGATCAACGGGCTCGATACCGTGTGGCTAGAAGCGGCAATTCCTGAGGCGCAAGCCGCACTAGTCAACGTCGGCGGTAAGCTGGAAGCGGATTTTGCGGCGTACCCAGGCGAAAAATTCACAGGCAAGATCCTTGCCGTTCTGCCGGAGAGCAACGCCGACAGCCGTACCCTCCGGGTTCGCGCCGAGTTGCCCAATCGCGATGGCAAATTGAAGCCGGGCATGTATGCGCAAATCGGCTTAGGAGGCGGCAAGGCAGCACCAAGTCTACTGGTACCGTCTGAAGCGGTCATCCGCACCGGCGCGCGCAATATCCTGCTGGTCACAACAGGCGATGGTCGCTACCAGCCGGTCGAAGTGAAGCTTGGCCAAGAATCCGATGGAAAGAGCGTCATCCTGGATGGCGTCACTGAAGGCCAACAAGTTGTCACGTCCGGTCAATTCCTCATCGATTCCGAGGCCAGCCTTAAAGGCGTGCTCGCGCGGCTGAACACTTCACCAGGCGCCGACGCCAAGAGCGCCCAGATGTCACTCAATGAGGCGACCGGGAAAATCGAATCACTGCGGGACACTGACATCACGCTCTCGCACGGTCCGGTCCCAACACTGGGTTGGGGAGCCATGACAATGTCATTCAAACTGGCGCGGCCTGAGATGGCAACACGTCTCAAGGCGGGAGATAGCGTGCATTTCGGTTTCCAAGAGAGAAATGGCAATTATGTGATCGAGAAGCTGGATCGGAGCACGCCATGATCGAAAAACTCATCAAATGGTCGCTTCGCAGCCGCTTCCTGGTCTTGTTTGGCGTGCTTTTTCTGGGGGCCTGGGGGGTATGGGCGCTCAAGACCACCCCTGTGGACGCGTTGCCCGATCTTTCGGATGTTCAGGTCATCATCCGGACTACCTATGCTGGCCAGGCGCCGCAAATCGTCGAGAACCAGGTAACGTATCCGCTGGCAACTACCATGCTGTCGGTGCCGGGTGCAAAGACGGTGCGGGGCTACTCGTTCTTCGGGGACTCCTTCGTCTATGTCTTGTTTGAGGACGGCACGGATATGTATTGGGCACGTTCCCGGGTACTGGAATATCTCAACCAGGTGCAGGGGCGCCTTCCGGCCTCGGCCAAGGCATCACTGGGGCCGGACGCTACCGGCGTCGGCTGGATCTATGAGTACGCGCTGGTCGACAGGAGCGGGCAACACGACCTGGCCCAGTTACGTAGCCTGCAAGACTGGTTCCTGAAATATGAGCTCAAGAGCCTGCCCAATGTCGCCGAAGTCGCAACGGTAGGCGGCATGGTCAAGCAATACCAAGTAGTGCTCGACCCGGTGAAACTGGCGGCCTACAGCATCGGGCAAGACAAGGTTGTCGACGCGATCAAAAAGGCCAACCAAGAAACCGGTGGCTCGGTGCTGGAGATGGCGGAAACCGAGTACATGGTGCGGGCTTCCGGCTATTTGAAGACGCTGGCGGACTTCCGCAACATTCCCTTGGCGACGGGGAAAAACGGCGTACCCGTCAAACTGGGCGATGTAGCGGCCATCCAATTCGGGCCGGAGATGCGCCGCGGCATTGCGGAACTCAATGGCGAAGGCGAGTCGGTGGGCGGCGTCATCATCCTGCGCTCAGGCAAGAATGCGCGGGACACCATTGCGGCCGTCAAGAGCCGACTGGAAGAGCTCAAAAAAAGCCTACCCACCGGTGTTGAGGTCGTACCTGTCTACGACCGCAGCCAGTTGATCGATCGCGCCATCGACAACCTGTCGCACAAGCTGCTTGAGGAGTTCATCGTCGTTGCGGTTGTTTGCGGCCTGTTTCTCTGGCATCTGCGTTCCGCACTGGTGGCCATCGTCTCTCTGCCACTGGGCATCATGATTGCCTTCATCGTCATGCGGTATCAGGGCGTCAACGCCAACATCATGTCCCTAGGAGGGATCGCCATTGCAATTGGTGCTATGGTCGATGCCGCCGTCGTCATGATCGAGAATGCGCACAAGCATATCGAAGAGTGGAAGCATCGACATCCAGGGCAACCTTTACAGGGGGAAACCCATTGGAGAGTCATCGGTGAGGCGGCGGCAGAGGTCGGACCAACGCTGTTTTTCTGCTTGCTGATCATTACGCTGTCATTTATCCCGGTATTTACCCTCGAGGCGCAGGAGGGACGCTTATTCGGGCCATTGGCATTTACCAAGACCTATGCAATGGCCGGTGCCGCCGGACTATCCGTCACACTGATCCCGATCCTGATGGGCTACATGATCCGCGGGAAGATCCCCTCGGAGAACAGCAATCCGCTCAATCGCTGGCTGATTCGTTGCTATCGGCCGTTACTGGAAGCCGTCTTGCGCCGCCCTAGGACGACACTGGCAATTGCGGCGCTTGCGCTGTTGACGACCTTATGGCCGATCAGCCGTTTGGGCGGTGAGTTCTTGCCGCAGATGGATGAGGGGGATCTACTCTATATGCCGTCAGCCTTGCCAGGCTTGTCCGCATCCAAAGCTGCCGAACTGCTGCAACAGACCGATCGCCTGATCAAGACGGTTCCGGAAGTCGCCAGTGTTTTCGGCAAAGCTGGCCGTGCTGAGAGTGCGACCGATCCAGCCCCCCTGGAGATGTTCGAAACGACCATTCAATTCAAGCCGCGTGATCAATGGCGCCCCGGCATGACGCCGGCAAAGTTGGTGAATGAGCTTGACCGGGTCGTCAAAGTGCCTGGCCTATCGAACATCTGGGTACCGCCCATTCGTAACAGGCTAGACATGCTGGCTACCGGGATAAAAAGCCCGATTGGCGTCAAAGTGTCAGGCACTAGCCTGGTTGATATCGACAAGACGGCGCAACAAATCGAACAGGTTGCCAAAGAGGTGCCAGGTGTCAGCTCCGCGCTCGCCGAACGTCTCAGTGGCGGACGTTACGTGGATGTCGATATCGACCGGCTGACTGCCGCCAACTACGGTCTCAATATCGCTGATGTCCAGAGCATCGTCTCGTCGGCCATCGGTGGGGAGAATGTCGGTGAGACGATTGAGGGACTGGCACGTTATCCGATCAGCGTTCGCTATCCGAGAGAGACTCGCGACTCGCTGGAGCGACTGCGCGATCTGCCGATCCTGACCGCCAGCGGGCAGCAGATCACCTTGGGAACCGTCGCCAAGCTGAAGATCAGCGATGGCCCGCCCATGCTCAAAAGTGAGAATGCTCGGCCCAGCGGCTGGATCTATGTCGATGTCCGGGATAGGGATCTGTCATCTGTGGTCGCCGATTTGCGCGCTGCGGTCAGTTCCAAAGTAAAGCTAACGCCCGGACTGAGCATTGCTTACTCGGGGCAATTCGAATACCTGGAGCGGGCAAATGCACGTTTAAAGCTAGTGGTGCCGGCGACGCTGATGATCATCTTCGTGCTGCTCTATCTGACGTTCCGACGCTTCGATGAGGCAGCATTGATCATGGCGTCACTGCCATTTGCTTTGGTCGGCGGCATCTGGTTTCTCTATGCCCAGGGCTACAACCTATCGGTTGCCACCGGTGTCGGTTTCATTGCTCTTGCGGGCGTGTCCGCTGAATTCGGCGTCGTCATGCTGCTGTACCTGAAGCAGGCGGTCTCTGTCCGTGAACAACAGGTAGGCGCTATCTCGGTCCCCGTACTGGAGGATGCAATCCGCGAAGGTGCCGTGCTCAGGGTACGCCCAAAAGCGATGACCGTGGCCGTCATCCTGGCGGGGCTGATTCCGATTCTGTGGGGAAGCGGTGCCGGCTCCGAAGTCATGAGCCGGATTGCAGCGCCGATGGTCGGCGGCATGATTACCGCTCCGTTGCTTTCGATGTTCGTCATTCCGGCCGCGTATCGCTTGATGCGTGGTCGTCAACCCAAAGCCAATCCGGCTTAATTTATCTTCAAAGTGAAAGGAAGTTGTCATGAAGAACGTGATTTACGCCATGCTTTTTACCGCATCCCTGGGCAGCATTGCGCCCGTGTTTGCCGCAGATATGCAGGGCATGAAAATGGGCCAGGCTGATGTTGGCGAAATGGTTTCTCATGGAACCGGGGTCATCAAGAGCCTCGACCCGAAGCAGAAAACCGTTACCTTGGCGCATCAACCCATTAAAGAACTAAACTGGCCAGCGATGACCATGGGCTTCAAAGTATCGGATGAGAAAATGCTACAAGGACTCAAAGTCGGAGACCAGGTCACATTCGACTTAAAGGGGAGTGGAGCCGCACCTGTCGTGACGGGAATTCGTCCAGCTAAATAAGCCGGGTACCGTCCGTGATTGCAAATTTCCTATGCGACACGGACGGTTGGATGTGAGCAAGGCATCGATATGCGCGCAATGGCAACCAATCATCTACGAAATATGAATAATGGATTATTTCTTAATTACTTTTTCGCTTATGTATGAACATTTGCTTTATCTCGGCTGGCTCCCTACAATGGCGCTGCCCGCGATCTTAACGTCAAGGTGGAGAGCTTCCCGTCCAATCTCGTGGCGGGGCAGTTCGGTTTTGCCAAGGCGCCCTATTTCGAGATCGACAACCCGGCCGACCGCGCCGTGCCGACCGTTAAGTTCTAAGCACCGGCTCACAAATTCCCGCCGATATTCCGATAGCCCGGCTTTGCGCCGCATACTTTGACAAGACGACGATCATGATCGAACTGACCATCACCCCGCCCGGCCACCCGCTTTCCGGCAAGGTGGAGCCGCCCGGTTCCAAATCCATTACCAACCGTGCACTTCTGCTGGCCGGGCTCGCCAAGGGCAAAAGCCGTCTCACGGGCGCGCTGAAAAGCGACGATACGCTTTACATGGCAGAAGCGCTGCGTGAGATGGGTGTCAAGGTAACCGAGCCTGACGCCACCACCTTCGTGGTGGAGAGTTCAGGTGTGTTGCATCAGCCGGAAAAGCCGCTTTTCCTCGGCAATGCCGGCACAGCCACCCGCTTTCTCACCGCCGCTGCCGCCCTTGTGGATGGCGCCGTCATCATCGATGGCGACGAGCATATGCGCAAACGCCCGATCATGCCGCTGGTGGAAGCCCTGCGCTCCCTCGGCGTTGAGGCGGAGGCGCCGACCGGCTGCCCGCCCGTCACCGTCTGCGGCAAGGGTACGGGTTTCCCGAAGGGCAGCGTCACGATCGACGCCAACCTTTCCAGCCAATATGTGTCCGCACTTCTGATGGCCGCCGCCTGCGGCGACAAGCCTGTCGATATCATCCTCAAGGGCGAGGAAATCGGCGCGAAGGGCTATATCGATCTCACCACATCGGCCATGGAAGCATTCGGTGCGAAGGTGGAGCGGGTGAGCAACGCCATCTGGCGCGTGCATCCGACGGGTTACACGGCAACCGATTTCCACATCGAGCCGGATGCCTCCGCCGCCACCTATCTCTGGGGCGCTGAGCTTTTGACCGGCGGCGCCATCGATATCGGCACGCCGGCCGATAAGTTCACCCAGCCGGATGCCAAGGCCCATGAGGTCATGGCGCAGTTTCCCCACCTGCCCGCTGAAATCGACGGTTCGCAGATGCAGGATGCCATTCCCACCATTGCGGTTCTCGCTGCCTTCAACGAAACACCGGTGCGTTTCGTCGGCATCGCCAATCTGCGCGTCAAGGAATGCGACCGAATCCGCGCCGTCTCACTCGGCCTCAACGAAATCCGCGATGGTTTGGCGCATGAGGCAGGCGACGACTTGATCGTGCATTCCGATCCCTCGCTTGCGGGCCAGACGGTGAATGCCTCGATCGACACTTTCGCCGACCACCGTATCGCCATGAGCTTTGCGCTGGCGGCGCTGAAGATCGGCGGCATTGCCATCCAGAATCCGGCCTGCGTGGGCAAGACCTATCCCGGTTACTGGAAGGCGCTCGCCTCGCTGGGCGTCGAATACTCGGAAAAGGAAACCGCTGCCGAGCCGCAGCATTAGAAGAACGGTATTGGTTTTCCGTCATTCCGGCCCTGAGCCGGAATCCAGTGCGATCAAGTCCTTGATCGCGAAAGACTCTTCAAGCCGCGCAGACGCGCGGCTGCTGGATACCGGGTCTAGCCCGGTATGACGGCAATGACTGTATTCTGAAACCGGAAACGCTCCATTCCCTTAAGGAGAAATCACCCGTGAAGACCATCGCCGCAAGATTTCTCGCGCTGTTCGTCTTCCTGGGCGCGGCCTTCCCGGCTTTCGCGGAAGAGTTCATCCGTTCGTATCATTCCGTCATCGAGGTTGCGCGAGACGGAAAGCTGACGGTGACGGAGAGCATCACCGCCCGCGCCGAAGGCCAGAACATCAAGCGCGGCATTTTCCGCGATTTTCCGCTTTATGCGCTGGATGCGAATAACCGCCGCACCAAGGTGGATTTCAGCGTCGTTTCGGTGGAGCGCGATGGTGCGCCCGAGAACTGGCGCACCGAAACCATCGATGGCGGCATCCGCATCTATACCGGCAGCGCCGACCGTTTTCTGCCGACCGGCGAACATATCTTCCAGATCACCTACACCACCGCCCGGCAGATCCGTTATTTCAGCGATTATGACGAGCTGACCTGGAATGTTACCGGCAATGGCTGGCAATTCCCCATGGGCGAGATTTCCGCTACCATCACGCTGCCACAGGGCGTGAAAGCCACGGATACCGCCGTCTTTACCGGCCCTCTTGGCGCGAAGGGCAAGGATGCGCGCATTCTCAGCGAAGGCAACGAGGTGTTCTTCGCCTCCACTCGCCCGTTTTCGGTGGGCGAGGGCATGACGGTTGCCGTCAAGCTGCCCAAGGGTGCGATTGCCGCGCCCGCGAGTTCGCAGGAGACAAGCTGGTGGCTGCGAGATCATATGGCCATCCTGATCTCGGGCGGCGGGCTTCTGGCCGTTCTCATCTATTACCTGCGGGCATGGTCCGCGGTGGGCCGAGATCCGGCCAAAGGCGTGGTCGTGCCGCGCTGGGATGCGCCGGAAGGGTTGTCGCCGGCGCTGGTCAATTACGTCGACAATAGGGGCTTTTCGGGCGCCGGCTGGACGGCGCTTTCCGCGTCTGCCCTTGATCTTGCCGTCAAAGGTTACGTCGTTCTGGAAGACCTGAAAAATTCCATCGCGGATAGGAAATTCAACCGCATGAGGCCAAGTATGGCACGAGTTTTGGGCCTCGAAACACGTTCGGCCAAGGAAGGTTGAGCGCTCGCTTGCCGCTCAATGGCAAGAGCTTGGGAGGCAGTATGCATTTGGGCCTGGCGCGCGCGCAGCTGCTTCCCCGCAGCGATGGATACCGCCGCTTCACTGGGTCACCAATTGACGCGCTGGTCTACCTCGTCGGGTTGAGCTGCCAGATCCCAATCCGGCTCGCCTTGCGCACCATCATCCACCGGCGCGTCGCAGCCCTCCCACAGCGGTGGCCCGCGTGCCGGGGTGATGTGCGGGGGGGCAGACTCCACCCCGATGTGGTTCAGGATGTGGCGGATTTCGGCGCTGTGGGTGATGAAGGCAATGATGCGCATCTGCCCACCGCACATGGGGCACAGCAGCGGAAATGCCTCGTAGATGCGGGCAATCAGCACCGCCCACAAGTAATGCGCCGCTCGCTTCGGGCGTGCTTCAGGTTCGGGTGTGGGTGTGGCCGCGTTGCCCGGCGCCGCCACCCCAGGTACGCCCGCGCCAGGTTGTGCAGTCTCCACCGTGGCTGGTTGCGACGCAGCAGGCTGAGCCAGCGCCGTTACCGCCGCCCTGAGCGGCGAGTTGGGTGCCAGCACACCAAAGTAGCGGTGCCGGTGGGTGCGTGGCGGTGGCACCAGCGCGGCGATGCGGTCGATCAGTTCCAGCGGTGTGAGGTGCAGCTCATCTGCCTTGGCACCACGCTTGTCACTGGTGGGCTCGCTGCGCTGTTTGGCACAGCGGTACACCAGTTTGCTTCCCTCTTTGCGTAGGCGCTCCATGGAAAACGGTGGACGCGCGCAATAGCGCAGCAGCCGCTCCAGCGCAGCGCGGTCGTGGGCTTCGATGCACACCCCCGCATCCACCGAGAAGCCGCTGTGTTTGTAGCCCAGCATGTCTTTGGCGTCACAGTTCTCCAGCAGGCCCCGAGCAACGAAGGCGCGCAGGATGCGTTTTTGCAGTGTGGTCTGCACTGGGGCCACGGTAGCCGCATCGATGCCGGTGGCCGCGTGAAAGATGACACCCGGCGATGAGATTCGAGGGGTCGCATCAGCATCGCCCTCGCCCTCCACTTCCTCAAACACCCCGTCCACCACACAAACGTGGAAGTGGACGTGTTCATTGAGGCTGGAGCCGAATCGGTGAATGAAGGCGATGGCACCGATGTGCAGGCCTGCCTTGTCCATATGGGCCGCACCGGGGCTGTGGGTCTGCAGAGTTTGTGCGATCACCCGCAGAAAGATGCGCAGCACCATGCTCAGCACCGCTCCGTCGCGCTGCATGAAGTAACGAAGCCGCTTGGGAACCGACAGCACCCACTGGCGCACCGGCAGGCGGGGGAAAACGTGGTCGTTCAGGTGCGCTGCTGTCTCCACCATGCGCCGGGTGGTGCACGAGGGGCAGACTCCCCGGCCTTTGCAGGAGAAGGCTACAAAGTAGTCGTGCCCACAGTCGCCGCAGCGAGCGCGGGCAAAGCCATGGGCAAAGATGCCGCACTCAAGATACTTGGCAAACGCTTTGCGCACGAAGGGCTTGGGGGTGTGGTGGTCGCCCTGGCCGTCGAACTGACCCGCGCTGGCCAACTCTAGCCAGGTCTCGTAGTGCTCGGCTACCGTTTGGTAGAGCAGCGTGCGTTCGGGGTGGCGTGGGTTGTAGAGCTTGGGCTTGGAAGTGGCTGACATGAATACTGTACAAATGCACAGTATTCTGCGGCGATTGTTTGGGTACGCAAAGCACAAGGCCCGAACCGTCGCCAGTTCGGGCCTTGTCAGGGTAGCTTGGCTGCGGACTTACTTGCGCGCAGGCGGCACATCCGTGCAGCTGCCATGCGCCACTTCCGCCGCCATGCCGATGCTCTCGCCCAGCGTCGGATGCGGGTGGATGGTCTTGCCGATGTCCACTGCGTCCGCACCCATCTCGATAGCCAGCGCGATCTCTCCGATCATGTCGCCCGCGTGGGTGCCGACCATGCCACCGCCCAAGATCTTGCCGTGGCCCCGGCCAGCATGGCCGTCTCCTGATCCTGCTTCGGGGCTGTCGTCGAACAGCAGCTTGGTGACGCCTTCGTCGCGGCCGTTGGCAATGGCGCGGCCCGAGGCCGCCCAGGGGAACAGGCCCTTCTTGACCTTGATGCCCTGCTGCTTGGCCTGGTCTTCGGTCAGGCCCACCCAGGCCACTTCGGGGTCGGTGTAGGCCACGCTGGGGATCACGCGGGCGTTGAAGGCGGCGCTGGCCAGTTCCTTGTTGCCCTGCAGTTCGCCGGCGATGACCTCGGCCGCCACGTGCGCTTCATGCACCGCCTTGTGCGCCAGCATGGGCTGGCCCACGATGTCGCCGATGGCGAAGATGTGCGGCACATTGGTGCGCATCTGGATGTCCACGTTGGGGTCTCCTCGTTTTCAGTGCAATAAGTGACGGTACGAAAAGCTAGCACTGGCGCGGAGGTGGTGTTGGTAGATCGTTGATTTCATTGACTTTCCTGTTCACTTTCAAATCTGCGATTCGTGGCGTCAAACCGTGGTCGGTTTCATCCATTGGTGCCAGTTATCGATGCATTTGGCCGCGAAGGCAGGATTTGGTCAGCATAGCGGTCAACCGGGAAGCGAAACACACCCCGCAAGTTGATGCTCTCCAGCCTGGTGGGCGCAATCTTCTCGATCAGTTCCGGTGGAATGACCTGGCGGCGGTTCGACCAGCGATCCAGGACCGCCTGCATCTGTGAGGTATTCCACGCCATCACGATGTTGGCCATCAGGCTCAACGCATCGGCCACAGCCTGCATTTCATCGACACGTTTGGCCTGCGCCGGGCTGATCCGGCCGGTATAAATGGCGCGCTTGAGGGCGTTAACAGCCTCGCCCCGATTGAGCACCCGGCGCAACTCGTTCCTGAAAGCGTCCTTGACAAAGTAGTCAGCCAAAAACGCCGTACGCAGCAACCGCCCCAATTGCACGCCAGCCTCATAGATTGGATCGCCCTGGGCGGCAGAACCGAACCGCGCAAGAGCTGCCACCGCACTGGCATGTCCGCTCATGACCGAGGCTGCCAGGTGCACCAGACTATCCCAATGCTTTTCGATCAAAGCGACGTCGACATTGGCTTCGCACACCGCAGCGATTTCTGCGGGCACTTTGGTGCCGCGTGGCACAAAGAGGTGGCGCTGTTTGAGTTCCTTCAACCGCGGGCAAAGATCAAAACCAAGCAAACGGGCATGTGACATGGCAAAGTCGGTGTAGCCATGGGTATCCACAGCAAGCTGGCTGGTCTCCAGCTTTTCTTGGCGGATGACACCTTCAATGGCCACGCCCGCCTGGCGCTCATTGAGCACAAAGGGCTGCGCATGGAAGATGCCCCACCGGTCTTTTACATGGGAGTAGATTCCAATGGAAGGTGTGTTGCGCCGAGGATCAAGCCGGGCTTGCCACACCCGTTTGGTGGTCTCCATGGTCATCATGTCAGAAGATGCCAAATCGGACCGCCCCCAGGTGGCGGCAATCGGGTGTCGCTGCATGAATTCCAGCACAGCCTGGCAGGCCTGGCTCAGACGCCGTTCGTCCCGCGCCCAGCGCATGGCCTGGCGAATGCTGGTGGCAGACAATTGCGGAATCATGCGCGCGCATTCGACCGCAGTCAGACTGGTGCCGTGGGCCATGATGCCGGCATAGACCATCAGCAGCTCGTCGGTAGAGCGCGGCTCACGTCCGAGCATGATCCAGCTAAAGCGCACCTGGGCGTCAACGGCCAGAATCACTTCCGGCAATTGAACCTCACCGATGCGGTGATCCAAAGCCGCGCGCAGCTTGGTCACTTCTGGGTCTTCGTCCTCTGCGGGCAATGGCGACAAATGGAGTTCATCATCCACGCGCAGTACGCCACTGCGGGCTGCAGCGGCCACCGCATCGACACCGGCAGTTACTCTGGCCAGCAAAGGCTTCAAGAAAGTGGCAGCCTTGCTGGGTAACGATAGACGGGCATAGTGTTTCTTGGACTCTGCCTGCCAACGCTCGTCCGTGAAGAACAAGCGCGCACGACCCCGAAAGCTCAGGCTGTGCTCAATCCAGACCGAGCCATTGCGCACCGCGCGGCGCAGGGCAAACAGGGTGGCCACCTCCAACGCCTGAAACGCCCGTTCCCGGTCTGGGCTGGAGATCGAAACCTGCCAGATCATTCCCAGACTTGGTGCCACCACTTCAACTGGCAGCTTTCTGGATCCTTTGAGATATAAAGCTTGCAGCTTGGCAAGGTACTCGATGGCAGGATGCTCGCCGGTGGCCTGCCAGGGCAGCTTTGCAATGGCGACGAGCAACGACCGCACGGGGCGAATTCCATCAATCAATCCCTCGCGGACCAGGGAGGCCCTGCTCGGTGGTTTGCGTTTCTGGGTTTCGGTGATCAAGGCTTCAAGACGGGCACGCAACTCAGCATCTGGCACCGCACCTTGCGCGCTCAAGGCAACAAGTTCGCCGAGCAGCGTTTTGTACATTGCGGCCCAATTGACGGTAGCGGGGACATCGGCGGCAGCCTGACGCCACAGATCGGCGATCCGGCGCTGCACCATAAGGATCAACTGGTCTGTGGTGGTGAACAGGCAATACCGAAGAAAGCATGCGACCTCCACGGTGCGCGCTGGCTCTTTGATCTTGGCTCCGGCTGAGGGCGGCCTGGAGACAAGTCGGCGCGCGTAGCGGCGCAAGATGAGATCGGGGATGTCTGCCAGGTGCTTATGAACGTCCAGCGTGTAAAGCAGGTCGATGCGCTCCAGTACCTCGCTGATTTGGCGGGTTGAGTGTTTCGCCGGTGCAGCCCATAGCCAACTCTGCTGGGTTTGTCCATCTGGGCGCAGCTCTGAAACTGAGGCTCGCCAGCGATCAAGTGTTGCTGGATCAACGCTGGCGGCGATGGCGGTGCCTGTTTCAACTTCAAGCTGGGCAAGTGCCGCCGCAATCAGTGTCCGAATTGCCCGCTCGTGCACGATCACCAGCTTGTTCTTGTACAGCCATTGACGCGCCCGCACGAGTAGCTGATCGCGGTCGGCGCAGCGCGCCACTTCGTCGCGCAGTTCACGTACCAGTGAGCGGCGCTGGTGCTCGCTCATCCACTGGAATCCAAGGACCGTGCAGGCTACTTGTTGGTGATCGAATAGCGTGCGCCCGCGTTCATACATGGCTCTCAGCGAGGCGACTTCTGGTGCTGCAATGCCAAGCTCGTTGCCAAGGTGGCGCCACAAGGCTACTGGAATTACCCGAAAGGCACCGAGCAAACGCCCACTCATGCGCAGGAAACCAATATGGAGCGCCAGACCAAGCTTGTGGGAATCACCTCGGCGTGCATTGATTGCGTCGCGCTCGGCACCATCGAAGGTGAAAAATGCCTTCATCTCGAAGTCGCTGATATCGCGGGGGAGCCCACGCATCCCCAAAAACGTTGTGTGCCAACCCTGCATCGTGAACCTCAAAAGTGGGAGGCCACCATACCCGTTTACAAAGCGAACAGGAAAGTCAATGAAATCAACGGTCTACCCAGACCACCCCCGCGCCAGTGCTAGCTTTGCGTACCGTCACTTATTGCACTGAAAACGAGGAGACCCCTTCCCATGCGCACGCACCACCTCCAGGAACATGGCCAGCACCGGCGACGGATCGCCGCGCCGGTAGAGGCAGCTCAGCTCCAGGTCCTTGAGGTGGCGGCTGCGCAAGGGCACGAACACCACGCCCGGCAGGCGCAGGCTGGCGGCCGACCGGGTGGCGATGGTCAGCCCGAAGCCACTGGCCACCAGGGCCACGGCCGTCACCACGTCCTCGACGTCCTGCTCGACCGCCAGCCGCACGCCTTCCTGGCGGAAGGCCTCGGCCACTTCCTGCGCCAGCCCGTGGATGGCCTCGTTGGGGTAGAGGATCATGGGCAGCCCGTCGAGGTCGGCCATCCCGACCTGCCTGCGCTGCGCCAGCGGGTGCGCTTCGTGCATCGCCACCAGCAGCGGCTCGCGCAACACCGACTCGACCACCAGGTCCGGCTCGGGCGGGATCAGGCGGTTGAAGCCCACGCTGATGCGCCGTTCGCGCAGCGCCTGCAGCTGCTCGGACTTGGTGAGGTTGTGCAGCGCGATGCGCACCTCGGGCCGCTGCGCGTGGAACTTCGCGAGCACGCGGGGAATGACGTCCAGCACGCCCGAGCCGTAGATGCCCACGTCGAGCTGGCCGGTCAGGCCCTGCGCCGCGCGCCGCGTGCGCTCGGCCGCGCGCTGCGCCAGGTGCAGCAGGTTGGGCACCTCGTCCAGCAGCGTCTGGCCCGCCTCGGTCAGCTCCACGCCGGCCGGTGTGCGCAGGAACAGCGGCGCCCCCATCTCGTCTTCCAGCGCCTTGATCTGGCGCGACAGCGGCGGCTGCGCCATGTGCAGGCGCTCGGCCGCGCGGGTGAAGTTGCGCTCTTCGGCGACCGCCAGAAACTGGCGCATGTCTTTGAGATCCATGGGGCCTCCTGGTTCGGCTCGCAATACCTCACCAGTATAGGGTCGCAAAAATTCGGTATTGGACGGTATGACCGCTCCGCCCTATCTTTGGCAGCTGAAGCTGCTGCGTTGAAGAAGAACTGAGACATGTCCCTGTTTGATTCCCGCCCCAAGTTCGCAGTGCACGTGGCCCAGACGGACGAGACCTTTCCCTGCGCCGGCAATGAAAGCCTGCTCACCGGCATGGTCCGCCTGGGCCGCAAGGGCATCCCGGTGGGTTGCGTCAACGGCGGCTGCGGGGTCTGCAAGGTCCGCATCGTCGAGGGACAGATCAAGGCCCTGGGGCCGATCAGCCGTGCACACGTGACGCTCGACGAAGAGAACCAGGGCTACACGCTGGCATGCCGCGTGGCACCCCAGACGCCGGTGAACCTCGAAGTGGCCGGCAAGTTGAGCAAACCGTTTTCCAAGGGGCGCGCAGAGTCTGCGACTGCCAGCCCTTCGATTCAGCAGCAGTAACCAACCACCAGGAGACACAACATGGGTGTGATGCGC
Organism: Herbaspirillum sp. Her3; assembly: GCF_057961275.1. Classification (NCBI taxonomy): domain Bacteria; kingdom Pseudomonadati; phylum Pseudomonadota; class Betaproteobacteria; order Burkholderiales; family Oxalobacteraceae; genus Herbaspirillum; species Herbaspirillum sp. Her3. Next base: position 2,971,775 of record NZ_CM176328.1, on the reverse strand, counting down.
ATCGGGCACGCGAGCCTGAAAGTGATGGACATGGACGCCGCCGTCCGGCACTACGAGAACGTGCTGGGCATGAAGACCACCATGAAGGACAAGGCGGGCAACGTCTACCTCAAGTGCTGGGACGAATGGGACAAGTACTCGGTCATCCTGACCCCGTCGGACCAGGCCGGCATGAACCACCTGGCCTACAAGGTCGAGAAGGAAGCCGACCTTGAAGCGCTGCAGCAGAAGATCGAGGCCTGGGGTGTGAAGACCACCATGCTCGACGAAGGCACCTTGCCCTCGACCGGCCGCATGCTGCAGTTCAAACTGCCCAGCGGGCACGAAATGCGCCTGTATGCCAGCAAGGAGTTTGTCGGCACCGACGTGGGCAACATCAATCCCGACCCCTGGCCCGACGGCCTCAAGGGCGCGGGCGCCCACTGGCTGGACCACTGCCTGCTGATGTGCGAGATGAATCCCGAGGCCGGCATCAACACCGTGGCCGACAACACCCGCTTCATGACCGAGGCGCTGGACTTCTTCCTGACCGAGCAGGTGCTGGTCGGACCCGAAGGCAACATGCAGGCGGCGACCTGGATGGCCCGCACCACCACGCCGCACGACATCGCCTTCGTCGGTGGGCCGCGCAGCGGCCTGCACCACATCGCCTTCTTCCTGGACTCGTGGCACGACGTGCTCAAGTCCGCCGACGTGATGGCCAAGACCAAGACGCGCATCGACGTGGCCCCCACCCGCCACGGCATCACGCGCGGCGAGACGATCTACTTCTTCGACCCGAGCGGCAACCGCAACGAGACCTTCGCCGGCCTGGGCTATCTGGCCCAGCGCGACCGGCCGGTGACGACCTGGACCGAAGACCAACTGGGCAGCGGGATCTTCTATCACACGGGCTATCTGGTGCCGTCTTTCACCGAGGTGTACACGTGATCACCCCCCTGCGCCACTGACGCGGCTTCCCCCCTCTCTGGCGCGCCTTCGGCGCTTGGAGGGGGGACGGCACCTGAGGCCCGGCGGAGCCGGTTCCTCGGTGCCCCTCGAACTGGAGTCACCTTTCTCTCGCCGCTTCTTCTTATGACATCCGCTCTCTCTGTTCCATCTTCCGTCATCACCGCATCTGCGGCTTCGTTGGCCTGTCAGGCGGCGGTGGCGCATGCGGAGGCATCGGGCATTCGCATCAACGTGGCCGTGACCGATGCCTCGGGCACGCTGACCGCGTTTCTGCGCATGCCCCATGCGTTTCTGCATTCGATCGACATCGCGATCGACAAGGCCTACACCGCGGCCAGCTTTGGCTTCCCCACCTCGCAGTGGGGCGGCGTGATCGGCGACGACGAGCTGCTGCGCATCGGCCTGAACCAGCGCCAGCGCCTGGTGCTGTTCGGTGGCGGCCTGCCCATCGTGGCCGGTGGCCAGCGCATCGGCGGCATCGGCGTGTCCGGCGGCTCGGCCGAACAGGACGAAGCCTGTGCCCGCGCCGGCCTGAAGGCCCTGGGCCTCGACTGACTTTTCTTTTCCTTCCTCACGCACCATGAAACAGTTCCTGAACTTCATCAACGGCGATTTCGTCGCCACCGCCAAGACCTTCGAAAACCGCAACCCGGCCACCAACGAGGTCGTAGGTCTGGTGCACGAGGCCGGTCAGGCCGAGGTCGACGCGGCCGTGGCCGCGGGCCGCGCCGCGCTCAAGGGCGAGTGGGGCACGATGAGCGTGGTCAAGCGCGCCGAACTGCTGCACGCGGTGGCCGACGAGATCAACCGCCGCTTCGACGACTTCCTCGCCGCCGAACTGGCCGACACCGGCAAGCCGCGCTCGCTGGCTTCGCACATCGACATCCCGCGCGGCGCCGCCAACTTCAAGATCTTTGCGGACATCGTCAAGAACGTGCCGACCGAGAGCTTCCAGATGACCACGCCCGACGGCGGCACTGCCATCAGCTACGGCCTGCGCACACCCCTGGGCGTGGTCGGCGTGATCTGCCCCTGGAACCTGCCGCTGCTGCTGATGACCTGGAAGGTCGGCCCGGCCCTGGCCTGCGGCAACACCGTCATCGTCAAACCCTCGGAGGAAACCCCCGCCACCGCGACCCTGCTGGGCGAGGTGATGAACGCGGTCGGCGTGCCCAAGGGCGTGTACCAGGTGCTGCACGGCTTCGGCCCCGGCTCGGCCGGCGAATTCATCACCAAGCACCCGGGTGTCAACGGCATCACCTTCACCGGCGAGACCCGCACGGGTGAAGCCATCATGGCCGCCGCCGCCAAGGGTGTGCGCCCGGTGTCGTTCGAACTCGGCGGCAAGAACGCCGGCATCGTGTTCGCCGACGCCGACTTCGACAAGGCCATCGCCGGCATCACCCGCAGCGCCTTCGAGAACTGCGGCCAGGTCTGCCTGGGCACCGAACGCGTGTACGTGCAGCGCCCGATCTTCGACAAGTTCGTCGCCGCGCTGAAAGAAAAGGCTGAGGGCCTGAAGATCGGCGGCCCCGACATGCCGGGCGTGGGCATCGGCCCGCTGATCTCGGCCGAACACAAGCAGAAGGTCATGGGCTACTACGCCAAGGCCAGGGCCGAGGGGGCGACCGTCGTCACCGGCGGCGGTGAACCGGCCATGACGGGCGAGTACGCCAACGGCCACTTCGTGCAGCCCACTATCTGGACCGGCCTGCCCGAAAGCGCCAGCGTGATCCGCGAGGAGATCTTCGGCCCCTGCTGCCACATCGCCCCCTTCGACACCGAAGAGGAAGCGATTGCGCTGGCCAACGCCACCGACTACGGCCTGGCGACCACCGTGTGGACGCAGGATCTGGGCAAGGCGCACCGCATGGCCGCGGCCATCGAGGTCGGCCTGTGCTGGATCAACAGCTGGTTCCTGCGTGACCTGCGCACCGCCTTCGGCGGCAGCAAGGCCTCGGGCATCGGCCGCGAAGGCGGCGTGCACTCGCTGGAGTTCTACACGGAACTCCGCAACGTGATGGTGAAGCTGTGATCTCCCCCCCTGCGCCGCTGCGCGGCTTCCCCCCTCCGTTGCGCGTCTTCGACGCTTCGAGGGGGGACGCCGCCTGTGGCCCGGCATAGCCGGTTCCACGGCTGCCCTGGACGAACGGCCTCGTGCGCCGACAGCGAGTGGGCCGGGGCGACTGGTGCAGTGAAGTAAAGGAGGAGGCGAGCGCGCAGCGACCGACGGGGGACATGAACGGAACCAGTCGTCCCGGCCCACTCGCCGCCCCTTCAAAGCAAAGACCTCAAGGACAAGACACATGAATGCCCCACACAACCCTGAAATTGCGCTGAGCGTTCGCACAGGCAGCTTCAACACCAACGTGCACGACCTCGGCAGCTCCAAGCCGGGACAGCCTCCGGTGCTGTTCATCCACGGCTCCGGTCCGGGTGTAAGCGCCTGGGCCAACTGGCGCCTCGCCATGCCGGTCATCGCCAAGGATCGGCGAGTCATCGCGCCCGACATGGTGGGCTTCGGCTACACCGACCGCCCCGCCGGCATGACCTACAACATGGACACCTGGGTCCAGCAGGCGCTGGATGTCATGGACGCGATGGGCGTCGAGAAAGCCGACGTGGTCGGCAACAGCTTTGGCGGCGCGCTCTCGCTGGCGCTGGCGATCCGCGCGCCGCAGCGCGTGCGCCGCCTGGTGCTCATGGGCTCGGTCGGTGTGCCCTTCCCGATCACGCCGGGCCTGGACGCGGTCTGGGGCTACGAGCCCTCGCTGGCCACCATGAAGCGCCTGCTGGACATCTTCGCCCACAGCCGCGCGCTGGTCACCGACGAGCTGGCCGAGCTGCGCTACCAGGCCAGCATCCGCCCCGGCTTCCAGGAATCCTTCTCGGCCATGTTCCCGGCCCCGCGCCAGCGCTGGGTCGACGCCATGGCCAGCCCCGAATCGGCGATCCGCGCGCTGCCGCACGAGACGCTCATCGTCCACGGCCGCGAGGACCAGGTGATTCCGCTGCAGACCTCGCTCACGCTGAGCCAGTGGATTCCCAACAGCCAGCTGCACGTGTTCGGCCACTGCGGCCACTGGACGCAGATCGAACACGCCGCGCGCTTCGCCCAGCTGGTGTCGAACTTCCTCGCCGAAGCCGACGCGCAGGGCGCCGCGTCCGCCTGACCCCTTTTCCCACACAGAACACCATGGACAACTCCAAGATCCAGCACTACGGCGACGAGCTCTACCAGTCGCTGCTCGACCGCCAACCCGTCGCTCCGCTGACCGACCGCGAAGCGGACATCACCATCGAGGACGCCTACCAGATCCAGCTGCGCATGATCCAGCGCCGGCTGGACGCGGGCGAGCGCGTGGTGGGCAAGAAAATAGGCGTGACGAGCAAGGTCGTGATGGACATGCTCAAGGTCAACCAGCCCGACTTCGGCCACCTGCTCTCGGGCATGGTCTACAACGAAGGCCAGCCCATCCCGGTGAGCAGCATGATCGCGCCCAAGGCCGAGGCAGAGGTCGCCTTCATCCTGGCGCGCGACCTCGAAGGCCCCGGCGTCACCGCGGCCGACGTGCTGCGCGCCACCGACTGCGTGATGCCGTGCTTCGAGATCGTCGACTCGCGCATCAAGGACTGGAAGATCAAGATCCAGGACACCGTGGCCGACAACGCCTCCTGCGGCGTGCTCACGCTCGGCGGCCTGCGCAAGAGCCCGCGCGACCTCGACCTCGCGCTGGCCGGCATGGTGCTGGAAAAGAACGGCGAAATCATCAGCACGTCCTGCGGCGCATCGGTGCAGGGCTCGCCGGTCAACGCGGTGGCCTGGCTGGCCAACACGCTCGGCCGTCTGGGCATCGGCCTCAAGGCCGGCGACATCATCCTCTCTGGCTCGCAGTCGCCGCTGGTGCCGGTGGTCGCGGGCGACAGCCTGTATTGCAGCGTCGGCGGCCTGGGCGGCACGTCGGTGCGTTTCGTCGCCTGAGCGGGAAGGAAACAACCACATGAAACTCGACAAGAACACCCTCGCCCAGCTCGCCGAGCACCTGGAAAACGCCGAGCTGAAGGCGCACGACGTCACCAAGATCACCGACGACCACCCGGACATGGACTGGGACGACGCCTACGCGATCCAGGACCTGATCCGCGCGCGCAAGGAAAGCCGTGGCCACAAGACGGTGGGCCTCAAGTGCGGCCTGACCTCCTACGCCAAGATGAAGCAGATGGGCGTGGACACGCCGGTCTTCGGCTTCGTCAGCGACTACATGGCCTGCGCCGAAGGCAGCGACATCAAGACCTCCGAACTCATCCACCCCAAGGTCGAGGCCGAGATCTGCGTCGTCACCAAGGCGCCGCTCAAAGGTCCGGGCTGCCACGTCGGCGCCGTGATGGCCGCGATCGACTTCGTGATCCCCGGCGTGGAGATCATCGACAGCCGCTACCGCGACTTCAAGTTCGACCTCAAGAGCGTGATCGCCGACAACACCTCGGCCTCGCGCTTCGTGATCGGTGGCCGCGCCCGTCGTGTGGAAGACCTGGACCTGCGCACGCTGGGCGTGGTGCTGGAGAAGAACGGCCAGATCGTGGCCATGGCCGCCGGCGCCGCCGTGATGGGCCACCCGGCCGCCGCCATCGCCGCCCTGGCCAACCACCTGGGCGCGCGCGGTCAGGAGATCCCGACGGGCAGCTTCATCATGACCGGCGGCGTGACCGAAGCCATTGCGGTGCAGGCCGGCGACAGCGTGAACGTGCGCTTCCAGGACCTGGGCACGGTTGGCATGCGATTCGTCTGAGCGCCGCCCTGAGCCGCCTGCACCCATGAACGCACCCGCCACCCCGTCGCGCGCCGTGACCGTGCTGGTCACGCGCCGGGTCGCACCCCAAGGCGTGGCCGGCTTCGAGACGGCCATGGCCGGCATGATCGAGGCAGCGACCCACTTCCCCGGCCACCTGGGCGGCCACCTGGGCGGCCAGCTGGTGCGCCCTGGCGAGGCCGGCGGCGGCGACGAGCCCCTGCTCTACCACGTGGTCTTCGCCTTCGACAACGAGGCGCACCTGGCCGCCTGGCAGGACTCGCCCGAGCGGGCCCGCTGGCTCGCGCAAGTCGCACCCCACACCGTCGGTGCGCAGGAGATGCGCCGGGTCAGCGGGCTGGACTACTGGTTCGCGCCGGCGGGCAGCACCACCAAGGCGCCGCCGCGCTGGAAGGTGGCGATCGTGACTTGGCTGGGCATCTTCCCGACCGTGCTGCTGCTGTTCCTCACCGTGGCGCCGCTGCTGGCCGACTGGCCGCTGGTGCCGCGCACCATGGTCATCACCGTGCTGGTGGTGGTCCTCATGACCTGGGTGGTGGCGCCGCGCCTGACCCGCTGGCTGGCCGGCTGGCTGCACGCCCGTCCGCCCGTAGGAGGGCGCCCATGAGCCCGGCACCACGCCCCCTGGCGGGGCAGACCGCCTTCGTCTCGGGCTCGACCGCTGGCATCGGCCTGGCCATCGCCCAGGCCCTGCTGGCCGACGGCGCCCATGTGGTGCTCAACGGCCGCGGCGAGGCGTCGGTGCAGCGCGCCCTGCAGACCCTGCGCCAACAGCACCCGCAGGCCGAGGTGTCGGGCATCGCCGCCGACCTGGGCACCGCCGCCGGCTGCGAGCAGGTGGCGACCCGGCTGGCCGATGTGGACATCCTGGTCAACAACCTCGGCATCTTCGAGCCCAAGCCCTTCGAGCAGATCGCCGACGCCGACTGGCAGCACCTGTTCGAGGTCAACGTGATGAGCGGCGTGCGCCTCGCCCGCGCCGCGCTGCCCGGCATGCTGACGCGCAACCGCGGCCGCATCGTCTTCATCTCCAGCGAGTCGGGCATCTGCCCGCCGGCCGAGATGGTGCATTACGGCATGAGCAAGTCGGCCCAGCTGTCCGTGGCACGCGGCCTGGCCGAGTGCTGCGCCGGCACCGCCGTCACGGTCAACAGCGTGCTGCCCGGCCCCACGCTGACCGAAGGCGCACGCGCTTTCTTCGACACGCTCGCCGCGCAGCAGGGCCTGAGCTTCGACGAAGCCGCGGCCCGCTTCTTCCGCGACGCGCGCCCCACCTCGCTGCTGCGCCGCTTCATCCGCCCCGACGAGGTGGCGGCCATGGTGGCCTACGTCTGCAGCCCGCAGGCCAGCGCCACCACCGGCGCCGCGCTGCGGGTGGACGGTGGCGTGGTGCGCACGCTCACCTGAACCTTTTTTCTTCTTCCCCCAGGAGTCAACCCATGACCAAAAAAATCAAGTGCGCCCTGATCGGGCCCGGCAACATCGGCACCGACCTGCTGGCCAAGCTGCAGCGCAGCCCCTTGCTCGAACCCGTGTGGATGGTGGGCATCGATCCCAACTCCGACGGTCTCAAGCGCGCCAAGGAGATGGGCATCAAGACCACCGCCGAGGGTGTGGACGGCCTGATCCCGCACATGAAGGCCGACGGTGTGCAGATCGTGTTCGACGCCACCAGCGCCTACGTGCACGCCGAGAACTCGCGCAAGGTCAATGAGCAGGGCGCGATGATGATCGACCTCACGCCCGCCGCCATCGGCCCCTACTGCGTGCCGCCGGTCAACCTCAAGCAGCACGTCGGCCAGCGCGAGATGAATGTGAACATGGTCACCTGCGGCGGCCAGGCCACCATCCCCATGGTCTACGCGGTCAGCCGCGTGCAGCCGGTGAGCTACGGCGAGATCGTCGCCACCGTGTCCAGCAAATCGGTCGGTCCCGGCACGCGCAAGAACATCGACGAGTTCACCCGCACCACGGCCGGCGCGGTCGAGAAGGTGGGCGGCGCCAAGAAGGGCAAGGCCATCATCGTGATCAACCCGGCCGAGCCGCCGCTGATCATGCGCGACACGGTGCACTGCCTGGTCGAAGGCACGCCCGACGAGGCCGCGATCACGAAGTCGGTGCACGACATGATCAAGGAAGTGCAGAAGTACGTGCCGGGCTACAAGCTGGTCAACGGCCCCGTCTTCGACGGCAACCGCGTCTCGGTCTTCATGGAGGTCGAGGGCCTGGGCGACTACCTGCCCAAGTACGCCGGCAACCTGGACATCATGACCGCCGCCGCCGCGCGCACCGCCGAGATGTTTGCCGAAGAAATCCTGAAGGGCGAGCTCGTGCTCGAACCCGTCGCCGCCTGATCCGGAGCACCCCATGAGCCAGCAAAAAATCACCCTGCACGACATGACCCTGCGCGACGGGATGCACCCCAAGCGCCACCTGATGACGCTCGAACAGATGAAGAGCATCGCCTGCGGCCTCGACGCCGCCGGTGTGCCGCTGATCGAGGTCACCCACGGCGACGGCCTGGGCGGCTCCAGCGTCAACTACGGCTTCCCGGCCCACTCCGACGAGGAGTACCTGGGCACCGTGATCCCGCTGATGAAGCAGGCCAAGGTCTCGGCCCTGCTGCTGCCCGGCATCGGCACCGTCGACCACCTGAAGATGGCGCACGGCCTGGGCGTGCACACCATCCGCGTGGCCACGCACTGCACCGAAGCCGACGTGAGCGAGCAGCACATCACCTTCGCCCGAAAGCTCGACATGGACACCGTGGGCTTCCTGATGATGGCCCACATGAACAGCCCCGAAGGCCTGGTGAAACAGGCCAAGCTGATGGAGGGCTATGGCGCCAACTGCATCTACATCACCGACTCGGCCGGCTACATGCTGCCCGCCGACGTGAAGGCCCGCCTGCAGGCCGTGCGCGACGCGCTCAAGCCCGAGACCGAGCTGGGCTTCCACGGCCACCACAACCTGGCCATGGGCGTGGCCAACTCGGTCGCCGCCATTGAATGTGGCGCCACCCGCATCGACGCTGCCGCCGCCGGCCTGGGCGCGGGCGCAGGCAACACGCCGATGGAAGTGCTGGTCGCCGTGCTCGACCGCATGGACGTGCAGACCGGTGTGGACGTCTGGAAGATCCAGGACGTGGCCGAAGACCTGGTCACGCCCATCATGGACTTCCCGATCCGCATCGACCGCGACGCGCTCACGCTGGGCTACGCCGGCGTGTACGGCAGCTTCCTGCTGTTCGCCAAACGCGCCGCCGTCAAGTACGGCCTGTCGGCGCGCGACATCCTGGTCGAACTGGGCCGCAAGAAGATGGTCGGTGGCCAGGAAGACATGATCGAAGACACGGCCATGACCATGGCTCGCGCGCGAGATGCGCGCGAGCAGAAAAAAGCGGCCTGAGGAACGCACCCTATGCAACGCAGAGATTTCATCGCCTCCGTGGGGGCCGGCCTGGCCCTGGCACCCGCCGCTGGTTGGTCGCAGGACGCCTACCCCGCCCGTCCCGTCAAGCTCATCGTGCCCTTCCCACCGGGTGGACCCACCGACATCATGGGCCGCACCGCCGCCAAGGCCATGGGCGACGCGCTGGGCCAGTCCTTCGTGGTCGAGAACAAGGCCGGCGCCGGCGGCAACATCGGCACCGACGCGGTGGCCAAGGCCGCACCGGACGGCTACACCATCGGGCTGTCGGCCATCAGCAGCCTGGCCATCGCGCCCTACCTCTACGACAAGCTGCCGTTCCAGGTGGAAAAGGACTTCGCCCCGATCTCGCTGGTGGGCACCACGCCCTGCGTGATCGTCGTGCACCCGAGCGCACCGTTCGCCGACCTCAAGGGTCTGGTGGCCTACGCCAAGGCCAACCCGGGCAAGCTCGGCTACGCCACGTCCGGCATCGGCACCAGCAACCACCTGGCGGCCGAGCTGCTGCAGTCGGTGGCCGGCATCGAACTCACCAACATCCCCTACAAGGGGTCGAGCCAGATCGTGCCGGACCTGCTCTCGGGCACGGTGATCATGAGCATGGAAAGCTCGCTGGCCACCACCTTGCAGCACATCCGCAGCGGCAAGCTCAAGGCGCTGGCCGTCACCTCGCCCACGCGCGCCAAGGCCCTGCCGGACGTACCGACCGTGGCCGAGTCCGGTTACCCCGGCTTCGCGGTGGAGACCTGGTTCGGCCTGGTCGCCCCCGCCGCCACCCCGGCCGCCGTCGTGCAGAAGCTGCACGACGCCTGGGCCAAAGGCGCCAAGACCGCCGAGGCCCAGGCCGCGTTCGACAACATCTCCGGCAACCTGCGCGTCACCACGCCCCAGGAGTTCGACGCCTTCATCAAGGCCGAGAACAACCGCTGGGGTGCCCTGATCCGCAAGCTGGACATCAAAGCCAACTGACCCAGGAGACCACCACCATGCCGTTCGCACAGATCTACATACTCGAAGGCCGCACGCCCGAGCAGAAGAAGGCCGTGATCGAGAAGGTCACCCAGGCGCTGCACGAGGCCATCGACGCGAAGAAGGAAACCATCCGCGTCTGGATCCACGAAATGCCCAAGGAGAACTGGGGCATCGCGGGCGTCAGCGCCAAAGACCTCGGCCGCTGACCAGGACCGGAATCGCCGCCCAGCGCTACCAGGGGCGCGTGGTGCAGGCGGCCCTGCAGGCCCATGGCCGCGTCGACGCGTCGGTGCACAACGTGGGCGGCACCATCTGGGTGCGTCTCGCCCGGTGCCATCGACAACGGCCAGCGCATCGTGCCGCGCAACCCGCAGCCGCTGAGCGAGGCCGAGACCGGCTGGATGAAAGCCATCTACACCCAGTTGCTGCGCGACACGCCGATGAACCGCCTGGGCACACCAGAAGAGATCGCCGCGGACTTGGCGGCCGGGTGGTGACAATGGGACACACCCTGTTCACCACACCCCGAGGAGAAGGCCCTTGAACGCTGCCCACCTGTCGCTGGCCGAGCACGCCGCCCGCCTGCGCCGCCGCGAACTGACGGCGGTGGCCCTGATCGACACCTGCGCGCAACACCACGCGCGCATGGAACCCCGGCTCAACGCCTACAAGACCTGGGACGGCGCGCGCGCCCGCAGCGCCGCCGCTGCGGTCGACACCCTGCTGGACCAGGGCCAGGACCTGGGCCCGCTGATGGGCTTGCCGGTGTCGGTGAAGGACCTGTACGGCGTGCCCGGCCTGCCGGTGTTTGCGGGCAGCGACGAGGCCCTGCCCGAAGCCTGGCAGGCGGCCGGCCCGCTGGTCGCGCGGCTGCAGCGGCAACTGGGCATCGTGGTCGGCAAGACGCACACGGTCGAGTTCGCGTTCGGGGGTCTTGGCGTCAACGCCCACTGGGGCACGCCCCGGAACCCCTGGTCACCCCACGAGCACCGCGTGCCAGGCGGGTCCAGCGCGGGCGCGGGCGTCTCGCTGGTGCAGGGCAGCGCCCTGCTGGCGCTGGGCACCGACACCGCCGGTTCGGTGCGCGTGCCCGCGTCCATGACCGGACAGGTGGGCCTGAAGACCACCGTGGGGCGCTGGCCGGTCGAAGGCATCGTGCCCCTGTCGTCCTCGCTCGACACCGCGGGCGTGCTCACCCGCACGGTGGAAGACCTGGCCTACGCGTTCGCCGCCCTCGACACAGAGAGCCAGGGCCTGCCCGCGCCTGCCCCGGTGCGCGTGCAAGGACTGCGCGTCGGCGTGCCGACCAACCACTTCTGGGACGACATCGACCCGAGCATCGCCGCCGCCGTGGAAGCGGCCGTTCAGCGCCTCGCCCAGGCCGGCGCGCAGGTGGTCCGGTTACCGCTGCCGCACTGCGAGGAAGCCTTCGACATCTTCCGCCGCGGCGGCCTCGCAGCGTCCGAACTCGCGGCCTACCTCGACCAGCACTTCCCGCACAAGGTGGAGCGGCTGGACCCGGTGGTGCGCGACCGCGTGCGCTGGGCCGAGCAGGTGTCTTCCGTCGAGTACCTGCGGCGCAAGGCCGTGCTGCAGCGCTGCGGCGCGGGCGCGGCCCGGTTGTTCGACGACGTCGACGTCCTGCTCACGCCCACCGTGCCCGCCTCGCCGCCGCGGCTGGCCGACATCGGCACGGTGGAGACCTACGCGCCGGCCAACATGAAGGCCATGCGCAACACCGCCATCAGCAACCTGTTCGGCTGGTGCGCGCTGACGATGCCCGTGGGCCTCGACGCCAACCGGATGCCGGTGGGCCTGCAGCTGATGGGGCCGCCGCGCGCCGAAGCGCGGCTGATCGGCATCGCGCTCGGCATCGAGGCCCTCATCGGCCAGGGCCACGCGCTGCTGGGCGCGCCCGACCTGCCATAGCCGGCGCGCCCCACCCTCAACCTTTCCAGGCGGAGCCCCCCCATGACCCAGACGCCCAACCAACTCGCCGAAGCGATCTGGGCCGCCCGCCAGGCCGGTCGGACACTGGACGCCGCAGCCACCATCGGCACGCCCGACCTCGCCACCGCCTACGCCATCCAGCGCGCGCTGCTCGGCCTGCGCCTGGCCGCCGGCGAGCGCGTGGTCGGGTGGAAGCTGGGTTACACGTCGGAAGTGATGCGCCGCCAGATGGGCATAGCCCGGCCCAACATCGGGCCGCTGACCGACCGGATGCTGCTGAACTCGGGCGACGCGGTGCACGAGCGCCTGGTGCAGCCGCGGGTCGAACCCGAGATCGGGCTGCGCCTCCAAACCGCCCTCGACGCGCGGCACGCGCCCGTCGACCGCCACACCGTGGTCGCCGCCGTGGAGGGCGCCTACGCCTGCCTCGAAGTCGTGCACTCCACCTGGACAGGCTACCGCTTCAACCTCGAACAGAACACCGCCGACAACTCGTCCGCCGGCCAGGTCGTCGTCGGGCCACGCCTGCCGGTGACCGACCTGATGGCGGCGGGCACCGTGGCGGTGCGCCTGCACGACGGCAGCCACCACACGCTGGGACAGGGCGTGGGCGCCGATGCCGACGGCCACCCCCTTGACGCGGTGGCGCGGCTGGCGCGGGAGCTGGCCGCGTTTGGTCAGCGGCTGGAGGCGGGTGATCTGGTGATCACGGGTGGGCTGACAAAGGCTTGTGAGCTGGAGGTGGGGGGGAGGTTGACGGGAGTGTTTTCGTTTGGGGACGCTTGGTCGGTAGATGTGACTGTGCGGCGTCTGTGAAACGACACTTGATAGGTGCGGATCGCCTGCACATCAACCCGGTCAACGAACGGCTCGGGGTCGTCTCAGAAAACGGAAAATAAAGCACGCTAAGCAGGTTGCAACGGCCGCAGCGGCCTGAACTTGCCCGCGCCGATCTTGGCGCTGCTGCGCCAGAGGTAATCGCCGGTCAGGTTGATGTGCTCCCAGCCGAGCGGCGACAGGTACTGCAACAGCGCGTCATCGACGGCGTGGCCGTTGCCCCGCAGCGCGTGCGCAGCCCGTTCCAGATAGACCGTGTTCCATAGCACGACGGCCGCCGTCACCAGGTTGAGGCCGCTGGCACGGTAGCGCTGCTGCTCAAAGCTGCGGTCGCGGATTTCACCCAGACGGTTGAAGAACACGGCGCGGGCCAGCGCATTGCGGGCTTCGCCCTTGTTCAGCCCAGCGTGCACGCGACGGCGCAGCTCCACGCTTTGCAACCAATCCAGGATGAACAGCGTGCGCTCGATACGCCCCAGCTCGCGCAGGGCCACGGCCAGGCCGTTCTGGCGCGGATAGCTGCCGAGCTTGCGCAGCATCAGCGAAGCCGTCACCGTGCCCTGCTTGATCGACGTGGCCAGCCGTAGAATTTCATCCCAATGGGCGCGAATAGCCTTGATGTTCAGTCTGTCGCTGCTAATCATCGGCTTGAGCGCGTCGTAGACGGTGTCGCCCTTGGGGATGAACAGCTTGGTGTCGCCCAGGTCGCGGATGCGCGGCGCAAAGCGGAAGCCCAGCAGGTGCATCAGGCCAAATACATGATCGGTGAATCCTGCCGTATCGGTGTAGTGCTCCTCGATGCGCAGGTCGGACTCGTGGTACAGCAAGCCGTCGAGCACATAGGTCGAGTCGCGCACGCCGACATTGACCACCTTGGTGTGGAATGGCGCGTACTGGTCGGAGATGTGGGTGTAGAAAGTCCGCCCAGGACTGCTGCCATATTTCGGGTTGATGTGGCCAGTGCTCTCGGCCTTGCTGCCGGTTCGGAAATTCTGGCCGTCCGACGATGACGTGGTGCCGTCGCCCCAGTGCTCGGCGAAGGGATGCCGGAACTGCGCATTGACCAGTTCGGCCAGCGCCGACGAATAGGTTTCGTCGCGGGTATGCCAGGCTTGGAGCCAGGCGAGCTTGGCGTAGGTCGTTCCGGGGCAGGACTCCGCCATCTTGGTCAGACCCAGGTTGATGGCGTCGGCCAGGATCGTGGTCAGCAGCAGGTTCTTGTCCTTGGCCAGGTCGCCCGATTTCAGGTGCGCGAAGTGCCGGGTGAAGCCTGTCCATTCGTCTACCTCCAGCAGCAGTTCGGTGATCTTGACGTGCGGCAGGATCATTGCTGTCTGGTCGATCAGCGCCTGCGCGGTGTCGGGCACCGCCGCATCGAGCGGCGTGATCTTCAGGCCCGACTCCGTGATGATGGCGTCCGGCAGCTCGTTGGCCAGCGCCATGCGGTTGACGGTGGCGAGCTGCGTTTCCAGCAGCGTCAGCCGGTCATGCAGGTACCGGTCGCAGTCGGTGGCCACGGCCAGCGGCAATTCGCTGGCCTGCTTGAGGCTGGCGAATTTCGCGGGCGGCACCAGGTAGTCCTCGAAGTCCTTGAACTGGCGCGACCCCTGCACCCAGATGTCGCCGGAACGCAACGCGTTCTTCATCTCCGACAGCGCGCACAGCTCGTAGTAGCGCCGGTCGATGCCGGTGTCGGTCATGACCAGCTTCTGCCAGCGCGGCTTGATGAACTCGGTCGGCGCGTCGGCGGGCACCTTGCGGGCGTTGTCGCTGTTCATGCCGCGCAGCACCTCGATGGCGTCGAGCACGTCCTTCGCGGCGGGAGCGGCCCGCAGCTTGAGCACGGCAAGGAATTCCGGCGCGTAGCGGCGCAGCGTGGCGTAGCTTTCGCCGATGCGGTGCAGGAAATCGAAGTCCTCGGGCTGCGCAAGCTTCTGCGCTTCGGTGACGCTCTCGGCGAAGGCATCCCAGGACATGACGGCCTCGATGGCGGCGAACGGATCGCGGCCCGCCTGCTTGGCCTCGATCAGCGCCTGGCCGATGCGGCCGAACAACCGCACCTTGGCGTTGATCGCCTTGCCGGACGCCTGGAATTGCTGCTGATGCTTGTTCTTGGCGGCGTTGAACAGCTTGCCCAGGATGCGGTCGTGCAGGTCGATGATTTCGTCGGTGACGGTGGCCATGCCCTCGATGGCAAGCGCCACCAGGGTGGCATAGCGTCGCTGCGCCTCGAACTTGGCCAGGTCGGCGGGCGTCATCTGGCCACCCTCACGGGCGATCTTGAGCAGGCGGTTCTGGTGCACCGACCGCTCGATGCCAGAAGGCAGGTCGAGCGCCTGCCACGCTTTGAGGCGTTCGATGTGTTCCAGCATGTGCCGCGAATTCGGTTTGACGGGCGATTGGCGCAGCCAGGCCAGCCAGGTCGTTTTGCCGTTGTCCCGACGCTTGAGCAGATCGTCGAGGCGGCGGCGATGCGCGTCCGACAGCGGTTCGGCCAAGGCATCGTAGATGCGCCGGTTGGCGCGGGTGATTGCTTCGGCGCTCGCCCGCTCGACGGCGTTGAGGGCAGGCAGAATGACCGACTGCTGCCGCAGGTGCTCGATCAAGGTGCTGGCCAGCACGATGCCCTTGTCGGTCTGCAAGGCCATCTCGGTCAGCAACTGGACGGCCTGCCGGTAGTGGCCCATGGTAAAGGGCTGGAAGCCGAACACCGTTTGCAGTTCGACCAGGTGCTCGCGCCGGGTCTGCTCCCGCTGCCCGTATTCGTCCCAGCTTTCGACGCTGACCTTGAGCTGGTCGGCGACCAGTTTCAACAAGGGCGGAAACGGCGGCTCATCGACGCCCAGGATGACACCAGGAAAGCGCAGGTAACAGAGCTGCACGGCGAAGCCCAGCCGGTTGGCCGGGCCGCGCCGCTGCCGGATGATGGAGAGGTCGGTTTCGCTGAACGTGTAGTGACGGATCAACTCATCCTTGGTGTCCGGCAACGCCAGCAGGCTTTCGCGCTCGGCGGCGGACAGGATTGAACGACGTGGCATATTTACTGATCCGTTCTCAAGTATTGATACAGGGTTTCGCGACTGATTCCGAATTCACGAGCCAGCTTGGTCTTTTGCTCGCCAGCCTCGACACGTTGGCGCAGTTCGGCAATACGCTCAGACGACAGGGATTTCTTCCTGCCACGGTAGGCCCCGCGCTGCTTGGCGAGCGCGATGCCCTCGCGCTGCCGCTCGCGGATCAAGGCGCGTTCGAACTCGGCGAACGCGCCCATTACCGACAGCATCAGGTTCGCCATCGGCGAGTCCTCGCCGGTGAAGGTCAAATGCTCCTTAAGGAACTCGATGCGTACGCCGCGCTGGGTGAGGCCCTGCACCAGGCGGCGCAGGTCGTCGAGGTTGCGCGCCAGACGATCCATGCTGTGCACCACGACCGTGTCGCCTTCGCGCACGAAGGCGAGCAGCCGTTCCAGTTCGGGCCGCCGTGTGTCCTTGCCCGACGCCTTGTCGGTGAACACTTTATCCACCTGGATCTGTTCGAGCTGCCGTTCTGGGTTCTGGTCGAAGCTGCTGACGCGGACGTAACCGATGCGCTGACCGTGCAAGGTATCCTCCTGAGGGAAATGTGTCAGGAAGAAATCTATGACCCTTGACGGCGCATGTCAATCAATTCGGAAGGCAACTCTATTCTGACGATTTAGCGCCGGATGGTCTGACGCCAAGTTAGGGCATGCCTCAATCTGACGGTAGCGAGTCGCAGGCGTTCGGATCGGCATCGGTTTCGTTCCCTGTCTTGGCACGCGCTTCGAAGCGTTGATAACACTCCAACCCGCAGAAGTGCTCGACGTATTCCGCGCCTTCCGGGGTGAAGGCGGCATCGAGCGGGATTTCCTTGCAGCACACGCAGCAACTGGTGGTGGTCGAGTCACTTGCATTCATGGTGGCACCCCTCCATTGACTGACGAAGACGGCGAATGCCGCCGCCGGCATTGGCTTCGCGAACAGGAAGCCTTGTCCTGTGTCGCAGTCCGCTTGTCGCAATAGATCAAGACTCGCCGATGTTTCCACGCCTTCAGCCACCACATCCATGCCCAGCCCGTGCGCAAGCTGAATCACGGTGTGCACGATGGTTTGGTCGCGGCGGTCGTTGGCGAGCCCGGCGACAAACGATTGGTCGATCTTGAGCGTGCTGATTGGGCAGCACTTCAGATGTTGCAGACAGGAATACCCCGTCCCGAAGTCATCGGCGGCGAAGCGCACACCGATCTGCCGCAAGGCGTCCAGGGCGGGGAAGATCGCCGGATCACCAAACGCGACCGATTCGGTCAGCTCGATTTCGAGATACTCGGCGGGCAACTCGGCATCAGCCAGCACGCCCTTTACCCACCCGTCGAAGTCCGGTCCCACTTGGCTCGCCGAAACATTGACGGCCAGCCGGAACGGTCGCCATGCCAGCATTCGCCAGTCACGCATCTGGCGGCAGGCTTCGCCCAGCACCCAAGCGCCGATTTCAGGCATCAGGCCGGACGATTCGACCACGGGCAGGAACTGGCCCGGTGGCAATAGTCCAAGCGTCGGATGACGCCAGCGCAACAGGGCTTCCGCGCCGACAATCCCACCACTGCGCAGATCGACGACGGGCTGGTAGTGCAGTTCAAGCTGCCCGCGCTCGACCGCTTGGGCCAGTTCCGGCGTCGTCCATCCATCCGGCCGGAAAGCGCTCATTCTCTTTCCCTGAATGCCCGCAACGCCCGCGACAGGGACAGAAGGAACAGGCCGGTCAAACCGAGCGCCGCGATGACCCAATGCTCGCCGAGGAAAGCACCGGCGGTTGTGCCGGCCAGCACGACAGCGAGGATGGGCAGGTGGCAGGGGCAAGTCAGCACAGCCAGTCCGCCCCACAGGTAGCCGGTGATCGGTTTGTGCGTCTCGGACGGCAAGCGCTCGGGGTTGTTCATGGCAGACTCTCCGCGTGCTGTGCCGGCTCGGTCGGCAGGGTGGCCAACTGCACTTCCAGATCGGCCAACGCTTCGCGCCGACGCTCGACGAACTGACGCAGCAGGGCAAGCTGCGCGGCCGCTTCGTCGCCGTCCGCCGCATCCAGCGCCCGGCACAGCCGCGCCAGCGCGTCGAGGCCGATGCCCGCCTCGAAGGCCGCCCGCACGAAGCACAGCCGTTGCAAGGCGGCGTCATCGAACAAGCCGTAGCCGCCTGGTGTGCACGCCACCGGGCGCAGCAATCCGCGCAGCAGGTAGTCGCGCACGATATGCACGCTCACCCCGGCATCAAGAGCCAGCCGGGACACCGTGTAGGCGTTCATTGAACACCTCCTTTTTCTCACCCGGCGCAGCAGGAAAGCTGCTTCACATCCTTGTTGAAGGTCTGCGCCGCGAGCTTCAACCCCTCGACCATCGTCAGGTAGGGGAACAACTGGTCGGCCAGTTCCTGCACCGTCATGCGGTTGCGAATGGCCAGAGCCGCCGTCTGGATCAGTTCACCCGCTTCCGGCGCGACCGCCTGTACGCCGATCAGCCGATGGCTGCCTTCCTCGATAACCAACTTGATGAAGCCGCGTGTGTCGAAGTTGGCGAGCGCACGCGGCACGTTGTCCAAGGTCAAGGTGCGGCTGTCGGTCTCGATCCCGTCGTGGTGGGCTTCCGCCTCGCTGTAGCCCACGGTCGCCACTTGCGGATCGGTGAACACCACGGCCGGCATTGCGGTCAGGTCGAGCGCCGCATCGCCGCCGGTCATGTTGATCGCGGCACGGGTGCCGGCCGCTGCCGCCACATAGACGAACTGCGGCTGGTCGGTGCAGTCGCCGGCCGCGTAGATGTTCGGGTTGCTCGTGCGCATGCCTTGGTCGATGGCGATGGCACCTTGCGCATTGACAGTGACCCCCGCTGCGTCCAGCGCGAGGCTGCGCGTGTTCGGTGTCCGACCGGTGGCAACCAGCAGTTTGTCGGCGCGCAATTCACCGTGCGTGGTGGTCAGCACGAATTCACCGTCCATATGGGCGACCTGGCTGGCTTGCGTGTGCTCCAGCACCTCGATGCCCTCGGCACGGAAAGCGGCTGTCACCGCCTCGCCGATGGCCGGGTCTTCACGGAAGAACAAGGTATTGCGCGCCAGGACCGTGACCTTGCTGCCCAGCCGGGCAAAGGCTTGCGCCAGCTCCAGCGCCACCACCGACGAGCCGATTACGGCAAGGCGTTCGGGAATGGTGTCGCTCGCCAGGGCCTCGGTGGAAGTCCAGTAGGGTGACTCTTTCAAGCCCGGAATCGGCGGGACCGCCGGGCTGGCACCCGTGGCGACCAGGCAGCGGTCGAACATCACGACGCGCTCGCCACCCTCGTTCAAACGGACGGTAAGGCTCTGGTCGTCCTTGAAGCGCGCCTCACCGTGCACAACGGTGATGGCCGGATTACCGCCCAGGATGCCTTCGTACTTGGCGTGCCGCAGTTCGTCGACGCGGGCCTGCTGCTGGGCCAGCAGCTTACTGCGGTCAATCGTAGGCACAGTTGCCGCAATACCGCCATCGAACGGGCTTTCCCGGCGCAGATGGGCGATGTGGGCGGCGCGGATCATGATCTTGGACGGCACACAGCCGACATTGACGCAGGTGCCGCCGATGGTGCCGCGCTCGATCAGCGTGACCTGCGCGCCTTGCTCGACGGCTTTCAGCGCCGCCGCCATCGCGGCTCCACCGCTGCCAATGACCGCTACCTGCACCGGGGGCTCGTTGCCACTGTGCTTTTCGGCGGCGGCCATCCATCCCCGCACCTTGTCGAGCAGTCCGACGCGGTTGTCCGCCAGTGGCGCATCGGCTAGCGTTGCCTTGTAGCCCAGTCCGGCCACGGCGGCAGTCAGCGCGTCCGGCGATGTGCCCGGCACGATGGCGAGTTGCGCTGTGCCCTTCGGATAGGACACCAGCGCCGACTGCACGCCTGGCACTTTTTCCAGCGCTTCCTTGACGTGCGCCGCGCACGAGTCGCAAGTCATGCCGGTGATTTTTAGATGGGTCATGCAACAGATCCTTTATCGTTTGTGGCGCCAGACAATGACGTCCGTTGTGCTGCGGTGCCGTTTTCAGTGACTCACTGCTTGACGCTGGACGGATAGCCCGCGTCTGCGGTTGCCTTGGTCAGCTTCTGCACGCTGGTCTTGGCATCGTCGAAGGTGACGACCGCTTGGCGTGTCTCGAAAGTCACGTCAACTTTGCTGACGCCTTCGACCTTGGAAATCGCCTTCTTGACAGTGATCGGGCAGGCGGAGCAGGTCATGCCCGGTACGGACAGCGTGACGGTCTGGGTGGCGGCCCAGACGGGGGCAACAACGGCGGCGAGGGCGAGGGAGGCAAACAGTTTCTTCATGGTGAACTCCGATCAGTAGAAAAATGGCATGACGTAGGGAAATCCGAGCGCGACCAGAACCAGCGCGGCCACGATCCAGAAAATGAGCTTGTAAGTAGCTCGCACTTGGGGAATCGCGCAGACCTCACCCGGTTTGCAGGCCGCTGCCTGCCGGTAGATGCGCCGCCAGGCGAAGAACAACGCCACCAGCGCCACGCCGATAAAGATGGGGCGATAGGGTTCCAACACCGCCAAGTTGCCGATCCAAGCGCCGCTGAACCCCAAGGCGATCAGAACCAACGGCCCGAGGCAGCAAGCCGAGGCGAGGATGGCGGCAAGCCCTCCAGTGAAGAGCGCGCCGCGCCCGGTTTTTGGTTCAGACATGCGCTTGTCCTTTCGAATTGAAATTGGATAGCGTAACCTTACTTCCGTACTCATGTACGGAGTCAAGCGATATGGAAAACAATTTGGAGAACCTGACCATTGGCGTTTTCGCCAAGGCGGCCGGGGTCAATGTGGAGACCATCCGTTTCTATCAGCGCAAGGGCTTGTTGCTGGAGCCTGACAAGCCCTATGGCAGCATCCGCCGCTATGGCGAGGCGGATGTAACGCGGGTGCGCTTCGTGAAATCAGCCCAGCGGCTGGGCTTCAGCCTGGATGAGATCGCCGAGCTGCTGCGGCTGGAGGATGGCACCCATTGCGAGGAAGCCAGCAGTCTGGCCGAGCACAAGCTCAAGGACGTGCGCGAGAAAATGGCTGACCTGGCGCGCATGGAGGCCGTGCTGTCTGAGTTGGTGTGCGCCTGCCATGCGCGAAGGGGGAACGTTTCCTGCCCGCTGATCGCGTCACTACAGGGTGGAGCAAGCTTGGCAGGTTCGGCTATGCCTTAGCGTGCTTTATTTTCCGTTTTCTGAGACGACCCCGAGATGGCGGAAACCGAGTACATGGTGCGGGCTTCCGGCTATTTGAAGGCGCTGGCGGACTTCCGCAACATTCCCTTGGCGACGGGGAAAAACGGCGTACCCGTCAAACTGGGTGATGTGGCGACCATCCAATTCGGACCGGAGATGCGCCGCGGTATTGCGGAACTCAATGGCGAAGGTGAGTCGGTGGGAGGCGTCATCATCCTGCGCTCAGGCAAGAACGCGCAGGACACCATTGCGGCCGTCAAGAGCCGACTGGAAGAGCTCAAAAAAAGCCTGCCCGCTGGTGTTGAGGTCGTACCCGTCTATGACCGGAGCCAGTTGATCGATCGTGCCATCGACAACCTGTCGCACAAGCTGCTTGAGGAGTTCATTGTCGTTGCGGTCGTTTGCGGCCTGTTCCTCTGGCATCTGCGTTCTGCCCTGGTTGCCATCGTCTCTCTGCCGCTGGGCATCATGATTGCCTTCATCGTGATGCGGTATCAGGGCGTCAATGCCAACATCATGTCCCTAGGGGGGATCGCCATTGCAATTGGTGCCATGGTCGATGCCGCCGTTGTCATGATCGAGAATGCGCACAAGCATATTGAAGAGTGGACGCATCGACATCCAGGGCAACCTTTGCAGGGGGAAACCCATTGGAGAGTCATTGGTGAGGCGGCCGCAGAGGTCGGACCAACGCTGTTTTTCTGCTTGCTGATCATTACCCTGTCGTTTATCCCGGTATTCACGCTGGAGGCGCAGGAGGGACGCTTATTCGGGCCATTGGCATTTACCAAGACCTATGCAATGGCTGGTGCCGCCGGATTATCCGTCACGCTGATTCCGATCCTGATGGGCTACATGATCCACGGGAAGATCCCTTCGGAGAACAGCAATCCGCTCAATCGCTGGCTGATTCGTTGCTATCGGCCGTTACTGGAAGCCGTCTTGCGACGGCCTAGGGCGACACTGGCAATTGCGGCGCTTGCGCTGTTGACGACCTTATGGCCGATCAGCCGTTTGGGCGGCGAGTTCTTGCCGCAGATGGATGAGGGGGATCTACTCTATATGCCGTCTGCCTTGCCAGGCTTGTCCGCATCCAAAGCTGCCGAACTGCTGCAACAGACCGATCGCCTGATCAAGACGGTTCCGGAAGTCGCCAGTGTTTTCGGCAAAGCCGGCCGTGCCGAGAGTGCGACCGATCCCGCCCCCTTGGAGATGTTCGAGACGACCATTCAATTCAAGCCGCGTGATCAATGGCGCCCCGGCATGACGCCGGCGAAGTTGGTGAATGAACTTGACCGGGTCGTCAAAGTGCCTGGCCTGTCAAATATCTGGGTGCCGCCCATTCGTAACCGGCTAGACATGCTGGCTACCGGGATAAAAAGCCCGATTGGCGTCAAAGTGTCAGGCACCAGCCTGGCCGATATCGACAAGACGGCGCAAGAAATTGAACAGGTTGCCAAAGCAGTACCGGGCGTCAGCTCCGCGCTCGCCGAACGTCTCAGTGGCGGACGTTACGTGGATGTCGATATCGACCGGCTGACCGCCGCCAACTACGGTCTCAACATCGCTGATGTCCAGAGCATCGTCTCGTCGGCCATCGGTGGGGAGAACGTCGGTGAGACGATTGAGGGACTGGCGCGTTATCCGATCAGCGTTCGTTACCCGAGAGAGACTCGGGACTCGCTAGAGCGCCTGCGCGATCTACCGATTCTGACCGGCGGCGGCCAGCAGATCACCTTGGGAACTGTTGCCACGCTGAAGATCAGCGATGGTCCACCCATGCTCAAAAGTGAGAATGCGCGGCCCAGCGGCTGGATCTATGTCGATGTCCGGGAGCGGGATCTGTCATCTGTGGTCGCCGACTTGCGCACTGCGGTCAGTTCCAAGGTAAAGCTGATGCCCGGGTTGAGCATTGCCTACTCGGGACAATTCGAATACCTGGAGCGAGCAAATGCACGTTTGAAGCTGGTGGTGCCGGCAACGCTAATGATCATCTTCGTGCTGCTCTATTTGACGTTCCGGCGCTTCGATGAGGCAGCATTGATCATGGCCTCACTGCCATTTGCCTTGGTCGGCGGCATCTGGTTCCTCTATGTTCAAGGCTACAACCTCTCGGTTGCCACCGGTGTCGGGTTCATCGCTCTGGCTGGCGTGTCCGCTGAATTCGGCGTAGTCATGCTGTTGTACCTGAAACAGGCGGTCTCTGTCCGTGAACAACAGGTAGGTGCTATCTCAGTCCCCGTACTGGAGGATGCAATCCGCGAAGGTGCCGTGCTCAGGGTCCGCCCAAAGGCGATGACCGTGGCCGTCATCCTGGCGGGCCTGATCCCAATTCTGTGGGGAAGCGGCGCCGGCTCCGAAGTCATGAGCCGGATTGCAGCGCCGATGGTCGGCGGCATGATTACCGCTCCATTGCTTTCGATGTTCGTCATTCCGGCCGCGTATCGTTTGATGCGTGGTCGTCAACCCAAAGCCAATCCGGCTTAATTTATCCTCAATGTGAAAGGAAGTTGATATGAAGAACTTGATGTACGCCATGCTTTTTACCGCATCGCTGGGCAGCAGCGCGCCCGTATTTTCCGCAGACATGCAAGGCATGAAGATGGGCCAAGCCGATGCTGGCGAAATGATTTCTCATGGGACCGGTGTCATCAAGAGCCTCGACCAGAAGCAAAAAACCGTTACCTTGGCACATCAACCCATCAAAGAACTAAACTGGCCGGCAATGACCATGGGCTTCAAAGTATCGGATGAGAAAATGCTACAAGGCCTCAAAGTCGGAGACCAGGTGACATTCGAATTGAAGGGGAGTGGAGCCGCGCCCGTCGTGACGGGAATTCGTCCTGCCAAATAAGCCTGGCACCGTCCGTGCTTACACGTTCCTAATGCGACACGGACGGTAGGACGTGAGCAAGGCATCCATAAGGTCGAAAAGGTAACCAATCATCTATGAAATATGAATGATGGATGATTTCTTAATTACTTTTTCGCTTATGTATGAACATTTGCTTTATCTCGGCTGGCTCCCGTATCGGTCCGGTTGCCGTTGACCACCGAACTGCAGCGGGACTGCCCGGTCGGCACCTGGATGGCGCGGGTGCGCATTTCCATGCGGGTCTGCTGGATGATCGGATACTGGGCATAGGCCGCCGGTGCGCACTGGCTCTCGGTGGCGCGATAGGCTTCGGTGGCACAGCCGGTCAGTGCCAGCATCGCTGCCAGCCACGGCAGAGTGGCGTTGATGTTCATCGGGGAGGTCTCTTTACATGTTCCGGGCAAGGATTGTAGCCGCGCCTGGCATCCTTTCCCGAACAGAACGTCAAAAAACGGCATCGACGGCATGCCGTTTTCTTTGCCTCTCAGTCCCAGGCCGCATCCGGCACGAGTGCCAAGGCCTGGAAAGCCGGCTTGGCAAACCAGTACCCCTGCATCAGATCTATGCCCAGCGCAGCCAGGTGATCACGCTCGGCGCGGCTTTCCACGCCCTCGGCCAGGATCTCGATGTCCAGGTCACGGCAGATGGCGGCAATGCCCGCCACGATGGCCTGGCGTGGTTTGTCGGTGTCGATGTTGCGCACCAGGTCCATGTCGATCTTGATCAGGTCGGGCTGGTATTCGGCCAAGAGGTTCAGGCCGGCGTAACCGGCACCGAAATCATCGATGGCCGTGCGAAAACCGAAGCGGCTGTATTCCTTGAAGATGTTCACCAGATGCGGCCGGTCATCCACACGCTCGCCTTCGGTCACTTCGAAGATGATCCGCTCGATCGGAAAGCCGTACTGGCGCGCTGCCGTGAAGGTGCTCTGGATGCACACTTCCGGCCGATACACCGCATTGGGCAGGAAGTTGATCGACAGGAACTGGGTCATCCCCAGACGCGCCGCGCCCTCCACCGCCCTGGTGCGGCAGGCCTGGTCAAATCGATAGCGGTTGCCGTCATTGACCTGGGCCAGCACGGTGTAGGCCGGTTCGCCGTGCGGACCGCGTACCAGCGCTTCGTAGGCATACACGGAGCGCGTGGAAAGCCGCACGATGGGCTGGTAGGCGTACTCGAATGTGATGTCCAGGTCGCCCTCCTCCGAGCAGCCCTTGCAGGAGCGGCGCGCAGCGTCGTCTCCCGGGCTGGCATTGGAGGCTGGAAGGATGGGGATCATTCTTTCTCCAGCAGTTCATAGTTGCTAAACGGCATCCATGCTACAACATCTCGTCAACGATACCAGAAGTTTCACAGGGCAATTGACTTCCAGCCTTCGCGCCGCCACTGCTCCAGTCCTGCTTCACCAAAGCGCCACAGGTGCAGCCAGCCGTGTTCCAGCAATTGCCGCACGATGGCGTGGCGGGCGACGATGGCATCGATGGACTCGGCCGGCGCATCGATGACGACCGTCAGGCGCAGTGGCTCATGGACCCACTGCTGGCCATCATGCAAGGACTGGCGCGACAGGCCGATCCGCAAATCACCGCCGTTGCCTTCGAAGACGCCGATGGTGCCGCCCACCACGTTGTGCAGCAGCTTGTTGCCGCTGCCCAGGCGCAGCGGATCGCTGGTGGAGGCGTGGTACTGCCAGTTGATCCAGTGCGTCACCAGCATGGGCGCGGTCATCAGCAGTTCAAGGACGCTGCCGTCCTGATCCTGGCTGGCATCGTAATCGTGCAGGAAGCAGCGCCCGCCCAGATCCAGCCCGCGGCTGCGCGCGCGCGGGGCGATCAGGAAGGCGGCGTTGCCGGTCAGGCCCCATTCGGGACGCGGCTGGGCGCCGTCGTTGGCGCGCCGGCGCAACTGTTTCAGCAGGGCCGGTGCGGCCTGGGCCGGGTCCACGCCCAGGCGCAGCGCGCGTTCACGTCGCACACGGTCGCCCGCCTCGGCAAGGATTGGCTGCAGGGCCTGCCAGCGCGCGAGGGCGGCAGGAGGCAGCAGGTCGAGGTCAAAGGCTTCGATCTCGTCGGTGGTGGTGTTGTGCAGCGCGGCCAGGAAATGGCTGTCTTCGGGGATGAAGATCTGCTGTTCCAACAGGCCGCGCCGCACTTCCTTTTCGTTCAGCAGCTGCGCCAGCGTACGCGCATTGACTTCACCGGTCTGGCCGCAGCAGGCGCCACAGTCCAGCGCCGCCGCATGGGCATTGTTGGCCGACTGGCTGCCGTGGCCGGCCAGCAGCACCAGCGGTGCCACCTGGCGGTCCAGGCCCATGGCGTGCAGCACGCGGGCGGCCAGGGCCACCTTGTCGGCCAGCGCCACGCCGACCAGTTGCGGGCGGCAGACCTCGCGGTAACGTGCCGGCAGGCCGGCCAGGTCATCGCGTGCACGCTCGCCCTGCCCCGGCCGCAGCCATTGCCACAAGCCGCCCAGCGCGGTCACGCCCGCCACTTCCACGAAGGAAAACGCCGAGCCCGGCCAGCGCGTATTGCCCTGCCATTGCTCCTTGAAGGCCAGGCTCTTGCGACGTGCACGCGCCACCGCACTGGCCAGCACCCCGCCATCGGCCGGCGCACCTGCCGGCGCCACCACATCCTGGACCTGGTAAGCAGGCGGCAGCAGGCCCGGCAATTGCGGCCGGCTGGCTTGCGTAGCCAGCGGCGTATAGGCCACCGGCAGCCCGAAGAAACCGGCAAAGCCCATGGTTTGCATGCCCGGATGCACGGCTTCCAGCGCACGCCGCAGCGGTTCACTGCGCACGTCGATGCAGAAGGCGGCCTGCACCTCCACGGCGCTGGCGCTTGCTGGCGCCCGCTGCAGCAAGGCGGCCGCCAGGCGGCGCTGGTAGCCGGCTTCCAGCGCGACCTGCCAGAGTTCGTCGACCAGCAACTCCTGCCGGGCCTGCTGCAGCCGCTCCTGGGAGCGTGCCCAGGCTTGCTGCACCGTGTGGAAGGCATGGCTGGCCGCTTCGTCATCCTTGCACTCCAGCAGCAAGGCGCCCCAGGCCATGCGGATGGCCAGCAACTCGCGCAGGTGCTCGTCGCTGCCGCCCTCCAGGCGCGCCTGCCAGCCCAGGTAGGCGCACCAGGAAGCCCAGCCATTGACGGTCAACAGGACCGATTCCAGGTAATCCGCCCAGACCTCGGGCGGCAGGTCCAGCCGTTGCATGACCCAGCGCTCGGCTTCACGTGCGCAGGCCGGCAGTGCACGGATGCCATCGGCGATGTGCGGCAGTCCCATCAGCAGGCCGATGCCGTGATCGTGCTCCAGCGTCTCGCGCCAGAATGCGTACAGGCCCATGCCGCGCTCGGGCTGCCAGTCGGCCTGATGCTGGTCGAAGTAGGCGGCGCAGGTCTGGCTGACCTGGTGCGTGATGGCCTGGCGCCAGGAGAGCCGGGTATGGCGCTGGGGATCGTTGTCCAGCACGTCGATGAGCAACGGCAGTCGCGGCGGCAGGTTGCCCGCAGCCAGCACGGCGAGGCAGTGGGCGGCATCGAAACCGCGTTCCTGCGCCTCGATGGATTGCGCCAGGGCGTATTCCAGATCGGCCTGCGTCACGCGGCCCTGGTCCCAGGCTTGCTGCAGCTGGTCCTTGGGCGGAAAGACCTGGATACCGCCCAGCAAGGCCATGCGCGCGGCGACCTCCCGCAGCGGCATACCTATCCGCGACCAGTGCGGATTGACGGCGATGGCGCGGTCCAGCGGCCAGGCCGGGGCAATCGCGCCGCAGGCCTCCTGGCAGGCTTGCTGCAGGTGTTGTTCCAGTTCGGCACTCCAGGCGAGCACCGGGCTATTTTTGTCCAAAACATTCATGCGGTTTCTCCGGTGAGGCGGCTTCAGCCCTGGCTACGGCTGTCGGCGGCGAGGTTGTTCACATTTTGCCCGGCGGCGGCCCGGCGGGCACTGGGCGCCCAGTTCGAGGGCCAGAGTTGCAGGGCCAGGCGGGTATAGGCTTCATCCAGATAGAAACCGGCGTAACTGCGGCGGCGCCAGGCGGCCATCGTGTGCGGCGCCAGTTGCAGCAGGCCCATGCAGACGTACAGCGCCAGCATCGCCAGCAGTGCCGTCACCCCAAACACGGTGCGCGGGGAGTCGGCAATGTGCAGCGGCAGCAGGTGCGCAACCAGAGCGCCTGCCGTCAACCCGCCCGCTCCCAGGAGACCCAGCAGCCAGCTCCGCAAGCACCCGGTGCCGGCAGCCGCCGAGCACCACAGCAGCGGCGCCCAGGCCAGGCCGAGGATGCCGCTCCACCACCAGGGCCAGGCCGCGTGCGGACTCAGGCTGTGCAGGCCCAGCACCAGGGCGATGCTCGCCACCGGGGCCAGGATTACGCTGGCGGCGCTGCGCAAGGCCGGGCTGTGCAAGGCGGCCAGACGCGTCTCCCGCACCACCGACGAAGCGGAAAGGAAGGCATGGGCCTTGTAGAGCGAGTGCCCGATCAGGTGCAGCGCGGCGAACAGGTACAGGCCGGCTGCACACTCCAGCAGCATGAATCCCATCTGCGCCACGGTCGACCAGGCCAGCTTGACCTTGATACTGATGCGGGTCAGCATCACCAGCCCGGCCAGCAGCACGGTGCCGGCGCTGACAATGAGCAGCACGGCGCGCGCCGCGAGGGCCTGGTCCAGCAAGGGAGCAAAGCGCACCAGCACGAAGCCGCCCAGGTTGACCACCCCCGCATGCAACAAGGCCGAGACCGGGGTGGGTGCCTCCATCACCTGGATCAGCCAGCCATGCACCGGCAGCAGGGCCGTGCGCAGGATCACCGCCACGATCAGGCACAGCGCGCTGGCCTGCAGGCTGGTGGACAAGCCATGCTGCGCCACGTGCGCCCACAGCGCCGAGAAGGAGCCGCTACCCACCGTGGTCCAGGCCAGCGCTGCGGCCACGATGAGCAGGCCATCGGCGAGGCGGTCGGCGATGCTTTTCTTGTAGGAGGCCAGACGGGCGAAAGGACGCTCAGGGTAGAAACACAGCAGCCGCTGCAGCGCCAGACCCACCGCTGCCCAGGCGGCGATCAGCACCAGCCAGTGATCGGCCAGCAGCAGCAGGTGCACGGCGGTCAATACGGCCGCCAGCGCGGCGGCATACTGGCGCTGGCCTTGCTCGCCTTGCAGGTAGCGCGCCGAAAAGCTGCCGATCACCGTGCCCAGCGCCTGCACCAGCAGCGCCAGCACCAGGCCGAAGGTAGACGGATGTAGCACGCCCGGCCAGGGCGTGCCGTCACGTCCTGCGATCAGGCTCGCCAGGGCCAGCACCAAGGCCAGCAGGGAAAGCGACTGGAACAGCGTCCACACGCGCGGCGGCGTCAGCCGGGACAGGCCCAGCACCAGGGCGGTGGCCAGCATCAGCGCCGGCGGGGCCCAGGCGCTGAAGGCCAGGAAAGGAATGGTCGTCATGACAATAAGCCTCATGCTTTGGAATGGGGCCATGATGCTTGCCATTGATCGTTCTGTAAATTACATTTATTAGAACGAATACATTGATAAATACGAACGATGCGTCTAGAACAGCTTAACTTCCATCATCTGCGCTATTTCTGGCGTGTCGCCAAACTCGGCCATCTGACGCGGGCGGCCGAGGAGCTGCATACCTCGCAATCGGCGGTCTCTGCCCAGATCCGTCAGCTCGAAAAGCAGCTGGATGAAGATCTGTTCCTGCGCGAAGGCCGCCGCCTGACATTGACCGCCACCGGGCAGCTGGTGTTCACCTATGCCGACAACATCTTTGGCCTGAGCCAGGAAATGCTGGGCCGGCTGGAAGGCCGTTCAGCGGGGGTGACACGCCTGCGGGTGGGCAGCGTGGCCACGCTGTCGCGTAACTACCAGGAAAACTGGATCCGCCCTATGCTCTCGGACCCTTCGGTCTCGCTGGCGCTGGAATCGGGCCTGCTGGAAGGCC
This sequence comes from Herbaspirillum sp. Her3, assembly GCF_057961275.1. NCBI lineage: Bacteria > Pseudomonadati > Pseudomonadota > Betaproteobacteria > Burkholderiales > Oxalobacteraceae > Herbaspirillum > Herbaspirillum sp. Her3. The sequence goes on along the minus strand of NZ_CM176328.1, from coordinate 2,941,754 downwards.
TGCTGGAGCGCCTCATGCAGCACCAGCTCGACGTGGTGCTGGCCAACGAGACCGTGCCCTCCGACCCCGACCGCCCGCTGCACTGCCGTTTCCTGGGGAGCCAGGCGGTCTCGGTGGTCGGCCCGGCACATCGCTGGGAAGCCCGCAGCCTGCGCATTCCGCAAGACCTCGAAGGGGTGGATATGGCCCTGCCGGGTCCGCGCCATGCCTTGCGCATGCAGTTCGACGCACTGTGCATCTCCAGTGACGTGCGCCCGCGCATGCGCGCCGAGGTCGATGACATGGCCATGCTGCGCCTGATCGCCCGTGACAGCGGCTGGCTTACCGTGCTGCCCGAGGTGGTGGTGCAGGACGAGTTGCGCAACGGCACCCTGGTCGTAGCCGGCCAGACCAGCGAGCTGGTGGAGAGCTTCTATGCCATCACCACGCCCCATCATCACTATGACGAATTGCTTGACCGCCTGCTGGCAGGGAGCCCACATCCGTCCTGAGTGCCGGTAATCGTCCCTTTCCCTGCCCGATTGAGTACTGAACAGCAATAAATGCTACTCATGGGTAAAATGGTGGCGATTTGCGCAAAATATATGCAACCTAATGCCGATATTGCCAACGTGGTAATGGCGTACACTTGCGCAACTCAGGGGGGCAAGCGCGGTCGTGCTTGCTGCATCATCATAAGAAACCCGGCGGACAGGATGAGGAAGGCACTTTTCAGGTATCGCGATGCGCTGGTCAGGATAGAACTCAAGTGTCTGGGCGACTCCGGCAGTGGCTGGACCTGGGACGTCTATATCAATGGCCAGCTGCAATTCTGCGGCGAGGATGCCCCCTTTGCCTTCGCCGAGGAAGCCATGGCGGCTGCCCAGCAGACCAGCCGCCACATGATCGACCTGCTGCACGCCTCTCTCTGAGCTGCGCGGGCGCCTTCCCGCAAGCGTTCTGGTCCGGTTTTCCCCATCTTCCCTTTCCGTTTCTTCGATTTGGCTTGCAATTACCATTGCGCCTGATTATTATATATTTAAATATAATATTGAAATGCATAATTACCTGACATGAACAACCCAGCCCCGCTGCAAGCCGAACAAATGCGCCAGGCCGCCGGCCAGGCCGTGGCAGCGCTCAAGGTCCTCGCCAATGAAGACCGCCTGCTGCTGATGTGCCAGCTCTCGCAAGCCGAAATGTGCGTGAGTGAACTGGAACAGGCGCTCGACATCCGCCAGCCCACGCTGTCCCAGCAGCTCGGCGTGTTGCGCAATGAAGGCGTGGTCAGCACCCGGCGCGAAGGCAAGCGTGTCTATTACCGCGTGGCCGATCCGCGCCTGCTGGAGATGCTGGGCCTGATGTATCAACTTTATTGCCCCAAGGAATAAGCATGAACATTGCCTGGAATACCTTTACGCCCGGCGCTTCGCTGGCAGGCGGCCTGTTGATTGGCGTCGCTGCGGCCGCGCTGGTCCTCTTCAATGGCCGCATCGCCGGCATCAGCGGCATCGTCGCCGGCCTGCTGCCGCCGCGTGCCAAGGGCAGCGCCTGGCGCGCGCTGTTCGTGCTGGGTTTGCTCATCGCCCCCTTGCTGTATGCCCTCGTGGCCACCCTGCCCGCCGTGCACATCGATGCCGGCTATCCGGAAATCGTCCTGGCCGGGCTGCTGGTGGGCGTGGGCACGCGCTATGGCGCGGGTTGCACCAGCGGTCATGGCGTGTGCGGTTTGTCGCGCTTTTCGCTGCGCTCGGCGGTGGCCACGGTGTGCTTCATGGCAGCCGGTTTCCTGAGCGTTTATCTGTTGCGTCACGTGCTGGGGCTGCAAGGAGCACTTTCATGAATCTGCTGCGCAATATCGCTGCCCTGGCGGCCGGCTTGCTGTTTGGCCTGGGCCTGATCCTCTCCGGCATGGCCAATCCGGCTAAGGTACTGGGCTTTCTCGACCTGGCCGGTCATTGGGATCCTTCGCTGGCGCTGGTGATGGGCGGCGCTATCGCCATCGGCATCCCCACTTTCGCGCTGGCGAAGAGACGCTCGCAATCGCTGCTGGGCGTGCCCATGCAATTGCCGACCGCGCGCCAGATTGATCGCCGGCTGGTGTTGGGCAGCGTGCTGTTTGGTATCGGCTGGGGCATCGCCGGTATCTGCCCGGGGCCGGCACTGGTCTTGCTTGGCATGGCTTCCTTGAAAGGCCTGGCCTTCGTGCTGGCCATGCTGGCGGGCATGCTGATGTTCGCCTGGGCAGAGCGGTTTCAGGCGAAATGAACGTTATTGCATGCAGGATTGCCGTGCGACGCGACTGTTGCCGCAAGCAGCCTGTTTGAATGTGAAGAAAAAACACCAGGACCCATCATGGACAAATTGCATATTGAAGGCCATTTCGACCCCGCCACCAGCACCGTCAGCTACATCGTGCTGGACCCTGCCACCTCGCAGTGTGCGCTGGTGGACAGCGTGCTGGACTACGATCCCAAGTCCGGCCGCACCTCTACCCGCAGCGCCGACCATCTGATCGGGCGCGTGCAGGCGCTGGGCGCCAGCGTGCAATGGATCCTGGAGACTCACGCCCACGCCGACCACCTCTCTGCCGCGCCCTATCTGAAACGCAAGCTGGGCGGACGCATTGCCATTGGCGAGCACATCCGCCAGGTGCAGCAGGTGTTTGGCAAGCTCTTCAACGCCGGCACTGAATTCGAACACGACGGCAGCCAGTTCGATCACCTCTTCACCGACGGGGAGACTTTCCAGATCGGCCAGTTGCAGGCGCGCGTGATGCACACCCCCGGCCATACGCCGGCCTGCATCACCTATGTGGTGGAGGAAGCGGACCAGATCGCCGCCTTCGTGGGCGACACCCTCTTCATGCCCGACTATGGCACGGCGCGCTGCGACTTCCCGGGCGGCGATGCACGCCGGCTGTTCCGCTCCATCCATGCGGTGCTGTCGCTGCCGCCGCATGCCCGGCTCTACATGTGCCACGACTACCAGCCAGGTGGCCGCGAACTGCGCTTCGTGACCACGGTGGCCGAAGAGCGCCAGCACAACATCCACGTGCACGAAGGCATCAGCGAAGACGCCTTCGTGGCCATGCGCAGCGCCCGCGATGCCACGCTGGACATGCCCGTATTGCTGCTGCCCTCGGTGCAGGTCAACATGCGCGCCGGACAGATGCCCCCGGCCGAAGCCAATGGCGTGCATTATCTGAAGATTCCGCTCAATGCCGTCTGAGGCGGCTTGCGGGGCGATCAGGACAATCCAGCCGTAGTGCTTGATCACTTCGCCTGACGGCTCTTCGCCCACACCGGACAGGCTGACTCAGCCGCAAGCGCCGGTGCAGCATTCCTACACAGGCTCGCCGGGTTTTCCTATTTCGCCGTCCTGCGCAGCTTCGCATAATCGCTCATCCCTGCATCATCGAGCGATTCGCCTTGCCACCTCTGCCCATCAATTTTCGTTTCAACCGGCCACTGCGCCTGGCGGCGCTCCTGGCCGGTCTCTGGGCGCCCGGTGCCTGGGCCCAGCGGGAGGTCTGGCAGAACGTCCTGCATCCGGCCGGCGTGCAGGCGGAGACCATCGCTCGCCTCTGGCACTTCACGCTGGCCTTGTGCGCGGCCGTGTTCGTGCTGATCCTGTTCGCTTGTGCCCTGGCACTGTGGCGGGCGCGCCAGCGCCGGGCCGCCCTGTCCGCCCTGCCACCACGCTTGCCCTGGCTGATCGGCTGGGCTCTGGGCTTGTCGGCCATGGGACTGGTGGCGCTGTTCGGCGCTGATGTGGTGGCCAGCCGTGCGCTGGACCAGTTGCCCAGCGCCCAGGCCCTGCACATCCGGCTGACGGCACGCCAGTGGTGGTGGGAAGCCCGCTACAGCGATCCGCTCGACGGCCGCCAGTTCATCACGGCCAATGAACTGCATCTGCCGGTGGGGCGCGCCGTGCTCATCGACCTCGAGAGCGAAGACGTCATCCATTCCCTGTGGTTGCCCAACCTGCACGGCAAGCTTGACCTGATCCCCGGCAAACATGCGCAACTGCGGCTGCGGGCCGACCAGGCCGGACTCTATCGCGGGCAGTGCGCTGAATTCTGCGGTCTCGAACATGCCCGCATGGCCCTGCTGGTGCGGGCCGAGGCACCCGAGGATTACGCGCGCTGGGCCGAGCGGCAGGCACGTCCGGCGCAGTCCGCCAATGCCACGCTCGAGGCGCGCGGGCTGACCATCTTCAACGCCAATGACTGCGCGCAATGCCACACCATTCGCGGCACCAGCGCAGACGGACGCGGCGGCCCCGACCTCACCCACCTGGCCAGCCGCAGCACGCTGGCGGCAGGCATCTTCCCCAACGAGCGCGGTTTCCTGGCGGGTTGGATCAATGATGCCCGCTCGCTCAAGACCGGCGTCATCATGCCCCCAGCGCACCTGCCGCCGCAGGACATGGCGGCCTTGCTGGATTATCTGGAGGCCCTGAAATGAACGCCACGCTTGCCTCGGCTACCGATCAGCAGCCGGACCAGCAGGCGCGGCTGCTGGAACAGACCTGGGCCGATCCGCCCGGTCTGTATGGCTGGCTGTGCGCGGTCAATCACAAGACGATTGCGCGCCGCTTCATCGTCACTACGTTCGCCTTCTTCCTGCTGGGCGGGCTGCTGGCGCTGGCGATGCGCCTGCAACTGGCGCGCCCGGCCTCGGACCTGATCGGCGCGCGGCTCTACAACCAGCTCTTCACCATCCATGGCACGACCATGATGTTCCTTTTTGCGGTGCCGGTGATGCAGGCCATCTCGGCCTTCCTGCTACCGCTGATGATCGGCGCGCGCAGCGTGGCCTTTCCGCGCCTGAATGCCTTTGCCTACTGGATATTCCTGTTCGGCGGCTTGTTGCTGTATGGCGCCTTCATCGCCGGCAGCGGCCCGGACGTGGGCTGGTTTGCCTACGTGCCGCTGGCCCTGAACCAATACGCCAGCGGCAAGGGCGTGGACATCTGGGCACAGATGATCACCTTCACCGAACTGTCAGCACTGATCGAAGCCATCGTCATCATCACCACCATCTTGAAGCTTCGCGCCCCCGGCATGAACCTGCGCCGCCTGCCGCTGTTCGCCTGGGCCATGCTGGTGACCTCGGTGATGGTACTCTTCGCGATGCCCGCGGTCATGCTGGCCAGCACCGGCCTCATCACGGACCGGCTCGTCAACACCCAGTTCTACAGCCACCAGAACGGCGGCGACGTCCTGCTGTGGCAGCACCTGTTCTGGTTCTTCGGGCATCCGGAGGTCTATCTGATCTTCCTGCCGCCGCTGGGCATCATTTCCACTGTGGTTGCGACTTTTTCACGCCGTCCGGTGGTGGGCTATCCGGCCATGGTGCTGTCCCTGATCGCCACGGCTTTCCTTGCCTTCGGGCTATGGGTGCACCACATGTTTGCCACCACCCTGCCGGTCAACGGCAAGCTCTTCTTCACGGCCGCCAGCCTGCTCATTGCACTGCCGACGGCACTGCAGATTTTTTGCTGGATCAGCACCCTCTGGCTGGGGCGTCCGGTGTTTCGCACGCCGCTGCTGTTCGTGCTGGCGTTCTTCTTCATCCTGCTCATGGGCGGATTGACCGGGCTGATGCTGGCCTCGGTGCCGCTGGACTTGCAGCTGCACGATACTTACTTCGTGGTCGCGCATTTGCACTACGTCTTGCTGGGCGGGGCCATCTTCCCCTTGTTCGGCGGGTTCTACTACTGGTTCCCGAAGTTCAGCGGGCGGCTCCTGGGCGAGCGCCTGGGGCGCTGGAATTTCTGGCTCTTCTTCATCGGCTTCAATGTCTGCTTCTTCCCCATGCACCTGCTGGGCCTGCAGGGCATGACGCGTCGGGTCTATACCTATCCGGTCCAGATGGGCTGGGAAGGACTGAACCTGACGGCAACCATCGGCGCCTTCCTGATCGCCGCCAGCGTGCTCGTCTTCCTGATCAACGTGGTACGGACCCTGCGGCGCGGTCAACCTGCCGGACCGAATCCCTGGGGTGCCGGTACGCTGGAATGGAGCATGGACTCACCCCCGCCAGCGGGCAATTTCCTTCATATGCCGGTGGTGCATGGTCTTGACCCCTTGTGGCAGGAACCGCAGCAGCCCAGCCATGTGGCCGGACTGGACAATGGCCAGCGTGAAGTCTTGATCACTTCGGCCTTGGAGGGGCATCCCCAGCACCGTTTCTGGCTGCCGACGCCTTCGCCCTGGCCGTTGCTGTCGGCGGTGGCCACTACGGTGCTGTTCATCGGTTCCATCTTCACGCCTTGGGCGGTGGTCTGGGGCGCCCTGCCGGTGGGCCTGGCGACGGCGATCTGGTTCTGGCCGCGACGGCAGCGCAGCCGGGCGCGCATCGAGACCGAGGTACGTCCATGAACCAGCAGCCCGATGTTCTGGATGTCAGCCACTTGCCCACCTTCGGCTTCGGCCCGGCCAGCACTACCTGGTGGGCCACGCTCGGCCTGATCCTGATCGAGAGCACGGTCTTTGCGCTGGGCATGGCCAGCTACTTCTACCTGCGCGGGCAGTCGCCTGCCTGGCCGCCGTCGGGACCGCCGCCTGACCTGCTGTGGGGTAGCCTCAACACGGCCGTGATGTTGCTGTCCTGCCTGCCCAACCACTATGCCAGCAAGGCCGCCGAGCGCTTCGACCGCAAGGTGGCGCGGCGGTGGCTGGTGACCTGCCTGCTGTTCTCGCTGATCTTCCTGGGAGGACGCGTGGGCGAATTCGCCTCCCTCAACGTGAGCTGGAGCGAAAATGCCTATGGCTCCATTACCTGGATGCTGCTGGGCCTGCATACGGTCCACCTGATCACCGATACCTTCGATACCCTGGTCTTGACGCTGCTTTTCTTCACCGGGCCGGTGGAAAGCAAGCGCTACGTCGACGTCAGCGAGAACAGTGATTACTGGGTGTTCGTGGTGGGTAGCTGGCTGGTGCTCTATGCAGTCATCTACTGGGGAGCGCGCCTGTGAGCCGGCGTGCACTAGCCATCGTGCCGTTCCTGGCCTGGACGCTGCCGCTTCAGGCGCATACGCTGGGGGCCGCCCCCGCCAGCGGCTGGAGCCAGGAGACCTGGCTGTGGTGCTTACTGCTGTTGAGTCTAGGGCTGTATGGGCTAGGCAGCCTGCGCCAGCACAGGACAGGACACATCCAGCCTGGCCGGGTGGCCAGCTTCATCGCAGGCTGGCTATGCCTCTCGGCGGCGCTGGTCTCGCCCATTGATGCGGCCGGGGCGGTCTCCTTTGCCGCCCATATGGTCCAGCACGAACTGCTGATGATCGTGGCCGCGCCGCTGCTCATCGCCGGCAGGCCGGCGCGCACCTGGCTGTGGTCGCTCCCGCCGGGCTGGCGCAAGCCGGTCGGGCACTGGTTCGGCCACCAGCGCTCACTGCAGTGGCTACGCGGCGCGAGCCGGCCGCTGCCGGCCTGGACGCTGCATTTCCTGGCGGTATGGGGCTGGCACGTGCCGTTCTGCTTCCAGGCGGCGTTGCGGCATGAGGCGGTGCACATCGCCCAGCATGCCAGTTTCTTCATTTCGGCCCTGCTGTTCTGGTGGAGCGTGCTGGCCAAATGGCGCCGCGTGGAGCCTGATCGCGGCGCGCTGTTCTATCTCTTCACCACCATGATGCACACCAGCGCGCTGGGCGCCCTGCTGGCCCTGTCGACGCGGCTGTGGTATCCCGCCTACGAGACGCTGCCCTGGCAGCTCGGCCTGTCGCCGCTGGAAGACCAGCAACTGGGTGGTTTGATCATGTGGATACCGGGGGCGCTGAGCTATGTGGTGGTGGCGCTGGTGCTGTGCGCACGCTGGCTGATCGGAGGGGAACGTGAAGTCCTTCCGCGTCCCTGATTTCCTCCTGCCGTTGTTGCTGGCGCTGTGTTCTGGCTACGGCCTGGCTGCCAGCGCCGATGACATCGCCCGTGGCCGCCGCCTGCTGGCCGAGCGTGGCTGCGCGGCCTGCCACCGCATCCCGGGCGTGGCGCCCTCGGGCAGCCTGACCGGGCCGTCGCTGGAACACACGGCCCGCAGCAGCTACATCGCCGGCATCCTGCCCGCCAATGAACCGAACATGGCGCGCTGGATCATGCATCCCCGCGCCATCCATCCGGACAGCGCCATGCCGGAACTGGGCATCACTGCCGACGAAGCCGCCGCCATGAGCGCCTACCTGCTGCAGAAGCGGCCGGGAGGCGGCCCATGAAGCGCCGTCTGCATCGCGCATTGCTGGCCGGCTTCGCATTGATGCTGCTGGCCGCGTCGGCGGCGGCAGTGCTGGTCTGGAGCGGCGCTTACAACGTCAGCGCGGTGACGCAACACTGGTCTCCCGTCTTCAAGCTGATGGAATACGCGATGCGCCAGTCGGTACGCCGCCACGCGCAGCAGATCGAGACGCCCGCACTCGATGCTCCCGACATGGCCAGGGCCGGGGAGCGGCACTATGAACGGTTTTGCGTGCAGTGCCATGGCGCGCCCGGCCGCGCACCCGACACCGCCACGCTGTCGATGCAGCCGGTGCCGGGGCCATTGAGCGCGGCGGCGCACAAGTGGCAGTTGCGCGAGCTGTACTGGATCGTCAGCAATGGCATCAAGATGACGGGCATGCCGGCCTGGCAGGCCCACCTGAGCGAACAGGAACGATGGGAGGTGGTGGCCTATCTGCGGGCCATGCCGGACCAGTTGCCAGCGGTACAGGCCGTGCCGGCTGATCCGCAGCCAATCCCGGCAACGGCCGACATCGAGCGCGGGCGTGTGGCGCTGACGCAGTACGCCTGCCAGTCCTGTCATCGCATTCCCGGCGTGGTGGGCGCACCAATCGATGTCGGTCCGACATTGGACGCCATGGGCAGCCAGGCTTACATCTCGGGCACGCTGGTCAATACGCCGGAGAATCTGGCGCACTGGATCCTGCATCCCAAGCGCTACAAGCCCAATGGGGCGATGCCGGAACTGGGCGTAAGCGCGGCAGATGCGGCCGACATGAGCGCCTACCTGCGCTCGGTCGACCGCAACGCGCGTTAGCTATGGCTGGAGAAATGAAACACCCCCAGCAGGAACATGCCGCCGATGATGGCCAGCACGATGATGCCGCCCACGATGGCGATGGCGGTCTTGGGCTTGCGGTCGGACATGAGAACTCTCCTTGGCGCGGCCGATGCCCGTCGGAGAGGGCAGCTCGGTCCACGGTCGAGATTAGCAAACGGCCTGCGCCCTGGGCATAGGCCATCGCCTGCTCCGCTTCCCGCATTCCGCTGTCAGCGGCGTGGGAATGCGGGAAGGTACGGACCAGCTGGCTAGAACGCTGAGCCCACAACGCGATCCATTTCCCTATCACCCACGACAAACACAGGAAATCAAGATGAAAGACGACTACGCAACATTGGGACATCTGCTCTGCCAGCGCGGCCTGCGTCTGGTGACGGCAGAATCCTGCACGGCCGGCATGGTCGCAGCCGCCCTGGGCGACGTCGAAGGTTGCGGCCAGTGGCTCGAAGGCGCCTTCGTCACCTACACCGAAGAAGCCAAGGAAAGCATGCTCGGCGTGACCCGCGCCGATATGCAGCGTTATGGCCTGACCAGCGAGGAGATTGCCGAGCGCATGGCCCGAGGCGCCTTGCGCGCCAGTGACGCTGCCCTGGCGATTTCCAACACCGGCGTGGCCGGCCCTGACGATGCGCCCGATGGCACGCCTGCCGGCACGGTGTGCTTTGCCTGGGTCTTGCACGAAGGCGATTGGCAGACCATCCGCACCGCCACCCGGCGCTTCTCCGGGGACCGCAAGGCGGTGCGCGAACAGGCCAGCGAATTTTCCATCAGCCAGGCCCTGCAATTGCTGCGCTCGCCGCCGCTGCGCAGCAACTGAACTCAGCGTCCATTGCGGCCTGCGAGCTTGCCGGCCACCAGGCAGGCCACGCCCAGTACCGCCAGGCGCGACAGCATCGGTGCCTGGGCGCTGGCCCAGGTGTAGGGCGAGAACGGCAGCACGTGCTGTTCGTTCCCCCGCTCGGCCACGGCCGGTTGCGGGCCGTTGGCGTAGAGACGGCCACTGTCGCCGCTGGCCGGGCGGTCGCTGCGCTGCTGGGAAAACATGCAGGTCTTGAGGTAGTAATCCATCGCTGCCGGCGCGCATTTGTTGGCCGAGGACACCAGCCGCGAAGCCGCGCCCACATACAGATCCCGGCGCGGACTTTGCGCGGCGACCAGGATAGCCTCGGCGGCGATGGATGGGGCATAGACTGGCGGCGGCAGCTTGGGCTGCACGTCCATGTAGTTTTTGGCGTGGCGGGTGAAGGGGGTATCCATCGCAGCCGGCTTGATCAGCGTGACCGAGACCGCAGCCCCCTCCTCGGTCAACTCCACGCGCAGGGAATCCGTAAATCCCTTGACCGCATGCTTGGAGGCCGAATACGCCCCCTGCAGCGGCACGGCCACGTCGGACAGCTCACTGCCCAGGTTGATCAGCGCCGCGCCCTGCGCATTGGCCTTCAGATGCGGCAAGGCGGCCAGGCTGCCGTTGACCACACCCCAGTAGTTGGTCTCGAAGAGGCGGCGGTGATCTTCCAGGCTGACCTCTTCATGGCGGCCGAAGATGGACACGCCGGCATTGTTGATCCAGGTATCGATCTGTCCGAAGCGCTCCACAGCACGGGTGGCCGCAGCCTGCAAGGCGCTGAAGTCGGCCACGTCGGCCGTCACGCAGAGCACGCGCTGGCCCGATGCATCCAGTTCGGCGGCCACGCGTTCCAGCGCCTGTTCATCCCGCGCCAGCAGCACCAGGCGCGCTCCCCGCGAGGCGGCCAGCCGGGCGGTGGCCAGGCCGATGCCGCTGGTGGCACCGGTGATGACGATGGTCTGGTCGGCGATATTCTTGAGCTGGCAGCGCATGATGGATCTCCTTGGTGAAGTCAAAAGATCCAGCATAGGGGGCATGGCGGACAGCGGCTATCGGAGGCCGCCGCGTGGCGGGGGTATCTGCGGATGTCAGTCGTGCAGGCATCCATGAAGATGAGCGGGATGTGTCTGACCGAATGCGAATCGCCCTCATTTTCGCTAATTGTCGTGGCCTTTGCGGCAGCGCGGCCCTAGAATCTGCGCCATTCCGCAACCGGGCAACTGAACTGACGCATCATGGCCAAATTCCATCTCGAACATCACAGGGTCGACGCCATCTCCTGGCTACGCGCCGCCGTCCTCGGTGCCAACGATGGCATCGTCTCCACTGCCAGCCTGCTGGTCGGCGTGGTCGCTGCCAATGCCAGCCATGAAAATGTCCTGCTGACCGGCGTGGCCGGGCTGGTCGCGGGGGCCATGTCGATGGCGACTGGCGAGTATGTGTCCGTCCATTCGCAGGCCGACAGCGAACATGCGGCCCTGAGCCAGGAGCGCGAGGAACTGGCCACCGATCCCGAAGGCGAACACCGCGAACTGATGGGCATCTACATGCGCCGTGGCCTGAACCAGGAGACCGCGCATCAGGTCGCCGCGCAACTGATGGCCCACGACGCCCTGGACGCCCATGCCCGCGATGAACTGGGCATCTCCGAAACCACCGCCGCAAGGCCGGTCCAGGCCGCCATCGTCTCGGCACTGAGCTTTGCGGTAGGCGCCGCCTTGCCGCTGGCCGTGGTCTTGCTTGCACCGGCGGCGACTCTGCTGCCGGCCATCGTGATCGCTGCCCTGCTCTCGCTGGCAGTACTGGGCGCGGTGGCGGCCAGGACGGGCGGGGCCAGTCTGTGGAAGGGAGCTTTGCGCGTGAGTGTGTGGAGTTCGCTGGCCATGGGCTGCACGGCGGCCATCGGTTCCTTCTTCGGCGCCGCGCTCTAGCAGCGCCTGGGCCGGCTTACAGCCAGCCCAGCCATTGTCCCCAGACCAGCTGGCCCAGGTAGCGCGATGGCAGCAGCGTGAAGGCGCCGGCCACTAGGCAGGCGCCGATGTAGACGCGCTGCATGGTGCGCCGATGCGTCGTGATATCCCCGCGCATCACCGCAGAGATACCGCGATAGAGCAGGAAGACCGTGCCTGGTACCAAGAGGTGCAATGGCGTATAGCCGGCGATGTTGGGCAGGTCATGGGAACGGATGAACACCGCCGAGCAGACCGTGGCCACCATGCAGGTGAACCAGGCGTAACCCAGCGCACGGTGCCAGCGAGGCCGCACGGTGCGGGCAAGCCGGGCCCAGAAGGCGAAGGGGCCGATGACGACGGCGGCAAGGGCGGCACTCAGGTGGATGGCGATGACGGGCGTGAGGGACATGGCAGGCTTTCAGCAAAATCGATGGGGCGATTGTGCTGAGGCGGCGGCCGGGGAGGAAGCAGGATGCGACGAAACGAGGATTTGACGGCGCAGAATGCAGCGTTAGGGCCAACCCGCAACGATGATCGAGGGCAATCCCGCCTGATAGCTGGCCTCAACTACTGCCCTTTCGCCAGCGGTAGACGCAACAACCTGGCAGAAATCACCTCTCGCACCTTATCTGGCATTTCCATTTCTCTCATCGCTTCAGGCCACAATTCCCTCGCCTTTGCAACGACTTGTTTAACCGCCGTCGTCGCTATTTTTGGAGGTACGCCGGCCATCTTTGCCACGTCCGCATAGGTAGCCAGCGTCTCAGTCTGTTGTAGCTTGTCGATCGCGACGTTGGTGGCGAACCCGAGAAACCCCGGCAGCGCCGAAACACAGACGATATCGTAGGCCGGCGACAATTCCGGGATGACGCCGTCACGGTACAAGACGCTGAAGTTCTTCAGATGTGCGTCCGAGTTTCCGAGCAAGGTATTGACTGCCTGACGAATGAACATCTGCCTTACGTCGGAGATCCCCTTCGCGCTCAGGCGCTTCAACAATGCGATGAAGGTCACGAAGTGGTTCAGTCCAGCGTATTTCTGCGTGGGCATCAATGTCAGCATCTGACACGCATCCTCCATGTGGATCGGTCCTCCAGGACTACGGTCAAACCTGTCCACTGCAAGGAACCGAGTCTGCTCACCCAAGGCCACGACCAAGTCCGGATGATCGTCCATCGTGTTCATAGGCTGCGGACGGCAGCGAGCGATTTCTACGCCGGCCAGCTCTGCGAGTCGCATACACGCGTATTCGTTCATGATCTGCGAATCATCATTGGTGGTCGGAAGTTTGGCGATCAACTCGGAAAGCGTTCCTTTGATCGGCAGGCAGTAGCGTTGGCCGTTCTTCGCATGCGATAGAGCAATCTTGTCCTGCACGCCGGAGAGAGCCGCCGCCCCTTCTGCTGCCGCCTCGGGTACGCAGGTTTCCAGATTGTCGGCCCCACCGGTTACGCCGAAAGCGCGTGCGGATTGGGTCAGATTATCCAGATTGGCTGGAATGACCTTGACTGCACCAGGAAGGTCTTCGCCTGCAGCGGCCAGAATCCCGAAATCGTCCATATCGCGCACATCTTTGCGCGTTGCTGCCAGCCGGCGGCGTAAGGCTCCCTCTGGCATCAACCCTGCAAAGAATGGAGGCAGCTCCCCCCTCTCACGGTAGATGGCCGGGTTGAAATGGTTGTTCAGAATTGTCTGTGTCAATTCCTCTAGCCCTGGCGGTGTCATGGAGGCCGAGATGGTTCGGCGAGCCTTGTCCGTCAGGTACGGTTCGCTTGCCACAAATCGTGTGACACGGCCAGCCTCGCAGAGCCAGCCTATATGCTGCCCGTGCAGCCACACCTCCAGATAGCGTGGTCTCAGCGCGTTGCTCATTTGTCCAACCCCAGGATCATCTCGGCCGCCGTAGGCACATTATCCGGCCCGATCGCCTTGCCCGACAGAAGCCGCTGGACCTCTGGCATCAGGTGGTTGGGAATCAGCACGAGGTTGGCGTCCATTGCCGCCGCCAGCAGTTCACATGTTCCCACTCGCGGATCGCGCTTCCCGCTCAAGATTTGGCTGATACTGGCGTTGGCCAGGCCGGTGAGCTGGGACAGAGCTTCCAGCGTCTTGCCTTGCTCCTGCCGCCGCTTGCGTAGCTGTTCGATCGTGTCCATATATACCTATTAGCTAAATTTAATCAATTAATTTTACGTTTACGTATATTTTTAATATAGCGGTTATTTATGTAAACATCAATTTTTAGTGGCTGAATGTACGTATTCGATAATTTCTTATGAGTAATTTCTTGCGAGTTCACCAGGCTTGTAAATTATTTAGATGATTTTTCTGACGGCGAATCAAATCGTCGTGCCAGCCACCCTGCACCCCACCACGCAAAGCAAAATGTACTGCCCGGGCATCACCGGATGCAGCGGCAGGTGGCCAAAGATGTCAGGCTGATCCCGTCACGTACGGCAACACATCGCATCCGTCCTGTCGTCACAAATCCAACAAAACCGACAATCCGCCGCACGCTTTGTCGCGTCACAAAACAATCATTTATTCCTTTCTATTCAGTCACTTAGAAGAGCTCCCCCGCATGGCACGCTCTTTGCAAAAGCTCCTACCGCAGCCAGGCACAGACCCGTTCTCCCACACAGTTTGCCGGAGCCACCATGCCCTCCTCTTCCTTATCGCTACCGATCTACCTGGATTATTCGGCGACCACCCCGGTCGATCCGCGCGTTGCGCAAAAGATGATTCCCTATCTGACCGATATTCCGGGCAACCCGGCCAGCCGCTCGCACAGCTTTGGCTGGGCCGCCGAAGCGGCGGTCGAACATGCACGCGAGCAAGTCGCTGCACTCGTCAACGCCGACGTGCGCGAAATCATCTGGACCTCGGGTGCCACCGAATCCAACAACCTGGCCATCAAGGGTGCCGCTGAATTCCTGCGTAGCAAGGGCCGCCACCTCATCACCGTCAAGACCGAACACAAGGCCGTGCTCGACACCATGCGCGAGCTGGAACGACGCGGTTTTGAAGTGACCTACCTGGAGGTCGGCAGCGACGGCCTGCTCGACCTGGCCGCCTTTGAAGCGGCCTTGCGGCCCGACACCATCCTGGCCTCGGTGATGTACGTCAATAACGAAATCGGCGTGATCCAGGACATCGCCGCATTGGGCGACATTTGCCGCGCACGCGGCGTGCTCCTGCACGTGGATGCCGCCCAGGCCACCGGCAAGGTGGCCATCGACCTGGCCAGCCTCAAGGTCGACCTGATGTCCTTCTCGGCCCACAAAACCTATGGCCCCAAGGGCATCGGCGCCTTGTACGTGGGACGCAAGCCGCGCGTTCGGCTGGAGGCGCAGATGCATGGCGGCGGACATGAACGCGGCCTGCGCTCGGGCACCCTGGCTACCCATCAGATCGTCGGCATGGGTGAAGCCTTCGAACTGGCATGCCTGGCCATGGGCACCGAGAACGAGCGCATCCGCATGCTGCGCGACCGCCTGCACGCCGGCTTTGCCGATATCGAGGAATGTTTCGTCAATGGCGATCTGGATCGTCGCGTACCGCACAACCTCAACATCAGTTTCAACTATGTCGAGGGCGAATCGCTGCTCATGGCCATCAAGGATGTGGCGGTGTCGTCCGGCTCAGCCTGTACCTCGGCCAGCCTGGAACCCTCCTATGTCCTGCGCGCACTGGGCCTGTCGGATGAACTGGCGCACAGTTCGATCCGCTTTTCCATCGGGCGCTTCACCACTGTCGAAGAGATCGACTTCGCCGTGAACGTGATCCGTGAAAAGGTGGGCAAGCTGCGCGCACTCTCGCCGTTGTGGGATATGTACAAGGACGGCATTGACCTCTCCACGGTGCAATGGGCTGCACACTGACAAGGAGCACATCATGGCTTACAGCGACAAACTGATGGACCACTACGAAAACCCGCGCAACGTCGGCAGCTTCGACAAGGACGACACCAGCGTGGCCACCGGCATGGTCGGTGCTCCCGCCTGTGGCGACGTGATGAAACTGCAGATCAAGGTCGATCACAACGGCATCATCGAAGACGCCAGATTCAAGACCTACGGCTGTGGGTCGGCCATCGCCTCCTCCTCCCTGGTGACCGAATGGCTCAAGGGGCGCACCCTGGACCAGGCGCTGGACATCAAGAACACCGCCATCGCCGACGAACTGGCCTTGCCGCCGGTGAAGATCCACTGTTCCATCCTCGCCGAAGATGCCATCAAGGCCGCCGTGGCGGATTACCGCAGCCGGCATGACACCACGCCCGAGGTCCAGCAGGCGGCACCGGCTCCCAAGCAATACCCGATCTGCGCGCCCATCGCCGACTAAGACGGCACGGCCGGCTCCCATCCCCATTTCCTGGAGGTCCATCATGTCCGATACCGACACCATCACCGCCGACGCCCCCCTCATCTTTACCGACTCGGCCGTGGCCAAGGTCAGCGAATTGATCAGCGAAGAAGGCAATGCCGAACTCAAGCTGCGCATCTACGTCAGCGGCGGCGGCTGCTCCGGCTTCGAATATGGCTTTGCCTTTGACGATGCCGTCAACGAAGACGATTTCTGCATCGAGCGCAACGGTGTCTCGCTGCTGGTCGATGCCATGAGCATGCAATACCTCAATGGTGCCGAGATCGGCTATGAAGAAGGCCTGGAAGGCTCCCGCTTCATCATCAAGAATCCCAATGCCACCACCACCTGTGGCTGCGGCAGTTCATTCTCGGTCTGAGGAGAGACGGCAATGAGCATCACCCTCACTGAAAACGCCGCGCGCCGCGTACACGCCTTCCTGGCCAAGCGCAGCGCTGTCGGCTTGCGGCTGGCAGTCAAGACCAGCGGCTGCTCCGGCATGGCGTATGCGCTCGAATATGCCGACGTCGCCGAACCGCAGGATGTGCGCTTCGAAAGCCATGGCGTGACCGTGCTGATCGATCCCAAGAGCCTGCCCTACCTCGATGGCACCGAGCTGGACTTCGTGCGCGAAGGGCTCAACGAAGGCTTCAAGTTCAACAATCCCAACGCCAAGAACCAGTGCGGCTGCGGCGAAAGCTTCGCGGTCTAGGCCATGTCCCTGCTCCAGATCGCCGAACCTGGCCGCAGCACGGCGCCGCACCAGCACCGGCTGGCCGTGGGCATCGACCTGGGCACCACCAATTCGCTGGTGGCCACGGTCCAGTCCGGCCAGGCCCGCATCCTGCCGGATGAGGCCGGGCAGGCGCTGCTGCCTTCGGTGGTGCGCTATCTGCCGGCTCACTCCCTGCAGCCGGCAGACCGGCCACCGGCCGTCGTCGGCCATGCCGCCAAGGCCGCGCAGAGCGATGATCCGCGCAATACCTTGTCCTCCATCAAGCGACTGATGGGACGTGACCGCGCCGACATGAGCGCCGGCAGCAGCACCGACATGCCCTATGCCTTCATCGACAAGCCCGGCCTGGTACAGATCGACACCGCGGCGGGCATCAAGACGCCCATCGACGTATCGGCCGACATCCTGCGGGTATTGCGCCAGCGGGCCGAAGCCTCGCTGGGTGGCGAACTGAGCGGTGCGGTCATCACGGTGCCGGCCTACTTCGATGACGCCCAGCGCCAGGCCACCAAGGATGCCGCGCGCCTGGCCGGCCTGACCGTGCTACGACTGCTCAATGAACCCACGGCGGCCGCCATCGCCTATGGACTCGACCAGGCTGCCGAAGGCGTATTCGCCATCTATGACCTGGGTGGCGGCACCTTTGACATTTCCATCCTCAAGCTCTCACGCGGGGTCTTTGAAGTGCTGGCCACCAACGGGGACGGCGCCCTGGGTGGTGATGACTTCGATCGCTGCATCCATGACTGGATCCTCGACCAGAGCCAGCTGGCAAGCGCAGAACTCACCACGCAAGATACCCGCCGCCTGCTCACTGCTGCGCGGCAAGCCAAGGAAACCCTGAGCCAGGAGGCCAGCGCGACCATTGCACTGAACCTGTCCTCGGGACAGGCCGTGCAACTGATGCTGACGCGCGAGGTATTTGCAGCCATCAGCCAGGGCTTGCTGGCCCGTACCCTGCTGCCCACCCGCAAGGCGCTGCGCGACGCGGGCTTGGGCGTGGCCGAGATCGACGGTGTGGTCCTGGTCGGCGGATCGACCCGCATGCCGCAGGTCCGCGCGGCTGTGGCGGACTTCTTCGGCCAGCCGCCCTTGACCGATCTCGATCCGGACCAGGTCGTGGCGCTGGGCGCGGCCATGCAGGCCAATGTCCTGGCCGGCAATCGCCAGCAAAGCGACTGGCTGCTGCTGGACGTCTGTCCGCTCTCGCTGGGTCTGGAAACCATGGGTGGCCTGGTAGAAAAGATCATCCCGCGCAACTCCACCATTCCGGTGGCACGGGCGCAGGAATTCACTACCTTCAAGGATGGCCAGACCGCCATGAGCGTGCACGTGCTGCAAGGCGAACGGGAACTGGTGGCAGACTGCCGCTCGCTGGCGCGCCTGGAGTTGCGTGGCATTCCGCCCATGGTGGCCGGTGCGGCCCGCATCCGCGTGACCTTCCAGATCGATGCCGACGGGCTGCTGTCGGTCTCGGCACGCGAACAAAGCACGGGCGTGGAAGCGGCCGTCACCGTCAAGCCCTCCTATGGGCTGGATGACGCCAACATTGCCCGCATGCTCTCCGAAGCCGCCGGGCACGCCACCGATGACATGAAGATGCGCACGCTGCGTGAAGCCCAGGTCAACGCCCGCCAGGTGGCCGATGCCACCGATGCCGCGCTCAAGCGCGACGGCCACAGCCTGCTCAGCGCTACCGAACAGGCGCACATCCGCCAGCACCTCTATGCCCTGACGGAACTGATCGAAACCGCCCGCGAAGCCAATGACGACAACATCGCTGCGCTGGGCCGCGCCTGCGATGCCTTGAACCAGGCCACCCAGGAATTCGCCGCCCGCCGTATGAATGCCAGTGTCGCGCAGGCCCTCTCTGGTCAGCGCCTCGAAGCCATCGACCTGGGCTCATGACTTGACGTGCCAACCCTGACCGGGGCCATCCCGGCCACATCGGGAGCTGCCATGCCGCACATCACCGTTCGTCCCCATCCCGTCCTGTGCGCCGAAGGCAGCAGCTTCGATGCGCGCAGCGGCCAGTTCCTGTGCGATGCCTTGCTCAAGAACGGGATCGCGCTGGAACATGCCTGCGAAAAATCCTGTGCCTGCTCCACCTGCCATGTGATCGTCCATGAAGGCTTCGACTCCCTGGCACCGGCCAGCGACGACGAGGAAGACCAACTGGGCCGCGCCTGGGGCTTGAACGCACGGTCGCGCCTGGCGTGCCAGGTCGTGCTCAGGCAGCAGGACCTGGTGATCGAGCTGCCGCTCTACACCGTCAATCTGGCGCGCGAACGCGGCTGAGGGCCGCGCGGTGCGTCGGGTCGACAAGGCCGGACAAGACACGACAAACACGACAAAAGTGACAAGGTTCCCGGACCACCGAAAAACACCAGGCAAGTCGCTTATCACGTTGATTTTCAAGGAATTTATTCTGCAAATCTGATTGGCACATGAATTGCTAAATCAGGATCAGAAGACATTTTTCGTATCGCATTGCCGGAGAATCCGAGATGGTTACAATCAATGACACTACCCTGCGCGACGGCGAGCAAACTGCCGGTGTTGCCTTCACGGCGGAAGAAAAAATCGACATCGCGCGCGCCCTTGATGAGATCGGCGTGCCGGAGATGGAAATTGGCATTCCCATCATGGGCGAGGCCGAAATCGAGGTCATCCAGGCCATCGCCGCCCTGCCCCTGCGCAGCAAGACCATGGTGTGGGGCCGCATGTGCGAGGCCGACCTGGCCGCCGCCGCACGCTGCCACGCCGATATCGTCAACCTCTCCATGCCGGTGTCGGACATCCATATCCAGCACAAGCTGCAACGCGACCGCGACTGGGTGCTGGCGCAGATCCGGTATTTCCTGCCCAAGGCGCTGGACCTGGGCATGGAGGTTTGCCTCGGTGGCGAGGATTCTTCCCGCGCCGACCCGGATTTCTTGTTGCGTGTGATCGAGACGGCGCAGGCCGCGGGCGCACGGCGCTTCCGCTTTGCCGATACGCTGGGGTTGCTCGATCCCTTTGCGACTTACGAAGCGATCCGCCAGTTGCGCGACGAAGTCGACATCGAACTGGAAATGCACGCCCACAACGACCTGGGCCTGGCCACCGCCAACACTCTGGCCGCCATCAATGCCGGCGCCAGCCACGTCAACACCACCGTCAACGGCCTGGGCGAGCGGGCTGGCAATGCCCCGCTGGAAGAAGTGGTCATGGGCCTGCGCCATCTTCATGGCATCGAAACCCAGGTCGACACTCGCTGCCTGCCAGCCATTTCCCGGTTGGTGGCCAAGGCCTCCGGCAAGGCGGTGGCGCCCAACAAGAGCATCGTGGGTGAGGCGGTGTTCACGCATGAATCGGGCATCCACGTGGACGGCCTGCTCAAGAACCCGGCCAACTATGAACACTTCAGCCCGGCCGAGCTGGGTCGCAGCCATCACATCGTGCTGGGCAAACATTCCGGCTCGCGCGGCGTGAAGGATGCTTTCGCCAAGATGGGAATACTGCTCTCGGACAGCCAGGCACAAGCCATGCTCCTGCGCATCCGTGACCACACCATGGTGGCCAAGACCGCGCCCAGCGAAGATGAACTCACGCGTTTTTTCCTGGAAAGTGGCGCCTGCGCGGCGAGCCAGATGTAAGCATTTGGATTCGCCCGTTCCCGCACGCTGTGCCTGTGTTCCTCTCAACCACGAAAGAGAGCCCGTCATGCTGACCCTGGCCGAAAAACTGAAGCAACTGTCCGCCGCCGAAGAGTTCCTCGATTTCTTTGGCGTGCCTTACCAGCAAGCGGTCGTGAACGTCAATCGCCTGCACATCCTGAAGCGCTTCTACCAGTACATGCGCCAGGAACGCAGCCTGGATGAACTGGATGAAGTGGAGATGTTCAAGAAATTGCGCGCCCTCCTGGCCACCGCCTATGACGACTTCGTGCATTCCACGCCGGCACAGGAAAAAGTGTTCAAGGTTTTCCAGGATGCCCACGGCAAGTCGGTCTCGCTGGAAATGCTGCGCATGTCCCTGCCGGCCAAAGCCTGAGCCAGTCCTTTAGGAGAACACCATGCATATCGTCGTCTGCATCAAGCAAGTGCCCGATAGCGCCCAGATCCGCGTGCATCCGGTCACCAACACCATCATGCGCCAGGGCGTACCCGCCATCATCAACCCCTATGACCTGTTCTCGCTGGAAGAAGCGCTGCGCATCAAGGATCAGGTCGGCGGACGGGTCACGGTGCTGACCATGGGCCCGCCGCAGGCGGAGGCGGCGCTGCGCAAATGCATTTCCTTCGGTGCCGACGATGCCATCCTGGTGACCGACCGCGCCTTCGCCGGTGCCGATACGCTGGCCACCTCGTATGCCCTGGCGGCTGCCATCCAGCGGATCTCACAAGACCAGGCGGTCGATCTGGTCCTGGCCGGCAAGCAGACCATCGACGGCGATACGGCCCAGGTCGGCCCGGGCATCGCAAAGCGACTTGATCTGCAATTGCTGACCTATGTCTCCAAGATCGTGTCGCTGGACCCGATTGCGCGCGAAATCGTCATCCAGCGCCGGGCCGAAGGCGGGGTGCAGGTGCTCCAGACCAAGCTACCCTGCCTCATCACCATGCTCGAAGGCAGCAACGAAATGCGCTTTGCCACCATGGAAAACATGTTTCGCGCCGCCCGCCATCCGATCCGTACCTGGGACCGTGCGGCCGCCGGCATCGAGGACGTCAGCAAGATCGGCTTGAAGGGCTCGCCCACGGTGGTGAGCAAGGTGTTTGCGCCCAAGCCCAATGCGCGCCGCGCCGAGATCATCACGGCAGAAGGCGACGAAGCGCGCGACCTGGCCGTCACCCTGGTCGGCAAGCTCTTCACGCAACACCCCAAACTGGGCGACGCCATTGCCAGGAAAGTGGCCTGATCTTCCCAACATCGATTCCATGAGGCACAGCATGAACGACGACAAGCATGCGCCAGAGCGCAAAGGCGGCAAGGGAAAATACGAACTGGACGAACGCCTCAAGGCCTACCAGGGCGTGTGGGTCTTCATCGAACACGAGCGCGGCGAAGTCCACCCGGTCTCCTGGGAGCTGCTGGGCGAAGGCCGCAAGCTGGCCGACCAGCTCGGCGTGTCGCTCTCGGGCGTGGTACTGGGCGCGCCCGATCTGGCGACCCGGCAGTTCTGCGAACAGGCTTTCCACCATGGTGCCGACAGCTGCTACCTGATGGCCGACCCTACCCTGTCAGCCTACCGCAACCAGCCGTTCACCAAGGGCCTCACCGATCTGGTCAACCGCTATCAGCCGGAAATCCTGCTTCTGGGCGCCACCGCACAAGGGCGCGACCTGGCCGGCAGCGTGGCCACCACGCTCAGGACCGGCCTGACCGCAGACTGCACCGGGCTCACCATCGACATGGAAAACCGCAGCATGGCGGCATCGCGCCCAACCTTTGGCGGCAGCCTGCTGTGTACCATCCTGACGCTGAATTACCGGCCGCAGATGGCCACCGTGCGGCCGCGGGTGATGGCCATGCCGGAGCCCGACCGCAGCCGCAGCGGCCAGATCATCGAGCACCCGCTGTGCCTGGTCGAGAGCGACATCATCACCAAGGTCTTGGAATACATCCCCGACAATCAGCAAGACAAGCCGCAGCTACCGTTTGCCGACATCATCGTGGCGGGCGGACGCGGCATGAAGCGGGCCGAGAATTTCCAGCTGATCTGGGACCTGGCCATGGTGCTGGGGGCCGAGGTGGGAGCCACGCGTCCGGTGGTGCAAGCCAACTGGGTGCAGGCCGAGCGCCAGGTCGGGCAGTCCGGCAAGACCGTGCGGCCCAAGCTGTATATCGCGGCGGGGATTTCGGGCGCCATCCAGCATCGTGTCGGCATGGCGGATTCGGACGTGATCATTGCCATCAACAGTGACCCCAACGCCCCCATCTTCGACTTCGCCAGCTACGGCATCGTCGGCAACGCCATGACCATCCTGCCGGCCTTGACCGATGCCTTCCGTCAACAACTGGCCACGATGCGCATGGCGAGCTGAGCCACAACAGGGAGAACAGCATGACTGAGAAATTCGATGCCATCGTGGTCGGCGCCGGGCCCTCCGGCAATGCCTGCGCTTATACCATGGCCAAGGCCGGACTGAAGGTGTTGCAGATTGAACGGGGAGAATATCCCGGTTCCAAGAACGTGCAAGGCGCCATCCTCTACTCGGATGCGCTGGAGCGCATCATTCCCGACTTTCGTGAGGACGCGCCGCTGGAACGCCACATCATCGAGCAGCGCATGTGGGTGCTCGACGATCAGTCCTTCATCGGCGGCCACTACCGCTCGGAAGACTTCAACAAACCGCCCTACAACCGCTACACCATCATCCGAGCCCAGTTCGACAAATGGTTTTCGCAGAAGGTGCAAGAGGCAGGCACCCTGCTGATCTGCGAGACCACCGTGACCGATCTGCTCATGGATGGCCAGCGCGTAGTCGGCGTACAAACCGATCGCGCGGGCGGTTCGATCTATGCCGACATCGTGGTGCTGGCCGATGGCGTCAATTCGGTGCTGGCCCGCAAGGCCGGCTTTCGCCCCGAGCTCGATCCGGCCGAGGTGGCTCTGGCGGTCAAGGAAATCCATTTCATGCCCGAAGAAACCATCGCCAGCCGCTTCAACGTCAGCGGCGACGCCGGCGTGGTCATCGAAATGGTCGGCAAGATCACCAAGGGCATGATGGGGACCGGCTTCCTCTACACCAACCGCGACTCGGTGACCATCGGCGTGGGTTGCATGCTGTCCGACCTCAAGCGGCAGAAATGCTCGCCCTACCAGCTGCTGGAAGACATGAAGGCCCATCCGGCCATTGCACCGCTGCTCGAAGGCGGCGAAATGAAGGAATATGCAGCGCACCTGATCCCCGAGGGCGGCTACCACTCCATTCCCTGCCTCTATGGCAGCGGCTGGATGGTGGTCGGCGACTCCGGCATGTTCGTCAATGCGGTACATCGTGAAGGTTCCAACCTGGCCATGACCAGTGGCCGCCTGGCTGCCGAAACCGTGATTGCCTTGCGTGCCGAAGGACTGCCCCTGACGGAGCGCAACCTGGCACGCTACCGCACGGCCCTCAACGAAAGCTTTGTCATCAAGGACCTGAAGAAATACCGTGCCCTGCCCGGCATCTTCCATCGCAATCCGCACCTGTTGAATACCTATCCCGAACTGCTCAACCAGGCAGCGCATCACATGCTCAAGGTCGACGGAACCGACAAGAAATCCAAGGAACGAGACATCCGGCGCAGCTTCACCCAGCGGCGCTCCTTATTCGGATTGGTGGGTGATGCCTACAAAATGTGGAGGGCTTTCGAATGAGCACGACCAAGGTCGAGGAAAAACTGTTCCAGAACCGCTACAAGATCGACAGCGGCCGTCCGCATATCGCCATCAAGGACCAGTCGGTGTGCGCTGATCAGTGCAAGACCCAGCAATGCCTGACCTGCTGCCCGGCCGGTTGCTATACCGCCGAAGGCGGCGGCCAGATCCTGCTGACTACCGATGGATGCCTGGAATGCGGCACCTGCCGCGTGATCTGCACCGAACACCGCAACGTGGCGTGGGAATATCCCCGTGGCGGCTATGGCATCCTGTTCAAGTTCGGCTGAGGGCTCGCACGGGAAAGGCCGCATCGCCAGCGCGGCTGCGGCCCCTCCCGTGCGTTCAAGCATCAAGCGACTGCATCATGTCTACAACAAGGCTACCGACTTGATCTGCGCCCACACCGGCTGGCCCGGCACCAGGGCGAGCTGATCGCAGGAGCGCCGCGTGATGCGTGCCAACAGTTGTTCTCCGCCGGCATCCAGCATGACCAGCACGTGGGCCGGATGCTGCGCTGGCGCCAGCTTGAGCACCGTAGCCGGCAACCGGTTGAGGATGCTGCTGTCATGGCTGGGGCTCAAGGCCAGGCTGACGTCGCGCGCATGGATCTGCAGCCGCACCGGCTGACCGACCGGCAACTCCCGTCGCGGCACGAAGATCTCGCCACCGGCCAGCACCAGGCGGGTCAGGTGATACGTTTCGTCATGGGCAGCAACCTTGGCCTCGATCACCGCGCCGGCATCCTCGGCATGGGCCAGGGGCAGATCGAGTCGTGACAGCAGTGTCGCCAGGGGACCGCTGGCCAGGCAGCGGCCCTGCCGCATCAATACCAGCGTATCGGCCAGACGCGCGATTTCTTCAGGATGGTGGCTGATGTAGAGAATGGGAATGGCCAGCTCGTCACGCAGGCGTTCCAGGTAAGGCAGGATATCGCGCTTGCGGTCATTGTCCAGCGCGGCCATCGGTTCGTCCATGAGCAACAGGCGCGGTGCCGTGAACAAGGCGCGCGCCATGGCCACGCGCTGGCGCTCTCCGCCTGACAAGGCCGACGGCATGGCCTGCAGCAGCGGACCGATGCCCAGCATCTCGATGATCTTCTGGCGTGGCGCGGCGCCGGGAGCGGCCTTGCTGCGGCGCGCACCATAATCCAGATTGCGGCTCACCGACAGATGCGGCAACAGGCTGGCCTCCTGGAATACATATCCGAGCGCGCGTCGATGAGTCGGCAAGAAATACTGGCGCTGCGAATCCTGCCAGACCTCGCCGTTGACCTCCAGGTATCCCCGGCTCGGGCGCAGCAGGCCGGCCATGCAGCGCAGGAAGGTAGTCTTGCCGCAGCCGGAGGGTCCGCTCAAGGCGCTCACACCCTGCCCCGGCAATTTCAGATCCAGCTCAAGCTGGAACTCGCCCGCGCCACCATAGCCATACGCCATCTTCGCGATGATCCCGGGCTGCGCGATGCTGGGTTCAACCATGGCTGGCGTCATGTCGTTCTCCTGGTAGCGTCGCCCGCCTGCACCGTAGCGTCCTGTGGTGCGCGGGCGCTCTTGCCTGCCTTGAGCGTGGTCTTGCCGGCACGCCTCAGACGCATCATCACCAATAGCACAAGAAAGGAAAACACCAGCATCGCGCCTGCCAGCCGGTGCGCCTGGGCGTATTCGAAGGCTTCCACGTGGTCATAGATCTGCATCGACAAGACCCGTGTCTTGCCGGGGATATTGCCGCCGATCATCAGCACCACGCCGAACTCGCCCACGGTATGGGCAAAACCGAGCACTGCCGCCGTCAGGAAGCCAGGCCCGGCCAAGGGCACGGCCACGGTAAAGAAGGCATCCAGCGGCGAGGCGCGCAGGGTCGCCGCCACTTCCATGGGACGTTCACCGATGGCCTCGAAGGCGTTTTGCAAGGGCTGGACCACGAAGGGCATCGAATACAGCAGCGAGGCCAGCACCAGTCCGCCAAAACTGAAGGGCAGCAAGCCCAGCCCCAATGCCTGGGTGAGCCGGCCCACCGGCCCTTGCGGTCCCATGAGCACCAACAGATAGAAGCCTAGCACCGCAGGCGGCAAGACCAGCGGCAAGGCCACCACTGCGGCCATCCCATGGCGCCACCCCGAGCGCGTGCGCGCCAGCCACCAGGCCAGCGGTGTGCCCACCACCAGCAGCAGCACCGTGACGATGCTGGCCAGGCTCAGCGTCAGGCGCACCGCACTCCAGTCTTCGGCGGTCAACCACATGGCCGGCCTAGCGATCCAGCTCGTAGCCGTAAGCACGGATGACCTGGCGCGCCGGCTCGCTCTTGAGATAGCTCAGCAAGGCCAGGGCCCCGGGATGGTCACGGCCTTTTTCCAGTAACACCGCGTCCTGCAGGATCGGCGCATACAGCTCGGCCGGCACGATCCAGGCCGAGCCCTCGGCGATCTGCCCGTTCCTGACCACTTGCGACAAAGCCACGAAGCCGAGCAAGGCATTGCCGCTGGCGATGAACTGGTAAGCCTGGTTGATGTTTTCCGCCTGGACGATCTTGGCCCGCAAGGTTTCTTCAAGCCCCAGCTTCTGCATCGTCTGCACGCCCGCCAGGCCATACGGCGCCAGCTTGGGATTGGCCAGCGACAGGTGTTCGAAGGCACCCTTCTTCAGGATCTCTCCCTGCGCGTCCACTACGCCCGGCTTTGCGCTCCAGAGCACCAGCTTGCCGCGTGCGTAGGTGAAGCGGCTGCCGGACACGGCGGTGTTCTGCTTTTCCAGCAGAGCGGGCGTGTCGGCGTCCGCCGCCAGCAAGATCTCGAATGGCGCGCCATTGTTGATCTGGGCATAGAACTGGCCGGTGGAGCCGAACGCCGCCACTACCTTGTTACCGCTGGCCTGCTCGAACGCAGCGGCAATCTGCTTGAACGGCTGGGTGAAATTGGCCGCCACGGCCACGTGGACCTCCTCGGCATGGACGCCCGGCATCAACAACCACAGCCAGGTACAGGCCAGCATCAGCTTGCGCAACATGGACTTGTTCCTTGAAAAAAGATGAGAATGAAGACACCAGCGCCGGCTCAGTTCAAGCCGAGCAATGGATTGGCATCTTCCGGACCGAAGCACTTGAGGTAATCGGAACAATTGCCGCAGCTGGGGGCCTGGCACAGCACCAGCCCTTCGCGTTCGCACAATTGCCGATAGAAGAACTTCTTCCACTTCATGTCGCTGACGTTGCGCTCGGCCAGGACGGAAAAGTAATGACTGATCAGCCGTGACAAGGCCGTCCGGTTGGGCAAGCCCATGTCTTGCCAGAGATGGTTGGACCCCATGCAGGCCGTGGCGATGGCGTGGGCCAGCCAGGTACTTTCCTGGTCGTCGCAGGTGCGGCAATCCATCAGCATGGCCAGCAGGTCATCGAATTCGTCGATCGGCGGCGGCGCACAGGCCTCGCCGGACAACGCACTGCGGGAGCCATACAGAGGCGCCGTCAACTCCGGAAAATAGCGCTCACGCAAGGCCGCCAGGGCCTCGGCATCGAGGGCGGCGATGGGTACGTCATAGGGGGCCGGACGATGATCGGCCAGTGCGATCAGGCCGGCAAAGGCCAGGGTCACCACATGGTCCGGGTCGCGCGCTGCTTCCATCAATTCCACATAACCTGCCTGGCTGTAGCTCATTTTGGGGCCTCCTGGGTCGGTGTCAGAGAACGAAAAAAGCTTCAAGGGAAATGGACGATCAGACCTGCGCGCTCCCATGGGTGTAACACTTCTTGGGACAAATCCGTGAGCAGGCTTCGCAACCGATGCAATTGTCGCGGTTGGCGATGGTCATGATCTTTCTTTCGTACTCCTCATCCTCGTCATCATCAGGATCGACCGCGATGCGCTGCCCCTCGTCATTGATACCGACCAGGGCCAGCACGTCGCGGCCGCATACCTTGAAGCAACGGCCGCAGCCGATGCATTTGTCTTCATTGATCTGGCCGACGAACTGGGGCGTCCAGTCGGCACCGCCGGGAAGCTTGACCGTGAATGTCGTCATGGCTGCCTTTCCTTCTCATCCTCAAGTGCGCGCCGTGCCTGGGCCAGCGCGGCATGGGCGTCATAGGCCTTTTGCGCGACCTCCAGGATCTTTTCCCAGCCGGTCGGCAAATCCTCGGACAGATCGTGCAAATCCATCTTCAAGGCGGTGGCCTGCTGGTTGAGCTTCTTGACTTGCGCCTTGAGCGCTTCCCTGTCCTGCATGTCCGTTCTCCTTGTGGCCGATGCCCTCAGCCGTAATTGACCACTTCAGGGAACTGCCGGATCATCTCGACCCCGGCCGCCACGATCTTGCCACCCTCCTCGGCCAGCTTGTCCACGCTTTCGAAGCCGAAGCGATGCACATCCCGCAGATGCTTGTTGACCACCACCAGGCGCCCGGCCATGAGTACCATGCGTCCGAAGCCCTCATGCGACATCTTCATCATGGGTGTGGCGATGCTGCCGGTCTGGCGTTCGATCGCCAGCCCGACGGCGTTGTAGAACAATTCCAGGCGCCACAGGGTTTCAGGATCGGGGTCGCCGATGATGGGAATCTCGCGGCGCTGCTCGCGCGTGATGATGTAGGGCGCCAAGAGATCCGCGTTGCTCTTGCCGTCCCAGGCGCCATGGGTATCCTGCGCGCGCCATTGCTTGATGAGCTCCTGCACGAACGGGCTGTCGATGGCGGCCGGGGCCTCTTGAGTGGCGATGGCAGTCACGGTTCACACTTCCTCTTCAAAGTTGATGTCGCGTTCCTGGCCCTTTTGCATGGCCTTGCGCAGCCATGGTGCCGGTGTGCCCTTGAGCACTTCCTGCAGCTTGTCGAGGATGTCCAGGATAGGTTCGGCCTGCGCCACCTTGACCGGGTGGATACGGTTGGCCACCACCCGCGCCGCACCCGAGCCGCCGATGGCGGCGACATACAGGATGGCGCAATCCTTGATGGCCTCGATCTTGGGGGCCAGCTTGTCTTCGTCGCCGTCCTCCTTGAGATCGCCGTCGAAGCTGTGCGTCTGCACGAAGCTGTAGCCATTGGGCCAGACCTCGAACACCGCCAGGTTCTTGGCCCAGCCGAAATGCGCATCCACGCGTTGCAGATCCTGGGTTGCAAATGCCACTTTCATGAGCTTTCTCCTTGAACGGACGTGGCCAGCGCCAGGGCATCGCGCGTGCTCTGCGGCAGCTGCCAGTCATCCGGGGTATGTGCATGGCCTGCGGCCAGCAACAGGTTGCCGATCTCGAAAATCAATCCACGCGTGCCACGATAGCCGACCGAGAGACAGTGCCCGGCCCCCAGGCGGTCGAACATGGGCAAGCCGGCGCGATGGAAGGGGATATGCAGACGCTCGGCCGCCTGGCGTCCGTGCGAATGCGTCACCAGCAGACCGGCGCTGATACGGCGTGCGCCCTGCTCCAGATCCTCCAGGTCGCCGATCACGACCCTTGCCGTCGGCACGCCTTCGAGCACCGGCGAGGTCGTGGTGGTCACGGCACAGCCAATCTCGCAGCCCATCTCGCCCAGCCATGCCGAGAGGGCCAGCAACAGGTCCGGCTCGGCGCCGATGGCCACCTTGACCCCGCCGAAGAAGAAATGGCCATCCAGCATGGCATCCTGCAACTGGCTGCGCTGACGCCGGTAGCGCGCCGGAATCGGCTGGCCCGACACGTATTCCAGATAGGCCAGGAAACGGTCATTGGCCTGCAGGCCGGTGAGCCGGTCGAATACCACATAAGGCACTCCGCTCAACTCCTGTATGACCTGGGCACTGGCGCGCATCTGTTCTCCGATGGCGATGGTGACGATGGAAGCCCCCAGCGCGCGCATGTCGGCCAGGGTAGTACCACCCATCGAGGTCGGGCTGAAATTGTCGGGAAGATGGCCATCCAGCGAGCCCGATACATCGGGCAACATGATCGGTTCCAGTCCGAAGGATTGCACGATGTCGCGCAATTCCTCGATGTCGGCCGGTGTCAGATGGCAACCGGCCAGCAGATTGACCTGCTTGGCGCGCGTCTGGATGCCCGGCTGCGGCTCCCCCAGCGCCCGGATCAATGCTTCCACGGCCTTGGCCCAGCCATCCTGGAAGGCGCCCGTGTAGTCAGGCGTGGAGACATAGGCCAGCGCGGTATCGGCGAGGTCGGGATGCTTCTGGCGGATCAGCTTGAGATAGGCATTGACGTCATCGCCCTTGGTTTCGGTCAGCCCGGTGGAACAGATGGCGATCAGGTCCGGCTTGGCGCGCAGGCGGATGTTCAAGACCGCCTTTTCGATGTTGTCCATCCCGCCCAGGATGCTCGATACCTCATTCATGGCGGTGGTCTGCAAGGGAATCGCTTCGCGGAAATGGCGCACCAGCAATACCAGCCCGAACGAAGTACAGCCCTGAGAACCATGCATGACCGGCATGCAGCGGTTCATGCCCAGGAAGGCATAGGCCGCACCCAGCGGCTGGCTCATCTTGAGCGGGTTGACGGCCGCGGCCTTGGAGGAAGTCTCGACGATGGCCATCTGCTTACTCCCAGGGTGCCGGTGCGCGCACCTGCTCCCACACCGGGTTGTACAGGGCGCGGTCGATTTCCGAGACCAGCGTGATCATGCCCTCATAGCCGGCATAGGCATGATGGCGCTCCTGGTTGATGTCCAGCCAGGGCATCTTGGCCTTGAGCGCGATGAATTGCGAACGCCCGCCCGAGAGCATGATGTCGGCACGCGCCTCTTTCAACATGGCATACATCTCGCGCGGCGTCATGTCATCGATCATGTGGGCTTCATCACCCATGATTTCCTTGATGCGCTCCTTGTCCTCGCGCGTCGATTTCTTCACGCTGGTGCCGACGATTTCGATGCCAACCTCCTGCAAGGCCGCTACCACGGACCAGGACTTCACCCCGCCGGTAATCAACAGAACACGCTTGCCCGCCAGGCGCTTCTTGTAATGCGCCAGACGACTCCAGGCGCGCGCCTCTTCCACCGCGATCAAGGCTTCGGTGCGGTCGGTCAACTCGGCCGGAGCACCCTGCTGCACCAGCAGGCGCGCGATCTGGCGCAACGAATCGGAGACGTCGCCGATGCCATAGAACGACCCTTCAAAGAAGGGAATCCCGTAGCGTTCTTCCATCTTGCGCGCCACGTTGATCATGGCCTTGGAACACACCATCATCGATGCCCGGGCCCGGTGCGAAGAGGCAATCTCGCGATAGCGGCCATCGCCACTGATGCAGGAAAGCACCCGCACGCCCATGGCATCGAGCAAGGGCGTGATCTGCCACAACTCGCCGGACAGGTTGTATTCGCCGATGATGTTGATGTCGTAGGGCGTGGTGAATTCGGGTTCGACCGTCCCGATCACGTAATCGAGCAAGGCTTCGCCGGCCAGCTTGTTGCCCAGGTTCTTGACCCCGGCAAAGCCGGGCGAATTGACCGGAATCACCGGCTTGCCGAACTTGGCGCTGGCGGCCTTGCAGACGGCCTCGATGTCGTCGCCCGTCAGCGCAGTGACACAGGTCTGGTAGACGAACACCGCCGGCGGATCATATTTTTCGATGATTTCCTTGACCGCCTTGTAGAGCCGCTTTTCACCACCGTAGATGACGTCGATCTCACTGATGTCGGTGGTGAAACCGGTGCGATAGGTCTGCATACCGGACGAAGCCGCATGGCGGTTATCCCAGGAATTGCCTTCGCAGGCAATGGGGCCATGCACCAGGTGGGCCACGTCCACGATGGGCTGCAAGGCGATCTTGGCACCATCAAAGGCGCAGCCACCGGCGGCCGCTCCCGGTGCCAGCTGCTTGCTGCAGCCTGCCTTGCGTTGCTTCTCTGTTTTGGCCTGGTTCTTCTCGCAGGCCGGTTCTTCGAAGACTTCCTGGATCTTCAGCTTCAAGGCCGTCATGATCGCTCTCCGTGCTTGCCTGGGTTGGTGCCGGGGGTACTACGCATTCCGCCAGGCCATCCTTCTGCCTGGCGGGACGTCCGTCGCGCTCAGCGGATGATGTCGTAGGAATAGTCGGTCTCGCCGGCCACCACCGTATTGGCATCCAGGGCTTCGAAGTATTCGTCGAGGATCATCACCAGCACGCGCATCGCACCGGCATAACCCCAGATGGGGAAGCGATGATAGTGATGGCGGTCGAAGACGGGGAACACCAGGCGGATCAGCGGCACGCCGCAGTCGCGCTCCAGGTACTTGCCGTAGGTATTGCCGATCAGGAAGTCCACCGGCTCCGTGAACAGCAGGGATCGCAGGTGCCACAAGTCACGCTTGGGATAGACCTTGCAGTCCTTGCCGAAGGGAGAAGCATCCAGCAGCGCCTGCACCTTGGCCGCCCATTCGGCGTCACCGTTGGTGGAGAGAATGTGGGTCGGCTCGCAGCCCAGCTCCAGCAGGAACTGGGTCATGCCGATCATCATGTCGGGGTCGCCGTACAAGGCAAACTTCTTGCCATGCAAGTGCGCCTGCGAATCGGCGATGGCATCGACCAGGCGGCCGCGCTCCAGCTCCAGTTCAGCCGGGATGGGCTGGCCGCTCAGGCGCGACAGTTCCATCAGGAACTGGTCGGTGCCGGCCACGCCCATCGGATGGTTGAGGGTGACCACTTCCTGGCCCTTCTCGGCGATGTACTTGGCGGTCTTGAGCGTGCTGAACTCCTGGAACACCACGGTGGCCTTGGCGTCGAGCGCCTCGATCACTTCCTGCTTGGTGGTGCCGCCGCTGTACATGCGGAACTGGCCATCGGTCGGGGTGTTCCAGACCTCCGAGGGATCGCACACGATGGTGCCGTCCACGCCCATGAGCTTGAAGATGCGCTTGACCTCCGGCAGGTTGCCGACCACGAAGCCGTCGAAACCGCCGATGAAATTGATGCGCTCGTTGGGTTTTCTTTCCAGTGCCGGCACGGTGCCGGCCTTGCCATCCCAGAAGTGGGTCAGGATGCCTTTCAGGGCATTGTCGTAGCCAGTCACGTGGCTGCCGACGAAGGCCGGGGTATGAGCGAAGGGTACGTCGTATTCCGCCGGCACGCTGCCCTTGTCCTTGGCGTTCTTGATGAAGGAGTCGAGGTCGTCACCGATCACCTCGGCCATGCAGGTGGTGGAGACGGCGATCATCTCCGGCTTGTACAGGCTCAGCGCATTGGCCAGGCCGTCGATCATGTTGTTGAGGCCACCGAAGACGGCGGCGTCTTCGGTCATCGACGACGATACGCAGGACGTCGGTTCCTTGAAGTGACGCGAAAAGTGCGAGCGGTAATACGCCACGCAGCCCTGCGATCCGTGCACGAAGGGTAGCGTGTTCTGGAAGCCCACGGCGGCATACACCGCACCCAGCGGCTGGCAGGCCTTGGCCGGATTGATGGTCAGTGCTTCGCGGGCGAAGTTCTTTTGCTGGTATTCCTTGGTCTTGGTCCATTCGGCCACGTCCTGCACCTTGTCCAGCGGAACGGCGAACTCGAACTCTTCTTTCTTGCGGGCGAGCAGTTCGCGGTATTCCGGCTGGCGGAACAGATTCTCGTGGTCCAGAACGCTATCGGCGTTTTGCGGCATGATGATACCCCTTCAATTCAACTGATCAAATGATCCAGGCTCGGGTCGGATGGACGAGAGGCGTTGAGCACGGTCCTGCGTCCATCCATCCCCGAATCGATTCAGCTCAGGCCTTCCACGGTGCCTTGGCCATGCCCCACACCGGGCTGTTGATGGCCATGTCCATGTCGCGGGCGAAGATGGCAAAGCCGTCGTAGCCGTGATACGGGCCCGAGTAATCCCAGGAGTGCATCTGGCGGAACGGCACGCCCATCTTCTGGAAGACGTATTTCTCCTTGATCCCGGAGCCGACCAGATCGGGCTCGATCTTCTCGACGAACTTCTCGAATTCATAGCTGGTCACGTCGTCGTAGATCAGCGTGCCGTCCTCCACGTAGTGGGTAGTGCGCTGGTAGTCGTCGTTGTGGCCGAATTCATATCCGGTACCGACCACCTTCATGCCCAGGTCGCCATAGGCATCGATCACGTGGCGCGGACGCAGGCCACCGACGAACAGCATCACGGTCTTGCCTTCCAGGCGCGGGCGGTACTTGGCGATCACGGCATCGGTGAGGGCCTTGTACTTGGCGATGACGCGCTCGGCGCCTTCCTTGATCTTGTCGTCGAAGTGGCTGGCGATCTGGCGCAGCGATGCCTCGATCTGGCTGGGGCCAAAGAAGTTGTACTCGACCCAGGGAATGCCGAATTTCTCTTCCATGTGGCGCGAGATGTAGTTCATCGAGCGATAGCAGTGCAGCACGTTGAGTTTGGCCTTGGGCGTGTTTTCCATTTCGGCGAGGGTGCCGTCGCCGGACCACTGGGCGATGACGCGCAGGCCGATCTCTTCCAGCAGGATGCGCGAGGACCAGGCATCGCCGCCGATGTTGTAGTCGCCGATGATGGCTACGTCATACGGGGTCGCCACGAACTGGTTCTTGTCCGGGTCCATCTTGTCGAGCACCCATTCCTTGATGGCGTCGTTGGCCACGTGGTGCCCCAGCGACTGCGACACGCCACGGAAGCCTTCGCAGCGCACCGGCACGATGGTATGGCCGTCGTATTGCTTGGACTTCTTCTTGGAGACCGCTTCGATGTCGTCACCGATGAGACCGATCGGGCATTCGGATTGCACCGAAATACCCTTGTTGAGCGGGAACAGCTCCTGGATCTCGTCGACGATCTTTTCCAGCTTCTTGTCGCCGCCGAAGACGATGTCCTTTTCCTGGAAATCGGACGTGAACTGCATGGTCACGAAACTGTCGATGCCGGTCTTGCCGATGTAATAGTTGCGGCGCGAGCCCCAGGAGTACTGGCCGCAGCCGACCGGACCGTGGCTGATGTGGATCATGTCCTTGATCGGTCCCCAGACCACACCCTTGGAACCGGCATAGGCGCAGCCGCGAATGGTCATCACGCCGGGGATCGACTTGATGTTGGATTTGACGTTGCAATCCGACTTGCCCTCTTCCTGGGTGGTCAGGTGCTTGGCGCGA
This sequence comes from Herbaspirillum sp. Her3, assembly GCF_057961275.1. Classification (NCBI taxonomy): domain Bacteria; kingdom Pseudomonadati; phylum Pseudomonadota; class Betaproteobacteria; order Burkholderiales; family Oxalobacteraceae; genus Herbaspirillum; species Herbaspirillum sp. Her3. The sequence goes on along the minus strand of NZ_CM176328.1, from coordinate 2,906,460 downwards.
CGCTTGGCGGTCTTGTCCGGATAGGCCTTGAGGACCTCATTGATCAATTCCGTATTGCGTGCCGTGGTTTCTTCAACTGTGAGGCTCATGGGCCCTCCGATAAAATTAGTCGCGGGGGACATACCCGGTCGTATGCCAATCCGGTCAACAAACCTGCGCTACCCTTTTTCTTGCGGTCCCGGCCGCCTTCGCTTCAGACAACAGAGGCGCGAGCGACCGGGACCTTGCAGCATCAACAGCAGGCAGATGACGATGCTCAGGCCGCTACTTCGGCCGTCTTGCCCACCATCGATTCATCAACGACAGGCATCAGGCCATGCTGCATCAACAGGTCTTCCAGCTCGTCCATGGTGATCGGGGTGGGGATGGTGCCGTTGCCGGCGTTTTCGTGGATCTTGTTGGCCAGGGTGCGGTATTCGCCAGCCTGCTTGGAATCGGGCGCGTACTCCAGCACGGTCATGCGGCGCAGCTCGGCGTGTTGCACGATGTTGTCGCGCGGTACGAAGTGGATCAGCTTGCTGTTGAGCTTGGCCGCCAGGGCGGTGGCCAGTTCCAGTTCCTTGTCGGTCTTGCGCTCGTTGCAGATCAGCCCGCCCAGGCGCACGCCACCGGAGTTGGCGTACTTCAGAATGCCCTTGGAGATGTTGTTGGCGGCGTACATGGCCATCATCTCGCCGGACATCACGATGTAGATTTCCTGCGCCTTGTTTTCGCGGATCGGCATGGCGAAGCCGCCGCACACGACGTCGCCCAGCACGTCGTAGGACACGTAGTCGGTGTCATCGTAGGCGCCCTCTTCTTCGAGGAAGTTGATCGAGGTGATCACACCCCGGCCGGCGCAGCCCACGCCCGGTTCCGGGCCGCCGGATTCGACGCAACGGATGTTCTGGTAGCCGATCTTCATGACGTCTTCCAGCTCCAGATCCTCCACCGAACCGGCATCGGCGGCCAACGACAGGATGGTGTCCTGGGCCTTGGCGTGCAGGATCAGGCGGGTCGAGTCGGCCTTGGGATCGCAGCCGACGATGAGGATGCGCTGCCCCATCTGGGCCAGCGCGGCCAGGGTATTTTGCGAGGTGGTGGACTTGCCGATGCCGCCTTTGCCATAGAAGGCGATTTGTCTGAGTGAGGCCATTTGATTCTCCTAGAAATAAGCGGTGTAGCTCTGGTGTAAGAAATTAAGATGTCGTTCAAAGCAGTTTTGTCATCACACTTGCAGCCGTTGGGGCGCCGCTTCGAAACTTTTATTGGTCTTCGTCTCAAGTCACGCATTCGGCAAGTCATCGTCGGTGCACAGCCCTATCTGCAAATGCCGTGCCACCATCAAAAAATGATCTCAAGTCATTGATTTGATTGGTTAAAACAGCATTTCCCGCAACCTGCCAATCCACTTCTTCCTGGTGTTGGAAACCGCACAAACGGCACTCAGTCTGTAGGGAACGATACAAGCCCGCGCCCTCAACAGAACCGTGTAGCCAACCACGCCAGCAGCCCGCTGGCCCGCATCCACAGGCCTTGTCGCGCCCTGCTGAAGACAAGGAAAAGCGGCTGGCCGATAACGGGAACGATGTTTGCTATCGGGATGAATGGCAGGGCAATGAAGGCTGCCTCAGGCGGCCCCGTCAGCGATCCATTCACGCAAGGAGCAAACCATGCAAATCGGTGTAGACAGCCAGCGCGCGGTCGACAACAAGCGGGTCTTCATCGTCGACTGTGATGAAGTCAGCGGATTGGCGCTGCAGTTCATGCTGGCCGACGAGTGCGAGGCGCATCTGCTGGCCGATGTCGAGAGTGCCTTGCGCAAGGGCCGCGACTGGCCGCCCGATCTGCTCTTGCTGGGCCAGGGCAATCTGGCCAAGGAGGGCATGGAGGTGGTGCTCCAGTTGCGCCAGCAACAGCCGGCCCTGAAGATCGTGGTCGTCTGCGACAGCGCCGATGACAGCCATGTCCGGCAAGCCCTGGCGCAAGGTGCCAACTCGACGCTGCTGCGCCCGCTCACGCTGGAGTCCGTGCGCCGCAAGGTCGATGCCCAGCTGGGCCGACGCACGCCCCTGGGCCTGGGCATCGCGGTGACGGTGGTGTAGGGCCATGTGCGCGACCCGTATCCCATTGAAGCTGCCGCATCGGGCAGCCCCGATGCCGGGCGCATCGACCTCTGCGCCCCTGGCCAATCCCCATTACCAGCAGATCGGCGGCGAGCCGGTCGTGCGGCAACTGGTCGACCGTTTCTACGCCCTGATGGACCAGCTGCCCCAGGCAGCCGTGGTACGCGCCATGCATCCGGCCGACCTGGGGCCGGCCAGGCAGCGCCTGTTCATGTTCCTTTCCGGTTGGCTGGGCGGTCCGCCCCTGTACGCCGAGGCGTTCGGCCATCCGCGCCTGCGTCACGCACACGCGGGCTTTGCCATCGATGCCGCCGCACGCGATGCCTGGATGGCCTGCATGAACCAGGCGCTACAAGAACTGGTACCCGACGAGGTGTTGCGGCAGCAACTGGGTGCCGCATTTTTCAAGACTGCCGATTTTCTGTGCAACCAATAAGGAAACTTCATGAGCACTCTCGCAAATACCCCCCTGGCCGATCTGGACAATGACGGCCGTCTGCTAAGCCCGGTCTTCAAGGGTCCGACCAAACGCAATGGACGCGTCGCCTTCCGTGGCGAAATCGCGCTCAAGTACCAGGCCAGCCTGGCCGACGAAAAACGGCCGCCGGAAATCAAGTTCGACCAGGTGATGACGGTGGCCGACGTGGGCGCGGCCACCATTCCCTTCCTGGCCGGCATGGCGCCTTCGCTGGAACACATCAAGCTGCTGTGCGAAGTGCTGGGGGACAAGCTGGCCGCCGATGGCAAGTACTTCTTCTTCGCCTGCAACCTGGATATTTCGCTGCGATTCCAGATTCCTTATGGCGGTGCCACCTTCTACGTGATGCCGCTGGACGAATCGACGGTCTATAACGAGTTGCTGGAACTGTTCCGCATCGAGCGTGGCGATCTCAAGAAACTCGACACCGCTGAAAAGATCCTGGCCGTGGCCGACGGTGCCCTGCGCTTCAAGGGAAAGTTCGAGGAGATCAGCTTCCAGCGCGGCCTGGAGGTGATGGGGCCGATCAAGGTCAAGGAAAACCGCCCGGTATGACGCCACAGGGTCGGGTGGCAGCCCGCCATCAGGAATGCTGCCCTACCCTGCGCGAACGCCCCCTTCAACATCAGCGAGCCGACCATGCCCCTTTTCGACTTTCTCTGTACCGCCTGCGACACGCATTTTGAAAAACTGGTCCGCGCTAGCGACACGCCAGCCTGCCCGGGTTGCGGCAGCCATGCGGTGCTCCGGCAGGTGTCGGCGCCGCAGGCACCGGGCAAGAGCGTCGGCATCCTGCAGCGTGCCCGGGCGCAAGCCGCCCGGGAGGGGCACTTCAGCAATTACCGTCCATCGGAATTGCGCAACAAACTGAAGTGACCCGTCACACCGGCAGCCCCAGCTGCGCACACAGCAGGGCTGAGAAGTCCGCCGTTGCCATGGGCAGCACCTCGATGCCATGTTCCTCCAGGAAGCGCTGTTCATTGCGAGATGGTGTCTCCGCCAGCACCGCCCAATGCCGCGCCGAGGAGCGCTTGGTGATCTGGTGCGCAAAACTGCGTTGTAGCTGATCGTTGAAGCGGCAGCCGATGAACAGGAAATGACGGCCTTGCCGCAGTGCCTGCACGCGCGCCGGAATTGGCGTCTGGATGTCAATCTCGGTAAGCACTTCGACGAAATCGGAATCCGACACGAGATAGTTGGCAGCCGGTGCATGCGCCCCGATGGGCTGATACAGCAAGGTGTTCCAGCCCGGCGCGGTGCTCTCCTGAACTGCCTGGCCGGTGCCGTCGTAATACTGGTACCAGGTACCGAAATGCTCGGACTGCGACAAGCCCTGCACCTGTCCCCAGTCATCGCGGCCGCTGGCGAGCATGGCGCTGCGCATGGCATCGTCATACCAGAGCGCGACGATCATCGGGATCTCCGGCATGCCAGCCAGCACCTGCTGTAGCGGCAACGGCGGCACAGCGGCAGAGAATGCGCCCTGCATCAGTTGCACCAGGCTCTTGCGATGCTTGAAGTTCTCGATGAATTGCGCAGTAGCCGTAAGGCGGTTGCGGATCTTGTGCGGCACCGTGACCTGGGCGGACAGCAGCGCCGCCAGTTTTTCCTGCGAATCGGGCAGCGGGCAATCCGGCACCTGCGTCAGCAAGCCCGGTCCCAGGTAAGCAATGAGCTCCCCCCTGGCGAGTGCATCGAACAGGTCTTGCAAGGTGTCCTCATTGGTAGGCATGGCGATGGCTCCTCGGCGCAGGTGTTCAGGCAGGTTCAGCGCCCGGAGGCGAAATTGAGCAGTTCGAGGGTGACGTCTTCCTCGCCCACGATCACCTGGCAGGCCAGGCGCGACTTGGAACCGACGCCCACGATGCTGTCGAGCTTGGCGTTTTCAGCCGGGGTGGTGCGCGAGACGCTCTTGCGCCCTTCCAGCACGAAGATGTGGCAGGCGCCGCACTCGGCCTTGCCCTGGCACTTGTTGGCGATGGCTTCGCCAGCTTTCATCACGGCCGCCAGCAGCGTGGTGCCGATGCTCACCTCGATGGTCTTGCCGGAGGGTTGGATGGTAACGACGGGCATGGTCAGGACTCCTTTAGGGTGGATGAGGTCAATAAAAATGCGAAAGGGCATGCGCCCCGCTCAGTAGATCGCCGCCCCAGCACCGACATTGCTGGAGGCATCCTTGGCCGCCTGCACGATGAAGTGCACTTCGTCGGTATCCAGATGCCCGTGCAAGGGCAAGGCGATGCAGCGGTCGGCGATCTTTTCCGTGAGCAGCAGGTCGCCGCGTTTGCAGCCAAAGCGGCTGTAGTAGAACTGCTGGTGCAGCGGCTGGCACCAGGCGGCGGCTTCCACTTCCTGGCTGGCCAGGTCTTCGATGATCTGGTTGCGCATGGTGCGGGTGAAGCGTGTGCCGAGGTGCACCAGGTACAGCATCCAGTAGACCTCCTCGACGTCGGGGCCGATATAAGGCGGTTTGATGCCCTCGAAGAATTGCACGTGCTCCAGGTAGTAGGCCTCGACCTGCTTGCGCCGCAGCAGGATTTCATCGAGCCGCTCCAGCTGGGCAATGCCGATGGCTGCGCTCAGATCGCTCATCGAGGCCTGCATCGGCACCCGGCTGGCCACGGCGATGGACTGGCGATCGGCCAGGTTGCGGTTGCGCATGTAGTGCAATTCGCTGGCCAGCTCGGGATCATCGGTCACCAGCATGGCGCCCTCGCCACAACACAGGGCCGAGGGCTGCGAAAAATCGAAGATGGCAATGTCACCGAAGTTGCCCACTACGCGGCCCTGGTAACGCGAACCGATGGCTTCGGTGGAATCCTCGATCAAACGCAGGCCATGCGCCTGCGCCAGCTGGCGGAACTCGGCCCAGGCCGCAGGATGGCCATTGCAATTGCCCACCACGATGGCACGCGTACGCTGGCTGATCTTGTCGGCCACCTTGTGCGGCGCCAGGTTGCCGCTCCAATAGTCGATGTCGGCAAACACCGGGGTGGCACCGACCAGCGTGATGGCATGGGCGATCTGATGCCAGGAGTAGGCGGAGGCAATCACCTCATCGCCAGCGCGAATGCCCATGGCACGCAAGGCCAGCATCAGTGCCACCGTGCCGCTGGCAACGGCCACGCCATAGGTGCGGCCAAGATAGGAGGCGAATTCGTTTTCGAAGGATTCGACCACAGGGCCTGCGGACAGGCCCGACGAGACCAGCACCCGTGTGACGGCTTCCAGCTCGCGGGTGCTGACGTCAGGGTCCGACAATTTGATCCATTCCTGTTCCATGTGCTGCACTCCTCCGGGTATTGGCTCAACTCAGGACAACCGGGCGATCACCACGCCGCTGGCCTCCTCCGGGCCCTCGACCACACGCCAGCAATGGGCATCGGTATCGACCAGGAACAAGGCATAGCTGTGCCCGCGCCAGTATGGCGATTCGCCGCGCATGTCCTCCTGGTCGCAACGGCTGCACACCAGGCCCGGCAAGGCGCTGCGCAGGGCCGCCAGGACGTTGAGCTGGGCGGCATCCTGCAGCACGTCCTGGACGGTGGCCAATTGCTGGGACGACAGGCTCATCGCAGCAACTCCTCATTCGCCCAGACGGCGTGCATCGATGGTCACCGGCAATACGGTGGCCGCATCCATCACCGGCAACACCAGTTGCCAGCCGTTGGCCAGGGTGACGTGGCCGCCCCACATGTCGGGCTTTTCCATGGCCACGATGGGCTCTTCCAGGTCTTTCTTGGGGACGTAGGCCGACAGCAAGCCTGCTGAGTTCTTGCGGATCATCACTTTCACGTTGGGCTCCTGATGGGTTGGTCCGGTAAGGCTGCCTAGGCTGCTCTTGCCTGCAAGGGCTGCACGATCTCCGACAAGGCCGCCAGCACCGCATCGATCTCGTTGTCGCGGGTATCGCGGGAGAGCGAAAAGCGTATCGTCGCCGCGGCCTGCTCGCTGGACATGCCCATGGCCATCAACACGTGGGAAGGCATGTCGCCGCTGGCCGTACAGGCCGACCCGCTGGAGGCGCAGATGCCCAGGCGATCCAGGCGGTCCAGCACCCGCTCGGCATGGACCTGGCCGAAACGTGCGCTCACCGTATTGGGCAGGCGCACTGCGCCCGCACCATTGATCTGCACCTGTGGCAGGCATGCCAGGCCGTGCTCGAAGCGTTGTCGCAATGCGCTCACCGCCGGCATCCGTGGCAGCGCCGCACGCGCCTGGGCCGCTGCCACGCCCAGCCCGACGATGCCCGCCACGTCCTCGGTACCGCCGCGCCGGCCGCGTTCCTGGTGGCCGAACAGCAAGGGCGGCAACTTGATCCCCTTGCGCACGTACAGGGCACCGATTCCCTTGGGCCCATGCTGCTTGTGCGCCGACAAGGACAGCAGATCCACGCCCATGGCCGTCACATCGCATGGAACACGGCCCACTGCCTGCACTGCGTCGGTATGGAACAGCACGCCGCGCTGGCGCGCCAGTTCGGCCGCCTGGGCAATCGGAAACACCACGCCGGTTTCATTGTTGGCCCACATCAGGCTGACCAGGGCAGTATCCGGCGTGATGGCTGCCGCCAGTTCATCGAGCTGCAGTTGCCCATGCTCATCCACCGCGATCCAGCTGATACGCACGCCCTGCGCCTGCAGATGCCGCAGCAGCAGCAAGGTGGAAGGATGCTCGACCAGGCTGCTGACGATATGGCGCCGCTGCGGCTGCAAGGCCAGCGCGCCCAGGATGGCCATGTGATTGGCTTCGGTGGCGCCACTGGTGAACACCAGTTCGGCCGCCGTGGCGCCGAGCAGGGCCGCCACCTCTGCGCGGGCACTGTTCACGCGCTGGCGTGCAGCGTCACCGACCCGGTGCTTGCTGGAAGGATTGCCCCAGGCTTCGTGCTGGCAGGCCTGCATGGCGGCCAGCACTTCCGGCGTGGGCCGGGTGGTGGCGTTGTTGTCGAGATAGATGATGGTATCCATGGGTGCCATACTCATTGCCAGAACAACCTTGCGGTGTCCCGGTTGATGCAATCCATCAGGACCTGCAGGCTGCGTTCGAGCATGAAGAATTCCCAGCCGCCTTCCGTGTGATCCTTGCGGAAGAGTTTCCACACCCCCAGCCCGGCGTCATATTCCAGCAGCGCGATATCGACCATGCCGCCCCCGGCGTCGATATTGCGCGAACAGCACGGACTCTGGATCAGGTAACCGCTGGCCGTCATCTCCACGCGCGGCACGACATACAGGTAGCGTGCGCGCTTCTGCAGCATGCGCCCGATACGCCGCAGATCCAGCTCGTTGGGCTGCCAGCTGCGGATGCCGCCTGCAGTGGGCATGCCGTTGGCCTGGGCGATGATCTGGTTCATGCCGGCTCCAGCAGGACGATTTCTTCTTCCAGACAGCCCACTACGCGGTTGCCGGGAAATTCCACCAGATACACCGGGATGGTGGACTCCTCATGCATGCCCACCTGCACCACTTCGCCCGGCGTTCCCTGTGCCACCAGCAAGGCCTCGGCCTCGCAGTCCGGGTAGGAGCCATCGTTGAACAGGTCGATACTGGCTTGCACCCGCTGCCCCCAGGCATATCTGGCCACGCGTGGTTCGATCATGTTGCCGCTCCTTGGATTCCGGCCGCCTGCCCGGACGTGACGGGCGGGTCGAGCGATTGCAGCTCGCGCCCTTTCATGCCGACCCGGTAACCGTGCTCGACGAATTCGATGCCGTAGATGTAGAACTGCTGCAGGAAGGTGCCGATACTGGTCACATAGCCGATGTCGCCCTTCTTGACCAGGATGTCGCCGATCTCCCGGCCTGCGAAGGTGCCGTCGTTGCGGATGGTCTTGGTACTCCTGACCTTCTCGCCATAGCTGAATTGCGGCGGCCCGTCCAGTTCGACCCGGCCATCATCACGGTTGATCTTCATGGTCCCAGCTCCTGTTGCTCTGTCATCGTGGTTCACGCCAATCCGCTGCGCTGGCGCGCCAGCGTGCGAACGGCTTCGTCTTCATCGTCCGACAGCAAACCAAGATGCGCCGTATCGATACGCTCAGCCACGCTGTAGCGCACGCGCCAGTCCGGGTCCTGGCACAAGGCCACCAGTTGCCCCGGTGCCAGGCGCTGCGCCACCACCGTGCGCACCGCAGCGTCTTCATCCCTGGCCATCGCGCTCAATAACGCCGATCCCACTCGCGCTGCCACGACGCGGCGCACCTCGCGGTCTCCATCGTGCAGCATGCGCACCAGCCATTGCGGTTCGATACGCTGCGCCACAATCAGGCGCACGCCATAATCGCCGTCGCCCATCATCTGGTGCAGCTGCTCGACGTGCAGCCGCCGCGCCACCTGGATACGGACCTCGCGATCCGGATCTTGCCGCAACATCAGCAGCTGGCGTTGCGGCAGGCGCTGCGCCACACTCCAGCGCACCGTCGCATCCGGGTCATCGATCATGCGCGGCAGGTAAAACACTTCCACGTGCTTGGCCGCTACCGCCCTCACCTCGAAATAGGGATGCGTGAGGAATTCCTTGGCCAGGGCCGGATTCCACGCAAAGAAACGGTCGATGCGCCGTGCATAACGGTCATGCACGCAGGCCTTGGCCAGTTCACACCGCGTGGAGGGGCGGCCCATCTGCGCGCAGTCGGCGCACGACAATGCCTGTCCCTGCCAGTCGGTCGCCGCGAAGGGCTCCGTATCCAATTGCTCAAGCCTTGCGCCGGATGCTGGAGATCGACACTGCAGCCGTGGCCGGCGGCGCCGAGCCATGCGTCCCGCAGCTGGCAGCCGGCGCATTCGGGTTGCGGAAGGTCAGCCCGGATTCGCTAAGGGTATCGGCAAAATCGATGGTCACGCCCTCCAGCAACAGGCGACTTTCGGCAGGCAGGAAGACGGCCAGGCCGTTGCAGTCGAGGCTGACGTCGCCTGGCGTGGGCTGCGCCTCGACCGAGAATTCCGAACTCAGCCCGGAACAACCGCCTGCACTCACCTGCAGACGGAAGCCGGACTGGGCCGAACCGCCATTGAAGCGCACCATGCGGCGCATGAATTTTTCGGCGGCGGGGGTGATGGTGATGTTCATCGGCCCTCCCTATGCCTGGTAACGCGGCTGGGCATTGTCGATGACGCAGGTGCCATCGACCGGGCATACGGCCACGCATTGCGGTTCATCGAAATGTCCCATGCATTCGGTACATTTCTTGGGATCGATCACGAAGATCCCGTTCTTTTCGCGAATTGCCACGTTCGGGCATTCGGGCTCGCAGGCGGAACACCCAGTGCATTGCGAGGCAACGATCTTGTAGGCCATGCTTTTTCTCCTTGCGTGAAACTGATTGGCTGCTTACGCCGCGGCGGACGTGGACTGCACGGAGGTATAAGCCCCCTGCCGGATATCGGCGTCGCCCCGTGGCCGATGCTCGATCTGTCCGCTGCGCACGCGCTCCAGGTAATCCATGAAGTAGGCGATGACGGATTGCTCGATGAATTCATGGGCATACCGGTCCACCGGTTCAATGCCCACCTTTTGCAGATCATCCTTGGGACAGCCGCCGATCTTGGCCACCAGCACCGCATGGCAGTCGTTGATGGCACGGATGACGGTCTCCAGTGCATCCTCCTCGCCATAGCCGCCCTGGCAGTACTGGTCCACGCGCCGGTGTCCGACGAACTTGCTGCCGGCGCTGCTGACTTCATAGATCTGGAATTCGCTGACGTGTCCGAAGTGTTCGTTGACGCGTCCCTGCCCCTTGGTCGCCACCGCCACCAGCAAGGACAGGCCGCTCTGGTCTGCCATCTGGGCCAGTTCCTGCTGCTCGGCGACCTTGGCGGCCGACTTGGCCTGGCGCTCCTGTTCCACCAGTTCCTGGTAGGCCTTGCGGGTGGCGCCGTCATAGGCCACTTCCATGGCCTCGATCTTCTCGGTGGTGAATTCGGCGCTGCGATCTTCACCCAGCAGCCCCACCGCATCGGCGCGGCACTGGCGGCAGTGGCGCATCATGTTCATCTCGCCTTCACAGGCATCCTGCAAGGCCTTGAGCTCCTGGGCACTGGGGCCGCGCTGGCCGTTCAGGCCAAACACGGTGCCGTGCTCAGGTGCCGAAATGAGCGGCATGATGTTGTGCAGGAAGGCCCCGCGTGACTTGACCGCGCGATTGACTTCCACCAGATGCTGGTCATTGATGCCCGGGATCATCACCGAGTTGACCTTGCAGAGGATGCCGCGCGCAGTGAGCATCTCCAGTCCCAGCATCTGCCGTTCGTGCAAGATGCGGGCCGCGTCGATACCGGTCCAGCGCTTGTTCTGGTAATAGATCCAGGGATAGATGTGCTGCCCGATCTCGGGATCGACCATGTTGATGGTGATGGTGACGTGATCGACGTTGAAGGCGGCGATGGTGTCGATGTGGTCAGGCAAGGCCAGGCCATTGGTCGACAGGCACAGCTTGATATCGGGCGCGGTCTGCGAGATCAGCTCGAAGGTCTTGAAGGTCTTGGCCGGATTGGCCAGCGGGTCGCCAGGGCCGGCAATGCCCAGCACCGTCATCTGGGGAATGGTCGATGCCACCGCAAAGACCTTCTTGGCCGCCTGCTCGGGCGTGAGCTTTTCGCTGACCACGCCGGGACGCGACTCGTTGGCGCAATCGTATTTCCGGTTGCAGTAGTTGCACTGGATGTTGCAGGCTGGTGCCACCGCCACGTGCATACGCGCATAGTGGTGATGGGCCTCTTCGCTGTAGCACGGATGGTTCTTGACCTTCTCCCAAACCTCCGGTGCCATGTCTGCGGGACCATCGGATGAACCGCAACTGGCCTTGCCGCCTTCACTGCTGGTGCCACAGCCTTTGTGTTCGGCTACCTTGTCCAGCAAGGTGCCTAGCGATTTGATGTCCTGGATACCGACGTACTGTGTGGGCTGCATGGATAGTCCCTTTCAGGAAAGTGATGCCTGGGCCTTCTCCTGAGGACATAGCCAAAACCGTGCCAGAGAAAATAATCAATCAATTCAAAGACATAGCGAAAAATCGTGTGACACGGCGATGTGAGGATAGCGACAATCGACGAGACATTGTGGGCGGCGCTTGTCATGAATACGACAATGCATCACAGGCCGGGATGCGGCTGATGCAATGGAGATGGGACAAGGAGAATACGTGGATGCGCCAGCCGGGGAGTCCATCAGAAGAGCCGGCTGGCGCGACGCCGAAGATGCCCGCATCCGGGGCGGGAACGGCAGGGAGAAAAAACTTTTGCTCTGGCCCTACGTCACGCGCACAGACAAGTTTCAGAACTTCTTGACCTCGATATTGAATTTCTGCAGCGCATAGCCCATCTGGCGCGGCGAGATGTTGAGCGCGCGGGCGGCCTTGGCCTGCACCCAGCCACATTGCTCCATGGCCCAGATCAGGCGTTCGCGCTCGGAGGTCGGGGGGGCGGCGGACAGCGGCTTGTCCTTGGTCATTCCACCCGGCAAAGATGGCGCCGTATGCGTGGGGATACGCTCCAGCGGTACGACCACGACCGGTTGCTCCTGGCCGGGTTCATGCAAGACCTTGGTCAGGCATTTGTTCTGCTGGCAGGAGAAATGCACCTCGGTGATCAGGTCGCCGCGCATCATGGTGGCGGTGCGCTCGACACAATTTTCCAGTTCCCGCACATTGCCCGGCCAGTAGCAATTCATCATGACCTTCATGGCCTGCGGTGACATGGCCACCATCGCACGCTGGTTTTCGACGCGGAATTTTTCCAGGAAGTGTTCCACCAGGTAGGGAATATCCTCGCGCCGTTCGCGCAACGGCGGAATGAAGATGCTGACCACATTGATGCGGTAATACAGGTCGGCCCGGAACTCGCCCTTGGCCACGGCTTTCTCCAGGTCGCGGTTGGTGGCGGTGACCAGGCGCACGTCCACCTTGATCGAGCGCGACCCGCCGACCCGTTCGAATTCGCGCTCCTGCAATACCCGCAGCAGCTTGGCCTGGAAGGCCGGCGAAATTTCGCCGATCTCGTCGAGGAACAGAGTGCCCCCATGGGCGAGTTCGAAACGCCCCTTGCGTTCGCCCTGGGCCCCGGTGAAGGCGCCCTTCTCATGGCCGAACAATTCGGATTCCAGCAAGGTCTCCGACAAGGCCGCACAGTTGACCTTGATGAAGGGCCCATCCTTGCGCGGACTGAGGTAATGGATGGCGCGCGCGATGACTTCCTTGCCGGTGCCGCTCTCGCCGCGCAACAGCATGGTCGAGCGTGAGGGGGCGGACTGGTGTACCTGGGCGAACACTTCCTGCATCGCCTTGGAAATGCCGATCACGTTATCGAGCTTGTACTTGCCCTGGAGCTGGCGGGACAACTGGCGTTTTTCTTCCTGCAGTTGCTGGCGCTCGGCGGCCACGTTGCGATACAGCCGCACGGTTTGTCCGATCAGGTTGGCCACCATGGTCAGCAGACGCACCTCATGATCGACACTGCGCGAGGGCGACAGCCCTTCCCGGAACACGCACAGCACGCCCAGTATTTCGCGCGCGGCCTTGATCGGCACGCCGACGAAGGAAACGACCCCGCCATCTTGCGATTCGCGCGGGCTGGTGCGGGCCAGGAACAAGGGCTCCTGGGCGAGATCGCGCACTACGATGGGGGTTTCCGTCTGGAAGATCTTGCCGGTGATGCCTTCGCCGACCCGGTAGCGGCCACTCTGGAATTCTTCGTAGCTCAAGCCGATGGCGCTGACCAGTTGCAGCTCGCCGGTATCCTGCATCAGGCTCAGCAAGACCCGTCGCGTTTCCAGGTGGGCAGAGAGGACGTTGAGGACTTCGCGCAAGGTCTTTGACAGATCCAGCGACGAACCCAATATTTTGCTGATCTCGTAGATCGTGACGAGTTCCAAATTCACACTGCGGTCGTCAAGAATAGTGGCCATCGGACTCTCCATAGGTGAATGCTGGAACCCAATGCGCTGCCTGAGAGCGCTCAAACCGACTGCGGACTCTGCCGTGAAATTGAGATCCAGAAAAATCGACAGACAAAGCGCCGTGTAATTACTCAATAGTTACCTTGCCAAGCAAGCAAACTTCATGCCCAAACGAGTGAACGAATCAAGTTTGCCGAGCATGCCGCACAAGGGCTGTGTCACCTTCATGACGGATTGGCGGGTTGACGACAATCGTGTCGTCTTTGTCGGTTTTGCGACAAGTACCGGCACCGGATCAGTATCTGCACATCTCCACTATCCCGTTGATTTAAAAGGGAATTCCAGAATGGCACGGTTTTGGCTATCGATGCAGGTCATGCCCATCGCCGGTCGACATGAAGGACGGAGCAGAGCAAGCCGGCAATCCCGCCAGCGTTATGTAGCGAGCTATACAAACCTCAATCATTCACCATCGCCGAACATGAATCTGCCGTCGATCTCCGAGTCTGGTGCACCAAGCGCGTGCTGGGCGCCCTGCTCTCAGGCATGCTATCTGACCTTGAACTGGCCGGCCGCTGGCGCGGCCATGCCACGTGGTCCGCAGCAGGCGATCTGCGAGCCGCCAGCGTTGCCGCAACCAGCGCACCGGCTGCTGGCACTGTGCGATGAATCCGGCTTGCGCAGACTGGTGCTGCATCACATGCGGCGCCTGCGCCATTCCCCTTTGTTCGCACGCTCGCACAACTGCTTTGATTGCGTTACCTCGCGGATCGCCGACTTCGTGGTGGAGTCATGCGGCGGTCCGCTCTACTACAGCCAGCGCCATGCCCATCTGCAAGCGGGTGCCGGCCTGCCGTTGCTATTGGATGAAGCGGGCCGCGAACTGTGGCTGGTACAGCTTTGGCATACCTTTGACGATATCGGCTTTCCGCCCGCACTGCGTGCCGACTTCTGGGCCTGGGCCGAACCCTTGTCGATTCACCTGCTGGTGCGACATGCCCGCATCGAACCGCCACGGCGCTACCCTTATGACGTGGTGCGCAGCTGGTTCCACTCGCCGGCCACCGATATGCTGCCGCCGATACCCGGGCCGATCCGCCCCTCGGGAAGGTCCGAACCATGAACTGCTCCAGCAGACATGGCATACCCTGCAGCGGCTCCTTGATGCGGCCGGCCTGAGCGATGCCCAACTCTTTTTCCTGCGAACCCGCCATGCCAGACTGCCAGCAACGCTACGGCGTCTTCCTCAACGTCGAAAATCCCCACGGCAATGCGCGCGATGCCCTGTTGCAAACCGTCGATCATGCCATCGTGGCAGAGGCCCTGGGCTATCACGATGTCTGGGTCGCCGAGCACCATTACAGCAGCTTCGCCATCGGTAGCGCCTTGATGGTGCTGCTGGCGCAGATCGCCGCACGTACTTCGCGCATCCGCCTGGGTACGGGCGCGTCGTTGCTGGCACTCAATGACCCCTTGCGGGTCGCCGAGGACGTGGCCACGCTGGACCTGCTCAGCAACGGCCGGATGGAATTCGGCGTGGCACGCGGCGGGCCGTTTCCAGAGCAATATCGTCACGCCGGCTTGAGCAGTGCCGATCTGGCGCGTGCGCGCATGATGGAGGCGCTGGACGTGATCCTGCGTGCATGGCAAGGCGCGCCATTCAGTATCGAGGGACGTTTTTTTCACTACGACAGAGTGCAGTTGCAACCGCAGCCGCTGCAACGGCCCATCCCGGTGTGGCTGGCCAGCATGAGCGAGGATTCGCTTGATCTGGCCGCGTGCCATGGTTATGGACTGATGGCCACGCCCTCTGCCGACCTCGGGCAGGTGGTCACGCGCGTGGCTGCACAGCGCGCGCAGCGCGGCCCCTTCCCGTTTGCCATCGCCCGTTTTTTCCATTGCGAACCGGAGGCGCACAAGGCGCTGGCGCATGGTCTGGCGGGCGTGCGCGCGTATCCGCGCATGATGCAAGTGCAATTCGCGCCCGGCGGCACCCCGCCCATGTTCCAGGCCGATGCCACCGATCAGGTCATCCTGGCCAACGCCATCATCGGCGACCCGGCGCAATGCGTGGCGCGCATTGAACAGCTGCAAGAACAACTGGGGCCGCATCGCTTGCTGCTCAAGCCCGCCAACCATGATCCGCAGCAAGCGCGTGCAGCCCTGCGCTTGCTGGCGGACGCGCTGGGATTGAAGCCAGCGGCAAGGACATGAAGACCTTGCCTGTCACCGATACCACCCTGTTGAGCAGCGAACTGAAACTGGTGCATCGCCTGGACCAGCGCTTCTTTGCCCTGCTCGACGCCATCGCGCAAACCGGGTCGATCAATCGCGCGGCCAGCACGGCGGGCTACAGCTACAAAGGCGCGTGGATGCTGCTGGAGTCGGCCGGCAACCTGGTCAATGGCGCACTGATCGAAACCGTCACGGGCGGCAAAGGCGGTGGCGGCACCCGGCTCACGCCTGCCGCGGTGGAACTGCTGGCCGCGTGGCGCGAGCTGCAACGGCGCAATCTCGAATTCCTGCATAGCCAGGAGACATGGCTTAATCAACTGCCAGCCTTGGCTGGCCTGCTCAGGAGAATGGCAATGAAAACCAGCGCACGCAATCAATTTGCCGGCGTCATCAGTGCGATCGATACCGGCCCTGTCACCACGCAAGTCACCGTCATCATCGCCGGCGGGCAAGAGATCGTGGCCACCATGACCACGACTGCCGCCCACCGGCTCAAGCTCAGGATCGGCGGCAATGCGATTGCGCTCATCAAGTCCTCGGCGGTGGTGCTGGTCACCGATTTTGCCGGCTTTGCGCTGTCGGCACGCAATCAGTTCGAAGGCACGGTCTCGCGCGTGGAGCGTGGCGCGGTATCGTCGCTGGTGGTGTTGACCTTGCCTGGCGGGGCCTCCATGACCGCCAGCGTGACCAATGACGCCATCGATGCGCTCTCGCTGGTCGTGGGCCAGACCGCTAGCGCCGTCTTCAAGGCGTATGCAGTGATGGTGGCCGTGCAGCAAGATTGACGACACGCGGTTGTACAACCGCCGCGGCCTTGAGGGCAAGGGATTTGCGCGTCAACTGCCCGTTCTCCAGAGACAGCAGCACATCGGCCTGGTCGAAGTAGCGGTCGTCATGCGAGATCACCAGCACGGCCTTGCCCTGTGCTTTCAGCTCCGGCAGGATTTCCCGATAAAAGACTTCCTTGAACAAGGGGTCCTGATCCGCAGCCCATTCGTCGAAGACCATGAAGGGCCGGTCCTCCAGCGCCGCCACCACCAGCGCCAGGCGCTTGCGCTGGCCTTGCGACAGGGCGCGCGTGGTGAACGCGCCCGCCTTGACCTGCACCACATGCTGCAGTTGCAGCCGTTCCAACAGGCGATTGGCTTCGGCATCCAGGCCGGGGCGGCCACCTTCGAGCAACTGGTCGAACAGGTGGAAGTCCGAGAAGACGGTCGAGAACAATTGCCGGTAAGCGTCGCGGTTGGCATCGTCCACTGCGTTTCCATTCCAGAGAATCTCCCCCTCCTGCGGCACATAGAGTCCGACCAGCAGCTTGGCCAGGGTGGTCTTGCCGCTGCCGTTGCCACCGACCAGGAAGCACAGCTCGCCCGGACGGAAGCTCAAGTCGACCGGCCCCAGCGTGAACATGCCATCGCTGCGCTCGTGATAGTAGCGATGGCTCACACCGCGCAGCACCAGGCTGTCCAGCAGGCTGCGCTGGCCGGCCGGCGCGGGCGCTTCGCTGCTGGCCATTTCCTGGGTGACGGCATCGATGCGGGCAGCGGCCACGCGGGCCAGGTTGGCACGCGGGATGTTCATCAGCAGCACTTCCAGCGGCGTGACGATATACACGAACACCAGTGCAAAACCGCTCACCACCGCGCGTTGGCCAGGGGCGTCGCCGACCAGCGCGAACAGCACCAGGCCGATGAAGGCGAAGATCAGGAAATTGCCCCAGCCGGCCGAGGCGCTGAAGGTACACATGCCGCGCGTACGCAGGCGACGCACGTTCTCGATGGCCGCGTGCAGCAGGCCGCGCTCGAACCGCTCACGCTTGTCGCGATGCAGGCGCAACTCCTTGGCCCCATGGGTCATGCCCTGGAAATGGCCAAACATCACATCCTGCTCGCGCGCGGCCTGCTCCAGGTAGCGGATGGCCTTCAGGTGGGCCAGGTGATAGCCGACCGACCCCAGCGCCAGCACCGCCAGCGCGCCCAGGAAAACCTGCCAGGACAGCAGCACCATGTAGATCAGGCAGCCGATCACGACCACCGAATTGGTCAAGATCGCGGGCATGCCGACAAAGAATTCTGCGACCTTGGCACTGTGCTCGGTCAGGGCCGACTGGATGCGCGGTGCGCCGATCTTCTCGATATGCCGGTAATCGGCGCCGATCACGCGCCCGGAGATGTAGCGGCGCAGATCCGCCTGCGCGCGCTGGTTCAGCCGCTCGAAAGAAATGTTGGACAGCATGTGGAACACCATCAGCAGCAGCACCGTGGCCGCGAATTGCCAGGCGGCATGGGGACGGCTGGCCGCCTGGCCGGCGATGGCGGCATTGATCTGCACCACCGTGAGCACGCTGCAGATGCCGCGCAGGACGCTGGCAGAAGCGGCTAACAGAAGCAGGCGCCAGGATTGGCGTATCAGGTAGTTGAGCATGCGGTAACGGGTCGGAAAAGTCGGGGGAAGAGTAAAGACAAGAAAATCGCAAACGCAGAATTGTTCACTTGACTGACGATCCAGCCGCCCCGCGGTTTAACCCTGCCCTCCTGTCAGGAAACCTCCAAAAAACACCCTGACCCGCTTCACAAGCGGCTTTGCGGCCGATTTCACTGTTTTCTATAAATAAAAATACTTCTCATTCGTCTATAGAAAGGTGAAGGTCTTTGCGATCCGGATCAGATCGGATGTTGCTTTTATTCATCTTTTCTGAGTATCCGGCGCGATGCCTTGCGTTGTGTCGTTTTGCTTACCGGGAGCTTTTATTTATGCCGCTGTCCCCCTCCTCTGCCGCTGCCGCCACCCCTTTGTGCATCCATGGCGAGCCCCTGCTGGTGGTGCGCCAGGCGCAGCATCTCGCCGTCACCGATGCCGATGGGCGGGTGCGGTCGCGCTGGTCGTGGCTGCACGGCAGCAGCCAGGAATGGAGCATCGCTCCCGAAGGCGGAGCGGGCGCCACTTACGCTGATCTGCTGGCCGTGTTGCAGACGGTTTTCCTGCACGTGCCGCAGGTGAAGACCATCAACGTCGAGCTGCCGCAGGAACAGGCTGCCGCCTTTTGCCGGGCCGGCCTGCTGCTGCGCCAGGGCGCGCACCACGTGGCCGTGGCCGAACTGATCTGGCAGCACGCAGCCGGCTGGCTGCCGCTGGAGCGCCCGCCCTTCCCGGTGCAGCAGGTGATGAGCGAGGGCAAGCGCCATCCGCTGCGCCCACCAAAGCCGGAAGGCGAAGTCTATCGCCGCTACCTGCCCTGGCTGGGCCAGACCCTGACGCTGCGCAGCCTGCGCCTGGAAGAGGATCTGGCGCTCTTCAACCGCTGGATGAATGACCCGGTGGTGGTGCAGTTCTGGGACGAAGCCGGCGACCTGGCGCGCCATCGCCGCTATCTCGACACCATCGCCGCCGATCCGCACATGACCTCGCTGATCGCCAGCTTTGACGACCGGCCCTTTGCCTACTTCGAAGTCTATTGGGCCAAGGAAAACCGCATCGCGCCCTTCTATGACTGTGGCGATTTCGACCGGGGCTGGCATGTGCTGGTCGGTGAGGAAGCCTTCCGGGGCAAGCAATTCGCGGTGGCCTGGCTGACCTCGATCTCGCATTACCTCTTCCTCGACGATTGCCGCACCCAGACCGTGGTCGGCGAGCCCCGTGCAGACCATGAGAAGCAGATCCGCAATCTCGACAAGAGCGGCTACGCCAAGCTCAAGGAGTTCGACTTCCCGCACAAGCGCGCCATGCTGGTGATGCTGTCGCGCGAACGTTATTTCGGGCAAGGCCTGTGGCAGCCGCAGACTGCGCTGGCGCCACTGGATCCGCCGTTTTTCCCGCTTTTTCCCTGAAAGGAGCTCCGTCTTGAAGATCCATGACCTCATCGGTGTCGGATTCGGCCCGTCCAACCTGGCCCTGGCCATCGCCCTGCAGGAAGGCCAATCCGAGGCTGGCCCGATCGATGCCCTGTTCCTGGAAAAACAGCCGCACTTCGCCTGGCACGGCGACATGATGCTCGATGGCACCCACATGCAGATTTCCTTCCTCAAGGACCTGGCCACGCTGCGCAATCCCGCCAGCCCCTACACCTTCATCAACTACCTGCACCAGAAACGGCGGCTGTCGGACTTCATCAATCTCAAGACCTTCTATCCCAGCCGACTGGAGTTCAACGATTACCTGGCCTGGGCGGCCGGCCACTTCGCTCATCAATGCCATTACGGCGAAGAGGTCATCGCCGTGCTGCCCGAGATCAAGGGCAGCGAAGTAGCACTGCTGCGGGTGGTCTCGCGCGATGCCCAACACCGCACCCACGAGCGGCTCACGCGCAACCTGGTGATGGCCCTGGGCGGCACGCCCAACATCCCGGATTGCCTGGCGCACCTGCGCGACGAACCGCGCGTGTTCCATTCCAGCAGCTTCCGCCGCGACTTCGCACAGCTGCAACAGCCGCGCCGCGTGGCCGTCATCGGCGCCGGCCAGAGCGCCACCGAGATCTTCCTGGAACTGCAGGGCCATCCGCGCCTGACGGTGGATCTGATCACGCGCGCACGCACCATCAAGCCTTCCGACGACAGCCCCTTCGTCAACGAGATCTTCAATCCCGACTACACCGATTACGTCTACAACACGCCCGAAGACAGCCGCGCAGCGCTGCTCGACGAATTCATGCAGACCAACTATGCCGCGCCCGACATGGCCCTGATCGAACGGCTCTACGACGTGCTGTACCAGCAGAAGGTCAAGGGAGAACAGCGCCACCGCTTCCTGCGCCGCCACGAAACGATGAAGGCCTGGAGCGATGAAGCCGGTGTGCACCTGGCCCTGAAGAACCTGGAAACCGGCCAGGCCAACACCGAGACCTATGATGCCGTGATCCTGGGCACCGGCTACCAGCGCCAGCAGCATCACGCCCTGCTGGGCGAGCTGCAGGCCTACCTGCCGGGCATGCGTGTGGATCGCCACTACCGGCTGGACAGCACACCCAACTTCCGCCCGGCGATCTTCCTGCAGGGCAGTTGCGAAGCCTCGCATGGCCTGAGCGACACCCTGCTCTCGATCACGGCGATCCGCACCGACGAAATCCGCCTGGCCCTCACGCACAAGCTGCACCAGGGCCAGGCAATCCCCGCAGCACTGCAGGCATCAGGGGATGCCAAGCGCCACGGCGCCTTGCAGGCCTGACCCGGAGCGCGCCAGCCGCCGCCAGCGCTGCCCCATGTTCAACGTCACATCAACAACGTCAACACCAACAACAACAGCAATCGAGGAACGCGTTTTATCATGACCCAACGACACTCCCGGAACCACCCTTCCCCGCTGCGCCAGCGCCTGCTGGTCAGCTCCCTCCAGTGCGCCCTGCTGGGCATGTCGGTCTCCGCCAACAGCCTGGCGCAGACCACCGGCACGGATGAAAAACTGCCCCAGGTTACCGTCACGGCGACGGGAGAAGAAGAGAAAGCCACCGGCCCGGTGCATGGCTTCGTGGCCAAGCGCAGCGCCACCGCCACCAAGACCGATACCCCCATCACCGAAACGCCGACCTCGATCTCGGTGGTGACGGCCGACCAGATCGCCACCCAGCAGGCCCGCACCGTGGCCGAAGCACTCAGCTACACCAGCGGTGTGCAGGTCTCCACCGGTGCCTTTGCCATCGTCGATACCGGTGCGCTGCTGCGCGGCTTTTCCCTCAACAATGGCGGCTCCTTCTACCGCGACGGCATGCTGACCTCCTCCAACGCCAGCTACAGCCGCTACGCGCCCGAGCCCTATGGCCTGGAACGCATCGAACTGCTGCACGGCCCGGCCTCGGTGCTGTTCGGCCAGAACTCTCCGGGCGGCCTGATCAACGTGGTCTCCAAGAAGCCCACCACCACACCCCTGCATGAACTGGAAGTGCAGGTCGGCAGCTTCGACCGCAAGCAGATCGCCGGTGACTTCGGCGGCGCCCTGGATGACGCCGGCGTCTGGTCCTATCGCCTCACCGCGCTGGCGCGCGAAGCCAAGACCCAGGTCGACAACACCGTGGACAACCGCCTGTTCCTGGCGCCGGCCATCACCTGGCGCCCCGATGACCGTACCGAATGGACCGGCCGCATCGAACTGCAACGTAGCGAGGGCCTGGCCAACAACCTGTTCCCGGCGGCCGGCACGGTGACCTACAACCCCAATGGCCGCATCCCGACCAGCACCGCGCTGGGCCGCTCGGCCGACAACAACGAACGCTACGACAACGCGTCCATCAGCTCGCAGTTCTCGCACCAGTTCGACGATGTGTGGACGTTCCGGCAGAACCTGCGCTACACCAAGTACGACGGCACCCGCAACAACCTGCGCTTCGCCTCCTTCTATCCGACCACGCAATACGCCACGGCGGCCCTGCAGCGCTGGCGCCTGAAGACCAATTCCGACACCTTCACCACCGACAACCAGCTGCAAGCCGACTTCAGCACCGGCCTGCTCAAGCACAAGGTGCTCATGGGCGTGGACTACCATCGCACGGCCGGCACCGTGAGCGGCTACACCAGCCCCAACACCCTGGCCGGCTACGTGCTCTCCAACATCTACACCAACACCTATGCCAACCTGCCGACGGTAGCAGACAACTACAACACCAAGACCCTGGACGAACAGATCGGCGTGTATCTGCAGGACCAGCTCAAGATCGGCCAGCGCTGGATCGTCTCGGCCGGCATTCGCCACGACAACTCCGACCAGACCGTCACCAACTACATCGCCAAGACCCAGACCAAGCGCAGCGACCAGGCCAATACCCGCAACCTGGGCACGGTGTATGAACTCGATGGTGGCTGGTCGCCCTATGCCAGCTACTCCGAGTCCTTCACCCCGACCACCGGCACCAGCTACGGCGGCGCCATGCTCACCCCGGAGACCGCCAAGCAATATGAAGCCGGCGTGAAGTACGCACCGGTCAATACCAATGCGCTCTTCACCATGGCCTTGTTCGACCTGACCCGCCAGAACGTCTCCACCGCCGACCTGGCCCACGCCGGTTACTACACGCAGACTGGCGAAGCCCGTTCACGCGGGGTCGAACTGGAAGGCAAGATGTCGCTGGCCGATGGCCTGAACATGACCTCCAGCTACAGCTATACCAATACCAAGGTGACCAGCAACACCTCCAGCAGCACCACTACCAGCACCGTGGGCAAGGCGCTGCCGGGCGCCTCCAAGCACAGTGCCGGCGTGCTGCTGGACTACGGTTTCCAGCGCGGCACGCTGGCCGGTACGCACGTCTCGGCGGGGGTGCGCTACATCGGCCGCGCCTATGGCAATGCGCTCAACACCTTCGAGACCCCCTCGGTCACCCTGCTGGACTTCGGCGCGCGTTTCGACCTGGGCCGCATCTCCAGCGACTGGCGCAACTTCGAGCTGGCGCTCAAGATCAACAACGTGACCGACCGCATCTATGCCTTCTGCTCGGAACTGTGTGAATACGGCGCCCGCCGCACCGGCCTGGTACAGGTGACCACACGATGGTAAATCCCGCTCCGGGGTCCTCCGGGCGTGCCTGGAGGCCGTGGGTGCCGAGCCGCCAGACCTTTGTCCTGCTGCATCGCTGGACCGGTCTGGCGATCGCGTTTTTCCTCGTGGTGGCCAGCCTGACCGGCATCCTGCTGGCCTTCGAGGATGAGCTGGAGGTCTGGCTCGCGCCCGAGCTGCAACTGGCCCAGCCGGCACCGGGCCAGAAGGCTGACGCCATGCTGGACCCCTACGTCCTGCGGGAACGGGTCCAGCAGCAATTGGGCGAGAAGGTTTACGTCAACCAGCTGATACTGCACCCGCAGCCCGGCCGCACGGTCTCCTTCACGGCCGACCCCGCCACCGATCCGGCCAGCGGCCGGCCCTACCGGCTGGGCTACAACGAAATCCTGGTCAATCCCTATACCGGCAAGGTGCAGGGCGTACGCGACCGCGACAAGATCAGCCTGCATCCGCAGAACCTGATGCCGCTGGTCTTCAACATCCACCATTCCATGGCCCTGCCACGGGTGGCGGGGGCCTTGCTGATGGGGCTGGTCTCGACCTTCTGGACCATCGACTGCTTCGTCGGGATGTATCTGACCTGGCCGCGCGCACGGCCCTTCCTGAGCAAGTGGAAACCGGCCTGGATGGTGAAGTGGCAGGCCGGCATCTACCGCGTCAACCTCGACCTGCACCGCGCCTTCGGGCTATGGTGCTGGCTGATGCTGCTGCTGTTCGCCTGGTCCAGCGTGATGTTCAACCTGCGTGAGCAGATCTACATGCCGGTGATGTCGCGCATCCTGCCCTTCGATACCAGCTGGCGTGCCCAGCCGCCCTTGCGCGAACCCATGGTGCAGCCGCCCATGAGCTGGCCGCAGGCGCACGCCATGGCGCGCGAGGCGATGCAGCGCTTTGCTGCCGAACGGGGCATCCGCACCGACTTCGAGGAAAGACTGAGCTTCGACCGCCGCCGCGGCCTCTATGCCTACATGGTCCACAGCAGCGCCGATCTGCGCAGCAACGTCGGCAATACCGGCATCCTGATCGATGCCCGCACCGGCCAGCTGCGCGGCCACTGGCTGCCCAAGGGCGACCGCAGCGGCAACACCTTCAGCAACTGGATAGGCGCGCTGCACATGGGCCAGGTATTCGGACTGCCATGGCGCATCTTCATCTCCTGCATGGGACTGGTGATCACGCTGCTGTCGGTGACCGGCGTGGTGGTCTGGTGGAAGAAGCGCAAGGGCCGCAGGGCTCACCTGCACAAGGCCTGAGTCCGCTCTGCCAGGCACTTTTCCACGGCCTCCCGGATGATTCCGGGAGGCCGTTTTTTCAGGTCGGCCATCCGCCTCAGCGCAGCAGTGCCAGTACGCTGGCATGCCACTGCGCATGGCCGAGGATGGACAGATGGTCGGCCTGCTCCACCGTGGCCAGGGAAGCCAGCGTCCCGGCGTACTGCGTCCAGTCGGTCGGCATCTGCCCGGCCTCGCGCCGTCCGGCCTGCCATACGTGCAGCGGTGCCCTCACCCGGACCTGTGCCTGCAGGCCCAGCCGCAGACAGCGGATGCGTTCCCACAGCGCCGCTTCGGCACCGCTCTGACCGGGCGCATCCAGCGGCAGTCGCTCGCCCAATCTGCCGACGATCTCCAACAGGAAATAAGCGCGCTGCGGCGCACTCATCTGCGCCAGCAGCGCATACCAGAGGGCGCGCCGCGGCGAACGCTGCAGCCAGCGTTCCAGGGTGGCTTCATGGGCTTGCAGCACGGCAGCCGGCGGTGCGGGCAGTTGCGCCAGTTGCTGGCGCAGGCCGGCAAAGTCGGCACTGTCGACCAGGCCGATCCACTCGACCTGCACCGCCGCATCGCGGCGCTGGTGCAGCTGGTGCGCCGTCTCCAGCGCCAGCAGGCCGCCCACGGACCAGCCCAGCAGGCGCACACGCCTGCCCGGCAGGGCTTCGCAGAGCGCGCTGGCATACTGCGCAGCCAGTGCATCGGCATCCATGCTGCTCCAGCGCCATTGCTCATGCGGCGGACAGAGCAGCTGGAACATCGCGTGCTCCTTCCCGATGGCCGCAGCCAGCGCATCGTACTCATGCGCATTGCCCATGTGTGCCGGCAAGCACACCAGTACCACGTCCTCCTGACACTCGGCCTGGGCAGGGCTGTACGGATGGCGTTGCAGTACCGGTACAGTGCCGGTACGGTTGGCCGCACGCTTGGATGAGACAACCGGGCCACCCTGGCGCAGCAATCCGGACAGTTTCTCCTGGCCGGGCAGCGCCAGCAGCAGTTCGATCAGCCGGCGCGCCAGATGCGCCACGTGCGCCTGTTCCAGCCGCGCGCCATCGTATTCGAACTGGAAGCGCAGGGCTGCACCCGGCAAGACCACCACCGTCAAGGGGAATTCGGTGGCGCCGCGGCTGCGGATGGCATCGAAGGCCAGCGAGCGGCCCACGCCCTTTTTCAGCGATTCATCCACCGGGAAGTTCTCGAAGATCAGCAGGCTGTCGAACCAGTCGCCCTCGCTGCGCCCTGCCCATTGCGAGATCGCAGCCAGGTCCACGTGCTCGCGCTGGCGCAGCGCCAGGTTGTGCGATTGCAGCCCGGCCAGCCACTGCGGCACACGCAAGTCCCCCTGCAGATGCTGGATCAGCGGCAAGGTATTGATGCACATGCCCATGACCCGTTCTATCCCCGGAAAATCAGTACTGCGTCCGGAGGCCGTGACGCCGAACACCACATCGTCGCTGCCGGTCGCTTCCTGCAACACCAGGCTCCAGGCTGCCTGCACCAGGGTATTGAGGGTGACCTTGCTGCTGGCCGCAAAGGCTTGCAGGGCCTGCGTCTGCGTGCTGCCGAGCTGCTCGCGCACGGTGTCATAGGCCGAGCTGGCGCCACTGGCCTGGCCTTGCGGCAGCCGGGTCGGCACCCCGCACAGCAGCCCGGCCGGGAACTGAGGGCAGCGTGCGAACTGGGCGCGCCAGAACTGTTCATCTGCCGGCGTGGCTTGCCGTTGCAACCAGTCGATGTAATGGCGGAAGTCCAGCGCCTGGTGCTGCAACGGCTGCGCTTCCATCAGCGAGAACACTTCGCCCAGCAACTGCGACATGCTCCAGCCATCCAGCAGCACGTGGTGCCAGGTCCACAGCAGCCGGTAGCCCTGCTCCTCGCGGGCGATCACGAAGCGCATCAACGGCGCCTGCTGTGGCGCAAAGCCACGCTGGTGCTCGTGGCGGCACAGCGCTTCCCATTGCTGCTGCACATTGGCTGCCGACTGGCCGCGCCAGTCCAGCACGGTCAGCGGCAACTCGGTCTGGCGCAAGACCACCTGCACCGGCTGCGCCTGGCCACCCCAGGCAAAGCCGGTGCGCAGGATGGGATGGCGCTGCAATACGGTGCGCCAGGCCTGGGCGAAGCGCGCCAGATCGATGTGGGCGCTGCTGGCGTCGAGCTGTACCACGTTGGCCACCGCATAGGGTGAGTCGCGCAGATGGCGCAGCATGTTGCGCTGCCATGGGGTGGCCGGATAGATGTCCTCGATCAGGGATGGCGCGCAAGCCATCTCGGCCACGATGGCATCCAGTTGCGCCTGGTCGCGCTGCAACAGCGGGAAGTCCGAGGGCGTCACCCCGCCTGCGCTGCTGGCGCAATGGGCGATGAGCTCGTGCAAGGCCGTCTCCAGCGCGCCGGCCAGCCGCTCTACGGTGGCAGCCTCATAGCGTTGGCGGCTGTAGCTGATCTCCAGCCGCAGTTCGCCACCGGCCACCTGGCCATTGATGGAAAGCTCGCAGCCCAGCGGCGCGTCTGGATCGCGTGAGGCACCGGGCGACTCCGCCGCAGGCTGCCAGCCGCCCTCCTCGCGGAAATTGCCGTCGAACTGGCCCAGATAGTTGAAAGCCAGGGCCGGCTTGGGCATGCGCTGCAGGGCCTGGCGCTCTGCGGCGCTACCCCATTGCCGCAGCAGGCCGTAGCCGATGCCGTTGTCCGGCAGGCTGCGCAGCATGCTCTTGACCGCGCGGATCAGCGCGGGCCACTCGCCTGCCGTAGGCAAGGCCACCGGCATGACGCTGGTGAACCAGCCTATGGTGCGGGAAACGTCCAGCGCTTCGCTGCCGGCATCGAGCTGCTCGCGGCCATGCCCTTCGAGCGTGATGAGCAGTTGCGCCATACCGCCCCACTGTCCCAATGCCCGCCCCAGCGCGGCCAGCAGCAGATCGTTGATGCGGGTGCGATAGGCCGCCGGCGCCTGTTTGACCAGCGCCTGCGTCTGCACGGCGTCCAGGCGGCATGCCACGCGCGCCTGGTCGGCGGCCCGCAGCGGCGCCTCGGGATGATCGCAAGGCAGGCTGGCGGGCAGGTCTTGCCATGCTTGCCAGTAGCCAAGTTCATCGTGGCGGCGGGCCGCCTGGGCTTGCAGGAAACGGCCCCACTGGCGGTAGGAGGCGGTCTTGGCCGGCAAGACCGGGGCGGCCCCGGCCAGGCGCTGGCGATAGGCCAGTTGCAGGTCTTCCAGCAGGATGCGCCAGGACACGCCATCCACCACCAGATGGTGCACCACCAGCAGCAGCCGCCAGCTGCCGTCGTCCAGTACCATGCTGCCTGCGCGTAGCAGCGGGCCGCGTTCCAGCCGCAGGCTGCGCTGCACGCGCGCGCAGAAGGCCTCCAGCTCGGCCGGCGAATGCACTTGCGCCTGCCACAGCAGCGATTCATCCGCATCGCGTTCGCGGCGCGCGCCATAGGCCTGCTGCCATTGGTCCTGTGCCTCCTGGCGGAAGACCATGCGCAGGGCGTCGTGGTGATTGACCACATCGACCAGGGCCTGCTGCATCGCGCCGAAGTCGATGGGCTGGCGGCTGTGCAACAGAATGGCCTGGTTCCAGTGGTGGCGCTGCGGGATGGCGCTGGCCAGGAAGTCGGCCTGGATCGGCAGCAGCGGCACCGGCCCCGCGCTGGCATCATCGGCTGCCAGGCCGGCCTGTGCCGGCTGCGCCACCGGGTCGGCCGGGGTAGCCGCCTGGGCCAGCGCTGCCACGGTCTGTTGTTCGAAGATCTGGCGCGGGGTCAGTTTCCATCCCTGCTGGCGCAGGCGCGCGATGATCTGCAGGCTGAGGATGGAGTCCCCGCCCAGTTCGAAGAAATTGTCATGACGGCCGACCCGCTGCACCCCCAGCACTTCGGCCCAAGTAGCCGCGATCAGGCTTTCCAGCGCGCCCTCGGGGGCCGCGCCGACATCGCTTTCGGGCAGGGCCGGCAGTTCCTGCGGCAGCGCCTTGCGGTCGATCTTGCCATTGGCGTTGAGCGGCAGCGCCGGCAGCACGATGATGCGGCTGGGCAGCATGTAGGCCGGCAGGCTCGCAGCCAGCGCACCCTGGATCGCCGCCAGATCGGGCGTGCTTCCCGCAGGCGCGCTGACGAAGGCCAGCAACCGGTCGACCCCGCCCACGGCACGCACCACCACCACGGCCTGACGAATGGCCGGCTGGGCCAGCAGTGCCGCCTCGACCTCGCCCAGTTCGATGCGGAAACCCTTGATCTTGACCTGATGGTCGATACGCCCCAGGTAGGCGATCTGCCCATCCTCGCGCCAGCGCGCCAGGTCGCCGGTACGGTACATGCGCTGCCCTGCTGCGCCGAATGGATCGGCCAGGAAGGACGCCGCCGTCAAGCCCGGACGGTCCAGGTACCCGCGCGCCAGTCCGGTGCCGCCGATGTAGAGTTCGCCGGCCACGCCGCGCGGCAGCAACTGCAGCCGGTCATCCAGGATCATGGCGGTGCGCTGGCCGACAGGCCTTCCGATAGGCGCATACGGCACATCGCACGGCTGGGTCGCAGCGGCCTTCCAGACCAGGGGCGTGACCACCGTTTCGGTCGGGCCGTAGCCATTGATCAGACGCTGCGGACGCAGCACGCGCTGCACCTGCTCGAAGGTCTCGCGCGGCATGGCTTCGCCGCCGAAGGAATACAGGAAGACCGTGGGCGGATTGCCGCTGCGTTCCACCCAGTCGGCCAGTTGCTTGAGATAGACCGGCGGGAACCCGGCATGGGTGATGCGGTGCCGATGCAGCGCCGCCGCCGTCTGCTCCGGCGTCCACAGGTCCGGATCGCGCAGCACCAGCACGCCGCCCACGCAGAGAACCGTCATCCAGCGCTCATGGGCGCCATCGAAACTGAAGGAGAGGAAATGCAGTTCGCGCGACTGCGGCCCCATCTCGTAGAGCCCGGCGGTGGCCTGGATGTGCATGGACAGCGGCCCGTGCGCCACCTCCACGCCCTTGGCTCGGCCGGTAGAGCCAGAGGTGTAGATGACGTAGGCCAGGCTTTCCGGGCTGGTCTCGACGGCAGGCAGCCCCGCCGGACCCTCTTCGAGATCGAGGCTGCCGATATCCAGCCAGTCGCGGCCGGTCTGCGTCGCCAGCGCCGGCCAGGGCTGGTCCTGCACGATCACCAGGCCGGCGCGGGCATCGCGCAGCATATAGGCCACGCGCTCCTGGGGCGCTTCCAGATCGATCATCACGTAGGCCGCTCCAGCCTTGAGAATGCCCAGCAACACCACGATCATCTCCGGCGAACGCGGCAGCGCCACGGCGATGCGCTGTTCCTCTGCGCCAGTACCAGAGGGCAGGCCGCGCGCCAGCAGATGATGGGCGAAGCGATTGGAGCGCTCTTCGATCTGGCCATAGCTGAGGCTGCGCTCGCCCATCACCACCGCCTCGGCGTGCGGCTGACACTGTGCGATATGCGAGAACAGGACGTGCACCGGCACGCGCTGAAGTTCGTCCGGTGCCGCCTGCCCCAACTGCAAGAGCGCCTGCTGCTCCTGCTGTGCCAGCAGCGTCACCTCGCCCACGGCGCGCGTCGCCGATTGTGTCAGTGCCAGCAATCCCTGCAGCAGATGGCGGGCGATCTGCTGCACGGTCTGCGCATCGAAGTGCTGGCGTTGATAGCGCAAGCCGATCTGCAAGCCGTTCTGCACGCCATCGCCCGGCGCCACGCCCACGGTCATCGGATAGTTGGTCTGCTCGCGGGTATGGGTACGGCAAAAGCGCGGGCCCTGCGCCTGGCCGCTGCGCAGCACGCTGTCGATGGGATAGTTCTCGAACACCAGGATGCTGTCGAACAGGCTCTGGCCGAGATGGCCGTGCCAGCGCTGGATCTCGTAGAGCGGGGTGTGCTGGAAGGCGCGTGCGGCCAGATTCTGGTCCTGCAGCGCTTGCAGCCACTGGCCGACCGGCTGCGCGTGGGCCGCCGGCACCAGCACCGGCAAGGTGTTGATGAACAGGCCCAGCCATTGCTGCACGCCCTCCAGTTCCTCGGGACGTCCGGCGACGGTGGCGCCGAAGCACACTGCCGCCTGCCCGGTATAGCGTTGCAGCAGCAGCCCCCAGGCAGCTTGCAGCAAGGTGTTCAGCGTCACCCGCTGCGCCTTTGCGAAGCCTTGCAATTGCTCGGTCTGCGCCACCGGGAGGAAGACCTTGTATTCGCCATCGCCCATGGGTTCCTGATCCGGCTGCACCGGGGTGCAAGCCTGATGCAGATAGGTCGGTGCGGCCAGCGGCGCCAGGCTTTCCTGCCAATGGCGGCGGGCGGCCTCGCCATCCTGTTGCTGCAGCCACGCGATGTAATCGCGGTAGGCTCCCTGCACCGGCTCGGTGGCGGGCTGTCCATGGTAGTGGCGCACCACCTCGCCCAGCAGTTGCGAAGTGCTCCAGCCATCCAGCAGCAGGTGGTGCACGGTCCAGATGAAATGGTGGCGGGCTGCACCGGTACGCACCAGCATCAGGCGCTGCAGCGGTGGACGGGCGAGGTCGAAGCCGCGCCCCAGTTGTTCGGCGGCGATCGCTTCGAGCGCCGTCTCGGCATCGCTGCTGGCGCGCACGTCGGCTTGCTCGATGGACAGCGCCAGCGTGCGCGCGACCCATTGCAGCGGCGGCGTATGCTCGGCCAGGAAGCCCGTGCGCAGCACCTCATGCCGGTCCTGCACCGCCTGCCATGCACGTTGCAGGCGTGCCACGTCCAGCTCGCCATCGATGTCGATGCGCAACTGGTTGAGATAGGCCGCACTGCCGCTCTCGTAGACGCTGTGGAACAGCATCCCGGTCTGCATCGGCGAGAGCGGATAGAGGGCCAGCACCTGCCCGGACGGCACCGGCAAGGCAGGCATAGCGGCCGAGGCCAGCAGGCTGAGGTCGGGGCCGCTGGCGGCGACCGCCACGGCCGTAGGGCGGACGGCCTGTTCGATGGGCTGCGCCACCTCGGCCAGTTGGGCGATGGTCTGGCGATCGAACATCTGGCGCGGCGTCAGCTTCCATCCGGCCTTGCGCAGGCGCGCGATGATCTGCAGGCTCAAGATGGAATCGCCGCCCAGCGCAAAGAAATTGTCCTGGCGTCCGACCTGCGGCAGGCCCAGCACGTCTTGCCAGATTGCCGCCAGCGCCTGTTCAATCTCGCCTTGCGGGGCGCTGTAATCGTTCTGCTGGCTGACCTGCACGGCCGGCAAGGCCTTGCGGTCGATCTTGCCATTGGTGTTCAGCGGCAATGCCGACAGCACCATGATGATGGCCGGTACCATGTACTCCGGCAGATGCTCGGCCAGTGCGCTCTTGAGCGCTAGCTCGTCGTGACTTGCGCCCTGATGCAGCGACACATACGCCGCCAGTCGCTGTCCCTCCACCGCCACCACCACCGCTTCACGGATGGACGGTTGTACCAGCAAGGCCGCCTCGATCTCGCCCAGTTCGATACGCAGGCCGCGCAGCTTGACCTGATGATCCAGACGCCCCAGGTACATCAACTGGCCATCTTCGCGCCAGCGCACCAGGTCGCCCGTGCGATACAGGCGCTGACCCGTGCTGGAGAACGGGTCGGCGACGAAACGCTCTGCCGTCAGGCCCGGCTTGTTCAGATAGGCGCGGGCCAGGTTGACCCCGCCCAGGTACAGCTCCCCGGCTACCCCCGGCGGCACCAGCTGCATCGCCGCATCCAGCACATAGGTCCGGGTGGCGCTGATGGGGCGGCCGATGGAGACGCTATGGCCTGCGTCGTCGCGCTGGCAAGTCCAGTGGGTGACGTCGATGGCAGCTTCGGTCGGACCATACAGGTTGATCAAGGCCGCCTGCGGAAGCTGGCGCTGGGTCTGCTGCTGCAATTCCATCGGCAGCGCTTCGCCGCTGCAGATCACCCGGCGCAGGCTGGGACAATCCGGGCCGTGGCCGTCGTTGACGAAGGCTTGCAGCATCGAGGGCACGAAGTGCAAGGTAGTGATGCCGGCTTGTTCGATCAGCGCCGCCAGCCGTGCCGGATCGCGGTGTTCACCGGGCGCGGCCATGACCAGTTCGGCGCCGGTCATCAGCGGCCAGAAGAATTCCCACACCGAGACGTCGAAGCCGAACGGTGTCTTCTGCAATACGCGGTCATCGGGGCCGAGCTGATAAGCCTCCTGCATCCATGCCAAGCGGTTGTAGAGGCTACCGTGGCGATTGGCGGCACCCTTGGGCTGGCCGGTGGAGCCGGAGGTGTAGATGACGTAGGCCAGTTGTTCCGGATGAATCGGCAGGCCGGGATTCCCGGCAGGCGCAAGACCGGACAGTGCGGCGACATCGACGATACGGCAACCGGACACTTCCGGTAACTGGCCCAGTACACTTGCGTGGGTCAGCAGCAGAGAGGTGCGGCTGTCTTCGATGAAGTAGCGCAAGCGCTGCGGCGGATGATCGGGGTCCATCGGGACGTAGGCCGCCCCGGCTTTCATGATGGCCAGCAGGGCCAGCACCATGTCCTCGGAACGCTCCATGCAAACGCCCACCCGCTGGTCGCGGCGGACGCCCTGTGCGATCAGCCAGTGTGCCAGTGCATTGGCGCGGCCATTGAGCTGGCCGTAATCCAGCGCCTGTCCGGTATGCGGCACGCGCAAGGCAGGCCGCCCGGGGTGCGCCTGTGCCTGCGCCTCGATCAGCGCCAGTACGTCACCGGCCCCATGCGCTTGCGGATTGACGCTCCATGCCTGCAACATCGACTGTTCCTTGCCGCCGAGCAGGGCCAGTTCACCGAGAGGGGTGTCGGCGGCGCTGCCCAACTGTTCCAGTACGGTGAGATAGACCGCAGCGATACGGGCAATGCTGCTCTCCCGGAACAGGGCGCGGCGGTATTCCAGCCGCAGTTTCACTTGTCCGCGGATGAGCTTGACGTCCAGCGCCAGATCGAACTTGGCCGCATGCAAGGCAATCTCCAGCGTACTGGACTGCAGTCCCGGCAGATCCAGCGTGCCGCTGCCGTCGATGACCTGCAGTCCGAACAGGGTCTGGAACAGCGGATGGCGCGGCAGGCCGCGTTCGGCGGGATAGCGCTCCAGCAGCAGTTCGAAGGGCAGCTCGGCATGCGCCATGGCGTCCAGCGTGTCGCTGCGCACCTGGCGGCATAGCGCACGCAGGCTCATGCCGGGGTCCAGACGCGCGCGCATCACCTGGGTGGTGACGAAGAAGCCGACCATCTCCTGCAGTTCAGGCCGGTTACGCCCGGCCTGGGGAATGCCGACCGCGAAATCATCCTGGCCGCAGCAATGGCGCAGCGTCACCTGCCAGGCCGCCAGCATGACCACGAAGGGCGTGCAGCGCTCCTGCTGGCAGAACTGGCGCAGGCGCGCCGCCAGCGCATCATCCAGTACCAGGCTGTAGAGCGCGCCGTCTTCCTCGCTGGCGCTGCCGCCCTGCTCCACCGGCAGGTTCAGCGGCGGCACGTCCTGGCCCAGCCTGGCTTGCCAGTGATCCAGCTCCTGCCGCAGCCACTCCCCTTGGCAATGTGCACGCTGCCAGCGCGCGTGATCGGCGTATTGCAAGGCCAGCGGCGGCAGCGCCGGGGCCTGTCCGGCCAGGGCTTGCGCATAGGCTTGCTGCAGGTCGCGGACGATCACGGGATTGGACCAGGCATCGGAGACGATGTGGTGCATGCCCATGACGAGCAGATGATCTTGCTCGCCCAGTTGCAGCAGCCGCACGAACATCAGCGGCGCCTGGCCCAGGTCGAAGACGTGGTGTGCGGCAGCGTCGATGGCCGCCGTGACCAGCGCTTCATGCGCCTCGGCCGGCTGCCCGCGCAGGTCGCTCAGTTGCAGCGGCAGCGCCACGGCCGGGAGGACTTCCTGGCAGGCTACGCCGTCGTGCTCGACAAAACGCGTGCGCAGGCTGGCATGGCGCGCGATGAGGGCATCGAAGGCGGCCTGCAGCGCGGCGTGGTCCAGCCGGCCCTGCAGGCGGAAGGCGCGGGTCAGGTTGTAAGCGGTCTGGTGCGGCGCCAGCTGATGCAGATACCACAGCTGCTGCTGGGAGAACGACAGCGGCGCCGGGCCCTCCTGAGGTGCAGCACCAGCGGCCTGCTCCTGTTCGCGTTGATCGGCCTGCAGCAGTGCCAGCAATTGATGATTTTTTTCGTTCATGAAAGCGTGATCCAAGAAAAGAGGCGACGGCTAGGCCTGTTCCAGCAGGGCGTCGCGTTGCGCAGCGGGCATCTCCAGCAGCGTGCGGCGCAGGCCGGCCAGTTGCTCCAGGGCCGCCGCATCGGGCGCCTGTGCGCGCAGCGCGGCCGCCAGTGCGGCCGGGGTGGCATGGTCGAACACCAGGGCCGGGGCGATGTCGACCTGCAGCAGCTTGCGCAGCCGCGCCACCAGCTTGATGGCCAGCAGCGAATGGCCGCCCGCTTCGATGAAGTCGCTCTCGCGGCCCAGCGCCGCAGCCTCGGGCAGCAGTTGCTGCATGGTGTGCAGGACGATGAATTCGAGATCGTCGCGTGGCGCTTCGGTTTCACTACCCTGCCCTGCGCTCACCGTCTCCTGCGCCAACGTAGCCAGCAAGGCACGCCGGTCGACCTTGCCATTGGCCAGCCGGGGGAAGGATGGCAACGCCACGATGCGGGCCGGCTGCATCGGTTCCGGCAGCAAGTCCTGCAAGGCGCTGCGCAGGCTCTCAACTGCAATGCCCTCGCCGCTCACCCAGGCCACCAGGTGCGCCGGCTCACCCTGTGCCGCTGGCGCCATTACGCAAGCCTGGCGCACGCCAGGCTGCAGCAGCAGGGCTGCTTCGATCTCCGCCGGTTCGATGCGGAATCCCCGGATCTTGACCTGCTCATCGGCCCGTCCCAGGATGCGCAAACCACCTTGCGGCAGATAGCAGGCCAGGTCGCCACTGCGGTACCAGCCCTGACGGTCTTCCTCTGGACGGTTCAAATAACCCCGGCTGCGCTGGGCACCGGCGATGCAGAGCTGGCCGATGCCGCCCACCGGCACCGGGCGCAGATCACCGTCCAGGATCGCCACGCGACAATTGGCCATGACGCGGGTCAGCGGTACCGCGCCGGCATCGTCGGCCGCATCGGCGGGGCAACATGGATGCCACATCACCCCTACGGTGGTCTCGGTCGGGCCATAGTGGTTGAAGATGCGGGCCTGCGGCCGGTACTGCCAGATCCGCCGCAACAAGGCGGCCGGCGTGCTCTCGCCGCCCAATACCAGGGTCGCGGGCAAGACCGCCGATCCGCCGTCGAGCAAGGCGTCCAGATGCGAGGGCACGATCTTGATCGCATCGACCTGATGGCGCTGCAGGAAGGCGGCGAAATGCGCGCCATCCTGCATGTCGCTGGCGTCGGCAATGGCCAGTTCGGCGCCGTGGAACAGTGCGCCGAACAAGGCCGTATTGCCCAGGTCGGCGGCCACCGTGCTGGTCAGGCCCCAGCAGCGGCACTCGGCCAGCGCCATGCCTTGCGAGGCCGCCACCACATAGTTGAGCAATTGTGCATGCTCGATCAGCACGCCCTTGGGGGTGCCGGTGGACCCCGAGGTATAGAGCAGATAAGCCAGATCCTGCAGGCCCGGCTCGATGGCAGGCGCATGCGCGGGATAGTCCTGCAGATCCACGGGTAGCACTGCGTGGCGCCAGCCCGCTGCGGATACGGCCTTGCCATCATGCAGCACCAGCGCCGGAGCGGCATCGGCCAGCACGGCATGCTGGCGCGCCACAGGCCAGTCCGGATCGATGGGTACGTAGGCCGCGCCGCAACGCCACACCGCCAGCAGCGCCAGCACCATGTCCGGCGAGCGCGGCAATACCAGCGCCACGTGCGCACCGCGCGCCACGCCCTGCGCCTGCAGCCAGTGCGCCAGCTGGTTCACGCGCTGCAGCAGTTGCCCATAGCTGATCTTGCCGCCGGCGCTGGACAAGGCGATGGCCTGCGGCGTAGTGACGGCGTGCGCGGCGATGTGCGCCAGCAGCGTGTCGCGGCCCGGCGCCATTGTCTCAGCCTGTGCCGGCAGCCGTTGCGGCCAGACTGCGGCATCCTCCCATTGCCATTGCGCCCAGGCCGCATCGGGATGGGCCAGCGCCTCGCCCAGCCAGGCTTCATATTGGCGCAGCAGCCCCGCCATGCTGGCGGCATCGTAACGGCGCGCATCGTAGTGCAATTCCAGCGCGGGCGCTGACGGATCGGCCAGATCGGCTTGCAGCGCCAGCTCCAGTCGTGCATCGCCTGAGGCCGGCCATTGCAGTTGCCAGCGCAGCGCGCCATCCTGCCAGCACCTCGCAGTGCGACGCGCGCTGAAGCCGATTTCCGGTAGTCTGGCCGCCAGATCATCGGGCAGGTATTCCTGCGCAGCCACGTGCTGTTCACACTGGGCGGCCAGTTGCGCCGCCAGTTCGCCGAGCGTGGCTTGCGGCGCCAGGTTCAGGGTCAGCGGCAAGGTCTTGCCATAGAGGCCCAGCGCCTGAGCCATGGGTTCGTAGTCGTCGCGGCAATCGTGCTGCCACGCGCAGGCGATCTGGCTGACTTGCCCCAAGCGGGCCAGCAGCGCCAGCCAGGCCGCCTGCAGGACGGTGGCGGCGTCCAGTTGCCGGGTGGCCTGCAGCGCTTGCAGGCCAGTGGCCGGTACAGTACCGATACAGCTGCGCACGACAGCCGGTACAGCCGTACCAGACACTGCCTCGCGCCGATAGGACAAGCGCAGCGCCGGCACCTGGGCCAGTTGCTGGCCCAGGTTGGCCCAGTAAGCCTGGCCGATGCGGGCATCGTCATCCTCATCGAGGGACTGGCGCCATTGCACGTAATCGGCATATTGGAAGGCTTCCTCGGCGGGTGTTCCCTGATCGCGGTACTGGCGCCGCACTTCATCGGCCAGTAGCCACAGGCTGCGGTGATCGGCCACCAGTGGCGCGGCCGCCAACAGCAGGCGGCCGCGCTGCGCCTCATCCTGGGCCAGCCAGGCCTGGATCACTTGCCCGCACGCCGTATCGAACTGGGCCGTCGGCATGGGGGCGCCAGGCGGCAGCCTGTGCAAGCGCAGGTTCTGTGTCGGTGTCTGCGGCAGCGGCGCCTGGCGCAGGCCGCGATAGCCTTCGACCTGGCCGAAGGCATGGCGCAGGATGGCGTGGCGCGCCACCACCGTTTCCCAGGCTGCCTCCAGGCGGGAGAACTCCAGCGGACCTTGCCAGTCCAGTTGCAGGGTATGGGTGGCCTGTGGCTGCGCCTGCTGCAGGCGCTGTTCGGAACTGAGGGCGACAGTCTGGTCCAGTGGCATCATGCTGCACCCTCCGGCAGTTCAGTCGCCGCAGCCGAAGGGGTAGCAACCTCGGCACGTTCCACCATGGCCCCCATGGCGACGACGATCTTGCGCGGGCCCTCGTAGGGATCGCGGGCATGCGCGGCCAGCATGTTGTCCAGCATGACCACGTCGCCCTGTTGCCAGTCGAAGCGTACCGCGCACTGCTCGTAGAGCTCGCCGATCAAGGCCATGGTGGCATCGGGAATGGGCGTGCCATCGCCGAAAAGCACATTGCGCGGCAGGCGCTCCGGCCCGACCATGGCCAGCAGGTCTGCGCGCACTTCCGGCTCCAGGCAATACGGATGGTGCAATTGCACCTGGTTGAAGAACACTTCCGCCCCGGTGACCGGATGCACGATCACGGCCGGGCACAGCGTGCTGGTCTGCAGGGTGTCGTCGTCGAGCCAGCGATAGCTGGTGCCGGCCGCTGCCAGCCTGCTTTCGACCACGGTGCGGTCCCCGGTGCCGAAGAAGGATTGCCAGCTCACATCCAGGCGCGGCGTGAAGGTGCGCACGTAGCGCAACTGCTTCTGCTCGAACTCGCGCCGCAGCTCGGCCGGCAGGCGACGCAACATCTCGCGGCAATCGACGATGGGTGTGGCACCGCCGACCGGCGAGGGCAACTCGCAGAAGAACCATTGCTTGCGCGGCCAGCGTTCGATGTGGGCGCTCTCGTTGTGGTACAGGATCATCTGTTTCTCGGGATAAGGCGTGGAGCGGTAGGTCTTGTTGCCGCCCTCCTTCTTGGGCAGGTCGCCGTAGCTGCCATACAGTTCGGGCTCGATGGCTTCGGCAAAGCGCTCGAAGTCTTGCGGCGTGGCCAGGCCGAAGCGGCGGAACAGGATGCCGCCATGGCGTTCCAGCAGGCTGGCGATCAGTGGCTGGTTGGCGCGCGCCCAGGCGACCGTATCGAGGTCGGCACTGGTGGCTTCCACCAGCAGCGGGAAATCGGCGCCGGGACGCAAGGGGCTCATGCGCACGGGCGCCTTGGGCGCTGCAGCGCCCAGGCCCTTGAGCTTGCTCAGCTTGTCGAGCTTGCCCGGCGCCAGGGGCGCGGGGGCAGTGGAAATGGAAGCAGTGCTTGGCATGGTGACGGGTTCTTTCATGAGAGGGATTTCATACCGGGACAGCGGCCATTGCGGATGCGCCACGATCTGTTGCAGCAGCGCGATCCAGGCCGCCGCCATGCGCTCGATGGTGCTGCCTTGGAAGACATGGCTGGCATAGACCCAATCGGCCTGCAGCGCGCCCTCCAGCGGAGTGACGAAGAGCGCGATGTCGAACTTCGCATGGGCATGGCGCGAGGGCAGCGCCTCTACCTGCACACCGGGCAAGTCGAAGTCATGCGCCGGCATGTTCTGCATCACGAACAGCAGTTGCACCAGCAGGTTCCAGCGGCGGTCGCGCCGGGCCGCAGCGAGTTCGGCGATGCGTTCGAAGGGCGGCGAGGAATGGGCAAAGGCATCCAGCACGCTGGCGCGCGTGCTCGCCAGCCATTGCACGAAGCTCTGTTCGCCCTGATGGCGCGAGCGCAGCGGCAACACGTTGACGAAGAAACCGACCATCTCTTCCAGCGCCTCATGCTCGCGCCCGGCCACGTCCGTGCCGATGAGCAGGTCGGCCTGGCCGCTCAGGCGGTGCACCAGCAACTGGAAGCTGCCCAGCAGCAGCATGAAGAGCGTGCAGTCGCTGTCGCGGGCCAGCCCTTGCAGCTGCTCCGTGAGGGACTGGGGGATGTGCACCGACAGGCGCGCACCGTCTGCGGACCACACGGCCGGACGTGGCAGGTCAGGCGGCAAGGCCGGCTGCGCGGGCGCCCCTTGCAGGGTCTCCCGCCAGAATGCTTCATCGGCGGCACACACGCCCTGCTGCTGTTGCCAGGCCGCGTAATCGCCGTATTGCAGCGCCGGCAGCGGTAGCCAAGGTGCCTGGCCCGTGAGAAGCGCGCGGTAGATGGCCGAGAATTCGCGAATCAGCACGCCGACCGACCAACCATCGGCCGCGATGTGATGCACGGCCAGCAGCAACACCTGGCGGGCGCGCCCATCGCTGGCCGACGCCAGTTGCACCAGCACGGCGCGCATGAGCGGTGCGGCGCCCAGATCGAAGGGACGCGCCGCTTCTTCGCGCATCAATGCGTCCAGCCTCTGTTGCTGCGCGGCCGGCGTTTGCCCGCGCAGATCCTGCACCGCCAGCAGCGGCGCACTGTCTGCGGGCGTGGCGATGCGGGCGAAGGGTTCGCCTTCGTCGTCTTCGTGATAGCTGGTACGCAGGATCTCGTGACGCTGCACCAGCAGCGCCAGCGTCTGCTCCAGCAAGGCCGGGGCCAGTGCGCCATCGAACTGCAGCGCGGCGGTCATGTTGTAGGCGCCCGTGCCCGGCCCGCTCTGCATGCGGTGCACCAGCCACAGGCGTTGCTGCATCGGTGAAAGGGGCATGCGTGGCGTGCGCGCTACCGGCTGCAATACTGGCTGCATGCGCTGCGGCGCACTGGTGCGGGCGACCTCTGCAGCCAACTCCCTGAGCACGGGTGTGGCGAACAGGTCGCGCAGCGTCAGCGCGTGCTGGGGATGACGGGCGCGCCAACGCGTGACCACGCTGGTGGCCAGCAGCGAATGCCCGCCCAGCGCAAAGAAATGGTCATCGCGGCCGACCTGCGGCAAGTCCAAGACCTCGCACCAGATCGCCGCCAGCGCCTGTTCAATCTCGCCTTGCGGGGCGCTGTAATCGTTCTGCTGGCTGACCTGCACGGCCGGCAAGGCCTTGCGGTCGATCTTGCCATTGGTGTTCAGCGGCAATGCCGACAGCACCATGATGATGGCCGGTACCATGTACTCCGGCAGATGCTCGGCCAGTGCGCTCTTGAGCGCTAGCTCGTCATGGCTGGCGCCCTGATGCAGCGACACATACGCCGCCAGCCGCTGTCCCTCCACCGCCACCACCACCGCTTCACGGATGGACGGTTGTGCCAGCAAGGCCGCCTCGATCTCGCCCAGTTCGATACGCAGGCCGCGCAGCTTGACCTGATGATCCAGACGCCCCAGGTACATCAACTGGCCATCTTCGCGCCAGCGCACCAGGTCGCCCGTGCGATACAGGCGCTGACCCGTGCTGGAGAACGGGTCGGCGACGAAACGCTCTGCCGTCAGGCCCGGCTTGTTCAGATAGGCGCGAGCCAGGTTGACGCCGCCCAGGTACAGCTCCCCGGCTACCCCCGGCGGCACCAGTTGCATCGCCGCATCCAGCACATAGGTCCGGGTGGCGCTGATGGGGCGGCCGATGGGTACGCTATGGCCTGCATCGTCGCGCTGGCAGGTCCAGTGGGTGACGTCGATGGCAGCTTCGGTCGGACCATACAGGTTGATCAAGGCCGCCTGCGGAAGCTGGCGCTGGGTCTGCTGCTGCAATTCCATCGGCAGCGCTTCGCCGCTGCAGATCACCCGGCGCAGGCTGGGGCAATCGGGGCCGTGGCCGTCGTTGACGAAGGCTTGCAGCATCGAGGGCACGAAGTGCAAGGTAGTGATGCCGGCTTGTTCGATCAGTGCCGCCAGCCGCGCCGGATCGCGGTGTTCACCGGGCGCGGCCATGACCAGTTCGGCGCCGGTCATCAGCGGCCAGAAGAATTCCCACACCGAGACGTCGAAGCCGAACGGTGTCTTCTGCAATACGCGGTCATCGGGGCCGAGCTGATAAGCCTCCTGCATCCATGCCAAGCGGTTGTAGAGGCTACCGTGGCGATTGGCCGCCCCCTTGGGCTGGCCGGTGGAGCCGGAGGTGTAGATGACGTAGGCCAGTTGTTCCGGATGAATCGGCAGGCCGGGATTCCCGGCAGGCGCAAGACCGGACAGTGCGGCGACATCGACGATACGGCAACCGGACACTTCCGGTAACTGGCCCAGTACACTTGCGTGGGTCAGCAGCAGAGAGGTGCGGCTGTCTTCGATGAAGTAGCGCAAGCGCTGCGGCGGATGATCGGGGTCCATCGGGACGTAGGCCGCCCCGGCTTTCATGATGGCCAGCAGGGCCAGCACCATGTCCTCGGAACGCTCCATGCAAACGCCTACCCGCTGGTCGCGGCGGACGCCCTGTGCGATCAGCCAGTGTGCCAGTGCATTGGCGCGGCCATTGAGCTGGCCGTAATCCAGCGCCTGTCCGGTATGCGGCACGCGCAAGGCAGGCCGTCCGGGGTGCGCCTGTGCCTGCGCCTCGATGAGCGCCAGTATGTCGCCGGCCCCATGCTTTTGCGGGTTGCACGACAAGACCAGCGCTGCCGCCTGTTCAGCCGGGCTTTGATAAACCAGTTCCGCCAGCGGCCTGTGCAGATGGCTGCCCAGTTGCAGCAGCAGCGACTCGGTGAGCCGTTGCAACGCCTCGGCCGTGCCGGGCGCGATGAGCGCGGTGTCGTAGCGCCACTCCAGTTGCAGCCGTTCGGTCAGCGTGGCGATCAGGGTGAGCGGGTAATGGGTCTCTTCGCGGTTGTGCAGCACTTCCAGGCGCAGTCCCTGCTGCTGTTCGGCCTGCAAGGCCAGGTCCAGGGGATAGTTCTCGAACACCAGGATGCTGTCGAACAGTGACTGTCCCGGATGGCCGGCCCAGGACTGGATGTCATAGAGCGGCGTGCTGTCGAATTCGCGCACCGCCAGGTTGCTGGCCTGCAGGGTCTGCAGCAGCGCTTGTACCGTCATCTCCGGCCGCGTCCGCGTCACGATGGGCAGGGTGTTGATGAACAGGCCCAGCAGTTCGTCGGCCCCTTCCAGCTCGCTCGGACGGCCCGCGACGGTGGCCCCGAAGATTACCGTGGCTTGGCCGCAGTAGCGCGCCAGCACCAGGCACCAGGCGGCCTGCACCAGGGTATTGAGGGTGCATTGCTGTTCGCGCGCGAAGGTCTGCAGGCGCGCCGTGGTCAACAGGTCCAGCATGGCGATGCAACTGGCCTGGCCCTTGCCCGGGCGCTGCAGTGGCGGCAGCGCGTTGACCAGGCTGGTCGGCCCGTCCACCCCGTCGAATTGGCCGCGCCAGAATCGTTCGGCCTTGCTGCGGTCCTGCTGCTGCAGCCAGGCGATGTAATCGCGATAGCGCAGCGCCGGCGATGCCAGTGTGGCGCCCCGGTAGAGCCGCAAGACTTCGCCGATCAGTTGCTGGGTGCTCCAGCCGTCCAGCAGCAGGTGATGGCGGGTCCAGATCAGGTGATGCACCTGATCGGCTACCCGTACCAGGCTCAGGCGCATGAGCGGCGGATGCTGCAGATCGACGCCGCGCGCATGCTCAGTGGCGGCCAGGGCCTGCAGGGCCGGATCCTGGTCGAGACGCTCGCGCCAGTCATGTTCCTCGATGCTCAGGACGGCATGCCGGGCCACCCATTGCAGGGGGTGTTCGCTGTGCGCCAGGAAGCCGCTGCGCAGGATGTCGTGGCGTTCCAGCACGGTCTGCCAGGCCTGGCGGAAGCGCGCCACGTCCAGGCGATGCAGGCGCACCTGCAGCTGGTTCAGGTAGGCGCCACCCTGCGGGGCCAGCATGGCGTGGAACAGCAAACCGGCCTGCATGGGCGAGAGCGGATAGAGATCGGCGACGCGTTCAGCCGGCAGGCCCTGCATCAGGGTGTCGAGCTGGGACTGCTGCAGGCGCGCCAGCGGGAAGTCCGAAGGCGTCGCCCGGCCCCGCACCTCGGCGCAGTGGGCCAGCAGCGCGCGCAGGTTGTGCAGGAATTGCCGCAGCAGCGCGGCGATGGCGGGCTGCTGGTGCAAGGCGCTGCAATACAGGCACTCCAGATGCAGCTGACCATCGCTCACCATGGCCGTAAAGTCCAGCAGGCAGCGGCGCAGGCTGGCCGGATCGCGCTCCTGCTCGGCCAGTGCCGCCGTGCGAGGCAGCATCTGCCATCCCGAGGCCTCCGGCAGCGCATCGAAGCGGCCGAGGTAATTGAAACTGACCTGCGGTTGTACCCCGGTCTGCCCGCTCTGGCTGCGCCAGAGTCCGTAGCCCAGACCCTGGCCCGGAACCTGGCGCAACTGCTCCTTGATCCCGGTCAGCAAGGCGGCCGGCGCGCTGCTGGCGACCGCCAGCTGGACCGGATAGAGCGCGGTGAACCAGCCCACGGTACGGCTCAGGTCCGGCG
Organism: Herbaspirillum sp. Her3; assembly: GCF_057961275.1. Taxonomy (NCBI): domain Bacteria; kingdom Pseudomonadati; phylum Pseudomonadota; class Betaproteobacteria; order Burkholderiales; family Oxalobacteraceae; genus Herbaspirillum; species Herbaspirillum sp. Her3. Next base: position 2,862,597 of record NZ_CM176328.1, on the reverse strand, counting down.
CATCGCCGCTCGCGCCGGGCAATTCCTCGCGGCCGTGGGCTTCGACCTCGATCAGGATGCGCTCGCGCTGCGTCCATTCGCACAGCGTCTGCGCAGCGGCCGCCAGCAGGAGATCGTTGATGCGCGTGCGGTAGGCGGCATGGGCGTCACCGAGCAGGAAAGCGGTGCTCTCCCTGTCCAGCACCACCGCTTCGCGGGCACTGCGGGCGACGGTGTTGTCCTCGCGCTTGCCGACGCTGTGCGCCGGGGTGCAGGGCAGATCGTCGTCGGCCGTCTGTGCCAGCCGCTGCCAATAGGCCTGTTCCGAACTGCTCAGGCGCGCTGCCGACACGGCGCCGGCCCAGGTGCTGAAGCCGCTGCTGCTCAGCGGCGGCACAACTCCTTGCAGCAGGCTCAGCAGGTCCTCCAGCAGGATGCGCCAGGACACCCCATCGACCACCAGGTGATGCGCAATGAGCACCAGCATGCCGCGCGTCTGGCGCGGGCGGGTCAGCCACAGCACCCGCCAGAGCGGTCCCTGTGACAGATCCAGGCTGCGCTGTGCCTGCGCAATGGCCGTCTGTTGTGCTGCCTCGTCAGCGACCTGCCGGGCCTCGAAGCACTCGCCCGCATGCGGCGCCACGGTCTGCCACCAGACCCCGGCTTCATCCTTGAGGAAGCGCAGACGCAAGGCCTCATGCAGCGCTCCCAGCTGCTGCACGGCGTGATGCAATGCATCGACCGGCGTATCGGCCGGCCCCTCCAGCTGCACGCTCTGGTTCCAGTGCGCAGGAGGCTGGGCATGATGCAGGAAGAACCATTGCTGGACCGGCGTGAGCGGCAACAGGCGCGGGCCGGCCTGGGCCGGCGCGGGCGTGGCGGCGGCGTTGCCCTGCCCTTCCAGCGGCACCGCCAGCGCGGCCACGGCGGCCAGATCCTGCGCCTGCATCAACTGGCGCGGCGTGAGGCGCCAACCGGCCTTGCGCAGGCGTGCCACGATCTTGAGCGTGAGGATGGAATCGCCGCCAAGGGCGAAGAAATTATCGTGGCGACCGATCCGCGCCACGCCCAACACGTCTTGCCAGATTGCCGCGATCACGCTTTCGGCACCCTCTTGCGGGCTATCCTGCAAGGACAGTCCGGCGCCGGTATCGCGGCTGTCCTGCGGCAGCGGCAAGGCCTTGCGGTCGATCTTGCCGTTGGCCGTCAGCGGCAGTTGCGCCAGCACCACGAAGTGGGCCGGCACCATGTAGTCGGGCAGGCAGGCCGCCAGTGCCGTACGCAGGACCGCCGGATCGGCTGTGCCGACCAGGTAGGCGCACAGTTGCACACGCTCGTCGGGGCCGGGCACGGCCAACACCTCGGCCGCGCGCACACCCGGCTGGGCGCGCAGGACGGCAGCGATTTCCTGCAGTTCGACCCGATAACCCCGGATCTTGATCTGGTCGTCGATGCGGCCGAGGAAAACCAGTCGGCCAGCGCGGTCCAGTCTCACCTTGTCGCCGCTGCGATACAGGCGTGCGCCGCTGCCAGCAGGATCGGCAATGAAACGCTCGGCGGTAGCGCCCGGTTTGCCGTGATAGCCGCGTGCCAGGCCGGCCCCGCCGATGTAGAGCTCGCCCGCTGCCCCGCGCGGCACCGCGTTCAGATCCGCATCAAGAACCTGTAGCGACAGCTGCGCCAGCGGCTGGCCCAGCGGCAGCGGCAGGGGTTCTTCGGCGTCCAACACCTGGGTGAGCACGCCGACCGTGGTTTCGGTCGGGCCGTAGTGATTGACCACGCGGCAGTCCGGGCGCAGCGCCAGGATCTGCTGCAGCAAGGCCGGGCTGGTGCTTTCGCCGCCGACGACCAAGGTATGGCGCGGCAAGACCTGCGCGGCCTGTGCTGATTGCAGCAGCGCTTGCAGATGGCTGGGCACGATCTTGAGCACATCGACGGCGCGCGCCTGCATGAAGGCCGCGAACTGCGCCGGATCGAAAGCGGCCTCGGCCGGCAGCAACTGCAGCGCACGGCCCGAGCAGAGCGCGCCGAAGAAGGTGGTGTGGCCCAGATCAGCCGCCACCGTCGAGGCCATGGCCATGCTGCGTACGCTCTGCGGCAGCGCCAGACGGGCCAGCAGCGCTTGCACGTAGTTGCCCAACGCACCACGACTCACCGTCACGCCCTTGGGACGTCCAGTGGAACCGGAGGTGTAGATCAGATAGGCGAGCTGCTGCGGCTGCGGCTCAGGCCAGTATTCTTGCGCTGTCTGCGCCACTGTACCGGCAGTGGCAGGTGGAATGGCCAGGTACTGTGCTGGTGCCTCCGGCAAAGTGTGCAGGCGCTCTCCTTCTGCAGTGGCCAGCAACAGGCAAGCGCCGCTGTCGGCCAGCTGATAAGCCAGTCGCTCATCCGGCAATTGCGGATCCAGCGGGACATAACACGCGCCCACACGCAGGCAGGCCAGCACGGCGACGACGAACTCCACACGACGGCTGCTGGCGATGGCTACCCGCGCTTCGGCGCTCACGCCCAGCGCACGCATCCGCTGCGCCAGGTGGTCGACCTGGGCGCGCAACTGCTGCGCGTTCAGGCTGACGTGCTCATCGGCCACGGCCAGCGCCTGCGGTGCGCGTTCGGTATGCGCAAGCCACAGCGCGATCACGTCGCCGGGGCTCGCGGTTGCCTCGCATTCGGCCTGCGGCGCCACCAGCGGCGCGGGCGCTTGCGGCCACGTCAGACCGGCCAGCGGCAATGCCGGCGCAGCGCAGACCTGGGCGGCGAATCCGGTAAGGGCGGTGGCCAGCTGGCTGATCTCTTGCTGCGTCCAGCGTGTGCTGGCATAGGCAAACAGGCAGCGCAGTTCTTCCCCCTCCAGGCTGAAATCCAGGCTCAGATCGAAGTGGGCCTGCCCTCCGCTCAATTCCTCCAGCTGCAGCGACAATCCGCCGGCCTGCCATACCGGCAAGGCCTCGCGTTCGGTGCACTTGACCTGGCACAGCGGATGAACGTGCGGCTGGCGCTCCGGCTGCAGGGCTTGTACCACCATGTCGAAAGACACATCCTGGTGCTGGCGCGCCGCCAGCACCGTCTCGCGCACTTGGCGCAGCAAGGCGTCGAAGCCCAGGCGGCTGTCCAGGCGGGTACGCAGCACTTGCAGATTGAGCAGATAGCCGATCATGGCGCGCGTCTGCGGATGGCTGCGCTCGGCCATGGGCGCGCCCACACGCAGGTCGCTGCAACCGGTGGCGCGATAGAGCAGCAGGTCCAGCAAGGCCAGCATGCCCATGAAGAGCGAGCAGCCCTGGGCCGCGCACAGCTCGCGCAGCGCCCGTGCGGTGTCAGCCGGCAGGGTGAAGGCGTGACGCGCCTCGGGCAAGCCTTCTTCGGGGCCAGCCTGGCGGCGGCCGTCCGGCAGCGGCAAGGCTTCGTGCTCGCTGCCCAACTGGCTGCGCCAATAGTCGAGCTGGCGTGCGATCTCTGCGCTGTCGAGCTGCTGGCGGCGCCAGAGGGCGTAATCGCTGAACTGCAGCGCGGGCGCGGCCGGCAAGGGCTGGCCCTGGCTATGCGCAGCATAGAGGGCACACAGGTCCTGCAGCAGCACCGGCAGGGATTGGCCATCGGCGGCGATGTGATGCAGCGTGATGCCCAGCGCATGGCGCTGTTCATCGATGCGCACCAGGCAGGCGCGCAAGGGCCGCTCCCGGTCGAGCGCAAATGGCAGGCGGGCGCGCTGCTCCAGCCTCGCGCGGGCCTGGGCCGCATCGCCGGACACTTCACTCAACACCTCCAGTACACCTTGGCTGGCCGGAAGCGCTATCTGTACCGGTACACCATCGGATTGCACCCGGTACACCGTACGCAGGATGGCGTGACGCGCGGCCAGATCATCGAGGCTGCGGCGCAGCGCCGCCACATCCAGTGCCCCGTGCAGATGCAGGATGCCCGGCATGTTGTAGGCCGCACTGTCGGGGTCGAGCTGCCAGGTGGTCCACAGCGAATGCTGGGCCGGCGACAGCGCCAGGCCGGCCTGGCGCTGGGCTTCGCTCAGCGCCGCGATGGTGGCCAGCGGCTGGCGCGGTGCGCTCTGGCGCACTGCCTGCACTTGCTCGGCCAACTGCTCCAGTTGCGGATATTCAAAGATCAGGCGCACCGGGAAATCGATCTCCCATTGCTCCCCGATGGCTGCGGCCAGCTGCACCGCCTTGAGCGAATTGCCGCCCTGGCGGAAGAAATGCGACTGGCCGGCTGCTGCGGACGTATGCATGACGCGCTCCCACAGCATGCGCAGGATGGCGGTTTCCGGGCTGTCGGCGGCGGGCGCTGTGTCCGCGCAAGGCGCCGCTTCAGATGCGCCCTGCAGGCGGCCAAAGGCGTGGATGGCATAGGCATCCAGGCTCTGCGTGCGCCAGCCTTCGCGACAGGCGCTGCGCTGCAGCTTGCCGCTGGAGGTCTTGGGCAGGCCGCCCGGATTGAGCAGCACGATGACACTGGCGGCCTCGTTGCAGGCCTGCACGATGCATTCCTGCAGTGCCTCCACCAGTTGCTGCGGCGCCACCATCTTCTGAACGCTGCGTGAGATTTCCAGGGCCACCCCGATGCCTTCCACGCCCTGCGGATGCCATTCACGCGGGATGGCGAAGGCCGCCACACGACCCTTGCGGCTCAGGTCGAGCTCGCTCTCGATGGCGCGCTCGATATCCTGCGGATACAGGTTTTGGCCGCGCACGATGATCATGTCCTTGCTGCGGCCCGTGATGAACAAGGCGCCCGCCCGGCAGAAGCCGAGGTCGCCGGTGCGCAGCCAGTGCCGGCCATCCTGTTCGATGAAGGTGTGGGCGCTGTCGTCCGGACGGCGCCAGTAGCCACTGGCGATGCTGGGACCGGCGGCCCAGATCTCGCCGACCTGTCCCTCTGCCAGCGCGGTGCCCGTGGCCGGGTCGGCAATGCGCAGCGCATGGCCTTGGGGCGAGATGCCGCAGGCGACCAGATGGACCGCATCCTGCTCCTCGCCCGCGACCTCCGCGCGGCCCTGGCGCAAGCCCTCGGCATCGAAGGCAGCGACCTGCATCCCCTGGCCGCGCTGCCCGCCGGTAACCAGCAGCGTCGATTCGGCCAGGCCATAGCAGGGATAGACGGCATCGGCGCTAAAACCGCTCTTGCCGAAGCATTCGATGAAGTCCTGCAAGGTATCGTGGCGCACCGGTTCGGCGCCCGAGAAGGCCACCCGCCATGAGGACAGATCCAGCCCCGCCGCGCGTTCGCCACGGATGCGGTCCACGCACAGCCGATAGGCAAAATCGGGGCCGCCGCTGATGGTGCCGCGATGTCGGGCAATGGCTTCCAGCCAGCGCACCGGACGTTCCAGGAAGAAGGCCGGCGACATCAATACCACCGGAATGCCGCGGTACAGCGGTTGCAGCAGCCCGCCGATGAGACCCATGTCGTGATACAGCGGCAGCCAGCTGACGAACACGTCCTGGCTGCCCACGCCCAGGCGTTCCTCGATGGCGGCCTCGTTGGCCATCAGGTTGGCATGGGTGACCATGACGCCCTTGGGACGTGAGGTGGAGCCGGAGGTGTATTGCAGGAAGGCGACGTCGCCAGGGGAAATCGCCTGCTCACGGAAAACCCCCTCCCCGGCCCCCGTCTCATCCACGGCCAGCATGTCGGCCTGCCCCGCCAGCGGCGCCGCCGCGGCCTGCAAGGCCTCGCGCACGGCGGCGGTGACCAGCCAGCAGGCCGCACCGGCGTCCTCGGCGATTCCGGCCAGGCGCTGCAGGTGCTGCTGGCGCATCGACTCCGGACGGTGCAGCGGCACCGCGATCAGGCCGGCCGCGAGGCAAGCCAGGAAGGCGGTGACGTAGTGATGGTCATTGTCCAGCAGCAGCAAGGCGCGTGTGCCGGGGGCATGCGCCTGTTGCAGGCGCGCGGCCAACGCACGCACGGCGGCGGCCAGTTCGGCGTAATCGAAGCTGCGCTCGCCCTCGGCGTTGACAGTGGTCAGTGCCAGGTCATGCGGGCGCGTCTGCGCCAGTTGGAACAGGCGCGCGACGATGTGGGCGGCGCGGTCGGAGGATTCGGCGGAAATCGTCATGGGTGGCAATCCTGGGCAAAGAGGTCAGTCGAGATTGGTGTGGGAGCGCGACATGGCTACCACCACCTTGCGCGGGCCGGAGAACGGCGTTCTGGCGTGGGCCACCAGCATGTTGTCGAGCATGAGGACGTCGCCCGGCTGCCAGGGGAAGATCACCGTCTCGGCGTCCAGCACTGCGCGCACCTGGTCGAGGATGGCATCGTCGATGGTGCTGCCATCGGCCCAGCAGACATTGCGCGGCAACTGATCCTCGCCGACCAGTTCGATGAGCGAAGCACGCACTTCCGGCGCCAGGTTGGAGGCATGGAACAGGTGCGCCTGGTTGAACCAGACCATCTCGCCGGTAACCGGATGACGCTCCACGCCCTGGCAGCGCTGGCGCGTGCGCAGTCCATCGTCGTCCAGCCATTGCCACTCGATGCGCTGGCGGCGGCAGAAGGCTTCCACTTCGGCGCGCGTCTCGACGCCAAAGACCTCCTGCCAGGGCAGGTCGAAATCATGGCTGTAGTGGCGCACGTAGAGCAGGCCCTGGGCGAAGCGCTCGCGGATGGCTGCGGGCATGTTGCGATAGATCGCACGGCTGTCGGCAATGGGCGTCTCGCCCCCAACGGGCGAGGCTGTCACGCAGTGGAACCAGATGCGCATGGGCCATTCGCGCGTGTAAGCCTGTTCGTTGTGCAGCGGGATATGTTGGTGCGCCGGGTATTCGGTGGAGGTGTAGATGCCATTGGCCACCGATGAGCGCGGCGTGGAGGCGAATTCGTAGCGCAGCAGCGGATCGCCGAAGCTGGCAGCGAACTGCTGGAAGTCGGCCACGCTGGGCACCTCAAAGCCACGCAGCAAGACCCCGCCGACGCTGCCCAGATGCGCTTCGATCTGGCCGGCCAGTTGGTCCCTGGCCTGGGCCAGCGTCTGGCCGGCGTGTGCGGGCTGCAGCAGCACCGGCAAGGCTTGCGGGCCCGCATCAGGCCGTGGATGGCGGCTGAAGAGCAAGGATGGCGAGGAGATCGTGGCGGGCATATTGAGGGAGGCAATGGTCAAGGTGATTCTCCGGAATCAGGCGTCGATCCAGGCCAGCGCGGCGGCGTGGCCGGGCAAGGTGGACAAGGCGCGTGCATGCAGCCGCGCGGGAGCGGGCCAGTGCGGCTGCTGGTGGAAGATCTGGTAGCGCGGATGCGTCTCCAGGTGGATGTCGATGGACTGCAGGTGCTCGCCTATGCCCAGGCCCAGCGCCTTGAGCACGGCTTCCTTGGCGACCCAGCGGCGCAGGAATTGCGGTCCGTCGAGGGGGAATGGCAAGGCGGCCCGTTCGCGTGCACTGAACACCAGAGCGGCCATGTCCTGCAGCTCTTGCGCCTCGGCGGCGATGCCGCATTCGACGTCGATGCCCAGTTCCAGCCCCGGCGCCAGGGCCAGCAAGCCGATTCGTCCGGCATGTGCGAGATTGAAGGACAAGATGCCAGGCACGCCCAGTTGCGGCTTGCCATAAGCGTTGCGCACCAGCGGCACGGCTTGCGGCGCGCAGCCCAGCCGCTGGCTCAGCAGGCGGCGCAGCAGCGCGCGCATGTGGCGAAAACGCCGGGCATCCTCGCTGTGGTGATAGCGGTGCGCATGGGCGCGCTCCTCGGCGTTGAGTACCAGCTCATCTTCTGCGCCTTCCCCGCAGCCCAGGTCGAACAGGACCTGCCACAGTTCGATCTGGGCGGGGATGCCCTCAGGCGTGGGCAAGCGCTGCAGCATGATTGACGTACGCGGAGGAAGTGGCCTGCGCCTGCAGATGGCCCTGCAGGCGGGCCAGCAGCGCGTCCTGCTGGGCTTGCAGATAGAAGTGGCCGCCCTCGAACCAGTCCAGCGTCACGTGGCCGCGCGTTTCGCGCCGCCACGCCTCCAGCGCCGCTGCGCCAACGGAATCGCTGATGCCGCCATAGACGTGCACCGGCAGATCGAGCAAGGCGGCGGTTTCGATGGCCGGGCGCTGCGCCTGGAAACTGGTGCACACGCGATAATCGGCGCGCAGTACCGGCAGCGCCAGTTCCAGCAGCTCAGGGCAGTCGAAGACTTCATCGCGGGTGCCGCCCTGGCGGCGCATGGCGCTGATGAGGGCCGCATCGGATTCGTCGGGCTCGACCCACTGCCGCGCCAGCGGCGCGGCGCAGGCCGACACCATCAGGGCCAGCGGCGCCGGCCAGCCGCGCTGCGGCAGCACCCGCGCCAGTCCTTGCGCCAGCAGGCCGCCCATGCTGTGACCGAACAGCATATAGCCGCAGGATGGCGCCGCGGTACTGGCCAGCTCATCGGCCAACTGGCCCAGCAGCACGGCATAGTCTTGCTGCAGCGGCTCGCGGATGCGGCGGCCACGGCCGGGCAGCTCGACGGCCTGCAGCCGTGCCACGCCTTGCAACGCAGACTGCCAGGGGAAGTACATGCTGGCACTGCCACCGGCGCAAGGCAGGCAGAACAGCGTGATCATGCCTGGCCCTGGCCTTGCATGAATTCGCGCAGGCTGCGCGGACGCATGTCAGTCCATACCGTCTCGATATGCTGCAGGCAGGTTTGTTTGCTGCCGCTGACACCCGTATCGCGCCAGCCGCCAGGGATGCTCTTGTAGTCGGGCCAGAGCGAATACTGCTCCTCCTCATTGACCAGCACGCGGAATACACCGTCTTCACGATCAAAGCTCATCAGTTTGCCTCTTCATTTCCGGTTCGCGGCGAACGTGCTCGGACGGTTCGCCAGGTTTGCAAAATCATTCACATCGCAACACTTAAATGCGAATAACTCTTATTTAGTCTGACGAACCACGAGGAGAGAAATTTAGTGTTTTCCTGGATTCAGGCAGGTGCCCTGCGCCGGCACCTCAGCAGGCGTGCTCGCGACAGCATTGCATCGCATCGCGGATCATGAAGTTGACCAGGGTGGTGGATACGCCCAGCTGTTCGGCCACTTCGCGCTGGGTATAGCCATCCAGGCGATGCAGTTCGAAGGCCCGCAGCGTACGCTCGGGCAGGCAAGACAAGGCACGGGAGAGGTTGACCAGGGTCTGGCGCGCGATACTGGCGCTCTCAGGCGTGACGCCATGACTGACGACGTTCATGCCCTCCTCTTCCTCGGCGAACATGAAGGACTCGATGGAGAGGCGACGCTGGCGATCGATCGCCAGGTTGCGCACCACCTGAATCAAGAAGGCCTTGGGCTGGCGCACGGGGAAATCGGCAGATACCTCGGCGATCTTGAACCAGGCATCCTGGACGACATCCTCAGCACGCTGGCGGCATCCCAAGATACGCGCGGCCGCATCACGCAGCTGCGCACGGCAGGCGATGAACTGATGGCACAGTTCCATGGGGTCGGCATGGTCAGACAAAAGCCCTTCTCCTCTACACAACATGCATGCGGCCTCCGACGGCGGGCGCGCATTGCCCGGGGGCAAGCAGTCCGCCGCACCTCCTGCACGGAGATGGCGAACGGGCGATGCGTGTTCTGATTGATTGGATGGCTAGAGTCCGTCGGCGGCGGCAAGGCCGGTCCGGGACCATGGCTGTCTGTTTGGCGGCACGTTGTCAGGCGTGATCTCGCCGCTGTCGGCGCATGCAGGCACTCGATGCGTGCTGGATACGTCGAAATGGTGAGTTTCAATTACGTTTTGTCGCCAATAATAACAAGAATTATTATCAATTGGAAGAAAACATTGCTGTATTGCCGACCGTTGGGCGACTAGGGCCTGTTCGCATTAAATCGGCATCAAGAGGCCGGGAGCGTAGGTTGGCCAGAGAAATGTTTCACGGCCTCAAACCACAGCAAATTGATTCCAGCCACGCCAATGCAAGCCAGCAGCATCAAGGGCGTTGGCGGGGCGAACCCGAATAGCCGGCTCAGGACAGGAATGCCCAGTATCGCGCACAGCAAGACGAGAGTAATCAGGGCGATCCCTCCGAAGTAATGATTGACCGTCCCTGAGCGGCGCCATGAAGCTTGCGTCCATGAACGGTTCGCATGGATCAATCCGAGATTCGATAACACCAGCACGGCGAAGGTCATGGTCCGTGCCAGCTCGTCGGAAACGGCCATGAATCGGCTGCCTGCATAGACTGCCAGCAATGTAACCAGCAACCCGCTCCCTTGCCATAGGCCACGCAGAAGAATATGCCCGTCGAACAGACGCGCCTGGGGTGGACGAGGCTTGTCCAGCATGGCGTGAGGTTCCAGCGCTTCAGCCTCGAACACCATCGAACAAGCGGGGTCGATAATCAGTTGTAAAAACAGGATATGCGCCGGAAGCAGCAGCATGGGCCAACCCAGCAGGACCGGAATGATCGACAGTCCGACAATCGGTACGTGCACCGCCACAATGAAGACAATGGCCTTGCGCAGGTTCGCAAACACCCGCCGCCCATAACGCACCGCCACTAAGAGTGAAGAAAAATCATCATTGAGCAGCACCAGCGCCGCGGCTTCGCGAGCGACGTCGGTCCCGCGTGCACCCATGGCCACGCCGATGCTGGCCGCTTTGAGCGCCGGGGCGTCATTGACGCCATCCCCCGTCATCGCCACGATATCGCCCCGCGCACGGAAGGCTTCTACCACACGCAATTTCTGTTCCGGCCGGATGCGGCTGAAAATGTGCGTCTGAGCCAGACGCAGGCACAGGGCGTCATCGCTCAACAAGGCCAGCTCGGCGCCAGTGATGATCTCACCTTCCGCGGGAATGCCAGCCTGCCGGGCAATCGACCTTGCGGTGGCGGAATGGTCGCCGGTGATCATGACCACGCGGATACCCGCGGCATGGCACTCCTTGATCGCTTGGGGGACGTCGGCGCGTACCGGATCTTCCATCGCGATCAATCCGAGGAATTCGAAATCAAAATCATGCTGGTTGACGGGCAGTGTTTGCGCGGTGAAGCGCGCACGTGCGACGCCCAGCACGCGCAGTCCGTCGGCAGCCATGCTCTGTACTTGCCGGGCGACCAGGGCACAACCCGCAGGGTCGAGGTGACACAGATCGACGATCGCTTCCGGCGCACCTTTGGCGGCGATCACCCGTTCGCGCAGATCGGGAGCTTGCCATACCCGGGACATCGCCAGCATCTCGCGTGACAGGGGATAGTCGTCGATCAAGGTCCAGTTGCCATGCAGGTGCTCCGTATTGGCCAGCAAGCGCTTGCCGGCATCGCCGATGGCGGACTCCATCGGATCAAAGGCCCGACGATGGCTCGCCAGGATCGCGAACTCCAGGGTGAGATGCAATGCCTCCGGAAGCTCGGGCGAAGCCGCCGTCACGGTGTCGTGGATGGCCGCATCAGTCCATAGCCGCCTAAGCACCATGCGATTGGTCGTCAAGGTTCCGGTCTTGTCGACGCACAGCACGGTGGCCGCGCCCAACAGCTCGATGGCAGGAACGCTTCGGGACAGCACATTCTCACGTGCCAGCCGCCACGCCCCCAGCCCGAGGAAGATCGCCAGCACCACCGGCAATTCCTCTGGCAACAAGGCCATCGCCAGGGTCAGCCCTGCAAGCAGGCCGTTGAGCCAATCTGCACGCGACAATCCGTAGGTAACGGCAAGCCCGCCCGCAAGGAGCAGCCCGACGGTGGCAACCCGTCTCACGATGCGACCGGTTTCGCGCTGGATTGGGGTTTTCTGCTCACCCAGCCCGGCAAGCGATTTTCCGATCCGGCCGAGAGCACTGCGTTCGCCAGTGGCCATGACGCGGCCTCGTGCGCTGCCTTGCGTGACGAGCGTTCCCGAGAACAGCTGCGCAGTCTCGATCATGGCCGAGGCGGCGGCCGCACGGTCTGAAACAAGATCGGTTTCCTTGGCGACCGGCACAGACTCCCCCGTCAACATGGATTCGTCGACGGCCAGGTTGGATGATTCCAGAAGGCAGATATCAGCGGGAATACGGTCCCCTTCGTCCAGCAATACGATATCGCCGTCAACGAGTTCCCGCGCTGCGATCTTGCGCGGGCGTCCGTCGCGGACGACCAGGGCTTGCGGGCTGGAGAAGTCGCGCAATGCCTCCAGTGACCGTTCCGCGCGGCGCTGCTGGAAAAACGTGATCCCCATGACGACGAAGACGAAGCCGAGCAGCATCAGCGCCTCATGACGGTCCCCCAGGAGCAGGTAGATGACGCCGCAAGCGACCAGCAGCAGGAACATCGGCTCGGAGACGACCTCAATCAGCAAGCGCCATGCCCCCCGCTGCGTCGACGCAGGAAGCTCGTTGGGACCGTCGCGAGCAAGGCGGTGGCGCGCCTCTTCTTCGCTTAAACCATCGTCATGGGTGGAGGTGGTGGACATCGGTGACTCCCCTGGCAGGCACAGCAGGAGTGTAGATGCAGCAGGTACAGGGAGAAAGCTGCTCTCGGGTCAAGACATTGACGCAACGCATGCCTGGATCAATTCACCGCCATTCCTACTGAGTGCATGGCCACGCAAACTGCAGCGGGTCGCGTTACATGATGGCCGGCAACACGGTCCGCCTCAATTCGGCTGCAGCATTCCCAGCCAGGCCAACAGCAACAGCGCCAGCCAGGCCAGCACGATCTCCACTTGCGTCAGCCGGAAAAACCGATCCAGAGCGCGGGGATCGCGGCGCATGGCGGGCACCAGCCGATAGCGGTTGAAGACGGCGATGAGGACCATCACTCCCGCCACCAGGATCTTCAGCGTCAGCAGCCCCTGATAGGGATAGCGCCAGTCCAGCGGCATGGTGCCGAGAATGAAGAAGGTATTGCAGAGACCCGTGAGCCAGACCAGCGCGACCACGGCATGTCCGATATTGGAAAAGCGTCGCAAGATCCCCTTGATCAGTTCGGGATGAGCGGACCGGGTTGGCCTCGACAGGATCAGCAGAACGACCGGCAGTGCCCCTATCCAGGCGCCGACGCTCCAGACATGCAGCACGTCGTTGACCTGATGCCCCAAACCGATCCAGCCGTCTTGCATGACGGCATGCCCGGTCAAGGCCAGGCTTCCCAGCAGGCCGCCACTACCCACAACACCGGACAGCATGCGGACGCGGCTGGTGCCGTACGCACTGAGGATCAGCAACGGCAAGGCCGCCAGTTGACACCACCAGGCCTTGCCGATGGAAGTGCCATTGGCGACCGCGCCCCACATGTCGGCACGCCAGGCATCGCTCCAGCCATCGCCCAGGATGCTGGCCTGCAGCGGCAAAGTGGCGGCCACGGCGATGAATGCCAGGCCGACCAGCAGACGGCGCCAGAGCGCCAGGCGCTGCCAGAGCGTGCTCCTGAGTGGTTCATCGACCAGCACCAGGAGCATCAGTGCCATGCCCCACAGGAACAGGGCCGCACCGTCCAGCAACAGGCGGCAGAGCCCCAGCAGAAACAAAGGAGAAATCAAGGTGCCACGGAGAAGCTGTAGCTACCCTCGGTCTTGTGGCCATCCTCGGAGAGTGCATGCCATTGCACGGTGTAATTGCCAGCCGCGAGCCGCGCCGGAACCGGCACCATCAGGGACTTGCCGCCGTCCATGAGCATGGCTTCGCCCAGCTTGACTTCCTGCTGATCGGGGCCCAGCAATTTGACGCCGCTAAAGCGCAGATTGAGGCCTTCGGAGAAGCCCAGCGTGAGGTCGGCCGGCGCAGCCACTACCGCCTTGTCGGCGGGAGCAGCCGTCTTCAGGTGGGCATGGGCCCAGGCGGATTGGGACAGGATCAGACCGGCCAGCGCGGCCAGCGAGAGGAGGCGTTTGATTGTTCGCATGATACGGATGGGGGGGAGATAACCGAAGAGGTCAGATGAATGAAACAAGGAGCCATAGCTTACGCCGTTTGTCGCGGCGGGCCTGCGGCAAATTGTCGCAGGCCCGCGGCTTTCCCTGACCTGCCCTCTCCGGCGACCGAGGAGCGCCGATATCCTCCTCGGCTAAACGAATCTGTTGCAGATCTCCCCAACACCATCAATGGCGATGCGAATCACATCACCGGACTTGATATAGACCGGCGGATCCATCCCCATTCCGACACCGGCCGGCGTACCGGTGGCGATGATATCCCCCCGGATACAAGGTGATACCGCGCGAGATCGTCTCGATCAGGGCCGGGATATCGAAGATCATGTTCTGCACCGGGCCATCCTGGCGGAGCTCGCCATTGACCCAGCACTTCACCCGCGAATTGCTGACCTCAAGTTCATCGGCCGTCACCACCCAAGGCCCCATCGGGCAGAAGGTATCGAAGGACTTTCCCATGTCCCACTGCTGATGGCGCATCTGTACATCGCGGGCGGTCACGTCATTGACCACGGTATAGCCGAACACCGCCTCCATGGCGGCATCCCGCGAAACGTTCTTGCACCGCCGGCCGATGATCACGGCCAGCTCAGCTTCGTAATCCACCTTGTCAGTGATGCCTGTCGGCAGCAGCACATCGTCATGCGGGCCCACCACGCATTCCGGCACCTTGGTAAAGACGATGGGCCACTCATCGGTCTTGCTGTTGCTGGCCTGGAATACCGAGGCGGCCAGTTCCCGGGCATGGGCATGATAGTTGCGGCCCACGCACCAGAGATTGCGGCGCGGATGTGGTATGGGCGCCTGCAGTAGCACCTCGTTGAGCGCTACGGACTCGGCCTCCAGCAAAGGTGGATAGTCGCTTCCACTGGCCCGTGACTCGATGAGTCCGAGCATGCTGCCGGCTTGTTCCGGGGATGATGCAAAGGGCGTCACCCGTTGCTGGCCCGACGAAACCATGCCGATGCGGCGTACGCCGTTGAACATGTATGTGGCAATTTTCATGCGTAGGCTTTCCTTCTCGGAGAAATCGTCATGTTGCGGATCAGCCCTTGACGGCGACAGCTTCGACCTCGATCAGGAAGTCTTCCTTCACCATGCGGTCCACCACCAGGAGTGTGTTGGGCGGGTAGATACGGTCTTCCCACAGACTTGGGAAGAGCTCGGCGCGCAACTGCATGAAGGTATCGATATCCTGCGAATGCACCAGGTAGGTATTGAATTTGGCGATATCGCCAAAACCCAGTCCCATCCCCTTGAGCACGTCGCCGAGATTGCTGAAGACCTGGCGGAACTGCGCAGTGAAATCATTCCTGCCGACGACGCCGCCATCGGCGCCGACGGCCAGTTGTCCGGCTATGTAAAAGAGCGTGCCGCGTTCCACACGGGTGGCATGCGAATACAAACCTTGTGCAGGGGCGGCGCCCTCTGGATTGACGTAGGTGACGTGATGGGTCATGACGGTTTCTCTCTGGTTAGGGCGGGTGCCATCCCGCTAGACAGATGGCTGGCCGGCGGCTTGCCATCCTGGCGTGATACGTTTCGATGGGTGCGGTGGCGGACCTCTCACTCACGACAGACATAGCTGTGCAGCCAGGCAAATTGCTCCGGCAGCCTTGCCAGCACCTGTCGGCGCTGCTCGCGCAAGGGCCCCGGCGGCAGATGCAGGCAGGCATTGAGATTGAAGGAGGACTGCTGGATGCGTTCACCGCGCGGCTTGCGCAGGCGCTCATAACACGCCAGTTTGGCGGACAGTCCATCCAGGGTGTCATCGTCGAGGATGTGTGCCAGCGTGACCGCATCCTCGAAGGAAGAGATCGCTCCCTGGCCATGGTGCGGCAGCATGCCGTGGGCGGCATCTCCGAGGAGTACCACGCGGCCGCGATGCCAGCGATCCATCTTGCTGACTTGATGCAGGCCCCATCGCTCCGACAGATTGACGTGCTCCAGCAATTGCGCGACGGCCGGATGCCAGCCCGCGAAGCGCCCGCGAATCTCCGCAGGATCGGCGGGAATACGCCAGCTGGTGTGCGGCCACTGCTCCGGACCATCGACAAAGACCACGATCGTGGTGAACTCGAAATCCGGACCGACAGGGAAGTTCAGGACATGCAGTCCCTCCCCCATCCAGTCGGTAAAGCAGTGTGGCTCCGGCAAGAGATCCAGTTCCCTGGTCCTGGCCAACCCGCGAAAGGCACTGCTGCGGGTATAGAGCGGACGGGCATCCGGTTCGACCAGCTTGCGCACGACCGACTTGATGCCATCGGCACCGATGACCAGATCGGCCGTATCGACGGTTTCGTCGGCCCAGTAGAGGCTGGCCTGCTCACCGCTGTCATCGAGGTGCTGCAATTGCTTGCCCAAGCGGATGGTGTCGCGTCCGATGACATCCAGCAGTGCCGCCTGCAAATCCGTGCGCAGCGCGCCGTAGTAAGGGTGGCCAAAGGCGCGGCGATACCAGCGGTCGCGCCCCAACGCCTGCTGCGCGGCGATGCTGCCATCCTCATTGCGGAAATAGGCGGCCTCGGTTTCGCAAGAACGCTGTGCCATCCGGTCGGCGATCCCCATCTCTTCAAACAGCCGCGTACCGTTGGCCCACAAGGAAATGCCGGCACCGAGTTCGGCCAGCTCCGCGGCCTGCTCATAGACCGTCACCTCATGCCGGCTACCGCGCATGGCGGCGGCCAGCGCCAACCCACCCATGCCCGCTCCCACTACAGCGATTCTTGCCATTGGTCTGCTCCTTGGAAGTAGTTCATCAAACCTCTATCGGGATCCTGGATGCCGGCAATCGGATAAATGCTTCTTGCATTCTTTATTCAGCGGGAATCCGAAAATCGGAGAGTTCCAGATATCCCTGCTGTCATGGCGATCAGGATCCGCTGCCGCAACTCGGCCGCCGATTTTCGCGACGGCGGCCGACAGCGATCCCGAATCAGCAAGAGACATGCCAGATTACATACTTTATACAATTTAAATGACAGGATGCCGAGCCTCTCCGATGATATCTACGGCATTCCCGCCAGTGTGGGCCTTTCCCGGCGCTAAGTCCCAAGCTCCACACTTTGAATAATGTATAACTTTTATTATTTGGCATGAATTATGCTCACTGCCGAAGGACCGGCCGGGATGCCTCGGGCGCATGGACGCACTGCACCAAACCGGGGAAGGCGCGAACCAGATGCGACCACTCACGGTAACAAGGCCGGGTTTTGCACCGAAATATTATTTTTATACATTATGCAAATTGGATATCTTCTTTTCGGGAGGGCAGATATCGATCAGACAGGCACACGACTTGCATTCAGCCGGGCGTCATCAGATCGCACCGTGTGACGGGTGCGCGGCGCCAGGCACATCAGGCAGCTTTGGCAACATCCGGTACGTACCAATCCCCTCGCCGTCCGGGCAGCGGCACCTCCACGGGTCGCTCCGCCCTCACACCATGAAAGGCATCTCATGCAACACGATGACATGAAGCTGGACGTTTCCATCGAAGATAACGTCAGCAAGCCAAGCACCCTCCTCTTTGGTTTCCAGCATCTGCTGGCCCTCACGGGGATCTGGGTATTCCCGGTGCTGATCGGCCAGATTCTCCATCTGGATGCACAGGCGGTCAGCTGGATCATCCAGGCCTGCTTTTTCACCACCGGACTGGTGACCATCCTGCAATCGAGCCGCATCCTGAAGCTACCCGTCGTGCAGGGTCCCACGGGAGCGTTCTTCATCGCGGTGCTCACCGGCGGCGCCACCTACGGCCTGGCGGCCACCTTTGGATCGATGGTCGTGGCAGGTGCGATTTTCATGCTGCTCACCATCCCCCTGGGCAACCTCGGCATTCTCGGACGCCTCGCCAGGTTCGTGGCCTCGCCTGTGGTGTTCGGGACGCTGCTGGTGATCGTCGGTGCCAGCCTGGCCGATGTCGGCCTGTCCGGCTGGTTCGGCATCCCGGGCAGCCCAAGCTATGGTGCGCAGAGTTTCCAGATTGCCGTCGTCACCGCGCTCATCATCGTGGCCTGCATGGTATTCGGGGGCAAGACGCTGGTACGCAAGGGCTCCCTGCTCTGGGGCATCATCGGCGGCACCCTGGTGGCATGGATGACCGGCTATTGGAGCCTGCCCAGCCTGGCCAGCGCCAGCGTGCTGGATCTGCCGCGACTGCTGCCGTTCGGTTTCGGTGTCGCCTGGCCGATGGTCGTGCTGATGATGCTGGCCTTTCTGCATGCGGGCGTGGAAGCCATGGGCATCTATTCGCTGCTGGCGCGCTGGGGCGGACAGGACATGCCCATCGGTCGCGTGCATCGCGGGCTGTTCTCGGAGTTCTTCGGCTGCTGTGTCGGTGCACTGTTCGGCGGCCTGGGGACCACTTCCTATCCGGAAAACGTCGGCATCATCAAGGTCAGCCGCGTGGCCAGCCGCCGCGTCACATTGGTGGCCGGAGCATTCGCCCTGGCGCTGAGCTTCCTGCCCAAGCTGGCACTGCTCATCGCCGGCCTGCCGCCCTGCGTGCTCGCGGCGGCCTCCACCATCCTCTTCGGCATCATCGCCGTCAGTGGTATCCAGATGCTGGCCAAAGTGGACTGGGATGAGCTCAACATTGCCGTAGCGGCCCCCTCCTTCATCATCGCGCTGGGCGTGACCCACGTACCAGCCGATCTGCTGGGCAAGCTGTCGCCGGCGGTGTCCAGCTTCCTCAAGCCGATGATGCTGGGTACCGTGCTGCTGGTGGTATTGCACATCCTGATCAACCATGTCGCCCGCCCCTGGATGGCGCGCTCACGCGCTGACGGCATGGCGGTCGGCGAGCCAGCAGCCTCGTCGCCGGTGCAGCACTGAGATCATTCACTGACCGCAACAGGAGACCATCATCAAAGCCAATGTCTACGACAAGACCATCGACCTCGGCCATGCCTTCGATGACTATCTCGATCCAGCCCACACCGCCGTCATCTCCATCGACATGCATCGCGGCCATCTGGAGGATAGCCCGGACTGCCCCTGCCCGGCGCCGCGCGGCCGCGAGATCGTGCAGCCCATTGATCGCTTTCACCGGTCCGCCCGCGCGGCAGGCGTGCGCATCATCCACGTCAAGGCGGTGCTCAGACCTGGCGGGGTGGATGACCTCAACGGCTTGCCGGCTGCCTGGCGGCGCACCTTCCCCTTGCACGTGGGGCCGATTCCGAATGCGGCCGAACATGCCATGGAGGGGTCACGCTGGACCGAATGGGTGACCGAAGTGCTGCCCGAAGACATGAAGGTCGCCAACAAGCGGCGGCTTTCGGCCTTCTATCCGACCGACCTGGATTTCCTGTTGCGCAACCAGCGCATCGCCACTGTGGTGCTCGACGGCATCATGGCCGACTGCTGCATCCTCAACGCCGCCTTCGATGCCTGCAACCTGGGCTACAAGGTCATCGTGCCGCGCGATCTGGTACGCGGGACTGACCCGTCACTGGAAGCGGCAGCGCTGCACATGATGTCGCTACATCTGGGACTGGTGGTGGAATCAGCCGAATTGCTGCGGGCCTGGCAAGCGCCGGGATATTGAAACAGCCGGCACAGTACATGGCGCAAGAGTGGCTACCCTTCTGCCCTGCAGTGCTGCCGGACAGAAGGATGACGGCTGTCATTCGCGATGAGGATGGTCGGCCAGCCCCTGCAGCAGCCGTGTGCGGGTATTTTCGGAATGGGCGATGATCAGGCCGACGAAGGTGTCAGTGTCGCCATTGACAAAGGCCTGAGCCAGTTGGGAATGTTCCTGCTGCGCCTGCTGCATGTCGCCGGTCAGGCGGACTTCGGTACGGATGTAGGGCTCGATGATGCCGCGCAGGTTCTGGAAGGCCCGCATGGTATGCGGGCGAGCGGCCGGGGCCAGCAGGGCCGTATGGAATTTCTGGTTCAACTCGAACCAGTGGGCGACGTCCTCGTCACTGGACTTGTCGGTCAGGCCGGCCATCTGGCTGATGATGCCGTAGACGCGGGCAATGTCGCCCTCGTTGCGGCGAGCGATGGCATGGCGCGCCAGTTCGCTTTCAAGGAGGCGGCGCAGGTCGAACACCTCGCTGATCTCGTCCCGGTCCAGCGAGGCCACGGCATAGCCGCGGCGCGGCTGCAGGATCACCATCCCCTCCGCCTCCAGTCGCGGCAGCGCCTCGCGCAGCGGACTGCGGCTCACTCCCAGGCGCTGTGCGACCTCCTCCTGGCGCAAGACCTGGCCGGGGCTGAAGACCCCATTGAGGATGGCATTGCGCAATTCACGGTAGACGATTTCAGGCAGCGACAGGGCATTGGCGCCATTGAGGGAGTTTTGCATACCAGCACCTGGTAAACGGGATGGGAGATTCTAGCACGGCCCGCCATCAGCATTGTATAAAATAAGTAAGTCTTTTCTGGCGCGGAAATTGCTGTCGGCTTGTGGATACGAGACAAGAATGCACCGAGTGCGGATGAAAGTCCCGCTTGTGGCACTTTATATCGCATTCCTTGCCCCATTTCAGGCCAGCAATGCACGTTTGAAGATACCGATACCCATGGATTTGGCTCGGAATTATTTTTTGTATAAATTATTCAATATGGAATTTTATTGATTTTCGAGCGATGGCGGAATCGATGGAAAAACCTTCCGCCACATCCACCTTTCCGGAGAACAGAGCGCAATGACTGAAGACACCTTCGAGTTTGAAGATATTCCCGTGCACTACTACCACGCCGGACAAGGCCGCCCGCTGCTGATGCTGCACGGCTCCGGACCGGGGGCTTCCAGCCTTGGCAACTGGCGTAGCGTGATGGATCGCCTGTCAGAAGATTTCGAACTGTTCGCCATGGATCTCATCGGTTTTGGCAAAAGCGGGCGCAAACCCGCACCGCCCTATTTCGACTATCCGATGTGGGTACGTCAGGCGCAGGCGATGCTGGCGCGCATACCAGGCCAGCGCGTGGGCGTCATCGGGCATTCGCTGTCCGGTTCGCTGGCGCTGGCGCTGGCCGCGCGTGATCCGCGTATCGCCGCCGTCTTCACGACCGGGACGATGGGGGGGCAATTCGAGGTCAATGCACTGACCCGTCAGGTATGGACCGGACCGCGCAACCGCGAGCAACTGGTACAGACCCTCTGCGGCATCATCTACGACACCACCGTCATCGACGAAGCCTACCTGGCCGCGCGCGAACCTGTGGTTTTCGCCCCCGGCTATGCCGACTATTTCGATGCCATGTTCGCCGGTGACAAGCAGCAGTATGCCGACGCAGCCATGCTCGACGCCGCTACGCTGGCGGCCGTGCAGTGTCCCGTACAACTGCTGCATGGACGCGAAGACCGCGCCTTCCCGCCCGCATGCTCGCACCAGATCGCGCAAGCCCTGCCCCGCGCCGATGTCGTGCTGCTGGGCGGATGCTCCCACTCCGTCGCGTTCGAGCGCTCCGCCACTTTCCTCGCCCTGGCCAGGGACTTCATGGCCACCCATCTGAACTGATAGCGAAAGGCTTCCCCATGCAAGCGAAAAAAGGCTACCTGCTCAAAGGCCGCGTCATCGACGGCTCCCTCACGCCACCCATTGAACAGGGCGCAGTCGTGGTCGAAGGCGAGCGCATCCAGTGGGTGGGCACCGCTGCGCAGTTGTCACCGCAATACAACGAGGGCGATTACGAAGTCATTGCACTGCCGGACCGTTCGATCCTGCCCGGACTGATTGACGGGCACATCCACATTTCCTTTGGCGAGTCACGTTCAGAGGAGGAAAACGCCCTCTACACCCCGCCGGAATTCCGCACCCTCAAGGCCATGTATTACGCCAGGAAAATCCTCCAGGCCGGCGTGACCAGCTGCTTCGATGCCGCCACCACCTACAACGTGGCCCAGGCCGTACGAGATGCCATCGATACCGGCATGTTCGAAGGGCCACGCTTGACGGTATCGGGCAAGCAGATCACCAATCACCAGGGCCTGGAGGACTCCTTCCCAAGCTGGATGGAGTTTCCGGCCGGACAGAGTGCGGTACTGGTCAAGAACAAGGATGACCTGATCGAGGCCATTCGCCTGCAGGTCAAGGAAGAGGTGGACGCCATCAAGGTCTCCGGCTCCAACGACAATCTGATCACGCCTGATGCGCTGGGCGCCTCGGCCTTTACCTTCGAGGAGCTCAAGCTGATCGCCGATGAAGCGCACCGGCTGGGCCGCATCGTCAGCACCCATGCCCGTTCCCGCGATGCGGCGCTGGATGCGGCACGCGCCGGCTTCGACAACCTGTTTCACGCCTCCTACATCGACGACGAAGGCATCGAGGCTTGCCTGAAGAATGATGTCGTCATCACTCCCACGTTGACGCTGCTGGTCAATCTGGTCAATGCCAATCCGGAACAGGCCGGCGCTTCGGGCAAAAGTGCCTTTCAGCGCGAAATCGACGCTGCCGCCGAGAATCTCTCGCGCGCGTGGAAAGCCGGCGTCCCCATCATCGCCGGCAGCGAGAGCGGCTGGTCGCCGGTACCGTACGGACAATGGCACGCCAAGGAAATGGAGATCCTGGTGCAGCTGCTGGGCATGACTCCGCTGCAGGCGATCCACGCCAATACACTGGCGGCCACCCGGCTGCTCAGGCGCTATGGTCACGAAGTGGGCAAGATCGAGGCAGGGCGTTTTGCCGACCTGCTGGTGGTCCCGGGAGATCCGAGCCGGGACATCCGCCTGCTGCAATTCCCCAAACGCTTCGATTACATCTTCAAAGGCGGCCAGCCCATCGACCGCACGCCGCCGGCCCCACGCAAGCGCAAGTGGTATGAGCGAACCAAGATCTTCCTGGATGGACTTTATGAATTCGATGATCTGACGGGGGCGGGCATTCTCAACCGGAATTGAGAGAAGCACGCAATCCGGTTCTGGGGAGGGAGGATGAGCCACTATGCGCCCACCGCGCAAGCTAAGAAGAATTTCGCAGTTTGGCCCTGTGCGTGGTGCCCCTATGATGTCCTCATCCTTGCCATCCGGCGCAAGGCCGACCTGAGGACCTCTTCAGATACCACCCCATGAGCACAATTTCTTCCGACCTCCTGCAACGCATCGCCGACGGCGCCGCCCGGCGTGATGCCCAACGCGAACAACCCTTCGACGTGATCGCCGACATCAAGGCCACCGGTTTCGGTGCCGGCCGGCTCGATGCCGACTACGGCGGTGGCGGTGCCACGCTGGTGGAAACGCTCGATACAGCCATCCAGCTTGGCGCGGCCGACCCGAACATTGCCCACATCTGGCGCAATCACCACGTGGCGCTGGAACGGCTGCTCAATGCCCCCCTGCAGCATGCCGGCGTCGAGCGCCTGCGCGAGCGGGTCAGAGCAGGAGACCTGATCGGCGCCTCCCATACCGAACTGGGCCAGCCCCAGATCGGCGGCAATGCGCCGCTGGCCACGCGGCTGCTGCGCCAGGGCGACCACTACGTGCTCAATGGTCAGAAGTTCTATTCCACCGGTTCGCTCTTTGCGGATTGGCTGCACGTGACCGTCTCGGTCGAGGATGGCCGTCGCGCTGTCGTGCTGCTGCCGCGCCAGCGCGAAGGCGTACAGACCGTTGACGACTGGTTCGGCATGGGCCAGCGCCTCACCGGCAGCGGCACCACTGTGTTCCAGAACGTGGTGGTGGCCGCCGACGAAGTGGTCTTGCCCGATGACGTGCCGGCGCGCCAGGCCGTATTCGGTTCGACCATCGCCCAACTTTTCCTGACCTCGGTGATCGCCGGCGTGGTCACGGCCGTCGCCCGCGATGCCGCCACCCTGCTGGGCAAGCGCAAGCGTAACTACTACTACGCCCCCACCCCATCGGCAGCGCAAGACCCCATCCTGCTGACCGCCCTGGGCGAGCGCGAGGCCGATGCCTTCGCCACCCGCGCCGTGGTGCTGGCTGCCGCCGCCGAAGCCGACCGTGCCTATGCCGCCTTGAAGGCCAACGCTGCCGATGCCGATGATCGCCTGCAAGATGCCGCCGCCGCTGCGGCCAAGGCCAAGATCACGGTGGACCGCATCGCCCACCACGCGGCAACTGCGCTGTTCGACATCGCCGGAGCGTCGGCCACGTTGACCCAGTTCAACCTGGATCGCCACTGGCGCAACATCCGCACCATCTCCACCCACAACCCGACCTCGCACAAGGCCTATGCGCTGGGCAACCTGAGCGTGAATGAGGTCAGGCTGCCGACCCAGGGTTTCTTCTAAGTACGTTCACTCCATAAAGCCTGCGCCGATAAAGGTTTTCATTTGTCTTGATGTTCTATAAAGTAGACAAAAAACCAATCAGGGGAAAACGCAGGCAACATGAAGATTCCAGTACCCACTGTGGCTGCGGCAGGGGGCAGGCTGTCGCGCGCGGGTACGGGCCGGCCTGCATGCCGCCGTGCGCGCGGCCCGTCCTTACGCTGGCATGGCCTGCTGGCCATGCTGTGGCTGCTGCTCAGCTGCAGTGCCATGATGGCAGCCCAGGCACAGACTTCCACGCAGACGCCGGGCAAGCTGCTGACGGTCGGCGTTTACCAGAATCCGCCCAAGATCTTCTTTGATGGCGATGGCACGGCCACGGGATTGCACATCGACCTGATCCGCCTGATTGCCGAGCGTGAACACTGGCAGTTGCGCTTCGTCCCCTGCGAGTGGCAAGCCTGCCTGCAGCAGGTCGAAAGCGGCCAGATCGACCTCCTGCCGGACGTAGCCTGGAGCGAGCAGCGTGCCAGGGTACTGCAGTTCCCGGCCGTGCCGGCGCTCTACAGCTGGTCCATCCTGTATCGCAACCGCGCCGTGGTGATCAATTCGGTCTTCGATCTCAAGAACAAGAAGATCGGCCTGCTGGAAAACTCGGTGCAGGCCAATTATTTCCGCAGCCTGGTCGACAATTCCGGCATCAAGGTCCAACTGGTGCCGCTGCAGAATATCGAGACCGGCTTCAAGCAGGTCTCCGCTGGCGAGCTCGACGGCGTCATTGCCAGCCAACAAGCCGGTGACATGCTGGCCGACCGCTACCAGCTGGCCGATACCAGCATCGTGTTCCAGCCGGTGAAACTGTTCTTCGTCAGCGGCCGGCAGCAGCCGCCTGAAGTGCTGGCAGCGATTGACGGCGCGCTCTCTCAATGGCAGGCCGATCCGGGTTCCGTCTATTTCCAGATCCTGCGCAAATGGGGGCGCGGCGAGACGGCCATCCCCCTCTACTTATGGTGGCTGCTGGGCGGCGCCCTGGTGCTGCTGGCGTGCACCCTGCTGATCGCCGCCTATCTGCGCCGCGAAGTGGCGCGCCGTACCGATTCCCTGAAGCAAAGCGAACTCTCGCTGCGCGTGGCCGCCGCTGCCTTCCATTCTTCCGAGGCGATCTGGGTGATGGATGCCGGACGCAAGGTGCTCGATGCCAATGCCGCCTTCATCGCGCTGACCGGTTATCAGCAGCATGAGCTGCCCGCCGAAGGCATGCCCCCCTGCCAGCACGACTCGCAGAGCGGGGACTATCGCGCCGCGCTGTGGGCGCAGGTCCAGCGGGATGGGCAGTGGCAGGGTGAACTGCAGGTGAGCCGCAAGGACGGCCACTCCTACTGCGCCCTGCTCACGCTGACCGCCGTGGCCGATCCGCAGGGCGAGGTGACGCATTACGTCGGTACCCAGATCGACATCAGCAGCCATAAGCGCCTGCAGGAAGAAACCCGCCAGCTGGCCTTCTATGACCCGCTCACGGGACTGCCCAACCGGCGCATGTTACTGGAGAAGATCGCCGCCGCCAGCCAGCAGGCCGATCCGACGGCAGCCCTGTTCTTCGTCGATATCGACAATTTCAAGGATCTCAACGATGCTCTGGGCCACTCCATCGGCGATCAACTGCTGTGTCAGATCGCCCGGCGCCTGCAGCAGCTGGCCGGCCCGAAGGGGCTGGTCGCACGCCTGGGCGGGGATGAATTCGTGGTGCTGCTGGAACGCTCCACGTCACCGCAAACCTGCGAGCAAGACAGCCCCAGCGAGTTCGCCCAGCGCATCATCGCCGCCATGGAGCAACGCTTCGACTTGAGCGGGATCAGTCATTTCGCCACCTGTTCGGTCGGTGTTACTCTGATGCATGCACCAGGTGCCAGCGTCGAAGACCTGCTGCGCCAGGGTGACCTGGCCATGTACGCAGCCAAGCAGAAGGGACGCAACACCTACTGCCTGTTTGATCAGCAGATGGAGCATGCCCTGCATTTCCGGACCGGCCTGGAAAGCGACCTGCGGCGCGCCATCGGCAGCCCCGAATTCCTGCTGCATTACCAGCCGCAACGTGACCAGGCCGGCCGCCTGATCGGCGTGGAAGCGCTGGCACGCTGGAACAGTCCATTCCGTGGCAGCGTCTCGCCGGCCCTCTTCATTCCGGTGGCCGAGGCATCGGGATTGATCCTGACACTGGGCCAGTGGGTGTTCCAGCAAGCTTGCCGCCAGTCGGTGCGCTGGAACCGGAAGGGCAACCGCCAGCCTATCGTGATCGCCGTCAACGTCAGCGCGGTCCAGATACACCATCCGGATTTCGTGCAAGGCGTCCTCGCCACGCTGCAGGAAACCGGTGCCGATCCCGGCCACCTCAAGCTGGAATTGACCGAATCGGCCATGGTCGATGACGTGCAGGCCACCATCGACAAGATGCTGGAGCTGAAGCACCACGGCCTGGGGCTGTCGCTGGATGATTTCGGCACGGGATATTCCTCGTTGTCGCTCCTGAAGCGCCTGCCGATTGACCAGCTCAAGATCGACCAGTCTTTCGTGCGCGAACTCTTGTTTGCGCCCAGCGACGTGGCCATCGCCAAGAGCATCATCACCCTGGCTGATGCGCTGGGACTGGAAGTGATCGCCGAAGGCGTGGAAACCCGCGAGCAGCAGCAGTTCCTGGCCTCGCTGGGCTGTACGCGCTATCAGGGCTATCTGTTTGGCAGGCCGGTGCCGGCGGAGCAGTTCGACGGACTGGATTGAGCCAGGCAGCGAGACGTTCGGTCACGCTCGCGCCTGAACCGGCACACGCCGAGGGTCAGTGAGTGGCGCGCCGCTCGGCCATGGTCAGGTATTCGGCATGCAGATGGGCGGCTTCCAGCACCTTGCGGCATTTGTCGCGTTCGGCCGGAAGGGTCGCCAGCTCATGCTGCAGCAGTTGTTCGATGATCTCCGCCGCTTCCATCGGCTCGGTACCGGCCGTATGCATGGCCAGGAGGCAGTTGCGCACGGTGGCCCGCACCAGTTCGCCGATGGGCTCATCCTGCTCGGACATCTCGCACAGCCGCACGATGATGCCCAGGTGGCGCCGCGCGATGCGCATGGCATTGGTACACATGGTCTCCCTCCCTCTTATGAGGCTCAAGATAGGACGGTGCCGCCAGCTCTGCCATCAGGAGTTTCCTGATTTCAACATCGACAAGCTGCGGCACTGCGCAGGCCCTTCGACCACGACCGCGACGCCGGACCATTCAGATTAGAAAACCCACATTGATGCCCATGCGCCAACATGCTGACTTCCTCAAGCCCCCTGTCCATGACACCCTGGTCAACCTCGGCCGGCGCATCCGCCGCGCCCGCAAGGCGCGCAAGCTGTCCTTGTCGGAACTGGAACAGATCACCCGCATCCACCGCTCTACCTTGGGCAGACTGGAGCGGGGCGACCCCGGGGTGTCCATCGGCGGTTTGATCGTGGTGCTGGACGCCCTGCAGGTACTCCCGGAGGTGGAGTTGCTGCTCAACCACCCTGAAAGGCTGCAGCAGCTGCGCAGCGAGCAGCCATCAGGCGGTGACCGGGATCTCTGAGCGGCCGGCAGCGGCCCGCACACGGGCAGGCCATCGTGGTATTTCGCCCATCCAGTCCAATTGGACTAGTTTCTTTACAGGCGAGCACAGCTAGAATCGCGGCTGTGGATGAGTCACCCTGGAGGGGGGAAAAAGATCGGACCGCATAGCGCGGCGCCGGCAGCTCGGGGGGGACTCATCTGCTTTCCTGCCTGTCCCTGCGCTTTCCCGTAGTTCACCCGCCTCAACGCCTCCCAACCCTGCTCCCTTCATTGCAGGCAAGCTTGCGTCCCGTACGCCAGCGCCCGGCAGCGCATTTCAATCTGCATCGATGTAAAGAACGACTGCCACACCATGCCGTGGCAGCCCCCCAGAAAAAAATTCTGTGCGGTTTGAGCGGCCCACTTTGCATCAAGCGCTGGCGCGCGCGCCCGTATTCTGGAGGCCATAGCGCAAGCGCATGCTTGTGTGGCTATGCCCCCCTCCCACTGCCATTCCCTTTTCTGGAGCAAGACATGCCGTTGAAGGACTTCAAGGTACTCACGTTTGACGTCGTAGGCACTCTCATCGATTTCGAAGGCGGCATGCTGGCCTACCTGCGCCAGGCCGCCCCCGAGAGCAAGATCTCGGACGAAGATTTCCTGGCGGCCTACCGCGCCGCCCGCAGTGATGGCAACACCGGCTGGTATCCGGACGATCTGGAGCGCTGCTGGCATGTCATCGCCCCGGGCCTGGGCCTGCCCGACACGCCGGAACTGGCGCGCGGCCTGCGCGATTCGGTGGCCCGCTGGCCGGCCTTCCCGGATTCGGTCGAGGCCCTGCAGCGCCTGCGCAAGCATTTCAAGCTGGTCACCATGACCAATGCCCAGACCTGGGCCCTGGCGCACTTTGCACGTACGCTGGGCGAGCCTTTTGACCTGCTGCTGAGCTGCGACGACGCTCTCTACGAAAAACCCGATCCGCAATATTTTGCCTACGCACGTGGCCGCTTCGAAGGCCAGTGGGGCTATCGCCAGGCCGACAACCTGCACGTGGCGCAAAGCCAGTACCACGACATCGGCGTCTCCATGCGCCTGGGCATCACCACCTGCTGGATCGAGCGCCGTCACGGCAAGTCCAGCCCGGGCGGCACCATCGCCTCCGAACATACGGTCCCGGATTACCACTTCCACACGCTGGCCCAACTGGCCGATGCGGTAGAAGCGGGCCAATAAGCCCTTCCTCCTCAGCGGGCCGCAGAGCCCGTATCACCTGGCACCCGGCGCGGTGCCAGCTTGCATCAGTTCATCCGAGCCCAGGCAGCCCCTCCCCCGAGGCCCGCCTGTCCCCTCACGCCTCAACCACCCAAGGGAGCAGCAACATGGACGACAACAGCAAGAACAAACACGACCTCCTCCTCAGCGCCGGCGACACAGCCGGCCTGATGGAAAGCATGAAACGCGGCGCCAGCCGGCGCGATCTCCTCAAAATCCTGCTGGCCGGCGGCATGCAGGCCACGCTGGCCGGCAGCCTTGCCGCCAGCGCCGCCAGTGCCTACGCCCAGACTCCGCGCCGTGGCGGCAAGCTGCGCGTGGGCGGTGATACCGCTTCGGTCAGCGATACGCTGGACCCGGCCAAGCAATCCAACAAGACCGACTACTCGCGCGGCACCATGCTCTACAACGGCCTGACCGCGCTGGACGCCAGCCTCACGCCGCAACCGGCCCTGGCCGAGTCCTTCGCCAGCAAGGATGCCAGGGTCTGGGTGTTCAAGCTGCGCCGTGGTGTCACCTTCCATGACGGCAAGGCGCTCACGCCGGCGGACGTGGTGTTCTCGCTGATGCGCCACAAGGACCCGGCCACGGCCTCCAAGGCCAAGACCCTGGCCGACCAGATCGAGAGCGTCAAGGAAACCGGCCCCTATGAAGTGACCGTCACCCTGTCCGCCCCGAATGCCGATCTGCCGGTCATCGTCGGTACCTTCCACTTCCACATCGTGAAGGCCGGGACCACCGATTTCAGCACCGGCATCGGCACCGGCCCCTACAAGCTCAAGGAATTCAGCCCCGGCATCCGCTCGGTGGTGGTGCGCAACGACAATTACTGGAAGCCCGGCAAGCCCTATCTGGATGAAATCGAGTTCGTCGGCATCGGCGACGAGAATGCGCGCGTCAATGCGCTGCTCTCGGGCGCTCTGGATCTGGTGGCCAACCTCAATCCGCGCTCCATCGAGCGGATCAAGGGCAGCCCCGGCTTTGCGATACTGGAAACCCAGTCCGGCGCCTATACCGACCTGATCCTGCGCAAGGACGTCGGCCCCGGCAGCAATCCCGATTTCGTGCTGGCCATGAAATACCTGATGGACCGCGAACTGATGCGCAAGAACATCGCGCGCGGCCATGCCGTGCTGGGCAATGACCAACCGATCGATCCGACCAATCCCTTCTACCTGGCCGGCCTGCCGCAGCGCCAGATGGACCTGGACAAGGCCAGGTATCACCTGCAGAAATCGGGCGTGACCGGCAAGGTGCCGATGGTCTGTTCGGTAGCGGCCATGTATTCGGTCGATATCGCCACGGTGCTGCAGCAGACCGCCCAGCGCATCGGGCTGGAACTGGAACTCAAGCGCATGCCGCCGGAAGGCTACTGGTCCAACCAGTGGCTCAACAACCCGGTCGGCTTTGGCAACGTCAATCCGCGCCCCAGCGCCGATGTCTTGCTCACGCAGTTCTTCCAGTCGCAGGCGGCCTGGAACGAATCGCGCTTCAAGAGCGAGAAATTCGACCAACTGCTCGCAGCGGCACGCGCCGAGATCGATGTCAGCAAACGCAAACAGATGTATGCAGACATGCAAACCATCATCCATAACGAGGCCGGGATCGGCATCCCCATGTTCCTGGCCAGCCTGGATGGCTATAGCAGCAAGTTGAAGGGACTCTCGCCGATTCCGCTGGGCGGCATGATGGGTTATTCGTTTGCCGAGCATGTATGGCTGGACGCTTGATCTGATCCATACAAGCTGTTTCAGACGACGGGGCGCTGGCCAGTGTTGGCAGCGCCCCGTCAGCATTCAGGCACACGGCCGCGCTTTTGCCTTAGACTCTATCGCCGTCCGGACAGACCCAGGGAGCGGGGCAAGCGATGAGAATACTGCTGGTGGAAGATGACGCCATGATCGGCGAGGAAGTGCGCGCAGCCTTGAAGGATGCGGGCTATGCCGCCGACTGGGTGCGCGATGGCGCGCTGGCGCTGGCCGCACTGGCCCGGCAGGACTACGACGCCGTGCTGCTGGACCTGGGCCTGCCCGGCGCTGATGGCCTGTCCGTGCTGCGCCGCTTGCGCCAGTTGCCGCCGAATGCGGCCACCCCGGTGCTGATCCTGACTGCCCGCGACGGCGTGCAGGACCGGATCGATGGACTCGACAGCGGCGCCGACGATTACCTCCTCAAGCCCTTCGCCATGGGCGAACTGCTGGCGCGCCTGCGCGCGGTGCTGCGGCGCAAGTCGGGCGCGGCCACGGTAGTGCTGGACAATGGCGACCTGGCCCTGGACCTGGCCGAGAAGACCGCACGCTGGCAAGACCAGCCACCGGTGGCGCTGTCGGCGCGCGAATTCGCCTTGCTGCAGGCGCTGATGCACCGCCCCGGTGCCATCCTTTCGCGCAGTGAGCTCGAAGAACGCATCTACGGCTGGGGCGAAGAGGTGGAAAGCAATGCCGTCGAATTCCTCATCCATGCCTTGCGCAAGAAACTGGACCGCGAGGCCATCAAGAACGTGCGCGGCATGGGCTGGATGGTCACCCGTGAAGCGGTGCGGCGATGAAGCGCCTGCGCACCCTACAGCGGTCCCTGCAAGCACGCCTGTCGCTGGCGCTGACGCTGGCCATCCTGCTGGTGGCCCTGGGCGCTGGCGGTTTCGGCTTCGTCAGCGCCTATCGCGATTCCATCCGCATGCAGGATGACCTGTTGCTGCAAGTGGGCGTGCTGATCGCCAACCTGGGTGGCACGCTGCCCGACGATGGCGCCGTGGGCAGCTATCCCGGTGCCGACCACGAATCGCGCATCAGCGTGCAATGGCTGCCCGGACCCGGCACGCCCAGGCCGCCAAGGGCGGCACTGCCACTGCCGGAAGGCTTGCACGATGGTTTCCAGACGGTCTCCATGTTCCATGAGGGCTTCCGCGTTTATGTCCAGACCCTGCCCTCGGGCCGGCGCATCGCCCTGGCGCAGGAAACCGATGTGCGCGACGGCATCGCCACGCGCAGCGCCTGGCGTGCGCTGATCCCGGTGCTGATCCTGGTGCCGGTGCTGCTGCTGGCACTCCAGCGCATCATGCGCAGGCTCTTCGCGCCCCTGGCCCGCCTGCGCCACGAGATCGACCAGCGCCGCGACGACCAGCTCGACCCGCTGGCCACCGCCGACCTGCCCGCCGAAATCAGTCCTTTCGTCGACGCCATCAATCGCCTGCTGGCCCGTGTGCAAGGCGCCATGGCGGCGCAACGGCGCTTCGTGGCCGATGCCGCCCATGAATTGCGCACGCCCCTGGCGGCGTTGTCGTTGCAGGCAGAACGGCTGCAGCAGAGTGAGCTGTCCGACACCGCCCGTGAGCGCCTGCAGCGCCTGGAACAAGGACTGCAGCGGGCGCGAACGCTGGTCACCCAACTGCTGGCGCTGGCGCGCGTGCAGGCGCAAGACCGGACCGGTATGTCGTCGCGCAGCCGCCAGGGGCTACGCGAGGTCGTGCGTCCGGTGCTGGAAGACCTGCTGCCGCTGGCCCAGGAGAAGAACATCGATCTGGGCGTCGATGGACCGCTGGAGGCGGTAGTGCAGACCAATGCGCTGGAGCTGGGCTTGCTGCTGGGCAACCTGATTGACAACGCCATCCGCTATACGCCCGCGGGCGGATGCGTCAGCTTGACGCTGGCTGAGGCAAAGGAAACGCCGCCCGGTTACGTGCGCATGGAAATCATCGACAACGGCCCCGGCATCCCGGCCAGCGAACGGGAACGGGTGTTCCAGCCCTTCCACCGCCTCGATCCGGCCGCCACCCCCGGTGCTGGCCTGGGCCTGGCCATCGTGCAATCGGTGGCGGCCAGGCTGGGGATCGTGGTTCGCTTGCTGGCGACCGATGAAGAGACGCAGACGGGATTGCGCGTGCTGCTGGACATTCCGGCCGCGTCACGAGAAATTTCTTGACCCAGGCTAATGCTGCACTAAGTTTCCTGGCGTACCATCGCGCAGATTCTTTTTCACTTGGGAACCCAGATGAACAATACCGAGCACGCCCTCGGGCAAGGCACCCGCTATCACCCTCTTTCGGCCGCGCTGCACTGGCTGATCTTCCTGCTGTTCGTAGTGGCGCTGGCCACCATCGAATACCGCGATGGCATCCCCAAGGGGGATCCCCTGCGCGACCTGCTGCGTACCGTGCACATGCATGCCGGCCAACTGGTGCTGATCCTGGTGGTGGTACGCCTGATCGCGCGCAAGATGCTGGGCGTGCCGCCCGAGCTGCCGCTGCCGCGCCTGCAGCAACTGGGGGCGCATGCCGTTCACCTGCTGCTGTATGCCGTCATGATCGGCCTGCCCATCACCGGCATCCTCTTCACCCAGGCCGGTGGCCGCGACGTGGTGTTCTTCGGCATGACCCTGCCGGTGATCTTGGCCAAGGACATGGCCCTGCGCGGCCCCATCAAGGAAGTCCATGAGTTCATGGGCGATGCCGTCTATTTCCTGGTCGGGCTGCATGTGCTGGGGGCCTTGTGGCATCAGTTCTTTGACCGTATGCCCATCCTGCAGCGCATGTCCTTGCGTTCATCGGAAAAGCGCTGATTCCCGCAAAATCGCCAAAACCTTCACTGCCCGGCCATCTGCCGGGCTTTTTTCTTCCCGGGATCGGCCTTACGGACCAGGTGCCCTGCCCGGAAAGTGAAGCCGGCAGGCGGCTCCCGGTCCATCGTTGCGGTTGTTGAGGGTGATGGTGGCGCCATAGCCGTCCAGCACCGAGCGCACGATGGCCAGGCCCAGTCCGGCGCCGCTGGTTTGCCCTTGCCGGGAGGCGCGTCCGCGATAGAAGCGCTCGAACAGTTGCTCCTGGTCCGCACTGGCAATGCCGGGGCCACGGTCCAGCACCTCCAGCGCGGCCCCGCCGGCCTCGGCGTTCACCCTGAGCTCGACGGCCGAATCCGGTGCGGAAAACTTGATGGCGTTGTCCAGCAGATTGTTCAGCACCAGCATCGCGGCACGCTCGCCCACGCACGCCTCGACCGTCTGCGGGGCATGCAGGATCAGCTCGATGCCGCGGGCCGCCGCACTGCCTTCCCACCTGGCCATGGCTTCGCGGGTCAGGGCGTCCAGCGCGACGGACTCGGGCTGCCGGCTTTCCTGGCCGGCATCCAGGCGCGCCAGTTGCAGCAGTTCCTCGACCATGCTGGTCAGGCCGACCACTTCTTCCAGGCAGGATTGCAGGGTGGCGACGTGCTCCTCGGGCGTGCGTGGCCGGCGTAGCGACAATTCGATCTCGGTACGCAGGCGCGACAAGGGAGAACGGATCTCATGGGCTGCGTTGGCGGTGAAATTGCGCTGCAGCTCGAAGGCGCGCTGCAGCCGTCCCAGCATCGAATTGAGGGTTTCGACCAGGTGGCCGATCTCGTCGTCGCTGCCGGGATCGGCCAGCCGCTCGCCCAGGCTGGCATCACTGATGCGGCGCGCCTGGGCGGCGATGCGCTCGACCGTTCCAAAGAGCCGCCCGGTCAGGATGGCCCCGGCCGCCGCCAGTGCCGCCAACAGCGCCACGGCCAGGCCGCCGAACAGCAGCGCCGCCGAATCCAGGGTGCGGTCGGCGTCATCCAGTGAACCCGCCACCAGCACGGCATACCTGTGCTCACCCAGCCGCACCGGGACCGAGACCATGCGCAGGGGTTCTTCGCTGGCGTGCGGCAGCGTATCGAAGACGGTCTGGCCGCGTTCCAGGCTTTTGAGCAAATCCGCCGAGACCGGCAGCGTGCCCGCGCCCAGATTGTTGCTGCGCGCCAGTACGGTGCCGTCGGCATTGATGATCTGCACCAGCCGGTCCAGCCGTACCAGAGAGGGCGGTGCCGTCCCGGGGCGCGGCTCATGCACCTGGATGGCCTCGGGTGCCCCCTCCACCAGCAGGCCCGCTTCGGTTTCACCCAGCGCCAGCAGCGCAGCGTCGAGCTGACCCAGCACCGATTGCGAGAGCAGCCACCACCCCGCTGCCGCCGCACAGGTGACGATCAGCACCACCGCCATCAGATGCACCAGGAGCAGGCGCCGGCGAAAACCCATGCTTATTGCCCTCCGTCGCTACGCATGCGAAAGCCCTGGCCGCGCAGGGTTTCGATCAGAGCGGGGCGGCCATCCGCTTCGAGCTTGCGGCGCAGGTTCTTGATGTGGACGTCGATCAGGTTGTCGATGGCGATCAGGTCGGCATGCCAGACTTCCTCGGCCAGTTGCTGGCGGCTGACCACCTGGCCGCTGCAGCGGACCAGCAGGACCAGCACGGCATATTCCTTCTGCGTCAGGTCCAGCCGCTGGCCATCGCGCATGACCTCATGGGCCAGCAGGTCGATGCGCAGATCGGCCAGTTGCAGGTGCAGGACCTGCAACTGGCGCGGCCGGCGCAGCAAGGCGTGCAGGCGCGCCAGCAATTCCTCGAAGGCGAATGGCTTGGCCAGGTAATCGTCGACACCGGCCTGCAAGCCCTCGACCTTCTCGCCCAGGGCGTCGCGCGCCGTCAGCATCAGGACCGGCCAGGAAACCTGGGACTGTCGCACGCGCTGGCACAGCGCCAGACCGTCCATGCCGGGCAGCATGCGGTCGAAGATGGCGACGTCGAACGGCTGCGCCAGATGCTCCAGCGCCTCTTCGGCACTGTAGGCAACCGTCACCGTGAAGCCCTCTTCCTGCAAGCCCTGGGCCAGCAGCCGTGCGGCTTTCTTGTCGTCTTCCACCAGCAGGATCTGCATACCTTTCCATTCACGTGCGTCGTCGAGATCGGGATTAAACCATGAGGTACCGGCCCGCTTTCTGAAGAAAGATTCAGAAACAGCCAGACCCAGCCCTCCTATGATAGCGACGTTTTTTGCAGCGCAACCAAAAGGGCGACGGTCCTTTGGCCTGGGCTGAAGAACATCGCAACACCGACAGCAACATCGAGAGCGGCATGACCGCTACGGAGCACCCCGCTCCTCCCTCAACCGCACAGTCCACGGTGCCACCATGAAAATCCGAATCTCTACGCGCAGAGGCGGCGTCGCCCTGCTCGGCGCAGCCGCATTGCTTGCCATCGCCGTGCGCGGCACCCTGCCGCTCATGGCCGGCGAGGTCAAGCCCAATCCTGCGGCCAGTCCCGTCCTGACCCACGAGGGCGAGACCATCGTCATCCCGCCCGAGTCGGCCTTGCGCAGCAGCCTCAAGACCGGCCTGATCGAAGAACACGCCATGGCCATCCCCTTCAGCCTGCCCGCCGTGGTCGAAGCCGATCCGGCACGGCTGGCCAAGATCCTGCCGCCCACCACCGGGCGCATCGTGCATCTGCAGAAGCGCCTGGGCGATGCGGTCAAGGCCGGTGAGGTGCTCTTCGAGATCGAGTCCTCGGACCTGGGCCAGGCCGTCAGCGACGCCCGCAAGGCCCAGGCGGCCCTGACCCTGGCGCGCCGCAACCTGGAACGCCAGCGCAGCCTGGACCAGGCCAACATCTCCGCGCGGCGCGACCTGGAGCAGGCCCAGAGCGATTATGAACAAGCCGACAGCGAAGCCACCCGCGCCCAGGCCCGTGTGGCCGCGCTGGGCGGCTCGGCAGGTGCCGGCAGCGCTGCGCCGCTGGCAGTGCGTGCGCCGGTCAGCGGCCATGTGATCGAACTGAACGCCGCCGTGGGCAGCTTCTGGAACGACACCACGGCCTCGGTGATGACGGTGGCCGACCTGTCCTCGGTCTACGTCAGCGCCAGCGCCCAGGAGAAAGACCTGGCGCGCCTGAAGGTCGGCCAGGATGCCGAACTGGCGCTGGACGCCTATCCCGGCCAGGTACTGCAGTCCAAGGTGCAATCGGTGGCCCAGGTGCTGGACCCGGATACCCGTACCGTGAAAGTCCGCATGCTGGCCGCCAATCCCGATGGCCGGCTCAAGCCCGGCATGTTCGCCCAGGCCACCCTGCGCGAGCCGGCCCGTCCCGGTTTGCTGGTACCGATGACAGCGGTGGTGCAAAGCGGTTTTGCCAATCGCGTCTTCGTGGAAGTGGCGCCGTGGAAGTTCGAGGCCCGCAAGATCAGCCTCGGTGCGCAGATCGGCAACGAGGTCGAGGTCACCGCCGGTCTGGCTTCCGGAGACCGCGTGGTCATCAAGGATGGAGTGCTGCTCAATGATTGAACGTCTCGTCACCCTCTGCTTCCAGCGGCGCGGCATCGTCCAGCTGGTGTTCCTGCTGGCTGGACTCTATGGCTGGTACTGCTGGAACCAGTTGCCCCTGGAAGCCTATCCCGACATCGCCGACGTCACCTCGCAGGTGGTCACCCAGGTCAACGGCCTGGCCGCCGAAGAAGTGGAACAGCAGATCACCATTCCGCTGGAACGCCAGATCATGGGCACGCCGGGCATGCACGTGATGCGTTCGGAAAGTACCTTCGGCCTGTCGCTCATCACCGTGGTCTTCAATGATGGCGCCGAGGATTACTGGTCGCGCCAGCGCCTGCAGGAGCGCATCTCCGCCGTCACCCTGCCCTACGGCGCCCAGCCGGGGCTGGATTCGCTGACCTCGCCCATCGGCGAAATCTACCGCTATACCCTGCAATCGAAGACACGCGACCTGCGCGAACTCTCCGAGCTGCAGTTCTGGAAGGTGATTCCGCGCCTGAAGCAGGTGCCGGGCGTGGTCGACGTCTCCAACTTCGGCGGGCTGACTACGCAATTCATGCTGGAACTGGACCCGGCCAAGCTGATCAAGTACAACACCTCGCTGAACCAGATCAGCCAGGCCATCTCGGCCAATAACGCCAATGCCGGCGGCAGCATCATGCAGCGTGGTGAACAGGGCCTGGTGATCCGCGGCGTCGGACTCATCCGCAGCCTGGATGACCTGGGCAACGTCGTGGTGTCGCAAAAGAATGGCGTGCCGGTACTGGTCAAGGATCTCGGCCGCGTGGTGCTGGGCAACCAGGAACGTCACGGCGTGCTGGGCATCGACGGGCAGTCCGACGCCATCGAAGGCATCACCCTGCTGCTCAAGAACGAAAACCCCTCGCGCGTGATGGAGGGTGTGCACGCGGCGGTGCAGGACCTGAACGACCACATCCTGCCCAAGGACGTCAAGATCGTGCCCTACATCGACCGCAGCAAGCTGGTGGAGGCCACCGTCCATACGGTCGGCAAGACCCTGATGGAGGGCATGGTGATGGTCTCGCTGGTGCTCCTGCTGTTCCTGGGCAGTGCGCGTGCGGCCGCCATCGTGGCCATCACCATCCCGCTGTCGCTGTTGACGGCCTTCATCCTGATGCATCACTTCAAGATCCCGGCCAACCTGCTCTCGCTGGGGGCGATCGACTTCGGCATCCTGGTCGATGGCGCCATCGTGCTGGTGGAAAGCGTGCTGCGCCTGCGTGAAGAACGCCCGCAAGGAGAAATCACCGGGGCCGACATCCTGCAACTGATGCGCCAACTGGCGCGGCCGATCTTCTTCGGCATGCTGGTCATCATCATTGCCTACCTGCCGCTGTTCGCCTTCCAGCGCATCGAATACAAGCTCTTCTCGCCGATGGCCTTTGCGGTGGGCTTTGCCCTGGTGGGCGCGCTGCTGGTGGCCTTGCTGCTCACGCCCGGCCTGTCATGGCTGGCTTATCGCCGCCCGGTCAAGGTCTTCCACAATCCGGTGCTGGCCTGGCTGGAGCCGCGTTACCGCAGCGTGCTGGGACGGCTGGTAGGCAAGTCGCGCTTCGTGCTGGCCCTGACCGCGCTGACCCTGGCCGCCATCGGCGTGCTGGGTGCCACCATCGGGCGCGATTTCCTGCCTTATCTGGATGAAGGATCGATCTGGCTGCAAGTCCAGCTGCCGCCCGGCGTCTCGCTGGACAAGGCCAGCGAACTGGCCGACCGCCTGCGCGCGGCCACCCGGGAGTTCCCCGAGGTCGAGCACATCGTGACCCAGGTCGGCCGCAATGACGATGGCACCGATCCCTTCACGCCCTCGCACATCGAGTGCGCGGTGACCTTGCATCCGTATGACCAGTGGGCCTCCGGCTGGACCAAACAGGAACTGATCGCCCACATGGCCGAGCGCTACAAGAAGCTGGCCGGCATCGACGTCGGTTTCACCCAGCCCATGATTGACGGTGTGCTCGACAAGCTCTCCGGCTCGCACAGCGACCTTGCCGTCAAGATCTTTGGCAACGACTTCAAGGAAATGCGTGTGCTGGCCACCTCGGTGCAGGAAGTCTTGCAGAACGTACCGGGTGCGGCCGATGTGGTCATCGACCAGGAGCCGCGCCTGCCCCAGGTGCGCGTAAACGTCGACCGTGCCGCTGCGGCCCGGCTGGGCATCAACGTGGCCGACATCATGGCGCTGATCCAGACCGGCATCGGCGGCAGTCCGGTGACGCAGGTCTTCATCGAGGAGCGCAGCTACAACGTGGCGGCGGTCTTCAACGACCGTGCCCGGTCCACCCCCGAGGCCCTCGGCAACCTGACGCTGGTGGCGGCCAATGGCGCCCATGTGGCCTTGTCGCAGGTGGCGCACATCACCATGGAAGATGGCGAAACCACCATCACCCGCGAGATGAACCGCCGCCACCTGACGGTACGCCTGAACCTGCGCGGCCGCGACCTGGCCTCCTTCCTGGATGAGGCCAAGGCCCGCATCGCCCAGCAGGTGCATTACGACCACACCCGCTACGACATCGCCTGGGGCGGTCAATTCGAGAACCAGCAGCGCGCCCAGGCTCGCCTGGCGCTGATCCTGCCGATGGCGCTGGCCTTCATGTTCGTGCTGCTCTTTGCCGAGTTCAAGAACCTGCGCCAGCCTGCGCTGATCCTGCTGTGCGTGCCGCTGGCCACCCTCGGCGGCCTGGTCGCCTTGCATCTGCGCGACATGACGCTCAATGTCTCCTCGGCGGTGGGCTTCATTGCACTCTTCGGGGTGGCGGTTCTGAACGCCATCATCATGATGTCCAACCTGAACCGCTGGGTAGGCCAGTCCGGGCTGCCGTTGCGGGAGGCCGTCATCTCCGGTGCGCTGGAACGGATGCGCCCGGTGCTCATGACCGCCACCGTCGCCGCGCTCGGCCTGGTGCCGGCAGCCATCGCCCATGGCCTGGGCAGCGACGTGCAACGGCCACTGGCCACCGTGGTGGTGGGCGGTCTGATGAGCGCCACCATCCTGACCCTGGTGCTGTTGCCAGCCTTGTACTACCTGGTCGAATCCAAGCTGGCGCGCCCTGCCGAGCCGAGCGCCGATGACCATGCCAACTCACGCTGAGGATGACCCCACCATGATCCTGACTTTCATTGCTCCCCGCTGGCCCTGCCTGGCCTGCGCCACCGCGCTAGCCCTGGTCCTCGGCGGCTGCGCCGTCGGACCCGACTTCAAGACGCCCGACGCGCCCAAGGTGAGCGCCTATACCGCCGAAAAGGTGGAGACCGCCAAGTCCCTCGATGGCCAGCATTTCGTCGCCGGCCAGGATGTGCCGGGCCAATGGTGGAAAGCCTTTGGCTCCCCGGCCCTGGATGCCTTGGTCGAGGATGCCCTGGCCCACAACGCCGACCTCGAGGCGGCCCAGGCGGCCTTGCACTCGGCGCGTGAAACCGCATCGGCACAAGGCGGTGGCCTCTGGCCCAGCGTGGACCTGCAATTCAATCCCACGCGCCAGAAGGTCGCCGACACCCTGGCTAGCCCATTGGCCGACAACAGCTACATCTACAACCTGCATACCGCCCAACTCAACATCTCGTATGCGCCTGACATCTTCGGCGGTACCCGCCGCCAGATGGAGGCGAGCCGGGCGCAAGCCGAGGTGCAGCGTTTCCAGCGCAATGCCACCTACCTGACGCTGGTGTCCAACGTGGTGCTGGCGGTGGTCAACGAAGCCAGTCTGCGTGAGCAATTGGAGGCGGCAGAGAAAGCCGAGGCGCTGGCCGCGCAGCAAATGGACCTGGTGCAAAAGCAGCGCGCGCTGGGCGCGCTGGGCCAGGCCGATGTGGCCGCCCAGGAAAGCCTGCTGGCCCAGGCACAGGCGGTCTTGCCGGGCCTGCGCAAGCAACTGGCCCAGCAGCGCGACCAGATTGCGGTGCTGGCCGGACGCTTCCCCGAGCAAGGCGGCACGCCGCAGCTGATGCTGTCGGCCCTGACGCTGCCCTCCGAGCTGCCACTGAGCCTGCCCTCGACCCTGGTGCAGCAGCGCCCCGACGTGCGCGCCGCGCAGGCGCAATTGCAGGCCGCCTCGGCCCAGGTGGGCGTAGCCATGGCCAATCGCCTGCCCAGCTTCTCCATCACTGGCGGCCTCGGCAGCTCGGCCCAGGACATCTCCAATCTGTTCAAGCCGGGAACGGCTTTCTGGAGTCTGGGCCTGGACCTGGCCACCCCCATCTTCCATGGCGGCACCCTACAGCACCAGCAGCACGCCGCCGAAGCCGGCCTCGACCAGGCTCGGGCGCAGTACCGCAGCGTGGTGCTGGGGGCCTTCCAGAACGTGGCCGATACCTTGCACGCAATTGCCGCCGATGCCGATGCACTCAAGGCCGCAGCGCGCGCCGAGGGGGCGGCCCAGCGCGGCTTCGATGCCGCGCAGGCGCAATGGAAGGCCGGACTGGCCGGCTATCCGCAAGTGCTGCTGGCCCAGCAGAATCTGCTGACGGCCAGCCAGTCACGGGTGCAGGCGCAGGCCACGCGCCTGTCCGATACGGTGGCCCTGTTCCAGGCGCTGGGCGGCGGCTGGTGGCACCAGGACCTGTGAGGGTGCAATATGCTCAAGGGGCGCAAGGCCGGCAGGCTGCCGCTCCCCGCAAACCGGAGATCCGTTCATGAACCTGCATACAAAAAACAGCACGATGTGGCGCTTGCCGCTCTGGATGGCGGGCTTGCTGGCGCTGCCCGCTTGCTCATGGAATCCACCCGCCGATTCCCATGTCCAGGCTACGGTCGGTGTGGTACAAAGCGTCATCGATCCGCACACCCAGGCCGACCAGTTGCCGCCCTGCCTGGCCAGCCGGTTGGCCCAGTTGCGCGGGGGAACCCGCTTCGTGGCCATCCGCTATCGCCACTGGGCCAGCCATTTCAATGCCACCACCTATGCGGCATTGGATGAAGATGCCCCGCTGCCTTTGCACCAGGCCGTGCAGATCGTGCCGGGACGATGTGCCCATGACGAACTGGCCATCATCCTGGGTCCTGCGCCATCGCCCATCACTGAAGGAGAAACGCCATGACCGACAAGTCCAACAAGACGACCATTGCCTGGCTGGACCAACCGGAAGAACATGACTATCCGGCCGCCCAGTCCTATCTCAATCTGCTCTACGACGATGCGCACAGCACCGAACTGGTCCGCAAGCTGCGCGCCGCGTCCATGTCCGGCTTCAAGGCCAAGGACATCCTGCGCGCCTCCGGCCTGTCGCCGCTGGGCATGAGCAATGCCCACGTGGAAAAGGACGTCAAGAAGATCCAGGCCGGCACCGCGCTGTCACCGCTGCTGCTGGTACGCCAGGAGGGCCAGCGCACCGTGGTGGCCGATGGCTACCATCGCCTGTGCGCCGTCTACAGCGTCGACGAGGACGCCACCATCCCCTGCAAGATCGTCTGAAGCTGGCTCAGAACCAGTGATTGGCCTGCTTGAGGTCGCTGCGCAGTTCGCGGAAGCAATGATCGGTCCAATGGCTGCGGCTGACTTCGTTGCGGCGCATGAGGACGATCTTGCGCTTGAGCGTGGGCTGCCGCAGCGGCGCCACGTGCAGGCTGTCATCGCGCAGGTAGGTGGTGTAGAGGCTGGGCATGATGCCGATGGCAATGCCCGAGCGCACCACGCCATAGAGCGATTCGCTGTGCACCACCTGATAGCGTCGCGATGAGGCCAGGCCATGCTGCATCAGCGCTGCCGAGGCGAATTCCCACACGCTGCCCTGCGTGAAGAGCACGATCTCTTCCCCCGCCATCTGCCGCCACTGCACTTCCTTGGCGCCCGCCAGGGGATGGCGGCGCGAGACGATCAGCACCAGTTCATCCTCGAACAAGGTCACCGTTTCCAGCGTCTGCGAGGACAGCGAATCGGGCGGCTTGATCCCCACGCAAAAATCCAGCTTGCCCGAATGCAGGGCCTCCAGCAGGGCATCATTGGGCATGTCCTGTAGCAGGATTTCCACATGTTCGTCATGCGCCTGGTTGTAGCGGGCGATCACCGCCGCCGTCAGCGTGACCGCCGAAGGAATGGCACCGACCCGGATGCGATGGCGCCCGGTGCCAATGGCGTGCTCGATATCCTCGAAGATGTTGCTGGCCGTATTGAGCAGGTGGCGCGCGTATTCCAGCACCACGCTGCCCTGCGCGGTCAGGCTGATCTGGTGCGTGGTGCGGTCGAAAAGCCTTGTCCCGAGCTGGTTTTCAAGCTGCTTGATGGAGGCCGACAAGGCCGGCTGGGTCACCGCCAGAACATCGGCGGCACGGCTGAAACTGTTGGTGTCGGCCAGGGTGACCAGGGCCTGCAGATGGCGCAGGGTGACTTTCTGATTCAATTTGATCATGGGAGGCGCGCAAAAGAAGTCTGCAGGCGGGCAATCAACTGATGGGAAACTCCGCCCGGTTATAAATCCAATTTATGAAATTATAAATATAAACAAATTATATTATTTCACGTCTTGTCCTATCCTCCACACCGTTCGCAGCGAATTCCAACAATGAACGGTCGCAAGACCATCTCAACACCACAGGGGCAGGCATGAAAAAACATTGGATGATAGGGGCGCTGGCCATTCCGGCAGCGCTGGCTGGCGCGCAGGCGCAGGCACAGAGCAAGGTCGAGATCTACGGTCTCATTTCGGGCGGGGTGGGTTACCTCACCAACCAGGGCGGTCCGCACAACTTCGAAGCCCTGTCGGGCACCAACCAGAACCCGCGCATCGGCTTCCGCGGCCAGGAAGACCTGGGCGGCGGCAACAAGGCCATCTTCACCATGGAAAACGGCTTCAACATGATGACCGGCGCGGCCGCGCAGAGTGGCCGCCTGTTCGGCCGCCAGTCCTGGGTGGGTCTGGCCTCCAACAGCATGGGTACCGTCACCCTGGGCCGCCAGTACGAAGCGGTCAAGGATTACCTGGGCCCCGTGGTCATCGCCAGCAACGGCGTGCACATCGGCGACAACGACAACGGCTACAACAACCTGCGCGTGCAGAACTCGGTCAAGTACGTCAGCCCGATGTTCAACGACTTCAACGTCACCGCCTTGTATGGATTTGGCGAAGCGGCGGGTGATGCATCGCTGAACCGCGTCATGAGCATCGGCTCCGGCTACAAGGGCGGCAACTTCCGCTGGGCCGTGGCCTATACCCAGATGGACCAGCCCAACAGCAGCAAGAGCCCGGATGGTGCCATGGGCAATGACTACGCCAGTTCGCTGCTGATCTTCAACAAGAGCGCGGTCAACAGCTCGGCAGGCGTGCGTCGCCAGCGCATCGCCGGCACCGGCGGCTTCTACATCGTGGGCAACACCGACTTTGGTGCCATGTACAGCAACGTCAAGTACGAATACCTGGACAACACC
The DNA here is from genome assembly GCF_057961275.1 of Herbaspirillum sp. Her3. Classification (NCBI taxonomy): domain Bacteria; kingdom Pseudomonadati; phylum Pseudomonadota; class Betaproteobacteria; order Burkholderiales; family Oxalobacteraceae; genus Herbaspirillum; species Herbaspirillum sp. Her3. Next base: position 2,818,297 of record NZ_CM176328.1, on the reverse strand, counting down.
AGGCTGACGCTGCAGAACTTCGACATCAACGTCGTGCACCACACCACGCCGGCCCTGAACCTGGGCGCGTCCTACTTCTACACCACCGGCAAGTACGACACCATCAACACCAACCCGAAGTGGCACCAGATCAACCTGCAGGCGGATTACTTCCTGTCCAAGCGTACCGACGTGGCCATCACCTACAGCTACCAGCTGGCAGCGGGTGATGCCACCAAGGCCACCATCTTCGGCTTCCCCTCGTCCAGCGACAAGAAGCAGGCCGTGCTGATGCTGGGCATGCGTCACGTGTTCTAAAACTGTTCTGTTCTCCCCCAGGCCTGGTCAGTGGCTCCCGCGCTGGCCGGGCCTACAATATGCAGTCTTTTTACCGGTAACAAGGATCGCCATGTTCAAGCCCGCCCGTTTCTTTCGTCCCCTCGCCGCACTGGCCATGACCGGCCTCGGCCTGTCCTTGCTGGCGGCGCCGGCCCACGCGGAAAAGCGCACGCTGGTGCTGTCGGCGTATCCGATTTCCCAGCCGCTGTTCAACAAGCTGGTCTATGCGCCCTTCAAGGAAAAATGCGGCTGCGAGATCGTGGTGGAAACCGGCAACAACGCCGACCGCATCGCCAAGCTCGACGCCCGCCGCAACAATCCGGTGGTGGACCTGGTGCTGCTGTCGGACTTCGGCATGCTGGAAGCTGCCCGCAAGGGGCTGGTACAGCCGCTGGACTACGGCAAGCTGAAGAACACCAACCAGATCTATCCGTTCGCCCGCAATCCCATCGGCGGCAATTACGCGGTCGGCTACACCATCTATTCGGTCGGCCTGGTCTACCGCAGCGACAAGACGCGCGCCCCGCAATCCTGGAAGGATCTGTGGAAGCCCGAGCTCAAGGGCCGCCTGGCCCTGCCGGACGTGAGCACCACCCAGGGCCCGCTGGCGCTGCAGATGGCCGACCTGGCCTGGGGCGGCAAGGGCGGCGACTTTGCCACCGGCCTGCAGAAGATCCTGGCGATCAAGAACAACGTGGTCACCTTTACCAAGAACAGCGCGCAATTGTCCTCGCTCTTTGCCCAGGACGAGATCTGGGTGGCACCGGTGGCGCGCTTCACCTGGTCGCAGCTGATGAAGACCGGCATGCCCCTGAAGTGGGCCATTCCCGCCGAAGGCCAGGCTGCCGGCATGAACGTGATGGGCATCGTGGCCAAGTCCAAGAATGCCGACCTGGCCTACCAGCTGATGGACTTCTGGCTCTCCAAGGAAGTACAGACCGCCCTGGCGATGGAACTGGTGGACTCGCCCGTCAACACCCAGGTGGTGCTGCCCAAGGACAAGGCCGAGTTCAACACCTATGGCGGCGAACATATCGCCTCGCTCAAGTTCGTCAAGCCGGAAGACCTGTTGAAGCACCGCTCGGGCTGGCTGGAGCAGTGGAACAAGGGCATCAGCAAATAAGCCAATATTTTCATATCGTGGCGACGCCTGCCGGATGCAGTGCGTCGTCCTTCTCTTTCCGGACATCGTTTGCGCCTCATGCTCGCCTCTTCCAAAACGCGCCTGGGTCTGATACTGGTCACCCCTGCGCTGATCTTCACATCGGTCTGTTTCCTGCTCCCGGTGGGGGCCTTGCTGCTGGATGCCTTGCGCATCGGCGGGCCGGACAGCCTCGACGGCGGTCCGCTGCAATGGAGCCTGGCACGCTTCGCTGACTTCTTTGCCGAACCGCTGCATCTGCAAGTGCTGTGGCGCACCCTGCGCATCGCCGCCCTGGTCACGCTCTGCTCGGCCCTGCTCTGCTATCCCGCCGCCCAGGCCATCGTGCGCGTGGCCCCGCGCTGGCGCGGGCTGGTGCTGGGCATGATGATCCTGCCGCTGATGGTCTCGCCCATTGCGCGGACCTATGCCTGGATTGTCCTGTTCGGGCGCAATGGCGCGGTCAATGCGGTGCTGCTGCAGCTGGGCCTGGCCGATGAGCCGCAGCGGCTGCTCTTTACCGAGATGGCGGTCTTCGTCGGCCTGCTGCAGTTGTTGTTGCCGCTGATGCTGATGTCGCTGGTCAGCGCCATGGAAAACATTTCCGCCGACCTGGCCCTGGCCGCCTCCACCCTGGGCGCCAATGCCTGGCAGGTGTTCACCCGCGTGACCCTGCCGCTGACGCAGGAAGGGCTGATCGTCGGCGGCACCCTGGTCTTCACCGGCAGCGTCACGGCCTACGTGACGCCCGCATTGCTGGGCGGGCCCAAGGTCTTGATGCTGGAAACGCTGCTCTACCAGAAGGTCAGCGTGGAAAGTGATTTCGGCACCGCCAACGTGATCGCGGTGATCCTGGTGGCGATGACGCTGGCCGTCAACGCCGGTTTGAAACGCATTGCCGCTCCCCGGAGGACGACATGAAACAAGGACTCTTCCCGCGCGTGGTGCTGTGGGCCGTGATGCTGTTCCTGCTGGGACCGTTCATCATCGTCTTCCTGGCCGGCTTCAGCGGTGGCGAGACGCTGGCCTTCCCACCGCCTTCCTATTCGCTGCGCTGGATCATCGCGGTGCTGCAGGCCGATGAATTCCGCCAGGCCTTCGGCACCAGCCTGGAGATCGGCTTGCTGGCCACCGTGATCGCGCTGTTGCTGGGCGTGCCCGTGGCCTATGCCATGTCGCGCATGCCACCGCCGGGCATGGCGGTGATCAAGCAGGTGCTGACCTCGCCGCTCATCATCCCGGCCATGCTGGTCGGCCTGGGCCTGTTGCGCCACTTCGTGCTGGTGATCGATGCACCGGTGTTCCTGGGCTTATTGATCGGCCACGTCGGCCTGTTGACACCCTATGCGGTGCGGGTGGTTTATTCCAGCCTGGCCAACCTGCGCGTGGACATCGAGGAAGCCGCCATCACGCTGGGCGCCACGCGGGCCCAAACCTTCCGGCTGGTGGTGCTGCCCAATATCCGGGGCGCGGTGATCGCGGCCTTCTTCCTGGCCTTCGTGACCTCCTTCAACCAGGTGCCGGTGTCGCTGTTCCTGACCGGGCCGGGCATCAGTACCTTGCCCATCGAGATGCTGGGCCATATGGAAAACAGTTTCGACCCGTCCATTGCGGCGCTGTCCACGCTGCTGGTGCTGTTCACCATGGCTTTCGTGCTGGTCACCGAAAAGGTGCTGGGCATTTCCAAATACATGTGATGTGAGAACGTGATGAGTTACCTGAATCTGCAGCAAGTAGCGCTCGGCTACGGCAACGCCAGGACCGCCGTCGAAGGCCTGGAGCTGGCGGTCGCACGGGGCGAACTGATTTCCCTGCTGGGCCCCAGCGGCTGCGGCAAGACCACCACCATGCGCGCCATCGCCGGCCTGATCGACCTGCGTGCCGGCAGCATCGCCCTGGACGGCCGCGACATCAGCCGCCTGCCTCCCAACAAGCGCGACATCGGCCTGGTGTTCCAGTCCTATGCCCTGTTCCCGCACCTGAACGTATTCGACAACGTGGCCTTCGGCCTGCGCCTGCGCAAGGTGCCCGCCGCCGAACTGCGCCAGCGCGTGGAGAAGGTGATCGCCGCCGTCGGCCTGGCCGGTTTCGAAGCGCGCCTGCCGGCCCAGATGTCGGGCGGCCAGCAACAGCGCGTGGCGCTGGCGCGGGCCATCGTGATCGAGCCCAAGCTGCTGCTGCTCGACGAACCCCTCTCCAACCTCGATGCCAAGCTGCGCGTGCAGATGCGCGCCGAGCTGCGCCGCATCCAGCGCGAACTGGGCATCACCATGCTCTACGTCACCCACGATCAAGACGAGGCGCTGGCCATGTCGGACCGCATCGTCGTGATGAACGGCGGCAAGATCGAGCAGCTCGATACGCCGGAGCAGCTGTTCAACGCGCCGCGCACGCGTTTCGTGGCCAATTTCATGGGCTTCGAGAATCTGTTCGATTATTCCAATGGCCACTTGCACGGTATGGCCGGGCAATTGCCGCTGGCCGGGCTCCCAGCCGGTACCGCCTGCGCCGGCTGGCGCGTTCAGCAGGTGCAGATTGGCAGCGGGCCGCATGAGGGCCGCGTGCTCTCGCGAGGCTTCCTCGGCGAGCAGGTGCAATACCTGCTGCAGACGGCGTTGGGCGAAGTGCGCGGCATGGCCCCGGCCGCCCTGGCCTCGGCCCGCGAAGGCGATCAGGTGCGCTTTGACCTGCCCGCGCAGCACGCGCTGGCGCTGGCCGCCTGAACCTCCACTCCGGACTGTTGAAGAAGAAGACGAACATGCACAAGATCTGGCTCGATACCGACCCCGGCTTTGACGACTGGCTGGCCATGCTGATGCTCTCGGCCAACCTGGACGTGCACTGGCTGGGCGTGTCGGTGGTGGCGGGCAATGCCCCGCTGGTGACGACCTATGACAATGCGCTGCGCATCAAGCAGCATTACCGGCTCGACGTGCCGGTCTATGCCGGCTGCGACAAGCCGCTGGCCGGCACCATCGAAACCGCCCAATCCATCCTCGGTGAAGCCGGCATGGCCACCACCGGCGAGACCCTGCCGCAGGTCGATATCGCTGCCCTCGAAGCGCGCCAGTCGCGGCAGCTGCAGCGCGATCCGCTTCCGCACGCCGTGGATGCCATGATCGAAGCGATCCGCCTGCATGCCGGCCAGATCACGCTCATGTGCATCGCCCCGCTGACCAATGTGGCCGTGGCTCTGCAGCGCGCGCCCGAGATCGCCGGCATGGTCAAGGAAATCATCCTCATGGGTGGCTCGGCCGACCAGGGCAATCACACGGCCGCCGCCGAATTCAACATCTTTGCCGATCCGGAAGCAGCCGATGTGGTGTTCCGCTCCGGTATCCCGCTGCGCATGTTCGGCCTGAACCTGTGCCGCCAGCTGCTGGTGACCGCCGCCGAGGTGCAGCAGGTCCGTGCGCTGGGTACGGCGCGTGCCAGGTGGCTGGCCGGTTACTTCGAGGCTTACCTGCGCATCCGCAGTCCCGATGGCTCGGTGCCCATGCCCATGTATGACCCGGCCGTGGCGATCTGGCTCAAGCGTCCGGAATTGTTCAGCTTCCAGCCAGCCCGGGTGGAGATCGAATTGCAGGGCCGTCTCACGCGCGGCATGACCGTGTGCGAATTCCGCGTGCCACGCCGCGCCCAGCCCAATACCGAGGTGGCCATGACGGTCGACGGTCCGCGCGCCATGCAGTGCATGATGCAGGAGCTGCTGGGCAGCCTGTCCTGACAGCGCGACCGCATCCTCTTCCCGCCACGGCCCATTCCACTGACTTGCGTTTCATGACCTTCCAAGACGAACACGACACCGGCCCGCTCACGCTCGAACAATTCGTGCGCGCGCTGCCCAAGGTCGAATTGCATTGCCACCTGTTCGGCGCAGTGCGCCGCCAGACCTTCAGCGAACTCTCCGCCCGCGCCGGCCATCCGGTCTCGCCGGAGGAAATCGAGGCCTTCTACACCCGCGGCGAAAAACCGGTCGGCGTGCTGCGTGTGCTGCGCGCCCTCGATGCCGTGCTGATCCGCCAGCCCGATGACCTCTACCGCATCACCCATGAATACCTGCAGGATGCCCATGCCCATGGCGTGGCCTACAGCGAATTCTTCTGGAACCCGACCGGTACGGTACGCGTGTCGGGCATCCCCTACGCGCAGGCCCAGGCCGCCATCGTGCGCGCCATCGCTGATGCCGAGCGCGAGATTGGCATCATCGGCCGCTTGATTCCCAGCATCGACCGCGAAGCCAGCCCCGAGGAAGCCGTGGCCATGGTGCAATGGATGCTGGCTGCGCGCGCGCCGCAAGTGGTCGGTATCGGCATGGATTACCGCGAGAACGATCGTCCGCCGGAACTCTTCGAAGCCGCCTACCGCCTGGCCCGCGAGGCCGGCTTGAAGACCACGGCCCACGCCGGCGAATTCGGCATGCCCTGGCACAACGTCGCTACCGCCATCGATCTCCTGCAGGTGGACCGTATCGACCACGGCTACACCATCGTCGACAACCCGGCGCTGATGCAGCGCTGCATCGAGCGCGGTCTGGTCTTCACGGTGGTGCCGACCAATTCCTACTACCTGCGCACCCTCGCGCCCGAGCGCTGGGCGCTGGATCATCCGATCCGCAAGATGCTGGCTGCCGGTCTGCGCCTGCACCCCAATACCGATGACCCGACCCTGCACCTGGTCACCCCGACCGGCGCCTGGCTGATGATGCTGCAACTGGGTGCCGACGTGGATGATCTCAAGCAGTTCATGCGCAACGGTCTCGATGCGGCCTGGATGGACGAGACCCTGCGCCAGCAATGGCGCCCGCGCTGGGATGATCGCTTCGACCAGTTGCGCGCGCGCCTGCGGTCCTGATGGGCCGACGCGTCAGGAGGCCATGTCGATGACCATGCCATCCTGATCGGCGCTTTCCCCTTGCTCCAGCCGGAAGCTGGCCAGCAGCTCGGCCATGCGTTCGCTGGCCAGGCGCATGGCTTCGGCGGCGGCTGAGGATTGCTGCACCAGGGCGACGTTACGCTGGGTGGCCTGGTCCATGGCGCTGACCGACTGGCTGATCCGGCGCACACCGGCCGATTGCTGGGTACTGGCACTGGCCAGTTCGCTGATGACCAGGCTGACCCGCCCGACCTGCGCCACCACCTCCTGCATGCTGCGCCCTGCGGTCTGTGCACGTGCGCTACCTTGCTCGATTCCGGTCATCGCCTCGGCAAGCAGGCTCCTGACCTCCTGCGCGGCATCGGCCGAACGTTGCGCCAGGTCGTGCACTTCGGCCGCCACGACCGCAAAGCCATGTCCATGGTTGCCCGCGTGAGCCGCCTCGACCGCCGCATTCAACGCCAGCAGATTGGTCTGGGAGGCCAGGCCATCCATCTTCGCCACGATGTCCTCGATGCGCTTGGCGGCCAGGTGGACGGCGTGCATGTTGCCGACCATCTCGCTGACGGCGACGCCCCCATCCAGTGCCGATTGCGCCGCCGTCCTGGCCAGGGTGCAGGCCCGCTGTGCGCGGGCCGCGCTCTGCTGCACGGTGGTGCTCAACTGCTCCATGGCGGCGGCAGTCTGCTGCAGAGAACAGCATTGCTGCTCGGCGCGGGTGGCCAGATTGAGCGCGCTGTCGGAAATCTCGCCGGCCGATCCATGCATGACCCGCGCGCCATGCCGTACCTGCCGCACCAGGTGGCTCAAGCCCTGGCGCATGTCCTGCAGGGAGGACAGCAACTGCCCGGTTTCTCCCTTGAAACCGCCTTCGATGCGTCCGCACAGATCCCCTTTGGCCGCACGCGAGGCCACCTGGGCCGCCTGCGACAGCGGGCCGGCGACCAGCCAGTACAGGCTCATCACGCTCGCGGCCAGGACCAGCAGCACCATCGCGCCGACCATCGCGAACATCGTGTTGCGATGCTCCCTGATCTGGCGCGCCTGGGCGATCTCGCGAGCCGTGCGGGCATCCAGCATGGATTGGAGCTCCTCCATCGAACGCATCATCCTTGCCTTGGCCAGGTGATAGCGGCGGTCATGCAGCAGGCGGCGGGCCTGTGCCAGATCGTCCTCGGCCAGTTCCGGCTCCTCCTGCGGGCGGTCCCGCAAATGCCGCCGCACCAGTTCCATGGCGTGCGACTCGGTCGCCCATAGCACCGTAGAACGGCTGCGTACCTTGGCCACCGCGTCCATCTCCTCGCGGTGGAAGCCGGCTTGCTGCATCAGCTCGCTCAGGGCAACGATCAAGGTGCTGTCCGGACGCGGCGGCCGCCCGTCGGCATCCACCAGATCCCAGTAGATGCGCTCGTAGTGCTCCGGGCGGGGGCGCCTGCCGTCGCGGATCTCGGCGATGGCGTGGTATTGCCGTTCATACTCCGCATCGCCAGTGAGCACGAAGCTGCGCGCCAGGCGCGTCAGGTCATCGGCCCCCTGGCGCAGTTCGGCCACCAGGCGCTGCGCCGCCTCGCGGCGGGCGTAGGCCTTGGCCAGGGCTTCCCCCGCCTCCGATTCGGCCATGGCGGCCGTCACCAGCAGTGCCAGCAGCACGGTGATCGCCACCGTCAGCGCCACCAGAATCTGCCTGATGGAAAACCATTTGTAGATCGACATGCGCCCCTCCCTCGTTCGTTTGAAGATGCCGCGCCCCTCGCCTGCACCTGAAGGCGCAGGCTCAGCTGATGCGGCAGGCGGACGATACGTGGTGCGCACGTCTTTGTGCGGGATGACAAAAACATGCTGGAACAATCTCGAATTACTTCGTTTTTCTTCTCGAATTAATTGGAGTTTCTCGCTAAACCTATCCAATTACTTGCTAAAAAGATCGGCTCATTTTTCTGTTATCAGTGACAGTTTTCCAACGAAAGAACGAGCCCGAGCAGAAAAACGCACCAAGGTTCACAATAGCGGTCTTTGCAATGCAGCATTCCTTCTCCATGAACCCTGTCAGTAGTGCCGCCCGGCATGCGCCGCGCCATCCTCCGAACCATCCGCGTTTCCTGCTGTTCCTGATCTGCGCCTTCGCCTCGGCCGGGCAACTGGCCATCGACCTGTACGTCCCGGCGCTGCCGGAGATGGCCATCGACTACGCCACCTCGGCCCAGGCCATCCAGAGCAGCGTGACCGGCTACCTGATCGCCTACGCGGTGGGGCAACTGGTGTTCGGGCCGCTGGCCGACGCCTATGGCCGCAAACGCGTCCTCATGCTGGGGCTGGGCCTGTTCACGCTGGGTTGCGCGCTCTCCCTGGCCGCGCCCAACCTGGAGACCTTTGTCGCCGCGCGGGTGCTGCAGGGCTTCGGCATTGCCGCCACCAACCTGCTGGCCAAGGCCATCATCACCGACTCCTTCGCCGGCCAGGCCCTGGTGCATGCCTACACCTACATGGCCATCGCCTGGGGCTTGGGGCCCATCATTGCGCCGGTGATCGGCGCGCATCTGCAGGAAGCCTTCGGCTGGCGCTCCTGCCTGGTGTTCCTGCTGGTCTATTCGTTCGGCATGTGGGCGATCTTGTGGAAATATCGCGAGACGCTGGGGCAAGCGGTGCATCTGCATCCGGCCACGCTGTTCAGGAATGCCCGCATGGTGCTGGCCAGCCCGGTGTTCCAGAGCTGTTTCCTGGCACAAGGGCTGTGCTACGGCATCCTGCTGGTGTTCAACATCGTCGGCCCCTTCATGGTGCAGAACACGCTGCACCAGCCGCCGACCTTCTTCGGCTACCTGGCGCTGGCCATCGGCATGGCGTATTTCCTGGGTGGCATCTCCAATCGCCTCCACCATCACCGCCTGCCCTCGCCGGAGCAGCGCCTGCGCATCGGCGCACGCGTCATGACGGCGGCCGCCTTCGCCATGCTGGCGCTGGCACTGACCGTCGGGCTGCAGGTGTGGACGCTGATTGCACCGGTGCTGGTGATGGGCTTCTGCGCCGGGGCCATGTATCCGACGCTGATGGCCAAGGGCAATTCGATCTTCCCGCACATTGCCGGGCTCACCAGTGCCATCCTGGGCTTTGCGCTGCTGCTGGTCTCTGCAGGCATGATGGCGCTGGCCGGTTTCGTCTCCATCCATAGCCTGGCGCCGCTGGCGGTGTTCTTCTGCATCGTCGGGCTGACCGTGATCGCCATGGTGGGCAAGCTGCTGCAGCATCTGCAGGCGCCCACGGTGGCGGTGACGTTGCAAGTTCGCCCATCAGAAAAACCCTGATACCGGCGCCGTGGCAAGCGGCATACGATATGGCCATCGACACTGATTCATTCCCGGGAGGACCCCATGGCCATCATCCAGACCCTGCTGCACTACGGTAGCTATCTCGCCGCCTTCTACGCCTTGTACCTGCTGGCAGGCAGCCTGGCCTTCGGTCTGATCGTTTGGCAGAAGGTGTACAGCAAATCGCAGCGCCAGCCGATACCGGTGCGTGTGCGTGCGCGCCACCCGCGAATGGATGGGCGTGACCGGGATTCGTATCACCACTGAGGCCTTGCTGCGCGGGGCGCAGTCAGATCGCGGTTTGCAGGTAGCCAAGGGGCTGGATTCGTGGAATCCAGCCCTTTCTCATTGCTCGTTCGGCATCAGAACAACTCCTGCTGCGGTGAAGTGACGGATGCAAAACTGTCCCCCACGAAGACCAGGATGGCATCGGCCACCGGGGCGAGCTGGCGCTCCAGGTAGTGGGCGTAATCGATGGCGGCGCGGCGCTTTTCCAGCGGCTCCGGTCCTGCCGTGGTCATGACGTAGTTGATCCAGCCGCCTTGCTGGTATTGCAAGGGCCGGCCGCCCTCTTCATTGACCTGATCGGCCATGCGGGCGGCGCGCACGTGGGGCGGCACGTTCTTTTCGTAATGATCGAGCTGGCGGCGCAGGCGCTTGCGATAGACCAGCAGATCATCCAGCCGCCCGGCCAGCAGATCGGCGACATAGCCGGTGATGAAGTCGCGGTAGGGCTCGCCCCGGAAGATGCGCAGGTACAGCGCCTGCTGGAAGCGCTGCGCCAGCGGCGACCAGTCGGTGCGCACGGCTTCCAGACCCTTGTAGGTCACCTTGTCCTCGCCCTCGGGCGTGCGTACGTAGCCGGCGTAGCGCTTCTTGCTGCCGGTATCGGCGCCGCGCACGTGCGGCATCAGGAAACGCTGGTAATGCACCTCGAACTGCAGTTCCAGCGCACTCTCCAGCTGGTATTGCCCGGCCAGGTGGTTCCGCCACCAGTCATTGATGCGCGCGGTCAGCTGCTGCCCGATCTGCCGCGCCTGGGCGTCGTCATGCGGGCGGCGCAGCCAGACGAAGGTGGAATCGGTATCGCCATAGATGACCTCGTAGCCCGCCTCTTCGATCAGCTCGCGCGTGCGATGCATGATGTCGTGCCCGCGCCGGGTGATGGACGAGGCCAGGCGTGAATCGAAGAAGCGGCAACCGGTCGAACCCAGCACCCCGTAGAAAGAATTCATGATGATCTTCAGCGCCTGTTGCAAAGGCTTGTTGCCCTGCGCCTTGGCGACCTCGCGGCCCTGCCAGATCTGTTCGATGATGGCCGGCAGGCTGTGGCTGCGGCGTGAGAAGCGCGCGCCGTTGAAGCCGGGCACGGTCTGGCTTTCCGGTTCGTTCAAGGTACCGTCGACCAATCCGACCGGATCGATGAGAAAAGTGCGGATGATGCTGGGATACAGGCTCTTGTAATCCAGCACGATCACCGAGTCATACAGCCCCGCGCGTGAATCCATCACGAAGCCGCCCGGACTGGCCAGCGCCTCGGCGTCGCCCAGGTTGGGCGCCACGTAGCCCTTGCGGTGCATGTGCGGCAGGTAGAGATGGGTGAAGGCCGCCACCGAACCGCCGCTGCGGTCGGCCTGCAGGCCGGTGACGCTGGCGCGTTCCAGCAGGAAGGAGAGGATGTCGGTCTTCTCGAAGATACGCGTGACCAGTTCGCAATCCTTGAGGTTGTAGGTCGCAAGCGCCGCCTTGTCTTCGTTGAACATGCGGTCGATCTCATCCATGCGCTGGTAAGGCGTGGCAATGGCCTTGCCTTCACCCAGCAGCGACTGCGCCACGTTCTCCAGGCTGAACGACGGAAAATTCCAGAAAGCCCCGCGCAGGCTTTCGATGCCGTCGATCACCAGGCGGCCCGCTGCGTTTACCAGCAGGTGATTGGCACGCATGCCATGTTCGCGCCATTCCAGCGCACGTCCGGCGCGGCCCAGGCGCAGGGTGGTCTGGTATTTCTGCGCCTGCTTCTGCAGCACGTTGAGGTCGAACTGCACCAGGTTCCAGCCGATCAGCGCGTCCGGATCGTGGCGCGCCACCCAGGCATTGAGGCAATCGATCAGCTCCTTGCGTGTCTGGCAGAACTGCAATTCGAAATCCACCGCCTCCACCGCCCCGCTGGCCGGGCCCAGCGCATAGACGTTGCGCTGGCCGCAGCCTTCGATGGCGATGCTGTAGAGCTCGCCCTGCCAGCTGGTTTCGATATCGAGCGAGGCCAGCTTCAAGGGCGGACGATAGCCCGGCAAGGCGCGGATGCGCGTGTCCACCAGCACGCCCTGGCCATCGCCCACGCCCTCAAAGGCCACCGGGGCATTGATGAAGCGCTCCATCAGGTAGCGCTCGGGCGGGCGGATGTCGGCTTCGTAGACGCTGATGCCGGCCGCCACCAGGGTCTTTTCGATCTTCAGCAGCTTGCGATACTGGCGCGCATAGAGGCCCAGCACCGGGCGCTGGCTGAGGTCCTTCAAATGTTCCAGCGCACGCAGCTCCATGCCGGGCTCGTTGCCGATCAAGGCCTGCACTCGCTCGGCCTGGGCCTGCGGGACGAAGGCCACGGCCGTTTGCGGCGGCAGGCGCAGGCATTGCGGGCCGTCGTCGGTGGCCAGCCAGAGTTCGATCTCCACGCCTGCCGGCGTATCGCGCCAGTGACGGGACAACAGGAAGCCGGCGCGCTCGCCGGGGCGCAAGGAGGGTGCGGAAATGGGAGCGGCTGTGTCGGTCACCGTCGGGTACTGGGGCATGCGGATGGAGACCGGATTCTACTTGGATGTCAGCGGCCTTGCGTAATCGTCTCGCGGGCCAATTGTGAAGAACTCCAAACACACTTTTTCAGCTGCAAAGATTTTAAAAAAAATCCCGTTCTTCTCCGCGCTTTGGGCGCTCCCTCCCGGTGCGATGCTGGCGCCCATCACGTTCCCGCAATACGGAGAGTCTCGCCATGAAAGCCCTGCCCCTCATCCTCCTGCTCAGCAGCGCCAGCGTGCTGGGTGCGCTTGAACTCCATCCGGCACACGCCGCCAGCTTCGATTGCAGCAAGGCCGGCTCCGCCAACGAAAAAATCATCTGCCACGATCCCGAGCTCTCCGCGCTGGACGATCAACTGGGCCGGGCTTACCGCCGCGCGCGCAAGGCCGCCACCAACGTGCGCGCCTTCCGTACCGCCAGCGACCTGCAATGGCGCTGGCGCGAAGAGAATTGCCATGACCGCGCCTGCCTGGTGGCCTGGTATCAGCGCCGCCAGACCGAACTGGAGGCACAAGCCGCGCCGGCCACGGCCCCGGTCGCCGTGGCCCAGCCCGCCGCCCAGCCCGCCGCTCAGCCTGTCTCCGGCACGCCCGCACCGGCTTTGGCCGCCGTGGCACCCAGCCAACCCGCAGAAACTATCTCTGCTGAAGCGGCTGCGGCACTCGCCCGTGCTGCCATGGCCGCCAAGGCTGCGGCGGATGCCAAGGCGGCTGCGCCTGCCGCCGCGCCCGTCGCTACCGTCGCACCGCCCGCTGCGCAAAGCTTGCGGCTGGGCTTGAATACGCGCCAGATCGAGCATCTGGCACCGGAAGGCAGCATGCCCTGGCCGCATTACACGCGTGCCGAGCGCGGCCAGTATTTCTATCAGGACCCGCAGGCGGGCGCGGCGCAGCCTCTGGTGGCCGTGCGCTACTACGGCATCGAGAATGGCCAGTACATCCTCGAAGCCGTACGCGGCCAGACCGTGCTGCGCTACACCTGCAGCGCCGATTGTCCCTACATCTCCGAGCTGACCCTGCCGGGCGACGTGGAGAAGGATACGGTCATCGTCAAGAATGACCGGGCATCGCTGCCGGGCCTGATCGTCAGCGATGCGGTCAATGGCTTGCTCACGCCCATCATGTCGCGCTAGGCCACCATCACCACGGGCGATTGCGGACTTGTCCTACACGCGTTTGCGAACGCGGATGACAGGCGGCAGGCGGGGCGGCGGGCATACTGGCCATGGATGAGCATGGCGCGCATGCTCCCTTGCCCTGGCGAGAAGCCCTTATGAAGAAAATTGAATTCGAAGGTTACGTAATCGTCTACCAGGCCGATGACAGCGAAGGCCGCTGGAAAGGCTCGTACGCGATACTGAAGGATCGTGCAGAAATCAGCCGGGGCTCCCTGCCCCTGGCCGCCCACTCGGAAGACGAAGCTGCCTGCGAAATCCTGGCGGCAGCGCGACGCCAGACGAGCAGAACCATGGCAGCCTAGCCTCTTTCCCCTCTTTCCCCTCTTACACCACGACTTCGCGAATGCCGCGGCGATGGGCCAGCTCCATCAGCCGGCGCAGTGCATGGACCAGCGCGAAGCGGCTGCGCGCGCGACCCAGCGAGATGCGGATATGCGATGCGGGGCCACGCTGGGCTGGCACCTCGCCGGCCTGGAAGGTGTCCTGCGCGACCACATGCAAACCGGCCTCCCTCGCCTTGAGCACGAAATCGTGCCCCTTCCAGTGCGCCGGCAAGGCCTTCCAGACATGGATGCCCCCCGTGCCCGCCACACTTTCGTCACCCAGAGTTCGCAACGCCAGTTCCTGGCGGGCCCAGGCTTCATCGCGGATGCCCTCGGCCAGGGTGGCGGCGGTGCCGTCGTGTATCCATTGGGTCGACAGCGCCGTGGTCAGTGGCGTGGACATCAGCACGAAAGAGCGCAAGGCGCCCAGCACCTCTTCCTGGCTCAGTCCTTGCGGCGTGAGCACATAGGCCGTGCGCAGCCCCGGCAACAGGCACTTGGCCAGCGTGGAGACGTAGAACACGTGCGCTGGCGCATAGTGCGCCAGCGGCTTCGGTGCGTGGGCGGCAAAGCGCCAGTAGGGATCATCCTCGATGATGCGCAGGTCCAGCCGCGTGGCCACCGCGGCGATCTCGGCACGGCGCGTGGCGGGCATGGTGTGGGTGCTCGGATTCTGCAGCGTCGGGTTGAGGTACACCAGCCGTGCGCCGTACTTGCGCACCATGGTCGTGAGCAGATCCGGGCGCATGCCTTCGTGGTCCACCCCCACGGCCACCACGCGCCGCCCCAGTTGGGCGGCCGCCGCCAGCAGACCTGGATAGGCCAGCGGTTCGGCCAGGATGGTTTCGCCGGGCCGGGTCTGCGACAGCAGCAGGGCCGCCAGTGCCGCTTGCGCACCGGGACAGGCCAGCACCCGGCTGTCGTCGACCGGGCCCAGCATCTCATGCAGCCACATCGCCCCGGCCGCCCGGTCAGCGCCGCTGCCACCGCCCAGGTGGTAGGTCATGAGCAGATCGACGTCGCTGTGCAGCAGCACCTGCGAGACGCCCTGGCGCAGCAGGTCATCCAGGTCGATGCCGGCCGGTGGCGGCGGGATGTTCATGGACAGATCGATAGCCTGGCTCAGGTCTACCTTGGGCGCGGCCACGAAGGTGCCGGCCGCACCACGCGCTTCCAGCAGATGGCGGCGGCGTGCCTCGCTGTAGGCGCGGGTGACCGTGGTCAGGTCGACCTGCAGGCGCTCGGCCAGCAGGCGTTGTGGCGGCAGCCGGTCACCGGGCTTGAGGCGCTCGTCGGCGATGGCCTGTTCCATGAAACCGACGATCTGCAGGTAACGCGGGCCGCCATGGGCGGCGAAGCGGGCAATCCAGTGCAGGGAGGGATCTGCAGCGTGCGGGGGTTCCGGTCTGGCCATGCGAAAGTCCTGGGAGGAAGGGGGCGCCTGCAAGCCTTGCAGGCGGGCCATCTAGTATGGATGCATGACCGATAAAAATCCATACATCCATTCTTCCCCTTGTGCCAAGCCGGTGCCGCAAATCCTCAAGCCGATGCCGTGATTTTCACGTCCCGAATCGGTAAGACACCGTAATCTGGGCCGACAACGGGCGGCCCGGGCTCAAGGTGTAATTGAAGTTGGATGCGGAACCGCCCGTGTAATAGCGGCGATCGAACAGGTTAAAGATATTGAGCTGCGTCTTCCACGGGCCGCTCTGATAAGCGAGCATGAGGTCGGTACGGGCGTAGCCTGCCAACTTGAAGGTGTTGGGCAAGCTCGCTTCGCGCGCACCCATGGCGTAAACGCCGGCACCGGCCTTCAATCCCGGCAGCGATTTGAACTCATACGTCGCCCACACACTACCGCTATGGCGCGGCACATTGGTCAGTGCATCACCCACGGGAATACTGGTATCGGCCAGCACGATCGCCTGGGTATAGGCATAGCTGGCAATGATCTGCCAGCCCGTGGCAATCGTCCCTGCAATATCGAGTTCCAGCCCGCGGCTGCGCTGTGCTCCACTCAAGACCTGCAGCAACGGGTTGGCCGGATCGGTGGTGAGGATGTTCTGGCGTTTTAGATTGAACAAGGCCACCGAGCCGGCCAGCCGGTCCTTGATCAGCTCTTGCTTCACACCGACTTCGATTTGCTCTGCCACCTCGGCGTCGTACGTGACGTTACTGCCGCTATGACCCACATTGGGGGCATGGCTGCGGCTCCAATCCGCGAACAGAGAGGTCTTGTCCCAGGGCTGCCAGACCACACCCAGCCGCGGTGACAGTGCCGATTGCTCGCCACGCCCCACCACCATGTCGCTCTGCAGGGCCTCATTGACGAAACGGTCGGCCCGCAGCGCCAGCATGGCCTTGACCTCCTGGCTCAGGGTGACCTGATCCATCAGGTACAGGCCGTAATCCTTGCCACGCCCTTGGTGAGACTGCAGAGGATCGCTTGCCGTCAATCCTGACACGTAGCCGGGATTGAACAGATCCAGCGTCAGGGTGCTCACCGTCGATCCGCGACTGCCCACTTCCAGATAACCGTAGTCGGCACCCGCCAACACCTTGTGGTTGAATCCGGCCAAGGTCACGTCCCCGGCCAGTTCAGCACGCAGCCCATATTGGCGGGAGGCCTCGTCCGTATCGCCATAGACCGAATAATCCAACAGGTTGCCGGTGGCGGTGGTGCTGTTGGGGAAGCTCTGGGTGGATAACTGGCGCGCGTTGACGTATTGCATCGACAGGCGCAGTTTCCATTGATCGGACAATGCGTGTTCAACCAAGAGTGTAGCTGCCTGCGTATCGTTCTTGCCGTAATCGCCAGAGACACCAGCATAGGTGCCATCCAGAAGGCCGTAATAACGCGTGCGTGACAGCGACTGGTAATTGACCACGGCAGGAATACCCGCATCGAAGCCATCACGTCGCAGGTGATTGAATTCGGTCAGCAGCGTGATGGAATTTCCCCGATGATCGTCCCAGCGGATCGAGGGCGCGACAGACCAGGAATCGTAGTCCGTATTGTCCCGATACCCTGAGCCACGTTCGACTGCTGCGTTGAGTCGCACGCTCAGGTTGTCATCCAGCGCACGATTGAGATCGACCGTTGTGCGCGTCAAACCGTTGGTGCCGGCGGTGACGCCGATCTCGCCAAAGTTCTCCCGCTCGGGACGCTTGGAGACCGTATCGATGTATCCCCCGACGGCGCCAATCCCTCCGTACAAGGCCCCCGCAGGTCCTTTGAAGACATCAACCTGATCAATGTTCTGCACATCGCGGAACGCATAGTAACCATAGTTACGAAAGCCATCACGCAATCCATTGCTTTCGCTGAAGCCGCGGATATTGAAGAAGGTTGCACCGTTGCCGCCGTAGTTGGATTCTGCGTGCACGCCGCTGACGGTCTCCACCAGCTGATCGATCCGGGTCACGCCGCGATCCTTCAGGACCTCTACGGGGACTGTCTGGATGGATGCCGGATAATCCTTCAAAGGAATATCGGTATGCGTAGTCTGCGCTGCAGAATCAACAGCACTGGCCGGACTTGCGGAGGAACCGAACACGGTGACGACAGGTAATTCTGCTGCATCTTGGGCGCGGGCCACGCCACACAGTCCCGAAACAAGTACTGCAATGATGGTTTTATTCATGAAGGCTGGAAAGGAGGATGTGCCAGTGATGACGGGGGACATCGCTGCCGACGCTGCCTTGCATGGCAGCGCGAGCGGTCCAATCACGGACAGTTTTGATCGCGGCTTTCTCATCTGTTTTTAGCGCGACCCGGCCCCCCATCTACCTTCGGAGACAATACGACATAACGCCTGTATAGAGAATGTGACACTTTGTCGCACGCATCATGCCGCAAGCAGCGCCGACGCCATCATCTCGAACGCCAGCGCTCCGAGCTGTCCAGGCAAACATCCGGGGAGGAAGGTTGCGCTTGCGTGCGTTGCAAGCGGGCCATAATGCATGGATACATGCCCAAAACAAATCCATACATCCGCTCTTCCCCTCGGACCATGGCACTCCGCTCAGCAATAACTCAAGCCGATGCCGTGCGCATCCACTCCCGAGCATCTTCTCCGGCCGCGATGCGCATCGGTGCAGCCGGATCGGTAGCGGCCCGCCAGACGGCCTCGGCAACATCGCTGGCGTGGGTGATCCGGGTGTCGTCCTGGAAATTGCTGAACACCTGCGCCGCCAGCGCAGCATAGGCCTCGGGAACGCTGCCTTCCATGCGCGGCCGGGCATTCTCGGCAAAGCGCGTATGCGGCGCCCGGCCCGGCAAGACCAGGCGGGCTTGCACGCCCACGCTGGCCAGCTCAATGGCGAGGGATTCGGTGAAGGCATTCACGGCCGCCTTGCTGGCCGTGTAGACCGCCAGCAGCGGCAGCGAGCGCAGCGTGACCGAGGAGGTGACGTTGACGATCACGCCCGCGCCGCGCTGGCGCATCTGCGGGATGACTGCCTGGGCCATGGCAATGCTGCCCAGGGTATTGGTCTCGAAGAGTTCGCGCACCTGGGCCATGGACTGGCCTTCGACGGCGGCCAGCGCACCGACGCCGGCATTGTTGACCAGCGCGTCGATGGGGCCGGCCTGCGCGATGGCAGCGGCAATGCTGTCGGCGCGGGTCACGTCCAGCGCCAGGACGCGCAGGTTCGGTGAGGCGGGCAGCACGTCGCTGCGGGGCGTGCGCATGGTGGCGATGACCTGCCAGTCGCGTTGCAGGAAGTACGCTGCGATTTCCAGGCCGAAGCCGGACGAACAGCCAGTGATGAGGATGGTTTTCATGATCGGTTCCTTGTGAAGTGGGAGAGAACAAGGCGAAGAATAGGCGCCCAGCTGCGGACTTGCTACAATCAAAAGTCCATCATTCATTGGCAAACGTCCAGCCATGTCCGACATCGCACTCATCGATCCCCTGGCCGAAGTGGTCAGCCTGTTGCAGCCCGTGGCCCGCCACACCAAGTACGTGCAGGGCGCGGGCGGCTGGCGGGTGCGCCGCTCCCGGTCGGAGCTGGCGTTCTACTGTGCCGTGCTGGAAGGCAGTTGCCGCATCCTGGCCGAGCCGCAGGATGGCGATCCACTGAAGGACGACATCGTCCTGCAGGCCGGTGATTTCTTCCTCGCCCCGGCCTTGCAGGGCTTCACCGTGGCCAGCATGGAAGATTGCGACGAGGCCCTGCTCGATGAAGACAATCCGCCACCGCGCCTGTCCGATGGCCGCTATCACCTCGGCACGCTGGGCCTGCCGCCGCAGGTGCAATTGGTCGTCGGCCATTGCGTGTTCGAGTCGCCCGATACGCCGCTGCTGCTGTCGCTGCTGCCCAGCCTGGTGGTGGCGCGGGCGCACACGCGGCTGGCGGCGCTGGTGCAATTGGTGGGCGACGAATACCGCGCCGAGCGCCCGGCACGTGATGTGGTCCTGGCGCGCTTGCTGGAAGTGTTGTTGATCGAAGCCCTGCGCTCCCGCGACGATGCCGGGGCTGCCGCCACACCCGGCCTGCTGCGCGGGCTGGGCGATGTACGGCTCGCCTCGGCATTGCGATCCATACATGCCAGGCCGGCCGAGAACTGGAGCGTGGTGCGGCTGGCGCGGGCGGCGGCACTGTCGCGTTCGTCCTTCTTCGAACGCTTCCGCCGCGAAGTCGGGCTGGCCCCCATGGAATATTTGCTGGCCTGGCGCATGGCGCTGGCCAAGCGGCTGTTGCTGCACGAGGCGGCATCCATGACGGAGGTCGCGCAGCAGGTCGGCTACAGTTCAGCCTCCACCTTCAGCGTGGCCTTCAGCCGCCACGTGGGATTGCCGCCGTCGCAGTTTGCCCGGCGAGGTAGCGCTGCCCTGTAGGCCCTAGGCCGCCACGAAACCAACCCGCTCCATGGTGCCGATGTGCATGCTCAGCAACTGCACGGCGCGGTCGGTCTTCTTGTCGCGCAAGGCTTCGATGATGAGGCGGTGGTCGTGATCGGATCGCGGCTGCCAGCCGCGCTTGAAGCCGGTCGAGAAGAGATAGCGCGAATTGGTCAGCTGCAGTTGCTTCAAGACCGCCAGCAGGCGCGGCATGCCGCATTCGCTGGAAAGGATGTCGTGGAACAGGTTGTTGGCCGCATCCCATTCCACCAATGAAGCCGCCTGGGCGCAGGCCTCCTGGGCCTCTTCCAGGCGCACGATGTGCTCGGGTCCGAACTTGCGCACGCTGTGGCGCAAGGCCAGGATTTCCAGCGAGCCGCGCATCTCGGCATTCTCCTTCACCGCCGCCCGGTCCACCTGGGTGACCCGTACGCCGCGACGGGGCAAAGTGAGTACCAGTCCCTGTGCCTCCAACTGACGAAATGCCTCGCGTACCGGCACGTGGCTGGACTGGAATTCCTGCGCCACGTGATCCTGCCGGAGCGCCGCCCCGCCTGCGATTTCACCGCGAATGATGCGCGTGCGCAGCACCTCGGCAATGCGTTCGACGGTGCTCGGATGGTCGGAATGGTGCGCCATATTTTTATAGATAATCTATTAAAAAAGAAATTGTTATACGAATTTGAGCGAAGTTAGAATCCGCCGAAGCTGAATTCTAAGCCTTTTACTTCACCGACCGGATTCTATCGATGCGCCAGTGCCCTTCGCCCTCCCCCTCGGCTTCCGCTGTGCAGGACAGTGCTCCCCTGCATTTCCACCGCCCTTTGGCGGCTATCGACAGCAGCGCCGTCGAGCAATTGTTTGCCCTGCCCTTCCTCGATCTGCTGTACCGCGCGCAGACCGTGCATCGTGAGCATCACCGCGCCAACGAGGTCCAGCTCTCCAGCCTGTTGTCGATCAAGACCGGGGGCTGCGCGGAGGACTGCGGCTATTGCTCGCAATCGGCCCATCACAAGGACGCGGGCGTGCCGGCCGGCAAGCTGATGGGTGTGGACGAGGTGGTGCAAGCCGCCCGGGCCGCCCGCGTGCAGGGCGCCACGCGCTTTTGCATGGGCGCCGCCTGGCGCAACCCCAAGGAGCGCGACATGGCCGCGCTTACCGACATGGTTCAGCAGGTGCGCGCGCTGGGGCTGGAAACCTGCATGACCCTGGGCATGCTGGAACAGGCCCAGGCCGATGCCCTCAAGCAGGCCGGGCTGGACTACTACAACCACAACCTGGATACCGCGCCCGATTTCTATGACAAGGTGATCTCCACTCGCAGCTACCAGGATCGCCTGGACACCCTGCAACGGGTGCAGGAAGCGGGCCTGAACGTGTGCTGCGGCGGCATCATCGGGATGGGCGAGACGCGCGCCCAGCGCGCCGGACTGATCGCGCAACTAGCCAGCCTGCCGGTGCCACCGCAATCGGTGCCGATCAATCACCTGGTGCCGATTGCCGGCACGCCCCTGCAGGATGTGGCGCCGCTGGACGAATTTGAATTCGTGCGGACCGTGGCCGTAGCCCGTATCGCCTTGCCCCACGCGGTGATCCGCCTGTCGGCCGGGCGCGAGAGCATGAGCGAAGCGACCCAGGCGCTGTGTTTTGCGGCCGGTGCCAATTCCATCTTCCTCGGGGCCAAGCTGCTGACCACGGCCAATGCGCCGGTCTCGGCCGACCTCGATCTGCTGCAGCGCCTGGGCCTGCAAGCGGCACCTGCTGCGGCCTGATGCAAGTGCAATGGAGCCCCGCACATTGCGGCGGGGCGTGGATCATCAGCGGCTACGATGAAGTGGCCTTCGCACTGCGCGATCCGCGCTTTACGGTGCGGCGTGCGGCGCGCTGGATCAACAGCGGGCTCGGCGAGACAGCCGCAGACGACGATGCGCGCCGGTTCAAGCGCCTGTTCTCGCGTTCGCTCCTGTTCCTCGACGGCCGTGCGCACCGGCGCTTGCGCGGCGTGCTCAATCCGGGCTTCAAGCCCGCCGACCTGCAGGCACAACGTGCCGGCATCACCGGCATCGCGCACCAGCTGATCGACACCATCGTGGCCGATCCGCAGGCTGCCGACGGATTCGATTTCATCAGCCACTTCGCAAGGCCCCTGCCCGCGCTGGTGATTGCGCAACTGATGGGATTGCCTGGACGCGTGCCGGCGCAGTTCATCGACTGGGCGGCGGATCTGGCGGCCTTCATCGGCAGCCCTACGCCGGACGCAGCACAGACCAGGGCCGCGCAACAGGCCATGGATAGCCTGTGCGACTTCTTTGCGCAGACGCTGGCGCAGCCGGAGGATCTTCCTGCTGGCTGCCTCATGCACGGGCTGCAGGACGCCCACGTAGAAGGCCGATTGAATCGCGTCGAACTGCTGGCGCAATGCGCCACCCTGCTCTTCGCCGGCTACGAAACCACCCGCAACCTGCTGGGCAATGGCTTGCTGGCCTTGCTGCGCCATCCGCAGCAATGGGCTGCGCTGAAGGCGCAACAAGGCGATGCTGGCAGCCTGCGCCTGGCCGTGCGCGAGATGCTGCGTTATGACAGTCCGGTGCAGTACACCGGGCGGCGCCTGCTGCAGGATGTGCAACTGGCCGAGCAGACCTTGCGGCGCGGCCAGCTGGCGATCCTGCACATCGGCCAGGCCAATCACGATGAGAGGCGTTTCGATGACCCGCAACGCTTCGACATCGGGCGCGACGAAGGCATGCATCTCTCTTTCGGCCAGGGCCCGCACGTCTGCCTGGGCGCCACCCTGACGCAACTGGAAGCGGAGATCGCCTTCACTGCGCTGATGCAGCGGCTACCGACGCTCACCCTCGGCGAGCAAGCCCCGGTCTGGCAAGACAATGCGGCCTATCGCGCGCTCACCAGCTTGTCTGTCTTTTTCTGAAAGCATCTCCATGCAAGATTTCACCACCGAGCTGGACGTCCTCGCCAGCCAGAGCCTGCTGCGCACACGGCGCGTGGTCGTGGGGCCGCAAGGGCCGCTGCTGCAGGTGGAGGGACGCGATGAACTGTCCTTCTGCAGCAATGATTACCTGGGCCTGGCCAGTCATCCGGCCATCGTCGAAGCGGCCACTACTGCCTTGCAGCGCTATGGAATGGGCGCCTCGGCCTCCCCCCTGATCAGCGGCCACAGTGCCGCCCATGAGACGCTGGAAGCCGAGCTGGCCGCCTTCGTCGGGATGCCGGCAGCGCTGGTGTTCGGCAATGGCTACATGGCCAACCTCGGCGTTGCCGGGGCGCTGGTGGGCAGGGGCGACACCGTCATCGTGGACCGCCTGGCCCACGCTTCGCTGATCGATGGGGCAGGCTTGTCCG
This sequence comes from Herbaspirillum sp. Her3, assembly GCF_057961275.1. NCBI lineage: Bacteria > Pseudomonadati > Pseudomonadota > Betaproteobacteria > Burkholderiales > Oxalobacteraceae > Herbaspirillum > Herbaspirillum sp. Her3. The sequence continues at coordinate 2,795,159 of NZ_CM176328.1, read as the reverse complement.
GAGCGAGCCTGAAGGTGTTTCCACACAACGACGCGCAGCGGCTGGAACAGGTGCTGGCCCGTTGCCGCAGCGGCCGCAAGCTGGTGCTCACCGATGCCGTCTTCAGCATGGACGGTGACCTGGCGCCGCTGGCCGAACTGGCGGCAGTCTGCGCCCGGCATGAAGCCTGGCTGCTGGTGGACGATGCCCATGGCCTGGGCGTGCTCGGTCCGCAAGGGCGCGGCAGCCTGGCGCTGGCCGGGGTGAGCGGGCCGCACGTGCTCACCATGGGCACGCTGGGCAAGGCGGCGGGCGTGGCCGGCGCCTTCGTGGCCGGGGCGGCCAGCGTCGTTGCATGGATCATGCAGCGCGCCCGTACCTACATGTTCAGTACCGCCCATCCGCCTGCGCTGGCGGCCGCGACCTCAGCCAGCCTGGCCCTGATCCTGCACGAAGAATGGCGGCGTGAACGGCTGCAAGAACTGACCGCACAACTGCGCACCGGACTGGCCGGCCTGCCCTGGACCCTGCTGCCCTCCCGCACCGCGATTCAACCGCTGATCGTGGGAGAGAACGGTGCCGCACGCGCCCTGGCGGCCGCACTGCGCACAAAGGGAATCTGGGTGCCCGCGATCTGCCCGCCCACCGTACCCAAGGGGACGGCGCGGCTGCGCATCAGCCTGTCGGCCCTGCATACCGGGGATGACGTGGCGCGCCTGGTGGACGCCCTCACTGCACTGGCCTCTGGAGCGCAAGCATGAACAGCGCAAGCACCCTGGCCGCCCGCAGCCTGCGCAGCGTCTGGCATCCCTGCACGCAGATGCGGCAGCACGAACAGGCTCCGCCCGTCGCGCTGGCCCGCGCCCACGGCCCCTGGCTCTTCGATACCGAGGGACGGCGCTACCTCGATGCCATCAGCTCATGGTGGGTCAATCTGTTTGGGCATACCAACGCGCGCATCAATGCCGCCCTGATCGATCAGCTGGGCCAGCTGGAACACGCCATGCTGGCGGGCTTCACCCATGAGCCGGTGGTGCAGCTCTCCGAGCGGCTGGCCGCGTTGACGGACCATGCGCTGGGCCATTGCTTCTACGCCTCCGATGGCGCCTCGGCGGTGGAGATCGCGCTGAAGATGAGCGTGCATGCCTGGCGCAATGCCGGGCAAACCACCAAGAACGAATTCATCTGCATTGCCGGTGGCTATCACGGCGAAACCGTGGGCGCGCTGGGTGTGACCGACACGCCCCTGTTCCGCAGCGCCTATGAAGCGCTGCTGCGTCCGGCCCATATCGCCGCCTCGCCCGATGCACGCAGGGCCGAACCCGGTGAAAGCGCGGCCGACGTCAGCCGCCGCGCACTGGCGGACGTGGAAAGGCTGCTGCAGCAACGCGCCGGACACATCGCCGCCGTGATCGTCGAACCGCTCGTGCAATGCGCGGCCGGCATGGCCATGCACGATCCCGCGTATGTGCGCGGGCTGCGCACACTGTGCGATGCGTATGGTGCGCACCTGATCGCCGACGAGATCGCCGTCGGCTGCGGACGCACCGGCAGCTTCTTCGCCTGCCAGGAGGCCGGCATCTGGCCGGACCTGCTGTGCCTGTCCAAGGGCATCAGCGGCGGCTACCTGCCGCTGTCGCTGGTGATGGCCAGCGATGCGATCTATGCCGCCTTCTACGATGAGGACGTGCGGCGCGGCTTCCTGCATTCGCATTCCTACACCGGCAATGCGCTGGCCTGCCGCGCGGCCCTGGCCACGCTCGACATCTTCGAGCAGGAACAGGTGCTGGAACGCAACCGCCAGTTTGCTCCGGTGCTGGCACGGGCTCTGCAGCCGCTGGCACAGGATGCACGCGTACGGCACGTGCGCCAGCGCGGGATGATCTGGGCCTGTGATGCCGTGATCGCGCAGACGGCCAGGGCGGCGGGTTTTTCGCGGCGTCTGGCCGACGAGGCGGCGCGACGTGAATTGCTGGTGCGTCCCATCGGCACTGCGCTCTATGTGATGCCGCCTTACATCCTTGATGCACAACAGGCGCTGTGGCTGGGCGAGCGCCTGCATGCCGCCTTCGATGCGGCCATGGATGAGAAGGAGCACGCATGAGCGGCCGCAGTGTGTTCGTCACCGGCACCGATACCGGCGTGGGCAAGACGCGGGTGGCCTGCGCGCTGATCCACCTGCACGCAGCGCAGGGCTGGCGCGTCGGTGGCATGAAGCCGGTGGCTTCGGGGGCTTTCCTGCAGGACGGCGTGTGGTGCAACGAGGATGTGCAAGCCTTGCAGGCCGCTTCCAACGTGGCCTTGCCGGGGCAGCTGGTCAACCCCTACCTGCTGCGGCAAGCAACTGCACCGCACATTGCGGCGGCAGCGCAAGGCGTGACTATCGCGCTGGACCATCTGGTGCAGTGTCACGCGCAATTACGCTCGGCCTGCGATGTCCTGATCGTGGAAGGTGCGGGTGGCTTCATGGTGCCGCTGGATGCGGATCACAACAGCGATGACCTGGTGGCCCGGCTGGGCTTGCCGGTGGTGCTGGTGGTGGGCATCCGCCTGGGCTGCATCAACCATGCCCTGCTGAGCGCCCGGGCGATCCGCGCGCGCGGCTTGCGCCTGGCGGGCTGGGTCGCCAATCACCTCGATGCGGCAGAAGATCAGGCCATGGCCATGGTGGAGAGCCTGGTGCAGCGGCTGCAGGCGCCGCTGCTGGGCCGTCTGCCGTGGGCACCCGAGATGACGGTGGCCGAGGCAGCCGCTTGCCTGGCCTGGCCAGCGGAGGACGTGCCTGTGTGAGCCAACGGGATGATCGTTGTCAGCTCACGCCTGTGGCACCGTCCAGGACGATGCGGACCTTGCGGGCCAGTTCATCATGGCGGTAAGGCTTGTCGATGACGGGAAACTCGCCATCGGCACCATGCCGCTCGATCGACTCGCTGGCGTAGCCGGTGGTCAACAAGACCTTCATCCGGGGCAACAGGCGCCGCGCCTCGCGGGCCAGCACCACGCCGTTCATGCTGCCCGGCATGATCAGGTCGGTAAAGAGCAGATCCACCGGCGGATCGGAGCGGATCACCTGCAAGGCTTGCGCCGGAGAATTGACCATGGTCACACGGTAGCCCAGGCTCTCCAGCATGGCCTGGGCCAGCTCGGCGACCTCGATCCTGTCGTCCACCACCAGGATGTGTTCATGCCCGCCCTGGCTGTGGGTGCGGTTGTCGTACTCAAAGCCGCCGCCCACCTGGTCTTGCGTGGCCGGGAAGTAGATGGAAACCGTGGTGCCGCATTGCAGGCCCGAGGAAATCCGCACCGATCCGCCCGATTGCTTGACGAATCCATACACCATCGACAGTCCCAGACCGGTGCCCTTGCCCTCGTCCTTGGTGGTGAAGAAGGGATCCATCACGCGCGGGAGGATGTCGGGCGGGATGCCCGGTCCGTTGTCTGTCACCGCGATGCATACATACAGACCCGGCTTGACGCCCAATTCTATGGCCCGTTCGTCGGAGCTCAGGTCTTCATTGCTTGTATGGATGCGCACCATTCCTTTGCCGGACATCGCATCGCGCGCATTGATGAGCACGTTGAGCAAGGCCACTTCCATCTGGGTGGGATCGAGACGGCAATTCCACAGGCCCGGGGCCAGCGAGGTCTGCACTTCGATGTCGCCGCCCAGGGTACGCTGCACCAGATCGGTAAATCCTTCGGTGAGCGAATTGAGATTGATGGTGCGCCCCTCCAGCCGCTGCTTGCGGGCGAAGGCCAGCAGTTGCTGGGTCAGCATGGCGGCCTTGCCTGAAGCCTTGCGGATGCTGTCGGCACTGCGCGCCACGCGGCCCAGGTCGGGCACATCGCTGCGCAGGGCCAGGTTGATGATGTCGAGGTAACCGCTGATGACCTGCAAGAGGTTGTTGAAGTCGTGGGCGATGCCACCGGTCAGTTGGCCCAGCGCTTCCATCTTGCGCGCCTGGCCCAGCGCCTGTTCGGCATCGCGGCGGCGGCTGATGTCGAGCTGCGAGCTGAAGAAATATTTGAGTTCGCCGCGCTGGCCGTAGATCGGTGCGAGGAACAGTGCGTTCCAGAAAGTCGAACCGTTCTTGCGGTAGTTCAGCAGTTCGGTAGCGATCTCGCGCCGTTCCGCGATGGCCTGGCGCACCTGCGCCACCACCGCGCGGTCGGTTTCCGGCCCTTGGAGGAAGCGGCAGTTCTTGCCTACCACCTCGGCGCGGCTGTAGCCGGTCATGTTGATGAAGGCGTTGTTGACGAAGATGATGGGGTTGTCCGGCTGGTTGGGATCGGACACGACCATCGGCATGCGCGTCATTTCGACGGCGGCAAAGAAGATATCGTTGGCGTCATCGCCTACCGCGACCTTGGCGTGGTCATTGCGCATTCCCGCATCGTTGAAGTCGTCGGCAGGCCAATGCACCGTGGGGTGCTTGGCAGTGTTGGGCATTGTATTTTTCTCCGGTTGGCTAGGCTCGGTTGCAGTGAGGCAACGGAAAGCGCGCTGCTTTCAGGAGTTTTGACACGGGTGTACTCATCGGTTCCGGGTGATTTGCAACAAGAATGGGCATGTCTTGTTACATCTGAACCCGATGTCCGTACAAGTCTTGCTACAGGACGGATTGCTGCTGATGAGCTTGGTTGGATTCCGGGATGCCCTGCTGCAACAAGCGCCCCTGATCGAGGTGACAGGCGCGATCACTGACCATGCCGGCAAAGTGCGTATTCTGTTCGCACAGCAGGATGGACATGCCGCGCTGCTTGAGTTGCAGGATCATGTTGGCCATCTGTTCGACAATGACCGGGGCCACACCTTCGGAGGGTTCGTCGAGCAACAGCAGGCGCGGATTGCCCATGAGGGTGCGGGCGATGGTCAGCATCTGCTGCTCGCCACCGCTCATGCGTCCACCGGGGCGATGGGGCATGGCGCCCAGGTTGGGGAAGAGTTCGAAGAGCGCCTGCGGCGTCCACGCTGCGGCCCCGTCGCGCGCGGGCTGGCGGCCGGTTTCCAGGTTTTGCAGCACGCTCAGTTCGGTGAAGATGCGCCGGTCTTCCGGCACGAATCCCAGGCCCAGGCGCGCGCGCTGGTAAGGCGCCAGGTGCGTGATGTCGCGCCCGTCCAGCGTGACCTGGCCACGGGTGCCTTCCAGCAGGCCCATCAGGGCCTTGAGCGTGGTGGACTTGCCTGCGCCATTGGGGCCCATGAGCGCTACCACTTCACCACGCCCGACCTGCAGCGAGAGATCGAAGAGGATATGCGCCTGCCCGTAAAAGGCATGTAGCCCCTTCACTTGCAGCAGCGGCGCGCTCATGCCGGGCTCCCGAAGGTGGCGCCCGAACCGAAATAGACCTCGCGCACCCGGGCATCCTGGCGCACGGCGTCGGGCTCCCCTTCTGCGATCAACTGGCCGCGCGCGAGCACGATGATGCGGTCGGCAAAAGCAAACACCACGTCCATGCTGTGCTCGGTGAAGAGGACCGACAAACCGCGTTCGATGACAAGGCGGCGCGTCAAGGCCATCAAGTCCTGGCGCTCGCGCGGGGCCATGCCGGCGGTGGGTTCGTCCATCAGCAGCAGGCGCGGCGCATTGGACAGGGCCATGGCCAGCTCGACGCGCTTGATGTCGCCATAGGCCAGCACGCCGCAGGCACGCCCGGCCTGATCGGCCATGCCGACCTGCTCCAGCAGGTGTAGCGCTTCCTCGCGCAGGCAAGCTGCAGCCGGACGCCACAGCTGCCACAGCCGGCGCCGGTGCGAGAGCAAGGCGGCCTGGACGTTTTCCAGCACGGTGAGCGAGGCGAAGGCGGCCGACACCTGGAAGGTGCGGCCCACGCCACGTCGCCAGATGCGGCGCGCATCCAGCCCGGCGATGTCGTCGCCATCAAGCAGCACGCGCCCGGCATCGGGCTGCAGTTGGCCATTGATGAGGTTGAAGCAGGTGGATTTGCCGGCGCCATTGGGACCGATCAGTGCCAGCATCTGGCCCGCTGGCAGCGCGAAGGAAACGCCATCGAGCGCGGCCACGCCACCGAATGATTTGGACAGGCCCTGGACTTGCAGCAGACTCATGCGCCCTCCTCCTTTGCCGGCTTGCGCAAGCGCACCAGTGCGCCCGCGACACCACCCGGGAAGAGCAACACCAGCAACAGGATCACGCCGCCCAGCAAGGCACGCCAGTAATCGGTCTCGCGCGCCACCAGGTCCTGCAGCCAGGTGAACAGCGCCGCCCCCAGCAAGGGACCAAGCAGGCTCTGCACACCGCCCAGCAAGACCATCACCAGGCCATCGACGGAACGCCCCACGCTGGCGACCTCCGGCGAGATGCTGCCCTTGGAGAAAGCGAAGAGCACACCGGCCAGCCCGCAGAACAGGCCGGCGATGGCAAAGCCGCCCCATTGCAGGCCGCGCACATCCATGCCCAGCGACTCGGCGCGCACGGCAGCATCACGCGCGGCGCGCAGGGCCAGGCCGAATGGCGCATGGATCATGCGCCGCAGGAGGTACACACCCAGCCCGGCACAAGCCAAGGCGAGATAGTAATAAGCCACGGGGGAAGCCAGTGTTTCGCTGGGTCGCACACCCACCAGCCCGTTGCTGCCGCCGGTCAGGTCATCCCACTGGAAGATCGTGGCCCAGACGATCTGGGCGAAGGCCAGCGTCAGCATGGCAAGATAGACGCCCGACAAGCGCACGCAGAACCATCCGAACAGCACGGCCCCGGCCATAGCGGTGAACGCACCGGCCAGCATGGCCAGCGGCATCGGCCATTGCAGCTTCAACGTCACCAGCGCGGCGGCGTAGGCGCCCAATCCGAAATAGGCCGCGTGACCAAAGGAGACCATGCCGCCCGGCCCCATCAGGAAATGCAGGCTGGCGGCGAAGAGGACGGCGACCAGGATCTCCACCATCAGCACCGGCAGATAAGGAAAACGGCCGGCCAGCAAAGGCAGCGCCAGCAAGGCCAGCAGCGCGGCCCATCCCAGCAGGCCGGCGTTGCGGCCGGGTGCGCGCAAAGGCGCGTCATGTCCGGAACCGCTGCGCACCAGCGCCAGCGGCTTGCCGAACAGGCCCCAGGGGCGCATCACCAGGATTGCTGCCATGACCAGGAATTCCACCACCAGCGTGAGCCGCGACAGAGACATGTCGATACCGAACAGGGAAACATTGCCCAGCGCAATGCACAGCGCCTTGACCTCGGCGATCAGCAAGGCCGCTGCAAACGCACCACCGATCGAGCCCATGCCGCCGACCACCACGACCACGAAGGCGTTGCCGATGGTATCGAGATCCAGCGCCAGATTGGCAGGCATGCGCGGTCCTTGCAGCGCCCCGCCCAGTCCGGCCAGGAAACAGCCCAGCGCGAATACGGCTGTAAACAGCCAGGCCTGGTTGACGCCCAGCGCACCCAGCATTTCGCGGTCCTGGGTAGCAGCGCGGATCAGCGTGCCCCAGCGCGTGCGGTTGAGCAGCAGCCACAGCAGGCCGAACACCAGCGGGCCGACGACGATGAGCAGCAGATCGTATTGCGGCAGGCGCCGCCCCAGCAGGTGAACCGCGCCGGAGAGCCCCGGCGCACGCGGACCGAAGAGATCTTCCGGGCCCCAGAGCCAGAGCGCACCATCCTTGATGATGAGCACCAGGGCGAAGGTGGCCAGCAACTGGAACAGTTCCGGCGCGCGATAGATGCGCCGCAAGACCAGCACTTCCACCACGGCCCCGAGCGCTGCCACCACCAGCGCGGCCAGCAGCAACGCTGCCCAGAAGCCCAACACGCTGGCCCCCAGCCGATCCACCAGGCTATAGGCGACATACAGCCCCAGCATGTAGAAGGAGCCATGGGCAAAGTTGACGATGCGGGTCACGCCGAAGATCAGCGACAGGCCCGCCGCCACCAGGAACATCGCGGAGGCGTCGGCCAGGCCATTGAGCAACTGGACGGTGAGACTGGCAAGCGTCATGGCATCAGCACTGGCCGCATTCCGATACAGGCAGGATCAGAGCGCAGCTCAATCGGCCGGGCGCAGCTTCTTGACCTCGGCATCCGGCAATTGCAGGCTGGCGCCATCGACGTAGCTGAAGCTGGTCATGATGCCCTTGCCATCCTTGATGCCGGTGCGGCCGACGAAGGCGCCCAGGGTGGACTGGTGGTCTTGCGCACGATAGACGATGGACGCCACGGGCGTTTCCACCTTCAGGCCGGAGAAGGCGGCGGAGAGCTTGTCGGCATCGGTGCTGCCGGCCTTCTTGATCCCTGCGGCAATCGACATCAGGGCGCTGTAGCCGACCAGCGAGCCGTTGCGGGGGTAGTCATTGTATTTCTTGCGGTAGGCCTCGACGAACTTCTTGTGTTCAGGCGTGTTGATGGCATACCAGGGATAGCCGGTGACGATCCAGTTTTGCGGCGCTTCGTTCTTCAGCGGATCGAGGTATTCGGGTTCGCCGGTCAGCAGCGACACCACTTCCACCTGGTCGAACAGGCCGCGCGTATTGCCCTCGCGCACGAACTTGCCGAGGTCGGCGGCGAAGAGTGCGTTGAAGATGGCATCGGGCTTGGCATCGGCCAGCGCTTGGGTCACCGCGCCGGCATCGATCTTGCCCAGCGGCGGCGCCTGTTCGGCCACGAATTCCACGTCCGGCTGGGCTTGCTTCAACAGGGTCTTGAAGCTGGCCATGGCGGACTGGCCGTATTCATAGTTGGGATAGACGATGGCCCAGCGCTTTTTCTTCAGCCGGGCCGCTTCCTTGACCACGGAGGCCACCAGCATGTAAGTGGAGGGACGCAGGCGATAGGTGTACTTGTTGCCGTTCTGCCAGACGATCTTGTCGGTCAGCGGCTCGGCCGCGAGGAAGAAGACCTTGTGCTGCTTGGCATAGTCCGTCAGGGCCAGTCCGGTGTTGGAGAGGAAGCCACCGAACAACAGCGCCACGCGCTCACGCGCCATCAGTTCCTCAGCCACGCGTACCGAGTCGCCGGGATTGCCGTTGTCATCGCGGGCGATCACTTCCAGCTTCTTGCCCAGCACGCCACCGGCCGCATTGACTTCATCAAGCGCCATCTCCCATCCACGGCGGTACGGTTCCAGGAAGGCCGGCTGGGCCTTGTAGCTGTTGATCTCGCCGATCTTGATGGTCTCCTGCGCCAGGGCCAGGCCGGAAGAAAAGTTCAGGATGGTCGCGGCGCTGGCCCACAGCAGGGTGCGCTGGAAGTTGAAATGGTTCACGTCATTCCCTTCTGGTGAGAGGTGCCCGGCCCGCTTGAGCGCGCTGGGCGGGCGTAATGATAACCGCTGGCGCCAGGGTGTGCAGATTACTTCACACGCTGCTTTTCCAGCTTGCGCGCCAGCGTACGACGGTGCATACCGAGGCGGCGCGCGGTTTCGGAGATGTTGAAATCGGTTTCCACCAGCACTTCGTGGATGCGTTCCCATTCCAGGGTCTTGATGGAGGTGGCACGCGCCGGCAACTCAAGCTCCGAGACCCCGGCCACGTGGCCGAAGGCGGCTTCGATGTCGTCGGTATTGGAAGGTTTGGCGAGATACTGGCAGGCGCCCAGCTTGATGGCTTCCACCGCCGTGGTGATGCTGGCAAAGCCGGTCAGCACCACGATGAGCATGTTCTCGTCGTGGGCATGCAGCATCTGCACGCAGGCCAGGCCGGAGGCATTGCCGCCCAGCTTGAGGTCGACCACGGCGTAGCCGGGATTGTGTTCTTTCAGGTGGAGGGCCGCTTCCTCCTGGCTGGCCGCCAGCAGGACGGTGTAACCGCGGCGCTCGAAGGAGCGTCCCAAGGTGCGTGCGAAGGCGGCGTCGTCCTCGATGATCAGAAGCAGGCGATCAGCCGGCATGTGCATTTCCTATTTCTTCTACTTTGCCAAAGCCGCTATTGTAAGGCGAGACGGCACCGGACATGGCCGGCACCAGAAGAAAAAGGAAATGATCGGGGTCAAAGCCACGTCGGGCGCGGCTTGCGGCCCATTGCGGCACATCAAGCGCCGGTCGGATAGTCCGGCGGCTCGGTGGCCTGGGCGGTTTCGGGCACCGGCTCCAGGCTGATGGCCGACAAAGGCAGCTCCAGCGTCACGCGCGCGCCACCGGCCTCGCCATTGCTGGCCCAGACCCGCCCGCCCAGCTTGCGCGCCACGTTGACCACGAAGAACAGGCCCAGCCCGCGCCCCGGCTTGCCCTTGGTGGACTGGTAGGGCTTGCCGATCTGGTTGATCATCCAGTCCGGGAAACCGGGGCCGTGGTCGGCCACTTCCATGAGCAGCAAGTCGCCTTCCCGCCGCACTTCCAGCGAGAGCCATTGCGGCGAGACCTCGAAGGCATTGTCCAGCACGTTGCCCAGCATCTGCTTGATGGCCGAGTCGAAGGCGACCGGCACATCCTGGTCGATCAGGTTGCGGTATTCAAAAATTTCCACCGGACGCGTCTTGCGCCAGTCCTCGGCCACGCTGTCAAGGAAGGTGTTGAGGGTGGTCTTGATGGAAGACTCGCCACGCGCCTGCCCGGCCGAGAGCAGCACGCCGCTGACGATGGATTTGCAGCGCTGCAGCTGGGCTTCCATCTCGGCGATGTCGTCCAGCATGTCGGGACGCTGGCTGATCTCGGGCATGCGCTTCCAGTCGCCCAGGATCACCGAGACGGTGGCCAGGGGCGTGCCCAGCTCATGCGCGGCGCCCGAAGCCAGCAAGCCCATGCGCACGATGTGGTCCTCTTCGGCGGCGCGCTGGCGCAGGTCGGCCAGCAGTGCATCGCCCGCACGCAGGTTGCTGCTGATGCGGGTGATGAAAAACACCATCAGGCCGGCATTGAGCAGGAAGCAGATCAGCGTGCCCTCCACATACAGGCTCAAGAGGCCCGCATTGTGGTCCGGTGGCAGCGCCAGCGGCTCCGAGAACAGTGCCAGCCCGGCCAGGCAAACCATGGTCACGCCGACGATGGCCCAGCTCGACCAGGGCTTCAGGAGCACGGCCGAGAGGATGATCTGCATCAGGTACAGGAAGGCGAAGGGATTGGTGATGCCACCGCTGAGGTAAAGCTGGAAGGTCAGCACCGCCACATCCACCAGCAAGGCCAGGAACAGTTCGGCATTGGTGGCGATGCGGCGCTCATGCCAGCGCAAGTGGCTGGCGATGTTGAAGGCGATGAGGCAAGACAGCACCTCCAGCATGTGCGGCAGCGGCAGGTGCAGCTCGAACACCAGCACCACGAAGGCGATGGTGGATACCTGCCCCAGCACGGCCAGCCAGCGCAGCTGGATCAGCAGCAGCATGTTCTGGTGGCCGGCCGGGTTCTGCTCGCCCTGGCGCAGTCGCTGCCAGCGCTCGCGCAGCGTCTTGCGCTTGGCGACGGTCTCGGTGGCGGTCATGGCTCAGCGCTGACCCTGCGCATCCTGGATGCGCTGGCGCCAGCGGCGCTCATCGCGGATCACCCAATAACCGGCTCCCAGCGACATCAGGGCCAGGGCGTACCAGGTCAGGGCATAGACCAGGTGGCTGTTGTGGAAGGCGATCACGGTGAGGCCGCCCACGGGCTTGTCTGCATCGGGTGCCACCGCTGCATTGGCTTGCGCCGAGGCCTTGTCGGCATCGATGAAGTAAGGCGCCACCTGCGCCGCAGCCAGGCCGCGCGCCTGGGCAATGGCCTTGACGTCACGCGAATACCAGCGGTTCGCTGCTGGGTCATTGCTGCGCAGGAAGCCACCGCCCTGCTCGCTCATGCGCAACAGGCCGGTTACCTCGACCGATTGACCGGCCGGGGCATCGGCCAGCTGCACGCCGGCTAGCTTGACCGGAGAGAGCGGAACGAAGCCGCGATTGATCAGCACCATGCTGCCATCGCCCATCTGCAGTGGCGTCAGCAACCAGGTGCCGCTGCCCAGGTCGGTGCTGGCCTGCACGGCCACCGTCTTGCTGTACAAGTAACGGCCGGTGAGGATGACGCGCTTGTATTCATCGCGCTCGGCCGTGACTTGCGGCCACTCCTGCGGCGCCGGGGGCGCTGCCGGGGCTGCATGCACGCGGGCATCGACCTTGGCGATCAGGTCCAGCTTCCATTGCAGGCGATAGACCTGCCAGGTTCCCAGCGCAGCGAAGACCAGAAAGAAAAATCCCGCCAAAAGCGTCAGCAGCAACAAGCTGGCCTTTGTGCGGGATACCGGGGCGGCTTGCACCGCCCCGCTTTCTTTGCCTTGCGTCACGCCATCAGTTGGCGTCGGGCTCATTTCGATTGGGCTGCGCCGTTTTGCATGCCAGGCATACCCTGCATGCCTTGCATCGACTGCGGAACCGTTTCGGTCGGCATGTTTTCAGGCGACATGGTGGGCATCATGTTGTGGTTCAGGTGATACATGACCCACAGCGAACCGGACAGCGTGATGACCACGAGGACGATGGTGAAGATCATCGCCAGCATGTTCCAGCCGCCTTCGGACTTGCCGTTCATGTGCAGGAAGTACTTGATGTGCACCACGATCTGCACGGCCGCCAGGGCCAGCAGCACGACGCCCATGGTCGCCGAGCTGGAAATGGTCTTGTTGATCACCATCCAGAACGGGATCGCGGTCAGGATCACGGCCAGCACGAAGCCGGTGACGTAATCCTTCATCGTGCCGTGGGCGGCGTGGTCGCCATGGCCATGACCGTGGCCATGGTCGTCGTGATGGCCCATCGGACGGGCCGGGTGTTCTTGGTGGCCGCGACTCATGGCAGGACTCCCATCAGATAGACAAAGGTGAAGACGCCGATCCAGACCACGTCCAGGAAGTGCCAGAACATCGACAGGCACATCAGGCGGCGGCCGTTGGCTTCGGTCAGGCCGTGCTTGTTGATCTGGAACAGCAGCACGACCAGCCAGATGATACCGAAGGACACGTGCAGGCCGTGGGTACCGACCAGCGCGAAGAACGAGGTCAGGAAGCCGCTACGGGTCGGGCCCGCGCCTTCGTGGATCAGGTGCAGGAACTCATACAGTTCGAAGTAGATGAAGCCAGCGCCCAGGAGACCCGTGATGATCAGCCAGATGATGGTGTTCTGCTGCTTCTTGGCCTGCATGGCCAGCATGGCGAAACCGTAGGTGATCGACGACAGCAGCAGCAGCGCGGTGTTCAGCGCCACCAGCGGCAGGTCGAACAGCTCGGCGCCGGTCGGACCGCCTGCATAGTTGCGGCCGAGGACGGCGTAGCACGCAAACAGGCAGGCGAAGATCAGGCAATCGCTCATCAGGTAGATCCAGAAGCCCAGCAGGGTGCCGTTCTCCGGATGGTGATGGCGGACGAAATAGCGCGAGCTAGGCGTCGCGTCGGCCGTGTGGTTGATTGCTTCAGACATGGCTATTCAACAGACGTGTGCGCTCTGCTTCGACACGGACGACTTCGTCGGCCGGGATGTAGTAGTCGCGGTTGTAATTAAAGGTGTGCACGATGGTGGCCACGCACAGGGCGATGAAACCGGCCACGGCGGGCAACCACATGTGCCAGATCATGGCGAAGCCAACAGCAGCGGACAGGGCGGCGATGATGAAGCCGGCACCGGTGTTCTTGGGCATGTGGATTTCCACGAAGTCACCCAGCGGACGCTGATAGTTGTTCTTCTTCATGTCAGACCAGGCGTCGTTGTCATGCACGACCGGGGTGAAGGCGAAGTTGTAGGCAGGCGGCGGCGAAGAAGTCGACCATTCCAGGGTGCGGCCATTCCACGGGTCGCCGGTGACGTCGGCCAGCTTCTTGCGGTCGCGGATCGAGACGGCGATCTGGATGATGAAGGAACCGATGCCCAGGGCGATCAGGCCGGCACCCAGCGCAGCGATCACGAACCAGATCTGCAGCGACGGATCGTCGAAGTGGCTCATGCGGCGGGTCACGCCCATCAGGCCCAGCACATACAGCGGCATGAAGGCCAGGTAGAAGCCGACCAGCCAGAACCAGAACGAGCACTTGCCCCAGAACTCATTGAGCTTGAAGCCGAAGGCCTTCGGGAACCAGAAGTTGATACCGGCGAACATGCCGAACACCACGCCGCCGATGATGACGTTGTGGAAGTGGGCGATCAGGAACAGCGAGTTGTGCAGCACGAAGTCAGCCGGCGGAACAGCCAGCAGCACGCCGGTCATGCCACCGATGACGAAGGTGACCATGAAACCGATGGTCCACAGCATGGGGACTTCGAAGCGGATGCGGCCACGGTACATCGTGAAGAGCCAGTTGAAGATCTTGGCGCCGGTCGGGATCGAGATGATCATCGTGGTGATGCCGAAGAACGAGTTCACGCTGGCACCCGAACCCATGGTGAAGAAGTGGTGCAGCCACACCAGGTAGGACAGGATGGTGATCACCACGGTCGCGTAGACCATGGAGGTGTAGCCGAACAGGCGCTTGCCGCTGAAGGTCGAGACGATTTCAGAGAAGATGCCGAAGGCCGGCAGCACCAGGATGTAGACCTCGGGGTGGCCCCAGATCCAGATCAGGTTCACGTACATCATGGCGTTGCCGCCCATGTCGTTGGTGAAGAAGTTGGTGCCGAACACGCGGTCCACGGACAGCATCGCCAGCACGGCGGTCAGCACCGGGAAGGCCGCCACGATCAGGACGTTGGTGCACAGCGAGGTCCAGGTGAAGACCGGCATCTTCATCATGTTCATGCCCGGGGCGCGCATCTTGACGATGGTCACCACCAGGTTGATGCCTGAGAGCAATGTCCCTACCCCGGCCACCTGCAAGGCCCAGATGTAGTAGTCCACCCCCACGTCAGGGCTGTACAGGATACCCGACAGCGGCGGGTACGCCAGCCAGCCGGTGCGGGCGAATTCGCCCACGAACAGCGAGGCCATCACCAGCAGTGCGCCGAAGGTGGTCATCCAGAAGCTGAAGTTGTTCAGGAACGGGAAGGCCACGTCGCGCGCACCGATCTGCAGGGGCACGACGTAGTTCATCAGACCGGTCACCAGGGGCATGGCCACGAAGAAGATCATGATCACGCCGTGGGCGGTGAACACCTGGTCATAGTGGTGCGGCGGCAGGAAGCCGGCGTTGTCACCGAAGGAGATGGCCTGCTGCGCACGCATCATCACCGCGTCGGCAAAGCCACGCAGCAGCATGACGATGGCCAGCACGATGTACATGATGCCGATGCGCTTGTGGTCGATACTGGTGAACCAGTCGCGCCACAGCATGCCCCACAGGCGATATTTGGTGAGCAGGCCCAGTACCACTATGCCGCCCAGCGCCACCATGGCGAAGGTGCCGAGCAGGATCGGCTCATGGTATGGAATCGCTTCCAGACTGAGACGACCGAAGATCAGCTTTATCAGGTCAAAATTGTCAGACATCTTTACTTCCCGGGGAAAAAGGAAATGGGGGCGCAGCGGTGTTCTGCTGCGCTGATACGGCTACCAGGCAAGGAAATCATTCGGCCTTTTGCTGGCCCGGTTTCACGTTCAGGTCGGTGGCCATCATCTTGTCCATGCAAACCGTGTTGGGAGCAACGCAACGGTTCACGATGGCGTGGAACAGGTCGGGCTCGACACTGCCGATCAGGCGGGCAGGTTCACGTTCGCTCGGCTGTTCCAGCTTCAGGTACTCGGCACGGTCCAGCTTGCCAGCGCCTGCCTTGGCCTTCTGCACCCAGGCATCGAAGCCGGCCTGGTCCAAACCATGGAACTTGAAGCGCATGTGCGAGAAGCCGGCGCCGCTGTAGTTGGCCGAGAAACCTTCATATTCACCGGCCTTGTTGATGACGGCGTGCAGCTTGGTTTCCATGCTCGGCATGGCGTAGATCTGGCCTGCCAGTGCCGGGATGTAGAAGGAATTCATCACGTTGGAGGCAGTAATCTTGAACTGGATGGGAACATCCACGGGTGCAGCCAACTCATTGACAGTAGCAATGCCCTGTTCCGGATAGATGAACAGCCACTTCCAGTCCAGCGCCACGACTTCCACCACCAGCGGTTTGACCTGGGGTGCCAGCGGACGCTCGGCGTCGATGCGCGAGAGCGGACGGTACGGGTCCAGGGTGTGGGTGGTGATCCAGGTCAGCAGGCCCAGTGCGATGATGATCAGCAGGGGTGCGCCCCAGATGACCAGTTCCAGGCGGGTCGAGTGATCCCAGTCCGGCTCGTAGGGAGCGGAAGTGTTGCTCTTGCGATAACGCCATGCGAACAGCAGCGTCAGGATGATCACCGGAACGATGATGAGCAGCATCAACGCGGTCGAGATGACGATCAGGCGCGCTTGCTGGTTAGCGATGTCGCCGGAAGGATTCATCACGACGGTGTTGCACCCAGCCAACAGAAGCGCAGGAAGCAGGAGCAATCCGCGACGGAGGAGTTGAGAAACCATGAAGGAAAATTCCAGTCGTATGTATCAGAGCGTGGTAATGTAACGCCAATAAAGTGTGTTGGCGATTGGACGTTTTGTCCCACCCTGTCACTTGCCACCTGTCAGGCTGGGATATGTAGCACGTACTGCGACTAAACCTCTAACAGTGGGAGACAAAGCCATGGCAAGCACCAGCATCCACAACGGTCAAGGTTCGGGGCAACTCCGGCCTCAATCGAACAATCCTTCCACTTCCCACGAGCACGGCGCGATCGAACCCGGTGAGATCGCGGTGGGCGTGGTGATCGGACGAGCGTCCGAATACTTCGACTTCTTCGTCTATGCACTGGCTTCGGTGCTGGTGTTCCCGGCCGTCTTCTTCCCCAACGAACCGAAACTGGAAGGCACGCTCTACGCCTTCGTGATCTTCTCTTTCGCCTTCCTGGCCCGCCCCATCGGGACCACGATCTTCATGGCGATTCAAAAGCACTTCGGTCGGGAGGTGAAACTGACGCTGGCGTTGTTCGGACTCGGCTTTTCGACTGCCGGCATTGCCTTATTGCCAACTTACGACCACATTGGTGTGTGGGCCATCATCTTGCTCTCGCTGTTGCGGGTTGGTCAAGGGGTGGCGCTGGGCGGTGCCTGGGACGGCCTGCCCTCGCTGCTGGCGATGAACGCACCGCAGAACAAGCGAGGCTGGTATGCGGCGCTGGGCCAGTTGGGCGCACCGCTGGGCTTCGTGATCGCGGCCAGCCTGTTTGCCTACATGCTCTCCAGCCTGACCACGGCCGATTTCCTGGAATGGGGCTGGCGCTATCCTTTCTATGTGGCCTTTGCCATCAACGTGGTTGCCCTGTTCTCGCGCCTGCGACTGGTCTCGGCCCCGGAATACGCCAAGCTGCTCGATGAGCGCGAACTGGAGCCGGCCGGCGTGGTTGAGCTGGCCACCACCCAGGGCCGCAACATCATCATCGGCGCGCTGGCTGCCCTGGCCAGCTATGCCCTGTTCCATCTGGTGACGGTGTTCCCGCTGTCGTGGATCAAGCTGTATTCGCTGCGCGAAGCCGTAGACTTTCTGGTCATCCAGATATGGGGCGGCCTCATCATGGCCGTCGGCATCGTGCTCTCCGGCCTGATCGCCGACCGCTTCGGGCGCCGCAATACGCTGGGGTCGATGGCCCTGCTGATCGCCATCTTGTCGGCCTTCGTCCCGACCCTGATGAATGGCGGCGAATCCGGCCAGAACACCTTCATCCTGATCGGCTTTGCCCTGCTGGGCTTGTCCTATGGCCAGGCGGCCGGTGCGGTGACGGCCAACTTCAAGACCCGCTATCGCTATACCGGCGCGGCCCTGACCTCCGATCTGGCCTGGCTGGTCGGTGCCGGCTTCGCACCGCTGGTGGCGCTGGGCCTGTCGGCGCACTTCGGCATGGCTTATGTGAGCTTCTACCTGCTCTCGGGTGCGGTCGGCTCGCTGGCGGCGCTGAGCTTGAATCGTGCGCTGGAGGCGCGGGATGATTGAGTAATTCAGGGCACCTCATTGGTGCTTGCGTGAAGAGAACCCGGAAGGCGACTTCCGGGTTTTTTATTGGGACTAGCCAACGCTGTCCAGATCCAGCAAGAGATCAGGGTAACGGGGCAACAAATCCTGGTCCGTCAGCCGGACCTCGATATCGTGGGCGACTCTCACGTGATCTGGATTTTCAATATCGAAGATTGTATCGGCCACACTGATGATGATCGTCCCGATCAACCGGCCGGATGCATCATGGACGGGCTCCAGCCTCCCAGCTTCAGGCACTTGCATGGTCGAGAATTGAAGTGGCAAGTAGAGCATCCATCCCACGCAAGGCCTGTCCAAGAAAACCGGCACGTAGCGTGCAGGCTTGATGAACATCGCACGTGGGGCGAAAAGCTTCGCGGATTCCTTTAAGGCGTCCACTAGCGACGAGGGATGGGTCCAGCGCGCGATGTGGTCTACCGTGAGCCAGATAATTTCCGGTCTTCCGTTCTGATGATTGTATTGATCAGTGAAGCTGGCGCGCACACCCTTCTGCAACTGACCATTCCAGAAACAGAGATAGCCCGGCTCGTCGGGCCCGTTATTGCGCTGGAATTCGCGATAATAGGCCAAAGCCGATGTGCCAGGTTCACCGCCCTCAAAAACCGGATACCGAAACGAACCCTCTTCATCCCCCGTCGCAACTAGCCAATGCTCCAGCCTCATCCATTCATCGTACCGCCCCCATTCCGAAAGAAGCTTGGCAGCGACCTTCATTCGTTGAACAAGACTGAGACGGGGCTCTATAGCCGGATAGAAGATCTTGATATCAAATGCTTTCATCAGATTGCTCACGGTTTGAAAATGACGCGGATGATTGGGGAAACCTCAAACAACAAGGGCTTCACGAATTCATAGGTCCATGGCTCCATGAAGTACCAGTGGAGCTTCACCGGCGGCCTGGGCTGAGCTACTTCGTTTTGAAGCGCGGCCTGCTTCACCATATTCACGATGATCTGTTTCTTGAAGTCGTATTCGAATTCGCCGGGCGCGGAAAAGAACTGGTCATATCCCGCCTTCGCCTCGATCAGCAGACATTCAGTTGGCTTGAACCCGTCGAATTCCTTCTTTTCGTATCTCCACTCCGTCAGGAACAATGGGCCGGAAGGCATCCCCGTCACGCGCGCCTGATAATCCATCCACGATTTGTGCTCCCTGAAATGCTTGACCACAGGCTCGCCCGCCAGCGGCGAACAAGCCCTGCACTTCTCCTGCGAGGCCGAATCCACTTCGGCCTTGGCCAGCGGTGAACTTTTGGCTTTCACCGCTTCAGCCCGTCGCTTCTCGACCTCCTCTCCCGCCACCGCACCCCCTGCCCCGCCCGCAGCCCGGGGCACCCAGCGCCTGATCACCGGTACGGCACGCTGCGCCGCAGCCCGCCCGACCTGAACGGCAATGGCTGCCATTATTTTTCCTCCTTCATGCGTTGCAGTTCGTTGGTCAGGATCGCATCGAAGTCATCGAGCCGCTGTTCCGGTGTCGCGCCGGACTTGCTCAGGTAGTAGCGGATCAGTTCATCAGCGAACAAGCCGGGGGCACCAGCTTCCAGGGTCATCATGTAAAGCAGATGCGGCATTGAGGTGAAACCGATGGCGCGGCCTCGTTCATAGCTCACGCGCATGCGCTCGATCACCGCGGCCCGGCCGGGATCGCTGCGCATGTCTTCATGCCGCGCAAGATACTGGTCGGCAGCAGCGGATATGAAGTGTTGGGTATCGCTTTCCAGGAACTGCCGGTATTGTTCGGGCGTGAGTTCAATCATGGCCGCGTCCTATATGAACAGGACGGCCGTCCAGCAGAAAATGCCACTCCCGGATCGCATGAAAGAAATCCCTGCGCTGCGCCTCATCCAGCCGCCGCGCCAAGACGCCCAGGACCCGTGGATCCCAGAAACGGACCAGGGCCGAGCGGCCGTCCGGCAAGCGCATGTCCAGACGCGCCTGCAATTGCGCAGCGAGTACGGCCGTGTCGAACGCGGCATAAATCCAGGAAACCGCCGGCCTGCTTCGCTCCAGCGCGATCAACTGGCGGCAAAACGCATAGGATTGCCGCTCCACGGCCAGCAACCACGGACCACCCTCCATCAAGGACTCTTCCTCAGTCCCGGTGAACAAGCTCCACGCACCGGGCTGTTCAGCCAGGCGTGCCGGAAATTTCATCTCCCCATACTGCAATCCATCGACCAGCACATGCAGATGCTCACCCGCCAACGGCAGCGGCAATGGCTTGATCCGGCCATACGGCAAAGGCGTTCTCATGTGCGCACCAACAAGGTCTGGCCAGACTGCGCGGCAGTAGCCAGGCAAGGCAGGCAAATCGAGGAAGACGAGGAAGGTGCAGGTGACGCCGCCACGGCTTGGCCAGCAACAGCAGCCTCAGCAGGTGCAGCCTCGCCCGCAGTTTGACCTTCCGCATGCGTAGCCACACCCTGGCTGGCGATGAGCGTGGCACCGCAGGCCGTGCGATCGCCATGGCGCGCGGGCGCCTGTCCCATGGACTTCATATCGCCAGCACCGGAAGTGATAGGAAATGTCCCTTTGCACTTGGGACAGGTGGTCAGGTCGCCGACACGCGCGACGGCCTTGCCATGAACGAGAAAGGTCTGGTCGCCAGTGATGACCGTGCCGCCATGGCTGGTCTTGTCACCGACGACGATGAAGGGGCTCCCCATGCAACTCTCCTTGCCAGCGCTGCTGCTGGAATTGATGAGCCGCTTCGAGTCGCTGCAGGAAGAATGACTCCCTGCTCTATTCACTCATTAAGTAAAAATCGAAATCCAACGAACCTCAGCCTGGCGCCCCGGCATTGACCACCTCATGCACGAAGCGCAGTTTCTCCAGTACCGGCGTAGACAAGGTGAAGGGATAGGAATCCGGCATGCCGATGCTGCGGCTCAGGCTGTTGAGCACGTAGGTCAGTGCAAACCACTCCCGGGCCAGCTCATCGAAGGATCCGGCCGCCACCGGTGGCGCCGTGATGACCAGCTTCTGCTCGCCTTGGTGGCGTGGCCGCAATTGCACGCCGCAGGCATAGGCCGTCTCCAGCGTATCGAACATATGAAGATAATGGGCCCAGGTCTCGGCCCAGTCTTCCCAAGGATGGCTGCTGGCGTAGGCGCTGACGAAGTTTTCTTCCCAATCGGGGCGCGGGCCGTTTTCGTAGTGGGTTTTCAGGGCCTCGCCGTAATCCTGGCGCTCGTCGCCGAACTTTTCACGGAAGGGTTCCAGCCACTCCGTAGGCGCCACCAGCCGGTCGAAATAGTAGTGCCCGCTCTCATGCCGGAAATGCCCCAGCAGCGTGCGATACGGCTCGGCCATCTGCTCGCGGGCCTGTTCGCGGTAGGCCGGATCGGCTTCGGCGATATTGATGGTGATGACGCCATCGGCATGTCCGGTCAACACGCGTTCACCGTGCGGAAGGTCCTGCAGGAATTCGAAGGCCAGGCCGGCTTCTTCGTCTTCCATCTTCGGCACCGGCTGCAACTGCAAGGTCCACAGCGAATGCAGCAGACGCCGCTTGGCCGTTTCCAGGCGGCTCCACAGCACCCGGTTGTTGCCTTCGTCCAGATTGGGGATGACCCGGGTCAGCCGGCAGGAGGCGCACAACTCGTGCGGCTCGCGCTCATCGAGCATCCAGTTGCAGATGTTTTCGCGCCAATAGTTGAGGCACTGCTTGAAAACCCTGCCCTCGTTCTCCGGCCTGACGCTGCGCCAACGGCCCGGACCGGGTTCGGACTCGACATCTTCGGCTGGGGCGGCTTCCTGATCCAGTGGCGAAAAGCTGCCTATGGCCTGCAATTCGGGCTGATAACCCAGCATCCAGCCGCAATTTCCGCAAACCGTGTTCTCGAAGAAGACCTGCAGGCCGCAGTTGTCGCAGTGAAAGGTTTTCATGGCTCCCCCTTTGTTTATCGTCATGGCCGGCGAACCATTGTCGCCGGCATCTGGCGTTGGAAGGGGAAAACCTCAATACGTTCCTGCACTTGATGGCACAGGAAGATGAAGCCTGGCGCAGGATTGCTGCGCCAGGCGAGCGCAATCAGGCGATCACGCGAAGAGAGAAATCGGTCGCCTGGATATCCTTGGTCAGGCTGCCGATGGAGATCCTGTCCACACCAGTCTCGGCAATGGCGCGCACGGTTTGCATGTTGATGCCGCCCGACGCCTCCAGCAGCGCACGCCCTGCATTGACGGTCACGGCCTCGCGCATCATCTCCAGCGAGAAGTTGTCCAGCAGGATGGACTCGGCGCCGGCCCCCAAGGCTTCGTTGAGCT
Organism: Herbaspirillum sp. Her3; assembly: GCF_057961275.1. Lineage (NCBI taxonomy): Bacteria > Pseudomonadati > Pseudomonadota > Betaproteobacteria > Burkholderiales > Oxalobacteraceae > Herbaspirillum > Herbaspirillum sp. Her3. The sequence goes on along the minus strand of NZ_CM176328.1, from coordinate 2,773,030 downwards.
CGGCAATGCTCTCCACCTCGACCTGGATGCTCACGCCCGCGTTGAGCTTGAGGGCAGCCGCCACGGCGGCCGTGATGCCCCCGGCTGCGGCGATGTGGTTTTCCTTGATCAGGATCCCGTCATAGAGCGCCAGGCGCTGATTGGCGCCGCCGCCGACACGCACTGCGTACTTCTGCGCCAGACGCAAGCCCGGCAGGGTCTTGCGAGTGTCCAAAATAGCCGCGCGCGTGCCCTGCACCACTTCCACGTAGCGGCGCGTGGCCGTAGCCACGCCCGAGAGCAGTTGCAGGAAATTCAGCGCACCGCGCTCGGCAGTCAGCAAGGCGCGGGCCGGGCCCTCGATGATGCAGACCTCGCCGTCGGCGACCATCAGGTCGCCTTCGGCATAACTCCAGCTGACTTGCAGCCTTGGGTCGAGTCGGGTCATGACCGCTTCGAACCAGGGCGCGCCGCACAGCACGGCGGCTTCGCGCACGATCACGCGGGCCTTCACGAATTCATTCTCGGGCACCAGCAGGCCGGTGTAGTCGCAGTCGCCCACGTCTTCGGCGATGGCCTGGTTGACGTTGGCGTCGAAAGCCGCATGCAAGGCGGCATCAAAGGGACCGAAAGGATTGCGCAAGTTGCTGGCCGCAATCGTCGAGGCGGTCTTGAGGGCGTGGAGCGTCATGCGGGGCCGATTCCTGCAAACAGTTGCTGTTCGTCTTCAAGGCGCGCCGAGGGGCGTACCTTGGCCTTGCGCTGGGCGGCGAAGTCCAGCATGCGGTCGATGCAGACCACAGCCTGCTTTCCAACGGCCGGGTCAACGTGGATCTCGTTGGCGCCGGTCTCCAGCACGTGCAGCAGGTTCTGCAAGCCATTCATGGCCATCCACGGGCAATGCGCGCAGCTCTTGCAGGTAGCACTGTTGCCGGCCGTCGGCGCATCGATGAAACGCTTCTCGGGCGCAGCCATGCGCATCTTGTGCAGGATGCCGTTGTCGGTGGCGACGATGAAGGCCGGGGCATCGGAGGCCTGCACGGCCGCAATCAGCTGCGAGGTCGAGCCGATCACGTCCGCCTGCGCCACTACCGCTTCGGGCGATTCCGGGTGCACCAATACCAGGGCATCCGGATGCTCGGCGCGCATCAACTCCAGTTCAACGCCCTTGAATTCGTCATGCACCAGGCAGGAACCCTGCCACAGCAGCATGTCGGCACCGGTCTGCTTCTGGATGTAGCTGCCCAGGTGCTTGTCCGGCGCCCACAGGATCTTCTTGCCCTGCGCATGCAGGTGCTGGACGATTTCCAGGCCGATACCCGAGGTCACCATCCAGTCGGCGCGCGCCTTTACGGCCGCACTGGTGTTGGCGTAGACCACTACGGTGCGGTCCGGATGCTGGTCGCAGAAGGCGGCGAATTCATCGGCCGGGCAACCCAGGTCCAGCGAGCAGGTCGCCTCCAGGTCGGGCATGAGGATGCGCTTTTCCGGGCTCAGGATCTTGGCGGTCTCGCCCATGAAACGCACGCCAGCCACGACCAGAGTCTGTGCGGCATGGTCACGGCCGAAACGCGCCATTTCCAGTGAATCCGAGACACAGCCGCCGGTTTCCTCGGCCAGGTCTTGCAGGTCGCCATCGACGTAGTAATGCGCCACCAGCACCGCCTGCTTTTCCTTGAGCAGTTCACGAATGCGCGCTTTCAATCGCGCGCGTTCCTCGGGGCTGGGCGTGGCCGGTACCTTGGCCCACGCATTGGCGGTACAACTGCCGCCGGTCTCCATTTGCGGTCGCTCGAACTCGACGACCTTGGTTGCTGTTGCTTGCATGGCGGTCAACAATGCTGTGCTGATGCGGTTGGCGGGATTATTCGATGCCCTGGCTGGCCAGGTAATCTTCGTAGCTGCCCTGGAAGTCGATCACCTGGCCATCCTTCACTTCGAGGATGCGGGTCGCCAGCGAGGACACGAATTCACGGTCGTGCGAGACGAAAATCAGCGTGCCGGCGTACTTTTCCAGTGCGATGTTGAGCGACTCGATGGATTCCATGTCCATGTGGTTGGTCGGTTCATCCATCAGCAGCACGTTGTGGCGGCCCAGCATCAGCTTGCCGTACATCATGCGGCCCTTCTCGCCACCGGAGAGCACCTTCACCGATTTCTTCACATCGTCGCCCGAGAACAGCAGACGGCCCAGGATGCCGCGCACGGCCTGGTCATCGTCGCCTTCCTGGGTCCACTTGCCCATCCAGTCGGTCAGGGTCTCGCCACCGGCGAATTCTTCGGTCGGATCCTGTGGCATGTAGCCGACATTGGCGTTTTCAGCCCACTTCACCAGGCCCGAATCCGGATGCAGACCGGCCACGTCACCGCCGATGCTGCGCAGCAGAGTGGTCTTGCCGGCACCGTTGGCACCGATGATGGCGATCTTTTCGCCAGCTTCGACCATGATGCTGAAGTTCTTGAAGATGTCGCGGTCGTAGGTCTTGGTGATGCCCTGGGTTTCCACGGCCAGGCGGTGCAGCTTCTTCTCGCCTTCGAAGCGCACGTAGGGGTTCACGCGCGAGGAAGGCTTGATGTCCTCGACCTTGATCTTGTCGATCTGCTTGGCGCGCGAAGTCGCCTGGCGGGCCTTGGACTTGTTGGCCGAGAAGCGGCGCACGAAGTCCTGCAGTTCGGCGACCTTTTCCTTGGCCTTGGCATTGGCGGCCAGTTGCTGGGCGCGCGCTTGCGAAGACGCCAGCATGTAGTCGTCGTAGTTGCCCGGATAGATCTTCAGGGTGCCATAGTCCATGTCGGCCATGTGGGTGCAGACCTGGTTCAGGAAGTGACGATCGTGGGAAATGATGATCATGGTGGAATTGCGCTCGTTGAGCACTTCTTCCAGCCAGCGGATGGTGTTGATGTCCAGGTTGTTGGTCGGTTCGTCCAGCAGCAGGATGTCCGGATTGGAGAACAGCGCCTGCGCCAGCAGCACGCGCAGCTTCCAGCCGGGCGCCACGTTGCTCATCGGGCCATTGTGCTGCTCGATGGGCACACCCACGCCCAGCAGCAGTTCGCCGGCACGTGCTTCGGCGGTGTAGCCGTCGTATTCGGCGAACTTGGCTTCCAGATCGGCGGCCTTCATGTAGTCGTCGTCGGTGGCATCCGGATTGGCGTAGATCGCATCGCGCTCGGACATGGCGGCCCACATCTCGACGTGGCCCATCATGACCACATCCAGCACGCGCATTTCTTCATAGGCGAACTGGTCCTGGCGCAGCTTGCCCAGGCGCTCGTTCACGTCCAGGCTGACATTGCCGGCCGAGGGTTCCAGGTCGCCACCCAGAATCTTCATGAAGGTGGATTTGCCGCAGCCATTGGCGCCGATCAGGCCGTAACGATTGCCATCGCCGAACTTGACGGAAATGTTCTCGAACAACGGCTTGGCGCCGAACTGCATGGTGATGTTTGCGGTGGATAGCACTGCGAAAACCTTTTCAAAAATGTAACTTGCGTGCGCCCATCGAGACCCGGACCGTGGCACGCGAAACGGCGGATTTTACCACTGCGAGCCCGCTGCGGCTTGCCTTGCCGCCGCAGCCGGGGCTTAAAAATTGCCAAAAAACCAGCTTTGCGCTGCTCCAGGCGCAACGGCGGCTTACAATTGCGCGGGATTTTTCGCCCATCGTTGGCGCTCTGAACCCCTTTGTCACTCTGGAAACCGCAGCATGAAGCGAGCACTCATTCCCGCAGCCGCCCTCCTGGCCTGGTCCGGCCTGGCCGTCAGTCCCGCATGGGCGGCCGACACCGGCTACAACGTCTGGACCAACGAATACACCGTCTCCCGGCAGCAACTGCAAAGCGCCATTGCGCCGCAGTTTCCGCGCAAGCTGCGCTACATGGACATCTTCGACGTGACCTTCAGCAATCCGCGCCTGGGCATGCTGCCGGCCGAAAACCGCATGAATACCGTGGTTGACGCCCAGATCGCCAATCCGCTGCTGCTGCAGCGCCCGGTCAATGCGGTCCTGACCCTGAGCAGCGCCTTCAAGTACGACCCCGCCACGCGCTCGCTGCGGCTGGATGCCCCGAAAGTGGACAAGGTAGACAGCACCGACCTGCCGCCGCAATATGCCCAGCAACTGACCGCCCTGGGCAATGCCGCCGCCGACCAGTTCCTGCGCGACTATGCGCTCTATACCTTCAAGCCCGAACAGTTGCAGATGAACGGCAAGACCTTCGAACCGGGCAAGATTACCGTCGAAAAGGACGCGGTAAAGGTCGATATCCAGGAAAAGTGAATCGACCTTCACCCGATCCAGGGGCAGCCCGCCCGGCCGCCTGCCGCCTCAGCGGCAAGCCAGGGTCGGATAATCGGATAAGGTCAGGGTGAAGCCTTCTGCGCCGTGGGCGTCGAGCACCGCATGCGCGCCCAGCGGCAACGTGACCAGATCGCGCACATGGCCGAACGGCAAGCCGGTGACGATGGGCGTGGCGATGCGCCGGCGCAGGAAGGCCAGCATTTCCGTGAAATCGTAGCCGTTGTCGATCTCTGCCAGACGATAAGCGGAGAAATCGCCCAGCAGGATCGCCTTCTGCCGCCCCAGGATGCCGGCCTGCTCCAACTGCAGGATCATGCGTTCCACGCGGAAGGGATGTTCATTCACATCCTCAAGGAAGAGAATGCCGCCGTCGATCGGCGGAAACTGCGGATGGCCCACCATATGCGCCATCATCGCCAGATTGCCGCCCCACAGCTTGCCCTCCGCCTGCACCACCGGGCTGGCCGGATCGGTGCGGCGATCACCGTTGGGCGCGCGATCAGCGCCGGCCTGGCCATCATAGTTGCGCACCACCGCCATGGGCGAGGTCAGCGTGCGCCACAAGGTCGCCAGCGCCGCCCAGTTGGGCGATTCCGCACCAAAGTCGCCGGCAAGCATCGGCCCCTGGAACCCGGCGTAGCCGGATTGCGCCAGCAGGCAGCACTGCAAGGCCGTGAAATCGCTGTAGCCCACCAGCAGCTTGCCGCTGGCGGCCAGGGCGGCAATATCCAGGGACGGCAGGATACGGCTCATGCCGTAGGAACCGCGCAAGCCCAGGATGACGTCGATCTCAGGATCCGCAGCCGCTTCCATCAATTGCGCCGCACGCCGTTCATCGGTGGCGCCAAAACGCTGGTAGCGCTGCGCATGATCATAAAAATTGCGCACCCGGCAACCCAGCGATTCCAGCAAGGCCACGCCGCGCTCCACGCCCGCAGGATCGATGCCGGCATGCCCGCACGGGGCGACGATGGCCACGCCGGTTCCCGGCGGGATCAATCCGTCCAGCAGTTCACGGCCGGCAGTTGCAGTAGTTGCAGCACTCATGCGCTTTCACCTGATGGTTGTACATCGCCTTGCGCGAGGGCTTCCCGCAGACGCTGCTGCTTCAGCTGTTCGCGCCGCATGGCGAAGAATTCTTTCAATAACTGGCCACATTCCGCGGCCATCACGCCACCCAGCAGTTCGGTATGATGGTTCAGCTTCTCCTGTTCGAACAGGTTCAGCACCGAGCCACAGGCCCCGGTCTTGGGATCGGCGGCACCATAGACCACGCGGGCCAGCCGTGCATGCATCATGGCGCCGGAACACATCACGCAGGGCTCCAGCGTCACGTAAAGTTCACAGCCGGGCAGACGATAGTTGCCCAGCTTCTCGGCCGCGCGGCGCAGCGCCATGATCTCGGCATGCGCGGTCGGATCGTGCTTGCCGATGGGCTGGTTGAAGCCGGTGGCGATGATCTCCCCGTCCTTGACCACCACCGCGCCCACGGGCACTTCGCCCAGCGCCCAGGCGTTGTTGGCCTGATCCAGTGCGGCCTGCATGTGGCGCAGGTCGGCCTCGGTGATGGCCGCTGGCAAGGGGCTGCTGGCGCCGTCCATCAGTCTGCCGTGATCTCGGCCCAGCAATTGGGCGTTTCGTGCAGCACCAGCTTTTGCAGGTGCAGACCCGTGCCGTAGCGGTCCTTGTAGGCCGCCTTGAGGATGGCGAAGGCTTCGCGGGCCAGGTTTTCCACCGTCGGGATGCTGCCGATGATGACCGTCTTGTGGCCCGGCAGGCTGGCCAGGAAGTCACGCACGGGCGCGTCCTTTTCATAGACCAGGAAAGCATGGTCCCAGACGTCGACCAGATGCTCCTTGGCCAGTGCCTTGATGTCGGAGAAGTCCATGATCATGCCATTGTCGGAGTTGCCCTCGATGTCGATGACCGCGCCGGTCAGGGTGATTTCCAGCGTGTAGCGGTGGCCGTGCAGGTTGCGGCACTGGCTCTTGTGGTCGGGAATGCGGTGGCCGGCGTCGAATTCGAGTTTGCGGGTAATGGTGAGCATGAATGTTTCTTCGAGGATGCCCGCCGCACACGCCGTGCAGCGGGCCGGGTAAAGCCATTGTAATCACGCGGCGCATCGCCGCATGAAGAAAAAAGCAAAAATCGGTCAGGGAATATTGAGCAGCTTGTGGGTCTGGATACTCAGTTTCCACTTGGGATTGTTCTTGACCATCTCGATGGCCAGGCGGGTATTGGCGGCCGCCTGCGGCCCATCCATCGGTTGCAGCAGGAAGTGCCGGAAGTCCAGCCGTTCGTATTCGTCCAGTGGCTGGCCCGGCTGCGGCACCACCACCTTCAACTCGCTGCCGCGCCTGACCTTGAGCTCGGCCCCCATCTTGGGGCTGACGCAGATCCAGTCGATGCCCTCGGGCACCTCGATGGTGCCATTGGTCTCGATGGCGATTTCAAAGCCGACTGCATGCATGGCCTCGATCAAGGCCGTATCCAGCTGCAGCAAGGGCTCGCCGCCGGTGAAGACCACATATTTGCTGGCCGTATGCGTGGAAGGCCAGAAGCTGTTGATCTTGTCCGCCAGTTCGGTCGCCGCCTTGAACTTGCCGCCATTCTCGCCATCGGTGCCGACAAAATCGGTGTCGCAGAACTGGCAGATGGCGCGGGCGCGGTCTTCCTCGCGGCCGGTCCAGAGGTTGCAGCCGGAAAAGCGGCAAAACACCGCCGGACGGCCGGCGTGCGCACCCTCGCCTTGCAAGGTATAGAAGATTTCTTTGATGCTGTAAGTCACGATAGGGAAGGCAGGCGCAGGGCCGCACAGGGATGGATACACACGGCGCGGGCTGCAGGGGGCGCTGCCGCCTTGCATCAGCTTCTTCACTAAGTCACTGATATTGCAGCCCATTTTGCCAGCGTCAGGGGCGATATTATAGCCGCTCCCGAGGCCTGAATCACCTCATTGATCCTCATCAAGCATCTGTCCCGGCGTCGGCAGGTCCAGCTTCAGGCCCAGGCGGTCAATCAGGCGACGGGCATCAAAAGGTGCCTTGACCTTCATATCGTTATCAAAATAACAGTAGATATCGCGGCTGGCACGCTGGCGCGGGGCGGTTTCCGAGATACGCGGCCCCTCTTCCGGCTGGCCGCCGCTGGCCCAGGCGCGGATGCGTTCGGCCCAGGCATCGATGGCCTCATCGCTGTAGCCGCTCTGGTAGAGGCGCTTGTCGCCATGCAGGCGCAGGTACATGAAATCGGCTGTCACGTCTTCCTGATAAGGCCATTTCCTGGGTGCATCCGCGATCACCAGCGCCACCTTGTACTTGCGCAGCAGCTTGATGAAGGATTCGTCCACGAAGCTCTCATGGCGGATCTCCATGGCATGCCGCAGCTTGCGCTTGCGGTCGATCTGCAGCGCCACCCGGCCCTCCATGCGCGCCTCATGGCCTTGTGCCAGCCGCTGTGCCGCTTCAGTATCGTGCGGCAGCAAGCTCAGGAAATGCTCCAGCGGCTCCGGGTCATAGCGGAAGCTGGGCGGGAACTGCCACAGGAAGGGCCCGAGCTTTTCCTTCAGGTTCAAGACACCCGAGGCGAACACGTTGGCCAGGGCACCGTCGATATCCTGCAGACGGCGCGTGTGGGTGATGAAGCGATTGCCCTTGTGGCTGAAGAGGAAGCCGGGGGGCGTTTCTTCATACCAGCGCTGATAGCTTTCCGGCCGCTGCAGGGCGTAGAAGGAACCGTTGAGTTCGATGCTCGGCAGCACCCGCGAGGCGTAGTGAAGCTCATCGTCCTGGCGCAGCCCCTTGGGGTAGAAACTGCCGCGCCAGGGCGCATAACGCCAGCCGGAAATGCCAATCCATATCTTGCCCATGCCTGCCTCCTTGTTCACATGACTCCATTCCAATGTGACCAGGGACCATTCGCTTGGTGCCCGCCAGCGCGACAGCAGCGGCCCGGCTGCTGTTACACTGCTGGCCTCGATATTGACCGATTGCTACCTCGCTGCGCCATCATGACCGCCACGCCCGCCATCACCCAATTCCGTCTCGCCTCCCCCACGCCCGAATTCGATCATCCGCGCGAAGACCGCCGGCTGGAAGGCAACCCGCTGCGCACCACGTGGAATCACTTCACCAGCGCCAGCGGCGAGATGAACGCTGGCATCTGGGCCTGCGAAAAAGGCAGCTGGCGCATCGCCTTCGCGCCCAACAAGGATGAATATTTCTGCGTCCTCGAAGGCCGCTGCCGCGTCATCGATGAGCAAGGCCGCGCGGCTGAAGCCGGGCCGGGCGATGCCATGGTGATTCCGGCTGGCTTCAAAGGGATCTTTGAAGTGGTGGAGCCGGTGCGCAAGCATTACGTGATCGTCGAACGCGCTGCGAGCTGAGCCGCGCCAGTCCCGACATGCCCACGCCTGCCGCCGCCGCCGAGCAGATCCTGTCCGCTGCCCTGCAGCACTACAATGCGGGCCGTTTCGCACAGGCCGAAGAGGCCTGCCACGCCTTGCTGGCCCTGGTGCCACAGCATCCGGCTGCGCATCAGTTGCTGGCGATGCTGGCGCTGAACGGCCAGGCGCTGGCGCAGGCGCGACAACATATCTTGCTGAGCCTGGCACCGCGTCCGCAGCACGTGCCCTCGTTGCTGATCGCCGGCAGGATTGCGCTGGCCGAATCCGATCCTGCTGCGGCCGTGCCTTACTTCGAAGCCGCTGCCCGGTATCAGCCCGATCTGAGCCAGGCGCACTTTCACCTGGGCACGAGCCTGTCGGCCCTGGGATGTCCCGCAGAGGCGGTTGCGGCCTTGCGCCGGGCCGTGGCGCTGACCCCGCAGGCCATGGAGGCCGTGCTCAATCTGGGGAGCGCCCTGCGCGAGCTGGGCGATCTGAGGGCCGCGCGAGACGCCTTTGCCCAAGCTGCCCGCCTGCGTCCGGAGGTGGCCGAGACCTGGTTCAACCTGGGATTGGTGCTGCAGGACCTGAAGGATGGCCCGGCCGCCGTGGATGCTTTTGCCCGCGCGCTGTCCTTGCGTTCCGACTATGCCGACGCGGCCCTCAACCTGGGCGTGGCCTTGCAGGAAGTGCACCGCATGGAAGAGGCACTGCACGCCTTCCGTACGGCGCTGCGGCTGCAGCCACAATGGTTCGGCCGCATCGCCCATGCACTGACGGCGGGCAGCAGCGGGCGTCTTTGGCTGCATGTGGGGGATCTGGAAGCGGCGTTGCGTGGATGGGGCGTGTCCGATTTTTTGTGTAAACGGGATTTCGTTTAATTCATAGAGATACGTTCACCGAACTGGATAGTAAACCGAGTCAGTGCAGCTTTCCAATCTCGGATGGGCAGCGTCCACTTTTTACTGATGTTGCGCAGGGCCAGGAAGAAGAGTTTAATCAGCGCCTCATCGCTGGGGAACGAGCCCCGGTTCTTAGTCAGCTTGCGCAAACTCATGTTGACCGACTCGATGGCATTGGTCGTATAGATGACCTTTCGAATCTCTGGTGGGAAGTCGAAGAACGGAATCAGACGGGGCCAGTTGCGCCGCCAGGATTGGCCGATAGGCAGATACTCTGCATCCCATTTCTCTTCGAATTCACCGAGTCGGAGTTCGGCTTCTTCGGCGGTTGCCGACTGGTAAATCAATCGTAGGTCAGCCGCCACCTCCGGACGTCGTTTCCATGAGACGTAATTCAAGCTGTGCCGGACCATGTGGACGATACACAGCTGCACCGTGGTCTTCGGGAACACAGCTTCGATGGCATCCGGGAAGCCCTTCAAGCCGTCAACGCAAGCGATGAAGATATCTTGCACGCCGCGATTACGCAGCTCAGTGACAACCTGCAGCCAGAACTTGGCGCCTTCCGTTTGCGCTAGCCACAGTCCCAACACCTCCTTCTCACCGTCCATGGTGATGCCGATGGCTAGGTAGACGGCTTTTACTCGCACCGTTCCTTCACGCACTTTGACATGGATACAGTCGAGATAAACGATGGGATAAATTGGATTCAATGGCCTAGCTTGCCAGGCTTTGACTTCATCGACAACGGCGTCAGTGACCGATGAAATCAGGCTGGGTGACACCTCGGTTCCATACATCTCTTCCAGGTGCGCCTGAATCTCTCTTACTGTCATGCCACGGGCATACAGCGAAATAATCTTGTCGTCGAAGCCGGCCCAGCGCGTCTGATGCTTGGTTACCAGCTTCGGTTCGAAGCTGCCATGACGGTCTCGAGGAACTTCAATTGGCAACTCGCCGAATTCGCCCTTTAGCGTCTTGCGACTCTTGCCGTTTCGGGTGTTGCCCGACTCATTGGCTACGCTCCCGTGCTTCTCATGGCCCAGGTGCTCGCTCAGCTCGGCTTCCAGGGCTCGTTCCACCACCAGCTTGGTGAGATGCTTCAACAGGCCTTCTTCACCTATTAAATCTTCGGGATTCTTGTAATTGGCTAGCAATCCAGCCAGTAATTCTTCGGGTACGTCGTGTTTCTTTTTACTCATTGTGGCTCCGGACAAGGCGACAGTTTCCTGCCAATAGTCCGTTTACACAAAATTATGTACAGGCCCGGCCACGATTCAACGGCCCTGCTCGCCCTCCTCGCTGATTAAAAACATTCACCAGCTACCTTTGTGTGAACGCGCGATAATCCACGATCTCAGTCAACATCCCCGACGGTCCCCCAAAGCCGCACCGCAGCCAACTGCCCCGGAGACGCCATGCCAGTACCCCAAGCCTTCACCCGCACCGTCCACCACCCCGGCCCGCCCGACCCCGAGCGCATTGTCACCCTGGCAGGCCCGGCCACGCAGCTCGATTTCACCCTCGAAGCCGGCCTGAACCTGCGCGACGCCATCTGCCTCCCTCTGGCCCGCGCCGGTCTCGACGGCGGCACGGTACGCTTCGCCGACCTGCCCGTTGCCGCCCTGCACTTCCTCATGCCCGCACTGGCCGTGGATGACCAGCACGCCGCCTTCTATAGCGCCCCGCAGGCGATGGAAGAAGGCACCCTCCTCGAATACGCCTGCGCCACCGTGGGCCGCAAGGACGGCGAACCCTTCGTGCACTGTCACGCCATCTGGCGCGGACGCGACGGGCAGCGCCAGGGCGGACACCTGATGATGGAAAAAACCATGGTCGGTGCAAGCTCCCCCGCCCAGGCCTGGGGCCTGCACGGCGCCACCATGGCCACCCGCTACGATCCGGAAACCAATTTCACCCTTTTCTACCCGACCCGCCTCTCGGACCAGATCGCCACCACCTCCGACGGCAAGCGCATCGTATTGGCGCGCATCCGCCCGGATCAGGACCTGACCATTGCCGTAGAACAAGCCTGTACGGCCAATGGCATCCGCAACGCCATCGTGCGCGGCAGCGTGGGCAGCATCATCGGGGCGGAATTTGAAGATGGACGCGTGCTGGAAGACCGCGCCACCGAGATCCTGATCCGTTCAGGTGAAGTCCGGGACGGGACAGGAAGACTGGACATCGGCCTCATCAATCCGCAAGGCCAGGTGTGTGAAGGCGTGCTGTCACGCGGCAGCAATCCCGTGTTGATCTGCTTTGAACTGGTGCTGCAAGAACAATGAAAGCCGGCACCCCTTCCGGGGTGCCGGCTCTCTGTCCGGTCAAGAAAGACTTAAACGCCCACCAGCTTCTTGAAGGTCGGCAACACCGCTTCCCCTTTGAAGGGTTTCACGATCCAGCCCTTGATGCCGGCAGCCTTGCCACGTTCTTTCATGATGGGCGAGTTCTCGGTGGTCAGCATGATGATGTTCACGCTGGCATTGCCCAGTTCGCTGCGGATCTTCTCGGCCATGGTCAGGCCATCCATGTTGGGCATGTTCACGTCGGACACCACCAGCTTGATGGCGGGGTCGCCCTTGAGTTTGTTGAGGCCGTCGCGACCGTCCACGGCCAGGGCCACGTCCAGGCCGTTCTTCTTGAGGAAGTCGCCGACCTCGGCGCGCACGGTGCTCGAATCGTCCACTACCAGGATTTGTGCCATCTTGAATTCTCTCTTTGCTTAAGGGGGGAAGTTTGTATCAATGCCGGTCTGCGCCGGCTTTCAGAACAGTTCCAGATCGCCGGACTCGAACAGGTCCTCCACCGAGGTCTGGTTCTCGGTGAAATCTTCCGGCGACCACGACAGATTGAAGATGAAGCGCTGCAGCAGCACCAGCGCTTCGCCCTCATCACGGCGCAGCAGGTACTTGAAGCACAGTTGCGGGTCCTCCGAACCGAAGGAAATGTAGCGATGCTGGTGATTGATGATGATCGGCACCTGGCTCAACTGCTGAATCGGCTGGCTCTGGTTGATGAAGCGGTTCTTGAACCAGCCCCAGATCAGGTTGGTCAGCTCACCCAGGGCATTGTTGAGATGGCGGAAGTCGCTCGACTCGTCCGGTGCCAGCGCCTGCAGCGTCTTCTGTTCGGCCTGCAGCATCATGTAGCCGCGGCACCAGCTGCTCTCCAGCGGAATCAAGGTAAACACTTCGCCGAAAATGATACGGTCGCGTACCAGATAGGGCTGATCGATCTCCACCTGCATGCCGGGGAACTGACGTTCCAGCACCATGCGGCTGATCTCGGCAATGCCACGCACCAGCGCATTGGGATAGCGCTGGCTGAAAATGGAGGCCGCCACGGCCGGGGCCAGGGCATCGATGTTCTCGATGCGGTAGACGGCACTGAAGAGTTCGCTGTCGCGCTCGGACAGATCGGCATCGGCGCTCTCGCGGCGGCGGCGCAGGAAGATCGGCAATTCCGGGCGCACTTCGCGAATGCGGCGCGCCAGACCGGCGCTGCCGACGCCCAGGTCGGCCAGGCTTTCCGAGAGCATGATGCCGCCCAGGTCCACATTGCTGCGCAGGACCGCCATGACGTGTTCCTCATGGGCCTTCAGGCCCACCAGGTGGTGACGTTCGCAAAAGGATTTGATGGTGTCGTAGCAGTCGGCATCGCGGTCCAGCACCAGTATCTTGCTGGTGAGGGTGTTGTCGAGGCTGGCAGTGGCTTGCATGATGATGTGATTCCCCCGGATCGTTGATGGTCAGAACAGTTCCAGCTCGCCGGTGGTGTCGGCCTCTTCGCCGGGCGCCACCGCAAAGTCGAGGTGGTCATAGGCAGAGACGCTCAGCGAGACATGAAAACGCGGCGAGCCCGGCATATCGATGGCGAAATGCCGCACGTGCGCGCAGTTGAGTTTTTGCAGATAGAGCACGCAGCGGGTGTCGATCACATTGGGTGTGGACATGCCCAGGTGCGGAAAGAAACGCCCCAGCTCACGGTTGAAGATGCCGCAGCAGAGGTTGCCGCATTCGGCGATGGCGTCGAGCAAGACCTGCTCGCCCATCTCGCCGGGTGCAGCGCGCGTGAGCCGCGCAAAATGCCCACGCGTCGCGGCGTCCGGCGTGAAGTGGAACATCACCATCAAACGAAACAGATAAGACGAAATCGTCAGTACCACCATCTTCTGCTCGCCGATGGCGGCGATGTCTTCCAACACCGTGATCTCGGCGCTGCTGTCGGCAGGCACCAGGCTGCTGCGCAGGGCCTGCTGCAGCAGCGTGTCGAAACCATCGCGGGCACTGGCGCTGATGCGCTCATCGGGGATGCTCTCGGCCACGGCCTGCAGCTCGTCCATGTCGTTGGCGCTCATGCCGCTTCGGCCAGGGCTTCCCTGGTCTTCTTGTTGATCAGGTCCAGGCCGATGACGGCGCCCATGATCATCTTGCCGCCGGCCTGCAAGTCCTGGAAGGTGGTCGTGGTGATCAGGTCGTTCTGGTACAGGTTGGCGCGATAGCTCTTGGAGAGCTTGTCGGCACGCTGCGCCAGGTCGCGCACTTCCTGCGCCACCACGGCGAAGCCGCGTCCGTGCACGCCAGCGCGCGCGGCCTCGATGGAGGCATTGAGGGCCACGATGATGACCTGGTTCACGATCAGGGCAAACTCGTCGTTCTTGCGGTGCATCTCGCGGTTGTGGGCGATGAGTTCGTTCATGTCGTCGTGCCAGCGCTCGAAGGTGCGCACCAGGCCCAGCAACTTGCTGATGGTGTCCTGCGACTGGTCGCAGTTCTCTCGCACGCGCGAAACGTGATCGGATTGCTGGCTGGCCAGGCGCGCCATCATGGCCTCACTCTCGCGGCGCATCTCGGCCATATGCTGCTGGGCCGAGAGGCGGTCCTGCTCCAGCTGCTGCTGGTGAGCAGCCCACTCTTGCTGTTGCTGGGCCAGGGCCGCCTGGGCCTGGTCACGCACCTGTTCGAGCTGGCCGGCATCGATCAACTGGCGTGCGCGGCGTTTCTGGCGCAGCCACAGCGCGGCCATCGGCAGGCCGGCCAGGGCGGCGCCCAGCGCCACCAGGAGAAGGGATTGAAACATGGATCTGCTTTCCTGCTGTCTTGAATATCTACGGTGAGAGCAAGCCTGGCACTCAGGCCACCTGCGGATCGCTACCCTGCGGCAGTACCAGCGGCTGTGCCAGTGCGGATGCGCCTTCCTGGCCGGCGACCGGATACGGTACGTCGATGCCATCGACTTCCACCGCCACGCTCTCCGGCAGCATCACGATGATCTGGAAGGCCCGGAAGGCGGCGCCCTCTTCGCCATCCATGAAGCGGATCTCGACCTTGCCATGTTCCCGGGTCACGAAGTCCAGCACCGCATCCATGCCCACGCCGCGTCCCGATACCTCGGTCACTTCGCTGCGGGTGGAGAAGCCCGGCTGCAGGATCAGGCGCGCGGTCTCGGCGTCGGTGAGCACCTGGTCTGCGCTGATGAGCTGCTTCTCGATACCGATCTGGCGCACCTTGTGCAGGGCCAGTCCACGGCCATCGTCGGACAGGGCCATCTGGAACATGTCTTCCATCACGCCCATTTCCAGCTTGATGGTGCCGGCTTCAGGCTTGCCCTTGGCCAGGCGCTCTTCGCTGGACTCCAGGCCGTGGTCGACCGCATTGCGGATCAGGTGCATGAAGACGTTTTGCAGCAGCGGCGAAGCAAAGCTGTGAACCACGTAGCCGTTATCGTCGATCTGCACCACCGGCGCCGCCTTGCCGAGATCGCTGGCCAGCGCCGGCAGCGAATCGATGACGGGTGCCAGCACGCTCTCGATGGACTCGGTGCCCAGCAGGCGCAGGGTGCGGCGCACGTCGTTGCGCACGGCCACCAGTTCGTGCAGGTTGGCGGTGTTGACATTCTCCAGGCGCTGCAGACTGTCCTGGATGTGCTTGCGGTCGATGGTCAGGACATGGCGCTCGTAGCCCGCCAGCACCTGTTCGGCGCCGGCCTGGGTGCCACGTGCCAGGGTCACGTCGTTGATGCGGGCGTAGCGGTCGATGACCTCGCGTACCTGGGCCAGTTGCAGCAACAGCTCTTCCTGGTCCCAGACCGCGCCGCTGGAAGCGTGGCGCAGGTCGTCATAGTGCTGCTCGGTATGGTGGACCACGTTGGCCAGGTGCAGCAGGCCATAGGTACGGCCATTGCCCTTGATGGTATGCATGTTGCGGAACAGCTTGGCGATGGCGAAGGCGGTGGCTTCCGGGTTCTGGTGCACGATCTGCTCGTTCTCATCCAGGAAGCGGCGCGCGCTGCTGATGAAGTCGGCAAACTTGGCCGGGGCGACGGCAAGGATCTCGCCGATCATTTCCAGTTCGCGCTTCTGTTCATTGGCTTCGGCAGCCAGCTTGCGCAGCTCGGTCACGTCGCGTACGCACAGCATCAGGCGAATCACCATATCTTGCTCGTCGGTGATGGGCGACCAGGACAGGTCGAGGATCTTCACGCTGCCGTCGGCCATGGTCTTCTCGATTTCGCCGATCATCAGGTGTTCGTTGAAGGAGAAGTTCATCACGTCTTCGCCGATGCAGGCACCGCCGATGGCCTCGATCTGCGAGATCGTGTCGGCCCCCAGGTTGGTGTTGGCGAAGACCAGTTCCATCACGTCGCGGCCGGCGATGTCGGTGGTGTCGAACACGGTTTCCAGGAAAGCCGAGTACTCCGGATGCACCTTGTTGCCGTCAACGATGGTAAGGATGCCCTGCGGGATGTTCTGCAGCATGGCCTGCATGTCTGCCGTCTTCTGGCGTACCTGGGCCGAGGCTTCTTCGATCTTCTCGACCATGCCGTTGAAGGCGACGATGGAGTGGCCCACCTCATCCATGCGCTGCACCGGCAGGCGGCGGGTGAAGTCCTGGCTGGTGGCGATCTCGCCCATCATGGCGGCCATGCGGCTGATCGGGCCGGTGATCTGGCGATACAGCAGCAAGCCGATGCCGCCCAGCAGCAGCACCGCCACCACGGTGACCAGGCTGATGGTGGTCGTGGTCTGGGCCAGCTTGCCGTTGAGCGAGGCAATGGCATTGTCCTTGAAGCGGTTCTTCTCGATACGCAGGGTGTTGATGATGCCTTCCAGCTCGGTCTGGTACTGCATCACGCCGCCGAAGAACTGCGCCTGGGCGATCTCGTTCTTGCCGGCCAGCTTGAACTTGGCGGTGGTGTCGATGGCGCCGAAGTAATTGTCCAGGCTTTCCTTGGCCTGCTCGATCAGGCCGCGCTGGGCCATGCCTTCAGCCTGCTGCGCCTGGGCTGTCAGGGCTTTTTCCAGCACGGCCTTCTTTTCGGCCAGCTTGTCGTTTTCCTGGGCAACCAGTTGATTGTCGGTTTCGTTGACCATGACCATGGCGGCCAACTGCACGTCCTTCAACTGCCCCATCAGGTCGGCCGACGCCAGCACGCTGGGCATGACGCCTTCCGTGACCGAACGCACTTCCACGGCGCTGCTGCGGGATTGATACATCGCGTAGCCGCCGATGCCGGCGATCGCGATGAAGGTAAGCATCACCAATAGGGTGATACGCATGCGGATAGTCATGAAGGTCCTCTTGAGGTGGAGGTAAAACCGGCTAAAAGTTGTCATTTGGTTCAGTTTCCCCCACAAAAACTGAACAAATGAGCAGCCGGTCTGGTAGCGGGGCGCATTGTTGCATCGAAGTATTACTGCTGCGTGACAACACATTTTTACCTTCCATCACAAGCGGCGGACTCGCATTCTGCGCAGTCACCCGCCGGGCTGCGGGCGACAGCATCTTCCTACATCAGCTTGGGGAGCTGTCCGATGGGCCGGGGCAGGTGAAAGGCCTAATGTGAAGTTCTTGGCAGCCCGGCCTGCGTGCTGCCCATCCCCGCTTTTCATTTGTCCAGTTGAACAGGAGTCCGCATGCCCAGCCTCAATCCCTCCCATCTGCAGCGCTTCAAGGACAAGGTGGTCATCGTCACCGGCGCCGCCTCCGGCATCGGCGAAGCCACTGCCCGCCGCTTCTCCGATGAAGGCGCCCTGGTGCTGCTGGCCGACCGCGATGCCGCCGCACTGACCAAGGTGTTCGAATCCCTACCCGCCGAACGCACCGCCGCGCGTGAGACCGACGTGTCGCACCATGATGACGTGCGCCAGATGGTGGACTTCGCCATCGAGCGCTTCGGCCGCCTGGACGTGCTGGTGAGCGATGCCGGCATCTTTGCCGAGGGCGACATCACCCAGGTCAGTCCGGAAGACTGGCACCACGTGCAGGCCACCAACGTCAACGGTGTCTTCTATGGTGCCCGCGAAGCCATGCCGCACCTGGAAAAGACCCGGGGCTGCATCGTCAACGTGGCCTCCGTCTCGGGCCTGGGTGCGGACTGGAATCTGGCGGCTTACAACACCTCCAAAGGTGCCGTGGTCAACCTCACCCGCGCGATGGCTCTGGACTTCGGCCGCAAGGGCGTGCGCGTCAACGCGGTCTGCCCCAGCCTCACTTTCACCGGCATGACCGCCGATATTGCCGATGACCAGGCATTGTTGGCCAAGTTTGCCGAACGCATTCCCCTGGGCCGGGGCGCCGATCCGGTCGAGATTGCGGCGGTGATCGCCTTTCTCGCCAGTCCCGATGCCGGGTTCGTGACCGGTGTGAACATGCCGGTCGATGGCGGCCTGACCGCCTCCAACGGTCAGCCGCCGCAATGACCGCCACCGATGAGGAGATGACCATGAACGACAAGATCCCCCTGCCCGAAGAGACCACCGACGCCACCGAAACCGGCATGGACCGCCGCAAGCCGCAACCGCTGCCGCACGATGCCGTGCAAGGCGGCAGCGATCAGCCGGACAAGAACCCGCGCGGCGGCGCGGCGCAAGAAGAGCATCCGCTCTCGGTCGGCAAGCCCTGATCGCACAAGAACAAATCACCACCACCACTTCGTCTTGCGGAGGCTCCGATGCCCTCACCCACTGTCCAGGATTGCGCCCACCCCGGGCTGTTGCAGCCCGGCCGCAATTGCTGGCGGCGGGAGCACGCGGATCGCTTCAAGCTGCTCATCGATGCTGCCGATTATTTCCGCGTACTGCGCATGGCCTTGCTCAATGCGCAGCGCAGCGTCTACATCCTGGGCTGGGACATCGACAGCCGTACGGTACTGGCTCCGGGTGTCACCGATGACGGGTTGCCGGCGCAACTGGGCGACCTGCTGCACGCGCTGGCAGAACGCCAGCCGCACCTGCAGCTCCACGTGCTGAACTGGGACTACGCCATGCTCTATGCGCTGGAGCGCGAATGGATGATGGCCAGGAAGCCCGGCCGCCCGCGCAACAAGCGTCTGCACTTCCGTACCGACGCGCGCCATCCGGTGGGCGCCTCGCATCATCAGAAGATCGTGGTGATCGACGACAAGCTGGCCTTCGTCGGCGGACTGGACCTCACCCGCTGCCGCTGGGATACCCCCGAGCATTTGCCGGACCATCCTTTGCGGCGCGATCCGGATGGCAGGCCTTATGCACCCTTCCACGACGTGCAGGCCATGGTGGATGGGGACGCCGCCCGCGCCTTGGGCGAGCTGGCGCGCCGGCGCTGGAGCCTGGCTGGCTACGCCGAACGTCGTGTGCCGGCACAGGACGCCCTGGCGCTGTCGGCCGAAGATCCCTGGCCACAAGGCGTGGAGCCGGACCTGCGCGACCTGCAGGTCGGCATCTCTCGCACCGAGCCCGCCTATGAAGGCCGCCCCGGTGTCTTCGAGGTGCGCGAGCTGTACCTCAATGCCATTGCCGCTGCGCAGGATTGCCTGTTCTTCGAGAACCAGTATTTCACGTCCAACGTCTTGTCCGAGGCCATCGGCGCGCGCCTGCGCGAACCCCAAGGACCGGAGGTGGCCGTCATTTCCCCGCAGACCCAGAGCGGCTGGCTGGAACAAGCCACGATGGGAGCGCTGCGCGCACGCATCCACCATCGCCTCAAGAGCGCGCTGGAAAACCAGGGCCAGCAGGCCCAGGCGCGCTACCAGATGTATTGCCCCCACCTGCCCGGCCTGGAAGACGGCTGCTGCCTGAACGTGCACAGCAAGGTCTTTGCCATGGATGACCGTCTGTTCTCGGTGGGCTCGGCCAACATGAGCAACCGCTCCATGGCCTTCGATACCGAATGCAACCTGACCATCGAGGTCCAGGGCGACGCTGCCAGGCAGGCCGAGATCCGCAGCGCCATTGCCTTGATGCGCAACCGCCTGCTGGCCGAGCATCTGGGCGTGGCGCCGGCCGACGTGCAAGCGGCGCTGCAGCAGGAGCGCAGCCTGCACGCGGCCATCGCGTCTCTGCGCCAGCCGGAGCGCCGCGAATTGCGGCCCATGGATCCGCGCCTGATTCCCGAACTGGATGCATTGACCCAGGACAATGCTGTCTTCGACCCGGAACGTCCCATCAGTCCCGATGAGATCGTCGATGCCTACGTACCGCACAGCGCCAGGAAACCGGTACCGCGCCGCATGATCGGCCTGGGCGTACTGGCCCTGGTGCTGGTGGTCTTTGCCCTGGCCTGGCGCTTCACGCCCCTGCGCGAATGGATCAACCTGAGCTCGCTCATCGCCCTGGCCCGCAGTGTCGACCAGATGCCCTTCACCCCGGCCATCGTGATCGCGGCCTTCGTGGTGGCGGGCATGCTGATGGTACCGATCACGGTCCTCATCGCGGTAGCGGGCGTGGTGTTCGGGCCCGTCAATGGCGGGCTCTATGCCACCGCCGGCGTGGGCTTGAGCGCCCTGCTCGGCTTTGGCCTGGGACACTGGCTGGGCCACGATGCCCTGCGTGACATGCTGGGCCCGCGCATCAACAACCTGAGCCGCCGCTTTGCCCAGCGCGGCATCGCCGCCATGGCCGTAGTGCGGCTGCTGCCCATCGCGCCCTTTACCGTGGTCAACGTGGTGGCGGGCGCGTCGCACCTGGGCTTGCGCGACTACCTGCTGGGCACCCTGATCGGCATGGCACCGGGCATCGTGCTGACCGTGGTCTTCTCCCACAACCTGGCCGAAGCGATCCGCCATCCCAGCCTGCAGACCGTGCTGGTGCTGATCGGGGTAACGGCGGCGCTGATGCTCATGGCTTTTGGACTGCAAAAGCTGCTCAAGCCACGCACGGGAAAAACCGGCAAGCCATCCGCAACGCCGCCGCGCAAGAGCAACCCGCCGCCATCGGGCAACGCAGAGTCCGGCCAGCGCCACGACGACGGCATGGCGCGCGTGAATGCAGAACACGGCGTGGAGGCAAGGCAGGCCTGATGACTTCCGGTACCTTGTCCCGCGCCCCGCAAGCGCCACAAAGCCCTGCGGTGCAGAAGAAACCCGCCGATACCGAGCTCGTCCTCACGGGCGATGTGCCCCTGAGCGGCCTCGACCCCTGGCCCCTGACGGTGGCGACCTACAACATCCACGGCGCGGTTGGCACCGATGGCGTGTTTTCGCCGCAGCGCATAGCGCAGGTGCTGCAGGAGATCGGGGCCGACGTGGTGGCCCTGCAGGAAGTGCCATTGGGCGGCACTTCCCAGCCGGACGTGCTGGCGCTGTTGAGAGAGGAAACGGGATTCTTTGCGGTCGAAGGACCGACGCTGCAGAGCGAAGAGCGGCGCTATGGCAATGCGGTGCTGAGCCGCTATCCCATCCTGGCCAAGGAGAGCATCGACCTGTCCTTCGGCAGCCGCGAACCGCGCGGCGCACTGGATGCCGATATCGATTGCCATGGCCACATGCTGCGGGTGATCGCCACCCACCTCGGCCTCAAGCCCGCCGAGCGGCGCGCCCAGATCAAGCGACTGCTGCAGGCCTTCGATACCGACCAGGCACCGGTGATCCTAATGGGTGACGTCAATGAATGGTTCATGTGGGGACGCGCGCTGCGCTGGCTGATATCGCACTTCGAGGCGGCGCCGGCACCGCGCACCTTTCCCTCGCGCTGGCCGCTCCTTGCGCTGGACCGGATCTGGATCAGCCCGCGCCAGCGCCTGCAGCAGGTGCGGGTCCACCGCAGCCCGCTCTCACGCGTGGCCTCCGATCACCTGCCGCTGGTGGCGCATATCGATGGCTGAACTGCGGGCCGGCTCAAGCCGCGCTGCGCTTGCCGCTCCAGAGCTTGACCGCCAGCGCGATCCAGATCAGCAGGAAGATCATGTTGCCCGGCAGCCAGATCATCTGGGTCCAGACATAATCGCGGACCCACATCGTCACCGCCGCGCTGCAGTCGCAGACCTGACCGCCATAGAACAATTCGCCATTGCTGAAGGCGCTGACGAACTGCAGCCAGAGAAATCCGAGCAGCAGCGGGATGGCGACGAAGCCGGTCAGGCACCAGCGCCGCATCTTGCGATAACGTCGGCGGAGTTCCTCGACGCGCGCGCAGGCGTCGCTGCCCCGGACTGGCTGCATTGCGTTGCTGTGCATGTTTTCCCCTTGCACTGGCATATGTTGCATGTGTGGTCTGCCCCTGAGTTGCCGCCGCGCCGTCGTGATGACGCCCAAGTGCGCAGTGGCAAGCATGAACCAGCCTCCCGTTGCGGGAAGTCGGCGATGTCTGTGTGGATCAACGCAGGATCGGAACACGCCGGCCTGCACCGGCGCGCGGGAACGAAAGAGCGCCTGACGCGCAGGCGGCTCGCATTTTCCCGTGGGCTGTCCTCCGCACCCTCTGCGGAGGAAGAAATGGATTCTTGTCGTCGCTTGGCGCCGTCTGCTGGCGCTTTCAGGCCACCCCGGCTGCCCGGAATGCCTGATTTTTGACGCAAAAGTTCACTTACCCAGAACCAATACGATACGTTTCGTCTCGGATTCTAGGTGCAAACAATCACCTACTCAATAAAATTTACGCTTGTTGTGACGAAACTTTACCCTGCGTAAAGATGGGTTGAGGCAACGCGATGCTGCCCAGGACCAGCTTCAGTTGGGACTGAATCTGGCGCTCGTCGATGTCGGCGCTGCCGGTCAGCAGGCGCTGCAGTACAGGGGCGTACAGCAGGTCGAAGACCAGGTTCAGGTCGGCATCATCCCTGAACTCTCCGCGTTGGGCGCCGCGGCGCAGCACATTCACCAGCGCCAGGCGGCGCGGTTCCAGGTAGCTGTCATTGAAGATGCGCTGGCTCTCGGGCTCGAACTGGGCCAGGGCGATCATCTCGCGCACTACCCGGCCGGACTTGCCGCGCAACAGTTGGGACAGTTGCAGCATGTGGATTTCGATGTCTTCACGGGCCGAGCCGCTGTCGCCGATGGGGGGCAAGGGTTCCACCACGCGCAGCAGGGCTTCCATGGCCAGGGCGCTCTTGTTGGGCCACCAGCGGTAGATGGTGGCCTTGCCCACGCCGGCGCGGGTGGCCACGCCCTCCAGGGAGAGCTTGTCGAAACCGATCTCCTCGAGCATCACATAAGTGGCATCGAGGATGGCGTCATGGCTGACGGCATTCCTGCGGCGACCGGTGGCCGGATCGGAGATGAAGGTGAGAGAAATGATGTGCTCCAGATGACAAAGGCATGTTTTCCGTCATTGATAACGGCATGCTTTTGGACAACTTGAGCGATTGACAGCAAAAAAAACAAGGATTTTTGCATCAAAAGTTGCAAAAAGAGAATTATTTGACCGCTATTGCGTCCAACCGGCGTCCAAAACGTTCAAGACGCGGCTTGAAGAACTGATCCGCATCCAGCGAGAAAGCGATGCGGCGGGTGCGTCCCATCAGCTCGCTCCGGGCGAAAAAACCGAAATAGCGCGAATCCATGCTGTTGTCACGGTTATCCCCCAGCATCAGGTAGTGATCGGCCGGCACCACCACCGGACCGAAGCTGCTGTGCAGGCTGGGATGCCCCTCGGAGAGGCGCACCAGATGGTTCATGCCATCGAGCTTTTCGTCGCGGTAGCGCGCCTGGTCCACGCCGTCGCCGCTCTCCGGGGGCACCTGGGCCGCGCCGTAGCGGGCGGCACGGCCATTGATGAAGAGCACATTGTCGCGCAGCTCCACCACGTCGCCGGGCAGGCCGATGATGCGTTTGAGCAGCAATTCGCCGGCCTCGCGCGAATCGATGGTCACGATGTCGCCACGCCGTGGCTCGCCCAGGCGCATCAGGCTGATGTGGGTCAGCGGCAGGCGCAGGTCATAGGCCATCTTGTCGACCAGGATGCGGTCGCCCACCATCACCGTAGGCAGCATGGAACCGCTGGGCACGACGTTGTAGTCAGCGATGGCGCTGCGAAACACCACCATCAGGGCGATGAAGGCCAGCAGGCCCTTGTTGTCTGCTACCAGTTTCTTCAGGGTGGAACGCATCATGATGAAGTCGCTTGGACCATGTTCAAAGTGGCCACCATGCTAAACGAAATCACGACCATGCGGGCCGCGCCGAACGCAAGGGCGAGGCCGGGCGGTCCCAGGCCATCTCGGCCTGGCCCAGCCTGACCGGCCCCAGCAAGCGCCGGGCCGGTCCCCAGGTCGTCATTTCCAGATGCGGATGCAGATCGGCCTGCGTCTCCGCGGCAAGCCCCGGCTGCCCCGACGGGAGCGGATGATCGGCCAGCAAGCGGGCGGTGCGGGCAAGTGACAGGCGGTATTGGCTCCCGGCCCCGCTGGTCTGGCGCAGGGTCAGTCCGCGCGCGGCGGCGGCAGCCATGAGATAACCAGTGGCGTAATCCAGTGCCTGGACTGGCAGCGGCACCGGCTTGTCCGCTCCCGCAGCATGCATGCCGGCCTGCGCAATGCCGCTGCTCATCTGCACCAGGCTGTCAAAGCCACGCCGTGCGGCCCAAGGCCCGCTCCAGCCATAGGCGTTCAATGCCACGTCCACCAGGCCGGGGTTGAGTTCGCGGCGGCGCTGTGCACCCAGCCCCAGCCGCTCCAGCGCATCGGCGCGGTAGCCATGCACCATCACGTCGGCCTGCTGCAGCAGATCTTCGAGCACAGTGCGCTCCGCAGGTTGGCGCAGATCCAGCCCGGCGCAGCGCTTGCCCAAGGTCATTTCCGGGACTACACCGGGTTCGTCCCAGGACGCCGGATCGATGCGCAGCACGTCGGCGCCGAAGCCGGCCAGGAAACGCGTGGCGGTCGGGCCGGCCAGCACCCGCGTGAGATCCAGTACGCGCACGCCAGCCAGCGGCCGTGCGGGGTCTATCCTGCGCGCTGGGGCGGAGGCGCCCTCAAAGAGCTGGCGCGCCACCAGCGGCTCGCCGGCCACGGCCGTCCCTTGCGGATGGCTCGCCCATTGTTCCTGGCTGCGCATCTGGGCGGCGCAGCCTCCGTGAGCCACCACGGCGCTTTCCAGTTCGGTCGCCCGCCAACGGGCGACTGCGCGTGCCACGTCTTCGCGCGTGGCGCTCTGCGTATCCAGTCCCAGCGCCGCCAACGCGGCCACACGGTGATGGCCGGCATTGGTATGCAGGCGTATCCAGCCGTCGGCAGCGCGGTAGTCTCCCGCCACCGCATCCCACAAGGGCGGCGGTGCCCAGCCTTGGGGCCGCAAACTGCTGCTGAACCACATCGCCGCCAGACGGCGGTCACACACCACTTCCGGGCGCGCCGCGCCGCCACTGTGCACCAGCCCCGCCAGCGCCAGCCCGGCCGCGGCCACCGACGCCTGGGCCAGGTCGGTGGTGGCAAACACCGAGGGCAAGTCGCCCTGGCCCACCAGCCTGACGGCGGCAAGTTCATCGGGATGGCCATCGAGCGCACTCCAGATCGTGTTCAGCATGGCCTGGGCAGTGGAATGGGATGTCATGGCGAGCCTCGTCAAGGGATGCAATGCAAGCAGGATACTAGCCTTGAATTAATCGTCAATATTGATTAATTTAATCAACTTATCGATTCGACCAGGTGTTCCGTGAGCCGCTACCTTTCTTCTTCCCAGGCCGCCGCCCTCTTGGGTGTATCGCGCCAGACGCTGTACGCCTACGTCAGCCGTGGCCTGCTCCACGCGCATCCGGGCGGGCAAGCACGCGACAGCCGCTACCTGGCCAGCGAGGTCGAGCGCCTGGCGGCCAGCCGCAGCCGCGGGCGCAAGCCGCGCGAGGTGGCACGGGCGGCGCTGGACTGGGGCTTGCCGGTGCTGGAATCGGCGCTCACCCTGATCGAAGACGGCCGGCTCTACTACCGTGGTCGCGACGCCGTGGCGCTCAGCGCGGCGGCCAGCGTGGAAGAAGTGGCTGCCCTGCTCTGGGATTGCGAGGTGGCCGACGCCTTCGGCGAAACGCCACCGACCATGCCCTGCGAGCTGGCAGCCGTACAGGGCCAATGGGCGCAAGGCCGCGCCGAACAGACGCTGTTGCCGCTCTTCGCGCTGGCCTGCGGCGCCGATATCGGTGCGCAATGGTGCCTGCCGCTACCGCGCCGCCTGGCCAGCTGCGGCGAGCTGGTGCGCCGCCTGGCGGCCTGCCTGCTGGGCAGCGCCTCCTCCGCTGCGCCCTTGCACCTCCAATGCGCCCGTGCCTGGCGGCTCGATGAAGCGGGCGCCCAGTTGGTCCGCCGCGCCCTGGTGCTGTGCGCCGACCATGAACTGAATGCCTCGGGTTTTACCGCCCGCTGCATCGCCTCCACCGGCGCCAACCTGCAGGCCGCCGTGATCGGTGGGCTGGCGGCCCTGTCCGGCCCACTGCATGGCGGCACCACGGCACGGGTAGAAGCCCTGCTCGATGCGCTGGACGCGCATGTCGACCCGGCCGCCAGCGTGCGCGAACGGCTGGCGCGCGGCGACGAGCTGCCCGGTTTTGGACACCATCTCTATCCGCAGGGCGACGTACGCGCCATCGCCCTGCTGGACGCCTTGCTGCCGGCCCATCCGCGCTGGCAGCAAATCATCAAGGTAGTACGCGAACTGACGGGCCATCCGCCCTCGGTGGACTTCGCCCTGGCGGCCTTGCGGCGGCATCTGCAACTGCCGCCGGGCAGCGCCTTTGGCCTGTTCGCCCTGGGGCGCTCGCTGGGCTGGATCGCCCATGCCCTCGAACAGGGACGCAACGGCAACCTGATCCGGCCACGCGCCGCCTATACCGGGATACGCCCTGGCTGACAAAATTGTCATCTTGATGTCAGCCTCGTGTTGAGGGGAAACATTTACATTAGGGCCCTACGCAGAGGTCGGCCGTGGGCGCTGAGGGGCGCTGCGAGCCGGCCGGTCCTTCATCCGCAAGCCATCTCCGTGAGCCCTATGGTCGTCCCGTTTCGCCGCGCCGCAGCCAGCGTCAGCCTTCGTCATTTCACTCATCCCCCCCACAATTCCCCCTTCCGCGCCAAGAAGGGAATGACGGTGCTGGCGCTGGCCGCGCTGCTGGGCGGCTGCGCGGTCGGCCCCGACTATGTGCGTCCGGCCATGGACCTGCCGCAAGCCTACAAGGAGCAAGGCCCCTGGAAAGTAGCGGCCCCGCGTCAGGTGGACGATCGCCAGCGCTGGTGGGAAGCCTATGGCGACCCCGTCCTGAACGACCTGATGGCCCAGGCCAACGCCGCCAACCAGACCATCCAGCAAGCCGCCGCCCAATATCGCCAGGCCCAGGCCACCGCCGCCGTGGCGCGCGCCAGCCTGTGGCCCACCGTCGGCGCGCAGGCCGGCGACACGCGCGCGCAAACCAACACCAACGGCGTGCAGCGCCTGGGCAACACCTACACCGTGGGACTGAATGCGTCCTGGGAAGCCGATCTCTGGGGCCGTATCCGCCGCGGCGCCGAAGCCGGCGACGCCAATGCCGAAGCCAGCGCCGCCAGCCTGGCAGCGGCCCGCCTGACGATCCAGGCCACCCTGGCCCAGGACTACCTGCAATTGCGCGTGACCGACCTGCAAAAGGATTTGTATGGCCGCACCGTCGCGGCCTATACGCGCTCGCTGCAACTGACCAGCCATCAGTACCAGGCCGGTACCGCCCTGCGCTCGGATGTGGCCCAGGCCGAGACGCAACTGCGCTCGGCCCAGGCGCAACTGATCGACCTGGACGCCACCCGCAACCAGCTGGAACACGCCATCGCCATGCTGATCGGCAAGGCACCCGCCGCCTTCACCCTGGCACCGCTGCCGGCCGCCGACGCCAGCGGCGATGCCATGGATGCCAACGCCCGGCGCCTGCAAGCGAGCCTGCCGCAGATCCCGGCTGGCCTGCCCTCGGACCTGCTGGAGCGCCGTCCCGACATCGCCAACGCCGAACGCCTGGCCGCCGCCGCCAATGCCAACATCGGCGTGGCGCGCGCCGCCTACTTCCCGACCCTGACGCTCTCGACCAGCGGCGGCTACAGCAATGCATCCTTCGCCGATCTCTTCAATACGCCCGGCCGCGTCTGGTCGCTGGGCGCGGCCCTGGCCGCGACGATCTTCGATGGCGGCGCGCGCAGTGCCCGCAATGACTCGGCCGTCGCCGCCTATGACGCAGCCGCCGCGCAGTACAAGCAAACCGTGCTGGCCGGCCTGCAGGACGTGGAAGACAACCTCTCCACCCTGCGCGTGCTGGACCAGGAGAGCGCGGTCCAGGCCCAGGCCGTGCAATCGGCCCAACTGGCCGAACGGCTGGCGATGAGCCAGTACCAGGCCGGCACCGTGACCTATCTGTCGGTCGTGACCGCCCAGGCGACGTCGCTCACCAACCAGCGCAGCGCGGTAACGCTGCTGGGCCGCCAACTGGTGGCCAGCGTGGCGCTGATCAAGGCCACCGGCGGCGGCTGGCAGGCCGGACAAACCGACCCGGCCAGCCAGCAGGCGCCGATGGCGGCGCGCTGACCGGCGCACAGACCATTTCGAATCCAACGTGACATTTCCAGGACGAGTTTCAGGCATGACCACCTCACCCAACTCCCCCAACGCTCCCCAGAATCCGCGCACGCCGCAACGCTCCACCCTGGCCATCGCCGTGGCCGCCGCCCTGCTCTTGGCCACCGGCGTAGCGAGCTGGAGCGCCATGCAACGCGCCAGCGCCGCCGACCAGAGCACTGCCAAGGCGCCCCCGCCGGTGGCCGTCTCGCTGGCGCGCGTGCAGGACCGCGACGTGCCGCTCTACCTGGCCGGCGTGGGCACCGTCACGGCCAATGCCAGCGTGGTGGTCAAGACCCGCATCGACGGCCAGCTGGACAAGGTGGGATTCCAGGAAGGGGAAGACGTCAAGAAAGGCCAGTTGCTGGCCCAGATCGACCCGCGCGCCTTGCAGGCGCAACTGGCCCAGGCCGAAGCGCAACGCGCCAAGGATGCCGCCAACCTCATGAATGCGCGGCTGGATCTGCAGCGCTACACCACCCTGCGTGGCCAGGACGCTGCCACCCAGCAGCAGCTCGACACGCAAAAGGCGCTGGTCGCCCAGTTGGAAGCCACCGTCAAGACCGATGAAGCGCAGGTGGCCTATGCCAAGGTGCAGCTGAGCTACACCACCATCAACGCCCCGATTTCAGGCCGCGTCGGCGCGCGCCTGGTCGATCCGGGCAATATCGTTCATGCGGCAGATACCAGCGGCCTGGTCGTGATCAACCAGATTGACCCGATCACCGTGGTCTTCACCTTGCCCGAAGAAGCCGTGGTCAGCATCAACCGCGCCCAGCGCAGCAGCCAGAAACCACTCAAGGTGATCGCCACTGCGCGCGACTCGCAGGAAGTGCTGGCCACGGGCAAGCTGGTGCTGCTGGACAATCAGATCAACACCAGCAACGGCACCGTGCAGCTGAAGGCGCGCTTCGACAATGCCGAGCACAAACTGTGGCCGGGCCAGTATGTCAACGCCCGCCTGGTGATGAACAGCCACGGCAACGCCCTCACCGTGCCGGCAGCGGCCATCCAGCGCAGCCAGCAAGGCACCTACGTCTACGCCATCGACCAGGAGGACAAGGCCGCCATGCAGCCGGTCAAGGTCGACCGCATCCAGGATGGCATCGCCGTGCTGGCTGCCGACAGCGGCGTCACGGCCGACCAACGCGTGGTAATCGATGGCCAGTACAAGCTCAAGCCGGGCAGCCGCATCGTGGAAAGCAAGCCGCAGCCGACCAAGGGCGCTGCCAACGCTGAGGCGAAAGGAAGCACCAAGTGAGCGTATCCGCCGCCTTCATCAAGCGCCCCATCGGCACCACGCTGCTGGCCATCGCCATTCTGCTGGTGGGGGTTGCGGTCTGGCCGCTGCTGCCGGTGGCGCCCT
Source organism: Herbaspirillum sp. Her3 (assembly GCF_057961275.1). NCBI lineage: Bacteria > Pseudomonadati > Pseudomonadota > Betaproteobacteria > Burkholderiales > Oxalobacteraceae > Herbaspirillum > Herbaspirillum sp. Her3. The sequence goes on along the minus strand of NZ_CM176328.1, from coordinate 2,743,342 downwards.
TGCCGCAGGTCGATTTCCCGACCATCCAGGTCACGGCGCAATTGCCCGGGGGCAGTCCCGAGACCATGGCCTCCAACGTGGCGCAGCCGCTGGAGCGCCAGTTCTCGCTCATCGCCGGCCTCTCGCAGATGACCTCGCAGAGTACCCTGGGCAGCACCCAGATCACCCTGCAGTTCGACCTCAACCGCAGCATCGACGCCGCCGCGCTCGACGTGCAGGCGGCCATCAATGCGTCCACCGGCCAGTTACCGTCGAACCTGCCCAATCCGCCGACCTTCCGCAAGATCAATCCGGCCGATTCGCCCATCATGATCATGTCGGTGCAGTCCGATGCCCTGCCGCTGACGGTGGTCAACGACTATGCCGACAACATCCTGGCCCAGCAGATCTCGCAGATTTCCGGCGTGGGCCTGGTCAACGTGAACGGCCAGCAGAAGCCTGCCGTGCGTATCCAGATCGATCCGGCCAAGATCGCCACGCTGGGCATCAGCCTGGAAGACATTCGCGGCGTCATCGCCACCACCACCGTGAACCAGCCCAAGGGCACCGTCGATGGTGCGCGCCAGGCCTTCACCGTCTATACCAACGACCAGCTGCTCAAGGCCGAGCAATGGAATGACATGGTGCTGGCCTGGCGCAACGGCGCGCCGATCCGGGTCAAGGACATCGGCGTGGCCGTCGACGGTCCGGAAAACAATAAGATCGCCGCCTGGGCCTTCGCTGGTGCGGCCAACACGTCCGATCACACCATCACCAATGGCCGCTCCATAGTGCTGGCCATCACCAAGCAGCCCGGTGCCAACGTGATCGAGACGGTCGGCCGCATCAAGGCCGCCATGCCGCGCCTGCGCGCGGCCATCCCTGCTGCCATCCACGTCAATACGCTGATCGACCGCACCCAGACCATCCGCGCCTCGGTGGAAGACGTGGAATTCACCCTGGTGCTGACCATTGCGCTGGTGGTGATGGTGATCTTCGTGTTCCTGCGCAACGTCGCCGCCACGCTGATTCCCTCGGTGACGGTGCCGCTGGCCATCATGGGCACGGCCGCGGTGATGTACGTAGTCGGCTACAGCCTGGACAACCTCTCGCTGATGGCGCTGACCATCGCGGTCGGCTTCGTGGTCGATGACGCCATCGTCATGCTGGAAAACATCTATCGCTACGTCGAGGAAGGCATGTCGCCGCTGGAAGCGGCCTTGAAGGGCGCCGGCGAGATCGGCTTCACCATCATCTCGATCTCGGTGTCGCTGGTGGCCGTGTTCATTCCGCTGCTGCTCATGGGCGGTATCGTCGGCCGGCTCTTCCGCGAATTCGCGGTGACGGTCACGCTGACCATCGGGGTCTCGGTCATCATCTCGCTCACCCTGACGCCGATGCTGTGCTCGCGCTTCCTCAAGAACGAGCATGGCCGCCAACACGGCAAGCTGTACCAGTGGTTCGAACGCGGCTTCGATGCCATGCTCAATGGCTACAAGCGCGGCCTGGACGTGGTGATGAAGCACCAGTTCATCACCCTGATGAGCTTCCTCGCCACGGTGGCGCTGACGGTGGTGCTGTTCATCTTCATTCCCAAGGGTTTCTTCCCGCAACAGGACAATGGCGTCATCGTCGGCTTTGCCGAATCGGCCCAGGACACCTCCTCGGCCGCCATGCAGGAACGCCTGCTGAAGGTGGCTGACGTGGTGCGCCAGGACCCGGACGTGATCGGCTTCGCCATGAGTGCCGGCTCGACCACCTTCAATACCGGCCAGTTCTTCATCGCCCTGAAACCCAAGGATGAAGGCCGTACCGCCAATGCCGACGAAATCATCACGCGCCTGCGTCCCAAGGTCGCCAAGGTGCAAGGCGTGAACCTGTTCATGCAGGCCAGCCAGGACATCAACGTCGGTGGCCGTCTCTCGCGTACCCAGTACCAGTACACCATCACCGATACCGATCTGGATGAACTGAACGTGTGGGCGCCACGCATGCTGGAGCGATTCCGCCAGTTGCCGCAACTGACCGACGTGGCCTCCGACCAGCAGAACCAGGCAGCGGCCGCCGTCATCACCATCGACCGGGCGCGCGCCTCCAGCTTCGGCATCTCGCCTTCGCTGATCGACGCCACCATCTATGACGCCATCGGCCAGCGCCAGGTGGCGCAATACTTCACCCAGATCAACAGCTACCACGTGGTCATGGAAGTGACGCCGCAATTGCAGAAGGATCCTGCACTCTTCGACAAACTCTACCTGACCTCGCCGCTGACGGGCCAGCAAGTGCCGCTGTCGACCTTCGTGAAGGTCGATACCACCAAGACTTCCTATCTCTCGATCAGCCACCAGAGCCAGTTCCCGGCGGTGACGATTTCCTTCAACCTGGCCAAGGGCGTGTCCCTGGGCGAGGCGGTCGACGTGATCCAGAAGACCAAGGACGAGATGGGCGTGCCGCAGACCCTGGTGGGCAACTTCCAGGGCACGGCCAAGGCCTTCGGCGATTCGCTCTCCTCGCAGCCCTACCTGATCGCAGCGGCCCTGATCGCGGTCTATATCGTGCTGGGCCTGCTCTACGAGAGCTACATCCATCCGCTGACCATCCTCTCGACCTTGCCCTCGGCCGGTGTGGGGGCACTGCTGATCCTGATGATCGGCGGCTATGACCTGTCGGTGATTGCGTTGATCGGCATCATCCTGCTGATTGGCATCGTCAAGAAGAACGGCATCATGATGATCGACTTCGCCCTCACGGCCGAGCGCAACCAGGGCATGAAGCCGGAAGAAGCAATCTACCAGGCCTGCCTGCTGCGCTTCCGCCCGATCATGATGACCACCATGTGTGCCCTGCTCTCGGGCCTGCCGCTAATGCTGGGCCATGGTGCCGGTTCCGAACTGCGCCGGCCGCTGGGCTATGCGATGGTGGGCGGCCTGGTGCTCTCGCAGGCGCTCACGCTCTTTACCACGCCGGTGGTCTATCTCTACCTGGACCGCGCGCACTACTGGTATGAACGCAAGAAGAAGGCGCGCCAGGAACGCAAGGCGGCGCGCCTGGCGCAGGGGCACTGAAGTACTGAAGCACCGGGGTACTGAGGCATTACGTCATCCTCATTCCTATTGAAAAGCCGGGAAAGGTAGAATCCCGCATGGGCGCGCACCGGGAGAGTTTCCCGGTGCCGCCGGTGGAGACCGCATGAAGATCCTGATAGTCGAAGACGAGCAAAAGATGTCCGAATACCTCTGCAAGGGCCTGACCGAGCAGGGTTGCGCGGTCGACGTGGCCTTTAACGGGGTCGACGGGCAGCACCTGGCGATCCAGCATGACTACGACGTCATCGTGCTGGACGTGATGCTGCCGGGCGTGGATGGCTTTGCCGTGCTGCGCTCGCTGCGCACGGTCAAGCAGACCCCGGTCATCATGCTGACCGCGCGCGACAGCGTGGAAGACCGCATCAAAGGCCTGCACGACGGTGCCGACGACTACCTCATCAAGCCCTTCTCCTTCCTCGAACTGCTGGCCCGCCTGCAGGCGCTGACCCGCCGCGGCCGAGTACAGGAGGCACCGCAACTGCGCATCGGCGACCTGCAGATCGACCTGATCTCGCGCAAGGCCTACCGGGGCGGTCTGCGCATCGACCTCACCGCCAAGGAGTTTGCCCTGCTGGCCGTGATGGCACGGCGCCAGGGCGAGATTCTCTCCAAGACGGCCATTGCCGAACTGGTCTGGGACATGAACTTCGACAGCAATACCAACGTGGTGGAAGTGGCCATCAAGCGCCTGCGCGCCAAGATCGACGCGCCCTTCGAGCAGAAGCTGCTGCACACCGTGCGCGGCATGGGCTACGTGCTGGAGCCGCGCGCCACCTCCGACGCCATCGATGACTGAGACCCAACCCACGTCGGCCGCTCCGGCCAAAAAGCGCCGCCTGCCGCTGCGCCAGTCCATCACTGCGCGCCTGGTACTGATGTCGGCGGCCTCGGCGCTGCTGATCTTTGCGGTGGCCGGGGTGGTGCTCTACACCGTGCTCAAGGGAGAATTGCTGCGCCATGAGCGCGATGCCCTCTTCACCACGCTCAATGACATCAGCTACCAGATCGAGCGCGTCGGCACCACGGAGCGCTGGGGCCGGGTACAGATGAAGCTGGCCACGCTGTCGCAAGCGGACCAGCACGTGTTCTTCTGGATCGCCAGCGACGACCCGCGCTTCACCTACGGCGACCTCACCCGCCTGTCGCCATCGGCCATCAGTCATGCCGACGGCAAGCAGGTCGGGCGCCTGCATCTGCCGGGCCATGCCTATCCGCTGCACATCATGACGCGCACCCTGCCGCCCTTCGAGGACAGGCCGGAGGTACGGGTCACGGTCGGCGTCGATGGCGCCCCCTATTTCGAGATGCGCCGCACCTTCCTCCTGGCCACCACGATTTCCTCGCTGCTGGGCATCGTGCTGGCCGTCATCTCCAGCTACTGGATTGCCCGCGCCGGGTTGGCACCGCTACGGCGCATGTCGGCGCGCGCCCAGAGTTTTTCGCCGCGCAAGCTGTCGGCGCGCATGCCGGTGGAAGCCTTGCCGGAAGAATTGTCGGTGCTGGCCGATGCCTTCAACGGCGCACTGGAACGCATTGAACACGCCTATACCCAGCTCGAAGCCTTCAACGCCGACGTCGCCCATGAACTGCGCACGCCGCTGGCCAACCTGATCGGCGAGACCCAGGTGGCGCTGGCGCGCGAACGCAGTGCGGGGGAATTCAAGGACGTGCTGCAATCGAACCTGGAAGAGCTGGACCGCATCCGTTCCATCGTCAACGACATGCTGTTCCTGGCCCGCTCGGACCAGGGCGAGGCAGCCACGGCACGCGTACCGGCGCAGGTGGCCGAGGCGGTGCAGAAGACGGTGGATTTCTTCGAGTTCGTGCTCGATGACACCGGCATGAGCATCACCGTCGCCGGCGACCTCCAGGCCACGGCCACCATGGAAACGGCACTCTTCAAGCGCGCCCTGACCAATCTGATCCAGAACGCCATCCAGCATTCGCCCCAAGGCGCGCAGTTGCGCATCGACATCGCGGCCGGCGAAGAGATGGTCAGAGTGGCCGTCACCAATCCCGGTCCGGCCATCGACGAACAGCACCTGCCGCGCCTGTTCGACCGCTTCTACCGCGTCGACAGCGCGCGCCAGGACATCAACGGCAGCCACGGCCACGGCCTGGGCCTGGCCATCGTCAAGGCGGTGGCGCGCATGCATGGCGGACGTGCCTTTGCCAGCAGCAGCGGCGGACACAACACCATCGGCTTTACCATCGCACGGCAATGAGGCCCTAGGGCCTGTTCACACTTAATCTGCGAGATGCGTTGCCCCCAGAAGGCGTGTTGGCAAGGCGCGCGTCAGGGCTGGTGGTGGTGCCACCAGCCCTGACGTGCAACGCGGCCAGCGCGCCTTCTGGGGGAAACCCTCCGGGAGAGGCCGCCAAGCGTCGCCTGCCGTTGTTGCAGCTCCTTGCCGTAGCACCGCTACGGCGCGTCGCCGCGCCTAGGCAGTCAACGCTTGGCGACCTCTCGCACTCGCAGATTAAGTGTGAACAGGCCCTAGATCACTTCCATCAGTAGCCGCGCTGGAGATCCACATTGGCGGCAATCTCGCCCGTCTGCCGATAGTGGCGGATATTGGCCGCCACGATGGCCGAGGCCGTGCCTGAATCGGTTGGCGCCGAACAATGCGGCAGCACCGTCACCGACGGATGCGACCACGGCCAGGCCTCTGGCGGCAATGGCTCGGTGGCAAACACGTCCAGCACCGCATGGCGCACGTGGCCGCCGTCGAGCGCCTGGCGCAAGGCCGCGTCATCGATGATCGGCCCGCGCGCAAAATTGATGAGCTGTGCCTGCGGCGGCAACAGTGCCAGCCGCGCCGCATCGAGCAGGCCGCGCGTCTCGGCGGTCAGCGGCAGCAGGCACACCAGGATATCGCTCTGTGCCAGCATCTGCGCCAGTCCTTCCAGGCCGCTATAGGTCTGCACCCCAGGCACGCTGCGCGCACTGCGGCTCCAGCCCATCACCGGGAAGCGCGCCTGGCGCAACGCACCGGCGGCTGCTTCACCCAGCGCACCCAGACCGAGGATGCCTACGCGGCGCTGTTCCGGCAGCACGTACTCCAGCGGCTGCCATTGCCGCGCCTGCTGCTGGCGCGCGTAATGCGGCATGTCGCGGTGCAGGTAGAGCGTCCAGGCCAGCACCGCCTCGGCCATGGTGGCGGCCAGCCGGGGATCGACCAGGCGCGTGATCTGCAGGCCGCTCTGCCCGAGATCGGCCACCAGCCGCTCCACCCCGGCCCAGACGCTGTGCACCCACTGCAATTGCGGCAGTTGCTTGAGGTGGGCCGGATCGGGATTGGCGACGATGGCCAGACGGCACTGCGCGCGCTGATCGTCATCCAGATCGGCAAAGGCCAGGATCTCCTCCTCCGGCATGGCCGCGCGCAACACCTCCAGCCAGGCGGCCACCGAGGCAGCGTCGCTCTGGCTGACGAAGGGAACCGGTGTGCGCCCGCTCATTTGGCGTATACCGTAGCCAGGTCGCGGAAGCCCTTGACTTCGATGGGATTGCCGGACGGGTCGAGGAAGAACATCGTAGCCTGCTCGCCCGGCTCGCCGGCAAAGCGTATCTGCGGTGCCAGCACGAACTGCACCGCACCGCTGGCGGTAAGGCGGTCGGCCAGTTGCTGCCAGTCCTCCATCTGCAAGATCACGCCCAGGTGCGGCATCGGCACCAGATGATGTCCGACGTGGCCGGTGTTGCTCACGGCAAACGGCTCACCCAGATGCAGCGAGAGCTGGTGGCCAAAGAAATCGATGTCGACCCAGGTCTCGGTACTGCGTCCTTCGGCGCAACCGAGCAGGTCGCAATAGAAGCGGCGCGACTGGTCGAGGTCGCGCACGTGGTAGGCCAGGTGAAAGATGGATTGCATGGAAGGTCCCGGATCGGCAGGCTGGTTGCGAAAGCCGACAAGCATACCGCAACGCAAGCCTCCGGGCGCTTGTATGGAAACAAGCCGCCGATGTCTCCATACACTCGCCAGCCGCGATTGACATGCGTCAAGCAGCGCCGGATTTGCGCTGGACGATGGCCGGGGCCCGGCCTACTCTGGATGTATGGCATCCCGCTGCGGATGTCTTCCCCATGAATCTCCCGAGGAGCCACCATGAGTTACAAGTCCATCCTGGTCCACGTTGACCAGTCGCGCCACGCTGCCCAACGCATCCGCATCGCCGCCGAGCTGGCCCGCGCTCAGCAGGCCCACCTGATCGGCAGTGCCGTCAGCGGCATCTCCAGCTTCATCACCATGGAAGGCGCTGCCTACATCGCGGCGCAGATGGATGGTTTCCGCGACCGCGCCCTGGCCGCGCTGGAAAACTTCGACAAGATCGCCAACAGCGTGGGCGTGCCCTCCTGCGAAAAGCGCTTCATCGATGACGACGCCGAAGGCGGCCTGGCGCTGCAGGCGCGCTATGCCGACCTGGTGGTGGTGAGCCAGGCCGATCTGGACGATGCCGATGACAGCTTCCTGACCGACCTGCCCGAATACGTCATGCTCAACGCCCCGCGTCCGGTGCTCATCATTCCCAGTGCCGGTGAATTCAAGCATGTGGGCAAGAACGCACTGATCGCCTGGGATGGCAGCATGGAATCGACCCGTGCCATCACCGCCGCCCTGCCGCTGCTGCGCCAGGCCGACAACGTGACGGTGGTGCTCTTCAATTCCGACAAGCGCCTGGGCACCCATGGCGAAGAACCCGGTGCCGATATCGCGCTCTACCTGGCGCGCCACGGTGTGAAGGTGGAAGTGGCGCAGGAACAGACCCCGCTGGATATCGGCAATGCCCTGCTGTCACTGGCGGCCGACAAGGGCTCCGACCTGCTGGTCATGGGCGGCTATGGCCATACCCGCTTCCGCGAAGTGCTGCTGGGCGGCGTGACCCTGACCATCCTCAAGACCATGACGCTGCCGGTGCTGATGGCGCATTGATACGGCCATCGCTCTACAGGCCCTAGCGCAGTTCCGCCACCGGCCCCTCGCGGGCCGGTGTCTTTTGGGTGGCCAGCCGTTGGCGCTGCTGCAGGCGGGCACGGCGCTTGCGCACCCAGATCACCACGCCCGTCACCGACAGCATTGCCACCAGCGCGCCCATGAGCGAAATCAGGACGCGTCCGGGCAAGCCGAGGATGCGCCCGGAATGCAGCGGGAACTGCGCCTGCAGGAAGATATCGCCCGCACTGCCCCGCCCCGGAATCTTGCCGCCCTCATACGCGCCAGTCATGGCATCGAAATACAGCCAGGCATTGCCCAGCCCCGCATCGCCGTGGTCATTGCCGGGCTGGAAGAAGCCCACGCCATACACGCCGAACATGCCCGAGTAGAACACCCCGCCGACCGGTTCGGTCAAGCCGAGCTTCTGCCCTTGCGCGCGGCCCAGCGCCACCGCTTCTTCACGCGAGAGGCGCGGCTCCGGCACCTTGTCGGGCGCAATCGGCGTGCGGGTCTCGAAGGGACCGGCGCTCAGCGTGGAAAAGGTTTGCAGAATCGGGCGCATCACCGGACGCTCCAGGTTCATCGACACCGAGGTCACGGCCAGAATCAGCAGCAAGCCCCAGACCCAGACGCCACCGGAACGATGCAGATCGAAATTGAGCTTGTGCCCGCCCTCGCGCCAGCGGAAGGCCAGCGACTTGCGCCAGCTGCGCCAGTTGGGAAAGGAAAGATAGAGCGCGATAAAACAATCCAGCGCCCACACGATGCCGATGATGCCCATCAGCCAGACGCCCGTTTCAATGCCGCCGACATCAGGCAGGTGCATCGTGTAATGCAGCTTGTAGAGGAAAGGCAGCAGGTTTTCACGTGCCAGGGAAATTGCGCCCCACATGCGCCGGCCCTGGATTTCTCCCGTTACCGGGTCAACCGCAATCTGGTTGTAATCCAGCACCGGCAGCTTGCCGGTGGCCGGGTCCAGGCGCGGCTCGACCATCATGCCGATGGTTTCGCCGGGTTCGGCCTGGGTGAGCACATAGGTCACGCGCAGCTCGGGTTCGGCGGCTTCCACCCGCCGTGCCAGTTCCAGGCCCGGCATGGGAGCGCCGGCATCGGCACGGTCGGCGCTGCGGGCATGGTAAAGCTGCGGATTGAGCCAGGCATCGAGCTCATGATCCCAGGAGATCACCGCGCCGGTCGCGCCGGCGATGAACAGGAAGACCGCCACGGCCAGGCCGAACCAGCGATGCAGAAGAACGAGAAGGTGACGCATGGGCTGAGGTCAGGTGGCTAAGCGGCAGCGGGGTCCATGAAATCTCAACGAAGATTTTCTCTTCATTTAGACTAAATCAAATACGAACGATAATGGTTCTTATTTATTGTATGCAATATGACAAAAAAAGGAAACCTTGCTGACCAACTTTCTGCTGACCGGGCAATAAGCTCCTCGAATTGATTCGACATAGCGCTGCAAAAATTACTGAATATGGTTGATCTCTTGCCGCCTATCCACCACAGCCGGGCCGATGGATTTATCTTCACTGCTTTTCATCGTATGAAAGGAAGTGCACATGCCCAGGGCCATCATTCGTCTCGACGATCCCACCTCGCACGGCGGCGTGGTGCAGCAGGGATTTGCGAATGTGAAGTTGTACGGCAAACCGATGGCGGGTGTCGGCCATCGCGGCTATTGCCCGCAATGCCGATGTGAATTCGTCATCCTGGCCAGTGAACAAAAATACGAATACCTGGGACGCAACGCGGCGGTGGAAGGCATGCTGACCTCCTGCGGCGCAGTCCTCATCGCCACCCAGCATCTGGCCAGGATTGCCGGCACGCCGGGGGACTCCTGATATGAACGAAAAAATGGCCTGCGCGTGGGGGAGCAGGCCATCTCTTCAAGGTGGCGGTGCATGATGCATCGCCCTGCCCTCGAACTACCTCATCAGGCGGTGGCGATCTTCTTGAGGATCTCCTGCAACTGATCGATATCGTAGGGCTTGGGCAGCGAGTGCGAGGCAAAACCGACGTTGCGCGTCACCATGGCACCGTAGCCGGACGCAAAGATCACCGACATCTCCGGGAAGCGCTCCAGCGCCCGCTTGGCCAGCTCCACGCCGGACATGCCGGGCAGGTTGACGTCAGTGAAGAGCACATCGAAACGCTGCTCGCCCAGGGCCTGCTGGGCATCCTCGCCGCTGACCACGCCGCGCGCCTGGTGGCCCAGCGTCTCCAGCAACTCGCACACCAGTTGCTGCGAATCGATGTTGTCTTCCACCACCAGCAGACGCAGCCCGCTGGCCGATTCAGGCGTTTGCTCCATCGTCGACTGCGGCTGCTGTGCTGGCGCGGCCGCCTTCGCTGCTGCATTGGCCGGCTGATCGAAGTGCGCATCCTGGCCCTCAGCCTGCCGCTGGCGATCGCCGACCGGCAGCACATGGACCGTGGCGCTGGCATTGGCCTGGTCGCGCTCGCGCGTGACCCGGGCCAGTTCGATGCGGTGGGCGCGGTTGGACAGCATCTGGCGGATGCGCTGTGCCAGCTGGTTGATGCGATACGGTTTGGAAAGCAACTCCACGCCGGCGTCCAGCCGCCCTTCATGGACGATGGCATCGCGCGGATAGCCCGAGGTGAACAGGATCTCGATGTCCGGCAGCAACTGCCGCGCCTGGCGCGCCAGCTCGGTCACCGGCACGCTGCCCGGCATCACCACGTCGGTAAACATCATGTCCACCGCCATGCCGCTCTGCAGGATGGCCAGGGCGCGCTCGCCGTTGTCGGCCTTGAGCACGCGGTAGCCCAGCGAGGACAGCGTATCGATCACCGTCAGTTGCAGGTTGGGATCGTCTTCCACCACCAGGATGGTCTCGTCGCCACCGCGCACTTCCATGTCGCGGTTTTCGTCGATGACCACTTCCTGCTCCACGCAGCGCGGGAAGTAGATGCGGATCGTGGTGCCCTTGCCGGATTCGCTGTGCAGGCTGATGTGGCCACGGCTCTGCTTGACGAAGCCATAGGCCATCGACAGCCCCAGTCCGGTGCCCTCGCCTTCGCGCTTGGTCGTGAAGAAAGGTTCGAAGGCGCGCTCGCGGACCTCGGGCGACATGCCGGCGCCGTTATCGGAAATCTGCAACTCCACATAGTCGCCGGGCTGCAGATCGGCCTGGGAGAGAAAGGCCGGATCGCTCAGCTGCACGTTATCGATCTGCAGTGTCAGCCGTCCGCCATTGGGCATGGCATCGCGCGAGTTGATGGCGGTGTTGATGATGAGGTTCTCGACCTGGTTGGGGTCGAGCATGGTATTCCACAGATCATGGGTGATGACCGTGGATATCTCGATGTTCTCGCCCACGGCGCGGCGCAGCAGATCCTCCATGTTCTGCACCACGCGCTCCAGGTTGATGCTGCGCGGCTGCAAAGGCTGGCGGCGGGCAAAGGCCAGCAGTTGCGAAGACAGCTTGGCGCCCCGGTCGACTGCACCAATGGCGGTACGCACGCGCTGGCGGCTGCGCTCATCCAGGCGCGGATCGGTCTGCAGCAATTGCAGGTTGCCGCCGATGATCTGCAGCACATTGTTGAAGTCGTGCGCCACACCGCCGGTAAGCTGCCCCACCGCTTCCATCTTCTGCATCTGCCGCAGCGCCGCTTCGGCACGACTGCGCTCGAGGATTTCCTCGACCACGCGCTGCTCCAGCGTATCGTTGAGTTCGCGCAGCGCCTCTTCGGCGCGGCGCCGTTCGGTGATGTCGGTGGAGACCGCGATCATGGCCTGCGGACGTCCCTCGTCATCGACGATGCGGCTGATGTCGCTGGAGACCCAGAAGGCGCTGCCATCCGGGCGCAGATAGCGTTTTTCGAGCGTGAACGAACTGCCATGCTCAATGCAGCGATTGAACAGCGTCATGTTCATCGGCACGTCATCCGGATGGGTGACGTCGGCCAGGGTCATCTCCAGCATCTCGGCTTCGGTGCGGCCGAGCATGCGGCACAGCGCCTGGTTCACGCGCAGGTAGCGGCCTTGCAGGTCGAGTTCGGAGAAGCAGACCGAGGCTTGGTTGAAGATGGCGGTGAGGCGGTTCTCGCTCCAGGACAGGGCCTGCATGCCGCGCCGCCGTTCGGTCAGGTCGATGAAGGTGCACAGCGCACCTTGCAGCTCGCCGTCCTGCCACACCGGATGCACCTGGTATTGCACCGGGAAGCTGGTGCCATCGACGCGCAGGAAGTCTTCGCTATCCACATGTGCGGTCAGGCCTTCGCGCGCGGCCCGCAGCACGGCACAATCGCCGCGCGTGTCAGTCTCGCCGGCGCTGGCAATCACGTCATGCAGGGGGCGGCCGAGCACGTCCTTTTCGCTGGCGTAGCCGAGCAATTGCAGGAAGGCGGCATTGCAAAGCGTGACGATGCCCTCGCGGTCGATCGAGAAGAAGCCCTGGTCGGTGGAATCCAGCAGTTGCCGCACGAAGGCATTGTTGGCGCGCACGCTCGCCTCAGAAGCGGCCAGCGCCTGCTCCATGAGCTTGCGCGAGGTCACGTCGAAGACTACCCCCACGTAGCGCGCACCGGCGCGCGGATCGTCTTCCACCACCTCGCCCTTGCGGGCCAGCCAGCGCTGTTCGCCGTCCGGGCGGGTGATGTGGTATTCGGTGTATTCCAGCGGATTGCGCAAGCCACCTTCCTTGATGCGAGCCGTGCCCAGATTCGGGTGGAATTCTTCATCGATCATGTCCACCAGTTGCTGCGAGCTCACCTCGCCTTCGGGCGGCAGGCCCCACAAGCGGCGGAAACGGTCCGAGACGGCCAGCTTGCCGGTCGCCGGAAACCACTCGAAGATGCCGATACCGCCGGCCCGATCGACGATGCGCAGGCGCTCTTCAGCAACGTAGCGTTCGGTGACGTCGTTGCCCTCGATGAAGATACCCGCCACCTTGCCGTCGGCATCCTTGATGGGCTGGAACACGAAGTCCAGCACGGCACCGGCAAAACCGCTCTCGTGTGCGCGCCGCAGGAACAGGCGCGCGCCGCGTTCGGTATAGGTCTGGCCGGTGTGGTAAACGCGGTCCAGCAATTCGTAGAGATTTTCGTCCAGCAGTTCCGGCAGTGCTTCACGCGCCGGCAAGCCCAGCACCGGGCGCTCGCCGAAGAGCTTGAAATAAGCGCCATTGACGCGTTCGAAGACATGCTGCGGACCTCGCACCACGGCCTTGAAACTGGGCGACTGTTCCATCAGATCGCGCAGCAGGTCGGTGTGGGCCAGCGCCGTATCGAGCGCACTGGCGCGCACCAGCGTACAGAGCACGCCGGCGACCTGCGCGGCATCGCCCTCGGCGCTGTCTTCCCACACTGGTACGCACGACAGGTCCCATTGATCCGTTGCACCGTGCCCCTGACCGGCTCCGGGCAGTGACACGCGTGCGAGCTGCTGTTGCTGGCCGCTGAAGGCCGCGCCGATGGCCGCCTCGCACAGCCGCCCCGCACCACGCCACAGGGAAGAATCGCTGAGCCGCGCACCGAACGCCGCCGGATGGGCGGCACCGATACAGGCAGCGAAGGCATCGTTGTAGAGCATCACGCGCGCCGCGCTCCACACGAGCAAACTGGGCAAAGGAGAATGCAGAGCAATATTGAGCGAGGTGCGCAAGGTCGGCGACCATTGCGCCGGCGCACCCAGGGGACTTGCCGTCCAATCGGTTGCCGTGACGATCTGCGCGGCCAGACCTGTGCCGCGCAACCAAGAAATGTCTGCCATGTCGTGAAACTTACCTTTAAGCCTAGCGTTGAGCACCGAGGTCTGATGGGTGAGAGGCTGGCGCCTTCGTGCTCCCCGCTGGTCCCTTCATTGTTGTTCGCATCCACTGCAGCAGGCGCTTTACCAGAGCGCCCCCTGCTGCGTGCCGCCGACGATTATACGGGAAGCCCGCCCCCCTTCCGGGCTCACTCTCAGCTCACGGAAAAACCGCCATCGGCCGCAATACCGCATGGCGCAGGCGTGTGCGCGGGCCTCCTGTTTTCCTACACGAGATCGCGACGCGCACCTACAGTTGCGACATCAAAACAGTGGCCGCACGCGAAGAGGCCAGGCGGCTCAGCTGGATTTCTCGTTTTTCTTTTTCAGGGCACGTTCCTCGCGCAGCAGCCGGTTGAGTTCAGCCAGTTCCTGCACCGCCTCCTGCGTCAGGATCACGGGTTCGTTGGGCCGGTACGCGCGACCGCCGAGACGGCCATTCATGCCGATGTAGGCGCGTGCGCAGCGGCGCCGGTACGCCAGGATATCTTCCTCGCCATGCAGCGGCTGTCCCGCGCTGTCTTGGGCCGGCACGGGGTAGGACGACAGCGGCATGGGTTCAGGTTCGGCGTCGCCGCCAGCCTGGCCCTGCGAAGAGATATGGTTGCGGTAGGCCGTCCAGTCGCCTTGCTGGATGGCGATCAGAGGATCATAAGGATGGGTGGAATCAGACTTGTCCATGAGGCTACCCTGCTCAAAGATCCGACGCCGACCACTTGCGCCGGGCTGGTTGCAACATCAGCTTGTCCTGGGTGGCATCGCTGCTGGCCTGGGCCTGCCAGCGCTCGCGCTGCCACTGATCAACCAGCCGCGTGGTCTGGCCAACACCGTGATTGATCTTTTCCCTGTGTTTCATCGACAGCATGGGTGTTCGCTCCCTGATCTGGGCCAGGTCGCCATGCTGCCAAAAACTTCCGATGACACTTCATTTTAGCCAGACGCAGCAAAACTGGAAGAGCTTGATGCGCCGGGCTCACACGAATTGTCGTTCCAGAAGACGGGACAGCGCAGGACCGGGCTTTCTTTTCCCGTGCGGCATCAATCGGTGCGATCGTGCCGCGTTGTTTCTGCGAGTATTGCGGATCTTAAAACGTCGCATGGATGAGTCACTATCGGACGGTTCCCGATTGACTTGTAGGACAAAACGGAAGAGCGTTCACGCAGCGAGACAACCCGGATCGCCATCGCGAGGCTGCAACGAATTAAAAGTTGTCCGCCCTTCACCAAGCTTTACGATGACGCCTATAATGGGCATTTCCCGAAGTCAAGAATGCGCATCGTTCTCTTGCAGCGACCGGCTGCCTGAGTCAGAGCCGGGTCTCCCGGATGCCATCGCCTTCACGCCCTCCAACTCGCCGCCGCTGTGGTCAACGTGCCGGTAATTCGATGTCCTGCTCAGGCCGGCATCGAGAAAGTAGTGCATGAGCAATCCGTACCACGCAAGCCGCCGGCGAGCGGTCGACCTGAGCAATTGTGATCAGGAGCCGATCCACATCCCGGGTTCCATCCAGAATCACGGTGCGCTCCTGTGCTTCACGCCCCAGGGCGAGCTGGCCACGCGCAGCGCCAATGCCGCTGCGCTGCTGGGCGCACTGCCCGAAGCCGGGCAACCGCTCGGCGCAGACCATCTCACCCCGGCTGCCCGCGCGCTGATTCATGCAGCGTTGCAAGACCGGCAGGGCTACGTCGATTCGCGGATGATCACGCTGGAGGGCGGCACCTTCGATCTGGTCACCCACAAATCCGAAGGCATGCTCATCGCTGAATTCGAACAGCGTGCCGCAGATGCGCTCCCGCTGGAGGCCTTTGCCCTGGCCGCCCACCAGGCCATCCAGCGCATCCAGCGCCAGCCCGGCGTGGAAGACCTGCTCACGGTGGCCGTCGACGAGATCGCCCGCATCACCGGCTTTGACCGCGTGATGGCCTATCGCTTCCGGCATGACGACAGCGGCGAAGTCATCGCCGAGCACAAGCGCGAAGACCTCGAACCCTTCCTCGGCCAGCGCTATCCGGCCAGTGATATCCCGGCCCAGGCGCGGCGCCTGTACGTGATCAATCCGATCCGTCTGATCGCCGACGTGAGCGCCCCCACCGTGGCACTGGAACCGGATCACAATGCGCTCACCGGCCGTGCGCTGGACCTGAGCCACAGCATGTTGCGCAGCGTCTCGCCGGTGCATATCGAATACCTCAGCAACATGGGCGTGGGCGCCTCCATGAGCCTGTCCATCGTGATCGGCGAGCGCCTGTGGGGCCTGATCGCCTGCCACCATATGCAAGCGCATCGGGTGCCGCATGCGGTGCGCATGTCCTGCCAGCTGCTGGCGCAATTCGTCAGCGCCCTGGTGGAACGCAATCTCAACGGCGAGCGCGCCCGTGCGCTTGAACACAGCGCCGACCTGCGCCGCCAGATCGTGGCCCAGGTGACCGACCGCGAAGACATCGTGCTGGCGCTGGCGGCCGACCATGCGGGCTACCTGCAACTGATGAATGCCCATGGCGGCGCCATCTCCCTGGACCGCAAGACCCAGGTCTTTGGCAAGGCGCCCTCGCGTGAAGGCGTCAACGCGCTGATCAACTGGCTCAATGAAAACGAACCGGGCGACTATTTCTCCACCAGTGCGCTGGGCGCCGACGTGCCGGCCCTGAAGGCGGCGCTGGGGGATATCTGCGGCGTGCTGGCCGTACGCTTTTATCGTCAACAGGATGGCTATGCCTTCTGGTTCCGCACCGAACAGGTGGAAGACGTGCGCTGGGGCGGCAATCCCGAAAAGAAATACAGCATCGGCCCGCTCGGCCCGCGTCTCACGCCGCGCGGCTCCTTCGCCGTCTGGAAGGAAACGGTACGCGGCAAGAGCCTGCCATGGGACAAGACGCAAACCGAAATCGCCAGCCAGTTGCGCCTGGACCTGCAGGAAGTGGCGCTGTCCAACGAGAACATGCTCAAGCGCGCCCGCGAAACCCTGCTGGCCACCCTGGGCCATGACCTGCGCGATCCGCTGCAGGCCATCATGATGGCCGCCCGCATGATCGAGGTGCGCGAGCCTTCGCCCTCCAGCGCCAACCTCAGCAAGCGCATCTCTTCCTCATCGAGCCGCATGCATCGCCTGATCTCGCAGGTGCTCGACATCAGCCGCCTGCAAAGCGGCATGGGCCTGGACATACAGCGCCGCCCGGTGGACGCGCGCAAGATGGTCACCGAGATCGTCAATGAAGCACGCATGGCCTATCCCGACAACGAGATCATCCTGGAAGCGGAAGACTGCGGCGAGATCGAACTGGATGGCGACCGCATCAGCCAGGTGGTTTCCAACCTGCTCTCCAACACGCGCCATCACGGCGAGATCGGCAAGCCCTCGACGTTGATCGTGTTCCGCCGCGCGGACGTGCTGACGATCTCGGTGTCCAACCATGGTCCGGCCATCCCGTCGGCAGTGCGCGAGCACATGTTCAAGCCCTACAAGAAGGAATCCATGGGCAACCAGCGCAATGCGCGCGGCCTGGGTCTGGGCCTGTACATCGTCAGCGAAATCGTCAGCGGCCATGGCGGCAAGATCGCAGTGAACTGCGACCACCACATCATTACCTTCACCGTCACGCTTCCCATCATGGCCGGCTAAGCCAGGCAACGGCCTGCAAGGCCCGCAAGCAGGCGATGCCTTAAGCAGCCAGCGGCAGGCTGACGAAGAAACTTGCACCCTGCCCGGGACCGGCGCTGCAAGCGCGCAAGCGGCCGCCGTGCAACTCCACCAACTGGCGTGTCACCGCCAGCCCCAAGCCAAGGCCCGAAGCGCTGCCCAAGGCGGGCCCCGGTTCGCGCTGCGGCGGAAACAATCGCTCCAGTTCGGCCGCTGCCATGCCCTGGCCGCTATCGCGCACCTCCAGTTCGACCTCGCTGTCACGCCGGTGCAGGCACAGCAGCACCCAGCCCTGGCGCGGCGTGAAGCGGATGGCATTCATCAGGAGCTTGCCCAGCACCTGCCGCAAGCGCATGGCATCTCCCAGCACCGTGCCGGCTGCCGGCTCGGCACGCAGCGCGATCTCCTTGGCTACGGCCGCGCTGCGGACGGTGGCGATGGCGTCGCCGATGAGTTCGGCCAGAGGGACGGGCTCGGCCGCCAGCCGCAGCGAGCCGGACAGAATGCGGTTGGTATCGAGCAGATTCTCCACCAGTTGCGCCTGCAGCCGCGCATTGCGTTCGATCACCTGCAAGCCCTTGTGCAGCTTGGCGGGATCGGTGGCATCGCGCAGCAGGTATTGGGTCCAGCCGAGGATGGCATTGAGGGGTGTGCGCAGTTCATGCGAGAGCGTGTCGAGGAAGGTCTCGCGGCCGCTGCGCAGGCGTGCCACCTCGGCCTGGGCGGCTTGCCCGGCCGCCAGCAGCGCCTCGCGTTCCTGTTCCAGCTGGTGCACCCGCTCCCAGGCCTGCCTTGCATCGCGCGCCTGCGACTGCTGTGCCAGCACGCGCTGCACGATCTCCGGCAAGTGGTCGAGATAATCGCTGGTCTTGGGCAGTACATCGGCCACGCCTGCGCGCAGGGCCTCGATGATGTGCAGCTCGTCCGAGAGGCCCGAGACCATGATGGCCGGGATCTCCACTCCCGCCGCGCGCAGGCTGCGGAAAAAATCCAGGCCGCTCTCCAGGGCCTGCAGGTTGTAGTCCACGATCAGCAGGTCGGGGCAATCGCCCTGCACCGCCGCGTGCGCCGACCCGGCATCGGTCACGGCGGTGACGCGGTGGCCGTGCTTCTTGAGGACGCGGCTGGCCAGGGCCAGCAGGCCGTCGTCATCCTCCAGCACCAGCACGTGAGCGATGGTGGCGGTCATCGTGATTCGCTCTCCCGTGACACCACGCCGGGTGCCGGCAACTTGACCACCTGCAGGAAGAAGCCCAGGCGCCGCACCGCCTCGATGAAGTCGTCGTATTCCACCGGCTTGGTGATGTAGACGTTGCAGCCCACTTCATAGCAATGGGCGATTTCGCGGGGATCGTCGGTGGTGGTGAGCATGATGACCGGAATGGCGGCAGTGGCGGCGTCCTGCTTCATCCGCCGCAGCACCTCCACGCCGTTGACGCGCGGCATGTTCACGTCCAGCAGCACCACCAGCTGTTGCAGGTCGGCGCGCCCCAGGTCGCCACCAAAGAAATAATCCAGCGCTTCCTGCCCGTCGCGCAGGCGCTGGAAGCCATTGACCAGGCCAGCGCGCCGCAGGTTCTTCTCGACCAGTAGCGCATGGCCGTCGTCGTCTTCGACCAGGATGATGTTGACGCTCTGCCCTGTGGCCATCTTGTTCTCCTTGTCCGTTGGTGGATCTCTCTTGGTTGATCTCTTCGCCGTCGGCCACCCTCACACCACCGGCGGGCGGGCTGGCAAGGCGACGTAGAAGCAGCTGCCCTGCCCCTCCACCGACTCCACCCAGATGCGCCCGCCATGCCGCTCCACGACCCGCTTGACCAGCGCCAGCCCGATACCCTCGCCCTTGGCGGCGTTGCCGTGCAGGCGCTGGAAGGCGATGAACATCTTGTCCATGTAGGCGGCCGGGATCCCCAGGCCGTTGTCGCGCACGAAGTAGGTGACCAGGCTGGGCGCGGCCACTACGCTATCGGCCTGCCGGTGCAGATAGCCGATGGTGATCCGGCCCGGGCGGGAGGGGTCGAGGTAATTGACGGCGTTGCCCACCAGATTGCCCAGCACCTGCTCCACCGATACCGGGTCGCCATAGGCCGGCGGGAGGTTGGGCTGGATGTCCACCTGCGCCTCCTTGGCACGGATGCTGCCGCTCATGGCGGCGACGATGCGCTGGGCAATCGCGTGCATGTCCAGCATCACCGGCTGGTACTCCACCCTGCCTGCACGGGACAGGCGCAGCATGGCATCGATGATGCCCGCCGAGCGCGTCACCGCATTCTGGATGAAGCGCAGCGAGGTATGGATGTCCTCCTCCACCAGAGCGCGCAGGCGCTGGCGGTCGGGCTCGGGCAAGGCCAGGCGATCCACTTCGTCCAGCAGATCGCGCGTGGCATGGGTGATCTCCTTGCTGAAGCCCTGCAGGTTGACCAGTGGCGAGCGCAGGTCATGCGAGACGCTGTAGATGAACATCTCGTTGTCCTGGGTCTGCTGGCGCAAGTCGCTGTTGACCTCGGCCAGTTCGCGCGCGCGCTGCTCCAGTTCCTCGCGATAGCCCTTGGCCTGGCGGGCGGCTTCGGCCAGGCGCTCGCTGCTGCGATGCAGGGCATCGTCGAGCAGGCAGATTTCATCATTGCCGCCCACCCGCGCGGCCATTGGCTGGCCATCGGACAAGTGGCGGGCATTGTCGATCAATATGCCGATGCGGCGGCCAATGTTGCGGGTAAAGGCCAGCGAGGCCAAGGCGGCCGTGACGATGGAGCCCAGCACCGCCAGGATCAGCCACCAGGTCTGCGAACGGCGTGCCTCTTGCAGCCGCTCGCTGCGCTCGTTGCCCAGGCGCCGCTCTTCGTCCACGAAACGGTCCATCTGCTTGAGGAATTCGGAGAGCCGGTGCGGCCCCTGCTCATCGCGCAACTGGCGGATCAGATCGTCGCGCTGACCACGCATCAAGCGCTCGCGGGCACTGTCGTCCCAGTTGCGGTAGCGCGCAATGGATTCGTGCACCTCGCGCATGGTGGTGCTTTGCGCGGCATTGTCGGAGACCAGGCGCGCCAGTTCACCGGCCTTGACCTCGACGTCACCCCAGATGTCGCTGCGGTTCAAGGTATCGGGCTGGTCCAGCAGAACGGCGTTACGTATCCGTGCCGCCTCCAGCAACATGGGTTCGCGCAGCTCGGCGGCCTTGTTCATGACCTGCAGGGAATGCGAGGCCCAGCGCTCGGCCTCCTCGGCGTCGGCCTGCGATTTGAACAGCGCTCCCAGCAGCAGTACTTCAAACAGGCTTGGTATGGCAACGATCAGCAAGCCCTTGGTCAGCAATCTCATCTGCGTTCGCCCGCTTCATCATCATTCTTACGGTGCAAAGCCGCCGATCAGGCCCTTGCGTCACACCTGCGCCCGGCGGCGCAGCCGATATATCAGACGTCAACGGGCTGGATCTGCAGTGCGCCCCCTTGGCATTTCCTTCTTGTTTTTCCTGCGCATCCCTGAGTGCTTGCGGTCCTGAGCTGCGGACCGGAGGTGTGCGTTTCTGGTAATCAATTATTACGCACGATTATAAACTCACAATATGCCCGCACGCGCGAGCCGTGGCAAGCACCCGGAACCGAGCGCGGCGGCATGGCCGAAGGGGTAAGCAAGATGCAAAGGCGGGCGAGCCGCCTCGTCTCGCGCATGGGCTAACCGGCCAGGTCGCCTACTGGCTGCGGTATCGACAGGGGATCGAAGTCGATCCAGTCGCCTTCACGGATGGTCCCCTCGCCACGCTCCAGATCAGCACTCTCCAGTGCTTGCAGCAGGCGGATCGCTTCCCTCTCCTGCTGCGGATCGCCCACGGCAACGGCCACCAACATGCCCGCCACGCGCCGGGGCAAGGGATCATCATCGGTTGCGGCGAGGCTGCCGACCAGTCCACCCAGATGGCCGCCCACCAATCCGCCGAGGGCCGGACCTAGCGGACCGGTCACGGGCGCCGTGGCCAATCCCGCTGCGGCACCCGCTCCCGCACCAGCGGCCACGCCAGCGGCAGCCCCGCGGTCAGTGTCTTCGGCGCCGGGAGATTTGTCGCGGTCACCACCGACGGCAAAGCGGTCATGCTGGCCCGCCGGGTTGACGAAGAAAGTGCTGATGCGCGCGCGGGCGAAGCCCGCTTCTTCCAGCACCGAGACCGCATGCGCAGCCTCCTCCTGCAGATCGAAACGGGCAGCAATGATGGTGCTCATGGTGTCTCCTGCACAGGCGCCCGCGGGGCGCCGCGCCTATCGGTCCTCTGGGACCTGCTCCGCTGCACGATAGCGGCGGATCAGGGCGTTGGTGGAACTGTCGTGATGCAGCGGTTCGGCGGGGTCCAGCAACTGGCGCGCGGTGCGCTTGGCCAACTGCTTGCCCAGCTCCACACCCCATTGGTCGAAGGAATCGATGTTCCAGATCACGCCCTGGGTAAAGACACTGTGCTCATACAAGGCCACCAGTGTGCCGAGGCTGTAGGGCGTCAGCTTGTCGAGCAGCAGGCTGTTGCTGGGACGGTTGCCGGGGAAGACCCGATGCGGCGTCAACGCTTCGGACGTGCCTTCTTCCCGCACGCGCTGCGCACTCTTGCCAAAGGCCAGCGCTTCGGCCTGCGCAAACATGTTGGCCATCAGCAGGGCGTGGTGCTGGCCCAGCGCTTCGGCCGGCCGGCAAAAGCCGATGAAGTCGCACGGCACCATGTGCGTGCCCTGGTGCAGCAGCTGGTAGAAGGAATGCTGGCCATTGATGCCATTGTCGCCCCAATACACGGGCGAGGTCGCGTAGTCCACGGCATCGCCCTGCAGGGTGACCTGCTTGCCATTGCTTTCCATGGTCAGCTGCTGCAGGTAGGCCGGCAGGCGCCTGAGATATTGGCTGTAGGGCAGTACCGCCTGGCTGGCCACGCCGAAGAAGTTGGCATACCACACCGTCAGCATGCCGAGGATGACCGGCAGGTTGGCCTCCAGCGGCGCGGTACGGAAGTGCTCGTCCATGGCATGGAAGCCCGCCAGCATCTGGCGGAAATGCACCGGCCCGATGGCAATCATGGTGGAGAGCCCGATGGCGCTGGTCATCGAATAACGCCCGCCGACCCAATCCCAGAAACCGAACATGTTCTGCGGATCGATACCGAAACGGCTGGCTTCGTCGATGTTGGTGGTCACGGCCACGAAGTGGCGCGCCACGGCGGCATCATCGCCCAGTTGCTGCACGAGCCATTGGCGTGCCGCCTGCGCATTGGTGGTGGTTTCGAGCGTGGTGAAGGTTTTGGAGCAGACGATGAAAAGCGTCTCCTCGGCCTGCAGGGTGCGCACGGTTTCCAGCAGGGCTGCGCCGTCCACGTCTGACAGGAAGTGAAGGTCCAGGTCGCGCTGGCCATAGGGGCGCAGCGCCTCGTACGCCATCATCGGGCCGAGGTCGGAACCGCCGATGCCGATATTGACCACGTGGCGAATGCGGCGCCCGGTATGGCCTGTCCACTCGCCGCTGCGCACCTGTTCGGCAAAGGCTTCCATGCGCCCCAGCACCTGCTGGACCTGGGCGATCACGTCTTCGCCCTCTACCACCAGCCGCTCATGGGCAGGCATGCGCAAGGCGGTATGCAATGCGGGGCGGTGTTCGGTGACGTTGATGGGCTCTGCGCGAAACATGGCTTCGATTCGGTCCGGCAGGTCGCACTGGCGCGCCAGCTGCATGAGCAGGCCCATGGTCTCGGTGGTGACCAGGTTCTTGGAATAGTCAAGATAGAGGCCGACGGCTTCGGCCACCAGGGTTTCGCCGCGCTTGTCGTCGGCCGCGAAAAGCCGCTCCAGCCTGAAGTGGCGGGCGCTGTATTGATGGTGTTCCTGCAGGGCGATCCAGGCACTCTTCTCGGTCAGCGACTGACGCTGGCCATAGGTGAACAGCGGCAACTGCAGGTCGGCGGCGGGCAACTTGGTCATGCGCAACTCCTTGTAGCAAGACGGCACGGCCCCGCGAAGTGCCGGACGACATGCCGGTATCGCGCCATGTTAGTGGCGCGGCAGCGTTTGCCGACATCGGACGGCGGGATATTTGCGTGTAGGAAAAGGGGAAAGCAGATCTGACGGGCGCCAGTCAGGAATCACCGCCTCCGCCCGCAAAGCCTTTACGCTAGCGGCTTTCCGGGATATCCGGCAGGTCAGAATTGGTCAGCCAATTTCTAAAAATTCTCTATATGCTGCGGCTCACCGGGTCAATGAAGCATCGACGTGAGGAGGCAAGAATGAGAATGCAACCAGTCGCCGTGACGAGTCGGCAGACCAACGTGAACAAACCGGGCAAAAGCGTGAAGGTCGACCGTAGCCTGACGCAGGCGGAGGCGCGCGGGGCGAAACCGAAGTTCGTTGTGCCCGTCACGCAGTCACAGCAAGGGGTACCCAAGGCCGCTGCTCCGTCCAGCGCAACAGCGGCGTCCACTGCCCGCGCCCGGCGTCCCGAACAGTACAAGGGGCTCACGGTAGACCGGTTTCTCGCCGTGGCCGATGCGACGGCGAAATATCTGCAGCGCCGCTGATGGCAATGCCGTCGTTCACGCCAACGGACAGCGTCAATCAACCACAGGGAGTCATCATGACAGTAGATGCCATTTCGCCAGGCGCGGGCCGAGTGAGCGCGGCCGCCTCTCCTTCAGCCATTCGCAGCCAGGTAGCCGCAGACGCTGTGCCTGCGGCGGACGCCGGCGGGGAACGTGTTTCGGATTCATCGAGGGTAGCGATTTCCCGGGAAGGCCACATCAAAAGCCGTGAAAGCGACTTGAAGGAACAATCCAAGACTGCAAGCGCTACCGACTGGTATGCCATTCCCGTTTGGTATGCAGACTATCTGCCAGAGAGCGTGCCAGTGGGAACCAGCGCGTTGGAAATGGACAGAATCAATGCGCGCTTCAACGTCCTTTCCGAAGGCGAGCAGCAACAATATTTTCCGGCCCTCAGTCGGCACTTGGTACAAATGATGTCCGACTTTGGGCTGGAAGATGGCAAACCGGCCTACGACGCCTTCATCGCCGATCCGGTCTCCAGCGAGTTCTTTCGTCAGGAATACGAACGGCGGCTTGCAGCCGATCCTGTGATGATGAAATTGCTTACAAAGATGGGAATGGCCCCCAAACACTCTACTCTCAACATTCAAGGAGACAAATCATGAAATATCTCCCGTCAATCCAACTGTGCCTGACAGTGGTGGCCGCGCCTGCAGCGCACAGGCAGTCAATCCGATCCTCGACGCACTCCGCTCCGATGAAATCGCGGTGCAATTGCTCCAAGACGATGAACTTATACGCATCAAAGGGACGGCCCTGCAAAGAATACAAAACATCGTCCCCCCGAGCGTCACGATGGGCATCAAAGAACACCAGGTGACCTATAAGAAATTCGGCAGCTTTGCCGACTACGCCTCCTACCGCTATATCGGCTTCAGCTACAGCCCTCAGTCCAAGCAGCGAATTAACTTCAAGGGCCAACCCTACGATACCGTCGGCGACATCTGGCTCGCCGACAGGTACAGCAATCCTTATGAATGGCGGCGAATGAATGCAGTGGTCATCGAGCGTCATTTGCAAGAAGTGGCCAAGAACGGGACACTTCGGCCGGAAGGGTTCCGCGACGCAAGCTGGAACCGTCCAATCAATAGATTTTTCTGGTAGAGCCTCGCCCCATCATGAGGCCATTTCACACGCAACCACAGGTAACGGGCAAACTTGCAAGCATGCTCCTCCTGAGCCTTGCGGCGACTCCGCCGGTGCAAGCCGATACGATCTACACCAAGTCCGGCGACATCCTCTCCGGCCAACTGATTTCCTTCCAGGATGGCCTGTGCCTGTTCAAGACGCGTTACGGTGTTCCGGTCAGCGTGCAGGCCAACGACCTGGCCGGACTCAGCACCGATGAGCGCCATCGCATCACGTTTGCCAACGGCGACATCGCCAGCGGACGCCTGCTGCACACGCCGGGCGGCAGTACGGTGCTGGAGTCGGGCAGTTTCGGCCGGGCCGACATTGCCAGCGACAGCATCACCGCCATGACCCGCCTTTTCGATGACAAGAAACGCGATGGTGCGGAAAACGTCAAAGCGCGCGAACCCGGGATCGGCAACGACAGCAGTCAACAAGCCCCCCTTGGATTTCCTCGCAGGTTCCACGGTCCTGCTGGCGCCCGGCAAGCTGGAACTGGAGTGGGCCCTGCAGTACAAGCAGGCCCGTACCAGTCACTCGCTGATGAACGTAGGCTACTTCCAGATGTCGGCACAGAATTCCACGCAGCTGGAATGGGCTACCACGCTGCGCGCCGGCTTGGCGCACGATGTGGAAGCCTGGCTGTCGCTGCCGCTGACCCACACCGGTATAGAACAGGTTTCCACCAACGAATACGTACGCAGCGCCAGTCAGTGGGCTCTCGGTGACATCAGTGCCGGCCTGCAATACCAGTGGCTGCGGGAAACTGCGCAATGGCCGGCCGTGTCGCTGACGATGACGTTTTCTGCACCGACCGGAAAAAAACGCTATTACCCGCCCGAAGAAACCTGGCGCGATCCGCTCAGCAACGGCTCGGGCCACTGGAGCCTTGCGCCCGGCATCGCCTTCGTACGCAGCAGCGATCCGGCCATGCTCTTCGGCGGGCTCAACTATCGCTGGTCCCTCGAACGCCGGATCGATGCCTATCGGGTGCAGCCTGGCGCAGGTCTTGCGGGTTACCTCGGGCTGGGCCTTGCGCTCAACGACAAGCTGTCCGTGGGCACGCGGGTGTCGTTCTCGCATTACCGCAATCTGCGCGTAGATGGGCAGACCATCGCAGGTTCGGGCAAAGACCCTCTGGACTTGTCGCTCTCAGCGTCTTACCGCGCCTTCGAGCAATGGACGATCTCGCCCCAGGTGAGCTTCGGACTCAATGACGAAGCCGGACCGGCCTATGTCAGCCTGCGCATGAACCGGCGCTTCGAATGAAACGCCGGACCCTGCTCGGACTTTTGGTGCTGTGGCCGAGGGCAGCGCCCCGCGCGGCACCGGCAGGGCTGAAATCGATGCGGCAGCTACAGATGCAGGAGATTGAGCGACAGACCCTGGACTATTCCTGCGGCGCCGCCGCGCTGGCGATCCTGCTAAGGCTGTACTTCGGCCATCCGCTGGAGGAGCAGGACGTACTGGCTGACATCATCACCCGTCTGCCCAAGCCTGAACTGGCTGACCGCATCAAGCACGGCTTCTCGATGCTGGACCTGAAACAGTCCGCGCAGCGGATGGGCTATGCCGCAACTGGCGTGCGTCTGACCATGGAGCAGGCCATGCGGCTGAAAGGGCCGGTCATCGTCCTGCTGTATCGGGACGAACTCAAGCATTTCGTTGTGCTCAAGGGAATCGTCCAGGGGCGCGCCCTGCTGGCCGACGCCGTGCGCGGCCACGTTCGCCTGCCCTTGCATGAGCTCGCCCAGCAATGGCGTGGAGAAACCCTGGTCGTCGGCCGCGAACAGTTCGGCCTGCCCTCTTCCCATGCGCTGGCCCCGGCGTCTGGCAACGCGGTGGCCCCCGAACAGGAAACCGTCAGGGCGCTGCACCACCTCCCGCTCAACTGAGATGCAGCGTCAGCAATTCCACCGGCAGACTGCCCAGGATCTCGGCCACGGCGATGCTGCCGCCACGCTCGCCTTCCGGCATGGCGCATTCTTCCAGTTCGCCCTGGCCAGTGGTGAGCACGCTGCGCCAGTGCCGCATCTCGCTGCCGGCGTGTGAAAGTACCTGCGACAGGCTGATACGGGTGTCGCCCCATGCTTCGTCAGAGACCAGCGGCAAGGCTTCTTCGCAACGTCCCTCGAAGGACAGCAGATGGCCCGCCAGGCGCGTGCAGACCACCACGGTCGCATGCCAGTCGCTCTGGTCCTCCTGTTGGCCCGGCATCAGCCTGGCAAAGGCGATCACGTGGCGCGCCAACTTGCCGTGCGTGCTCAGCGGCAAGTAACGGCCGTATGCGAACAGGTCCGCATGCTGGCGCCGGTACTGCAGCACCGCATGGATCAGTTGCTGCTTGGTGCCACCGCTCTGCCAGTCGCGCAAGGAGACCGGCCGGTTGACGGCATCGGCAAGGAGCCGCTCCCGCAGGGCGAAATCGACCGGCCGCCGGTTGTCTGGATCCACCATGCTCAAGTCCCATAATTCGCTGCCTTGGTAGAAATCGGGTACGCCCGGCGAGGTCAGCTTGAGCATGGTTTGCGACAGGCTGTTGACCGCGCCCAGCGGCGCCAGGCGGCGTACAAAGCCCTCCAGTTCGGTGAGGAAGGGATGATGATGCGGATCGAGTCCCGGATCACACAGCAGCGCACGGGTGAACCGCTCGCAGGCAGCCTCATAGTCGGTCTGCGGCACCACCCAGTCGCTGCGGCGCTTGGCTTCGCGCAAGGCCTTGCGCTGCCAGGCGATGACGCGTTCGGCCAGTTCGCCCAGGGCACTCAGATCATCGTCGCCGGCATGCATGCCGTCCGGCCATGCACCGACCAGGGTCTGGTACAGCATGCATTCGTCGGCGGCATCGATGCCGCACTGCTCACCCGCCGTGGCCGCCACGATGGGGGCGTTCAACTGATGCCAGTGACGCAGCACGGTAGCCCACTCCTCGGCGATCTCGGAGAGCGCGGCCAGGCGCATGCGGGCATCCTCGCCGCGCTTGTGGTCGTGGGTGCCGGTGGCCAGCAGGCTGGCCGGCGTCTGCCCGGCGCGGCGCGCCGCCAGCTGGTGGAAATGTGCCACCGAGAGCGCCAGGTGCGCAGGCTCGGCGCCGACCTCGTTGCGCGAAAGCAGGCGTCCGTAGCGATAGAAGGCAGTGTCTTCCATCGATTTGGCCGTCAGCGGCGGCGTCAGTTGCTGGAAGCGCGCAATGGCCCGCAGTTGCAAGGCGCGGCGGTGTGCATCGCGGCTGTCGAGCAGCAGGTCGCCGCCCAGCCAGCCCTCCACTACGTGCAGCGTCGCGTGGTCGGCTGCGTGCAGGGTCGTCGCAGCCTTCTGCACGGTGCGCGCCAGCAGCTCGCGCTCCTGCGCCGGCATGCCCTGCTCGCTGGCGTAGGTGCGATAAACCGGGAAATGCACCAGCAACTCGGCCACCGCGCGGCGGATCGACATGAGCGTGATATCGCGGGTCTGCGTCGCACTGCGCGCGAGCTGGTGCAGACAGAGCGTGAGCGCATTGAATTCAGCGGCGAAATTGCGCACCAGGAAGCTGCGCCGCGCTTCTTGCACGATGGTCGGGAAATGGCACAGCTCGCCCGGTCCGTGGCTTTGCAGCTGATCGGCGGTGACGGGCAGTTCTGCCACGATGTCGCGCCAGAGCTCGTCGAGCACCGGTTCGCCTTCGCTGTCGTGCAGGACGGCGGCGCACTGGTCCATGAACTCGTAGCCGGTGGTGCCGTCGAGCTGCCAGCCGGGCGGCAGGGTCTCGTCGCCGGCCAGGATCTTCTCGGCGATGAGGTAGGGTTCATGGTCGGGGCGCAAAACGCGCAGGCGCTCACGCAGGCGCAGGCAATAAGCGGCGGGATCGGTGAGGCCATCAATGTGGTCCAGCCGCAAGCCATCGATGATGCCCTCGGCATAGAGACGGAAGATCCCGGCATGCATGGCTTCGAAGACGTCTTCGCGCTCCACCCGCATGCCCACCAGTTCACTCACCTCGAAGAAGCGGCGCCAGTTGATCTCGTCGGCCGCATTGCGCCAGTAGGCCAGGCGGTAATGCTGGCGCTCCAGCAATTGGTGCATGGCGCTGCGGCCGTGTGGCTGGCTGGCCGAGAAGGCCGCGAGCGCTGCGTCGATGTCGGCCAGTGCATCGGGGTCGGCGGCCAGGGCCTGCAATTGCGCACGGGCTTCGGTGGCCAGGCGGTCCTTGTCGGCATGCGCCGGATCGAGCGCGGCAAAGGCTGCGATCACCTCGCCCAGGCGCGCACTGCCGGCCGTCTCCAGGACGGCGGCGTAATCCGAGGGTGACAGCGGAAAGCGGTTGTCGTAGTGCGCCACCTGCAACTCGCCCTGCTCAGCGTCAACACGCAGGATCAGCTCGCCCGCCTCCAGCGCCTCCGCATAGGGCTGGCCGAGGAAAGGCAGCAGCACCTTGCCGTTGAGCGCCGGATCGGGACTGTCCCAATGAATGTCGAACCACTCGGCATGGCGGCTGTGGCGGCCCCAGCGCAAGACGTCCTGCCACCAGGCATTGTGATGGCCGACCGCCATATGGTTGGGCACGATGTCCACCACCAGGCCCATGCCTTGCGCACGCAGACGCTGGTGCAGATGGCGCAGCCCCGCTTCGCCGCCGAGTTCGGGATTGATCCGGGTGGCATCCACCACGTCATAGCCGTGGGTGGAACCAGGACGCGCCACCAGGATGGGCGAGAGGTAGAAGTGGCTGATACCCAGGCGATGGTAGTAGTCCACCGTCTGGGCAGCCTGCTCGAAACCGAAGTCGCGGTGCAGTTGCAGCCGCGCAGTAGCGCGCGGGATGCCACTGCGCGGCGGGGATGGTGAGGATACGGAAGAGGCTGGCATCAGATCTCCTTGGAGGGGCCGCCGCGCACACGGCGCAGGCGTTCCAGCCTGGCCTTGGCGGCATAGGCGGCAAAGAGCTGCGGCATGTCCTCGGGCAGGCGGCGGCGCCAGTTGGGATGGGGCTCGGTCACACCGGGCAGATTGGGTTGCTGGGTCAGGCCGAGGATGTCTTCCACCGGCACCACGGCCAGCGGTGCGGGCGTGGCAGCGACATATTCCAGCGCGGCATCGACGGCGATGGCGCAATCCTCCAGCGCGGCCGGCACCGTGGAGTCGTCCACCACCTCGGCCACAGCGCAGGCCACCTCCGGCAACGGGCCGCTGGCCCAGCCGTGCTGCACCAGGCTCTGCCAGAGCAGGCTGCGCTCCTGCCGGCGCTGTTCCAGCGCGGCCGGCAATCCTTGATCCAGCTGGCCCAGGCGCTCACGCCAGGCCAGGTCGGCGCCGGACCACCATCCCGCAACGGTCGGCAAATCATGGGTCGTCGTCACGGCAATGGCCTGGCGCGACCAGGCCGAGGGGGGACGGAAACCCTTCTTGTCGCGCTCGAACCAGAGCACACGAATGCCTGACACGCCGGCCTCCTCCAGCACCGTGTCGAAACCGGGCGGGACCGTACCCAGGTCCTCGCCGATGACCACCGTGCGATGGCGCCAGGACTCCAGCGCGATCAGGCGCAGCATGTCCTGCTGCGGGTAGGCCACGTAGGCCCCGGCATCGGCTGCACACCCCTGCGGCACCAGCCACAGGCGATTCAGGCCCAGCACGTGATCGATGCGCACGCCGCCCCCCTGGGCGAAGGTGGCGCGCAGCATGGCGAGATAACCGCGATAGCCGGTGCGCCGCAGCGCCAGCGGAGAAAAGGCGCCCAAGCCCCAGTTCTGGCCCTGCGGGGCGAGCAGATCCGGTGGCGCGCCTACCGTCAGGCCGGCAGCGATCTCGTCCTGATGGCTCCAGGCCTGGCTGCCGCCATTGTCAGCGCCCACCGCCAGATCAGCGATGAGGCCGATGGACATGCCGGCCGCGCGCGCGCTTTGCTGGGCCTGTGACAACTGGCGCGCAGCCTGCCATTGCAGGAACAGGTGGAAATCGATTTCTCCGGCATGCCCGGCCGCAAAGGCCTGCATCTCGGGCGTCTCCGGATGGCGGCCGGCCTCGCCCCATTGGCGCCAGTCGCAACAGCCGGGGTCGCCCTGACTGCTCAGATGGTGGCTGTAAGCCTCGAACAGGGCATGGGCGCGCAAGGCCTGGCCGCCTTCCATCTGGAAGGCCGCGAACGACGCCAACAGCGCCGTGTCACCCGCATGTTCCGTGCGGAACAGGGCGTACAGGCGACGCAGCAGCGTCATGCGATGCGCCCCCCCACGCGCCCAGTCCACCAGGCTGGCCTGTTGCAGCCGTTCATGGGCGGCGATCATTTCGGAGCCGCCCTCGGCCAGCACCTGGGCCTGGGCATCGGCACCCAGAATGCCGGCGGGGTCGATCAGGAAAGGATTGAGAAACAGGCGGCTGGAGGGCGAATAAGGACTGCTGCGCCCCGGATCGGCCGCAAACATCGCATGCACCGGCGACATCGCCAGGCCCGCAGCGCCATACTCCGCCACCATCGGTGCCAGCGCCGCCAGCGCGCCGAAATGACCGATGCCGCCATCGCCGTAGAGCTTGCGCGCTTGCTTCAGGCTGTCGCTGCGCAGGCCATAGACTTGCGCGGCCAGCGCCCAGCCGCGCTCGCAGCCTTGTCCGGCCAGGGCGTCGGCAATGGTGTAGCAGCGTGGCGGCGCAATGGCCAGGGTCAGGATGTGGCCGGCCACCAGCAGGCGGTGATAGCCGGGCACGTCGATGGGCGGCAGGCTCGGCGGCTGGTTCACATCGGAAGAAATCAGCAGTGTCAGCCTGGCGCCATTGTCCAGTTCGACGCGGCAGGACAAGCCGTGCAGCCGGGAGTGCGCCGGCAGCAGCACGCGCTGGTGTTGGACGCCGGTCAGCAGCGGCGGCAGATAACCCACCGCATGCTCGCGGTCGAGCTGGGCCAGGCTGTGGCGACACTGCTGCGCCGATTCACAGGGCAGGCCCAGCGCGGCGAGGATGGCGCGCAGCGCTTCGTCCTGCACTACCCGGGGCTGGTCGTAGGCATCAATCCAGTGGACGGCGATGCCGGCGCGTTCGGCCAAACGATATAAATCATTGTCAGCGGCAGGCATTGCGGCGGGCTGGCGCAGGGCGGCGCTCATGCTGCCCTCCCCGCCCCGGCCTCGGCCGCTTCGGCCGGTGGCTCCCGCAGCGCCAGCACGGCATGGCCGGGGAAGCTGCCGCTGGCCAGCGCATCGAGTGCGCCACCACTGTCGAAGAGCACGTCAGCCCCGGCCGGCTGGGCCAGGTCTTCCAGTGCCTCCTGCAGGAGGGCCTCATCGAGATTGACGGTGATGTTGAGCACGCTGCCATTGGCCAGTTGCCAACGCGCATGCACGGCCTTGGGACCGATGGCGCGCGCTTCCAGTGCCCTGGCACCGCGCAGGTAGGGGGCGATATGCAGCTTGCGGATGTGCAGCAGTTCGGTCACGCGGCGCAGGCAGGCGGCCGAACCGGGCGCCGGGCCGGGCTCCGGAATGGACGACACGAAGGTGGCAAAACTGTTGGGATCCGGAATCTGCTCCAGCAGCTTGGGATCGGCAAATTGCGGGAAGCGCGCAAACTCGCGGCGGCGCCCCTCGCGCACCGCCTTGACCAGTTCTTCGTCGCGATGGCTGGTGAAATACAGGAAAGGCTGTACCGCGCAGAACTCCTCGCCCATGAACAGCATCGGCACCTGCGGCGCCAGCAGGATCAGCGCCTGCGCCGCATGCAGGGCGAGCGGATGGGCCAGCACCGTGAGGCGTTCGCCGAAGGCGCGATTGCCGATCTGGTCATGGTTCTGCAGGAAGTTGACGAAGGCCGTAGTCGGCAAATCGGCGCTGGGTTCGCCGCGCGGCTCACCCGAATACGGCGAGACCTCTCCCTGATAGACGAAGCCCTGCTGCAGGCAGCGCGCCAGCTTCTCGGCCGGTGCCTCGGCATAGGCGCCATAGTAGCCGCTATCCTCGCCGGTCAGCAGCACGTGCAGGACGTGGTGCGCGTCATCGTTCCATTGCGCATCGTAGACGTGGCTGGAACGCTCGCGCACCTGGCCGATCTCGGCCACCTCTGCTTCGGCTTCGATGGCAGCGGTGTAGCCCAGCAGGTGCGCGGCGTTGCCGTCGTGCTCCAGCACCAGGTGGACATGCCTTTCGCTACCGATCTCGGCGCGGATACGCTGGCCCAGTGCGACCAGCCAGTCCTGTTCGCAGATGGCGTGGACCGCATCCAAACGCAGGCCGTCGAAGCGATATTCCTGCAGCCAGTACAGCGCGTTCTGGGTGAAGAAATCCGCGACCTCGGGACGGCGGAAATCGATGGTAGCGCCCCACAGGGTGTTCATGTCGTGACGGAAGAATTCCGGCGCGTAGCTGTGCAGGTAATTGCCGTCCGGGCCGAAGTGGTTGTAGACCACATCGAGGAAGACCATCATCCCCAGCCCGTGGGCGGTATCGATGAGTGACTTGAGCTGCTCCGGGGTGCCATAGCTGGCATCAGGCGCGAACGGTAGCACGCCGTCGTAACCCCAGTTGTGGGCGCCGGGGAATTCGGCCACCGGCATCAGTTCGATGGCGGTGATGCCCAGCTCGGCCAGTTCCACCAGGCGCTGCTGGATGCCCGCAAAGCCGCCCAATGCGCCGGGATGCAATTCGTAGAGCACCGTTTCTTCCCAGGGGCGGCCCTGCCATTGCGGGTACTGCCACAGGAAGGATTCCCCATCCACCACCACGCTGGGATCGAAGACGTCACCAGCCTGACCGCGCGAAGCCGGGTCCGGCGCGACGACCTCGCCTTGTTCCCGGGTCTGGAAGACATAGCGGTAAAGGGTGCCGGGCTCGCAGTCGGTTTCCAGCGCGTACCAGGCCGGGGATGCGGGATCCTCGACCGTCATCGGCACCCGGCCGCGTCCGGTGATCTCCACGGCCACGGCCTCGGCACCGGGTGCCCAGACGCGAAAGCGCACCTGGCCGGGCGCGGTCACCTGGGCGCCAAAGGGCAGCTTCACGGAAAAGCGGGCCGTCATGCGCGTTCTCCCCATTCGTTGCGTTGTATCCATTCATTGGCGGCCAGCGGATAGATGGCCGAGGACAGGTGCAGGGGCCGGTTGGCAAACACCTGCAGGGTGTGGGCCTGGACCTGCACGGTGGCACTGCCATCCACCTTGGTCCGGGAGCCCTCTCCTTCCGGCATGCCGGTAGGCTGCGCACAGTCGAGCAGGAGGAAGTACTCCCCTTCGGTACGGGGGAAGTTGAACTCGATGGGCTCGTGACCCGCGTTGACGAAGATCATCAGCACGTCAGGCGGGACTTCCTGCGCCTCGCCCGGACCATCGCCCCCCGCCGCATTGGCAGCGTCGTGCAGGCGCGAACTCAGTTGCTTGTGCGGCTCCAGGCGCCTGCCGGCCAGTTGCAGGGTAATGGCGCGCGCCACCGGGTTGTTCCAGTCTTCGCTGGAGACCGGCTGGGCCGCTTCGTCGAACCAGGCCACGTCGGGCAAGCCATCGGCCACCATCTGGTTGCCATGCAGGAAGTAGCTGGCGCGCAGCACTTCAAAGTCACGCCGGATGGCGGTCACGCGGCCGACAAAGGCGGTCAGCGCCGCGCCTTCGGGGGAACGGGCCTGCTCCCAGTTGATCCACGAAATCTCGTTGTCCTGGCAGTAGGCATTGTTGTTGCCGCCCTGGCTGCGATGGAATTCGTCCCCGGCCAGCAGCATGGGGGTGCCCTGCGCCAGCAGCGTAGAGGCCAGCATGGAACGCTGCACACAGGCGCGGGTGGCCTGGATGTCGGGATCATCGGTCTCGCCTTCGGCACCCCAGTTGTAGCTGGCGTTGTCGTTGTGACCGTCGTTGTTGTTCTCTCCGTTGGCCTCGTTGTGCTTGCCGTTGTAGCTGACCAGATCACGCAGGGTGAAACCGTCATGCGAGGCGATGAAGTTGACGCTGGCCCAGGGCTTGCGGCGGTTGTGCTCGAACAGTTCGGCCGAGCCCAGCATGCGCTGGGCGAAACCGCCGCGCATGGCTTCGTCACCCTTCCAGAACTTGCGCATGTCGTCGCGGAACTTGTCGTTCCATTCGCCAAAGCGCGCCGGGTGGTTACCAAGCTGGTATCCGCCGGGGCCGATGTCCCAGGGTTCGGAGATGAGCTTCAGGCGCGACAGCACCGGGTCCTGCAACAGCGCATCGAAGAAGCCGGAGCCCGGATCGAAGCCGTGCGGCTCGCGCCCCAGCGTCGACCCCAGATCGAAGCGGAAGCCGTCGATGTGGAAGGACTGCGCCCAGTAGCGCAGCGAATCCAGCACCATCTGCAGCACACGCGGATGCGACAGGTTCAGGGTATTGCCGCAGCCGGTGTCGTTGATGTGGTAACGCTCCTGGCCGGGCAGCAGGCGGAAGTAGCTGGCATTGTCGAGGCCACGGAAGGACAGCGTTGGCCCGAGCTCGCTGCCGCAACTGGTGTGGTTGTAGACCACATCGAGGATCACCTCGATGCCGGCGCTGTGCAGGCGGCGCACGGCCATGCGCAACTCGTTGGGATCGCCCGTGGACATGTAGGAAGGCTCGGGCGCGAAATAGGCCAGCGTACTGTAGCCCCAATAGTTGCTGAGACCGCGTTCGATGAGGAAGCTGTCCTGCAGGAAGGCATGCACCGGCATCAGTTCCAGCGTGGTCACACCCAGGCGCAGCAGGTGGTCGATGAAGGCCGGGTCGGACAAGGCAGCGAAGGTGCCGCGCTCATGTGGCAGCAGATCCTCGCGCATCCTGGAGATGCCCTTGACGTGGGCTTCGTAGATGACGGTCTTGTTCCAGGGCACCTGCGGCAGGCGGTCATGTTCCCACATGAAGGCGTCATCGGTGACCATCGCCTTGGGCATGGCGGCGGCGCTGTCGCGGCGGTCGAAGGACAGGTCGGCGCGCGCCGAGTGCAATCGGTAGCCGTAGAGCGCATCGGTCCAGCGCACCTGGCCGACCAGGCGCCTGGCGTAAGGGTCCAGCAGCAGCTTGTTGGGATTGAAGCGATGGCCCTTGTTGGGCTCGTAGGGACCATGGGCGCGGAAACCATAGACCAAGCCCGGTGCGGCGCCGGGCAGATAGCCGTGCCACACTTCATCGGTGCATTCGGGTAGCGTGATGCGCTTCAATTCGCGCTTGCCGGACGGGTCGAACAGGCAGAGGTCCATGCGGGTCGCGTTGGCCGAGAACACCGCGAAATTGACCCCGAGGCCATCGGAACTGGCGCCCAGCGGGTAAGGCAGGCCTGGCATCAGGCGATCAGGAAAGGCGACGCTCATCGTTGGGACTCTCTACGCAGGATCAGGGTGGACAGCGGCGGCAGGTTCAATTCGATGGAAGCCGGGTGGCCGTGCCAGCCGAACTCCTGCACCTCGACCTGGCCCATGTTGCCGCTGTTGCTGCCGCCATAGACGGCGGCATCGGTGTTGAGCACTTCGCGCCAGACGCCGTTGTGGCCGGGGGCAATCGGCGGCACGCCGACGCGGTAGCTGGTGCGCGGTACCGGCGTGAGGTTGACCACGATCAGCACCGGTGGTCCCTCATCGGCATAGCGGAAATACGCCAGCACGCTATTGACGCTATCGTCGCCCACCGCCCAGGAGAAGCCGTCGGCGCGACAATCTCGCTGGTGCAAGGCTGGCTCGCTGCAATAGAGATGGTTGAGGTCGCTGACCAGCTGGCGCAACTGGCGATGGCCGGCGGGATGGCCGCCGTGCTCGTCGAGCAGGTGCCAGTAAGGGGACTTGTCGTGATCGAACTCGTCAGGCTGGCCGAACTCGCTGCCCATGAAGAGCAGCTTCTTGCCGGGATGCGTCCACATGAATCCGTAATAGGCCCGCAGGTTGGCAAACCGCCGCCATTCGTCGCCGGGCATTTTATTCAACAGGGCGCGCTTGCCGTGGACCACCTCATCGTGCGATATCGGCAAGATGAAGTTTTCCGAGAATCCATATAGCAAACCGAATGTCATGTCGTGATGGTGATAACGACGGAACAGCGGGTCATGCTGCATGTAGCGCAGGGTGTCGTTCATCCAGCCCATGTTCCACTTGTAGCTGAAGCCCAGGCCGTGATGGTCGGCCTGGTCCCTGACCTCGGCCGTCACGCCCGGCCAGGAGGTCGACTCCTCGGCGATCATCAATACGCCCGGGCAGCGCTGGGCCACCACGGTGTTGAGTTCACGCAGGAAGGCCACGGCCTCCAGGTTCTCGCGCCCGCCATGGATGTTGGGCACCCATTCGCCGGACTTGCGGCTGTAGTCGCGGTAGAGCATCGAGGCCACCGCATCCACGCGCAGGCCATCGACGTGGAAATGCTCGATCCACTCCAACGCGCTGGCAATCAGGAAGCCGCGCACCTCATTGCGGCCGAGGTTGAAGATCAGCGTATTCCAGTCCTGGTGGAAGCCCTCGCGCGGGTCGGCATGCTCGTACAAGGCAGTGCCGTCAAACTGCGCCAGGCCATGCTGGTCGCTGGGAAAATGTGCCGGCACCCAGTCCAGCAGCACGCCGATGCCGGCCTGGTGGCAGCGGTCGACGAAGGCGGCGAAGCGCTCCGGCTTGCCGAAGCGGGCGCTGGGCGCAAACATGCTGATGGGCTGGTAGCCCCAGGAACCGCCAAAGGGGTGCTCCATCACCGGCATCAGTTCGATATGGGTAAAACCCATGCCGGCCACGTAGGGAATCAACTGGTCGGCCAGTTCATCCCAGCTCAGGTTGCGGTGGGCCTGTTCCGGCACGCGGCGCCACGAGGCGGGATGCAGTTCGTAGATGGACATCGGCGCCGACAGCGACTGGCGCTGCGCACGCTCGGCCATCCATTGCTGGTCTTGCCAGAGATAAGGACGCGCGTCGGCCACGACCGAAGCCGTGGCCGGCGGGGCTTCAGTGGCGCGCGCCACCGGGTCGGCCTTGAGCGGCAGCAGCACGCCATTGCGCCCCAGGATCTCGTACTTGTAGACGTCGCCGGGGCCGATGCGGGGGATGAACAGCTCCCACACGCCCGATTCGTGGCGCAGGCGCATGACGTGGCGGCGGCCGTCCCACTGGTTGAAGTCACCCACCACCGAGACGCGCTCGGCATTGGGTGCCCACACCGCAAAGCGGGTACCGGGTACGCCATCGATCTCCATGGGACGCGCGCCCAGGCAATCGGCCAGCTGGCGGTGACGGCCTTCCTGCAACAGGTGCAGGTCCAGTTCGCCGAGCAGCAGGCCGAAGGCGTAAGGATCTTCGGTGCTTTGCACGCTGCGCTGGCCGTCCGGGATCAGCCAGTCCACCTCCAGCACGTAGGGCAGCGCGTGGCGGCCCTGGTCCAGACCGGTGACCATGCCACTGAAGAAGCCGCTGGGCTGGCCATGCAGCTCGAACTGCTGCAGCTCACCCAGCAGCGCACCGCTGTGGCGGCAGCGCACGCGTACGGCTGCTGCGCCGGGATGGAAGGTGCGGATGGCAGAGAGGCCACCGGACTGGCTGGCATAGCGCGGACCCAGCAGGCTGAAGGGCTGGCTCAGGCGGCCGGACAGCAAGGCTTCCAGCAGGCCCTGCTCTTCAAAGGAAAGGGACAAGGCGGTTTGTTCCAGGGGATGAGGGGAATGCGTGGGGGGCGCGGAACTGGCGTCCGAAGACGCCTCCATCGGCTCGGTCGGAGCCCTGTACGCCGTGACAGACATGCCGGACATGCACACTCCTGTTGTTGTTATCGGGGTTGATCGAAACATCGGAAAACAGCCAAATCAACACGGCGCGCAGAGGGCGGCGCGCCGGCCAACACTTCCCCTGCCCTGTCCGCCTGGACAAGGTGGGAATCGGATCGGAAATCTGGCGAGCGCAGCCGCGCCCGTGCGGTTCAGGCAGCGGCTACC
Organism: Herbaspirillum sp. Her3; assembly: GCF_057961275.1. Lineage (NCBI taxonomy): Bacteria > Pseudomonadati > Pseudomonadota > Betaproteobacteria > Burkholderiales > Oxalobacteraceae > Herbaspirillum > Herbaspirillum sp. Her3. The sequence continues at coordinate 2,704,401 of NZ_CM176328.1, read as the reverse complement.
GTAGCCGGCACGCCCACCACACCTGCCAGCGCCGCAGCGATGGCAGCGGCCGGGCTGTGCATGCGCTCATGGGCGCGCGCCTGGGCCGCGGGCCGCTCCACGGGGAGCGGACGCGGCACGAACAGCGGACGCACGGCCATGTCGGCCACGTGGGCATAAGCCTCGATGTAGGCGCGGGTCGGACCGGCCCAGTCGCAGTCGATGCTCATGGCGTTGCGCTGCATGCTCTGCCAGCGCTCGCTGTCGCTGTAGAGCGCAAAGGCGCGTGCCACCGCTTGCTGCATGTCGTGCGCCGTCTCGCCCTCGAAGAGCACCCCGGTGGCGTGCTGCGGGTCGAGATCGGCATCGCGCACCGTATCGACCAGCCCGCCCACGCGCGAGCCGATGGGGATCGCGCCATAACGCATTGCGTACAGCGGCGTGAGGCCGAAGGGCTCGAAGCGGGTCGGGTGCAGCAGCATGTCGCTACCGGCATGCAACGCATGGGCGCGGCGTTCGTCATAGCCGATGTGGACGGCAATGCGACCGCGATAGCGCTGCGCCAGGTCGAGGAAGGCGGCTTCGTAATGATGGTCGCCGCAACCCAGCACCACCACCTGCAGACGCGGATGGCGCGCCAGGATGGCGGGCATTGCCTCGATCACGACATCGGCCATCTTCTGGTGCGAGATGCGCGAGCCCAGGCCCATGACCGGCGCAAACGGATCGACCGGCAAGCCGAAGAGCTTCTGCAGGTCGCGCTTGCAGGCCGCCTTGCCCTTCATGTTGCCGACGCTGAAGCGGCGGGCGATGAGCGGGTCGTCGGCCGGATTCCACAACTCGGCATCGATGCCGTTGGGAATGGCGCGCAGATCGAGCTTGCGGAAGGACAAAATCCCATCCATGCCGCAGCCGAAGCGCGGCGTCATGATCTCGTGCGCATAGTTGCGGCTGACGGTAGAGACGCAATCGGAGAAGCGGATGCCGGCCTTGAGGAAGGACAGCTTGCCCCAGTATTCCACGCCGTCGCCGGTCAGCAGATGCTGGGGGATGCCGATCTGCTCGGCCGATTCCAGCGCGAAATTGCCCTGGAAGGCGAGATTGTGGATGGTCAGCATGGTGCCGACGTGATCCAGCCCGCGCAGTTTCAACAGGCAGGGAATCAGGCCGGCGTGCCAGTCGTTGGCATGCACCACGTGCGGCACCGGCAGGCTGGTTTCGCCGGCGCAGATGGCCACGGCGGCGTGCGACAGGTCGGCGAAGCACAGCGCGTTGTCGTTGAACTCGACGCCATCGCTGTCGACATAAGGATTGGCGCCGCGCTGGCGGAACCGTGCCGTATCCAGCAGCAGGGCCGGCACGTCGGTGCCGGGGATGGTGCCGCGCAGGAGACGGCCGGCGCCGCCGGGCAGACCGTGCTTCAAGCCGATCTGCACCGTGTCGCCGAGATTGCGGACCGCCTCCGGATAGGCGGGCATGAGGATGCTGGCATCGATGCCGACTTTGCGCAGCGATACGGCCAACGCGGTAATCACGTCGGCCAGGCCACCGGTCTTGACGAGCGGTACAGCCTCTGAGCTGACTAACAGAACTCGAGCTTGCAAGATGGACCCCTAAATGTGTGAAAGCACCTGAGATGGAAAGCACCCTTGGCTCGTCGCATCGTCTTGGTCATCGTCCTGGGCGTGGCTTGATCCGGAGGCCAGGGCGACAACGTGTCCTTCTTGTTGTGTTGGTATGGACTGTCTTTTGAGCGCCGATGATTGACGTTATACGGACCGCGACAGGGGCTCACTATCGGACAGCGGCCTGAGATGGCGTAGGATGAATCCTACTGTTGCAGCGCGGCGAAACCGGCACCACGCCACGCGCGGGAAAGCACAGCCGGGGCATTGCCCTGCCGGGTTGCCATCACTGTTCAAGGAAGAGCTGGCCGCGCTGCATCGCCAGATGCGCTGAAGAAAATTGCTAAACAATTTCGCAGCGGACGCTGCCGGGAGCACGCCTCGAACGCTCGTTCAAAGGCGCTGATTGCGAAGAGCCTTCAGCTTGGTCAGCCGAGGGAAGGGGCGCAAATTGAAACTCGCTATGCCCTCGCGAACTGCATTGCGCTCCTGTATCCCTCATCCGTGACCAAGGATCAGGTCTCGACACGGAAACCGATCTTCAGGCCGACCTGGAAGTGGCCGATATTGCCGTCCTCGACATGGCCACGGCATTGCGTGACCTCGAACCAGTCGACGTTCTTGACGGTCTTGACCACATCGGCGATGGCGTTGCGGATGGCTTCGTCGGTGCTGTTGGGCGAACTGCCCACGACGTCGATGATCTTGTAGGTGCTGGAATTGTCGTGCTTGCGCTCGTTCATGAAGGCTCCTTTACGACTGGGAATGGACGAAAGGGTCAGCCTATTGCACTCTCCTTGCGGAGGGCATCGGTCAATGCCAGCAGCTTGCGTAGGAATGCGTGCACGAAGGGTAAATTCACAAGCCTCCCTTTTTTGCCCTGCAGCAAATTTCATCGAAACAGGACCGTCATCGGGCGCTCTGCAGGGATTGCCCTGACTCAACCCTGCTCCGCTTCCTACAAAAATTTAAGTGTGACTGCACCTGTTGCAGCGCAACCAAACCGGCTAATATTCCATCATCTGGATTGCCAAAACGTTCATATCGCCCCAGCCCGCGATGCTGTCATTTGCAATCGTTGGCCGGCTGATGAGGCCGCAGGACTGGCAATCCTGCCCGCCGTCGAAGTGACCGGCGGGCCTGCACGAGATTTTCATCCCTTGGAGATCATCATGTCGCAACTCAACCCTGGCGTTACCGGCACCTTGCCTGCAGCGGCTCCCGTGAAGGTCATCAGCGCACCGCCCGAAGACCTGCAACACGTCAACGACGATGCCGCCGCCGCCCGCAACCTGACTGCCATCCGCATCCGCGGGCAACTGGCGGAACTGGATGTGGAGCATCAGCAGGCCTGATGCCGTCATCAGGTGATGCGGTTTTTGGCCTGAAGCTTCATGCACCTGACGGCCGGAATCATGGGGGGCGCCCTGCCCTGAGCGATTCCGGCCGTTTTCTTTTCTTTTTCTTCATATCGCCTGAAACCGCCGTCCCATGGCCTACCGCAAGCCGAGCCGCTTGGCCAGCCGGTTCAGGTTGGCCCGATCCACGCCCAGCTCGCGGGCGGTGGCAGCCAGATTGCCGCCATGACGCTGCAGGCTGTCGCTCACCAGCTTGCGCTCAAAGCGCTCCACGGCCTCGCGCAGGCCTTCCACTGGCGGTGCCGCACGGCCTGGCTCGACGACCAGGCCATTCTGGGGAGGGGCAATGGGCGCGGTCGGAGGGTGATCCAGTTCCAGTGAGTGCGCATCGAGCGTCAGGATGCCCGGCCGCTGCGGCTGCGAGGCCAGTGCCCGCAAGGCGCTGCGGCCGACGAGGTGCTCCAGTTCGCGGATGTTGCCGGGCCAGGAATAGTCCAGCAACGCGCGCTGCGCATCGGCCGACAGGCGCAGGCTGGCCAGGCCCAGCCGCGCCCGGTTCTGCTCCAGGAAATAGCCCGCCAGCAGCAAGACGTCACGCCCGCGCTCGCGCAGCGGAGGCACACGGATGGGGAAGACCGAAAGCCGATGATAGAAATCCGCCCGGAAATGGCCGCGCTTGACCTCCTCGGCCAGGTCGCGGTTGGTGGCGGCGATCAGGCGCACGTCCACGCGATGCTCGCGGTCCGAGCCGACGCGCTGCAACTGCCCGCTCTGCAGCACCCGTAGCAGCTTGGCCTGCACCGCCAGGGGCAGCTCGCCCACTTCATCCAGGAACAAGGTGCCGCCGTCGGCCATCTCGAACTTGCCACGCCGGTCAGCCACGGCGCCCGAGAAGGCGCCGCGCACGTGGCCGAACAGTTCGCTTTCCACCAGGGTATCGGGCAAGGCGGCGCAGTTCAGGCTGATCATGGGCTTGTGGGCGCGTGGCGAGGCGGCATGCAGGGCATGCGCCACCAGCTCCTTGCCAGTGCCGGTTTCGCCACTGACCAGCACCGTCATGTCGCTGGGGGCGGCCATGCGGATTTCCTCCATCAGTTGCCGGTGAGCGGCACTCTGGCCGATCAGTTCGCGCTTGCCCCGGCTTTCTTCCAGCCCCAGCCGGTAGGCCTCGGCACGCTGGCGCGCCTGCTCGCCGGCCTGCGCCAGCTCATCGATGCGCTCGGCCACGTTGACCGTGGCCGCTGCCAGCGCGGCGAAGGCTTGCAGCGACGCCATGTCCACCCCGTCGAAACGGCCGGCGCCCAGCGCATCGAGCGTGACCAGCCCCCAGGGACGGCCATTGACGGCCAGCGCGCAGCCCATGCAATCGTGGACTTCCAGCGCGCCCGAGTGGAGGTCGTTCAAGCCATCGACCAGGCCATCGTAGGGATCCGGCAAGTGCGAGTCGGCAGGAAAGCGCGTCGGCACCGCATTGGCCAGCAGCACGCTGAAGCGAGGATGATCGGCGATGCGGAAGCGCCGGCCCAGGGTATCGCCGGAGAGCCCGTCGATGGCCAGCGGCACCAGCACCTCGCCCTCCAGCCGCAGCAAGGCGGCGGCGTCGCAGGGAAAGAGCGTGCGCAAGGTCTGCAGCAGGCGGCGGTAACGCTCGCGGTCATCGATCTGGCGCGAGAGGTCGGCGACCAGGGGAAGCAAGGCGTCCAGCAAGGCTTTTGAGGTCATATTGACTACTTACCAATGAATTAATGGTCATTATGACACAGGTCACAAGCACTCACATGTTCTACAAGTCATTGATTTTATTGAGATGAAGGCGTGGCACGGCTTTTGTAATGGAGAGAGTGATCCGGACGTTCCGGCACATCCACACTCTCCTGAAAGGTTCAGCATGCTCACCGATGCCCAACTCGCCATCGTCAAATCCACCGTCCCCCTGCTCGAATCCGGCGGCGAGGCGCTGACCACCCATTTCTACAAGCTGCTCATGCGCGACTATCCGCAAGTGCATCCCCTGTTCAACCGTGCGCACCAGGCCAGCGGCGACCAGCCACGGGCACTAGCCAATGGCGTGCTGATGTACGCGCGCCACATCGATCGCCTGGAAGAACTGGGCCCGCTGGCCGCGCAGATCATCAACAAGCACGTGGCCGTGCAGGTGCTGCCGGAACACTATCCCATGGTCGGTGACTGCCTGCTGCGCGCCATCCGCGAAGTGCTGGGCGCGGAGATCGCCACCGATGCCGTCATCGATGCCTGGGCCGCCGCCTATGGCCAGCTGGCCGACATCCTGATCGGCGCCGAGCGCCAGCAATATGACGCCAAGGCCGCCGCACCTGGCGGCTGGCGCGGTGCGCGCAATTTCGTGGTCACGCGCAAGGTCGCCGAGAGCGAGGAAATCACTTCCTTCTACTTCATGCCCCAGGATGGCGCTGCCCTGCTGGACTTCGAACCCGGCCAGTACATCGGGCTGCGCATGGTGGTCGACGGGCTGGAACAGCGCCGCCAGTATTCGCTGTCAGCCCCGCTGCGCCAGAACGGCCAGCCGCTGCAATATCGCATCAGCGTCAAGCGCGAAGCGGACGGCAAGGTCTCGCGCCAGCTGCACGACCAGATCCACGTTGGTTCGGTGGTGGAACTGTTCCCGCCCGCAGGCGACTTTACGCTCACGGCCAGCGACAAGCCGCTGGTGCTCATCAGCGGCGGTGTGGGCATCACGCCCATGATGACCATGCTGGCGGCGGCATTGCCCGGTGGCCGTCCGGTGCATTTCGTCCATGCCGCGCGCCACGGCGGCGTGCATGCCTTCCGCCGCGAGCTGGAAGCACTGGCGGCACAGCATCCGCAACTGCAGCTGCGCTTCTGCTATGAACAGCCGCGCGCAGGCGATCCGGCAGCGCATGCCACCGGCTTCATCAATGCGGCGCTGCTGCAGCAATGGTTGCCGGCCACGCGTGACGTCGATGCCTATTTCGTGGGCCCCAAGCCCTTCATGAAAGCCATCAAGCACGCGCTGGGCGAACTGGGCGTACCGGCGGCGCAAAGCCGGTATGAATTCTTCGGACCGGCTGCAGCCCTGCAGTAAGCTCCTCCGATGGACGGGTGGCGGCATGGCTGCCACCCGTCCGAGTGCTGCATTACTCTGGCAGGAGTCGATATGAAACTATTTATAAAGATTTACGTGATTCACGCAGGACGATCCAAGGAAGATTGATCTTCGACAAGTTTTCCGCGGTGCAGCAAATGCTATCCTGAGCGCTCCCCCTCCTCCGCCGAAAGACCGCCATGAGCGAAAAGCTGAGCGCCGAGCGCCACACCCCCGATGAACTGACCCAAGAACTGGAAGCGCTGGACCTGGAAATCGTCCGCTGCGCCGTGATCTGCCAGGTGCGCCTGTTCGATCCGGGCGTATTGAACCAGGTGATGGACAACAACGAACAAGTCTGCGGCCAGACCCATCCGACCGCTTTTCAGAGCCTGCGCGGGCTGCTTTACCTGCATTTCGACATGCACAGGCAATTGGCCCAGACCTACGGTAGCCACGACGCCGAAGAAATCATCCAGCGCGTACACGATCACTTGCGCCCGCGCATTGGCGACCAGTTGGGTCCGCTGTTCGATGCGGCGGGCCATCCGGCCGGCTGATCAGGCCACCAGCCGCTCTCCCAGGCTGGCCCCGGCGGCGAAGTCGCTGAGGTTGGCGATGGTGGTCTGCATGATCTGGCCGATGGCTTCTTCGGTGAAGAAAGCCTGGTGGCCGGTCACGATCACGTTGGGAAAGGACACCAGGCGCTGGATCACGTCGTCGGTGATGATGGTCGAAGACAGGTCCTGGAAGAACAGGCTGGCTTCCTGCTCGTAGACATCGATGGCCAGGCCGCGCAACTGGCCACTCTTGAGGGCGGCAATCGCAGCTTCGGTATCGACCAGCCCGCCCCGGCTGGTATTGACCAGGATGCAGCCCGACTTGGCACCGGCCAGGCTCTGTGCATTGACCAGGTAGCGGGTGGACTCGGTGAGCGGGCAATGCAGCGAGATCACGTCACTGGCGGCGAAAAGCTCGTCCTTGCTCACGTAGTGCCCGCCCAGGGCTTCGAACTCGGGATTGCGATGCACATCGCTGCCCAGCACCGTGCAGCCGAAACCGGCCATGATGCGGGCAAAGAGCGCGCCGATCTTGCCGGTGCCGATCACCCCCACGGTCTTGCCGTGCAGGTCGAATCCCATCAATCCTTCCAGCTCGAAATTGCCTTCACGCGTGCGCATGCTGGCGCGCGCGATCTTGCGGTTGACCGCCAGCAGCAGCCCCACCGCGAACTCGGCCACCGAGTAGGGTGAATAATCGGCCACGCGCGCCACCGTCATGCCCAGCCGCCGTGCGGCCTGCGTATCGATATGGTTGAAGCCGGTCGAGCGGGTGGTGATGAAACGCACGCCCAGCGCGGCCAGCCGCTCCAGCACGGCGGCGCCGAGGTCATCGTTGACGAAGGCCGCAACAGCCTCGCAGCCGCTGGCCAGTTGCGCAGTGCTGCTGTCCAGGCGGTCTTGCAGGAACACCAGTTCATGGCGGGCGCCGCTGGACGCATTGGCACGCGAGAGCAGGGTCTGATCGTAGCGGCGGGCGCTGTAGACGGCGGTTTTCATACGGACCTTTCATGGATAAGCGGTGGCAGGTGAAGTCACACCATGTCGCATTGCACCATACCTGGCGCCACATCACCTTGATGCAACGCAGCTTGTTTGGCCGACAGCTTTTTGAGAGAGATTTGACGGCGGAAGCTTTCATCCAGCTATCGAAAAAACCGATATTTGCATGTGCAACGCCGCAAGTCGGTGCATCGAGCGGGTTTCGGGCATAGAATCGGCGGCGCAATAGCTGTCCCACAAAAAAAGATCCTGACACAAGCTGCCGCAGGGCAGTACGAGACAGGCGCAAGACCGGGTGCAACACGGTCCGCCCTACAGATAACGAGGCACATATCATGACGACATCCACTTCTTCGCCGTCGAAGTTTTCCACGGTGCTGCGCGTAACCAGCGGCAACTTCATGGAAATGTTCGATTTCTTCCTGTTCGGTTTCTACGCGACGCACATCTCGAAGGCCTTCTTCCCCAGCGGTAACGAGTTCGCCTCGCTGATGCTGACCTTCATGACCTTCGGCGCCGGCTTCCTGATGCGTCCGCTGGGCGCCATCATCCTGGGCGCCTACGTGGACCGCGTGGGCCGCCGCCAAGGCCTGATCGTGACCCTGGCCCTGATGGCGCTGGGCACCATGCTCATCGCCTTCGTCCCCTCCTACGCCACCATCGGCGCGCTGGCACCGCTGCTGGTGCTGATCGGCCGCCTGCTGCAAGGCTTCTCGGCCGGTGTGGAACTGGGCGGCGTGTCGGTCTACCTGGCTGAAATGGCCACGCCCGGCAACAAGGGCTTCTATGTGAGCTGGCAGTCGGCCAGCCAGCAGGTGGCCATCATCGTGGCTGCGGCCATCGGCTACATGCTCTCGACCTCGCTCACCCCCGCCCAGGTCGGTGACTGGGGCTGGCGCATTCCCTTCTTCATCGGCTGCCTGATCGTGCCGGTGCTGTTCGTGATCCGCCGCTCGCTGCAGGAAACTGAAGAGTTCTTGCGCCGCAAGCATCGTCCCAGCACCGGCCAGATCTTCCGCTCGATGATCGAGAACTGGAAGCTGGTGATTGCCGGCATGATGCTGGTGTCGATGACCACCGTGTCGTTCTACCTGATCACGGTCTACACCCCGACCTTCGGCAAGAACGTCCTGAAGCTCTCCACCGAGGCCAGCCTGATCGTGACCTTCTGCGTGGGCCTGTCCAACTTCATCTGGCTGCCCATCATGGGCGCGCTGTCGGACCGCATCGGCCGCCGTCCCATCCTGGTGACCTTCACCGTGCTGACCATCCTGACCGCCTACCCGATGGTGAACTGGCTGGTGCATGACGCCACCTTCGCCAAGATGCTGATCGTGGAACTGTGGCTGTCCTTCCTGTACGCCAGCTACAACGGCGCCATGGTGGTCGCGCTGACCGAAGTGATGCCAGCCGACGTGCGTACTGCAGGCTTCTCGCTGGCCTACAGCCTGGCCACTGCGGTCTTTGGCGGGTTCACCCCGGCCATTGCGACCGGGCTGATCCAGGCTACCGGCGACAAGGCAGCACCGGGCATCTGGATGAGTACGGCCGCCGTGTGCGGGCTGATCGCTACCCTGATCCTGTATCGCAACAAGGCAGCACGGCAGGCGGTCACGGCCTGAGCAGGTTTTGGCAATAGCTATTGAGACGGGCCGCGGATGACGCGGCCCTTTTTTTATCTGGAAGGCATCACTGAATTCAGGCTGTCCGGATCTCATCCAGCAGGTCGGGATGCCGGTCGAGCAATCTGAAGAGTTTGACCAGGGAAAGCGGCGGCTTGGTCTTGCCGTTCTCGTAACGGGAAAAGGCATTGATCCCACCACCGAAAAGCTCGGCTGCCTCCCGCTGGTCCAGATCGAGTTTGCGCCTGACGCGAGCGATGTAGGCGGGATCCACGTAGGCGGCATTCACCTTGCGCTGAAATTGCCCGATCAGGTCGCTGTAACGGTCCCCGTGCTCGCGATCAAGCAGGACTTCGCCGCAGGCCGGGCAGAAATCCCCTTTTACCTGTTCGATGAGGGTGCTTTCCCCCTTGTAGGTGTAGGGCAGGTCGCGGATTTCGTGAACCAGTTCGGCTGCACCGCAGCAAGGACATTTCATTTCATAACTCCTTGAAGGAAACGACAAGCACATCATCGACCACGCTCAGCTTGAGATACACCATGGCGCCGGCGGTCGCATTCACCCTGCCCGCTTCGATCAAGGACCTGATCAAGGGCAGCTTGCAATGTGCAGTGTGCTTCTCCATACGGATTCTAACCTGTTAGGTGATTAAACCAAATAGGTTAATAGACCTGCGGAAATGAGCAAACCGGGTACCTCGCAATCGAACCAAAATCAAAAATTTCTTCAAGTCTTATATAAGAGTTGAAGCATTTCGCCCCGCTTAGGAGTAAACTACCGCTGTTTTTTGCCGCGGCCTTCTGGCAGCAGTACGCCAGCCATGCCGCCCCGGGAGACGAGTTTCCACGCAGCACAGCCGACAAGGAGGTGGCGCCAGTCCAGGCCGACAGAGCCGGGACGGCCCATCCGGCGCTGCGGGGATCGCACCAAAGCACATCAACACACCAACGCAAGGACATCATCGTGACTACTGGCAACCCGACCATCATCTATACGCTGACCGACGAGGCACCCTATCTGGCGACCCACTCGCTCTTGCCCATCGTCAAGAAGTTCACCGCCGCGGCTGGCATCGACGTCGTGGAAAGCGATATCTCGGTGGCTGCGCGTATCCTGGCTGAATTCCCGGAGTACCTCACCGATGAGCAGAAAGTCCCCGACAACCTGGCCGCACTGGGCGCCCTGACCCAGAGCCCTGACGCCAACATCATCAAGCTGCCCAACATCAGCGCCTCGATCCTGCAACTGCAGGCGGCCATCCGCGAACTGCAGGCACGCGGCTACAAGCTGCCCGACTATCCGGAAAACCCGACCACCGAAGAAGAAAAGGCTCTGCAAAAGCGCTACGCCAAGGTCACCGGCAGCGCCGTGAACCCGGTCCTGCGCGAAGGCAACTCGGACCGCCGCGCTCCCAACGCCGTCAAGAACTACGCCCGCAAGCACCCGCACTCGATGGCCAAGTGGTCCATGGCATCGCGCACCCACGTGGCGCACATGCACGGCGGCGACTTCTACGCCGGCGAAAAGAGCCTGACCCTGGACAAGGCCGTAGACGTCAAGATGGACCTTGTCACCAAGTCCGGTGAAACCATCGTCTTGAAGCCCAAGATCTCGCTGCAAGCCGGTGAAATCATCGACAGCATGTTCATGAGCAAGAAGGCCCTCTGTGCCTACTACGAAGAGCAGATGCAAGACGCCTTCGAGACCGACCTGCTGCTGTCGGTGCACGTCAAGGCCACCATGATGAAGGTCTCGCACCCCATCGTCTTCGGCCACGCCGTGCGCACCTACTACAAGGACACCTTCGCCAAGCACGCCAAGCTGTTCGCCGAGATCGGCGTGAACCCCAACAACGGCATGTCCGGCGTCTACGAAAAGATCAACACCCTGCCCGAAGACAAGAAGGCCGAAGTGCTGGCCGACCTGAAGGCCGATGAAGCCAAGCGCCCGCGCCTGGCCATGGTGGACTCCGCCAAGGGCATCACCAACCTGCACGCACCCAACGACGTGATCGTCGACGCTTCCATGCCGGCCATGATCCGCGCTGGCGGCAAGATGTGGAACGCCGCCGGCAAGACCGAAGACACCAAGGCCCTGCTGCCCGAATCGACCTTCGCCCGCATCTATCAGGAAATCATCAACTTCTGCAAGACCAACGGCGCCTTCGACCCGACCACCATGGGTACCGTGCCCAACGTCGGCCTGATGGCCCAGAAGGCCGAGGAATACGGTTCGCACGACAAGACCTTCGAAATCGCCCAGGCCGGCGTGGCCCGCATCGTCACCCTGGACGGCCAGGTGCTGCTGGAGCAGAACGTGGAAGAAGGCGACATCTGGCGCATGTGCCAGGTCAAGGACGCAGCCGTGCGTGACTGGGTGAAGCTGGCCGTGACCCGCGCCCGCCTGTCCGGCATGCCGGCCGTGTTCTGGCTGGACCCGTACCGTCCGCACGAAGCCGAACTGATCAAGAAGGTCAACACCTACCTGAAGGATCACGACCTGACCGGTGCCGACATCCAGATCATGTCGCAAGTGCGCGCCATGCGTTACACCCTGGAACGCGTCATCCGCGGCCTGGACACCATCTCGGTGACCGGCAACATCCTGCGCGACTACCTGACCGACCTGTTCCCCATCATGGAACTGGGCACCTCGGCCAAGATGCTGTCGATCGTCCCGCTGATGGCAGGTGGCGGCATGTTCGAAACCGGTGCCGGTGGCTCGGCGCCGAAGCACGTGCAACAGCTGGTCGGTGAAAACCACCTGCGCTGGGATTCGCTGGGCGAGTTCCTGGCCCTGGCCGTGTCCATCGAAGACGTGGGCATCAAGACCGGCAACGCCCGCGCCAAGATCCTGGCCAAGACCCTCGACGCTGCCACCGGCAAGCTGCTGGACAACAACAAGTCGCCCTCGCCCAAGACCGGTGAGCTGGACAACCGTGGCAGCCACTTCTACCTGGCCCTGTACTGGGCCCAGGAACTGGCCGCGCAGACGGAGGACGCCGAACTGGCCAAGCAGTTCGCACCGCTGGCCAAGGCGCTGGCTGAGAACGAGCAGAAGATCGTCGAAGAGCTGAACTCGGTGCAGGGCAAGGAAGTCGATATCGGCGGCTACTACCTGCCGGACCGCGCCAAGACCTTCGCCGTGATGCGTCCGAGCGCCACACTGAACCAGGCGCTGGAAACGCTGTAAGGCGTTGATCGTTGCCCGAGGGTGGACTACTCCCCCCTCCCCGGCAGCAAAACGAAAAGGCCGCGAATGCAAGTTCGCGGCCTTTTTGCTTTGGTGGGGCTTTCCTGCAATGCGATCGCCAAGCCGATGAGTTGACTACCGTTCGGACTGAGTAGCCGCACGCGTGCGGCGTATCGAAGACGCATCGACGGAGAATCTTCGATACGCGGCAAAGCCGCTACTGAGTCCGAACGGTGATTGAGGCATCGTCCTCTAAGAATCAGCGGCTGCGACTTCAAGCACCACCGAGCAGGAAATTGCGCCGCACGTCCAGCGCCTCGCCCTCACTGGCCGTCTCATCCTTCAAGGCCACACCCGACAAACCGCGCTGGTGCGCCTGCGCCATCAGGTAATGCAGCTTGTAGGCAGCTTCCGGATAGGGCAATCCTTCCGGGCGCACATTGGAGATGCAATTGCGACTGGCATCGGTGAGCCCGCGCGCCGGCATCCAGGTCAGATAGAGGCCCATGCTGTCGGGCGAACTCAGCCCCGGCCGCTCGCCGATGAGGATCACCACCAGCTTTACCCCCATCAGCTCGCCGATCTCATCGGCCACCGCTACCCGCCCCTGCTGCACGATCACCGGCGGTGCCATCGACCATCCCTCGGGCGCAATCCGCTGCATCACCTCGGCCAGGAACGGTGCGGCATTGCGCACGATGGCCAGGGCTGACAACCCATCAGCGATAACGAAGCCCACATCGAAGCGGCGTTGCGGCTCGGTGCCGAAACGTTCAAGCAGTTGCCGGCGCGATGCCTCCGACAACTTGCGGCCAAAGTCAGGCCGCTGCAGGTAGACCAGGCGATCCGCTGCGGCGCTCTGCACATCCAGTACTTCTTGCGCCATGCAGATGCCTTGCTCCTGCAACTGTGCCTTGAGCGCAGCCACATCCAGCGGCAGATGCACGGCATCGCGCGCCTGCGCATGGGCCAGCTGGAACGCCAGTTGCGGCCTGGTTGGCAGGCTCACGCCACTGCGCCCCAGCGCGATGCGCGCAGCGGTAAAACGGCGCAATGCTTCCCACGGATTGGCCGTGACGTTTTCTGCACCGGGGCTGACGTTTTCTGCACCTTGCAGTGACATGTCGTGGTCGTCCATGGTCATTGCAGGCGCAGCAAGGTGTCACGAAAACCGGGCGGCATATCGGCGTGCAGGCGGAATGACTCACCCGCGCCGGCCTGGTTGAAGATCTGCATGCGGTGCAGCCAGTCCTCGAATTCCGGCGCGGGCCGCGAACCCAGCACCCGCCGCGCATACAGGGCATCGTGGAAGGAAGTGGTCTGGTAATTGAGCATGATGTCGTCCGAGCCCGGAATGCCCATGACGAAGGTACAGCCGGCCACCCCCAGCAGGGTCAGCAGGACATCCATGTCGTTCTGGTCGGCCTCGGCGTGATTGGTGTAGCAGACGTCGCAGCCCATGGGCAGGCCCAGCAGCTTGGCGCAGAAATGATCTTCCAGGCCGGCGCGGATGATCTGCTTGCCGTCGTAGAGATATTCCGGCCCGATGAAGCCGACCACGGTATTGACCAGCAAGGGCTTGAAGGCGCGCGCCACCGCGTAGGCGCGCGCCTCGCATGTCTGCTGGTCGATGCCGTGATGCGCATTGGCCGACAGCGCGCTGCCCTGGCCGGTTTCGAAATACATCACGTTGTCGCCCACGGTGCCGCGCTGCAGGGACAGCGCCGCTTCGCGCGCCTCGCCGAGCATGGCGAGGTTGATGCCGAAGCCGCGATTGGCCGCCTCGGTCCCGGCAATCGACTGGAACACCAGGTCCACCGGCGCGCCCCGCTCGATGGCCGCAATCGTATTGGTGACGTGGGTCAGCACGCAGGATTGCGTGGGGATCTCGTAACGTGCGATCACGTCGGCCATCATCCCGACCAGCTTCACCACCTGCGGCACATTGTCGGTGGCGGGATTGATGCCGATGACCGCATCGCCATTGCCATACAGCAAGCCATCGAGCATGCTGGCGGCGATGCCACTGGCATCATCGGTAGGATGATTGGGCTGCAGGCGGGTAGACAGCCGCCCGGGCAGCCCGATGGTATTGCGAAAGGCCGTGACCACCCGGCATTTCTTGGCCACCAGGATCAGATCCTGGTTGCGCATGATCTTGGACACGGCAGCAGCCATCTCGGGCGTAATACCCGGGGCGACAGCTGCCAACACGGCGCTATCAGTATCATCAGCCAGCAGCCAGTTGCGGAAATCGCCTACGGTCAGGTGCGCAACCGGCGCAAAGGCGGCACGGTCGTGGCTGTCGAGGATGAGGCGGGTGACCTCATCCTCTTCATAGGGGATCAGGGGCTCTTCCAGAAACGTCTTCAGCGGCAGTTCGGCCAGCGCCATCTGCGCAATGGCGCGCTCCTCCGCGCTGCCTGCGGCGACACCAGCCAGCAGATCACCGGAACGCGCCGGGCTGGCCTTGGCCATCAACTCCTTCAGATCACGAAACACGTAGCTGGCGCTACCCACGCTGTGCCGGAAACGCTGTTCGGCCATGATGATGCTCCTCCTGATTCACCGCTGCCTTGCCGATCAGCTGGTCAGCAGTTGCGGTGCCGTCTTGCCATACTTGATGCTGGTTTCCGCCGGCAGCCAGTTGCCGGTGGACTCCTGGCGCCCCTGCAGCAGGAAGCGCGGCGTGGCCGCGCTGATCTGCTCGGCCGCGAGTTTGGACAATTCGCCGATCTTGCCGTTCTTCATGCGGTTGACGATCATCCCGTAGCGGGTCTCGGGGAAGTCACGCAGCATATCGTAGTCGCCATCGCTGTCGCCTGCCACGAACAAGGGCCCATACCCCTTCTGCTTGACCAGCACCTGCTTGATGGCCACCGTCTTGCCCGGTCCCCAGGTCAATGGCCAGTCCTTGAGGTAGGCATTATGGAAGACCTGGCCATTGCGTTCCAGACGCAAGCCGATGACGTTCTCGCGGCTTACACCGTAGCCATACTTGGGATGCGTCGCAAAGACCGCCACCACCTCCTCCAGCGAGGCGGTGCAGACATAGACGTCGATACCGTTGCGGCGCAGGGCGTCCATCAGGGTGGCGATTTCGGTGCACAGGCGGATGCCATGGAAGTGCGACACGCTCACCACACCCGCCTTGCCGGGGCGGTCGGCCGGACTGGTGTACTTGACCTTGGTCAGCGCCGCACCCAGCGCAGCATCATTGGAGGCTTCGGCCAGCGCACTCACCTCGGCCACGCTCATGTTGGCGAAGAAGTAGATCACCCAGGGATAGCCGACGGCCACGCCATGGGTATCGTTGACGGCCTCATAGAGATAGTAGAGCTTGGCGCGGAAGTCCTGGAACTCCGGCGTGGCCGTGACTTCTTCCAGGCTCTTGCTGCCAGCCATGCCCTTGTAGCTGGCGTAAAGGAAGGCGTAATCGGCATCGAGATCGGCACAGATTGCCTCCAGGTCGACGATGTTGCCGGCCGCATTCCTGAAGTCCTTGCTGAAAGGACCCGGCGGCACGTTCTGGCGCGTGATGGCGGCAAACTCGGCCGGTGTCAGCTTGAACGACAGCGTATTGATCTGGTACATCAAGAGCGCCTCTTCACAGTCATTCATGATGCTGGTGTTGTCCCAGTCAAACACGGCATAGGGACGCTTGCCGCTCTGGTAGCCCGGTGCCAGCTTGCCATGCTCGGCAATCATCTGCGCCACCAGATCGTGATTGCGCGCGGCCCATTTGGCGTGGTCCAGCGCCACTTCGGCGCGTACGGCGGCCTGGCCGGGCGTGGCAACGACGCCCAGCGTGCCGCCGGCAGCAGCGGCCAGCAAACCGCCCAGGAAGCCCCGTCGCTTCAACACAGGCGTAGTGGATACGGTCGTCGGTTTGTGCTTGTTGTTCATGATGGCCTTATCGAAATATCGGGATAAAAGATTTATATCGTTCAGAATTCAGCGACCGCCGCCGCACCCTCGGCGCGCTGCCGCGCCGTCGCCAGGAACCAGGCATAGCCCAGCGCCAGCAAAGCCACGAAGATGCCGAAGATGAGCGGGTTGTAGTAGATCATGGTGGCCATGCAGACCAGCGCACCGAAGAGCGCAAAGGCCGGGAAGTAGGGATACAGCGGCGCCCGGAACGGCCGCTCCAGTCCCGCCTCGGCACGGCGCAGGCGAAACAGCGACAGCATCGATAGGATGTACATCAGGATCGCGCCGAACACCGACATGGTGACGATGTTGGCGGTGAGCGTCTGGCCGCCGAGGGTAATCAGTTCATCGCTGTAGATGGCGGCGATACCCACCACGCCACCGGCCAGGATGGCCCGGTGCGGGGTCTTGAAACGCGGATGGACGCGAGCGAAATACGCCGGCAGATACCCCTCGCGGGCCAGCGCAAAGATCTGGCGCGAGTAGCCCAGGATGATCCCGTGGAAGGAGGCCACCAACCCGAACAGGCCCAGCCAGACCAGCATGTGCAGCCAGCTGCTGTTGCCGCCGACGATCAGCTTCATGGCCTGCGGCAGCGGATCGTTGATGTTGGCCAGCTTGGTCCAGTCACCCACGCCGCCGGCGAAGAGCATCACGCCGATGGCCAGCACCACCAGGGTCAGAATCCCGGTGATGTAGGCAATCGGAATGGAACGCCTCGGGTCCTTGGCTTCTTCCGCTGCCATGGCCACGCCTTCGATGGCCAGGAAGAACCAGATCGCAAACGGAATCGCCGCGAACATGCCGGGAACCGCCGCCAGGCTGAAGCCGTCGCTGCCAGCCCATCCGCCCTTGGTGAAATTGGCCAGCGAAAAGCCCGGCGCCACCACGCCCATGAAGACCAGCAACTCGAAGATGGCCAGCAGGGTCACGAAGAGTTCAAAGGTGGCCGCGATCTGCACCCCGACGATATTGAGCGTCATGAAGACGAGGTAAGCCCCCAGCGCCGCCAGCTTGGGATCGATATGGGGAAACTGCACGTTGAGATACGCCCCGATGGCCAGCGCGATGGCCGGTGGCGCAAAGACGAATTCGATCAGCGTGGCCGCCCCCGCCAGGTAACCGCCAACCGGCCCGAAGGCGCGCTTGCTGTAGGCAAATGGCCCGCCTGCATGGGGAATGGAGGTGGTCAGCTCGGTAAAGCTGAAGATGAAGGTGGCATACATGGCCGCGATGAACAGCGCCGTCACCGTAAAGCCGAGCGTGCCTGCGCTGGCCCAGCCATAGCTCCAGCCGAAGTATTCGCCGGAAATCACCAGCCCGACCGCAATGGCCCAGAGCTGCAGGGTGGACAGGACGGGCTTGAGCGTATGGCCTTGCCCTGAAGAGCTTGCATTCATTGAATTCTCCTGTTGGCGCGAGAGGGTGTAGCCGCAGCATGGCGGCCATTGTTGTAAGTCTGGCGGGCATGGCGCTTGCTTGATTGGTGTCAATGCGCTGCCCTTGGCTACGCAATATAGCAACCGCAAATCTGGCGGCGTTATCGAAATTCGGCAAACCTGCGCGGCTTCCCCGCCGCCGGTCGATCAAGGAGTCGTTCCATGTCCTCTGTTCTTCTGTCCCAGGCTGACACAGCTGCCACGCACAAGCCGCGCGCATTGCGCACCGCGATTGCGCGCGACGTGGATGAGCACGCCCACAACCTGACCGACTGGGAACAGCGCTACGACCAGATCACCTGCGGCAGCTTCGAAGGCGTGCTGCAGGAGTGGCAGAGCAGCGGCCTGCAGATCTTCCGCGAAGCCAGCAGCCGTGCCGTGCGGCAATCCTGCCAGGTATGGCCGGACGCCTACTGGTTCGGCATCGAGGTGCGCACCAGCGGCATGCGCATCAATGGCCGCCAGGTCGGCGAGGATGTGGTGATGACGCGGCCGGGCGCCTGCGAATTCGAACTGGTCACGCCTGATGCGCATGAGATCTACGGCATCGTGGTCCAGCGCGATGCCTTGCAGGCCAGCGCCACGCGGCTGGGCTGCCAGCCTGACTGGCGCCGCCTGGGCCAGGCCGAGCTGCTCAAGGTAGACCATCAGGGCTTGCAAGACTGCCGCCAGCACATCCATGGGCTCCTGGCACTGGCGGCCCAGGCCAGCGGCGCGCAGGCCCATGCCGCGCTGCAACTGCGCCAGGAAGCCGTGCTGGTCGCGCTGCTGGCCATGCTCGATGAGGGCGAGATCGAGACCGAAGCGGGCGCGAGCTTCCTGCGCCGGCGCCGCATCGTCAACGATGCGCGGGAGTTCGCCATGGCCCATCAGGATAGTCCGGTGACCGTGCCGATGCTGTGCGAGGCGGTCCATGTGAGCCGCCGCACACTGCAATACTGCTTCGAGGATGTGCTGGGCATGAGCCCCATGAATTACCTGCGCTCGCTGCGCCTGAACGGGGTGCGCCGCGCGCTGTGCCAGGGCGATGGCAGTCAGGCCGTGGGCAGCATCGGCGACATCGCGGCAGCCTGGGGCTTCGCCAATTTCAGCCAGTTTTCCTGCGACTACAAGAAACTGTTCGGGCAGACACCCTCGGCCATGCTGCAGGCTCGCACCCGTCACTGAGTATATCGGGCGCTGACTGGGCCGCATCACGGTATATTCTGTACGTATGCATTTGCATGCCAGCCTATACCTGAACCTATGGCAAATTTATCCGCCCTGCTGCTCGCCGCCGCGTTGTCTCTGCCCGTACTGACGACCCAGGCCGCGTCCCCGCCGTCCCGCCAGGCGCTCTCCATCGACGCCGCCACTCCCTACACCATGGCCGTCTACGCCAATGCCGACCTGGGCCAGCTGCCCAGCCATGTAGAGCGCGCGGTCATCATCGTGCATGGGGTCAAGCGCAATGCCGTGGATTACTTCGCCCTCGGCCAGCAACTGCTGCAGCGGGCACAGCTGACACCGGCCAATACACTCTTGCTGGCCCCCAACTTCATGGCACGCAAGGATGCCGGAGGCTTGCCGGACATGCCGATCTGGGGCGGCGCTGCCTGGATGCAGGGAGAGGCGTCCATCCACGGCGTCACGGGCGTGACCAGCTTCGCAGCCCTGGACGACCTCATGCATTGGCTGGCCGAGCCACGGCACTTTCCGGATTTGCGCGAGATCGTGCTGATCGGTCATTCGGCGGGTGCCCAGCTGATGCAGCGCTATGCCCTGCTCAATGGCATCACCGAAGGCCTGGAGCAAGCCGGCATCCACGTGCGCTACGTCATCTCCAGTCCCTCTTCCTATCTGTACCTGAGCGCGGAGCGTCCGCAGGGTGATGGCTTTGCGCTGCCCTCTGCGGCATCCTGCCCGCATTACGACAATTATCGTTATGGACTCGGCCAGGCCCCGGCCTACGTGGCGCAACAGCATCTGGATGGACGCCAGCTCTTTGCCCGTTATGCGGCGCGCGACGTGCGTTACCTGGTTGGGGGCCGGGATGTCAATCCGCAGCATCGTTTCCTCGACAGGTCCTGCGGTGCCGCCTTGCAGGGGCCGACGCGGCTGGCGCGCCAACAGGCTTATCTGGCGTATGAACAATACCTTGCACGGCAATGGCAGATCGCCGTGCAGCATCCACAGCAGGTGATCCCGGAGGCAGCGCATGGCGCTCCCAAACTGTACCGCTCGCCCCTGGCGCTGGGGCTGATCTTCCCGCAGCCGGACCGCTGATGCTGGCGGTGATGGCGTAGAGACGGCACAATGCCCGCAGCCCCAGCCTGAGGATGAGAACCTGCAATGACGGCCAGCCAAGACGACATTTTCTCCCTGGAACACTTCGAGTACCTCTGCTACGCCCGCCAGCAGGAACCGGCCGCGCGGGAACTGGTGCGGCTGCTGCAGCTGATCGACCGCCAGTATGGCCAGCTGACCGGCAAGTTCTCGCTGCAGGTCTCCCCGGCCGTGACCCCGGCCGAGCTGGAACAGCACATGCTCACCCGCGTGACCAGTGCCATCTCGGCCTTGCTGTCGGACCCGAGCTTTCATCTCAGTCCCAGCGGCTTTGGCCAGCTCATCCACTTCCAGCGCTGGCTGGCGGCGCTCTTCGGTGCCAGCCATTTCATCAACGCCGACCACATCCTGCGCTCGCTCAACTTTGGCGGCCCGCAATCGGAGGTGTTCGAAGTCAAGCCGCTGGACCTGGTGAAATTCTGCCTGCTTTATTCGCCCGAATCCGAATTGCCGCTGGACGTGGAAGCGCTCTGGGCGCAAAACAAGCCGCTGGCTGCGGCACTGTTCCTGGCGCTGATGTCGCCGCGCTTTCTCGGCACGCCAGCGGCACACGGCAAGCGAGAAGCGCTGCTGCACTGGCTGCCCGACCGCCTGCATGAACTGGAGTCGCTGGAAGGCTTGCCGGTGGGCGTGCTGCACGACGTCTACATGCATTGCAGCTACGCCGACCTGCCGCAGCGGCACCGCATCAAGGCAGCCATCAACCACTTGGTGGTCAAGAAGCTGCATGCCGAAGGACTGCATGACCTGACGCATGCGGGCCAGGCGCGTGTCGAGGGCAAGCCGGTGATGCTGGTGCTGCTGGAATGGTTTTCGGGCGGGCATTCGATCTATCGCACCCACTCCAAGACGCTGGAAGCGGCGCGCCGCCATTTCCACGTGGTTGCCCTGGGCTATGCCGCCAATACGGATGAACTGGGCCGAGCGGTCTTCGATGAATTCATCACGCTGGAGCAGCCGGGCGACCTGATGGCCAGCCTGCGCAGCGTGCGCGAGATTGCAGAGGCACGCCAGCCGCGCGTGTTCTACATGCCCAGCGTGGGCATGTTCCCCATCACCATGTTCGCCGCCAATCTGCGCGTGGCGCCCTTGCAGGTGGCGGCGCTGGGCCACCCGGCCACCACGCATTCGCCGCGCATCGACTACATCAGCGTGGAAGAGGATTTCGTCGGCGACCCGGCCTGCTTCAGCGAGCCTTTGCTGCGCCTGCCGGCCGATGGCCAGCCCTATCGCCCTACGGCCATTCCCTTCGCCGTACCGCGCCTGGAGCGGCGCGACCAGACTGTGGTGAACGTGGCCATTGCCGCCACCACCATGAAACTCAATCCGCGCTTCCTGATGGCTTGCCAGCGTATCGTCGAATTGGCAGCCCAGGTGCCAGACGGCAAGCGGCGCCAGGTGCGTCTGCACTTCCTGGTCGGCCAGGCGCAAGGGCTGCTGTATCCGCAACTGCAGCGCCTGATCCTGCGCTACCTGCCCACGGCGCAGGTCTATCCGCACCAGCCCTATCAGCAGTACCTGGCTATCTTCAACCAGTGCGACATGTTCCTGTCGCCATTCCCCTTCGGCAATACCAACGGCATCATCGATGCCTTCACGGTTGGCCTGCCGGGCATCTGCAAGACCGGGCCGGAAGTCTTCGAGCACATCGACGAAGGGCTGTTCCGCCGAGTCGGCCTGCCGGACTGGACTATCACGGGCACCCTGGACGACTACATCCTGGCCGCCGTGCGCCTGGCCACTAGTTATGCCGAACGCAGCGCACTCTATGCGCTACTGGCTGATCCGCAAGCAATGCAAACACTCTTCGAAGGACGGCCGGAATCGCTGGGAGATGCGCTTGCTGCGCTGTGCAGCGGGGATTCGGCCCGCTGAGGATTCAGGCAGGCAGGACGGGCGCCGCCTGTTCCGGCGGCAAGGCCGCCAGCACCGGCAGGCCGAGCGCCTGGCGCCGCTGCTGGCAGGCTGGATTGGGCTGACCATCGGCCTCCCATGGAGAGAATTCGCGGCAGGGGCTGGGCCGCTGGGGGTAGATGCTGCATCCCACCCCGGGCCGGCCCAGTTCGCCGACCAGTGCAACGCAGCGGCCATGACCCTTTTCCGTGCCCTTCATGCAGGCCATGGTGTCATTGATCTTGCTGGTCAGTTCTACCGGCACGATGCCGCCCAGCCCGTCGCTGAGCTCGCCGCAATAGAAGGACACGCGGAAGTGCGCGCAGCAGCCTCCGCAGGAAGTGCAAGGATTGTCGGGGGAGTCGGCCATGTCGGTGAAGAGGCGGTCTTCATCGATGATCCAGTGGAGGGCGGTGTTTGCAGACATGTAAAAGCCGAAGACAGAAATCATCATTGATACGAAAATCACTGCCGTGCATTATCCCGTTTTCGGGTGAAAGATCGCAACGAGCCCATCTTTCGAACTCGCTCCAACGAGCGCCCCAGGCTTGAGCAACACCTGACATCCGGCACAAAAAGTTACGTCAGCACAACTTCCAGTCCCATGCGTCAATCCTTGTTTGCCTCTCAGAAAACCAACCATGCCAGTTCCTGTTGAATACAGCCGAGCCTCAGAAATCTTTTACGATTTTCTTATCGAGGTACGGGACAGCGCCGATCTGTGGAGTACCCACGTGACTTACACGATGGTCGAGGGCGTGCTGCGCACGTTCCGGCGCCGCTTGACCGTCCAGCAGACCATTGAATTTGCTGCGCTGCTGCCCGTTTGCCTGCGCGCGATGCTGTTCGAACGCTGGGACGCCAGCGAGCGCCTGCTGAGCTTCGGCACCAGAGCCAGCATGACCGAGGAGGTGCGCGCGCTGCGCGAACGCCATAATTTTTCGACGGATAACGCCATCGCGCTGGTGGCCAAGGCGCTGCTCAAGCGCGTTGACCAGAAATGTTTTTTTGACTTCCTGTCGGGTCTGCCTGCAGGTGCCATTGAATTCTGGACGCCACCGCCCTCCGAAGAGAAGGCGCAAGCGATAGAACATCCCCGTTAAGCAGACCAGACATGCCAGGGCCTGTTCAGCTCCCCTTGCGCTCCTTGAACACCGGCACGAACATGTCATGCCACACGGCTGGCTTGGTCTTGATGGTGCCGGCTTTGCTCATGAAGACCACGTACTGCATGATGTCCACCGGCGTTGTGCTGAACTCGGTGCCTGGATCGGCCAGCATCTGCTCCACCTCCTCCTGCGGCAGCTTC
This sequence comes from Herbaspirillum sp. Her3, assembly GCF_057961275.1. Taxonomy (NCBI): domain Bacteria; kingdom Pseudomonadati; phylum Pseudomonadota; class Betaproteobacteria; order Burkholderiales; family Oxalobacteraceae; genus Herbaspirillum; species Herbaspirillum sp. Her3. Next base: position 2,681,084 of record NZ_CM176328.1, on the reverse strand, counting down.
AGCTTGGACACGCGCAGGAAGATCTCGGCCGCGCCCTTGCGGTTCTTGGCGATGTAGGCGTTGGCCTCTTCCTGTGCAGCCATGAAGGCCTGGGTCAGCTTGGGATTCTTGTCGGTAAAGGACTTCAACGCAAACACCACGTCGATGGTGATGTGGCCCAGCACGTCGGTGGAGTTCAGCACGCGGGTGATGCCGGGGGCCTTGGCTTCCTGGTAGGAGAACGGCGGCGAGGTGAAGTGGGCGGTGATTTCGGTCTTGCCCGAGACCAGCGAAGCCATCGCTTCCGGATGCGACAGACTCACCGTGAGCGGGTCCAGCTTGGCATAGTTCTCGATGCCGAAGGTCTTGGCCGCCGCCATCTGCAGCAGCACCGCCGACAGCGACGTCTTGATGCCCGGGATGGCGATCTTGTCCTTGGGCGTGAAGTCCTTCAGCGACTTGACGTTGGGATTGTTGGTATTGAGCCAGAGCGGCGACGTCGACAAGGCGCCCAGCCCAACCACTTCCGAACGCGGGATGCCGTGCGCCTTGGACCACAGCGTCACGAAGCCCGGGGCACCGGTGCCGGCGATATCGAGATTGCCGGCCAGCATGGCGTCATTGATGACGTTGCCGCCATCGAGCAGCACCCACTTGGTCTTGACGTCGCCCAAGCCCATGGCCTTGGCGTGCTTCTCCACCAGGTTCTGGTCGCGGATCACCATCAGCGGCAAATACAGCAGGCCATAGCCGTGCGAGATGCGCACTTCCTGCGCTTCGGCATGGGCCGTGCCGGATACGCCGGACAGCGCCAGGGCACTGGCCAGCATCAAACTGGTAAAGGTACGTCGTTGCATTGTTGTCTCCTGAAGGTCGTCAGTTTATCGGTCTTGTATGGGTTGTTGCGTATTGATGTATGGTTCGCGTGGGCCTTGTATGCAGACAAGGCCCGACGGCTCAGTGCTGCATGCCCCAGCGGCGGATGGTGCGTTTTTCGATCTGGGCGAAGATCAGGTTTTCCACGACCAGGCCGATGATGATCACGAAGAACAGGCCCGAGAACACATTGGCCGTTTCCAGCTGGTTGCGGTTTTCGAAGATGTACCAGCCCAGGCCACCGGCCCCGGAGGAAACGCCAAAGACCAGCTCGGCCGCGATCAGGGTCCGCCAGGCGAAAGCCCAGCCCACCTTCAGCCCGGTGAGGATGCTGGGGAAGGCCGCAGGAATGAGGATCGACTTCACCAGCGAGAAGCGGCGTAAACCGTAGTTCTGACCAACCATGCGCAGCGTGTTGGAGACCGCACGGAAACCCCCATGCGTATTCAAGGCCACCGCCCACAGCACCGAGTGCACCAGCACGAAGATGATGCTGCCGGTGCCCAGGCCGAACCAGATCAGTGCCAGCGGCAGAAGCGCAATGGCCGGCAGCGGGTTGAACATGGAGGTCAGCGTTTCCAGCAGGTCGTTGCCGATGCGCGAGCTGATGGCCACCGTCGTCAGCAACCCGGCCAGCAGGATGCCCAGGCCATAGCCGACCAGCAGCGTCTGCATCGACACGGCCGCACGCTGCAGCAGCACGCCGCTGCCGATACCGGAGAGGAAGGCTTGCACCGTCTCGCTGAAGCTGGGGAAGAGCAAGGCATTGTCCAGCCAGCGGCCATAGACTTCCCAGATCAGGGCCAGCACCAGCAGGATCACGGTCTTGCGCAGCCAGCCCAGACGATAGAGCGACTCGAAGGCCGACAGCGGCCGCTGGACCTCAGCGGTGGCGTCGGGATTGGGGTCCACCAGGATTTCCGGGCGGACGAAGGGCAGATTGGTTTGCATGTGGGTGTCTCCGGCGCAGCGCAGTGATCAGTGATGGGCGAACAGCATGTCGTTGATGCGGGTTTCCAGCTCGGCCTGGGCGGCCGTCCCCAGCTGGCCGGGATCGATGCTATTGAGTTCGGCGCGGACCTGGCCGGGATGGGGCGTCAGCAGCAGGATGCGGGTGCCCACGCGGATCGCTTCTTCAATCGAGTGGGTCACGAAGAGCACCGTGAACTGGGTGTCGTCCCACAGGCGCAGCAGCTCGTCCTGCATCTTGCGGCGGGTCAGCGCATCGAGGGCGGCGAAGGGTTCATCCATCAGCAGCACGTCAGGCTCCATGGCCATGCCACGGGCGATGGACACGCGCTGTTTCATGCCACCGGAGAGCATGTGCGGATAGCTGTCGATGAACTTGGCCAGCCCGACCTTGCCGATGTAGTACTCGGCGCGTTCGGCGGCGGCCTTGCCGTGCAGGCGGCCACTGGCGTGCAGCGCGAATTCGACGTTCTGGCGCACCGTCTTCCAGGGCAGCAGCTGGTCGAATTCCTGGAACACCATCATGCGGTCCGGACCGGGTTCGTGCACTTCCCGGCCCTTGAGGCGGATCGCCCCCGAGGTCGGCTGCAGGTAGCCGCCGATGGCCTTGAGCAAGGTGGACTTGCCGCAACCCGAGGGGCCCAGCAGGATGTAGCGGTCGCCCGGATGGACGTTGAAGCTCACGTTCTGGGTGGCCGTCACCAGCGAATCAGTGGTCTTGTATTGCAGCGTGACGCGATCGATTTCCAGCAGCGGACGCGAGGGGTCGAGGATCGACGCACCTTGGGCAGGGTCGCTCATGCAGGTCTCCAAATGATTTATAGGATTTATGGTGTTGAGGATGCTAGGCCGCGAAGCTGTAACCAATCTGACTAAATCCTGACGACTATTGCCGACATACGGTTCAGGCATACAATGGCGCCCTGCCCAAGCAGCGCCAACAGCTGCGGCATCGCAAAACACTGGAGATCCCCATGCGCATCCTGCTGGTCGAAGACACCGCCGACGTGGCCGAGGCCATCGTTTCCCATCTCACCCGCACCGGCCATACCGTGGAATGGGAAAACCATGGCGGCCAGGCCGCGCGCCGCCTGGGTGAAGCCTTCGACCTGCTGATCCTGGACGTGATGCTGCCGCAGACCGACGGCTTCGCCCTGCTGGAGCAATTGCGTGCACGCGGCCAGCATACGCCGGTCCTGATGCTGACCGCCTGCGGCGAGATCGAGGAAAGGGTGCGGGCGCTGGACCTGGGCGCGGACGATTACCTGGTCAAGCCCTTCGACTTTCGCGAGCTGGAGGCGCGCATCCGCGTGCTGCTGCGCCGTAGCGGCGGCGAATCGACCAACTTGCTGCAATGTGCCAACCTGTGCATCGACCGCAAGAGTCGCAGCGCCACGCTGGACGGCCAGCCCATCGAACTGACCCGGCGCGAGGTGACGCTGCTGGAAATCATCGCCGCGCGGCCGGGGCGCATCTTCAACAAGGATGAGTTGATGGACCGCCTCTTCACGGTCGACGACACGCCCAACGCCAATACGGTCGAGCAATACGTGGCGCGCCTGCGCAAGAAGCTGGCCGGCGCCGCCTTCGAGATCCGCACCCTGCGCGGGCTGGGCTACCAGCTGGTGCTGCACGCACCGGCGGCCGGCGACGTGGCTGCATCCAGCCCTGCCGGCGCACTGCACTGATGCTGGGCCGTTCGCCGCACGTCGTCGCCGGGCGCTCGCTCTATACGCGGCTGGTGGTGCGCGTGGGCGCGGTGCTGCTGGTCAGTGCCGCCGCGCTGCTCATTGCCATCTGGATCTCCACCCAACTGGCCGCACGCCAGGCCTATGACCGCATCCTGGCCGGCAGCGCCTTGCAGATCGCCGAGAACACCTGGTACGACCATGGCGAGGTCAACGTCGACGTGCCGCTGGCAGCCCTGTCCATGTTGGGCACGGGCGACCATGCCATCTATGTGGTGTTCGATCCGCGCGGGCGGGTGATCGCGGGCGATGGGGAGTTCCGGCCGGAGATTCCCTGGGATGCGCTGGAGCAAGGGCCACTGCTGCGCGACGGCGACTATCTCGGCACGCCGGTACGCATGGCCATCATCGGCCGCCGCATGCCGGTCGACGGCCCCCATCCCTGGGCCGTGATCGTGCTGGCCCAGACCAACAATGCCCGCATGTCCTTTGCACAGAGCCTGGGCAGCAAGGCCCTGATCGTGATCGTGGCCATGAGCGTTCTCACGATTTTGGCAGCGATGTTCACCTTGTATCAGGCGCTGGCGCCGCTCAAGCGCATCGAGGCGGCCATCCGCGAACGGGACCTGAACGATCTTTCACCTCTGTCGTTAACCGTGCCTGCCGAGACCCATGCGCTGGTCTCAGCCATCAATGCCTTCATGGAAAGGCTGGTGGTGCATCGCGCCACCATGCGCCGTGTCATCGGCGATGCCGCGCATCAGTTGCGCACGCCCGTCACCGCCCTGGTAGCCCAGATGGAACTGCTGGCCAGCGAGACCAGCGAAGACAAGCGCCAGCGCCACCTGGCCCTGCTGCGCGAACGCACGCGCAACCTGGGGGCGCTGGTCAATCAGCTCATCAACCATGCCATGGTCCAGCATCGCAACGACAGCCGCTTGCAGCAACGCATCGAACTGGGCGAACTGGTGCGCTCGCAGATGACCGAAGTGCTCTCCAACCGCGCCCGCACCCCGCACGACCTGGCGCTGGACGTGCCGCCGCTGCCCTGCCTGATCCAGGGCGATGCCATCGCGCTGGGCGAGGCCATCAAGAACATCCTCGACAATGCCCTGCAATACGGCGCACCGGGCCTGCTGCACGTACGCCTGGACAGCGACGGCAAGCGCCACCGGCTCAGCTTCATCGATGACGGCCCGGGGATCGCGGCCGAGGATTGGGAGCGATTGCGCAAGCCCTTCGCCCCGCGCGGCGAGAACCGCATGGGCGCCAGCCTGGGACTATCCATCGTGGAAGAAGTGATGCGCGCGCATGCCGGGGAGATGCGGTTTGCCTATCTGCCCGATGGGCATTTTTCGGTCATGCTGGACTTCCCGGCCTGGCAGGAGCCGGCCTGATCGTGCGGATCAGCGCCCTACTTCCACTCCAGGATCGCATTGCGGCGGTCCAGCCAATGCACCTTCACGTTGCCCGGTGCCACCTTGCGTGCGGCACAGGCGCTGGCCGCCAGGCTGAAGGGTGCGTCGTAGTAGCGACCGCTGGCCGAAGAGCGCAGCGCGGTCTGTGGCGCATTGCGGGCGATCCAGTCAGCCGCGTTGGTGCGCAGGAAGATCATGCAGGCGCTGCCGCTGGTCTCGGCCACCTGGCAGGTGCAGCTGTTGCCGGAGGTGGTGATGGGCTCGCTCAAGGGCGGGTTGCGGTTCAGCGCATCCGGCACCGGCACGGGGACAGGAACGGCCTGCTGCGGACCATAGTGGCCACCCAGGTCGCGCGTGGTGACCTGGGCGGTGGCCGGCAGGATCAGGGCGCTCAGCAGCAGCGGCAACAGGCGGATTGATTGCATGGTCGAGGTCTCCCCGTCGTTCAGGCCCGCGTACGCAGGCGATACAGGCTGGTGGTTTCCTTGCTGCGCGCCGCATGCAGGGGATCATCGCGATCGATGGCCTTGCCGTGGCGCGGTTTGATATCGTGCCGTGCCACCACCTCCAGCCCGGCCTGGGCGATGGCCTCGGCCAGCATGGCAGGCGGACGCAAGCCCAGGTGCTCGGCGAAATCGGACATGATGAGCCAGCCTTCACCCTGCGGCGTCAGGTGCTCGGCCAGGCCCTTGAGATAGCCCAGCAGCATGCGGCTGTCAGGATCGTAGACCGCGTGCTCGATGGGCGAACTCGGCCGCGCCGGCAGCCAGGGCGGATTGCAGACGATCAGCGGTGCGCGGCCCGGCGGAAACAGGTCCGCCTGTTGCAATTCGACCTTGGCCAATACGCCCAGCCCTTGCAGGTTCTCTCGCGCGCACGCCAGGGCGCGCGGGTCCATGTCAGTAGCGACGATCTTGCGTACGCCGCGCTGGGCCAGCACCGCGGACAGCACGCCACTGCCCACGCCGACATCGAAGGCCAGCTCGGTGGAGGGCAGCGGCGCTTGCGCCACCAGGTCCACATATTCGCCCCGCACGGGGGAGAAAACGCCGTACCAGGGATGGATGCGGCCACCGAGTGCGCCGATTTCCACGCCCTTCTTGCGCCATTCATGCGCGCCGATCAAGCCCTGCAGCTCACGTAGCGAGACCGCGAAGGCCTCACCTGCCAGCGCCGCATCGTAGGCTTCGCTGCAGGCGGCCTGCACCTCGGGTGCGCGCCGCAACGGCACCACGAAGCCGGGATCGACGGGGATGAGCAACATGCCCAGGATGCGTGCGCGCTGGGCCTGCATCTGGCGATGATGATGAAAAGCTTGTGCCGGGCTGTCGGCGGCCGGTCTGGTCTTGCTCTTGGCCTGGGCGCGTTCGCGGGCGCGGTCGACCCGGCGGCCCAGGGCCTGCAGCAGTTGCCGCGCATTCTGGAAGTCGCCGCGCCAGAGCAGGCCAGTGCCCTCGCAGGCCAGCTTGTAGGCGCTGTCGGCGGCCAACCGGTCATCGGCCTCGACGATGCGCTTGGGCGGCGGGTTGCCGGCCTCCGAGTGCCAGCGCAGCCGCTGCGGGGTGGCACCGGAGGACCAGGTGATGAAAGGAGAAGTGTCGTCGTGTGAGGTCATGAATCCGGGTCAGCAGGGGCGGCGCAGGAAGCGCCGCGCAAAAAACAGCCGCCAGTGTAACAAAGCAGGCCCGCCGCGCAGTGCTGCCGGAACTTCCCCTGCCCTATGACGCCCAAACAGCAGAACTTGATGCCGGGCAAACCCCGGCGCATTTTTTTGCCGGCCCGGTGGCGATGCGCCTATGATGGAGCCGGTCAATCACCGAAGGAGAATCCATGAGCGAGCCCATGCAAACCCCAGCTTTCGATCACCAGCGCCTGTTGGAGATGGTCGGCCAGTTCGAGGCGGAATTGCAGAAACTGCCGGCCGGCAGTAGCGAGGCCGACCAGTTGCGCGAGGACATCGCCCGCCTGCGGCAACACCTGAGCGAACCGCAGCCGCATGCCGGCCATGTCGGCGACACCTGGCAATCCCTGCGCCGCGCCGCCGACAGCCTGGAAAACCAGGTCTTGAAGGATAGCCCGTACATCACCGAGATGGGGCGGATCATCGGGCTGATCTGAACTGACCGTGAATGGGGCGGACCTCACGCCCAATAAAAACCGCCTGCCGCGCAAATGCGGCAGGCGGTTTCGTTTGTCCGGTTCAGATCAACCGGACCATCCTTTACGACCGAAATATTCTGCTTTGGCAGAATTTCCCTTGAAATCCGGAACGGCACAGCTCAATGCGCCGGCAACGGAATCCACTCGGTCTCACCCGGGATATCGGGAAAGACTTGCTTGTCCCGCCCATTCCAGGCTTGCTTGGCGGCTTCAATCTTGTCGCGCGAGGTCGAGACGAAATTCCACCAGACGAAACGCGGACCATCCAGCGGCGCCCCGCCCAGGATCATGAAGACCGACTCCCCCAGCGCCTTCAGGGCCACTGCGGCACCCGGCGCCAGAATGGCCAGCGTGCCCGGCTCCATGCGCTCGCCGTCCAGCGTCACCTCGCCGCGCACCACGTAGACCGCCCGTTCCTGCACCTCGGCGGCAATCTCCAGTTCAGCACCCTCAGTCGTACTGCCGGCCACATACAGCGTCGGGCTGGCAGTAACGACGGGCGAAGTCACGCCGAAGGCAGAGCCGGCCAGCACGTGCAGTCTGGCGCCGCCCACCTGGGCCTCGGGCATGTCGTCCGAGGCGTAGTGGCGGAACAGCGGGTCGCCATCCTCCTGGTCAGCCGGCAGCGCCACCCACATCTGCAGGCCGTGCACCGGCACCTTCTGCTCGCGGATATCGTCGGGAATGCGCTCGGAGTGGACGATGCCGCGTCCGGCCGCCATCCAGTTGACCGCCCCCGGCGTGATGCGCTGGACAACGCCAAGGCTGTCACGGTGCATCATCGCACCGGAAAACAGGTAAGTGACCGTGGCCAGGCCGATGTGCGGGTGCGGGCGCACGTCGCCTTCAGTGGTGCCGGCATCGAATTCCACCGGTCCCATATGATCGAAAAAGACGAAGGGACCGACCGTGCGTGCAGCCGCCGCTGGCAGCAGGCGCCGGACCGGGAAACCGATGTCGCGCGTGAGGCCATGGATCTGGTGAAGAATATTGCTCATGTTGCTCTCCTGTGGCGGCAGGCACTTTACTGCGCCCACCTGCCTGGGTTCGGATGGAAGGATGGCTCAGGGATGCTTCAGAAGCGGCCAGCGCGGAAATCGTCGATGGCAGCTTCCACCTGTTCGCGGGTATTCATCACGAACGGGCCCCACTGGGCAATCGGCTCATTCAAGGGCTTGCCGGCAATCAGCAGGAAACGGCTGGCCTGCTCGGCCCGCACCGTCACACCAGCAGCACCGGGCACGTTGGACAGCACGGCCATGCGTCCGGCGTCGGCGGCGCGCGTCTCGCTGCCTTCGGCACCCACGGCCAGCTTGCCTTCATAGACGTAGAGGAAGGCATTGTGCGTGGCCGGAATCGGCAGCTCCAGCGTGACGCCTGCTTCCAGCTTCAGGTCCAGATAAAGCGGCTCGGTGGTTTCACGGCGGATCGCTCCGTCCACGCCAAAGGCGCTGCCAGCCAGCACGCGTACCCTCACACCCGGCTGCGGTTCGGTTTCGGGAATGCCGGCCGAGGGGATGTCCTGGTAGCCGGGATCGATCATCTTGTCCTTGCCCGCCAGGTTCACCCACAGCTGGAAACCGCTCATGAGGCCATTTTCCTGTTCCGGCAATTCCGAATGCACCAGGCCACGGCCGGCCGTCATCCACTGCATGCCGCCCGGTTCCAGCAGGCCTTCGTTACCGGCGTTGTCGCGGTGGCGCATGCGGCCGGCCAGCATGTAGGTCACGGTTTCAAAACCGCGGTGCGGATGGTCAGGGAAGCCGGCCAGGTAATCGCTGGGTTCGTCGGAGTGGAAGGCGTCCAGCATCAGGAACGGGTCCAGGCGGCGTTGCAGGTCGTGGGTCAGCACGCGGGTGAGGCTCACGCCGGCACCATCCTGGGTAGGGATGCCGTTAACCAGGCGTTCGATCTGACGGGTATAGGGGGTGCTCATGTTCTTTCTCCTTGGAAAGGCCCGCACTTCGCAGGTGCGGGCCGGTCATTCAATGCGGACGGACGGTGGCGCGAGGTCGCGCCAGGATCAGCGGCTTTCTTCCGGCTGGGCTTGCGGGTCGATGGAGGACACCAGCAGCAGTGCGCCGATCAGGGCCACGTTCTTGAGGAAGTGGATCAGCTGGCCTTGGGCGGCAGCGCCTTCCAGGGTCCAGAACTGGTGTGCCGACAGGGTGGCGCCGACGGTAAAGAGCGCGATCACCAGCGACACCGGCCGCAGACCGCGTCCGCTCATCAGCAGCAAGCCGCCGCCGACTTCGACCAGGATGGTGACCAGCACCGCCAGCGTCGAGACTGGCAGGCCCAGACTGGTGAAGTAGCCGACCGTACCGGCAAAGCCGACGATCTTGAAGATGCCCGAAATGACGAACAGGGAAGCCAGCAGAATGCGGCCGATACGGAAAGTGGTGAAGTTGGTAATCATGATAAGCCTCTCTATGTGGGGTGAACGACGTTGTTTGGATTGTGATGCCGTGTTGCCTTCAATCTTGTTCTTGCCTGGCGCCAATCCGAAGCATTTCCTTGCCTTGCTCTGCCCGGTGATGCATTCGCTGCAGCCAGTGACGACAGAATAGGCAAGATCAGCCCGTATAAAAACTGATTATCTTTTTATAATCATGATCTAAATTTTAGATATAGTTGTCATTCCATCGGATATTGAGGGCCGCATGAACATTGAACGTCTGTCGCTGGATCAGTTGCGGGTTTTCGTGCAGGTCGCCGACAGCGGCAGTTTCCTGGCCGCCGCCCGCAAGCTGGCGCGGGCCCAGTCGGCCGTCAGCTATGCCATCGCCACGCTGGAAGACCAGCTCGACGTGCTGCTGTTCGACCGCAGCGGCTACCGGCCCCAGCTCACCGGCCCGGGGGTGGCGCTGCTGGCCGATGCGCGGCAGGTGCTGGATCATGTCGATTCGCTGCAGGTCCGCGCCAGTTCCTATGCGCGGGGCCAGGAACTGGAGGTGTCGCTGGCCGTGGACGTGTTCTTCCCCACCGATTGCCTGGTGGATCTGTTGCAGCGCTTTCGCCAGGCTTTCCCGGCGGTGACCGTCAGGCTGGAGGTGGAAGCCCTGGGCGCGGTGGCCGAGCGCGTCATCGACGGGCGCTCCATGCTGGGCATCCTGGGCACCTTGCCCACCACGCCGCCCAATCTGCTGCGCATTACGCTACCCAGCGTGCAACTGGTGGCCGTGGTCGCGCCGGATCATCCCCTGGCCAGGATCAAGGGACGCATTTCCGAAAAGCTCTTGCAGCAGCAAACCCAGCTGGTGCTTTCTGACCGCAGTGAATTGACGGCGCGCCAGGACTTCTCGGTACACTCGCGCCTGACGTGGCGCATGAGCGACCTGGGCACCAAGCACGCCCTGCTGCGGGCCGGCATGGGCTGGGGCAACATGCCCTTGCACGTGGTCAGGGATGACCTCGCGGCCGGACGTCTGGTGAGCATCAGTACCATCCATCATCCACCGCAGGGCGCCGAACTGCCGATCCAATGCGTCTACAAGCCCGACCATCCAGCCGGCCCGGCACTGTCGTGGTGGCTGGACTCGCTCTCGGCGCTGACGGCACTGGTGCCCGGAAACAGGGCCCCGGACACAAAACAAGCGCAAGCCGATAATGACAATTTATAAGTTCTAAACGATAAATACAAAAATAAGATTTTTCTTATATTGTGATTTTATCGTTCTTATCCTATATTTCTCATTGAGCGGCGTGACGCCTGCGAGCACCCCGAACGGAGATCACGGCCAGCCTCTGCCGCATCCTTGTCTGCTTGTCTTGATGGAGCCTTCATGGCCAACGACTTTCCCATCAGTCTCTCCACCCAGTTGCGTGAGCATCTGCGCGCCTTGCGCAAGCAACAGCGCATGACCCAGGCCCAGCTGGGCGAACGCGTGGGCGTGAGCCAGGCCCGCATTGCCGAGATCGAGGCCAATCCGGGCGCCGTCAGCGTGGAGCAGATGATGTTGCTGCTCTCCACCCTGGGGGCCAGCCTGAAACTGCACGTCCATGCCAGCGATCAACCCGCCCACGCAGCCGCGGAACCTGGTGCGCCCGTATATATCCCGGCCAGAAAACAGGGCTCCTGGTAATGCAGCTCAATGCCTGGATGAATGGCGAACTGGTCGGCACCTGGAGCGTGGACCGCCAGATGCACCGCTTCCGCTATGCGCCACAGTGGGCGCGTTCGGCGCACTTCCGGCCGCTTTCGCTGTCCTTGCCGCTGACGGCTTCGGGCGAACTGCGTGGCGACACGGTACGCCATTACTTCGACAACCTGCTGCCCGACAATGCCGACATCCGCGAACGGCTGCGCCAGCGCTATCGGCTGCCCTCCACCGGGGTGTTCGACCTGCTGCAGGCGCTCGGCCGCGACTGCGTGGGCGCGCTGCAACTGCTGCGGCCCGATCAGGAGCCGCAAGGCTGGCGCAGCATTGACTGCGAGCGCCTGGATGAGGCCGCCATCGAGCAGTTGCTGTATGCCCTGCCCTTGTCCTCGCCCCCGGCCAGTGTCCAGGAAGATGCGTTACGCATTTCCATTGCCGGTGCGCAGGAAAAGACCGCACTCACCTGGTATCGCGGCAAATGGTGCCGTCCGCTGGGTGCCACCCCGACCACCCATATCATCAAGCTGCCACTGGGCTTGATCGGTGGCGTCATGCAGCGGGTCGATGCGGGGGATTCGGTCTACAACGAATGGCTGTGCTCGCGCATCCTCGCTGCCATGGGATTGCCGGTGGCGCCGGCGCGGGTAGAACATTTCGGGCGTCATACGGTGCTGGCGGTGGAGCGCTTCGACCGCATCAGGATGAAAGACGGCTGGATCGCCCGCCTGCCCCAGGAAGATTTCTGCCAGGCCTTTGGCCTGCCGCCGACCCTGAAATATGAAAGCCAGGGCGGTCCAGGCCTGGTCCAATGCCTGGGACTGCTCAATGCCAGCAGCCAGGTGGGCGACAAGACCTACTTCCTGCTGGCACAACTGGCCTTCTTCCTGCTGGCCGCCACCGATGGCCACGCCAAGAACTTCTCGCTGCACCTGCATGCGGGTGGCCGCTATGAAATGACCCCGCTCTATGACGTGCTGTCGATGTGGCCCTACTTCGGCAAAGGCCCCAATCAGTTCCGCGCGCGCCAGGCCGGGCCGGCCATGATGCTGCGCGGGCGCAATCCGCATCGGCATTTCCATACCATCGAAGCGCGTCACTGGCGGCAACTGGCGCTGCAGCATGGGGGCGAACCGGTGTGGCAGGCCATGCTCGCGCTGGTGCACGGTGCAGGCGATGCCCTGGAGGCGGCCGAAGCCGAGTTGCCAGCGGACTTCCCCGAGCGCACCTGGGAGCGCATCAGCCAGGGCGTGCGCAGCCACCAGGAGCGCTTCCTGCGGGGTGCCAGACAGTCGGTATCATGAGGCCGCGAAACGCTCGCGGTACTGCCCCGGACTCACCCCCAACTGGCGCAGGAAGACCCTGCGCAGGTTCTGTTCCTCTCCATAGCCGGACTGGCTGGCGATACGCTTCAAGGGCAGCCGGGTCTCTTCCAGCGCGCGCCGCGCTGCCTCCAGGCGCATCAGCTCGACCGTGCGTGCCGGGGTGCGGCCGGTCTCGGCCACGTACAGCCGCGCGAAGGTGCGCGGACTCATGTTGGCCTGGCGGGCCAGGTTCTCCACCCGCAGATCTGCATCCAGATTGGCGGCGATCCACGCGTGCAGTTCGGCGAAGCGCCCGGCACCGGCCGCCTGCGAGGCCAGCGGGTGGCTGAACTGGGATTGCCCGCCCGGTCGCTTGATGAACATGACCAGCTGGCGGGCCGTCGCAATCGCAGCGGCGTGTCCCAGATCCTGCTCCACCAGGGCCAGGATCAGATCGATGCCGGCAGTGACACCGGCCGAGGTCCAGATCCTGCCCTGGCGGATATAGATCGGCTCGCCATCCACTTCCAGCGCCGGATAGCGGCGCTGCAACTGCTCGGCCGAACCCCAGTGCGTGGTCACCCGCAAACCGTCCAGTACCCCGGCCTCGGCCAGGTGGAAGGCACCGGTACAGACCGAGCAGACGCGCTGGGCCAGGGGCGCGGCCCGGCGTATCCACGCTACCAGGGCGGTATCGACGCTGAAGGTGTCGCCGAGGCTGCCACCGGGCGAAATCAGCGTATGCAGCCCATCGCCGGCCAGCAACGCGTCCAGCTCGCACAAGGCTTGCGTAAACACCGGCAAGCCCGCACTGGTAAGCACCGCCCCGCCCTGCGCGGAAGCCACGTGCAGGCGATAAACCTCGCGCCCCTGCAGGCGGTTGGTCGTGGCCAGCGCCTGCAGCGGACCGGACAGATCCAGCAGGTTCATGCCGGCATAGGCGAGCAGGACCACATTGCGCGGCGCCTGGGTGGCTTGGGAGGATGGCGAGGGAGTCATGTCGGGCATCAAGGGAATCATCGCCCGATCTTAGCGCAGCCCGGCTGCCAGCGCCGTGCGCCCGGCACGCCGGGCCCACATCCAGCGCAGCGTCACCAGGGCCGACAGCAACAGTACCGGCAGGATGGCGGCATTGAGCGTGGCCCAGCCAAAGCGCGCCAGCAAGGGTCCGGCGCCCAGCGTGGCCAGGGCGGTCGCGGCGTAGCGCATCAGTTCGGCCAGGCCCTGGGTCTTGGCGCGCTCGGCGGGCGTATAGGACTGCGCCAGCAGCGTAGTCCCGCCGACGAACATGAAATTCCAGCCCACCCCCAGCAACAGCAAGGCCACGTAGAAGGCTGGCAGCATGGTCGAGACCATGGCGATGAGCGCACAGCCGAGATTCATCCCCAGCCCGGCCAGCAGGACCGAGCCCAGGCCGATGCGCTGGATCAGGCGGCCGGCAAAGAAGGAAGGCGCATACATGCCCACCAGATGCCACTGGATGATGGCCGCGCCATCGTCGATCCCGTGATGGCAGGCCACGGCAGCCAGGGGTGCGGCCGTCATGATGAACATCATCACCATGGAGCCGGCGACGTTGTTGGCTACCGAGGCCATGAACACCGGCGTACGCGCGATGACCGACAAGGGCCGGGCCGGCGCGGGCTCGGCCTGGGACTGTGCCGCTGCCGCAGGCTCGTGCTGATCCCGATAGAACAAGACCAGTACCAGCACCGACAGCAACCCCATGCCCGCCACCACCAGATAGGCTCCGGCAAACAGCGCCGTGGGAAACCAGTCCTTGCTCCAGGCCGCCAGCGCCGGCCCGACCAGGGCCGCAATGACACCCCCGGCGAGGACGGTGGAAATGGCGCGGCTCTTGGCCGACTCGTCCACCGCGTCAGCGGCAGCCAGCCGGTAATACTGGGCAAAGGCCTGGAACACCCCCACCAGCGCGGTGCCCACACAAAAGGTCCAGAAATGGGCATGCCAGACCGACCACACCGAGATCAGCCCGCCCACACAGCAACTGGCCGCCCCCAGAACGAAGGACCAGCGCCGGCCCAGGCGCTGGATCAGGAAGGCGGCAAACCAGGTCACCACTGCACCGGCCACCGTAATCAGGGCAAACGGCAAGGTCGCCAGCGCCTTGTCCGGGGCCAGTTGCCAGCCGGTCAGCGCGGTCAGGGTCAGGTCGATCGAGATGGCGCAGGTGAACAGGCCCTGGCACAGGGCCAGAATGGCGGCATTGCGGCTACCGCCACCGACGTGGGCGGACAAGGAGGGGCGCATGGATTTGCTCCGGAGGGTCAATGATGGAAAAATTGTCGAATTCCCACCCGCTTGGCGTCAATGACACAAAAGCTTCAATTTCTGCCAAGCCCTTCATGAACAGGACCCTCATGCTGATACAGGCCCATCAATCCGCCCTGCTGGTGATCGATCCGCAGGAAAAACTCTTGCCCGCCATCCATGACGGGCAGGCAGTACTGGCGCAGATGGTGCGCATGGCGACCATCGCCCGCCTGCTGGAGGTGCCGGTCATCGCCACCGAGCAGATGCCCGACAAGCTGGGCCACAATCATCCCGATATCGGGCGCCTGTGCGATGCACCCTTGTCCAAACAGCATTTCGATGCCTGTGCAGATGGATTGCTGGCGATGATTCCGCCGACCGTGCGGCAGATCGTCATTGCTGGCTGCGAGGCCCACATCTGCGTACTGCAGACGGCGCTTTCCCTGCTGCAACGGGGTTATCGCGTACTGCCCCTGCTGGAAGCCTGCGGCGCGCGCCGCCCGCTGGACCGGGACGCTGCTTTGGACCGCTTGCGCGCGGCAGGCGCCACCCCGGTTACGCTGGAAATGGTGGCCTATGAGTGGCTGCAGCAGAGCGAACATCCGCAGTTCCGGGCGGTGCTGAAGCTGGTGAAATAGCCCGGCAGCGCAAGCGTAACCAAAAAGCAAACTGCAACTTGCTCTGATGAAAGTTTTGATTCGTCACCCTGCCGATGCGTTTCGCAGCTAAAAACTGTGGTAAAAGTAACGAAAAAAATCGCAGCGTGGCCGCATGACAATGTGGCGCATCACATATCATCACGCCAAGCCCTGGCCAGCCGACGCCGCCACAACACAGAGGAAACCCAACGCTTATGTCCAGCCTACCTGCCCACACGTCCGTACATTCTCCACCTCCGCTCACCCTGAATGCGCTGCGCGCCAGTTGCTCGGCCTGCAGCATGCACCAGCTATGCTTGCCGATGGGGCTGGACCAGGGCGACATGCAGCGACTGGAGCAGGTCATCAACCGCCGCCGCAAGGTCAAGCGGGATGAAAGCCTCTACCGCTTCAACGACAAATTCGACATGCTCTACGCCATTCGCCTGGGCCATTTCAAGACCTTCCAGGGCAATACCAGTGGAGGCCAGCAGATCACCGGTTTCCAGATGGCCGGCGAACTGCTGGGCATGGATGCCATCGGCGCCGGCCACCACCTGTGCGAGGCGGTGGCACTGGAAGACAGCGAAGTCTGCGAAATTCCCTTCGCGCGCCTGGAAGACCTGTTCCGCGACATGCCCACGCTGCTGCGCCAGTTCCACCGCATGATGAGCCTGGAAATTTCACGCGAGCAGCGCGTCATGCTGACCCTGGGCAGCATGACCGCCCAGCAGAAGATGGCCGCTTTCATGCTCAACCTGTCCTCCCGCTACGCCAGCCGCGGGTACTCCTCGACCCGTTTCCAGCTGCGCATGACACGCGAGGAAATCGGCAACTACCTCGGCCTGGCCGTGGAAAGCGTGAGCCGCCTGCTGACCAACTTCAAAAAGACCGGCGTGATCGAAGTCAACCACCGCGACGTCGAGCTGTGCGACCTGCCGGCCCTGCGCGCCATCGCACTGGGCAACGATCCCTGCGCCTGAGTCGCGCACCGGCGCCACTTGCCGGCAGGCAGGTGGCGGAGGTTAGAATGTCTGGATGACTGATAGCCCCCGCACTCCCTCGTCTTGTTTGCAAGGCTTCCTGCGCGCCAGACTGGCGCGCAACCATCCCCTCGGATTGCCGCTCACGACCGGCCTCATGGCCGTGCTCTCGACAGCCCTGCTGTTTGCCCTGATCGCCTACGAAGTCCACACCAAGGGCGACCTGACCCGCCTGGACCAGCAGCTGGCGGACTGGTTCAACCAGCATGCCTTTTCGCCATTGACCGAACTGGTACTGGGCTATACGCATCTGCACGGCACCATCGGCGTACTGCTGATGGGGGCGGCACTGCTCTGGCACATGGTGCGCAAGGCGCGCTGGGTCTGGGTGACCGACCTGATGCTGGTGTTGCCCGGCGGCATGCTGTGCAACTTCAGCCTCAAGCATGTCTTCGCGCGCCTGCGCCCGAGCTTTGACGATCCCATCCTGGTCCTGCACAGCTACAGCTTTCCCAGCGGCCATACCATCGGCGCCACGCTGCTCTACGCCATGCTGGCTGCCTATCTGCTCAACCAGCCAGGTGTGATCGCAGCCATCGGGGCGCGGCTGCACACCGGCGCGCACGGCGTGCGGGTGGCGGTGATCGGTGCCGCGCTGCTGCTGGTGGCGCTCACCGCCTTCAGCCGGGTCTACCTGGGCGCGCATTTTCTCAGCGATGTACTGGGCGCCATGCTGCTCGGGACGGCCTGGTTCGCGCTATGGACGACGGTAGTGTTTACGTGGCAGCGGCACTATTACGCGCGGCCGCGCTCCAACGGGCTCTGAAACCACCTTCTCACTCGCCTGCGGATGACCGAACAAGCCGACAAGACCCAGGAATCGCCCGCCAGCCATGGCAAATCACCTATGCCACGCCCCGATGTGGTGGCGGTCATCAACGCCCGAGCCGGTGCCGGACACGCCGAGAAACTGGCAGCGCACGTCACCGCGCAATTCGCCCGCCACGGCCTGCATGCCACTGTGCATCTGGCCCGCAGCGGCGAAGACATGCTGCAGACGGCCCGCGCGGCCGTGCGCGACAAGGTGCCGGTGGTGGCCGTGGGCGGCGGTGACGGCAGCGTCAATGCGGTGGCCTCGACCCTGCTGGCCGATCCGCATTGCCAGAGCGCATTGGGCGTGTTGCCGCTGGGCACGCTGAATCACTTCGCCAAGGATCTCAACATCCCGCTGGCGCTCGACGACGCCATCGCCAACATTGCCACCGGACGGCGGCTCAAGGTCGACAGCGGCGAAGTCAATGGCACGCCCTTCATCAACAATTCCAGCCTCGGCCTCTATCCCGACATCGTGCGCGAACGCGAGAAGCAGCAGGCCCGCCTGGGCCGTGGCAAATGGCTGGCCTTCACCTGGGCAGCGATGGGCGCGCTGCGGCGCTATCCCTTCCTGCACGTGCGTCTGTCCATTGATGGCCGGGAACATTGGCGGCGTACGCCCTTCGTCTTCATCGGCAACAACGAATACCTGATGAGCGGCCTGGACATCGGCAAGCGCACCACCCTCACCGCAGGCCAGCTCAGTCTCTACGTCTGCCATCGCACCGGACGCTGGGGCTTGCTGCGGCTGGCCCTGCACGCGCTGTTCGGACGCCTGCACGAAGCGCACGACTTCGATGTGCTCACCGCCACCGAGATCCACATCGAAACCCGCAAGAAGCGCATGCGCGTGGCCACCGATGGCGAAGTCAACCTGATGCACACGCCCCTGCTGTACCGCATCCGTCCGGCCTCGCTGACGGTGATCGTGCCACAGCGGGCCAGCGGCGAAGGCGGCGACGATAACGAATCCGGCCTGTCCGGCAAACTGCCAGGAGAGAAGTGATGCGTACCCTCATCCACCTCTCCGACCTGCACTTCGGCCGTATCGACCCTGCCATCATCGAACCGTTGATTGCGCAGGTACATGAACTGCGGCCCGATCTGGTCGTGGTCTCCGGCGACCTGACCCAGCGCGCACGCAGCAGCCAGTTCAAGGAGGCCAGACAATTCCTCGATGCCCTGCCACAGCCGCAACTGGTGGTGCCGGGCAACCACGACGTGCCGCTCTTGAACGTCGCCGCGCGCCTGCTGCAGCCGCTGCGCAAGTACAAGCGCCACATCACTGCCGATCTGCAGCCGCTGTATGTGGACGAGGAAATCGCGGTAGTGGGCATCAATACTGCGCGTTCGCTGACCATCAAGGATGGCCGCGTCAACGACCGCCAGATCGAACTGGCCCGGCGCGAGCTGCACGGCGCGGGCGATCACCTGGTCAAGATCATCGTCACCCATCATCCCTTCGACCTGCCGCCGGGGCCGCATCACCATGGCCTGGTCGGCCAGGCGGTGCCGGCCATGCGGGCCTTCGCGCTATGCGGGGCCGACGTGTTGCTGGCCGGTCACGTGCATACCAGTTCGGCCGTCAGCAGCGCCGGGCGCTATCACATTCCCGGTTATTCGGCGCTGGTGGTGCAGGCAGGTACGGCCACCTCCACCCGAGGCCGCGGCGAGAGCAATTCCTTCAACGTGCTGCAGGTGGAGGCGCACCAGATCGTGGTGCATCGGCTGGGCTGGCAGCCCGAACTGAACAGTTTTGCGCTGGCCGCGTCGCAGACCTTCGTGCAACGCGGCAGTGAATGGTTCGAGCAGACCGCCGACGGCCAGCTCAGTGAATGATCAAGCCGCAGCGCGCTGATGCCGTGCGTAGCGGATCACATCCACCAGCAAGAAGAGCAACAGGCTCACGCCCATCAAAGGCAGGCTCCAGCCCAGCAACAGCGCCAGCACCGCGAGCGTGACGCGCTGCACGGGCGCCAGCCGCATCACCGCCTGGACCAGCGGTGCCAGGCTGGCGCCCGCAGCGGGACGGCGCCGCCACCACATTACGTAACCCAACACGATCAAGCCCGTCAGGGCCACGCCGAAGAGTGCCATCAGGATCTGGTTGACCACGCCGAACAGCACGCCCATATGGGCATCCACGCCCCAGCGGATCAGCTTGGCGATCAATGGAAAGCCGGCGAAATCGGCGCGGCTGGTGATGGCCATGCGATCCGCATCGATGGCCACCGTATCCACCTGGGTCGGCCAGGAGCGGTCCACTTCGCGCACCACCCAGGCCTGATTGGCTGCGCGCGGCGGACGGATCTCGATCTCGGCGGCATCGATGCCACCAGCGCGGGCGATCTGCTGCACCATGTCGAACCGGGCCGGATCGCTGGCACCAGGCATGGACATGCCATGCGCGCCCATGTGATCGGCGTGTTCGCCCATGGACATGGCCGGTGCGCCGGGCTGCAGCTGGGTCGATACCGATGGCGTGATCCAGCCCAGTTGCGTGCGCATCTGGCTCACGCGCTCACCGGCCCAGCGTGACCAGGTGAGGCCAGTCGCCGAGAAGAACACCAGCCCCAGCACGATCCACAGGCCCACCAGCGTGTGCAGCCGGCGCGTAGTCAGCGCACGCGCTGCGCGCGCCTTGCCGGCAGCGCGCCGCTGGCGGCCACGCCACCACAGCCACACACCGCCCAGCGCGCCCAGCCACAGCCAGGAAGCGGCCAGCTCGCTGTAGTTGCGGCCCAGCTCGCCCAGCATGAGGTTGCGATGCAGGTAATCCAGCGTGGTGCGCAAGGGCAGCACGCCGCTGGTGCCGTAGACGATCAGGTCACCCTTGATGTGCAGGCTCACCGGATCGACGAAGATGGCGCGGCTCTCCGAATCACCCAGCCCGGGCTGGCTGAACATGACCCGCGTATTCCACCCCGGCGCCTTGGCCGGACGCACCGCGAACAGCCGCGCCTGCGCTCCGATGACGGCCTGTGCGGCAGCCACCTGGTCGGCCAGTGGCCGGGCCTCGCCCTGGCTGTGGTTGTAGAGCTGCGCGGCATAGAGATGCGATTCGATCTGCGGCGTGAGCACGTAGAGCGTGCCAGTCAATGCCGCCACCAGGATGAAGGGCCCGACGAACAGTCCGATATAGAAATGCAGGCGCAGCAACACGGCATGCAAGGCCGAGGCGGCCGGACGGGAGTGCAGGCTGGCAGCAGTGGCAGCGCCATCGGCTGCGGGCGGGAAGGATTGGATGGTCATGTCGGCGGGCCGGCGCGCTGGGCGCGGAAAACGGAATCAGGTGCGCGATTGTAGGGCGTGCTGCCGGCGCTGCGAATGTGGCAATTTGTCGCAGCCAAAAAAGAAGAGCCGCCGGATGACTCCGTGCGGCTCTTCCTGCCTGTGCCCTGCGGCGCCCTGGTGAAGGCACCCGCGCAGGATCACATGGGGTTTTCGTCGATCCAGTCGCCCGAAAAATCGAGGATGTAGGCGATGGCCTCGTCTTCGGTATCGAATTCATTGGTGGGCGCCTTGCGCTGGTAGCGCAGCTTGCCGCTGCCATCCTTGCCTTCGTGAATCACGAAGCAAGCCATGAATTTGCCGTTGTCGAGCTTCTTGATCTCCGGGATGACGGCGTTTCCCTTGTACGGGAAGATCTGGGACATGTGATGAAACCTCCTTGTTACGAGGCGACATGCTAGCACAAGCCAGCCTTTCCCACCGCTGGCCGGCCGGCGCGAAGGCCTGCGCCGTGCCACCACTATTTGCAACATTGTTGCATTTGTGAGATATTCGCAACTCAGTTGCATTTAAGCAGTTAACCCAAACTGCTGATTGCGTTTTTACCGGCTCCTCATTTCCGTCATTTCACGCTCCTCATGACCACCCCACAACGCCAGCCCGGCGACCGCCGGCTCCCCGTCACGGTGCTGTCCGGCTTCCTCGGTGCCGGCAAGACAACCCTGCTCAACCACATCCTGCACAACCGCGAAGGCCGCCGCGTGGCGGTGATCGTCAATGACATGTCGGAGGTCAACATCGATGCCGCCCTGGTGCGCGATGGCGGTGCCGATCTTTCCCGCACGGAAGAAAAGCTGGTGGAGATGAGCAATGGCTGCATCTGCTGCACCCTGCGCGAAGACCTGCTCATGGAAGTGCGCAAGCTGGCCCGCGAGCGCCGTTTCGACCAGCTGGTGATCGAATCGACCGGCATCTCGGAGCCGCTGCCGGTGGCCGAAACGTTTACGTTCACCGATGACGAAGGCGCCAGCCTCTCCGACGTGGCGCGCCTGGACACCATGGTCACGGTGGTCGATGCCTTCAATTTCCTGAAGGATTACAGCTCGCAGGACAGCCTGCAGGAACGCGGCGAATCGATGGGCGAGGAAGACAGCCGCACCGTGGTCGACCTGCTGATCGAGCAGATCGAGTTCTGCGACGTGATTGTGTTGAACAAGCTGGACCTGGTGTCGCCAGCCGACCTGGAGCGCCTGCACGCCATCCTGCACAAGCTCAATCCGCGCGCACGCATCGTCACCGCACAATTCGGCAAGGTCGCGCTGGACCAGGTGCTCAACACCGGCCTGTTCGATTTTGAACAGGCCAGCCAGGCGCCCGGCTGGCTGCAGGAACTGCGCGGCGAGCATGTACCGGAGACCGAGCAATACGGCATCACCAGCTTCGCCTGGCGCGCGCGCCGCCCCATGCATCCGCAGCGCTTCCACGATCTGGTCAACAGCGAATGGCCTGGCGTGGTGCGCTCCAAGGGCTTCTTCTGGCTGGCCACGCGGCCGGCACACGCCGGTTCGTGGTCGCAAGCCGGCGCGGTCTGCCGCCACGGCCTGGCCGGAAAATGGTGGGCCGCCGTGCCGCGCGAAAAATGGCCGCAGGATCAGGAATCCATCGATTTCATCCTGGAGCAGTGGGACGATAACGTCGGTGACGCGCGCCAGGAGCTGGTTCTCATCGGCATGGACATGGACCAGGCTGTACTGACCGCCCGGCTGGAAGCCTGCCTGCTGAGCGATGCCGAGATGGCGCAAGGTCCGATGGGCTGGGCGCGCATGGCCGATCCCTTCCCCGGCTGGGAGTGATCTGGATGTCCCACATCAACAAGCCGGGCACCCTGCCCGACGTGGCCAGAGACGAAGCGGCCAGCATCGCCCTGCCCCTGCAATGGGTGGGCATGCGCGGCATCGCCCTGCCGCTGCGCCTGGAGGATGGCGCCCTGCTGCCGGCCAGTGCCGAGGTCGCGGTGGACCTGCCCGATCCGCAAGCCAAGGGCATCCACATGTCGCGGCTCTATCTGCTGCTCGATACCTTTGCCAGCCGTTCGCACCTGACACCCGCCGCCCTGCATGGCCTGCTGCGGCAGATGCGCGAAAGCCATGCCGACTGCCAGTCGCGCGCAGCGTCCCTGCGGCTGGACTTCGCGTTGCTACAGCAGCGCACGGCACTGGTCACGCCTGAGCTGGCGGGCTGGAAGAGTTATCCCGTCACGCTCTCGGCACAACTGCAGGATACGGCGCTGGACATGCGCCTGAGCGTGCGCATCGCCTATTCCTCTACCTGCCCCTGCTCGGCCGCCCTCTCGCGCCAGGCGCTACAGGATGCCTTTGCGGCGGACTTCGCGCAGCAGGATGCCATCCGTCACGATACCGTGCTGGCCTGGCTCGCAAGGCACGGCAGCCTGGCCACGCCGCACAGCCAGCGCAGCGAAGCCGAACTGGGCATTGCCGTGGCCGGTGATGCCGCGCATTTTCCCTTGCGAGACCTGATCGACACCGCCGAAACCGCACTGGGCACGGCCGTGCAGACCGCCGTGCGGCGCGCCGATGAACAAGCCTTCGCGCTGGCCAACGGCGCCAACCTGATGTACGTGGAAGATGCTGCGCGCCGCCTGCGGCAGGCACTGGAAGCGCGCTTCGGAACCTGCGCGATACGCGTGTCGCACTTCGAGAGCCTGCACGCACACGATGCCGTGGCCACCACCGCCAGTCCCGACTGGCAGGAGCCTATGCGCTAGGGCGCACGCCGCTGTCCATCGGACACAAGGGCGGCTGGCAGCGCCGCCCGAACCGGGGTATCGTTGCGCCTTCTGTCTTCTTGCGTGATCCACTTGTCCATGATGTCCGACCAACTTCCGACTTCCCTGCATAGGCTGCAATACACGGCCTTCGCGCCCGGCCCGCGCCTGCTGATCCTGGGCGCGGTCCACGGCAACGAAACCTGCGGCACCCAGGCCATCCACCGTCTGCAACGCGAACTCGACAGCGGCCGCTTGCGCCTGCAGCGCGGCCTGCTGACACTGGTGCCGGTGACCAATCCGCTGGCCTACCACAAGCGCCAGCGCCAGGGAGAGCGCAATCTCAACCGCAACCTGCGCCCGCATGCGGCGCCGGCCAACTTCGAAGACCAGCTCTGCAACGTGCTCTGTGGGTGGATCGATGAGCACGAGATCCTGCTCGACCTGCACTCCTTCCATACCGGTGGCACGCCCTTTGCGATGCTGGGTCCGGAAGACAACAGCGGCGAGGTCGAGCCCTTCGCCCATGCGGCGGCCGAAGCGCGCATGGTGGCGCACCTGGGCTGCCAGCGTGTGGTGGAAGGCTGGATGGGGGCCTACGTGAGCGGCGTGGAACGCCGCCGCCAGCAAGGTCATGCGGTCTCGCCCGACCTGCTGGACCGGCAATACGGCGTGGGCACCACCGAATATGCGCGCAGCAAGGGCCTGTATGGCGTGACGCTGGAATGCGGCCAGCACGACGACCCGCAAGCACCGGAAGTGGCCTACCGCGCCATCCTGCAGACGCTGGCACTGCACGGCATGATCGACGCGCCCTTGCAGCCGCCGGTGGCGGACATCCAGCTGATCCGGCTGGTGGACGTGATCGACATGGATCATCCCGAGGACCGCTTCAGCCGCGAATGGTCCAGCTTCGATCGCGTGCAGCAGGGCGAGGTGATCGGCCATCGCCATGATGGCCAGGCGGTGATGGCACCGGAGGCCGGTTACATCGTCTTTCCCAACCCGCGCGCCCTGCCGGGCAACGAGTGGTTCTACTTCGGGGTGGACAGCCAGCGGCGCCTTTGATGCCTGCGATGCCGCTTCAGCAATCCAGCGCGTAGAAGCGGGTATCGACCACCATCACCGGGAAGCTGGCGGGCAGTTCGCTCTTGTCGATCAGGCGGAAACCATTCTTTTCATAGAAGCGATGCGCCGCCAGGAACTTGGCCGTGGTCCCCAGGAAGATCTGGCGCACGCCCTGCGCGCGCGCCCAGGCGATGGCCCCTTCCAGCAGGCGCGCGGCGGTGCCATGCTCCTTGCCGCGATGGCTGGCCGCCACGAACATCTTGCGCAACGCCACTTGGGCGTTGCCGATGTCGAGCAGCGAGACGGTGCCCACCACCTTGCCGCCATCGAGCGCCACCCAGAAATTGCCGTGGCCCTTCTGGTAGAAACCGGCAATATCCTTCAGGTCGGGCTGTCCCTCCAGCGTGATGGGAATCCCGAACTCTTCCTGCTGGATGGGCAGGATCACGTCGACCACGCCCTGCGCGTGTTGCGGGCGATAAGTTTGAATCTCGATCATGGAAAATCTTTATAAATGATTTATAACATTATTTAAGTTCATTTCCCGGCGTCAGCTCCCAGCAGCGGGGGCTGTGGGCGAAACCGATATGGCTGTAATAGTCGGTCGCATCGGGGGCCGCCAGCAGGCGCAAGCGACAGCGCGGCCCGAGGCGGCTACGGGCGGCGCGGATCAATTCCTTGCCGATCCCCTGGCGCTGATATTGCGCATCCACGGCCAGCTCCGACATGTAGCAGGCATAGACGAAATCGGTCACGCAGCGCGCCACGCCCACCAGCAACTCACCGTCCCAGGCCGTGGCCATCAGGCTGGCGTGGGTCACCATGGCTTGCATGCATTCGCGGTCCTCCAGAGGACGGCGCGGGCCGAGCGAAGTGCGGGAAAGGATGTCGATGAATTGATCGGCGCTCAGGCGAAGATCGGTACGGTAGACGATGGGCATGGGCTCGCTGGCAGTCGTGGCGACGAAGCCGACCACGTTAACACAAAACGCCGCAGGGCATGCGGCCTTACCTGCCCGGTACGCAGAAGATCGTTCAATCGGACATGAGAGCCCCGGCGGGACCGGGGATGATCAAAGCCGCCGTTTGGCCCGAGGGCAACACACCAAAGCTGCCCCGGCGCTGCATTTGCGGCGTCAAAGGCAGGTCATGGTGCAGAAAACGTCAGCCGGTGTGCCGATTCGTTCAGGCGTTTTTCCAGCCCGGTGCACGTTTTTCAAGGAAGGCATTGACGCCTTCCTTCTGGTCCTGGGTATCGAAGAGATCGACGAACAGTTCGCGTTCGGTCTGCAGGATGGTCCCCAGCGGATTGTGGCGCGCGCCCTGGATCAGCTGCTTGCTGGCCGCCACCGAGGACGGGCTCTGCTTCTCGGCCTGCAGCGCCAGCGCCAGCGCACGTTCGCGCGCCTGGCCCTTGGGTACCACTTCTTCCACCAGGCCGATGCGCAAGGCGGTCTCGGCATTGACCCGCTCGCCGCACAGGATCATGCGCTTGGCCCAGCCCTCACCGACCAGCCAGGGCAGGTTCTGCGTCCCCCCGGCACAAGGCAGCAGCCCCACGGCGGCTTCGGGCAGGGCCATCTGGGCCTGTTCTTCGGCGATGCGGATGTCGCAGGCCAGGGCGCACTCCAGGCCGCCGCCCATGGCATAGCCATTGATGGCGGCGATGGAAACGCCACGGAAGGCAGACAGCGTTTCGAAGGCTTCACCGAAGCGGCGCGCCATCTCGCGCGCCATGGCCTTGTCGCCATCGGCGAAGAGCTTGAGGTCAGCGCCGGCGGAAAAGAATTTCTCGCCTTCGCCGGTCACCACCAGGGTGTAAATGTCACGGTCGGCATTGAGGTCCTTGACCAGGCGCGTCAGGTCCGCCAGAGCCTCGCGGGTCCAGGTGTTGGCCGGTGGATTGGAGAGTGTGAGCACGGCGGTGTGGCCGCGTTTTTCCAGTTTCAGGTTAGTGTAGTCGGGCATGCTTTCCTCGGGATGGCTCGGGATGGTTCAGCGGATGTCGTCCAGCGTGTCGCGGCCGAGCAGGTTGCGCGAGATGATGACGCGCATGATTTCATTGGTACCTTCCAGGATCTGGTGCACCCGCACGTCGCGGAAATAGCGTTCCAGCGGATATTCGCGGATGTAGCCATAGCCGCCGTGCAACTGCAGCGCCTCGTTGCAGACGCGGAACCCCAGGTCGGTGGCCAGCCGCTTGGCCATGGCGCAATAGGTGGTCGCCTCGGGCGAACCAGCATCCAGCTTGGTGGCGGCCAGGCGCACCATCTGGCGCGCCGCCACCAGTTCGGTCTGCATGTCGGCCAGCTTGAATTGCAGCGCCTGGAAGTCCGCCAGCGGACGGCCGAACTGCTTGCGTTCCTTCATGTAGGCATGGGCCGCGTCCAGCGCTGCCTGGGCTGCGCCCACCGAGCAGGTGGCGATGTTGATGCGCCCGCCATCCAATCCCTTCATGGCGAAGACGAAGCCCTCGCCTTCCTCGCCCAGCAGATTGCCCACCGGTACCTTGACGTTATCGAAGCTGATGGTGCGCGTGGGCTGGCTGTTCCAGCCCATCTTGCTTTCCTTCTTGCCATAGCTGATGCCAGGCGTATCGCCCGGCACGGCAATGGCGGAGACGCCGCGCGCACCGGGACCGCCCGTGCGCGCCATCACCACCAGCAGGTCGGTGCTGCCCGCACCCGAAATGAAAGCCTTGGCACCGTTGATCAGGTAGAAGTCGTCCACCCGGCGTGCCGTGGTCTTCAACGACGCCGCATCCGAACCCGAGCCCGGCTCGGTCAGGCAATAGGAACCGATCTTCTGGCCAGCAGCCAGTTGCTCGCACCACTCTTCCTTCAGTTCGGCATGGCCCCAGGTGGCCACCATCCAGCTGACCATGTTGTGAATGGTGAGGTAGGCCGCCGTCGATGTACAGGCGCGCGCCAGTTCTTCGAAGACGATGGTGGCATCCAGCCGCGACAGGCCCAGTCCGCCTGCCTCTTCCGGCGTGTAGAGACCGCAGAAGCCCAGTTCGCCGGCCTTGGCGATCACGTCCAGCGGGAAATGCGCCTCCTCGTCCCACCTGGCGGCAAAGGGCGCCATCTCGCCGGCGGCAAAGTCGCGCGCGCTTTGCTGGAAGGCCAGTTGGTCTTCATTGAGTTCAAAGTCCATGCTTGTCTCCTGTTCGTTGTTTTAGGGCCTGGATCCGCCTCGGGCTTTAGCTTAATGGAATTCCGGGCGCGCAGTTGTCACCAGAGCGACATTGGCTTGCCATGAAGAAAACGAACAGGACCGATCAGGCGACCGGACCGAAGCCGAAAGTGTCTGCAACTGTACCGGTAAGGTTTGCAGGGTGTGCGATGACGGTATGCAAGCCGTCTGTCGCCGAAGAGCCGGGTGTCTGTCGAGGACCGGCCAGTGAGCGCTCACTTGGGTCACAGCCTGTGCGCAGTTGCGATCGCCTTCTACGGTTGGCGTCGCCGCTGCGGCAGGCTCAGCTGCCGAACGGATAGGCACTGCTTGTCTCCGAAATTTTTGTCTCAGATAGCGTCTGCCATCACTGCACCGGGTAAGGTGCATCACTGCCAGACACATCGACCGTGGTAGCGGTCCACACAACAATCTCCGTCTCGAAAACTGCTGTGACTGAAGTCTATCCGCCCGGCGGCAGAATCCGGAAATACCGAATGGGGATAGGGATATAAGGAAAAACGATAGCCCGCGTTCAGCGCCCATACAGCGCCTCTTCCGTGCTTGCCTTGCAGCAAGCCAGGCATATCCGCTGAAATGATTTCAGCGCTTTTTTCATCCGCCTGAAAGCAAGTCGCGTTATCCTTGCTGCCAATTTTGGGTGCTGCGCTGAGGCAGCATTTCCCTACAACAACACAACAACACAGTTAGCCCGCCACGGAGAATCATGAGCACCCCCACCGAAGCACTGATGGAACCCGATAGCGCGGTCTACAAGACCCTGCTGGAATCGACCAAGGCAATTCCCTGGAAGATCGACTGGAGCACCATGCAGTTCGCCTACATCGGCCCGCAGATCGAACAGCTGCTGGGCTGGTCCCCGGAGAGCTGGAAGAGCGCTGACGACTGGGCCATGCGCATCCACGCCGACGACCGCGAAGCGGTGGTCAACTTCTGCATCGCGCAATCCAAGGCCGGCGCCGACCACGAAGCCGACTACCGCGCGCTGACCCGCGATGGCGAGCACGTCTGGATCCGCGATGTAGTGCACGTGGTGCGCAACCCTGACGGCAGCCCGAATTCGCTGATCGGCTTCATGTTCGACATCACCGAGCGCAAGAAGACCGAGGCCCGCCTGATTGAACTGCAGAAGGAACTGGAAGCGCTGTCCTACCGCGACGGCCTGACCAACGTGGCCAACCGCCGCATGTTCGATTCGGCGCTGGAAGTGGAATGGGCCAATGCGGTCAGCACGCGTGCGCCGCTGTCGCTGATCATGCTCGACATCGATTACTTCAAGCAGTACAACGACCATTACGGCCACATCCGCGGCGATGAATGCCTCAAGCAGGTGGCGCAGATCCTCAGCCAGAGCGCCACCCGCAGCCGCGATTTCTTTGCCCGCTATGGTGGTGAAGAGTTCGTGCTGATCCTGCCTGAATGCGATGAAAAGGCGGCCCTGCAAGTGGCGCAACGCTGCCGCACGCTGATCAACGAGGCCGCCCTCCCCCACGCCAAATCGCAGATTTCGGAGCACATCACCATCAGCCTGGGCGTAGCCACCATCGTGCCCTCGCCCATGGACCAGCGCATCGCGTTCCTGGAACAGGCCGACCGCCGCCTTTACCGCGCCAAGCAACTGGGCCGCGACTGTATCGGCGTAAGTGACTGAACTGTATCGGCGTCGCCGATTAAACTGTATCTGTCTCGTAGCGAAGGCCGTGACTACAATCGGCCTTCCCGCTTCCGCCATGGCGAAAGTTTTCTGACCCTGCTGCGAGACCTTCATGCCTGCCACCTACGCCTACCGTCTGCTCAACGTCTTTGCCGAATCGACCTTCGGCGGCAATCCCCTGTGCGTGTTCGAGGACGCGCGTGGCCTGGATGACGCCACCATGCTCGCGCTGGCGCTGCAATTCAATCTCTCGGAAACCACCTTCATCTTGCCCTCGGCAGTAGCCGATGCCCGTGTGCGCATCTTCACCACGGGCTATGAAATGCCGTTTGCCGGCCATCCCACGCTGGGCACCGCACAGGTAGTGCGTGATCTGCTCGGCTGCGGCGACGCACTGCGTCTGGAGTTCAAGGCCGGGGTGGTGCCGGTCAATGCCGAAGGCGATGTCTGGACCTTCACCGCACCCTGTCCTGGCGGTCCGCGTACCGCACCCTCGCCGCTCTCGCGCGCCGAGGTAGCGAGCCTGTTGGCGCTCGACGAAAGCGACCTGGCAACCGACCCAATGTGGGTTGACACCGGCGCCGACCAGTTCCTGATTCCCCTGCGTTCGGTTGCGGCGGTCCGGCGCGCCCAGCCCGACAGCGGCCTGCTGGGACGCTGGCCGGTGAGCAGTCTGGGACGCAGGACGGCCTATGTCTTCGCCTTCGATGAGGAGGCCCCGGGCCAGGTGCTGGCGCGCTATTTCTTCACCAAACAGGGCGGCGGCGTGGCCGAGGACCCAGGCACGGGCTCGGCCTGCGCCAACCTCGGTGGCTGGCTGATCGCTACCGGCGCGAACCTGCCTGCGCACTACGCCATCGACCAGGGTGCTGCAGTGGACCGTCCATCGCGCCTGCGTCTGGCGGTTGGTGCCGATGGTACGATCCAGGTCGGCGGACGCGTCATCGAGATCGGACGCGGCACGGTCACCATCGATCCGGTCGGACGCACCCTGCTGGCCTGAACGGGCTGCTCAGCGACTGAGCCCGCCTTCCTGCGTGAGCGGGAAGATCAGCGCATGCAGCCAGTCCATGAACTCGGCCAGCCGCGCCGGCACATGGCGCCGGCTGGCGTAGAGCAGATTGATCGGCATGGGCGCCGGGCGATATTGCGGCAGCACCTCCACCAGCTTGCCACCGTCGAGCATCTTGCGTTTCTGCGCGCCTACCAGTGGCAGCTGGATCAAGCCCAGTCCGGCCTGGCAGGCCGCATAGTAAGTCTCCGTACTGTTGACGGTGACGCTGCCGGCCATGGGCAGGGTGTGGGTCTGGCGGCCGTCGAACCATTCCCATCCCGGTGAACGTCCGCCCAGCACCTGGCGGTAATGCACCAGCTGGTGATGCGCCAGGTCCTCCAGCGTGCGTGGCGTGCCGTGCCGTTTCAGGTAGGCGGCGCTGGCGCAGTTGATCTGGACCAGATGGCCGATGGGCCGCGCCACCAGCGAGGAATCATCCAGCGTGCCGGTGCGCAGCACGCAATCAAAACCTTCGGCCACCAGGTCGACGCGGCGGTCGCTGGCCGACAATTCGATCTCCAGTTGCGGATGTTGCTTGAGAAACTGCGGCAAGGCCGGCAGTACCACCTCGCGCGCCATGGCACTGGACATGTCCACCCGCAGCTTGCCGCTCAAGGGCTGCCCACCGGCGCGGAACATGCCGCGCAAGGATTCGAACTCATCCAGCAGATCCTGGCTGCGGCGGTAGAAGGCTTCGCCATCGGCCGTCAGTTGCACGCGCCGCGTGGTGCGCTGGAGCAGGCGCGTGCCCAGCATCTGCTCCAGTTGCTGGACGGCCAGCGAGACGCTGGCATTGGGGAGCCCGAGCTGGCGCGCCGCGCCGCTGAAGCTGGCCAGTTCGGCCACGCGCTGGAAGATTCTGAGGGTATCCAACTGGTTCATGAGCAGCCCGCGATTATTATGAAATATTGAAAAGTCTAATAGTAAATCAGAAATTTATTAGGTATTTTCTTCTCAATATACTGGGCTCCGTGGTCTTGCAATTTCTCTCCCGATCTTGCTTCCCATTTTCCCGACGACTTAACCGGAGCCTGAACATGACTACCCAACTTTCTTCTGCCAACACCTCCCCTCGCATCGCCCTGATCACCGGCGGCAGCCGCGGCCTGGGCAAGAACGCCGCCCTGCACCTGGCGCGCGAGGGCGTGGGCATCATCCTCACCTACGTGGGCAACCGCACTGCGGCCGAGGCCACGGTATCCGAGATCGAGGCCCTGGGCGGCACCGCCGTGGCGCTGCAACTGGACCTGGCCGACAGCACGAGTTTCCCGGCCTTCGCCGAAAAAGTGCGCGATCAACTGGTCCGGCAGTGGCAGGCCCGCCACTTCCACTATCTGGTCAACAATGGCGGCATGGGCATGCATGCCAGCATTGCCGAGACCAGCGAGGCGGTCTTTGATGAGCTCTTCAAGGTCCACCTGAAAGGTCCGTTCTTCCTGACCCGGGCGCTGCTGCCGCTGCTGGCCGAGGGTGGCCGCATCATCAACATCTCCAGCGGACTGGCCCGCTTCTCCCTCCCCGGCTATGCTGCCTACGCGGCCATGAAGGGCGGTGTGGAAGTGATGACGCGCTACATGGCCAAGGAATTCGGCACGCGTGGCATTGCCGTCAACACCGTGGCACCGGGCGCCATCGAGACCGATTTCGGCGGCGGCCGCGTGCGCGACAACGCCGAACTGAACAGTTTCGTGGCCAGCCAGACCGCGCTAGGTCGCGCCGGTTTGCCCGATGACATCGGCGCGGCGATTGCCTCGCTGCTGCGTCCGGACAATGGCTGGATCAACGCGCAGCGCGTGGAAGTCTCGGGCGGCATGTTCATCTGAGAATGACCGGGGTTGCCGCCCCGTCCTGACGAGATGCCAGTGTTCCCAAGCGGGAAACACTGGTTTTTTTGTGCGTCATCGCTGGCTTTCAGACCATCTCATCTGCGCTTTTCGGGCCGCGCCCGCACGCCCCGTTCAGCCTTGCACAAGCTGGCATGTCAGGTGCTGACGCATTCTGTTGCGCAATGGAATCTGCTCGGGTAACATCGCTCGCGTCCAGTGAAGGGCGGTTCACGTAACGATTGCAACACATGAAGCTGAACTGCTCATCACACCGCCTCCACGGGCGGCGAAACAGAACAACAAGTCAGGGCACCGTCAGGGTACGGTGATTTCAGGGAAGGGCGACCGGCATGCATCGAGCGTGGCATCGCGCAACAGGCTGGCGCCCGCAAGGTGGCGTATTCATGGGGGGTAGTATTTTCAGTCAACTCTTTCGCAATCGCGCAGTCCGTGCCTGTGCGAGCGCTGCCACACTGTTCACCGCACTGCTGGTTTCCCCTGCTTCCCACGCTGCCGGTCCTGCCGTTGCCGGCGGACCCGATTGCTCGCGTCCTTACACGCTGGCGCTGCACGATCACGGCCTGCTCTACTCTGCCGCCACCGACACTGGCATCGACAAGGATTTCGCCGATGAGCTGATCCGCCGCAGCGGCTGCAAGGTCAACGTCAGCCTGATGTCGCGCGCGCGCATCTGGCAACTGATCGAATCGGGTGCGCTGGACTTCAGCCTGTCGGGCATCACCAATCCCGAGCGCGACAAGTTCGCCGCCTTCGCCTGGTACTTCAGCAACAAGTACTACCTGCTGGTGCGCAAGGATGCCGGCATCAGCCAGTTGGCCGACGTCGCGCGCAATGAGCACTTCCAGCTCGGCGTCATCCGCAGCTTCCGCTACAGCAACAACGCCAACCGCATGGTGGACCAGCTCACCGCCGCCAATCGCGTGAGCCTGGCCGGCGGACTGGAACCGCTCTACGAAGCACTGCTGCAGAACCGCATCCAGGGCATGATCATGGAGCCCTTCGATTACCCGGTGGTGGAAGAAAAGCGTATTCGTGATGCCACCACCGTCATCAGCTTCGAGGATCCTTCCGTGCCGCACGGCTTGATCATGTCACGCCGGGCACTGCCGCCGGCCGAGCTGGAGAAATGGCGCTCGCTGGTCAACGGCATGCTGGCCGACGGCACGGTGCTGCGCATCTTCCGCAAATACTTCAGCCCGGAACTGGCGGCGGCCATGGTCGAATTCCAGAGCAAACCGTGAACTGGATCCGCCAGATCCTGCTACCCCTGATCATCCTGACCACAGGATTGGGCGTTACCTGGACCGCCTGGAACCATGAGCACGAAGCCGCAGCCAAGGAAGTCCATACGCAGTTCGCCTCGGTGCTGCGCGAAACGGTCAGCCGCATCGAACAGCGTATGGCCTCCTACGAGCAGATGCTGCACGGGGTGCAAGGCCTGGTATCGGCCACCGGCAACATCGACCGCAACCAGTTCCGCGACTATGTGGATGCACTCAACCTGGACGCCAACTTCTCTGGCATCCAGGCCATTTCCATCGAAGAATGGGTGCCCGCTTCGCAACTGGAGGCGCACCTCGCGCGCATGGCGCGCCAGGGGCTGGCCGACTACAAGATCCGCCCGTCCGGCGCTCGCCTGGCCTATGCGCCGACCATCCTGCGCGAGCCCTATGTGGGCCGCAACCGCCTGCCCTTCGGCAATGACCAGTGGTCCGACCCGGTGCGCCGCGAAGCCATGGAGAAAGCCCGCGACTCCGGCATGGCCACCATCTCCGGCAAGGTCGCACTGGCCGAAGAAGACCCCGAGACACCGGCCTTTATGATGTACCTGCCGCTCTATGAGCGCGGCAAACCGCAATCGACCATCGCCGAGCGCCGTGCCAGTCTGATCGGCTGGGTGCACGCGGTGTTCCGCATGAGCGACGTGATCGCCAGCCTCTATGGCGAGAGCAGCCGCACCATCGCCTTCTCGCTCCATGACGGCGTGAACCAGGAACCGCAAGCCCTGCTCTATCGCTCACCCCTGGCCGGCGCCCCCCTGCACCGGCCGCGCCTGCAGGCCGACGAATACCTGGTGCTGGCCAACCACAACTGGACCTTGTCGGTCAGCACCACCGATGCCTTCACCGCCCAGTTCGGCCGCAATGCCGAGCCACTGATCGCCGCCACCGGCATCGGCATGAGCATCACGCTGGCCCTGCTGGCCTGGCTGATGATGTCGAGCCGGGTGCGTGCCGTGCGCCTGGCCCAGAAGATGACCGCCGAGCTGCGCGCCAGCGAAGAACAATTCCGCGCCATCGCCGACTGCACCGTCAACTGGGAAGTCTGGTGGGGCCTGGACGGACGTCCGCGCTGGATCAATCACGCCGTGCGCGACTACACCGGTTATACGGTGGAACAATGCCTGTCCATGCCGGACTTCATCGGCACCATCGTCCACCCCGATGACGAGCACCGCATCCGCGCCGAGCTGGCCCGCTGCATTGATGGACAAAAGCGCGAGGACGTGGAATTCCGCTGCGTGCGCAAGGATGGCACGGTGTTCTGGCTGGCACTCTCCTCGGCACCGATTGCCGACGCGCAGGGCAGCCTGAGCGGCTTTCGCACCAGTGCGCGCGACATCACCGAGCGCAAGCAGATCGAAGCCGAATTGCGCATCTCGGCCGTGGCCTTCGATTCGCGCGAGGGCATGCTCATCACGGACGCCAACAGCCAGATCCTGCGCGTGAACAAGGCCTTCACCGAAATCACCGGCTACACCGCCGAGGAAATCGTCGGCAAACATCCCAAGCTGCTGCGCTCGGACCGCCACGGTCCGGCCTTCTTCGAGGAGATGAGCCATAGCATCCGGCGCTTTGGCAAATGGCAAGGCGAAATCTGGGACCGCCGCAAGAATGGCGAGGTCTATCCGCAATGGCTGACCATCTCGGCGGTCAAGAACAAAGACAACCAGGTCACCCACTACGTCAGCACCCATCACGACATCAGCGACCGCAAGCTGGCCGAGGAGCGCATCCGTGAACTGGCCTTCTTCGATGCCCTGACGCGCCTGCCCAACCGCACGCTGCTGCTGGACCGCCTCAAGCAGGCCATCGCGCTCTCGCCGCGCACCCGTACCTGCGGCGCGCTGCTGTTCATCGACCTGGACCACTTCAAGACCTTGAACGATACGATCGGCCATGAAAAGGGCGACACCCTGTTGAAGCAGGTGGCCCAGCGCCTGCTGGCCAACGTGCGTGAAAACGATACAGTGGCGCGCGTGGGCGGTGACGAATTCGTCGTGGTACTGGAGGGCTTGAACGAAAGCCAGCAGGAAGCCGCCACCCAGACCCGCGCCATCGGCGAGAAGATCCTGGCTGCGCTGGGGACGACCTACCAGCTCGACGAGGTGGAATACCGCACCACCGCCAGCATCGGCGCCACCGTCTTCCTGGGCCGCGCAGCCTCGGTAGATGAGCTCATGAAGCAAGCCGACCTGGCCATGTACAAGGCCAAGGAAACCGGCCGCAATGCACTGCGCTTCTTCGATCCGGCCATGCAGACCGCCGTGCTGGAGCGGGCCACGCTGGAAGCCGGGCTGCGCAAGGCCATCGAGGGCGATCAGTTGCTGCTGCACTATCAGCCGCAGGTGGTCGAGGGCGGCCGCGTGACCGGTGCCGAAGTGCTGGTGCGCTGGCAGCATCCGCAGCGCGGCATGGTGCCGCCGGGCGACTTCATTGCGCTGGCCGAAGAAACCGGACTGATCCTGCCGCTGGGCAACTGGGTACTGGAAACCGCCTGCAGGCAGCTGGCGGCCTGGGCCAGACAGCCACGCATGGCCGAGCTCAGCATCGCGGTCAACGTCAGCGCGCCGCAGTTGCGCGAGCATGATTTCGTGCAGACCGTGCTGGACATCATCGAACGCACCGGCGCCAATCCGCGCCGCCTCAAGCTGGAGCTCACCGAAAGCCTGCTGGTGGACAACGTGGAAGACATCATCCAGAAGATGTTTGCCTTGAAGGCGTATGGCGTAGAGTTTTCGCTGGACGATTTCGGCACCGGCTACTCCTCGCTTTCCTACCTCAAGCGGCTGCCGCTGAATCAGCTTAAAATCGACCAGTCTTTCGTACGCGATGTCCTGATCGATCCCAACGACGCCTCGATTGCCAAGACCATCGTCAACCTGGCCCAGAGCCTGGGGCTGGGGGTGATCGCCGAGGGCGTGGAAACCGATGCCCAGCGCTCCTTCCTGGCCGATGCCGGCTGTCATGCCTACCAGGGCTATTACTTCTGCCGGCCGGTAGCGATAGAGGCCTTCGAGAAATTCACCCAGGACCGCGACCTTCACATATCCGCTGCCTAGGAGCCCGACTCATGCCCCACGCCCTGTCTTCCTTCGCCATCAACCAGAAATGGCCGGCGCAACATCCCGACCGCATCCAGCTGTACTCGCTGCCCACGCCCAATGGCGTGAAGGTCTCGATCATGCTGGAAGAAACCGGCCTGCCCTACGAAGCGCACCTGGTCAGCTTCGAGACCAATGACCAGATGTCGCCGGAGTTCCTGTCGCTCAATCCGAACAACAAGATCCCCGCCATCATCGATCCCAACGGCCCCAATGGCGCAGCGCTGCCGCTGTTCGAATCGGGTGCCATCCTGCTGTACCTGGCCGAGAAGACCGGCCAGTTCCTGCCGGCCGATGCCGCTGCGCGCTATCAGGTGATCCAGTGGGTGATGTTCCAGATGGGCGGCGTGGGCCCGATGTTCGGCCAGCTGGGTTTCTTCCACCGCTTTGCCGGCAAGGAGTATGAGGACAAGCGTCCGCGCGACCGCTACGTCAACGAAACCAAACGCCTCTTGGGCGTGATGGACAAGCGCCTGGCGCAGAGCCAGTGGCTGGGTGGCGACGCATATTCGATTGCCGACATCGCCACCTTCCCGTGGATCCGCAACCTGATCGGCTTCTATGAAGCGGCCGAGCTGGTCGGCTTCCAGGACTTCCCGCATGTGGCGCGCGCCCTGGAGGCCTTCGTGGCACGGCCTGCCGTGGTGCGCGGACTCAACATTCCGGCACGCGGCTGAACCGCTCAACGGCAGCCACAGGCTGGCGGCGCAGGGTGTAAATCACTTTGCGCCGTTGTGGTCTGCGCGTTAACATGGCGCCCATCTTTGCGAACGCATTCCGCCAGCCATGACGAACCGTTTTCCTTCGCGCGCTGTTGATCGCGCCCGTCCTGCTCGCCCGCGCCGCCTGCGCCAGTACCTGCTGGCTGCGCTGTGCGGGCTGTCGCTACTGACCAGCCTGCCGGCTGGCGCGGTCGATCTCTCCTTGAAGACGATCCGCGTGGGCAATCTCTCGCGCGCCTATTTTTCCGAACGCAACGCCATCGGTGAACCGCAACCGCTGATCATCGCGCTGCATGCCAGCGGCTCCAGCGGTTCACTGCTGGCCCGTGCCACCGGCTTCACCGAGGTGGCCGAGGCGGCCGGCTACATGGTTGTCTATCCCAACGGCACCGGACTGGCCATCGACGCGCGCACCTGGAATTCCGGCGGTTGCTGCGGCTATGCACAGATGCACAAGGTCGATGACGTCGCCTTCCTGCGCGCCCTGGTCGACAAGCTGGTCAAGGATGGGCTGGCCGATCCCAAGCGCGTCTACCTGGTGGGCGTGTCCAATGGCGGCATGATGGCCTATCGCATGGCCGCCGAAGCACCCGAACTGTTCAGGGCGGTGGCCGTGGTCAGCGCGGTGCTGGACGTGCCGCCCGAGACGGTCAAGGCGCCCATGCCGGTGCTGCACATCCATGGCAGCGACGACCCCTTCATTCCCTTCCTGGGCGGTATCGGCAAGCAGGAAGTCTCGCAGTTGCCGCGCCTGTCGGTGGCGCGCAGCATCGAAGCCTTCATCAAGGCCGACGGCGCCAATCCCCGCCCGACAGTCAACGACATCCCCGACACCGCCAACGACGGCACCACCATCCGCCAGTACACCTACGCCAGCAAGAGCGACCCGCAGGCCGTGGTGCTCTATGAAGTCAAGGGCGGCGGCCATGCTTGGCCGGGCGGCCTGGTGCCCATCATCAATGGCGGCAAGTCGTCGCAGAACCTGGATACTTCGCGGACCGTCATCGGCTTCTTCAATGCGCATGGGGGTGGCAGCAAGGAGCAACAAGCCGACGATAATCTCCCGCCTGGCGCCACCCCGCTGCCAGCCGCAGCGCCCGCTACCACTGCGCCGGCCAAACCGGCACTACCGGCCGCCCCCGCACCTACGGGTCCCGGCATGAAGGGATTACCGCCCGGCTGAGGCTGCCATCGCAGCACAAATCGCCTATCATAGCGACCAGCGTTCAACCTCCCGCCACGACAATGAAAAGACTCCTGACCAGCATCCTGATCGCCATCGTCCTGTACTTCCTGCTGCCCTGGATAGGCAAGCTGATTCCGCATTACCGCCTGGCGGTCATCTGCATCACGGCCGGCATCGTCTCCTTTGCCATCTCGGCACTGATGGACAAGACCTGATTGCCGTCCGGCACACCAACGAAAACGGCCGCAACGTCTTCACGTTGCGGCCGTTTCGTTTCATCACTTCAATTCAAGCTTATGCGGCGAACCGTTCAGCACTCACCCTTGCGCTCAAGACCCGGGGGGCAATCCCGTCCATGTCCCGGAGGACCGCGATGATCGTCCCGACCTTCGTCGCGATCCCGGCCCGGCCGCGGCGGCGGACCACCACGCCAACCGCCGCGATCCAGCTCCCAGCCGTGCGGACCCTGGCGCCAGACCGGCGGGGCGTAGACGAAACCGGGGCGCTCGCGCTCCCAGTGGCCTTCGCGCCAGAAGTGGCGGTGACCATCCCAATCCCAGAAACCGGGGATCCAGACAAAACCATGGCGCGGCGGCGGCAAGGGTTCGGCGCGCGGCGGTGGTGGCGGCGTACCGATATTGATGTTCACGGATACTTGCGCCTGGGCAGCCGGCAGTACCACCGCCGATGCACCCAGCGCCAACAGGCTGGCGAATATTATTTTTTTCATCATATATAACAGTCAAGGGGTGAAGATTAATGTAAGACTTCTGTGGGCTGATGCAGTTCCGGCCTTTACACCAGCCCGGCGTACCCGGTTCAGGCGCCCTTGGCGTTCTTGAACATGGTCTTGATGCCGCGAATGGCCTGGCGGATGCGCGA
The DNA here is from genome assembly GCF_057961275.1 of Herbaspirillum sp. Her3. NCBI lineage: Bacteria > Pseudomonadati > Pseudomonadota > Betaproteobacteria > Burkholderiales > Oxalobacteraceae > Herbaspirillum > Herbaspirillum sp. Her3. The sequence continues at coordinate 2,641,817 of NZ_CM176328.1, read as the reverse complement.
TTCGTTCTCGATCAAGGCAAAGCGCACATACTCGTCGCCATAGTCGCCAAAGCCGATACCGGGAGAAACGCAGACCTTGGCCTGTTCCAGCAGGATGCGCGAGAACTCCAGCGAGCCAAACTGGCGATAGGGCTCGGGAATGCGCGCCCAGATGTACATCGACGCCTTGGGAATATCGACCATCCAGCCGGCCTCATGCAAGCCCTTGACCAGCACGTTGCGGCGCCGTTCGTAATTGGCGCGGATCTCTTCCACGCAGGCCTGGTCGCCCTCCAGCGCAGCGATCGCCGCCACCTGCACCGGCGTGAAGCTGCCATAGTCGTGATAGCTCTTGATGCGCGCCAGCGCGGCCACCAGGCGCGCATTGCCGACCATGAAGCCGATCCGCCAGCCGGCCATGTTGTAGCTCTTGGAGAGCGTGAAAAATTCCACCGCCACCTCGCGCGCGCCCGGCACCTGCATGATGGACGGCGCCTTCCAGCCATCGAAGGTGATGTCGGCATAGGCCAGGTCATGCACCACCAGGATCTGGTGTTCGCGCGCCAGCCTGACCACGCGCTCGAAGAACTCCAGCTCCACGCACTGCGCCGTCGGATTGGAGGGAAAGCCCAGGATCATCATCTTGGGCTTGGGATAGCTCTCGCGCACCGCGCGTTCCAGCTCGTCGAAGAAATCCACGCCCGGGCTCATGCGCACCGAGCGGATGTTGGCGCCGGCAATGACCGCGCCATAGATGTGGATGGGGTAGCTGGGGTTGGGTACCAGCACGGTATCGCCCTTGTCGAGCGTGGCCAGCATCAGGTGCGCCAGGCCCTCCTTGGAACCGATGGTGACGATGGCTTCGCTGTCGGGATCGAAGTCGACCTCGTAGCGGCTGCGGTACCAGTGCGCAATGGCCCGGCGCAGACGCGGAATGCCCTTGGAAGAAGAATAGCCGTGGGTATCGGGCCGCTGCGCCACTTCCACCAGCTTCTCGACGATGTGCGGCGGCGTGGGGCCATCGGGATTGCCCATGGACATGTCGATGATGTCTTCGCCACGGCGGCGCGCGGCCATCTTCAGTTCGGCGGTGATGTTGAAGACGTAGGGCGGCAGGCGTTCGATGCGCGGGAAGCTGACCGGAAAAGCGTCGGCAGCGAAAGAAGAGGAAGAAGCAGAAGGAGAAACGTCAGGCGTGCGCGAGGGATCGCGCGCATCGGCGGATTGCGTCATGGAGGTCTTTCACGTAAGCGCCCGGAACCGTCCGAGCGACGTTGGAACCAATGTTCCGCCGATGATTTTATGCGCGAAGCTTCACCTGCACAAGCGCAAATCGCCTTGAAAGCCTGATTCCAAACCTCGATATTCATTTACCTGCCATTTTCCGCTCAACCACCTGCCGTTCGGACTGAGCAGGCCCGCCAAGGCCGTATCGAAGGCGCACATGAGGCGCAACCGCCGCAGCGTCTTCGATACGCGGCAGCGCCGCTACTCAGTCCGAACGGGTGTGGGTGGTACATGCGATGTCTACGGCATGGCTATTCGTACTTCCGCGCATCTTCGATGACCTTCCCGTCATTGGGCAGGCTGCCCGGCGCCACCAGCAACACCTCGCCTCTGAGCTTGGTGACCTCGCGCAGGCTGCCGGCCAGTGCAACCACGTCGATGGCAGGATCTTCCGGATCACCCACTTCGCAATGCAGGGTCATGACGTCATTGGCCATCTCGCCCGAGACCACCAGCCGCGCCCGCAGCACATCCCCGTGCCGGCGCAATACATCGGCCACCTGCGAAGGATGGACGAACATGCCGCGCACCTTGGTCGTCTGGTCAGCGCGTCCCATCCAGCCCTTGATGCGGGTATTGGTGCGCCCGCAGGGAGAAGCGCCCTGCACCACCGCCGACAGGTCACCCGTGCCGAAGCGGATCAGCGGATAGTCGGGATTGAAGGACGTCACCACCACCTCCCCCACCTCGCCCTCGGCCACCGGATCGCCGGTACCGGGCCGCACGATTTCCAGGATCAGCGATTCATCCAGCACCATGCCGGGATGCACCGCGCCCTCGCTCATGGTTTCGTAGGCGATGTTGCCGATGTCGGCCGAGGCATACAGCTGCAGCACCTGCGGCACGCCATGTTCATGGAACCAGTGGCGCAGCGAGGGCGGCAGCGCTTCGGCACTGACCAGCGCGCGCTGCACGCTGGAGATATCCGTTCCCATCTCCTCTGCCTTCTCGATGATGATCTTCAGGAACGAGGGCGTGCCCACATAGGCATCGGGCTTCAGGGCCGCCATCGCATTGACCTGCAATTCGGTCTGGCCGATACCGGCCGGGATCACCGCACAGCCCAGCCGCGCCGCTGCCCCCTCGACCATGAAGGCGGCCGGGGTGAAGTGATAGGCAAAGCAGTTCTGCAGGATATGCCCGGCCTGCAATCCCAGCGCCTTCATCGGGCTGGCGAAGCGCCACCAGTCGGCGCCCTGGCCTTCCGGATCGAAGATCGGACCGGGTGAGACGAAGAGCCGCCGCAGTTGCCGCGCGGGCGTGGTGTTCAGGCCGCCGAAGGGGCTCTCACGCGTCTGCAATTCCTTCAGGTCGGATTTGCGGGTCACCGGCAATTGCGCCAGCGCTGCGCGCGAACCGACGGCCGCCGCCTCGACACCGGCGAGGATGCGCGCCCAGCCCGGCGCGCCTTTGGCCCGCGCTACCAGTTGTGGCAACGCGCGCATCAACTGCTCTTCTCGCTGTTGCGGATCACGCCGTTCCAGCGCGTCCAGCTCGGCCACCACCTGCCTGGGATCGGACATGATGCCCTCCCCTTACGCCAGCCAGCGCTTGCGGCGCCGGTAGAATTTCATGTCGCGGAAATTCTTGCGCCCGCCACCGGAAACACCGAGATAGAACTCCTTCACATCCTCGTTATCGGCCAGTTCGCTGGCTGCACCTTCCATGACCACACGGCCGTTTTCGAGGATGTAACCGAAGTCGGCATAGCGCAGCGCCACCATGGTGTTCTGCTCGGCCAGCAGGAACGAAACCTTCTCCTTGCTGTTCAGGTCCTTGACGATCTCGAAGATCTCTTCGACGATCTGCGGCGCCAGGCCCATCGAGGGTTCGTCCAGCAGGATCATCGACGGCTTGGCCATCATGGCGCGGCCAATGGCCGTCATCTGCTGCTCGCCGCCCGAGGTATAGCCGGACTGCGATTTGCGGCGCACCTTCAGGCGCGGGAAATATTCGTAAATTTTTTCCAGTTCGTGCTTCACCTCGGCGTGGCTGATGCCGCGCGTGTAGGCGCCGGTCAGCAGGTTTTCTTCCACCGTGAGGTGGCCAAAGCAATGGCGCCCTTCCATCACCTGGATCACGCCGCGCCTGACCAGATCATTGGGCGTCATACGGTCCACGCGTTCACCGCGGAACTCGATGCTGCCCTTGGTAACGTCGCCGCGCTCGGCATGCAGCAGGTTGGAGATGGCCTTGAGCGTCGTGCTCTTGCCGGCGCCATTGGCCCCCAGGAGCGCCACGATCTTGCCCTCGGGCACGTCCAGCGAGACGCCCTTCAGGACCAGGATCACGTGGTCATAGATCACTTCGATATTGTTGATGGCCAGCGCCTTGGCGGCCGCTGCGGGGGCAGCGGAAGCGGTGGCGGCACCAGCCGGAATCGGTGTGGCATTCATGGTCGTTCGCATTCCCAAAAAAGCACCGGCGGCCGTGGGAGACGTGCAGAACCGCCGGCGCAAGCGCCTACTTCATGCAGGCAGGAGTGATGCCCTTTTCTTTTGCGTATTTCGCGGCCGACGCCTTGAACAGCGGGTGGATCAGGTTCTTGTTGCCCTCGATCCAGTCCGACACCAGCACCCACTTGCTGCCATCCCATTGCTGGATCTTGACCTTGCCCGAACCTTCGTGGTTGTCGCAGGAGGTCTTGATCTCCGGCAGCAGGCCGGTGGCACCCAGGGCCTTCAGGCGGGCGTCCGTGATGTTGAGGTTTTCAAAGCCCCAGCGCACCTGCTCGCCGCTCATCACCTTCCCCTTGCCGTATTTGTCCTGGGCCGTGCGCACCGCTTCCACGGTGGCAATGGCCGCCGACACGCCACGGTTGTAGAGGATGGAACCGAGCTTGTTCTTGTCCTGCATGTTGCCCTTGCCCGCGCCGTAGACCACCTTGTCGATATCCGCGATCACCGGCACATCCTTGCCGGCCACGTTCCAGGTCGCCGACAGATAACCCTTGGCAGCCTCGCCGGCCGGAATGGTGTCTTCTTCCGAACCGGCCCACCAGGAACCGACGATCTTGTCGCGCGGATAGCCGACCTTCTGCGCGGCCTTCAGGGCGGTCTGGTTCATCACGCCCCAGCCCCAGAAGATCACGTAGTCCGGGTTTTCCTGGCGGATGCGCAGCCACTGCGCACCCTGCTCGTTGCCGGGGTGGGCCACCGGGATTTCCACCAGCTTGAACTTGCCGATGGAAGATTCCGCCTGCAGCGCCACCAGCGGCTCCTTGCCATAGGCCGAGTCGTGATACAGGAAGACGATCTTCTTGCCCGCCAGCGAGCCATTGTTCTTGCCGGCCAGGTACTTGACGATGGCCGAGACCTGCATCTGGTAGGTCGTCACCAGCGGGAAGGCATACGGGAACACCGAGCCATCCACCGCATCGGTACGGCCATAGCCGATCATCACCAGCGGCACCTTGTCTTCGGCGGTCTTGTCGATGAGCGCGTAGGAGATGCCGGTGGCCATCGGATTGATGGCGGTGCCGTGCGTCACCGGATTCTTGTTCTTCATGCGCTCGTAGCACTCCACGCCCTTGGCGTTGTTGTACTCCGTCTCGCACTCTTCCCAGGACAGCTTGACGCCGTTGACGCCGCCCTCCTTGATGTTGACGTAGTTGAGGTAGTCGACGTAGCCGCCGTAATACGACTGGCCGTTGGTGCCATACGGCCCGACCCGGTAGCTGGGGATGGCGATGAACTGGTCATTGCTCTGCGCCAGCGCGGGCACGGCCGCCGACAAGAGGCTCGCCGCACAGGCCGTGGCCAGCGCCAGTTGCCTCAGATGCTTCATGGTCTTCATGGTCTCGTCTCCTTTTATGTTGTCGTTGCCGACTTTTGTGGTGCCGGTGTCCGGCCCCGTCTACCTCGTTGCCCTTGCTGTCGCGCTCAGTGCGGGAATGGCCACAGGCGCAGTTTTTCCTTGGCGATCTGCCACAGTCGCGCCAGTCCGTGCGGCTCGGCGATCAGGAAGAAGATGATCAGGGCGCCGAACACCATCATCTGGATGTGCGACACGGTGGCATTGGTGAACGGCAGATGCAGCAGTGCAGCCAGCGGCGGCAGTGCGTTGTCGAGGAAGATCGGCAGCAGCAGGATGAAGGCCGAACCGAGGAAGGAACCGAGGATGCTGCCCACGCCGCCGATGATGATCATGAAGAGGATGCGGAAGGACAGGTCCAGCGAGAAGCCGTCCGGCTCCACCGACCCCAGGTAGCAGAAGGCATACAGGGCCCCGGCCACGCCGCAGTAGAAGGAGCTCACCGCAAAGGCGGTCAGCTTGGTGCGCATCAACGGGATGCCGATCACTTCGGCGGCCACGTCCATGTCGCGCACCGCCATCCAGGCGCGGCCCGTGGAGGAGCGCACCAGGTTCTTGGCCACCAGCGCCAGTACGCTCACCACGGCCAGTACGAACAGGTACTTGCGTACCGGGCTGTCGATGGCGATGCCGAAGAAATCGATCTTGGGCGTACTGATCACGCCCGAGGAAGAATTGTTGGAGAACCAGGGAAACTTGGTCAGCGCCCAGACCACGAAGAACTGTGCCGCCAGCGTGGCCACGGCCAGATAGAAGCCCTTGATGCGCAGCGACGGTAGCCCGAACAGCACGCCCACCAGCGCCGCGCAGCCGCCCGACAGCAGCAGCGTGGCGACGATGGGAATACCTTCCACGCGCAACTGGAAGTTGTACGCCGCGTAAGCGCCCACGGCCATGAAGGCGGCCGAGCCCAGCGAGAGCTGGCCGGCGTAACCGGTCAGCACGTTCAGGCCCAGCGCGGCCAGCGCAAATACCAGGAATGGCACCAGGATGGCCGAGAACCAGTATTCGCTGCCCAGCAAAGGTACGCCCACGAAGGCAAACACCATGAAGAGCGTAAAGAGAATGCGATCCTGCCGGATCGGGAATATCTGGCTGTCGGCGATGTAGCTTGTCTTGAATTGTCCTGCTTCACGGTACAGCATTGCGTTCTCCTTGTTCCTGTCTCTGCACTTGCCTGATCCATCTCATACCGTTCGGACTGAGTAGGCCCGCCAGGGCCGTATCGAAGATGCTCCTGACGGCGCGCCCCTTCGGCTAGCTCAGGGCAGGCTTCGATACGCAGCTGCGCTGCTACTCAGGACGAACGGTAATTCGAAGCACTATCCAACTTGATTAACCACTCCATATCGCAAAAGTTGGAACTGGCAAATTGTCATACACGGTCGATATGCCGCTCGCCGAACAATCCTTCCGGTCGCACCAGCAAAAACAGCAGCGCAAACACATACGGGAACCAGCCTTCGATGCCGCCGAAGTTGCCCCCGAAGGCATCCTGCATGACCGGCGGGATGTAGATCTCGGCCAGCTTCTCGGAAGCACCGATGATGAGCCCGCCCACGATGGCCCCCGGAATCGAGGTGAAGCCGCCCAGGATCAGCACCGGCAAGGCCTTCAGCGCCGTCATGGTCAGCGCGAACTGCACGCCATTGCGCGAGCCCCACAAGAGGCCCGCGATCAGCGCCACGAACCCGGCCACGCCCCACACCACGGCCCAGATGTGCTGCAGCGGAATGCCCAGCGACAGCGCCGCCTGGTGATCGTCGGCCACTGCACGCAGGGCGCGGCCGACCTTGGTCTTCTGGAAGAACAGCGCCAGCGCTGCCACCAGCGCTACCACCATGCCGGAGGCGAACAGGTCGAACTTGGAAATGCCGATCCCGATGCTGTCCATCACCGACTGGATCGGTTCATCGACGATGCCCAGGTCGATGGGCCGCACCTCGCTGCCGAAGAGCATGGGGCCCAGGCCTTCGAGGAAGAAGGTCAGCCCGATGGTGGCCATGAAGAGCGTGATCGGCGGCTGGTTCACCAGCTTGCGCAGCACGAAGCGTTCTGTCGCCAGCCCCACCAGGATCATCACCGCGAAGGCGCCGATGATGGCAGCCCACATCGGCATGCCCTTTTCCATCAGGCCGACCACCGCCAGCGCAGCGAAATACACCATCGCGCCCTGCGCGAAATTGAATACGCCCGAGGCCTTGTAGATCAGCACGAAGCCCAGCGCCACCAGGGAATACATCAGCCCCGAGAGCAAGCCGCTCAGGGTGACTTCGAGGAAGAATTGCATGTCGTCTCCTTGCCTGCCATGTCCATATCGTTTTTATTATTTATATTATTTTCGAATTACCAATCACACAGATTCAGTGCGAAGTCCCGAGATAGGCCTTGATGACTTCGGGATTGCTCATCACCTCGTCCGGCGTACCGTCACCGATCTTCTTGCCGTAGTCCAGCACCACCACGCGATCCGAGATATCCATGACCACGCCCATGTCGTGTTCGATCAGCACGATGGTGGTGCCGAACTGGTCATTCACGTCAAGGATGAAGCGGCACATGTCCTGTTTTTCTTCCACGTTCATGCCGGCCATGGGTTCATCCAGCAGCAGCATGTGCGGCTCGGCCGCCAGTGCACGCGCCAGTTCCACGCGCTTTTGCAGGCCATACGGCAGGCGCCCCACGGGCGTCTTGCGGATGTGCTGGATTTCCAGGAAATCGATCACCTCTTCCACTTTGCGGCGATGTTCGATCTCTTCGTTGCGGGCCGGTCCCCACCACAGCGCATTGGAGAACAGGCCCGAGTGCATCTTGGTATTGCGCCCGGTCATGATGTTGTCCAGCACGGTCATGCCCTTGAAGAGCGCGATGTTCTGGAAGGTGCGCGCAATACCCTGGCGCGCGATGCTGCTGGGGTGCATGCCCAGGCGCGGCTGGCCGCGATAGAGGATGCGGCCTTTCTGCGGATGGTAGACGCCGTTGATGACGTTGATCATCGAGCTTTTACCTGCGCCGTTGGGGCCGATGATGGCGCGGATCTCATGCTCGCGCACGTCGAAGGAGATATCGGTCAAGGCCTTCACCCCGCCGAAGGACAGCGAGATGTTCTGCAGGTCGAGGATCACCTCGCCGATGCGGCGGCCATTGGCGGCCACCGCCGGGGCTTCGTCATCGGGACTGGTCACGGGCGGCAGGCCCGCAGACAGGATTTCGGAAGTCAGGTGTCGTTTCATGGTCGTATTCATTCAGCGGTGGTCTGGTCGGGCTACGCTGCTGGCCGGGCGCCTCTGGCGCGCGGGACGGAACTGCGTGCTGCTCAGGCGGCGCTTTGCAGCGTCTTGAAGGTCCTGGCGTCGGCGATCTTCAGGTCGGCCGAAATCATGCCCTGGCGGCCGTCTTCGAACTTGACCTGGGTCTCGATGTACTGCGACGCCCGGCCTGCGTAGAGCGCCTCGATCAGCACCGCGTACTTGTCGGCGATGAAGCCGCGCCGGACCTTGCGGGTGCGGGTCAGTTCCTCGTCGTCCGGGTCCAGTTCCTTGTGCAGGATCAGGAAGCGATGGATCTGCGAATCGGCCAGCAAGGGGTCGGCGACCAGATCGGCGTTGACCTTTTCCACACACTCCTTCACCAGCTCGTAGACCGCAGGATTGGCCGCCAGGTCGGTGTAGCCGCTATAGGCCAGGTTGCGGCGCTCGGCCCAGTTGCCCACCGCATCCATGTCGATGTTGATGAAGGCCATGCATTGTTCGCGGCCATTGCCGAAGGTCACCGCTTCCTTGATGAAGGGGAAGAACTTCAGCTTGTTCTCGATGTACTTGGGCGCGAACATGCTGCCGCAGGCCATCTTGCCGACGTCCTTGGCGCGGTCGATGATCTTGAGGTGGCCGTCGCTGTCGAAGAAACCTGCATCTCCGGTGTGGAAATAGCCGTCCTGGTCGATGGCTTCGGCGGTGGCATCGGGCCGCTTGAAATATTCCTTCATCAGGCCCGGAGAGCGCACCAGTACCTCGCCATTGGCATCGATGCGCACCTCCACGCCCTTCATCGGGCGGCCCACGCTATCGAGCTTGACGTCGCCGGAGGGTTGCATGCAGACCGTCACGCAGGTCTCGGTCATGCCATAGAGCTGCTTGAGGTTGATGCCCAGCGAGCGGTAGAAGTCGAACAGGTCCGGACCGATGGCTTCGCCCCCCGTGTAGGCCACACGCAGGCGCGACATGCCCAGCACGTTCTTCAGCGGTCCATAGACCAGCAGGTCGCCGATGGCGTATTGCAGGCGGTCCAGCAGCGACACGCCCGGCTTGCGGTCGAGAATGCGCATGCCGACCCGGCGCGCCACCTTCATGAAGCCATGGAACATCTTGCGCTTGATCCAGCCGGCATCCTCGATGCGGATCATCACTTGCGTGAGGATGTTTTCGTAGACGCGCGGCGGGGCGAAGTAATAGGTCGGGCCGATCTCGCGCAGGTCCGTCATGACGGTATTGGGCGACTCCGGGCAATTGAGGCAGAAGCCGGCCACGTGCTGCTGCGCGAATGAATACAGGAAGTCGCCCACCCAGGCCAGCGGCAGGTAGCAGAGGATGTCGTCGTTCTGGTCCAGATGATCGAACTCCACCAGCGTGGCGGCCGTGGTGATCATCGCGCGATGCGAGTGGCAGACGCCCTTGGGTTTACCGGTGGTGCCGGAGGTGTAGAGGATGATGGCCACATCCTCGGGCGAGCCGGCCGCGACCTCCTGCTCGAAGAAACCGGGATGGGCGCGCTCGTAGGCGCGGCCCAGTTCCTGCACGCGGGCAAAGGACAGCAGTTCGGGCTGGTGGTAGTTGCGCATGCCGCGTTCATCGTCATAGATGACATGGGCGATGCGGGGCAGGTTTTCCTTGATCTCGAATACCTTGTCGACCTGTTCCTGGTCTTCGGCCATGACGAAATCGACGTTGGCATCGGCCAGCACGTAGGCCATGTCGGCCGCCGGGGCATCCTGATACAGCGGCACCGGCATGCCGCCCAGCGCCTGGGCGGCGCTCATGGCCCAGTACAGGCGCGGGCAGTTGTTGCCGATGATGGCCAGGCTCATGCCGCGCCGGAATCCCAGTGCCGCCAGGCCACAGGCAAAGCTGCGCACCTCCTCGGCCACCTGGCGCCAGGGCGTGGTCTGCCAGATGCCCAGGTCCTTCTCGCGGAAGGCTGCCCGTTCGGGACGCTGGCGGGCATGCGCCAGCAACAGCCGCGGAAAGGTCGCGGCCTCTTGGTCTTGTCTCGTCTCCACCATCTTCCCACCTTCTTGTGCAGGTTCGAAAGATCCGCTTCCTTCATTTGCTTGCGTGAGAAAGCGAACCCGGTGTCGGCTCAGTCTGTGCTGCCAGACTTACGCTGCTCTTACTGCGGCAGTCATTGTGTCCGGCATGCCAGCTGTCCTGTCTCTATGATCGGCCAGGCTGTTGCCCGGACCTGTTTTGCGATGATAGTAGAGGGAGAGGTTGCCAGTAGATGTCATCTCACCGACAATTGACAAAACTTTCGATATTGCGACGCATCATCATGGAGACAACAATTCGACGCATGCTGTCCAAGAGCATCTGGGCGCAGGCGCTGACCGAAGAACAGCTGGCCCGGGTCGAGGCAGAGGTGGTCAGCCGCAAGATTGCAGCCGGCGGTTACGTCTGCCGCAAGGGCGATCCGGTCTCGCACTGGATCGGTGTGCATGAGGGCCTGCTGAAGATGAGCAGCGTCTCGCCAGAAGGCAAGACCGTCTCCTTTGCCGGCATGGCCAACGGCGGCTGGCTGGGCGAAGGTTCGCTGCTCAAGGACGAACCGCGCAAGTACGATGTGGTGGCCCTGCGCGAAAGTGAATTGTTGTACATGCCCAAGGCCACCTACATCTGGCTGCTGGACAACAGCATTCCCTTCAACCGCTTCCTGGTGACGCAATTGAACGAGCGCCTGGCGCTGTTCATCTCGCTGGTGGAGTACGACCGCATGCTGGAGCCGGACGCCCGCGTGGCGCGCTGCCTGGCGGCGCTCTTCAATCCCTACCTGAACCCCGGCATCGGCCTGAACCTGCAGATCTCGCAGGAAGAAGTCGGCAACCTCTCCGGCACCTCGCGCCAGCGTGCCAACCAGGCCTTGCAGGTGCTGGAAAAGGCCGGCTTGCTGAAGGTGGACTATGGCAGCATCACCATCAATGATCTGGACGGCTTGCGACAGTTTCCGGGGTGAAACACCGCACCCGCAGCGGGTGACGGCGAGATGAAAAAAGCGCGGCCAGGCCGCGCTTTTTGCTGGGTGCCAGTGCTGCAGATGCGCTCAGGGCGCAGCCGGCGGACTGCCCGTCGCATACGCATCGTCACCGCGCGCCGGACGATTGCGGTTGCGCCAGTAGATGCCGGTATCGGCAACCGTGCCCATGAATTCCTTGGGATCGGTGGATTTGACAACGTAACCATTGGCACCGAGTTCATAGCTCTGGTTGATGTCACGCTGGTCGTCGGAAGAAGAAAACATCACCACCGGGATGTGCGAGGTGGCGGCATTGGACTTGATGATCTTCAGGAAATCGTGGCCGCTCATCAGCGGCAGGTTCAGGTCCAACAGGATCAGGTAGGGATGCAAATCGCGGCGGTTGGCGTATTCGCCCTGGAAAAAGAACTGCTCGGCCAGCTCCGCATCGGCAAACCAGGTCAGCTTGTCAGCCAGCTTGCGGCTGCCCAGCGCCAGGCGTGTCAACTCGGCCACTTCGGGGCTGTCGTCGACGAGGATGATGTCATATTGCTCGATATCCATGGATGGATCGCTTTCTTCAATAAATTTCAAGCTGGAACTCTTCTTGTCTGGATGGCCACATCCTGGCCATCCTGTCTCGCACCACTGCCGCCCGTCCGGTCCATCCCCCCGGACAGCAACCAGCAGTGAGCTTCACTGCAGAAACTGCCCTGCGGCCTCGTTCCAGCATCGGCGGTCCGCTTGAACACCAGTATCGGCGCCGATTCCCGTACTGTCCGGGAATTATTGCACAGGCATTTTCAAAAATAATCAGAATTTTCCTGAATGCGAATATCTCTTCACTCAGGCCGTATTCACTTGTCCGGGGTGGCGATCCCGGTACGAATCGCGTAGCGCACCAGGCCGGGCACGTCGCGGATGTCCAGCCGCTCCATCAGTTGCGCCCGATGGGTTTCGATGGTCTTGGCGCTGACGTTCAACTGATAGGCGATCTCCTTGGTATTGTTGCCTTCGGCGATCAATTGCAGGATTTCGCGCTGGCGCGGGGTCAGCACTTCGACCGGGGTGCCGTTTTGCGCAACACGCTTCATATAATTGTCCAGCGCCTCGCGGGAAATATGCGAGTCCAAGTACTGGCGCCCATGTTTTACTTCATACAGGGCTTTTTCCAGCTCGGTGGCGGCCGAATCCTTGAAAAGATAGCCATTGGCGCCGGCATTCAAGGCTTGCATGACGTATTCCTCGCTGCCATACATGGACAGCATCAGGAAGCGGATGGTCGGATATTCCCCGCGCAGGCGGCGCAGCGCTTCCAGGCCGTTCATGCCCTTCATGGCGATGTCCAGCAGCACCAGATCGGGTTGCAGCTTCGGGATCATCTCGATGACCTCGGCGCCGTCGGACGCCTCGCCCACCACCTCCACTCCGGGCATGGCGGTGAGCAATGCCTTGATGCCGCTGCGCACCAGCGCGTGGTCGTCGGCCAGCATGATTCGGGTAAGCATTTACATCCTCCTGACGATGGGGGCGACCGGAAGGTGCATGACGATTTCCGTCCCTGCGCCGGGCGCCGAAGTGATATCCATGGATCCGCCCACCAGCACCGCCCGCTCTTCCATGTTGAGCAGGCCGAAACTGGTGCCGGAAATGGCATTGCTGCGCGCACGCTCGATGTCGAAGCCTTTGCCGTCATCGCGGATGCTCAGATAAAGCTGATCCTGCTGGCGGTCGATCTTGACCCAGATATTCTGGCATCTGGCATGGCGCAGGATGTTGGTGACCGCTTCCTGCACGATACGAAAGGCCGTATTTTCAATGTCGTGATGCAGCTGTCCATCGTGTCCGCTGCTCTCGAACCAGCCGTTCACGTTGGCCAGCTTGGACTTCTGCTCCACGTAGGAACGCAGGGCGGCGATCAGGCCCAGGTTGTCCAGCTGCGGCGGGCGCAGGTCCAGCGACAGGCTGCGCACCTGGGCCAGCACGGCGGTGACGATATCGATGCCGTTCTGCAGTGACGGGCCTTCCAGGGTGCCGTTCTTCTTGATGGTTTCCAGGTTGATCTTCAGCGCCGTCAGCGACTGGCCCACGTCATCGTGCAAGCCGCGTGCCAGGTGCTGACGTTCGCGCTCCTGCACTTCGATCACGCGCGAAGACAGGAGCTGCTGGCGCTGGATCGCCAGCTCCAGCTCGCGCCGCGACTGCTCGCGCTCGGTGACGTCGATGGCCAGGCCGGCCACCATGTCGCCCTTGCCTTCACCGCTGATGGGAAAGCGCACCACGTCGAGGATGCGGGCGTTGTGGTTGTGGTCGAAGACGGTCTCCTGGGTGTGCAGCTCGCACTTCTCTTCCAGCACCTTGCGGTCGTATTCGCGCGAGGCTTCGGCCGCACCCATGGTCATCAGCTCGGCATCGGTCATGCCATCCATGTCATGCGGCGTCATGCCGTAAAAAGCCGATTGCGCCGGATTGACGTAGTTGTAGCGCAGCTGCGCATCCTTGATCCAGGTCGGCATCGGCGCGGCATTCATGAAGGCATTGAAGCGCGCCTGCATCTCGCGCAGGGCCTGCGCGCTGGCGCGCTGCTTGCGCCGCGCCTGGGCGTCGCGCAGCTCACGGTCGACCGCATGGGGCAGGCGTGCGATGGCGCTCTTGAGGAAGTAATCCTGGGCACCGGCCTTCATCACTTCCACTGCAGTCTGCTCGCCGATGACGCCGGAGACGATGATGAAGGGCGTCTGGTCATTGTCGGCCTTGACCAGTTTCAGGGCTTCCACGCCCGAAAACATGGGCATGGAGTAATCCGAGATGACGATATCCCAGCGTTGCGCCTGCAGCGCCGCCAGCAGCGCCTGTTCATCGTCGACCCGCTCCCAGGTCGGTTCGAAGCCGCCGCGCTTGAGCTCGCGCACCATCAGCACGGCGTCTTCTTCCATGTCTTCGACGAACAGTACGCGCAGGGGAATGCTCATGGGACCGGTCTCTCAATCTGGCTCACGGGGTGACCTCTTCAATTCTCGTCGCTAGAGCGGCGTGACTCGCCCAGGGTGGGCAGCACGCCCTTGCGCGGCAAGGCAAAATAGAAACTGGCGCCTTCGCGCGGCTTGCTCTCGGCCCAGACCCGGCCGGTATGGCGCACAACGATGCGTTGTACCAGGGCCAGGCCGATGCCGGTGCCGGCATATTCCTCCTGCCGGTGCAGGCGCTGGAAGGTGCCAAAGAGCTTGTGCGCATAGCGCATGTCAAAGCCCACGCCGTTGTCATGTACGCCATAGACGTATTCGTCGGGCGTGGCCTGCATGGTCACGCGCACGCGCGGCTGTTCGCTCTTGCTGCTGAACTTCACGGCATTGGACAGCAGGTTTTCCCACACCTGGGCAATCAGGCCACGGTTGGCCACGGCCCCTTCCAGGCGCGGCACCTCGAAGACCACCCCGGGGTATTCCTGCTGCAGGCCGGCCACCACCTGGCCCACCAGTTCGTCCATCGAGAAACGCTGCAGGGTCAATTCACCGGTGGTGGACTTGGCCAGCTTGAGCAGGTCGTTGATGAGCGCATCCATCTTGCGCACGTTGCGCCGGATCACCTGCAATTGCTCGCGGCCCTTGTCATCGATGGCCTGGGCGTAATCCTCTTCCAGGATCATGGCATAACCGGAGATGGCGCGCAGCGGCGCGCGCAGGTCGTGCGAGACCGAATAGGAGAAGCTCTCCAGTTCCTTGTTGACGTTGTGCAAGTGCAGGGCCTGGCGTTCCAGGTCGGCATTGAGGGCTTCGATCTCGTCTTCGGCACGCTTGCGTTCGGAGATGTCGTAGATCACGGTGCGGCTGATGAGCTTGCTGTGGTCGCGGCTGGGAATGGCGGTGGCATTGACCAGCGCGGTAAATTCACTGCCGTCGGCGCGGCGGAAGTTGAGGTCGATGCCGCTGATCTCGCGCTTCTGCAGGAACTGCGGATGCAGCTCGCGCTCGTAGCGCTGGGCGCTGGCCGGTGTCAGCAGGTCGGCCTGGGTCATGCGGCCTACCACCTGTTCGCGCGTGTAGCCCAGCCACTTGAGCTCGGTATCGTTGATCTTGATGATGCGCTTGTCGCTCTCATCGACCGAGTGATAGCCGCAGGGAGCGTTGTTGTAGAGGTCTTCGATCTCGTCCGAATAGGCCTGGGCGCGCTGCTGGGCTTCGACCCGGCGCGCCATTTCCTTGCGCAGCTTGCGGTAGACCAGCAGCAGCAAGGCAATGCTGAGCAGGCTGCCGCTGATGACCATGAAAATCGTCAGGTTGGCGCTGGCGGCGGTGTCCTGGGCGCGCTTGGCCAGCAGCGCATTCTCGTTGCCCTTCATCTCTTCGAAACCGGCGCGGATGCGCTCGCTCAGGTCGCGCCCTTCCAGCACCCGGGTACGGCCCTCTTCCGGGCGCAATGCCAGCAACTGGCGCGAGAGCGTCAGCCGCTGCACTACCAGGTCTTCGGTCTGGCTCAGCAATTGCATCTGCTGGGGGTTGTCGTTGAGCAGGCGGCGCAGATCCTGCAGCAGCGCATTGACCTGACGCACACCCGTTTCAAAGCTGCTGCGATATTCTTCTTCGCCCGACAGCACAAATCCACGCGAGCTGCCGACCGTATCGCGCACGGTAGAGTTGGCCTCTTCAAGCCGGTTGATCACCTGATGGCTGTGCTGCAGCCACACGCCGCGCCGCTCGAAGTCGCGCACGGCATGGTAGGAAAAAGCCGCCACACCCAGCGAGAGCAGCAGGGCCAGCAGGAAGAAAATGCCGGTGCTGGCGTGCGCCAGTCCGCTTTGTCTAGTTATCGGCATGGTTGACGTTTCATTGGCCTTCCAGTCACGCTTCCGGCTTGACAGCCAGTTACCCGACCACCCATTCGAAAGCAGCGTGCTTCAAGCAAGGCTGCACCGGAATTTCCCCCGATTCTGACCGATTCATTGCAGGGAACCGCGCATGCCGAAGCAGCGCCATGCGGCGCCGGCATGCCCCCGCAGCCGCCCTGCTCCCCTGTCTGCGCCAGGGTGATGGAGGGGCCGCTGAAGTGTCTCCTTGCTGCCTGTCCCGATGCCGGCGCGAGGCCGATCCGGCATCCACTGTTTTCTTTCTGTCGGCAAATGGAATCCAGTTCTTCACATTCTTGGAAAACGCCGGCGCGGGAGCGCCCGATGGGCCGGGCCTTCATGCAACTGCTTCCGGCGTTTTCCGATTGGTTATTCGAATTAATTCTATAATAGTTTCCGGTTCTTACCCGTTTTTTCAGGCTTTCCGGTAATTCCTGCGGTGCCATCTGAACGATGGGAGGCAAGGCCATCTGCCTGGCGTGACGCGCTTTTGACGCCAGGATCACGCCGCGGCCATTACGCTGCCGCTTGACGATCCGGCGAGGCGGGGATTACAACATCAGCCATGCGTGATACCGGGGAAACCGGAGGGGGCGAGCGGTGTACTTCATGATGAAGTACACCGTTTTTTTTCATGGCAATCCCACCCGCCCTGCCCCGCTCCTTATGCCGGGAACACCGCCTGCACCAGCGCCGCCTGCTGGGCGTAGTGGCGGGCCTTGGAGGCGGTGGGACCGGAGTCGGTATCGGGGCGCGTCACGGCACGCAGGCGCGCCTGCGTCGGCAAGGCCGATTCGATGGACTCGCGCACGCACAGCCAGGCGCCCTGCTTGCGCTCTTCTTCCTGCACCCAGATCACCTCTTCCAACTGCGGATAGCTGCGCAATACCTCGCCCAGCGTTTCTACCGGGAAGGGATGCAGCTGCTCCACCGTCAACAGGGCAGTGCGGGTATCGCCAGCCTTGCTGCGCCCATCGGCCAGGTCGTAAAAGACCTTGCCGCTGCACAAGACCACCCGCCGCACCTGTTCGGCCGACGTCTCTGCGTCCTGTACCAGCGGCTGGAACCTGCCCTCCAGCAGCGCAGACAAGGGCGACTGCGAACGCACCTCGGCATGCAGCACCGACTTGGGCGTGAACACCACCAGCGGACGATCACCCTGCAGCGCCTGCTCGCGCAGCAGGTGGAACCACTGCGCCGAGCTGGCGGGATAGGCCACGCGCACGTTCTGGTCGGCGCACAGCAGCAGCATGCGGCTCAGGTAGCCGGTCGAGTGCTCCGGTCCCACACCCTCGTAGCCGTGCGGCAACAGCACCGTCAGGGCTGAGGGATAAGCCCATTTGCCCCAGCCTGAGCTGATGTACTGGTCGATCATGATCTGCGCACCGTTGACGAAATCACCGAACTGGGCTTCCCAGATCACCATTGCTCCGGCGCCCGTACGCACGCTGAAGCCATATTCGAAGCCCACCACCGCCTCTTCGCTCAGCGGTGAATTGATCACCTCCAGCGCGGCGTCCGGCGCGGCCACCTGGCGCAGCGGCCAGAAGGACTGCTGCACGCCTTGCGCGGCATCGACCGCGTGCCAGACGGCATGGCGCTGCATGAAGGTGCCGCGCTGCACGTCCATGCCGCTCAAGCGTAGCCCCTTTCCTTCCCACAGCAAGGAGGCATAGGCCATGTTCTCGGCGAAGTTCCAGCTGCAAGGCTGGTCGGGGGCGCTCACGCTGGCTTGCCACTGGTCGATCAGCCGGGTAATGGCCGCATGGGCGGCAAAACCCTCCGGCAGGCGCGTCATGCGTTCGACGAACTGGCGCAGGCGTACCAGGTCGGGAGCGGAAGGCGCAGCCACCGGAGCGGGCACTGCCGGGCGTGCGGCGGCGTTCGCCGGACGGCTGGCGCGGAAGCCCGCCAGGGCCTGCTGGCTGCACGCCGCCAGCAGCGCGGCGCCCTCGTCCGAACCGGGCCAGCCGGCCTGGGCATAGAGTTGGGTGACCGGCGGATGCTTGTCGATGAAGCCGTGCAGCAGCGGCTGGGTGACGGTCGCGGTGTCCTGTTCCGCATGGCCCCAGCGGCGATAGCCGACCAGATCGATCACCACGTCGGCACCGAACTGCATGCGGTAGTCAAAGGCAATGCGCGCCGCGCGCAGCACCATGTCCGGCTGGTCGGCATTGACGTGCAGCACCGGCGCGCCGACGATGCGGGCGATGTCGGTGCAGTAGCCGTGATTGAGAGGGTCCAGCGGATTGGGTGTGGTGAAGCCGATCTGGTTGTTGACGATCACGTGCACCGTACCGCCCACGCTGTAGCCCGGATGCTGGGCCAGCTTGAGCGACTCCATCACCACGCCCTGGCCGCAGAAGGCGGCGTCGCCGTGGATCACCACCGAAGCCGGCAGCGGTGACTGCGGATGCGCTGCGCGGTAACCGCGCACCATGCCCAGCAGGACCGGATAGGCGCTTTCCAGGTGCGAAGGATTGTGGGCCATGAACAGGCCCAGCTGGCCGTGGGCGGTGGTGCGTACGGTCTCGGCACCCAGGTGGTAGGGCAGATCCACGGCACCGGCGGCAGCCTCGGTGGTGCGGGTGGCATCGAAATAGGCCACGATGTCGGCGGCCGGCATCTGCATCAGGTTCACCAGCAGGTTGAGGCGGCCGCGATGCGGCATGGCCAGGAACAATTGCTCCAGCTGATAAAAACTGCTGCGCTCGACCAGCGCATCCATCAGGACCAGCAGCGCTTCGCAGCCTTCCAGCGAAAAACGCTTGGCTTGCGGATAGTCTTGCTGCAGGTAGTGCTCCCACTGCTCGGCGGCGGCCAGCCGGGACAGCACGGCGGCGCGCTCGGAGTCTCCCGGCTCGGCACCGTGGTCGCGCGCGGCCAGGCGGGCGAAGAGCCACTGGCGACGCGTTTCATCGCGCACGCCGCTGGCATCGAGTCCCAACGGGCCGCAGTAGAGGCGGCTCAGAAAATGCGTCAATTCCTTCACATTGGTCAGACCCAGCCCCTCCAGGAAGCGGTGCTGGGCAAGGGCCAGATCCTCATCCTTCAGATCATGGCTCTGGGGCAGCAAAGCGGGGATCTCGGGG
This sequence comes from Herbaspirillum sp. Her3, assembly GCF_057961275.1. NCBI lineage: Bacteria > Pseudomonadati > Pseudomonadota > Betaproteobacteria > Burkholderiales > Oxalobacteraceae > Herbaspirillum > Herbaspirillum sp. Her3. The sequence goes on along the minus strand of NZ_CM176328.1, from coordinate 2,622,578 downwards.
ACCGACAGCGTGCCCAGGGGATCGATGTCGGCAATCCGGTAGCCTTCATGGCGATAGGCCTCGATGAAGGATTGGATGCGTGCGTGGGCCAGGGCCTGGCGCGCGTCGGACAACTGCTCGGTGGAAGCGGAATGGTGGAGCGTCATGACGAACCTTTCTGGGCAAGGACGTTGGCAGGCCACGCGCAAGACGCCGGAATGCTACGGCGACGCGCGCAACGGACGCGCCCTCTCCCGCCAGCCGGCTACCACGCCGGTTCAGGCGTGGTGCGGCAGCCGCTGTGAGGGGGGAACGCTTTGTTGTTGTCGCACCCGGTGTGACGAATTGGGCGCGGTCTCCTCGCAGGTACGGGTTCAGGCGGCCAGGATGCCGCCCGGGTGCAGCATCAGCCCTGGATCAGGGACAGTTCCGGCTGGATGATCTTTTCGCGCGGACCACCTCGCGTGGACGCGGCATACGCGCCGGCATGAGAGTTGGCCAGCAACTCGCTGAGCTTGAAGCGCCCCATCAGCGCCGACAACTGCTCGGCCTGCGATTGCAAGGCTTGCGAGGCCGCCGCGTTCTGCTCCACCAGGGCCGAGTTTTCCTGGGTCATCTGGTCCATCTGGGCGATGGCCTGGTTGATCTGCTCGATGCCCTCGCTCTGCTCCTTGCTGGAGGAGCTGATATCGGTGATCAGATCGGTAGCATGCTTGATGCTGGCGATGACTTCATCGATGGTGGCCACGGTCTGTTCGACGATGGTGCTGCCGGATTTCACGTGGGACACCGATCCTTCGATGAGCGACTTGATTTCCTTGGCGGCCACGGCACTGCGCTGCGCCAGCCCACGCACTTCGCTGGCCACCACGGCAAAGCCGCGTCCGTGCTCGCCGGCACGGGCTGCTTCCACGGCGGCATTCAAGGCCAGCAGGTTGGTCTGGAAGGCGATGCCATCGATGACGGTGATGATGTCGGCGATCTTTCCGGAAGAGGTGCTGATGGCATTCATGATGTTGACCACCTGCTCCACCGAGGCGCCGCCGCGCACGGCGACGTCCGAGGCGGAGACGGCGAGCTCGCTGGCCTGGCGTGCGTTGTCGGCATTCTGGCGCACGGCCGAGGTCAGTTGCTCCATGGCCGAAGCGGTTTCTTCCAGCGAACTGGCTTGCTGCTCGGTGCGGTTGGACAGGCTCAGGTTGCCCTGGGCCAGTTCGCGGGCGGCCATATCGATGGCCGTGGTGCCGTTGCGCACGTTGGAAACGGTGTCATGCAGGTTATCGCTCATGTGCTGCAGCGCTTGCAGCAGGCGGCTGATCTCATCCTTGCCGGCGGCATTGAGGCGATAGGACAGGTCGCCCTGCGCCACGGCCTCGGCCAGCACCACGGCATGGCGCACTGGCGCGGTGATGGAGCGCGTGATGAGCACCCCGATCACCGAGGCCAGCACCACGGCCACTGCGGCCAGCACGATCATCTGGATCACGGCGAGATGGCCGTCTTCGGCGACCTGATGGGAATCCTCCACCATTTCCTGGGCCAGCGAATTGACCAGTTTGTCGACCGTGACGAAGTACGCCGTCTGCAGGCGCGCCAGGTCGCCCTGGAAGAGTGTGGTCGCCTCGGTGCGCTCGCCGGTCTTCATCAGTTCGAAGAACTTGCGCACGGACGCGCCGTAGGCAGCGCGGGTGGCGGTCTGTTCGGCATAGAGCGACTTGGACTTGTCGGAATCGAGCATGCCTTCCAGCTTCTTGTAGGCCTCGGTGTTGGCCGTACGCAGGCCGGCGTATTCATCCATGTACCTGGCCGAGGCCTCGGGCGTGGTGGCCAGCAAGATGTTGGAAAGCACGGCATTGGCCTTGTAGCCATTGTTCTTGATCTGGTTGCTCAAGGCGATGAGCTGGTATTTCTCGTTGACGATGCTGTTGATTTCAGCGTTGTTGGAAGACTGGTTCCTGATCCCGACCATGGCTGTCACCACGATCAGCAGCAGGACCATTGCAAAAGCGCCGCCCAGGCGGACGCCAATGTTGAAATTGGCGAGCTTCATCGCTACCCCTTGTTGATCCCATTAGATGCCTACATGCAGGCCCTGGCTCGACGACATCGCCCGCGTCGTCACTACTGCCTTGATCCATGGCACTGCACTACTTTGCGAATAAGCCAATGCGTCTGCTGGGTTCTCTTACCATCTTCGGGGAGCGGCTCATGCCCTTCTTCCTCGGCCTGCACGGGCGGGCCGGGTTCCCTCAACAACATGGTCTGCCCCGGCGTGAACCGGTCTCCTGTTTTTGAGCAACTGCAAATTCGAGCTTAGTTTAAACATTTCCACGCAGAAAAAGTACTTGAAACTCACATTTATTTGAGTGGCGTCGCGTAATTTTCATAGGGAAAAGGCTGTTCAGCTCGCTACGGAAGAGCTTTGGTTTCGGGTCTCGGGCGTGTGTGGGGGGGATAGGAGCAGTGCTCGGGCGATGGGGCCTGCCACTCCGCAGTTTTTGCTGCGCAAAAACAAAAATGCCCTGCTCTTGCGAACAGGGCATTTTATCTGGCGGAGCGGACGGGGCTCTCCTACACAAGCGCAGGCCGCGGAATCGCTTGCAAGCGATTCCCTTCTCGCCCCGCCGGGAGCCGCGCAGGCGGCTCCCTCCGCTCCGCAGTTTTTGCTGCGCAAAAACAAAAATGCCCTGCTCTTGCGAACAGGGCATTTTATCTGGCGGAGCGGACGGGGCTCGAACCCGCGACCCCCGGCGTGACAGGCCGGTATTCTAACCAACTGAACTACCGCTCCTAAACTGGTGCCGACTGCAAGATGCTGGTGGGCGCTGAGAGGCTCGAACTCCCGACCTAAGCCTTGTAAGGGCTCCGCTCTACCAACTGAGCTAAGCGCCCGGCAACCTTGACAGTCTCGTTGCTTGTTACCTCAGCAACGAAAGAACATTATTTTATAGCATCTTTTAAAGCTTTGCCAGCTTTAAATTTGGGAACCTTCGATGCCTTGATCTTCAGGGCAGCGCCGGTCTGAGGATTGCGGCCCGTGCGGGCAGCGCGCTTGCCCACGGCGAAAGTCCCGAAACCCACCAGGGTGACCGTGCCATTCTTCTTCAGCGTGGTCTTCACCGCACCAACGAATGCATCTATTGCGCGTCCAGCTGCTGCCTTGGAAATGTCGGCCTCGCCGGCAATGTGTTCAATCAGTTCGCCTTTATTCACTTACGCCCCTCGAACAAGTTTCTGGTCTGTTTGATTTCAAACGACAGTGCTTCGGCTCCGATACCCTGCGACAGAGGCCCCACACCATCGCTTGCCTGACGGAAATATTCCGCAGCGGCTATTAAACAAGCCGCTCAGGCCCGTGTCAAGCGGGTTTCCGGCCTTGCGGCGATTTACAGCAAGCTTTGATTGCTTCATTCCCACGAGGCGATACCTGAACCTCCAGACCAAAAAAAAAGCGCCCCTTGCGAGGCGCCTTTCAGCATGATGCGGCAGGAACTACCGTGCCATGCTCAATGCTTCACCACCGGATCCGTCGCGCCTTCCTTCGGCTTGACGGCCGCTTCGACGATCGCTTCCTCTTCGCTCAGCGGCACCGGCTGGCGTTCCAGCGCGACTTCCAGAACCTTGTCGATCCAACGTACCGGGATGATCTCCAGCTTGTTCTTGACGTTATCCGGAATCTCCGCCAGATCCTTCACGTTCTGCTCAGGAATCAGCACGGTCTTGATACCGCCGCGATGCGCCGCCAGCAGCTTTTCCTTCAGGCCGCCAATGGGCAGCACTTCGCCGCGCAAGGTGATCTCGCCGGTCATGGCCACGTCGGCACGCACCGGGATGCCGCTGAAGATGGACACCAGCGCCGTCGTCATGGCGATACCGGCAGACGGACCGTCCTTGGGCGTCGCACCTTCCGGCACGTGGATGTGGATGTCGCTCTTCTCGAACACTTCGCTCTTGATACCGAGCTTGCGGGCGCGGCTGCGCACCACGGTGCGCGCGGCTTCGATCGATTCCTTCATCACATCGCCCAGCGTACCGGTGCGGATGATCTGGCCCTTGCCGGGCATGTTTACCGCTTCGATGGTCAGCAGATCGCCGCCCACTTCGGTCCAGGCCAAACCAACCACCTGGCCGATCTGGTTTTCCTTCTCGGCGATGCCGAAGTCGTAGCGGCGCACGCCCAGGAACTTGTCCAGGTTGCGCGAGGTGACGGTGACCTTCTTCTCCTGCTTTTTCAGCAGCAGCAGCTTCACGACCTTGCGGCAGATCTTGGAGACTTCACGTTCCAATGAACGTACACCGGCTTCGCGGGTGTAATAGCGGATGATGTCGCGGATGGCCGATTCGGCCACGCTGATCTCGCCTTCCTTCAGGCCGTTGTTCTTGATCTGCTTGGGCAGCAGGTAGCGCTGCGCAATGCTGGTCTTCTCGTCCTCGGTGTAACCCGACAGGCGGATCACTTCCATCCGGTCCAGCAGCGCCGGCGGGATGTTGAAGGAGTTCGAGGTCGCCACGAACATCACGTCCGACAGGTCGAAATCGACTTCGATGTAGTGGTCGGAGAAGGTGTGATTCTGCTCCGGATCCAGCACTTCCAGCAGGGCCGAGGACGGATCGCCACGGAAATCCATGCCCAGCTTGTCGATTTCATCGAGCAGGAACAGCGGATTGCGCACACCGACCTTGGACAGGCTTTGCAGGATCTTGCCCGGCATGGAACCGATGTAGGTACGGCGGTGACCACGGATCTCGGCCTCGTCGCGCACGCCACCCAGGGCCATGCGCACGAACTTGCGGTTCGTCGCACGGGCGATGGACTGGCCCAGCGAAGTTTTACCGACGCCCGGGGGGCCGACGAAGCACAGGATCGGCGCCTTCAGCTTGTCCACGCGCTGTTGCACGGCGAGATATTCGAGGATGCGTTCCTTGACCTTCTCCAGGCCATAGTGATCGCCTTCCAGCACCTTCTCGGCATTGGTCAGGTCGTTGTTGACCTTGGACTTCTTCTTCCAGGGCAGCGCCACCAAGGTGTCGATGTAGTTGCGCACCACGGTCGCTTCAGCCGACATGGGCGACATCAGCTTCAGTTTCTTCAGCTCGGACTGGGCCTTCTCCATCGCTTCCTTGGGCATCTTGGCGGCGACGATCTTCTTTTCCAGCTCTTCCAGATCCGCACCGTCTTCGCCTTCGCCCAGTTCCTTCTGGATGGCCTTGACCTGTTCGTTCAGGTAGTACTCGCGCTGCGACTTTTCCATCTGGCGCTTGACGCGGCCGCGGATGCGTTTTTCCACCTGCAGGATGTCCAGTTCACCTTCCAGCTGGCCGAGCAGATGCTCGTAGCGCTTGGTGACGTTGAAGATCTCCAGGATCACCTGCTTCTGCTCCAGCTTCAGCGGCAGATGCGCGGCGATGGTGTCGGCCAGGCGGCCGGCATCGTCGATCCCGGCCAGCGAGGTCAGGATTTCAGGCGGGATCTTCTTGTTCAGTTTCACGTACTGGTCGAACTGCTGCACGATGGTGCGGCGCATGGCTTCGACTTCGGCTTCATCGCCCTGCTCGGATTCCACCGGCGTCAGGTCGGCGACGAAATGGGTGTCCAGTTCGCTGATGTGATGGATGCGGGCACGCTGCGCGCCTTCGACCAGCACCTTCACGGTACCGTCAGGCAGCTTCAGCATCTGCAGGATGTTGGCCACGCAGCCGATTTCATAGATATCTTCGGCAGAAGGCTCATCCTTGGCGGCCGCCTTCTGAGCGGCGAGCATGATGCTCTTGCCTTGCTCCATGGCCGCTTCCAGCGCCTTGATCGACTTCGGGCGGCCGACGAAGAGCGGAATCACCATATGCGGGAAGACAACCACATCCCGTAAGGGCAACAGCGGCAATTGCGATTGTTCTGTGAGTATAGGAGTCGTCATGGCGGGCCTTATCAATAAGTACTGTGAATGATGTTGGCACGAGTGACCAAAACACAAGTCCGGCAGACTAAATATTCACCGGTTGCGCGTTGTCATGATCGCAACAAAATAAAAAAGCCACACGCGAAGCTAGCTCCGGGTGGCTTTTCGATGGAAGCCAGTTATGTGCGCCGGTTTATTTTACCGTGTTTGCGGTGACCGGACTTCGTGGTGGCTTCTTGCTACCGGAAGGCACCCGCTACAGGCACCTTCCTTTTCCTGCTTTTTCCTTCATCTACCGGGCCATCAGCCGCCCGACACCTTGGGCTGGTCGTGATAGATCAGCAGCGGCTTGGCGCCATTGGTGATGGTGTTTTCATCGACCACCACCTTGGCGACGTTCTGCTCGCTCGGAAGTTCATACATCACATCCAGCAGGGCGTGTTCCAGGATGGAACGCAGGCCGCGTGCACCGGTCTTGCGCGCCAACGCCTTCTTGGCGATGGCGTGCATGGCAGCCGGACGGATCTCCAACTCGGCGCCTTCCATCTGCAACAGCTTGGCGTACTGCTTGATGAGTGCGTTCTTGGGCTCGATCAGGATCTGGATCAGGGCTTCCTCATCCAGTTCGTTCAAAGTGGCGATCACCGGCAGACGACCGACCAGTTCGGGAATCAGGCCGAACTTGACCAGATCTTCCGGCTCGGCATTGAGCAGCACTTCCGAATTGCTCTTCTGGGTCTGGCTCTTGACGCTGGCCGAGAAACCGATGCCGCTCTTTTCCGAACGGTCGGAAATGATCTTGGCCAGGCCATCGAACGCGCCGCCGCAGATGAACATGATATTGGTCGTGTCAATCTGCACGAAATCCTGGTTCGGGTGCTTGCGGCCACCTTGCGGAGGCACCGAGGCCATGGTGCCTTCGATCAGCTTCAACAGTGCCTGCTGTACGCCTTCACCGGACACGTCACGGGTGATCGACGGATTGTCGGACTTGCGGGAAATCTTGTCGATCTCGTCGATGTAGACGATGCCCTTCTGGGCTTTTTCGACTTCGTAATTGCAGTTCTGCAGCAGCTTCTGGATGATGTTCTCGACATCCTCGCCGACATAGCCGGCTTCGGTCAGCGTGGTCGCATCAGCGATCACGAAGGGCACGTTGAGCATGCGCGCCAGGGTCTGCGCCAGCAGGGTCTTGCCCGAGCCGGTGGGGCCGACCAGCAGGATGTTGCTCTTGGCCAGCTCGACGTCATCCTTCTTGCCCAGGTGCTTCAGGCGCTTGTAGTGGTTGTAGACCGCCACCGACAGGATGCGCTTGGCCGTAGCCTGCCCGATCACGTACTGGTCCAGCAGATCGGTGATTTCCTGCGGGGTCGGCAGGTCCGACTTGGCGCCGGTCACGCTTTCCACGCTGGCGGCCTCATCGCGGATGATGTCATTGCACAGGTCGATGCATTCGTCGCAGATGAAGACCGAAGGACCGGCGATGAGCTTCTTGACTTCATGCTGGCTCTTGCCGCAGAAGGAGCAGTAAAGCAGTTTTTCGCCGCTGGAGGATTTTTTCTCGGACATAGAGCTACTAGAGTAAAAGTTACGACTCGATCATACCCGCGAAATCCGGATTCGTCACGGCCTGGTCATTTTTGGTGTCCCAAAATGCTTCACAGGACTGCCGTATGACCGTTATATGTCAGCACAGGTGTCATTTATCAAGCAAACAGAGCCACAAAAGCTGCTCTGTGCCAATTTCGTCAAAATTTGTATAAAAAAAATGCCCGAACGATGTTCCGTTCGGGCATTTTTGGCGTTTCGCAACGCTGCAATACTTGAAAGCTCAAGTACGCTGGGTCAGCACCTGATCAATCAGACCATATTCCGCGGCGGCCTCGGCCGACATGAAATTGTCGCGATCGGTATCCTTGCTGATCTGCTCGACCGTACGGCCGGTCTTTTCAGCGAGGATGGTGTTCAGGCGTTCGCGCAGGTACAGGATTTCACGTGCCTGGATCTCGATATCCGATGCCTGGCCTTGGGCGCCACCCAGAGGCTGGTGAATCATGATGCGCGAGTTCGGCAGCGAGAACCGCTTGCCCTTGGCACCAGCAGCCAGCAGGAAGGCGCCCATGGAAGCGGCCAGCCCCGTGCACAGCGTCGACACTTGCGGCTTGATGAACTGCATGGTGTCGAAGATCGCCATGCCGGCCGAAACCGAACCGCCAGGCGAATTGATGTACAGGGAAATGTCCTTGTCCGGGTTTTCGCTTTCCAGGAACAGCAGCTGGGCAACGATCAGGTTGGCCATCGCATCATTGACCGGTCCGACCAGGAAAATGATGCGCTCCTTCAGCAGGCGCGAATAGATGTCGTAGGCGCGTTCGCCACGGCCACTCTGTTCGATCACCATCGGCACCATGCCGAGCATTTGGGTATCCAGTGCAGATTGCTTCATCAGACCAGTCATGTATGCATCCTTAAGCGTAAGAGTTTTCTGATACTACTAGAGAAAACCGGATTACGCTTGCGCCTGATTACCCATCAGTTCGTCGAACGAAACCGGCTTTTCCGAGACCTTGGCCTTGCCGAGGACGTAGTTGACGACGTTTTCTTCCAAAACAAGAGCTTCGACTTCGGCCAGGCGGCGACGGTCGGAGAAGTAGTACTTCAGCACTTGTTGCGGATCTTCGTAGCTCTGGGCGAAGTCTTCGATCTGGGCCTTGACCTGTTCTTCAGTGGCTTCCAGCTTGTTCTGCTTGACCACTTCAGCCAGGATCAGACCCAGGCGCACGCGGCGCTCGGCCTGGGCGGTGAACAGTTCCTTGGGCAGTTGCATGACCTTGGGGTCCATGCCGCGCTGGGCCATGTCCTGACGGGCCATTTCGGACAGGCGCTCGACGTCCTGGTCGATCAGGGCCTTGGGCACTTCCAGTTCGGATGCCTTGATCAGGGCGTTCATCACGCTGTCCTTGGTCTTGGCCTTGGTGCGGGCGGTGACTTCGCGCTCCAGGTTCTTCTTGATGTCTTCGCGCATCTTGGTCAGGTCGCCGTCTTCGATGCCCAGGGATTGTGCGAAGACTGCATCGACTTCAGGCATGTGCGCCCATTCGATCTTCTTGACGGTGATGGTGAATTCAGCGGTCTTGCCGGCCACGTCCTTGCCGTGATAGTCCTCGGGGAAAGCCAGCGGGAAGGTCTTCGATTCGCCGACCTTCAGGCCGATGGTGGCGGCTTCGAATTCCGGCAGCATGCGGCCTTCGCCCAGCACGAACGGGAAGGCATCGGCCTTGCCGCCCTGGAATTCCACGCCGTCGATCTTGCCCACGAAGTCCACGGTCACGCGGTCGCCGTTCTGGGCCGACTGGTCGGCACCGCCGTCGCCGTGCGCGCCTTGCTCGCCCTTGACGTGGTAGTGCACGCGCTGCTTGCGCAGGATGTCGATGGTCTTGTCGATTTCGGCGTCGGAGACGGCGGCGGTGGTCTTCTCGACTTCAGCGCCGGACAGGTCGCCGACGGTCACTTCCGGATAGACTTCGAAGGTGGCATCGAAGGCCAGCTTGCCTTCACCGGCTTCTTCGCTGGTCTTGGGTTCGATGCGGGGGAAACCGGCCACGCGCAGGTTGTTTTCGACGGCGGCGTCATTGAATGCGCGGCCGACCTTGTCGTTGAGGACTTCGGTTTCGACCTGGTAGCCGAACTGGGCGGCAACCATCTTCATCGGCACTTTACCCGGACGGAAACCCGGTGCCTTGGCGGTACGGGCGCGCACCTTCAGGCGCTTTTCCACTTCAGCCTGAACATCGGCCAGCGGGAAAGACAGGGTCATACGACGTTCGAGTTTGCTCAGGGTTTCGACTGCAGTTGCCATTTAAATCGTCCAAATGTTAAGAATTCCGTAAGCCGGAGCATGCTGCCCTTCCTCCCAATCAACTGACTGCAGACGAAAAGCGCCCTGCCCGGCCGCGCTAAAGCTCGCTATTTTATACGCAAAAAGCGCCGCGAGTCCAAAAATGGGCTTGCCAGGCTGCAAACCCGTTCCCATCCCGCCAATCGCCCGGCCAGTCAGCCCTGGTGCGGCCTGCGGCGCAACCAGCAGGCCTTGTGCATTGCCCGCCAGCAAACGCCATCCGTAAAGAATTTAGAGAATTTCCCTCATTTCACCGGAATCGGCGTGGACGGCGCCACCGGCACGGCCGTCACGGCGTTCATGGGGCTGCCATCGATGAGCTTGTCCGAATAGGTCAGATAGACCAGCGTATTGCGCTTGGCATCGACCACCCGCACCACGTGCAGGCGCTTGAAGAGAATCGACATGCGCTCGGTAAAGACATCTTCCTGCACCGGCAGCTTGTCCTTGAACTGCACGGTGGACGCCACCTGACGGCAAGCGATGGAGGCTTCGGACTTGTCCTCGGCCAGGCCGACCGTCCCCTTCACGCCCCCGGTGCGGGCGCGCGACACATAACAGGTCACGCCCTGCACCTTCGGATCGTCATAAGCTTCGATGACCACGCGGTCGTTCTTGCCCAGCCAGCGGAACGCCGTGCTGACGTCGGCCAGTTCTTCGGCCGAGGCAGCGTGCGGAACGGCGGCGGCCAGTGCGAGGCCGGAGAAGAGCGCGCCCGCCAGGGCGCGTGCTTGATAGTTCATGAGGATACCCGGATAAAGTGAATCAAAAAGAGGAGGGACAGACAGCCATGCGATAGACCGCCGTGCGCCGGCATTGTTCAGCTGGTATGCCTTGCTGGCGCGGCGGGGAATCGGCCTTGACGGGATGCAGGCGGGTTCAGTCGTCGATCTTCTCGAAACGCGGCACTTGCCTGCCCTCGACTTCCACCATTTCGAAGAAGGCAGCGCGCGGACGCAACCAGAGCCGGCCGTCGGCGGCCCGGTAGACGATCATGGGAGTAAGGTCGGCTTCGAGGATGGCCTCGTCGACATATTCATAGATGCCGCCCTTGTAGTGACGATAACGTGTCATGGGAATCCTGCCCGGTAATAAGACAGGCGGCATGGTACTACCGATGGGCGGCGGGCGAGAAAATGTCCGCGCAGAAAAACGCCACATTGACAACGGCTTGCAGTACAATGGCGCGCTTTGACAAATTGCTACCTGCATCGGTAGCGGCAGGTCTGCGGCAAACGCGCTGCCAGACTGCTATCGCACCGATGCCCGACACCTTCAGCGAGGATGGCGAAATTGGTAGACGCACCAGGTTTAGGTCCTGACGCCAGCAATGGTGTGGGGGTTCGAGTCCCCCTCCTCGCACCAGACAATCCCTTTTAAATCAATAACTTAGAGATCGATAGCTGTCATTATTTTGGGTATTTTTGGGCTGTTTTAGCACAGGAATGCCAACATAATGACAACCTGATTCTGCATCGGTGAAACAAAGAGGCCTCTAACGCTCACGCGCTAGAGGCCTTTGATTTTTCCTCTTGGCGACTCAATGGAGAGTCAACGCACGGGCGGGATTTGTCCGTTATCTACCCTTCAGAATCAGTTAAAAATAATAACTTCTTTGTTGCCCGGAAGATCATTTTAGGCACCAAATATCCGCTTCTGGCTGATTGCCGACCTTTCTCTCAGACGCTACCTTCGGTTTCTATCACCAAAATTCTGGCTGCCCCACGGGGATGGGCTACATGTTCGCACCCGACATTGGCGAAGAAAATATCGCCAGCATCAAGGGACGAAACCGCTACACTTCCGTCATCTTGACGATAGTGCATGTCTACGATGCCATCCAAGACCACGAAAACCTCGTCTCCATCATTGAGATGCCATTTATAGGGCTGGTCCGTCCAGTGGAGGCGAGTTGTGATTCCTTTCATATTCGCGATGTCAATTGCTCCCCACGCACGATCCGCAACGAAGTCCTTACTTCTTACTATTTTTGACCTGCTCCCCGAGATTAGTACGGCAATGATGTAGAGTCTGCCCCATACGGAGGCAGCATGAAGAAACGATTTACCGAAGAGCAAATTATCGGCGTACTCAAGGAAGCCGAAGCCGGTATGAAAGTAGCCGAGGTTTGCCGGAAGCATGGCATCAGCGACGCGACGTACTACAACTGGAAATCCAAGTTCGGCGGGATGACGGTATCCGAAGCCCAACGGCTCAAGGCTCTGGAGGCCGAGAATGCCAAGCTCAAGAAGCTGCTGGCAGAAAGCCTGCTGGACAACGCTGCGCTAAAGGATGTTCTCGGCCGAAAGTGGTAAGCCCGCAGGATAGGCGAAGCGCCGTGACGCACATCATGCATGTTCACGGTCTAGGCGTAACCCGTGCCTGCGGGCTAATAGGAATTTCTCGTTCCTTGTATCACTACGAATCCCGTCGTCCTGACGATGAGGAGTTGCGTCAACGTCTTTGCGAACTGGCGGCCATAAAACGCCGATATGGCTATCGGCGTCTGCATGTATTGATGCAGCGGGAAGGATGGCAGGTCAATCGAAAGAAGCTGCTTCGGGTGTATCGGCAGGCAGGCCTGAGCGTCAGGCGCCGCAAGAGGAAGCGGATTGCGGGCGTGGAGCGGCAATTGAAGGTTCGGACGACGATGTCCAATCAGAGCTGGTCGATGGACTTTGTATCGGATGGATTGGCTGATGGTCGCCGATTGCGCTGCCTGAACATCGTGGACGACTTCACCAAGGAATGTCTGGCTATCGAGGTTGATACGTCGCTGCCAGGCACACGGGTCGTATCGGTGCTGTCGCGACTATCAGAGCTTCGAGGATTGCCGCAATCGATTACCATCGACAACGGCCCCGAGTTCGCCGGTAAGGTGCTCGATGCCTGGGCCTATGCACACGGATTAAAGCTGAACTTCATTGAACCTGGCAAGCCGCAGCAGAATGCCTACATCGAGAGTTTCAACGGCAAGTTTCGGGATGAATGCCTGAATGAACATTGGTTTGTTTCGATGCGGCATGCTCGGGAAGTCATTGCCGCCTGGCGACGAGAATACAATTTTGAGAGGCCGCATAGTTCCCTTGGGTACCTGACGCCGCAACAGTTTGCAGAGACTTTTTTAACCGCAGACTCCAAGTCGTTCTCGTACTAAATTGGGGAGCAGGTCAAAGACGGCCTAAGAAAGACAGCCATGTCTTGCCTCCACCTGCTCAGCTTAGAGGGGCCGCGCTTTCCAGAGATTACGAACCGTTTCCAGAACTGAAAATAACAGCTTTAGTTGAGCATCTGCCGCTCGCCTAACAGCATTAACATCGATCGAATCCAACGCCTCAGCTACGCGTCTCGCGTCCGAATCGTAGTGGCCCGTTGTAAAGTTGCGGATCGATGCCCAGGTATCGATGACTTTCAGATCTTTAGCAAACTGCGCGCGAGCCTGCCTGATATGCGCGAAGTCGAAATCTAGGCCGCCTGCCACTGCGAAATCCCTCAACTTCTTGAAGAACCAGTTGTCGCTCGCGAGTTTTTGCTCAAAAAGCGTGTGGATGACCCGGGCCGCCGCGAAACGCTGCAAACGCGAACCGTCAGTGCAGCCCTCTAATGAAATCACCGCTAACTGCATATCCAAAACGAAGTGCTCTATATGAGCTCCAATATCTCGTAGATCACTGACGAAGGGCTTGTCCAATTCAGCAACTAAGTAATCTGAAACTTTTTGGAATTGCTCTGCAGACTGGGCGACAGTCTCGGCCAGTTCGTTGCTCTTGCGATACTTGCTAGTCAACACCTGATCTCGATGGTCAGTTGTCATAGAAGGCGTCCTCGTATCGGCGATCATGAGCAGCAATATACCCTAGACCGCGCGAGCACCACATCCAGAATGACAGGCTTACGCCAACATATCGCCCAAAAGCCGCTATTTACCTGGATTGTGAGAATATTCGAGTCCCCCTCCTCGCACCAGACAACTCCGTAACATCAGCCCCTTGGATTCTGGCTAGCCGTCATTTACTCCGGCCATAAAGACAGCAGCAAAGAAGCAACGATTGCAGCCAACCAAAGGTAGGCAGCAAGCTCCCACCCGAAGTCGTTCACGTTCCAGTCCCGGGCAAGGGCGAGGCGGCCGGCTTGGCGATCTTCCGGGCAGGCCGATCTATTCCGAGTCGTACCCGCACCGAGCCATAGACTGGCCTGATCAGTGATGTCAGCATGGGCTCGCCATACCTGGCAATCAGCCAGCCCATAAATACGACAGCAGAAATAGGCAGCACGGGCAGCAGGCCAGCGGGGATCCCTGTCGCAAACTTCCCCAGCTTGAGGTTCTCGTGTACCAAGTACAGCGGATAGCTGATGTAGCCCAAGAACAATAGGAAGCGACTGCGTAAAAGCAAACGGAACAAGCTGCCTTGAACCGCTGCCGCAAAGAAGGCCAGGACCAGAAGTGCCATGCCGCAGGTCTGTGGACCGAAAGCAAGCGATCCCTTGTTGATCGTCAGTGCAGCAATGAACTACTGAAATGGCGGAAACCTCGCGTACTTGTCACCAAATGGCATCAACTCAGGGTAGCGAGCAAATGCGTGGAATCCGACTACCAACAAAATGGCGAGACCCCTCATGCCATCCAAGAAGTCAATGCGACCATGGTCCTGCTTAGTTGGCATGTTCATTGATTCCCCCGAATCAAAATTTTCTAACCGCCAAGATTGAGCATGACGTGGCAAGCTTTACTGCGATATTTTTTAGACGCACGTAGAGCAAGTCGATCAGCAGCTTCCGGCACCCCCGCTTCAGGCTGGCCTCTTCCCCGCCTTCGCCATCTCGACCGTGATTCCTACTGGCTGTACATGCGTTGGATCCCAACCAATTTTTACCGGTGCATCCCATGCTTGCGCCGCGATTGCTCTGTCTATGGCTGCGGCCATTTCATCAGAGAGTCCCCATCGCACTCCCGTAATCAAGCCTGCCTGCTGCGCTTCAAACGCCAGACCAAGCAAAAACTTCCTGCGCGGATTCAAAGGAAAATCATCGTCAAGCATGTCCACGGCCAAGGCCTCCGGCTGCCCATCTTTGCCCGTGACGTTATGAAAACCGAAGAGCAGCTTGGAGTGGCCAGCCTCGTAAGCAATGCGCTGTTCTTCCGGGGAACGATATGCGTCCTGAATACGCGGACGAAATCCCCTCGCCTCCATGGCCTTGATCACCACGGCGATGCGACTTCTGAAAGTGGGAAAGAGGTCATTCATTCGTTGCACATTGCGTGCAACACGATTTGCTTCGTTCATGGCGCCCCCCGAATGTAGTGGCCTGTTGGAAAGCAACTCCACAGACGTTTATCTAGCGACCAAAGTGATGTCTTAATGCCATCTAAACTTAGCACCGGCCTGCATGCTATTCAATGGCTCACCCGAAAAATAAGCGCAAGCAGGCGCACTTCCATTTCCCCCCTACAAGAATCGCAAAACTAATTGCCACACGGTTTTCTTTCTGCCCTCTTTCAGCCTTTCGCAGCACGATCCGGTTCCGAAAAACAAGCTTGTGATGCTGAGTAACTATTGCTCAAATACACCCGTTGAGCACCCTCCCTGCCACCCTGGATTCAGGTGAGCAGACGGCAATGCAACTCTGAAAATCACCTCCAGCGTTGAACCCCAATGTCGGCGTGAACATCGCCTGAACCATTCACATCAACACGCCGATGTGAAAAAAATCTCACACGCCATCACCTCCCCGCTCTCCCCATCCAAGCCATCACCTGCACCTGTTTGAACGACCTTCAGTTGCCTCACGTTGGCATTTCCCTTCCGATCACTGCTTGTCAACAGGCCAACAGCACTTTCATGCGATTTACCGAAGTATTTCAATCCGATTGAATCGTTGCGGGACCAACAAAACAAGACCTGTCCGTCTAGACCCTGTCCGTGGCGAGGGCGGCAGGAAAAGGTCCCCGGAGCAGGACGCCGCATGCGAAGACCTGCCCTGCATAACAAGCCATCCATGGCGCACTTGAAAGGGAACCCGTGTCAACAACCTCAGCCACCGCAATCTCTTCCACTACTCCTGCAGAGCCGATGGATGTCGTCATCAGACGCATCGATGACCGCTTCGTCAGCATCCGGCGCGGCAGCGTCTCCGAAGTCGTGTTCTCCCCGATCCGGCCCGGCATCACGCTCTTTGGCAGCGCGGCCCCTGCGCCCGCCAGCAAACCGGCCACCGTATCGCCCACTCCTGCACCCGCCAGTACACCTGCGGTCACACCGGTAGCTCTTACCAGCAAACCGGCCAGTACAGTCCCTGTCAGTACCGATACACCTCCCCTGACACCTCCCTCGGCCATCCTCAGCAAGCCCGTGATTGCGCCGCCCGTGACGCCGTACACTGCTCCGATCATTGCCCCGCCGATTACGCCAGGCGGTGCGTCTGTGCCGGCCACCAGCAGTACACCGCCACCGCTGACTCCCATGCCAGCGACCAGCACACCACCGGCCATCGGGCCGGCCAGTACCGGTACAGCGAACCTGACACCTGCGCCGGCTGCGCCTGCCGTGGACCTGATCGCCCAGGCCAATGCAGCGCGCTATCAGGACAACTTCTACGCGCCTGCCCCCTTCGGCGACGAAGCCCCCAAGCCCAAAAAGGGCAAGCCAGCAGCCGCACCGACATTCATCAGTCTGGACGAAGACACGGACGACCTCTCCCTGGGCAGCAGCCTCGCGGGCATCGGCAATGGCCTGGACAACCGCCTCACCGGCAATGACCAGAACAACATCCTCGATGGCATGGACGGGGCCGATACGATGTCCGGCGGCAAGGGCGACGACAGCTATTACCTCGACGATGCCGGCGACAAGATCGTGGAACGGGCTGGCGAAGGCGTGGATACGGTCTATGCCACGGCCAGCGCCACGCTCTCGGCCAATGTCGAGAACCTCGTGCTGCTCGACGCCGGCAAGCCGCAGAGCGCGGTGGTCAATGGCGTCAATGTGCTGGTCTATGGCATGCCGCGTTCGTATCAGCTGGATTACGACCAGGGTGGCGAAGTCGAGGGTTACTGGGGCACTTGCGGCGAGACCAGCGTAGCCAACGTGACCCT
This sequence comes from Herbaspirillum sp. Her3, assembly GCF_057961275.1. Lineage (NCBI taxonomy): Bacteria > Pseudomonadati > Pseudomonadota > Betaproteobacteria > Burkholderiales > Oxalobacteraceae > Herbaspirillum > Herbaspirillum sp. Her3. The sequence goes on along the minus strand of NZ_CM176328.1, from coordinate 2,605,711 downwards.
GATGGGCGGCCATGCGGCTTCGGAAAAGGAAGTGGTCCAGCGCGCCATCAAGGAAAACCTCTGCGATACCGCTGCCGAGTCCGCCGACATGCGCGGCGCCACCTCGGAAGACGACCGGCAAGCCTTGCTGCAGGACTTCGGTTTTGCCTCCAGCATCGACGAGCAGGTCGATCTCAAGGCAGTCGCCCAGAGCATCAAGGACGGCAAGGGCGTCATCATCAGTGTCAGCGCCAGCAAGCTGTGGGACTTGCATGAAGAGAACGAGGATGCCAGCGACCACGCCATCACGGTCACCGGCGTGGCCTGTTCGGCAGCCACCGGCAAGACGGTCGGTTTCTACATCGCCGACTCCGGACGCGGCCTGGCCAGCGACATGTGCCGTTTCGTCTCGCTGCAGCGTTTGCGCGAGGCCACCAACGTCTACGGGGCCGATACCGTCACCACCGATGATCCGATCAAGCTGCGCAACCAGAACCTCGACGCCACCGGCAATGAGCTGGACAACATCCTGGTCGGCAATCGCGGCAACAACGTCCTCACTGGGGGCCGCGGCAATGATCTGCTCATCGGCGGTGCCGGCAACGATACCTACGCCTTTGCCAAGGGCGACGGACAAGACGTGATCTACGACCACGACGGCACCAAGGGCAATCTCGATACGCTCAGCTTCAGCGACGCCAGACAGACCAACCTCTGGTTCAGCAAGGCCGGGAACGATCTGCGCATTGATGTCCTGGGCGCAACGGATCAGGTGCTGGTCAAAGACTGGTACACAGGCAGCGACAACCACGTCGAACGCATCAAGACCGCCGACGGAAAGACCCTCTATGACACCGACGTCGACAAGCTGGTGCAGGCCATGGCCAGCTTTGCCGCGCCGTCCGCCACCCAGACCAGCTGGCCGACTACCCAGGGCGGCGATGGCAAGGTGCTGCTGACGGTCACGCATTGAGCCGGGAAAATTTGCCCAAATTCGACAGAAAGCTTCACCAGCCCTAAACAGGGATGCCGTCTCAGGGCGGCATCCCGGCCTTGCCTGCAAGAACTTTCATTTCAGGCCAAAACCGGCCTCATCCGGGCATCCTCACGCCCCATTCCACCGTAGTGCCGCCCTTAACTGCTACAATCCGCGCCTTTGCCGGCCAGGCTGCCGCGCAGTCTCATCATCGGAGGACCATCCATGCCCACCCAGGAAGAATTCGACGCCTTGAAGCAAAGCCACAACGCGCTGCTCAACAAGTTCATCGAGAACAACACCGCTGACCAGATCCTGTTCTCCACCCTCTTCACGGCCGCAGCCGTGCTATCCAAGGATGGCAAGCAGTTCACCGCTGGCGCCATGGGCATCGCCCGCTCGCTGGCAGCGCAGTTGAATGCCGGCGGCACCATGCCCAAGGCCCTGCTGGAGACGGTGGAAACGCGCATCGCCACCATCGAGGCGCTGCTGAAAGACAAGTTCGACTGATCCACCCGCCTCCAGCAAGCCGGACCCCCCATGGCCGTCGATCACTACGAGAACTTCCCCGTGGCCTCGCTGCTGCTGCCCGCGCGCCTGCGGCCTGCGGTGGCGGCCATCTATGCCTTTGCGCGCAGCGCCGATGACGTCGCCGATGAAGGCGATGCCCGGCCCGAAGAACGGCTGGCAGCGCTGCAAGCCTACGAAGCACAGCTCGACCTGATCGCGCAGCAGGCGCCCTGCACCACGCCGATGTTCCAGCGGCTGCAGCAAACCATCGCCGCGCATGCCCTGCCGCTGCAACCCTTCCGCGACCTGCTGTCGGCCTTCCGCCAGGATGTGGTGACCACCCGTTACCCCCGCTATACGGACCTGCTGGACTATTGCCATCGCTCTGCAAACCCGGTGGGATGCCTGATGCTTCATCTTTATGGCGAAGCAAATGAAGAAAATCTCCGAAATTCGGATGCCATCTGCAGCGCCTTGCAACTCATCAACTTCTGGCAAGACGTGGCCATCGACTGGCAAAAGGCGCGCATCTACCTGCCATTGGAAGATCTGCAGCGGTTTGGCATCACCGAAGACGACATTGCCCAGGCCAGCAACGACCAGCGCTGGCAACAGCTGATGCAGTTCGAGATAGCGCGGGCGCGCGCGCTGATGCTGTCCGGCGCCCCGCTGGCGCGGCGCCTGCCGGGCCGTATCGGGCTGGAGCTGCGCATGGTGGTGCAAGGTGGGCTGCGCATCCTGGAACGGCTCGAAGCGGTGCAAGGCGACGTCTTCCGCCAGCGTCCCAAGCTGGGCAAGCTGGACTGGCTCATCGTCGGCTGGCGCGGCCTGACCCGGTAAGCCAGGCAGGCAATGCGAAAAGCCCCGCCGGCATTGCACCGGACGGGGCTTCAGGCAGATTGCGCAGTAGGCCGCTTAGACCAGCAAGGCGGCCGTCAGCGTACGGATCTGCTCTTCGGAATCCTCCAGCATGTCGCGCAGCGAACCGTCGCCCATGTAGTCGTCGACCAGGTTCTCGCCACCGATACCGGCCTCGGCTACCGCCGTACGCTGCAGGGGCGAAGGCACGGGCGACAATTCCTTGGCCAGCAGCAGCACGTCGCCGATGGTCTGCGGCGGCAGTACGCGCACGCCATGCCACAGCGACTCGATGGCATCGACCACCGGTTGAGGTACGCCCAGCTTCTTGAGCACGGCGCGGCCGATCATCTTTTCGCCGTATTCCATCCAGTCCTCGGTGCCGCCGTCGAGCAGGCCGGGGAAGTCATCCGTGCGCGAGAGCAGGTAGAAACCGCCCACTTCATGCACGATGCCGGCAAACATGGCCGTCTCAGGATCGGCCTTGGTCAGCTTGGAGGTCAGCACGTAGGCGGTCGCGGCGACGTGAGCGCAGTGCTCCCACAGCTGGGCCGACTTGATGCGCATGGCGGGATTGTTGATGGTGCGGCCGAGCTGGCGCACGATCACCGAGGTGGTGATCGTGTTCAAGGTACGGAAGCCCAGCCGCATCACGGCCGCCCGCACGTTGTTGATCTCGCCGCCGGACCGGTTGTAGGCCGCCGAATTGGCGATGGCCACGGTGCGCGCGGCCACCAGGGGCTCGGCCATCACCAGCTTGGCGGCCAGTTCCAGATGGCATTCCGGGTCGGCCAGGGCCTTCTGCAGCTTGATCGAGGCGCTGACGTTGGCCGGGAATACCAGCTCGCCACGGCCCGCCTGCGAGGCGATATTGCGAAAGATTTCCAGTCTGTCCATGTTATCTCCAGCCTCCAGTGCGCCATCGTCGATGGCTAGGGTTGCCGATTTGCCGCGCTGCAAGCGGGTCTGGCCCGATGCCGCGCCGCCTCTGTCCTGCTTGATTGCGGTCTCTTCTTCGTTATCGGCAGAATTCATCCGGATTTGATGTCATGTGAATTTGTTTTTCCGGAATGCGCTTGGCTTGAGCTTAAAGGACAACGCCGGGGGCCGCAATAGAGGGCCAACTACCGGGAAAACAAGGCACTGGCAAGCGCAACCGGCATTTGCCCTGCCGGGCGCACTCGGCTAGCATAGCGCCTTTGCCGCAGGCCGCCCTGGCTGCCTGCCCCAATGCTTCAACCGCCCGCCACGCATCCATGTCTCCAGACGAATACTGCCAGCAGAAGGCCGCCGCCAGCGGTTCCAGTTTCTATTACAGCTTCCTGTTCCTGCCGCCGCAGCGCCGGCTGGCGATCACGGCGCTGTATGCCTTTTGCCGCGAGGTCGACGATACCGTCGATGAAATCGAAGATGCCATGGTGGCCCGTACCAAGCTGATGTGGTGGCGCAAGGAAATCGCCGCCATGCTGGAAGGCCAGCCGACCCACCCGGTCACCAAGGCCCTGCATCCGCACGTGGCTACCTACCAGTTGAAGGGCGAACACCTGCAAGCCATCATCGATGGCATGGAAATGGACCTGGACCAGACCCGCTACCTCGACTATCCCGGCCTGCAGCGCTATTGCTGGCACGTGGCGGGCGTGGTGGGCGTGCTCTCGGCCAGCATCTTCGGCCATACCCAGCCGGGCACCCTGCTCTTCGCCGAAAAGCTGGGACTGGCCTTCCAGCTCACCAACATCATCCGCGACGTCGGCGAGGATGGCCGCAAGGGCCGCATCTATCTGCCCGTCAACGAATTGCAGCAATTCAACGTGACCGCCGCCGACATCCTCAACGCCCGCCACAGCGAGCGCTTCGAGGCGCTGATGAAGTTCCAGGTCGAGCGTGCCCAGGCCGCCTATGACGAAGCCTTCGCCCTGCTGCCCAAGGAAGACCGCCGCGCCCAGCGCCCCGGCCTGATGATGGCGGCCATCTACCGCACCCTGCTCGACGAGATCGCCCGCGATCGCTACCAGGTGCTCAACCAGCGCATCTCGCTCACCCCCATCCGCAAGCTCTGGCTGGCCTGGAAGACCTATGTCTTCGGCTGAGCGCGCTGCCCTCCCATGATCAACGCCCCGCGCCATTACGCCATCATCGGCGCCGGCTGGGCCGGCTGTGCGGCCGCCGTGGCGTTGGCGGCGGGCGGCCACCGGGTGAGCCTGTTCGACGCCGCACGCACCCTCGGTGGACGTGCCCGGCGCATAGAACTGGACGACCGCGTGCTGGACAACGGCCAGCACATCCTGCTGGGCGCCTATCGCGCCACGCTGGCGCTGATGAAGCAGGTTGGCGTCGATCCCGTCAGCGCCTTGCTGCGCCTGCCCTTGCAGATGCGTTATCCGCTGGCCGCTGGCAGCGAGGGCATGGATTTCGTCGCCCCGCGCCTGCCTGCGCCCTGGCACGTGGCCGTAGCGCTGCTGCGGGCCAAGGGGCTGGCGCGCGAAGACAAGATGGCCCTGGCGCGTTTTTCCACCACGGCGCGCTGGATGGGCTGGCAATTGCACCAGGATTGCAGCGTGGCCGAACTGCTGGAGCGCTACGAACAAACGCCGCGCCTGATCCGGCTGATGTGGCGTCCGCTGTGCATCGCCGCGCTGAACACGCCACCCGAACGCGCCTCGGCGCAAGTCTTCCTCAATGTGCTGCGCGACAGCCTGGGCGCGCGCCGTGCCGCGTCCGACATGCTGATCCCGCGCCTGGACCTGGGCGCCCTGCTGCCCGACGCCGCTGCCGCCTACCTGGGCAAACGCGGCGGCCTGGTGCAGGCCGGCGTGGCCGTGGCACACCTGCTGCCGGGCAATGACCCGGCCACCTGGCGCCTGGAAGACCGCGCGACCGAAAGCCTGGGCGAATTCGCCGGGGTCGTGCTGGCCACCGGCCCCGACGCCGCCGCGCAGTTGCTGGAGGGCCTGCACGACACCACCCTGCTGCGCGCGCTGGAGCATGAGCCCATCACCACCTGTTATCTGCAGTACCCGTCCGAGATGCGCCTGCCTGCCCCCTTCCTGGCGCTGGCGGACGATCCGCACGCCCAGGCCTGGGGCCAGTTCGTCTTCGACCGTGGGCAACTGGGCGGGGAGGCAGGCTTGCTGGCCGTGGTGGTCAGTGCGGCCGGCCAGGCCGTGGCCGATGGCCATGCCGCCCTGACCGGGGGCATCACCCGCCAGCTGGCGCGCGACTTTGGCAATCCGGCCCTGGCCGCGCCCGGCTGGAGCCGGGTCATCACCGAAAAGCGCGCCACCTTCGCCTGCACGCCGGGCTTGCAGCGTCCCGACAATACCGCCATGCCTGCCGGGCTGGTCCTGGCCGGAGATTACGTGGCCGGCGACTATCCTGCCACGCTGGAAGGCGCCGTGCGCAGCGGCCTGGCGGCGGCGCGGCTGCTGGCGGCCTAGGGCCGTAAAATTTTCATGGATGGCGGCAAAGGGATTCACCCCAGGCACGGCGGGTATGCACTAGCATAACAGGCATCCTGCAATCCCCTTGTCCGCAGTCCCAAGAAATACGCAATACACGGCGGCCCCGGCCGCAGCCCATAACAACGGAGAAAAAACACCATGCCGGTCATGACCTGTATCGAAGACTTCCGCCTGCTGGCCAAGAAGCGCGTTCCCAAGGCCTTTTACGATTACGCCGACAGCGGCTCCTACACCGAAAGCACCTATCGCGCCAACAGCCGTGATCTGGCCGCCCTGAAGCTGCGCCAGCGCGTGGCCATCAATGTCGACGAACGCAGCACCCGCACCACCATGATCGGCCACGACGTCACCATGCCGGTGGCCATCGCCCCGACCGGCCTGACCGGCATGCAATGGGCCAATGGCGAGATGCTGGGCGCCATCGCCGCCGAAAAATTCGGCATTCCCTTCACCCTCTCCACCATGAGCATCTGCTCCATCGAGGACGTGGCCAGCGTGACCACCAAGCCGTTCTGGTTCCAGCTCTACGTGATGCGCGACCGTGGCTTCGTGAAGTCCCTGATCGACCGCGCCAAGGCCGCCAAGTGCTCGGCCCTGGTGCTGACGCTGGACCTACAGATCCTCGGCCAGCGCCACAAGGATCTCAAGAATGGCATGTCGGTGCCGCCCAAGCTGACCCTGGACACCCTGCTGGACCTGGCCAGCAAGCCCGGCTGGGCGCTGCGCGCGCTGGGCGGCCGCAAGACCTTCGGCAACCTGGCCGGCCACATCAAGGGCGGTGAAGGCGCCGGCGGCGTGGAGACGCTCTCCAAGTGGACCGCCAGCCAGTTCGACCCGACCCTGAACTGGGATGACGTCGCCTGGATCAAGCAGCAATGGGGCGGCAAGCTGATCTTGAAGGGCATCCTCGACGTCGAAGATGCCAAATTGGCAGTTCAGAGCGGCGCCGATGCCATCGTAGTCTCCAACCACGGCGGGCGCCAGCTGGATGGCGCCATGTCTTCCATCGAAGCCCTGCCGGCCATTGCCGAGGCCGTGGGTGACCAGATCGAAGTCTGGTTCGACGGCGGCATCCGCTCCGGCCAGGATGTGTTGAAAGCGGTCGCGCTGGGTGCGCGCGGCACCATGATCGGCCGCGCCTTCCTCTACAGCCTGGGCGCCATGGGCGGCGAAGGCGTGTCGCAGATGCTGGAAATCATGCGCAAGGAACTCGACGTCAGCATGGCCCTGACCGGTACCAAGGACATCAAGGACGTCGGCCCGCAGATCCTGGTGCGCTGAACGCCCTCCTCAACGCAAACGTCCCGGTCCACCGTGAGGTGGCCGGGACGTTTGTCTTTGCCGGATCAGCGTGCCGTGCGATTACTGGCGCGGTTTCTGGCTGAGCACGTCGATCACGCCATCCTGCCCGTAGCGCCGGGCCAGGTCCATGGCGGTGAGGCCATCCTTGTTCTTCAGCGTGAGGTCGGCGCCATTGTCGCGCAGCACTTCGACTGCCGCCACCCGCCCGCGCATGGCGGCCAGCATGACGGGGGTCATCTTGTCGTCGGGCGATTCGGCATCGACGTAGGCCGAGGCATCCAGCAGCAGCTTGACGATCTCGGAGCTGCCGTTGATGGCGGCGTAATGCAGCGCCGTCCAGCCAGGGCGGTTGACCTGCACCTCGCGCGAGAGCAGCAGCTTGACTACCGGGATGTTGCCGTAGAAGGAAGCCAGCATCAGCGGCGTATCGCCATTGATGGCCTGGGCTTCTAGGTCGACGTCGGGGGCGTTGACCAGCACGTCGAAGGCCTTCATCGAATCTTCGCGGATGGCCAGCATCAGGCCCGTGTAGCCGCGCTTGGGTTCGATCAGGTTGGGACCCATGCCGCGCTGCATCAGCTGCTTGAGGAAATAGACGTTATCCATGCGGATGGCCTGGAAGTAGTCTTCATAGGCCCCCGCGCGCGCCGCTCCCGGCAGCAGCAGCGAGGTATAGAGCACGATGCGGCCGATACCGCCGAAGCGGGCGCGCAGCTTTTCCAGCAGGGTCATGGCTTGATTCCGAACAACGTGAAGAAATTTTCAGAGGTCTGGCGGGCCACCTCGGCCGCCGGGATGCCGCGCAGGTCGGCGATGAATTCTCCGACGTGACGCACGTAACCCGGCTCGTTGGTCTTGCCCCGGAACGGTACCGGTGCCAGGTAGGGGGAATCGGTCTCGATCAACATGCGCTCCAGCGGAATGGTGCGCGCCACCTGCTGCAAGTCCTTGGCCGACTTGAAGGTGACGATGCCCGAGAACGAGATGTAGAAGCCCAGTTCAATGGCCGCATCGGCCACCGCCTGGGATTCCGTGAAGCAATGCATGACCCCGGCAACGCCCCCGGCCTGCGGGCTGGCGCCTTCTTCCTGCAGGATGCGGATGGTGTCTTCCGAGGCCGAACGGGTATGGATGATGAGCGGCTTGCGGGTGGCACGCGAGGCGCGGATGTGGGTACGGAAGCGCTCGCGCTGCCATTCCAGGTCGCCCTGCAGGCGGTAGTAATCCAACCCGGTCTCGCCGATGGCGACGATGCGCGGATGGTCGGCCAGGCGGATCAGTTCCTCCAGCGAGGGCTCGGGGGTATCTTCATAATCCGGATGCACGCCGACCGAGGCGTAGACGTTGGGATACTGCTCGGCCAGGGCCAGCACCTGCGGGAAGTCCGGCAGGTCCACCGAGACGCACAGGGCATGGCTGACCTGGTTCTCGGCCATCTTGCCGAAGATCTCCGGCAAACGCGCGGCCAGGTCCGGGAAATTGATATGGCAATGGGAATCGATATACATGGCCGCTATTGTAAAGCCATGCAGACAGGCTGTCGCCCCTGCTTGCCAGCCGCTTACCTTTCGTTACAGGCCCGCCGACGCGCCCTCAGCGCGCCACCGGCCGCTTGGCCAGCTTGCGCTGCAAGGTGCGGCGGTGCATGTTCAGCGCCCGCGCGGTCGAGGAAATATTGCCTTCATGCTCGGCCAGCACGCGCTGGATGTGCTCCCATTCCAGGCGTTCCAGCGACAGCGGCGAGGCCTCTTCCACCGGCAGCACCGGCTCGGCAACGGCCTCGCCTTCGGCGGCATGCGACAAGGCCGACAGGATGGAATCCACATTGGCCGGCTTGGCCAGGTAATTGTCGGCGCCGGACTTGATGGCCTGCACCGTGGTGGCGATGCTGGCATAGCCGGTCAGTACCAGCAGGCGGGCCTCCGGCAGCGCCTGGCGCAACGGCGCCACCCATTGCAGGCCGGAATCCTTTTCCAGTTGCAGGTCGATGGTGGCGTAGTCGAAACGCTCGCGGCGGGCGGCTTCCAGCGCCTCTTCGCCGCTGTGTGCCACGGTGGCGCGAAAACCGCGCCGGGCCAGCGAACGCGCCAGCGTGCCGGCAAAGACGTCATTGTCATCGAGGATCAGGAAGGCGGCACTCATCAGCGACTCGGTAAAGGAAATAAACGAACTCAATCAACGCAAGGGAAAGCGCAACTGCGCCACCGTGCCCTGCCCCGGCGCAGACCGCAGCTTCAGCTTGCCGCCCAGGTGGGTGGCACTGGCAAACGCCAGCATGAGGCCAATGCCCGATCCACCGGAACTGCTGGCTACCGGCCCGTGACCCAGGCGCTGCAACAGCTCGGGGGCAATACCCTGGCCGTTGTCGGAGACTTCGATGATAGCCATCTTTTTGCCCGACCTTGCGGACGCAGCCTCAGACGGCTCGGCCGGGGCCAGGCGGATGCGGATCTCGCCCTGGTGGCCGAGGCTGCGCACGGCATGGGCGGCGTTGTCCAGCAGGGTCAGCAGGATCTGCGAAAGGTCTTGCAACTGGCTGGCCATCCAGCCCGGCTGGTGGACCTCGGCCACCAGCAGCACGGCCGGATGACGCAGGCGCCAGCCTTCCAGCAGCGTGGTCAGCCAGGGCGTGATGGCGGCGCTGTCTTCATTGCGGATCTGGGCATCGGCATCCAGGCGCATGTTTTCCAGCGCCGCCTTGCAGACCGCGATCTGCTCTTCCACGATGCGCAATTCTTCATCGTAGGGCGCCAGCGATGGATTGTCGGCCATCTCGCGCCGCAATTCGCCAGCGATCACGGCCATGGTGGACAAGGGCGTATTGAGCGCATGCGCGGCGCCCGCCGCCTGGGTGCCCAGCGCCACGATGCGGTGGCTCTGCAATTGGCGCTCGCGCGCCTGGGCCAGTTGGCCGTCGCGCAAGCGTACGGCGGCCGCGATGCGGCTGACGAACCAGGTGATGAGCAGAGCCGAGATCGAGAAGTTGATCCACATCCCGGCCAGGTGGTAAGCCATGGCCTGCCCATGATCGTGGATGTGCAGCGGCTGGTAGAAATACACCAGCCCCGAATAGCCGCCCAGCGCGCACAAGGCCAGCAGCAAGGCATACGGCCAGGCCAGCGTGGCCGCGCCCGCCGCCAGCGCAGGCAGGTAAAAGGAGACGAAGGGATTGGTCGACCCGCCCGAGAAATACAGCAGCGCGGTCAGCACCGCCACATCCAGCAGCAATTGCAGGAACAGTTCCGGCTGCTCGGCCGGCCGCACCCAGCGCAGGCGCAGCCAGGTGGCACCGTTGATGAGCGCCTGCACACCGATCAAGCCCAGCAAGGCCGGCAAGGGCAAGGCGATGTGCAGCCAGGCGTAGGCGCCCGCCAGCACTACCAGCTCACCGGCCACCATGGCCCAGCGCAGCCAGAACAGGCGCGACAGCAGCAGGTGCTGAGGCTGCTTCACCTGATCGGCTACCGGAATGAAGAAAGAAGTCAGGGACGTCATGGCCGGGATTATACGGTCCCGGGCGCCGCTTGCCGCCAGGCGCGGCGATTTGCCGCACGCGTGCCGGCCTGCGGGGCATCAGTCAAACAGGCGGGCGTAATCGATCAGCATTTCTTCGATGAACAGCTTGGCCGACAGCGGGTGGTCAGCGATGGCGCGCCGGTCACCCATGCCGCGCAGTGCCTTGGACAGAGCCAGCGCATCGACCCGCTCGGCCAGCCTGCCCAGTTCCTTGCCATAGCGCGGGTAATAGCGCACTACGCCCGCCGACTTCAGCGACAGCAGGTCATAGAGCCAGCGCTGCACCCAGCCGACCAGATCGGCGGCGGGCGTCTTCTGCAGCTTGTCGGCGGCGCGCAGGGCGCCATCGATGCCGGGCTGGGCCAGCTGGCGCAGCAATTCATCCAGCGCCTCGCGACCCTCGCCCTGGGCCGCTTCCAGCGCGGCCAGGGGGGCCCCGCCCTGCTCAGCCAGCCAGGCATCGGCATCCTTGACGCCCTGCTGCCTGAGCCAGGCCAGCGCCTCGTCATGGCCCGGCGCGGTCAGGGCGAACTTGCGGCAGCGCGAGAGGATGGTCGGCAACAGCCGGTCCAGGCGATTGGACAGCAGCAGGAACATGGTGCCCGGCGGCGGCTCTTCCAGCGTCTTGAGCAAGGCATTGGCCGCCGCCGTGTTGAGCGCTTCGGCCGGGTAGAGCATCACCACGCGCAAGCCCGAGCGGTGGGTAGAAACGTTCATGAAATCGGCCAGCGCACGGATCTGGTCGATCTTGATGTCCTTGGAGGGGGCCTTGCTGGCCTTGGCGGTTTTCTTTTCTTCACCTGCCTCGTCATCGGCCAATTCGTCTTCCAGCACTTCCGGACGCACGCGCCGGTAGTCCGGGTGATTCGATTGCGAGAACCAGTTGCAGGACGCACACACGCCACAGGCATGGGCCCGCGGCGTGGGCGATTCGCACAGCAGGGACTTGGCGAAAGCTTCGACGAACTGCGTCTTGCCGGTACCGGCCGCACCATAGAACAGCAGCGCATGGGGCAGCCGCTCGCGCAATTGCTGCAACTGGCGCCAGCTCTCGCCCTGCCAGGGCAGTAGCGCCTCGGAAGAAGTCACGGACATGCGGCCTCCCTCACAGCGCGGCCACGATGGCGCGCAGTTCTTCCTGGATCACGGCGATGGGCCGGGTGGAATCGATGAGACGGAAGCGCTGCGGGAACTGCGCGGCGCGGCGCAGGTATTCGGCGCGGGTATTGGCGAAGAAGTCAGCCTTTTCCTGCTCGAACTTGTCCAGGGTGCGTTCGGCATCCAAACGGGCGCGCGCCACTTCCAGGGGCACGTCGAAAAGCAGCGTCAGGTCGGGTTGCAGATGCGGGTGGACCCATTGTTCCAGGCTGTCGAGCTTGTCCAGCGCCAGCTTGCGGCCACCGCCCTGGTAAGCGAAGGTGGCATCGGTGAAGCGGTCGGAAATGACCCAATCGCCCCGCGCCAGCGCCGGTTCGATCACCTGCGCCAGGTGTTCCCGGCGCGAGGCGAACATCAGCAGAGCTTCGGTTTCCAGGTGCATCTTGTGATGCAGGACCAGCTCGCGCAGGCGTTCGCCCAGGTCGGTGCCACCGGGCTCGCGGGTGGCCACCACCGACAGGCCGCGCGCGCGCAGCAGCTCGGTGACGAAAGGAATATGGGTCGACTTGCCGGCGCCGTCGATGCCTTCGAAGGTGATGAATTTGCCTGATGCCATGAAGGGATCGCACCTCACTAAAACGGTAAAAAGAGAATGCCAGCTCAACGCTGGTAGCGGTTGACGGCCTGGTTGTGCTCGTTCAGGTTGCTGGAGAAATGGCTGGTGCCATCGCCGCGCGCCACGAAGTATAAGGCCTCGGTCTTGTCCGGGTTGAGCGCGGCGGCCAGCGAGGCGGCACCGGGCAGAGCAATCGGTGTAGGCGGCAGCCCGGCGCGGGTGTAGGTGTTGTAGGGCGTGTCGGTCAATAGATCGACCTTGTGGATCTTGCCCTGGTAGCGGTCTCCCATGCCATAGATCACGGTCGGGTCGGTCTGCAGCAGCATGCCGGTGCGCAGGCGGTTGACGAAGACGCCCGCCACCATGCCGCGCTCGGACTTCTGGCCGGTTTCCTTCTCGACGATGGAGGCCATGATCAGCGCTTCATACGGCGTGCGATAGGGCAAGGACAGGTCGCGCCGCGCCCAGGCTTCGTTGAGTTTCTTGCTCATCAGGGCGAAGGCCTGCTTGTAGACCTGCATGTCGCTGGCACCCTTGGCGAAGAGATAGGTATCGGGGAAGAACAGGCCTTCCGGATAAGTGTATTCGCTGGTCAGCTTGGCCAGGATCTGCTGGTCGGTCCAGCTGCTGGTGTCGTGCTTGAGGGAAGGCTGGTCGGCGATGGCTTTGCGCATCTGCTTGAAGGTCCAGCCTTCAATGATGGTCAGCGCCTCCTGGGCGAATTCACCGCGCACCAGTTGCAGCAGCAGGCGCTGCGGCGTGTAGCCGGGCTTGATCTCATAGCTGCCGGCCTTGATGCGCGCGCCGTCACCCGACAATCGCGCATACAACGCAAAGAGGTCGGGATTGACCGGCACCCCGGCCGCAGCGATCTGCTGGGCGGCACCGGACACGCCGGCCCCGGGCGTGATGGTGAAGGCGATCACCTGGCCTTCGGGCGGCACGATGGGCTGCTTGCTCCAGTACACGCCTGCGGCGGCCACCAGCGCGGCCAGCACGAACAATGTTGCCAATAACTTCTTCATACCAGATGCCAAATTCCTGTCGCTCCGACGCGATTTTTCGGAGATCACTATAATCGAGGCATCAATGATAATCGCTGGCACGACAGTTGCCTAATTTGCCGGACAGACCGACCTGGCAAGACGTAATCCGTAAAAGATTTCCTATGACAGAAATGACCTCTCCGACCTCCGGCTGGCGTGACTTCCTGGCGCAACAAGGCGCCCAGTTCGACGCCGAGAGTGCCGACGTAACCGGCTTCGGCCCCACGGCCCCTGCACCGCAAAGCCTGGCCAGCTTCGTGTCCCCGTTGACCACGCTGGGCCTGATCGCTGCCAGCGGCGAAGACGCCGCCAGCTTCCTCCACGGCCAGCTCACCAATGATGTGCAGAAGCTCGACACAGGCACGGCGCGCCTGGCCGGTTACTGCTCTCCCAAGGGGCGCCTGCTGGCCACCTTCCTGATGTGGCGCGACGAGCAGGCCATCTGGCTGCAACTGCCGCGCGGGCTGCAGGCGGCGGTCCAGAAACGTCTGCAGATGTTCGTCATGCGCGCCAAGGCCAAGCTGGCCGATGCCACGACTGAACGCGCCGTGCTCGGCCTGGTGGGCCCAGCCACCGCCAATGCGCTGGCCGAGTGGTTCCCGGTATTGCCCGCAGCCCCTTACGACAAGATCGACAACAGCCACGGCACCCTGATTCGCCTGGCCGATGCGGCCGACAGTCCGCGCTATCAGTGGATTGCCACGCCCGAGACGCTGATGGCGGCCTGGCCCAAGCTGGTCCAGCATCTGGCCCCGGCGGCGGGCTCCGCCTGGCGCCTCTCGGAAATCCGTGCCGGCGTGCCGGGCATCGTGGCGGCCACGCAGGAGCAGTTCGTACCGCAGATGGTCAATTTCGAACTGATCGGCGGCGTCAACTTCAAGAAGGGCTGCTACCCCGGCCAGGAAATCGTGGCGCGCAGCCAGTACCTGGGCAAGCTCAAGCGCCGCACCCTGCTGGCCACCATCGCCAGCGCCGCTGCCCGCGCCGGCCAGGAAGTCTTCGCGGCAGCCGATCCCGGCCAGCCCTGCGGCATGGTAGTCAATGCCGAAGCACTGGACGAGGGCCATGCGCTGGCCCTGGTGGAGATGAAACTGGCCTCTGCCGAGGACGCCGTACACCTGGGCGGCGCCGATGGCCCTGCCCTGCATTTCCACGCCCTTCCCTATGAGCTGGCCGATCCGCAATAAGCGGCGGGCAGCACAGCAGCCATAGGGGGGAAGCCATGGATCTCTACATTTATTATCGGGTCGAGCCTGCCCACGCTACTGCCCTGTTCGGCAAGATCAAGGGCGTGCAAGCCATGCTGCAGGCCCGCCTGGGCATTGCCGGCGCGCTCAAGCGGCGCCCCGGCGAACAGGATGGCCTTCAGACCTGGATGGAAATCTACCAGGACGTCCTGCCTTCCGGTGCCGGGGAATTCACCCGGACCCTGGCGCGCGCGCTGGAGGACTCGGGCGCCGCCGCGCTCATCCGCGGTGAGCGTCACGTCGAACAGTTCGAGGATGTTGCGCCATGTGCCTGATCATCTTCGCCTGGAAAGTCATCCCCGGCATGCCGCTGATCCTGGCGGCCAATCGCGACGAGTTCTACGCCCGCCCGGCGGCCCGTGCCGACTGGTGGAGCGACCATCCCCATATCTATGCCGGACGCGACCTGCAAGGCGGCGGCACCTGGCTGGGTGTGACGCGTGAGGGCCGCTTTGCGGCGCTGACCAATGTGCGCGCCCCCTCGGAGCGGCGCACCGACGCGCCCACCCGGGGCCAGCTGGTGGCCGGCTACCTGGCGGGCGACATGGAGCCCCAGGCTTACCTGCGCCAGATCGAAGGCGATGCACAGCAGTACAACGGATTCAACCTGCTGCTGGGCAATCGCGAGACCATGCTGTGGTATTCCAACCGGGGCCAGCAAGACCCGCGCAACGGCCAGCCGCTGGAGTACGGCGTCTATGGTGTTTCCAATGCCCTGCTGGACACGCCCTGGCCCAAGCTCACCCGCGCCAAGGCGCAGTTTGCCAGCCTGCTTTGCCAGGGCGCGCCGGAGGAAACCTTCTTCGAGATGCTGACCGACGGCACCCGCGCCAATGATTGCCGGCTGCCCGACACCGGCGTCGGACTGGAAAAGGAGCGCATGCTCTCGCCCATCTTCATCCGTTCACCGGACTATGGCACGCGCTGCTCGACGGTTCTGCGCGTGCCCATCGTCGGCGAACCGGTGCTGACCGAGCATATGGTTGATCCTATGGCGATGCAATATAGTGCCGAGCCGGCCACGGACAAGGCTTGCAAGATCCCGTGCAAACCGCGCGTACAAGAAGCTTCGCCGGAGGATGGCCTGCAGGATGGGAATGCGCGCCCAGCTTGACTGGGCGGCTTCCTGCCTGAATGGCGTGAAATAATCAGAGTGAATATCTGATATACGGAAGATAAATTGGATGAATTTGGTGCGCAGCAGTAAAGTAACACCTGTCTCCTCCAATTTCCTCCTAAAGAATTGGATTCAAGCCCGCACCGCAAGGTCGCGGGCTTTTTTTTCGCCTGTCCCTATGATGGGCCAAGCCAGCCCATCCCGGGTTGCGGGTCAGCGCAACTTCTTGCGCCTCAACCACGCCAGCAAGCGCTGCGGCTCGTCGGTCTGGATGATGCTTACGCCACTGGCGACGAGCTTGCCCCACACCTCTTCTGGCTGATCGACCGCCACCGTATCCAGATAGGGACCGGCCAGATCCATGGGCCGGCCGCTGTCGATATCGATCGCCATGGTATTGACCAGCAGGCGCACCGGCCGGCGCTCGACCGCCTGAGTGGCCACGCCGACCACGGCAGGATCACGGAAGATGAGCTGCAACACCGTGGGCTCCTGCCCCGCCATGGCCTGCAATTGCGCGCTGCGTGCCGCCGCCCCGGTTTTTTCATCGAAATACAGGGTCTGCACGGCAATACCCAGCGAACGTGCCCAGGCCACCTGTTGCGGATCGACACCGGCATTGATGTTGAGCAGTACGTCACGCGCCGTGTCGGTTTCCAGAATCGCCGCCACCATAGGACCGATATCAGCCTCCTTCACATCGAGATTGAGCAGAATGCGCCCACGCGCCACGGCCAGCGCTTCCTGCAGCGTCGGAACCCGGCGCGCAGTCAGGGCCGCCCCGTTGCGGCCGCCGCGTGCGTACAGCCGCAGCTGCCGGATCTGCGCCAGCGTAAGCTCGGCCACCGCGCCCTGGCCATCGGTAGTGCGGTCCACGGTCGTGTCGTGCATCAGCACCAGCGCACCGTCACGCGTGGTACGGACATCGATTTCACCGATGTCGATGCCTTCAGCGATGCAGCGCCGGATGCCGTCCAGGGAATTTTCCGAGGTTTCAGTCCAGCAGCTGCGGTGCGACGACACCAGTACGGGGCCGGTGACAGTGGTCAGCGCCGACTGGCGCCAGGCACGGGGTTCAGCGTGGACTTGAGCTTGATCCATAAGCAGGCAAAGGGTACAGGTGAGGAGAAAACGGCCAAGGGAATGCATGAAATCTTCCTGGTAGATGAAGGAATATAAAACGGGCCGCGCACGCGACCCGCAAAAAGACGGCTAGCTGATGAAGAAGGACGTCCGGCCGGTCTCCACATGGCCCGCCAGGCGGCGCGCAAAACCCGGCCGGTCCTCGGCCTGGACCTGCAGGTCGTACCAGTGATGACTGTCCTCCAGCGGCCAGCGCTGCGTGAGCGACTGACCAGGCGCCAGCTGCGCCGTGCGCGTGGCCTGCCCGTGGGCCAGGTCGCGCAGCACCAGGCGCAGCGCCTGCGCGCCCGGGTTGGACAAAACCAGCACCAGCTCGCCGCGTTCGCCGTCATGGCGCGCCTGCACCACCGGCTCGGCATCGCCTGCACGTTCCAGGCTGCCACGCAGTTCGCGCAGGAAGCCGTTGGGGCCATAGACCTTCAGGTCATAGCCGCCGGCCGGCCCCACCCCGCGCCATTGCGCTGTCAGCGACTTGCCCGGCTGCACCGTGAAGGTCTGGTAGCGCGCGCTTTGCTGACGTGCATAGACCTGGTAGACCACGCCTGCCTTGCCGGGATTGAGGAAATCCAGCTGCAGCGCACCCTGCCCTGCCAAGGCTCTGTCATCCACCGCCAGCACATAAGGCAAGGCCCGCGCGGGCCGCATGCCCCGCTCCTGCCGCGGCATCGCCGGGTTCGAAGGCGCCACCGGGGATGGCAAGCGCGCCTGCGCATCCGACAGGGCCCGGTAGGCCGAGGTATCCGGCAGCACCGGGCTGGCCACGTCGCGGCGGCGGAAGTCGAAGGCCGACGTGAGATCGCCGCACACCGCGCGCCGCCATGGGCTGATGTTGGGCTCGTGCACATCGAAGACCTGTTCCAGGAAGCGGATCACCGAGGTATGGTCGAACACCTCCGAGCAGACATAGCCGCCCTTGGACCAGGGCGAGATCACCATCATCGGCACCCGCGCGCCCAGACCGGCCGGCAGCTCATCGGCCGGATTGACGTAATCGCCCAGGCGGTGGAATTCGCCGTTCACCTCCACCGTCGACAAGCCCTGCCCGGCATGCAGCGGCGGCGTGGGCGGCGCCACGTGGTCGAAGAAACCGTCGTTCTCGTCGTAGTTCACCAGCAGCACCGTGCTGCTCCACAGGGCCGGATTGGCGGTGAGGATGTCGAGCACCTGGCTGAGGTAGTGCGCGCCATAGCCCGGTGTGCGGTCGGGATGCTCGCAACTGAGCTTGGGCGGCATCAGCCAGGACACCTGCGGCAGGGTGCCGCTGTTGACGTCGCGCGCCAGGTCGGCCAGCGTGAACTTGCTGCAGGCCTTCTGCCACAGGGGCGAGTCGGGGGCCGCGTCCTGATACTGGGCGAAGAAATACTGCAGCACATTGAAGTCACTCGGATAGTCGCCGTTGTCCACCTGCAGTTCGTCAGTCCCTTGGTAGACCTTCCAGGAGACGCCATGCTGCTCCAGCCGCTCCGGATAGGTGGTCCAGCGAAAACTGTCGGCGCCGCTGCGGCGCTCGCCCGGCACGCCCGACCAGGCACCGGTGCGCGGCTGGAAGGTCATCGGGCCGCCCGCCCTGCCCTGCAGATCGATGCCGCCGCTCATCAGGTGGAAGCGGTTGGGGTTGGTCGAGCCCAGCACCGAGCAATGATAGGCATCGCAAATGGTGAAGGCATCGGCCAGGGCATAGTGGAAGGGAATGTCCTCGCGCGTGAAGTAGCCCATGGTGACGGTATCCTTCTTGGCCTCGATCCACTTGTCATAGTCACCCCGGTTCCAGGCGGCGTGCTGGTCCTTCCAGGCGTGCGGCAGGTGGCCACCGGCGCGGCCAGCGCTGGTGGTGGCCATTTCCATGCGATACGGCAGCACCAGGCGGCCCTGCGGATCGCGCTGGTGAAATACCGGACTGCCGTCAGGCAAGGGCCGCGGGATGGGATCGCCGAACCCGCGCACACCCTTGAGGCAGCCGAAATAGTGATCGAAGGAACGGTTCTCCTGCATCAGGATGACCACATGCTTCACATCCTTGATGCTGCCCGTCGGCGACGAGGGCGCCACCGCCAGCGCCTTGCGGATGCTGGCCGGCAAGGCCGTCAGGGCCAGGGCAGCGCTGCCCGTGCGGGCGGCGCTCTTGAGGAAATGGCGGCGGCCTGGGGATTTTCTTTTCATCGGCGAATCTCGCAATCCTTGTGTGCTTGTGTGCTCAATCTCAGTTCAGGCTGAAGCGCAGTTCGACCTCGCCCAGCACCGCTTCATCGGTGCGCGAGAACTTCCATTGCATCAGCGCTTTGGTGGCGGCCTGGTCGAACAGCCTGGGCGGCTGGGCGCGTACGATCTGCACGGCGCTCACCGATCCATCCTTTTCGATGGTCACGTGCGCCACCACGACGCCCTCGGTATTGCTGGCCAGCGCCTTGGGCGGATACTCCGGCTCCACCCGACGTAACGGCACCAGGCCGCGCCGGACCGCGCCCGGCTGGGCCTTGGGGGCTGGCGTCACCGGGGCCGGAGGTGCGCTGGGCGCGGCAGCCACAGGTGGCACAGGCTGGCTTGGCGACGGGGCAGGCGCCTCCTGGGATGGCGCACTCTGGGGCGCTACCACAGGCGCCGGCTTGGGCGTAGGCGATGGCTTGGGCGGCACAGGTTTCGGTGGCGGCCTGGGCGTCGGCGGTGGTGGCACTGGCGGCGCCGGTTCTGGCAAGGGCGGGGCCTCGGCGATGGTGACCAGCTTCATCACCTTGACCGGTTCCGGTACCGGCTCAGGCACCTGCGCCTTCGGCCAGGCCAGCAGCACGATGGCGCACTCAACCGCCAGGGCTACACCGACGGCCAGCGGCCAGCGCAGCGCGTTGCCGGCCGGCACGGCCGGTGGCTGATCCGGCCAGGAAGAGGACGACGGGCCGTTCAGCGGCAGGGTCAGGGAATGGCGCATGCGAACCTCAATGCTTGGCGGCGATGCCGATGTCCTCGACACCAGCGGCGCGGGCCACATCCATCACGTGCAGCAGGTTTTCCAGCGACACATCCTTGTCGCCGGCCACCAGCACTTCCAGCTTGGCGGTCTGGGCACGCTCCTTGAGCTGGCCGACCAGCGCATCATGCTCGATGGGCTTGCCTTCGAAGAACATGGCGCCGCTCTTGTCCACCACGATGGTGAGCGACTTGCTGGGCAGCGTGGCGGCGCTGGCCGCTTGCGGCACATTGATCTTGAGTCCGCTGACGTCGATCATCTTGAGCATCGTCACCATGAAGAAAATCAGCAGGAACATCATGATGTCGATCATGGGGATGATCTCGATATGCGGCTCATCCGATTGCAGGTAACGGGTGCGGCTCATGATGCGGCTCCGGCGTAGGCGACATCGGCGGCGCGCTTGACGGCCGGCTTGCCTGCTCCGGCAGCGTGAGGCTCGACGGCCTGGCGCACGACGATGGATTCCTCCAGCAGACAGTGCTGCTTGATGAAGACCAGCTTGATCAGGTCCAGCTCCAGCAGCGCCAGGCGCACCCGCTTGGAGAAATAGCTGTTGGCCGCCACGCCCGCGATGGCTACCAAGAGGCCGCAGCCGGTAGCCAGCAGGGAATGGCCGATGCCGTTGGTGACCGCCCCGCTGCTGCTGCCCGCCGTGCCCAGCACGTTGAACGATTCAGTGATGCCGATGATGGTGCCCAAGAGGCCGATCAGCGGACCCAGCGTAATGGCCGCACCCAACAGCCACAGCGAGCGGTCCAGTTCCGGCATGGTGCGCACGATGGCTTCGTCGATATAACGGTCCATGGCCTCGCCCGAGGCCAGGGCACGCGACTCCACCGCAGCGTGCAAGGTCGGACCGAAGACCGTGCTCCGATAGCGCTGGGCGATGTCCTGCAGGGCTGCATCGCTGCGGTGATCGGCGCGCACCAGCGCCTGGTCGATCTGCTTGCCCGAGGGCAGGCAGCGGGCAAAGAAGATGAAGCGCTCGACCGAGACGGCCAGCACCACCAGCAGCAGCAGGGCCAGGATGGGAATGATGCCCATCGATTGGCGGCTCAGTTCCAGGAGTTGTTCAAGATTGGACATGGCAGTTCCTTACAGGGGGAGGTACGAAGGGTGAGTCAAACGAAACAGGGCGTCGTCACAGGTTCTTGGGGCTGTAGTTCACCCCGAGCCAGATCATCCGGCCCATGGAGAAGGTGTCCTTGAGCTGGTCCTTGTTGGGACCGGTCACGCTGGTCACCGGCGAGTTGGTCAGGTTGGCCACCTCGGCAAAGGCGCGCCAGCCACCGCCCAGGTCGTAGCGGGCCTGCAGGTCGATCTGCTTGCGGGCCTGCCAGTAGACGTCCTGGCTGGGCAGGCTGGCGTCCACCAGGCGCAGGCTGCGGCCGGTCCAGTTGTAGGCCGCCGAGAGATCCAGCTTCTGATAGTTGTAGAAGACCGTGAGGTTGCGGATCTGGTCGGGCTGGTTGACCAGGTTCTGGATGGTGCGCGTAGCGCCGCTGCTGGTGGCGGCGTTCAGGCGGCCGTCCAGGAAGCTCAGGTTGGCGCTGAAGCCCAGTCCCTGCAGGGCCGGGCTGATCCAGCCCAGCGAGCTCTGGACGTAGCTCAGCTCCACCCCGTTGATGCGCGAGCTGGACGCATTGACCGGCTGGGTGATCGAGGCCGCACGGGTAGCGCCGTTGTAGAACAGGGTGCCCTGGCTGGAGAGGGTATAGATCTCGTTCTTGATCTTCTTGTTGAACACGGCCAGCGACAGCAGGCTCGAATTGGGCAGGTACCACTCGGCAGAGGCGTCGAGGTTGTTCGATTCGCGCGGTTTGATGTCCGGATTGCCCTGGGTCACGGTGACCGAGCCATCGGTGTTCTGGCTGATCGTGGTGTTGGGCGCATAGGCATCGTAGTTGGGGCGGCCGATGGTCTGGCTCGCCGCCAGCTTCAGCTTGACGGCATCGGTGGCATTGAAGACCAGCGACGCCGCCGGCAACAGATAGTTGTAGCTGGAATCCTTGGTCTGCGACACCCAGGTGGTGGTGCCATTGCTGACGTTGCGCACATTGCCGGTGGTGGAGAGGTTGGTATTGTCCTGGCGCATGCCAAACAATGCACTCCAGCGGTCGGTGCGCCAGGAAGCCATCGCATAGAGGGCGGCAGTCTGCTCGCTGTGCGAGTAATTGCTTTGCAGGCTGTTGACGCTATTGGCGCTGCTGGCGGCAATCTTGCTCTGGTTGGCGGCGAACTGCTGCCAGGCCTGCGAACCATTGACCAGGATGAAGGGCAAGCCGCCGCTGTAGGGCATGATGGTGCCGGACACCGAACCGTTGCCGGCCAGGGTCAGGCCACCGGAAGTCGGGTAGTACTGGTTGTTCACATAGTCATAGCTGTGCTCCAGGCGGCGGTAATCCACGCCCACGCCGGCACCCAGGCCGCGTGCATCCTGGTCCATGTTCCACCTGTAATCGAGCTTCACGTCGCCGACCTGATCGTCGATGCTGACCATTTCCTTGCGCCAGTAATAAGCCTGCCAGTTGTTCAGGTTGGTGAAGTTGGAAGGATTGTTCAGTGCCACCGAAGGCTCGAAGCTGGCGGTACTGTAGCTCATGCCCAGCGCATTGGTGCCGCTCAGGACCGGAGCCGAACCGGCGCCCGGATAGCTGAAGTTGGCGAAGATGTACTTGGCCAGTTCGCGCGGCTCGCGATGCTGGGCTTGCGAGAAGGACGAGCGCAGCGAGAGCACCTGGCTGTCGTCCAGCTTCCAGTCCATCCCGCCTTGCAGCACCGAGGTCGTGCGCTTGATGGTCGAGGCGGCATAGCCGGCCTCGGCCTCGCCGCGCGCGAACTGCCCGCTGGTGGCGGTCTGGTTCAGGACCGGGTTGTTGCCGGTGCTGCGGCTGTCATCGATGAAGGTTTCATTGCGCAGGATGTGGGTCGAATCGCTGTTGTAGCCAAAGCCCAGGAAGCCGTACAGATCCGGAGTGAAGCGCCCTTCCAGCTTGGCATTGAAGCCGCTGGTCTCACTGTTCTTCAGGTGCTGCCAGTACTTGAACTGCTGCGGCACCGCGAAACCATTGCCGGTATTGGGGCCGCCCGAGGACGCCGGGTTGGCGATGCTGCCGTTGGCGTTGTAGTAATTGTAGAAGATGTTGTCGGTGGTCATGTGACCAATGGAGACCGTGTTCTCCTTCTCGTAATTGGCCGAGATCACGTAGCCGAAACGGTTGTCCGGACCAAAGGTGTTGCTGAAGGTGACATCCGATTTCTTGGCCAGGCCTTCGGCTCCCGAGGCAAGCTTGCCGCTGCCGGCCGCATGGCCGAGGGCACCGGTGGCGCTGAACATGGGTTTGCCGCCATTGTCGAAGGCGCTGCGGCTGACGATGTTGACCGAGCCGCCCACCGCATTGGGGTCCATGTCGGGCGTCCAGGTCTTGAAGACCTGCACTTCCTTGACCATCGAAGCCGGCAGCATGTTGGTGCGGGCGCTGCGGGTAGTCTGGTCCACCGAGGCCATGGGGGAGCCATTGATGGTGACGTTGTTGTAGCTGCCGTCCAGGCCGCGAATGGCGATGAACTGGGCCTTGTCACGTCCGTTCACGTTGTCCGGGTTGAAAGTGACCGAGACACCGGCCACGCGCCGGACCACATCGGTCACGGTCGAATCCGGCAGGCGCTCCACCTGCTCCCGGGTCACGCTGTCCATGACGCGTTCTTCCACTTCCTTGCCGGCCACTGCGGCGCTGGTCTGGCTGCGCTTGCGCGTGACCACCACGCTGTCCAGGCGCTTGACGCCTTCCTGCGCCGCTGGCGCGCTCCCGGCCTGGCCGGCCTGGGCGCCCTCGCTGGCTGGCAACTCATCGGCTGCCTGCGCCAACAGCGGCAGCACCGACAGAATCGCCAGGCTCATCAATGACAGACGTCGGTAATGCGGACTTCCACTGCGGTAAGACATGGTATTCCCCTGAAAACAAGTCGTGGCTCAAAGGCATCCGCGACCGGACGGCCGGTGGCGAAGCGGGTTATCTTTAATAGAACGTTCTAATTTCGTGAGAAAAAAAATGGCGATCTTTACAATCAATCCCTGCCAAGATAATTTTTTGCAACTTATTCTCTGTTGCTTTACATTAGAACGTTCTAATCAATTCGTATTTTGGCGAAGATTTATGACCACGTAATTACATTCGCCAGCCTTGTCGCAAAAACATTTTTGACAGCGAGCCGGTCCGGTGGCGCATGGCCTCATATATGATTGCGCAGCCCGGCCTGCCCTCCTGCCGGAGCATTCCGACCCCGATCCGAGATGAGCCACCCGCACCGACCACACCCGATCCTGCTTTCACCGTTGCACCTGCCTCGCCTGCCACAACCATGAGTCGCCTCACCATCAAGGACGTCGCCAAGGCTGCCGGCGTCAGTTTCCAGACGGTCTCGCTGGTGCTGAACCACCCCGAGAAAGTCGCCCCCAAGACACGCGAGCTGGTGCAAGCGGCCATCGATTCGCTCAATTTCATCCCCAACGTGGCCGCGCGCTCGCTGCGCAACATCTCCACCCGCACGCTGGCCTGCGTGATGTTCAATGGCTCGTCCTATGACGACCGCTCCGAGCGCACCCAGGACACCCACTATCACAACGTCGTGCAGACCCTCACCCGCGCGGCTGACCGTGCAGGCTATACGCTGCTGCAACGCAACCTGATGCGCGAGGACGAGGCCTCGTTGGTCTACGTGCGCGACCTGTTCCTGGCCGGACGTATCGATGGCATGGTTGCCATGGTCAATCGTGCCGGCAACCCGGTGGTGAGCGAACTGCATCGGCTGGGCTATCCCTGCGTGGTCTATGGCCTGGCCGACCCGGCCTGCCACCACGTCGTGCAATCGGATCGCCAGGCCGCCCTGGCAGTGGTGGAACATCTCTATCGCACCGGTTGCCGCAAGATTGCGCTGGTGACCGGTCCGCAAAAAGATCACCTGCCAGACAAGTCGCGCGAAGATGAGGCGCCGACCTCGAGCGAGGCGCGCTATTTCGGCTATCTGGAGGGATTGGAAAAATGCGGCCTGACGCTGCGTCCGCAGTGGGTGGTCGGCGGCGACTGGTCGCTGGAGGGCGGCTACCGCGCCGCCGCCCAGCTATGTCATCAGGCCGAGCGCCCGGATGCGATTTTCCTGGGCAACGACCGCATGGCCTTGGGCGCGCTCAAGGCGCTCTACGACCTGGGCGTGAAGGTGCCGCAGGAGATCAGCGTGGTCGGTTTCGACAACATGCGCTACGACGACTTCAGCATTCCCTCGCTCACCAGCGTGGATACACCCATGCTGGAGATGTGCGAATTCGCCGTGAAGCTGCTGCTCGAACGCATCGAGCAGCGCCAGGAACGCCGCAGCCAGTCCGGTGACGCCACCGCTGCCCAGGCGACGCTGGTGCAGAAGATGTTTTCGACGCACCTGGTGATCCGCGACAGTACCCGCCCGGTCATGTGAAGATCCTGCCCCCTCACGGCCGCCTGTGGCGCCGCTCTCCCTCCGCCCGGCTGCTGCTGGGGCTGCTGCTGGCGCTGACCATGGCGCGCGCACAGGCGGCCAGCTTCGAGTTCTGGAGCAGCCATGCCGGCCCCATGGCACAGGCCGTCCGGCAATTGTGCGCCGGCTTCAATGCCGCCCAGCGGCAGCACCAGGTGCGTTGCGTCATCCCCGGCTCCTACGAGCAGACCATGCAAAAGACCATCGCCGCCTATCGTGCCGCGCAGCAGCCGGCGCTGGTGGAGATCTATGACGTCGGTACGCTGGACATGATGCTCAGCGGCGCCATTGTGCCGGTGCACCAGTTGATGGCCGATCACGGTTACACGGTGAACTGGCAGGATTATCTGCCCGCCATCCGCAGCTATTACACCGATGCGCAGGGGCAGTTCGATTCCCTCCCCTTCAACGTCTCCACCGCCGTGCTCTACCTCAACACCGGCCAGTTGCGGCGGGCCGGCATCACTACGCTGCCGGCCACCTGGGGCGAACTGGAGCAGGCGGCACAGCGATTGCGCGCCGCTGGCCAGGCCTGCCCGCTGGTGAGCGACTTCAACCCGTGGATCCTGCTCGAACAAGTCAGCACCATCGAAGGCGCGCCCATCGCCGACCAGGACAACGGCCACCAGGGACTGGCCGCGCACTACCTGTTCGATCAGGGGCTGCCTCTGCGCTTCATGCAGCAGCTACAGCGCTGGCACCAGCAGCATCTGCTGGTGGAAGCCGCCGCCACGCGCACCGGACGCCATACGCTGGCCTTTACTACCGGCGAATGCGCCATGCTGCTCGACTCCACCAGCGCCTGGCATGCCGTGGCCAGCAGCGGCCTGCCCCATGTCGCCGTGCGGCCGCTGCCAATCCATGCCGGTGGTACGCGCCACAACAGCGTGCCGGGCGGCGCCTCACTGTGGGTGATGAAGGGATTCGACCAGCAGGTCTATGCAGCCGTGGCGGCCTTCCTCGCCTATCTCCAGCTGCCGCAGAATCAGCGCCTGCTGGCCAGGCAAACCGGCTACCTGCCCGTCACGCGCCAGGTGGCCGCGCAGATCATGGACGATGCCGGACACTATCCCGCCGCAGTCGTGGCCGGCATCGATTCGTTGGATGCCACGGCCGGCCAGCCCGGCGTCGGGCCGCGTCTGGGCTTCTTCCCGCAACTGCGCCTGGCCTGGACCGAGCAGGTGCAGACCGCCCTGGCCGGCCAGCAGGACATGGCACGGGCCCTGGCCAAGGCGCGCCAGCGTGGCGACGCCCTGCTGCAGCGCTTTCGCCTGACCTATGCCGCTCCCGGCGCCCCCTGAACCGTACCGACCGCGCAGCCCATGGACTCACGCCCCGCCTTTCCTGCCCGCTGGTTCCCGCTGCTGCTGGCGGCGCCGCAGATGCTGATCGTGTTCCTGTTCTTCCTGTGGCCAGCGGTCAAGGCCATCGCGTGGTCCTTTTATCTGGTGCGCCCCTTCGGCAATGGCTCGCGCTTCGTCGGGCTGGACAACTACCTGCGCATCCTCACCGATGACAGCTTCTATGCCTCGCTGCGGGCCACCCTGGTCTTTACTGCCGGCAGCACCGTGCTGGCCGTGTTCATCGCCCTGGCGCTGGCGGCCTGCCTGGAACTGGACGTGCGCGCCAAGCGCCTGCTGCGCAGCATTTTTATCTGGCCCTACGCCGTGGCGGGCGTGGTAGTGGGGATCGTGCTCAAGGTGCTGATCAATCCGGTCACCGGCATGCTGGCCTTCCTCAACCAGCTGTGGCCGGGCCTGTGGGCGCCGCACCTGTTTGGCGGGCAGGCCATGCTGGTGCTCATCGCCGCCTTCGCCTGGACTCAGGTACCACTGAATTTCATTCTTTTTTCGGCCGCCTTGCAGCGCATCCCGGCCGATCTCATGGGCGCGGCCGCCATCGATGGTGCCGGGCCGTGGCGGCGCTTTGCCGACATCCAGCTGCCGATGATCGCCCCTGCCTTGCTGATGGCCGGCGTGATCAACGTGATCGAAGCCTTTACCCACGGCTTCGGCCTGGTCGACGCCCTGACCCAGGGTGGCCCCGGCCGCAGTACCGCGATCCTGGCCTATCAGATTTATTCGGATGGATTCATCGGGCTGGATCTGTCGGGCTCGTCGGCGCTGTCGGTGATCCTGATGCTGTTCATCATCGTGCTGACGATGTTGCAGCTGCGCTTTTTCCGCCAGGGAGGAGGACGATGGTAGAACGGCATCCGCGCATGACCGCCCTGGCCTACTGCGTGCTGGGAGTGGGCCTGCTGCTGGCCCTGGGTCCGCTGTACCTGATCCTGTGCTCGGCCAGCATCTCCAGCCAGCAGTGGATCAGCCAGGGCATGCCGGCCACACCGGGCACCGCGCTGCTGGCCAATCTGCGCGAAGTGGCGCAACGCATCGACCTGTGGCGCTATCTCTTCAACAGTCTCCTGGTAGCCGGCCTGGTGGTGGCCGGCAAGCTGCTGCTGTCCTCGGTCACGGCCTTCGCGGTAACGTACTTCCGCCCGCGCGGCCGTGGCCTGATCCTGGCGCTGCTCTTCTGCGCCCTGCTGCTGCCGCTGGAAGTGCGCATCGTACCCACCTATGCTGCTGCCTCGGATCTGTTCGACCCGCTGCGCAGCCTGCTGCAGGCACTCGGGATGGACCGCGCCCATGCAGTGCCGTCAATCAGCCTGATCAATACCTATGCGGGACTGTCGCTGCCGCTGGTGGCCTCTGCCACCGGCACCTTCCTGTTCGTGCAGTTCTACCGCACCATCCCGCCCGAACTGGTGGAAGCTGCGCGCATTGATGGCACCGGGCCGTGGCGCTTCTACGTCGACATCCTGCTGCCGCTGTCCAAGACCAATTTCGCCGCCCTGGGCGCCATCGTCTTCATCAGCACCTGGAAAGACTACATGTGGCCCCTGGTCATCACCAGCCATGACCAGATGCGCACCATCACCCTGGCCATGGCCAGCTTCCTGCCGGTCGAAGCCGGCCAGATGCCGCAATGGAATCTGCTGATGGCCGCCGCCCTCGTGGCCATTGCCGTTCCCGCCGTGTTCGTGGTGGCGGCGCAGCGCTGGTTCGTCAAGGGCATCGTTGGCACCGAAAAATAAAGGCCTGTCCTTGCACGGACAGGCCTCCGGTCATGCCGGTACAACCAGGATCAGGCCCCCAGTTCCAGCGCCTCCAGCAGCATTTCCGCCACGCGTTCGGAAGACTGCGGATTCTGGCCGGTAATCAGCTGGCCGTCGCGGATGGCAAACACCTGCCAGTTGTCGGTCCCTTCGAAGACACCACCCAGTTCGCGCAGACGGCTTTCCAGCAGGAAGGGCACGACGTCGGCCAGCCCCACTTCGCGCTCTTCGGCATCTGTGAAGGAATTGACACGCTTGCCGGCTACCATCGGCTTGCCGTCGGCCTTGACGGCCGAGACCAGGCCGGCTGCACCGTGACAGACTGAAGCAATGTACTTTCCGGCGGCATAGGCGCTTTCCACGGTGGCCTTGACGTTGGCATCGGTAGGCAAGTCCCACATGGTGCCGTGACCGCCGGGGAAGAACACGGCATCAAAGTCCGCCACCTCGATCTCGCCCAAGGCGCGGGTCGCGGCGATGCGCTGCTGCAGGTCGGCATCGGCCAGCATGCGTTCGACGATGGCGTCGTTCTGGCCCTGGGGCTTGACGCTGCCCGGATCGATGGGAGCCTTGCCGCCAGCGGTGGAGGCAATGACAACCGAAGCGCCGGCGTCCACCAGGGCGTAATACGGGGCAGCCAGTTCTTCGGCCCACAGGCCGGTGGGTTTGCCGGTATCGCCCATGCGGCTGCTGGAGGTCACGATCATCAGGATGTTGGGTGTCTTCATGGTGTTCCTTTCTTCATGAGGGGAGCATGGCATCTGCAGCAAAGCGGCGTTGCCAGGATGGCCATCACTTTATTCCCATCTCCAACGAAGATAAACTGCCTTTCCATCAATTCATTCATTACATCATTGAACAAATGCGCAGCTTTGATCCCGTCCAACTGGGCAGCATCGAACTCTTCTGCAAAGCCGCCGAACTGGGCAGCTTCACGGCCGCTGCCGAGGCGCTGGGCGTCACGCCGGCCTCGGTGAGCCGTTCCATCAGCCGCCTGGAAATGCGCCTGGGTGTGCGCCTGTTTGCCCGCACCACCCGCCAGATCCGGCTCACCCGCGAGGGCGAGCTGTATCACGAGCAATGCCGCCAGGCCCTGGAGCAGATTGCCGAGGCCGAACGCATCCTGACCGGGCAGCAGAAGGTCCCGAGCGGCCCGCTGCGCATCAGCGTGGGCACGCCCTATGGACACTATCGGCTGCTGCCGCTGCTGCCGCGTTTCCAGGCGGCTTATCCGCAGATCGACGTGGAGTTGAGCATTGCCAACCGTGTCATCGACTTCGTGGAAGAGGGTTTTGACCTGGCCATCCGCCTGGGCGTACCGCAGGATTCGCGGCTGATCGCCCATACGCTGGAAGAAGCCACGCTGGGCGTGTTTGCGGCGCCCGCCTATCTCGCCCGGCGCGGCACACCAGAGAGCGTGGAAGCTCTGAAGCAGCATGACTGCATCCAGTTCATCCTGCCCAGCACCGGCCGCGCCATGCCATGGATCTTCAAGGATGCCCAGGGGCGCGAGATGGACTTTCATTTCCAGAGCCGCCAGCGCATCCATGACGACGTGCTGGGCTGCGTCAACTGGGCCGTGGCCGGCGGCGGGCTGTTCCAGATCTATCACTTCATCGCCCAGGCTGCCGTGCAGCGCGGCGAGCTGGTGGAAGTGCTGCAGCCGGCCGGCTATCGCACGCGGCGATTTTCCATCCTCTATCCCCACAATCGCCACCTGTCGGCGCGGGTGCGGGCGTTTGTGGATTTCCTGATGCAGGCGGTACGGCCATAAAGCCATCGGCCCCACCGCCACGCCGAACACGACGCGAGGATGGGGCCGATGGCAGCCTCGTAGGCGGGCTCAGCCCGCCGCAGGCTTAATGATGCATCTTGGCCTCACTGCGATCCAGCACGGCTTCCGGTGCTTGTGCGTCTTCCACGGTCTCGTTGTTCAAGACCTTGGTCAGGCGTGCACTATCCAGCTCGCCGCTCCACTTGGCCACCACTAGGGTCGCCACGCCGTTGCCGATGGTATTGGTCAGCGCACGGGCTTCGGACATGAAGCGATCGATACCCAGGATCAGCGCCAGGCCGGCGACCGGCACGTGGCCCACCGCCGACAGCGTGGCCGCCAGCACGATGAAGCCCGAACCGGTGATGCCGGCCGCGCCCTTGGAGGTCAGCAACAGCACGCCCAGGAGCGTCAGTTCCTGCACGAAGGTCATGGGGGTGTTGGTCGCCTGCGCAATGAACACCGCCGCCATGGTCAGGTAGATCGCGGTGCCATCCAGGTTGAAGGAGTAACCCGTCGGAATCACCAGCCCGACCACGGTCTTCTTGGCACCGGCGTTTTCCATCTTGGCCAGCATGCGCGGCAGCACCGATTCCGAAGACGAGGTGCCCAGCACGATCAGCAGTTCTTCCTTGATGTACTTGACGAACTTCCAGATCGAGAAGCCGTGCAGGCGGGTGATGATGCCCAGCACCACGAAGATGAACAGCAGGCAGGTCAGGTAGAAGGTACCCATCAGCTTGGCCAGCGAGAACAGCGAACCGACGCCGTACTTGCCGATGGTGAAGGACATCGCACCGAAGGCGCCAATCGGAGCCACCTTCATGATCGCACCCACCACCGAGAACAGCACGTGCGAGATCTTCTCGATGAAGTCGAACACCAGCGTGCCGCGGCCGCCGAACTTGTGCAGGGCAAAGCCGAACAGCACTGCCACCAGCAGCACCTGCAGCACGTCACCCTTGGCAAAGGCATCGAACATGCTGCTGGGGATGATGCTCATCACGAAGTCGGTCACCGAGCCCAGCTTGCCGGGAGCGGTATAGGAGGCAATGCTCTTGGTGTCGAGCGTGGTCGGATCGACGTTCATGCCCACGCCCGGTTGCAGGAAGTTCACCAGCAGCAGGCCGATGATCAGCGCCACCGTGCTGACCACTTCAAAGTACAGCAGGGCCAGGCCGCCGGTCTTGCCAACCTTCTTCATGTCTTCCATGCCGGCAATGCCGATGACGACGGTACAGAAGATCACCGGGGCGATGATCATCTTGATCAACTTGACGAAGCCATCGCCCAGCGGCTTCATGGCTTCACCCGTGGACGGGTAGAAATGGCCCAGCGCGATACCGATCACGATGGCACACAGGACCTGGAAATACAAAGATTTGTAAAGGGGCGGTTTTTGCGCCGACATAGTGCTTTCTCCTTGAAACATCGATTTTTGGCCGGCCCGTGGAGACCTGCCGCCTGCCGTTGTCGGATCGCCGTCCGTTCTGGCGGGGTGTTTATTGTTTGTCCGGGAGAACTCCCCCTCCCCGGTTCGGCCGCAAGTATCTCGCAGTCACTTCGGGGCGGGTATTGTGGGAAACCACATAGCGTCACTAAAGAGGGGCGCAAACTGCTTTATTCTTCATTCCGCAATGCAACAAGATTCGCTATAGTTTGTGCGGGACTGAACGGAACCCTCTTTTTTCCGTACCGGTCAGCACTCATAAGGAAAACACTGTGCAACGAAAACTGACGGTCACCGCCCGTCTGGCCATTCTGATGGCGGTACTGTGCGGCAGCGTAATGCTGCTGGCCTGGCGCGACATACAAGGCATGGCTTCCAGCAATGACAGGCTGCGCTTCGTCTACGAAGACCGCACCATGGCGCTGATCCATATCGCCCGTGTGCGCGACGCCCTCTACCTGAACCGCGACGTCATGGGCCGGGCTCTGATGCTGGCCAACGTGGCACCGGCGCCGGGCGACGACAGCACCAGCGGTGAACGCGTCAAGCCCCTGCTGGAGCGCATTCCAGAACTGGATGCCACCCTCCAGCAAGGCTGGCAAGCTTACCTGGCAACCCGTCTGGAGCCCGAGGAGCAGACTGCGGCGCGGCATTTCCAGGAAAGCTGGCTCCGCTATGTCAGCCAGCGCACCCAAGTCCAGGACCTGCTGCGCAGCGGCGATGTCTTGCAAGCCAATCGGCGCTGGACATCGGTGACCGTCTTGCTGGCCGACCTGGCCACGCAACTGTCCGCGCTGGGCCAGCTGCAGGAAAGCTTTACCCGCGCTTCTTATGAAGAGGCGCGCACCGACTACCAGCAACTGCGCACCCACAACCTGCAGATCGCCGGCCTGACGCTGGTCATCGGCATCGCCATTGCGCTGTGGATCATCGTGAGCCTGCGCCGCCAGCTGGGGGGCGAACCTGACTATGCCGCCCACATCGTGCAGCAGATCGCCGACGGCAACCTGGGTGTCACGGTGAAACTGCGTCGCAATGACAAGGCCAGCCTGCTCTACGCCATGCACGGCATGCGCGAGCGGCTCACCGACATCATGCGCAGCGTGACGCAATCGACCCAGGCGCTGGGCGCATCCTCGCGCCAGCTCAACGACACCGCGCAAGCCCTGGCCGGGGACTCCAGCGCACAGGCGGCCGCTGTCGAAGAAGTCCACACCGCCATCAGCAACATCAGCCTGGCCATCCAGCAAACCGGCGAACACGCGCGCCGCACCGACCAGATCGCCCTGACGGCGGCGGCCGATGCCGACAAGAGCGGCGCGGCGGTGCAGAGCACGGTGCTGGCCATGCGTGGCATCGCGCGCCAGGTTGGCGTGATCGACGACATTGCCTACCAGACCAATCTGCTGGCCTTGAATGCCGCCATCGAAGCGGCACGCGCCGGAGAACACGGGCGCGGCTTCTCGGTGGTGGCGGCAGAAATCCGCAAGCTGGCCGAGCGCAGCCAGGGTAGCGCCCATGAAATCAGCGTGATTGCGCAGCAAAGCGTGGAAATGGCCGAAGAGACCAGCCAGCGCCTGGCCGCAGGCACCCTGCAGGGCATCCGTGAAGCTTCACAGCAGATCAACCAGATCACCCTGTCGGCGCACATGCAGGAGGAAGGCGTACAGGAAATCGGCGCGGCCGTGGCGCAACTCAATGAGACCACCCAGCGCAATGCCGCCACCTCCGAAGAACTGGCCAGCACCGCCGAAGCGATGGCCGAGCGGGCGCGCGAGCTGAGCGCCCAGCTCTGCTACTTCAGGCTGGAAGAGGCTGGCCCGGCACGGCCCCTGTCTGCCTGAGCCTTCGGCTCAGAGACGGGCGCGCATGGTGATGTGGGGGATGCCGGCTTCCATGAATTCTTCCCCCTCGCGGGCAAAGCCGTAGCGCTGATAGAAACCCTCGGCATGCACCTGGGCATTGAGAATGACCTCGGCATCGCCGCGCGCGCGGGCCGCGGCGATGAGCGCCTGCAACACCGCCCCGCCCACGCCCTTGCCGCGTCCGGCCTGGCGCACCGCCATGCGGCCGATGTGGCCATCCGGCAGCAACCGGCCGGTGGCCAGCGGCTGGCCGGCGTCGTCATAGGCGACCGCATGCACGCAATGCGGGTCCATCTCGTCGAGTTCGATCTCGGCCGGCACCTTCTGCTCGTCGACGAAAACCTCGAAGCGGATCGGCTGGGCCTGGGCGCGCAGCTGTTCCCAACTGCCTGTAATGATGTTCATGAGGGGAATTCCTGCAGAGAAGGAAAAGGACAAAAGCCAGCGCTCACTCGTGATCCAGCTTGCGCGAGACATCCAGGCGGCGAATCA
The DNA here is from genome assembly GCF_057961275.1 of Herbaspirillum sp. Her3. Lineage (NCBI taxonomy): Bacteria > Pseudomonadati > Pseudomonadota > Betaproteobacteria > Burkholderiales > Oxalobacteraceae > Herbaspirillum > Herbaspirillum sp. Her3. The sequence goes on along the minus strand of NZ_CM176328.1, from coordinate 2,571,667 downwards.
GCTTGAAGGTCCCCATGGCCTTGGCCACCATCCGCTCGCCATTGAACAGTTCGGCCTGGCAGAAGCACATGGTGGTGGAGCGGTGATAGGTATGGCCGCGCGCGATGATGGTCTCGCCGGCATGGCCCGCCGGCTGCAGGAAGCTGGTGCTCATCTCGACGGTGGCCGAGGACTTGGCATCGGGCGCACCGGAGCGGGCCGACAAGCCCATGGCCACGTCCAGCAGGGTCATGCTGATGCCGCCCTGGGCCACGTGCCAGCTGTTCATGAATTCCGGCTTGAGCGTGAGCGCCATGACTGCGCGGTCATTGCCGTACTCCAGCACCTGCACGCCCAGCGCTTCCAGATAGGGATTGCCCTGCGGGAAGATCTCGGTGATGGGCAGACTCATGCCTGCCTCAGATTTCGTAGTCCATGCACTGGCGCGCTTCGCGCACGGCCCCGATGAAGGGCTTGATGGCCACGTGGTCCGGATGCCCCTGATAGGCGTCCAGGGCCTCGCGCGAGGCGAATTCGGAATAGAGCACCACGTCGTAGGTGGCTTCCAGCCCCGGCTGGGCCACCACGGCCTCGAACTTCAGGATGCCGGGAACCACGTTGGCACAGCTGTCCAGCAGTTCCTTCATCTTGCGCAGGTTGGTGGCCTTGTCGGCGCCTTCTGCATGGTCCTTCAGTTTCCACATCACGATATGCTTGATCACGGTCAGTCTTTCTGGTCGGAGATGAACAATCCGTAATGATAAGCCAAAGTGCCGCACGTCTCAGGCGCGCCGGGCGATCTTGAGGAAGGAGCCGACCAGACGCCCCTCGCGCCGTTCGGCCAGGCAATAGACATAGGTGTGGGTACTGACCGGATCGCCCTCAATGCGCACCATGCGGAAACGTTCATCCGGAATGAATTCCGCCTCCGACACCGTGCCCAGGCCCAGGCCCCGCGCCACCGCCTCGCGCAAAGCTTCACGGCTGCCGATTTCCATCACGATACGCGGGCTCACGCCGGCCTGCTGCATGGCTTTTTCCAGCGCCAGGCGGGTGGTAGAACCCTGCTCGCGCATGAGCATGGGCTGCTGGTCCAGCTCGGCCAGCGATACCGCATCGCGCTGGTAGAACGGATGGCTGCGATGGACGAACAGCACCACCGCATGATCGGCATAGGGCAGCGCATGAAAGCGCGCATCGTCGGTGAAACTGGCCAGCACCGCCACGTCGGTCACGTAGTTTTCCAGGTCGGCCAGCGATTGGGCGGAGTTGCCCAGCTTGATGGACAGTTCCACCTGCGGGTAACGGGCGCGATAGGCATCGACCATTTCGATCACGTGGAACGGGCCGACCGCGCCGATGCGCAGATGGCCCACGTGCAGCGCGCCCGAATTGACCAGCAGGTTCAGGGCATCCAGTTCGAGTTCGGCGATGTTCTGGGCAATCGGCAGCAGGCGCTGGGCGGTCTCGGAAAGGTCCACCCGCCGCCCGCGGCGGAAGAACAGTTCCACGTTGTGCTCGCGCTCCAGCGATTGCACTTGGGTGGTCAGGGTGGGCTGGCTCACGCCCAGCGCCCGGGCGGCGGCCGAGAAGCCGCGATGGCGGGCCACCGCCAGGAAGGCGCGCAATTGAGAAGGGGTCATCTATAGATCCTATCAATAGATTAAAGCGATTTTTGCGATTATATCGATAACAGGCGCGTCACAATGTCTCTTTAAGCTCCTGTCCTATCGGTGCCGCTTCAACGGCAGCGCCCCTGACCAGCGTCGTTGCCGGGTCCCCGGACAATGGCCATCTGGCACCCCGTTCACCGCGTCCCCCCCCGCCGGGACGCCCTCGACAAGGATGCAATCATGCAGCGACGCAGCTTCTTCGCCCTGTGCCTGGGCGCCCTCACCACCCTCTTGCTGGCCCGGCCGGCCGCTGCGGTCCCGCCGCTGACCGTCGGCCTGATCCCGGCGGAAGATTCGCAGGCCATGCTGGAAAACAGCAAGGCCGTCATCGACAGCCTGCAGCAGCAGCTGGGCATGCCGGTCAAGCCTTTCATCGCCACCGACTACAACGGCATCATCGAAGCGCTGCGCTCGCGCAAGCTGGACGTGGCCTATCTCGGCCCCTTCTCCTACGTGCTGGCCAGTTCGGTGGCCAACGTGGAGGCCTTCGCCGTGGCAGAGACCAAGAAGAGCGGCCGCAGCTTCTACAAGAGCCTCATCATCACCCGCAAGGAGAGCGGCCTGCAGACACTGGAACAGTTGAAGGGCCGCACCATGGCCTTCGTCGATCCCTCGTCGGCTTCCGGCCACCTGTTTCCCAGTGCCGGCCTGCAAAAGCTCAACATCGATCCCAACAAGTACTTTTCGCGCGTGATCTTCTCCGGCTCGCACGACGCCAGCATCCTGGCCGTGGCCAACAAGAAGGTCGATGCCGCCGCCGTTGCCGACCGCATCCTGGCCGCTGCCGTGGCCAAGGGTGTGGTGCAGCAGTCGGACCTGAACGTGGTATGGACCTCGCCGGACATTCCCGAATCGCCCATGGTCTGGCGCAAGGACCTGGACCCGGCCCTGAAACAGAAGATCGCCGCCGCCTTCGCCAGCATCAAGGACGTGAAATGGGGTGACCAGGGCGTCCTGAACGGTTTCGTGCCGACCACCGATGCTGCTTACGACGTGGTGCGCGAGACCGCCAAGATCCTGAATCTGGATCTGAAGGCCATGAAATGATCCACCTCCGCGGCCTCGCCAAGCAATACGGCAGCCATGCCGTGCTGCGCGGGATCGACCTGGACGTGCCGGCCGGCCAGTTCCTGGTGGTGCTGGGTCCGTCCGGGGCGGGCAAATCGACCCTGCTGCGCTGCATGAACGGACTGGTCCAGCCCAGCTCGGGCAAACTCCAGGTGGCCGGCTTCGACGCCACCGACACCCGCGCCCGTCAGGTGCGCCAGTTGCGGCGGCGGGTGGCGATGATCTTCCAGCATCACAACGTGGTGTCGCGCCTGTCGGTACTTAAAAACACCCTGACCGGCCGCCTCGGCCAGGTCTCCTCCGTAGCGTCGATCCTGCAGCTGTTCTCGCGTCAGGACATCGCTCTGGCCCTGGAATGCCTGCGCCGGGTGGAGCTCGAACACAAGGCCCATCAGCGTGCCGATACCCTCTCCGGCGGCCAGCGCCAGCGGATCGGCATCGCCCGCGCCCTGGCCCAGCAGCCGCAGGTGATCCTGGCCGACGAGCCGATTGCCAGCCTGGATCCCAAGACCTCACGGCTGGTACTGCATTACCTGCGCACCGCCTCCCGGGAGCTGGGCATCACCGTGGTCTGCAACCTGCATCAGGTGGACTACGCCCGCCAATTCGGTGACCGCATCATCGGCCTGGCCGGGGGCCGTCTGGTCTTCGATGGCACCGGTGAGACCCTCGACGAACGACAGCTCGACGCCATCTACGCCGGAAGGCAAGAAATGAACGATTCTGAATTGCCCCTCATGGCATCGGGCGTGCGGGCAGGGCAAGGAGCACTCACATGAATTTTTCTTCTCCAGGTGCCACCTCTTCGGCACAGCGCGGCTACCAGTGGACCGGTCCGCGTCCGGCGACGCTGCGCGGGTGGCTGGGTTTCATGGCGGTTCTGCTGCTGGTGGCCTGGATCCTGGTCTGGAGTGCTGCGGGCACGCAACTATCTTGGGGCGAGCTGGCCAATGGCCTACCGCAGATCGGCGACTTCCTGGCGCGCTCCTTCCCGCCCAACTGGGGCTTGTTGCCTTCACTGCTGGCCCCGGCCATCGAAACCTTGCAGATCGCCCTGTGGGGGACCTTGCTGGGTGTGCTGGGCGCCGTACCGGTGGCCTTGCTGGCCGCGCGCAATCTCAATGCCAACCGCACCCTGCATGCGCTGGTACGCCAGGGTCTCAACGTCACACGCAGCATCAATGAACTGATCCTGGCGCTGGTGTTCGTCTCGGCCGTGGGCCTGGGGCCCTTTCCGGGTGTACTGGCGCTGGCCGTCCACGGCGTCGGCATGATCGGCAAGTTCTTTGCCGAGAGCATCGAGGAAATCGACCAGGGCCCGCTGGAAGCCTTGCGTGCCACCGGAGCCCGGCCCTTGCAGGTGATCGCCTTCGGGGTACTGCCCCAGGTGGCCACGGCCTGGATCGCCACCGTGCTCTACCGTTTCGAAGTCAACCTGCGCCAGGCCACCGTGCTGGGCATGGTCGGGGCCGGCGGACTGGGCTTTGAACTGGTCAACAGTCTCAAGCTGTTCAAGTATCAGGACACCGCCACCTGCATCGTCGTGGTGACCTTGATGGTGGTGGCTGCCGATGCCCTGTCGAGCCGGCTGCGACGCATGATCCAGGACGGCCATTCCCATTGACATGCACCCTCCCCGCTTTGATGCAAGAAGAGAAAAACACCATGTGGCATTTCCATAACCCTGTCGAGCTCCATGCCGGCGTCGGCAGTCTGGCGCAACTACCGCAAGTGCTGGCGGGCCGGCGCGCCTTGCTGATTACCTTTCCCGAGGCCGCCGCCCTGGGGCTGCAACAGAAGGTCGCGGACCTGCTCGGTCCACAACTTGCCGGCATCGACAATAGCGTCCGGCCCAATCCTGACGTGAGCTGGCTGTCCGGCATGTACCAGCGTCTGTGGCAGCGCCACGCCGATGTGCCCTGCCTGATCGCCCTCGGGGGCGGAAGCGTCATCGATTGCGCCAAGGCCATGCTGGCACCCACACCTTCGGGACGCTTCGACGAACTGCTCGTCCATCTGCGCGAAGACACCCGTTTTGAGCCCGACCCGGCGCATCTGAAATCGCTGATTGCCATCCCCACCACGGCCGGCACCGGCAGCGAAGTCACACCCTGGGCCACACTGTGGGATGCGCATGGCGGGCGCAAGTATTCGCTGCACCGTCCCTGGACCTGGCCGCAGGCAGCCATCATCGATGCCGGCCTGATGCTGAGCCTGCCCGCGCCAGCGACGCTGGCCAGCGGCCTGGATGCACTCTCGCATGCACTGGAGGCGATCTGGAACGTGCATCGCAACCCGGTCTCCTCGACCCTGGCCAGCAGCGCCGCCCGCGCCATCCTGGCCACGCTGCCGGCGCTGATACGCAAGCCGCACGAGCTGGCCTTGCGCGAACAGATGGCATTGGCCGCGCTCCAGGCCGGCCTGGCTTTTTCCAATACCCGGACTGCGCTGGCCCATTCCTTGTCCTATGACATCACGCTGCAGCGCGGTGTCCCGCACGGCATCGCCTGTTCCTTCTCGCTGCCGCACATCCTGCGCCTGGCGATGGGACGCGACAGCATGGTCGATGCCCTGTTGCTCCAGATCTTCGATGCCGACAATACCGAGCAGGCCGTTGCGCGCCTGGCCGGCTTGCTCGAATCGCTGGGCGTGTCCACCGATCCGGCCTGCTACGGGCTGGAAGGACGCTGGGAAGCTGCCTTGCAGGCAGCGCTATGCGGCCCGCGCGGACGCAACTTCATCGCCGCAATCCATTGACCTCTGCTGACCTTCCTCCAAGGAGAACCCCATGCACCCATCACAAGCCCGTCCACGCAACCTGCAAGCCATCATCTTCGACTGGGCCGGCACACTGGTCGACTTCGGTTCGCTGGCGCCCACGCAAATCTTCGTCGATGCCTTCAAGAGCTTCGGCATCGACGTTACCCTGCAACAGGCACGCGGTCCCATGGGCCTGTCCAAATGGCAGCACATCCGCGTGCTGCTGGACGACGCGGCCATCACCGCCCAATGGCAGCAGCAGAATGGCCAGACACCCACCAATGCCGACGTCGATGCCATCTATGCACGCTTCATGCCGATGCAGATCGCCAAGGTCGGCCAGTATTCGCAGCCCATCGCGGGCGCTGCGCAGGTGCTGGCCTGGCTGCGCGGACAGGGCCTGAAGATCGGTTCCTGCTCCGGCTATCCGCGCCAGGTGCTGGACGTGCTGCTGCCGATGGCGGCCGACCAGGGCATCCGCCCGGACCACGTGGTCGCGGGCGACGAGCTGCAAGCCGGTGGCAGGCCGGGGCCCTACATGGCCCTGGCCAACATGCTGGCACTGAAGATTGATGACGTGGCCGGCTGCATCAAGGTCGACGATACGGTACCGGGCATCGAGGAAGGCATCCGCGCCGGCATGTGGAGTGTGGGGGTCACGCTGTCGGGCAATGAAGTCGGCCTGACCCGAGCAGAACTGGACGCACTGCCCGCCACGGAAGTCGCCCGACTGAAGGAACAGGCCCAGGACCGCCTGCGCGCGGCCGGGGCGCACTACGTGATCGATTCGGTGGCGGACCTGCCCGAGGTGGTTGCCCACGTGCGCGCCCGCCTGGCCATCGGCGAACGCCCTTGAATGCTGGCCCCAAGGGCAGTCAGAAGCTGCCCGCCAGTCGTTGACAATCCCGGCGCCGGGCTCATAGAATTGCCCGGCAGATTTTTAGATAAGAGACCATCTGTAAGATGGTCTCACCACGCGCGCAGTTTGCCGCGGCCTCTTACAGATATCTTCAGGAGAGCCATTTGCAAACTGCAGTCCCGCTACGCGGCATCAACGATGTCGTCGCCTTCATCGATTCTCGCCCCGCCCTTTCCGCCCATGCCGGCCTGGTGTGGTGGCTGCTGCTGGGCGGCCTGTTCCTGGAAGCCCTGTCGCACTCGGCGGTGAGCGTCGGCCTGGCGCCGATGATCAGCCAGCTTGGCCTGCATCCGCACGAAGTCGCCCTGCTGGCCTCCTCGGGCGCACTGGCCGCCTTGCTGGCCCATCCCCTGGGCGGCTGGCTGGCCGACCGCTGGGGCCGCGTGCGGCCCTTGCTGCTGGCCAAGCTGCTGGCCCTGGTGGGCGCCATCCTGGTGGCCTGCGCCCCGGATGCTGCAACCATCGTGAGCGGGCGCATCCTTGCCGGCATGGCCTTCGGGCTCGATTTCTCGGTCGCCATCGCGATGCTGGCCGAACTCACGCCTGCGCACCTGCGGCACCGCCTGAACCTGTGGCAAGCCCTGTGGTATCTGGCCGTGTGCGGCAACCTGCTGCTGACGCTGGCGGCCGAACGATTGGATGTAGGCGCCAGCCTGTGGCGCTATCCGGTCGCGGCCACGGCCGCAGCGGCCTGGTTGCTGCTGAACCTGCAGATGCTGTTCCTGGTCGAAAGCCCCTGCTGGCTGGCGCGCCAGGATCGCTGGCAAGAGGTCGCCGATGCGTTGGGACGGCTCTACCCCGACCGCCAGTTCGCGCTGCAGGACGCGCTCCTGCTCCCGCCCGCCCCCGCTGTACGCCACGCCCATCCGGCCATGCCGGCCCTGGGCCATCTGCTGCGCCGGCCCTACCGCCAGCGCCTGGCATTGGCCGCAACCGTACAAGTCGGCCAGGCCGTGCAGTACTTCGCCATCGGCTGGTATCTGCCCGTCATCAGCGTGGATCTGTTCGGCGAGGATTTCCGCAGGGCGGCCTGGGGCACGCTGGCATTCAACCTGGCCGGCCTGTGCGGCGGCCTGCTGGCCCCGGTCCTGGCGCGCAAGATGGGCTTGCGGCAGGCCTCGGCCTGCGGCTTTGGCGCGACCGCTGTGCTCCTGCTGGCGCTCGCCGCAGCCTGGCCTCATGTGGCGGTGTGGCAAGCCCTCTTGCTGCCCTCGCTATTCCTGCTGTGTCACGCCGCCGGACCGGGAGCCAATGGCAAGAGCCTCTCGGCGCTGTCGTTTCCGAGCGAGCTGCGCGGGCGTGCCAATGGCGTGACCGGCACATTCGGTTCAGGCGGTGCGACCCTGGGCCTGTTCTGCTTTCCGCTGCTGCAAGCCAGCCTGGGCACGGCGCATTGCCTGCTGCTGGTGGCGGCATTGGCGCTGACGGCTTGCCTGACCAGCTGGCTGGTCCGCTGGGACCCGGACCGCGCCTGCTTCCACCCGGATCTCGAGGGTGCTGGCCGGTACATTCCCCCACCCGGTCCAGCCGGGCGCCGTGCCGACAGAAGACGCCATGAACGGCCGTGAGGCCATCCTGGCCATCGATGCCGGCACCTCCAGCACGCGCGCGGCGGTGGTCACTGCCAACGGACTGGTCTCTTGCCTGCACCGGCGTGCGCTGGCCACGCAGTCGCCGCGCAGCGGTGTGGTGGAACAAGACGCCGCGCAGATCTGGCAGCAGACCCTGGCCGTGTGCCGTGCCGCCCTATACCAGGCGCACCAGAAGGGATTGCAGGTACGCGCCATCGGCCTGTGCAACCAGCGCGCCAGCGCCGTGCTCTGGGATACCGCCAGTGGCCGGCCGCTGGTACCCGCACTGGCCTGGCAGGATAGCCGCCATGCGGCCGAGCTGTCGGCGCTGGCCCCGCATTGGGACCATCGGCTGCGGCCACGCCTGGGACGCCCGGTCGGCAGCCGCTCGCCCTATCTGTGGGCGGCGCACCTGCTGCATAGCCAGCCTGCCGTAGCGCAGGCCTGGGAACAGGGAAGGCTGGGCTTTGGCGGTATCGACACCTGGCTGCTGTGGCACTTGAGCGGACGGCGCCTGCTGGCCACGAGCGCCACCAACGCAACGGCCTGCAATGCCTATGTACTGGCGAGCCATGCCTATGCGCTGGACTGGCTGGCGGCGCTGGACTTTCCGCCCGCACTGCTGCCCGCGCTTTATCAGGATGCCGATGACTATGGCACGAGCGACGCTACCGTACTGGGCGCGGCCCTGCCCATTCGCGCCTGCGCCGGTGACCAACTGGCCGCCGCCATCGGACAGGGCTGCCTGGAGGCAGGCCAGGCGCTGTGCCAGCACGGCACAGGCAGTTTCATCGACTTGCTGGTCGGCCCCCGCACCGCGCCGGCTGCGCTGGATGGTGCAGGCAGCGGCAGCGTGGTCGTCACGGCCCGGCGCCACGACGGCGTTTCGCATTTTGCGCTGGAAAGCTACAGCGCCACCACCGGTGCCGCCCTCGCCTGGGCCTGCCAGCGCCTGCGCTGGTTTCCCGATGCCCGCTGCCTGCTGGCCCTGGCCGCCAGTGTCGAGTCGGCAGGCGGCGTCAGCTTCGTCCCCGCACTGGCCGGCCTGCATGCGCCCCAGCGCAGCAGCACGGCACGGGCCGCCCTGCAGGGCCTGTCGCTGGCCACCGGCCGCGGCGAAGTGGCCCATGCGCTGGTGGAGGGCATCGCCCAGGCAGTGGCGGCCTGCATGAACGCCAATGCCGACACGGCCGGGCTAGCTCTTACAGAGGTCATGACCGGCGGCACCCTGGCCACCAGCGACCTGCTGCTGCAATTGCAGGCCGACTTGACTGGCGTGCCGAGCTGCCGCACCCACCAGGCGGCCCACGCCAGCCTGCGCGGCATCGCCTTCCTGGCCGGCAGCCAGGGGCTGCTGTGGGATGACCTGCCGCAGGCCTGCGCCCGCACCCGCCTGCAGGCCGTCTTCAAGCCGCGCATCGACTCCGGAGAACGCACCCGGCGCCGCGCGCTGTGGCAAGCGCGCCTGTGGGCCGAACTGGAGCACGCCAGATACGACCACGGGCACTGACCGGCCTGTTGCCCCTTCCATTTTTTCTTTCACTCCAGGACTCTCAGCATGCGTGCACCCTCGCCCTCTCCCCGCGCTTCGTCTTCCGCCAAAGCGCCCGATCTTTCCCTGCCGGCCAGACTCAGGCGCCATCCGGTTATCGCGGCCATCTACGGCCTGCCGCATCTGCCCGCCTTCCTGGACAGTGCCGCCGAGGTCGGCATCGTGGCGCACGTGGAGCTGCGCGAACTGGAGGGGGTGATCGCCAGCATCAAGGGCGCAGGCAAGTTCCCGCTGCTCAACGTCGATACCTGTGAAGGCCTGGCCCACGACAAGGCTGCCATCGATTACCTGACCGGAATCGGCGTCCCCGCGCTGGTTTCCACCAGGGTGGCCACGCTGTTGCGCGCCAGTCGCGCAGGAATGATCACCATGCAGAAGATCTTTGTGACTGATCGCACCACCTGGCCGCGTAGCCTGAAGGCGCTGGAACAGAGTGAGCCCAACCTGATGCAGTTGATGCCCGCGCCGATGCTGCCGCGCCTGACACCCGCCGACCGCGAGGTGCTGCCACCCATCGTGGCCGCCGGTTTCATCTGCAATGAAGAAGACGCCCGCGCCGCCCTGGCAGCGGGCGCGGTGGCGCTGTCCACCAGCGAACAACGTTTGTGGAACCTGCCTGCCGGTGCGCTGAGCACGCCTTGAGCAATCGAGGATCAGGCGCGCCGGGTGCGGGTCTTGGCGGGCCTGGCGGAGGCCGTGGTTTTTTCTGGCTTGGCGGCCGTGGTGTTTTTACCAGGCGCACGCTTGCGCGCGGCCGTAGCCACAGGTGCTGACGCATCGCCGTCTTCGCCGATGGCCGTGGTGAGCTTGCGGGCCAGCGCAATCACGCGATCGGGATCCACATCGAGCGTGCCGATGAGCAGTTCGATGATCTCCGAGCGCGGATTGGCCAGCGTCGGTTCGATCATCATCACCGCTGCCGCCAGGGCCAGCGCACGCTCGCGGCTGGCGGCGTCGGGCAGCATCTGGCCCAGCGCATTGAGCGCCTCCACCGGCGCCACGGCGGTAATGCGCGCCTGCTCCTTCAGCAGTTGCACCCAGTTGGTCTGCTTCGACACGCTCGCATGCATGTTCGGCAGTTGTGCCAGCAAGCGCGCCAGGCGCAGGCTGCGCCGCTCGAACGCGCCGATGGAGACCATGCCGGCGATGACGATGCGGCATACCGCCTCGGCAAAGCCACCCTCGGCAATCTGATCGATCACGATGTCGCGGTAGCGACCCAACTCCTGCTGCGCCCAGCGCTGGGCCAGCTCGGCATCCGGCTCGCGCGGCGGCAGCCAGGCGCCCAGGCCGGTGGGGCCGAACAGCTGGCGCGTCATGCGCACCGTGCGGGCGTCGCGCTGGTCGCGCCAGGCATTGAGTTCGTCGGTGATCTTCTGCGCCATGCGTCGTTCGTATTGCTTCAGCGGATGCTCGGGATCGAGCTGCACCCGATGCGCGCGCGCACTGGCCGCCTGCTGGCGGATGAAAGCCGCTGCCGGATGCGTATCCGAAAACAGCTGCCGCTGCATGCGCAGGGGGTTCAGGCGCATCAGGGCATTGGCACTCTCGCGGGTGGCTGCCATGCGTACCCATGGCCTTACCCAGGTCTTGTACCACTGCGCATTGATCTGCGACCACTGGCTGATGGTCGAGAAGATCAATTCTTCCTCGCGTCCTTCCGGATTGAGCTTGCGCAGGTCTTCCATGGTCCGGTGTTCGTAGTGCACCGTGTAGTCGCCCGGCTCCAGTGCATCCCAGCGCTGGGTCGCGCGGCCATCCTTGCGCTCCAGCTTCATCTCGTAGAGGCCCGGCGGCAGGCTCTCGATCACGTCCAGCGAACTCACCAGCTGGTCATGCTCCTTCAGCGCCACCGAACCGCCGACGAAAATGCCCAGGTGCCCCACGCTCTCGTGCAGCACATAGATGATGGTGCGGCCGGCCGCTGCGATGGCGCGCTCGTCGCCCCAGGTATCGATGATCCAGTTCAGCGCCTGCGGGGGCGGCGTGATGTTGTCGCCCCAGGAGGCGAACACCACGACGGGCGCGGTGATGTCGCGCAGATTCACCGGCCTGCCCTTGACCTCCAGCTCGCCCCGCGCCAGCTTGTTGCCCACGAAGAGATTCTCGGTGATGGCCTCGATCTCGGCCCCGGTCATGCGGAAGAAGCCGCCCCACCAGCGTTCGAACTCCAGAAAACGCGGCGCCTCCTGGTCGACCCCGGACCACAGGTTGTAGTACTTGCTCCAGAAGGTATTGGCGGGATTGAGTTTCTCGAAATTTTCCACCAGATAGGCGCCGTCGAAACGGTCCGCCCCCAGGTCGGCCGCCAGCGAGGCCAGCCAGGTGCCGCCCAGCGTGGCACCGCTGTAGCGCATCGGATTGAGCTTGGAGCTGCCGGCCCAGTAGGAGGCCGGCGCGCCCACCATCATCAGCGGGCCGAACAGCTCGGGGCGCACCGCATCGAGCGTCATCATGGCCCATCCGGCCTGGCAATTGCCGATCACCACCGGCTTGGCCGCGCATTGCGGATGGCGGCGAATCACTTCTTCCAGGAAGCTCGCCTCGGCATCCATCACCGTCACCAGCGTCTGCCCCTCCTCGGGCTCGGGGCGGAAGGTGACGAAGTAGACGGTGTGGCCGGCCTTCATCGCCATGCCCACTTCCGAATCGAACTTGAACCCGCCAATGCCCGGCCCGTGCCCGGCGCGCGGATCGACCACCACCACCGGCCGCGCACCCGGATCGACCGGCAGGCCCGGCGGTGGCTGCAAGCGCAGCAAGGCGTAGTTGCAGGGCTGTGGCAGATCGTGGCCGTCCAGCACCACTTCATGCTCGAACTTCAGCAAGGGGGGCGTGCCTTGCTCAAGATGCGCCAGGTAATCGTTGCCGCGGTCGAGCAGCGTGTCCAGGAAAAGGAAGCTGCGCTGCACGCAGTCCTGCAGATAAGCCGGCACATCCCCGAAAGGGGTCGTGGCGTGGGCAGGTTCGGCCTGATCCGCAGGTGGGGCAGTTACCGGTTTCTTGCGGTTGATCATGACTGCACTCCAGAGCAATGGATAGCCTCATGATACGGACAAAGACGGCGGCAAATCGGCCGATCTCTGCGACAATGAAGCCGCAATTCGCGGTATTGCCTTTGACATGCAACACAAACATTGCACGGAGGAATTTCCATGGAGCTGAAAAGCCTGGTAGACCAGCCCGGCAAATTGCCGACCGTTCCCAAGGTGGTCCAGCAATTGATGGCCAGTTTCAATGCCGAGGACGTCTCCTCGCACGAGATCGCTCAGCAGATCGCCGCCGACCCGGCGCTGACGGCCAAGGTGCTGCGGCTGGCGAACTCGGCTTTCTTTCACGTCTCCCGCACCATCGGTACGGTCGACGACGCGCTGCGCATGTTGGGCTTCATCATGGTACGCAACCTGGTACTGGGCAATGGCATGGTAGCGGCCTTCAAGAACACCCCTGGCATGGACCTGCACCAGTTCTGGCGGCACACCCTCTATTCTGCGGCAGCTGCCCGCTGGCTGGCGATGCACGCAGGCAGCATCGGCGAAGACAATGGCGACGCCATCTTCACGGTCGGCATGATGCATGGCATCGGCCAGTTGCAGTTGCATGCCGTGGCCGCTGCCGCAGTGGCGCCGCTGGACAAGCAGAGCAACGTCCTGGACGCCGACCGCGCCGAGCGCGAGAAAGCAGCCTGGGGCTTTCACCATGCCGACGTCTCGGCAGAGCTGGCCAGCCTCTGGCATTTCCCGGATGCGCTGGTGAGCGCCTTGCGCTGCGTGCCCGATCCTCTGGCCGCCGGACGGCTGGATCGCGCTGCCGCCTGGGTGCATCTGGGCGCGTGGGCTGCGCGCGTGGCCGTGCTGTCGCTGGATGAGGAAACGGCGCGCGCCAGCTATCCCGCCGCGCTCGGCAAGAAACTGGGCGTGGACCCGGCCTGGATGCCGCTGCTGGTCAAGCACGATCCCGACAAGGCCGGCCGCGCCATGCCCTCGCTGGGAGAACTGGCGGCTGGCCTGGATGCCATGCTGGAGTAAGGAGAACGGATGGACACCTTCATCAGCCTGGCGCTGGGATTTCTGCGCTATCTGGCGTTCAATGCCATTTTCTATGTCATCGGTGGCGGCTTGCTCAAGCTGCTCACGCTGGGCCGCTACCCGCGCTGGCTACCGCTACGCGCCGGCCACTGGCGCCAGCAGGCACAGGATGCCGATCTGGTGGCGCTGTTCGGCTTGCTGGCCAGCGTGGGATTGCTGATCCTGGGCCTGCACCTTTTCGGCTGATCCTGCCCTTGCGCCTCAGGTGGCGCAGATGCTGCAACTATGTCCCTTGCAGTTGTGCAGCACGCTGCTGCGCCCTGCTCCCGCATGCGTGCCGGGCCCGGTCGCGCCCTGCCCGGCCAGTTGTTCGGCCCCGTTGCGCGGCTGCCAGCGATACTTGACCTGCAATCCCACATGGCCGCCCGTGGGCATGGGCGAGGCTGCGGTCTCCTGCTTGCAGTAAGGACAGGGGGTCTGCCCATGCAGGCCCTGCAGGGGAATGAGCCGTTCGAAGATGCCTTCGCAATGGCTGCAGCGGATGTCGTACAAAGGCATGTTGTCCTCCTCAAGAATCTGCGACAAAAAAGCCGGCCAGGCCTACGCCCGGCCGGCAACACACACGTCACTACGACAGCGATAAGCCCTAGGCTTTGCGTCCCCAGTAGGACTTGTCATTGAGCATGCCCTTGGGCGTGATGTCCTGGTCGAAGATGGAGGTCGGCAAGGCCACCGTGCAGGCGCAGTTGGGGATGTCGACGATGCCGCCGATGCGCCCTTCCACCGGTGCGGCGGTCAACAGCATGTAGGCCTGGCTGCCGGTGTAGCCGAAGTGGGTCAGGTAGTCGATGGCCTTCAGGCAGGCCTGGCGATAGGCCACGGTGGCGTCGAGGTAGTAGTTCACGCCGTTTTCCACGCTGATGCCTTCGAAGGTCAGCCACTGCTCGTAATGCGGCTTGACGATGCTGGGCATGAAGATGGGCGAGGTGATGTTGTACTTGGCCATGCCGCCCTTGATGAGGTCGAAGCCCACGTGGCTCACGCCATCCATCTCGATGGCGCCGCAGAAGCCGATCTCGCCATCGCCCTGCGAGAAGTGCAGGTCACCCATCGAGAAGCCGGCCCCCTTCACGTACACCGGGAAGAAGATGCGGGTACCCGCCGACAGATCCTTGATGTCGGTATTGCCGCCATGCTCGCGCGGCGGCACGGTGCGGGCAGCGACCTTGGCCATCTCGTCGAACTTGGCACCGGTCAGCCCGCGCAGCACGGCAGTGCCGGGGTTGGGCGGCTGCGCCAGGCCCTTGGCAGCCAGCGGCGCTTCGCGGCGGTTCCACTCGGCCAGCAAGTCATGCGAGGGCAGACAACCCATCAGGCCCGGGTGCGTCAGGCCGGCGATGCGCACGCCAGGGATGTGGCGCGAGGTGGCATACAAGCCCTTCAGGTCCCAGATGGCCTTGTCGGCGTCGGGGAAGTAATCGGCCAGGAAGCCGCCACCGTTTTCCTTGGCAAAGACGCCGGAGAAACCGACCGGGGTCACCGGCTTGATGTCCAGCAGGTCGATCACCAGCAGGTCGCCCGGCTCGGCGCCTTCGACGTGGAAGGGACCGGTCAGGGGATGGGCGCGGGTCAGGTCGACGTTCTTGACGTCGGAGACGTCATCGGTGTCCTGGATCTGCGCATCGAGGAAGTCCAGCGACTCGATCAGGATGGATTCGCCCGGCTTGACCGAGGCCAGGAACGGCAGGTCCGGATGCCAGCGGTTATGGCCCAGTTCGGCCTGCTCTGCCAGCGGGACGCCGGGCTTGATCTTGAAGTGTTGCATGCGATCTCCTTGGTGGTGGGTGTGTGATGACGACCTTGGAACCGTGGGCCTCAGGCCGCCGGCTCGGCGGGAATCCCCGGCATCGGACATTCGGGCGTGCCGGCACTGTTGCGGGTCAGCGCCTCGACCTGGGCACGCGCCGCCTGCGGATCATTGACCCAGGTGCGGTAGAAGTCGAAGGGGCAGTCGGCAACGCCGGCCGGCGACTCGCCCGAATTGATCTTGCCGGTGTAGCCCCGGTGCAGCAGCTTGTAGAGGTGGTTCTGCGACTGCCAGTTGCGGCGCGCATCGCGGATGGCCGAGATCGACAGCTCGGCATACTGGATGCCCATTTCCTCGGTGCCACACTCGCCCAGCGTGCGTCCATCGAAGCCGACGATGGCCGAATGGCCGAAGTAGGAATAGACGCCATCGAAACCGGAGGCATTGGCCACGGCCACGTACAGGTTGTTCATCCAGGCCATGGCCTTGGAGACCATGATCTGCTGTTCCTTGGCCGGATACATGTAGCCCTGGCAGCGCACCACCAGTTCCGCGCCCTTCATGGCACAGTCGCGCCAGATTTCGGGATAGTTGCCGTCGTCGCAGATGATGAGGCTGATCTTCAGGCCCTTGGGACCGTCGCACACATAGGTGGTATCACCCGGATACCAACCCTCGATGGGCGTCCACGGCATGATCTTGCGGTACTTCTGCACGATCTCGCCCTGGTCGTTGATGAGGATCAGCGTGTTGTAAGGCACCTTGCGCGGATGCTCTTCGTGGCGCTCGCCGGTCAGCGAGAACACGCCCCAGACGCCCGCAATGCGGCAGGCTTCGGAAAAGATGGCAGTCTCGTCACCCGGGATGGTGGCTGCCGTCTCGAACATCTCTTCACGGTCATACATGATGCCGTGCGTGGAATACTCCGGGAACACCACCAGGTCCAGCCCCGGCAGTCCCTGCTTCATGCCGACCAGCATGGCGGCGATCTTGCGTGCATTCTCCAGCACCTCGCCGCGCGTATGCAGGCGCGGCATCTTGTAGTTCACCACGGCCACGCCTACGGCGTCGCGGCTACTTGAAATGTCTCCATGTCGCATGGGCTTGCTCCTCTCAAAAGACGGTCAGATCAGACCGACAGATACTTGCTGATGGTGGGCGCATCGACGTTCTCGCGCGTGTCTTCGTAGACGAAGCGACCCTTGTCGATGACCAGGAAACGATCGGCAATCTCCAGCGTGAAGCTCAGCACCTGCTCCGACACCACGATGGTGAGCGCACGGATCTTGCGGATTTCCTTGAGGCTCCGGGCGATGTCCTTGATGATGGAAGGCTGGATGCCTTCGGTCGGCTCATCCAGCAGCAGCACCCGCGGATTGGTCGCCAGTGCGCGCGCAATGGCCAGTTGCTGCTGCTGGCCGCCGGAGAGATTGCCGCCCTTGCGGGTGCGCATGTCGTAGAGCACCGGGAACAACGAATACAGTTCATCGGGCACCTTGCCCTTGGCCGAGGCGGGCAGGCCGGTCTGGATGTTTTCCAGCACCGTCATGTGCGAGAAGATCATGCGCCCCTGCGGCACATAGGCCACGCCGCGCTCGACGCGCTGGTGGCTTTCCAGGCCGCCCAGTTCCACGCCATCGATGCTGATGCTGCCGCCGCGCAGCGGCAGGATGCCCATCAGGGTCTTGAACAGCGTGGTCTTGCCCATGCCGTTACGGCCCATGACGGCGACGATTTCTTCCTTGGCCACCGACAGATCGACGTCGTGGATGACCTTGCTCTGGCCGTAGCCGGAAGCGAGTTGCGAGACTTTGAACATGGCAGGCTCCGAGGGTGATGGGCGTTCAGTGACCGAGATAGACATCGATCACCTTGGGATCGGACTGCACCTTCTCCATGCTGCCTTCGGCCAGGATTTTTCCCTGGTGCAGCACGGTGACCTTGTGCGCGATGCTCTTGACGAAATCCATGTCGTGCTCGATCACCACCACCGAACGGCCCTGGCTGATGCGGCCCAGCAGCTCGGCAGTCTTCTCGCGTTCGGACACGCTCATGCCGGCCACCGGTTCATCCAGCATCAGCAGCTCGGGCTCCTGCATCAGCAACATGCCGATTTCCAGCCACTGCTTCTGGCCGTGCGAAAGCAGGTCGGCTTGGGTATGCAGTTGCTCTTCCAAAAAGATGTCGGCAGCCACCGCCTCCACCCGCGCCACCACATCCGGCGAACGCTTGAAGGTCAGCGCGCCGAACACCTTGCGGCCACGCGGGAAGGACATTTCCAGGTTCTCGAACACGGAGAGGTTCTCGTAGATGGAAGGCGTCTGGAACTTGCGCCCTACCCCCACGCGCACGATGGCGTGCTCGCTCATCCTGGTCAGTTCGTGGTTGTTGAACTTGATGCTGCCGGAGGTGGCGCGGGTCTTGCCGCAGATCAGGTCCAGCACCGTGGTCTTGCCCGCACCGTTGGGGCCGATCACCACGCGCACCTCATTGCGCTGCACGTAGAGATTGAGCTTGTCCACGGCCTTGAAACCGTCGAAGGAGACGGTCAGGTCTTCGATGGCCAGGACCGGGTGGGCATCCGATTCGAAACCGATGGGGTTCTCGCTCATTTGCTGGCCTCCATGGTGGCGCCGGGCTCGATGCCGTCGCGCTTGGTTTCAGGGGTGGATGGACGGGCCGCAGTCTTGGGCGGCTCGGCAGTAGCGGGCGCCACCGGCTTGGGTTCGCCACGCAGCTTCGCCATCAGGCGCTTGCCTTGGGTCTGCCAGAGACCCGCCAGGCCATTGGGGAAATACATCACCACCGCGATGAAGAGACCGCCCATCAGGAACAGCCACAGTTCCGGGAAGGTCTCCGAGAAATACGTCTTGCCGAAGTTCACCAGCAGCGTTCCATACACCGCGCCCAAGAGCGACATACGGCCACCCACTGCAGCAAAGATCACCATTTCGATGGAGGGCACGATCCCGACGAAGGACGGCGACATGAAGCCCACCTGCAGCGTGAACATGGCCCCGCCGATGGCCGAGAACATGGCCGCCGCGCAGAAGACGAACACCTTGAAACTGGCCACGTCATAGCCCGAGAAGCGCACCCGTTCTTCCTTGTCGCGCATGGCCACCAGCAGGCGGCCCAGCTTGGAACCCAGCACATAGCGGCCGAACAGGATGCAGCCGAACAGCAGGCCGGCATTGACGAAATACAGCACCAGCTTGGCGTGGTCGGTACGGATATCCCAACCCATCAGGGTCTTCAGGTCAGTGATGCCGTTCACGCCGCCGGTCAGGCCCTGCTGCCCAATGATGAGGATGGACAGAATGGCGGCGATGGCTTGCGTGACGATGGAGAAATACACGTCCCCCACGCGCCGCTTGAACATCGCCAGACCAATCAGCATGGCCAGCAGGGTTGGCACCACCAGCACCGCAAGGATCGTGAAGGCAAAACTGTGGAACGGCTCCCACATGGCCGGCAAGGCGGTGATCTGGTTCCAGTCCATGAAGTCGGGAATACCCGGTGTGGACTGGATCTTGGTGCTGATGGGGTCGGAGGCTTCGAGCTTCAGGAACATGGCCATGCAATAGCCGCCCAGGCCGAAGAACACGCCCTGCCCCAGGCTCAGGATGCCGCCGTAGCCCCAGCACAGCACCAGGCCCACGGCGACGAAGGCATAAGACAGGTACTTGCCCACCAGGTTGAGCCGGAACATGTCCAGCGTCAGCGGGAACACCACCAGCAGCAGCGCCGCCATCACCAGCAGGCCGAGCGCACCGGAGCGGCCGCCCAACAATTTTTCATAGGCTGCATTCATCATCGGACCTCGCACGTGTTGTTTGATCTGTAGGAAGCGGCCATCACTTGCGCACCTTCACCGAGAACAGCCCTTGCGGACGCAGCATCAGGATCACGATCACCGCCGACAAGGTAAGCACCTTGGCCATGGAACCGGTCAGGAAGAACTCCGCCGTGGATTGGGTCTGGGCAATCGAGAAGGCCGAGGCGATGGTGCCGATCAGGCTTTGCGCGCCACCGAAGACCACCACCAGGAAGGTATCGACGATGTAGAGCGAACCGCTGGTCGGCCCGGTGGAACCGATGGTGGTGAAGGCCGCGCCAGCCACACCGGCCACGCCGCAACCGAGCGCGAAGGTGGTACGGTCGACCTTGCGGGTATTGATCCCCACCGCTCCGCTCATGACCCGGTTCTGCATCGTCGCGCGCACCTGCAAGCCCCAGCGCGAACGGAACAGCAGCACGAAGATGGCACCGGTCAGCAAGACCGTCAGGCCCATCATGAACAGGCCGTTCAGAGGGATGTCGATGGCATCGGTAGGCTTGAAGGAACCCATGAGCCAGTCCGGCAAGGTGGCGCTGACTTCCTTGGCGCCGAAGATGGAGCGGAAGGTCTGCTGCATCGCCAGCGACAGGCCCCAGGTAGCCAGCAGCGTATCGAGCGGACGCTTGTAGAGGCGGCTGATGAGCAGCAGCTCGGTGAGATAGCCCACGCCATACGCCACCGCAAAGGACAGCACGATGGCCGCGAAGAAATAGAACGGCTGCAAGGCCGGTGCATAGGTGGTGGTCAGGTGCGACAGCAGGTAGGTGATGTAGGCACCGATGGTGAGGAATTCACCATGGGCCATGTTGATCACCCCCATCTGCCCGAAGATGATGGCCAGGCCCAGCGCCATCAGCAGCAGCACGCAAAAGACCGAGAGGCCATTGAAGCCCTGCATGGCGAAGATGGCGCCGAATTCGGATAGAGAAACCATGTTGACTCCCGACGGGGCAGAGTTGGAGAGAGGACGAAGGGGCGGCAGCGCCCGCATGTCACAACAGACGCCGCCGCTTTGCTGCACAGAAGGTCGAGGCAAGCCGCGACCGCTTGGGTCGGCATGGCAAAATCACACGCCCACCATTCGGACTGAGTAGCGGCACCAGCCGCGTATCGAAGACGAGAGAACGAAGCGCTCCTTCGACAAGCTCAGGACAGGCTTCGATACGGCCCTGCGGGCCTGCTCAGGACGAACGGGGATGCGACGATTCCACCCAGTTGCCGGACCGCCTTACTGGTAGCCCTTGGGGAAGGGGTTCGGCTCGATCAGCTCGGACTCGTAGACCACCTTGAACTGGCCATCCTTCTGCGCCTCGCCGATGCGGGTCTTGCTCCAGAGGTGATGGTTTTCGTGGACCTTGACGTAACCTTCCGGCGCGGTCTTGAGTTCGATGCCGGGCGAAGCGGCCACCACCTTGTCGACGTCGAAGCTGCCGGCCTTTTCCACCGCTGCCTTCCACAGCCAGGGGCCGAGATAGGCCGCCTGGGTGACGTCGCCAATGACCGAATTGGCGCCGAACTTGGCCTTGAACTCGGCCACGAATTTCTTGTTGTTGGGGTTGTCCAGGCTCTGGAAATACTTCATGGACGCAAAGAACCCTTCCACGTTCTCGCCACCGATGCCCAGCATTTCATCCTCGGTCACCGAGATGGTCAGCAGGTTCTGGGTCTTGGCGGTCACGCCGGCAGCCTTCAACTGCTTGTAGAAAGCCACGTTGGAGCCGCCCACCACGTCGGCGAAGATCACGTCCGGCTTCTTCAGCTTGATCTTGTTGATCAGCGAACCGAACTGGGTATTGCCCAGCGGGTAGTACTCCTCGCCCACCACCGAGCCCTTGAGCACGTTTTCGATGTGCTTGCGGGCGATCTTGTTGGAGGTGCGCGGCCAGATGTAGTCCGAGCCGACCAGGAAGAAGGTCTTGGCCTTCTTTTCCTTGGCCACCCAGTTCAGGCCGGCCAGCACCTGTTGTGTCGCCTCCTGCCCGGTATAGAACACGTTCTTGGATTGCTCCAGGCCTTCGTAGAAGGTCGGGTAGTACAGCAGGCCGTTGTCCTTCTCGAACACCGGCAGCACCGCCTTGCGCGAGGCCGAGGTCCAGCAGCCGAAGACAGCTGCCACGCGGTCGTTCTCCAGCAGTTTCTTGGCCTTCTCGGCGAAGGTCGGCCAGTCGCTGGCACCGTCTTCCTGGATGATCTTGATCTTGCGGCCGAGGATGCCGCCCATGGCATTGATCTGGTCGATGGCCAGGCGTTCAGCCTGGATCGAACCGGTCTCGCTGATGGCCATGGTGCCGGTAGCCGAGTGCAACTGGCCCACCGTGACTTCGGTATCGGTGATGGCCAGCTTGGTGGTATTGACCTTGGCGGTCGGATACTGCTGGGCCGAGGCCATACCCGGCAGGGCCGCTGCTGCCGCACCGGCGGCCAGGCCCATCAGGATCTTGCGGCGCGGGAACGAGGGAGGGTTGGAAGACGAGGAATGCGACATGCGGTACTCCTTTCGGGCGTTGTTGTTGGACTCGGTCTGGGCCATCGTGGCGTCATGCAAGCGATGAAACGAAGGCCCCGGCGAGGGACTGCCCGCAAGGTGAGAAAGATGCGTACCGCACCTGCCGTCTGCCCTTCGTTCTGGGAGGCAGAATAGGTTCGCCGGTGCAGCGCAACAATACGTTGTTTGACGTAAGCCCCCTACTGGTGCGGCACACCGGCCTGCACAGCTTTCGCCCATGGCTTGCCTGCTGTTGGTGCGCACTGCCGACGCACGGCGTCGGGATGCAGCGACAGCGCTTGCAAAGGTCGCTACGTTTTGGTGAATTCCCATGCGATGCCATGCGGCATCTACGTCATTTGACGTATGCCCTCGCGCTGCGAATGGTTTGAAAATTGCTTGACCATAAACACGTGCAACGCAGACCGTGTGCGCCGCAACGAGCCTGACAAGGCACTGACGACAACGACCTTCCGGATCCCTGACCTCACCAAGAGCCAACGTGACCCTTCCCGCCACACAACGCATCGTCAAGGTCCGGCGCGACTACAACACCTGGGTCGCCAACGAGACCCTGGAAGACTACGCGCTGCGCTATACGCCGCTGTCCTTCCGCCGCTGGTCGGAATTCCGCCTGGCCAACACGGCCCTGGGCGCGACCTCCTTCCTGGCGCTGGAAGCCATCAGCGGCGCCATCACCCTGAGCTACGGCTTCACCAATGCCTTCTGGGCCATCCTGTGCGTGATGGTCCTGTTCTTTGCCACCGGCCTGCCCATCAGCTACTACGCCGCCCGCTACGGCGTGGACATGGACCTGCTCACGCGCGGCGCCGGCTTCGGCTACATCGGCTCGACCATTACCTCGCTGATCTATGCCAGCTTCACCTTCATCTTCTTCGCGCTGGAAGCGGCCATCATGGCCCAGGCCATCGAGATCTATTTCGGCCTGCCGCTGGTGTATGGCTACGTGCTCTGTTCGCTCATCATCATTCCCATGGTGGCCTACGGCATCACCCTCATCAACCGCCTGCAAATGTGGACCCAGCCGCTGTGGCTGGTGCTGCTGGTGCTGCCCTACGCCTGCGTGCTGTACAAGGAGCCGGAAGCGCTCTCCAACCTGGTGAGCTTTGCCGGCCGTGCCGAGGAAGGCAGCTCCTTCAATCTCACGCTCTTCGGCGCGGCCGCCACGGTGGCCTTCTCGCTGATCGCACAAGTGGGTGAACAGGTCGACTTCCTGCGCTTCCTGCCACAGAAGACCGCCGCCAATCGCGGCCGCTGGTGGAGCGCATTGTTGCTGGCCGGCCCCGGCTGGATCCTGCTGGGCGGCGCCAAGATGCTGGGTGGCACGCTCCTGGCCTTTCTCGCCATCCAGCATGAGGTGCCGATGGCGCGCGCGGTCGAGCCCACCCAGATGTACCTGATCGGCTACCAGTACGTATTCGGCAACCCGGCCCTGGCGCTGGGTGCGGTGGTGCTGTTCGTGGTGGTCTCGCAGATCAAGATCAACGTCACCAACGCCTATGCCGGCTCGCTGGCCTGGTCCAACTTCTTTGCGCGCCTCACGCACAGCCATCCGGGCCGGGTGGTGTGGCTGGTCTTCAATGTGTTGATTGCCGTGCTGCTGATGGAACTGGGCGTCTTCAATGCGCTGGAACACGTGCTGGCGCTCTACAGCCTGGTGGCCATCTCATGGATCGGTGCGGTGGTGGCCGATCTGGTCATCAACAAGCCGCTGCGCCTGAGCCCGGCGCACATCGAATTCAAGCGCGCCCACCTGTATGACGTGAACCCGGTCGGCGTGGGCTCAATGGCCGTCGCCACCCTGCTCTCCACGCTGGCCATGTCGGGCGTGCTGGGCAAGACGGTGGCGGCCATGGCACCCTTCATCGCCCTGGGCACCGCATTGGTGACGGCCCCGCTCATTGCCTGGGCCACCGGCAGCCGCTACTACATCGCCCGCCGCGATACGCTGTCCGAACAGAACTATCGCCCCGTCACCCCCGGCCAGGCACAACCGGTGCTGGCCTGCGTGATCTGCGGCAATGCCTTTGAAACCCCGGACATGGCGCACTGTCCGGCCTACCAGGGCGCCATCTGTTCGCTGTGCTGTTCGCTGGATGCGCGCTGCAAGGACCGCTGCAAGACACCGCGCGCGCGACTGCCCAATCAGATCCTGCACACCCTGCGCCAGCTGATCCCGGCGCGCTTCGCGGTCAAGCTCAATACCCGCCTCGGCCATTACCTGAGCGTGTTCGGCCTGCTGGCGGGTGGCCTGGCGATTGTGTTGTGGATGCTGTATTTCCAGCAGATGGCCGATCTCTCCGGACTGACGCTCTCGGCCCCGGACTCGCTGCGGGGCGTCTTCATCAAGCTGTTCTGTCTTTTGCTGGTGGTGGTCGGCGTCGGTGCCTGGTGGCTGGTGCTGACCAACGAAAGCCGCGCCGTCGCCCAAGAAGAATCGGAACGCCAGACCAATCTGCTGCTGCAGGAAATCGAAGCCCACAAGCAGACCGACGCCGAACTGCAGCGCGCCAAGGAAGCCGCCGAGTCCGCCAACCTGGCCAAGAGCCGTTTCGTGGCCGGCATGAGCCACGAATTGCGCACCCCCTTGAACAGCATGCTCGGCTACGCCCAGATCCTGCACGTGGACGCCACCATTCCGCCCGCCCGCAAGGAAGCCATCGCCATCATCCGCCGCAGCGGCGAACATCTGCTGAGCCTCATCGACGGCTTGCTCGACATCGCCAAGATCGAGGCCGGCAAGATGCGCCTGGCCTCCGACGAACTGGCGCTGGAAGCCTTCCTGGAACAGATCGTCGGCATGTTCGCCCCGCAGGCCGAACAGAAGGGCCTGCAGTTCCGCTTCGAGAATAGCGGGCGCCTGCCTCAGATCGTCCATGCAGACCAGAAGCGGCTGCGTCAGATCCTCATCAACCTGCTGGGCAACGCCGTCAAGTTCACCGACCATGGCGGCGTCACGCTCAAGCTGCGCTATGCCCGCGAGATCGCGTATTTCGACGTCATCGATACCGGCATCGGCATTGCCGACGACGACCTGGAACGCATCTTCCTGCCCTTCGAGCGCAGCAGCGCGGCCAACCTGCGCGAAGACATCGGCACCGGCCTGGGCCTGGCCATCAGCCGCATGCTGGTGCACATCATGGGTGGCGAACTGAGCGTGCAGAGCCGGGTCGGCCAGGGCAGCAGCTTCCATCTGAAGATCTACCTGCCCGAGGTCCACGTACCGCGTCCACGGCTCAAGCTCGAAGACCAGATGTCCGGTTACACCGGCCCCTCCCGCCACATCCTGGTGGTGGATGACCAGGCCTCGCAACGCCGCCTGCTCAAGGACATGCTCATCCCCCTGGGATTTACGGTGAGCGAAGCCGACAGCGGCCTGGCCTGCATGGAGCGGCTGGCCCACGACGTACCGGATCTGGTCTTGCTGGACATCGCCATGCCGCAGATGGATGGTTGGAGCGTAGCGCGCGCCATCCGTGCGCGCGGACTCACGCAACTGCCCATCCTGCTGGTCTCGGCCAATGCCTTCGAGAACCTGCATGAGCGCAACGAACCGCCGCTGGTGAACGACTTCGTGGTCAAGCCGGTGTCCTACAACGAATTGCTGGCCAAGATCAGGCAGCATCTGCAACTGGATTGGGTGGCCACGGCCGAACCCGCCGCGCAAGCGGACACGGTACAGCCACCCGCCACACCAGCGGCGCAGCCACTGATGCTGGTACCCGCGCAAGACAAGCTGGCCGCCCTGCTGGAACTGGGCAGCATCGGCTACGCCAAGGAAATCCTGCGCCAGCTCGACGCCATGGAGCGCCAGCACCCCGCCTACCTGCCCTTCACCACCGAGCTGCGGCAACTGGTCAAGCAATTCCGATTGAATGAATACGTCACCCGCATCAAGGAGCTGATCCGACATGATCTCAACGACGTTCGATAGACACGTGGTGCTGATCGTCGATGACATGCCCGACAACCTGGCCATGTTGTCCGACGCGCTGGATGAAAGCGGCCACATCGTCCTGGTCGCCACCGATGGACTGGCGGCGCTGGAGCGGCTGGACCACATCACGCCCGACCTGATCCTGCTGGACGCCATGATGCCCGGCATCGACGGCTTCGAGACCTGTCGCCGCATCAAGCTGGTCAAGCGCGTGACGCACGTACCGGTGGTGTTCATGACGGGACTGTCAGAGACCGAGCACGTGGTCCGTGGCTTCGAGGTCGGCGGCATCGACTACGTGACCAAGCCGATCCGCCCGCAGGAGGTGGTGGCGCGCATCGGCGCCCACATTCGCACCGCGCGCATGATGACGCAAACGCGCGGCATGCTGGAACATGCGGCCCATGCAGTGATCGTGCTGGGCGGCAATGGCTTGCCGATGTGGCAGACCAGCAAGGCCTCGCAATGGCTGGAAAAATATTACGGCCCGGCCGCACCCACCAGCCACAAGCTGCCTGCGCCCTTGCAGGTCTGGCTCAACGAACAGCTGGTGCGCCAGCGCCAGGGCGAAAGCCTCGACCAGGTGCCGCCGCTGATCGTGCGGCACCAGCAAGATGCCTTGCACATCACCCTGTCCGGCCCCGGCCAGGGCCATGGCGTGAGCCTGGTGCTGGAAGAAAAGACCGCGAGCGCCGCCCTGCGTACCGACGAAGGCATAAGCCTGCCACCCACGCTGGAAAGCTGTCGCCTGACCCCGCGCGAGAGCGACGTACTGCTGTGGCTGGGCAAGGGCAAGACCAACCGCGACATCGCCGAGATCCTCGGCATGAGCCCGCGCACGGTCAACAAGCACCTGGAACACATCTTCGTGAAGCTGGGCGTGGAGACACGTTCGGCGGCAGCGGTGCTGGCCAGCGCGATGGCGAGCGCACCGGCCAGCGGCAGCCAGTTGCTGCAATAACGCATCTCTGCGGCTAGTGCTGGTTCAGGGCGGCACCTTGACCGCCCTGCCATCAATTGGCCGGTTTCTTGTCGGCCTGATGGGTTGCGGACGAAGCCTCACCGTCATCGGCGTGCCACCCGCCGCCCAGGGCGACGATCAATTGCACGCTGGTGGTCAGCTGCGTGCCCTTGAGTTCCCACAGGCTTTGCTGTGCCGAGAGGCTGGTGGCCTCGGTGGTGGCCACGTCCAGATAGTTGATCTTGCCCGCCTCGTATTGATCGCGGGTCACCCGGGCCGACACGATGGCGGCATCCGTGGCCGCCTGCTGGGCCTGCATTTCGGACTCCATGATGCGCATCTTGGCCAGGTAATCTTCCACCTGGCCCAGGGCCGTCAACACCGTCTGGCGATAGCTGGCCACGGCCGAATCGTAGCTGGCGCGGGCTTGTTCAACCTGGGCCTTGATGGAACCACCATCAAAGAGCGTCTGGCTGAACGAGGGACCGAGCGACCAGAAGCGATACGGCGTCGTGAAGAGCTTGCTGGCGCTGCTGTTCTGGAAGCCGGCACTGGCCGAGAGCGTCAGGTCCGGATAATAGGCCGCGATGGCCACCCCGATGGCCGCATTGGCCTTGGCCATGCTGCGTTCGGAGGACGCGATGTCGGGGCGCCGCTCCAGCAGCGTGGAGGCCAGCCCCACGGGCGTGACCGGCACCTGCATCTGGCCGCCGATAACAGCCGGCAGCGAAAACGCCGCCGGCGCCTTGCCCAGCAGGATCGCGATGGCGTGCTCGTACTGCGCACGCTGCCAGGCCAGGTCATGCATGGAGGCCTTGGCCGACTCCAGCTGGTTGCGCGCCTGCGCCACGTCCGCGCGGGACGACTGGGCCTCGGTGTACTGGTTCTCGACGATGCTGGCATAGCGGGTGTAGGCGGCCACCGTTTTTTCATACAGGGCGATGCGCTCATCCAGAATGCGCAGCGAGAAGTAATCCTGCGCCAGGCTGGACTGCGCGCTCAGCAATGCATTGGCCAGATCGGCCCGGCTGGCCTGGGCGCTGGCCACGTCTTCTTCGCGCGTGCGGCGCAGCTTGCCCCACAGATCCAGCTCCCAGCTCAGGCTGCCCGAGGCCGAGACCTCATTGCTCACGCCGCTGCGGGTAGTGCTGCTGGTGCTGGTAGTGGTCTTGCTACTGGTAGTGCCGGAGGCATTGCCGCTGCGCGTGCCGCTGGCCGTGGCCGTGACGGTGGGATAGAAGCTGGCATCGGCCTGGCGCACGACCGCCTGGGCCTGCGCATACTGGGCCGCGTATTGCGCCACGTTCTGGTTGGAAATCTCGACCTGGCGCATCAGGGCATCGAGCTGCTCATCGCCGAAGGCCTGCCACCAGGCGCTACGAGGCTGGTCATCGGACGGTGCAGCCTGTTTCCAGCCGGCGGCCTCCTTGTAGGCGATGGGCATATCCACGGCGGGACGATGATAGTCCGGACCGACGGCGCAACCGGCCAGCAGCGTGAGCAAGCAAGCCATGGCCAGGGGACGCAGGCGCAGTGATGGAGTCAAAGAAGGCATAGTGATCAATTCTCGCTTGCAGGGACGGACGGACGCGGCCGGCGACGACGCCATAAGCGCTTGGCCGCGCTGCCCATGCGGTCCATGTAGACATAGACCACGGGCGTGGTATAGAGGGTCAGAAGCTGGCTCAGGGCCAGGCCTCCGCAGATGGTCAGGCCCAGCGGACGGCGCAGCGCGGCATCACCACCGGTTTGCAACACCATCGGCAAGGCCCCGAAGAAGGCCGCCATGGTGGTCATCAGGATAGGACGCAGGCGCATGCGGCAGGCTTCCACGATGGCGCGCTCCGGTGTCCAGTCATGCTGGCGCTCGACGTGCAGAGCGAAGTCCACCATCAGGATGGCGTTCTTCTTGACGATGCCGATCAGGAGCAGCACGCCGATCAATGCAATCACCGTAAATTGCGTATTGGTCGCCAACAGCAGCAGCAACGCGCCCACACCGGCCGAGGGCAAGGTGGAGAGGATCGTGATGGGATGGATCCAGCTCTCATAGAGCATCCCCAGCACGATATAGACGGCCAGCAGCGCCGCCAGGATCAGCCAGGGCATGGCGCTGGCCATGGCCACGAAGGCTTGCGCCGTACCTTGCATGCCCCCATGGATGCTGCCGGGCAGGCCCAGGCTGATGACGGCCGCATCGATGGCCGCCTTGGCCTGTTCCAGCGAAACACCATCGGCCAGGTTGAAGGCAATGGTGGTGGTGGCGCTCTGGTTCTGGTGCGCCACCGCCAGCGGCGCACTGGCGCTTTGCAGACGCGCGAAGGCCGACAGCGGCACCGCATTGCCGGCGCTATTGAGCACGAACAACTGCTTCAGTACCTCGGGGTCCTGGGTGTACTGGGGTGCCAGGCCAAGAATGGTGTAGTACTGGTTCAGCGCCTGATACTGCGTGGCGATCTGGCGCTGGCTGAAGGCATTGTTGAGAAAATCATCGATGTTCGTCATTTCCAGCCCCAGCCGGCGCGCCGCGATGCGGTCGATCACCAGCTTGACGGCCTGGCCGCCGCTTTGTGCATCGGTGTCCACGCTGGTCAGTTCCGGCAGCTTGCGCAGGACGGCATAGACTTTCGGCGACCACTCCCGCAGCGTATCCAGCGAATCCGATTGCAGGCTGTACTGGTAGGTGGCATTGGCGCTGCGTCCGCCCATGCGCAGATCCTGCCCGGCCATCAGGAACAGCGACGCGCCCGGTACACCGCTGGCCTTGCGCGTGAGGCGGTTGGCAATTTCGGTGGCGGTGGATTTGCGCTGGCTGCTGTCCTTCAGGCTGACGAAGAAATTGGCCGTATTGCGCGAACCAAACGCCCCGCCCCCGGTGGAAGCCATGACCGAAGCCACGTCCGGGTCGCTCTGGATCAAGCGGCTGAAGGCCAGCAACTGCGGATGCACCGACTGGAAGGACGCGGCCTGGTCGGCCCGCATCTGGCCCATCAGCATGCCGGTGTCCTGGTCGGGGAAGAAGCCCTTTTGCACGGCGGTGAAGAGAAACAGATTCAATGCCACCGTCAGCACCAGGCTCAGCAAGGTCAGCCGCTTGTGGCGCATGACCCACTCAAGGCTGCTGGCATAGCCGTTTGATACCGCATTGAGGACGCGCTCGATGCCGCGATAGAGCATGTTGGACTGCACCGGCGCGCCCGACGCATCATGCTTGTGCGCGCGCAGCAGGCGCGAGCACAGCATCGGCGTCAAGGTCAGCGAAACGATCATCGACAGCACCAGCGACACCGACAGGGTGACGGCGAACTCGCGGAACAGGCGGCCCACGATGCTGCCCATGAGCAGGATCGGGATAAACACCGCAATGAGCGAAACCGTCATCGACAGCACCGTAAAACCGACTTCCTTGCTACCGTCCAACGCCGCCTTCAGGGGCGGCGCCCCCTCTTCCAGATGGCGGCTGATATTTTCCAGCACCACGATGGCATCATCCACCACGAAACCGGTGGCGATGATCAGTGCCATCAACGACAGCGTATCCAGGCTGTATCCAAGCAGATACATGGCCGCGCAGGTGCCGATGAGCGAAATCGGCAAGGCCACCGCAGGAATGAGCACCGCCCGTGCATTGCGCAGGAACAGGAAGACCACGGCAATGACCAGCAGCATCGAGATCAGCAAGGTCAGTTCGGTTTCCCGCAGCGAGCCTCGAATCGAGGGCGAGCGGTCCATCGCCAAATTGAGCTGCACTTCCTTGGGCAGCATCTGCTGCATGATCGGCAGCTGCGCCTTGATGGCATCGATGGTGGCCAGCATGTTGGCACCGGAGGAGCGCGTGATGCCCATCATCACCGAAGGTGAATCATTGAAGTAGCCCGCCACGTACTGGTCCTGCACCGAGTCATAGACCCGGGCCACGTCGGAGAGCTTGACCGCAGCGCCGTTCTGGTAGCTCACCACCAGGTTGGTGTAATCGCTTGCCCTGGTCAGCTGGCCGTTGGCATCCACCCACCAGTGCATGCCCTCGCCCTGCAGTTCGCCCTTGGGCAGGTTGGTGGTCGCATTGGCCACGACCTGGCGCACCGTATCCAGCGAGATCCCGTAGTGGCTCAGCTGTTGCGGCTGCAATTCAATGCGCACCGCAGGCAAGGCGCTGCCCATGAGCGAGACCTGCCCTACCCCCTGCACCTGGGCAATGGTCTGCTGCAGTTTGCTGGAGGCCAGGTCGTAGAGCTTGCCCTTGTCCACCGTCTTGGAAGTCAAGGCCAGCAGCAGGATGGGCGCATCGGCCGGATTGGCCTTGCGGTAGGTGGGCAAGGTCTTCAAGCTGCTGGGCAGCAGGCTGCGCGCCGCATTGATGGCAGCCTGCACATCGCGGGCGGCACCATCGATATCGCGCTCCAGGTCGAACTGGACGATCACGTTGGTAGAGCCCTGCGAACTGCTGGAAGTCATTTCGGTGATACCGGCGATCTGCCCCATGGCCCGCTCCAGCGGCGCGGCAATGGTCGCGGCCATGGTTTCCGGGCTGGCACCGGCCAGGCTGGCGGTGACCATGATGGTCGGGAAATCCACCTGCGGCAACGGTGCCACCGGCAGCATCCGGTACGCCAGCGCGCCCAGCAAGGTCAGCGCCAGGCTCAACAGCAGCGTGGCAACCGGGCGCAGGATGAAAGGACGCGACAGGTTCATGCGGACTCACCCAGGCTGGACGCACGGGCGGCCCAGCGGCGCTTGACGGCGGCGCTTGCGCGGTCAAAGAACAGATAGATCACCGGCGTAGTGAAGAGCGTGAGCAACTGGCTCAACAAGAGGCCGCCCACGATCACCAGGCCCAGCGGACGCCGCAGCTCGGCGCCCGAGCCAGTAGCCAGCATCAGCGGCACCGCGCCCAGCAGCGCGGCCATGGTGGTCATCATGATGGGACGGAAGCGCATGACGCAGGCCTGCTGGATCGCATCGAAGGCGCTCTTGCCTTCCTTCTGCGCCTGCAGGGCGAAGTCGATCATCATGATGGCGTTCTTCTTGACGATGCCGATCAACAGGATCACCCCGATCAAGGCGATGAGGCTGAAGTCCGAGCCGGTCAGCAACAGCGCCAGCAAGGCGCCGATGGCCGCCGACGGCAGGGTCGACAGCACCGTCACCGGATGGATGAAACTCTCATAGAGCACGCCCAGCACGATGTACATCGTGATCACTGCCGCCAGGATCAGCCACAAGGTATTGGAGGTGGCCGACGCAAACGCCTGTGCCGCGCCCTGGTAGCGCAGGCTGATGGTATCGGGCAGCCCGATCTCCTGCACCGCCTCGCTCACCGCCGCGCGCGCCTGCTCCAGCGAATAGCCCTTGCCCAGATTGAAGGACAGCGTCACGGCCGGCGTCTGGTTCAGACGCGAACGGCTCTGGTAGCCCACCCGCTCCTGGATACGCGCCACGTTGCGCAGCGGCACCATCGGCGTGAGCGTGGTACTGCTCGACGTCGATGTGCTGCTGGAGCTGCTGCTGGAGCTGCTCGAACTACTGGAACTACTGGAACTGCTGGAGCTGCTACTGGAACTGGAGCTTGAGGTACTGCTGGAACTGCTCGACGTGCTGTTGGCATTGGCCAGGTACAGCTGATCGAAGGCCGACACATCCTGGCGGAACTGCGGCGCCACTTCCAGCACCACGCGATACTGGTTGGCCTGGGTGAAGATGGTCGAGACCAGCCGCTGCCCATAGGCGTTATACAAGGCCGTATCGACGTCGGTGGCGGTGAGACCATAGCGCGCCAGGGCCATGCGGTTCATGTCGACGTAGGCCACCGGACTGCTGTTCTGCAGATTGCTGGTGATGTCGCGCAATTCGGGATGCTTGGCCAGTGCCGCCACCAGACGCGGGGCCCCGGTTTCCAGATCGGATTGGGTCGGCGTGGACAGGGTGAGTTGATATTGGCTCGGCGTGACCTGATCATCCACGCTCAGGTCCTGGCTGGCGGTCAGATAGAGCTTGATACCCGGCACTTGTGCCGCAGCCGCGCGCAGGCGCTCGATGATGGCCGGTGCCCGGTCGCTA
Source organism: Herbaspirillum sp. Her3 (assembly GCF_057961275.1). NCBI lineage: Bacteria > Pseudomonadati > Pseudomonadota > Betaproteobacteria > Burkholderiales > Oxalobacteraceae > Herbaspirillum > Herbaspirillum sp. Her3. The sequence continues at coordinate 2,539,008 of NZ_CM176328.1, read as the reverse complement.
CGCTCATCGAAGGACTTCAGTTCGATCTGCAGACGGCCATTGGAGAGCGAGGTATTGTTGGCGCCATCCACCCCCACCACCGAGGAGATCGACTTGACCGCAGGGTCCTGCTGAATGACTGCGGCCAGCGCCTGCTGACGACGCGACATTTCCGCAAACGAGACATTTTGCGGTGCCGTGGTCACCCCCAGCAGTTGCCCGGTATCCTGGGTCGGGAAGAAGCCCTTGGGCACGGCCATGTACAGCAGTGCCGTCAACACCAGGCTGGCAGCCGCCACCAGCAGCGTCAGGCGCTGATGACCCAGCACCCAGCCCAGGCTGCGTTCATAGGCCTGCAACAGACGGTCGAAACGGCCGGCGCTCCAGCGGGCAAAGCGTCCTTCCTGCTCGGGCGGAATATGGCGCAGCAGATAGGCACACAACATCGGCGTGAGCGTGAGCGACACCAGCATCGACACCAGGATGGAAACGGCCAGCGTAATGGAGAATTCGCGGAACAGCCGCCCCACCACGTCACCCATGAACAGCAGCGGAATCAGCACCGCAATGAGCGAGAACGTCAGCGAGATGATGGTAAAGCCGATCTCGCGCGACCCCTTGAAGGCCGCCTCCATGGGACTGTCGCCATTTTCCAGGTGGCGCTGGATGTTCTCGACCACCACGATGGCATCGTCGATGACGAAGCCGGTGGCAATGGTCAGCGCCATCAGGGTCAGGTTGTTCAGGGAAAAACCGGCCAGATACATCACGCCGAAGGTCCCCACCAGCGACAGCGGCACCGCCACGCTGGGAATGAGCGTGGCCGACACCGTGCGCAGGAACAGGAAGGACACCATCACCACCAGCGCAATGGAGAGCATCAGCTCGAACTGCACGTCGGAAATGGAGGCGCGGATGGTCTGGGTGCGGTCGCTCAGGATTTCCAGCTTCACCGCACCGGGCAGGCTCTGCTGCAGCGAGGGCAGCAAGGCCTTGATGCTGTCCACCACCTGGACCACGTTGGCGCCCGGCTGGCGCTGGATATTGATGACGATGGCCGGCTTGTTGCCGGCCCAGGCTGCCTGGTAGACGTTTTCCGGGGCCTGGTCGATGCTTGCCACGTCGCGCAGGAACAGGGCCTGCCCGTTCTGGTAGGCCACCACCAGATTGCCGTATTCCTCGGCGCTGCGCAGCTGGTCATTGGCATCGATGGTCACCGAATGGGCCGGACCATCGAAGCCGCCCTTGGAACCGTTGACGTTGCCGTTGTTGATGACGTTGTAGAGGTTTTCCAGCGTCAGACCATGCGCCGCCAGCGCGGTCGGATTGGCCCGCACGCGAATGGCCAGCTGCTGGCCACCGGCCAGGGTCACCAGGCCCACGCCGGAAACCTGCGACAGCTTCAAGGCGATGCGGGTGTTGACCAGATCCTGCACCTGGGTCAGCGGCAGCGACTCGGAGGTGGCCGCCAGCGTCAGCACGGCGGTATCGGCCGGGTTGACCTTTTTATAGGTGGGCGGGTTGGGCAGCCCCGAGGGCAGCAGTGAATTGGCCGCATTGATGGCGGCCTGCACTTCCTGCTCGGCCACGTCCAGCGACAGCGCCAGATTGAACTTGAGCGTAATGACCGAGGCGCCACCGGCACTGGTGGAATACATCTGGGCCAGCCCGGCCATCTGGCCGAGCTGCCGCTCCAGCGGCGCCGTCACGGCGGTGGTCATCACTTCCGGGCCGGCCCCCGGATAGAGCGTAGTGACCTGGATGGTGGGATAGTCCACCTGCGGCAGCGCCGAAATCGACAGCGTGCGGTAAGCAAACATCCCCGACAGCACCACCGCGATCATCAGCAACAGCGTGGCAACCGGCCGCCGGATAAAGAGACTGGATGGATTCATCGCTTCAACGTCCCGGCGGGCCCATGTGCATGCGGCGTTGAGGCGCGTTCTCCAGCTCGCTGGCATCGACCTGGCGGGCCTTGACCAGCTTGACCTTGCTGCCGTTGGTGAGCGAATCGATGCCTTGCGTGACCACCTGGTCGCCCGCCTTGACGCCGTTGCTGATGACGATGCGACCGTCATCGGTCACGGGGCCGGTGCTCACCACCTGGCGCCGCACGGTATTGTCGGCATTGACCACGAACACGTACTTGCCCGAATCGCTCTGCTGCACCGACGCCGAGGGCACCAGCACAGCCTGCTTGAGCGTATCCACCTGCAGGCGCACGTTGACGAACTGGTTCGGATAGAGCGCATCGTCGTTGTTGTCGAACACGGCCTTGAGCTGCACGCTGCCGGTGGTGGAATCGACTTCATTGCTGATGAACATCAGCTTGCCGCTGGCGATGGTCTGCGTACCCTGCTGCTCCAGCGCCTGCACCGGCAAGGTCTTGCCCTGGCGCAAGGGCCCCAGGATCGACTTGAGGTTGGCCTGGGGGATGCTGAATTTCACCGCGATGGGATGGGTCTGGGTGATCGTGACGATACCGGTCGTATCGCTGGCGTGGACCACATTGCCCGGATCAACCAGGCGCAGGCCCACATAGCCGCTCACCGGCGCGGTGATGCGGCCGTACAGGATATTGAGCTGGGCGGCCTGGATCTGGCCCTGGGCGGCCTGCACGGCGCCTTCGTATTGCTGCACGGTGGAACGCTGGGTATCCAGGTCCTGGCGCGCCAGCGAGTCCTTGGCAAACAGGCGCTCGTAGCGCTCCAGGGTCTGCCTGGCGCTGACCAGCTGGGCCTGGCTCTGCGCCAGCGTGCCCTGGTACTGGACCACTTCAGCCTGGTAGGCACGGGTATCGAGCTGCGCCAGCAGCTGCCCCTTCTGCACGTATTGCCCCTCGGTAAAGTAGACCGCCTGCAGGTGCCCGTCGATACGGCTGGTCACGGTCACGCTGGCGTTGGCGGTGACCGTACCCAGGGCGGTCAGGGTCACCGACACATCCCCGGTCGTGGCCGCACCGGCCTGCACCGGGGTCGTCATATCCATGTTGGGGAAGGGTCGACGTCCGCCTATCTTGTGCGACAGGAACCAGCCCGCAGCGATGATCAGCAGCAGGACAACAAGGACAACGAGCCAGCGCAGAGGGCGGCGGACCGGCGGGGCAGAAGATTGGGCAGTCATGTGTAGGCGGCCTGGAATTGGATGGGTTCTGGTCAGTCGAACTCGTCCGCCCCTGACTGGCTGTCCGCTCGGGAGCGGCGTGGCTGAACGGACGGACGATATGAAAGGAAGGATGTCTTCCCCGGCCTGCGGCCGTTTCACATGCCATCCGGGAGTACGAGTGACCGTCAACCCTTGCCTGCCTCGTTGCAGCGCCGCGCCGGTGCGGTGTGGCGGCGAGGATCTGCGAGCATGGCAGGCCAGGTCTGCTGGCCGCTCCCCAAGGCGTAATCCCGGGAGAATGTGAACGGTCGCTAGTGTGGGGCCTGGGCACAAGCCGAGGCAAGTTTTTTACCATTCGTCGCACAGCGCTTACAGCAATTCAACATTTTCCTCATTATTCCCTCAAGATTTGCTGGGCTTAATGGCACACCTGCTGAGAAGGCCGGCGCGTACGGCGAAGAAAATTCCCCCAGGCCCGCTGGCTTCCCCTATCCTTGCAGAGGGCACTCACGCCCATCATCACCGAAGCAAGGAGGCATCATGGCCAAGAAAGAGAAACTGGATCCGGAAACCGAAGCCCTGATCCAGTGGTGTACCGAAGTCGAGCAATTCCTGGTCAAGGGCGGCGCCACGCTGGACCAGGCGCAGGAGCATATCGAGGAACAGGTTGAATGGTTTACCGACCTCTTCTACGATGGCCTGACGCCGGAAGAAGCGGCCAAGGAAGCATTGGCCTGATTTTCTTCAGTCGTTTTTCACCGTCCTCACATCTCCATCCATTACGCTGAAAACGGAAGTATAAGTTTGCCTTTTGGCGGGCTTATGCTTCCGTTTGGTTTTTGCGTTCATTGGCGATGGTCGATCTCGCGCATGCCGGAGGTTGAAATCAAACCATCAAGTAGAACGAGGCCATGCTGTTGAAGAAATCGATCAACGTAGGGCGTCCAGATAGGAATGCCTTCTGGCTTGAGAAAGAGTAGATGCCCTTCGCGGCCATACCAGATCCCCTGGATCAATTCTGCATTACCTCCGCGCCCGACAAACGCGTCAAGCATCTGTCTGGCTAACTCGATAGGTGAATAAGTATCGTTTTCAGCATAGATCCATAACATCGGTATACGTGCCGTCTGCCCAAAGCTGGCAGCAGCTCGCACTACCGAATCACTGTTTTCGAACTGAAGGTTTGGCTCAGACACACGGGTTGCACCGGCAAAATTGATGGCGGCCATTAAACCCTTCGGTGGATCTGCAGCTAGTGCCAGCTGGTAATAGCCACCACCGGAGTGCCCTATGGAAATCATTTTTTGATTGTCGACATAAGGCTGCTGACGCATGAAATCAATGACTGCATGGATATCGTCCAGCGGGGCTTTCGTCTGCCCGATATAGTCGTGGGTAGTCATGCGCAAGCCGCCATGGCCTTCCATAAAATCACCTTCGGAGTGACCGTAACCGCGCCGACTGAACACGACTGCTACCCAGCCACGCCGCGCCAATTCTATGGTTTGCTGTTTGAAGTCATCCACATAGCGGAGCTTGTAGTTGTGCGGATCGTGGCCGTGGTTGATCAACGCCAGAGGATGAGGACGATCATCATCCGGCCGGACAATGATGGCATCAAGGTGAATCACGTAAGAGCTGCCATCGTCCTTCCTGAATTTGGCAGGCAGCATCAGCCTCTCCAACACGAGGTGGCCGGTCGCTTTCGGCAATGGAACGGTCTCATCTGCCTTGGCCATGGAGCAGAGAAGCAGAAAAAGAATCCCGACGGTTTTGAGGAGCATGTTCATCTTGGTCATTCCCTCTTGGTCCCGTAGATAACGCGAATTCGGTTACCCGGAATTGGGTCATCCAAGGTCCGAACACCTACTTTTTTAAGAAATGGGCTGAGATATTTATCCCACGTAGATGAGCCTTTTTCAAACGGAAACCTATCATCAATCCCTACTGGCGATGTATGAAATAACTCAACATTACCACCGCTCTCGATGAATACCTTTGCCATCGCGGTACTGGTTTTTTGGGGGACTCGACGATCATTCGCATATATCCAAAGGGTTGGAATTCTGGACACCTCCCCAATTTTCGCCATTGAAGCAACCGGAGAATTGGGACCACAGATCCTTGTTTCCGATCTTGTTGTTATTTCCCCGTCAAAGCTAATGGCCGCGACCAAACCAGGAGGAGGGCTACCAGTGAGCGCGATTGATAGGAAACCGCCGCTTTGCCCACCGATAGCGATAATCTTGGTTGCGTCGACATAAGGCTTGAGCGAGATCAGACGGATGGCCTCACGCACGTCCTCCAAACTCTCATTGTTGAAGCGCGTGATGTCTGCGACGTTGCAAACACTGACTTCAGAGATCGCCTTCCCGCCAGAAAGTCCGAAGCCGCGTCTGGTAAAAGCAAATGTGGTTAATCCGCGGCGGGCGTATTCGACAGCTGGCAGGCGCATGAAATCTGCATAGATTCTCTTGGGATCAGAATGATAGGTATGACTAAACACCACCAACGGATGCGGCAAATCATCATCAGGCCGAATCACCTGCGCATCCAGCATGATCGTCTCCACAGAGCCGTCTGCACGCTTGAACTGGGCTGGCAACTGCATATTCTCCGCCACTAGCCCACTGGCGCGATGTGGCGACGCACTCGTCACTTCCGCGCAGCCAGCCAGGCATGCCGTCGCGATGATACCCACTGCGGCCAGCAAGCAGCCTGCGTATTTCCTCCACCCCTTCAACACGCACTTCCCCTGATTTAGTTTTTGTTAATCAAATAGCGAATGCATTTCCAACTTTTATTGCGCGACATTAATCAATGAAGCTGACAAAGTATTGACGAAAAATGAAGGAGCGAACGCCCGACTTAGCAACTCTTTACGAAAGAGCTGATTGACTATCTCTGTCGTACCTGGTCACGAATCGATATAAGCCGCAACCTTGCCAGCAGAGAAAAGATGATGCAGCAGGCGGTATCGCCGACTGCCAGAGGCTTTGCGCCTGTTCAGGAGGAATATTTTTCACCGCATCTCTTGTGCGGACCAGCCCGCACGATCAACACACGGCATCCGATATATTGGCGGAGACAACGGACATTGCCTTGCAAAAATTTACGAAAGACCGTTGTCCGCACCAACTGGATTTATTAGTTTTTATGTCCCACCGGCAGAGTCAAGACTAGAACCCATTTCAAAATAGGCGTGAGTGCGAGCGAGTCCCGTTTGGGATGAAGTGCAAGGCGCGAATTTGGGTCAAGACTGGACGTCTTGACCCAAATTCGTAACGCAGCAATTCGCCCAAACGGGCCGCTCCCTCCGGGTTCTGCCCAGAAAGGGCGCTGGCCGCGTTGCACTCCTTGCGTGTGGCGCCGCCACACGACGCGTCGCGCGCCTTGCCAGCGCCCTTTCTGGGCAGAACGCATCTCACGCCTATTGATGAAATGGGTTCTACTATCATTTCCCGCTCAAACGCTGGAATGACGATGGGCCCCACACCGTATTACGTCCGTCCAAACCTGGTCCGCACGCCCCGCAACGCCTCATACAAAGGCCGACAAGATTCCGCCAGCCGCTCCAGACTGGCTTCGCGCAACGCATCCAGGTCCACCGCTTCCACACCCGCCAGCCCCGCCCAGGCCAGCAGTGCGCCAAAGGCCTGCGGCGTATCGAACATGCCATGCAGATAGCTCCCCAGAATCTGCCCATCGGCCGATTGCGCCCCTTCGGCGCGCCCCTCGATGACAAAGGCCGACCGCTCCAGCGCCGCGCCCGCTGACACGCCCATGTGAATCTCATACCCGCGCACCGGGGCGGCCGTGTCACCGAAAGCGCAATGGCCGCTGACCTGCAAGAGGCGTTTTTCGCGGGTGAGTTCGGTGCGCATGGGCAGCAGGCCCAGGCCGGCACTGCTGCCGGGCGTGCCTTCCACGCCATGCGGATCATCGACGCTCTCCCCCAGCATCTGGAAACCGCCGCAGATGCCAATCAGCTTGCCGCCATAACGCAGATGGCGCGCAATGGCCTCTTCCCAGCCGTGTTCGCGCAGCCAGCGCAGGTCGCCGCGCGTGTTCTTGCTGCCGGGCAGGATGATGAGGTCGGCCGGCGGTACGGGCTGGCCCGGGCCGATGAAACGCAAGTCCACGCCGGGATGCGCACGCAGCGCATCGAAGTCGGTATGGTTGCTGATGCGCGGAAAGACCGGCACCACGATACGAAAATCCCCCCGGCTCTCCTGCGTGGCTGCTACGGCATCCTCGGCATCCAGATGCAGGCCATGCAGATACGGCAGCACGGCCAGCACGGGCTTGCCGGTGCGGGCTTCGAGCCAGTCCAGGCCGCCTTGCAGCAGGCCGATGTCACCGCGAAAACGGTTGATGACGAAGCCGATCACGCGCTCCCGTTCGCTCTCGGAAAGACAGTCGAGCGTGCCGGTCAGGTGCGCAAACACACCGCCCCGGTCAATGTCGGCCACGATGATGACCGGGCAATCCACCGCCTCGGCAAAACCCATGTTGGCAATGTCGCGCGCGCGCAGATTGATCTCGGCCGGACTGCCCGCGCCTTCCACGACGACGCAGGCATATTGCGCGCGCAGGCGCGCATAGGATTGCAGCACGGCCTGCATGGCTTCGGTCTTGTAGCGGTGATAGTCGCGGGCGTTCATGTCGGCGCGCACCTTGCCTTGCACGATGACCTGTGCGCCGGTATCGCTGGAGGGTTTCAGCAGCACCGGGTTCATATCGGTGTGGGGCGCGATGCCGGCGGCCTGCGCCTGCAGCGCCTGGGCGCGGCCGATCTCGCCACCATCGCTGGTAACCGCACTGTTCAGGGCCATGTTCTGCGGCTTGAAGGGGGCCACGTTGATGCCATCTTTCTTCAGCAGGCGGCACAGGGCGGCCGCCAGGGTGCTCTTGCCGGCGTCGGAGGTGGTGCCCTGGATCATCAGGGTATGAAAGGGAAACTCAGCCACGTTGGCTCCATGTGTTCAAGGCGTGTTGCAGGCGCGACCAGCCCGCTTCATCGGGCGGCAAGCCAAGGCGGATGCCACCGGCACCGCGCGTGAAGAGGCGGACCCAGACACCCTCGCGCGCCATCGCTTCATGAAACGCCACGGCCTCGCGCTCCGGCCACCACTGGAACAGCGGCGTGCCGCTGGCCTCGATGCCGTGCCGCGCCAGCAGCGCATGCAGGCGTTGGCCCTCGGCCAGCAGGGTCTGCTGCGTCGCCGCCTGCCAGGTGCGGTCACGCAGGGCCGCAGTGCCGATCTGCTGGGCCGGGCCGCTGATGGACCACGGGCCCAGCCAGTCGGCCAGGGCGTCCAGCAGCGCCGGTGCAGCGCCCACGAAGCCCAGGCGCAAGCCGGCCAGGCCGAAGAATTTGCCGACCGAGCGCAGCACGATCAGGCCCGGCTGGTCGCTCAGGGCAGCCACGCTGTAGCCGTACAAGGTGTCACCAAAGGCTTCGTCCACCACCAGCCAGCCGCCCCGGGCGGACAGCATCGCGGCCCAGCGCAGCAGCGTTTCGGGGGGGACCGTGGCACCGGTCGGATTATTGGGATTGCACAGCACCAGCACCTGGCAGCGGCCTTCGCGCAGGGCCGCGTCGAGTCCGTCATACGGCACCTCGCGCACGGCATGCCCGGCACGCCGCCAGCAGTGCGCGTGTTCGGCGTAGATGGGCGCGGCCACGATCACCTCGGCCGGGCGGCCATCCTGCTGCAGGCGCAGTTGCGGCAGCGCCTGGATCGCCGCCTGGGTGCCCGCCACGGCCAGCAGGCGGGGGGCGCCGTAGTAGTCGCAGGCGGCCTCTTCGAGTGCGAGCGAAGCTTCGGGCAAGCGATGCCAGGCGTCCGCAGAAGGTGCCGGTGCCGGATAAGGACGCGGGTTGATGCCCGTGGAGAGGTCCAGCCAGTCAGTGCGCGGGCGGCCGTAATGGCGGGCCGCGTCATTGAGATTGCCGCCGTGTTCAAGCATGGCCCACCCCCATTCTCGCTGCCAGCCACAGCAATGCCAGCGCCCACACCACGGCCAGCCACAGTGCGGTGCTCATGGCGACCAGGCGCCAGGCGCGCACGATGTCGGGCCCCTGCGGCGGCAGGCCCCGGCCCAATGGCGGGCGCTGCTCCAGTTCACCGTCATACACCGCCGGGCCACCCAGGGCCAGACCGAGCGCACCGGCACCGGCAGCCATCACGGGGCCGGCATTGGGGCTGCTCCAGGCCGGGGCCTGTTCCTTCCAGCAGGCCAGGGCCTGGCTGCGCTGGCCCAGCCAGGCATAGGAGAAAGCGGTCAGGCGCGCCGGCAGCCAGTTCAGGGCATCGTCGATGCGGGCGGCGGCCCAGCCGAAATACAGGAAGCGCGCATTGCGGTAGCCCCACATGGCGTCCAGCGTATTGGCCAGCCGGAACAGCAAGGCGCCCGGGCCGCCTGCCACCAGAAACCAGAACAGCGTGCCGAAGACGGCGTCGTTGCCGTTTTCCAGCAGGGATTCGACGCCGGCCTTGGCGAGGTCTTCTTCGCTGGCTTCGCGCGTGTCGCGGCTGACGATGAAGGAGGTCAGGCGGCGCGCCTGGGCCAGCTCGCCCTGCGCCAGCGCCTGGGCAATCGGCAGCGTGTGTTCGCGCAGGCTGCGCAGGCCGATGCAGAAATACAGCAGCCCCGCATGCAGCAGCGCCGCCAGCCAGCCGGGCAGCGCGGCTAGCAGCCAGGCGCTGGCCAGCACCGGTGGCAACACCGCCAGGCACCAGGCCAGCACGCCGCGCAGGCGCAAGCCCGGTTTGTGATTCAGCGCAGCCTCGATGCGCTTGGCCAGATGGCCGAAACCCACCAGCGGATGCCAGCGCCGCGCCTCGCCCAGCAGCAGGTCCAGCGCCATGCCCAGCGCCATCAGCAAGGCCAGCCAGGGCCAGGACAGGCCGCTCAGCATGAGATGTCCTTGAAGCTCAGCGGCAGGCCTGCGGCCACCCATTGCACCCGTTCGCACAAGGCGGCAACGGCTTGATTCAGCCGCCCTGCCTCATCAACGAACCAGCGCGAGATGGCCCCTTGCGGCACGATGCCCATGCCCACTTCATTGGAGACCAGCAGCACCGGTCCGGGCACTTCCTGCAAGGCCAGCAGGAAGTCCGCGCGCTGCTGTGCAAAGGCGGACGGCGGCGTGATCGGGCCCAGTTCGGGATAGTCCAGCCCCTCGGCAAAAAGCAGATTGGCCAGCCACACGGTGAGGCAATCGACCAGCACCACGGTATCGGCGCGGCTGTGTGTGCGTAGTGCCGCGCCAAGGGCCAGCGGTTCTTCCACGGTGCGCCAGTGGCCACCGAGGGCGATACGGCGCTGCTGGTGATGGGCGATGCGCGCCTGCATCTCGGCATCGTCCCGGCTGGCGGCGCGATTGGCGGTGGCCAGGTAGACGATCTCGCGCGCACCGGACTCCAGCGCGGCCAGCGCCAGACGCTCGGCATGGGCGCTCTTGCCGCTGCGGGCGCCGCCAAAGATGAGACTGCGGCGTGGCGTGGGGGATGGCGTGGTCATGCTTGCGGTTCTCCTTGCGCCGGCCAGCGGTCCTCGAAGACCAGATCCTGCAAGCGCTGGCGCTGTGCCCATTGCTGCTGTTCCAGCATGGGCTTGTCGTAGAAAGCGGGTACGTGGCCCAGGCACAGGACGGCGACCGGTTCGGCACCGGCCGGCAGGTGCAGCAGCTGCGCCAGCGCAGCCGGGTCGAACAGCGACACCCAACCCATGCCGAGTCCTTCGGCGCGTGCCGCCAGCCACAGGTTCTGCAGCGCGCACGAGAGCGAGGCCAGGTCCATCTGCGGCAGGGTGCGGCGGCCGAAGACATGGCGCTCGCGCTGGTCCATCAGCGCGGCCACCAGCAGCTCGCCGCACTCGCGGATGCCTTCCACCTTCAGGCGCATGAATTCTTCCTCGCGCTGGTCCAGGGCGCGGGCAGTGGCGATGCGTTCCTGCTCGACCAGGGCGTGGATCTGCGTACGCAAGCCGGGGCTGCGGATGCGCAGGAAGCGCCAGGGTTGCATGAAGCCCACGCTGGGACCGTGATGTGCGGCCTGCAGCAGGCGTTCCAGCAGTTCCGGTGCGACCGGATCGGGCAGGAAATGGCGCATGTCGCGCCGCTCGCGGATGACGCGATACACCGCATCGACCTGCTCCTGCGGATAGCGATGGGCCACGGGATCGCTCATGCGCCTGCCCCGAAAAGCGCCGCCACCGTGCGCGGCGCCGAGCGGAAATAGCCGTGCAGGTAGGTGGCCGTGACCTGGCCACGGCGATAGACCACCTCCCCTTCCGAGGAATCGAACAGGCGTTCGCCGCGCGCCATGAACTGGGCGCCAACCACCGCACGCGAATAGTGGAAGGTATGGCAGCGCAGATGCTCGCCAATCGCGCCCGGCAGGTTCAGTTGCAGGGTCTGGTAGCCCAGCCCTTGCAGGCGCGGCTGCACCGTGGCCTGGCCCGGCAGGATGCCGCACAGCTGGCCGCTGCTGCCATCGCCGTCGATGACGGTTTCCAGCAGGAAGAGCATGCCGCCGCATTCGGCATAGAGCGGCTTGCCGGCCTCGGCATGGGCGCGCAGGCTGGACTGGGTGCGCTGCGCGGCCTGTAGCACGGGCAGATGCAGCTCGGGATAGCCGCCCGGCAGCCAGACCGCATCACAGGCGGGCAAGGGCTCATCGGCCAGCGGCGAGAAGAAGGCCAGCGTGGCGCCCATCTGCGCCAGCAGATCGAGGTTGGCGGTGTAGATGAAGGAAAACGCCAGATCGCGCGCCACGGCGATGGTCTTGCCCTCCAATAGGCGCGGGAAAGCGCGTTCCGGCGGGGGCGTGCCGAAGTCCACCGGGGCGGGCAGATCGGCCAGTGAAGTGGCTGACATTCTTTCGGCAACGGCGTCCAGGCGCGCATCGAGATCGCCGATCTCGGGCGCAGCCACCAGGCCCAGGTGGCGTTCGGGCAAGGCGAATTGCATGTCGCGCTGCAGGCCGGTCAACAGCGGTACCGAGGGACGCGCATTCTGCAAGCCCTGGCGCAGCATCTGCGCATGGCGCGGACTGGCCACGCCATTGGCCAGCACGCCGGCGAACTGCAGCTCGGGGCGATAAGCCAGCAGGCCCTGGGCCAGCGCGCCGATGGTCTGGCCCATGCCGCGCGCATTGATGACGGCCACGATGGGAATGCCCAGCAACTGCGCCAGGTCGGCGCTGCTGGGCTCGCCATCGAAGAGGCCCATCACGCCCTCCACCAGCAGCACATCCGATTCGGCGGCAGCCAGCGCCACCTGGCGGCGGCAATGATCTTCGCCGCCCAGCCAGAGATCGAGATTGACCACCGGCTGGCCGCTGGCCTGCTCCAGCACCATCGGGTCGAGGAAGTCGGGGCCGGTCTTGAACACCCGCACGCGCTTGCCCTGGCGCCGGTACAGGCGGGCCAGGGCGGCGGTGATGGTGGTCTTGCCGTGGCCGGAAGCGGGGGCCGAGATGAACAGGGCCGGGCAACGGTAATCTGCGTTTGTCATCAGAATTCCACGCCTTTCTGCGCCTTCACGCCCTGCTCCTTGTAGGGATGCTTGAGCGGCCGCATCTCGCTGACCAGATCGGCCTGCTCGATCAGCGCCTCCGGTGCATGGCGGCCAGTGACGACGATGTGCAGCATCTCGCGGCGTGCGGCGAAGACGCGCAAGACTTCTTCCAGATCGAGGTACTGGTATTTGAGGACGATGTTGAGTTCATCCAGGATCACCATGTCATAGCTGGGGTCCTGGATCATGCGCACGGCCTCGGCCCAGCCGCGTGCAGCGGTGCGCATGTCGGCCTCGCGGTCCTGGGTGTCCCAGGTATAGCCTTCTCCGACCACGTGGAAGTCGCATTGGGCGTGGCTGCCCAGGAAGTCGCGCTCGGCGCTGTAGAGCGCGCCCTTGATGAACTGCACCACGCCCAGCTTCATGCCATGGCCGAGGATGCGCATGCCCATGCCGAAAGCGGCGCTGGACTTGCCCTTGCCGGTGCCGGTGTTGACGATCAGGAGGCCCTTTTCTTTCTGGGCGGCGGCCTTCTTCTTTTCGAAGCCTTCCTTGTGGCGCTGGGTCATGCGCTTGTGCGATTCGGGGTCGGTTTTCATGATGTGCTTCTTTCTGGATGCTGCTACGAAATCAATGCCAGTCGGTCGCCGTCAGCGAGGACAGCAATTGCGCCACGCGTGCGCGGCTGGGATGGTAGCCGATGAAGACCAGCTCCGACCGTCCCGCCTCCTTGCTGCCCTGGGCCTCGGCGACAACGGCGCGCGCCCGTACGGCTTGCAGCAACTGCGTGCGTCCCTCGCCGGTGGCGATGAAACCCTTGGTGCGCAGGATGGGCTGGTCCAGCGCCACGGCTACCACGGCGCGGCGCAATGCCTCGGCATCCTGGGTCGCGTCGCTGCGCAGGGTGAAGGATTGCCAGCCCGGGTCCTGCTCGTGGAAATGCTTGTGGGTGGACAAACCATGACTGTGCGCCCCCAGGCCGGAATGCGCATGGCCATTGAAGCGCCACTGGTCGGCCGCCACCGTAGCGCGCTCGCCCGGCATGCTCACCTGGGTGTAGTGATGATGCACGGCCGTGCCCGCCTGATGCAGCCGCAAGCCCAGCGCCAGGCGGATGTCCAGCCGGGCGCCATAGGCCAGTTCGAGGAAGCGCACGTTGGGTGCCAGCGCGCGCACGGTCTCTTCGGCTTGCAGCAAGGGCACTTCTTCCATGCCGTCGATCTTGTTCAGGACCACCACGTCGGCGCATTCCAGTTGCTGGCGGAACAGCTGCGCCGTGGCATCACGCACGGCGTCGCCGCTGGCAAAGGCGTCTTCCAGCAGCAGCGGTGTATCGACCACGGCCAATGTCGCGTCCAGCACGAAATGCGGCGCCAGTTCTGGCGATTGCAGCACTTCCATCACCGCGCTGGGCAAGGCCAAACCGGAGGTCTCGATCAGCACATGGTCGATCTGCGCCCGGCGCGCGGCCAGGGCCAGCATGGCGGGAACGAAATGTTCATCGTCGCCGTAGGCAATGAGGCCATGGGCGAAATCCTGGATCTGCACATGGCCCTGGGCATCGCCCTCGGCACGCAGCAGGTCGCCATCGATGGCGACTTCGCCGAACTCGTTGATGAGCAGCGCCAGCCGGCGCGATTGGCGGCGCTGCACCAGGCCACGCAGCAAGGTGGTCTTGCCGGCCCCGAGAAAGCCGGTGACCACCGTTACCGGGATCGGTGGCAAGGCGGGCTGAAGGCTGGCCATGCTCAGGCTCCGGCCAGCGCCGCCAGTTGCGCCTGCAGGCTCGCCACGTCATGCGCCACCTGCGGATAGGCCAGTTGCGGCCGGCGTACCGTCAGCAGCGGGATGCCCAGGGCGCGTGCGGCCTCGGCCTTGGCGCGATAGCCACCGGCCTCGCCGGAATCCTTGGTGACCACGCAATCGATGCCCCAGTCGCGCCACAGCGCTTCATTGAAGGCTTGCGAGAACGGTCCCTGCATGGCGCACAGGTGGGCGCGCGGCAGGCCAAGCTCCAAGGCGCGCTGGATGAAATCAGGATCGGCCGTGACGCGGGCGAACCATAGGCGGTCGGCCGCGCCGGGCGCTTTGAGGAAGCTCCCCAGGTCCTTGGAACCGGTGGCCAGGAAGATGCGGCGGCCCATGGTGATGGCGCGCCCGGCGGCTTCTGCCATGTCGGCGCAGCCATGCGGATCATCCACGGCGATCTCGCTGGGACGTTCATAGCGCAGATAAGGCAGGCCCAGCTCCTGTGCCAGCGTCATCAGTTGCTGCGACATCTGCACCGCAAACGGATGGGTGGCATCCACCAGCACCCGCGCCTGGCTGTCACGCAGCGCCTGACGGCGCGCTTCCACACCCTGGCGTCCGGCCCAGACGTGGGCGCCCGGACAATCCTGGCTGGCCAGCTCGCCGCCATAGGCGGTGGCGGTGGAGATCACCACGCGCTCGCCCTGCCCCGCCAGTTCGCGCGCCAGCAGGTTGCCGTCGCTGGTGCCGGCGAACACCCACACCGCCTGCTGCGGCAGTTGCGCCACTTCCGGTGCCTGGGTCTCTTCGCTCCAGTCGTTGTAGCCGCGCGGCGTGAAGATCCAGTCGCGCTTGCGCTGCGTAAAGCGGTTGCCGATGACTATCGAGGTCAGCATGTCGAACTGCAGGCCGGGCAATTCATCGAGACGATGGATGGAGACCTGCTGCCCCGGCCGATAGGCATTGCGCACCACGCCGCACAGGGTATGCGGGGCCTTATGTTCCAGCATCAGTTGCAGGATGCGGTAGACGCCCTCCTGCCGGCCCGCGCTCTGCACGTTGTAGAGCACGCAGGCCAGGTCGGCCTGGGCAATGTGGCTGGCGCGCTGCTCGATCCACGACCACGGGCACAGCAGATTGGACAGCGACAGCGTGGCGAAATCGTGCGACAGGGGAGAGCCCAGCAGCGAAGCGCAGGCATTGGCAGAGGTCACGCCGGGGATGACGTTGACCTCGTAAGTATCGTCCTCGCGCATGTCGTCGAAGGCCAGGGCGGCCATGGCATAGATGCCGATGTCGCCGCTGGAGATCAGCGCCACGCGCCGCCCCGCGCGGGCCTGTTCGATGGCCAGCAAGGCGCGCTCGCGCTCCTGGGTGAGCGGCGGGGTGTGGATTTCCTTGCCCTCGAGATGAGCGGAGATCCAGCGCAGGTACAACTCGTAGGCGACGATGACCTCGCTCTCGCGCAAGGCTTCGATAGCGCGCGGGATGATCATCTCTTCGAAACCGGGGCCGACCGAGACCAGGTTCAATACGCCTTTTTTCTTGACTGCTTCCATCGGGTTTCCTGCAAATGATTTACGTATTTTCCATGAAACTGCGCCAGCCATCGCCATCGTCGATGATGGCCACGGTCACTCCCTCCAGCGCGGTCTTGCCCAGCAACAGGCGTCCACGCGGACTGGCGATCAACGCCGCCGGTTCGCACACGCCCTCCACGCCCACGTTCTGGCGCACCCAGTCCGAGGGCTTGCCCACCCAGGCGCGCTGGGCGATCTGCTCGCGCGAGATCACGCGCAAGGGCAGGCCATGCGTGGCGCAGAAGGCCAGCAGGCCGGGTTCCCCGGCCTTGATGTCGATGGTGGCCACTTCGCGCACCTGGGCCAGCGCGGCACCGGGGCACTGTGCCAGCGCCTGCGCGACGGCACGGCCGATCTGTTCGGCCGAGGCCAGCTTGCGGCAACCGATGCCCAGCACCAGCGGCTTGACGGCTTCGGTCGCGGTGGTCACCACCGGCTGCGCACCCGTCAGCTGGGCCACGCGATAAGCCAGACCGTTGGCACCACCTTCGTGCCCGGCCAGCAAGGCAATGGCAAAGCGCCCTGCTTCATCGAGTACCACCACGGCGGGATCGCTGTGCTTGTCCTGCGGCAGGCCATCGAGGAAGCGCACGGCAATGCCGGTGGCGCCGATCATGATCCATTGCCGGTGGCGGCGATAGGCCAGCGCAAACTGCTGGCGCTGCGACAGGCCGCCTTCTGCATTGAGCCAGGGCTGGTAGAGTTCGCCGCCCAGGCTGTCCTGCAGGTGCATGGCCAGCGCCGCCGCCTCGGCGCGCACGGGCCACAGGCCCAGGTCTGCCGGGGCGACGGGCGGGTTCATGCGGCGTCCTTGTTCTTCTTGACCACGCGGAAGAGGTGCGTGAAGTCCTTGGAGTAGAGGCTGGATTCGGCCACCTGGTCCTTGTTCAGCGCGGCGCCGACCAGCATCATGGTGGTGAGATTCCACTCACCGCGCTTGTTCTCTTCCAGCACCTTGTCGAGCTGGCCCTGATAGACGCGCTGCTCCGGCCAGGTGGCACGATAGACCAGCGTGACGGGCGTCTCGGGCGGATAGTGCAGCAGCAGGTCGGTGACGATCTTCTTCAGGTGCGGCCCGGACAGGAAGATGCACATGGTCGCGCGATGCGCAGCCAGCGAGGCAATCGATTCCGATTCGGGCACCGCCGAGGCGCGGCCCGAGACGCGCGTGAGGATCACGCTCTGTGACACTTCCGGCTTGGTCAGTTCAGCCGACACGGCCGCAGCGGCTGCGGTAAAGGACGACACGCCCGGCACCACTTCATAGGCGATGCCCAGCGCATCGAGCCGGCGCATCTGCTCGGCCGTCGCACCATAGATGGCGGGGTCGCCGGAATGCAGGCGCACCACGTCGATGCCCTGTGCCTGCGCGCGTACGTAGCAGGCTTGCTGCTGCTCCAGGTCGAGCGCGGCGGTATCGATGATCTCGGCCTCGGGGTGGCAATGTTCCAGCAAGGCGGTGGGCACCAGCGAACCGGCATACAGCACCATGCGCACCTGGCCCAGCAGGCGCGCACCGCGCAGGGTGATGAGGTCGGCCGCACCGGGGCCGGCACCGACGAAATAGACTTTCATGGGTTTCCTTTCGAATTCTCCTTTGGCGCGCGATGGCGCTG
Organism: Herbaspirillum sp. Her3; assembly: GCF_057961275.1. NCBI lineage: Bacteria > Pseudomonadati > Pseudomonadota > Betaproteobacteria > Burkholderiales > Oxalobacteraceae > Herbaspirillum > Herbaspirillum sp. Her3. The sequence continues at coordinate 2,521,450 of NZ_CM176328.1, read as the reverse complement.
CGCCTGCGCAGTCTTGCGGATCAGCAGCACGGCCAGGTAGCCGCTGGCTTCTGCTGCCTCCAGCGTGGTGAGGTCGCTGGCCAGCACTTCGCCATCCAGGCCGATGCGACGGGCAAAGCCGCAGTGCTGCGCAATGTCCATCTCGCGCAGCAACGCCAGCACCCACGGCAGGCGCGCGCCGACCTTCATCAGCACCACGATGTCGTGGCTCTCGATCTCGGCCCGCAGGGTCGCCGCATCTTCCGGGCAAGGCAGGATCAGCGTGCGCTCCTTGCCCACGCCCAGCGGCCATTCCAGCGCGGCGGCAGCAGCGGCGTAGCTGGTGATGCCGGGCAAGGTCACGCAGTCGCACTCGGGATAGAGATCGCGTACGGCGGCCAGTACGTAACCGTAGGTGGAATAGGTCAGTGCATCACCGATGGTGAGGTAGACCACCTGCAGGCCCTGCCGCAATTGTTCGGACAACTGCCGGCCGAGCTGGGCGTAATGTTCCTGCAGGACCTGGCGGTCCGGGTCCATGTTGAACTCGATCTCGCACAGGCGGCTGCGGTCGAACTCCACACCTTCCAGGCATTGCAGGGCCACCGACAGCTCGGCCCCCCGCGCACGCGGAATGTAGATCAGGTCGGCACTGCGCAGCGCGCCGATGGCCGCCAGCGGCAGGTAGCCTGCGGGGCCGGGGCCGACGCCGATGCCGGTCAGACGCCCGCTCATGCGCCCGCTCCCAGTTGCCGACCGTCGAGGTCGAACAGGCGCACTTCGATGCGTTCCACTGCAGGCACGCGGGCGTGCGCGAGCGCGGCGATGCGCGCTTCGATCTCGCACCAGAGGCGGCGCGACAGTCCGGCATCCTGCTGGCGGACCAGTTCTATGATTGCTTCCACCGTATTGGCTTCCTTCATCTGCTGCAGCAGGGTAGCGTCAAACAGCACGCCCTGCCCTGCCGCATTCATTTCTTCAGCCACGCGGGCCACGCCCTGCATGGCCATGTTGCTCTTGCTGGAGTGCGTATCCCACACCCCATCCAGTACCTTGGCCAGCTTGCCCGGATGCCCGGCCAGCCACAGCAGCGGCAGTGTCCGTCCCTCCTCGGCCAGGGCCTTCTGGGTGAAGTCCAGCGCATCGCCCAGGAAATTGGCGATCTGCACGCTGCGCTTGTCGGGCAGGCCCAGCGTCTGCGCCACGAAGACGCGGCCGATCTTTCCCGGCAGGTAGGCCACCGCATCGCCCGGTGCGCAGGCGGCCAGCGCCACGCGGATATAGACCTCGATGGAGGCGATCCAGGAGGCCATCGACATCGGTTCCACGATGCCCGAGGTGCCCAGGATGGAAATGCCGCCGACGATGCCCAGCTTGGGATTGAAGGTCTTGGGCGCGATGGCGAGGCCCTCGTGGCAGCCGATGGTCAGGTCGAAACCGCAGGCCGGCTCACCGGGCTGCAACTCGGCCAGCACCTCCGCCACCGCTGCACGCATCATGGCGCGCGGTACCGGATTGATGGCCGGCTCGCCCACGGCCACGCGCAGGCCCGGCATGGTCGCCGTACCCACGCCCTCGCCTGCAAAGAAACGGATCTCCCCGGCCGCATTGCGCCGCACCTGGGCAACGATGGTGGCGCCGTGCGTATTGTCGGGATCGTCGCCGCCATCCTTGAGTACTTCTGCCTGGGCTGTACCCGCATCGATCAGGGTGACCATCTTGATGGGCACGCTCAGGTAATGCAGGCCATCCGGCAGGCTGACTTCGGTGTATTGCACCGTCATGCCGCCCAGCAGGCGATAGAGCGCCGCACGCACCGCCGCCGTGGCGCAACTGCCGGTGCTGCGTCCACGGCGCAGGCCATTGGGGGCGAGCACGGCGAGATCATACTCGGCCCGTTGCAGCTCGCTGGCGGCCTGCATCACTGCACGCCTTCGCTCTGCGCTTCCTGCGCGACCAGCCAGGCGATGGCATCGATCATCAGGGCGTTGACCACGCTGGCCGCCCAGGGGGAGCCGCCGCGCGTGCCGCTGTTGGTGATGCGCGGCACCTGCAGGCAGCGGCGCAGTTCTTCCTTGCTCTCGCGCGTGCCGACGAAGCCGACCGGCAGGCCGATCACCAGTTGCGGCCGCCAGCCATGTTCGCGGATCAGACGCACCGCCTCGGTGATGGCGGTGGGAGCATCGCCAATGGCCAGCACCAGGTCATTGCCGAACTTCTGCCAGGCGCGGCGGATGCCGGCGGCCGAGCGCGTCATGCCCAGGTTCTGCGCCATCAGGTGCGATTCGGGATCGTGTACGCCACACCAGGTCTCTACGCCCAGTTGTTCCAGCACCGCGCGCTTGAGACCGGTTTGCACCATGGTCACATCCGTTACTACCCGCTTGGTGCGCAGAAGCGCCTTCATGCCAGCCTGTACAGCTCCAGCAGAAAAATAGATTTCATCAGCCGCGGCGAAGTCGCCACTGGTATGCACCAGGCGCTGCAGGACGGTCAGTTGCTCTGGCGGGAAGCCGCTCCAGTCGCGCCCGGCCTGGATGATTTCCATGCTCTCGGCTTCGATGGGATGCGGTACGTAAGGCGCAGTGCCCGCCACTGTCGAAGCCAGCTGCTCGCGTGCGGAAAGATCACGCACCTGCAGGTGATGCGCGCGTTGCGGCTCGCCGACCTGCTGCTCGAAACCGACGATCTGCACGCGGTACTTGCAGAGCGTGCAGTTCATGGCAGCACGGCCTTCGGCGGCATCGCGAGCGCGTTCCAGCATCACATCGGCCACGTGCGCATGCACGCCCAGGTAAGCGGCCTTGAGGACTTCCACGTCCGGTTCGCGCTGCGCCAGTTCGTCGGCGGCGGCATAGATGCGCTTGACCAGCACGCCATCGAAGAGGAAGAACGGCAACACCACCAGCCGCTCCCAGCCTTCTCCGGCGGCCTGCGCGAGGCCATCGCGCACCAATGGCGTCGCCGTGCCCGAGAAGCAGACCTTGACGCCGCCAAAACCCATGCCCTCCTGCACCATGCGCCCCAGCTTGGCGATCTCGCCATTGGCATCGGGGTCGGTGGTGCCGCGTCCGACCAGCACCAGGCAGGCATCCTGGCGATGGAGGATGTCCTCTGAATTGGCCTCGGCCTCCACCACGCGCTGCTGCACCAGTTGCAGCAACAGCGGATGCAGATCCATCGGTGCGCCGAAATGGAAATCGACCTGCGGGTAATCCCGCGCCAGCGCCAGCAGTTCGGCCGGCATGTCGTTCTTGGCATGGCGCGCACCCAGCAGTACGCCGGGCACCACGGCCACTTCAGTGGCGCCCTCTGCCACGCAGGCAGCCGCAGCCTCCGAGATGGTGGGCGCGGCAAATTCCAGATAGCCATGGCGCACGATGCGTCCGTCGGCGCGGTCACGCACCAGCGCTACCAGCGCCTCGAATTCGCGCAGGGCATCGGGATCGCGGCTGCCGTGGCCGGCGATCACCACGGCTGGCTTGCGGGGGCTATTCATGCCGTGGCTCCGCTGGCCACCTGCGGCGGCGGTTCGATCTGGCTGGCCATGGGCGTCAGGGTGCGGATGAGCATGATGCTCATGTCGCTGAATTCCTTGTCGGCGCAATCGGCCAGCTTGCCATGCCATTCGGCGTCGCCACGGGTGAGGTTTTCCCAGACCTCGGTCGGGTGTTCGGGGCTCACGCCCTGCTGCAGCAGATAGGTGGCGATGTGGCGCGGCATGAAGGAGCGCGCCGCATCCCACGGACAAGGAATGACGATGGCATTGCGCCCATCGTTCAAGACGTTCACCAGATGGCGCTTGAACGGCTCCAGATCGCCGCGCCGGTGGAAGGTGATGAAGGTCGTTTCATCAAAGCACACGCGCGCCTTCGAGGCGAGGATCTGGGCCGAAGAAATGCCGGGCAAGGTTTCCACGCGATGGCCGCAGGCACGCTCCACCCGCTCCAGATACTGGAAACCGCTGAAGTGGATATCGCCCATGAAGACCACCACGCAGCGTTTGCCGGCATGATGCAGGGCCGCCACTTCGTCCAGCCTGGCGACCTGGTCGCGGTAGCCCATCAACACCACTTGCGCGCTGGCAGGGATGAGGTCCTTGACCACATCGACCACGGCATTGAAGCCGGCCACCACGTCAGCGTTGCGGATCAGTTCCGCACCGCGCATCGTCAGGTAGGAATGGTCGCCGGGGCCGGCGCCGATGCAGATGATCATCTTCTTTCCTTTCAGCGTGCGCCCAGTTGCGCACGCACGGTCAACGCCAGGGCGTCGCCGGTCAGTTGTTCGAGAGTCAGGCAAGGCGCACCCAGTGCCTCGGCCAGTTGGGCCGCACGGCCCAGGCGCAGGTAGCCGGATTCAGTATCCAGCACCAGCGCGGGCACGCCCTGTGCAGCCAGGGTCTGTGCGGCCTGCAGGGTTTCGGTCCAGGGGTCGCCGCTGCTGCCGGGCAGGCTGACGTTGGCCTTGCCGTCAGACAGGATCACCAGCAGCGGCGGCGCCTCCTGCGACTGTTGTTGCAGCATCTGCGCCGCCAGTTGCAGCGCATGCGGCAGCGGTGTGCGGCCACCGGTGGGCAGTTCGCGCAGGCCCTGCTCGGCCAGGTCGGCACTGCGGGTCGGGGCCAGCAACAATTGCGCCTGCTCGCCACGGAAGGCGATCACGGCCAGTTGATCGCGGCGCTGGTAAGCATCGGTCAGCAAGGACAGCACCGCGCCCTTGACCGCTTCCATGCGGCGCTGTGCGGCCATGGAGCCGGAAGCGTCGACGATGAAGACGATCAGGTTGGCGCCGCGTCCGCTGCGGACCTGGCGATGCAGGTCCGCGCGGGTGATGCTCAGTTGCGCGCCCGCCTCACCGGCCAGGGCACCCCGCACGGCAGCGCTGCGCAGGGTGGCGCCGATGGCCAGCCGGTCCGGATTGGCGTCCGGTACCGCGCGCACTGCGCTGCCCCGGCTGGCATCGGCCACGACACTGCGGCGGCCGCTGGCCACGTTGGCCGATGCCTGGGGCGTGGTGGCGACGCTGATCTTGCGGGCCGTTCCGGTGGCAGCGACAGCGAAGGTCTGCTGGCCGCCCTCGCCTTCCTGTTCTTGCGAAGGGTCTTCAGAGGGCGGCGGCTCGGCGGCTTCATGATCCGGCGACTCGTCACCGGAAGCTTGCTGATGGGGCGGTTCAGGCTGGCGGGCCTGGTCGACCAGCTCATCGAGCTTGTCCTCATCCATGCCGGCCTGCTCGAAGGGCTTGCGGCGGCGGCGATGCGGCAGTACCAGCAAGGCGGCCTCGCGGACATCATCGGGCGTCACGCGCACACGCGCCTGCAAGGCCGCGATGGCGCGGGCGGTCTTGTGCATCACGATGTCCGCGCGCAGGCTGGCCACCTCGAACTCGCAGCAGAGATGGCTGATCAGTTCCAGCATGGCATCGTCCAGCACGACCTCGGGCAACAGGCGACGGGCCTCGGCCACCTGGGTGCGCAGGGCGTCCTGCTGTGCTTGCCAGCGGTTGGCAAAGGCGGCGGGATCGGCCTCGAAGGCGATGCGCCGGCGCACCACCTCGGCACGCACGGTCTTGTCGGTCGGCGCGGTCACTTCCACCATGAGGCCGAAGCGGTCCAGCAGTTGCGGCCGCAGGTCGCCCTCTTCCAGGTTCATGGTGCCGATCAGCGTGAAGCGCGCGGGATGACTGATGGACAGGCCCTCGCGCTGCACGGAATTCACACCCATTGCGGCCACGTCCAGCAGCACGTCCACCAGGTGATCGGCCAGCAGATTGACTTCATCGATGTAGAGAATGCCGCGATGCGCCGCCGCCAGCAGGCCCGGCTGGAACGCACGCTGGCCACCCTGCAGGGCTTGTTGCAGATCGAGCGAGCCGAGTACGCGGTCTTCGGTGGCGCCCAGTGGCAGGTTAACGAAGGGGACGGTGGCCTGGTACTGTACCGGTACAGTCTGCGCAGCATTACAGACTGTGCAGGCCGTGGCCGGCTGGCCCGGGGCGCAATGGAAGGCGCAGCCTTGGTTCAACGTGATCGAGGGCAGCACCTGAGTGAGGCCGCGTGCGGCCGTACTCTTGGCAGTGCCCTTGTCACCGCGCACCAGCACGCCGCCGATGCCGGGATCGACCGCGCACAGCAGCAGCGCCTGTTTCAGCAGGGGCTGGCCGACGATGGCCGGGAAGGGATAGGCATGTGCGGCCGTCATTGCATGTCCTTGGTGTGTTCACTGCCGCGCACCGTTTCGCCGCGTGCTTCCAGCAGGGATTCACTGTGCAGGTACAGTGTGCGCAACTGTTCGATGGTCTGTACTGGTGGTGTTTGCCACATGCCCCGGCTGGCGGCTTCCAGCAAACGCTCGGCGATGGCGTTCTGGGCCCAGGGATTGGCCTGCTCCAGAAACTCGCGCATGGCCGGATCGAAGCCATAGGTCTCGGCCAGTTGCTGGTACATCCAGTCCTCCATCACTTGCGCGGTGGCATCGTAACCGAACAGGTAATCGACGGTGGCCGTCAGTTCCAGTCCCCCCTTGTATCCATGGCGGCAGATGCTGGCCAGCCATTTGGGATTGACCACGCGGGCGCGGAAGACACGCAGGGTTTCTTCCTTGAGGTCACGCACGGCGGCGCGCTGCGGGTCGTGGCTGTCGCCGAAGTAATGGCGCGGCTGCTGGCCGGACAAGGCGCGGATGGTGGCGATCATGCCGCCGTGGTATTGCAGGTAATCGTCGCTGTCGAAGAGATCGTGTTCGCGGTTGTCCTGGTTGTGCAAGGCGACCTGCACGCCGGAGAGGCGCTGGCGGAACGCCTCGCGCTGGTCCGCGCCCTGCACCTTGCGGCCGTAGGCGAAGCCTCCCCAGTTGATATAGGCCTCGGCGAAGTCGGCCTGGTCCTGCCAGTTCTTTTCCTGGATCAGGGGCAGGATGCCAGCGCCATAGCTGCCCGGCTTGGCGCCGAAGACGCGATAGGACGCCTGCGCGGCGGCCTCGGCCTGGCCCAGTCCGCTTTGCATGGCCTGCTGCAGGTCGCGCAGGTAATGCTTGCGCACGAAGTTCATGTCTTCCGGTTCATCGGCGGCGATGGCCAGTTGCACGGCATCGTCGATCAGTTCGATGAGCTGCGGGAAGGCATCGCGGAAGAAACCGCTGATGCGCGTGGTGACGTCGATGCGCGGACGCTGCAATTGGTCCAGCGGGACCAGCTCGACACCGGCCACCTGCCGGTTGCCCTCGCGCCAGACGGGGCGTGCACCCATCAGCGACAGGATCTGCGCCACGTCGTCGCCATGGGTGCGCATGGCGCTGGTGCCCCAGATGCTGATGGCCACGCTCTCGGGATAGTCGCCGCTTTCGCGGTGGTGGCGCTGCAGCACCTCGCGCGCCAGTTGCTGGCCCACGCGCCAGGCCGATTGCGAAGGGACGCTGCGCGGATCGACCGAATAGAAATTGCGTCCGGTCGGCAGGATGTGCGCCATGCCGCGTGTGGGCGATCCGCTGGGACCGGCCGGGATGTAGCCACCGCGCAGGCCCTTGAGCAGGTTGCCGATTTCTTCGTGGGTACGTTGCAGGCGCGGCACCAGTTGCTCGCAGGCGAAGGCCAGGGTGCGGTGCAGGGCCTTGGTATCGGTCGCCTTGGTGGCTGGGGCCGGCGCTGGCACCGCACGCCTGGCCAGCGGCGCGGGACGCGCCATGGCGCGCATGCCGCCCAATACACTGCCGGTGCTCTTTTGCTGGGTTGGTTGCAGGCGTGGCTTCTCTTCGAGGGGCGCGGTGAACAGGGGTGCCAGCAGTGATTGGATCACGCTGTCGATAGCCTGCACGGCAAAGCCTTGCTGCTGCAGCGACTGCATCAGCGACAGGCACAGCGCATCGATGGCTTCCAGCGCATCGGCGCGGGTGACGATGGCGCGACCGGCAGTGCGTGCCAGCGCGTCATCGATGTTGAGGCGCCGGCCCTTGTGTTCCAGCAGCATGTCCAGCGAGAGGCCGAAGAGGCGCGCCAGTTCTTCCTGCAGGCCGGGCAGGTCCTGGTTGGGCAGGCGCGTGAGCGCCACCAGCATGTCGGGTAGCTGCGCGGCATCGGGCATGCGGCCGAGAATGTGCAGGCCGTCGCGGATCTGGGCCGCACCGAGTTCGCAGAGGTAGCCATCGAGATCCTCGATCAGGTGGGCTACGCCGGCGCCGTCCAGCTCGGTCAGGGCGTGCGGCAAGGCACCGTCTTCGTGCGCGTGGTCGTGATGCTCGTGGTCATCGTGGTGGTGATGGCCATGATGGTGATGATGGCCGTGATCGTGATCGTGGTCATGATCGTGATGCAGCAGCTTGTATTGCAGGTCGGTATCAAGATTGGTCTCGCGCACCAGCTCCCAGATCTGCTGCTGCAACAGCGGCAGCTTGGATGGGTCCAGCACCTCGACCTGGTAATACTCGTCCACCAGTTGCGTCAGCTGGGCCAGCGCGCCATAGCTGTCGGCGGTGGTCATCGGCGGGGTCAGGTGGTCCACCACTACGGCATGGGCGCGGCGCTTGGCCTGCGAACCCTCGCCCGGATCATTGATGATGAAGGGATAGAACAGCGGCACGTCGCCCAGCAAGGCATCCGGGAAACATTCTTCAGACAACCCCACGCCCTTGCCCGGCAACCATTCCAGGGTGCCGTGCTTGCCGACGTGAACGATGGCATCCGCGCCCCATTCTTCATCCAGCCAGCGGTACAGCGCATAGTAGTGATGCGTAGGCGGCAGGTCGGGCTGGTGGTAGATGGCGTCGGGGTCCATGCCGTAGCCACGCGGCGGTTGCAGTGCCACGAAGGCGTTGCCCAGGTCCAGGCCGGCAATGACCAGGTGCTGCTCGTGGACGTAAGCCTCGCCGGGCGCGGCGCCCCACTGGCGCTGCATGCGCGCCTGCAAGGCCGCTGGCAAGGCAGCGAACCACTGCGCATAACGCGCTGCGGGAATGCGCGCGGCAGCGCGGCGCAGCTGGTCTTCGGTGAGGAGGATGTCGTCGTAGGAACAGCGATCCACCAGTTCGTGGATCAGGGCCGTGCCGGTCTCGGGCAGCTCGCCGATGGCATAGCCGTCAGCAGCCAGCGCGCGCAGCACGGCCATCAGCGACTCGGGCGCATCCAGCCCCACGGCATTGCCGATCTGTGCGGCCTTGCTGTTGGAATTGGTGAAGATGAAGGCGATGCGCTTGTGCGCATTGGGCGTGGTGCGCAGACGCACCAGACGCTGCGCCAGTCCGGCGATGCGGCGCACGCGATCCGGCAAGGCCTGGTACTGCACCACGCCGGCATCGGTGGTGTGCTTGAAGGACAAAGGCACGCCGATGATGCGGCCGTCGAATTCGGGCAGGACCACGTTCATGGCGGCATCCAGCGGGTTCATGCCGCGCGTGGAATGCTGCCACTGGTCTTGCGTCATGCCGCTGGTGATGGCTTGCAGCACCGGGCGGTCCAGTTGCTCCAGCACCGAGACCGACCAGCCGGCCGGCGTGATGCCACCAGCGGTGATCTCGCCCATGGCGAAGCTGGTGGTATTGATGATGAGATCAACCCGCCCCCCGGCAAAATAAGCCAGCGCGGGCGGCAGCGCGCTGCCGCTGCCGGACGAGACCCGCAGCGAAGACGTGAAGACCGGCAGCACGTCCATGCCGCGCGCCTCCAGTGCGGCGACCAGCGCATCGATGAAAGCGGTATTGCCCGAGAGCCAGTGCGCGCGGTAGAAGATGATGCCCACGGCCGGCTTGCCAGCGGGTGCGCTGGCGCGCAAGGCCAGCCAGTCGTCGAGGCTGGCATCCTGTTCCAGGTCGGGATGATAGAGACCATGTTCCGGCAAGGCTTGCGCAGGTTCGTAACCATAGCCGGAGAAGAGCAGTCGATCCGACAGGCAGCGCAGCAGTTGCGCCAGATTGACGCTGCCACCACCGTTGAAATAGGCCAGCGCCTGCTGCTGCACGTCCGCTGCGGCGGTGGAGGCGGCGGCCAGTTCGGCATCGGGTTCGCCGGTGCCGGAGAGCACGATCAGGTGCCGCCCCTCGGCGCGTGCGGCCCGCAACAGTTCCGGGAAACCGGCCACCGCGCCCAGCCGCCCCAGCACGCGCAGCACGATCACCCTGGCATGGGCCAGCTCGGCACGCAGCAGGGTCGAGAGCGTACGCAGCGGCTGGCCTTGCTCATCGGTACGGGATTGCAGGGCTTGCAGATCATAGCCGGCCAGCGGTGGAAAATCCGCCGGCAACTGGCTGCGCGCAGCGGCCAGCAGGGCCAGGTCGGTCGGGGCATGCGTCAGCAGGACGATGCGGGCCAAGGATTCAGACATCGCTGGCCTCCGGTTCCGGCAGCACGTCGCCGCTGCCCAGGCGATGGAAGATCAGCTCGCTCACTTCGCGTCCCCCCTCCAGGTGTTCCACCACCACGCGCTCGATGGCGCTGGCATCTTCGCAGCGATACCAGACGCCCTCGGGATAGACCACCACCACCGGGGCCTGCGCCTTGCAGGCCACCATGCAGTGGGTACGGGTACGCTTGACGCGCAGTTCGGGGCGGGCGTCGATCTGCTCGCCCAGCACGCCGAACAGGGCTTCGGCCAGTACGCCGTTTTCGGTACAACGCGGACCCACGCACATGAGCACGTGACGATGATGGGTTCTCATGGCTTGGATAGCTTTACTTTCCCCGGCGCCGCAACGCCAGACAGAGGTCCGACACGTCAGGACAAATCAGCCGAAGCGGCGATAGAAGAAACCGGTCAGCCCGCCCAGCGCCAGCCAGAAGATGGCATTGGCGGCGGCGGTGGCACGGATGAAGGCCTGCGCCAGTTCTTCCGGCGCGACGCTGCCGTGGACCTCGGGCTGGGGCGCGCCGATGAAGTGCGGTGCCACCAGCAGCATCACGCCGGCCAGCTTCCACGGCCAGCCACGGGTAAAGACGAACAGGCCCAGGCTGGCGGCGGTCATGGCCGCGGTCATCACCCACCAGAGCTGGCGCGCATGCAGCGGCGCGGCCAGGGTGCCGGGGACTTCAGGCGGCAAGCCCAGCGACGGCGCGACGAAGAACACGCCGTAACCGGCCAGGCCCCACAGCAAGCCGCTGCGCCAGCTGATCTTGCGGCCGCTCAGGGTAAAGGCCGCCACCAGCATCAGCGCAAAACCGACCGCCATGCTGACGTTGGCCAGCACGGTGTAGCCGGTGCGTTCAGCGCCGTCAGCGGGTTCCCAGGCATCGGCGTCATGGGCGTGCTCGTGCTCATGGGCATGCTCGTGGGCATCGGCTGCGTGGGCAGCTGATTCACCGGCCTTTTCATATTCCTCTGCCTTGAGGATGATCTTCTCGACCTGGAATTGCTGTACCCCCGACAGCAGCACGCCCGACAAGGCGCCTGCAATGACCACCGCCGACGCCATGCGCCGCAAGACCGTCCAGTTCATCGTCCGCTCCTCAGTGGCAAGGGAAGCCGGCCGAGTGGCGGCCATCGTGGGCGGCATTGTGCAGCTCGACCTTGGAGGCGAAGCCGGCACCGTAGATCAGCGCCACGCCCAGCGCAAAGGCCAGCAGCGAAGGCGCGATGCGGTCGCGCCAGACCTGGCTGCCGGTGTGAACGGAGGGGGTGGAGTCGGCGACTTGGCGGGCATTCAGACCGGAGGGAGTGGACATGCGCTTTCCTTGGACAGGTGGATGAAACGAAGGAAGCCACGCGGCGAGCGCCCAAGCACGATCCCGCCGTCATCGGACGGCGCCGGTTCACACCAGCGGGAAATGATGGAAGCTTTCCGCATGATCGCCCTCCGCGATGCATTGAAGAAGTTGCCACTGGCCGGTCTCCGGGCTGGCGAGGGGAAGCCTGGGCTTCGGGACAGGCGCCTTCCCATGCGCGCGGCACAGTGGCGTAGTGCGTGTCCTTCCTCGCTTACCGTTGCGGGGGCAGCGCCGGCCTTGGCGCGGTGCTGTGGCACCGGCCGCACCGGCTTCCCGTTTCAATCCCTGGCGCGGCTGCGCGCGGGATACCAGAAGCAATGCTCAAGGCACGAAGTATAAAGGCGGGGACCGGCTTGGGCAACCGCGATTGTCAGCGGAAGTGGTCAAGCTGCCTGCTGGCGGCGGCTTTAGCGGGGGGTGTCGGGACGCGCCGGCAGGCCCGGCGAGACAGGCGCCGGCGAGGATGAGGACGGCACGGGCGATGCCGCCAGTTTGTAATACAGGGTCATTTCCACACCCATGCGGCTGGGGATGCGGGCCACGTAGGCCGAGCGCTGGCGCGTGCCGCCGCCCTGCCCGTGCATTTCCATCAGGCACAGGTAGCGCTCGCCCAGGTAGCCCAGCATGGCAAACAAAGCCTTGTGCGGGCGTTCCAGGCGGGGCGCGGCGTCCGGGCTCAGGCCCACGGCGCGGTCGAGGTAGCCCCGGTGCGAGTTGACGAAGAGGTAGTCGCGTCCGGGCGGCTTGCCACTGGCATAGCCGATGCGCAGCATGCGGTTGTCGCCATCGGGCAGGTACAGGCTGTACGGCGACGCCGGGCCGCCTTCCATGACCTCGACCCGGCCTGCGACGGGATCGATGCTGACCGCGCTCAAGGGCATCTGGTCCACGGCCAGGCAACTATCGAGCACTTCTTCAGGCGGTGCTGGCGGCCCTGGCAACGCTGCCAGGCAGACGAAGAGCAGGATCAACGGCAAGCAGCGCAGCATGTTTGCCTTGGAACGGTACAAAGGGGCAAGGAAGCGGTTCAAGGGCGGCTCCTTCAGGCAACAGGGATGGGGGCGGGCGCGGCGAGGATCAAACCTCACCCCCATAGTTGCAGAAGGGCAATGCAATGAATATGAGAAAACTCTCAATGACGACAGGAAGTCTCTTCTTACTGGCTTTTTGAATGCTTGGCCTGCCTGGTCGTCAACGGCAGACCGGAAGCTGTCGCCTCTTCAGCGCGTCTGGCCCGCCACGCTGGCAAAGAGATCCAGGGAGATGAAATGCCACTGCGCTGCTTCGGCGTCGTACAGCGCGAGCTGGTTGATTTCCTGGCCGGGCGCGGTCGTGGCGGGTACCCGCTCGATGGCGCGGGCGGCATGCCGGTGTCGCTCGGGCGGGCTCAGTCTCAGCAGGCGGGCATCGGTCTCGCAGCGGGCAAACAGGCCGGCGCACTCCCACAAGCGGGCCGCACACTCCAGATCGGCCAGCCCGATGTCCAGGGTGATGGTGTCTATCCGCTCCGACACCCTGGCCATCTTGGCCGAGAACAGCCGTACCGGTCCGCCCTGCTCACGCACTGCCAGGCAGCCTTCGTGGGCGCCCCAGGCGACGTGCAGGCAGTACGGCAGATAGCCGTGGTGGCGCGCGATCAACTCGTCCGGAGAAAATGCCGAGGCCGGCAGCACCCGGTAAGCCTCGGGCGACAAGCCCAGCCAGAGAGCATCCAGACTGGCCTCGAAGGGCGACAGATAGACCACCATCGCCTGGCTGCCGCTGGCCTCACCGGACATGACCGGCTCGCACAGTACCTGGGCGGCACCTCCGCCAGCGGGAGACTGGCGCACCAGCACATAGAGCGGCAGCGCCGCCACGACGCAATGCCGGCGACCGGCGGGAAAGCCAAGGGACTGCGGGGGATAAGGGAACACGGCGCCACTCCTCAGGGAAAACACGACCGTGGCGGCAGCCCTGCTCGATTCATCTGCTGTCGCCGAAAAAAAGACATGTTTTCACAGATACAAAGCGGCTTGAATGAGAAAAGTCTCAATCCACGCGGGAGAATGGTGCCGGGAGAATGGTGCCGGGAGAAGGCCGAGGATAGGCCGGTTCCGGCCCATGTGAAGGAAAACGCCATGCGCCTGCCGCCAAGCCAGTGCGCACGACTCGCACACCGCGACGCGTCCTCAGCGCATGAAAGGACAGGCAAAAAAACAGCCGGCCTGGCGCGCAGCCAGGCCGGACAGAGAGCGTACCGTTACATGCGCAAGGGCTGGTCGGTAGGACGGGGGCTCAGCGGCGGGTCTTCCACCGGTACCGGCTCATCATCGGGCAGCGGCGGCGGTGGCATGTTGGGTTCGTTGACGGGCGGGGTTTCCTGGGGGGTATGCAGGGTCTGGTTCAAACAGGCCTCCTCTGGTGCGGCAATTCCGGGCGCGGGCAGCAGCGCGCGCTCAGCGCTGGCCGCCCATGGGGTTCTGATGGGGGATGGGGTCCAGCGGCGGGGTCGGGTCCAGCGGCGGGACTTCCACGGGCGGGGTGTCCTGGGGCTTGTGCATGGTGTTCTCCTGGGCGGGTGGAAGGGGCGGGCTGACGCCGGGATGCGGCAGGATGCCGTCATCGGCGTTGGCCAGCGGGTCTTCGGTGCCATCGGGCTCGACCACGTGGGCCGGGTCGGTGTCGATGTGGTCCGGCACCGCTCCACGCGGCGGGACGGGCGGCGCGCCGGGCGGCCGCAGCAAGGCGGCAGCCGGTGGCTGGGACGATGCCGTATGCCGCGGCGAGACGGGATCCGGACGAGGCTGGTCCATGGCGGTCCTCCTTGGGGTGGTTGGAAGGCACACGCCATCTTACGAAGCCGCGCCCCTGCCCTCAGCCAGACATCGGCCCATTCGCCTGTAGGAAGAATGGAAAAAAACGCCGCCGTCCCCAAGGGCCGGCGGCGTCCTGTACGCGGCGTCGCGGCGACTCAGCCGGCCTTGAGCGCGCGAGTGACGATCTCTTGCGCCTCGGCAAAGATGCGATCCAGATGGGCCTGGTCGCGGAAGCTTTCGGCATAGATCTTGTAGATGCTCTCGGTACCGGATGGACGGGCCGCGAACCAGCCGTTGTCGGTGACGATCTTCAGCCCGCCGAAGGCCTTGCCGTTGGCCGGCGCCGTGGTCATCACTTCGCGGATGGTTTCGCCGGCCAGTTCGGTGGAGCTGACATCCTGCGGCGACAGCTTGGACAGGCGCGCCTTCTGCTCCGGCGTGGCGGCGGCTTCCTTGCGGCCATTGACGGGCGCGCCCAGTTGCCGGGTCAGGTCCTGGTAGATCTGGCCGGGGTCGTTGCCGGTGCGGGCGGTCATCTCGGCGGCCAGCAAGGCGGCGGTGATGCCGTCCTTGTCTGTGCTCCAGGGCTGGCCATCGAAGCGCACGAAGGAAGCGCCGGCACTCTCCTCGCAACCGAAGGCCAGGCTGCCGTCGTACAGGCCATCGACGAACCACTTGAAGCCCACCGGCATTTCCAGCAGCTTGCGGCCCAGGTGGGCAGCTACGCGATTGATCATCTGGCTCGATACCAGGGTCTTGCCCACGGCAGCATCGGCGCGCCAGGCCGGGCGATGGCGGAACAGGTAGTACACCGCCACCGAGAGATAGTCATTGGCCGGCAGCAGGCCGGTACTCCTGGCGACGATGCCATGGCGGTCGTGGTCGGTATCGCAGGCCATGGCCACGTCGAAGCGGTCCTTCAAGGCGATCAGCTCGCTCATGGCATAGGGCGAGGACGGGTCCATGCGGATCTGCGCGTCCCAGTCCAGTGGCACGAAGCGAAAGCTCGCATCGACGTCCGTGTTGACCACTTCCAGGTTGAGCTTGTAGCGGTCCGCGATGGCCGACCAGTAATGCAGCCCGGCGCCGCCCAGCGGGTCCACGCCGATCCTGACGTTGGCTGCACCGATGGCGGCCAGATCGATGATGTTGGGCAGGTCGCCGACGTAGTTGTCCAGATAGTCGTAGCGGCGCGTGGTCTCGGCCTTGAGCGCCTTCTCGAAGCTGATCCGGCGCACGCCTTCCAGCTTGTGCTGCAGGTAGCCATTGGCGCGCTGCTCGATCCAGCTGGTGACGTTGGAATCCGAGGGGCCGCCGTTGGGCATGTTGTACTTGAAGCCGCCATTGTCGGGCGGATTGTGCGAGGGCGTGACCACGATGCCATCGGCCAGCTTGTCCTTGTGCACGCGGTTGTGCGTGAGGATGGCGTGCGAGACGGCCGGCGTGGGGGCGTAAGGGCTGCCTTCGGCCAGCATGGTCACCACCTCGTTGGCGGCCAGCACTTCCAGCGCGCTATGCCAGGCCGGTTCCGACAAGGCATGGGTATCGATGCCCAAGAACAGCGGGCCCTTGAAGCCCTGTTCCTTGCGGTAGTCGCAGATGGCCTGGGTGATGGCCAGCACGTGCCATTCATTGAAGCTGTGGGCATTGGCATTGCCGCGATGGCCGGAGGTGCCGAAGGCCACCCGGTGGCTTGCCTCGGCCACGTCGGGACGCAGGCTGTAGTAGTTCGACAGCAGCACCGGCAGATTCACCAGGGCCGTCGGCGCGGCACGCTTGCCGGCGAGGGGATTGACGTTACTCATGATGTTTTCTTCTGGATGAATGGATACCTGAGGAAACGAAGGCGGCGGCCCGCTTGCACAGCTGCTGCAGTGTCTTGCCCATCCGGCAGGCGCGTTGCGCCCCTTCGCAACTTAATCTTTTTTCAACATCGCAAGTATTGTAACGCCAGGATGGCGCGCTGCAGCATCGATATGAAGATTCTTGCAAGAGTCTTGCCATAGGGCACTGCTCATGGGCTTGCGCGCAGGAAACCGGCGTCGCCGGCCGTGCTGGCATGAAGGGATGTGCTCAAAAACAAAACGCGCCCGGGCCGGGGCCCGGACGCATCGTGTCACGACAAGCAGCGCAGCCGGCGAGGCCACAGCCGCATGCCGCCCCGGTCAGGCTCGCCGGAAGGCGCGCACGATCACCAGCAGCACGATGGCACCCAGCGTGGCGGTGACGATGGAGGCCAGGATGCCGCCGCCGACAGCGATGCCCAGGAGGCCCGCCAGCCAGCCGCCGATGACCGCGCCGACGATGCCGATGAGGATGTCAGCCAGCAGCCCGAAGCCGCCGCCCTTGACCAGCACGCCGGCCAGCCAGCCGGCGACGGCACCAATGATCAGCCATGCGATGAGTCCGTGTTCCATGATGTTCCCTTTCACTCGTTCTGTCGTTCTTGGGTTGATGTCGGAAACCGACGGGCGGTCTCCTCTTCTCTGCAAGCGCTCGGCGAAACAGATGAGGTGATGATAGGAAAGCGCGCATCGGAGAACTATCGGACAGCGGCCCATTTCCCTGTAGGACAAGCCCGCCATGTGCGGAGACAAAGGCGCGCCGCTGCAGCGCCGGGCTGCGCCAACGCAGGCACTGCCGAGTCTTCCGCTTTTCCTACACAGCAAAAAGCGGCATTCCTATAGAGAGGAAGCGCGAGTTTTTTTACTCTTGCTTTCCATAGGCGCAGTGCAGCATTGACTTGCATGGCACAGCTTGCCGCAGCGCCGACAAGAACCCGTATTTGCCAGCCCGACTTTCCAAGAGAGCCGCCATCATGTCCGCCACCGAATCCAGCGCCCGCCCCTCGCCCGTCTTTGCCAATGCCTTTGCCCTGAATGCATTCGGCGGTGCACCGCAAGCCGCACAGGGCGCCGAGTTCGCCGAGCACTACGCACGCTACGCCCGGGAATCGGCACAGCTGCTGCAGCAGATTTCGATGAAGGCACCGCAACTGGCCTCGGTGCTGGATCAGCTCAATGAGGGCAGCCTGCCGCAGCCCATCGAACTGGCAACTGAGGAGACCACATCCCCGCTGCAGGAGCAGCGCCGCAAGCCGCGCGCCAGTCTGCTGGAGACGGCGACCAATGCACTGAGCCATGCTTTTCCGGGTGTGGCGCCGCTGTTTCACGGTTGCCGCGCTTTCCTGCAGCTGAAGATGATCAAGAACAACAGACAGGCATAACGAGGCGCATCCGCCACAGCAAGCCTGCATTGTGTGCATGAGGGCGCCACGCCCATCACTCAACCACAACCTGGACTCACCATGAAAAAAATCACCAAAGCCGTCTTCCCCGTCGCTGGCCTCGGCAGCCGCTTCCTCCCCGCTACCAAGGCGCAACCCAAGGAGATGCTGCCCATCGTCGACAAGCCGCTGATCCAGTACGCCGTGGAAGAAGCCGTGGAAGCCGGCATCACCGAGATGATCTTCATCACCGGCCGCAACAAGCGCGCCATCGAAGATCACTTCGACAAGGCCTATGAGCTGGAAAGCGAACTGGAAGCCGCCGGCAAGGTGAAGCTGCTCGAAACCATCCGCAACGTCATTCCCAAGCACATCAACTGCGTCTACGTGCGCCAGGCCGAGCCCCTGGGCCTGGGCCATGCCGTGCTGCTGGCCAAGCCGCTGGTGGGCGATGAACCCTTCGCGGTGCTGCTGGCCGACGACTTCATGGACGCCGAGCCCGGCCAGAAGAACGTGATGGCGCAGATGACCGAACTCTACGAGCGTGAAGGCAAGAGCCTGCTGGCCGTGCAGGACGTGCCGCGCCCGGACACCCGCCAGTACGGCATCGTCAGCGGCAGCGCCTATGGCGAGCGCACCGAACTGTTGAGCGGCATCGTCGAAAAACCGTCCCCCGAAGAGGCGCCCTCGACGCTGGCCGTCGTCGGCCGCTACGTGCTGACCCCGGCCATCTTCGAGCGCCTGGAAAACATCGGTACCGGTGCCGGTGGCGAGATTCAGCTCACCGATGCCATCTCTGCCCTGCTGGAGCACGAACAGATCCTGGCTTATCGCTACGAAGGCCAGCGTTTTGATTGCGGCTCCAAGCTCGGCTACCTGAAGGCTGCCGTGGCCATGGGCTTCAAGCACAAGGAAGTGGGCAGCGGCTTTGCCCAGTATCTGCAGGAATTCGCCAGCCAGCACGATCTGGCCCAGGCCGCCCAGCCCAAGGGACCGGCCGTCGTGACTCCCCTCAAGCCTGCCCATGTCGCAGCCACCACCGAAGATCTGCCAGCCGTCGCCCGTAGCATGTAAGTCCCCGTTGAACGTTGTTGATTGCAGTCCGTCCGCAAGGCCGGGCTGCTTTTTTTTATGCCAGTGTGCTTCTCGTAAATTGTTTTGACCTTTGTCACGGAGTTTTAACCTGGACTTGCTAGCATCGCGGCCATGAATCTGGAGAAGTTCATTACGCCCGGGACAAGGTAACTCGCCGCACATCCAGGCCAAGCAGCGTATGCTGTGGCCACCGCACACGGTCTGAAAACGTTTGCAAACCAGAAAAGCGACGATGAAATCGTTGCCAGACGGCAGGAATGTTGCGGCAAAGGCGCAAAAAATATATATTGTTTATATCAATTTTCAGAGGAGCGTTCATGGCCACCAGAGTTCAAGCCGCAGCAGCATCAACCGAAACGAAGAAACCTGTCGCCAAGGCGGCAGCCCCCAAGCCCGCCGCGGTGAAGAAACCTGCCGTCAAGCCCGCCACCCGTGCGGCCGCCAAGCCTGCTGCAGCCCCTGCTGCGGCCAAGGCCGAAAAGAAGGTGGAAAAGGTAGAAAAGCCGGTCAAGGCAGAGAAGGTCGAAAAAGCGCCCAAGACCAAGAAGGTCAAGCAAGTGCGCGACAGCTTCACCATGCCCGAGAACGAATACGCCGTGCTGGCCCAGGTCAAGAAGACCTGCCTGAAGTCCGGCGTGGAGATCAAGAAGAGCGACCTGCTGCGCATCGGCGTGTCGCTGATCAAGAACCTGACGATCACCGAATTGAAGGACATCCTGGGCAGCCTGACCCCGCTGAAGGTCGGCCGTCCTAAGAAGTAAGCACCCTCGATGCAGGCCATGCCCGGCATGGCTGACGCACTTGCAGACAATGCCGCCCGGTTCGCACCGGGCGGCATTGTTTTTGGTGCGGCTTCAGTGCTTGCCGGGAAGGCGCCCGCAGGAGGCGTTCAGAAATTGAATTCCCATTCGCAGGGCTGGCCGACCTCGATCACGCCGCCCTCCCCGCCGATGACGATGGCGTTCTGGCCGAAAGTAATACCGCCATCCACGCGTGCATTGGCACGGTAGGTCGCCAGCGTGGCCAGCGGTTCATCGGGCCAGTGCGGATCGCGCTGCCCGCTGCGCTGGTCAATGCCGGGCACCGGACATCTTGCACAAGGCTTCACCAGCTTCAGTTGCACACAACGGTCACCACTGCCCAGGCGCAAGGTATCGATGAAATCTTCTTCATAGGCCTCCAAACCGCTGATGACCAGGTTCGGGCGAAACCGCTCCATGGGCAAGGCCGGCGCACCCTTGGCCGCGAGCCGGGCGTTGAGATCATCCAGCGAGGCCTGGCCGATCACCAGCAGCGGATAGCCATCCGAGAACTGCGTGGTAGCGCGATGCTCGCCGGTCCAGCGGGCACTGCAGGCGCGCTCGACGGCCGGGTTGAAACGCACCAGCCGCGCGTCTTCCTGCAAGTAGTTGGAGAACCATGCCCGCGCCTGCTCGCCCTGGTCCAGCGCCTCCAGCCGGCTGCTCCAGACCTGCACGGTGAGCCTAGCGCCATCCTCGCCTGCGGCCGCCAGCCGCAGCGGGCTCATGCCGGGCGCGCGCAATACCAGCGTGTCGCCTTCGAAGGCCGGCGTGATGCAAGCCATCTGCGGGTGGCTGCGCTGGGTCAGGAACTGGCCCTGGCGATCCACCAGCATCCAGTGGCGGTCCAGCGCCAGGCCCAGCGGACCGATTTCGGCGCGCGTGAGCGAGAGTCCACCGCAGGACTTGACGGGATAGAAGTGGATGGCGCTGATGGTGCAGGTCGTGCTCGACATGGTGATAGCGTCCCTCGGATGGCGGCAAAATTGCTGATGACGTGTCGGCCGCGACATTACCACAAGCTGCGCCTTTCGCCCGACTCGCGATACGCCGTGTTCTGACTCATGCGACAATCCTGAAAGATTTTTATGAACATTTCTGCCGGGAGCGCCATGCTGTTTGCCAAATTCTTCCATCTGCTGGGACTGACCCTCTGGGTCGGCGGCATGTTCTTCGCCCACATGGCGCTGCGCCCCGCGCTCTCCGTACTGCACCCCGAGCAGCGACTGAGCCTGATGGCGGCGGTGCTGGCCAATTTCTTCCTCTGGGTCTGGGTCGCCATTGCGCTGGTGCTGGGGAGCGGCCTGCACATGATGATGGCCATGGGTGCCGGGGCCGCCAGACTGCCGCCTTACGTGCACGCCATGAGCGGCATCGGCGTGGTGATGATGCTGATCTTTGCCCACATCTTCTTTGCCCCCTTCCGCCGCCTCAAGCTGGCCACCGCCCAGCAGGACTGGGACCGCGCCTCGCGTGCGCTGCGCCAGGTGCGCATGTTGGTCGGCATCAACCTGTGCCTGGGCTTGCTGACCATTGCCATCGGCGCACTGGGCCCGTTGAGCGCCTGAATCAACATCTCTTTCTTGGGGGAAGACATCCGTGCTGACCGAATCACAATGCCAGGCAGCGGCCGACCTGCTCTGGGACTGCTGGGCCCACAACCGCCGCATCGAGCAATTGCCGGCGCATCTGCAACCGGCCGACCGGCGCCAGGCCTATGACATCCAGGGCCGTCTGGAAGCGCGCAGCTTCGCGCCGCTGGCCGGCTGGAAGATCGCCGCGACCGGCCCGGGCGGACAGCAACTGATCAACGTCGATGCGCCGCTGGCGGGCCGCCTGCTGGCCGAGCGCGTTCATCGCAGCGGTGCCCGCATCACCCTGGGCGACAACCTGATGAGCGTGGCCGAGGTCGAAGTGGCCTTCCGCATGGGTAGCACCCTGGCCCCACGCAGCACGCCCTACTCGCAAGACGAAGTGATGGCGGCGGTGGCGGCGGTGCACCCGGCCATCGAGATCCCGGATACCCGCTATGAGCAGTTCCGCCACGTCGGGGCCGCGCAAATGATCGCCGACAACAGCTGTGCCGACCAGTTCGTACTGGGTGCGCCGGCCAGCGCCGACTGGCGCAGCCTGGACCTGGCCGCCCTGGCGACCTCGGCGACCATCGAGGGCGGCGAGCAGCGCGCCGGCAGCGGTGCCCAGGTGCTGGGCGATCCGTGGGTGGCGCTGACCTGGCTGGCCAATGAATTGCGCGAGCACGGGCTGACGCTGGGCGCTGGCCAACTGGTGGCCAGTGGCTCCACCATCGTGCCGATACCGGTGCGCGCCGGACAGACGGTGCGCGCCGAACTGGGCGTCTTGGGATCGGTGCTGGTGCATCTGGATTAGCGCCTGAGCTGCACGCAATGCAAAAAGGGATGAGCGTGGGCTCATCCCTTTTTGCTATTGGGGCAATGGCCGGATCAATTCGCCTTGTCGGCGCCCGGCTTGAATTCCTCGTAGCGGCGCGCCAGTTCCTGGCGCAGCGACTTGCGGATCACGGCCGCATCGAAGCGGCGCTTTTCTTCCTGCGAGAACGGGCGCAGCGGCGGCACCGGGATCGGCTTGCGCTGGTCATCCACCGCCACCATGGTGAAGAAGCAGCTGTTGACGTGGCGGGTTTCCTGGGTGCGGATGTTCTCGGCGACCACTTTGATGCCAATTTCCATGGAGGACTTACCGGTATGGTTGACGCTGGCCAGGAAGGTCACCAGTTCGCCCACGTGGATGGGCTGGCGGAACATCACCTGGTCCACCGACAGCGTGACCACGTACTGGCCGGCGTAACGGCTGCCGCAGGCATAGGCCACCTGGTCAAGCAGCTTCAGGATGGTGCCCCCGTGCACGTTGCCGGCAAAGTTGGCCATGTCCGGGGTCATCAGGACCGTCATGGTGAGTTGATGAGATGGCAGATCCATGGTGCTTGGCTCTCTCTGTAGTGTGATGGCGATGGGTTGATCTTGGAATGGATGAAACACGGCGCCGGCCGCCTGCACGCTTCCCCGAGCGCGCAGGTGGCCGGCCAGGAAGCTTTCGTGGAGGAAAGCTTCCTGGCCGCGGCCGACATTATCGGCCAGCCAGCCCGGCTATGGCAAAAAAAACTCGCATCATGGGCGGGCCTGTGCCTGTTCAGGCGCGCAGTACCGGCTCGGCCGCCGCGAAATGCTCCTCGCAATTGCGCAGGAACTGCTGCACCGAGGCGCTGATGGCTTCCGGCGACCAGCCGGCGATATGCGGCGTCAACACCACGTTGGGCAGGCCGATCAGGGCCGCAGGCGGCTTGGGCTCGCCCTCGTAGACGTCCAGCGCGGCGCCGGCCAGGCGGCCCGACGACAGGGCTGCGGCCAGGGCGGCGGTATCGACGGTGCTGCCGCGGCCGATGTTGACCAGATAGCCCCGGGGGCCGAGTTCTTCCAGCACCCGCGCATTGATGAGGTGCTGGGTCTGGGCGCCACCGGGAGCGGCCACGATCAGGCAGTCGGCCCAGCCGGCCAGTTGGGCCACGTCCGGGAAATAGTGGAAATCGACGTCATCGCGCTTCTTGCGGTTGCAGTAGGCAATCTCGGCATCGAAAGCGGCAGCGCGGCGGGCAATCTTCCTGCCGATGTTGCCCATGCCGACGATGCCCACGCGCTTGCCGGCCAGTTGCGGCTGCAAGGGGATGGTCTCGCGCCATCCGCCGTCGCGGGTGTAGCGGTCCAGCACCGGGATGTTGCGCACGATGGCCAGCAGCAGGCCCAGCGCATGGTCGGCCACGCAATCTTCGTTGGTGCCGGCGCCGGTGGCGATCTCGATACCGTTGGCCTTGGCGTGGGCCACGTCGATGTTTTCAAAACCGGCACCCAGGGCGCAGACCAGTTGCAGATGCGGCAAGGCGCGCATTTCATCGGCGGTCAGGCCGGTGGAGCCGTTGGTCAGCACCACCGCCACTTTCCTGGCGGGGCCGGCGATCATCTCGTCGCGGCGCGGGCGGTCCGGTGCGTACAGGATGTCGTAATGGGCGGCGATGGTGGCCGTGCTTTCTTCGGAAAGATGAATCAGGACGAGCAGGGGCGGTTTCATGAGGGGACCTGGCAAGACGTGGGTAAGGAAGAGATGAACGAAAAAGCAATGACCGCCATTCTATTGCGAAACCGCAAAGCGGGCCGTACCTCGGTCAGCCATGCTTCATGCGAATTCCATGCCATGCCAGGCCGTGCCATGAAAAAACCCGGCGCACCGTGAAGCGCGCCGGGCCATCGGGGGACCCCAAGTCAGCACTCAGGGCGGGTGCATCCGGTCAATGC
This sequence comes from Herbaspirillum sp. Her3, assembly GCF_057961275.1. NCBI lineage: Bacteria > Pseudomonadati > Pseudomonadota > Betaproteobacteria > Burkholderiales > Oxalobacteraceae > Herbaspirillum > Herbaspirillum sp. Her3. The sequence goes on along the minus strand of NZ_CM176328.1, from coordinate 2,497,539 downwards.
CGTGCCTGCTGTTTCTCCAGCAGGTCGTGCGCAGCCTGGCGCGCACCCTGCTCGGCCGCCTTTTCGTCGGCGAAGGTCTGGTCGGGCAGTACCCGCTGCACCGGGAACACCGGGTTGCGGTGCATGGGATTGGCCGAATGGCCGAAGATGGCCACCTGGGCCACCCACTGCTCGCCGCCGATGACGCGCACCCCCGCGTATTCCACTTCGTAATCGCCTATTTGTTCGGTGGGCATGATGGTCTCCTCTGGTGATGCTGTGGGCCGGCTGGCTCAGGCAGCGCCGTCGCTGGCGCGATCGTGCAGATGGGTGATGGCATAGCCTTTTTCGCCGATCTGCAGGAAGGCGTCTTCCGCCTCCAGCGTGAAATGCCGCTTGCCGTCGCGCTCGAAATCCACGTTCTGTTCATGCAGTTGCCAATCGGTATTGGTCACTTCGTCGGGCAGCGGTTCTTCGTGGGGCAGGACGAGGTAGGAAAACAGACCGTCGCCGTCCGGGCGCTTGTACACATCGACTTTCATCTTGGGCCTCCTGGTCGGGTTGAACATGGGCATTGCTTCAAGATGCGACTGGACGACCCGCCATTGGTTCGCCGTGAGGACGCGGGGAGATGCACAAAGCGGGTTGCGCTGTCAGCCTGATCCGACAGCGGCGCCCGGCGAGGGAGGAGGCATGGCTTCAAGATAGCACCGCCATCGGTGCGATGCCACTCGGTGATGTGTGCAGCGCAGCGTTCAGTCCGCCTGCCGCCGCAGCCAGGCCAGGGCGCCGGACAGACTGCGAAAATCAGCCAGGGACCGGCAGGCGATCTGCGGATGGCGCTCGCGCAGCATGCGCGAGAGCGCTGCGCCGGGGCCCAGTTCCAGCGCCACGGTGACGCCCCGTTCGACACAGGCGTCCATGCAGGCGGCCCACTGGATGGGTTCGACCAGTTGGCGCACCAGCAGCGCCTGGGCCTGCGCCGCATCGGTGATGGCCTGGCCGCTGACGCCGGCCAGCAGCGTCAGGCTGGGCGATTCCAGATGACGCGCCGCCAGTTGTGCAGCAAACGGTGCCGTGGCCGCTTGCATCAGTGGTGTATGCGAGGCCAGCCCAACCGGCAAGGCAGAGGTGCGCGCACCCGATCCAGCCAGTTCAGCCGCTGCCGCTTGCAGGGCGGCCTCGGCGCCCCCGGCGATGAGCGTATCCTCGCCCGTGATGATGGCCACATGGCCGCCATGGCGCGCCAGGCAATCCCGGGCACGATCTGTCGGTACGCCGCCGATGGCCATCAATCCTTGAGCGGGCTGCGCGCTGGCGGCCAGCGTCATTGCTGCGGCGCGCTGCGCGGCCAGCGCCACGGTATCGCGCGCCTCGATGACCCCGGCCACCGCATACGCGGACAATTCGCCCACGCTGTAGCCCGCCACCAGTACGGGCGCGCCTGCGATGGCAGTCAAGGGTTCGCGCAACGCCTGCCAGGCGGCAAGCTGGGCGGCCACGATCAGCGGCTGGGCGTTGCGATTGGCGTAGAGCCGGGGGGAATCGGCCAGTACCGCTTCAAGAGGGGCTTGCAAGTGCGCCGGCAGACCGGATTGCGCCAGGAAGGCGCTGGCCTGCGGTTCATCACGCAGCAGGTCGAACATGCCCGCATGCTGCGCGCCCTGCCCCGGACAGAGGATGGCCAGTCGCATGCTCATCCCTTGTCGGCCTCCAGCAAGCTTACCTGATGCACCAGGCAAGCCGCTGCCAGCAGATCGGCCGCACCGCCCGGAGACAAACGCCGGGCCACGAACTCCCGATGGCAGGCCAGCGCTTCGGCTTCCCAGCCAGCCCGCGCGGTACCGCCAGCGGCCAGGAAGGCGGCGCTGCGTTCGCGCACCAGCGCCGCGCCCTCGGCGCCACCGCGATGGTAAACGTTGGTATCGCTGAGTTGCGCCATCAGCGCAAAGAGCGCATCGATCCGGGCGTGATCATCATCGCGCCCGGCAGCAAGGGTGGCCTGCAATTGCGGCAAGGCCACTTCGAACACCGACGGAAAGCCCAAGGCCCCCTCTTCCCGCGCCCCGCCCACGGCATGCTCGGCCGCCACGCGCTGGCCATGGCTGTGCTCGTCGCCACCTGCTGCTGCGGCGCTATGGCGCGCCAGCGCATCGCCCCACTGGATCAGCAAGGTGGCGCGGATGGTGGCTGGCTGCAAGGGCATGTGGCGGGCACGCGCATGGGCCATGGCCGCGCACAGCATGCCCAGCGCGAAGATGGCACCGCGATGCGTATTGACGCCACCGGTAGCGCGCAGCATGCGCTCTTCGGCCTGGATGGCCAGTTTCTTCAGGGTGTGGAAAGGGGCCGCGTCCAGTCCGGCCGCCGCGATCCGGAAAAAATAATGGCGCAACGCGAACAGGCTGCGCAGGAAGGTCTGAGCGGTCATGTCCAGGTGGCTACCATTGTCCACGCGCGACACCAGGCCCGGCTTGGGATAGAGCACCAGTTCCTGGTACAGGCTGCGCACCGCCAGGCGCGCCAGTTGGCGGCAAAAGGCCAGGTTCTCGCGGACGGCCCGGCGCTTCTGGGTGTGATGGAGGGGCCGGGTCAGCGTATCCGCGTGCTGCATCAGGCGGCGCATGCTTGCTCCTGCGGCAGGCTGGCGCGCAATGCACCGACCCGCTCCAGCGCCACGCTGGCGGGACGCTTGACCAGCACCCGGCCCTCGGGATGCGTGCCCAGCACGGCCACCTGCCGCCACTCTTTCCAGGACACGGCAGCCCCGCCAGGGAACAGGATTTCTCCATCCAGCGGCAGGAACATGGCCTGCCAGGCCAGCAGCCGCACACCGGCTTCCAGTTCGGCCTGGCTGCGCGGCGCAAAGAGCAGGTCGATGTCGGAACCGCTGCGCAGATAAGCTTGCGCCGTCACGGCCTGCCAGGCCAGCGAGCCGAACACGGCCAGCGCAATGCCGGCACGGTCCATGTGCTGCTGCAATTCGTCCAGCCCCGGCTGCCAGGCCGAGGGCAGGCCCGGCAGATGCGCGGCCACGATATCGCGCAACAGGAATGGCACACGGCTGGCCGCCACCTCCTGTGCCTGCACCCGCAGGGCGATGCGCGGCTTGTTGCCCTGCGCATCGGGCGGCAAGGCGATGCCGACGCAGAGGTCCTCATCGCTGGCATCCACGTCGCGCCGGCGCACGATCAGCGGCCAGCGCATGCGCTGCCACTGCCGCAGCGTGGCATGCTGGCGGTCATCGCCGCTGCCGGCCAGCAGGCGTTCCCAGCCGGCCTCCTTCAGCCAGAGCAGATGGTGGCGGGAAGCAGCAAGGGACGGCGCGGACTCCATGCTCATCCCTGCAAGGGCGTATCGTTGGCCACTGCGTCGATGACGCGTTGCGCCCATTTGCGGCCGCCACGCGCCAGTCCCGTGGCCGCGCGCGTGTCGGCGCTGCGGTCCTGTGCCAGCGCCTCGACCAGGGACTGGGCCAGGTCGCCATTCCAGATCTCGGCGACACCGCCCATGCGTTGATAATTTTCCGGTCCCGGCGCAAAGACCGGATTGCTCTTGGCCAGTTCGGTCAGCCGTTCTTCCGGCACCTTGGTAATGCGCGCCATCGCCGGCAGGCCCATCACGCGGATGGTGGCGGCAGGCAAGGCATAGCAGGCGTCAGCGATCAGGCCGCTGGTGATGAAGCCGCCCGACAGGGCCTGGTCATACACCAGGCCGACGACGCGGTGGCCCTGGCGACGCGCCAGTTCCACGCACTTGCCGAGGTGTGCCATGTAGCTGTTGATGCCCAGCATTTCATCGCGGTGGCGCAGGCGCTGGCCTTGTGTATCGACCAGGATCACGATGGGCCGGCCCGGATGTTCACGCACCGTCTGCAAGATCACGCTGGCCTGGGCCAGGGCGATCTCGATGCCGATGGGCGTGTGGCCGGTGGTGCCGACCACGGTGACGGTGCTGCCGTCGACCTGGGCCGTGCCGGAGAGGAAATACTCCTGCTCGGTAATGGCATGACCCTGCGGGAACAGGTCTTGCGCGAGCGCGCGCCAGTCGACCTGGGTGGGGGTGACAATTTGACTCATGGATTCCTCTCAAGCCTTGGACGCTATGCGCAGGCGCTCGGCCATGGCAGTGAAGGCGCCGGCTTCCAGCATCGGCACCGCTTCCGGCCGGGACACGCCCAGCTCGGCCCAGATATCCATCGGATCCTCGGCATGGCCGAAGGTGGCGATGCGACGGCGCAGCATGTCCTGTTCGGCTTCCAGCGCGGCCAGCGTCAAGGGCACGTCGCCGGCCTGGGCCAGCGCTGCGATGGCGGCGGCGCGGAAGGCCTCGGTATCATCGCTGACCAGTTGCTGGCAATCACCGATCAGGTAGCGATGCTTGCCGCCCGTGGTGCGCCAGACCAGCGCACGGTCGCGCGAATCGAATTCTTCCACGCCGTTGGCCGTCTCGATCACCTCGGGACCGGACATGGCCAGCCGCCCTTCCTCGGACATGATGATGGTATTGGCACAGCGCGCCACGATGCCCATGCCGCCGAAGCAGCCATTGGCGCCGCCCACCAGCACGATCACCGGGATACCGGCGGCGCGCGCCTCCAGCACCGCACGCATCACCTCGGAGACCGCAATGAGACCAGCGTTGGCTTCATGCAGCCGCACGCCGCCCGTTTCCAGCAGCAGGATCACGCCAGCCGCTTGCCGTGCAATGGCGCGCTTGAGCAGGCCGACCAGCTTGGCGCCATGCACCTCGCCCACGGCCCCGCCCATGAAGCCGCCCTCTTGTGCGGCGGCCATCACGGCACGCCCGCCCAGCAGGCCTTCACCGATGATGACGCCATCATCGAAGGAGACCGGAGCGTCCAGCTGGCCCAGGTGCGGGCTCACCACGCGCTGGGCCGGTGGCAGCAGTTCCTTGAAGCTGCCGGCGTCCAGCACGGCCAGGATGCGCTCGCGCGCCGTGGCTTCCAGATAGCTCGCGCTCATTGGCCTTCCTCCACCATGGCTTCCACGGCCTGGTCCAGGCGCAGGCTGACCACGGCCGGCGTGGCGCCCATGTCGTTGATGGAAATGCGGGTATCGGCCAGTTGCCAGCGCTGCTGGAAGTCGGTCATCACCGCTTCCCAGATGGTGCCGAAGCCGCGCGCGGCGGTCTTGACCTCGATGGCGCAGGCGCCGTTCAGGGGCGCGTTCTCGATCAGCACTTCCAGGTTGCCCGAGCTGACCACACCGACCAGTTCAGGCGCAGCCTTGAGGCGGCGCTGGCCGTGCTCAAAGCGAAAAGTCAAAGTTTCCATAGTGTCGCTTTCGTTGCAGATGGCTTACCAGTTGCGGAAGCGCTTGGGCGGGTTGTACAGCCCGCCGGAAGCCCGCACCAGGTCTTTCATGTTCTTGGCCGCCAGCAGGTCGCGGGTGGCCATGCGCTTGTCGATGCCCAGGTCTTCGGCGCGGCGGATGATGCCGCGGTCGCGCAGGTTTTCGACCATGCGCTTGTCGCGGCCCATGCCCACGGCGGTGTAACCGGCCACGCCGCGAATGGCCTGCTCGCGCTCTTCCTCGGTACGGCACAGCAGCAGGTTGGCGATGCCTTCTTCGGTGAGGATGTGGGTGACGTCATCGCCATAGATCATCACGGGCGGAATCGGCATCTTGGCCTGTTCGCCCAGCTGCCAGGCGTCCAGTTTCTCGACGAAGGCCGGCTGCATGTGTTCGCGGAAGGTCTCCACCGTCTGCACCACCAGCTTCTGTCCGCGCGGGATGGTATTGCGACCGGCGCGCGCCTGCTGGCCGGCCTTGAGCCAGGCTTCACTGGCATGGCGGCGGCCACGGGCATCCGCTCCCATGTTGGGCGCACCGCCGAAACCGGCGATGCGTCCGAGCGTGGCCGTGGAGGAATTGCCCTGCAAGTCGATCTGCAGGGTCGAGCCGATGAACATGTCGCAGCCATAGTGCCCGGCCGTCTGCGAGAAGGCGCGGTTGCTGCGCATGGAGCCGTCCGGACCAACAAAGAAGACATCGGGACGGGCACGGATGTAGTCTTCCATGCCCAGCTCGGAGCCGAAGGAATGCACCGACTCCACAAACCCGGCCTCGATGGCAGGAATCAAGGCCGGATGCGGATTGAGCGCCCAATGCTTGCAGATCTTGCCGCGCAGGCCCAGCGATTCGGCATAGGTCGGCAGGATCAGTTCGATGGCGGCGGTGTCGAAACCGATGCCATGGTTCAGCCGCTGCACGCCGTATTCGGCATAGATGCCCTTGATGGCCATCATCGCCATGAGCACCTGGATCTCGGAAATCTGCGCCGGGTCGCGCGTGAAGAGCGGCTCGATGTAATGCGGCGTGGGCGCCTTGATGGCGAAGCTCACCCAGTCGGCCGGGATGTCCACGCGCGGCAGCTCATCGACAATTTCGTTCACCTGGGCAATCACGATGCCACTGGAGAAGGCCGTCGCTTCGGCAATGGCGGGCGTATCTTCCGTATTGGGCCCGGTATAGAGATTGCCATGGCGGTCGGCAGCCTGCGCGGCCACCAGCGCCACGCGCGGGGTCAGGTCCACGAAGTAGCGGCCGAACAGTTCCAGGTAGGTATGGATGGCGCCGATGTTGAGCTTGCCGGCCGAGGCCAGCTTGGCCAGGCGGCCGGCTTGCGGACCGGAGAAGGAAAAGTCCAGCCGGTCGGCGATACCCTTTTCGAACACGTCCAGATGTTCCGGCAAGGCCAGCACCGAGAACAGCATGTGCAGGCCATGAACCCGGGCCGGATCGAGCGCCGCCAGGCCCTTGGCCAGGAAATCGGCCTGCTTCTGGTTGTTGCCCTCGACACAAACCCGGTCGCCGTTTTCCAGCACCGCATAGAGCAGGTCCGCCAACTTGTCCGCAGGCGCGATCTTGCCCTGCAACTGGCTACCCAATGCGGCGGTGGCGCGCGCCAGCCGCTGTTCACGGTTTGTCTGGCGCGCATTCCACACGCGTTCGCTACTACTCATTTACTTGGCTCCCATCAACAGGTCAGGCAATACGGTCGCGATGCCCGGGAACATGCACAAGAGCAGGACCGCGAGAAACATCAGCGCCAGGAAAGGAATCGTCCCCTTGATGACATCGCCCAATGCGATATCGGGTGCGATGTTCTTGATGACAAACAGGTTCAGCCCCACCGGCGGGTGGATCAGGCCCATCTCCATGACCACGGTCATGACGATGCCGAACCAGATCAGGTCGAAACCGGCGGCTTTCAACGGCGGCAGGATGATGGGTGCGGTCATCAGGATGATCGACACCGGTGGCAGGAAGAAGCCCAGCACGATCACCATGCCCAGGATCACCGCCAGCAGCAGCCATTTCGACAGGTGCAGGTCGACCACCCATTGCGCCGCCGACTGGCTGATGTGCAGGTAGCTCATCACGTAGGAATACAGCAGCGACATGCCGATGATGAGCAGCAGCATCCCCGATTCCTTGATGGTGGAACTCAGGAACGGCGCAATCTCGCGCGGCTTGTAGATGCGATAGACCACCGCGATCAGCACCAGCGCCAGCAGCGCGCCCAGGCCAGCGGTTTCGGACGGCGTGGCCAGGCCGCCATAGAGCGCCACCATCACGCCGATCAGCAGGATCAGGAAGGGCAGCACGCGCGGCAGCATTTCCACCTTCTGCGCCAGCGTGAAATGCTCGTCATCGAGGTAGGCCGACTTGGCCCCGCCTGCGGTGTAGACGGCATGCGCCAATTTGTATTCCTTGCGTGCACGGAAGACGGCATAGCCGGCAAACAGGATCACCAGCAGCACACCCGGCCCGATACCGGCCAGGAACAGGCGGCCCAGCGATTGCTCAGCGGCCACCGCATACAGGATCATGGTGATCGATGGCGGCAGCAGGATGCCCAGCGTACCGCCAGCGGCAATGATGCCTGCGGCAAAACCGGGCGAGTAGCCACGCCGGCGCATTTCCGGAATGCCGGCCGAACCGATGGCCGAGCAGGTCGCGGGAGAAGAGCCCGCCATGGCCGCAAAGAGCGCGCAGGCAAACACGTTGGCAATGCCCAGGCCACCCGGCACCTTGTTCAGCCAGGCGTGGATGGCCGAATACAAGTCCTTGCCCGCTGGTGATTTACCGATGGCCGCTCCCTTCAGGATGAACAGCGGAATGGACAGCAGCGTGATGGAAGCGATTTCTTCATAGACGTTCTGCGTGATGGTATCGAGCGACGATTCCGGCATGAAGAAATACATGAAGCCGGTCGCCACCACGCCCAGCGCGAAGGCGATCGGCATGCCCGAACACATCACCAGGATGGTGACCACGCCATACAGGACGCCCAGGGTCAGCGGACTCATTGCACACCTCCGGCCTGCGGCGCGGGAACGGTGCCGGTGATGCGCACCAGCACTTGCACCAGCAGTTGCAGGGTAAGCATGGTCATGCCCAGCGCCATCAGGGAATACGGAATCCACAAGGGCGGCGCAAAGGTCGACGAGGTGGTCTGCCCTTCCGCCCAGGCTTCATGGAACAGGGCCCAGGATTTCCAGGTGAAGAAGGCGCAGAACAGCAAGGACGCCACATCCACGATGAACATGCGCACCTTGTTGGCCAGCGGCGAAAGCATGCCCGCCAGCGCCTCGATGCCGATGTGGCCGCGCAGCGATTGCACATAGGCCGAGCACAGGAAGATCACGCCCACCAGCATGAAGACCGACGCTTCATCCTGCCAGTCGGTCGGCTGATGGAAGAAGTAACGCACCACCACTGAATAGGTCAGGATGCAAGAGGTGACCAGCAAGGCGATCATCCCCAGGAACACGGCCACCCGATGGTAGCCCTGCAGGAAGGCCGCCAGCCACGCCACCGGGGCGCTGGCCGGGACGGCCGGGCGCGCTGCCGCCGCGCCGGGCATCTCGAAACCGTGGCTCATACGGTCTTCTCCGCCAGAGCCAGCAGCTTGGCGCAGCTGGCGTTACGCCCGGCGAAGTCCTTCCAGGCGGTATTGCGGGCGATGTCCTGCCACTTCTTGACGACCTCGGCGTTCAGGTCGACCACCTTGGCGCCGGCCTTCTGGTAGACCTGGGCCACGGCGATGTCATCGGCCTGGGCGGCCTTGGTGGCGAACTGCTCCATCTCTGCGCCTACCGCCATGATGACGGCTTGCTGATCCTTGGGCAGGCGCTCGAAGACGGCTTTGGACATCATCAGCGGTTCGAACATGTACCAGTAGGCTTTGTCGCGCCCGGTGGTCAGGGCCTTGGCCACTTCTTCCAGGCGGAAGGACATGAAGGAAGTCGAGGAAGTCATGGCCGCATCCATGGCGCCGGTCTGCATGGCGGCATAGATTTCATTGGAGGGCAGCGTCACCACGGCGGCGCCTGCCTCCTTCAGGATCAGGTCCATCTCGCGCGAACCGCCGCGCACCTTCATGCCCTTGACGTCGGACGGATCGACGATGGGCTTGCTGCGCGAGGCCACGCCGCCGGCCTGCCAGATCCAGCTGATGATGACCACACCCTTCTCGCCCAGCACGCGGGCCAGTTCCTTGCCGACCTCGGCATTCTTCCAGGCCGCGCCCTGCTGGTAGGACGTCACCAGGCCGGGCATGAGGCCGATGTTGGTTTCCGGGACTTCGCCCCCGGCATAGTTCAGCGGCACCAGCGACATGTCCAGCGCGCCCTTGCGAAGGGCCGAGAACTGGGCATTGGTCTTCATCAGCGAAGAACCGGGGTAGATCTCGAATTTCAGTGCGCCTTTGGTCCGTTCGTTCACCTGCTGGGCGAACATGCGCACCAGGCGGTCGCGGAAGTCGCCTTCGGTCAGGGTGCCACCGGGAAACTGGTGAGAAATCTTCAGACTGGCCGTTTGCGCCCAGGCGGCGGGCATGGCGGCGGCAAGCGGGGCGGCGGCTAAGGTGCCAAGGAAGTGGCGACGGGTCAATGCGGTCATGCTGGTATCTCCTCCAGGGATTGATGGAACTGCGAGTGTGTTTTTATGCTCTCATCATGTATACAATTTCAGTCGAAACGCATACATTGTCAAGCATAAATCCACTGGAAGACGATCCCTTTACACTGCTTGCCTTAAAAAAATCACCATGGATACGCCAAAGACCCGTTCTGAAACCCTGCGCGAATCGATCGAAGAATTGATCGCCGTCGGCAAGCTGGCACCCGGCCAGCATCTGGATGAAACCTCACTGGCCGAGCAATTCGGTGTTTCGCGCACGCCCATCCGCGAGGCGCTGATCCAGCTGGCCTCGATGGGCATCGTCGAGATGCGCCCGCGCCGGGGCGCCATCGTGGCCGAAATCGGCCCGCAGCAATTGATTGAGATGTTTGAAGTAATGGCCGAATTCGAAGCCATGTGCGGCCGCCTGGCTGCGCGCCGCATGACCCCGGCCGAGCATGCCGAGCTGCTGGCGGCGCACCAGGCCTGCCAGGCCGCGCGCGATGCCAGCGATCCGGATGCCTATTTCTATCTGAACGAAGCTTTCCACGATCATATCTACGCCGGCAGCCACAACGGTTTCCTGGCCGAGCAGGCGCGCGCCCTGCACCGCCGCCTGCGGCCCTACCGGCGCCTGCAGTTGCGGGTGCGGGATCGCCTGAAGATGTCCTACGACGAACACCAGGCTGTGGTCGATGCCATCATTGCGGGCGATCCCGAGCGCACCGTGGAAGTGCTGCGCCAGCACATCATGATCCAGGGGCAGCGCTTTGCCGACCTGGTGGCCTCGCTGCACCAGCTCAAGTCGGCCGCATGAGCTACGGCCAGCCGGCTACAGGCTGCGCTGGCTGACGAAATGGCGCTCGCTGCCGTCCAGCGGATCAATGAAGAACAGCGAACGCGCCAGCAGTTTGAGTGGTTTGTCCAGATCATCGGCCACCCCGACGGGCACCGCATCGGGATAGAACAGATCGTTGAGGATGGGAATGCCCAGCGCGGCCATGTGTACGCGCAACTGGTGGCGCCGGCCCGTCACCGGCTCCAGCTGGTACAGGCCCAGTTCTCCGCGTGCCTCCAGCAGGGAAATATGGGTTTCCGAATTGGGTGCGCCTTGCGCCTCATACATTTTGAAGAATTGTTCAGGAATTTCTTCCACGCGGCTGCGATGCACCCGTGGCAGCTCCAGATCAGGCCGCAGCGGGGCGATGGCTTCATATACCTTGAACATCGCCCGCTGCTGGAACATGGACTGGTACTTGCCCCGGCTGGCCGGCTGATGTGAAAAGACGATCACCCCGGCCGTCTCGCGGTCCAGCCGGTGGATGGGCACCAGGTCCTGCAGACCGGTGGCCTTCTTCAGGCGCACCAGCAAGGTTTCCTGCACGAAGCGCCCGGTCGGGATCACCGGCAGGAAATGCGGCTTGTCGGCCACCAGCAGGTGATCGTCCAGATGCAGGATCTTTTCTTCCACGGGGATGCGCTCTTCGCCCTGGGGCAATTCCCGGTAATAGAAGATGCAATCCCCGCTGCGATAGGGCGAATCCGGACGCAAGTGTTCACCTTGCTGGTTGCGCACCTCTCCGCGCAGAAGACGCTCGCGCCAGATCGCTTCGGGCACTGCCGTAAACCGTTCAGCCAGGAAGGACAGCATGTCGCGCCACGGTCCCGGTTGCAGCCAGAGGTAGCTGGGCGAGAGGCCCTCGCGCATGGGCAGGGTCGGCGTGGGTCTCATGCGCCCTCCCCGTTGGCCGGTTTCCTGCGCGCGGCGCGGCGGCGCCAGGCGGCCACGCTGGCATTGGCGTCCAGATGCGCCAGCAGCTTGCCCCGCTGGGCGTCGGTGAACGGCAGGCTGTCGATCAAGGCCGGCCATTGGGTCATGGCGCGCTCTACGGTCTCCACCAGCACCGCCTGCAGCCTGGGCTCGGGCAGGCGCCACAGGTTGGCGAGCTGGCGCAGGATGGCCGGGGTCAGCAATTGCTTGCCCTTCTGCCCCGGCACGAAGGCCAGCGCATGGCCGTCCCCGCCCACATAGGCGGCATAGGCCACGATGTCATAGGCCGGCGACAGCGCAGCCTGCTGCGGGGTGTGATAGAGCAGGCTGAAGTTCTTCAGGTGTGCGTCGAAATTGCCGAGCAGTTCGTTGACCTTGATCCGGCGCAGCAATTCGTAGACATCTTCCGCACCGCGCGTACTGCGCTCCAGCAAGACCACGCCGATGGCCGCATAGGTACCAACATACTTGGCCGCCGGCGCGGTGCCGGTGACCTGGGCGAAATCTTCCATGTGCAGGCGGCCGGTGGGGGTGGGGGCATCGCGGTCGAAGCGCTGCACCAGCAGGAAACGGCTGGCGTCATTGCGCAGACCGAACGGCAGGTGCTCAGCAATGGCCGAGAGCGGCTCCAGACTGAAGCGGCAGGTCTGCACGCCGGCCGCCGCCGCCAGCGAGAGCGAAGCAAATTCCACTTGCGGCATGTTGGGGTAATCGGTGGCCGGCAGCTTGGCGATGAAGTGGCTGCCCTGGCTGTCCTTGGAGCGCATCACGTAGCGGCCGCCACTCTCCCTTACCAGGGCCAGCTTGGGCTGCACGCCAGAGAGCGATTCCCCGCCCGGCACCGGCAACTGGCCGGAACTCATTTCGTAGCTGTCGTGCCCCTGCCCCAGCAAGCGGCCCAGCTCGCGTTCATCCAGCTCTTCGGCCAACGCCGAGACATCACCAGGCAGGTCGCGTCCGCAATAGGCCAGGAGGCCAAATTCATCGTCCGGGGCCAGCCCGGCGCGCTGCACCAGGTGCTTGCGCAACTGCCCTTCCGGCAGCAGGTTCTGGAAGAAAGCCGGCAAGCCGCCCCGGCCATCGCCCCGATTGGCGGCCAGCGTCGGATCGAGCAACTGGGCGCGGGTGCGCTCTTCGGTGGAGGCCAGATAGAGCTGGGAAAGGACCGGGCGATCCGCCCCCTGCAAGGCATAGGCGTCATCGAAACGGAAGTAGCAGCGGCCGTCGTCCAGTGCGAACAGGGAGCCGACCTCGGTCTGCCCCAGGCGGATGCGCAGGGATCGCAGCATGCTCATGCCTTGCCTCCCTCGCCCATGAGCGCCTGCAGGCGCGCGCCCAGTTCGGTCTGGCTACCGCTGCCTTGCGCCTCAGCCGCACGCAGGGGGGCCGCCTGCCGTGGCAGCAGCAGCAAGTCCAGTTCCAGCGCCTCGCACAGCGCCAGCAGCTTGACCAGCTCGATGTTGCCGCGCCCGGTTTCCAGTGCCAGCAAGGTATTGCGGTGCATGCCGGCGCGCTCGGCCAGGGTGACGGCCGTCATCCCGCGCGCCTTGCGGGCGCTGCGAATGCGCTGGCCGATGTCTTGCAGATTGGTCATGAGAAGATCCAATTAAATGGTTCTTTTTACATATGACCATTTTATTGGACATTTGGTCGAATGCAAGACCAATTAATTGTGTTTTTTATTTTATACCTAATTTATTGGTACTTAAGATCTAAAAACAGGGCGTGAAGGACGGGGCAAGTCGAAAGGGGAAAAAAAATCGCAGCCTGTGAGGACTGCGATTTCAAGGCTGCCAGCGTATTCAGGCGGTGGTATTGACGTTGCGCCCGATGTTCGGGTTGGCCGGCAACGGCAGCGCCTGCAGCAAGCCAGCGGCTGTGGCAGCCTGGCTATCGAGCGCCTTCTTCAGCATCAGCACGTTGACTGAATCCGAAGTCTGCGCCGCGGCCATGTTGCTGGCCAGTGATGCGATTTGAGTGACATCCATGAAGCTCTCCTTTTGGGGATACCGGAAAACAGGATGCGTTGACCGGTGCCTTGATTACGGCTCCGGATTCCCTTTCTTTACATTAATCAAGAAGTTTTGCTCAGTATCCGAGACAGGCTGCTGCCAGCTTGACTAAATAAGCCCAACATAGAGGATGTTCTGCGCAAAAAAAAATCGCACCCCAGAAAGGTGCGATCGCCCAACGCCGATACCGCAAGCTCCGACTGTCTAGGCGATGGTATTGATGATGCGGCCGATATTCACGTTGGCCGGCAAACGCGCCACCGATTTGGCTGCGTCTACCACGTCCCCCACTGCCGCCTTGGCGACCTTGCCCACGTCGACGCCCACAGACTGCGCCGCCTTGTCGGCCATCCAGGCCGTCGCCACGCCACTGGCAATCGCTGCTAACTCCACCATATGAAACTCCTTGTCTGAAGTGCAACCGGACCATGATGACAGCCTGATCGCCAGAATTTACACATTCCACATACCATGACAAACAATTATTTACGTCATGATTAAATGTGTTAACGCAGAGCATGCTCCCGCCTTGACGGTTTTTGCTGTTTCCTTACTTGTTTTTACCTTTGTAAACAGCAGGTTGCGGCCGCGCTGGCCCTATGTGGCTCAGCGCGCCGGTACTGGGGGAAGAGAGGCCAGTTGCTCGTAGACCGAGCTGGCAATACGGGAAAGTTCGGCGCGGGGGATACTGCCGGAGAGCGCATACCCAAACTGGCCATCGATCCAGTAGAAGACATTGACCCGGCCTTCCAGGGCGAAGCGGAAACCGGTGTCACGGTTCTGGACCTGATCATGGGAGACATACAAGGTCAGCCGCTGGCCGGCGGCATCCTGGTACATGAACTGCGCCACCGGGCCGCTCTGGCCCGGCAGCAGGCGGCCACCGATCAGGTCATAGCCCAAGGGCGCCAGCTTGGGCGCACGCACGTTCGCCCCAAGCCGTCGGGAAAGCCAGGTGACCAGCGCCTGTTCCTGGTCGGCACCGACTTCCACGGGACGCCGCAAGTCGGCGCTGAAGACGGTATGCGCCACCGCCGCCTGGCGCGCCAGCATGACCGGGGCAGTGGCGAGCGGATTGCGGGAGTGGCTGCCTGCGGCCAGATCGTGCGCCACCCAACCGCCCGCAGCGCCGGCCAGCGTCAGCAGCAGCATGGCTGCGTAACGCCACCAGGCCGGGCTGTTGGCCGCCGCGCGCGGCCCGGCTTCATCGCGGCGTTGATGGGACTGCCCGGCCCCTGCCAGGACGGCTGCGGCCAGGCGCGGCGGCAGGGGTTCTTCCAGTACAGGATCGTAATGCGCATGCAGGGCCCGGTTCTGCGCCCGCCAGCCTCGCACGCGCTGCAAGTGCGCCGCATGGGCCGGGTCCTGCTCCAGCCAGGCGGCGATCTCGCTGGCACGCGCCGCCGGCAACTGGCCGTCGGCATAGGCGTGCAGATCTTCTTCGGAAAGTGCCGGAATCTTCATTTCACCACCTTCAGGGTCGAGCCGGCCTCGCTGCGCCCGCCAGGCCCCTCCATCCATTGCCGCAGCCGCTCGCGGGCGCGCGACAGGCGCGACATCACGGTGCCGGTGGGGATGCCCAGCGTGGCGGCGACTTCTTCATATCGCATTTCTTCGAGCACCACCAACAGCAGCACTTCGCGCTGTTCGGGCGGCAACAATTGCAGGGCCGCTTCCAGGTCCAGCACCAGGCCGTGCTCGGTCACTGGCGGGGGCGCTGCCGCGTCGGCCGCCTGTTCAAGCTCCACCGTGACCAGCGCCGGCTGGCGCCGTTGGTCGGCATGCAGGTTGTGCATGATGGCAAAGAGCCAGGGCCGCATGTCGCTGCCGCGCTTCCAGCTGTCCAGTTTTTGCCAGGCACGTTCCAGGGTGTCCTGCACCAGGTCGTCGGCGCTGTCGCGCCCGCCAGTCAGGGCGCGGGCGTAGCGGCGCAGACGCGGCAGGCAGGCGAGCATGGCTTGCTCGTCGGCCTGCCGTTCCCGTTGCTGACGCTGCAGCCTGGCAGTGCGTCCGAACATGGCGTACCTGGGGCTCGGTCAGGGCTTGACGATGTGCCAGATGTCCTTGAAGTTGTCGCCGGTGCGGTCACCCGGCTTCTTGTCGGATTCGTACAGGTACAGCGGCTTGCCCTGGTAGGCCAGCTGGGCGCTGCCATCGTCGCGGGTCACGGTGGAATACGGGGCCGCAGGCATGCCCATGGGCGCCACCGGTGGCCACAGCTTGGCACAGGGGCCATTGCAGACGCTCTTGCCGCTGTTGGCGGTGTCCTTGTCGAAGGTGTAGACGGTCATGCCGTTGGCATCGACCAGGATGCCGTCCATGGTCTTGACGCCGGCGCTCTGGGCCGAGGCGGTGAAAGAAACCGAGGCGCAGGCCAGGGCCAGCAGGGAAGTTGCGAGCAGTCTCATGGTGTTTCCTTTTTCGTGGTCGGGTTGCGCGATGTGCCATACCCATGCCGACGTATACGGAAGGCGGCCCTGCTTTATTCCCGCCGCCGGAAAATATTTTTCCCTACCGGGTCACGGTCTCCCGTTGCATCGGCGCCAGCAGCGCCAGCAGGCGGTTCTGGGTGCGTGAGGCAATGCCGTTCTTGTCCATGGCCAACTGCAGATCCTCGACCAGGGCGTTGAAATCAGCATTGGTCAGTTTCAAGCCCTGGTGGACTTCCCGCATCGGATCGCCCGTATAGGCACAGCCGCCGCCGCTCAACTGGCAGAACTGCTCCACCAGCTTTTCCTTGACCCGCTTGATATTGGAATTGTTGAAGGTATGGCGGATCCGGGCGTCGGCCAGCATGGTGTCCATGAAGTCCTGCACCACCCGCTCAATCACCGGCAAACCGCCGAGCGCACGGAACAGGCTGTCGTCAGGTGCCGTCTGCCCCTGGGCCAGACCAAGGGTGGAGGCCAGGACCAGGGCGCTGACTATTTGCTTCATCCTGAAGTGGTTCATTGCTGCTTCCTCACGTTCAGAAACCGGCCTGCAGCGACAGATAGACGCCTCGCTGCCGCTTGGGGTTGTAGACGGTGATGTCGCCCAGCGCCACATAGGCCAGGGTCACCGACAGGTTCTTGCCGGGGAACCAGGCCAGGAAGGCATCGTAATAATCCTTCTCATGATCGGCGGAAAGATTGCGCGGCTTCATGCGGTATTCCACGCCCAGCGCCAGCTTGCGGTTGATCAGGTAAGCCGCCGAGAATTCGCCCATGGCCTGGTAGCGGTCATTGAGATCGCCGCCAAAGCCCAGCAGCCCCATCTGGTTGGCCTTGGTCAGCCGCAGCGTGCCATTGAGAAGCAGGCTCTGCGCCAGCAGGATCTTGGTCGCCGACAAGTAATAGTCGATGCCGGCATCGCTGGCCGCGCCCAGTTGTTTGACGCTGGTCACGCTGCCTAGCCCGCCGATGCCGTTGTTGTGCTTGAACATGGCGCCCGCAGCCAGCTGCGGCAACCAGCGGTCCTGGTCGTAGACGGCATCGCCGGCCAGCCTGACCTTGATGCCCACGATGTCCTGGGTGATCTTGAGATCGGCCAGCGGCGCCAGGCTGCCGTAGAACTCCTGCTTGGCCAGCGACAGTTCCACCCGATCCATGAGGCCCACGGCCACGCCATAAGATCTGAGCGTGTAGTCCTGGGTGGCGAGGTAGGTAGCGTGGGCGTTGGCGCCATAGCTGTCGCGGCTGCCATAGCCGGTGATGAGCGCCCAGGGCGTCAAGCCGCCGCCACCGGCACCCTCGACCTGGATCACGCCGCCGGTAGCGATGAGCTTGCCCAGGTCGGGCATCCAGCGCGTGTTGTTATCCTGCGTATTGTCCTGCGTGGCTGGCTCGCTTGCCGCCGCAGCCGAGGCACGCATGGCCTGGGCCGCCTTGCGTTGCTGGGCCTGCAGCCAGGCATCGCGATCAGCTTCGCTCATCTGCGCCGGCACCGGCGTGGCCAGCGCCACCAGCAGCAAAAACGCCGCGTTTTTGGTCAATTTCTTCATGCTCCCCCTGCGCCCCTCTTGTTCATCCTTTGCTGGCGCGGCCCCCTGCGCCACTATTCATATTGCGACATTTTCGGACTGATCCAGCACCTTCGGGGCGCGCCATTGTGGCAGCCACTCCATGAAGCGCTCCACCGGCATCGGTTTGCCCATGAAATAGCCCTGCCCCTGGTCGCAGCCCATCTGCCGCAGCAGGAACCAGACCTCTTCGCTTTCCACCCCTTCGGCCACCACGCGCAGGCCCAGGTTATGGCCCAGGTCCACGGTGGAGCGCACGATCTTGGCGTCATCCTGGTCCTGCGCCATCTTCATGACGAAGGACTTGTCGATCTTCAGTTCATCCACCGGCAGGCGCTTGAGGTAGGCCAGCGAGGAATAGCCAGTCCCGAAGTCGTCGATGCTCAGCGCAAAGCCCATGGCCGAGAGGCGGTCCAGGGTGCTCTGGGCGCGCGCCGGGTCATCCATGATGGCGCTTTCGGTGATCTCCAGGCAGAGCGCGGATGGCACCAGGCGATGGCGTTCGAGGATGGCGCCAAAGGCGGCCGGCAGGTCCGGGTCCAGCAGGTCGCGGGTGGAGAGATTGACCGAGAACTTCAGCCGCAGGCCCTGGGCGCGCAGCTCGGCCGACAGGCGCGCCACCTTTTCCATCATCCACAGGGTCAGCATGCGAATGAAGCCGGTGGTCTCGGCAAAGGGAATGAAATTGTCCGGCCCGATGAAGCCCTTTTCAGGATGCACCCAGCGCACCAGTGCCTCGCCGCCGACCACGGCACCGGTGGCCAGGTCCAGCTTGGGTTGCAGGTAGAGCATGAATTCGTCACGCTCCAGCGCACGGCGCAGTTCGGACAGCAGCGACAGGTTTTCCTGGCTGCTCTGGTCGATGGCGGGATCATAGATCACCACGCCACTGCCCTTGCGCTTGGCGGCATACATGGCGACCTCGACACGGCTGAGCAGCACCTCGCTGCTCTCGCCATGGGCCGGATAACCGGCCACGCCGATGCCCGCGCCCAGGTCCACGGTCTGCTCCTGCAGTGACAGCGGCTGCTCCAGCGCGCGCAGGATGTGCGCGGCCTGGTCCAGTGCCCCGTCCAAGTCGACGCCCGGCAGCAGGATGGCGAATTCATCCCCGCCCAGGCGCGCCAGCTTGGCCCCGGAATATTGCAACCGGGCCGCCAGGCGCTCGGCCACCTGGCGCAGCAGGGCGTCGCCAAAACTGTGGCCCAGCACGTCATTGACATGCTGGAAGCGGTCCAGGTCCAGCATCAGGATGTGGCAACTGCTGCCCGGCCGCGCCTGCGCCTGGCCGATGGCGTCGCGCAGCAGGTCGGCGAACTGCAGCCGGTTGGGCAGCCCGGTGAGCTGGTCCTGATAAGCGAGGCGGCTGATCTTGAGCTCGCGGCTGGCGATTTCCGACCGCATGGTTTCGAAGGCCGCTCCCAGGCGGCCGATTTCATCCTGGCGGCGGATGTAGAGACCTTCACTGTAATCACCCTCCCCCAGCCGCCTGGCCACGGCCGCCAGTTCGCGCAAGGGACTGGTGATGCGGCGCGCCATCACGGCGCTGGCCAAGGCCGCACCCAGCACACCCAGCACCGTGATGCTGAGCAGGATCAGTTGCAGGCGCTGGTAAGGCGCCACCGCCTCGCTCACCGAACGCTGCAGCACCGCCACCGCTTCCTGGCCATTGCTGGCGCGCGCCAGCGGCAACACGCGGGCGCGATACTGGTTGCCATCGATCTGCACATCGGCGGCGCCGGCCTGGCCCAGCTGCTGGCTGCTGGCCTCTTGAGCCATCATCTTGGCCTGGGCATCGGGCAGGGTCGAAACATCGGCCGACCAGCGCGTGCCGCCGCGCTGGCGCACCAGGATGGAGACCTGCAATTGCGACAGCGCACGCATGTCGTTGACCAGATCGCGGTCCACCGGGAAGCCCATGACCACCCAGGCAATCGTGACCGGCGCCTTGACCGGCACGGCCACGATCTGGAACAGGTTGTCGCCGACCACGGCACTCTCGGCGGCGCCATTGCCATTGCCGGCGCGGCGTACCAGCTCCAGGCTGCTGCGCTGCAGATCGGTATCGGGATAGTCGAGGGTGGAGGCATGGATGAGGCCATCGGTCCCCACCAGCATGCCGATGGAAGCGCCGATGCGGGCACCGTGATTGGCCAGGACCGAAGCGATGGTGGCGCGGTCATCGGTGCCGATGGCCTGGCGGAAGCCGAAATCCGAGGCCAGCAGGCGCGCGCCCTGGGTCAGCTTCTGGGCGTTCTGGTCCAACAGACGCGTGAAGACGCGCTCGCCGATGACCAGTTCCTCGCTGATGGCGCTGCGGGCATTGCGATCAATGGCGGTTCGGATCGCCACGAAGCCGGCCAGTTGCACCACCACGATGAGGATGATGAACAGCGCGACGATCTTGCTTTCCAGACGGTAAAGACGCACCCCTGCCCCGTTTCCTGTGTAATGTCAGCCGGCCTTACAACGGCACTGCCTTGACGTTGAGTTTGATGACGGCCCGGCCCTCGCCCTGTACCTCCAGCGGCTGCTCCACGGCGGCCTGGTTCGGTCCCATGGTGAAGTACCAGGCCTTGAGCGCGTACCGGCCGTTGGCGATGCCCTCCAGCCGCACCACGCCGCTGCGGTCGCTCACGCCGAAATGCGGTGTATTGACCACCTGAACGTAGGCCACCATCTCGTCATGGATGTTGCAGCCCAACACCACCGTGCCGGCCTTGTCGAACACCACCGGGCTGCCCGGTACGCCCGAATACAGCTTCAGTTCGAAGGTCTTGGCCGGCGAAAAAGAATAGACGTGATGCCGCACCGTGTCATGGTTGGGGAACAGGATGGGCGTGCCCGTCTGCACCACCGTGACCAGCGGAATGAAGGTTTTGTTCTTCTGCTCGATCTCGACCTGGCGCGGTGGTTTGGCCGGTGCGGCGGAGCCACTGGCCGGTTCGGCGTAGACCACGGCGTTGGGAACGGGCTGGCCGGCGCTGTCCAACACTTGTACCGAGACGGCCGCCTGGGCACCGCAAGCCCACGCACCAGCCCACCACAGGAAAAGTGCCAGGAAGGGGGCGCGGCGCGTGTTCTTTTTCTGCATATCGCTGTCACTGGAAAATAAGGGCGGAGGAAACGGCCGGCGGTAGCCCCGGCAGCGGCGCATTCCTCCAGCATTCTTTGCCCGCCACTATACGCATGCCCTGCGGGTTGCCTATCGGGGAGTTTCTTAATTGCCATGCAGCAACAACACGAGAACCGGCAGCACGGCCGCTGCCTGAATCTTCAGTTCCACAATTATGCCCGTGAATTCCCGCGCCGGATTCACGGGACACCCGGCCTTACTGGCTGCGTCCAGCCGTCAGGTAGCCGATCACGGCGGGCAGGATTTCGGTACGCACGCTGGTCGGCGAAACTCCGCCATACCCGGTCAGGACTACCGCCTTGATGAGCGCCTTCATGATGCGCTGGACCACGAAAGCGGCCATATCCAGATCGGGCGGGGTGATCATGGCGCGATGCTTTTCCAGCACGCGGCGGATGGCTTCAAAGAAGCCCTGGCGGATCTCTTGCGATACCGGCAGGTTGTAGGCGGGGAATTCCTCTTCGAGGATGCGATTGAGTTCCGGTTCCAGCAAGTGCGCCGCCACCAGTGCATTGATCAACTTTTCGAAGTCGCCCGAGAGCGTGCCGTTGGCGTCGATATGCGCCACCACATCCTCGAACAGGGTGAGCATGCGCGTGCCGTGGCGCTCGCGCAGCGCAAAGATCAGCGAATCCTTGTTGGGGAAATACTGGTACAGCGAACCGACGCTGATGCCGGCCGATTCGGCCACGAGATTGGTATTGGTCTTGGCGTAGCCACGCTCGACCAGCACGCGCGACATGGCATCAAGGATGGTATCGACCATCGCCCGCGAACGCGCCTGGCGAGGTTCTTTTCTGGGTTGCAGTTTCATTGGCAGCTTTGGTAAGGAATTCGCCCGCCCCCGACGCGAATTCACAACGTGAGTGAATGTTCGTATATCACAGTATAATACGAAAAATGAGTTTTTACTCGCCGACCTTCGGATGGTACTCGTAAATTCCGGCAAGCGCTTGTTGCCTCATCCACCCGGTCCTGTAAGGCCTTGCTGCACATTGCGGACTGATTCGGTTGCCGCAGGTCGCAAAACTCGCCAAATAACTCGTATCGCCAAACATTTCTTCGTGGAGAATTCTATGAAACGCATCACCTCGCCCGCCACCCGGCCGCGGGCGAAGGCGGCCGGTGCCATGCTGGCCGCCCTGATCGGTGCCATCGGGCTGGCGGGCTGTGCCAGCTTCGCCGGCATCGGCAGCGACAAGCAGCCGGCACAGGCGCGCGACTTCAGCACGCAGCAGAGCCTGTCCGATCCCAATCCTGGCGCGCCCCACGGGCAATGGCCCGGCAGCGACTGGGTGCGCCAGTTCGGCGATGCCCAGCTCACCACGCTGATCGAGGAGGCCCTGGCCTCCAGCCCCAGCCTGCAACAGGCACGCGCCCGCATTGCTGCGGCCGCCGCCCTGTCCGAATCGCGCGGCGCACCGCTGCTGCCCAGCGTCGATGCGCAAGCCTCGGTGATCCGCAACCAGTTCTCCAGTACCACGGTCTATCCGGCGCCTTACGGCGGCAACTGGTACAACGAGAAAAAAGCGGGCTTGAACGTCGGCTATGAACTCGATCTCTGGAACAAGAACCAGGCCGCCCTGGAGCAGGCCATCTCCAGCGAAAAAGCCGCCCAGGCCAGCGAGCAGGAAGCGCGGCTGGCACTGACGGCCTCCATCGTCTCGGTGTACAGCCAGCTGGCAGCCCAATATGCGGTGCAGGACATCCTGCAACGCACCGTGCAGCAACGCAGCGCCCTCGAAACCATCACCGCCGACCGTGTACGCACGGGCCTGGACAGCCAGATCGAACGCAACCAGTCCCGCACCAGCAGCGCCGATGCGCGTGCCCAGCTGGAGCAAAGCGCCGGCCAGATCGTGCTGCTGCGCCAGCAGCTGGGCGCCTTGAGCGGCAAGGGTCCCGACCGTGGCCTGCAACTGGCGCCGCCCTCGCTGCAGAGCCTGTCCACTCCGGCCCTGCCGGCCGACCTGCCGTTGAACCTGCTGGGCCGCCGCCCGGACATCGTGGCCGCCCGCTGGCAGGTGGAAGCCGCCAGCCGGGGTGTGGATGTGGCCAAGGCACGCTTCTATCCGAACATCAACCTGAGCGCCATGATCGGCTTCGACAGCCTCATCGACAGCAATCCCTTCACCGCAGCCAGCAAGAGCATTGCCTTCGGCCCGGCGATCACGCTGCCGATCTTCGAGGGCGGCGCACTGCGGGCCGGGCTCAAGGGCGAATACGCCAACTACGAGCTGGCCGTAGCCACCTACAACAAGACCTTGAACGATGCCTATGCCGACGTGGCCCGCCAGATTGCGGCGATCCACTCCATCGACCGCCAGCTGCCGATCCGCCGCGAAGCCCTGCAGGCAGCCGAGCGAGCCTATGACCTGGCGCGTGAGCGCTATCGCCTGGGCCTGGTCTCGCAACTGACGCTGCTGTCGGCCGAAACGAGCGTACTGGCCCAGCGCCAGTCGCTGGTAGCCCTGCAAGCCCAGCGCCAGGACCAGCAGGTGGCGCTCTACAAGGCGCTGGGCGGCGGTTTCGACGCCCAGCAGGCCGGGCTGGCCTATGCCCCGGCGCAGTCGCGCTGAGCGCCGCCAAGGACTGCACCCGCCAGTGAACTGAACCCTGCCCGCCACCGGCTTCTCCACCCCGCCGCCGGTGAACGGGACGGCCCTGCCCTGTGGCAAGGCTGATCGACCGACTACAAAGAGATTGAACGGAGTCCTCCATGAGTGACAGCACCACCCAACAAAATCCGCAAACCAACGGCAACGGGAATGGCAAGCGCAAGCGCCAGCTGTTCCTGCTGACCCTGGTCCTGCTGGTGATCGCCGCAGCCTGTTTCCTGTACTGGTTCCTGCATGCGCGCTTTTTCGAAGAAACTGATGACGCCTACGTCGGCGGCAACGTGGTCCAGATCTCGGCCCAGGTTGGCGGCACCGTGGTGGCCGTGAAAGCCGACGATACCCAGGTGGTCAAGGCCGGCCAGCCGCTGGTCGCGCTCGATGCCGCTGATACAAAGCTGGCCCTCGATCAGGCGCAGGCCGCACTGGCCCAGGCGGTGCGCCAGACGCGCCAGCTGTTCCTGAACAATGACACCCTGGCCGCCAACGTGGCCGCCGCCGACACCAGCCTGGCGCGTGCGCAGGAAGACCTGCAGCGCCGCCAGGCCGGCCTGTCCTCCGGCGCGGTCTCGCAGGAAGACGTCTCGCACGCCCGCGATGCCGTCAAGAGTGCCGTGGCCGCGCTGGACCAGGCGCGTGCGGCCGCAGCGGCCAACCGTGCCCTGACCGATCACACCAGCGTGACCGAGCACCCCAACGTGCTGCAGGCCGCCACGGCCGTGCGCAATGCCTATCTCAACTATGCCCGCGTGAACATCGTGGCGCCGGTCTCGGGCTTCGTCTCCAAGCGCTCGGTGCAGGTCGGCCAGCGCATCGCGGCCGGCAATCCGCTCATGGCCATCGTGCCGCTGGAACAGATCTGGATCGACGCCAACTTCAAGGAAAGCCAGTTGCAGCACATCCGCATCGGCCAGCCGGTGGAAGTGGTGGCCGACGTCTACGGTTCCAGCGTCAAGTACAAGGGCACCGTGATCGGCTTCTCGGCCGGGACTGGCGGTGCCTTCTCGCTGCTGCCGGCGCAGAACGCCACCGGCAACTGGATTAAGGTGGTGCAGCGCGTGCCGGTGCGCATCGCGCTGGATCCGGAACAGGTGCGCGCGCATCCGCTGCGCATTGGCCTGTCCACCACCGCCACCGTCGACATCCATGGCGACGGCCGTGCCCTGGAAGCGGTACCGACCAATTACCAGACCAATGTCTATGACGACCTCGGCAAGCAGGCCGATGCCATCGTCGACCGCATCATCAGCGACAACGCCAGCGGCTTGCCGCAGCCACACAAGAGCAAGGCTGCAGGCGCACCCGTGATGGTGCCGCATACCTGAACCGATGCTGCCCTCACAGGACCTCCACTGGACAATGACTGAGCTCCATGGCCACTAGCCCCACTCCCCCCAAACCCTACACGCCACCGCCACCGCTGACCGGCGCCAGCCTGGTGCTGGGCACCTTGTCGGTGTCGCTGGCGGTGTTCATGAACGTGCTGGATTCCTCCATCGCCAACGTCGCCATTCCGACCATCTCGGGCAACCTGGGCGTGTCGGTCGACGAAGGCACCTGGGTCATCACCTCCTTTGCCGCCGCCAATGCCATCTCGATCCCGCTGACCGGCTGGCTGACCCAGCGGCTGGGCGCGGTGCGTCTGTTCGTCAGCTCGGTGCTGCTGTTCGTGCTGGCCTCCTGGCTGTGCGGACTGGCACCCACGCTGCCCATCCTGCTGGCCGCCCGGGTGCTGCAGGGGCTGGTAGCCGGCCCCATGGTGCCGCTGTCGCAGTCGCTGCTGCTGGGGGCCTACCCCAAATCGAAATCCTCCTTCGCGCTGGCACTGTGGGGGATGACGGCAGTGGTGGCCCCGGTGGCCGGTCCGGCGCTGGGCGGCTGGATCACCGACAGCTACACCTGGCCCTGGATCTTCTACATCAACGTGCCCGTGGGTCTGATCGCGGCCGGCATCACGCTGGCGATCTACCGCTCGCGCGAGACCCCGACTCACAAGCTGCCCATCGACAAGATCGGCCTGGCGCTGCTGGTGACCTGGGTCGCGGCCTTCCAGATCATGCTGGACAAGGGCAAGGACCTGGACTGGTTCTCCTCGCCCACCATCGTCACGCTGGGCATCATCGCGTTCATCGCCTTTGCCTACTTCGTGGTGTGGGAACTGAACAATGATCACCCTGTGGTGGACCTGCGCCTGTTTGGCCGGCGCAATTTTGCCGGGGGCACCATTGCCATTTCCATTGGCTACGGCGTCTTCTTCGGCAACCTGGTGATCCTGCCGCAATGGCTGCAGCAATACCTGGGCTATCGCTCGATCGACTCGGGCCTGTCGACCGCGCCCATCGGGGTCTTCGCGGTGATCCTGATGCCGCTGATCGGGCGATTCCTGCCCCTGGTGGATGCGCGCAAGGTAGCCACGGCTTCCTTCATCGGCTTTGCCATCGTGTTCTGGCTGCGCTCGCGCTACAACCTGGAGGTAGACCAGATGACCGTGATCCTGCCGACGCTCTTGCAGGGCATCCCCATGGCCATGTTCTTCGTACCGCTGACGGTGCTGCTGCTGTCGGGCCTGCCACCGGAGCGCATCCCGGCTGCCGCCGGCCTGTCTTCCTTCGTGCGGGTGTTCTGCGGCGCGGTCGGCACCTCCATCTCGACCACCGCCTGGAACAACCGCACCATCCTGCATCACGCCCAGCTGACCGAGCACGCCACGCCGTACAGCCCCTGGTTGCAGGAGACGGTCAACAACCTCAGCAGCACGCTCGGCCTGAATGCCGAACAGACGGCCGGGATGCTGGAGCGGACCATCACCTTCCAGGCGGCCATGCTGGGGATCAACGACATCTTCTATATCTCGGCGGTGATCTTCATCGTCATCATTCCGCTGATCTGGATCATCAAGCCCTCCAAGGGCGGTGCCGGCGCGGCGGAGGCCTCGGCCGCACACTGATGATCGTGCTTTGTCCCGGCTAGCGCAGCCGGGACAAACCGTGCTGCAGGCGGATGATGTCGATCAGCTTGCGCAGGGCCGGATGCGCATGACGCCGGTTGCTGTAGTACATGTGAAAGGGCTCGCTGGGCGCAGCCCATTCCTCCAGGATCACTTCCAGCGATCCCTCGTCGATTTCCCGGCTGATTCTTCCCTCCAACAGATAGGCAATACCGACCCCGGCCTTGGCCGCCGCGATGGTGGCGGCAGTATTGTTGATCGTCACCAGGCCCGGCACGCGGATGCGCCGTCTGTACTTGCCTTTTCCGAATTCCCACTGGTAGCTCGAATTGTCGCCCAGCAGCAGTTGCAGGCAGGTATGCTGCGCCAGGTCGTCCAGCGTGAGCGGCCGGCCGTGCCGGTCCAGGTACGCGGGCGAGGCCGCGGCCACCCAGCGATGCGCCCGCGTCAGGGGTGCGGTCACCATGCCCTCGGGCACATAGTGGCCGTAGCGGATGCCGGCGTCATAGCCTTCGCTGACGATATCGATGGGCTTGTCATCCACCACGATGGTCAGCTTGACCTTGGGACATTGCCGCACGAACTCGGGAATGGCCGGCTCGATCAGCAGATGGGCGGCGTCGGCGAAGACGTTGATGCGCAGCTCGCCGAGGCTCCCTTCTGCCGAGCTTTCCAGATGGCTCAGCGCTACCGCGATCTGCTCGAAGCCCTCCTCCAGCCTGGACGCCAGTTCGCTGCCGGCCACCGTGGGCGAGATGGCGCGGCTGGAGCGGTACAGCAACTGGGTATCGAGCCGCTCTTCCAGCCGCTTCATGGCGTGGCTGGTGGCCGAAGGCGTCAGGCCCAGCTGGATCGCGGCCGCCTTGAAACTGCCCGTGCGCAGGATGGTGACGAACACCCGCAGGTCGGAAAAATCGATATGGTCGAGCAGGGACATGGATGAATTTCAATCACTTCTAAAATGAATCAGGCTCATCTTAAACCAGCCGCCCTTGCGCGTGTGAGGCGGTATAACTACTGCTTTAAAAGGCATTGAAGGAGGACGGAAATGAAATCAAGACGCTTTGGCCGCACTGGCGCGCAAGTATCGGAAATCGGATTTGGCGCCTGGGCCATTGGTGGCTCGTGGGGCGACGTGTCGGCCCAGGATGCCAAGGCTGCCCTGCACGCTGCGCTGGACGCGGGCGTGAGCTTCATCGACACCGCCGACGTGTATGGCGATGGCCGCTCCGAACAGCTGATTGCCCAGGTCTTGAAGGAACGCGGCGGCGAGCGCCCGTTCGTCGCCACCAAGGCCGGCCGCCGCCTCTCGCCGCATGTGGCCAGCGGCTACAACAGCAAGCAAAACCTGATTGCCTTCATCGACCGTTCGCTGCAGAACCTGGAGGTGGATTGCCTGGATCTGGTACAGCTACATTGCCCGCCTACCGAGGTGTATTACCAGCCGGAAGTGTTCGGCCATCTGGACGATCTGGTTGCGGCCGGCAAGATCCGCCATTACGGTGTGTCGGTAGAGAAGGTGGAAGAAGCGCTCAAGGCCATCGAATATCCGAACGTGAAATCGGTGCAGATCATCATCAACATCTTCCGCCAGCGCCCGATTTCCCTGTTCCTGCAGGAAGCGCAGCGGCGCGACATTGCCGTCATCGCGCGCGTGCCGCTGGCCTCGGGCTTGCTGACCGGCAAGATGAGCGCACAGACCACCTTTGCCGCTGACGACCATCGCCAGTTCAACCGCCATGGCGAAGCCTTCGATGTCGGCGAGACCTTCTCGGGCGTACCTTACGACGTGGCCCTGGCGGCCGTGGAGAAGATTCGCACGCTGCTGCCGGAGGGGGTGCCCATGGCGCAATTTGCGCTACGCTGGATCCTGATGGAAAACGGCGTGAGCACCGTCATCCCGGGCGCACGCAACGTGCAGCAGGCGCAATCCAACAGCGCCGCCAGTGCGCTCCCGCCGATGACAGCCGAGGTGATGCAGGCGCTGCGTGAACTGTATCTGCATGACATTGCCCCGCACGTGCATCAACGCTGGTAATCTGTGGCCCCGCTTCATGTCATCAACAATAACCAAGGACACCATGAAACCCATCCAGCTCGCCATCGCTGGCGTCGGCAAGATCGTTTATGACCAGCACGCCCCTGCCATCAGCGGCAACGGGGATTTCCAGCTGGTGGCCACCGCCAGCCGCAACAACAGCATCGAGGGCGTGACCGCCTACAAGACCATGGCAGAGATGCTGGCCTCGGGCACGGCCATCGAGGCCATCTCGCTGTGCATGCCACCGCAGTACCGCTATGAAGCGGCCCGTGAAGCCCTGCGCGCGGGCAAGCATGTCTTCCTCGAAAAGCCGCCCGGCGCTACCCTCTCCGAGGTCGAATCATTGAAGAACCTGGCGGCCGAACAGGGCGTGACACTTTTCGCCAGCTGGCACTCGCGCCATGCACCTGCCGTGCAGGTGGTCAAGCGCCATCTGCAGGAACATGCGCCGCGCCAGGTCAAGGTGATCTGGCGCGAAGACGTGCGCCACTGGCATCCCGACCAGGAATGGATCTGGCAACCGGGCGGCCTGGGCGTATTCGATCCGGGCATCAATGCCCTGTCCATTGTCACCGAGATTCTGCCGCAGGCCATGTTCCTGAAGCAGGCTGCACTGGAAGTGCCGTCGAACCGCCAGACGCCGATCGCCGCACGCCTGGGCTTCACCGACGCGCTGGGCACCGACGTGCAGGCCGACTTCGACTGGCGCCAGACCGGTGAACAGACCTGGGACATCCTCATCGAGACCGACAGCACCCAGCTCCACCTGAAAAAGGGCGGACATGAACTGTCGATCAATGGTGCGCCGTGCGAACTGCCGGTGGAGGGCGAGTATCCCTCGCTGTATGCCTACTTCTGCAAATTGATCCGGAGTGGATCTTCGGATGTGGACGTGGCGCCGCTGCGGCATGTGGCCGATGCGTTCATGCTGGGGGAGCATATCGTCACGGACGCGTTCGTATAAAAAAACGCGACTATCGGGCAATTGCGGCTTCCCGATAGTCGCTTTGCGGACGGACTGTTCAACCCATCAAGTTCGCATGATGGAAGCGCAAATGATCTTCCATAAAACTCTCAATGAAGTAATACCCGTGGTCATATCCTGCATGCCGACGCAAGCTCAGCGGCTGTGACGCCTCCTTGCAAGCGGCCTCGAAACGCTCCGGCAGCAACTGCTCGATCAGGAATTTATCCACCAGCCCCTGATCGATCAGGATGCCCTGCGGGAAAGGCGCATACAGCTTGCGCATGAGCTCGCTGGCGTCATGCTCCTGCCAGCTCTCCTGATCCCCACCGAGGTAGTGACTGAAGGCCTTCTGTCCCCAAGGGCAGTGCACCGGCGCGGCAATCGGCGCAAAGGCCGAGACCGAACGGTACAGCTCGCGGTGACGCAAGGCCAGCGTCAACGCCCCGTGTCCGCCCATGGAGTGACCAAAGATCCCCATGCGCTGCGGGTCGGCCGGGAAGTTCTCCAGCACGGCCCGGCGCAGGTCCTCGACCACATAGCTTTCCATGCGGTAGTGCTGGCTCCAGGGCGCCTGGGTGGCGTCCAGGTAGAAACCGGCCGCCACGCCGAAATCCCAGTGGTCGCTTTCCCCGGCGATGCCGGCGCCGCGCGGGCTGGTGTCACTGCTCACCAGGATCATGCCCAGCTCGGCCGCTACGCGCTGCGCGCCGGCCTTGATCATGAAGGTTTCTTCGGTACAGGTCAGGCCGGCCAGGTAGAACAGCACGGGCAGCTTCGCACCGCCCTGGCTGCCCTGGGGCGGCACGAAGACCGAAAAGCGCATGTTCAGCCCGATGGCGGGCGAAGCATGACGATAAAAGCCCTGCACGCCGCCAAAGCAGCCGTGCTCGGAGAGGGTCTCCAGCATCGCGCTCTCCTCAGAACTCGACCACGGAGCGGATCGATTCGCCGCTCTTCATCAGGTCAAAACCTTCATTGATGCGCTCCAGCGGCAGCTTGTGGGTGATCAGGTCGTCGATGTTGAGCTTGCCTTCCATGTACCAGTCGACAATCTTGGGCACGTCGGTGCGGCCGCGTGCGCCACCGAAGGCCGAGCCCTTCCAGACGCGTCCGGTCACCAGCTGGAACGGACGGGTGGAGATTTCCTGGCCGGCAGCAGCCACGCCGATGATGATGGACTGGCCCCAGCCCTTGTGGCAGCACTCCAGCGCCTGGCGCATGGTGGTGGTGTTGCCGATGCACTCGAAGCTGTAGTCGGCGCCGCCATCGGTCATGCCGATGATGGCATCGACCACGTTGGGCACGTCCTTGGGATTGATGAAGTCGGTCATGCCGAACTTGCGGGCCATGGATTCACGGGCCGGGTTCAGGTCCACGCCGATGATCTTGTTGGCCCCCACCATCTTGGCCGCCTGGATGACGTTCAGGCCAATGCCGCCCAGGCCGAACACCACCACGTTCGCGCCCGCTTCCACCTTGGCGGTGAACAGCACCGCCCCCACACCGGTGGTCACGCCGCAGCCGATGTAGCACACCTTGTCGAAAGGCGCATCGGAGCGGATCTTGGCCAGGGCGATTTCTGGCACGACGATGTAGTTGGAGAAGGTCGAGGTGCCCATGTAGTGAAACAAGGGCTTGCCATCCAGCGAAAAGCGGCTGGTGGCGTCCGGCATCAGGCCACGGCCCTGGGTGGCGCGGATGGCCTGGCACAGGTTGGTCTTCTGAGAGAGACAGAACTTGCACTCGCGGCATTCGGGGGTGTACAGCGGAATAACGTGATCATCCTTTTTCAGCGACTTCACGCCCGGGCCGACGTCGACTACCACGCCCGCGCCCTCATGGCCGAGAATGGCCGGGAAAATGCCTTCCGGATCGGCGCCCGAGAGCGTGTAGTAGTCCGTGTGGCAGATGCCGGTGGCCTTGATCTCGACCAGGACTTCGCCGGCCTTGGGGCCGCCGAGTTCGACTTCCTCGATGGTCAAGGGCTTGCCTGCCTGCCATGCTACCGCTGCTCTTGTCTTCATAGGGATGGGTCCTTTGCTTGATGGGATGTGAAGTAAAACCGCCTGGCCGGCACGCCGCGTGCCGTCAGGAAAATTCAGTAAAAACGATGTTGCCAATGAACTTGCTGTCTGGACGGTATTATCGCATTGCAAACGAAAACGCATGAGTGAGGCTTTACGTCTTCCTGTTGATATCGTAACAAGTGAAAAATCACGTCTCGCATGAAAATCACACTGTCGCGTTGCGGCGACGTTGCGGGCTGGATGACAAAGCCTTTGGCTTGCGGTAAGGTTGCTACAAAACAAACGATGAACGTGGCGGGCAAGTCGGCTACTGATCAACGCAAAACAAGTACACAAAGCAAGGACAGGCGCTGTCAAGGCGCAGCAGGAGACGAGATGGCGTGTGAGCATCTCGCGTATCAACAAGTGGGGGCATCCACGTAACTTTTGCATCGGCATTCACACCGGGTGAGTGCCTGTGGCTTGCTGCTGCGACATGGCAGATCATTTCGGCCAGGTCGCAGGGCCATCGTTGCGCGGGTGCAGGGAACGCGCGAATTGCGTACGAAGGCTGTCGAAGCAGCCGTCCGGCATCTTGGCGGGCCAAGGGACGGCAGCTGTCTGCTGCCTAATGACAGGTGATGACAGGTGATGTGATATCGGTCACATGGGAAAACAGAACAAATCGCCGGGACGCCCAGGCAACACCCTGAAGACCTTGCTGCTGTTCGTGGGCTTCGTCGGGTCGTTCATCGTCGTGCAGACCTGGTGGGAGATCCGCCAGGACCGCCAGCTGACCATCGACGCCGAGCGTTTTAGCTCAATGGCGGCCGTACGCAGCGTGCAGGAACACGCCGAACGGGTATTTGGCGAGCTGGACCGCATGCTCTGGTCCACTGCCGAGCACATCCATAGCGCCGGTCCCGATCTGCTGGACGATGACCAGGCCTTGTACCGCCTGCTGTCGGAGGCACAGCAGCGCCTGCCCACCGTGATGGTGGTGCGCTACATCGACCGCAACGGCCATACCCGCGCAAGTTCGCTGCGCACCTTCGATACGACCAGTATTCCGGAAGACGGCAAGCTGACCCACGTGGATGGCAATCCGGCGCGGCCCAACCTGTTCGTGGGCCAGCTCATGCGCAGTCGCTACAACCGCGAGCTGGTGCTGCCGGTGGCCATGAACCTCTACGACGGGAGCAACCGGCCTGTCGGTCTCCTGGTGGCCGAGCTGAAGGCCTCGACCTTCTTCGACTTCTACAAGCGCATCACCAATTTCGAGGCCATCGTCTCGCTGCGCACCGATAGCGGCTCAATGATGCTGCGTTCGCCCTTCGAGGAGCGCTGGCTCAGCGTCAGCCTGACCGACGCCAGGAGCATGGCGCGCATCCGCGCCGGGGCGGAGGAAGGCACGTTTGAAGAGATTTCATATCTGACCGGCGAACCCCTGCTGTTCTCCTACAAGCGGCTGGACAAATGGTCACTGGTGGCGGTTTATGCACGGCGCATGGAAGACGTGCTGGCACCCTGGCGCAGCCGTACCGAAAACCGCATCCTGCTGGCCACCGGCATTCTCGGTTTCATCCTCATCGCGTTGATTGCCTTCCTGGTGTATTACCGCTACCAGCGACGCCTGGACCATGCGCTGTCGTCCAGCGAATACCGCTACCGCAAGCTCTACGAGGAAGGCAGTGATCCCATCGTGCTGATCTCTTCCGAGCTGCGCTATCTGGATTGCAATGCGGCGGCGCTGCGCTTCTTCGGCGTGCCCGACAAGGAGCGCATCATCGGCCGCAAGGTTGGGCTGTTCTCGCGCCAGAAGGCGCACCAGCCCGACCAGCCCGACATCGACGAACTGGTCGGGCGCGTCCTGTCGGGCCAGCCGCAGCAGTTCGAATGGGTGACGGTACGCCGCAACAAGATCATCTACACCGACGTCACCCTCAACCGCGCCGAATTCGAGCGCGGCTATGCGATCTTCGCCATCCTGCGCGACATCAGCGCACGCAAGCGCGCCGAGCTGCTGCAGAGCGAACAGAACCGGGTCCTGCACATGGTGATGGCCGATGAAGACCTCGATACCATCCTCAATGAAATCGTCGGCTTTGCCGATGCCCAGATTCCCTATGGCGCTTCCAGCGTGATGCTGGTCAACGAGCAGGCCTCGCACTTCACCTCGGTATTGAGCAAGCGCTACCCGCCGCGGCTGCTGCGCGCCCTGCAGGGCATGCCGATCCGTCATGGCTGCGGCGTCGCCGCCGAAGCGGCCTTGCGGCGCGGACCCTGCATCGTCACTGATATCGCCCGCGATCCGGTAACAGAGCATCTGCGGGTGCTCATC
Organism: Herbaspirillum sp. Her3; assembly: GCF_057961275.1. Taxonomy (NCBI): domain Bacteria; kingdom Pseudomonadati; phylum Pseudomonadota; class Betaproteobacteria; order Burkholderiales; family Oxalobacteraceae; genus Herbaspirillum; species Herbaspirillum sp. Her3. The sequence continues at coordinate 2,463,792 of NZ_CM176328.1, read as the reverse complement.
GATGTGGAAATCTACCCCTCTTGCGGCGCCTGGCCCATCATCGGCAAGGAAGGCCAGCTGCTGGGCGTGTTTGCCGCCCTGCTCAAGGAAAACCAGGCGCCCAGCAACGAATACCTGCAACTGGCCAACATCGCCGCCGACCTGGCTAGCGTGGCCATCGAGAGCCGCCGCGCCGACGAGCGCATCCGCCACCTGGCGCACTACGATGAGCTGACCGGCCTGCCCAACCGCTTCCTCTGCACCCAGCACGTCTCCAATGCGATCACCCACGCGGAACACCGCGACGGCATGGTGGCGGTGCTGCTGATGGACCTGGACCGCTTCAAGAACATCAACGATACCTTCGGCCACGAAGCCGGCGAAGCGGTGCTGCAGGAAATCGCCCTGCGTTTCCGCAGTACGCTGCGCGAACTGGACATCCTGGCGCGCGTGGGCGGGGATGAATTCATCGTGCTGGTGGATGACTTCGACGATCCGCTACAATTGGGCGAGATCGCACAGAAGCTGCTGGCCGAGGCGCGCAAGCCCTTCATCATCGATGGCCAGGAAGCCATGCTCTCAGCCAGCATCGGCATCGCCACCTATCCCGGCGATGGCGACAATGCGCAGACCCTGATCAAGAACGCCGACATCGCCATGTACCGCGCCAAGCACCATGGCAAGGATGACTATCGCTTCTTCTCCGATGAGGTCAACACCAATACGGTGGAGCGCATCGCGCTGGAAGCCGAACTGCGCCGTGCCATCGAGCGTGCCGAATTCGTGGTGCATTACCAGCCCAAGATCAACCTGGCCAGCGGCGTCATCGTCGGCGCCGAGGCCCTGGTGCGCTGGCAGCATCCGGTGCGCGGCCTGGTGCCGCCTGGGGAATTCATTCCGCTGGCCGAAGAAACCCGGCTGATCGACCAGATCGGCCTGGCCGTGCTGGATGTGGCCTGCCATGACATCGGGCTGATGCTGGAACGCGACCTGGTGTGCGGACGCATTTCCATCAACCTGACCGGCAGCCAGTTCGGTGACGCGCGCTTGCTGGACGATATCAAGAGCGTGGTCCAGCGCCACGGTACGCCACCGGCCTGCCTCGAATTCGAGATCACCGAGAGCATGGTGATGCACAACCGCGACCGCGCCATTGCCATCATGGATGGCATCCGTGCAGAAGGCTTCACCATCTCCATCGATGACTTCGGTACCGGCTATTCCTCGCTGGCCTACCTCAAGCGTTTCCCCGTCAATACGCTGAAGATCGACAAATCCTTCATCAACGACATCCCCGACGACGCCAACAGCAGCGCCATCGTGCAAGCCATCATTGCCATGAGCCACGCCCTGAACCTGAAGGTAGTGACCGAAGGCGTGGAGACCGAGAAGCAGTTGCAGGCCCTGCGTGAATTCGGTTCGGATGAATACCAGGGCTATTACTTCAGCAAGCCGGTACCCTGCGCGCAGTTCCTGCAGATGCTGCAGGTGCAGCAACAGGCCGCGCGCCGGGACAGCCAGATGCTGGTGACCGAGGGCGATCCGCCCTGAGCCCTGCGGGGTGACGCTTTCAGGAACTGCGCGCCGACAGGCGATCCACCTGATAGAGCGAGGGGAACAGGCGTATCCACAGCACCACGATCAAGAGCGTGCCAATTCCGCCGATGAGTACCGCCGGCACGGCGCCGAACCAAGCGGCGGTGAGTCCGGATTCGAATTCACCCAACTGATTGGACGTGCCGATGAAGACCGAATTGACGGCCGAGACCCGGCCGCGCATGGCATCGGGCGTCTCCAGCTGGACGAAGGAGGAGCGCACCACCACGCTGATCATGTCGGCCGCACCCAGCACCGCCAGCGCCGCCAGCGAGAGCGGGAAGGACCGCGACAAACCAAAGACCATGGTGGCCAGCCCGAACACGCCCACCGCAATGAACATGGTCCTCCCTACCCTGCCGCCCAGCGGAAAACGTGCCAGCAGCAACGCCACGATCAAGGCACCGGCTGCCGGCGCGGAGCGCAAGAGACCCAGGCCGACCGCGCCGGTATGCAGGATGTCGTTGGCATAAACCGGCAGCAAGGCGGTCGCGCCGCCCAGCAGGACGGCGAACATATCCAGCGAGATGGCACCGAAAATGGCGGGCTTGCTGCGGATGAAGGCCAGCCCGGCAAATACCGACGAGAGGCTGGCCCCGGTCGGTTTGGCCGGCGCAGCTTCGGCAGGTGAAGCCTGCGCCGGACGCCGGATCAGCGACAGCAGCACACTGCATGAGACGAACAAGGCACAACTGCTGGCATACACCACGGCCGGCCCCGCCACGTAGAGAAAGCCGCCCAAGGCCGGACCGATGATGATGGCGAACTGGGTCGCCGACGCCGAACCCGCCGCGGCACCCGGCAAGGCCCTGGGTGACATCAGGCTGGGCAGCAGCGCCGACATGGTAGGTTTGGAAAAGGCCCGGCCGGCGCCGATGACGGCCACGATGGCGAAGATCATTTCCCGGTTGAGCCAGCCGCCCAGGCTGCCTGCTGCCAGCGTGGCGGCGGCCGCCGCCTCCACCAGCGCGCTCACGCGGGCCACGTTGCGGCGATCAAAGCGGTCGGCCACGTGGCCCACCACGAACACCAGGATCAGCGAAGGAATGAACTGCACCAGGCCCACGATGCCCAGGTCGAAGGCACTATGGGTGAGCTGGTAGACCTGCCAGCCGACCGCCACGATCTGCATCTGCAAGGCAATGGTGGAGGCCACGCTGGCGCACCAGAAGAGTTTGAAGGGAGTGTGATGGCGCAGGGGCTGCAGCGGCTCGGCGGCCTCATCAGGGTTGGTGCTAGGGGAAGTGGATGACATGTCTCGTGGATGGGAATACGGGCGTTCTGGCGTTGTGGAGTCCGGCCTGTGCGTACAAGTGCCGGCCCTGGCGCGAGCGGTTCTGGTGCCGCTGCGGCCCTGCCCTGCAAGCCAGGACGGGCGCCGCTATACTACCCGATCCCGCGCCAGCCGGCAGGACCCGCACCTGCCTGCGCATCACAAGGAGAACTCCATGCAGTATCGCCAACTCGGCCGCACCGGCCTCAAGGTCAGCCTCATCACGCTGGGTACCATGACCTGGGGCGAACAGAACAGCGAAGCCGATGCCCACTCGCAACTGGACTATGCCGTCGAGCGCGGCATCAACCTGATCGACGCCGCCGAAATGTATCCGGTCCCGCCCAAGGCGGAAACGCAAGGCCTGACCGAGCGCTACCTGGGCAGCTGGCTGAAGAAATCCGGCAAGCGCGACCAGTTGCTGATCGCCACCAAGTGCACCGGCCCGGCCCGCAAGCCGCACAACCCGCGCCACATCCGTGGCGGCATCAACGACCTCGACCGCAAGGGCTTGACCGATGCCCTGCATGGCAGCCTGGAGCGCCTGCAACTGGATCACGTGGACCTGTACCAGTTGCACTGGCCGGACCGCAGCGTCAACAGCTTCGGCCAGCTCGGCTACGAGCACGTGGAGGATGAAACCACGGTGCCCATCGAGGAAACCCTGACGGTGCTCTCCGAATTCGTGAAGGCCGGCAAGATCCGCACCATTGGCTTGTCCAACGAGACCGCCTGGGGCGTGGCGCAATTCCTGCGCGCAGCCGAACAGCACGGACTGGAGCGCATCGTCACCATCCAGAACCCGTACAACCTGCTCAACCGCAGCTTCGAAGTCAACCTGGCCGAATTCGCCCATCGCGAGCAGGTCGGCCTGCTGGCGTATTCGCCGCTGGCCTTCGGCATGCTCAGCGGCAAGTACCTGGACGGCGCGCGTCCGGCCGGTGGCCGCCTGACCCTGTTCGAACGCTTCGTGCGCTACACCAATCCGCAAGCCGAACGCGCCACCGCCGAGTACGTCGCCCTGGCCCGCCAGCACGGACTGGACCCGGCGCAGATGGCCCTGGCCTACGTCAACAGCCGCCGCTTCCTGACCTCCAACATCATCGGTGCAACCACGCTGGAACAACTGCGCAGCAACATCGACAGCGCCCAGGTGCAGCTGAGCGACGAGGTGCTGGCCGGGATCGAGGCGATTCATCGCAGGCAGCCCAATCCGGCACCCTGAGCAGGACCGGACAAGCAGTACAGGCAATAAAAAAACCGGCTGAGCCGGTTTTTTTAATCGGGGTGTGATGCGTGTAGCCGAGAGATCAGTCGCCGCTGCTTTCGGTGGCCACGGCGGCCTGTACCTGTTCTTCGCGGGCACCATAGCGGGCCGCCATGACGGCACAGACCATCAGCTGGATCTGGTGGAACAGCATCACCGGCAAGAGCACCATGCCGATGGCGCCACTGGAAAACAGCACCTTGGCCATGGGCACGCCCGAGGCCAGGCTCTTCTTTGAGCCGCAGAAGACGATGGTGATCTCGTCTTCCTTGTTGAAGCCCAGGCGGCGGCTGCCGAAGGTGGTGAAGCCCATGATGATGGCCAGCAGCACCGCATTGATGACCAGCAGCGCCAACAGCATCGTCACCGGCACCTGATGCCACAGGCCCTGCACCACGGCTTCGCTGAAGGCCACGTAGACCACCAGCAGGATGGAGCTCTGGTCGACGAACTTGAGCCAGGACTTGTTGCGCTCGACCCAGCGGCCGATGAAGGGACGCGCGATCTGGCCGGCCACGAAGGGCAGCAGCAACTGATAAACGATTTTCAGGATGGAATCGAGCGAGGAATGCCCGTCGCCATCATGGGCCACCACCAGCACGCCCACCAGCAGCGGCGTCAGGAAGATGCCCAGCAGGTTGGAGGCCGAGGCCGCGCAGATCGCCGCTGGCACATTGCCGCGCGCCACCGAGGTGAAGGCGATCGAGGATTGCACGGTAGAGGGCAGCACGCACAGGAACAGCAAGCCCAGGTACAGCTCGGGCGTGATGAATTGCAGCAGCAGCGGCTTCAAGGCCAGGCCTATCAGCGGGAACAGCGCAAAGGTGCACAGCAATACCGTCACATGCAGCTTCCAGTGCGTGAAGCCGGCGATCACTGCTTCGCGCGAGAGCTTGGCGCCATGCATGAAGAACAGCAGGCCGATCATGAAGGTGGTCAGGCCATCGAAGGCCTCGGCCACCTGGCCGGTACAGGGAAGGAAGGATGCGGTCAGCACGACGGCCAGCAGCATCAGGGTCATGTTATCGGGCAGGAAACGGGGACGGGCCATGGCGGTCGGATTGTTGTCGTGATCAGGTCGCCCGCACCGTGGACGCTGCGGGCAAACCGCCATTCTACGTGAGAGCAGCCCTGGCTTGCAGGGCAACCTCCCGGCGCGGGCGCTGCCTCAGGCCTTGCGCACGAATTCGGTCTTCAGGCCCATGGAGCCGAAACCGTCGATCTTGCAGTCGATGTCATGGTCGCCGTCGACCAGGCGGATGTTCTTGACCTTGGTGCCCATCTTGACCACGCCGCCACCCCCCTTGAGTTTCAGGTCCTTGATGACGGTAACGGTATCGCCGTCCTGCAGCACGTTGCCCGAGGCATCGCGCCAGACGCGGGCCTCTTCGGCGGGCGCGGCCTGGGCGCTCCATTCGTGGGCACATTCGGGGCAGACGTACTGGCCGCCGTCCTCATAGGTGAATTCGGACTGGCATTGGGGACAGGCGGGCAAGGTGCTCATGAAAACTCCGGCAATTGGCTTGAAAAGGCAGCGATTGTACTGCTTCAGAGCCTAACTGCGCTATAAATCCAAGCCCTGCCAATCAAATAAAGCGCAAATAAAAGCGGCAGGCTTGCTAGCAAACCTGCCGCTTTCCTTCATGGGACAGGGGCAAAAACGTCCTTACCAGCCCCAGAACATCAGCCACCAGGCCGTATTCACCAGCGCCAGACCGCCCATCAAGGGCAGCATGGCCAGTACCTGCTGCAGCCAATGAGTGGCGTGGCGTGCCACCACCTTCCAGCACAGCCACAGGCTCCACAGGGTCATGGCACCGAGCAAGGCGGCTCGCACGTCGTTGGCCCAGTACACCGGCCAGTGCTCGGCGCGCAAGAGGCTGATGGTAGTGGCCGAGAGACCGACGAAGACGCCGCAGCCCGCCAGCGGGATCAGGGCCTGCACCAGGTGGTTGAAGCGGCTCCACTCCCACTTGCCCAGCAGGCGCGTGGCCAGGCCGAACATCAGCGCCACGCCGGTGCCCAGCACCAGGCCGGTGGTGAGGATGTAGCCCACCACCATGGCACCATCGAGCCAGGTGAAGACGTCGCTTTGCTGCGGATAATTGGTCAGCAGCCACCACGGCGCCTGGGTGCCGAAGGGCCACATGATGTCGCGGTCGATCAGCCAGGTGGCGATGTCCTGCTTGATGGCGATGAACCAGGGACTCACCGTCCAATGGAAGGCACCAATGGCGATGCCCAGCAGGCCATAGAGCACCAGGGCGCTTTCCCAGAGGTTGTTCTGGGTCTTGCCGAACTGCACCACCTCCACCGCTGGCGGACGGAAGCTCAAGGCGATGGCATCACGGTGCCCGCTGCAACGGCCGCACATATGGCAGTCGGAAGCACCCTTCATATTGCGCAGGGGGACCAGCGGTGCGCAGTTGATGGGAATGATCTTGTGTTCGGGATGGTAGGAGGCGCGCCATGCGTCTTCATTCACCTTGTAGTGAACCGGCGCCAGTTTGGCCAGCAGGCCGAAGACGCCATTGACCGGGCACAGGTACTTGCACCACACGCGCTTGTCGCGCCCATAGAGGTAGCCGATGATCATGGCGCCGACGGTGGAGCCACCCAGCACCAGCAGCACGGCCTTGGGATACTGATAAACGCTGACCATCTGGCCATAGACGGTGGTCAGGGCGAAGGCCACGAAGGGCCAGCCGCCCCAGCGCACCCATTTGGGGATGGCGCGTCCGCGTCCATGGCGGCTGGCGAATTCGGTGAGCGCGCCTTCCGGACACAGCACGCCACACCACACGCGGCCCATCAAGACCATGCTCACCAGCACGAAAGGCCACCAGATGCCCCAGAAGGCGAACTGGGCGATCAGGGTGAGGTTGGACCAGAGATGGGCGGTCTCGTCAGGCAGCGGGAGGAACACCGGGACCAGGATCAGCAACGCGTAGACGGCTACCACGATCCATTGCAGGCCTCGGATGAATGCGCCATGGCGGCGCATCCAGTCTCCGGTACGCGTGAGCAGAGTCGGCGATTGCGTACAGGTCGTCATCGGGCTTCAGGCTGCTTCTTGCCTTTTGCCCTGGGGCGCAGGCTTGGGTTTTCGATAAAGGGCCGAGCATACCACAGCCCAGTAGAGGACATAGACGATCACCGACAGCAGCGCCGGACGGGCACGGTAGCCCGTCAGGGTGGATACCAGGCTGCCCAGCGTGGACGAATCATCCAGCAGGGCCGAGGTATCCCAGAGCTGGCCGGTCAGGGTCATGGTCCAGTTGGCCGAGGCCAGCATGTCGGAGCTTTCCAGCAGCACGTCGAAGAGCTTTTCCACGCCCGTCACCAGGAGACCCGCCGCCAGCAGCAGCAGGATCACCTCGGTGACCTGGAAGAAACGGCGCCAGGAGAAGATCTTGCCGCCAAGTTGCAGGAGGTAGAAGGTCAGGAAGGCCAGGCCAAACCCGATCGCCCCGGCCAGCACCAGCGAAGCCGTGCTGGCGTCCTGCTGGCCCAGGCCGATGCCGTAGAGGAACACCGCCGTCTCGCTGCCTTCGCGGGCGATGGCCAGCATCACCAGCACGAACACGCCCCACCAGTTGCCGCTTTCATAGCTGGACTGCATGGAGCTTTCCATTTCCTTCTTGAGGGTACGGCCATGCTTGCGCATCCAGAACACCATCTGCACGATCAGCACCGCGGCAATCAACACGATGGCGATCTGGAAGTAGGTCTGGGCGTCACCCGAGAGCAGTTCCGAAAAGCCCAGCAGGGCTGCGCCCAGGGCTGCCGCCAGCACCACCCCGGCGACCACGCCGCCCCACAGGTAGGGGATGCCGCGCCGCGCGCCGGCGTCGCCATTCTTCAGCCAGGCATACAGAATCCCGACCACCAGAAGCGCCTCGACGCTTTCGCGCCAGACGATGAACATGACCTGTCCCATGAAACCCTTCCCTTCCTGAAAACCTGAACTTCCCTGTCGCCTGCGTGTGCCGCGTCTTACTTGGCGACAATCACGCCTTGCGGCATGTTGAGGTGGAAGTCATCGAAAAACTTGTATTCGCCCGGACGCAACGGGGCGATCACCACGAAGGACTGCGCACCCGGTGCCAGTACCTTTTCCTTGCGCAGTTCGACGCTTTCGAACTCGGCGGCGGACTTGCCGATGTTGTGCACTTCGATCTTGATGCGCTGCCCGGCCGGCACTTCGATGCGCGGCGGGATCAGCTTGCCATCCTGCATCTCCAGCTTGAAGGTCGGCAGGTCGGAGGCCTGCGCGCCCACGCCCGCCATGGCCAGGGCTGCCAACGACAAGCAGGACAGGCAGATCAGTCGAACGATTCTTGCGATCATGAAGACTCCGGAACTCTGAAAACGGTGAAGCCGGCCCGCCATGGTGGCGTAGGCCGGCGTCGTAATACGGGCTTGCGGCCTGGATCAGGCGATCCAGGAACCGGCTTAGTAGCCGCCCTTCTTGCCGATGCCGGCGAAGGTGAAGTCGTAGTTCAGTTCGAAGGTCTTGAACCACGGGCCGACGCCGGTTTCCTTGTCGACGTGGCGGCCAAAGTGGGCGTGTTCATTGGCCTGCGGGGAGGAGATGATCAGCTTCAGCTTGTACTTGCCAGGGCCTTCGAGCTTGACGTTATCGCCATAGTGCGGACCGTCGTTGGCGACCATGGGCATCATGTCGCCCTTGATGGACTTGGTGGAACCGACCTTGGTCAGTTCGTACTTGATGACCAGGTAGGGCATCCAGTCGCCTTCGGCGAAACCATTGGGGTTCTTGGCCACGGCGTGGATGTCGGCTTCGAGGTGGATGTCGGATTCTTCGGCCTTGCGCATCATGCCGTCCGGCTCCATCTTGACGGGCTGCAAGTAGACGGCGCTGACTTCAATACCGTTCTGGATCTGCGGTTTGCCGATGGGGTACTCGGCAGCCGAGGCGGCGCCGGCGAAGGTCAGGCTCAGCGCTGCGGCCACAGCCAGTTTCTTGAAACCGATCATTGCATATTCTCCTGGTGGTCAAATGATAATGATTAGCATTAAGTATATCACCCTTTGGGACAACTGATGCCCGCCCTTTGGTGCAATCATTCACAACAATGCTGACCGGATAGGTAGAAACATGCAGAAATAAAAAACGCCCGGTGAAAACCGGGCGCTGCAGGTAGGCGGCAAGGCTTGCCGCAGGCGGCCGCCAGCGGCCCGCCCAGGCGATCAGAACTCCGCCATCTCGGCCACCTGGTGCACTGCCACGGTGGCCGGCACTTGGACGCGGCTGGCAGCAGGCTTCACTTCCACGCTGCGCAAGCTCGCCCCGGCGCGTCCCTCCAGCTGGAACACCGCCACCACGCTCTCCAGCTTCTCGGCCTGCACCTGCAGGGCCTGGGCTGCTGCGGCGGCCTCTTCCACCAGCGCGGCGTTCTGCTGGGTGCCCTGGTCCATCTGGGCGATGGCCTGGTTGACCTGGGTGATGCCGGCGCTCTGCTCCTCGCTGGCATCGGCGATGTTGCCCACGATCTGGGTCACCAACTGGACGCTATCGACGATATTGCTCATGGTAGAGCCGGCCTGTTCGACCAGCCTGCTGCCACTATCGACCTTATCGACCGAATCATCGATCAGTTCCTTGATTTCCTTGGCGGCGGCGGCCGAGCGCTGGGCCAGCGAACGTACTTCCGAGGCCACCACGGCAAAGCCGCGCCCCTGCTCGCCGGCACGGGCCGCTTCCACGGCGGCATTCAGGGCCAGGATGTTGGTCTGGAAGGCAATGCCATCGATGACCGCGATGATGTCCACGATCTTGCGCGAAGAGGCATTGATGGAGTTCATCGTATCGACCACCTGGCGCACCACGCTGCCACCCTGCGAGGCGATGTGCGAGGCCGATTGCGCCAGTTCATTGGCCTGGCGCGCGTTCTGGGTGTTCTGCAGGACCACCGAGGTCAGTTCTTCCAGGCTGGAAGCGCTTTCTTCCAGGGCGGCGGCCTGCTGCTCGGTGCGCGCCGACAGGTCGGCGTTGCCGGCGGCGATCTGGCGGGCGGCCACGGTTACCGAATCCGTGGAGCTGCGGGTGGTCGCCACCACCTCGACGATGCGGGCCAGCAGCTTGTTGAAAGCGGCGGCGGTACGGCCAATTTCATCCATGCGCTCCACCGGCACCGGGCGCGACAGATCCAGCGTCTGGCTGACGTGTTCGAAGGTCTGCTGGATGTTGCCGAGGCTGCGCGTGACGCTGCGCAGCGTGCGGATCCCCAGCACCGCCGTCAGCAGCACCGCCACCACGATGACCGCGATCATCGCGCGCAGGGCGAAGGCGTAGGCGTCGTCGCTCTCCTGCTTGATGGTGTCGATCATCTGGCGGCCGATCAGGATGTGATCCTCAAAGCCCTTCTTGGCAGCCGCAGCCGACAGCGCCAGGGGCGTACCGGCCTGGAGGGTAGCGCGCACGCCATCCATGTCATTGGCATAGGCAGCCGCGAAGAACGGCACCAGGGCCTTGCGGTAAGCCTCGATATTGGCCTTGTCGGCCTGGATCAGGGCACGGTCCTTGTCATCGAAAATCAGGTCGCGCTCATAGTGGGCGAATTCCCCATCCAGTGCCTTGTTGGAGGCATCGACCGCCTTCTGCAGCGCGGTCTTGTCGGGCAGGTTGGCAAACACCGACAGCCGATAGCCGGCCAGGCGCGAATCGGCCAGGTAGCCCTTGAGCAGGTTCAGGCTGTCCATGCCGGGGATGATGCGGTTCTGGATCAGCTCCAGCCGCTGCTGGGCACGCTGCAATTGCCAGAGTCCGTCGGCGCCGACGAACAGCAGCGCCACCAGGGCTGTCGAGAGAGTGAGAATGAGGCGCTTGGTAATGGTCATGATGGAAAATTCACCGAGGGAAAAGAAGCGCACCGCAGCGCGCGGGTTCAGCCAAAGAACTGGAAAACAAGATGAAGAAACAGGCCCGTTGAGCCGGCCGCTGAATCACGCCGCCAGCGGCGCCTCCTGCAGACCGGCCCCGAGCAGCTCGCCGTGCTGGCGACAGAAATCCACCCCGGCGCGATAGCCCACGCCGAACAACAGCTGCATGTTGGAAGCCGACCAGTCCAGCACCTGCGGCCAGTGATCCTGCGGCACGCCGGCCATCAGGTCGACCTTGAGCACCTGGCGCAAGGGCGCGCCCGTGGCGGGATCGCGATTGTGTTCCAGCTCGAAGAGGCGCTGCTCGGCCTGCGAAATCTTGACCAGGGGCGTGATGATCGAACGCACCCAGGCATCATAGAGATTGCGGGGCTTGCGGATGAGGCGGTCCTCGCCCAGGATATCCAGCACCACCAGGGTATCGACCTCCCCGGCCGGCGCCACGCCGGTGGCGGGATCGGCGATGAAGGGCGTGAAATTGAGAGTATCGAGGGCGGCCCCCTCGATGTAATGCTCGCCCTCGATCTCGGTGGGCGCATACAGGAAGGGGAAGGACAGCGAGGCCCGTACGTGCGCCGGGGTGATCTGATCCTTGCTCCAGATCTGCATGCGGTGGCGGTCGAGATTGTAGGCGTTGATGTAGAACTCGGGCGCCATGCGCGGCACCGCCGAAAAGTCGATGGACTGCTCCAGGAAAGGCAAATGGGCGCACAGACCCAGGCTGCCCGAATGCAGATCCGAGGGCGACAAGGCCGACATCATCAAATGCATCCAGTCATTCCACTTGGCCGATGCTTCAGCAAAGTGCTGGGTGAAGAGCGCCGCAAAGGGCGAAGCGGCCAGCCCCGGCAACTGCTGCATCTGCGCCAGCATGGACTCGCGATAGCTCTCGGCCTGGGCACCAGGCTTCTTGAACACCTTGTAATTGACCGGGAAAAGCTTGTAGATGCTGTCGGCCACCCCCACCTCGGCCCATTGCATCAACGCGTCCTGCGGCGAGGCATCGCGCGGTGCCGTGGCCAGCAGTCCCATGAGCACACCGGCACCGGACGCCGAGATGACGTCGAACTCCACCCCTTCGGCGAGAAATGCTGCCAATGCCCCGGCGATCAAGGTCGAATTGGGCGCCCCGCCCCCGATGACCAGCGCCTTTCTGTTGCGTCGTGGCGACCCCTTCATTGCACTCCCCTTGTTGACTTTGGCGGCGTTGCGCCGGATTTTGATGCGATGCAACAGCAGCCCCGCTGTCGTGGGAACAATGACTGCTCCGACGTGAAGCGTCTTTACATTGACTCGAATGATCAGAAATATAGCCGAGCGGCAACGTTGAAATGCTGCACTGCGAGATTTTATTCGCGCATATCTGGCATTCAGAAATTGAATGACGCCGCAGCGCTGCCGCCGAACGCGGCAAATGGACAAGATGGCAAGCACTCACGCTTGGTTTGTAATTATCACGTAAGCTCACTGCGCTATGGCGCTAGCACTTCAGGACCGCCTTCATACAGCGCCGACTCAGGCAGCACCGGGCTGGCAGGCGCATTCAGCAATGGATTTCTGCACCCTGCTATGTCAAACTTGCCGAAAACCAGAAATGCAACATTCAAAAAACAATACCCAGTTCCGCACATAACGCATGTCCCGCCCCAGCATATTGATGGTCGATCCCAGTCCTGAGTCGGTGGAACTGGCGCGCTTCAGCCTTTGGCGCAGCAAGCTGGAGTGCGACTTCGGCTGGTTCGAGGATGCGGAACGGGCCATGGAATCGCTCTTCAGTCCGCACGCACAGCACCATCCCGAGACCCTGCCCTGCCTGATCCTGCTGGAACCCCGCTTGCCGCGCATGGAAGGCGTGGATCTGTTGCACATGCTGCGCAGCCAGCCGCATACGCGCGCCCTGCCGGTCATCATGTTCGCCACCTCCTACGACGAGACCGATGCCAGGCGCTCGCGGGAAGCGGGCGCCAATGACTATCTGGTCAAGCCGGTGGATGCGCGCGAATTCATGCAACTGGTCAACCAGACCGTGAACCACTGGCTGGCAGCACAGCCGGGCTGACGCCGGGGCGCCAGCGCCGAGAGCTTCAGCTGAAGCATGATTGAAGTGAAGAAAACGGAAGCAGAAAAGACAAAAGGGCCCATCTTTCGATGGACCCTTTATATCTGGTGCGGCTGGCAGGAATCGAACCCACGACCCCTTGGTTCGTAGCCAAGTACTCTATCCAGCTGAGCTACAGCCGCGAAAAACAAAATTATAGCAGCATGTTTTGTCATTTGAATAGCCCCCTTGGCCTCTTTTTTTACTGAGGGAGCCATCTCGGCCGACAACACAGCTTCCCATTTTTCTGCCTGGTTCTTCATCAGCCCGTTTGCACGTGACAGATGACCCGGCTCTTCCGGGCGGCTATGATGAAGCCTTGTTCATATCGCCCTCCAACCACCCCTTCCATGTCCGCCCCGTCACCTTTCGATCCATCGCAAGCGCAGCGCATCCGCGAAGAAGAACGCACCCGCATCGCCCGCGACCTGCACGATGAACTGGGCGCACAACTGACCGGCATCGGGATGGCGCTGGGCCAACTACGCGAACAGCTGGCCCGGGAAAAACATCCCTGGCAGGCCCAGGCCGACTACGCCGGGCAATTGCTGCAGCAGGCCAGCGAAGGCATGGAGCGCATCATCGACGATCTGCATCCGGCCATCGTGGAGTTCGGGCTGGTCGATGCACTGACCTGGCAGTGCCGCCATTTCAGCCGCCAGAGCGGCCTGGACTGCAAACTGCAGTGCGACCCCGGGCTGCAAAGCGGCGATGAATTCGTGGTCCTGAGCCTGCTGCGCATCCTGCGCGAAGCCCTCAACAACGCGGCACGCCATGCCCATGCCCGCCGTATCGAGGTCCGCCTGTACACCGAAGGCGAGCGGCTGCACCTGAGCGTGGCCGACGATGGCAGCGGCTTCGATCCGGAGCGAGTACCCCGAGGTGGCAGGACCGGCCAGGGCCTGGCCAACATGCGCCAACGCGCGCAGGCACTGGGCGGCAGCCTGGTGCTGGCGCCGCGCCCGGGCGGCGGCACGGTGGTGCGGGTGGACATGCCTGTCGCACACTGAACGAACACTATAGAATACGCCCTCGCCCGGCCGGTCCATCAGCCCGGGCGTGAAGACCTGAAGCACGCCAGTCCAGAGGAGTTTCGCAGTCCACCCATGAGCAAGAAAGCCACCGCCGCCATCAAAGTGCTGATCGCTGATGACCACGCCATCGTGCGTGAAGGCCTGCGCCAGATCTGCGCCGGCAGCAAGGATATCGTCGTGGCCGGCAATGCCGCCAATGGACTGGAAGCCATCAAGCTGGCCCGCGAAGGCAACGGCGACGTCATGCTGCTGGACATCGTGCTGCCCGACCGCAGCGGCATCGACATTCTCAAGCAGATCCGCAAGGAACAGCCGGACCTGCCGGTGCTGATCCTGTCCATCCACCGCGAAGACCAGTACGCCATCCGCTCGCTCAAGGCGGGCGCAGCCGGCTTCCTCAACAAGCAGGCCAGTCCGGGCGAACTGCTGGCGGCGATCCGCCAGGCCGCCGCCGGCCGCAAGTACGTCAGCCCCTCGCTAGCGCAGGAGCTGGCCAACCAGATCGGCTTCGACCACGACACGCCCCTGCATGAAACCCTCTCGGACCGCGAATACCAGACCATGGTCATGATCGCCTCCGGCAAGACCGTCAGCGACATCGCCGCCGAGCTGCTGCTGTCGGTCAAGACCATCAGCATGTATCGCTCGCGGGTGCTGACCAAGATGAAGATGCGCCACAACGCCGAGCTGACCCACTACGCACTCAAGAACAACCTCGTGGAATAAGCCCGCGGCCCAGGCAGCGGACCGGAAAACCTGGATTTCTTGCTGAAAAGGGGGTTTTCTCCTCCTATTAAATGCATCCAGAAAACAGGCGCTGACGTACAATTCGTTGTCATTTTGCTTCTCCCCACCGGGAGACCGGCAACGGATCCGGCTGCAGGGGGGGGAGACCAGGCCGTGTCTGGCGCGATGATGACGGTAGCGGGCGCATTCAAGCCGTACCTGCCTGCGCCGATACCGTCAGCAGTTCCCCGTGGCACACCGAGAACCACACCAACAATACAGTCAGCCGGCATGTCCAAGAAACCGACCTCGCTCACGCCTGTCGAGATTGCCCGAGAAGCTTTCCAGCGGCTCGGGGCGCGGCGCATTTCGCCCACCCCGGATGCCTACCGCACTGCGTATGAAGAGATCCAGGGCGGGTCGCCGGGCGTGAACGCCGAGTCGGTCCTGGGCGCTTTCGCCACCAAGCTCTCGCGCCAGCCGGGCGAAAACGGCTTGCTGGGCACACGCCTGGTCCGTGCGCGCGAGAATGGTGACTGGCCCGAATTCGAGCGCCAGCTGATCGAATTTGCCGACGCCAACTGGCAAAGCCGCCCCATCGTGCCGCCCAAGCCCGTCGTGCCCCACGGCGAGCTGGTCCCGATCGACCTGGAACGCCAGTTCATCCGCGATAGCGTCAAAGAGAAGATGCTGCGCGAAATGCTGGCCCGTATCCTGGTCTTCAACCTGCCCTCGCTGCTCTCGACCGCACCGGAACTGGCCACCGAATCGCGCAACAGCGGCCAGGATCTGAAGATGGCATTTTCCGAGCAGGCGATGAACGACATCATCACCCGCGTCAAGCAACTGAGCTTCCAGATCGAGCTCAAGACCGACGACATGGCCCAGCAGCAGGAATTGCTGATGCGCCTGTTCCAGCTGCTGCTGGAAAACATCAATGGCTTGCTGGAACAGGGCTCCTGGCTGTCGAGCCAGATCGAGACGGTGCAAAGCCTGATCGCGGGTCCGCTGAGCAGCACTTCGCTGGCCGATGCCACCAAGAACCTCAAGGAAGTGATCTACAAGCAGGGCTTGCTGAAGAACACCCTGTCCGAGGAAAAGGTGGTGGTCAAGAACATGATGCTGACCTTCGTGGACCGGCTCTCGGCCATGGTCTCCACCACCGACAACTACCAGCGCACCATTCGCGGCTTCTCGCAGCAGATCAGCCAGGCCGGCAACATCGCCGACCTCAACAGCGTGCTCAGCGAGATCATGACCGAGACGCAGAAGGCCCAGGAAGAAGCCACCCGCTCGCGCGACGCCATGGAAGATGCGCGCCAGGAAGTGGAAAAGGCCGAGGACCGCATCCAGGCGCTGGAGCAGCAATTGCTGCAGATGGGTGAACTGGTGCGCGAGGACCAGTTGACGGGCAGCCTGAACCGGCGCGGCATGGACGAATCGCTGGACCGCGAGATCGCCAACGCGCTGCGCCGCGAAACACCGCTGTGCGTGGCCTTGCTGGACCTGGATGATTTCAAGCGCATCAACGATACCCACGGCCACGCCACCGGCGACGAAGTGCTGGTCCACCTGGTCCAGGTGATCCGCGAAACCCTGCGCCGCCTGGATGTGATCGCCCGCTTCGGCGGCGAGGAGTTCGTGGTCCTCATGCCCGAGACCGAGCCCCAGGATGCGGTGCAGATCATCACCCGCGTGCAGCGCGAGCTGACCAAGCGCATCTTCATGCATGAAAGCCAGCGCCTGCTCATCACCTTCAGCGCCGGGCTGGCGCTGTATCACCCGGGCGAGTCGCAGGCCGAGGTGCTCAAACGCGCCGACGTGGCACTGTACAAGGCCAAGAACGCCGGCAAGAACCGCATCGTCTTTGCCGAGCCGCCTCCGGCCGCGCCGCCGGACGCTTGAGCTGGGTCAGGCTGCTCCGGCGTTGCCCCGGGTGCGTCGCCAGCTGCGCCAGCCGGCCGCCGCCATCACCACGAACAATGCATAGAGGATGGCAGTAAGCATCAGGTGCTTGTACAGATACAAGCCCACGTAGAGCACATCGACTGCCATCCACACCAGCCAGTTTTCCAGCTTCTTGCGCGAGAGCAGGAATTGCCCGACCAGGCTGCCTGCGGTCAGGAAGCCATCCATGTGCGGCACGTCCGTGTCGGTATAGTGCCGCAGGAACCAGGACAGCACCGCCCACCCCGCCAGCCAGACCAGGGCCATCAGCCACCAGCCACGCGCGGCCAGGGTGGAGACCTGAAGCGGCCGGTGCTGCTCGCCGCCGCGCAGCCACTGGTACCAGCCCCACACCGAGACCGCCACGAAGACGAACTGCAGGCCGGCATCGCCATACAGGCGGGCATCGGCAAACACGGCCGCATACAGCAGGGAAGACAGGATGGAAAAGAGCCACGCCCAATGGTTCTGGGCGATATTGAGCCAGACCGTGATGACGGCCAGCGCGAAGGAGACCAGCTCCAGGGGCGTCGTGGTCAGGCCAAACCAGTTCAGCGGGGTATCAAGACTCATGCAGCCACAGGCAGATTGGACAGGGAAGTGACGCGTCAGCGGCTGGCGACGTGACTGGACGCAGCCGGCGCATTGGCGGGAACGGAGACACTGCCAGGCTGCCCGGAACCGGGCATGTAGGGATTGGGATTGACGGCAGAGGCAGGCTTGCCGGAACTGCCATCGAGCAGCTGGATGAACACTTCGTTCTGCTTGATCATGCCCAGCTCGAAACGCGCACGCTCTTCCACCGCCCCCTTGGACTGCTTCAGGTCGTCCACTTCAGAGGCCAGCTTGGCGTTGCGTTCCTTGAGTTCGTCATTCTTCTTGTGCGCCAGTTGTACCTGGCGGTCGAGCTCCCAGACCTTGAACCAGCCGCCCTTGCCCAGCCAGAGCGGATACTGGATCACGACCAGCAGGAAGGACAGGCAAAGGATGATCAGGCGCATAGCCGGGAGCTCTCAATGCGGCGCCTGCCTTTGGGGTGGGCGCCGCAAGCTTCTTACTTCAGGTTGTAGAACGCAGCGCGGCCGGGATAGCTGGCGATGTCGCCCAGGTCTTCTTCGATACGCAGCAGCTGGTTGTACTTGGCCATGCGGTCCGAACGCGACATCGAGCCGGTCTTGATCTGCAGCGCGTTCATGCCAACAGCGATATCGGCGATGGTCGAGTCTTCGGTTTCGCCCGAACGGTGCGAGATCACGGCAGTGTAGCCGGCACGCTTGGCCATTTCGATGGCAGCGAAGGTCTCGGTCAGGGTGCCGATCTGGTTGATCTTGATCAGGATCGAGTTGGCGATGCCCTTGTCGATGCCTTCCTTCAGGATCTTGGTGTTGGTGACGAACAGGTCGTCACCCACCAGCTGGACCTTCTTGCCCAGGGTTTCGGTCAGCAGCTTCCAGCCGGCCCAGTCGTTCTCGGCCATGCCGTCTTCGATGCTGATGATGGGGTACTTGTCGCACCAGGAAGCCAGCAGACCCGTCTTCTGGGCCGGGGTCAGCACCATGTTTTCACCGGCCAGGTGGTAGTTGCCGTCCTTGTAGTATTCGGAGGCAGCGCAGTCCAGGCCCAGGGCAACTTGCGTACCCGGCTCGTAACCGGCCTTCTCGATGGCTTCGATGATCAGCTTGATGGCTTCTTCGTGGCTGGAGACGTTGGGGGCGAAGCCGCCTTCGTCACCGACCGAAGTGGCCAGGCCGCGATCGTGCAGGATCTTCTTCAGGGTGTGGAACACCTCGGCGCCGTAGCGCAGGGCTTCACGGAAGCTCGGTGCGCCCACCGGGATGATCATGAATTCCTGGATGTCCAGGTTGTTGTCGGCATGGGCGCCGCCGTTGATGACGTTCATCATCGGCACCGGCATCTGCATGGAACCGCTGCCGCCGAAGTAGCGATACAGCGGCAGGCCCGATTCTTCAGCGGCAGCCTTGGCCACGGCCATCGAGACGGCCAGCATGGCGTTGGCGCCCAGGCGGCTCTTGTTCTCGGTGCCGTCCAGGTCGATCAGGGTGCGGTCCAGGAAGGCTTGCTCATTGGCGTCCAGGCCCATGATGGCTTCCGAGATCTCGGTGTTGATGTTTTCGCAGGCTTGCAGCACCCCCTTGCCGAAGTAGCGGCTCTTGTCGCCGTCACGCAGTTCGATCGCTTCGCGCGAACCGGTGGATGCGCCCGAAGGCACGGCAGCGCGGCCCAGTACGCCCGATTCCAGCAGCACGTCGCATTCGACGGTGGGATTGCCGCGCGAATCGATCACTTCGCGGCCGATAATATCAACGATTGCACTCATTCCAGATCTCCATCAGGTTTTAAAAATGGTGGGCGGGTGCAGGCCCGGTGGCCGGGGCGCCCATGTTGAAACGGCCGCCCGACGGCAGCCGTTTCATGCACCTGGCCGGCAGATTATGCCTGGCCCTTCAACGCCGCATGATGCGCCAGTGCCGCGCGGATGTACGAAATGAACAGCGGATGGCCGTCACGCGGAGTGGACTTGAACTCCGGGTGGTACTGCACACCGATGTAGAACGGGTGGGCGTTCTCGCCGGTACGCGGCAGTTCCATGATTTCGCACAGGTCTTCGCTCGGGGTACGGGCCGAGACGATCATGCCCGCCTCTTCCACACGGCCGAGGTAGAAGTTGTTGGCTTCATAGCGATGGCGGTGACGTTCGGTCACGCTGTCGCCGTAGATTTCGGCAGCCAGGGTACCCGGCTTGACCGCACAGGTCTGCGCACCCAGGCGCATGGTGCCGCCCAGGTCGGAGTTGGCATCGCGGCGCTCGACCTTGCCGTCATGGTTCTGCCATTCATCGATCAGGGCGACCACCGGTTGCTCGGTATCCGGATCGAACTCGGTCGAATTGGCCTTGGACAGGCCGGCCTTGTTGCGCGCATATTCCAGCAGCGCCACTTGCATGCCCAGGCAGATGCCCAGGTAAGGAACCTTGTTTTCGCGGGCATAGCGGGCGGCGGCGATCTTGCCTTCCACGCCGCGCTTGCCGAAACCACCCGGCACCAGAATGGCATCGTACTTGGCCAGGCTGTCGGTGCCGTTGGCTTCGATCTCTTCCGAATCCAGGTATTCGATATTGACGCGGCTGCCGGTGTGGATGCCGGCGTGGCGCAGCGCTTCGGTGAGCGACTTGTAGGATTCGGTCAGGTCGACATACTTGCCGACCATGCCGATGGTGACTTCATGCGACGGGTTGTTTTGCGCGTCGATCAGCTTGTCCCACATCGACAGGTCGGCCGGCTTGGGCGAGAGGCCCAGCTTTTCGCAGATGATGGTGTCCAGGCCCTGGTCGTGCAGCATCTGCGGGATCTTGTAGATGGTGTCGGCATCCCACACCGAGATGACGGCATCGGCGGCGACGTTGGAGAACAGCGAGATCTTGTCGCGTTCGTCGTCAGGAATGCGGCGGTCGGCACGGCACAAGAGCGCGTCGGGCAAGATGCCGATCTCGCGCAGCTTCTGCACGCTGTGCTGGGTGGGCTTGGTCTTGAGTTCGCCAGCCGAGGCTAGGTAGGGCACCAGGGTCAGGTGCACGAAGGCGGTGGCGTTGCGGCCGGAGCGCAGGCTCAACTGGCGCGCGGCTTCCAGGAAGGGCAGCGACTCGATGTCGCCGACGGTGCCGCCGATTTCCACCAGCGCCACTTCAAAGCCTTCGGCGCCGCGATGGATGAATTCCTGGATCTCGTTGGTGATGTGCGGGATGACCTGGACGGTCTTGCCCAGGTATTCGCCACGGCGTTCCTTGCGGATCACCGATTCATACACCTGGCCGGTGGTGAAATTGTTCACCTTCTTCATCTTGGCCGAAATGAAGCGCTCGTAGTGGCCCAGGTCCAGGTCGGTCTCGGCGCCGTCGTCGGTGACGAACACTTCACCGTGCTGCAACGGGCTCATCGTGCCGGGGTCGACGTTGATGTAGGGATCGAGCTTGAGGAGGGTGACTTTGAGGCCGCGCGATTCGAGGATCGCAGCTAGGGACGCGGCGGCAATCCCTTTACCGAGGGAAGACACGACGCCGCCAGTGACAAATACAAACTTGGTCATTACAGATGAGTGCCGAACGGCACATGCGGGAAATTCAAATTATACCCCAAAATGCGCTCGTTTTTTAAGACTCCCTGCGATAAGTGTCTGTACGTCGACAAACTTGCAGCAGGAAAACATGCACGCTCCGGGCGCTTGCCTCTTGACCATCGGCCAAGAAGATTGGTTCAGCGCCCTCACCGTCAAACCGCCTGCACCCTGCCCTGCAACAGCTGCACGATCATGTCGTGCGTGGCCTGGGCCGCCTCCACGGGCGACTCCATCGGGAACAGGTGGCCGCCCGCAATCTGGCGGAAATGCCGGCCGACCAGACGCCGGGTGGCGTCCAGTCCGGCCATGCGGCACTCCACCGAATCGATGCCGCCGACGAAGCCCACCGGCAAGGGATAAGGCTGGCGCGCCAGGCGGCCCAGATGATGGGGAATGGTGCGATAGACCTGGGTTTCGGTCTCGCGCGAGAAGCGCAGGCGCACCCCTCCACCGGGCTGGGCCACCAGCCCATGCTGCACGTAGTCGCGCAGCACCTGCTGCGGCCAGGCCGCGAACAAGGCCTTGGCGGCGTAGTGCTGGTAGGCCGCCTCCATGTCGGGCCAGGTATCCCGGCGGCGCGCCGAGGCCACCGAGGGCGAATGCCGGCTTTCAATCTTGAGCAGCTTGGCCAGCCGCAGAACATGTGCACGCCAGCCCGCCACGATGGGCGAATCCAGCAGCACCACGCAACGCACCAGCGCCGGGCGCTTGCGCGCAGCCATGAGCGCCAGGATGCCGCCCATGGAATGGCCGACCAGGATCACCGGCGCCGTATAACTGCGCTCCAGTTCCTCGCGCAGTTCGCGGGCCAGCGTACGCCAGCCGTCATCGACCGGAAAACGCGGATTGTGGGCATGGATCGGCAAGGCGCGTACATCATAATGGGCGCGCAACTGTTCGAAGAACATGCCGTAAGTCCCCGCCGGATAACTGTTGGCGTGGGCGAAATGAAGGATGGGAAGGCTCATGGACAGGCACAGGCTAGGCAATGGCGGCAGCATAGCAAAACGGCCAGCGCCGCGAGCGTGCTATTTTCCCGCATGGCGAAATGCGCATCCGGGCCGCGCCGAAGCGGCCCCGCCCCTCAATGCCCGTACCAGTAACGGGCGTGCTGCTTGCGGTATTGTTCCACCTGCAACTGGTCCCCCATCGTCATGATCAGTGCACCGGTCTCGTCGGTGCGCAGGCGGCGGATGCCAAGGCGGCCATAACGTTCAACCACTTCTGGGTTGGGGTGATTGAAACGGTTGCGATAGCCGACCTGGAAAATCGCCAGCTCCGGCCGCACCGCCCGCAGGAAGGGCTCGGTGGACGAGGTGCCGCTACCGTGATGCGGTGCCAGCAATACGGTGGATGGCAGGCGCTCGGCCAGCGGGCCGTTGACCAGTTCATCCTCCTGGACCGCCTCGATATCGCCGGCCAGCAGGATCGACTGTCGGCCAATCTGCACCTTCAGCACGCAACTGAGGGCGTTCGGTCGCCATTTGTCGCTGTCATAGCTGGCCGCCTGCGGATGCAGGACGGTGAAACCGATACCATCCCAGTTCCAGGATTGCCCGGCCTGGCAGCGTGTATGCTCGGGCGCGGCACGCAGGATGGGGCTGTCCGGGGCCAGCGAGGAATAGACGCTCGCCACCGGCAGTTGCTTGAAGATAGACAGGGCCCCACCGGAATGGTCATTGTCATTGTGCGAGATCACCACGCGGTCCAGGCGATCGATGCCGCGCGCGCGCAGGTAAGGCAGGATCACCCGCGTGGCCCCGTCCGAGTCGGGGGTGTAATAGGGGCCGGTGTCGTAGAGCAGGCGATGGCCCGGCGTTTCCACCAGCACTGCCATGCCCTGGCCGACGTCGAAGGCGGTCACGCGCATGCTGCCCTCGGCCGGCGCCACCGGCGCATTGAGCAGCAGCGGCAGCCAGCCGAACAGGCCCAGCCAGCGCACCGGCCAGCCGCGCGGCGCCAGCACCAGCAAGGTGCCGCCCAGGGCCAGTGCGAACATCCAGGCGCTGGGCAGCGGCGTTTGCCAGACCGCCCAGGGCATGTCATTCAAGGCCTGCAGGAATTCAGCCAGCCATGCCAGCAACTGATGCGGCACCTGCAGGACGAATTGCGCCAGCACCGCCGGCAAGATGCTGCCCAGCAGGGCCAGCGGCGTGATCACCAGCGAGACCAACGGAATGGCCACCGCATTGGCAATCGGGCTGACCAGGGAATACTGCCCGAACAGCAGCATCGTCAACGGCACCAGCCCCAGTGTCACCACATATTGGGCGTAGCCGGCTTCCTTGATCCGCTGCAGCAGCGCCGGCCACCAGTGCTTGCGCGAAGCGGCCGCGGCCATAGCCTGCGGCGGCTGCATGCGGCCCACCGAACCATACAGCAGCAGCGCCACCGCCCCGAAAGACAGCCAGAAGCCCGGCCACAGCACCGCCCACGGATCCAGCAGCAGGACCAGTCCCAGCGCCAGGCATTGCACCACCGAGACGCGCACGATGCGGCCGCGCCAGAACGCGATGCCGACCACGATCAGCATATAAAGCGTGCGCTGGGCCGGCACCCCGAACCCGGCCAGCAAGACATAGAGGAAAGCCGCCAGCATGCCCACGATCACCGCCACCTTCTGGGCGGGCAGGCGCAGCGGCAATTGCGCACCCGTAAAGAAGGACCGCCGCCACAGCCAGCTCGCCAGGCCGCCGCACAGGGCCGCCAGCATGGTGATGTGCAGGCCGGAGATGGCCATCAGGTGGCCGATGCCAGTGCGGTTGAAGACGGTCCAGTCAGCCTGGTTGATGCCGCGCTGGTCACCCATCACCAGGGCTGCGACGACGCCCGCATACGGCGCACCGGGCAAGGCTGCATAGATACGGTCGCGCAGCCAGCCGCGTGCACTGTCGATTACATGGGAAGGCGTCCATACGAAGGAATCGACGCGCCGGTTGACGGCCGTGACCGGCGCCCCTGCCGCAGCCAGGCGGCCGACCACGTAGCCGGTGGCGCGCACGTCATCCTGCAGCAGCCACAATTCATAGTCGAAGCCATCGGGATTGGCATTGCCATGCGGACGCTTGAGCCGCACCTGCAACCGCCAGCGCTCGCCCGGCCGCAGATCGGGCACCGCCAGCCGGGGCGGGGCCGCCTGCTCGCCATCTTCGGACGGCATCTGGTAACGCTGGTTGCCGTACCAGGACAGCGCCAGCCGGGGCGGCACAGGTGGTTTCACGCCGCCCTGCACCACCACCTGCTCCACGTCGAAGCGGAACCGCACGCCCTGCTCGTTGTGCACGGGCAGGTCGGCGACGGTGCCAATGACGGTGATGTCACGCCCTTCCCAAGCGCTCGGCAATTCCTGGTCCAGATAATAGAGCGCAAAGGAAGCCGCCCACAGGAAGCCCAGCCAGGCGCCGCAGGTCAGCAGCGAAGGCACGCGCAGGAAAGGCTGCCAGAACTTCCAGGCGGTGAAGGCCAGCAACACGGAAAGCACC
Source organism: Herbaspirillum sp. Her3 (assembly GCF_057961275.1). Lineage (NCBI taxonomy): Bacteria > Pseudomonadati > Pseudomonadota > Betaproteobacteria > Burkholderiales > Oxalobacteraceae > Herbaspirillum > Herbaspirillum sp. Her3. Next base: position 2,439,350 of record NZ_CM176328.1, on the reverse strand, counting down.
AGCCCGACCGCAACCCATTCGATACCGGGCAACTGGCCCTGCACCTGCAGCAAGCCCACGCCGATGGCAAAACCGATGATCAGCGCGCGCATCAGAGGGCCAGTCCTGCCTGGGCCAGGCGCGGCAGCGCGGCCTGGGCATTGGCCGTGGTAGCGGCAGCGATGTCGTGCAGCGGCAACTGGCGCAGTTCGGCCAGAACCTCGCCGATGCGCGGGATCTGGTCAGGCGTGTTGATCCCGGGATGGCGCCAGGCCGGCGCGATATCCGGCGCATCGGTCTCCAGTACGATGGAGGACAAGGGCAACTCCGCCGCCAGGCGCCGGATCTGCAGCGAGCGCGGGAAGGTCATGGCGCCGCCGAAGCCCAGATGCAAACCCAGCTCCACGAACGTACGGGCCTGCTGGTCGCTGCCATTGAAAGCGTGGGCGATGCCGCCCGTCACGCGGATGCGGCGCAGGTACTTGAGGATGGTGTCCTGCGAGCGCCGCACGTGCAGCAGCACCGGCAGGTCAAAGTCGCGCGCCAGCTTGAGTTGTTCGGCAAAGAAGAATTCCTGCTTCTCGCGCAGCGGGGTTTCCTTCAGGGCGGGCACGAAGAAATCCAGGCCGATCTCGCCGATGCCCACGAAAAGCGGATCTGCCAGCGCATCGTCTACGGCCGTGCGCAGCAGTTCAAGGTCGGATTCCTGGGCCGTGGGGACGTACAGCGGATGAATGCCCAGCGCATAGACGGCATTGCCGGCCTCGCGCGCCAGCCGGCCGACTTCCTGGAAGTTGGCCCTGGCGATGGCCGGGATGACGATGGCACGCACCCCAGCCTGCGCGGCCTCGGCGGCCACGGCAGCGGAACGGGCGCCGAATTCCCCGGCATCGAGATGGCAATGCGTATCAACCCACATGTGCTGGCTTGGCGAAAATCGGAAGACCGGCACATTGCGCGCCAGTTCCGGATGACGACACACGCAATGGGAGCCGCTACCCGGTACGATCCGGCTCGCCTCCCCCGAAGCGTCTTGTTGTTTGTACAGCGTATCCTGTTCGTGCAGGATGCAGACACGGGAGTGTACCGTTTAACCCCCTCTTTCAGGCATTAACAATCGTAAAGAATGACTTCCTGAAAGGCATCAATGCAAAAAAGGACGCGATCACTCGCGCCCTCTCCATTTCCTTCATATCGCTCGTGCAAGGCAATCACGCCGCCTGCAGCGACTTGCCCAGCTTGCGCAGGAACTGCTCGCAGCGTTCCATCTGGGACAAGGTGACGAACTCGTTGGGCTTGTGGGCGTTGCCGATGTCGCCGGGGCCGCAGACGATGGTCGGAATGCCAATCTGCTGGAACAGCCCCGCCTCGGTGCCATAAGCCACCTTGCGGGTTTCGCGGTCGCCCGTGAGCGCACGCACCAGCTCGGTGATGGCCGCCTGCTCGACCGCTTCCAGCGCCGGGCTGCCGGCGAAGTTGTCGATCTCCACTCGGGCCTCGGGGAACTCGCTGCGCATCTTGGGCAGCAACACCTCGGCAATGTACTTGTCGATCTGGGCCTGGATGTCGGTCACGCTCATGCCGGGCAGGTTGCGGAATTCGTAAGTAAATTCACATAGCTCGGGAATGGTGTTGACCGCAATGCCGCCACGGATCTGATTGGTGGTCATGGTGCTGAAAGGCACATCGAAGAATTGGTCATAGGGGCCATTTGCCTTGTAGCCATCGGCAAAATCGCGGATGGCGCAGATCAGGCGAGCGGCGTGCTCGATGGCATTGCAGCCCTGCGGGGTCAGCGAAGAGTGCGCCGACTTGCCGTGCACCTTGCAGGCAAACACGTTGATGCCCTTGTGCGCCACCACCACGTTCATGCTGGTGGGTTCACCGACCACGCAGCCATCCACCTTGATGCCGCGCCTGACGATTTCTTCCAGCATCACGGGCGCACCGATGCAGCCGATTTCTTCATCATAGGAGAAGGCCAGGTGAATCGGCTTCACGCGCGGCATGGCCAGGAATTCCGGCACCAAGGCCAGCGAGGTGGCGATGAAACCCTTCATGTCGCAGGTGCCACGGCCGTACAGGCTGCCATCCTTTTCAGTGATCGTGAAGGGATCGGTATCCCATTTCTGGCCATCGACCGGCACCACGTCGGTGTGGCCCGAGAGCACGATGCCGCCCTCGGTGCTGCCGGCATCGGGGCCGGCGGTGGCGGGCAAGGTGGCGAACAGGTTGGCCTTGGTCTGCTCCTTGTTGTGCGCCAGCCAGGAGGAGATGCCCTGCTTTTGCAGGCTGTCACGCACGGTCGTGATCAGTTCCAGGTTGGAATTGCGGCTGGTGGTATCAAAGGCGACCAGGGTCTCTAGCCATTGGCGGGTGTTCATTGTGTTGCTCCAGTGTCCATCTGTTCAGATATTCGTATCATCAAAAGCACACCGCCGTCTTGCATCAAGACGGCGGCGTCAGGCCCTAGCTTACCCGGAATGCATCAAGGCTGCTGCACAGCCACTTTCAGGCCCTGGTCGGACAAGCGCAACACGCGCGCACAGCGGCCTGCCAGTTCGATGTCGTGGGTCACGATCACGAAGGCCGTGCCCAGCGTGCGCGAAAGCTCGATCATCAGCTCGAAGGTGCGGTCCGCCGTGCTGCGGTCCAGGTTGCCGGTTGGCTCGTCCGCCAGCACGCAGGCCGGACGCGTCACCAGCGCCCGCGCCAATGCCACGCGCTGGCGCTCGCCGCCGGAAAGTTCACCCGGCACGTGCGTCACACGCTGCGCCAGGCCGACCTTCTCCAGCATCTCGCGCGCCTGCTCCTGGGCCTCGGCACGCTTGACGCGCCGGATCATCAGCGGCATGGCCACGTTATCCAGCGCCGAGAATTCCGGCAGCAAATGGTGGAACTGGTAGACGAAGCCCAGCGACTGGTTGCGCAAGCTGCCCCGCTCGCTCTCGCCCAGGTTGGCAAAATCCTTGCCCAGCAGGTTCACGGTGCCGGTGCTGGGCGTATCCAGCCCGCCCAGCAGATGCAGCAGGGTCGACTTGCCCGAGCCCGAGGCACCAACGATGGCCACCTGCTCGCCATGGTAGACGTCGATGTCGACATTGCCCAAGACCTTCACCGAATATTTACCCTGGGTGAAGGTCTTGCCGAGGCCGCGCGACGACAGCACGGCCTGGCGGTTCTTGATCGGATCGGGATTATTCATAGCGCAGCGCCTCCGCCGGTTTGACACGGGCTGCAGCCCAGCTCGGATACAGCGTGGCCAGGAAAGCCAGCACCACGGCCACGCCGCCGATGGTGTAGACATCCGACCAGATCAGGTCGGAGGGCAATTCAGAAATCACGTAGATGCTCTTGGGCAGGAACTGCACATGGAAGGCGTGCTCGATGGCCGGCACCAGCACATCGATGTTGAGCGCCACCAGTACCCCCAGGCCGACGCCGATGGCCGTACCGATCAGCCCCACCAGCGCCCCCTGGATCACGAAGATCTTCATGATGGACCCGGGCGACGCGCCCAGCGTGCGCAGGATGGCGATGTCGGCCTGCTTGTCGGTCACCGTCATCACCAGCGTGGAGACCAGGTTGAAGGCTGCCACCGCAATGATGAGGGTGAGGATGATGAACATCATGCGCTTTTCGGTCTTCACCGCTGCGAACCAGTTGCTGTTCTGCTGCGACCAGTCGCGCAGGTAGAGGTCGCCCGTCAGGGTGCGCGCCAGCTGCTGGGTCACTTCCGGGGCCTGCAGCATGTCGCGGATGCGCAGGCGCACGCCGGTCGGGGCATCCATGCGGAACAGGGTTTCGGCATCCTGGAGATGGATGAAAGCCAGGGTCGAATCAAATTCATAATGGCCCGCCTCGAAGATCCCGGTCACGGTGAACTGCTTCAGGCGCGGCAGTACGCCGGCCGGGGTCACCTGCCCTTGCGGCACGATCACCGTCACCTTGTCGCCCAGCCCCACACGCATGCCGCGCGCCAGCTCGCCGCCGATGACGATGTTGAATTCGCCGGGTTTCAGGGAATCGAAGCTGCCCTGCTTGACCTGCTTGGCCACGTCCGAGACCTTGGGCTCTTCCTCGGGCAGCACGCCGCGCACCAGCACGCCGCGCAGGTTGTCGTCGCGCGTCATCATGGCCTGGCCGGCCACGTAGGGTGCGGCGCCCAGCACTTCGGGATTCTGGAAGGTCTGCTTGGCCACGGACTGCCAGTCCTTCATGGAACCGGAGGCATCGAACACCTCGATATGCGCCAGCACGGACAGCATGCGGTCGCGCACCTCCTTCTGGAAGCCGTTCATCACCGAGAGGACGACGATCAAGGCAGCCACGCCCAGCGCGATGCCGGACATCGAAATAAGGGAAATGAAGGAAATGAAACTGTTGCGGCCGCTGCGCTTGCCGGCCCGCGTGTAGCGGATGCCGACCAGCCATTCGAACGGCAGGTTTTTAATCAGACTCAAAGTTGCTCCGGGAGAGGGCCTGCACAATGTGCCGCCAGTGGCCTCGCGCCCCCGTTGCAGGAACGCAATCCTCTGGCCGCACGCCAACACGGGCGAAGACAAAGCGCGAAGTTTGCCACAGTTTGGCGCCTCGGCCCATCCCTGGCCGGGCTCCCATGCTCGCGCTTGACCCGTCGATTGCTCGCCGTGATGCATGTAGATTCACTTCCACGGCAGAGGTTCGCGCCATCCAGCTTCATATAAAGCATGCGCGACCTGTTGCGGCGGCAACTGTTTATATATACAGTATCCGCTTGCTCACCCATTGCCCCTATGAATTTCCCTGCACCATGCCCACTGAACTGACCCAGGACGCGCCTGAAGCCTGCAGCCCACCCGCTGCCGAGCGCGATCCGTTCGCGCGCCTCAATGCCTGGCAGCGCGAAGCCGTCGATCACGGCAGCAAGCTGCCCCCGGCGCAGCAGCCGCCGCTGCTGATCGTGGCTGGCGCCGGTTCGGGCAAGACCAATACCCTGGCGCACCGGGTGGCGCGGCTGATCCTGGACGGCGCCGACCCGCAGCGCATCCTGCTGCTGACCTTCTCGCGCCGGGCCGCCGCCGACATGGGCCGCCGGGTCGGGCAGGTGATCCGCCAGGTGTTGGGCCTGGGTGCCGCCGATGCCCCGCCGCAACTGCCGTGGTCGGGCACCTTCCACGCCATCGGCGCGCGCCTGCTGCGGGAATACGCGGCCGTCATCGGATTGGAAGAAGACTTCACCATCCAGGATCGCGGCGATTCGGAAGACCTGATCGGACTGCTGCGCCATGAGATGGGGCTGTCTGCCACCGACAAGCGCTTTCCGCTGAAGGCCACCTGCCTGTCCATTTATTCACGTGCGGTCAATACCCGGCAAGATCTGGGCACGGTGCTGCAGACCCAGTTCCCGTGGTGCCGGGAATGGGAAAGGCTGCTGGGCGAGCTCTTCACCCGCTATGTCGAGGCCAAGGAAGCCCAGCACGTGCTGGATTACGATGACCTGCTGCTGTTCTGGGCCGACATGCTGTCGGACCCCGAGATCGCGCAATCGGTCGGGGCGCGTTTCGATCATGTGCTGGTGGATGAGTACCAGGACACCAACCGCCTGCAAGCCGAGATCCTGCAAAGGATGAAGCCCGACGGTGCCGGCGTGACGGCCGTGGGCGACGATGCCCAGTCCATCTATTCTTTCCGTGGCGCAACGGTGCGCAACATCCTCGACTTCCCCGAGCTGTTCACGCAGCCGGCGCGGCTGTTGACACTGGAGCAGAACTACCGCTCCACACAGCCCATCCTGCAGGCCTCCAATGCGGTCATCGCCGACGCGCCGGAGCGCCACGTCAAGCAGCTCTGGAGCGACAAGCCTTCTTCGCAGAAGCCGCAACTGGTGGTGATTCCGGATGAGGCCGAACAGGCGCGCTGGGTGGCCAACCGCATCCTGGCGCATCGTGAAGAAGGGCTCACCCTGAAATCCCAGGCGGTGCTGTTCCGTACCGCCGCCCACAGCGCGGCGCTGGAGCTGGAACTGGTCAGGCGCAACATCCCCTTCGTGAAATTCGGCGGCCTCAAGTTCCTGGAAAGCACCCACATCAAGGACCTGCTGTCGCTGCTGCGCCTGGCGCACAATCCCAGCGGCCGCATGGCGGGTTTTCGCGCGCTGCAGCTGATCCCCGGCGTGGGCCCGGCCACCGCCAGGAAGGTGCTGGACCTGATGGCCACCGCCAGCGACCCGGCCGATGCCCTGCTGCAGTTCGGCGCCCCGGCCAACATCGCCCTGCAATGGCAGGCCTTTGCCGATACCTATGCCCTGATGCGCCGCGCCAGCGCCGCCTGGCCGACCGACATCCAGGCCGCGCGCGACTGGTATCTGCCGCAGCTGGAGCAGCGCTACGAGGATGCCGACGCCCGCGCCGCCGACATCGAGCAACTGGCCGCCCTGGCCAATGGCTACGCCTCGCGCGAGAAATTCCTCACCGAACTGACGCTGGACCCGCCCGAGGCCAGCAGCGATTTCTCCGCCCCGCCCTACCGCGACGAGGATTACCTGACGCTTTCCACCATCCACTCCGCCAAGGGCCAGGAATGGCGCTCGGTGCATGTCCTGAACGTGGTCGATGGCTGCATCCCGTCCGATCTGGCCACCGGCAGCGAGGCCGAGATCGCCGAGGAGCGGCGCCTGCTGTATGTCGCCATGACGCGCGCCAGGCAATATCTGCACCTGGTGGTGCCGCAGCGCTTCTACATCACCCAGCAGACCGCGCAGGGCGACCGCCACGTCAACGGCATCCGCAGCCGCTTCATCACGCCGCGCATGTTGCCCTTCTTCGAAGACAGCCTGTGGCTCTCGGCCGAGGTCAACGGCGCCCGCACGCCCATGCCGGACAGCGTACGCATGCTGGTGCGGCAGCGCGCCAAAACCGCCTGGAACAAGCAATGACACTGCCTTGAAGTGAAGCTTTGTGCAGACGACGGGGCCAAGCGGCGCGCCAGCCGCTAAAATAGCGCCCCATGAATCAACTCGACATCCTCATTCCGTTCGCCCTGCCCCCGGCCGAGCTGGCGCGCGACCTGCTGCGCCAGTGCCAGGCGCCGGCCCTGGCCATGCTGCTGGGCCGGGGCAAGGCCGCGCCGCGCCAGGCGCATGATCCGTTTTCGCGCGCCCTGCCGCATGAACACTGGCTGGCACAGCGTTTCGGCCTGCCCCCGGCACCGCAGGATTCCAGCCCGGCCGCCGCCAGCGCCCTGATGCAAAGCCTGGGCCATGCACCTGCAGCTGGCCACTGGTTCGTGCTGCACCCGGCGCACATCCACGTGGCGCGCGACCATCTGGTGCTGACCGACATCGGCCAGTTGCAACTGGAAGAGGACGAATCGCGCCGCCTGTTCGATGCCGCCCTGCCGCTCTTTACCGAGATCGGCCATGAGCTGGTCTATGGCGATGCCCGCACCTGGTTCATCCGGGCCGATGCCTGGGCCGGCCTGCGCACCTCCACGCCTTCGGCGGCCAGCGGGCGCAATGTCGATATCTGGATGCCGGAAGGTCCGGGCGAGCTGGCCTGGCGCAAACTGCAAAATGAAGTGCAGATGCAATGGTTCGCCGAGTCCCTCAACGAACAGCGCGAAATGCGCGGCCAGAAGGCCATCAATTCGATCTGGATCTGGGGCGGTGCCGACGCCGGCACGCTGGCCCAGGACCGCTATGCCAGCCGCTTCGGCCTGCGTGGCTGGCTGCGCGCCTTCGGCGAAGAGGTCAAGGAGAGTGGCGCAGCCCAGATCGTGCAAACCGGCGGCCATCGCCTGCTGGTCCTCGATGCGCTGGCCGAAGCCGCTCTCGCCGAGGAATGGGGCCTGTGGCTGCAACACCTGGAACATCTGGACCGCGACTGGCTGGCGCCCTTGCTGGTGTCGCTACGGGCCGGTGCGCTGGAGTCGCTGAACCTGATCCTGACCGGCGCGGACCGCAGCCAGGAAGTGGTGGTCACGCGCGGCGCATTGCGGCGTTTCTGGCGCAAACCTTCGCTGTCGGGGCTGTCGGCATGATTCGCGTCACCACCCGTACCTATGACATCGCCCAGGCAGAACAACTCATTGCCGAAGGCGTGCACCCGGTGCTGGCGCGCGTCTATGCGGCGCGCGGCCTGTCCACCGCGCGTGAGCTGGCCAGCGAACTCAACGCCCTGATCGCCCCGTCCGGCCTGCTGCACATCGACGCCGCCGCCAGCTACCTGGCCGATGCCATCGCCGCGCGCAAGAAACTGGTCATCGTCGCCGACTATGACTGCGACGGCGCCACCGCCTGTGCGGTCGGCCTGCGCGGACTGCGCCTGTTGGGGGCGCAGGTGGACTACATCGTGCCCAATCGCTTCGAGTACGGTTATGGCCTCACGCCCGAGATCGTCGAACTGACCGTGCGCGAGAAGAATCCCGACATCATCGTCACCGTCGACAACGGCATCGCCAGCATCGATGGGGTGGCCGAGGCCAAGCGGCGCGGCATCGACGTGGTGGTGACCGACCACCACCTGCCGGGCGACGCCCTGCCCGAGGCGCGCGTGATCGTCAATCCCAACCAGCCGCAGTGCGGCTTCCCGAGCAAGAACCTGGCGGGTGTGGGGGTGATGTTCTACGTACTGCTGGCCTTGCGCGCCGAGATGCGCAAGCGCGGCCTCTTCGATGCCCAGACCCAGCCCCGCCTGGACAGCCTGCTCGACCTGGTGGCCCTGGGCACCGTGGCCGACGTGGTGAAACTGGACGCCAACAACCGTATCCTGGTGGCACAGGGCTTGAAGCGCATGCGCAGCGGCAAGATGCATCCCGGCATCGCCGCCCTGTTCCGCGCGGCCGGCCGCGAGGCACGCCGGGCCACACCCTTCGACCTCGGTTTTGCCGTCGGCCCGCGCCTGAACGCCGCCGGCCGCCTGGCCGACATGTCGCTGGGCATCGAATGCCTGACCACCGACGACGAAGGCCGCGCCTGGGCCATCGCCCAGCAACTGGACGCCATCAACCGCGAACGGCGCGACATCGAAGCCGGCATGCAGGATACCGCCCTGCTGCTGCTGGACGACTTCAACCCGGCCGACCGCCGCACCATCGCGGTCTTCGATCCGTCCTGGCACCAGGGCGTGATCGGCATCGTGGCCTCGCGCCTGAAGGACAAGTTCTACCGTCCCACGATCACCTTCGCGCCGGGAGATGAAGGTTTCATCAAGGGCTCGGGCCGCTCGATTGCAGGCTTCCACCTGCGCGATGCGCTGGACCTGGTGTCCAAGCATGCACCCTCGGTGATGACCAAGTTCGGTGGCCACGCCATGGCGGCCGGACTGACCATCCATGCCGAAGCCTTCGACGCCTTTTCACAGGCCTTCGAGGCGGTCGGCCGCGACTGGCTGACGCAAAACCAGCTGGAGCGGGTCATCGAAACCGATGGCGAACTCGAAGACAGCTACTATTCGGTGGAATTCATCAGCCTGATGGACCAGCAAGTGTGGGGCCAGGGCTTTGCACCGCCGGTCTTCTGCGACCATTTCCGCGTGCTCAGCCAGCGCATCCTCAAGGACAAGCATCTCAAGCTGCAACTGGAAAAAGGTGGCCGCAAATATGACGCCATCTGGTTCGGCCATACCGATGCCCTGCCCGACCACGCGCAGGTCGCCTTCCGCCTGGATGCCAATGAGTACAACGGCAAGACCACCGTGCAACTGATGGTGGAACACGCCGAACCAGCCTGATCCTGACAATCAGCCGACATCCATCCCTGGCCGCGAAAGCCGCGCCAAGCATGGATTGCAGACAGACAACAGTGTACAAAAAAGGCCGCCAAGCGCTTGGTTGCAGTGGCACAATGTTGGGTTGGAGCGACTTCCGGACAGAGTTGAGGGAAGCTGTCAACACGGGCGCTCCAGGAATAACAACAACATCAAACCCCTGAATGAAGATCAAGCGCTTCAATTGCAGCCTGGTGACCCGGCTCGTCCTCTTCGGCCTTGTGCTGATCGTGGGCAGCGCGTTCCTGCGCTATTACCTGCTGGTGGGCTTCCTCGAAAAAGAACAGGCCCAGGTCGCGGCCGACCAGCAAAGCACCATTGCCAGCTATCTGGCCGATGACATCGGCTACCGCGTACAGGAGCGCGTTCATTATCTGGAAGGCTTGTCACGGCATCTGCCGCCAGGTCTGCAGGAAGATCCGGCTGCCGCGCGGGCCTGGCTGGAAGGCCATCAGCAATTGCTCCCCCTGTTTGGACAGGGCCTCTTCATCGCCGACCTCCATGGCCGCATCCTGGTGGAGTACCCGACACAGAACGGCCGCCGCGCGCTGTCGCTGACCCAGTACGCCGACTTCGAGCGGGTGCTGCAAGGCGACACCGTGATCGGCCCGCCACTGGCCAACCCGGTAACTGGCAAACCCATCATCGCCATGCTGACCCCGCTGCGCAACGCGGCAGGCCAGGTCGTCGGCGTCATGGGCGGCAGCCACGAACTGAACGCGCCGGGCTTGCTCGATCACCTGCAGCGGGCACGGCGGGAGCCGATCGGCAGTTTCTTGCTGATTTCACCGGCGCAGCGGATGGTGATCGCCTCCAGCGACGAGGCCCTGCAGTTGACGCTGCTGCCTCCGGCCGGCCAGGACCCCTTGATGGATCAGGCCCTGCAAGGCTTTCGTGGCAATGGGGTGGGCCTGGCCGCCAATGGCGTCAATGAGATCAAGGCATTCGCCTCGGTGCCGGGTACCAGCTGGATGGTCGCCGTGACCTTGCCGCTGGCGGCGGCGATGCCGAAGACCGAACGGACCCGCGCCCTGATCGGACGCGGTGGCCTGATCCAGTCGGTGATCATCCTGGCACTGGTCCTGGGGGCGTATTTCTGGTTCTTCCGTCCCTTGCACCGCGCCGCCGACCTGGCCCGCCGCATGACGCGCGGCGAGCTGCCGCTGTCGCCGCTGCCGGTGGAGCGGCGCGATGAAGTCGGACATCTGACCATGGCCTTCAATGGCTTGCTGTCGCGGCTGAAGATGCACCAGGCCGAACTGCAGCACCAGGCCCATCATGACGTACTGACCGGCCTGCCCAACCGCATGATGCTGGCCGAGCGCATGGAAGCCGCCCTGACGCACGCCTGCCGCGAACGCAATGGCGTGGCACTGTTGTTCCTGGATCTGGACGGCTTCAAGCCCATCAACGATACCCTCGGCCACAAGGCCGGTGACCATGCGCTGCAGGAAGTCACCCGCCGCCTGCGCCAGGTGGCGCGCCATGGCGACACCCTGGCGCGGGTAGGTGGAGACGAGTTCGTGCTGCTCGTCACCGATCTCGGACGGCCCTTCGAAAGCGGCGCCCAGGTGCTGGCCGAAAAATGCATCAAGGTGGTATCCGAACCGCTGCACCTGCCCCAGGGCGAGTTCCAGCTGGGTGTATCGGTCGGCATTGCCGTCTGTGATGGCAGCTGTGATGCCGACAGCCTCCTGCAAGCGGCCGACAAGGCCATGTACGCCGCCAAGGGCAACGGGCGCGGCTGCTACGTGATCGCCCCGGCGCGCCCGGCGGCGGCAGAAGAACTCAGCGCACCGGCAGAAACTGCAGGAATGAGCCGCCCAGCAGGTTCTGCACATAACTGATGCCGGCGCGGCGATAGCGCTCGGTCATGAATTCGGCCATCAGGTCCAGGCGGCCGACGATCTTGCCGAATTCGCGTTCAAAACTGAGATTGCGCGCCTCGTTGCCGATCTCGTCGGACAGCAACAAGGGCACGCCAGCGGCATTACGTCGGCTGGCCAGGATCCATGCGGCAATTTCAACGTTGCGGGCTGCGTTGTAGAGATGCTGGGCATCAAGCCCGTCGACCAGGAAGAATTCGATCCTGTTGCCGTGCGCCACGATAATCATATCGGCAGTGGCATGGATGAAGGCGGCTACGCGGTCTCCCTTGAATTCCGGTGCCAGCGCCAGAGTCATGGCCTGGATGTCGCGCTTGCCTTGCAGCTCGGGCCAGGGCTGGCGCTCTTCGATGGCCTGGCGTACTTTCTTTTCGGCCTCTTCGCGGGTAGTTGCAGTCTTTTTCCATTCGGCCGGATTGCGCCGATACAGCTTGGACATCAACAGGTACAGGCTGTCCAGATTAGCCCGCATGGCCAGCGTGGCCACGCGGTTGCTGTCGGATTGCCCCATCTCGCGCGAACTGGCCTCGACCCCTTTGACCTGGCCGTGCGGCGCGGGAGTGCTGGCACATGCGGCCAGCAGCATGGCACACAGGAGCGGTAGCGATAAGGAGGAAGACAGCTTTCTGGTCATCGGCGAGCGGGACGGAACGAGCTGTTAGGACTGATCCTGGCAGAATGCGTTCCGTCCACCCGCTTCAGGGTGAACCCCTTTACTTCACATCAGGCCTTTCCCGTATGCGGCAAACCGGTCAGGTAGCCGACCGTGGCACCGAAGCGGTCCTTGTAGTTGGCCCGCACCAGCGGATCGAGGGTGTCCTTCACCTTGTCGTGCAAGCCCTTTTCCCAGTCGCCGGCGTGCTGGAAATTGCTCATCACGTAGGTCCAGCCGTTGATCTCGTCGACCGCATGCAGGCCGGTCGATTCGGCACCCGCCGGGCAGGACAGCACCCGGGTGAGCGCCTTGGTATCGACGTTGTAAGCCCACAGGAAGTTGTTGACGTGCATACCGCTGTCTTCGCCGATGAACAAAGTGCGCAGCTTTTCGGAAAACTTGATGTTGTCCGGATTGGCGATGTGTTCCTGGTCGGCCAGGTTGCCCAGCGCATCCGGGGTCTTCAGGTCCACACCGACCAGCGCTGCCGGCGCGGCCATGTCGACGGCCACCCATTCGCTGTCGATGGCCTTGCCCGCCGCATCGCGCTGGCCGCCGCGCAGGTTCAGGGCATACACGGCACCAGCCTTGGGGCCTTCGACCTTGATGTGGCCGGAACCATTGAGCATCGAGGTCTGGATGTAGGACATGGCCGAATAGGCGATCTTGTCGCGCGCATTGACGGTCGTGCCTTCCATCTTGGTGAAGCCCAGGCTGCCGCCAGCCAGGGCAGCGTAGCGGTGGGTCTCCAGGAAGGCCGCGGCCTTTTCCATACCCGGCTTGACGCGCACCCAGTTGAACTTGCCATTGAACGGGATCTTGGAGAAGGAGCCATCGGCCGGATCGCTGGTGCGGATGTCCATGATGTCGGCGGCCTTGTAGCGGTCCGCCATGGCCTTGACTTCGGCGCTGGTGGCGCTGCCCAGGCGCACCCAGGACAGCTTGCCGGCGCCCGGACCGACGCCCGAGACCTGCTCCCAGCGCGCCACGTAGAGCGTGCCGGAGGACAGGTCGGCGGCGCGATCGGCGATGAACATGAACAGGCCGCCATTGGTGGCATCGTCGCCCATCAACACGGTGCGCTGGTCGGGCATGACCTGCACCAGCTCGTGCGAGATGCGGCCCAGGCAGTAGTGCTTCTTGATGGAGCCGGTGCCGTCCGGGTTGACGGTCACTTCCGGCAGGTGGCCGTAGTGGTAGGGATTGGCGCGGTTCTCGTCGCCATAGAGATTCTTGCTGAAGGCCTTGAATTGCGGATTGGATGCGATGGCCGAGGCGTCCGGTTCATATTCTTCCGACGACAGGTGCGTATTCCAGGGCGACAGGCTGGCACCGCAGGTGATCCACAGGCCGTTGACCTGGGATGTGTCGACGTTGTGGTATCGCACCAGCGAGAGCTTGCCCGAGGACGGATCCTGGTCCAGCGTCAGTACGGCGATGGGCGACGGCAGCTGGCCGTACATGGCAGCCTGCTTCTGGTCGCGGGTGGTGTACTCGAATTGCACCACGGCAAACACCGCATTGCCCTTCACGCCGGGCACTTTGGCGTTTTGCAGAGTCAGCAGCGAGGAACCATCCGGGCAGTCGGAATAGAACTGGCGCTCCCGGCCCGCAACCGAGCGGTCGATGATGGGCTGGTTGTGGATGTCCAGGTAGCCGCCGGCCAGGATGGTGCCGCCCTTTCCGTTGGGCACCATGTCGCCGGTCATGAAGAAGGGCTGGTAGGCCAGCTTGTAGCTCTGCTTGCTGCCATCCGTAAAGCTCACTTCCAGGGCCGAACCGACGGTGGTGGCGGCCATGGCGGCCGGGTTGTCCAGGGTCGGGGCAGGCATGCCGGTGAAGCGCGCCGAGGCGAACGGCTTGCCCGCGCCCGGGGTGGCACACGCGGCCAGCAGGGCCGAGGCCGACAGGCCACCGGTCAGCGGCAGCAGGGGCGCGGCACCCAGGGCCTTGAGCAGGCTGCGGCGGCCGGCTTGCGGCGCTTCGGCGGGGGATGGGTGGGCGGTGGGGGCGGGCTGTCTCATCGAAGGTTCTCCGTATTGGCTAGCAGGTGGCAGGCAGCGCCGGGCGCCGCCGTCAGGATTTTGTCAGTCAAACAAGCGCGCCGATGGTAGCGAGGGAAAATGACAGGCGCGTGACGGGGGTGAAACTGCCCTCCTCCTCTTGTATAATTCGAGGTTTGATCGCAAAAGAAACCATCATGGAAGCAGAACGCCTCAATTCCCTCCAATCCCTGCTCGACGACCTGGCCACCCGCGCCACCGAGCTTCGGAGGTATCTTTGACTTCGATGTGAAGTCGGAGAAACTCGAACAAGTCAACGCCGAACTGGAAGACCCCAACGTCTGGAACGACCAGAAGCGGGCCCAGGACCTCGGCAAGGAAAAGAAATCGCTGGAAGCGATCGTCCACACCCTCATCAAGATCGACAGCGAACTCACCGATGCCCGCGACCTCTTCGAGATGGCCCGCGAGGAAAAGGACGAAGACACCATCGTCTCCATCGAAGGCGACGCCGAGAACCTGAAGAAGCTGGTGGAAGAAATGGAATTCCGCCGCATGTTCAGCGGCCCCATGGACGCCAACAACTGCTTCATCGACATCCAGGCCGGTGCGGGTGGCACCGAAGCCCAGGACTGGGCTTCCATGCTGCTGCGCCAGTACCTGCGCTACTGCGAACGCAAGGGCTTCAAGGCCGAGATCCTGGAACAGTCCGACGGTGAAGTGGCCGGCATCAAGACCGCCACCATCAAGGTCGAGGGCGAATACGCCTATGGCTTCCTGCGCACCGAAACCGGCGTGCACCGGCTGGTGCGCAAGTCGCCCTTCGACTCGTCCAATGGCCGCCATACCTCCTTCTCCAGTCTCTTCGTCTACCCCGAAGTGGACGAATCCTTCGAGATCGAGATCAACCCGGCCGACGTGCGGGTGGACACCTACCGCGCCTCCGGTGCCGGTGGCCAGCACATCAACAAGACCGACTCCGCCGTGCGCCTGACGCACGCGCCGTCGGGCATCGTCGTGCAATGCCAGAACGACCGCAGCCAGCACCGCAACCGTGCCGAAGCCTGGGACATGCTGCGCGCCAAGCTGTTCGAACTGGAACTGCGCAAGCGCATGAGCGAGCAGCAGAAGCTGGAAGACTCCAAGACCGACGTCGGCTGGGGCCACCAGATCCGCTCCTACGTGCTGGACCAGTCCCGCATCAAGGACTTGCGCACCAACTTCGAAACCGGCAACACCAAGGCCGTCCTCGATGGCGACCTCGACGACTTCATCGCGGCCTCGCTGAAACAGGGCGTCTGATCCGGAGCGGCCGCGCGGCCTTGCTGCGCGGCCGGCTCTTGCTGATCCGACCGTTCAACCTTCAAGAATTCCAACCATGACCACGCAAAACACCCCCGCCGCCCAGCCGGCAGCCGACGAGAACAGCATCATCGCCGAGCGCCGCGCCAAGCTGGCGGCCATCCGCGAACAGGGCGTCGCCTTCCCCAACGATTTCCGTCCGGCCAACAACGCCGCCGACCTGCATGCGAAATATGACGGCTTCGAGAACGAAGCCCTGGAAGCCGAGCCGGTCACCGTCACCGTCGCCGGCCGCATGATGTTGAAGCGGGTCATGGGCAAGGCTGCCTTCGCCACCCTGCAGGATGCCTCCGGCGTGCGTGCCGATGGCCGCATCCAGCTCTACGTGACCCGTGACGTCACCGGCGAAGAAGCCATGGCCGCCTTCAAGCACTATGACCTGGGCGATATCCTGGGTGCCGAAGGGTCGCTCTTCAAGACCAAGACCGGCGAACTGTCCATCAAGGTCACCAAGCTCAAGCTCATCACCAAGTCGCTGCGCCCGCTGCCGGACAAGTTCCACGGCCTGGCCGACCAGGAAATGAAGTATCGCCAGCGCTACGTCGACCTGATCATGAGCGAAGAGACCCGCCGCACCTTCAAGGCGCGTACCGCCGCGATGTCGTCGATCCGCCGCTTCATGGAAACCAACGGCTTCATGGAAGTGGAAACCCCGATGCTGCACCCGATCCCGGGCGGCGCGGCGGCCAAGCCTTTCATCACCCATCACAATGCGCTGGACATGCAGATGTTCATGCGCATTGCCCCCGAGCTGTACCTGAAGCGCCTGGTGGTGGGCGGCTTCGAGCGCGTCTTCGAGATCAACCGCAACTTCCGCAACGAAGGTGTCTCGCCGCGTCACAATCCCGAATTCACGATGATGGAGTTCTACGCCGCCTACGTGGATTACCAGTGGCTGATGGGCTTCACCGAACAGGTGATCCGCCAGGCCGCCATCGATGCCCACGGCACTGCGGTACTGACCTACCAGGGCCGCGAGCTGGACCTGTCCAAGCCCTTCGACCGCCTGACCATCACCGGCGCGATCCTGAAGTACGCACCCAACTACACCGAAGCGCAACTGGCCGACATCGACTTCCTGCGCACTGAACTGAAGAAGTTCGGCGTCAAGACCGACCAGGCCCCGCTGGCCGGTGCCGGCATCGGCGCACTGCAACTGGCGCTGTTCGAAGAAACGGCCGAATCGCAGCTGTGGAACCCGACCTACATCATCGACTATCCGGTCGAAGTCTCGCCGCTGGCGCGCGCTTCCGACACCGTGGCCGGCATCACCGAGCGCTTTGAGCTCTTCATTACCGGCCGCGAGATCGCCAACGGCTTCTCCGAACTCAACGATGCCGAAGACCAGGCCGCCCGCTTCCAGGCCCAGGTAGCCGCCAAGGATGCCGGTGACGAAGAAGCCATGTATTACGACGCCGACTACATCCGTGCCCTGGAATACGGCATGCCCCCGGCCGGTGGCTGCGGCATCGGCATCGACCGCCTGATGATGTTGATTACCGACTCGCCCAACATCCGCGACGTGATCCTGTTCCCGCACCTGCGCCGCGAAGACTGATCCTGCTGTACCGGGAGACGGCGCCCCCCGCGCCGCTCCCGGGTGGTATCGTCATTGCCCTCCTGCGCCTCCCGTCCGGGATGCGTGCCTCCTCCCCCGTACTTTCCTCACCGTCTCCGGCTAACGTTGTCTTGCCGCAAACCCGCTTTACGTGCCGCTGTTGCAGGATTACATGTCCTTACAACTGACACAGAATCGGGATTTTTTTTGGCCCGTGACCACTCCATAATCCAGTCATCCACTCATCAACGACAACAGAACAACTAGAGAGGTCATCATGGAAACCAATACCCCACAACACGTGAATGCAAACAACAACGGTCTGGCTCAACCCTCCCAGCCGTCGTCCTCAGGCCGCATCCATCCGCTGGTCGCCGGTGCTTCGGTAGCCGTCATCCTGGTCAGCCTGATCGGCGTGGCCGCCATGACGGGCCTCTTGCCCAGCTCCAAGAGCGCCAATTCGCCGCAGCAGATTGCGGCCATGGAACAACCGGGCCAGTCCCCGGCGCAACAGCAGCAAGCGCAGCAACCCGCTGCGCAATCGACTTCCTACCAGCCGCAGCAAGGCGCCTATCCGGCCCAGGCGGCCGCCCCGGTGGCGCAGCGCGCCCCGGCCGTCTGCAGCAGCTGTGGTGAAGTGATCGGCGTGCGCACCGTGCGCCATACCGCCCCCACCAGCGGTGTGGGCATTGCCGGCGGCGCCGTGGTCGGCGGCCTCCTGGGCAACCAGATCGGCGGCGGTACCGGCCGCACCCTGGCCACCATCGCCGGTGCTGTCGGCGGCGGCTATGCCGGTAACGAAGTCGAAAAGAACGTGCGCGCCACCACCAGCTATGTGGTCGATGTCCGCATGGAAAACGGCAAGACCCGCAGCTTCCCGCAGAGCAGCGAGAACTGGCGCGTCGGCGATCAGGTGCGGGTGGTCAATGGCCATCTGGAAGGCCGCGGCTGATCCCGCTGACCGCGCAGTCCTGTTGAGCAAAGCCCTTCGAGTTCGCTCGAAGGGCTTTTTTTGATGGCGCTGTCGCTGCGCGGCCACACAGGGCCCGGTTCAAGGCATTTTCAGCAAAATATGAAGCCTTGTGCACCCATTGCGTACTTACAACGTTATTCTGTCATCGGATTGTCATTTTCCTGCCGGATAGCAACCAAGGCCTCCCTCACCCGGGGTTGGCGGGAATGCATCTGATAAACGCTGGCAACATTCCATTCAGACAGTTAGACTTTCGCCAAAAGTCATCCGCCTGGACGGCAGCGGAGTTGGTAGCCGGGAAACAGAACGCGCTCAAGCGTCGGCCCGCTTACTCGTACTGAACGGGGGGCGAACGATTCGCCAGGCCGCGCCGGCGAGGCGCGAAAAGCGTTTGAAGATTTATGGACTCACTGTCACCCATTGATACCAGCGGCACCACGAGCGCGGTTGCCGAGCCCGCCGACGAGCGGCACACCGAAGAGCGCCATGGCGGTCCCCACAAGGACCACGCAGTCATCCTGCTGCACGGCTTGTGCGGCTCGCATCTGGAAATGGGCTCCATCCCCAAGCAGCTCAAGAAGGCAGGCTGTACCGTCATCCCGCTGAATATCGACAATTATTCCGCCGCCCTGACCAATCCGCGCGTCTCGCCCGACTGGGAAGACTGGTGCGCCGTGGTCGAGAGCCGGGTAGCGCGCCTGAAGGAAGAATTCCGTACCGTCTCGCTGTGCGGCCTGTCCATGGGGGCCACGCTGGCCCTGGCAGTGGCTGCGCGCAGCAAGGACCTGCTCTCGGTGGTGCTGCTCTCGCCGGTGCTGCAATATGACGGCTGGTCGGTTCCCTGGTACTGGAAGCTCCTCACCGTGGTCTACGACCTGGGCCTGCGCAACTGGTCCTACAAGGAAAGCGAACCCTACGGCATCAAGAACTTCGAGATGCGCCGACGCGTGGCCGCTGCGCTGGAAAAGGATGGCGTCGCGGCCGTGGGTGCAGCCTCCATCCCGGCGCGCCACCTGCGCGCGGCGCTGCGCATGATCGCCTTCGTGCGCAGCTCGCTGCCGCTGGTGCGCACCGATACCCTGATCATCCACTCCATCGACGACGAGACCGCCTCCCCGCGCAACGCCGAAATGATCCTCCAGCAGATCAATGCCGAGGTGCGCAAGGTGGTCTGGCTGGGCGACTGTTATCACATCATCACGGTGGACAATGAACGCGAGATCGTCACCAATGAAACCGTGATGTTCATCAAGCGCAGCATCGAGATCCACGGCAACGAGATCAGCCGCAAATATCTCGCCCACTCCTCACCGCTGAAGGACAGACGCTACTGAGTTGATGCGCTGGAACAACGCCAGTAAGCCTTTTGACAGACAACATTCTTAACATGATCCCATTGCACCATGGTGCGATGTAAATGAAGATGGACACGACCCGCCCCCATTCCAAGACCATCATGAGCCTGATCCGACTCAAGAACGCCAAGAGCTGGCGCCCGCAGGGGTTCCGGCCGCTGTACGTGAGCACGTTCGGTTTCGTGGCGGCGTTCGGGTTGCGCTATGCGCTGGCGCCGTTTGTCGAGGAATCGCTGTCGATGCTGTTTTTTGCCGTCAATTGCATCGTGATGAGCTATCTGTTCGGCTATCTGTATTCCCTGGGCCTGCTGGCGGTCAGCATTCCCACGGCCATGTTTTTCTTCCGCAAGCCCTACTACACGATGGATGGACTGGATGACAAGGACATCTTCCTGATCCTGGTCTACATGGTCATCGTCGCCACGGCCTCGATCATCATCGAATGGCTGCAGCGCGAACGCTATGCTGCGGTGTTGCAGCAGCGCGTCTCCGAAACCCGCTATCGCCTCCTGATCGAATCCGACCAGGCGCGCCGCGCCGAATACGCCCGCCAGTTCGAGAACAGCACCCGCGACGGCGTTTGAACGTCTGTCCGGCTGGCCTGCGCCGCTCGCGCGCAGGCAACCGGTCCATCAGGAAGCTCCTGATAGCCCACCCGGCTCAGCTCTCCTAAGATGCCTCCATCCCAGCAAGGAGGCCGCCATGTCCCTGACTCATCACCTGCCCCGCATCCTCGTCATCGACGCCGACCTGGACGCCATCGAAACCGCACGCTTTGCGCTCTGGCGCAGCCAGTTGCCTTGCCAGTTCGAATGGTTCGATGATGCCGAGCTGGCCAATGCCTCCCTGCTCACGCAGGCGCTGTGCCGCAGCAAGGACCTGCCGGCCCTGATCCTGCTGGACCCGCGCAGCTTCTCCGGTACCGAGGGCTATGAATTGCTGCGCACCCTGTGCGTCTACCAGCAACTGGCGCATATCCCGCTGGTGCTCTTCACGGCGGCGCCCCTGTGCGCCGATTTCGCCCAGGAACAGGACACCCGCATCTGGTACGCCGCCAAGCCCGCACGCGCGGCCGATTACATGGCCGTGGTCACGCGCTGCGTACAGCAGCGCCTGCATCAGCCCGCCGTGTTCTGATCCCGCAGGACACGCCGCACGATCATGGCCAGGCGCCGGATCAGCGGACCGAACTGCTCTTGCGCGGTATTGCCGTAGCCGATCACCAGGCCATTGCTGTACCGCTGCGCCTGCCCCACCGAAAACGACGACAGCGCCCCCACATTCATGCCGGCCGCCTGCGCGGCCGTACTGACGGCGCTATCCGGACAGTGCGCCGGCAGCCGCAGCGTCAGGTGCAGGCCGCTGTCACCACCCAGCACCTCCAGTGCCGGCAGATGCGTCTGCAAGGCCATCCGCAAGGCGTGCTGGCGCTCACGATAAAGCCGCCGCATGCGGCCAAGGTGGCGCGCGAACTGGCCAGCACCCATGAACTCCGCCAGCGCCAACTGCTCCAGCCGATGCCCGCCGCGCAGCAGCTCGGCCAGGGCCGGCGCGGCGCCCTTCCCGGCTGAGGCCGGCAACACCAGGAAGCCGATACGCAAGCCCGGGAACAGGGTCTTGCTGAAAGTCCCCACATACAGCACCGGCGCATCCGGCACCAGCCCCTGCATGGCCGGTATCGGATGGCCATGGTGGCGGAACTCGCTGTCGTAATCGTCTTCGATGATCCAGCAACCGTGTTCACGGGCGCGCGCGATGAGCGCCAGGCGCCGCGCCAGCGACAGCACCGCCCCGGTCGGATATTGGTGCGAAGGCGTCACATGGATCAACCGCGGCGGCGAACGCCAGGCCCGATCGGCAATGACGATGCCCTCGCCGTCGACCGGCATTGCACGTATCTTCATATCGCCCGAATGGAAGGCTGCACGCACCCCGCCGTAGCCCGGATCTTCCAGCCAGGCGCGCTCGCCGGGATTGGCAAAGAGCCGCACGCACAGCGACAGCGCTCCCTGTGCGCCCTCGGTCACCACCACCTGCCCGGCCTCGCAGCGCACCCCGCGCGCCACCCGCAGATATTGCGCGATCGCCTCGCGCAGGACGGGCTCGCCCAGCGGATCACCATAGGCCAGGGCCATCGGACCCGCGCGTTTGAGGGCGCGCTCCTGGGCGCGCAGCCAAGCATTGAGAGGAAAGCGATTGAGCGCCGGCATGCCCGGCGTCAGCGGCAGGCATCGGTCACCGGCATCCCGTGTGAGCTGCATGGTACTGACCCGGCGGGACTGGCGTTCACCCGTGCGCCGCAATGGCGGCTCGGCGGGAATCTTCACCGGCGCGGCCAGTAGCGTTGCCACCCGCGTGCCTTGCCGGTCTGCTTCGGCATAGCCTTCGGCCACCAGTTGCTCGTACACCGCCAGCACGGTATTGCGTGCCACCTGCAACTGCTCGCACAGGCCGCGGGTGGAAGGCAGGCGGCTACCCGGTGGCAACTGCCCGCCCAGGATGGCGCGCTTGAAGCGCTTGAGCAATTGCTGCTGGCGCGACGCAGCGCCGGGTCGGACATCGAGTGCGGAAGACAGCAGGGCAAGAGGCATGGCGAGGCGCTTTCGTGGCTCCATCAAATTGTCATTTCGTGGCACTTTTGATGATGCCACGAAAACGCTATCGTGCCAGCTCTCACTCGTCCTGAAAGCCACCATGACCGACCTCGCCTGTCCCCGCACCAATACCTACCAGCAACCCATCGGTCCCGCCCTGCCGGACTGGCAGCCGCGCGCCCGCCCCACCGGCCAGACCTTGCTGGGCCGCAGCTGCCGGCTGGAGCGCCTGGACGCCGCACGCCACGCCGGCCAGCTCTACACCGCCTATGCCGAGGCGGACGACGGACGCGACTGGACCTACCTGATGAGCGGCCCGTTCGCCGATGCCGCCAGCTACCGGCAACACGCCGAACTGATGCAGGCCAGTGAAGACCCCCTGCACCACGCCGTGATCGACCTTGCTACCGGCCAGGCGGTGGGCACCCTGGCACTCATGCGCATCGAACCCGCCCATGGCGTCATCGAAGTAGGCCATGTCACCCTGTCGCCGCGCCTCAAGCGCAGCCGCATGGCCACCGAGGCGCAGTATCTGCTGATGCGCCACGTCTTCGACGAGCTCGGCTATCGCCGCTATGAATGGAAGTGCGACAGCCTCAATGCCCCCTCGCGTGCGGCTGCGCAGCGCCTGGGCTTTCGCTTCGAGGGCATCTTCCGCCAGGCCATCGTCTATCGGGGCCGCAGCCGCGATACGGCCTGGTTTTCCGTGATCGACAGCGAATGGCCGGTGGTACGCCAGGCCTTCGAACGCTGGCTGGACGACCGGAATTTTGATGCGCAGGGACAGCAGCGCCAGTCCCTCTCTTCCCTGATGAAGGCAGCACTCACGACCCTGAACGCGCCGTCTTCAACTGCTTGAGCTCCCACAGTGCCTCCAGCACGTGACGCGTAGCTGGCTCCAGCTGGGTAGCGCGATGTGCGATGCCCAGCGGCCGCCACAGCGCCGGCCGCAATGGCCGCATGACGATGCGCGGGTCCAGCGGCACCGCGCTGGCCTGCGCACTGGCTTCGTGCGGCAACAGCGTGGCGCCGTAACCGGCCGCCACCAGGCTCTTGATGGCATCGTTGAAATTGAGCTGGATACGCGGCACCGGGTTTTCTCCGGCGCCGGCAAACCATTCACCGGTCAGGCGCGAGAGCCGCGTCTCGGGCGCATTGAGGATCAGCGGCTGCGCGGCCAGCCAGGCTGGCGTCACCCACCGTGGCGCCTTCCACGCGGCAGGCACAAACGCCATCACCGGATCACGCCGCCAGGGCTTGACGGTCAAGCCGCCCACAGGCGATTGCGGCAGCGCCACCAGGCCGATGTCGAGCCGCCCTTCAGTCAGTTGCGACAAGGTTTCCTGCGAAGTCAGGATGTGGATCTGCACGTCGATCCCCGGATGGCGCTGCCCCAGCCGCTCCAGCACTTGCGGCAACAAGGTGGCAATGGCGCCGGTGGAGGCGCCCAGCCGCACGCGTCCGGCCAGCCCCTGCACCTGGCGCCCCACTTCTTCCAGCGCCTGGTCGGCCGCGGCCAGCAATTGCCGCGCACGCGCGATCAAGGTGGCACCGATGCCCGAGGGCCGCACCTGGCTGCGCTGGCGCAACAGCAGCGGCGCACCGATACGCTCTTCCAGCTCGCTGATGTGCAGGCTCACCGTAGGAGGCGCCAGGTGCAGCTCACGGGCGGCGGCAGCAAAGGAGCCCAGGTCGGCGATGGCGACCAGGGTACGCAGGCGGTCCAGGCTCAATTCACGCATGACAAGACTCCGGGGCAAGCAAACCAACATTCAGGAAAACTGAATGATCTCTTTGTAATATTCAACTTTTCCAATTATACGATTGCGCGCACCATGCAGGTCTTCGGCAAGCGCCGGCCGTTTTTTCGGCGCCCTTCCCTGCACTGGAGCAAACCGTGAGCACTCTTCCCCTGATCTTCATCGATGGCGACCAAGGCACCACTGGCCTGCAGATCCACGAACGCCTGCGCGGCCGCAATGACCTGCGCGTACTGACCCTGCCGGCCGCCGAACGCAAGGATGCCCGGCGCCGCGCCGAGGCCATCAACAGCGCCGACATCGCATTGCTGTGCCTGCCCGACGCCGCCGCCCGCGAAGCCGTGACCCTGATCGAAAATCCCAAGGTACGCGTAATCGACGCCAGCTCAGCCCATCGCACCACGCCGGGCTGGGTGTATGGCTTCCCGGAGATGGCCGCTGAACAGCCGCAGGCCATTGCCAACGCCCAGCGCGTCACCAACCCCGGCTGCTACCCGACCGGCGCCATCGCCCTGCTGCGTCCGCTGGTACAGGCCGGCCTGGTGCCGGCGGATTATCCGCTGACCATCCATGCGGTCTCCGGCTATTCCGGCGGCGGCCGCGCCCAGGTCGACCAGTACGAAGGCCCCGCTGCCGCCGAGGCCGCGCCCTACGTGCTGTACGGACTGGGGCTGGCGCACAAGCATCCGCCCGAAATGCAACGCTATGCGGGCCTGTCGCAGCGGCCCATCTTCGTGCCCAGCTACGGTGCCTTCCGCCAGGGCATCGTACTCTCCATTGCCTTGCAGACGCGCCTGCTGCCGGCCCACGTCACGCTGGAGAGCCTGCGCGCCACACTGCAGAAGCACTACGCCGGCGCGCGCCATGTCGCGGTACTGGATGCCGAACAAAGCGCCGCCACGGTCCAGCTTGACCCGACCCGCCACAACGACAGCAACGACATGACGCTGGGCGTGTTCGGCAACGCCGCCGAGGGCCACATTCTGCTGTGCGCGGTGTTCGACAACCTGGGCAAGGGCGCTTCCGGCGCCGCCGTGCAGAATCTGGACCTGATGCTGCGCGGCTGATGACTCGCGTATGACGGTTAGCGTGATACGCAGATGAATCAGGAGGAGCGGGTGCATCCCTGGCGCAACGCCCGCCGTCAAGACGGTGGCTCGTAAAATGCCGTAAAGCGTTGATCGGGGCCAGGGCAAAAATGCGCAGGCTGTGGCATGATTGCACCTCGATTCGCCACCCAGACCGCAGGCGACGGCCATGGCAGAGCTGGCCGCCGCCCCCTCGAAGCAAGATGTCCACCACCCTAGGCGCCATCGCGTGCAAGTATTTCGACGCGACTATCAAACTGACTCCCGTATTGCGTACCGATGGCAAATGGACGGCGTTCGTCCATATTGACTTCCCGGACCGCACCACGCATGAATTCGGCGATTTCAAGCCGGGCAATTCCAAGATGGCAGCGTTGCAGAATGCCGTCACTGCCGCCGAGCAATACATCCGCGAGCGCAAGAAAAAATAAGTTTTTCCGCTCTGCCTGCAGCGCAATGGAAAACGGCCTGCATCGCTGCAGGCCGCCATGCACGGCTATCCGGGCGACGGGCTCAGTTCATCTTCACGCCCGCAGCCTCGCTTTCCTTATAGATCGCATCGATCAACTCCTGCCCCACGCGCGCGGCCATGCTCTTGTGCACCGGTAGCAGCGCCCGCCGCCACTCGGCTTTTTCTTCCTCGCTCAGTGTATATACCTTGGTCTTGCCGCTGGCCTTGATGGCGGCCAGGGCATCGTCGTTTTCCTTCTGGGCGATCTGGTTGG
The DNA here is from genome assembly GCF_057961275.1 of Herbaspirillum sp. Her3. Taxonomy (NCBI): domain Bacteria; kingdom Pseudomonadati; phylum Pseudomonadota; class Betaproteobacteria; order Burkholderiales; family Oxalobacteraceae; genus Herbaspirillum; species Herbaspirillum sp. Her3. Next base: position 2,413,666 of record NZ_CM176328.1, on the reverse strand, counting down.
CGTAGACCGTGGCCTGCTTCATGGCGCCCTCAAGCTGGCTGCGCACGTCCGCCGGCAGGGCATCCCAGAATTTCTTGTTCACGATCACCGCATAGCCGATGTAGCCATGCTCCGAGACCGTCAGGTTGGACTGCACCTCATGCATCTTCTGTGTATATACGTTGGAGGGCGTGTTCTCGCTACCATCGACCACCCCGGTCTGCATGGCCTGATACACCTCCGAAAACGCCAGCACCTGCGGATTGGCCTTGAGCGCGCGGAACTGTTCATCGAGCACCTTGGAGGACTGGATGCGCATCTTCAGCGCCCGGAAGTCCGACACCTTGTGCAACGGGCGATTGGCCGTCATCACCTTCATGCCGTTATCCCAATAGGCCAGGCCCTTTATGCCACGGCTCTCCAGCTTCTGGAACAGGCCCTGCCCGACCGGGCCTTCGGTCACGCGCTTCAAGACCGTCTTGTTGGGGAAGATGTAGGGCAGATCGAAGACCTCGAATTCCTTGGCGCCCAGCGGCCCGAACTTGGCCAGCGACGGCGCCAGCATCTGCACCGAGCCCAGCTGTAGCGCTTCCAGCTCTTCCTTGTCCTTGTAGAGCGTGCTGTTGGGATAGACCTCGACCTTGACGCGGCCGTTGGTGGCCTTCTCGGCCAGTTCCTTGAAACGTTCCGCGCCCTTGCCCTTGGGCGTGTCATTGGCCACCACGTGGCTGAACTTGATGACGATGGTCTGCTGGGCCAGCGCTGCTGCGGCCGGCCAGCCCAGCGTGGCAAAGGCGCAGGCGGTCAGTGCCGCCCGCATTCTGGTGATGGTCATGCGTGTCTCCTCGGGGTGAAGCCAGGCGACCGATGACCTCGGCCGGCCAGCGTTAAAACACAATCAGGTCGCGCAGGCCCTCCCCGCTGTGCAGGCGGTCAAAGCCGCGATTGATGTCGGCCAGGGCCATGCGCTCGCCCATGAGCTTGTCCACTGGCAGCTTGCCGGCCTGGTACAGGCCGATGTAGCGCGGGATGTCGCGCACCGGCACGCAGGAGCCGATGTAGCTGCCCTTGACGGTGCGTTCCTCGGCCACCAGGCTGACCTGCTGCAAGGCCCAGTTCTGGTTCGGTGCCGGCAGGCCGGCCGTGATTGTCATGCCGCCGCGCCGGGTCATGCGATAGGCCGCCTCCATGGCCTGCACCGAACCGGCCATTTCAAAGGCGTAATCGACACCGCCACGGGTGAGCGCCTTGACCTTCTCCACCGCGTCCGGATCACGGGCATTGACGGTGGCCGTGGCACCGAGTGCGCGCGCCACCTCCAGCTTGCTGTCGTGCAAATCGACTGCGATCACCTCGCGCGCACCCGACGCAAGCGCCCCCAGCATGGCGCACAGACCCACACCACCCAGGCCCAGCACAGCGGCCGTGGTGCCGGCCTTGACCTCGGCCGTATTGACCGCCGCGCCCACGCCAGTGAGCACGGCGCAACCAAAGAGCGCGGCCTCCACCGGATCGATATCGGCCTCGATCTTCACGCAGGAGCGGCGCGACACCACCGCGTGATCGGCAAAGGCCGACACCCCCAAGTGATGATGCACGTGCCCGCTACCGTCATGCAGGCGGCGCTGGCCGCTCAGCAACTGGCCCACCGTATTGGTCGCAGCACCCGGCTCGCACAGCGCCGGGCGGCCTTCCATGCAGGGCAGGCAATGGCCGCAGCTGGGCACGAAGACCAGCACCACCAGATCGCCCGCGCGCAGGTCGCTCACGCCGCTGCCCACCTGCACCACTTCAGCCGAGGCTTCATGACCCAATGCCATGGGCACCGGACGCGGACGCACGCCGGTGATGACCGACAGGTCGGAGTGGCACAGGCCGGCCGCCTTCATCCTGACCAGCACTTCACCGGGGCCGGGCGGATCAAGGTCGAGCTCCTCGATCTTCAGCGGCTGGCTTGCCGCAAACGGGTGGGCCTCGGTCATTTCGCGCAGCACGGCGGCATGGATCTTCATGGTGTCGTCTCCCTCCTGGTTGGAAAACGCCTAGGTTACACGAGCCACGGCTGCCTCGATCCGCGCTCAATCAAACCAGCGCCCGGCCGCGCGCAGCAATTGTTCCGCCTGCAGGATCACCGGCTTGTCGATCATCCGCCCCTTGAGCGAAATGGCGCCGCCATCGCTGGCGCGCACCGCTGCCATCACCTCCTCGGCCCAGGCCAGTTCCTTTTCGCCGGGCATGAAGCCGCGCCTGACGACGGCCACCTGACGCGGGTGGATGCACAGCTTGGCGCCAAAGCCCAGGCGCCGCGCCCGCTGCACCATGCGCGCCAGAAAGGCGTCGTCATTGAAATCGGTAGTCACGCCATCGATGGGTGGCGCAATACCGGCCAGGCGCGACGCCATCACCATTTCCACACGCAAATGCATCAGCTCTTCTTCCTCCGGTCCACATTGCATGCCAAGGTCCACCTGCGCATCGATGGAACCGAAGGCCAGCCGCTGTATGCCCGGCACGGCCGCGATCTCGCGCATGGCGGCCAGGCCGGCTGCGCTTTCGATCAGGGCGATCAGGCCGCATCCCGGTCCCAGGCGGCGTGCAATGGACGTGAGCGTGCTGGCCTCTTGCGCCTTGGGCAGGACGATGCCGGCGATCGATGGCGCAGAAAACGTCAACAGGTCATCGCCATGCCATTCGGTATCAGCTGCGTTGATCCGCACCCACAGGCGGGGTTGCGGGCCATTGCCCTGCAGCCAGCGTGCCAGCGTGGCGCGTGCCTCTTCCTTTTGCGAGGGCGCCACGGCATCTTCCAGGTCGACGATGACGGCATCGGCCCCGCTCTCCAGTGCCCTGGCATAGCGTTCGGGCCGATTGGCCGGCACGAAGAGGTAGCTGCTTGCCGTGCTGATGGGGGGTGCCATCACACTGCTCCCCGTTCACGCAGCGCCGCGATGGCAGCGGCGTCGTAACCCAGCCTGTGCAGGATGGCGTCGGTATGCTGGCCGAGCGCGGGGATGGCGTCCATGCGGTAGCCATAGCGGTCATTGCTGCCCGGCGGCAAGAGCGCGGCGACCTTGCCTGCAGGCGTATCGACCTCGGCCCAGCGCTCGCGCGCGGCCAGTTGCGGGTGCTGCCACAGGTCCTGCATGGTGTTGACGCGGGCATTGGCGATCTGCGCCTGATCCAGCCGCGCGACGACCTGCTCGGCCGTCATGTCGGCGAACATGGCCAGGATCAACTGGCGCAAGGCCTCGCGATGCTCATGCCGAAGCGCATTGCTGGAGAAGCGCGCATCGCCGGCCAGGGCGGCATCCTGCAGGACCACTTCGCAGAAGACCTTCCATTCACGCTCATTCTGCAAGCCCAGCATGACGGTCTTGCCATCGCCCGCGACGAAGGGGCCATAGGGATAGATGGTGGCGTGCTCGGCCCCCGAGCGGGCCGGTGCGCTGGCCCCTTGATAGGCGTAATACAGCGGAAAGCTCATCCACTCGGTCAACGCCTCCAGCATCGACAGATCGATGTGGCTGCCGCGCCCATCGCGCCCACGCTGGATGAGTGCGGCCAGGATGTTGGAATAGGCGTACATGCCGGCCGCGATATCGGCAATCGAGCAGCCGGCCTTGACCACTTCATCGGGCGTGCCGGTCACCGAAAGAAAACCGGCCTCGCTCTGGATCAGCAGGTCATAGGCTTTCTTGTCGCGGTAAGGCCCGTCCTCCCCATAGCCGGAAATATCGCAGACGATCAGACCCGGATACTTCGCCTGCAGCACCTTGGCGGAAAGCCCCAGCCCGGCTGCTGCACCCGGCGCCAGATTCTGTACCAGCACGTCGGCCTGGGCCAGCAGTTGATCGATGATGCGCTTGCCCTCCTCATCCTTGAGATCAAGGGTGAGGCTTTCCTTGGAACGATTGGTCCAGACGAAATGCGAGGACAGGCCATGGACGCGCGTGTCATAACCGCGCGCAAAGTCGCCCGCGCCCGGACGCTCGATCTTGATGACACGGGCACCCAGGTCCGCCAGCTGGCGCGTGCAGAACGGCGCTGCGATGGCGTGTTCCAGACTGATGACGGTGATGCCCTCCAGCGGGCGTGGCGCGTGCGGCATGGAGACTCCCTTGATCGGCCGGATTCAGAAGGACCGGGGCAAACCGAGGACGTGCTCGGCCACGTAAGAAAAAATCAGGTTGGTCGAAATCGGCGCCACCTGGTACAGCCGCGTCTCGCGGAACTTGCGTTCGACGTCGTATTCGCAGGCAAAGCCGAAACCGCCATGCGTCTGCAGGCACACATTGGCCGCTTCCCACGAAGCCTTGGCCGCCAGGTACTTGGCCATGTTGGCCTGGGCGCCGCAGTCCTGCTGTGCGTCGAAGCGTGCGCAAGCCTGGTAGCGCATCAGGTTGGCAGCCTCGATCTCGATATAGGCATCGGCAATCGGGAACTGCACACCCTGGTTCATGCCGATGGGCCGGTCGAACACCACGCGCTCCCTGGCATAGGCGGTGGCCTTGTCGATGAACCAGTAACCATCGCCGATGCATTCGGCCGCGATCAGGGTGCGCTCGGCGTTGAGGCCATCGAGGATGTAGCGGAAGCCGCGTCCTTCCTCGCCGATCAGGTTCTCGGCAGGAATTTCCAGATTATCGAAGAACAGTTCATTGGTCTCATGGTTGACCATGTTGAGGATGGGCCGCACCTCCAGCCCCCGGCCAAGCGCTGCCTGCAAATCCACCAGGAAGATGGACATGCCTTCGGATTTTTTCTTCACCTGCTCCAAAGGCGTGGTCCTTGCGAGCAGGATCATCAGGTCCGAGTGCTGCACCCGCGAGATCCATACCTTCTGGCCATTGACCACGTAGTGGTCCCCTTTCTTCACCGCCACCGTCTTGATGCGGGTGGTGTCAGTGCCGGTGGTGGGCTCGGTCACGCCCATCGATTGCAGGCGCAGTTCACCGCTGGCGATCCTGGGCAGGTAGTGCTGCTTCTGCTGCTCGGAGCCATGGCGCAGCAGCGTGCCCATGTTGTACATCTGGCCGTGGCAGGCACCCGAATTGCCACCGGTCCGATTGATCTCTTCCATGATGACCGAGGCTTCGGTCAGGCCCAGGCCGGAGCCGCCATATTCCTGCGGAATCAGCGCGGCCATCCAGCCGGCCTTGGTGAGCGCATCGACGAAGGCTTCGGGATAGCCGCGCGCCTCGTCGACCTTGCGCCAGTATTCCGCCGGAAAGGTCTGGCACAGGTCGCGCACGGCATCGCGCAGGTCGGTGTAGGCATCGGGGACGGCTTGGTACGACATGAAGGGTCTCCACCAAATTATTATTCAAATGGTTTATATCGTTTCAATCGAGCAGGGCTTCCGCCTGCATGGCCAGCTCGCCCTGCGCGTTCTGCGCCCACAGCGCCACGCTCCTGCCATCGGCAGCGGGATTGCCGCACAGCGTGAAGGCTTCGGTATCGAAGAGACTGCCCACGGCGCGGAAGTTGAATGCGCGCATGACGGCCTGCGGCCTCTCGCGCGCCACTAGATCGGCCAGCAAGGTGGCGATCAGCGGACCGTGCACGATCAGGCCGGGATAGCCCTCCACCTCGGTGACGTAGCTGCGGTCGTAATGGATGCGATGGCCATTGAAGGTCAGCGCCGAATAGCGGAACAGCAGCACCGGGTCCGGCTCTATCCGGCGCGACCACAGCGCATCGGTGGGCGCGCTGCGAGGCTGGACCAGCGGCGCGCCAGGCTGCGGCAGATCGCGGTACACGATGTCATGCTCTTCGGTCAGGCAAACCTGGCCTTGATGCCGAATGGTGTGCTGCACGGTGACGAAGGCCAGCGCCCCGGTGCGCCCTTGCTTGACCTCCACGCTGGCGATGCGCGAGACCTTCTCGGCCTGTGCGCCGATGGGTAGCGGCGCTGCAAAGCGCAGCCGCCCACCCGCCCACATGCGGCGCGGCAAGGGCACCGGCGGCAAGAAGCCGCCGCGCTGCGGATGTCCATCGGGCCCCACTTCGGACTGGCGGCACACATTCCAGAAATAAATCCAGTGCCACAGCGGCGGCAGATCGTCGCCCGCTACCGGCTGGCGCGCGCCATCCAGCGTTGCGGCCAGTGCAGCGGCCATGGCGGGACTGATCTGGTCATGCAGGGTGTCGGTCTTGTCCAGCCATTGCTGCAGCAGGGCCAGATCGAGGTCGGGGTGCGACATGTCTCCTCGCATCGTTATCGGTTGGGCGCCAGTCTGTAGCCGCCACGCGCCGCAGACAATCTGTATTTTTGGAAGGGGGGCTTACGCAGAACTGAAGGCAGGTGTGGTCAGCAACTGCGGCGGCGCAGCACAAGGAAGCTGCATCAGGCTGCATGAAACGGCGCAAATCGGCGTAGCATGGGCCACTATCGCCGACACGTTTTCAGCGCGCGGCCAAGTCGCTGATTCTTCCGGGAGACATCATGCTTTTCGATCTGACCGACCTGCGCCTGTTCATCCTCATCGCCGAGCTCAACAGCCTCACCCGCAGCGCCGAGCGCATGAACCTCTCGCTGGCCGCCACCAGCAATCGCATCAAGGAACTGGAGACCCGCTTCGGTACCCGCCTGCTCTATCGGGAGAGCAAGGGCGTGCAGCTCACCCCGGCCGGGCAGACGCTGCTGCATCATGCGCAGCTTTTCATGCAGCAGGTGGAACACCTCAAGAGCGACATGCAGCAGTACAACAACGGCATCAAGGGTTACATCCGTATCTTCGCCAACACCACGGCGGTCACCGAATTCATGCCCGAGATCCTGGGCAAGTTCCTGGCCAAGCATCCGCAAGTGAATGTCGCACTGGAAGAGCGCCTGAACCACGACATCCTGCGCGGCATCCAGGAAGGCACGGCCGACATCGGCATCGTCGCCGGACCGGTACAGGGCGATGGACTGCAAGTGCTCAACTTCTCCACCGACCGCCTGGTACTGGCCACCGCGCTGGAACACCCGCTGGCCGGCGCCGGCAGCCTGCCCTTCCTCGACACGCTGGAATACGAACACATCGGCCTGCACGAGGGCAGCACCTTGCAGCATTTCTTGAACAAGATCGTTTCCGAACATGGCCAGCGGCTCAAGCTGCGCATCCAGGTCCGCAGCTTCGAAGCCATGTGCCGCATGATCGAGACCAACGTCGGCATCGGCATCCTGCCGCGCTCAGCGGCGCAGCGGCATCAGCAGACCATGCAATTGTCGGTGGTGGAATTGAGCGACCCGTGGAGCGTGCGCGAACGCAGCCTGGTGTTCCAGAACCTGGATACGCTCTCGCCGCATGCGCGCAACCTGGTGGACTTCATCCGGGAAGAGATGATGCGGCCCGATGAAGAGGACAAGATCGTCTCCCTGCTCGACAAGATGAGCGCCTGAAGCCGCGCCCGGCAAGACCGCCGGATTCAGCCGCCGATCATCATCCACACCGACAGCACCAGCAGCGCTGCGCAGAAGAGAATGCGCAGCCGCCGCTCCGGCAGATGGTGTGCCAGCGCCACGCCCCAGGAAATGCTCAGCACGCCCCCGAGCGCCATGGGAATACCGACCGACCAGTCCACATGTCCCGCATGGGCATAGGTCCACAGCGCCACCAGCGTCCCGGGCGTGACCATCGCCAGCCCCAGACCTTGCGCGGCCGTCTGCGTCACACCGAAGAGCGCCGTCAGCAAGGGCACCGCCACGATGGCGCCACCCACGCTGAAGAAGCCCGCCGATGCACCGGCCGACATGCCCACCAGCGGAATGTAGCGGCGCGGCAGGACCAGGGAGGATTCGACGCTGCGCTTGTTGCGCAACAGGGTCCACAGGTAGTACAGCGCCAGCAGCCCCATGAAGGCGGCGAAGCAGACATGCAGGCTGCGCGCCGCCATGGCCGTGGCCACGCGTGCCGAGAGATAGGTCGTGAAGACGGCCGGCACGCACATCATCGCCGCAGTGCTCCACTCGATGCGGTTGCGCTGCTTGTAGCGCCAGAAGGCGATGACCACGTTGGGCACGATCATCACCAGCGCCGTGCCCTGGGCCAGTTGCTGGTCCATGCCGTAGAGGTAGCCCAGCACGGGAATGGCGATCAGGCCGCCGCCAATGCCGAACAGACCGCCCATGGCGCCCAGCAGGCCGCCCAGCAGGAAATTGACTACGCAGGAGAAAAACAAGGAAGACGTCATCGGTGTACAGTGATGCCTCTGCGGACCGGCTGCCGTTGGCAGTGGCCGCATCGAAGGATAAAAAAGGAGACTGACATGAGCGGTGTCATCGTGTTTGCGCTGGAGATGGGCGTGGTCGCCCTCATTGCGCTGGCCATCTACATGGTGATGAAGAAGTAGCCCCGCCGGTCAGGCCCGACAGTGTAGCGCAGCCCGCCCCCTGCTGTCCTGGCGGCCGGTGCTCCCCCTGCAATCCCCCTCAGTCAAGGAAGACAGAATGGATCTCGGCATCAAAGGAAAAACCGCGCTCGTCTGTGCATCGAGCAAGGGCCTGGGCCGCGCCTGCGCGCTCTCGCTGGCGCGCGAGGGCGTGCACGTCACCCTGCTGGCACGCGGCGCGGAAGCGCTGGAAGCCACAGCCCAGGCCATCCGCCAGGAAACCGCCGCCACCGGCGCCATCATCACCACCGTCGCCTGCGACATCACCCCCCCGGAAGGACGTACCCTGGCCCTGGCGGCCTGCCCTGCCCCGGACATCCTGGTCACCAATGCCGGCGGCCCCAAGCCGGGCGATTTCCGGGAGTGGACGCGGGATGACTGGATTGCGGCAGTGGATGCCAACATGCTCACGCCCATCGAGCTCATCAAGGCTACGGTCGATGGCATGATGGCGCGCGGTTTTGGGCGCATCGTCAACATCACCTCCAGTGCGGTGCGTGCGCCGATTGACATCCTGGGGCTGTCCAACGGCGCGCGTTCGGGGCTGACGGGCTTTGTGGCGGGGCTGGCGCGCAAGACGGTGGCGCATAACGTGACCATCAACAATCTGTTGCCCGGTCCCTTCGAGACTGACCGTTTGCGCTCGACCGCCATGGGCGCGGCCAAGGAGAGTGGCCGTACGGTGGATGAGGTGCTGGCCGACCGGCGCAAGCTCAACCCTGCGGGGCGTTTTGGGGATCCGGCCGAGTTTGGCGATGCTTGCGCTTATCTGTGCAGTGCGCAGGCGGGGTTCATCACGGGGCAGAATCTGTTGATGGATGGCGGGGCTTATCCGGGGACGTTCTGATGGAGGGGTTCGCGGGCTCTCGCGTTACATGATGGCAAGGGTGGATGCAAAGCAAGTGATGTGATGTATAATGCGGCCCTCGTGCGACGGGCGCCATGCCCGTAGGTAGCTGCACAAGGAGGTTTGGGTGAGTGGTTTAAACCAGCAGTCTTGAAAACTGCCGACGGGGTGACCCGTCCGTGAGTTCGAATCTCACAGCCTCCGCCAGGACATCATATGGAACGGGCCTTTCAGGCCCGTTTTTCATTTCCACTCGCAAATCCCCAAAAACATTCGTTCTCACGCCCCATCAAGCACACCAATGCCTATCGCATCCCTTGCCGACCAAGAACGAGACCAACCAAGATAATCACCGCCGAAAGAATCAGCGCTAGCTCAATCCGTTCACCTAGAACGACTGCCGCAATTCCGATGCCGAGCACAGGCGTAGCAAGAACCCCGAGAGCTGAAGTAGCAGCGGAAACCCGCCTATTTACGACAGTCATCGCCCAAAACCCAAGTGCCGTACCGATAGCACCGTTGTAGGCCAGTGCGAATACTGTGGCCGAGCTTACGTGAGCAGGCGGCAATCCTTCCAATCCCAGAGCAAGGCCACTGAGCACCAGGGTCGCCAGCAAACATTGCCATGGCATCAGTTGAAGAGGCGTAGCGGCCCAGCGATGAGCACGCGTGTAAATGATGCTGACCGACCAGCTGAGCGAAGCCAGAAGCGGAAGGACATTCCCCCAAATGGCGTCCCTGCTTCGCCAATCAGACGCATTCGATCCGACCAGCAACAAGAGCCCGCCAATGCTGATTACCATGCCCAACATCTGTCGAATTGACATTTTCTCTTTGAGAAAAACGAACGCCGCAGGCGCCACCCAGAGTGGTGTCGTGTAGCCCAGGACAATGGCCCGGCCAGCAGAAATATGCGTCAGCCCCAGCGTCATCAGGGCCGCGAAGCCAACCATGTGAAACAGGGAAATGCTGACGATAACCGGATAGTCACTTCGCGGCGGAAGGATAAGCTGGCGATTCAGATAGAGGATGGGAAAGAGCAATATCGCCGCCAACGCCGTCCTCACCGCGACGGCCCATAACGGTGCGATATCATGAACGGCCAGCTTCATGACCACCCAATTAAGACTCCAGGCTAACACGACAAAAATGAAGAGCCCGATAGTTGACCACGTAGCCGGCACCGGCTGGCCAGAATGCGAAGATGTGCTCGAGGTGGATGTCATGGCCGGCCCTGGTAGACAAGTCGTTCTACATTGCCAGATGTAGACTGATCTGTCTACACTAAAAACCATGCGACCACTTGTAAAGCCCTCACCTCCTCCCCTATCCCCGCGAGACCGCATCCTGCAGGCGGCGCAAGACCTTTTCTATCAGCATGGAGTAAGGGCTACCGGGGTGGATCGGGTGATTGCCGAGGCCGGCGTGACAAAGGTCACTTTTTATCGTCACTTCCCGTCCAAGGATGACCTGATTCAGGTATTTCTGCAGCAGCGCCACGAACGGTGGATCACGTGGTTCCAGACGCAGCTTGCGATAGCACGGGCATCTCAGACGCCAGCAAAAAGAAAGAAGCATCCCCTCGCTCCGCTGCTGGAGGTTGCTCGGGAATGGTTCGAAGCGCCAGGCTTTCGCGGTTGCGCGTTCGCTAACACCGTGGCCGAGGTCGGACACGGCATGCCGTCGATCATGGAGATTGCACAACAACACAAGAGAGAAGTACAGGAGGCCATTGAGGCGCTTCTCCCAAAAGGCGCAACATCTTCCGACATCGCCTGGGCTGCGACTGTGGCCTTGGATGGGGCCATTGTGAATGCTCAATTCAGCGAATCGTCGAAAGAATCTTCCCTTGGGGTTCTGCAGCATCTGCTTCGAGAGTTGGAGAAAAACCTCTGATGACTTTTCTTTAGGCATCCCGCCCTTACTGCGGCGCTCTCTCAACGACGTGCCACCGGTCTGAAACTGGCCCTCCCCATCTCCCCCGCATTAGCCAACAACCGCAACCGCGCCGACCGCCACTCCCCCAGCGAACGAATACGTTCCAGCTCGGCATCACTGAGCCCCGACTGCGCATTGAGCATCTCAACGATATCGGCAGCCCCCGCATCATACTTGCGCCGCACCGACTCCACCGCCCGTTGCGCCGCCTCCAGCAAGCTCCTTGCAGAGGCCATGCTACGCAAGGCCGTGGTCGCCTCGACGTAAGTGGTAGCGATATCACCCAGCACCTGCGCCTGCACATCGCGCAACTCAGCTTCGCGCAATTCGACCTGAGCCTGCGCACCGTCGATCTTGTAATTGCGTGCAAAACCTTCAAACGCGGGAATATTGAGATTCAGCCCCACCACCGTTTCACGGTCACCCCGGCTGCCCCCGCCCTGATTGGGACGTCCGTTGACAAAGCGGCTCGCGCTCAAGTCCAGCGTCGGCAACCCTTCCGAACGTGCCACCTTCACCTTCTCGCGCGCCGCCTCCACCTGCGCGCGCGCGCCCAGGATGGCGGGGTGATACTGCCTGGCTGATTGCAGCCATCCCGGCAGATTCTGCTCCAGCCCCAGCGGATCTTCTTCCACCTCCGTCGACAGCGACAACGCAGGCGCATCCCCGGCCTCGTCCAGCAAACCCAGCCCCACCGCCAGCGCCACCAGGCTGCGCTTGTGCTGGCCGGTAGCACGCGCCAGTTCCAGTTCTGCCTTGGCCACAAAGCTGCGCGCCTGCAGGGTTTCCGGCAAGGCGCCCACGCCCCGCTGCTCGCGCTTGATGGCCGTCTCCAGCACCTGGCGGGCCAGTTGCAGGCTGCGCTCGCGCGCCTGCTGGGTGGCGCGGGCACTGTGGGCGTCATAGTACAGGCCAACCGCACCGGCCATGGCCTTTTGCAGGGTCGCATCCTGGCTGGCCAGAGCAGCCTGCAACAAGACATCGGCCGCACGCTGGTTGGCGCTGCGGCCACCAAAATCAAGCAACCGCCAGGTCAGCGTGGCATAGAGCGTGCTGACCGAGCGGCTGCTGCTGCCCTGCTCCGAACTGGCGCTGTCGCGATAGCGGCTGGCACCGGCACCCAGCGTGGGCAGGTACGCCGCACGCGCCTCGCCCAGTTGCGCCGCCTGCAGCTTGATGCTGGCCCAGGTGGCCTGCACCTGCGGCTGGTGGCACAGCGCCAGGTCCACCGCATCCGCCAGCGTCAATACCTTGCCGGGGACAAAACTGCTGCTGGTGCAAACCATGGCCTGCTGGTCGCCCGGCAGCACCTTGCCATGATCCAGTTCGGGCGGCCGCGCCAGCAAGGGATCGAAGCGCGCAGGCTCGCCGCTGCGGGCCGGGGATGCCGCCAGCAGCGCAGCCGCCATTCCCAGAGCAAGCGGCCAACGGTGCAGAGGATCAGCGCTCATGCAGGGCCTCCTTCTGGTGGCGCAACAAGGGCGAGAGCGCATATTCGATCACGCGGCGGCTGCCCGTGCGGATGCCCACATTGACCGCAAGACCCGCCGACAACGGCAGCCTGCGGCCATCCACATCGAGACTGTTTCTGTCCATGACGATGCGGGCGGTGTAGATCAGGCCCTTCTTCTCATCCTGGATGGCGTCGCGTGAGACCGAGACTACCCTGGCCGGGAGCGTGCCGTACTTGGTGTAGTCGAAGGCATCGACCTTCACCTCCACCTCCTGGCCGACCTCGACGAAGCCCACGTCCTTGTTTTCGATCTGGGCCTCGATTTCGATATCGTCTTCCTCCGGCACGATCTGCATGAGCGGCTGGGTCGCCGCCACCACGCCACCGATGGTATGCACGTTGAGCTGCTGCACGGTGCCCGTGACCGGCGCGGTCAAACGCAACAACTTGCTGTGCTCGTCGGCGCGGCGCTGGTCCTGGCGGGCGGCCTCGATGATCTTCTCGGCCTCGATGCGGCTGTCGTGTGCTTCCTTCTGGATCTGCGCCAGCAAGGCCGCGCGCTGGTTGCGGGCATCGGCCAGCTGGCCCTGCACATCGACGCGCGCTTGCTCCTTCTCCAGCCAGGCATGATGCGACACGCTATGGTCTTCCATCAATGCACGGTAGTCGCTGGCACGCTGGCTGGCCAGGCGCAGCGCTGCACCGTAGCGGACGATCTCGTCATCCAAGCGAGCCAGCCGGGCGCGGAAGTCATGGTACTGCCCCTGCAACTGCCGCTGCACGGAGTCCCATTGCGGCTGCGCCACGTCGGGCACTTCCTCCAGTTGCGGCGCGCGCAGTTGCTGCACCGCCTGCATCATGGCGGCCGCCCGCGCCACCTGCAGCCGCGCCTGCGCCACCGCATCGGCGGCCTTGTCGCGTTCGGCGTCACTGCTGGTGGTGTCGAGTTCCACCAGCGGCTGGCCGACTCGCACGTGCTGCCCTTCGCGTACCAGGATGTCGCGCACGCTGGCCACTTCGACGGAGGCGATGGTCTTGGTGCGGCTGGACGAAATGACCTTGCCATTGGCACTGACCACGATGTCGATCTGCCCGATCAATGACCACGCCAGCACCAGCACGACCATGGACACCAGCACGCGTGCCGTCCAGCGCAGGCTGGCAGAATCGGGCGCTTCCTGCAGTGACAGCGCGGCCGGCAGGAACTCAGCTTCCTGCTGGTTGAACAGGCCAACCTGCTGCTGGTGGCGCGCGCGCCAGGCCTGCAGGAAGCGGCGCCCATAGCGATGCCACAAGGCCATCCAGGCCTGGGAACGATGATGCAGGCTCATGCTGATTCTCCCTGTATCGGCTTGCCTGCCTGCAGCGCATGCAGATGGGCATAGATGCCATTGGCCAGTCCCAGCAGTTCCTCATGGCGGCCACTCTCGACGACGTTGCCGCGCTCCATCACCAGGATGCGGTCGGCCTCGCGCACGGCCGAGAGCCGGTGGGCGATGATGAGCACGGTGCGTCCGGCGCAGATCTGGCGCATGTTGTCCTGGATGATTTTTTCGGATTCATAGTCCAGGGCGCTGGTGGCTTCATCGAAGATCAGGATGCCGGGATTGCTGATCAATGCGCGCGCAATGGCAATGCGTTGGCGCTGGCCCCCGGAGAGGCCCGTGCCCTGCTCGCCGACCAGCGTGTCGTAACCCTCGGGCAGCTCGCAGATGAAGTCATGCGCGCCCGCGAGGCGGGCTGCGGCGATCACTTCCTCGATGGAGGCCGAAGGATCGACCAGGGCAATGTTGTCGCGGATGGAGCGCGAGAACAGCGTGTTCTCCTGCAGCACCACGCCGATCTGCTGGCGCAGCGAGGCAGTATCGATGATGGAAATATCCTGCCCGTCCACGCTGATGCGCCCGCTCTCGCAGACATACAGCCGCTGCACCAGCTTGGCCAGGGTACTCTTGCCGGAACCGGAACGGCCGACGATGCCAATGACCTCGCCCGGCCGGATCTGCAGCGACAAGCCGCGAATCACCTCCGGCGTTTCCGGCCGATAGCGAAAGCTCACGTGCTCAAAGGCAATCGCCCCGGTCACGCGCGGCAAGCGCGTGCGATGGCCGGCGATCTCGCTGCGGGCATCGAGCACGTCCGCCAGCCGGCTCATGGAAATGCCGACCTGCTGGAAGTCGTTCCACAATTGCGCCAGCCGCAGGATGGGCGCGGCCACCTGTCCAGCCAGCATGTTGAAGGCCACCAGCTCGCCGACCGACAAGGCGTTGTCCACCACCTGCAGTGCGCCCAGCCACATGATGCCCACCCCGACGAGCTTGCTGACCAGGCTCACGCCACCGCTGGCCAAAAGGCTGATGTTGGTGGTGGTCAGGCCGGCGGCCACATAGCCGGCCAGTTGCTGGTCCCACTTGCGTTGCCAGTGCGGCTCCACGGCCATGGCCTTGACGGTATCCATGCCGGTCAGCGTCTCCACCAGGAAGGATTGGTTCTCGGCGCTCTTGTTGAACTTGTCGCTCAGACGGGCGCGCAGCAGCGGTGTGAAGATCAGTGACAGCAACAAGTAGACCGGGATGGACGCCAGCACGATCAGGCTCAGCGGCACGCTGTACCAGAGCATCACCGCCAGGAAGATGAAGGAAAACACCAGATCCAGCACCAGCGTCATGGCATTGCTGGTGAGGAAGCTGCGGATGTTCTCCAGCTCGCGCACCCGCGCAATCGAGTCACCTGCACGGCGCACCTGGAAATAGGCCAGCGGCAGGCTCAGCAGATGGGCAAACAGGCGCGCGCCCAGTTCCACGTCGATCTTGCTGCTGGCCTTGGCGAAGATGGCAGTGCGGATGCCATTGAGCAGGGCCTCGAAAATGGTGGCGGCGATCAGGCCCACCGCAATCACGTTCAAGGTCATCATGGCGTGATTGACCAGCACCTTGTCCATCACCACCTGGAAGAACAAGGGCGTGACCAGCCCGATGATCTGCAGCACCAGCGAGATCAGCAAGACCTCGCCCAACACCTTGCGGTACTTGACCACGGCCGGGATGAACCAGGTGAAATCGAAGCGCGCCGATTCCCCGGTGTAAGTCGCCTTGCTCGTCATGAGGATGACCTGCCCACACCAGAAGGCGGAGAATTCCGCACGCGACATCACCTGCGGCGGCTGCCCCGGCTGCTGGATCAGCATGCGCGCGCCCGCACCCGGCTGGCCTTGCCCGGGTTCGATCTTGGCCAGCACGAAGAAGCGGCCCTCATGATCGATGCCGATGGCTGGCAAGGGAGTACGCTCCAGCCGTGCGGGATGCTGGCGAATGCAGCGCGCCTTCATGCCCAGCGTGCGCGCGCCCAGCAGGATGTTCTGCACACCGAAGGGCTGGCGGCCGAAGCGGTGCTGCAATTGCTGCGCATCGGCGGCGATGCCGTGCAACTTGGCCAGCATGATCAGGCACAGCAAGCCACTGTCCATGCCTGCCTGGCCGGCGTCGTTATCGCTCTGGTTCATAGGATTCCCGAAGAGGGTGGATGACTGTCGTCGTGATCGTCGGCCCGATGGCGGGACACCGATCACGTAAGCGCTTCCGGGCCTGCTCAGTGATTGACCGTCAGCAGCACCTTGCCCGCTGCGCTGGCCTGGCCGCTGGTCCATTCGGTCTGCAACGGTGGCGGTGGCCCGAAGCTGGCCATGGCCTGCACCAGCTGGGCCACATCGGTGTCGTAGAGGGTGTAGCCCTCGGCGGTACAGATGCGTTCGACGTGATTGTCGGTGCCACTCATGCCGCCCACGTACCAGTCCTTGATGGTGAGGCGGTCGCTGCTGTCCAGCACGTCGATCTGCAGATCCTGGCCGGACTGGCTGAACCAGAGATTGGTCTGCCTGATGTCCTTGAACTGCAGCAAGTCCTGGTTGCCGCGGGTGGCATCGCTGTCGATGATCTGGTCGCGGCCATCGCCGCGGGCGAAGACATAGGTATCGTTGCCGGCACCGCCGATGAGGATGTCGTCGCCACGTCCGCCGGTGAGGATGTTGTTGCCGCGATTTCCCGTGAGCACGTTATCGAGGGCATTGCCGGTGGCATCGGTGTTCTCGTTGCGCACCTTGATGGGGTCGCGCGTATAGACCATGTTGGCACCGTATGCGTCGGCCACCTTGCGCATGTCCTCGGCCGACAGGTAGCGGTTGGCATCGGCCAGTTGTCCGCGTCCCGAGTCGGCGATGTAGAAGCCAAGCACATCGCCGCTGCCGGCATCACACGCCACGCCGGTGACCGTGACCACGTGGTTGAGCACACCGCCCTGGACATAATCCGGGTCGCCCCACAGCTTGCCTGCGTTGACGGCGATCAGGACGCCACGGCCATCCTTGAGCAGGCTGGCCAGCCTGGCCTGGTCGTAACCGTCGCTGACCTCGGCCGGCAGGCCGAAGCTCTTGAGCAGATTCACCTGATCGTACTGATTGCAGCCCCCGCGCGCAGCGTCGCTGGTGGCCTGCGTACGGCACCAGCCATTGGCGATGGCGCGCTTGACCACATCGGCCTCGTTCTCCTGCTGGCCGGACATGATGCAGATGTTGGCCACGCTGGTCTCGCCGCAGGTTCCCTTGTAGCCCGGCACCTCGTCGCCCTGCGAATAGTCCAGGTCATAGTTGTGCGGGAATCCGTACACCAGCGCCGCCTTGCCGTTGATGGTCTCGGCCTGTGCGCTGGTGCTGTCCATCAGGGTCAGGTTTTCGAGGTTGTCGCCCAGGGTATAGCTGATCTTGGAGAGGACCGTATCGATGCCTTCATCGGCCTGTTCCACCACCTTGTCGCCGGCGTTGTCGACCACATAGGTATCGTTGCCCTTGCCGCCGATGAGGGTGTCGGCGCCCTGGCCGCCGTCGAGCAGGTTGTCCTGGCTGTTGCCGGTGATCAGGTTGTCAAGGGTGTTGCCGGTGCCATTGAAGTTGTCGCCTTCGGCCAGGTGCAGATCTTCCACATAGGCCGTGAGCGTGTAGTTGCAGGAGGCGATGACGGTGTCATGTCCTTCGTTGGCTTGCTCGGCCACCGTGTCACCACTGCAGTCGACCACGTAGGTATCGTCGCCCTTGCCGCCTTCCAGGTAGTCGGCCCCGGTGCCGCCGTCGAGCAGGTCATTGCCCACGCTTCCATACAGGGTATCGTTGCCGGCGCCGCCATAAAGCAGGTCATCGCCACCGATGTCGTTGGTCGCTGCGGCGTAGGCACGCATGTAGTCACCATAGAGCACATCATCGCCGTCGCCGCCTTGCAGGACATCGTTGCCAGCGCCGCCATAGAGACGGTCGTTACCCTCGTCGCCATAGAGCTTGTCATCGCCGTCATCGCCATAGAGGTTGTCATCACCTGTGCCGCCCCATAGCTGGTCATTGCCGAAGCCGCCCGAGATACTGTCGTTACCCGCGCCGCCCACGATCTGGTCGTCATCGGTCTGCCCGGCTTGCAGGCCCTTGGCACCGTGCACGCTCAGGTCATTGCCATACAACTGGTCATCGCCATCGCCGCCCCAGATGCGGTCATTGCCCAGGCCCCCAAAAATATGGTCGGCACCGGCACCACCCGAGAGCAGATCGTTACCGTCATCGCCGACCAACTGATCATCGCCGTTTTCGCCATAGAGTTGGTCGTCGCCTTCCTTGCCCCACAAGAGATCCTTGCCATCGCCGCCCCACAGGATGTCGTCGCCCTTGCTGCCATTGATCACGTCGTCACCGCCGCCACCGGCCAGCTGCCGGAAGGGACCGGCCTGGGTGTTGACGTTGTAGTTGGAGGTGCCGAGGTTGGGGTCGAGCAGGTCATTGCCGTCGGTGCCAACCAGGCAGCCCGGGCAGCTGTTGAGCGCCTTGATCTGGCCCGGGCCGAAGTTCACCGTGCGGCCGTTGTCGAGGTGGAAGGCATTGCCATCGTCACGCAGGCTGCGGAAATTGCTGTCCGGGACGGGCGGCTCCGGGGGCGGTGCCATATAGATCGCAGCGGGCGGCGCTATATAGCCGGTAAGCGCGGGGACGGAGGGAGTTGCAGGAGCGACGGCCGGTGCCACTGCTGGCGGCACATCAGCCGATACCACCGGCGCACCTGGACTGCTTGGCACAGGGGCTGGCACCGGGCAGGGAACGAGCGAAGAGACCGGCACGGGCACGCAATCGAAGCTGAGGATCACGTCCGGAGGAAATGCATCAGCCAGGGGCACCAGGTCGGTGGTCCAGCAAGGCGCCTGATTGGGCTTGGTCTGCGGCGGTGCGGTCTGGACGACCGGGCCAGCGGGATCAGGCTGGAGTGAAGCGGGCATGGCGGAAAAGGGAAGAACCGGGCAGGCCGGCGCCAGCATGGGCGCTGCCGTACCCGCTGCGGATACGGCCTGTACGTCCTCGCCCGGCGCTATCGCCGGCTTGCCCACAGCCGGGACAACGGCACGCCCCTTGACCAGATCGGCCTGCGCCACTTCGGACGAGCCGGCTTCGCTCCAGGCCGGTAAGCCGGGGCTCCCGACAGTCGGTGCCACCAGCGGCGGTGCGCCCTCCTCCTCGTTCTTTGCGCGGGAGGTCTGGTCGCGGCGGCTTGCGCGGGCCGCGCGCGCGGCTGGCGCTGGGGCGGAGAACGGATTGGCCTCCGCCGCCGGGTCCGAAGCGAAGGCGGAGACGGGCGTGATGCCCTCCTCTACCACGGTCGGCGCATGGACGAAACTGGCGGTACTGGTCAGCGTGGCGGCCGCAGCCTTGCGTTGACGAACGGGCGTGGTCGGCGGCGTCGAAGCCAGCGGCGAGACGCGATTGGGGGCAATAGTGATGGTCATGGCGTTTTCCCTGAGCGGTGTGAATCGATGGCAATGACACGCATCGAGCTTGTTGCCGGGCCACGCCTGCACCTTGCGGACGGCACTGCTGCCGGTCAGGTGCGTGTGGCCTCATCTCGAATTTATTCGTGCCAAAACTCGTAAAACTTCTTCCCGCTGCCATTCAACCCAAGCTTGCCGCCGCCCACAATCGCACCATGGTGCCGAGACGGCACGGCCTGGAAAGCCCATCGGACGGGCGCATGGGGGCCAGGTGAACGCTTCTTCAGCACCTCCCTAGGCGGCTAGCCGCACGAACATGATTTATGTGAATAAAAAGGCGAAAACGCAGGCGAAGAAATCTTCACCCTTGCTTCGCTGGAATGGAAAACATACAACACCGGGCAAGGCGGAAAACCGCACCCGCCCGGCGCTGGCCTCAGAACTTGTGCCGCAAGCCAATGCGCAAGACGTTCTGGCTGCTGTCGTCGGCGGGCGCCGACGAATAGGCCGCGCTGATCACACCGGGATTGAGCACGTCACTGGCGCTTTGCCGGCTGGCCATGGCATACACGTCGGTGCGCTTGCTGAAGAAGTAATCGACGCCGAGGTTGAACTGTGTGGTGTGCCCACGGGTTGCCCCGCCATTGGTACGCGCCAGGTCGGCGCGGTCATGGATGACGCTGGCCAGCAGGTGCAGCTTGGCGTCCATCGCATAGTCCACGCCCACGTCGAACACGTTGGCACGGGTAGCGCTGGTGATGGCCACCAGGCCGGTGGCGGCCAGCGGTTGCTGCGTAGGACGGCGTACCTGCGACCAGGCCGCGAACAGCTTGGCTGGCCCAGCCTGATAGCTGGTGCCGAGGGTGAAGGTCTTCAGGTCGGTATCACCGGCCGACGACGGCGGCGCATCGGCGGCCAGCTTGCTCTGGTAATAGGCTGCGCCGATGCCGGCATTGCCACGCTGGTAGTTGGCGCCTACGCCGAAGGCTTGCCCGGCCGAGGTCTGGCCGGCGACTTCACCGAAACCATAGAAGAGGCTGCCGGTGAATCCATCGATCTCGGCCGTATCGAAGCGCACCGAATTGTTGGTGCGCGCTCCGGTCAGACGGTCCAGGCTGTTGAAGTGGCCGGCGCGCACACCGCCGCCGCCGAAGATCTGGAAGGAGCTGTATTGCAGGCCGATCTCTTCCAGATAATCGGTCTGGCGGCCCACGGTGAGGGTGCCGTAACGGCCGCTCAGGCCAACCACCGACTTGCGGTCGAACAGGGTGCCGGGCGTGGCCATGGCGCCGTCGTCGGCCGAGAATCCGGTTTCCAGCTGGAAGATGGCGGCCAGTCCGCCACCCAGTTCTTCCCTGCCGCGAAAGCCGATGCGCGAGGCCATGGCATCGCCCGAGTCCAGGCTCACGCGGCTGTTGTTACCGGTGCCGACCTTGCTGGTGTAGACCATGCTCATGTCGATAACGCCATAGACGGTGACGGTGGAGGTCTGGGCCTGGGCGAGTTGGGCGGCATTGGCAAGGCCCAGCGCTGACAGTGTGAGGATGAGTTTTTTCATGAGAAGCGCGCCGTAAGCGGCATGGTGCAGAAAACGTCAAATCATCCCTGGTGCTTTCTGCCGGGTGAAGGAGCAGGATTGCGCTGGCCAGGTCCAGGCAGAGCGCATGGTAGAAGCCACGCTGCACACCGGCAATTACCTCTTGGGATAGTGCGCGGCAGGCTTGCACAGCGGCTGGCGCGAACCCTCCCTGCATGCCATACTTGCCGCGGCCTGCTGACGCTTTTTGCGCATCGGCGGGCAAGTTCGGTAAACTGCCCTCTTCCAACCCTGCCCGCGCTGGCCTGATCCGATTTGAATACCGCCGCCACCTTCCGCCTGGAACCGTCCAGCCCGCCCGTGCTGCACGTGGAAGGCGACTGGACCTTGCGCAACTACCGCGCGCTGTCGCGCCAGATTGCGCAGCAGCGGCCGGCCGCAGGCGAGGAGGTGGTGTTGACGTTTTCTGCACTGACCGCCTTCGACACCGTGGGCGCCAAGCTGCTGGTGGATCTGCTGGGCGTGCCCGCAGCGCTGCGCCAGACCGGTGACGACAGCAGCCTGCCCCGTGCCTGGCGCGGCCTGCTGGCCGCTGTCGCCGAAGCCAAGGCCATCGCCATGCCCAAGGCCGCGCCACCGTCGCAGGCCTGGATCACCGACATGCTGGAACGCGCCGGTATCGCCACGCTCAACCTGCGTGCCTGTTCGCGCGGGCTGCTGGGCTTTGCCGGGCTTTGCCTGCAGACGCTGGTGGCCTCGTTCTGGCGCCCTTCGCGCTGGCGATTCACCGGCGTGGTGGTGCAGGTCGAGCAGACCGGGCTGGATGCGGTGCCCATCGTGTCCCTGCTGACCTTCATGGTGGGCGCCGTGGTGGCCTTTCTTGGCGCCACCGTGCTGGCCGACTTCGGCGCCAGTCTCTATACGGTGGACCTGGTGGCTTTTTCCTTCCTGCGCGAATTCGCCGTGCTGCTGACCGCCATCCTGATGGCCGGACGTACCGCCAGTTCCTTTACGGCGCAGATCGGTTCGATGAAGGCCAATGAAGAGATCGACGCCATCCGCGCGCTGGGCATGGACCCGGTGAACCTGCTGGTGCTGCCGCGCATCATCGCGCTGTTGATTTCGATGCCGCTGCTGACCTTCATCGCGATGATGTCGGGGCTCTTCGGGGGCGCCATGGTGTGTGCGCTGTCGCTGGACATCAGCCCGACCATGTTCCTCTCGCTGCTGCAGCAGGACGTCGGCATACGTCACTTCGTGCTGGGCATGGTCAAGGCACCGCTGTTCGCCTTCGTGATCGCCATCATCGGCTGCAATGAAGGCTTCAAGGTCAGCGGCAGCGCCCAGTCGGTGGGCCAGCACACCACCTCCAGCGTGGTGCAGTCGATCTTCGTGGTGATCCTGCTGGATGCGCTGGCGGCGCTGTTCTTCATGGAGATGGGATGGTGAATCCTGTTCACGCCAACGGCACCGTGGAGTCCATCATCGACGTGCGCGGCCTGCGCAACCAGTTCGGTACCCAGGTGGTGCACGACCAACTGGACCTGCAGGTGCGGCGCGGTGAAATCCTCGGCGTGGTGGGCGGTTCGGGCACCGGCAAGTCGGTCCTGTTGCGCAGCATCGTCGGCTTGCAGCGTCCGGCAGCGGGCCAGGTGAAAGTGTTTGGCCAAGACCTCTCGGCCTTGTCCACCGAAGCCCGCTCGCAGTACGAGCGGCGCTTTGGGGTGCTGTTCCAGCAGGGTGCGCTGTTCTCCTCCCTGACCGTATTGGAAAACATCGCCCTGCCCCTGACCGAATACGGCGGCCTCGATGCCGACGAGGCGCGCGGCGTCTCGGCCATGAAGCTGGCCCTGGCCGGCCTGCCCATCGCCGCCGGCGACAAGTATCCGGCCGCGCTCTCGGGCGGCATGATCAAGCGCGCCGCGCTGGCCCGCGCACTGGCACTGGACCCGGACATCCTCTTTCTGGACGAGCCCACGGCCGGGCTCGATCCCATCAGCGCGGCCGCCTTCGACCGCCTCATCCTGACCCTGCGCGATGCGCTGGGCCTGACCGTGTTCCTGGTCACGCATGACCTCGATACCCTCTACGCCATCTGTGACCGCGTGGCCGTGCTCTCGGCTAAGCGCGTCCTGGTGGCCGACCGCATCGAGGCGGTGGCGGCCTTCGATGATCCGTGGATACAGCAATACTTCCAGGGCCCGCGCGGACGGGCCGCCAGCCAGGCCGCGCTGCGCGCAGCGGCCGCCCCAACGCATCAAGGAAACGCCTAATGGAAACGCGTGCCCATCACGTCCTCATCGGACTCTTCACGATCCTCGTCGCCCTGGCGGCGCTGGTGTTCTGCCTGTGGCTGACCAAGGTCGGGCAGGACCGCGACGTCGACTACTACACGGTGATCTTCAACGAGGCCGTCAGCGGCCTCTCGCGCGGCAGCCCCGTGCAGTACAGCGGCATCAAGGTGGGCGACGTGGTGGGCCTGAGCCTGGACCCGGCCGATCCGCGCAAGGTGCGTGCGCGCATCCGCGTCACCGGCAAGGCGCCGATCAAGGAAGATACCGGCGCCAAGCTGGCCCTGGCCGGCATTACCGGCACTGCGCTGATCCAGCTCACCAATGGCACCCCCGAGAGTCCGCGGCTGGAATCCAAGGATGGCAGTGATCCCGTCATCATCGCCTCGCCCTCGCCGCTGTCGTCCCTGCTCTCCAATGGCGAAGACCTGCTCTCCAACGTCAACGAAGTGCTGCTCAATGCCAAGCAGTTCCTGGCCCCCGAAAACGCCCGCCGCCTGAACCAGACCCTGGCCCACCTGGAGCAGTTGACCGACACCCTGGCCGCCCAGCGCGGCAACGTCGGCACCGCCATGCAGGAGCTGGCTGCGGCCGCGCGCCAGGCCAACCTGGCCATGCAATCGGCCAACCAGTTGCTGGCCACCCGGGGCAACGATGCCATGGGCAACCTGCAGCAAGCCATGCGTTCGCTGGCCGCCAGCAGCCAGCAGATCGAAAAGCTGATCCAGCAGAACCAGGCTGCGCTCAACAATGGCGCCCAGGGCGTGGCCGAGATCGGCCCGGCCATCACCGAACTGCGCAGTACGCTCTCTTCGGTGCGGGCCATCAGCCGCAAGCTGGAAACCAATCCCGGCGCTTACCTGTTGGGCCAAGACAATCTCCAGGAATTCCAACCATGATGACCCCGCTCCTGCGCACCGCGCTGGTCGCCGCCAGCCTGGCCCTGACGGCGTGTTCCATCCTGCCCAAGGCCGATCCGCTGGCGGTCTATCGCCTGCCGCCGCTGGCCTCTGGCAATTTTCCCCAGTCCGGCACGCCCTATCGCTCGCTGCGCATCGCCACGCCTGCGGCCAATCGCAGCATCGACAGTGAACGCATCCTGGTGCTGCCCGAAGGCGACGTGATCAAGTCCTATGCCGGCGTGCGCTGGAGCGACCCGGCACCGCAGCTGCTACGCGACCGCCTGCTGGATGCCTTCCAGGCCGACGGCCGCTTCCCGCGCCTGTCCGCCGACAACACCAACATCGCGGCCGAGGTCGAGCTCGATGGGACGCTGACGGCCTTCCAGACCGAATATCGCAAGGGAGTACCGAGCGTGATGATCGTCTACGATGCCCGCCTGATCGATACGTCCAGCCGCCAGCAGCTGGCTGCGCGGCGCTTTGCGGCGGTGGAAGCGGTGGATGGCAGCAAGGTGCCGGAAGTGGTCAGCACCTTTGGCAGCGCCTCGGCGCGGCTGGCCGCAGACGTCGTGGCCTGGGCTGCCACGGTGCGATGAACGATTTGCGTCGGCGCGCCATTATCCAAACGTAGCATGGGCAAATCTGCTTGCCTGTGGCAGTCTGGCCGGTATTTTTCTTGCGGATCGGAAGGCAACCATGGACAAGTTGCAAGCGATGGAGACCTTTGTCGCCGTGGTCGAGAGCGGCAGTTTCGTGGCGGCAGTGGATGTCACGGGCCAATCCAAACCGGCCGTCTCGCGCCAGGTGTCGGAACTGGAACAGTTCCTGGGCATCCGCCTGCTCCACCGCACCACGCGGCGGCTCTCGCTGACCGATGAGGGCCGCGTCTACTTCATGCGCTGCAAGGAATTGCTGGAATCCATCCAGGATGTGGAGAGCGAAGTCGGACTCAATTCCGACCAGGCCTGCGGCCGCCTGCGCATCGGTGCCCCGCAGGATTTCGGGGTCGAGCAACTGGCGCCGCTATGGGGCAAGTTCACCGAACAGCATCCGCTGATCACGCTCAACATCGTCCTGTCGGACCGCACCATCGACCTGCTCGAAGAAGGTTTCGACATGGCCATCCGCATCAGCACCCTCGGCGACAGCCGCATGGTGGCGCGCCCGCTGGCGCCGGTGCGCATGATCGCCTGCGCCTCGCCGGCCTTCCTGCAGCGGCATGGCACGCCGGTGAGCCCGGCGGAGCTGCGCGACTTCCCCTTCATCTCCTACAGCTACCGCAACGGTGGCGACGAGTGGCATTTCAAGCACGAGCATGGCGACACCTGCCAGGTGCGCGTGCGCTCCACCGTCTACGTCAACAACGGTGCCACCTGCCGCGCCATGGCCATTGCCGGCCAGGGGATTGCGATCCAGCCGGACTTCATCGTCAATGCCGCCATCCAGTCCGGCCAACTGGTCGAATTGTTCGAAGGATGGACCACCGGCGAGCAGCTGGTAGTGCACACGCTCTACCCGACCCGCACCCATCTGCCGCCTAAAGTGCAGCGCATGCGGGATTTCCTGGTGGAGCAATTCAAGGTGCCGCCATGGTGCCCGAAGCCGTCGGCGTAAATGATTTACGACTTTATCGGTGCCCCATCCAGCGCAGCAACAAGGGCATCAGCACCGGCACCAGCACGGCGGTGAAGACACCATTGAGCCCCATCCCCAAGCCGGCGAAGGCCCCCATCTCGGCACTGACCTGCAAGGCGCGCGCCGTGCCGATGCCATGCGAGGCCACGCCCAGCGCGAAGCCGCGCACCGGATGGCTGTCGATGCGCAGGAAGTTGAGCACGTAGCGCGCCAGCACCGCCCCGAGGATGCCGGTACAGATCACCAGCACGGCGGTCAGTGACGGCAGGCCGCCGAAGCGTTCCGAGATGGCCATGGCAATGGGTGTGGTGGCGGACTTGGGTGCCATGGAAATGACGATATCGCGCGAGGCGCCCATCGCATAGGCGATGCCCACTGCCGAAACAACGGCGGTCACCGAACCTGCCGCCAGCCCCAGCAGTAGCGGCAGCACTGCGCGCCGGAAATTGTGCCACTGCTTGTAGAGCGGCATGGCCAGCGCCACGGTGGCCGGGCCGAGCATGAAGTGGACGAATTGCGCGCCCTCGAAGTAGGTCTTGTAGGGTGTGTGCGTAAGGGTGAGGATGCTGACCACGATGGCAATGGCGATCAACACCGGGTTGGCCAGCGGGTTGTAGCCCAGGCGGCGGTAGACCCACAGGGCAAACAGATAGGCCACCAGCGTGGTGGTCAGCCCCAGCAGCGGCGAGGCTGCGAGATAGACCCAGACGTCGGTCAGGCGGGCCAGGCCGTGCATCAGTGCGACTCCTCGTCGCTGCGCGCTGGCCGCGCGCTGGAGAAGCGTTTCATGGCCGCGTTGGTCACCAGCGCACCGACGGCGATGGCCAGCACGGTACTCACTACCAGCGCCACCACGATGGCCGGCAGATCGCCTTTGAGCTGGCCGGCCGCGGCAATCACGCCTACCCCGGCGGGCACGAACAGCAGCGACAGATGCTGCAGGATGCCCCAGGAAGTTGGCTCCATCAGTTGCGCCAGACGTGGTGAGGAGAGAAAGGCGATCAGCAGCAGGAGCATGCCGATCACCGGACCGGGAATGGGCAGGCCCAGCAATTGCGCGGCACCTTCGCCCAGGCATTGGAAGACCAGCAGGATGGCTAGGGGGGTAAGGTTCATGGTCGGCCTTCAAGGATACGATGCAGTTCAGAGGACGCCATCTTAGCCTGCCCGCCTGATGCCATGTATTTTCGCTTCAGCCGGCCAGGGCCACCATTCCTGCACAAAACAGCAAGCCCGCTACGATGCGCTGGAACCATAGCGGCGACAGCCATCCGTAGATACGTTCGCCCATCAGCACCCCGCCAGCAAAAGCCGGCACCAGCCAGGCGCTCATCGACAGTTGTGACCAGCCGACCTGGCCATCCCAGGCCAGGATCAGGGCAGCGCCAAAGAACAACACCATGAAATACGCCAGCAGATTGGCCCGCAGGCACGCTGTCTGCTCTCGCTGGGCCAACGACCCGGCCCCGCGCCGGATTCCGTCGAAGTAATACACGGCAGCCACCCCGCCAATACCGCACAAGGCAGTCATCATCCCCGAGACCGCACCTGCGGCCAGCGTGGCGGTGGCGCCCCCGCCATGACGCCAGCGCCAGCCCAGCACGTGCAGTGCCGTCACCGCCAGCACGGACAGTCCGATAAGCCGATGCAGATCCGGCAGGCGTCCGCTGGCAATGAGTTGCACGCCCACGGCAGTACAGGCCAGGGCAATGGCGGCCAGTGGCAAGACCGTGGGCCAGTGGGCGCGCCCTATCCAGCCGCGCCAGCCCTGCAGCGAAGCTGCGCAATTGACCAGCACGATCAGGGCCGCGGCCTGCGAAGACGGCAAGACCAGCCCGAATAGCGGCGCCATGACCAGCGCCCCGCCGAAACCGGTCACGCCCTTGGTCAACCCGGCCAGCAGGCTGACCGCCATCAAGCCTGACAGCAGCGGCAAGGAGGGACTCATGCAGCCACCCCGGCAACAAGGAAAAGGGATCGTTCAGACATGGCGCAATCATTGCATTGACCATGGCAGGCACATAAGACCAGGGGGAGCTTTTCATGGAGCCAGCGGCCAAGGCGGGTGCTACCGGCAGCACGCACGAAAACGGTGCCAGCTGCCACCATGCTGCACCATCGCCGGTCTCCGCGACCGGCGCTCCTGCACAGCAGGCGCCCGGGTGCGGCGCCCTGCAGCTCTTGCCGTTGGACAGGATGCGAGGCAGACCGGCATCAAGCCTGCTGGTCCAATCGAAAGCCTGCCGTGGCTCCATCGGATGGCCCGGTTTCTGCGTCACAGTAGACGCGCTGCCAACTCCGTACCAGGCAAGGCAGTCGCAGGCCGCCTTGCCTGCTCCCATTCCTGCATCACGAACATCACGACAACGAGGGGTTCCACATGAAAGCATTCGCATTGCGCCGTACGCTGTCCACTCTGCTGGCTACCGCCTGCCTGTTTTCCGCCACCCTGGCCAGCGCCGCTGACAAGGAGGTCACCATCGCCTACCAGGACATGATGGTGCCCTGGCGCTACGCCCAGCAACTGGACGAAGCGGCCAAGGAAACCGGCTACAAGGTCAGCTACCGCAAGTTCGGCGGAGGCGGCGACGTGATCCGCGCCATGGCCTCGGGCAACGTGCAGATAGGAGAAGCCGGGTCCAGTCCGGTGGCGGCCGGACTGTCACAGGGCCTGCCCATCCAGCTGTTCTGGATCCTGGACAACATCAATGACGCCGAGGCACTGGTGGTACGCAACGGTTCCGGGATCACTTCGGTGGCGCAGTTGAAGGGCAAGCGTCTGGGTGTGCCCTTCGTTTCCACCAGCCACTTCCATGCATTGATGGCCATCAAGCAGGCCGGCCTGTCTCCCTCGGACGTGAAGGTACTCAACATGCGTCCGCCTGAAATCGCCGCCGCCTGGGAGCGCGGCGACATCGATGCGGCTTACGTCTGGAACCCGGTGCTGGCCAAGATCGGTGCCAGCGGTTCGGTGGTGACCAGTTCAGGCAAGATCGCCGCGCAGACCGGTATCGCCACCTTCGATGGCTTCGTGGTCAACCGCGACTGGGCCAAGGAAAACGAAAAATTCATGCTCAGCTTCACCCGCATTCTGGCCAAGTACGACGCCCTGTACCGTGCCAACCCGGCGCAGTGGACCGGCGATACCCCACAGGGCAAGGCGGTAGCCGCCATCTCCGGCGGCGAGCCGGGTGAAGTGGCGGCCGCCCTCAAGCTCTACCAGTTCCCGACGCCGGCCGAACAGGCGTCCACCCGCTGGCTCTCGGGCGGAAAGGAGGCCGGTGCGGTCAAATCGCTGCAGGCCACGGCCGAGTTCCTGAAGGAACAGAAGACGCTGCAAGCCGTCCTGCCGGATTACTCGGTGGGCGTGACCGACCAGTACGTCAAGGCCATTGCGGCCGGCAAGTAAGCCGGGCGGCAGCCGTTCCACCCCTTCAACCTGGAGAGCGACCATGCTGGAAATCGACCAGATCTCAATCGAATACCCGGCCCGCAAGGGGCCACCCAGCCTGGCGCTGGATCAGGTCTCGCTGGCCATTGCGGCAGGCGAATTCGTGGTGGCCCTGGGGGCATCGGGGTGCGGCAAGACCACCCTGCTCAATACTATCGCCGGCTTCATCGCACCGACCCGCGGCGAGATCCGGCTGGGTGGCGAGACGATCGAAGGTCCGGGTTCGGATCGCGGCGTGGTGTTCCAGAAACACGCCCTCATGCCATGGATGAACGTGGTGGAAAACGTCGAGTTCGGCCTCAAGCTACGCAAGATGCCACTGCACGAACGGCGCCGCATCGCCCTGGAATGTCTCAACAAAGTAGGCCTGCTGTCCTCGGCCTACAAGCAGGTCTACGAACTTTCCGGCGGCATGCAGCAACGCGTGGGCGTGGCACGCGCCATCGCTTCCTCGCCTGCGGTCATGCTGCTGGACGAACCGCTGGGGGCCCTGGATGCCTTCACCCGCGAAGCCATCCAGGAACTGTTGCTGGACCTGTGGAATGAATCGCAGGGCGTGTTCTTCTTCATCACCCACGATGTCGAGGAAGCGCTGTTCCTGGCGACCCGCCTGCTCATCATGGCACCCGGTCCGGGCCGGGTGGTACATGATCTCCCCATGCCCTTCGCCAAGCGCTACCTGGCCACCCGCGATGCACGCCGGACCAAGGCCGATCCCGAATTCATCGCCGCACGCGAACACGTGCTGGCGCTGGTGCACCAAACCTCGTCCAGCGGAATGCACTGATGAACACCACCGCCCCTACCCTCACCCCCGATACAACGGAGACTGCCATGCCAGCCAGCCCGCTCCCGGCTGCCACCGGCCAGACCAAGCCACGCAAGCGCCGCCGTCCGCGCAACTATGGCGCGCCTGGCCAGGGCAGTACCTGGGTCATCAGCAGCCTGACCATCGTGGCCCTGCTGCTCTTGTGGTGGCTCGCGACCACGCTGCACTGGATCAAGCCACTGTTCCTGCCCACCCCGCAAGCTACGCTGGCGGCCCTGATGGAGGCCTTGCACGGCCAGACCCAGGGCGATACGCCACTGGCCCAGCACGTGCTCATCAGCATCACCCGGGTGATGGTGGCCTTCCTGCTGGCAGTGCTCACGGCGGTACCGGTTGGCCTGGCCATGGGAACCTCCCGCCTGGTACGCGGCATTGCCGATCCCATCATCGAGTTCTACCGTCCGCTGCCGCCGCTGGCCTACCTGCCGCTGATCGTAATCTGGCTGGGCATCGATGAAAGTGCCAAGGTCACGCTGATCTACCTGGCCTGCTTCGCCCCGCTGGCCATGGCATCCAAGGCCGGTGTGCGTTCGGTGGCCATCGAACAAATCAATGCCGCTCGTTCTCTGGGTGCGAGCAACTGGCAGGTGATCCGCATGGTGGTGTTTCCGGCCGCCTTGCCGGAAATCCTCACCGGCATGCGCATCGCGGTCGGCTTCGGCTGGACCACTCTGGTGGCCGCCGAGATGGTGGCGGCCACGGCCGGCATCGGGCAAATGGTGCTCAATGCCTCCAACTTCCTGCGCACCGATGTGGTCATCATGGGCATCATCGTCATCGGCGTGCTGGCCTACCTGATCGACCTGCTCATGCGCAAGATGGAGCGCAAGCTGATCCCCTGGAAAGGCAAGATGTGAACCGGACACGGCCGCTGGCTGGCACGAATCCTGCGACAGCGCAGGCTTTGGGATTGCGGAGCAGAGGCGTGCGTGACCACCAGGCCCATCAGGTAATGTGGCATCAGATCTTCCCCGAACCGCAGCGCCAGGGGGCCACCCTGCAAAGCCAGCTGCGGGTGCGGCTGGTCGATGCAGTACTGGACGGCCGCCTGGCCGCGGGCATTCGCCTGCCTTCCAGCCGCGAGCTGGCCGACATGCTGGCCATCTCGCGCAATACCGTCGTGCTGGTCTACGAAAAACTGGCCGAGGACGGCTACCTGGAAAACCGTCCGCGCAATGGCTATTACGTCAGCGAACGCTACCTGCACCAGCAGCCGCCAACGCCGGCCGCCGCACAGCCGGCACCGGATACCGCACCGCACGCGGTGAACTGGCAGGCCAGGATGCAGAGCGAACCACCCGGCATCAAATGGCTGGACAAGCCGGAAGACTGGCAGCGCCATCGCTACCCCTTTCTCTATGGCCAGTTCGATCCCAGCCTGTTTCCCATTGCCGACTGGCGCGAATGCAGCCGACAGGCGCTGGACGTCAGCTCGATTCGCGGCTGGGCGCCGGATGCCATCGACCACGACAACGCCTCGCTGGTGGAGCAGCTGATCAAGCGCGTGCTGCCCCGGCGCGGCATCGCCGCGCGCCGTGACGAAGTACTGCTGACGGTGGGCGCCCAGCAGGCGCTGTATCTGGTGAGCGAACTGCTGGTGCCGCCGGGTTCTACCGTGGCTGTGGAAGACCCGGGCTACATGGATGCGCGCAACATCTTCCTGTGTCGTGGGGCGCAACTGGTCGGACTGGAGGTGGACCGCGATGGCGTGCTGCCCGACGCAGCCGTGCTGGCGCAAGCGCAAACCCTCTATTGCACGCCCAGCCACCAATGTCCGACCGGTATCACACTGTCCACCGAACGGCGCCTGGCCTTGCTGGAATGGGCCAGGCACCACGATGGCGTGATCATCGAGGATGATTATGACGCCGAGATGCAATACGCCGGCAAGCCCTCCCCGGCCCTTAAAGCCATCGACCATGACCGGCGGGTGATTTACATCGGCAGCCTGTCAAAGACGCTCTCGCCGGGGCTGCGCATCGGTTACATCGTGGCGCCGGCCGAAGTGGTGGTACGCCTGCGGGTGCTGCGGCGGCTGATGATCCGCCACCCGGCCACCAACAACCAGCTGGCAGCGGCGCTGTTCATCTCGCACGGCCACTACGACCGCTTCCTGCACCAGATGCGCGAAGAACTGGCGCGGCGCGCAGCCCTGCTCATCGCCGCCGTGCACACGCATCTGCCGATGATGGACTTCACGGCGCCCGATGGCGGCTCGGCATTGTGGGGCCGATTTGCGCCTGAGATCGACACCCGTCTGCTGCGGCAAGCGGCCTTCGGGCAAGGCATCCTGATCGAATCGGGCGAGGCCTTCAGCCTGCAGGACCCGGCCCATTTCAACTGCCTGCGCCTGGGGTTCTCGTCGATCCAGGCCGATCGCATCGAACCGGGCATTGCCGCGCTGGCGGCCTTGCTGCCGCGTTGCCGCAGGCGCTGAGGCAGTCCTGCCCGGGGAACAAACGCGCCTCAGAGAATCTCGTCGCGCAGCCAGTACCAGTGATACAGCATTCCCTGTCCGAGGCGGCGAAACGGCGCAGCCCATTCTCCCTGGCGCGGAAAAGGCAGGGCGCTGTCATAGATGGGCAGATCGACCTCGGGCCCGCGCAACCCTGCCACGCGTTGCGCCATGCGGCGCCCGGCGTGGGCCGAGAAGGAGACGCCGTTGCCCCCGTAGCCGAGGGCGTAATACACGCTTTGTAGCGGATCGGGCTGCACTACGCGCGGCATCATGTCGTGACTGACGTCGACCCAGCCCCACCAGGAGTGGTCGATGCGGATACCCTTCAAGGCCGGAAACTTGCGTGCCAGACCATCGACCAGCAGTCGATAGTGGCTGTCGCGGTGGGCATCGGCGCCCGTGATGGCACTGCGGCTGCCAATCTGCACCCGGCGATCGGGTAGCAGGCGGTAATAGAAGCGCAGCGTGCGGGTATCGGTGATGGCCTGGTGCGTCAGGAAATTGGTCGCCTGCAATTCTTCGTCGGTGAGCGGGCGCGTAACGATGGAGTTGGAGAGCACCGGAAAGACCCGGTTCTTCAACAGCGGCGTCAAGCCCGGCAAGCCATACGCGCCGGTGGCCACCGCCACCGCACGGGCGCGCACGGTACCGCCGGGGGTGCGCAGGTAGTGGACGCCATGGCGGGTCTCCCAAGCCGTGACCGGGCTGGAGGGATGCACGCGCGCGCCAAGGGCGCGGGCCATCTTCATGTAGCCGAAAGCCAGTTTGAGGGGATGGACGCAGATCCCCACCGGCTCGTGCATGGCACCGGCGGCCTCCTGGTCGCCGCACCAGTCACGGCGGACATCTTCACCCGTAAGGATGCGGGTGTCGTAGCCGAAACGGCTGCGCATGACCTCGGCTTCGTGGCGCAAGAAGGCCATCTTCTTGGGACGATGGGCGATATAGAGGTGGCCGCCGGGTTGCGCATCGCAATCGATCTCCTCGGTGAGCTGGCGGAAGGTCTCGAAGCCGCTACGGATTTCCTCATCCAGCCGCAAGGCGGTCTGCAAGCCCCAGCGTTCTATCCATTGCGAGCGATACAGGCGGCCGCTGGCGTTCTGCCCTTGCCCGCCATTGCGGCTGGTGCAGCCCCAGGCCACCTGATTGGCTTCGAGCACGGTAGCGCGAATGCCATGTTCGCGCGCCAGGAACAAGGCGGTGGCCAGACCGGTGAAACCGGAACCGATGATGACTACATCGGCGTCGGTATCGCCATTGATGGGGCCGTCGTCCGTGGGCGGCTCACCGGCGCTGGCGACCCAGTAGGTCGGGGCATACTGCATGTTGTGGCCTGGCGAATGCGAAACCAGAGGATCGAAGGCGGGATCGTAGGCGGCGGCGCCCAGTTCGGCGCGGGACAAGCTGTTCATGGCGGTGACCCTGTTGGCGGTTCAGGAAGATGATGCTGCAGCGGCGCTCAGGCCGGCTTGGGGGTGCGGTTCTTGCGGAACACGTTTTTCTGCAGGATCTTGCCGTCGCGGAAGACGAACAGGTCCACGCCATCGGCCTGGATGGGCGTGCCGTCGGCGGCAGTACCTGTGAAGGTCCATTCGGACACACCGCGCTCGCCGGATACCCAGTGCCGGCCATTGCGCCACTGTGCATCAGGCACATTGATCCAGGCCGAAGCGAAGGCCCGCGCTACCGCTTCCGTGCCGGTGTGGCGGGTGCCGTGAGCGTCGTGGCCGGCAGCAGCAAGGAATTCACACTCGGGGTGCATGAAGCGCATCAACGCATCGATGTCATGACGATTCCATGCATCGGAAAAGGCTTGCAGGGTTTCTACCGTCACCGGTGCATCGGCGCTGGAAGAGGAAGGCAACTGGACGGACGAGGACATGCGGGCTCCATGGAATGGCCTGATGCAGGCCGATGACACACAGCCTAAAGGACCCTGGACCGCTGGCCATAGAGCCAGCGGGAGCTTTTGATCAGGCCAGGCCGGTACCGGTGGCACCAGGCTGGCGCAACCGATCCAACCGCAACCGCTGCCGCCCATCCGTCAATCGCCACATGGCCAGCGTCGCCGCACCAAAGGCAGCCAACCCACTGGCCCCGGCCAGGATGAACATCAACAGGATCTGATATTTGGCGGCCGACAAAGCATCCATGCCAGCCAGCACCTGGCCGGTCATGATGCCCGGCAGGGTGATGATGCCCGCCGCCGACATCTGGTTGATGACCGGCAGCAAACCGCTGCGGATGGCCGCCATGCGCGGCGCACGCAGCGCTTGCTGACGGGTCTGGCCCAATGCCAGCCGCGCTTCGATGATGGCCGCCGACTGGCGCGCCCCGGTCAGGAAGGCGTCCAGCGCGATGCTGGCCGAATTGAGGACGCTGCCCAGGACGATCCCCATCAGCGGGATGGCATAGCGCGGGTCGTACCAGGGATCGGGACGCAGCGCCGTGGACAAGGCCAATCCCACCGTCAGCAGGGAGGCCGTGCCCACCACGACGGCGCTGATGCGCAGCCCGGCGCTGCCCGCCAGCGGCGTACGCGGACGGCTGGCGACTTCGCGCGCGGCGGCGGCGATCATCAGCAGTACCGCCACGGCCGTCAGCCAGGGCGATTGATGGCCGAGAATCCAGCGCAACACCAGCCCCACCAGCAACAGCTGCGCCACCATGCGCAGCGCCGCTACCAGCAGTGGACGGTGAATCTGCAAACCCAGCGCCAGCGACGCAATGGCGTTGACCAGCACCAGGATGGCCGACAGGGCCAGGTCGCCAGAGGACAATTCCAGGACGCTCATGCGCACTCCCGCTTCATCACGCGCAGCACACCGCTGGCCAACCGCTGCGCCTGCTCCTGCGCATGCGTCACCAGCAGCAGCGCCATGCCCTGCTGCATGGCCTCCCTCAAGACGGCTTCCACCCGGGCGACGTTATCGGCATCCAGCGCACTGGTCGGTTCATCCAGCAAGAGCACGGCGGGCTGCTGCAGCAAGGAGCGGATCAGCGCGGCGCGCTGGCGTTCGCCGGTCGACAATTGCGCCAGATCGGCATCGAGCCGGCTGGCCGGCAAGGCCAGGCGCGCCGCCAGCGCAACGGCGGCCGCGCGATGCTGCGGGCGCAGGTGCGCCATGACGCAGCTGTCCCACCACGCCGACTCGGCCGCCTGGTACAGCACCTGGCGCCGCCATTCGGGTGCCGGCATGGCACTGCGCGGCTGGCCCTGCAGCCAGGCCTCGCCCTGTCCTTCGTCAAGATCGGCGATCAGGCGCAGCAGGCGCGTCTTGCCGGCGCCGGATGCGCCTTCCACCGCCAGGCACTGGCCGGCCTGCACCGAAAAACTGAGCGGTGCCACGACGGCCGAACCAAGGTCTTGCACGCGCAGGCGCGCAACTGCGCCGGCAGAAGGAAATGAAACGGGGTGAGCAGAAGCCATGGCAAGGAAAGCACGAAAAGGTAGCGCACCGGAGCGGGCAATGCCCGGCAGTTTGACACAAGCGCGCCCCGCGCCGCTCTCGGGCGGGCCGACATCTTCACATCCTGTTACGTTTGTGAACGATCTTCCCATGGTAGCCAGGGCGGGCTGCCACCATGATGGCAAGCCGGCACCCTGCCGCGTCACTGCATCTCCATGGACATCCTCTACCTGCACAGCCCCATCACCTATTCCATCGCGCGGCAACTGGAGCGCGATGGACGGCTGTTGGGGCCCGTGGTGGTGTGCGGGCGCGGCATGGAGTGGCACGGTCCCTTCGTGCGCGTGACCGACGACGGCATCTGGGATCCTGCACGCACCGTGGAGTTTCTCGTCCGGCTGGCAAGCGCACTGCCCGGAACGATGACGCCGCTGCGCATCTTCCTGCCTCATACCGGCTTCCTGCTGGGCAAGCTGCTCAAGCTGGCCACGTCGGTGCAGACCGTGTGCTATCTGGAAGAAGGCAATACCTCCTGCAATCCCGATCTGGCCCGGCCGGCACAGGATGCTGCGGTCGACGCCGCAGCGCTGCTGCAATTGCTGCAAGCCCAGCCCCTGTTGATGCAGCGCCTGGGGCTCACGCCGCAAGCGGTCCTGCAGGTCAACAGCGTGCCCGCCATCTGGTTCGATGCCGCCAGTCCGAAATATGGCGGTGCCTATCGCGTCTCGCCAGCCGCCTTCCCCGGCCTGCCGGGAGTGCACACGGTCAGCCTGGCGCCGCAAGGGGCGCTGCGCGAACCGGGCCGCCACTGGCTGTGCTTCCTGCCCAACATCATCAACATGGTGGCGCGCTGCGGACAGCACAGCGAAGAAGCCCAGCAGAACCTGCACGGCCTGATGAGCTCGCTGCGGACCATGCAGGCGCTGGTGGCCAGTCAACACGCACGGCTGGTGATGAAATTCCATCCGGTCGACGAAGCCAACCTGAACCCGCAGTTCAAGGAGCAGTTCTATGGCTTCGGCCTGAGCTATGCCAGCTTCGCCGCCCAGCAAGCCATCGATGCCCAGCTGGAACCGGCCCTGTTCGACTTCTCCCGCTTCATCGTCATCAATGAATCGGCCGCCAGCCGTTATGTGGAACTGTTCCAGGGCATGGATTACCTGGTCTCGCTGAACCTGTTCTGAACGCGCTGCGCTGGCTCAGGCGCGTTGACGCTTTCTGCACCGAAGCTGACGTTTTCTGCACCATGTGGTGGTCGTTGGCCTTCTACCATGGGCGCTCCTCAACCTTGATTGGAGCGCCTTCATGCCCTTTTCCCGTAATTCCCTGGCCGCGCTGGCCCTGACGTTTTCTGCACTGTCGGCCCAGGCTGCCGATTTCACCGTAACCAGCAGCGACATCAAGGAAGGTCAAACGCTGTCGATCGCGCAAGTCTTCAACGGCTTCGGCTGCATGGGCTTGAACCACTCGCCGCAGTTGTCCTGGTCGGGCGCGCCGGCCGGCACCAAGAGTTTTGCCGTGACCGTGTATGACCCGGATGCACCCACCGGCAGCGGCTGGTGGCACTGGACCGTGTTCAACCTGCCGGCCTCCACCACCAGCCTGCCGGGCGGCATCGATGCGCAAGGCCGCGGCTTGCCGGCCGGTGCCGTGCAGGGCCGCACCGACTTCGGCAGCAGCGGCTTTGGCGGCGCCTGTCCGCCGCAGGGCGATAAACCGCATCGCTATCAGTTCGTCATTTGGGCACTGAAAACCGAAAACTTGCCACTGGATGCGCAAGCCAGCGGTGCTATGCTCGGCTACTTCCTGAATGCCTCGGCACTCGGCCAGGCCAGGCTGACTGCCTACTACGGACGTGAACTCCCGCATGCCAAATGACATCGCCATCCTGCCCTTCGCACATGGTCCGC
This sequence comes from Herbaspirillum sp. Her3, assembly GCF_057961275.1. NCBI lineage: Bacteria > Pseudomonadati > Pseudomonadota > Betaproteobacteria > Burkholderiales > Oxalobacteraceae > Herbaspirillum > Herbaspirillum sp. Her3. Next base: position 2,375,861 of record NZ_CM176328.1, on the reverse strand, counting down.
GCCCCACGCTGACCCGCATCCGCGCCCGCCACGAACAGCAACTGCGCCAGGTCTTCATCGGCCTGGCCAGCATCTGCCACGTACGCCAGGGCAAGAAGCGCCTGCAATGGGGCCATCGCCATCTGCTGTGCGGCCAGGATGTCTTGTTGCTCATCGCGGCCGGCACCCAGGTCAATGTCGCCAACCTGCCCAAGGGGGGTGAGTATGCAGCCGACATGATTTCGCTGCCGCCGGCACTGATCGAGCGCTTTCGTCTGCACTATCCCGGCCAGGGGGTGCAGGCGCGCGATGCCAGCGCGGTCAGCAGCGTGGCCCAGGATGCCGACATCCTGCGTGCCTGGCGCCATCTGCAGGACTGCATCCGCGAAGAAGCCGCCATCGAACTGCAGTGCCAGGCCGCCGAGGGCCTGTTGCTGGCACTGAGCCTGCGCGGGGCCATCGGCGGGCTGCTGCGCGAACGGGGGGATGCCATCAGCCACCACATCGAACAGCACCTGCTGATGCTGGCGCCGGAAGAACGCAGCCTGGAGCGCGTGGCCGAAGCATTTCATTGCAGCATCTCGACGCTGCGCCGGCGCCTGGCACGCGAGCAGACCGGCTTTCGGGAACTGCTTGACAAGGTGCAGCTGGGACTGGCACTGGACCAGTTGCAGGCCTCTTCCCTGCCGATTGCCGACATCGCCTCGGCCTGCGGCTACGACTCGCCCTCGCGCTTTGCGATGCGCTTTCGCCAGCATTACGGCATCAGCCCCAGCGAACTGCGCCAGACCCTGCCCTGAGCGGGCGCACATGCGTGGGCACTGGCGCGATGGCCTGCGCGGCTCAACAACACGCGCCGTCATCCGGGTACGAAAGCACCGACACGCGTTTGAAACTGCGTCCGACTGCCCGCATTCGGTGCAGCACCTAGTATGGCTCCAACGGCTCGCGATGGCGGGACGCCCCCACAACAACCCTAGGAGAACCCCATGTCCAAACCGACTTTGAAATTCCTCGGCACCGCCCTGGTGGTCGCCGCTTTCAGCACCGGCGCCTTTGCGCAGAATTCCGGTGCCGGCGGTAGCGCAGGTTCCGGATCCGGCGCGGCCGGCTCGGGCGCAGCCGGTGCCACTGGCGCACAAACCACGCCCAACAATGGCGCCTCGGACGCAGGCAGCTCTTCCTCCAGCAAGAGCATGCGCAACCACAACAAGTCGGACAAGAGCAGCAGCCACAAATCCCGCTCCGGCACCAATTCAGGCTCCAGCGGCATGAACAACGGCACCCTGGGCACCTCCCCGGGCGGCAACGGTGGTGCTGGTGGTAGTTCCGGCGGGGCTGGAGGCACCGGCACCGGCGCGGGCGGTGCTGCCGGTGGTAGCGGCACCGGCGGTGCCGCAGGGGCTGGCGGTTCGGGTTCCTGACCGGCGCCGACACGCAAGCGCCAGGCGCCGGGAGGCGAATGACGCTTTTCGGTAGTGGATGTTGTTTCCTGTTGTTTGATGCTTGAGCGCAGCATGGCGAAGCCTCCAGAGTCTTGCGCCATGCCTGATTTGCCCCGTCGAAACTGGCGGGGCTTTTTTGTGCGCGCCGCCTGGCAGGTGCGGGGAGATGAAAGTTGCGCAGCGCGCCGGGGTTACAATGTCGCCCTCGCTCACTGCACCTGCCTCCCATGACCGATTACCTGGAAATCTTTTGCCGCCTGCTCTTGGCCATGCTCATCGGCTGCGCCATCGGCATCGACCGCAACCTGCGCGGCAAACCGACGGGCATGAAAACCCTGGGCCTGGTGGCGCTCGGTTCGGCCCTGGTCACGCTGGCGGCGATGAATTTCGCACTGGACGGCAACGAGCAAAACCGGGATGCCGTGAGCCGCGCGATCCAGGGCGTCATCACCGGCATCGGCTTTTTGGGCGCTGGCGTCATCGTCCATGAGCAGCGCAGCGAGAAGGTACGCGGCCTGACGACCGCCGCCTCGATCTGGGTCACGGCGGGAGTGGGCATCGTCTGCGGCGCGGGCTGGTGGCTGGTGGCGCTGATGGCTACGGGCCTGATCTTCATGCTCTTCGTGATCGGCCGTCCGCTGGAGCACTTCCTGCACCGGCAATGGATGCGCAAGACCGCCGACGAGCGCGCCGACATCAGCGCGCGCGAAGAAGACTGAGCCACCCCCGCATGAAAACGGTGTTCCTCTATCTCTGCACCGCCCTGGCCGAAATCGTCGGCTGCTATCTCCCCTACCTTTGGCTCAAGCAAGATCGCAGCATCTGGCTGCTCCTGCCGGCCGCTGCCAGCCTGGCCCTGTTCGCCTGGCTGCTGACGCTGCACGACGCCGCTTCCGGCCGCGTCTATGCGGCCTATGGCGGTGTCTACATCGCCGTGGCCATGGCCTGGCTGTGGGTCGTGGATGGGGTGCGGCCCTCGGCCTGGGATTGCGCCGGGGTGGCGGTTGCGCTGGCGGGCATGGCGCTCATCGCCTTCCAGCCGCGCTAGGCCCTGCCCTGCACGCCAGCGGCGCGTCGCCGCAACCCCACGCACCGCCACGATGCACTGCACCACGAATGCGCAGGCTGCACCCTGATACATCACGCAATGATATATATCGGTGATACCTCAGCCTGCCATGGTCGCGCTGCAGTTCTGCTCCCCACCCAGCAAAGCCGCTCCAGATGGAGCTTCCGGCCAAATTCCGCCGGCTGGCACGGGCTTTGCTCATTGATGGTCAGGATCAAGGACGATCCACCACATTGATGCTGATCTAACGATGGATCTGCAATGCATACGGACAACGGCGTCCGCTCAGACCGGGAAGGTTTCCTGGCGTTGAGCGGACGCCTTTTTGTTTTTACGGGACCCGACATGAGCAAATCCAATCGTATCGCGCTGTTCTCCCTGGGCACGCCCCAGATGCGCGCCTTCCACCTGACCTGGATGGCCTTCTTCGTCTGCTTCTTCGCCTGGTTCGCCTGCGCACCGCTGATGCCGGTGATCAAGGGTGAACTCCATCTCACCCCCGGCCAGATCGCCAACATCAACATCGCCGCCGTGGCCGTGACCATCCTGGTGCGCCTGATCGTCGGCCCGCTGTGCGACCGCTTTGGCCCGCGCAAGACCTATACCGGCCTGCTGCTGGCCGGCGCCGTGCCGGTCATCGGGGTGGCCTTCGCGCAGAGCTATGAGAGCTTCCTGTTCTTCCGCCTGCTCATCGGTGCGGTCGGCGCCAGCTTCGTCATCACCCAATATCACACCTCGGTGATGTTCGCCCCCAACGTGGTGGGTACCGCCAACGCGGCCACGGCCGGCTGGGGCAATGCCGGTGGCGGCGTGGCGCAGGGCGTGATGCCGCTGCTGATGGCGGCCATGCTGATGCTGGGCGTATCGCAGAGCTGGGGCTGGCGTGCGGCGCTGTTGGTGCCGGGCGTGCTGATGCTGATCATGGCCGCGCTCTACTGGCGCTTTACGCAGGACTGCCCGGACGGCAACTATGACGACCTGCGCGCGGCCGGCGCCACCATCGAAAGCGGCAAGCGCGGCGGCTGGGCCAGCTTCCGTGCGGCCGCTGCCAACTATCGCGTGTGGATGCTCTTCGTCACCTATGGCGCCTGCTTCGGCGTGGAGATCTTCATCCACAACATCGCCGCAATCTACTACGTCGAACACTTCCAGCTCTCGCTTGAGTCGGCCGGCATCGCCGCCGCCAGCTTCGGGCTGCTGGCACTGTTTGCCCGCGCCCTGGGCGGATTCATCTCCGACAAGGTGGCCCTGCGTGGCGGCCTGAACCGCCGCGCCACCCTGCTCTTCGTGATGATGCTGGGTGAAGGCCTGGGCCTGCTGTGGTTTGCCCATGCCGGCAGTGTCGTTGCCGCCGTGGTCGCCATGCTGTGCTTTGGCCTGTTCACCCACATGGCCTGCGGAGCCACCTATGCACTGGTGCCCTTCATCGACCGCAAGGCGCTCGGCGGCGTGGCCGGCATCATCGGCGCCGGTGGCAACGTCGGTGCGGTGCTGGCGGGCTTCCTGATGAAGGGGCTGGGCAATACCCAGCAAACCTTGTCGATGCTGGGCGTGCTGGTGACCATCTCGGCCCTGTGCGCCGTGGCCATCCGTTTCACCGCGTCGGACAAGCACGGCGAAGCCGCCCTGGCCGACAACAAAGCTGCAGCCTGAGGAGACACCCATGAACATCATCGTCATCGGCCACGGCATGGTCGGCCACAAATTCCTGGAATGCCTGGCCGAGAGCGGCGCGGGCGATCTCAAGGTCACCATCCTGTGCGAAGAACCGCGCCCGGCCTACGACCGCGTGCATCTCTCCGAATTCTTCGCCGGCAAGAGCGCAGAAGACTTATCTCTGGTGGCGCCGGGCTTCTTCGATGCCGGCCGCAGCGCGGTGCAGTTCGATCTCAAGCTCAACGCCAAGGCCCAGCACATCGACCTGGAACGCAAGCAGGTGCGGGTCAACATGGCCGGCGTGGAAGACACCCTGGCCTATGACAAGCTGGTGCTGGCCACCGGCTCCTATCCCTTCGTGCCGACCGTGGCCGGCAACCAGCGCAAGGATTGCTTCGTCTATCGCACCATCGAAGACCTGGAAGCGATGCTGGAATGCGGCAGCCGTTCGAAGAGCGGCGTGGTCATCGGTGGTGGCCTGCTGGGCCTGGAATGCGCCAAGGCCCTGCGCGACCTCAAGCTGGAAACCCACGTGGTCGAATTCGCCCCGCGCCTCATGGCCGTGCAGGTCGATGAAAGCGGCGGTCGCATCCTGCGCCAGAAGATCGAGGAACTGGGCGTGACCGCCCATACGCAAAAGAACACGGTGGAGATCGTCGATGGCAAGCTGCACACCCATCGCATGAACTTCGAAGACGGCTCGCACCTGGAAACCGATATGATCGTCTTCTCCGCCGGCATCCGCCCGCGTGACGAACTGGCACGCCAGGCCGGCCTGAAGGTGGGCGACCGTGGCGGCATCGTGATCGACAACAGCTGCCTCACCTCGGACGCCGCCGTCTATGCCATCGGCGAATGCGCGCTGTGGAACGGCAAGATCTTCGGCCTGGTCGCCCCCGGCTACGACATGGCCCGTACCGCCGCCAAACATCTGCTGTCGCACCGCGATGAAGCGATCGAAGTGCCCGCCTTCAACGGCGCCGACATGAGCACCAAGTTGAAACTCATGGGCGTGGACGTGGCCAGCATCGGCGATGCGCACGGCAAGGAAGCGGGCAGCCGTTCGTATCAGTTCACCGATGAGCGCAAGCAGATCTACAAGAAGATCGTGGTTTCCGAATCCGGCAAGCACCTGTTGGGCGCAGTGATGGTGGGCGATGCTTCCGAATACGGCACGCTCTTGCAGATGATGCTCAACAAGATCGAGCTGCCGGAGTCGCCCGAATTCCTGATCCTGCCGCAATCGGACGGCAAGGCCAAGCCAGGCCTGGGCGTGGATGCGCTGCCGGAGTCGGCGCAGATCTGCTCCTGCAACAACGTCTCCAAGGGCCAGCTATGCGCGGCGGTGGCCTCGGGGGTGACGACAATTGGCGATCTGAAGGCTTGCACCAAGGCCGGCACCGCCTGCGGCGGCTGCGTGCCGCTGGTCACCCAGGTGATGAAGGCGGAGATGAAGAAACAGGGCCTGGCGGTCAACAACCACGTCTGCGAACACTTCCCCTACTCGCGCCAGGAAATCCATCACCTCGTGCGCGTGGGCCAGATCAAGAGCTTCGATGAACTGCTGACCAAGCATGGCAAGGGACTGGGCTGCGACGTCTGCAAGCCCATGGTGGCCAATGTGCTGGCCTCGCTGTGGAATGATTTCGTGCTCAAGAAGGAGCATGCGGGCCTGCAGGATTCCAACGACTATTTCCTCGGCAACATCCAGAAGGATGGCACCTACTCGGTGGTGCCGCGCATGGCCGGTGGCGAAGTGACGCCCGATGGCCTCATTGCCGTGGGCCAGATCGCCAAGAAATACGGCCTCTACACCAAGATCACCGGTGGCCAGCGCGTGGACCTGTTCGGTGCCCGCGTGGACCAGTTGCCGGACATCTGGGAAGAACTGATCGCTGCCGGCTTCGAGACTGGCCACGCCTACGGCAAGTCGCTGCGCACGGTGAAGTCCTGCGTCGGCTCGACCTGGTGCCGCTATGGCGTGGGCGACAGCGTGGGCTTCGCCGTGCGACTGGAAAACCGCTACAAGGGCCTGCGCTCGCCGCACAAGATCAAGTTCGGTGTCTCCGGCTGCACCCGTGAATGCGCTGAAGCACAGGGCAAGGACGTGGGCATCATCGCCACCGACAAGGGCTGGAACCTCTACGTCTGCGGCAATGGCGGCATGAAGCCGCGCCATGCCGAGCTGATCGCCTCGGACCTGGATGAAGCCACGCTGACCCGCTACGTGGACCGCTTCCTGATGTTCTACGTACGCACCGCCGACCGCCTGCAACGCACCAGCACCTGGCGCGAGAACCTGGAAGGCGGACTGGACTACCTCAAGAGCGTGGTCATCGACGACAAGCTGGGCATCGCCGCCGAGCTGGAAAGCGAGATGCAGCACGTGGTCGACACCTACCAGTGCGAATGGAAGAAGGCCGTCACCGATCCGGAAACGCGCAAGCGCTTCCGCCACTTCGTCAACAGCAAGGCGGCCGATGGCAATATCAAATTCGTCGAGGAACGCGGGCAGATCCGCCCGGCCACGGTGGCCGAGAAAAAGCTGCTCGACATTCCTGTCGTCGTCGAGACCGTCTGATATCCGGCCGTAGTCGCGCCTTCGATACGTCGCGGCGCGACTACTCAGTCCGAACGGTGCTCAATGAACAAAGAACCGTTCGTCCTGAGTAGCGGCAACGCCGCGTATCGAAGGCGCACCCGCCGTACAACCATGAGGAGCCCCGCATGCACAGCGACCAACAAATCAAGCAATGGACCCCGGTCTGCGACCTGGCCGAGATCGTCCCCAACACGGGCGTGGCCGCGCTGATCGGCGACCAGCAGGTAGCCATCTTCCACGTCATCGACCGCAGCCAGGGCGAACCGCAGCCGCGTGTCTTCGCCATCGGCAACTATGATCCCAATGCGCAGGCCGCCGTGCTCTCGCGCGGACTGGTGGGCAACCTGGGCGAACGCATCGTGGTGGCCTCGCCGATCTACAAGCATCACTTTGATCTCACCACCGGGCAGTGCCTGGAAGAACCCGCCAATTCGGTACCCGCCTGGCCGGCGCGCATCGATGAAGGCAAAGTCTGGATCGGTGGCTGAGATGACGAGCGCCAAACCCTCACTGGTCGTGGTCGGCAATGGCATGGCCGGCATGCGCACGGTGGAGGAATTGCTCAAGCTGGCACCGGACCTCTACGACATCACCGTCTTCGGTGCCGAGCCGCACGGCAACTACAACCGCATCATGCTCTCGCCGGTGCTGGCCGGTGACAAGAGCATCGATGACATCATGCTCAACCCGCGTGCCTGGTACGACGACAACGGCATCACCCTGCACGCGGGCGATCCGGTGGAACGTATCGACCGCCGCCAGCGCACCGTGCATGCGCGCTCCGGCCTGGCGGTGAAATACGACCGCCTGCTGCTGGCCACCGGCTCCACGCCGTTCATCATCCCGGTACCGGGCCATCAATTGCCGGGCGTGATTGCCTTCCGCGACATCCAGGACGTGGACACCATGCTGCAGGCCGCACGCACGCATCGCCATGCGGTGGTCATCGGGGGCGGCCTGCTGGGGCTGGAAGCGGCCAATGGCCTGATGCGCCAGGGCATGGACGTGACCGTGGTGCACGTCACCGATGCACTGATGAACCAGCAACTGGACAAACCTGCCGCCGCCCTGCTGAAGAAGGCGCTGGAAGACAAGGGCCTGCGTTTCCTGCTCAATGCCCATACCGAAGAGATCGTCGGCCCGGATCGCGTGAGCGCCGTGCGCTTCAAGGACGGCAGCAGCATTCCCGCCGACCTGGTGGTGATGACGGCGGGCGTGCGTCCCAACATCGCGCTGGCCAGGTCCGCCGGCTTGCACTGCGAGCGCGCCATCATCGTCGACGACACCCTGCAGACCTACGATCCGCGCATCTATGCCGTGGGCGAATGCGTGCAGCACCGCAAGGCCACCTTCGGCCTGGTGGCACCAATTTGGGATCAGGCGCGCGTCTGCGGCGCGCACCTGGCCGGTGCCGGCCATCGCCGCTACGTGCAGCAGGCGACCGCCACCAAGCTGAAGGTAACTGGCGTGGACCTCTATTCGGCGGGTGATTTCATCGGCGGCGAAGATACCGAAGACCTGGTGGTGCGCGATCCGCGCCGGGGCATCTACAAGCGGCTGGTGCTGCGCGGCACGCGGCTGGTTGGTGCGGTACTGTATGGCGACGTCAAGGATGGCCCGTGGTATTTCGACCTGATCCAGAGCGGACGCGACATCAGCGCCTTCCGACGCGAGCTGCCCTTCGGACAGGCCATGTGCCAGCATGCGGCCTAGCCACCAGGCTACCGACGGCAATTAGTAACAAAGGATACCAATGAATCTCTCCCAGACTCCGCTGGCCCTGGCCGTGGCCACCACCTCGACCACCTGCCCCTATTGCGGCGTGGGTTGCGGCGTGACGGCCTCGATGAAGGATGATGGCAGCGTGGGCATCCAGGGCGATGCGCAGCATCCGGCCAACTTCGGCCGCCTGTGCGTCAAAGGATCGGCACTGGGTGAAACGGTCGATCTCGATGGCCGCCTGCTGCATCCGCAACTGCGCGATGCGCAGGGCCAGCTGCAACAGGTATCCTGGGAACAGGCACTGGACCACGTGGCAGGCAGGTTCTCGGCCATCATCGACGAGCATGGTCCGGATGCGGTGGCGCTCTACGTCTCGGGCCAATTGCTGACCGAGGACTACTACATCGCCAACAAGCTCATGAAGGGCTACATCGGCAGCGCCAACATCGATACCAATTCGCGCCTGTGCATGTCCTCGGCGGTGGCCGGACACAAGCGCGCCTTTGGCGAAGACCTGGTGCCGGTCTGTTATGAAGACCTCGAACTGGCCGACCTGATCGTGCTGGTGGGATCGAATGCGGCCTGGTGCCACCCCATCCTGTTCCAGCGCATCGCCAAACTGAAGGAAACCCGCCCGTCCCTGCGCCTGATCGTGATCGACCCGCGCCGCACCGCGACCTGCGAACTGGCGGACCTGCACCTCCCGGTCAAGGCGGGCACCGATGTATGGCTCTTCAATGGCTTGATGAGTTACCTGGCCCATCGCGGCCTGCGCGACAACGCCTTCATCGCCGCGCATACGAATGGCTTTGACGAGGCACTGGCGGTGGCCGATGCCGATTGCGCCGATCCCGCTACGGTAGCGCGGATCTGCAAGGTCGGCCTCGACGATCTGCTGGCCTTCTATGAAGCCTTTGCCCAGACCGAAAAAGTCGTCACCGGTTTTTCCATGGGCGTGAACCAGTCCTCGGCCGGCACCGACAAGGTGAACAGCATCATCAACTGCCATCTGGCCACCGGCCGCATCGGCAAGCCCGGCATGGGCCCCTTCTCCATCACCGGCCAGCCCAATGCGATGGGCGGACGCGAAGTCGGCGGCCTGGCCAACATGCTGGCCGCGCACATGGACCTGGACCAGCCCCTGCACCGCGAGATCGTGCAGGACTTCTGGCAATCTCCGCGCATCGCCGACAAGCCGGGCCTGAAGGCGGTGGACATGTTCCGCGCCATCGAGGAAGGCCGCATCAAGGCCGTGTGGATCATGGCCACCAATCCGCTGGTGAGCCTGCCCGATGCCGACCTGGTGCAGCGTGCCTTGCAGAAGTGCGAGCTGGTGGTGTCTTCGGACGTCATCACCCAGACCGATACCAATGCGCTGGCGCATGTGCTGCTGCCGGCGCTGGCCTGGGGCGAGAAGGATGGCACGGTCACCAATTCCGAGCGCCGCATCTCGCGCCAGCGCGCCTTCCTCAGCGCCCCCGGCCAAGCGCGCGGCGACTGGCAGATCATCTGCCAGGTGGCGCAGCGCATGGGGTTCGACGGTTTTGATTTCACCGGACCGCATGCGATCTTTGACGAACACGCACGCCTGTCTGCGTATCGCAATGGCGAGGCCGATAGCGGCTGCGTGCGGCGCGTCTTCAACCTGGCCGGCCTCACCGGCATGGACAAGGCCGGCTATGACGCCATGGCGCCGATCCAGTGGCCGGTACAGCGTTTGTCCGATGGCAGCGTAAGCGGCACGGCGCGCGTGTTGGAGGACTATCGTTTTACCCACGCCGATGGCCGTGCCCGTTTCGTGCCGACCGCACCGCGCAGCCCCGGCCATGCCGCCTGCGAGGATTACCCGCTGATCCTCAACACCGGCCGCGTGCGCGATCACTGGCACACCATGACGCGCACCGGCAAGTCGGCCACGCTGGCCAGCCACATCCCGGAATCCTTCATCGATATCCACCCGCAGGATGCCTTGCTCTATGGCGTGCGCGAAGGTGGCCTGGCGCGCATCAGCAGCCGCTGGGGTGCGATGGTGGCGCGCGTGCAGCACGGCGGCGGGATTGCGCGCGGGACGGTGTTCGTGCCTATCCACTGGAATGGCCAGTCGGCTTCCGATGCCCGCGTGGGAGCGGTGGTCAATCCGGTGGTCGATCCGGTCTCGGGTGAACCGGAGTTCAAGCACACGCCGGTGGCCATCGAGGAATTCCGCGTGGGCTGGCATGGCTTCATCCTGACCCGCCATGCGCTGGAGCTGGACGACATCACGCACTGGACACGCGTGCAGGGCCGTGATTTCGTGCGCTATGAACTGGCCGGACGCAATCAGATCAGCGACCACACCGCCTGGGCGCGCGCCTTGCAGGGCGTGCAGGCGGACGATGCCGACTGGCTGGAATATGAAGACCTCAGCGACGGCAGCTATCGTGCCGTGCACGTGGTCGATGACCGCATCGACATGTGCCTGTTCATGTCGGCCCGCCCTGACCTGCCCTCGCGCTCGTGGCTGGCGGGCCTGTTCGCCAGGGACAAGCTGGAGGAAGCCGACCGTGTGGGCCTGCTGGTGGGCCAGCCCATCGAGAAAGGCGCGGACACCGGACCGACGGTCTGCTCCTGCTTTGGCGTGGGCCGCAACACCATCTGCAATGCCATCCGCGAGCAGGGCTTGAGCGAGGTGAGCCAGGTCACGGCCTGCCTGAAGGCGGGCGGCAATTGTGGCTCCTGCGTGCCGGAGATCAAGAAGCTGATGGTGGAGATCAAGGTGCTGGCAGCGGCCGAAGCAAGGGAGCGCGAGACGGCGGCCTAGGCGATGACGCGAGGAAATTGCGAACGCAGTTGACCGTCTGCAAGGGATCCTGTTATTATCTCACTTCTCGGAGTGTAGCGCAGCCCGGTAGCGCACCTGGTTTGGGACCAGGGGGTCCAAGGTTCGAATCCTTGTACTCCGACCACTCATCAAAAACGGGCTGTCGTGGACAGCCCGTTTTCTTTTCTGGATCGTTGGCGGTAGCGCATCAGCGCAGCATCACACCGCCAGCCACGCCGAACTGCCCTTAGCTCAACTGGATAGAGCAATGGCCTTCTAAGCCATAGGTCGGGGGTTCGAGTCCCTCAGGGCAGGCCATTCTCATCGGAAAAGGCAATTCTATTCGCCACCTTCGCTTAGGTAAGCGAAGCCGATAAACGCGCCGTTCAAGCCGCTATTATTGGCAGAGAAATCCCCCTGCTAGCGGTAATCGCTAATCTCCTTCACGTGCGGGCCTGTACATAATTTTGTGTAAACGGACTATTGGCAGGAAACTGTCGCCTTGTCCGGAGCCACAATGAGTAAAAAGAAACACGACGTACCCGAAGAATTACTGGCTGGATTGCTAGCCAATTACAAGAATCCCGAAGATTTAATAGGTGAAGAAGGCCTGTTGAAGCATCTCACCAAGCTGGTGGTGGAACGAGCCCTGGAAGCCGAGCTGAGCGAGCACCTGGGCCATGAGAAGCACGGGAGCGTAGCCAATGAGTCGGGCAACACCCGAAACGGCAAGAGTCGCAAGACGCTAAAGGGCGAATTCGGCGAGTTGCCAATTGAAGTTCCTCGAGACCGTCATGGCAGCTTCGAACCGAAGCTGGTAACCAAGCATCAGACGCGCTGGGCCGGCTTCGACGACAAGATTATTTCGCTGTATGCCCGTGGCATGACAGTAAGAGAGATTCAGGCGCACCTGGAAGAGATGTATGGAACCGAGGTGTCACCCAGCCTGATTTCATCGGTCACTGACGCCGTTGTCGATGAAGTCAAAGCCTGGCAAGCTAGGCCATTGAATCCAATTTATCCCATCGTTTATCTCGACTGTATCCATGTCAAAGTGCGTGAAGGAACGGTGCGAGTAAAAGCCGTCTACCTAGCCATCGGCATCACCATGGACGGTGAGAAGGAGGTGTTGGGACTGTGGCTAGCGCAAACGGAAGGCGCCAAGTTCTGGCTGCAGGTTGTCACTGAGCTGCGTAATCGCGGCGTGCAAGATATCTTCATCGCTTGCGTTGACGGCTTGAAGGGCTTCCCGGATGCCATCGAAGCTGTGTTCCCGAAGACCACGGTGCAGCTGTGTATCGTCCACATGGTCCGGCACAGCTTGAATTACGTCTCATGGAAACGACGTCCGGAGGTGGCGGCTGACCTACGATTGATTTACCAGTCGGCAACCGCCGAAGAAGCCGAACTCCGACTCGGTGAATTCGAAGAGAAATGGGATGCAGAGTATCTGCCTATCGGCCAATCCTGGCGGCGCAACTGGCCCCGTCTGATTCCGTTCTTCGACTTCCCACCAGAGATTCGAAAGGTCATCTATACGACCAATGCCATCGAGTCGGTCAACATGAGTTTGCGCAAGCTGACTAAGAACCGGGGCTCGTTCCCCAGCGATGAGGCGCTGATTAAACTCTTCTTCCTGGCCCTGCGCAACATCAGTAAAAAGTGGACGCTGCCCATCCGAGATTGGAAAGCTGCACTGACTCGGTTTACTATCCAGTTCGGTGAACGTATCTCTATGAATTAAACGAAATCCCGTTTACACAAAAAATCGGACACGCCCGATCGAGACTTCATCGAGAAACTTTGTGAGCTTTCTTACTGTATGCAAAAGGTGGTCTTCAGCTTGCTCGCCGGTAGATTGATGCAGATGATGCTTCAAGACATCGAAGTCCAAACAGATCCAATTAACCGTGAAATCCTGATTTCTCTGATAACAAGCAACCGAGCCTCGATTGACAAGCATCTTTTCTAATGTGGACGCTGTAAGTCTGCCCGGGGTTTTAGCATATGCCCCATCCGGTTTTTGAGTTGCGTGAAAAACAGAGCTTGATGAAAAAAAACGCATCAGCAACGCTACAAGCTCCCGCGATCCCTGCTCCATAATTAACCCCATGATTTTTATTTATTCATGACTTTACAATAAAACCATAGGCAGGACGAATTAGAGGTGATCAGCAAGAACTTTATCAATTAAACCAGACAGAAATTACGGAAGTGACTCGCAGATCACGATGATCGCTTGTACAGTGGTCTCACGCCGAGTGCCCCAATAGCAGCAGCATCACATCGACCCAATCCGGGAATCCCCAAGTCGGGCGATCAAAAACCGAGCGCATCGGGTCATGCAGATCGCAATAAACGCGCACTCACATGCCGATGGGACGAACCAGACGACCTGCTCCGCAATGCTTGCCACCGGAGATTGTCAGCCTCCGCTGTAGGTTGACCGGTGCCCAAGTGGGCTCGCTTCCAGCCTTCGTCATCTTGCGCAGAAGCACTACACGCTATGCGCACATCACTTGAACAGGCGTCGCCGCGCGGAGAAAGATCAAAGAGGAAATATGTGATTCTCAATGTCTGGCTACTGGAAACGCCGTATTTGATAGCCCTATTCCCGCAAATGCCCATCGCCGCCTTCGTCTAGGATTGAATGCTCACCGATGAGACGGGAATTGACTGATGACGATTGCAAAAACACTGTACGCAATGGCGGCCATCGCCATTTTCGGCGTGGTTCTGCTTGCCAGCGTCGAAACCTACCATATCGAACAGGTAGATACTGCGGCCAGTTACGCCAGCGTCAATACTGTCCCGAGCATCTTGACACTGGATCGCGTAGTGGAAGGGGTGTACGCCATGCGCGTAGCCACCTGGAAATATCTGGCCGCCCGAACTCCTACCCAACGCCAGGAAACAGAAAAAATCATCAGTGCATCCTCAGCCCAGATAACCAGGGCGCTGGACGTCTACGAAAAAGAGGATATCTCCGACGCCACCGATGCCGATATGCTCAATGATGTCCGCAAGCACATTGCCGCCTATGACGCATCCCTGACCAAGGTGATGACACTGGCCCAGACTGATCCCGTGGCTGCGCATCAAGCCATGGTCGCCGATCAGGCGATTGTCGATGCCATGATGGCAGCGCTGGAAAACCAGAAGAAGTACAACCAGAATCTGGGCAAGGCGGCCGTGCAGACCGCCACCAACAGCAAGAATCGCGCGACGGTCACGGCCCTTGCGATTTCTGCGCTCACAGCAGTACTGGTCGGTCTGTTGCTGCACTTCCTGCTGATCAGACCAGCCACGAACGCCGGGAAGCGGTAGGTACTACCGATTGCAATCTGACAGTGTGGGCAGAGGGCATCAACCATGAACGGCAGTAACGATCCTCTCAGCCGGACATTTGCCATGACTATCATCAGCCACTTAAAATGCCCTGCGCAGAAGACGTCAGATTTGCTCATCCGCCTTCTCCAGAACGCCTGAATGAATCCATTACGAGGGGAGAAAAAAAATGAAATTAGTACTTGGCCTATCCGCATCCGCATTAATCCTCACCGCCTGCGCCACGCCCCAACCAAGCAATCCTGCGCCCGACATGGCAATTGCCGGCCCCGGCAACAACCCGGTCTGCAAGGTCACCAGCGGAAAAGAAATCGCCGGCCTGTTCGACCGCTGGAACCAGTCGCTGCAAACGCTCAAGCCCGAAGCCGTGGCCGCCAACTACGCCCCTCGCTCGCTGCTGTTGCCGACCGTTTCCAACAAGCCCCGCTTTACCAACGAAGAGCGCATCGATTACTTCGAACACTTCCTGCACAACAAACCGGTCGGCAAGATCGACCAGCGCTGGCTCTGGATCGGCTGCAACACCGCCATCGATGCCGGCCTCTACAGCTTCACCTTCGGCACCACCGGCCAGGTCGTGCATGCCCGCTACACCTTCACCTATGAATGGGATGGCAGGGACTGGCTGATCAGCAGCCACCACTCCTCGACCATGCCGGAGAAGACCGGAGAAGCGGCGTCGCATTGATCCCTCCACGCAAACGATGAAAACAACAAGGGCGCAGCAATGCGCCCTTGTTGTTTTCATTGAGGGATGGCGACTTGCACCCGGGTTGCAAGCCAGCCCGCACATCCAAATCAGGCCGGCAGCGCCAATACCTCCTGCTGCATCGTGGCAGCGCTGCCCTGTGGCGCAGCGTCCTCCGCGATCATCTGCACCTCATGCCCCAGCTTGAACACGGCCATCGCATCGGCCAGCACCACGGCTTGCTCCCGCATTGACTGTGAGGCTGCGGCGGCCTGCTCGACCAGGGCGGCGTTCTGCTGGGTGGACTGGTCCATCAAGGCCACGGCCTGGTTGACCTGGACGATGCCATCGCTCTGCTCGGCACTGGCCACCGTGATGTGGCCCACGATATCGGTCACGCGGCGCACGCTGTCGACCACCTGCTGCATCGTCTGGCCGGCCTGCGCGACGAGGTGGGCGCCGCTTTCTACCTTGCCGACCGAGTCATCGATCAGTTCCTTGATCTCACGCGCGGCAGCGGCCGAGCGCTGCGCCAGTGAACGGACTTCGGCAGCCACTACCGCAAAGCCGCGTCCCTGCTCGCCGGCACGGGCGGCTTCGACGGCAGCGTTGAGGGCGAGGATGTTGGTCTGGAAGGCGATGCCGTCGATCACGCTGATGATGTCCACGATCTTCAGCGAGGAAGTATTGATGGCTTCCATGGTCTGCACCACCTGCTGCACCGCCTGGCCGCCGGCAGCGGCGACGCTGGAGGCCGAGGTCGCCAGTGCATTGGCCTGCTGGGCGCTGTCGGCATTCTGGCGCACGGTGGTAGTGAGCTGCTGCATGGCCGCCGCCGTCTCTTCGATGGAACCGGCCTGGGCCTCGGTGCGGGCCGAGAGATCGAGATTGCCGGCCGCGATCTCGGCGGTGGCAGTAGCGATGGTGTTGGCACTGTTGCGCACATTGCCGACGATGCGCACCAGGCTGTCGGTCATCTGCTGGATGGCCTGCATCAACTGGCCCACTTCATCGTTGCTGCGGCGGCGGATGCGCATGCTGAGGTCGCCGGTGGCAATGGCGCGGGCAGCCAGGACGGCTTCGCCCAGGGCCTTGGAAATGGTGCGCGAAATCAACAGGCTCACCGCACCCACTACCACAAACACGGCCAGGCTCATCAGCACGGCCTGGTACACGGCCGAACGCAGGCTGGCCCGTGCGGCCTGCACGCCCTGCTGGCCAAGCTGATCGTTGTAGCTGCGATGCGCGGCCAGGGCCTTGATGAGCTTGTCGCCGGGCGGCACTACCAGTTGCTCCACGGCTTTCAGGGCTTCTTCCGTCTTGCCTTGGGCACCCAGGGCAATGACGGTCTGCCGGTTTTTCTCGTAGTCGGCGAAGGTGTCACGGTCGTCCTGCAGCAACTGGCGATCAGTGGCATCGGAGAGGTCTTCCTTCTCGTAGCGGTCGAAGGCGGCGATGACCTTCTCGCGCTGCTGGTTCATCGATTGCTCCAGCTTGGTACGGGTGGCCGGATCGGTGGCGGCCGCATAGCGCCAGATGCCGACCCGAATGCGGAAGATCGCTTCGCCCGCCTCACCCAGCACCAGCAGGCTGGGCACGGTGTTCATGGAAGAATAGCTGGCGGCATCGGCAATACGGTTGCTGTGGTAGACGCTCAGGCCAGTGAGGCTGGCCAGGCCGAGGACGACGGCGAGCAGCAGAAGGCGGAGTTTGTTGGCAATGGTCATGGTCAGGTGGCGAGCGCCCCATGCGGGCGCGTCGGAGTGATGGACTGAAATGAAGGAATGCCAAAAATTATAAGTCTGCAGAAAATACTGAAAATTCACATCTGGCCACTTCTTGATGCGGATCAGCTTTGTGGCGCAGGCAATGGCACCGGATCAATGGATCGCAAAAACTTAGTTGCATCCTCCGTACAGAGGCGTATAAGGCGATGCAGGCAATAAAAAAACTTAGCTAATCGGGAAAAATAAAGTGTTCTCTCATGGCGGGAAATCACATGAGGAAATCAACGGTACCACTCGGGAGGAGGACGATACAGCCGGGCATGAAGAAAAAACTAAGTTTTTTACCACGCCATCGATCTGCATTGGACAAGAAATCAGCGGAGCCAAGCTGCGCCCCGCTGGTTCAGAAGAGGAAGAATTTACTGCTGTGCGTTCTGGCGATAGATATCCGGACGCGAGATATGCCACACGAAGTCACCGCGGTTGATGGCTTCGAATCCGCAGCTGGCATACAGCCAGGGCGCGGTGGAGGTGGTCAGCATGACGCGGCGCAGTCGCTGCAGGGTCGGATGCTGGTTCACCGATTCGATCATCCAGCGACCCAGGCCCTGGCCGCGCAGGTCGCCGACGACGAAGACGTCGCACAGGTAGCCGAAGGTGGCGTGATCGGTCACCACGCGGGCAAAGCCGATCTGCTGCTTGCCGCGATAGAGGCCGAAGCACAGGCTGTTGGCCAGCGCCGTGCGCACGGTGTTGAGATCGATGCCGGGAGACCAGCTCGAATGGGTCAGTACGTCGTGGATGAGGGGGATGTCCAGCCGGTCGGGATCGGTGTCGATGAGAAAATCATCGCGCCGCCAGATCAGGTGATGGCTCATGGTCGTTCCTTGCTTGTTGGCTTGTTGTCGTAAAAAATTTGCCTTGGTACCTGCTGCCTGCTGTGTGCTGCCTGCTGCACAAACAGTTTAGAACGTTTCTCCTCTTCCGGTGCAACGCAGCGCCGGCCCATCGTGGCGGGCCGTGGCGAAGCCTGGGAGCTCATTGGCGATGGTTCCGAGCGGCCGTGCATATCGCTCGATTCGTCGGCGCCGCTGATGAGATTCGTTCCGTGGCCGTTCATGATGCCACAGGGCCCCCCGCCTTGCGCAAGGCTTTCCGTCGGGCAACCGCATTCCAAACCTCCCCACTCTGCCTGAAACATCGCTTGCACTTCCGTTACACCTTGCCGGTCCGGGCTGGCGGACCATAGCTTCACCTGAGTGCGCTGGACGCTGCAGTATGTTGGTCAGCGCTTTTATCGCACGCATTTCGGCAAGGAGAACGACATGAACAAAACTACCCTGGCCTGGGCCGCTTGCCTGGTCTTTTCGCTGGTCTCGGGCATGCCTGTGCAGGCACAGACCGCAACCCCGCCCGCACCGGCAGTCTATACCCAGCAGCAGCTGGACCAGATGCTGGCGCCCGTGGCGCTGTATCCCGATTCGCTGCTGGCCCAGGTGCTGATGGCCTCGACCTATCCCCTGGAGGTGGTACAGGCCCAGCGCTTCGTGGAAGCGCGTCCCGGCCTGCAGGGCGATGGCCTGGCGCGGGCCGTGGCGCCGATGCCGTGGGATCCGAGTGTGAAAGCACTGGTGCAGTTTCCCTCGGTGCTGGCGATGATGAATGACCGCCTGGACTGGATGCAGCAACTGGGGCAGGCCTTCCTGGGCCAGCAGCCGGCCGTGATGGATACGGTGCAGAACCTGCGCGAACGCGCACGCATTGCCGGTACGCTGGAGTCGAGTCCGCAGCAGCGGGTGGTGGTGCAGGACGAGGTGATCGAGATCCTGCCCGTCAATCCTCAGGTGGTCTACGTGCCCTACTACAACCCGACCGTGGTCTATGGCAGCTGGTGGTGGCCGTCGGCACCGCCGGTGGTATGGGCTCCGCCGCCGCGCTATCGTCCGCCCAGCTATGAGCCGGGATTCTCGGCCAGCATCAGCTTTGGCACGGGTATCGGCGTGATGAGCGCGGTCTTCGGGGATGCCCGTCCGGACTGGCGCCAGCGCCAGGTGCTGGTGACCCAGACGCGCATCAACAACGTCACCAATGTGACCAACGTCAACAACACCAACGTCATCAACAACCGCATCGTGAACAACAACGTCACGATCAATCGCAACGCGACGATGAGCCAGCGCCCGGTGGTATGGCATCACGATGCCCGCTATGCCGGTGGCCGCTATGCCCAGCAGCCGGCCCCTGCCCTGGCGCCGCCACCGGGACAGCGCCCTCTTTCTCCGCCCCAGGCACAGAGTCTGGCGCAAACTCAGCAGGGGCGCGGTGCACAGGCACAGCCGCTGCCCGCCAATGCAGCCCATCCCTTGCCCGTGACCGATAACGCCCAGCAGCGCGTGATACAGCAAGACCAGTTGCGCCAGCGCCAGGCCATCGATCAGCAACGCCAGCGCGAGCAGCAGGCCAACGACCAGTTGCGTCAACGGGAGCAGATGATCCGCGACCAGCAGCACCAGCGTGACCAGCAGGCACAGGCGCAGCGCCAACAGCAGCAGGGCCAGGAGCGCCAGTGGCAGCAGCACCAGCAACAGGTGCAGCAGCAGATGCAGCAACGGCAGCGCGAAGAGCAGATGCGCCAGCAGCAACAGCAGCAGCATGAATCGCAACGCCAGCAACAGATGCTGAACCACCAGCGTGAACAGCAGCATCAGGCCGCGCAGCGCGAGCAGCAGGGGCGCCAGCAGCAAGCCCAGCAGCGCGAAGCCCACCAGCGGCGCGAGGACAGGCGCGATGAGCGCCGTGATGAGCATTCCTGAGTGAACGTTGCCCAGGTCTGGCCGGCCCGCCCCGCACGTTGCCATCCGGCAAACATGCGGGCAAGCGGGCCGCTTCAGTTATAATCTCGGGTTTTCCAGAGCTTACGGAACAGGGCTTGCGGCGCCTCCTTTGATTCATCGAGGACAGTGCGCGCCGGCCCGGCCATGCGGGTTGGATCCTCCAGCCGCGCCAGGGGCCGCGTTCCTGCGGCCTCCGACCCGACCGATCCGCCATGCAAGAACCCAGCAACGAACTCCCCGATGCCGCCGGCGCCGCCGATGAAGGCGCCAGTGCACCCAGCGCCAGCCCCAAGGTCTCGTCCGACCTGATCGCGCGCGAAGTCAAGCGCCGCCGCACCTTCGGCATCATCTCCCACCCCGACGCCGGTAAAACCACGCTGACCGAAAAGCTGCTGCTGTTCTCGGGCGCGATCCAGCTGGCCGGTACCGTGAAGGCCCGCAAGAGCGGCCGCCACGCGACCTCGGACTGGATGGAAATCGAAAAGCAGCGCGGCATCTCGGTGGCCAGCTCGGTGATGCAGTTCGAGTACCGCGACCACGTGGTCAACCTGCTCGACACCCCCGGCCACCAGGACTTCTCCGAAGATACCTATCGCGTGCTGACCGCCGTGGACTCGGCGCTGATGGTGATCGATGCCGCCAAGGGCGTGGAAGAGCAAACCATCAAGCTCTTGAACGTCTGCCGCATGCGCAATACGCCCATCATCACCTTCATGAACAAGCTGGACCGCGAAACCCGCGATTCGCTGGAGCTGCTCGATGAGCTGGAGTCGGTGCTGAAGATCCAGTGCGCGCCGGTGACCTGGCCGATCGGCATGGGCAAGAATTTCCGTGGGGTGTATCACCTGCTGCGTGACGAGATCATGCTGTTCAAGGCCGGTGAAGAGCGCGCCAATGGCAGCGTGGAAATCATCAAGGGCATCGACAATCCCAAGCTGGCCGAGATGTTCCCGCTGGAGATCGAACAGCTCAAGATGGAAGTGGAACTGGTGCATGGCGCCTCCCACCCCTTCAACCTGGACGACTTCCTGGCCGGTGTGCAGACGCCGGTGTTCTTCGGTTCGGCCATCAACAACTTCGGCGTGCGCGAGATCCTGGATGCGCTGCTGGACTGGGCTCCGGGGCCGGGTGGCCGCGATGCTACCGTACGCGAGGTCAAGCCGACCGAGGAGCCCTTCTCCGGCTTCGTCTTCAAGATCCAGGCCAACATGGACCCGGCGCACCGCGACCGCATCGCCTTCCTGCGCGTGTGCTCGGGCCGCTTCGAGCGCGGCATGAAACTGAAGCACCTGCGCCTGAACCGCGACATCAAGGTGTCCTCGGTGGTGACCTTCATGGCCTCCAGCCGCGAACAGGTGGAAGAAGCCTATGCCGGCGACATCATCGGCCTGCCCAACCACGGCAACATGCAGATCGGCGACAGCTTCTCCGAAGGCGAGATGCTGCAGTTCACCGGCATTCCCTACTTCGCCCCGGACTTCTTCCGCGTGGCGCGCATCCGCAATCCGCTCAAGATCAAGCAGCTGCACAAGGGCTTGCAGCAGCTGGGTGAAGAAGGCGCGGTGCAGGTCTTCAAGCCCGTCACCGGCAGCGACCTGATCCTGGGCGCGGTGGGCGTGCTGCAGTTCGAAGTGGTGGCCAGCCGCCTCTTGAATGAATATGGCGTGGATGCGGTGTTTGAAGGCACCAGCATCAGCAGCGCGCGCTGGATCAGCTGTGACGACAAGAAGAAGCTGGCCGACTTCGAGAAGTCCTCGGCCGGTGCCAACCTGGCCATCGATGCGGCGGGCAGTATGGCTTACCTGGCCAGCTCCGGCGTGAACCTGCGCCTGACGCAGGAACGCTGGCCGGAGATCACCTTCCATGCCACCCGCGAGCACGCGGCCAAGCTGGACTAAGGTTTTGCTCTTGCACTGCGCACGCCCCTACCGTTCGGACTGAGTAGACGCGCAGCGTCGTATCGAAGACGCGGCGACAGCGAATATCCGCCGACGGAGCGCCCCTTCGCCAGGCTCAGGACAGGCTTCGATACGGCCCGTTCGGGCCTACTCAGTCCGAACGGTGGTCCTGGTGATCGACGTATAAAAAAATTGCCCGACAGGTGTAAACCTGTCGGGCAATTTTTTTGTCGCGGCTGCAGTGGGCCGCGCGGAATTACTTCGCGTTCTTGAACGCTTCCACACCGGCCAGGATTTCAGCGCGGGCAGCATCCGGGCCTTCCCAGCCTTCGACCTTGACCCACTTGCCCTTTTCCAGGTCCTTGTAGTGCTCGAAGAAGTGCTTGATCTGGTTCAGGCGCAGTTCGTTCAGGTCTTCCGGCTTTTGCCAGTGGGTGTAGATCGGCAGGATCTTGTCGACCGGCACGGCCAGCAGCTTGGCATCGATACCCGATTCATCGGCCATCTTCAGCACGCCGATGGGACGGCAGCGCACCACGACACCGGGGATCAGCGGGAACGGGGTGATCACCAGCACGTCCACCGGATCGCCGTCTTGCGACAGGGTCTGGGGAATGTAGCCGTAGTTGCACGGATAGTGCATGGCGGTGCCCATGAAACGGTCGACGAAGATGGCGCCGGTTTCCTTGTCCACTTCGTACTTGATCGGATCGGCGTTCATCGGGATTTCGATGATCACGTTGAAGTCATTGGGCAGGTCGCGGCCAGCGGGGACGTTGTTCAGGCTCATGGGATTCTCACTAGGGAAAGAAACGGAAAAGCGGTTTCCGGTCGGCATTGCACCAGCATTAACGCTGAATCAAACAGCATTAAGCGGGGCTTAATGCTCATGAAGGGCAAGCCTGACATCGGAAAGCCGCAATTATAGCGGCATTCGGCACCTGTCCGGCATCTTGGCCGGTGCAACTTACGCCAACATGACAGTGCCCGGCACCGCGCGTGAAAAAGGCGGAAGGGCTTGCGCCGCTTCCGCCTTGGTCATTCATCACAGCAACAAGTTCAGCGGATGGCCGTGGCCAGCGCGCATTGCTTGTAGTGGCCGGCGGCCTGGTCGGGCTGGTCCAGGGCCTCGTGCAACTGGGCCAGCGCCAGGTGCGATTCGCGCACGGTACGCGGCTCGATGGCATCCGACAAGGCTTGCTCCAGATGGCGCTGGGCCTTGCCCCACAGCTTCTGGCGCAGGCAGAACATGCCCAGGGTCAGGGCCAGTTCGGCGTCGGTCGGGTTCTTGGCCAGCCAGGATTCGCAATGCTCGATCTGCGAGAGCAGAGCCGGCGAGCCGGCTTCGGCGGTGGATTCACGATAGGCACGCAAGAGGCGGATATCCCAGTCGGCCGCCAGGGCGCGCTCCAGCAGGCTGCGCGCTTCGTCATGCAGGCCACGGCTGGAGAAGGCGTGGGCGGCACGCACCGCGATGTAGGGTTTCAGCTTGTCGGCAGCGGGGACGCCATTCCACAGCAGGCGGATCGATTCGGCATCGTGCGAACGATCCGACAGCAAGGCATCGTAGGACATCTCGCGCAGGCGGTTCGACAAGGCCGGATGCAGGGCATTGCGCTTGTCCAGGGTCTGTACCAGGCGCAGCACTTCGGGCCAGTTCTTGGCTTGCTGGTTGGCCTTCAGCGCCCATTGCAGCGCCTGGATATGGCGGGTGCCGTTGGCGTTCAATTCTTCCACGGTTTCCAGCGCCTGCTTGAAGTGGTGTTCGTCCACTTGCAGTTCCAGTGCCGTCATCAGGCGCGCGGCCTTCAACGTGGGATCGACTTCGGTGCTGGCCAGCCAGATGTCGCGGCGGTCGCCCTGGCGCATGCGGTGCGCGGCGCGGGCGGCCACGAGCGCTGCGATGCCGGCGTTGTCGGGCAGGTCGGCCGCGCGCGTGGCCGATTTTTCAGCCTGGCCGAAACGGCCTTCGAAGTAGGCTTTCAGGGAATCGCGCAGGGCCTTGTTGCTTTCGTTCTCGCGCTTGGCACGGCGATAGGCGATCACGCGGCCGGGCAGCTTCTGCGTCATGCGGATGGCGCGGATAACCACGTAGATCGTCACGAACAGCGCCAGC
Organism: Herbaspirillum sp. Her3; assembly: GCF_057961275.1. Lineage (NCBI taxonomy): Bacteria > Pseudomonadati > Pseudomonadota > Betaproteobacteria > Burkholderiales > Oxalobacteraceae > Herbaspirillum > Herbaspirillum sp. Her3. The sequence goes on along the minus strand of NZ_CM176328.1, from coordinate 2,351,977 downwards.
ACGGCAAAGAGGAAGAAGTTCAGCGACAGGTCGATGCGGTACGGCGGATAGAACAGCACCACATTGCCCGGGTTGAAGCGCGCCAGCATGGCCAGGCCGATGGCGGACGCGAAGAGGGTCAGAAGCCAGAACAGTATTTTCATATCAGGTTCCCGTCAGCGGCTCACGGACGGGCCTTGTAGTTGCGCACGGCGTTCAGGCTTTCAGCCAGCGTGGGCAACTGGATGGAGACGTTGCTGCCCTGCACCTGCTTCAACAGCGCCTGCGTGGTCTGGACCTGCTTGGCGCGGGTATCGAAATACTTGGCGATGGTGTCCTGGGCCGAGGCCAGGTCATTGCGGAAGGCGAACTCGTTGCGCGAAAGCAGTGCCAGGCGCGCATTCAAGAGGCGCAGCTTGAGGTTCTCGCGCACGAAATAGGCCTGCCCCGGCGAGAGCAGGATGGCTTCGGGCGTCTGCACTTCGCGGATGCGCACCAGCTGGCGCAGCTCGGTCCACATCTCGGTGCTCATGCTCTGCCAGGTCTCGCGGGCACCAGCCAGCCATTGCGACCAGGCGGAGGCTTCGGCGGGCGCGGCTTCGGCCCGGGTCTTGGCATGATTCGCCTCGCCCTTGGCGGCCGGCTTTTCGGCGGCAGCGGTCTTCACCGGCTGCGGCTTGGGCTCGCTGGCCGATTCCACCGGACGCTCATCGACCAGCAGCGGCAGGTTGTCGACCTGGCCGATAACACTGTCCAGGCGCACGGCAATGCCGGCGATGTCGACGGTGGGCAGGGCCTTGAGGCGTTCGATGTCACGCGCCAGTGCACGGCGGATGGCGATGAACTGCGCCTTGTCCGAGCGCGACAGGCTCTTGTCGGCGTTCTGCAGGGCGATCAGCGCGCCTTGCACGTTGCCGGCCAGTTCCAGTTGCTGGTCGGCGGTGGAGAGGACTTCCTCGATTTCGGAGAGGGCCCAGTCGTCGCGGTTCTTGTTCAGATCCTGGTACATCTGTTCCAGCGCCAGTTGCTGGCTCTGGGATTCGGCCTGCTTGCTGTCGAGCACGCTGACTTTCGATTGCAGTTCCTTGGTGCTTTCCTGTACCGCCTTCAACACGCCCTTCAGTTCATTGCTGTTGTTGTCGCCAGTCTGCAGGCGCTGCGCGACTTCGCTGCGCAGGTCGCGCAGTTCGGTATGCGAGACCCACCACTGCGCGCCCAGGCCGGCGATGACCAGCAGCAACAGGATAGTCTGCGCACGCTGGCGGCGGCGCAGCACGGCCGTGCCATCGGGAGGGGTGAAGGTAAAGGACGCCTGCGGGGCCGCAGTGCCAGCATTGTGGCTGGCTTGCGGTTGAGGCTCCGGCAATTGGGGAGTGGGTTGCTGTTCGTTCATGGGCTGGATTGTAACGCGGCAAATTACGCGGCCGCTCAGGGAGCGGGTGGAGCTAGGGCGGCAAGCAGGCGTTCATCCCCCGAACCGGTCAGCACGACCTGCACGAAACCCAGCTCCCGCGCGGTCTCGGCGATCCTGTGGTGGGAGACGACGATGCGTTGTCGTTGCAGTTTTACCACACGTTCCTCGCCCCCGGCTAGTCTTGCCAAGTGAAGCAAATTGCGCAAGGCCTCGGAACTGGTGATGACCCAATCGGCGCCGCCGTCCAACAAATCCAGCAGTTGCAGGCGGCCCGGGGCGTCCAGTTCGGGGGCCAGGCGGCGATAGGCGGTCACGTGCTCGACCTCGACACCTTGTTGTCGCAAAGCTTCACTGAGGAAATCACGACCGTCCTGGCCGCGCACGATCAGAGCGCGCTTGCCGCGCAATTGTTCCAATGGGAGAGACTTGAACAATTCCTCCGAATCCATCTTGTCGGCGCGCTGCGGACCGTAGATCGTCGCCTGGCTGCCCTCCACGCCATGCGCGCGCAAGGCCACCCGGCTGCCCTCGCCAACGATGCCGATGGACACCTGGCGCGGCCAGCCCTGCAGATGCGCAAAGGCGGCATCAATGGCATTGGGACTGACGAAGACCACCAGTGCAAATTCCTGCAGGCGTGCCAGTGTTGCCTTGAGTTCGGCCTCATCCTCGACCGGGCCGATGGCCAGCAGCGGGAATACCACGGCGCGCCGCCCGATCTGCTGCACGCGCTCGGCAAACCCGCTCGCCTGTTGCAGCGGCCGCGTCACGACCACCGGCAACGGCGCTGCGGTCTCAGGCAGAAGCGGCATCAGCCTGGGCCTTGCAGAGCGCGAGGATGGCGTCGGCGCCGCGCGACTTGAGCAGATCGGCCACTTGGACGCCCAGGGCTTCAGGAGCGTCCGGCGAACCCTCGGCCTCGGCGCAAGCCGCTTGTGTGCCGTCGGGGGTAGCGATCATGGCGCGCAGGTGCAGGCGCTCGCCCTCCAGCGTGGCATAGGCCGCCAGCGGAATCTGGCAGCTGGCGCCAAAGATGCGCGAGACCGACCGCTCGGCGGCCGAGACCACGGCGGCGGGCTCGTCATGCAGCGGGGCCAGCAGGCGCTTGATGTCCTCACGGCCCTCGGGGATCTCGATGGCCAGCGTGCCCTGGCCGGGCGAGGGCAGGCTTTGTTCGGGATCGAGGAAGGAGCGGATACGCGCCTTCAGGCCCAGGCGTTTCAGTCCGGCCACGGCGAGGATGATGGCGGCATAGTCGCCCCGGTCCAGCTTGGACAGGCGGGTATCAAGATTGCCGCGCAGCGGCTTGACCACCAGTTCCGGATAGCGCGCGGCGATCATGGCCTGGCGGCGCAGGCTGCTGGTGCCGACGATGGCGCCGTCCGGCAGGGCATCCAGCGAATCGTAGTCGTTGGAGACGAAGGCGTCGCGCGGATCTTCACGCTCCAGGATGGCGGCCAGCTCGAAGCCTTCGGGCAGGTCCATGGGCATGTCCTTCAAGCAGTGCACGGCGAGATCGGCACGGCCTTCGGCCATGGCCACTTCCAGTTCCTTGACGAAGAGGCCCTTGCCACCGACCTTGGAGAGCGCACGATCAAGAATCTGGTCGCCACGCGTGGTGGTTCCGAGAATATGGATGCTGCACTGCGGATATAATGCGGCCAGACGGTCCCGCACGTATTCGGCCTGCCACATGGCGAGGCGGCTTTCACGCGAGACGATGACGATGTTGGAAGGAGGAAATTCTTTCAAGACGGGCTTTCCGATTCAGTCGTGGCAGACGCGGCAGAGGAGACAGGGAAAGCAGGAGACCGGCGAATCCAGACTGAACAATTCGATTAAAAAACGCGATCAAGAGCGACCAGCTACACAGATCGATCATGGAGACCAAAGCGAGACGCACACCAAAAACGAGGCAAATTCTAGCACGCACACCTACGGCAATCCGATCCAGCAGCACGACTTTCTCCTCCGAAAACCGCAGCAACCGTTGATCATGGCGACTACAAATCCAACTAAACGCAGTGCCCGTTCCGTCACATCCACTCCCCGCGCCACCGCTGCCGCCAAGAGCAGCCCGGCCAGCAAACCCGCCGCCAAACCCTTGCGCAGCACCGACAAGGACGCGCCCCTGAAGGAAGACATCCGCCTGCTAGGCCGCCTCCTGGGCGAAGTCGTACGGGAACAGGAAGGCGATGAAGTCTTCGAGGTAGTGGAAACCATCCGCCAGACCGCCGTGCGTTTTCGCCGCGAATCCGATGCCAAGGCCGGTGCCGAGCTCGACAAGCTCTTGAAGAAACTGACCCGCGACCAGACCAATTCGGTGGTGCGGGCGTTTTCGTATTTCTCGCACCTGGCCAACATTGCCGAGGACCAGCACCACAACCGCCGCCGCCGCGCCCACCTGCTGGCCGGTTCCGAGGCGCAGCCGGGCAGCGTGGCTTATGCGCTCTCGCGCCTGGATGACGCGGGCGTCTCGGGCGCCCAGGTGCGCAGTTTCCTGAAGGAAGCACTGGTCTCGCCGGTGCTCACCGCCCACCCGACCGAAGTGCAGCGCAAGTCCATCCTGGATGCCGAGCGCGAGATCGCCCGCCTGGTGGCCGAACGCGACCTGCCCCTGACGCCGCGCGAGCTGCGCCACAATACCGAACTGCTGCGTGCGCGCATCGCCACCCTGTGGCAGACCCGCATGCTGCGCTATACCAAGCTGACGGTGGCCGACGAGATCGAGAACGCCCTCTCCTACTACCGCATCACCTTCCTGCGCGAACTGCCGGCGCTGTATGACGACATCGAAGCCGAGATCGACAGCCAGTTCCCCTCGCGCGCCAAGACCCGTCCTACCGAACTGCCGCCCTACCTGCAGATGGGCAGCTGGATCGGCGGCGACCGCGACGGCAATCCCAACGTCAACGCGGCCACCATGCAGCACGCGTTGAAGCGCCAGTCCACCACCATCTTCGATTACTACCTCGACGAGGTGCATACCCTGGGTGCCGAGATGTCCATCTCCACCCTGATGGTCGATGCCAGCCCGGAATTGCTGGCCCTGGCCGATGCCTCCCCGGACCACTCCGACCACCGCGCCGACGAGCCCTACCGCCGCGCGCTCATCGGCATCTATGCGCGCCTGGCAGCGACCGCCCGCTCGCTCGGCGTGGTCAACATCCTGCGCCAGGAAATCGGCAGCGCCGCACCCTACGCCAGCCCGGCCGAGTGCGTGGCCGAACTGGAGGTGCTGGTGGCGTCGCTACAGGCCCATCATGGCGCCGCGCTGGTCAAGCCGCGCCTGGCGGGATTAAAGCGTGCGGTCGAGATCTTCGGATTCCACCTGGCCACGCTGGACATGCGCCAGAGCTCCGACGTGCATGAACGCGTACTGGCCGAGCTGTTTGCCAAGGCCCAGGTCGAGGCCGATTACGCGGGCCTGACCGAAGAGCGCAAGATCGCTCTGCTGCTGGGTGAACTGTCGCGCCCTCGCCTGCTGTATTCGCCCTATCTCCAATATGCCGACGAAACCAATTCCGAGCTGACCATCCTGCGCGCGGCGCGCGAGATCCGCCGCCGCTATGGCGAGCGCGCCATCCGCAACTACATCATCTCGCACACCGAAACCCTGTCCGACCTGCTGGAAGTCCTGCTGCTGCAGAAGGAAACGGGGCTGCTGCACATCGAGGGCAACCAGTTGCACGAACTGGAGCTGATGGTCATTCCGCTCTTCGAGACCATTCCCGACCTGCGCTGCGCGGCCGAGATCATGCGCGGCTGGCTGACGCTGCCGCAGGTCAAGGGCCTGATTGCCAAGCATGGCAAGCTGCAGGAAGTGATGCTGGGCTATTCGGATTCGAACAAGGATGGCGGCTTCCTCACCTCCAACTGGGAGCTCTACAAGGCCGAGAACCAGCTGGTGGAACTGTTCAACGAAGCCGGCGTGAAGCTGCGCCTGTTCCATGGCCGTGGCGGCACCGTCGGCCGTGGCGGCGGCCCCAGCTACCAGGCCATCCTGGCGCAGCCGCCGGGCACGGTCAACGGCCAGATCCGCCTGACCGAACAAGGTGAAATCATCGCCTCCAAGTTCTCCAATCCGGAAATCGGCCGCCGCAACCTGGAACTGCTGGTGGCCGCGACGCTCGAGGCGAGCCTGATGCCGGCCGCCACCGACGGCAAGGAAGCCAGGAAGCTCGCCGAGTTCGAACGCGTGATGGAAGAACTCTCCGAACGCGCCTACCGCGCCTATCGCAACCTGGTCTACGAGACACCGGGCTTCACCGATTACTTCTTCGCGGCCACCCCGATTGCCGAGATCGCACAACTGAACATCGGCTCGCGCCCCGCCTCGCGCAAGGCGACCCAGCGCATCGAGGATCTGCGCGCGATTCCCTGGGGCTTCTCGTGGGGCCAGTGCCGCCTGCTCTTCCCCGGCTGGTATGGCTTTGGCAGCGCCGTGTCGGGCTGGCTGGACGACGCCGGCAACGCCAGGGAAACCGCCAGGCGCCTGGCCACGCTGCGCGCCATGTGCAAGGAATGGCCGTTCTTTGCGGCGCTGCTGTCGAACATGGACATGGTGCTCTCCAAGACAGACCTGGCCGTGGCCTCGCGCTATGCCGGGCTGGTGGCCGACCGCAAGCTGCGCACCACCATCTTCGGCCGCATTACCGGCGAGCATGAACGCACCAGCGCCATGCTCTCGGCCATCACCGGCAGCAAGGAACGCCTGTCGGGCAATCCGCTGCTGGCGCGCTCGATCAAGAACCGCTTTGCCTATCTCGATCCGCTGAACCACCTGCAGGTCGAGCTCATCAGGCGCCACCGCGCAACGGCGGCGGCCAAGCGCACGCCGGAAGAGCGCGTGCAGCGCGGTATCCACCTCACCATCAACGGGGTGGCGGCGGGCTTGCGCAACACCGGATGAGTCACGGCCACGTCAGGAACAAGGCTGAGTAGCACCAAGCGCTTGCTCTCTCAGATCCCCCCGCTGCGTCATGCACCGGGGGGATCTTTTTCGAGCAAGGCCTTCCCAGCTTTCCCCCTCCCCGCAGGCTCGGGACGAGACCACATCCACGCGGCCCCCACCGCCATGCCCAGTGCCGCCACGAGGATGATCCAGCGGCGATGATGGATGGTCAGGCCCATGATGATGAGGCAGAGCATCATGGTCAGCGAGGCGCTGAGCTTGGCGCGCATCGTCACGGCACGGCCATGGCGCCAGTTGTAGATCATCGGCCCGAACAGGCGATGCCCTTCCAGCCAGCGCTGCAGACGCGGCGAGCCCCGGCTGGCGGCCCAGGCTGACAGCAGGATGAACTCCGTCGTCGGCAGTCCGGGAATGAAGATGGCAATCACGCCAATGGCCAGGCTCGCATAAGCCAGCAGCAGCCAGGCCCACCGCACCAGCCTGCGCACACCGGCACTGCCCTCACCGGCCGCAAGCCTGGTCACGCTGCCATCCCCGCCGAAGGAACACGGCAGAACTGCCTGACATGGGACGATACCCGTGCAAAGGCATCACAAGCTCCCTCGATGACCTGCGCCTCCGCCGAGGCATCCAGCGCGACGGCATTGAGCTGGGCGACGAAACCGCGCCAGTTGGGCGCGCGCCCCTCCGGATGCGGTGCCAGATGGCGCGCACCATGGTTGCAGTGCAGACCCAGCCGGGCCGCCATCTTGTAGAGAAACGCCCCGCCCAGATTGGAACCTTCTTCGACATACAGCCAGCCGATTGCCGCTGGCAGGCTGAAGCTGCCCGCAGAGAACACCGGCGCCGGCAGGTCCGGCAGCGGCACTCCGACATCCTGCAGGTCGGCGATGACCTGCGCCAGGCGCGAGCGCTCCTTCAGATGGGGAAAGAGGCGGTTCAGCGTGGCGTCTTCAAACAGGGCCGCGACATCGCGATGGAAGGCATATTGCATCTGCAGGAAGCAGCCATAGCGTTGCGCCGAGCCGAACGGATCGAAGCGCATGATGTCCGCATCCAGCGCCTCATGGGCGCGGCTGGTGGCCTGTTTCAAGGAGACGGCGCGATCAGGATTCGGATACGCCGCAGCGTTGGTATCAGTGGGGGTAGAGGTGAAAGTGGTCATGTCCTTGGATCCCTGGAGAAAACAAACCGACGTGGACACTCCCGACTCGGACGAATACATTCTAAATGCAAATGATTATTAATTACATTGCCTTTGCAAAAACTTAACCCTAGAATGCCGAACTCATTCACGCAAGATGAATCAGCCAGCCACTTGTTCTAGTCCACCCGCCGGTACCGATGAAAACAGCGTCAGCGATTTGATGACCCATCACGCCGCCGATCCTGCCAACGCCGGCGGTACCCACAAGACTAGAAGAGGAAGCAGCAATGATTGCAGCAATCAAGCGGCGCGTGACAGCGCCGACCCCGGCACGTCCCACGCCCAAGCACCTGGCCATCGCCATCCAGCTGGCCCTGGCCGCACTGGCCATCAACCCCGCCCATGCCGAAGACGACACCCGCAGCGAAGGCAGCCTTCCGCCCGTCAGCGTGACGGCGGACAAGGCCAGCCGCGCCACCTCGCTGAGCGCGGAAGACCTGCAGCGCAACGGTGCCACCGACATGGCCAGCGTGATCCGCTACCAGCCGCTGGTGAGCGCTCCGTCGGCCCTCAGCGGTGCGGCCAACCTGTGGGATGGCAGCGGCACGTCGGGCTACAACATCCGTGGCGTGGAAGGCAACCGCATCGGCCTGGACGTGGACGGCATCGAGCTGCCCTCGGCCGTGCCCTTGCCGGACAGCCTCAAGGCCACCGGTGTGGGCATCGGCCGCGATTACATCGATCCTGAAATCTTCCGCAAGGTTGACATCATCTCCGGCACCACCTCATCGGGAGAGAACGGTGCCACCGGCCTGGGCGGACGCGTCTCGTTCCAGACCAAATCGCCGGACGACTACCTGAGCGGCGGCAAGACCAGCTATCTCGGTGCCAAACTCGGCTACACCTCGGCCGACCAGGCCTGGGCCGAAGCCCTGACCACGGCCCAGAAGATGGGCGACTGGAAACTGCTGGCCCTGTATTCCAATCGGGATGGCGCGCTTACCCAGTCCAAGGGCGTGAGCGATGGCAACCGGGACAACTGGCATTCGGATGCCATCCTCTTCAAGGCCTTCTACGAAGGGCTGGCTCACCACAAGCTGGGCGTGACGCTGGACTTCTATGACCGCACCGACGACCGCATTCTCGACGGCGCTACCTACAGCGCCTATCCGGCCGGCGCCACCCAATACTCCACGACGCGTCGCCATCGCATCCAGGTCGAGGATGAATACACCCCGGCGGCCGGCAGCATCGCCGCCTTCGACAAGCTGCGCATCCAGGCCTTCTATCAGGACAGCAAGAAGGAGGACTACACCATCGCCGCCAACTCGACCAACAGCTACACCCGCCGCATCGACACCTATCTGGCCACCACCAGCGCCGGTGTGGGCGCCGATGCCAGCAAGCGCATGGGCGCGCATGATCTGTTCTATGGTCTCTCGCTGAGCACCCTGGATGAACAGCGCCCGTGGACCGAGGCGCGCTATACCAATGCCACCGGCGCGCTGATGAGCGGCTATCCCTACACCAAGGACCGCATGGCGCCCACCCGTACCAACAAGCTGGTGGCCTACGTGCGCGACGACTGGCACCTGACCCCGCGCGCCACGCTGACCCCGGGCCTGCGTGCCGAGTACTGGCACACCCAGCCGGGCGACCTGAGCAATTACCTTTCCAACGTCGGCAGCGCCGCCAGCGAAATCAAGTCCGACCATACCGCCTTCCTGGCACCCAGCCTGCGCTTCGCCTATGCGCTCACGCCGACCTACGACTTCTTTGCGCAGTACAGCCGGGGCGTGCGCGTGGCCACCGCCGCCGAGAAGACGGGCACCTACGATTCATCCACCTACGCCAGCTCGGCCTTCCTCTATGCCATCCTGGGCAATCCCGATCTCAAGAACGAGACCAGCGATGCCTTCGAACTGGGTACCAAGGGTGAGCTGATCGATGGCCTGACGCTGAACACCTCGCTGTTCTACACCAAGTACAAGAACTTCATCGACTACCAGACCACCACCTACAGCGGTACCGCCCTGGCCTATCGCCTGCAGAACATCGCCAACGTCGATATCTATGGCGCCGAGGTCTCGGCCCAGCTGGACCTGGGCACCTATGCCGGCGCGCTGCGCGGCTACAGCCTGGGCAGCAGCGCCGGGGTCTCGGCCGGCCGCTCGCGCAACGATGCCGGGGCCAGCGGCTCGGTCAACTCGGTGGGACCGGCCAAGGGCACGCTGCGCGCAGCCTACGATGATGCAGCAGGCCGCTACGGCGGCAGCCTCATCATGACGGCAGTGAAATCCAAGCGTGCCAGCGCGGATGACGTGTCGGTTTATTCCACCAGTGGTGCTTACGTGAACGTGCCCGGTTATGCCTTGTTCGATCTCTCCACCTACTGGAAGCTGAGCACCAACGTCACCCTGCACGCCGGCATCTATAACCTGACCGACCGCAAGTACTGGGACTACGCCACCGTGCGCGGCCTGACCACCTCGCAATCCGTGCTGTTCCAGCGAGCTGCCCAACCCGGCCGCAACGCGGCCATCACCCTCAACATCGATCTCTGAAGCCGCGCTTGCCAGGATGCCGCTGTACAGTTGTCGCGGCGGCATCCTGGGCTTGTTCAGCGGAGAGACGCCCCGTCTCAAGTTCGGCCTTTACATGCCGATAACAGTTGGTTCAGTTGACATTTGACGAAGCAACAAGCTGTTGCGGGCGGCGCACAGGTGCAGACATGCGCCTGTGCCAGATCAGCTTTTTGCAGCGCAAAAATGATTCTTCCCTGCCGCGCGACGCTTCACTTTTGTAAAATGGAAGCTGAACTATTAAATACATCCAGCTGTCGTAATCGCTGAAGGATATTGCTTCAGCGACCATCTTCCCCAGGGGCGGGAAAGATTGGTAAACGTTGGCTGGGCATCGACTCGGGGAATCAAACATCATGCGACATTGGGCAAAACCGCTGGCCGCGTTCTGCATTGCAGCATCGCTGGCCCTGGCCGGTAGCTGGGCGCACGCCGCGTCCAATGCGGCGCCACTGGAGGCGAGCCGCGTCTCGCTCACCAGCGTCGACCAGAAGGGTGGCAAGGCCACCGCACTCTATGGCGTGTGGATCAAGGCGCGCAAGACCCTCAACAGCAAGGGCCCCTTCCCGACCGTGATCGCACTGCATGGCTGTGGCGGCCTCTACAGCATCGTCAAGGATGGCCGTGGCGAATTCACGCCGCGCCACCTGGCCATGGCGCGGGTACTCACCGACGCCGGCTACAACGTGCTGTTCCCCGACAGCTTCACCCCGCGCGGGCGCCGCTCGACCTGCCAGGACACGGTGGCCCAGCGCGAGGCCAGCGCCATGAACCGCCGCTTCGACGTCGAAGCCGCCATGCACTGGGTGACGGCGCAGCCGGACGTGGACGTCAAGCGCATCGCCCTGCTGGGCTGGTCGCATGGCGCCTCGACCCTCTTGGCCTCGATCAACCTGGCCGAGACCGACGTGGCCATCCGCAAGATCCAGCCGCGTGCAGCAGTGGCCTTCTATCCGGACTGCCGCCCCTACGCCAAGACCAGCGAGCCCTTCAAACCGGCCGCGCCCCTGCTGATCCTGATGGGCAAGAACGATGACTGGACCCCGCCCCAGGCTTGCGAAGCCATCGAGCAAAAGATGCAGGGCAGCGACACCGAGATCGCCCTGCGCCTGTATCCCGACACCTATCACGACTTCGACGCTCCCGGCCTGCCGGTGCACGTGCGCATGGACGTGGCCGGCGTGGGCAGCAAGCGCGGCGAAGGCGTCACCAGCGGCGGCAACCCGGATGCGCGCAGCCAGGCCTATCGCTCCATGCTCAACTTCCTGGATGCCAAGCTGAATTACTGAGCGATCCGACCGGACGGAAAAGTCCGGATTTTGGGAATTTTCTTCACCAAAAACAATGCCGGCCCCTTGCGGGAGCCGGCATTGTCGTTTTCTTTGCACCGTTTCTTCACATCGGCCGGAAACCGCCGTCCACTGGCGTTCTCCGGACGATGTCCGGCCTGGTCAGTCGAGCAGGTCTTGCATGCCCTCGCCCAGTTCTTCCAGCGGCGGCATCTCCTCGGTGAAGGTCTGCAGGGTCAGGCCCAGCTTGGCGGCCACCTCGGCCGGGAAGGTCGACTCCAGCTCGTCGGGGGAATACTTGTTTTCCTCGGCGCGGGCGCGCCAGGCGGCCACGTGGATGAGGGCGGCGAAGGGATCGTAAGTCCCCTGCAGCGGCTGCGGGAAGGCCTTGATGACCCGCGCGAACTCATCCGGGAAACGCCAGCGGCGCGCCAGTTCGGCGCCCACGTCGGCAAAGTCGTAGCCGAAGGAGGTGCGCTCCACATCCAGGCGCCGCGCATCCAGGGGCCCGGCCACCTTGTCCACCTCGAGCGCCTGCTCGGGCATGCCGGCATGCATCACCAGCTGGCCGATGGCATGCATCAGGCCCACCGTGAAGGCAAATTCGGAATTGAGCTTGACCTGCTTGGACAACCACTTGGCGATGATGGCCGTATCGAGGCTGTAGCGCCAGAACAGCTTCAGGTCCACGCCGGGCAGCTTCTTGAAGCTGCCGGCCATGCCGGTGCTGATCACCAGCGTGCGCACGGTCATGAAACCCAGCATCAGCACGGCATCATCAACGGTGCCGATGGTACGGGAGACATGGTAATAGGACGAATTGGCCAGGCGCAGGATCTTGGCGCTCAGCACCTGGTCGGCGGCCAGCTTCTTGGCGATCTGTTCAATCGAGACCGCTTCGTTGTTGAAACTTTCGATGACTTCCTGCACCACCTTGGGAATGCTCGGCAAGGCAGTTTGCTGCTGAAACAGTGCTTCCAATTTCATGCTTCTCTCCTGTAAGACGACCCCCAGACATCTCTTGAGCGCTTATCAGGACCACCCCCGTGGCATGTGCGGCCGGACGATGCCCCCACGACGCCGACTGGCCCCGGCATCATCCTGGCTGCGCCTTGGCTGGCAGCCCTCTCTTCTCCGGAAACCAGCAGAACTTCTCCCGGATCTGTCATCGCCCCTTGAGTATAACGTCAGCAAATGTCAGGAACCCACGTCTTTTTTGCAACGCAGGAGTACGGGTACAAAAACAACAAGCCGCACTGATGCCATGGCGAAACTCGTTGATTCGTTCCTCTTCTTGCTGCATGGGGGAAGCCGCAATCACCAGCGGCTGGGAATGGATGGAAAGAAGCTGGTGGAAGGATGCAAAAAAGCAGCGCCCCGGGCGCAGGGAAACGCGAAAAATCCGCGCCAGGCAGCATTTCCGGCTGCATTGCCGTGGCTTGGCGCAGTTGTGCTTGCTATAATCGCCCCTTCTCCGGAATTCCCTGATATGACAGACCAATTTGCTAAAAAGGGCGAAGCCTGGTCGGCTCGCTTTTCTGAACCCGTCTCCGATCTCGTCAAGCGCTATACCGCATCGGTGTTCTTCGACAACCGCATGGCCCAGGTCGACATCCAGGGCTCGCTGGCGCACGCCGAGATGCTGGCCCACCAGGGCATCATCAGCGCCGCCGACTACGCCGACATCCAGCGCGGCATGGCCCAGATCAAGGGCGAAATCGAGTCCGGCCAGTTCGAATGGCTGCTGGACCTGGAAGACGTTCACCTGAACATCGAGAAGCGCCTGACCGAACTGGTCGGTGACGCCGGCAAGCGCCTGCACACCGGCCGTTCGCGCAACGACCAGGTCGCCACCGACATCCGCCTGTACATGCGCGGCGCGGTGGACGACATCATCGGTCTGCTGCGCGAGCTGCGCGGCGCCCTGCTGGACCTGGCCGAGCAGCACGCCGACACCATCCTGCCGGGCTTCACCCACATGCAGGTGGCACAACCGATCACCTTCGGCCACCACGTGCTGGCCTATGTCGAAATGTTCGGCCGCGATGCCGAGCGCATGATCGATGCCCGCAAGCGCATCAACCGTCTGCCGCTGGGCGCGGCCGCCCTGGCCGGCACCACCTTCCCCATCGACCGCCTGCGCGTGGCCAAGACCCTGGGCTTCGACGACGTGTGCCGCAACTCGCTGGACGCCGTCTCGGACCGTGACTTCGCCATCGAATTCTGCGCCGCTGCCGCACTGGTGATGACGCACATCTCGCGCATGTCCGAAGAGCTGGTGATCTGGATGAGCCCGCGCGTGGGCTTCATCGACATCGCCGACCGCTTCTGCACCGGCTCGTCGATCATGCCGCAGAAGAAGAATCCGGACGTCCCCGAACTGGCGCGCGGCAAGACCGGCCGCGTCAACGGCCACCTGATCGCCCTGCTGACCCTGATGAAGGGCCAGCCCCTGGCCTACAACAAGGACAACCAGGAAGACAAGGAACCGCTGTTCGATACCGTCGACACGCTCACCGATACCCTGCGCATCTTCGCCGACATGGCCCGCGGCATCAGCGTCAAGCCGGAAGCCATGCGCGCGGCGGCCCTGCAAGGCTACGCCACCGCCACCGACCTGGCCGACTACCTGGTCAAGAAGGGCCTGCCCTTCCGCGACGCCCACGAAGCCGTCGCCCACGCCGTGCGTACCTGTGTGGACAAGGGTTGCGACCTGGCCGACCTGTCGCTGGATGACCTGCGCGCCTTCTCCAGCCTGATCGGTGAAGACGTGTTTGCCGTGCTGACCCTGGAAGGCTCGGTGGCCGCACGTGACCATATCGGCGGTACTGCACCCAACCAAGTGCGTGCAGCCATTGCGCAACTGCGCAAGGAACTGAACTAAGCAAGACCTGGCACCACCCTCGTCCGCTGGCCGGACGATGTTCGCATGCCGCTCTGGCGCGCCCTACCCGGGCGCGTTGCAGCGGGTTGTAAGCGCTGGCGCAGCCTGTCTTTGCAGGCGGCTGCGGCGGCTGTATCGAAAGAGACCGCAAAACGGTCTTCAGAGGATGGAGCACAAGTCCCGGCCATCCCGGGCGCCTTTTGCATCATCCTCGATGAAGGAATCGCCATGTGACGTTGCGCTGCCCTGGTCAGCGCGCCGTGATGCGGCCGGTTTCTACAATATCTAACTGAGGAGAGAACTCGATGCAATTCAATACCATGCTCAAGACCATTCCGGCCCTGCTGATCGGTGCCACCCTGTCTTCGGCCGCCCTGGCCGCCGACATCAAGCTGGGCGTCGCCGAAGCGCTGACCGGCCCGGCCGCCAAGTATGGCGTGGCCATCAAGAACGGCTTCACGCTGGCGTCCGAAGAAATCAATGCCAAGGGCGGCGTCAACGGCGACAAGCTGGCCCTGGTGATCGAAGACGAACAAGGCAAGAAGGAAGAAGCCATCAACGTCTTCAAGAAGCTGATCTTCCAGGACAAGGTGCTGGCCGTGTTCGGTCCCACCCTGTCGAACTCGGCCTTCGCTGCCGACCCGATCGCCAATGCCGCCAAGGTGGTGGTGTTCGGCACCAGCAACACCGCTGACGGCATCACGGCCATGGGCCCCTTCACCTTCCGCAATTCCGTGATGGAAGCCGACGTGCTGCCCGTCACCGTCAAGGCCGCCGTGAAGCACTTCGGCATCAAGAAGGTCGCCGTGATCTACGGTAACGACGACGCCTTCACCAAGTCCGGCTACGACGTCTTCAAGGCCACCCTGGAACAGCAGAAAATCCCCGTCACCACCACCGAGGCCTATGCCAAGGGCGACGTCGACTTCAAGGCCCAGCTGACCAAGATCAAGGCCGGCAACCCGGACGCCATCGTCTGCTCCTGCCTGGCTGAAGAAGCCGCCAACATCATCCTGCAGACCCGCGCGCTGGGCATGAAGCAGCCCTTCATCGGCGGCAATGGCCTGAACTCGCCCAAGCTGTTCGAGATCGCCAAGGATGCCGGCGACAACACCCTGATGGGCAGCCCCTGGTCGGCCGAGAACCAGACCCCGGCCAACAAGGCCTTCATCGCGGCCTACAAGGCCAAGTTCGGTTCCGACCCTGACCAGTTCGCCGCGCAAGCCTATGACGCCATGTACATCATGGCCGATGCGATCAAGAGCGTGAAGCTCTCCGGCAACCTGGCCAAGGACCGCGACGCCGTGCGCGCCGCGCTGCCGGCAGTCAAGATCGATGGTGCCACCGGCAAGTTCGCCTTCCGTGCAGCCCCGGCCGTAGCCGGCAAGCAGGTCGGCTTCGATGCCGACCAGGAAGCCATCGTCAACATCGCCAAGGGCGGCAAGTTCGTCCTGCTGAAGTAATCCGTACCGTCATCGGTACGATGCAGTCCGCCTGATGGCGGCACGCCCATCAAGGGGCGTGCCGCCACGGCTTTCCCCAGTGGTGCAGCCGCCGCAAGCCGCCTGCAGCATGGCTGGGAGGCGATATGAAGCAAATCGCCAGGCCGGAACGGGAGAACATCCACAACCCGCATCACGCGGGCGAGTTGAACCCGGTCCGACGACGCAACGAGGGATTGCCCCGCGCAAGCTGCACATTCGTGTCATTTTGCGAGCGCGGCGCATGGCGCCCCATCACCTATTGCAGGTTCCAATGTTAGAACAACAGCTCATCAATGCCCTCTCGCTGGGCAGCGTGTACGCGCTCTTCGCGCTCGGTTTCACGCTGGTCTTTGGCGTATTGGGCGTGATCAATCTTTCGCACGGCGCCATCTTCATGCTGGGCAGCTATGCCGCCCTGCTGCTGGTGGAGCAGATGGCCCTGCCCCTGTGGGTGGCGCTGCTGCTGGCCATGGTGGCCACGGGCCTCTTGGGCCTCATCATCGACGTGCTGGTCCTGAAGCCCTTGCGCCGCCGCAATGCGCCGCACCTGATCCCGATGATCGCCACCATTGGCGTGGCCATCATGATCACCAACATTTCGCAGGGCATCTTCGGTGCCGAGAACAAGCGCTTCCCCCAGGGCACCATCCCTGAAGAGAGCGTGAGCCTGGGCAACCTGCACATCAACGCCGTGCAGGTGGCGATCATCGTGATCGCCTTCGTGCTGATGGTGGTGCTGCTGGGCGTGATGCGCAAGACCCAGCTGGGCCGCGCGCTGCGCGCCATTGCCGAGTCGCCCAAGGCGGCTTACCTGCTGGGCATCAACGTCGAGGGCCTGTTCCTGCTGACCTCCTTTGCCGCAGCGGCCCTGGGTGGCGCTGCCGGCGTGCTGGTGGGCGTGTCCTTCAATGCGATCTCGCCCTTCATGGGCCAGCCGATGCTGCACAAGGGCATCGCCGTCATCATCCTGGGCGGCATGGGCGATATCCGTGGCGCGATGATCGGCGGCCTCTTCCTCGGCTTTGCCGAAGTGCTGACGGTGGCCTATATCTCGAGCGACTTCCGCGACGCGGTGGCCTTTGGCCTCCTGTTCCTGATCCTGCTGGTAAAACCCTCCGGCATGTTTGGCAAAGTGCTGGAAAGGAAGGCATAAGATGGGCTTCATGGATTGGTGGGATGGCTTCTGGGCCACCTACAACACCGTCATTTTCAGCATCGGCGTCAATGCCATGCTGGCACTCTCGATCTACGTCACGCTGTCCTGCGGTCTGCTGTCGCTGGCCAATGCGGCCTTCATGGGCATCGGCGCCTATACCGCGTCGCTGTTGACGATGCAGTTCGACATGCCCTTCCCCATCGCACTGGCCGCAGGCGGCGTGCTGCCCGCGCTGGTGGCGCTGGTGATCGGCATCCCCACGCTGCGCCTGTCGGGCGTGTATCTGGCCATGGCAACGCTGGGCTTTGGCGAAGTGGTGCGCGTGATCGTGCTGAACCTGGACATCACCGGTGGCCCCATGGGCCTGAACGGCGTGCCGCCGATCACCGAGTGGTGGCATATCGTGCTGCTCTTGGGCGTGACCATCTATGCGCTGGCGCGCCTGCGCCGTACCAAGATCGGCCGTGCCTTCGAGGCCATCAAGGAAGATGAAATCGCCGCGCGCCTGATGGGCGTGAACGTGGCCGGCTACAAGCTGCTGGCCTTCGTCATCGGTGCGGCCATCGCCGGCGTGGCCGGTGGCCTGAATGCACACTTCACCTTCACCATCGGCCCCAACAACTATGGCTTCGAGAATGCCGTGGACATCCTGACCATGGCCGTCTTCGGCGGCACCAGCAACCTGATCGGCCCGATGATCGGCTCGACCATTCTCTCGCTGCTGCCGGAAGTGCTGCGTCATTTCAAGGACTTCCGCCTGGCCATCAATGGCCTGATCCTGATCCTGGTGGTGCTGTACCTGCCCAAGGGCATCTGGGACCCGCGCCGCATCCGCGCCGTCCTGGGCCGCAACGCTGAGAAGAAGGTGAAGTAATGCTTTTACAACTGAACGACATCAGCAAGAACTTCGGCGGCCTGCAGGTGCTGCAGGGCGTGAACTTCAACGTCAGGGAAGGCGAGATCTTCGGCCTGATCGGCCCCAATGGTGCCGGCAAGACCACCGTCTTCAACCTCATCACGGGCCTGCTGCGCGCCTCTTCGGGCAGCATCCGCTTCAATGACGATGACATCGGCGCGGTCGCCCCGCACAAGATCACCGAGCGCGGCATTGCCCGCACCTTCCAGAACATCCGCGTGTTCAAGGAAATGACGCTGCTGGAAAACGTCGTGGTCGGCATGCACGATCACCTGAACTATGGTGTGGCGGGCATGCTCTTCAACCTCGGCGGTTTCCGCAAGGCCGAGAAAGAAGCCCGCGAACGCGCGCTGGAACTGCTGTCCTGGGTGCGTCTGGATCACAAGGCGCACATGCTGGCCGACAGTCTCTCCTATGGCGAGCAGCGCAAGCTGGAGTTCGCCCGCGCCCTGGCCACCAAGCCCAAGCTGTTGCTGCTGGACGAGCCGGTGGCCGGCATGAACCCGGCCGAGAAGACCGAGCTGATGAGCGAGATCGTCAACATCAAGCAGCGCGGATTCACCATCTTCATGATCGAGCATGACATGCGCTTCGTCATGGGCCTGTGCGAGCGCATCGCGGTGCTGAACTTCGGCAAGATCATCGCCGAGGGCACGCCGGACCAGATCAAGAACAACCAGGAAGTGATCGAGGCCTATCTCGGCAAGGAAGAAGCATGAGCGCCAGCGGCAACAAGCAACCCATCCTGCAGGTCGAGGACCTGGCGGTGGCCTATGGCCACATTGAAGCGGTCAAGGGCATCAGCCTGTCGCTGAACGAAGGCGAGATCACCGCGCTGGTCGGTGCCAATGGCGCCGGCAAGAGCACGTCGCTCTTGGCCATCTCCGGCCTGGTGAAGGCGCAGCGCGGGCGCGTGCTGCTCAATGGGCAGGACCTGCTGCAGATGTCGCCGCACCGCATCGTCGAATCCGGCGTGGTGCAGGTGGCCGAAGGCCGCGCCACCCTGACCACGCTGACCATCGAAGAAAACCTGGCCCTGGGCGCCTACACCCGCAAGGACAAGGACGGCGTGGCGCGTGACCTGGAGTGGGTGTATTCCCTCTTCCCGGTGCTGAAGAACCGTGCGACCGGGCTGGCGGGCAATCTCTCGGGTGGCGAGCAGCAGATGCTGGCCATTGGCCGCGCACTGATGGCCAAGCCCAAGGTGCTGTTGCTGGATGAGCCCTCGATGGGGCTGGCTCCGTTGATCATCCAGGAAATCTTCCGCATCGTGCAGGAGATCAACAAGACCGGCATGACCGTGCTGCTGGTGGAACAGAACGTGCGCCAGGCGCTGCGCATTGCGCAACGGGGCTATGTGCTGGAGACGGGCAAGATCGTGCTGGAGGATAGCGGAGCGAATCTGCTGGGCAATCCGAAGGTGGTGGAGGCTTATCTGGGGGGCTGATGCGCTTGATCTGTTGCATGTGGCGGGGCTGGAGAAAAAATAATAAAAATTTTCTCAATTAGGTGTTGACCATCAGCCTGATAGGCCTTAATATGCAGCCTCTTTCAAGCACAGCAAGTCACCGCTGATGCCAGAAGGCCCACGTGGCGGAATTGGTAGACGCGCATGGTTCAGGTCCATGTGCCGCGAGGTGTGGGGGTTCGAGTCCCTCCGTGGGCACCAGACATAAAAGGCCGGTTGATGAAAATCAACCGGCCTTTTGCGTTTCTTCGGTCAGAAAATAGTTTAATTTTTTGGTAGTTCTCTTCGAGAATTACTTCTCCAATTTGTTAGGTTTCAGGGGTCTTCTTCCCTCTTGGGCAGCAATTTTTTTATTAGTTTTCGGATTAGTTTTTCGGAATAGAAAAACTTAAAAAAATAAGTGACAACTTAAAAGTTTACCCTTAGAATGCAGCCTCTTTCAAGCAATGCAGTTTGAACGCATTTGCAGAAGGCCCACGTGGCGGAATTGGTAGACGCGCATGGTTCAGGTCCATGTACCGCGAGGTGTGGGGGTTCGAGTCCCTCCGTGGGCACCAAAACAAAAAAGGTCGGTTGATGAAAATCAACCGGCCTTTTGTGTTTTGGGGCGCACGAGCAAAGCGCCTGCGCGCTTTGCGGGAGGGACGAGAAAGTCCGGCCTTGCAAGGCCGGACGGGGTCGCGGGACGTGACCGAGTCCCTCCGTGGGCACCAAAATAGAAAAGGTCGATTGACGCAAGTCAGTCGACCTTTTGTGTTTTAGCTCGATAAAAAACGTCAGCCCTGTTTAAGGTAGGCTTAGGCTTCCTCGTCGTTATCGATCATCAGGGAGACCATGAAAACCACCCTCATCCTGCTGGCCACCGTCCTAAGCACGACCGCCCTGGGACAGTCCCACGCCGCCACACCCCGCAAGCCAGCCGGCTATATCGAGCAGCTAGAAATCATCCAGACCGCCGATGCCTTCGGTGGCGCAACACCGGCCGGCGCAGCGGGCCCCTACCAATTGATCTCGGGCATCGTGCACGGCAAGCTCAATGCGCGGCATCCCGACAACGCCAGCATCACCGATCTCGACAAGGCGCCCAGGGACGCCGATGGCTACATCTCCTACACGACCGACTTCGTGATCCTGCGCCCCAAGTCGGCCACGCAGGCGCGCCGCGTGCTCTTCTATGACGTGGCCAATCGTGGCCGCAAGCTGGCCGAGGAATTTTTCATCGGCAGCAAATCCTTGCGCAATGGCCCGGCCCCGGGCGAGAACTACCCTTCCCTGCTGCGCGCCGGCTACACCATCGTCTGGAGCGGCTGGCAGGGTGACCTGAAGCAATCAGGCGCGGCCATCGACGCAGCACTGGGCACACGGTTCCCGGTGGTCACGAACAAGGATGGTTCGGCCATTACCGGCTTGAGCCGCGAGGAATACATTCCCGATTTCCATCAGGGACACAACGCATTCAAACTCACCTACGCCCCCGCATCGTTGCGCGACAAGTCGCAAGTCAGCTTCACCGTGCGCCAGACCTGGCGCAATGCACAGGGCCAGCAGGACTACCAGGCGCCCTCTGCCGTCGTCACCGACTGGCATTACGAACCCAAGGCAGACGGTAGCGTGAACGTGGTCTTCACACCGCCCTCGGCGGTGCCGGGGCCCGATGGCGCAAGCGTGCCTGCCGACCAGGGCAGCATCTACAGCTTCGTCTATCCGGCGACCCATCCCAAGGTCATGGCCATCGGCTTTGCCGCTGTGCGCGACCTGGTGAGCTTCCTGCGCGATACGCCGGCCGATGCCAGGGGCACTGCCAATCCCCTCAACGACATGAAGGACGCTGCCTGCGTCAGCCAGAAGGCCTGCACTGCCCACGACAAGCGTAATTTTGACTTAACCATTGGTGAAGGTATTTCACAGTCGGGGCGGTTCATGCGCGACTTCCTCTACATGGGATTCAACAAGAATGCACAGGGAAACAAGGTCTTCGACGGAATGATGGCGATCATCCCTGGTGGACGCCGCGCCTGGATCAATGAACGCTTTTCGCAACCCGGCCGCTGGTCCAAGGGCCACGAAGAACACTGGATGCCGGGCGACCAGTTCCCCTTCGCGTACAACGTCATGAAAGATCCGGTCAGTGGCGTGACCGATGGCTTGCTCAAGCAATGCAGCGCCAGCGCGACCTGCCCGAAGATCATGCAGATCGATGGCAGCTTTGAATGGTGGGGAGGCCGTGGTGCGCTGGTGGTCACCGATGGCAAGGGCAAGGATCTGGTCTTGCCGGACAACGTGCGCTACTACCTGATCTCCGGCACCCAGCACGCAGGCGGCCCCGGCATCAGGAATGGCGTGGTGAAGCAGAACGGCAAGGACAGCATGTGCCAGTTCCCGGCCAGCCCCGTGACGCAAGCGCCGGTGCTGCGCGCCATGATTCCCGCGATGGAAAACTGGCTGGCAAAAGACCAGTTGCCGCCACCCTCGCGCTACCCGACGGTGGCCAGCGGCACGGCGGTCGCGCCAGAGCAGGCCTCGGTCGGTTTCCCTGCACTGGACAATGTGCTGGTACCACTGGCCGATTCCGCAGGGACGGTGACGCCAACCGCACTGCAGTTGGCCTACAGCGGCATCCACAATCCGCTGACCGTCACCGACTATCGCAACGCCATCCCGGTGGCAGATGTCACGCGGCCCTACCGCATCCTGGTGCCCAAGGTCGATGCCGATGGCAATGAGCTGGGCGGCATCGCCCAGCCGGAAGTGGCGGTCCCCCTGGCGACCTACACGGGATGGAACCTGCGCGCCGCCGGCCATGCGAGAGGGGAAACCTGCTCTTCGCTGGGCAGTGCCATTCCCTTCGCCGTGAGCGGTGCGAGCAAGAGCAGCAGTGATCCCCGGCCTGCACTCGACCAGCGCTACCATGGTCGGGCGGACTATGCCGCGCAGGTCAAGGCCGCTGGCGACAAGTTGGTGCAGGAAGGGTATCTGCTGCCATTGGATGCCGAACACATCTTTGCGGCACATGCGCGGCAGGTGTCGCCGCAATTGATCCCGCAACCCTGAGTGATGTTGCCAGGTCCATGGGTGCAGGCCGGCCCATGGATCACCTACCTTCGTAGTAGGCCTTAATACCCCAGACCGCGATCAACACTATTCAGGACAGCCTCCCCACTGCGCACCCGCTGCAGATTATCCAGAATCTGCCCGACGATCACCTCCGGCTGCGCACTCGACGCCATATGCGGCGTGACCACCACGCGCGGGTGTGCCCATAGGGCATTCGATGTCGGTAGCGGTTCCTGCGCAAACACATCCAGCACGGCTCCGCGCAAATGCTGCCGGTCCAGCGCTTCCAGCAAATCCTCCTCCACCAGATGCTCGCCCCGGCCACAATGCACCAGCGCTGCGCCAGGCTTCATCGCCGCAAATACTTTGCGGCCGAGCAGCTTGCGAGTGGCGTCCGTCAGCGGCAACAGGCAAACCACGATATCGGCCGCCTGCAGGAATATGTCGAGCGTATCGTCACCGGCATAAGTGCTTACGCCATCGATGTGGTGTGCGGAACGCGACCAGCCACTGACCGCAAAGCCCTGATCGCGCAGCACCCGGGCCAGATGGCTACCCAGCGCACCCAGCCCCATCAGGCCCACATGGGTCTGATGCGCGGGCTTTTGCACCGGGATCTTCCACACGCGCTGCACCTGCTGCTGCAGCGCCTGGTCCAGCGCACGGTGGTAATACAGCACGGCCCACAGCACGTATTCGGCCATGCCTGCGGCCAGCCCGGGATCGACGATACGGCAGACAGGGACTGCAGGATGGGCCTGCGCCGGGCCAAGTACATGATCGACACCCGCCGCAATCGAACAAATCAGACGCAGATTGGGCAAGCGCTCGATGACTGCAGGAGGTGGATACCAGGCAGCAATGGCTTCGACCTCGGTTGGGTCGGGTAGGTCCGGCCATAGCCGCACCTGCAGCTCAGGCATGCGACGCGAGGCTTGCTCACGAAAGACCGCGTGCAGATCGCTCAGATCATCGGTAGCGCTACAAAGCAGCAAGGTAGGCATACAACGGCTCCTCAGTCTCGGTAAGAAGGATCGATCCGGTCCAGGCGGCGCAGCCAGGCTTGCCAGAGGATCTGGCGCTCATGCTCGACGCCTTGCAGCTGTTCGCAGGCATGCTGGCTGAGATGCGCGGGGATTTCAGTGACAGGACCGGCGACGGCCGCCATCTGCGCCGCGGCGATCTGAATCTCGCAGGCGCGGTTAAGGTAAAACATGACGTAAAACGCGTCCGCCACCGTGGCACCTACCGACAACAAACCATGATGGCGCAGCAGCAAGGCAATGTTGTTGCCCAGCGATTGCTGAATGCGTACGCGCTCCTCCAGATTGAAGGCGACGCCTTCGTAGGCATGCACGCCCACGCGCTGGTAGAACTCGGTGCTGATCTGATTGAGCTGCAACAGCCCCTGCTCGCAGGCCGCCACCGCCATGCCGGCCAGCGTGTGGGTGTGCAGGACGCAGTGGGCATCCTCACGAGCCATGTGCACGGCGCTATGGATGGTGAAACCGGCGACGTTGTAGTCGGCGCTGCCGGAGACCACGCGCCCGTGCAGGTCGACCACCAGCAAATCGCTGGCGCGCACTTCGTCGAACATCATTCCGAAGGGATTGATCAGGAAACGATCGTCCTCCGGTGCGGCATTGGCCGCACGCGGCAGCCGTACCGAGAAGTGCGTGTAGAGCGTGTCGTCCCAGCCGAACAGCGCGGCCAGTCGGTATGCTGCGGCGAGGTCGCGGCGCAGGCTGAGTTCGTCAGAAGTCATCGTCATCTCAAGCGTCCAATCCCATGAAGCGGCGCACGCGCAGGGTCGCGGCGTCGGAGGTCGTTGCCTGGCGGATGTGCTGGGGCGAGGCATCCAGCTGGACAAGGCCGTTTTCCATGAACAGCACGCGGTCCGAGATCGTCAGCGCAAAGTCCATTTCATGCGTGACGATCACCATCGTCATGCCCTCTTGGGCCAGATCCTGGATCACCTTCAAGACCTCGCCGACCAGTTCGGGGTCCAGCGCCGAGGTGGGTTCGTCAAACAGCATCACATCGGGCGACATGGCCAGTGCGCGGGCAATCGCCACCCGCTGCTGCTGCCCGCCCGAGAGCTGGTGCGGGTATTTGTGCTGGTGCGCCAGCAGGCCAACCTTGTCCAGCAGTTGCAGGGCTTGGGTCTTGCGCAGCACCGCATCGGCCGGCTGGTGATGATAGCGCGGCGCCAGCAACACGTTTTCCAGTACGCTCAGATGCGGGAACAGGTTGAAGCTCTGGAACACCATGCCGATGCGGCCGATGCCATTGCGTACCAGGCTGCTGTCGAGCGAGGCATGGGCGCTGATATAGCCTTCGCCGAAGAGGATGATCTCGCCCTGGTCGATCTTCTCCAGCGCATTGATGGTACGGATCAGCGAGGTCTTGCCGGAGCCCGATGGACCGATGATGGAAATCACCTCGCCCGTGCGTACGCTCAGGTTCACGCCTTTGAGCACCTGATGCGCGCCATAGGCTTTGTGGATGTTGACCAGCTCCAATGCGCTCGGCTGGCCTGGCGCCTGCGTCACTGCTGGCGCGGCCGGCGGCCTACCGAGCTGCTTGCGCAAGGCGCTGCAGTCGGCTTCGCTGAGCGTGGCGGGATGGCGCTTCTGCAGATCCAGCCTGCGTTCGAGCCAACCCAGCAGCGTGCTGAACAGGGTGACCAGCAACACGTAATACACGGCCACCCCGAGCAGGGTTTCCATCACCAGGAAATTCTGCGAATACAGCCGCAGGCCCGTCATCAGCAACTCGGGCAGGGAGATCACCGACACCAGCGAGGTCAGCTTGATGATGGTGACGTATTCGTTGATGAGCGTGGGCAAGGCGATCCGGAATGCTTGCGGGATGACGATCAGCCGCATCGTGCCAAACAGGCTGAAGGCCAGCGCACGCCCGGCTTCGCGCTGACCGCGGGCGACCGACTGCAGGCCGCTGCGGTGGATTTCAGCCATGTAGGCGGCTTCGGTGAGCACCATGGCGACCAGGCCGGCAAAGAAGGGATCGCCAACGATGCTGCGGCTCATCGGGAAGATCTGCGGCAGGTTGAACACCACCACCACCACGACCAGCAGCGGCAGGCTGCGGAAGAGCCAGATATAAAGCCCTGCCGCCCAGCTGACCCAGCGCGTGCCGGAGGTGCGGGCACAGGCCAGCAAAAAGCCCAGCACCATCCCCAGCACCCAGACCAGCGAGCCAAGCTCGACCACCGTGAGGCACGCGCGCCAGAAGATCCCCATCGAAAACAAGGACCAGAAATACGACCAATCTAATGCCATGCGAGGGCTCCCGGAGGGTCAAGCTGGAAATTACTTGGCGGCCACAGGCTCAAGATCGTACTTCTTGATCAGGGCTGCATAGTCGCCGCTGGCCTGGCTTGCCGCCAGCGCCTTTTGCAATGCCTGGTACAGGCCGGTATTACCCTTCTTCACGTAGATGCCGAGCGTCTGCGGATACACCAGGGCGGGCGAGCTGATCACGATACGGCCCTTGCTGCGTTCGGCCAGCATCTTGGCGGCACCGGCGATTTCCATCTGCGCCTGGATGTTTTTCGACAGCAGGGCTTGCGAGACTTCAGGTGCAGTCGGGAACTCGCTCACGGCCACTGCTGGCTTGCCATGGGGAGCACAGTAGTCGCTGGACAGCTTCTTCAATGCGTTGACCCAGCTGGTCCCGGCCTGCAGGCCGACCTTCAGGCCGCACAGATCGTTTTCGGTCTGCGGCATCACACCGCCGTCCTTGGCTACCATGATGGCTGCGCCAGTACGGCCATAGGCGATGGCATCGGCCTGGGCCGTGCGCTCGGGGGTGATGTACATGCCGGAAATGACGGCATCGAACTGTCCACCACCCAGACCCAGAATCAGGCTGGGGAACTTGGTATCGACAAAGGCAGGCTTGACCTTCATCACCTTGCCCAGCATCTCGGCGAACTCGGGATCAAAACCAACCACCTTGTCGCCTTGCCAGGATTCGAACGGCGGATAGGTGATCTCCATGCCGACCTTGAGCTGGCCGGGAACCATGGTTTGGGAGAACGCCGCCAGGGGCAGCAAGGCCGACAAGGCGAAGGTGAACAGACTGCGCTTGAAGGAAACGGAACGGAGGGTGGTGGTCATGGCGCTGGACTCCTGGAGTGAGCGGGGCTGGAAAAAAGAAACAGGGAACAAAGACGGAAACTCAATCGCTGACCGGCGTTTTGGGCCGGGTGTAACCAAAACTGCCAGGCTTCAACGCTCCTGCAGGCATAGCAATCTCACCGGCTTCAACCTTGCGCTTGAGATAGGTATAGGTCTGCTGGGCCTGAGAAACCATATGCTCGCCGATGGACAGTTCGCCGTAGCTGGTAGCGTCATCCGAAGCGCTGGCAAACTGCGGCAATGGCCGGATACGGGTGTGGTAATCGCAGGCAAAGAACAGCGGGAAGGAATAACGTTCATGCCGGACCTTGCGCACACGGTGCGAGGTGGCCGGGAAGGCGCCTGCGGTCATCACTTCCAGCATGTCGCCGATATTGATGACGAAGGCCTCTTCACCCGCCACCGAACACGGCGGCGCATCGATCCAGGCCCCCTGGTCGTTCATCACTTCCAGGCCGGGCTGGTCCGACAGCAGCATGGTGAAGCACTCGTAATCGGTATGTGCGCCGATACCGGGCGCATCGACCGCTTCCGTGTCGACCGGATAATGGATCAGGCGCAGCTTCGAGGGTGGACAGGTCACCAGGGATTCAAACGCATCTTCGGGCTGCCCCAGCGCCAGGGCAAAGCCACGGAACAAGGTGCGGCCCAGCGCGAACACCGCCTCGTAATAGCGGGAAACGGCTTCCTTGAAACCGGGCAGGTCGGGCCATTTGTTGTTGCCAATGAGGGGCGTACCGGCCAGCACCAGCGGATGATCGTCAGGCACCTCGTAGCCGATGTCGAAGGCTTCCTTGTGATCGGGCCGGCCCTTGGAATAGACCTCTTCGCCTTCGGGCACATAACCCTTGTGGCCCCAGGAGTCACCGATGTAGTAACGCATCTTCCACTGCATCTCCTGCGCAAACAGATCGCGGCTGGCCGCACGCAACCCTGCGATCAGTTGCGGATCAATCCCGTGGCCGATGATGTAGAAAAAACCGACGTCACGCGCCGCCGCCCCGAGCTGGTCGGCCACCGCCTGGCGCTGTGCGAGCGCATCGTGGTAGAGGCCACGGATATCGATCACGGGCAAGGCCGTGAAATTGCGTTGTCCGGTGTGCATGGTCAAAGTCCTGACGTAGGTTGATATTGCCTCGGTGACGCAGAGAGAACGCCGTGTTGCTGCGACCAGCGCCCGAAATGCGCGCGCTCCTGCTGCGCCATCCAATGATTGAGCTGCCACAGATCGGCTACCGGGCTACGGGTATAGGGCAGCAGATGCAGGTAGCCGTCCGGGCCGAACTCAGGCGTGAGCGTGGTCGCGGCATAGCCTTTGCCGTGCTGGAAAGCCCAGACCGTCTCCCAGATGCGCTGGTGAAACGCCAGCTCGGGCGCGTACTCGGGCGCGGCCGGATCGGGCACCTGCGGTCCCTGGGCATAGCCCACGCGGGCCTGGACATGGTGTACGCGCTGGAGAAACGGCGTGAGGTCATCCAGCGGATCGTCCAGCAAACGCTCGCACACCACCACCCAGTGGCTGATGTCGGCGGTGTACTGCAGCTGGGGCAACTGGCGCACGATGTCCAGCGTGACCCAGGGACTGTAGAGTGAACTGGCGCGATGGGTTTCAAAGCTGCAGCACACCCCGGCGCTGTCGGCCAAGGCCTGCGCCCGGCCCAGGAAATCGACCTGCTCGGACAAGGACCAGCGATCGTTGCCGGCCAGCAGGTTCACGAAGCGCGGGTTCAGTTCCGCCGCTGCATCGAAGGCCCGGGCCAGGTGCTGCAAATGCACCTCCGGACCGTCCGCCTGGCGCGGGATGACGTCGGCACCACTGAAGACGGTGGCGATGTAGTCCAGCGCATCGGCCTGCAGGCGGTCACGCAATGCGCGCCGCTCTTGCACCACCATGGGCAGGCGCGCTTCCAGACCGGCACAGCCGGCCTCGCGCAGCTGCGCCACACAGGTGCTCCAGCTTACCTGCACGCCCCAGGTGGAGCGGAATATCTTCAGTTCCATACGGCCGCCTCTCAGCGATAGGTCACACCGGGCAGCACACACAGCATTTCGTATAGCAAATTCGCGCCGAGCTGCGAGGTATTGCCGCTTAAGTCATAAGGCGGCGAGACCTCCACCAGGTCACAACCGATCAGGTTCATGCCGCGGCATCCGCGCACGATTTCCAGGGCCTGGATGGAAGTCAGTCCGCCGACTTCGGGGGTGCCCGTGCCGGGTGCCCAGGCCGGGTCGATGCCGTCGATGTCGAAGCTCAGATAGACCGGGCCACTGCCCATCTGTGCGCGCACTTCTTCCATGAGCGGTGCCAGCGAGCGGTGCCAGCATTGTTCGGCCTGCACCAGGCGGAAACCCTGATCCACGCCCCATTGGAAATCGCCGCTGGCGTAGCCTTGCGCACGCTGCCCGATCTGCACCACGCGCTTGCAATCGAGCAAGCCCTCTTCCACGGCGCGACGGAAGGTGGTGCCGTGGGCGATCTTTTCACCGAACATGTCGTCGTTGGTATCGGTGTGGGCATCCACGTGTACCAGGCCGACCGGGCCATGCTTGCGGGCGATGGCGCGCAGGATCGGCAAGGTGATGGTGTGGTCGCCGCCCAGCGTGAGCGGAACGACCGGATGCGCCAGCAGGCTGGCATAGGCTTGCTCGATGACGCGGACCGATTCGAGCAGGTTGTAGGTATTGATGGCGACGTCGCCAATGTCGGCCACCGACAGCGAATCAAAGGGCGCGGCACCGGTGGCCATGTTGTAGGGGCGGATCATGACCGATTCGGCACGGATCTGGCGCGGACCGAATCGGGTACCGGCGCGCAGGGACGTGCCGATATCCAGCGGCACACCGATGAAGGCGGCATCCAGGCCTTCGGCGCTGTCCATCGCGGGCAGGCGCATCATGGTGGAGCGGCCGGCAAAGCGCGGCATGTCGTTGCCGCTCTGGGGCTGGTGGAAGATTTTGGACATTGCGTATCACCCTTGATCTGGCAGCAACATCATGCTGCGACGAGGCGACTATACAATGGGCAATAGTTATCAAAAGATAGCTGTAATCAAATAATAAGTTGTTAAAATCCGAAACTAATGTCAGGAGCCGGATGCCGATCCGGACCGCCCACCCGACCGATGATTTTTCCATGACGCCAGGCATTGATTTCAAGTTATTGCGGATATTTGCCACGGTGGTGCGCCACCAGGGTTTTGCCAGGGCCCAGCAGGAGCTGAACCTGACCACTTCGGCCATCAGCACCTATATGGCGCAACTGGAAAGCGACGTCGGCTTTACCGTGTGCAGGCGCGGCCGGGGCGGTTTTGCGCTGACCGACAAGGGCGAGCTGCTGCTCTCGGAAACCCTGCGCGTGCTGGGTGAGGTAGACAGTTTCGAGCGCTATACCCAATCGCTCAAGGGTGAACTCGGTGGCACCTTGAAGATCGGGGTGCTGGATACCACGGTGACCGACTCTTCGCTGCCGCTGGCGGAGGCCATTGGCATATTTTCCAGCAAGTACCCGGCGATGCACCTGAACCTGCTCATTCGCAGCCCCTACGAATTGCAGAAGGGCCTGCTGGACAATGACCTCGACATCGCGGTCGGCTTTTTCCCCGCCAAGGCCAACGGCCTGGTTTATCAGCCACTCTATCGCGAACAACAGTGGCTGTACTGCAGCGACCGGCATCCTTGTTTTCACCAGAGGAACCTGCGCGCCTCGACGGTTTCGGAACTCAATGTGGTCAGCCGCAGTTACTGGAGCCAGACCGAGCTGAGCCGGCACGGCTTCAAGCGCAGCGTGGCCACCGTGGAGAGTATGGAAGCGCAGTTGATCCTGATCCTGTCGGGCCGCTACATCGGCTACTTGCCCGAACACTACGCCCAGTCCTGGGTCGATCAGGGGCGGCTGAAGGTCTTGCTGCCTTCGGAATTCGGCTACCAGTCGCAGTTCTCGCTGGTGCTGCGCCGGGGCCGCAGCCGCGAACTGCCGTTGCAGGCGATGCGCGAGCTGCTGCAGGCCGGCAAGCGGGGCAGCAAGCGTTAGGGCCTGCGTGCAGCGGCCGGACGCACTACCGCGCCCCGGACTTCAAAGCGCACGCTATCGAGGGGCTTGCCGTCCTTATCCTGCAGCACCAGCACATGCTTGCCCGGCCAGGGCATCCAGTCGAAGCCCAATGCATCTTCTCCCGTGGCGGCCACCTGCTGCGTCCTCACCCTGCCCGCCTGCATCACGGCCTCCGGCATGAGCTTGTCATCCAGCATCCAGCGGCTGCCCATCGGCGCGCCCTGGGCACGGAACCGGATGCGCTGCCGCGCAGGCGGAATATCAGGGTCCAGTGCGGCCAGCATGCCTGCAGTCGGATAGGTGATGGCAGCACGAATGTCACCCGCATGGGCAAGCCGGATCTCGGCCTGCACCGTGCCCGGCAGGAAGTACTCGGTGCGCGCGGCTTCGACCTCCTGCTCATAACGGATCCTCCGCGCCTGCACTCCCGCAGGCTGGGCGGGCGGTCCGTTGCCGGCAGCCCGGCTGGCGCTGCGGCCGCGCTCATGCAGATATTGCATGACCTCCTGCCAGACCGGTGCCGCACCGGTTACGCCTGATACGTCCCACATTGGCGCCCCGGACGCGTTGCCCACCCATACGCCCACGGTATAACGCGAGGAGTAGCCGACGCACCAGTTGTCGCGCATGTCCTTGGAGGTGCCGGTCTTGACGGCCGTCCAGATGCGTGTGGACAGCGCATTCTCCAGCCCGAAGGTGCGGGCGCGGGCGCTGCGGTCGGAGAGGATGTCGCCGACGATCCAGGCCGCATCGGCATCCATCACCTGCGTAGCGTGCGCTGGCGTGCGTGCTTCATCGAGCCGCGTGCGCAAGGGCGTGTAGCGGCCCTGGTTGGCCAGCACGCGGTAGGCGTTGGCCAGATTGGCCAGCGTGACGTCGGCGCTGCCCAGCGCCAGGCTGTAGCCGTAGTAATCGCCGCTCTCGCGCAGGTTGAAACCCAGCGCCTGCAGGCGCCGGAAGAAGCGCTCGGGCGTGACCATCACCAGCGTACGCACGGCCGGGATGTTCAGCGAGGAACCCAGCGAGGTGCGCAGGCTGACCAGGCCCTTGTATTGCCTGTCGTAGTTCTGCGGAATGTAGAGCCCGGCCGAGGTGGCGAGATTGACGGGGGAATCGTCCAGCAAGGAGGCGGCCGTCAGCCACTTCTTTTCAATCGCCAGTTCGTAGAGGAAGGGCTTGAGTGTCGACCCCGCCTGCCGCTGCGCCACCACGCCATCCACATTGGCCGCCGCCGACAGCGGTCCGCTGGAACCGACCCAGGCCAGTACTTCGCCACTGGCGTTATCGATGACGATGAGGGCGCCATCCTCGATGTTGCGGTCGGCCAGTCCCGCCAGTTGATGGCGCAAGGCTTGCGTGGCAAAGCGCTGCAATGGCGCATCCAGCGTGGAACGCAATTGCTGCCCCGCTGTACTCAGGAGCTTGCGCGCCAGATGCGGTGCCAGTTGCGGCGCATCGCTGGTGCCCGGCAAATCGCGCCTGGCCGAGACGCGCGCCAGGGCCAGTTCGGTGCGACCATCGATGCCGCTGCACTGTTCGCCTGCGCCCTCCTCCTTCAGGATGGCACAGGCACGTTCGGCCACGCGGCGCGGCGTGGCGTTGGGCGCACGAATGAGCGCCACGGCGATGGCCGCTTCGCCTTGATCGAGGCCGCTGGGATGCTTGCCGAACATCACGCGCGACAGAGCATGCACGCCCACCAGCTCGCCCCGGAAGGCCACCAGGTTGAGGTAGGCCTCCAGGATCTGGTCCTTGCGCCAGCTGCGTTCCAGCGATTGCGCAATCCACGCCTGCGAAACTTTCTGCGTGAGCGAACGCGCAGCGGATTTGCGGCGCAGATCGTCATAGATCAAACCCGCCAATTGCATCGTGATGGTGGAAGCCCCGCGTGTCTTCGTATTCCACAGATTGCCCCAGGCCGAGGCGGCGACCGCGCTCCAGTCGATGCCGCTGTGCTGGTAGAAGCGCCGGTCTTCGGAAGCGATCAGGGCATGCCGCAGCGCCGGGGACACGTCTTCCAGTTTGACCCAGGCCAGCTTGCGCTCGTCCATGTTGATGCGCAGGCGCTGCAGCAGCTCGCCGTTGCGATCCAGCAGGCTGGCTTCAGAGGGCAGGAAGTCGCGCTGCACCTCGCTGAAGGAAGGCACGGCCCTGGCCGCCACCGGCATCAGCAAGGCCAGCACCAGCACGCACAACGCGCTGGCCCGAGACTTGCGGACAAGCGTGACTATCACTGCGCCGCCTTCACGACCAGCTTGCCATTGGGGACTTCACCGAACATCTCGGGCGCATACATCGCTTCCACCCTTGTCGGCGGCAGCTTGAACTCGCCGGCATTGTTCAGTCGCACGGTGTAGCTGATGCTGGTACGGCCCTTGGGCATGGCTTCGTAGTAGGCACGATAGGCTTCGAAGCTGCGCTCTTCATAGGCCAGCCAGCCCATGCCACGGTCACGCGCGGCGTCCTGCTTGCCTTGGGCAATGGCAGAGTCGCGGCCGAGGCCGGAACCCAGCAAGGTCGCGCCACCCGGCACCGGATCGCTGACCACGACCCAGGTCATCTCGGCTTGCGCATCGATGTCCAGCGTCACGCGCAGCACGTCGCCGCGCGTATAGACACCGGCCTGCTTCTGCTCGATGGCCTCGACCTTGCGCGTGATGCGATAGCCGGCGGCGAAGGGCTGCTTCAATGGCACTGCCGCCAGGCTCTGCAGCGTGACCCAGGGCTTGCCGTTGCCCTCTTGCGCCAGGCGCACACTGCCACCTTGCGCATTGCCTTCGGGCCAGGGCAACTGCAGCTTGCCGCCATTGGCTGCGCCGCTCCAGGCCAGGCTCTGACTGGCGGTGCTGGCGCCGCTCTGCTCCAGCGTGGCGCGGGTGGTGCCGGTGACCGGTTCGGATTCGAACTTGCGTGCGAATTTCTCCAGTGCCAGGCTGCCCCAGACGTTGGCGGTCGTGGTGCTCCAGTGGCCGCGCTGCTGGCGGCCGATGGCACCGGCGATGAGTCGCGGCATGTCCTCGCGCCAGGCCGGATTGTTCAGTTCCAGCAGGATCAGGCGGTTGGCGTTGGCGTCGCCACTGCTCATGAGCCACCACCAATAGTCGCCCTCTTCATTCGAGAAGCCCATGCGCGTGCCCTGGAAATTCAGGCGAGCGCGCAGGATCTGGTCGGCCTCGTCCAGCTTCTTCTGCCGGTCCGGGATGGCGGCGACGCGCTGCAGGATACCGATCCAGTCCAGCAGGCCCGAGGTCGGCCAGGTGTTGGGATTGATCTGCAGCGAGCCCAGCATCGCGGGTTGCACGCGGTTGTAGCGCGACAGCGCTTCCAGGGCGGCCAGCTTGCGTACGTCCAGGTCCTTCTGGGGCGACCAGAAATCCCGCATGAGCTTGCCCTCAACGAAGGCCGACAGACCGTCCAGCATCTTGTCGCGGCTGGCTTGCGGGATGGCATAGCCGGCTTCGTTGGTGGCGGCCAGCAAATAGGCCGTCAAGGTATCGCTGCCACGGCGTGCGCCGCTGTCGCTGGGCGGGAAGTAATAGGCCAGGCCATCGCCATCCAGATAGGTCGGCAGGTCAGCCGCGATCCTCTGCCAGGCGGCCTCATCGCGCAGGCCGATGGCCTTGGAGGTCTTCTGCTCCAGGCAGGCGAAGGGATAGTTGAGGAAATACCGCGTCAGCGCATCGCTGCCACCGGCCAGGCTGGGCTTGAGCGAGATCGCCAATCCACCCCGTCCCGGCAGGCTGTCGGCCGGACGTGCCACGTTGAGGGTGGCGCTCTTGTCCAGCTGGAACAGCGTAGCCTGCTGCACCGTAACCGGCACCGCAGGAACCACGCGCTGGGTGAACTTCATCGTATCGCGGGCGTTCTGGCCGCCCTGCTCCTGAGCGCTGATTTCCCACGCGAGCTGGTTGATGCCGTCGGGGGTCTGCACCGGCCACATCACTTCGGCCGACTGTCCGGCCGCCATCTTCACCTCGCGCTCGGGCAGCGTCAGCGTGCTCGCGGCGGTGCCACCCTGCGCGCGCGCTGCGACCTTGATCGTCATGTCGTGCGTGGTGGTGTTGCGTACGGTGACGCTGCCGTTGAAGCTGTCACCCTCGCGCACCAGCGGCGGCAGGCCGGCGATGATCTGCACGTCCTGCGTGGAGCGGATGCTGATGCTGCCGGTCCCGAAGTCGCCGACGCCACTCTCGGCAATGGCGACGATGCGGAAGGACGTCAACGCATCATTGAGCGGCACATCGAGCCGCGCCCTGCCCTCCGCATCCAGCGTCACGTTGGGTTTCCAGACCAGCAGGGTATCGAACAGTTCGCGCGTGGGCGCACGGCCGCCGCCACCACCGGCAGGCGTAGCCTTCTTGCCGTAGTGGCGCTTGCCGACCACCTGCATCTGTGCGGTGGAGGTCTCCACGCCATAGCTGCGCCGTTGCAGCATGGCGCGCAGGACATCCCAGCTGCCGTTGGGCTGCAGTTCCAGCAACGCTTCATCGACCGCCGCCAGCGCGAATTCGCCACCCGCCGCAGGTTTGCCGTTGGGCAGCGTCACCTGCACCTGCACCTTGGCGGTGGCGCGGATGGGATAGGCGGGCTTGTCGGTACTGACCGCCACCTGCAGGCGATGGCCGGCATCGCCAACGTTGACTTCGGCGATGCCGAATTTCCAGGCCGGCTTGGAGAGATCGACGATGGGGCCCGGTCCCTGATACTCGCGGAATTCGTGCCACCAGTTGATCGGCTCCTTCCATCCCCAGACAAAGAAGGAATACCACGGCACCTCGCGCATGCGGCCACGTACGGCCAGCACCGAGACATAGACGTTGGGGCCGTACTCGGCCTTCATCGGCACGCTGATGGTCGGGTCCTGGCCCGACAGCTGGACCACGCGTGTATCGATCACACCCTCGCGCTCCACTGCTACCAGGGCGGTAGCGTAGCGGAAGGGCATGCGCACCTGGAAGGTGGCGTTTTCGCCTGGCTGGTAATTCTTTTTCTCGGGCAGGATGTCGATACGGTCCTGGTTCTCGCCATCGAACCAGACTTCGCCGCGGCCGGTGACCCACACCGAGGAACGCGCGGAAGCGGCGTTGCCATTGCCATCCTTGACGCTGGCGATCAGGTCTACATTGCCTGCTTCGGCCAGTTCGGTCTCACAGGTGAACATGCCGTGCTGGTCGCTCTTGCCCGCGCAGAGCTTGCCGAGGTCCTGCTTGCTCTCGTCATTTTCATAGGCATAGAAACCACCCACCATGCGCTTGCGATGCGAATTGGTCTTGCGCGCGAGGCCACGGATTTCCACCGGCACGCCTGCCTGCGGCTGGCCGCTGGTGTTGAGGGTGACGGCGGTGAGCGTCAGCTTCTTCTTCACCGAGACCCAGGTGCCGGTGCGCAGGCCCACCACCACGGCCGCAGGCCACAGCGGCGTGACGGTGGAAATGGTCTGCACTTCGCCGTTGGGATCGCTGTAGGTCATCTCGGTGAGCAGTTCCTGCGGGCGTTGCGGTGCGGGCAGCTTGCCGATCACGGCGCGGCCGGCGCCGTTCTTGTCGAGGGTGACGGCCAGCTTGTCGGCGACGATCTTCTGGTCATCGGCATTGCTGTCGTCATCGCTGCGTGGCGCGTCGAAGGAGAAGCCATCGTAGCCCGCGATATTGAGCGAACGCGAACGCAACAACGAGGACACCTGCACGGCCTGGTTGGCCGCTGCGCCGCCATTGATGTAGTTCAGTTGCAGGTCCAGCGGCAGTTCCTTGATGGCCACCTGTGCGCCCTTGGGCGGGGTGATGCGTCCCTGCATCAGCGGCAGGCGGAATTGCTCCACGCGGAAGGTGCCAGTGGCGTAGCTGGCGCGTCCATAACTGCCCCCGTCCTCGCCCTCATCGGATTGGCCACCCGTGTTCGCAGTGACCTTGCCCTGATCGAGCGCCACCTCGTAAGTCCCCAGCTTGGCTTCCTTGGGCAGGACGAAGGTGGTCTCTGCGCTCTTGTTGCCACGCCAGGTGAGCGGGAACAGGTATTGCTGGCCGCTGCCGAGATGGCTGATGCGAATGCGCGTGGGCAGGTCTTCCTTGCGCACCAGACCGAAGCCTTGCAGGGTTTCGGTACGGATCACGTGCTTCATGGAGACCGTCTCCCCGGCGCGGAACAGGGTGCGGTCGAAGATGGTGGTGGCGCGCGTGGTGGCCGACTTGTCCATGTCGGTGGGCAGGTTGAAGCGCCAGGATTCGATGCCTTCGTTCCACGACGTCAGCGCGAAGGCCATGTCCTGGCGGCCCTTCTCATCGGTCTTGCGGGCGCTCACGAAAAGGCCGTTGATCTTGTCGGCGTTGTCGGCACTGTAGCCACGATTGACGCAGGCGTCTTCAAGGGCCGGCATCATGGCCACGCCATTGGCGTTGGTCTTGCCCTGCCAGAGCTGGGTGCCGTCGCAATTGGAGACGCGAACGTCGGCATCGGCCACCGGCCTGGCATCGTCCAGCCGGGTCACCCAGACGGCACCATTGGTGCGGCCCAGCTTGACGTGGACCGACAGGTTGGTCACCAAGGCGCTGGTGCGCACATACATCGGCTGCGGCTTGCCCAGCAGCGACGCGCCCAGCTTCTGCGATTCCAGTTCGACCACGTAGAAGCCGGGGTCTTTCAACGGGATGCCGATCACTTCGAACGGCCATTCGCCGTCCTTGAGCGCCTTCTGTGCGGGCAGATCGAGTTTCTTTGCGCCCGGCTCCTTGTCCAGGAGGCTGATGCTGCGCGTGTCGACCTTCTTCGGATCACCCCATTTTTCGTGATACCTGTTCAGGCGCGTGAGCCAGGCGAT
Organism: Herbaspirillum sp. Her3; assembly: GCF_057961275.1. Taxonomy (NCBI): domain Bacteria; kingdom Pseudomonadati; phylum Pseudomonadota; class Betaproteobacteria; order Burkholderiales; family Oxalobacteraceae; genus Herbaspirillum; species Herbaspirillum sp. Her3. Next base: position 2,314,661 of record NZ_CM176328.1, on the reverse strand, counting down.
GACCGCCTTGTCGCCATCGACCTTGAGGTCGGCCACCTGGCCCGGCATGGCGCGACCATCCTTGCCGCGCACTTGCAGACCGGCTTCCACGCGGCGCAGCGTGACCGGCAGCGTGGGGTCGGCATTGAGTTCGATGATGCCGAACGGGGCAGCCGGGAACTTGGCCAGCGGAGGGAAATCGGCCAGCGCCGACTTCAGCGGAAAAGCGCCCGCATTGGCCAGCGTGCGGCCATCCTCATCCTTGAAGCCGGACGGCAGGCTGATGGTGAATGCGGATTTCTCCGGGAATGGCGGCTTGAAGCGCAGCTCGCGCACGGCTTCGTCCTTGTCGCCCTCCAGCGCGGGCTTGATCTTGCCGGTAGTGGCATTCATCACCACCTGTTCGGCCAGCTTGCGCGGCACCGGTGCCGAGAATGAAAGCGTCACCGGAAGAATCGGCGAGCAGGCCGCATTGGCGTTCTCGCGCTGGCACGACAGGCCGGCGGCAAATTCGCTGCGCACCTGGAAACTGAAGACCTGCGGCCTGGAGGTAACGATGGCCGGTGCGCTGGCCGCAGCGATGCCGCGATCCCAGACCAGCTTCACGTGGGCGTCATTGGGCAGGCGCTGCTGGCACTGCACGATGGTCACGGCAGCCGGGTCCACGCCCTTGGCGAACTGCTGCAGCAGCGCCTTGCGGTCGGTCTCGCCGACGGCCTTGGCGGGAATGCGTTCGTTGATGCCTTCGGCTTCGCAATACAGGTGTTCGCGTACCGACGCCTCGGTGGCCGGCCCGTTCTGGAACAGGATGAAGGCCTGGTCTTCGGCGATCTGCGCGCCACTGTAAGGTTCGACCCGGCTCACTGCCGGACCGCCAGTACTGAACTGGAAGCGGGTCTTGCCGCTGACGGCATTGCCGGCGGCCGATCTGGCATCGGCGCGCAGGCTGAAGCTGCAGCGGGTGCCGGGCGGCAGGTCGCGTTCGAAATCGTAGACCCAATTCTTGTCATCGGCCCAGCGCGCGGTGCCGGCGATGGCGCAATCGGCATCGAAGGGTGAACCCGCCTTGGGATCGCCAAACTTCACCATGGATTCGGAGAAGCGCGCCCGCACCTGGCGGATGCGCTGGACTTCGCCCTGCGGCGAAAACGACAGCACGCTGGCATTGGCGGCCAGGGCTGAAGGTGCAGTCAGGGCGGTGGCCGTCGCCAGGCTGGCGAGGGCTGCGCCTGCCAGCAGCAGGCCGCGCAGCGCCGATCTCCATGGACGACCGGTGGCCGTGCCGTTTTCCGTGTGCTTCATCTTGTTCTCTCCGGATCAATCTTGTCTTGATGACGGCCACAGGTTCCTTCCCCCTTGCGGCGATGCTGGCGCTCAGACTGGAATAACGGCAAAACGTTTCCGATTTATAGCTTGCATTGCAAAAAATCGAGGAAGCAACTGATGCGGCGCGACAGCCGGGTGTTGTGGTAATACACCGCCGATATCTTCTGGCGAAAGCCGCTATCGTAGTGATCCAGCACACGAACCAGACGCCCTGCGGCCAGGTCGGCATCGGTCATGAAGGCGGAGAGGCAAGCGATGCCCTGCCCCTGCAGCGCCAGATGGCGGATGGTTTCGCCGCTGGAAGCGCGAATCGCCGGCCGTACCTGGTAGCGGTCGCCGGCGGTGTGGCGCAGTGGCCAGTGGTTGAGGCTGTCGGGCAGGGAGAAGCCGATCAGCTGGTGCTGTTCCAGCGCCTCCACTGATTCGGGCATGCCATGCCGGGCCAGGTAGTCAGGACTGGCGACGATGTTCAGGCGGGACGAAGTGAGGGGCCGGGCATGCAGGGTGGAATCCTGCAGTTCGCCGATGCGGATGGCGATGTCCGCGCGCTGCTCCACCAGGTCGATGAAGCGGTCATTGGTGGTCAGCTCCAGTTCGATGTCGGGATAGGCGGCGCGGAAAGCGCCCACATGCGGCACCACACAGTGCAGCATGAAAGGCACGGCAGCATCCACGCGCAGCTTGCCGACCGGCTTGCGGCTGCGCATGCGCACGGTGTCTGCGGCCTGTTCCATGGCGGCCAGGATGGCGCGGGCCTGCTCCAGGAAGGCTTCGCCCTCCTCGGTCAATTCCATGCGGCGCGTGGTGCGGGTCAGGAGGCTCGCGCCCAGCTTGTCTTCCAGACGCGACAATGCGCGGCTCACGCCCGAGGTGGTCTGCTCCAATACTTCGGCTGCAGCCGACAGCGTGCCGGCTTCCACCACGGCGACAAAAGTGCGCAATTCCTCGGACTGCATCGTCATTGTTGACTCCAGATCAAATATTCTTTGATTGTAACGGCATTTTTCTCAACAAAGACTGCGCGCACAATCCTTCATATCGCTGGCAATCCATCACCGATGGACCAGCCTGAACCCCTCACCCCACAAGGATTGCCATGCCAATTGCACTTTGGGCGCTGACCATCAGCGCATTTGCCATCGGAACCACCGAGTTCGTCATCATGGGCTTGCTACCGGAGGTCGCCACCAACCTGGGCGTGAGCCTGTCCTCGGCCGGACTGCTGGTGACCGGCTATGCACTGGGCGTGTTCGTGGGCGCCCCGCTGGTGACCGCCACCACCGGCCGCCTGCCACGCAAGACCTTGCTGATCGCGCTGATGGTGGTCTTCGTGGTGGGCAACCTGGCCTGCGCCATCGCGCCGGGCTATGCCACCCTGATGATCGGGCGCGTGGTGGCTTCCTTCGCCCATGGCGCCTTCTTCGGCGTCGGTTCGGTGGTGGCCACCAGCCTGGTGCCCAAGGAAAAGCAGGCCTCGGCCATCGCCCTGATGTTCACCGGCCTGACCGTGGCCAACGTGCTGGGCGTGCCCTTCGGCACCTGGCTGGGCCAGAGCGATGGCTGGCGCGCCACCTTCTGGGCGGTGACCGCGATCGGCGTGATCGCGCTGGTCGCCACGGCCGTGCTGGTGCCGCGCTCGCAAGGCGGCGACGAAGCCGACTTCGGCAAGGAAGTGCGCGTACTGATGCGCCCGCAGGTGATGCTGGGGCTGTTGATGACGGTGCTGGGCTTTGGCGGCGTGTTCGCGGCCTTCACTTACATTGCCCCGATCCTGACGGACATCAGCGGTTTCCCGGCCTCTGCGGTCTCGCCCATCCTGTTGCTGTTCGGCCTGGGCCTGGTGATCGGCAACCTGGCCGGCGGCAAGCTGGCCGACAAGAAGCTCATGGCCACCCTGCTGGGCAGCCTGGTGCTGCTGGCGGTGGTGCTGGTGCTGTTCGGTCTCACCAATGAGAACAAGATCGCCGCCATCATCGGCGTCGGCCTGATGGGCATGGCCGCCTTCGCCACCGTGCCGCCGCTGCAGATGCGCGTGCTGGAAAAGGCGACCGGCGCGCCCAACCTGGCCTCGTCGGCCAACATCGCCGCCTTCAACCTGGGCAATGCGGCCGGGGCCTGGCTGGGTGGCGTGACCATCGATCATGGTCCGGGGCTGCATGCGGTGCCTTACGTCGCGGCGCTGCTGCCGCTGGCGGGGATCGTGGTGGCGTTGGTGAGCTGGAAGATGGATGCCAGCCCGGCCGCGCTGTCCCGCACCGAACGCGCCACGACCTGCTGATCCCCGGAGAGCGCCATGACCCATTGCGCAATCGCCACCCCGCCGCAGCGCCCCACCGCCCTGGTGGTGGGGGCCCACGGCGTGATCGGCAGTCAACTGATCGCATACCTGCTATCCCTGCCGCAATGGGAGGTAATCGGCCTCTCGCGCCGGGGTGGCGAATCCCGCAAGCAGGAGCGCCTGCGCCACGTCGCGGTGGACCTGCTCGACGCCGCCGATACCGAGCGCCGGCTGGCACCGCTGGAACAAGTCACGCACGTGTTCTACGCCGCTTACCAACACCGCCCCAGCTGGAGCGAGCTGGTCGCGCCCAACCTGGCCATGCTGCAGCACACGGTGCAGGCGGTGGAAGCCCATGCGCCTGGCTTGCGGCATATCAGCCTGATGCAGGGCTACAAGGTCTATGGCGGCCATCTCGGTCCCTTCAAGACGCCGGCGCGAGAGAACGATGCGCAGTTCATGCCGCCCGAATTCATGTTCGACCAGCAGCGCTGGCTGGCGCAGCGGCGCATTGATTCAGGGCGCAACTGGAGCTGGTCGGCGCCGCGCCCGGCGGTGGTCGGCGGCGCGGCGCTGGGCAATCCCATGAACCTGGCGTTGGCCATTGCACTGTATGCCTGCATGTCCAAGGCGATGGGGCTGCCGCTGCGATTTCCGGGCAAGCCGGGTGCCTACGACAAGCTGGTCGAAATGACCGATGCCCGCCTGCTGGCCAAGGGCACGGTCTGGGCCGCCACCACCGAGGCCGCCGCCAACCATGCCTTCAACTTCGGCAATGGCGACCTGTTCCGCTGGAGCGAGATGTGGCCGAAGATCGCCCGCTATTTCGGCATGGAAGTGGGCTCGCCACTGCCGCTGAAACTGGCCGAGGTGATGGCCGACAAGGCGCCGTTGTGGGAGCGGATCGTCACGGCGCACGGCTTGAAGCAGCACCCTTATGCTTCACTATCGGCGTGGGAATTTGCCGATTTCGTGTTCTCCTGGGACTATGACATGTTCGGCGATGGCAGCAAGGCGCGCCGGCTGGGGTTTCATGAGTATGTGGAGAGCGAGCAGATGTTTTATCAGCTCTTTGATATCTTCAAGGAGGGCAAGGTCATTCCTTGGTCCTGATGCCTCGCCCGGACTCGACGGACGAAAAAAAAGAGCTTGCCGCGGCAAGCTCTTTTCACATCTGCTTCCATGAAACTGAAGCAAAAGATCAGGCCCCCTTCTTGATCCAAGCTGCCAGCTGATGCGGGCCCAGGCCGTCATATTCTTCGAACGGCTGATGGATCCAGGGATTGGTGGGCAGGTAGTCGATGTGGAAATCGGGTTCCACGACCGAGCAGGCCTTCCACCACAGCACGGCACTCTTGATCTCGGTGACGGAAGGATAGTGTTCCTTCAGGTGGACCATCACCTTCTGCAGGGTCACGCCCGAATCTACCAGGTCGTCCACCAGCAGGATGCGTCCACCCAGGGTTCCCTTGGTGATGGTGATGTACTTGGCGATGTCCAGGGAACTGCGAATGGTGCCGGCCGCTTCACGGTAGGAGCTGGTCGAGAGGATGGCCAGCGGGACATCGAAAATGCGCGACATCACGTCACCCGGGCGCAGGCCGCCGCGCGCCAGGCACAGCACCTGGTCGAACTGGTAGCCGGACTCATAGACCTTCAGCGCCAGTCGTTCGATCAGGCGGTTGTAGTCATCCCAGGAGACCCAGAGGTCTTTGTCGTCAGAGATCTTCATATTCTTGATTGCTTCGTAGTGCCTTGTGCCGATAACGGCGATTGCTTGGTGAATTACTTGAACGGATGGCGCAGGACGATGGTCTCTTCGCGGTCCGGGCCGGTGGAGATCATGTCGATGGGCACGCCCACCAGTTCCTCGATGCGCTTGATGTAGGCGCGGGCGTTGGCCGGCAGCGCATCCAGCGACTTGGCGCCGACGGTGCTCTCGGACCAGCCGGGCATTTCTTCGTAGATCGGCTCGCAAGCGGCAGCTTCTTCGGCGCCAACCGGGAAGATGTCCACGGTCTTGCCGTTGAGCTTGTAGCCGGTGCACAGCTTCAACGACTCCAGGCCGTCCAGCACGTCCAGCTTGGTCAGGCACATGCCGGAGACGCCATTGATCTGCACCGAGCGCTTCAGCAGGGCCGCATCGAACCAGCCGCAACGGCGCGCACGGCCGGTGACGGTACCGAATTCATGACCAACCGAGGCCAGGTGCTTGCCGGTGCCGGCATCCGTCGGCAGTTCGGCCGGGAACGGGCCGGAACCCACGCGGGTGGTGTAGGCCTTGGTGATGCCCATGATGTAGTGCAGCATGCCCGGGCCCACGCCCGCACCGGCGGCGGCGTTGCCGGCCACGCAGTTGCTGGAGGTGACGAACGGGTAGGTGCCGTGGTCCACGTCCAGCAGGCTGCCTTGCGCGCCTTCGAACAGGATCTTGCCGCCGGCCTTGTGGATGGCGTACAGGTCGCTGGAGACGTCGGTGACCATGGGCTTGATGCGCGGCACGTTGGCCAGGGCTTCGTCCAGGGTCTTCTGGTAGTCCACCGGCTGGGTCTTCAGGTAGTGGGTCAGGACGAAGTTGTGGTAGTCCAGGTTGGCCAGCAGCTTCTCGGCAAAGCGCTTTTCGTTCAACAGGTCGGCCACGCGGATGGCGCGGCGGGCCACCTTGTCTTCGTAGGCAGGGCCGATGCCCTTGCCGGTGGTGCCGATCTTGTCGACGCCACGGGCGGCTTCACGCGCCACGTCCAGGGCCACGTGATAGGGCAGGATCAGCGGACAGGCGTCCGAGACCTTCAGGCGCGAGCAGACTTCCACGCCGGCGGCTTCGAGCTTGTCGATCTCGCGCAGCAGGTCGGGCACCGACAGCACCACGCCGTTGCCGATGTAGCAGGCCACGCCAGCGCGCATGATGCCCGAGGGAATCAGTTGCAGCGCAGTCTTCTTGCCGCCGATGACCAGCGTGTGGCCGGCATTGTGGCCGCCCTGGAAACGCACCACGCCTTGAGCGTGATCGGTCAGCCAATCGACGATCTTGCCCTTACCTTCGTCGCCCCATTGCGTACCGATGACGACGACATTCTTTGCATTGCTGTTCTGTAACATGACTCAACCCAAGTTTTTGATAATCCAGTTTCCATTGCTGAAATCGAGTGCGCGATCGCAATCGAATTCGTCCTGATCGTGTTCGTGGCCGGGAAGGCTTTGGATCACGATCTCTCCCGCTTGCCGCAATTGCGCTATTTTCTCACGCAGACCGGCGTCCCTGCCCCAAGGGGCGAGGATGGCGCGTTTTCGTTCTGCGCCCGGCATCAGTCGTGCCAGTTCACGCAGGTCCAGGGAGAAGCCGGTAGCCGGCCGCGCACGGCCGAAGGCTTCACCCACATGGTCGTAGCGGCCGCCGCGCACCACCGCATTGGGCAGGCCCGGCACATAGGCGGAAAACATCACGCCGCTGTGGTAATGGTAGCCGCGCAGGTCGGCCAGATCGATGGTGACGGCCGCGCCTTCATGGCCAGCGGCCAGTTCCACCAAGGCCTGCAGCTCGTCGAGCGCCTGGCCGATGCCGGGCAGCGCCGGCAAGGTGATGCGGGCGCGGGCGATGACCGCGATGTCGCCATACAGGTTGGGCAGCGCCAGCAGCGCGGCGCGGGTGCCCTCCTGGTAAGAGGCGGTGATTTCCTTCAGTCCCGGCACATCCTTGGCCTGCAGCAGGCCGAAGAGCTGGGCTTCGTCGCGCTTGGCGGCCGCATCATGGGCGATGATGGCGCGCAGCACGCCGACGTGGCACAGGTCCAGGCGGATGGTGCGCATGCCGGCCAGGGCCAGCGAATTCAGGGCCAGTTCCTGGATCTCGGCGTCGGCCTCGATGCCGGCATGGCCATAGATCTCGGCACCGATCTGGATCGGCTCGCGGGTGGCGTGCAGGCCGGTCGGGCGCGTATGCAGGACGCTGCCGGCATAGCACAGGCGGGTGACCGAGGCGCGGTTGAGCAGGTGGGCGTCGATGCGCGCCACTTGCGTGGTCATGTCGGCGCGCACGCCCAGGGTACGGCCGGAGAGCTGGTCGACCAGCTTGAAGGTGCGCAGGTCGGTGTCCTGGCCGGCGCCGGTGAGCAGCGACTCGAGGTATTCCAGCAGCGGCGGCATGACCATTTCGTAGCCGTACAGGCGGAAATTGTCGAGCAGGCGTCGACGCAGTTCCTCGATCTTGCGCGCTTCCGAGGGCAAGACGTCGGCGATGTTTTCGGGAAGAAGCCAGTTAGGCATAAACAAAAGTCAAAGCAGAAAAAAACGGTTTGCGTACTTGCGTGGCGCGGGCAACAACGATGCAAGCAGGCGTCCAGACGAACAATCGGGGCGGTCCGGGAATACCTGCCGCCCCTCTTCTTGCAATCCGGGAAAATTGCATCCCGGAACATGATTGTCCGACCCAAAAAAAGGAAAGATGCCCTTTACCAGCGGCATCCATCCGGTTGGCCCTGCCCACAGGAAACGCACGGCGGAGCAGAACACTTCACATTATCGCCTGATCAGCGGATTTTTACTTCTTCGCAGCGCTGGTGGCGCTGCCGCCCACTCCCTTGAAGTACTTGAAGAACTCCGAGCTCGGGTCCACCACCATGACGTCGTGGCGGTTCTTGAAGCTGGCACGGTAGGCTTCCAGGCTACGGTAGAACTTGTAGAAGTCAGGGTTCTGGCCGAAGGCCTGGGCGTAGATCTGCGAAGCCTTGGCATCGCCGGCACCGCGGATCTTTTCGGATTCGCGATAGGCTTCGGCCAGGATCACCACGCGCTGGCGGTCAGCATCGGCGCGGATCTTTTCGGATTCGGCCGCACCGGTGGAGCGCAGTTCGTTGGCCACCCGCACGCGCTCGGACTTCATGCGTTCGAATACCGAGTTGTTGATCTGGTCCACGTAGTCCACCCGGCGCAGGCGCACGTCGATGACTTCCACGCCGATCTGCTTGGCTTCGTTGGCCACGCGGGCCTGGATGGCATCCATGACGTTGTTGCGCTGGCTGGAGATGACTTCGCGCACGGTGCGCTTGGTGATTTCATCGTTCAGCGCAGCCTTGACGATCTGCGACAGGCGGTCCTGGGTACGGCGTTCATCAGCGCCGAAGCTGACGAAGTACAGGCGCGGGTCGACGATGCGCCACTTGACGTAGGCGTCGACCAGCACGTTCATCTTTTCGGCGGTGATGAAGCGGTCGGCGTCCGGGGTATCCAGGGTCTGGATGCGCTTGTCCAGGTACATCACGTTCTGGAACGGCGGCGGCAGCTTGAAGTGCAGGCCGGGTTCGGTGATGACCTGCTTGACTTCACCCAGGGCGAAGACGATGGCCGAAGAACGCTGGTCCACCACGAAGATGGTGGACGAAGCCAACCAGATCGCCACCACGGCGACGATGACGGAAGTAACGAGGCGGCCCATCAGCGCACCTCCCTTTCGCGCGCATCACGGGGATCGCGGTTTCTCGAATCTCGCATCAGCTCGGAAGAATACACGGTGTCGTTTCCTGCAGTCGAATTGGTGGACGCCGCACTGGGCAGCGCCTGGCTGGCCGCCGGGCCCTGCAGCTTGCTGCCGGCCGGGGCTGCATCGGCACCGCTTTGCTGGATCAGCTTGTCCAGGGGCAGGTACAGGAGGTTGCTGCCATTCTTCACATCCACCATGACCTTGGTGGTATTGGCGAAGATCTGCTGCATGGTTTCCAGGTACATGCGGTCGCGGGTGACGGCCGGGGCCTTGGCGTAGGCTTCCTGCACCTGGGTGAAGCGCGAGGCGTCACCTTCGGCATTGGCTACCACGCGGGAGCGATAGGCTTCGGCTTCTTCCAGCAGGCGCGAGGCGGCGCCGGAAGCGCGCGGGATCACGTCGTTGGCATAGGCCTGGCCTTCGTTCTTGAGGCGTTCGCGGTCCTGGCCGGCCTTGACGGCATCATCGAAGGCTGCCTGCACCTGTTCGGGCGGTTGCACGCCTTGCATGGTGACGTTGGTGATCTGCACGCCGGACTTGTAGCGGTCCAGTATCTGCTGCATGCGCTGGCTCACGTCCAATGCGACCTTTTCACGGCCTTCGTAGAGCACGAAGTCCATCTTGCTGCGGCCCACGATTTCGCGGATGGCGGTTTCGGCAACCTGGCGCACGGAATCATCCGGGTCGCGGTTGTTGAACAGCCATTCGGCGGCATTCTTGAGCTTGTACTGGACGGCAAACTGGATGTCGATGATGTTTTCATCATCGGTGAGCATCAGGGATTCCTTCAACTGCTTGTTGCGCACATTGCCGCGGTAGCCGATCTCGGCGGTCCGTACCTGCGACATGTTGACGATCTCGTGGCCCTGGATGGGATAGGGCCAGCGCCAGTTGAAGCCGGGCAGCGTGGTATGGCTGTAGCGACCAAAGGTGGTCACCACGGCGGTCTGGCCTTCCTGCACGATGAAGAAGCCGCTGGCCAGCCAGAGGAAGACGACGATGATGGCGATCACGCCCACGCCGATGCCGGCGCCCTTGACGTCGCCACGATTGAAGCCGCCACCACCGTTGCCGCCATCGGAACCACCACCGCCCTTGCGCCCGAGCAGGCCGGCAATGCGCTGGTTGAAGTCGCGCCAGAGCTGGTCGAGGTCTGGCGGGCCGTCATTGTTGCCGGACGGTTTTTCGGGCCGTTTGTCGCCGTTACTTCCGTTATTCTGATTCTCGCGGTTGTCGTTTTGCGAACCACGTCCCCATTGGGGGTCGTTCAACGAAAACTTGACACCGATTTTCCTGAATAAAGACACAAGCATGCGTTTGCGTTCCGGCTGAAGTGATGGATTAAGAGAATCTAGGAGGAATGCGCGCCAGGAACGAGCAACAGGCCGTCCCCTCGAACGGCTCAAGCGTGCATGTCTTCGGAATCGACTGGCTCAGAACGGCTGCGACCCCTGGCCTCCAAGGCGGCCTTGAGCGAAGCGGCGATCGCTTCGCGCAGCAGATCCAGGCCAGCACCAGACTTGGCACTGACGAAAACCCGCTGGATTTTACCATACTCGTCATATTCGACCGCCGGTTCCAGACCGGCGGCGTCGATCTTGTTCCAGACCAGGATCTGCGGTACGTGGTCAGCGCCGATTTCCTTCAAGACCAGATTGACCTGCTCGATCTGCTCCATCCGCACCGGGCTGGCGGCATCCACCACGTGCAGCAGCAGGTCGGCATGGATGGTTTCTTCCAGGGTGGCACGGAAGGCTTCGACCAGCTGGTGAGGCAGTTCGCGGATGAAACCCACGGTATCCGAAATCACCACGTGCCCAACCTCGCCCAGGTAGACGCGACGGGAAGTCGTATCCAGCGTGGCGAAGAGCTGGTTGGCGGCATACACCCCGGCCTTGGCCAGAGAATTGAAGATGGTCGACTTGCCGGCGTTGGTGTAACCCACCAGCGAGACCGAGAAGGTTTCGCTGCGGCCGCGCGCCCGGCGCTGCGTGGCATGTTGCCGGCGCAACTTGGCCAGCACCGCCCGCAAGGCCTTGACGCGCTCGCCCAGCAGGCGGCGGTCGGTTTCGAGCTGGGTTTCACCGGGACCACGCAGGCCGATACCGCCCTTCTGGCGCTCCAGGTGGGTCCAGCCGCGAATCAGGCGGGTCGCCAGATGCTGCAACTGCGCCAGTTCGACCTGCACCTTGCCCTCGTGGCTCTTGGCGCGCTGCGCGAAGATGTCGAGGATCAGGCTGGTACGGTCGAGCACACGCACCTTCAACACCCGCTCCAGGTTACGTTGCTGGGCCGGTGACAAGGCGTGATTGAAAATGACCAGTTCGAGCTGGAGATCGGCTACGGCCTCGGCGACTTCTTGTGCCTTGCCGGTACCAACGAAGAGAGCGGCATCCGGACTGGCACGGCGACCGGTGATGGTAATCACCGGTTCCGCACCAGCCGATTTTGCCAATAGGAAGAGCTCATCCAGACTAGCGGCGAAATCGTTCTTGCCGAAGTCCAGGCCGACTAACGCGGCACGCATGTCAAAATGCCCACGGCGTCAAGCCGGCCAGGTAGACCATTATTCGTCGGACGAGGATTCGAGACTGAGGTTGACCGCACGTGCAGGCACGACGGTAGAGATGGCGTGTTTGTAAACCATTTGCGTAACAGTGTTACGCAGCAGGACCACGTATTGATCGAAAGACTCCACATGGCCTTGCAGCTTGATGCCGTTGACCAGATAGATAGAGACGGGAACGTGCTCTTTTCTCAATGCGTTCAGGAATGGGTCTTGTAACAATTGCCCTTTGTTGCTCATGGCAGCTCCACGGTGTTGTTGTGATTAGGACTTGGAGGCACTTCAAGGAATATCAAGTGCTTTACCAACTTTATGCTATTCAATTTAAACGATTTTCGCTCCAACGCCAAAAAACATTGATCGAATAGCAGGATTTACGATTATTTTTCCTGCCGGATGAAAGGATTCTTGCCCGACTTGAACTCGATACGCAGTGGAGTGCCGACCAGGGAGAAAGTTTCCCGGAAGTGCTTTTCCAGATAGCGTTTGTAATTGTCGTCGATGGCTTCCAGGGCATTGCCGTGGATCACCACCACCGGCGGGTTCTGGCCACCCTGGTGCGCATAGCGCAGCTTGGGGCGGATCGAACCCTTGCGGCGCGGCTGCTGGTGTTCCAGCGCTTCTTCCAGCGCACGCGTCAGACGCGGCGTGCTCAGCTTGGCCATGGCGGCGGCATAGGCCGAATCGATGGATTTCATCAGCGGGCCGATACCGGTGGACTTCAACGCCGAGATGAAGTGGAACTTGGCGAAGGAAAGGAAATTCAGTTTGCGCTCCAGATCCATCTTGATCTGGTTGCGCTGGTCGCTTTCCATGCCATCCCATTTGTTCACACCGACCACCAGCGCCCTGCCCGACTCCAGCACGAAGCCGGCGATGTGGGCATCCTGTTCGGAAATATCCTGCTGGGCATCCAGCAGCAGCAGCACGACGTTGGCGTCTGAAATCGATTTCAGCGTCTTGACCACGGAAAACTTCTCGATGGCCTCGAACACCTTGCCACGGCGGCGGATGCCGGCGGTATCGATGAGGGTGTAGTGACGGCCTTCGCGCTCGAACGGAATTTCAATCGAGTCGCGCGTGGTGCCCGGCATGTCGAAGGCGATCACGCGCTCTTCGCCCAGCAGGGTATTGACCAGGGTCGACTTGCCCACGTTGGGACGGCCGACGATGGCGATCTTGGTGCCGCGCACGGCCGGCTCTTCTGCTTCGGGCTCCTGAGCACGTTCTGCCTCGACCTGATCCAGCGCTTCCTGCACCAGATCGGCCACGCCGTCGCCGTGGGCGGCGGAGATCACATAGGGATCGCCCATGCCCAGTTCGTAGAAGTCGGCGGTGACCGAGGTGTACTTCATGCCTTCGGACTTGTTGACCACCAGCAGCACGGAACGGCCGCACTTGCGCAGGAAGTCGGTGATGGTCTTGTCGTGCGGCGTCAATCCCTGGCGGCCGTCGACGATGAACACCACGATGTCGGCCTCGACCACTGCCTGCTTGGTCTGCTTGGCCATCTCATACATGATCCCGTCCTTGGCGACGGGTTCGAAGCCACCGGTATCGATCACCAGGAACGGACGTTCGCCGACCCGGCCTTCGCCGTAGTGACGATCGCGCGTCAGGCCGGGCAGGTCCGCCACCAGCGCATCGCGGCTGCGGGTGAGCCTGTTGAACAACGTCGATTTGCCGACGTTGGGACGGCCTACAAGTGCAATTACCGGTTTCATTTCTTTTCTTGGGGGTCGTTCGTCACTGCCGGTTATTCGGCGACGACGGAGACCACGGTTCCTGATTTGGTTTGGAAAACGACAGACGAGCCGGTCGAGACCGGAGGCGCCTGGATAGCACTGCCGTCGGTAGCCAGACGGGCCACGAAGGCACCATCTTCCCGCGACAGGAAGTGAATATAACCCTGGAAGTCACCCACCGCCACAGCCTTGCCGACGCCGATGGGGCTGGAGAGCACGCGGTTCTTCAGGCGGTCGTTGCGCCAGATGACGGCACCGGTATCGCGCGCGAATTCGGTGACGGCACCGTTGACATCGGCCGCGTAGACGTAGGCGTCATCCAGATTGACGCCCACATCGCTGGAAAACTCCTTGATCCAGCGCACATTGCCGTTGAGCAAGTCGAAGCAGCCGATACGGCCCTGATAGGATACCGCGCAGATGTCCCGCGAACCCAGTGCCGGCACGCCCGACACATCGGAGATACGCTCCAGTTCGGTGGTGCCGCGCGGATCGCCCACCGGCACTTCCCAGCGCGGACCGCCGTTGTTCAGTGCCAGGGCCGACAGACGGCCGCCCGGCAATGCGACGAAAGCGGTCTGCGAACCGATCACGATACCCGGCGCATTGCGCAAGGTCAGCGAGGGTACGTTGCGCTGGACCATCCAGCGCTGGCTGCCATTGTCCGCATCATACGCGGTCACGCGGTTGTCGATGCTACGAATGACCACCAGGCCTTCGCCCACGGCCGGAGCCGACAGCACTTCGCTGGGCGCCTGGGCGCTCCAGGTCGGCTTGCCGGAAGCGGCATCGAAGGCCTGGATGCGGCCCTTCTCGCCGACCACCACCACGGTGCTGCCATCGCTGCCCACGCCGGCCGTCAGTTCGCCCTCGGCGCGGCTGCGCCACAGGGTCTGGCCGTTCTGGGCATTGATGCGCACCACGGTGCCATCGTTGGCAGCAGCAAACACGCTGCCGGCGGCAAAGGCCGGGCTGAACTGGTAATTGCCGGACTTGCCGACCGCAACCGTCCAGGCAGCCTGGGCACGCATTTTCTGGGTGAATTCGACCAGCGGTGCCGGCGGATTCGGATCCTTCTTGCTGGAGAACAGCGAGCAGCCGGACAAGGCCACCACGGCGGCCATGGCGGCCACGTTCAGCGCCAGCTTGCCGGCGCGGCGGGATCGAGCAAAGGATGTTGCCTGGGCAGCAGTGGCTGTCACACTACGCATATTCTGTTTCCTCTAAGCGATGGATGGGTTCGCGTGGGATTGCGGTTCAATTCCCTGGCTGCGCGGGCAGCCCGCCGGGCAGGTGATCCGCCGCAGCGGATCATGGCCCCGTCAGTTCAGTAGCGGTTCAGGCCTTGGGGGCTTCGCCGCCGATGGCGTCAAGCTTGATCTGGATCAGCTGGCGGCCAGGGTCCTTGGCGTCGCTCTTTTCCAGTGCCAGCTTGTAGGCGCTGCGGGCTTCGTCGCGCTTGCCCTGGGCCGCCAGCACATCGCCCTTGCGGTCGGCGATGGCGCCGGCAAACTGGGCAGGATAATCGCCCGACAAGACCTTCAGCGCCTCGTCATATGCCTTGGCATCGAGCAGCACGCCAGCCAGGCGCACTGCCGCGATGGCCTTGTATTCCTTGCCGCGGCCATGGTCGAGGACCCACTGCAGCTGCTTCCTGGCCGAGTCCAGATCATTGGCATCGAAGGCCGACTTGGCCGCTACCAGCGCGCTCATCTCGGCGTAGGCGGTGCCGCTGAACTTGTCCTGGATGTCCGCAGCAGCGCGTTGCACCTTGGCATTGTCCTTGGCAGCCAGCGACTTCTGCTGTTCTTCGTAGAGCACCGAGGCTTGCGCCGACTGGCGGCCCTGGTAGGTGTTCCAGCCGGTCCAGGCGGCATAGCCGGCCAGCGCGATGATCAGCGCCCAGGTCACCAGGTTGCCGTATTTCGCCCACCAGGCCTTGATGGAATCCAGCTGTTCTTGTTCTTCGAGATCGTATGCCATGTAACTCTGCGTTTAGATAAGTTGACGGTCGAGGTGGACGGGTCTTCAGGGGTGATAGTGCACGTGGTCGTGATCATGGTCATGATCGCCCACGATCTGTTCCACGATGTAGTCGACCACGCCGTCAAAGGCCAGGTTGCTCTGGTTGGCACGTCCTTCCTCGGCATTGCCTTCGCGCATGTGCTTGACGGTGGCGGTACCGGCCTTGAGCTCGTCTTCGCCGATGATCACGGCAAAGGCAGCGCCACTGGCATCGGCGCGCTTCATCTGCGCCTTGAACGAACCACCACCATTGGACGATGCGCAATGTAGCACAACATCGAGCCCGGCAGTCCGCAAACGTTCAGCCAGGACAAAAGATTGCAACTGTGCATCTTCGCCTTGATGGACCAGATAGACGTCGCACTGATTGGGTGCGTACTGCTCGCCGCTGGCCTTCATCAGCTCCAGCAGGCGTTCCACGCCCATGGCGAAGCCGCAGGCCGGGGTCGGCTTGCCGCCGAACATCTCGATCAACGGATCGTAGCGGCCACCGCCGCAGACCGTGCCCTGCGAGCCCAGTTGATCGGTGACCCACTCGAAGACGGTACGGTTGTAGTAGTCCATGCCGCGCACCAGGCGCGGGTTGATGGTGAAGGGAATATTGTTGTGGCGCAGGATCTTCTGTACGCCCTCGAAGTGCGCGCGCGATTCTTCACCCAGGTAATCCAGCAGCTTGGGGGCCGCGTTCACCATCTCCTGCATGGCAGGATTCTTGGTATCGAGGATGCGCAGCGGATTGGCGTGCAGGCGGCGCTGGGCGTCGGTGTCCAGCAAGTCCTTGTGCTGCTCGAAATAGGCGATCAGGTCGGCACGGTGCTTGTTGCGCTCCTCGGCGTTGCCGATGGAGTTCAGTTCCAGACGGATATCGGACAGGCCCAGGTCGTCCCACAGGCGCTGGCACATCATGATCAGTTCGGCATCGATGTCCGGGCCGCTGAAGCCCACGGCTTCGGCACCCACCTGGTGGAACTGGCGATAACGGCCACGCTGCGGACGCTCGTGGCGGAACATCGGCCCGACATACCACAGGCGCTTGGGGCCGTCGTAGGTCAGGTTGTGTTCGAGGGCGGCACGCACCACGCCGGCGGTGTTTTCCGGACGCAGGGTCAGGTTGTCGCCGTTCATGGAATCGGTGAAGGAATACATCTCCTTCTCGACGATATCGGTCACCTCGCCCAGCCCCCGCGCAAACAGCGCGGTCGGCTCGACGATGGGGGTGCGGATCTGCTGGAAACCGTAGCTCTTGAGCACCGATTGCACGGTGTTCTCGAACAGTTCCCACAGCGGTGCGTCAGCCGGCAGGATGTCATTCATGCCTTTGACGCCAACGATTTTTTCGACTTTCTTTTGTTCTGACATACCGAAATCCGGAATTTTGCTTTTTACTTCATTTTTGGAAGCTGGAATATGTCGCATCTTTCGTGCGACGGGCCAGCGCAAGTGTACTGCATGGCCTGGAACACCCTAGGGTGGCCGGCCACGCGGTGATCAGGCATGGCTACCCTGACCGTAATGCGATTCGACGTATTCCAGCACCACGCTCTGGAATTCCTCGGCGATGCGTTCGCCGCGCAGGGTCATCTTCTTTTCGCCATCGATGAACACCGGTGCCGCCGGCGATTCGCCGGTGCCGGGCAGGCTGATGCCGATGTTGGCGTGCTTGGATTCACCGGGACCATTGACGATGCAGCCCATCACGGCCACGTTCATGGCTTCCACCCCGGGATACTTGCCCTTCCACACCGGCATCTGCTCGCGCAGGAAGGTCTGGATCTTGTCTGCCAGATCCTGGAACACGGTCGAGGTGGTGCGGCCGCAACCCGGGCAGGCGATCACCATCGGGGTGAACTTGCGCAGGCCCATGGTTTGCAGGATTTCCTGGCCGACCACCACTTCCTTGGTGCGGTCGCCGCCCGGCTCGGGCGTCAGCGAAATGCGGATGGTGTCGCCGATGCCCTCCTGCAGCAGCACCGACAGCGCAGCCGTGGAGGCGACGATCCCCTTGCTGCCCATGCCCGCCTCGGTCAGGCCAAGATGCAGCGGATAGTCGCAACGGCGCGCCAGTTCACGGTAGACCGCGATCAGGTCCTGCACGCCGGAGACCTTGCAGGAGAGGATGATCTTGTCGCCTGCCATGCCGAGTTCTTCGGCGCGCTGGGCGTTCTCGATGGCCGAGGTGACCAAGGCTTCATACATCACCGCCTGGGCCGGCCAGGGTTCGGCGCGCCCGGCGTTTTCGTCCATGATGCGCGCCAGCAGGGCCTGGTCCAGGCTGCCCCAGTTGACCCCGATGCGCACCGGCTTGTCGTACTTGCAGGCGACTTCGATCATCTGCGCGAATTGCGTATCGCGCTTGGCCCCCTTGCCGACGTTGCCGGGGTTGATGCGGTACTTGGAAAGCGCCTGGGCGCATTCCGGATAGTCCGTCAGCAGGGTGTGGCCGTTGTAGTGAAAATCTCCCACCAGCGGCACATCCACGCCCATGCGGTCGAGCTGCTCACGGATCGCCGGCACCGCTGCCGCCGCCTCGGGCGTATTGACGGTCAGGCGAACGATTTCGGAGCCGGCGCGGGCCAGCTCCTTGATCTGGATCGCCGTGCCGATGGCGTCGGCGGTGTCGGTATTGGTCATGGATTGCACCATGACCGGTGCGCCACCGCCAACAATGATCTCGCGCGCCCCATGGCTGATGACCACGCGGCGGCTGTTGCGGCGGGCCAGCGGCCCGGAGGCGATCGGGGAGGAAGACATGATAGGCAGTCGGTTCAGTTCAGGTTCAGGCGTGCAACATTGCTGCCGCCCGGGGATTTCAGGTCCAGCGGCTGGCCGCGCAAGGTGGCATCGACGCCGGCAGCGTTGCCGATGATCAGGGTGGTGGCGTCTGACACATCGAAGGTCTCGGTGGTGCCCGCCTTGAGCAGGCGCGAGATGATCGTGCTCTTGTCCGCGCGGCGGATTTCCACCCACGAATCCTCGCGGAAGGTCAGGCGCAGCAAATCCTTGCTGTTGACGATGTTCAAGCCGCTGGGCACGCTGGTCGACGACATCTGCGACGGCGCTGCAGAGGAGGATGCCGCAGAGGCGGACGTCGACGCCGGCTGGCTGGCAGCAGGGGTGGCAGCCTGGACCGGTTCCGGCTTGGACGCAGCGGGTGCCGACACAGCAGGCTCAGGGGCGTCTGCTGCCGGGGCAGCCGGCTTGGTGGCTTCCTCGGTCGCTGCGGGCGTGATGGTCTCGACGCGCGCATTGACGGGCGTATCGCTGGAAGCCACATCGGTGTTCGGCGCAGGGTCCGCTGCGGCGTCCGGCGCTGCGGCCGATTCCACATGGTGCGACTTCAGGAAGGCCAGCTGCGGCACGTTGGCGCCCAGTTCGGTCCAGCGCACGGCGGCAGCGCCAGCCAGCAGTACCACTACTGCCACGCCTGCCAGGATGGGCAGCGCCGAGCTGTTGCCGCGCGTACTCATCATCATGGCCGGCAGCGGACCTTCCGAGAAGGGCGTGGACAGCGAGTGCTGCGGCACGATGTGATCGCGCTGCTGCACTGCCGATTCCTGCGGCATGGCGGCCGCGAGCGCATGGGCATCCAGCCCCAGTACCTTGGCATAGCTGCGCACGAAGCCGCGCGCCACCGCCAGGCCAGGCAGGGCGGCGTAGTTGTCAGCTTCGATGGCCTGGATCTGGCGCGGGGCCAGCTTGACCAGGCTGGCCACCTGCTCGACGGACCAGCCCTTCTTCTGCCGCGCCGCAGCCAGCAAAGCACCGGGCAAGACCTGGGCCGGGGACGGTTGACCGGGGTCTTGCGGTTGCTGCGACGACATTTCGTTCATTTGTTGATCACTCATCAAATGCTCCACATGGAAAAGCTTTTTTTAGCCGGCGCTGGCCGGATTCTTTGGGAGCGTCCCTGCGCGGCAACTGCCGCGTCCCTTCGGGGAAATTCGATAACTTCAGCCTACCCTGACAGACATCGGCAAGGCAGGCGATAACTTCAGTGAAAACACAAAAAGGACGTACGACGCTTGCGCCCCAGCGCAACATCGACGCCCCCGCTACATATTCTGTTAAACACGGTGCAGCCTCCCTCGCCTTGGCGGCAAAGGCTGGCACCGCAGGACCAGCAAGAAAGTGGCACCGCCCTGCCGTCACCCGGAGATCTCCACGATGCGGCCGAAGTCGCGGCCGAACTTGGCCTGGTATTCGGCCATCTTCTGCATGCGCTCCTGCACCCGGGTACGATCCTTCACTTCGCCGGCCAGCTGGCCGCAAGCGGCATCGATATCGTCGCCGCGGGTCTTGCGGATGGTGGTCACGATGCCGGCATCCATCAGTATCTGCGCAAAGGCCTTGATACGCGGATTGTGCGAACGCTTCAAGCCCGACTCAGGGAAGGGATTGAAGGGGATCAGGTTGAACTTGCAGGGAATGGCGGTCTCGCCTTCCTTCACCAGCGCGACCAGTTCGCGCGCATGGGTGTCGGTATCGTTGACGCCATCGAGCATGCAGTACTCGAAGGTGATGAAGTCGCGCGGCGCAAACTCCAGGTAGCGCTTGCAAGCCAGCATCAGCTCGCGCAGCGGATGCTTGCGGTTGAGCGGAATAAGCGAATCGCGCAGCGCATCGTTGGACGCGTGCAGCGAGACGGCCAGCGCCACCGGGCATTCCTGGGACAGCTTGTCAATCATCGGCACCACGCCGCTGGTCGACAGCGTTACGCGGCGGCGCGACAGGCCATAGGCATTGTCGTCCAGCATCAGGCGCAAGGCCGTCACGGTCGGCTCGAAGTTGAGCAGCGGCTCGCCCATGCCCATCATCACCACGTTGGTGATCTGGCGCTCGCCCTTGGGACCACCCTCGATGCCCTTGGTCTTGCGCAATTCGAATTCCGCCATCCACAGCTGGCCGATGATCTCGGCCACGGTCAGATTGCGGTTGAAGCCCTGCTTGCCCGTCGAGCAGAAGCGGCAATTCACGGCACAGCCCGCCTGCGTCGAAACGCACAGCGTGCCGCGGTTTTCTTCAGGAATGAACACGGTTTCCACCGCATTGCCCTGACCCACGTCGACCAGCCACTTGCGTGTGCCGTCGGTGGAGGTATGGTCGCTGATGATGGCCGGCGCACGGACTTCGGCGCGGGTCTTCAGCTTGTCGCGCAGCGATTTGGCCAGATCGGTCATCTGATCGAAATCAGACACGCCGAACTGGTGTATCCAACGCTGCAACTGCTTTGCACGAAACGGCTTCTCACCCAACTCGCCGCAGTAGGCGACGAGTTGCGCGGGATCCATATCCAGCAGATTGGTGAGAGCTGTAGTCATGATGCTTGCGGTCGGGACCAGGACAGAAAGACGCTGCAGGAATTGCGGCGCCGGTTTCCGCCCCAGCCCGGTAGACCGGTGAAAAACAGGAACAGATTAACGCGAATAAACGTTCAGTGCCGGGAAGAAATAAGCGATTTCGCCCTTGGCGGTTTCTTCGGCGTCCGAACCGTGCACGGCATTGGCGTCGATGGAGTCGGCGAAATCGGCGCGGATGGTGCCCTTTTCAGCCTTCTTCGGATCGGTAGCGCCCATCAGGTCGCGGTTCTTCAGGATGGCGCCTTCGCCTTCCAGCACCTGGATCATCACCGGACCGGAGACCATGAAGTCCACCAGATCCTTGAAGAAGGGACGCTCGCGGTGCACGGCATAGAAGCCTTCTGCTTCAGCGCGCGACAGTTGTGCCATGCGGGCAGCGACGATCTTCAGGCCAGCGTTTTCGAAACGGCTGTAGATCTGGCCGATCACGTTCTTGGCGACGGCATCGGGCTTGATAATCGACAGGGTGCGTTCAATTGCCATGAGAAAAACTCCAATAAAAATAATGGCTTAAAGCCAAGAATTGATAATCCAATGAACCTTGTATTTTATCATGAAACCATTACATATCATGTCAATTCACCTCCTTTGACGCGGCATGCGGACGATGGCGGGCGCCCCGGGTCCGCACTGGGCAGGGCACAGGGGTTCATATAATGCGTCCGTATCTCGAACCAGAGCGAGGGAAGATTTGTCTTAAGAGTGAGCCATCATGCTATTCTCTGGCTCGCATTCAACGCTTCGGAGGACATATGAATCAACTGGACACGACCTTCGGCCACTCGACCACGAGCCTGGCCACCCGTAACCGCGTGCTGCGCAACACCTACTGGCTGCTGGCGCTGTCGATGATCCCGACCGTGCTGGGCGCCTGGCTGGGCGTGCAGATGCATTTCAGCCTCTTCGCTGCCAGCCCGATGATCGGCTTCGTGCTGTTCCTGGCGATCGCCTTCGGCTTCTTCTTCGCCATCGAGAAGACCAAGAATTCCGGCTGGGGCGTGGCCTTCCTGCTGGGATTCACCTTCTTCATGGGCCTGATGCTGTCGCGCCTGATCGAGTACACGCTGGGCTTCTCCAACGGTGCCGGCCTGATCATGACAGCCTTCGGCGGCACGGCCATCATCTTCTGCGGCATGGCCACCATCGCTACCGTGTCCAAGCGCGACTTCTCCGGCATGGGCAAGTGGCTCTTCGCAGGCGTGCTGGTGATCCTGGTGGCCTCGCTGGCCAACATCTTCCTGCACCTGCCGGCACTGCAACTGACCATTTCGGTGGTCGCCATCGCCATCTTCTCGGCCTACATCCTGTTTGACGTGCAACAGGTGGTCAACGGCGGTGAAACCAACTACATCTCGGCCACGCTGGCGATTTACCTGGACGTCTACAACGTCTTCGTCAATCTGCTGTCCATCCTGGGCATCCTGGGTGGCAACCGCGACTGAGACAGGCTGCATTATCTCAAGAGCAACAAAAAAAGCCGGCAACGCCGGCTTTTTTTCGTCCTCGCCCGCTCTTATTCGGGCAAGTCGAATACGGCAATGGATTCAACGTGGGCCGTATGCGGGAACATGTTCACCACACCAGCATACTTGAGGGCATATCCACCCAGATGCACCAGCATGCCGGCGTCGCGCGCCAGCGTGGCCGGGTTGCAGGAGACATAGACGATGCGCTTGGGCTTGAGGTGCTGCTGTTCCGGCGGCAACTCCACCAGCGCCTTGCAGACCTCCATGGCGCCTTCGCGCGGCGGGTCGATCAACATGCGGTCGAACTTGCCCAGCGCCACGAAATCCTCCGGCTTGGCTTCGAAGAGGTTGCGGCAATAGAAACTGGTCTTGGCATCCACGCCGTTGACCTTGGCGTTGTCCAGCGCGCGTTCCGTCAGGGCGGTGCTGCCCTCGATCCCGACCACCTCGCGCGCCAGCGTGGCGATGGGCAGCGTGAAGTTGCCCAGGCCGCAGAACAGGTCGGCCACGCGATCTTGCGGCTGCACATCCAGCAAACGCAGTGCACGGGCCACCAGCACGCGGTTGATCTGGTGGTTGACCTGGGTGAAGTCGGTCGGCTTGAACGGCATGCGGATGCCGAATTCGGGCAAGGTGTATTGCAGACGTGACTCGGCCGGATAGTAAGGCGCGGCCGTGTCCGGCCCCTTGGTCTGCAGCCACCATTCAATCTTGTGCTCGTCGGCAAAGCGCTTGAGCAGGGACTCATCGGCCGGGCTCAGCGCCTCCATGATGCGCAACACCAGCACCGTGACCTTGTTGCCATCATCGCCCTCGCCCACGGCCAGTTCGATCTGCGGCATGCGGTCGCGGATCGACAGCGCCGCCACCAGCTCACGCAGTGGCACCAGCATGGCCGAGACATTGGGCGGCAGAATTTCACAAGTCTTCATATCGGCGATGAAGGATGAGCGCTTTTCGTGGAATCCCACCAGCACCCCGCCCTTCTTGGCCACGTGGCGCACCGAAATGCGGGCGCGATAGCGATAACCCCAGGTCGGCCCGTAGATGGGACGCAGCATCACCTCGGCCTTGGTCTTGCCCAGGTGCCAGAGGTTGTCTTCCAGTACGCGCTGTTTCATGGCGACCTGGGCCGAGGGCTCCAGATGCTGCATGGCGCAGCCGCCGCAGGTGCCGAAATAGTCACATTTCGGCTTCACGCGCAGCGAAGACTCGCGGTGCAGCGTGGTCATCACACCGGCTTCCCACTTGGGCTTCTTGCGATAGGACTCGAAACTGACGCGTTCGCCCGGCAACGCGCCTTCGACGAAGATGACCTTGCCTTGCGTGCCATCCTCGTTCTCGAGATGACCAACGCCGCGCCCGTCCATGTCGAGCGACTTGATTTCAATGATGATGTCTTGTTGCATGAGGGAAACCACAGGGTAGGACCGAAGCCCGCTGCCGAAAACAAAAGCGGTATTGTCCGCGATCCGGGACCGGGAGGGAAGCAGCAAGCGCGCCCGGGCGTGGCCGGCGTGCAGAAAACAGCGGCGGTGGAGGTGCTAGGGCCTGTTCACATTAAATCTGCGAGTGCGAGAGGTCGCCAAGCGTTGACTGCCTAGGCGCGGCGACGCGCCGTAGTGGTGCTACGGCAAGGAGCTGCAACAACGGCAGGCGACGCTTGGCGGCCTCTCCCGGAGGGTTGCCCCCAGAAGGCGCGCTGGCCGCGTTGCACGTCAGGGCTGGTGGCACCACCACCAGCCCTGACGCGCGCCTTGCCACCACGCCTTCTGGGGGCAACGCATCTCGCAGATCTAATGTGAACAGGCCCTAGAACAACGCGTCCCGGCTCACGCCACGGGAGGTCAGCAAGCGCTTGAGCTTGACCAGGGCTTCCTGCTGCACCTGACGCACACGCTCCCGCGTGATGCCCATCTCGCCGGCCAGTTGCTCCAGCGTCGAGGGATCATCGTTGTCCAGGCCGAAGCGCCGGGCTACCACGACGCGTTGTTTTTCAGACAGGCTCTTGAGCCATTCACGGATCAGCAAGGCCATTTCCTGGCCCTCGGCCCGCGTATCGGGATGCTCTTCCACGGCACTGGGCAAGAGGTCCATCAGGCTGGCCTGGGGGTCGTTGTCCAGCGGGGTATCCAGCGAGGCGGCGTGCTCGGACAGGGCCAGCACATCCTGCACCTCCTCGACCGGGCGGCCGACCAGGTGCGCGATGTCTTCCGCGCTGGCGTCTCTTCCGTCACGTTGCTGGGCCTCAAGGTGATACTTTGCGCGCAATATCTGGTTCAGTTCGCGCACCATGTGCACGGGAAGCCGCACGGTACGGGCCTGATTCATGATGGCCCGCTCGATGCTCTGGCGAATCCACCAGGTGGCGTAGGTGGAGAAGCGGAAACCGCGCTCGGGCTCGAACTTGTCGATGGCGCGCATCAGACCCAGGTTGCCTTCCTCGATCAGGTCCAGCAGGGCCACACCCCGGTTGATGTAGTGTTTGGCGATCGACACCACTAGCCGCAGGTTGTGCTCGATCATCTTCTGCCGTGCGACGAATTCACCAGCCTTGGCCTGGGTCGCAAAGTGCAATTCCTCAGCGGCCGTCAGCAGCGGCTTGGCGCCGATCTTGTTGAGGTAATGCTGGGTGGTGTCGGTAGAGAGTTCGGCCGCCAGCACCTTCTTGAGCTCGTCCACGCCTTCGGCGGGCGCCGGCTCCTGGGGCTGGTCGGCGGCATCGCCGTCGATCACTTCCGGTTCGTCGATCTCATCAATGGGATCGTCCATGTCCTCTTCGCGAGGGTCCTGGTCTGGCAAGTGATCGCGGCGATTGCTTGTCATACGCTAGCGGGGCGGTAAGTATTTTGAAGGATCAACAGGTTTACCCTGCTGGCGGATCTCGAAGTGCAATTTAACGCTGTCGCTGTCGGACTTGCCCATTTCAGCGATCTTCTGTCCCTTGGTGACACTCTGGCCCTCCTTGACCAGGATGGTCTTGTTGTGGGCATATGCCGACAACAGGTTGTTGGTGTGCTTGATGATCACCAGGTTGCCATAGCCACGGATGCCGCTGCCGGCATACATGACCTTGCCCCCGGCGGCGGCCAGCACGGCCTGGCCATCCTTGCCGGCGATGTCCACACCCTTCTTGCCACCTTCAAAGGTGCCCACCACCTTGCCCTCAGCCGGCCACATCCACGACACGCCTTCATCGTCGCTGGCCACAGGCTGGCTGGCTGCGGCCGGCTTGTCAGCCGCATGCGGCGCTTCCGGCTTGGCCGTGGCAGCAGGCGCCGCAGCGGGTGCGGCATCAGGCTTTTCCAATTCAGCCAGGGCAGCTTCCGAGTAGGCACGCTTGTCGCCGCGCGGGCCGGTCTTGTTGCTGCCCGAGGCCATCGGCGTGGCTGCCGGTGCAGCGGCACCCGGCGCACCCAGCGGCTTGACGTCCAGACCCGCACCCGGCGCGGCCACCACCGCCGCCGTCTGCACCGGACCCGCCCGATCCGGCGGTGCCACACGCAGCACCTGATCGACCTTGATGTCGTTCGGATTGGTCAGGTTGTTCCAGGCGACGATATCGCGCCAGTTCTGCCCGACGTCGAGGGCGATGCGATACAGGGTATCGCCCTTCTTGACGGTGTAGTAGCCACGTCCCGAGGGAACCGGCGCGGCCGGCGCGGCAACAGCCTCAGCCGGCTTGGCGGTGCTGGTGGTGCGCTCGACGACGGGCGCCGGCTGCTGATTCGGTGTCGAGCCGCAGGCGGCCAGCAAACTGACGACACTGCCCAATACAGCCAAACGAATTTTCTTCATGCTCTTACGTTAGATTTTGTACGACGCTAGTTGACACGCAGCCAGCGCCAGAAGTTCATCAGGGAAATGCGGCCCCCTCGCCTGCCCATCCGCTCTTGTCATCGACCTGCGGCTTGGATGCTTGTGCTTGTTGCCGCCCGTCCCTGTTTCGATGATGCGTGGCGGACCTGATATCCGCCGATGCTGCTTGTTTCGTCCTGCACCTGCCGCGCCTTGCGGTCACACCGTTCCCGGCTTCAAGGGCACGAAATGGCATTGTTCCAAAGTGCTACGCCGCCAGTCGCGCTGGCCGACCCGTTCAATCAGTTCCAGCACTTGCTGACGCTCGCCCACGGGTGCCACCAGCCTGCCGCCGATGGCCAGCTGCTCCAGCAGCGCCTGCGGCACTTCCAGCCCGGCCGCCGCCAGGATGATGCCATCGAAGGGCGCCACCTGCGGCAGGCCAAGCATACCATCTCCGTAATGCAAGCGGATGTTTGCCACGCGCAAGGGACGCAGATTGGTCTTGGCCAGTTCATGCAAGGGCTTGATGCGTTCGATGGAATACACCTCGCCCGCCACCCGCGACAGCACGGCGGCCTGGTAGCCGCAGCCGGTGCCGATCTCCAGCACCCGGTCCAGGCGGCCGCCATGGCGGTTCTGGCGCATCAGTTCGATCATGCGCGCCACGATGTAGGGCTGGGAAATGGTCTGGTGATGGCCGATCGGCAGCGAGGCATCGATATAGGCCTGGCTGGCCAGTCCCGGCTCCACGAACATGTGGCGCGGCACCGCCTCCAGCGCGGCCAGCACCTTGGCATCGGCCACCCCCTGCTTGGCCACCCGCGCCACCATGGCCTTGCGTACCGCTTCGGAAGCCAGCGGCGAGGCGTGGTGCGAGGCATTGGTCTGGGTCACCGACATGACGTTCTTGACCGCAGTACGCGGCACCGGAGCTGCGCTCAG
Organism: Herbaspirillum sp. Her3; assembly: GCF_057961275.1. Classification (NCBI taxonomy): domain Bacteria; kingdom Pseudomonadati; phylum Pseudomonadota; class Betaproteobacteria; order Burkholderiales; family Oxalobacteraceae; genus Herbaspirillum; species Herbaspirillum sp. Her3. The sequence continues at coordinate 2,287,700 of NZ_CM176328.1, read as the reverse complement.
CAGCGGCTGGGCCGGTGCCAGCGGGGCGCGCGGAGCGGCCGGGGGCGGGCGCAGTGCCTGGGCCAGGCCCTGCTGCACCGGCTTCAGGGCTGCGCGCTGCGAGGACTGCGCCGCATTCTTGGCCGCCGTCTGGGTGGTGGCCTGGGGACGGCCGGACGCATCACGGCCGGCAGCGGCGGTCTTTTTCTTGTCGACCACCGAGGACAGGCTCAGCGGAAAGCGGCTGGGCTTGTCGCTCATGCAAGCGCTTTCTTGAGATTGTCCAGTTGCGCGGAATGGGTCAGGTCGATCTGCAGCGGCGTAATGGACACGTAGCCATTGGCCGTCGCATGGAAATCGGTGCCCTCCCCGCCGTCCTTGGCGGCCCCGGCCGGACCGATCCAGTACAGGTCGCGGCCATGCGGATCGGTCAGCTTGTGCACCGGCTCGGACACGTGGCGCTTGCCCAAGCGGGTGGCCACGCTGCCCTTGATCTGCGCATAGGGCAGATTGGGAATGTTGACGTTGAGCAGGTAAGGCTTGGGCAGGCTGTCGAAGCGGCGCTCCACGATCTCGCGCGCGATGCGGGCGGCCGCATCCAGTTCGGCCCAGCCCTTGTGCAATTGCGAAAACGCAATGGAGGGGATGCCGAACAGAAAGCCCTCGGTCGCCGCCGCCACAGTCCCGGAGTAGAGCGTATCGTCGCCCATGTTCTGGCCCTGGTTGATACCGGAGACGATCAGGTCCGGCCGCTCCTTGAGCAGGCCGGTCAGCGCCACGTGGACACAATCGGAGGGCGTGCCATTGAGGTAGTAGAAGCCGTTGGCGGCTTGTTCCACCCACAGCGGGCGATCCAGCGTCAGGGAATTGGAGCTGCCCGAGCGATTGCTGTCGGGCGCCACCACGGTGATGTCGGCGATGGGTGCAAGTGCCTCGGCCAGGGCATTGATGCCGGGCGCAAGGTAGCCGTCGTCGTTGCTGATGAGGATTTTCATGGGCTGAATTTTAACCGAAGCCGGGCCTTGGACAGCCCCTCCTCCAGACATTCTCCTGCCCTGTTGTGCCGCCTATTCCTGCAGCGTAAGTTCCTGGTAGACATAGGCGGACAGCACCAGCTTGTCGCGCACCGTCAGTTGCCCGAATTCCACGCCGTACTGATGAAAATCCGCCTCACCCAGCGGTTTCACCGCCCGCAGCACCACCGGCAGCTCCAGTGGCAATTGCTGGTCGGCCACCGAGGCCACGAAGCGCAGCTTGCCGGTCACGCCCTTGCTGGCCGTCACCTTGCCCGATAACGAAGTCGCCACCAGCGAGGCACCGGCCAGGCTCAGGTCGATCACGCTGGCCGCCAGCGGCTGGGCACCATCCACCGCCAGGTAGCCTTCGGCGCCCACGGGTACACGGGTGGCCTGGCGGATCACAGTGGAACGTACTTCCCTGGGCAGGGAAAGATGCAGGTAAACGAAGGGCGTCTGCTGGTACTTGAGCAACTGGGCGGCGAAGGCATAGGCCCGGCGGCCGGTCAGGGCGCGCACCACGAAAGCCTGACCCTCTCGAACGAAGAGCTGCTTGCCCTCCTTTTGCGGGGCCGTGACCAGGATGCTGCGGTTGGGCAGGCAGCCCACCAGCGAGACTGCATAGCGCTGGCCGGCATCATCAGCAAATTGCAGCCAGACGGTATCGCCGATGCGCCAGCGCATCTCGTCCAGCGCAATCACGCTTTCCTGGCCGCGCACGGCGGCGGCGCGCTTCGCAGGCTTCTTGCCGCCATGTTTCTTGCGCAGCACGTCGCGCGCCTGCGGCACGGGGACCGATTCGGTATCGGGTTCGGCAATCCAGCGGGCATTGCGGTAGAGGCCGTTCTCGATCAGGCCGGCCAGTTGATCCGGCGTATCGATCAGGGTGCCGCGTGCCAGCAGCAACTTGCCTCCCTCGTTGTAGATGGACCATGGCGCGGGCTGGCCCAGGCTCAACTCGGAGGCGCGCACCGGCACCAGGGACGTGTGATCGGCCATCTCAACCCTCCGCTGCAGCGTCCTCGCCCGCGGCCGCGGCGGCACGGCGGGCGTCCTGCTCGCGGAAGAAGGCTTGCACCACTTCCAGCTCGCGCGTGCGCTTGAAGGGAGGCAGGCTCTGCCAGATGCGGCGGCCGTAGTTCTTGGTGATGATGCGCGGATCGCAGATCATCAGCACGCCGCGATCACCCTCGTCACGGATCAGGCGGCCTGCGCCCTGTTTGAGGTTGATGATGGCTGCCGGCAACTGATGATGCACGAAACCGTTCAAGCCCTGCTTTTCCATCTCGCTGATGCGGGCGGCCAGCACCGGGTCGTCCGGTGGCGAGAACGGCAGCTTGTCGATGATGACCAGCGACAGCGCATCGCCGCGCACGTCCACACCCTCCCAGAAACTCTGGCTGCCGATCAGCACACCATTGCCGGCGGCGCGGAAGCGGTCCAGCAATTCGGTCCGTCCGGCTTCGCCCTGGACGAACAGCGGGAAGTCATGCCCGCGCGCCTTGAACTCGGTACGCAGGCGCTCGGCGGCACGGTTGACCGCGCGCAGCGTGGTGCACAGGAAGAAGCAGCGGCCGCCAGCGGCCTCGATGGTCGGCAGCGCAGCGTCGATCACCGCATCGGTGTACTCGAAGGAATTGGGCTGCGGCAGATTCTGCGGCACATACAGGATGCCCTGCTCGCCGTAATTGAAGGGACTGGGCCAAGACTGCGCCGGAGCATTCCACAAGCCCATCTGCGCGGCATAGTGATTGAAATCTTTCTTCACTGCCAGCGTTGCCGAAGTGAAGATCCAAGAGCGCGGAGTGCCTTCGCGCTGCTTGTTGAAGATGGGTGCGATCGACAGCGGCGTGCGGTGCAGTTGCAGCGAAGACTGGAACGCTTCCACCCACAGCACGTAGAACGGCTTCTGGGCGGGCGCTTCTTCCTGCGCCTCTGCCTCGCCTGCCCGCTGGGTCTCGGCGGGCTTGCTTGCCTTGGCGGCGGCTTCAGCCTGCATCTTGGCCAGCTCCTCGGGCGTGCCCCAGTTTTCCAGCTGACGCAGCAATTCATTGGCGCGGTCGCGGCACTGTTCGATGGTCTCGGCGCGCTCGGCCTGTTTTTCCAGCACGGCGATCATGTCGTCCATGCAGTCCTTCAAGGTATCCAGGGCCGGGAAGAAGGTGCTGGACGGCGCGATCTGGTTCAGCGCCAGACGCACCGATTCTTCCGGAAACGCCAGTCGCAGATCGCGCGCGGCACGTTCCACGGGCGCGACCAGGCCTGCCCAGTCGGCACCATCGCGGGCATGGGCAAGGCCTTCGGCCAACACGTCGCGGCACAGTTCGAGGATCTGCGAGGTGGTAATGGTTTCGCCAAAGAAAAGCGTGGCAGTATCCGGCAATTGATGGGCCTCGTCGAAGATGACGGTATTGGCCGAGGGCAGCAGTTCGGCGATGCCGGTGTCCTTCAAGGCAACGTCGGCAAAGAACAGGTGATGGTTGACCACTACCACGTCAGCCTGCTGCGCCTCCTTGCGCGCCTTCATGACGAAGCAATCCTGGTAGTACTGGCATTCTGCGCCGAAACAGGTATCGCGCGTGGAGGTAACCAGGTTCCATACCGAGGCCGTTTCCGGCACCTTGGTCAGCTCGGCCTTGTCGCCGGAGGAGGTGGATTTGACGAAGCGCGAGATCTCGCGCAGATAGCCCACGTCCTCGCGCGCGGTCAGGCGGCCGTTCTGCAGCGTGCGCTCCAGATGGAAGTGGCAGACGTAGTTGCTGCGCCCCTTGAGCAGCGCCACCGACACAGGCGCATGCAAGGCCTTGCGCACGGTCGGGATGTCACGATTGAACAGTTGGTCCTGCAATGTCTTGGTGCCGGTGGAGACGATGGTCTTGCCGCCCCACAGAAGGGCCGGGACCAGGTAGGCAAAGGTCTTGCCGGTGCCGGTACCGGCCTCGGCGATCAGCGTGCCCTGGCTGGCAATGGCCGCGGCAATGGCCTTGGCCATTTCGGTCTGGGCGTGACGCGGACGATAGCTGCCGACCGCCCCGCCCAGGGGACCACCGGCACCGAACAGGCGCTCGATCTCGGCATCATGGACACCAGGTTCTTCGGGCGCGGCGCCGTCCGCCTCGGCGGGAACGGTGCGGGCGCTGCTGTCGATGATGTCGGCGGGGGCTTCGGGAGCTGTCACTGCGGCAAACCTGTAGGAAAACACGTGCTCCACAGGGGCCGGCGACACCTGGGCTCTTTGCACGTCATTGGGAACAAGGCGCTATTTTACGCGGAGTCGGCAGTGCGCCCCTGACTTGCATGAAAGACTTCATGCAGCAGGCAATCGGAATACCAGAGGATCGCCGGCACAGGCTGGCGCGCAGCGGGGTTCAGGCGGGGATATCGGGAACGAGCTGCATCTTCAGCAGCGCGATGTGGTCCTTCAATTGCAGCTTGCGCTTCTTGAGGCGGCGCAATTGCAGGTCTTCGGAACGGGCATCGCGGATGAGCATGTCGATCACGCTATCGAGATCACGGTGCTCGACTTCGAGTTCGATGATGCGGCGCTGGATGTCTTCGCGATGCGTACTGGTCATGATGGCGGCTGGTTGCTGATGTGCTTGCTAGTGTAATGCACCCGCTCGCGCACGCCAAATCGGCATGCGCAAGCGGGAGGAAGGCCAGCATACGCCAGCTCAATTGGCTGCTGGGGTGTCCTGGGCCGGTTTCTGCTGTGGCTGCGACTGATTCTGCTGATCCTGTTGTTGCTTCTGCTTGCGTTCGGCGCGCTCACGCTCGTTCTCGGCCTTCTTGCGCTCCACTTCCTGGCGATGCTCTTCGGCTTCCTTGATGCGGCGCTGGCGTTCGGCCGCATTGGCAGCACGGGCGGGAGCGCCGGCAGCGTCCTCGGCCTTCTGGCGCTGCACCTCGGCCTCGTGCTGGCGCACGCGGTAATCGGCCGGGACATTCTTATTCTGGTCGATGCGCTGCTGGACTTCGCGGTTCTTGGAGCGGCTTTCCTGGACCTTGCGGGCGGAATCGGCTTCCTTCTGTTTCTGGTCGGCCAGGCGGCGGGCGGAATCTTCCTGATCCTTGGCGCGCTGCTCGGCCAGCGAACGATCACGGTCATCCACGGTGGCCTGGCGCTGGTAGACCTTGGCCTCATACTCCACCGCCTTGATGCCCTTGTCGGTCAGGCGCTTGCGGTCGCGCGCGGCTTCCAGGCATTGCGAGACCAGAAACTTGGGATAACAGGCGCGCTGGTCCAGGATGTAGCGCAGCTCGGCCACCTGGCGGTCTTCGGCGGCCTCGTCCAGCGCCTTTTGCGCGGCTTCGTCGGACTTGATGGAGCCGGCCGGGTAACGCTGGGCAATCGGCGCGCGAGCCTCCAGTTCATCAAAGCGTTCACGGCTCATGGCCGGGGCTGCTGCGGCGGCCTGTGGCGCCGGGCTGGCCAGATCCTTGGAAGCCTGCGCCTGGGCCTTGATCTGTCCGGGCTGTGCGCCCGAGGTGGTGCTGGCCGACGCCTGCCCTTGCGCCGCGCAGGCGCCGGCAGCCAGGGCCAGCATCAGGCCGCACAGGGAAGAAGTGACGCCCTTGGCATCGGCAAATGGACCTTGCATGGATTTCTTGTTCATCAGGTAGTTGTTCAGGAGAGGCTGTCGGCAATCGAGCGGCGGTCCGCATCCAGATACTCTTTCGACTGCATCTCAATGATACGTGAAACGGTGCGGTGGAATTCGTTGGAGAGCGTGCCGACGGTGTAAAGCTCGTCCGGCTCCACGGCGGCCGACATGATCAGCTTGACCTTGTGGTCGTAGAAGACGTCGATGAGCCAGGTGAAGCGGCGCGCCTCCGAGGACATCGCCGCCGACATGCGCGGAATGCCCGACAGGATCACGGTCTGGAAGCGGCTGGCCAGTTCCAGGTAATCGTTCTGCGAGCGCGGACCGCCGCACAGCGTGGCGAAGTCGAACCAGATGGCGCTGCCGGCCCGGCGCAAGGCGCGGATCTCGCGGGCTTCGATGTGCACGCGCGGATCTTCGTCGGCGGCTTCGGCGACGGCGGCAAAGGCGCTGCGCAATTCTTCATCGGTCTTGGCGTTGAGCGGGGTGTGGTACACCTTCACCTGCTCCAGCACCCGCTTGCGGTAGTCGATGCCGGCGTCGATGTTCATGACGTCCAGTTTTTCCTTCAGCAGGGCAATCGTCGGCAGCATGCGGTCGCGGTGCAGGCCATCCGGATAGAGCGTGCTCGGCTCGTAGTTGGAGGTCATCACGAAGGACACGCCATGATCGAACAGGCCCTTCAACAGGTTGTAGAGGATCATCGCATCGGCGATGTCGGAGACGTGGAATTCGTCGAAACAGATCAGGCGATACTTCTTGGCGATGCGCTTGGCGACTTCATCGAGGGGATCGGAAATCCCCTTCAATTCATCAAGCTGGCGATGCACGTCACGCATGAATTCATGGAAGTGCAGGCGCGTCTTGCGCACCACCGGCACCACGGAATAGAAGCTGTCCATCAGGAAGGACTTGCCGCGCCCTACCCCGCCCCACATGTAGACGCCGCGCGGCACGGCCGGCCGGCTGATCAGACGCTTGAAGGTGGAGGCGCGTTGGGCCTTGTAGGCAACCCATTCCTCATAGGCGCGCTGCAGGCGCTCAATGGCGCGCAACTGCGCTTCGTCGGGTTGATAACCGCGCTGGGACAGCGACTGTTCGTAGAATTGACGGACATCCATGGTGTGGTCTTGTAAAACGACAATGGGCGAGCCAGGCTCGCCCATTGGGTTGGCATCTCAATGCTGACTATGCGGGCAACTCAAACCTGGCCATGCTGGCAGGCATGAGCGACGCGTATTGTCGCACTGATCGCGCATCAGAAGTTCAATGCACGCTTGTCGACGGCCAGAGCCGCTTCCTTGGTCGCTTCAGACAGCGAGGGGTGAGCGTGGCAGATGCGGGCGATGTCTTCGGAAGAAGCACGGAATTCCATCGCCACCACGGCTTCGGAAATCAGCTCGGAAGCCATCGGGCCGACGATGTGCACGCCCAGGATTTCATCGGTCTTGGCATCGGCCAGGAACTTCACCATGCCCGAGGTATCGCCCAGCGCACGGGCGCGGCCGTTGGCCAGGAACGGGAAGGTACCGGCCTTGTACTGCACGCCTTCGGCCTTCAATTGCTGCTCGGTCTTGCCGACCCAGGCGATTTCCGGCGAGGTGTAGATGACCCAGGGAATGGTGTTGAAGTTGACGTGACCATGCTGGCCGGCAATACGCTCGGCCACGGCAACGCCTTCTTCTTCGGCCTTGTGGGCCAGCATCGGGCCGCGCACCACGTCGCCCACCGCCCACACGTTGGGCAGGTTGGTCTTGCAATCACCGTCCACGGCGATGAAGCCGCGCTCGTCCAGCTTCAGGCCCACGCCTTCGGCGTTCAGGCCAATGGTGTTGGGGGTACGGCCAATCGAGATGATCAGCTTGTCGAATTCGCCCGTATGGGCTGCGCCCTTGGCATCGGTGTATTCGACGGAAACGCTGTTCTTGCCGGCCTTGATGGTGCCGATCTTCACACCCAGGTTCACGGCCAGGCCCTGTTTGGTCAGCAGCTTCTGGGCTTCCTTGGCGATCTGTTCATCGACGGCACCCAGGAAGGTCGGCAGGGCTTCCAGCACGGTCACTTCCGCGCCCAGGCGACGCCAGACCGAACCCATTTCCAGGCCGATCACGCCGGCGCCGATCACGCCCAGCTTCTTCGGCACTTCGGTGATCGACAGTGCACCGGTGTTGGAGAGAATCAGCTTTTCATCGAACTCGGCGCCCGGCAGTGCACGGGCGTTCGAACCGGTAGCAACGATGACGTGCTTGGCAGTGATGGTTTCTTCGGCAGCACCGGCGACCTTGATCTCGTAGCCATTGGCATCGCCCTTGACGAAGGAGCCACGGCCGTGGAAGAAGGCGACCTTGTTCTTCTTGAACAGGTACAGGATGCCGTCGTTGTTCTGCTTGACCACGGTGTTCTTGCGGCCCAGCATCTTTTCCAGGTTCAGGCCCAGGCCCTTGACTTCGATGCCGTGCTCGGCGAAGCCGTGGCTGGCGTGTTCGTAGTGCTCGGACGATTGCAGCAGCGCCTTGGAGGGGATGCAACCGACGTTGGTGCAGGTGCCGCCCGGTGCGGGGCCGCCCTTTTCGTTCTTCCATTCGTCGATGCAGGCGGTGTTGAAGCCCAGTTGCGCTGCGCGGATGGCGGCGATGTAACCGCCGGGGCCGCCACCGATGACGACCACGTCAAAATTCTTGCTCATGTGTATTTTCCTGATTCGTTGTGCGCATCCGCCTGAACTGGAAGCGGATGCAAAAAGGCGCTGAATGCCTGGGGGCCGTTCAGCGCCTCGCTCACGCCGTGATGGCCGGTTGCTTACAGATCCAGCAGCAGACGTGCCGGATCTTCCAGTGCTTCCTTGATCGCGACCAGCGACAGGACGGCTTCGCGGCCGTCGATGATGCGGTGGTCATAGGACAGCGCGAAGTAGTTGATCGGACGGACCACGACCTGACCGTTTTCGACCACTGCGCGTTCCTTGGTGGCGTGGATGCCCAAGATCGCCGATTGCGGCGGGTTGATGATCGGGGTCGACAGCATGGAACCGAAGGTACCACCGTTGGAGACGGTGAAGGTACCGCCCGACAGTTCTTCGATGGACAGCTTGCCATCCTTGGCCTTCTGGCCGAATTCACCGATCTTCTTCTCGATGTCGGCAATCGACATCTGGTCCGCATCACGCAGGATGGGCACCACCAGGCCGCGCGGCGAACCGACGGCGACACCGATGTCGAAGTAGCCGTGGTACACGATGTCGTTGCCATCGACCGAGGCGTTGACGATCGGGTACTTCTTCAGGGCGTGCACGACCGCCTTGACGAAGAAGGACATGAAGCCCAGCTTGACGCCGTGTTCCTTCTCGAACTTGTCCTTGTACTTGTTGCGCAGGTCGATGACCGGCTGCATGTTGACTTCGTTGAAGGTAGTCAGGATGGCGTTGGTCGATTGCGACTGGACCAGACGCTCAGCCACGCGGGCACGCAGGCGGCTCATCGGCACGCGCTGTTCCGGACGGCTTTCCAGACCGGCCTTGACCGGCGCGGCCACTTGCGCCAGGGCCGGCTTGGCAGCAGCAGGTGCAGCGGCAGGCGCCGACAGGGCACCCAGCACGTCGCCCTTGGTCACGCGGCCATCCTTGCCGGTGCCGGTGACTTGCGAGGTCGACAGGTTGTTGTCGGCCAGCAGCTTGGCAGCGGCCGGCATGGCGACGTCGCCCTTGGAAGCCAGCTCGGGAGCGGCAACCGGGGTCGGTTCGTTGGTGGCTTGGGGAGCGGGAGCGGCCTTGACTTCGGTCGGGGCCACTTGAGCGGAGGCGTCGGTGTCCAGGATGGCGATCACTTCACCGGCCACGACGGTAGCACCGTCGGCCTTGATGATCTGGGTGATCACGCCAGCGTCCGGCGAGGGCAGTTCCAGCACGACCTTGTCGGTCTCGATGTCGATCAGGTTTTCGTCACGGGCGACGGGTTCGCCAACCTTCTTGTGCCATTGCAGCAGGGTCGCTTCGGCGACGGATTCCGACAACTGCGGGACTTTTACTTCGATTTGAGCCATTTTCAGGATTCTCCGATTTTCGGGTGATTTCGTTCTTATGGAAACAGGGACGCACTGCCCTCGCAGCGCGTCCCGTTTGCATCAATGATTACTTGGTCAGCACAAAGCCCTTGAGCTTGGCGAAGGCGGTTTCGATCAGTGCCTTTTGCTGTGCGTAGTGCTTGTCGTAGTAACCGACGGCCGGCGAAGCGCTGGCCGGGCGGCCTGCATAGGCCAGCTTCTGACCTTCGGAGAGATTCTCGAAGATGTTGTGCTGGATCTGCAGCCAGGCGCCCTGGTTCTGCGGCTCGTCCTGTGCCCACACCAGTTCGTTGAAGTTGGGGAACTGCTTCAACGCGGCCGCGAAGGCCTTGTGCGGGAACGGATACAGCTGCTCGACGCGGATGATGGCGGTATCGGTCTGGCCGCGTTCCTTGCGGGCGTTGACCAGGTCGTAGTACACCTTGCCCGAGCAGGCGACGATGCGCTTGACCTTCTTGGCGTCGATGGTTTCGTCGACTTCCGGAATCACGGTCTGGAACGAACCCTTGGCCAGATCGGACAGCGGAGAACCGGCATCCTTGTTACGCAGCAGCGACTTCGGCGTCATGATGATCAGCGGCTTGCGGAACAGGCGGATCATCTGGCGGCGCAGCAGGTGGAAGATCTGCGCAGCGGTGGTGGGCTGCACGACCTGCATGTTGTTGTCGGCGCACAGCTGGAGGTAACGCTCGATACGGGCCGAGGAGTGTTCCGGACCCTGGCCTTCGTAGCCGTGGGGCAGCATCTGCACCAGACCCGAGGCACGGCCCCACTTCACTTCGCCGGAGCTGATGAACTGGTCCATGACGACCTGGGCACCGTTGGCGAAGTCGCCGAACTGGGCTTCCCAGATGGTCAGGGTGTTCGGTTCAGCAGTCGAGTAGCCGTATTCGAAGGCCAGCACGGCTTCTTCGGACAGCACCGAGTCGATCACGGTGAAGGTGGACTGGTTCTCAGCCACGTTCTGCAGCGGGATGAAGGTACCGGCATCCCAACGCTCGCGGTTCTGATCGTGCAGCACCGCGTGACGGTGGGTGAAGGTGCCACGGCCGGCATCCTGACCGGTCAGGCGCACGGCATAGCCGGAGGAAACCAGGCTGGCGTAGGCCAGGTGCTCGCCCATGCCCCAGTCCAGGTTCATTTCGCCACGACCCATGGCCGCGCGGTCGTTCAAGACCTTCTCGACCAGCGAGTGGACCTTGAAGCCTTCCGGCACGGTGGTGATCTTGGTGGCCAGGCGCTTCAGTTCCGCCATCGGCACGGCGGTTTCGGCGGCGTCGGTCCACTTGCGGTTCAGGAACGGCAGCCAGTCGACGGCGTACTTGCTCTTGAAGTTGGTCAGCACCGGATCGATGGCGTGCTTGCCGGCGTCCATCGCAGCGCGGTAAGCCTTGACCAGCTCTTCGCCGCCATCGGCGGGGATGGTCTGCTGGGTCACCAGCTTGTCGGCGTAGAGCTTGCGGGTGCCGGGGTGCTGGGCGATCTTCTTGTACATCAGCGGCTGGGTCAGCGCAGGGGTATCTTGCTCGTTGTGGCCCAGCTTGCGGAAGCAGATGATGTCGACCACGATGTCCTTCTTGAACTTCATGCGGTAGTCGACAGCGATCTGGGTGGCGAACACGACGGCTTCCGGATCATCGCCGTTGACGTGCAGCACCGGGGCTTCGATCATCTTGACCACGTCCGAGCAGTACAGGGTCGAGCGGGAGTCGCGCGGGTCGGAAGTGGTGAAGCCGATCTGGTTGTTGATGACGATGTGAACGGTGCCACCGGTGCCATAGCCACGGGTCTGTGCCAGGTTCAGGGTTTCCATCACCACGCCTTGGCCGGCGAAGGCGGCATCGCCGTGCACCAGGATCGGCAGCACTTGCGAACCATCCTTGTCGCCGCGGCGATCCATACGGGCCTTGACCGAACCTTCGACCACCGGGTTGACGATTTCCAGGTGGGACGGGTTGAAGGCCAGCGACAAGTGCACCGGGCCGCCAGGGGTGGAGACGTCGGAGGAGAAACCTTGGTGGTACTTGACGTCACCGGCCGGCAGGTCGTCGGCGTGACGGCCTTCGAATTCGGAGAACAGTTCCTGCGGGGTCTTGCCCAGGATGTTGACCAGCACGTTCAGGCGGCCGCGGTGGGCCATGCCGATCACGATTTCCTGCACGCCCTTTTCACCGGCGCGCTGGATGGTTTCATCCAGGGAGGCGATGAAGGATTCGCCGCCTTCCAGCGAGAAGCGCTTCTGGCCGACGTACTTGGTGTGGAGGTAGCGTTCCAGGCCTTCGGCGGCGGTCAGGCGTTCCAGGATGTGCTTCTTCTTCTCGGCCGAGAAGCTGGGCACGGCACGGGTCGGCTCGAGACGCTCTTCCAGCCAGCGCACTTCGGACATGTCCGAGATGTAGGTGAACTCGGCACCGATGGAGCGCGTGTAGGTGTCGCGCAGCATCTGCAGCAGGTCGCGCAGGGAAGCGGTTTCCGGGCCGAAGTAAGTGTTGTTGATGTTGAACACGATGTCCATGTCGGCATCGGTGAAGCCGTAGAAGGAGGGATCGAGTTCGGGGATGTTGGGGCGTTCCTGGCGTTGCAGCGGGTCCAGGTTGGCGAAACGGGAACCGAGGTCACGGTAGCCGGCGATCAGCTGGGTAACAGCGACGCGCTTGCGGCCCATGTCGGAGTCGGCGGAAGCGATGACGGTGCGGATCGGGCCTTGCTTGGCGCGTTCGGCGAAGGAAGCGATCACCGGAGCGTGGGCCACATCGGGACGGGTGGAGCCGTCGGTGGCGGGAACGTGTTGCACGGCGTCGAAGTATGCACGCCAATTGTCAGGGACGGAGCCGGGGTTGTTCAGGTAGGCTTCGTACAGTTCTTCGATGTACGGAGCATTCCCACCGAACAGGTAGGAGTTGATGTTGTATTGCTCGTAGAGCTTTGTCATTTGCTCACCTTTCTTCGCGCTTCGCGAGATTAGCGGGTTTCTACACCTTCCGCGACACGGCCTGACCGGTTAGCGGATTGCATCAAGTTGTGGGGGAAGGACCTTGTCTACCTGAACTTCTGTACGTCATCCAGTCAGCGCATCGGAATTATATCTCCTAATATCAAATAAAAAAGCGAATCCTAAGGGATTCGCTTTTTTATTTGAAACATGAAGCAACAGGCGTTTCTCGCTACCAACGCAGGCCCGCAAAGCCTTGCCGGACGGGCCTTGCGCCCTCCCTCGAAACCATCCCGAATGACGGGAAACCGGGCCATCCGGCTGACTTTGTTGTCCGTCCGGCTAGGCAGACGGACAACAGGCTGCGATCAGCGCTTGTCGATCGGCGGCACGTCGCGGCGCGGCGAACCGACGAACAGCTGGCGGGGACGGCCGATCTTCTGTTCCGGATCCGAGATCATTTCGTTCCACTGCGCGATCCAGCCGATGGTACGGGCCATGGCGAAGATGCAGGTGAACATCGAGGTCGGGATGCCCAGGGCGCGCTGCACGATGCCGGAGTAGAAGTCGACGTTCGGGTACAGCTTGCGGGACACGAAGTATTCGTCTTCCAGCGCGATCTTTTCCAGCTCCATGGCCAGCTTGAACAGCGGGTCGTCGTGCAGGCCCAGTTCGTTCAGGACTTCGTAGCAGGTTTCGCGCATCAGCTTGGCACGCGGGTCGTAGTTCTTGTAGACGCGGTGACCGAAGCCCATCAGCTTCACACCGGAGTTCTTGTCCTTCACTTGCTTGATGAACTCTGGGATCTTGTCGACCGAACCGATCTGTTCCAGCATGTTCAGTGCAGCTTCGTTGGCACCGCCGTGGGCAGGGCCCCACAGGCAGGCGATACCGGCAGCGATACATGCGAACGGGTTGGCACCGGAGGAGCCAGCCAGACGCACGGTCGAGGTCGAGGCGTTCTGCTCGTGGTCAGCGTGCAGGATCAGGATGCGGTCCAGCGCGCGCACCAGCACTTCATTGACCTTGTACTCTTCGCACGGGTTGGCGAACATCATGCGCATGAAGTTGGCGGTGTAGGACAGGTCGTTGCGCGGATACACGAACGGCTGGCCGATGCTGTACTTGTAAGCCATGGCGACCAGGGTCGGCAGCTTGGCGATCATGCGGATGGCCGACACTTCGCGGTGGTTGGCGTTGGAGATGTCCAGCGAGTCGTGGTAGAAGGCCGACAGCGCGCCCACGGAACCGGTCAGCACGGCCATCGGGTGCGCATCGCGGCGGAAGCCGCGGAAGAAGAAGTTCATCTGCTCGTGCACCATGGTGTGCTGGGTCACGGTCTGGACGAATTCTTCCTTCTGCTTGGCATTGGGCAGCTCACCATGCAGCAGCAGGTAGCAGGATTCCAGGAAGTCGCAGTTCACCGCCAGCTGTTCGATCGGGTAGCCACGATACAGCAGCTCGCCCTTGTCGCCATCGATGTAGGTGATGGAGGAATTGCAGGAAGCGGTCGACATGAAGCCCGGGTCGTAGGTGAACTTGCCGGTGGCGCCGTACAGCTTGCGGATATCGATCACATCAGGGCCGATGCTGCCCTTGTAGATAGGAAAATCTACGGACGGAGACCCGTCGGAGAACGACAGGGTAGCTTTGATATCGGTATTGGACATAGCTTTTCCTTTGGCTGGGATGGTGAAACCGTTAATCAAACGCCGCGACCGCAAGCCGGGCGGCATCGTGGTGCGGATGCGCCGGGCGGCGAGTTGGAGCCGGCCGCGATCGGGCAAAATCCGTCTGGCTTGTGGCCAGGCGCAATAATCGTGCAACAGTCAGGCAGTACGCAGTCTCTTGAGCAACGCATGCACTTGGGGCAGATCGACCGCCGCTTCGGGCTCCTTGCGAGCCAGCAACAAGTCCATCAGGTCGTTGTCAGTCAGGTCCATCAGGCGCGAGAAGGCATCCACCTCGTCGTCGCTCATCTCGGCCTCATGGGCATCGAGATAGCGCGTCAGGATCAGGTCGTTCTCCAGCAGCCCGCGGCGCGCTCGCCAGCGCAGACGCGCCCGTTTGGCCGGATCATCCTGGTGACGCTCAGTCGTGAACTCGCTCATTTCTTGTCTTTCCATTCACTTCAACCGGACCAAAACTGACCGGACCGGTCGGGGAAGCGGCTTGCAGCACCGCCTCCCCTCGCTGCAGCCCGCCAGGGACGGCGGGTCTGGCAGGGCTGTCAACCGAAGAGGCTTACACCGAACGGCGCACCATCAGTTCCTTGATCTTGCCGATGGCCTTGTTGGGATTCAGACCCTTGGGGCAGACATCGACGCAGTTCATGATGGAACGGCAACGGAACAGGCGGTACGGGTCTTCCAGGTTGTCCAGGCGCGCGCCGGTGGCTTCGTCGCGGCTGTCGGCGATGAAGCGGTAGGCTTGCAAGAGGCCAGCCGGGCCGACGAACTTGTCCGGGTTCCACCAGAACGACGGGCAGGAGGTCGAGCAGCAGGCGCACAGGATGCACTCGTAGACGCCATCCAGTTCTTCACGCTGTTCAGGCGACTGCAGGCGCTCCTTCTCGGGCGGGATGCTGTCGTTGATCAGGTACGGCTTGATCGAGTCGTACTGCTTGAAGAAGTTCGTCATATCGACGATCAGGTCGCGGATCACCGGCAGGCCAGGCAGGGGCTTCAGAACGATGGGTTCGGTCAGTTCGTTCAGGTTGGTGATGCAGGCCAGGCCGTTCTTGCCGTTGATGTTCATGGCGTCGGAACCGCACACGCCTTCGCGGCAGGAGCGGCGCAGGGCCAGCGAATCGTCGACGTCGGACTTGATGCGCTGCAGGGCATCCAGCAGCATCTTGTCGGTGGGCTTGAGTTCCACCGTCAGGTCTTGCATGTACGGCTTGTCGTCCTTGTCCGGATCGTAACGATAAATCTTGAATTTCAGGGTGCGAGTCATGTTGCGACCTCTTAGAAAGTACGTGCTTTAGGTTTGAAAGTCTCGACGGTCAGCGGCTGCATGTTGACCGGCTTGTAGTCGAGACGATTCCCCTCGGAGAACCACAGCGTGTGCTTGAGCCAGTTCACGTCGTCGCGCTGCTCGTAGTCGCTGTGCGCGTGGGCGCCGCGCGATTCCTTGCGAGCTGCTGCGGAGGTGATGGTGGCCTTGGCCGTTTCGATCAGGTTATCCAGTTCCAGCGCTTCCACGCGGGCGGTGTTGAAGACCTTGGACTTGTCCTTGAAGGAGACGTGCTTGCGGCGCTCGTCCAGCTCCATGATCTTCTTGTAGCCTTCCTGCAGCAGGGCGTCGGTACGGAACACGCCGCAGTACTTCTGCATGGTGGCGCGGATGTCGTTGGCCACGTCCTGCACGCGCTCGGAACCGGTGCTGCTTTCCAGGTGCGCAATGCGTTCCAGCGAACGGTCCAGGGCGCCGGCCGGGATCGGCTTGTGGCTCTGGTCCTGCAGGCGGGTGCCGACGATGTGGTTGCCGGCCGCGCGGCCGAACACCACCAGGTCCAGCAGCGAGTTGGTGCCCAGGCGGTTGGCGCCGTGCACCGACACGCAGGCGCATTCGCCGATGGCGTACATGCCCTGCACCACTTCCTTCATCGAACCGCCCTTGGGCGCGACCACCTGACCGTGGACGTTGGTGGGGATGCCACCCATCTGGTAGTGGATGGTCGGCACGACCGGGATCGGTTCCTTGGTTGCATCGACGTTGGCGAACTTGTGGGCGATTTCCAGGATCGAGGGCAGGCGCTTCTTGATGGTGTCGGCACCGATGTGGCGCAGATCCAGCAGCACGTGATCCTTGTGGGGACCGACGCCGCGACCTTCCTTGATTTCCTGGTCCATCGAGCGCGACACGAAGTCACGCGGCGCCAGGTCCTTCAGGGTCGGCGCATAGCGCTCCATGAAGCGTTCGCCATTGCTGTTGATCAGGATGCCGCCTTCGCCGCGCACACCTTCGGTAATCAGCACGCCCGCGCCAGCCACGCCGGTCGGGTGGAACTGCCAGAATTCCATGTCCTGCAGCGGCAGGCCGGCACGTGCAGCCATGCCCATGCCGTCGCCGGTGTTGATGAAGGCATTGGTCGAGGCAGCCCAGATACGGCCTGCACCGCCGGTGGCGAACAGGGTGGTCTTGGCGTGCAGCATCATGATTTCGCCGGTTTCCATTTCCAGCGCGACCACGCCGAGGACGTCGCCCTCTTCGTTGCGGATCAGGTCCAGCGCCATCCACTCCACGAAGAAGTGGGTCTTGGCGCGCACGTTGCGCTGGTACAGGGTGTGCAGCAGGGCGTGACCGGTACGGTCAGCCGCAGCACAGGCACGCTGCACCGGCTTTTCGCCCAGGTTGGCGGTGTGGCCGCCGAACGGACGCTGGTAGATGGTGCCATCCGGGTTGCGGTCGAAGGGCATGCCGAAGTGTTCCAGCTCGTAGACGGCCTTCGGTGCTTCGCGGCACATGAATTCGATGGCGTCCTGGTCGCCCAGGTAGTCCGAACCCTTGACGGTATCGAACATGTGCCAGTACCAGTTGTCTTCGGACATGTTGCCCAGCGAAGCGCCGATGCCGCCTTGGGCAGCCACGGTGTGCGAGCGGGTCGGGAAGACCTTGGACAGGACAGCGACGTTCAGGCCGGCTTCGGCCAGTTGCAGCGAGGCGCGCATGCCGGAGCCACCGGCGCCGACGATGACCGCGTCAAAGCGGCGGGTAGTGATGGCGGATTTGATTGCAGCCACGATTAGTTTCTCCACAGAATCTGCGCGGCATAGCCAGCGCAACCGATCAGCCACACGATAGTGGCAACTTGCAGGACCAGGCGCAGGCCAACGAGCTTGACGTAGTCCATCAGCGCATCACGCACGCCGATCCAGGCGTGGAAGAACAGCGCCATGAACACGGCAAAGGTGGCCACCTTGAACCATTGATGCGAGAACAGCGCCGCCCAGCCCTCGTAGCTGAAATTGGTCGCGGTAAAGAAGCACACCAGCAGGATCACGGTGTAGATAGCCATCACGACGGCCGTGGCGCGTTGCGCCATCCAGTCACGCAGGCCATAGTGAGCGCCCACGACCAGGCGCTTGGGTCCGATGTTGTTATCAGCCATTTTCAGAATGCTCCGAACAGTTTCAATGCGACCAGGACCATCAGCGTGATGCTGATCACCAGGACAGTTGCCGAGGACTTGCGTGCGCTGTCCTTGTCCAGACCAATGTGGTTGTCCATGATCAGGTGGCGGATGCCGGCGCAGAAGTGGTGGAGATAGGCCCAGGAAAGAGCCAGGATGACGAGCTTGACGAACCAGCCCGATGCCAGGCCCTTGAGATAGGCGAAAGTACCTTCCGAGAGCAGGCTGCTGTCCAACATGAACAGGATGAAAGGCAGCATCAGGAACAGGAACAGACCGCTGATGCGGTGCATGATCGAGACGATGGCAGCCAAAGGCATGCGGTAGCCGGCAATTTGGGTTAGGTGTATGTTACGAAATTGCGGCCGTTGTGGTTTAGCGGCTTCAGACATACAAGGTTCTCCTCAGTTTAAAACAATCATGCAATTTTCGCCGATTTTCGAAATCGCCATCAACTTTTATTGCGCTTCGCAGCAAGCCGAAAAGGCTTGACACCAGCCCTTCTCCGCTGGACAGGCGGTACCCGCCAGCACGCGACAACGACCGGTTCCGGTTTGCTCAGCTCAACTCGCTTTGGTAATGATGATTCGTCGTCAGATACAGACCGCGCCGCATTTCCACCGGCTTGTCGCCATAGGTAAATGAAGCCCGCTCCACACTCAGCAACGGCGTTTGGGGCGCTACGCCCAGAAACTCTGCGGCATCCTGATCCGCCCCGACGGCACGGATGCGTTCTTCGGCACGGATCATGCGCGTGCCGAACTCGGACTCGAACAGGCCATACAGGGGCCCGCGGTACTCCACCAGGCGCTCGGCCGTCAAGCCTTTGAAGATGGCGCCAGGCAGCCAGATGTCTTCGAGGATGATGGGAGTGCCATTGAAGGATTTTACCCGGCGGATGAAAATGACGGAGTCGCCCGACTTCATGTCGAGCTGGCGCGCTACCTCGGCCGAGGCGCGCACGCGCTTGACTTCGACGATCTTGTTTTCGGGACGCTGCGGCTCGTCGCTGTCAGCCATCAGCCGCAGGAAACGGAACTGCGCCTGGGTCTCGTGATGGGTGGCGACGAAGGTGCCCTTGCCCTGGCGGCGCACCACCAGGTTTTCGGCCGCCAGTTCGTCGATGGCCTTGCGCACCGTACCCTGGCTGACCTTGAAGCGGCTGCCCAGCTCCACTTCACTGGGGATCAGCTCGCCCGGCTTCCACTCGCCGGCTTCCAGGCGCTGCATGATGAGCGCCTTGATCTGCTGGTACAACGGACTGAAGGTGGGCGCCGGACTGGCAACACCCGCCCCCGCGGCTTGCGCGTCGACGTTGTTCGGATTGGGCAGGATCGAGCTCATAACCTCGAATTTCACCACAAAACTCCTTACGGCGTCCAGCAAAAACTAGGCAATAATATGTCTTATATAAGACATAAGATATTGATTGACAGCAGTCTTTCGCAAGCCTACACTCGCGTGCAACCTGAAGACCCGCAAGGCAGACTGGATGCGATTTACAGCCCGAAAGACGCTAACGAGAATCACTCTCATCTAGCCCCTTCCAACGCGACGGTTTTCTGCAGGCAGAACGCAAGTTTGACAGGTTTTTGCTTTGTCGGCAGGACCCGGACCGAAAGCAACTGACTGGTTGCGTTTTCGACGGTATCATGGCGGCCTAACAAGAATTCGAGGAAAACCGCGCATTTCTCATGCGCACCCCTGAAGCAACCGCAGATGGCCCTGCCGCGCCTTGCGCGACGCGACCGCAACGTGCGCTTCGATGCAGTCTGAATGCTTTTTTTCATCACCTCTTTTGGAGATTCAACATGGCTAAAGCCCCCATGCGTGTTGCCGTCACCGGCGCCGCCGGTCAGATCGGTTACTCCCTGCTGTTCCGCATCGCCAACGGCGACCTGCTGGGCAAAGACCAGCCGGTCATCCTGCAACTGCTGGAAATCCCCGATGAGAAGGCACAGAAGGCGTTGAAGGGCGTCATCATGGAAATCGATGACTGTGCCTTCCCGCTGCTGGCTGGCGTGACCGCTCACAGCGATCCGATGACCGCCTTCAAGGATGCCGACATCGCCCTGCTGGTCGGCGCCCGTCCCCGTGGCCCCGGCATGGAGCGCAAGGACCTGCTGGAAGCCAATGCCCAGATCTTCACCGTGCAGGGCAAGGCGCTGGACGCCGTGGCCTCGCGCAACGTCAAGGTGCTGGTGGTCGGCAACCCGGCCAACACCAACGCCTACATCGCCATGAAGTCGGCCCCCAACCTGCCGGCCAAGAACTTCACCGCCATGCTGCGCCTGGACCACAACCGCGCCCTGTCGCAAGTGGCTGCCAAGATCGGCAAGCCGGTCTCGGCCATCGAAAAGCTGTGCGTGTGGGGCAACCACTCGCCGACCATGTACGCCGACTACCGCTTCGCTACCGCCGATGGCGCGTCCGTGAAGGACACCATCAACGACCAGGAATGGAACAAGAACGTGTTCCTGCCCACCGTCGGCAAGCGCGGCGCCGCCATCATCGAAGCCCGTGGCCTGTCCTCGGCCGCTTCGGCAGCCAACGCGGCCATCGACCACGTGCGTGACTGGGTGCTGGGCACCAACGGCAAGTGGACAACCATGGGTATCCCCTCCGACGGTTCCTACGGCATCCCCGAAGGCACCATGTTCGGCTTCCCGGTGACCACCGAAAACGGCGAGTACAAGATCGTCCAGGGTCTGGAGATCGATGAGTTCTCGCAAGAGCGCATCAACATCACGCTGAAAGAGCTGATGGAAGAGCGCGAAGGCGTAAAGCATCTGGTCGGCTGATTATTGACCAGGGCGCGGCAGCCCGCAGGGCTTGCCGCGCCTGCTGCCTTGCCCCCCGTGACACCGAACGTTTCGACAACCTCTACCCCGCTCTCATTCGCAGCAATGCATCCTTCCCAGGTCTTGTTCCCAGGTGCCCAGCAGCCGGTTTCGCTTCCGGTGTGCGATCACTACGCCGGCTCCGAAAAGCTGATGCGCAAGTCGATGGCCCTGCAGCAGGAACTCGGCCCCTTGTTCGACATCACCTTCGACTGCGAAGACGGTGCTGCCGCCGGCAATGAAACCGCGCACGCCGAACTGGTCGCCTCGCTCATCGCCAGCCCTGCCAACGTCCACCGCCGCATCGGCGCGCGCGTGCACGACGCGGGCCATGCGCATTTCGAGCAGGACGTAGCCATCATCTGCGGCGCCGCTGCGCGCGAGCTGGCCTACCTGATGCTGCCCAAGCCGGAAGGTATCGAGGATGTGCTGCGCGCCCTGGAGAGCATCAACCGCGCATGCCGCCCGGCCGGCCGTGCGCAGTTGCCGGTGCAGGTCTTGATCGAAACCCACGGCGCCCTGGCCGATGCCGGCAAGATCGCCGCCCTGCCCCAGGTGCAATCGCTGTCCTTCGGGGTGATGGATTTCGTCTCGGCCCATTACGGCGCCATTCCCGGCAGCGCCATGCGTTCACCCGGACAGTTCGACCATCCGCTGGTGCGCCGCGCCAAGCTGGAGATTGCCGCCGCCTGCCATGCGCACGGCAAGGTGCCGTCGCACAACGTGACCACCGACATCAAGAATCCCGCCGCCGTGGCTGACGATGCGCGCCGCGCGGCACAGGAATTTGGCTATACCCGGATGTGGAGCATCCATCCTGACCAGATCCGACCCATCGTGCAGGCCATGTCCCCGGCGACCGCAGAAGCCGAACTGGCGGCACAGATCTTGCTAAAGGCGCAGGCGGTGCAGTGGGGCCCGATCCAGCATGAGGGCAACCTGCACGACCGCGCCAGTTATCGGTATTACTGGAGTATCCTGCAACGCGCGCACGCCACCGGCATTGCGCTGCCGCCGGAAACGGCCTCCTGGTTCGTCCGCGGCGACTCCTCCTCAATCACGCACTAACCTTGTTTCGATAGACGTTCATGAAAAAGTATCTGACCATTTTCGCCCTGCTGGGCGCCCTGTTTGCCACCGCCGGTATCACTGCGGCGCAGGCCCAGACCGATGCAGCGCCGGCTGCCAAGAAGAAGGCCGTCAAGAAGACGACCGACAAGAAAACGACCGGCAAGAAGGCAGCTCACAAGAAGGCCGCTGAGAAGAAGACAACCCACAAGACCAGCGCCAAGACCGCCGCCACCCACAAGACACACCCCAAGAAAGTCGCAGCAGCCGCACCGGCAGCGTCCAAGATGCCGTTCTCCTCGGATGCCGAGGACGATGACCGCGAACCCGAACTGAGCGGTACCCGATCGGACGACTACCTGTGCGAGATGGGCAACAAGCTGACCATCTGGAAGAACGAGGCCGATGACAAGCACATCGCCATCCGCTGGGACAAGCGCATTCATCGCCTGACCCGCGTGCCCACCACCACCGGCGCCAACCGCTTCGAGAACCACAAGCTCGGCCTGGTCTGGATCGGCATTCCGGCCAAGGGCCTGCTGCTGGACTCCAAGAAGGGCCAGCAACTGGCCAACGAATGCAAGGACGCCGACCAGATCAAGGCCGCTGCAGCAGCACCGGCAGCTACCGTCGCGGCGGCGGCCCCGCAGCACTGAGCAGGCGGCAGCCGGCCCAGACCGTTTCAACACACGAAGTCTCACAGAATCAGGCAGCACCCCGCAGTTCACCATTGCAGCGCAAACCGGATTCGACTAGCTAGCATCACTAAATTGCCAAATAAGGAGAAGAGGCCATGTCTCGCAACACATTGAACACCCTGAAGGAATTCAAGATTTCCGGTTCCAAGAAGGGCAAGTTCTACTCCCTGCCCGCCCTGCAAAAGTCGCTGGGCGTGAATATCTCGCGCCTGCCGGTGTCCATCCGCATCGTGCTGGAATCGGTGCTGCGCAACTGCGACGGCCAGAAGGTCACCGAAGAACACGTCAAGCAGCTGGCCAACTGGGGCGCCAAGGCCGCCCGCGTGGATGAGATCCCCTTCGTGGTGGCCCGCGTGGTGCTGCAGGACTTCACCGGCGTGCCCCTGCTGGCCGACCTGGCCGCCATGCGCAACGTCGCCAGCAAGCTGGGCAAGAACCCCAAGAACATCGAACCGCTGGTGCCGGTGGATCTGGTGGTGGACCACTCGGTGCAGATCGACCACTTCCGCGAGAAGAAGGCCCTGGACCTGAACATGAAGCTGGAATTCTCGCGCAACAACGAGCGCTACCAGTTCATGAAGTGGGGCATGCAAGCCTTCGACACCTTCGGCGTGGTGCCCCCGGGCTTCGGCATCGTCCACCAGGTCAACCTGGAATACCTGGCACGCGGCGTGCACAACAAGACTGGCGTCTACTACCCTGACACCCTGGTCGGTACCGACTCCCACACCACCATGATCAACGGCATCGGCGTGGTCGGCTGGGGCGTGGGCGGCATCGAAGCCGAAGCCGGCATGCTGGGCCAGCCGGTCTACTTCCTGACCCCGGACGTGGTCGGTGTGAACCTGACCGGCGCCCTGCGCGAAGGCGTCACCGCCACCGACCTGGTGCTGACCATCACCGAACTGCTGCGCCAGACCAAGGTCGTGGGCAAGTTCGTCGAATTCTTCGGTGAAGGCACCGAATCGCTGTCGCTGACCGACCGCGCCACCATCGCCAACATGGCCCCGGAATACGGCGCCACCATGGGCTTCTTCCCGGTGGACGACGCCACCATCGCCTACTTCAAGGGCACCGGCCGCACCAAGGCCGAGATCGACGCCTTCGAAGCCTACTTCAAGGCGCAAGGCCTGTACGGCGTGCCCAAGGCCGGCCAGATCGACTACACCCAGGAAGTCTCGCTGGACCTGGGCACCGTCGCTCCGTCGCTGGCTGGTCCGAAGCGTCCGCAAGACCGCATCGAGATTGGCAACGTCAAGACCACCTTCTCGGACCTCTTCACCAAGCCGACCGCAGAAAACGGCTTCAACAAGAAGGCCGAAGACCTGACCGCGTCCTACAAGAACGCCGACGGCGTTGACCTGCACAACGGTGACGTGCTGATCGCCGCCATCACCTCCTGCACCAACACCTCCAACCCAAGCGTGCTGCTGGCTGCTGGCCTCCTGGCCAAGAAGGCCGTGGAAGCCGGCCTGAAGGTCGCTCCGCACATCAAGACCTCGCTGGCCCCCGGCTCGCGCGTGGTGACCAAGTACCTGGAAGCCGCCGGCCTGCTGCCGTACCTGGAAAAGCTGGGCTTCGGCGTGACCGCCTATGGCTGCACCACCTGCATCGGCAACGCTGGCGACCTGACCCCGGCCATGAACGAAGCCATCGTCAAGAACGACGTCGTGGCTGCCGCCGTGCTGTCGGGCAACCGCAACTTCGAAGCCCGTATCCACCCGAACATCCGCGCCAACTTCCTGGCTTCGCCCCCGCTGGTGGTGGCCTACGCCATCGCCGGCAACGTCACCCGTGACCTGATGACCGAACCGGTCGGCAAGGGCAAGGGCGGCAAGGACATCTACCTGGGCGACATCTGGCCGACCTCGCAAGAGATCGAAAAGCTGCTCAAGTTCGCCATGAACGCCAAGACCTTCAAGGAAAACTACGCCGATGTGAAGGGTGCTCCCGGCAAGCTGTGGGAAGCCATCAAGGGCGTCGCCAAGGGCGAAGTCTACAACTGGCCGACCTCGACCTACATCGCCGAGCCGCCGTTCTTCGAGAACTTCAGCGAAGAGCCCAAGGCTGCCGCGACCGGCATCAGCGGCGCGCGCGCACTGGGCGTGTTCGGCGACTCGATCACCACCGACCACATCTCCCCGGCCGGTTCGATCAAGGAATCCAGCCCGGCCGGCAAGTGGCTGCAAGCCAATGGCGTGCTGAAGGCTGACTTCAACTCCTACGGCTCGCGCCGCGGCAACCACGAGATCATGATGCGCGGCACCTTCGCCAACGTGCGTATCAAGAACCTGATGATCCCGGCCAAGGAAGACGGCTCGCGCGTGGAAGGCGGCATCACCATTCACCAGCCCTCCGGTGAAGAAATGTCGATCTACGACGCCGCCATGAAGTACGTGGCCGAAGGCACCCCGACCATGGTCTTCGGTGGCGAAGAGTACGGTACCGGCTCCTCCCGTGACTGGGCCGCCAAGGGCACCCAGCTGCTGGGCGTGAAGGCCGTGATCGCACGTTCCTTCGAGCGTATCCACCGTTCCAACCTGGTGGGCATGGGCGTGCTGCCGCTGCAGTTCCTGGGCAGCGACAGCGTGCAGTCGCTGGGCATCACCGGTGAAGAAAGCTTCGACCTGAAGGGCCTGGAAGGCGAAATCAAGCCGCAACAGGAAGCCACCCTGGTGATCCACCGCAAGAACGGCCAGACCCAGGAAGTCAAGCTGCTGCTGCGCATCGATACCCCGATCGAAGTGGACTACTACAAGCATGGCGGCATCCTGCCGTTCGTGCTGCGTCAACTGCTGGCAGCCTGAGCAGTGGACCGGCGGCACTGCCTTCCGAGGCGGCGCCGCCTGTAGCAATAAAAAACGCCGGACATATGTCCGGCGTTTTTTATTGTCCCCGCCCCTTTTATTGCCCCTTGGAGCGATGCAGCCGCTGCAGCGGCTGACAGCCGTGACAAATCAACTACAATAGGCGGTTTCGTTCCCACAGATTACAGATAGCCTACATGCGTCGTCCCGCCAAACGTTCCTCCTCCAAGCTTTCTGCCGACAGCCAGCATCTGGTGACCTTTGCGCAAGCCATCGCGCAGGCTTCCAGCCGGCTCGAAGAGCGCGCCTGGCTGAAGCCCCTGGACGCCCTGCTCAACAAGCTGCTGCGCACCGGCCATCAAGGCTTGATCGATGCCGCCCTGGATCATCTCTTCAAGGCCGACCTGGATGCCTACGACGTCCTGATCGAAGCCGTCGAGGCCGGCAGCGAAGCCACCTCCCTGGAACATGAAGGCCAGGATTATGACGTGCAGCTGCTGGTCCTGCCGGTACTGGCCTGGACCCGCTTTGCCATCGCCTCCGGTCCGATCGGCAGCGAATTGCTCAACGCCATCGCGGCCCACCTGCATGCCCACGTCCTGGCCAAGGATGCCCGCCTGGCGCTGGCGCCGGCCCTGTTCTCCATCGAACAGCTGCCACGCATGCACGCCGACGTCTATGCCCTGACCCGCCAGATGGGCCAGACTGCCCTGAAGACCGGCCCGGTGCAGCTGCGCGGCGATCAGCCGCCCACCGCCGCCTTCCTGGCCGATACCCGCTACGTGATCGCGGCCGTCGTGGTGCCGGCCGGCGGCGCCCTCTTCCACTGGCAGGAAAGCGAACAGCAGAGCCATTTCTCCTCCCGCAAGGCGGCTGCCTTCGACGCCTGGACCCAGCAGGCCACGCCGCTCTTCACGCGCCTGTTGCCCGGCTGCAGCGTGGAACTGCTGCTGCCGCAGGCGTATTTCTTCGGTTGCCGCGAGGCCGACAAGCGCATCCGCCCGGCCTCCATCCGTGCCGCCGACTACTTCCTGACCCAGACGCTGGACATTTCCTCCTCCGAACTGCACGCCAGCATCGGCGGCTTCTCGGAAGACATCAATGGCCAGATCGATGAATACCGCATCGGCTTTTCCATCGGCGGCGACCCGACCGTGGTCTATGGCACGGTCTGGCCCTTGTATGAACAGGAAAGCGGCGAAGAACTGCCCATGATGATCCCGGCCGGTGCCGGTCTGCTGGAAGGCCTGCCGGCCAGTCCGCTGCAGCAGATCCTGACCGTGCTGCGCGAATGCGGCATCGTGCACATCAAGCATCATGCAGAACGCTTCACCATGGAGTTTTGCGATGACTGCGGCGCGCCCCTCTTCCCGGACCGCGAAGGTGAACTGGTACACGCAGAAATGCCCGAAGATACGCCGCCTCCGGTCGAGCACTTCCACTGATAAGTGAAGCAATGCGCTGCCTGACGGCAGCGCCGGCTGGCCGGGCCGCACAAAGCTTCATCTGGGCAAAAAGACGTGCATCAGCAGTAACCCGATGCAAACCCGGCGCCCATAAAAAAGGCATCCACCACACGGCGGATGCCTTTTTCTCTTCTGTATCGGGCTATCGTGCCCGCTTTTCCTGTGCGGCCGAATGACAACAAGGCCAGGTCCGGACGCGTCTCCTCCGGATCCTGCACTGCCAGCCTGCAGAGCCTTGGCGGCTCAGGCGGCCAGTTTTTCGATCAGGCCCATTTCGGCGCTGGACATCAGCTTGTCGATGTCCACCAGGATCAGCATGCGCTGTTCCAGGGTGCCCAGACCGATCAGGTAGTCGGAATCGAAGGTGGTACCCATCTCCGGTGCCGGCTTGATCTGTTCCTGGGTCAGGGTGATCACGTCGGACACGCTATCGACCACCATGCCCACGACGCGACCGCCGATGTTCAGGATGATGACCACCGTGAACTGGTCATAGGTCGGCTCGCCCAGCTGGAACTTGATGCGCATGTCCACGATGGGGACGATGATGCCGCGCAGGTTCACCACGCCCTTGATGAAGTCGGGCGAATTGGCGATGCGGGTGACGGCTTCGTAGCCGCGGATTTCTTGAACCTTCAGAATATCGATGCCGTATTCTTCCTTACCCAGGGTGAAGGCAAGAAATTCGTTTCCGTTGCTGTCGGCTTTTTCGCCGAAGCCGGAAAGATTCTTGGTTGCATTGTCAGACATGTTGAGGCCCTTTAAAAATCAGGAAAATACAGATTCGTCATTCAGTTGGCGGCTGGATCGCAGCAAGGCTGCCACATCGACAATCAGGGCAACGCCGCCGTCGCCCAGAATGGTAGCACCGGAAATGCCCGCGACCTTCCGGTAATTGGATTCCAGATTCTTGACAACGATCTGCTGCTGTCCGATCAGGTCATCCACGAAAAGTGCCGCTTTTTTCCCATCTGACTCCAAAATGACCACCAATCCTTGCGAGGGATCGGTGAATGAAGGCTCGATGTTGAAAATATGATAAAGCGGGATCAGCGGCAGATATTCGCCGCGCACGCGCAGCACCTGGCCCTGACCGGAGATTTCCTTGATATCTTGCGACAAAGGCTGCAAAGATTCAACCACATATCCTAGCGGCAATATGTAAACTTCTTCACCAATCCGGATCGACATGCCATCCAGGATCGCCAGGGTCAGCGGCAGCGAGATCGAAATCGTGGTGCCGAAGCCCTTGCTGGAGCGGATATCCACGGCGCCGCCCATGGCCAGGATGTTGCGTTTGACCACATCCATGCCCACGCCGCGGCCCGAGACATCGGTGACCTGCTCGGCGGTGGAGAAGCCCGGCTCGAAGATCAGTTGCCAGACTTCGGCGTCTGACAGACTGTCGGTCACCGGCATGCCCTGCTGCTTGGCCTTGGCCAGGATCTTTTCGCGGTTCAGGCCGCCACCGTCGTCGGTGACTTCGATGATGATGTTGCCGCCCTGGTGCTCGGCCGACAGCGACAGCACACCGGCTTCGCCCTTGCCGGCAGCGCGCCGGGCTTCGGGCAGTTCGATGCCGTGGTCGATGCTGTTGCGCACCAGGTGCGTGAGCGGATCGACGATGCGCTCGATCAGGCCCTTGTCCAGTTCGGTGGCCGCACCGTGGGTGACGAACTCGACCTGCTTGCCCAGCTTGTGCGCCAGGTCGCGCACCATGCGCGGGAAGCGCGAGAAGACGTAATCCATCGGCATCATGCGGATCGACATCACCGATTCTTGCAGATCCCGGGTGTTGCGGCTCAACTGGCTGACGCTGTTGAGCAGGTGTTCATGGTGCATGGGATCGAGCTTGCCTACGCGCTGCTCGATCATGGCCTGGGTGATGACCAGTTCACCGACCAGGTTGATGAGCTGGTCGACCTTTTCGATGCTGACCCGGATCGAGGACGATTCCTGCCCGGCGCCGGCACCGCCCTTGGCGGACTTCTTTTCTCCGCCATGGTCGCCATGCAGGTGGCCGTCGTCATGATGGCCATTGCCGTTGCCATTTCCGTTGCCGTGAGCGGCAGCCTGCGCCTCGCCCTCGCTCTTCCTGGCGCTGATGTCCAGCGGCACGAAGGGGGCGAAGAAGCCGTAGCCCTGCTCGCGCTCCTTGTCTTCGATGGCGGTGTGGTTGTCGAAGAAGCCGTAACCCTGGGTACGCTCGCGTTCTTCCTGGGTGACGAAATTGTCGAAGAAACCGTAGCCGCGCTCTTCATCCGTGCCCTGGGCCGGCGCGACCGCTTGCGAGACCTTCAGGTCGGCGACATTGACGATGAAGGCGCAGATGGCCACCACGTCATCGATCGGCTCGGCCGTATCCAGGATGAAAATCCACTTGCCTTCAGGCGACTTGGACTTTTCCAGCTTGCCCAGCATGCCCAGTTCCTCGGCCAGCGCCTCGGCATCCTTGTCGGTGATCTCCGGCATGTCCAACCGGTAGCGGCGCTGGCCGTCCGGCCCGACCACGGCACCGGCCGGGGCAACCGCCTCGGTCTTGGGCGCGGCAGCCGAACTCTTGCCCTGGGACAGGGCCTCCAGCAGCATGCGTACATCCCCCACGGCGTCCTGGTCCACCTCGGCACCGTGCTTGTGCCCGTCCAGCATGGACTTGAGCACGTCCTTGGCGGCCAGGAAGGCATCCACGTGTTCCGAGGTCAGCGCCATCTGGCCCTGGCGGATACGATCCAGCAGCGACTCCAGGACGTGGGTGACCTCGGCGATATCGGTCAGGCCGAAGGTGGACGAACCACCCTTGATCGAATGTGCGGCGCGAAACACCGCATTGAGGTCTTCCGGATCGGGAGACGCCACATTGACGGCCAACAACAGCTTTTCCATTTCCGCGAGCCCTTCCTCGGCCTCGTCGAAAAAGACCTGGAAAAACTGGCTCATATCAATGCTCATGCCTGGGCTCCATGCTGGATGCAGTACGTGTCTTCTTATTATTCCGGCAAGATCAGCCGATCACCTTGCGCACCACCTCGGTCAGGCGCTGCGGATCAAACGGCTTGACCAGCCAGCCATTGGCACCGGCGGCCTTGCCCTTGGCCTTCATCTCGTCGCTGAACTCGGTGGTCAGCATCAGGATGGGCACGCGTGCGTAACTGCTCAGCTCGCGCAGGGAGCGGATCAAGGTCAGGCCGTCCATGCGCGGCATGTTCTGGTCGGTCAGCACCAGGTCGAAGGTATGCGTCTTGGCCTTTTCCAGCGCGTCCACCCCATCGACCGCCTCGGTCACGTTGTAACCTGCAGCTTTCAGACTGAATACCACCATCTGACGCAGTGACCCGGAATCATCTACTGCGAGAATCGTTTTGGACATCGTTACTCCCTGTTTCTTCAATAAGGCTCATGCGCGTATGCATTATGCCGCACCCTTGGCCACCGACCTACCATCCTGCCAAGGCCGGAATGACCTAGTTCAATCTTGTACCACTCAGCCAGCCACTGCTCAGAACAGCTCGATGTCGCCGCTTTCCATGCGGGTCTGGCGTACTGCCTTCCACAGCCCGCTATCGAGCACGGTCAGACGCTCTTCGATGGCCTGCACGGTGCTGGCCAGCAATTCCTTGACCTCTTCGTCGGTCTGGCCCTGCTCGGGCACGATCTCGAAGCTGTTGGCGCTCAATACCCCCAGCGCTTCGCGCAGGCCGATCACGCGGCGCACGATACGCTCCAGCAGCTGGCTGGTCATGTCCTGGAACTGCAGGCCGGTCACGGCCGCATTGACGTGGTGACTAACCTGGCCCTGCGTGGACTTGAGCTGCTCGATGCTGTCACTGTCGAATTCGCCGGTGCCGTTCATCAGGCTTTCCAGAATGGCCTGCTGCATCTGTACCGAACGATGCAGTTCCATGAAGCTGTTACCCAGCTTGCCAATGGCTTCCCCCAACAGGATGTTGGTCTGGACCAGGTCCGACTCCACTTCCGTCAATTGGCGGCTGCCGCCGCTGGCAGTATCGAGCAACAAGCGCTTGAGCTCCTGCAGCATGGTCTTGGTCGGCATATCCGGCTCTCTTCCCCTGTTCAATTGGAACATCTCTGCTTCATTGACACGCCCCGCGCAACCGCGCAGGCCGCCCACCCTCTATCAATTCTTGGCCGGCGTACTCAGCCCCTGCTGCACATCTTCATCGCTGGCGTCGGTGGGCACATTGAGCGAGCCACTATCCTTTTCCACCAGTTCTTCGGCCTTCTTGTTCATGACGATGATGCTGATGCGGCGGTTGATCGGGTTGAACGGATCTTCCTTGTCCAGCAAGACCGCCGAGGACAAGCCCACCACGCGCAGCACCTTCGATTCATCCATGCCGCCGGTAATCAGTTCGCGCCGCGAGGCATTGGCGCGGTCGGCTGACAGCTCCCAGTTGCTGTAGCCCTTCTCGCCCCGCGAATACGGCGTGGCATCGGTGTGGCCGGACAGGCTGATCTTGTTGGGCACATCGTTGAGGGTGCGGCCGATCTCGTGCAGGATTTCCTTGGTATAGGGCTGCAGCTGGGCACTGGCCAGGGCAAACATGGGACGGTTCTTCTCGTCCACGATCTGGATGCGCAAGCCTTCCGAGGTGATGTCGATCAACAGCTGGTTCTTGAACTGCTTGAGCGTGGGATTGGAATCGATGGCTTTTTCGATCCGCGCCTTCAGTTCCTCCAGCCGGGTACGCTCGGCGCGCTCCAGTTCCTGCTGTGCCTGCTTCAAGGTCTGCTTGCGCACCGTGATGTCGGTTTCACCCTTGCGCAACTGGCCGTCCTGGCGGGTCAGGTCCTTGCCGCCGCCGGGCAGCACCGTGTTGGCGTCACCACTGCCGGAACCGCCGGCCATGGCCACCTTCAGCGGCGTCTTGAAGTATTCGGCGATACCGTTCAGGTCACCCTTGGCGGTGGAGCCCAGCAGCCACATCAGCAGGAAGAACGCCATCATCGCAGTCACGAAGTCGGCGTACGCAATCTTCCAGGCGCCACCGTGGTGACCCCCGCCGCCCTTCTTGATCCGCTTTACGATAATGGGACGTAGCCCTTCGTCGGCCATGCCTGTGCTCCTGCTTCAATACTGCTGTCTGTGTGAATCGCCCTGCAACCTGTGCCTTACTTGCCCTTGGCCTGCTTGACGTGCTCTTCCAGTTCGAGGAAGGTCGGACGTTCGGTCGAGAACAGGACCTTGCGGCCGAATTCGATCGACAGCGCCGGCGCATAGCCGTTGAGGCTGGCCAGCAGCGTCACCTTCACGCACTGGTAGATCTTGGTCGATTCGTGCAGCTTCTGTTCCAGCAAGCTGGAGAGCGGGCCCACGAAACCGTAGGCCAGCAGAATACCGAGGAAGGTACCGACCAGCGCGTGCGCGATCAGCATACCCAGCTCGGAGGGCGGAATCCCCACCGATTCCATCGTGTGCACCACCCCCATCACCGCCGCCACGATACCGAAAGCCGGCATGCCGTCGCCCAGCTTGGCGATGCAGTGCACCGGAATCTCGCCCTCGTGGTGATGGGTCTCGATTTCGTTGTCCATCAGGTTTTCGATCTGGAACGCATCCATGTTGCCCGAAACCATCAGCCGCAGGTAGTCGGTCATGAACTCGATCAGGTGATGGTCGGCCAGCACGCCAGGGTACTTGCTGAAGATGGGGCTGCTCTCCGGCTCTTCGATGTCGCCTTCAATCGACATCAAACCCTCTTTACGCGACTTGGTAAGGATTTCGAACAGCAGCGCCATCAACTCCATGTACAGCGCCTTGGTATAGGTGCTGCCCTTGAAGACGGTGGGCAAGGCTTTCAGGGTGGCCTTGATGGCCTTGTTGTTGTTACCGACCAGGAAAGCACCCCCGGCGGCACCGCCGATCATGAGCAGTTCGATGGGCTGGAACAGTGCCCCGAGGTGCCCCCCCGCCATGGCAAAGCCGCCAAAGACGGACGCCATGACCACGATATATCCAATGATGACTAACAAGTGCCTACTCCCGTCCCTGTGGCGTTGAGTGTATTTTCACGTTCATCAGATTACAGGTATTCCAGTCAAGCAAATGGGGGAATACATATCCGAAAAACGTCCTTCCTTTTCGATTTACGGCTGAATTCGCGCAAACTTGATACGTCACGTCTCGCCGCCCGTCGACAGGGCTCCCTCACCTCCGGACATTTACATTTTCTTCACATGTACCACCCGTGCAGCACCCGACCGCCCTCGGGTGGCTGGACCACGACGTCAGGCGTGGCACCGGGGATATGAAACTCGTAACTCAAAAGCAGTGTGCCCGGCTTCATTTCAGAGCGCGCCTTGTGCCACAGCGCCACCATCGCCGCCGGCGACAGGTAGGCGAACACCACGTCGTAGTCGCCAAAATCCAGCAGCAGATAATCACCCCGCACGAAGCGGCAGCGGTTGCCCGCCAGCGCCGCCCGCACACGGCTGATCAGCCACGGCAAGGGGGCGATCTCGATACCGGTGAAAGCACTCTCGGGACGGCGGCGCGACAGATCCAGCACGGCGCCGCCCAGGCCGCTGCCGATATCCATGAAGCGGATCGGCCGCCCTTGCGGCAGCAAGCCGGCCACCGCATCCCAAGCGCTCTGGCCGGAAGGATAGAACGGCACCTGGCTGCGGAAGGTCGACCAGAACAACACCAGCAGGAACAGGAATACCGCCAGGAACACCCATGGCGGCCAATGCAGCTGCCCCACCCCCAATGCGGCCACCGGGAACACCAGCAGGATCAGCCACCACCACACTGCCATGCGGCGCAGGCGCGCCAGCAGCGCGGCGAGCACGCCATGCAGCAGTGAAGTCTGGAGGGGGGAGAGAGGAGCAAGACCGGCGCGCTGGCCCAACACATCGAGCACATTGGCGCCGACCAGGCCCAGCACGAACAGCAGCAGGGCCTGGATCGCCGGTGCCTGCCGCAGTGGCCTGCGGGGTACACCAGCGTGGTTCTGATCTTCGGACATCGAGGCTATCGGCCTTGTTCTTGTGGTTGACCGACCCGGCCCATTAACGCATCAATACGACAGCACGGGCGGCCACTTCAGGCCACCGCAGCCAGCACCGGCACGGCTGCCATGGGTGCCGATGCCGCCACCGGCATGGCCGCTTCGACCAGGCCCATGACCACGGCATCCTTGGCCTTCTTGGTCTTGCCGGCACGCGAAGGCATGTGGCACAGGCCGCACAGGTAATCCTGATGCAGGTCCAGGCGATGCACCACGAAGTGGCCGCCGCACTTGCAGCACGGCGTGGTCATGAGCATCTTGCTTTCGAAGAAGCGCACCAGCGTCCAGGCCCGGGTCAGCGAGAGCACCGGCTCGCCGGCATCGTTGTAGCCGACCTGCTCCAGATAGAGCTTGTAGGCCTTCATGACCGCTTCGATGCCGCTGATGCGTGCATGCTCCACCAGATAGCGGTGGATGTTGATGAACAGCGAAGAGTGGATGTTGGGCTGCCAGGTGATGAACCAGTCCGTCGAGAACGGCAGCATGCCCTTGGGCGGCGAGACCCCCTTCAATTCCTTGTACAGCTTCAGCAGGCGCTCACGCGACAGCGAAGTTTCCGATTCCAGCAACTGGAGGCGCGCCCCCAGGTTGATCAATTCAATGGCCAATTGAATTTCCTGCGCCTCTGTGACAACGCTCTTCTTAGCCATGGTGCTACCCCCCGGTGATTTCGTAGTAAAACCGCCTGACCCCAGTCCACGCGCCCCAGGCAGGCGGACTCTCAGGCATGATTCAAGACACAAACGATAACTGCTTAGAAACGACCTCCCCTCCGGCGCGTTGACTTCCCCTGGACACGCCGGCCCTGCTTTGTCTTGTTGTTTTACGAAATTTGTTCGCTGGGCTGACAGGCCATCAGGATGGCGGCATGCGACTGCGCCAGGCTTTTGTCCTTGTTGTAGTTGGTCAGCATGCCGAGGATGGCGCCATCATCGAAACGGAAGCGGGTCAACATCATGTTGGTCGCCGCCAGCTTCATGATCTGCACGTTGGACAGGCCTTCGATCAGATCGGCGATCTCGGCGCTGATGCCCAGACGAAAGATTGCGGTCGGCTTGTCCGAACGGATCATTTGCTGCGCCAGCATGAGATAGCTCAGGTTGGCATCGCGGATCTCCGCCATCATGTCGTTGGTATTCATTGGCACCCCACCTCGGTAAGAACTTCCTACGGCTCACACGGCTGGAGGCCGCATCGAGCTGCTTACAATCGCTTACATTTACTTGACTGCAAGCCAATTCTGAGGGGGGCAGGACAGGCGGGAAATTAGACTTGATCGGTATTTTTCGACCGAAAACAGCCCGTATCACCTGTAGGATTTTGTCTTACACGGAGGAAAGATAGGGAGGAAGTTTTTCGTGCTGTGCACTGAAGAGCCAGTATTCTTGCGACTTTGCGCGCCAATCAGGAATTTCCTGACCAAAAGGTTTCTTGCTCGAAATGAAGGAAGAAAGTTGTCATTAGAGAAACAAAAAATTATGTAAATATTGGGGCTTTTCGCTCTTCTTGTTGCTGGAGGACGACTAGCTCATCAAGAATTCTTCAGATATCCCCAAGTTAAACTGTAGTTTCCTTCTGCACGAGACCTAATAAAACTTGCACATATTTACTCTTCTTGATGAATTTTGCGCAACATCTTCACGTTTCGGAAAACTGGCTGGGGAGCGTATCGAGAATTGCTATCATTTTATGAGCTGTCGAGCTGTCTCAAAACGCTGAACAGACGAGGCATTTACCTTTATTCAATTTCTTGCCAGCAAACCGGGCCTTGGGAATGGCCGGCCAAGTCGGCCTGCTGCCGTGCCGGATGGCAGCAGGATGCATGTCGGCTTACAAGCGGTCCAATGCCTGCCCGATGTCGGCAATCAGGTCTTCCGGGGCTTCCAGCCCGATGTTGAAGCGCACCAGGATGCCTTCGCGCTGCCACTGATGGCGCATGCCCTGCATACGGTAAGGCACGCACAGGCTATGGGCTCCGCCCCAGCTGTAGCCGATCTTGAAGAGCTGCAGGCTGTCGACGAAACGGTCGGTCTGCTCTTCGCTGTAACGCGGATCGAAGATCACCGAGAACAGCCCCCCTGCTCCCGTGAAGTCGCGCTTCCAGTGCGCATGGCCGGGGCAATCCTCGGAGGCCGGATGCAGCACTGCGGCGATTTCCGGGCGCTGCCTGAGCCAGGCCGCGACCTTGCGGGCCGCTGCATCGTGCGCTTCGAAGCGCAGGCGCAT
This sequence comes from Herbaspirillum sp. Her3, assembly GCF_057961275.1. NCBI lineage: Bacteria > Pseudomonadati > Pseudomonadota > Betaproteobacteria > Burkholderiales > Oxalobacteraceae > Herbaspirillum > Herbaspirillum sp. Her3. The sequence goes on along the minus strand of NZ_CM176328.1, from coordinate 2,251,843 downwards.
CGAGGACAGGCTGCGCAGGACCAGGTAGACGTCATCCATGCCCACGCCAAATCCCAGGCGCATGTGGGCCAGTTCCAGCTTCTCGTTGAGGGCCTGGTCGCGCACGATCACCGCGCCCATGAGCACGTCGGAGCCGCCCGACTGGTATTTGGTAACGGCCTGCATGACGATATCCACGCCGTGTTCGAAGGCCTTGAAGGCCAGGCCCGCCGACCAGGTATTGTCGATGGCCACCAGCACGCCCCTGGCATGGGCCGCACGGCACAGGGCCGGGATGTCGGGCACTTCCATCGACACCGAACCCGGCGCTTCGGTCCAGACCAGCCGTGTATTGGGCTGGATCAGTTCCGCCATGCCTGCTTCACCGATCATGGGATCGTAGAAACGCGCGCTGATCTGGAAATCGCGCTCCAGCCAGCGTCCAAGGTCCTTGCTGGGACCGTAGACGTTATCGGGCAGCAGCACGTCGTCGCCGCTCTTGAGGAAGGCGAAATTGACCATGGCGATGGCCGCCAGGCCGCTGGGAGTCACGCGGCAATAAGTGCCACCCTCGATCTCGGCCAGCCGGGCTTCGAGCACGAAGCTGGTCGGGGTACCGTGCAGGCCATAGGTATAGCCGAGCTTTTCCCGCCAGTCGCGCGAACGCATGGCCGCCACGTTCGGGAACAGCACGGTGGAGGCGTGATGGATGCCCACCGGGAAGGCTTCAAAGCCATCCGGGGCGCGGTAGCTGCTGTGGACCAGTGCGGTCTGGGGATCGAGCGGAAAGGAGGGTGCGGGGGGCGTTGCTTTGAAATCGGACACGGATCTGCCTCTGGAAACGATGGCGCCCCAGGAGCCGGGGCGCAAAAACCTCACTATACGCGCAGCTTGTTCACATCGAAAGCAACAGGCCTGGCCGGACAGCCGCCAATGTCGGCAGGCATGGCTGGACTGCGTGAACAGCGCTTCATATCGCCTGTTCAGCACCCCTGGTCAGCACCTCGGTACGGCCAGCCATCAGGGCAACTGCAAGGTGAAGGGCTTGTTGACGCTGCCATCGGCATTGGACCAGGTTCCGATGATGGACTGGCCCTCGCGATGCCCTTCCCATTGGCCCGATACATCCTTGCCGTTGAGCGACTCTTCCATGAGGAAATCGTCCTTGTCGACCTCCCCCGCCACCAGGATCTCGGACGAACCGCCGAAGAAGAAGTAGCGCCCTTCCAGGCCATCTTCGTTCTTCTTGGGCTGCAGCGAGAGCTGGATCTCGCGTCCATCGATCTGGCCGCGCAGCACCAGGGCGTGCGTCATCAAGGTCTGCTGCAGCGAGCCTTCGGGGGCAGTGGCGGCCAGACCGGAGGCGGCCGCCTGGGCCGGCATCAGCACGGTGGCGCTGCACAGCGCCAGCGCAGCCGCCAGCAGGCCGCGCATCATCCTGGCGCGCATCACTCAGCCGCGCCCCACAGGTCATGGGCGTCGGCAGCGGTGATGCGTACGTCGACGAACTGGCCGACTTCCAGCTTGCGATGCGGCTCGAACGGCGGCTTGACGTAGACCACGCCATCGATCTCGGGCGCATCCGAATAGGTACGGCCGGTGCCGCCATTGCGGTCCACTTCATCGATGAGCACGCGCAGGGTCTTGCCGACCTTGGCTTGCAGGCGATTCTTGGAAATCTCTTCCTGCAGCTGCATGATGCGGCCACGGCGTTCTTCGCGCACTTCTTCGGGTACCGGATTGGCGATCTCGTTGGCGGTCGCCCCTTCCACCGGGGAATAGGCGAAGCAGCCCAGGCGGTCGATCTCGGCTTCCTTCAGGAAGTCCAACAGATATTCGAACTCGGCCTCGGTCTCGCCGGGGAAGCCGGCGATGAAGGTGGAGCGGATCGTGATGTCCGGACACAGGGCGCGCCAGGCCTGGATGCGCTCGATGTTCTTCTCGCCATTGGCGGGACGCTTCATGCGTTTGAGCACGTCCGGGTGGGCGTGCTGCAGCGGCACGTCCAGGTAGGGCAGGATCTTGCCTTCGGCCATCAGGGGGATGATCTGGTCCACGTGCGGGTACGGGTAGACATAATGCAGGCGCACCCAGGCGCCATACTGCTGGGCCAGTTCGCCCAAGGCGCCGACCAGTTGGGTCATGTGGGTCTTGATCGGCTTGCCGTTCCAGAAACCGGTACGGAACTTCACATCCACGCCATAGGCGCTGGTGTCCTGGGAGATCACCAGCAATTCCTTCACACCGGCCTTGAACAGGTTCTCGGCTTCCAGCATGACATCGGCGATGGGACGCGACACCAGGTCGCCACGCATGGAAGGAATGATGCAGAAGCTGCAGCGATGGTTGCAGCCTTCCGAAATCTTCAGATAGGCAAAATGCTTGGGGGTGAGCTTGACGCCCTGCGGCGGCACCAGGTCAATGAAGGGGGCATGCGGCTTGGGCAGGTGCTTGTGGACCGCCTGCATGACTTCACCCACGGCGTGGGGGCCGGTCACTTCCAGGACCTTGGGGTGGATCTTCTGGATGATATCCTCGCCCTCGGCATCCTTCTTGGCGCCCAGGCAGCCGGTGACGATGACCTTGCCGTTTTCGTTCAGGGCTTCGCCGATGGCGTCCAGCGACTCCTGCACGGCGGCATCGATGAAGCCGCAGGTATTGACGATCACCAGATCGGCGCCGTCATAGGACTTGGCGGTATCGTAGCCTTCGGCGCGCAACTGGGTCAGGATCTGTTCGGAATCGACCAGTGCCTTGGGGCAGCCGAGGGAGACGAAGCCGACCTTGGGCAGGGCCGGGGTGGCGGGAGAAGACGGGTTGGACATGGCAGAAGGCTCAGTGAGACGGGCCGGAAACGGCCGAACGTACGGGAAAAAGCGGGAAATGCTTTAAAAATCAGGGCGCTATTGTACATCGTCCGCTCGCCGGCGCCTGATTTTGCTACCTGCGGCATGCCGGCTGCGCCACAAATGCAAAACGGCCCACGTGGGGCCGTTGCTGCAGGGCCGGGCGGCCGCTTACTTCTTCTGATCCGGCGGCGTCCCCGGATTGCCGAAGGGGAAGGTGCCAAACATGTTCTTGGTCTGGCTCTGCATCTGCTCCTGCATCTGGATGAACAGGTTCTTGCTCTGCTCGATGTAGTTGCTCATCATGCCCTGCATCATCGGACCCTGCACGTTCATGAACTGGGTCCACATCTCGGGGCTAAAGGGCTTGCCCTCGTAGAAGCCCTTGGAGTTCTCGGCCAGCTTGTTCTGGATGTCGATGAAGGTCTGGATGTTCTTTTCCAGGTAGTTGCCCATCATGCCCTGCATGGCATGACCGTAATAACGGATGATCTGCGACAGGGCACCGCTGGAGAACATCGGCACGCCATGCGACTCTTCTTCCAGGATGATCTGCAGCAAAATGCTGCGGGTGAGGTCGTCGCCGCTCTTGGCGTCGACCACGGTGAATTCTTCATTGTCCAGCACCAGTTGCTTGACGTCGGTCAGCGTGATGTAGGAACTGGTCTGGGTATCGTACAGACGGCGGTTGGGATATTTCTTGATCAAGCGATCTGCCGAATTTTTTGCAGTAGTCATCTGAAGTCCAGTCTCTCTCTCATTGCAGCCGTCTTGCCGGCCTTGGTTTGCAGCGGTGGCGGGTGGCATCGGTGCAGTCCACACCCCCGGGCGTCCGGGACATTGCGCTGTCCTCTCCTTGCTTCTTCTACTGTGTTCGTCCTGCATTTTGCAGGGCAGCAACGCAAGCCATTATAGGGGCGAAGGCCGCCAAAAGGGGAGCTCTATCGTGCAAGACTGACAAAATCCCAGCCGGCAATACAAAGACAGCGCGCGAAAAAATGGCCACGGATGCGGCGCTGCACCGCAAGCGTGGCCCTGCGCTACGGCATCAGCCCATGTAGAGGCCGCCGTTGAGCGAGAAGTCAGAACCGGTGGCGTAACCGCCTTCGGCCGAAGCGATCCAGGCGACGATGGAGGCGATTTCCTCCGGCTCGCCCAGGCGCTTGACGGGAATGCCCGAGACGATCTTCTCCAGCACTTCCGGACGGATCGCCCGCACCATGTCGGTGCCGATATAGCCCGGCGAGACGGTGTTGACGGTCACGCCCTTGGTCGCCACTTCCTGCGCCAGCGCCATGGTGAAGCCGTGGATGCCGGCCTTGGCGGTGGAGTAGTTGGTCTGGCCGAACTGGCCCTTCTGGCCGTTGACCGAGGAGATGTTGATGATGCGGCCAAAGCCACGCTCGCACATGCCTTCGATGACCTGCTTGGTGACGTTGAAGAGCGAATTCAGGTTGGTGTCGATGACCGCATCCCAGTCCGCCTTGCTCATCTTGCGGAACTGGCCGTCACGGGTGATGCCGGCATTGTTGACCAGCACGTCCACTTCGCCGATCTCGGCGCGCACCTTCTCGAAGGCGGCCTTGGTGGATTCCCAGTCCGAGACGTTGCCTTCGGAGGCGTGGATGTCATAGCCGTGACCGCGCATGGTCGCCAGCCAGGTATCCTTGCGGGTGGAATTGGGGCCGCAGCCGGCCACCACGGTATATCCGTCCTTGCACAGACGGGTGCAGATGGCGGTTCCGATGCCGCCCATGCCGCCGGTCACATATGCGATACGCTTGCTCATTATGTTGCCTCCTATAGGGATGGTGATTATTGGGGTAAGCCCTGCCCCCCTCTTTCGCGTCTGCTTTGCGCCGCATTGGTGGAGGCCCTTCGTGCGAAGGACGCTCCTTTGTCTTGTCAGGCCAGGCTGCGCCGCGGATGCGCTGCTGGCCGTCTCTCTCTGTCGGCGGGCCCGCGTGGGTCACCGCCCTCTTTTTCATCGATGCCGCCGGCTTCTGTCATGCCCCCTGGCCGGCTGGCAGATTTCTTCAGCCCACCAGCTGGTCGGCCTTGACCTTCACGTAGCGCCCCGGTGCCGGCTCGATGTGCTTGTAGCGCGTCGAGCCCAGGGTCTTGGGCGCGGCCACCTTGCGCCCGCCATGCTTGGCCAGGAACGCCGCCCACTCGCCCCACCAGCTGCCGGGATGCTCGGTCGCGCCCGCCATCCAGGTGTCGGCATCGCTGCCCAGCCTGGCCTTGTCGTTGACCCAGTAATTGCGCTTGTTCTTGGAGGCCGGATTGATCACGCCGGCGATATGGCCTGAAGCGCCCAGCACAAAACGGTTGTTGCTGCGCTTGCCGGTATTGATCAGCTCCAGCGAGGCATAGGCCGATTTCCAGGGCACGATGTGGTCATCGCGCGAGGCATAGATGAAGGCCGGCGCGCTGATCTTGCGCAGGTCGATCTTCTCCCCGCCTACGGTCAGCCGGCCAGGTTCCTTGAGCGCATTCTCCAGGTACATGTGCCGCAGGTAGTAGCAGAACATCGGCCCCGGCAGATTAGTACTGTCGGCATTCCAGTACAGCAGGTCGAAGGCGCTGGGCTTCTCGCCCTTGAGGTAATTGGATTCGACGTAGTTCCACAGCAGGTCGTTGGGACGCAGGCTGGAAAAGGCGCTGGCAAAATCGCGCCCGGCCATCAGGCCGCGCTGGCCGATCATCTGCTCACGCAGGGCCAGCTGCATCTCATCGATGTAGACATCGATGGCACCGGTATCGGAAAAATCGAGGAAGGTGGTCAGCAGCGTCAGGCTGGACACCGGATCTTCGCCGCGCGCGGCCAACAGCGCCAGCGCGCAGGACAGGATGGTGCCGCCCACGCAGAAGCCCAAGGCATTGATCTGCGGCTGCTTGCTGATTTCCTGGACGATGTGGATGGAGCGCACCACGGCGTCGTCCACGTAGTTTTCCCAGGTGGCGGTCTCGACGGTCGCATCGGCATTGCGCCAGGAAATCAGGAACACCGTATGGCCCTGCTCCACCGTATAGCGCACCAGCGAATTCTGCGGCTGCAGGTCGAGGATGTAGAACTTGTTGATGCACGGCGGCACGATCAGCAGCGGCACCGCATGCACGGTCTTGGTCAGCGGCGCGTACTGGATCAGCTGGAACAGTTCGTTCTCGAAGATCACCGAACCGGCGCTGGCACCCACGTCGCGGCCGACCTCGAAGGCGGTTTCATCGGTCTGCGAGATGTGGCCCTTCTGCAGGTCCGCCAGCAATTGCGCGATCCCCTGGGTCAGGCTCTCGCCGCGCGTCTCCAGGATCTTCTGCTGCGCCACCGGGTTGGTGGCCAGGAAGTTGGCCGGCGACATGGCATCGATCATCTGCTGCACCGCAAAACGCAGTTTGTGGCGCACCTTCTCGGTGCCCTTGACCGCATCGGCCAGGGCCAGCAGGAAGCGCGAATTCAATTGATAGGCCGCGGCCTGGAATGCGAAGTAAGGATGTTCGTGCCAAGCCGGTGCCGACAGGCGGCGGTCGGTGATGGCCGGCGTCTTGGCCGCCAGCATCGATTGCCACAGCTCGCCGAATTCGCGGGTGTAGTCCTGCTGCAATCGCACCAGGTCGGCGGGATCGAGCGTGGCGCCCATCTCGCCGAGCTGCTTGAGCAGCACGGAAGGATCGATCTGTCCGGCGCCCGGCGGCAGCGTGCCACCCGGGAAGCCTGGCATTTGCGGCATCCCGGCCATCGCGGGCATGGGCGGCAAATGCGACTTGAACTGGTCGAAGTGGGATTGGAACTGGGACTGCAGCGAGGTCCAGAATTTCGGATCGGACATCTGTGCCAGCCACGCGGATACATCGGGAGAGGGTTGCTGCGGATTCTGCTTGTTCATGCTCGGATCTGCAATTTTCGCGTATCGTTATGGTTTGTCTCGAAGCGCCATTTCACCATGATCATCGTCGCTATCGCATGGCTCTACGTCGTCTTCATGATGTCGATCACCGAACAGTCAGCGATCGCTGGCGTCGCTACTTTCCTGCTGTACGGGATAATTCCCTTGACCATCGTTTTATACCTGATGGGTACGCCGCAACGCAAGCGGAATCGTCAAAAGATGAAGAAATTGACAGCTGGCCGCAAGGAAGAAAACAAAGATGACCGTTCCGTTAAACGCGAGCACGACATCAGCGGAGACGAGCCGCCCACCCCTGCCTCATGACCCTGCCAGCGCGCCGGCACCGTTGCTGAAAACTTAGAAAACCCCACCGCCACGCACTATTGTCGTGAGCCCGAAAACCTTCAGCAGCGCAGGTTTGCGCAATGCACCATGACACGCGCGAGGCCTATAAAACTCAGCAAATCAGCGGCTGGCCCATCCGCGCCGTACTGCGCGCCGCAGAGCGATCTGGCGATAACGGGGTTTCAGTACGGCAAGCATATCGCGCAGCACGGCCGATCCGCGCCAGGGTGGCGACACATAAGCCATACGTAACTTCAGATCCCCACAGTCACGTAACTCACAATCAAGCATGGCAATCATGCCGCCATCGAGCCAGGCGTAGACATGCACCTCATTGGCCCGGCCTTGCTTGGGCCCTTCGATCTGCCAGCCGCAAGCGCGCTCGCGCGGGGAGCTCATCGGCCCACTCCGAACAGATCAGGCAGATGCCAGGCCAGATGCAGCCCCAGCAGCAGCAAGCCGATGAAGAAGCAGCGGCGGAAGGTAGCGGCCCGCACCAGCGCACGCACGCGGGTGCCCAGGGCCATACCGAGCAAGGCCGGCAACAGCACGATCAGCGAGGCCCAGCCTACGGCTGCACTGAAGGCTCCGCCCTGCCCCAGGTTGACCGCCAGGGCGAACGTGGAGACGGTGAAGGACAGCCCCAGCGCCTGGATCAGTTGGTCGCGCGGCAACCCCAGCGCCTGCAGGTAAGGTACCACCGGGATCACGAACACCCCGGTAGCGGCAGTGACCAGCCCCGTGAGCAGACCGACGACGGGCGACCACCATCGCTCATGATGCGGCCGTACCGTGGGCGTCCATGCCGCCAGGCCGGCCAGCGCATACAGCATCAGCGCCACGCCCAGTCCGATGATGGCGTGGCGGCCGCCATCGGCGCCCATGAATCCTGCCCCAGCCAGGGTCCCGGCGATGATGCCCGCCAGCAGGCCCCACAGGCGGCGTACCAGCATCAGGAAAGCGCCGCCGGTGGCCAGTTGCCAGCCATTGGTCACCATGGAAGGCAGGATCAGCAGCGCCGCCGCCTGCACCGGCGGCATCACCAGGCTCAGCAAGCCCACCGCCACCGTCGGCAAGCCCAGGCCGATCACGCCCTTGACGAAGCCGGCCAGCAGGAATACCGCCAGGCTGACGGCAAGCAGGGTGGCATTCATGTCGACGAGGCAAAGCAGGCTGGGCATGGCAGGACGAAGACCGGATAACGGGACAGCGGGATAGCAAGGTTTCCCAGTCTGCCAGTCCTCGCCCGCGCTGGAAATGTGGAATACACTTAGCCAGCCTTCGGCCTGGCCGAAGGCTCAATGTCGCGGCAAGACCTTTTCTTTCCCTTCTGCTTCTGCCCCTGCCCGCCGATGAGCCAACGCTTCGAACTGTCCGACCTGCGTCTTTTCCTGCACATCGTCGAAAGCGGCAGCATCACTGCGGGTGCCGAACGCGCCCACATGGCGCTGGCCTCGGCCAGTGCGCGTATCCGCAACATGGAGGATGCGCTGGGCACGGCCTTGCTGGAGCGCGGCCGGCGCGGCGTGCAGACCACCGATGCCGGGCGCGCGCTGGCCCATCACGCGCGCATGATGGCGCAGCAGATGGCGCAGTTGCGCGATGAACTGGGCCAGTATGCGCAGGGCTTGAAGGGGCATATCCGCTTGCTCTGCAATACCTCGGCCATGACCGAATTCCTGCCGGAGGTGCTGGCGCGCTTCCTGGCGCGGCATCCGCACACCGATATCGAACTGGAAGAAAAGCTGAGCTATGAAGTCGTGCAGGCAGTGGTCGATGGCGTGGCCGACGTGGGCATCATCGCCGACTCGGCCGACAGCGGTCCCTTGCAGACCTATCCCTTCCGCCAGGACCATCTGGTGGCGGTGCTCTCGAAAAAACATCCGCTGGCGCGGCGCAAGTCGCTGGCCTTCAGTGAGTTGCTGGGCGAGGATTTTGTCGGGCTGTCCGGTGACAGCGCCTTGCAGCAGCATCTCTCGGGCCACGCCACCCGCGCCGGGCGGCGCCTGCAATACCGCGTGCGGCTGCGCAGTTTCGATGGCATCTGCCGCATGGTGGAGCATCAGGTCGGCGTGGCGGTGATGCCCGAAACGGCCGCCCGGGCCTGCGCCGCCCACATGGACATCCGCGCCATCCCGCTCACCGACGGCTGGAGCCAGCGCCAGTTGCTCATCTGCGTGCGCGGGCTGGAAGGCTTGCCGGGGCATACGCGCGACCTGATCCTGGCCTTGCAACGGCACGCATGAAGCATCATGAAAAATGGCGGCTTCGGAAAGCCGCCATTGCGTCGTCGAGGCCAGGCAGGATCATCTCGACGTGAAGTTTTCGCCCGATTTCACTTGAGCCAGATCAGCGAGCCCATGCGCCCGGTGGTCTTGTCGCGCCGATAGGAATAGAACCGCGGATCGGCCACGGTACACAGGCCGCCACCGCTGACGTCGCGTACATCCACCTTCGCCAGCCGCTGGCGCGCCAACTGGTAGATGTCGGCCAGGTACTTGCCGGGGCGCCCCGGATAAGCCCGGAAGGCGCTTTCCGCCTCGGCCTGCTGATCCATGAATGCCTCGCGCACTTCGCCGCCGACCTCGAAATGCCCGGGCCCGATGGCCGGCCCCAGCCAGGCGAGGATGTCCTGGGCGCCGCGCGCGCGCATGGCGGCCACGGTCCGTTCCAATACACCGGCCGCCAACCCGCGCCAGCCTGCATGGGCCGCGCCCACCACCGTGCCGGCGCGATCGCAGAACAGGACCGGCAGACAATCGGCCGTCATCATCACGCACACCGCGCCGGGCGTGCTGCTGATGCTGGCATCGGCGGTAGGCTGATCGGGCAGCGCGGCCGCGTCCAGCACGTTCACCCCATGCACCTGCGTCAGCCAGGCCGGCTCGGCCGGCAGCAGGCGGCGCAGCAGCGCACGGTTGCGGGCGACCAGCGCCGGATCATCGTCCACGTGGGTGCCCAGGTTCAGGCCCGGACCGCCCTGCCCGTCGCCGTAGGGCGCGGGGCTGAAGCCGCCGGCACGCAAAGTGGTCAGGGCGCCGATGTTGGCCGGTGCGGCCCAGTCGGGGATCAGCAGCTCCATGGGCGGGCTCGCTCAATAGTCGTCATCGTCTTCGTCGTAATCGCCCAGGACGGGATCGGCTTGCTCGCTCATCTCGGGGATCACCGCCAGGGCCGGGTCGATCCTGGCACGCTGGAGCAAGGCCACGATGTCTTCCGGCAAGGGTGCGGCCCATTGGCGGAACTTGCCCGAGGTCGGATGCACCAGGCCCAGCCGACCGGCCAGCAAGGCCTGGCGCGGGAAGATGGAAGCCAGGTGCTGCTTGCCGTAGAGCGCGTCGCCTACCAATGCAAAACCCAGCGATTGCAGGTGCACGCGGATCTGGTGCGTGCGTCCGGTTTCCAGGCGGCAATGCACCAGGCTGACCGGCTTGCGATCGATCTCGCCCGTGGCCAGGCGGCGGTAATGGGTCACGGCCGGCTTGGCCCGCATGCTTTGGGACACGGCCATCTTGATGCGGTCGCGCGGGTGGCGTGCCATCGGCGCATTGATGGTGCCGGAGAGCTGCGGCAGGCCCCATACCAGGGCCAGGTACTGGCGCTTCATGCTGCGCGCCTGCAACTGGCGCACCAGGTCGGTCTGGGCGGCCAGGGTCTTGGCCACCACCATCAGGCCGCTGGTTTCCTTGTCCAGCCGGTGCACGATGCCCGCGCGCGGCACATTGGCCAGGGCCGGGCAATGGTGCAACAGGCCGTTCAAGAGCGTGCCGCTCCAGTTGCCGGCGGCAGGATGCACCACCAGGCCGGCCGGCTTGTTCAGGATGATGATGGACTTGTCCTCGTGCAGGATGTCCAGGTCCATGGCCTCGGGTGCATAGGGCTGGTCGGCCGGCACCGATTGCGGTGCCACCTCCACCAGCTCATCGCCCAGCATGGTCATCTTGCCCTTGGCGGGCGCGCCGTCGACGGTCACATGGCCGTCTTCGATCCATTGCTGGATGCGGCTGCGCGAGAATTCGGGCATGAGGCCGGACAATACCTTGTCCAGCCGCTGGCCGATGACCTCATCGTCGAGGCGGAAACTCAGGGGCTCCAGGCCGGTGGCGCTTTCGTCGGCTTGCTCGCCGTCATCGAAATCGTCCTCGGGCGGAAGGGCGTTCTTTACAGGCTCATCGCCATTTGTAATCGGAAGGGGTTTCTTACGTGACATCAGCTATAATCGCCGGATCGGGTTGATTGTATTTCGGGTATCGATGCAGCCGGCTCGGGTAGGCGCTTGCGCCATGCACAACTGATAGTCCCAGACAAGCACACAAGAGTCATGCACAAAATCTTATTGAAGTTCTTCATCATCGGTTTTGCCCTCTCGCTGACCGCCTGCGGCCTCTTGCCGGAACAAAAAGACGAGACGGTCGGCTGGTCTGCCGCGAAATTATACTCGGAAGCCAAGGATGAACTGAATGCCGGCGGCTACGACAAGGCCATCAAGTACTTCGAGAAGCTCGAATCGCGCTATCCCTTCGGTACCTACGCCCAGCAGGCACAGATGGACATCGCCTACGCCTACTACCGCCAGAACGAGCAGGCACAGGGCCTGGCAGCGGTGGACCGCTTCATCAAGCTGCACCCGAACCACCCCAATGTCGACTACATGTACTACCTGCGTGGCCTGATCAACTTCAATGATCGCACCACCATCTTCGACACCTTCACCGACCAGGACAACACCGAACGCGATCCCAAGGCCATGCGTGACGCCTTCGATTCGTTCAAGCTGCTGGCCGAACGTTTCCCCGACAGCAAGTACACCCCGGACGCCATTGCCCGCATGAAATACCTGGTCAATGCCATGTCCCAGTACGACGTCCACGTGGCCAACTACTACTTCCGCCGTGGTGCCTACGTGTCGGCCGCCAACCGCGCCCAGGCCGCCATCAAGCAGTATCCGGATTCGCCGGCCAACGAAGAAGCCCTGTTCATCCTGATGCGCTCTTACGAAGCGCTGGGCCAGACCAAGCTGAAGGAAGATACCGAACGCATCATCCAGGCCACCTACCCCAACAGCCCCTGGTACAACGGCGGCCCCAAGCCCAAGACCAAGCCGTGGTGGAAGGTCTGGTAAGCCAGCCTGTGCAAGTTTCAATAAAAAACCCTCGCCATGGCGAGGGTTTTTTATTGGCTGGTCCAGGCAGCCCGCCTGATCCCGGCGGGCTGCGAGATCAGGCGATCAGGCTTCCAGCTTGCGGCGGAACACCCACTGGCTCTCGGTAGACGCCTCGGGCGCGAAGGCATAACCCTCCACGTCGAAGGCCTTGAGCTTTTCCGGCTGGCTGATGTTCTTCTGGGCTGCATAGCGCGCCATCAGGCCGCGCGCACGCTTGGCGTAGAAGGAAATGATCTTGTACTTGCCGCCCTTCCAGTCCTCGAATACCGGCGAAATCACCTGGGCCTTGAGCAGCTTGGGCTTGACGACCTTGAAATATTCTTCCGAGGCCAGGTTCACCAGCACCGGTGCCTTCTGTGCGGCCAGCTCGGCGTTGAGCGCCTCGGTGATCTCGCTGCCCCAGAACGCATACAGGTCCTTGCCGCCCGGATTGGCCAGCTTGGTGCCCATCTCCAGGCGGTACGGCTGCATCAGGTCCAGCGGGCGCAGCATGCCGTAGAGGCCCGAGAGGATACGCACGTGGCCTTGCAGATAATCCAGCTGTTTGGGATTGAGCGAGGCCGCATCCAGGCCCTCGTAGACGTCGCCGTTGAAGGCCAGCACCGCCTGCTTGGCGTTCTTGGTGGTGAACTTGCGCGACCAACTGGCATAGCGGTTCACGTTCAGTACCGACAGCTGGTCGGAAATGCCCATGAGGCTGCCGATCTCGGCGGGCGACTTGGTCTTCAGGACCTCGATCAGCTCAGCCGAGCGCGATACGAAAGCCGGTGTGGTGTGGATGTCGGTAGTGGGAGGCGTGTCATAGTCCAGCGACTTGGCGGGAGATAAAACAATCAGCATGAGGGGGCATCCAATGATCAGGTTCAGACAAGGTGGCCGTCATGATACCCAAAGCGCGGCCATTCCGTGCGCTTGGGCCCGGTTTCGGAACGATATGAATATTTGGACAGCAAACCCCGGGCTGTTGCGCCTTTGCTCCCCGGCTGGCAGCTCCTAAACTGAAGTATTGGACGTTTTGGAAGGAAATCCGGATTCAAGTTCAGCCGCGGACTTGCCGTTAATCAACAAGCCAACACCAACCAGGCATGCCCAAAGTGAGCTGCAGCCGGCCGACAGCGAACTTGTGTTGACACGTTGTCGGCACTTTACCCACCTTTCGCTGTCCATGTAGAACCGGCAAGGAGGAGATCATGAAACGCGACAAAGCCCTCATGGGCGAAATCCTGAAGCAACTGGCATCCTTCGGCACCCTCTACGGCGACGTGGAAAAGATCCAGAGCGCCCTGCCCGGACAGGTGGCGCCGGAGGTGATCCTGCATCATCTGCGCCTGCTCTACGACCGCGGACTGGCGGCGGTGGACATGCACAATTTCTGGCGCGTCACCGATCAGGGGTATGATGCGCTCGAAGCCGGCGGCGACCTGTTCAGCCAGCAGGAAGCGCCGCCGCCCGGCCAGCGCGGCATCGACAACTAGTTTCCACTTCTTCAATGAGCATCCAGGCAACACCTTCCCTCACCTCCCCGCTTCCCCTTCCCACCGCCACGTCCGCCGACGCCCCCTCCGGGCGCCAGCGCGTGGTGCTGGACACCAACGTCTGCCTGGACCTGTTCGTCTTCCGCGATCCGCGCTGGGCGGCCCTGCAGGCGGCGCTGGAGCAAGGCACGGTCCAGGCCTATACCCGCGAGGATTGCCGCAGCGAGTGGCTGGCCGTGCTGGATTATCCGCACCTGCCGGTCACACCCGAGACCAAGCCGGCCATCTGCGCCGAATTCGACCGTCTGCTGCAATGCCTGCCGCTGGCCCAGGTCAACACCTTCGGGCTGCCCGTCTGCACCGACCGCGATGATCAGAAATTCCTCGAGCTGGCGCTGCAATGCCAGGCTCACGTCCTGGTGAGCAAGGACAAGGCCGTCCTGAAGCTGGGCAAGCGCACCGTCAAACGCGGCATGTTTGCCATCGTGCCGCCGCAGCTCTGGCGCGCCGATGCCTTCCTTGATCCGGCCACCTGAACGGTGCAGCGAATCCGGCTAGAATAACGGGCTTGCGATCATCACAAGAACGAGCCCGCTGCAATGAGCACCCCCAACATCGTCACCAAGCTGCCCAAGGTCGGCACCACCATCTTCACCGTCATGTCGGCCCTGGCCAGCGAAAAAGGCGCGGTCAACCTGGGCCAGGGTTTCCCCGATTTCCATTGCGATCCGGCGCTGGTGGATGCCGTCACCCGGGCCATGCAGGATGGCCTGAACCAGTATCCCCCCATGGCCGGCGTGCTGCCCCTGCGCGAAGCCATTGCCGCCAAGGTCGAGCGGCTGTACGGTCATCGCTATGATCCGGTCTCCGAAATCACGGTCACGGCCGGTGCCACGCAAGGCATCCTGACCTCGGTGCTGTGCGCCGTGCATCCGGGCGATGAAGTCATCGTGATCGAACCGGTCTATGACTGCTACGTCCCGGCCATCGAGCTGGCCGGTGGCGTGCCGGTGTTCGTGCAGATGGAAGTGGGCGCGGCCGGCTACAGCATTCCCTGGGCCAGGGTTCAGGCTGCCGTGACACCCAAGACCCGCATGATCATGGTCAACACTCCGCACAATCCGACCGGCAGCGTCATGCGCGCGGCCGACGTAGCGGCGCTGGCCGACATCGTGCGCGGCACCGACATCCTGATTCTGTCCGACGAGGTGTACGAGCACATGGTCTTCGACGGCCAGCCGCACGAATCGCTGGCGCGTCATCCGGAACTGGCCGAGCGCAGCTTCATCAATTCCAGCTTCGGCAAGACCTACCACGTCACCGGCTGGAAGGTCGGCTACGTGGCAGCACCGGCCGCGCTGACCGCTGAATTCCGCAAGGTGCACCAGTTCAACGTCTTTACCGTCAATACCCCGGTTCAGTACGGATTGGCCGAATATATGAAGGATCCCGCACCGTACCTGGACTTGCCGGCGTTTTACCAACACAAGCGTGATCTTTTCCGCTCAGGATTGGCCAATACGCGTTTCGAGCTGCTGCCCTCGCAAGGCACCTATTTCCAGTGCGTGAAGTACGGCGCCATTTCGGACCTGCCCGAAGCCGAGTTCTGCAAGTGGCTCACCAGCGAGATCGGCGTGGCCGCCATTCCGGTCTCGGCCTTCTACAACACGCCCAGGGAATCGGGCATCGTGCGCTTCTGCTTCGCCAAGAAGGAAGAGACGCTGCAACTGGCGCTGGACCGGCTGGCCAGGCTGTAATGCCGCCAGCGCGCAAATCATTTATATCGTTTTCCGTTCCGTGACCTCCCCCCTCAACACGACACGCAAAAAAGGAAATCCATGATCGACGTCTACAGCTGGGCCACCCCGAATGGCCACAAGGTCCACATCATGCTGGAAGAATGCGGCCTGCCCTACACCGCGCATGCCATCGATATCGGCGCCGGTGACCAGTTCACGCCCGAATTCCTGAAGATCTCGCCCAACAACAAGATCCCCGCCATCGTCGATCCCGAGGGTCCGGACGGTGCGCCGATCTCGCTGTTCGAATCGGGCGCCATCCTGATCTACCTGGCCGGCAAGACCGGCCGCTTCCTGGGCGAGACCGTGCGCGAGAAGTATGAAGTGCTGCAATGGCTGATGTTCCAGATGGGCGGCCTGGGACCGATGCTTGGCCAGGCGCACCATTTCCGTCTCTATGCACCTGAGCAGATCGAGTACGCCGTCAACCGCTACAGCAATGAAGCGCGCCGCCTGTATCAGGTGATGGACAAGCAGCTGGGCCAGCATGCCTACCTGGCCGGCGACAATTACACCATTGCCGACATCGCCTGCTTCCCCTGGACCCGTTCGCACAAGAATCAGGGCATCGATCTTGCGGACTTCCCCAACGTCAAGCGCTGGTTCGATGCCATCAACGCCCGTCCGGCCGTGCAGCGTGGCGTGACCGTGCTGGCCGACAAGCGCAAGCCGCTGCACGATGACAAGGCCAGGGAATTACTGTTCGGCAAAAGCCAGTACGAAAAACGCTGACCGGTGATGGCTGCAGGCGGGTCGCAGATCCGCCCCGGCATCCCGTCAAGGGCAGGCGAAGGGCGCAAACTCGACACGGTTGCGCCCTTTTTCCTTGGCGCGGTACAAGGCGTCATCGCTGGCCCGCAGGACTTGCTCCTGGCTGCCACAGTCCGCCTGCATCAGGGCGATGCCGACGGAGAGCGTGACCTGCAATGGCTGGCCTTCGTGCAGCAGCGGCTGGCTGGCAAAGCGGGCCTGCAGGCGCATCGCAAATTCGGCGGCGGCCTGCAGATTGGCGCCGGACAGGATCACCGCAAACTCTTCTCCCCCCAGCCGCCCGGCCGCATCGGACTTGCGCAACTGGCGCTGGAGTACCTGCGCAAAATGCTTCAGCACCTGGTCTCCCACGGCATGGCCCAAGCTGTCGTTGATGCGTTTGAAGTGATCCAGATCGCACATCAGCACCGCTGCCGTATCGCGCACGCCGCGCTGGATGCGGCTGTGCTCTTCCTGCAGGCGCTGCATGAAGTGACGGCGGTTGGGCAGCTGCGTGAGGTAATCGGTGAGGGCGTATTCCTGCAGCTCCAGTTCGAAGGCCTTGCTCTGGCTGATGTCGCTGATGAAACCGTGCCAGAGCGTAGTGCCATCCTCCAGCCGGCGCGGACGGGCCTGCCCGCGCAGCCAGCGCACGCCATGGCCGGAGGTGATCACGCGAAACTCCAGCATCCAGTGTGAGGCGCCAGCCAGTACCGCCTGGCGCGCGGCCTCATAGCGCGCCATGTCTTCGGGATGGATGATGGTATCAATGATGGTCGGGGTCTCCAGCAACTGCTGAGGCGTGAGTCCAAAGGTCTCGCGCGCGCCTTCGCTGACGTAGGTGAAATAGCCGCGCTCGCCCGGCGGCACCCGGAACTGGAACACCATGCCGGGAATTTCACTGGTCAGGTAATCGAGCATGCGGCTGCTCTTGGCCAGTTTTTCGGTGAGCTGCCTGACCTCGGTGATGTCCGTAGTGGTACCGATCATGCGCAAGGCATTGCCCTGGGCATCGCGCGCCACCACCTTGCCACGGCTGCTGATCCACTTGTAGCTGCCGTCGCGGCAGCGGATGCGGTGCTCGACCTGATAGGTGTCAGAGCGCGAAGCGAAATGCTGGCGGATGGTTTCCTGCACATAGGGCAGGTCGTCCGGATGGATGCGCTGGTAGGCATCCTCGATATGGCTGGAGAGCTCCCAGTCCTCATAGCCGAGGATGGCCTTCCAGCCGCGCGAATAATAGATCTCGCCGGTGACGGCGTTGCGGTCCCAGATGCCCGTGCCGCTGCCTTCGATGGCCAGCGCCATGCGTTCGTTGGCCTCACCGGGTGGCTCGCTCTTGACCTGTACGTGGGCCGGCACCAGGGCGCGCTCGATGGACAGCATGGCCATCGACACGGCCGCACCGACCGTATCGCGGTAGGCCTGCTCCAGGTGGGACGCATCTCCCGGCGCATCAGCAGCCGTGCAGACGGTCAGCACGCCGGCGAGTTCGCCGGCAAACGAGCGCAGCGGCAGCAGTTCCAGGAGGCAACGTCCGTGACGTGCGCTGAGCGCAGTCAGGCGGTCCCAGAATGGTGGCGTATCGGGGTCATGGCCATCGAGCTCCGCCAGATCGGCCAGGAACGCAGGCGGCAGGCTCGGTGCCGCGCCCACGCTCATGCGCCGCGCCTGGCGGTCGAACAGGAAGATGGCCAGCGCGCGTTGCGGATAGCTGGCCGAGAAGCCGCGGGCGATACGGTCCAGCAATTGTGGAAGCGGCGCGCCGCGCGCGATATAAGAGAGAGTCTGGTTGTTGAAGGCGAGCGCCTTCCGGCAGGATGCGGTATCGGCGTCGACTTGTAGGGGCGGACGTTCTGACATCATCAGTGGCAGGATCAGCAAGGACGCAGCGGCTGCGCCACACTGGCGCTGCCGAACGATTGCACATTAGCACCTAATGACAGCTTCGCGCCATGGCCTCCGTCAAAATCCATGCAGGCAATGGACAGCGATGCGCTCAGGCCACACCATGCATGAGCTTCTGCGAGAAAGGCATCGCTTCCTCGCAGGCTCGAGGGATGACTGCACTCAATAACGGCGCACCAGGAATTCGGCCACGCACACCGGCTTGTCCGATCCTTCGCACTCCACCGTGATGAGCCAGGCCAGCTGGACACCGCCGGGAATGTCCTCGGTGGACTCCAGCCGGATCACGCCCCGCACCTGGCGCCCCACCGGCAAGGGTGCCGGGAAACGCACGCGATTCAAGCCGTAGTTGAGCAGCATGCGCACATCCGGGCCCAGGCTGATGGACTCCGACAGCATGCGCGGCAGCAGCGCCAGCGTCAGAAAACCATGTGCCACCGTGCCGCCGTAGGGCAATTCGCGCGCGGCGCGCTGGGCATCGACGTGGATCCATTGATGGTCGCCGGTGGCATCGGCAAAGCGATCCACCTGCTCCTGCGTGATGGTGATCCATTCGCTGCAGGCCACTTCCTGGCCCGCCAGCGATTTCAATTCTTCCAGGCTGGCGATGGTACGCATGCCGGATTCCTTCCCATGGGGTTATCGTAAGGACTGCGCGCCATCGATGCACGCAGCGTTGTTGTCAGCCATCCTGCCAGACCACCCGGTTGCGGCCCTGCTGCTTGGCCAGGTAGAGGCGGCGGTCGGCCATCTCGACCAATTCACTGACGTCCTGCTCCCTGCCCGGTACGATGCAGGCGGCGCCGATGCTCACCGTGAGCCAGGGGCTGATCCTGGAACCTTCATGCGCCACCTGGTTCGCCTCGATCAGTTGGCATACCTTCTGGCCCAAGGCATGCGCACCTTCCATGGGCGTATGCGGGAGGATCATGGCGAATTCCTCGCCACCAAAGCGCGCCGCCAGGTCGGCCGGACGCTGGATGCTGTTGTCCAGCGTCTGCGCCACCCGGCGCAGTACGGCATCGCCTGCCACGTGACCATAGCTGTCGTTGTAGAGCTTGAAGAAATCGACGTCGATCAGCAGCAGCGACAGGTGCAGGCCGTCACGCCGGGCACGGCGCCATTCGGCACCCAGGTAATCGTCGAAATAGCGGCGGTTGGCAATGCCCGTCAACCCATCGGTATTGGTCAGGCGCTGCAGTTCGAAATTGGTCTTCTGCAACAGCTGCTGGCTCTCGCGCAGTGCACGATACGCTGCGTCCCGCTGCAGCAGGTTGATGTAAGAGCGCGAGTGATAGCGCAGCCGCGCCACCAGTTCGATCACGTCCGGCAGCTTGACCATGTAATCGTTCGCGCCACCGGCAAAGGCATCGCGCTTGATCTCGGGATCGTCGCGCGAGGACAGCACGATGATGGGGACATTGGCCAGCGCCGGGCTGGCACGATACTGGCTCACCAGCGTCATGCCATCCACGCCGGGCATCACCAGGTCCTGCAGGATTACCGTGGGGCGCGTCTGTTCCGCCACGGCCAGCGCTTCATTGGCACGGGTACAGAAATGGAAGTCGATATGCTCTTCATTGAGCAGCGCGCGGCGGATCGCCTCGCCCACCATGGCCTGCTCATCCACCAGCAGCACCATGATCTTGTATTCGTCAGCGGGCAATATGGGGCCGCCGCCCACCGTGTCGGTTGCTTGCACCGAACTCATCATGCTTTCCTTCTGTTCAATTGCGTCATGCCTCTGCCAACAAGGCTTGCAGCCGCGCTGCCATGGCACTGACGGGCAGCACGTCGACGGCGGCATTGAGCGCCACGGCGGCCTTGGGCATGCCGTAGACGGCGCAGCTTTTCTGGTCCTGTGCCAGCGTGTGGTAGCCGTTGTCGCGCAAGGCCTTCAGGCCGGCTGCGCCATCACGGCCCATGCCGGTGAGCAGGACGCCGGTAGCCCGGCCCTCCCAGTGGCGCACGATGCTGTGGAAAAAAGCGTCTACCGAAGGCCGGTAGACATCCGTGGGCGCGCCTTCGGCATAACCCAGGCGGCAGCCCTCCTTGAAAACCAGGTGATGGTTGCTGCCCGCCAGCAAGACGTCGCCGCGCCGAGGCAGGTCGCCTTCCGCGGCCAGCCGCACGCGCAGCACCGACTGTTGCTGCAGCCATTGCGCCATGCCGGGGGCGAAGGCGGCATCGATGTGCTGCACGATCACGATGCTGCCGGGAAACTCGCGCGGCACCTGCTTGAGCAGGGTCGACAGCGCCGAAGGACCGCCCGCTGACGCGCCGATGGCCACCAGCGGCGCCAGCTCGCCGTGGACTACCGGCGACAGCGCGCGCAAGGACGGCCGTACGGGCGCCACCACCTCCTCGGGGCTCAGGCGTCCGAGGTTGTCGATCTTCTCGATCAGGGCAGCCGCGTCGCGCTTGCCGGCCGCCCCGATCAGGGCCGGCGTCTGGGTGGCGTCGAGCGCACCGTGGCCCATGGCTTCGTAGATCTTGGCGGCGCTGGTATCCATGTCGGAGGTCACCACCAGGATAGGGCAAGGGGTTTCCTGCATGATGCGGCGGGTGGCTTCCACGCCATCCATCCTGGGCATGAGCAAATCCATCAGGACCACGTCGGGCAATTGCCAGGCACACATCTGCACTGCCTGCTCGCCGTCGCGGGCGATCCAGATCAGTTCGTGGCGGGCGCTTTCGGCAATCACCCGGCGCAGTACTTCCACCATCATGGGGGTGTCGTTGACGATGCCAATCTTCACGTTGTGGCCTCTCCAATCAAATCCGTGACGGCCTGCAGCAGGCTTTCGTCATGGAAACTGCTCTTGGTGAAATAATGATCGGCACCGGCCGCCAGGCCACGCTGCCGATCTTCTTCGCGGTCCTTGTAGGACACGATCATCACCGGCAGCGACTGCAATTGTGCGGCACCGCGAATCAGGGTGACCAGTTCGATGCCATCCATGCGCGGCATGTCGATATCGGTGATGACCAGATCAAAATGCTCGGCACGCACGGCGTTCCAGCCATCCATGCCATCCACCGCCACCGTGACCTGGTAGCCCCGGTTGGTCAGCAGTTTGCGTTCCAGCTCGCGCACGGTGAGCGAATCGTCCACCACCAGCACCTTCTTGCGCGCGGTCACGGCCGCCGCGCCAGTGCCGTCCTGATCGACCTTCTGCAGGCGCCCGGAAGCGGTCAGCTTTTCCACCGTGCGCAACAGGTCGGCCACGTCCAGGATCAACAGCGGCGCGCCATCTTCCATCAGCGCCCCGGCCAGGATGTCGGGGATCTTGCCCAGCCGCGCATCCAGCGGCTGCACCACCAGCATGCGCTCGCCCAGGAAGGCATCGACGGCCACGCCATAGCTGTGTTCGTCCTGGCCGATGACCACCACGCAGACGTTGCCGTCACGGGCGCGCCACTGGCCGCGCTGCAGCACCTGGTGCGCACTGACCAGGCCGACCTGGCGGCCCTCGCGGCTGAAGTGCTGGTAACCCTCCAGCGTCTGCAAGGCCTCGGCCGGCAAGCGCAGGGTCCGATTCACGTAGGCCAGCGGAAACGCATAAGGTTCACCGGCAATCTCCACCAGCAGGCTGCGGATCACCGAGAGCGTCAACGGCAGCTGCAGCAGGAAGCGGCTGCCCTGCCCCGCACGCGTGGTGATTCGGATCGTGCCGCGCACTTGCTTGAGCATGTCCGCCACCACGTCCAGGCCGACGCCGCGTCCTGAAATCTCGGTGACGGTCTCGCGCAGGCTGAAGCTGGGCAACAGCAGGAAGTCCAGCAGTTCGGCTTCGGACAGGCGCGCGGCGATATCCTCGGTGGACAGTCCGCGCGCCACCACGGTGCGGCGCAGCGCATCCAGGTCGATGCCGGCCCCATCATCGGACACCTCGATCAACAGCATGCCGGCACTGTGGTGCGCCTCCAGCCGCACCACGCCCTGCTCCGGCTTGCCGGCGGCGCGGCGGGTGGCAGCGTCTTCGATACCGTGATCCACCGCATTGCGCAGCAGGTGACCGAGCGGCGCTTCAAGTTTTTCCAGGATGTCGCGGTCGATCTGGGTGGCATTGCCGCTGATCTCCAGCCGCACCGACTTGCCCAGCGTATGGCCGACGTCGCGCACCATGCGGGCAAACCCGGCAGTACCGTCGGCGAAGGGCCGCATCCGGCAGGCCAATGCCTCGTCGTACAGTTGCTGCGAGAGATTGACCGAGCGCCGGTCAAAGGCATCCACCGCAATCAGTTGCTCGCCCAGCAGTTGCTGATTGGTCTGCATCAGGGCCCGCAATTCAGCCAGGGTGGTCTGAGCGAACTCATCGAGCTGGCTGGCCGACATTTTTTGTTGCAGCAGGTCCAGTGCCTGCATCGCCTCGCGCTGCACGCGTTTCATGCGCAACATGCTGGCCGAGAACTGCTTCAAGCGCCGCGACTCCACCAGGGATTCGCCCGTCAGGCTCAGCAGCCGGTCCAGGCTCTCCGGACTGACGCGCACCGCGCGCCCGGCAGAGAACTGCGCAGAGGGATGGACGGGCGCAGTCTCTGCGCCGTGCATGGTTTCCGGCGGCACAGCCGGTGCCGCGGGCAATGGCTGTGCCGCCTGCATTGCCGTCGACGGCGCGGGCCACGGAGCTGCCTCGCCGCCGCTCATCACGGCCGGCAAGGCCTGCAGGAAAGCCTGCACTTCGGCACTGCCGGCATGATCGGCCCAGGCCTCGTCGCCATCGGGTGGCGAGGCAATGCGTCCCAGCAGGTCGGCCCCGCGCAGCAGGACGTCGATGTGTTTTTTCTCCAGATGGAGCTTGCCCTGCTGGGCCAGCACGAAGCAGTCCTCCAGCACGTGGGCCACCTTGACCGCAGTTTCCAGACCGACGATGCGGGCCGCTCCCTTGAGCGAATGGCCGGCGCGCATGCAGGCTTCCAGATGCTCGGCCGCCGTGGGCTGCTGCTCCAGCGCCAGCAGGCTGGTGTTGAGCTGGGCGATCTGGCTTTCCGCCTCGAAGCGGAACAGGTCCAGCATGGACATCTGGCTGAGGTCGGGCGTACTCATGTCATGCTCCGGTTGAGTACGTAGAACAGCAATTCATGATCCAGCAAGCCGATCGGATGGCCGCGCCACTCCACCATGCCGCGCGTGTACTGGATGGCGGACTGGGCCAGCGTGGTCGGCACCGGCATCAGGCCGCCGTGCGGGTAGCGATGCACACCCGCCACCTGTTCCACCGGAAACACCAGAACCTGTCCTTCATGCGAGGCCACCAGCAGATGCGGCGCCGGCGTCCCGGTAGGCAGCTGGAACAGATGCGCCAATGAAACGCAGATGCGCAAGGCGCCACGGATATTCACTATCCCGGCAATGGCCGTATTGCGCTGATGTGGCAGGCTATGCAGCGGCCGTGTCTCGGTCACTTCCTGCACGACGGAAGTGGCGATGGCCAGCCATTCACCGGCGATGCGCACCACCAGGGCCGAGGCCAGGGCACTGTGGTCCTGCTCCTGCTCCTGCTCCTGCACGGCCACGCCGGCGTGCCGCCATTGCTGCGCGACCTCGGCCGAAGCCTCCACCCGATCAAGCTGCTGCAAGGCGGCGCGGGCAAACGTGGGACAGTTCAGGCAGCGGACGTGATGCGCCAGCTCGGGGCAACTGCCATCGCCCTTGATACCGATGCGGTTCCAGCAGTCATCCAGTTCTGCGCGGGACGGTGCCATGGTCGGTTCAGCCATGATGGTTCTCCTCGGCCGGGCTCACGCGTGCGGCACGCTGGCGCATGCGCTCGGCACCGGCCGCATCGCCCCGGGCTTGCAGCAAGGCAGCCAGATGCAGCAAGGCAGCCTGATGCTGAGGTTCCAGGTACAGCACCTTGCGATAGCAGCGCTGGGCCAGTTCGCTTTCACCACCGGCATCGTGGACCAGCGCTTGCAGATAGAATGCCTCGGCACTCGGCCCCTGCTCGCCGATGGCTTGCTCGCACAGGGCCGCGGCCTGGGTGAGCTGTCCCTGGTCGGCCAGCAGGCGGGCCTGCTGCAACAAGGAGGGGGAGGCCGCGCGAAGCACGGTCGGCTTGCCGGGCGCAAACGAGGTCGGCCTTGGTGCCGCTGAAGTCACCGGCACCGCCGTGACTGCCGGCCGCACGGCGCGGGGAAAGCTAAAGGCCGGCAGCGGCACAGCCCGCAGCCGGGCCGGCCGCTCGACGGCCACCCGCTTGCGAAAACCGAAAGCCAGGGCGATACCGGCCGATTCCAGGCGCGGGCTGAGCAGGATGCCCCCTTCAGCCGGACCGACGAAGATCAGGGCGTCGGGTTTCATGAGGCTCTCCAGCAGGGCCACCACCTGGCGCTGCACTTCGCGCTCGAAATAGATCAGCACGTTGCGGCAGAAGATGAAATCGTAAGGCGCGGCCTGGCGCAAGAAATCCGCGGCCAGCAGATTGCCGGGCGCAAAGCGGACCTGCTGGCGAATCGCCTGATGCAGTTGCCAGCCCTGCTCCAGCGGCGCGAAATGGCGCTCCCGGAACCCGAGCTCATGACCACGGAAAGAATTGCGGCCATAGATGCCGGCAGCGGCAATCTCCAGCGAGCGGGTGCGGATATCGTAGGCATCGATGACGAACTGCCCCGGCAGGACACCCTCCTCCAGCAGCGCCATGGCCAGCGAATACGGTTCTTCACCGGTCGAACATGGCAGGCTGAGGATGCGCACCGGCACCTCCGGCTGCAGCGCCAGCCGCTCACGGGCAAGGCGGGCTGCGGCCAGGATGGCTTCGCGGTCGCGGAAGAACCAGGTCTCGGGCACCACTGCCAGTTCGATCAGGGCTTGCAGCTCAGCGGCCGAACCATGCAGACGCGCCAGGTAGCGGCCGTCGTCATCGATCTCCAGCGCCGCCATACGCTCGCGCACCACGCGCTCGATCAGGCTGCTGCCGACGGTGGCCATGTCCATGCCCATGGCCGCCTTGAGCTTGGCGGCGATCAGCGGCAGGGTCTTCATGCCGGCACCTCGGGATAAAGCAAGGCACGGGTGGCCGCATCGAGCAGGTCGCCAACCTGCACGCGCTGCAGCAATCCGCCCTGGTAAGGCATGACCGGTCCCAGGTAAGGCGCCCCCTCGTTGCGAATGGCCGCAGGCACGAACTGGGCCGGGTCGACGCGCAAGGTATCGGTGGCGCGCTCCAGGATCAGGCCCAGCAACACGGGCGCGGCCTGGCCGATCCAGTAATGCACCAGCACCAGGCGCGTACTCACGCGTGCCGGGGCGGGCCGGCCCAGCGCCAGCATGGACAGGTCAATCACCGGCACGTGGCCGCCGCCATACGGCAGCAGCCCGGCCACCCACGCAGGCGCGCCAGGCAGGACCTTGCAGGGCGAGAGCGGCAGCACCATCGCCACCTCGGCGGTGGCCAGGGCATAGCGTTCTTCACCCAGGGAAAAGAGCAGGTACAGGGGCTGCGTCATGGTCAGGAGCGGCGACGGGACCGCAATCAGTCCGTCACCCTGAAGCGCGACACGCCATTGCGCAATTCATTGGAGACCACGTTCAGTTCGTCGATGGCCTGGCTCGATTGCTGCAGGGATTCCACGGTCTGCTGGGCCGCTTCGGACAGCTGCACCAGCGCCTGGTTGATCTGCTCGGCGCTGCTGGCCTGGGCCTGCATGCCTTCGTTGACGATCTGAAAGCGCGGCGCCAGCGCCTGTACCTGGGCGATGATCTGCGAGAGCTGGCTGCCGGCCGTCTGCACATCCTGCATGCCGCGCCGCACCTGGTCGGAGAACTTGTCCATGCCCATCACGCCGGCGGCGACCGCCGACTGGATTTCCTTGACCATCACTTCGATGTCGTAGGTGGCCACGGCAGTCTGGTCGGCCAGGCGGCGAATCTCGGTGGCCACCACCGAGAAACCGCGTCCGTGTTCACCGGCCTTTTCGGCCTCGATGGCCGCGTTCAGCGAGAGCAGGTTGGTCTGGTCCGCCACCTTGGTGATGGTGGTGACGACCTGGTTGATGTTGCCCGCCTTCTCGTTGAGGATGGCCAGCTTGGCGCTGACCGAACCGGCCGCCTCCATCACGTTGTGCATGGTGTCGCCCATGCGGGTCAGGCCGGCCTGGCCGCTGCCGGCCAGGGCCGAGGTCTGTTCGGAGACGACCGACACTTCATTCATGGTGCGCACCAGATCACGCGAGGTGGCGTGGATCTCGCGCGAAGTGGCGCCGATCTCGGTGGTGGTGGCGGCTGTTTCGGCAGCGGTGGCCTGCTGCTGGCGCGCGGTGGCGGCGATCTCGGTGACCGAGGTGGCCACCCGCGCCGAAGACTTCTGCGCCTGCGAGACCAGGCTGGTCAGCTCATCGGTCATGCGGTCAAAACCGTTGCCGAGCATGCCGAACTCATCATTGCGCTCCCACCCAACGCGGCGGGAGAAATCGCCCGAACGCATGATGTCGAGCAGACCCACCAGCTTCTGCAGCGGCTCGTTGATGGCCCGCATGAGGAAGAAACCGCACACCAGCGCCACCAGCAAGGCCGCCATGAGCGCAGTCGTCATGGCGAACTGGGCGGAGGTGACGGCATCGCTGATGCGGCTGGCGGCATCGTCGGCAATGCTCTTGTTGGTATCGACCATGCGCTGGGTGAACTGGTAACCGGCGCGCCACTGCGGACGGATCTGCTCATTGACGATCTTGTCGATGGCCGCACGCTGGCTGAAGTCCATCTTGAGCACCTCGCTGACGATGGCGCGATACTTGTGGCGCGCCTCCTTGAATTGCTCGAAGAGCTTGCGGTCGGTGTCGCTGAAGACGGTCTTGTCGTAATCGTCCTGCAGTCGGTCCAGACGCTCGCCATTGCGGCGTAACAGGATCAGGTCGGCCTGGCGCTCCACATCATTGCTGTCGATCTGGATGATCTGCTGCGTCATCAGCAGGTTTTCGTACCAGGCCGCGTTGATCTGGGTGCTGTAGTAGAGGCCGGGTGTGGAATCCTCGCGCAGGGCCGTGGCGCTCTTCTCGATGCGGCCCAGGTTGACCGCCGAAATGCCGGCCATGAGTGCCATCAGCAGCAGGATGAGCCCGAAGCTCCCGAGGATGCGTTGCTTGATCGTCCAGTTCTTCATGCGCAGGTTCCCCCTTTTTGGAGTGCACGTCCCCGTCCTCGCTCCCGGTTCGGCAGCGCATGAACGAAAGTTCGTATAGTGCTATTTAGAAATACTTCGAGATTATCATTGAAATCTTTCAATATAACCATTATCCCTTGCAATCTCTTTTCGCCTGCGGGAATGGAAAACGGCGCCCGCAGGCGCCGTTCCGGATGAGTTGCAGCAGGTGGATCAAACCGGCATGGGCTTGTTGTCCTGCAGGTCGAGGAAGCCCTTGATGAGACGGTAGGCCTTCCAGATCCAGGCCAGCGAAAAGACCAGAATGGCCAGTGGAATGCCGATCACCGTGGCCCACAGCACGCCACCGGCAAAGAGCCAGAACAGGTACCACCAGAAGGAACGGATCTGCCAGCGATGATGGGTATAGAGGAAGGTATCGCGCACGTCGCCGCGCTTGAGGTAATTGACGATCAGCGGCAGCCACGACAGCATGCCCAGCGAAAACACCAGGCAGGCGGCATGCGCAAGGTAGAGCCACCACACCAGATCACGGCCGGTTTGGGTCTGTGGATCGAATACCAGTTCCTGGTTCATCGCGTCTCCTGAAATGAGGGAAAACCGGCCGCAAGCATCAGGCCAGCAGATTCAAGATGCCGTCCAATCCGACGAAATTCAAGCCCACGCTGGCCTGAGCACGCACCACCGGCTTGGCACGGAAGGCCACCGACAGGCCGGAGATGCCCATCATGCGCAAGTCATTGGCACCATCGCCCATGACGATGGCCTGGGCCGGCCCGGCGCCAATCTCGCGGCAGACACGCTCCACCGTCGCGCGCTTCTCGTCGGCATTGACGATGCCGCCGACCACCTTGCCGGTGAGCTTGCCATCGAGCACTTCCAGCGTATTGGCATGGGTGTAGTCCAGGCCCAGGCGCGCCTTCATGCGGTCGGTGAAGAAGGTAAAACCGCCCGAGACCAGCAGCGTCTTCAGGCCTGCGGCCTGCACGGCTTTCAACATGTTCTCCGCCCCCGGCGACAATTGCAGGCGCTCATCGTAGACGCGCTGCAAGGCACCCGCATCGAGGCCCTTCAACAGCGCCACGCGGCGGGTCAGGCTTTCGTTGAACTCGATCTCGCCACGCATGGCGGCTTCGGTGATTTCGGCCACCTGCGGCTTCAAGCCCTGCATGTCGGCGATCTCATCGATGCATTCGATGGTGATGAGGGTGGAATCCATGTCCATGGCCACCAGGCGAAAATCCGTCAGCTTGCGGCCTTCCTCGATGAAGGCATAGTCCAGTCGTGCCTGCAGGCAGGCGGCGTCAATGCTGGCCTTGAGCGCATCGCCCAGGCTCACCCCGGCCACGCGCCAGGCATCGGCGTTGGGCACGCGGCTGTCACTGATGCGTTCGGCGCGGCCACCGGCCAACTCCGCAATGGTCTCGATGGCCGAAGAAGAAACAGCGTGGTGCTTGGGAGCTTGCAGGATCAGGTTCATGTTGTTCTGTTGATTCGTTGATGCGGTTGGAGTCGGTAATACGCGGCCAGGAAGCGGTTCAGCCGGTGAGTGCCTTCATGGTCGCCTTGACCTGCTGCACGCGGGCATTCAGATCGGGCATGCTGGCCGTGATGCGCAGCTTGTCGGGGCCATTGAGCTTGACCTGGCGGTTCTTCTGCACCAGCTCGATGATGCGCATGGCATCAATCGGCGGATTGGGAACGAACTGCAGCAGCGCAGCCTCCGAATGCGCGTCGATCTTGATGATGCCCAGCGGCTTGGCGGCAATGCGCAGGCGATGCGTTTCGATGAGGGCCTTGGCGGCATCGGGGAGCTTGCCGAAGCGGTCGATCAGCTCTTCCTGCAGGGCGTCGATGGCATCGGGCTTCTCGCAATTGGCCAAGCGCTTGTAGAGCGACAGGCGCTCATGCACATCGCCGCAGAAGTCATTGGGCAGCAGCGCAGGGGCGTGCAGGTTGATCTCGGTGGTGGTCGAGAGCGGCGCGGCGAGGTCGGGTTCGCGGCCATCCTTCAGGGCGCGCACGGCTTCGTTCAACATGTCGGAATACATCTGGAAACCGATCTCGTGGATCTCGCCCGACTGATGATCGCCCAGCACTTCGCCGGCCCCGCGGATTTCGAGGTCGTGCATGGCGAGATAGAAACCGCTGCCCAGTTCCTCCATCTGCTGGATCGCTTCCAGCCGGCGCTGCGCCTGCTTGGACAAGCCCTGCACATCCTGCACCAGCAGGTAGGCATAAGCCTGGTGATGCGAACGGCCGACCCGGCCGCGCAACTGGTGCAGCTGCGCCAGGCCGAACTTGTCGGCGCGATGCATGATGATGGTGTTGGCAGTGGGCACGTCGATGCCGGTCTCGATGATGGTGGTGCAGAGCAGGATGTTGAAGCGCTGCGCCACGAAATCGCGCATCACCTTTTCCAGGTCGCGCTCGTGCATCTGGCCATGCGCCACGCCGATGCGCGCTTCCGGCAACAGCTGCTCCAGGGCGGCCTTGCGGTTGGCGATGGTTTCCACTTCGTTGTGCAGGAAGTAGACCTGGCCGCCGCGTTTCAACTCGCGCAGGCAGGCTTCGCGGATGGTCGATTCCTGCTCGGCGCGCACGAAGGTCTTGATGGCCAGGCGTTTCTGCGGTGCGGTGGCGATCACCGAGAAATCGCGCAGTCCTTCCAGGGCCATGCCCAGGGTGCGCGGGATCGGCGTGGCGGTCAGGGTCAAGACATCCACCTCGGCGCGCAGCGATTTCAGGGCTTCCTTCTGGCGCACGCCAAAACGGTGTTCTTCATCGATGATGACCAGGCCCAGGCGCGAGAACTTCACCTCATCGGAGAGCAGCTTGTGCGTACCGATGACGATATCGATGGTGCCATCGCCCAGGCCCTTGATGGCTTGCGTGACTTCCTTGCCGGTACGGAAACGCGACAACTCGGCAATCTTGACCGGCCAGTTGGCGAAACGGTCGGCGAAAGTGGCCGCGTGCTGTTCGGCCAGCAGCGTGGTCGGCGCCAGGATGGCGACCTGCTTGCCGCCCATCACCGCCACGAAGGCGGCGCGCAAGGCCACTTCGGTCTTGCCGAAGCCGACGTCGCCGCAGATGAGGCGGTCCATGGGCTTGCCGCCGGTCATGTCCTTGATGACGGCATTGATGGCCGCGGCCTGGTCGGCGGTTTCCTCGAAACCGAAGCTGTCGGCGAAAGCTTCATAGTCATGCGCCGAATACTGGAAGGCATGGCCCTGGCGCAGCGCGCGGCGGGCATACAGGTTCAGCAGTTCGGCGGCGGTATCGCGCACCTGCTGGGCGGCCTTGCGCTTGGCCTTTTCCCACTGGCCCGAGCCGAGTGCATGCAGTGGCGCATCTTCGGGCGAGGCACCGGAGTAGCGCGAGATCACATGCAGTTGCGAGACCGGAACGTAGAGCTTGGTTTCCTTGGCGTATTCCAGATGCAGGAATTCGGTCTCGCCCTCCCCCAGGTCCATGCTGACCAGGCCCATGTAGCGGCCGATGCCGTGGCTGCTGTGGACCACCGGGTCGCCGATCTTCAGTTCCGACAGGTCGCGCACCATGTATTCGACGTCGGTGGCGGCCTGCTGCTTGCGGCTGCCGACACGGCGGCCGCTGCCGGCGTACAGTTCGGTCTCGGTGATCAGCGCAAGGCCGCCGGCAGTGACGAAGCCCGCATGCAGCGGGGCCACACCCAGCATCAGCGGCTCATTGCTGGACAGGAAATCGTTCCAGTCATCGCACAGCGCCGGATGCAGGTCGTATTCGGCAAAGTACTGCTGCAGGGTTTCACGCCGGCCATTGCTTTCGGCACAGATCAGCACACGCTCGGCACCCTTCAGGAGGAAGCTGCGCAGGTTCACCAGCGGATCCTCTGCGCGCCGGTTGACGGCGATGTTGGGCAGCGGGGCCGAAATCGCCGAGGGCGCATCATCGCTCTTGAGCACCCAGCGGGCGTGGGGTTTCAGCAGGGTGAAGAAATCTTCATCATCCAGGTAGATGGCGCGCGGCTCCAGCACCGGGCGCTCGCGGTCGGCGTGAAGGAAATTCCATCGGGAGCGGGTATCGCTCCAGAAGCGCTTGATGGCCTGCTCGATGTCGCCGACGGTGGCGAACATGGCATTGGCCGGCAGGTACTGGAACAGCGTAGCCGTCTCTTCGAAGAACAGCGGCAGGTAGTATTCGATACCCGCCGAGGCGATGCCGTTGCCGATGTCCTTGTAGATGGCCGAGCGTGATGGATCACCCTCGAACACTTCGCGCCAGCGGTTGCGGAAGGCCAGGCGCGAAGCCTCGTCCATGGGGAATTCGCGGCCCGGCAACAGGCGCACTTCGGGCACCGGATAGAGCGAGCGCTGGGTATCGGCATCGAAGGTGCGGATGGTCTCGATGGTGTCGCCGAACAGGTCCAGGCGGTACGGCAGTACCGAGCCCATCGGGAAGATGTCGATCAGGCCGCCACGCACCGAGTATTCGCCCGGCGACATCACCTGGCCCACGTGGGTGTAGCCGGCCAGGGTGAGCTGGGACTTGAGCTTGCCTTCGTCGAGCTTTTCGCCCTGCTTGAAGAAGAAGGTATAGGCCGCCAGGAACTGCGGCGGGGCCATGCGCAGCAAGGCGGTAGTAGCCGGTACGATCAGCAGGTCGCATTGGCCGGACTGCACTTCATAGAGCGTGGCCAGGCGTTCGGACACCAGGTCCTGGTGCGGCGAGAAGGCGTCATAAGGCAGCGTTTCCCAGTCCGGCAGCAGGTGGCAGCGCAGGCGCTCGCCCTCCTTGGGCTGGAACCAGGGGATCTCGGCCAGCAGTCGCTGGGCATCGGTAGCACCGGCCACCACCACGGCCAGCATGCGCCCTTCGGCCCTCAGGGCCAGCGCGGCCTGGGCCAGCAGATACGCATCGGCAGAACCGTGCACGGCAGGAGGCTGGAAACGGACACCTGCCTTGGGCAGGCTTTTTTTCGGGTCAAAAGACATCAGGATCGGGAGGATCGGCTTGGTTTGGACTTGATTCGGCCGCAGGCCCGGCGGCGGCGGCCATGCTGGCAGCGCCGCAAAATGCCGGTCGCTTGCAAGGGATTGGCATTAGAATTCAGCCTCTCATTATAAACGAAGGCCCCATCGCAGGCCGCCGCCAGGCGGGTGCCGGGGCCAGGTGCATGGCATGAACCCTTCGCAGTCCGCTTCTTCCCCGGCCCGCCACTTTGCGCTCATCCCCGCCGCAGGCGTGGGCGCGCGCATGGGCGGCCAGGTCCCCAAGCAATACCTGCCGCTGGCCGGCCAGCCCATGCTGCTGCATGCGCTGCAGACCTTTGCCGCCCATGCGCGCATTGCCCATACCTTTGTCGTGGTCAGTGCCGAGGATGGCTGGATCGATTCCCTGATGACGCCGCCCCTGCTGCAACGCGTGAGCATCCTGCGCGCAGGCGGCCCGACGCGCCAGGACAGCGTGTTCAATGGGCTCAACGCCATCGGCGACACGGTGGGCGATGCCGACTGGGTGCTGGTCCATGACGCGGCACGTCCCGGACTGGATGCGCCACTGCTGGACCGTCTGCTCGATGCCCTGGCCGGCGATGAGGTGGGTGGCCTGCTGGCCTTGCCGGTAGTGGACACGCTCAAGCGCGGCGATGGCGCCGCTTCCTCCCGCTCGCAGGAGACCGTGCCGCGCGCGGGCCTGTGGGCGGCGCAGACGCCGCAGATGTTCCCCTACGCCCTGCTGCAGCGCGCCCTGCGCCTGGCGCAGGAGCAAGGCCGGCTGAGCGAGATCACGGACGACGCCAGCGCCATCGAGATGCTGGGCCTGCGCCCGCGCCTGGTGGAGGGCAGCCCCCGCAATCTCAAGGTCACGCTGGCGCAGGACGCCGCGCTGGCCGAATTCTTCCTGAAAGGTCCGCACGCATGAACGCTTCTTCCCCCTTCCCTTTCCGCATCGGCCAGGGTTATGACTGCCACGCCCTGGTGGAAGGCCGCCCGCTGATCCTGGGCGGCGTCACCATTGCCCACAAGAAAGGCCTGCTGGGCCATTCGGACGCTGACGCCCTGCTGCACGCCATCACCGACGCCCTCTTTGGCGCGGCCGCGCTGGGCGACATCGGCCGCCATTTCCCCGATACCGACCCGCAGTTCAAGGGCGCCGATTCGCGCATCCTGCTGCGCGAAGCTGCCAAACGCCTGACCGAGGCCGGCTACGCCATCGGCAACGTGGACGCCACCATCATCGCCCAGGCCCCCAAGATGGCGCCGCATATTCCCATGATGGTGGCCCATGTGGCCGCCGACCTGGGCATTTCTGAGGGACAAGTCAATATCAAGGCGAAAACCAACGAAAAAATGGGATTTTTGGGCCGTGAAGAGGGGATTGCGACCGAAGCGGTTGTGCTGATCCATCGCCAAAACGGCTGAAACGGCCTGTCAGAAACTGCCCGACAGTGTTGCGTAGGACACTCACCGACACGCCGAAACCCGCACCACACAAGGGATTGCGGGCGATGCAATGCACCAGTTTCCGGCACACATGGAAATCTAAAGCACCGAAAAAAACCATTAAAACTTTTAATTGAACTTTCGTACCGAAAATGGCTTGCATTCTCGATTTAATGAGTATAATCGTCGCGTCGTTAGGATTCGAGCTGGTAGTGCGGTTCTTCGCTGTCATTCCTCCCGAGTAACGATAAAGAGCCGGGCGCAAGCCCCAATCAATTAAATTTAGGAGTCCGTAATGGCAACTGGTACCGTCAAGTGGTTCAACGATGCAAAGGGTTTTGGTTTCATCACCCCCGATGAAGGCGGCGAAGATCTGTTCGCTCACTTCTCGGCTATTCAATCGAATGGTTTCAAGTCCCTGAAGGAAAACCAACGCGTTTCCTTCGAAGTGACCACCGGCCCGAAGGGCAAGCAAGCTTCGAACATCGTTCCGGCTGCTTAAGCTTTTCTAGCTGATAAAAAATCCCCGACACGTCGGGGATTTTTTTCGTCTGCAGCTTTCACAGTGTGAAGAAGCAGACCTCAAAAAAATCCCCGCCCTCTTGCGAGCGGCGGGGATCTTCATTTGGACTGAAGCGGATCTGAATCAGATTTCTTCGTACAGCGGCAGCGTCAGGAACTCGGCGAAGGTCTCCGAAGTGGACATTTCTTCAAAGATCTTGGCCGCGCGGTCATAGGTCGGGCCATCGCCTGCCACTTGCTTCACCTTGGCCAGCTCTTCCGGGATCATCGCACGCACCATGTCGGCGGTGACCTTGCGGCCGTCTTCCAGGTTGCCCTTGGCACTGCGGATCCACTGCCACACCTGGGCACGGCTGATTTCGGCGGTGGCCGCATCTTCCATCAGGTTGTGGATGGGCACGCAGCCGTTGCCGGCCAGCCAGGCACCCAGGTAGTGGATGCCGACGTTGATGTTGTAGCGCAGGCCGGCTTCGGTGATCGGGGTTTCCGGCTGGAAGTTCAGCAGGTCGGCGGCCTTGACTTCCACGTCCGGACGCTGCTTTTCGAACTGGTTGGGCTTGTCGCCCAGCACGGCCACGAATTCCTTCATGGAGGCCTCGACCAGGCCCGGGTGGGCCACCCAGCCGCCGTCGTAACCGTCGGTCGCGTCACGGCGCTTGTCGTTGATGATGCCTTGCATGGCGATGGCGTTCTTTTCCGGATCGTTCTTGATCGGGATCAGCGCGCTCATGCCGCCGATGGCCGGGGCGCCGCGCTTGTGGCAGGTCTTCAGCAGCAGCAGTGCGTAAGCGCGCATGAAGGGCGAGGTCATGGTGACCTTGGCGCGGTCGGCCAGGCAGAAGTCCTTGTCGTTCTTGAACTTCTTGATGCAGGAGAAGATGTAGTCCCAACGGCCGGCGTTCAGGCCAGCACTGTGCTCGCGCAGTTCGTACAGGATTTCTTCCATCTCGAAGGCGGCAGTGATGGTTTCGATCAGGACGGTGGCCTTGATGGTGCCTTGCGGCAGGCCGATCTCGTTTTGGGCCATCACGAAGATGTCGTTCCACAGACGGGCTTCCAGGTGCGATTCCATCTTGGGCAGGTAGAAATACGGACCGGCGCCGCGCGCCAGCTGTTCCTTGGCATTGTGGAACAGGAACAGGGCAAAGTCGAAGATGCCGCCGGAGATGCGCTTGCCATCGATGGTGACGTGCTTCTCGTCCAGGTGCCAGCCACGCGGACGCACCACCAGGGTGGCGATCTTGTCGTTGAGCTTGTAGCTCTTGCCGTTCGATTCCAGCGAGATGGTGCGGCGGATCGCGTCAAACAGGTTGATCTGGCCGCTGATCTGGTTATCCCACACCGGCGAGTTGGAATCCTCGAAGTCGGTCATGTAGCTGTCCGCGCCCGAGTTGAAGGCGTTGATGACCATCTTGCGCTCGACCGGGCCGGTGATTTCCACGCGGCGGCACTTCAGGGCTTCGGGGATGGGGGCGATCTTCCAGTCGCCGGTACGGATGGATTCGGTTTCCTTCAGGAAGTCGGGGCGCTCGCCGGCGTCCAGGCGCTTGACGCGCTCGGCACGGGCGGCCAGCAGTTCCTGGCGGCGGCCTTCGAAGGCGCGCGAGAGCTTGGCGACCAGCGACAGGGCATCAAAGGTCAGGACGTTCTCGTAACCCGGCTTGATCTCGCCGGAGATTTCCATGCCGGTGGGCAGCTTCAGTTGCGTCATGCTGGACTCCTCAAAAAGAAAAATGGACTGGGTGATCTTGTTTTCATGATTGTGCCTGAGAGCGTGCAGCTTTTTGCGTCTCATCAGACAGTTGATGTACGCAGTATATTTAAACCAAATCGATATGAGTGAAAGCTTTTATCAATTTATCTTTGCGTTTTAGTCACAAGTGAGCGGATAATGCCCAAATCGCGTCCGGCCACGGCCGGCGCGGCTTTGCTGCCCGTTCCAGGGCGTTTTCAAGGGGTAGCGCATGGACCAGTTCAAACAGATTTCCACCTTTGCCGAGGTGGCCGCCCGCGGCAGCCTCTCGGCTGCTGCGCGCGCCGAGGGCATCGCCCCGGCCATGATCGGCCGCCGGCTGGATGCGCTGGAGGAACGTTTGGGGGTCAAACTGCTGCAGCGGACCACCCGCAAGATCGTGCTCACCAACGAGGGCGCGGCCTTCCTGGAAGACTGCCAGCGCATCCTGGCCGACCTGGAAGATGCCGAATCGGCCGTCTCCGAACGCAGCGCGCGCGCCAGCGGGCAGTTGCTGATCTCGGCCCCGGCCGGTTTCGGCCGCCAGCATGTGGCGCCGCTGGTGCCGTCCTTCCTGGCCGAGCACCGCGACGTCACGCTCACCCTGAACCTGAACGACCGCATCGCCGACGTCATCGGCGAAGGCATCGACGTGGCCATCCGCATCGCCACGCTGACCGATTCCAACCTGGTCAGCGTGAAGCTGGCCGATAACCATCGCGTCATCGTCGCCGCGCCCTCCTACCTGCGTCGCCACGGCACCCCGCAAACCCCGGATGAACTGGTGCGCCACAATTGCCTGGCCATGAGCAGCGAGGGCAGCCAGCGCGGCTGGACCCTCAAGCAATCGGGCAAGGTGAGCGTCTACAAGGTCGGGGGAAACATGGTCTGCAACGATGGCGAAGTGCTGCACAACTGGGCGCTGGCCGGGCGTGGCCTGGCCTGGCGTTCGATGTGGGAAGTCGGTGCAGCCATCGAAGCTGGCGAGCTGGTGACGGTGCTGGACAAGTTTGCCGCTCCGGCACCGTCCATCTATGCGGTATTTGCGCAGCGGCGCCATTTGCCGCTGCGTATTCGCGCCTTCGTGGATTTTCTGCGGCATGCCTATGCGCAGCAGGATTACTGGAAACAGCGGGTCTGAGCCTGTCCCGGTGAGGTGGATGTTCAGCGCGGCAGCGTCGGGCTGGCCGGCGTTACATCGATCTCCGGCCGCATCAGCACTTCCCCTTCACTGAGCCGGAACACGCTGACCGTCTGCGCCAGCCGCCCTGCCTGGTTCTGCATCGACGCCGCCGCCGCTGCGGCCTGTTCCACCAGGGCCGCATTCTGCTGCGTCATCTGGTCCATCTGCGTGATGGCCAGGTTGATCTGTTCGATGCCGGTGGTCTGCTCGGCGCTGGCCGCACTGATTTCGGTCACGATATCGGTTACGTGGCGCACACTGCTGACCACTTCCTGCATGGTCGTGCCCGCCTGTTCGACCAGGCGGCTGCCATCGCCGACCTTTTCCACCGAGTCGTTGATCAATTCCTTGATTTCCTTGGCCGCCGAGGCCGAGCGCTGGGCCAGTGAGCGCACTTCCGAGGCCACCACCGCAAAGCCGCGTCCCTGCTCGCCGGCACGCGCCGCTTCCACCGCCGCATTGAGCGCCAGGATATTGGTCTGGAAGGCGATGCCGTCGATCACGCTGATGATGTCCACGATCTTGCGCGAGGACGCATTGATGGCGCCCATGGTATCGACCACTTGGCTGACCACCCCGCCCCCCTGCTCGGCCACGCTGGAAGCCGACTGCGCCAGCTGGGCCGCCTGGCGCGCGTTGTCGGCGTTCTGGCGCACGGTGGAGATGAGCTCTTCCATGGCCGAGGCGGTTTCTTCGAGCGAACTGGCCTGCTGCTCGGTGCGGCCGGACAGGTCCAGGTTGCCGGCGGCGATCTCGGCCGAGGCCGTGCTGATGGTATCGGTGCCATTACGCACGTTGGAGACGATGCTGCGCAGGCTGTCGTTCATGTCCTTGAGCGATTGCAGCAGCTGGCCGGTCTCGTCGGCGGAAGTCACTTGTACCTGGGTCGCCAGGTCCCCCTCGGCGACCTTGCGGGACACCATCACGGCCTTCTGCAGGGGCTTGGTGATGCCCAGCGTGAGATAGCGCGCCAGCACGATGCCCAGCAGCAGGATCAGGCCTTCCAGCACCAAGATCAGGATGCGGCTCTGGGCGGCGATGTTGTCGATCTCCGCGGCGGTGTCATCGATGTCCTTGCGCTGGATGTCGACCATCTGGCGCATCAACTGCTGGTATGTCGCAGATCCCGGCACAAACACCTTCTCCAGCACGCGCATGGCCTCGTCCACGTTGCCGGCGGCCTTGAGCTTGACGATCTCGTCGCGTGAAGACAGGTAGACCTTGCGCTGCTCGCTGATCTTCTGGAACAGCGCCTTTTCTTCCGGTGTAACCAGCAAGGCTTCGACCTGCTTCTGGTACTCGCCAGAAGCCTTGCTCGAGGCCACGGCCTCCTCGGCGAAATAGGTAGCCAGCGAAGGATCACTGCTCTTGGCGATGGCCAGCGTGCGCCGGATACCGGCGGTGACGTTGGTATACCAGTCCGCCATGATACGCTCCGTCTTGAGCGGATCATTCATCATCGCGCGCGTGGCCGTGGCGACCTGCTCCAGCCGCCACAGACTGATACCGGCCACGACCACGGAAAACGCCAGGATGATGGCAAAGCCCAGCGTGAGGCGCTTGCCGATGTTCATGTTGCCAAGGATATTCATATGAGATCCGCCCCTATCGCTGCTCCCGCGCGGAAGCACGAATTGCCATCTTTGCTTGTTGTTGTGACAGCGACAGTCCCCGACTGCCACTGACGAGCACTATGGCACGCCGGATCGGTCAGGACAAGTCAGCTAAGCCCCGAACAAACGTGCATTGGCGGCTCTCTTCCCTTGCGCAAGGCAGGCCCGGCACGGATGAGCTGAAGTGGCCGGTAAATAGCCCATATGAACAAGTCTTCACCAGCGAGGCTGATTGCACGTGAAACCCGCTCAGCGGTTAACGCAGAGGTGAAGGTTCAGAGCAAAACCCGCAGGCCCTTGTCAGCCAGCAAGTTGAGCAATCCCTGGGCAGGACTGGTGGGGCGGCTTTCGCCCCTTTCCCGTTTGTGCATGAACAAGTGTGTATGAAACAAGATGGCGCCAAGTCAACACCTGACCATCTGTGCTGTCTTTACAGCCTGCATATTGCTTAACTCCCTTCTTGCCCCTACTCTTGCAAGCCGCCCTGTCCGGCCTGCCGCATTGATCCGGATGCGTCTACCGTGCGATGGCGGCACAATATTGCGCGCGCTCATCCGTCAGCGCAGACACTGCGCCCTGCCATCGACACCCGGGCGCGATGAACCCGCCGGTCCGCCGGCCGATACGC
Organism: Herbaspirillum sp. Her3; assembly: GCF_057961275.1. Lineage (NCBI taxonomy): Bacteria > Pseudomonadati > Pseudomonadota > Betaproteobacteria > Burkholderiales > Oxalobacteraceae > Herbaspirillum > Herbaspirillum sp. Her3. The sequence goes on along the minus strand of NZ_CM176328.1, from coordinate 2,212,480 downwards.
CAAGGAGTTCCTTTGAGTCAGCCCCCTGCCCGCCCACCCGCCAGCGCCCCAAGCCAGACGGGTTTCACTCGCTACCAGAAGACCGTGGCCGGTCTGCTGGCTTTCCTGCAATTCGCGGTCATTCTCGATTTCATGCTGATGTCGCCGCTGGGCGCGGTGATCATGCCGGCCATGGAGATCACGCCGCAGCAGTTCGGACTGGTGGTGTCGGCCTATGCCTTCAGCGCCGGCGCCTCTGGCTTGCTCACGGCCGGCTTTGCCGATCGCTTCGATCGCAAGCGGCTGTTGCTGTTCTTCTATAGCGGCTTCGTGCTGGGTACGGTGTGGTGCGGGCTGGCGCAAAGTTTCGAGAGCCTCCTGGTGGCGCGCATCGCCACAGGCATCTTCGGCGGCGTGATCGGCTCCATCACGCTGGCCATTGCCACCGACCTGTTCGCACCGCACCTGCGCGGGCGCGTCATGGGGATCATCCAGACCTCCTTCGCGGCAAGCCAGGTGCTGGGCATCCCGATCGGGCTCTATCTGTCCAATACCTGGAACTGGCATGTGCCCTTCCTGGCCATGGCTGTGCTGGGCCTGGTAGGCGGCCTGGTGGTCAGCATCAAGATGCAGCCGGTGGACGGCCACCTCAAGCTCAAGCAGGAACACTCGGCCTGGATGCACCTCTATCACACCGTCGCCGAGCCGCGCTACCTGGTCGCCTTTGCCACCACGGCGCTGCTGATGACGGGCGGCTTCATGCTCATGCCCTTCAGCAGCGCCTACCTGGTGGGCAACCTGGGCATCAATCTGCATCACCTGCCTACGGTCTACCTGATCACCGGGATGTGCACCATCGTCTTCGGTCCGCTGATCGGACGCGCCGCCGACAAGGTGGGCAAGTTCCGGGTCTTCCTCTTCGGCGCCACGCTCTCCATCATCATGGTGCTGATCTATACGCACCTGGGTCCGGTGACCGTACCCATGATCGTGTTGATCAATGCGGTCCTGTTCCTGGGGATCTTCTCGCGCATGATCCCGTTCCAGGCGCTGGTGGCCTCCGTGCCCGCCCCGCAGCAGCGTGGTTCCTTCAACGCCATCAGCGCCTCGATCCAGCAACTCTCGGGTGGCGTGGCCTCGGTGGTGGCCGGCCATATCGTCACGCTCGGCGCGGACGGTCGCCTGCAGCATTTCGATGTGGTGGGTTACGTCATCGTCGGGAGCACTCTGCTGGCCTCGCTGCTGGTGTGGCGGCTCAACCGCGACGTGCAGGCGCGCGCTGTCGCCACGGCGCAAGCGGCCGCAGCAGAACCGGCTGGCGCTGCCGGCCACTGAGGCGGCATTGCGCGCTCAGGAGGTATTGCGGGCGGCATAACTGGCCAGGATGCGGATGATTTCGCGTCCCTGCACATCGACGCGGCAATAATGATCGACCAGTTGCCGCACGTCCGCATCGCTCTCCTGCGGCAGCACTTCGGGTTCGCTGCCGGTGAGCAGCCAGTTGATGTCGACGGCGAATTCGCGGTAGAGCTGCAGCAGCAGCTCGCCACCGGGCATGGCCTTGCCGGCTTCCAACCAGCTGATGTGGCCGGTGGAGGTGTGGAGGCGCTGTCCCAGTTCACGCTGGCTCAGGCCGTGTGCGAGCCGGATCTCCTTGATCCGGCCGCCGATTTCTTCACTGAACATGTCCTCTCCTCTGTACGGGCCTTGCCTGTATGCGCCGCCCGACTCCCTGTGAGCCGGGCGGCTGCCAGCCACTGCGGACGGCAGCCGCGGCCGGCATGGGCCGCTGTCTTCAACCGCTCCTGGCCACCAGGAAATTGGCCACCGACATCACCAGGGACTTGCCGCGTTCTGTCGCGCGGATGTAATCCCCGATGAGCACCTTGACATGAAAGCCGTGGCGCGGCGGCAATTCCTGCTCCAGCCCCGTCAGCAGCCAGTTGATGTTGACGTCGAACTCCCGGTGCAGCGAGCGCAGGAAACGCCCGCCGGGCATGCTGTGCCCCAGTTCCACGCAACTGATGTAGGCGCCCGAGGTCCCGAGGCGGCTGGCGAAGTCGCGCTGGTTCAGGCCGCTCATCATGCGCGTGGACTTGAGGCGTTCGCCGATGGCTTGCTTGCAGCAGCGCATGGATTGGACCACATGCTCTGCAGCGGCCGCTTCCGTTGGCGTTGGCACGTCAGCTGACTCATCCATCCTCAACCTCCGAACGGAAACACGGAACCATGATTCCATTGCGGTAGCGGCCTGCCCTCCACATCGGCCACATGCAGCGCCGCGTCGACGCCGGAACCGGACTGGTTCAGGAAGTCGAACTGTTCACTTTGCATGAAGATCTGCTGAAGGGTCAGTACGCCATCACTGAACTCCAGGCGCCGGTTGGGATTCACCAGCGCATCCAGCGCGCCTTCCCGCAGCAGGATCTGGCCGCCGCTGCGCAGCACCAGCAAGAGATCGATGCCCAGGCTGCGGACATCGCTGATCGTCTCGATGGGGATCCTGCGCAGGGCGGTGCCGGCCTGGGTCACATCCAGCGTATAGGTGGTCTTGCCGACCAGGGCTTCCTCGATGGAACTTGCGGCATCAGACATCGGGCCTCCTCACTCGGTCTTCTGGATGCGGATTTCCAGGCCTTCCGTCCCGCTCTGGCGCGCCGCCGGCACCGGTTCGATGCGCTGGCGGATACGCGCGGCCGGCACGCCGATGGACAACAGGTGGTTACGCACTGCCACCACGCGATAGAAGGCCATGCGGTTGGACTCCGACAATCCCTCCACAGCGGCCGAGGAGATGGTGAAGTTCTGTTCGCGGTTGTTGTTCCAGTCGAAGTGGCTGATGAAGGTTTCGTTCATGCGCTTGGCCTCATTGGCGTTCAGGTCCACGGTACCGGGGCGGAAGCGCACGCTCGGCCGCAGAGCCAGCTGCTCCACGCCCTTGGGCAGGGAACCTGCGCTGCCGCTGGCATCGACCACGCGGTCGGACGCGCCGTCCTGGGCCAGGTCGGCGTCAGGGGTGGACTTCATGTTGTTGCCGCGTTCCTTCTGGTTGGGCTTTTCGACCTTGGCCAGGCCCGAGGCCTTGAAGCGCTGATCGCTCTCGCGCAGCTTTTCCTTCAGTTCGGCCACATCGGCCTTGTAGCGGATCTCGTTGTTGTTGAGCGTCTGGCGCATCTGTTCGATCTGAGCGTGCAGCTCCTCGGCACTGGGGATCACCGGCGTGAGCGCGTTGGGACCCGGCAACGCCTTGGGGAAAGGCTTGCCCGGCATCTCCATCTCGGTCGCCTTGCTGTCCTTGGCTTCGTCACGGGCGCGCATGGAAAAATACATCACGGCCATGGCCAGGATGGCGATCAACAGCAACAGGTACATGACCATGTTGACCATCGAATCGACATAGCCGGGCCAGAAGTTTTGTTCATCGGAATCTGCGGATTGCGCTGCCATTTTTTTCTCCTTCATCTAGTTTGAAAAATTCCGGACGGAGCCCTGCCGGCCCGTCCGCTTGCTTGCGGGAGCACCGGCCCGAAACGGGCCGATGCGTTTGCAGGTCAACGATCACGGTTGATGTGCAGGCCATCACACCCCGAAGATCGTGTGGGTGTTGACGCTGGCCAGCGGCATGGCATCGATGGCGCTGCCCAGCAGCGCTGCGCCGGAACCATCGGCATCATTGGTGGCGCTGGCGTTGCCCATGCTCAGGCCCAGCGCAGCATAGTCGGTCGCCAGCGGCAGCGCACTGGCCGCCGTATTGGCGCTGCCATCGGCCAACGCAGCGATCTTGGCCACCGTTTCGGCGGCTTTTTGCAGTTGTGACTGATCCTTCACCTTGTCTGCGCCCAGACGCGGCAATGCGCCATCCAGCAAGCCCTTGTTCTGAAGATTCAGACCGGAAAGACCGACTGCTGCATAGTCGTCCACCCTTGTTGGCGAAATTACCGGCAGTAGAGCCGACCTGATCCACGTCCTTCTGGGTCAGGACGTAATCGTAGGTGAAGGGTTTTGCATTCTGGACCGGGCTGCCATTCGCGTCCAACTTGATGAATTCGATGCGCAGCGTATCGCCGGCCTTGGCCGAGGCGGCGGTGTTGACCTTCAGCGTCAGGCCATCGGTAAAGTTGGCCGCGCTGAGGGTGACATCCGCGCCGGGGGCAGGCTTCTGTCCGGCAGGGATGTCTTCCTTGCGCGCATCGATGGTGACATACGGAATCTGCCCGCCATTGGCACCCGTATCCTCCACGGCGGCAGCCTTGAACAGGCGCGCGGCGCCTTCATCCAGGCCAACCTGGGCGGTAGTGTTATCGGCCTTGGTGAAGGTACTGCTGCGGATCTTGTCCAGGTTCAGGACGAGCTTGCCTTCCTGCGTTTCGAACGCGCCGGCCAGCAGCGTCAAGGCGGAGCCCAGGGCCTGGTCGCTGTCCACGCCCGCAGCGCGGTAGGCTTGCGCCACCCCGGCCAGCACGCCCAGGGCCAGACCATAGTTCTGGCTGTCCGCCGTGATGACGGAGCTGCCGCCACCGGCCAGGAAGGTCGGCAGCACATGCACCAGATCGCCGGAGCTGATGCCGAAGGCCTTGGCGATGGCGGCATGGACAGTCTCCATGTTGGCGGCGGACAGGTCTTGTCCGATGCGGGTGTCGGGGGTCAACTGGCGTTCGCTGCCCTGGTCGGTCTGCAGGGCGTAGATCTTTTCCAGTCCGGCCAGGGTGGCCTTGGTATGCGCACGCTGCACCATCAGGCCGGGAATCATGGCCACCGGCGCCAGGATGCGGCCGCCCAGGATGGAACAGGCGATGAGCGCACCCATGGTGATCTGCCCGTTGATGACCAGGAAGGAACCGACGATGACGGTGGTGGAATAGCTCAGTTGCTGCAGCATGGCGGCGATGTAGCCCGCGTGGTCGCCGATGGCGCGCATGGCCATGTCGCTGCGGATGGATTCGGCGCTGACGTCGATCCAGCGTGAAAGGAATTTCCAGCCGCCGGAGCCGGACTTGATGGTTTCCACGCCTTCCACTGTTTCTACCAGCAGGCCGGTCTTGAGATTGGAGGCCGCTGCGCTCTTGTCGGCCAGGCGCACCACCTTGCGATTGGAGAGGTAACCGATGCCGATGGCCGCCAGGCCGAAGAGCGTCGGCACCAGGGCCATCCAGGGGCTGGCGATGAAGGCGATCACCAGCACGAACAGCAGGCCCAGCGGCAGGTCGACCAGGGTGAACAAGGTCTGCGAGGTATAGAAGGAGCGGATCTGTTCATAACCGCGCAACTGCCCGGCCAGACTGCCGACAGAGCCCGGCAGCTGGTCCACCCGCACCGACAGCAGGCGTTCGAAGAGCGCCTGCGAGAGCTTGGCATCGAGGCCCGAGACCACGCTGTCCATGATGTGGGAGCGCGCGAACTTCATGCCCAGTTCGAAGATGATGGCCAGCGAGACGCCAATGGCCAGCACGATCAGCGTGGCCACGCCGTGGGTCGGGATCACCCGGTCATAGACCTGCATGGAGAAGATCGAGGCGCCCAGGGCGATGACGCTCATCACCACCGAGGCGATGACCACCTCGATGAAGACCGGACGGAAGCTGCGCGCGCTCCGGCTTGCCCAGGTGCTGCGCCTTGGGCAGGCTCAGGGCGGTGCACAGGGCGTGGATGTCGACGCCGGCCGCAGCGTCCTTTCCCATTGCGACGGCAATGGCGGCATTGAGCCTTACGCTGTCGATCACGACGCCGTGACGCCGCGCTGCGGTCATCACGGCCCATGACAGGGATGACGCCAGTTCGCTCATTGCAAGGCTCCCGGCAGACGGTCGAGGCAGCAAGATGGCAGGTCGGCGCGACCGTGGTCGGGTGCGGCGCAGGTGCAATGCGGCAATCTGGGGCGGGAATGAATATTCTTTCTCATGGCGATTCGTTTGGTTTGGTATCAGCAGCGACGATCAGCCTTCCTTCAAGGGAAGGACTGTCGATGGCGCCTCTTCAGGACGTACTCGGCTTGATCGACAGTGAGAGCGAAAAGCGGGAGAGAACCCCTCGAACGATGCGTCGCGTGATGCCAGAGAAGACCCGGATGACGTCATCGAAGATGTTTCGCCGCGCTAGGAGAAGTGGGCAAAACCGAGGGAGATCACGTCCGGAATCAGGCGCTGCGGCAGATCGTCAATGAGGCTAATGATCTTTGAAAATATAGAAATTTTTAATTGTCCTTTAGTTCATTGAGGACATATTTTTCATCACATAAAAACTAAGTAAATGACGAATCTTTTTGATCGTGCATTGCGACACAGAGAGATGGAGGACGGAGCGAATTTTTAATAAGTGAAGAGAAATGACATCCCTTCTTTTTCCTGCTCAAAGAAATATGGGCATTTTCCCCAAAGCCTCTATTCATCAGCCTTTAAAAGAGAACTCCCCTCGAACCACAATGAATCCGAGGGGAGCTTGTTGCCATTCGCCACCTGTTGATCCGACACAAAGTCAGCACCGGTGACAGCGTCTCCGCTAGACCATGGACAGCGACGCGGAAATCACTTTATCTAACAAAATTACATTTCAAAATTGTCTGATGGTGCAGTCATGATGCGGCCTCTTTTGGCACATGCTGCCATCGATGAAAGACGCGCCGAAAGGAGACAAACAATGCAGCACAACCCAAGCGTGCGCAACCCGACATCCGCTCACGGAATGCACGCCGGCACCTCCATCGCCTCCTCCCGCCATGCATTTGCACTGGCTTGATCATGCACCGGCAGCGCCGCTGGGGGATCGCCCGGCAAACCGCAATATTGCGCAAATTCGGCGGCCAGCATCGGCCGCGCGTAATGCCACCCCTGCGCATAATCGACCCCGGCCTGTTGCAGATAGCGCGCCTGGGCCGCCGTCTCCACCCCTTCGGCGACGATGCCGAGCTTGAGCTTGCGGGCCATGTCGATGATGCAGCCGAGCACCGGATGCGGCGGCAACCCGGTGCCGATACTGCTGATGAAGGAACGATCCAGCTTGAGCACGTCGCAGGGCAGCTCGTGCAGGTAGCGCAGGCAGGAATAGCCGGTACCAAAATCATCGAGTGCGATGAGATGGCCGTTGCGCCGCGCCCGTTCCATGACTGCGCGGCAGGACTCGGTTTCCATGCTGCTGCCTTCGGTGATTTCCAGCCAGAGCTGGGCCGCAGCGATGCCGGTGGCGGCGAGTTCGGCCTCGATCACCGTCAATATCCTGCCGCTGTTGATGTCCTGGGCCGGTATGTTGACGGCCACGTGCATCCCGGGATGGCAGCGCAAAGTCGGGGCCAGGTCGGCGAGGGTCTGCGTGACCACCAGATCGGTGATGGCGTCCAGGTAGCCGTGCCGTTGCGCGTCCGGCAGGAAACGATCAGGCGCGAGCAAGGCGCCATCGTCGCGCTGCCAGCGCACCAGCGCCTCGGCACCGGCACAGCGGCCATCGGCCAGGGCCACGATGGGCTGATAGACGACGATGAATTCGTTGCGCTGGATGGCGCGCTTGAACTGCGCTTTATTGTTCATGTTCTTCCCCGCCACAGCGACATCGCGGCGCCTGTGGTTGCGCCTTGCCCGGGTGCCGATGAAGTTCAGCGCAGCTGATCCAGACCGTAGGCCCACAACTGCAGCTTGCGGCCATTGGCGATGATCATGGCGGTGACGTCGGCCTTTTGCAAATCGGTCTGCACCACTTCGCGCACGGCATTCATGACGTCCAGCCAGGAACGCCGGCCGGACAGGTACTGGCGGTTATAGGAAGCCAGGACCTCCTCAGCCGACAGCGCCACGTCTTCCAGATTGCGTGAGCGCGCCTCGGCCTGCTGGTACTCGGTGTAGGTGGCGGCGATCTGCGAGATCTGCTCCAGCCGCGCCGCATCCACGGCCAACAGCGCCGCCTGGTAGCGGCCTTGCGCGGCCGCCACTTCGGAGCCCAGCGAGAGGCCGGCGCCCAGCTGCATCTGCATGCCGATGAAGGCGCGGTTGGCACTGGGCAGGTGCGGCACGCTGAAGTTGCCGCGCTGGTGTTCCAGGCGGGCGTAGACCTCCGGCCAGTAGGAGGCGCTGCGGATCTGGATGGCCGACTCCTGCACCTTGGCATCGGCGCGCAGGCGCATGAGCAGCGGACTGCTCTGGATCATGCTCTCGGTGAGCATAGGCAGGTCTTCGCTGACCGACACCCGGATGACATCGGCGCGCAACTGCTCATCGTTGAGCGGCAGGCCCACCAGCTGTTCCAGCTGCAAGCGCGCCGACTGGCGGCTGGCCTTGGCGGCCAGCAGGTCGGTCAGCGCCTGGTCGCGGCGACCACGCACCAGGGTCACGTCGACCCGCGCGGCCGCGCCTTCCTTCTCGCGGCGCTGGCTCTGGGCAAGGAAATCCTCCAGCGCCTTCAGGTTCTTCTGGTTGGCTTCGCTGGCCAGGTCGGAACGCACCCACAGGCTATATTGCGAGATGACCTGCTCGGCCAGGCGGAAGCGCTGTTCACGCAGCGCCTGCTCGGCCGACTGGTGGTTGTGTCCGGCCTGTTCCAGCTGCGCCGTCAGGCGGCCGCCGGACCACAGGGTCTGCTGCAGGCGCAGGGTGACCACGGTGTCGTCGCCGTTGTAGGACACATCGCGCGCACTGGTCACGCCGGCGCGTTCAACCGACATCGAGGGGGTGGGAAAGAATTGCCATTGGGCCGAAGAAATGCTTTCGGCAGCGGCCTCGACGGCGCGCTGGCGCGCCACGGCAGCGGGATTGTTGAAGGCGGCCTGCTTGACCAGTTCACCCAGGGTGATGGCCCCGGCCGGCAGGCTCAGCAAGCCCAGGGAAACTGCCAGCACGGCCGCCAGGCGGGTCCGCCAGCGCTGGCCGGGCAAGGTGAGCAATGACTGCGGGCCACACGCGCCGCCAAGGGGGAGGTTGTCGTTCATCTGCGTTCATTTTCGGTTGATCTCGTCCGGGGAGGGGGCGTCGCGCACCAGGCAGGAGGACAGCGCGCGCCAGCATGCGAAGACGGAAGACGAGAGTTGGCTTTGGATGATCGCGGAAACGACAGGAGGGACTAATTGTCCGTTGGTGCTGAAACCTTCATATCAACTCGAAAACATTCGAGAAACCCGGCGAAGATTCATGAAGAACCAGGACAGACGCTGCCACCAATGTCTGCTGCCCTGTCATTGCGGAGAAAAGGACGCCACCGCCAGTGCGGCGCGCAGCAAGGTGATCACCTCGTCCCAGTCGCCCGCGCGCTGCTGGCGGAACAGGCGAGCGGACGGATACCAGGGCGAATCATGACGTTGCAGGAACCAGCGCCAGTCCGGCGCATAGGGCAACGCGATCCAGACCGGCAGGCCCAAGGCGCCAGCCAAGTGTGCCGCTGCCGTGTCGACGCTGATGACCAGATCCATGCAAGAGAGCGCAGCGGCCGTATCGGAGAAGTCACGGATGCCCCCGCCCAGCGCATGCCATTGCCCGCCTGCCTGCTGCAGCCACTGCGCATCCTGCGCACGCAGGTCGGGCTGAATCGCGAAGAAGGACAAGCCGCCACGCGCCCTCTCCAGTTCGGCAAAGCGGGCCAGCGCAATGGACCGGCGGCCATCGTTGACATTGCCGGGGTTACCGGAACAGACGATGCCCACCCGCAGTTGCCCCGGCGCGCGCGGGGCCAGCTTGGCGATGTGCTGCTCCCACTGCTGCTTCAGGCCGATATGAACATTCAGGTAAGGCACCGGTGCCGGGATATTGTCCCTCGCGGTATTGCACACCAGCGGCAGGCTCATCAGCGGCAGCTGGTAGTCCACTGCGGGCAGCGCCGCGCCGGAGGGCAGCAGCTGGATGCGCGAGGCCGCCGGCAAGCCCTGCATCAGGGTGAACAAACTTTCCGGGATCTCGAACACCACCTCGGCGCCCGCCTCGACGATCTGCTGCACGTAGCGGCTGAAATGGATGGTATCGCCCTGCCCCTGCTCGGCCCACAGCAGGATGCGCTTGCCGGTGAGCGAGCTGCCGCCGTTCCAGGCCGGGATGACGGCGTGGCGATAAGGATCGGCATCGCGCGCTTCCCAGCGCCATTCATAGAGCGGCCAGGCTTCTTCCAGCCGGCCCAGCACCAGCAGCGACAGCGCCAGGTTGACGTGGGCATCAGCGTCCTTGGGATGCATGCGCAGGGCGCGGCGGAAGCTGTCGATGGCTTCTTCGTGATCGCGCAGGCGCGCCAGCGTGGTGCCGCGACTGACGTGAGCATCCACCAGATCGGGGTCGAGGATCAGGGCCTGGTCGTAGTAACGCAGCGCTTCTTCATAATTGCCCAGGGCGTGTTCGATCAGGCCGGCATCCAGCCAGTACTGGGCGCGATGATCGAAGCGCAGCAACACCTGGCGCAGGCATTCGCGCGCATCTTCCCACTGGCGCGCACGCTCATGCAGGCGCGCCTTGCGGTGCCAGGTATCGGGGACATCGGGATTGCGCTGCAGCGCCTCCTCCAGCAAGGCCAGCGCCTGGGCATCATTCTTGCCGGAGGGCGACATGCCCACCAGGGCGGCGGAGGCGGCCACGAAGAATTCGGGACGTTCGTGTCCGGCTTCGATCAGGTCCCGATACAGCAGGAAGGCATCTTCGAAACGCCCCTGCTCGTAGAAAGCGCGTCCCAGACGATAACGCAGGGCCAGGGCTTCTTCGCTGTCCGGGTCCACCAGCGGCAAGGCCTGCTGCCAGGCCAGGGCGGCTTCCTCGAAGCGTCCCTGCTGGGCCACCACGCTGCCCAGCAGCTGCAGGGCATCCTTGTGGCGAGGCTGTGCCTCCAGCAGGCCAAACAGCAATTGCTCGGCGGCGGCGTAGTCGTCCTGGTTGAAATGGTCGAGGGCGAGGCGCAGGGTATCGGTGGCGTTCATGGCAAGCGGGATGAGACAAACCCGCCTATTGTCTCATCCCTGCCCGCCCGGCGCGTCAGCGCTTGAACACCAGCACCGGATCGGCGCGATAGAGGGCGGGATACATCTTCTGCAGATTGCTGATCTTGGGCAGGTCGTTGTAGGCGATGTAGGGCTGGTTGGGATACAGGGTGGCGTAGTCCTGGTGGTAATCCTCGGCACGATAGAAGCCCTGCAGCGGCGCGACCTGGGTCACGATGGGGGCGCTGAAGACCTTGGCCGCATTGATCTGGGCGATGTAGGCCTGGGTCGCCTGGGCCTGCTCGCTGCTGGAAGTGAAGATGGCCGAGCGGTACTGCGTGCCGTGATCCGGTCCCTGGCGATTGAGCTGGGTCGGATCATGCGCGACCGAAAAATAGATCTGCAGGATCTGGCCGTAGGAAATCTTGCGCGGATCATAGGTCACCTGCACCGCCTCCGCATGGCCGGTGCTTCCTGAACTGACCATGGGATAGCTCGCCGTGTCGGGCTTGCCACCGGCATAGCCTGAGACCGCCTGCAACACGCCCTGGGTATGCTGGAACACCCCTTGCACGCCCCAGAAACATCCCCCTGCCAGAACCACGGTGGCACTGCTGGCCGTGGAGTTGAGCACGGCCTTGCCGCTGGGCGCGGGAACGGCGACGGCGGCTTCGGCAGCAAACGCGGGGGCGGCACAGGCCAGCGCCAGGCAGAGACTGGCGGCCAGGGCGGCAGGTTTCAACAGGGACATGGCGAGACTCCGAAAAAAATCCTGAAAATCGGCTAAGACGATCAGTTCAAACAAAAGCGATATGAAGCTTTTAGCGCCGCACGGGCTTTCCCGGCGTGGTCGATGCCCGGCTCTGCCGCCACAGCAGGCGCAAAGCGAGCATCACCCCGACCAGCACGGCAAACAGCAGTGGCTGGGCGATCAGGTTCTTGCCGGCCTTGTCCCACCAGTAATGCAGCACGCCCAGCGGCACGATCAGGTAGATCAGGCGATGCAAGGCCTGCCAGCGCTTGCCGCCCAGGCGCCGCACCATGCCGTTGGTACTGGTGATGGCCAGCGGAATCGACAACAGCAGCGCCAGTACGCCGACGGTAATGAAGGGCCGCTTGACGATATCCTTCCAGATCTCGGCGACATCAAAGAAGTGATCGAACCAGACGAAGGTCGTGAAATGCAGGCACAGATAAAAGAAGGCCATCAACCCCAGCATTCGCCGCATGCGCACCAGCCAGTTCATCCCCGTGATCTTGCGCAGGGGCGTCACGGCCAGGGTGATGCAGAACAGGTAGAGCGTCCAGTCGCCGGTGCTGTGGGTGATGAATTCCAGCGGATTGGCGCCCAGCCCGCCCGTAAAGGCCAGCACCACCAGCCGCGCCAGCGGGACGAAGGCCAGGGCCAGGAACAGCCACCACAGCACGGTGACGCTCTGGGGCTTGAGGTTGCGCAAGGCGGTGGGGGCAAGCTGCATGGGCGGTCCGGTCGAATCAGAAGAACTTGCGCAGGTCCATGCCGGTGTAGAGGCTGGCGACCTCGTTGTAACCGTTGAACATCAGCGTCTTGCGCTTGGGCGTGAAGAGCCCGTCCTCGCCGATGCGGCGCTCGGTGGCCTGCGACCAGCGCGGATGGTCCACGTTCGGGTTGACGTTGGAATAGAAGCCGTATTCCTGGGGTGCGTAGAGATTCCAAGCGGTCTTGGGTTCGTCCTTGACGAAGCGGATCTTGACGATGGACTTGGCCGACTTGAATCCATACTTCCAGGGCACGATGATGCGCACCGGCGCGCCGTTCTGGTTGGGCAGCACTTCGCCGTACATGCCCAGGGTCAGCAGCGTGAGCGGATGATTGGCCTCGTCCATGCGCAAACCTTCACGATAGGGCCAGTTCAGGATCGGGGTGGACAAGCCTGGCATCTGTTTCTTGTCGGCCAGGGTGACGAATTCTACATAGCGCGCGTTTCCGGTGGGTTCGGCCTTCTTGATCAGGGCCGAGAGCGAATAGCCGATCCAGGGAATCACCATCGACCAGCCTTCCACGCAGCGCATGCGATAGACGCGCTCTTCCAGCGGGGCCAGCCTGGTCAGGGCATCGAGGTCCAGGGTCATGGGCTTCTTGACTTCGCCTTCAATGTCGATGGTCCAGGGGCTGGTCTTGAGGGAGCCGGCATTCTTGGCCGGATCGGCCTTGTCGGTGCCGAATTCGTAGTAATTGTTGTAGGTAGTCGCGTCCTTGTAGGCGGTCTGCTTGTCCATGACCGCATAGGCGTTGTTGAGCTGGGCGGACAGCTTCCTGCCCTGTTGCGCAAAGGCCTGGGGCAGCGCGCCCATGCCGCCGGCCAGCGCCGTGCCGGCCGCCACGCGCGCCATGAAGCTGCGGCGCGACAGGTAGAGATCGCGCGGCGTGATCTCGGAGGCGGTCGGAATATCGATCTGGTCGGGACGAATCTTGATCAGCATGGTGCGCTCCAGCAAAAAAAGGGGATGGATGCAAAGCGAAGGCAGGGCATGGACCTTGCCGAATTGACGCCATGGTAAAAGCGCCGCGGTGACACATCAGTGGCAATTGGATGACAATTTTGTCATGAAGAAAAATCCCTCCATTGCTAGAATCGAGTGCATTTTCAAGCCATTCTCCCCGATCCCGCCTGCCTTTGCAGCGGCACTCCATTCCACACGACTCCTCACAGCATGGCCATCCTGGTAATCGAAGACGACCCCAAGACCGGTGACTACCTGCGCAAAGGCTTGCGCGAATCCGGCTATGCCGTCGACCTCGCCCGCACCGGCAGCGACGGCCTGCACATGGCGCTGGAACAGGATTACGACCTCGTGGTGCTGGACGTGATGCTGCCGGGCCTCGATGGCTGGCAGGTCATGAGCGCGCTGCGCAGCAAGCGCGACCTGCCGGTGCTGTTCCTGACCGCCAAGGACCAGGTGGAAGACCGCATCCGCGGCCTGCAGCTGGGCGCCGACGACTACCTGGTCAAGCCCTTTTCCTTCACCGAGCTGGTACTGCGCATCCGCACCCTGCTGCGCCGGGGCGTCACACGTGAAGCTGAAGTCTACGAGATCGCCGACCTGCAGCTGGACCATGTGCGCCACAAGGTCACGCGCCAGGGCGTCAACATCGCCCTGACCAACAAGGAATTCATGCTGCTGCATCTGCTGATCAAACGCCAGGGCGAAGCGCTGTCACGCAGCGTGATCGCCTCGCAGATCTGGGATATGAATTTTGACAGCGACACCAACGTGGTCGACGTCGCCATCAAGCGCCTGCGCGCCAAGATCGATGCACCCTTCGAGAAGAAACTGATCCACACCGTGCGCAGCGTGGGTTACATGTTTTCGGAAGATCCATGAACTCCGGTACATCGACCGTGCGCGGCTGGACCCTGACCTCGCGCGTCACCGCCCTGTTTGCCCTGATGACCGCCCTGGTGGTGACCGGCCTGGGCTTCTACCTGGACCGTGCCGCCAACGACGCCCTGTCCCTGCGCGCCGACCAGGCCCTGATCGGACGCGTGGAACACTTCCGCAACCTGATGCACGATCTCTACAACGTCGAGCAGATGGAGCAACGCCCGGCGCTGTTCGAAAGCATGATGGGCAACGAGCAGGATGTACGTATCTTCCGCCGTCAAGGTGAAGCTCCCTTCATCCAGAGCAATCCCGACCATCTGGTGCCGCCACCCATGACACCGCTGCCGGTGGGCAGCCCGGTCAGCGCGGCCAGCCTGCAGACCAGCCATCGTCCCGATGGCGTGCGGGTGCGCTGGGTGTCGGCGCTGGCCGATGTGGGCAAGGGTGGCCAGGGCGGTGACCGGGTGGAAATCGTGGCGGCCTACGTGATGGTGCAGGAAGACCGCATGATGCACAGCTACCGCTGGCGCATCGCCGGCGCGGCCGGGGCGGCGATCCTGCTGACCTCGCTCCTGGGCTTCCTGTTGCTGCGGCGCGGACTGCAGCCGCTGGAAGCGATGAGCCAGCGCGCCGCCCAGATCACGCCGGATCGTCTGTCCACCCGCCTGGAGCAGGACGGCATGCCCGCCGAACTGCGGCGCGTGGCACTGTCCTTCAATGCCATGCTGGATCGTTTGGAAGCTGGCTACGACCACCTGGCGCAGTTCTCGGGCGACCTGGCCCATGAAATCCGCACCCCCATCAATGTGCTGATGGGCCAGAGCCAGGTCGCGCTGGGCCAGCGCCGCAGCCTGGATGAATATGAACAATTGCTCGAATCGAACGTGGAGGAATTGCAGCGCCTCGCCCGCATCGTCGAGAACATCCTGTTCCTGGCCCAGGCCGACCATGCCACGCTGGCGGTCGAGTGCAGTACGCTGGATCTGCATGAAGAATTGGGCAAGGTAACCGACTACTTCGAGGGCATCGCCGATGAACGCGGCCTGCGCTTCGAACTGCAGGCGCAAGGCAGCTGCCACGCCAACCGCGACATGTGGCGCCGGGCAGTCAACAACCTGGTCATCAATGCAGTGCGCTACGGCCAGGCCGACAGCATCATCCGCATCCAGGCCGAGGGCGATGCCAGCGGCAGCCGCATCCTGGTGGACAACCGCTGCGAGGGCGTCACGCCCCATGCCATGGCCCGCATGTTCGACCGTTTCTATCGCGGCGACCGCTCCCGCAGCGCCTTCACCGAATCCAACGGCCTGGGGCTGGCCATCGTCAAGGCCATCATGGCCTTGCATCGCGGCACGGCGACCGTGGAATGTCCGCAACCGGGGTGGATCCGCTTCAGCCTGCTCTTCCCTGCAGCGGCCGGGCCGCAAATGCAGCTGGTTTGATCCGCATCATGTTTCCTGCTGGCCAGAAGCTTCCGCGTGCGCAGGAAAGCGTGAAAATACGTTCACGCAGCGCAACATGATGCTGAACAGGGCTGCGTCCTTGTGGAACCGGGAAGTCCACAAAGACGCGATGTCGTGAGTCAGAAACGGTCCACCGTTCCTCCCCTGCCAGCCTTCTGAGCCTGCCAACGACCAGCGCCTGCGCGAACGCGCCGGGCGTGCGTCATTCTCATCCGTGATGTCTGTTATCAGCAAATACGCAGGTGCGTAGCATTGCGATGGGTCAAGCATTTGTTTTAAATTTCAGTAATTACTGAAATTTCGAAAGTTTTTGACATGGAAAACACCGTACTCACGCCCATGATGCAGCGTTTCATCAGCCATTTCGGCGAGATGGGCAGCCGCTGGGGCATCAATCGCACCGTCGGCCAGATCTATGCCCTGCTCTATATCTGCGGGCGCGCGCTCAATGCCGACGAGATTGCCGAGTACCTCAGTTTTTCGCGTTCCAACGTCAGCATGGGACTCAAGGAACTGCAGTCCTGGCGGCTGGTGAAACTGCTGCACAAGCCCAATGACCGCCGTGAATATTTCGAACCGCCCGGCGACATCTGGGAAATCTTCAAGGTGCTGCTGGAAGAGCGCCGCCGCCGCGAGATCGAGCCGACGCTCTCCATGCTGCGCGACGCCCTGCTGGAAGCGCCCGGCAACAAGGAAGACAAGGAAGTGCAAAAGCGCATGCGCCAGATGTATGAACTGATCGAACTGTCCAGTTCCTGGTTTGACGACGTGCAGCGCCTGTCGCCGGAAACGCTGGTGTCGCTGATGAAGATGGGTTCCAAGGTCAAGAAGCTGCTGGACGTGCGCGACAAGTTCCGCGTCGGCGGCGCCAGTGAAAAGGAGTAAGCCAGATGCAACTCACGCACCCTTCCCGCAAACGGCCATGGCAATGGCCCCGCCTGACCCGGCTGCCGCTGGGAGTGGAGATCACCGTGCTGCTGGTGATCAAGATCGCCCTCATCACGGTACTGGCCAAGACCTTCTTCGCGCATCCCGAAGCCAAGCACATGCAGATGCCGGTGCAGAGCGTGGAGCAGCGCATGCTGTCCTTCACCTCGCCTGCAGCAACCGCACAACACCAAGACCTATCCGCCAAACAACAACCGGAGTAACACCACATGGTTCCCATCGATGAAGTCGTCTCGCTGTCACGGCTGCAGTTTGCCGTTACGGCGCTCTATCACTTCCTGTTCGTCCCCTTGACGCTAGGTCTGTCCTGGATCCTGGTCATCATGGAGTCGGTCTATGTCATGACCGGCAACCAGATCTATAAAGACATGACCCGCTTCTGGGGCAAGCTGTTCGGCATCAACTTCGCCATGGGCGTGGCCACCGGCATCACGCTGGAATTCCAGTTCGGCACCAACTGGTCCTATTACTCGCACTACGTGGGCGACATCTTCGGCACCCCGCTGGCCATCGAAGGCTTGATGGCCTTCTTCATGGAATCGACCTTCGTGGGCCTGTTCTTCTTCGGCTGGGACAAGCTCTCGCGCAAGCAGCATTTGATCGTTACCGTGCTGGTGGCGGTGGGTTCGAACCTGTCGGCACTGTGGATCCTGATCGCCAACGGCTGGATGAACAATCCCGTGGGCGCCGAATTCAACTTCGAAACCATGCGCATGGAGCTGGTCAGCATGACCGACGTGATCTTCAACCCGGTGGCGCAGGTCAAGTTCGTGCACACCGTGGCAGCTGGATATGTGACTGCCTCCATGTTCGTGCTGGGCATCTCGGCCTGGTATCTGCTCAAGGCCCGCGACACCGCCTTTGCGCTGCGCTCCTTTGCGGTGGCTGCCGGTTTCGGCCTGGCCGCCACGCTCTCGGTGATCGTGCTGGGTGACGAATCGGGCTACACCGCCGGTGAAGTCAACAAGGTCAAGCTGGCCGCCATCGAAGCCGAGTGGGACACCCACCCTGCCCCGGCCGGCCTGACCCTGTTCGGCCTGCCCAATGAAAAGGAGCAGCGCACCGACTACGCTGTCAAGATTCCCTATGTGCTGGGCCTGATCGGAACACGCTCGGTCGATACCCAAGTGCTGGGCATCAAGGACCTGAAGAAGGAAAACGAAGTCCGCATCCGCAACGGCATGCTGGCCTATGCCGCGCTGACCAGACTGAAGTCCGGCGACAAGTCGCCCGAGGCACGCGCCGACTTCAACAAGCTCAAGAAGGACCTGGGCTATGGCCTGCTGCTCAAGAAGTACACCAACAACGTGGTCGATGCCACGCCCGAACAGATTGCCCTGGCCGTGGATGACACCATTCCCAAGGTAGCGCCGATGTTCTGGTCCTTCCGTGGCATGGTCGGCCTGGGCTTCCTGTTCCTGTTCATCTTCGCGGCTTCGTTCTGGTTCCTGGCCAAGAAGCAGCTGGCCCCGCAACGCTGGCTGCTGCGCCTGGCCGTGATCGCCATTCCGCTGCCGTGGATCGCCGCCGAACTGGGCTGGGTCGTGGCCGAATATGGCCGCCAGCCGTGGACCATCGCCGGCATCCTGCCGACCCATCTGTCGGCCTCCTCGCTGCAACCAGGCAGCCTCTACTTCAGCCTGGCCGGTTTCGTGCTGTTCTACACCTTCCTGCTGGTGGTGGAGATGATCCTGATGTTCAAGTACGCACGCCTGGGCCCGAGCAGCCTGCACACCGGCCAGTACCACTGGGAGAACAAGGGCCATGAAACAAGCACCGGCGATGTCCTGCCGCCGCCCCTGAATCCGGCCGCCAACGCCGGCAGCCAATCCTGATGCCACCAGAAGAAATGAGGAAAGCAGAATGATCTTCGATTACGAAACACTCAAACTGATCTGGTGGGCCTTCGTGGGCGTGCTCATCATCGGTTTTGCATTGACCGATGGCTTCGACTTCGGCGTGGGCATCATGCTGCCCTTCGCCGCCAAGGACGATACCGAGCGCCGCATCCTGATCAACTCCATCGGCCCCACCTGGGAAGGCAACCAGACCTGGCTCATCACCGCCGGCGGCGCCACCTTCGCGGCCTGGCCGCTGGTCTATGCGACGGCCTTCTCGGGCTTCTACATCGCCCTGATGGTGTTGCTGTTCTCGCTCTTCTTCCGCCCGGTCGGCTTCGACTACCGCAGCAAGGTCGCTGATCCGCGCTGGCGCAATGCCTGGGACTGGGGCCTGTTCATCGGCGGTTTCGTGCCGCCCCTGATCTGCGGCGTGGCCTTCGGTAACCTGCTCCTGGGCGTGCCCTTCCACTACGACGATTCGATGCGGGTGGAATACACCGGCAGCTTCTTCGCCCTGCTGAACCCGTTCGGCCTGCTGGCGGGCCTCCTGTCGGTGGCCATGCTGCTGATGCACGGCGCGGCGTTTGCCTTCGTGAAGACGGATGCGGCCATCGGTGAACGTTCGCGCAAGACCGTCATCGGCGCTGCGCTGGTGACCGTGCTGCTGTTCATCGCCGGTGGCTTCTGGGTGGCCCATATGCCGGGCTATCGCATCACCTCGATGCCGGACGTCAACACGGCCTTTACTCCCCTGGCCAAGACCGTGGAAATGGTTACCGGTGCCTGGTTCGACAACTACGCCAAGTGGCCCGTAACCAAGCTGTTCCCGGCGTTCGGTGTGGCCGGTGCCGTGCTGGCCGCGCTGCTGGCGCTGGTGCGCAGTGCCCGCCTGGCCTTCATCGCCAGTGGCCTCTCGGTGACCGGCATCATCCTCACGGCTGGCATGTCGCTGTTCCCCTTCGTGATGCCCTCCTCGCTGGATGCCAAGAGCAGCCTGACGATGTGGGATGCGGTCTCCAGCCAGAAGACGCTGGGCCTGATGTTCTGGATGGTGCTGATCTTCCTGCCGATCATCCTCATCTATACCGGCTGGGTCTATCGCGTGGTCAAGGGCAAGGTCACTGCCCGCGACATTCATGAGAACGAACACACTGCGTATTGATTACGCGCAATCGCAATCTGCAACGAGGAGAACATCATGTGGTATTTCGCCTGGATACTCGGCATCGGCCTGGCCCTGGCCTTTGGCATCATCAACGTCATGTGGCTGGAAGCCAACTACGCCTTCGGCCGCCGCAAGGCCGAGGAAACCCACGAGCGCTTCGCCAGCGCCCGCGCGGCGGAAAAGCAGCGGCGCAACGGCAGGTAAGTTCGCTTGATCGGGTGATCCTGTGAACAAGGCCGGCAGCGTCGCTGTCGGCCTTTTTTTCAACTTGCCTGGAGACCATCATGCCTGCCTCCCCTGCCCCGCACGCCGAAGAAGTCGCCCCCGCAGCCCGTCACTGGGCCCTGCTGCCGGGCGCCGGTTTCGCCGACAGCTACCGCATCCGCCTTACGCCCCAGCTGGCGCAATTGAACAGTACCGAGATCGCCGAGCGCATGATGGCCTCGCAACCCGCGTGGATCGGTACCCTGATGCAACTGCGGGACCGGCTGGTGGCGCCGCTGGGATTCAAGCGCGCTGGCGACCATGGTGCGCCGGCAGGTTTTCCGCTGCTGCTGGCAGAACCGGCGCGGGTGGTGATGGGGCTGGATGACAGCCATCTTGATTTCCGCCTGTGCGTGGAAAAGTCGCCCGCAGAGACGGAGATGGCGCAGGCAGCCGATGGCCCCTGGGTCACCGTCACTACCGTGGTCCGGACCAAGCGCTTGCTGGGGGAGTTCTACCTGGCCGCCATCCTGCCCTTCCATCGCTGCGTCGCGCGGACTTTGCTGCAAGGTTTGCTGCGGCCGGAACGGCCCGCGCACTGATGCGCCTCAAACGGCAAAACGCCGCTGCGACCTCGGGGACGCAGCGGCGTTTTCTTTCACACTCTCGACGCAGGCAGGCAGCGAATCGCCCCCGCCTGGCCTGAACGCATTACACCAGGTTCAGGGTCACGTTGATGTTGTCGCGGGTGGCGTTGGAGTACGGGCACACCTGATGCGCCTTGTTCACCAGATCCTGCGCCACGGCGCGGTCAATGCCCGGCAGGGAGATGTTGAGCTCGGCTTCGATGCCGAAACCGCCCGGGATCTGGCCGATGCCGACCTTGCCGGTGATGCTGGCGTCAGCAGGCACGGCGATCTTGGCCTGGCCGGCGACGAACTTCAGCGCGCCCAGGAAGCAGGCCGAGTAACCGGCTGCGAACAGTTGTTCCGGGTTGGTGCCATTACCACCGGCGCCGCCCAGTTCCTTGGGGGTGGACAGCTTGACGTCCAGGACGCCATCGGAGGACTTGGCCGAACCTTCACGGCCGCCCGTGGCGGTAGCGGTGGCGGTGTAGAGGGCTTTTTCGATCTTGTTCGAAGGCATGGTATTTCCTTTCAAAGTTCAGGTTGTCGTCACCCTTGCGGGCTACGTTTGAGGGGCGTGGTGCCGAAAGATTCGTTTTCGTTCACCACTGGCTTGCCAGATTGTCTTGCTGCTTGTTTGCTACGGATGTGCTGCTTCACTTGCGGTATGGCGCTCTTCGGTACGGCGGCGTCAACGATATAAATAATTAACTATATTATTGCGCACAATTTAAAACACAAAAACTTGCTGCTTGTTCATTCATCCTCGGCGTTTACCAAGCCCTTGCGCACTTCCTTCAACGCCACCACCAGGGTCTTGATCTGGTCCAGCGTGGGCAGCATGCAACTCATCTGCTGCGGCACGGCCTTGGCCTTGTTGCGCAGCGCGCGGCCAGCTTCGCTCAGGCTCACCACCACCCGGCGCTCGTCGCCAGCATCACGGTTACGGTGCAGCAAGCCCATGCTTTCCATGCGCTTGAGCAGCGGGGTCAGCGTACCAGAATCCAGGAACAGGCGCGTGCCCAGCTCCGAGACCGTGATGCCATCCCTTTCCCACAGGACCAGCATCACCAGGTATTGCGGATAGGTGATCTCCAGCGGGGCCAGGATCTTCTTGTAGGCCTTGGTCATCGCCAGCGACGCCGAATACATCGCAAAACACAGCTGGTTGTCGAGAAGCAGGGCTTCATCGATCAGCGCGTCCGGGAGATTCGTTGTGTGCGTCTTGTCCATGAACTGCATATTAAACTGCTCAAAATTGAATTGCAAGCTATTTAATTTGAAAAAATTTGACCTTCTTGTTCATGTCCATTCGTCAGCCTGCCCGGCAAGCCGGTATCATGCGCCCTGCTTACGCACTTTCCTGCATATCGATGAATTTCCACCCCAATCCCCTGCGCACCCTGGACCTGTTCTGCAAGGTCGTCGACAACTATGGCGACATCGGCATCTGCTGGCGCCTGGCGCGGCAACTGGCCCATGAACACGGTCTGGCCGTGCGGCTGTGGGTGGATGATCTGGTGAGCTTCCGGCGCATCTGGCCGACGGTCGACACGCAGGCGGAAGTTCAGCAGATCAGCGGCGTGACGGTGCAGCACTGGCGCAGCCAGGATGGTGAGTTCACTGCCGCCGACGTGGCCGACATCGTGATCGAGTTCTTCGGCTGCGAGATCCCGCCCGGCTACGTGCAAGCCATGGCGCAACGCACCCCCAAGCCGGTCTGGTTCAACCTGGAGGGCTTGTCGGCCGAGGCCTGGGTCGAGGGTTGCCATACGCTCCCCTCGCCGCACCGCTCGCTGAAGCTGACCAAGTATTTCTTCTTCCCCGGTTTCAACGAACGCACCGGCGGACTCAGCTTCGAGGCCGACCTGCAAACCCGACGGCAAGCCTTCCTGGCCGCCGATGAAAGCCCCGCCTTCCTGGCACGGCTGGGGGTAACGCCGTCAGAGGAACAAGCCTGCAAGGTCTCGCTGTTCTGCTACGACTATGCCCCGATCCCCGAACTGTTCGCGGCCTGGCAAGCGTCGTCTGCGCCGGTCACCTGCCTGGTGCCGGAGGGCGTGGGGCGCACGGCCGTAGAGGCCTTCCTCGCCGCGCCCATGAACGTCGGCAGCGTGGCCACATGCGGCGCGCTGACCGTGCGCGTGCTGCCCTTCGTGGCGCAGACGGATTACGACAAGCTGCTGTGGAGCTGCGACCTCAATTTCGTCCGGGGTGAAGATTCCTTCGTACGGGCGCAATGGGCCGGTCGCCCTTTCATCTGGAACATCTACCACCAGGACAAGAACCTGCACCACACCAAGCTCAATGCCTTCCTGAAGATCTACGACCCTGCCACGCCCGCCGTGATCGACCTCAATCGTGCCTGGAACGGCGCCTGTCCGGGCGAACCGGACTGGCACGCGACCTGGCAAACCCTGCAAGCGCAATTGCCGGCATTAAACGAGCAAGCGGAACAATGGGTACAGAAGATGTTGGCAAATGGCGACTGGATGAACAATTTGCTGGACTTCGCCGCGCGACGGGCAGCCGAAGACTGGAAGACTGCCGAAAATGGGTTAAAATAGCGGGCTATCGTTTTAACTAACGCAATTTGGAATTCAATCGAACGTGGGCTTGCGGTGAAGTTTTACCAGTGGGCTACTGACAGTTTGAAAAAACCTACTTTTCACGACACATCGCTATGAAATTTGCAAAAGAAATCCGCGTCGGCAACATCATTATGGTCGACAGCAAGCCCATGATCGTCCTGCGCTCGGACGTCAACGGTTCTTCCCGTACCGGTTTCACCTACAAGTGGAAGATGAAGAACCTGCTGACCAACAGCCCGCAGGAAAGCGTCTTCCGTGGCGACGACAAGTTCGACGTCGTGGTGCTGGACAAGAAGCCGGTGACCTACTCGTACTTCGCTGACCCGCTGTTCGTCTTCATGGACGAAGAGTACAACCAGTACGAAATCGAAGGCGAGAACATGGGCGACGCCATCGGCTACCTGAAGGATGGCATGCAGTGCGAAGCTGTCTTCTACGACGGCAAGGCCATCTCGGTCGAAATGCCGACCACCATCGTGCGCAAGGTTGCCTACTCGGAACCGGCCGTCAAGGGCAACACCTCGGGCAACGTCCTGAAGGAAGCCAAGATCGAAAACGCCATCGAAGCCAACCAGATCACCGTGATGGTGCCGCTGTTCGTGAGCCAGGATGACGACATCGAAATCGACACCCGCACCAACGAATACAAGAAGGTCGTGCGCGGCTGATCGTTTGCCGATGCCAATAAAAAACGCTGCCTGGTGCAGCGTTTTTTTATGCCTGTTTGATACCTGTTTGCCGGACAATCCACTGACCGTTCGTCCTGAGTAGCGGCATCGCCGCGTATCGAAGGCGCGCCGAAGCCTGTGCCGAGTTCGCCGAAGGCGCGCACCGCAGTTTCGCGGCCAGTGAACCCTTCGATACGACGCTGCGCGTCTACTCAGGGCGAACGGGTAGACAGTTCGCCCGCTGTCCCGCTCACCCTCCACCCCTGACCCGCGCCAGATCCCGCGCTGCAGCCTGCCCTTCCGCACTGGCCCAGAAGGCCTTGTCGGCGGCCTGGAGTCGCTGGGCCGAATTTTCCATATGGCGCAAGGCCGCCGCCCGTGCCGCCTCGGCATCGCCGTCGCTGATGGCTTGCGCCAGCGCGGCATGCTCGGCCCGCACCTGCTGGACGAAATCATTGCTACGCGCCTCGTTCATGCGCGCCACGCGGATGGCGGCATGCAGGAACTGGCTCAGGAACTGCACCAGCGAGGTGTAGAGCGGATTGTGCGAGGCATTGGAAATGGCAGCATGAAACGCAAAATCCTCCTGCACGCCATCACGCCCCGCAGCGGCTGCCGCATCGATGGCCTGCAGCGCCTGCTGGATTGCCAGGTTCTGCGCCCGGGTACGGCGCTGCGCCGCCAGGGCTGCCATCTCGCCTTCAACGCCACGACGCAGCTCGATCACCCGCAGCACCGCCTGGATGGAGTCACGGCCATCATCCACATTCAGGTCCAGTCGGAAGGGTGTGGCCTGCGTGACCGGCAATACCACCGTGCCACTGCCCCGGCGCGAGCCGACCAGTCCCTCGGACTTCAACCGTGAAATGGCTTCGCGGATCACCGTGCGGCTCACCGAAAAACGCTCCGTCAACTCCATCTCCGAAGGCAGGCGCGCATCGGGCGCAAATTCGCCGCTGCGGATCTGTTGCGCCAATACGCTGGTGACATGATCGGCCAGCGTGGTCTTGCCGCGCGAGGCAGCGGCCAGCGAAGCCAGGGCTGAGCCCTGCGGCCTGGAGGAGGAGGAAGTCTTCATGGCGCGCATGATACCGCGCAGGCATGGGCTTTTGTGACTTCCGCTTCATATTCTCAAAGTTGTATTACAACTTCCGCTATAATGCGCTGCGCGGGTTTCGCTCAAGCGTTCATATCCCCCTATTCCGACGACAGATCACGAGGAGAACACATGCATATCGTCATCACCGGCGGCGCCGGTTTCCTGGGCAGCCGCCTGGCACGCCAGCTGCTGCAGCGCGGCACCCTGACCGGCCGTGATGGCCAGCCGCAAGAGATCAAGCGCATCACCCTGCTGGACGTGGTGCTGGCCCAGGGCTTCAATGATCCGCGCATCGACGCCGTCACCGGCGACATCGCCGACGCCGCCGTGATCGAGCGCGTCATCACGCCTGAGACCCACTCCATCTTCCACCTGGCCGCCATCGTCAGCGGCCACGCCGAGGCCGATTTCGATCTGGGCATGAAGATCAACTTCGACGCCACCCGCGTCATCCTGGAACGCGCCCGTGCCCTGGGCACCAAGCCGCGCGTGGTCTTCACCAGTTCGGTGGCGGTGTTCGGCGGCGAACTGCCGGCCGTGGTACCGGACAATACCCTGCTGATGCCGCAAAGCTCCTACGGTGCGCAGAAGGTGATGGGCGAATTGCTGGTGCAGGATTACTCCCGCAAAGGCTTCATTGACGGCCGTGCGCTGCGCATGCCGACCATCTCGGTGCGTCCGGGCGCGCCCAACAAGGCGGCCTCCAGCTTCGCCTCGGGCATCATCCGCGAGCCGCTCAATGGCCAGCCCTCGGTCTGCCCCGTGACTCCGGATACGCGCATGTGGCTGATGTCGCCGCGCCAGGCCATCGCCAACCTGATCCACGGCCATGAAATCAATGGCGCCGACCTGGGCCTGGCCCGTTTCCTCTCCATCGATGGCCTGTGCGTGACCGTCAAGGACATGGTTGATGCCCTGGAACAAGTGGCCGGCAAGGAAGTGGTCCGGCTGATCGAATGGAAGGAAGACGAAGCCATCAAACGCATCGTCAATTCCTGGCCCGGCGCCTTCGAAGCCAAGCGCGCCAAGGCGCTGGGCTTTACGGCCGATGCCAATTTCGCCGACATCATCCGTGCGCACATCGAGGATGAAGTGAAGAAATAAGCTGCACATCAACATGCATAAAAAGGAAGGGACAGCCCCGCAAGAGGCTGTCCCTTTTTTGCTGCCCGCCCTCTTGGGCCTTACTTCGCCTTGCCCAGCATGTTGAAGATGCTGGAGAAGTCCAGCTTGCCGGCACCGTTCATGCTGTGGATATCGTAGAGATTGCGCGCAGTGGCACCCAGAGGAATGGCGCAGTTGGTCGCCAGCGAATTCTCGACGGCCAGCCCAAGGTCTTTCAACATCAGGTCCACCCCGAAGCCACCAGCATAGTCTTTGGAAGCCGGCGCGGTGTCCATCACGCCGGGACAAGGGTTGTAGACTTCCAGCGTCCAGTTGCGGCCGGAACTCTTGGACATGATTTCCGACAAGACCTTGGGGTCCATGCCATTGGCCATGCCAAGGCGGATGGCTTCGGATGTCCCTATCATCAGGATGCCCAGCAGCATGTTGTTGCAGACCTTGACGGTCTGGCCGCTGCCACTTTCCCCGGCGTGATAGATGGCCTTACCCATCTTCTGCAGGTAAGGCTGGGCTGCCTCGAACGCCTGCGCACTGCCGCCGACCATGAAGGTCAGCGTGCCGGCAGCCGCGCCATTGGTGCCACCGGAGACTGGCGCATCCAGCATCTCGAAACCGCGCGCCCTGGCCGCTGCCGCCACCTTGCGCGCCGCCTCCGGGGCGATGGTGGAACAATCGATCAGGAGCGCCCCCGGCCTGGCCGAGGCCAGCACGCCGGCCTCGCCGAGGTAGAGCGACTCCACATGCCGGCTGGCCGGTAGCATCGTGATGACCACATCGGCCTTGGCCACGGCCGCCATGGAGTCGGCTTCGGTCTTGCCGCCGGCTTCCACCAGCTTGTCCACGCTGGCCTTGACCAGATCGTGGCCGCTGACCGAAAAACCGGCCTTGACCAGGTTCTGCGCCATCGGCAAGCCCATGTTGCCCAGGCCGATGAAGACGATGTTGGCGCTCATGCTGCTCTCCTTATTTCAGGGTGATGGTGGTGTTGACCTGGCCGGCTTCTTCATCGGGCGCATACCAGCGCGCGGTGACGGTCTTGGTCTGGGTCCAGAAGGTCACGGCCTGCTTGCCGTTGGGGCCTAGGTCGCCCAGCTTGGAGGCACGTGACCCGGTGAAGCTGAAATAGGCCACCGGCACGGGAATAGGCACGTTGATGCCGACCTGGCCGACGTCGATCTCGTTCTGGAACTTGCGCGCGGCATAGCCCGAACTGGTGAAGATGGAAGTCCCGTTCCCATTGGGATTGGCATTGATGAAGGCAATGGCTTCATCCAGCGTGTCCAGTTCGACGATGCACATGGCCGGGCCGAAGATTTCCTGGGTGTAGATATCCATCTCGGGCTTCACGCCAGTGAACACAGTCGGCCCCACGAAATTGCCGTTCTCACTGCCGGCCACCTTGCAGTTGCGGCCATCCAGCAGCAAATTGGCGCCTTGTTCCACACCGCTGGCGATCAGGCGTTCCACGCGCTCCTTGGCCGCCCTGGAGACCAGCGGACCGACATCGGCCTTGCGGTCCGTGCCGGGGCCGACCTTCATGGCCTTGGAGCGCTCCACGATTTCCGGAATCCATTCGCGCGTCTGGCCCACCAGCACCACCACCGAATTGGCCATGCAGCGCTGGCCGGCCGCACCGAAGGCCGCGCCCAGCAGGTTGTTGATGGCCTGATCCTTGGGCGCATCGGGCAATACGATGCAGTGGTTCTTGGCGCCCATCATGCACTGGGCGCGCTTGCCGGCCTCGCTGGCACGGCGGTAGATGTGGGTACCGACATGGGTGGAGCCGATGAAGGAGACCGCCTTGATGTCGGGATGGTCGCAGATCATGTTGGCCACGTCCGGGCCGCCATGCACCACGTTCAAGACACCCGGCGGCAAGCCGGCCTGGTTGGCCAGCTCGACCAGGAACAGCGAAGAGCTCGGGTCCTGCTCGGAGGGCTTCAATACGAAGGTATTGCCGCAAGCCACGGCGATGGGGAACATGAAGCACGGCAGCATCACCGGGAAATTGAAGGCGGTGATGCCCGCCCCCACGCCCAGTGGCTGGTAAAGCGTGTAGACGTCCACGCCGCCGGCCACGTTCTCGGCCAGTTCCCCCAGTTGCAGCGAGGTGATCGAGCAGGCGTGCTCCACCACTTCGAGGCCGCGCATGACTTCACCTTCGGCGTCCGGCAGGGTCTTGCCGTGTTCGCGGGTGATCAGTTCGGCCAGCGGGGCGATGTTCTCGCGCAGCAGTTGCTGGAACTTGAGCATGATGCGCATGCGCTGGGCCAGTGAAGTATTGCGCCAGGTCTTGAAGGTTTCCTTGGCATTGGCGACGGCGCGATCGACTTCTTCCCTGGTGGCGAAGGGCACGCGCGCCACCACTTCCTGGGTGGCCGGATTCAATACATCGCGCCACTCCTTGGAAGTGGACTGCACCTTTTCACCGTTGAGGTACAGGGGAACGTTGGGGATGTTGGCTTGGCTCATTGCGATTTCCATTATGGAGAGGTGGGGAGAGCAAGGCCGGCAGCATGGCTCCCGGCCACCGGCATTACTGCTTGACCAGCGGGCAGGCCGCGTCCATCGGACGGAAGGCCTGCTGGGCCGGGATCACCGAGAGCAGCTTCAGGTAATCCCACGGGCCCTTGGACTCGGCCGGGGTCTTGACCTGGTACAGGTACATGTCGTGGATCACGCGGCCATCCGGACGGATGGAGGCATTGCGCATGACGGCATCCGAAATCGGGATCTCGCGCATCTTCTGGGCCACCACCTTCCAGTCGGAGGTCTTGGCGGCTGCGCGCGCCTTCAGGAACTGGTAGACGCTGGAATACACGCCCGCCTGCACCATGGTCGGTTTGATGTTCTTGAACTGCGCTTCAAAGCGCTTCGAGAACGCGCGGGTCTGCTCGTCGTAGTCCCAGTAGAAGCCATCGGTATAGACCAGCCCCTGTGCCGCCTCCAGCCCCAGTGCATGCACATCCGACAGGAACACCAGCAGCGCCACCAGGCGCTGGTCCTTGCCACCGACGGCAAAGGAGCGTGCCTGCTTGATCGCATTGACCACATCGGTGCCGCCATCGGCCAGGCCGATCACCTGGGCCTTGGAGGCCTGCGCCTGCAGCAGGAAGGAAGAAAAGTCGGAAGCGTTCAGCGGATGGCGCACCGAACCCACCACCGTGCCGCCATTGGCCTTGACCACATCGGAGGCATCCTTCTCCAGCGAATGGCCGAAGGCATAATCCACCGTCACGAAATACCAGGACTTGTTGCCCAGCTTGGTCAGCGCCGCCGCTGCACCGGCCGCCTGCGAATAGGTATCGAACATCCAGTGGAAGCCATTGGTGGCACATTCGGCCGTGGTCAATGCGCCCGTGGCCGGGCCGCTGTACATGGCGATGCCGCCCTTTTCCTTGATCAGCTTTTGCACCGCCAGCGCTACCGAGGAATTGGTGAGATCGGCGATGGCTTCCACCTTGTCACGGTCCAGCCATTCGCGGGCGCGGGTGACGCCGACATCGGGCTTGTTCTGGTTGTCGGCCGAGAGGATCTCGATCTTCATGCCCTTGCATTCATTCTTGAGGCAGTCTTCCACGGCCATCCTGGCGGCGACCACCGAACCCTGGCCGCCCATGGCTGAATAGGGGCCGGACATGTCGGTCAGCACGCCGATCTTGACCGTGTTGGCGTCCTGCGCCCGGGCGGGAATGGTAGTGGCGGCCAGCGATACCGTACAAGCCACGGCCGCAGCCGTGAGCGAACGGCCCAAAGCGTTCTTGCGCATCTTGTCTCCTTCATCTTGTGATTGTTGTCGGACCTGCCCGCGTTCATGGACGCCGGGTCTTGCCGTTGTCTCCTGCCGTGCAGCACCTCTCCTCTCTACGCGGGGTGCCGTCACGGCCCCGCTATTCTGCATGTGCGTATTTATCGATACAATAACCACAAAGACAAAACGCTTTTGCATTGATGCAAATTGCAGCCCACGGAGACCACATGCTGGACTGGGACAACCTCAGGATCTTTCTCGAACTCACGCGCAGCCAGGGCCTGGTGGATGCCGCCAAGAAGCTGGGCATCGATCACTCCACCGTGTCGCGGCGCATGAAACGCTTCGAGGAACAGGTCGGCAGCCAGCTCTTCGACCGCAACAACCACGGCTACAAGCTCACCGCCGACGGCTACCGGCTGGTGGAATATGCCGAGCAGGTCGAAAGCACCCTCTATGCCGCCACCGAAGAGCTGGGCGGGCATAACAGCAAGCTCTCCGGCCAGGTGCGGCTGGGTGCCACGGAAGGCTTCGGCACCTTCGTGCTGGCGCCGCATCTGGCCCACTTCTGCGCCCGCAACCCGCACATCACGGTGGACATGCTGCCCATGCCGCGTTTCGTGAACCTCTCCAAGCATGAGGCCGACATCAGTGTCTCGATCGAGCGGCCCTTGTCGGGTAATTACGTGGTCACAAAACTGTCCGACTATGTTCTGAAGCTTTATGCTTCACGTGACTATCTGGCGCAGCACACATCCATTCATACAATGGATGACCTGGCGCAACACAACTTCATCGGCTACATCGATGATCTGGTCTTCAGTGAAGAATTGCGCTACAAGGATACGGTGGCGCCCGATGCCTTCCGGGCCTTTCGCAGCACCAGCGTGGTGGCGCAATACACGGCGGCCTGTGCCGGCCGCGCGCTGGCCATCCTGCCCTGCTTCCTGGCCCAGCAGTCCGAAGAGCTGGTGCCGGTGCTGCCGGAGGAGATCGCCATCACGCGCACCTTCTGGCTGGTGGCCTCCAGCGAACAGCGCCACGTGGCGCGGGTCTCGGCCCTGTGGAGCTACCTGCGCGAGTGCGTGGAACTGAACCGCGACTTCCTGATGGGCCAGTCGCGCCGGATGCGCTGGCTGGAGTGAGACAGGCGGCCAGCCCATCCGCAACGAAATGCGTTTCAACCCGGCCGCCCGGCCCTCCCCCGCGTCGGCGGCCTTACCCCAAGGAGATGACGATGGCTGCAAAGAAGATCCTGCTGTTGACCGGTGATTTCGCCGAGGATTATGAAACCATGGTGCCTTTCCAGGCCCTGCAGATGGTCGGCCACACCGTTCATGCGGTCTGCCCCGGCAAGAAAGCCGGCGACAAGGTGAAGACCGCGATCCACGATTTCGAAGGCGACCAGACCTATACCGAAAAGCCGGGCCACCAGTTCGCCCTGAACGCCAGCTTCGATGAGGTCAGCGCTTCCGGCTACGATGCCTTGGTGGTGGCCGGTGGCCGCGCTCCGGAATACCTGCGCCTGAACCCCAAGGTGATCGAGCTGGTGCAAGCCTTCGCCAAGGCCGACAAGCCCATCGCGGCAGTCTGCCATGGCCCGCAGGTGCTGGCGACGGCCGGTGTACTGGAAGGCAAGAAGGTGTCGGCCTATCCGGCCTGCGCCCCGGAAGTGAAGCTGGCCGGTGGCCAGTTCGCCGATATCGCGGTGGATGCGGCCATCACCGATGGCAAGCTGGTCACGGCCCCGGCCTGGCCGGCGCATCCGGCCTGGCTGGCGCAGTTCCTGCAGGTACTGGGCACGCGCATCGAGCTGTAAGGCCTGGAGCCTCAAGCGGGGAGCGGCTGCCGAGGGCGGACCTCCCCGCGCAAGGCCGCTGATTTTGCTTTTTTCTTCATTTCCCTTCGCGGTTTTCCCCCTTTTTTTGCTGCTGGCCCACAATATGCCCTGAGATCAACCGTCTTCAGGGCATGCAGCCCATTTCCACCCTCTCCCCGATGAGCGACCAGGACCGCGAGATTACCGCCACCGTCATGCGCGAGCGCGGCCGGCTGGGCGGTTTCATCCGCCGTCGCGTGGCCGATGCGGGCGAGGCCGAAGACATCCTGCAGGAAGTGTTCTACGAGTTCGTCCAGGCCTATCGCCTGCCAGAACCCATCGAGCAGGTCAGCGCCTGGCTGTTCCGGGTGGCGCGCAACCGCATCATCGACCGCTTCCGCAAGAAGAAGGAAGAGCCCCTGCCGGAGGCGCGCGACATCGAGGAAGTCGAGGGTGCCGAGGACGCCTGGCGGCTCGATCTGGTCTTGCCGGCCAGCGATGGCGGCCCGGAAGCGGCCTACGCCCGCGCCACCCTGATCGAAGCCCTGCAGGAGGCGCTGGATGAGCTGCCCGAGGCACAACGCGAGGTCTTCATCGCGCATGAGCTTGATGGCCTCAGCTTCAAGGAAATGGCGGCCG
The DNA here is from genome assembly GCF_057961275.1 of Herbaspirillum sp. Her3. Taxonomy (NCBI): domain Bacteria; kingdom Pseudomonadati; phylum Pseudomonadota; class Betaproteobacteria; order Burkholderiales; family Oxalobacteraceae; genus Herbaspirillum; species Herbaspirillum sp. Her3. The sequence continues at coordinate 2,180,329 of NZ_CM176328.1, read as the reverse complement.
CCAGCGGTACCAGCTTGAATACCCTGCTGGCGCGCAAGCGCTATGCAGTCCTGCATTTGCGTGAACGCTTGCAGGCGGTTTATGACGAATTGGAGATGTAATGGATCAGAATGAAATGCCCCCACGCCCTGTCCACCCGACACGCCGCTATCTCGGCCGTCGCGCCTGGGGCCTGAAACTGCTGCTGTGCCTGCTGTGCGTACCGCTCTTGGGCGTGGTGGTGATGCTGCTGTGGAACTGGGTGATGCCGCCGATCTTCCCGGGCGTGGCCGAGATCGGCTTCTGGCGTGCGCTGGGCTTGCTGGTGCTGTGCCGGGTGCTGTTCGGCGGTTTTCGCGGGCGTCATGGCGGCTGGCGCGAGAAGCGCCGCTTCATGCGGGCGCGCTGGGAGGCGATGACGCCCGAGGAACGCGAACGCTGCCAGCTGCGCAGTCGCATGTTCTGCCGCGAAGAGCGCAAATGAAGATAAAGGCAGCCTTCGTCTGAATTTCCTCAGCCCAGGGCCGCGGGCTGGGGCGCGACGGTCCGGTCGCGTTCCCGCAAGCTGGTCGATGTGAACGAATCGGCCAACATCCGGGCCAGCCGTTGTGGTAGCCCGATCAACGCCAGCATGAACCTCATGCCGATCCGGGGCTTGAAGGTGCCAGCGTCCAGGCCGGCGCGTCTTTTTCGAGGAAAGCGCGCAGGCCTTCGCGGCCTTCCGGTGAGGCGCGCAGGTCGGCGATGACGCCGGCCGTGTATTCCGACAATTCAGGTGTCACCTGCAGCGGATTGGCCACCTGCACCAGTTGCTTGGCGGCGCGCATGGCCTGCGGCCCGTTGGCCAGCAAACCGTCGATGATCTGCAAGACCTTGGCATCGAGTTCCTGGGCCAATACCACTTCATGCACGAGGCCGATGGCAGCGGCACGAATGGCCGTGAACCGCTCGCCCGAGACGAAGAAGCGCCGCGCCTGCGCCACGCCCATCTTGGCGATGACATACGGGCTGATGGCCGCTGGGGCCAGGCCCAGCTTGACTTCGGAGAGCGCAAAGAAAGCCGCCTCGGACGCCACCACGATATCGCAGCACGACACCAGCCCGACCCCGCCACCCATCACCGCGCCCTGCACCTTTGCCAGGGTCGGGGCCGGGAAGCTGTTGAGGGTTTCCATCAGCAGGGCCAGCTTGCGGGCATCGCGCAGATTGTCCTCACGCGAGGCATCGGCCATGCGGCGCATCCAAGCCAGGTCGGCACCGGCGGAGAAGGACTTGCCGGTGGAGGCCAGCAGCAGGACGCGGGTGCGTTTGTCGTCACGCGCCTCGTTGATGAGGTCAATCAGGTGGGCGATCAGCTGATCGTCGAAAGCATTGTGGACGTCAGGGCGATTGAGGGTCAACGTGGCCAGGCCACGAGGGTCGATGTCGAGATGGGCGGCTGCGGTCATGAAGGCTCCTGCGATGAGGTTTGCCGGGAGGATAGCGCAAAATGCCGGGGGAAAATGTTACTGGGAAGACAAATGCACTTTCGGTTGGCTGTGTTGGATTGGATCACGTCAGGTGCGCGCGCCACAGCCCTCTAACGCTCGCTGCGCGAGCGAGGGATTCGCCCACGTGCCGCGGGCCCGGTTTCGCTTGCAAGCGAAACCTTTCGAATCCCCCCCGCGATGTGCTCAAGCACATCGCTAGGGGCCACCAAACAAAAAAGCCCGCTTGCGCGGGCTTTTTTATTTGGCGTCCCCTGGGGGATTCGAACCCCCGTACTCACCGTGAAAGGGTGATGTCCTAGGCCTCTAGACGAAGGGGACAAAACGGTCACAACTACAATATTCCTCGAATCAGCTCTTCCGCCAATTCACCCCACATATCCATGCGGGTCGCTGGTGGAGGTAAGCGGGATCGAACCGCTGACCTCTTGCATGCCATGCAAGCGCTCTCCCAGCTGAGCTATACCCCCTGCGAAAGGAAAAGCCCCAAACTCCGGACTATCCAACCTCAAGGTAGCCTGATCAATCAGACTACTTCAACTATCAACAGAACGACGGAAATCGAACTGCTCTACAACCTGGCGTCCCCTGGGGGATTCGAACCCCCGTACTCACCGTGAAAGGGTGATGTCCTAGGCCTCTAGACGAAGGGGACACTGTACCGCTACATACCTGCGCTGCCTGCTGGGTGACAGCGCAGATATCGAAATCTGGCGTCCCCTGGGGGATTCGAACCCCCGTACTCACCGTGAAAGGGTGATGTCCTAGGCCTCTAGACGAAGGGGACAAGCAGGTACTTCACATTACTTCTTGTTTCTACACTTCAAGCATCGCCTGAAATATCACCGCCAAACATCTGCGGGTCGCTGGTGGAGGTAAGCGGGATCGAACCGCTGACCTCTTGCATGCCATGCAAGCGCTCTCCCAGCTGAGCTATACCCCCGTTGCGAAGAAGCGAGATTATGCAATACCTATTTTCAAAAGACAACATGTTTTTGAAAAATAATTTCTCTTTTTCAAAGATATGCCGCCAAACGTGCCTTAACAGCCTCACGACCAAACAATTGCAGCACGGCGTCAATGGCCGGGGTCTGCAATTGACCTGCCACGATCAGGCGCAAGGGCATGGCCAGCTGCGGCATCTTGATGCCGTGCGCAGCCAGGACTTCCTTGATCATCAGAGCAATGGCTTCCTTGGTCCATTCCACCGTGGCCACGCGCTGGGCAAAGTCGGCCAGCGCCGGCTTGATGGCCTCAGTGATGTGCTGCGCCACCAGCGCTGCATCCGGGGCCGGCTGGCGGTAGAACATCAGGGCCGCCGCAGCAATCTCGTTGACGGTATTGGCGCGGTCCTTCAGCAAGCCGATCACGGCCGCCAACTCAGGCGCGCCTTCGAAAACCGCACCCTGCGCTTCCAGCAGCGGGCGTACCAGCCCGGCCAGGCGGGCGTTGTCGGCCAGCTTGATGTAATGGTTGTTGAGCCAGTTCAGCTTTTCCGGGTTGAACTGCGCCGGGGCCTTGGTCAGGTGATCCAGGTCGAACCATTCGCAGAACTGCTGCATCGAGAAAATCTCGTCATCGCCATGGCTCCAGCCCAGGCGCGCCAGGTAGTTCAGCATGGCTTCAGGCAGATAGCCCTGGGCCGGGTAATCCATCACGCTCACGGCGCCATGGCGCTTGGACAGCTTCTCGCCATCGGCACCCAGGATCATCGGCACGTGGCCATACTCGGGCAGCGTGCCGCCCAGGGCCTTCAAGATATTGATCTGGCGCGGCGTATTGTTCACATGGTCGTCGCCACGAATGACGTGGGTGATCTTCATGTCCCAGTCATCCACCACCACGCAGAAGTTGTAGGTGGGAGTGCCATCCGGACGGGCGATGACCAGATCGTCCAGCTCACGGTTGGAGATGGTGATGGGGCCCTTGACCACATCGTTCCAGCTGACTTCGCCATCCTGCGGATTCTTGAAACGCACCACCGGCTTGCGGCCTTCCGGAATGGCCGGCAGGGTCTTGCCCGGTTCCGGACGCCAGGTGCCGTCGTAGCGCGGCTTCTCGCCGGCCGCACGCTGACGCTCGCGCATGGCTTCCACTTCTTCCGGGGTGCAATAGCAGTCATACGCCGTGCCCTGCTCCAGCATCTGCGCAATCACTTCGCGATAGCGATCCATGCGCTTCATCTGGTAGAACGGACCTTCGTCATGCTCCAGACCCAGCCACTGCATGCCCTCGATGATGGCCTGCACCGCTTCCGGGGTGGAACGCTCGACGTCGGTATCTTCGATACGCAACACGAAGGTGCCGCCAAAGCGACGGGCGTAGGCCCAGGAGAACAGCGCCGTGCGGGCGCCGCCCAGGTGCAGGTAGCCGGTGGGACTGGGAGCGAAACGGGTACGAACTTGAGTGGCAGTCATGATAGCGAGTAAAAATCAGGCCGGTCCTGGAATGCCAGGGCCGGCCATCGATCAAGCAAAGAAATTCGGAAAGGCGTCATTTTAACGCCTTTGGAGGGCGGCACGCCATGCCGACGCCCCGCCCCGAGGCCCGCATCAGTCGTTCTGCACCACGATGCTGGGGAACTTGCTGGTCATGTCGCGCGCCTTCTCGGCCACCTTCACGGCCACCTTGCGGGCGATGGCCTTGTAGATCTCGGCCACCTTGCCCTCGGGATCAGCCACCACGGTGGGCTTGCCGGAATCGGTCTGCTGGCGGATTTCCATGGTCAGCGGCAAGGCGCCCAGGAAGTCCACACCGAAGTCGGCACACATCTTTTCGCCGCCACCCACGCCAAAGATGGGCTCGGCATGGCCGCAATTGGAACAGACGTGCATGCTCATGTTTTCCACGATGCCCAGGATCGGGATGCCGACCTTCTCGAACATGCGCAAACCCTTGCGCGCGTCCAGCAGGGCGATGTCCTGCGGCGTGGTCACGATCACGGCACCGGTGACCGGCACCTTCTGCGATAAAGTCAGCTGCACGTCGCCGGTGCCGGGCGGCATGTCGACGATCAGGTAATCCAGGTCGCGCCAGTTGGTCTGGTCCAGCAATTGTTGCAGGGCTTGCGTGACGATGGGGCCGCGCCAGACCATGGGTTCGTCGGGATCGATCATGAAACCGATGGAAGAGACCTGCAGGCCGTGATTCTCCAGCGGCTCCATGGTCTTGCCATCCTTGGTTTCAGGCTGGCCGGAGATGCCCATCATCATCGGCTGAGAAGGACCGTAGATATCGGCATCCAGGATACCCACGCGCGCGCCCTCGGCCGACAGCGCCAGCGCGAGATTGACGGCCGTGGTGGACTTGCCCACCCCGCCCTTGCCGGAGGCCACGGCGATGATGTTCTTGACGTTGCTCTTGAGCTTGATGCCGCGCTGCACTGCATGCGCCACGATCTTGAAATAGACGTTGGCCTCGACGCCGGTCACGCCGGGCAGCTTGCCCAGTGCCTCTTCGACCAGCTGGCGGATCGGCGCGACCTGGCTGGCGGCCGGATAACCCAGCTCCACGTCCAGCAGCACGCGGCCGCCCTCGACGCGGATGTTGCGGGCTTCCTTGCCCCGGATCAGATCCTTGCCGGTATTGGGGTCGATCACCTGCAACAGGGCCGCCTTGATCTCTTCCACGGTAATGCTCATTGGTTCTCCTTGCTCAGAACCCGCAAGTCTAAACCAATCGCGCCAGCGCCGCCCTGTGCGCCGATCAAAGCGCCCTTGCAGAACCCTTCATATTGATTGCAACGGAGCAACTACTGCGCCCAAGGCCCGCTGGCTGATAGAATGCCCCTCTTTCATGGCAGTTTTATTGCAGTTTTCTTGCTATTTCGGCGCGCACGCGCCTTAACCCACTTGCATCGTCCGTATCGCCAATGAGCACTTCCGCACCTCGCCAACTCTTCGTCACGACCGCACTCCCCTACGCCAACGGCGCTTTCCACATCGGCCACATCATGGAATACATCCAGGCCGACATCTGGGTCCGGTTCCAGCGAATGCAGGGCAATGAGGTGCACTTCGTCGGCGCCGACGATGCCCACGGCGCGCCCATCATGATCGCCGCCGAAAAGGCCGGCATCACGCCGCAGCAGTTCGTGGCCAACATCGCCGCCGGCCGCAAGCAATACCTGGATGGCTTCCACATCGCCTTCGACAACTGGAGCTCCACCGACAGCCCGGAAAACCACGAACTGTCGCAGGAAATCTATCGCGCCCTGCGCGACGAGGCCAAGCTGATCTCCACCAAGACCATCGACCAGTTCTACGATCCGGTGAAGAACATGTTCCTGCCGGACCGCTACATCAAGGGCGAATGCCCCAAGTGCGGCACCAAGGACCAGTACGGCGACTCCTGCGAGAACTGCAGCGCAGTCTATTCGCCCACCGACCTGAAGAATCCGTACTCGACCCTCTCGGGCGCCACGCCCGTGATGAAGTCCTCCGAGCACTTCTTCTTCAAGCTGTCGGATCCGAAGTGTGTAGCCTTCCTGCGCGAATGGGCGCTGGACAGCAACCGCCTGCAGCCGGAAGTGGCCAACAAGGCCAAGGAATGGCTGGATGGCGAAGGTGGCCTGGGCGACTGGGACATCAGCCGCGACGCGCCCTATTTCGGCATCGAGATTCCGGATGCACCGGGCAAGTATTTCTATGTCTGGCTGGACGCGCCCATCGGCTACCTGGCCTCGCTGAAGAACTACTTCGTCAAGACCGGCCGCGACTTCGACGCCTTCATGGCCGATGACAAGACCGAGCAGTACCACTTCATCGGCAAGGACATCACCTACTTCCACACCCTGTTCTGGCCCGCCATGCTCAAGTTCGCCGGCCGCAAGACGCCGACCAACGTCTTTGCGCACGGCTTCATCACCGTCAGCGGGGAGAAGATGTCCAAGTCGCGCGGCACCGGCATCTCGCCGCTGCGCTATCTGGACATCGGCATGAACCCGGAATGGCTGCGCTACTACATCGCCGCCAAGCTGAACGCCAAGGTCGAAGACGTGGACTTCAACCCGGACGACTTCGTCGCCCGCGTCAACGCCGACCTGATCGGCAAGTACGTCAACATCGCCAGCCGCGCTGCCGGCTTCATCGCCAAGCGTTTCGAAGGCCGCGTGTCCACGCAGTGGGCCACGGCGGACGATGCCTTCCTGGCCAAGCTGCGCGGCGTGGCCGACGAGATCCGCAGCCTCTACGAGCAGCGTGAATACGGCAAGGCCCTGCGCCTGGTGATGGAGCAAGCCGACGCCATCAACGCCTATGTCGATGCCAACAAGCCCTGGGAACTGGCCAAGGACAGCGCACGCGACGCGCAACTGCACGAAGTCTGCAGCCGCCTGCTGGAAGCCTTCCGCATCCTGACCATCTACCTGAAGCCGGTGCTGCCGCAACTGGCCGCCCAGGTGGAAGCCTTCCTGCAAGTGGCACCCTTCCAGTGGAGCGACGTCACCACGCCGCTAGCCGACAGCCACGTCATCAATGCCTATTCGCACCTGATGCAGCGCGTCGATCCCAAAATGCTGGATGCCCTGTTCGAAGCCCCCGAAGCACCCGCAGTTGCCCCGGCAGCGCAAGAAAGCGCCATCGAGGAACTGGCCCCGGAGATTTCCATCGATGACTTCGCCAAGGTCGACCTGCGCATCGCCAAAATCGTCAACTGCGAAGCCGTGGAAGGTTCCACCAAGCTGCTGCGCCTGACCCTGGATGCCGGCGAAGGCCGCACCCGCAATGTCTTCTCCGGTATCGCCTCGGCCTACAAGCCGGAAGAACTGGTCGGCAAGCTGACCGTGATGGTGGCCAACCTGGCGCCGCGCAAGATGAAGTTCGGCGTCTCCGAAGGCATGGTACTGGCGGCGTCGGCCAAGGACGAGAAAGCCAATCCGGGCATCTACGTCCTGAACCCGTGGCCGGGCGCCGAGCCGGGCATGCGGGTGCGCTGAAGCCCGTTCGTCTCTGCCGGAGGAAAGATCGTCATGAACCTGGTGATACGTGAAGCCACCTCGGAAGATGCCAGTCTGATCGCCGAGCTGACCCGTCATAGCTGGGCCAACAAGGTGGCGCCCAGTTCCTCGGGTCACCGCGAGGCGCCCGACCACGTGCAGGAAGACCTGCAGCATGGCGGCGCCTTCATCCTGCTCAGTGGCGAAACACCGGCCGGCTCCGTGCGCTGGCTGCCGCTCGATACCGAAAGCGACGTCTGGGAAATCCGCCGCATGGGCATCGCCCCGGCCTTCCGGGGTGAGCGCCTGTCGCAGCACCTGATGGAAGCCCTGATCCACCGCGCCCAGTCGGCTGACGTGCGCGAGCTGCGGCTGGCGGTGCGTACCGACCAGGCGCAACTGGTGGACCTGTATGCCGCCTTCGGCTTCGAGATCGCGCCGGAACTGGAATACACCCGCGCCAATCCACTGGAAGCCCCGCCGATCGTGATGCGGCGGGTCATGCGGCACTGACCCTCTCCCATCCCCCGAAAGCGACGCCTGGTGCGTCGCTTTTCTTTTGCCTCGCCCTCCTCCCCGCAAATCGGAACGTTTGTTCATCATGCGGTAACAATCGCTCGCTACCATCATGAAAACGTTGTCAGGAGGCGCTGCCCGCCTGGCCTGCCGGGGGGGGCAGTCCAAGGGCCGGTGCTGAAGATTCACATTCACCGGTAAGCACAATAACAATGGCCCAAGGGGATAAACAGGAAACCGCCTACCTGGCGGTGCGGGTGGCACGGCTGTACTACTTCCAGAACATGACCACCGCCGCCATCGCCGATGAAATCAGCACCTCGCGCGCGACCGTCTCGCGGCTGCTGTCCTTCGCGCTGGAACGCGGGCTGGTGGAAATCCGTGTGCACGACCCGCAGCAGGTCTCCGGCAGCCTGGAAGCCGCCATCGCCCATCACTACCGACTGCGCTCCATCCAGGTGGTCCCGGTGGCCGCCGCTGCCACCGACAAGGAAACCCTGCAGCGCGTCACCTGCCACGCCGCCGCCTACGTCAATTCGCTGGTGACGCCCGGCACCATCATCGGCCTGGCCTGGGGCACCACGGTGGCGCAGATCGCCGACCAGCTGCTGCCGCGCCACGTGCATGACGTCGACGTGGTGGCGCTCAATGGTTCCGGCAGCGGGGCCAGCTTCATCAACAGCTTCAGCGAATCCATCGTCTCGCGCTTTGCCCATAACTATGGCGCGCGTGCCCACCACCTGCCGGTGCCGGCCTTCTTCGACTATCCCGAAACGCGCAGCGCACTGTGGCGGGAAAAGAGCATCAAGGCCATCCGCGACCTGCAGGAGCGCGCCTCCATCCTGCTGTTTTCCATCGGAGCCGAGGCGACCGGCAGCTACATTCATACCGCCGGCTACCTGGGTGAAGAAGAACGCCGGATCCTGCGCGAAGACGGCCTGGTCGGCGACATCGCCACCGTCTTCTTCCGCGCCGATGGCAGCTGGCGCGACGTCGCCATCAATGCCCGCAACAGCGGTCCCGACATGGATTGCTTCGCCCGCGCCGCGCACTCGCTGTGCGTGGTCTCCGGCACCGGCAAGCTGCCGGGCCTGAAGGCGGCGCTGCGCGGCGGCTTCATCAACGAACTGATCATCGACGAACCGAGTGCGCGCCTGCTGGTGGAGCAGATCCGCAGCGGCGCGGCGTGATCGCATCACCACGAGGAACCAAGCATGGCAGCCATCTCCTTGCAGGGCGTCTGCAAGCACTGGGGTCAAGCCCAGGCCGTCAGGAACATCGATTTCGAGGTGCAGTCGGGCCAGTTCACCGTCTTGCTGGGCCCCTCCGGCTGCGGCAAGTCGACCACCCTGCGGCTGATCGCGGGACTGGATAAACCCAGCTCGGGCAGCATCCACATCGGTGGACGCGACGTAACGCAGCTGCCGCCGGCGCAGCGCAAGATTTCCATGGTGTTCCAGTCCTATGCGCTGTTCCCGCACCTGAGCGTGCGCGACAACATCCTCTTCGGCGTACGCGTGCGCAAGGAGCCGCGCGCCGGTTACGAATCGCGCTTGAAGCGCGTGGCCGACATCCTCGGCCTGGCGCATCTGCTAGAACGCCGCCCGGCGCAGCTTTCCGGGGGCCAGCAGCAGCGCGTGGCGCTGGGCCGCGCCATCATCGCCGATGCGCCCGTCTGCCTGATGGACGAGCCGCTGTCCAACCTCGATGCCCAGCTGCGCCAGGAAATGCGTCGCGAAATCCGCGCTCTTCAGCAGCAGCTGAACATGACCATGGTCTACGTCACCCACGACCAGACCGAGGCCATGAGCATGGCCGACCAGGTGATCCTGCTGCGCGAGGGCCGCATCGAACAGGATGCCGCCCCGGCCGACCTGTATGCCCAGCCTGCGACCGCCTTCGCCGCCCGCTTCATCGGCACGCCGCCGATGAACCTGCTGCCGCTGGAATCCCACGCCGAAGGCTTGGCCATCCGCGACAGCGACGTGATCCTGCGTGAGCTCGGCCAGGCGCCATTGCAGCTGGGCCTGCGTCCGGAACACATCCGCCTGGCCGCTCCCGGCGATTCGTCCGTGCCCGCCGTGGTCGAGACCGTCGAATACTTCGGTGCCGACACCATCATCGCTGCCCGCATCGGCGCAGCCTCGCTGCTGGTACGCGCACCCGGCCAGCACAGGCTGGCGGCCGGCGACCCGCTGCACCTGGCCTGGGACGCCCGCGACCAGTACTTCTTCGATCCCGCCAGCGGCCTGCGCCGGCCGTGATCCGTCCAACGATTTCCGCAGCAAGCCAACCCATCCACCTCATGGAGATGCATCATGCGTAGAACCTTCCTCAAGTCCCTGGCCGCAGTGGCCGTCTCGGCTGCCTTCTGTACGCCGGTCCTGGCCGCCAACCCGGTCGAGATCAGCTTCTATTACCCGGTCGCCGTGGGCGGCGCGGTCACCAAGACCATCGACAGCATGGTGGCCGACTTCGAAAAGGCCAATCCCGACATCAAGGTCAAGGCCATCTATGCGGGCACCTACCAGGAAAGCATCGTCAAGGCGCTGACCGCCTTCAAGGGCGGCACCCCGCCGACCCTGGCCGTGTTGCTCTCGACCGACCTCTTCACCCTGATCGACGAGAACGCCATCGTCCCCATCGACAGCCTGGCTGGCAGCGCCGAGGACAAGAAGTGGATCGACGGCTTCTACAAGGGCTTCATGGAAAACAGCCAGACCGACGGCAAGACCTGGGGCATTCCCTTCCAGCGTTCGACCATCGTGATGTACTACAACAAGAACCTCTTCAAGGAAGCCGGCCTGAACCCCGACAAGGCCCCCGCCAACTGGAACGAGATGGTCGAAGCCGCCAAGAAGCTGACCAAGCGCGACGCTGCCGGCAACGTCACTCAATGGGGCGTGAAGATTCCTTCCACCGGCTTCGGCTACTGGATGTTCCAAGCCATGACCGCCTCCAATGACACGATCCTCATGAACAGCACCGGCACCAAGACCTATTTCGACAAGCCGGGCGCCGTGCAGGCCCTGCAACACTGGGTCGACCTGACCACCCGTGACAAGGTGATGCCGGCCGGCTCCATCGAATGGGGCACCACGCCCAAGGACTTCCTGGAACAGAAGGCTGCCATGGTCTGGACCACCACCGGCAACCTGACCAACATCCGCACCAATGCCAGCTTCCCCTTCGGTGTGGCGATGCTGCCGGGCATCAAGCATCCGGGCAGCCCCACCGGTGGCGGCAACTTCTACGTCTTCAACAAGACCTCGCCGGCCGAACAACAGGCCGCCATGAAGTTCATCCGCTTCGCCACCGAACCGGCACGCGCCGCGCAGTGGTCGATTGCCACCGGCTACGTGGCACCACGCCAGGATGCCTGGGATACCCCGGAAATGAAGAAATACCTGCAGGACGTCCCGGCCGCCGACGTGGCACGCGAGCAGATGAAGTATGGCGTGGCCGAACTGTCCACCCACGACAACCAGCGCGTGACCAAGGCACTGAACGACAACCTGCAGGCCGCCTTGTCCGGCACCAAGACGCCGGAAGCGGCCTTGAAGGATGCCCAGCGCGAAGCCGAGCGCATCCTGCGCAGCTACGGCCGTTGATGCGCTCCCTGCACAAGGCCTGCCGATGAAACGCCTGTCCTCCTCCGTGCTGCCCTGGCTGCTGCTGTCGCCGGCGATGGTGCTGCTGATCGCCTTCACGCATTACCCGGCGCTGGCGACGCTCTGGCACAGCTTCTTTTCCACGCCCAAGGGAGCCCGGCCGTCGGTCTTCGTCGGACTGGAAAACTATCGCCTCATGGTGGACGATCCGGTGTTCTGGCAGGCCCTGTGCAACAACCTCTGGTTTGCTCTGGGCACCATCCCGCTGGCCATTGCCCTGGCCATCCTGATGGCGCTGTGGGTCAACGAGAAACTGGCCGGGCGCGGACTGCTGCGCCTGGCCTATTTCACCCCGACCGTGCTGCCGATGATCGCGGTGGCCAATATCTGGCTGTTCTTCTATACCCCGCAATATGGCCTGCTGGAGCAGATCACCGGCGCGCTCGGCCTGCCCTCGCACAACTGGCTGGGCAATCCCGACACTGTGCTGGGGGCGCTGATGGTGGTGGCGGTGTGGAAGGAAGCCGGATTCTTCATGATCTTCTACCTGGCCGCGCTGCAGCAGATCTCGCCGGTGCTGGCCGAAGCGGCCGCACTGGAGGGCGCGTCGCGCTGGCAGTACTTCTGGCGCGTGCAATTTCCGCTGCTCATGCCCACCACGCTCTTCGTGCTCATCAATGCGCTCATCAACGCCTTCCGCCTGGTCGACCACATCGTCGTGATGACCAAGGGCGGGCCGGACAATGCCAGTTCCCTGCTGCTTTACTACATCTATGAAGTTGGCTTCGCCTTCTGGGATTCTTCCTACGCTGCAGCCCTCACGGTAGTGCTGCTGGCCCTGTTGGGATTGATTGCGCTGGTGAAGTTTCGTGTACTTGACCGCAGGACCCATTACCAATGATCGCGCCCACCTCGCCTTTTGCCGAACGCCATCGCGCACTGGAAACCGTCTCTGCCTGGGTGCTGGCACTGCTGTGGCTGCTGCCGCTCTTGTATGCGCTGTGGACCGCCTTCCACCCGGCCGCCTTCGCCACCCGCTTCGTGCCGGACGCCCCGCTGACGCTGCAGAACTTCGTCAACGCCTGGCAGGCCGCGCCCTTCCCGCGCTATTTCCTCAACACCTTCCTGCTGGTGACATTGATCCTGGTGGCGCAGCTGATCCTCTCCACGCTGGCGGCCTATGCGTTTGCCCGCTTCACCTTCCGGGGCAGCAATGTGATGTTCATGCTGGTGCTGATGCAACTGATGGTGATGCCCGACATCCTGATCGTGGAGAACTACCAGACCATGAACCTGCTGGGCCTGCGCGATACCATCCTGTCGATTGGCCTGCCCTATTTCGCCTCGGCCTTTGGCATCTTCCTGCTGCGCCAGACCTTCAAGACGGTGCCGCGCGAACTGGATGAAGCGGCTACCGTGGAAGGTGCGTCGCCGTGGCAGATCCTGATGCAGGTCTACGTGCCGCTGGCCAAGCCGATCTATATCGCCTTCGGGCTGGTGTCGGTGAGCACCCACTGGAACAACTTCCTGTGGCCGCTGATCGTGACCAATTCGGTGGAATCGCGTCCGCTGACGGTGGGGCTGCAGGTGTTTTCATCCACCGACCAGGGCGTGGACTGGTCCATCATCACGGCCGCCACGCTGATGACGTCGGCGCCGCTGTTGCTGGCGTTCCTGCTGTTTCAGCGGCAGTTTGTACAGTCGTTCATGCGGGCGGGGATACGCTGAAGCGGCCAGGCCTCAATGGCCCGAGATTTCCGAGATCGAGGTCCGCACGACCTGCTTGGTATTCATATCGAAATGCACATTGAAGAGCCGGTCCTCGTGCACGTAGTGATACTTCCAGTCCCACACTTCCTCATTCTTGCGGGCGAACTGCACCACGCTGCGCGGCCGGCCAAACTGGCGGCGGACCTGCTCGGCCGTCATGCCGGGACGGATGGTGTCGAAATGCTCCTGGGTCAACACCTGTTGATAGTCGATCAGCGTGCCGGAGGCGCCGATGCTGAACATCCACGTACGGATGCCTTCCGGGCCCTTGGGATATTCCAGGGTCCTGGCTCCGCCGCCGTCCTCCCACACGGTATCGGGCTGTCCCATCACGCCGCGCACGTCGGCTTCGCTGGAGATGCCCTTTTGCAGCTTGTCCAAACCGAACTCCTCGATGGGATTGCCGTTGCGGTCGCAGCCCAACAGGGCCAATGCGGCAAGCAAAGCCCCGAATTGAGCGGCATGGCGACGCAGGCGAGTGAAGATGGGTTCATGCATAGGAATTGATTATCCCTGATGAAGACAAGGTAAAATACGGCTTCTGTGTAACATTTGGCCTGAAAATATCATGCTCTTCGGAAAAAAGACCACCTACGTATCTGAAATCACCCAGTTCATCGACGAACTGAAGACGAAGAACCCGAAGCTGGAAGAGTCCCAACGCGCCGGCCGCGCCCTGCTGTGGGACAAGGAACCGCTGGATCTGGACAAGACCGCCCGCGAGAAAGCCTCCCGCGTGGCCCAGCAGCCCTACGTCTACCAGAGCCACTAAGCTGTCGGCATGACGGTTCAAGCAGGTGGCGCCGATCCCGCCGGCCAGCCCGGCGCGGAGCCCAGCGCCGACGCCATCGACATCACTCCCGCAGGACAGCAGGACACCACGCCCGACGTGATCGACGGCGTGGCCTTGGCGCGCCTGTACGGCGAGCCGCTATTCCAGCTGCCCAACGACCTCTACATCCCGCCGGATGCGCTGGAAGTCTTCCTGGAAGCCTTCCAGGGGCCGCTGGACCTGCTGCTGTACCTGATCCGCAAGCAGAACTTCAACATCCTCGATATCCCGCTGGCGCAAGTCACCGCGCAGTACCTGGAATACGTCGAGCAGATCCGCAAGCAGAACCTGGAACTGGCCGCCGAATACCTGCTGATGGCCGCCATGCTCATCGAAATCAAGTCGCGCATGCTGCTGCCGGCCAAGAAGGCCGAGCCCGGCGAAGAGCCGGAAGATCCGCGTGCCGAGCTGGTGCGCCGCCTGCTGGAATACGAACAGATCAAGCTGGCCGCCCAGGAGCTGGACCAGTTGCCGCAGGTCGGCCGCGACTACGTGCGCACCCAGGTGCATATCGAGCAGACCGTGGTCACCCGCTGGCCCGAGGTCGACATCGATGACCTCAAGGCCGTCTGGGCCGATATCCTCAAGCGCGCCAAGCTGACCCAGCATCACCACATCAGCCGCGAAGAGCTGTCCGTGCGCGAACACATGACGGGCATCCTGCGGCGACTGCAATCGGCACGGTTCGTCGAGTTCTCGGACCTCTTCGATCCCTCGCGCGGGGTGCCGGTGGTGGTGGTCAACTTCATCGCCCTGCTTGAGCTGGCCAAGGAAACGCTGATCGAAATCACCCAGGCCGAAGCCTTCGCTCCCATCTATGTCAGACTGTCCTACTCGCCCAGCTGAACGGGCGCAGCAGACCGGCAACCGGGCCTGAGTCCGCCCGCAACCAGAGAATCCGCATGAAAATCATTTCCTCCATCGAAGAACTCCGCGACCACCTGCGCGGCCAGCTGCGCACCGCCTTCGTGGCGACCATGGGCAACCTGCATGAAGGCCATCTCTCGCTGATGCGCCTGGCACGCACCCATGGCGATCCGGTGGTGGCCTCGATCTTCGTGAACCGCCTGCAGTTCGGCCCCAACGAGGACTTCGACAAGTATCCGCGCACCTTCCAGGCCGACGTCGAGAAGCTGGAGAAGGAAGGCGTCTACGTGCTCTTCGCCCCGACCGAAAAGGACATGTATCCGGAACCGCAGGAATACCGCGTGCAGCCGCCCGATGACCTGGGCAACATCCTGGAAGGTGAATTCCGTCCCGGTTTCTTCACGGGCGTATCCAC
Source organism: Herbaspirillum sp. Her3 (assembly GCF_057961275.1). NCBI lineage: Bacteria > Pseudomonadati > Pseudomonadota > Betaproteobacteria > Burkholderiales > Oxalobacteraceae > Herbaspirillum > Herbaspirillum sp. Her3. Next base: position 2,164,917 of record NZ_CM176328.1, on the reverse strand, counting down.
CGTGGTGATGAAATTGTTCTCCTGCGTGCAGCCGCGCGTGGCCGTGTTCGGCAAGAAGGATTACCAGCAGCTCATGATCGTGCGCAACATGGTGCGCCAGTTCGCCCTGAACACCGAAATCGTCGGCGCCGAAACCTATCGCGCCGAAGACGGCCTGGCGCTGTCCTCGCGCAACGGCTACCTGTCGCCCGAAGAACGCGCCGAAGCGCCGCTGCTCTACCAGGTGCTCAACGAGGTCGCCAACGAAGTACGCGGCGGCCAGCACGACGTCGCCCTGGCCGAGCGCGTGGCCATGGAACGCCTGGCCGCCCGTGGCTGGAAGCCCGACTACGTGGCCGTGCGCAAGCGCATCGACCTGCAGCCGCCGACACCTGCCGACATGGAGCAAGGTGCAGCGCTGGTGGTCCTGTCGGCAGCCAAGCTGGGCGCCACCCGCCTGATCGACAACCTGGAAATCTGAATCATGCGCAGGCTGGCGGGCTGGCTGCTGTCCCTGGCGGCGTTGCTGGCCGCCGATACCGCGCAGGCCGACATCACCGTCCAGGATGACCTGAGCCAGAGCGTCACCCTGGCCAAACCGGCGCGCCGCATCATCAGCCTGGCGCCACACGTGACCGAGCTGCTCTACGCCGCCGGAGCGGGCGCGCAGATCGTCGGCGCCAGCAATCACAGCGACTATCCTCCGCAGGCCGCACAAATCCCCAGCCTGGGCGGCTACAACGCGCTCGACATCGAACGCATCGCCACCCTCAAGCCCGACCTCATCGTCGCCTGGCACAGCGGCAACAAGCCCTTGCAGCTGGCGCGCCTGCGCAGCCTGGGCATTCCCGTCTTCGAGAGCCAGCCGGCCGACTTCGGCATGATCGCCTCATCGCTGGAACGGCTGGGCCAGCTGGCCGGTACCGACATCACCGCACAGGCTGCCGCAACGGCCTTCCGGGCCCGCTGGCAGCAGCTGGAGGCGCAATATCGCGGACGAGCCCCGGTGAGCGTGTTCTATCAGATCTGGAGCCAGCCGCTGATGACGCTCAACGGCCAGCACATGGTCTCTGCCGTGCTGCGCCTGTGCGGCGGCCGCAACATTTTCGCCGAGCTGCCGCAACTGGCGCCCACGGTCAGCGTGGAAGCGGTGCTGGCGGCCGATCCGCAAGTGATCCTCACGGCCGGCGACGCCCGTGACCAGCCGCTGGAGCGCTGGAAAGCCTTTCCCCGCCTGCGTGCGGTGCGCGACGGGCAGCTCTACACCGTCAATGCCGATTGGCTCAACCGCGCCGGACCTAGAGTGCTGGATGCGGCGCAGGAGGTCTGTGGGAAGCTGGACCAGGCACGGCGACTGGCACCTGCACCATAAAGCGTTTGCGGTGCAGCCTGCGCTTTGCTCTGCGCCGCACACGGACGAAAAAAATCCCTCCGCCAGGGAGGGATTTTCAAGACCTGCGAAACACAGATAACAGCTTAGAACTTGTACTTCACACCAGCCGTGTACAGGTTCATCTTGTTGTCGCTTTCGCCGCCCAGCTTTTCGAAGTGGGTGTAGCCGACGTTGATGCCAACGTTCTGCGAAACGCTGAATTCATAGCCCAGGCCAACCAGGTAGCCCGTACCGGTCTGCGAGAAGGAGCTCGTGCCGGACGGCTGGCTCAGTTCCAGGGAAACCTTGGAACGGGTAGCGCCTGCCTTCAGGTACAGACCCGGCACGAATTCGGTGAACTTGTAGATCACGGACAGATCTGCGCCCTTGACGTTGGCCTTCACGTTGTAACGCACGGTACCGGTACGGTTTGTGCCGTCCTGCTTGAAATCGTCGGTAGCGAAGTAGCCCAGTTCCACGGCGAAATTCTTGTTGATCTGATAACCGACCAGGGCGCGCAGCGCTGCGGCTTCGTTGGTTTCGGAGGTCTTCACGCCGTTGGTCGGCGTGGCAATGGCGTTGATCGAGGCGATACCACCTTCGACGCCCACGTACACGCCGCTGTCGGCGGTCTGGGCGGCGGCCGAACCGGCGGCCATCATGGCGGCGAGTGCAGCGACTGCTGCTACGATATTTTTCTTCATTCCTGATAATCCCTAGATGTTGTTTATAAGTACTACCTCAGGGTATTCCCCGGCGGCAATTATATCGAGGGATGAGAACTTGTAAATCTCGGTAAAGGACTTTCAAGTAACTTTTGGAGATTTTTTGCCGAAATACAACATATCAGCACATGAGAATGTGAAGATCTTTACAATCCATGCGGTTTTGCGGCACCCTCTACCCCGCCACGAAGACCACTCCGTCCGGGCTCCCGAGGGCGACAAAGCGGCAACCGAAGGCTGCTTCCAGCAAAGCCGGCTGCATGACGCTCTCCACCGGCCCGGCCTGGGCGCAGGCGCCATCGAGCAGCAGGATATGGGAGGCGAACCGTCTGGCCAGATTGATATCGTGGCAACTCGCCACCACCGCCTTGCCCCGCTGCGCGAGCCCCCGCAGCAATTGCATGACCTGCAATTGCGCGGCGATGTCCTGATGGGAGGTCGGTTCGTCCAGCAGATACAGCGCAGGCGCCTGCACCAGCAAGGTCGCCAGCGCCACGCGCTGCCGCTCCCCGCCCGACAGGCGCAGCAGATCCTGGCTGCCGAGGTGGGCCAGCCCGACCTGCTCCAGCGCCTGGCGTGCCAGGGCCATGTCGCCAGATGCCCCAGCCCAGCCATCGCCGTGCGCAAAGCGGCCAGCCGTGACCGCCTCCAGCACCGGCAGCGAAAACGCATCCTGCTGATGCTGCAGCAGCAGCCCGCGCTGCCGGGCCAGTTGCAGCGGCGACAGCGACGACAAGGCTTGTCCCTGCAGCACAATCTGACCTTCATACGGATGCAGGCCCGCCACCGTGTGGAGCAGACTGCTCTTGCCCACCCCGTTGCGGCCCAGCACGCACCAGAATTCACCACCTGAAACCTGCCAGTCCAGCCCTTGCAGCAAGACCCGCGTTCCGGCGCGCACCGTGAGCTGGCGCGCCTGCAGGATGGCAGGTGACGAAGTCTTCATACGCGGCTCCGCGCCAGCAGCCAGAGGAACGCCGGCACGCCGATGAGCGCCGTGATCACCCCGACCGGCAACTGCAGCGGTGCCACCACCGTGCGCGCCAGCAGATCGGCCAGGGTCAGCGCGGCCCCGCCGGCCAGCACGCAGGACGGCAACAGCAGGCGCTGATCATTGCCGATCACCAGGCGCAGACCATGCGGCACCACCAGGCCGACGAAACCGATGGTCCCGGCCATGGCCACCGCGCTGGCCGTACAGGCGGCGGCCACGCACAGCAGCATCACGCGCAGCCGCATCACCGGCACACCCAGCAATTGCGCAAAGGCGTCGCCGCGCGCCAGCAGGTTCAGCGAAGGGGCATGGCGCCAGCTCCACAGCAATGCCAGCAACAGCACCAGCGCCGTCACCGGCAAGAGGCGCGCGTCATCGAGGTCACCGATCAGCCAGAACACCATGCCGCGCAATTGCGCATCCGGTGCCACCGACAAGGCCAGCGAAATCAGCGCGCCAAACCCGGCCGCCAGCATCACCCCGGTCAGCAACAGGCGCTGGCTGGAAAGCAAGGGCGACATGGCCAGATACCGCAGCGACTGGCGCACCAGACCGAACAGCAGCAGCATGGCCAGCCCGGCCCCCAGCAAGGCGCCGGGCGCGGTCACCGCCTGCAGCGGCCATCCCAGGCGCAGCGCCGCCAGCATGGCCAGCAAGGCGCCCGCGGCCGATCCACCGGACAGGCCCAGCACATAAGGATCGGCCAGGGGATTGCGCAACAGCACCTGCATCAGCGCCCCCGCCAGCGCCAGCGCACCGCCCACCGCAAAGGCGGTCAGCGCGCGCGGCACCCGCAGCGACAGCAGCAGCGCCACGCTGTCGGCCGAAGCCGAGGGACGCAGGCAACCGCTACTGCCGCACAGCGCCGCCGCCGACAAGGCCAGCAGGGACAGCAGCAGGAGGCACAGCACGGGCAGGTAAGGTCGCATCGGCATCAGGCTCAGGACAGGTTTCAGAAGTCGTAACGGGCCGTGAATTTTACTGCCCGTCCGTCTTCCGGGTAGATGCCCGAGACAGCACCGCCACTGCAGTCATAGGCCTGCGAGTAGTACTTGCGGTCAGCCAGGTTGGTGCCGGTCACGGCAAACTCCCAGGCACTCACCCGCAGCGCATAACGGGCATCGACCGTAGTAAAGGACGGCATGCGCGCGCAGGTGTTGGCGAAGTCATTGCCCATGCGCTGGCGGTCCACCCAGCGTGCACCGACGTCGGCACTGTGCTGGCCGGATGTCCAGTTCAGCCGCGCCGACAGCGTATTGGCCGGCACCAGCGCCAGTTGCTTGCCGCTGTTGTCGCCCTCGTCGAAGCGCGCATTGACGTGCTGGTAGGTGGCGGTCGCGCCCAGTGTCTCGGTCAGCTGCACGCGCCCTTCCAGCTCCACGCCCTGATGGCGGGTCGGCGCCAGGTTGCTGTTGGCGCCGAAGCCGCCATTGGCGGTGGGGTCGTAATACAGTTCGTCGCGCACGCGATGGCGGAACCAGCGCACCGTCACCTGGCGTGCTGCATTGCCCAGGGTCGCACCCAGTTCCAGGTCATGCGAGACCTGGGGCTTCAGGACTGCGCCGGTGGGCAAGGCCGTGTAACCGTTCTCGTCGGCCGTGGCCAGGCGATAGCTCTGGCCGGTCTTGACGAAGCCGCGCAGCAACGGCAGCGGTGCGTAGCTGGCCTGCAGGTCCCAGGCATTGACGGCACTGGTGCGGCCATAGGCGCCGGAGCCACTTAGCTGGGTGAACTGCTCGCGGCGCACGCCAGCGGCCAGGCGGGCATTGTGGTCGAACTCGATTTCATCACGCAGGTACAGCGCCTTCGAATGCTGGGATGCATCGCTGTCTCCATAGCTGGCGTTGGTGGCCGAACTCCATTCGGACAGGTCGACCCCGGCGATGGCTTCGTTCTTCCAGAGGCCGCGCTCCAGCACCTGGCGCAGGCGCGGCGAGAACTGCGTCACGCGCACGTTGGTCTGTGCGGACGAGCCGCTGCTGACATAGGTGGAGCGCGAGATCTTCTCGCGATGCGACAGCTCGGCGGCGACATCGATGTCGCCGAAGCGGCGTTCCAGGAAGGCCGTGATGCTGTCGTTGTCATAGGAACCATGGTCCAGCGGCTTGCTGCTCTGGTGCGCATTGGCCTCGTATTGCGCTTGCGTCAGGCTGCCCGGCAGGCCGAAATCGGCGCGCGAGAGGTTGGCGCGCAGGCCGAAGCGCCAGTCGCTGGCGAACCACTGCACCGTGGCACTGGCGTTCTCCTGGTTGGCACGGCTGTTGTCGCGCCAGTTGTCGGCGTGCGATTTGGCATAGCTGGCGTCGATGGACATGTTCTCCCAGCCGCGCGAGACCGCCGCCCGGCCGCCGCGCTGGCCGTTGCTGCCGGCCTCGGCCACCACGGTGCCGTGCGCCGCATTGGCTTGCGGGCGGCGCGTGATGATCTGGATGATGCCGCCGGTGGCGCCGCTGCCATAGAGCACGCTGCTGCCGCCGCGCACGATCTCGATGCGTTCGATGGTCTCGATGGGAATCGAGGACAGCAGCGGCGTGGTCAGCTCATTCTCCGAAATGCGCACGCCATCGACCAGCACCACCATGTTCTGGTCGCCATTGGTGCCGAAGCCGCGCAGGTCCAGCGGAAAATCGCGCGGACCGGCCAGGCTCTGGCGTCCGTAGACGCCACCCAGCTTGCGAATGGCTTCGTTGGCATCACCGATGCCGGCTTCACGGATCTGCTCGGCCGTGATGACGGTGGCCGCCACCGGCGGGAACGCCGGATCATTGGGAAAACGCGAGGCCGACACCACCACGGGCGACAGCGGCTGGTCGGTGTCAGAGCTGGCAGCCAGCGCCGGATGCGCCAGGGTGACCAGGATCAGCGCACAAGCGGTGCGCAGGGCAAAACGGGGACGTGGACCGCCGTGGCAGGCCCGGAAATAAACGATATGCATGAAAAAGACAGGTGATGAAGGTGTACAGCCTGCCTCCCCGCAAGCTGCATTCAACGGAAAACCGCACTGGTATTGCCTGTGCGGCTTCCTCCTGTTCTGGCCGGTCTCCGGACTGCAGGCGTGACCATCGGCCTTCCCATGCGGCGAAGTGAAGGTTCGCGCAAAAACACAGTGGCGTGGAAGATGGCGTTGCCGGCCATACGCAACGAATCAGAACGAATCGTCTCGCCACCGGCACCTGGTTACCGTTGCGGGGGCAGTACACCTTGGCCAGACCGCCTGCTGCCGAGCACCTGCAGCGGGCCTGGCGCGTGTTTCCCGTTCAACTGCCGGCGAGGACACGCCGGCGGGCACCAAAACCGCGCCATTGTAGGCGTGCAGCGTAGCCGCCACAAGCCCGGACCCCGGATGATGTAAATCAGCACAAGCCCGGGGCTGTTTAATTGCTTTCAAGAAAAAGCCGGATAGAATTCATGCTCAGCGTAGTTATATAGAACAAATTCGATATCTTTATCGAAAACATTTGATTCGCGGCCGCCGTCAGTTCTTTGAAGGCGGTCGAAAAATCGAAACAAATGGGGGATTTCACTCGCTGTTTGGCCGATGAGATGGCGGCAGGCAGTCCTATACTTGGCGCCATGGCATGGTCGAGGGGGACTTTTGCTGCTCAGCCGGCCTTACCTGTCATCCCTGAATCGTTGTCGTGGTCTGCGAGCCTTCAGACTTCGCCTTGGGCTGCCGATATCTGTCTGATATCGGGGTCGAGGTGGTTGCTGTGCCTCTTGGAACGACGCATTTGATCCGCCTACGGGCAACTTTGCACAGCAGTGCGCCCACGAGCGCACACCTTTGTTGGGAGAATCAGTAATCATGAGCGACGACGTTGATCTGGAAGCATTGTTTGACGAAATTTCCTCGCAGACGCTACCGGCCATGACTGCCGGCGACCCGGCTGCCGACGCCACCGCCCAGAGCACGGACGCGGCCGCTGCCGGCGAACAGGAGGACCAGAGCGACAAGCCCATGTACGAACGCCTGGGCGGCATCGTGCGCCTGCTGCATGACTCCATGCGCGAACTGGGCTACGACCGCTCGCTGACCGACGTGGCCGAGCAGATCGGCGACGCCCAGAGCCGTCTGGAACACATCGCCACCCTGACCGAACAGGCCGCCAACAAGGTGCTCAATGCCCTCGATTCGGGCATGCCGGCGCAAGACCGCCTGCAGGAGCAAGCCAAGGACATCAACGCCCGCTGGACCAAGCTGTATGCCGGTCAGATGACCATCGACGAATTCAAGGCGCTGGCGGGCGACTCGCAAAAGTTTTCGACCTCGGTGCTGGAATCGACCGAAGCCGAAAAGGCCCGCATGCTGGAAATCATGATGGCCCAGGACTTCCAGGACATCACCGGCCAGCTGATCAAGAAGATCGTGGCCATCACCGCCGCCGCCGAGCGCGAGCTGGCGCAATTGCTGCGCGACAACGCGCCGCCGGAAGTCAAGGCGCAGATCGATGCAGACAAACCGGTAACCCTGATGAATGGCCCCTCCGTGGGAGGCACCGCCATGGGTCAGGACGACGTGGACGACTTACTCGATAGCCTGGGGTTCTAATGGATGACGAAATGCTCAAGGATTTTGTCGTTGAAGCGTTGGAGCTCGCCACCAACGTGGAAGAGCACCTGCTGACGCTGGAACGACATCCTGATGACCTTGAAATCCTCAACGCGGTCTTCCGCGCATTCCACACCATCAAGGGTGGTGCCGGGTTCGTCAACCTGCCGGCCATGGTGTCGGCCTGCCACCTGACCGAAAACCTGTTCGATGCGCTGCGCACCGGCAAGGCTCCGGTCACGCCGCTGGCCATCGAAGCGGCACTGCAGGCCAGTGGCTTCGTGGCCGACCAGCTCAACGAATTGTCCAACGGTGCCGCGCCCGACAGCCTGGCCTCGATGCCGACCGAACTGAAGGACATCCTGACCCAGGCCATCGAAGGCAAGAGCGAAGCCGCCCCCGCTGCCCCTGCCCCTGCGCCGGCTGCTGCCGCCCCCGCCGCTGCCGTGCCGGTGGCCGCTGCCGTGGCAGCCGCCCCGGTGGCCTCCGGTGGCACGGTCGATGGCAGTGCCAGCGTGATGAAGAATGGCGAACTGGACTGGCCCGCGCTCTACCAGGCGCTGGTACCGGGCGCAGCCGCCGCTGCCCCGGAAGCACAGGACCAGGCCGAAGCCGCTCCGACCACTGCTCCCGCAGCAGCACCGGCGGCAGCGCCCGCCGCCGCTGCGGCAGCCGATGGCGAGCCCAAGGCCGCAGCGCCGGTCCAGCAAAACCGCCGCTCCACCGACTCCCCTGGCGGCACCAAGGAAGAAAGCATCCGTATCGATGCCGGCAAGCTGGACGCCCTGCTGGAAGTGGCCGGCGAATCGGTACAGGCCGCCAACCAGGCCGCCGTGCTGCTGGAAAAGCTGCAACAGTTCAAGTTCGAAGGCACGGCCGCCGCGCTCATGTCGACCCTGGCCGAAACCCTGGGCCGCGCCTCGCGCTATTCCAGCGAACTGCAGCGGGCCACGTTGTCCACGCGCATGCAGCCGGTCGGACGCCTGTTCCAGAAATTCCCCCGACTGGTCCGCGAACTGGCCAAGGACCTGGGCAAGGACGTCGATCTGGTCATCACCGGTGCCGAAACCGAAGTCGACCGCGTGGTGGTGGACAGCCTCTACGACCCGCTGGTGCACATGCTGCGCAACTCGCTGGACCACGGCATCGAAGTGGACCGCGCCGCTGCCGGCAAGCCCAACAAGGCGACCATTTCGCTCAACGCCTGGCAGGCCGGCAGCAGCGTCATGATCGAAGTGTTCGACGACGGCAAGGGCATGGACCCCGACATGCTGCGCAGCAAGGCGCTGGCCAAGGGCCTGATCAACGAACACCAGGCGCTGACCGCCGACGAGGCGCTGCAGCTGGTGTTCCTGCCCGGTTTCTCGACCAAGGAAGTGGCTTCCAGCGTCTCCGGACGCGGCGTGGGCATGGACGTGGTCAAGACCGCCGTGGAAAAGCATCGCGGCACCATCCGCATCGAATCCACCATCGGCAAGGGCACCAAGTTTTCGATCCGCCTGCCCATCGAGCTGTCGATCATCCCGACCATGCTGGTACGCTGTGCCGGCGCCCCGCTGGCCCTGCCGATGGCGGTGGTCGAACGGGTGGTCGAGCTGCCCGAGACCTTCGACGAAGTGGGCGGCGCCCCGGTGCTGCGCGACCAGGGCCGTCCGCTGCCGGTCAACTCGCTGGCTGGCGTGCTGGGCTACGAGCCGGGCAATGAGCGGGTCGGTATCGTCATGGCGGTGCCGCACCCCTACATCCTGGGCGTGGAATCAGTCGAAGGCACGGCCGACCTGGTGATCAAGCCGCTGACCGCCATCCACACCGCCGGCATCACCGGTACGGCCCGTTCGGCCGAGGGTGAGCTGGTGCTGGTGGTGGGCTTGTCCTTCCTGCTGGATGGCTGCCGCGACCTGGAGCGTACGGCGGTGGCATAACACTGCCGCCAACCGCTGCAAACACAAACGGCCGGATCTGCAAAGATCCGGCCGTTTGCCATTTCGCCCCGCCCCTTGTCCCAGGGCCTAGCACGCCTGACTCCCGTTCGCCCTGAGCAGCGGCGCAGCCGCGTATCGAAGCCTGTCCTGAGCTCGCCGAAGGGGTCCCCGTCAGCACGCCTTCGATACGGCCCTACCCGGGCCTACTCAGGCCGAACGGTGATCATTACATCCAAAAACGGACTTAAAGTTCATACATGTCCTTTTCGCCTTCCATGACCTGCGCAATCAGCTTGCGATTGAGGGTCGGCGCCAGCAATTCGATGAAGGTATAGACATATCCCCGCAAATACGCCCCTTGCTTCAGGGCCACGCGCGAGACATTGGTACCGAACAGGTGACCGGCCGGAATCGCCCGCAGGCCGCGGTCGCGCTCGGCGTCGAAGGCGATGCCGGCAATGATGCCCACCCCCATGCCCAGTTCCACATAGGTCTTGATGACGTCGGCATCGATGGCTTCCAGCACTACGTCGGGTTTCAACTGACGCAACGAGAAGGCATGGTCGATCTTGCTGCGGCCGCTGAAGGCGGAGTCATAGGTGATCAGCGGATTGGTGGCGATCTCTTCCAGCGTCAGGCTCTTCGATTGCAGCAGCGGATGGTCGGGCGGCACCACCACCACGTGCTCCCACTGGTAACAGGGCAGCGACACCAGCCCCTCGCCGGAGGCCAACGCCTCGGTGGCGATGGCAATGTCGGCCTGGTCGTTGCGCACCATCTCGGTGATCTGCTTGGGATTGCCTTGCAGCAATGACAAATGCACCTTGGGATATTTCTGGGTGAAGGCTTGTACCACCTTGGGCAAGGCATAGCGCGCCTGCGTGTGGGTGGTAGCGATGGTGAAACTGCCGCTGTCATGGGCGGCGAATTCCTTGCCGATGCGCTTCAAACCATCCACTTCCTGCATGATCAGTTCCACCGACCGCAGCACCGCCCGACCCGGCTCGGTCAGGCCACGGATGCGCTTGCCGTGGCGGGTGAAGATGTCCACGCCCAACTCTTCTTCCAGCTCGATGATGGCCTTGGAAACGCCTGGCTGCGAGGTATAGAGGGCCTTGGCGGCCTCGGTGAGGTTGAAGTTCTGCCTTACCGCTTCACGAACGAAACGGAACTGATGAAGATTCATGTGGGAATTCCTTCGCTTCTACCTAGTAAGCGGGCAGCGCCCGGCGCCAGCCCTGCCTGCTTCATTCGCCGCATTTCCATATGCCAAAGGCGTATATAAGCAAATAAATACTATGTAGTTTGGTTTGAAACATAAGTTTATTACGATTCGCAGACTAATGGGCGAGGTGTTATGACTGTTTCTTATGTAGTAAGCGGATTTGCCGTAGGACTGCTGGTCGGACTGACCGGGGTCGGTGGCGGCTCGCTCATGACACCGCTGTTGACCTTGCTGTTCGGCATTCATCCTTCGGTGGCGGTCGGTACCGACCTGGCCTTTGCCTCGGCCACCAAGACCGCCGGCACCCTGGCCCACCGCTTCAAGGGCACGGTGCGCTGGGACGTGGTGCGCCGCCTCTCTTACGGCGCCCTGCCCGCCGCGCTGCTGACCACGCTGCTGCTGAAGCATTTTGGTGCCGTGAGCGACGGCATTGCCCTGACCATCCGCTATTCGATTGCGATCTCGGTGTTCCTGACCGTGGTCGCCCTGCTGTTCCGCTCGCGCATGCAAGCCTGGCTCAACGCCCATCCGGAAGCGCAGCTGCAGGGTACCAGACTGGCCGGCGCCACCATTGCCGCCGGCGCCCTGCTGGGTACGCTGGTGACCATTTCTTCCATCGGTGCCGGCGCCGTGGGCGCGACCTTGCTGGTGTTGCTGTATCCTCGCCTGTCTCCGGCCGAGATCGCCGGCACCGACATCGCCTATGCCGTCCCGCTGACCGCCCTTGCGGCCCTGGGTCACTGGTGGCTGGGTTCGATCAACTGGGAACTGCTGGCGACCCTGTTGCTGGGTTCGGTGCCGGGTATCACCATCGGTTCGCTCGCCGCGCGGGCGGTGCCGGAGAAATTCTTGCGCGGCCTGCTGGCCATTACGCTGACGAGCGTTGCAGTCAAGCTGATTTGGTAGGCTGATTTTCAATCGGGCGCACCCTGATCCGGGCGCCCATAAGACGTTAACAGGGAAGACAAGATGTACCGCTATGACCAATACGATCACCTGATCGTCAAAGAGCGAGTCGCACAATACCGGGACCAGGTGCGTCGGCGCCTGTCGGACGAGCTGGCCGAAGACGAATTCCGTATCCTGCGCCTGCAGAACGGCCTGTACCTGCAACGCCATGCCTACATGCTGCGCATCGCCATTCCCTACGGCATGCTGGCCTCCAAGCAACTGCGCAAGTTTGCCGAGATCGCCGTCAAGTATGACCGCGGCTACGGCCACTTCACCACGCGCCAGAACATCCAGTTCAACTGGATCAAGCTGGAAGAATCGCCCGAGATCCTGGAGCAGCTGGCCAGCGTGGAAATGCACGCCATCCAGACTTCCGGCAACTGCATCCGCAACACCACCTCGGACGAGCTGGCCGGCGTGGCCGCCGATGAAATCGTCGATCCGCGCCCCTATGCCGAACTGATCCGCGAGTGGAGCACCTTCCACCCCGAGTTCGCCTACCTGCCGCGCAAGTTCAAGATCGCCATCAGCGGCGCGGCCGAAGACCGTGCGGCCACCGCCGTGCATGACATCGGCCTGCACGTCATCAAGAACGAGGCCGGCGAAGTGGGCTTCCGCGTGCTGGTGGGTGGCGGCATGGGCCGCACGCCCATCCTGGGTAGCGTCATCCGTGACTTCCTGCCCTGGAAACACGCCATGTCCTACCTGGAAGCGATCCTGCGCGTCTACAACCAGTACGGCCGCCGCGACAACATGTACAAGGCCCGCATCAAGATCCTGGTCAAGGCCATCGGCGCCGAGGAATTCGCCCGCCAGGTGGAAGCGGAATGGGCCGACATCAAGGACGGCCCCTCCACCCTGACCGAAGAAGAACTGCAGCGCGTGGCCAAGTTCTTCACCGATCCGGCCTATGAAACCCTGCCGGTGGTGGATGCGGAATATGAACGCCTGAAGGCCGAAGACCGTGGTTTCGCCAACTGGATCAAGCGCAACGTCAAGGCACACAAGAAGGCCGGCTATGCCGCTGTCGTACTGTCGCTGAAGAAGCCGGGCGTGCCTCCGGGCGACATCACCGCCGACCAGATGAACTTCGTGGCCGACCTGGCAGACCAGTACAGCTTCGGCGAACTGCGCGTGACCCACGAACAGAACCTGGTGCTGGCCGACGTCAAGCAATCCGAGCTGTACGCGCTGTGGCAAGCCGCCAAGTCGCATGGCCTGGCCACGCCGAACATTGGCCTGCTGACCGACATCATCTGCTGCCCGGGCGGTGACTTCTGCTCGCTGGCCAATGCCAAATCGATCCCGATTGCCCAGGCCATTGCCGAGAAGTTCGAGAACATCGATTTCCAGCATGACATCGGCGACATCGAACTGAACATCTCCGGTTGCATCAACGCCTGCGGTCACCATCACGTGGGCAACATCGGCATCCTGGGCGTGGACAAGGATGGTTCCGAGTGGTACCAGGTCTCGCTGGGCGGTGCCCAGGGCAACGAGTCTTCGATCGGCAAGATCATCGGCCCGTCGTTCTCGGCCACCCAGATGCCGACCGTGATCGACCGGCTGCTGCAGGTCTACGTGCAGCAACGCACGGAAGAAGAACGCTTCATCGACACCGTGCGCCGCATCGGTGTGACCCCGTTCAAGGAATTCGTTTACGCAACGCCGATCCGCTCGGCCGAGTATGTCGCAGGAGAAGACGCAAATGCCTGAAATCATCAAGAACAAGACCGTCGTCAGCGACGACTGGACCGTCCTGCGCCTGGCTGAGGGCGAGACCGCAGACACCGTAGCGGTGCCACAAGGCCGCGTGATCGTGCCGTTGAAGGTATGGCAGGCCCAGGGCGACGCCCTCAAGGCGCGTACCGAGATCGGCGTGTGGCTGGCCAGCGATGAGCGGCCGGAAGAACTGAAGGGCCAGCTGGAGAACTTCAAGGTCGTCGCTGTCGACTTCCCCAAGTTCGCCGATGGCCGTGGCTATTCCATCGCCTACAACCTGCGCGCCCGCCTGGGCTACTCCGGTGAGCTGCGTGCCATCGGCGACGTCCTGCGCGACCAGCTGTTCTACATGCAGCGCGTGGGCTTTGACGCCTTCGCAGTGCGTGCCGACAAGAACATCCACGATGCCGTCAAGGGCCTGACCGACTTCTCCGAGAAGTACCAGACCTCCTGGGACGAGAAGAACCCGCTGTTCCGCCGCGTCAGGCGCGAAACCGTGCAGGCCGCCGACTGAGCCGCGATTGTGAAGAAGGAAGGACAGCCCATGGCCAACCCAGGCTTGCAAGACCTCATCGCCAAGACCCAGGCCACACTGGAACGCATCGCCGCCGAGTACGCCCCGGCTGCGTTGGCCTCCAGCCTGGCCGCCGAAGACATGGTGCTGACCGACCTGATCCTGCGCGGCAAGCTGCAGGATCGCATCAGCATCTTCACCCTCGAAACCGGTCGCCTGCACAAGGAAACCGTGGGCATGATCGACCGCATCCGCGCGACCTACGATTACGAAGTCGCGCCCTACCGTCCGCAGCCCGAAGCGGTAGAAGCCTACGTACGGAAGAACGGCGCCAACGCCTTCTACGACAGCGTGGAACTGCGCAAGGAGTGCTGCCACATCCGCAAGATGGAGCCGCTGAACCGCGCCCTGGCCGGCAAGGCCTCCTGGGTCACCGGCCAGCGTCGTGCGCAGTCAGTCACACGTGCAGAACTGCACGTGCAGGAACGCGACGAAGCCCATGGCATGGAGAAGTTCAACCCCCTGGCCGACTGGTCGGAACAGGACGTGTGGGACTACATCCGCGCCAACGACGTGCCCTACAACCCGCTGCACGACCAGGGTTACCCCTCCATCGGCTGCGAGCCCTGTACCCGCGCCATCCAGCCCGGTGAAGACATCCGCGCCGGCCGCTGGTGGTGGGAGAACCCCGACTCCAAGGAATGCGGCCTGCACGTGGTCGATGGCAAGCTGGTGCGCATCAAGGCGCACGCGGCGAGCTGAACCAGAATTCAATCAAAGCAACAACAAGTAACGCATCGGAAGGTCCGGCATGAACACTGCGGTAGACACCCTCTTTTTGGACAACGCCAGCAACCGTCACCTCGACTGGCTGGAATCGGAAGCCATCCACATCATGCGCGAGGTCGCGGCCGAGTGCAGCAACCCGGCGCTGCTGTTTTCCGGCGGCAAGGACTCGGTGGTGCTGCTGCGCATCGCCGAGAAGGCCTTCCGTCCCGGCAAGTTCCCCTTCCCGCTGGTGCACATCGACACCGGCCACAACTTCCCGGAAGTCATCGAATTCCGTGACCGCCGCGCCGCCGAACTGGGCGAGCGCCTGGTGGTGCGTTCGGTGGAAGATTCGATCAAGCGCGGCACCGTGCGCCTGCGCAATCCGCAGACCGATTCGCGCAATGCCGCGCAAGCCGTGACGCTGCTGGAAACCATTGAAGAATTCAAGTTCGACGCCTGTATCGGCGGCGCGCGCCGCGATGAAGAAAAGGCCCGCGCCAAGGAACGCATCTTCTCCTTCCGCGACGAGTTCGGCCAGTGGAACCCCAAGGCCCAGCGCCCCGAACTGTGGGACCTGTATAACACCCGCGTGCACCCGGGCGAGAACATGCGTGTCTTCCCCATCTCCAACTGGACCGAACTGGACGTGTGGCAGTACATCGCCCGCGAAAAGCTGGCCCTGCCCTCGATCTATTTTGCGCACGAACGCGAGGTGATCCCGCGCAATGGCCTGCTGGTGCCGCTGACCGACCTCACCCCGGCGCGCGAAGGCGAGACCGTGGAAAAGCAGATCGTGCGCTTCCGCACCGTGGGTGACATCTCCTGCACCTGCCCGGTGGCCTCCGATGCCGCTTCCGTGGAAGCCATCATCGCCGAGACCGCAGTGACCCAGATTACCGAGCGCGGTGCCACCCGCATGGACGACCAGACGTCCGAAGCCTCGATGGAAAAACGCAAGAAGGAAGGATATTTCTGATGAACGCCGCCGCAACCCAAGCACAACTGGCCCAGGCCTCCGCACAATCGCACGAACGCGGCCTGCTGCGCTTCATCACCGCCGGTTCCGTGGACGATGGCAAGAGCACCCTGATCGGCCGCCTGCTGTTCGACAGCAAGGGCATCTTCGCCGACCAGCTCGACGCCATCTCGCGCGCCAAGCACAAGCGTACCGTGGGCGATACCGTGGACCTGTCGCTGCTCACCGATGGCCTGGAAGCCGAGCGTGAACAAGGCATCACCATCGACGTGGCCTATCGCTACTTCGCCACCCCCAAGCGCAAGTTCATCATCGCCGATACCCCGGGTCACGAGCAGTACACCCGCAACATGGTCACTGGTGCATCTACCGCCGATGCCGTCATCATCCTGGTGGACGTCTCCAAGGTAAAGCTGGGTGACGATGGCAGCGTGGAACTGCTGACCCAGACCAAGCGCCACTCCACCATCGCGCACCTGCTGCAGATCCAGCACGTGATCGTGGCCGTCAACAAGATGGACCTGGTGAATTACGACCAGACCGTCTATGACCGCATCGTCGGCGCCTACCAGCAGTTCGCCCAGCAACTGGGCTTGCAGGACGTGCACGCCATCCCGCTGTCGGCGCTGGCCGGCGACAACGTGGTGGAAGCCAGCGCACGCATGCCCTGGCACCAGGGCCCGACGCTGATCACCCTGCTGGAGTCGCTGTCGGTGTATGAAGATGCACACGAAGAAGCCTTCCGCTTCCCGGTGCAGCTGGTGGCGCGCCACAACGGCCACGAAGCCAATGACTTCCGCGGCTACATGGGCCGCATCGAAGCCGGCAAGGTGGCCAAGGGTGACAAGCTGGTGGTGCTGCCCAGCGGCCAGAGCGCGACCGTCAAGGACATCCAGACCCTGGATGGTTCACTGGAATCGGCCTCGGCCGGCCAGTCCGTGACCATCCTGCTGGACGAGTACCTGGACATCTCGCGCGGCGACCTGCTGGCCTCGGCGGCCCAGTCCTCGACCATCCTGAAGACCGTCAATGCCGACGTCTGCTGGCTCTCCGAAGAACCGCTGGACCTGCGCCGCAAGTACTGGCTCAAGCACACCACCAAGCAGGTCGCCGCACGCGTGGCCAAGGTCGATACGCTGCTGGACATCAACACCCAGGAACGCCGTCCCGCCGACACGCTCAAGCTCAACGACATTGCCCGCATCAGCGTGAACGTGCAGCAGCCCATCGCGGCCGATGCCTACCAGGACATCCGCGCCACCGGTGCCTTCATCCTGATCGACGAAGTGAGCCACCAGACGGTTGCCGCTGGTATGATTCGGATCGACTGATTTTCCTTCGATCCGCAATCGTCTCTTCGACCAGGCCATGGCCACCCAACAGGCAGCGACTTCCTACTCTTCCGATTCACCCGCCCCCAGCCCGGAACATCCGGGCATGGTGTGGCTGGTCGGCTCCGGCCCTGGGGCCGCTGACCTGTTGACGGTGCGTGCCGCGCGTCTGTTGGCGCAAGCCGAGATCGTGCTGCACGATGCCCTGGTCACCCCGGACATCCTGGCACTGTGCCCGCAGGCCGTGCTGGTCCCGGTGGGCAAGCGCAGCGGCCAGCGCTCCACGGCCCAGCCCGTGATCAACCAGAAGCTGGTGGAAGCGGCTCAGCAGTATCGCCGCGTGGTGCGCCTCAAAGGCGGCGACCCCATGCTCTTCGGCCGCGCCGATGAAGAAATGCGGGCGCTGGAAGAACACAACATCCCCTACGAAATCGTCCCCGGCATCACCGCCGCACTGGCCGCCGCCTCGGCTGCCAAGCGGCCGCTGACGCGACGCGGTATTGCGCGCAGCGTTTCCCTGTTTACCTCCAGCACGGGCGTGGACGAGCCGGACGAAGTGCGCATGCCCAATGGCGATACGCTGGTCCAATACATGGGCGGACGCGAAGCCACGGCCACGGCACAACGCCTGCTGGCCCTGGGCCATGCGCCCGAGACACCGGTGGTGGTGGTGGAAAACTGCAGCCGTGCTGACCAGCACATCTACCATCTGCAACTGGCTGGCCTGGAAGCCGGGCTGCAAGCCTGTAGCGGGCCGGTGCTGGTGATGATCGGGCCGGCGCTGGCGGATCGGGACGCCGCCCCAGCCTGACCGGAGCCCCAAGCGGCTTGGCCATTGCGAGCCAGGTTGGCTGTGCCCAAAAGCCGATGGCCCGTTTCCGGGCCATCTTTGCTTTTACAGCGACAAGCGTTCAGATCAGCCCTTGGCCATTCCCACGCAATACGCCGCAATCGCCTGCAACACCGCTTCATCTTCCCCCACCGCCGGCACGGTGCGCACGTCCACCCCCGGATGCGCCTGGCGCAGCTGTTCCAGCAATTCCGGCAGATCGCGGCGCACGTGGCCACCCTGCCCCAGGAACACCGGAATGACGGTGATGCACCGGCTGCCGGCGGCAACCTGCTGGGCGGCCACAGTCGGCAGGTCCGGCTGCATCAGTTCCAGAAAGGCCAGTTGCACCTGCGCACCCGGCATGGCGGCTTGCGTGAGCGCACGCAGGCGCTCGAAAGGCGCCGCCCAGGCAGGGTCGCGGGCGCCATGGGCGAACAGGATCAGGCTTGGGGAAGTGGCTTCGCTCATGATGTACAGCAGTCTTTCAGGCTAAAAGGACTATCGTCGAACCCGCGCCGCAACGGCTCAGGTCCGCTCCACCCACCACAGAGAACCGATGGCCAGCACCATGAACAACAGGCTGGGCAAGGCAGCGGTGATGAAGGGCGGCCAGGTGTTGAGCAGGCCGAGGTGCGAGAACAGGCTATTGATGAGCTGGAAGCACACGCCGATCATGATGCCCGTGAAAATCTTCAGGCTCACGCCACCCGCGCGGAAATGCAGGTAGGCAAACGGCAAGGCCAACGCCAGCATCACGAAGATCGACAGCGGATAGACGATCTTCTTCCAGAACGCGATCTCGTAACGGTCGGTGCGCTGATTGTTGGCTTCCAGGTGCTTGGTATAGGCCAGCAGATCGTAGGCCGACATGCGATCCGGATCGGCGAACAGTACCGAGAGGATTTCCGGCGTCACCTCGGACACCAGCTTCATCTGCGCCAGCTTGACGGTCTTGACCGGCTCGGTGATCTTGCGGTCCTTGCCGCCGACGAAATCGGACTGCATCACGTCGCTGAGCACCCATTGATGGTTGCCCTCGTAGACGCCGCTCTTGGCCGCGACCATGCGCGCCATGTGGAATTCGCTATCGAGCTCGTAGAGCTTGACGCCTTCGATGCGGCCATCCGGCTGCACCGTCTGGATGTTGATGAAGCGGCTACCGATCACATTGCCTTCCAGGCCGTTGTCCTTGATCACGTCCTTGGCCCACATGCCCGAACGGAACTGCGAAGACATCGATGCGCCCTGCGCCTGGAGTTTGAGCTTCTCGGCCCATTCGGAAGCCTTGGGCGCGACCAGTTCGCCGAAGACGATGGTCAGCACCGCAAAGCCTACGCCGATGCGCAGCAGCACCTTGGCCGCCATCCCGGTGGACATGCTGGAGACGCGCATGATGGTGAATTCCGAGCGCGCCGCCAGTTGCGAGAGCGTATAGATGGTGCCGATCAGCACCGCCGTGGGCATGAGTTCATAGACGTTGCCGGGCAAGCCCATGAGCACGTAGAACACCGCCTGCTGCAGCTTGTAGCCATTGCGGCCGACCTGCTCCAGCTGGCCCATCATCTCGAAGAAAGCGAACAGCGCCAGGAAGGCGGCCAGCGCAAAGAGCACCGAGCGGGTGATCTCGGAAGTGAAGTAACGTTGGATGACTCTCATCTCAGGCCTCGCGCTTGAACGTCATGGCGCGGCGCACTCGGCTCCACAACCGGGATGGGTGGTAGGGATGATTGATGTTCAGGCGCATGGCGAACATGCCCACGGTCAGCGCCGCCACGATCACGTGCACCGGCCACCAGGCCATCATGAAACTCATGCGCTGCTGCGCCACCGAGGCCTGGAACACGCTGACCGTATTGCTGTACACCACGAACAGCAGCAAGGCCACCAAGAGTCCCAGCGAGCGGCCCGCACGCGGGTTCACGAAGGACAGCGGAATGGCCAGCAGCATCAGCGCCAGCGCCATGAGCGGCAGCGCGATGCGCCACAGCAGCTCGCCGCGCGCATAGCCGTCCTGCTTGGCCAGCAGCTCACCCATCTGCAGCGCCCGCGCCGAACGCTCGCCGGCGGCGGACTGCGACTGGTTGCCGATCAACAGGCCATAGCGTTCGAAGTCGACAATCTGGAAATCGGGCAGGCTGGGCGAGCCATCATAGCGGCGGCCCTTGCTCATGACCACGAACTTCTCACCATCGGCGTCCACCTGGGTCTCGCCTTCCTTGGCGACCACCACGCTGTTCTTGCCATCGCTGTTGATGGTGTTGACGAAGACGTTGCGGACCTTGGAAGCATCGCCGGAAATGCCTTCGACGAAGAATATCCGGTTGGCGGCAGCCGACTCCTGGAACTTGCCCGGAGAGACGCGGGCGATGTCCTGGCGCTGCTCGAAGCGGCTGCGATATTCGCTGCTCTGTTCATTGGCCCAGGGCGTCACCACGAAGGACAGGACCGCCACCAGGGCCATGATGGGCCAGCCGAAACGCAGTACCGGCGGGATCCAGCGCGTGAGCGACATGCCACAGGCGAACCAGACCACGATCTCGGAATCCTGATAGCTGCGGGTCATCACCAGCAGCACCGAGATGAAGCCGGTGAGGATGAGGATGATGGGCATGTAGTTCAGGGACTGAAAGCCGATCAGGGCCAGCACGTCTTGCGACGCAACCTCGCCGCCGGCGGCCTGGCCGAGGATCTTGATCAGCATCACGGTCAGCGTGATGGTGAACAGCGTAGTGAAGACCCCACCTGCGGTGCTGGTCAATTCGCGTCGTAGGGCGCGCTGAAAAATCATGGGAATACTGGCTTGGTTTCTGGTGTCGGGGTCATTAACGGATGGCCGGCGCGGATGGCCGGCGCCCGGCATGGTGTCCGAGACTGGCTTGCCTGGCTGAACGCATGCGCCCGCGGCGTCGAAATGGGCTCTATAATCGCCAGGTAATTCATATAAAGGACGAACGATGGACTTTAGCACAAAAACATTGGACGCAAAAAACGCCTTGACGGGCGTCAAGACCGGCGCGCTGGTCGTGGGCATCCATGAAAACCGCAAGCTGACCAAGGCCGCTGGCGCCCTCGACAAGCTGGGCGCCATCAGCGCCGCGCTGAAGTCGGGCGACATTTCCGGCAAGCCGGGCTCGACCCTGCTGCTGCGCGGCGTCACCGGCATCGCCGCCGAACGCATCGTGCTGCTCGGCCTGGGCACCGAAGAAGAACTCAGCGACAAGAACTTTGCCGCCGCCAGCAGCGCCCTGGTGCGCACCCTGGCCACCCTGGGCTGCGACGATGCCGCCCTGGCCCTGCCCTTCGAGGGCGTCAAGGGCCGTGGCCTGGACTGGGCCGTGCGCAACGTGGTCCTGGCCGGCTGCGAGGCGGTCTACCGTTCGGATACCCTCAAGAGCAAGAAAGACCCCGCTCCCACGGGCGTGAAGAAGATCACCCTGCTGGTGGACGTGGCCGACGGCGCCGCCGCCAAGGCCGCCCTGGGCGAAGCCGTGGCGCTGGCCAATGGCATGGCGCTGACCAAGGAACTGGGCAACCTGCCCGGCAACGTCTGCACCCCGACCTACCTGGCCAATACCGCCAAGAAGCTGGCCAAGCAATTCAAGCTGGGCGTGGAAGTGCTGGACCGCAAGCAACTGGAAGCGCTCAAGATGGGCAGCTTCCTCTCGGTCACCAATGGCAGCGACGAGCCGCCCAAGTTCATCGTCCTGAAGCACCTGGGCGGCAAGGCCAAGGATGCACCGGTGGTGCTGGTGGGCAAGGGCATCACCTTCGACACCGGCGGCATCTCGCTCAAGCCGGGCCTGAACATGGACGAAATGAAGTACGACATGTGCGGCGCCGCCTCCGTGCTGGGTACCTTCCGTACCATCGCCGAACTGGGCCTGAAGATGAACGTCATCGGCGTCATCCCGACCTGCGAAAACATGCCCTCGGGCCGCGCCACCAAGCCGGGCGACATCGTGACCTCGATGTCCGGCCAGACCATCGAAGTGCTCAACACCGATGCAGAAGGCCGCCTGATCCTGTGCGACGCCCTGACCTACGTGGAGCGCTTCAAGCCGGCCGCCGTGGTCGACATCGCCACCCTGACCGGCGCGTGCATCGTCGCCCTGGGCCATCACAACTCGGGCCTGTTCACCCGCGAAGACGAAGCCCACGACCAGTTGGCCAACGCCCTCCTGGCCGCTGGCCGCGAAAGCGGCGACACCGCCTGGCGCATGCCGATCCAGGATGTCTACCAGGAGCAGTTGAAGTCCAACTTCGCCGACATCGCCAACATCGGCGGCCAGCCGGCCGGCAGCGTCACTGCCGCCTGCTTCCTGGAGCGCTTCACCCGCAAGTACACCTGGGCCCACCTGGACATCGCCGGCACCGCCTGGAAGAGTGGCGCCGCCAAGGGCGCCACCGGCCGTCCGGTACCGCTGCTGACCACCTGGCTGCTCAACCAGGCAGGCGCCAAGCCGGCCCGCGCCTGATCGGCCTGCGGCAGATGGACGGGATCGGCAACATCCTGACCGCCCGGCTGCCGCAGCCGCAGCCGATTACTGTCCTGCACCGACCACCGCAGCCCTTCGGCTTGCGGTGGTTTTTTTTCATCTTTTTACTCACCTTGGGCGCCGTCTTCCTGGGCACGCCGGAAAAGGCCATGGCGCAAGACACGCCGCTGCCCCCTGCGCAGACCGTGCGTTTTCCTTCATCTGACGGTAAAACCACCCTCACCGGCTATCTCTACACGCCCTTCGGTGCCGGACCGCATCCGGCCATGGTGCTGCTGCACGGGCGAGGCGGCCTGTATTCCTCGCGTGTGAACGCCAACTGCACCCAGATCGGGCCGGCCATTCCCTCGCCCTGCGATGCCGATACCCTCACCGCGCGCCATCGCACCTGGGCCGCCTATTGGCTCGCACGCGGCTACGTGGTCCTGCTGGTGGACAGTTTCGGCCCGCGCGGCGTGGCCCATGGCTTTGGACGCTACACCCACGGCGCGCCTGAACGCGCCGCCGTCAATGAACTGACCGTGCGCCCGCTGGATGCCGAAGGCGCGCTGCAATGGCTGGCTGCGCGCAGCGAGGTCGATGTCCGCCGCATCATGCTGCAAGGCTGGTCCAACGGTGGCAGCACGGCCTTGAACGTGATGCAGCGCCAGGCTGAGCGGCCCGCAGGCGAGGGACCCGCGTTTGCCGCTGCACTGGTGTTCTATCCCGGCTGCGGACGGCAAGCCCTGCTGTCTTCCCATCCCGAGATCGACAAACCCATGCAGGTGCTGCTGGGCAGCGCCGATGAAGAAGTCTCCCCGGTGACCTGCCAGCGCGTGCTGCGCCAGGCCATCCGCATCCGCGAGGCGCCTGCCCCCGTGGTCACGCTCTATGCAGGAGCCACCCATGACTTCGACGACCCCGGCAGTGCGCGCCAGGCGGTCGAGGCCAACCGCATCGCACGCAAGGATGCGCTGGCGCGGCTGGGGCCATGGCTCGATCAGCTGGCGCCCTGAAGCTTGCCCGGCAGCAAAGTCGCCGGGCTTTCTGCAAGCCCGCCCGTTCCCGTCTAGACTGATGCTCCTTTGTCGGAACACTGCCAACCCGCCATGGTCGGTCAGCAGGTCGACGCAGTACACCTCAATGTATGCCCACAAGAAAGGATCAGCATGACCAACGCCAATGCCCATCTTCAAAGCGACCTCTTCAAGCCCGTACAACTGGGCGCCGTGCAATTGCAGAACCGCATCGTCATGGCTCCGCTCACCCGCAGCCGCGCCCGGGCCGGCGACGTGCCAAGCGAACTGGCCGCCGAGTACTATGCCCAGCGCGCCGGTGCCGGCCTGATCATTGCCGAGGCCACGCAGATCTCGCCGCAGGGCAAGGGATACGCCTGGACACCGGGCATCTACGACCAGGCCCAGGTGGCCGGATGGAAGAAGATCACCGATGCCGTGCACGCCAAGGGTGGCCGCATCTTCCTGCAACTGTGGCACGTGGGCCGCATCTCGCACCCCGACCTGCAACCCGGCAACGCGCTGCCGGTCGCGCCCTCGGCCGTCAAGCCCGAGGGCAATGCCTTTACCGAGAGCGGCTTCAAGCCCTTCGTCGAACCGCGCGCGCTGGCGGCGTCCGAACTGCCCGGCATCGTCGAGCAATACAAGACTGCCGCCCAGCTGTCGATGCAGGCCGGCTTTGATGGCGTGGAAATCCACGCGGCCAACGGCTACCTGCTGGACCAGTTCCTGCGCGACAAAACCAACCAGCGCACCGACGCCTACGGTGGCAGCATCGAGAACCGTGCCCGCCTGCTGCTGGAAGTGGTGCAAGCCGTGACCTCGGTGGTGCCGAGCGAACGGGTAGGCATCCGCCTCTCCCCCGTCAGCCCGGCCAACGACATCGCCGACAGCGATCCCAAGGCACTGTTCAGCTACGTGGTGGAGCAGTTGAACCGCTACAAGCTGGTCTACCTGCACGTGGTGGAAGGCGCCACCGGCGGCCCGCGCGAGGTCGAGGGAGGCTTCGACCTGCAGGTGCTGCGCGATCTATTCAAGGGCCTCTACATCGCCAACAATGGCTATGACCTGGAGATGGCCGTCAAAGCGCGCGAGCGCAACCTGGCCGACCTGGTGGCCTTCGGCCGCCCGTGGATCGCCAACCCGGACCTGGTGGAACGCTTCAAGGCCGGCGCCGCGCTGGCGCAGTTCAACCAGGCCACGCTCTATGGCGGCGGCGCAGAAGGCTACATCGACTATCCGGCCCTGCAGCAGTCCTGAGCCGGTACGATACGTTCTGCGAGAATGGCCTGCCTGAGCGGCAGGCCATTTTTTTATGCAGCCGTGTTGCTGACCCGATGCACTTTGAGACCGGGATGCGGCCCTGCCCGCTACAATGCGACTTGCTTTCATCTCCACGGCTCATCATGAAAACCTTCTTCGCCACTCTCGCGCTGGCCGGCTGCGCGCTTCCCGCCCTGGCCCAGCAAGCCGACGCCACGGCCAGCTCGGCTGATCCCCTGCAACTGCAGGACCGCATCACGGGTGACCTTGGCGCGGGCGTGTTCAACATGGACCGCAGCGGCCCCGATCCGCACCGTCGCACTGAAGTGCTGCCCTATGCCTACTTCGACTATGGCCGCTTCTTCGCGCGTCTGGACACCTTCGGCGTCAAGACCGTGCGCATGGGCTACGGCTACCTGGAACTGGCCGGACGCGCGACCTCGGACGGCTTCGACGCCCAACGCGGCGTGGACCGCCGCTCGCACGCGCTGCCACTGGGCATCGGCACCTATCAGGAAACGCCCTTCGGCGCCTTCTTCTTCAATGTCTTCCGTGACTTCAACAAGTCGCACGGCACCCTGGCCGAGGCCATGTATGCCGCCCAGTTCAATCTCGGCCCGGTGAGCTTCTATCCGCAAGCCGGTGTGCAATACCGCAGCGGCAGCTACAACGACTACTTCGTCGGTGTCTCCGCCAGCGAAGCGGCGGCCAGCGGCTTGCGCCAGTACAGCGCCGGCGCCTCCACCAGCCCCATGCTGGGACTCGCGGCCGACGTCCCGCTGACCGGTGACTGGCACCTCAACCTGCAGTGGCTACACAAATGGCTCGACAATACGCTGGCCGACAGCCCGCTGGTACGCCGCCACACCGATGACACCGCCATCGTGGCAGTGACCTATCACTTCAAGTAATCCGCGTCTGCTCCCGATGCTGGCCGCCCGGCCGGCTTCGGGTGGTGGCGAGCCTGCGCTGCTGCCCTGCCTGCTTCCCTTTCGTTTTTCTTTCTTCCCCATTCTTCCCTGCGCGTCCTGATGCGAGCGTTGTCATGGGCTCGCAGGAGACTTGCGTTATGCCTGGTGACACAGCCCTCTTCACCCGACACGCAAGCACGCAATGATGAGCTTGCCTCGCTTGCTAATTTTTTTACTGTAGAGCTGGCTTCCACGGCCGCGCTTTCAATGCGTAAATAATTCCCGAATGTTTTCATGCGTCACTTTTTCTGACGCAAAATTTGTCCTATTTTTCAGCGCATGAGAACAAAAACAGTTGCCGGAAAAACTTAGTTTCCGCAATCAAATACATTGCCTCAAGATAACCCATATATCGCCTGAAACGCTTTACCAGAGCGACTTCACGGATTCCTACATCGCAACAGGAGTTACCAGAAAAACGTAATAATTTGTTGCAAGTCTTAGTATTTATCCATTACTCTCACTCCGTCTCCTTGAACAAAAATCACAAACCGAGACGCACACTTCTGGCCTTGCCAACACCAACAATAAAACCTGCCGGAAGACATTTCCCCTTGCAGTGCTTTCGCAATCAAATACCAATCAATCGAACTGGAAAGAGGTGTGTTATGAAAAAACTGTTGAGCAGTTTCCTTGTCGCGTCCGCTTTCGTCGCGATGGCATCTTCGGCAAGCGCGGCCGATCTCGAACGCACGCGTGCTTTGGTGTGGACCGACGCCACGTCCACCTTCAATGCACGCTACGGCGACGGCACCACCGGGCTGACCTTCCTGGAGAATTTCACCTTCAACGTGGGCAGCGCAGGTTCGGCGGTCTCCTCGGCAGTGGTATCGATTGCCCTGGACGGCCTGTCGCGCCTGGGCATCGACAGCTTCACGCTGAGCGGCAATGGCCAGACCTACACCGGCACCCAGGTCAGCAGCGGTGACCTACAGACCTTCAGCCTGCGCACCAATGGGCTGACTGCCGGCCTGTATACGCTGTCGGTGGCGGGTACCGTACTGGGTACGTCCGGTGGCAGCTTCGCGGGCAACATCAGCGTAGCGCCGGTCCCGGAAGCCTCGACCACGGCCATGATGCTGGGCGGCCTGGGCCTGATCGGCTTTGCGGCTTATCGTCGTCGCAAGGCGGGGGATAAGGGTGACAAGGGTGCGCGGATGGATGGGCAGATGATGCCGGCGTAAGCGCGTTGATCTAACTGCTGAGACCGGCTAGCAGGTGCTTCAGGTCAGGGCAAGGGGAGCACCTGGGAAGGTGTTCCCCTTCTGCTTTGTAGAACACGGAGTATTTGGAATGACAGCATTCGGCTCACTCGACGTGATTGCTCTTCGACACGTTTTCCGCACGGCATTTGTATTTTTACCAACCGAGGCTTTTCTTCGCGCGATAACGGCACTTCCCGTGCTAGATTCATTGCCATTAACATAATGGCTCTTCAAAAACCATGAGCTCACCAGCCTCCTTTCACACTACGCAACGTGGAGATTACGGCATTGATTTATTAAGGCTTGCCAATACTTAGCAGGGCTTTTTCATCGATGCGGACCGCTCCATTACGTTCTCTCCAATCCTCACATGACTGCGAAATAGAGGGAGACCTAAACCTTAATGCTATTGCTTTCCGCTACCGCCGGAAATTACACAAGAACCCTTACCAAAAGGCAACTATCGGGGGTTGAAGAAAAATGTCGCAGAACTTTTTCGATATTAAGATCGAGCGTTCGCAAAACACCGAAGAATATTTGCGGTCTATTGAGCCAATAGAAAGGAAGAACGCAATAGGCTTGTTATTTCAGTGGATTCCCGAAGTTCTGTCGCAAGTTTGGTCGTATCAATTTTCCGCAATCGATCCGATCGAAATAAGAGTTCTTCCTAGCGACGAATTCATCGCGCAAGGAATTCATGGACGGATAGAGATAAGCCGAGGAATGATTGACCATTGCCTTTCAGTCCCCTCCCCCCCTATCAACGATCTTGTTGAATTCTGGCCTTACCGCTCGCCTTCATCTGCATTCCCAAACATGTCATTTGCTTGGATGCTAGCGCATGAGGCTTTTCACAGCGTGCGCAGACATAATTCGGTTTGCGAAGAACTAGGCGAATCGGAAGCGCGCCTCCACGCGATAGAACTTGACGCAGACATGTGCGCGACGGCGGTCCTTTTTAGACTCTTACAATCCATGTATGAGATTCGAGTCACGCATATTTCCATAAGAGAGATTACCGCTGTTCACGTCTGCTGGATCCTGCGACACTTTCCTAAAACAGAGAGCATCAGTGCCCATCCAGAGCTCCTACGTCGTATGTATCACTGCCTATCAAAAATCTCTCATCTGTCTCCCTTGCCATTAATGCTTCACTTGGACCAGCACAAAAATGGCGATGCGGCAATGATGAAATACTATCGCGCTGTTTCTACCATCGCAGTGAAAGTGGATTCTTTCATTCAGAATACCAGTGATCAGGAATTCGAAACTTACTCAGAGTTCTACAAAAAATTTTCTAAGGAAAATGGCTGGAAGAAATTTACCGATACATGGCGTGATATGGCTCCAAATGTGGAAGCGACCTCAAACACCATAACCAGCCCCAGGGGTTTTCTCAGACGGAAAGGCACCATTTGAATCGTCACAATTCTGATCATTTATACCCTCTCTCATTCAGATAAACGACCTATTCATCGAGTTCATTCATTTGAAGGGCCCCGTTCCAGAATGCTATGACCTCAGAAAAGTCAGTAGCGTGCAGACTTAAGGGACCAGGTCTGGTGCAAGTGGCAGCGGGGGACCTGCCCCAGGCGCGAATGCGGTAAGATGGCGCCCGTTGCCCGTTCCGTATCGGCGCCGATGCGCCCGGGCCCGCCTCCGATTCACCATCGCATTGTCCCCATGAAAATCGCCACCTGGAACGTCAACTCCCTCAAGGTCCGCCTGCCGCAAGTGCTGAAATGGCTGGAAGAAAACCCGGTCGACGTGCTCTGCCTGCAGGAAACCAAACTGACCGACGACAAGTTCCCCACCGCCGAGATCGCGGCCGCCGGTTACCTGGTCGAGTTCTCCGGCCAGAAGACCTACAACGGCGTGGCCATCCTCTCGCGCCATCCGATGAACGATGTGGTCAAGAACAATCCGCTCTTCCCCGACGAGCAGCAACGCATCATCGCCGCCACCATCGAAGGCGTGCGCTACGTCTGCGCCTATATCCCCAACGGCCAGTCGCTGGAATCCGAGAAATATCCCTACAAGCTGAACTGGCTGGCCGCCCTGCACGAATGGCTGGCGCAAGAAAAGGCAAAGAACCCGCGCCTGGCCCTGCTGGGCGACTACAACATCGCCCCCGAAGACCGCGACGTGCACGATCCGGTGGCCTGGCAAGGCCAGGTGCTGGTGTCCGAACCCGAGCGCGAAGCCTTCCGCAAGCTGCAGGCCCTGGGCCTGACGGACTCCTACCGCCTCTTCGAACAACCCGAAAAAATGTACAGCTGGTGGGATTACCGCCAGATGGGCTTCCGCCTCAATCGCGGCCTGCGTATCGACCACATCCTGCTGTCGGAAGAACTGGTGCCGCGCTGCACCGCCTGCGTCATCGACAAGGTGCCGCGCAAGTGGGAACAGCCGTCGGATCACGCCCCCGTGATTGCCACGCTGGCGGACTGATGTTCGCGCAGCCTGGGCATAAATAATTTATATCGTTTATGCCAAGCTTTACTCAGCGCCACCTTCGGGTGGCGTTTTTTCTTTCTTGTTGCGCATGTTCTTCTCGAACTGCACGTCCAGCTTGCTCACGCGCTTGGCCTTCTGCGGTCCCTGGGCATTGACGAAGGCGACGAACTCGTCCAGCTCCATGGCTTCATTGAGTTTTTCCAGCGGCTGGCCGGCCACGCGCCGGGTCAGGATGAAACGCTCGTCCGATGTACGCAGCATCGAATACTCGCGCGATTCGGTACGGTTGTTGAGGCGCTCGATGGCGCTGGCGGCTCGGGTGGATCGCATCATTGGGCCTCTTGCAGTTTGAGTTGCCAGTAGCCGACGTCGATCCAGCGGCCCATCTTGTAACCGACTTCGGTAAAGACGCCACACTTCACGAAGCCCACGCTCTCATGCAAGGCCACGCTGGCCGGATTGGGCTGGGCGATGCCGCCAATGACCAGATGCACGCCCAGCGGCTTGAGCTGGGCAATCAGCTCGCGATACAACTGCTTGCCGATGCCACGTCCGCCAGCATCGTGACGCAGGTAGACCGAGCTTTCCACGGAATGCCGGTAAGCCGCGCGCGGCTTCCATTTGCTGGCATAGGCGTAACCCAGCACCTCGCCCTGCTCCTCAAAGACCAGCCAGGGAAAGTTCGCCTGCACCTCGGCAATGCGCGCGGCCATGGCCTCGTCGCTGACCGGCTCAGTCTCGAAGCTGATGGCAGTGGTCTGCACGTAGTGGTTGTAGATGCCGCAGACGGCGGGAGCATCGGCGGCAGTGGCCGGGCGAATGGAAGGCTGCATGGGCGGACGGTATCGAGGAAAAACGGAATCCGTCAGTGTAACCAAATTACGCAGGCGACGGCGGCCCTGCACCAAAGCAAGGCCGCCTGCTCGCGCATGCATCAGTCCTTGATGACCACCCTCACCTGCTCCAGCGCGGCCGGATCCTCGATGGTCGGCAGCTCGCCCGGATCGCGGCCTTCGCAGATGGACTGGATGGCCCGGCGCAACAGCTTGCCCGAGCGCGTCTTGGGCAGGCCGCTGACGAAGAACACCCGCGCCGGCCGGCCCACTGCACCGATCTGCTTGTCCACCACGGCCATGATCTCGGCTTCCAGGGCCTTGCGCTGCTCGGGCGTAGCCATCGCATCGGCCTGCTTGGGAATGGCGAAGGCAATCGCCACCTGACCCTTCAGCTTGTCTTCCACGCCGACCACGGCCACTTCGGAGACATTGGGATGGCTGGAGATGCTCTCCTCGATCTCACGCGTACCCAGGCGGTGACCGGCAACGTTGATGACGTCATCGGTACGGCCGAGGATGAAGTAGTAACCGTCCTCATCGCGGATACCCCAGTCGAAGGTGGAATACACCTCGCGCGGCAGGCTGCGCCAGTAGGTCTTCACGAAGCGCTCATCGTCGCCGTAGACGGTCTGCATGCAGCCCGGTGGCAACGGTCCTTCGATGGCGACCACACCTTTCTCGCCGGGGGCGCAGGGTTCGCCGGTGGCCTCGTCGAGGATGGCCAGGCGATAGCCCGGCATGGGCACGCCCGGGCTGCCCAGGCGCGTGGGCTTGTCGCTGATGCCCTTGGCGATGGAGATGATGGGCCAGCCCGATTCGGTCTGCCAGTAGTTGTCGATGACCGGCACCTTCAAGGCGCCCGAAATCCAGCTCGACGTCGTTTCATCCAAAGGCTCGCCCGCCAGGTAGAGCGCCTTGAGCGAGGAGGTGTCGTAGCGCTCCATGCATTCCGGTGGCTGCTTCTTGAGCACGCGAATGGCAGTGGGCGCGGAGAACATGCGGGTGACCTTGTATTTCTCGACGATGTTCCACCAGATGCCGGCATCGGGGCGGATCGGCAGGCCTTCATAGAGCACGGTGGCCATGCCGGCGATCAGCGGTCCATAGACGATATAGGAGTGCCCCACCACCCAGCCGATGTCGGAGGTGCAGAAGTAGGTCTCGCCGGGCTTGCCGCAGAAGATGTGCTGCATGGACGACGCCAGCGCCACCGCATAGCCGCCCACGTCGCGCTGCACGCCCTTGGGCTTGCCGGTGGTGCCGGAGGTGTAGAGCACGTAGCTGGTTTCATTCGATTCCAGCCAGGCCACCGGCACCGGCTGGTCCAGGTGCTGCTGGCGCAAGGGGGCGTAGTCGACGTCGCGCCCTGTAGTGCGTGCCATGTCGGCCAGGCCGCGATCGACCAGCAAGACCTTCTGCGGTTTGTGCCCGGCCAGGTTGATGGCCTCGTCCAGCAAGCCCTTGTAGGGAATCACCTTGCCGCCGCGCGAACCGGCATCGGCCGAAACGATCAGGCGCGGCTGTGCATCATCGATGCGCGAGGCCAGGCTGTTGGAGGCAAAGCCGCCGAACACCACCGAATGCACCGCGCCGATGCGCGCGCAGGCCAGCATGGCAAAGACTGCCTCGGCGATCATGGGCATGTAGATCAGTACCCGGTCGCCGCGCTGCACGCCCAGCGCCAGCATGGTGGCCGCCATGGCCTGCACTTCGCGGTGCAGCTCGGCAAAGTCGTAGACGCGTTCGGTATTGGTTTCGGTGGAGATGGCGATCAGTGCCGCTTGCCTGGCACGCTCGCCCAGGTGACGATCCACCGCGTTGTAGCAGAGATTGGTGGTGCCGCCGATGAACCAGCGCGCAAAGGGTGCGCGCGAATAATCGAGGGTGCGGGTGAAGGGCTTGTCCCAGTAGATGCGCTGCGCTTCTTCGGCCCAGAAGGCATCGGGCTGCTCGATGGAACGGCGATGGAAATCCTCGTATTGCATGACGTCTCCTCATGTCTCTCGAATTGGAAAACTGCGCTCGACCTGATACTGCCTGCCCTGCAGGTCGATGGTCGCGTGGCTCTGAAGCAGGTGCAGAGCGCGCCCTGCCATGCGTGGCCCTCATGCGACGGTCAATTCAGTCTTGCACCTGAAGCTTACGGCTCACTGAATCCTCTTCTCCTGCGAACGCTTCTCGCAGGGGCGGATGATGCAGATCAAGTGCGCAGACGAACAACGGCTGGAGCGATGCCGATGACGCTGACGCCATCGGCATGACAAGGGAAGAGAGGAAACGGAAAGTGGAGAGAACGCGCCGAGCTCAGGCCATCACGACGGCGCGATGCGCTGCAGAATCAGCGCGTGCGGCAGTCGTTGGCCAGTTGCTGCCCGATCTTGGAATTGAGCAGCATGGACTTCGACGGGATCTGGATCCACACCAGGCCTTCGCCCTTGTTCTCCAGACGCACTGCACCGGTCGAGGTGCTGACTGGGTTCATCATGTAGCTGCTGCCCTTCCACACCAGCGTGACACCATCGGTGACACGGCCTTCCATGCGGATCTCGACCTTGTTGCCCATCTCGCAACTGAAAGCACCGGTCTTCAACTGGGTGGCCCAGCTCGGTTGCGTGGCGGCGGGCGCCTGCAGCAATTGCGGCAGTACCGGCTTGGTCTCGGTGACCGGGACCGGCTCGGGCGTGGACGAGCAGGCGGACAGCGCGAAGGCAACGGCACCGGCCAGGCCCAGGGACTTCAGGGGCAAGCCAGAATCACGGCAGACATCAAGGCGGGAAACAAGACGGGAAGCGACGGCAGCAATCATCGGATGATCCATGGAGAGTCAATGGTAGAGGCGGGCTCGGAAATGATCCGACCGCATCTTAACAAGTTTTTTCACTTGCCTCGACCATAAACTACACATGTTACAAATGTCAGGAATGGGGCGGCCGACACACGCCGGCCGCCGCTTCCTTCTTCTGGCTGCTCCCTCTCCCTCTCTTGCTCCTTGCGCCTCCCGGCCGCCTGTCTGCAGGCTTACTTGCGCTTGCCAATCGGCACGAACTTCAGATCTTCCGGCCCGACGTAGTTGGCCGAGGGACGGATGATCTTGTTGTCGATGCGCTGCTCGATGATGTGCGCGGCCCAGCCCGAGGTGCGGGCAATCACGAAGAGCGGCGTGAACATCGCCGTGGGCACGCCCATCATGTGGTAGGACACGGCCGAGAACCAGTCCAGGTTGGGGAACATCTTCTTGATGTCCCACATGACCGTTTCCAGGCGTTCGGCGATGTCGAACATCTTGGTCGAGCCGGCTTCCCTGGAGAGCTTGCGTGCCACTTCCTTGATGACCTTGTTGCGCGGGTCGGAGATGGTGTAGACCGGGTGACCGAAGCCGATCACCACTTCCTTGTTCTCGACGCGGCGGCGAATGTCGGCTTCGGCTTCGTCCGGATTGTCATAGCGCTTCTGGATCTCGAAGGCCACTTCATTGGCACCGCCATGCTTGGGGCCGCGCAGCGCGCCGATGGCGCCGGTGATGGCCGAGTACATGTCCGAACCGGTGCCGGCGATGACGCGGCCGGTGAAGGTGGAGGCGTTGAATTCGTGTTCCGCGTACAGGATCAGGGAAGTGTGCATGGCCTTTTCCCAAGCCTCGGAGGGCTTCTCGCCATGCAGCAGGTGCAGGAAGTGGGCGCCGATGGAATCGTCATCGGTCTCGACTTCGATACGGTTGCCGTTGTGGCTGTAGTGGTACCAGTACAGCAGCATGGAACCGAGGGAGGCCATCAGGCGGTCGGCAATATCGCGGGCGCCGGGGGTGTTGTGGTCATCCTTCTCGGGCAGCACGCAGCCCAGGGCCGACACGCCGGTGCGCATCACGTCCATCGGGTGGGAGGCGGCCGGCAGCCATTCCAGCGCCGCCTTGACGTTGGCCGGCAGCCCGCGCAAGGCTTTCAGTTTGGCCTTGTAGGCGCGCAGTTCGGCGGCGGTGGGCAGCTTGCCGTGCACCAGCAGGTGGGCGATTTCCTCGAACTCGCAGCTGTCGGCCACGTCCAGGATGTCGTAGCCGCGATAGTGCAGGTCATTGCCGGTCTTGCCGACGGTACACAGGGCGGTGTTGCCGGCGGTGACGCCAGAGAGGGCAACGGACTTCTTGGGCTTGAAACCGGGGGCTTGCTGGTCGCTCATCGTGTTCTCCTCGTAATCGGTATGGGGTGACAACGCTTTATCGGAAGGGGCTTACTTGTTCTTCTGCTGGGCGAACAGCGCATCCAGGCGCTGCTCGTAGCTGTGGTAATCGATGCGGTCATACAGTTCCATGCGGGTCTGCATGGTATCGACCACGTTCTTCTGGGTGCCGTCGCGGCGCACAGCCTGGTAGACGTTTTCGGCGGCCTTGTTCATGGCGCGGAAGGCCGAGAGCGGATAGAGCACCAGGCCCACGTCGGCGCCCTTCAATTCCTCCACCGTGAACAGCGGGGTCGAGCCGAACTCGGTGATGTTGGCCAGGATCGGCACTTTCACGGCATTGGCGAACTGCTTGTACATGGCCAGGTCGGTGATGGCTTCCGGGAAGATCATGTCGGCACCGGCTTCGACGCAGGCCACGGCGCGCTCGATGGCGGCCTCCAGTCCTTCCACGGCCAGCGCATCGGTGCGCGCCATGATGACGAAGTTCTCGTCGGTGCGGGCATCCACGGCGGCCTTGATGCGGTCCACCATTTCCTGCTTGCTGACGATTTCCTTGCCGGGACGGTGGCCGCAGCGCTTGGCGCCAACCTGGTCCTCGATATGCACGGCAGCGGCGCCAAACTTGATCATGGATTTGACGGTGCGCGCCACATTGAAGGCGGAGGCGCCGAAGCCGGTATCGATATCCACCAGCAGCGGCAGGTCGCACACGTCGGTGATGCGGCGCACGTCGGTGAGCACGTCATCGAGGTTGGAAATGCCCAGGTCGGGCAAGCCCAGCGAACCGGCTGCCACACCGCCGCCAGAGAGGTAGATCGCACGGAAGCCGGCGCGCTTGGCCAGCAGGGCGTGGTTGGCGTTGATCGCGCCGATGACTTGCAAGGGGGATTCTTCCTGGACGGCCTGGCGGAACGCTGCGCCTGCGGAGTGGAGAGCCATGATGGACACCTTCTCGGTAAGTTGGAGTGGCTGAAGATTTCAACAAAGCTGGGCAGCGCCGGAAAAAATCCCGTTCTGCGACACATGCCTTCACCATTGCAACGGCCGTGCCATCGCAGTGCAGCATGCGCTGGTTGCGGGCCTGAAGAAAGCTTCACCCTGCCCGGAACCTCAATCACATCAAGGGTTTCCGGCTGGCCTCCGGGAAGGCGCGAGAGCGCGGCGCGGCACCAGGCAGCTTGATCTGCCGCAAGCGAGAGCGTTTCAGCGATGTTACATTAACGTTTCACTGAAACAGCACGAACACCCACCATGAAACGCCCTGCCCCCGCCGACCGCGATGCCCATCAACCGGTGATCTGGACCGTGTCCGTCTCCCGCCTGTCCGAGCTGTTCCGCGACATCACGCTGGAATTCGACGAGGTAGCCGACATCGAGCCCATCCACCTGGGTTTCGACGAGGCCGTGCGCGCCATCCGCGAACGGCTGGCCAGCGAGCGCTGCGACGTGGTGATCTCGGCCGGCTCCAACGGCGCCTACCTGAAGAGCCGCCTGCCGGTGCCGGTGGTGGTGGCGCGCGCCAGCGGCTTCGATGTCATGCAGGCGCTGGCCCGCGCCCGCCAGATCAGTGCGCGCATCGGCCTGGTCACCTATCAGGAAGCCATGCCGGCCCTGGCCGAATTCCAGCAGATGTTCGGGCTGGACATCGCCCAGCGCACCTATGCCACCGAGGAAGATGCGCGGGCGGTGGTGCAGGAACTGAAGGCAGGCGGCATCAAGGCTGTCGTCGGTGCCGGACTGATCACCGACCTGGCCGAGGAAGCCGGCCTGCAGGGCATCTTCCTGTACTCCTCGGCGACGGTGCGCCAGGCCTTCGAGGATGCGCTGGAACTGGCGCGCCTGACGCAGCTGGAGAGCACGCGCGGCCCCAGCCTGCCGGTGGCTGACAGCCTGCGCGCACGGCATCACCTGAAGGACTTGCGCGGCGACTCGGCGGTGATGGAGGCGGTGCGCCAGTCGATCACGCTCTTTGCGCGCTCGCCGGCCAACGTGCTGATCCAGGGCGAGACCGGCAGCGGCAAGGAACTGGCCGCGCAAGCCATCCACCGCGCGCATCCGCGCATGCAGGGCAAGACGCAGGCGGCGCACCCGTTCGTGGCCATCAATTGCGGGGCGCTGGCTGAATCATTGCTGGAGTCCGAACTGTTCGGCTACGAAGAAGGCGCCTTCACCGGTTCACGCCGGGGTGGCCGCGCCGGGGTGTTCGAAGCGGCGCATCGCGGCACCCTGCTGCTCGATGAAATCGGCGAGATGCCGCTGCCGCTGCAGACGCGTTTGCTGCGCGTGCTGGAAGAGCGCGAGGTGGTGCGCGTGGGCGGTACGCGGCCCATTGCAGTCCAGGTGCGCATCATCAGCGCCACCCACTGCGATCTGGAAGCACGCGTGCGCGAGGGACGATTCCGTGCCGACCTGTATTACCGCCTCAGCGTGCTGCGCCTGCAACTGCCGCCGCTGCGCGCGCGCCGCGACGATATCCCGGCGCTGGCCGAGTGGCATCTCAAGCATGCCCTGGCCGCGCTCGACGCACGCCCGCACGCCAACCTGGGCGCCGAGATCCTGCGCTGCGCGCCGTTGCTGTGTGCGTATGACTGGCCGGGCAACGTGCGCGAACTGCGCAACCTGATGGAGCGGCTGGCGCTGTTCCTCGCGGCCGAGCCGCTGCAGGCACTGACGGCGGCGCTGATCTTGCGGGTGGCGCCGGAGCTGGGGGGGGCCTCTGCTGCGGCAGATGCATCCGCTGCGGACCTGCAGGTCCCCAGTGAATCCGTTCCCGACCTGGAGGAGATCCACGCCGCGCTGCGCCGGTTTCGCGGCAATCGCGCCGCTGCCGCGCGGCACCTGGGCATGAGCCGCACGACCTTGTGGCGCAAGCTCAAGGAGACGCCGCACGAGGCTCAGGAGTGAGCCAGCGGGGTGAGGATTCAGGAAAATAATTTAGCAATATCCCACTGGCGTCCTGCCCTCTGATAATCCCCCGCATTGCGCCTTGACAGTGCCGCATCGCGCCGCCTATCCTCGCCCGCTGTAACGGCTGCGGCCGTCACAGGGGAGCCTGCCGCCACCCCCGCACAGCCACGCCGCCGCTGCCCTCGGGCCAAAAAGGCGCGCCGCTCCTCCATCCACCGTATCCATCAGGAGTCTCCATGACCAGCAACACCACGGCGCCCGGCGCCGGCACCACGCATCCGCAAGCGCGGCGTGCGATCATCTCCTCTTCCATCGGCAATGCGCTCGAATGGTTCGACATCCTCATCTATGGCGCCTTCGCCGTGGTCATCGCCAAGCAGTTCTTTCCTACCGGCGACGATAGCGTCTCGCTGCTGCTGACCTTCGCTACCTTCGGCGTGTCCTTCTTCATGCGTCCGCTGGGCGCGGTGGTGCTGGGTGCGTATTCCGACCGCGCCGGCCGCAAGGCGGCGCTGATGCTGTCCATCACCCTCATGACCATCGGCACGGCCATGATCGCCTTCATGCCCAGCTATGCCAGCATCGGCCTGTTGGCACCGGCCGGCATCGCGCTGGGCAAGATGATCCAGGGCTTCTCGGCCGGCGGCGAGTTCGGCAGCTCCACCGCCTTCCTGGTGGAACACGCGCCGCATCGCCGTGGTTTCTTCTCCAGCTGGCAGGTCGCCAGCCAGGGCATCAGCCTGTTGCTGGCGGCGGTCTTCGGCGCCGTGCTCAACAACATGCTCACGCCGGAACAGCTGGCGTCCTGGGGCTGGCGCGTGCCCTTCATCTTTGGCCTGTTGATCGCCCCGGCCGGCATCTACATCCGCCGCCACCTGGATGAAGCACCGGAGTTCAAGGAATCCAGCGAGAAGACCGATGCGCCCCTGCGCGATACCTTCGCGCAGCAGAAGATGCGCCTCTTGATCGGTGCGGGCAGCGTCGTCATGGCGACCGTCTCGGTGTATCTGTCGCTGTACATCCCGACCTACGCGGTCAAGCAGCTGGGCCTGCCGGCCTGGTCCTCGTTTGCCGCGATGTCGGTGGCCGGGCTGATCATGTTCATCGGCTCGCCGCTGGTGGGCGCACTGTCCGACAAGATCGGCCGCACGCCCTTCATGATCGCCAGCAGCGCGCTCTACATCGTGCTGACCTATCCGATGTTCGTGTTCCTGACCAACTCGCCGGGCTTCCTGCAACTGCTGTTGCTGCAGACCGTGATCGGCGTGCTGATGACCATGTACTTCGCCGCGATGCCGGCGCTGCTGGCCGACATCTTCCCGGTGGCCACGCGCGGCACCGGCATGTCGCTGGCCTATAACATCGCCGTGACGATCTTCGGCGGCTTCGCCGGCCTCATCATCACCTGGCTGATCGACTTCACCGGCAACAAGCTCTCGGTGAGCTACTTCGTCATCGTTGGCGCGGTGCTGAGCCTGGCGGCAACGCTGGCGGCACGCTACGTCTTGCGCCTGCGCTGATCTTGCCCCCCCTGCTGCCTTCTGAGGCAGCAGATCCTTGCTTTGCCGGGGCGGTGATTTTCCGCCGCCCTGCGCCTCTTCTTTTGACTCCCCTCCGACGTTTTCTCACCAGGCGCGACCAAGACGCGCAAGGTGGCGTCCGATCTGGCTCATCGGCAAGAAACTACATATTGTGCTCGGGAAACACTCACATTACAGTGCGGTGCGCGTCCTTCCAATGCAGGATTTGGCAGCATATGAAGGACGCGTACTCGCGTTCCGGTATGCACTGCAGACGTAGCCCGACGACCCCGACGAAGCCGCCAGACATGCTCTCCAAAGCAATGAAAAACTTCACCGGTACCATGCCAGCAGGGTTTTGCTGGCCGAGGCGCGCAAGCCACCAGGCCAGGCATTCCGAGCATCCGTCATCCACCGCGCAGGCCGCCTTGAGGTGGCTGGTCGCATCCCTCGGGGTCCATCGTGAATTTCAAAACAACCAAAGTCTCCACCCAGCTGATGCTGGGGTTTTCCATCCTGATCCTGTTCATGGCCGCGCTGGGTGGCAATGCCCTCTACCTGATGGGCAACATCAATGCCCAGCTCATCGAGGTCCAGACCAACTGGATGCCCAGCGTCAGCACGGCGCAAACCATGCTCGCCGAAATGCGCGCAGTCAACCTGGCCCAGTACCGCGCCCTTACCGCCAACGACGCCCAGCGCATGCAAGACGCCCGGACCCGCATCACCTCGGCCCTGGGCCGCTACGGCAAGGCCGCTGAACAGTATCGCCAGTTGATCAGTACGCCGGCCGAACAGAAGGCCTTCGATGCACTGCAGGACTTGCTGGTCAAGTACAAGCAGATCGGCGACCAGCTGTTGCAAACCGTCGAGCACGGCAATGACATCGAAGCCGCCAACATCATGAAGGACACGCTCTATCCGGTGCGTACCGCCATGGAAGCAAAGATCCAGGAGATCATCAGCATCAATCAGCAGGGCGCTGCCCAGGCCGCCGAACAGGGGCAGTCCAGTTACGCGCGCAGTTACGGAATCATCACCACCTTCACCCTGGCCGCAGCCGTGGCCGGCCTGGTGATCGCCCTGCTGATCAGCCGCCGCCTCACGCGCCAGCTGGGCGGCGAGCCCGGCCAGGCCATGTGGCTGTCAGGCCAGATCGCCGCTGGCAACCTCGCTGCGCGGCTGGAACTGAAATCCAATGACCAGAGCAGCCTGATGCGTTCGCTGATGATCATGCGCGACCAGCTCGCCGGCCTGGTGGGCCAGATCAAGCAGGCCAGCGGCGCCATCCACGTGGCCGCACAGGAGATCGCGCAAGGCAACGTCGACCTCTCGCAGCGCACCGAAGAACAGGCTGCGTCGCTTGAAGAGACCGCCTCCAGCATGGAGGAACTGACCAGCACCGTGCAGCAGAACGCCAACAATGCACGCCAGGCCAGCCGCATGGCCGGCGATGGCGCGGCCGTGGCGCAGCGGGGCGAATCCGAGATCGCAAAGGTGGTCACTACCATGCGCGAGATGAGCGTGAGTTCGCACCAGATGTCGGACATCATCACGGTCATCGAAGGCATCTCCTTCCAGACCAATATCCTGGCCCTCAATGCCGCCGTGGAAGCAGCGCGGGCCGGCGAAAACGGGCGCGGCTTTGCCGTGGTGGCTACCGAAGTACGCGCGCTGGCACAACGCAGCTCGGCCGCCGCCAAGGAAATCAAGGACCTGATCGAAAGCTCGGTGGGCCGCATCCAGAGCGGCACCCAGCTGGTCGAAGCAGCCGGCGGCACCATCGCGGAGATCATGCGTTCGGCCACCCGTACCACTGAACTGATGCAGGACATCGCCTCGGCCTCGGAAGAACAGAGCGCCGGCATCGGCCAGGTCAACACCGCCATCGTGCAGATGGACCAGGTGACGCAGCAGAATGCCGCCCTGGTCGAACAGGCCGCCGCAGCGGCGCAATCCATGATGCAGCAGGCACAGGCACTGACCACGGCGGTCTCGGTGTTCCAGCTGGAAGAGGAGCGGCTCAACACGCTGCAAGGAGGGCAGTCCGTCAGCCTGGGCAACGCTTCGGGCGCGGTGGCGCATACACGACTGCTGGCAACGTCCGCTTCGCATTGAAAGCGCCATCCGAACTTTATAAATAATATATATGATTTATTTAATTACCGTTCTTTCTAGTCGGACCATGCCATAAAGATGGCCTGGAACAGCACCCCACAGCCTGGATTTCCAGCTTTTGGGGCGCTGTTCAATCCAGCCCATTTTCTTTAGTCTCTAGCCAGCCAAGCCCGGCCGGCCGTTTGGCTTCTTCCAGGAGCCATTGTGCGAACGCCTTGAGGGGCTCGCCAGCATGTTGCAACGGCTCAGGCAGCACCAGACAGAATGTTTTGGAAATGCCTGCATCTTGCGGCCATGGCGCCACCAGCCGGCCTTGCGCCAGCTCCCCTTCCACATACAGGCGTGGCACCAGCGCTACGCCCAGGCCGGCCAACGCGGCCTCGATGAGCATCCCATGCAAGTCATAGCGGGGGCCTTGGGCGGCATGCGTCAGGCTTATCCCGGTCTGCGCGGCGTAGCGCTGCCAGGCGTCGTGATTCTGGCGTCGATGCAATCTGGGCAAGCTGTCCAGTGCCGGCGTACAGCTTGCGCCTCGCAACAATGCTGGATGACATACCGGAACCAGCACCTCATCGAGCAAGCGATAGGTGTGCATTCCAGCCCAGGCCGGATGGAGGAAATGAATCGCCGCATCCAAGCCACTGTCGGCCAGCAGGAACGGCTCCATGCGTTGGGAAAAATGAACCGTGATGTCGGGATGCAATGCTGTCAAGCGCGGTAGACGGGGAATGAGCCAGCGCATGGCGAACGTGGGGCTCACTGCGATATCCAGGCTGAACCCATTGGTGGGCTGGGACATCAGATGCTGACTATCGCGGTCCAGACGCTCAAGTATTTCCCGGACGTGGCTGGCGTAGCGTTGGCCATGTGGCAGCAAGCGCACACGATTGCCGATCCGCTCAAACAGCGTTACCCCGAGAAATCCTTCCAGACGCCCGATCTGACGGCTGATGGCACCTTCCGTCAGCGCCAGTTCTTCGGCAGCCCGGGCGAAGCTGCCGTGACGTGCCGCAGCCTCGAATGCCATGAGTGAACTGTTGCTAGGGATCCTGCGTCGCATGGGGTTCCTGACCGGGAGATAAGTGGCTACTCCAGCCTTAGCTTTTGTCATTGAAGCTTACCTAAATATCGATTTATTGGGGAAAAAATGCTACCTATCATGACAACTCCTCAACCACACACGCCACCGTCCCGAGGACTGGCGGACCGTCATCATGATGATCTACACCGTCGAATGCAGCTTTGCCGATCCCGTCAGCGAGGCAGAATGGAACGATTTCTATAGCCTGGAAAAGCTCCCCGCCCTCATCTCCGTGAGCGGCTTTCGCACTTCGCAACGATTCAAGGCCTTGAGCAAAGGCTGCCCGGTCTATCTTGCGCTGCATACCATCGACCATCTCGACGTACTGCTCTCCGAGGAGTATCGGCGCAAAGGGGGCGGCAATTTCGCACGCTGGCAGCAACACATCACGCACTGGCACCGCAACCTCTACGAAACACCGGCACCTGCGCCTGCCCTGCTCCACGGCGCCTATCTGCTGCTCAGCGCGACGGGCCCCGATCCGCTACTGGCGATGGGATTATCGCCTTGGCTGCTCAATGCAGTCGCATTGGAGAAATTTCCGCCACAGCGATGGATGGCGGTCCTGCCCGATTCCATGGAGATCGATCCCGCCGCTCTGCCTGAAGGAATCCACCTCTATACGCCCATGACCGCGCAACTGAGGAGCGGTAGCGGACCGGCAAACCAACCAGCGAGCTGACGCGATGCCCAACGTGACAATCTTCATCCGCCAGGAACGGATGCCTGGCGCAGACTGCCTGGACAGACTGAGCGCAAGCTGCGAACGGCTCTGCACCGGAATTCTGGAGGCCCTGCCGGAAAACGTGCATATCATCTATGTCGCAGCCATCCATGGAAAAGGTCATCCGGCATGGGCCGAGATCCGCTATCGGATGGCGACCAACAGAACGCCGGCTGTCATGGACGATTTCATGCAACAACTCGACGCGGCCATACAAGCCCATACCGGACTGATCCCGCGCATCCGCTGCTTTGCCTACGCAGCGCAGGCCATCAGTGCGCGCAATTGATACCTCACCGAAGACGACAACACGAAAATGAATTTCCCCGGTCAGCAAATCGGCGATTTTTCCGTCACCGCCATCAGCGACGGTTTTCTCAGCGCCCCACTGGACGTACTGTCCAACATCGATCCCGCGGAGGCCGCTCGGCTGCAGCACGAAGCCGGTGTGAGCGCCCCCTCTGCCATCCATATCAATTGCTATCTGATCCGCAGCCAGAGCCGAACCGTGTTGATCGACACGGGTGCAGGTGGCTTCAAGCAATGGGGTGGCAAGTTGCAGGACAATCTCAAACGGGCCGGTGTACGACCTTCCGACATCGATACGGTGCTCCTGACCCATGCTCATCCCGATCATATCGGAGGGTTGCTCAATGGCGCAGGAGAACTCAGTTTTCCCGACGCCGAGTTGGTATTGCATGAACAGGAACTCTCCTTCTGGCAAAACGATATCCACCTGCACCGCGCCAACGAGCGGTCTCGCGGCAACTTTCTCTTGGCGCGCCAGGTGTTCGAGCAGTATCGGGACCGCATCCGCACCTTCGCTGGCGAAGAGGTACTCCCGGGCATCAGCGCCCTGGCGCTTCCCGGACATACCGCCGGACATTGCGGGTTTCGGGTCCAGTCGAATGATCAGGACCTGCTGATCTGGGGTGATATCGTGCATTTCCCACACCTGCAGATCAGTCGCCCTGAAGTCTCCATCGCATTCGATCTCGATCCCCATCTTGCCGCTGCCACTCGGATGCGCTTGCTCGATATCGTCAGTGCCGACCAACTACTCATTGCGGGTATGCACCTCGGCGAAGAAGGCTTCGTGCGGATTATCCGAGCCGGCAACCACTACCGGCTCGTCAACCAGCAGCGGTGAAGCGGGTGAACCACGTACCTGCCAGGCAACCCAGGGATGAACGATGCACATAAAAATGGCCTGGATCTCACGATCCAGGCCATTTCCTTTTTATGGGCCGCCGCCTCTTCCCCTTGCTGATCCTGCCCACGCGGCGGCACGCGGGCAGGCCTCCCCTGCTGACTGTTGCTAACTGTTTGCTGATGACCGCTCAGTCGTCTTCGGCGCCGCCGATGCCCAGTTCCTGGATCTTGCGGGTGATGGTGTTGCGGCCGATGCCCAGGCGCACGGCGGCGTCGTTCTTGCGGCCGTGGGTATGCTTCAGGGCGATCTTGATGAGCGCGGCTTCAAACTGGCGGCCGAGGATATCCATCACCTCGGGCTGCTCGGAAGCCAGCATCTGGGCCGCTTCGGTTTCCAGCAGCGAGATCCAGGTAC
The DNA here is from genome assembly GCF_057961275.1 of Herbaspirillum sp. Her3. Taxonomy (NCBI): domain Bacteria; kingdom Pseudomonadati; phylum Pseudomonadota; class Betaproteobacteria; order Burkholderiales; family Oxalobacteraceae; genus Herbaspirillum; species Herbaspirillum sp. Her3. The sequence goes on along the minus strand of NZ_CM176328.1, from coordinate 2,120,738 downwards.
CGCCTGCGGTATCCGCCGCTGCCACGCCAGCAGCCGGATCGGCATACGCCACCGGCGCGGCCAGCGCGGCCGCCGATGCCGACGCGGGAGCGGAGACGGTCTGCGCCGGTTGCGGTGCGTGGACGCGTTCTTCCACCAGGTCTTGCGGCAGGTCCTTGATCTCCACGGTCTGGCCCGGGGCCATCACGGTGATCCAGTTGCACAGGTTTTCCAGCTGGCGCACGTTGCCGGGGAATTCCAGCTGCGACAGGAACTGCATCGCCTGCGGCGACAGGCGCTTGGCTTCCACGCCCAGCTGGCGTGCGCTTTGCGCCAGGAAGTAGCGGGCCAGGATGGGAATGTCTTCGCTACGTTCGCGCAGGCTGGGCAGGCGCAGACGGATCACGTTCAAGCGATGGTACAAGTCTTCGCGGAACAAACCTTCACGTACACGCTGCTCCAGGTTCTGGTGGGTGGCCGCAATGACGCGTACATTGGCCTTCAACGACTGATGGCCGCCGACACGATAGAAGTGACCATCTGAGAGCACACGCAAGAGGCGTGTCTGCAGGTCCAGCGGCATGTCGCCGATTTCATCGAGGAACAGCGTGCCGCCCTCGGCCTGCTCGAAACGGCCGCGGCGCATGGCTTGCGCGCCGGTGAAGGCACCGCGTTCATGGCCGAACAGTTCGGATTCCAGCAGATCCTTGGGGATCGCAGCCGTGTTGAGCGCCACGAAAGGCTGGCTGGCACGCGGGCTGTGCTTGTGCAGGGCACGCGCCACCAGCTCCTTGCCGGAGCCGGATTCACCGGTGATCAGCACGGTGACGTTGGATTGCGACAGACGGCCGATGGCGCGGAAGACGTCCTGCATGGCCGGCGCCTGGCCGAGAATCTCGGGAGTCTGGGCGGCACCCTGCTCGATGTCGGTCTCGCGCAGGCTCTCGTCGAGGGCGCGGCGGATCAGTTCGACCGCCTTGTCGACGTCGAAGGGCTTGGCCAGGTATTCGAAGGCACCGCCCTGGAAGGCGGAGACCGCCGAATCCAGGTCGGAGAAAGCGGTGATGATGATCACCGGGATGCCGGGATGCTTGGCCTTGATGGTCTGCAGCAGTTCCAGGCCGGAGGCGCCGGGCATGCGGATGTCAGACACCAGCACTTGCGGCGTGCCGCTCTGCAGGGCCGCCATGGCGTCGCGGGCGCTGGAAAAACTCTGCGTGGCGAGATTTTCTCGGGCCAGTGCTTTTTCGAGCACCCAGCGTATCGATTCGTCGTCGTCAACAATCCAGATTGGCTTCATAAATAACTTCTTCCTGCGTTGGTCATGCTGTTAATGCTCCCGCGAATCACGGCGCTTCTGGCACCCTGTCCGCGCCCCCTTGGTGGACCGGATGCCCTGCGTCCACTCAGCTTTGGCGCGCTGCCTGCGGCCATGCTCACGGCAGCGGTATAAGTATTCTGAAATCGGTACAACCGGGCCGGCTGTCGCATTCGATCACGCCCATGTGCTGATGCACGAACGTCTGCGCCAGGGTCAGCCCCAATCCGCTACCACCTTCCCGACCCGATACCAGGGGATAGAAGATTCTTTCCTGGATGTCGGGCGGAATACCCGGACCGTTATCGATGATATGCAAGTCTAGTGCCAGCCGGTATCTGACCTTGGATAGCGTCACCTGGCGCGATACGCGGGTGCGCAAAATCAGCTCGGCATCGCCGGCACGGATGCGGTCGGCCAGCGCTTGTGCGGCATTGTGGACGATGTTCAGGACCGCCTGGATCAGCTGTTCCTTGTCGCCCCGGAATTCGGGAATGGACAGGTCATAGTCGCGCTTGATGGTCAGCCCCTGCGGAAACTCGGCCATCACCAGGCTACGCACGCGTTCACAGACTTCGTGGATGTTGACGTCGCCGACGATGTGGGGATGGCGGTGCGGTGCCAGCAGGCGGTCCACCAGCGTTTGCAGGCGGTCGGCTTCCTTGATGATGACCTGGGTGTATTCGCGCAATTCCTTCAGGTGGCGCTCGGGCAGCTCCAGCTCCAGCAACTGCGCTGCGCCACGGATACCGCCCAGCGGATTCTTGATCTCGTGGGCCAGGTTGCGGATCAGCTCCTTGTTGGCCTGGCTCTGGTCGAACATGCGTTCTTCGCGGTCCAGCTTGAGTTGCTGGACGTTCTCGCGCAGCTCCAGCAGCACCGGCCAGTCGATGCTGTCGAGCGGCGTGACGATGGTGTGGACCTGCAGTGGCTCGCGGTTGGCGCGTTCCAGCACCAGGTCCAGGCGCTTGTCGGCGAACTGGTGTTCGATGGCCTGGTAGAACAGCGCGGTCAGCTCCTTGCCATTGAGGAAGAGCTCCGACAGCTTCTGTTGCGAGAGTACCTTGAAGGAGCTCTCCAGCAGGTTCTCGGCAGCGGCGTTGGCATAGACGATGCCGCCGTTGGCGTCGAGGATGATCACGGCCGAGGCCAGCAGGTCGAGGCCATCGAGGGAAGGAAGCGGTGTCTTCATGGGAGGATTCGTGATGCCTGGGGTCATGTCTTCTTGCTCGGTCTTGCGCAGTCGTTGATCCATACTGACTAGCAATTTTCGGGCGCACTGCGTGCTGAGATCGGCCGCACCGCGCATAAAAAAAGGGGAAGCAAGCTTCCCCTTTTTCTCCTGATACGGATTCGATTACAGCGAGTAGTACATGTCGAATTCGATCGGGTGCGTGGTCATGCGGAAGCGTTGGACTTCCTGCATCTTCAGATCGATGTAGGCATCGATCATGCTGTCGGTGAAGACGCCGCCACGGGTCAGGAACTCGCGGTCCTTGTCCAGGTGTTCCAGGGCTTCGTCCAGCGAGGCGCAGACGGTCGGGATCAGCTTGTCTTCTTCCGGCGGCAGGTGGTACAGGTCCTTGGTGGCAGCTTCGCCCGGGTGGATCTTGTTCTGCACGCCATCCAGACCGGCCATCAGCAGGGCCGAGAAGCACAGGTACGGGTTGGCCAGGGGATCCGGGAAACGGGTCTCGATGCGGCGGCCCTTCGGGTTGGCCACGTGCGGGATACGGATCGAAGCGGAACGGTTGCGGGCCGAGTAGGCCAGCTTGACCGGTGCTTCAAAGCCGGGGACCAGACGCTTGTACGAGTTGGTGCCAGGGTTGGTGATGGCGTTCAATGCCTTGGCGTGCTTGATGATGCCGCCGATGTAGTACAGCGCGAACTCGGACAGGCCGGCATAGCCGTCGCCAGCGAACAGGTTCTTGCCATCCTTCCACACGGACTGGTGCACGTGCATGCCGGAGCCGTTGTCGCCGACCAGGGGCTTGGGCATGAAGGTAGCGGTCTTGCCGTAGGTGTGGGCGACGTTCCAGATCACGTACTTCAGGGTCTGGGTCCAGTCAGCGCGCTCGACCAGGGTCGAGAACTTGGTGCCCAGTTCGTTCTGGCCAGCGCCGGCCACTTCGTGGTGGTGCACTTCGACGGGGATGCCCATGGATTCCAGGATCAGGGACATTTCCGAACGCATGTCCTGGAAGCTGTCGACCGGGGGAACCGGGAAGTAGCCGCCCTTGACGGTCGGACGGTGGCCGGAGTTGCCGCCTTCGATCTCGGCGCCGGTGCTCCAGGAAGCTTCTTCGGAGTCGATCTTGACGAAGGAACCGGACATGTCCGCGCCCCAGCGCACGCCGTCGAAGATGAAGAATTCGGGTTCCGGACCGAAGTAGGCGGTGTCGCCCAGGCCGGAGGACTTCAGGTAGGCTTCAGCGCGCTTGGCGATGGAGCGCGGGTCACGGTCGTAGCCCTTGCCGTCGGACGGCTCGATCACGTCACATTGCATGAAGAGGGTGGTCTCTTCCATGAACGGGTCGATGTTGGCGGTGTTCGGGTCCGGGATCAGCAGCATGTCGGAGGCTTCGATACCCTTCCAGCCGGCGATCGACGAACCGTCGAAGGCGTGACCGGATTCGAACTTGTCGATGTCGAAATGCGAAACCGGCACGGTCACGTGCTGTTCCTTGCCACGGGTGTCAGCGAAACGGAAGTCGACAAACTTGACTTCGTTGTCCTTGACCATCTTCAAAACCTCTGCGGCCGTCCTTGCCATGCGAATCTCCTAAAACGAGGAAGTAGTATAAATTGGGTTGTTGAGCCGTTTTCTGCGACTGGATCTTTGCATTTGATACAACGGTCTTGCGCCGAACTCAGTCGCGGATGATAGCAGATTCCATGCCACCAACCTTTCAGGTGCGCCAATAATGGAATATTTTAGGGAGGCTGCGGCAGACGGGGCGTTGAGCGCGGTGCAGAGGGACTGCCAGCACGCATTATTTTAGTGCGATACGGCGAAAATGCACCGCAATAATGCATATCTTCAGCACAAGAGCTGAATTGCACCAATAAAGAGCATGCGCCATCTTGGGGCGGGCTTGCCCCGGATGAAGCAGCCTGCACCGGCTTGGGAAGATAGCCTAATTGTTTATATTGTTTAAAATCAGCGCTGCTGCGCCACACCGATTTTGCCGGACTTCACCGACATTCCGACCACTCCTCGCCCTTTAGAGACTTTCCCATGAGCAACAACTCCATTCTCAGCACCGCCACCCAACGTGCCGCCGACGGCCAACTGCCTTATGCCGGTGCCGTGACGCCCCAGGAAGCGCTGGCGCTGCTGCAGTCCGATCCCGCCATCAAGCTGGTCGACGTGCGCACCCGCGCCGAGCGCGACTGGGTGGGCGTGGTCCAGATTCCGGCCGCGCAGCACCTGGCGGTGCAATGGAATCTCTACCCCGAGGGCAAACCCAACCCGCAATTCCTGGAACAACTGAATGAGGTCGCCCAGCCGGGCGAGGTACTGCTGTTCCTGTGCCGCTCGGGCGTGCGTTCCAAGCATGCGGCCAAGCTCGCCACCGAGCACGGTTACACCCGCTGCTTCGACATCCTCGAGGGCTTCGAAGGCAACAAGGACGCCAACGGTCACCGCAAGACCATCGAAGGCTGGTGCAAGGCCGGCCTGCCCTGGACCGGCGCCTGAAGGCGGCGCGCGCCCTCAGCCCTGCAGGCTGCGCGCCTGCAGGGCGCTGGCCAGCGACTGCAGCAAGAGGCTGATGGCTTCCAGGCCGCCGGCATCGGCGCGCAGCGCTTCTTCCACACAATCGAGCAAGGCCACGATCTCCTGCCGCCCCATGGTCAGGGCGGCCCCCTTCATGCGGTGCGCCAGCTGCGCCATGCGCGCGCGGTCTGCCGCCAGGCTGGCCTGTTCCAGCGCCTGCAGGTCGTGCAGCGTGGTCTGCAGGAAGAGCCGGTCGAGGTCGCGGCTGTGCTCCTCTTGCGGCGTGGCGGCGTCGCCCTCGTCCTCACTGTCGTGATCGCACCAGAGCACCAGCAGACGGCGGATGGCCTGGGTCTGCAAGGGCTTGCCCAGCATGCCATCCATGCCGCTGTCCAGGCAGCGCTGCACGTGCAGGGCGTCGGTCTCGGCCGAAATGCCGATCAGGGGCGTGTAGGGACGATGGCGGTCCTGCTGCTCCAGGCGGCGCACCTGGCGCGCCACTTCCTGGCCCGGCATGTCCGGCAGGAAGCAATCGAGCAGTACCAATCCATACGGCCGGGCCTGGATGGCAGCCAGGGCGCTGCTGCCATCGGCCACGCAATCGACCTGGCAGCCCAGCCTCTGCAGGCGGTTCTGGATGGCGTAGCGAATGGTGGCCGAATCATCGACCAGCAGCACGCCGGTTTGATTCGGATGGGGCATTGCGCTTTCCCTCTGGTGCGGCATTTACAGCTCCTTGATCTGGTATTCGATCTTGAACAATTCGTGGTCGCTGCGTACGCCCAGCTTGCGGAAGGCCGACTGCTTCTGTCCGCTGATGGTCTTGACGCTGCGGGCGAATTTTTCGGCGATCTCGGTGACGGACATGCCATCGAGGCAGCAACGCAGGACCTCCCGCTCACGCGGCGACAGGCTGGGCATGTCCGAGAGCGTATCGGAGGAAGCCGGCGCGCTGCGGGTGCGGGGGCGTTTCGGGCGGGGTTCGGGCTGGCTGCGGGTGGTCGCCTCGGCGGCCTGCATGGCGGCCAGTTCGCGCGTCATGGCGCTGTTGAGATATTCACGTCCACGACAAACGATACGAATGGCTTGGATCAATTCGGTCAATTCCTGCGACTTGCTGACGAAACCGCGCGCGCCCGCCTTCATCGCCATGGCCACGGTAGCCGGGCTGCCGTGGGCCGAGGTGACCAGGATTTTGCTGCGCGGGAAACGCACCCGCAGTGCGCGGATCAGGTTCAAGCCATCGATGTCATTGCTGCCCAGCGAATAATCGATCAGCAACAGGTCGGCCGGCGAGGCGCGCAGGGCCGTCATCAGTTCCTTGCTGGTGGCGAAGGCGCCAATGACGGCAAAGTCCGGCTCCTCGGCCAGGCGTTTGGCCAGGCCATAACGCACCACGGCGTGGTCGTCGAGCAAGGCGATGCGCATCGCCGATGCCAAGGTCCATGTCATGCGCTCTCCCCCTCGAATGTTGGTCTCATGAAGCTGCTGCAGTGCGTCATCCCTTACGCACGATGCGAGCGCTGGCAAAGGCGTTATTGTGGTCGAGCGCAGCCGGCCAGCGCATAAGAATCGTCTGAAAAACCATGAGAAATCGCAGCGTTCACTACTTTACCGCCCTTGCCGGATGCTGACGATAGCGTCAGCTTTGTAACACCCTGTATGAAGGGACAGGCTTGCTGCGCTACAGTGGCGCCCATTGGCCCGGATCGGCGGCCCGTCGCTCGCCGGATGGCGCATTACACTTTCTTACAGCCCGTGGCGCGGCCGTTGACGATACTGGCTTGCGGCTTTTCTCCACCTTTTTCGATCCTGCGAGGCTCGTCGATGCTCCCGCACCAACCCGTTCTGCCCTCCCGTCGCGCTGCCTTGTTGACGCTCGTCCTGCTGGCCGGCCTGATGGGGCAGGCACGGGCCGCAACACCGGCTGCCAGCGGCGCGCCGCTGACGGAACAGGAACGCGCATTGCACGTGCTGAACCGCCTGGGCTATGGTCCGCGCCCGGGCGATCTGGAGCAGGTCGAACGCATGGGCGTGAAGCGCTACATTGATCAGCAGCTGCATCCCGAGCGCATCCCGCTGCCGCAGGACTTGCAGGCCAGCCTGGCCGCCTTGCCGGCCTTGCAGATGACGTCCATGCAGGTCTTCAACGAGTATGGTCCGCCCTCCTTCAAGCGCGACGCCAGCAAGGAAGAACAGCAGGCCGCGCGCCAGCGTGCGCCGCGTGAACTGCCACCGCAATTCCACATGGCGCGCCTGCTCCAGGCCACCCAAAGCCCGCGCCAGCTGGAAGAAGTGATGACCGAGTTCTGGGCCAATCACTTCAATATCTTCGAGGGCAAGGAGTGGGTGCTCTACTGGGTCGGCGACTATGAAAAGAATGCGATCCGTCCTTACGCGCTGGGCAACTTCCGCGATCTGCTGGGCGCGGTGGCACATCATCCGGCCATGCTCTACTACCTCGACAACTGGCTCTCCAGCGGCGCCGGCACCCCGGGTGCGCGCGGGCGCTTCAAGGGCCTGAACGAAAACTATGCGCGCGAGCTGATGGAGCTGCATACCCTGGGCGTGGATGGCGGTTACCAGCAGGCCGACGTGATCACGCTGGCGCGCATCCTCTCCGGCTGGACCATCGATGTGGATGCCATGAAGGCCGGTGCCTCGCCCTTCCGTTTTATCGCCCAGCGCCATGATGACGGCCCCAAGATCTTCCTCGGCAAGCCGCTGCAGGCCAGCGGTTACCAGGAAGGTGAAGCGGCATTGGACATCTTGGCCAGCCATCCTTCGACGGCGCGTTTCATCTCGACCCAGCTGGTGGAATATTTCGTCTCTGACCAGCCCGACCCGGCACTGGTGAACAAGCTCGCGCAGAAATTCCTGGCCAGCCATGGCGATATCCGGGCGGTGTTGCAGACGCTCTTCGACAGCCCGCAATTCTGGGCGCGCAGCAATTACCAGACGCAGTTCAAGACGCCTTACCAGTTCGTGGTTTCGGCCCTGCGTGCGGGCGATATCCCGGTGCGCAACAGCAAGCCGGTCAATGGCGAACTGGGGCAATTTGGCATGCCGCTTTATGGCTGGCTCACGCCCGAAGGCTACAAGTATTCGCAGGCCGCGTGGCTCAATCCGGGGGCGCTGCTGCGGCGGATCAACTTTGCCGGCAGCCTGGCCGGTGGCAAGTCGCCGATTGCCCGCGCCGAAGGCGCGCCGGCACCCACCAATGCCGAAGCCCCGCCGCTGGATGCCCAGCAGTTGCTGCGCACGCTGGGCCCGGCCATCACGCCGCAGGCCGCCGCCCAGATCGATGCCGCGCCCGCCAACCAGCGCGCCGGCCTGATCCTGGGCAGTCCCGATTTCATGAAGCGTTGATTCCCTTATCGCAGAGGTCAGCATGAACCGCCGCCATTTTCTCCGTTACCTGGCCGCTGCCGGCAGCGGCGCCATCCTGGTGCCGATCGGCTTGTCCGGCTGCGCCGTCGTGCCCGGCGGCGACCAGACCATCAGCCGCGCCAGCCACACGCCGGGCCAGGTGGCCTACGGTTCCCCTGCCCCGCGTGCGCACGCACAGGGCGATGGCGCACCGCGCATGGTGGTGGTGTTCCTGCGCGGTGCGGTCGATGGCCTCAACGTGGTGGTGCCGCATGGCGATCCGCTGTATTACCAGGCCCGTCCCACCATTGCGGTGGCGCGTCCGGGGCAGGCCAATGGCGCGCTGGACCTGACCGGCTACTTCGGCCTGCATCCGGCGCTGCAGCCCTTGATGCCGTATTGGGAAAGCGGCCAGCTGGCCTTCGTGCATGCATCGGGATCGCCCGATGGTTCACGCTCGCATTTCGAGGCGCAGGATTACATGGAAACCGGCACGCCCGGCCAGCACAACACGCGTGATGGCTGGCTCAACCGCTTGATGGATTACCTGCCGCCGGAGCAGTCGCCACTGCAGGCCATCAACGTCGGCAGCGCCACGCCGCGCATCTTCAGCGGCCACAATGTGGCGGCGAATCTGCAGACCGGCCGCGAAGCCACGCGTGCGAGCATGATCGACCAGCCGCGCTGGAGCCAGGTCTTCGACCCGCTCTATGGCGGCGACGATGCGCTGGGCAAGGCCTATCGCGACGGCATGACCGCGCGCAAGCAGCTCATGGCCGAGATCAACAGCCAGGAGCAGCAGATGGCCAACAATGGCGCGCCGCTGCCCAATGGGCTTTCCATGGACACGGCGCGGCTGGGACGGCTGATGCGCCATGATTCGCGCATCCGGCTGGCTTTCCTGGCCGTGGGCGGCTGGGATACGCATGCCGGCCAGGGTAATGGCACCGGCAAGCTGGCCGGGGGGCTGGCGCCGCTGGCCACGGGCTTGGCCACGCTGGCGCACGAACTGGGGCCGGCCTTCAATGACACGGTGATCGTGGTGATGTCCGAATTCGGCCGTACCTTCCGCGAAAACGGTAATGGCGGTACCGATCACGGTCACGGCAATGCGATGTGGCTGATGGGCGGCAATCTGCGTGGCGGCAAGATCTACGGGCAGTGGCCGGGGCTGAACCAGAGCGCCTTGAACGAGGGACGCGACCTGGCCATCACGACGGATTTCCGCGCGGTGCTGTGCGCGCTGTCGGAACGGCATATGCGCATTCCGGATCAAGCATTGGAGAAAATTTTTCCCCAATATGCTGCGGGTTCCAAAGGTGTGCCTGCGCTCTTTGTCTAAGAAAGTACAGCAGATTCCTAGGATGATTTCCCACTCTAGTTTCGAAGATTTTTGATGCCAGATAGCGGTAGCCTCTTGCTTTCGTTGACATTTTCCGCCTCCGTAGTAGCGAAATGCAATGTGCGAAGCAAAACTTGTCCATCCCCATAGGTATGGAGACGACTGGCTAATCTAGAAACGGAATTTCATGGCTATCGATGTAAAAAAAGCTCCGTATTACCAGCTTCAGAAAGGATTGTTCAGTCCGACGTTAAGAAAATTCGAAGGCGCCCGCGGGTGTGTTCCTCTAGACACTCAAAAAGGTATATCACTCGACAGGCCTGCACCGGGTATGAAACCTCCGTCGACAGCCAAGCCACCTATCAAGCCGACAAAAGCTCTTAAACAAGCCGAGGCAAAGCAATACAAACAACCAAAAGCGGAACAGCCGAAGTCGAAGCGGCCCACAATGCAACTCGAAGCTGAAATTTGCGAACAGCCGCCGATTTTCGATCTTCAGGACGTACCTGTAGCAATGGATAATTTGGGCTGGACGGTCTCGGCAAAACTTGCACGACGATGGTTTGCTAGTCCTGCTCATACCTTTAACGACGACCCAAAGTCGGTGCAGCCCATCGATGATCTCGAGGTTGCTCTTGACTGGACATTGAAGTTCGGAAACGTCAGAAGGAAATACCAGAAGTTTCTGGAAAATGATGTCTATAGCGAACGAGCAATTGCGGCGGCAACGGACGCCATTAAGGTATCCGTTCGGAAACTCTTCGAGGACAGAAGCTCAACGTTAAGCTTTAATACGTCCGGGTTTTTAGGTGATTTGCGGAAGTTTCATGTTGATTGGCAGTTCCAGACGCTGAAAATAGGTGACAGAGACACTTTTGATGGGCTCACACTGACCGACCTCACGGGATCGCTGGCCAATTTCAACATCTATGCCGCCATCGGAAATGTTGATATTTCGAGCGAAAAATACTTCAGATATGAGAGAGGCAGTACCCGCTACTGTCTAAATGCCACGGGCAAAATTACACATATATATGTCTATGTGAAGGACAATTACTCCTTCAACGGAAAGCAATATCTCGGTCACTGGAATAGGCACGGAATTATTTTTGCACCGGGCACTTGGCTAGCAGGATCAGGCTCGCCCAAGAGCGACTCAGATATGGACGTTTGGGTGAAAGCAATCAACAAACCGGTGGATACGCGCAAAAGCTTGTTTGGAAAATTCAAAGAACCCGACGTCTACTTTCCTGTGTTTAATGCGGACTACAATCGCTGGCGAGAAAGACACGGTAGGGGTGGTGACTTTATGGTGTATTCGAAGCCTGTTTACCTGAAATTGAAGAAGCCAATCAGCCTCAAACTTGGTGAGATATGCAGAATAGAACCGTTAAGTTCTTTGGGCTAGCTCTTTTGGTTTATCTCGCGCTAGGCTTGCTCGTTCATTTCACAAGACCCCACTATGGTCGCTGCGACTTTTACAATCGGCCGGACACGTTGGACGGTGGTGTGAAACTCTTGAACGGAACGTCATATCGTTTCCAGATGTGTGGTACTGGCGGAAATGATCAGGACGGAACGAACGATAAAATCGAACTGAAGGTATTCAACGATCAAGGCACGCTGCTCGCCCGGAGATATTTTTCGGTCAACTGGTATGCAGGCAGAAGCTTCCATCCACCCTTGGCCTACGAGGACGACTTCGTTCGATATATTGACGTGACTGAAAACTCAAGCTTCGAAAAACGCATGAACATCCCGCCAACAAAGTGGGATTGGATTCGAGCCAGATTGCCGTTGTTTTGACCCAAGCTTGGTCACCATTGCCAATCTGGCTGACATCACTCCGCCTCAGCAATCCACGCCGCCTGAATCGCCTCCAGAATGCGCTCTCCAGACCGGTTGGGATCATCCTCGAAACCCTCCAGCTCCATCACCCACCGATGCAGGTCGGTAAAGCGGATGGTCTTGGGATCGACATCGGGAAACTTGTCGTAAAGTTCCTCGGCAATCTGCTGGGTATCAGTCCATTTCATGTCAGTCTCCCTTGCACGGCGATGAAACCGCGCTCAGTGGTTTTCGGAAGCGTGGTTGATGGTGTACTTGGGGATCTCGACGGTCAGGTCGTCTTCCCCCAGCACCACCTGGCAAGACAGGCGGGACGTGGCTTCCAGGCCCCAGGCCATGTCCAGCAGGTCTTCTTCCTTGTCGGTCGGATCATCGAGGGTCTCGAAACCTTCGCGGATGACGACGTGGCAGGTGGTACAGGCGCAGGACTTCTCGCAGGCGTGCTCGATGTCGATGTCGCTGTCCAGCAGCGCATCGCACAGGGTCTTGCCGGCGGGGGCGTCGATCACCGAGCCTTCGGGGCAAAGGACCGGATGGGGGAGGATGACGATCTGGGGCATGGTGGCTCTCGTATCTTGTCTACAGTATTCAGGTGAGGAAATCGCTCAGGCGACTTCATCCAGTTTCTTGCCAGCCAGTGCGGCGTGGACGCTGCGGTCCATGCGGCGGGCGGCGAATTCTTCGGTGCCATGCGCCAGCGCATCCACGGCCGCCTTGATGGCGAGATGGTCGCTGCCTTGCGCGGCAGCTGTCACGGCCGCCATCTGGGCTTCGATGGCCGCACGCTCGTCTTCCGACAGCAATGCAGCATCGGCCTGCAGCGCCGAGCGCGTGGCCAGGACGATGCGCTCGGCTTCGACCTGTTCTTCGCGCAGGGCGCGGCGTTGCATGTCTTCATCGGCGGAGCTGAAGGATTCCTGCAGCATGCGGGCGATCTCGTCATCGCCCAGGCCATACGACGGCTTGACGGTGATGGAAGCCTCCACACCCGAGGTCATCTCGCGCGCCGACACGGCCAGCAAGCCATCGGCATCGACCTGGTAAGTCACGCGGATGCGCGCCGCACCGGCCGCCATCGGCGGAATGCCGCGCAGCTCGAAGCGTGCCAGCGAGCGGCAATCTGCGACCAGCTCGCGCTCGCCCTGCACCACATGGATCGCCATGGCCGTCTGGCCATCCTTGAAGGTGGTGAACTCCTGGGCGCGGGCACAGGGAATGGTGGAATTGCGCGGGATGACCTTCTCGGCCAGGCCGCCCATGGTCTCGATGCCCAGCGACAGAGGAATCACGTCCAGCAGCAGCCAGTCGTCGCCCGGCGCACGATTGCCGGCCAGCAGATTGGCCTGCACCGCCGCACCCAGCGCCACCACCTTGTCGGGGTCGATGTTGGAGAGCGGATTGGTCTTGAAGAACTCACCCACCGCGCGGCGGATGTGCGGCATGCGGGTGGCACCGCCGACCAGCACCACGCCATCCACGTCTTCCACGGTCAACCCGGCATCGCGCAGGGCCTTGCGCACCGGCGCCATGGTCTTGGCCACCAGGTGCTGGGTGATCTCGTTGAATTGCGCGGCCGTGATCGACAGGTGCACTTCTTCACCCGACTTGAGCACGGCATCGATCTGCACTTCATCCTTGCTGGAAAGCAGTTCCTTGACCTCGCGCGCCTTGACCATCAACAGGCGCGTGTCTTCATCCGACAGCGGCTGCAGTTGCGCTTCATGGCTGATCCAGCAGAACAGGCGATGGTCGAAATCGTCCCCCCCCAGGGCCGAGTCGCCGCCGGTGGCCAGCACCTCGAAGACGCCGCGCGTGAGCTTGAGGATGGAGATGTCGAAGGTGCCGCCGCCCAGGTCATAGACGGCGAAGATGCCTTCGGAGGCATTGTCCAGGCCATAGGCAATCGCCGCCGCAGTGGGTTCGTTGAGCAGTCGCAGCACGTTGATGCCGGCCAGTTGCGCCGCATCCTTGGTGGCCTGACGCTGGGCATCGTCAAAGTAGGCGGGCACGGTAATGACGGCGCCTACCAGGTCGTCGCCCAGGGCGTCTTCGGCGGTCTGGCGCAGCGTGGCCAGGATCTGGGCCGAGATTTCCACCGGGCTCTTCACGCCGGCCACGGTCTTGATCTGCACCATGCCGGGTTGGTCCTGGAAGTCGTAGGGCATGTTCTCGGCGTGGGCGATGTCCTTCAGGCCACGGCCCATGAAACGCTTGACCGAGACGATGGTATTGCGCGGGTCGATGGTCTGCGCAGCCTGGGCCTTGTAGCCGATGTTGGCGTGGCCGTTGGGCAGGTAGCGCACGATCGAGGGCAGCAGCACGCGGCCATCGTCATCGGCCAGGACCTCGGGGATGCTGTTGCGCACGGTGGCCACCAGCGAATTGGTGGTACCCAGGTCGATGCCGACGGCCAGACGGCGCTGGTGCGGCGCGGTGGACATGCCCGGTTCGGAAATCTGCAGTAAAGCCATAAGGTGTGGACTCGTCGTGGAACGTTGTGGCGAGATGACTCGCTGTTATTCGGGTAAGGCCATCCGGATGCCCAGGCCGATGAAGGCACAGCCTGCAAGACGATTCAGATGGACGGAAGCAGACGCACGGCGGCGGAAAACCGCACCGACGGCGCCGGAAAAAAGTGCAATGGCGCTGAAGATGACGAAGGCCTGGGCGATGAAGACCAGGGCCAGCACCAGCATCTGCATCGCTTCATGGCCGGCTTCGCGCTGCACGAACTGCGGCAGGAAGGCGATGAAGAACAGCGTCACCTTGGGATTGAGCATATTGGCCAGCACGCTCTGCCAGTAGATGCGCCGCAGCGGCACGGCGGCAGCGCCCTGCTCGCCGGTGGCCAGCGCGATGCCGGCCGAGGCCGAGCGCAAGGTACGGAAACCGAGATAGGCCAGGTAGGCCGCACCCGCATATTGCAGGGCGTGATAGGCCAGCGCGTAAGCCTTGATGAGGGCGGCAAAGCCCAGCACCGCCAGCAGGGTATGGAAAATCAATCCCGAACAGAAACCGGCGGCAGCCACCAGGCCGGCCTTGCGGCCTTGGGCGATGCCACGGGTGAGCACGTAGATGTTGTCCGGGCCGGGTGCCAGGGTCAGGGTCATGGCGGCCAGCAGGAACAGCAGCAGATCAGGCATGGTCGGCTCCTGGCATCAGCCTTCGATGAGGGTGAAGGCATCGCCGATCTCCGCCCCGAACTTGTCGAGGAACATCAGCTGGCGCACCAGCTTGCCGGCAGCGGCGTAGTCGCCCGCATCCAGCAGGGCTTCGATGCGCGCAATCTCGGCCTTCTTCTCGGCCAGCAGTTCGGTGTTGAGCTTGTCCAGCGCGTTGATGTCCTTGCCGGCCTTGGCATCGTCCAGGGTCTCGCGCCATTCCATCTGCTGCATCAGGAAGGCCGGGGCCATGGCGGTGTTGGATTCGGTCTGCAGGTCCACACCGTGCAGCTCGCACAGGTAACGGGCGCGCTTCAAGGGATTCTTCAGCGTCTGGTAGGCCTCGTTGGCGCGCGTGGCCCATTGCATGGCTACGCGTTTCTCGACATCGCTGGCATGGGCGAACTTGTCCGGATGGGCCTGGCTCTGCACGCGATGGAAAGCCTGCTCCAAGGCCTTCAGGTCGATGGCGAAGCGTTGCGGCAACTGGAACAGGTCGTAGTGGTTTTGCATGGCTGAAAAATAAAAAGCCTGTCGGACTGCAACAGGCTTGGCACATCAGGGACGGCGCGGTGACCGGGCGGCCCCGGATGGAGCGATCACGAGGCTGTCACGGTATCGGCTAAGCACTGGGGCCGCACACCGTACAGCTGGCGCAACGGCATCGACAAGGATTGAGGATGCGGCCGGGAGACAGCTCAGATGCGGAAGCTCTCGCCGCAGCCGCACTCGTCCTTGACGTTGGGGTTCTGGAACTTGAAACCTTCGTTCAATCCTTCGCGGGCAAAGTCCAGCTCGGTGCCGTCGATGTAGGGCAAGCTCTTGGGATCAACGAAGACGCGCACGCCATGCGACTCGAAGACGGTGTCTTCGGACGATTGCTCATCCACATACTCCAGCTTGTAGGCCAGGCCGGAGCAGCCGGTGGTGCGCACACCCAGGCGCAGGCCGATGCCCTTGCCACGGCGCTCCATGTAGCGGCTGATGTGTTTTGCTGCCTTCTCTGTCAACGTGATTGCCATGATGCTTGCCTTACGAAATCGAAAACGGCCGTGCTGCTTGCCCTGACACCGCGCTCAGGCGGCCTTCTGCTGTTCGCCGTGCTTGGCCTTGTAGTCTTGCACTGCAGCCTTGATGGCGTCTTCGGCCAGGATGGAGCAGTGGATCTTCACCGGCGGCAGGGCCAGTTCTTCGGCGATCTGGGTGTTCTTGATGGACAGCGCTTCGTCCAGGGTCTTGCCCTTGACCCACTCGGTCACCAGCGACGACGAGGCGATGGCCGAACCGCAGCCATAGGTCTTGAACTTGGCATCCTGGATGACGCCATCGGCACCGACCTTGATCTGCAGCTTCATCACGTCACCGCAGGCCGGTGCGCCGACCATGCCGGTGCCCACGGTCTCGTCGCCCTTTTCGAAGGCGCCGACGTTGCGGGGATTTTCATAGTGGTCGAGTACTTTTTCCGAATAAGACATGTTCTTGCTCCCTAGATGATGGTTTCGGCCATCGCCCTGCCCTGCTATGGCTGCTGGCGATGGCTGGCAAAGTCCTGGTCAGTGGGCCGCCCACTGGATGGTGGACAGGTCCACGCCGTCCTTGTACATATCCCACAGCGGGGACAGCTCGCGCAGCTTGCCGACCTTGCTCTTGATCAGCTCGATGGTGAAATCGATGTCTTCCTCGGTGGTGAAGCGGCCGATGGTGAAGCGGATCGAGCTGTGTGCCAGTTCGTCGCTGCGGCCCAGGGCGCGCAGCACATAGGACGGCTCCAGGCTGGCCGAGGTGCAAGCCGAACCGGACGAGACGGCGATGTCCTTGATGGCCATGATCAGCGATTCACCTTCCACGTAGTTGAAGCTCACGTTCAGGTTGTGCGGCACGCGGTGATCCATGTCGCCGTTGATGTAGGTTTCTTCGATCTCTTGCAGGCCCTTGGCCAGGCGGTCGCGCAGGGCGCGGATGCGGGACAGTTCGCTGTCCATTTCTTCACGGGCCAGGCGGAAAGCTTCGCCCATGCCGACGATCTGGTGCGTGGCCAGGGTGCCCGAACGCAGGCCGCGCTCGTGGCCACCGCCGTGCATCTGCGCTTCGATGCGCACGCGCGGCTTGCGACGCACGTAGAGGGCACCGATGCCCTTGGGACCGTAGCTCTTGTGGGCCGAGAAGCTCATCAGGTCGACCTTCCAGTTTTCCAGGTCGATCTTGACCTTGCCGGTGGCCTGCGCCGCGTCGCTGTGGAAGATGATGCCCTTGGAGCGGCAGAATTCACCGATCTCCGGCACCGGCTGGATCACGCCAATTTCATTGTTCACCAGCATGACCGAGACCAGGATGGTGTCCGGACGCACGGCGGCCGCGATCTGCTCGACGGTGACCAGGCCATTGTCCTGCGGCTGCAGGTAGGTGGCTTCGAAGCCCACGCGCTCCAGCTCGCGGAAGGTATCCAGCACCGCCTTGTGCTCGGTCTTGACGGTGATGATGTGCTTGCCCTTGGACTTGTAGAACTGTGCCGCGCCCTTGATGGCCAGGTTGTTGCTCTCGGTGGCGCCGGAAGTCCAGATGATCTCGCGCGAATCCGCGTTGACCAGCTTGGCCACTTCTTCACGCGCTTCTTCCACGGCCTTTTCGGCGGTCCAGCCATACATGTGGCTGCGCGAGGCGGGATTGCCGAACTGCTCGCGCAGGTAGGGAATCATCTTGTCGGCCACGCGCGGATCGACCGGGGTGGTCGCCGAGTAGTCCATGTAGATCGGGAAGTGCGGAGCCTTGATGGTCTCCAGCAGGCTTTTTTCCAGGGGTGCGTTCATAAGGTCCTTGCTCCAAATCAGGCTGCGGCTTGCGGGCGGTGCATCACCACCACGCTCTGCGAGTCGGCGGCACGGTGTTCGGCCGCCTTGGGTTCTTTTTGCTGGTCCACCAGGTCCTGGAGCGATACCGAATCCAGGTACTCGACCATCTTTTCGTTCAGGGTGGACCACAGCTCATGTGTCATACAGCGTGCACCGCCGGGATGGGCGGCGCTGTGGCAGTTCTCCTTGCCACCGCACTGGGTTGCATCCAGGGGTTCGTCCACGGCGATGATGATGTCGGCGACCGACACGTCGGCGGCCTTGCGGGCGAGATTGTAACCACCGCCAGGCCCCCTCACGGACTCGACGATCTGGTGACGCCGCAACTTGCCGAACAACTGTTCCAGATATGATAAAGAAATTTCCTGGCGCTCGCTGATGGCCGACAGCGTGACCGGGCCCTTGCCCTGGCGGAGGGCCAGGTCAATCATGGCGGTCACGGCAAAACGGCCTTTGGTGGTAAGACGCATGGAGTTCGCTCCAGAAACAAATGAACCGGCGGGGCCGGTTACCCTGAATTCCCGAATATTTGAGTCAAGT
Source organism: Herbaspirillum sp. Her3 (assembly GCF_057961275.1). Taxonomy (NCBI): domain Bacteria; kingdom Pseudomonadati; phylum Pseudomonadota; class Betaproteobacteria; order Burkholderiales; family Oxalobacteraceae; genus Herbaspirillum; species Herbaspirillum sp. Her3. Next base: position 2,102,614 of record NZ_CM176328.1, on the reverse strand, counting down.
ATAGCAAACCCGAGTAATTCTGTCAGGTACCCAGTCCTTTTCCTTCATATGGTCAAAAGCTGGCCGCGATCAAGCCAGCGGCAAATTCTGCAGAAACTTGTCTGACCTCTTGCACAAAGTGCGCTAATCTGCGGTCTACGGCTGGTATTGGCGTCGTGGCTGCTTAGTGATCTGGTAAGATGCCGCGACAATGTTCACCTCGCCTGATACGGACCGACCACCTCTTGCACGAAGGTCCGCCAGCGCCCCCCGAGAAATAAAACGATATGGATGTTAGCGATACCCCCAACCCGCTGCTGCGCCCGCGCCGCAAGCCCCAGAGCCTGTCGCAGGAAGTGGTGGCGGCGCTGACGGCGATGATCAGCAACGGCAGCCTCATCCCCGGCGACAAGCTGCCCACCGAATCCGAGATCATGCAGACCCAGGGTGTCTCGCGCACCGTGGTGCGCGAAGCCATCTCGCGCCTGCAGGCGGCCGGACTGGTGGAGACGCGCCACGGCATCGGCACCTTCGTCCTGGAAGCCAAGAAGGGCGGCAACATAAGCATCGATCCTGCCACCATCACCACCATGCGCGACCTGCTGGCGCTGCTGGAACTGCGCATCAGCCTGGAAACCGAAACCGCCGGCCTGGCCGCCGCCCGCCGCACCGATGCGCAACTGCAGGAAATCCGTGAGGCGCTGGACCTGTTCCGTGCCAACCAGCAGAGCGGCGACACCGTGGGACCGGACTTTCGTTTCCACTTCGCCATCGCCAATGCCACCGGCAACCGCTACTTCATCGAGATTATCAGCCATCTCGGCATGGGCGTGATCCCGCGCAAGCGCATCAATACTGCCGAGCTGGCCCATGACCAGCAGTCCAGCTACCTGGAGCGGGTGCAGCGCGAGCACGAAGACATCTACGAAGCCATCGCCCGCGGCGACGCCGAGGCCGCCCGCGCCGCCATGCGCAATCACCTCACCAACAGCCGCGAGCGCCTGCGCCGCGCCGAGCAGGAAGCCGAATCCAGCGCCGCTGGTAACTCCTGATTGTCTGCCGCAGGGCCGAACCGGAAACGGGTCGGCCCGTTCGGTGCCCGCAGTGCCTGCCGCCCCGCCGACCTCCCCCTCCCCTCTCTACAATTCCACCCAGACCTCACGCAAGCCGTCATAAGAAATCGCTGGCTTTCTGAATTCCTATGTTGTACGATGACTGATATCCTAATCGGATACAAGAAGAACCAGAGACAACATTCAACACACTTGCCTCGTTTTCCAACCCATTCCTAACGGCGTCGAGCGAAACCATGTCCCAGTACACACCCCAAGACCTCAAACAGATCCTTTCTTCCGGCCTGCTGTCGTTCCCGCTGACGGACTTCGACGAGCAAGGCGATTTCCGCCCCAAGACCTACATCGAGCGCCTGGAATGGCTGGCCCCGTATGGCGCCAGCGCCCTGTTCGCGGCCGGTGGTACCGGTGAATTCTTCTCGCTGGTGCCGGGTGAATATTCGGACATCATCCGCACTGCGGTCGACACCTGCCGTGGCAAGGTGCCCATCATCGCCGGTGCCGGCGGTTCCACCCGCGCTGCCATCGCCTATGCCCAGGAAGCCGAACGCCTGGGCGCGCACGGCATCCTGTTGATGCCGCACTACCTGACCGAAGCCAGCCAGGACGGTATCGCCGCCCACGTGGAAGCGGTCTGCAAGTCGGTCAACTTCGGCGTCATCATCTACAACCGCGCCGTCTGCAAGCTCAACGCCGACACCCTGCAAAAGCTGGCCGACCGCTGCCCCAACCTGATCGGTTTCAAGGATGGCATCGGCGAGATCGAACCGATGGTGCATATCCGCCGCAAGCTGGGTGACCGTTTCACCTACCTGGGTGGCCTGCCGACCGCTGAAGTCTATGCGGCCGCCTACAAGGCGCTGGGCGTGCCGGTGTATTCCTCGGCCGTGTTCAACTTCATCCCCAAGACCGCCGTGCAGTTCTACGAAGCGATTGCCAAGGATGACCACGACACCGTGGGCAAGCTGATCGACGAATTCTTCCTGCCCTACCTGGCCATCCGCAACCGCAAGGCCGGTTATGCGGTGTCCATCGTCAAGGCCGGTGCCAAGATCGTCGGCCACGATGCCGGCCCGGTGCGCACGCCGCTGACCGATTGCACTCCGGAAGAGCACGAAGAGCTGGCAGCCCTGATCAAGAAGCTGGGTCCGCAATAAGCCTCCGCCAGGCTTTACCCTCGAAGGGCCACAGGAAACTGTGGCCCTTTTTGCATGATGTGAACCTTAATGCACATCCAGGCCGAAAAAAACCTCCGTGGCCGAAGCGACGGAGGTTTGCATGAAGGAACAGGCCAAAACTCAGAATTCTTCCCAATCCTGTGCATCGTCCTTGATGCGGCTGCCGGGTGCGGGTGGGGTGGCCTTGGCCGGCTGGGCGGGCTTGGCTGGCGGCAGCTTGGGCGCAGGCTTGACGGAAGCCGGTGTCGCGGTGACTGCCGCTACCGGGGCGGCCGGTGCGGGTGCTGGGGTCACCGGCGGCGGCGCCTTCGGTGCCGGACGCGGCTTGGCGGCGTGGCTGGCCACCTGATGGGCATCGATCTTGAAGATGCTGACCGCGCCGACCAGGTTGGTGGCCTGGGCCTGCAAGGACTGGGCGGCGGCAGCGGCCTGCTCCACCAGCGCGGCGTTCTGCTGGGTCACCTCGTCCATCTGGGTGATGGCGCGGTTGACCTGTTCGATGCCGGTGCTCTGCTCGCGGCTGGCTTCGGCGATCTCGCCCACGATGTCGGTGACGCGTTGCACGCTGGTGACCACTTCGCTCATGGTGGCACCGGCCTGCTCGACCAGCTGGCTGCCGGCTTCGACCTTCTCCACCGAGTCATCGATGAGCGACTTGATTTCCTTGGCGGCGGCGGCCGAACGCTGGGCCAGCGAACGCACTTCCGACGCCACCACGGCAAAGCCGCGGCCCTGTTCACCGGCACGCGCAGCTTCCACCGCCGCGTTCAGGGCCAGGATGTTGGTCTGGAAGGCAATGCCATCGATGACGCTGATGATGTCGACGATCTTGCGCGAGGATTCATTGATGGCCTGCATCGTATCCACCACCTGCGACACCACTTCCCCGCCCTTGCTCGCGGTAGAAGAGGCTGAATGCGCCAGCTGGTTGGCCTGCAGCGCATTGTCGGCATTCTGCTTGACGGTGCCGGTCAGCTCTTCCATGGAGGCGGCGGTTTCTTCGAGCGAGCTGGCCTGCTGCTCGGTACGCGAGGACAGGTCCATGTTGCCGGCGGCGATTTCCTTGGCGCTGGTATCGATGCTGTCGGAGCTGCTGCGCACGCGCGAGACCGTGGTCAGCAGCGCCTGCTGCATGCTGCGGATGGCCGAGAACAGGCGGCCGATCTCGTTGTTGCTCTGGACGTCGACCTTGGTGGTCAGGTCGCCATTGGCCACCAGATCCAGCAGATGCACGGCGCGGTTAAGCGGCGTCAAGACGATGTTGCGCAGCAGGAAATGCACCCCGATCACGAGGAACATGGCGCCGATCAGGCCGGTCACGACCAGCCAGACCACCAGGCTGTACTCGCGCTGACGCTCCTGAGTAGTCTTGTCATTGAGTTCCATGGCGCGCTTCTGGTAGGCATCCAGCGCAGTGGAGAAGCGCGCACCGGCCTTGCTGATGAAATTGTTGTTGAGCTGCGAATACCCCGCCGCATCACCGGCCTTGAGGGTGTCCGTGGCTTTCTTCAGGATATCGTTCAAGGCCTTGGCCGACTCAATGAGTTCCGTCTTGGTCGCAGGATCCTGGCCTTCCAGGTCTGGGAGCTTGGCGTAATCATCCAGATACTTCAGGCTACGGTCATACGTCAACTGGGCGCTCTTGAACGCGGTGTCGATGACTGCAACATCGCCTTTCTCCATCAGGGTCGAATAGATACGCGAATGGGCGGCCCGGGTCCGGGTGGTGTCCTTGTAGGCGTCATTGATCAGCAAGGCGCGCTCGGTGATCTCGTGGACGTACTCGGTAGCATGGTTGGCGCGGCCCAGCGCAAAGATGCCCACCGCAGCACCTACCACGATCATCACTGAAAACAGCGCAAGCGCGCTCATCAGGCTGAAGCGAACCGTCAGATTTCGCATTACCTCTCTCCGCTTAATATTTTAATAACAAGGTGAAATCACCACATCGGCACGACGATACAGCAGTGCCACGCATCCCATAACGGACGCAAGCTGACCAAAAACACCCCAATTCCCGGTTAGGGTGGTCAGGAAGCTTTCCTTTTGTCTATTGTGCAACGGCAACATTGCCCTGTGGCTGTCCTGGATCAATCAAGCTTCATATCGGGACGCAAGAAAATGAAAAGGCTTGTCGGAATGACATCCGACAAGCCCGAAAAACAACATACGCAGCATGGCAGCCATGAAGCTGCCTTCACGCCGGCATCAAGGCAGGTCGATGATCTCGACCCAGTTGGGATTACGGCCCAGGGTGTAGCGGAACACCGGGGTCAGTGCGCCGCTGTCGCGGTCGATGGCGTAGCTGGTCAGTCCGGCTTTCTGGCCGACCGCCAGCAGGAAGCGGCCTTGCGGATCGATGTTGAAGCCGCGCGGCTGGGTTTCGGTGGGGATGTTGAGGATGCGGGTCAGCTTGCCGCTGGCCTGGTCCACGCGGTAGCCGGTGAGGGTGTTGGAGGTGCGTTCGGTGGCGTAGAGGAAGCGGCCATCCGGGGTCAGGTGCAGGTCCGCTGCGGCCAGCTGCTCGCTGCTCTTGAAGCCTTCCGGCAGGGCCGAGTCGCTGGCCTGCAGGGCCAGCGTGCCGGTGTGGCGGTCGTAGGCATAGGTATTGACGGTGGCATCGAGCTCATTGATCGCATAGACGAAGCGCTGGTCGGGCGAGAACACGAAGTGACGCGGACCCGCGCCGGCCTTGGTGGCCACCGACGGCGGCGTGTTGGGCATGACGGCGCCGGATGCGGGATCGAAGCGGTACTGCAGGATCACGTCGCTGCCCAGGTTGGAGGCAAAGACAAAGGCATTGGCCGGATCGACCTGCACCGAGTGCGCATTCTTGCCGGTCGGGATCACCGCCAGCGGCGGCACCTGCACGGTGCCGTCGCTGCCGATGGCATTGACCGAAATCTTGTTGCCGAAATAGGACGCCGCCAACAGGTAGCGCCCGGTGCGGTCGGTGGCAATGTTGGCCATGTTGTCGGCCAGCGGCACCTTGGAAAGGACCTTGAGCTTGCCGCTCTTCGGATCGATGGCATAGCTGACCACCGAATACGGCTCGCCGCGCAGGGAGGCATACAGGAACTTGCGATCCGGGCTCAGCGCCAGCGGCATCACGGTGCTGCCGGTATCGACCTGCTCGATCAGGTGGACGCTGCCGTCGCCATTGAGCTGGAGCACGTAGATGTCCTGGCTGTCGGCGTTGGAGACGTAGGCGACAGTGGTGGCGCCAGCCTCGCGGGTGGCCGGCTTGAGGGGAGAAATGGCGTTCAAGGTAATGAGGACGATGAAGAGAATGAAAGGCCGAACCAGCCGAAAAGCAAAAAAGGACCCGCAAGCGGGCCCTCAAGGAGGATCAGGTCACCGGCGCCGGGTTGAACAGGGTCAGTGCATTGTGCAGCTTCCATTGTTCGGCCCAGGTGCGCTTCTTGCCGCTGGCCACGTCCAGCATCAGCTGGAACAGCTCCCAGCCGACCTGTTCGATGGTGGCTTCGCCGCTGGCGATGCGGCCGGCGTTGACGTCCATCAGGTCATGCCAGCGCCGTGCCAGGTCGTTGCGGGTGGCGACCTTGATGACCGGCACCGCAGCCAGGCCATAGGGCGTACCCCGCCCGGTAGTGAAGATATGAAGATTCATGCCGGCCGCCAGCTGCAAGGTGCCGCAGATGAAGTCCGAGGCCGGGGTAGCCGCGTAGATCAGGCCCTTCTGCTGAAGTTTGTCGCCCGGCGAGAGCACGCCCGAAATCGGGCTGGAACCGGACTTGACGATGGAGCCCATGGCCTTCTCGACGATGTTGGCCAGGCCGCCCTTCTTGTTGCCGGGGGTGGTGTTGGCGCTGCGGTCCACGCCGCCCTGCTTCAGGTAATTGTCGTACCAGTCCATCTCGCGGATCATGGCCTGCGCCACTTCCTCGTTGACGGCGCGCGAGGTCAGCTGGTCGATGCCATCGCGCACTTCGGTCACTTCCGAGAACATCACCGAGGCGCCGGCACGCACCAGCAGGTCGGTGGCATAGCCCACGGCCGGATTGGCGGTCACGCCGGAGAAGGCATCGCTGCCGCCACACTGCACGCCCACCACCAGGTCGGACGCCGGGCAGGTTTCGCGGCGGCGCTTGTTCAGTTCGGTCAGGCGCGCTTCGGCCATCTTCATGATGGAATCGATCATGGAGTTGAAACCGACGTGTTCCGCATCCTGCAGGCAGACCACGTAGGGCTCGCCCTCCTTGTGGATGGGGATCATGTTTTCCGGCAGCAGGCGATTGGGCTGCAGCTTTTCGCAACCCAGGCTGACCACCATGGCCTGGCCGCCGAAGTTGGGGTTCAGGCTGATGTTGCGCAGCGTGCGGATGGGGATGCCGGCATTGGGCGCATCGATGGCCACGCCGCAACCGTAGGTGTGCTCCAGCGCCACCACGTCTTCGACGTTGGGATACCTGGGCAGCAGCTCGGCGCGGATGCGCTTGACGGCATGCTCGACCACGCCCGCCACGCATTGCACGGTGGTGGTGATGGCCAGCAGGTTGCGCGTGCCCACCGAGCCATCGGCGTTGCGATAACCCTCGAAGGTATAGCCTTCCAGCGGCGGCTGCGGTGCCGGCTTCTTGGTGGCGATCGGCAGGTTGTCCAGTTCGCGCGCTGGCGGCATCTGCACCAGCGATTCCTCGATCCAGCTGCCCTTGGGAATGTCGCGCACGGCATAGCCGATGGCCACGTCGTAGCGCACGATGGCCTCGCCCTGCTTGAGATCGCGCAAGGCGATCTTGTGGCCCTGGGGAACGCGGTCGACCAGGGTCAGACCGTCGGGGAAGACGGTGCCGGCCGGCAGGCCGCCGTCATTGACGACGATGGCGACATTATCCGTGTCGTTCATCATGATGTAGCGCGGAGTGAATGCCTGGCTGGCGGCGGTATCGGTGCTCATGCTAAGTCCCATACGACAAAATGCTGCAATTCCAATGAAATGGCGGCCACTGCACAGGCGGCCGCCGACAAAACGGATCAGGCGTCCTTGAGTTCGACGCGCTTGATTTCCTTGACGATGACAAGATAGCTGATCACGGTCACCAGCGCATTGATGCCCACGAACACCAGGGCACCGGCGAAGGAACCGGTTTCCTTGACGATGTAGCCGATCACGATGGGCGTGGTGATGCCGGCCACATTGCCGAACATGTTGAACAGACCGCCCGACAGGCCCACGATCTGCTTGGGTGCGGTATCGGCCACCACGGCCCAGCCCAGCGCGCCCACGCCCTTGCCGAAGAAGGCCAGGGCCATGATGCCCACTACCATCCACTGCGCCTCGACGTAATTGCACAGGATCATGGTCATCGACAGCAGCATGCCGCCGACGATGGGAATCTTGCGCGCCCAGGTGACCGACAGTCCGCTCTTGATCAGGCGGTCCGAGATCAGGCCGCCGACGACGCCACCAATGAAGCCGCACACTGCCGGAATCGAGGCCACGAAGCCGGCCTTGAGGATGGACATGCCGCGCTCCTGCACCAGGTACACGGGGAACCAGGTCAGGAAGAAATAGGTAATCACGTTGATGCAGTACTGGCCAATGTAGACGCCCAGCAGCATGCGATTGGACAACAGCTGGCGGATGTAACCCTTACCCTTGGTGGAGGGGGCGGCGACCTTCTTGTTGTCCATGTCGACCAGGCCGCCACCGGATTCGATATGCTGCAGTTCGGCCTGGTTGATGCGCGGATGGTCCTTGGGGCTGTAGATGATCTTGCCCCAGACCATGGCCAGCAGGATCCCGACCACGCCCATGACGGTAAACACGTGATGCCAGCTGTAGGTGTGCACGATCCAGGCCATCAGCGGCGTGAAGATCACGGCGGCGAAATATTGCGCCGAGTTGAAGATGGCCGAGGCGGTGCCGCGTTCCTTGGTCGGGAACCAGGCCGCGACGATACGGCCGTTGGCCGGGAAGGATGGCGCTTCGGCCAGGCCCACCATGAAACGCAGCAGGAACAGCGCAATCACGGCCGCGCCGGTGCTCATCCAGGTCACTCCCGCTTGCAGGAAAGTGAAGAAGGACCACAGGGCGATGCTCCACATGTAGATCTTCTTGGAGCCGAAGCGGTCCAGCAGCCAGCCGCCCGGCAACTGCGCCAGCACGTAGGCCCAGCTGAAGGCCGAGAAGATGTAGCCCATGGTCACCGGATCGAGCGACAGCTCGGTCTTCATGGCCGAGCCGGCGATGGACAGGGTGGCGCGGTCAGCGTAGTTGACGGTGGTGACGACGAACAGCAGGAACAGGATCAGGTAGCGGAGTTGGGTCGGCTTGACCGCCCCTGCTCCGCTGGGGGTATTGCTTTGCGCCAATTGGATTCTCCAGGTCTCTCGTCATCCGCGCCACCTGCCGGGTCCGGGAACGCTGTCCGCAGGAAAGCGGACAAGGCAGCATCGGGCCGGCGGGACTGTCTCTTGACGTATTGTTGTGATTTGAAGTGAATTGTTATAAGACGTCATACAACGTCACTCGGAGTATAGCAGGACCCGAAGCGGACGCAAGCGCTGAATGTGCCCGTTGCATTGCTGCCCTGGCGGCATATCGGGAGGGCGTGCCGCCAGCCTGCCCGGAGGGATGAGTTGTACGACATGTCCATCGGACGCACTGACGAAGCGCCGCGCCACAGGTATGATGCGCGCAGTCTTCATTTCGCCGGATCTTCCATGAAATTCTCTTCCAGCCTGCCGGCCGCCCCGCGCGGCAACTCCACCTGGCTCAAGCCGCTGCTGTTCGTGCTGGTGGCCGCCATTGGCCTGTATTACGTCAAGTGGTCGCCCTATTACCTGAAATCCTTCGTCGCCGCCGACAAGCACAGCATCGGCGCTTCCATCCTGGCCAATGCGCCCGCTGCCCCGTGGTCGGCAGCACTGGAGTATGCCACCGTCTACTTCCTGGCCATCTGGAAAGCGGCCGTGCTGGGCGTGCTGCTGGGTTCGCTGGTGCAGGTGCTGGTGCCGCGCGACTGGCTGCTGCGCCTGTTCGGCCGCGCCGGGCTGGGCTCGACCATCCGCGGCGGCCTGTTCGCCCTGCCGGGCATGATGTGCAGCTGCTGCGCCGCTCCGGTAGTGGCCGGCATGCGCCGCCAGCAGGTGTCAGTCGGCGCCGCACTGGCGTTCTGGATCGCCAACCCGGTGCTGAACCCGGCCACGCTGGTGTTCATGGGTTTCGTGCTGGGCTGGCATTTCGCTGCACTGCGCCTGGTGGCAGGCGTGCTGCTGGTGGTGGGCGTGTCGCTGATCGCCCAGCGCGTGGCACAGAATGAAACCCTGCCCCAGGCGGCGCTGGATGCCGTGGCCGCCGCCGAGTACGAACCGCTGGACGACGGCCGTCATTTCCTGGTGCGCTGGGGCAGCAAGCTGTGGCAATTGTTCTGGACCACGATGCCGGTCTACATCGTCGTGGTGTTGGCTCTCGGTGCGGCGCGGGTGTGGCTGTTCCCGCAGGTGGACGCGAGCATGGGCAACAGCCTGCTGTGGATCGTGGCACTGGCAGTAGTGGGCACGCTCTTCGTGATCCCCACGGCCGCCGAAATCCCCATCGTGCAATCGATGCTGTCGCTGGGCATGGGCGTGGGGCCGGCAGTGGCCTTGCTGATGACGCTGCCCAGCATCAGCCTGCCTTCGCTGCTGATGCTGCGCAAATCCTTCACGCCCAAGGTACTGACGACCGTCGCGCTGCTGACCATCCTGATCGGCGCGGTCACCGGAATGGTGGCCGTGGTGCTGCTGTAATTTCGTTCAGGGACGATACTGCCGCAGGAAAGCGACCACCTCGGCCTGCTGGCCGGCAAAGAGCAGACGGGATTGCCTGGATTCCCGCTGGAAGGCGTAGATGGGATCGTAGTATTCCGCCAGCAAGGCATCGATCCAGGCGCGGTGCAGGTCGACCACGCCATCCTGCTCCTGGCGCGCCAGCGCGGATTCCATCAGCTGCAGCAGACGCCGGTAGCGCTGGTCGCCCAGGCGCTTGACCAGCTTGCCGAGTGCCGCCAACAGATGGGCGCGATAGCGCTCAAAGCCGTGGCGCGGGCCCAGCGCCACATATTCCTCGCACAGGCCGCTGACGTAATCGCGCAGGATGCGCTCCACCCGCCCTTCCCGGCTGTCCTCCAGCCACACCATGGGCAGGCTCTGCATGCGCTGGTGCAGGGCCAGCGGCAAGGCGCAGGCACCGATCAGGCGGCTTTCATCTTCCAGCGCAAACCAGTGATGACCCTGCGCCTGCAGCTTGATGAGAGCAATCGCCAGGCGATGCTCGAAATCGATGGGAGATGGTTGCGGACTGGCGCGCTTGCCGAAGCTGGAACCACGATGATTGGCATAGGCCTCCAGGTCCAGCGCATTATCCAGCTGCAGCAGCACGTCGGTCTTGCCGCAGCCGGTCATGCCGCCGACCACCACGAAGGCGCACTCGGCCAGGGCCTGGTCGATGGCTTCCATCAGGAAGTGGCGCAGCGCCTTGTAGCCGCCGGCCACGCGCGGATAGGCGATGCCGGCCTCGCTCTTCAACCACTGCTGCGTGATCTGCGAGCGCAGGCCGCCGCGGAAACAATACAGGCAGCCTTCCGGATGCACCCGCGCGAACTCGGCCCAGGCCGCAATCCGCTCTGCCTTCACCGCTCCGCTGACCAGTTGATGGCCCAGTTCGATGGCGGACTGCTGGCCCTGCTCCTTGTAGCGCAGACCGACCTGATGACGTTCGCTGTCATTCATCAGCGGCAGGTTCACCGCCGTCGGAAACGCCCCCTTGCCGAACTCCACCGGCGCCCGTGCATCCAGCATGGGCGTATCGGCGAGGAACAGCGCACGGCTGGGCTGCAGATCGGCCATCAAAGCACCTCGACCGCGTAACGCTGTCGTTCCACCAGTTCGCCGATGGGCGCCAGTTCCAGCCCCAGCGCGGCGGCGGTGGCGAGGAATTCCGGATTGGCGTCAGGCCGCACCGCCACCAGCAGGCCGCCGCTGGTCTGCGGATCGCACAGCAGGTGTTTCTGGCTTTCGCTCAAGGGGCTGATCTTGCTGCCATAGCTCTCGAAGTTACGGCCGGTGCCGCCCGGCACGCAGCCTTCGGCCAGGTAATACGGCACGCCCGGCAGGCTCGGCACCAGCGCATGCTGGATGCGTGCGCTCACGCCGCTGCCTTCGCACATCTCCACCAGGTGGCCCAGCAGGCCGAAACCGGTCACGTCGGTCATCGCGCTCACGCCGGCCAGCTTGCCGAAGCGGCTTCCGGACTGGTTGAGCTGGCACATCCAGTCGCGCGCCGTGCCAACGTCTTCGGGACGCAATTTCCCCTTCTTCTCGGCCGTGGTGAGGATGCCGATGCCCAGCGGCTTGGTGAGATACAGCAGGCATCCGGCGCTGGCGGTGTCGTTGCGCTTCATGTGGCGCTTCTCGACCACGCCGGTCACGGCCAGGCCGAAGATGGGTTCCGGTGCATCGATGGAATGCCCCCCGGCCAGCGGGATGCCGGCCGCATCGCAGGCTGCGCGGCCGCCGCGCACCACCTCGCGCGCCACTTCGGGCGGCAGCACGTTGACCGGCCAGCCGAGGATGGCGATGGCCATCAGCGGATCGCCGCCCATGGCGTAGATGTCGCTGATGGCGTTGGTGGCGGCAATGCGGCCGAAATCGAAGGGATCATCGACGATGGGCATGAAGAAATCAGTGGTGGAGACCACGCCGCGTTCTTCATCGATGGCATAGACGGCAGCATCATCGCGCGACGCATTGCCGACCCAGAGTTTGGGATCAAGATGCTGGGCACCGCTGCCGGCCAGGATGACTTCGAGCACCTGCGGCGAAATCTTGCAGCCGCAACCGGCGCCATGGCTGTATTGGGTCAGACGAATGGGGTCGCTCATGGGAAAGTCCTGGCTGATCGGGGGATGCCGATTCTAGCAGCGATTGCGGCCACAGGATGAGCCCAGGTCACTCCGAGGACAGCTGGGCAATCACGACAGGCGTTCCAGCACCTCAGCACAGCGAATCACTTGCAGGCCGAGATCTTCGGTCACCTCGTCACTGCCTTCGTATTCAAAACCATTGCGAACATCATGCGCCCGCGCGAGCAAGCGCCACACGTCGGGACCGACCTCCAGCGTGTGAGGCAGGCACTGGAACACCACATAGCGGCTGGCGGGCCGGAAACCATGACGCCGCAAAGCCGCCAGCGAGAACGCATACGCCGCGCTGTAGCCGAGAAGGAAGCGGCCGGATAACGAAAGACCCGGTGCCGAGGCATCTTTGAGCCGATCCCTGCCACTTTGGAGATGGGTATCGATTTCAGTCGCCGAAGGAGGCTCCGGCTTCAGTTGCCCCAACCTGAGAAGATTTTCAAGCTCATTGCGCCCCATCCTGTGCTCCGATCAATTCAATTTTCGGACCAGCCATCACGGAAACCAGAAAATGATTCCGCGCCGCGATCTTTTTCCGGAATTCAGCGGGGCGATAGACCGTGAGGGAAATCTTCCTGCCCAGTCTTGCCTCCAGCGCCACCAGCTCGGGGTAAAGATCGGCACTGCCGAGGTCATCCGCCAGCACCAGCAAATCGATGTCACTGGCCGCCGTATCCAGACCCTTGGCAACCGATCCATACAGGAAGGCGCGCTCGATGCGTTCCGAAAAAGGCAGCAGCATAGCCTTGATGGTATCGGCGACGCCAAAGGTCTTGCGAATAATGGCGCTCAGTTCCGAAAAAATTGGAGAGTCCGGATTGGGCTTGTAGAGCAAGACGCGCCCCACCTCTTCCCGCAGCAACAGGCCGGCCTCGGTCAACCTGCCGAGCTCGCGCTGAGCCGATGCCGAGCTGATGCCGGTGCTGTTCATCAGCGCGCGCAGATGCATGCCCTCCGGCCGCAGGAACAGCTGGCCGAGAATGGCTTGGATGGATTTGGAGAAAAGGGCGTCACTGAGGGTGCTCATGCGCTCAATTCTAGCTCAATTGCGCTAAATTTGAGCACAAGCAAGCAGAGATGATGCTTGGCGGAGGCCAAAAACAAAAAAGCCCCGCAAGAAACTTGCGAGGCTTTCGTATTCTGGCTCCCCGACCTGGACTCGAACCAGGGACCTGCGGATTAACAGTCCGTCGCTCTACCGACTGAGCTATCAGGGATCAATTGAGGGCGCGATTATGAACGATTTTTTTCAGATTTACCAGAGAGGAAAACGAAAATTTTTTACATCGTTCTGCATCGTGGCGGCATAGCCCTGCCGCCCTTGCGCGAGACCTGAAACAACCAGCCTCACACTAATTGAAAAGGCCCCGCAATCACTTGCGAGGCCTTCGCATTCTTTGGCTCCCCGACCTGGACTCGAACCAGGGACCTGCGGATTAACAGTCCGTCGCTCTACCGACTGAGCTATCAGGGAACAGCTGAGAAAAAGATTATGACGTGATTTTTATTTCATGTCAAAACTTTTTTCAGGGAAAGGGACTTCTCTCATAGGAGAAAGTCCCTCCCGCAGCCCTTACAGCACCTTGGCAATGGCGGCGACCACCACGTCGATGTTCTTGGTATTGAGCGCAGCCACGCAGATGCGGCCGGTGTCGACGGCGTAGATCGAGAACTCGTTGCGCAGGCGTTCCACCTGGGCCTTGGTCAGGCCGGAGTAGGAGAACATGCCGCGCTGCTTGATGACGAAATCGAAGTCATGGCCGGGCGCCTTTTCCTTCAGCTTGGCCACCAGCAGTTGACGCATTTCGCGGATGCGTACGCGCATCTCGGCCAGTTCGTCTTCCCACAACTTGCGCAGTTCGGGCGACGCCAGGGCAGTGGCGACCACCTGGCCACCATGGATCGGCGGGTTGGAGTAGTTGGTGCGGACCACGCGCTTCAATTGCGACAGCACGCGGGCAGCTTCTTCAGCGCTGGCGGCAGCGATGGACAGTGCGCCCACGCGTTCGCCATACAGCGAGAAGGACTTGGAGAAGGAGTTCGACACGAACAGCGGGCCACCGGCTTCGGCGAAGCGGCGCACCACCTGGCCGTCTTCGGCGATGCCGTCGCCAAAGCCCTGGTAAGCCATATCCAGGAAGGGCACCAGGCCGCGCGAGGTGACTACTTCGATGACCTGGGTCCACTGGTCGTCGGTCAAGTCGGCACCGGTCGGGTTGTGGCAGCAGGCGTGCAGCAGCACGACCGAGCCGGTCTTCATGGACTTGAGCGCCTCCAGCATGCCGGCGAAGTTCACGCCACGGGTGGCCGGATCATAGTAGGGATAGGCGTTGACCTTGAAACCGGCCATTTCGAACAGGGCGCGGTGGTTTTCCCAGCTCGGGTCGCTGATCCAGACTTCGGTGCCGGCCGGCGAGAAATGCTTCAGGAAGTCGGCACCCAGCTTGAGCGCACCGGTGCCGCCCAGGGCTTGCACGGTGATGGCACGCTTTTCGGTCACCACGGCGCTGCCGGCGCCGAACACCAGTTCCTGCACGGCGCGGTCATAGGTGGCCAGGCCATCGATGGGCAGGTAGGTGCGCGGGGCCAGCTTGGCCGCCAGTTCCGCCTCGGCTTTCTTCACGCATTCCAGCAGGGGGACCTTGCCGTTGTCGTCGTAGTACACGCCCACGCCCAGGTTGGTCTTGGCCGGGTTCTGGTCGGCGTTGTAGGCTTCGGTCACGCCCAGGATGGGGTCGCGCGGCGCCATTTCGATGGCGGAAAACAGGGAGGCGGAGACAGGTGCGTTCATCGTGATAACATGAAAAGTTAGCTGCAACAAAGCGCTGCAGAAGGAAATGGATGCACATGGAGAGAATCGGGTGTGCACCTTTTTGCAACACTGCATTCTAACAAATGTGGATGGCCAATCACAGACACAGACAGGCCCAATTGCCTGCTGAATCTGCATGGAGCCATGTCCAATCGACATAACCCGCCCCCCGGCCGAGCCGCCCTCCCCCGTGGATGAGCTGGCTGCTGACGCTGCTTTGCGTCCGGTTTTACAGGGCACGGGCTCGTCGATTGCGTCTTGAACTTACATATCCTGGCAGCATTTGATGAATATTCACGCCACCACCTTGCCTGTGTGCAACGCCCCGCTTGCGGGCGTTGCCGGTTCTTCCTGCACCGTGGCGGCTCACCGGAACCCGCGCGACAAAGGCAACCCAGACCATGGCTGAACTGACCCCCATCAATACCGAGCTGGACGAGAGCAAGTTCGTCACCTTCCCTGACTCGCCCTTCAAGCTCTACCAGGTCTTCCCGCCGGCGGGCGACCAGCCCGCGGCCATCGACAAGCTGGTCGAAGGCGTCAACGACGGCCTGTTCTACCAGACGCTCTTGGGCGTGACCGGCTCGGGCAAGACCTACACCATGGCCAACACGATTGCCCGCCTGGGCCGCCCGGCCATCGTGTTCGCCCCCAACAAGACGCTGGCGGCGCAGCTCTACAGCGAATTCCGCGAATTCTTCCCGCACAATGCCGTGGAATACTTCGTCAGCTACTACGACTACTACCAGCCGGAAGCCTACGTGCCCCAGCGCGACCTGTTCATCGAGAAGGATTCTTCGATCAACGAACACATCGAGCAGATGCGACTGTCCTGCACCAAGTCATTGATGGAACGGCGCGATGTGGTGATCGTGGCGACCGTCTCGGCCATCTACGGTATCGGTAACCCCAACGAATACCACCAGATGATCCTGACCCTGCGCGCCAAGGACAAGGTCTCGCAGCGCGACGTCATCGCCCGCCTGATTCAGATGCAGTACACCCGCAACGAAGTGGACTTCGGACGCGGCACCTTCCGCGTGCGTGGCGATACCATCGACGTCTTCCCGGCCGAACACGCTGAACTGGCCGTGCGCATCGAAACCTTTGATGACGAGATCGACAGCCTGCAACTGTTCGACCCGCTCACCGGCCGCGTGCGCCAGAAGATCCCGCGCTTCACCATCTACCCCGGTTCGCACTATGTGACGCCGCGCTCCACCGTGCTGCGCGCCATCGAGACCATCAAGGAAGAGTTGGCCGAGCGCCTGGAATTCTTCCGCAAGGAAAACAAGCTGATCGAAGAACAGCGGCTGGAACAGCGCACCCGCTTCGACATCGAGATGATGACCGAGATCGGCTTCACCAAGGGCATCGAGAACTACTCGCGCCATCTCTCCGGCGCCAAGCCGGGCGATCCGCCGCCAACGCTGGTGGATTACCTGCCCAGGGATGCAGTGATGTTCCTGGATGAATCGCACGTGCTGATCGGCCAGTTGAACGGCATGTACAACGGCGACCGCGCGCGCAAGGTGAACCTGGTGGACTACGGTTTCCGGCTGCCCTCGGCGCTGGACAACCGGCCGCTGAAGTTCGAGGAATTCGAGAAGAAGATGCGCCAGACCATCTTCGTCTCGGCCACCCCGGCCGACTATGAAAACACCCACGCCGACCAGGTGGTGGAACAGGTGGTGCGCCCGACCGGCCTGGTCGACCCCATCATTGCGGTGCGCCCGGCCACCACGCAGGTGGACGACCTGATGCAGGAGATCAACGACCGCATCGCCAAGGACGAGCGCGTGCTGGTGACCACGCTGACCAAGCGCATGGCCGAGCAACTGACCGAATTCCTCTCCGACAATGGCATCAAGGTGCGCTACCTGCACAGCGACATCGATACCGTCGAGCGCGTGGAAATCATCCGCGACCTGCGCCTGGGCACCTTCGACGTGGTGGTCGGCATCAACCTGCTGCGCGAGGGTCTGGACATTCCCGAAGTCTCGCTGGTAGCGATCCTGGATGCGGACAAGGAAGGCTTCCTGCGTTCCGAGCGCAGCCTGATCCAGACCATCGGCCGGGCCGCCCGTAACCTCAACGGCATGGCCATCCTTTATGGCGACGTGGTGACCGATTCCATGCACAAGGCCATCACCGAGACTGAGCGCCGCCGTGCCAGGCAGATGGCCTTCAACGAAGCCAACGGCATCGTGCCGACCGGCATCAAGAAGGAAATCCGCGAGCTGATCGATGGCGTCTTCAACCCGGCCCAGGCGCGGACCGAACTGATGGTGGCCGAAGAGAAGCGCAACTACGAATCCATGAGCGAGAAGCAGATCAGCAAGGAGATCAAGCGCCTGGAGAAACAGATGCAGGAACATGCCAAGAACCTGGAGTTCGAAAAGGCCGCCGCTGCGCGCGACCAACTGCATCTGTTGAAGCAGCAACTGTTCGGCGCGCCGGGCAGCGATACGGCGGTGGCCTGACGGCCAACTGATCACCACCTCGGCGGGGAGGCCGGGCGGTATACAATGCCGCCATTTTGTTGCTACGGCCGTTCGCCTCCCTTTTCATGTCCACCGCTTCCACCGCCCTCCCTGCCGTCCTGCTGGACCTGATCCAGACTACCCACCCCTCCTGGCATGCCGCCCTGCGCGCGGGCCTGGAGGCCATCGCCCAAGCCGATCCGGCCTATCTCCCCGCCCTTGCCCAGGATGACTACCTGCCCACCGAAGGCCGCCTGTTCGCCGCATTCAGGCAGCCGATGGACCATGTGCGCTACGTACTGGTGGGCGAAGGCCCCTACCCGCGTGCAGCCAGCGCCACGGGCGTGTGCTTCATGGATGGGGCGGTGGGCTCGCTATGGTCGGAGAAGGGCTTGTCCAAGCAGGTCAATCGCGCCACCTCCCTGCGCAATTTCATGAAGATGCTGCTGGTGGCCGATGGCGCTCTGCAGGCTGGCCAGACCAGCGGCGATGCGCTGGCAGGTATCGCGGCCCGAGCCCAGGCGGACGTGCAAGGCACGATCCAGACCCTGGCCGATCTGCAGGACAACCTGACGGCGCAGGGTTTCCTGCTGCTCAATGCCAGCCTGGTCTTCCGCGCGCACGTGCCGCCGGTCAAGGACGCCCGCGCGTGGAAACCCTTCTTCGAGACCATCCTGCGTGCCCTGGCCGGGCATGGCCAGACGTGTCACACGCCACTGCCCACGCTCGTCCTGTGGGGCAAGATCGCCGAACAACTGCACAGCCTGCCGCTGGTCACGCAATTTCCGCGCGCCGTGGCCGAGCACCCCTACAACCTCAGCTTCATCGAGCACAGTGGCATGCAGCAACTCTTCGGTGCCATGCACCTGCTGAAGAAGCGGGCCTGATCCGGCCCGCTTCAGCGCGCTATACGAACGGCCCGGATCAGAACTCTTCCCAGTCGTCGCCACCGCTGCTCTTGGCGGGTGCCTTGGGCTCGGCTGGCAAGGCCGGCTTGTTGGCGGGCTTGGCCTTCAGGGCAGCGGGCTTGGGCGTGATGTTGACCGGGGCCGCTGCGGGAACGGGCCGGGCAGGCTGGGGCGCGGCCTGGTTCGCTGCCTGCCGGGGAGCGGGGGCCGGTGACGCTTTCTGCGGCGCGGCAGCGCCACTTTCATCCAGCTTGAACCCGGCCACCACGGCCGCCAGGTGCGCCGCCTGCTCCTGCAAGGACTTGGCCGCCGCCGCAGCCTGTTCCACCAGGGCCGCATTCTGCTGGGTGGCGTTATCCATCAGCGTGACGGCATTGCCCACTTCGGTGATGCCAGCGCTCTGTTCCTGGCTGGCCGAACTGATCTCGCCCACGATATCGGTCACCCGGCGCACGCTGGAGACCACTTCATCCATGGTCGATCCCGCCTGGGCCACCAGCTGGCTACCGGCTTCCACCTTGTGGACCGAATCATCGATCAACAGCTTGATTTCCTTGGCGGCCGTCGCCGAGCGCTGCGCCAGCGAACGCACTTCCGAGGCCACCACTGCAAACCCGCGCCCCTGCTCGCCGGCCCGCGCGGCTTCCACGGCGGCGTTGAGCGCCAGGATATTGGTCTGGAAGGCAATGCCATCGATCACGCTGATGATGTCGACGATCTTGCGCGAGGATTCGTTGATGGAGCTCATGGTGGCGACCACCTGCCCCACCACCGTGCCGCCGTGCACGGCCACCTCCGAGGCCGACACGGCCAGCTGGTTGGCCTGGCGCGCGTTATCGGCGTTTTGCTTCACCGTGGAGGTCAGTTCTTCCATGGCCGAGGCCGTCTCTTCCAGCGAACCTGCCTGCTGCTCGGTGCGTGCGGACAGGTCCATGTTGCCGCTGGCGATTTCAGTGGAAGAAACCTTCACAGACTCGCTGGCGCGCCGGATATCGAGCAAGGTGCGCGAGATCTTGTCGGCAAAATGATTGAAGGCGCGCGAGATCTGCGCCAGTTCATCCGTGCCGCTGGTATCGAGCCGGCGCGTGAGGTCGCCGTCGCCCGAGGCGATTTCTTCCATGGCATTGCGCACGATCCCCAGGCGCCGCAACAGACGCGTGATGGTGTAGCTCAGCAGCAGTGCCGCCGCCACGATGGCCACCAAGGCCAGTACCGCCGCCAGCGCCATCAGGGCGCCGATGGCGTGGGTGGCTTCACGGTAATCCAGCGCCACCACCAGCGACCAGTCGGTGTTGTCGATAGGCTGGGTAAAGAGCAGGTAAGAGACGCCGCCGATGGTGGCGCGCCCGCCCTGCGTCATTCCGGACAGCGAGGCGGCCGACAGGTTCTGGTCCAGCGCCGAGACCGGTTTCAAGGCCAGCTCCTTGTTGGGATGCGTGATGATGAGCCCATCCTTGCCGACGATGAAGGCAAAGCTGGACGGCGTGGGCTTGATGCCAGCCACGGTGCGCACCACGTTGTCCAGTTGCACGTCGGACCCCAGCACGGCCAGCAGATTGCCCTTGTCGGACACCGGCTCGGCAAAGGTCACCACCAGCTTGCCGGTGGTGGCATCCACATAAGGTGCGGTCAGGATCGGCTTGCCCTCCTGCACCGCCTGCTTGTACCAGGGCCGGGCGGTCGGATCGTAGCCGGCCGGCATCGGGTGCAGGGCCAGCATGCGCTTGTCGGGATAACCGATATAGGCATCATCGAAGGAACCGGCCTCCTTGGCCGCTCCCACGATGGGTAGCACATCGCTTTGTGTCAGCGCCTGCCTCATGGCCCCGGTGATGACCCGCTTGCTGCGCACCCATTCACTGATATTGGCGGCGTGGCTTTCGGTCAGCTGGCGCGTCTGGCTGGAAATGGCTTGCAGCGTATCGCTGCGCACGGTGTAGATATTGGCGCCACTGAGGACGATCATGGCCACCGCGACGATCAGCACGCAAAGGACGATCAGACGGGCACGAAGTGAAGACAGCATGGTGAACTCCCCTTGAAGATACAAATACTGCAGATACTTTGGGGCTTGCATGAACAGCAACGCAAGCCTCTCCCCGTGGGGAATGTAGCAGCGCTGTGTCACCGCACGATGTCATCTTTGTAAAGTAAGGTTGCTGTGGAGCGTAAACGACAAATCCCCGCAAAGGCGGGGATGGGGGAATCTCTGCGCAGCGTGCGCCTGACCATGTTGGGGGCGCTGTCGGCCAGGGGGGCCGCCGTTGCGGATACTGCTGGATCAAGCCGGGTGATGCTGGCGCGGCACGGTCTGCCTCTGTGGGCGACTGCTGGCTGCCTGCTGCGGCCCCGGGCTGGCGGAGCCGGTCTCTTCGTCATCGTTCATCAGGCGCATCGGGCCTGGTCCTGCTGGTCCTACTGATACTTCAGCTACTGCGGTACTGACATGAAGCTTGCCGCGATGACGCTCAGATCTGCGATTGCAGCTTCCAGACGGCTTGCAGGTGGCTATGGTCCAGCTGGCGCAGGCGCACTTCCATCTCGAAGTGGTCGGTCACGCCGTCGAAGTCGGCCGCGTCATTCAGTTCACTTGCATCGTTGCGCACGGGCTTCAAGGCATGGGCGGCGATGACTTGCTGGACAGCAAACTTCACCAGCTCGACCAGCGAGCGCAAATTGTTAGAAAAACCGGCATCTTTTGCCAATATACTGACGTTGTTCACGATGAACTCCTTCTGTTTGTCGTTTGGGTGATTGAAGAATAAGGTCGCCCCTGGCTTTTGCAAAGCAACATTTTCCGTCACCACTATAAGTTTTTCTTACAGCATGTCTTCTTCCCTGCCCCCGCTGAAGTCCCTCAAAGTGTTCGAAGCGGCAGTCCGGACGCGGAGTCTGACGCTGGCGGCGCATGAACTTTTCATCACCCACAGCGCAGTCAGCCAGCAGATCAAATCGCTGGAAGAGTATTTCGAACAACCGTTGTTTTTACGCCAGTCGCGTGGCGTGGAACCCACGGAAGCCGCGCTGACCTTCTATGCCGAGGTCAAGGCCAGCCTGGACCGCATCGCGCTGGCGGCCGAGCAGTTGTCGCTGGCCGGCAAGAGCCGCGTGGTGCGCCTGATTGCCGCGCCCTCGGTGGCGATGCGCTGGCTGATCCCGCGCCTGTCGCAGTTCCAGATCGACAACCCGCGCATCGAGGTACGGGTGACCACCACCATGTCGGAGTATTTCGAGGATGTGAAGGATCCTTTCGACGTCATCATCTGGCGCAGCCCGCTGGAGCGCAGCGGTTACGAGTGCGCGCGCTTCCTGGATGACGTCTCGGTACCGCTGGCCTCGCCGCACTTCCTGGAGACGCACCCGATCCGGGTGCCGCGAGATTTCGTGGAGGTGCCGCTGATCCATCTCTCCAGCCGTTCATCGGCGTGGTCGCAGTGGCTGGGCAAGGCGGGGGTGGCGGTGCGGCGCAAGATGCCGGGGACGGTATATGAACATTCCTTCCTGAGCCTGCAGGCCGCAGCGACCGACCAGGGCGTGGGCATGGGCACGCTGGCGCTGGTGGATGACGATCTGGCGGCCGGCCGGCTGGTGCGGCTGTTTCCGGAGATCGTGCTGCATGGGGAGGGATACCACATGCTCTATCGCAGCAACGCCGACACCAATCCGGCGCTGAAGACCTTCATCACGTGGTTGAAGCAGATGGGCCAGGCCTCGTCCTTCGATCCGCAGCGGACCTGGCCAGCAGACTTCCCCGGCGAGTATTGAAACCGAGCCGGGGATAGAGGGTTTAGTCCGCCGACTTGAGCACGTGGACCTTGCGGTCAGCGATGAGGTCCTTGGACTTCTCGCGGTAGTCGGTCATGTGCGGCAGGGTGAAGTGCAGGCGCAGCGCCTCTTCATCCTTCCATTTCTCGACGAAGGCGAAGGTATCCGGGCCCAGCGGCGCCTGGTTGGGGCCGAAGCCTTCGACGTCCGTCACCAGGCCATATTCGATGCAGCCTGCTTCGGCGCGCACGGCGGCCAGGTTGGCGCGGGCGATGGCCAGCAGTTCTTCACGCTTGCCGGGCTTGGCGGTGATGATGGCGACGACGGTGACGATACTCATGCGGGGATTCTCCTGAGCAAGATGACTGGCGCCGCCAAGGCAGCGGCGCGGGGCCACCAGCATACGCGATTTGCGCAGCCTCAGTTGAGACGGATCTTTTCCAGCAATTGCGTGATGTTGTAGCGCATCAGCGAGAGGTAGTCCGCCGCCGGGCCATCGGCCTTGGAGAGCGCATCGGCATACAGCTTGCCACCGGCCGCCGTGCCCGATTCGCGGGCGATCTGCTGCAGCAGCTTGGGGTTGCTCATGTTCTCGAAGAACAGGGCCTTGATCTTTTCGCTGCGGATCTGGCGGATCAGGGCGGCGATGTCACGGGCGCTGGGTTCGCTGTCGGTGGACACGCCCTGCGCGGCCAGGAAACGCACCTTGTAGCGCGCGCCAAAGTATTCGAAAGCGTCATGCGAAGTGATGACCTTGCGCTTGGCATCGGGAATCTGCGCGAACTGGCGCGCGGCCCAGGCATCCAGGTCCTGCAGCTTGGCGATGTAAGCCTCGCCGTTCTTGCGGTAGACCGCGGCACCGGCCGGGTCCAGCTTGGCCAGGGCAGTGACGATGTTGCGGGTGTAGACGATCACGTTCTGCGGATCCTGCCAGGCATGCGGATCATCCTTGCTGTGGTGCTCGTGGCCATGGCCCTCTTCTTCCTCACCCACGCGCTCACGCGCCTGGATGCCGGCCGAAGCCACCACGATGGGGCCGTGGTAATTGGCCGACTGCGCCAGGCGCTCCATCCAGCCTTCGAAACCGAGGCCATTGACCACGATCAGCCTGGCGCGCGAGACGGCCTTGATGTCGTCCGGGGCCGGCTGGAAGACGTGGGCATCTTCATCCGGGCCGACCAGGGTGGAGACGGCGATGCGGTCGCCGCCGACATTGGCCACCACGTCACCCAAAATGCTGAAGCTGGCCAGCACCGGGATGCGCTCGGCGGCAGCCGCCGGCAGGCTCGCTGCCAGGACCAGGGCGGCCAGCAGCGCAGAGAGAGGACGAAACAGTTTCATGAAAACTCCGGAAGAAACAAAAAACAGAAAAACGGAAGAAAGCCTCGTATCAGGCCTGCAGATGCGGCCGCCGCAACAGGCGCGGTAGCCAGCCGCGCGGGGCGAACAGCAGCGAGGCGGCATACAGCACGCCGGCACAGACGATGATGACCGGGCCGGAAGGCACCGAGGCGTAATACGAAATGAGCAGGCCGGCATACCCCGCCAGCGCCGCCTGCAGCACGCTGTTGCACAGCTGCGCCGGCAAGGTGTCGTGCCACAGCCGTGCCGAGACCGCCGGCAGCATCATCAGGCCCACCGCCATCAGCGTGCCCAGGGTCTGGAAGGACGCCACCAGGTTCATCACCACCAGCATCAGGAACACCTGCTGGTAGATCGCCCCGCCGCTGCGTCCGCCGCCCACGGCCATGTAGGATGGATCGAAGCTCTCCAGCAGCAGCCCGCGATAGAGCGCGGCGATGCCCAGCACGCTGGCACTGGCCACGCCGGCAATCAGTACCAGGCCTTCGCTGTCCACACCCAGCACATTGCCGAAGAGGATATGCAGCAGATCGAGCTGGGTGCCGTGGCGCGAAATCAGGATCACGCCCAGTGCCAGGGCCACCACGTAGATGGCGGCCAGGCTGGCATCTTCCTTGAGTTCGGTATGGCGGCTGATCCAGCCGGCCACCGCCACCACCAGCACGCCCGCAGCAAAACCGCCGATGGACAGCGCCGGCAGCGACAGCCCGAAGAAGATGAAGCCCACCGCCACCCCCGGCAGCACGGCGTGGCTCAACGCCTCGCCGAACAGGCTCATGCGGCGCAGGGTCAGCAGCACGCCCAGGGGCGCGCTGCCCAGCGCCAGGGCCAGGGCAGCCACGAGGGCACGGCGCATGAAGGAAAATTCCAGAAACGGGGAAATCGCCAGCGTCTGCAAGGTCGAGAACACGCTCATGACTGGCCTCCCGGGGTGGAGGAACCAGGCGTGGAAACATGCCCATGTGAATGATCGTGCGCATGGCCGTGCGGATGGTCGTGCTCATGTGCGTGAGTGCGGGACAGCGCCAGCACCTCCGCCTCGCTCACCTCGCATACCCCGGCGTGCTCATCGACGGCCTCGGCCATGGCGCGGGCGCGTTGCAGGTTTTCGTCGCACATCACTTCGGCAGTGTCGCCCCAGGCCACCACATTGCGCGCCAGCAGCAAGGTCTGCGGGAAGGCGCGGCGCACCTGGTCATGGTCGTGCAGCACCGCGATCACGGTACGGCGCTCGGCATGCCAGGCGGAGATGATGCGCAAGAGGTCGCCGGTGGTGCGGGCATCGATGGCATTGAAAGGTTCATCGAGCAGGATCACCTCGGCATCCTGCAGCAGGATGCGGGCAAACAGCACGCGCTGGAACTGCCCCACCGAGAGGCTGGAGACCGGACGCGCGGCAAAGCCGTCCAGCCCGACCGCAGTGAGTGCCTGCACCGCGCGCTGGCGCATGCCCGCGTCGATGCCCCCCCAGTTGCCCTTGGCCTGCCAGTACCCCAGCAGGACGCAATCGAGCACATTGATGGGGAAGCTGCGATCGATCTCGGCCTGCTGCGGCAGGTAGGCGATGCGGCGCGCATCCACGTGGGTATGCACGCGCCCGTCATTGCAGCGCACCAGCCCCAGCATGGTCTTGAGCAGGGTACTCTTGCCGGCGCCGTTGGGGCCGACGATGGCCGTCAGCGAACCGTGCGCAAAAGCGCCGTTGACGTGGTGCAAGGCCGGATGGCGGCGATAGCTGACGGTCAGGTTGTCCAGGGAAATGGCAGCATCCATGTCAGCCCTCCCCCAGCGCCCAGTGCACGCCCAGCCACAGCAGCAGGATCACGGGCGCAACGGCCAGCACGCGCTGCCACCAGGGGCTGGCGAGCACGCCTTGCTTCAGTATGAATCGAGAGAAAAACGACACGGCAGACCATCCGGGAAGAAGCAATACGGCAGCCAGACAAGGCGGCCAGCAGGGCTGACCGGGAGCGCTTGTCCTTTGGCGCAACCGAGTTGCAGAAACAGGAAAAGCAGGCATTATAATGCAACCCTGTTGCAGAATGTAACAAGGCTGCAAATTCGGCCGGTGTCCGGGGCACAATGCCGCACTGACGGCAGATCTTCTGACCTGTTTTGCAGTCTGTCTCTTTGCATTGTCGACTTGCCGCCGCCCCCTTGAATTTCCTTTACAACAAGCACAAGAAAGCCGCCCATGTTCCGATTCCGTCCGTCCTTGTCCCTGATTCCGCTCGTCCTGCTGTCCCTGGCCAGCCTGCCCGCACTGGCGGCCGATGAGGGCCATGACCATCATGGCAACCATCCCGCCCACGTGCACGGCGTAGGCAAGCTGGACGTGGCGCTGGAGGGCAATACCCTGACCCTGCACCTGGATAGCCCGCTGATCAACCTGGTCGGCTTCGAACATGCCGCCAACAGCGGCAAGGACAAGGACACCGTGCGCGCCGCCGTCAAGAACCTGCGCGACGTCAACCGCATGTTCGCCACCAATGCCGCCGCCCAGTGCAAGCCGGCCGAAGTGCAACTGGAATCGGCTGTCCTGACGCCCGCCCTGCTGGGTGAAAAGAGCGCCGCCAGCAGCGAACCGGCTCCCAATGATGGCCATGCCGACCTCGATGGCGACTTCACGCTGGTCTGCGCCAGTCCGGGTGCGCTCACTGCGGTGGACGTGAGCGGCCTCTTCGCCGCCTTCCCCGGCTTCCACAGCATCGACGTGCAACTGGCTACGCCCAAGAAACAAGGTGCGGTGCAGCTGGTGCCGGGCAGCGCCCTCATCCCCCTGAACTGATTCCCCCCAACGCTGCCAGGGCTGCCTGCCCTGGCGGTCAGTCAGGGCAATGACAGCCGGGGGCGCTATGATCGGCAGTGATCGCCCCCGCTGTCGCTTCTACGCTTTTCCTTCACGTTGTCATGACTCTTCCTGAACACCCTTCCCCGGCCGCCGCCATCGCCATGCGCGATCTGCGCTTCACCTGGCCCGGCCAGGCGCATCCGGCGCTGGCCTTGCCGCATTTCCAGGTCGCCCCTGGTGAACATGTCTTCGTCAGCGGCCCCAGCGGCAGCGGCAAGAGCACCCTGCTGGCCGCCATCGGCGGCATCATCGTGCCCCAGGCCGGCCAGGTGGAGGTGCTGGGCCAGCCCTTGCAGAGGCTCTCGGCGGCGCGCCGCGACCGCTTCCGGGTGGATCACATCGGTTTCATCTTCCAGCAGTTCAATCTGCTGCCTTATCTCTCCATCCTCGACAACGTGCTGCTGCCCTGCCAGTTCTCGGCGGTTCGCAAGGAGCGCGCCGGCCAGCAGGGTGCGGATCTGAAGAGCGTGGCGCAATCGCTGCTGGCCGCGCTGGACCTGGCGCCCAGCCTTTGGTCGCGCCCCGTGACGCAGCTGTCCATCGGCCAGCAGCAGCGCGTGGCAGCGGCCCGCTCGCTGATCGGCCGGCCGGAAATCATCGTTGCCGATGAACCGACTTCCGCGCTGGACAGCGACCGCCAGCAAGCCTTCCTCGACCTGCTGCAGCGTGAATGCGCGCAAGGTGGTGCGGCGCTGGTGTTCGTCAGCCACGACCTGCGCCTGGCCGAGCGCTTCGACCGCCGCATCGCGCTGGAACAGATCAACGAAGCCGCCCGTCCCGAGGAGGCCGCATGAAGCTGCTGTTACGACTGGCCGCGCGCAGCGCCTGGAACCGGCGTTTCACGCTGGGGCTGATGCTGCTGGCCATTGCCCTGTCCACCACCATGCTGCTGGGCATCGAACGCGTACGCCATGAAGTACGGGCCGGTTTCTCGCAATCGGTCTCGGGCACGGACCTGGTGGTCGGCGCCCGTACCAGCCCGATCCAGCTGATGCTGTATGCTATCTTCCGCATCGGCGGCGCCACCAACAACATGGGCTGGGATAGTGCCCAGACCCTGGCGCGCGATCCGGCGGTGGCCTGGACCATCCCGATCTCGCTGGGCGATTCGCACCGCGGCTTCCCGGTGCTGGCCACCAATGGCGACTATTTCACCCACTTCCGCTATGGCAGCGGACAGTCCTTGAAGCTGGTCGAAGGCAAGCCCTTTGCCGGCGTCTTCGATGCCGTCCTGGGCGCGGACGTCGCCGAGAAGCTGCACTACCACCTCGGTGACACCATCGTGCTGGCCCACGGCATGGGCGGCATGGGACTGACCCAGCATGCCGACAAACCCTTCAAGGTAGTCGGCATCCTGGCGCGCACCGGCACCCCGGTGGACCGCACGGTGCACATCGGCCTGGACGGCATGCAAGCCATCCACCTCGACTGGGAAGGCGGCGCACCGATGCCGGGCGTGCATATCCCGGCCGAATTCGTGAAGAAATTCGACCTCACCCCGACCAGCATCACCGCCGTGCTGGTGGGCCTGAAGAGCCGCGCGCGTGTCTTTGCCGTGCAGCGTGCCATTGCCGATGGCGATGGCTACAAGGAACCGCTCATGGCCGTGTTGCCGGGCGTGGCGCTGGACCAGCTGTGGGATGTGGTCGGCATTGGCGAGAATGCCTTGCTGGTGGTCTCGGGCATGGTGGTGGTGGTCGGCCTGGCCGGCCTGGTGGCGGCGATCCTGGCCAGCCTGGGCGAGCGGCGGCGCGAGCTGGCAATCCTGCGCTCGGTGGGCGCGCGTCCGCTGGATGTGCTGTGGCTGCTGTGCGTGGAAGGCCTGGGCGTGATGTTCTCGGGCGTGCTGGCGGGCCTGTTGCTGTTGAGCGTGCTGATCTGGGCGCTGGGACCGCTGCTGGCGCAGCAATTCGGCATCGCGCTGCAACCGGCGTGGCCAGCCGCAGGCGAATTACAATTGCTGCTCTGGACCGTCCTGGCCGGGCTGGTCGCCAGCCTCTTGCCGGCCTGGCGGGCATATCGCCTGAGCCTGTCGGACGGTCTGACGCCAAAAATCTGATCTGGATGCACTGATATGAAGACTCTTTACTGGATGGGCGGCATCGTCGCCGCCGGCCTGCTGGTGGGCACGGGTGTGCGCCTGCTGGCGCATGGCGATGCCCAGGCAGCGCCGGCACCGGTTCCCGCTGCGGCCGCCGCCACCCCTGGCGGCCCGCTGGCCGGCGCGGTGCCGGCCGTGACCGCGCGCGCCAATAGTGGCAGCACCGTGCCGGGCGTGGCCGACGCCTCCAGCGGCCAATACCAGGTGGGCGACCACCTGCAGCAGAGTGCGGCCGTCACCGACCAGCCTTACCAGGCCTCGGGCAAGATGGTCAACGGCTTCCAGGAGATCGCCTGGGAGTCGCTCATCCCCAAGGACTGGGACCCGATGGCGCCCTTCAAGGGCATCCAGCTGGACCAGTTGAGCGACGACGACCCGCGCGCCGCTGCCGCCCTGTGGAAGGCCAAGAAATACTGGAAGGATGCGCCCGTCGATCCCTCCATGGAAGGCAAGCCGGTGCGCCTGCCCGGTTTCGTGGTGTCACTGGACCGCGAGGGCGAGGCGCTCAAGGAATTCCTGCTGGTGCCCTACTTCGGCGCCTGCATCCACGTGCCGCCGCCACCGGCCAACCAGATCATCCACGTCAAGAGCGCCAAGGCCGTCAAGAACGTGCGCACCATGGATGCGGTCTGGATCAGCGGCGTGATCAAGGTGGAGCGCTCGGATTCCTCCATGGGCGCCTCCAGCTACAGCATGAAGGCCGTCAGCGTCGAACCCTATACCGCGCCCGACAAAAGCTGAGGCTTATCCCCAATTTCCCCACCTCCCTCGCAAGGCCTGCCATCCGCAGGCCTTATCCACATTTTACGGGGGCAAGCTTGTGGACAAGGCTTTGACAAGCCACTCAAGCCATTGATTTTCCAGAGATTTTCTCCAGCGCTTCAATGCGGTGCAGGTTGCCGGACAGCTAGCTTCAGCGCAGCCGCACGCGAGCTTATCCCCGCAACTTGTCCGGATATCCACATTTTTTGGGAGCAAGCCTGTGGAGAAGCGCTGGGCAAGTCGGACAAGCGCTTGATTCCAAAGGAGTTTCCTGCGGCGACATGCCAGGTGGCAAAAAACGGGCAGCTTTCGCTCACGCGGACGCGCGCCATGGTGCGGGACGATATCCACATTTTCTGGTGGCAAGCTTGTGGAGAAGCACTTGACAAGCCATTCAAGCCGTTGATTTCAAACAACTTTTCAATAGCGCAACAGGCGCACGCAAAACCCTGCAAAATGCCGCCGGGCAGCTCTTTTTGCGCTGCCGCAACCCGGAAAAGACGAGTAGCCAGACGCCTTTGCAAGGATATCCACACTTTTTGGGAGCAAGCCTGTGGACAAGGGCTTAGCAATAGACCCAAACGTTTGATTACAAAGGGAATTTTCTTTCCGATGCAAACCAGGGCAGCATTGAGGCCATTCAGCGCATCCGGCGCAAAGCCGCGCCCACACTGGCCTGGCGCGACGATATCCACACTTTTTGGTGGCAAGCCTGTGGACAAGCACTGGACAAGCCGCTCAAACCATTGATTTCAAACGAGTTTTCACTTCATGTCAGCGCGCAGGCAACGTTGCAGCCCGGGGCTGGCTGCATGCGGATATCCACATCTTTTGGTGGCAAGCCTGTGGAAAAGCCTTGGGTAAGCGATCCAAGTCATTGATTGCAAACGGGATTCATCGCCAGAGCAGCGGATGGGCAGAAAAGGAACAAGGGAGGGGGAAAAAGCGATGGGCAGGCCCCGGTGACGGAGCCTGCCCTGAAGGGAGAAGCCGCACCCCGCGCCGCGCACCGGCAAGCTTGCGCTTGTCGGGAAGGGAGGACCGCGGCTTCCATCACGTGTGCGACCTGCCGGGTTACGACGCCACTGTCCGGCCTGGGCGTGAAGCATGAAGCATTCTGCAAGGAGAAACTGGCTGACCCGGAGAAAAAAGCCTGCGACGCGCTCGCGTCGCAGGCAAAACATCTGCACTGAGTCAGAGGAGACAGGCGCAAGTCTAGTGGCCTGGTATGACCACACCATGACAGTGCGCCGGGATATGAAGGAAAAAGCAGTCGCGCAAAACCCGTTGAGGAAATGTCATGAAGGCGTCATAACGATGCACTAAAGTGGGAACCCTAGTGCGGTACATGCAACCGATATGCATGATCGCATGGTGTGTTGGACATCTGTCCAGCACACCCTCCTCTCGGAGGCGTCCGCCTCCACGACCTTCCCCTGAAGAACTTGCAGAACGGTGTTACCAGACGCCTTCGATGGCGGTGGCTTGCAACTTGATGCGCGAGATTTCGCCCTCGGCGCCTTGCAGGGCCAGATCGTCCGGCATCGCCTTGGGCGGCTTGCGGAACCATTCCAGGCACAGTTGCGAAAGATTGGTGAGCGCCTTCTTGGCCATGAACTGCTGCAGCAGCTCGCGCGTGAGTTCCAGGTTGGAGGCCAGGAAGAAGTCCCCCGGCTTGCGCAGCGCCTGCACACCCGCGCTCATGCGCTGCAGGTCCTTCTGGAACATCTGGCGCGGCACCGGCAGCGGATGGCCAGCCGAGACCAGCAATTCCTGGAACAGCGGCGCCATGAAGTCCAGCGCATAGCCATCGCATTGCACCCAGGCGTGGAAGGCATCCTGGTTGCTGGCCACGCTCTGGCCGTCTTCGCCCAGGGTGCCGAAGGACAACGCGCCGCCGCCATCTTCCCGAATCAGGTAGAAGGCTGCGCCGGCCACGGGGAAGGCGTTGCGCTTGTAGAACTTCTTGAGGATCTGGGCGGCAGTGACGGAAAAGAAGAAACTGGCGGCCGGAATATCGGCTTCCACGCTATGCAGCACGGAATGGATGACGCGGAAGATGCGTTGGTAATCGGCCAGGGGAATCAATGGGCGCAGGTTCTGCGCGGAGGAATGTGAGCTTTGCATGGGCGCTATTTTCTCATGGAAAAGAACGGGCAAGCCGCTAGGCCGCTTCACGGGAATGTCAGACTGCACACTCCCGCTGCGTGACGCGCGCTTTGGAACAAAAGCGGTTTCACGACTTGCCGTTCCACCTCAAGAGAATTTACTGCTCAACTCTGCTTCTACTGCAACAACTGCTACTGCTACTACGCACTGCTACTGCTACTACAACAACGACTGCTCGCTGATGCGGCAGGCACTACCCCTAGTGCCCTGCAATGTTGCTGCTTCACTTCCCCTCTACTTCCCCCTCCACCCGCACTTTCCCCCAGGCATTCAATCCGGCTTTTTCAGCTCCTGCATGAAACAGGTGCAATCGACGTCGTGATACTGTGCGCAATGTTGCAAGGACGGCCGGGTCAGGCCGTTGTTGAACAGCGAGCGTTCATCGGCATCCACGCTCGCATAACGCATGGCCGAGGCCATCGCCTGCTGGTCGCGCTGGCTCATGTCGTCCAGCGACACTTCCAGGTTGCCCCACTCCTTGTCGGTCTTGACGAACAGATACATCAGCACGGTGCAAAAGACCAGGTAACTGATGAACATCAGGGTGATCTCACCCGGTACGGATTCGTTGATGAATTGCATGGCTGACTCCTGGCAAAGGCAAGCTACTTCGGCAAGGTCTTGCGTGCCAATGGCGACTTCACCGTGATGTCGGGAGTCCGGAGCACAGACCGTGTTTCATTGGTTCCCATGGTAGTGGCCGAACGTGACTGCGAACATCGGGGAATTCCTGATCCTGGTATCGGCTTTCTTAGCTCAACAGCAAGCCCACATTGGGAAGCCGCCCCGGGAGCGCTCCCGCGAGTTACGTAAATTTCAAGCTGGCATGCACCGGAGGCACTGCGAAAAAAAACCCGCCAGGCTTGCGCGTGGCGGGTTCAGGCTCGAATTGTCCAAGTCCAAGGACGTCTGAGGAGACGCATCCAATGTAATGGACCGTGCGCTTGCTGGAAACGAAGCATTCATCATGCACTTATGCCCGAGATGCATAAGCCGCGCCGCCCTCAGTCCCCCTGCACAGGCAGCCAGCGCTCCACCAGCCGCGTCCAGAAGGCCGCACCGACGGGGATGTTGGCATCATTGAAGTCGTAGCCCGCGTTGTGCAGCATGGGCTGGCCCTGCCCATTGCCCACGCGCAAGAAGCAGCCGGGACGATGCTGCAGGAAGTAGGCAAAGTCCTCGCTGCCGGCAATCGGTCCGAAGGGGGCGATCACCTTGTCGGCCCCTACCAGCTCCTCGGCTACGCTGCGGGCAAACTCGGTCTCGGCCTCACTGTTGATCACCACCGGATAGCCGCGCAGGTAGTCGATCTCCGCACGCGCGCCGTAGCTCTCGGCATGCAGCGCCACCAGCGCGCGGATGCGCTCTTCCAGCAGCGCGCGCACCTCGGGCTTGAAGGAACGCACGCTCAATTCCAGCGTGGCGAATTCGGGGATCACGTTGGCCACCTTGC
This sequence comes from Herbaspirillum sp. Her3, assembly GCF_057961275.1. Lineage (NCBI taxonomy): Bacteria > Pseudomonadati > Pseudomonadota > Betaproteobacteria > Burkholderiales > Oxalobacteraceae > Herbaspirillum > Herbaspirillum sp. Her3. The sequence continues at coordinate 2,069,798 of NZ_CM176328.1, read as the reverse complement.
CGGCGTGCAGGCTGCCGACCGTGACCACGGCCGTTTCCATCGGATCGACATTGCGCGAGACCACGGTCTGCAAGGCCATCACCAGGCTGGCCGCCGCCACCACCGGATCGACCGACAGATGCGGACGCGCCGCATGGCTGCCGCGGCCGGTGAGGCGGATCTTGACCGTATCGCAGGCCGCCATGAAGGGGCCGCTCCTGAACATGAAAGTGCCCGCCTCTACGCCAGGGTGATTGTGGATGCCGAAGATGGCATCGCAGGGGAAACGCTCGAAGAGGCCATCGGCCAGCATCTTCTGCGCCCCGCTATCGAAGCCGGCTTCCTCGGCCGGCTGGAAGATCAGGTGCAGCGTGCCATCGAAACGGCGCGTACGTGCCAGGTGCTTGGCCGCCCCCAGCAACATCGCGGTATGGCCGTCATGGCCGCAGGCGTGCATGGCGCCGGGCTTGGTGCTGGCCCAGGCCAGTCCGGTTTCTTCGTGGATCGGCAAGGCATCCATGTCGGCGCGCAGGCCGATGCTGCGCGGACTGTCGCCGACACGCAGGGTCGCCACCAGGCCGTTGCCGCCGATGTGGCGGGTGACCGCATAGCCCCATTCTTCCAGGCGCGCCGCCACCAGGGCGGCGGTATCGACTTCCTGGAAGGACAATTCCGGATGCTGGTGCAGGTGGCGACGAATGCCGGTGATTTCGTCGTGGATGTCGTGCAGGTCAGCGACCTCGCACAGACCGTGAGCGTGGGGGTGGTTCATCATTTCTCCGTAGGGGATGCGCGGCGCGCCAGCACTGCGCGGCCCTGTTCGGCCAGGTCCCAGAACAGGCCGGCCATCAGCTGCAGCGACTCGCGCGAGACGCTGGCCAGTATATGCTCGTTGGGCGCGTGCTGTGAGCAGGCCGGATAGGAGTGCGGCACCCACAGCGTGGGCAGCCCCAGCGTCTCGGAGAACACGTCATTGGGCAGCGAGCCGCCCAGGTTGGGCAAGAGCGTGGGCGTCTTGCCGGTGGTCTCCTGCATCGAGGCCAGGCCCCAGCGCACCCAGTCGTCATCCGGATCAAGCCGGGTGGCGGCAAACTGCACCCCGGACAAGGTAACGTCGACATCATCGAAACCATGCTCATCCAGATGCGCACGGATGTGCTCGATGAAATGCGCATCATCGCTGCCAACCACAAAACGGATCTGGCAATGCGCGCTGGCGCGGCCGGGGATGGCATTGACCGGCGCTTCCGGATTACCGGTCTTGAAGGCCAGCACTTCCAGCGTATTCCAGCCGAAGACGCGCTCGGCCGGGGTCAGGTCGGGTTCGCCCCAGTCCGGATCGATCTCGGGATCGGTCGGGCCACCGCCCACCTTGACGCTGGCCAGCGCCTTGCGCACGCTCTGCGGCAGCGCATCCGGCAGCAGCGCCGGCACGCGAATGGCACCGCGTTCATCGACCAGGCAGGCAATCGCATTGGCCAGGCGCACGCCGGGATTGCGCAACAGACCGCCCCAGTTGCCGGAATGGTGGCCGCCGTCGCGCAGGTGGCAGGTCAGGTCGAAATTGCAGCCGCCACGCGAGCCCAGGAACATGGTCGGCGTCGGCGCATTGACGCGCGGACCGTCCGAGGCAATGAAGAGATCAGCCTTCAGCCGTTCGGCATGGTGCTGGCAGACCTCGTTCAAGCCAGGCGAGCCGTTTTCCTCGCCCATTTCCAGAATCAGCTTGACGTTGTAGCCCAGGCGGCCGCCGCGCGCCTTCAGCACTTCTTCCAGCGCGGCAAAGTTGATGGTGTGCTGGGCCTTGTTGTCGGCAATGCCGCGACCATACCAGCGCTCGCCCTCGACCACGATCTCCCACGGCTTCAGGCCGGTGCGCCATTGATTGTCGTAACCGCGCACCACGTCGCCGTGGCCATAGGTCAGCACCGTGAAGCCGGCGCCCTCTTCGCTGCGCTCGGCAATGAGGAAGGGGCCACCGCCCTTGACCGGATTGTCGACCACCTCGCAATGGAAGCCCAGCCCTTGCAGATAGGGCGTGATCTCATCGTTGAGGTAGTCGTAGAGGATGGGCAGACTGGCCGCTTCCTGGCTCTCGGTGCGGATGGCCACGCGGCGCTTGAGGGTTTCCATGAAACGGCCGTCGTCGAAGTAGGCTTCTACGCCGGCGATGGCTTGTGCTCTGCTCATGCTGCTGCTCCTTGAAATTTGTCGTATAGGTTCATGTGCTCAGGCGGCCGTGGCCAGGGCCGGAATGCCCAGGCCCGGATCGGGCGTCAGCGCCGAGGCCAGCAGCATGCGCGTATAGGGATGCTGCGGGTCGCTGAAGAGTTGTTCACGTGGCTGCAATTCCACGATGCTGCCCTTGTTCATCACGGCCACGCGGTCCACCAGATGGTCCACCACGCCCAGGTCGTGGCTGATGAAGAGATAGGTGAGACCGAATTCGGCCTTGAGGTCCAGCAGCAGGTTCAGGATCTGCGCCTGCACCGACACGTCCAGCGCCGAGGTCGGTTCATCGCAGATCAGGATGTCGGGCCGCAGGATCAGTGCGCGGGCAATCGCCACCCGCTGGCGCTGGCCGCCGGAAAGCTGGTTGGGATATTGCGTATGGGTGCGTTCGGGCATGCCCACCAGGTCGAGGATCTGCCTGACCTGGCGGCTGCGCTCGGCGGCCGTGCCGAGGCCGTGCAGCTTCAACGGCAGGCCGACGATCTCGCCCACGGTCTTGCGCGGATTGAGCGAGGAATACGGGTCCTGGAAGATCGGCTGGATGTGCCGCGCATGCTGGCGGCGCTGGGTCGGATCGACTTCCTGTCCGTTGATGAGCACATTGCCCGAGGTCGGTGCCAACAGGCCCAGCAGCATCTTGGCCAGCGTGCTCTTGCCGCAGCCGGATTCGCCGACCAGGCCCAGGGTCTCGCCGCGATACAGGCGCAGCGACACGTCGTTGACCGCCTTCAGTTCACCCGGTGCCTGGAACAGGCCACGCTTGAGCGGATACACCTTGGACAGCGCACACAATTCGAGCGCGATGTCATCCAGCGGCGGCTGGGGCTTCAGAGACGCGTTCATGCTGCCACCTCCAGCGCCGCCACCGGCGCATCGAGCTTGAGGCAACGCGCCTCGTGCGGTGCGGCGCTGCTGCCCTGCTGCACCATCGGGGGATCCTGTTCGCAGCCGCTGTCGGCCAGCGCGCAACGATTGCGGAAGGCGCAGCCGCTGACCTGTCCGATCAGACTGGGCACCACGCCGGGAATGGCTTGCAACCGGCTTCCCGGCAAGGTCTTGCCGCGCACCGGAATGCAGTTGAGCAAGCCGCGCGTATAAGGATGGCGCGGCTGCGCAAAGAGTTGCGCCACGTCGGTGGTCTCCACCACCTGCCCGGCATACATCACCGCCACGCGATCGGCGATGCGCGAGACCACGCCCAGATCGTGGGTAATGAAGATGACGGCGGTGCCGAACTCCTGCTGCAGCTCGCGGATCAAGCGCAGGATCTGCGCCTGGATGGTCACGTCCAGCGCCGTCGTGGGCTCGTCGGCGATGATCAGGTCAGGATTGCACATGAGCGACATGGCGATCATCACGCGCTGGCGCAAGCCGCCCGAGAGCTGGTGCGGATACTGGCGCAAGCGGTCTTCGGCATTGCTGATGCCGGTGCGATTGAGCAGGTAGAGCGCACGTTCACGCGCCTCGCCGCGGGTCACGCCCGGCTGCTGCAGCATTGCCTCGCACAGCTGGTTGCCCAGCGTGTAGGCGGGATTGAGGGAAGTCATCGGCTCCTGGAAGATCATCGCCATGCGCTTGCCGCGCAATTGCATGCGCTGCTTTTCGCTCATGCCGTTGAGATCAACGCCATCGAAGCGGATATGGTCGGCGCTGCACTGCGCCTTGCGCGGCAGCAGCCCCATCAGGGCCAGCGAGGTCATGGACTTGCCGCAGCCGGACTCGCCGACCAGGCACAGCATCTCTCCCTTGCGGACCTGGAAATCGATACCGCGCACGGCGTGCAGCATGCCGTTTTCGGTAGGCAGGTCCACCTTCAGGTTCTTCACGTCCAGCAATACGCTCATGGTGTTCTCCTTGCGTGCAGGGTTAGTTGCGGCCATCGGGCGCGTTGACGTCGCGCAGGCCATCGCCGACCAGATTGATCGCCAGCACCAGCAGCGCCAGCGCCACACCCGGAATGACGATCACCCATGGCTTGAAGAACATGTAGGTCTTGCCCTCGGCCACCATCAGGCCCCACGACGGCGTAGGCGGCTGCACGCCCAGTCCCAGGAAGGACAGCGTGGCCTCCAGCAGGATGGCGTGTGCCATTTCGAGGGTTGCCACCACGATGAGCGCACCCATGATGTTGGGCAGGATCTCGCGCAGCAGGATGTAAGGTGTGGAAGCGCCGATGGCCTTGGCGGCGGCGATGAATTCGGCATCGCGCAACTGCTGCGTAGCCGAGCGCGTGACGACGGCAAAGCGGTCCCACAGCAACAGGCCCAGCAGCAGGATCACCACCTTGAGCGAGCCGCCTACCAGCGAGGCCATGGCCAGCGCCACCAACACCACCGGCATGGCCAGGCGTGTCGTGATGAGATAGCTGATGACCGCATCGGTGCGCCCGCCGAAGTAACCGGCCAGCACACCCAGGGTAGTCCCGATCAGGCCCGAGATCAGCGCGGCGGCAATGCCGATGGTCAGCGAGACACGCGCACCGAAGATCAGGCGCGAGAGATAGTCGCGGCCCAGCTTGTCGGTGCCGAGGATGTGTTCCCAGCTGCCCTGGGCCTGCCAGACCGGCGGGATCAGGCGTGCCGTCACGTCCTGGTCGAAGGGATCATGGGGCGCCAGCAGGGGCGCGAAGATCGCCGCCAGCACGATGAGCGCCAGGACGAGTGCGCCCAGCATCAGGCCGCGATGGCCCAGCAGGCGGCGCAGCTTGCGGCGCCAGGCGGGCAGCGGCGGCAAGGCGGCGTTGAGCACGGGAGTGGAAGACAAGCTGGTGGAAGGAATGGCGCTCATGTCGGCTCCAGTAAAAATCAGCGGGTGCGGATGCGCGGATCCAGCAGCGCATTGATGACGTCAGCCAGGAAGGTCAGGCCGATGTAGAACATGGCGATGATCAGCACCACGGCCTGCACCACCGGATAGTCATTGCGCGAGATCGCATCCCAGGCCAACTGGCCCAGGCCCTGCATGGAATACACCGATTCGATGACCACCGAGCCGCCCAGCATGAAGCCCAGCTCGACGGCGGCCAGCGCCACCACCGGAATGACCGCATTGCGCAGCGCATGCTTGAACACCACCCGCGATGCCGAGAGTCCCTTGGCGCGCGCCGTGCGGATGTAATCTGCGCCCAGCACTTCGAGCATGCCCGAGCGTGTCAGCCGCATCATGGCCGGCATGGCGTAATAGCCCAGCGCCACGGCCGGCAGGATGAAATTCTGCCAGCCGTCATTGCCCGCCACCGGCAACCAGTGCAGGGTGACGGCGAAGATCAGGATCAACGTCAGCCCGAACCAGAAACTGGGCATGGCCTGGCCGACCACGGCGATGAGCAGCGCGATGCGATCCAGCCAGGTATCCCGATAGATGGCCGCCAGCACGCCCAGCGGGATGGCCGTCAGGATGGCCAGCAACAAGGCGCTGCCGCCCAGCTTCAGGGTGATGGGCAGGCGTTCGGTGATCATCTCCGTCACCGGGCTCTGGAAGTAGAAGGAATTGCCGAAATCGAGCTTCACGGCGCGGCCCAGCCACTCCACGTATTGCGTGGTCATGGGGCGGTCCAGGCCGAACTGGGTGCGTATCGCTTCGACCTGGGCAGCGCTGGCTTCCGGCCCGGCGATGGACACCGCCAGGTCGCCCGACATGTGCAGCAGCGTGAAGCTGACGATGGAGACCGTCAGCGCGACGCACAGGGCGATGCTCAGACGGCGCAGGAGATAGATCAACATGGCGACCCTCGCGTGAAGAGGCTAGTCGTGAAACAGCATGAAGGGGGGCGCACCGGGCGGCGCGCCCCGTGGCACTTACTTCCAGGACGCTTCGTAGAAGCGCGGCAGCTCGTCCGGATATCCCTGGAACTTGAGCTGGGCGTTGTAGGCGTAGTAAGTCGAGTAGGAGAACATCGGAGCGACGTAGGCCTGCTTGGAAATCAATTCCAGCGCCTTGCTGAAATTGGCCTTGCGCACCGCCGGATCGACCGAGGTATCGGCGATCTGCAGGAACTGCTGCAGTTGCGGATCCTTGGTGATGTCGTCGGCGCCGCCCTTGAAGTAGTTGCCGGCAAAGGCCGAGGTATCGTTCACCGAGAACGAACCCCAGGAATAGAAACTCATGGGCGTCTTGCCGCTGCGGTATTCGGTCTGCAGCGCCGGGAACTTCATGTAGTGCAGGCGCGCGCGGATGCCGACCTTGCGCAGGTCGCCGATGATGGCCTCGGCCACCTCGCGTTCGCGATAGGCATAGATGTCGGTATCGAAACCGTTCGCATAACCGGCTGCGGCCAGCAGTTCCTTGGCCTTGGCCGGGTTGTAGTCGTACTTGACGGCGACACTGCCGTCACAGCCGAACTGGGTACGGAAGCAGGCCGTATAAACCGGCTGGCTGCCGCCGCGCATGAGGTTCTCGGCGTAGCCCTTGCGATTGATCGCATAGTTGACCGCCTGGCGCACGCGCACATCCTTGAAAGGCGAATTGGGCGCCGAGCTGCCCGTCACATCCAGGGTGATGAAACCGACCCGCATGGTCTCGCCACTCTGCACGGTCAGCTGGGGATTGGTCTTGAGCGAGTCGGCCTGGTCGGGCGGCACGCGCCAGATCCAGTCGATGGCACCGGTCATCAGTTGCGCGGCGCGGGTTTCCGGATCGGGGATCACCACGAACTTGATGTTGCCGATGGAAGGCTGGCCCTGCGGGCTCTCCTTGAAGTAATTGGTGTTCTTGACCAGGGTCACGCCCTGCCCCGGCGTGATGCTGGTGACCTTGTAAGGACCGGTGCCGATGGGCGCCTTGGAAAAACCTTCCAGCCCGACCTTCTTGAAGTAGGCCGCCGGATAGATCGGCAGCGGACCGGCCAGGTATTCCAGCGCAGCGGGGAACGGGCCCTTCAGGTTGATGCGCACCTTGTAATCGCCCAGCTTGTCCACGCTCTTGATCCAGTCGATGTTCTGGCGCGTGACGGCCTTGGATTCCGGCGAGACGGCGTAGTTGAAGGTGAACACCACGTCGTCGGCGCTGAACTTGTCGCCATTCTGGAATTGCACGCCCTGGCGCAAGTCCAGCACCAGCGCGGTGGGCGACTCCCACTTCCAGGCGGTGGCCAGTTGTGGCTTGTACTCGTTGGTCTTGGGATCGCGGTAGATCAGCGTGTCCCAGATCAGGTGCGACAGGATCACGCCTTCGCGTACGTTGTTGTGGTACTGGCTGATGTTCTCGACTTCGGTGTCCGAGGCATAGACCAGGGTGTCATTGGCCTTGTTGGCGTGCGCAGCCACTGCGCTCAGCGTTCCCGCCACGAGTAAGGCACATCGTGACCAGCCCATGATGGATTTGTGTAGTGCGTTCATTCCAGCCCCTTCGTTCCGATAAGAGAAATAAGAAAAAACAGCGACGTCGAGGGGCATACTAGGCTAGGATTTATCGATGCCACAATCATCAAATTTCTAAGCCTGCGTTGCCGATACCAGAACGCAGAAATGCTGCACCACAATGTGACCACCCCCGTAAAAGCCGCATCCCTGCTGGGCTGCGGGCGGTGGAGCAGGTGCAGCATGGCAGTGCGCGGCGGATCCGCGAGCACTGCACCAAAGCCGTGAAAGACGCACCAAATAAAGCGGGAATTATTTGCCGGGCCGGCATGGCATGCCGGTCAGCATGGGTCAGGTTTGAAGGAGTCTCTGGATGAAATCACAGCAATTGCAAGACACCGCACTGCGCTACTTCCTGGAAGTGGTGCGTTGCGGTTCCATCAGCGAGGCCTCGCAGCGCCTGAACGTGGCCAGCTCGGCCATCAGCCGCCAGATCAGCAGCCTCGAAGAAACGCTCGATACGGTCTTGTTTGAACGCCGTCCGCGCGGCATGGTGCTCTCGGCCGGGGGCGAGATGCTGGCCGCCCATGCGCGCAAGATGGCGCTGGAGGCCGACCGCGTGGTGGCCGACCTGCAAGCCCTGAAAGGCTTGCGCAGCGGGCGGGTGCGGCTGGCCACCTCGGAAGGCTTTGCCATCGATTTCCTGCCGCGCCTGATCAATGCCTTTCAGAAAAAATATCCGGGCTTCGTGTTCCAGCTCTTCGTGGGCGCGCCTGCGGTGGTGTCGCGCCAGGTGCGCGAAGGCAATGCCGACATCGGGCTGACCTTTGCGCGCCTGCCCGAGCCGGAAATCAAGGTGGTCCACCGCCAGCCCGGACCGATTGCGCTGGTGATGCGCAATGAGCATCCGCTGGCGCGGTTCCGCCAGATCTCCCTGGGCCAGCTCAAACCCTATCCCCTGGCCCTGCCCGACCCCACCACGACGCTGCGTCAATTGTTCGACATCGCCTGCAGCCGCCAGCAGGTGGTGATCGAACCGGTCATGACCAGCAACTACATCCAGTCGCTGCACAACTACGTGCTGGACAACGATGCCCTCTCCATCACCGGCGACGTCACCGTGCGCTACCGCATCGAGCGCGGCGAACTGACCATGCGGCCGATCCGCGACTGCCCGGCCGATGGCCGTTTCGTCGAAGTGCAGACGCTGGCAGGACGGACCTTGCCGCGCAGCGTGGACATCTTCCTCGATTATCTGGTGGCAGAACTGAGCAAGGATCTGTGATCGCCACGCGGCCGCCGCCACGGCGGCCGCGCACGCATCAGAAGCGCCAGCTGGCCTTGAGCGCCGCCGACTGGTTGATGAAACCGCTGCGGCCTTCGGCATCGAAGCGCAGCGAGATATCAGCCGCCGCCGTCAACTGGTAGCGATAGCTCACGCCCGCCTTGAAGAGCCAGGGGGAGCGGGCCGCACCAGGTGCGGTAAAGGCCTGCCCCGGGGTGCCGGCGTAGGTGGCCACCAGATCGTCGCGATCGTTGATGACGTCGTAGCTGGCACCGAGGGTGGTGCTGATCTGCGAGGCGCTCGTCACGGCGTAGTTCAAGCGGGTGCTCACGCCCAGCAACAGAGCCTGGCTGCGCTTGCCCTGCACCGACAGGCTCAGGTCCCCTGCCCCGCTCTCGGCGTAGGACGGGCTTTGCAGGCGGGTGTAGTCGAGCTGCAGGGCAGGGACTACGCTCAATGCTTCACTCAAGGGCAGCGTGTGCGACACGTTTGCGCCCAGATGCGCACTCCAGGTGTGGTAGCGGCTGCCGGCGACGCGGTTCAGGCCGCCGAACTGCAGTTCTCGCGCCAGGCGGTTGCTGTTCCAGCCGACATCGGCCTGCCAGGCCAGCGCCAGTTCGCCCACCGGGACGCTGCCATAGAGTGCCACCATGTTGGAGTCGATACGGCTGCGGCTGCCGACACCGGTGATGGCGGTATTGCCGCTGGCGGTGGTGCTGGCATAGGCGTAGGAAAGGCCGACACGCGCGCTGTCGAACTCCATCTCGGCGCCGGCGGCCATGCCCCAGGTACTGGCGCTGAAACCGGAATCACCACCCCGGTCACCCTGGTTGGAGCGCGATTCGAAAGGCATCAGCCAGACCTGGCGATCACCGCCGCTCTCCCCATAGGCCAGGCCGCTACCTGCGCCATTGCTGGCGACGTTGCCGCTGTCGATGCGCGTGGCGATGACGCGATTGAGCGAGGCCAGGGTGCCACGGATGGCGCTGTCGCTGACGTCCCGGGGCAAGGTCTGGCTGGCGGCGCGCAGCACGCTGGCGGCATCGGGCAGGCGTCCCAGGGCGGTGACCACCTGGGCCATGTCGCTGCTGGACGGATGCTGGATCTGGCGATCCAGTACGGGTGCCACTGCGGCGGCCGCGGTGGCGGCGGCGACCGCCGTGGGAGCACGGCTGACCGGGGCTGCCGGCGTAGGTGCCGCGGCCGGTGCCACCGCCGAGGGTACCGCTGCTGGTATTGCCGGTACGCTTGCAGCAGGTGTACTGGTGGTTGGTGCGCTGGCGACCGGTACGCTGGCCGCAGGTTTGCTGGTGACAGGTGCGCTGGCGACCGGGGTGTTCACCGCAGGTGTACTGGCAGCAGGCGCGCTGGCGACCGGTACGTTGGCCGCAGGTTTGCTGGTGACAGGTGCGTTGGCGACCGGCGTGCTCACAGCAGGTGTACTGGTAGCAGGTGCGCTGGCAACCGGCGTGCTCACGGCAGGTGTACTGGTGACAGGTGCGCTGGCGACCGGCGTGCTCACGGCAGGTGTACTGGTGACAGGTGCGCTGGCGACCGGCGTGCTCACGGCAGGTGTACTGGTGACAGGTGCACTGGCGACCGGCGTGCTCACGGCAGGTGTACTGGTGACAGGTGCACTGGCGACCGGCGTGCTCATAGCGGGTGTGCTGGTGACAGGTACGCTGGCAACCGGCGTGCTCACGGCAGGTGTACTGGTAGCAGGTGCGCTGGCGACCGGGGTGCTCACAGCGGGTGTACTGGTGACAGGTGCGCTGGCGACCGGCGTGCTCACGGCAGGTGTACTGGTAGCAGGTGCGCTGGCTGGCACTACGGCCGGTGCGAGCGTATCGCGAACCACCTGCTGGATGCTGACCACATCGACGATGTTCAGATCCACCGCATTGCCTGCCACTACCGGCTTGAAATCAAACAGCAGCGAATTGTCGGATACGTTCAGGTCTGGCGCGCTCAGGCTGCCGGCCGTGATGACCCCGGCCAGGGTCTGCCCGTTGGCCAGCGTCGCGGCCTTGGCCACGTCCACCGCCAGTCCGGCACCCGGTGCGAAGCTGGCCGCGCCGGTGACGGCCAGTTTGCCGTATTGCGTGGCGCTGGCCACCCCGACGGTCAGGGTCTGCCCCGCCGTCTGCGTATAGGACGGCACGCTCAGCGTGCCGGCTGCGACGGTGGTGTTGCCGCTGTAGCTCACCGCGCCCAGCACGCGCAATGTGCCCTCTCCCTGCTTGACCAGGCTGCCCTGGGCGCTGCCATCGGCGATGCCGCTGTTGAGCGTCAGATTGAAGGCCTGGGTATCGATCCGGCCCGCGCCACTGATGCTCACCGCATTGTTCAAGCCAAGATTGTCGGCGGCCGCGCGCAGCGTGGTGCCATCGGCCATGGCGAGCGTGCCGGAGCCGAGCGCAGCGGACGAGGCCACACCCAGCGTGCCGCCCTCCAGACGGGTACCGCCCGAATAGCTGTTGTTGCCCGAGAGCGTCAGGCTGCCCTCGCCCGTCTTGACCAGGCTGCCCACATAGTCGGCGTCGGTCTTTTTCTGGACGGCAGCGAGGTAGGCAGTCTGGCCGTTGTAATTGCCCAGGGCCAGGTTGGCCGCCACGGTCTCCGTATCGGTCGAGAGCACGTAGGTCAGCAATTGCTCCTTGCTCAGCAAGGGACCCGTGCCCGACTGCTTGAGAATGGCCGCCGCCAGGGGATTGGCGGCCACGGCCTTGTCGGCGTTCTGGAACGCGGTGTTGTCTTCCTTCTTTTTGCTGGCCTGGTAGGTGGCGTTGCGCTGGGCGCGAGTCTGCACCAGCGCCAGGGCCGCATCGTAGCCGCTGTTGACGCGCGTGGTGGCCTGCGCGGTGGCGCTATCCACGGCTGCTTGCAAGGTCCTCGCCGACAAGGCCTGCCAAGCGGCCAGTTGCGCCTTCTCTTCGCTCTTGCGCTGGATCAGCGCAGCTTCGGAGATGTCATTGCTCCAGGTGTCGGCATTGCCTGCAGTGATGTTGGCCTTGAAAACACCCAGCAACTGGCCGGGGCCATTGAGGGCCTTGTTCAGGTCCGGCAGGCCCCAGCCGAACATGGTATTGGGTACGTCGGCCGGGCCGTTACCCAGGTGCCTGGCGGTGGTCAGCAGGATGGTGCGGATGGCCTGGTTGTCGAGATCGGGATAGCGCTGCATCAGCACGCCCAGGGCGCCCGTCACGTGCGGTGCCGCCATGGAGGTGCCGGAGGCATTGACCAAGGCAGTGTCGGAGGTGATGTTCAGGCTGGTGATGGCCGAGCCCGGTGCAGACAGGCACCAGTACTTGGCCAGCCCGCACTGGTTGGAAAAGCTGGGCAGCACCGAACTGGCGTTCACGGCGGCCACCGCGATCCAGTTCTGCTCCAGTTCCGGCCTGAAATACGGCAGCGCCGAGCGGATGTTGACGTTGGCCTTGCCGGTATTGCCGGCGGCCCACACCATCAGCGTGTTGGACGCTTGCGCCACGTCGGCCGCCGCATCCAGCCAGCTCTTCTTGCCGCCGCCCTGCAAACGCTGGTAGGCCGCTGCCACGCCGCTGATGCTGCCGAAATCATCGCGCGAATCCGGGCTGCCCCAGCTGCTGTTGATGGCGCGCACGCCCGCGCTGGCGAGGTTGCCATAGGCCGCCTTGAAATAGTTGTAGTCCATGTTCACGCCATAGACCGAACTATCGGTGCCGTTGGTGTTGGTGATGTAGTAGTCGCTGTCGAACGCCACCCCCATGATGCCGGCGCCATTCCTGGCCGCCGCGATGCTGCCGGAGACGTGGCTGCCGTGCTTGTCGTTGAGCGGGCTCAGCGCCCCGGTGGTGCTGAAGGCGTCACCGGCTTTCCAGGGCTGGCTGCCATCCTGGTATTGCGATCCGTCGTTGGCGTAGGTGCCGGTGACGGCCAGGGCCTTGACGGTGCGGCTGGCGAATTCGGCGTGGGTCAGCAAGAGCCCCGAATCGACCGATCCGAGTTTGATGCCCAGGCCGGTGTAGCCGGCCACGTAGGCATACTGGGCGTTCATGGCCCCCAGGCCCCAGTCGGTCTTGAACTCGGTATTGCCGGTCCAGCTGGCCAGGGCGGCCGTGGCATCGGTGCCGGTGCTGCCGTCATAGCTGATGTAGCTCTGGGCGCTCGCCGGTACGTTCAGGGCCGGGCCCAGGGTCAGCAATACGGCGGCGTACAGACGTTGTTTCCTGAAGGCGGCCGGAGGCACCAGCGCGACTTGTTGTGGCGACTTCTTGTTCTTCTTCATCTTCCCTTCCTAGGTCGATCATGTGGAATTGGCCAGGAGATCGGGAATGCTTGCCCGCCCCCGAGCTTGTTGTCGTCGCCCCGGGTGCCGGCTGATACCGGCTTTTTTGTAGGGGCGCATTGTCGGGGGCCGACCGCGTTCTGCACATTGTCTTTTAGTGCCGTTTGCACGCAGACAATGTGCAGCTTTTGGCATCACGTCAGAGCGTGATGAGAGGTAGAAAAAGGCGGAAAAACAGGAAGAAAAACGCAAGCCGGGCGGCACCTGCCGCGCTTGGCGGCGCCCGGTTCAGAAGCGCCAGCTGGCTTTGATCCGATAGCTGACGCTGGCCTTGAATGGCCAGGGCGGACGCGGCGTTCCCGGCACGCCCTCGGCAACGGTGGCCAGGCTGTCGCGCGCGGCGAGGAGGTCAAAGCGGCTGGCCTCATGCGTACTGTGTGGAATGGCGTTCCTCCAGCCCGGATGCATGCGCGCCACCAGGCCTGAGAGCGGGGTTTCGCCGCGCTTGCCGGGCGCCGACAGGTTCAGTTCACCCATCCCGCCCATGCCGGAAAACACGTCTTGCAGGCGGAAAGAGTCCAGCTGCAGGCCCGGATCAAAGCCACCCCGGGCGATGCCCAGGCCCGCCGCCAGATTGACCATGCCGGCTGCGGCCGCCAGGCTGCGGCCAACGCCATCGACCTGCTGCTGGGCCTTGGCCGCCAGCCCCAGGATCATGCCCACCGCCAGCAGCGTGGCGGCGCATAGCCAGTAGAAACGGAAAGCGGCCGGACTGCGCGGCGCACCATGCTTGCTCAGGTTCTCAGGATTGCTCATCTGTTTGCCCACCTCGTCGCTGCGGAATCGATCAGGGCGATCCCCATGCCGGGCCGCCCCATCCTCGTTTTTTTTGCCCCTGTGGGGACGCTGCTCACCGCTTGTTATGAAGCGCATTGTCGGAGGCCGGGGCGATTCTGGGCACTGTCTTTTGGTGCAGATTTATGAAAGAAAACATGACGCTTTTTTCGTCAGTTCACAAATCGATTAGATGAATTCAATGGTCAGAATGCGGCATGAAAAAAAACCGGCAGCGCCCAGAGGCACTGCCGGCGTGATGGTCAGCAACGGTGACATCAGCCCTGCTCGTCCGACCACCCCAGCCCCAGCGCCTTCTGGATCCCCACAAAACTGCGCGTGAGATTGGCCTCAGCCTGCAAGAGGTTCTGCTGCGCCACCAGTTGCTGGCGTGTGGTATCGAGCAGCTCGATCAGGGTGCCGGTCCCGGCCTGGTAGCGTTGCCGCGCCAGCGCCAGCGCACGGTCGGCGGAGACCTTGGTGCGCGCGATGGTAGCCACGCTGACACGGCCGTAGCGGAAGCGCGAAAGCGAATCCTCGGCATCGCGCAAGGCTTCCAGCACGGACTGGCGATACTTCATCTCGGCTTCATCACGCACGCGCTCGGCTTGCGTCACGCGCGCCTTGGCACGGCCGAAGTCGAGGAAATTCCAGCTCAGCATCGGTGCGCCCACGGCGGCGAAATCATCCAGGTGCGTCAGGTCCGACGGATGCGTGCCGCCCAGCCCGATCACGCCGAACAGCTTCAGGCTGGGATAGCGCGCCGCCTCGGCCTGGCCGATCTTGGCGGTGTCGGCGGCCAGCGTGCGTTCGGCCGCCCGCACGTCAGGACGGCGCCGCAGCAGCGCCACCGGATCACCCACCGCAACCTGCTGCGGCGGCAATGGCACCGGAACAGTGGCCGCGAGTTCGCCATCCAGCGTGCCCGGTTCCTGGCCCAGCAGCGTGGCCAGCTGGTTCAGGTAGGCATCGCGATCAGCCTGCAACGGCACCAGGTCGGCGCGGCTGGCATCGAGCTGGTTCTGGATGCGCAACTGGTCCAGCGAAGAGGCCGTGCCGCGTTCGACACGCTGACCGGTCAGCTGCAGCATCTGCTCCTGCGCCTGCACCGCCTGCTGGCCAAGTGCCAGGCGCTGCTGGCGATCGCGCAGGTTGATGTAGGCATTGGCTACTTCGGCCGCCAGGCTGACCTGTACGTCAGCCAGCGAGGCCTGCGCCGCATCGGCGGTGGCCGTGGCCGCCTGCACGGCGCGGCGGTGGGCACCGAAGAGATCGATCTCCCAACTGGCATCAAATCCCGCGCTGTAGAGATTGGCGCTGGTGGGCGAGCCATTGCCCGAGCTGGAACCACCGGTCAGCGCACCCAGGTTGGCCGGTGGCAGGCGCGCATGTCCGGCCAGTGCCGAGGCGCCCACGCTGGGCGCGGCATTGGCCTGCTCCAGCACCAGCCCGGCGCGCGATTGCTGCAGACGCGCGCGGGCGATGCCCAGATTGGGGTTGGCCTGCAAGGCGCGTTCGATCAGGCTGCTCAGCTCGGCATCGCCCAGGCCTTGCCACCACTGGTTCAGCGGCGCGGCGGCAGTGGCGCTGTCGCCGCCTCGCACGAACTTGTCGTTGTGCGCGGCCTGCGGTGCCGCTTCGGGCGGGCCGGCATACTCGGGGCCGAGCGCACAGCCGGCCAGCAGCGCAGCCGCCGCCAGGGCGATCAGGCGCTTGGCCGGAAAGGAAAAATGGGTCTTGTTCATGTTCATCATCAATGAGAAGCCACCGGTGCGGCGTGGGTTGGCAAGGGGCGCAGGAACAGCACCAGCGGCGTGACGCAGGCGATGGCCACGCCCAGCATCCAGAACAGGTCGGCATAGGTCATGGTCAGCGCCTGGGCCTGGATGGTGCTGCCCATGAGCTGGATCGCCACGTCCTGGCCACCCAGCAGGTGCGCTTGCGCAGCGATGCCGGATTGCACCAGGTCGGAATTGGCGTTGAGGCTTTCTTCGAGGCGGCGGCTGTGCAGCCACAGGCGCTGGTCCTGGATCACCGCAATGGCCGCCAGCGCCAGCGAGCCGCCGAGGTTGCGCGCCGCACTGTAGAGGCCGGACGCATCCCCGGCCTGCGAAGCCGGTACCGAGCGGATCGCGGCCTGGTTCAGGAACAGCATGGCCAGCACCGTGCCGACCCCGCGCATCAACTGCGACGCCACGAAGGAGCCGCCATAGGACAGCGGACTCAGGTCGGTCTCGATGAAGGCCGAGGTCGCCAGCAGCAGGAAGCCGGTACCCACGGCGATGCGGATGTCCACCAGCCGCATCAGCATGGGCGTGAAGGGCATCATCAGGATCATCGGTACGCCCGAGAGCAGCACGATCCAGCCCGACTGCAGCGAGTTGTAGCCGGCGATGCCGGAGAGGAACTGCGGGATCACGTAGGCCGTGCCATACAGCGCCACGCCGACGATCATGGCCATCATCACTACCGAGCCGAACTGGCGGTCGCGCAAGAGCCGCAGCTGGATCACCGGATGGCGCGCACGCACCTGGCCGATGGCCAGCAGGATGAAGCCCAGCACCGACGTGGCGGCCAGCCAGCGGATGTCCGGCGAAGAGAACCACTGCTCGCGCTCGCCCTCCTCCAGCACCACCGTCAGGCCGCCCAGTCCGAGCGCCAGTCCGGCGATGCCGAACCAGTCGGCCTCGGCGAATTGCTCGAACTTGGGACGCTCATAGGGGATCGCCACCAGCAGCAAGGTGATCAGCGCAGCGCCCACCGGCAGGTTGATGAAGAAGGCATAGTGCCAGCTGACGTTTTCGGTGAGCCAGCCGCCCATCACCGGGCCCAGCACCGGACCGAGAATGGCGGTGGCGCCGAACATGGCATTGCCGACCGGCTGCTGCGAACGGGGCAGCCGGGTAGCGATGATGGTCATGGCGGTCGGGATCAGCGCACCGCCGGTGAAGCCCTGCCCGACCCGGCCCACGATCATCATCGGCAAGGTGGTCGAGAGGCCGCACAGCACCGAGAACAGGGTGAACAGGCTGGCTGCGGTCAGCAGCAGCACGCGCAGGCCCAGCAGCCGTTCCAGCCAGGCTGACATGGGGATGATGACGATCTCGGCCACCAGGTAGGCGGTGGCGATCCAGGTCCCTTCGGTACCCGAAGCGCCGATCTCGCCCTGGATGGTGGGCAGCGAGGAGTTGACGATGGAGATGTCCAGCGTCGCCATCAGCGCACCCAGGGTACCGGCCGCCACCGCCAGCCAGGCGGCGGCATCGGCTTTCTCACCCTGGGCAGCCGGCGCTACCGGTTTGGCGGGGGCCGCGCTGCTCACTGCGGCTCCTTGCGGGTGGCGTTGGTTTCGCTGTTGCGCTCGCGCAGGTCGCGCAGTTCATCCTTGGCAGCGATGGTGTTGACCTCCACCGTCACCGACAGGCCGGCTGCGAAGGCGCGGGTTTCGTCGGGCGTGGCATCGATGGCCACGCGCACCGGCACGCGCTGGACGATCTTGGTGAAGTTGCCGGTGGCGTTCTGCGGCGGCAGCAGCGAGAACTGCGCGCCGGTGCCCGGCGAGAGGCTTTCTACATGGCCGTGGAATTCAACGCCCGGCAAGGCATCGACCTTGATGATGGCGGGCTGGCCGATACGCATGATACCGATCTGGGTTTCCTTGAAATTGGCCGTGACGTAGAAGCGCGTCGGCACCACGGTCATCATGCGCGTGCCGGGCGAGACGAACTGGCCGACGCGGACCTGCTTGTCGCCGATGCGGCCATCCATGCTGGCGCGGATCTCGGTATAGCCGAGGTTGACGCTGGCGGCGTCGTATTGCGCCTTGGCAGTCTCACCTTGGGCCTGGGCCTGGCGCACCTGGGCCTGCAGCGAGCGCACCCGCAACTGGGCCGCCTCCAGTGCCGCACGGCGGGCCGCGACGGTGCTGCGCGCCTGGGCTTGCTGGTTACGTAACGTGGTCAGGCGCTCGCGGGTTTCTGCGCCCGAAGCGGCCAGGGGGGTGTAGCGTTCCACCTCGGCGGTGGCAAAGCGCGCATCCTCGTCGGCCGAGGCCAGCTGGGCCTTGGCCTGGGCGATGGCAGCCTGCTGCTCGGCCAGTTGGGCGGTGGCGGCTTCTTCGCTGGCGTCGGCGGCATCGATCTGGGCCTTGGCCTGGGCGGCCTGGGCGGAATAATCGCGGGCGTCGATGCGCACCAGCGGCTGGCCCGCCTTGACGACCTGGTTGTCGGCCACCAGCACCTGGTCGACGTAACCGGTCACCTTGGAGGAAACCGTTACGCTGTCGGCCTGGACGAAGGCATCGTTGGTGCTTTCCAGATACTTGCCGCGGAACTGGTAGTACAGCACCCAGGCCGCCACGATGAGCAGCACCAGCAGGCCCAGCGCACGCAGGATGAAGCGGGCGCGCGGGCTCATGCGTTTCTTGGGGGCGGCGTTCTGGGCGTTGTCGGCGGGAGAGGAATCTGGCTGCGGAGGATTGGCTTCCTGGTTGCTGGGTGTGGCGTCGGTCATCTTTTTTATCCTAATATCTGGGCGCGGGGGAGCGGCAAACTGAATCAGTACAGTCGCAATACAGTGTTGATACGGAGCAATACACTTCACCGTAGAGCGCCAATACAGTGGCAATACGGCATCAATACAGTTTCACCCGAACGAACGGGGAATTTAATGAGGTACCATATGATATGGTATCCTGGAAAAATATGTCTACAGACTTTACACACGAGTACAGCAACAGTGCCGCCGAGGCGTTGCGCGACTTCTACGTGCGCTCGCACCGCACGCTGGACAAGCTCATGGCCGGAGAAGGCGCTTCGCTGGCGCGCAACAAGATGCTTGGCCACATCGAGCGCAACAGCCCCGTGCGCGCGGCTGACCTGGCCACCGCCTTCGGCTTTGCGCCGCGCACCATCACCGAAGCGATCGATGCGCTGGAGCGCGATGGATTGGTCCAGCGCAGCGGCGACAGCAGCGACCGGCGCGTCAAATACATCGCTTTGACCGCCGCGGGCAAAGAAGTGCTGTGCGCGTCCGAACCGGTGAAGAAGACCTTCATCAGCGGACTGTTCGCTGCATTGGATAAAGAAGAGATCTCCACGCTCACCACTGTATTGGGCAAGCTCAACCATCGGTTGGCGGAACTGGAAGAGGTGTATTCCTCAAATGGCGCGGCGGCAGCCGCCGTGACGGATCAGGTGGCCGGCAAACGCAGCCGCAAGAAAAGTTGAACCGGCAGTACAGTTAAAAAAAAGCGCTCCCGCAATGGGAGCGCCAGGGCTGCGATCAGCGCAAGCCCATCATTGATCGGCAAAACGGTCGGTCGCCGCGATGAGCTGGTCCAGGATGCCGGGCTCGTTGTAGGCATGGCCGGCGCTGTCGATCAGGTGCAACTGCGAACCAGGCCAGGCCTGATGCAGATCCCACGCCGATTTGGCCGGGGTGGCCAGGTCATAGCGGCCCTGCACGATCACGCCGGGGATGCCCTCCAGACGCGAGGCATTGGCCAGCAACTGGCCCTCTTCCATGAATCCCTTGTTGAAGAAGTAGTGGTTCTCGATGCGCGCAAAGGCCAGCGCGAATTGCGCATCGTTGAAGGAATTGATCAGGCCCTGGTCGGCCACCAGGGTGATGGTGCTGGCTTCCCAGCGGCTCCAGGCACGCGCGGCCTGCAGCTTGGCGGCTTCGTCGTCGCCGGTGAGGCGCTTGCGATAGGCATGCACCAGGTTGCCGCGCTCGGCCACCGGGATCGGTGCCAGGAACTCGTCCCAGCGGTCCGGCACCATCCAGGACGCGCCTTCCTGGTAGTACCAGTCCAGCTCGGCCTGGCGCAACAGGAAGATGCCGCGCAAGACCAGCTCGGTCACGCGCTGCGGATGGGTCTGCGCGTAGGCCAGCGCCAGGGTGCTGCCCCAGGAACCGCCGAAGACCTGCCAGCGAGCGATGCCCAGCAGTTCACGCAGGCGTTCGATGTCGGCCACCAGGTCCCAGGTGGTATTGGCCTCGAGGTTGGCATGCGGCAGCGAACGGCCGCAGCCGCGCTGGTCGAACAGGACGATGCGGTATTTCTCCGGATTGAACAGGCGCCGGTGCGAGGGACCGCAGCCACCGCCGGGACCGCCATGCAGGAACACCACCGGCTTGCCCTTGGGGTTGCCGCAGACTTCCCAATAGACCTGATGGCCATCGCCCACGTCGAGCAGGCCGTGGTCATGGGGTTCGATGGGGGGATAGAGGCTGCGCAGGGTGGCAGGAGCAGAATTGGTCATCAGCAGGTCCTTGAGGGTGAAGGGCAAAACATGAAGTATAGGAGTGGAATCACAATCCTTCACTCGACCACGAGTTCCGGATTGTTCTTGACCTCGTTGAGTACGAAGAAAGAACGCAATTGCCGCACGCCCGGCAGCCGCAGCAGCGTATTGGCATGCAGGCGGTTGAAGGCTTGCAGGTCTTTTACGCGCAGCTTGATCCAGTAATCGAATTCCCCGGCCAGCAGCAGGCATTCCTGCACCGCCGCGATCTCGCGCACGGCCTTCTCGAATTCGGCAAAGCTCTCGGGGGTGGAGCGGTCCAGCACCACGCCCACGGTCACCAGCACCGGCAGGCCCAGTTTCTCGGGGTCGAGGATGGCGCGCACTTCCTTCACGTAGCCTTCGTCCATCAGGCGTTTGGTGTGATTCCAGCAGGCCGTGGCACTCATGCCGAGCTTCTTGGCCAGCTCGGCATTGCCGATGCGGCCATCCTTCTGCAGCGCCTTGAGGATGCGCTTGTCCATGCGGTCCAGCGTCATGATGATTCTTTCTTCAATAGACAAATTATCGTAATTTTCTTTGCACGAAATAATTTACATCGCTTTTTCATCACGAATCATGCCACAAATTCGGAAGCACCATTTTAATCGTCAGGCGTAAAGTTGATCCCGGCGATTCGATATGAATCGGACCAGATTCGGACACATTTCGACCATCCACCTGAACCGGAGCACTCCATGCTGGCACTCGACAAACTCTTCCCCCGCAAGACGCTGGGCTTCTTCCCCTCCCCCATCCACAAGCTGGAACGCCTTTCCGCCATGCTCGGCGTGGAAGTGTGGGCCAAGCGTGATGACGTTTCGTCGGGCCTGGCCTTCGGCGGCAACAAGATCCGCAAGCTCGAATGGCTGGTGGCCGACGCCCTGGCCAAGGGCTGCGACACCCTGGTCTCGATCGGCAACATCCAGTCCAACCACACGCGCCAGGTCTGCGCAGCGGCCGCTGCCGTGGGCATGAAGTCCTATACCGTGCAGGAAACCTGGCTGGAATGGGATGACCCGGTTTACGACAAGGTGGGCAACATCCTGCTGACCCGCATCATGGGCGGCAATCCCATCATGGGCGGCTATGGCTACTCCACCACCGAGAAAGACACCTGGGCCCGCGCCCTGGAAGAAGTGCGCGCCAAGGGCGGCAAGCCTTACGCGATTCCGGCCGGCGCGTCGGACCATCCGCTGGGCGGCCTGGGCTATGCCAACTTTGCCGATGAAGTGGCGATGCAGGAACAGCAGCTGGGCATCTTCTTCGACAACATCGTGGTGGCCACCTGTACCGGTTCCACCCAGGCCGGCATGGTGGTCGGCTTTGCGGCGCAGGAGAAGCGCCGCCGCGTGATCGGCATCGACACTGCCGACGACGAAGCGATGACCCGCCGCGCCGTCACCAAGATCGCCAACGACACCAGCGAGCTGATCGCCTCCAAGGGCGGCAAGCGCGTCATCGTGCGCGACGCCGACATCGAGATCATCCCCGACTACAGCGGCCCGGCCTATGGCCTGCCGAGCGAGCAGACCATCGCCGCCATCCGCACCGCCGCCGAGATGGAAGCCATGCTGACTGATCCGGTGTATGAAGGAAAATCCATCGACGGCCTGATCGACATGGCCAAGAAGGGCCATTTCAAGGGCCAGCGCGTGCTGTACGCCCACCTGGGCGGTGCACCGGCACTGAACGCTTATTACAAGGCCTTCGAAGATCCGGAAAACCTGACCAAGCTGGCGCGCGAAGCACGCTACAAGGAGTAAGCCACACCGGCAGGATGAGGCGGTGACCCGACCGGTGGCCGCCTTCCTCTGCACAGCAAGCCCGCGCCTGTTCCTGCAGGCCGGGCTTGTGTCGTTTTTGATCACCAGGGCCTTCGCTTTGCTGCATTTTCGCCGCATGTACCAGCCCGCTTGATCGGCATCAAAGCCTGCAGAAAGCTTCACGCGTACCTTTCGGACATCCTCACTCGACAGGTAAAACACCGTGAAAAAAATCGTCACTCTCACTGCCGCCGTGGCAGCTCTGGCTTCTTCCTTCGCTGCTGCTCCCGTCTTCGCTCAAGAAGCGCAAAGCCCGTGGCTGATCCGCGTGCGCGCCGTCAACCTGAGCCCGGACAACAAGTCCGATCCGGTCGCCGGCAGCGGCGCGTCGGACCGCATCACCATCAACAACAAGGTGATCCCCGAATTCGACATCAGCTATTTCTTCACCCCGAACATCGCCGCTGAACTGGTGCTGACCTATCCGCAAAAGCAGGACGTGCGCCTGGACGGCAACAAGATCGGTACCTTCAAGCACCTGCCGCCGACCCTGCTGGTGCAATACCACTTCATGCCTGACGCCGCCTTCAGCCCCTACGTCGGCGCCGGTATCAACTACACCCGCATCTCCAGCGTGGACCTCGATGGCGGCCTGCAACTGGACAGCAGCAGCGTCGGTGGCGCCCTGCAGATCGGTGCCGATTACAAGATCAACAAGAACTGGTCCCTCAACTTCGATATCAAGAAAGTGCAGATCTCCAGCGACGTGAAGACTGCTTCCGGCACCAAGATTTCGAGCGTGCAGATCGATCCGTGGCTGATCGGCATTGGCGTGGGTTACCGTTTCTAAGGTATTCTTGCCGCACCCAAACGGCGCGATCCGTCATCCATGATGACCGGTCGCGTTGTTTTTTGGGATCAGCGCTAACGCTTTCGCCACGGCCGTGTGCCGGCCGCCATGTCTTGCAATGCCATCCGCCCTTGCAGCGTTAGCTGGAGCAGTCTCCTGCGGCATGCTCCCCCGTCCACCGTTTGAAAGTAGGAAGAGGTAATTTCGATGTCGACGACTTCGCACCCCAACACTCCGGTCGCACCTGGCGCACCGATGCCCCATCGCAAGATCATCCGTTCCTGGGTGATCCCCATCAGCCGGCGCAGCACGGCCATCGCCCTGGCGCTGTCGGTGCTGGACTTCTGCCTGTTCGGCGCCAGCCTGGCGGCCATCGTCTGGGCGCCCTGGCTGCTGGCCAAGATCGCGCTGGGCGTGGTCAATGGCTTCATCATCGGCCGCCTGTTCATCCTCGGCCACGATGCCTGCCACCAGGCCTTCACGCCCAATCGCAAGCTCAATACCTGGCTGGGCCGGCTGCTGTTCATGCCGTCGCTGACGCCCTATAGCCTGTGGGCCGTCGGCCACAACGTGGTGCACCACGGCTATACCAACCTGAAGGGGTTTGATTTCGTCTGGCAGCCGCGTTCGCTGGAAGAATTCCGCGCCCTGCCGCGCTGGCGCCAGCGCCTGGAGCGCATCTACCGCAGCGGCTTCGGCCCCGGCCTGTACTACATGATCGACATGTGGTGGAAGCGCATGTACTTCCCCTCGAAGAAGCAGATGCCCACCCGCCGCGCCGAATTCATCTGGGATGGCGTGCTGGTGACCGCCGTGGCCGCCGTCTGGATCGCCGGCCTGGCCTGGGCCGCGCAAGCCACTGAACAATCCTTCTGGACCCTGCTGGTGACCGGCTTTGCGATCCCGCTGCTGTTCTGGAAGGCCATGATCGGTTTCGTCGTGTACGTGCACCATACGCATACCTCGGTGGCCTGGTATGAAGACAAGATCACCTGGGCTGCTGCGCAACCTTTCGTTTCCACTACCGTGCACCTGACCTTTGGCCGCTACTGGGGCGCCCTGCTGCATCACATCATGGAACACACCGCGCACCACGTGGACATGAGCGTGCCGCTGTATCGCCTCAAGCAGGCGCAGAAGAAGCTCGAAACCATGCTGCCGGGTCGCATCGTGATTCAGCGCTTCTCGTGGCGCTGGTATTTCGATACCGCGCGTCGCTGCAAGCTGTACGACTTCAAGCGCCTGTGCTGGACCGATTATCGTGGCCGCCCCACCAGCACTCCGCTGCCGCTGCCCGAAGTCAGCAAGGCCACGGCTGAAGCCTGAGCCGGCCACCCCCTCCAGATAGCCACGGAGACTCTGGCGTTTCAATAACAAGACGGTCGCATGGAAGGGCATTCGCGGGTCCCCGGTAACCCCGCGATACCGCCCACTTTCCCCCATCAAGGCCGCTTCTCTCCCATTGCGCCGCGCAGTCAGAAGCTGTCAGTTCTGACGTCCTTCAGTGAAATTCCCCTGCAGACAACGGCCTTGCCTGGCCATCCGGGCGATTACTTGGACCAAGTTTGATCTGCGACAAGTAATGCCTTCTGATTCAGGAATATTGTGCTGCCTATCACGTTCCGCGCACTTAAAATCGAGGCATTCGATTGTCACATGTCCGCCGGGAACATCGTATGAACCAGTCTTGCCACTCCACTTCGCTCGCTGCTGCCGCCAACAACGCGGCCGCACCCCAGACCCAATGCTCGCTGAGCGCCGCGCGCGAAGCTGCCGCCAGCTCCGCCCTGCGTAGCTGCACCGCCTGCGGCATGCACCAGCTGTGCCTGCCCATGGGCCTGGACGAATCCGACATGAAACGCCTGGACAAGATCATCGGCCGCCGCAAGGTGGCGCGCGATGACTTCCTGTACCGCATCGGCGACCGCTTCACCGCCCTCTATGCAGTACGCGTGGGCCACTTCAAGACCTATCAGGAAAACCTCGACGGCGACCGCCAGATCACCGGCTTCCAGATGCCTGGCGAGCTGCTGGGCATGGATGCCATCAGCACCGAGCATCACCAGTGCGATGCAGTGGCCCTGCAAGACAGCGAAGTCTGCGAGATCCCGTTTGCGCGCCTGGAACAGTTGTTCGGCCAGATCCCGCACCTGCTGCGCCACTTCCACCGCATGATGAGCCATGAGATCACCAGCGAACAGAACGTCATCATGCTGTTGGGGAACATGCGTGCGGAGCAGCGCTTTGCCGCCTTCCTGGTGAACTTGTCTTCACGTTACGCTGCACGCGGCTATTCCTCGACGCGCTTCCAGCTGCGTATGACGCGCCAGGACGTGGGCAACTATCTCGGCCTGACCATCGAGAGCATCAGCCGTCTCATTTCCAAGTTCCGCAAGCAGGGCCTCTTGGCCGTGGAACAGCGCGATGTGGAAGTGGTCGACCTGCCCGCCCTCAAGCGCCTGGCAGCGGGCGTGGATGCCTGCACGCCGGTACAGGCGGCAGCAGCAGCCCGCGCCGGCAACTAAGCAGCAACTAAGCAGCAACCAGGCCGCAACCCAGCGGCCAGCAAACCACAACGATCAGGAAAAAGTCCGGGGCGCTCAGCCCTGGACGTAATGGCGCAGGCGCTCGCGAGGCAGTGCCTGGGTCAGCCGCACCGCCAGCAGGCCGCAGACGGCAAAACTTCCCCAGAAACAAAAGAACCCGATGGTATAAGCGCCTAGCGCATGCCATTCACGGCCGGAGGCCATGGCCAGTTCGTCGGGATTGAACAGGGAAAAGAACACGCCCTCGGCCGCAATGGCCATCAGAAAGGCCACCCAGACCACGATGGCAAGATTGCGTTGCTGTTTGCGCATGGCTGTCTCCTTGACGCATGAAGTTTCATCCGAAGATGGCCGGTCTCGAAGCCGGCTTCACTCCAGCTTAGCGCATTATTCGGCCGGTGCGTAGGCCTCCGCATTCATTTCGATACCACGCTGTTGCGGCCACACCCAGTTGCCGTGCAGGCGCCAGCTATGGCTGCCATCCTCGGCCACCAGACGCCAGCGGGCCTGTTCCAGCTCCGGCAACGGCAACGAGAAGCTGCCGTCGGCCGCCGTGCGCACCGTCAGCGTGCGGTCCTTGGACGGCTGGGTCGGGTGGACCAGGTTCAGCACCAGGGTCCGGCCCTCCTCGCCGGCGGCGGGCGCCTGGCGCATCTGCAGGCGGCCGCGCAGCACGGCACTGGCCGGATCATAAGCGATACCGATGGAGGCGCCCAGCCGCTGCGCTTCATGGTCGCGGCGCAGGTCCTTGTTGATGGCCTTGCCTTGCTTGTAATAATCGTCCGCTACCAGGGCATCGGCCCGCGAGATGGCCAGCCAGGCCGTGAACAGGCCTGCCACCACCACCACGGCCGGACCCGACATCAACAGCCAGGGCCAGCGGTGGCGATACCAGGGAACGGCATTGGCAAGCTTGGGGGAGATGGTTTGCATGGTTTCCTCTCGATATGACGTTAAGTTCATGTGGATTGCGCCGCCTGCACGCGGTCAGCGGCGCGGCACCAGGAAGACGGCCTTTTCGCTGACGTGCAGTGCGGGCTGATCCTCGGCCTGCAATTCGATATGAATCTTGTTGGAGCCTGACTCGCCTGCGCCATGCGGCGCCCTCACCCGCACCGGCACCATCAGGGTCTGGGTCGCGGCCAGCTCGATGGGGCCGGCCGGATCGACGGTCAGTCCTTCAATGCCGCTGGCGCTGATGCGATAGCGATGGCCGCGTTCATCGGTGTTGATGACCTGCAGGCGGTAGACGTTTTCGATGATGCCGTCTTCCACCTCGCGCCCCATGGAACCCCGGTCGCGGATCACGTCCAGCTTCAGCGGTGTCCGCACCACCAGCGAACCCAGGAACAGGCTGATGACCGTGCCCAGGATGGCGGTATAGATCAGGATGCGCGGACGGAACAGGCGGCGCCGGATTTCCGGCGTGGAGAAGCCCTGCTCGATGGCGTTCTCGGTGGAATAGCGGATCAGGCCGCGCGGGCGGTCGATCTTGTCCATCACGCTGTCGCAGGCATCCACGCAGGCTGCGCAGCCGATGCACATGTATTGCAGGCCCTGGCGGATGTCGATGCCGGTCGGGCAGACCTGGACGCACATGGTGCAGTCGATGCAATCCCCGGCCTTGGTACCCTCCTTCAACTTGGCCGCCTTGGCCACTGGCATGCGCGGCTCGCCACGGGCGTCGTCATAGGTGATGATGAGCGAGTCGCGGTCGAACATGGCGCTCTGGAAACGTGCATACGGGCACATGTACTTGCACACCTGCTCGCGCATCCAGCCGGCATTGCCGTAAGTGGCGAAGGCGTAGAAGACGATCCAGAAGCTCTCCCAAGGACCGAGCGCAAAGTGGCTGATTTCCGGCAGCAGATCGCGGACGGGCGAGAAGTAGCCGACGAAGCTGATGCCGGTCCACAGGGCCAGGCTACCCCAGGCGAAGTGCTTGGCGGACTTGCGCCAGAGCTTGCCGAACGACCAGGGCTGGCGGTCCAGGCGCATGCGCGCGCTGCGGTTGCCTTCGATGCGGCGTTCGATCCACAGGAAGATCTCGGTATAGACCGTCTGCGGACAGGAATAGCCGCACCACACGCGGCCAGCAATGGCCGTGAAGAGGAACAGGCTGAACGCGCAAATGATCAGCAGCGCGGCCAGCCAGATGAAGTCCTGCGGCCACAGCACCAGGCCGAACAGGTAGAACTTGCGCGAGGCCAGGTCGAACAGCACGGCCTGGCGCCCGTTCCAGTTGATCCACGGCAGTCCGTAGAAGACCAGCTGGGTCAGGAACACGCACAGCCAGCGCAGGCTGGCGAAGCGGCCCTGGATCTCGCGCGGGTAAATCTGCTCACGGGCGGCATACATGCGCACGACAGCGTAATCCTCCTTGCCGTCCTTGCTGCCTTTGTCCTGCTGCGCATCAGCCTGGGGCGGCGGGTCCCCTTCCTTGCCCTGCCTGGGTGTCATTGCGGCCTTGTTCATGATCTTGCCTGCTCTGCTTTCACTCTCTGTTGTGCGCCCCTTGGCCGGGCGCGGCCATCTTGGCCATCACGAAGAACGCCGGGGCCGCGCAGATCTGTGTCTGCGTCGGCCCCGGCGCGGGTTCAACTGCTCATGCCGTGTTACTTCGCAGCGGCGTTGCTGGGCTTGTTGGACAAGCTCCAGACATAAGCTGCCAGCACGTGCACCTTGGGTTCACCGAGGAATTCGCCAAACGCCGGCATGGTGTTGTCGCGGCCCTTGTTGATGGTTTCCTTGATGGTGTCGATACTGCCGCCATAGAGCCAGATCTTGTCGCTCAGGTTGGGCGCACCGATGGTCTGGTTACCCACGCCGCCAGCGCCGTGGCAGGCCGCGCAAGCCGCGAACTTGGGCTTGCCCAGCTCGGCCTTGATCGGATCATGGGCGGAACCGGACAGGCTCAGCACGTAGTTGGCGACGTTATCGACGTCCTGGGCGCTGCCCACGGCCGCAGCCATCGGCGGCATGACGCCGTGACGGCCCTTGAGGATGGTTTCCTTGATGATCTCGGGCGTGCCGCCATGCAGCCAGTCGTTGTCGGTCAGGTTGGGGAAGCCCTTGTTGCCGCGCGCATCCGAACCGTGGCACTGCGCGCAGTAGGTCAGGAACAGGCGCTCGCCGATGGCATGGGCCTGCGGGTCGGCGGCCACCACCTTCAGGTCTTGCTTGAGGTAGCTGTCGAAGAGCGGTCCGTATTTGGCTTCGGCCTGCTTCACGTCGGCATCGTGCTCGCTGGTGGAATGCCAGCCCAGGGTGCCGGGC
Organism: Herbaspirillum sp. Her3; assembly: GCF_057961275.1. NCBI lineage: Bacteria > Pseudomonadati > Pseudomonadota > Betaproteobacteria > Burkholderiales > Oxalobacteraceae > Herbaspirillum > Herbaspirillum sp. Her3. The sequence continues at coordinate 2,041,179 of NZ_CM176328.1, read as the reverse complement.
AGGTTGCCCAGGCCGGGGTAAGCGATCAAGTAGCCCACCGAGAAGAAGATGGTCAGGTAGAACAGCCACATCCACCAGCGCGGCAGCGGGTTGTTCAGTTCGGTCAGGTCTTCGTCCCAGACGTGGCCGGTGGTCGAACCGGCGATGGGCTGGTCGCCCTTCTTGACCTTCCAGCTGGACTGCTGCCACAACAGCAGCGCGCAGCCGGCGATGCCCAGCACGGTCAGGACGATGATCCAGAGGTTCCAGAAACCATTGGTGAAATCAGCCATGGCGCACCTCCTTGTCGCTGCTCTCGGCGGCGGCGGGCTGGCCGATGTCGCCATCGGCGAAGGGGATCATCTCGGCTTGCGTGAAATCAGCGGGCTTGTGGCCGACATAGGTCCACCACAGAATGCCGGCAAAGGTGACGAAGCTGATCAGCGTGATCAGGCTGCGTGGATCGGTCAACATTTCAATCATGGTCTTATCTCTCCGCCTTGATCAGGATACCCAGGCCTTGCAGGTAGGCGATCAGCGCATCCTGTTCGGTCTTGCCGACCAGTTCGGCCGGGGCATTCTTGATGTCGTCTTCGGTGTACGGGTCGCCAATGCGCTTCAATGCCTTCATGCGCGCAACGATGTCGTAGTTGTCCAGCTTGGCCTGCTCCAGCCACGGGTAGGCCGGCATGTTGGACTCCGGCACCACGTCACGCGGGTTGTGCAGGTGGGCGCGATGCCATTCATCGCTGTAGCGGCCACCCACGCGGGCCAGGTCCGGACCGGTACGCTTGGAACCCCACTGGAAGGGGTGGTCGTAGACCGACTCACCGGCCACCGAGTAGTGACCATAGCGCTCGGTCTCGGCGCGCAGCGGGCGGATCATCTGCGAGTGGCAGTTGTAGCAGCCCTCGCGGATGTAGATGTCGCGGCCGGCCAGGCGCAGGGCCGAGTACGGCTTCAGGCCGGCGATCGGCTCGGTGGTCGATTTCTGGAAGAACAGCGGCACGATCTCGGCCAGGCCACCCACACTGACCACCAGCAGCACCAGGCCGATGAGCAGCCAGGGGTTCTTCTCAATCCATTCATGCGAAAACTTCATACTTTCCCCCAATCAGTGCGCAGCGTTGGTCACGGCAGGAATCGGTGCGACAGCCAGTTCGGTGCCGCGCATGGTGCGCCAGGTGTTGTAGGCCATCACCAGCATGCCGGACAGGTACATCAGGCCGCCCATCAGACGAATGATGTAGTACGGGTAGGTTGCCTTGACGCCTTCGACGAAGCTGTAGGTCAGGGTGCCGTCGGCATTGACCGCACGCCACATCAGGCCCTGCATCACCCCGGCGATCCACATGGCAGCGATGTAGAGCACGATGCCGATGGTGGCCACCCAGAAGTGGATTTCGATGAGGTCCTTGCTCCACATCTGGGTCTTGCCCGACAGGCGCGGAATCAGGTAATACATCGCCCCCATGGTGACGAAGCCGACCCAGCCCAGGGCACCGGAGTGCACGTGGCCGATGGTCCAGTCGGTGTAGTGGGACAAGGCGTTGACGGTCTTGATGGCCATCATCGGACCTTCGAAGGTGGACATGCCGTAGAAGGACAGCGACACCACCAGGAACTTCAGGATGGGATCGGTACGCAGCTGGTGCCAGGCGCCCGACATGGTCATCATGCCGTTGATCATGCCACCCCAGGACGGTGCCAGCAGGATCAGCGAGAACACCATGCCCAGCGATTGGGTCCAGTCAGGCAATGCGGTGTAGTGCAGATGGTGCGGACCGGCCCACATGTAGGTGAAGATCAGCGCCCAGAAGTGCACGATCGACAGGCGGTAGGAATAGACCGGACGGTTGACCTGCTTGGGGATGAAGTAATACATCATGCCCAGGAAGCCGGCGGTCAGGAAGAAGCCCACCGCATTGTGACCGTACCACCACTGGATCATCGCATCCTGCGCACCGCTGTACATGGAGTACGACTTGGTGAGCGTGGCCGGCATGGTCATGCCGTTGACGATGTGCAGGATGGCCACGGCGATGATGAAGGCGCCGTAGAACCAGTTGGCCACGTAGATGTGCTTGACCTTGCGCTTGATGAGGGTGCCGAAGAACACCACGGCGTAGGCCACCCAGACGATGGCGATCAGGATGGTGATGGGCCATTCCAGTTCGGCGTATTCCTTGCCGCGGGTCAGCCCCATCGGCAGCGTGATGGCCGCACCGACGATCACCAGTTGCCAGCCCCAGAAGGTGAAGGCCGCCAGGAAGTCGGAGAACAGCCGCACCTGGCAGGTGCGCTGGACGACGTAATACGAGGTTGCCATCAGCGCGCAGCCTCCGAAGGCAAAGATCACTGCGTTGGTATGCAAGGGACGTAGCCGGCCGAAGCTCAGCCAGGGTATCCCCATGTTCAGTTCGGGCCATGCCAGCTGGGCGGCGATGATTACACCGACCAGCATACCGACTACGCCCCACAGGATGGTCGCCACGGTGAATTGGCGCACAACCGTGTAGTTGTAGCTATTTTCTTTGCTCACGAAACTCTCCCCACTTTGTTGAGTACTGTTCAATGCGAGCTTACGGAACCTGCACCCGCTGGGCATTGACGTGTATCAAGTGGAAAGAGGCTTGGGATGAAACTCCGTGATTGCGGACAAAAACGCTACGCAATGGCGCTTGAAATGGACCTTCAGGGAAGATCCGCGCGATGCTGATCGGGCGTCGTATCGTCATCGTTGAGGATACGCATGGCCGGTCCTTCGAGGTCATCGAACTGGCCGCCGTCGGAGGCGCGGAAGAACACCCAGATCGCCAGGAAGACCAGCAAGGTGCTCAGCGGAATGAGCAGGTAGAGGGCTTCCATCAGGCTCCTCCTGCCAGCACGGGCTGGACTGCAGCAACGGGGGTCGGCACTGACTCCGCCGCGCGTGTGGCGCGGCTCAGGCGCAAGGCATTGCCGACCACCAGCAGCGAACTGGCCGACATGCCCACGGCCGACATCCACGGGTCGAGCAAACCGAATGCGGCGGCCGGAATGGCGAGGAAGTTGTAGACGCTGGCCCACACCAGGTTCTGGCGCACGATGCGCATGGTACGCCGGGCCATGTGCGCACACTGCGCTACGGCCGAGAGACGGTCGCTCATGATGACGGCATCGGCACTGACCTGGGCCAGCGCCGCGCCCTTGCCCATGGCAAAGGAAACGTCCCCGGCGCGCAGCATGGCCGCGTCATTGATGCCATCGCCAACGATGGCCACCACGGCCCCGTCCTGCTGCAATTCGCGCACCGCCTCCAGCTTGCGCTGCGGCGTGCAACCGGCGATCACTTCGCTGATACCCACGGTAGCGGCCACCTCGGCGCAGACCTCGGGCTGGTCGCCACTGAGCAGGATCACGCGCAAGCCCTGCGCGCGGAAAGCAGCAACGGTTTGCACCGCATCCGCACGCAGCGCATCGGCCAGATCGAAGCGCGCCAGCCAGCCGCTGCTGTTGCCCAGGTAGACCGAACCGGCTGCCGCCGTGGCGGTCTGGCTCAGTTCGGGCGGGATGACATCGCCGGCAATCTCGGCCACGAAACGGCGTGCGCCGAGACGATACGGCACGCCATCGATGAGGCAATGCATGCCCGCACCGGTGACGGAGCCCAGTTGTGCGACCTCGCAGGCGGCGATGTTGCGGCGCCCGGCCTCCTCGACCAGCGCCTTGGCCAGCGGATGCAGGCTGCCGCGCTCCATGGTGGCAGCCAGTGACAGCGCCTGCTCTTGGGGAATGCGGCTCCAGAGGGCCGTCAGTTGCGGCCGGCCTTGGGTGAGCGTGCCGGTCTTGTCGAACAGGATGGTATCGGCGCGCTGCAGGGTTTCCAGCACGTTGCCGCGCACCACCAGGGTGCCCTCGCGCAGCAGGCGGTCGGTGGCTGCCGCCAGGGCCGAAGGCGTGGCCAGTGACAGCGCGCACGGGCAGGACACCACCAGCACGGCGATGGCCGTGGCCCAGGCGCGGGAAGGATCAATCATATGCCACGCAACGAAGGTGATGGCCGCCAGCAGCAACAAGGCCACCACGAAGCGCGAAGCCACCACATCGGCCCACTGGGCCAGGGCCGGCTTGCCCTGCCCGGCCTGTTCGGCCAGGCGGGTGATGGCGGCCAGCGTGCTGTCGCGGGTGCTGCGCACCACCCGCAGCAACACCGGCTGGCTCAGGTTGACGGCACCACCGGGCGCTTCCTGGCCGAGCTGAAAAGTCTGCGGACGGCTCTCGCCGGACAACAGCGCCAGGTCCAGTTCGGCCACGCCTTCGATCAGGTAGGCATCGGCGGCGATGGTATCGCCAGGACGGGCCAGGACCACGTCGCCGGCCTGCAATTGTGCGGCTGCCACCAGAGTCGTCTCGCGTTGCTGCGGATAGCCGCGCAACACCAGCGCCGAGGCTGGAAAAGCCTGCTGCATGCGCTCCAGCGCCGCGGCCGACTTGCGCCTTGCGGCCGTCTCCAGATAGCGGCTGGCCAGCAGCAGGAAGATGAACATGCTCACGCTATCGAACCAGATCTCGCCCTCGCCGCGCCAGGTGGCGATGGCGCTGCCGGTGAAGGCCGCCGCAATGCCGATGGCCACCGGCAGGTCCATGCCCGGCGAGCGTGCACGCAAGCCGGCCCAGGCACCGGTGAAGAACGGCAAGGCCGAATAGAACACGGCCGGAATGGTCAGGAACAGGCTGGCCCAGCGCATCAGCGCCATCATGTCGGGATCGATGCCTTCATGGGTCATGTAGACCGGGATGGCATACATCATCACCTGCATCATCGACAGTCCGGCAATGAACAACTGACGGAACAGGCGGCGTGAAGCACGGCGTGCCTGCTCGCCCTGGCGCAGCGGATCGAAGGGATAGGCGGTATAGCCCAGGCCATGCAGGCCGCGCAGGATAGTCGAGGTAGAGCACCGGTTCGGATCGCGACGGATATGCAGGCGGGCGCTGGCCACGTTGAGCTCGGCCATCTCGATGCCAGGCAGCCGCGCCAGATATTTTTCGATCAGCCAGACGCAGGCGGCACAGCGCAAGCCATCGATGGAGAGCACCAGCTCCCGGGCCTGGTCATCGGTATCGGCAGAAACGCCGTCGCCTGCCTGCGCCGGAAGGTCCACCAGGACCAGCTCGGGCGGCAGCAATTGTTCGGGATCGACGCGCGCAGAGGGAACGGTGCGGCGCAGGTAGAAATCTTCACATCCGCTATCGACGATGAGCCGGGCGACGCTCTGGCAACCCACGCAGCACAGCTCGCGCGTGGCACCGCCGATGTCCAGCGTCCAGGACTCACCGGACGGCACCGGCTGGCCGCAGTGGAAACACAGGCTCGCCTTTGTATTTTCTTCATTGGCCATGGTCAGCTTCCATGCACCGGGCTGACACAGAACACGTCGATCCAGCCACGGGCGATGCCCAGGCCACCGATCTCGGCGGCACGCAACAAGCCCAGCAGGCCGAAGGCCAGTACCACCACCCCGGCACTGCGCCGCACCCAGGGACGCGCCGCCAGCTGGCGCAGGCGCGCACCGGAGAGTCCGGCCGCCAGCAACACCGGCAAGGTACCGGCCCCGAAGGCCAGCATGGTCAGCGCACCCTGCACGGCACTGCCGGCCATGAGCGCGGTGAGCAAGGCGCTGTAGACCATCCCGCACGGCAGCCAGCCCCACAGGCTGCCCAGCAGCAGCGCCTTGGCCGGCGTGTCGACCGGCACCAGCCGCGCCGCATGCGGGCGCAGGCGCGCCCACAGGCCGCTACCCAACTGCTCCATGCGTGACATGCCACTCCACCACTGGGTGAGATACAGCCCCAGCAGGATCAGCACCAGATTGGTCATGACATAGGCCACCGTCTGCGCTGGCGCCAGCCAACCCAGCACGTCGGCACCGCGCAGCAGGCCGGCCGCAATGCCACCGGCCAGGGCACCGGCCAGCGCATAGCTGGAGAGGCGGCCGAAGTTGTAGCCCAGCAACCGCAGCAGGTCCTGCCCGAAGGCTTGTACCTGGGTGGAGCTGGCGATATGAAGGGGAATGATGCGATGAACGGGACGGCCCTGCGGCACTGCCAGCGAGGCCTGAGCCAGCGCCTGTGCGGGAACGGCCGGGGCACGGGCCGGTCCGGCCGAACTGAGCGCGCCGACGATGCCACCGCACATGCCGATGCAATGGACGCTGCCCATCAGGCCTACCAGGAAGATCGGCAGCAGGTTCACGTGCGCTCCGCCCGGCTCAAACGGTCTGCGAGTAGCGCTGCGGTGCGTCCTTGTTCTGGCTCGCGGCTTTCGCGCGGTCCTGCGTCAGGTAGCGGTCGAACACCATGCAGATGTTGCGGATCAGCAGGCGGCCCTTGGGCTCGACGGTAATCCATTCGGGTTCGATGTTGATCAGGCCATCCTCTGCCAGTTGCTTCAGTTGCTCCATTTCGGAAGCGAAGTATTCGCGGAAGACGATGGGATAGGCGATCTCCAGCGAATTGATGGACAGCTCGAAATTGCACATCAGGCGCTGGATGATGAGCCGGCGCAGCACGTCATCCATGCCCAGCTGGATACCGCGTGCGATGGGCAGGGTGGAATTTTCCAGACGGGCGTAATAGCCATCTAGGGTCTTCTCGTTCTGGCTGTAGCTGCCACCCACGGCGCTGATGGCCGAGACGCCGCAGGCCACCAGGTCGGTCTCCGAATGGGTGGAGTAGCCCTGGAAGTTGCGGTGCAGGCGTCCCTGCTGCTGGGCGATGGCCAGGTCGTCGGTGGGCTTGGCAAAGTGATCCATGCCGATGTAGACGTAGCCGGCACCGGTCAGCTGGCGGATGCACAGCGAGAGCATGTCCAGCTTGCTGTCGGCGCTGGGCAGCTCCTCTTCCTTGATCTGGCGCTGGGTCTTGAACAGCTGCGGCATGTGCGCATAGTTGTAGACGGCGATGCGGTCCGGGCTGGCCGCGATGACCTTGGCCAGGGTGCGCGACATGGACATCACGTTCTGCTTGGGCAGGCCGTAGATCAGGTCGATGCTGACCGAGCGGAAGCCGGCGTCACGCGCCGCCGCAATGATCTGCAGGGTCTGTTCCTCGGATTGCACGCGGTTCACCGCCAGTTGCACTTCCGGATCGAAGTCCTGCACGCCCAGGCTGATACGGTTGAAGCCCTGCTCGCGCAGCTTGTGGACACGTTGCACCGACACCGTGCGAGGATCGATCTCGATCGAGTATTCGCCGACGTGATCCGGTGCCAGCGTGAAGCTGTGGCGAATGTGGTCCATCAGGTCGGACATCTGCTCGTCGGACAGGTAAGTCGGCGTGCCGCCCCCGAAGTGCAGTTGCTCGACCTGGTTCATGCCGGAGAAAAGCGAGCCCTGCATGCTGATCTCGCGCTTGAGGTAGCTCAGGTAGAGGGCGGCCTTGGCGCGGTTCTTGGTCACGATCTTGTTGCAGGCGCAGTAGTAACAGATGGTGTCGCAGAACGGAATGTGCAGGTACAGCGACAAGGCGCGCCAGGCGCTCATGTTGCGGCGGTCGGACACCGCATGCAGGTAATCGGTGACGGCGAAGTCGCTGGTAAAGCGGTCTGCCGTGGGATAGGAGGTATAACGCGGGCCACGCTGGTCCATTTTGCGCAGGACGGCCTTGTTCATGCCGGCGAGACTGGCGGATGGATGCAGGGTGGACGGATGGGCGACTTGCATGCGATGCTCCTGGCCGGCTGCCACGCCGGACTGACGCGGCGCGCACATGCGCTGGGCCGCGAGCCCACCGGGCGAGCTGGTATTGACTGGAGCTTGCAGGATAGCCAGATCATTGCAGGATCGCATTGATATGCATCAAAGGGGTCGCCCCGTAGGCCGGTCGCTCGCATTGGCGCTGTTGGCGAGACGACATCGAAAACCCGGCCTGCAGGCGCCTGCTGTGGCACGAATGACACGGCCGTGCGGCCTTCACCTGGTTTTTGTTGCTTTTCAGCATTGTCGCGCTTTACAGAACGATGGGGCAAACCCTAGGCTGCGATGGACGGCGCCTGACCGTCTGGCCATCGGCTGTTGGTCAACCAGTCCATCATCACTCCCGGGGGATCTTTTCGTGCATCGTTTCCAACTTTCCTGCGCTTGTCTCATCAGCCTGGCTGCCCTTGGCGGCAGCGCCCAGGCGGCCAACCTCGGACTGAGCGGCGAAGTCGGCACTACCGGCGTAGGCGTCCACCTGAGCGTGCCGCTGGCGCAGCAGCTCAACGCCCGCTTCGGAGTCAATTACTTCGATTATTCGTTCAATTCCAGCACCAATGATATGAACTATGACGCCAAAGCCAAGCTGCGCACCTTTGATGCGTTGCTGGACTGGTTTCCGTTCGACAATGGTTTCCGCCTCTCCGGCGGCGTGATCTACAACGGCAACAAGATCGATGCCACCGGCAAGCCCAAGGCTGGCGGCGTCTACACCATCAATGGCAACGTCTACACCGCTTCCCAGGCGGGCCAGGTTGATGGCCGCATCGATTTCAAGAAGTTCGCGCCCTACGTGGGCCTGGGCTATGGCAATGCGGCTGCGCCCGGCAAGTCAGGCTGGGGCTTCACGGCGGACCTGGGCGTGATGTTCCAGGGTAATCCCTCCACCTCGGTCAGCAACTCCGGCTGCAATGCCTCGGCCGCCATCTGCTCGCGTCTTGCCACCGACGTGGCGGCGGAAAATGCCGAACTCAACGACAAGGTGCATGGCTACAACCTGTACCCGGTGCTGCGCGTGGGTGTGAGTTATCAGTTCTGATTGCATATCTACCTTGCCGACCCGAGGCGCCACCGACTGAGGTCGTGGCGCCTTTTTCAATTCAGGCGAGGTCCCCTCCTTGGTGCGCCCCTCGCCGGCATCACAGCGCTGCAGCGGTTTCGGCCACCAGTCTGCGCAACCACCCGTGCGCGGGATCATCCCGGTAGCGCACGTGCCATGCCATGTGCAGCGGGAAGCTACCCAGATCCACCGGCGTGGGCAGCACCTTGAGCCGGCGGTCCTGCACCAGGCGCTGACAGATCAGCCGGGGCAAGGTGGCACAGTAATCGGTGGCAGCGATGATTTCAGGAATCGATGCAAAGTGCGTGACCGACGCCACCACTTCCCGCTTGAGCCCCTGCCGCTGCAGGACCTGGAACAGGCCCGTGCGCAAGCGTCCCGACGGCAGCACGTTCACGTGCTTGAGCCGCTCGTACTGGTTCTTGCCGATGCGATTGCCGATGACGGGATGGTCGGCCCGGACCACGCAAGCCAGCCCGTCGTCGGCGATGTGCTGGACCACCAGGTTGTCGGGCGCCTCCTCGATCCTTCCCAGCACCATGGCAGTATCGCCCGCGCTGACCCCGGTCTCGGCCAGATCGGTACCAAAGTTCAAGGTGCGCAGCCGTATTCCCGGCGCCAGCTGGCTCAGGCGCGCCACCAGCCTGGGCACCAGCACGAACTCCACGTAACTGTTGGGTGCGATCGTCACCTGATGATCTGCGCGGGCCGGATCAAACGCCTGCTGGCCGAGTACCACCGCGTCCATCGCCGCCAGTGCCGAGGCCAAGGCCGGGGCCAGCACCTCAGCCTTGGGGGTCGGCCGCATGCTGTAGCGCTCGCGGATGAAGAGCGGATCCTGCAGGGTGCCGCGCAGCCGCGCCAGGGCGTTGGACACGGCGGCCTGCGTCATGCCCAGGCGCAAGGCAGCACGGGTGACGCTGCGCTCTTCCATCAGGGCGACAAAAACGGGAAGCAAATTCAGGTCATATCTCATACAGATATATTCTGCACAATAAATCTTATTTATCAATAATAAATTTGCCGAATCTCTCCTCAGTGCCGAAGATGACGTTCATCGCAACCCCACTTGAACAGGAGAACACCATGAGCTTGAAGAACCTTCTCCCCGGCGCCCTGGGCTTCGGGACCGCACCGCTGGGCAACATGTTCCGCGCCATTCCCGAGCAGGAAGCACGCGCTACCGTCGATGCCGCCTGGAACGACGGCATCCGCTTCTTCGACACCGCGCCTTTCTATGGCGCAGGCCTGGCCGAGGCGCGGCTGGGCGACGCGCTCCGCGGCAAGGAGCGTTCCAGCTATGTACTGGCTACCAAGGTCGGCCGGCTGGTCATGGATGAACTGGAAGACGTGAGCGCGCGCGATCTCGGCGAGAAAGGGGATGTCTTCCGCCACGGCCGTGCCAACCGCATCGTCAACGACTACTCGGAAGACGCCACCCTGCGCTCCATTGACGACAGCCTGCAACGGCTGAAGACCGACCGGCTCGATATCGTCTGGGTACACGACGTTGCCCAGGATTTTTATGGAGACCAATGGCTGAGCGTCTTCGAGAGCGCCCGCAATGGCGCCTTCAAGACCCTGGACCGGCTGCGCGACGAGGGCGTGATCGGTGCCTGGGGTCTGGGTGTGAACCGGGTGGAGCCGATCGAACTGCTGCTGGACCTGCAGGAGCCGCGTCCGGATGGTTTCCTGCTGGCCGGCCGCTACACCCTGCTCGATCATGAGCGCGCCCTGCAGCGTGTCATGCCGCGCGTCAGCGAGCGGGGCCTGAGCATCGTGGTGGGTGGCCCTTACAGTTCGGGCGCCCTGGTCGGCGGTCCGAATTTTGAATATGCGCCCATCACGCCCGCCATCCAGGCCCGCGTACAGGCCATCAAGACGCTGGCCGAACGGTACGGAGTCAGCATGAAGGCCGCCGGCCTGCAGTTTTCACTGGCCCATCCTGCGGTGGCGGCGGTGATTCCGGGAGCAAGCCGCCCGGAACGTCTGGCGGAAGATCGCGCCGCCCTTACGGAGATCATCCCTGTCGACTTCTGGCGCGATCTGCGCGCAGCCGGCCTGATCCATTCGCAGGCACCGCTGCCTGCAGGCGCCTGAGCCGTTAAATCTCACCCCTCCCTCCCCGGCCTGAGCGGCACCGGACAATGGTCCCGGTGAGGGAGCACTTGTCCTTGCAATGTCAATCATCGAGGAGAACTTCCATGCGCAATCCAAGCCATCAAGCCTCATCGGCCACCCACGGCCTGCCTGAAACCAGCCGCACCCGCCATCCACGCCTGGCCCTGCTGGCCCTGGCATTGGGCACCTTCAGTATCGGCACCTCAGAATTCGCCAGCATGGGGCTGCTGCAGTTGTTTGCTGGCGAACTCGGATTGGACATCCCCACGGCGACGCATGCCATCGAAGCCTATGCATTGGGTGTGGTCCTGGGTGGCCCGGCGGCCACCTTGCTGGCGGCCAAGCTCAACCGGCGTCACCTGCTGCTGGCCCTGATGGCGCTATTCGTGGCGGGCAACCTGCTCTCGGCATTGGCGGCCGGGTTCGGCAGCTTCACGCTGGCGCGCTTGCTGAGCGGGATTCCGCAAGGCGCCTATTTCGGTGCCGGTGCCGTGGTCGCCAGTTACATCGTCGGCCCCGGACAGGGCGGACGCGCATTTGCGCTGGTCATGTCCGGCCTGACGGTGGCGACCATCGTGGGTTCGCCGCTGGCGACGCTGCTGGGCCAGACGCTGGGCTGGCGCAATGCCTACCTGGTGGTCTCGTTGCTGGGAGTGGCGTCCCTGCTGAGTCTGTGGCATTGGATACCGCGCAGCAGCGCCCTGGATGGCGGACCGGTCCGGCAGGAACTGCTGGCCCTCAAGCGAGGCCGCGTATGGGCGCTGATCGGCGTGGCTGCGCTGGGCGTGGCGAGCATCTTCGCGGTATATACCTTCATCGGTCCGCTGGTGACCCAGACGGCCGGACTGAGCGAGCGCTGGATTCCGGTTGCCCTGGCCTTGTTCGGCGTAGGGATGACCGCCGGTAACACCTTGGGCGGCCGCCTGGCCGATCGCCATGGTTCCCTGGGTCTGGTGGCCGGTTTTGGCAGCGCCCTGCTGGCGCTGGGATGGCTGGCCACGGCTGGAGCGGCCCCTTGGGTCTTGATGACCGGTCTGTTTGCCGTCGGTGCCACCATGATGGTTGCCATTCCCACCATCCAGGTACGTCTCACCGAAGCGGCACCCGATGCGCCCACCCTGATGGGCGCCATGAATCTGGCCGCGCTGAACATCGCCAATGCCATCGGTGCGTGGTCGGGTGGACAGGCCATTGCGCAAGGCTACGGTTTGCTGTCGGCAGTCTGGGCTGGATTTATGCTCACGCTGGCAGGACTGCTGCTGTTCCTGCTGGTGCAGCGCAAGCCTCGGGCGGTTCACACCATACAGCCTGTCTGCCAGCCCTGAGCACCTCAGTCCTGATTGCCTGCGCGGGCCTGTCCATAACAGGCCCGCAAGGCGTGATATGTCTGCAGGCGCTGGGCCTCTCAGGGAATCTGGCGTGGCCGTGCAAGCCCGGCCTGGCAGCCAGCAGCGACTGCGTGAAGGCTTCTGCGCTACCCACGGCACGATCCTTGCCGGAGCTGACCACGACCACCTCGCGCTGGCCCGACTTGGACTCACCGAACAAGTGATCAGCTATGGGATTGCAATCGCGACACTGGCTTTTCTTCTTTTGGGTTTTACAGCGAATTACATAACTGTTCTGGGACGCGAGATAGAATATGTGGACACCATTGCGCTGACGGTGACCGTGTTCTTGTTGAGAGTGCCTACCGTCTCGGGAACCCTGCGCAGAGCGCCTGACGACCATCCTTTCGTGACAGAGTTAACATCTCCGGTGTTGCTCGGATTTCACGCAGGTTTACTGTTGATGCTCATTGTCGGCCTTGGTGCGCAAATCATTCATCTGCGGAAGAGGCGCAAAAACGCCGCAACAGAGATCAGGTAAGCAGGGGATTCATCATCAGCGACCACCGAGGGAAGAATCATGGCGCGTAATCCGGTCACCCCGGTCATTCCTGTTGACCCGGTAGGAGAAGTCAGACCTGTCTACAGCGGCTCGACCTATTTCAGGCATTTGGAACAATGGCAGTTCATGTCGGAATTCAATGCTGCTGAACGCCGTCGCAAGCAGCGGAAAAGGGAGTCCGAACAAAAACCTGACGATGGCGAATTCAGAAAGATGTTGATAGAGAGCGCAGGGGGGAGTGATGAGACCTTGCCGGTCCGGATGACATCCATGCGCGCTTAATTCTTCACACTCAAGCGCGCAAGTTGCGGATCCATGATGGCGCCAAAAACCTCCGCGTTTCCATAGGCCCGGGCATCCTGTTGACGTGCTGATAGTCCCTGGAACGCCGATGCGCGTCCTGCGCCAGCCTGTCCGTAACAGGCCCGCAAGGCGTGATAGTCGTAGTAGTGACTGCGGGGCGCGATCCTGGCCTGGTCACAGGACGGCTTGAAATCCATCTCCCCTTCGTTGTACAGCAGGCGCACCAAGGTGTGTCCTGCCGCATCGGCAAACATGTCCCATTGCAGGTTGGCGGCCATCGGCGCGATCTGCGCGCCACGCCAGCCGTTGCGGGCGGGCGTATAGGGTTCACGCTCGTCCACCTGCTGCGCCGCCCCCGGCAGGCCCATGAGGGTCGCCAGCGGAATGACGATCTCGGCATGGGCGAAGCGCAGCTTGGCCAGATGCTGGCGCTGGCCACGGTCGATGGCGTCGGCCTCATCAAAGAAATCCTGCAGCAGGATGCGCCCCATGCGCGAGGTCACATCGCCCTGCTCCATCATGCCCGGTCCCTTGCTGTAGAAATCTTCAGCATCTTCGGCTTCGGCGAAGACCTGCGCCGCCATCGGCGGCATGAAACTGTCGAAAACCTTCACACTGCTGCCAGCCCGCTCCAGTTCGGTGCTCATCCCGGCGCTGATGGCATACAGGTCATACAGCGCCCAGGCTGCCTGCACGCCGTTGGCGATGACGCTGCGGCCGTCGCCGGTCAGGGTATTGGCATGACGTCCATCCTCGCTGGCAAAGCTCAGCGTGCCGCTGTTGCTGAAACGGTAGCCGCCCTGTGCCAGGCGCTTCAGGAAATCCGGCTGGAACAGTTGCGACAGGACCGCATCGGCAGCATCCTGCAAGCGCGGATCCTGGCGGATGCGCGCCAGTTGCGCCTGCAGTGCCGCGCCACGCTGATAGGCCTGGTAGACCTGGCTATCCTTCCAGGTCTGCAGGCGCAGGGCCTCGCGGGAATCTGGCGCGGCCGTCTCTGCCGGCGGGGTCTTGGGCAGACGATGGAAATACAGCAGGTAGGTATCCCTGGACGGTCCCTCCACATGGCCGCGCAAGCCCGGCCTGGCAGCCAGCAGCGACTGCGTGAAGGCTTCTGCGCTATCCACGGCGCGATCCTTGCCGGAACTGACCACGACCACCTCGCGCTGGCCCGACTTGGACTCATCGAACAAGTCCGGCAGTCGCTGCACCATCCGTCGCGCCAGCTCGGCGTGCTCCTGCAACCCGGTCAGCGTCTCATTGCCGTAGCCGGGTTCGCTGATGCCGGGCACCCCCGCCCCCAGCAGGAAATTGGCCCGCAGCATGGCCTGCAAGGCCGGTCCCAGCCTCTGGCCCAGCGGGGTCAGGGCGTGCTCCTGGTCGGCCTGCTGCCACAGGCGATAGAGGGCCAGATCGGATTTCATCCCGGTCAGGCCACGTGAACCATGGCGCGCCAGCAGCTGGGTGAACACCGGTGCATAGCCGGCAGGTACCGGCTCCAGGCTGGAGAGCGGCTGGCGCGGGGCATAAGGCGTCTTGGTCTGGCGATCGTCACGATCGGCGGCCTGCGCCAGGCTGGCGGCCAGCAACAGGCCGATCAGCCAGGCACAGGCCCTGGCAGATTTATGGGAGGTCATGCCACCGATCATGAGATATCAGCCTTTCCGTATCAAGAACCCATCACGCTCAGAACTCGGCGCGCACGTTCAGGTTCAGGGTACGCGGCGCACCCACGTTCAGGTAGGTTTCCTGATAGTAGGTCCAGTACTTGCGATTGGCCAGGTTGGTGATGTTGGCACTCCAGGTCGTCATGTGGCCACCGATGCGGGTGCGGTAATTCAAGCCGGTATCGAAGAGGCTATAGGGCGAGATCATGTTGGTGTTGGCCGAGTCCAGCGCCATGGTACCGACATACTGCGCGCCCGCATGCAACGACAGGCCCGGCAAGCTCGGCACGCGATAGTTCAGCTGCGCGCCGGCCTGCATCTCGGGCGCACCGACGACGCGCTTGCCATTGACGGCCGCGGCCGCATGGGTGACTTCCGAGCCCAGCACCATCACGCTGCCATCCAGGCTGAGGTCGCGCGTGATCTGCAGCGAACCATTGGCTTCCACACCGCGATAGATGCTCTGGCCATCAGAGACATAGACGTTGGCGCTGTTGGTGTATTGCGAGCCGCGCTCGATACGGAACAGGGCCAGGCTGCCAGTCCAGCCGTCATGCTCGGTCTTGACGCCCACTTCAGCCTGCTTGCTCTTGATGGGCGCGAAGGTCTGGTTGGCATTGACGGTGCTGGTCGGTGCCGAGGCACTTTGTTCCAGGGCCTCCGCATAGCTGGCGTAGACCGTGGTGTCGACGCGCGGCTTGTACATCACAGCCACCGTGGGTGTCCACGGACTGGCGGTGAAGCGGGCACTGGTAGCGTGGGTGGTGGTGTAGGCAGTATCGATGTAATTGGTATAGCGCACGCCGGCCAGCAGCGACCAGCGCTCGTCGAATTTCATCGTATCGCTGGCGAAGAAGGCGGTCTGGGTGGTCTTTTCATCGCGGTAGGTACCACCACTGTAGTTGACCGAATCGGCCGAGTAGATCGTCGGCGAATACAGATTGCCGGTACCGATGTAGGGCTTGGGCGTGGTCACCGAGGACGTCGAGAGCAGGTTCTGCGCCATGGCGCCGAACACCACTTCATGCTGCAGGAAACCGGTACGTACCTTGCCCTGCACCATGGCTTGCGCTTCATTGAATTCGTAGCCGTGGTATTCGGAGGTCAGGCGGTCACGGTAGTTGCCCGTATTGCTGGTGATGTAGTACTGGTCCTTCTTGTAGACGCGCACCGATTCGGAGTGGCGCACGGCGACGGTGGTCTTCCAGTCGTCCGAGAGGCGATAGTCGGCGCTCAGCGTGACCAGACGGTAATCGACGTCGGTGTAGGAGCCATTGCTGTAGAGGCGCGTATTGCCGTCCAGCGGTGAGGGAATCTTGAAGCCGCTGACAATGACGTCGGTGCCGCCGGTAGTGATGCGGCGCTGGTAGATGGCATCCAGGCGGACAGTGAGGTCGCTGGTCAGGCGGGCATCAAAGGAAGCGCCGATGGACTGGCGGTTGATGCTGCCGTGATCGGCCTTGGTATCGCCGTTCTCGTTGACCAGGTTGACGCGGTAACCGAAGCGCTGGTCTTCGCCGAAGCGGCCGCCGGCATCGACGTGTTCCTTCCAGGTACCGCCGCTGGCGTAGCCGACGTCGGTGGCGAAGAAGGGGTCATCGGTCGGACGCTTGGTGACGTAGTTGACGATCCCGCCCGGCGAACCAAAGCCATACATGAAGCCCGACAAGCCCTTGAGCACTTCCACCTGCTCGAACATTTCCAGCGGCATCTCGGTGCCGCGGTTGATGTTGGCCAGGCCGTCGATCTTGTAGCCGTTGAGGTCATCCAGGCGCAGGCCGCGTACCGAGATGGTCGCCGGGTGCGTGCCATTGACGGGGCTGCTGTTGGTGACGCTGGCATCATATTTCAGCACTTCGGCCAGCGAGGTGGCCTGGCGGTCTTCGATCTCGTCGCTCTTGACGGCACGCGTGGAGAACGGCGTCTCCAGTTCGGAACGGTCGCCGAGGGCACCACCACTGACCTTCTCGGCCAGCTTCTTCTTGTCGGCGTCATCGGTCACGGTGATCTGCGGCAGCACGCTGTCATCGGCCTGCGCCAGCAGCGGACCGGCGCTGCCCAGCAGGAGGCCGGCGCCCAGCAAGGCGCGCCGCATGGTGGAAGGGCGAAGGGTGGCAATACGTCTGGAAATCATATCGAACTCACAGTGGATGGTTGAGAGAGGGAAATGGTCTTGCTTTGTTGTATGGGCTGACCTTGGGCGTACCCGGTCAGCCTTCGGTATTGCTTGAATCTGATCTGCTGGCCTGCCTGTCTTATGGGCGCGGATCGGTCACGAAACCGATCTTGGCCAGCCCGCCGGCCTGGGCCAGGGCCATCACCTGCGCCACCTTTTCGTAAGGCGTGGTGCGTTCCGCACGCAAGTGCAGTTCGGGCGGCTGCGGCCGGGCGGCGGCTGTGCTGATGCGCTGCCTGAGCTGGGCCAGGTCGACCGGTTCGTCATTCCAGTAGGCCTTGCCGTCGGCATCGATGGCCAGGTTGATGCTGTCGGGCTTGAGCGTATCGGGCTGGGCGGTGGCGTGCGGCAGGTCGATCTTGACGGCGTTGTTCATGACCGGCACGGTGATGATGAAAATGATCAGCAGCACCAGCATCACGTCCACCAGCGGCGTCGTATTGATTTCGGGATTGAAGTCGTCGTCCGAATCCGACAGGGAACCCATGCCCATCACGCCGCTCCCTGGGCGCGCAGGCGCATGGCTGCGGGTGCCTCGCCCGAGCCGCTGGCGTGGTCGGCTCGAGCACCGGTGACGAAGAGCGCATGCAGTTCGAATCCGAACTTGTTCAGACGCGCGAGGATGCTCTTGTTGCCGCGCAGGAGTGCGTTGTAGCCGAAGGTGGCAGGAATGGCCACCGCCAGGCCCAGCGCCGTCATGATCAGCGCTTCACCGACGGGACCGGCCACCTTGTCGATGCTGGCCTGGCCGCTGCTGCCGATGGAAACCAGGGCGTGATAGATGCCCCAGACGGTACCGAACAAGCCCACGAAAGGCGCGGTCGATCCGACCGAAGCCAGCACCGCCATGCCCGACTGCAGGCTGGCCGAGGCCTCATCGATGGCCTGGCGCAGCGACAGCGTGACCCACTCGCTGACCGGCAGGCGATCCTGCAACTGACCCTGGTGGGTGGTGTGATGGTCGACCGAGGCCAGGCCGGCGCTAGCCAGGTCGGCAAAGGGATTGTCACGGCCCAGGACGGTGACGCCGGCAGCGACGTTTCCGGCTTCCCAGAAGGCATGGCCGGCGGCGTGGGCGGGCGCGCGGTAGCGCCACAGCTGCATGGCCTTGGTCAAGATCACGTACCACGATGCCATCGACATCATCGTCAACAGCACTGCCACCGCCTTGGTGACGATATCGCCTTGCGACCAGAGGGCCGAGAGGCCGTAGGGGCTTGCATCCATTGTTTCTTCCTTTCTGGGGGATTACTGGTTCAGTTGAAATTTGATCGGCACCACCACGTAGGCGGGCTGTGCCCTGCCCTGCTCCACATAAGGCTGGAAGCGGGCACGCGCGACGGCCTCGCGCGCAGCCTGATCGAGGCTGGTGATGCCGGAAGAGCGTTCCAGCGCAATCTGCTCCACGCCGCCCTGGGCGTTGATGAGCACGCGCAGCAGCACTTCGCCTTCATCGCCACGGCGCCGCGCAGCAGCGGGATAGACCGGTTGCGGAGGAGTGAGGTATTGCACGCCGCTGGTGACCAGCGCCGGCTTGGCCGGTGCAGCCGGTGTCGGCGCTGCCGGGGCGGCCGGCTCAGCGGCGGCCACCTGAGCGGCAGACGATGGCGCCGCCGTGGCAGGCGCTGCCGGCGCGGTCACGGCAGACGGCGCAGCACTCACCGGGGTCGGCAAGGAAGCGACCTTCGGATGTGGTTGGGGACGCTGCAATGGCACCGTGCGCACAGGCTGTGGCGCGGGCGCCTGGGCCGGCTGCGGCGCAGCTTCGAAAACCGCCAGCATCACGGTGGGCGGTGCAGTTACCGGAATCGCTGCAGGTGGCGCGGCGTGCATGGACGTGGCCAGCCACAGCAAGCCCACGTGGGCCGCGACTACCAGCAGCGCCGGCCGTGCGCTGCGCAGCATGGCCGCGCCCGGCGCGGCATGCTGCGGGAAATAAGGGAGGGAAGACTGCATGACTCTTGCCGCACGAAGCGGTGTCGCTTTGAAAAAAACAGGAGTCTAGGGAGACTTGATGACCTGGCCGTTACGCTTTTATGACAACGACGTCAGCAATACCAGAGTATGTGTAAAACTTTGTTAGCCCACTCAGACGGTGAGATTGAACAGTCAATGCCGAGAGTCTCAGGCCCCTCCGCGCCCCATGGTGGCCCGCCAGCACAGGATCGATCCGGCACACACCAGCGCCGCCCCAATCCAGAACGAAGGCGGCAGTGGTGCACGCAGCAGCAGCGCCGACAAGGCCGATGAAAACACGGGAATGAAATAGGAGGCCCCCGCCAGCACGGTCACGTTGCCATGCAGGATGCCCACGTTCCACGCCGCATAGCCCAGCCCCATCGCCGTGGCGGCCAGCAGCAGATAGGCGAGTGCGGGCAGACTGAAGGATAGTTCACCCGCATGCCCGCCCAGCAGGACCTTCGCCCACAAGGCCAATGCCACCAGCATGAAGAAAAATGTCACGCCGTTCTTGCCTTGGGCAAGGCGGGTAGTCACCGTGCAGTAGGCCGCCCAGATCAATGCTCCCACGAAAGCCAGGCCATAGCTCAGAGGATTGTCGCGGATGTTGTCCAGCATGCCGGCCAGGTCCAGGCCCTGGTCCCCGCCCAGCACCCAGCAGATGCCCAGCATGGACAGAATGAAACCCGGCACCACCAGCAGCGTGGCGCGCTGCCCTCCGAAGAGGATGGCGGCCACCAGCGTGAAGGTCGGCCACAGGTAGTTGACCATGCCCACCTCGATGGCCTGGCGGCCGGTATGGGCATAGCCGATGGAGAGCGACAGGCACAGTTCGTACGCCACGAAAAGCCCGCTGCCCCACAGCAGATACCGGCGCGGGAAACCCGACAGACGCGGGAATCCGACCGACACCAGGAGGATCAGCGAAGCCACTGTGTAGATGGCAGCGGCCCCACCAGTGGCGCCCAGGTGTTCACTCACCCCGCGGATCAGGCCGACGATGGCGCTCCACAAGACCACCGCACTCAGTCCGATCAGGGTTGCCTGCTTGCTCTTCATTGCGCCTGCCCAAAAGCGCCAAAGTGTACCTCAACGGGGCAGTTCCTCGTCCGCCCTGCCCCGCACAGCGGGCGGACAGCGGCGATATGTTAAACTCCTGCCCCTTCTACCCGGCCGCCAGGGCAGTCTTGCTGCGGCTGGAAGGTATCGCATGGGTTCCCTCGCCCCCATTCATCAAAAAGGTTCATATGACGACTCTCGACCTGCGCCGCCACGCCGCGCTGCTGACCTGGCTTTCGCTGTTCCATCTGCTGGTGATCACGTCCAGCAATTACCTGGTGCAGTTACCCGTTGCCATTGCTGGCCTGCATACCACCTGGGGCGCCTTCAGCTTTCCCTTCATCTTCCTGGCGACCGATCTGACGGTACGCTTCTTCGGTGCGCCGCTGGCCCGCCGCATCATCTTTGCGGTGATGCTGCCGGCGCTGTTCATTTCCTATGGTGTCTCGGCCCTGTTCTACCAGGGACAATGGCAGGGCTTCGATGCGCTGGCGCATTTCAACCTGTTCGTGGCACGCATCGCGGTAGCCAGCTTCATGGCCTATGTGCTGGGACAGGTGCTGGACGTGCAGGTCTTCAATCGCCTGCGCGCCTCGCGCCACTGGTGGCTGGCACCGGCGGTGTCGATGGTCTTCGGCAATGCCAGCGATACGATTGCCTTCTTCTCCATCGCCTTCTGGCGCAGCAGCGATCCCTTCATGGCCACGCACTGGGTGGAGATCGCGCTGGTCGATTACGGCTTCAAGATTGCCATCAGCCTGCTGTTTTTCCTGCCGGTGTACGGCGCACTGATGTCCTTCCTGAAGAGCTGGTTCGCCCGGCCGCTGGCGGCCGATCCGGTCTGAGTCCTGCAGCGATTTGCATAGGACGGTAAACTTGCGCCTTTGCGCGGTCACCGTCACTGCGCCCTCCCCTCCACCCTCCACCTGGACTGCGCATGAACTGGCCCCTGTTTGCCCTTGCCGTTGCCGCCTTCGGCATCGGCACCACTGAATTCGTCATCATGGGCTTGCTGCCCGACGTTGCGCGCGACCTGGGCGTTTCGGCCCCGGCGGCCGGCATGCTGGTCTCGGGCTATGCGCTGGGCGTGGCCGCAGGCGCTCCCATCCTCGCCATCCTGACCGCCAAATGGCCGCGCAAGCAGGCGCTGGTGGGGCTGATGTGCCTGTTCATCCTGGGCAACGTGCTGTGTGCGGTGGCGCCCAATTATGTGTTCCTGATGGTGGCGCGCGTGGTGACCGCCTTCTGCCATGCGGCCTTCTTCGGCATCGGCTCGGTGGTGGCGGCTGAACTGGTTTCCCCGCAAAAGCGGGCACAAGCCGTGGCCCTCATGTTCACCGGCCTGACCGTGGCCAACATTCTCGGCGTGCCGCTGGGCACGGCCTTCGGCCATGCGGCCGGCTGGCGCTCCACCTTCGGCGTGGTGACCGGCATCGGGGTGCTGGCTGCCGTCATGCTGTGGACCATGCTGCCCAGGAAAATCCCCATGCAGGGCGGCAACATCTTCCAGGAGTTCCGCTCCATCATCGATACCCGCGTGCAGCTCTCGCTGCTGACCTCGACGCTGGCCTCGATCAGCATGTTCAGCGTGATCACCTACATCGCCTACATCCTGCTGGACGTGACCGGCTTCAGCACCCAACAAGAGAGCTGGGTACTGCTGCTCTTCGGTGCCGGCATCACCGTGGGCGGCCTGGTCGGCGGCAAGCTGGCGGACTGGAAACTTATGCCCGTGATGTGCGGCGTGTTCCTCTGCATTGCCATCGTGCTGGGCCTGTTCTCCTTCACCAGCCATTACAAGTGGCCGACCCTGGCGACCATGTTTGCCTGGGGCGCCTTCGCCTTTGCGGTGGTGCCGGGCGCGCAGATCCGTGTGCTCGATACGGCGCGCGGCGCGCCCAACCTGGCCTCGACCCTCAACCAGGGCGCCTTCAACCTGGGCAACGCCACCGGCGCCTGGGTCGGCGGCCTGGCGATCTCGGCCGGCCTGCCGCTGACCGACCTGCCCCTGATCGGCTCGGCCTTCGCCCTGCTGGGATTGGTGACGGTGGCCTTCTCGGCCTCGCTGGACAAGCGCGTGCGCGCCACGGCCTGAACCACCGCCACGCTCGTTAAAAAAGGCGCTTGCCCCTCGCGGACAAGCGCCTTTGTTCATATTGCAGAAGAGGTAAAAAGCCTCAGGCCGCCTTCAGATGCGCCGAGGCGATGAAGTTGTCGAAGAAACTTTCACATCGTGCCAATTGCTCCAGGGTGACGAACTCATTGGGCTTGTGCGCATGGATGATGTCGCCCGGGCCGCAGATCACCGCCGGCATGCCGGCCTGGCCGAACAGCCCGCCCTCGGTACCGAAGCCGACCTTGCGCGCGCGCTCGCTGCCCAGGATGCGCAGCGCCGAACTCACCAGCGGATCATCGGGCGAGGTGCTCATGCCGGGATAGGCCGTCAGCGTCTCGAATTCGATACGCCCTTGCGCGCCCTCGATCTGCATCTGCGGCAGCACTTCCTGTTCTGCATAACGCTTCACTTCCTCGAACACCTCGCCCGGATCGATGCCCGGCAGGAAGCGGTGCTCGAAGACGAATTCGGCCTTGTCCGGGATGATGTTGGGGGCGTTGCCGCCGTTGGAGAGCGTGGTGACGATGGAGGAATACGGCACGTCAAAGTCGTAATCCTGCACCTCCGAATGGCGCACGCGCAGGGCGATCTCGCGGATCTTCAGCTGCATCATGGCGGCGTAGTCGATGCTGTTGATGCCCAGGTGCGGGCACGAGGAATGCGCCGCATGGCCATGCACCGAGCAGCGATAGGAGCGCTTACCCTTGTGCGCGATCACCGGCTGCATCATGGTCGGCTCACCGATGATGACGCCGGTGGGCCTGATGTCGTTCTGCTGCAGGTCGGCCAGCAGCTCGCGCACGCCCAGGCAGCCCACTTCTTCATCATAGGAGAAGGAAAAGTGCAGCGGCGTATGCAAGCGATCCTGGGCGATGGCCGGCAGGCGCGCCAGGCAGACCGCGATGAAACCCTTCATGTCGCAAGCACCGCGACCGAACAATTTGCCATCGGCCACATGGGCCACGAAGGGATCGGTGTCCCAGTTCTGGCCCTTGACCGGCACCACGTCGGTATGCCCGGAGAAGACCGTACCGAAACGGCCGGGACCGGCGTCGCCAACAGTGGCGAACAGGTTGGCCTTGCGCCGCTCGGCGTCATAGGTGAGGCGGGTGGTGGCGCCATGGCGCTCGAGGTAGTCGCGCACCCATTCGATGAGGCCCAGGTTGGATTCGCGGCTGATGGTGTTGAAACCGATGAGAGTCTTGAGGATATCCAGCGTCGCCGGCGTCGGTTCCGCGGCGGCGGGGTTCAGTGATGCGTTCATGATGATGGTTTGCCTGTTCAAATCCGGAACGCCGGACCAGCCGTCAAGAGGACAGGCCGTTTCCGTGTTCCCGCAGAAGTGCAGCAAGCCGCGTGCCACCACCGACGCCTGCCGGGATGGCGGCAGACGGGAGCGGATGACCCGGGCGGTAGAGCGCTCCCTCGACACCATGAAATCCCGCCCAATGGGAATTTCATTCTCCAAGGGAATCGTCTGCCCTGCAAAGAAAGACTTAGCTTACACCGCAATGCATATGCCGGCTGAGGAGATGAAGAGTTTTCACGGAGAGGCGTGCAGTTGTGCCCCGATGAGGGTTCGCCTGCAGAGGCAATTGCAAAGGCTTGGGCGGTCTTGTAGACAGTGAAAGCGGGCCGTATCAGGAAAATCCTGCTATGAGTTTCTGCGCATTTTTGTCAGACTGCGGCTGAAGTTTTGTGCCTGGAGAAGCGCCCGCAGAGGCCAGCATGCATTCCCAAGGCACAGGAATGGTGATCAGGGTCACTACAAGAGAAGGACAAGACCATGAAACCGCCGATCATACTGATGATTGAGTCGAACGGCGAAGCAGTGGAGCTGGCGCGCTTTGCGCTGTGGCGCCAGAATTTTCACTGTGTATTGCAGTGGTATGACGAAGCAGACGCAGCCATCGAACGTTTGCTGGAGCGTCGCCAGGAGGGCGACACGCAATTGCCGGGCATGATCTTCCTTGACCCGGGCATGATGGAGAACAACGGCCTGGACTTCATCCAGGCGATGAAGGCAGGCCGCGATACGCGGGGGGTGCCGATCGTGGTCTTTCCCGACAGTGACTATCCGCCCGAGATGCCGGCGCTGATCGAGGCTGGCGCCGTGGAATATCTGCTCAAGCCGGAGACGGCGCAGCAATACATGGACGTGGTGGTGGACCGTGCGCGGCGCTGGAGCAAGCGGCGGCGCAAGCGCAGTGGCGGTACGGGCGCGGCCCCGACTGGTGGCCAGAGCACGCCATCTTGAACGCAGACACCCATGAAAAATGCCGTGACATTCACCTGTCACGGCATTTTTATGAACACCCGCGCCATTGGCCGGGCCGATGGCTGCTTATTTCTTCACACGCGAGCTGATGTGCTCATCGAAGTCGCGCTGTGCGGCTTCCAGTTTCTTGAGGGCGTCCTGCCAGGGCTGGTAATCCGCTTCGGTGAGCCAGGAGCCACCGGGATTCTGCTTCCACTGTTCCAGCTTGGCGGTCATTTTTTCATATTCTTCCAGCTGAGCGACCAGCAGCGCTTCCATCTGTGTCTTCAGCTCTTCGGCGCGGATGATCCAGGGGTCTTGGTCTTGGTCTTGGTCTTGGGCTTGGTCCTGGTTCTGATCCTGTTCTGACATGGGCATCTCTCTTTGGGGTGAATGAAGTGGGTGGATGCTATCACGAACAATGGGCTGCTGAGTGCAGTTGGTCCTCGCCTGCCCGCGTGGCGGCCTTGAGAAGACAATGGGAGGTCGGCCCAATGGAGCGCGTGAATCCTGCGAGCCGCTCAACATCACCTGAATCGAGATTTACTGGCAATCGAATTCTCCAGATCCACCAACCTTTTTGCGACCCAGGCATTGCTCAACATGCCCTGCAATGAAAATGTGAGCGCTAACACGTCGTGGCAACGCTCGGTAATCATGGAGAAAGCCAGGTCACAGGGGAACCCTTCAAAGGGACGGGTAAGCTTGGCCAGATACAGGGCTGATGGTGGACCAACCTGATTATTTCGTGCGGTGACATAAAACTTCTGCGGCGCACCACCTAACGGGACTGACTCTCCTTCGGAGAACCTTTGCGCGGCCCCTAGCAAAATACTTTTATGTTCATCGACAGGCGCCAGATAAATTTCTATTTTTTGGTGGGTCGCCTCCAACATCTCCTCTTTGAGCTGACGAAAAACCTCGTCAATTTCGCGATGTGCCAGTTGGATATCTTTAGCCGCCAATCTGCCCGCTGCGAAAGCGCTGACCTGCTCCCCAATTTAGTACGAGAACGACTTGGAGTCTGCGGTTAAAAAAGTCTCTGCAAACTGTTGCGGCGTCAGGTACCCAAGGGAACTATGCGGCCTCTCAAAATTGTATTCTCGTCGCCAGGCGGCAATGACTTCCCGAGCATGCCGCATCGAAACAAACCAATGTTCATTCAGGCATTCATCCCGAAACTTGCCGTTGAAACTCTCGATGTAGGCATTCTGCTGCGGCTTGCCAGGTTCAATGAAGTTCAGCTTTAATCCGTGTGCATAGGCCCAGGCATCGAGCACCTTACCGGCGAACTCGGGGCCGTTGTCGATGGTAATCGATTGCGGCAATCCTCGAAGCTCTGATAGTCGCGACAGCACCGATACGACCCGTGTGCCTGGCAGCGACGTATCAACCTCGATAGCCAGACATTCCTTGGTGAAGTCGTCCACGATGTTCAGGCAGCGCAATCGGCGACCATCAGCCAATCCATCCGATACAAAGTCCATCGACCAGCTCTGATTGGACATCGTCGTCCGAACCTTCAATTGCCGCTCCACGCCCGCAATCCGCTTCCTCTTGCGGCGCCTGACGCTCAGGCCTGCCTGCCGATACACCCGAAGCAGCTTCTTTCGATTGACCTGCCATCCTTCCCGCTGCATCAATACATGCAGACGCCGATAGCCATATCGGCGTTTTATGGCCGCCAGTTCGCAAAGACGTTGACGCAACTCCTCATCGTCAGGACGACGGGATTCGTAGTGATACAAGGAACGAGAAATTCCTATTAGCCCGCAGGCACGGGTTACGCCTAGACCGTGAACATGCATGATGTGCGTCACGGCGCTTCGCCTATCCTGCGGGCTTACCACTTTCGGCCGAGAACATCCTTTAGCGCAGCGTTGTCCAGCAGGCTTTCTGCCAGCAGCTTCTTGAGCTTGGCATTCTCGGCCTCCAGAGCCTTGAGCCGTTGGGCTTCGGATACCGTCATCCCGCCGAACTTGGATTTCCAGTTGTAGTACGTCGCGTCGCTGATGCCATGCTTCCGGCAAACCTCGGCTACTTTCATACCGGCTTCGGCTTCCTTGAGTACGCCGATAATTTGCTCTTCGGTAAATCGTTTCTTCATGCTGCCTCCGTATGGGGCAGACTCTACATCATTGCCGTACTAATCTCGGGGAGCAGGTCACGAGTGTGGCGCCCGCCTGCTCTGCACGCAGGCGACAACAACCTGGTCAGACGAATCAACGATTGGCGATTCAGCAGCAGATGCCAAGGCAGAGGCACTAAGTGCGACATCCCAGGTCGCAGCCTCGACCGACTCCGGCATCTGCCTGGATTGCCTGCGCAAAGCCGCACACTTCGGCAGCCCAATCGTCATCCGGGAATGACAATGCTCGACGTGCAATCACGGTTGGAACAACTGCACCACTCCATTCCCGCGCTTCGGCTGTACGCACTGGTCGATGGTGTGCAGTACCAAGCCCAGCTCTGTAAGCGATTCCACCCGAGTAGCGGGCTGTTTCCGCTGTTTGCCCGGACGCCGGACGCGGCGCTGGCCCATGCAGGCCCTTGGCTGGTAGACACGTCCATGGCAGACGAGGCCGCCATCGCCGAGCTGACCACGCTCGAACGAGATGCGCCGTCGCTTACTTGGCTGATCGCGCCGCAAGACCTGGAAGGCCTCGGACAACTGCTGCAACTGCGAATGAACGTGAATCTTCCAGATGGCCGCCGCGCCTTGCTTCGTTTCTGGGATCCGCGTGTCCTGGTCAATCTGGCGCGCACGCTCGATGCGCCGCAGCGTGAAGAGTTCTTCGGTCACATTCATGAGTGGCACCTGCTGCATGAAGGCAGGCGCGTTTGGATTGGGAGGCAACATGCTGACGCTTACTGAGGCGCAGTGGCAAAATCTGCAACAAGGTGAAGCCCGCCAGTTCGTTGCAGCCGTGTGTGATGCGTTCCTGGCCAATCGGCCCGAGATGCGGGACCCGCCTGGACGAGACGAAGTGCTAAAGCGGATGCAGGACGCCTACGACTACGCCGCCCGGACAGGTTTCACCAGCACCCCACACATCGTGCGGCTGATGTACCTGTCTGCTGATGCTCCGCACATCTACGATGACCCGCTGGTCGATCACTACCTGCGCAAGCCCGGTGCGACGCCGGAACAACGGCTCGATGATCTCGATGCCGTCATGAAACATATGCTCAAGGGAGAACGTTGATGGCGTCACTGGCGGTACCGCTGATCGAGGGTATAGGAGCCCGTATCTTGACTGCACTAGGTGTAGGCGCCATTGGCGCGGCGGGCGAGGCTGCGAGGGAGCGTGCGCGCAAGCGCCAGGAAGAAGCTGAGCAGGCAAAGTCCTCCCCCATCGCGCGCACTGATGCCACAACGAAGGAGCGTAAGAAATGCAAAGACTGCCCTCCTGATAAAGGACATACAACGATTCGCAATCAGCAATGGGGGCCAGAAGTAGTTGCCTATCAGTTTCGTATCTGTGGCCTGCCATTTGGAGACGGATGGATAACGGAGTGGAACTTCTCCGATGTTGACTTTGATGGCTTTGATTCCAGCGAATGTTTGCTCAAAGAGGCCAAATCTACCTATGACCAGTTCTTTGACGATTTCGGCTACCTGCCTAAAGTGCTGACCTCGAAGCAAGTGCCAGAAGCCCGCGTGCTCACTCCAGTGATGGGCAAAGACGAAAAAGGGAAGGACATGCAAACCGGCACGATCCTGGTCAGCGTTACCGACGAACCGTTTTCCGACGAGAACCCGGAACACGTCAAGATCGCTAATGCCATCGAAATCCGCTTGGTCGATCAAGACTTGCTTCCCCGCTTTGCTGACATGTGAAGGTCGCCATCGCTCGGCTTGGAGCGGTTGAATTGCCGATCAATTTGTCTGCGAGATCGCTCATGATCCTCTCCCCTCATTGGCGGGAAGCTGATAGGGACGGAAGCTGACCACCTCCTGGCCGGCCCACTCGTTCAAGCATCCAAACTGCCCCTGCAACGGCTCAATCTCATTGCAGCCAAAGACGGCAGCCGGTCAATTTGGCGTCGGTATGGCGCACGTGATAGTCAACGAAAACGTCAGTCCACTTAAGCTCGGCGGGTGTTGCTTGGCGAAAAGATCTCGCACAAGTCACGCAACTCACTTTGCGGAAGTCAAGCAAAGCAAAAAGGCCCTGAGCGCTGTCACGCTTAGGGCCTTTGTCAGCAAGGCTTTCGCCTTACTTGCATTTGGTTGCGGGGGCGGGATTTGTTATTCAGAAACAGCGTGTAAAGCTCATATAACCTCCTGCCCCACCAATTACGAATTCACGGAAAAAGTCTTAAAAATCAATGACTTAGATTTATATTTTCTTCGTAATTATTTAAGGCAAGGTGCTACAAAGTCATATAGATGCTGGATAGTTTTGAAATTGCGGAGCAGATTCTATTCAGCTTGAATATGAGTTTGTGACATACATTTGATAGCACATTCCGTTCATTCTTCGCAGATCGCTAAAAAAATTACACTGAGAGTCTCGATTTTTTAAAATGGACAAGAGCACATGCCCTAAACAAATAAAAAAGAAAAATGGCGGTGAGTAACATCTCTCCTATCAACGCAATCAGGGCGAGCGGATCTTCGTATGCGACGCGAATAGTTCCACTTGCTGACGGTAATTTGTCGATCTTAATAATGCCTTCGTCTTCAATGAGAGGCACCAATTCTTTATGGCTATCTTTAGAAATAAAGTATGCGTGATACCGAGATAAATTTATTGCGCTTAGACGAATGCTTGTAATGCCATCTGGCTTTTCAATGGTAAAACCCTGGGAATTAGATGTCATAGCAAGCGATACCGGTTTTTGCTTTTCTTCTGTAGAAGCTATTGCACGTATTCCATCAAGTGTAAATAGCGAGATGCCCTTTTCCATTCGTTCTACCGAGAAGGAGCGAATTCCCGCCTGTTGCGCGGCGCTTGAATTGAGTGCTTTGGAGAGTTGAGATATTCGTGATGAATCTACCAAAATGTATTTTGAGGATGTAATTGTGATGGCCTTAAAAAGGCGAGCACATTCAACGGATTCATCAGTCTGAGCACAATTGTCGATATCTTTTCGGGCGATACCGCCTCCGTATTCCAGGCCATATCCTAATAATGGCAATAGGATCTGCCATGTCTTGATTGGTGGGCCAATGTGATATCCATTGGGTGAAGAAATCCCAATTATTGTTGCTGAATTTCCTCCTATGAGGTTGGGCTCAAATCGTGAATCAGATTCAGAAAGAAACCGATAATTCATTTTTTCGAAATCTGTTATGGAACGAAATGCAGCACCAGATAAGGTGAAACTGGCTTCAGTCGGGAGCGCTTGATGGAGTCGCTTACTAAGGATGTCGGACGTCTGGTACAGAGAGTAAAAAACAAGAATCAAAACAGTAACTGTTCTGATTAAACTTCTGGGGATAATTTTGAATGCCGGAATCGACATGACAACCAAGGTTGGCGGCACTAGAAAATACCATTTAAAACCAAACCTGAACTGATTTAGAACTGGAATGTGTTCGATGAAGATACCGCATGACGCAGTTAAAGCAACTAAGAGTGTAGCTACCGATGCGGCCATTAGTATATTGAGAGATAAAGGACTCTGCAGTTGATGTCTTTTTGCAAAATGCAAATAAATCCCAGCTGTTGCAGTAACTGCTAATCCGCCGATGAATAATTCAGAATATTGTCGATAGGTCTCCCCTACTTCAAAGCTGAAGTTTGTGCTGTAGAACATTGACGTTAGCAGTTTGAATGGCATCAATGAAAGTACAACTGAATCTTGAGGTCCCCTATTGATTACAAATTCGCTTGACGCTCGTAGCCAGAGAAGGAGCACCGGAAGCGCCGCGGAAAATGCAATGACTGTCTTTAATGCCCAGCTTGCGGCGCGAATTTTCTGGTGAAATCCAGCAGACAAAAGGATTATCATCGCAATAATGCAATGGTAGACAAAGAACTGGATGTTCCCGCAATAAGCCGAGAGTGCTAATGAAAATCCCAGCAAATATGTATTCCTATTATTGTGAAGATAGGTAGCTGCGCTATAGAAAAATAGCGGAATCAAGGAAAAATTAGTAAAAACATAGTACCAATTTCCATAGCTAATGTAGCAAGCACAACTTGAATATAATGCGACAGCAATTAATGCATCGAAGTGGCTGCACCAAATTCGCATTAGCTTATAGGTAACGAGATTTCCGACGAAAAAGCAAAGAATGAAGTAGGTGGTAATTGATGTCCAGCTTTGATGACCAAAGGCTCGAGAAACCAAGTAGCTAACTTGCATCATTGGATTCAGGATGCTGTAGTAACCGACATCAATGATTGGAATACCTAGCATCTGCTGAGTATTGAGGAGTGGTAATCTGAACTTTAGCAATTCTGAAAATGCGGCGTTCATCACAGGTTGCCACTGCAGAAGATTGTCGTCACTCACCGCGAACGAGAAATCTAGCCGTGTTAGTGTTATCAGCAATAGCACAATCAAACAGAATAACTGGATGGAGCGGCTTAATCCGCGAATCCAAGAATTTTTGTGGCAATCGCTGGCATTTACATTGATTTCATGTTGGCGCATTTAGGCATGTAACTTATAAAAAATGTTGTCGATTATAAATCAACGTATGTAAGTTCTATTTCATGCTTAACGCTCTATGCATTGTGATGAGGTGTTGCTTGACCATGCTTTTTTTGTGACGGTGATTAAATCGCTTTTAAGCATGGGACGTCTTCACAAGAAATTACGGAGTTGCACAGAGAGAACTTGTTGTTTCATAGAGTGCCGAGTTTCCAATGTTTTCGACAAGTCGAAATGTTATTCCTCCGAAGTGTATAGCTTCTCGATTAGATGCAATCTCAGCTCCAGCGATGTTACTAAACTGACTCAGGCCGATGTGTTTTAAGCGTTCATTGGTCAAGATATGAGTCACTTGCGATTTCGTTGGCAAGGGGAAGGAATTTAGCTCAGCAGAAAAAAAACTCTGTGGCAACCAGAACTGATTACGGAACTTGAAGAAGGGCGATGAATCGGGGATGGCTTCAGTAGCCCAGTCCCGAAGTCTGTAAACTCGAATATTTGGATCTTCGTTTTCTAACGCAAGCAGAAAATCAGTCGCCACAACTAATGGTTTCCCACAGCGGGGCATCGCTCTGCTCAATAGCTCGCGGATGCTTGAGCGCTCGTATTTCGCATCACTTAGCTCAGAGAGCACTTCGTGACGAATGCTAATGCGGCGTAGCGTTTCAGGCAACGATGCAAGAATGAGAAAAGTACACGCAACAAGTGCCCAGGGTTTAAGAGGGGTGGTCGGCACGGACATTGTCGTAGCCGCAATCAGCATTAATGCAGGTATCCACAAATACCAGTCAAAATAACCCTCACCAAAAATGATAAAAACAAAGCCAATTAAAGCGCTGACGACAATAATTCTAGGCAATTCGCTATCGTTGATATTTTTTCTATCTGTCGATATCCAATTGAGGGTGAAGAAAGCTAATGCACCCATTGCGCCCAGAAAGCTTATTGCGCCCCCGAGAGGAATTACATCCCATGTTGTATTCCTGTAGAAAAACCAGGTCAAAAAATTTTCACCGGAATAGTGGCGCCCCACGTTTAAGGAGGCCCACGAAGTCGCATTGAGACGACCTGCAACGGTGAAGAATGGCAGTAGGCACAATAAAAAGGTAACTACCGTAATCAAGTATGCAGGAATTGCCGCAAACGATACTTGCCGCTGCCGTACATAAGTCAAGATGCTATAGCCCCCCGCGGCGAGAAGCACAGGAAATGCGGTCAACTTTATTGCAGTCGCAATGAATGCCATACAAAGGGCAAATACTGTTTGTATTGCAAGTCTTCCTTGATCTTTCCACAAGAAAATGATGCTAGCCGCAGCCAAGGCCAACATTTCAAATTCAGGGGAAAATATTTTTCCGTAAAAAAAGAAGGCACTACAGGCAACGATCATCACGGCGAAAAATGACACGGCAGTTGGGCCGCGACGACGCCATATGAGCGGTAAAAATGCACCGAAGGAGAACCATTTCATCGCCAAAAAGATCAGTTTGTGAGCCGCGATTCCGTGTGTCATTGCGTCTGGAAGAGCGAGGATGATGCCAGCTGCTGTAAGCCAAAAAGGGAAGCCATACCCATAGGGAGTACCGAACGAAGAAATGGCATGCCAATCACCACTGACTAACAGTGTCGAAAGGATTTTTGCTTGATGGTAGAACAGTATTTCGTCAGGGACAGAGTCGTAGACCTCAATCAAGGTCGAATGAGATAGTGCAAGAACAAGATCAATGCCGATAGATACTCCGAAGAGAATCGTTGCCACAATGGCATTTACCCAAGTAAATCGCATTAAATTCTTCATGTTGTCAATTATTCTTTTACGAAAGAGGTAAAAAATGCTGAGTATAAGTCGTGCAAAAGTGCGGCGAGTATAAAACTGTCTGAATGGCAATTTACGTATTTATAAAATTGAATCGCCCCGGGGATCGTGGAGGCTAGGGCCTGTTCACATTTTCACGAATGGTCCGAATGCGCAGGCAAGCGAGACGAACACAAGGTAGCTGTCAGCGAGCTTGTCGTATCAAGTTGAGACGCGACGAAAACAAGATGTAAACACATTTCAGCAAATGTAAACAGACCCTCGTTGGTTTAAGTTAATGCATGGATATTGCGGAGTCGCCGATAGTAACTTTCCTCAGCTTAAGCCAGCGGGATGCATCAAAATGCGTCAGATTTGATGCCCTCTGGGCGGGGTGCCGGGCCACGCTGGGTGGGCTTCGGCACTTGACGCAAATTTGAGTCAAAACCGCCCTATGTAGCGAGCAGGCGCGGGGTGGGGGCAACCGCGCGCGCAAGGGCAAAACCGGCAAATAAGTGCTTTTTAGCAACTTTCATCTATCCTTCCGCTCCGTCTCACTGTCAGCTTTCACCTAGGCCTCTGCAACGTCCAGAGGCCTTCTGGCTACGAAGAGCTCCCCGCATCCAAAAACTTCAATCACGCTAAAAGCAGATAGAAAAAGGCCCCGACTCCATAAAGGAATCAGGGCTCTTCCGATGTCATGCAAATGATGCACCAAAACTTGCATATATTGTTAAAATAACCACTCATTCAAATGACTTGCTATTTTTGCAATGACAACATCCCCAACAGTTGTCTCGCCTCAGGAATTCGTCGCTCGGCTAAATGGCCAGATCAGCGCTAGAAGCGATTGCCAAAATGGCTGGCGTGTTAGCTTAGAACATAACATCATGCCCGGAACTTATAAGTTGGTTCCCATCTGCGGTGTGCCAGAACGCCTTGTCCGCGAATGCTGCGACGTATTACTCAGAAAATTTTACCCTTCCATACCGATCGGTCTGCACGATTTGTAATTTGTCTTCGATCAGCGAGGTATTAGGGACTCCAATGATGCGACGGAGTGCCCCTCGGGCGGCGCAGTTTTCGATGCTACATAGGGTGCTTTGAAACAACCAATCCTCTTGATCTCCGAGGATGTGGCTATTGCCGGCTGAGTTGCCGCTATCGTAACGATAGCGGCGGTGTGGTCATGAAATCAGAAGCTGTACCCGGTCACGAATATATTTACGTTGTTTATTCCATTGCCTGACGTATTTAAATAATAGATCGTCTGAGCGGTAATCAACTTCGTCCGATATGGAACTTGAACGACTGAAGCGCCAGTGGCATACATGGCATCGACACCAGCTGTCGATGAGGCAACACCGATTGTTACCGTGTCTGCCGAGCTGCCACCGTTGTAATTTTCAATATCTCCCCAAGCTTCCTTTGCATTTTTCGGAACCCACGTTGCAAGCGAGAGCGCGGTAAGAGAACTATTGGAGGCAGTCGATCCCAACGGCATTGCACGCACAAAAACAAATTCTCGATCAGCCTGGTACCCGATCACAAATAGATTTGCCGCTGTGGTTGGCCATACGCCAATCAGCGCAGATGCCGTATAGCCAGATGGCATATTTGCGCCACCATATACATTGCCTGCAGCCGCCGATGTTGCATTAGTTGCCAAGATGCTAGCTGTTGCAGTGGTAGGGTTGTAGATCGCATACAAGGCTACAAAGCCACTGGCTGGCGCAGTACCAGTATCCATGCCACCGGCACCGGTTGTCGCCAGGTTGATCGTTTTGCTGTAACTAGATAACTTGTACTGCAAGCCGCCGAGTGCGGTCTCCACAATGATTTCATCTGCTGTAAATGTGGCGGAGGCAGATGCTGCGGTCACACTCATTTTCGCGTTGCGCATGGAGCCGACGACGCCGGTCAATTGACCGAATTGCGCAGCCTGTAGGGATGCTATTGCCGGACCAAATTGAGCTGCTCCGCTGGTGCAACTGATCAGAATCCAGCACAGGCTGCCACTATTGAGCAACGAACCGACGTAGGACACTAAAGTAACGACGCCACCTGAAACAATTTCTCCACCCTGTAGCGCGGCCCCGCCCAATCCAAAAATTGGCGCTGCAGAAAGCCCGTCAGGCGAAAATGTTGATGCGCCGGAATTCGTCGCGTTGGCGATAAATTGCTGAGTAGCACCGCTTGTTGTTGGCAGTGCATTCATCGGGATTTGATTCGAAGCTGTGTATGCAGTTGTCATTGTTATTCCCTGAAATAGCTACGTTTCGATGGCCGCGATCAAAGGTGAGCGGCACTGTAAATATAGGATGAATTCAGAATATTTCTCCCTT
Organism: Herbaspirillum sp. Her3; assembly: GCF_057961275.1. Classification (NCBI taxonomy): domain Bacteria; kingdom Pseudomonadati; phylum Pseudomonadota; class Betaproteobacteria; order Burkholderiales; family Oxalobacteraceae; genus Herbaspirillum; species Herbaspirillum sp. Her3. Next base: position 2,006,104 of record NZ_CM176328.1, on the reverse strand, counting down.
ATGGATCAGGTTTTTTCTTAATTTGATTTCAATTCTCCGATGGAATTTACCTTTATTTTCAATTAACGTACGGCACAGATATTCAGAGTTCTTTTCGAATACTGCAATGTGGAAACAGGTGATGAAATAAGATATTTGCAGATTGATTGCGTATTCTCTTAATCAAAGTGCAGTCTTCCTACTCGCCGCTTTGCAGCAGTCTCCTTTTCATAGTCATCCCGACAGTCCACATTACAGAACCGCATTCCGACGGCTACTAGGTCGTCGCAAAAATGGCAGCGGCAGTCAGGCTGAAGCGCTGGCGCACGTCGTGCGGCGGCTAGGCCGGCGGCGATGGTTCGATAGATTCTGCTGTCCGCGTTGTCGGCGTGATCGCTCATAGTTATTTGCCCTCATTGGTAAGAAGTTGATAGGAACGGAAGCGGACCACCTCTTGGCCGGCCCACTCGTTCAAGGAAAGGAACTGCGCCTGCAACGGCTCAATCTCGTTGCAGCCAAAGACGGCGGCCGCCTTCGTCACATCGCCGAATCCGCCGGTGTTGTTGGGCATGGTCCCGAGTAATTGCGGCGGCACGCGATGCGCGGCCAGCACGTCGTCACGCGTGCAGTTCTTGATATTGAAAAATTCGTCCTTGGCGGCAATCTCGGAGACCGGCAGGATCTGCAGGCCATCTTTCTTGCCGCCTGGTGCATACACAAACAGGTTGCGGAAGTTGCCCGGCCCTTTGCTGTTGCGCATCGCCTCGCGCAGCTTGTCCACGTCGTTGACGTTGCTGGCCGTGTCGGTCATGTAGAGGATGAAGCCCGCATGCGATCCGTTGAGGTAGTAGCGGCGACGAAAGAGCGTGGCCGACTCATTGAGCCAGGCCGATTGCAGCGCACTCACGTACTGCGGCACCCCATACACTTCCTGGTTGATGTCCGGTGCCTGCAGGTGCCAGATGCCGTTCGGCTCAAATTCGTAGGTATCTCGCCAGCCGTTGACGAAGAAGTAGCGGCCTGGCTCCACGCCTACCCGCGTGTATTTGGCCAACGCTGGCCTCAGGCTCAAGAGCTTGCCCGTCATGCTCTCGCGCCGCTCGGCGTAGCAGTTGCCGAACAGCAGGAAGTCCAGCGCCAGGCGCGTGAAGTCACCGCGCGACAACACGGCGGACGGCTGGAAGGTCGACGCGAGGATATTGACCTTGCACCAAATCGCACTGGCATGGTGGACGCTGGCATTCAAAGACTTGGCCAGGCCGACCATACTGAGCGGCGGCTCGTACCAGTCGCCATTGCGATAGCACTCGACATCGGCCAGCATGTCGCGGCCCTCCAGCACGGGCGAAGGATCGCCAAAAGAAAACGCTTCGATGGCCGGCGCCGGCGGCCTCTCGACCTTGGTCGGCAGCGTGTTGTCGGATGCAGCCGCGCGGCGGCGTGCTCTGTGTTTCATCAGAAGAACTCCATGGATGAGGTGTTGTTAGCGGTGGTGCCTTCGAAGGGCTCATAGTCGAGGGCGTGCATGACCGACCAGGCCAAGTCAGCGTGGCCCGTTTCTTCCGAGCGGCCAGCGTCATAGGTGACGGCGCGCCCGCTAGGCGTGAGGATCTTGCGAATGGCCATGAAGGACTGCGCGATGTCCGTCCAGCCCGCATCGAACTGCAGGCGGCCACTGCGGATGATGTTTTGCGCCTTGAGCACCATCCGCGTTTTGACTTCGGGCGAGTAGCTGATGGCGGTGGCGCCGGGGAAGAATTGCTTCACCAGCGGATAGACGCCCACGCCCATGCCGGTGGTGTCGATGCCGATGTACTGGACGTTGTAGCGGCCGCACATTTCCTTGATGAGCGCGGCCTGTTCCGCAAAATCTTTGCCGCGCCACTGGTGGCGTTCAAGAATGCGGAAATTGCCGCCAGGGACCAGCGGCGGGGCAATCACCGAACAGCCGGCGCTGTCGCCGGTCAGGGACGGGTCATAACCAATCCACACTGGGCGGTGGCCAAAGGGGCGAGCCGTGAACGGCTTGTAGTCATCCCAATCCACCCACGAATCCACCATGCCGCGCTGCAGGTCAGCTAGCGGGAATACCGACGCGGAATCGTCGATAAAGTTACACATCAACAGGTTGTCGAACTGGTCCGGCGAGTATTCAAAGTCGCGCAGTTCGTCGATGTCGAACAGATCGCAGCCACCGGCTGCAGCGTCCATGATCGTGACGATCTGGCGCCAGATTTTGTCCTCGCCCGTGAAGCCAGACGACAGGCGCTTGTGGCTCACATCGATGTTGACCTTCTCGCCCTTGGCGCGGCGTTTGTTGAACGCCTCGCCGGTCCAGAACGGATAGGCCTGGTGCGTGGTGGCCGAGGGCGTGGAGAAGTACGTTTTGCGCCACTTCTTGTGCAAGGCCATGCCGGACGCCACCTTGTTCAGCTCAGTAAAATTGTGCGTCCAGAAGAATTCATCGAAATAGAAATTCCCGTGATAGCCCTGGGCGGTTCGTGCGTTCGTGCCGAGGAAATACAGGTGCGCGCCATTGGGCAGCACGATAGGATCGCCGGACAGTTCCACCCCACACGCGTCCTTTGCAAACTGGATGATGTATTGCTTGAAGACGTGCGCCTGCGATTTCGAGGCCGACAGAAAAATCTGATTGCGTCCGGTCTGGATCGCATCAATCAGCGCCTCACGCGCGAAGTACCACGTAGCACCAATCTGGCGGGATTTCAGGATGATGCGCGTGCGCTCGCTGCCGTTTCGGTACCAGACCTTTTGATAGTCGAACAGGGAATCGTTGAATGCCTCGACGATGCGCTGCTGGGCCTCTTCGCTGAACTCGTTGCGCACCGGTTTCTTCTTCGGGCCAGCATTGCGATTGGCGATCTTGGGATTGAGGTCGGTTTCGTTTCCGCCCGGCTGCTCATAGCGGCGCACGCGCGCGGCCTGCACAAGCTGCCGCATTAGTGCATCGAGCTCCTTGTACTCGCCATTGCCCTTTACTTCCTTGGCGATCAGTTGCACTATGCGCGCTTCAAGGGCAATCTCTACGCGCTCCAGGCGTGAGACTTTTTCCCATTCATCGCGGTGCTTCCAGCTATTGACGGTGGAACGCTTGATCTTCAGATGGCGCGCAATCGACGAGATGCGCCAGCCCTCGAAATACAGGCGGCGCGCAAGCTGCCGAGGCTCAGTCGCCTGGTCGATGTTGTCCTTGATGTCTTCTGGAATTTCTAACATGCCGCAAGCGTAGGCGGCGCGCGCGCGTAGCGGGGACTTTGCCGAGTCGCTATCCCCCTTTTCAACCCTCAGTTCATTGATGCATTTCGCCCATCGGCAGAAGATGACGTTATCCGATCAACCGATAACGAGCGCGAAAACTCATGGCAACCAAGAGCAAATTTTTCCGCGTCGCGACCGAGGGCGCGACCACCGACGGCCGTAGCATCAGCCGCGAGCAAATCCAGCAGATGGCCGACAGCTACAACGTGAAAACCTACGGCGCTCGCGTGTGGGTCGAGCATCTGCGCAGCTTGCTTCCCGATGGTCCGTTCAAAGCCTACGGCGATGTACTGGCACTGAAGGCCGAAGAGGTCGACACCGAGAACGGTAAGCGCCTGGCCCTGTTCGCTCAGATCGAACCGACGCCCGCACTGATCGCCATGAACAAGGACCGTCAAAAGATCTTCACCAGCATCGAGCTGGCCGACAAGTTCGCCGACACCGGCAGTTCCTATCTGGTCGGCCTGGCCGTGACCGACAGCCCCGCCAGCCTGGGCACCGAGATTCTGCAGTTCTCGGCCACCAATCCCAAGGCCTCGCCCTTTACTCCCCGCAAGCTGAAGCCCGAGAACCTGTTCTCTGAAGCTATCGAGGCCAAGCTCGAATTCGAGGAAGACGGCCCGAGCGTGGCCGAGACCATCAAGCAACTGTTCAGCCGCATCGGCGGTGGCGAGAAAAAGGCCGATGTCCAGCACGCCGACGTGGTTGCCGCCATGAGCGCCATCGCCGAGAAGGTCGGCGAATTCGCGCAGGCCGCCACACAGGCCAGTAAGGATGCCGCCGAGGCCGTGGCACGCCTGGAGAAGCTGGAAAAACGCGTTGGCGATGAATCGACCGCCGCCGAGCAGTTCCGCCAAACCGTCAACTTGACCGACAAGAACAGCGTGCAGCGCCCGCCTGCCACCGGTGGCGGCAGCAACGGCGCCGCGCAGACCGAGTTCTAAGCCGGTCCCGCGCGAACCTATTTTCTGAATTTACCCTGGAGCAGAACACATGAAGAATCAGACCCGTGCCGCCTATAACGCCTACACTGCGCGCCTGGCGAGCCTGAACGATGTTGCCGGCGGCGCCGTCCACTCGACGTTTTCCGTGGACCCGACTGTGCAACAGAAGCTGGAAGACAAAATGCAGGAATCCTCCGAATTCCTGTCCAGCATCAACCTGATTGGCGTGGATGAGCAGGAAGGCGAAAAAATCGGCCTGGGCGTGTCCGGCCCCATCGCCAGCCGCACCGATACGCGCGGCGACAAGCGCCGCAGTACCCGCGATGCGTCGGCCATGTCGAACACTCGCTATCGCTGCGAGAAGACCAATTTCGACACGCATATCACCTATGCCAAGCTGGACGCCTGGGCCAAGTTCTCGGACTTCCAACTGCGTCTGGCCAATGCGATCCTGAAGCGCCAGGCACTGGACCGCATCATGATCGGTTTCAACGGCGTGAAGGTGGCCGCCGATACCAACCTCGACCTGTATCCGCTGCTGCAGGACGTGAACAAGGGCTGGCTGCAGCAGATCCGCGAGCAGTCCCCGCATCGCGTCATGGGCCTGGTCGGCCAGGATCTGCCGGGCAAAGTGGTCATCGGCAAGGGCGCTGGCGCCGATTACGTGAACCTCGATGCCGCCGTGTATGACGCGGTGACCAATCTGGACCCGTGGTATCAGGACGATACGGGCCTCGTGGTCATCGTCGGCCGCGAGCTGCTGCATGACAAGTATTTCCCGCTGATCAACAAGGATCAGGCACCGACTGAAGCCCTGGCCGCTGACATCATCGTGAGCCAGAAGCGTATCGGCGGCCTGCCGGCGGTACGCGTGCCCTCCTTCCCGGCCAATGCCATGCTGATTACCCGCTTGGACAATCTGTCGATCTACTTCCAGAACGGTGGCCGCCGCCGCCGTGTGGTGGATGAACCGAAGGCCGACCGCATCGAGAACTATGAATCGTCGAATGACGCCTATGTGATCGAGGATGAGGGCTTGGCCGCCCTGGTGGAAAACGTGGTGCTGCAGGATGCGGCAGCGGGCGGCGCCTGATGTCGCGCCTGTCTCCTGCTGCGCGCCACCGCGAGCGCATGCTCGGCAAGCTGGCGGCGTCTGCCGGTGAGCCGGGCGGCGTGACCACCGGCAGTGCCTATGAGCTGATGCTAATGAAGCTCCACGAAGACCGGCGCACGCTGTCCAACATCCAATCCATCGAACGCAAGATCGAAATGAAGGCCACCATGCTGCCGGCCTATCAGGACTGGATTGATGGCGTGCTGTCGGGCGGCCGTGGCGCGCACGACGAAGTGCTGGTCAATGTGCTGGTGTGGCACATCGATGTCGGCGACTACGAACGTGCCCTGCAGCTCTCGGCCTATGCCCTGGAACACAAGTTCACTTTGCCGGATCGCTACAACCGCACCTTGCCCACGCTGCTGCAGGACGATTTCGCGGGCGCCAGCCTGGGCGGCAAGTTGAAGGATGATCCGGCCCGCGCGGCCGACATCCTGCAACAGGTGCTGGCAATGACCGGCAACGCCGATACCCCCGATCAGGCGCGCGCCAAGGTGCATAAGGCGCTGGGCCTGGCCCTGCTGGAGCTGGTCAATCAAGTGGATGCAGAAAACATCACGGCGGCCACGGCTGATCGGGCCACGGCTTCACTGCAGCACCTCACCCGTGCGAGCGAGCTGCACCAGGCGGCCGGCGTCAAGAAGGAAATCGAGCGGCTGGAGCGGCGACTCAAGAAGTTCGCCGAACCGGCCAAGTAAAGAGCACCCCACGGCGCAGGGGCGGCCCGAGACGGAAGCGACATTGTTCGTCGGATGTCTCGGCCACCGCCCCCACATATTTCAAGACCATGAGCTATATCGACGAGGTGCCGGTAACGGCGGGGCCGACCGTACTGGCCGACGTGAAGGCCATCACCAATGACGGCTTTTTCCCCGACATCAGCATGCCGGCCATGCGGGATGCCATGCGGCTGGATTCGACGGTGACCGATGCGCGACTGCGCCCGGCCCTGGTGGACGCGATCCTGACCACCAATCGGCTGCTGCGGGACTGGCAGGCGGGCCACCTGGCCAGGGGACTCCAGAAGCTGGAAGAGGTGCCCGCGCTCAAGGTGGACGGCGAAAGCCAATACGTCGCGCACTATCGTCGCGCCGTCTACAGCTTCGCCAAGGCTGACATCTTCGAGAGCTATCGGGACTACGACACCACCGCGAGTGCCCTGACCGACAAGAAGAACATGGAATGGATGGACACTGCGCCGGACGTGCAGCGCCGTAACGGCCATTGGGCCATCAATGACATTCTTGGCCGCACGCATGCGACCGTGGAGCTGATCTGATGCAGGTGCGCAGCCAGCAGGGCGACACGCTCGATGCGTTGGTGTTTCGCTACCTGGGCGCCAGTAGCGGCTATGTGGAGCAGGCGCTTGCGCTCAATCCGGCCTTGGCCGCATTGGGGGCGGTGCTGCCAGCGGGAACGATGGTCACGCTGCCCGCTGCAGTGGAAGCGCCCAGCACCGCGCAAGACAGCATCAGCCTATGGGATTGACGACATGAATACCAAATTACTGACAAGGGGAAACCACGTTATGGCAGCAGAATCCGTCGGCGGCATCGCTGCCATCCTGAAAATCTACGGCATCAAGGCCGTGCTCGGCATGGTCGGTGCCGCGCTGCTGTATATCGTCCTGCCGCCGCGCAATGCCGATGGCTCGTTCAACGAAAAGGAATTCGTGGTGCGCCTGGCCTGCGCGGGCGCCTTCTCCATCATGTTCGGCGACCTGGCGTTTTCTCTGCTGCTCCAGTACGTGCCGGCCATCGCCGCCGTGCTGGGGCCGAAGCCGGTCGATTTGATGGTGGGTGCGCCGGCCTGGTGGATCACGCGGGCCGTGGCGCTGTGGTTCCAGCGGCGCCAGGGCAAGGACATTGCCGAGCTGGCACGCGACGTGAAGGAAACACTGTGAACGCTCTCGACAACCGCCGCGCCTTCCTGGGCATGCTGCGCTTCTCCGAAGGCACGTCCAATTCGCCGACCACGCGCGACCGCGGCTATGACCAGATCGTCGGGCGCACCCGTTTTACCAGCTACGCCGACCATCCACGCGTGCGCGTCTGGATTCCTCGCATCAAGAATTGGTCCACGGCGGCCGGTGCCTATCAACTGCTGATGCGCTACTACGATATCTACCGCAAGCAGCTCGGGCTGACCGGGTTCGGTCCGAAGGTGCAAGACGCCATCGCCCTGCAGCAGATCAAGGAATGCCGGGCGTTACCAGATATCGACGCCGGCCGCCTGGCCGACGCCATCGCCAAGTGCAAGAACATCTGGGCATCCTTGCCGGGCGCCGGCTATGGCCAGTTCGAGCATCGCTATGTGGATCTCGAAAAGGCATTCACGCGGGAAGGCGGCGAAGCCATCGTGCTGCCGACCCTGAAAACCAGCGAGGAACTGCATTTGGCCTTCGTGGACGCCGGCGGGGTGTTGGCATGACGCTGACCGACACCTGGCGCACCCGGTTGCGTGCCGGGCTCGGCGTCGGCTTGCTGGCAGTGGCCTTTACATCTGCATGGGCCATCCAGGGATGGCGCAAGGATGCCGACATTGACCAGTTGAAAGCCAGCATTGCGGCGGCCGACCAGGCGGCTGCCGACGCCCGCGCTGATCGTGCGGAAAAAGTCCTGGAGGCCGAGCGCAGTGCCCGCGATGCTATCCAGGCCGTTACCGACAAGCTCACCAATGAAAGGGATGCCGCCCGCCATGAGAAAGACACTTACATTGCTGGCGTGCGCAGCGGCGCTATCCGGCTGTCAGTCCCCGTCGTCGCTGCAGTGCCCGCCGGAGCCAGTTGCACAGATACCGGCGTTGCCGGCGGAGCTGGCCAGGAAGCGCGAGCCGAACTTACGCCAGCGGCAGCAGAGTTTTTTGACGACATCGCCAGCGAAGGTGATGACGCCATCCGACAAAGCAATGCCCTGATCGACGCCTACAACGCCTTGCGCGAGAAGCTGAATGTACAAGCCCAACAATCTGCGGGATTACCTGCGCAAGGCCATTAAGGATCTGGCGCAAAATCCGGACAAGCTACACATCTTCATCGATGAGGGCGGATCGCGTGCCACGGGCACGGCCGGTCTGTCCTTTGAGTATGACTATGTGTTGAACCTGATCTTGACCGATATCGGGCTGGACCTCGATCTGGTGTTCGTGCCGCTGCTGGCCTGGATGCGGGTTCATCAGCGGGAAGCCTTCGCCAATCCCGAGAACGCCAAGAAAGCCATCCGCTTCGAAGTGGACATGAACAGCGCCGATTCTCTCGATCTGTCGATCAAGTTGGCGCTCACTGAGCGCACCATTGTCAAACGGCAAGATGGCGGCCGGCTGGAAATCATCCACGCCGGCGAGCCTCATCTCACCCCGCCATTCGCTGATGACTTCTGGCAGCTCTACCAGGACGATAGCCTGCTGGCCGAATGGGCCGTGCCGACGCCGCCATGAGTGATGATCTGCAACGCCTGGAAGAATGGGCCGGCGCCTTGATTGCCAAGGTGCAACCAGCACAACGACGCCAGCTCGTGCGCCAGGTGGCCAACGATTTACGACGAGAGCACGCACGCCTGATCGCCCAGCAGGTGGCGCCCGATGGCACGCCCTATCCGGCACGCAAGAATCGCAAGGAACTGCGCGGCAAGTCTGGTCGGATCAAGCGGCAGAAGGCGGCCATGTTCAACAAGCTGCGCACGAATGCTTACCTGCAGGTTCAGGCGGATGCCAACCAGGCATCGGTCGGTTTCTTCGGCAAGGTGGCGCGTATTGCTCGCGTGCATCATGAGGGTCTGCCGGACAAGGTGGCGCCGCGTGGCCCAAGCTACAAGTATCCAGCCCGGAAGCTGCTGGGTTTCTCGCATAGTGATACTAAGAGGATTTGCGAGCTTGTTGTTTCAGCTTTGAAAGATGGCGCGTGATAATTGAGCTAGGGCAAGAAAGCAAAAAATCACGTTGATTGTCTATCTGATCCATGTATCTTATGCACTATAAGAACATTCGATTCCGCCAAAGCTATCGGGCACTTGCAACACAAGTGCCCGGATAAATTTTTCATTGGGGGAATAAATGCGCTTTCAGGATTTGCGGATTGGAACAAGATTAGGTATTGCCTTCGCGACGCTCGTTTTAATCATCATCGGTATCGTAGTGCTCGGATTAGCAAGACTTTCCGAGACCAATGAATCTTTGGATCATGTGGTGAACGACCGTTACAAAAAGGTCGCGATTATCAATACGATCGCAGGAAATACAGACGATATTGCGCTCTCAGTACGCACTAGGCTCATTTCAGCAAATCGTGAGGAAATAGCCAAAGAGAAAGCGGCCGCTGATCAGCTTGTAGTGGAAAATAACAAGCTATACGAGCAACTCAGCACGGCCATTGTTCTCCCGAAAGCAAAAGCGCAGCTGGAAAAAGTTATTCAATCTCGGACTGAATATACCGCTGTGATGTCCGAGGTTGTTCGACTTCTGGAGCAGGCAGACAGAGATGGCGCTGTCGAATTGCTCAGAACGAAAATGGCGCCGATGCAAAAGAAGTACATTAAGGAACTGGACAGTCTGTCTGAAACTCAACAAGAGTTGATGAATCAAGCGGTCGCCGAGGCAAAAGAGAACTACGAAAGCACTCGCGCGATTATGGTGGTGAGCGGGCTCGTCGCAAGTATCTTTGCAGCTCTTGTTGCGTTCTTTATTTCTCGTGGAATCACATCTCCCCTTAACCGTGCTCTTTCTGTTGCTGAGCAAGTGGCAGCAGGGGATCTTACGGCAGAGATAGCGCAATCCCAAAAAGATGAGACAGGGCGGCTTCTGCAGGCATTAGCGGTAATGAATCAGAAGCTGAAAGATATCGTCAGAGAGGTTCGGCATGGGACTGATGCTATGGTTACAGCTTCGACACAAATTGCCACGGGCAATCTGGACCTGTCGTCTCGCACTGAACAGCAAGCCAGCTCGTTGGAAGAAACTGCATCTTCCATGGAAGAACTGACGTCGACCGTAAAGCAGAATGCAGAGCATTCGCAGAAGGCGAGTGAACTTGCTTCGCGTTCTTCGCAAATAGCCCAACAAGGTGGCAACGTTGTCGAGAAGGTGGTTCAAACGATGAGCTCCATCAATGACTCGTCAAGAAAAATTGTCGATATCATTTCCGTCATTGATGGCATCGCTTTCCAAACCAATATTCTTGCCCTGAATGCGGCGGTTGAAGCCGCAAGGGCGGGCGAGCAAGGGCGCGGTTTTGCCGTAGTTGCATCCGAGGTTCGCGTATTGGCCCAGCGCTCTGCTACCGCCGCCAAAGAGATTAAAGAGCTGATACAAGACTCGGTCGACAAAGTAAATTCCGGGAGTGAACTGGTTGCGGAAGCTGGCCAAACAATGAATGAAGTTGTTGCCAGTATTCAGCAGGTCACGAACATAGTTACTGAAATTTCTGCCGCCACTCGGGAGCAAAGTGACGGCATTGAACAAGTCAATCAGGCTGTCATGCAGATGGATCAGGTAACGCAGCAAAATGCGGCCCTCGTCGAAGAAGCCGCCGCCGCTGCGCAGTCTATGCAAGATCAGATACAAAACCTATCGAAGGTGGTCAGCGTATTCCGCATTGATCAGTTGGATCGTCCTAATGCGCCGAAGTCACCGGGCGTCGCCCGTCATGCTGTTCGCGCCGCCATGGAACAGCCGCGACGGCAGAATGATGTGGCAAAGAGTACGCAGACACTCCCAGCTCCGACAAATAAGAAGAAGGAAAATGAAGAGGATTGGGAGACCTTCTAATCGGAGATGGCCTCCCCCATTTTCCTTAGATTCTTCTCTCTCAGTTAGATAGGTCGTTATCAACCCGCCGGGTCGTGCCTTCCCACGCGCGATCCGGCAACATGGGTTGCATGACGCCCGACCTCTCCGAACTCGTTCGCACCATCCCCAATTTGATCCGCACCGGCAAGATTGCCGAGATCAATGCGGACAAGGTGCGCGTGCGCTTATCTCCCTCGCTGCTCACCACCTGGCTGCAGTGGATCGCGCTGCGTGCTGGTGATGTCATCGATTGGTGCCCGCCGTCCATTGGCGAGCAAGTCATCGTCTTCTCCCCCAATGGCGACCTGACCCAAGGCAAAGTCCTGGCCGGCTTGTTCTCGGCCGAGTCGCCGGCGCCGCAGACCTCTCTCAACATCCGCGCCATCCACTACCCGGACGGCGCCGTAGTGCTCTACGATTTCGGCAAGCATTCGCTGTCGGCCATCCTGCCAACGGGCAGCTCGGCCCTGATTAAAGCCGATGTGGTGACCGCTGACGCACCACAAACCACCTGCACCGGCAATGTGACCATCAAGGGCAATTTGGTGGTGGAAGGCTTCAGCGCATTGAACAATGGCGCCAAGGTCCAGGGCGGTGACGGTGGCGCCGCGATGGTCATCGATGGCGAGGTGAACGCGACCGGCGACGTGAAGGCCGGCAATATCAGTCTGCGCAATCACCCGCACGGCGAGATCAAGCGCGGCGATGAGAAGTCGGGAGCGCCGCTGCCATGATCGCCATGAACGCCTCCACCGGCAGCAGCCTATCTCTGCTGGATCACATCCGCCAGTCCGTGCGCGACATCCTCATGACGCCGCTGGGCACCCGCATCTACCGCCGCGCCTATGGATCGGAAATCCCCGAGCTGATCGACCAGCCCCTGAATGGGGTGACCGTCATGCGCATCTATGCGGCCGTGGCCTATCGCCTGACGCTGTGGGAGCCGCGCATTTCTCTTTCGTCGGTGAATCTCAACCGGGATGCCAGCGGCGCAGTCTCGGTGGTGCTGCAGGGCGTGACCAATGGCACCGCTGTCGAATTCTCCGTGCAGGTCCGTGAATGGGCGACGCAATGAGCTCGCCTATCGACCTGTCCCTGCTGCCGGCACCACAAGTGCTGGAAACCCTGGACTTCGAAACCATCCTGGCCAGTCGCAAAGCGGCCGTGCTGGCGCTGCTGCCGGAAGACGAGCGAGAGGCCGCTGCCAATGTGCTATCCCTGGAGTCTGAGCCGGCTACCAAGCTGCTGCAGGAGAACGCCTATCAAGAGCTCTTGCTGCGCAACCGCGTCAACGACGCCGCCAAGGCAGTCATGTTGTCGTTTGCCATCGGTGCAGACCTCGACCAGATCGGCGCCAATACCAACGTCAAGCGCCTGGTATTGGTCGAAGCTGATCCGGACGCCTCGCCACCGGTGACCGAGGTATTGGAAGGTGACGATGCTTATCGCCTGCGCATTCAGGAAGCGCCTGATGCGCTCTCGACGGCCGGGCCGCGCAATGCCTACGAATTCCACGCGCGCAGTGCTGACGGCCGTGTGCTGGACGCGCGCGCCGTCAGCCCAGCACCCTGCGAGGTCGTGGTGGCGGTCCTGGCAAACTCGGATGACTGGCAGGCGCCTGCCGACCTGCTGCAAATCATCGATGCCGCACTGTCGGCCGAGGATGTCCGGCCGCTGGGCGATCTGGTCTCGGTCGTACAGGGCCAGGTCACGGACTACGAGCTGGAAGCCGTGGTGTATGTCGAGAAAGGTCCAGAGGCGCCCATTGCGCTGAACGCTGCGAGGTCGAACGCGGCCGCCATTGCCAAGCCGCTGCGCCCACTCGGCTATAGCGTCTATCGCAATGCCTACGTGGCCGCGCTGAAGGTCGAGGGCGTACGCAATGTCGTCGTGAAATCCCCAGCGGCGGACATCCTGTGCGGGCGCACGCAGGCGGCACGCTGCACCGGCATCACGATCACCGCCGAGGTGCTGGAAGAGGTGGATGATGTATAACCCGGTCCCGACCCTGCCGCCCAATACCACACCCCTGGAGCGGGCTCTTGCGCGCGCCTGCGCCGCCCTGGCCGACACGCCGGTGCCGCTTCGTCTGCTGTGGAATCCCGACCGCTGCCCGGTGGAGTTGTTGCCCTTCCTGGCCTGGTCCTTTTCTGTAGATCGCTGGGACGATACCTGGCCCGAGGCCATCAAGCGCGGCACGATCAAGGCCGCCCGCTATATCCACCAGCACAAGGGCACCATCGCTGCCGTGCGCGGCGTGGTCGAGTCCCTGGGCTACATCATCAAGATCAGCGAATGGTGGCAGACCGAGCCGCGCGGACCACGCGGCACCTTCGCGCTTGAGGTCGGCGTGCTGGATTCGGGCATCACCGATGAAATGTTCCTCGAAATGGAACGGCTCATTGACGACGCCAAGCCTCTGTCCCGCCATTTGACCGGGCTGCGTATCCATCTGGAGACCCGTGGACAGATCAACGTGGGTGCATACGCGCAGTTTGGCGAGGCGGTCACGGTCTATCCCTGGACCCCGGACAGCATCGAGACCGCCGGCGGGCCATTCATCGGCTGCGCCACCCACATTATCGAAATCATGAGCATCTACCCATGAGCACCTATTTTTCTATTCCGACCGAGATCGGCGAAGCCCGAATCGCCAATGCCCTGGCGCTAGGCATTCCGCTGAAGTTGACGCACATGGCCGTGGGCGACGGTAACGGCGTCGTACCGGTGCCCGACCGCAAGCAGACCGCCCTTGTCAAAGAGCAGCGCCGCGCGCCCATCAACACCCTCGACAAAGATCCAAAGAACGCCAGCCAGATCATCATCGAACAAGTTTTGCCGGCCGATGTGGGCGGCTGGTGGGTGCGCGAAATCGGCATCTTCGATGACGCCGGCAACCTGTGCGCGGTGGCGAACTGCCCGCCCAGCTATAAGCCGCTGTTGGCCGACGGCGCCGGCAAGGATCAGGTGGTGCGGGTGGTGTTGCTGGTGTCGAGCACCGCTGCCGTGGAGCTGAAGATTGATCCTGCTGTCGTCCTGGCCACCCGCAAATATGCGGATGACGCCATCGTCGCCTATGCGGCGCCCAAGGACCATATCCATGCCGACCTGGCGCCGCTGAAATCGCCAGCGTTGACCGGGACACCGACCGCACCCACGCCCGCCGCTGCCGCGAGCGATCAGCAAGTGACCAATGTGGAATTCGTGGCGGCGGCAATCGCCAAGGCCATCGGAGGCGTCATCCCATTTCTGACCGCCATCCCGGCGCAGAAGGTGGGCGACGTGGTGATGGTCAAGGGGATTGGCCTGATGGAGTGGACCGACGTGGTAGGCACGGGCGAATTCCACGGCTACCGGACCTTGCGATGCGGTGCCCTGGAATTTGGTACGACTGCGGCGCCGCGCGGCTATGAGGCGGATCTTGTTGGCGGGCTCGGCTCCAAAACGAGCCAAGCCTCTATCTGGGCGTGGGCGCAGCAAAACGGGCACAGCGTCGCTGCCAGCGCCTGGACCACGAAGATATTCAAATTTGCCGATGTGGACGCTAATACCTTCCGCTTCCCGGATCTGCGCGACATCTTCCCGCGCTTCATGGGAACCAATGCGGATAACGGCGCGGCCCGCACGCTCGGTTCTTATCAGGCCGACGCATTTAGGAGCCACCGCCATACCGGCGGCGAGGCTGGCTTTATTGCCGACCGCGCCGGCCTTGGCCAGTACGCCCCGCCGAATAACGGCACCAACTGGTCTCCAGGCTGGCAGATGACCTATGAGGGTGGAAGTGAAACCCGTCCCATGAACACCGCTTTTGCACCACGTATCCATATCTGACCATGACCCCGACTATTTGCTACCAGACCGACGACAGCGGCGTTTTCCTTCACGCCTTGACCGCCTACGCCTTCCCGATGGAGGAACGCCTCAACGTGCCCTATCAAGCGGTGCAGATCGCATTACCGGACATCCCGGAAGGCCATCGCGCCCGCTGGGTCTCTCCACTCAAGCCGATTGAACCCAATTACGACACCGTAGGCGAATGGGTCATCGAAGAAATCCCGGTACCGCCGACACCAGCCGAGGCGGCAGACGAACCCGACGAGCCGGCCACCGAATCCCCGGCGCAAGCCTAATCCGAACCACTAGGAGTTATCACTATGGCAGCTGACTACCACCATGGCGTGCGTGTCATCGAAATCAACGAGGGAACCCGCCCCATCCGCACCGTCTCTACCGCCGTCATCGGCGTGATCGTCACGGCCGACGACGCCGACGCGGAGACTTTCCCGCTGGACACCGCTGTGCTCATTACCAACGTGGTCGCCGCGCAAGCCAAGGCCGGCAAGCGCGGCACCATGCGCCGCGTGCTGGAAGCCATCGCAGCACAAGCTAAACCCCTGGTGGTGCTGGTGCGCGTGGCCGAAGGCGACGACGAAACCGAGCAAACCAGCCTGGTCATCGGCGGCGTCTCGGCCGAGGGCCGCTATACCGGTTCCAAGGCCCTCTTGGCGGCACAAGCCAAGCTCGGCATCAAGCCGCGCATTCTGGGCGCGCCCGGCCTGGATACCAAGGCGGTGACCAATGCACTGGCCTCCCTGGCGCAGACCCTGCGCGCCTTCGTCTACGCATCGTGCTGGAACTGCGCCACGGTGGTGGCCGCCACCGCCTACCGTGCGGAGTTCGGCCAGCGTGAAGTGATGCTGATCTGGCCGGAATTCGTATCGTGGGACACGTCCTCGAACGCCGACGTGAGTATCTCGGCCGTGGCCTATGCGCTGGGTCTGCGTGCCAAAATCGACGAGCAGACCGGCTGGCACAAAACCTTGTCCAACGTGGTGGTGAACGGTCCGACCGGCATCAGCCGTGACGTGTTCTGGGATCTGCAAGACCCGGCGACGGACGCCGGCGTGCTCAACGCCAAGGAAGTCACCACCCTCATCAACATGAGCGGCTATCGCTTCTGGGGCTCGCGCACCTGCGAAATCCAGGGCGGTTACTTCCCGTTCGAGAACTACACCCGCACTGCACAGGTGCTGGCCGACACCATCGCCGAAGCGCACATGGTCTATGTCGACCTGCCGATGACGCCCTCGCTTGTCAAGGATCTGGTGGCCAGCATCAATGCCAAGTTCCGGTCCCTGAAGGCCAGCGGCTACATCATCGACGGTGAAGCCTGGTTCGATGAGCAGTTCAACGACAAGGACACGTTGAAGGCCGGCAAGCTGACCATCGATTACGGCTATACCCCGGTCCCTCCCGTGGAAAACCTGCTGTTCCAGCAGCGCATTACCGACCAATACCTGGCCGACTTCGCCGCGCGCGTCGCCGCCTAATGGGTAGCCGGCCGGTACGCCCGGCCGCCTCCCGTCCTCACAACATAGGAGCAAAACATGGGCATGCCCCACAAACTGAAGGATTTCAACCTGTTCGAGAACGGTATCAGCTTTGCCGGCATGGCCACGGAGGTGACCTTGCCGAAGCTGTCGCGCAAGATGGAGGAATACCGCGCTGGCGGGATGTCCGGCCCTGTGTCGGTGGACCTTGGCCAGGAAGCCATGCAACTGGAGTGGACCGCCGGCGGCCTGGTCAAGGAAGCATTGAAGCAATACGCGGCCACCTCGCACGGCGCCGTGCAACTGCGCTTCGCGGGCGCGTACCAGAGCGATGACGATGCATCCGTGCAGGCGGTGGAAATCACCGTGCGTGGCCGCTACAAAGAAGTGGATATGGGTAATGCCAAGGTGGGCGACGACACCTCGCACAAGTTCAGCATGCCGCTCAGCGCCTACAAGCTCACCATCGACAACGAGGTGATCTTCGATTTCGACTTCATGAACGGCATCGAGATCGTCGGCGGCGAAGATCGTCGCGCCGACATCCGCAAGGCCATCGGCCTGTAATGGCCAGGCGGCATCCCGCCGCCTGCCTCTCCCAATTCCCAATCTGAGAAGGAACCACCATGACCACCGCAACCGTCCCCAAAATCGAAACCGTTGTTGTCGAGCTGGACGAGCCGTTGACCCGTGGCAATACCCAAATCACCGAATTGACCCTGCGCCGCCCCAAGTCCGGCGCCCTGCGTGGCGTCAGCCTGATGGATCTCATGAACATGAACGTGAGCGCACTGCAGGTGGTACTGCCGCGCATCAGTGAGCCGGCCCTCACGCAGTTCGACGTCGCCGCCATGGACCCGGCCGACCTGATCAAGTGCGGCATGGAGGTCTCTGTTTTTTTGGCACCGAAGGCGGACTGCGCCTTGGTCTCCCAATCGAAGTAGAAGATGCCATGGCCGACATCGCGACGGTGTTCCACTGGCCACCGGCCGCGATGGAGGACTTGGAACTGGCAGAGCTCATGAAGTGGCGCGAGCGCGCCCGAGTAAGAAGCGGGGCGGAGTAAATGGCAAATGAACTGAAAATGCAGGTGGTCTTCTCCATGATGGAGAAAATCACCGCCCCGCTAAAGAAGATTGCCGGCGGCGCCAAGGACACCGGTCGTGCACTGAAGGACACCAGCGACCGCCTGCGCGAGCTGAACAAGCAGCAGAGCGACCTCAACGGCCTGCGCGACCTGCACCAGGGCATGCGCAAGACAAATGCCGAGTTGGCCACCGCACAGCAGCGTGTCGCCGAGCTGGCGGCCAGGATGAAGGCCACCGAGACCCCGACTCGCGCCATGACGCGCGAATTCAATGCGGCGGTGCGCAGCGTCAAGTCGCTGCAGGAGGCCAGCGAGCGGCAAGGTACGCAGTATCGTACCTTGCGCGAACGCCTGGCCGACGCCGGCATTGGCGCGCGCCAGCTCGCCAATGCGCAGACCTGGCTCAAGAACAGTATCGCCGCCACCAATGCCGAATTGGCCGACCAGCAAAAGAAGCTGGCCGCCAGCCATCGTCAGCAGCAGGTCATGGCCAATGCGCGCCAGCGAGCCGACAAGCTGCGCAGTACGGCAGGCGGGCTGGCGGCCGCCGGCGTGGGGGCCACCGCCAGCGGGGCCGCCATGGGTGCCCCTGTGCTGGCCGGCCTGAAGGAGGCCAAGCACTACGAGACCGAGAACGGCCGCGTGCGTGCGCTCGGCCTGGGACCGGCGGCGACCGCCGAGGCGATCAAGTTCGCGCGCGACATGAAGACCTACGGCACCAGCCAGCTGGACAACCTGCAGTTGCTGCGCGACGGCATCACTGCCTTTGGTGATACGCACCACGCCGAAATGGTCGCACCCATGATGGCCAAGATGAAATTCGGTAATCACGCCTTTTACGGGGAAGCCGAGGGTGCGGAGAACGAGCGCAAGTTCATGGACATGCTGAAGGTCATCGAAATGCGCAACGGCACCAAGGACATTGGCACCTTCTCCAAGCAGGCCAACATGGTGCAGCAGGTACTGACCGCCACCGGTGGCCGGGTCGGCCCAGGTGAGTGGCTGAACCTGATCAAGACGGGCGGCATTGCGGCCAAGGGCATCAAGGATGAGGCGTTCTATTACCAGATGGAATCCCTGGTGCAGGAAATGGGTGGTAACCGGGTAGGCACCTCGATGATGAGCGCTTACCAGAACCTGTACCAGGGCCGCACCACCAAGCGTTCCATTGGCATGCTGGCGGACCTGGGCCTGATCGGTGACCAATCCAAGGTCAAGCACGACAAGGCCGGCCAGGTTTCGTTCCTGAATCCTGGCGCCATCAAGGGCGCGGACCTGTTCCGAGAGAACCAGTTCGAATGGATGGAGAAAGTGCTCTTGCCGCAGTTAGCCAGCAAGGGCATCACCGACGAAAAGGGGATTCTCGACGCCATCGGCGGGATCTTCTCGAACCGCACGGCGGCACAGCTCTTTTCAACCATGTACCAGCAGCGCGCGCAGATCCACAAGAACGAGAAACTGAACCGGGGTGCCGCCAATATCGACGAGCTCGACAAGCTCGGGCGGGACACGGCCAGCGGCAAGGAACTGGAAACCCTGTCCAAGGTGGCAGACTTGAAACTGGAGCTGGGCACCAAGATTCTGCCGCTCTACGCCTCTGGCCTGCAGATGGCCGCCAATGCCGTCCAGGCGCTGACCGGCTTCATGGAGCGCAATCCGACTACCGCCAAGGCCATGATTGTGGCCTTCAGTGCCATCGCCGCCATCATGGTGGTGATAGGGCCGCTGATGCTCGCCCTGGCCTCGATCATCGGTCCCTATGCCATGTTGCACGTTCTGTTCGCCAAGATCGGGCTGCAGGGCAATTTGCTGATGCCCGTCTTGCGGGGTATTGGAACTGTCTTCATGTGGCTCGGGCGAGTGTTCCTGATGAACCCCATTGGCCTGGCGGTGACCGCCATCGCCGCCGCTGCCTATCTGCTGTACCGGAATTGGGAACCCATTGCCGGCTTCTTCGGCAACCTGTGGCAGCAGGTACGCGGCGCCTTCGCGGGAGGCCTGGCCGGGGTGGGCGCGCTAATCTTGAATTGGTCGCCGGTGGGGCTGTTCTACCAGGCGTTTGCGGGCGTGCTGAGCTGGTTCGGCATCGAGCTGCCGGCCAAATTTACCGAGTTCGGGGCCATGATCCTGCGCGGCCTGGTCAATGGCATTACCAGCGGCATCGGCGCCGTCAAGGATGCGGTGCTAGGCGCCGGGGCCAGCGTCATTGGCTGGTTCAAGGAAAAGCTCGACATCCATAGTCCGAGCCGGGTCTTTGCCGAGCTGGGCGACTACACCATGCAAGGCCTGGCCGTGGGCTTGAATCGTGGCCAGGACGGGCCGCTGTCTACCGTCAGCAGCCTGGCGGGCAAGCTGGCCAGCGCGGGCGCAGCCGTGGCCATTGGCGCGAGCAGCGTGCCGACAATGGCCTTCGATAGCCGGCCACCGATCAGCGGTGGCGCTGCGCAGCCCGTCGTCTACCAGGGCGATACCGTGCAAATCATCATCCAGCCGACGCCCGGCATGGATGAGCAAGCCATCGCCCGCGCGGTGGCCGCCGAGCTGGACCGTCGCGACCGCATGAAGGCGTCGCGCCAGCGCTCGAACCTTGCAGATTGGGATTAAGGAAAAAAATCATGATGATGGTCTTGGGAATGTTCGTCTTCAGCCTGCCCACGCTGGCCTATCAAGAGCTGCAGCGGCAGACGCAATGGAAGTTTGCCAGCAATGCGCGCGTGGGCCGGCGCGACGCAGTGCAGTTCACCGGTAAAGGGGATGACACTATTACCTTGTCGGGCTGGATCGCACCGGAGCTGACCGGTAGCGCCTTCTCGCTGGATGCCCTGCGCCTGATGGCCGATACCGGCAAGAGCTGGTTCCTGATCCAGGGAACCGGGCGCATCTATGGTTCCTATGTCATCGAGAGCATGGACGAGGGGCGCACCGTGCTGGATGGCGACGGCGATGCCAAGCGCATCGAATTCACCATCAAGTTGAAACGCACTGACGATAGCGTGCTGTCATCGCTGGGCCTGGGCGATATCTCGGATCTGCGCAACATGGTCGACATCGACGGCATCACCAACAGCATCGCCGACAAGGCGCGCGATGTCGTCGGCAGTGCCATCGGCGGCGTCAAGTCCACGGTCGGCGGCATCGTCGGTACGTTCGGTGGGGCTGGCCAATGACCACCACCGCGCCAGCCTTCCGCATCGTCATCGAGGACAAGGATATCAGCCGCCCCGTTTCGGACAGGCTCATGAGCATCACCTTGCGCGAATGCCGGGGTGATGAGGCCGATCAACTGGACATCGAGCTGGACGATTCGGATGGCAAGCTGAAGATTCCGCCCAAGGGCGCCAAGCTGAATTTCGCGCTCGGCTGGCTGGGGTCGCCGCTAGTCGACAAGGGCGCGTTCGTGGTCTCTGAGGTGGAGCACAGCGGCGCCCCGGATCGGCTCACCATCCGCGCCCGGTCGGCCAGCATGATCGATGCGTTTCGGCAGCAGCGAGACCGCAGTTTCCATGAGACCACGCTCGGCGGGGTGGTGGATGCGATCGCCGCCGGCAATGGCCTGGCGTCCGGTATCTCGACCGGCTTGCGCGGCATTGCCATCAAGCACCTGGATCAGACGCATGAAAGCGATTCCGCACTGCTACGCCGCCTGGGCAAGAAATATGATGCGGTGGCCACGGTGAAAAATGACACCCTCCTGTTCATGCCGATCAACGAGAGTCGCACCGCCAGCGGCAAGCCCTTACCGGTGGTGAAGGTGGTGCGTGCGCTGGGTGACCAGCACCGATATCACAGCTCGGAATCGGACGCGTATAGCGGCGTGCGCGCGTTTTGGATGGATGAGAAATACGGGCGACGTCGCAGTGTCGTCGCGGGCCAGGCTGGCAACAGCAAGCGCTTGCGCACCACCTTTGCGAATGAGGCCGATGCGCGTACGGCGGCGGCGGCCGAGTGGCAGCGCATTGAACGTGGCCTGGCCACCTTCGAGATGCAGCTTGCGCTCGGCAATGCCAGCATCATGCCGCAATCGCCTGTAGTGGTTTCGGGATTCAAGGCAGATATCGACGCCACGGAATGGCTATCGAAGACCGTCACGCATTCCATCACCGGCAGCGGTTTTACTACGCGCATTGAGTTCGAGACCAAATCCGAGGAAGCTGATACAGAGCGCGAGCTTGATCACGATCCGGAGGAAGGCATCACCGGCGTGAAGGCGGATTGGCACGACAAGGCAAAGAAGAAAAACAACAAGGGCACCGAGCTGGCAGGTAAGGCCGACAATGCCAAGACGCTGAAACGGACCTATTCCACCAAGCAAAGTGCCAACCGTGCTGCAGCCCTGGAGTGGGCCAAGATCAAAGAGGTCCGCGAGATCATCGCGGAAAACAACGCCGATTGACTATCGTGGCTTCGACCAAAATGCTTTACCGGCCGTCGCATCGTAGATGCATTCCTTGATCAGATCGCCGTCCACTCTGATGGTGGCGCCGGTCGAGTATGCCTTGCCTTCAGAAAAACACGTGGTGTTGTCTGCAACCTGTTCTGGTGCTGCCGGCGCGGGCATTTTGTAGAGTGACCATCCACATATCGTAGCGAGGAGGATGATCAAGACCCACAGGCCGCGATTGTTTCTCTGTAAGCGCATATACCCAATGTCTTTCTCGACACAGGTATAACAGATGGTTGGTGATACCGCGACAGGTGCGGGCGCTTCTGGTGGCGAGCTATTAGACTGTTTTTCGGGGATTGGCGTTGGGTCCTTTTCCAAGGCGTCATTACCTTGTTTAGCCTCGGCGAGCCACTGATTGATTTGAGCTTTCACCTGGGGATACTTTTCGCGCGGCATGAACTTCATTTTGGTCGCACCGAAATCCGTCAGAATAATGCGGTACAACGCTAAACGTTCCTCGCCTGTCTTCGCGCAAAGTTGATCGATTAAATCGGCGATGGTGCGGCGCTGAAGTTGCGTAAGAGTTTCTACCTTCTTGTTATCACCCAACACATTAAGAGTGACCACGCTACTCAGTTGCGGCGCCTCATGAACGTTACCATTAACCAGATGGGTGACATCCCCTGCAATATGTAATTTGTGCTCCATTACTTCCCTACCAATAACCCTTAAACATCGACTACTTGTTACGCAAAAAACCAAGTAAGAGCGCAACCCGACCGATGCCGAACTGCGCACCTTCTATTTTTTCTTTTCGGTCTTCTCGCGAGGGGCTTTCACCTTGCTGGGAATATCCCCATTGTTGACTGTGCCGTAGACATCACCGTTGACCTGATGGCCAACACTGCCGCCGATTGAAACCGTATGTCGGGACTTAGGTTTTTCATGAGGAACTGCGCCTTCGATGACACCTAGCACTCGTACCTTCCCCATAAGATCAAGTTTTCGAAAACCGCTCAATAACTGATCCTCCTCAGCCGACAAAGCACCAGGAGTAGGCACTCCAAACATGACGTAAGTCACATCAACACCGATCTTTGACACCGCCACCATAAAACCGATGTCAGGAAGTGTTTTCCCTTGTTCGTAAGAAATTTGGGCCAATTTTTTGACGCCCCCGACTGCAGCGAATGCTTCTTGCGAAAGGCCAAGCCTATTGCGTTCGCTCTTCAATCGCTCGCCAAATGTATTTAATTCCATATTATAAAACTCTTGACGGGTATGTTTTTAAATACTATATTTCCGTCATTGCTAAGTGACGTATACAAATTTTACTCTATGTCTACATCCGCCATTTCGTTGCCATTAAGAAATGAAACTGACATTCCAGCTGCCAGGGATGTCACATCGGTGGTTATGACCACCCGTTTGGATTCTCGCGAGGCGGAAAAAGTCTCGGTCTATGCGGTTCAAGACCATCGAACTCGCTCGTCCTTTCTCCGCCTCATGGTCCTGAAAGGTATTCAGGCCTACGAAAAAGAACACCAATCCGCAACCGCCTGACCAGGGGGAATTTATGTACGACGATCCGCGCCACATCCGCGATCACCGAATCGTGATCCGCTGCAACGCCGACAACTACGCTTTCATGAAGTCGCTCGCCCAACTGCAGGGTGAAAACTTGGCGACCTTGGCCCACGACATGATGCTGCATATGGCCGTTGAGTTCGTTGTTGCTCGTGATGTGCCCATAGTAATCAATCAAAACATGCAAACCAAGGCGCTCAAGAGCCACTTTTCAGTGCCTCAAAATGCCTGATATCGAACTGACGCTGATAAGCCCTGCACTCGTTGAGGCATTGGAAATACTGATGGCGTGCGAGGGATTCGAGACAATCGAAGACGCCGCCGAGTTCGTTTTTTCCGCAGCGGTTCGTGAAGGCGCAAAGCGTGTTACCGGCAAGGCAAGAGTGCTCTATGCCGTCGAGGGGAAGAAGCCATGCGCGTAATCAGCATTCCATGCCCACACTGCCAAAATCGTGTGAGAGCAGCCAAAAGCCGCACCATGTCGTCGATGATGAAAGAAATCACGTACCAGTGCCAGAACGTCGAGTGCGGCCATACCTTCGTGGCCACGCTTGAGGTCTCGCGCACGGTGTCGATGTCGGCCATGCCAAATCCTGAAGTGCGCATTCCGATTTCCTCGCGCGCCTTTCTGGCTGCCAAGAACCAGATGACGCTAGACCTCGCGACCGTCTAAACGGCCGCCCCACTCCCGATAAATCAATACCTGCCGTGCGCCCTATGGCGCACGCGGGATTCGCTCACCCTGAAAAAACATGGCCACGATTACCGATCAGCAAAAAGCCATCAACGCGCTCGCCTTGAGCAGGCTTCGAATGGATGAGGATCTGAAGGAATTCCGCTGCGCGCAGCGCATGCTGATGCACAAGGCCGCACTCATCGACGACGTACGCTGGAACGTCATCTGGGAAGGCAAGAATGTCATTTCGAACCGGCTCGCTGCGCGCCTGCAGCGCATTGACGGCCTGCTCGGGGAATGGTGATGCGTAGCGTGCTGAGTTACTTCGTTGCCGGCTTGCTGCTATTGGCGCCGGCCATGCTGTCGGCGCTTGGCTGGGTGAAAGGCTGAACATGCGCTGCGCCCGTATCAAGGATCATGCGTCATTCCGCCCTGCCACAGATCTGCTGCGCGAGCGTGCGGCACAGGTGCCAACGCCACCGGGTGATGAGGCAGCAAAAGCCGAGCTGGAAAAGGCCATGATGCTGCTGCGCACGCGCAAGCAGCCTAACCATCAGATCGGCGTAGCCTATTCCTGGGCGGCCACTGCCAAGCCGGTGCGTCGGCACATCCTGGCCCTGGCGGGCCTCTCGCCGGACCGCTGGGAATCCCCTATTCACTCCTTTACCGAAGCCGAACGCCTGGCCATGCGCCATGCCGTGCTGCGTGCGATTACGACTTATGAAAGAGCCCTCAATGCAGTATAGAAAAGTCGATGCGAAGACGCGACGCCAGCACAAGGCCTTTCTCGATTCGCCTCAGTTTGCCAGCGAACTAGAACGCATTCCACTGAAGTGGCGCGGCCGTGTTGTGAGTCAGGCGCTTGAGCTCATGTCGGTATGGCACTGGCGCCGGATCTTCGAGCCGGTCGCCCTCGATTTCGTGCGTGACTTCGCCGCGCACTACGTGCCCGCCGGAATTGATCTTTCGCAGGATGATGCTGAAATCTGCGCCACTGCTGAGAAGGCCGCCGAGAACGTCAAGAATATGCTTTGGAAGGCGATTTCCGACACGCACGCCCGCGACATCATCGAGCAGGAATGCTGCGATTACGGTATTGACGTGCCGGAGGTGGACGACGATGACCTGCGCGCCATCATCGCGCGGGTAGTGGACCCACGCTGGTGGCGTCGTCAACTGCGCAAGGTGGTCGGCCGTGCCTTCGAAGGCGGCAATATCCGCTTGGGCTACGTCCACTATCACGGCGAGCCCTATGCCAGCAATGATGCGGTGCTGTCGCGCCTGGCGCAGAACAAGCGCAATGCAGCGGCCCTAGAAGCGACCATGGTGCGCAACGAGGCGGGCCAGGAATTCAGCATTGCAGAGCTGGCCGAGAAGACCACCGCCAATAAAACCATTCGGCGCGGTGAGCTTATGCTGCGCATCAATGGCTTTGAAACCATTGCGCGAGAGTGCAAGGACGAGGGCTTGTTCCTCACATGGTCTTGCCCGTCCCGCTTTCACGCGACGCTACACAGCGGGAAGCCCAATCCGAAATATGACGGTTCCGATCCGCGCACAGCTAACAAGTACCTGGGCAAGATGACAGCCCTGGCGCGCTCGGCGCTGGCACGGCGCGGCATCGGTCTCTACGGCTTCCGCATTGCTGAACCGCATCACGATGGATGCCCGCACTGGCACATGCTGGTGTTTGTGCGCGCTTTGCCGGGCTACACCACTCCGCACGTCAAGGACGTGGCCGGTCGCGCTATCCGCGTGATGAAGCGCTATGCCTGGCGCGCGGACCGTGGCGAGCCGGGTGCATTCAAGCGCCGGCTTGACGTGAAGCGCATTGACTGGTCGAAGGGTAGCGCCGCCGGCTACATCGCCAAGTATGTGGCCAAGAACATTGACGGCGTGGCCGATCACAAGACCAAAGAAGGCTACGTGGTGACCACCGACACGGCCGGCGATTATGAGCTGACGCCCTCGGCGCGCGTCGAAGCCTGGGCCGCCCGCTGGGGCATTCGGCAGTTCCAGCAGTGGGGCGGCGCACCTGTGAGCGTCTGGCGCGAGCTGCGCCGCGTTCCGGCGGACATGGTGCAAGAGGCGCCGCCGGCGATGGCCGCCGCCTGGGAGGCCGTACAAAAGGTCGAGGGCGAGAAGCGTGCATGCTGGGCCAGTTACCTGCGTGCGCAGGGTGGCGCGCTGGTGAAGCGCGACGATCTGATGGTTACCTTGGCCAAAGAAACCAAGACTGTCACCGGCCGCTATGAAGAGTGTGAACGCGTGATGCCCTACGGCGTCCAGTGCCGCCAGATGGTCGGGGTGGTCTTTAAATCCGTTCGTCACACATGGACGCCAGTTCAAGGGCACGACGCCCGCGCTTCGGCGGGTTCGGGGTTCCCTTGGACTCGTGTAAATAACTGTACGCAGCCCGCCGCGCCTGCCTTTGCGGCCGATGTTTCCTTTGAGCCGAAGAGCGCACCGGCGCCGGTCACGTTCCAGCCGGACCAGGCCGCGCAGATCGAACA
Organism: Herbaspirillum sp. Her3; assembly: GCF_057961275.1. NCBI lineage: Bacteria > Pseudomonadati > Pseudomonadota > Betaproteobacteria > Burkholderiales > Oxalobacteraceae > Herbaspirillum > Herbaspirillum sp. Her3. Next base: position 1,979,430 of record NZ_CM176328.1, on the reverse strand, counting down.
TGCCTGGCTTGCCCTGGGCGCATGCCCCTGGCCTCGGCCGGTGGTCGATGACACGCCAGCGTGGCCAGCGCTGGCCATGACGGCGGACGAACAGAGCCGGGCCCTGGCCGCCTGGGATGCCATCAAGGCATGCCCCTGGCCGCGCATGGTGCCGCTGCCGGACAAGTCGCCACGTCACGGCACGCCGCGCCAGGTGGCCGACTGGCGTGCTGGCCGGCTTGATGTGACTGAACTTCCGATTGATCCCAACCCAACGAAAGGGAACGCCCCATGACCGCGTTTCGTGTCGTCGTGCGCACCGCCAGTGCACGCCATTCATACACCGCCATCGCAGCCCATAGCTGCGACGTGATCGCCGCCGCCGTCGATCGCTTTGGCGTGTGCTCTGTAACGGCCACCAAGGAGAAGAAGCAATGAATGCACCCGTGAAATTCGATGTGATCGCCACCGCCAACCAGCCGCGTGACTTTGTGATGCAGCCTCCGCAGACCCTGGACCGCATTACGTTTAACACGCCCGACGATGGGGTGCTGGCAGGCTATGTGTCGGTCATTCGTCAGCACCTGGGCAATGGCGAGCGATTCGCCTGGGTGGAGCTGGATAACGAGCCGGCCGGGCTGTTCCGCGGCGTGCCCTTGGCAGACATCCTCACTTGCGATGATGCCGGAGACCTGCGCCGCAATACCTCGAACCGTGAAGCAAGACGTCTTTGCCTGAGCGACTACAGTGCGAACATTATCGACAGGGGGAGAATGGATGCTAGCAATTAAAAATCCAACCGCCTGGGGCCAGCTTCTCAGAATGCTGGCCGAGCAGGTGGCAAACGACGTTCTGCAGCAGACGCCGGAAATATCCGGCGATGATGAAACCGAAAAAGCACTCTATATTCAGCACCATGAAAGCAGCGATTTACGCACGTTATAGCACCGACAAGCAGCGCGAGGCCTCTATCGAGGACCAGTTCACAGTCTGCGCACGCCGGGCCGAGCGTGAAGAGCTAGAAGTGGTCCAGCGCTACAGTGACGACGGAGTATCAGGCTCCACGCCAGTAGCGCGCCGAGCTGGTGGCGCGCGACTGCTCATGGATGCGTTCAATGGCCGATTCGATGTCTTGATCGTCGAAGGCCTGGACCGCCTCTCCCGTGACCAAGTGGAGCAGGAGCAGTTGGTGCGCCGCCTGGAACATCGAGGCATCGTCATCGTCGGCGTGGCCGACAGCTACGATAGCCGCATGGGCGGCCGCAAGATCATGCGCGGCGTGCGCGGGCTCATCAACGAGATGTTCCTTGATGACCTGCGCCACAAGACGCACCGTGGCCAAGCCGGCCAGGTCGAACGCGGCTACGCCGCCGGCGGCAAGTCATATGGCTATGACATCGTGCGCGATCACCTGGGCAGCAAGTATCAGATCAACGATGCGCAGGCCGGTTGGGTACGCTGGATCTTCGCGCGCTATGCGGAAGGCTGGAGCGTGCAGCGCATCGCCCATGAACTCAACGCCCGCAAAGTCCCCTCCCCGCGTGCCAGTACCTGGGTTGTATCGGCCATCTATGGTTCGCCCAATAAGGGCAGCGGCATCCTGAACAACTGCCTATATCAAGGACTGCATATCTGGAACCGTTCGCAGTGGGTGAAAGATCCGGACACCGGTAAGCGGCAACGCGTGGACAGACCGCGCGAGGATTGGCGAGAAATTCAGGTGCCTGAGCTGCGCATCGTCGATGAAGATCTTTGGCAGACCGTGCGTAAGCGGATCGATGGCCGGCTGCCGGGCCGCAAACAGGGCGCACCGGTACGGACCTTGTTTGGTGGCCTGATGACCTGTCCGTATTGCAACGGTGCCATCATAGCCATCAATTCCCGGCTGTATGGCTGCGCCAACAGAAAGGATCGTGGGCCAACGGTCTGCAAGGGCATTCATTTTAAACGCGAAACTGCGGACAAAAACCTGCTGGAGACCTTGCGCGGTGAGCTGCTCTCCCCTGCCGCACAGGAACAGTTGCGACGGCAGGTGCAGGCCATCCTGGCAGAGCGTCAGCGCAGCAGCGTGGCCGAAGGTGCCGCAGCAGCCGGACGGCGCAAGGAACTTGATGGGGAAATTCAGCGCCTGGTGGATGCCATTGCCAGCATTGGCACCTCTCAGGCTCTGGCGGATCGCCTGCGAGCGGCCGAGGCCGAACGGGGCCAACTGACCGTCAGTAAGCAGCGGGCCAGTAGTGACGGCCCATCTGCTGGAGAAATCGAGGAAAGGATCGGGAAGACGCTAGCCAGTCTGGAAAACGCCCTGGCCGCTGACGTACAGCAGGCGCGCATACTGGTGGCCGAGCTGTATGGGAGGATCAATGTAATCGCCGAGGGCGAGAATATCTACGCTGAATACAACAATGCCGCTGAGAAACTATTGTTAGCTTCTAGCGGCATGTCTCTAAAACTGGTTGCGGGGGCAGGATTTGAACCTACGACCTTCGGGTTATGAGCCCGACGAGCTGCCAGACTGCTCCACCCCGCGTCTGAAGAAAACAATTATAGGGCAGGTGAAATAGGAATGCAAACATTTTCTGCAATCTTTTTACAGTGATACACTCCTAACCGCATTGCAGCTTCCCGCCACCACCCGGCCGACGTCTCAGACACCCGGTTGCTACCGCAGGAAAATGCACAACGGGCCCTTCCCTACTATATAAATAGACAGACACCTTCCGAGCCTCTATGAAATTCTGTTCCGAGTGCGGTCAGACAGTATCCCAGCAGATTCCTCCCGATGACACGCGGCTGCGCTATGTCTGCAGCAATTGCGGAGCGATCCATTATCAGAATCCCAAGATGGTGGTCGGCTCGGTCCCGGTATGGGAACAGGATGGCCAGGTCAAGGTGCTGCTGTGCAAGCGCGCCATCGAGCCGCGCCTGGGTTACTGGACCCTGCCGGCCGGTTTCATGGAAAACGATGAAACCACAGAAGACGCCGCCCGCCGCGAAACCGAAGAGGAAGCCGGTGCCCGCATCCAGTTGCACGAACTGTTCTCGCTGGTCAACGTGCCCCACGTGCATCAGGTCCACCTGTTCTACCGCGCCACCCTGCTCGACCTCGATTACCAGGCCGGCATCGAAAGCCTCGAAGTCGATCTCTATACAGAAGACCAGATCCCCTGGCAGGACATCGCCTTCCCCACGGTGGAATTCACCCTGCGTGCCTTCTTTGCCGATATGAAGAAAGTGCGCAGCGGTGAAGGCAGCTTCACGCTGCACACCGAAGACATCCGCCGCCGCATGATCTGATCCGCAGGAACACGCATGATCGCCTGGCTGGATCTGGACACGCCCTTCCCCGATGTCTCCCGCGCCCTGGCCGATCCGGCCGGACTGCTGGCGGCAGGAGCGGACCTGTCACCGCAGCGGCTGCTGGAAGCCTATCGCCACGGTATCTTCCCCTGGTTCTCCGAGGGCCAGCCCATCCTCTGGTGGAGTACCGATCCGCGCATGGTGCTGCGCACCGATCAATTCGTCGTCTCCGACAGCCTCAAGAAAACCCTGCGCCGCGTCGAACGCAGCCGCCACGGCGACGGCCTGTGGCAGGTCAGCTTCGACACCGCCTTCGAACAAGTCATGCAGGGCTGCGCCGGGCCGCGCCGGCATGAACAGGGCACCTGGATTTCCCCCGAGATCATCGAAGGCTATACCGGCCTGCATCACGCCGGTTTCGCGCATTCCTCGGAAGTCTGGCTCAACGGCGAACTGGTGGGCGGCGCCTATGGAGTGTCGATCGGGCGCATGTTCTATGGCGAATCGATGTTTGCACGGGTGAGCGATGCCTCCAAGGTGGCCCTGGCGCATCTGGTGTTCTTCCTGCGCAGCCACGGCGTGGAGATGATCGACTGCCAACAGGAAACCTCCCACCTGGCCTCACTGGGCGCGCGCCCGATTGCCCGCAGCGACTTCCTGCGCCATCTGCGCGCGGCCATCCAGTGGCCGCAGATCCGTGGCTGGGCACCGCTGAACCTGCTGGAGACCGGCATCCCGTCGGGCCGGCGCGACTGAGCGCGGCGCCGTTCTTCACTGCGGCCATCAAAATGGTGTAAATTGGAACCTGACTCCACGGACCGCCCGGCGCGCTCGAGCCTCTCGCCGCCGGCCTCCCGCAAGACAGGACAGGACGCACATGACGCATCTCAAAGACTTGCCGTTCTCCACGTTGCAGTTCTATGCAACCGCGCCCTACCCGTGCAGCTATCTCGATGACCAGCAGGCCCGCTCGCAAGTGGCCACGCCATCACACCTCATCAATGCGGATGTGTATTCGGAACTGGTCAAGACCGGCTTCCGGCGCAGCGGCATCTTCACTTACCGCCCCTATTGTGACGGCTGCAATGCCTGCACCCCGGTACGCATCCGCGTGGCCGACTTCGAGCGCAACCGCAGCCAGCGCCGCGCCTGGGAACGCAATCGCGGCCTGCAAACCCTGGTCACCAACCTGACCTACGCCCACGAACACTACGAGCTCTACCTGCGCTACCAGTGCGCCCGCCATGCCGGCGGCGGCATGGACCAGGACAGCCGCGACCAGTACGCGCAGTTCCTGCTGCAGAGCAAGGTCAACACCCGGCTGGTGGAATTCCGCGAGGCCGACGGCACGCTGCGCATGGTCAGCATCATCGACGTGCTCAATGACGGGCTCTCCTCGGTCTATACCTTCTTCGATCCCGACCTGCCGACAGCCTCCTTCGGCACCTACAACATCCTCTGGCAGATCGAGCAGGCACGCCAGCTGGAGATGCCCTACGTCTACCTCGGCTACTGGATCAAGAAAAGCCAGAAGATGGCCTACAAGACCAACTACCAGCCGCTGGAAGCCTTGCATCAAGGTGAATGGCACCTGCTGGAGGGTTGAAGCGGCGTTCACCTCTGTGGCGCCGCGTCTGCAAAAACGCGCGCAATCGCATCAAATTGCCCTGTGCCACGGCATCAGGCGGGGAATGCGCGGCGGCTCGCGTTAGAATAGCGGCAGTTTTTTCTGCCCTCTTCCTTTCCTGATCGTCCCATCGTGTCCGACAAATTCCTCTACGCGCTCGCGCGTCCGCTACTGTTTTCCCTGGAACCCGAAACCGCGCACCACCTGGTGCTGCCCGCGCTGCGCTGCGCCGCACGCTACAGCCTGACCGATTTCATCACCAAGAAACCGGCCGCAGACCCGCGCACGGTCATGGGCATCACCTTCCCCAACCCGGTCGGCATGGCCGCCGGGCTGGACAAGGATGGCGCCTACATCGACGGCCTGGCCGCGCTGGGCTTCGGTTTCATCGAAGTCGGCACGGTCACGCCGCGCGCCCAGCCGGGCAATCCGCTGCCGCGCATGTTCCGCCTGCCGGCCGCCAGCGCCGTGATCAATCGCATGGGCTTCAACAATGGCGGCGTGGATGCCTTCGTGGCCAATGTGCAATCCTCGCGCTTCTACCAGGAACGCCAGGGCGTGCTGGGCCTGAACATCGGCAAGAACGCCGATACCCCCATCGAGCGCGCCGCCGAGGATTATGTCCACTGCCTGGAAAAGGTCTATCCCTACGCCAGCTATGTGACGGTGAACATTTCTTCACCCAACACCAAGAACCTGCGCCAGCTGCAGGGCGCCTCCGAACTGGATGCGCTGCTGTCGCAGCTGAAATCGGCCCAGCGCCGCCTGGCCGACCGCCATGGCCGCTACGTGCCGGTGGCGCTGAAGATCGCGCCGGACATGGATATGGAACAGGTCAAGAACGTCGCCGACGCGCTGCTGCGCCACCAGATCGATGGCGTCATCGCCACCAACACCACCATCACCCGCGATGCCGTGCAAGGCATGCCGCATGGGGAAGAAGCCGGCGGGCTGTCGGGCAAGCCGGTGCTGGAGCTGTCCAACCAGGTGATCCGCGGGCTGAAGGCCGAAGTGGGCGATGCCCTGCCCATCATCGGTGTGGGCGGCATCTTCAGCGGTGCCGATGCACGCGCCAAGATCGATGCTGGCGCATCACTGGTGCAGCTCTATACCGGTCTGATCTACCAGGGACCGGCGCTGGTGCATGAATGCGCCGAGGCGCTGCGCGCTCCGGTGGCTGCTGCGGCGGCTCACCACTGAGCCATCACGGCACGTACAAACGAAAACAGCAGGCCAGGTGCCTGCTGTTCTTCTTTGCGGCGGCGTAGGCCGATCCGATCAATGCCTCGCTCAGTCCTTGGACGACTCCTTCTTGAGGTTGAAGATCCGGCGCGCATTGGCATCGGATTCGGACTTCTTTTCAAAATCGGTCTTTTCGCAACCGGCCAGCACAACGCCGACGACCAGCGTCAGCAGCATGACGACGACACGCATGATATTCCCCTGAAAATTCGGATGAGGCCCGTGATGGCCGCACTCCCTCGCCCGAGGGCAGGCGGACAGCACCGCAGAATGGGCCTCTGCGGGCAGCACATCGGGCCGGCAGGCGCCATTTTATGCGCAAAAGATCACCATACGGCAACTATGAGTGAAAGTTTTCGCTCGAAACCGGTTGGCCGTCCCCTCTATAATGGCAGGCTTCCGGCGGCCAGACCGTCGCCCTGCATTGTGTCCATGTCCGTCAATACCATCGCCATCAATCGTGAGATGCGCCGTTTCGATGACCACGCCAGTGTCTGGCTGTTCGGTTACGGCTCGATCATTTTCAAGGCCGACTTTCCCTACCTGGAGCGCCGTGCGGCGCACATCACAGGCTGGGCGCGGCGCTTCTGGCAAAGCTCGCACGATCACCGTGGCACCGCCGAAGCGCCCGGGCGCGTGGTGACGCTGGTGCCGGAGGAAGGCGCCGTGTGCGCCGGCATGGCCTACCTGATCACGCCGGAAGTCTTTGCCCATCTGGATCACCGTGAAAAGAACGGGTATCTGCGTCTGGCCACGGCGATGACATTCGAAGACGGCCAACAGGCCGAGGGCCTGATCTACATCGCCGCCGAGGACAACGAAGCCTTCGCCGGCCCGGCCAGCGAGCTGGAGATCGCCCGCCAGATCGCCGGCGCGGCTGGTCCCAGCGGGCGCAACAGCGAGTACCTGCTCAAGCTGGCCCAGGCCCTGCGCGAGCTGGGGGCCGAAGACAGCCACGTCTTCGCCATCGAACGCCATCTGCTGCAACTGGCTCCGCAGCAGGCCTTGCTATCGTCCGCGCCACAGCCCTGAGCACCGCATTGCACACTCAACAAGGAAGAAGAACATGATCAAGACCTTCGCCGCCGGCCTCACCATCGCCCTGACCCTGGCCGCCTGCACCACCCCGATCCAGCGTACCGCCAGCGGGGACATTCCCCCCGCCCGCGTCTACATCAAGAGCATGACCGAGCAGGCCGCAGGCCTGTCGCAGATCACCTTCAGCCGCGCCGGCGGCCTGCTCAACAACGAGTTGCTGGAACTGGCCATCAACGACGTGGTGCTGGCCCAGATCGCCGGTGGCGAACACCTCTCGATCTGGCTCAAGCCCGGCAGCTACGATTTCAGCGTCAAGCGTGCGCAGCCGCTGAGCAGCAACGCGGCCGCCGCAGTGGCCCGGCTGACCCTGCCCGTGTCCCAGGGCGGTAACTATCAGGTGCAGATCAACACCGAGCTGCGCGGCCTGACGATGGAGCTGGCCAAGTAAGCCGCGCGGCATCGCCCACAACACACAGCATCGGATTACGTTGTTTTCCGACACTGCCGCTGTCGTACGGATGAAACACTGTACCAGGTGGCAGCCTGTTCCCGCTCCGAACAAATTACACAATACATTGATTTATAAGGATTTTTTTCCAACAATACGGCCACAGCGACGCCGCCCGGCAACATTATTCACGAACTAGATAACTGGTATTGGGATTCAAAATTGGAAGCGCGCCCGTGAAGCGAATATATTGCAATGCAACAGATCAATTTTTTCCTCACGGAGCTCACCATGAACATCGTCGCCGACATCCTCCCGTACACCCTGCTCATCGGCGCCATGGTCGCGCGCTACCTGATTTCGGTCAAGTAAGCAGCCCCCTGGCCGGGCCATCGCCAGCCTCCATAAAGAGGCGGCGCAAGGTTACGGAGCAGTCTTGAAAAGCGGTCATTGTCGCGTTGCAACGCTGACAAGCCGCTTTTTCTTTTTGGGCTCACGCCATCAAGATTTGCACTTTTTCGGTGCGCATTTGCACCATTATCATCATTGCTGATATCTGAGAAGGTTCAAGCTTACCAAACTCAAGCGTATGCCCGCACTTGCAAAGCGGCTGCAGAGCATTACACTCGCAAGCTTCGCCAACGCAACGAAAGTGATGCATGAAGCGACTTGCCTTTCTCCTCGCCGCCTCTACCCTCCTGATGGCCCTGCAGGGCTGTGCCTGCGCGCCCGGCTTCGTCGGCTTTGACAGCCGCTGCCAGTTCAAGAACGTTCCCAGCGGACAGCCCTGAATAAAGAAAAGCGCCGGATTGGCTCCTCACGGAGCCCGTCACGGCTCTTTACATGCGTAATTCCAGGTTAATGGCGAACCCGCTTTACGCGGGCTTTTGCCTATCCTCTTCTCACTGACCAGCGCCCCGGTCTTTCTTATTCCGCTGAGGGCAACTGTCGCAGCCACTCTCGCAAATCGTGCATGGCCTGCTCGCGCAGCCCGGCTTGCTCGTTGAAGATCTCATGGTAGGCCGAGGCATACCAGTGCAGCGTCTTGTGCGGCCCCGGCAAGGCCTCGAAGAACGCCCGGCTGCCGCGCGGTGCCACGAAGGCATCGTCGCCGGCCACCTGCAGCAGCACCGGCCGGGTGAATTGCCCGGCATCGCGGGCCGCCTGGTGCATGGCGTCCAACATGAAGTTGAGCATGCGCGGCGCGATCTTGCCGTGGTTCAGCGGATCCTCCCGATAGGCCCGCACCTGATGCGGGTCATGCGAGATGCGCTGGGCCGGCAAGGCCGTCGGCAGTGCCAGGCCGGGGGCGATGGCCGAGGAGACCTTCAGCAGCAGCCGCTGCCAGCCTGACAGGTCCAGCGCCAGTGCCGGCGAAGACAAGGCCAGCGCGCGCACCGGGCTGAAGCCACCGGTAGCAAACCGCGCCGCCACCAGCCCGCCCATGCTGTGGCCGAACAGAACCGGCGTGCACTGGGTGCGGCGGCTGAAATCATCGAAGCTCTGTTTCAGGTCGCGCAGCAGGTCGTCCGGCTGAATCAGGCTACCCTGCCGCCCGGCCGAATGGCCGTGGCCGCGATGGTCGCAAATGCGTACCGACATGCCAGCCTCGTTGAACAGGCGCGCCAGCGCACCATAGCGCCCGCCGTGCTCGCCCAGGCCATGCACCATCTGCACGGCTGCGGTGGCACCGGGCAGCAGCCAGTCGCGGCAAAAGAGGCGGGTGCCGTCGGCGGCGTCGATCCAGTGTTCCTGCACGGGGATGGGGTGGCTCATGGTCTCTCGATGGTGGAAGGGGCCGGGTTGTCATCAACGCGCCGCGCGCGCCAGCCCTTGCGCAGGCGGCGGCTCTGGCGCAGCGCCAGGTGCAGCGAGGCCGCCCAGGAGAGCGGACGCGGATGCACTACCGCCCGCAGCGCACGCGCATAGTCCAGCACCATGCCAGGGGTCCAGGCCATGGTGACGGCGCGTTTGCGGATCTGGCTGGCGACCCAGATTTCAGGGGTGAACATCATCCGCATCGCATTGAACCAATGCCGGTCGCGCCCGCCGATGACGCCTTCCAGCGCCGCCTCCAGTGCATGCGCGACGGTGCTGGAACAGTTGCGGTAGGTCAGGTTGTAGACCTCGGTCTGGCGGTAATGCTGCCAGAAGCGGTCCAGCGAAGCCCGGCGGTAGTCGCGGAAGACGATCTTCTCGGTCGATTCGCACCAGGCCGCAGCCTCGCTGCGGTAATCCGCCAGGTAGCGACCTTTGACGTCATTGTCGGCGGTGGCCCGCAAGAGGCGGGCGAACTGGTCCGGCGAGCGGTCGATTTCCTCGGCCGGGTACAGGCTGATGTACAGATCGGGCAGGATCTCCAGCGCCGCATGGCCGGTCGAGATGACGCCATGGATGTCGACGGCGGCGATGTAGCGATCGATCACCGGCTGCCGCCGCGCCGGTCCCCTGGCGCTGCCGGTGGGGGTCCACACGTGTACCGTCATGGGCGGCAGCGGCCCGGCTGCGGGCGTGGCCGGGGCCGGGCCGAGCAGCAGCGCCTGCAGGTCGGGCGCGCCATCATGCAGGCCGGCATCGAAGGGCCGCTCATCGCTGCCGTTGCGCTCGGCCAGCACGTCGGCCGCGGCCTGCTGCGGCAGCATGCGGCTGCGCAGGGCCAGCCAGATCATGTTCCAGCCGCCAAAGATCAGGCCCAGCGCCAGGCAATACGGCACGGTGCCCTTGTAATGCGTGGGATAGGGCTGGAAGAAGACGATCGCCAGCACGATCTGCACGATGCCGCCGAACATGGCCGCGCGCCAGCGCGGGAAGCGCACCACCAGCGCCGAGGTGATCTGCAGGGCGCCGCCGATGGTGAAGGCAATGCCAAAGAGCATGGCCAGCGCCATGTTGCTGGCCTGGTGCTGGGTGATGACCAGCACTGCAATGAGCAGGAACAGCCCGCCCTTGACCTGGCGCAGCGTCTTCTGCGCACCCATGCCACTGTTGGCCACCCACAGGGTGACCAGGCTTTCCAGCAAGAGCAGGTAGCCGAACAGGGTCAGCGGGAAATTGAGCACGCCGTCGAGCGCATCGATCATCAGCGAGACGCCGATGGTGCCCCAGGCCAGGCCGGCGACGGCGAGGGCGTGCCAATTGCGGCGGATGAAATCGGCGCCCAGCAATAACAAGACGAGTCGTATCACGGCATTCCCTTGGGCTTGCGCCCTTCCCTTTGCGATCCCGCATTCTCGGGGATTCGCTGCAGCGAGGCAAATCGGCAGGGTGCAAGGCTGGATCAAGCACACGCAATCGCGCACAATGCCGGGCTGACTTCCTCTTGCCGCCGCCCCATGTTCATGTCCATGTCCTTGCCGGTCCTGATCTCCGCCCTTGCCAGCAGCCTCTTGCTGCCGCCCGTCTCGCCCGTGCTGCTGTGCCTGGCCGGCTGGTGGCTGCGGCGCCGTGCGCCACGTGCCGGGCTGGCCTTGATGCTGCTGGGAATGGCGGTGCTGCTGGTGCTCAGTACGCGCATCGGCGCCCGCTGGGTGATCCGGCCGCTGGAAGCGCAATATCCCGCCCTGTCCAGCCCCGGCAATGCCCAGGCCATCGTCATCCTGGGCGCAGGCCGCGTGGACCAGGCCCCGGAATACGGTGGCAGCGATGATTCCACCGCCATCGGCATGAAGCGGCTGCAATATGGCGCCTACCTGGCGCGCCAGACCGGCTTGCCGATCCTGGTGACGGGCGGCAGCCCTGACGGTTCGCCGGAAAGCGAAGCATCGTTGATGGCGCGCGACCTGCAGCGCGACTTCGACGTGCCGGTCCGCTGGCAGGAAGCCCGCGCCGACACCACCGCCCAGAACGCCAGTTATTCGGCCGCCATGCTCAAGGCCGATGGCGTCGAGCGTATCCTGCTGGTCACCGACAGCATCCACATGCCGCGCGCCATGCGTGCATTCGCGCAGACGGGTCTGCAGGTGCAGGCCGCGCCCACCCTGTTCTTCGGCAACGCCCGCGCACGTCCGACCGATATCCTGCCGCGCGCCGGCAATCTGGAACTGGCCAGTTATGCCCTGCGGGAGCGGATCGGCCAGCTGTGGTATCGCGCTCGCACTGCCGTTGGTCAGTAAAAGCGTGCAGTGCAGCACAAGCCAAGCGCAAAAATGAGCACACTTGCTCCTCCTGTTTCGGCATTCATCCTGGCAACACGGCAGTAAAGTGAGAAAGTCGCGAGTATTCCGCCTGCAAAGCCCGTGACCAACAAGCTTCACTTCGAAACAACAATGCTCACAGAAGGCGATGCATCCAGCCTGCACGGCAAGGCGCAATCGCCCCGGCGCAACGACGCCAAGGGCACTTTGACACAAATTGGGAGATCACCTCATGGGCCAGTTGTCCTTCAGCAAAAAGCTGTGGCTGCCACTCGTACTTAGCCTCATTGCACTGCTGGCTATTTCCGTCTTCAGCGCCTTCATGGTGCGCGACGTGCGCCTGGAAGAGCGCAAGAACGACCTCAGCAACATCGGCCAGACCGCGCTGTCCATGGTCAAGGCCTACGGCGCGCTGGCCGACAGCGGCGCCCTCACCAAGGAAGAAGCACAAAAGCGCGCCAAGGCCGCCGTGAAGAGCCTGCGCTACGGCACCGATGGCTACTTCTCGATTTCCACCTCGGCTCAGATCATCATCATGCACCCGATCAAGACCGAACTGGATGGCAAGGACCTGACCAACTTCAAGGACCCGGCCGGCACCAACCTGTTCGTCGAGATCACCAAGGCCGGCAGCAAACCCGGCGGCGGCTTCGTCAACTACCTGTGGCCCAAGGTGGGCGCCGACAAGCCGGTGCCCAAGACCTCCTTCGTGATTGCCTATCAGCCCTGGGACTGGAACCTGACCACCGGCGCCTACATGGATGACATCAACGCGGCCTTCATGCGTACCCTGACCCAGATGGCGATCCTTTTCGCCGTGGTGGCCGCCGCCCTGGTGGCGCTGGTGATCGTGATCAACCGCGGCATCCTGCGCACCGTCGGCGGCGATCCGGCCAAGGCCGCCGAGGTGGCCAACCGGATCGCCCAGGGCGACCTCACCCCCAACATCGAGACCGCGCCCGGCGACCGGAGCAGCCTCCTCTACGCCGTGCGCAGCATGCGCGATTCGCTCCTGGGCACCATCGCCAACATCAAGACCTCGGCCGACACCATTGCCACGGCCAGCCACGAAATCGCCAGCGGCAACCTAGACCTGTCACACCGCACCGAGCAGCAAGCCGGATCCATCGAGGAAACCGCATCGGCCATGGAAGAACTGACGGCCACCGTCAAGCAGAACGCCGACAATGCCCGCCAGGCCAACCAGCTGGCCGAATCGGCCTCCGAAGTGGCGATCCAGGGCGGCAGCGTGGTGGGCCAGGTGGTGCAGACCATGGAAGGCATTACCGACAGTTCACGCAAGATTGCCGACATCATCGGCGTGATCGACGGCATCGCTTTCCAGACCAACATCCTGGCGCTCAACGCGGCGGTGGAAGCGGCCCGTGCTGGCGAGCAGGGCCGCGGCTTTGCGGTGGTGGCCTCGGAAGTGCGTTCGCTGGCCCAGCGCTCGGCTTCGGCAGCCAAGGAAATCAAGACCCTCATCGACGACTCGGTGACCAAGGTCGATACCGGCAGCAAGCTGGTCGAACAGGCCGGCGCCACCATGACCGAAGTGGTGGCCAGCGTGCGCCGCGTCACCGATATCGTCGGCGAGATCAGCTCGGCCAGCCAGGAACAGAGCGCTGGCATCGCCGAAGTCGGCCGCGCCATCACGCAGATGGACGAGGGTACACAGCAGAACGCCGCACTGGTGGAACAAGCCGCTGCCGCCGCGCAATCGCTACAGGACCAGGCGGCCACCCTGGCCGGACTGGTGGGGCATTTCCAGATCGATGGCAGCCAGCCCCACGCAACGACGGTCACGCCGGTGACTGCCAAGCCGGCAGCGCGGCCGGCCCCTGCCGTAGCCCCGGCCGCAGCGGCATCGCGCAAGCCAGCTGCACCGCAAGCCGCCCGTGCGGCCATCGCCGCCCCCAAGGCCGCACCCGCCAAACCTGCTGCAGCGCCGAAGACAGACAAAGCGGAAACAGCCGCTGCCAAGCCAGCCGGCAAAGCCTCGCGCCTGCCGGCCGGGGCAGATGACGGAGATTGGGAAACCTTCTGAAGCACCCCGATTCCTGCGTAGCCAGCCCGCCTTGTGCGGGCTTTTTCATTGGGTGCGCCGGGCGATTGATTCAGGCCAGCGCTGCCAGGTTTTCACCCACCAGGCGGCCGATCAGGCCGCTATCGGGCGCCACCGCCAGGGCGCGCGCCGTGTCCTGCTTGCCGGTGGCAATGAGGCCCTGGTCATGCGGCGCAATGGTGTATTCGCTATGGCAGGCCGGGCAGTACAGCGTATCGCCCGCCGACGCATGGCGCGGCCGCACCACCACCGGGCCGCAGGACAGGCAGCGTTGCAAGGGAATGCCCTCGTCGCTGTGGCCGACGATGTGAGCCAGTTCCGCATGTTCCTGCAAGCCGATGAAGAGCCGGCCCAATGAGGCATCGAATTGCTTGCCCAGCTCGCCCTCGATGATCTCCATCGCGCGTGCAATGGGCATGCCGCTGCGATAGGGACGCGTACTGGTCATGGCGTCGAAGGCATCACAGATGCCGACGATGCGCGCAGCCAGCGGGATGTCCTCGCCGCGCCGTCCATAGGGATAGCCACGGCCATCGGGGGTTTCGTGATGCAGCAGCACGGCGTCTTCGGCCAGGGCGGCCAGCGGGTGGCCGGCCAGCATCCGATAGCCGATCTCCGGATGGGTCTTGATGACGGCATATTCGGTCTCGTCTAGGCGCGATTTCTTGCCCAGCACGGCATCGGGAATGCCGATCTTGCCCAGGTCATGCAGGAAAGCACCGATGGTGATGCGCGCCACCTGCTGCGGCGGCAATCCGGCCGACTCGGCCAGCAGGCGCGAGAGCCGCGCCACCCGCCACAGATGGCCCCCCGTGTAGGGATCGCGCGCCTCCACCGCCCAGGCGAGCAGGAACAGGCTCATCAGCAACTGCTCGTCACGCGCGGCCTGGCGCGCGACGGTCTTGCGCGTGGCACGCTGCCACAGGGAAAGCAAACTCATCCGGTTACTCCTCGGGAATCATCATCGTGAATCAGGCGGATATCAACCTCGCGGTCAACGAAATTCCATTCGGCGCTCTCGCGCAAGCGGCCGACCAGTTCTTCGAAGGCAGCGGCGTGTTCCGGTGCATATTCGAACCAGGTCAGGAAATCGAAGGGCTGCCCCAGTTCGCGTGCATGGTAGAGACGGCGGGCGATGGGCGGAAGATATTCCAGCCCGATGGCGATGTGGTGCGATTGTTCTTCCAGGATGGCACGGCGCTCGTCCTGCCCCAGCGCCCACCAGGCCGCCGTCTTGCGAATCGGGATGAGTGCAGCGCAACGTGCCTCCGGCCGGCCCAGGCCCTGCTGTACCGCGCCCAAGGTATCGAGTTCGCGCCGCGTGGCATAGCGCGGATGGCCGGTCGTGCCATCCAGGCGCCACTGCGCGCGGGCGGCCGTGGCGGCGTCCACCTCGGCGGGATCGAGAACGGCCAGCCGTTCGGCCAGCGCCAGCGGGTGGCCCACCACGGGACTGACGCGCTCGATGCGCCACGCGCCGCTGCTGCCGGCCACGAAGGCCGTAGGGATCACACTCATGCTCAGTCTCTCCGGAAATTACCAGCGCAACAGGCGCGGACCCAGCAGCAAGCCCACCGCTGCCGGAATGAGGATGCCCAAGAGGTACCAGACGCCCCAGAATGGAACTCCCATCTCGGGACAATGCAGGCAATACACCATCGTCGCAGTCGCCCCGGCCAGCAGCCCCGCAACCGCACCGGTCAGGCGCAGGCGCGTCGGTGCCATGCCGCGCACGGCCCAGAAAATGCCGATGAACAGCGGAACGGACAGCAGCGCGATATTGAAGGGGCAGCTACGCCAGCTGATGCCCATGAGCAGCGGCAGGCGCTGGGCTACCGGCGCACTGACCAGCACCAGCGCACCACCGGCCCAGACCACCAGACTGGGCAAGGCGATGCCCGCCCAGCGCACGCCCACGCGCAACCCCGGACGTACCAGGCGCCGCAGCACCAGCATGGCGCCCACGGCCAGCGTCGTCGGCAGGGCCAGCTTGATCCAGAACAGGGGCACACCCAGCATCACGGTGAGGTCGGGGCGCAGCCCGTAGATCGCCAGCATCAGCAGCAGCGAACCCAGGCCGCCCAGCAGCAGTGCCTGGGCCATCTGCCTGGCCGGCAGGCGGCGGTCCACCGGCGCCACGCCGCTGGACATCATGGAAATGAGGTCTTCAGTCTTCATGTTTGCAGTTTCTCCCGTATCTTCAGGGCCAGGGCCTTGAGGCCGCGATGGATGCCCACTTTGACGGCCGATTCCGACATCCCCGTCAGTTGCGCCGTCTCGGCCACCGACAGACCTTCCAGCTTGACGTGCAGGATCGGCAGGCGCTGCTTGTCGGGCAACTCCTCCAGCAGGGCGCCGACGTCGCGCCGGGCCTGGGCCGGTTCGTCGTCGCAGGTGGCCAGCAGGTCGTGCTCTTCTTCCAGCGGATCGTGGAAGGCTTCACGACGTGAACGGGCGCGCAGGAAATCCATCAGCTTGTAGCGGGCAATGGCATGCACCCAGGCCGTCAAGGGCTGCTCAGGGCGATAGGTATGGCGTGCGTTGTGGATGGCCAGCAGGGTTTCCTGCACCACATCCTCGACGTCATCCTGCAGGTGGACCAGACGCTTGCGCAGGAAGGCGCGCAGACGGCCGCTGAGCTCGGCGAGGAAATGGCGATAGGCCACGGCATCGCCGTCAAGGCCGGCCAGCAGCAGCATGCGCAGGCGCTCCTCGGCAGGATGCGACGGTTTGCCGGGACGGCCCGCCACATCATCCGGCAAGACCGGGCCGCCAGTGGCCAACAGGAAAGGACTTTCAGTCATGGCAATGCCGCGAAATCACCAACGAAGCAGCCATGGGCCGCACAAGGCGCCAGCCCCCGTCGGCAGCGCCACCCCCAGTACATACCAGACGCCCCAGAACGGCGGCGCCATCTCCACGCAATAAAGTGAATAGACTAGCACGCCCTGTGCCCCCGCCACCAACCCGGCCACCGCGCCTGCCGCGCGCAGCCGGGTAGGCGCCAGCCCGCGCAGGAACCACAGCATGGCCGCCAGGGTGGGCAGCGACAGCAAGGCCACATTGGCCGAACACACCTCCCAGCTGCTGCCCAGCAGCAGTTCCAGACGCTGCGAGGGCGGCGCCAGCGCCAGCCAGCTGCCACCGGCCAGCCACAGCAGGGCCGGCGGCAACAGCAATCCCGCTGCCGGTGCCAGGCCGATGCGCATGCCCGGCAGCGCCAGCCGGGACGCGGCCAGTTGTCCCGCCAATAGTGCAGCCAGCGGAAACGAGACCTTCATCCAGAACAGCGGCTGCTGCAACAACTCGCGCAGATCGCTGCGCACCCCGTAAAGGATGGCCAGCAGCAGCGCCGCCCCCATCAGCCCCAAGGCCAGCGCCACGGCCATGCGCGCGGCCACGTTGCGCACCAGGGTGCGCTGGCCGGGGCCGGCAGAACCTCCGGTGCCGGTGGCCAGCATATTGACCAATTCCATCGTTTTCATTCACATCCCCCTGTGTAGCCCCTGCGGGCGGACTGCGCAACGGCGCGCTCTCTTGTGTATTCGTTCATAAAACCGTTTTGGTTACAGCCGCCGCGAAAAATATTCCTTCAAAAAATTTTCGATCCGCTGTAACCGGCCAGCCTCCGCCTGCGAATTAACCATCAGATCGGCCGCCTGGAGCAATACACGGGCTGGTACCGATCAGTGTCATCTTCCACATCATCCCTTTTTTAGGAGCACACCATGAACCACCGCCTCGTCGCCACCGCCGCCCTGACCCTCGCTACCCTCGCTTCGGGCGTGGCCATGGCACAAGACAAGCAACCGATGAACAAGACCGCCGTCGAGAAGTGCTATGGCGTCTCCATGGCCGGCCAGAACGACTGCAAGGCCGGCGAAGGCACCACCTGCGCCGGTACCGCCAAGATGGATTACCAGGGCAACGCCTGGAAGAACGTCCCTGCCGGTACCTGCACCTCCATCAAGACCCCGCGCGGCATGGGTTCGCTCAAGCCGATCTGAGCCAACGGGAATCCGTCGCCATGACAGCGCACCTCCTCACCGCCGGCCTGGGCCTGAAGCCCCAGCATTTCGATGCAGCGCTGGCCTGCCCGGCACCGGGCCTGTGGTTCGAAGTCCATCCGGAGAACTACCTGATGGACGGCGGCCCCCGACTGGCCTGGCTGCACGCCATCCGGGAGCAGCATCCGGTGGCCTTGCACGGGGTGTCGCTGTCACTGGCCGGGCCCGACGCGCCCGATCCCGGTCACCTGCGCCAGCTGGCGCAGCTGGCCGAGCGCATCGAACCGGTACTGATCTCCGAGCACCTGGCCTGGTCGCGCGCCGGTGGCCATTACCTGCCCGACCTGCTGCCGGTGCCGCGTACCGCCGAGACCCTGGCGCAGCTGGCCGCCAACATCAGCCGGACCCAGGATGTCTTGAAGCGCCGCATCGCGCTGGAAAATCCTTCCCACTATCTGCGCATGGACCAGCACAGCTGGAGCGAACCGGAATTCCTGCAGGAGCTGGTGCGCCGCACCGGTTGCGGCTTGCTGGTCGACGTCAACAATGTGTACGTGAGCGCCTGCAACCTGGGCATTGATGCCCGCCAGTATCTGGATCAGTTGCCGGCCGACGACATTCTCGAAATCCACCTGGCCGGCCACAGCGCCGATGCCAGCCTGCCCGGCCTGCTGGTCGATTCGCATGACGCCCCGATTGCGGCCCCGGTGTGGGCGCTGTACCAGCATCTGCTGGCGCGCACCGGTGTCCGGCCCACGCTGATCGAACGCGACGGCAACGTCCCGGCCTTCGACGCACTGCTGGCCGAGCGCGAGCGCGCCAGTACCTTGCTGCAACCGGTGATGGCTGCACAAGAGGAGCAAACCGCATGAACGCGCCCGACAGCCGCTATTACGACGCCTTCCTGGAGGCCATCCTCAACGGCCGCAGCGATGATCCCGGCGTCGGCGCGCTGCTGGCCCAGCCGGCCTTTGCGGTCTATCGCAATACCGTTTTCAAGGGCTGCGCCGATGCACTGCTGGCCAACTATCCGGCCGTCCACCGTCTGGTGGGCAGCGCCTGGATGGAATCGGCCGCGCTGGAATTTGCGCATCGGCACTTGCCGCGCCAGGCCAGCCTGATTGCCTATGGCGAAGGCTTTGCCGAATTTCTCGGCACGCTGGACGCCGCGCGCGAACTGCCTTACCTGCCCGGCATCGCCACGCTGGATCGCTGCTGGACCGAATCCCACCTGGCCGCCGACCAGCCCCTGCTGGACGTATCGGCCCTGCACGTCGCGCTGGAGCGAGGCCAGGATGTCACCCTGGTACCGCATGCCGCCAGCCGCTGGCATCACGACCCGCTGCATCCGGTCTACACCATCTGGGACGCCAACCGCAGCGAGGACGGCGATACCGAACTGAGCCCTGAATGGCAGGGCGAAGGCGCCCTGCTCACCCGCCCCCACGCCCACGTGCAATGGCAACCCCTGAGCCTGGGCGGCTGCCGCTTTCTGGAAGCCTGCCGCGATGGCTGCAGCATTGCCAGCGCAGCCGGCCAGGCCCTGGCGCATGAACCCGGCCTGGATATCGGCGCCATGCTGGGCCAGCTGGTCCAGGCCGACGCCTTCACCTCGTTTCACTGAACGGAGAACCCCATGAACCAGCCAGTCACCCTGCCTGCCACCGAGCAGACGCGCACTTCCCTCTGGTCGCGCGCTGCCGACCTCGCCACACGCCTCATCAGCGAGTCCTTGCTGGCCCTGGTGGCGCGCGTGGCGATCGCCTCGATCTTCTTCCTCTCCGGGCGTACCAAGGTCACCGGCTTGCTGGACATCAAGGACAGTACTTATGTCCTGTTCCAGGAGGAATATCGCCTGCCGCTGGTGCCGCCCGAACTGGCGGCGCACCTGGCCACCTATGCCGAGCACTTCTTCCCGCTGCTGCTCATCCTGGGGCTGTTCACCCGCGGCGCCGCGCTGGCGCTGCTGGGCATGACGGCGGTCATCGAAATCTTCGTCTATCCCGATGCATGGCCCACCCATCTGTCCTGGGCCGGCCTGCTGCTGTTGCTGGTCGCACGCGGCGGCGGTGCGTGGTCGCTGGACCGGCGCCTGGGCGTACGCTGATCACTCGCAGGAGACCATCATGTTGACCACCATGAAGCTGCGTTCCGGCCTGCTGTTGGTGCTGGGCCTGTTCACCCTGGCGCTGTGGCTGGCTGTGGGCATGGCCTGGCAGGGCGCACGTTCGGCCAGCCGCGCGACCACGGCGCTGATCGAACTGTCTGACCGCCACATCCAGCCATTGCACGACACCGAGCGGCTGTTCCTGAGCACCCTGATCAACATGGACAACGCCTACATCAACCTGGTCAAGGGCGATGAGATCAAGTCCAACGACTACAGCCGGCGCGCCTCGGCTGCACTGCAGGAAGCGCGCAAGGCCTTCGAGGACTATCGCCGGGGCCTGGCGCCGGACACCTTGTCCGAGCCCGAGGCACAGCGGGTCTCCGCCGCCTACGACAGTTACGTCAAGGTGCTGAACCTGCGCGAGGTGGCGCTGTATGACGTCTCGCTGGAGGACTACGCCGCCGCCACCGTCAGCGCCGAAGCCGCCGACCGTGAATTCGCCGCGACCCTGCGCGCCGTGATCCAGCGTGCAGAACAGGTCAAGGATGGCCTGCGCCAGGCCTCCGAACGCCGCGCGGACCAGGCCCGGCTGCTGGCCATCGCCATGCTGGCGGCATCCCTGCTGCTCATCGGTGCCTGCTGGCTGCTGTTCGACCGCCTGCTGTTGCAGCCACTCAAGCGCGCGGCCGCGCATTTCGACCGCATCGCCGATGGTGACCTGAGCCGGCCGGTGCAAGGCATTTCCGGCAACGAGATCGGTGTGCTGCTGGCGGCATTGCAGCGCATGCAGCTGGGCGTGGCCAGGACCGTCGGCGACATCCGCGAGGCCACCCGCGACCTGCACCATGGCGCCGCCGACATCGCCCAGGGCAATGGCGAACTGGCACAACGCACGCAAGCCCAGGCCACTACCCTGGAAGCCACCGCCGCCACGCTGGAGCGGCTCTCCGGTGCGGTACAAAACAATGCCCAGCACGCCGAGCGCACCAATGCGCTGGCGGCCGCTGCGGCCCGGGATGCGCAACGCGGAGGCCAGGTCATGAGCGGCATTGCCGGCGCCATGGCCCAGGTCACGGCGGGTGCAGGACGCATTTCCGATATCGTCAGCCTGATCGATGGGATCGCCTTCCAGACCAATATCCTGGCGCTCAACGCTTCGGTGGAAGCCGCACGCGCCGGCAGCCAGGGACGCGGCTTTGCGGTCGTGGCCGCCGAAGTACGCTCGCTGGCGCTGCGCAGTGCCGAAGCGGCGCGCGAGGTCAAGGACCTGATCACCACCTCGATCGGCTCGGTCGACCAGGCCGCCGAGCAGGTCAGAGAGGCCGACCAGGCCATCGTCCAGATCGTGCAGTCATTCGGCAACGTCATGACCACCGTCAACGAGATCGCCACCGCCACCCGCGAACAGGCCGAAGGCATCGCCCAGGTCAGTCTGAGCCTGGCGGATATGGATCGCGCCACCCAGCAGAACGCGGCGCTGGTCGAACAGACCGCAGCGGCGGCTGATGCCCTGACGGAACAGGCGGCCACGCTCACGGCGTCGGTGGCCGTGTTCACCCTGGCCGCACCGCAGGCCACGGCGTTCAGTGACAGGGACGCCACAGACTCTGCACCGCTGCATCAACTCGCCGCATTGAGCCAATGAATTCACATCGCGCTGACGATGACACCATGAGGAGCGAACGCATGCCGTCTGCCGGGACCCTGGACGAATTGATCGAAGAAAGCTTCACATCGGCCTTCAGCCACCATGCGGCGGGCCGTCTGGAGGAGGCTGAAGAAGACTATCGCGTGACCCTGGCCATGGAAGAGCACCATGCACCGGCCCAGCATTATCTGGGCGTGCTGCTGCATCAGTGCGGCCGGCATGAAGAAGGCCTGGCGCTGATGCACGAAGCAGCACGCACGGCACCGGCCGATGCCGACTGGTGCAATGATCTCGGCAATGTGCTGTTTGCCTGCGAGCGCTTCGACGAGGCCTCCCTGGCCTACGGACAGGCCCTGGCCCTGCGCCCCGACGATGCACAGCTGTGGACCAACCTGGCCGCCGCGCGGCGTGCGCAGAAGCTGCCCCAGGCGGCCATCGACGCCTGCGAGCAAGCCTTGTTGCGCGACCCGCACTACCTCGCGGCCCTGCATCAGCTCGCCGACATCCACCTGCAGCTGGGCGACCGCATGCAGAGCTCGCGCTACCAGTGCATGGCTTTCGTGCTGCCGCCGCATGAGGGCAAGTCGCGTGAGCTGCTGGCGATCTCGTTCTATTTCCTGGGACGCGTGGCAGAAGCGGCCGAGGTGTGCCGGCTGTGGCTGCAGGAAGAGCCCGGCCACCCCATCGCCAGCCACATGCATGCCGCCTACGCCGGCTTGCCCAGCGACACGGTTCCGCGCGATTACATCGTGCGTCGCTTCGACGACTATGCCGATCATTTCGACAGCAACCTGGTCACGCACCTGGACTATCGCGGACCGCAAGTACTGGGGGCGGTACTGCAGGCTGGCTTGGCCGGGACCGGGCAGACGACCGTACTCGACGCCGGATGCGGCACCGGCCTGTGCGCGCCGGTGCTGGCGCCTCATGCACTTGCACTGGAAGGCGTCGACCTCTCCGCCAACATGTTGCGCCACGCCGCGCAGCAGGCGCCCTACACCACGCTGGCGCAAGCGGACGTGGTGGAATGGATGACGGCGCATCCGGCGCGTTACGGCCTGATCGCGGCCTGCGACGTGCTGATCTATTGCGGGCAGTTGGCGTCTTTCTTTACCGCGGCCCAGCTGGCCTTGCAGGAAAATGGCCACCTGGTCTTCACGGTGGAACTGGCCGGCGAGGAAACTGCAGCGCCCTACTATCTGCACGCCAGCGGGCGCTTCCGCCACCAGCGCAGCTATGTCGAAGAGTGCCTGCAGTCAGTGGGCATGCAGGTCCTGCTGATGCGCGAGGAAAGCCTGCGCGTAGAAATGCAACAGGCCGTGCCGGGACTGGTCGTCCTGGCACGGCGCTGAACGGGCGCGGCAGCGCCGGGCAATTGCCGGACTCAGCCGGCGGCCTGGCGAATGGCCGGCAACATGTCGGCCGGTTCCGGACGGCGGGTGTAATCAGGATTGACTTCGGCATAGACGATCACGCCGTCCGGAGCGATCACGTAACGGGCCGGCATGGGCAGCGTCCAGCTGGTATCGCCGTTGAAGGCGGGCAGCTCGTTCTTGAGCGACCGGTACAGGTCCACCAGATAGTCCGGCAGCGTGAAGCGCAGCCCGAATGCTGCCGCCACCTCATTGCCCGCATCCGACAGGATGGGGAATTCCAGCGCATTCTGACGCACGGCCTTGCGACTGTTGGCTGGCAACTGCGGAGAAACGGCGACCAGGCTGGCACCGGCCTCGCGCAACTGCGGCAGTGCTTCCTGCAGTGCCTGCAATTCCATATTGCAGTAGGGGCACCAGACGCCGCGATAGAAACTCAGCACCAGCGGTCCGCGGGCCAGCAGCTCGGCCGAGGAGACCGGCTTGCCGTCCGGATCGGCGAGCGTGAATTGCGGTGCGCGGTCACCGGCCTTGAGCGCCAGCCGCGCAGCGCCCGAGGCGATCAGTTCATCGGTGGCGCGCTGCATGGTGGCAATCACCGCGGCGGGCACGTTGTAAGGCGGCTTGCCGGCCACGAAGTCGGCTTTGAAGGCGTCCAGTTTGTCTTGCAGAGTCATGATGAAGCTCCTGTCATTGAGTAGGTTGGGTTCGCTCGGCGGTGTGCGTCACCACCGATGAAGCGCATTCTGGCCCTAATGATTCAGGAATGGCAGATAGGCAAAGGCTATAATGCCTATTCCTCTTTGGAATGGGCATGGCACTATGGATCGCTTGCTGGCCATGACGGCCTTCGTACGGGTGGTGGAAGCGGGATCGTTCTCGGGCGCGGCCCGGTTGCTGGGCGTGGGCCAGCCGGCCGTGTCCAAGACCGTCGCGCAGCTGGAAGACAAGCTCAAGGTGAAACTGCTGCTGCGCTCCACCCACGGCCTCACCCCGACCGAAGCGGGGATGCGCTTCTACGAACGCGCGCGGCTGGCCATCCAGGAAGCCGACGAAGCCGAACTGGCCGCACGCGGCGCCGGGGCCGGCCTGGCCGGACGGCTGCGGATCTCGGCGGCGCCGACCTTTGCACGGCTGTTCGTGATTCCGCACCTGCCCCTGTTCCTGGCACGTCATCCGGCGCTGGAAGTGGATGTGATCCTGGACGACCGCACCATCGACCTGATCGCCGAAGGCATCGACATCTCCCTGCGCATGGGCCGGCTGGCCGACTCCGCCAGCGTGGCGCGCAAGCTGGCCACCACGCGGCGCTCGGTCCTGGCCACGCGGGCCTATCTGGAGCGCGTCCCGGCGCCGCGCGTACCGGCGGACCTGAGCACCCATGAGACGCTGGTCTTGAGCCAGCTGGACAATGTCTGGACCTTCACGCGTGCGGGGACTGAAGTCTCGGTAATGGTGCAGGGACGGGTCCGCTTCAATGCTGCCGAGGGCATCCGCGCCGCCGTTCTGGCCGACATGGGCCTGACCATCGCCTCGGACTGGATGTTCGCGCCCGAACTGGCCGCAGGCAGCGTGGTGCGCTTGCTGGAACCATGGTCCCTGCCCGACATTGACCTCTGGGCCGTTTTTCCCACAGGCCGCCTGGCCAGCGCCAAGGCACGTGCCTTTGCCGATTTCGTGGAAGAAATCATGCTGCAGCAGCAATCCTGAAGCAATGCCCAATGGTTCCATCCCGCATCGTATTTCGACAACTCTGCCGCCATCAGCATGCCGCCAAGGCAACGCAGCAGCAACCTGCATATCCGGCCGGCAACATGAGCGAAAGAACTTTCACTTTTTGTCGCACTTTTCGACCAAGGTACAGTCGTACCGGCATCCGGCATGGCTTAAAATAGCCAGAGCTCACGACGTAATCGATTGGTACGTACCGGCCTGCCGTGCAATGAATCCCCGCTCTTCGTTGCACTGCCCAGGCGCCATGGTGCGACATCTGAAAAGGAAAGCGTAATGACGCAACCCAAAAATATCTCGGCCCTGATGTGTGAGCTCAGCGTAGCGCTGGCGGAATTGTCGGAGAAGATGAGCAATCTCTCGGTCACGCTGGAAAATTCCTACCTCGAATCCGATGCCCCCGAACCGGCCGCCCTCATGGAAGCCGCCCGGGAAACCATCGACAAGGCACGCGGCAGTTGAGTCCTGGCCGAGCTTCCGCCAGTTCGACTCACTCTCGCACAATCTCACCTCATCCGGCAGCCGGATTCTCTCCGGCCTGCCGCGTCGCATTGAAAGCGCGCCCGGCGCATCGACGAGCACATCACACCTGCGCCGTTCCCCCGCTCAGAAGTCGTACTTCAGCTCCGCAAACACCGTGCGCTGCGGGAAGGGGTGGTACAGGAAGTAATCCCGGTTGGTCAGGTTGTCCACGCCCAGCGCGCCGCTCCAGTGCCGGTCGATGCGATAGCGCACGCGCGCATCGAAGACGGTATAGCCATCAAAGCCCGTGTAGGTGTGGGTATTGACGTCGGTATTGTCGACGGTGGCATAGACACGGCCGCTGTAGCGGCCCGCCAGCGTATAGGTCCAGCGGTCGTCAGGCTTGTAGCTCGCCACCAGCGTGGCGCGCCACTCTGGCACATAGGGCGTGCGCTTGCCCACCGAGGTGGCGCCTGCAGTGGTGGCGACGTAGCCATTGTTTTGCAGAATGCGCGCATCCACCCAGGTCACGCTGCCGTTGAGCGAGAAGCCGCGCAGCAGCAGGTCATTGCGCTCGAAGGCCGCCTCGATGCCGCGCTGGCGCGTACGGTCCACGTTCTGCGTGTAGGAGGCGACACTGTTACCGAGGATCGAGGTCTGCGAGATCAGCGCATCCGAGACCCGCTCTTCAAAGAACGACACACGCCACTTGCCCAGTCCTTCATGCAATTGCTTTTCGATGGCCAGTTCGGTGGACCAGACCTTCTCGGGCTTGAGATTTGGATTGGCCTGCAGATACACGCCATTGACCAGCACATTCTGGTAGAGCTCGCCCACGGTCGGGAAGCGCAGCGCACGGCCGGTGGACAGCGTGGCCATCCAGTCGTCGGCAAAGGCCCAGGCCAGCGATGCCTTGGGCGAGAGACCACTGTGGCTGATCTCCGGCTGGTTCACCGCATAGGCGGTGCTGCCCGAGGTCGAATAATTGCTGCCATCGAAAGCGCGCCACCATTCGTAACGCGCACCCAGAGTGGCTTTCAGCGAAGGCGACAGACGCCACACATCCTGCGCCCACAGCGCCGAGGTTTCGGTCTTGCCGCGCGAGTCGGAGGACAGGGTACCGTTGCCGCCGCTGATCCAGTTGCTGGTATTCCAGGTCGGCGTGGCCAGCGTGTAGCGGTCCAGGTGCGCGCCGAAGCTGAAGACCTGGGCAAGCCCCTGCGGCCGCCAGATACCCTTGGCATCGACCGTGCTCCAGCCGGTGCCGCTGGCATCGGCGATGGTGCCGGCGCCGCCACTCTGCCCGGCCGGGAAGGCCGCAGTGGAGGTGCGGGTCAGGTCGCGCGAGGCCGACAAGGTGGAGGCCGCCAGTTGCCAGTCCCATTCGCCTTCGGTCTTGCTGCGCAGTTCCAGCGACTGCATCCATTGCTGCTGGTCCACGTCATTGCTGGAAAAACCGCTGGTGTAGACCGTCGCGCCACTGGCGTTCTTCAGGAAGCTCTGCGGATTGGCATTGGCCTGGTTCTGCCAGAAGCCCAGCGTATAGGTGGCCGTGAGCGCCGGCGTGAAGTCGTAGGAAACCTTCAGCCGCGCCGTATCCTGCACCGTATGCGTGAGATTGCCGGCACCCAGCACGTAGAGATTCTTGCCGGTGCGGTCCTGGGCCAGCACGGCGCCGGTGGTGCCGGCAGGAATGCTGGAAGCAGTGATGTAGGTCACCGGCTGCGAGTAGCTGTCCAGGTGATTGACCGAGAAGCGCCACGCCAGCGCACCGCTGCGGTCGCCCAGACTGACGTTGTATTCCTGCGCGCGGTAGGTGCCGGAAGCACCATACTGGCTGAAATCCTGCTGCGCATATTGGGCCTTGATGCTGGCTTCGAACTGCTGCGGCATGCGCGTGGTGATCTCGGTGACGGCGCCATAGGAGTTGCCCGGATACTCGGCCGCGAAAGGTCCATACATCACGTCGATGCGCTCGATCTCTTCGGGCGCCACCATGAACCAGCGCGGCGAGCCGTTGCCGTTGTTGTTGTTCACCAGCGCCGAGAGCAGGATGCCATCGACGTAGACCAGGCTGCGTGCGCTGGCGTTGACACCCGTGGTGCGGGTCGCCAGCGGTGACTGCGTATCGCCGATGTAGCGCTTGCGCACCGACAGGCTGGGCAGGTACTTGAGTGCATCCGAACTGTCGGTGACGTTGATGCTGTCGGCAGCGGTGTCGGCGGTGACGCTGGCACTGGTCTGCGGCAGTTGCTTGCGTTCGGCCACCGAGCCACTGCTGCGCACTTCGATGGTCGGCAAGGCCGCGGCCTCACTGCTGCCGGTACCGGGATCGGATTGCTGCGCCCACGTGCTGCCGCTCCACGCGCAGAGCACGGCCAGGAGCATGGGTGAAGGTTTGCGCCGGGCTGGGCGGCAGGAAGAGGATGGGAACGGCAGCTTCATGGCGAGGGTGTCCTGGTTTTTCTTGGAGTTGTGAAGGAAAGCGCGCGCAGCCGCACCCGCGACCGCCGTGACGTTCGCACTCCCCTTTTTTTGGTCGGCGCAATCTATCACGCAGCCTGTGCGCTGCGGTTGCGCGACCCTGCTACTGCCGGGCAACGGGACGTGACATGCAGAGAAAAAACCCTTTTGGCACAAGCAGTTAGCCGTACCCGCCGACAAAAACAATGGGCTGCGACATATTGCCGCAGCCCGTAAATACAACAGAGAGGAGATGAGATTGGACCCGATTTCCGTTCTGTCCCCCTTAATCCAAATCAAACGCGCTGCGCGCATCGGCCCGTTTTTACCCTTGCACAAAACACCTGGCCGAGGGATCAGAATTCCCTTGGCCCCTGTCCGATCACCGCACAACAAGGTATGATCGCTACCCGCCTGAACGCAGCCCGGTCAATGCGAGCCGTTTTAGCGCATGCACCTGGGGCCTGCACCATGTCAGCGACGCTGCGCTCCCGTGCCGTATCAGCACCATCAGCACCATCCGCTTCACCCGCATCACCAGGAGAAATCATCCATGCTTCGCCGCAACCCATCCGGCCACCGGCCCCAAGTCCACGAATCCGCCTATGTCGACCACACTGCCATCCTGTGCGGCAAGGTGATCGTGCATGAAAATGTCTTCATCGGTCCCTACGCCGTGATCCGCGCCGATGAAGTCGATGACCAGGGCGACATGGAACCCATCGTCATCGGTGCCCATTCCAACATCCAGGATGGCGTGGTGATCCACTCCAAATCAGGCGCGGCCGTGACCATCGGCGAGCGCACCTCGATTGCCCACCGCGCCATCGTGCATGGTCCCTGCTCGGTGGGCGACGGCGCCTTCATCGGCTTCAACAGCGTGCTCTTCAATTGCAGCATCGGCGCTGGCTGCGTGGTGCGCCACAATGCCGTGGTCGATGGCTGCGACCTGCCACCGGGTTTCTATGTGCCCTCCACCGAACGCATCGGTCCCAAGACCGACCTGGCGACCATCCCGCGCGTGACGGTGGCGGCCTCGGAATTCTCGGAAGACGTGGCCCGCACCAACAATGAACTGGTGCGCGGCTACAAGCTGTTGCAGAACGAGTTCTGACCTGCGTCTTTGCACCGCTTGTGGCATAAAAAAATCCGGCTTCTTGCGAAGACCGGATTTTTTGTTATCACGCCAGCCGATGAATCAGCCGCGCATCATCAGCTGCCGCGATAAGTCGAATACGCCCACGGCGACACCACCAGCGGCACGTGATAGTTCTGCGTAGCATCGGCCACACCGAAGGCAATGACCACCTCATCGACGAAACGCGGTTCCGGCAGGCTCACGCCCTGATCCGCAAAATAATCGCCGGCCGCAAACACCAGCTCATACTTGCCGGGCTTCAACGCCTCGTCCTCCAGCAAGGGGGCATCGCAACGGCCATCGCTGTTGGTGACGGCATGCTTGAGCAGTGTCTTGCCGCCCGTATCCACCGCATAGAGCGCCAGCTTCACGCCCGCGCCCGGCTTGCCCTTGGTGATATCCAGCACGTGCGTGCTCAGTTTGCCCATGTTGCCGTCCTTTCCCTGTGATGAGTGAACGCCGATGATATACCGGCGCGCGCAGATGCCTATACGCGTGCGCTTATATCAGCCATCGGGAATGTCTTTTTTGGTCTTCTTTTTCCAGAATTCAGACAATTCTGGTTGAAGAAAATCGGGTTTCCCGATTCAAATTGCACGCCTTAAAAACTCCTGCAAAAAATCGAAATTTATAGGAGTTCTTTTTCCTCCCCCCCTTCCTATACTCGCCCGGATCCGCTCCCGGCACACCTCTTCGGCCGGCCGGATATTCCTGATATCTGACCGCCAGCCCTCGGCCGGAGCCGTTTCCAGCTTTTTTGCACAAAGCTTCATATCGCCCCGGACACCCCTCATCGCCAGCCAAGAGATTTCGCAACCCTCACTCTTGGAACCTGACATGAGCTTCATCAAAAGCCGCAAGCACCCCTGCCCCATCCCTTCCGCCATTTCCTCTCATTGTCGTCTCTCGGCCGCCATCGCCGGCGCCCTGCTGCTGCCGGTCGTAGCTGCGCAGGCCCAGTCCGCCGGCGCGGCATTGCCGTCCGTACAGGTCGATGCCGTCAAGGAACCGACCTACAAGGCGGACCAATCGGCCTCACCCAAGTACAGCCAGCCGCTGGTCGATACCCCGCAGACCCTGCAGATCCTGAAGCGTCCGCTGATGGAACAGCAGGGCGCCACCACCCTGGCCGAGGTGCTGCGCAACACGCCGGGCGTGGGCACTTTCTTCCTCGGCGAGAACGGCAACACCAGCACCGGCGACACGGTGTACATGCGCGGCTTCGATATTTCCAGCGCCATCTTCGTGGACAACGTACGTGACCTGGGCGCCATCTCGCGCGACGTCTTCAACCTGCAGCAGGTGGAAGTGCTGAAAGGCGCTGCCGGCACCGACAACGGGCGCGGCTCACCGACCGGCGCCATCAACCTGGTCAGCAAGCAGCCCGAACTGGCCGATGCGGTCACCGCCAGTGCCAGCTACGGCAGCTTCAACCAGAAGCGCGGCACGGTGGACTGGAACAAGGTCCTCGACAGCGAGCGCGGCCTGGCGCTGCGCCTGAACCTGATGACGCAGAACAGCGGCGTGCCCGGCCGCCACGAAGTCCACAGCCGCCGCGACGGCTTCGCGCCTTCGCTGGCCTGGGGCCTGAACACTCCGACCCGCCTCTTCTTCAACTATCTGCACATGCAGCAGGACAACCGCCCCGACGGCGGCGTGGTCACCATCGGGCTGCCCGGCTACAGCTCGCCCGACCCGGCGCGCCCGTTCATCGGCACAGCGCCGCGGGTCAATCCCCGCAATTTCTATGGCCATATCGACGACTACGACAAGGTGAATGCCGACATGTACACCCTGCGTGTCGAGCACGATTTCTCGTCCGCGCTGAAGCTGCAAAACACCACCCGCTACGCCCGCACCGACCAGGACTACCGCCTCAGCTCCTTCCTCGCCACCGGCGTGGATAGCCCGCGCTTCACTGCAGGCATCATTACGCCCTCGGCAACCGACCGCTCCACCTGGCTCCTGGGCCGGCAACTGGTGACACGGCGCGACCAGTCCAACGAGATCATCACCAACCAGAGCTATCTGACCAGCAAGTTCACTACCGGCAACGTGCAACACACCCTGGTGGGCGGCCTGGAGCTCACACGCGAGCGGCAGCATGCACTTTCCTTCGCAGTCACCGGTTCGCGCCCCTACGCCAACCTGTACCGGCCCGATGCCGGCTTCGACGAATCCAAAGTCAGGATCAGCCCCAACGGCTTCAACCTGGGCCAGACCGATACGGCCTCGCTCTATGCGCTGCACACCATCAAGTTCAATGAGCGCTGGTCGCTCAACCTGGGCCTGCGTGAAGACCACTACCGCACCGATTTCAACAGCGAGGCGCCGAACAACACCAGCCGCCTCTCGACCTCGGGCAACCTGCTGAACTGGAAACTGGCCGGCACCTTCAAGCCCACCGCCAACAGCAGCATCTATGCTCTGCTCGCCACGTCGCAGCAACCGCCGGGTGGCGCCAACTTCAATCTCAGCACCAGCCGCAGGAGTGCCTCCAATCCCGACTATGCGCCGCAGAAGACGCGCACCGCCGAACTGGGCAGCAAGTGGGACGTGCTGGACCGCAAGCTGGCGCTGACCGCCGCGCTCTATCGCACCGACGTCAGCAATGAAATCGAACTGGATTCCGTGACCGGCAATTACTTCCAGATCGGCAAAAAGAGGACGAACGGACTGGAGCTGGGCGTGACCGGAGACGTCACCCGCAACGTCTCTCTGACGGCCGGCTACAGCCGCATGGACAGCCGCGTCACCCGTGGCAACGTCGCCACCGCCAGCGGCGAGAACCACCTTGCCTATGCGCCGCGCCACTCCCTCACCTCCTGGGCCACCTGGCGTGCCGCACCCGGCTTCACCGTGGGCGGCGGACTGCGCTATTCAAGCGGGCTGCTGCGCGGAAGATCCGGTGCCATCGGTACTCCGGCCAGCACCGGCTCCTATTGGGTGGCCGACGCCATGGCCGGCTACGTGGTCAACCGGCATCTGGACCTGCAGTTCAACGTCACCAACCTGTTCAACAAGGAGTACGTGAACTCCATCAACGCCTCCGGCTACCGCTACCTCCCTGGCGCCGAACGCGCCTTCCTGCTGACGGGCAACCTGAAGTTCTGAGTCTGAACTGACCCTCCGGTGGCGGCGTCCTGCCGCCACCATTTCCTCCCGGCATCGCCTTTGCGCAAATGATTTATACCTTTTAGCAAAAAAGCGGCAGGGCAGCGTATTTTCCTCACCACATTCCGGATACACCATTGACGCGCCGCCATGCCTGAGCCGGTGCGGGCTCGCGCACGACTGACCACATCTGACCAATCGAGGCGACGAATGACACGCTCGATTTTTTAGAAATAAGAATCACTTTTATTTGTAACGTGTATATAATTGTAAGCATCCTGAATCCAATCGTTACAACAAAGAGCGAAACGGGATACATAAAAACAACCTCGCCAGCCATTCCGGCGGAGCCTGCCAGGTCTCAACGACCCCGCGATTGCCCGTTCGACTCATAGCCAGCCAAGAGAACCCTCAACAATTTCTCTCGGAACCTTGCCATGAGTTACATCAAGAGCCGCAAGCACGCGCAGGCCGCGTTTGCCTCGACCCGTCTGTCCGCCGCCGTTGCCGGCGCCCTGCTGCTGCCGGCCGTGGGCGCACATGCCCAGACCAGCACAGCCCTGCCCAAGGTCGAAGTGACCGCCACCCAGGAATCGGACTACAAGGCCGACAAGGCCTCCTCGGCCAAGTACAGCCAGCCCCTGGTCGACACACCCCAGACCCTGACCGTCATCAAGAAGCAGCTGATCGACCAGCAAGGCGCGACCACGCTGACCGAAGCGCTGCGCAACAGCCCTGGAGTGGGCACCTTCTATCTCGGTGAAAACGGATCGACCAGCACCGGCGACGCCATCTACATGCGCGGCTTCGACAGCTCCAGCGCGATCTTCGTGGACAACGTGCGCGACCTCGGTTCGATCTCGCGCGACATGTTCAACATCCAGCAGGTGGAAGTCCTGAAGGGCCCGGCCGGCACCGACAACGGACGCGGCTCGCCGACCGGCTCCATCAACATGGTCACCAAGCAGGCCGAGATGAGCAACTTCTTCAATGCCTCGGCCACCTATGGCAGCTGGAACCAGAAGCGCGCCACCGCCGACTGGAACAAGGTAGTGGACGAAGAGCGCGGCATCGCCCTGCGCCTGAACCTGATGAAACAGGACAGTGGCGTACCGGGCCGCCATGAGGTCAAGAACGACCGCTGGGGCGTGGCGCCCTCGCTGGCGTTCGGCCTGAACAGCCCGACCCGCGTGTTCCTGAACTACCTGCACATCGACCAGGACAACGTGCCCGATGGCGGCGTGCCGACCATTGGCCTGCCGGGCTACACCTCGCCGGATAGCTCACGTTCCTTCCTGACCGGTGCGGCGCGCGTGAACTCGTCAAACTTCTACGGCCTGTCGGGCGACTACGACAAGGTGAGCTCCGACATGTTCACGGCGCGCGTGGAACATGACTTCTCGTCCGACGTGAAACTGCAGAACACCACCCGCTATGCCAAGACCAGCCAGGATTACCTGCTGACCTCCTTCATGGGAACCTCGGCCAACCTGGTCACCCGATCGGCCAGCAATCCGTCGGCCTGGACCATTTCGCGCTCCAACCCGACGCGCAAGGACCAGAGCAACGAGATCATCACCAACCAGACCAACATCACGGCCGACCTGCAGGCAGGCGGCCTCAAGCACACCCTGGTGGGTGGCGTGGAACTGACCGAAGAAAAGCAGCACGCGCTGTCCTTCACCCGTAGCGGCACGCTGTCGGTGGCCAACCTGTACAACCCGAATCCGAACGATCCCAAGACCTATACGATGACGGCCACCGGCTACAACGACGGCAAGACCGATACCGTCTCGGCCTACCTGTTCGACACCATCAAGTTCAATGAACAATGGTCGATCAATGCCGGCCTCCGTGAAGACCACTACCGCACCACGTATTACGCCAACGCAGCCGGCACCATCACCAACCTGTCGACCTCGGGCAACCTGTTCAACTGGAAACTGGCCGCGATCTACAAGCCGACCGACTACAGCAGCATCTACGCCCTGTACGCCACCTCGCAGCAGCCACCGGGCGGCAGCAACTTCGCCCTGTCGGCCTCGGCCAACAGCGCGGCCAACAGCAACTACGCCCCCCAGAAGACCAAGACTTCCGAGCTGGGCACCAAGTGGGATCTGCTGAACAAGAAGCTGGCCGTCACCGCCGCCCTGTTCCATACCGAAGTGACCAATGAAGTCGAGCAGGACCCGACCTCGCTGCAATACTTCCAGACCGGCAAGAAGACCGTGCAGGGCATTGAGCTGGGCGTGACCGGCGACGTGACCAGCAATCTCTCGGTGGCCGCCGGTTACACCTGGATGGATACCAAGGTCAACAGCGGCGCCATCACCACCGCAGCCGGGGAGAACAACCTGGCCTACACGCCCAAGCAGGCCTTCACCTCCTGGGCCACCTATCGCCTGCCGCAGGGCTTCACCGTCGGCGGCGGTGCGCGCTACGTGAGCTCGCTGCTGCGTGGCACGGATGGCGCAGTCGGTACGCCCAAATATGCCAACAGCTACTGGGTCTTCGATGGCATGGTGGGGTATGTCGTGAACAAGAACGTGGATCTTCAGTTGAACATCTACAATATTTTCGACAAGGACTACGTAGCGGCGATCAACAAGAGCGGCTATCGTTACACCCCGGGCACGCCGCGTTCGGCGTCGCTGACCGCGAACTTCAAGTTCTGATACGGATGATGGCCATGACTTGATCTGCCTCAGCCCCGCCATGGCCGGCTTTGCCTAAAGTGGTGGCGCCGACTGAGTTCAGTCATGAATCAGCCAGACTTGACGGCCCCTCCTTCACGGGAGGGGCCTTTTCATTAGCGATAGGAGAATTTCATCATGATGCTGCACATCCCCGAAGTCCTCAGCGCCGATCAGGTGCGCCACATCCGCGCCGAGCTGGACCGCGCCGACTGGGTGGACGGCCGCGAGACCGTGGGCGACCAGGGGGCGCGCGTCAAGCGCAACCGGCAGTTGCCGGAGCATTCGCCGCTGGGCTTCGCGCTGGGGGAAATCATCCTGGCGGCCCTGCGCAAGAACCCGCTGTTCTTCGCCGCCGCCCTGCCCAAGAAGACCATGCCGCCCCTCTTCAACAGCTATGAAGGCGGTGGACACTATGGCCTGCACGTGGATGGCTCGGTGCGCAACCTGCCCAATGCGGCGGGCAGCCTGCGCACCGATGTCTCCTCCACGCTCTTCCTGTGCGACCCGGACGAATACGATGGTGGTGAACTGGTGGTGGTCGATACCTATGGCACCCATGAAGTGAAGCTGCCGGCTGGCGACCTGATCGTCTATCCCTCCACCAGCCTGCACCGGGTGGAACCGGTCACGCGCGGCGCACGCGTGTGCTCCTTCTTCTGGACCCAGAGCATGATCCGCGACGACTGGAAGCGCAGCATGCTCTTCGAACTGGACCGCAACATCTTCAGCCTGCGCCAGAAGCTGGGCGACAGCGAGGAAGTGGTGGGGCTGACCGGGCATTATCACAATCTGCTGAGGCAGTGGGCGGATGTCTAAAACGGATGAATAATTTATTTGTTTTATATCGTTTATATCGCTTGTAGTTTTCCGCAACTCCAAACACCAGGGCCGTCCGGCATGACACCGGATGGCCCTTTCACTTTCAGCGGCATCCGGATCGAACACGCAGTTCGTCTTCACATGTTCATACCTGTATATTTGACATACGAATAACGATATACAACAATGCGCTGCG
Source organism: Herbaspirillum sp. Her3 (assembly GCF_057961275.1). Lineage (NCBI taxonomy): Bacteria > Pseudomonadati > Pseudomonadota > Betaproteobacteria > Burkholderiales > Oxalobacteraceae > Herbaspirillum > Herbaspirillum sp. Her3. The sequence goes on along the minus strand of NZ_CM176328.1, from coordinate 1,943,841 downwards.
AACGCAGGACGCTTTCATCCGCAGTCCGCACCAGAGTGACCGAAAAACCGCCACCTGCCCCCGCACCATCCAGACCCCGGAGACATCCCCATGTCCAGGCTGCCTGACCATCTCGACATCCATCTCATCCGCATCCTCTATCTCCTGCTATGCGAGAAGAACGTCTCGCGGGTGGCCTTGAAGCTGAACCAGCCGCAGCCCTCGATCTCGGCGTCATTGCGCAAGCTGCGCGAACTGACCGGCGACCCGCTGCTGGTGCGCGGGGCGCGCGGCATGGTGCCGACCCAGCATGGAGAGAGTCTGTTGAAGCCGGCCAAGCGCATCCTCGACGAGACCGAGCGCCTGTTCATCCCCAAGACCGCCTTCGTGCCGCAGGAGGAAGAGCGCACCTTCCACATCGCAGCGCCCGACTACATGAACACGCCCTTCTTCACCGAAGTGATCGGCCGCCTGCGGCGCGAGTCGCCGCGCAGCCGCATCGTCATCCATGCGCTGGGACCGGATACCGATTACGTGCGCCGCCTCTCGGATGGCGAACTGGACCTGGTCATCGCCAACTGGGACGAACCGCCCGCCCACCTGCACCTCTCCAAGCTGTTCGACGATCCCATCGTCTGCCTCATGCGCGCCGACTGCGCCTACGCCAAGCGCACGGCGCGCGATGCCATGAGCATCGAGGACTACCTGTCGCTGCCGCACGCGGCCCCCTCGCAGATCCTGCCCGGCTATCACGGCACCATCGACAGCTTCCTCGAAAAGCAGAACCTGCATCGCAACGTGGTGGTGGAATCAGCGCACTTCCGCATGCTGCCCTACATGGTGGCGCAGACCGACCTGGTGCTGACCGCCGGCCAGCAGTTCGCCCGCGTCTACGAAAAACTGCTGGGCCTGAAAAGCTATGCGGTGCCCATCAAGTTCCCGCCGCTGCGCTTCTACCAGCTCTGGCACGAGCGCGCGCACCAGGCCACCGAACACAAATGGCTGCGCGCCCAGGTCAGCGCGGCGGCCAGGATGATGGCCCAGGCCCGCGCCTGACACGCCGCCAGGCCGCACCAGAAGAGGGCAAATGGCCAGCGTCATATATCGGCGCTGCGCCAGTTGGTATATGCCGACAACTATAGTTGGCACACGCCGGATTGCATTAGTATCGCCAGGATCAGGCCGCCCCCTCTTTCCAGCGGCAAGGCACGCTCTCCCAGGCGCGTTGACGTGGGCGTGGTCACATGCCCTTCGATCAACATGCCAGGAGACAAGCCCATGCAAGCCCCCAGCCATCCGGTGGATGAACACCTCCCCCTCTTCAAGCTCCTTGCACTGGGCATGCAGCACGTCCTGGTGATGTATGCCGGCGCGATTGCGGTTCCCCTCATCATCGGCGGCGCGCTGAACCTGCCCAAGTCCGAGATCGCCTACCTGATCAGTGCCGACCTGTTCTGCTGCGGCCTGGTCACCATCATCCAGAGCGCCGGGATCTGGAAGTTCGGCATCCGCATGCCCGTCATGATGGGCGTGACCTTCGCCGCCGTAGGCCCGATGGTGGCCATGGCCAACAATGCGCAGCTCAACATCCTGCACATCTATGGCGCCGTGATCGCCTCCGGCGTTTTTTGCATCCTGGCTTCGCCCTACATGAGCAAGCTGATGCGCTATTTCCCGCCGGTGGTGACGGGCACCGTCATCACGGTCATCGGCGTCTCGCTCATGGGCGTGGGCATCAACTGGGCGGCGGGCGGGCAGCCGGTGATTGGCAAGCTGGTCGATGGGGTCTTCGTCAAGATGCCCAATCCCGACTACGGCTCGCCGCTATCGCTGTCGATTGCGGCCGTGGTGCTGGTATCGATCCTGCTGATCACCAAGTACACGCGTGGTTTCCTCTCCAACATTTCAGTGCTGATGGGCATGGTGGTGGGCTTCCTCATTGCGTTGGCGCTGGGCAAGATCAGCTTTGACGGACTGCAGGCGGCCGACTGGTTCGCCTTCATCCAGCCCTTCCACTACGGCCTGCCGCAGTTCGACCCGGCCTCCATCATCAGCATGTGCCTGGTGATGATCGTGACCATGATCGAATCGACCGGCATGTTCATGGCCCTGGGCGACATCGTGGGACGCCGCATCGATGACCGCACGCTGGCCAGCGGCTTGCGCGTGGATGGCCTGGGCACGGTCATCGGTGGCTTGTTCAACACTTTCCCCTATACCTCCTTCTCGCAGAACGTCGGCCTGGTGGGCGTGACCGGCATTCGCAGCCGCTTCGTCTGCGTGGCGGCCGGGGTGATCCTGGTGGCCTTCGGCCTGTTCCCCAAGATGGCGCACGTGGCCGCCTCGATCCCGCAATTCGTGCTCGGCGGCGCGGGCATCGTGATGTTCGGCATGGTGGCGGCGACCGGCATCAAGATCCTCTCCAAGGTCGATTTCCACGGCAACCGCAACAATCTCTTCATCGTGGCCATCAGCATTGGCGTGGGCATGATCCCCATCGTCGCCCCGACCTTCTTCGACAAGATGCCGCACCTGCTGGGCACGATCTTCCACAGCGGCATCCTGCTGGCCTCGGCCATGGCGGTGAGCCTGAACCTGTTCTTCAATGGCCGGGGCAGCGACGACGATGTGGCCGGCTATGCGACGGCCGCCGCGCAAAGTTCGGACCACTGATGCCATCCGGGCCAAGATGTTTTAAAGTCTCATCTGCGCCGCAGCGCCCACCTGGCGGCCCTGCGCGCAGATCATGAGGCCACATCCGCACACAACAATCGGCACCGACAATCCTGATTGCCAGCGCAGGCCATCACCAACGAACACAGCGAGGGAGCCGGCGGCACGCCGACCGGCCAGCACATGACGACGACACTGGAACAACTGAACGCCGCCGAGACTTCGGCCTTCATCGCCGCGCTGCACGGCATCTACGAGCACTCTCCCTGGATTCCCGAGCGCGCCGCCGCGCAGCGCCCCTTCGCCAACCTCACCGCCTTCAAGCTGGCCCTGCACAAGGTCGTCACGGAGGCCAGCCGCGCCGAGCAGCTGGGCCTGATCCGCGCCCACCCCGAGCTGGCCGGCCGCGCCGCCATTGCCGGCGAGCTGACTGCCGAATCCACTGGCGAGCAGGCCAAGGCCGGCCTGAACCTGTGCACCCCGGAAGAGTTTGCCCGGCTGCAACAGCTCAATGCCGACTACAACGCAAAGTTCGGCTTCCCCTTCATCCTGGCCGTGAAAGGCCCGACCGGTGCCGGCCTGACGCGCCAGCAGATCATCGCCACCTTCACCCGCCGCCTGCGCAACCAGCCTGAAGACGAACTGCGCGAAGCCCTGCGCCAGATCGGCCGCATCGCCGAGCTGCGCATCAACGACCTGCTGGGCCATCGCCCGGCCCTGGGTGCGACCGTGATGCAATGGGCCGAAGAGATCGGCGCGCTGTCCGAGGACGAAGGCGCCCTCACCTGTACCTACCTCACCGAAACGCACCGCCGCACGGCAGCGCAGATTGCGCAATGGATGCGCGAGGCCGGCATGCAGGTGCACATCGATGCGGTGGGCAACGTGGTGGGCCGCTACCTGTCCGCTGACCCGCAAGCCAAGACCTTGCTGACCGGCTCTCATTACGACACGGTGCGCAACGGTGGCAAGTACGATGGCCGCGAAGGCATCCTCTTGCCCATTGCGGTGGTGAAGCATTTGCATGAACGGGGTGAGACGCTGCCCTTCCACTTCGAGGTGATCGGTTTTTCGGAAGAAGAAGGGGTGCGTTTCAAGAGCACCTTCCTGGGCAGCAATGCGGTGACCGGCCATTTCGACATGCAACTGCTGGACCTGCAGGACAAGGATGGCATCAGCATGCGCGAGGTCATCACCCAGGCGGGCCACGACGTCGCAGCCATCCCGCAGATCGCGCGCGACCCGGCCGGGATCCTGGGCTATGTCGAGGTCCACATCGAGCAGGGACCGGTCTTGCTCAACCGTGATTTGCCGGTCGGCATCGTCACCTCGATTGCCGGCAGCTCGCGCTATCTGGTGGACTTGAAGGGTGTGGCCAGCCATGCCGGCACCACGCCGATGGACATGCGCAAGGATGCGGCCGCTGCGGCCGCCGAGATCATCCTGTACGTCGAACAGCGTTGCTCGCAGGACCAGCATGCGGCGCTGGTGGGCACGGTGGGCCAGTTGCAGGTTCCGCGCGGCTCGACCAACGTGATCCCGGGAGCGTGCCAGCTGTCGCTGGACATCCGTGCGGCGGTGGATGAGGTACGGGTGGCGGCGGTGAAGGATGTCCTGGCCAGGATCGAAGAAATCTGCGCCCGCCGCAGCATCGACATCAAGCTGGAAGAAACCTTGAGCGCCCCGGCCGCACCGTGCGCCCCGTGGCTGATGGCGCAGTTGAGTGCAGCCACGCAGCGCGCGGGTGTACCGCCGTTTGAACTGGCCTCCGGTGCAGGGCATGACGCCATGGCCATTGCCAGGCTGACGGATGTCTGCATGCTGTTTACCCGCTGTGGCAATGGCGGCATCAGCCACAATCCGCTGGAGACGATGACGGCCGATGATGCGGAGGTGTCGGGGCAGATTCTGTTGGACTTCTTGCGTAGCTTCAGGGCGAAGAGTTAATTATTTATATGATTTATTGATAGCGGTGCCTTCGATCAGTCGGAATGGTCACTGGAAGAAAAGAATTTGCTGAGGATGGTTGTCAGGTTTTGGGTAGTCTGCACGGATTGCTTTCCTGCGCTCTAGCTTAATTATTTTCTTTCTCCGGTCGGGAGAACGCGCCGGGGGCGGCCCGGCAGCCGCTCACTTTTCTTGTCTCGCCAAGAAAAGTAAGCAAAAGAAGGCGACCGCAGCTGCGCCGCCCTCCTTCGGAGGGTCCCGCTTCAGAGGGCAACAAAACGGGAAAAATAGAGTCGCTTCGCTCCGGCTATTTTTCTGATCCGTTTTGTTGCCCTCTGAAGCGGCGGCGCAGATGCGGACTGCCTGACAGCCTCGCCTTCGGCATCGTGAGGTCTCCTACTCGCCTTCGGCTTTGCTTTGGCGTTCTTTAGCCTTCGATACGTCGCTACGCGACTACTCAGGACGAACGGACTGTAAATTATTTATATCAAAATCAAAACCAACCCGGTAATCGGAGAAAAGGGCGATGCCGCAGGCGAGCCCCCGCGAGGCCGAAGGCGAGCCCGTTTGGCCTTTCCCCATAGAGCCAGCCGCCGCAGCGGAGCGAAAAGTGGATCAGAAGAATAGCCGGAGCGAAGCGACTCTATTCTTCCCACTTTTCGCTCCGCTGCGGCGGAACCCTCCGAAGGAGGGCTGGCTCTCTGGGGTCGCCTTCTTTTGCTTACTTTTCTTGGCGAGACAAGAAAAGTGAGCGGCTGCCGGGCCGCTCCCGGCGCGTCCTTCCGACCGGAGAAAGAAAATAATTAAGCTAGAGCGCAGGAAAGCAATCCGTGCAGACTACCCAAAAAGCCAACCCTCATCCATTAACGCAAAATTAACGCCAGATCAAACCAGCATTAAACGGGCCTAAACCCTCCCAACAACAACTCCCGCCGCAGCCGTCAATAGGGCAAGAAAGGGACTCCCCCTGTCACCTGCGCCGACCCGCAAGTCAATGAACCCAACAAGGAACCCAAGAAGGAGTCCGGCACCATGCAAGCAGCCCAAGCATCAGACAAAACCATACTGATCCAGAACGCCCGCGTCCTGGTCACCATGAACGAAGCCCGTGAAGAACTCGAAAACGGCGCCCTCTACATCCGCAACAACGTCATCGAGCAGGTCGGCAAGACCGAAGACCTGCCGCAAGAGGCGGACGAGATCATCGACGCCCGCCACCACGTCGTCCTCCCTGGCCTCATCAACACCCACCACCACATGTACCAGAGCCTGACACGCGCCATCCCCGGCGCGCAGAACGGCGAACTGTTCAACTGGCTCACCAACCTGTATCCCATCTGGGCCGGCCTCACCCCCGAGATGATCCGGGTTTCCACGCTCACCGCCATGGCCGAGCTGATCCTCTCGGGCTGCACCACCAGCAGCGACCACCTCTACATCTACCCCAACCAGACCCGCCTGGACGACAGCCTGGAAGCCGCCGCCCAGATCGGCATGCGCTTTCACGGTGCGCGCGGCGCCATGAGCGTGGGCCAGTCCAAGGGAGGACTGCCCCCCGACCGCGTGGTCGAAGACGAAGCCGCCATCCTCAAGGACAGCCAGCGCCTCATCGAGACCTACCACGACCACCGGCGCCACGCCATGCAACGCATCGTGGTCGCCCCCTGCTCACCCTTCTCGGTCTCGCGCGAGCTCATGCGCGAAGCCGCCGACCTGGCGCGCCACTATGGCGTCTCGCTGCACACCCACCTGGCCGAAAACGTCAACGACATCGCCTACAGCCGCGAGAAATTCAACATGACCCCGGCCGAATACGCCGAAGACTGCGGCTGGGTCGGCCACGACGTCTGGCACGCCCACTGCGTACAGCTGGACGACCATGGCATTGGCCTGTTCGCCCGCACCGGCACGGGCGTGGCGCACTGCCCCTGCTCCAACATGCGCCTGGCGTCCGGCATCGCGCCCATTCGCAAGATGCTCGACGCGGGCGTACCGGTCGGCCTCGGTGTGGATGGCAGCGCCTCCAACGACAGCGCCCACATGCTGGGCGAAGTCCGCCAGGCCATGCTGCTGCAGCGCGTGGGCTTCGGCCCCGACGCCATGACCGCGCGCCAGGCCCTGGAAGTGGCGACCCTGGGCGGTGCCAGGGTCTTGAACCGCGACGACATCGGCGCACTCAAGCCCGGCATGTCGGCCGATGTGGTGATGTTCGATACGCGCCAGATCGCCTTTGCCGGCGCCTTGCATGATCCGGTGGCGGCACTGGTCTTCTGTACGCCGGCCAATGTGGACTACAGCATCATCAATGGCCGCGTGATCGTGCGCGAGGGACAGTGCACCACCATCGACCTGGGCGCGGTGCTGGAGCGGCACAATCATCTGTCACTGGAACTGGCGCAAGCGGCACGCTGAGCGCCGTTTCACGATACAGGGCAGCAAAAAACAAAGCCGTTCAGTGAAGCACTGAACGGCTTGGTCGTTTCCGGCGGGCGGAACCCTCAGAACAAATTGCTCAGAACTGTTCCCACTGATCTGCATCCTTCTCAGGAGAATCGCCGATCAGCTCGGTGCGCTTTGCCGGCTTGGCTTTCTCGGCAAGACGCGGTTTGTCCGCGACGCGCGGTTTGACGGGAACAGCCGCGGCAGGCTTGGCCGCACTCCTGGCAGGCCTCACCGGTGACATCACCGCTTGCACCGGCTCTGCACCGAGCCGGAACACGCTCATCGCCTCCGCCAGCATACGTGCCTGGTCTTTCAAGGATTCCGCCGCCGCTGCGGCCTCTTCCACCAGCGCTGCATTCTGCTGCGTAGTCTGATCCATCTGGCCGATGGCGCGGTTGATTTCATCCAGGCCGGCGCTTTGTTCCTGCGTGGCCGAACTGATTTCGCCCACGATATCGGTCACCTTCCTGACGCTATCGACCACCTGGCCGATGGTCGTCCCGGCCTGCCCCACCAACTGGCTACCGGCATCGACCTTGGCCACCGAATCGTTGATGAGGACCTTGATTTCCTTGGCCGCCGCTGCAGAGCGTTGTGCCAGACCGCGTACTTCCGAGGCGACCACGGCAAAGCCGCGGCCCTGCTCGCCGGCACGGGCGGCTTCCACCGCTGCATTGAGGGCCAGGATGTTGGTCTGGAAGGCGATGCCATCGATGACGCTGATGATATCGACGATGCGCTTGGAGGATTCATTGATGGAATCCATGGTCTCCACCACCTTGCCGACTACCTGTCCGCCCTCGATGGCGATCCCCGATGCCGATTCGGCGAGCTTGTTGGCCTGGCGCGCATTGTCGGCATTCTGCTTGACGGTGGAAGTCAGTTCTTCCATCGCCGAAGCCGTCTCTTCGATGGACCCGGCCTGCTCTTCCGTGCGTGCCGACAAGTCCGAGTTTCCTCGGGCAATTTCAGTGGCGCCATTGGTGATGCTGTCAGTCGCGGTGCGAATCTTTCCGACGATCATCGCCAGTTGCTCGCGCATCTGCGCCACCGAATACAACAGACTGGAGCGGTCGCCATTCTTGAGCGAGACCTCGACGGCCAGCTCTCCTGCGGCAATGCGTGACGCAATGGAAGCGACATCGCCGGGCTCGCCGCCCAGCTGGCGCAGAATGCTGCGTGTGATCAGCGTAGCCAGCACAAGCGAGACCAACAAGCCCAAGGCGGCGACCATCAGCAACAACTTGCGGGCAGCAAAATAATCTTCGTGCGCCTGGTTCGCCGCTGCGATATTTTTGCTCACGACGATATCGCGCAACTTGCCCAGCTCATCGGTCCATGGCTGCAAGGATTTGCCCATCTCCAACATCGCCTGCCTGGTCGCTGCAGCATCCCCTCCCGCGTCAAGCTCCAGGACTTTCTTCAACTTCGGAACCACGTCACTGGCAATCTCATCGATACGCTTGAGCGACTGGCGTTCCGGCTCGGTCACGTTGGGATCGGACTCATAGAGCTTGCGCAGGGTTTTTAGCTGGCTGTCATACGCCTGGAGCCTTTCCTCGATCCCCTTTTTTTCAGCCGCCCGGCGCGCCGGATCATCCGAGCCCAGCAGTCGCTGAAGACCGATGGCCGCTCCCTGTGCTTTCCCGATGCCGCTGGCGACCGCGCTGATTTCCTGCGTGCCATAGTCGCCATTCTGGGTCAGCACGTCATTGAGCCCACTGAGCTTGAGCAAAGCCACGATGACGACGGCGGCCAAGGTCGCCAGGACAATCCCGAAGCCTATGTAAAGGCGTGTCTGGACTTTGAACTGAGTGAAATTCATAACAAGCTCCCCCCCTTAATCGTTTTCGTATAACGGCGCAATTGCGCAAACACTTTAATACCTTTACATCAGGCAACACGCCGAGGTGGTACCAAGAAAACAAATACACCGGACCGAATCACCAAACAAGCGCGAGGCCGAAGGCGAGCAAGTCCCGGGCAATGCCGAAGGCGAGCCGGTCCGCAGTCCGCTTCTGCCTCGCCGCGTTGCCGCGCATAAAAACGGATCAGAAAAATAGTCGGAGCGAAGCGACTCTATTTTTCCCGTTTTTATGCGCGGCAACGCGGGGACCCTCCGAAGGAGGGTGAGGCAGCAGCGGTCGCCTTCTTTTGCTTACTTTTCTTGGCGAGACAAGAAAAGTGAGCGGCTGCCGGGCCGCTCCCGGCGCTCCGTTCCGCCCGGAGAGCGATAAGAATTAAGCTAGAGCGCAGGAAAGCAATCCGTGCAGACTACCCAAGAACAAAAATTAACCCACAGCAACAAATCACCCCCAACAAAGCCCCCACCAGACAAAACTGGCAAAATCTGGCCCTGACACAAGAAGATGGCCACCAGGCCTGTCAACAATACTCATCAACAACCCCAGCATCAAAGCCAATTTCCGCCCGACACACCCACTTATAACTCCAGGTTAATAATGTCTATTTCCTGGCGCTTACATACCCTACATGAATTTCAACGACATTAGCAACGCTGCCAAAACAATGCAAAAAGCTACCCCATCAGCACCGTCCACCGGCTGCCTGCCCCCCAACGGAGACACCCCACAATGAACGCCCTGAACAAGTTCTTCCGCCTGGAAGAAAACGGCACCACCGTACGCACCGAACTGCTGGCCGGCCTGACCACCTTCCTGACGATGGCCTACATCATCTTCGTCAACCCCAGCATCCTCGGTGACGCCGGCATGCCCAAGGATGCCGTCTTCGTCGCCACCTGCGTGGCCGCTGCCGTGGGCACGCTCATCATGGGCCTGTACGCCAACTATCCGATTGGCCTGGCCCCTGGCATGGGCCTGAACGCCTATTTCGCCTATGCCGTAGTCAAGGGCATGGGCTTCCCCTGGCAGGCGGCGCTGGGCGCGGTGCTGATCTCGGGCTGCCTGTTCCTGCTGGTGAGCGTGCTGCGCGTGCGCGAGCTGATCATCAAGAGCATCCCGGCCTCGCTGCGCACGGCCATCCCGGCCGGCATCGGCCTGTTCCTGGCCATCATCTCGCTCAAGAGCGCCGGCATCGTCGCCGCCAATCCTGCCACCTTCGTCACCCTGGGCGACCTGCACCAGCCGGCTGCGGTGATGGCCATCATCGGCTTCCTGGTGATCGTCGCGCTGGACCGCCTGAAGGTACGCGGCGCCCTGCTGATCGGCATCCTGCTGGTGACGCTGCTGTCCTTCGTCTTCGGCGGCAACCACTTCACTGGCATCTTCGCCGCCCCCCCCTCGATTGCCCCGACCTTCCTGCAACTGGACATCAAGGGCGCCCTCTCCATGGGCTTGTTGAACGTGGTACTGGTGTTCTTCCTGGTGGAACTGTTCGACGCCACCGGCACCCTGATGGGCGTGGCCACCCGCGCCGGACTGATGAAGGATGGCAAGATGGAGCGACTCAACAAAGCCCTGATGGCCGACAGCAGCGCCATCGTCGCCGGCTCCCTGCTGGGGACTTCCTCCACCACCGCCTACATCGAGAGCGCTGCCGGCGTGCAAGCCGGCGGCCGCACTGGCCTCACCGCCGTGGCCATCGCCGTGCTGTTCCTGCTGTGCCTGTTCATCGCCCCGCTGGCCGGCGTGGTGCCCGCCTACGCGACGGCACCGGCGCTGTTCTTCGTGGCCTGCCTGATGCTGCGCGAACTGGTGCACATCGACTGGGAAGACACCACCGAATGCGTGCCGGCCGTCATCACGGCCCTGGTGATGCCCTTCACCTACTCCATTGCCAATGGCCTGGCGCTGGGCTTCATCAGCTATGCCGGTTTGAAGCTGCTGACAGGCCGTATGAAGGATGTTTCAGTGGTAATCTGGATCATCGCCGCAGTGTTCCTGTTCAAGCTCATCTACCTGGGTGGCGAGTGAGCGGCGCGTAAATGATATGAAGTAATTTGTAAAATTCCGGAGGCGGCTCGCCAGCACGGGCCGCCTCCTCGGGATTGTGAAAAGAGGAAATCGGACAATCATTCGCAACAAGATGCTGCGGACAATCCGTTTCCTCTTTTGACGACCCCGGCACGTTTCTTGAATGCCATCTGGCCACGGGAGACTCCACAGGCAGGCCGCCGCATCATGCGCCCGGACCCGCCTGAAAGCAGATCCAACAACAAGAAGCACGCCCCACGATACGCCCTGGAGCGCGCCATAAAGCAGTCTGTTTTGTAGACAATCCATTTCGAGTAAAAGCCAAATGCCAGAGACAACCCGCCCCATCCAGTTCTACTTTCGCGGCCAGACCCACGAAGTAGCAGGCACCCCCACGACCCGCACCGTTCTGCAGCATCTGCGCGAGGACCTGCATTGCACCGGCACCAAGGAAGGCTGCGCCGAGGGCGATTGCGGTGCCTGCACCGTGGTCGTGGGCGAATTGCGCAATGACCGGCTGGAACTGAAGACGGTCAATGCCTGCATTCAATTCCTGCCCACGCTGGACGGCCGCGCGCTCTTCACCGTGGAAGACCTCAAGCAGCCCGACGGCTGCCTGCATCCGGTGCAGCAGGCCATGGTGGAATGCCACGGCTCGCAATGCGGCTTCTGCACGCCTGGCTTCGTGATGTCGCTATGGGGCTTGTACCTCAAGCACGACAAGGACGGCATCACGCCGAGCAAGCGCGAGATCGACGACGCCCTCTCCGGCAACCTGTGCCGCTGCACCGGCTATCGTCCCATCATCGATGCGGCACGGCGCATGGGCGAACTGCCCAAGGCGGAGTTCGACCGCGAAACCGTCAAGGCCGCCCTGCGCGCCATCGATAGCGATACACCGCTGGCCGTCACGCACGCAGGCCAGACCTTCCACGCACCGCGCACGCTGGCGCAGCTGGCACAGCTGCGCGCGGACCTGCCGCAGGCGCGCATCCTGGCCGGCTCCACCGACGTGGGCCTGTGGGTGACCAAGCAGCTGCGCGCACTGGGCGACATCCTCTACATCGGCCGCGTCGACGAATTGCGCGCCATGCGGGTGCAGGACGGCATGCTGGAGATCGGTGCCGGGGTGTCGCTGGAAGAGGCCTATGCCGAAGCGGCACGCCACTATCCGGAAGAACTGTCGGAACTGTGGCAGCGTTTCGCCTCGCTGCCGGTGCGCAATGCCGGCACGCTGGGCGGCAACCTCGCCAATGGCTCGCCCATCGGCGACTCGATGCCGTGGCTGATTGCGCTGGGCGCGCAGATCGTGCTCTACGGCGTGCGCGGCCAGCGGGTGATGCCGCTGGAGGATTTCTATCTGGCCTACCAGAAGTCGGCGCTGCAGCCCGATGAAGTGGTGCAGGCCGTGCGCATTCCCTTGCCACGCAAGGATGTGCGCTTCCGCGTCTACAAGCTCTCCAAGCGCTTCGATCAGGATATCTCTGCGGTGTGTGCGGCCTTTGCGCTGCGCCTGGACGGCGACACCATCACCGAAGCCCGCATCGCCTACGGCGGCATGGCCGCCACACCCAAGCGCGCGGCGCAGGCCGAAGCACTGCTGCAGGGCGGCGCCTGGAGCGAGGCGCAAGTGCAGGCCGCCATGGCCGCCCTGGCGCAGGATTACGCGCCGCTGTCGGACATGCGGGCCACCTCGGCCTATCGTTTGCGCACGGCGCAGAACCTGCTCTATCGCTATTGGCTGGAAACCCGCACCGAGGCGCCACTGGCGCGCCAGGACGTGCGCGCCTTCGCGGTCAGCGCCGCGTGAAGCCCCTGGACAGCATCCGCAGGAGAACAGCATGAACAAGCAAACCGAACAATTCCTCACTACCCTGGTGCAGCCGCCCAAGGACTGGAGCACCGTGGGCAAGCCGCATCCGCATGAATCGGCGATGCTGCACGTGACCGGCGAGGCCACCTACACCGATGACATCGCCGAGCTGCACGGCACGCTGCATGCGGCGCTCGGGCTGTCGCAAAAGGCCCATGCGCGCGTGCGCGCGATCGACCTGGAGAAGGTCAAGGCCGCGCCCGGCGTGCGCGCCGTCTTCACGGCTGCAGACATCCCCGGGGAGAACGAATGCGGCGCCATCATTCACGATGATCCGGTGCTGGCCGACGGCCTGGTGCAATACGTGGGCCAGCCGGTCTTCATCGTGGTGGCCGACAGCCATGACCAGGCTCGCCGCGCCGCCCGCCTGGCGGTGATCGACTACGAAGAACTGCCACCCATCCTGAGCCCGCGTGAAGCGCATGCCGCGCAGTCCTACGTGCTGCCGCCGATGCACCTGACGCGCGGCGACCCGGCCGCCGCGCTGGCGCAGGCGCCGCACAAGCTGTGCGGGCAGTTCGATGTGGGCGGGCAGGAACAGTTTTACCTGGAAGGGCAGATCTCCTATGCCATCCCCAAGGAGGGGCGCGGCATGCACGTGTATTGCTCGACCCAGCATCCCAGCGAGATGCAGCATCACATCGCCACGGTCCTGAAGATCGCGTCGCATGACGTACTGGTGGAATGCCGGCGCATGGGCGGCGGCTTCGGCGGCAAGGAATCGCAATCTGCCCTGTGGGCTTGCGCAGCCGCGGTCGCAGCGGCGCGCCTGCGGCGTCCGGTCAAGCTGCGCGCCGACCGCGATGACGACATGATGGTCACCGGCAAGCGTCACTGCTTTGCCTACGATTATGAGATCGGCTATGACGATGAGGGCCGCATCGTCGCGGCAAAGATCGACATGATCTCGCGCGCCGGCTTCTCGGCCGACCTGTCCGGACCGGTGGCCACGCGGGCGGTCTGCCACTTCGACAATGCCTACTATCTCTCGGACGTGGAAATCCACGCCATGTGCGGCAAGACCAACACCCAGTCCAATACCGCCTTCCGTGGCTTCGGCGGTCCGCAAGGGGCGCTGGCCATCGAAGTCATCCTCGACGACATAGCCCGCCATCTCGGACGCGACCCGCTGGAAATCCGCCGCAACAATTTCTACGGCCCCAGCGACGCTGAAGGACCTGATGCGCGCAACGTCACGCACTACGGCCAGAAGGTGGAAGACAACGTGATCCACGGGCTGGTGGACCAGCTCGAACGCAGCAGCCGCTATCAGGAACGCCGCCGCACCGTGGCCGACTTCAATGCGGCCAATACGGTACGCAAGAAGGGGCTGGCGCTCACGCCCGTGAAGTTCGGCATTTCCTTCAACGTGCCGCACCTGAACCAGGCTGGCTCGCTGGTGCACGTCTATACCGATGGCTCGGTGCTGGTCAATCACGGCGGCACCGAGATGGGACAAGGCTTGAACACCAAGGTGGCCCAGGTGGTCGCCAATGCGCTGGGCGTGCCGCTGGAGAAGGTGCGCTGCACCGCCACCGACACCAGCAAGATCGCCAATACCTCGGCCACGGCGGCCTCCACCGGCAGCGACCTCAACGGCAAGGCGGCGCAGGATGCCGCCCTGCAGATCCGCGCGCGCCTGGCCGAGGTGGCGGCCGGGCATTTCGGCGTAGCAGCCTCGGAAGTGCGTTTTGCCGATGGCCTGGTGCTGGCCGGCGAGCAGTCGCTGCCTTTCGTCGAGCTGGTGATGAAGGCTTATCTGCAACGGGTGCAGTTGTGGTCCGATGGTTTCTATTCCACGCCCAAGGTGCATTGGGATGCCAAGCGCATGCACGGCCATCCCTTCTTCTATTTCGCCTATGCGGCGGCGGTGTCGGAAGTGGTGATCGATACCCTCACCGGCGAATGGAAGCTGCTGCAGGCCGACCTGCTGTATGACGCCGGCGAGAGCCTGAACCCGGCGCTGGACATCGGCCAGGTAGAAGGCGGCTTCATCCAGGGCATGGGCTGGCTCACCACCGAGGAACTGTGGTGGAACAAGGACGGCAAGCTGATGACGCATGCGCCCTCCACCTACAAGATCCCGGCCATCTCGGATTGTCCGGAAGCCTTCCGCACCGAGCTGTATGCCAACAGCAATGTCTCGGACACCATCCACCGCTCCAAGGCGGTCGGTGAGCCGCCGCTGCTGCTGCCGTTCTCGGTGTTCCTGGCGATCCGTGATGCGGTCTCGTCGGTGGGCGCGCATCGTGTCAATCCGCTGCTGCGCGCGCCGGCCACCAGCGAAGCCATCCTCGATGCGGTCGATGCCGTGCGCGCGGCCACGCTCACCCAGTAAAACCGCAGCGGAGAACCATCATGACGACATGGTTGACGGCCTTGCGCCAGATGCAGCGGGAGACGATCCCGGCCGTGCTGGTAACGGTGGCGCAGATCCAGGGTTCGACACCGCGCGAGCCGGGGGCGCGCATGCTCTATACCGCCGATGGCCAGTTCGACACCATCGGTGGCGGCCATCTGGAATGGCGCGCGGCGCAGATCGCGCGCGCCATGCTGGCGGGCGGCTCCGACGGGCTGACCGATTCGCGGCGACTGGAACGCATCGCGCTGGGCCCCAGCCTGGGGCAGTGCTGCGGGGGTGTGGTGTTTCTCTGCTTCGAGCGTATTACCGCCGATGAAGCCGCTTTGCAGACCTGGCAGGCACTGGAGCAAGCCTGGGCCAGCGGCACCGACCGTTGGCGTGCGCTGCCGCTGGATCATGCCGATCCCCTACTGTTGCCGGACAGCGATGCGCAAGGCCATGGCCTGCCGCTGGAGACCTTGAAGCAGTCGCGCCAGACCCAGCTGGTGCGCGATCATCAAGGCCGCCGCTGGCTGCTCGACCTGTGCCGGGCGCACCAGCCGCAGGTGGTGCTGTTCGGTGCCGGCCATGTCGGGACGGCCATCGTCAAGGTCTTGTCCACCCTGCCCTGCCGGGTGCTGTGGGTGGACGAACGGGAAGACATGTTCCCGCCCGGCTTGCCGCCCCAGGTCCGCATCGAGGCCACCGACGTGCCCAATGCCGCGGTCGACCTGGCCGAGCCGGGCGCGTATTATCTCGTGATGACCCATAGCCACGCCCTCGACCAGCAACTGAGCGAACGCATCTTGAAACGCGAGGATGCGGCCTGGTTCGGCCTGATCGGCTCGCAGACCAAGCGCAGGCAGTTCGAGCATCGCCTGGCCGAACGCGGCTTCTCGGCGGCCCAGCTGGAACGCATCACTTGTCCCATCGGCATTCCCGGCATCTATGGCAAGGAACCCGCCAGCATCGCCATCGCGGTCGTGGCGCAACTGATGCAGCTGTGGGAATTGCGCTTTACCCAACCCAAACCCAAGGCATGGCCACAGACTCTGGCCACACACGCTCTGGACGGCAGAGGCTGAAGGAACACCCTGCCGTCACCCTCCGGGAATCCGCTGGAGCACGCTGATTCCCCTTCGATTCCACCTTCTGCCCTCAAGGAAAGCAGCGTCACGCTGCTGCCTTCCAGTATGATGCCCTTTGAATCAACGACCCGCTCCTGAGCGGCGCCGCGCGCCCCGAGAAAACACCATGACTCCATCCCTGCAAGCCTACCGCGCCAGCCTGCTGTATTTCACCAACGATCCGGCCTTCGACGAACACGCCACCCAATGGCACAGCGATGGCCTCCTGCTGGTGCAAGACGGCAAGATCCGGGCGGCCGGCGACCATGCCCGACTGGCGGCCAGCCTGCCGCCCGGCACCGTCGTCGAAGACCTGCGCGGCAAGATCCTCTGCCCCGGCTTCATCGACACCCACGTCCACTATCCGCAGACCGACATCATCGGCTCGCCCGCGCCGGGTCTGTTGCCCTGGCTGGACAATTACACCTTCCCCGCCGAGCGCCGCTTCCAGCAGCCCGAACACGCGGCAGAAGTGGCCGACTTCTTCCTGAGTGAACTGCTGCGCAACGGCACCACCAGCGCGGCCGTCTATTGCACGGTGCATCCGCAGTCGGTGGATGCCTTCTTTGCCGCCAGCCATGCACGCAACCTGCGCATGGTGGCCGGCAAGTGCCTGATGGACCGCAATGCACCGGATTTCCTGTGCGATACCGCCGAATCGGGCGTGCGGGAAAGTGAAGAACTGATAAACCGCTGGCACAACAAGGGACGCCAGCATTACGCCATCACCGTGCGTTTCGCGCCCACCTCCACGCATGAACAGATGAAGCTGGCCGGTGAACTGGCAGCGCAGTATCCGGACGCCTACATCCAGACCCACGTGGCTGAAAATACCGATGAAGTCCAATGGGTCAAGGAACTGTACCCGGACGCGCGCAGCTATCTCGACGTGTATGACGGCTATGGCCTGATGCGCCAGCGCGCGCTGTATGCCCACTGTATCTGGCTGGACGACCAGGACCGCGCCCGCATGGCGGCCACGCAATCGGCAGCGACCCTGTGCCCGACCTCCAACCTGTTCCTGGGTAGCGGCCTGTTCGACTTCGCCCGGGCCGACGCGGCACGCATGCCCTTGTCCCTGGCTACCGACGTGGGCGGCGGCACCAGCTTCTCGATGCTGCAGACCATGAACGAGCTCTACAAGGTGGCGCGCATGGGCGGGACCTACCTGCCGGCGCAGCGCATGTTCTACCTGGCCACGCTGGGCGGTGCGCGCGCCTTGCAGCTGGAAGGCAGCATTGGCAGCTTCACGCCCGGCTGCGACGCCGACTTCATCGTCCTCGATCCGCAGGCCACGCCCTTGCTGGCCCGCCGCAGCGCCACCACCAACAGCCTGGAGGAACAATTGTTCGCCTTGGCCATCCTCGGCGATGACCGGGCTATCGCGGCGACCTATTCGGCGGGGGTTCGGGTGCATCAGCGCTGAAAACACTTTCATATCGCCCCTTAAGCACGAAAAGCCGGGCTCGCCATTTGGGTGAGCCCGGCTTTTTTGCGGCTGCCATTCTGGCAGCGTTTATCCCATTTTTTCGTGATTGCTGGACTGCTGCTTGGGCGAACATCGCGTCTCGACGTATCCCTCAAGCAACGTCAATTGATATTTTTCTCTACGAAACTGATCAATTGATTTAAACTCGGAGCCTCTGTCATGCCAGCAACCCGATTACAAGTACAGCACTTCTTGAACCAGCTCGGCACCTTGCACCCCGGCGACATCCTGTTGTCGCGCCAGCGCAAGACCTTGGATTTCATGGCGCAGATCGATTACGAGATGATCGACGTGGTACGAGAGCTGAGGCAGTTGGGGATCGAAGACTATAGCTACGGGCCGAACCAGAACGACTGGGGTGTGGGCTGGGTCTGGCACTTCGGCAAGACGGTGGTGCAGTGCGTGAACAGGACGGAACTGGCTCATCGCGTGTACATCAAGCTCTGTCTTGCCGTGACGCGCGAGGGACGCCGGACCACCTGCATGTCCTTCCACCGGCCCGAACAAACGATGCGATTTCCCTACAAGAAGCCCCCTGGGCAATGGAGCATGTGATGCCGATCAAGCCTTTTGAAATTTGTCCGAACTGTGTCGGCGAAGGCACGGTGCAACTCGTCAGCACCACGGAAACCCGTACCGTGAACAAGGAGGAGTTCGAAGTCCCGGTGGACTATTTCGCCTGCCAGCGCTGCGGCGAAAGCTTCCAGACCCTGGACATGGAAGACAGCCTGGTGAAGGCGCGCGAACTGTATCGCACCCGGCACGGCATGGTCAGGCCGGAGCAACTGAGCGCCTGGCGCAAATCGCTCGGGCTGTCGCAGGCCGAACTGGCGGCCGTGCTGGGCTGGGGCGTGGCTACGGTGAGTCGCTATGAAAACGGCAAGCTGCAATCGGATGCCCACGACAAGTCCATGCGCATGGCCATGCGCTCTGCCGATACCCTGATCGAACTGGTCCGCAGTGCCCGGGATCTGCCCGCCCAGGTACGCACCCGGCTGATGGCCGAACTGGAACAAAAGGCCGGCTCGGCGGCCCTGGAGAAGGCCTTCGCCAGCAGTGCGCGCAGCGCGCCCGGCGAAACCATCCGGCTGGAAAAGCTGGAACAGCTGGTGCTGCTGCTGAGCGAAGGCGAAGGTGTCTTCGTCACCAAACTCAACAAGCTGCTGTTCTACAGCGACTTCAAGCACTACCAGCAGCATGGCCGGAGCCTCTCGGGCCTGGCCTATGAGCGCCTGCCCTACGGGCCGGTCCCTTCGGCTTTCCGGCTGCTGTTTTCCTTGCTGGAGCAGCGCGGCGCGATCGACCAGGTGGAAGTGCAGGTGGGCAGCGCCGAAGGTACACAGGTGCGGCCCTTGCGGACTGCGGATCGCAATGTCTTCGACGAGGAAGAACTGGCGCTCCTGCTCGCCATCAAGAAGCGCTTTGCCAGGATGGGCGCCAATGAAGTGTCGGAAGCTTCCCACCGCGAGCAGGCCTGGATCCAGACACCCATGGGCGCCCTGATCGACTACCGCCATGCGGCGGCATTGAGTTTCTGAGGCCGCTCAGCGCGGCTGATACAGATAGATGAACGCGTCCACCGCCCGTTGCGCCGAGGCCTTGAGCTTGGCCGCCGGGATCTCGGTGACCACATCGAGCATGCGCATTTCCACCCATTCCGCTTCCATCAGTGCGCGCAACTGCATGCCCGCGATCCAGGGGTCGCCCGGATGCAGCTTGCCGGCCTTCATCTTGACCTCGATGAACTCGGCAATGCGTGTCCAGCCCCGCTTGGGGCCCCGTTCATACAGCATCGGCCCCAGTTCGGACCTGCCCGCGTAATACATCGCAAGCCGCTTGACGGCGACAATCTCGGGCCGGAAAACCACGGCAAGATAATGCTCGGCCAGACGCAATAAACCGCTGCGCAGTTCGTCTTCATGGCGCAAGGACATGAACATTTCTTCGAACTGGCACCCCACCTGCTTGATCATCACCTCCACAAAGATCTCTTCCTTGGAGCTGAAATAGTTGTACAGCGTGGCCTTGGAGCCGCCGATACGGGCCGAGATTTCGGCCATCGAGGCGCCCTCGAAACCGATTTCGTTGAATACCTCGGCCGCGATGTCGATCATCTGCTGGCGCCGTTCCTCACTCTTCTTGCGCATGATTATCCTGTGATGCTGGCCGGAAAGCCGGCCAATCCCGAATTATAGGCGACGATGCCGACGAAAGCCGCCTGATCGCCATCAAATACGCGCGAAAAATCACTGTTGCGGCGTTGCCGCAGAAAGACGAGTAATTTCTCGCAATGAGCCTTGACACTTCACGAAACCCAATACTATACTGAACTGTACAGTTAATAAACATTGGATTTTCTGATTCAGTCGTTCACTCCACCATCTACGCAAATGAACAACAACTCATTCCTCCCCGGCCAGCGCGCGCCTCATCCGGCGCTGCGGCCCCAGCGGCGCAGCCTGCCGTGGCGGCGGGCCGCGTCGGTCTCGGCGGCCGTGCTGGCGGCAGCACTCACCGCCGGGTGTGCCTCCTTCACCGATCTGGGCCCGCGCGCCGAGCCCAAGTCCATCGACCGCTACCAGAGCAGCCAGACGCTGGCCGCCGATGCCGTGCAGGCCGCCTGGCCGAGCGATCAGTGGTGGAAGGTCTACGGCGACGCACAATTGAACGCCCTCATCGACGAAGCCCTGCAAAACGCGCCCTCCATGGCCGTGGCCAAGGCGCGCCTGATGAATGCCGAAGGCACGGCCCAGCAGAAAGGGGCGGCGCTGCTGCCGGAAGTGAGCGGCAATGCCTCGCTGGACCACATGAAGCAGTCCTACAACAACGGCTTCCCGCCCGCGCTGGTACCGCACGGCTACAACAACGAAACCCGTACCACCCTGGATTTCAGCTATGAAATCGACTTCTGGGGCAAGAACCGCGCGGCCCTGGCCGCCGCCACCTCGGAACTGGAAGCCAGCCGCGCCGACGCCGCCCAGGCGCGCATCACCCTGGCCACCTCGATTGCCTCGGCCTATGCCGAACTGGCCCAGCTCTATACCCAGCGCGACACCAACGAAGCTGCCCTGAAGGTGCGTGAAGAAACGCTGGACCTGTTCCAGCAGCGTTTGGCCAACGGCCTGGAAACGCGCGGCTCGGTCAAGCAGATGGAAGCGCGTCGTGCCCTGGCCCAGGCTGAGCTGAAAGCCACTGACGAATCCATCGGCCTGCAACGCAACAAGCTGGCCGCACTGGCCGGTGCCGGTCCGGATCGCGGCCTGCAACTGACGCGTCCGCAGATCGACCTGACCAAGCCCTTCGGCCTGCCGGCGCAGCTGCCAGTGGAACTGCTGGGCCGCCGTCCCGACATCGTGGCCGCGCGCCTGCGTGCCGAGGCGGCGGGCAAGCAGATCAACGTGGCGCGGGCTGCCTTCTACCCCAACGTCAACCTGTCGGCCTACATCGGTTTCCAGTCGCTGGGCCTGAGCATACTTAGCAAGAACGGTTCGGACATCGGCAGCATCGGTCCGGCGATCTCGCTGCCCATCTTCAATGGTGGCCGTCTGCGCGGACAGTTCCGCTCGGCCAGCGCCAGCTATGACGAAGCCGTGGCCAACTATGACCAGGCCGTCACCCAGGCCCTGCAGGACGTGGCCGACGTGGGCGTGAGCGAAAAAGCCCTGGCCGGACGCCTGCACGACATGCAAGCCGCCGCCGATGCCGCCGAAGAGGCTTATCGCATCGCCAGCAACCGTTACACGGGCGGTCTGAACACTTACCTCGACGTACTCAATGCGCAGGACACGCTCATCAGCAACCTGCGCCAGCTCTCCGATCTGCGCTCGCGCCTGTTCACCCTGGATGTCGCGCTGGTGCGCGCCCTGGGCGGCGGCTACCGTGCCACCGATGACGGCAAGAGCCAAGACAGCGCCACCGCGCCCCACACCGACACGCAAGCGAAAGGTTGAACATCATGTCCCACAGTGATTCCCAAGCGGCCCACACCCTGGCCGAAGACACCCAGCAACGCAATGAAGCCGCCACCCGTGCGGCCGCCGCGCAAAAGCGCAAGAAGCTCTTTACCATCTTCGGCGGCGTGATCGCCATCGTCGCCGTCGGCTACGGCGCCTACTGGTACCTGATCGGCTCGCGCTACGTCGAGACCGACAATGCCTATACCGGCGCCGAAGTGGCCACCGTCACCCCGGCCGTCAACGGCATTGTTTCCGCCGTCGATGTGGTCGATACCCAAGCAGTGAAGAAGGGCGACGTGCTGGTGCGCATCGATGACGCCGACGCCAAGCTGGCCGTGGACCAGGCCGCTGCCGACCTGGACCGTACCGAGCGCAAGGTCCGGGGTTACTTCGCCAACGATGCCGGCCTGGCGGCCCAGGTGCTGGCCCGCGAAGCTGACCAGAAGCGCGCCAGCGCCCAGCTGCTGTCGGCCCAGGCCGATCTGCAGCGTGCCCAGATCGACCTGCAGCGCCGCGAAGCGCTGGCCAAGTCGGGTTCGGTCTCCGGTGAAGAACTGACCAATGCCCGCACCGCCCTGCTGACCGCGCAAGCCAATTTGAAGGCCGCCGAAGCCGCCGAAGTGCAGTCCCGCGCCAACATCAAGGCGACCCAAGGCGCAGAAAAGGCCAGCACCGTGCTGACCGCCCGCACCACCGTGGACGACAACCCGGAAGTGGTCCTGGCCCGCGCCAAGCTGGAGCAGGCCAAGCTGGACCTGGAACGCACCGTGCTGCGCGCGCCGGTCGATGGCGTCATCGCCCGCCGCCAGGTGCAGGTCGGCCAGCGCGTGCAAACCGGCGCCAGCCTGCTGTCCGTGGTGCCAATGAAGCAGATGCACGTGGACGCCAATTTCAAGGAAGGCCAGCTGACCAAGGTCCGCATCGGCCAGCCGGTGACCATGACCTCCGACCTCTATGGCGGCTCGGTGGAATACCACGGCGTGGTCACGGGCCTGTCCGGCGGCACCGGTTCGGCCTTTGCCGTGATTCCCGCGCAAAACGCCACCGGCAACTGGATCAAGGTGGTGCAGCGCCTGCCGGTACGCATCTCGCTGGATCCCAAGGAACTGGCCCAGCACCCGCTGTCGGTGGGCCTGTCGATGGTGGTGGAGATCGATACCCGCGGCCAGATCCAGGCCGGTAACGTGCAGGCCAAGTCGGCCCAGAACACCGATACCAAGGCCGCCGCGCTGTAAGCCGACGGCCACGACAGAGAGAACTTCATCATGTCATCCACATTGAGTGCAGAGGCTGGCGATCTGCCAGCCCCCCAGCCTGGGCCTCTGGAGGCGCCGCTGAGCGGTGGCCAGTTGGTGGGCGCCGGCATCCTGCTGGCCGCCGCCAACTTCATCGCAGTGCTCGACACCACCATCGCCAACGTCTCGGTATCGACCATCTCCGGCGCGCTGGGGGCCTCCACCAGCCAGGGCACCTACGTCATCACCTCCTATGCGGTGGCCGAGGCCATCACGGTGCCGCTGACCGGCTGGCTGGCCAATCGCTTCGGCACCGTGCGCGTGTTCATCCTCTCGATGATCATGTTCGGCCTGTTCTCGGCGCTGTGCGGGCTGGCCAATTCGCTGGGCATGCTGATCGCCTTCCGCGTCATGCAGGGCCTGGCCGGTGGCCCGCTGATGCCGCTCTCGCAAACCCTGCTGCTGCGTATCTTCCCCAAGGAAAAGGCACCCGCTGCGGTGGGCCTGTGGGCCATGACCACCCTGGTGGCACCGATTGCCGGCCCGATCCTGGGCGGCGTGCTGTGCGACCAGTACAGCTGGCCCTACATCTTCTGGATCAACGTGCCGGTGGCACTGATCTGCGGCTACCTCGGCTGGCGCATGCTCAAGCGTTTCGAGACCACGACCACCAAGCTGCCCATCGACCGCGTGGGCCTGATCCTGATGGTGGTCTGGGTCGCGGCCCTGCAACTGATGCTGGATGAAGGCAAGGAAAAGGACTGGTTCGCCTCCACCGAGATCGTGCTGCTGGCCGTCACGGCGGTGGTGTTCTTCATCGCCTTCCTGATTTGGGAGCTGACCGAGCACACCCCCATCGTCGACCTGCGGGTATTCCGCCATCGCGGCTTCACCGCCAGCGTGGTTACCATCTGCCTGGCCTTCGGCGCCTTCTTCGGCTCGGTGGTGTTGACGCCGCTCTGGCTGCAGGGCTACATGGGCTATACGGCCACCTGGTCGGGCTGCATCTCGGCGCTCAGCGGCATCCTGGCGGTGGTCGCCGCGCCCATGGTGGCCAAGGCTTCCACCACCGTGGATGCGCGCAAGCTGGTCTGCTTCGGCGTGACCTGGCTGGGCCTGATCACCGCCCTGCGCGGCTTCAGCAACACCGACATGTCGTTCTTCCAGATCGGCTGGCCCATGTTCCTGCAGGGCATCGGCTTGCCGCTGTTCTTCGTGCCGCTGACCGGCCTGGCGCTGTCCAGCGTGAACGAGGAAGAAACCGCGTCGGCCGCCGGCCTGATGAGCTTCTGCCGCACCATGTCCGGCGCCATTGCCACCTCCATCGTCAACACCAGCTGGGAAAACGACGCCACCTACTACCATGCCGAACTGTCCGGCCTGGTCGATCGCAGCGGCGATGCGGTCAACGCCATGATGGCCTCGGGCATGAGCGCCGAACAGGCCACCTCCTCGCTGGCACAGACGGTGCAGAACCAGGCCGTGATGCTGTCCACCAACCACATCTTCCTGATGGCGGCGGTGTCCTTCTCGCTGGCCGCCATCGCGGTGTGGCTGGCACCCAAGCCGACCCGGGTGGCCGATACGACAGCGGCGCACTGATCCGCCTTCCCCTCTCCCCCCCACAGTCCGTCCTCCCCCTGCGGACTGGGCAGGCGGCCACTTCGGTGGCCGCCTGTTTTTTTTTTTGGCCGCAGACTTTTCTGATGGCCAGGCTCCCGAACTTTCTCGAAATTGACGCACTGCTTTGCCCGCTTCAGGCCGGCGCCATGCCGCACCCTTGGCTGCACCGGGGCAATGCGCGTACAATCCCGGCTCAAGCATGCGGACCACGGTCCGCATTTTTGATTTATGGCGACCCGCCCGTCGGGCCGCCAGGCTGACTTCCCGCCGCCAGCCGTGGCCTGATGAACCCGTGGCCTCCACGCAGATCCAGGCCAGCACGCGCGGCAGTGCATTCCCGAACTTGCAAGAAGCGATCATCGCATCGCCACCCGGACCCATGACCAAAGACCTCGCCGCCCACACGCCGATGATGCAACAGTATTTGCGCATCAAAGCGGACCACCCCAACACACTGGTGTTCTACCGCATGGGCGATTTCTATGAACTGTTCTTCGAGGATGCCGAAAAAGCCTCGCGCCTGATGGGCGTCACGCTCACCCAGCGCGGCTCCTCCAATGGCAACCCGATCAAGATGGCTGGCGTGCCCTTCCATTCGGTGGAGCAATACCTGGCGCGCCTGATCAAGCTGGGCGAATCGGTGGCGATCTGCGAACAGATCGGCGACCCGGCCACCAGCAAAGGCCCGGTGGAACGCAAGGTGGTGCGGGTGGTCACGCCCGGCACCCTGACCGACTCCGACCTGCTGCCCGAAAAGGCCGAGCGCTGCCTGCTGGCCATGCAGCTGCTGCCGGCAAAGTCGCGCAAGCAGATGCAGGTCGGCCTGGCCTGGCTGTCCATGGCCAGCGGTGCGCTGAAGATGATGGAATTCACGGTCGAGACGCATTTGCTGGACGGCCGCGTCAAACAGGAACTGGAACGCATCTCCGCCGCCGAGGTGCTGGTGGCCGATGGCCAGCTGGAACAGTGCGAGCCGCTGCTGCCGCACCGCGCCGTGACAGTGCCGGACTGGCATTTCGACCAGCCCAGCAGCGAAAAGGCCCTGCTCGATCAACTGGGCGTGGCCACCCTGCACGGCTTCGGCGCCGATGGCCTGGGCCCGGCCATCTGCGCTGCCGGCGCCCTGCTGCGCTATGCGCAATCGACCCAGGGACGCGGCCTGCAGCACGTGCGCACGCTCACCGTCGAATCCGAGAACGAATTCATCGGCCTGGACGCCGCCACCCGCCGCAACCTGGAACTGACCGAAACCATTCGCGCCCAGGACGCCAATGCCCTGGCCCCCACGCTCTTCTCCACGCTGGACCACTGCCGCACCGCCATGGGTTCGCGCCTGCTGCGCCACTGGCTGCATCACGCCCTGCGCGACCAGCAGGTGGCGCGCGAACGCCACGCCGCCATCAATGCGCTCATGCGCACCGATGCCTGCTCGGGCCTCTCGGCCACGCTGGCCGCCGTGCCCGACATCGAGCGCATCACCACGCGCATCGCCCTGCTGTCGGCGCGTCCGCGCGATCTGGCAGGATTGCGTAGCGGCCTGCAGCAACTCGGCTCGTTGCGCGCCTATGTGGAAATGTGCGCACGCGACGCTGAAGCTCCGCTGCTGGGCCAGCTGCATGAAGACCTGGCCACGCCCCTGGAATGCCTGGACCTGCTGGAACGCGCCATCATGCTGGAGCCCGCTGCCATGGTGCGCGACGGCGGCGTGATCGCGCGTGGCTATGATGCCGAGCTGGATGAACTGCGCGGCCTGTCGGAAAACGCCGGCCAGTACCTGCTGGAGCTGGAAGCCCGTGAGCGCGAGCGCACCGGCATCGCCAACCTGCGGGTGGAATACAACAAGGTCCATGGCTTCTACATCGAAGTCACCCACGGCCAGACCGACAAGGTGCCGGAAGACTATCGCCGCCGCCAGACGCTCAAGAACGCCGAACGCTACATCATCCCCGAACTGAAGGCCTTCGAGGACAAGGCCCTCTCTGCGCAGGAACGCTCACTGTCGCGCGAAAAATTCCTCTACGAGCAGCTGCTCAATGACATGGGCGCGCACATCGTGCGCCTGCAATCCATTGCCCACGCCCTGGCCCAGCTCGATACCCTGGTCGCCCTGGCCGACCACGCCGTGCGCAACAACTGGTGCGCGCCGCAACTGGTGGCCGAGCCCTGCATCCAGATCGAGCAAGGCCGCCATCCGGTGGTGGAAAACCAGATCGAGCGCTTCATCGCCAACGATTGCCAGCTCGCCGCCGAGCGCAAGCTGCTCCTGATCACCGGCCCCAACATGGGCGGTAAATCCACCTTCATGCGCCAGGTGGCGCTGATCACGCTGCTGGCCTACGTGGGCAGCTTCGTGCCGGCCACCAGCGCGGTGATCGGACCGATCGACCGCATCTTTACACGTATCGGCGCGGCTGACGACCTGGCCGGTGGCCGCTCCACCTTCATGGTCGAGATGACCGAATCGGCCTCCATCCTCAACAACGCCACCGAACATTCGCTGGTGCTCATGGATGAGGTCGGGCGTGGCACCTCGACCTTCGACGGGCTGGCGCTGGCCTGGGCGATTGCCAAGCACTTGATCGACGTCACGCGCAGCTTCACCCTCTTCGCCACCCATTACTTCGAGCTGACGCAACTGCCCGAGGTCCACCCAAGCGCAGCCAACGTGCATCTCTCTGCGGTGGAGCACAAGGACAGCATCGTCTTCCTGCATGCTGTGCAGAGCGGCCCGGCCTCGCAGAGCTACGGCCTGCAGGTGGCTCAATTGGCCGGGGTGCCGGCGCCGGTCATCCGGGCTGCGCGCAAGCATCTGTCGGCGCTGGAAAGCCAGTCCATGCAGCCGACGCCGCAGTTCGACCTGTTCAGCTCAGCTTCCTTCACGGAACCCGTAGAGGAAGCTGAAGAAACGCACGATGAACGCAATCCCGCGAGCGCGGTCGAACCCGATCCGCTGGCCCAGGCGCTGCTGCACTCCCTGGATGGCATTGATCCGGATGCCCTCACGCCGCGCCAGGCGCTGGAAGCGCTGTACCAGCTCAAGGCCCTGAGCCGGGGACAATAACGAGACCACGGCTAACTCCGCCCGTTGCCCCCCTTTGACCCGCAGAGAGACTGCATGCCGATCCCGCCGATCCGACGCATCCTGCTGTGTACCTGCCTCACCGCTGTCGCCGTGCTGGCTACCGGGACCGGTACGGCCTGGGCCGGTGCGCAGGATTTCTCGTTTGGCGTGATCAACCACGCCGCCGCCGGCGTCAAGGGCGACGAGGCGCTGCGCCAGGCGCTGGCCGAGACCGATGCCGACAACCTTGCCTTCGTGGTGGTCAACGGCATCAAGTCGCCTTCCGAAAGCTGTGATGACGCGCTCTACGCCGAACGGCATGACCTGCTCGCGCAGGCGCAGAATGGCATCTTCGTGTCGCTGGCCGGCAGCGACTGGATCACCTGCCGCGACCGTGAAAACCGCTCGGATGCCATCGAACGCCTGGCGCGCATGCGCGAGATCTTCTATGCCGGCGAGTTCTCGCTGGGGGCGAGCCGGCTGCCGATGCTGCGCCAGTCACTCACGCCCAAATTCCGCAGCTATGCCGAGAACACCCGCTGGGAAGTGGGCAACCTGCTCTTTGCCACCGTCAACCTGCCGGCGGCCAACAATCATTTCCTGCTCGACGGTGGACGCAATAACGAATTCGAGGACCGCCTCATCGCCAACCGCAACTGGCTGCAGCACCTGTTCGCCTTTGCCGCGCTGAAGAAGAGCGCGGCCATCGTCTTTTTCTGCGATGGCAATCCCTTCGGCCCGCCGCCCCGGCACTCCTTCTTCCGCACCCAGCGCGACGGCTTTGCCGAGACGCGCAAGCTGTTCACCGAACTGGCCGCAAAATTCCCGGGACGCGTGCTGGTGGTGCACGGCCAGGGCGGCAAGACCAAGACGCCCGCCCACATCCTCTGGACGGGCGGCAACCTGGGCAATGTCGGCGTGGGCGAGCGCTGGCTCAAGATCGTGGTGGATGACCATCTGCCGCAGCTGTTTGCGGTGGCCGATGCGGATGGAGAGCGGCGTTAGGCCGGATACAGAGCCGGTTAAGGGCTTTTTTCCGTTTATATGAACAAAAACGCCCGCAGAGCGGATCTGCGGGCGTTTTTTTCACATCGCCGGAAGGAATTTCCCGATTTTCAGAATTTTCCTGCGGAGGTGGTCGATCAGTTCAGCGGCTGGCTGCGGAAGTGGTCGCCGGCTTCGCCTTCATCTTCGTCATCGTGGTGGTGATGATGGCCATGGGCACCGTGCACGTGGCCGTGGGCCACTTCTTCTTCGGAGGCGGCGCGCACTTCGATCACCGACAGCTCGAAACGCAGGGCGATGCCGGCCAGCGGGTGGTTGCCATCCAGCACGGCCTTGCCGTCAGCCACTTCGGTGACGGTGAAGATGACCGACTCTTCGCTGTCGTCGTCAGGCGAACCTTCGAACTGCATGCCCACTTCCAGCGGCTGCGGCAGGCGCTCGACCGGCTCGATCTTGACCAGCTCGGAATCGTATTCGCCGAAGGCATCTTCCGGCTCGACCTGGAGGGTGGTGCTGTAGCCGGTTTCCTTGCCGTCCAGCGCTTCTTCGATCTTGGGCAGGGTGTTGTGGTAGCCGCCGTGCAGGTAGACCATCGGCTCGCTGCTTTGCTCGATCAGGTTGTTCTGGGCATCCGACAGCTTGTAGTTGACGGAAACGACGGTATTCTTCGCGATCTTCATCGTAAGGGTCCTTTGTATCGATAGTGGTGCGGGAGCGGCAGAGGCTGCGGAGGGAGTCGCGCGGGACATCTGCCACCCGGGTTGGGGCCTAAGAACCATCCCCTTGCCATTCCCGCGAGGCAAGGACGCTTTCAAAAACGGTTTCTCGACTCCGCGATTATACCTGCATCAAACTTGGTCGCCGTCAACCAAGTGCGGCCGCGCTGGCACCTCTATAATGGCGGCCATGAAAAAACTCGATCTGCTCGGCGGCATCACGCCCGCCCAATTCCTGCGTGACTACTGGCACAAGAAGCCGCTCCTGATCCGCAACGCCATCCCCGGTTTCACCGCGCCGCTGCCGCGCCAGCAGCTGTTCGACCTGGCCCGCCTGGAAGATGTCGAATCGCGCCTCATCACCCATCGCCCCGGCGGCTGGGACATGGAACACGGCCCCTTCACCAAGTTGCCGCCCTTGAAGCAAAAGGCCTGGACCCTGCTGGTGCAAGGCGTGAACCTGCACCATCCTGCTGCCGACGCCCTGCTGCGCCAGTTCCGCTTCGTTCCCGATGCACGCCTGGACGACCTGATGATCAGCTATGCCACCGATGGCGGCGGTGTCGGTCCGCACTTCGATTCCTATGATGTCTTCCTGCTGCAGGCGCACGGCCAGCGTCGCTGGCGCATCAGCGCCCAGGATGACCTGACGCTGGAAGAAGGCGTACCCCTGAAGATCCTCAGCCACTTCGAGGCTGAACAGGAATTCGTGCTGGAACCGGGCGACATGCTCTACCTGCCGCCGCAGTATGCCCATGACGGCGTGGCCATCGGCGAATGCATGACCTATTCGATCGGCTTCCGCTCGCCGGCCTACCAGGAACTGGGGGAATCCTTCCTGGAATTCATGATGGATACCATCGACCTGCCCGGCCGCTATGAAGATCCCGACCTGAAAGCCACGGCCAAGCCGGCCGAGTTGCCGCTGGACATGGTGGCGCGCATCCGTGACGAGCTCAACAAGATCCGCTTCACCGACGACGACATCACCATCTTCCTCGGCCAGCACCTGTCGGAACCCAAACACAGCGTTTTCTTCCAGGCACCGGCCCAGGAAATGTCCTTTGCTCGCTTTTTCCAGGGCGCCAAGAAACGGGGTCTGGCACTGCACCGCAAGACACGCATGCTGTACCGCGGCTCGCACGTCTTCATCAACGGTGAATCCTTCCAGGTCGGTCGCGGCGACAAGGCCATCCTGGCCCGGCTGGCCGACTCGCGTGTGCTGGAGAAATCCGACTTCGACCAGGCTTCCGAGGATCTGCTGGAAGCCTTGCATCAATGGCATGAAAGTGGCTGGCTCGAGATTGTTCGAGATTAGTGAAATATTATGGCGCGGGGTGCTCGAAATTACTTGAGAAAATCTCGGAAAGTCGCTTCCGCAAAGGCATTCCGGCCATAGTGTCATTGATGTAAGTTCTTACAAATTCTTACGAATCAACGTTGCGGCGGTGCGATTTCGAGAAAAAATAGCTATAATGATGGGCTGGAAAGTTTTCGTTGTCAGGCGTTGTTTCGGCAGCAAAAAAGAAGCAGAACCGAAGCCCGACCGTGAGGTCATACCCCGCGGCGAAAGCCTCCCAGTAGAGCGATAATTACCGGTAATTATTCATCGCACAATTTTTAAATATTGAAGGAATATTCATGAAAAAGACTCTGTTGATCGCTTCGTTGTTGGCTGTTGCTCTGGCTGCTTGCGGCAAGAAGGAAGAAGCTCCGGCACCCGCAGCTGCTCCTGCTGCTGAAGCTCCGGCCGCTGCTGCTCCGGCTGCTGATGCAAAGCCGGCTGACGCCGCTCCTGCTGCTGACGCTGCCAAGCCGGCCGACGCCGCTGCTCCGGCTGCTGACGCTGCCAAGCCTGCTGACGCTGCTCCGGCCGCTGATGCAAAGCCGGCTGAAGCTCCGGCCAAGTAATCTTCGGATTATTTTCGGAAAAAACCGGTCGCGAGACCGGTTTTTTTTCGTCCCGTTTTTTCCCCGCTGCTGCCTTTTCCTTCATTTCTCCGCGTCCTCGCATCCGCGCTCCGGATTCTTCCATCCCATCACTTCTTGATCTGGCGCAAACGCATCAGAACGCGCTGGAAACGCCTCAAAGCACGTATCCCTCATGCACCTACTGACAAGGGCCTGACAGGCCTTCCAGAGGCCGCATTTATTATCGAAGACACAATATCACCGGCAGCACGGCTCCTGCTTCCGCAGGCATTGGAAAAGAGGGTCTTCAAGCTGGATAAAAAGAGAAACAAATTGTTTCTGACACAACGCGCACAAGTGCGAATCAGCCTGACAAAGCGCTGACCACTCGCATTTGGCGATCACACCTCCAGCCAGGAAAAACCTTCCTCCTGGCAAGCAATACCGATATCGCCAAAGGTGGTCCCCAGCACGCTTTCGATGGCCGCGCGCGCCAGTTCGGGGGTGTTGTTCTGCTGGCTGAGATGGGCACCGATGACGCGTTTGAGCCGGCTCCTGTCGAGCAGGCGCAGGATCTCGGCGCTGGCGTCATTGGCCAGGTGGCCGTAATCGCCGCCGATACGGCGCTTGAGGAAAGCGGGATAGGGTGAGCGGTCCAGCATCTCGCGGTCGTGATTGCATTCCAGCAGCAGCGCGTCGCAGGCACCGAGGGCCTGGACCAGGTGCGTGGTCGGCTGTCCGGCATCGGTGAGCACGCCAAGACGGCGGTCGCCATCGCTGGCCACATACTGGATAGGCTCGCGGGCGTCGTGTGGAACGGTATAGGGAGAGAGTTCAAGATCGCCGATGGCGATCTTCTGGCCATCGGCGCAGAACCGCACGTCGACGTCATTGGCCAGCTCGGCCACTGCCTGCCAGGTACCGTAGCTGAGCCAGACAGGGATGCGATAGCGCCGTGCGAACTTGAAGACGCCGCTGACGTGATCCGAATGCTCGTGCGTGACCACGATGGCCGACACGTCGGAGGGATCGAGACCGAGACGCAGCATGCGTTTTTCGGCCTCGCGCAAAGTAAAGCCGCAGTCCAGCATGACCGTGGTCCCCGACGAGGGACGCTGGTCGCCGGCTGCGGCCGAGATCAGCAGCGCATTGCCTTCGCTGCCGCTACCGAGGCTCGCGAACTTCATCTGAGCCCCGGGTCCTGCTTACTTCAGCTGGTCGTTGAGCAGACCGAGGATCTTGTCGGAGATACCCGAGGTATCGGGACCGCCCTCGCCGTTCTGGACCACGATGTTGCTGCTGTCGGAACCGGCGCCCTTGACCACGATGCGGTACTTGGTGGCCTTCTTGTCCTTGTCCTTGGAGCTGAAGATGCGCGAGAAGAAGCCGTCATCCTTCTTGTCCTTGGCATCCTGGTCCTGGTCCACGTAGCGCACGTAGTAGATGCCCTGGCTGCGGTCGCGGTCTTCCACGGTGAAGCCCACGCGATCCAGCGCCAGGCCGACGCGGCGCCATGCGCGGTCGAAGCCTTCATCCACTTGCACGCTGGTGCCGGTAGCGGTCTTCTGCAGGCGCGAACGGGCCTGCAGCGAGGGAGCATTGGCCACGGCGGCCTTGGCCTTGGCTTCCTGGGCACCCAGGCGCACCATCAGGCGCGACAGGAATTCGGCTTCCAGGCCCGGATCGGAGGGACGTGCGGTCCATACCGAGGTTTCCTTGGCCGAGCCGGTCAGCACTTCTTCGGCGCCGCGATGGCTGATGAAGATCTCGGTGGTGCCATTGGCGCCGCGTTCCAGGCGGGTGCGGAACTTGTCGCGCTCACCGGTGGAATACAGCGAATCAAACACCTTGCCCAGCGTATTGCGAACGAAGTCTTGCGGAATCTTGGCGCGGTTTTCGGCCCAGTCGGTTTCCATCACGCCGGTCTCAGGCGACTCGATGTTGATGAGGAAACCGTTGTCCTGCCAGAAGTCCTTGATCTGCGGCCACAGTTGTTCCGGGGTCTGCTTGACCACCAGCCAGCGCTGGGAGCCGTCGCGTTCGATACGCACCGCATCGCCCTGGGTATCGGGGGCCACGGTCGCCACCTCGGTGGTCGGCTTGGTCTGCTGTTCCAGCTGATAGCCGGAGGCAGTGGCCACGCCCTTGTTGGCCTCGGGGATGGCGTAACGGTTGTCGCGCTGCAGCTGGGTCAGGTCGGGCGGCACTTCCAGGCGCGGGCCACGGGCCTTTTCGGCGCTCTTGTAATCGATACGGTCGCCTTCGAGCATGCTGCCCACGGACGAGCATCCTGCCAGTCCGGCCAGCGCCAGTGCGACGACGATACTGCGTTGGGTAAGTGTGTACGCGGAGCGGGAGACCGGACGAACGTTCTTGCTATTAGTCATATCGTTACTATTGAAAGCGGAATCGGATTTCAGGAGACCTGCGCCAAAGCGGCCAAGCCGATCAGTTTAAGACGCCGGACTCGCGCAGGGCTGCGCGCACGGTGTCGTGGTAAGCCGCGCCCAACGGTGCCAGCGGCAGACGCATGCCCGACGGGATCAGGCCCATCTCCTGCATGGCCCACTTGACCGGTACCGGGTTGGGCTCGACGAAGAGCTTGTTGTGCAGCGGTAGCAGCTGGTTGTTCAGTTCCACGGCACGGGCGATGTTGCCGCTCATGGCGGCCACGCACAGCTCGTGCATGGCGCGCGGGGCGACGTTGGCGGTCACCGAGATGTTGCCGGCACCGCCGTAGAACATCAATGCAATGGCGGTGGCGTCGTCGCCCGAATAGACCGCAAAGCTCTTGGGGGCCAGGCGAATCAGGTCGGTGCCGCGGCCGATGTTGCCGGTGGCATCCTTGACGCCCACGATGCCCTTGACCTGGGCCAGGCGCAGGATGGTCTCGTTGCTCATGTCGGCCACGGTGCGGCCGGGCACGTTGTACAGGATCACCGGCAGATCCACCGCTTCGGCGATGGTCTTGAAGTGCAGGTACATGCCTTCCTGGGTCGGGCGGTTGTAGTAGGGCACCACTTGCAGCGAGGCATCGGCACCGACCTTCTTGGCGAATTCGGTCAGCTCGATGGCTTCGGAAGTGGAATTGCCGCCGGTACCGGCGATGATGGGAATGCGTTTGGCCGTGTGCTCGACCGCGACCTTGATCAGTTCGCAGTGCTCTTCCATCGAGACGGTGGGCGATTCGCCGGTGGTGCCGACGATGACGATGCTGTCGGTTCCCTCGGCGATATGCCAGTCGATCAGCTTGCGCAGGCCATCGTAGTCGAGGCTGCCGTCCGGATGCATGGGAGTGACGATTGCAACAATGCTACCCTTGATCATGGTGTGCGTGCTTTAGTGATGGTCAAAATAAAGGCCTGATTGTAGCGGATAGACGCCTCATCAGGTCAATTTGCCGCTGCTACAGTTGAAAGCGGACGTAAAAAAAACCTGTGACCCCGCCCCCGCGAGCCCTGCGAGCGCCCTGGCGCAGCTTGCCACAGATCAATATCCCAGCCCCATGGCTTCGCGCACGTCGCGCATGGTGTCCTGGGCCAGCTTGCGGGCCTTGTCGCAGCCATCGGCGACGATGGCCCGCACCAGCGAGGGATCGTCCAGGTAGGGCTGGGCCCGCTCCAGCATCGGCTGCTGCTCCTGCAGGATGGCATCGATCACCGGCTGCTTGCACTCCAGGCAGCCGATCCCGGCCGAACGGCAGCCCTTGGCGGCCCAATCCTTCACTTCCGCGTTCGAATAGACCTGGTGGAACTGCCAGACCGGGCATTTGTCCGGATCGCCCGGATCGCTGCGGCGCACGCGCTGCGGGTCGGTCGGCATGGTCTTGACCTTCTTGGTGACCGAGGCCGCATCCTCACGCAGGGCAATGGCGTTGCCGTAGCTCTTGGACATCTTGGCGCCATCCAGCCCCGGCAGGCGCGACGCCTCGGTCAGCATGGCCTGCGGCTCGGTGAGGATGAGCTTGCGGCTGCCCTCGAGGTAGCCGAACAAACGTTCACGGTCGATCATCGACAGGTTCTGGGCATCGTCCAGCATGGCCTTGGCTTGCTCCAGGGCTTCCTCGTCGCCCTTTTCCTGGAATTGGGTACGCAGCTCCAGGTACAGCTTGGCGCGCTTGCTGCCCAGCTTCTTGGTGGCGGCCAGGGCCTTCTCTTCGAAGCCCTTTTCCTTGCCATAGAGGTGATTAAAGCGCCGCGCGATCTCGCGCATGATCTCGATGTGCGGCACCTGGTCCTCGCCCACCGGCACCTGGCTGGCGCGGTAGATCAGCACGTCGGCCGCCTGCAGCAGCGGATAGCCGAGGAAGCCATAGGTGGCCAGGTCACGGTCGGCCAGTTTTTCCTGCTGGTCCTTGTAGGTCGGCACGCGTTCCAGCCAGCCCAGCGGCGTGGCCATGGACAGCAGCAGATGCAGCTCGGCATGCTCGGGCACGCGCGACTGGATGAACAGCGTCGCCTGCGCCGGATCGACCCCGGCAGCGAGCCAGTCGACCACCATTTCCCAGGTGCTGGTCTCGATCACCGAGGGATCGTCGTAATGGGTGGTCAGTGCATGCCAGTCGGCCACGAAGAACAGGCAGGGCAATTCGGACTGCAGCTTGACCCAGTTCTTCAGGGCACCGTGATAGTGGCCCAGGTGCAGCGCGCCCGTGGGACGCATGCCGGAGACGACGCGATCAGGATACATGGCGTTTGGCGATGGTTGGCGGTTGGCGGTTCAACATGGTGGATAGCAACGATATGAACGATCAGAACAGCAAGGTAATGGGGAAGGTAATCAACTGCAGCAACTTGCCGGCCACGTACATCACGGGTGCCATCCACCAGGTGTAGATGACCTTGAGCAGCACCAGCGCCATGACGATGAAGAAGCCATAGGGCTCGATGCGGGCGAATTTATACGCCGCCTTGTGCGGCAACAGGCTGGTGAGGATGCGTCCGCCGTCCAGCGGCGGGATCGGAAACAGGTTGAAGGCGAACATCACCAGATTGGTCAGCACGCCGGCCTTGGCCATGAGCATGAAGAATTCTTCTTGCACACCGCCCAGCACCAGCGCATAGATGGCCAGCGTCCACAGCAAGGCCATGAAGAAATTGGCCGCCGGACCGGCCAGCGAGACCCAGGCCATGTCGCGCTTGGGCTTGCGCAGCTGGCCGAAATTGATCGGCACCGGCTTGGCGTAGCCGAACAGGAAATTGCCGCCAGTGGCGAAGTACAGCAGGATGGGGATGAGGATGGTACCGAAGGGATCGATGTGCTTGATGGGGTTGAGGCTCATGCGCCCCATCGAATACGCCGTGGTATCCCCGAAAAACTTGGCCGCATAGGCGTGCGCCGCCTCGTGCAAGGTGATGGCGAAGAGCACGGGCAGCGCGTATACCGCGACAGTCTGGATAAGTTCGTTCATGGGCGGGGATTTTAGCAGAGGGACAATACACTGCCCCGGAATCGGACCAGGCCTGACCGTCCGATCAGGCCCGATGGAATCAATTTCACTCAGGCAGCCTGCAAACCGAACAGACTTGCATCCCCCCTGCCCTGGCGCACCAGCACCGGTTCATTGTCATCGGTGAGGTCGATCACGGTGGTCGGTTCCAGGCTGCAGGCACCGCTGTCGATGACCAGCTCGATCTGTTTTTCCAGATGGCTGCGGATGTCGTCGGCGCTGGTCAGGGGCAGTTCCTCGTCCGGCAGGATCAGGGTCGTGCCCAGCAGGGGCTGGCCCAGCTCTTCCAGCAGCATGTGGGCGATGCGGTTTTCCGGCACGCGCAGGCCGATGGTCTTGCGCGAGGGGTGCGAGAGGCGGCGCGGCACTTCCTTGGTGGCTTCCAGGATGAAGGTGTAGGCACCGGGCGTGGCGGCCTTGAGCAGCCGGTACTGGCGGTTGTCGACCTTGGCATACTGGGCGATCTCGGAGAGGTCGCGGCACAGCAGCGTCAGGTGGTGCTTTTCATCGACGCCACGGATGCGGCGCACGCGCTCGACCGCGTCCTTGTTGTCCAGCTGGCAGACCAGCGCATAGCAGGAATCGGTGGGCAAGGCCACCAGGCCGCCCTTGTGGATGATCTGCGCCGCTTGCTTGATCAGGCGCAGTTGCGGGTTGTCGGGGTGAATCTCGAAAAACTGGCTCATGATGCGGTTTCCGTTTTCAAATCCAATGCCAAATCGTAAAAAGCACAACGGCGGTGTTGCCACCGCCGTTGTCGCTGCCCGCTGGGCTTAGCGCTGGCCGCGCAGGGCGGCGATGCGCTGTTCCAGCGGTGGGTGCGTCGAGAACAGTTCCATCATGCCGGGCTTGTCGCTGATGCCCAGGGCCGCCATGTTCTGCGGCAAGCCTTCCGGCGAAAAACCACCCAGCCGCGCCAGGGCATTGATCATCGGCTGGGGCGTACCCAACAGACGCGCCGCACCGGCATCGGCACGGAACTCGCGATGGCGCGAGAACCAGGCCACGATCAGCGAAGCACCGATGCCGAAGACGATCTGGCACACCATCACCGTCACCATGTAGCCGATGCCGGGACCGGACTCATCGTTGTTGCGGCGCAGGGCCGAATCGACGAAATAGCCGACCACCCGCGACAGGAACACCACGAAGGTATTCACCACGCCCTGGATCAGGGTCATGGTCACCATGTCGCCATTGGCGATGTGCGCCACTTCGTGACCCAGCACGGCTTCCACTTCTTCCTGCGTCATGCCCTGCAACAGCCCGGTGGACACCGCCACCAAGGCCGAATCCCGGAACGCGCCAGTAGCGAAGGCATTGGGTTCACCGTCATAGACGGCCACTTCGGGCATGCCGATACCGGCGCGCTGGGCCAGCTTGCCCACGGTCTGCAGCAGCCAGGCTTCGGTGCCGTTCATGGGCGTCTCGATCACGCGTGCGCCGGTGGACCACTTGGCCATGCTCTTGCTCATCAGCAAGGAGATGATCGAGCCCGTGAAACCGACCACCAGCGAGAACACCAGCAGCATCGGCAGGTTCAGGCCGGCGCGGGTGAGGAAGCGGTCCACGCCCAGGAGCGACAAGATGACGCTCATCACGACCAGCACGGCGATGTTGGTGGCGATAAACAGCAGGATGCGTTTCATGGGGAAA
Source organism: Herbaspirillum sp. Her3 (assembly GCF_057961275.1). NCBI lineage: Bacteria > Pseudomonadati > Pseudomonadota > Betaproteobacteria > Burkholderiales > Oxalobacteraceae > Herbaspirillum > Herbaspirillum sp. Her3. The sequence continues at coordinate 1,905,462 of NZ_CM176328.1, read as the reverse complement.
ACTCCTATCGGAAAAGTGGTTATTAGATAGGAATCGGCCTGCTGATTTCAAGGGCATCCAGCCCGGGGCTGCCCCTTACAGCCCCCAGTCGTGCCACACCGGCCTGACCCCGGAGGGCAGCGGCGGCAATGCGCCCAGGTCCATGCGCGACTCGCCCGGGCCATGGAAGTCCGACCCCATCGAGGCCAGGAAGCCATAGCTGCGGGCCACCTGGGCATATTCCTGGTACTGCTCCGGCGTGTGGCTGCCGGTATTGACTTCGATGGCCGCCCCGCCCAGTTGCTTGAATTCATCGAAGAGCGCGCCGAACTGGGTCGGCGTGTACTTGTAGCGGCCCGGATGGGCGATCACCGCCACCCCGCCCGCCCCGCGGATCCAGCGCACCGATTCTTCCAGCGTGGCCCAGCGGTGCGGCACGTAGCCGGGCTTGCCTTCGGTGAGGTAGTTGGCGAAGACTTCCTTGGTATCGCAGCAGGTGCCGCATTCGACGAGATAGCGCGCAAAGTGCGTGCGCGAGATCAGGTCCGGGTTGCCCACGTGTTTCAATGCGCCCTCGTAGGCGCCGCAGATGCCGTGCCGCTCCAGCGCCTCGGCGATCTCGCGGGCGCGGCGTTCGCGGCCGTTACGGGTAGCGGCCAGGCCGTCGATCAGGGTCTGGTCGTTCTCGTTGATGCGCAAACCCACGATGTGCACCGTATGTCCGGCCCAGGTGACCGAAATTTCCACCCCTGCCACGTGCTCCATGCCCAGCGCACGGGCCGCCGCACGGGCGCGCGCCACACCGCCGACTTCATCGTGATCGGTCAGCGCCCACACGTCCACGCCGTTGGCCTTGGCGCGCGCGGCCACCTCTTCCGGCGGCAACAGGCCGTCGGAGACGTTGGAGTGGCAATGCAGATCGAACTTGAGCTCAGACATAGAAATGCGCAATGACAGTCACTCACCGGGCAGGTCGCTTGTGGCTGCCGCCGGTCAGGCCATGCTGGAGGATTGGAATGATTCCATTTTACGCGCTTGGCGCCACTCCCGCACGGCGGGGCCGTGTCAGGCCGGCTGCTGCAGGAAGGCCTCGATCAGTTGTGCCAGGCGCTCGGGCTGGTCGTGGTGCAGCATGTGGCCGGCGTCGGCGATCATTTCCACCTGCGTCCTGGGGATGCAGGCGATGCGGCGGTCGATTTCTTCACGTTTCAGCGAGGCCGGGCCGAAGAAGCGCCAGATGTCGCTGTCGATGGCTTCGATCCACAGCACCGGCGCGGTGATGCGGCTCCAGCAGGCCATCATCTCGTCAACCCGGTACAGGATGGGACTGACCTGCTTGTGCGCCGGATCGCCCAGGATCTGCCACAGTCCGCTCTCATCCTGCTGCGCCCAGTGCTGCGCCAGGAAACCGGCGCGCTCATCGGAGAGGCGCGCATTGTTCTTCTGCAGCCGCGCCGCCACTTCGTCCAGCGTCGCATAACCGCGCAGGACGGGACGATTCTTCATCTCGTCCAGCCATTGCGTGAAGCGTCCAGGCGCCTGCTCCGGCTTGGCCGTGGGCAGGCCGATGCCTTCCAGGTTGATGAGGCGTTGGATGCGCTGGGGGCGCACGCCGGCATAGAGGGTGACGGCATTGCCGCCCATGCTGTGGCCCAGCAGATTGATGGCCTCGTCACCGGCATAGTGGTCGAGAATGGCATCGAGATCGGCCAGGTAGTCGGGGAACCAGTACGACTGCGCCGGCGCGCGCTCGGTGAGGCCGAAACCGCGCCAGTCCGGGGCGATGACGTGCCATTCACCTTGCAAGGCATCGACCATGAACTGGAAGGACGCCGACATATCCATCCAGCCGTGCATCATGAAGATCTTGGGCGCCTGCGGGTCGCCCCAGTGGCGCACGTGGTAGCGCAGGCCGCGCACGTCGAGGAATTCGGAGCGGGAAGCTTTCTTGGCGATGATTGAGCGCATGGCGTTGTCGTTGTTGTATCTGCGATGAAGAATTCAGCAGCAGAGTATAGACAAAAGAGAACGATCGTGCGCGAAGCCAGGGTTTCAGGGCAGGAAGCGCCCGAGGTCGAAGGTGGAGGTATGGCCGATCTGGGCGAAGTTCTGCTCCAGCCATTCCGAGGCGCGTTCGCGGCCCTGCTGGAACAGGCTGCCGATGAAACTGGCCTGGGTATTGAGCTTGGAGAGATTGGTCAGCTGCTCCATCAGTTCATTGGCATCGATCATGTGCAGGTTGAGCTGACGCAGCCGCCGCTCCAGCGAACCGAAGGCCAGCGTCGAATTCTCGGCCTCGCGTTTGGCCAGGGCCAGTCCGCTCAGCTCGGTGAAGAAGGCCGAGCTGAAGCTGATTTCCGAAAGCCGCTGGCCGATGTCGTGGCTCGTGGTGGGCGTACCGGCACGGCGACTGGGGTGCAGCAGCACCACCATCACGTCGCGCGCGGCACAGGCGTGCAGCAGCGGAAAAATCGGCGGATTGGCCGTGAGGCCGCCATCCCAGTAGGCTTCGCCATCGATTTCGATGGGCCGGTGCAGCGAGGGCAGGCAAGCCGAGGCCAGCAGCACTTCCACCGACAGGTCGGCATTGCGGAAGATCTTCAGCGTGCCGGTGCTGACCTGGGTGGCGGCGATGAACAATTTCAGCTCGCGCTGGCGGCGCAGGCGTTCGAAATCCACCTGTTCCACCAGGATGTCGCGCAGCGGGTTGATGTCCAGCGGATTGAGTTGTGTGGGCGAGAAGAAGCGCGTCATCGCCAGCAGCGCCTGCATGCCCGGCATGGGCGCAGGATTGGCGACGACCGGCGCGCCTTCGGCATTGAGATAATCCAGCGGTGCGCCGGTGGAAAGCGCCGTCCAGAAACGCTCCAGCGCCGCGCGGGCACCATCGCGGCCATCCTGCACATAGCCCTGCGCCATCACGGCGGCATTCATGGCCCCGGCCGAGGCGCCGCTGATGCCTTCCAGGTCCAGCCGCCCATCCTCCAGCAGGCGGTCCAGCACGCCCCAGGTGAAGGCGCCATGCGAGCCTCCACCCTGCAGGGCCAGACTGACGATCTTGTTCGACATGATGTCCTTTTCGTTCGGTCGCATCGACAGGGCCTGCCGGCCGGAATGGCTGTCACGCCCGCGTCAGCACATAAGCTTATGCTGCACTGCACGATCATGGTATAACAGAAAAGGGAAGGCAAGACTGCCCGTTGGGGTGACATTTTTATGCCAACAGGCAACATCTTGCGTACCTGCACAGACATTGTAACGAGCCAATGACGGACACAGCAGAGGACACATGAAATCGATTTGCGTATATTGCGGTTCTTCCCCCGGCGCTTCCCCGGCCTATGCCGAGGCAGCGCGCAAGCTGGCCCAGGAGATGGTGAAGAACAACATCGCCCTGGTCTATGGCGGCGGCAATGTGGGCCTGATGGGCATCATCGCCAGTGAAGTCATGCGGCTGGGCGGCGAAGCCACCGGCGTCATCCCCAAGGCCTTGCTGGACAAGGAACTGGGCCACGACGGCCTGACCCGCCTGCACATCGTCAAGGATATGCACGAACGCAAGGCCATGATGGCCGAGCTGGCCGATGGCTTCATCGCCATGCCCGGCGGCATGGGCACCCTGGAAGAACTGTTCGAGGTGCTGACCTGGGCGCAGTTGGGCTTCCACTACAAGCCGATCTGCCTGTACAACGTGGAAGGCTTCTATGACAACCTGATCGCCTTCGTCAATCACCTGGTGTCGCAGCGTTTCGTGAGCACCGACCAGTCGGGGCTGATGATGCATGAAGCCAATCCGGCCATGCTGATCGAGCGCTTCCAGAACTTCAAGCCGACCTACAAGACCAAGTGGGCCGACCGCGAGGCGGTGGCCAACCTGGTGCCCTGAGCCCCGCAAAGGCTGGGTTCCGGCCGGAAGCGATTTCCCGAATTTTTACAAATTCGTTCACCTCGCTTCCATCAAAGACAACGCCCGTCCCTCTTGCGAGGCGACGGGCGTGTCTTTTTCTTCACTTCGGCCTGGAACCGCCGTAGATCAAGCCTCCAGCGCCTGGCGGAAATCACCCACCAGATCGTCCGTATCTTCCAGTCCCACCGAGACGCGGATGAGCGACTCGGCAATCCCCATGCTGGCGCGGCGTTCGGCGCCCATCTCGTAGAAGATGGTATGCGCCACCGGGATCACCAGCGTGCGGGTATCGCCCAGATTGCTCGCGGCCACGGCCAGGTTCAGGCGGTTGAGGTAATCGAAGCAGTCGATGCTGTCCTTCAGTTCAAAGGACATGAGGCTACCGAAGGAACGGAACAGCTCCTTGCTCAAGGCATGCTGCGGATGCGACTCCAGCCCCGGATAGTAGACCGCTGCCACGCGCGGATCGGCTTCCAGCATCTGCGCCAGCGCCAGCGCATTCTTGCATTCGCGTTCCTGGCGTAGGGCCATGGTCTCGGCACCGACGGCGATGTGGTGTGCCGCTTCCGGGCCCAGCGTGCCACCGAAGTCGCGCAAGCCCTTGGCGCGGATCTGGGCCATGCCCCACTGCGGGGCCGGGTTCTTCTTGTAGGCGTCGGCGATGTGCGGGTAGCGGGTCCAGTCGTATTCACCGGTATCGGTCAGCGCCCCGCCCAGCGCATTGCCGTGGCCGCCGATGGATTTGGTCAGCGAATTGACCACCAGACCAGCACCGACCGTCTTGGGACGGAACAGGTAAGGCGAGGTCATGGTGTTGTCCACCACGTAGAGGATGCCGCGCTCGCGGCAGAGCTCGCCGATGCGCTTCAGATCCGCCACCTGGGTGCGCGGGTTGGCGATGGTTTCCACGAAGACCAGGCGGGTCTGCGGGGTAATGGCGGCTTCCACGTTCTTGACATCAGTGGCATCGACCATCGAGACCTTGGCGCCTTGCGCGGCCACCGTCATCCACATGCTGTTGGTATTGCCGAACAGGAAAGCCGAGGACACCACATGATCGCCCTCGCGCAGCAAGCCCTGGACGATGGCACCGATGGCGGCCATGCCGGTGGCGAAGCAGATGGTGGACTTGCCGTCTTCCATCCTGGTGATCTTGTCTTCCAACGCCGACACCGTGGGATTGCCCTGGCGGCCATAGCGATAGCCCGGCTGCTTGCCCTGGAACACTTCGGCCAGCTGGCGTGCATCTTCATAACCGAAGGTGACGGACGTGTGGATGGGCTTGTGCAGGGAACCGTGTTCGATGCCCTTCTGGCGGTCGCTGTGGAGGATGGTGGTGGTGAAGCCGTAGGTCTTTTTATCGTTCATCGCGTGATCGGAAATGCAGGGGTGAGAGGCACACACAAGCCAGCGCGCGGCCAAAGGCAAAATGATAAGCCAGATTCCCGCCGGGCGGGTCCATGCAAAACGCCGGTGCCGCCAAAGCGGCCACCGGCGTCTTGTTCCAGCCTCTGGTCAGGCAGCGCAGATCAGTCCACGCGTGCCAGGTTCAGGTTCAGCTGCGAACGCACCACATCTTCCAGCGCCGGCTTGGGATTCTTGCGGGCGTATTCGATGCGGTCCAGGTATTCCTGGGTGATGTCGCCGGTGATGTAGTGACCGTCGAAGCAGGAGGCCTCGAACTGCTTCAGGGCCGGGTTGGCGTCGGAGATGGCGCGCTTCAGGGCTTCCACATCCTGGTACACCAGGGCATCGGCAGTGATCTCGCGGCACACTTCCTCTTCGCTGCGGCCGAAGGCAATCAGCTCGTCACGGGTCGGCATGTCGATGCCATAGACGTTGGGGAACTTCACCGGCGGCGCAGCCGAAGCGAAGATGACGTTCTTGGCGCCAGACTCGCGGGCCATCTGCACGATTTCACGGCTGGTGGTGCCGCGCACGATGGAGTCATCCACCAGCAGCACGTTCTTGCCCTTGAATTCGCTGCCGATGGCGTTGAGCTTCTGGCGCACCGACTTCTTGCGCAGCGCCTGGCCCGGCATGATGAAGGTGCGGCCGATGTAGCGGTTCTTGATGAAGCCTTCGCGGTACTCGATGCCCAGCTTGAGCGCCAGTTCCATGGCGGCCGGACGCGAGGAATCGGGAATCGGCATGACCACATCGATCTCGCCATGCTTGAACTGGCTGCGGATCTTGTCAGCCAGGAACTCGCCCATCTTCAGGCGGGTGGCGTAGACCGAGGCGCCATCGATGATCGAATCCGGACGGGCCAGATAGACGTATTCGAAGGCGCAAGGATTCAGGGTCGGGTTCTCGGCGCATTGCTGGTTGTACAGCTTGCCGTCGTTGTCGATGAAGATCGCTTCACCCGGATTGACGTCGCGCAGGAAGCGGAAGCCCATGCCTTCCAGTGCCACCGATTCGCTGGCCATCATGTATTCGATGCCCTTGTCGCTCTCGTTGAAGCCCAGGCACATCGGACGGATGCCGTACGGATCGCGGAAGCCCAACAGACCATAACCGGCGATCTGCGACACCACGGCGTAGGAGCCGCGCACGCGCTTGTGCACCATGGCCACGGCCTTGAAGAGCGCGGCCGGGTCCAGCGAGTAGCCGGTGGTGGCTTGCTGGATCTCGTGGGCCAGCACGTTCAGGAGCACTTCGGTATCGGAATCGGTGTTGATGTGGCGGCGATCGTTCTTGAACATCTCGATCTTCAACTGTTCCGCATTGGTCAGGTTGCCGTTGTGCGCCAGGATGATGCCGAAGGGGGCATTGACGTAGAACGGCTGCGCCTCTTCTTCCGAAGAAGAGCTGCCTGCAGTGGGATAGCGCACCTGGCCGATGCCGGTGTTGCCCGGCAGCGAACGCATGTTGCGGGTACGGAAGACGTCGCGCACCAGGCCGTTGGCCTTGTGCATCGAGAAACCGTTGGCGTGATTGGTTGCGATCCCCGCCGCATCCTGGCCGCGGTGCTGCAGCAGCAGCAGCGCGTCATACAGCATCTGGTTGACGGGACTATGAGAGACGATACCGACGATGCCACACATGGTGGACTCCTAACGAAAAACGAAAACGAAAATGAACCACGACTGCAACCCGGTCCAAACGATCTGATGCACTCCGCCACGGAGCCTGGTGTCAGACCGGGGTGGAAAAACTCACATGCTCGGCCAGCTTGCCCGGCAGGTAGGGCAGCACCGCTTCGGCGGCCTGCTCGACCCAGGGACTGAAGCGCGCCTGCTTCCAGAAATCCTGCTGCGGAATGGCCGTGGTACCGCACAGCAAAGCCACCGCCACCACCAGCAATACCCCGCGCGCCACGCCGAAGACACTGCCCAGCGTACGATCCAGGAAACCCAGACCGGTCGCCTTGACCAGTTCGCCCAGCGTCTTGGCCACCAGTGCCATCAGCAGGCGCGTGCCGATGAACAGCGCAATGAAGGCCACGATCAGCCGCGTCAGTTCGCCCGGCACCACATCCGGCAACATCGCCGAGAGCGCCTCGCCATAGGTATTGGCCACCACCAGCGCCACGATCCAACCGGCCAGGGACAACACCTCGCGCACCAGTCCGCGCAGGGTGCCGATGATCACCGAGCAGACCAGGATCAGCAGCACCAGGTAGTCAAATATCGTCACGATGACAACAATATGCGGCTATCTGTAGCCAAATTCAAGCAGGAACAAGGGTAGCATTCAGGCCCAGCTTCTTGATTCGGCCGCTCATGCGCTCGGCTTCCTCGCGGCTGGCAAAGGGACCGACGCGAATGCGCGTGCGTTCACCTGCCTGGGTTGCAATCTTTTGCGTGTACGAATGGATGCCGGCTGCGCTGAGCTTGTTGCGCAATTCAGTCACCTTGTCCTGGGTCGCCAGCGCAGCCACCTGGATGACGAACTTGCCACCGGCTGCGGCGGGCTTCTTTTCCGGCGCCGGAGCGGCAGCGCCCGGCTTGCCTTCCAGGATCGCCAGCGCACGCGCGGCATCGTCATCGGCGGCAGGCTTGGGCCTGGCGGCTTCCTTCTTCGGTTCTTCCTTGTGCTCGGCCACGGCGGGCTTCTTTTCCTCGGCCTTGGGGGCGGGCTTTTCGGCCGCTTTCTCTACCTGCCGCTCTACCGGCTTCTCAACGGGCTTCTCCACCACCTTGGGCGCCACCGTCGCCACGGGCGGAGTCACCGGCTGGGCCGGCGCCGGCGCTGCAGCCGGACTGGCGGGCTCAGGAGCGATGCTGGACGGTTCGACGATCTCTTCCTTCTGGTCCAGCGCCGCCTGCTTGCCAGCCACAGCAGCCGGCTGGGCCACGCCGGCAACCGGCTCATCCTTGGAGGGGATCTGGATGGCGATGTCATCGTTGAGCGGCTTGGGCTCGGAATCGAGGATCATCGGCAATACGATCACCACGGCCAGCGCCAGGGCCACCGCACCGATCAGGCGGCGGCGGGCGCGTTTCTTTTCCGGCAACAGCGGATCGGCGGCGGCATCCTTGCCGGCCTTGCTGCGGCTGCTCCGCGTGCCAGCGGCGCTGCCACTGGCGGCACTGCGGCTGCTGCGGCTGCGAATGACGGCGGATTGCTCCTCGGAACGCGAACGGAAAGACCCTTGGTCAGAAGCAGAGTCCTGCTTGTTTTTACGGAAAAACGAGAACAAGCCCATGCGGAGTCGTCTTGAATTGAACTGGAAATCGTGGAAAACCTGCCTGGCCACTCAGGCCCTGGCGCCGGGCAGGGCGGCCGGCTCCGCAACGCGGTCAGGATCAGTGCAGACCGGGACGGCGCGCCTGCATCACGCCGGCTACGGTCAGGAAGGACCCGAAAACCACAATTCTATCATTCTCCCCTGCTCTGCTTAATGCATTTGCATATGCCTCGGCCGGAGAAGTGAAGGTTTCGATGCTGCGTGCCGCGTCCCGCCTGAATTCCGGCTGCACGCCAGCCCCCAGCAGGGCTTCCCTGAGCTGTTGCGCGCTGGCCGCGCGCGGCAGCGGCAGATCGGTCACGCACCAGTGGTCGATCTTGTCCTTCAGGTGGCTGATCACGCCTTCGATGTCCTTGTCCAGCATGGAACCGAAGACCGCATAGGTGTAGGGATGGAAGCCCATGTTGTCCAGGTTCTGGGCCAGCGTGGCCGCCGCATGCGGGTTGTGCGCCACGTCCAGGATCACCAGCGGCTGGCCCGGCAGTACCTGGAAGCGGCCTGGCAACTCCACCGTGGCCAGGCCCGTGCGCACTTCCTGGGCACCGACCGGCAGCACTTCGCGCAGGGCTTCGAGCGCGGCCAGCGCGGCCGAGGCGTTGAGCAACTGGTTGGCGCCGCGCAGGCTGGGATAGGCCAGCGAATTGCGACGCATGCCACGGCCGCCATAGGCCCATTGCTGTTTGTCGCCCTGGTAGTTGAAATCGCGGCCCATGAGCCAGAGGTCGGCGCCGATCTTCTCTGCGTGGGCGATCAGCGACTTGGGCGGCACCGGGTCGCCACACACGGCCACCTTGCCGGGACGGAAGATACCGGCCTTCTCGAAACCGATCTCTTCGCGGGTCTCGCCCAGGTATTCAGTATGGTCGATGTCGATGCTGGTGACGATGGCCACATCCGCATCGACCACGTTGACCGCATCGAGCCGTCCGCCCAGGCCGACTTCGAGGATCACCACGTCGAGCCGGGCATCGGCCAGCAACTTCATGATGGCCAGGGTGGTGAATTCGAAATAGGTCAGCGAGATGTCGCCGCGCTGGGCTTCCACGGCCTCGAAGGCGGCGATCAGCTGGGCATCGCTGGCCATGTCGCCGGACAGGCGGGCACGCTCGTTGAAATGCAGGAAATGCGGCTTGATGTACAGGCCCACGCGGTAACCGGCACGCAGCAGGATGGACTCCAGCATGGAACAGGTGGAACCCTTGCCATTGGTGCCGGCCACCATGATGACAGGGCACTCGAACTGCAGATTGAGCTTCTGCTTGACCTCCAGCACGCGTTCCAGGCCCATGTCGATCTGCTTGAAGTGGCGTTGTTCCAGCAGGGCCAGCCATTCGTTCAGGGTGGCGGGAGTCGGGGAGGCTTGGGAAGTCATGGCGCGTCTCGGTCGGTGAAGCAACTGCAAAAAACGAAATACGAATTAAAAAAACAAGGCCCGGATTTGCACTTCTGCAAATCCGGGCCTGAAGTATAACGCCTATCAGGAAACCGTTTCGGCGGCCTGGTTTTGCAGCAGGGCCAGCAGACGGGCGATTTCCTCGCGCATCTTGCGGCGGTCGACGATCATGTCGATGGCGCCCTTGGTGACCAGGAATTCAGCGCGCTGGAAACCTTCGGGCAGCTTCTCGCGCACCGTGTTCTCGATCACGCGCGGGCCGGCAAAGCCGATCAGGGCCTTGGGTTCGGCCATCACCACGTCGCCCATGAAGGCAAACGAGGCCGACACGCCGCCCATGGTCGGGTCGGTCAGCACGCTGATGAAGGGCAGCTTCTTTTCCGACAGCTTGGTCAGCATGGCGGTGGTCTTGGCCATCTGCATCAGCGACAGCAGGCCTTCCTGCATGCGCGCACCGCCCGTGGCGGTGATGCAGATGAAGGGAACCTTCTGCTCCAGCGCCGCCTGGGCACCGCGCACGAAGCGCTCGCCGACCACGGAGCCCATGGAACCACCCATGAATTCGAACTCGAAGCAGGCCACCACGACCGGCAGGGTCATGATGGCGCCGCCCATGACCACCATGGCGTCGGTTTCGCCGGTGGATTCCATGGCGTCCTTCAGGCGATCGGGGTACTTCTTGCTGTCCTTGAACTTCAGGGTATCGACCGGCAGGGCTTCCTGGCCGATCTCATAGCGGCCGCCTTCGTCGAGCAGGGCATCGAGACGAGCGCGGGCGCGGATGCGCATGTGATGGCTGCACTTGGGGCAGACATGCAGATTGGATTCCAGGTCGGTACGGTAGAGCACCGCTTCGCAGGAGGGGCACTTGACCCACAAACCTTCCGGGATGGCTTTGCGGCTGGTGGAACCGCGTTGAATCTGGGGTGGCAATAACTTCTCGAGCCAGCTCATAGAGACCTCATAGATTTTTCCGGTGGCGCGCATTGTACCAGAGCCCACCGGCGACAGACGTAAAGCACGGTCATGCTTTCCGCAGAGCAAGAAAACATCTCCTGCCCGCTTGCACCATCTCAAAAAACAAAGCCCCCGGCACGTGCCGGAGGCTGTCGGCTCCCCTGCCCTGCCGGTCGGGGATCAGATGTTTCAGGCGTCCAGCGCCTGGCGGATGTCAGTCACGAAGGCTTGCACCGCTTCGCAGGCCTTGTCCTGGGGGGTGTTTTCCAGTTCGGCGATGATGCGGCTGCCGATCACGACCGCATCGGCCACGCTGCCCACAGTACGGGCGGTAGCGCCGTCACGGATGCCGAAGCCCACCGCGATGGGCAGCTTCACGTGCTGGCGGATGGCGGCGATGCGCTCGGCGACCTCGGCAGTATCGATGTGGCCGGCACCGGTGACGCCCTTCAGCGAGACGTAGTAGCAGAAACCGCTGCTGACGGCGGCCACCTGGCGAATGCGTTCTTCCGAAGAGGTCGGCGCCAGCAGGAAGATCGGGTCCATGCCCCTGGCCTGCATCTTTTGGGAGAATTCTTCACATTCCTCGGGCGGATAGTCCACCACGATGGTGCCATCCACGCCCGCTTCGCTGGCTGCAGCGATGAAGGCATCGACGCCAAAGCGCTCGATGGGGTTGGCATAGCCCATCAGCACGATGGGCGTGTGGGTGTTGGTCTTGCGGAACTCGCGCACGTAGCCCAGCACGTCATGGGTGCTGATGCCGAATTTCAGCGCACGCTCGCAGGCGCGCTGGATCACCGGGCCTTCGGCCATGGGGTCGGAGAATGGCACGCCCAGTTCGAGGATGTCGACGCCGCCGGCCACCAGCGCGTGCAGCAGCGGCACGGTCAGCTCGGGAGCCGGGTCGCCGGCCGTAATGAAGGTAATGAGCGCCTTGCGCTTCTGTTCGGCCAGTTGGGAAAAGGTGGTCTGGATTCTGGACATGATGATGTGAAGTTTTTTGTCGAATCAGCCGGCTAGCCCTGAAGGCCAGCCGGCACGTGCGGGCCAGGCCGGGGATCAGCCCTGGCGCTGTTGCACGGTATGCATGTCCTTGTCCCCACGGCCGGACAGGTTGACCAGGACGATCTGGTCCCGGGGCAAGGTAGCCGCCAGCTTGGCCGCATGGGCCAGGGCATGGCTGGACTCCAGCGCCGGGATGATGCCTTCGATGCGGCAGCAGGTATTGAAGGCGTCCAATGCCTCGTCATCGGTGATGCAGGCATAGCTGGCACGGCCGCTGTCCTTGAGCCAGGCGTGTTCCGGACCCACGCCCGGATAATCCAGGCCGGCCGAGACCGAATGGGTCTCGATGATCTGGCCATTGGCATCCTGCAACAGGTAGGTGCGGTTGCCGTGCAGCACGCCGGGCGAGCCCAGGGTCAGCGAGGCCGAGTGGCGGCCGGTGTCCAGGCCGTCGCCCGCGGCTTCCACGCCGACCAGCTTGACGTCCGGGTAGTCGATATACGGATAGAAGATGCCCATGGCATTGGAACCGCCACCGACCGCCGCCACCACGTAGTCCGGCTGGCGTGACGCGATTTCCGGCATCTGCTGGATGCACTCGTTGCCGATCACCGACTGGAAGTCGCGCACCATCATCGGATACGGATGCGGACCAGCCACCGTGCCGATGATGTAGAAGGTGGTCTCGACATTGGTGACCCAATCGCGCATGGCTTCATTGAGCGCATCCTTCAGTGTCTTGGAGCCGGACTCCACCGGCACCACCTTGGCACCCAGCAGGTTCATGCGGTAGACGTTCTGCAGCTGGCGCTTCACGTCTTCGCTACCCATGTAGACGATGCATTCCATCCCGAAGCGCGCGCAGATGGTGGCCGTGGCCACGCCGTGCTGGCCGGCGCCGGTCTCGGCGATGATGCGCTTCTTGCCCATGCGCTTGGCCAAGAGCGCCTGGCCGATCACGTTGTTGATCTTGTGGGCGCCGGTGTGGTTCAGGTCTTCACGCTTGAAGTAGATCTGCGCCCCGCCAGCCAGCTCGGACCAGCGCTTGGCGTGGTACACCGGGCTGGGACGGCCGACGAAATGCTTCAGTTCGGTATGGAATTCGGCGAGGAATTGTTCATCGTGCTGGTAGCGAGCATAGGCCTCGCGCAGCTCGTTGAGCGCCAGGGTCAGCGTTTCGGACACGAAGCTGCCGCCGTAGGGGCCGAAGTGGCCACGGGCGTCGGGCAGGTTGTAGTGGGCCGTCTGATGCAGGGCGGCGGCGGGAATGGCTTGACGCTCGGCAAAGCTGCCGAGGGGATTCAATTCTTTCATGATGTTCCTCTGAAACTCTTTGGGGGTGTGCTACGCGGCGGTAGCATCCGCCAGACGCACGGCCTGGATGAAGGCCTCGATCCTGGCGGCATCCTTGATGCCCTTGGCGGCTTCCACACCACTGCTGATGTCGACCGCATACGGGCGAACGCCGGCCACCGCCTCAGTGACGTTGTGTACGCTCAAGCCACCACTCAAAACGGCCCGAGGCGCGAGTTCTTTTGGAATGAGAGACCAATCGAAAACCTTTCCGCTGCCGCCATACTCCTCGACCAGGGTGTCGAGCAGCAGTCCGGTAAAAAACGGACTGGCAGAGCGATATGCCTGCTCGTATTCTAGCAAATCCGCGGGCTGCGTCGAACTTCCTATTCTGGCCGCGCGTATGAAGGGTCTGACAACGGCGGCGGCGATGGCGGCACACTGCCCTGGCGTTTCGTCGCCATGGAACTGCAGCACCGTCAGCGGCGCCTGCGCCAGCACCTGCTGCACCTCTTCCAGGCTCGGATTGACGAACAGGCCGACGATGCTCACGAACGGCGGCACCGCACGCGCCAGCTCACCGGCGCGCTGCGGCGTCACGTAGCGCGGACTCTTGGGGTAGAACACCAGGCCCAGCGCATCGGCGCCGGCGGCCACGGCGGCGCCGACGTCCTCTTCACGGGTCAGGCCGCAGATCTTGATGCGGGTACGGTGCGTCATGAATAGGGTCTCTCTGCAAATACGGGATTACAGCCAGGGCCAGGCGCGGCTTTCCTGCGGCAGCGCCCAGGCATCGGGATAGTCTACCCGGGCCAGGTACAGGCCATCGGGCATGAAGGTGGGCGCAGCACGGCTGCGGTCGCGCAGGGCCAGCACCTGGCCCATCCATTCCGGGCCCTGCTTGCCGCTGCCCACCACGATCAGCGAACCGACGATGTTGCGCACCATGTGGTGCAGGAAGGCATTGGCTTTCAAGGTAAAAACGATCATATCGCCATGGCGGCGCACGGCGATGCTTTCCATCTTGCGCACGGGGGACTTGGCCTGGCATTCGACGGCGCGAAAACTGGTGAAGTCATGTTCACCGATCAGGTATTGCGCCCCCCTGTGCATGCGATCTGCGTCCAGCGGGCGGAAGGTCCATCCTGCCTTGCCCGCCAGCAGCGGCGAACGCACCGCGTGGTTGTAGAGCACGTAATGATAGGTACGGGCGATGGCCGAAAAGCGCGCGTGGAAACCGAACCGGGCCAGGCTTTCGGCCCCTTCGCGATCGGCCCCGTGCAGCTCGGCAGTGTGCGCACTGGCAATGGCGGCATCATCCACCCAGGGCAGCTCGCACGCCCAGCGCACCGCGATGGTCGGCGGCAGGAAGGCATTGGTGCCGCGCACCCAGGAAAAGGTATCGCGGGCGATGGGCGTGTCGAAATGGACGACCTGCTCCAGCGCATGCACGCCCGAATCGGTGCGGCCGGCGCAGGTGGTGGCAATCGTCGTCGTGCTGAAGCGCTGCAGGGCGGCTTCCAGCTGGTCCTGCACGGTCTGGCGGTGCGGCTGGGTCTGCCAGCCCTGCCAGCTGGCACCATCGTATTGCACGCCCAGCACTACGCGGCGCAGGCCCTCAATTGGGGAAGAAAGTTCAGTCATGGATGTTCACTGCCTGCCGCAACGGCCGGTTTTCCGGTAGAGGTGTGCAGGAATCTTCATACAGGCCGCACACCGCCGTCTGGCGGCACGATAAAAACGAACGGGCAGCCCATGCGAGCTGCCCGCGAGATGACGCTATTGTAATCGCCGGGAAGGCTGGCCGCAGTGCGGTCAGCCCAGGGCGGCCATCATTTGCTTGGCGCGTGCCACCTGGGTGTCGTTGCCGCCGCGCATCACTTCTTCCAGCAATTCGCGGGCGCCTTCCTTGTCGCCGATTTCTTCATAGGCGGCGGCCAGGTCGAGCTTGGTGGTCATTTCCTGCTCGAAGGCCGATTCCTCGTCTTCTTCCAGCAGGTTGGTGGCCGAGGGCGCGGCGTTTTCTTCCGGCAGGCTCAGGTCCAGGTCGGCCAGGCTGGTGGCAGCCGGCGCATCGTCGATGCTGTCGAGCAGCACCGAGGCCGACGTCGCCCCGCTGGAGACCGGCAGGATGGGCTCGTCGGCATCCGGCTTGGCGCCGTTTTCCAGATCGAGGTCGAAATCGATGTCCTTGCCCAGGTCCATCGGTGCGGCCGCCGCAGGGGCTGGCACCGGATTGGCCTCAGGCTGCACTTCGGCGGCCTTGAAGTCGGACAGGTCGAATTCCATGGCCGGCGCTTCCTCCGGCTCGGCTGGCGTGCCGCCGTAGAGCGGATTGGTCGGATCGATGCTCAGGCCCAGCGCTGCCGCCTTGACCCAGGCTTCGTTGAGGCCACCGCTCAAGGCATGCAGGTTCAGGGCCACGCGGTTGAAAGCGGCCACGTCGCCGCGCTTGGCATAGATCTCCAGCAGCTTGGCGTGCAGGGCCTGCCGCTCGGGCTGGGTCTGCAAGGCCAGCTTGAGGATGTCCTCGGCCTGTTCGTCGCGGCCATAGGCGATGTACATGTCGGCCTCGGCGATGGGATCGACCGGGGCCTCTTCCACTGCAGCCGCCACCGGTGCGGCTGCGGCTTCCACGGCCGGTTCGGCGGCGGGCTCGGCGGCCGCTGCGGGCGCAGGTTCTGGCGCGGCGGCCGGGGCCGCCAGGACGGGCTCAGGTGAAAGCGCAGGCTCAGGCTCGCTGGGCGGCTCGACCGGGCCGTCCTCGGATTTCTTCTTGCGGCGGCGCATGGCCAGCACGCCGCCACCCGCGGCCAGCAGGGCCACCAGCACGCCTGCGCCTGCAAGAATGTAGGGATTTTCCTTGATCTTGTCGACGAAGCTGCCCTCGGGCTTGGCGGCCTTGGCCGCTGCGGGTGCAGGCGCCGGTGCTGCCGCTACCGGTGCAGCAGCAGGGGCAGGCGCGGGCTGGCCCTCGGGCTTGTCGGCAGCCGGCGCAGTAGCCGCTGCAGCGCCAGGCGCTGCCGGCTTGGCGGCTTCGGCTTCCTTCTGCTGCTGGGCGGTCAGTTCGGCGATGGTCTTGTTCTTCAGCTCCAGCAGCTTCTGGAGGTTGTCGACGTTCTTTTCGAGGTCCTTCACGCGGTCATTGGCGTCGGCCAATGCGCGTTCGCTGGCGGCCTTGTCCTCGGCAGCGCCGGCGTTGCCGGTCTTGCCACGGCCCTTGTTGGCGCGCGAGAGCTCCAGGCGGTCGCGCGCACCCTGGGTGCCGGAACGCTCTTCCACCCGCGCCGTGATCTTGCCGCCGCCGCTCTGGCGGTTGCTGCCGGACTTGCCGGCAGGCGCGTTGGCGACCTGGCCGGCCAGCTTGTTGCGATAGGCGTTGAAGTCCTGGGCTTGCGCCACCACCATGCTGCGCGCTTCGCCGCGATCCACTGCGGCGGCGGTCGGCTGGTCGGGGATGGCCAGGATCTTGCCCGCGCGCAGGCGGTTGATGTTGTTGCCCTGGAAGGCATCCGGATTGGCGCGGTACAGCGCAATGAGCATCTGGTCCAGAGAGACATTGGCCTGCTGGTTGCGCGTGGCGATGCCGGCCAGCGTGTCGCCCGGCTTGACGCGGTAATCACCAGTCTTGCCGGTAGAGGCTGGTGCTGCGGACGACGGCGTGGCACCGGCCGCAGCAGGTGCGGCCGGTGCCGTGCCCTGCGGGCTGGCCGAGGCCGGGGTGTTTTCAGGCGAAGCCTGCTGGCGGCGGATCAATTCTTCAGCCAGGGCCGACGGCGCCGGACGCTGCACGATGCTGGCCGACGGCTCTTCGCTGCTGACCGGAATCGGCGCGCTGGCGGGCGCCGGGGCAGCCATGGCGGACGGTGCGGCCGGTGCCGCAGTGGCGGCCGGAGCAGTCGGTTCAGCCGGGGCCGCTGGCGCGGCCGCAGCAGGCGCTGTGGCTGCCGGAGCAGCCGAAGGAGCCGCAGCCGCTTCCGGCGCGGCAGCCGGTGCATTGCCCGGCGTCAGCGGTGCCACCTGCGGATTGCGCGGGGCCTTGCTGTCGGCCGGATCGAGCAGGAAGGTGTATTCACGCAGTTGGCGCGATTCGCCGCTGCCCAGTTCCAGCAGCAGGTCGACGAAGGGATCGCTGACCGGCTGGGAGGAACTGATGCGGATGAAGTGACGGCCCTGGCGCTGTTCCAGCACGATGGACAAGGAACTGAGCACCGGGTTGTAGTCGATGTTGGCGCGGCGGAAGGCCTCGGCCGGTGCCAGGCGGGCACTGAGCTTGCCTGCCTCGTCGGCACTGACGGCGGTGACCTCGATCTCGGCCCGCAGCGGCTGGCCCAGCGCCGACAACACGGTCAGCTTGCCCAGTGCGGCGGCCTGCGCGCCCAGCGGCAAGGCCATGGCCAGCGCGATGGCCGCGCTCAGGGTCTTCATCTGGGACCGGGGAAGCTTCTTGTTGGTATTTACAGGCATGTTTTATTTGGCTTAGAGAAACGTTCCGCGTCAAACCCGTCACGCTGGCGTTCCACCTGGTGCTGGCCTGGGAATGCCGTACAGATCCGTGAATGGGGCTGGTGCCGCGCGGCCTGTGCAACCGGCCCGCGCCACTCCGGTCCGGGCCGGCTTGCTGTTGTCGCCTTTTCTTGCAGGCCAGCGGCTCGGAGCAGATCCATTTCATCAAATCCAGCAGGCGCTCGGCAATAGCGCTGCCACATGTTGGCTTTCATGAAATGAATTGGCTTTTCAACTTATCATCAAGAACTTACACCCGCAAGTGTACTTAGTTTCTCAAGATGAGAAAAACCCGCCAGCTTCCACACGGGTGGCCGCTGGCGGGCTATTGTTGCAGACTGACAACGCGTAAGGCAAGTCTTATTCGCATTGCAGCATTGCCATATTGCAACAAGCTGGCTGGCCGGGAGGGTTTCCCGGCCACCGGCATCACTCCAAGTTGCCCAGGATGATGCGCAGCATGCGGCGCAGCGGTTCGGCCGCGCCCCACAGCAGTTGGTCGCCGATGACGAAGGCGGAGATGTATTCCGGGCCCTGGTTCAGCTTGCGCACACGGCCCACGCCGATTTCCAGGCCACCGGTGATGGCAGCAGGCGTCAGCTCCTTGACCGTGATGGCACGGTCATTCGGCACCCACTTCACCCATTGGTTGCCGGCACGGATGATGGACTCGATGTCAGCCAGGGGCAGGTCGCGCTTCAACTTGATGGTCAGCGCCAGGCTGTGGCAGCGCATGGCACCGATACGCACGCACAGGCCGTCGACCGGGATGATCTGCTCGTTGCCGAGGATCTTGTTGACTTCGGCCTGGCCCTTCCACTCTTCCTTGGACTGGCCGTTTTCCAGCTGGGCGTCGATCCAGGGGATCAGGCCGCCGGCCAGCGGGGCACCGAAGAACTCGGTGGGCACGTCTTCACGGATGGTCTTGGCCACCTTGCGGTCGATGTCAAGGATGGCCGAGGACGGGGTCGCCAGCTCGTCGGCCACGGCCGCGTTGATGACGCCCATGCCCTTCAACAGCTCGCGCATGTGGTTGGCGCCGCCGCCGGAAGCGGCCTGGTAGGTCATGGAGCTGACCCACTCGACCAGGCCTTCCTTGAACAGGCCGCCCACGCCCATCAGCAGGATGGAGTTGGTGCAGTTGCCGCCGATGTAGTTCTTTACACCCTTGGCCAGTGCGTCCTTGATGACGTTGTTGTTCACCGGATCGAGCACGATCACGGCGTCATCCTTCATGCGCAGCGAGGATGCAGCGTCGATCCAGTAGCCATCCCAGCCAGCAGCGCGCAGCTTGGGGAATATCTCATTGGTGTAGTCGCCGCCTTGTGCGGTGATGATGATGTCGCATTTCTTCAGATCTTCAATGCTGTTGGCATCTTTCAGCGTCGTTTCCTTTTTGGCAAACGACGGCGCCTTGCCGCCCGCATTCGAAGTCGAGAAAAACACCGGTTCGATGTGATCGAAATCACCTTCGTCCTGCATGCGTTGCATCAGGACCGAACCCACCATTCCACGCCAGCCAACCAAACCAACCAGTTTCATCATCTTTCCCTATTTAGAACTTCCATGGTGAACAAATCAGATTGAACACAATTGCGCCGGACCATCCGGCATTTCAAGCACCTGGCCGCGCCGGTTGGGAGCGGCCAGGCGACGTTGATCTCAGGCGAGGGCCTTGACCACGGCTTCACCCATCTGCTGGGTGTTGACCTTGGTGCAGCCTTCTTCATAAATATCGGCGGTGCGCAGACCTTGCGCAAGCACTTTCTTCACCGCGTTCTCGATACGGTCGGCCTGCTCGGCCTTGTTCAGCGAGAAGCGCAGCATCATCGCCGCCGACAGGATGGTCGCCAGCGGATTGGCGATCCCCTTGCCGGCGATGTCGGGTGCCGAACCGTGCGAAGGTTCATACAGGCCCTTGTTGTTGGCATCCAGCGACGCCGAGGGCAGCATGCCGATGGAACCGGTCAGCATGGCCGCCGCGTCCGAGAGGATGTCGCCGAACATGTTACCGGTGACGATGACGTCGAAGTTCTTCGGTGCCTTCACCAGTTGCATGGCGGCGTTGTCCACGTACATGTGCGACAGCTCGACTTCCGGATACTCCTTGCCCACTTCGGTGACGATATCCTTCCAGAACTGGAAGGTTTCCAGCACGTTGGCCTTGTCCACGCTGCACAGGCGCTTGCCGCGCTTGGCGGCGGCCTGGAAGGCGACGTGGGCGATGCGGCGGATTTCCGGTTCCGAATAGCGCATGGTATCAAAACCTTCACGTGCGCCCTTGAAAGGACCGTCCGGCGCTTCGCGCATGCCGCGCGGCTGGCCGAAATAGATGTCGCCGTTCAGTTCACGCACGATCAGGATGTCCAGGTTGGCCACCAGCTCGGGCTTCAAGGAGGATGCGCCGGTCAGTTCCGGATAGCAGATCGCCGGGCGGAAGTTGGCAAACAGCTGCAGGTGCTTGCGCAGGCCCAGGATGGCTTGCTCGGGGCGCAGGGCGCGTTCCAGCTTGTCGTACTTCCAGTCGCCGACGGCACCGAAGAGGATGGCATCGGCCTCCTTGGCCAGCTTCAGGGTGCCATCGGGCAGCGGATGGCCGTGGGCTTCATAGCCGGCGCCGCCGACCGGGGCGGTTTCCATCTCGAACTTTTCGTCCAGGGCGTTGAGCACGCGCACGGCCTCATCGACGATCTCGGGACCGATGCCGTCACCCGGCAGGATAGCAATCTTCATGGCTTCTCTTTCTCAGTGTTTCCAGCGTTCTTGGAAAATAGTAACGACAAGGGCGGCCACTTGACCGCCCTTTGCTGTTGTGTCAACGATCGCTTCAGATCGTGTTGCTCAGCCAGGGCTGTTCGTGCAGGTGTTTCTCTTCGTAGGCACGAATGGTGTCGGCTTTGCGTAGGGTCAGGCCAATGTCGTCGAAACCGTTCAGCAGGCAGTACTTGCGGAATTCGCTGATGTCGAACGGATAGACTTCGCTGCCACTGGTGGTGCTGACGACCTGCTTTTCCAGGTCGATGACCAGGCGGTAACCCGGGAAGGCCTTCACTTCATTGAACAGGTGATCGACCTGTTGTTCGCTCAGGACGATGGGCAGCAGACCATTCTTGTAGCAGTTGTTGAAGAAGATGTCGGCAAAGCTGGGCGCGATCACGGCGCGGAAGCCGTACTGGTCCAGCGCCCACGGTGCGTGCTCGCGCGAGGAGCCGCAGCCGAAGTTCTTGCGCGAGAGCAGGATGGACGAACCCTGGTAACGCTCCTGGTTGAGCACGAAATCGGGATTGAGCGGACGCTTGCTGTTGTCCATGCCCGGCTCGCCATGGTCCAGGTAGCGCCATTCGTCGAACAGGTTGGGGCCGAAGCCGCTGCGCTTGATCGACTTCAGGAACTGCTTGGGGATGATCGCATCGGTATCGACGTTGGCGCGATCCAGCGGCGCCACCAGTCCTTCATGCACGATAAATTTATTCATGAGCTTGACCTCGGGTCGGCGGGGCGATTGCTCTGCCCTACCCTTCCTGTTTCCTGTTCAAAAACTGAAGCTGCGGCACGCAGGCCGCAGCCTTGCACTGTCTGATCCTGCTGATTTCTGCTTATTTCTTGCTGGCGTCCTGCATCTTTTCGCCGACCTTTTCGACATCCTTGCCGAAACCATTGACGGTATTGCAACCAGCCAGCGCACCCAGGGTGACGGCCAGCAGAACCAGAGCGGAGATTTTTTTCATGGTTGTTTTCTCTCGAAAAGATTCACAAGCAAGCGCTTACAGCGAACGCACATCCACGAAGTGACCGGCGATACCGGCCGCCGCAGCCATGGCCGGGCTCACCAGGTGGGTACGGCCACCGGCGCCCTGGCGACCTTCGAAGTTGCGGTTCGAGGTCGAGGCGCAGCGTTCGCCCGGTTCGAGGCGGTCGGCGTTCATGGCCAGGCACATGGAGCAGCCGGGTTCACGCCATTCGAAACCGGCGTCGCGGAAGATCTTGTCCAGGCCTTCGCGTTCGGCCTGTTCCTTGACCAGGCCCGAACCCGGCACCACCATCGCCAGCTTGACGTTGGAGGCGCGGAACTTGCCACGCACCACCTTGGCGGCTTCGCGCAGGTCTTCGATGCGGGAGTTGGTGCAGGAACCGATGAACACCTTGTCGATGCGGATGTCTTCGATGGGCGTATTGGGCTTGAGGGCCATATAGGCCAGGGCCTTTTCCATGCCGTCGCGCTTGGTCGGGTCCTTTTCCTTGTCGGGATCGGGAACGCGGGCGTCAACGGACACCACCATCTCGGGCGAGGTGCCCCAGGTGACTTGCGGCTTGATCTCGGCGGCGTTCAGGGTCACCACCATGTCGAACTTGGAACCCGGGTCCGAATGCAGCGTGCGCCAGTAGGACACGGCACGCTCCCAGTGCGGACCGGAGGGCGAGAAGGGACGGCCCTTCAGGTATTCCAGCGTCACGTCGTCAAAGGCCACCATGCCGGCGCGGGCGCCTGCTTCGATGGCCATGTTGCAGACCGTCATGCGGCCTTCCATGGACAATGAACGGATGGTCGAACCGGCGAATTCGATGGCGTAGCCGGTGCCGCCTGCAGTGCCGATCTTGCCGATCACGGCCAGCACGATGTCCTTGGCGGTGACACCGGCCGGCAGCGCGCCGTCGACCTGCACCAGCATGGCCTTGGACTTGCGCGCCAGCAGGGTCTGCGTGGCCAGCACGTGTTCGACTTCGGAAGTACCGATGCCATGCGCCAGCGCGGCGAAGGCGCCGTGGGTGGAGGTGTGCGAGTCGCCGCAGACCACCGTCATGCCCGGCAGCGTGGCGCCCTGCTCAGGGCCGATCACGTGCACGATGCCTTGACGCTTGTCGTTCATGCCGAAGTAGGTCAGGCTGAATTCTTTTGCATTGCCGTCCAGCGTTTCGACCTGCAGGCGCGAGATCGGGTCGGCGATGCCCTGGGCGCGGTCGGTGGTGGGGACGTTGTGGTCGGCCACCATCAGGTTGGCCGAGTTCCGCCAGGGTTGGCGACCGGCTAGCTTGAGGCCTTCGAAGGCTTGCGGGCTGGTCACTTCATGGAGCAGGTGGCGGTCGATATACAGGATGGCGGTACCGTCATCTTCCGTATGAACGACGTGCGACTCCCAGAGTTTGTCGTAAAGCGTCTTGAGCATGTTGCGGTCCGGCGGAATCGAAAAAGGGATGCTGAACGGGAAAAATAGCATTTGATTATGCCATAAAGCGAGAGGCCTGACCTCCCTGCCGTGTTTTCCGCCGCCTCGCAACAACAGGGAATAATGCTGCAAAGCAGCAGAAAAAGCGCAGCAAGTGCGGCGCCCATGAAAAAACCGGCATTTCTGCCGGGACTGGAAGAAATGCCGGTGCGTTGCCGGCCGGGAGGGCGCAGATCAGCGCTTGCGCGTCTGCTGGTACAGCGGTTCCACGCGCTGGGCGTACACCGTCAGGTCAGCGATGCGCTCGCTGCTGGAAGGATGGGTGGACATGAACTTCATCGGCTCATCGCCGCCCAGGCTGGCCATCTTCTGCCACAGCGTCACGGCGGCCTTGGGATCGTAGCCGCCGCGCGCAGCCAGCTCCACGCCGATGCGGTCGGCCTCGGTTTCATTGGCACGCGAATTGGGCAAGCCCATCAGGCCCATGTACAGGTATTGCCCGCCCTGCTTGCCGACATCGCCCAGGCCCAGCAGCGCGGCGCCCAGCGAAATGGCCGAATTGGCCACCACTTGTTGCGAAGCGCGCTCGCGGGCGTGCTCGCGCAGGGCGTGGGCGATTTCGTGGCCCATCACGGCGGCCAGTTCGTCGTCGGTAATCTTGAGCTTGTCGATCAGCCCGGTATAGACCGCGATCTTCCCGCCCGGCATGCACCAGGCATTGGTTTCATCGGAACTCAACACGTTGACTTCCCACTTCCAGTTCAGCGCATCCGGCCGGAACACCCCTGTCTGCGGGATCAGGCGGTTGGCGATGGTGCGCACGCGCTGCACCTGGGCGGCGTTGCGATTGAGTTGCCCCTTGCTGCGCGCCTCGGCCAGCACCTGGGCGTATTCCTTGCTGGACGCCGCTTCCATTTCTGCGGACGAGACCAGCATCTGCTGCTTGCGGTCGATGCCGACGGCACCGCCTTGCGTGGTCTGGACGGTTTCACAGGCCACCAGGCCCACCAGGGCTGCGGCCAACAGGCTGTTCTTGATGATAGGGTTGAGCGTCATGCCCGCCTCCTTCGAATAATTGATCTGATGTCGGGGCCGGTCTGCCGGTCTGCTGCTGGCCGGTCAGCCGTGCGCCGTTTCGACCAGGCTCATTCAAAATTGTTTCGCACAAGAAAAAAGCCGGCAACCGCAGTGCGGTGACCGGCTCGCCTGCAGCGGGCAAACGCCTCTCAGCGCAGCGCCGGGGTATCCACCCTGACGTCGCCGCACTGCGCACGATGGCGCAGGGCATGATCCATCAGCACCAGGGCCAGCATGGCTTCGGCAATGGGCGTGGCGCGGATGCCCACGCAGGGATCGTGGCGACCGAAGGTTTCCACCGAGATCGGCTGGCCGTTCTTGTCGATGGACGGGCGCGGCGTGCGGATGCTGGAGGTCGGCTTGATGGCGATGGAGGCCGTGATGTCCTGCCCGGTCGAAATGCCGCCCAGGATGCCGCCGGCATTGTTGCCGACGAAGCCTTGCGGGGTCAGCGCGTCACCATGTTCGGAACCCTTCTGCGCGACCGAGCGGAAGCCGGCGCCGATTTCCACGCCCTTGACGGCATTGATGCCCATGAGTGCAAATGCGATCTCGGCATCGAGCTTGTCATAGAGCGGCTCACCCAGGCCGACCGGCACGTTCTGCGCCACCACGTCGATGCGCGCACCGATGGAGTCGCCGTCCTTGCGCAAGGCATCCATGTAGTCTTCCAGGCGCTCGATGATGCTGGCGTTGGCGGCAAAGAACGGGTTGTTGGGCACGTGTTCCCATGATTCGAAGGGAATGGCGATCTCACCCAGCTGGCTCATGCAGCCCTTGAAGGTGGTGCCGTACTTCTCGAACAGCCACTTCTTGGCGATGGCGGCCGCGCCCACCACCGGTGCGGTCAGGCGCGCCGAGGAACGGCCGCCACCGCGCGGATCGCGGATGCCGTACTTGTGCCAGTAGGTGTAATCGGCGTGACCGGGACGGAAGGTGTCGAGGATGTTGCCGTAATCCTTGCTGCGCTGGTCCTGGTTGCGGATGAGCAGCGCAATCGGGGTGCCGGTGGTCTTGCCCTCATACACGCCGGAGAGGATTTCGACCGTATCCGGCTCCTGGCGCTGGGTGACGTGGCGCGAGGTACCGGGACGGCGGCGGTCCAGTTCCGGCTGGATGTCGGCTTCCGACAGCGCCATGCCCGGGGGGCAGCCATCAATCACGCAGCCGATGGCCGGGCCGTGGGATTCGCCGAAAGTGGTGACGGTGAAAAGCGTGCCGAAGGTATTGCCGGACATGATGGGATTCGCACAAAAATTGGGGGAAACCGCGATTCTACCAGCCTCGGCCGCCGCCGACGAGCCAGGCCACCGGGCCCGCCCATCGGCAGCGCTGCTTACTTCCAGTCGCCGCGCAAGGCCCTGACCTGTTCCTGCAAGCCTTCCGGGCTGACGTTTTCGGGCGCAATCGGCTCGCCCACCGCCAGCTCCAGCCGCGAAAACAGGCCACGCCTGAAGGTGCGCGCCACCGGGTTGCTCGGGTCGCGCGAGAACAGGCTGCCCCACAGCCCGCGCAGCGCCATGGGCAGCACCGGGACCGGGCTGCGGTCGATGATCTTCTGCACCCCACCCTTGAAGGGATTGAGCTCGCCATCGCGGGTCAGCTTGCCTTCGGGGAAGATGCATACCAGTTCCCCTTCGTGCAGGGCCTGGGCGATATCGACGAAGGCCTTTTCGGTCAGCCACGGGTCTTCCTTGACCGGCGCAATCGGAATGGCACGCACGTTGCGGAACAGCCAGGACATCAGTGGAATCCTGAAGATCTGGTAATCCATCACGAAACGCACCGGGCGCGGGCTGGCAGCCATGATGGCGATGGCATCCACGTAGCTCACGTGATTGCACACCAGCACCGCCGGTCCTTCGTCGGGAATGGCCTGGCCATTGATGATGCGCACGCGGTAGAAGGTATGAATGAGAATCCAGGCCAGGAAGCGGATCAGGAATTCCGGCACCAGCGAGAAGATGTAGACCGCCACCACGCCATTCATGATGGCGGTGGCCAGGAAGATCTGCGGAATGGTGAGCCCGGCCTTCAACAACACCATCGCCACCAGCGCCGACACCACCATGAAGAGCGCATTCATGATGTTCATCCCGGCAATCGTGCGCGAGACGTGGGCCGGATCGCAGCGCGTCTGGATGAGTGCAAACAGCGGCACGATGTAGAGCCCGCCAAACAGGCCGATGCCGAGGCAATCGAACAGGATGCCCCAGCTGCCACCCTGCGCCAGGAAGCCGCCCAGGTCCAGCATGGCGGCCGGGGTCACGTAAGCCTGGCTGGCGAAATACAGCTCCAGCCCGAACACCGACAAGCCAATCGAGCCGAACGGCACCAGCCCGATCTCCACCTTGTGTCCGGAGAGCCGCTCACACAGCAGCGAACCGACGCCGATGCCCACCGAGAAAACCGCCAGCAACAGCACGAAGACGCTATGGTCGCCATGCAGGTAATTCTTCGCGTACACGGGGAATTGCGCCAGCATGATGGCGCCATAGAACCAGAACCAGGAATTGCCCAGGAGCGACAGGAACACCGGCCGGTTGCGCCGCGAAAAACCGATGTTGCGCACGGTCTCGGTGAAGGGATTCCAGTTCACCTTCAGTTCCGGCACCGGAGCCGGCGAAAGCGGAATACGCAGGCTCGCCAGCCAGCCCAGCACGGCAATTCCGATGGTCATGCCGGCCACCAGATGCAAGCCCCAGGGCTGGTGCACCACCAGCACCGCGCCCAGGATTTCCCCCAGCAGGATGCCGACGAAGGTGCCCATCTCGATCAGGCCATTGCCGCCGACCAGTTCCTCGCGCTTCAACTGCTGCGGCAGGTAGGCGTATTTCACCGGCCCGAACAGTGTCGAGTGGATGCCCATGCCGATCACGGCCGCAATGAGCAGCACCAGGTGATGGGTCATCCAGCCATAGGCGGCGATGCCCATGATGGCGATTTCCAGCAGCTTGACGAAGCGTGCAAGCCTGCCCTTTTCGAGCTTGTCGGCCAGTTGGCCCGAGGTGGCCGAAAACAGGAAGAACGGCAGGATGAACAAACCCGGAATCAGGTTGTTGAGCAGGCCCGGATCCATGCTCGTCCAGGACAGCGCGTCATAGGTGAGGATGGTCAGCAGCGCCGTCTTGAACACGTTGTCATTGAGCGCGCCCAGGAACTGGGTCCAGAAGAAGGGAGCGAAGCGCCGTTGGCCGAACAGCGTGAACTGGCTGTGTTTTTGCATGGGCAATCAGGATCAGGTCGTGACGGAAACGCGCAGCCTACGCAGGCTGCAGCCCATTGGCAACCATACCAATGGACAATAAAAAACCGTTCCAGCAGGAACGGTCATGATGGCGCTGCCCGAGATGAACAGGCAGGCGCCGATGGCGAACAAGAAAACGCTCAGCTGTTGCCTTCGCGCTCTTCTTCCTCGGCCGGCCAGTCGCGGATGTAGGCCTTGAGCATCTTGTTCTCGAAGCCCTGCGCATCCAGCACCGCCTTGGCCACGTCGTAGAAGGACATCACGCCCAGCACGGTGCGCGCTTCCATCACCGGCACGTAGCGCGCGTGCTTTTCCAGCATGATGCGGCGCACTTCGTTCAAGTCGGTATCGGGGGTGACGGTGATGGGCGCATCGTTCATGTGCTTGCGCACGGTCGAGCCGCCCAGCGCGCCGCCGTTCTGGTGCAGCGTCAGCAGCACTTCGCGGAAGGTCAGCATGCCCACCAGATCGCCGTATTCCATCACCACCAGCGAGCCGATGTCTTTCTCGGCCATGGCGTTGACCGCCTCCTGAATCGGGGTGTCCGGCGTGACGGTGAAGAGGATGTTGCCTTTGACCTTGAGGATTTCAGAGACTTTCATGATGTCGTCCTGGTTATATGAAGCTGTTTTGACTGTAGGCGATGACGCCGGGAAAATCCAATGGATTGGGGGCGACAGGATAACTGATCCTGCGCGTGGCCGCTGCGGCCGCCTGTTTTCCCCATCCATGGCGGGATGCAAGCCACATGGTACGGGCAAGCGCGCCCTTTGGGCAACCGGGAAACGCGCTGCTGCGCAGTATTTCCCGGCAGCATTGCGTTTACACATGTGAAGTTTTATTCAGCACAAGGATTGCAAACCGGCGCGCCGCTGACTACGCTGAAGGTGTCAGGATCACCGGGAGAAGCCCATGTCCGCCACCCTGCCCAAACGCCATTACGGCAGTTTCAGCGAGTTCTATCCGACCTATCTGAGTGAGCATTCGCACCGGGTCAACCGGCAGCTGCATTTCCTCGGATCGACGCTGGCGCTGTTGAGCCTGATGCTGCTGCTGATCACGCATCAGTGGTTATGGCTGGCGGTGGCGCTGTTCTGCGGCTACGGCTTTGCCTGGGTCGGGCATTTCATGGTGGAGAAGAACCAGCCGGCCACTTTCCGTCATCCGCTCTATTCCTTCATGGGCGATTGGGTGATGTACTGGCAAATGCTCACCGGGCAGGTCTCGTTTTAAAAATCTTCATATCCGGGCCAAAAACGCCTGAACCGGCTCAACTTTGCCTCATCGTTCCCACAGGCGCCGCCGTGCCTCCAATGGCACCGGCGCATGCGGCATGGCGGCCACGGTCGCCGCCACTTCGTCCTGGGCCGCGCTGCCGGCCTGGCAGTACTGTTCCAGCGACTGCGCCAGCACGGCATTGATGGCTTCTTCCACGCGCGCCACCAGTGCCTCTTCCTCCCCGGCCTGGGCCAGCACGGCCGGGTCGAACACGAACAGGCGGTACACCCGCGCCAGCTGGATAGTGGCGGGATTGGCCACCAGCGTCCAACGGTCCATGTCGTCCGTAA
Organism: Herbaspirillum sp. Her3; assembly: GCF_057961275.1. NCBI lineage: Bacteria > Pseudomonadati > Pseudomonadota > Betaproteobacteria > Burkholderiales > Oxalobacteraceae > Herbaspirillum > Herbaspirillum sp. Her3. The sequence goes on along the minus strand of NZ_CM176328.1, from coordinate 1,876,666 downwards.
TGCGGCGGTTCCAGCCGCGCCGGGCGCTGCCCGTATCGGGCTTGACCGAGGCCACCCAGCCTTCTTCGCTCATGCGCGAGAGCAGCTGCTGCAGCTCGCCCAGCCCCAGCCGGGTGGCGCGCCGCACCTCTTCCATGCTGACCACGGCCGAGTCCACCCCCACCCGTGCGGCGTGCAGGAACTTCAACACCTTGACCGCATCGATGAATTCCGCCCCCGGCGAAGGCACGTGCCACCAGCGCTCATAGCGCACCACCGGCAGCGCGGCCGTGAGCAGGGCGCCAAAGAGCGTGATCATCCACATCATGTAGATCCACACCAGGAAGATCGGCAGCACCGCCACCGTGCCATAGACCATGGTGTAGGTCGGGAACTGCAGGATGTAGGCGGCAAAGAGGCGCTTGGCGACTTCCAGCCCGATACCGGCCAACAGGCCTCCTGCGGCGGCATCGCGCCAGTCCACGGTCTGGTTGGGCACGGTGCTGTAGAGCAGCGTGTAGGCCAGCGTGGAAAGCATCAGCGAAACCAGCGTATAGAAGCTCGCACCCAGCCACGGCAGGCTCTTGACGGCGCCGCCGGTGGCGGTGGAAAGATACGAGGTCACGCTGATGGACACCCCGATCAGCAGCGGTCCCAGCGTGATGATGGCCCAGTACACCAGCACCCGCTGCACCAGCGGGCGCGACTTCTTGACGCGCCAGATCTGGTTGAACACGCTCTCGATGGTAGACATGGTGAGCACCGAGGTCAGGATCAGCAGCACCCCGCCCACCGCCGAGATCCGCGCCGACTTGGCCGCGAACTGGTTCAGATAGCCCAGGATGGTATTGGCCACACCCTTGGGCATGAGGTTTTCGATGAAATACGCTTCCAGCGAGGCGCGAAACGTCGAAAACAGCGGGAAAGCCGTAAACAGCGCCAGCGCGATGGTCAGCATCGGCACCAGCGAGAGGATGGTGGTGAAGGTCAGGCTGCCGGCCACTTGCGGCAGGCGGTCCTCGCGCAGGCGCCGGCTGGCGAAGCGCAACAGGTCGCGGAACTGCTCACGGGTGAGACCACGCATACGGGACAAGGAAATACGCAAAGAAGACATCCGTTCGACTTCAATCGGGACCGCGCACCACAGCAAGCGCGGCCCCACCGGGGTTGGAGATGGCCAGCACGGCTCCGCCTGCGGCCAGACGCCAGGGATGGCGATGTGTGTCGATTATCGCCGAAGCGGGCGGCAAAATCCCGCAAATGGGCATACCGGGCACAAAGTTTCTGCATCCTCTTGGTGCAGATGAAGAAAAAGCCGGTGCACACCGCCTTTTCCTTCTCTCTGGGCACAAAAAAACGGAAATATAATAAGTCACATGACAACCACCACACCTTCCGTGAACGCTGCTGCCAACGCCACCATTCTGGTGCTCTACTATTCGCGCCATGGCGCCACCCGCAAGCTGGCCGAGCTGATCGCCCAGGGCGTGGAAAGCGTGCCCGGCTGCGACGCCCGCCTGCGCACCGTGCCGGCCGTCTCGACCGTCACCGAGGCGGTGGAGCCGGACGTGCCCAGCTCCGGCGCGCCCTACGTGGAAGCCAGCGATCTCGCGCAGTGTGACGGCCTGGCCCTGGGCTCGCCCACGCGCTTTGGCAACATGGCCGCGGCCATGAAGTATTTCTGGGACGGCACCTCGCCGCAATGGCTCTCCGGCGCCCTGGCGGGCAAACCGGCCTGCGTCTTCACCTCCACCGGCAGCCTGCATGGCGGCCAGGAATCGACGCTCTTGAGCATGATGCTGCCCTTGCTGCATCACGGCATGCTCATCGTCGGCCTGCCCTATTCGCATCCCGAACTGATGAACACCTCCAGCGGCGGCACGCCTTATGGCGCCAGCCACTGGGCGGGCGTCAACGGCAACCAGCCGCTGTCGGACGACTCGCGTTCCCTGGCCATCGCGCTGGGCAAACGGCTGGCAGAAAACGCCATCAAATTACGGAGACCATCATGAACAGCCGTGCGCGCTACTTCCACCTCGGAGCCAGCTCCAGCCTGGTCGCCCTGATCCTGCTCTGCCTGGCGTGGGAACTGGTGCTGGCGCCGCTGCGTCCGGGCGGCTCCTGGATGGTGCTCAAGGTGCTGCCGCTGCTGCTGCCGCTGCGCGGGGTGTTGAAGCGCGATGTATATACACTGCAATGGTCCTCCATGCTGATCCTGGTGTACCTGGCCGAAGGCCTGGTGCGCGCCACCAGCGACAGCGCCCATGCCTCGGTGGTGCTGGCCTGGGTGGAAGTAGCCTTGACGACGCTGTATTTCGTCTGCGCGCTGGCCTACCTGCATCCGTTCAAGAAGGCCGCCAAGGAGATCGCCCGCCAGGCGATCCAGAAGGCCTCCCAGTAAATCCTCTCCCCGACTATGGCGCACCACACCCCGCGCGGTGCGCCCCGTTTCCATGACCGAATTCCTAGCCGCCTGCCGCGCCGCCATCGGCGCCGCCCATGTCCTCACCGATGCCAGCGACACCGCCGGCTACCTGACCGACCAGCGCGGCCGCTATACCGGACGTGCCCTGGCCGTATTACGCCCGGCCGATGCCGCCGAGGTGGCAACACTGGTCCGGCTATGCGCCCGCCACGCCGTACCGCTGGTGCCGCAAGGCGGCAATACCGGCCTGGTGCTGGGCAGCGTACCCGACCAGCAGGGCAATGCCGTGGTGCTGTCGCTGCGCCGCCTGAACCGCATCCGCGCGGTCGATCCGCTGAACAATACGATGACGGCGGAAGCCGGCTGCGTGCTGCAGCACCTGCAGGAGCAGGCGGCAGCGGTGGAGCGCCTGTTCCCGCTGTCGCTGGCGGCCGAGGGCAGTTGCACCATCGGCGGCAATCTCTCCACCAATGCGGGCGGCACCGGCGTGCTGCGCTATGGCAATACCCGCGAACTGTGCCTGGGGCTGGAAGTGGTGACCGCGCAAGGCGAGGTCATGAGCAGCCTCAAGGGCTTGCGCAAGGACAACACCGGCTACGACCTGCGCGACCTCTTCATCGGCGCCGAAGGCACGCTGGGCATCATCACCGCCGCCGTGGTCAAGCTGTTCCCGCAGCCGCGCGCGCAACTGACCGCCCTGGTGGCGCTGCACACGCCAGCCCAGGCGCTGCAACTGCTGCAGAGGGCACAGGCACGCTGCGGTTCGGCGCTCACCGGTTTCGAGCTGATGTCGCACTTCTGCCTGCAACTGGTCTGCAAGCACTTCCCCGACCAGCGCCTGCCCTTTGCCCGGGCGCATGCGCAATACGTGCTGCTGGAAGTGTCGGACAGCGAATCGGAAGACCACGCCCGCGCCCTCTTCGAAACCCTGATCGGCGATGCCCTGGAGCAAGGCCTGGCGGAGGATGCGGTGATCGCCGCCTCGCTGGCCCAATCCAAGGCCCTGTGGCGCCTGCGCGAGAGCATCTCGATGGCGCAGGCGCACGAAGGCAAGAACATCAAGCACGACATCTCGGTGCCGATCTCGCGCATCGCCGAGTTCATGGACGTGACCGATGCCCTGGTGCAACAGGCCGCGCCGGGCTGCCGCATGGTCAGCTTCGGCCACCTGGGCGATGGCAACCTGCACTACAACGTCTCGCCGCCCGTGGGCGTGGCCGATGCCGACTTCCTGGCGCGCCAGGCCGACATCAACGGCGTGGTGCATGACAGCGTGGACCGCTTTGGCGGCTCGATCTCGGCCGAGCACGGGCTGGGGGCATTGAAGCGGGAGGAAATCCTGCGCTACAAGTCGCCGGTGGAACTGCGCCTGATGCGCGCCATCAAGCAGGCGCTGGATCCGCAGCAACTGATGAATCCGGGCAAGGTGCTGTAAGACCGGGCGGGCGCGCAAACAAAAAGGGACGGACGCCAATACGAGCCGTCCGCCCCAACCTCCCCCTCAGGAGCCTGCCTGAAACGCTGTCCTGCCTTTGCGTTTCCCTATGTAGTGATCTTTGCATCAAGCGAGCCCGGGCAATCCGAGGAATAGCAGGCGATGCCACGGCCAATTTGTGGATTCAGTCCATCTCCTTGTGCCACGCGACGTCACATGGATACTTCCAGGTGAACAAGCGCAGGCCAAAGCCGCTCAATAGGGAGAAGATGCCAATGAAATGGCAACTTTATGGGACGCCGGCTATCTGTTCACACAACAGCGCTTCCCGCCCGCGCACCACAGAACAAGCTGGAAAACGACAACAAGGAAACCATGCCGAGCCTACGCCCCACCCGTCTCTCACGCCGTCTCACCCTGGCCCTGTGCGCCCTGGCCATCCCACTGTGGATGGTCACCCCGGCCCACGCCGGTATTTCGATGGTGCAACCGCCCAAGCGCATCGATGCCAGCAAACCGCTGGAACTGACCCTGCTGGTGGCCGAGGATGAACAGGCCGAGCGCACCTATCAATTGCCCGCCACCCTGCTGGTGGCGGCGTCGGCCGACATGATCCCGCCGCAACAGATCGCCCTGCAGCGCGTCGATGGCGACGACAGCCTGACGCTGAAGCAAGGCCAATTCCGCAAGGTGCGCTACCGGGGCGAGTTGCCCGAGCGCCTGCGCGGCATGGTGCGCATCGAACCCATCGGCATCGATGCCTCGCCGGTGCTGGTGGCGGTGGTGCGTCCGGATGCCTCGCTGGGGCCCTTGCCGGAGTCGCCCGACCTGATCAATACGCCCCTGGCCGACTCGCGCAGCAAGGTGGCTCCGGTGGCGCCGTCGGCCACCGTGTTCACGCCCGGCGCCAATGCATCGCCCGTCGACAGTGCACCGGCGGCCGAAGACATCCTCTCCAACAATCGCCGGCTGTCCTTCAATGAGCCGATGTATTTCACGGTGGGGCACAACAATGGCGATACCAATGCGCGCTTCCAGCTCAGCTTCAAGTTCCGCCTGTTCGTGCCGGATGACCCGCGCTCGCGCGGCCTGCTGGACAATCTTTACCTGGGCTACACGCAGTTTTCGCTGTGGGACTTGTCGGCACCCTCGGCGCCCTTCCGCGATACCAGCTATCGCCCCAGCCTGTATTACTACCTGCCCGACGTGGGCATCCAGAACAGCGTCTTGAGCCGGGTCGGCATCGCCACGGGCCTGGAGCACGAATCCAATGGCCGCGACGGCACGGCCTCGCGCAGCATCAATACGGTTTTCATCGAGCCGAGCTTCAACTTCGGCAATCTCAACGACTATCACTTCAAGGTCGCGCCCAAGGTCTATGCCTATCTCGGCCCCACGCGCGACAATCCGGACATCGCCGACTACCGCGGCCACCTGGACCTGAAGCTGGCCTATGGCAAACCCGATGGCATGGAAGTGGCGACCCTGCTGCGCAAGGGCAAGCTGGGTGGCAAGTACAGCGCCGAGACCCAGCTCACCTACCCGCTCTCGCGCCTGCTGCCGGGCACGGCGGGTTACCTGATGGCCAGCTACTTCTATGGCTATGGCGAAAGCCTGCTGACCTACAACCAGAAGGATCACCCGCAACTGCGCATCGGCTACGCGCTGTGGCGATGAGTCCGCTGGCCGGCGCATGAAACGGAACGGGGATGCCATGCATCCCCGTTTCTTGTTGCGCCGCTGATGGACGATGGGCTCAGGCCACCGGTGTGCGCATGGTCACGAATTCCTCGGCGGAGGTCGGATGGATGCCGATGGTGGTATCGAACTGCGCCTTGGTAGCACCGCATTGCAGCGCCACCGCAAAGCCCTGGATCACCTCGCCGGCATCGCCGCCGACCATGTGCACGCCGAGCACCCGGTCGGTCTTCGAATCGACCACAAGCTTCATGAAGGTGCGTTCGGTATTGCGCGAGAGGGTGTTCTTGAGCGGCTTGAAGTCCGTTCTGAATATTTTTACTTCACCATGCTCGCGGCGCGCCTGATCTTCGGACAGCCCCACGGTGCCGACATTGGGATGACTGAACACTGCTGTCGGAATATTGCGATAGGACATGCTGCGCTCGCCCTGGCCGAACAGGCGCGACACCACCACCATCGCCTCGGCCAGCGCCACGGGCGTGAGCGCCACGCGGTCGATCACGTCGCCCACGGCCAGGATCGAGGGCACGCTGCTCTCGAAGTTTTCATTGACCACCACGGCACCGTTTTCCTTCAGGGCCACACCGGCCTTCTCCAGCCCCAGCCCGCGCGTATTGGGCGTGCGTCCGGTGGCGAAGAGCACGCATTCGGCGGCCAGCGTTTCGCCATTGGTCAGGCGCACCTGCTTGACACTTTCTTCCCCGGCATGGGGCGCCTCGATGGCATCGATGCTGGCATTGAAGACCAGGCGGATGCCCTTCTTGGCCATTTCATCGGCCAGGTGCATGCCCAGGTCGGCATCCATGTTGCGCAGCAGGCGCTCGCGGCGATAGACCAGCGTCACCTCGCTGCCCAGGCCGTTGAGGATGGACGCCAGTTCCACCGCAATGTAGCCGCCACCCAGCACCACCGCGCGTTTCGGCAGGCCCTTGAGGTGGAAGAAATCGTCCGAAGTGATGCCCAGCTCGCTGCCCGGAATCCGCGGCTTGTCGGGATGGCCGCCCGTGGCCACCAGGATGTGGCGGGCGGTGAAACGCTGGCCGTCGACGTTGACGGTATGGGCATCCTCCACCGTCGCAAAGCCGCGATGCAGGCTGACGTTGGCGCCATCAAGCAAGCGCTGGTAGATGTCGTTGAGGTGGGCGATCTCGCGGTCCTTGTTGGCGATCAGGGCCGACCAGTCGAAGCTCGGCTGGCCGGGCAAGGTCCAGCCATACCCTGCGGCATCGGCGAAATCCTCATGGAAATGGGCGCTGTAGGACATCAGCTTCTTGGGAATGCAGCCGACGTTGACACAGGTGCCGCCGAGATCGCCCTTCTCCGCCAGCCCGACGCGGGCACCGGCCTGGCCGGCGAAGCGCGCCGCGCGCACGCCACCGGAACCGCCGCCGATGGTGAAGAGGTCGTAATCGTATTGGCTCATGGTTTCTCCAGAGAGTGGCCGCAGCCCCCTGGCTACGCCCTTTGTTGGTCTTTGCGTTATGCGGGCGGAAGGCCGCTTTGCAAGTCCGCATTGCGCTTGCCATCCAGCGCCCGCATCACCAGCAGCACCGGCGCCAGCCCCACCAGCACGATGGACAAGGCCGGCAGCGCCGCCTCGCCCAGGCGCTCGTCGCGCGCCAGGTTGTGCGCGATCACGGCCAGGGTATCGGTATCGAAGGGACGCAGCAGCAAGGTGGCCGGCAATTCCTTGACCACATCGACGAAGACCATCAGCGCGGCCACCGCCAGCGAACGCCACAACAGCGGCATGTGCAGGCGCCAGGCGATCACCGCACGCGAACTGCCCAGGGTACGTGCCGCTTCATCGAGGCTGGCCGGAATGCGCGTGTAGCCGGACTCCACCGACTGCACCGCAACCGCCGTGAAGCGTACCAGATACGCATAGATCACGCCCAGCGAGCTGGCCGTCAGCAGCACGCCCAGACCTGCGGCCGGCCACATGGCCTGCAGCCAGGCCACCGGCAGCAGGATGCCCACCGCGATGACCGACCCGGGAATGGCATAGCCCATGCCGGCCAGCCGCGCGGTCAGGCGCAGCATCGCACCCTGCAGGCGCGGCAGGTGGGTGGCGCGCAGCGCGAAGCACAGGCCCAGCGCCAGCACGATGGCCGCTCCCGCCGCCATGCCGCCGAAGCGGAAACTGTTCCACACCCATCCGGCATAGCGAACCAGATCGAAGGCCGGCATCGTCCCGTCCGCGCTGCCCCACTGCCCCGCCCACAGCTGCAACAGGATCGCCACCGGCAGCACGAATCCCAGCACCACCGGCAAACCGCACACCACCCACGCTGCCAGCGTCTGCATGCGCGACAGCTGCGGCAGGCGCGCCTCGGCCCCCTCGCTGCCGCGCGCTCCACGGCCGGCGGCGAAGCGCATGCGGCCCTGCTCGCGCCGCTCCAGCCACAGCAGCACTGCCACGAAGAGCAGCAGCAGCGAGGCATACTGGGCGGCCGCGAGGCGGTCATCCAGCACCACCCAGGCCTTGTAGATGCCGGTAGTGAAGGTAGTCAGCCCGAAGTAGGCCGAGACACCGTAATCGGCCAGCGTCTCCATCAGCGCCAGTGCCGCTCCGGCCGCCAGCGCCGGGCGCGCCAGCGGCAAGGCTACGCGCCGGATGCGTTCGGACAGGGGCGTGCCCAGCATGCGCGCCGCTTCCATCAGGTGCATGCCGCGCTCGCTGAGTGCATTGCGCGCCAGCAGATAAGCGTAGGGATAGAGCGTGAAGACGAACATGCACACCGCCCCCGGCAAGCCGCGCACGTCCATGCGCCAGCCCGGGAACCAGCCGCGCAGCGTGCTCTGCACCGCGCCCGCGTATTGCAGGAAATCGGTATAGGCATAGGCCGACACGTAGGCCGGCATGGCCATCGGCAACAGCAAGGCCCAGGACAGCCAGCGCCGCCCGCGAAACTCGAACAGGCTCACCGTCACCGCCGCCGCGCCGCCGACGATGACCACGCCCAGCGGCACCATCAGCGCCAGCCAGCCCGAGGTGGCCAGGTAGCCGGGCAGCACGGTCTGCATCTGCTGGCGCAGAATGTCGAGGCCGGCCGCATCCAGCCCGAACCAGGCAGCGAGGATACCGAAGAGCGGCAAGGCGATCAGGACAGCGAGCAAACCGATGATGTGCATAAGGAGAAGCGGCCAGAAAAAGAATTGCCAGGGGAAGTCGGCGGTCCATGCGCTACACTGCGCACTCCGAGACAAACGCGAATTGTAACCATTTCACCGAGCCTGCCCATGTTTCTGGAAGTCGATCACGTCAGCATCCGTTATCCCCGCACTGCCCACCCTGCCGTCGAGGCTGTCTCGCTGCGCCTGCAGCCGGGCGAGCTGGGCGCGCTGATCGGCCCGTCCGGCAGCGGCAAGACCAGCCTGTTGCGCGCCGTGGCCGGGCTGGAGCCGGCGCAGTCGGGCCGCATCCGGTTGGATGGGCAATTGCTGGAAGGCGATGGCGTGCGCGTACCGGCCGAGGAGCGGCGCATCGGGATGGTGTTCCAGGATTTCGCGCTGTTTCCGCATCTGGATGTGGCGGCCAATATCGGCTTTGGTTTGCGCGGCATGGCGCGTGCGCAGCGTGACGAGATCGTGGCGCAGATGCTGGCCCTGGTCGGTTTGCCCGAAGCCGCATCCAAGTTTCCGCACCAGATGTCCGGGGGCCAGCAGCAGCGCATTGCGCTGGCGCGCGCACTGGCACCGCAACCGCGCCTGCTGTTGCTGGATGAACCGTTTTCCAGTCTCGACGTGGAATTGCGCGAACGCCTGGCGCACGACGTGCGTGACATCCTCAAGCGCACCGACACCACGGCCTTGATGGTGACGCACGACCAGATGGAAGCCTTTGCCGTGGCCGATGTCGTGGGCGTGATGCGGCAAGGCCGGCTGGAGCAATGGGATACGCCTTACGCGCTTTATCACCGCCCGGCCACGCGCTTCGCGGCCGATTTCATCGGGCATGGGGTGTTGCTGCGGGGTGAGGTGCAGGTCGCTGCGAGCGCCGGGCCGCAAGGGGAAATCGAAGTCCGCACTGCAGCCGGCCTGTTGCGCGGGTTGCCGCTGGAGGGCGCAGTCAATGCGGGGGTGACGCAGGTCGATGTGCTGCTACGCGCTGACGACGTGATGCACGACGACGCCTCGCCATTGCAGGCACGCGTGCTACGCAAGTCGTTCCGGGGCGCGGAATTCCTCTACACCCTGGCGCTGGAGAACGGCCAGCAACTGCTTTCGCTGGTGCCCTCGCATCACGATCATGCAGTGGGGGAATGGATAGGGATCAGGCTGGAGGTGACGCATCTGGTGACGTTTCCGAGCATGGAATCGTCATTGGCGGCAGCGCCCTCCGCGACAGTGGCAACCACCCCGGCGGTGGCAGGCAGCACCGCCTGATCCACCCCGGCCGCCCTCCCCAGCGCATCCACCACCAGCCAGTCCAAGGCGCGACGCGTCAGCCGCGCGCCTTCGACAGGACCATCAGCCAACGGCGGAACAACAGGATTTCCACGTGGCCGGGCTCGATACCGGCGCTGCACTCGATCACCGGATTGACCCGGTAACGGCGCACGTAAGTATCACGGCAAATGAAGATTTCGCGGCGCCCAAGACGGATGGCCAGCGAAGACGGGGTGGACGATGCAACAGCGAAGCGAGCGTCGGAAGCAAGATCAAAGTGGGTCATGGCAGCGATTCCTCTTCTTGTCGATAGGAGGCTTCACTTTAGCACAGTACTGTATGAATACACAGTATTTTTTGTACAGTACTGTGCACACCATGGCGAGCATACAACAACCCGGTCGCCCTGCCCGCCGCCGCGTGGCGTTCAGGCCACACCGGCCGCCAGGCGGGCGCGGACGAAGCCGATATGTTCCCGCAGCACGTAGAACTGGTCGGCAAAGGCCAGCGGCATCTTCATGCGGTTCACCGCGATCTCGATCTCGTCCAGGCGCCTGAGCATCTCGGCCTGCTCTTCCGGCGAGTCGCGCGAGAGTCCGCGTTCCAGCGCGATCAGCTCGCCATACCAGCGATAGATGCGCGACCGCACGCGCCAGCCATACAGCATCGGCACCAGCCTGATCCCCGGAATCAACAACAGGATCACCGGCAGCACGATCACCACTGCACGATCCAGCAGGCTCGCCATCCAGAACGGCAAGGTGCGGTAGAAGAAGGTCTTGCCGGACTTGTAGTAGCGCGCCGCATCGTCGCTGATCGGATATTCGTGCTCCAGGGGCGCCGGGAATTCACCGGCCTTCTGCATCACGTTGGCCTTGCCGTGCACCTCGCGAGCCGCAGCGATCAAGAGGTCGGAGAGTGCCGGATGCAGGTCGTCCCGGGCCACCAGTTCCGCCGTGGGTGCGATCAGTTGCGTATCGCGCGCCGGCAGGTTGCGCGCCAGGTCGAACACGCCCATGGGCATCTTCAGGGTATTGAGATAGCGGAAGCGCCGCACGTAGGCTTCAGCCTGCGAAAAATCCAGCAGCCGGATGCCGGGCGCGCGCAGCAGCTTGCCCATGGTCGCCACCGACACCGAATCCCCCATCAGGAAGGCCGCATCGATCTTGCCGCTGGTCAGTTCCTGCGCGGCTTCGTCGCCGCCGATGTTCAACAGCTGGGTACTGCCGCCCGGCTCCACGCCATTGGCTTTCAAGAGGGTCGCGGCCAATACGCTGGAACCGCTGCCCTGCCCGCCGATGGCAATGCGCTTGCCGGCCAGTTCCGACAATTGCCGCAGCGGCGGCGCCGGGCGGCCATCCTCGCGCGGCGGCTCGACCCGGTAATACACCGAGACCGGCACGTAGGAAATGCTGCCCAGCGACACCAGCGGTTCCAGCGCCTCGGCCGGCACGGCACTGGCCAGACCACCCTGCACGAAACCGACGTCGACGTCCTGGTCAGGATCGGCCAGGCGCTTGAGGTTGTCCAGCGAGCCACCGGTCTCGACGATATCGAGGCGGATGCCATCGCGCGCCAGCAGCGTCTTGTAGCGCTCGGCCACGCGCCAGAAATTGCTGTCCTTCGGGCCGGCGGCAATGGTGATGGAGGATGGCGGCGCAGGCCGAATCAGCCAGATCACCAGCCACGCGCCGATCAGGATCAGCAGGATGATGGGACCGAAGCTGATGGCCAGATCGCGCCAGGAGATGGCCACGAAACGCGCCCGGATGCGGGTGGCCGAGGGCGCGTAGGCGGAAAGTTTCTTGTCTTTGAGCATGCGCGCTATTCTAGCCGCGCACGCCGCCTTTGCCGCAATCCGCGTGTAACGCGATGTGACTCAGTAGGTCTTGTAGGGCAGGAACTTGCCCGACAGCATCACATTGACGCGATCACCATTCGGGTCGGCCTGGCGCTGGATATCCATCTTGAAATCGATGGCGCTCATGATGCCGTCGCCGAATTCCTCGTGGATCAGTTCCTTGATGGTGCTGCCATAGACATTGACGATCTCGTACCAGCGATAGATCAGCGGATCGGTCGGCACCGAGGTCGGCAGCGAACCCTTGTAGGGCACGATCTGCAGCCACAGGGTCTCTTCATCGGTGAGTTCAAACATCTCCTGGGCCACGGCCGCCTGCTTGGCGGTCAGGGTCATCTGGCCCAGCATGGCAGCGGTGGTCCACTCCTTGCTCTGGCCGATGCGCTCGGCGATCTGGGCCCAGGTCATCTTCTTGCTGACCTTGTTGATAAGGATTTTCTGGGTAACTTGGTTGCGGTCCATGCGCGCTCTCCTTGGGTGGACGAAAAAGAATATCGACGACACTTTGCAGTCCCTGCCATCGATCCTGACGAAACTCTGCTGCACAATGACGATACAAACTGACGAAATGACCAATCCACACGCCCACCATCAGGCCGCCGCCTGCTCCAGCCCCGGCATGACGATACGGGTTGGCAGGCGCGCCGCGCCAGTGGCGTGCGCGGCCTGGATCTGGCGCGAGCGGTGCACCAGGAAATCGACCAGGTGGTTGCGGATGCGATAGAACTGCGGATCGTGGTGCATGCCTTCGCGGGTGCGGTTCTTGGGCAACGTATTGATGACCACCTCGGCGATGCAGGCCTGCGGCCCGTTGGACATGAGGAAGATCTTGTCGGCCAGCAGGATCGCTTCATCCACGTCGTGGGTGATCATGAAGACGGTCTGGTGCGTGGCCGCGCATATCTTCAGCAGCTCGTCCTGCACCACGCCGCGCGTCAAGGCATCGAGCGCGCCGAAGGGTTCATCCATCAGCAGCATCTTGGGCTCGATGGAAAAGGCGCGCGCAATCCCCACGCGCTGCTTCATGCCGCCCGAGAGCTCGGAGGGCTTCTTGTGCTCGACACCCTTCAGTCCCACCATGTCGATGAAGCGCCGCGCATGCTCCTCGGCCTTGGCGCGCGGCCAGTCGGGCCAGCGCGAACGCACCGCGAACACCACATTGCCCAGCACGCTGAACCACGGCATGAGCGCATGGCTCTGGAACACCACGCCGCGGTCCAGGCTCGGTCCCTTGACCTCGCGCCGGTCCATGATGACCACGCCCTCACTGGCCGCTTCCAGCCCGGCCAGCACGTTGAGGATGGTGGTCTTGCCGCAGCCCGAGTGGCCGATCACGCAGACGAATTCGCCGCGGTCGATGCCGAAGGACACCTGCTCGAACACCGGCGGGCCATCCGCCGCATATCGCTTGGCCAGGCCCTGCACGCTCAGGAAATTGTGGTCCATGCTCCTGCTCCCTTCATTCGACATAGGTGACCAGCTTCTGCAGCCGCGCAAAGATCAGGTCGAGCACCATGCCAGTCACGCCGATGACCAGGATGGCAAAGATCACGCTGGTCAGCGACAGGTTGTTCCACTCGTTCCAGACGTAGTAGCCGATGCCGGTACCACCGACCAGCATCTCGGCCGCCACGATCACCAGCCAGGCGATGCCCATGGAAATACGCATGCCGGTGAGGATGGTCGGCGCCGCTGCCGGCAGGATCACCAGGAAAGCGCGCCGCAGCGGCGCCACCTCCAGCGTCTTGGCCACGTTCAACCAGTCTCGCCGCACCGAGGCCACGCCGAAAGCGGTGTTCATCAGCATCGGCCAGACCGAACAGATGAAGATCACGAACACGCCCGACACCGAGGAATCCTTGATGGTGTAGAGCGCCAGCGGCATCCACGCCAGCGGCGAGATGGGCTTGAGGATCTGGATGAAGGGATTGAGCGCGCGCTGCATCAGCGGCGACATCCCCAGCAAGAATCCCAGCGGCACCGCCACCACGGCCGCAATCGCAAACCCCAGTCCGACCCGTCCCAGCGAATAGGCCAGCTGGATGCCGATGCCCTTGTCGTTGGGACCGTTGTCGTAGAAGGGATTGGCCAATTCCTTGCGCATCGTCTCTCCCATCTGCGCCAGGCCCGGGAAGCCATCGCGCTTGGCGGCACCGCTGCCCTTGCCCATCAGTTTGGCGTACTCATCCTGGGCCGCGCTGGCTGCACTCTCCCTGGGCAGCGTGGCCAGGTGCCACACCATCAGCAGTGCCGCCAGCAGCAGCAGAGAAATCAGCGCGGCGCGCCAGCCGAGATGCGGCGAGGGCATCATGCGCTCCTCTTGATGGCAAAGCTGTTCACGTAGGCATCGGCCTTGCTGGCATCGAACTCCTTGCCCATGATGGAATACTTGCGATAGGCACCTTCCGGCACCGGCTGGCCCAGTTCCTTCATGTGCTTCTTGGCCTCGGTCAGCAGCAGCACCTTTTCGGTGATGGCCTTGTAGTCGACGTCGCCCTTGATGTAGCCCCAGCGCTTCATCTGCGTGAGGATCCACACCCCCATCGAATCCCAGGGTACCGGATCGAAATCGGCGCGGCCCGGCACGTTCTTGACGTTGCCCAGGCCATCGGCGAAGCGGCCGGTGAGCACTTGCTCCACCACCGTCTCCGGCTGGTTCAGGTAGGCCGGTGGCGAGATCACCTTGGCCACCAGCGAGCGGTTGGCCGGATCGCGTGCCATCGCCGCCGCCGTCAGTACGGCGCGGAAGAGCGCGGCAAACGTGTTCGGATTCTGCTGGATGAATTCTTCCGAGGCGCCAAAGGCGCAGCAGGGATGACCGTCCCAGATTTCCTTGGAGAGGATATGGATGAAGCCCACCTCGTCATACACCGCGCGCTGGTTGAACGGGTCCGGACCGAGGAAGCCATCGATGTTGCCCGCCCGCAGATTGGCCACCATCTCCGGTGGCGGCGTGACGCGGATCTGCACGTCGCGGTCCGGGTCCAGGCCGTGCTCGGCCAGGTAGTAGCGCAGCAGGAAATTGTGCATCGAATACTCGAAGGGGACGGCGAACTTGAAGCCCTTCCATTGTTTGGGATCGCGCTTGTCCTTGTGCCTGGTATGCAGCGTGATGGCCTGGCCGTTGATGTTCTGGATGGTGGCCACGCGCATCTGCGTGGCGTTGCTGCCCACGCCCATGGACATGGCCATCGGCATGGGCGAGAGGAAGTGCGAGGCGTCGTGTTCCTTGTTGATCATCTTGTCGCGGATCAGGGCCCAGCCGGCCGTCTTGTTCAGCGACACGTTCAGGCCCTGCTTGCGATAGAAGCCCAGCGGATCGGCCATGATCAGCGGCGCCGCACAGGTGATGGCGATGAAGCCAATTTTGAGATCCTTCTTTTCCGGCGCGCCATTCTTCTCCTGCGCCATGGCCTGCAGCGAGCCCAGCGGCAGCACGCTGGCGATGGCCGCGCGCGCCGCATTCTTGCCCACCGCGCGCAGGAAATCACGGCGCTCGGCCACGCGCGGAAAGAGCGAACGCATCAGGGCTTCTTCCACCACGTCATTGGTCAGCGCTTCCACGTCCTGGCCGCGTTGCAGGCGCTGCTGCTCTGCCAGGCGATCGGCCTCATGTTGCTGCTGGCTGCCGTGGCGGCCGCAGGAGCAGCCCTGCCCGGCGCGCTCGGCGTCATAGGTGTGGAACAGATTGGTCTCTGGTGCGTCCGGCATGATTCCCCCGTCTGGTGAGTGTGAGGTGAGTTGCTGCGTTCACCTCCCGCACCTGCAAGGGATTGGCCAGCCCGCTACAGAACGTCATGGGCTCACGACATCTTGTAGTGCTGGCACTACAAATATGGCCTATTGTCCCGCCAGAATGACGAAAACACGCATCAGAATGACGTCAGGCAATCAGACCGGCAGCAACTGGTGCCGCACGGCATACATGGCAATGCCCACGTCATTGGACGCGCCGGTCTTCTCCAGGATGCGGCTGCGGTAGGTGCTCACCGTATTGGGGCTCAGCTCCAGCTGGTCGGCGATTTCCTTGACGCTGCGCCCGGCAGCGATGAGCTGGAACACCTGATACTCGCGGTGCGACAGGCTCTCATGCGCGGCCCGCTGCGGCGCCGTGGCACGCCGGGCCAGGCCCGAGGCCAGCGTCTCGGCCATCTGCGCGCTCACGTACAGGCCACCGCTGGCGGCCTTGCGGATGGCCTCCACCAGTTGCTCGGGATCGGCGCTCTTGTTGAGATAGCCGGCTGCGCCCAGCTTGTAGCAGCGCGCCGCATAGTGTTTCTCGGGATAGGTGGACAGCATCAGCACCGGCAGGCGCGGCATCTCCTGCTTGATCTGGCGCAGCACGTCCAGCCCGTCCTGCTGCGGGATGGCGATGTCCAGCAGCACCAGGTCGATGGCCTCGACGCGGGCACGATGCAGCACGTCGGGCCCGTTGGCGCATTCGGCGGCGACCTCGATATCGGGCGTGTCGGCCAGGATCTGCTTCAAGCCCTCGCGCACGATGCGATGGTCATCGCACAGCAGGATGCGGATGTTGTCGCCGGCCGCGCTCATGTCAGCGTCCGTCCGGTGTGATGGGGCAAGCGCAGGCAGACCAGCGTCCCCGGCCTGCCATCGGCTGGTGCAAGGCGCGCACCAGCAATGCTCAATGCGCCACCGAAGTGCAAGGCACGTTCGCGCATGCCCATCACGCCATAGGAAGTGGCCGCTTCCAGCGCGGCGCGGGATGTGCCCACGCCATCGTCTTCCACTTCCATGCGCAGCTCGGCCGGGGTCAGGTGGACGGCAATACGCACCTGCGTGGCCTGGGCGTGGCGCGCCACGTTGGAAAGCATTTCCTGGAAGATGCGAAACGCCGCCGTGGCCTTGGCGCCGTCCGGTACGAAAGCTTCCGGTGCGATATCGAACTCGACCTCGCAGGGTAGTTCGGTGGCTTCCGAGAATTCCTGCACCTGCCATTCGAGCGCGGCGATGAGGCCCTGGTGATCGAGAATGCTGGGACGCAGGTCGGTGATGATGCGCCCCACGTTGTCCACCGCCGTCTCGATCAGGCGGCTCATGGCCTCGCATTTGCGCGCCACCGGATCGAGGTGGGCCACGCGCTTGGCCATCCAGTTCACGTCCAGCTTGAGCGCCACCAGGAGGCTGCCCAGTTCATCGTGGATCTCGCGGGCGATACGGGTACGTTCATCCTCGCGCACCGAATGTGCATGCGCCGACAATTGCCGCACCTGGCGCAGCGCCGCCGACAGCTCGCGGGTGCGCTCGGCCACTCGCACTTCCAGTTCGGCCTTGGCGCGCTGCAACTGTTCCTCGGCCTGGCGCCGCTTGGAGATATCGCTGAAGGCAATCACCGCCCCGCGCACCTGGCCCGCATCGACGATCTGGTAAGAGGAATACTCGGTGGCAAAACAGCTGCCATCGGCGCGCCAGAACACTTCCTGGTCGACCCGGCAGGACTCGCCCTTGCGGAAGGCTTTCAGGATGGGGCAGTCGGCCTCGGCGTAATGGCCGCCATCCTCATGGCTGTGATGCACCAGCTCGTGCATGTTGCGGCCCAGAACTTCGGCGGGTGCATAGCCCAGCATCGCAGCACCGGCGCGGTTGATGAAGGTGCAACGCCCCGCCAGATCGATGCCGTAGATGCCTTCGCCGGTGGAGTCCAGCAGCAGCGCCAGCTTGTCGCGCAGCAAGCCGCCCGGCGGAGCCAGGGCAGCAGAAGCCAGGACGGGGAGGAAGGAATCGGTCTGCATGACCTTGCTGCCGCAAGAGCCATGCCAGAAAAGTCAATCGTGGACGGATTCGTCCTGGCTGCGCCCGGCACTGCGATAGGCATCGCGCACGCGCAGCAGGTGGTGGCGCATGGCTTCGGACGCCTTCTGCGGATCGCGCGCCTTGAGTGCGGCGAGGATATCGCGGTGATCCTGCAGGCTGCGTTCCAGCGTGGAGGGAATGCGCGAGGTGATGGAGCGGCTCTTCTTGCCCAGCATGTAGAGGCTGCCGGCGATGCTTTGCAGGAAGGGATTGTCGCAGGCCTCGATGATGGCCTCGTGGAATTCCACGTCGGCCGCCGAAAACGCCGCCGGATCCGACAGCAGCCGCGCCTCGTCCTCGACGTTGCGGGCCAGGCGCGCCAGTTCGGCGTCTTCCATGTGGGTCGCGGCCAGCGCGGCCACGCCGGTCTCGATGATGAGGCGGGCATCGAACAGGGCTTCCAGCGTGCCGGGATTGAGATCGATGATCATCTCCAGCGGCTCCAGCAGTTCGCGCGTTTCCAGCGAACTGACGAAGGTGCCCTCACCCTGGCGGATACGCAGCAGGCCCAGGAGCGCCAGTCCGCGAATGGCCTCGCGCACCGCAGGACGGCCCACCCCCAGCATGGCCGCGAGCTCGCGCTCGGGCGGCAGTTGCTGGTCAGGTTTCAACAAGCCGCTGCGGATCATGGTCAGCAGCCGCTGGGCAACCTGTTCGGAAATGGATTTCTGGACGATGGGGTCGAAGGACATGCTCTCTGGATACCTGCCTGTAGGGGTGAATCGCTGCCGTATCGGCATCGCCGCTCTGGCCCGCCAGCCCGGCATCTGCGGGCAGTGAAGGGTCAGACCAATGGGGGGTGAGGATAGGTATCGGGGAGGATTGTGTCAAGCGGCGGGAATTTTGGTGCGGTGCGCAAGAAATAGCTTGCAGCCTGTACTCTGATCCACATGAACAGGCCCTGGCATCTGGTAGGCTACGACACGCATCCCGCCAAGCCGCCAACCTCTTCGCCAAGCACTCATGAACCTGCGATTCGTCGAAGCCTTCCACTGGGCCGCCTCGCTCAAGAGCATCACCCGCGCCGCCGAAAAGCTCCACATCACGCAATCCACCATGTCCAGCCGCATCGCCTCGCTGGAGGAAGAGCTGGGCGTGGTGCTGCTGGACCGCCGCGAAAAACAGTTCCGCCTCACCGTGGCCGGCCAGCGCTTCCAGCGCCTGGCCGTCAAACTGCTCGACATGCAGCGCCAGATCCGCCAGGAACTGGGCGGCAACCCTGCAGGCCCGCTGGCGCTGCGCATCGGCAGCATCGAATCGGTGGTGCACAGCTGGCTGCCCGCCTGGCTGCAGGAAATCCGCAGCCGCTATCCCGACTTCGCTCTGGAACTCACCGTCGAAACTTCGCCGGTGCTGACCGAACAGATCCGGCGCGGTGCCCAGGACCTGGTCTTCACCTCCACGGTCGGCAGCGACACCGCCGTGCGCTCGCGCCTGATGACGCCGATGGAGATGGTCTTCGTCGGCCACCGCGAACGCTTCGGCACGCGTTCCCACACGCTGGAAGAACTGGCCGCCCACGATCTCATCACCTTCCAGCGCGGCTCGCAGCCGCACCAGGGATTGCTGCAACTGTGCCAGGAATGGGGCGTGGTCAATCCACGCGTGCACGCCATCTCTTCCATCTCCGCCATGGTGCAGCTGGTGGAAGGCGGCTTCGGTGTCGCCACCCTGCCGCGCGCCTCGGTGCGCCAACTCACGCGCCGCCTGCCGCTGCGCATCCTGCGCTGCGAGGCCACCCTCCCCGCCTTGCAGATCCATGCCAGCTACCGCGAAGACCCCAGTTCCAGCCTGGCCGAGCTGGTGCTCGATTCGGCGCTGGACCATGCACGGCGCACACAAGCAAAAAGCCATGCCGCACAAAAATGAACCCTTGGCACGAAAATCGCTATAGTGATTTTTCCACTGTCCTCATCGAATAAATCGATAACAAAAGATATAAATTTTTTGTTGGACGCCCTCCCGGCACGCTCCTAACATCGGCTCCATTCCATCAGGAGACCGCCATGCCAGAGACAGCCGCTGCCTTGTCCGATACGCCCTGCCATCCCGCCGCCGCGCCTGCGCTGTCAGCTGCCTCGACTGCGCTGGAAGTGCGCCTGGCCGCCCGCAGCGGCGCCTTCACGGGCCACACCAGCGGCGTAGCCAGCGCCCACGTGCAGGTCAACCTGGCGATTCTGCCAGCGGCACTGGCGCAAGATTTTCTCGCCTTCTGCGAACGCAATCCCGTGCCCTGTCCCTTGCTGGCCGTTTCCGAACCCGGTTCCCCGGCCCTGCCCGCGCTGGGTCTCGATCTGGACGTGCGCAGCGACGTACCGCGCTACCACCTCTGGCGACATGGCCAGCGCGTGGCCGAGGTGAATGACCTGCGCGCCGTGTGGCGCGATGATCTGGTTACCTTTGCGCTGGGCTGTTCCTTCTCCTTCGAGCATGCCCTGCTGGCGGCCGGCATTGCGCTGCGCCACGTCAGCGAAGGCCGCAACGTGGCCATGTACCGTACCAACATTGCGACTCAGCCCGTGGGCGTGTTCCAGGGGCCGACGGTGGTCTCGATGCGCCCGCTCAAGGCCGCCGACGCCATCCGCGCCATCCAGATCACCGCCCGCACGCCGCAGGTGCATGGTGCACCGATCCACATCGGCGACCCGGCCCTGATCGGTATCAGCGATATCGGCCAGCCCGACTATGGCGAAGCCGTGGACATCCGCGCCGATGAACTGCCGGTGTTCTGGGCCTGCGGTGTCACGCCCCAGGCCGCCATCGTCGCCGCCCGGCCCGAATTCTGCATCACCCATGCGCCCGGCTACATGCTGGTGACCGACAAGCTCAACAGCGAATTGCTGCTCGACGCGCAGACGTAGAGCAGTACGACCTACCGTTTTCCGTCACCGGCCGCGCTCTACGCTGGCCGTGTGATGCCGCACGTCAGTGATTTACATACATTACGGGGATCATCATGTGGCTGCAAGAAACAACGTCATCCGAGCGACGTACGCTCACGGCGACCTTCACCGGCTATGCGGTGGATGGTTTTGATTACATGATCTATACCTTCCTCATCCCCACGCTGCTGGCCGCGTGGAGCATGAGCAAGGCCGAAGCCGGCTACATCGCCACCGGCGCCCTGCTGACCTCGGCCATCGGCGGCTGGGCGGCCGGCGTGCTGGCCGACCGCTATGGCCGGGTGCGGGTACTGCAATGGACGGTGCTGTGGTTTGCGCTGTTCACTTTCCTCTCGGGCTTCACCACTTCCTTCGGCGAGCTGTTCTTTACCCGCGCCATGCAGGGCTTCGGCATGGGCGGCGAATGGGCGGTCGGCTCGGTGCTGATCGCCGAGACCATCTCGGCACGCCATCGCGGCAAGGCATCAGGCCTGGTGCAGAGCAGCTGGGCGGTGGGCTGGGCGGCTTCCGCGCTGGCCTTCTGGGGCGTCTATGCCGTGCTGCCACCGGAGACGGCGTGGAAAATCCTGTTCTGGATCGGCGTACTGCCGGCCCTGCTGACGCTCTACATCCGCCGCGCCATCAGCGAGCCCGAGGTGTATCTGGCGACCCGGGCACGGTTGCGCGAAAGCGGCCAGCGCGGCAATTTCCTGCGCATCTTCCATCCCGACCTGTTGCGCACCACGCTGCTGGCGAGCCTGCTGGCCACTGGCATGCAAGGCGCGTATTACTCGGTGACCACCTGGCTGCCGACCTTCCTGAAGACCGAGCGCCATCTGTCGGTGCTGGGCACCAGTACTTACCTGCTGGTGCTGATCGGCGGTTCCTTCTGTGGCTATCTGACTTCGGCCTGGCTCTCCGATACCATCGGCCGACGCCGCTGCTTCATGCTGTTTGCGGCGATGGGCATCGTGCTGGTACTGAGCTATACGCAGCTCATCGTCACCGATGCCTGGATGCTGGCGCTGGGCTTTGTGCTGGGGTTCTTCCTCTCCGGGATCTTCTCGGGGATGGGGGCTTACCTGTCGGAACTCTTCCCCAGCGACGTCCGCGGCTCGGGCCAGGGCTTCTGCTACAACTTCGGCCGCGCCGTCGGGGCGATCTGCCCGGCGCTGGTGGGCTATCTCAGCAACAGCTTGCCGCTGGGGCAGACCATCGGCTGGATTGCGGCGGGGTGTTATGGGCTGGTGATCGTGGCTTGCCTGATCTTGCCGGAGACGCGCGGCAAGGAGCTGGAGGCAGCAGCGGTAGCGGCAGCTTCGTGATTGAGCGGTAGCGATCCACGTCCCATTTCAGTCGGGGTGCGGACGTGGATCGCGTCAATGGCTTACTCCAGTTCTCTCATCTTCTGATGCAGCACCTCGACACGCTGCAAGTGACCATTGCCTCTTTCGCGCAATCGTTCCGCCACCAGCGAGCAGATCAGGTTGACCATCGCAGAAACGGCCACCACGCTGTCAAACAGCATCATGCCATCGGTGTGGCAGCGGATCACCCAGTCAGCGCGCCGGGCTGGCTTTCCGGCGATCACGTCGGACACGTACAGCGTCTTCACGCCTGCCTCCGATAGCGCTTCCATCGCCAGCGAGACGGCCGGCACCCGGCGCCGCAAGCCGATCACGATCGCCATGTCCCGTTCCCCCAGGTCGCCCAGGTATTCGGCCAGGGTATCGCCAGGCGCCGGCAGCACCAGTACGTTGCTGCGTACCTGGATCAACTCGCGCCGGATCATCTGGGCAATCGTATGGCTGTGGCGATAGCCGATGATCGCCACCCGATGCGCATGGGCAATGCTGTTGACCGCTTCGCTGAGCACCTGCTGATCCAGCGAACGATAGGTACTGGCAAGATTGGTTACCTCATGGTTCAAGTGGGCCTCGATGGACGCGCCCAACCCGCTCCCCGCATCCTTTCCCTCCCTTTTCTGCAGATACAGAGGCGAGCCGCCCACCAGCGCGGCGCGCGCACTTTCCCGTGCATCATCGTAGGACGCATAGCCGAGTTTCTGGAAAAAACGCGTCGCCGTCGCCTTGGACACCTGCGCGCTTTCCGCAAGTTCGGTCGCCGTCTGCATGGCCAACTGGCCCGGTGCGCTGAGGATGATGTCAGCCAGGCGCAAGTCGATTTCCGATAGCTGGTCGTAGAGTTCGGCGATGCGGCTTTCGATGGAGGCGGAAGCCTTGCTTTTCTTGGTCGGATGGATGGCCATGTTCGTGCTGCGGACCTGTTCTTGGATGAAACGCAATGGTGCAAGAATCATTCCCGCGCGGTGCAGTTCCCCGGTTTTGTGCAGCGGCGCGCTGGAATGGAACGAAGGGCATTGTACGCCGCAGCAGCACTGCTGAAACAAATATTTCATGAAACACCTATGTGAATTCATTGTTTCAGCCCCTCCCCATCAAGAAACAATAGTTTCTCAAATACGTGGCATGAAACATGCATTACACGATCTGTCTTGCCCCTTTCATCGTTCACCAACCTTCCGGAGTCCGCCATGCTCGCTCAACGATTCTCCCGTTTCCTGCTTTGCACCCTGTTGTTCTGCAGCGCCGCCGCACATGCCGATACCCTCGATGACATCAAGAGCCGCGGCAAGATGATCGTCGCGATCGATCCGACCTTCGCGCCCTACGAGTACACCGATGCTTCCAACGCCATCGTCGGCTACGATCCGGCCATCCTGGCAGCGGTGGCCAAGAGCCTGGGCGTGAAGATCGAGTACCAGCGCATGGCCTTCAGCGGCATCATCCCGGGCCTGCTGTCGGGCTCCTTCGACATGGAAGGCTCGGCGCTGAACGTGACCGCCGAACGCGCCAAGCGCATCGCCTATGTGGTACCAACCGGCAAGACCGTCAACGGTGCACTGGTGCGCGGCGACTACACCAAAATCCCGTCAAAGCCGACGCCCGAATCGCTGGCCGGCCTGACCGGTGCGGTCAAGACGGGCAGCGCCCCGGAGGGCATCCTCAAGCAGTTCAACGAGACCCTCAAATCAAAGGGCCTGGCGCCGATCACCCTGCTCAGCGTCGACAGCGTGGACCAGACCGTCGCCGCGCTGATGACCCGCCGCGCCGACTTCGTTTTTGACGACCTGACCGTACTGGCCGATGTCATCAAGCAGAACCCCGGCAAGATGAAGATGACCGGCGAACTGGGCCCCGTGCAGTGGATTGCGTTGGCCACCCGTCCGGAAGACGTCCGCCTGAACAAGGCCGTCAGCGACCAGATCATCGCCATGAAGAAGAGCGGCGAACTGGCCAAGCTGCAGCAGCAATACCTGGGCGTGACCTTCGCCACACCGGATGCCGACTTCATCCCTGCCAAATGAGATAGATGCGTATGTGCAAGCCCACCCATCAACTGACCGTGCAAGCCGGTCATGGCCGGACCTTCGAGGTGAAGGCCGGCCAGTTCCTGACGATCATCGACGTCGAAGGCCAGCAGGCGGCTGACTTCGTGGCCGTCATGGCCGGCGACAAGAGCGAGAAGCTGTCGCCGACCCATACCCGCCGCAAGCTCGGGTCAATCTTCTTCGACGTCGGCGACCACTTGTATTCCTCGCTGGATCGCCCACTGCTGCGCGTGGTGGCCGACACGGTCGGCGTACATGATGCCAACGTCCCGGCCTGCGACGACACTCGCTTTACCGTCGACTTCAACGTCGCCGGCCATCGCAATTGCCTGGACAACATGCATGAGGGGCTGGCCTTGCACGGCCTGTCGAAATTCGACGTGCCCGAGCCGTTCAACCTGTTCCAGAACGGGCCGGTCACGGCCGACCGCCGCATGCAGGTCACCGACCCCACCAGCAAGCCGGGCGATTACATCACCTTCGAGGTATTGGAGGATCTGGTGTGCGCAGTTTCCTCCTGTCCGCAGGACATCATTCCCGGCAACGGCCTGCGCGTGACCGACATCGCCATTTCCATTCACGATACCGAGCCGCACCAGCGTGCGGCGGCATCCACCGACTGACCGTCATGTTGCTGCTCAAAGAGACTCCCGCCCGTTCCTCCCTGCCACCGCAACGCCTCGGCGTGGCGCCCGGCGAAAGCCGCGCCATCGACGTCAAGGCCGGCCAGATCCTGCGTATCGAAGCCAAGGATGCCGGTGCTACCGCCATGCTGTTCGCTTTTGACCGCGCCCGTCCTGATATCTTCATGTCGGTGCATCACACGCGCGTGTTCAGCAATTCCTATGTGTTGCAGGCCGGCATGCGTATCGTGAGCAACCAGCGCCGCGCGCTCATGGTACTGGGCAAGGACAGCATCGGCACGCACGACCTGCTGATGCCAGCCTCGACCACCGCCTGGCTGGCCGCCAACGGCTATCCCGGCCAGACCGGCTGTGTCGAGTCGGTCACGGCAGTGCTGCGCGAGCAAGGCCTGGCGCCGCCCAAGCTACCCGACCCGATCAACCTGTTCATGCACGTCGATCTGGATCAGAGCGGGCGCATCACCGCCTTGCCGAACCGCACCCGCGCGGGCGACTTCATCGCCTGCCGCGTAGTGGCCGACATGGTATTCGTGATCTCTGCCTGCTGTACCGGCATTCCCGGCAACGACACGCCGGGCGCACTGGAAGTGGCAGTGGCCGAAGAGCTTGACGACCTGTGACCGAGGGAGACCCCGTATGTGGCTGAGCCCCCAGGTGATCCAGAGCCTTCCCGCACTGACCGAGGGCTGGATGATGACCGTCGCGCTCACCGTACTGGGCGCCATTGGCAGCCTGGTGTGGGGCCACCTCGCCCTGGCAATGCAAATGGCACCGCTGGCCCCCCTACGCTGGCTGGCACGCCTGTACATCAGCTTCATGCGCGGCACGCCTGCGCTGGTGCAGCTGTTCCTGGTGTTCTTCTCGCTGCCGCTGCTGGGATTGGGCGGGCGCCCCCTGCTGGCGGCGGCTCTGACGCTGGGCCTCAACAGCGGCGCCTACACCGCCGAAATCCTGCGCGGCAACCTGCGCGTCGTCACACCTGGGCAGATCGAGGCGGCCACCGCTCTGGGCATGGCGCCGTGGCGCATCGCCACCCGCATCGTGATGCCGCAGGTGCTCAAGTCCAGCACGGCGGCGCTCGTCAACGAATTCACGATTCTTCTCAAGACCACGCCGCTGGCCTCGGTTGTTGCGGTAACAGAACTGACCTATGCAGGGCAGATGGTCATTGCGCGTACCTATACCTCTTCCCAGGTCATGCTGATGGTCAGCATAGGCTATCTGGCCGTGGTACTGCCGGTGCTGGCCCTGGGCAAGCGTCTGGCCAGGGCGCCGGGCACCGTCAGGGGAGAACGCTGACATGGCCTTCCAACCCGGCATCCTGGCCGAACATGCGCCGGCCTTGCTCGACGGACTGCTCGGCACGCTCTGGCTGTGCGTATGCAGTGCCATGCTGGCAGGATTTCTTGGCGTGGCGCTGGTAGCCGGGCGCCGCGTCGCCTCGCGTACGCTGGCCATGCTGATCGACGCCTATATCGCCGTTACGCTGGCGCTGCCCTTGCTGGTGCTGCTCTATGTGAGCTTCTACGTCCTGCCGGATGCCGGCCTGCTGCTACCGGCACCGGTGGTGGGAGTGCTGACGCTGGCGATCTACTACGCGCCCTATATCGCGCAGGTTATCCGTGCGGCTATCGACGCCGTGCCCAAAGGCAGTGTGGAAGCTGCCGTGGCCATCGGCATGTCACCGCTTGCCATCGCACGCAGGATCGTCGCGCCCCAGGCGCTGCCCTTGCTGCTGCCGACCATGACCGGACTGATGATCGGCCTGTTCAAGGATTGCGCATTGCTGTCGGTGATCTCGGTGCATGAGTTCATGTTTGCGGCCAAGAGCGTGGTCTCCGAGACCTACGCCCCACTGGAAGTCTACGGCATGGTGGCGCTGGTCTACTGGGCTGCCACTGCCTTGCTGCACGCCCTCACACGCCGCTGGGAACAGCGTATCGCCGTGGTCCACGGCCACTCCTCAACTCGTTAATCCGCCATGAACCCAGCAGAATCCGATCCGGGCCCGCCCCCTGTCCATGCACTGCGCGCACGCGGCATCGTCAAGTCCTTCGGCGCCCAGCGCATCCTCGATGATGTCGACCTTGATGTCGAACGTGGCAAGGTCGTCTGCATCCTCGGCCCTTCGGGCTCAGGGAAGTCGACGCTGTTGCGCTGCCTGAACTGGCTGGCGCCGCCTGATGCCGGCGAGGTCTGGATGGGCGATGAACGCATCGGCCTCAGGGAAGGATCGCAAGGCCAGCCGATACCGCGTCGCGGAGGTGACATCCGTGCGCAGCGCAGCCGTATCGGTATGGTGTTCCAGAGCTTCAACCTGTGGCCGCACCTGAGCGTCATCGACAACGTGATGGAAGGCCTGATTTCGGTCAAGGGCATGCCGCGCCTGCAAGCCAGCGAGCTGGCCGCCGAGGCGCTGCGCATGGTCGGACTGGCCGGCAAGCACATGGCCTTTCCCGCCGCGCTGTCCGGCGGCCAGCAGCAGCGCGTGGGCATTGCACGGGTTCTGGCCATGGCACCGGAGGTGATCCTGTTCGATGAGCCGACCTCGGCGCTCGATCCCGAGCTGGTCGGCGAAGTGCTGGCCGTGATGCGCGGCCTGGCGGCGGCGCAGACCACCATGATCGTCGTCACGCACGAAATCGCGTTCGCGCGCGAGGTGGCTGACCTGGTGGTGTTCATGGACGGCGGCAAGATCATTGAAATGGGACCGCCGTCCCAGGTGATCGACCACCCTTCGTCGGCGCGTTTGCGCCAGTTCCTTCAACGCTTCAATCTACCTTCTACTACCTCATGACGCTCTCTCTCATCGTCCCCGCCGGCCATGGCAAAGCCGTTCGCCTCAAGGCCGGACAAGCCGTGCGCGTAATCAATACCCACGGTACCCAGGTGGTCGACTGCTGGGCATGGAATGCCTATGATCTGGCCGAGTACATGTGCATGGAAACCACGCGCGTATGGAACCAGCGCCTGAACCCCATCGTCGGCGACAGCTTCGTGACCAACCAGCGCCACCCCATCCTCACCGTGGTGGAAGACGCCACGCCTGGCGTGCACGACACCTTCATGGCCGCCTGCGACCGCCGGCGCTATGAGTTGCTGGGGGTAAAGCATTACCACCGCAATTGCTGCGACAACATGTTTGAAGGCATGTTCGAGCTGGGCGTGACACCGCCCCGGCCCAACTTGGCCTCGTTCAACATCTTCATGAACATCCGTGTCCAGCCGGACGGCATCACGCTCAAGACGCTGCCCACGGTCACCAAACCTGGCGACTACATCACGCTGCGTGCCGAGATGGATTGCTTTGTCGCGTTCTCGGCCTGTCCCCAGGACATCGTGAAGATCCAGGGGCAAGACGACAATACGCCTAAGCCGGTCGAGATCCTGGTCCTGGAGCAATTCCATTCCGACCTGCCGGGAACCCACACCTGGGTGCCGCAGCCTTGACCATCCCAAGCTCAGGCGCCCCCGCAAGAACCGGTTCAGGCAGGGTCCCCACGAACCACACGCTCAAGACTGCGCGCCCCCCGGCGCAACAGGCTTGAGCATGGCCCGCATCGCCCGCGTTGCCAGCAACTTCTTGTAGGCCGCGGCAGGCATCGCATCGATCATCAGGCGACCGCTGACATCGGCCTTGATGTACTCCACGGCCAGCAGCGCGATGACGGGATTGGTGGTCAGTGTCGCCTGATCGGCCGTCACATCACCGAACTCCGCAACTACGGCAGTGGCATCGTCGGCCACCACCACGGCCAGGCGGCGGCCGGAAAGGCGCAGCCTGGCGCTGGCTCCGCATTCGGCCAGGTCATAGGTGTGGGGACCGCGCAGCGTCTTGTTTCCATAGATGGCAACGTGCGTGTCCACTCCGCGTGCGCTGGCCGCTTCCAGCAGCGGCCCCAGTTCGTCAAGCTCCTCGTCCCAGATCCCCGCAAACACACTGCGTTGCGCACTGGAAATCGAACGCGCAAAAGCCTGCACAATCGCTTTCCTGCCGCTGAGCGACCAGACCAGTCCGGCTTCCTCTTCCACCGGAAGCTGGTCCAGGGCCGACGCCGCCGCCTCAAGGTCGGCGTCGAAACGGGAGCGCAGTTCGGCCAGCAGGGCCGCATGCGGCACGGCGCTGTAACGCACGGGCTCGGACCGGTTGACCAGTACCGCGCCACGCGTCTCCAACCGGGCCAGGGTTTCGTACACCTTTGACGGCGGCATCGATGCCCTGCGGCTCACTTCGGCCCCCGTCAATGCGGCCTGGCCCACCAGGGCGGTGTAGGCCTGCGCCTCGTACTGGGTAAAACCCAGTCGCGTCATGGAAGCGATCAATTCATTTTCTGCGGTCATGCGGGGCTCAATTTTCTGTACGGAGGGATTGACTAACTACTTCAGTAGTATACGATTCAACTAACTACTACTCAAGTAGTTATAACCTCAATGAAAGGATAAAGCACATGCGCCAACTTATCAGCACCGGCTCACCCTGGGAGTCCAAGGTCGGTTACTCGCGGGCGGTGGTCGTGAACGATACGATCTTCATTTCCGGCACGGCCGGACAGGGCCCGGATGCCTACACACAGACTCGGGACGCGCTCGCCACCCTGGAGAAAGTGCTCACCGACAATGGTTTCCAGTTATCCGATGTGGCGCAGAGCCGGCTGGTGGTTGCGGACTTTGCGCACTGGCAGGACGCAGCCCGTGCGCACGGCGAGGTCTATGGCGATATCCGGCCGGCGTTTTCGCTGGTGCATGCATTGCCGTTCGTCGATGAAGCGATTCTGGTAGAGGTGGAAGCCATCGCCGTCCGAGCCGGGAAATGAAAGCGAGGAGCGCACAGCACGGCCGGCTGACCGGCCGTGCGCTCGCCATGCTCTCGGTCGCAGCGGGAAGTGCCATTGCCAACAATTACGCGATGCAACCGGCGCTCTCGGCCATCGCCGCTGATTTTGGGGTGACAGTAGCGCCCATGACCGCAGTGATATCCGGTGCCATCATCGGATATCTGATCGGCCTGGTGCTGCTGGTCCCCCTGGTGGACAGGCTGAGTCCCCGCGCCTTGATCCCGGGACAAATCTTTGTCCTTGCCTGTTCGCTGGCACTGGCTGCCTGGGCAGCAAGCCCGCAAGTACTCATCGGATGTTTCGTTCTGATCGGCGCGGCCACCACGGTTGCCGCGCAAACCAGCGCCATCGTCGGCAAACTTGCCGATGCGCGACGCCGCGCCCTGAGCATGGCGACGATCTCCGCCGGCATCTCTGCAGGGATACTGCTGAGCCGGTTCGTGGGCGGGCTGCTGACGCAATGGTGTGGATGGCGGGGAGCGCTGCTGGTATTGGCCGCCTTGACCGCCGTCTGCGGGCTCTGCGTTCTGCCGCTGCTGCCAACGCAGCGTCCGTCAGCGCAGACAGGATACTTTTCGACCTTGTGCGCCCTGCCCTCCCTGGTACGGCAATCGAAGGAGCTGCGCCTTCGCATTTGCGCCGGGATGCTGTGGTTCTTTTCCTTCAACCTGGTCTGGGTCGGTCTTGCCGTGCGTCTGGCGGCCCCGCCCTACCAACTGGATGCCGCCAGCATCGGGCTGTACAGCCTGGCCGGACTGATGGGCCTTGCCATGACGCGTATTGCCGGAGGACTGGCTGACCGCTTCGGCAATCGCCGCGTGATCGTCTGGGGTCTGGTTTGCGCCACTCTGGCGGCGGCTGCCCTTTCGCTCGCGCTGGATCATGCACCCGCCACCCTGGTTGCGCTGGCGCTGTTCGATGCGGGCTGTTTCACCGCGCAAGTGGCCAATCAGGCTGGCGTCGTCGCTATCGATCCGGCGCGGGCCGGTGTGCTGAACTCGGCATACCTGTTCTTCTATTACGGGGCTGGCGCCATGGGGACGGCGTTGGCCGGAACCATCGCGATGGGCAGCGGTTGGGGGATGATCTGCTTGTTGGCGGCGACTGCGGCTGCGGCGGCGGCAATCGTCAGTGCGTTTGCGATGACTTCTTCTGCTCGGTAAATTGCGGCGCATCTTGCGTACTGCCTGAAGATGACCCGAGTGCCGACAGACATCGCGCGGCGGGGAGCGCCGCGCGGAACATCATCAACTGCTCAGCTGGCAGATGCGCCGATACTGTCCAGTGCTGCTATCGCTTCGTCCGACAACTTCAAGGCGGCGGCCGCGATGTTCTGCTGCAGATGACCAAGCGAAGAGGTACCTGGAATCAGCAGAATATTGGGAGAACGTTGTAACAGCCAAGCCAGCGCCGTTTGCAATGGAGTGGCCCCGCAGTCGGCAGCCACCTGCTCAAGCGTCTTCGATTGCAGGGGAGAAAAACCGCCGAGCGGAAAGAACGGCACGTAGGCAATCCCTTCTTTCGACAGCTGCTCCACCAGCGCATCGTCGCCCCGGTGAGCAAGGTTGTACTGGTTTTGTACGCAGACGATATCGGTCATCGTCCGTGCCTGGGCGATCTGTCTGGCCGTCGCGTTGCTCAGGCCGATATGCCGCACGAGACCCTTTTGCTGCAACTCCGCCAGTACGCTCAGAGGTTCTTCCAGATCCCCCTCCGCCGGTCCGGCCACATCAAACATCAGGCGCAGGTTCACCACATCCAGTACCTCCAGGCCCAGATTGCGCAAATTGTCGTGCACGGCCGATTCCAGTTCGGTGGCAGACATGGCCTTCTGCCATGAGGCATCGTCCCCACGACGGGCGCCAATCTTGGTCACGATCACCAGCTCGTCGCGATAAGGATGCAGCGCCTCGCGAATGATCTGGTTGGTGATGTGCGGACCGTAGAAATCGCTGGTGTCGATGTGGTTGACGCCCATCTCCACTGCCGAGCGCAGCACCGCGATGGCCTGTTGCCGATCCTTGGGAGGACCAAATACATGGGGACCCGCCAGTTGCATGGCGCCATACCCCATGCGCGTGACGTCGAGATCGCCGAGCAGGTAGCGGCCGGCTTGTTGAGCTTGGTTCATTCTTTTCTCCCTGGTTGCGGACATGCGTAACTTGAGTGCAGTGTAGGAGCTCGAACCTTGTGCGACAATCCCGCACAATAAGACAGCATGTGCCAAATTCCGGACAATCCAATTGCAATGGCTGATTTACAAGACATTGGCGCCTTCATGGCCGTCGCCACGCACGGCGGCTTTCGCGGTGCCGCACGTATCACCGGTACCAGCGCCTCTCAACTGAGCGAGGCTGTACGCCGGCTGGAGTCGCGTCTCGGCGTGCGACTGCTCAATCGCACCACACGCAGTGTGGCGACAACCGATGCTGGACAACGCTTGCTGGAACACCTGACACCGGCCCTGAGCGCCGTTGAATCGGCGCTGGATGTGGTCAACGGCTTTCGTGACCGTCCCGCTGGACGCCTGCGACTGAATGTTCCATTGGCGGCCTCCAAATTGGTATTGCCGCGCATCGTTCCGCAATTCCTCGCCGAGTATCCCGAAATCTGCCTGGAGGTCATCGTGGAAGATCGATTCGTGGACTTGCTGCAGTCAGGCTGTGACGCCGGCATCCGCTATGAAGAGAGCATGGACCAGGACATGGTGGCGATCCCTATCGGTCCGCGGCGTCAGCGCATGGCGCTGGCGGCGTCACCCGGCTATCTCGCACAACACGGCAGGCCAAGGCACCCGAACGATCTGCGCGGGCATATTTGCCTGCGTGGACGCTTTTCCAGTGGCGCCATGCCGCCCTGGTACTTCACGCACAGAGGAAAATCATTGACGGTGGAAACCAACGGGCCGCTGATCGTCAATCTTGGCGCCGCTGCTGACCTGGCAGTTGATTCGGCGGTCGCGGGCGCGGGAGTCATTTACCTGTTCGAGGAGTGGCTGCAGCCTTATATCGACCGCGGTGAACTGGAGCCATTGTTGAAGCCCTGGTGGCCCAGCTTCACCGGCCCGTTGCTGTACTATCCTGGTCGCCGTTACCTGCCGGCGCCATTGCGCGCCTTCGTGGACTTCGCCAAGTCCATGCGCTGGTAGCCAATCAAAGTTGTGTGCAAACCTGGCTGCTTGCATGCAGCAAGGTCAACTCCTTTTATGTTGAAGGTTCATATGTTGCGCGAACATGACCATGATCCGGAAGATTGCCGGGCACTCAGCGAGGTGCTTTCTCGAATCGGTGACAGATGGACGATCCTGGTCATAGGCATCCTGGCGGGAGGTCCCCAGCGTTTCAATGAGATGCGACGGTCCATAGAAGGCATCACGCAGAGAATGCTGACATTGACATTGCGAGGGCTGGAGCGGGACGGACTGGTTGTTCGCAGACAAACAAAAACTTTGCCGCCAACCGCCGAGTATGTATTGAGCGATCGCGGAACGACCTTGCTGGAGCCTCTGATCCTGCTCGCCCGGTGGGGACGCGAGCACCGTGAGGGAATTGTTCAATCGCGCATTGCCTTCGATCTTGCAAAGAACGCGGAAAGCGAGGCTCAGGAGAAAACCAGAATTCATCGTCTCTCAGGTCGCGTCCGCTGATCAGGATGATGGGCATCTGAGCGGTATCATCGCTGTGCCTTCTTGTGCATTTTCCAGCGATCTCTAGAATCGGCCTTGCTCAATGTGGCTTTGCGATCACCTCAACGCATCGGCCGTGTTTTCTTTCGCAAGTGGTACAAACCAGGGACGTCAATTTTATGGAAGTGCGAACCGTTGCAGTTCAGGCTCAAGCCCGCAAACGCAATCTTGTTTGGGGGCTCTGGACAGCCCAGGCCTTTATCGCGATCGCTTTTTGTCTCGGTGGAATAATGAAGCTCGCCATGCCCATACCTCAATTGGCTGGCATGTGGCCCTGGACCGGAGACCTGGCGCCTTCCATGGTCAGGTTATTGGGTGTGATCGACTTGCTCGGCGGTCTGGGCATCCTGTTGCCGTCATTGACCAGAATCAAGCCAGGCTTGACGGTACTGGCTGCAGTGGGCTGCATCGCCTTGCAACTATGCGCCATCCTTTTCCACTCATCCCGTGCGGAATTTTCCGTACTGCCCGTCAATGTTGTGCTGATAGCGGGCACCCTGTTTATCTTATGGGGCCGTTGGAAGAAGATTCCGATAAGTGAACGCGCTGCGTAATCAGAATCTTCCAGGTCGCCTGAGACGCCCTTCGGTTCATCACGATCAGAGCGCGAGCGTAGTCTCTTCGATTTGGGTGAACCGTCCATCTTCACTGCGATGCGCAAACACATACACCTCCTGACGCATCTGTCCGCCATCTCGTTTTAACAGGTCAATGATATGCCGCTCTGCATAACGGCTGCCGTCCGAGAGTTCGTCGAGCACCGTGACCCTGAGCTGATCCACCAATGCTTTAAGGGACGCGACAGCGGCAAGAAAACCCGCATGATCAATCCAGGTTCCGTTGACGCGTTGACGGAACGATGGGGTGAAATGCAGCGCCATTGCCTGCTCGGTGGTGAGCGCGGTGTTATTGAACAAATCCTCGATGGCTTCTTTGAGTGAGCTCATTGACCTCATCCCTGCTCGATGACGGACAGAACGATCTTCCCTCGGATGTGGCCCTGCGCTGCCCGCTCATGCGCCTTGTTCGCGTCTTGCAAAGCAAACGCGCTGTCAATGGCCACGCGGATTACACCACTGTCGAGCAGGCTCGCCAGCTGTTCGAGTTGTGCACCGCTTGAGCGAACTTGTGTGGTCGAGACGATGACACCCAGTCTTTCGGCTTCTTCCGCGCCGGAAAAACCCAGCGGGAATATCGGGAACAGCGCACCGCCGCGCTTGAGGGTCGGCAAGAACCGCCCCGAGGCGGGCCCGCCTACGGCGTCGATGACGAGATCGACGTCACGCAGCACTTGCTCAGCGGCCGTCTTCGTGTAATCGATGAACTCATCTGCGCCCAGGCTGCGCAGGAATGCCTCGTGCCCGCCCGATCCGATCGCAATGACGCGGGCGCCCTTCCATTTCGCCAGCTGCAGCGCGAAATGCCCCACGCCGCCAGCCGCGCCATTGACAACCACGGTCTTGTTCTCCAGCGGCACCGGTTCATGCCTGTGCGGCTGGAGCGGGTTCTGCACATTGTGCCCCTGTTCAATCATGAACTGCCATGCGGTAAGCAGCGACATCGGGGCGGCAGCAGCCTGTGCATGGGTGATGCTCTTGGGCTTGCGCGCGAGTTCAGTCGCGGGAACGCTGACGTATTGCGCATACGCCCGGCTGCCCCCGGCCAGACCGGTTGGGAATCTGACCATTGAGTAAACTTCGTCGCCGACAGCGAAGTTCTTGACGTCATCGGCCACCGCCTCGACTACGCCCGAGATATCGGTGCCAAGGATCACCGGGAAGCTGACCTCGGGCTGCCATTCTGGCGGCAGCATCTTGTAGCCGTCCCGCAAATACCAGTCCGGTGGATTGAGCCCAACCGCGTGCACGCGGACCAACACCTCCCCGGCTTGCAATTCGGGGACAGGGGCATCTTCATAACGCAGGACGTCGGGGCCGCCGAACACGTACTGCTGAACGGCTTTCATCGTTGCTGGCAACATGGCTTTCTCCTTTGGGGAAAATCGGTTATCTTGAACGGAACGGTGTTCCGATTATATGGAGCACCGCTCCGAATATACGGAGCACCGATCCGATTGTCAAGGAGCCGTATGCGCGCGGACGCAAAAAAGAACTATGACCACCTGCTCAATGTTGCCAGGACCGTATTTGCCGAAGAGGGAAATGAAGCTTCATTAAGGGATATCGCGCGTAGGGCCGAGGTGGGGCTGGGCACCCTCTATCGCCATTTCCCGACTCGTGAAGCTTTGCTGGAAGCACTGCTGCGCTCAAGTTTTGAGTCCCTGGCAGCCAGGGCGGATGAGCTGCAGGCAGCCGACGATTCCGCCGCCGCGCTGATGGAATGGCTACAGGAAATCATTGCATTTACGCACGAGCATCGCGGTGTCATCGCACCGATGGTGAGCGCCATTGAAGATCATGAGTCGGCGTTGCACGCATCGTGCGTCACCTTGCGCGCCGCAGGCGCGGCGCTCCTGCGGCGCGCACAGGCAGATGGCAAAGCGCGCGCTGACCTTGACGGGGCGGAGTTGTTCGATCTGATCGCTGCGCTGGCATGGCTTCGGGAGCAGCCTTCGCATGCGTCACGGGCAGATCGGATCTTTGGCATTATTTCGGAGGCAGTGCTTGGTCACGCGAAAAAAGTTACGCGTAGTTAAGCTGGTGTGGCCAGGGATGACCGTTTGGCAGTCAGGCATTGGCCTGACTGAAGGTGGCCAAGGACCAGAATCATTATTCGGACTTTGAATCAAAGTGTGTGCGTGCCTCTGATATGGCGAGCCTATTGGTTTCGGCCCACTCGACCAGCGACATTACTGGCCCCAACAGCGTCATTCCTAGTGCTGTGAGTTCGGGGCGTGTCCGATTTTTTGTGTAAACGGGATTTCGTTTAATTCATAGAGATACGTTCACCGAACTGGATAGTAAACCGAGTCAGTGCAGCTTTCCAATCTCGGATGGGCAGCGTCCACTTTTTACTGATGTTGCGCAGGGCCAGGAAGAAGAGTTTAATCAGCGCCTCATCGCTGGGGAACGAGCCCCGGTTCTTAGTCAGCTTGCGCAAACTCATGTTGACCGACTCGATGGCATTGGTCGTATAGATGACCTTTCGAATCTCTGGTGGGAAGTCGAAGAACGGAATCAGACGGGGCCAGTTGCGCCGCCAGGATTGGCCGATAGGCAGATACTCTGCATCCCATTTCTCTTCGAATTCACCGAGTCGGAGTTCGGCTTCTTCGGCGGTTGCCGACTGGTAAATCAATCGTAGGTCAGCCGCCACCTCCGGACGTCGTTTCCATGAGACGTAATTCAAGCTGTGCCGGACCATGTGGACGATACACAGCTGCACCGTGGTCTTCGGGAACACAGCTTCGATGGCATCCGGGAAGCCCTTCAAGCCGTCAACGCAAGCGATGAAGATATCTTGCACGCCGCGATTACGCAGCTCAGTGACAACCTGCAGCCAGAACTTGGCGCCTTCCGTTTGCGCTAGCCACAGTCCCAACACCTCCTTCTCACCGTCCATGGTGATGCCGATGGCTAGGTAGACGGCTTTTACTCGCACCGTTCCTTCACGCACTTTGACATGGATACAGTCGAGATAAACGATGGGATAAATTGGATTCAATGGCCTAGCTTGCCAGGCTTTGACTTCATCGACAACGGCGTCAGTGACCGATGAAATCAGGCTGGGTGACACCTCGGTTCCATACATCTCTTCCAGGTGCGCCTGAATCTCTCTTACTGTCATGCCACGGGCATACAGCGAAATAATCTTGTCGTCGAAGCCGGCCCAGCGCGTCTGATGCTTGGTTACCAGCTTCGGTTCGAAGCTGCCATGACGGTCTCGAGGAACTTCAATTGGCAACTCGCCGAATTCGCCCTTTAGCGTCTTGCGACTCTTGCCGTTTCGGGTGTTGCCCGACTCATTGGCTACGCTCCCGTGCTTCTCATGGCCCAGGTGCTCGCTCAGCTCGGCTTCCAGGGCTCGTTCCACCACCAGCTTGGTGAGATGCTTCAACAGGCCTTCTTCACCTATTAAATCTTCGGGATTCTTGTAATTGGCTAGCAATCCAGCCAGTAATTCTTCGGGTACGTCGTGTTTCTTTTTACTCATTGTGGCTCCGGACAAGGCGACAGTTTCCTGCCAATAGTCCGTTTACACAAAATTATGTACAGGCCCCCCTGATGTGGTAATGACAAGCGGAAAAACACACCACCCTATCGTTAAATTATCTAATAATTCTGAAGACCGAGTTCCTGGTACAGCCTTTGAGGTTACTGATGAGGAGCTTGCCAATGCAGACAAATATGAAGTTGCTGACTACAAACGTATAGCTGCTCCCTTGGCTTCAGGTAGAACCGCGTGGGTTTATATTGATGCACGGTGATCTGTGTTCAAGCAAAGTGGTTGCGCGACCTTCTGCACCTGGAGTGATCTTCAGATAATAAGACGCTCAGTCTTTTCAGCTAATTCTGAAGGGTAGATAACGGACAAATCCCGCCCCCACGCCCATCAACTCCGCCGGATGATTCGCCGTATGCATAACCCGATTCCACATCGGCTACCCCTTATTTCTTTGAGTTGAGATTTCCGGTATCGGCCAGCAGCTGAAACAACTGAGAACCTGCACTACATGGAGCACTGCAGAAAAGAACTGGAAAGCCGGCCATATTCAGGATATTTCCCGGAGATCCAGGCAACTCCGTGGGGAAGCCGAGACATGTCGCTTCTCGCCCCATTTGGGAATCGGATCGTCTTCACTACTGACGCACAGAGCAATTGACGACCGCTACCGGCCCGTCTTTCCAAGGCCGGCGGAATTTGTACGGCCCCTGAAGGGGCGACTGACTGCGCCGCTATCCACCGTTCCATAGAACGCCAGATCGTGGCATTTTCTGGACGGAATCAACAAGCTCCGCAATCGGTCACCAGCGCCGCCGCATGCTCCCAACGGCAACCACCCTGCCCTGTCTGCCACGAGGGCGCGGCCAGTCTGGCGCTGCTGCTTGTGTACCCGGCCCCGTCAGGGCTCCTTGTACGCCACCAGATCGATTTCGACAAGCGCGCCGCCGGCAAGACCGGTCACGCCCACGGTCGTGCGGCTAGGCAATCCCGCCTTGACGTATTCCACATAGGTGGCGTTGAACTTGTCGTAATCATCCATGTTCGTGAGGAATGCCCTGGCCGAGACGACATCCGCAAAGGACATCCCTGCGTGCGCCAGCACCATCGCCAGGTTGTCCATGACGCGACGGCTTTGCGTGACGATCTCGGCGTCGACATACTGTCCCGTTTCAGGGTCGATCGGCATCTGGCCGGTCACGAAAAGGAAATTGCCGGCGCGGCAGGCATGCGAGAAAGGGGCATCCCAGAACGAGCCGGGTGCCATGATGCGTTCGATCATTGTTGCTCCAGGTGAGTGATGAATGGCAAAGCGCACACGCAGTGACAACACGCTGTCGCCGGCCACCGGACGACACCGTGACCAGCTTGTGCGCATGTTCAAATGCATGCAAACATTAGCAATGGACGTGCCATACAAAACACCAGCCGGAAAGCCGCCAATGACTGCCATCCGTTAAACATCAATATCATCTCCCACTGCGGAGCGGTCTATTTCGGGCCGCACTTTGCACAACGCAGAAGAATTGTCTGCGCTTGTATCCATACAATCTGCACTTTAAGAATGCGGTCATGACACTGAAACTGGAATGGGCAAAAAGCATCGCATCTGCTGTCGGGCCTCGCTATCTCGCCATCGCCGATGCCATTGAACGGGCGATCGACTCGGGCACACTGGCCGCCGGGGATCAATTGCCGCCGCAGCGTACCCTGTGCACGGCACTGGAGGTCGACCTCAGTACCGTGACGCGCGCCTACGCCGAGGTAAAGCGCCGAGGGCTGACGCTTGCAGAGGTAGGCCGTGGCACCTTCGTCCGGCGACGCAGGCACGATGCTCCAATATCGCTCTGGCAGCAGTGGCCGGAAGACGGCTTCATCGATTTGTCCCACAACTTTCCTCGGTCGGCGCCCGACAATCCGATGGCCACTCTCTTGGCCGGGCATCTGGCCGAGGCCGCCAGCAACATTGAGCTGCAGGGGCTGCAGGCGGATTGCGGGCATATCACGCATCGCACTGCCATGGCGGATTGGCTGCAGCAGTCTGGAATTGAGGCCAGCGCGCCAGAGATCATCATCACCGCCGGCGCGCAGCACGGCGTATTGCTCGCAATCCAGTCGGTGCTAAATGGCGACGACGTTCTCCTGTGCGAGAACACCACCTTCTACGGCGCCTTATCTGCCGCCAAGTTTCTTGGCAAACGGGTCCATGGCGTCGACATGGATGAAGAAGGCTTGCTGCCAGCGGCACTGGAGCGTGCACTTCAGGCTACGGGTGCGCGCACCCTGTATTGCAACCCTACCCTGCACAATCCGACCACGGCCATCATGTCCGACGAGCGCAGGCGGCATATCGTGAGTATTTGCCGCCGCCACGATGCAACGATCATCGAGGATGACGTCTACGGATTCCTGCTCACGCCGCGCGTAACGACCCTCTGCGAACTGGCTCCCGAGCGAACGGTATACGTTTCCGGTTTCTCCAAGATCCTCGGTCCCGGCGCACGTGTCGGCGTGATCCGCGCACCCGGCCAGCTTGTCTTCAGAATCGGTACGGGACTGCGTGCTACCAGCTTGATGGCGCCGGGCCCGATGGTCGAAGCCGTCTGTCGGCTGATCGTGAATGGCGACATCGCATTGATGGCGTCAGCCCGCCGGGAGCAAATTGCCGAGCGCCAGGCGTGGGCGGCTGAAGTGCTACGGCCAGGCACCTATATGACCAAGCCTGTCGCCTTTCATGTCTGGCTTGGGATCGGCTCGTGGGGAAGTGAGGCATTCGCAGCAGTGGCGCGAAAGCGTAACGTCGCAGTTGCGCCTGGGGCCTTGTTCTCGGCAAACGGACCGGGCAATGCCGGAGCAGCCATACGTCTGTGTATCTCCGCGTCACACGACAAGGAGCAACTCCAGCAGGCAATCAAGGTAGTGATGGCGCTCATCAAAGAGGGGCCCTACGCAGCTCGCTCAATTGTCTGAAGATAATGGAGGCGCATGACGAGCCATTACTGAGCTTCCCACACGAACTTTTTTCACCTGTTCCCGTCACAGCTCTTTTTCCCATCAGAACATGCTCCCTTGAAAAATGATCTAAATTATTTATTTTTATCAGGGAGATTCGCATGTTTATCCGCGACCCTGTACCGAAGAGGAGCGTGACATGATTTCCGCGACCGAGGTCATCCTCAGACTGATCGTCTCAGCAGTGCTCGGCAGCTTGATTGGTATCGAGCGCGAGCGTCTTTCCTGGGCAGCAGGATTACGTACCCACATGCTGGTCAGTGTAGGCTCTACATTGATCATGCTGGTCTCTGCTTATGGTTTTTCACAAATTCTGCAGTCGGATAAGGTAGTGCTGGATCCGTCCCGCATGGCAGCCCAAGTGGTGTCCGGCATTGGCTTCCTCGGCGCGGGCTCCATTCTTCTGCGCGGCGAGATTATTCGGGGTCTCACTACCGCTGCCAGCCTCTGGACGGTCGCTGCGATCGGACTGGCCGTAGGCGGCGGCATGTACGCTGCCGCCGTTGCCGGAACGATGATCGTGCTCATCATCCTGGCAGGGATGAAGCCGTTGGAGCGGCGCTTTTTCGCCGACAAGCAAAAGAGAGGGGTCAAATTCCTGGTGCAGGCCGATACCTTCAATATGAATCATCTTCCTGTGTTGCTCGGGAAATCTGCCGCTTGCGTCAGCAAATTTGTGGTCACGCGTGACCAAGATAAAAGATACGATGAAGTCTTCATTGTCTTCAGCCGCTTGTCCGAAAGAGAATTTCAGAAAGTCATGCAGACCTTCATGCAACTCGAAGGCGTGAAGTCATTCGATCACACGGAAGTGTAGAACCCATTTCATCAATAGGCGTGAGTGCGAGCTAGTCCCGTTTGGGATGAAGTGCAAGGCGCGAATTTGGGTCAAGACTGGACGTCTTGACCCAAATTCGTAACGCAGCAATTCGCCCAAACGGGCCGCGCCCTTTCTGGGCAGAACGCATCTCACGCCTATTGATGAAATGGGTTCTAGTGACCACAGGCCTGGATCGTCAATGCCTGACGTCCCCATCCCGAACCAGCCTGATCCCTACCAGGGTATAGCGCGTAGTGGTGGTATTCCAGTTACGGAACGCGCAACGTGCATACAATGACCAGGTATGCCACGATCCGCCGCGCCGCACCTTGACGTCACCGGCGGCAGGCCCGTGCGGATCGGCCAGCGGCGAACGTGCGTAAGTGTCTTGGCCGTACCAGTCTGCGGTCCATTCCCAGGCATTTCCTACCATGTCATACAGTCCGAATCCATTCGGAGGAAAACTGCCGACGGGGGAGGTAAAGGCAAATCCATCATGGCTCTTGAGCGCATGACCGGCAAAACGCGGCCAGTAGGGTGCAGCGTCGGCATCGAATGTGTTGGCGATGAGGCTCAAGCCCTCCGGATCATCGCCATTGGGATAGCGGGTCGTGCTGCCTGCACGGCAAGCGTATTCCCACTCTGCTTCAGTGGGCAGACGGTAGTGCGCCTTCTCCTTCTCGCTGAGCCATGCTGCCAGGGCTTGCGCATCATTCCAGGTGACGTTGAGCACCGGATGATTCCCGGTCTGGGGAAAGCCGGGATTTTTCCAGCTGTATTGCGGATTGCGGCCTTCGAATGCGTCTTTACGCTCAGTTTTCTCAGGATCATAGTTCGGGTTGTAGCCATAGCCGCCGGTCTGATCCCGAATGGATTCAGGGATATAGCCGGACTCGGCCAGGAATTCGGAAAACTGGTCAACGGTGACCAGATACTTCCCCAGATAGAACGGATGGGTAATCAGCACCTTGTGCTGCGGCCGCTCATCATCGAGATCGCGCAAGCGCCGCTCTTCATAATCTGGATAGGCCTTTTGCAGCGACGCGAGCGATTCATCCGTTCCCATCAGGAATTCTCCCGCAGGGATCAGCACCATCTGCATTCCAATTGAATTTTCAATCGTCCTGGGCAGTGGCGTTTTTTCCTCGGCATGCGAAGAGATGAATGTCATGCAAAGCATTATCGCCAGCAAAGCAATGGATCGGTGTTTCAAATCATCCCCCTTATATCGGCTGCGGTCGTGCTTCTGAAATTCCGGCACGCTGTTGAAATCGTCGCGGCTTGTGCCAGCTCCCCGTGGATGGCGCACTTACGAAGGCCTCTTATGGAGCCACAACGTGCAAAAGCGACGCGAACGCGTACAGTCCAAAACCGATCAGAATCACGCCGGATAGTCGCGACACCCATGTCGCGAAGCTTTCCGGCAAGCGCTGCCGCATCATCGCCACGCCACCGCTCAGGACAAACCACCAAAGAATCGATCCCGAAAAGACCCCGACCACCACAAACGTTGCATTGACCGGGCCGGCGGCTTCAGCCAATCCGAGACCTGCAAACATCGCCGCGAAGGAAAGAATGGTCGCCGGGTTGCTGATCGTCAGAAGAAAAGTTGCCGCAACTGTTCCGAGCAAATCCCGTGTACCGAGCTGCGCCGCCGCGCGCCGCGGCCCTGGCGTCAGGTTTTTCCAGCCGAGCCACAGCATGAACAGTCCACCAATCAGCTTGAGAGGTACGTCGATCATAGCCAATGCTGCGGCAAAAGCCGAAAAGCCCATCGCTGCCAGTCCCGCATAGAAAGCATCCGCAGCCGCCGTTCCCAGCCCGCCAGCGACGCCCGCCCAAAAACCACGTTCGAGCGTACGGGTAATGCACAAGGCGCCGATCGGACCCAGCGGCGCCGCTACTGCCAGACCGAGAAGCAGGCCTTTTCCCAATAACGGAATCTCCATCAGACCATTCCTTCCTTCAAGATAAAGGGACCGTCCACGACAGATGACAAGGCGATGATCGTCTCGGAGCGGGAGAGGAAACCATGCTTTTTCATGTCGGCCAGAAAGTCCTCAATCCCGGCCAGTGACCGTGTATGGATTTTGATGAGATAAGACCATGGGCCGGTGACGTGGTGACACTCCGCGATAGAAACCTGTGCCGCCGCGTAACTGCGGAACACAGCCTCATCGGCTTGAGGCGCAAGGGCAATCCAGACAAACGCAAGAATCGGCAAATCCAGCAAATGCGGATCTGCGTCGACAGTGGTGCGGCGGATCGCACCGCTGGCGGTTAGGCGGCGAATGCGTTCGTTGACGGCCGATACCGACAGTCCTACTGCGCTACCAATATCTGACAAGGAGCGCCGAGCGTCCTGCGCCAGAAAACAAATTATTTTGCGGTCTATATCATCCATAACCGCATTATTTATCTATTTTCAAATTTTTTTCAATAAAAATTAATGATCCCGCAAATATTTCGTGAAAAAAGCCAGCACGCGATTGTTGAAATCACGATGAAATGCCTCACGGTCGAACCCGGGCTGGTCGCCGCAGATAACCGGTTTCGATTCCCGTAACGCAGCAGAGCATGGAAGCACGAAACCAAAGTGCGTGGCGTTTTCCACCAGATGCCAATCCGGTGCAATACGCAAGTTGCGCCGCACTGCCGCTACGCTTGCCGGAGTGACGCCATCACCACCGTACGCGGAGCTCCACAGCTGAATCGGAATGCTCACGTTCTTCAGAGCCTCAGCATCAAAAACCACGCTGAGCGGGTCTGCGATGACTGCCGCCTGGATGCGACCGTCATGAGTGATCGGAGCATCAAGGAGCTCCTGCAATCTCTGCCTGGCCTGCCTGCATGCAGGGCCCTCCGCCCCCGACACGCATGACGAGAACGACGACAGTGGCAGCCGGCGGAAATCGGGCTTGGCGCCTGCCAGCACCAGGCCCGTGTAACCGCCCCTTGAAAATCCGTAGAAGCCGACCTTCGCAGGTGCCAGCGACTGGTGCCCGTCCCATTTGCCAAGCATGTAGTCGATCAAGCGCTTGATATCGAAAGTCCGTGTCGCCAGCGCCACGATCTTGTCATTCGCGCTGCCACGGATCTGGTAGTTGTCATCGGAATGGTTGATGGAGGCGACGACAAAGCCCGCGTCAGCCAATGTTTCTGCGGTATCGCGTTGATCAAATAGAGAACCGGCATAGCCATGGGATATGACGACTAACGGCAATTGAGATCCGGAGACTGCGCAATTTTTGACGCCACTGATGAAGATCGGTCCAATCGAGATCTTTTCTGCGGAAACATCGCACGGTGTCCACACGGCGCCACGCAGTGCAGGCCCATCATTGTCCGCAGGCACTTCGATGAATTGGAAACCTGCTGCATATCCTGCCGTGGTGTAAAGACAAAATGCAGTCAGCGAGAAAATTCGCCGCAAGGCCATTTGATATCCAGGCAATGAACGGAGCCGTTTCATTTTGAAGCTCTGCTTACCGAGAGATACGACGAAAAAAATATCTATTCGGCGACATGGCAAACAGCTTCCACA
This sequence comes from Herbaspirillum sp. Her3, assembly GCF_057961275.1. Taxonomy (NCBI): domain Bacteria; kingdom Pseudomonadati; phylum Pseudomonadota; class Betaproteobacteria; order Burkholderiales; family Oxalobacteraceae; genus Herbaspirillum; species Herbaspirillum sp. Her3. The sequence continues at coordinate 1,832,103 of NZ_CM176328.1, read as the reverse complement.
CGATTTCCCGATGGATCAATCAAAAATGCCGCGTAGTAGTGTGGATGGTAGTTTTTTCGCAAACCGGGTTCCCCATCCGACATACCGCCAGCAGCCAGGCCGGCAGCAAAAAACGCATCCACCTGTCGGCGGGATCGCGCTTTAAAACACCAGTGCCGCCTGTTCTCGCCGACTTTTTCAGCGCCCAGATAGACGGCAAGACAGGTGGAGGCTGTATCTGCAGCAGAGCAGCGCGATCCATAACCCAAGGCTGTCGGTCGGTCATAAACCTTTACCGCACCTAAAGCATCCATGATGGCGTCGTAAAACGGTCGGGCAGTTTGAAAGTCATGTACGTCGATTGACACATGGTCCAGGAGTTGCATCGCGAGTCTCCACTTAATTCAGGTTTAAAAACGAACGTTTCTGGCCGGTTTCAGACGCCGCTTGGCTCCAATCCCCAGCCAAGTCCCCAACCGATATCCTGTTCAGTTTCGGCGGGCATGTCTTCCAGGTGCTCGGCTGCGCCCTTTGTTGCCCTGATCGCGGGGATTAACCATTGCTCGCTTGTAGCTTCCTTCAGTCCATCGCCACGCAGGACCGCTGCCAGAAAATGGCCATACACAGTTTGGTCGTTGACAGGCTCACCTGTCTCATTGTCCCTGACGCCGACTGCAGTCATCGTCAACCCACCGTCGCGGATCGAGGCCATCGATGCGCCAGGTACAGCGGCGGGTGAGATTAAAGAATGTAGTGGGGCTGTCGCGTCATTTTCTTTCATTCGGACTAGTTTATGGCGGACTTGGGCGCTGTTTCTGACTTTCATCGTCGCCAGAACATCCATTTGGATTTTTTTACCGGAGCAACGAGTGGCACCTCCTTCGCCACCTCCCTCGACGACAAACGCAAAGGCCATTTCACTGCGCTATTGGCACCGCCCACGAGTTCGTAGGATTCGCACTCACTCACGAGGCGATCTTCCGACAAGCCCACAAGATTGTTCATGTCACTGCTCATCACGAACGTCCTGGTCTGCGTGGCAAGCTCCAGATCCTCAATAGCTCTGCGCAAGAGATCTTCCAATTCTCCGTCATCGCCCATTCCATCAAGCTCTTCAGTCCTGACGAGGATGTACTGGAAAGGTTCGGCCTCCAGCCGCGCAATCCATTCCAGATACAAGGCGTGACGCTCAGCTCCCAGGGCGGAGCGCATCATCTCGGAGCGACGCTTCAATTGATCGATACCCACCGTTCTCAAGCACGAGAGATAGGCATAGGGCCTGTAGCTCTCATCGTCATACAGGAAATGTCGGTTCCCTTCGTCAAAATCTTCGTCGATCGCATCGTCATCGCCGGAGTCGGAAACGTAGTTCTCGCTGCCGGGGACAATCTTGATGTCGCTACTGATGAAAAGGCAGAGCCAAAAAAGAGGAATGCGGGTATTCGCCTCGTATTCGATACCTGACACACTGAAGAACCGGTCCCACTCCTGCTCGGACGGCATCGCTGCGAAATCTGTGCAGCAGAGATAAACGCGGCAAGACATTGATTTCCTTTATTTAGTCAGGCTGGTCAGAAATACCACGTTGGCCCGAGCCGTGCACTCCGCGGGAGTTGTCGGCCAATCATTGCACTACGTCGCCATGACGTGGGGGTTGCGTTCTCATGGTACAGGTCTGCAAGATAGCCACAAATCTCATCCCCGGCAACATGCTGGCAGGGAAAATCCGCCGGTCGGCGCTTTCCGCCGTTCTCAAGGTAACAAGCTTGTCAGGCATCGCACCCGTACAGACGATGGATGAATGAATTGCTTGAATATGGAAACGAATTGATCCAAAATATAAGAATGACGCAATCAACAGAAAAAAACAGCCGGGGCCGTCCCCGGGAATTCGACTATGAAGAGGTCGTGGACCGGGCTATCACCCTGTTTCGCCAGCGCGGCTTCGGCGCCACGTCGGTGGCCGATCTGGTCGATGCTACCGCCTTGACTCGGGGCAGTCTGTACAAGGCATTCAAGGACAAGAAATCCATCTATATTGCTGCTTTCGAGCGCTACACCGCGCGCGGGCACGAGCGGATTCAAGCCATCGTGCGTGGCGAAGGGACCGGGCGCGAACGCGTAGAGCGTTTGTTGGCCTATTACCTCGAACAGTCGTCGGGCGAGCCCGGGAGGCTAGGTTGCCTGGTCGTCGCCACGGGTCTGGAGGCAAGCGTGCTGGAGCCCGATATTGCGCTGTTGTTTCGGCAGGCACTCAAACGGCTGGAGCGCACCCTGTCCGAGTTGATCGAAGCCGGGATCAAGGACCGGTCGATCCCGGAGCATTTGCATGCCAAGGCTGCTGCAAAATCTCTTCTCTGTTTCATGCAGGGCATGCGTGTTCTCGGCAAGAGCGATGATCAGCGTGCGCAGCTCAATAAAGCGATCGTCGAGATGGGCATGAAGATGCTGAAATAACCACACCCTCTTTTCCTGGACGACAGATGTCGTCTTTTTTTCCCTATATTGGAACCGATATGACCATAAATTATTCAACTGAAAACAAGCGTGCCAGCACAGGCCTGCGCGATGATGAGCTTGTATTGCGCCACCAATTGATCGATGTCGACGGCGTTCGCCTCCATTACGTGGAAGCGGGCTCCGGCGCGCCTGTCCTGCTGATCCCTGGATGGCCGCAAAGCTGGTATGCGTGGCGGGATGTCATTCCTGGTCTTGTCCGGGCCGGGCGGCGGGTGATTGCCATTGATCCGCGCGGCATGGGCGACTCTGCGCATCCCGCCCATGGATTTGATCCGGGAGTGGTCGCGGCGGAGATTCACCGTTTCGCGCAACTGCTGGGTCTGGATAAGGGCGCTGGACTGGATGTGGCAGGTCACGACATCGGCGCCTGGATCGCTTATGCCTACGCGGCGGACTGGCCTGGCGACATCAGGAGCCTCTCGCTGCTTGACGCCGCATTGCCTGGCATTTCAGCGTTACCGACGGGGGATATTCCATCTGACGACGTTAACAAGCGCACCTGGCATTTCAGCTTCAACCGCATTCCGGATCTACCCGAGATACTGGTGCGAGGGCATGAGCGGGAATATCTCACCTGGCTGTTCACTCAAAAAGCCGCCCGCCCTTGGGTATTCACGCCGGAGGTGATTGATGAATACGTGCGGACCTATACCCAGCCCGGTGGGACGCGCACGGCTTTTGCCTATTATCGGGAATCGTTCTCTCGCGCAGCACTGGATGCCAACAAGCTGCGGGCAACCCGCATGCTGGAGATGCCTGTCATGACCATCGGTGGCAAATCCGGGGTGGCATCTGGCCTGTTCAACACGTTGAAAGATATCGCCGGCAATGTGCGCGGGCACGTCCTGGAAGACTGCGGACATTTCCTCATGGAGGAATGTCCGGAGGAAGTGGCCGGGCATCTGGCCGATTTCATTGCGAGCGTAGAGGCCTAAGGAGAAGCGCGTGCCTGATTTCCCCCCCATCTCGACCCGGCACTGCGGGCCGAGATATCGGACAATTGGAATCGGCGCTGGGATCAATGGCTTCGTGCGCTCCTTCGCTGTCTTTTCCTGCGAATACAATCCTGGAAATTTGGGCCCACGCGGCCGGGATCCGTGCGAAAACAGTTCAATGGAACTGGCCGTACCACTCGTCGCCCAATGTCGGGATATATGGCCAGTCGGTCTTCCGTGGCAGCTCACGCTGGGCAGCTGCCGCCTGTTCTTCAGTAAGGAAGAAAGCACCCAGATCGTTGCCATTATTGATCGCGTATAGTTTTACGCCACTGTCTACGAGCTGCCGGTTGACGATCAGGAAAAAGAAGTAAGTAGCCCTGCCCCAACTCTCGCTCTCTGTGTCAGGTTCTTCTGCAGAATAAATGAGATATTCCTGCCCGCCGCATTCCACTTTGTAGCTCGGAACTTCGTTATCCACGATCTGGGTCAGCGGTGCAGGATCAGCAATGTACTTGAGCAGCTCGGGCATCAGTTTCTGATAAGCGTAGGCCATCCCCTGTTCTGCGAGGTCTTCCGCGTCAAGAGGGATCCACTCATCATAGTCGAGCGATTGAACAGGACTTCCCGCAATCTCCGCATTCGACTTCAAGCGTGCGAACAGTTTTGAAAAAAATAAACGCATGGAGTTCTCCTGTTGAGGCCGGCGTTATCCAGGAACCCGAGTATGGAAAAGAAATTCGAATTTCTCGGAACGGACCAAGCATGCTGTATGAAATACGCTCCTGTTTTTTCAGCAGTGGAGCAGCCCGCAATTCATTTTCCTGCCAGGTGAACGCTACTCAGGAATTACATATCCGCGTTTCAAGAGGGTCTTCAACAGCCATCTGTTCCCATAAAACCCACAAGCAAATGGATAGGACAACGACATCGCGATGGATAAAAGAGCAGAGGGAAGATTATCTTGCGAGAGTGCGTGATCCATAAAAAAATTGAGTGCTTGGGCCACCACGATCAAGATAAGAAAATGCAACCAAAGACGCTTGACGATCGCCCAAAGCGGGCCAAGGAAAAACGCTGGCCAGCTAAAACCAACCTTGACTTGGGCGACTTTGCCAGAGGGGTGTATAAGCGTAAGCGTTTTTTTCATCTTTTAATTTTAGAACCCATTTCATCAATAGGCGTGAGTGCGAGCGGGTCCCGTTTGGGATGAAGTGCAAGGCGCGCCACCCGATCAGTATTGAATATCAAGGCAACCCAATTGAATCCGTGACGCACCTTCCGACCGGGAAGCGCTGGATGAATAAAGAGTGAGCTCGTCTTTATCAGTGTGATCGTTTATCGTTCGGCGAGTGACCATCCCCATTCGATGAATCAAGTTCTTGGGGAACGAGCTCCCTTATATGACAAAAATCACGACGTTGAAATGACCGAAGTGGCAACTTCCTTATATTTCCGAAACAGGTGGCCCCGTGCCGGAGTTCGCGCAAATGGCCGATGATTGCCATCATGTTTCGGACGCAACACGCCAATTCACATGCTCTGGTAATGCTTGCTGCAACAGAAACGCCTGGAAAACGTCGGCCCCCAGCGTGCTAAAACATGACGTGGGCACATCTCAACCAATGTGACCAGGCCCTAAGGCTTTTTTGCCCCCTGGTTATCCAGCTGCAGGCGCAGTTTGACCAAGGCATTGGCCGTGGGAATGAAGAAATTCATCCCGGCGATGCCCTTGGCACCCAGTCCAGCTACGGTGATGCCGACCACCTGGCCCGACTTGTCCAGCAGCGGACCACCGCTGTTACCGGGCAGGACTGCCACGTCGCTCTGGAGGAACTCCTGCTCACCGAGCACGCGCACGCCGCTCAGGATGCCGCGCGTGAGCGTGGTATTGAAGGCATCGCCCAGCGGCGAACCCAGTGCGTAGACGTCTTCGCCCACCGCCGGCTCGTCCAGACGCAAAGGCATCGGTCGCACGCCGGGCGGCTCAGTCTTGAGCAGGGCCACGTCGCGGCCGGCATTGACCCGTTGTACATCGGCGATCAGTTCACGCCCGGTGGGCATGCGCACCTTGACCACCTTGGCATCGCCCACTACATGCTGATTGGTCAGCAGCCAGCCCGAGGTGCCGATATAGAAACCGGTACCCGAGCGGCCATCGGCGAGCACCGTCACCACCGCAGAACGGAGGTCCGTGATGGACTTGGAGATCTCGCCGCCCTGCTGCTGGGCTACCACGTTATCGATATGGACGGTCGCGCCCGACGGCATGCTGGCCGATGGCGAAGGCGAGATCACCTGGTTGGCGGCGGCAGCCGCAGCGTCGTAGGGCGTCTGGATGGCCAGTGCGAAATTGGGATCAGCCAGCAGATTGCGTATCGCCACCGAGAACGCCTCCAGCGGAATCTGCGAAAACGCGCCTTCGACGGGCTTGTCATGCATGCGGGCGACGCCCTCGGTGCTGCCCTTGTAAATGACCTTTTTCTGGTCCGGGGCAAACACCTGCCACTCCAGCTTGACGTAGGCATCACCGGTCCACGATGTATTGCTCTTGCCGCACAGGTTGGTCAGGACCTGGTTGACTACCAGGCCGACCTGCAGATTGGTATCCACCGGTTTGGGCGCGTCCGCAGCCGTGTCGTCCGGCTTTTCCTGGAACAGCGGCTTGCTCTTGGGCTGAGGTGTGGGATAGCCATGCTTCTGCAACTCCGAACGGAAGCGCGCGAACATGGCCTGACCCGGCAACAGGAATTCGGAAGTTTTGTTGTTCCACTGGATATCGCTCTTGCGGGAACAGAACAGGCCCGACTGCAACTCGCCAATGACCGTCCCCCCCGCCTCGAAATTGCGTTGTTGCTTGGCCAGGTAGGCCGCGCGGCCATTGCCTCCCTCCGGGAACGTCAGCGCGGTCTTGACTTCGACCTGGGGTATTACCGATTCCGCCGCGACCACGGCCGACGGCATGGTGACCGATAGCGCAGCGACCATCATCACCGGCAGACAAAGCAGATTCAGAACCTGGCGAACGCCCCTGACGCGTTCCGGGCAGCAATATTTATAGAATTTCTTATTCATGGTTTAACGGATGGATGGATGACAGGCCAGCCGCGCTGAACCAACAGCGCCGTGGCCGACTCGGACGGTGCGGCCTGCCCGCACGAACCGTGCCTCTGCCTGCATCGGACCGGGGCCATGAGCGATGTGCCGCTCGCCGCTGCAGCAGATGGGAAAAGATTCTCTCATGTCTGCGCGGCAATCGCTGTCAGAATTGCGTCAGGTTCGGCGCTGCGCAGTGCAGGATGTTGGAGCATGCCTGCCCGTCTCACTCTTGTTCGCAAGGATATGTTGCCGCCCCTCTTTTATGCTTGGTCCGCTACTGGCCGAGAACCGCCATCCAAAATTGAGTCGTTTAGTTCTTAAAGGCGATTGATCAGAACCTTGGACACCTCCGCCCTGCGTTACGGAATATTGGCCCGAAGCGGTCATGCGCCACTGTCATCGCGAACATGCTGTGCGGGAGCACTTGATCCTCTGCCCGCCAGTTCTGCAGTTCGGTAAGTTCTCGGCGATGCTCCCGTGATGCGCTTGAACGCATTACTGAAAGCGCTCTCTGAGGTATAACCCAACGACAGCGCCACTGTCGCAACCGACGAATTTCCTTCGCGCAATGCGCGTTGCGCCAGATGCATGCGCCACTCGCTCAAGTAAGCAAGCGGTGCCACACCGGCAGCTATCTTGAAGCGCGAGGCGAATGTCGTGCGCGACATGGCGCAAGCTTGAGCAAGCTCTTCCAAATGCCAGGGGCGGCTCGGGTCGCCGTGCATCAGACGCAATGCCGGTGCAAGACGAGGTTCAGCCAGGGCGCGCAGCCAGCCGGTCGGCATCGGACCGGCATCATTCAAGTGTGCGCGCAGGATATGGATGAACAGCAGTTGCGCCAACTGCGCCGAGGCCAGCTGGCGGCCCGGCAAGCTGGCCCCTCGTTCTTCCATTAACTGGCCCAGCAACCAACGAAAACTGGCTGCTTGCGGCGTTGTCGCAGGCACGTGTATCCACGGCGGCAAGACGTCGCGCAGCAGCCTGCCGCTCACCGGATCAAGCAAGACGTGTCCGCCAATATGCTCAAAGTCTTGTCCATTCCCGATGACTGCCGTCCCTGTGCCTGATCCAGAGAACAACGCCATCGCGTCGACCGCCTGCACGCCCGCTGCGCTGGACAATGTGAAGGCCCGCGGCGCTGCAAGCAGCCCGACGTCGCCGGTGTCGAAGCGTACAAGTTCGGGCTCGCCGTCGATTTGGACCCAGCAACTGCCCTTCACCACAGCAAAGAATTTGATTTTTTCTGGTGCAGGAAAGCGGATGGCCCATGCTCCGCCAGCGGTGAAGCCGCCTGTTGCGATTGATTCGGCGCGCGTGAATTTGAGAATGTCGGAGAAGGGGTCGATCTGCATTTCCGAACTATCGCGCAAGTAATCGGTATTTTCAAGTATTCATAATACGACCATCCAGCCTTATCTTCTCCTTACTTTGCCGCTGGCCACTGGGGCCGGCAAGTAATTCGGGAAATGACATGAGCGATACATTGGTACTGGTGACGGGCGGAACGGGATTTATTGCGCAGCACTGCATGATTGCGCTGCTGCAGGCGGGCTATCGGGTACGAACAACAGTGCGTGACCTCGCTCGGGAGGAGCAAGTACGCAGCTACCTGAAGACCGGCGGCGTCGATGCACAGGATCGTTTGTCCTTCGTAGCCGCCGATCTCACTGCAGACCGAGGATGGAGCGAGGCCGTCGCAGGCTGCAATTACGTGATGCATGGCGCTTCGCCTACGCCATCCGGAGACCAAGTGACGGAGGAAGACTGGATCAGACCGGCGGTCGATGGCAATTTGCGCGTACTGCGCGCCGCGCGCGATGCGGGCGTCAAACGTGTGGTGCTGACTTCGGCCTTCGGTGCCATCGGGGTCGGACATCCACCGATGATGCGGCCCTTCAATGAAACCGACTGGAGCGATCTCAACAATGAATCGGTCGCGCCTTATCAGAAGTCGAAAACGCTCTCCGAACGCGCGGCTTGGGATTTCATTGCTGCGGAGGGACGCGGCATGGAGCTGACGGCAATTAATCCGGTAGCTGTCCTCGGCCCGGTACTCGGGGAAGATTTCTCCCACTCCATTCACCTCGTCAAATTCATGCTGGAGGGCCAGCCAGCCTGCTTGAAAATCAATTCCGGTTTCGTCGACGTACGCGATGTGGCGGACCTGCATATGCGGGCAATGACGAGTCCTGTCGCGGCCGGTGAACGTTTTCTGGCAATCGCCGGGGAGAGCATGTGGATGAGCGAACTAGCGAACGTCTTGCGACGGCATCTCGGCGACGCGGCCAGTAAGGTACCCACCAGGGTGATGCCCAATTGGGTGGCACGTCTGATCAGCAATCAACATCCTGCGGTGCGAGCCGCGCTGCCGTTGTTGGGGCTCAAGATGAATGCGACGGGTGAGAAGGCGCAGCGCCTGCTAGGATGGTCTCCCCGCTCGCGGGAGGACGCCATCATCGCGACCGCGGAGAGTCTCATTCGATTGGGATTGCTGCAACGCTAAAAGCGTTGGCGGCAGGCCCTGGACGGTGGATTGCCCAGAAGCAATCGATGCCATGAGCGCACGGGCATGCAACCAAGCGCTCCGGGCTACCTGAGCGGATGCAGCATACGGTTGCTGAGCGTGTGCAAACTGGCCGCCCAAGCCTTGCTCAATGAGATGTGCGGCGAACTGGAGACCTGTAACGAAGCGTCGCGCATCTCATCTAAATCTGGAGCGGTAACGACCAGGGCTTTCGCCCACCATGCGTTTGAAAGCGATGCCAAAGGAGGTCTCGGATTCGTAGCCAACGGCGCGTCCGATGCGCGCCAGCGTTTCGTCGTTTGACTTCAAGGCATGTCGCGCCACCGTCATACGCCAGCGCGCCAAGTAGGCAAGCGGCGGAAGGCCGACCTGGTTGCGGAAACGTTCAGCGAAGCTGGTACGCGACATCGCGGCCGCCGCCGCCAGCTCGGCGATGGTCCAAGGGCGCGCAATGTCGCTGTGCATCAAGGCTAGTGCCCGTCCCATCCTGGCGTCCGCGAGCGTCCCCAGCCAACCCGGGCACGCTCCACTGGCCAAGTGAGCGCGCAAGATCTGAATCAACACCATCGCAGCAAGTTGCGCGGCAAGCGCCGTCCCGCCGGGCTGCGCCTCCCGGGTCTCCAGTTGGATCAGTGTCAGTAGGGGGCGCAAAGCTTGCGCCTGCGGTGCTGCGGCGCGTACCACGATCAACGGCGGCAACAATTGCAGTAGCCAACCGCCCAGTTCCTCGTCCAGTGTGAAGCGCCCGCCGGCACCGACGGTGTTGAAGTCACCCTCGCCGTAGCGGACGACTCCATCGGCGCCCAGGCCTTCAGTCATGACGCGTGCGCCATCGGCAAGCTGCGCATTAGGATCGCTTGCGACGCGGTAAGGACGTCCATCGCTCAGCAAATAGAAATCGCCGGCGGCCAGCTCGATCCAGGCCCCGCCCTGTTCCGTCCATAGCCAGCGAGCGCCCTCGATCACGCCGCCGAACTTAATGTGACGGTAGGCCGGAAACGCCAGCGCCCAAGTACCTGTGCCTTTCAAGCATGCCGACAACATGCCCTCGACATTGAGAATGCGCAATATATCGGAGAGAGGGTCCATCAGAACCGTACGATCGAATAGGAAAAATGAACGAACAATTATGGATCGTCAGCAGTGACTCGGCAACAATGAATCCATCCACACACGCGGGGCGAAGCCATGATCCATACACATCCGCATATTCGATTGAGAACACGATGAATACACCGCAACAACCGCTTCATACTGGATTTGGCCAGCACAGTACTGTCTCGGACATCATAGGCGATACCGACCTGTCCAATAAAGTCGCGATCGTCACCGGTGGTGCATCGGGCATCGGCCTGGTGACCGCGCGCACGCTCGCTCACGCAGGCGCGACGGTGATTGTCGGCGCGCGCGATCCGGAAGCCGCGCGCAATGCGCTTGAGGGGAGCAGCCGCATCGAGACCGGGCATATCGAGCTGCTGAATCCGACCTCAATCGACGCCTTTGCCAGCGCGTTCTTATCGAGTGGCCGCCCGCTGCATTTCTTGATAAACAACGCCGGCATCATGGCCGCGCCACTGATGCGCGATGCACGAGGCTACGAATCGCATCTTTCAGCCAACCATCTAGGCCACTTCCAGTTGACCTCCCGCCTGTGGCCAGCCTTGCGCCGTGCGGACGGGGCACGCGTAGTGACGCTCTCGTCGGGTGCTCACCGTCAAGCGGCCTTCGACTTCGACGATCCCAATTTCGAGCAACACGCCTACGACAAATGGCAAGCCTACGCTCAGTCGAAAACTGCAAATGTCCTGTTCACCGTTGCGCTCGACCGCAGGGGCGAGGCAGAACACATCCGGGCCTTCGCAGTGCATCCGGGGCGCATCGAGAGCCGTTTGCAGCGCTTTATCGCCCTTGAGGAACTACAAGCCCGCGGCTTACGCGACGAGAAAGGCGAGATTCCAGACGCGCAGCGCAGCCTCTACAAGACACCGGAACAGGGTGCCTCTACCACCGTCTGGTGTGCGACAAGCCCAATCCTTTCCGGCCTTGGCGGTGTGTACTGTGAAAACTGCGACATCGCATACGCAGTGCCGGCGGATCACAAGACGCTCGATGGAGTGCTGCCGTGGGCGATCGACGCGCAGGCCGCCGAGCGCCTCTGGGAACTCAGTGTGCAATTGACAGGCATCGGCGCTTAGCTCGTCGTTAGAAGACGAGGTGCGAGGGTCTTCCCCTCTCATTACGATGGGAGGATGGCGGAGTCGGCGTTTGATAGGTGTTCCGTTCTTGGTCGATTGCGGACCTTATAGATTCTGCTCAAGAAATACCTCAATCTGAGGTTCTATCAAACGATGGATAGCGGCACGGTCGGTCCTCTCCGGGTCCGTGCAGATTTCGCCGTCTGCGGAGAGACGGGCCGGCGTGCACACATCAGTAAAGACGAAGTGTCCACCCGGTATGGAAACCAACGCGGGAGACCGGGGCAATTCTTTCATGAGGCCGGCGGCATTGGCCTCGGCAGGTAGCTGACTCTGGATGGGCCGGAATAACAAAGTGGGCTGATTCACACTGGCGAGCCCGCTACGGGTGAATAGCGCGGCAAACGGATCCAGCAGCACCAGCGCCTTGATCTGCGCGAGCCGAGGCAAGGAGTGGCCGGGACCATTGGACGCTTGCCTGTGCGGGGCCTCGCTTCCACCTGGCGCGTGATGGCAAGACATCGCATCGCTCGGATTGGCAGCACAATATGTCTCATAGTGGAGGATGTCCGGCATCGCTCCGGCCAGTTCCAGAGCGACTGCGCCGCCCAGCGAAAAACCTATCATGCCCAATCGTTCGGCATCCAGATGAGGCTGAAAGCGCGCATCTTCCCGCACCGTTTGCCACGCAGACACGACCTGTTGGGCTCTCATCGCCAAGGGTGCTTTCCCGTGAAACGGCGCAATCACAATGAAGCCATGCCTGGCCAATGACGCAGATAATTCGAGAAGGATAAGCGGTGTCCCTCCGGTGGGTCCGCCTCCATGGGAAAGCAAAACCACGGGAAATCTCCCCCCGGCCACTTCGGCGTTACGGCTTGCCGGGATCATGAACGGACCCGCCTGCCAGGGAACTTCCGCGGTTTCAGTCGGATACCAGACCAACATGTCGGAAGAGTTAGATTCTGAAGTGACGGAAATGCGCGCCACGCCGGCATTCATCGCCGCTGAACCAGCCAATGCCGATGTAGTGAAAATGAGTGCCACGATGAACAAGTAGAGTTTCATTGCCTTGGCTTTCGAAGCAGCCTGCGCTGCGTTGAGAGAATGGAGACATCCGTAATTGCTGCACAGGGTCTTGATCGCCTATGGTTCGCATTGGCCAACAGCCGCTGTCAGTTGCTCTGATCGTCAGTAGTGAAGACGATGCGATTACCAAATGGATCCAGAATCGACATATCTCGGCTTCCCCACGGAGTTGCCTGCACCTGCGGGGAATATCCGGCATAGGGACGGCCTTTCAGCTCACGGTACAGCTCGTCTACATTCTCTACCGGAATACGCAAAGCGGATCCCGGGCAGGCGTCGCCATGATGTTCCGAGAGATGCAGGATGCAGCTCTCCCGGGAAATCTGCAGATACAGTGGCAAATGCCTCTCAAAACGATGTTGCCAGTCGATGGTGAAGTTTAGCCACTCGACGTAAAAAGCCACCGCCTTGGCTTCATCGAAAATCCTGAGTATTGGTATCGGAGAATGAATTCTGTTGGTCATGTCTTCAATGGATTGAGAGCCTGGGCCTGTTCATATTTAATCTGCGAGTGCAGATTAAATGTGAACAGGGTCTAAAGTTTGCGTACACAGGCAATGCAGGAAATTCTCATCCTGCCCCCAATTGGTCAGCACGCCAACTCCGGCAAGATTTTACGCAAGCACTGCGCATCCAGCCCATGCATGGCCGATGCCCGCATCCCGCCATGCCCCTCGGAAAACCTGGCCACCATCTGATAGCCCAGAGAATAGCCCAGCCAGCGCGGCAAGCTCCCCGTCCCGAAAAACCACAGGCCGTGATCATAGTCACTGCGGCCCCACGACTGCCCGGCCAGCGCGAGGTGCTCCGCCATGCCGGTGATATCGAGGGTCTCCCACGGCTCCGGATCCCCGCCCAGCAACTCCTGCGCAAAATGACCCGCCATGCCTTCCGACACCAGCGCCTCGCCCAGCGTGGCCCCATATCCGGGACCATCCCAGCGAGCCGCATGATGCAGCTCGTGCGCGAACATGCGCTGCAGGGAATCGTTCTGGTTGAGCAATAGCAGCGGATGGTCGGGATCGACGATCAGCTCAATGAGCCCCGGCCTGGATGCATGGCCCAGCAGGCCCTTTTCCGGCACCACCTCCTTGCCGGCCTGGATGACCACATCCAGAGGAAGCAGTGGCAGCAGCGCCGAGGCCCTTGCATGCGTCTGCAGAAGGGCATCGCTGATCCATGCGCGCAGAGGCGTGAGCCTGGCGCGGGCATCGAGAAAATGAAGAGTGATCGTCATGGAGATGTCAGGAAGTGGGACCGCTACGATAGAAAGCTAACCGGCTTGCACCTCATCATCCCACAAGGATGCCCGTGCAACCACCGTCCCGGCCGCAAGAAGCGCGCCCGGCGCAATCACGGAATTGGCGCCCAGGCGGCAACCATCGCCCACCAGCGCCCCGAACTTGTCGACACCGGTACTGACCAACGTCCCGTCAATGTGCACCAGCACGGCCTTGTCGCTGCGTTCATTGCGGTGATTGCAGAGGATGCTGCCGGCTTCCAGATTGACGTCCGCGCCAATCATGGAATCCCCGACAAAATTGAAATGCGCCAGGCGCGATGACGCAAAGACAAACGAAGATTTCAGCTCGCAGCCCGGCCCGATACTGCATCGCGTATCGACCCAGCAGCCGCCGCGCAAGTAGGCATGGGCGCCGATGAAGACCCCGGCGCCGATGATCAGCGGGCCCTTGAGCGTGACGCCCTGCTCGATCACGGCCGTGTGATGAATGGCGACATCGGCCTCGATCCTGAACTGTGCAGGATCAAGCTCGGTCAGCATCTGCCTGACGATGGACTCGCTCTGGCCGGTCAGCTGCCAGGGGGCGAGACCGGCCCACCTGGCCAGTGGGCTGTCCTGAATGGATGAGATGAAACGGGAAAGGCGCGGAGTCGGCATGGTGGATCAGGCAGCACAGGGATCCCCGAAAAATAAAGCCAATGCGTCCTTTCCACAAGGGGAGCCATCACCATCATGGCAGTCCCCCGTTCTCGCGGTCACCAAGCCCGCGCAGTGGGCCGCCGCTGTCAGGCCCGCTGTTGCTGCTCCGCCACCGTCGCACGCCGCGTATTGCGCGCCAGCAGCAAGGTCACCACGGCCGATACCGCCAGCGTGGCCGCCACCACATACAGCCCGGCCGCATAGCCGCCGGTGCGGTTCTTCAGCCAGCCGATGGCGAACGGGCCGACGAAGCCGCCCAGGTTGCCCAGCGAATTGATCATCGCAATGCCGGCCGCCGCGCCCGCGCCGGAAAGGAAGGTGCTGGGCATGGCCCACAGCGGTGCCTTGGCCGAGCTGATGCCGACGTTGACCACCACCAGCGAAAGCACCACGAAGAGCGCCGTGACCGCATTGCCGGCCAGCACGAAGCCGATGCAGGCCACCACACAGGGAATGACCACGTGCCAGGTGCGCTCGCCGCTGCGGTCCGAATGGCGCGCCCACCAGACCATGGCCACGACCGCCACCACGCTGGGCACGCCGGTCAGCAAGCCGGTCTGGAAAGGCGTGAAACCGAATTCGCGGATCATCAGCGGCGCCCACAGCCCCAGCGTGTAGAGCCCGGCCGAAGTACCGAAGTAGATCAGCGCCAGGGCCAGCACGCGCATGTCCTTGAGGGCTGACCAGGCGCTGGCGGTGTGGCCGTGGCCACCCTTCTTGGCATCGGCCTCGGCCTTCAGGCGTGCCACCAGCCAGGTACGCTCGTCATCGGCCAGCCAGTGCGCCTGTTCCGGCTTGTCGGTCATGTATTTCAGCACCACCACGCCCAGGATCACGGCCGGCGCCGCTTCGATGATGTAGAGCATCTGCCAGTCCGACAGGCCGAACATCGACGGCAATTGCATGATTGCGCCCGACAGCGGCGAACCCAGCGCCACCGAGATGGGGGCGGCCGCCATGAACCAGGCCGCCGCCACCGCACGCTGGCGGGTCGGGAACCACAGCGAGAGGTAGAGGATGATGCCAGGGAAGAACCCGGCCTCGGCCACGCCCAGCAGGAAGCGCAGGAGGTAGAAGCTGTGGGGGCCGGTGACAAAGGCCGAGGCCGCCGAGATCAGGCCCCAGGTCACCATCACCCGCGCAATCCAGAGGCGCGCGCCGACCCGGTGCAGGATCAGGTTGGATGGGACTTCAAAGAGAAAATAGCCGATGAAGAACAAGCCCCCGCCCAGCCCGAAGGCGGTGGGCGAGAGGCCCAGTTCCTTGTTCATCGTGATGGCCGCAAAGCCGACGTTGACGCGATCCAGAAAACTGATGAAATACAGCAGCATCACGAAAGGAATGATGCGCCACATGAGCTTGCGCGAGACACGCGCTTCGATGTCCTGGTCCTGTTTCATGGTCTCCTCCTGCCGGACGATTGCCGGTCATGGAATGGGCGCACGCAATGCAGCCCTGATGAATGACGGCCGCTCCCCTTGTTCTATAAATTTTTGGGGATGAAGCCGGACACCGGAGCGAGTCCACTCACCCCGGACACTGAAAACGATTTATATCGTTTATATCGGTTGATGCAGCATCAAGCCGCCTGCTGCACCCGCGCCGCCCGGGCAACGAAACCGCACACGGCCTCGGTCACCTGTACGGTGGTAGCCTTGCCGCCAAGGTCGCCGGTATGCAGCGCCGGATCGGCAGTGACGGCTTCGATGGCCTGCATCACCTGGGCCGCCGCAGCGTGTTCGCCCAGGTGTTCCAGCAGCATCACCACCGACCAGAAGGTGCCGACCGGATTGGCCAGGCCCTTGCCCATGATGTCGAAGGCCGAACCGTGGATGGGTTCGAACATGGACGGATAGCGGCGCTCGGGATCGATGTTGCCGGTCGGTGCAATACCGAGGCTGCCGGCCAGCGCGGCGGCGAGGTCGGAGAGGATGTCGGCATGCAGGTTGGTGGCCACGATGGTGTCCAGCGTGGCGGGACGGTTGACCATGCGCGCGGTGGCGGCATCGACCAGTTCCTTGTCCCACTTCACGTCGGGGAATTCTTTCGAAATCTGTACCGCAATCTCGTCCCACATCACCATCGCATGGCGCTGGGCATTGCTCTTGGTGACCACGGTGAGCAGCTTGCGCGGGCGCGACTGGGCCAGCTTGAAGGCAAAGCGCATGATGCGCTCGACCCCGGCGCGGGTCATCATCGAGACATCGGTGGCGGCTTCAATCGGATGCCCTTGATGCACGCGGCCACCGACACCGGCGTATTCGCCTTCGGAGTTCTCGCGCACGATGACCCAGTTCAGGTCTTCGGCACGGCAGCGCTTGAGCGGGGCATCGATGCCCGGCAGGATGCGCGTGGGGCGCACGTTGGCATACTGGTCGAAGCCCTGGCAGATCTTCAGGCGCAAGCCCCACAGGGTGACGTGATCGGGGATGTGCGGGTCGCCGGCCGAGCCGAACAGGATGGCATCCTTGTCGCGCAGGGCGTCGAGGCCATCGGCGGGCATCATCACGCCGTGCTGGCGGTAGTAGTCGCCGCCCCAGTCGAAGTCCTCGAATTCGAAGGCCAGGTCGGCGCGGGCAGCAGCCAGGGCTTGCAGCAGCTGGCGGCCGGCAGGAATGACTTCCTTGCCGATGCCGTCGCCGGGGATGGTTGCGATGCGATAGGTGTTCATGTCTCCAGCCTTTCTTGATGAGATGCGGTGTTGGGTCTGGCAAAAGGACGGCAGGGCCGCCTTTTTGCATGCAGACTACTTTACCCATACTGCAAGGACAGGAACCGGTGCTAGACTTAAAGCATTCTTAACCTGGACTCAACAATCTGCAGTCCTTCTTCAATGAGGTCTTCATGCAGGACACCGTTCTCCCCGCCGACCTGCGTTTCTTTTCCGTGCTGGCCACGGCGGGCAGCCTGTCGGCGGCGGCGCGCGAGCTGGGACTGACCACGGCGGCGGTCAGCAAGCACCTCACGCAGATGGAAGCGCGTGCCGGCGTGCCGCTGGTCAACCGCACCACGCGCCGCATGATGTTGACGCCCGAGGGCGAGCTCTATCTGGAACACGCCCGCCGCATCCTCGACCAGATCGACGAATTGTCCGAACTGCTGGGCAGTTCCAAGCGCCGCCCGGAAGGGCTGCTGCGGGTCAATGCCACGCTGGGTTTCGGGCGCAGCCACGTGGCGCCGGTGATCTCCAAGTTCGTCACGCGCCATCCGCAGGTGTCGGTGCAGTTGCAGTTGTCCGTGATGCCGCCGCCCCTGACCGAGGAGAGCTTCGATGTCTGCATCCGCTTCGGCGAGCCGCCCGATACCAGGGTGGTAGCGCGCCGACTGGCCTCCAACGCGCGCCTGCTGTGCGCCTCCCCGGCCTACCTGAAGCGGCGCGGCATCCCGCAGACACCACATGACCTGGGCAAGCACAATTGCGTGGGCATCCGCCAGGGGGACGAGGCTTATGGGGTGTGGAAACTGTCCTCGGGCAGCGGCGCCTCGCGCAAGACGGAGACTGTCAAGATACGCGGCAACCTCACCACCAATGACGGCGAGATCGCGGTGAAGTGGGCCCTGGACGGGCATGGCATCCTCATGCGCGCCGAATGGGATATCCGCAGCTATCTTGAAGACGGCCGGCTGGTGCAGGTGCTGCCGGGCTGGCAGACGCCCAATGCGGATATCTTTGCGGTGTACTCGCAGCGCCATCAACTGTCCACACGGGTGCGCAGCTTCGTGGATTTCATCGCGCGTGAACTGGCGGGGACGTCGCCCAAATCTCGTATTACGGTGTTGGGTACGCGGGGCACGGGGGCGTCACAGAAGAAAACGGAAAAATCCTAAGCTAAGCCAACGGTGAGATAGGAACCCGGCGTTAAAGCATAGGAATGGACACAGAGGTTCCGAGTCACGTCCTTGAATGACTGCCGCTCATTCTGCTTCTGCATCCTGGCGCACGGCGGGCAGTTGCTTGAGCAACTCCGGCAGTGCCGTCTGCACGGTATCCCATACCACATCGAGATTAATGTCAAAGTAACCGTGGGCAATGCGATTGCGCATGCCACGCATACTGCGCCACGGCACTTGAGCATGTATTCGAACGAACTCGGCATAACCATCCATCACCTTCGTGGAGGCTTCGCCGATGATGATGAGGCTCATGATGACGGCTTGCCGGGTTCGCTTGTCGGCAACGAAATCCGCTTTGGACAAGCCTTCCACGAAGCCACAGGCATCGGTAGCGGCCTGCTGCATATGGTCAAGGTAGTCGGTCAAGCGGTTATCGCTCATATCGGTCGCGCCTCTGCAAGCACCTGGTCCCGGAACTTCGGCGGCAGATCGCCAGGGGTAAGCAGATCGACGTGCAGACCAAGCAAGGATTCCAACTCGTCTTGCAGGCCGCCAAGGTCGAATAGCGTCGCGCCAGGCAGCGCATCGACCAGCAGATCGATGTCGCTTCCCTCTTGGTCGGTGCCGTGTAGTACCGACCCGAAGACGCGTGGGTTCGCCGTGCGGAAGCGGCTTACCGCTTCGCGCACTGCGCTTCGCTTCATGTCAAGCACAACAGACGGTCGCATGGGGCATCCTTTCTTATCGGAATTCGTTGAGATGATATGCAATCAAGAATAGTGCCTCAAGAACTATTTCCACTATTTCCGAGAATCGAAATGTCCTGATTTTCAGTGCCGGACCTGTTGCGTTGACGGACGTTCCCCATCTTCCATCCGCCCCCGCGCCCGCGTTAAGATAGCCGCCAGCTCCCCACCACCCGCCCAGCCGCCTTTTCCATGACGTCCAGCCAAGCGCCCGCCGATCTCGCTCCCCGCCCTACCGGCAAGCTGACCGATACGGTCTACGCCAGCCTGCGCGAGGACATCTACGCCTTCCGCCTGCTGCCCGGCGACCGCTTCGCCGAGAACGACGTGGCCGAGCGCCTGCAAGTCTCGCGCACGCCGGTGCGCGAGGCGCTGATGCGCTTGCAGAGCGAGGGCCTGGTGCGCGGCCACTTCC
Source organism: Herbaspirillum sp. Her3 (assembly GCF_057961275.1). NCBI lineage: Bacteria > Pseudomonadati > Pseudomonadota > Betaproteobacteria > Burkholderiales > Oxalobacteraceae > Herbaspirillum > Herbaspirillum sp. Her3. The sequence continues at coordinate 1,812,825 of NZ_CM176328.1, read as the reverse complement.
GCAATGGCTGGGAAGTGGTGCCGATCGACCTGGCGCGCTTCGCCTCCCTCTATGAATTGCGCGAGATGCTGGAGCTGCACGCGGTACGCAAGCTCTGCTCGCCACGCATCGCCGCCCCCGTGCGCCAGCAACTGGTGGCCGAGCAAGGCGCGATCTGGCAATGCGCCCCCAGCGACCGCCTGCCCGACGGGCTGGCCGTGGCGGCCCTGGACGAAGCCTTCCACTGCGCGCTGGTGCAGGCGGCCGGCAATCCCGAGGCCGATACCGTCTACCGCCAGTTGGCCAACCAGCTGCGCATCATGCGGCGGCTGGATTTTGCCTATGGCGACTGCATCGACGACACCTATGCCGAGCACCGCGCCATCCTGGACGCCATCGCCCGCAGCGACGGCGAACTGGCCGGCGAGCTCATCGCCCGCCACATCGAAGGCAGCCATGCCGTGGTCGAACGGATGACCATCGCCCGCCTGGAACAGGTGCGCGCCGGGTCGGTGCAGGCTGCACCGGCACAAGGCAGCAGCTCGCCGTCGGCACCGGCCCGGCGCAAGCGATTTGGCTGAAAAAGTGAAGGTTTGCGCGTCATTTGCGGGTCGCAGGCCGTTTTTTTCCCTCCCGAAGAAGAATTGAACCGATTTTCCGGGTGCCGGATTTGCCGCAAGGCAAATGGCACGAAAGCTGCTTTTGTGGGCGCAGGATTTATGCATACATAAATTCAGGCAAGCGGCACCTTGCCCGATCCGGCAGGGCTGGCCTTCCACCATGGCTTTCTGTACAGGAGAAACGCATGACCACCCTCACCCAAACCGCCCCCGCGAGCGCGCAGGGCTTGCTGCACAACCGCTGGTTCCAGCTGTGCATCGGCCTGATCTGCATGATGGCCATCTCCAGCCCGCAATACGTCTGGACGCTCTTCACCAAGCCGCTCACGGCCAAGCTGGGCGTGCCGCTGTCGCAACTGCAGATCACCTTCTCGATGCTGATCGTGCTGCAGACCTTCTTCTCGCCCTTCCAGGGCAGTCTGATCGAGCGCTTCGGCGCGCGCCGCCTGATCGCCATCGGCACCTTCATGTCGGGCCTGTCGTGGATCCTGGCCGCACAGGTCTCCAGCATCGGCCTGTTCTATCTGGCCTATGGGCTGGTGGGCGGGCTGGGTACCGGCATCGTCTACGTCGGCGTGGTCGGCCAGATGGTGCGCTGGTTCCCGGACCGCCGTGGCTTTGCGGTGGGGATGGTGGCCGCCGGCTATGGCATGGGCGCGATCCTGACCACCTTCCCGATCTCGGCGTCGCTGGCCAGCGCCGGGCTGGAAACCACGCTCTGGCAATTCGGGCTGGTGTTTGCGGTGATCGGCGTGCTGGCGTCCCAGGCGCTGCGCTCGCCCGGCGCCGGGCATGCGGCCGCCATGCCGGCCCCGGCCATTGCCGCCAGCAAGCTCGACCTGGCACCGCGCCAGATGCTGCGCACGCCGCTGTTCTGGCTGATGTTCGTGATGATGACCATGATGTCCACCTCTGGCCTGATGGTAACTTCGCAGATGGCCACCTTCGCGCGTGACTTCGGCGTGGCCAACGTGATGGTGTTCGGCCTGGCGGCGCTGCCGCTGGCGCTGACCATCGACCGCCTCACCAATGGACTCACACGGCCCTTCTTCGGCTGGGTCTCGGACCGCTATGGCCGCGAGAACACCATGTTCTTCGCCTTCGCGCTGGAAGGCGTGGCCATGGCGCTGTGGCTGGCCACGCGCGACAATGCGGTGCTGTTCGTGCTGCTGTCGGGGGTCGTCTTCTTCGGTTGGGGCGAGATCTTCTCGCTCTTCCCCTCGACGCTCACGGACACCTTCGGCACCCGCAACGCCACCGCCAACTATGGCTGGCTCTACATCTCGCAAGGCATCGGCTCGATCTTCGGCGGCCCGCTGGCGGCGATGATGCACGAGAAGACCGGCAGCTGGCATCCGGTCTTCGGCACCGCCATCACGCTGGACATCCTCACCGCCTGTCTGGCGCTGATGGTGTTGAAGCCGTGGCGGGCAAGCTATCTGGCCAAGGCCGGCAACTAAGTCTGCTGCTACCTTCCCTCTCCGATGCCGGCCTCGCGCCGGCATCGCCGTTTTGACGCCCCGCCTTCGCAGCACCTGCAGGCTTGTACAGTGCTTGCAGGGTGCTTGTGCCGTATACTTGCAAGCTTGTTGCAACCCTTTGCAAGCCACCTGCAACTCGCCGCAGTCCTGCGGGTCTGACCCACCCGCGCCCCGTCACAAGAACATCAACTGCTGCCTCATGGAAATCGTCTTCACCGTTTTGATCCTGCTGCTCGCCGTGGCCGTCTCCGGCGTGGTGGCGCGGCTGGCGCCCTTCAAGCTGCCGCTGCCCCTGTTCCAGATCGCCCTGGGCGCGGTACTGGCCATGCCCATGTTCGGCCTGCGCATCAGTTTCGATCCGGAACTGTTCCTGCTGCTGTTCATCCCGCCGCTGCTCTTTACCGATGGCTGGCGCATGCCCAAGCGCGAGTTCTTCCGCCTGGCGCGGCCCATCCTGGCGCTGGCGCTGGGCCTGGTGTTGTTCACGGTGGTGGGGATGGGTTACTTCATCCACTGGATGATCCCGGTGATCTCGCTGCCGTCGGCCTTCGCGCTGGCGGCCGTGCTCTCGCCTACCGATGCGGTGGCGGTCTCGTCCATCGTCGGCAAGGGCCGCCTGCCCGCCTCGATGCAGCACGTGCTGGAAGGCGAGGCGCTGATGAACGATGCCTCCGGCCTGGTGGCCTTCAAGTTCGCCCTGGCGGCGATCATCACCGGCACCTTCTCGCTGCTGGACGCCAGCATTTCCTTCGTGCTGATCGCCGCCGGCGGCATTGCCGTGGGGCTGATCGTGGCCTGGGGCTTCGGGCTGATCCGGCGCAAGATCATCGAATGGTCCGGCGACGAGCCGGGCATCCAGGTGGTGCTGCTGATGCTGATCCCGTTCACGGCCTACATCTTCGCGGAACACTTTGGGCTGTCCGGCATCCTGGCGGCGGTGGCGGCGGGCATGCTGATGCCCTATCTGGAAACGGCCGGCGGCGAATCGGCGGCGACCCGGCTGCAGGGGCGCGGCATCATGATCATGCTGGAATTCATCTTCAACGGCATGTCCTTCCTGCTGCTGGGCCTGCAACTGCCAGGCATCATCGGCCTGGCCCACCTGGATGCGCAGATGGCCGGCAACGTGCCGGTGTGGCATCTGTTCGTCTACATCCTGGCCATCACGGTGGCGCTGATCGTGCTGCGCTTCGTATGGGTGTGGATCAACCTGCGCATGCGCCGTTTCGCTTCGGCGGTGCGCGGCCAGAGCGGGCGCAACCGCAAGTTCGACCTGCGCCTCATCACCATCACCGCGCTCTCCGGGGTGCGTGGCGCCATCACGCTGGCCGGAGTGATGTCGATCCCGCTCATGCTGCGCGAACATACGCCCTTCCCGGCGCGCGACCTGCTGATCTTCCTGGCCACCGGGGTGATTCTCTGCTCGCTGCTGTTCGGCAGCTTCCTGCTGCCGTGGCTGTTGAAGGACCTGCAGCTCGATGCCGAGGTCAAGCGCCGCCGCGCGGAAGAAATGATGGCGCGCCTGCGCCTGTCGGAAGCGGCCGTGCGTACCATCGAGGAAGCCCAGGAACGCATCGGCGTGAACCTGGATGAAAACGACCTGGCACTCTTGATGGAAGTCAGCGGCAGCCTGCTGGCCACCTATCGCATGCGCATGAATGCCGAGAGCGATTCCGAGGAAACCCAGCGCGCCGCCAACCGCTTCAAGCAGTTCGAGCGTGAACTGCGGCTGGAGGCGATCCGCGCCGAGCGCCTGGAAGTGCACTACCTGCGCGCCGAGCAGCGCATCAATGACGAGACCTTCCTGATGCTGATCACCCAGATCGACATGGCCGAGACCTGGCTGCTCGGTTCATTGAATGCGTCAGGGCATCACCACTGACATACCGCCGGGGCAGCAACGACAAAGCCCGCAAGGCCTGACCAGCAGGCGTTGCGGGCTTTGTTGAATGCAGGTTAAGAATCCGGTATCGGCCAGATCAGGCGGCCGACAGGCACGTGATCAGGCCACCGAATTGACCGTGGTGCCGATGATCTCGCCGGTGGAATTGCGCGAGGCCTGCTCACGGCGATTACGTTCCTCACGCGAAGCCTCGGCGCGGGTTTCGTCGGCCTGGATTTCTTCCAGGCGGCGCTGTTCGGCCTTCAGGGCCGCCGCCGCTTCTTCGGCGCGGCGCACGGCCACCGGATCGTTGGCCTTGCCGGTGGTCGGTGCATTGCCGTTGGGGTCGGAGACGACGCCGTTGACGGCGGAGGCGATGTCCATGGCCATGATGGGCTCCCTTTGAAACGAAGGCTGAGAAATGAATGCTGGAGGCAACAGGATGTGCCTTCCAGTGGTGCGAATGCCGACTATGTTACGCCCATTGCCGCGCTCTGCCACAGGGAAATCCCATAAAACGGCGCTTTTTTTGCGCCGCCGATACAGAGCGGCTTGCCCGGCTGGCAAGAAATCCCGAGGTGCCGATATTGTCCTGGCAACTTCCCTTGTCGTACCGTCAAAAACCTCAGTGGCAATCCGGTACGTTCTGGTCGAGGTAGACCTCGAAGGCGACGTTGTTGCCCCACTTTTTGACGGCATTGGCCCAGAACGCATCGTTCCATCTCGCTGCTGCCTGACGCGCGGCGGCCAGGTCGGCGGGGTCGTTGCCGCGCACTTGCAGCACCAGCGCCTGGCGGCTGACCGGGGCCAGTTGCGCGGAGAACTTCTTCCACTCGGGCAGCTTCAGCAGCGCCTTCATGAGCGTGTCGTCATGCACGGCAGCGTCGCACTGGCCGGTACGTACCGCCAGCAGCGAATCGGCCGGGGCCGGCATCACTTTTTCGATGGCGCCGTAGCGGGCGCTGAGGGTACCGACATAGGGCGAACCGGTGGAGACGCAGACGGTGCGGCCCTTCAGATCATCCCAGCTGCGAATGGTGGTGTCGGTACGCATGATGGCCATGCCGCCGGCGCTGTAGCCGGTGCCGATAACCGTAGCGTCGACTTGGCCCGGGTCCACCCGCGTGAGCACCAGGTCCGGCCGCACGCCCTTGAGCGCGGCACGGTCAGGCGTGTTGGGCTGGAGCTCGGCCTTGCGCTTCCATTGCGCGGCGAGATCCTCGGCCAGTACGGTGGCGATGTTTTCGGGGGTGCGGAATTTCATGCCGCCCTTGTAGGGTGGCGGCACGTGGTCCAGCCCGATGCGCAAGGCCTCGCTGCGGCGCGCGTCGTCGAGCACGCCGGCCTGCGCTGTCGCCATCGGCAGGCAGACCGCGAGGAGCAGGATGAACCGGTGCAGGGCGCGCATGGGATCGCTCCGCTCAGACGTACTGATATTTCAGCAGGCGATGCTTGAGGTTTTCCAGGATCACCTGGTCGATCAGCGCAGCCAGGATGGCGATGGTCAGGATGTTGGCCATCACGCCGATCATGTCGGCGGTCTCGCCCGAATAGGCCAGCGTGCGTCCCAGACCCTTGCCGAAACCGACCAGCATCTCGGCCGAGATCAGCGCACGCCAGGCATTGCCGAAGGCCAGCTGGGCACCGGTGATGAGCTCCGGCATCACGGCCGGCAGATAGACCCGGCGCAGCATGGACAGGCGCGAAGCCCCCATCACGCGGGCCGCAGAGACGTGGACCTGTTGCACGCTCTCGGTGGCATTCATCACCGACAGCGCAGCCGGGAAGAAGGCGGCGATGGCCACCACCACCACGATGGGCAGGTTGCCGAAGCCCATCAGGATCAGGAACAGCGGCACCCAGGCAATCGAGGGAATCGATTGCAGGATCACGATGGCCGACTTCAGCACTTCACGGAAGAAGAACAGCACCGCACCGACCAGCCCGAAGCCGATGCCCAGCACCAGCGCCGAGCCATAGCCCAGGCCAAGGCGATAGAGACTGCCAAAGAGCGCGGCGCGGAAATTGCCGGACTGCACCTCTTCCAGCAGGCGCGCAGCCACTGCGGGTACGCCCGGCATCAGGAAGGAGGGCAGCGACCAGGCCGCGATCTGCCACATCAGGAGAATGAAGAGGATGGCCAGCACCATGGCCAGCTTCTTGCGGAGTCCGGTAACGCGACGCTGAGAGCTCATAAGGACAGGAGGACAGGAAAGACAATGGCCGGACAGGATCCGGCCAGATTAAAAAAAATGAGAACTACTTCGACATCACATCCCAAACCGTTCGGGCTGAGTAGGCCCGAGAGGGCCGTATCGAAGACGCTCCGGCGGTTACAGCTTGCGCGCGTTCTGCCACGACAGGTCGGTGATGGAGTTCACGTCGAAGGGCTTGCCGTCGCGGGTCTTGAGCGAACCCTGCGATTGCAGAATATCGGCGATCTCCTGCATGCGGTCCTGGTCCTTCTTGCTGATCTTGGGCGTGAAGGTCTGGCTCTTGATGGCGTCGCGGATCACGTCTTCGCGCAGCATCTCGCCATGCTTCAGGGTCTTCAGGGTCGGTTCGGCGATGAAGTAGCCGGCGATCAGTTTGGAAGCCTCGGCCGGCTTCTTCTGCAGCAGGGTGATGGCGTCACGCTGGGCGTCGAGCGACTTCCAGACGGCATCGCGCTTTTTCTTCAGGGTCTCGCCGGAGGTGATGACCACCATGCAGGGGAAGGGCCAGACTTCGCCGATTTCATAGATCTGCTTGACCGGTGCGATCAGTTGCGCGATACGCGCCTGCGGCTCGAACAGGAAGGCCGCATCGACCCGCTTGCCCACCAGCGACTGCACCGCCACCTGCGGCGAGACGCCCATCACGTTGACGTCATCGGGCTTGATGCCGGCATCGCGCAGCACCACCCCCTTGAGCACGGTGTCGGCGGTGCTGCCTTCGGCTTGCGAGGCCAGGGTCTTGCCCTTGAGATCGGCCACCTTGTTGATGCCGGAGTCCTCGCGCGCCACCAGGGCGTGATAGCCCAGCTGCGCGCCGCCCACCACTTTCAGGTCGGCGCCCTTGGAGGCCCAGGCCACGGCATTGGAGAAGCCGAACACGCCGCTGTCGAGCTGGCCGCCGACGATGGCCTTGACCAGATCGGTGCCGGACTTGAATTCGATCAGTTCCACATCCAGGCCATATTTCTTGTAGAGGCCGGCTTCATAGGCGGCCATGGCTTGCGCATCGTCCATGACGCGCAGGTAGCCGATCTTGAATTTTTCCAGAGCCAGCGCGTTGCCGGACAAAGCCAGGGCGGCGGCGGCGATGGCCGGTGCCAGAATGCGTGCGAGTTTCATACTGCAACCCCTTCCAGGTTTTTGGCAAATTCGTCCTGCTCGGCGTGGATGCCCAGCAGGCAGAGGATCTCGCGGCGGATGGCCGCAAATTCGGACAGGTCGTGCGTCTTTTCGTGATGCACGAGATTGAATTCCTTCAGGACCTTGGCCGGGCGCGGGCTGAACACGAAGATGCGGTCGGCCAGGAACAGCGCCTCATCCACGTCGTGCGTCACCAGCACCACGGTCGGGCCCTGCTGGCGGATCAGCTCGCGCAGGGCATCCTGCAAGGTCATGCGGGTGAGCGCGTCGAGCGCACCGAAAGGCTCGTCCAGCAGCAGCGCCTTGGGCTGCGAGATGAAGGCGCGCGCCAGGGCGGCGCGCTGGCGCATGCCGCCCGAGACCTGGTGCGGATAATAATTTTCGAAACCCTTGAGTTTGACGTTCTCCAGCCAGACGCGGGCCTGGTCGGCAGCCTTCTTCTTGTCGATGTTCTGGAATTCCAGTGCCAGCGCCACGTTCTGCTGCAGGGTGAGCCAGGGATAGAGGGCATTTTCCTGGAACATCAGGGTGCGCTCGGGATGCGGGCCGCGGATGGCCTGTCCATCGCCCGCGACCGTGCCGCTGCTGGGCTTTTCCAGGCCGGCGGCCATATGCAGCAGGGTGGACTTGCCGCAGCCGGAGGGACCGACCAGCGCGACCAGCTCACCGGAGGCGATCTCGCGGGTGAATTCCTCGATCACGTGCAGGTCGCCGAAACGCTTGGCGACGTTGTTGAAAGATAGCTTCATGTGGTCCGCGGAGGGCCGCGCGCAAGGGATGGTGGAGCGGGGAAGGCGTGACATGGCCCTCCCCTTTTGGTCAGGCATGCACTGTACTGATGCCGGCTATGCAAAACAACTACTTAAAAATCGTATGCTTATTCGTATTTCGAATAAGAAACGTGCATAAAACGCATAAAGGCGTCAGTCCCGCGTCAGCCTCCACTCGGCCAGCAGGCTCTGCACGTCGGGATAGCGCAGCCGCACGCCCAGCTCGTGCTTGATACGGCCATTGTGCAGGCGGCGCGATTCCGACATGAAGGACAACATCATCGGCGAGACGTTGCGTTCCAGCTCGGCGCGCGGCAGGCGGGGCGGGCGCGCCAGGCCGGCAGCATCGGCCACGGCGTCGAAGTAGTCGCCCATCTTGAGTTGGGTATCGTCCACGGCGTGGTAGACGCGATTGGGCGCACCCAGGCGCATCGCGGCCAGGCAGATGCGGGCCAGGTCATCGGCATGGATGTGGTTGGTATGCACGTCCTCCCCGGCCACCAGGGCCGGCAGGCCCTTGTGCAGGCGCTCCAGCGGCAGGCGGTCGGCCGCATAGATGCCGGGCACGCGCAGGATGGAGAGCTTGCCGTGACGGCGCCGCGCCCAGGCCCGCAGCATCGTTTCGGCATCGCCCCGGCGCACTGCGCGGGCGTTCTGCGGGTTCACGCGGCGGGTTTCATCGAAGCTTGCGCCAGCGCAATCGCCGTAGACGCCGGTCGTGCTGATATAAACCAGGCGCGCGCCCTCGGGTAAAATGGCGGCCAAATTGCGGGACCGGCGGTCGATGCGGCCCTCGGACTGCGGCGGCGCCAGATGCACGATGGTCGGCGCCAGGCGCGCCAGACGGCCCAGCGTCAGGGGAGCGTCGAGGTCGGCGACGATGGGAATGGCGCCGGCAGCGCGCAGTTCGGCGCGGCGCTCGGGGTTGCTGGTCACGGCCAGCACGCGGTAGTGCGGCAGCAGCAGCGGCACCAGCCGCAGGCCGACGTCGCCGCAGCCCAGAATCAGTACGCGAGGCAGGCCCAGTTTTTTCACGGTATTCAATCCAAATTTATCCAGAAGCAGAATTGTATGAGTTTCCAAGTCACAGTCCAGCCTAGCGGTCGCCAGTTCACCTGCGACGCCGACGAATCCATCCTCACCGCCGCCATCCGCGCCGGTGTCGGCCTGCCCTACGGCTGCAAGAACGGCGCCTGCAGCTCCTGCAAGGGCAAGCTGGTGTCCGGCCAGGTCGAGCACGGCCCGCACCAGGAACGCGCCCTCTCGGCGCACGAGCAGCAGCTGGGCTATGCCCTGTTCTGCGTGGCCAAGCCGCAGAGCGACGTCACCATCGAGGCGCGCGAAGTGGCCGGCGTGGGCGAGATCCCGGTGCGCAAGCTGCCGGTGCGCGTGGCCAAGCTGGAGAAGGTGGCCGATGACGTCATCATCCTGTCGCTGCAGTTGCCGGCCAATGACCGCCTGCAGTACAAGGCCGGCCAGTACGTGGAATTCCTCCTGCGCGACGGCAAGCGCCGCAGCTACAGCATGGCCAACGCCCCGCACAAGGATGAGCACATGAGCCTGCACATCCGCCATCTGCCGGGCGGCCTGTTCACCGACCAGGTGTTCACCACCCTGAAGGAACGCGACATCCTGCGCATCGAAGGCCCGCTGGGTACCTTCTTCCTGCGCGAGGACTCCGACAAGCCCATCATCCTGCTGGCTTCCGGCACCGGCTTTGCGCCCATCAAGGCCATCGTCGAACAGCTGGAACACGCGGGCTCCACGCGTCCGGTCACCCTGTACTGGGGCGGCCGCCGCCCGCAGGATCTTTACATGAACGCGCTGTGCCAGCAGTGGGAACAGGACCTGCCCAACTTCAAGTACGTGCCGGTGGTCTCCAACGCCCAGGCCGAGGACAACTGGAGCGGCCGCACCGGCTTCGTCCACCGCGCCGTGATGGAAGACTTCCCCGACCTGTCGGGCCACCAGGTCTACGCCTGTGGCGCGCCCATCGTGGTGGAATCGGCACAACGCGATTTCAGCGCCCAGTGCGGCCTGCCGGAAGACGAGTTCTATGCCGATTCCTTCACTTCCGAAGCCGACCTGGCCAAGCCGGTCTCGGACAGCCCGGCCGCCTGAACGTGCGGTTGCGCGCAGCGCCGGTGTCATGCCGGCGTCACGCGCATTTGCGAAGATGCCGCGCAAGCCTGATGCCGCGCGGCCCGGCGAGATGCGATGAAATTGCAACGGTGGCCCGCCGGAAGCGCCCGCTGGCGGGTCCGGCGGGAAATTTCTTTTTGACGCTCTGCGCAAAAGGTCATAAACTGCACCGCATGATCGCTAACGCCACATTTTTACGACGCCGCAGCCAACCTGAGAAAGGTTTGCTGCTGCTGCGCGCGTGAAGTGAAACGAATCGCGAAGCCACAGGCAAACCCTGTGGCTTTTTTTTATTCGCCATCCGGGTCTGTCGTGTGCCTGCTGCCTAGCGCCTAGTGTTCGTGTGGGCAACGGTCTGCACCACCCTCCCAACCACCCTATTCTTGCAGGAGCCTATCGATGCAATACAGCCCGTCCGACGCCAACAAGCTGATGTACGTCACCAACCGCCCCGAGCTGGTCTTCACCGAAGGCCATGGCATGTGGCTGACCGACCATCATGGCAAGCGCTATCTCGACTACCTGCAAGGCTGGGCAGTCAACACCCTGGGCCATGCCCCGCAATGCATCGCCGACGCCCTGGCTGCACAGAGCAAGAAGCTGATCAACCCCTCGCCGGCCTTCTACAACGCCCCCTCCATCGAACTGGCCAACCTGCTGACGGCCAACTCGGTGTTCGACCGCGTGTTCTTCGCCAACAGCGGTGCCGAAGCCAACGAAGGCGCCATCAAGCTGGCCCGCAAGTGGGGCAAGAAGAACCCGGCCGCCGACGGTTCGGCGCGCTTCGAGATCATCACCTTCAAGCACAGCTTCCACGGCCGTACCCTGGCCACCATGTCGGCCAGCGGCAAGGATGGTTGGGACACCATGTTCGCGCCGCAGGTACCGGGCTTCCCCAAGGCCATCCTGAACGACCTGGCCAGCGTCGAGGCACTGATCGGCAACCACACCGTGGCCGTGATGCTGGAGCCGGTGCAGGGCGAAGGCGGCGTCATTCCGGCGTCCAAGGAATTCATGCAAGGCCTGCGCCGCCTGACCAAGGAAAAGAACCTGCTGCTGATCGTCGATGAAGTGCAAAGCGGCATGGGCCGTACCGGCCAGCTGTTCGGCTACCAGCACTCCGGCATCGAACCCGACATCATGACCCTGGCCAAGGGCATCGGCGGCGGCGTGCCGCTGGCGGCCCTGCTGGCGCGCGAAGAGATCGCCTGTTTCGAAGCCGGCGAGCAAGGCGGCACCTACAACGGCAACCCGCTGATGACCGCCGTGGGCGTGGCCGTGATCAAGGAACTGTTGAAGCCCGGCTTCATGGAATCGGTGCGCGAGCGCGGCCAGTACCTGCGCCAGCGTTCGCTGGAAATCTCCGAGAAGTACGGCTTCGAAGGCGAGCGTGGCGAAGGCTTGCTGCGCGCCCTGCAACTGGGCCGCGACATCGGTCCGCAGATCGTCGAAGCCGCGCGCAACCTGGAACCGGTGGGCCTGCTGCTGAACTCGCCGCGTCCCAACCTGCTGCGCTTCATGCCGGCCCTGAGCGTGACCAAGGAAGAGATCGACCAGATGTTCTCCATGCTGGAAGACGTCCTGGCCAAGATCGGGAAGTAAGCGATGGCGGGGCGCGCAAGGATGGCATTGATGCGGAGGGCCGCTGCGCCCTCTACCCTGTCGGCGCTGGCCGCGCTGTCGGCGACCCTGATCCTGGCGGCGTGCGGTACGGCGCCGACCGCGCCCCCCGTGTCCCGGCTGCCCGGCGCCCCGCAATCGCAGGCACCGGCGCTGCCGGCCACCGACAATGGCAATGAAGTGGCGCTCTATGCGCTCTCGCTGATCGATACGGGCTACCGCTTCGGCGGCAAGAATCCCTCGGCCGGGCTCGATTGCAGCGGCATGGTCACCTACATCTTTGGCCAGGCTGCCAATTACCGTATCAGCGGCAGCGCTGCCGACATCGCCCGCCAGGGCCGCCAGATCGATCCTTCGCAATTGCGTGCGGGGGACCTGGTGTTCTTCAATACCCAGAACCGTCCCTTCTCGCACGTGGGCATCTACCTGGGCGATGGCCGCTTCGTGCATGCGCCCTCGACCAATGGCAAGGTGCATATCTCGCGCATGGACAATCCCTATTTTTCGCGCCGCTTCGAAATGGCGCGCACCTACTTCAACTGAAGGACCGTCTTGCGGGCCGACCGTTTGCGCGGCCCGCCTTCCTGCTGCTGGCGGTTGCCGTATTCCCGGATCAGATTGGCGCTGTAGCGCGTGAAGGCGATATCCATGTGACGCCGCATGGCGGCGCGTGCCTGCTCGGGATTGCGTTCGCGCAGGGCTTGCAGGATCAGGCCATGTTCCTCGATGGCTTCCTGCCAGACGCGGGTGCCGTCGAAGTGGCTGTGCAGGCGCTCGAACAGCGGTCCCAGGCGGGCATCGAAGAGTTGCGTCACCAGCCCGACCAGCACACTGTTGCCGGTGGCCTCGGCCAGGCGGATGTGGAACAGGCGGTCCGCCTCCAGCGGATCGGTGCCGGCCTCGGCATGCGCGATCATCATGGCATAAGCCTCCTCCACCGCCGCGATCTGCTGCTTGCTGCCCAGTTGAGCGGCGGCATAAGCCACCTCCCCTTCGATCATCTCGCGCGCACGGATCAGCTCCAGCGGCCCTTCCTCGCCGGACAGGTCGTGCCGCAACTCGCGCTGCGCAGGCGGCGCACAGACGTAGATGCCTGACCCCATGCGCACTTCGATATGCCCTTCCACCTCCAGCGCAATGAGGGCCTCGCGCAGCGACGGACGGCTCACGCCCAGTTGCACGGCCAGGTCACGCTCGGAGGGCAGGCGCGAACCGACGGCGAATTCCCCATCCACGATCAGCTTGCGCAACTGGTCGCTGATCTGCCGGTACAAGCGCTGCGGTTCGATCGCTTCGATGGGCATGATGGCCTTCAGTCCAGGGTGGCGGGAAACTCCAGATCGTAAGCGGCGCCAGCCTCGCGCAGCATGGGCGCGATGGTCGGATGCAGGGTCACGCCTTGCGCCAGTTGTTCGGCGCGGCGCTGCATGCCACGGTCACCGGGCATGCGCACCTGGCCCACGCCCGGGCGCGGCGGGTTGCTGCGGCAGGCCTGGGCGATATGGTCCATCTGGCGCTTGAAGTCCTCTTCACCGCCAAAGGCCGAAGGGTCATAAAGCGACATGAACACCGTGGCACCCCAGCCCGCCGCCGGATCGGCCCGCCCAAAACCGGACAGGCCACCGGTGAGCGCCTCGATCAGCACCGCCAGCCCGAAGCCCTTGTGCCCGGCCGACAACCCGCCCAGCGGCAGGATGGTGCCGGGCGGCGTGGCCGAGAGCACGGCCGGATCGCGGCTGGGATGGCCGGCGCCATCGATGAGCCATTCTTCCTCGAACTGCTTGCCGGCCTTGTGCAGCCGGTTGCTCATGCCGTTGGTGGTGATGGAAGCCGAGATATCGACCAGGAAAGGCGTGCCGGAGGTCGGAATGCCGGCCGCAATCGGATTGGGCGTGAACACCGCCCGGGTGCCGCCAAAGGGTGCCACGCTCTGCACGGCCGGGTCGGAGCTGGCCAGGATCATCATGAAGCCCTCCTGCGTGGCGCGCAGCAGGTAGGCGGCCAGGCAGGCGATGTGGTGGCTGTGGTGGATGGTCAGCGAGGCCGTGCCATAGTCGCGTGCCTTGGGAATGAGCGCATCGATGCCCTGGTGCACCAGCCAGGGGCCGGGCAGGCGGCGGCCATCCCAGGCCAGCGCGGCGGCCCGTTCGGAGAGCACGTCGGGCTGGCCGGAAGTGGTCATGCTGCCTTTTTCCAGTTCCTTCACATAGGGTGCCAAGAGCGCCAGGCCGTGCGTGTCGTGGCCCAACAGGTCGCCATCGACCAGGGTGGCGGCGACGCTATCGGCCTTGTCGGCCTCCAGGCCGGCACGCTGCAACAGGGTGGTAGCGAACTGACGCAGGGCGTCAGCGGAAAAGCGTTCGGGTGCAGCCATGGGACAAGCATCCTTTCAGGAACGGAACGAGACGGACCGCGATGCGGTAGCGAGCTGGGGTCTCCGGGATCATTGTTGTTCTGGCGCCGCCCTGCGCAAGGACGGCGGAGTGCGGTCATGTGGTCAGACCAGCTGAGCCAGAATTTCACATCGGATCGCCGGTGTCAAGGATGAAAAGACCGTGAAAAAGTTTTCACCTTTTACGCGCCGCAGCATTTCCAGCCAGCTCAGCCATCGGGCGCAAAGCCGCTTCCCGCCTGGGCTCTACATCTTCCGTCGACCGCCTTGGATGCTGCAGCGGCAGCATGCGCGCCAGCTTCTTCACTTCCTGACAAAATGCTTTCCCGCCTTCTGGTATTACCACTTGACCAAACAAATCCGGCTGCAATAGACTCGCAGCCAACCATACAAGTCACGTCGCATAGCGTGCCTTGCCGCCGTCGGGGAGACGGGGCATGGCCCGCCTGCAGAACGGACGGCACAGACCCAGCCGCGACAGTCGATGCCAGCGGCTCCAGGCAACGGAGACATCCCATTGGCTTACCAAGGCACTGCACCGCATGTGAACCGCAGGACACCGGCTGGCTGGGCGCACACCGCCTACGCCACAGCGGCCTCCGGCGTACGGGCGCGCCGTGCCTTGCATCGCGGCTCCGCGTTCGGGTCCTTGCTGGCCTTCCTGCTGATTGATTTTTCCCGCTATTTCTTTGACCAGGGCGACAGTCATCCTGTCCCCTCGCGCAACATCGCCTGAGCCTCCTTCACGACCAGGCAGGCGCAGGCAGCAAGCATTGAACGGCACTGCGGGCCCATCCGGCCGGCAGTTCATGGATCGCATCAGAAAGGCAGTGCTCGCTGTGCCTCTGCGCACGCGCCGCTGCCAGGGAACGACAATGACCGACGACACCAAGAAATCCACCCGCCGCAGCCAGGCCTGGTTCGGCCGCCAGGACCGCGATGGCTTCATCTACCGCTCCTGGGTCAAGAACCGCGGCATCCCGCACGACCAGTTCGATGGCCGTCCGGTGATCGGCATCTGCAATACCTATTCCGAACTTACGCCCTGCAATTCGCACTTCCGCGCCCTGGCTGAGCAGGTCAAGATCGGCATCTGGGAAGCCGGTGGCTTCCCGCTGGAATTCCCCGTGATGTCGCTGGGCGAGACCCTGCTGCGCCCTACCGCCATGCTCTACCGCAATCTCGCCAGCATGGACGTGGAAGAATCGATTCGCGCCAATCCGCTCGATGGTGTGGTGCTGCTGATGGGCTGCGACAAGACCACCCCTGCCCTCCTGATGGGTGCGGCTTCGGTGGACGTGCCGACCATTGGTGTATCGGGCGGCCCGATGCTGTCGGGCAAATACCGTGGCCGTGAACTCGGCTCCGGCACTGGCGTTTGGCAGATGTCGGAAGACGTGCGCGCCGGCAAGATGACGCAGGAAGAATTTTTCGAGGCCGAGAGCTGCATGCACCGCTCGCACGGCCACTGCATGACCATGGGCACCGCCTCCACCATGGCCAGCATGGTCGAGGCGCTGGGTGTGGGCCTGCCGCACAATGCCGCCATTCCCGCCGTGGATGCGCGCCGCAACGTGCTGGCCCGCCACGCCGGCCGGCGCATCGTGCAGATGGTGGAAGAAGACCTGGTGCTGTCCAAAATTCTCACGCGCCAGGCCTTCGAGAATGCGATTCGCGTCAACGCTGCCATCGGCGGCTCCACCAATGCGGTGATCCACCTGCTGGCCATCGCCGGACGCATCGGCATCCAGCTCGACCTGAAGGATTGGGACGAGATCGGCCACCAACTGCCCTGCCTGCTGGACCTGCAGCCTTCCGGCAAATTCCTGATGGAAGATTTCTACTACGCAGGCGGCCTGCCGGCCGTGATCCGCCAGCTGGAAAGCGTGATCGACAAGACCGCGCTGACCGCCAACGGCAAGACCCTGTGGGAGAACTGCCAGGACGCGCCGAACTGGAATCCGGAAGTCATCCGCAGCTTCGACCAGCCCTTCAAGGAAGCGGCCGGCATCGCCATCCTCAAGGGCAACCTGGCCCCGGACGGTGCCGTCATCAAGCCTTCAGCCGCCACGCCGGAACTGCTCAGGCATCGCGGCCGCGCGGTGGTCTTCGAGAACAGCGACGACCTGCACAAGCGCATCGACGACGAGGACCTGGACGTCGATGAAACCTGCGTGCTGGTGCTGAAGAACTGCGGCCCCAAGGGTTACCCCGGCATGGCCGAAGCGGGCAACATGCCGCTGCCGCCGAAGATTTTGCGCCGTGGCATCACGGACATGGTGCGCGTGTCGGATGCGCGCATGAGCGGTACCGCCTATGGCACCGTGGTCTTGCACGTCTCACCGGAAGCGGCGGCAGGCGGGCCGCTGGCGCTGGTGCAGAACGGCGACTTCATCGAACTCGACGTGGAGGCGCGCAGGCTGCATCTGGACGTCTCCGACGAAGAACTGGCGCGCCGCCGTGCACAATGGCAGAAGCCGGCATTGCCGCCGCAGATGCAGCGCGGCTGGGTCAAGCTCTACGTCGATCACGTGCAACAGGCCAACCAGGGCGCTGACCTCGATTTCCTGGTCGGCAAGAGCGGGCCTTACGTGCCCAAGGACAATCACTGAACAGGCCTGCCGCTGCTACCTCACGGGTGGCTGCGGCAGCACGAATTTTTCAAGCAACCCCGTTGAAGCGGACACCACCTGAAGCAACCACAAGCAACACCAGGCAGCATTAAGCAAAAATAAAGGCTCATCAAAACAGCATTAAATTCAAGTTAATACCAGCATCCGTCGTACCCCGGGAGCACGGTACAGCCACACAAGCGGCGGCCGTGTTCCAGGAAGTAGTTGCATCAAGGTGGCCCCAGACAACCATCATGGAGACGAGCAATGAAAGTACTGATTACGGACTACGATTTCCCCGACGTCGACCTGGAGCTCGCGCTCTACAGGGAGGCCGGCGTGGAGGTCGTGACCGCGCAATGCCGCACCGAAGACGAGGTGATCGCCGCCTCTGAAGGTTGCCAGGGCCTGCTGGTGCAATATGCACCGGTGAACGCCAAGGTCTTTGCGGCCCGCCCTGAGATCCGCATCGCCAGCCGCTACGGCGCCGGCTTCGACACCATCAACACCGCCGACGCCGCCGCCCATGGCGTGTGGGTCGCCAACTCGCCCGACTATGGCGTGGGCGAAGTGGCCACCCATGCGCTGGCCATGGCGCTGGACCTGATCCGCAACATCACCGTGTATGACCGCGCCGTGAAAGCAGGCGAATGGCATTACACCACCGCCGGCATCATCCCGCGCGCATCCGACCTGACCATCGGCATCATCGGGCTGGGCCGCATCGGCAAGCGCATGGCGCATATCTCGCGCAATCTCTTCAAGCGCGTGATTGCCTATGATCCCTACATCATCGATGGCGACTTCCCGGCCTATGTGGAGCGCGTGAGCCGCGAGGAGCTGTTCGGCCAGGCGCACGTGGTCTCGCTGCACACGCCCTTGAACGACGAGACGCGCAACATGGTCGACGCCTCGCTGCTGAACCTGTTGCAGCCGCAGAGCTACCTGGTCAACTCCGCACGCGGTGGCCTGATCAGGATCGACGATCTGCTGGCCGCCCTGGAAAACGGCAAGCTCAAGGGCGCCGCCCTGGATGTGTTGCCGGTCGAACCACCGGAGACCGCCTCGGCTATCGTGCAGCATCCACGTGTGCTATTGTCGCCGCACGCGGCGTTCTTCTCGGACGTCGCAGCGCGCGAACTGCGGCGCAAGGCGGCCCAGAACCTGATCGACTGGGACCGTAACGGACGGCCCTCCTACGTGGTCGTCCAGGGCAAGAACAAATAAGTCAAAACACTCCCCGGCAACGGGGCGCCAACGCAGCACCGCGCCGGCCGCCAGCCGGCGCTGCATCAAAGCAGACAACAGAAGAAGGGAGACCACCAGGATCTCCCGTGCGTCCCTCCACAGGGCGTGCCTGAACCAAGCGCGTTGTGAACGGCTCCGTCTGGAACCGGTTCCGCAGCGTCGATTCGAGGATAGAGACGAGGAGCATTTGATGGCATCAGTACAGATTCGCGCAGTCAAGAAACAGTTCGGCAGCACCCAGATCATCCGGGGCGTTGACATCGATATCGCCGATGGCGAATTCACGGTGCTGGTCGGCCCTTCCGGCTGCGGCAAATCGACGCTCTTGCGCATGCTGGCCGGGCTGGAGGAAATCACCGGCGGCGAGATCCTCATCGGAGGCACCGTGGTCAACAACGTCCAGCCCAAGGACCGCGACATCGCCATGGTGTTCCAGAACTACGCGCTCTATCCGCACATGACCGTGCGCGACAACATGGCCTTCTCGCTGACGCTGGCCAAGAAGGACAAGTCCTTCGTGGACGAACGCGTCAAGAAGGCCGCCGACATCCTGGGCCTGAACCAGCTGCTGGACCGCTATCCACGCCAGCTCTCGGGCGGGCAGCGCCAGCGCGTGGCGATGGGCCGTGCCATCGTGCGCGATCCGCAGGTATTCCTCTTCGACGAACCGCTCTCCAACCTCGACGCCAAGCTGCGCGTGCAGATGCGCACCGAGATCAAGGAATTGCACCAGCGCCTGAAGACCACCTCCATCTACGTCACCCACGACCAGATCGAAGCCATGACCATGGCCGACCAGATCGTGGTGATGCGCGACGGCCTGGTGGAGCAGCGCGGCCGTCCGCTGGATCTGTACGACTACCCGGCCAACCTGTTCGTGGCCGGCTTCATCGGCTCGCCGGCGATGAACTTCATTCCCGCCACCCTGCGCCGTGGCGCCGCTGCGGCCGAGGTCGAGTTCGCCGATGGCACCCGCGTACCGGCCCCCTATGGCGGCGCCTTGCAGGGCAGCGATGGGCAGAAGGTGACCTATGGCGTGCGTCCCGAACACCTCTCCATCGGTGCGGCCGGGCAAGGCATTGCGACCAAGGTGATCGTGGTGGAACCGACCGGCGCCGATACGGAAGTGTTCTCGCGCTTCGGCGAGACCAGCCTCACCTCGATCTTCCGCGAGCGCCATGATTTCGGTGCGGGCGACGTGATCCACCTGGTGCCCGACCACAGCCGCACGCACCTCTTCGATGCAGAATCCGGCAAGTCGCTGGCGGCCCGCTGATCCGACGCACCATCACTGCAGTACCCAGGCAACACCAGTAGCGCAGCAACACAAGAAAAAGAGTCCATCCGCAAGAACATCCGTTCGAGAGCGGTCCAATTCGACTTTCAACCGAAGGAGTAGGAGACATGAGCAAGCTGACACGACGCGAATTCCTGGTCACCAGTGCTGCCGCCGCAGCCGCTTCCAGCATGGGTGTGAACGCCTTTGCGGCGGGCCCCGGCGCGGCCGGCGCCGACAGCATCAAGTACCCCATCGAACAGGGCGCGACCCTGCGCATCCTGCGCTGGAAGCGTTTCGTCCAGGGCGACGAAGACCTGTGGAACGCCAACGTCAAGAAATTCACCGAACTGACCGGCGTGCCGGTGCGCACCGACAGCGAAGGCTGGGAAGACGTACGCCCGAAAGCGGCCGTGGCGGCCAACGTGGGCAGCGGTCCGGACATCGTGCTGGGCTGGTTCGACGACCCGCAGCAGTATCCCACCAAGCTGATCGACATGACCGATCTTGCCGATTCGCTGGGCAAGCGCTATGGCGGCTGGTACGACGTCTGCCGCAAGTACGGCACCAAGGATGGCAAGTGGATCGCCCTGCCGCTGGGCGTGATCGGCAATGCCCTGGTCTACCGCGAAAGCCAGCTCAAGGCGGCCGGCTTCGATGCCATTCCCAAGGATACGGCCGGCTTCCTCAAGCTGTGCCAGGCACTCAAGGCCAAGGACACCCCGGTCGGCTTCGCCCTGGGCAAGGCCGTCGGTGACGCCAACAACTGGGCGCACTGGCTGCTGTGGTCACACGGCGGCAAGCTGGTCGACAAGAGCGGCAAGGTCGCGATCAATTCGCCCGAGACACGCGCCGCGCTGGAATACGCCAAGCAGCTCTATGCCACCTTCGTGCCCGGCACCCTGTCCTGGCAGGATCCGTCCAACAACAAGGCTTACCTGGACGGCCAGATCAGCATGACGGCCAACGGCATCTCCGTGTATTACGCCGCCAAGAATTCGCCGGACCCCAAGCTGCAGGACATCGCCAAGGATACCCAGCACGCGCACTTCCCCATCGGCCCGGCCGGCAAGCCCACCGAGCTGATGCAGATCACGCAGATGATGGTGTTCAAGCACACCAAGTATCCCAACGCGGCCAAGGCCTTCGTGCAGTTCATGTTCGAGCCGGACCAGTACAACCCGTGGGTAAAGGCGTCCATCGGCTACGTCAGCCAGCCGCTGAAGGCCTACGAAAAGAACCCGATCTGGACCGAAGATCCCAAGGCCACGGTCTACCGCGACGCCGCTTCGCTGATGCTGGACCATGGCCACGAAGGCCCGCTGGGACAAGCCTCGGCCGCCTGCATGGCGGACTACGTGGTGGTGGACATGGTGGCCGAGGCAGCGTCCGGCGCCAAGACCGTGCAACAGGCCATCGACCGCGCGGCCGAACGCGCCAAGCGCTACTACAAGGCTTGACGTCATCGGTCTGAACGTCAGCAACGCGGACCGGGTTCCCTCGGGACAGCGGGCAAGGGGCAGGTTGTCAGGGCCTGCCAGCCCGGTGCCGCAGCGCTGGCGCATTGCAACGCGTTACACCAGTACCGGCTGCAGGCCTGGCCTGCAGCCCTTTCATCGAGGCACATCATGCTATCCCGATTCCTGAACAACCGTAACGTCCTGGGCATGCTGTTCATGGCCCCGGCCGTGATCCTGCTGGTGGTGTTCCTGACCTATCCGCTGGGCCTGGGCATCTGGCTGGGCTTCACCGATACCAAGATCGGCGGCGAAGGCAGCTTCATCGGCCTGGACAACTTCACTTACCTGGCCGGCGATTCGCTGGCGCAGCTGTCGCTGTTCAATACCGTGTTCTACACGGTCAGCGCCAGCATCCTCAAGTTCATGCTGGGCCTGTGGCTGGCCATCCTGCTCAACAAGAACGTGCCGCTGAAGACCTTCTTCCGCGCCATCGTGCTGTTGCCCTGGATCGTGCCCACCGCCCTGTCGGCGCTGGCCTTCTGGTGGCTGTATGACGCGCAGTTCTCCGTCATCAGCTGGGCCCTGCACAAGATGGGCCTGATCGACCGCTACATCGACTTCCTGGGCGATCCGTGGAATGCACGCTGGTCGACGGTCTTTGCCAACGTCTGGCGCGGCATTCCGTTCGTGGCGATTTCGCTGCTGGCCGGCCTGCAGACGATCTCGCCGTCGCTCTATGAAGCGGCCGCCATCGACGGCGCCACGCCCTGGCAGCAGTTCCGCCACGTGACGCTGCCGCTGCTGACACCGATCATCGCCGTGGTGATGACCTTCTCGGTGCTGTTCACCTTCACCGACTTCCAGCTGATCTATGTGCTCACCCGTGGCGGCCCGCTCAACGCCACCCACCTGATGGCCACGCTCTCGTTCCAGCGCGCCATTCCGGGCGGTGCGCTGGGGGAAGGGGCGGCGCTGGCAACCTACATGATTCCCTTCCTGCTGGCGGCGATCATGTTCTCGTATTTCGGCCTGCAACGTCGCGGCTGGCAACAAGGAGGTGACAAATAATGGCCAAGAAAAAAGACGACCAGCAGGAAACCCAGGGCATGGATTTCCTGCAATCGACTCCGCGCAAGTGGGTGACGATCTACATTCCGCTGCTGATCTTCCTGTTCGTGTTGCTGTTCCCGTTCTACTGGATGGTGATCACGGCCTTCAAGCCCGACAATGAACTGCTCTCGCAGACCGGCAATCCGTTCTGGGTGGTCGCGCCGACGCTGGCGCACTTCAAGAAGCTGCTGTTCGATACCCAGTATCCGGCCTGGCTGTTGAACACGGTGATCGTCTCGGTGGTATCGACCTTCGCCTCGCTGGCGGCCAGCGTCTTTGCCGCCTATGCGATCGAACGGCTGCGCTTCCAGGGTTCCAGGCAGGTCGGGCTGGGCATCTTCCTGGCCTACCTGATCCCGCCTTCGATCCTCTTCATTCCGCTGGCGGCGATCGTGTTCAAGCTGGGGCTGTTCGATACGCGCTGGGCGCTGATCCTGACCTATCCGACCTTCCTGATCCCGTTCTGCACCTGGCTGCTGATGGGTTACTTCCGCTCGATTCCGTATGAGCTGGAAGAGTGTGCGCTCATCGACGGCGCCACCCGCTGGGAGATCCTGGTCAAGATCATCCTGCCGCTGGCGGTGCCCGGACTGATCTCGGCGGGCATCTTTGCCTTCACGCTGTCGTGGAATGAATTCATCTATGCGCTGACCTTCATTTCCTCTTCCGAGGTCAAGACGGTGCCGGTGGGCATCGTTACCGAACTGGTGGAAGGGGACGTCTACCACTGGGGTGCGCTGATGGCCGGTGCGCTGCTGGGTTCGCTGCCGGTGGCGGTGGTGTATTCGTTCTTTGTGGAGTATTACGTGTCGGGGATGACGGGGGCGGTGAAGGAGTAAGTCTCACCACGTTGCACTTGATGGTCATCAGAAGAGGCCGGCCGCCAGTAGCGGGCGGCCTCTTCGTTTTGGGGTAGCTGACTGCATCAACTGGAAGCACTTGTCACACCGCGCACAGAGGGATTCACGAAGGAGGTACGAGGTGTCGGCTTTTGCTCTCGGGCTTGGGGGTGATTACCGGAATAGATCATCCGCCAGCGCAGATAGCCCCACATCCAATGATATTCATGGCCGCCGTCGGCGATGACATAGGTCTTGTTCTGTTGCAGGGCGGTCAGGCGATCCTGCTCGCGCTGTCTTTCTTTTTTCAGCTCGTCCAGCCTGCCGGCTTGTGCGGGGAGCAGCCCCTGGCTGGCCTGTCTCCCTTCCAATGCACGGATGTCCAGGGAGATGTCATCCAGATGGGCCTGGACCTCGCGCATGGTCTCGGCCTGATATTTGCGCAGATTGCTCAATTCATCATCGGAGCCTCGTGGTTTGAACCAGGCGCGCGAGTCGTGTACCAGGGTCTCGAACAACAGTTTCTCGGCCGGCTTGACGGGCGTATTGGCGTACCACGCCTGTGATACGCCGTCCTCCCAGTCCTTGCGCTTGCCCGGATGGGGCAAGACCTGATCCCTGCCGCTTACACGCATCGTCTGCATCAATCCCAGCTCTTTGAGCAAATCGCCGTCGGCGATCTTCTGGTCGTTGATGTCCTGGGCTTTCTTGTGGGGTGGATCAAAGGATTGCGTCAGCCCCGGCAACTGGTGCATCTGTCCCAGCATGCTCTTGCGCCAGCGCAGGTAGATGCCGTAGTGGCGACGGATGATGATCTTGAGCGATTCCTGCGGTTGGGTCTCCACCAGCCACAATGGGCCTTCGGGCTTGCCGCTCCCCTGGCGGGTCGCTTCCACGTAAGCGTTGAAGGCCGATAGCGTGGCGGGATCGACGTGGAACATGCGCTTGCGCAGATCGATCATCTCGGCCTCATCCAGCAAGGGCACGCCGCCGATCAGTGCTTCGCGGTACATCTGCGCCAGCGCAATCTGCGACAGCTTGCGCGCATCGCCTACCCGGCCCTCGCCGATGGCGCGTCCCTGGTCATTGGGCGGATAGCCGCCGCCGACGTCGGAGTGCACACCGGGATAGACCACTTGCTTGACGTTTTCGCCAGAGGCCGCATCCAGCGGAAAGGAGCCGCGCACCTCGTGTGCCGATACCAGATGGACGCAGCGCCCGATGGCCGGATGGATGGCCAGGTCGTCAGGGGTGGCCCAGGCGAAATGTCCATCCATCCGGGGAAGGGAATGGGCCAGGCCGACCGAGGCCACGGTATCGAAGATACCGAGGAAATCGATCACCAGCGGCAATCCGGCATAGTGGCTGCCGAGATAGCGCAACACCCAGTTGCAGAAGACGCGCGCCGCGGCGGCGCCACGCGAGAAACCGAACACGGACAGACGGATCTTGCGTACCGTGGGCTTGTTCTTCAGGCGCACCTTGATGAGCTGACGCAGGCGCTCTTCGCGCAGCTGATGGATGCCATGCCTGAGCGCAGAGGCTGGCTCCTCGAGGAAGTTGCCAGCGCCGGAGAGTGCGCGAATCCTAAGATCATCTTCCTGGAAGGGGCCACTCATCGGATGGCCTAGCAAGGCGCTGGCTACGTGGTTGCCAACCTGCAGCAAGGCCCAGTCGATGCGGGCCTGCCCATAGGCAGCCGCGGCCAGGCCCAGCATTGCGTCGGCTCCCGTTCCGCTATCGCTCAGTTCAATGAAGGGTGTGCCGACCCCAGGGACATAAGTCTTGCGATAGTAAGGCCGGGCCTCTGCCGAAACACGGGTGGGCCAGGCCGGTGGAAGGTCGGGCGTGGGGGTGCCGACCTTGCCGAGTTGCAATTGGGGAACGGTGGGATGACCGGGGAAGACCTCGTAGAGCCGGGCGACATTGCTGCTGGCGAAGGCGGGGATGTCGCGGTATTTATTGTTGTTGGTGCCGTCGAAGAAGAAGCCTAGGAAGATGTCTTCTTCGCAGACCGTCGATTTAGGAAAATTAAGATGAACGTCTTTTTCGATGCTTTCGATACCCGACAATTCGAGCCAGGATTTGCGACAAAATTCGGCGAAGCGCGCTTTCATGTTATTCCTTGTCAAAGTCCAGTTCACACATTTTTTCTTCCACAATCTTTCTTTGTTTGCACACAAGCACCCATTTCTGACAGGCTTCGGCCGTACCGACCGGATCAATCTCTTGCGCTAGCCTTTCAGGCTGACATGCACGCCTAACTAGGCGCGCAGATTGTTCTGCAGACCCTGGGGGATATTTCGGCATATTTTTTTCACATTCGTTTTGAGCGAACTTCGTTAGACACGATTCATAAGGCAGTGCTCTCTCCTTTCCCCGCCATTCGGGGTGGCCAGGCTCAGCCCACGAAACCACGATTTCAACCTCGTCGCCCGGATAGAAAGTGACATAAAGATCACCTGGTTTGTCGTACTCAGGAATCTCAAAAACCTGGATCCGCATGGCCTCCTCCGTCATCTTCTTGTCCGACTTCTGCCACTCCACCCTGACCTGCATCCCTGGCTTCCATTTCTTTGGAAGTTTCAAGCAGCAACCCTTTCCGCCCGGCCCTTCCAGAAAGCCAAGGATGCCGCCACCGACAGGCTGGTTATCCGCTTGATTGAACAAGGTATAACCCAGCCCCCAGTCGTGCATGTAGTTCACCGCATCAGTAGATACGGTCACGCTGTCATGCTCTTGCGCACTCTCAGCAGGTCCGTGAGCATCGCAAGCCATGAGCCAGAGCCCAACGATCACCAACAAGAACCTGCCGAACAAAAACTGCATTGCCCCCTTCTCGCTCCATCGACACCGCGTGACATCGCTCATGCCATCCCTCCCGGCTCGTCCGCTATCGGCCCGGTCATCCACAACGGCTCACCCGTGAGGAACACCTCACCCGGAAGTTGCCGAATCGCGTCGATGAAGTCGGGAACCGCTTCGGGCGGCGCTTGCATCAGCCTCACCACGGCCGAATGCTGCATGGCCTTGCCCGACGTGAAGACGGCCAGCAGGACGTAATACAGCTGACGCTCAGGATCTTTCACGCCAGCACATAGCGCGGCATCCCGATGGCAAGCCACAAAATCCAGCTTGCGCACCTGTGCTATGCGATGCCAACGGCCCGGCGCACGCAAGCCGATCTCATGAATCAGCGTATCCAGCGCCCGGGCTTCGAGCAGCAGCCCAAACTGCCGGTCATCCAGCATCAGCATCGGAATGTCCGGCAACCCTGCGGTGTCGCACGCCTGCGCTGTCGGGCTGACGTAGAGATCGCGCACCACACCATCGGCATCGACACAGGCAACCAACTGCATGCACCGGGTGAACAGCGCGCGCTGCGGCCCGGCCAGCACCTCCAGCCAGACCGGCAGGATGCGCGTGTCATACCAGCGCATCAGCATGGTCTGGTCGTCACTCAATCCGACACAGTGAAAATGACGAAGGTGGCGGGCGAAATCATTGATGGCGCAGGGACTCTCATACCAGCTGAGACACGGCAGCTTGCGTGCGAGGGCACTGGCCCATTTGATCAGCCTCTGGCGCTGCGGGAGAGCAAGCCCTGTCAACTCGATCAACCAGGGCGCCACGTCCTGCAAGTGTTCTTCGGCAGTACCATCGAACAAGGACGTGAAGCGGATACCCATGGCTTGCAGCTTGCGATGCTGGCCGTCGTTGAGAGCACCATCGATGAGCAGATAGGCGTAATGCCTACGTTGAATGCAGCGATCGCTCCAATGCAGGAGGCCAAAGATGTCCTCGCTCATTTCAACACTCCCGGTGCGCCCTGACGGGCGGCTTTCAGGAGGCATTCCCTGCACAACTCACCGGGCATCTGCGGGAAGATGACATTGCCCCGGATCGGTCCATCAAACAGCTTTTGCGCAGCATGGATGGTGATCTTCCCCGGACACAACACCGTAATGTTCCCGCCCTCGATGACGATACTGGCCCCACCCGCCGTGGCCAGCGTGATCTTGCGCGCCGCTGCCCACGTCACACCGGCATTGGCACTGACGATCTGCAAGAGATCACGCGCCTGCACGGCCAGTCCCCCTGCCTGTGCCTGCACATCGATGTCACGTTGCGCAGCAATCATCTGCAAGCCGATGCCCTTGTCGCCAGCAGCCGCAGCCCCGCCCAGCAGTCCGATGGCCTGCTGCGTGCGCAGCCGGAATTGCTGACCACTGACGTGCTGGGCGTCCTGTCCGTTGATCAGGCTGACGCCGCCACCATTGGCTATCTGCAGATGCTGTCCCGCCACCACGCCCAACCCTTCCTTCGCGGCGATCTGGATCAGCGGAGTGCTGGTGGCGGGCAGGTCCTGCTGCGCGATCTCGGCCTGCCCGGCAATGGCCTGCTTCATCGCATCGAGTCCCTCGCCCATGCCCACCGTGCGATGTGTGCGCACAGCCTCGTCGAAGGTCTTGCGGATGTGTGCGGCCTGTCGCGCCATGGCCCGCTGGCCCATGTTGTCTCCAGCCGGGTCACGATGCTGGGCGCGACGTTCCACCCGATAACTGGAGAACAGAATGCCGCGTCCCGCACGAATGACCCCATAGGCATCGGTACGCAATTCCACGCCCGTGCCACGGAAGCTGCCGCGATAATTGTCAGCGCTGTGGATCAGGTGCCCCAGGTTCAGTTCGGTACCGGCCTGGGTGGTCTTGAGCTGGATACGGCCACGGTGGTTGCTGTCGTCGAAGAGCAGCTGGTTGTATCCCCAGCCGCCAAACTCCTTGGAACGGATGCCCCATTGCGCGGCGGGATTGCGATGCCCATCGAGATCGGCACTGGCACCATGCCACGTTGGCGCATTACCGCCGGCCAGGTTGCCCTGGCCGCTGATGGCGGTATCGCCGGCTTGTTGAAAAACCTGGATTTCGGCAGAAACCTTCACTTCGCCACCGGGCGTCGGGGCGACACCTCCCTCCCCACGGCCGTTGTAGAGGGCACCGAGCACAACCGGTCGCTCCAGGTCGTTTTCGATGAATTGCACGAGGACTTCCTGCCCGATGCGCGGCAGGAACTGCATCCCCATGCCCGGTCCGGCGCAGCGCTGGCCTACCCGCACCCAGCAGGTCGCCGCTGCATCGTCGTGCCGTCCCTGCCAGTGGAAACGGATGCGCACGCGGCCCAACCGGTCGCAGCAAATTTCATCGGGGCCGTTGGGCTGGGTCTCGCCCCGGTAGCCGACCACGATGGCGCTCTGGCTGCCATGCGCTAGCGCATGAGGACGACGCTCCAGGCCCGTGCCATCGGCCAGGACCGGCCGCCAGGGAATATCGGCGCGGATCGCTTCGAACACATTGGCATGTCCCATACGGCGTGCCTGCTCGATCAGGCTGTGATCGGCAGCCAGCGCCTGGAACGTCCCGGTGGCCTTGAGGCAGGCAGCGATGGCCTCCTCCAGCAAGACCGGCAAGGGCCCGAACAACTCAGCCAGTGCCGCTTCGGTATCCGCAGGCAGATTGTTGACGCCCACACCGAGCACCGAGAGCACGGCATAGTCGCGTTCCTTTCCGGCCAACGGTCCCTGCGTCAAGGTGAAGCGCGACCCGGCCCGCAAGCTGCGTACCGTGCCGCGTCCGCGCCAGCGCTTGTTGCGGGCCTCGGCGGCTTCCATCATCAGGCGCGCGTGACGGTCTGCGGCGTCGCTGTCGTCGCGGGCGGCCAGGCCTGCACTGTCGTGGCTTTCCAGCCATGGCGCAGCGCGGCCGCCGAAAGCATGATGGGTGGGGATGCTGGCGGCGACGGCTCGTTTGTTTTCATAATCGTAGGACAGCAGTGCATAGCTGGCCGCTTGCAGACTGCGGCAGGCTGCCAGAGCCTGGATGCCATCCTGTTGCTCCTGTTCCCGGGCGCCATGAAAGCGGATGCCGCCATGGGCCGCGCTGGTCGCATCTTCGGGAAAGGAACCGCGCGCAGTACTGTCGGCAAAGATCACCATGCGATGTCCCTGCGGGCTGGTCGCATGTTCTTCCATGCGCCATGAGAGCCCTTCGCCGGCCAGCAGGCGGCTGATGAAATCGAAATGGGTCTGCCGGTATTGCACGGTATAGCTGCGCAGCGGCAAGCGATCCAGGCAGGCCAGCGCGTCGGCAGACCAATGCCAGTCGGCGTGTTGCAGGAATTCGTGGAAGACGTCTTCGACCACTTCCAGCAGGCTTTTGTCTTGCCAGACGCGGCTGGTGCTGGCCTGTGTGAGCAACCACGGCCAGGGTGCCAGGCGCAGGCGATAACGGCAGAAACCGCCATCGCCGCCCAACCGGGCGACCTCATGGATCAGCCCGGTACAACGCCGGACACCGCCATCGGCCAGGCGCATCTCCAGCGTGGCGCGGCAACCCAGCAGGGACTTCGCTGGCGCGTCTGCATCCAGGCTCAGGACGATCAGTTCGGTGGCACCCACCGCATGCAAGGCGTCGACAGCGGCATAGGCTTCGACCAGGAAGCGGTCCTCGGCTTGACCGGCAATGTCCAGGCGGTACAAGCGCGTTGCGGCAGAAAAGCGGATCAGACGGGAGAGCAGACGGCTGGTGGTATCCATGAATGGGGGCGGTGTGCAATGACGGGCCGCCATTCTTGTTCGGCCCGCGCGCAATCATGGAAAAGATCAGGAAAAAACTGCCAGCAATCGAAAATCAGCGATCCGTGTTTCAAATTATTTGGATGATTTCTCCAACTTCTGGCAGTCATCAAAAAAGCCCACGTCCGTGAAGACGTGGGCTCGCAGGGATAAAGCTTGCACAGGCCACCAGCCGCTGCCTTGGAGCAGCGGCTGACAGGCCCTTCCCTCAAGACTTATTGCTTGGCCAGCGGCGCACTGCCCGCCTCTGTCGTTTTCTTCTCCGGCAATTGCTTGCGCACCTTGGCCACATCGGACGCACTCACCGATGCAGCCTGGTTGCCCCAGCTGCTGCGGATGAAGGTCACCACATCGGCCACTTCCTGGTCGGACAGGCGGCTGCCGAAGGCCGGCATGGCGAATTGCGTCGGGGCCTTGTGGGTCCAGGGCATTTCGGCACCTTCCAGCACGATGCGGATCAGCGACGCCGGGTTCTCGGCATTGACCGTCGGTGACAAGGCCAGGGTCGGGAAGGTTTCGTCATAGCCCTTGCCACTGCTGCGGTGGCAGGCCGCGCAGTTGTTCAGGAAGGCCATCGCTCCCGGACTCTGGTCACTGCCCTTTCGCAAGGCCTGGTGCGTCTTGTCGTCATAGGCCAGCGCGGCCGTGCCTTCCTTCACCGGCTTGAGCGACTTCAGGTACTTGGCCATGGCCGAGAGGTCTTGCTCGGTCATGTACTGGGTACTCTGGGCCACCACATCGGCCATGCCGCCAAAGGCTGCGGAATGGCTGTTGCGGCCGGTCTTGAGGAAGGCCACGATGTCGGCCTCGCTCCAGTTGCCCAGGCCGTCGCGGGCATCGCCGCGCAGGTTGTTGGCCAGGAAGCCATCGATGACGCCACCGGAGAGGTACAGACTGCTGTCGTTGGACAGCGCCTTTTCCTGCATGCCGACACCGCGCGGAGTGTGGCAGGCGCCGCAGTGACCCAGGCCTTCGACCAGGTACTGGCCACGGACCAGGGGACTGTTGTCCTCAGGTCCATCGACCGCAACCGCCGGTGCGAAGACCTTGCGCCAGATCGACAGCGGCCAGCGCATCGACAGGGGCCAGGTGATGTCCACACCGCGATTGGGTGCGGGATCCGCCTGCACGCCATTCATGAAGTAGGCATACAGCGCCTTCACGTCAGCCGGCTTGACCTTGGCATAGGAGGGATACGGCATGGCCGGATAAAGCGACGCGCCATCCTTGCGGATGCCATGACGCAAAGCCTTGTCGAAATCTTCTTCGCTGTAGCTGCCGATGCCGTTTTCCTTGTCCGGCGTGATGTTGGAGGAATACACCGTGCCGATGGGCGTGGCAATGGGCAAGCCGCCCGCAAAAGGCTTGCCGCCCTTGGCGGTGTGGCAGGCCACGCAGTCCCCGGCCTTGGCCAGGTACTCGCCACGCTGCACCAGTTGCTGGTCAACCGGGGGCGCTGCCGGATTGCTCTGCGCTGCTGCGGTGAACGCGGACAGCGACATGACTGCCGCGCAGGCGGCGATGAAATAATGCTTGATCATGGTCGTCATCCTTATGCCTGCACCAGCGGGCCGGGGTTTTTCAGATACTGCTCACGGATGGCCTTGGCGGAGTGATACGCCAGCGCCGTGACCAGCCCGGTCGGGTTGTAACCCATGTTCTGCGGGAAGGCACAGGCCCCGTAGACGAACACGTTGGGCACGTCCCAGCTTTGCAGGTATTTGTTGACCACGCTGTTCTTGGGCGTGGTGCCCATGATGGCGCCACCGGTCAGGTGGGTCGATTGATAGACCCGGGTATCCCAGGACGAACCGGTCTTGCGCACGGCCTTGACGACCTTCTCCGGATTCATGGCCTGGCCGACCTTTTCCATCTGGCCGGCGATGTAGGTCAGCATCTTGCCTTCGTTCTCCTTCCAGTTCAGGGTCATGCGCAGCAGCGGCTGGCCGTTGGCATCCTTGTAGGTCGGGTCCAGCGACAGGTAGCAGTCGCGATAAGCCATCACCGAACCGGACATGCCGATAGTGAGCGTGCGCTGGTAGGCGTCCTGCACGCTGGCCTTCCATTCGGAACCCCAGCTGGGAACCTTCTCGCCGGGCATGGTGCCGGCCTGCTTGATGGGACGGCCACCGTAACGCACGTGACGAATCGAGGCGCCGCCGATGAAACCCAGCGGACCGTGGTCGAACTGGTCGGCGTTGAGGTCATCCATGCCCACGCCACCGGCACCGGTGCCGATGAAGGGATTGAATTGCGTGCCCTTGGGCATGATCACGTTGATGCCGCCGTTGTACTGGTAGGCGAAGTTCTTGCCGACCACGCCTTCACCGGTCACCGGATCATAGGGCTTGCCGATGCCCGAGAGCAGCAGCAGGCGCACGTTGTGGGTCTGGAAGGCGGTCAGCAGCACCAGGTCGGCGGGTTGCTCGACTTCGCGGCCCTGGGCGTCGATGTAGGTGACGCCGGTGGCGCGCTTGCCAGAGGCATCCAGGTTGACCTTGATGACCTGGGCCTTGGTGCGCACCTCGAAGTTCTTGCGCTTCAACAGCACCGGCAGGATGGTGGTCTGGGGCGAGGCCTTGGAATACATGTAGCAGCCGTAGTTTTCGCAGAAGCCGCAGTAGTTGCAGGGACCGATGCGCACGCCATACGGATTGGTAAAGGGCTGCGAGGCATTGGCCGCCGGTGCCGGATAAGGGTGATAGCCGACCTCGCGCATGGCCTTTTCCACCAGCGAAGCACTGTACTGGTATTGCAGCGGCGGGTTCGGGAATTCATCGCTGCGCTCGCCTTCCAGCGGATTGCCGCCGGGGACGATCTGGCCCTTGAGATTGCCGGCCTTGCCGGAGACGGCCATGACCTTTTCCGAAAAATCGTAGAACGGCTCCAGCTCCTTGTAGGTCACGCCATGGTCCTGGATGGTCATGTCCTCGGGGATGAATTTCTTGCCGTATTTCTGCTCGTGGTGGGTGCGCATTTCCAGCTCTTCGGGCAGGTTGCGGTACATCATGCCGTTCCAGTGGAAACCGGCACCGCCCACGCCATCGCCCAGCAGGAAGGATCCATGCTGGCGGTACGGCACGGCCACGTCCGAGAGTGTATGGCGAATCGTGACGGTCTCGCGCGAGAGGTCCTGGAACAGCGCGCCGCGCACGGAATATTTCAGTTCATCGACCGCCTTGGGATAAGGCGTGTCGGTATTGGTGTCGCGCATGTCGCCGCGTTCCAGCGCCAGCACGTTCAGGCCGGCTTCGGTGAGCTCCATGCCCATGATCGAGCCGGTCCAGCCCAGGCCCACCATCACTACATCCACTTTGTCTTTTTTGATAGCCATGATCAGCCCTTCTCTCCCAGAATCGACACAGGGCCGTATGGATACTTGACGTTGTATTGGTCCACCCAGTCGGCGTAATCGGCACGCGCACCGGGGAAGCCGACCATCTTCCAGCCGCCCATCTTCTGGTTGCCACCGTACATCGGGTCGGCGAAATAACCTTCCTTGGTATTGCCCAGCATGAAGCTGAAGAAGGTCTTGGCCGGCACGGTATCGAAAGTGATCTTGCCGCCTTCCATCATCTTGAGCACTTCCACCTGCTTGGCCTTGTCGAGTTCGGCGAAGACCTTGCCGTGGTTCTTGCTGCACCAGTCGTTGCAGGCGGCGATGCCCTGGCGATAGATGTCGCGCGGCACCAGCGAGAGCTGGTAGCCCAGTTCAGGCACGCTGTCCGGATGGAAGGGGCCTTGCATGTACCACAGCTTGCCGGCGCCATAGGGGGTTTCCATCTGGCGGTCGATGAACTCGGGCACGCCGGTTTCCAGCGCACCGGCGCCATACTGGTCCGAGGGGATGAGGTGATCGACGGCGGCGTTGAGGAAGGCCCATTCGGACGCAGTGAAGTAGGTGGGTGTGTAGGCGCGGGGCTTGCCCGGTTCGCTGCTGTCGGCCATTGCCGGTTGGCTGACTGCTACGGTAGTGGCGCCGCCTAGCGTGGTCGCGGCTGGGACGATGGCCAACACCTGGCGCAGGAAGCGCCGCCTGGGCTCTTTATCTTGTGACATGAGTATCCTTTGGACGTGGGATTTGACGAGGGAATACCTGGACGCTGACGCGACTGGTCACAGATGAAGATGAATCCTTCTCCTGCGCACCGGACCGGCGCCGTCTCTTGTTGTTGTGGTGATGCCCGCTGTGCGGCCTTCGGGCGCGGCCGCACAGCGGTGAAGATCAGGTCGGCAGGGCCAACGTCCAGGCCCTGCCTGAAAACGTCAGGCCAGCACTTCGCCGAAGAAGGCCTGCAGCGCCACGGCCGCACGCTCGGCAGTCTGGCGGTGGTAGAAGAAGCCCGGGTGATTGGCATCCGGATCGGTGAAGGAGTGGCCGGCCTGGCCATAGTTGACCAGTTGCCAGTCGATCTTGAGCGCGCTCATCTCATCGATGAAGCCATTGACCTGATCGCGCGGCACGGAGGGGTCCTGCACGCCATGCAGCACCAGCACCGCGCCCTTGACCTTGCTCTCGGCCGGGGCCGGCGTATCGAGCGCGCCGTGCAGCGAAACGGTGCCGCGCACGTCAGCGCCATCACGCGCCAGTTCCAGCGCCGCCGTACCGCCGAAGCAGAAGCCGCAGGCACCGAGCTTGCCGCTGTCGAGCCTGGCGAAGGACTGCTCGCGCAAGACCTTCAGCGCGCCATGCATGCGCTTGCGCAGTTCGGCACGGTCCTTCTTGAGCGGGATGATGGCTGCCAGGGCTTCATCCGGATTGGCCGGACGCAAGGTCTTGCCGAACACATCGGCCACCAGGATGGCGTGGCCGGCACCGATGGTGGTGGCGGCGATCTCCAGCGCCTGCTGGCGCAGGCCGAAGTAGTTGGGCACGGTCAGCACGCCCGAGACCGGCGGCTGGGCCTTGTTGTAGAGCAGGACGCTTTCGTAGTCGATGCCGTCGGCGCTGTGGGCGATGGTCTCGATACCGAGATCGGAAGCGGGAATGCCGAGCTTCTCGGCAATGGCGGCGGTGTTCCAGGATGTGGACATGGAGGCTCCTTTGGTTGGCAAACGCCGCCCGGCGTGGAGGCGGACGGCGTTCAGGAAACTTGTGTTTGGCGCGAATGCGGTCGGTCAGGGCAACGGGGCCATACCGTTTTCCAGCTCAGCCATGCCCTCGACTTGACCGCATGTGGGCAGCAATGTTCGCACAAACAGTGCGTTTCTGCAGGAGGTCATACCAATGGGCCTCGAACAAATGCGAGGCCCGCCCATACAAAATCCATACAAGACGCATGGTGATGCCCGGCAACTTGACTTTTACTTGCGAGCAATGGATTCTTGCCCGACCCCATCGGCAGACCTCTTCTCTACAACAATCAACACAAGAGCTTCCATGAACGATCAACCTGACTTGCCTGACTCCGCCGTTCCGGCTTCCTCTGCTTCCAATACGCCGGCCACCTTCGCCACCACCCTGCGCGACTCGGCCGACCACAGCGCACCGCAAGCGTTCTCCTTTTCCGGACGCGGTTCGGAATATTTCCGCATCTGGATCGTCAACCTGCTGCTGTCGGTCGTGACGCTGGGCATCTACTCGGCCTGGGCCAAGGTGCGCCGGCTGCGCTACTTCTACGACAACACCTCGGTGGCCGGAGCCAGCTTCGACTATCACGGCAATCCCGTCGCCATCCTCAAGGGCCGCATTCTGGCGGTCGTCCTGCTGGTGGCCTACCAGGTGGCTGGTTACATCAACATTCTGCTGGGCCTGATCGCGGCGCTGGCACTCATGCTGGGCAGCCCCTGGCTGATCTGGCGCAGCCTGCAGTTCAAGCTCTACAGCACCAGCTATCGCGGTATCCGTTTCGGTTTTCGCGGCAGCTTGGGTGGGGCCTTCAAGAACTTCCTGCTATGGCCCATGATCGCGGGCTTCAGCGGCGGATTGCTGATGCCGCTGGCGTCGCAACGCTTCAAGCGGTTCCAGCACAATGAAGCGCGCTTCGGTGCGACCCACTTCTCCTTCCACGGTTCTGTCGGGGCGTTCTACCTGGCCTTCCTGGCCGGTATCGGCAGCTGGATCGCCGGCATGGTGATCATCTTCCTCGGCTTTGGCGGTGCGGCGCTGTTCCATATGGCGCACCTTGACTGGCGTGCCCTGCTCGCCTTCTCGGCGATGTTGCTGGCCCTCTATGTCTGGTCTTTCCTGATCATTCCGTTGTGGGTGACGCTGCTGCAAAACCTCATCTGGAACAATACCCGATTAGGCGAGCATCGCTTCCAAAGCCGCATGCGCTGGGGCCGCACGGCAGCCATCATGCTGACCAACGTCCTGGGCATCGTTTTCACGCTGGGCTTGTTTACGCCCTTCGCACAGATCCGCATGATGCGCTATCGCATCGAGTCGATTGCCTTGCTGCCGGCCAGCAGCCTGGATGAATTCATCGCCTCCAGCGAATCGCCCGGCTCGGCCACCGGCGAAGGCCTGGGCGACCTGCTCGACTTCGATCTGTCGATGTAAGCCATGACGGTCCGCGCTTCCTATTACGACGGCAAGACTTCCAGACGCCACCAGGTGACGCTGACCGTCAGCGACGGCGTGGCTCAAGTACGCGGCGAAGTGGAGCGGGATTGTCCGATTGCCCGGTTGCGCGTCTCCGAGCGCCTGACCCGGGCGGCGCGCAAGGTCAGCTTTCCCGACGGCGCCTATCTGGAGATCATCGATGGTGCCGCCTTCAGCGCCCTGCTGCATGACACCGGCCACCGCGATTCATGGGTGGTCCGGCTGCAGCAGAGCTGGCGCCATGCACTGGCGGCCTGCGCGGCGCTGGTCGCGGTGGTGGTGCTGAGCTACCTGTACCTGCTACCGCTGGCCGCGCAAGGCATCACGGCGCTGCTGCCAGTGGCAGTGGATCGCCAGGTCGGACAGGGAACGCTGGAATTCCTCGACCAGCACGTGCTGGCCCCCAGCCAGCTCGATGCACGGCGTGCCCAGGCCATCACGGCACGCTTTCGCGCCTTGACGGCACCGCTGGCCGATGCGCCCGATTACCAGATCGTGTTCCGCAAGAGCCGCATCGGTCCCAATGCCTTTGCCTTGCCCTCGGGCCAGATCGTGGTGACCGACGAGATCGTGCAGCTGCTGGACGATGATGAAGCCCTCATGGGTGTGCTGGCGCATGAACTGGGCCACGTGCACCGGCGCCACCTGATGCGGCGATTGATCCAGAGTTCAGCCATGGCGGCTACGGCCACGGTGCTGTTCGGCGATGTCTCGGCGGTGCTGGCCAACATCCCGACGGTCTTGCTGGATCTGAAGTATTCGCGCGACATCGAGCGTGAAGCCGATGATTACGCCATTGCCATGTTCAAGGCCAATGGCCTGCCGCGTCAGAAACTGGCGCTGGTGTTCGAGAAGCTGGAGGGCGAAGGCACGAACGGCCCGGCCTCGCGTTATCTCTCCAGCCACCCGGCCAATGACGAACGCATTGCTCACATCCTTGGCACCCGCTGAACGCAGCCCCTGGCAAAGTACGAAGGCCGCCTCAATGGCGGCCGTCAGTCTTCTTGCAGGACGCGGCAGAACGTGTCCTGCCGCATCCGCTTTCGGGGGGAAATGTCGGCTATTGCCCGGGATCGGGCGTACTCTCGACACCTTCCAGCAATGCCTTCAGGGAATCCAGAACCAGTCCGTTGCTGCGAATCCAGTCCTGCCCGCTGCGCTCGATGATGACGTCATTCTGGTCCGGTGCGGACAGATCGATGATCTCGCTTTCCAGTGCCTCGATCGACACGGCCGTAGTAAACGCCTTGACCACTGGCTTGGTCAGGTCCTTGTGGTTCTGGCGGATGACCAGGGCAGTGCGGCCCGAGCGCAGCTTGACGATGGAGCCGATGGGATAGATGCCCAGCGTCTTGACGAAGGTCAGGAAGATGGGACGGTCAAAGTGGCCCGTCCAGGTCGCCATCCGCGCCAGCGATTCGGCAGGGTCCCAGGCGGCCTTGTAGCTGCGGTCCGAGGTGATGGCGTCATACACGTCGCACACTGCCGCCATGCGTGAATAGAGGTCGATCTGGTTGCCCTGCTGGCGCCCGGGGTAACCGCTGCCGTCGATCTTTTCATGGTGATGCAGGCACACGTCGAGAACGTAGTCCGGCACGCCCGCGAAGCCGCTGAGGTATTCATAGCCCAGCGTGGTGTGGCGCTGGATGATGCGGAATTCCTGGTCGGTCAGCTTGCCGGGCTTGTTGAGCACGTCCAGCGGGATGAAGGCCTTGCCTACATCGTGCAGGTAGCCGGCCAGGCCGGCTTCCTTGCAGGCCGTGGTATCCATGCCCATGGTCCGCGCCAGCGCCACCATCATGGTACACACGGCAATGGAGTGCAGATAGGTATATTCATCGGCGCGCTTGAGGCGGATGATGCTGAGCAGCGCATTCGAATTGCGCGTCACCGAGGCGGCGATTTCCTCCACCAGATCCTGGCATCGCTCCACATCCAGGGTCTTGCCCAGACGTGCCTGCTTGAACATTTGCTGGGTCGATTCCTTGGCGCTCTCGTAGATCCGCAAGGCCTCGCTCAATTCTTCGCGGTATTCATCTTCCGGCATGGGCGGCGCAGGTGGCGCGATGGGCACTTCATCGGCCTCGGCCACGGTCTCCGGGGCTGGGCTGACATCCCGCCCCAATGACGTGTCGATCCAGCAGAATTCGAAACCAGCGCTGCGTGCGCGGGTCACGTCCGCCGCGTGTTCGATGAGAAACTTGGTGCGCCAGAACGGATTGTCGATCCAGGGGGCATCGAATCCGGAAAAATACATGCCCACCGCCAAGTCGCTGACGCTGATTTTTTTGATTTGGGTCATCTGAGCCTGAGTGAAGTTGCTTCGCTGGTCCGTCTGCAGGGCGTCGCGCTCCGGTGCCGCTGCAGCGCGTACCTCATGCGAATGTATTACATCTTGCGCGGCTTGATTAGCAGGGAATTCCTGATGACACTCTTAAAAAAAACCGCGCAATGACTAGAGCCACGAAGACACCCGACCCGCCTGTGCAGGCAATGCGTTGGTCCCGGACAAAGAAAAACCCGGGGCGCTGGCGCGGCCCGGGTTGTCAGGTGAGTCAGGCGTGACCAGCGCTGGCTCAGTGACGCTGCTCATCCTGCGGCATGCTCGACAAGCCTGAATACAGGCTGCAGCAATGCGGCGCACCGCGGTGCGATCCGGTATCGAGTTCGCTGGAGTCGTTGAGGAAATCGACCAGCTTGCGATAGAGTTGTGCGAAGTAGTGCATGACTTACCCCCTTTCACTGTTGACGAATGGCAGGCCTCCCGAAGGTGTTCTGCCAGTGCCGGGCTGTCCATGGTTTTGATTCATACGGCCGGCACAAACCGTATAAATTGTTTATATCATTTATTGTATGTGCATGCCGGCCCGGCGTCTATCAGGATTTCTCTGACATGGCCGTAAGTGTTGCGCGCAATCATCACCTCAACCGCACCTACATGCAGCTCGCGTGCAACTGCAGCCATCCCCGGAAAGCCGCCATGGCAGCGGTTTGCGGGCGTGACTTGAGACGCGTGAGCCAGTAGGCACCCAGCACGATGCGTTGTACGAAGGGGCAGACCAGGCGTCCCTGGCGCAGCTCGCGCTCGAACATCAGCACCGGCAGCAGCGCCACGCCCGCCTCCTGTGCGGCAGCCTCGGCCAGGGCCAGCGAGGAGTCAAACACGAAGCCGCGCAAGGGCGGACAAGGCGCGCCAGCCTGCGCAAACCAGCGACGCCATTCGTCGCTGCGATAGGAACGCAGCAGCGTCTCGGCGCCCAGGTCAGCCGGCGTGCGCAGCCGCGCAGCGATCTCCGGCGCACACATCGGCGCCAGCGGCGCTTCGAACAAACGTTCAGCCTCCGTACCGTGCCATGCACCATCGCCAAAACGGATCGCGTAATCGAGTCCTTCGCCGGCCAGGTCGACGCGATTGTTGTTGGTCAGCAGACGCAGATCGACGAAGGGATGCTGCTGCTGGAACTCACGCAGGCGCGGCATCAGCCAGCCCACCGCAAAGGTCCCTACTACGCCCACGGTCAGCACCTCGCGCCGGCGGCCATCCTCGAACTGGGCCAGCACGTCGGCAATGCGCCCGAAGGATTGCGCCACCACCGGCAGCAGCGCCAGCCCTTCATCGGTCAGGGCCAGTCCGCGCGGCAGCCGTCGGAACAGGGCCACGCCCAGGCGCTGCTCCAGGTTCTTGACCTGCATGCTGACGGCGGTCTGGGTCACGCTCAATTCCTCGGCGGCGCGGGTGAAGGAGAGATGGCGGGCCGAAACTTCGAAGGCGCGCAGGGCATTGAGAGGCAGGTACATGGCAACTCCAGGCATCAGTTTTTCTTGGGCTTGCTCCCAATTATGGTGAATTGTGAGAGCGACGGCTACTGCCTATGATGCAGCCCTGTTGCCATCATTTATCGAGGAGAAACCATGTCCGGAAGACGCCATTTCCTGACCCTGGCGGCGCTGGCTGCAGGCGGCCTGCTCAGCCGCAGCTGGGCGGCCCAGCCACAAGGCGCAAGTAAAACTGTGGACTCATCCGTACTCACCACCACCCTGTCCCGGCTGGAAGCCGATGTCGGCGGGCGCCTGGGCGTCTCGCTGGTCGATGCCGACGGGGGCCGCCAATGGGGCTATCGCGCCGATGAGCGCTTTCCCATGTGCAGCACCTTCAAGTTCCTGGCAGCCGCTGCCGTGCTGCGCCGCGTGGATCAGGGCCAGGAACAGCTGGGGCGCCGCATCGTCTATGGCCGGCAGGATCTGGTGCCCTACTCCCCGGCCACGGGCAAGCACACTGGTGGCGAAGGAATGTCACTGGCGCAGTTGTGTGAAGCGGCCGTGACCCTCTCGGACAACACCGCCGCCAATCTGATGCTGGCCAGCATGGACGGCCCGGCCGGGCTGACCCGCTTCGTGCGCACGCTGGGCGATGCGCTGACCCGCCTGGATCGCAACGAGCCCACGCTCAATGAAGCCGTCCCGGGCGATCCGCGCGATACCACCACGCCGGCCGCCATGACCGCCGACCTGCGCCGGCTGGTACTGGGTGATGCGCTCACGCCCGCATCACGCCAGCAGCTCACGCAGTGGCTGCTCGCCAACCAGACCGGCGACAAGCGCGTGCGTGCCGGCCTGCCACCCGGCTGGAAGGTGGGTGACAAAACCGGCACCGGTCGCCTGGGTACTGCCAATGATGTCGGCGTGGTCTGGACGGACAAGGGCGCGCCGCTGCTGTTTGCGGTCTATCTCACGGAGAATGCCGCCACCGATGCCCGGCGCGATGCCGTACATGCCGAGGTCGGGCGCCTGATCGGCCAGTTGATGGCCTAAAAAGAAAAGCGTCGCCTGTTCAGCCAGCAAAGCCGAACGACACCGCACCAATGCCCTCCAGCGCCGCCTCGACCTGCAGCCCGGCGCGCGCCAGTTGCAGGCCGGTGCAGGAACCGGTAGTGATGATCTGACCTTGGCGCCACGGCTGGCCACGGCGTGCGCAATGCAGTGCCAGCCAGCCCAGCATGGTCCAGAGATCGGCCGGATTGCCGCCGAGGGTACGGGTGATTTCCTGGCCATCGATGCAAAGACTGGCCGCCACCTGGCACAGCGACAGCGTGGCCGGCAGCGGCCGCGGCGTACCCGTCACCAGGGCACCATGGCTTTGCAGGTCGGCCATGCCGGCCCAGGGATTGGTACAGGGCGGATGGCCCAGGCGGGTCTCCACCACTTCGATGGCCGGCAGGATGGCATCGAAGACCGTGCGCAGCTCGGCCTCGTCCGGCACCTGTTCGCCCGGATCGTAATCACGCCCCACCCGCAGGGCCAGCTCCACTTCCAGTCCGCGCATGCGCCACTGCGGACCGGCCAGCGTCGTACCGGAAGGCAATACGCCCGAGGCCGGCAGCGGCGCACAGCCGGGCTCACTGCCATCCCCCTTGCTACCGACCTTCCAGCCACCGGCCGGCCCCAGGCGCCGCAATTGCGCATCCTGCACGGCATAGGCAGTCTCGGCATCGCCCACGGCCAGCCGGCGCCAGTCCAGGGCCAGGCCGCTGTGGCGGGCGTCGAGCAGAAGTTGGGTGGCGGCGTCAATGTGCATGCGCGAAGTCTCCGGAGCTGAAATGAATGCAGCGCGCATTGTACTGGCTGCCAGCGCGGCAATGAACTCCCCGGTGCCAGCAGGCTCCGACCGAGATGCCGATAATGGCAGGAGTGCTTGACTTAGAGCGCACTCCAACTTCTAGACTGGCTGCCATGACGACTTCCCTGACCATTGCCCAAGCGGCCGAAGCGACCGGCCTGTCGGTGCATACCCTGCGCTACTACGAACGCATCGGTCTGCTCGATCCGGTGGAGCGGCGTGAGAACCGCCATCGCCGCTATACCCAGGAAGACCTGAACTGGATCGCCTTCCTCAAGAAGCTCAAGGCCACCGGCCTGCCGGTGCGCGCCATGCTGCGCTATGCCGAGCTGCGCCGGGCGGGCAATACGGTGGAAAGCGTGCGCGAGCGCCGTGCCATGCTGCAGGCGCATACGCTGTGCGTGCAACACACGCTGGCAGAGCTGCAGGACAACCTGGCGGTATTGCAGCACAAGCTGGTCCTCTATGACGAACTGGAACGGCAAGCCTGCGCTGCCGACGCTCCCACGCGCCGCAGCGCTGACAGCGCCCTCAACGAAGAAAGGATGACACCATGACCGAACCCCTCACCGCCCACCTGCAACCGCATTCCGAGGTCGGCACCCGCCGCCTGGGCAGCAATGGCCCGCTGGTCTCGGCCATGGGCCTGGGCTGCATGGGCATGAGCGATTTCTATGCACAGCGCGACGACACCGAATCGCTGGCCACCATCGACCGCGCCCTGGAGCTGGGCATCAACCTGCTCGACACGGCCGACATGTATGGCCCCTACACCAATGAAGAACTGGTCGGCCGCGCCATCCGGGGACGCCGCGACAAGTTCTTCATCGCCACCAAGTTCGGTATCCGGCGCGACCCGTCCAACCCGGATGCGCGCGGCGTGGATGGCAGCCCGGCCTACATCCGCCAGGCGGTGGAAGGCAGCCTCAAGCGCCTGGGGATCGAGACCATCGATCTGTACTACCAGCACCGCATCGACCCGGCCACGCCCATCGAGGCCACCATGGGCGTGCTGGCCGACCTGGTGCAGGCCGGCAAGATCCGCTACATCGGACTGTCGGAAGCCTCGGCCGCCACACTGGAGCGGGCGCACCGGGTCCATCCGGTGACGGCGCTGCAGAGCGAATATTCCTTGTGGACGCGCGATCCGGAGTCCGGGGTGCTGGCGACCTGCCGTGCGCTGGGTATCGGCTTCGTCGCCTACAGCCCCTTGGGCCGGGGCTTTTTGACCGGCGCCATCCAGCGCTTTGAAGACCTGGCCGAGGATGATTTCCGCCGCACCAATCCGCGCTTCCAGGGCGAGAATTTCGCCCGCAATCTGCGGCTGGTAGAGCAAGTGAAGGAAATGGCAGCACAGCATGGCTGCACGCCGAGCCAGCTGGCGCTGGCCTGGGTGATGGCCCAGGACCCGCACATCGTGCCCATCCCCGGTACCAAGCGCCGCCGCTATCTGGAAGAAAATGCGGGGGCCGCCGCAGTGAAGCTTTCTTCCGAAAACCTGCTGGCGCTGGAGGCGGTCTTCCCACGCGGGGCTGCGGCAGGCGAACGCTATACCGAAGCCAGCATGAAAATGCTCAACCGCTGAAGGCGCGAGCCGGTCTGGCGCGCCTCACTCGTCGCTGCTGGCCGCAGGGTGCTGCGCCAGCGGCACGAAGGTATTGGTGGCGGTATCGTGCGCCAGGATGGAGCCGCTCTCGATGTCATAGACCCAGCCATGCAGCCCCAGCCGTCCCTGCGCCAGCGCCACGGCCACCGAGGGATGGGTGCGAATGTTGTTGAGCTGGGCAATCACGTTCTCGCGCACCATGCCGTCGATGCGGTCCTTGTCGGTCTCGTGATGCCGCGATTCGTTGATCATGCGGGCGGCATCGGTGTAATGCAGCCAGTTGCGCACGGCCGGCATGTGATCCAGGCAGGCGCAGGTAGCCACCGCCGTCATGGCGCCGCAGTCGGAGTGGCCGCAGATGACGATATCGGACACCTTCAGCTGCGCCACCGCATATTCCACCGTGGCACTGACACCACCCGGCTCCGGACCGAAGGACGGCACGATGTTGCCGGCATTGCGGATGACGAACAGGTCGCCCGGTTCGCGCTGGGTCACCAGTTCGGGCACCATGCGGCTGTCGGAACAGGAGATGAACAGGGTCGTGGGTGTCTGTCCGTTGGCCAGGCTCTTGAACAGTTCTTTACGGGAAGGGAAGACGTCCTG
Source organism: Herbaspirillum sp. Her3 (assembly GCF_057961275.1). NCBI lineage: Bacteria > Pseudomonadati > Pseudomonadota > Betaproteobacteria > Burkholderiales > Oxalobacteraceae > Herbaspirillum > Herbaspirillum sp. Her3. Next base: position 1,769,034 of record NZ_CM176328.1, on the reverse strand, counting down.
CTGGAAACGCAGGAAGCCGTTGATGATGTCGCGCATGAGGGGAAATGCCTTGATTCTTGATGAGCGTGGACGAGGAACGACAATGTGCGCCGATGATATCACCGGCCGCTGCACTGGCTGATGGGCCAGCTGTTATCCACACGCTAACTGCTTGCTGAATTTGGTTAAATTCACTCAATCTTTGTGAATTTTTTGCAGACTTTTCCTCTTGCAGGCTGATAAAATTGCCCGTCTGAAAGTTCCCGGAGCGCAATGCCCAGGACTTTCGGACGCATTGAAGAGCAGCTAGCCCTGCTCTCGTCGACATCAACAATTCGGGGAAAAACTATGTTCAGCAGGTATGTCACGGCCGTGGCAGCGGTAGCCATGGTGACGGCGCTAGGCGGTTGCGCCACGGAGAATTCACGCAGTCTGCCGGTGGCCCAGGTGGCCAGCGCCAAGCAGGCGTATCAGGGGGCGCGCAGTCCGATCGCCGTCGGCAAGTTCGACAACCGTTCCAGCTATCTGCGCGGTATCTTCTCGGACGGGGTGGACCGTCTGGGCGGGCAGGCCAAGACCATCCTGATCACGCACCTGCAGCAAAGCAATCGCTTCTCCGTGATGGATCGCGACAACATGGGTGAGCTGGCCCAGGAAGCCAAGCTGAACAAGCAGACCCAGGCCCTCAAGGGTGCCAACTACGTGGTGACCGGCGACGTGACCGAGTTCGGCCGCAAGGAAACCGGTGACCGCCAGCTGTTCGGCATTCTCGGCCGCGGCAAATCGCAGGTTGCCTATGCCAAGGTCAACCTGAACATCGTGGACGTGAACACCTCGCAGGTGGTCTATTCGTCCCAGGGTGCAGGCGAATACAGCCTGGACAACCGCGAGATCATCGGCTTCGGCGGCACCGCCAGCTATGACTCCACGCTCAATGGCAAGGTGCTCGACCTGGCCATCCGTGAAGCGGTGCAAAACCTGGTCACCGGCATCGATTCCGGTGCATGGAAGCCCTGACTCCCCTGGACCAACACAAGAGACCGACCATGATGAACAAGAAGCTCGCCGCCGGGTTCGCCCTCGGCCTGGCACTGACCCTTGCCGGCTGCGCCAACCATCAGCAGAAATCCCTCTACGGCTGGGGCAATTACCAGGACCAGCTGTACGCGCACTTCAAGACCGAAGGCAATGACAACGCTGCCGAGATCGCCGCTCTGGAAGAAAACCTGCAGAAGATGCGCGCCAACAACGAGGCCGTGCCGCCTGGCTACCACGCGCACCTGGGCATGCTGTACGCCTCCATCGGCAAGGAAGACCAGGTGGTCCAGGAACTGCAGACCGAAAAGGCCCTGTTCCCGGAATCGGCGCCGTATATGGACTTCCTGATGCAAAACTACAAGAAGGGACTGAGCAAATGATGATCAACAAATTCAAGGCGCTGGGCGCCCTGCTGCTGGTCTTGCTGGCCTCGGGCTGCGCCACCCACAAAACGCAACCGTATGACTATGCCGAATTCAAGGCAGCGCGTCCGGCCTCGATCCTGGTGCTGCCGCCGATGAACAGCTCTTCCGAAGTCATCGCCCCCTACGGCATGCTGGCGCAAGCCACGCTGCCCCTGGCGGAATCGGGTTACTACGTGATCCCGGTCTCCCTGGCGGCCGAGACCTTCAAGCAGAACGGCCTGGCCAATGCCGCCGACATCCATGAGGTGCCGGTCAAGAAGCTGCATGACATCTTCGGAGCCGACGCGGCGCTGTACATCAACGTCACCGACTATGGCACCTCCTACAAGGTGGTGCAGAGCGATACGGTGGTGTCGGCCGATGCCAAGCTGGTCGACCTGCGTTCCGGCAAGACCCTGTGGCAGGGCAGCGCGACCGCCTCCAGTGCAGAACAGCGGCAGAACCAGAACAATGGCCTGCTGGGCGTGCTGATCTCGGCCGTGGTCAACCAGATCATCAGCACCTCCACGGACGCCAGCTACAAGATGGCCAGCGTCACCAGCAACCGCCTGCTGCGCGCCGGCGGCAACAATGGGCTGCTGTATGGTCCGCGCTCGCCGCAATACCAGAAAGACTGAGCCTGACCGACCCGCAGTGCTTGCGCCAGGCAAGTGCTGCTGATACACCAGACGCCGCTGCGCAGCATGACCGCAGCGGCGTTTTCTTTTCAGCTAGTTCAGGCGCTGGCCAGCTGATACTTGCGGATCTTGTCGTAGAGCGTCTTCTTGGGGATGCCCAGGCGCTCGGCCGCCTGGGCCACGCTGCCCACGCTGTCCTTGAGCGCGGCTGCAATCAGACCCGCCTCGAACTGTTCCACCTGCTCCGGCAAGGATGCCGACATCGCTGCGGCCGGAACGGCATCGATCTGCTCCACCCCCAGCACCCAGCGGTCGGCGAAGTTGCGCAGTTCGCGCACGTTGCCCGGCCAGTCCCGCTGCTGCCATTGCTGCATCTGCGCTGCCGTCCACGGTGGTACGTCGCGCCGGTACCGCACGGCAGCGGCCTGGCAGAAATGCGCCAGCAGCAAGGGAATATCGCTGCTGCGCTGATTCAGTGCCGGCAGGTCGATGGAGACCACCCCGATGCGGTAATACAGGTCTTCGCGGAACTGCCCCTCGGCCGAGAGCTTGAGCAGATCGGCCTTGCTGGCGGCCACCACGCGGCAGTCGATGACCACCGATTCATTGCCGCCCAGGCGCTCCAGACGCCGCTCCTGCAGCACGCGCAAGAGCTTCACCTGCAGGGCCAGCGGCATGCTCTCGATTTCATCGAGGAAGAGCGTGCCGCCATGTGCATATTCGAGCTTGCCGATGCGGCGCTTTTGGGCGCCCGTGAAGGCGCCAGCCTCATGACCGAAGATCTCGCTCTCGAACACGGTTTCCGGCAAGGCCCCGCAGTTCAAGGCCACGAACGGTCCCTTGCGGCCGCTGGCGGCGTGCAGCTGGCGTGCCACCACCTCCTTGCCGCTGCCGGTCTGGCCGTTGATGAGCACGTCCACATCGGCCGGACCGAGACTGCGGATCAAGGTACGCACCCGCTCGATGGCCGGCGACTGGCCCACCAGCGGCGGCAGTTCCGGGTCCTGCGCCCAGGCTTCGCGCAGGCGGCGGTTTTCCAGCACCAGGCTGCGCTTTTCCTGGGCGCGCAGGGCAATGTCGAGCAGGCTGTCCGAGCCAAAGGGCTTTTCCACGAAATCGTAAGCACCCGCGCGCATGGCTTCCACCGCCATGCCGACGTCGCCATGGCCGGTGACCACGATCACCGGCAGATCCGCATCGATCCGCACCACATGGGCCAGCACCTGCAAGCCGGACCAGCCGGGCAGGCGCACGTCAGTCACCAGCACGCCCGGGAAATCGCGCGTGAGCAGCGGCAAGGCTTCTTCCGCGCTGGCGCAGGCGGTCACCGTAAAGCCTTCCAGTTCCAGCGCCTGGGCGGTGGCGCGGCGCACCGCCTGTTCGTCCTCGATCAGGATGGCGCTGAGGGTCGCGGCTGGTTTGTCCATCACATCAGTTCTCCGTCTTTTGCAGCGGCAGGCGCACCACGAATTCCGCGCCGCCTTGTTCATGATTATGTGCGCTCAGGTGACCATTCATGGCCTGGACGATGGACGAGGAAATCGCCAGCCCCAGTCCCAGCCCCTTGCTCGAGGCCTTGGTGGTGAAGAAGGGTTCGAACAGGTGCGGCGCCACCTCGTCGGCAATGCCGGCGCCGGAATCCCGGATGCGCAGTACCGCCTGCTGGCGCGGTGCATCGACCTCCAGTCTCACGCAGACACGCTGCTGCGGCGCCTCTTCCACCGCATCCAGGGCATTGCGCAAGAGATTGACGACGACCTGCTCGGTGCGCACCGCGTCGCCCGTCACCTGCACGGCCAGCGGCATATCGATGCTGACCTCCACGCCCTGCTTCTGGAAGTCGCTGGCGAGCAGCCGCACCGACGCTTCCACCGCCTGGCGCAGATCGACCGTGGCCACGGCCTGGCCGCTCTTGCGTGCAAATCCCTTCAGCTGGCCGATGATCTTGCCCATGCTGGCGCTGGCGTGGCTGATGTGTTCCAGGTTCTCGGCGACCTGCTCGGTCTGGCCGCGCGCCAGGAACTTCACCGAATTGTCGGCAAAGGCGCGAATGGCGGCCAGCGGCTGGTTCAGCTCATGGGTCATGCCGGCGGCCATCTGGCCCAGCATGGCCAGCTTGCCTGCTTGCACCAGTTCGTCCTGGGTGGTGCGCAAGAGGCTTTCGGTCTGCTGCAGCTTGGCGTATTTCGCGGCGATGGCCTGGTTGGCGGCCGTCAGTTCCTCGGTGCGCTGGGCGATTTTCTGGTCCAGTTCCTCGGCGGCACGGCGCAAGGCCGTGCGCGAGGCCAGCCGCTCCTGCAGGCGGCGGCGATGCTGGTACCAGGCCAAGAGCGAAATGGCCAGCGCCAGCATGAACAGCGCCGCCGCCATCGCCCACAGCATGGCCGTGCGCTGCATGCGCGCCTGCGAGGGAAACAGCATCAACTGCCATCCCAGCCGCCCCACCGGCCGCGACACGTGGGTGCCGAAGCCGCGCTGCAAGGCGGGCGGCAAGGTGGACACCGGCGTGATGGGCAGGTCCGCATACTGATGGGTACCTGCCAGTTCGCGCTGCACCGGCGCGCTCAGGGCTTGCAGGCTGTGGTACTTCCATTCGGGCCGGTTGCTGAGGAAGACCACCCCGCCCGCATCGGTGAGCGTGATGGGATCGCTGCTGCTGCGCCAGGTATGTTCGAACTCGGCCAGGTCCACCTTGACCACCATCACGCCAATGGGCAGGTCGCCCTCGGCCTGGTCCTGACGGCGATAGATGGGCTGGGCGATGAAGTAGCCGGGTTCGCTGGAAATGTTGCCGATGCCATAAAAGCGCCCTGCCCGCCCCTGGATGGCCTCGCGGAAATACGGCCGGAAACCGAAATCGCGGCCGACATAGCTGAATTCCTCATCCCAGTTGCTGGAGGCCAGCGTCACCCCGCGGCGGTTGAGCATGAAGATATTGACCGCACGCGACTGCTGCTGGATGGTCTTGAACGCCCGATTGAGCCGGTCCACCGAAAAGGCATCCTCGGGATGCTGCAAGACCTGGCGCACATCGGACTGGAAGCCCAGGGCAAAGGGCAAGGCTTCATATTTCTGCAGGATCGACTCCAGGTCCAGCGCGGCGATCTGCAGTTGTGCGGCGGCCTGGTTCTGCTGGTCGCTCCCGGCCCGGCCCAGCGCCACGCGATAGGTGATCCCGCACACCAGCAGGGTGGCGGCCAGGAACAGGGACAGAATCAGCAGGTTTCGTCGTGCGCGCATGAAGAGAAAGGTCGAAAACAGCGCGGCGCCCCGCAGGGCGCCGCGTTGAAGGCCTCATGATAACGCGCCGCGCGCCCGGGCAGGCAGGCGCGGCCGTGCCCGGCGATCAGGCCGGCTTGTGCAGCTTGCCGGCGCTGGCGTCGGCATCGTCGTGATGCTCGTCCGGGTTCATGGCGACATCGCCCTTCAGATGGCCGTGGCGCTGCGGGTCGGGCATGCGCAGGCTGATGATCAGCGCCACCAGGCACAGTGCGCTCACGTACCAGTAGAAGGCCGATTCCACGCCGGCCGACTTCAGCGACAGCGCCACGAATTCGGCCGAACCGCCGAAGAGGGCATTACCCACCGCGTATGACAGGCCTACGCCCAGCGCGCGCACTTCGGGGGGGAACATCTCGGCCTTGATCAAGCCACTGATCGAGGTATAGAAGCTGACGATGGTCAGGGCCAGGATGGCCAGCGCCATGGCCATGCCGGGGCTGCTCACGTCCTTGAGGAAATGCAGGATGGGGAAGGTGCAGACCATGCCCAGGAAGGAGAAGCACAGCATGGAATTGCGGCGGCCGATCTTGTCCGAGATGGCGCCGAAGATCGGTTGCAGGATCATGTAGACGAACAGCGCGCCGGTCATGACGCCGTTGGCCACCTTCGGGTCCATGCCGGCGGTGTTGACCAGGTACTTCTGCATGTAGGTGGTGAAGGTGTAGAACATCAGCGAGCCACCGGCCGTAAAGCCGACCACGTTCAGGAAGGCGCGCTTGTGCTGCAGCAGACCTTTGATGGTACCGGCGTCCTTCTTCTTGCGGGCACCCGCCGAAGAGGTTTCGGCCAGTGAGCTGCGCAGATACATTGCCACCAGCGCGCCGACCGCGCCCAGCACGAAGGGAATACGCCAGCCCCAGGCCATCAGCTCGGCCTTGGTCAGCCACTGCTGCATGGCGAACAGCACCAGCACGGCCAGCAACTGGCCGCCGATCAGGGTCACGTACTGGAAGGAAGCGAAGAAACCGCGGCGACCATTGGGCGCCACTTCACTCATGTAGGTGGCCGATGTGCCATATTCACCGCCCACCGACAGGCCCTGGAACAGGCGCGCCAGCAACAGCAGCGCCGGCGCCCAGGCGCCGATGGTGGCGTAGGTCGGCATCACGGCCACGGCCAGCGAACCGCCGCACATCATCAGCACGGAGATCAGCATGGAGGTCTTGCGGCCATGCTTGTCGGCGATACGGCCGAACAGCCAGCCGCCGATGGGGCGCATCAGGAAACCGGCCGCAAACACGCCCGCCGTATTCAACAACTGGCTGGTGGCGTCGCCCTTGGGGAAGAAGGCCGGTGCGAAGTAGATCGCACAGAAGGAATAGACGTAGAAGTCGAACCATTCGACCAGGTTGCCGGAGGAGGCGCCCAGGATGGCGAAGATGCGCTTGCGGTATTCAGCGGCGCTCAGGGGTGTGCTTTGCGCGCTGCTCGTTTGAGGGGTGACACTCATGAAGATCTCCTGTTGGGGCCACCGCTTCGTCCTTGGGACGGCGCGTGCGGCGAGTCATCGTTCTTGGATGGAACCGGAACAAGGCATAACGCAGAGGCCAGCGCGACCAGGCGCGTGAAGACGATGCAAAAGAGCGCATCAGGTGTCTGTCTCCGTGTTTGCTTTTTTTGTTTTGGTGTTCATATTGCAGGCTTCGTGCCAGCACGAAAAGCACGGCAATAAAATTGCAAACCGTTGATTAAAAAGGATTTTTCGAAAATCCATCAAAACCGCCTGCCAAACCCGGTGCGGATTCCCGGAATGCTGCTGCGCGACATGTCCGAAAAACCATCCGGCGCAGCTGGTCCCGCAACAAAAACGGCGCATGTCTTTCGACATGCGCCGTCTTCACGGTCTTGCTTTACCAGGCCTGCGATCAACGCTCCGACAGCGCATCCATGACGCACAGGGCGGTCATGTTGATGATGCGGCGCACGGTGGCCGAAGGCGTCAGGATGTGGACCGGCTTGGCGCAACCCAGCAGGATGGGGCCAATGGCCACACCGTTGCCCGAGGCGGTCTTGAGCAGGTTGTAGGCGATGTTGGCGGCATCGATGTTGGGCATGACCAGCAGGTTGGCATCACCCTTCAACGGCGAATCCGGCATCACCGCATTCAACAGCTTGGAGTCCAGCGCGGTATCGCCGTGCATTTCGCCATCCACCTCCAGCTCCGGCGCGATTTCGCGCAGGATCGCCAGGGCATCGCGCATCTTGCGGGCCGATTCATTGTTGCTGGAACCGAAGTTGGAATGCGACAGCAGTGCGGCGCGCGGATGCAGGCCGAAACGACGCATTTCCTCGGCGGCCAGCATGGTGATCTCGGCCAGTTCGCGGGCGTTGGGGTTTTCGTTGACGTGGGTGTCCACCATCACCAGCTGGCGATTGGGCAGGATCACCGCGTTCATGGCCGCGTAGACGTTGACGCCTTCGCGCTTGCCCAGCACCTGGTCGATGTAGTGCAGGTGCAGCTGGGTGGTGCCGTAGGTGCCGCAGATCAGGCCGTCAGCATCGCCCTTGTGGATCGCCATGGAACCGATCAGGGTATGGCGGCGGCGCATTTCCAGCTTGGCGTATTGCTCGGTGACGCCCTTGCGACGGGACATTTCCAGGAAGGTCTGCCAGTAGTCACGATAGCGGTTGTCGAAGTTGGGATTGATGACCTCGAAGTCGACACCGGCGCGCAGGCGCAGGCCGAACTTCTGGATGCGCTGTTCCAGCACTTCCGGGCGACCCACCAGGATGGGCTTGGCCAGGTTTTCATCGACCACCACCTGCACGGCGCGCAGCACGCGCTCTTCTTCGCCTTCGGCGTAGACGATGCGCTTCTTGGCTTCGGCGGCCTTCTTGGCGACCTGGAAGATCGGGCGCATGAAGGTACCGCTGTGGTAGACGAACTGCTCCAGCTTCTCGATGTAGGCGTCCATGTCCTTGATCGGACGGGCGGCCACGCCCGAGCTTTCGGCAGCACGCGCCACGGCCGGCGCGATCTTGATCATCAGGCGCGGGTCGAAGGGCTTGGGAATGATGTATTCCGGGCCGAAGGACAGGTTGGAGATGCCATAGGTCGAGGCCACGATATCGGATTGCTCGGCCTGGGCCAGCTCGGCGATGGCGTGCACCGTGGCGATTTCCATCTCGCGGGTGATGGTGGTGGCGCCCGAGTCGAGCGCACCACGGAAGATGTACGGGAAGCACAGGACGTTGTTGACCTGGTTCGGATAGTCCGAACGGCCGGTGGCGATGATGGCGTCGTCACGCACGGCCATCACTTCTTCCGGCAGGATTTCCGGGGTCGGGTTGGCCAGGGCCAGCACCAGCGGACGCGCCGCCATCTGCTTGACCATCTCGGGCTTCAACACGCCGGCAGCGGACAGGCCCAGGAAGATGTCGGCATCCGGGATCACTTCGGCCAGGGTGCGGGCTTCGGTGTCGCGGGCGAAACGTTCCTTGTCCGGATCCATCAGTTCCTTGCGGCCCTTGTAGACCACGCCGGCCAGGTCGGTGACGAAGATGTTTTCGATGGGGAAGCCGAGGTCGACGATCAGGTCCAGGCAGGCCAGCGCCGCCGCGCCCGCGCCGGAGACTACCAGCTTGACGTTCTTGATGTCCTTGCCAACGACCTTCAGGCCGTTGAGGATGGCGGCGCCAACGATGATGGCAGTACCGTGCTGGTCATCGTGGAAGACCGGGATCTTCATCTTCTCGCGCAGCTTGCGCTCGATGTAGAAGCATTCCGGTGCCTTGATGTCTTCCAGGTTGATGCCGCCGAAGGTCGGCTCCAGGGCCGCGATGACGTCGATCAGCTTGTCGGGGTCGGTCTCGTTGACTTCGATGTCGAAGACGTCGATGCCGGCGAACTTCTTGAACAGCACGCCCTTGCCTTCCATGACCGGCTTGGAGGCCAGCGCACCGATGTTGCCCAGGCCCAGCACGGCGGTACCGTTGCTGATGACGGCCACCAGGTTGCCACGGGCGGTGTAGCGGAAGGCGTTGAGCGGATCGGCGACGATTTCTTCGCAGGCCGCAGCCACGCCCGGAGAATACGCGAGGGAGAGATCACGCTGGTTGGTCAGCAGCTTGGTGGGCGTGACCGCGATCTTGCCGGGGGTCGGAAACTCGTGGTAGTCCAGCGCTGCCTGACGAAGTTGCTGACGCACTTCTTCTTTCTTACTGATCATCGAATCCATACTCTGTATTCTCTAGTTGACTTGCGAAGGGGGTCGATTCTAGCAGAGGTCGGCCCTCAATCATAGGCCGGCAAATCCATGCTGCTCCGCGCAAAGCCTTCTGCTGACTGGCTTTGCGGGGCGCCGACCACCAACAATGATGACCGCGAACATGGCTTTTCCGAGGTCAGATGACGGCCGTTTGTCGCCTGATGTGCACATTTGCACGCAGCTTGATTTGACGCACCAGAGGCTGCCACCGCCCTCCTCCCCGCGGTATTGGGGAAAACCCCTATCCCCTCCCGATGCGCTCGTCCGCCCCTTGCGTCGCCGCGTCACCCGTGTTTGCGCTGCACCGCAACATGCGCTGCAGAGGGGATATTGTGCGCCTGAAGCCATGACGGATTGGTTACAATCGCGCCATGCTTTCCGAATTCGAACTCATCGCGCGCTATTTCAGCCGCCCGCCCGCACCCGACAGCCGCACGGCCCTGGGTGTAGGGGACGACTGCGCGCTGATGACACCGGCACCGGGGATGCAGCTGGCCATTTCCAGTGACATGCTGGTGGAGGGCCGCCACTTCTTCCCCGATGCCGATCCCTACCTGCTGGGCCACAAGTGCCTGGCCGTCAATCTCTCCGACCTGGCCGCCATGGGTGCGCAGCCCATCGCCTTCACGCTGGCCCTGGCCTTGCCGCAAGCGCGTGCCGAATGGCTGGCCCCCTTCTCGCAAGGGATGCTGGCACTGGCCGATGAACATGGCTGCGAGCTGATCGGCGGCGATACCACCAAGGGACCGCTGACCATCAGCATCACCGTCTTCGGCGAAGTGCCGCCGCAACAGGCGCTGCGCCGCGATGCCGCGCGGGCGGGCGATGACATCTGGGTCTCCGGCACGCTGGGCGATGCACGGCTGGCCCTGGCCGGCTACCGCCAGGAATTCGACATGCATGCCGAGCAACTGCAGCAGGCCGCCCCGCGCATGCATGCGCCCACGCCGCGCGTGGCGCTGGGGCTGGCGCTGCGCGGCATTGCGCATGCCGCCATCGATATCTCCGATGGGCTGGCGGGCGACCTCGGCCACATCCTCGACCGTTCGCACGTCGGTGCCACGCTGGACGTGGACGCACTGCCGCCCGGGCCGGCCCTGCAACAGCGCGACCTGCACCTGCGGCGGCGCTTCTGCCTGTCGGGTGGCGACGACTATGAACTTTGCTTCACCGCCCCGGCGCGCCAGCGCGAGGCCGTCCTGAAAGCCGCCAAATCCACCGGCACGATGGTCACCCGCATCGGGCACATCGACGCCCAGGCCGGCTTGCGCCTGCTGGACGCTGCCGGTGAGCCGCTGCAGGACACGCCGGATTCCTTCGATCACTTCCGTTCATGAACCAAGCTTCTTCGCCCTTCCCGCCACCGCCACCGCCCTCGGCCTCCCCGCGCAAGCGCAAACCGACCCCGCACTTCATGCTGGCCCATCCGGCCCACTGGATCGCCCAGGGCTTCGGCAGCGGCCTCTCGCCCATCATGCCGGGCACGGCCGGGACGCTCTTCGCCTGGCTGTCCTATGCCGTGCTCTCGACCCGCTGGCCGCAGGTCTTCACGGCCGGCAACTGGCTGGCCATCATCGCGGCCGGCTTCATCATCGGCATCTGGGCCTGCCATCGCACCGGGCAGGCACTGAACTCGCCCGATGACGGCAGCATGGTCTGGGATGAGATCATCGCCTTCTGGCTGGTACTGGTGCTGGTCATGCCGGCCAGCCTGAAGACGCAGTTGGCGGCCTTTGTGGTCTTCCGCTTCTTCGACATGGTGAAGCCGCCGCCCATCGCCTGGTTCGACCGGCGCTTCAAGGGTGGTTTCGGGGTCATGTGGGATGACATCGTGGCGGCCTTCTATACGCTGCTGGTGTTTGCGTTCTGGCACACTTATTGGTGAGCCGAACTGAACAATCAGCACATGTCTGACACAACAACCGGGGCCATCGGAGTATGCTAGTGCGCACACGACGTTGATCAACCGACCGCAGTGCGCAGCTCACCTGGCGCCAGACTGCGGCACAGCTGAGGATGACACTCATGGACAGCACCCTGGACCTGGCCACCCGCGTAGGCCACACCCTCAAAGCCCGTGGCCTGCTGCTGGCCACCGCCGAATCTTGTACCGGTGGCGGCATCGCCCATGCCATTACCGAAATCGCCGGATCGTCGGAATGGTTCGATTGCGGTTTCGTCACCTATTCGAACGCCTCCAAGAATGAATTGCTGGACATCTCCGAAGCCCTGATCGCCCAGCATGGCGCGGTCAGCGAAGAGATTGCCGGCGCCATGGCCGAAGGGGCGGTGGCCAACAGCAATTCGGACGTGGCCGTCTCCACCACCGGCATCGCCGGGCCCGGCGGCGCGGTGCCGGGCAAGCCGGTCGGCACCGTCTGCTTCGGCTGGCGCGTGGGCGACAAGACCTATACCGAGCGCCTGGTCTTCCAGGGCGACCGCCAGCAGGTGCGGGCCCAGACTGTCGAGCATTCGCTCAAGGGTCTTCTGAAACTTCTGGCAGACTGAAGCGGCGAATATGAAGAAAAAGGCGGCGCTCCCATGGAGTCGCCGCCTTTTTCTTCATTTCTGCTTGCGCAGGTCAGCGGAAGCGGTTGATCGCGTCACGCGTCTCGATGGCCACCCGGCGCGCCGCAGCGGCGAAATCTTCGCCAGCTTCGGGCTTGGCGTAGAGGATGGCACGTGAAGAATTGATCATCATGCCCGTACCCGAGGCCGTTTTGCCGGCCTTGACGGTAGCTTCCACGTCGCCCCCCTGGGCACCCACGCCCGGCACCAGCAGCGGCATGTCGCCGATGATGGCGCGCACCTGGGCCAGTTCGTGCGGGAAGGTGGCACCGACCACCAGGCCGCACTGGCCATTGGTATTCCACTTCTCGGCCACCAGGCGTGCCACGTGTTGATACAGCGGCTTGCCGTCGACTTCCAGGAACTGCAGGTCCGAACCACCGGCGTTGGAGGTGCGGCACAGCACGATGACGCCGCGATCCTTCCATTCCAGATAGGGCGAGACCGAATCCCAGCCCATGTAGGGGCTCACCGTGACCACATCGGCGTCATAGCGCTCGAAGGCTTCGCGCGCATATTGTTCGGCCGTGGCGCCGATGTCGCCGCGCTTGGCGTCCAGCACCAGGGGAATCTCGGGGTAATTCGTGCGCAGGTAGGCGCAGATGCGCTCCAGCTGCTCTTCCGCGCCCAGTGCGGCGAAATAGGCGATCTGCGGCTTGAAGGCGCAGGCGGCTTCAGCGGTGGCATCGATGATGGCGCGGCAGAATTCGAAGATGGCGTCCGGCTTGCCTTGCAGCTCGGCGGGGAATTTCTTGAGGTCGGGGTCCAGGCCGACGCACAGGAGGGAATTGCGCGAAGTCCACGCGGCGTTGAGTTTCTCGATGAATGTCACGGTGATGCCTTTAACTGAAAGATGCGCTATTGTAGCGCGCCGGCCTGTCCCGACCTCGGTTTTTGACTGATGTTCAGCCTTTTTCACGGAACATCGGGCACTTGATGCGGGTTTTCTGGTCTCATGCGCTCCCTTTGCTTCACTTTTGCTACGAGGAAAGACAACATGAAAAAACTCTTCGCCTGGCTCGCCATTGCCATCACCGCCCTCACCCTCTCCGGCTGCGGCTACAACGAATTCCAGGCCAAGGATGAAGCCACCAAGGCCGCCTGGGGCGAAGTGGTCAACCAGTACCAGCGCCGCGCCGACCTGATCCCCAACCTGGTCAACACCGTCAAGGGCTATGCCTCCCACGAGAAGGACACCCTGGAAGCCGTGACCCGCGCCCGCGCCGCCGCCACCAGCTTCCAGATCACCCCCGAGGTGCTCAACGATCCCAAGGCCTTTGCCAAATTCCAGGAAGTGCAGGGCCAGTTGTCCTCGGCGCTGTCGCGCCTGATGGCAGTATCCGAGAACTATCCGCAATTGAAGGCCGACACCAGCTTCCGCGACCTGCAGTCGCAGCTCGAAGGCACCGAGAACCGCATCACCGTGGCGCGCCAGCGCTATATTGCCGCTGTGAAGGATTACAACATCCTGGCGCGCAGCTTCCCCACCAACATCACGGCAAAGCTGTTCAGCTATGAAGTAAAACCCTCGTTTACGGTGGAAAACGAAAAAGCCATCTCGACCGCCCCCACGGTCAACTTCGGCAAGTAAGCCGGGGAGCCCCGATTGGCCATGCGCAAGCTGCTCCTGACCTGCTGGCTGCTGACGTGGCTGGCGCTGGCCGGCCCGGCCCGCGCCGATGACGGCCTGGTGCCGGTGCCGCCCTTGTCGGCCCGGGTGATCGATCAGGTCCATCTGCTGCAGCCGCAGCAGCGCCAGGCGCTCGAAGGCGTGCTGGCCGAGATCGAACAGCGCACCGGCAGCCAGATCGGCGTGCTGCTGATGTCCTCCACTGCGCCCGAAGCCATCGAGCAATACAGCATCCGCGTGGCCGACGCCTGGAAACTGGGCCGCAAGGGCATCGATGATGGCGTGATCCTGATCGTCGCCAGGGACAATCCCAAGTCCTTGCGCCGCCTGCGCATCGAGGCCGGACGCGGCGTGCAGGGCAGCCTGACGGATGCGCAATCCAAGCGCATCCTGCAAGACGTGATCGCCCCGCACTTCCGCCAGAACGATTTCTATGGCGGCCTGGCGGCGGGCGTAACCGCCATCACCACGCTGCTGGAACAAGAGAAGCTGCCCCCGGCCAAACACCGGACCAACACGGTACAGATCGACAATGGCGCAGGCTGGATCGCGCTGCTGGTGATCGGACTGTTCCTGGTGGTGTTCTTCACGGTGCTGCTCAAGTCACGGCGCGGCAACCGCAACCATCTCAACAACAATGACTGGGGACGCAGCGGCGACACCACGGCCGGCGTCATCATCGGCAGCCTGGTCGACGAAGCCTTGCGCCAGGCCAGCTCCGGACGCAGCTGGCCGCGCTCCGGTGGCGGCGGCGGCTTCGGCGGCTCGTCCGGTGGCGGATTCTCTGGCGGTGGTGGCAGCTTTGACGGCGGCGGCGCCTCGGGAGACTGGTGACATGCCTCACAACAACGCATCCCCCACCCTGCTGGCGCGCCTGCTGCGCCACTTGCGCATGACGCGTGCGGCGGCACGGCGACTCTTCCCTTCCAGCACGCTCAAGGCCATCCAGGCCAGCATCACCGAGGGTGAACGCCGGCATCGCGCGCAAGTGCGCGTGATCGTCGAAGCCGCACTGTCGCTGGGCGCCATCCGACGCGGCGAAAGTGCCCGGCAGCGTGCGCACGAACTGTTTTCGCATTACCGCATCTGGGATACCGAGGAAAACTGCGGTGTGCTGGTCTACGTCAACCTGGCCGATCGCAAGGTGGAGATCGTGGCCGATCGCGGGATCAATGCGCGTGTCACGCGCGAGCAATGGCAGCAGGTCTGCCGGCAGATGACCGCCGGGTATGCCCAAGGGGAATACGAGGCCAGTACCTTGAAGGCGCTGGACGACCTGCATGCATTGCTGCAATCAGTCCTGCCACGTAGGAACGATGGCGAGGGGAAAGCGACTAACGAGCTTTCCGACAAACCGCTGCTGCTCTAGCCGCCCTCAATACCGGCCGCTGGCAGCCATCACTTATGGCATTCCTGGGCAAATTGGTCCTGGTCGTGTTTTACGGCTGGCTCGTCTGGATCGTCGTCGGCACGATCCTCGAATACATCTTCGTCGAGCGAAAGCGCAAGGCGTTGCGAAGCAGTGCCGGCGGTGAAGGTGGCGGCTCCGGCGGCGGGATGATCGATAGCGGGAGCAGCGGACATGGCGCCGGGGATGGCGGCAGTGACTGCGGTGGTGGAGGAGATGGTGGCGGCGGTGGAGATGGCGGCGGCGGAGGCTGCGACTGAGCGCCCAACTGTCACGGGCTCAATGACACCTCCGCCTCATCTCAGGCGATCAACCGTTCTCGTACACCCACTGCAACAAGGCATCCTGCGCCTGCTGCCCATTGGGCGCGGCCGCGTGATTGATCAGGAACACCACCACATAGGTCTTGCCCGAGGCCGCCTGCACGTAGCCTGCAATCGATCTCACCTCATTGAGCGTTCCGGTCTTGATGTGCGCCTGGCCGGCCACGCCTTGCTCCTTCAGGCGGCGGCGCATGGTGCCGTCATAGCCCACCAGCGGCAGCGAAGAAACGAACTCCGGCATCAGCGGCGAGCGATACGCCTGCACCAGCACACTGGCCAGCAGCGCCGGCGTCACGCGGTCCACGCGCGAGAGGCCGGCACCATTCTCGATCACCAGGCCACTGGTATCGATGCCCTTGTCGCCGAGCCAGCCGCGCACCGCTCGCGCGCCATTGACGGTATCACCGGGCTGGCCGCTCATCTCCGCGCCCAGCGTCAACAGCACCTGGCGCGCCATCACGTTGTTGCTGTACTTGTTGATGTCGCGGATGACTTCCGGCAACGGCGGCGACTGCACTTCCACCATCAGCCGCGCCGATGGCGTCACCTGCCCGCTGAGCACCCGTCCGGCAAAACTGCCGCCCAGGTCCGCCCACATTTGCACGAAACTCGCACCCACGTACTGCACGTTGTTCATGCGATAGGGATGGACGTACCACACGCGCGGACCGCAATCGGCAGCATAGCTGCCGGCGAAATTGACGGCGCTGGCATCGTTGTTCATCTTCAGCTTGCCCTGCCAGTCGCCGCACGGCTCCTGCGACAGGCGCGGCGGCGTGATGGTGAGGCCGGCCATGGGCGGGTCCATGCTGACGTTGACGACGCCATTGGCCGCATCCGGCTCGAAGCGGAAAGCCTGGGTCCGGTAATTCAACAGCAGGGCATCGGGGCCGGCGTTGTAGGGCTTCTGCGGGTCGCCATCGAACTGCGAAGGGTCATAACCGGAGTCGGCAAAATAGCTGCGGTCCAGCACCAGGTTGCCGCGAATGTCCTTGATGCCGCGCGCACGCAACTGACGCAGGAACAGCCAGAAGTTTTCCAGCACCAGCTTGGGATCGCCGCCGCCCTTCAAGATCAGGTCGCCATTGAGCACGCCACCGGAGAGCGTGCCATCGATGTAGGCCTGGGTCTTCCAGGTATAGGTCGGGCCGAGGATCTCGAGTGCGGCATCGGTGGTCACCAGCTTCATCACCGAAGCCGGATTGAAGGCCTGCCCCGTATTGTTGGAGGCCAGCACCCGCTTGCCGCTCTCGGCATCGACCACTACCACGCCGGTACTTTGCTGCGGGATGCGGGCCACGCGCAGCGCCCCCGCTACCGGCGGCGGCAGACCCTGCGCGCAGACGGCGGTGCTGGTCAGCAAGGCCAGGACAACGGTGGAAAAACCAAGACGGGGAGACTGCACGATGCGGGGGAAGCGGAACATGATTCGGTCAAAAGTGAGGAGCAGGCATTATAGGGGATGCGGTGCAGGTCGCCGCCGGGCCTGGCGGACCGGGCTGGTATGACGACATCGGCGCGTCACGTTGCCGTGCGACACTACGCCCTGTTTACCTCCGCAAATGAAAGGTGGACAAGGCCCCGCCCCACTGACACGTGCCCGCCGGAAACGGTTCCCTCGATGCAGGAAAATCAGGGCAACAGCCGCTGCAGAACAGGCTTGCGGAACGCCGCCAGATGGCGTTACGCTGCGTTACTGAAAGTCGTGCCGGCCATGTAATCGGTGCGTACCTGCGGCCCCGCGGCCACTGTCAGGCTGACAGTATTCGCGGACCAGACGAAAGAAAAACATGAACATGTCTTCCCCCTCCAACCCCGATTGCAAATCCGCCCGGCCTGCCTCGCCGAACCTGCTGCGCCTGCTGCTGGACGTACTGAACCCCCTTGCCCTGTATCGCCCGCGCCAGGCCCGCAGCGGCGATGCCGCCACCGCATTGCTGGCCGGAAAAGGCGTGCGCTTCGTGCAGCGCATCTACCGCTTGCGGGTGATCGGCCTGGGAGTGGGATTTTTCTGCGTCGCCGCCGGTTTCGTCCAGCATCCTGTGCCGTGGCCGCTGTGGCTGCTGGTGATCGCGCATGGTTACGTCTGGCCGCACGTGGCGCGCCTTTGGGCCCTCAAGAGTCGCATTCCCTATCGCGCCGAACGTCGCAACCTGGTCATCGACGCCGCCTTCGGCGGCTTCTGGATCGCCGCGCTCCACGGCAACCTGGTGCCCAGCGCGGTAATCATCTCGATGTTATCCATGGACAATATTGCCGCAGGCGGGCTGCGGCTGTTCATGCGAGGACTGTATGCCAGCCTGCTCGCGGGCGGGCTGGGGTGGTGGCTGCTGGACGTGCAATTCCAGCCGCAGTCGGATCTGAACACCATCCTTGCCTGCCTGCCCATGATGGCGCTCTATCCACTGGCACTGGGACAATCGACCTATCTGATGTCCAAGAAGCTGGCCGAGCGTTCGCGCCAGTTCGAGATCGTCAGCCAGCTTGATGGCCTCACCCTGCTGTTCAATCGCCGCTACTGGGAAAGCCTGCTGCTGGGCGAATTCGAACGCCGTCGCCGCCAGAAACCGGCGGACGCCCACACCTTCCTGCTGTTGCTGGACCTGGACCATTTCAAGAGCATCAACGACACCTACGGCCATCTGACCGGCGACGAAGTGCTGCGCAACTTCGCGCGCCTGCTGCGCACCAGGCTGCGCGAGGAAGACTGGATCGGCCGCTATGGTGGCGAGGAGTTTGGAGTGATCCTGCGTGACGTCCTGCCCGGCGAGGCGCTGGCACTGTCACAGCGCGTGATTGACGCGGTACGCAGCCGCAATGATGAAAACAATTTATATGGTTGTACCGTCAGCGCCGGACTGGTGCCGTTCTCATCGGACATGGAGGCCCATTTCGTCTGGCTGCAACGGGCAGACCATGCCATGTACTGCGCCAAGGAAAGCGGCCGGGATCGTCTGGTGGTCTGGCATCCCGGGCTGGAACGCACGCCGGGCACGCCCAATCAGGCGCCACCGCCCTGCTGCGCGACGCCTGCCGGCGACGACGCCACCAAAACGACGGACGCAAAAAAGGCCGATGTTTTCGGGGCCGCCACGAGACCACTGTGAAAACATCGACCTAGGGAAATCAAGGCGGGGCGATCGGCATGACGGAATGATAGGCGTACTTCCCTCGGAAAATGCCTGCGCCAATGCCCCGGCCACTGCCGCAACGAGCGGCAAAGCGGGCCGCAGAAAGCCCGCTAAATTAGCACTGGCAGTGCTTCCAGTACTAAAAGCGCGAGCAGCGCGCCGAATACCGCACCCACTGCTCTCAAACTGGTTCGGACCATCCTTGAAGCCACCGGCACCTCCCCGCAGAGCAACAATCCGGCCAGAGCCATGGGGAGTAAGAACATCAGATTGTTCATGATGAGGTTGGGCATGATGCGTCTCCTGGGCGAGTTTATTGGTCTTGCGCGGGCTGCTGCGCAGTCTCTCGTTGATGGCTTGCCACGTTTCGAGTATAGGCCGACCACCATAGAAGACAAGGCTCACCGGGCGAGAATCGGTGTTGCATAGCAGCGTACAAGACGCCGGAATGCAACTTCTTCCATCACATCGTGAAGCAAAAAGCTTCCTCTCAAGTCTGTTGCAGATGCACAAATTTTCGGCAAGAAGAGGGATTTGCCTTGACCCTGTTTTCCGTGACGGCGTAGAATTCGCCCGTTTTCATTTTCTGGAGTCCCTCTCATGGGCACTTGTTCGGGTGACAGTTGTTGCCGGTTAATTCCGGGTTAAGCCTAGGCAAGGATTTCAGCAGGACGCTCTCCTGTCGTCATCTTGCACCAGGCAGATGACGGCATTTCATGTCGGCAGCGCACGGCCTTTTCGGGCCCGATATCAGCAGCGCTGCTGGCAACGATTCCCTCACAACGACAGATCGACGATCGACCGCCGCAGACACGGCGTCAGAACGCATGCCGCATCACGGCCGTCCGGCGCGCTCTCCTGAGCCCGCCGCAAGATGGCCCTATGCCGGCGCGCGCTTTGGCGCAGCACATTCCGCATGGCCAGCCGCCATGCGGCTGCACGTCTGTTTGCGCCACCAGGCGCCGATGACAGGGGCTCCGCTCAACCAGGCGGAGGCTGCAATGCGACAGACATATCCATCATGAACACGCGAAGACCCAGCGCGCCGCCGCCGGCCGCCCGTTCATGCGGGGGCCGGCCACGGCGCTGCCCCCGATCCCGGCCCGCCCCTGCTGCAAGCCGATGCGATGCAAACCGCTTCGTCCACGGGACGAAGCCCAACAAGAGAAGAAGCACGCCATGAATCTGAACCTGCTGAAAGAAACCTTTGTCAGCTTCATCCGCGCACGCGGTATGGATCGCCACTTCCGCCGCCTGGGCATGGACATGTTCCGTAGCGCCCCGGTGACCCGCGAAGTCCCGCAAACCCTGGCCGAGCAATTGAGCGAAGCCTCCCGCAGCCCAGCCCAGGCCCTGCTGCAGCGCCTGCACACGCGCATGGACGGCCTGACCGAATCGGAAGCCGATGCCATCCGCGAACACAGCGGCCCCAACGAAGTCGAGCATCAAAAGCCGCTGACCTGGTACGTCCACCTGTGGCACTGCTACAAGAACCCCTTCAACCTGCTGCTGACCCTGCTGGCGGCGGTGTCCTTCTACACTGACGACATGAAGGCCGCCACCGTCATCGGCACCATGGTGGTGGTCTCCACGCTGCTGCGCTTCATCCAGGAGGCGCGCTCCAACACCGCTGCCGACAAGCTCAAGGCCATGGTCAGCAACACCGCCACGGTGATGCGTCACGACCAGGTGGAAGAGATCGCCGCCGAAGCCCAGCGCTACTTCGACGTGACGCTGCATCCCAAGGGTGCGCGCCGGGTGGAAGTGCCGATCCGCAAGCTGGTACCGGGCGACGTCGTGCTGCTCTCGGCGGGCGACATGATCCCGGCCGACCTGCGCCTCTTGGCCGCCAAGGATCTGTTCGTGAGCCAGGCCGCCATGACCGGTGAATCGCTGCCGGTAGAAAAATTCGTCACCCCAAGCAACCTCAACACCAGTAGCCCCCTGGAGCTGGACAACCTGTGCTTCATGGGCACCAACGTGGTCAGCGGCTCGGCCACGGGCGTGGTGCTGACCACCGGCAAGCGTACCTACTTCGGCGCACTGGCCGAGCGCGTGACCGCCACCGACCGCACTCCGACCGCCTTCCAGGCGGGCGTGAACAAGGTCAGCTGGCTGCTGATCCGCTTCATGCTGGTGATGACGCCGGTGGTGTTCTTCATCAACGGCTTCACCAAGGGCGACTGGGTGGAGGCCTTCCTGTTCGGCCTGTCGGTTGCCGTGGGCCTCACGCCCGAGATGCTGCCCATGATCGTGACCTCGACCCTGGCCAAAGGCGCGGTGGCGCTGTCGCGCAAGAAGGTGATCGTCAAGCGGCTGGACGCCATCCAGAATTTCGGCGCCATGGACGTGCTGTGCACCGACAAGACCGGCACCCTGACGCAGGACAAGATTTTCCTGGAACGTCATACCGACATCCACGGCGAGCCCGATGACGAAGTGCTGCAATACGCCTATCTGAACAGTTATTACCAGACCGGTCTGAAGAACCTGCTGGACGTGGCCGTGCTGGAGCACGCCGAGCTGCAGCGTGAAATGTCCATCGCCTCGGCCTATCGCAAAGTCGACGAAATTCCCTTCGACTTCCAGCGCCGCCGCATGTCGGTGGTGGTGTCCGAGCGTGAAGATCACCATGAGCTGATCTGCAAGGGCGCAGTCGAGGAAATCGTCTCGGTCTGCTCGCGCGCCCGCGTCAATGGCGAAGTGGTGCCGCTGACACCGGGCCTGCTGGAACAGATCCGCGCCACCACCGGCAGCCTGAACGCCGAAGGCCTGCGCGTGGTGGGCGTCGCAGCCAAGGACTTGCCACCGAACAAAGAAGTTTATGGTCTGGCCGATGAATCGGACCTGGTGCTGATCGGCTACATCGCCTTCCTCGACCCGCCCAAGGAATCGACCGCCCCGGCCCTGGCCGCCCTGCGTGCGCACGGCGTGAAGGTCAAGATCCTGACCGGCGACAACGAACTGGTCACCGCCAAGATCTGCCGCGAAGTCGGGCTGGAGGTCAAGGGCATGCTGCTGGGTTCCTACGTGGAAAAGATGAGCGATGCCGAATTGTCGGAAGCGGTGGAAACCGTGACCGTCTTCGCCAAGCTCTCGCCAGCCCACAAGGAGCGCATCGTGCGCGTGCTGCATGACCGTGGCCACGTGGTCGGTTTCATGGGCGACGGCATCAACGATGCCCCGGCCCTGCGTGCGGCCGACATCGGTATCTCGGTGGATACGGCGGTGGATATCGCCAAGGAAGCGGCTGACCTGATCCTGCTGGAAAAGAGCCTGATGGTGCTGGAAGAAGGCGTGCTGGAAGGCCGCAAGACCTTCGCCAACATGCTGAAATACATCAAGATGACGGCCAGCTCCAACTTCGGCAATGTCTTCTCGGTCCTGATCGCCAGCGCCTTCCTGCCTTTCCTGCCGATGCTGCCCTTGCATCTGCTGGTGCAGAACCTGCTGTATGACGTCTCGCAGATCTCGATCCCGTTCGACAACGTGGACAAGGAATTCCTGGAAAAACCGCAACGCTGGGATGCCGGTGACATCGGCCGCTTCATGGTCTTCTTCGGTCCGATCAGCTCGATCTTCGACATCACGACCTTTGCGCTGATGTGGTTCATCTTCGGCGCCAGCTCGCCGGAACATCAAACCCTGTTCCAGTCCGGCTGGTTCATCGAAGGTCTGCTGTCGCAGACGCTGATCGTGCACATGATCCGCACGCGCCGCATCCCCTTCTTCCAGAGCCGCGCGTCGTGGCCGCTGATGGGGATGACGCTGGCCATCATGACCATCGGCATGGCGATCCCGATGACGCCGCTGGCGCATTACTTCAAGCTGGAGGCACTGCCGCTGTCCTACTTCCCGTGGCTGGTGGCGATCCTGCTGGGGTATGCGGTGCTGACCCAAGGGATGAAGGGGTGGTATGCCCGGCGTTACGGGTGGCAGTAAGCCTGGGCGTCATCACTCGACAGCCTGCTCTGCGGAGCAGGCTTTTTTACGTCCGGCGACTTACCGGCCGGCCATGAAAAAAGAGGCGATCCCTCCAGGAGAAATCGCCTCAGGTACTGCCCTGGTCAAAACTGCGCCGTCCTTCTCGCGGAAGGCTTCAACAGGCAACGCTACTTATTTGGCCGGTGCCGAATTGGCCTGGCCCGCGATCACCGCCTGGGGGTCGGTCCGTTTGGAGAGGGAGACACACAGCGCGGCCAGCACCAGTGCCGCCGCCAGGCCGGCAAACGTCACCGAGGGATCCGGGCTGATCGTGTGCAAGAGGCCGATGAGGAACGGCCCCATGATCCCGCCGATACGGTTGATACCGACGGCAATGCCCATCCCCGTTCCCCTCACTTCGGTCGGGTAGGACATTACCTGGAAGTTGTTCAGCACCGCCTGTGCACCGAAGACGAAGAAGCCAGCCGCCGCCACGAACACGATCATCATGTAGCGTTCGGAGAACAGCGCCAGCGCTACCATGGCCACAGCCGCTGCAACATACCAGACCACCATCGCCTTGACGCGGCTGCGCACCCGGTCAGCGAACCAACCGCTGGACATGCCGCCGAACAGCGAGGCCAGCATGATCAGCGAACCGTAGCCGAACGCGGAGGAAATTGCCTCGCCCCGCTGGATCACCATGGAAGGCAGCCAGCCGGTCAGGCCGTGGATACAGAACAGGCTGAGAAAACCCGCTACCCAGTTGATCAAGGTGGCGCGGCGATAAGCCGGTACCAGCAAGGTCTTGATCGAACCGCGCTTTTCTTCCGAGCGGATGCGGGTGAAACTGGCATTGCGATAGAGCTCGGTGCGTTCGGGGCGCAGCGATATCAGCAGGTTGCGGATCTTTTCATGGTCTTCGCGCACCGCCAGGTACTGGATGGATTCGGGCAGCCGGTAGTAGGCATAGATGGCCACCAGCAAGGATGCACTGCCTACCACGTAGATCGATTGCCATCCCAGTTGCTGTCCCATGGTGATGCCGATCACGCCAGCCAGGATGCCGCCGATGGAGAAGCCCACCTGGAAAGTCCAGATCGTAAAGGTATTGGATTTCTTCTTCGGCGCCCATTCGTTGATATAGGTGATGACCAGAGGCGTGATCATGCCCAGCGCGGTCCCCAGCACCATGCGACTGGCGGCGAAGCTCAATGGCGAGTTCACCAGCGCGGCAAGACAGAGATTGCAGGCTGTCAGCAGAAACAGCGCCCACAGCAGCACCTTGCGCCGGCCGAAGCGGTCGGCCAGCGGGCCTTGCAGCACCGAGCCCAGCGACAGGCCCACGATACCGCTGGAGAGCATGATGCCGATGGTGGTGGGATCGGGTTTCCAGGTCTTGGCGACCAGGGGAATGACATAGGCGGCGTTGAAGAGATCATAGCCGTCGAACAGCATGACGAAACCGATCAGGATGCCGAAGGTCCAGTGGAACTTGCCGATGGGCGCACTTCCCACCTCTTCAAGTGGATTGATGCTAGTACTCATTTGTTGTCTCCATGATTGGGAAAATCCAGGTGCAGCGCGTCATATCCATGACTGATTTTCCTCCCCGGGGGCTTGCTACCCTCTTCTGGGGGTTGAGGTTCTTGCGACGGGATTCAGGCTTCGGCCAATACTCCTGTCAACCGTTGGCGCACCCCGTCGACCAGCGCCAGAGTACCGGCGATGTCGTTGGCGACGCCGTAGACGTAATTGTCGGGACGCACCAGCGCTGCCTGGACGCCATACCGGGCAAACCAGTTCGCCATCACGCCGTCGCGTTCGCGATACGCCTGACCGTGCGCCGCGATCGGCACCAGTTGGGCGCCCAGCGCACGCGCCTGCTCCAGCAGTTCGGTGCCGATCTGGATCTGCGCAGCATCCAGAACGATGCGCCAGCCATTGCCACACACGGCATCCATCAATACCTCTTCGCCATTGACCACCAGCGTCGGCTGCGGGAACAAGCTACCGTTGGCTGCCTGCGGCCGCGGCGACAGCAATCCGGTTTCCAGAGGCGGGATGATGTTCTGGCGCGGTACCGTCTTGATGCTCCCGCCATCGGCGGCGATCAGGCGTGCGTCGCGCGCCCTGGCGGCGTCCACATCGCGTTCGCAGATCAGTTTTCCGATCTCCTTGATCCGCCCTGTCAGCGCACGCACATGCGCCCCGCGCTCCTGGCCATAGGACTCCAGCAAGCCGGCATCGGCAGCGCCGGCCATGACCAGCTTCAGCTTCCAGACCAGATTGGTGACATCGCGAATACCCTGGCACATGCCCTGTCCCAAGAACGGTGGCTGCTGATGGGCCGCATCGCCGGCGATGAAGACGCGGCCGTTGTTCCAGCGCTTGGCCACCAGTGCGTGGAAGCGATAGCTGGCCTGACGCCAGAGCGTGGCATCTTCCGGCGTGATCCAGCGCTTGAGCACGCTCCATGCGCCCTCTTCCGTGGCCATGTATTTCGGATCCTCGCCCTCCAGCAACGAGATCTCCCAACGGCGATGATTACCGGGGCCGATCACATAGCTGCTGGGGCGCTGCGGCTCGCAGAACTGAACACTGGTCTTGGGCAGCTTGGCCAGGCCGCGTTCATTGACCAGCACATCCACCACCAGCCAGGGTTCGTCGAAGTCCAGGTCTTCCAGTTCAATCCCGGCGGCCGCCCGCACATTGCTGGAGGCACCGTCGCAGCCGATCAGGTATTGGGCGCTGACGGTGTGGGCAGTGCCCAGTTCGTCGCGCACCTCGATAGTCACGCCGGCATCATTCTGCGACAGGCTGGTGAATTCCACACCGGTGGCCACGTCGATCTGATCGATGGCGGCCACGCGCTCGCGCAGGATGCGCTCCACCGGAGGCTGGGTGAACACCATGGATGGCGCGTAGCCCAGCGGGAAAGGCGGCTCGACCACGGCCAGCCGCTTGATCAGCTCACCATCGACACCGTAATACTCCGATGGCGTGAACGGCTCGGCATGTTCGGCTACCGCCTCGGCCACGCCAAGCTGCTGGAATACGCGCATGATCTCGTGATCCAGCGCAATGGCACGCGGCTTCTCATAGACGTGGTGCACCTTGTCGATGACCAGTACATTGAGCCTGGCCTGGCCCAGCAATGCCGCCGCGACCGCACCGGACGGTCCGAAGCCGACCACGATGACGTCATAGTGCGGCTTCATGCCACTTCACCTTCAGCGCCGATGGTGTTGACCAGCAGACCGATGTTCTCGATCTCGATCTCCACCTTGTCACCCTGCTTCATCCACACCGGCGGCGTACGCGACTGGCCCACGCCGGCCGGCGTGCCCATGATGATGACGTCGCCTGGTTCCAGGGTCACGCATTCGGTCAGCAGCGCGATGGTCTCGGCCACGTTCCAGATCATGTCGCGGGTATTGGCGTCCTGCATTACTTCGCCATTCAGGCGGCACTGGATGGACAGTCCTTCGGCACCGGGGGGCAGTTCATCGGCCGAGACCAGGAAGGGACCAAAGGCACCAGTCTTGTCGAAGTTCTTGCCGATGGTCCACTGTGGGGTCTTCTTCTGGTAGTCGCGCACCGACATGTCGTTGAAGGCGGCGTAACCGAAGACGTAGGACAGCGCATCTTCCTGGCGCACGTGACGGCCGGTGGTCTTGCCGATCACCACCGCCACTTCGGCTTCATAGTCGAACCGTTCGGAAACCTGGGG
This sequence comes from Herbaspirillum sp. Her3, assembly GCF_057961275.1. Taxonomy (NCBI): domain Bacteria; kingdom Pseudomonadati; phylum Pseudomonadota; class Betaproteobacteria; order Burkholderiales; family Oxalobacteraceae; genus Herbaspirillum; species Herbaspirillum sp. Her3. The sequence continues at coordinate 1,742,768 of NZ_CM176328.1, read as the reverse complement.
GGCCCAGGCCTTTTCCTGATGCGCCAGCAGCGAGCTGGTGGCACGCAGGAAGAACCAGGGATAGACCGGCTTCTCGCGTCCGCTCTCGGCGGCGTGATCGTAATAGTTCAAGCCCAGGCAGATGGTCTTGCCGGGTTCCGGCACCACCGGGGCGTAACGGATGTCGGCCAGCGGCAGGCGGTGGCCGGCTTCCTGATCGATCAGGGCTTGCGCCACGGCCACCAGGTCAACGCCCGCACGCAGCGCCGCACGGATATCGGAGGGCACGGCCGGATTGCTGGCATGGATGTCGATGACCTGGCTGCCGTGGACGACGCCCAGACGGGGACCTTGTGCAGTATGGAAGGTGACGAATTTCACTGGATGCTCCTGTTGAAGAAGGGACTACCTGTCAGTTGGCCGATAGGTCGGCAAAGCGGATCTGTTTCTGTGCGAACTTGATCTTGTCGGAGGGCGGCGGCGACACGCCCCACTGGTCCACGCGTCCGGGTGGCCAGGTCCAGTCGTCCGGTCCGCCGACCTTGTAGCTGTCGTCCACCTGCAGGATCTCGGCGGTGTATTCGATCACGAAGTCGGAGGGACCGATGAAATACGCGAAAGCATTGTTGCCCGGCCCATGGCGTCCTACGCCCCATTCGATGGGATAGCCGGCGTCGCGCATGCGCCCGGCACCGCGCATGACCGCATCGAGGTCGGGCATCACGAAGGCGATGTGATTGAGGGTGTTTTCGGCGGCGTCGGCCAGGGCGACGCTGTGGTGATCGCTACTGCAGCGCATGAAGGCCATGGCGCGGGTCCGGTCGGACAGCTTGAAACCCAGCGCACGCTCATAGAATGCCTGCGCCACGGCGACGTCCTTGCTGTTGAAGACGGTATGGGTGATGCGGATGGGCGAGTCGGCGCGCTCAGCGGTATCGGCGTGCAAGACATCCCCATGAACCAGGCGCAGCACACGCCCCTGCGGGTCCTGGATCAGGATGCCGATGCCGCCCCCCGGTTCCTCGACCGGGCCCAGGGGTTGCAGCACCTTGCCACCCTCGCGCGGAACCGCCTCGGCGATGCGCGAGAGGTCCCCGGCGGCAGCAACGCGGAAGGTGACGCTGCGCACATCGGGGACGGCGCTGCGATGCAGGGCCAGGATATGGTGCGCCGCGCCCGTGCCGCGCAGGTAGACCGCATCGCGCGTGCGTGCGGCGACCTGCAGATGCCAAATATCGGTGTAGAACTTTTCCGCTGCGTCCAGCTGGGTCACGCCGATGGCGATGCTGCGCAATGCGGACAGGGGGGATGAGGACATGAAAGCTCCTTGCTCAGGTTCTGAGGATTCAGTGGCGCTGGATGCCGAGGAAACGAGTGGCATTCAGGTGCAATATTTTTTCCCGCACATCCGGATCAGCGAAGGCTTGCTGCACGCTGGACACGGGTGATTTGTCGCGGAAGGCGAAGGGATAGTCGGTGCCGATCATCATGCCCTCCACGCCAAAGATATCGGCCAGGTGGCGCAAGGTCGGTGCGTCGAAAACCAGGGTGTCGTAATACAGCCGGCGCGCCACTTCACGCGGCGCGGCCATGCTCTCGGCCAGTGCCGGGAAGACCTGATGCGCCTGGGTCAGCCGGGGCAACAGACTGGCCAGGGTGCCACCGCCATGGCTGAAAGCCAGCTTCAGGCCGGGATAACGTGCCAGCAAACCCGAGGTGATCACGGAAGCCGCCGCCAGCCCGACATCGCCGGGATACGCCAGGGCCTGCTGCAATTGGGCGGGGCCGACCAGGCGATCCATGCCCACCGGCTTGACCGCGTGCACGAAGATGGCCGCATCCAACGCATGGGCCGCTTCGAAGAAAGGCGTCAGTACCGGATCGCCAATGGGCCTGCCATTGATGTTGCTGCCCAGCTCGACACCGGCAAATCCAAGCTCTTCGACCAGGTAGCGCAATTCGGCAATGGCCAGGTCCACGTCCTGCAAGGGCACTGCCCCCAGGGCGACCATGCGGCCGCCGGACTGGTCCACCATCTGCGCCATCTCTTCATTGATGTAGCGCAGCAGCTGCTGTGCCGGCGCCGCCTCCATCCAGTAGGACAGCAATTCGGGCATGGGCGAAATGGCCTGCACCCTGAGTCCACATTCGTCCAGGTCGACCAGCCGCTTGGGCACATCCCAGCAGCGATCCGAGACGGTGCGGTAGATTTTTCCGGCGATCATCACGTGCTGGTGGCAGGCATGGGCGGGCGCCATGGCGGGCCACTGAGCCGGTGCGGCACTACCGAGATAGCGCGGAAAGGCGTGCGGCACCACGTGGGCGTGGATATCCACGCCACAGGCACATCGGGCCGCCGGCCGTAGCATATTGTGCTCGGTCATGATGCGCTCAGGCAGCGATCTTCAGGCCCGCGGCCTTGACGCCTTCGATGCAGATCGCCTCGTCCTGATCGCCAGTGTCGCCGCTGGCGCCGACCGCACCGATCACGGCACCGGCCTCATCGACGATGAGCACCGCGCCAACCTGGGGAATGAACTTGCCCTGGCCGGTGGTGGACAGCGCCGCGAAGAAAGAGGGATTGTCAGCCGCACGTTTGACCAGGTTGCGGCTGTTCACACCCATCGCCACAGCAGCCCAGGCCTTACCCTGGGCGATGTCGATGCGGAACATGGTGGCACCATCTTCGCGCTCGGCCGCCTTCAGGTGGCCGCCGGCGTCGAGCACCACCACCCCCATGGGCTTGGCATTGCGTTGGCGGGCATCGGCCAGGGCGCCCGCAATGATCTGCTTGGCCTGGGCCAGGGTCAGTTGTGACATGTCTCTTCTCTTTTGCGTTGTTGGTAGGAGGTGATTATATATACAAAAAAATCAAACACAAGAAAATATATATATTTTTAGAGAAGCGGTCACTTTTGATAGATAAGCCTGGTTTTTGATATGAATGCGCTATACTCGCGGGAACTCTCCTGCCGTCCCTCGCGACCATGCCAAAAATCAGAAACGCCCTATCTATCGAGGAAAAAAGCCCGCCCGCCGCGAGTGCGTCGGTCACGCCGCTGGCCTCGCCCACCTTGTCCACCCTGGCCACCAACCTGTACGACCGCATGCGCAGCGACCTGCTGGCCGGTAAGCTGGAGCCGGGCCGCAAGCTGCAGATCGAGTTTCTGTCCGAGACCTATCAGGCCGGCCCGACGCCGGTACGCGAAGCCCTCAACCGCCTCACCTCAGATGGCCTGGTGGAAAGACGTGACCAGCGCGGCTTCGTGGTCAAGAGCATCAGCGCGGCCGACCTGGCCGAAATCACCAAGACCCGTTGCTGGCTGGAAGAGATCGCGGTCCGCGAATCGATCGCGGCCGCTTCGGTGGCATGGGAAGAGGAGCTGGTGCTGTCGTTCCACCGCCTGAGCAAGACTCCGCGTTCGCTGGCCGAGGATCACTATGAAGAAAACCCCGAATGGGAAAAGCTGCACCGCGCTTTCCACCGCGCCCTCATCAGCGGCTGTGGTTCGCGCTGGCTGATTGCGTTCTGCGAACAGTTGGCGGACCAGCTCTATCGCTATCGCCAGCTGTCGGTACGCAAAGTCTTCCCCAAGCGCCATGAGCATTCGGAACACAAGGACATCGTGGAGGCCGCACTGGCCGGCGATGCCGACACCGTGGTCCGCCTGCTGACCCACCACTACAACGCCACCGCCAACATCATCCTCGAAGACAAGGCGCTCTTCACGAAGGAACAGGCGTAAAAAAGGCGGCCTGCAGCAGGCCGCCCAATTCCTCAAGACCGTTGGCCTCAGAAGGTCGACACCATCCCGACGACGAACGAAGACACGTTCGAACCAGCAGTTGTAGCTACGCCCGCCCCCGCCGCATTGCTGACCGTGAAGGCGGCATTGCTGTTATTGCGGATTTCCGAGACGCCGATATACAAGCCCGTGCGCTTGGACAAGCGATAGTCATACCGAACCCCGTAGGAAGACGCATTGCCGCTGCTGCTGGACTGGCGCCGGTACTGGCCGAAGCTCAGCAACAAGGTGCCGCCTGCCATCCGCGGAATGGTGGCGTTGATTTCATAGAAGTTGTTGTCCGGATTGGCAAAGGTGCTCGATACCGCACTGGCCGGATCGGGACTGCCCCGGTGAATCTGGTACAGCACGGCCGGCTTGATGAAACCAAAGTCATAGGACACCGCCGCCAGGTAGTACTTGCCCAGGTACACCGGTGAGGTCGTGGCGGTGGTGGTTGCATACTTCTGCTGCAAGTAATCCAGGTCAGCCGAGAAGGCGCCGTTCTTGTAGTTGCTGCCCAGTGACATGGTATCGCCCATGGTGCGCGGGGCCGCGCCTTCGGTGCCGAATGCCATGACCGCACGCACGGTCACACCAGCCATGCTGGGGCTGACATAGCGCACCGAATTGGACAAGCGCGCGCTCGGCACATACACGAAGTTGTTGGTGGCATTGCCCCAGCCCAGTGTATTGAGCTCCCCCAGGGAATAATTCACGTAGGTCGTGAACAAGGCACTGTAGTTCACACCAGCCTGTATCTGCCCCAGGCTGCCACGTAATCCGACCCAGGACTCGCGATTGAACAGCGCCCCGTTGCCTGCGATGCCCCCGGTATCCAGGTTGAAGCCGTTTTCCAGGCGGAATATCGCCGCCAGCCCTCCTCCCAGATCTTCCGTTCCTTGAAAGCCGATGCGCGACGGTGCCACCGCGCTTGAATCCAGGCGGATCGTGGTGCCTGTGCCGGTATGAGCGGTCTGGATGGATGCGTCCAGCACTCCATAGATGGTCACTGATGATTGCGCCTGGACCGCGGATGCGCAGGCGAGCGAAGCGATGGCCGGTGCCATCAGGACGTACTTGCATTTCATTTCAAGAGTCTCCTTGAACAGCCTCCCAGGCAAGGCAGTCCGTGATCGATTAGGTTTTAGCGTTTTTATTTAATCGATTATATTTTTAATTAGATAATTTTGTATATATTTTTGATTTAAGATAGTTTTTGTATTTATTCAAAAACCACAACGGAGACCCTATGCCCGCCCTTCCCACCCTGACGATCAAGGCCAAGATGCGCCTGTGCTTCACCACACTGGGGCTGCTGTTTGCAATGATCCTGGCCTTGTTGCTGGTGCCGGGCAGCCCGCTCGCGCTGGCCGCCAGCATGGCGGCGGCAGGCCTGCTGTGCGCCGCCGTACTTGGATGGGCGCTATACCGTGCAGTGTTGATCCCACTGGATCGCGCGATCCGTCAGCTTGCGGCCCTGTCACGGGGTGACCTGGCCGATGCCAGAGCGGTGGCCGGTCCGCGCCTGGCCCGACTGGAGCGCGAGCTGGACGCGCTGCGCGAGAGCACCCGCACGCTGGTGGCCGCAATGGGGCAAGCCGCCTCTACCACTGGCGAGGTGGCGCGAGACATGGCCACGGAAAGCGATGCCCTGGCGACCCGCACGGCAACCCAACTGGAATTTCTGCGCCAGACCACCGAGTCCTTCGACCAGCTCACGCACACGGTATCGCGCAGCGCCAGCCAGGCACGCGATGCCGAGGCACTGGTGAACACCGCCTCACGCGCCGCTGGCGAGGGCCTGCATTCGATCCAGAGCGTGGCCGACATGATGGGTGCCATCGCGGCCAGTTCGCGCGAGATCGTGGCCATCGTCAGCCTGATCGATTCGATTGCCTTTCAGACCAACATCCTTGCCCTGAACGCGGCGGTGGAGTCGGCGCGAGCTGGCGAGCAAGGCAAAGGATTTGCCGTGGTGGCCGCCGAAGTACGGATGCTTGCGCAGCGCTCGGCAAGCGCGGCAAGGGATGTGAAAATCCTGATCGACAAATCGACGGGCAACGTCAGTGCCGGCAATGAACTCATCACCCAGGCCGGCGAGCGCATGCGGCATGTCGTGCACACCATCGGCGAGGGGGCTCACATCATGACCGGCATCGCCAGTGCCGGGGCCAGCCAGGCCGACGAGGTGCAACAAGCCAAAACGGCATTGCAGCGCATTGATGAAATGACGCGACAAAACGCCCAGCGTGTGGAGCAGACCAACCGCACTTCACAAGTGATGCAGGTGCAGGTCGACAAACTGATGATGATCATGTCGCCGTTTCACCGGCACCAATGAAATGGCCCGCTCCTTGGGGAGCAGGCCATTTTTTCCTCACCGCCCGGGCCGGACACGGCACCTCTCACCTGCGCGGCAACCTCACCGTCACCATCGTCTGCACCTGATCGTCAGAAGTCATGGTGATGTTCCCCCCATGCGCCTTGACGATCTGCTGGGCAATGAACAGTCCCAGGCCCAGCCCTTCCTTGCGGCCGATCTCGCGTTCGCCGCCACGGAAAGGATCGAAGATCACCGGCAGCAGCGCCGCCGGAATCACGCCACGATTGGCGATGGTCATCACCACTTCCTGGTCACTGCGGCCATCGATGCCGATGCAGATCGGGCTACCCGCCACGCCATGCTGCAAAGCATTGCCCAGCAGGTTGGCGGCCACCTGCCCCAGGCGGTCGCCATCCCAATAGCCGTTGTCATCCCCTTCGATGCGGCGCTCGATGATGCTGCCCGGATAGGTGGTCTGGTATTCCTGCACCACCCGTTCGGTAATCTCGCCCAGGCAGGCACTGGCGCGCGCCAGCGGGATACCGCCTGCCAGGCGGGCGCGGGCCAGGTCGAGCATGTTCTCGATCAGCTTGGCCATGCGCTTGCCGCCATTGAGGATCTGTTGCGAAGCCTTCTGCGCCACCTCTTCCTTGTAGATCCGCTGCAAGAGCGTTGCGGCCATCACTACCGCGCTCAAGGGATTGCGCAGGTCGTGGCCGAGAATGGCCACGAACATCTCGTTCATGCGCAGGGTTTCCGTGCGTTCCTGCAACTCCAGCGCCAGCAACTGCTTCTGGCGATACAGCTGGAAGAACACCTCGGCCTTGTTGCGCAGGATGTGCGGCTCGATGGGCTTGTAGAGGAAATCCACCGCGCCGCTCTCGTAGCCCTTGAACAAGCGGCGCTCGTCGCGCACGCCGGCCGTCACGAAGATCAGCGGCACGTTGCGGGTGCGCTCGCTGCCGCGGATCAGCTCGGCCAGCTCGAACCCATCCATGTCCGGCATCTGCACGTCCAGGAAGGCCAGCGCCACCTCATGCTGCAACAGCAGTTCCAGCGCCTCCAGGCCCGAGCGCGCCAGCAGCAGTTCGACGTCATCCCGCTGCAGCAGGGCCGAGAGGGCCAACAAGTTTTCGTCGAGATCGTCGACCAGCAGGAATTTCACCCGCGGCAGGTCTCTCTCTTTGTGCTTTTCTGTCACCTGCGTTCCTTTTCCTGGTCATTCCCTGTTACGCCCAGGGTGCCCAGCAGATCGGCGATCTGCGAGAGCGTGAGCACATAATCGATTTGTCCCAGTGCCAATGCCTGTGCCGGCATGTAAGGCACCTGTGCCTGTTGCGGACTTTGTACCACGGTTACGCCACCAGCGCGGGCAATGGCCTGCAAGCCGGCCGCGCCATCGTGGTTGCCACCGGTGAGCACGATGCCCAGCAGGCGCTCACGGTAGACATCGGCGGCCGACTCGAAGAGCACGTCGATGGCCGGGCGAGAATAATTCACCAGCTCATCGTTGGACATGGCCAGCAAGGGCCCGTCTTCGCTGCGGTCCACCAGCAGATGGTAATCCGGCGGCGCAAAATAGATGACGCCCGGCAGGGCCGGCTCCTTGTCCTGCGCCTCCACCACCGGCTGCACGCAGCGGTCGGCAAAGATCCTGGCCAGGAGGCTGGGCCGCTCGCGCGGGATGTGCAACACCACCATGGTCGCCACGCGCGCGCCCCGGCGCAGCGCCGGCAGGATCTCCGACAAGGCTTCCACCCCGCCGGCGGAAGCGCCGATGACGATCGCGTCGATGGCCCGCCCACCCAGGGCAGGCAAGGGCAAGGGACTCACAGGTCTCCCTTCTTCTGGAAGATGCGGTCTTCCCGCGCCACTTCATCGAAGGCCACGCCATGCGAGGAAAAGCGCATCGACTCCTTGGACCCCAGGCCCAGGAAGCCCTTGCGCACCAGCGATTCGCGGAACAGACCCAGCGCGCGCTCCTGCAGATGGCGGTTGAAATAGATCAGCACATTGCGGCAGGACACCAGGTGCATCTCCGCAAACACACTGTCGGTGGCCAGGCTGTGGTCGGAAAAGACCACGTTCTTGCGCAGCGATTTGTCGAACATCACGGCACCATAGGCGGCCGTATAGTAATCCGAAAGCGAGCTCCGTGCGCCGGATTTCTGGTGGTTGCTGGTAAAGCCGGCGATACGGTCCAGCTCGTAGACGCCGGCTTCCGCCTTCTTCAGGGCGGCCTGGTTGATGTCGGTGGCGTAGATGATGCTGCGCTCGAGCAGCCCTTCCTCGCGCAGCAGGATCGCCAGCGAATAGACTTCCTCGCCGCTGCTGCAGCCGGCCACCCAGATCTTCAGCGAGGGATAGGTGCGCAACAGCGGCACCACCTTCTCCCTCAGTGCGAGGAAGTAGCCTGGATCGCGGAACATCTCGCTGACCTGCACCGTGAGGTAATCCATGAGCGCCGGAAATACCGCCGCGTCATGCAGCACCTTGTCCTGCAATTGCGAAAGCGTCTCGCAGTGGAAGCGGATCATGGCCGTAGCCAGGCGGCGCTTCAGCGAGGCCCCCGCATAGCCACGAAAATCGCAGTGGTACTTGAGGTAGATGGCATCGAGCAGCAACTGCATCTCGATATCGAAATGCCGGTTGGCCAGTGCCTGGTTTATTTCGGCATCCATACGCGTACCAGGGACAGCAGTTTCTCCACATCCAGGGGCTTGGCGATGTAATCGTTGGCGCCTGCGGCCAGGCACTTCTCCTGGTCATCCTTCATTGCCTTGGCGGTCAAGGCGATGATGGGCAGGCGCCGCCAGATGGCTTGCTTGCGGATCTCGCGCATGGCGGTCAGGCCATCCATCTCGGGCATCATGATGTCCATCAGCACCAGGTCGATCGGCGCACCCGGCTGCTCCTGGCTGCGCTGCAGGGCTTGCAGCGCTTCGCGGCCGTTGCGGGCGATGTCGACCTTCATGCCCTTGGGTTCCAGCACCGAGGATAGCGCAAAGATGTTGCGCACGTCGTCTTCCACCACCAGGATGCGGCGGCCTTCGAAAACCGTCTCGCGGTCGCGCGCCACCTTGAGCATGCGCTGGCTCTCGGGCGGCAGTGTGGTTTCCACCTGGTGCAGGAACAGCGTCACTTCGTCGAGCAGGCGTTCCGGCGAGCGCGCATCCTTGATGATGATGGAGCGCGAGAAGCGGCGCAGGTTCTGTTCTTCCTCGGCCGAGAGCGAACGCCCGGTATAGACGATCACCGGCGGGAAAGCCACGTGCTCCTGCTCGGCCATCTTCTCCAGCAGCTGGTAGCCGGACAGATCGGGCAGGTTCAGGTCCATCACCATGCAATCGAAGGTGGTCTCACGCAGGCGCGCCAGCGCGTCGCCCGCGGTGCGCACGCCGACCAGGTTGATGTTCTCGCCGGCCAGCAACTGGCGGATGCTGTCGAGTTGGCGGGCATCATCCTCGACCACCAGCACGTGCCGCAGCCCCTGCAGGAACTTGGCTTCCAGCTTGCGGATGGCGCCTACCAGTTCCTCGCACTGCACCGGTTTCAAGGCATAACCGATGGCACCGCGTTCCAGCGCCTCGTGCGAATAATCGGCCACCGAGACCACGTGCACCGGGATATGGCGGGTCTTGGGATTGCGCTTGATCTGGTCCAGCACCCCCAGGCCCGAGAAGTCAGGCAGGTTCATGTCCATCAGGATGGCGCTGGGACGATACATCTCGGCCGCTGCAACGCCCTCATTGGCCGAGTGCGTGACCACGCACTGGAAGCCCATCTCATGGGCCAGGTCACGCAGGATCATGGCGAAGGCAGCATCATCCTCGATCACCAGGATCAGGCGTGAAGACGATTCGATGCGATGGCGGTCATCATCGATGGCGATGTCCTGCAGTTTCGCGGGCGCTGCCGGCACTATCTGCGGACCGGGAATACGGACATCCGGTGCGGTAGCGACCTGGGCTGCCTGCAAGGTGGCGGCGGCCGTGCTGGGCGCAGGCGGCGCGGTGCGCACCACGGCCGCCTCGCCGCTGTAGACCTGCGGCAGCGAGAGCGTGAAGATGCTGCCCTCGCCGACCCGGCTCTGCACCTGGATGTCACCGCCCAGCAAGTGCGCCAGGTCGCGCGAGATCGACAGGCCCAGGCCAGTGCCGCCGTACTTGCGGTGGGTACTGCCATCGGCCTGGCGGAAGGCTTCGAAGATGAACTGGTGCTGGTCGGCGCCAATGCCGATGCCCGTATCGCGCACCGCGAAGGCGATACGTCCGCCCGCATCGGGATAGATGCGCAGGCTGACCTCGCCCTTCTCGGTGAACTTGATGGCATTGGAGAGCAGGTTCTTGAGGATCTGGCCCAGGCGATGCATGTCGGTTTCCATGCGCTGTGGCACACCCGGATCGACCTCGACCTTGAAGCCCAGGCCCTTCTGCTGCGCCGTCATGGCGAAACTGGCCTTGAGTTCCTCGGCCATCTTGCCGACCACGAAGGATTCGGCAACGATGTCCAGCTTGCCCGCCTCCATCTTCGACAGATCGAGGATATCGTTGATCAGCGCCAGCAGGTCGTTGCCCGCCGAGGAAATGGTTTGCGCAAAACGCACCTGCTCTTCGGAGAGATTACCCTGCTTGTTGTCGGCCAGCAGCTTGGCCAGGATCAGGGTGGAGTTCAGCGGTGTGCGCAGTTCGTGGCTCATGTTGGCCAGGAACTCGCTCTTGTACTGGTTGGCGCGTTCCAGCTCGGTGGCCTTTTCCACCAGCACCACCTGGGTCTTGGCGAGGTCATCCTTCTGCAGTTCCAGCAGCTGGGTCTGCTCTTCCAGCTGCGCATTGGTCTCTTCCAGTTCGGCCTGCTGGGTTTCGAGGCGCAGTTGCGAGGCCTTCAGGGCCTGCCCCTGCTCTTCCAGCTCTTCATTGTTGACCCGCAGTTCTTCCTGCTGGGCCTGCAATTCCTCGGACTGGCGCTGGGTTTCTTCCAGCAGCTCTTCCAGGCGGGTGCGATCCTTGGAGGAGCGCACCGCAATGGCGATCTGGTCCGACAGGCGCGCCAGCAGCTCTTCTTCCTCGGGGCGCACGCGGCGCAGGAAGCCCAGTTCGAACACCGCCTGCACCTGGCCGTCGGCCGCCGCCGGTACGATCAGCAGTTCGCAGGGGGCGTGGCGGCCCACGGAGGAAGACACGGTGAGGTATTGCTCCGGCACATCCTTGACGTGCATCGGACGGTTGAGCTTGGCGGCCTGGCCCAGCAAGCCCTGGCCCTCGCGCAGATAAGGCGGCTGGTCAGCGTCGTCCTCTTCCAGCGCATAGGCCGCGAAGCGCTGGAACTGGCCACGTTCGGTACGCAGGTAGATGGCACCGACTTGCGCATTCAGATAGGCCGTGAGGAAAGCCAGCGTGTTCTCGCCCAGCGCGCCCAGGCGCTGTTCGCCCTGCAGGCGTTCGGCCAGGCCCATCTGGCCGGCGCGGATCCAGGCCTGCTTTTCGCGGGCGCGATAGTCGCGCGACGTGGTGACGGCGGCCGCAATGATGAGCACCAGCAGCAAGGCCGATCCGCCCCAGGCCACGGCGGTGGAGAACACCACGGCATCGCGCCAGTCCGACTGGCGGCTGGCCAGCAGGTCACGTTCCTGCTCTTCCATGTCGCGCGTGAGCACGCGTACCCGGTCCATGAACATCTTGCCGCGATCGGACTGCACCACCGCCAATGCGCCGGCGGTGTCGCCGTTGCGGCGGCGGGTGATGGTCTCGGCCAGCTCTTCGAGCTTGTCAGCGGCCACGCGCTCCACCTGCGACAGGCGCTGCAGTTGGTCGGGGTTGTCGGAGAGCAGCTCGCGCAGCTTGGCGATTTCGCCCGGCAGCGCGGCGCGCGCCTGATTGTAGGGACTGAGGTAGGACTCGGTACCGGTCAACAGGAAGCCGCGCTGGCTGGTCTCGGCATCCTTCAAAGTCGACACCAGCACCTGCAGTTGCTCGCGCACCTTCATGGTGTGCGATACCGCATTGGCGGCTTCGCCCCGGCTGACCGAGGCCTCGTAGGTGAACAGGGCGATCAGCAACACGGCCAGGATGGCAACGGCAAAACCGATCAGCGGCCCGAGGGGCAGCGGTGGTCCGGAAAAGGCGCCCTTGCCCTGGCGCTTCAACATGGCAATACGTTCTTCAGCTTGGCTGGAATAAACCCGCACGGTGCGCTCCGTTGTTGGAATCATTGGTCGAGCTGCGGGGGCTGTCTGTGGTCTTGCCCCCTCCCCTTGGTATTGCCGCCGGGAAAGCCGGGGATTATACGGCCGGCTTCCGGTTTGCGCAGAGCACCGGCAGAGGCGGTTTCATCGCGCTCTTGCCAGGCCTGAACCCGGCTAGGACAAAGCGCCGCCGCGTCGGTTCCGTAACACTGTCATCCGGGTGCTGACAGGCCGTGTCAATTGCCGGCCAGGCCGGCGGCAATATTGATGGACAAGCCGATGATGGCGGCGTTGAAGACGAAGCAGATCAGGGAGTGGGCCAGCACCGCCTTGCGCATTGCGCGCGTGGCCACGGCCACATCCGAGGTCTGCACAGCCACGCTGATGGTGAAGGCGAAATACAGGAAATCCCAGTAGCCCGGATTGCGGATGCCGTCTGGAAAGCGCAGCGGCAGGGCTTCCGGGTTATCGTCATCGGCATAGAACAGGCGCGCGTAATGCAGCGTGAAGATGGTGCCAATCAAGGCCCACGAGCCAAAGACGGTGGAGGCCGTAAAGGCATAGCGCAACAGACGTCCACTCTCGTTATGGTGGCTGCTGCCGCCCAGCTCTACCAGGATGGCCAGGAGACTGGCAATGGCGGCTACGCAGATCATCACCAGCACCACGTGGGCGCTTTCATCTTCGGTCTCGGCCAGGCGCTTGACGGCCTTGGCATCGGCCCGCAGCATCATCAGCCACAGGCTCAGCAGATAGAACCAGACCCCGGCATTCCAGCCGATGAGGCTGCGGCCGATCCAGGTGCTGGCAGGGATGAGGAGGGAGGCGGCGATCCCGACGCCAATGCCGATGAGCAAGCGCGGATGGACCTGGACGATGTGGCGGGCGACGGACATTGTTCTTGTTGATGTTGTGAATCTTCTGTGAAGGCGCCCTCAGACTGTGGCGCCCCGGCTGGGCTGGATAACAGGATGTTGTGGCCAATCAAACCTGCTCATCTGGATGTTTCTGCGCAATCGTATCCGAGTTGCCTTAAGGATAGGGGGATTTCTTCGTAGTCTGAAAGCGCTGCCCGACCAGCAAGTACCGTAGAGAATTTACGTTCTTGCTGGCTTATCGCAAATCACCAAGGCTGGATACTCAAGCCGCTTTAGTCTTCTGATATTTTTCGGTGCCGATGTGCTCCACGGAAATCTTTACCCAGCCATGCGCAAATAGCTGAGCTATGGTTCTTTCATCAAAAACCGCTTGGTTTTTCCCTGGGTCCGGAAATAACCGGGCTCGATCTCCTCCCCCTCGCCAGCACCAAAGTTCTTATCGGCTGTCGAGTTCAATCGGGATACAAACAGGCCACCGCATTGCCCTCGTCCATAGATTGCTATCATGAGCTCTCATTCATCAGTTGCTTCCGATCCAGCAAGCTGCGAGCCACCCCATGAGAGACCTGCCCCCCAGCGCCACGTTACGCGCCTTTGAAGCCGCCGCCAGGCATGCCACCTTCACCTCCGCCTCGGAAGAGCTGCACGTCACCCAGAGCGCCGTCAGCCATCAATTGCGACATCTTGAGGATCTGTGGGGCGTGCAGCTGTTCCAGCGCGGCAGGTCGCTGGCACTGACACCTGCCGGAGCGGCGCTGGCACCGGTAGTGCGCGAGTTCTTCATGAAGCTGGAGACGACGCTGGCCGATCTGCGCGAGCAACGAGGGAGGGTACGGCTCAAGGTCAGCACGACCTATTCGTTCTCGCTGAAGTGGCTGCTGCCCCGCCTGCCGGCTTTATCCCGAAAGCATCCGGAGATCCTGGTCACGCTGGAAACCACGGATACCACCATCAATTTCGCGCCAACGGACCCCGACGTGGCGATCCGCCTTGGCAACGGCAATTATCCCCACCTGTTTTCCGAGTACCTGTTCCGCGAACAGATTTTTCCGGTGGCCAGTCTGCCCCTGCTCAAGAGCCTCGGCATGCTACGCAAGCCGGCCGACCTGCTGCGCTATCCCTTGCTCACGCGCGCTGGTGCGGACATGGTGCCCAAATGGGACCTGTGGTTCCAGCAGGCCGGGGTCGCCGTTTCCGCTCTCAGGGAAAGCGTGCGTTTTGCCGACACCAACATGACCATCCAGGCAGCGCTGCTGGGACAAGGCGTGGCATTGGCGCGCAGTGGTCACGTGGAGAACGAGCTGGCCGATGGCAGCCTGGTCAGATTGTTCAACATTGCGCTGCCATCGCCACTGGCCTACTACTTCGTCTGTCCAAAGGGAATAGAAGATCAGCCCCACGTTGCCAGATTCCGTGAATGGATCATGGAAGAGTCCGTCAACGCCGCAAAGCGCTACTGATGCGCCAGGTATCATGGCATGAGCATCTATTCATGCTCCGATGAAGAGACTTCGCTTTAGTCCCGGCGCGGGCATGCTTACCATGGCATATGCCTGTTCACATCGTCCTGCTCATTCTCTTCGCCGCACTCTTGCATGCCGGCTGGAACGCACTGCTACGCGCCGGTACTGATCGTCTCTGGTCGATGACCGTCATGTGCCTGGCGGTCGGCATCGCCAGCGCCATCGCCGCCTTGTTCATGGCGCCACCAGCCAGCGTCAGCTGGGGCTATGCCGTGTTGTCGGCCATGCTGCACGTGGGCTACAACCTGTTTCTCGTGCGCAGTTACCGCACCGGCGATTTCGGACAGATCTATCCGATTGCGCGGGGCAGCTCTCCTGTCCTGGTGAACGCGGGGGCTTTCCTGTTCGCCGGCGAGAAGCCAGACCCGGCTGCACTGCTGGGGATTGCGCTGGTCTCGGCCGGGATCATCTTTCTCGCGTTCAGGGGATCCAGGCTTCGGATGCCCAGCCTGCCCTACGCCTTGGGCACGGGTTGCTTCATCGCCGCCTACAGCGTGGCCGATGGTATCGGTGCACGCCTGTCCGGAGCACCGATGGCATATACCGCGTGGATGTGCGCCCTGTGGGGACTGCTGATGCCCGCGCTCTACGTTGGCCTGCGCGGCAGGCGCAGCCTGTGCTTGCCCCGCCCCGGGTTCGGCCAGGGCTTTGCCGGCGGTTTGGTATCGCTGCTGGCCTACGGCATCGTCATGTACGCCATGTCTGTCGCCCCCATGGGAGCGGTCTCCGCATTGCGCGAAACCAGCGTGCTGTTTGCGGCACTGATCGGCTACCTGTTCCTGGGCGAGTCCCTGACTATCCTGCGACTGCTGGCTTGTGTGGCGATTGCGGCTGGCACGGTCATGATCGGCTAGTGGCATGTCAGCCTGGGCCGAACAGCAAATACGGTTTTATTTCACAACAAGGAGTTTCCAATGGCTACCGAGAATCAAGCGCCGGTCATTCTGATCACCGGCGCAAGTCGCGGCATGGGCGCAGCGACCGCACGACTGGCCGCGGCCCGCGGCTACGACGTGGCGCTGAGCTATGTCGCCAGCGAGTCTGCGGCCCAGGCGGTTGCGGAGGATGTACGCAAGTTCGGGCGGCGCGCCCTGGCGATGCGGGCCGACAGCGCCGACCCGATACAAGTCGCGGCCCTCTTCGACGCAATCGACCGGGAGTTCGGGCGCATCGACGTACTGGTCAACAACGCCGCCATCCTCCAGCAGCAGTCACGCCTGGAAGAGCTGGACTTTGCGCGGATACAGCGGATCTTCGCCGTGAATGCAATCGGTCCCATGCTGTGCGCGCAGCATGCGGTCAGGCGGATGGCCTACCGTCATCAAGGGCGCGGCGGCGTGGTGATCAACATCTCATCGGCGGCAGCCCGGCTTGGCAGCCCCAATGAATACGTGGACTACGCTGCCTCCAAGGGCGCACTGGAAACCTTCACGACCGGCCTGGCCAAGGAGGTCGCGCGCGAGGGTATACGCGTGAACTGCATCCGCCCGGGGCACATCTATACCGAGATGCATGCCAGCGGCGGCGAGCCGGGCAGAGTGGACCGCGTCAAGGACTCCATCCCGATGGGGCGCGGTGGCCAGCCGGAAGAAGTGGCCCGCGCCATACTGTGGCTAGCGAGCGAAGAGGCATCCTTCACCACTGGCACGTTCCTCGATGTGACCGGTGGCAAGTGAGTGACTGCCGGCGCTGTTGATTTGAGATGCTCAACTGGAAAAGATCCATTCGGAGAGCAAATCAACAGCCTGGGTCATTTCTTCTTTTTTTGATTAGATCCTAGTCGCAATTAACGGATTCCGCCTGAAAGTGGTGAGACCCAGTATTCGTTCCAAGCAACGCATTCAACATGAAGAGCTGCCAAAGCGAAGTCATTGCCAGCGATTGCATTGCGATCCAGCTTATTCATCTCTATCGGAAGGAACGAATCATGAAACTCAACAACAAGGTGGCATTCATTACTGGCGGCACGTCGGGTATCGGCCTGGAAACCGCAAAGCTGTTCCAGGCGGAAGGGGCCAACATCGTGTTGGTCGGTTCGAATGCTGAACGTCTGGCCGAAGCAGGCAAGGTGCTCAATGGCAAGGCAGTATTGATCCAAGCCGATGTCCGCAAGGTCGCCGACATCGAACGTGCCGTTGAGGAGGCGCGTGCCAAGTTCGGCCATATCGACGTTGTGTTTGCCAACGCCGGCGCCAGCACTGTCGCCCCTCTGGATGCTGTCACGGAGGAGTACATCAACGACAACATCGCGTTGAACTTTACCGGTACATTCTTCACGATCCAAAAAACCACCCCGCTGATGAAAAACGGCGGTAGCGTGATCGTCACGACCTCGTTCCTGAATACCATAGGTTACCCGGGGCTATCGATCCTTGCCGCCACCAAGGCTGCGACACGCTCCCTGGTGCGTACCTTGGGTGCAGAACTGGCATCGCGTGGCATTCGCGTGAATGCCGTTAGCCCAGGTGCGATCGCAACGCCGTTCTACAGCAAGATCGGTCTTCCTGAAAACGTGCTGGCCCAGGTCGCTGCAAGCATTACCGATAAGGTTGCACTCAAACGTTTTGGCAACGCGGAGGAACTGGCCAAAACGGCTTTGTTCCTGGCGAGCGACGATTCGTCGTACACCACCGGTACCGAGCTGGTTGTTGATGGTGGCCTGACTCAGTTCTGACGATACAAGTCAGCAAGCAGTCGGTACATTACGAGCGGTGACGGTAGCCAGTCCCGCGTTTCTGGATCAGTATGGTTGTCCCGAAACGCCTGATGACCTGCACAATCTGCCCTGTGTCGTGTTCGACAGTCCAAGCCTGTCGCCTTGGCGCTATGTTTGCCGCCATACGGGGCAAACCTTTACCGTTGCCGACACACCAAGACTACTTGTTTCGTCACCGGATGCAGCAGTCGATGCTGCGATCGCCGGAATTGGTGCGACCTTCGTGCTCGAACACGATGTTCGCGACGCGATAATCGCAGGAAAGCTGAAATACATCCTGCAATCGTTTGAGGTTGAACCGATCCCGATACACGTCGTTTATCTGTCTAAAGACGCGATACCTGCGAAGCTGCGGCGATTCATTGATTATGCCGTGCCGCAACTTCGCAAATTACTTGCTGAATTCGGGCGCATTCCTTCTGAGTAAGTTGTTCGGAATAATATTCCGACGCGACAGACGAGGATATCGCTAGCGCTGATGAGGGCCCGTACACATTCAATCTGCGAGTACGAGAGCTCGCAGATCAAATGTGAAATAGCCCTAGAACTCATGCTCCTTCAACGCCCGCTCAGCGCGTTCGCGGGCACTGGCCAGGGCTTCTTCCTCGGTCGGGAAGATGCCCACGGGAATATAGGTTTCAGCGATCTCCGGCTCACGCGAGAGGCGCACGAAGACTTGTGCCTCGTAGCCATCATCGGGTTTCTCCACCGCGTCATAGCGGGCGATGTGAGTACCGCTCTGCAATACCTTGTCGGTCATGCTGCCTCCTGTATCGTTGACGATGAAGTCCGTTGGACACAGCGGCAGGCATGAGGTTCGGCGCGGGAAAGATGCCGTACGGAAAGCGCGGCCATCAGGAGCGCGGTTCAGGCAGCCAGCGGAAAGCGTACCGTGAAGATGGTGCCCTGCCCCTGCTCCTTGCAGTCCACCGTGATGACGCCGCCGTGGTCATGCGCAATCTCGCGCACGATGGCCAGGCCCAGGCCACTGCCGGCGATCTTGTCGTTGGCGCGGTAGTAGCGGTCAAAGATCAGCTCGCGGTGCTCGGGCGCAATGCCGGGGCCGGAGTCTTCCACCGAGAGCACGGTAGCGCCCTGCTCTTCCAGGCAACGCACCGTCACCGTACCGTGCTCGGGGGAATAGCGCACGGCATTGTCGATGAGGTTGTCGATCAGGTCGCTCAGCAGGAAGCGGTCACCGCGCAGGCGCGCCGGTTGCAGGTCGAAGCCGAGGTCGATCTGCTTCTTGTCGGCCTCTTCGATGAAGTGCTGGACCGATTCTTCCACCAGCTTGTCAAGCGACAGGTCTTCCAGCTTGCGGCTTTCGAACAGGCCCGGCTCGGAACGCGCCAGCGCCAGCAGTTGCCGGCTCTGGCGGATCATGCGCTCCACCGAGGAATTCATCATCGCCAGCGAGCGGGCGGTATCGGGCTGGTCCTGATGCTTGTCGTGCAGCAGTTCCAGTTGCAGCTTCAGGCCGGTCAGCGGCGTGCGCAACTGATGGGCCACGTCGGCCATGAAATTCTGCTGCGCCTGTTCGCCCTTGCTGATGCGGTCCATCAGCTCGTTCATGGCCACGATCAGCGGCTGCAGTTCCACCGGTGCACCGATGCCGTCGATGGCGCCCAGCTTGCCGTGGCCGCGCTGCTCCAGGTTGCGCTGCAGGCTCTTCAGGGGACGCAGGCCACGGCGCACGGCGATCAGCACCACCGACAGCGAACCGAAGGTCAGCGCACCGTCCAGCAGCAGGAAGGACAGCAGGATGGTGTAGTGGGCCCGATCACGCTTGCGCAGGGTCTCGGCCACGGCCACCGAGATCACGCCATTCTTGACCCGCACCTGCATGGCCGAAATACGGACCGGCTCGCCGCGCATCTCGCCGTCATAGTTGAAGGGACGGTCGAATATCTCGCTTTCCGGCAATTGCGGGAACCCGCTGTCGCCCACCAGGATCTCGCCCTGGGTATTGCGCACGGCAAAGAAGGTGGTGTCGGAGTGATTGCTGCGCAGGATCTGCTCGGCCTGCTGGGTCAGCTCGGCGGTGGTGCGCTCCTGGCGATGGCGCACCTGGGCATACAGGCCCCAGGTGGAATCCATCAGGTTCTGGTCGAAGGCATGCTGGGCCGGCAGCCAGGCCAGCCAGTAGGTCAGGCCTGCGCCCACCAGGTTCAGCAGCAGCAACGGCGCAATCAGCCACTTGAGCAGGTCGCGCCGGATGCTGGCGTGGGTGGGCGATACCGCAGCAGGCGCCGCCTCGGCGCGGCTGGCGGCGCTGGCAGCCGGCTTCTGGTCGATGACCGTCATGGCGCGCCGGACCGGCTCAGCCCTCGCTCTTTTCGAGCATGTAGCCGAAGCCGCGAATGGTACGGATCACCACCCCCGAATCGGCGATCTTCAGACGGATGCGCGAGACGTAGACCTCCACCGCATTGATGGTGAAGTCCTCCCCCCAGGGCAGGACGGCATCGATGATCTGCTGCTTGGAGACCACGCGCGAGGTGTGCTGCATGAGATATTCCAGCACCGTCCATTCGCGCAGCGACAGTTCGATCTTGCGGCCATCGATGTCGGCGCGCTTGGTGGCGTTGTCCAGCGACAGGCCGCCCACGCTCAGTTGCGTCGGCTGCGGCGCGCTGCGGCGGATCAGCGCCTTGATGCGCGCCACCAGCTCCGGCGTGGCGAAGGGCTTGACCAGATAGTCGTCGGCGCCCAGCTCGAGGCCGTGCACGCGGTCGGGGATGGTGTCGCGCGCGGTCAGCAGCAGCACCGGCGTATTGTTGCCGGCCGCGCGCATGCGGCGCAGGACTTCGAAACCATCGATGCCGGGCAAGCCGATATCGAGCACCAGCACGGCCGCGTTGAAGCGCTGCGACAGCACGTCGTTGCCGTTGTTGACGGTATGAACCGTAAAACCGTGCGAATTGAGCACGCGCGACAGGCCGTCGGTGAGCACCGGGTCGTCTTCGACCAGCAGAACATTCATAGGGGGACTTCGGAAGAATAAAACAGCGCAAAACTACTGCGTGACCGCAGCATCGTATTGCAGCCCAGGCGATGCTGCAAATCGGGCGATCCCCCAGGCCGGGCGCGGCGCTCGCAGAGTGTTACATTTTTGTCACACTCAGTCCTCCGTCAGCATTTTGACAGCATTTTGTCAGACTGCACCCTTACGCTTGGCAGCCATGCAAATGAGAATCTAAATCATTAGCATGAAAAAGAACAACACTGGTTTTAGCCAGCCAAACGGTCTTCCCTGTCGAAGAGCGGAGTAGCCAGCCATTCGAGCCGGTCCTGCAGGAGCGGGATCGGCTCATCGTTTCCTACTCCACTAGCGACAAGAACAACATGAACCGTCTTACGCCGATCGCCGCCGCTTTGGTCGCCACCTTTGCCGCGCCCCTGAGCCTGCATGCACAGCAGGTCACTTCCACTTCTTCCAGCAGCACGCCAGCCGCTGACAGCCAGCTGGCTCCCGTGACCGTCGAGGGCCGCCGCGATGACTTCGCCAGCTCCGGCACGGCCATCACCAAGCTGCCGGCCGACCTGCACGACGTGCCGCAATCGGTGACCGTGGTCAACAAGGCGCAGATGCAGTCGCAGGGCGTGACGTCGCTGGCCGATGCGCTGCGCAACGTCTCGGGCATCACGCTGGGCGGTGCCGAAGGCGGCCAGATCGGCAACAACATCAACCTCAACGGCTTCTCGGCGCGCACCGACATTTATCTCGATGGCTTCCGCGACCGTGGCCAGTACTACCGCGACACCTTCGCCATCGAAGAAGTGGAAGTCCTGATGGGTCCCTCCTCGATGCTCTTCGGCCGTGGCTCGACCGGCGGCATCATCAACCAGGTCAGCAAGAAAGCCAACCTGAAGGCCGCCACCGAAGTCTCGGCCTCAGTGACCACCAATGGCCTGGTCCGCAGCACGGTGGACGTCAACCGTCCGCTGACCGATACCTCGGCCATGCGTATCGAAGCCATGGCCCAGAAGGGCGCGGCCAGCACCCGCAACCAGACCGACGTGCAGGACTTCGGCTTGGCCGGCTCCTACGTCTGGGGCATCGGCACCTCCACCGAAATCACCCTGTCGGCCCTGCTGCAGCATAACAATGACCAGCCCGACTACGGCCTGCCGCCCTTGAACGGCCATCCGGTCAACGTCGACCGCAACACCGCCTATGGCCTGGACAGCGACCGCACCATCCAGGACGTGGCGGCCTTCAGTGCCGGCGTCAAGCACAAGATCGCCCCCGACGTCACGCTGCGCAACCAGACCCAGTTCAACTACGTGCACACCGATGCCGTGGAAACCGCGCCCAATACCATCGGCACGATCTCTTCCAGCGGCTTTACGGCGCTCACCAATGCGGCCAGCAGCTTGCCGCTGTCCAGTCTGTACGTACGTGGCCAGAGCCATGACCGCGTCATCACCGACTATTCCATCTTCAACCAGACCGAACTGGCGGCCAAGTTCACCACCGGCAGCGTCAAGCACGATGCCATCGTCGGTGTGGAAGTCGGCCACGATGGTTACGACAACCAGGCCTCTTACCGCAACGGCAGCTGCAACGGCCGCTCGCTCAACAGCTCGGGCTCGACCAGCGGCTACCTGGATTGCGTGAGCGTGGTCAATCCGGCGACCAGCAGCAGTGTGGGCGACACTCCCGGCAATCACGCCGGTGGCAGCGCCAACACCATCGCCGCTTATGTGGGCGACACCATCGAACTGGTGCCGCAATTCAAGCTGGTCGGCGGCCTGCGTTATGACCGCTATATCGCCAGCATCAACAACTCCCTCAATTCGACCAACAGCAGCAGCACCAACCTGGCCTATGCCCACCAGGGCGTGAACTTCCTGAGCGTGCGTTCGGGCGCGATCTGGGAACCCACTGCGGCACAGTCCTACTATGTCTCCTACGGTACCTCCTTCAACCCCTCGCTGGAACAACTGACCGGCACCACTGGCCAGCAGAACCTGGACCCGGAAAAGAACCGTTCCTATGAACTGGGCGGCAAGTGGGATGTGGCTGAAGGCTTGGCACTGACCGCTGCCGCCTTCCAGATCACCAAGGAGAACGCCCGCAGCCAGGTCGCCACAGGCGTCTACGTACTGGACGGCACCGTGCGCGTGAACGGTGCGCGCGCAGGCGCTACTGGCCGCATTACACACGACTGGCAAGTCGCCGCCAACTACACCTACCTGGATGCCAAGGTGATCGGTGGCGCGGTGACTGACACCAGCGTCGGCAAGGTCCCGGTCAACACCCCCAAGCACACCCTGACCACCTGGACCACCTACGACCTGGCCCCGCACTGGCAGATCGGCGGCGGTGCGACCTACATGTCGCAGCGCTATGCCAACGCGACCAACACGGTGCAGGTCGGCGGCTACACCCGTTACGATGCGATGCTGGCCTACACCACCAAGGCCTACGACATCCGCCTGAACCTCTACAACCTGACCGACAAGATGTATTACGATGCGCTGATCCAATCCGACGGCGGCCGCTCGGTCCCGGGTTCGGGCCGTACCGCCATGCTGTCGCTGACCTATCGCATGTAAGAAAGAAAGCGCGCCCATGCTCATCACCATCCCTCATCTGCTGGACCCGCAAGCCCTGCAGCACGTACGCAACTTGCTGGACCAGGCCGGGGATGCCTGGGTGGATGGGCGCGTCACGGCGGGCTACCAGGGCGCGCCGGTCAAGTTCAACCAGCAGATCGACGAGCATTCCGAGGTCGCCCTGCAATGCCAGCGCATCATCGTCTCGGCGCTGGAGCGGCACCCGCGCTTCATCAGCGCGGCGCTGCCCAACCTCATCTATCCGCCCATGTTCAACCGCTATGGCGAGGGCATGACCTTTGGCGCCCACGTCGATGGCAGCGTGCGCATCCATCCGCACAATGGCCGCAAGCTGCGCACCGATGTATCGGCCACGCTGTTCCTGGCCGATCCGGCCGACTACGACGGCGGTGAATTGCAGATCGACGACAGCTACGGCATGCACAGCGTCAAGCTGGCCGCCGGCGACATGGTGCTCTATCCGGCCACCAGCCTGCATACGGTGACGCCCGTCACGCGCGGCGTGCGCATGGGCTGCTTCTTCTGGGTGCAAAGCCTGGTGCGCGACGATGGCCAGCGCCAGATGCTGTTCGACATGGACAACGCCATCCAGCGCCTGAACCAGACCGACGCCGATGCACTCGCGCGGCGTACCCTGGTGGGCTGCTATCACAACCTGCTGCGGCAGTGGAGCGAGACCTGAGCGCTCTCCCCAGGCTCAAATTATTTATATCGTTTATTTGAAGTAGCGCGGATCCATCTTGCGGAACACCCAGGCCGAGACCAGGGTGATGACGCCCACGATCACGAAGGTGATCTGGAAGCTGGCATTGGTGGCCGTCCCGGCGTCGCTCTTGAAGACATTGACCATGGTCCCGCCGATGGTCACGCCCAGGCCGATGGCCAGCATCTGCACCATCGAGAAGAGACTGTTGCCGCTGCCCGCATCTTCCCTGCGCAAACCCTTCAAGGTCACGCTGTTCATGGCTGCGAACTGCATCGAATTGGAGGCGCCGAAGACCGCCAGTTGCACGATGGACGCCGCCAGCGGCCAGCCTGGCGTAATCAGCGCAAACGACACGATGGACAAGCCGACGATGGCCGTATTGACCAGCAGGAAGCGGTCATAGCCATAGCGCTTGACCAGCGGTGCGATCCACGGCTTGGCAATGGTGCCGGCAATGGCTGCCGGCAGCAGCAGCATGCCCGCGTGCAGGGGCGAATAGCCCAACCTCACCTGCAGCAGCAAGGGCAGCAGGAATGGCACCGCCGATGAACCGATACGACACACCAGGTTACCCGCCAGTCCGATGCTGAAATTGGGTTCGCCAAACAAACCGAGCCGGAACAGTGGGCGCGGATGAACGGACGCATGGCGCCAGTAGACCAGTACAGTGACTGCCGCCACACCGAACAGTCCGAGACTCCAGCCAGTACGGTTGTGATCGAAAGGCACGTCCAGCGCCAGCGAGAAGGCCACCATGCAGGCGGACAGCAAGGCGCAGCCGAACAAATCGAAGCGAGGTGTACCGGTAAGGCTGTCGTCCGGCAGGTAGTACAGTACGGCCGCCATCCCCAGTACACCGATAGGCAGGTTGATCAGGAAGATCCAGTGCCAGGACAGGCTCTCCACCAGCCATCCGCCCAATACGGGACCAACCACCGGCCCCAACTGCCCGGCAATCGAGATCGAGGCCAGCGCGGCGATGTATTGCGCCCCCGGCACGGCACGCAGGATTGCCAGCCGCCCTACCGGCAGCAGCATGGAACCGCCCAGCCCCTGCACCACGCGCGCGGCCAGCAGCAGCGGCAGGCTCGGCGCCATGGCGCACAACACCGAACCCAGCGCGAACAACAGGATCGCCGCGAAATACATGCGGCGCGTGCCAAAGCGGTCGGCCAGCCAGCCCGAGGCCGGCGTGAGCGAGGCCATGGTCAGGGTATAGGCCACCACTACCGGGTGCATGTTCAGCACCGGCTCGCCGAGGCTGCGCGCCATGGCCGGCAAGGCGGTATTGACGATGGTGGTGTCCAGCGTCTGCATGAAGAAGCCGGAGGCGACGATCCACAGCAGCGCGCGCTGGGTCACGGGATCATTGATGGTGGAAGAGGCAGGGGTATCGCTCAGGTGAGGCGGCTGGTTGGCAGACATGGCGAAAATGGAATGGAAAACGTGCCGGTCAAAACACGGCGGGGACACGCTGCCCACAAGCATTCGTATCCCCGCGCACTACCGGCACATTCTACTCGCTCGGAGGTTTCTCTTCAGAAAGCCTGCGGACGCCACTTCAGGAGGCGCCGTTCCAGCGCATGCAGCAGCCAGTCCGCGGCCAGCGCCACCACGGCCAGCACGATCATGGCGGCGAACACGCCACTGGCATTGAAGGCACCCTGGGCGGTGGAGATCAGCAGGCCGATGCCCTGCTTGGACCCGAGGAATTCACCCACCACCGCGCCCACCAGGGCAAAGCCGAAACTCACGTGCAGGCTGGCCAGGATCCACGACAACGCCGACGGAATCACCACGGCCATGGTCACCTGGCGGCGCGAGGCCCCCAGGATCTGGGCATTGGCGATCATGTAGCGATCGGCCTCGCGCACCCCCTGGAAGGCATTGGCGAACACCACGAAGAACACCATCACCACCGCCAGCGCCACCTTGGAAGCCATGCCCAGGCCGAAGGCGATGACGAAGATCGAGCCCAGCACCACGCGCGGAATCGAATTGGCGATCTGGATGTAGAGGCTGAACACGTCCGAGAGCAGCTTGTTGCGGCCCAGGACGATGCCGGCGATGACCCCGGCTACCGAGCCGATCAAAAAGCCCAGCACGGTTTCTTCCAGCGTCACCAAGACCTGGGTCCACAGCGGGCCCTGCGAGGTGCCCTCCACCATCCAGTCAACGATCTGCGCCACGATCAGCGTCGGCTGCGAGAAGAAGAAGGGATCAATCCAGCCGATCCGGGCGCAGCCTTCCCAGCCGCCCAGGACGATCACGAGGATGGCGATACGCAGGCCGATGACCAGTTGTTTTCGCGCGCGGATCTTGCGCTGGGCCTCGGCTTCGACGGCAGCGATGTCCATTGTCGCGGCGCTGTGGCTTGCTTGTGCTTGTGTCATGTTGCTCACCTGTTTTTCAAAAAATTGTTTCCGTGCTGTGCGCGCTCTTCGATACGCCGCTGTGCGGCTACTCAGAGCGAATGGGGCATTCTTGATGCACCAAGTGAACCGTTCGGCCTGAGTAGCCGCGCAGCGGCGTATCGAAGGACGCTCCGACTGATGCGAGGGCTTATGCGATGTGGACTTCTTCGCGCAGATCGCCCCAGATGCGCCGCGAGATGTCGATGAAGCGCTGCTCGTAACGCACCTCCTCCATTACACGCGGACGCGGCAGGTCGATGGGATAGACGCTCTTGAGCGTAGCCGGCCGCGCGGTCAGCACATACACCTTGTCGGCCAGGGCGATAGCCTCTTCCAGGTCATGGGTAACGAAGACCACCGAGCCCGAATGCGCCGACCACAGGCGCAACAGTTCATCTTGCATCAGGGTGCGGGTCTGCATGTCCAGCGCCGAGAAGGGTTCATCCATCAGCAGGATCTCGGGGCTGTTGATGAAGGTCTGGGCCAGCGCCACGCGCTTGCGCATGCCGCCCGAAAGCTGGTGTGGATAGTGGTCGCCGAACTTGTCCAGGCCCACGCGGCGGATCCACTCATCGGCCAGCGCATGCGCCTGCTCCCTGGACTGGCCACGGAACATCGGACCGGCCGCAACGTTGTCGCGCACGCTGCGCCAGGGGAAGACGGCATCGTTCTGGAACACGAAACCGATGCGCGGATCGATGCCGTTGACCGGCTGTCCCATCACCCGCACCTCGCCCAGGGTCGGCTTGAGCAGGCCGGTGATGAGCGAGAGCGTGGTGGACTTGCCGCAACCGGTCGGGCCGACCACGGCGACGAATTCACCGCGGGCCACGCTCATGGAAAAGTCGCGCAGGGCCACGGTGGCCTTGCCATCGGCAGTAATGAAGCGGCAGCTCACGTTGCGCAGTTCGATGGCCGGGGTGGCCTGCGCGGCCTGGCCGGCGGGGGTGAAGGCCTGCTGGTTGATCGCATTCATCGTGGAGCTCTTTCGTAGCGGAAGGTTGAGTGCATCCCTGACGCGCTGGTGCGCATCATGGTGTAAATCATTTATATAATTTCTGAAAATCCGGGAGAAGACCGGCCACCGGCCAGTCCCTGCCTCACTTCACGTTGTTGACGAACTCATCCGTATAAGTCTTGGACAAGTCCACATGCTTGCCCTTGACGTTGGGATTGAAGCCCGACAGCACGGCCAGCACGGTGTCCGGTCCACCCTTGGGCATCTTGCCGTCCTGCGAATACATGGGCAGCGAATTGGCCAGCGCCTGTATATACAGCGGCTTGTTGTTGCCGTAGTAGTCCTTGGGCATCTTGTCGGCGATCTGTTCGGCCGTATGCGTATGGATGAAGCGCAGCGTCTTGACGAAGGCGCGCGCCAGCTTCTGGGCCTCGTCCTTGTGGCCGTTGAGCCAGCTGCGCTGTACATACACGCTGGAGGCCGGATAGAGCCCGCCCAGCGCCTTGACGGTGCCCTCCACGGTACGCATGTCGATCAGCACCTGGGCATCGCCCGTCTTGAGCAGTTGCGAGGCGGTCGGTTCGGTGGTCATGCCGGCATCGATGCGGCCCTGCTTCATGGCGGCGATGAAGGTATTGTCCGCCCCCACCGGCAGCACCGAGAACTGCTTGGAACTGATGCCCTGGCGCGAGGCCAGGTATTGCGTCAGGAAGTTGGTGGAGGAACCCAGCCCGGTCACGCCCAGGGTCTTGCCCTTGGCATCGGCCATGCTCTGGAAGTGCGGCGCGGCCTTGGTCGAGACCAGTTCCACCTCGCCCGGCACCTGGCCCAAGATGGTGATGGCGGTGATTTCCTTGCCCTTGGTCTGCAGGTCGATGGAATGGTCATAGAACCCGACCACGGCCTGCACGGCACCGGCCAGCAATTCGTTCTCGGCATCCACGCCGGCCGGCTGCGACTGCAGCTCCACGTCCAGGCCCTCTTCCTTGAAGTAACCCAGTTGTTCGGCCAGCTTGGCCGGCAGGTAGACCATCTTGTTGATGCCGCCCACCATGATGGTGACCTTGGCGGCGGCCGTCGCCTGGATCGGCAGTGCGGCCAGCACGGTGCCGGCAACGGCCAGCGAAAAAAGGCCACGGCGGAGATTTTTGTTCACGTCAGCTCCTGGAAATCGATGCGAAAGCCCGTGGATTCTACGGTGCCTTCATATAAACCGCAGAATTCACTTTACCGCGTCAACGAACTCGTTGGTAAAGGTCTTGGAGAGGTCGATGTTCTTGCCCTTGATGTTGGGGTTGAAACCGGCCATCACCTTCAATACCTGTTCCGGCCCGCCGGCGGGCATCTTGCCATCGGGCGAATACATGGGCAGCGACGCCTTGAGCGCCTGCACGTAGATGGCCTTGTTGCCGCCGTAATAGTCCTTGGGCATCTTGTCGGCGATGTCTTCGGCCGGATGGGTCTGGATGTACCTGAGGGTCTTGACGAAGGCGCGCGCCAGCTTCTGCGATTCGGCCTTGTGGCTGTTCATCCAGGAGCGATGCACGTACAGGCTGGAGGCCGGATAGAGCCCGCCCAATGCCGCCTTGGTGCCTTCCACGCTGCTCATGTCGACCAGCACCTTGGCCGCCCCCGACGCCAGCAGGATGGAGGTGGTCGGCTCGGTGGTCCAGGCCACGTCCACGCGTTTCTGCTTCATGGCGGCGATCAGCGTGTTGCCGGCACCAACCGGCAGGATGGAGTAATCGCCCGATTTCAACCCGGCGCGACTGGCCAGGTACTGGGCAATGAAGCTGGAGGAGGAACCCAGCCCGGTCACGCCCAGGGTCTTGCCCTTGAGATCGGCCATGCTGCGCACGCTGTCGGCCAGGTCGGCGCGCACCATCTCCATGCCGCCCGGCACCAGCAGCAGCTGGGTGATGGAGGTGACTTCCTTGCCCTTGCTCTGCAGGTCGATGGAGTGATCGTAGTAGCCGACCACGGCCTGCACGGCCCCGGCCAGCAATTCATTCTCGGCATCCACCCCGGCCGGCTGCGACTGCAGCTCCACGTCCAGGCCTTCTTCCTTGAAGTAGCCCAGGCTTTCGGCCAGCTTGGGCGGCAGGTAGATGAGCTTGTTGATGCCGCCGACCATGATGATGATCTTGTCGGCCGCCCGGGCTTGCGGGGCGCTCAGGCCCAGGGCACAGGCGGTGATGGCGGTGGCGCCCAGGGCCATGAGCGTACGGCGCAACAGGCGGTTGGGGGCGGGCAAGACGCTAAAATCGTCACGCATTATGATTGTCTCCTGAATTTTTTAAGCGGGATGGTCTGTCGCCATCTTCACTTCTTGTAGACTTGCGAGCCTATTCTAAGAAGCCGAAACCTTCATCCAGCTTTCCAAATTCCGGCTTTTTGCTTTGCAACGCAGCATAAAAGAACCTCAAGAAACACGAGACTACCGCATGAAATTGCTCCTGATCGAAGACAATCCCCAGCTTGCCCACTGGCTGGAGCAGATCCTCAAGGAACACAAGTTCAAGGTCGATATCGCCGCCGATGGCGAGATCGCCGATCAGGTCCTGCGCGACGAGAACTACGACGTCGTGCTGCTGGACCTGATGCTGCCCAAGCTGCACGGCAAGAACGTGCTGCGCCGCCTGCGCGAGCGCCACAATGGCGTGCCGGTGATGATCCTTACCGCCAGCGGCTCCATCGATGAAAAGGTCGAGTGCCTGGGTGCGGGCGCCGACGACTACCTGGTCAAACCCTTCGAGATCCGCGAACTGGTAGCCCGCATCAAGGTGCTGGTACGCCGCCAGACCCCCGACAAGGCCGCCGAGATCCATTGCGGCGATCTGGTCTATGACAGCAACACGCGCCAGTTCGCCGTGGCCGGCGTCACCCTGGCGCTACCGGCGCGGGAGCACGACGTGCTGGAAGTGCTGATGTTGAAGCAAGGCAAGACCGTCTCCAAGACGGCGCTCATGAAAGGCGTCTTCAGCCTGTCCGAAGAACCGAGTGCCGACGCCATCGAAATCTACATCTCGCGCCTGCGCAAGAAACTGGAGACTTCCAGCGCCGCCATCATGACCCTGCGCGGCCTGGGCTACCTGCTCAAGCAAAAAGATGATTGACAGCCTGCGCCTGCGGCTGTTGTGGTGGCTGCTCATTCCCATGGCCGTCTACGTGGGCCTGTCCACCAGCGATGCGTATGACAATGCCGTCTCCAGCGCCACCCTGGTCCAGGACCGGGCGCTGCTGGCGTCGGCGCGCATGATGGCCGGCCAGGTCGGCTGGAATGATGGCGCGCCGGTCGTCTCGATTCCGCCGGCGGCGCTGGAGCTGTTCGCCTCTCCCGCCCAGGATGCGGTGTATTACCAGGTGCTGATGGACGACGACACGCTGCTGGCCGGCCGGCCTGACTTCCCCGCAGCGCCTGACTTTGCGGCGCTCTATCCGGTCTATACCACGACCACCTTCGACGGCAAGCCGCTGCGCGTGGTCAGCTACATCCGCGCGCTGTTCGACGAAGGCACGCTGCGCATGGTGGCCGTGTCGGTGGGCCAGACCATGCAGGGCCGCCAGGAAATGATCGACGACCAGTGGCACGCCTCGCTGCGACGCCAGATCGTCCTGCTGCTGCTGGCCATCAGCCTGGTGGTGCTGGGCCTGACGATGGAGCTGCGCCCGCTGCTGGCACTCAAGGATGAGCTGACCACGCGCCAGCCGGATTCGCTCACGCCGCTGCGGGCCGGGGGCTTGCAGCAGGAGCTGCGGCCCATCGTGGAAGCCATCAACCAGTACATCTTCCGCCTCAATGCCCAGGTGACGGTGCAGAAGCGCTTCGTGGCCGATGCCGCACACCAGTTGCGCACGCCGCTGGCGGTGATCGATTCGCAGATCCAGTTCGCCCGCCAGCTGGACGATCCGGCACGCGTGGCGCAAGTGCTGGCCGCGCTGCAGGAGGGCAGCCGCAGCATGACCGACCTGACCAACAAGCTCTTGCTGCTCTCGCAGGCCGAGGCCTCCAACAGCAGCGCCTTCCCGCGCGCACCGGTGGACCTGGTGGCGGTGGCCGCGATGGTGCTGGAAGAACTGGCCGGGCTGGCCTTGAAGAAAGGCATCGACCTGGGTCTGGAAACCCCGCTCGAAACCGCCATGGTCAACGGCAATGAAGCGCAACTGATGGGCTTGCTGATGAACCTGATCGACAATGCCCTGCGCTATACACCTGAAGGCGGCAAGGTCACCGTGGGGCTGGAGAAGAAGCGCAGCCAGGTCATCATCACCGTCACCGACAACGGCCCCGGCATCCCCGCCGAGGTGCGCGAGCGCGTGTTCGAACGCTTCTATCGCAATGCCGCGCCGGACCAGCCGGGCTCCGGCCTGGGCCTGGCCATCGTGCGCGAGATCGTGCAGGCTTCGCAGGGGTCGATACGGCTTGATGCGCCGGCACGGGGGAACGGGCTGGTGGCTACGGTGAGCCTGCCGGCGCTGGCGGGATAACATCTCTCTTCCCATGTGCCGGTAATACAAAACCGCGCAGCCCCCACAACAAACGATCAAAAAGTATCAGCCCGCCGCCCGCTTTGGCGTGGAGCGGCGCGCCCTGCCCTCGTACTCTTGCTCCTGCCGCTAGACCGGCGAACGGGTGCCCCCGCTGTTCCCCCGGCAGGCACCCGGCCTGAACGATAAAAAATACCAGGAGACAAACCGTGAACAAGATCTGCTTGGGCGCCGCGTGCGCCGTCCTTGGCGCTGCCCTGCCCTTGGTGGCATCGGCGCAGTCCTGCAATGTCCCCGTGCTGAAGGTGCTGGCGCAGAAGAGCCTGGGACTGACCGTGATGGAAAAATCGCTGGCCGATTACCAGAAGCGTACCGGCACCCGTATCGAGATCAGCTACTTCGGCGAGAACGACCGCCGTGCCAAGTCGCGCCTGGATGCCTCCACCAAGGCTGGCTCCTATCAGGTGTATTACGTCGACGAAGCCAACGTGGCCGAGTTCGCCTCGGCCGGATGGATCGTGCCGCTGCTGAAGTATTTCCCCAAGGAAGCCGACTATGAAGACTTCCTGCCCGGACGCCGCGCCGTGGCCAGCTACAAGGACGTGGCGTATTTCGCGCCGCTGATCGGTGGTTCCGACTTTCTCTTCTATCGCCGCGACCTGCTGGAAAAGGCTGGCCTGCCGGTACCACGCACGCTGGACGAACTGGTGGCTGACATCAAGAAACTGCATTCGCCACCGAACGTCTATGGCTGGGTGGCGCGCGGCCAGCGCGGTTCGGGCATGAACGTGTGGCGCTGGGCGCCCTTCATGCTGGCGCAAGGTGGCCAGTGGACCGACAAGAACAACCAGCCGGCCTTCAATTCGCCTGCTGCCGTCAAGGCCACGCAACTGTATGCCGAGCTCTTCAAGTACGCCCCGCCCGGCGCGGCCACCTATGACTGGAGCAATGCGCTGGAAGCCTTCCGCTCCGGCAAGGTGGCCTTCATGATCGAATCCACGCCCTTTGCCGACTGGATGGAAGACAGCAGCAAGTCCAGCGTGGCCGACAAGGTGGGCTATGCGCGCCCGCCCGCACCGCTGCCCTCGGCGGCCTACGGCCACGGGCTGGCGATTTCGGCCGTCGGCGCCAAGGATGAGTGCACCCGCCAGGCCGCCGGCAAGTTCATCGCCTTTGCCACCGGCAAGGAACAGGAACAGGCCCGCCTGCGCGAGAAAGTCTTCAGCGACTACAACCGCAGCAGCACCATCCAGAGCGACTACTTCCAGAAGAACGTCAAGCCGCAGATCCTGGCCGGCCTGAAGGACACCACGCCGGTCTCCAAGCTGACCATCTGGCCGAGTCCGCAGTGGCCCGACATCGGCGACAACCTGGGCGTGGCGCTGGAAGAAGTCTTCACCGGCACGCAAAAGGACATCCCGCGCGCCCTGGACGAGGCCGCCCGGTATGCGCAGGACGCCATGGAACACGCGCGTAAATAATTTCCTTCATTCAACCGCTCTACACGATGTAGCCCCCTGGTCCGTGCTGTTGGGCCAGGGCGCTTCCGGAGTCCTGCATGTTCAATCGTGGAAAGACCTCCCTGCCCTATCTCTTCCTGGGGCCATCGCTGCTGGTGATGCTGGTGCTGGGCCTGGTGCCGACGGTAGCGGCGATCAACCTGGCGCTGAAGAACCGTGTATTACGCTATCCCGACAGCGATTACGTCTGGCTGCGCAATCTCGAACGGCTGATGTCGGATCGCCGCTTCCTCAATGCCATCGAAGTCTCGGCGATGTGGGAAGTGGTAACCGTCGTGGGTGCGGTGGCGGTAGGCATCCTCATCGCCATCTATCTGTTCGAGAACGTCCACGGCAAATGGCGCCAGGCCATGTGCGTGCTGCTGATTACGCCGGTACTGCTGCCGCGCGTGTCGGCCGCCTTCATCTGGAAGTTCATGTATTCGCCGCTGACCGGCATCCTGGGCTGGCTGCTGGGGCTGGCGGGCATCCGTGATACGGCCTTCCTGTCCGACCCGGCGCTCGCGCTCCATGCGGTAGCGGCGGTCGATATCTGGCAGTGGGGATTGTTCTTCGCCGTGATCGTGCTGAAGCTGCTGGAAACGCTGCCGCCCGAACCGCTGGAGGCCGCCCGGCTGGACCATGCGCGCACCTGGCAGGTCTATGCCTACATCGCCCTGCCGATGCTCAAGGCCCCCATCATCAGTCTGGTCTTCATCAAGATGGTGGAGTCGCTGCGTTCCTTCGACCTGATCTACGTGATGACCAAGGGCGGACCGGGTGTGGCCACCGAGACGCTGGACATGTATGCCTATGCCCAGGGCATCGGGCTCTCGGGCAAGGTCTCCTATGCCTCGACCATGGCGGTGCTGATGATGGTGGCCACTACACTGATCTTTACCCTGATCTGGAAACGGGTGAGCAAATGGGAAGACTGATCACACGCTGCGCCATCTGGGGCGTGGGCATCCTGCTGGTGCTGGTGGCAGTGTTTCCGCTGCTGTGGGCGCTGCTCAATTCGCTCAAGACCCTGCTCGATATCGTGACACCGACGCCGCGCTTTGTCTTCACGCCGACGCTGGAGAATTACCGCCAGGTCATCGGCAGTCCGGAAGTACTGACAGGGCTGACCAACAGCGCCGTCATCGTCGGCAGCGCCGTGCTGCTGGGCACGCTCATGGGCGTGCCGGCGGCCTACGTGATCGCGCGCTATCACGTGCCGGGCAAGCACGACATCCAGTTCTTCCTGCTCTCGCTGCGCTTTCTGCCGCCGGTGGCGGTGGCCATTCCCTTGATTGCGATCTGGGTCGACCTGGGCCTGTATGACACGCGTTTCTCGATGATCGTGACCTACCTGCTGACGACGCTCTCGACCATCACCTGGCTCTCGATACCGGTATTCCAGCGCATGCCGCGCGAGATCGAGGAAGCCGCCACCCTGGATGGGTACGGCCCCTATGCGGTGTTCTGGAAGATCGCCCTGCCCAACTGCGCCGGTACTTTGCTGGGCGGAATCATCTTCAGCTTCGTGCTGGTCTGGAACGAACTGATGATCGCCCTGGCGCTGACCTCTTCCAACAGCGCCACCCTGCCGGTGGTGGCCTCGGCCTTTACTTCGCTGGGGCAGGAAGTGCCTTGGGGCGTCATCAATGCCTCCACTGTATTACTGGCGCTGCCCCCTCTGATCTTTGTCGGCGTACTGAGCCGGCTGTTGAATTCCATGCTCAAAGCACACTAGGAGAATCGCATGCAAGCCCTCTTCCTCGAAGCCACCCGCGTACTGTCACTGCGCGACATCGACCTGCCGCAAGCGCTCGGCCCGCAGGATGTCCGCATCCGCATCCACACGGTCGGCATCTGCGGCAGCGACCTGCACTACTACACCCACGGCAGCATCGGACCGTTCAAGGTGGAAGCGCCGATGGTGCTGGGGCACGAAGCCTCGGGCACCATCATCGAAGTCGGCAGCGAAGTCAGCCAGCTCAAGGTGGGGGACCGCGTGTGCATGGAGCCGGGCATCCCGCGCCTGGATTCGCCGGCCACGCTGCGCGGCCTCTACAACCTCGACCCCTCGGTGCGCTTCTGGGCTACGCCACCCATCCATGGCTGCCTTACCGGCAGCGTGGTACATCCGGCGGCCTTTACCTATCGCCTGCCGGATAACGTCAGCTTTGCCGAAGGGGCGATTGTCGAGCCCTTGTCCATCGGCCTGCAGGCCGCCACCAAGGCGCGCATGAAGCCGGGCGATACGGCCGTGGTGATCGGCGCCGGCACCATCGGCGCCATGACCGCGCTGGCCGCCCTGGCCGGGGGCGCGGCGCGCGTGATCCTGGCTGATGTAGTGGCAGAAAAGCTGGCGCATTTCGCCCACAATCCCGCCGTCATCACCGTGGATGTGACGCAGCAGGCACTCAATGACGTGGTGCAGCAGGTCACCGCGGGCTGGGGTGCCGATGTGGTCTTCGAGGCGTCCGGCCATGCCGGGGTCTACCCGACCCTGCTGCAGATGGTCTGCCCCGGCGGCTGCGCGGTGCTGGTGGGCATGCCGCCAGAGCCGGTGGCGCTGGACGTGGTGACCATGCAGACCAAGGAAGTGCGGCTGGAATCGGTCTTCCGTTATGCCAACATCTTCCCCCGCGCGCTCGCGCTGCTGAGCTCCGGAATGATCGATGTGAAGCCTTTCATTTCACGCAGCTTCCCCTTCTCGCAGGGGATTGAGGCCTTCGAGGAGGCCGCACGCGGCCGTCCGCAGGATGTGAAGATCCAGATCGAGATGGAAGGCTGACCATGGCCGACATCCACTGCCAGGGCTTGTCCAAGCATTACGCCGGTGGCCCGCCGGTCTTGCATCCGCTGGACCTGAGGATAGGCGACGGCGAATTCGTCGTGTTGCTCGGTCCCTCGGGCTGCGGCAAATCGACCATGCTGCGCATGATCGCCGGACTGGAAGAGATCAGCGGCGGCACCCTCTCCATCGGTGGCAAGGTGGTCAATGCGCTACCGGCACGGGAGCGCAACGTGGCCATGGTGTTCCAGAACTATGCGCTGTATCCGCACATGAACGTGTATGACAATATCGCCTTCGGACTGCGGCGCCTGAAGCGCCCGGCCGACGAGATCGACCGCCGCGTGCGCGAGGTGGCGGCCATGCTGAACCTGGATACCCTGCTGGAGCGCAAGCCGCGCGCCATGTCCGGTGGCCAGCAGCAGCGCGCCGCGATTGCGCGCGCCATCATCAAGACGCCTGCGGTATTCCTCTTCGACGAACCGCTCTCCAACCTCGACGCCAAGCTGCGCGCGCAATTGCGCGGCGACATCAAGCGCCTGCACCAGCGCCTGCGCACCACCACCGTCTACGTCACCCACGACCAGCTGGAAGCCATGACCCTGGCCGACCGCGTGATCCTCATGCATGGCGGCCAGATCGTGCAGGCCGGTACGCCAGCCGAGCTCTACCGTTATCCGCGTACGCTCTTTGCGGCGGGTTTCATCGGTACGCCGGCCATGAACTTCCTCTCCGGCGTGATCGAACGTGAGGGTAATACGGTGGCCGTGCGCTGCGAACAACAGCACTGGATCCTGCAGGGTGAAAGGTTTTCACGCCTTGCACAGGGAATGGCGGTAAAGTTGGCGGTGCGTCCTGATTACGTCCGCATCGCTGGTGAAGAGCAAGCGCCAAGCCTGAGCTTGCCGGTCA
Source organism: Herbaspirillum sp. Her3 (assembly GCF_057961275.1). Lineage (NCBI taxonomy): Bacteria > Pseudomonadati > Pseudomonadota > Betaproteobacteria > Burkholderiales > Oxalobacteraceae > Herbaspirillum > Herbaspirillum sp. Her3. The sequence continues at coordinate 1,706,032 of NZ_CM176328.1, read as the reverse complement.
ACGTGGAACTGGTCGAGATCCTGGGTGCCGATGCGCTGTTGACCACCCGCTGCGGCGAGCAGACGCTGACCGCCCTGGTGAGCGCGCAGCAACTTCCGCAAGTAGGTCAGCGCCTGCACCTGGCCTTCGACCAGCAAGAGCTGCACGTGTTCGATGTACAAAGCGGAGAGAACCTGTCGCTGCCCGAGGCCGCCTTCACGGCCAGCGGACATGACGACGGCCCGCACGGCAAGGAGACAAAGCATGAGCCCGGATCTGGAGCTGGTCCATACCCGCCAGGACGAATCGTTCAGGGCGTGGGTGCATGACTACCCGCACACGGTGGCCAAGTGGCATTTCCATCCTGAATACGAAGTCCACGTCATCACCGCCTCCGGCGGCAAGTTCTTCGTGGGCGACTTCATCGGCGACTTCGGTCCCGGCAACCTGGTGCTGACCGGACCCAACCTGCCGCACAACTGGGTCAGCAATCTCGGTGCCGGGGATCATGTGACTGCACGCGATCTGGTGCTGCAATTCTCGCGCTCCTTCGCCGACCGCATGCTGGGCGCCATTGCCGAACTCTCGCCCCTGCAGGATCTGCTGGAGGGCGCCGCGCGTGGGCTGCAGTTTCCCGATGCGCTGGGCCTGTCCATCATCCCGCTGATGCAGGACCTGGCCCAGGCCAGCGGTGCCCGCCGCGTGGTGCTGATGATGACCGTGCTGGAACAGCTGGCCTCCTGCCGCGAACGCAAGCCGCTGGCCGGACCGGGCTACGATCTGGATGCGCAGCGCCACATGTCGTCCACCATCAACCAGGTGCTCTCCTGCATCCGCCAGAACCTGAGCGGCAACCTGCGCGAGAGCGACGTGGCCGAACTGGCCGGCATGAGCGTGAGCAGCTTTACGCGGTTCTTCAAGCGGCACACTGGCTGCACCTTCATCCAGTACCAGAACGGATTGCGGCTCAATGAAGCCTGCGAATTACTGATGTGTACCGACCTGAGTGTGACGGAAGTGTGCTACCGCGTCGGCTTCAACAATCTCTCCAATTTCAACCGCCAGTTCCTGGCTTACAAGGGCATGCCGCCCTCGCGCTTTCGTGCGCTGCACCGGCTCAATGACGAAGTTCGGGCGGTTGCGTAAAGGCCATCCAATTGCATGCAAAGGAAAACGATTTGAGCTATCTCGGCATCGACCTCGGCACTTCCGAAGTCAAGCTCGTCCTCACCGACGACGACTCCCGCGTCATCGCCAGCAGCAGCGCCCGGCTGCGCGTGGACAATCCGCATCCGCTGTGGTCCGAGCAGGCACCGCAGGCCTGGTGGAACGCCACGCTGGACGCCATCGCCGCCCTGCGCGCCGAAGCCCCGCAAGCCTTCCAGGCACTGCGCGGCATCGGCATCTCCGGCCAGATGCATGGTGCTACCCTGCTGGACCGCAACGGCAACGTATTACGCCCGGCCATCCTGTGGAACGACATGCGTGCTCACGCAGAATGTGTGGAGTTGGAAGCGTTGGTACCGGACGCGGCCCTCATCACGGGCAATCGCGCCATGCCCGGCTTTACGGCGCCCAAGCTGCTGTGGCTGTCGAAGTATGAGCCGGCCGTCTATCGCGCCATCGACAAGGTGTTGCTGCCCAAGGATTTCCTGGGCTGGAAGCTGACTGGCGAATTCGTCTCCGAGATGTCGGATGCGGCCGGCACGCTGTGGCTGGACGTAGCGCGGCGCGACTGGTCTGATCGCATGCTGGCGGCCACCGGGCTGGATCGCAGCCATATGCCGCGCCTGGTGGAAGGCAGCGCGGTGGCCGGTCATTTGCGCAACGAACTGCGCCGCGAGTGGGGCATCAGCGGACCGGTGGTGGTGGCCGGTGGTGCCGGCGACAATGCGGCCAGTGCGGTGGGTATCGGCGTGATCCAGGCTGGCGATGCTTTCCTATCGCTGGGCAGTTCAGGCGTCTTGTTTGCGGCTACGGCGCGGCATGCGCCCAATCCGCAGCAGGGCGTGCATGCGTTCTGCCACTGCCTGCCGGGGCAATGGCATCAGATGAGCGTGATCCTGTCGGCGGCGGCCAGCCTGCACTGGCTCGCTGGCGTGACCGGACGGCCGGTGGCCGAACTGGCGGCGAGCGCGGAGCAGCTGACGGCCACGCAGCAGGCGCAGGCGCCCTTGTTCCTGCCTTATCTGAATGGCGAGCGCACGCCGCACAACGATGCGGCCGCCAAGGGCGTGCTGTTTGGCATGACGCCTGCGCATGAGCGTGCGCACCTGGCTTATGCGGTGATGGAAGGCGTGGCCTTTGCGATGGCCGACGGCTATGCGGCTTTGCAGGCGGCGGGTACGGTGCTGGAGAGTGCGGCCTTTGTCGGGGGTGGGTCGCGCAGTGCGTTCTGGGGGGAACTGTGTGCGACGGCCTTGGGCATTCCGTTGCGGCGGCATGCGGGGGCAGAGGTGGGGGCGGCAATGGGGGCGGCCAGGTTGGGGAGGTTGGCGCAGACGGGGGAAGATGCGGGGGGCGTGTGCGTGGCGCCCGTTATCGAAGAGACCTACCGACCGAACGCCGTGCAGCGCGATCACATCGCGCACAGGCTCGAACGTTATCGCAACCTGTATGCCGCGCTGCGCGCCGAGTTTGCCGCCTTCGCCACCCCGTGAAGATGGTCGGCTTCACTGCCCGTCGTCGGACTGCTCTTTCTTGATCTCCGCAAACTTCGCCGCCATGGTCGGATTGCCGCGCGTCAAGCGCTTGATGGTCACATCCTGCGCCTTGTCATTGGCCAGGCGCAGGTTGCGGTCGGTACCGAGCAAGGCTTCCTTGGTTTTCTGCAAGTGGTCGATGGACTTGTCGATCTCGTCGATGGCCGTCTGGAAACGGCGCGAGGCCAGGTCGTAGTTCTTGGCGAAGGCCGCCTTGAAGGTGTCGAGCTCGGATTCGAAGTTGGTGATGTCGATGTTCTGCGCCTTCACCAGCGCCAGTTCGGTCTTGTATTTCAGCGAGTTGAGGGCGGCGTTCCTCAGCAGCGTAATGATGGGGATGAAGAACTGCGGACGCACCACATACATCTTCGGATAGCGATGGAAGACATCCACGATCCCGGTGTTGTACAGCTCGCTCTCCGGCTCCAGCATCGAGACCAGCACGGCGTATTCGCAGCCCTTCTCCTGGCGGTCCTTGTCCAGTTCCTTGAGAAAGTCTTCATTGCGGTTCTTGGTGGCGGTGTGATCGTTCTCGTTCTTCATCTCGAACATGATGGAGACGATCTCGGTGCCGGCCTCATCCGTATCACGGAAGATGTAATCGCCCTTGCTGCCGCTGCGGGCGTCGTTATCCTTCTCGAAATACGCGCGCGGGAAGGCGGTGGCGCGGATGCGGTTGAACTCGGTTTCGCAGTGCTGTTCCAGGGTCTCGCCGACCATCTTGGTGGAGAGCCGCGCCTTCATGTCGCGCAGGCGCTCGATCATGTCTTCGCGGTCCTTGAGCTGGGTCTCGTATTTGTCTTTCAGTGATTTCTCGGCCAGCTGTTTTTCCAGCTCGGCGCGCATCAGGTTGTTCTTGAGTTCATCGCGCTCCTTCTCCACCACGCCGACGGCTTCATTCACGGCCAGCTTCTGGGTCAGCGCAATGGAATCCATCTTCGCTTTCAATGCCTGGATCTCGGCATCCTTCTCACTGACGGTCTGCTGCAATTGCTGGGCGAGGCGAGCCTCGGCCAGTTGCTGGTCGGCGAGCTTTTCTTTTCTGGCCTGTTCGAGTTCATTGGCCAGCTTGTCCCGCTCGCGCTCGACGTTGGCCATGGCTTCGGCCACGGCCATCTTCTGCGCCATTTCACCGGCTTCCAGCCTTGCCTTCAATTCCTGGATCTCGGCATCACGCGCGGCTGCGGCCTTCTGCAATTGCGCCTCGGCTTGGGCGCTCGCCAGCGCGATGGCGTTGCGCTTGTCCTGCTCGGCCAGCTCCAGGCGCTCGTGCAATTGCTGCTCGAAAGCGCTGTCGCGCACTTGCGAAAGGATGTCGGCGTAACCGGCTTCGTCGATCTTGAAGGCTTTGCCGCAGTGGGGGCAGATGATGTCGTGCATGGCTGTTCGGAGTCCTAGTTCTGAAGAGTGGGCGCTAACTTGAAGAATCACGCTCAGTGCGCCTCAAAGAAAAGCGCGCGTCGAGCAAAAAACGATAAGGTGATGCAAGGAAATTCCCGGAAGGTTATATCGTATGGATCGCCAAATGCGAAGGCATGACAGTTCAAATGACATCGAACGTTACACCAGCGAAACAATAAAAATTCTGCTCGGAAATCAACCAAGAAAGATAAAAAAAAGTCAAACGAATCGAGTAATTCTGAGCTATATTGCGCGGCAGCAGATGATCGAAAACAGCACATGTTTCGGGGGTGTCGATTTCTGTTTCCTGCCAGATTCAGTAGTTCTTCTCGTCCAAAAATACTAGAACAGTGAGGGGCTTATGGAGTTATGGTTGTCAATGCGCCGCTTGCCGCCGCGCCGTCGGTTTACATGCTTGGTACGCGATGTGCCAACGCCTTCCATGCTCAAACCCGCATTCGCTCCTCCCCCTTGTGTTGACCCGTTGATGGCGCTCAGTCTCGCCTCGTCAAGCACAAGAAACAGGCTCACCAGTGTGAATCCCGGCCAGCTCCACGCTCCTTAAGAGCAGGAGTGGTTCCATCCGTTGTTCTAGCCAAGCAAGGAGAAACTCATGTCGCTGACTATCCTTGGTCCTGAATCCGCTCTTCACCCTAACGACAGCGACCCCTTGCTGTCTGATTTCCGGTTCAAAATACTTGCGCAAGGGGATTCCTGGTTCTCCATCGGAGCCAATCCACCTTGGTCCACCTCCAACATCCTGCAGCAGTTCCATTTTACTCAGCGCGTAGCGATCATCAATTGCGCCTACCCGGGCATCACGCTGGCCAATGAGGTCAGGCGCAGCATGTATTTCAACGCACTGCTCACGGGAAATTTCTCCACGAAATGGGATGCCATTCTGATCTCGGGCGGCGGCAATGATTTGATCGACGCCTTGCTTGGAGACAAACCCTTGCTTCGTCCTGATGTGATAGCGAATGGCCCGGATGTCTCCCAATATGTTGACCAGCAGAGACTGGCTCGATTCAAGGAGGACATCGCACAATCGATGGCTGAACTGGAAGCGCAGAAAGCATCGGGGCAAAACAAGGACGTTCCCGTCTTCTTCAATACCTATGATTATCCCACTGCGCGAAATGCCCCGGCAGGCCCGAACATCGGACCTTGGCTATGGAAGGCGCTGGGCAAGGCCAAAGTTCCCGATGCCGCCTGGCCGGGGCTGACCAGTTATCTTTTCGACGTGTTGAACACCTGTCTCGAGAACGGAGCGGCACGGATGAGGAATGCCCACCTGGTTAAAACACACGATGTCCTCACGCGAGCCAAGGATGCAGCGCCAGGAGAAAGCGGCGACTGGGAAAATGAAATTCATCCTACTGCCGCGGGCTATCGCAAGCTTGCTCAAAAATGGGCAGATTCCCTGAGCGCTATCGGAATCGACTGATCAAGACGTGAAAATGAATCTCCATGGAGAAGGCGGATAAAGTGATCTTCAATTGAGGTGACGATGGTGACCATGCGTTTTCTGGCGTGCATGAATCTGATATTCATCAGCGCCCTGGCGCTTCTGGTGAGCATGCGGCTGCTGTCAGGACAAATAAACACCGCTGGCCTGCTCCATCAAACCAACCTCCGGACGCATCAGCTCGACTTCAGTCCAGCGCGTGTGCAACTGCTCCTGGTCACTCTCTATCTGGCGTTGGATTACCTGTTGAAGGTGATTGCGCATCCCGATCACTTTCCCGACTTCTCGCATCAACTGTTGATCTTGCAGGGAGGCAGCAGCAGCGGCTATTTGCTTGCCAAGTTCCGGGCGCTTCTGCGGCACCATTTCATTTAAATTATTTCGGGGAACCAAGACCATGCAACCAATTACGATCTTGACTTGGCTTGTCGTCGTTTTCATCGGGTTCGTTGAGCTGCTTATCTTGTGGCAAATTGCCTCGGGAAAAATCAATCTCAGATTGCTCATCAGCGAGTCCGATGGCGTTGCCAGCATGTCCCGCTTCCAAATGCTGCTCTTCACATTCGTGGTGGCCGCCAGCCTTTTCATCATTACGATGACCGATCCTGGCAAAGGCTTCCCGAATATTCCAGATGGCATTCTGACGCTGCTCGGGATCAGTCTCGGAACCTATGCTGTCTCCAAGGGAATCCAGACTCAAGGGGAGATCAGCAAGCGTTCAGCTGACGAGGCGGCGACAAAGCCGCAATAGAAGCTTCGGCGGGGAAGTCCGTCTTCGTGAACTCGACGGCTGGCGTTCAGGTCAGTCCGATCCAGATTGCCATCGCAGGTATCGGGCCAGTGGGATGGCCAACCAGCTCAGTGGCGCTTTTGATCGGAGAAATGCGAAAAGCCCGCACTAGGCGGGCTTTTCTGAATTTGGTGGAAAGTGCAAGGTTTGAACTTGCGACCCCTGCAGTGTGAATGCAGTGCTCTACCACTGAGCTAACCTTCCGTACCTGACTGGCTTTTTGCTGCAGCGCCAATCGAGAAGCGAGATTATGCCAACGTTTTTCGACCTGCGCAAGTGCTTCGTAAATAATTCTTCATTTTTTATCGAAAGCGCTGCCGGATGACGACAAAGGCCTGACCAACATCAGCCTCACGCCGCTTCAGCAGCCGCCTCCGGCGGCGGCGGTTCAAAGCGCCACACGCAGCTGCCCCGGGCTTCCTTGTCGAGCTGGTTGAGCACGTCTTCGTGCAGGCCCAGTTCTTCCTCGCTGGCGGCCACCACGATCACCTCGGCCAGCGGAGCCAGTTCCAGCTTGCCTTCGCCTTCGCTGACATCTTCCTCCGCGCCCAGGTCCATGGTCAGCGTGTTCTGGCCACGCGTCATCGACAGGTAGACCTCGGCCAGCAACTCCGCATCCAGCAGCGCGCCGTGCAGCACGCGGTGGGCGTTGGAAATGCCATAGCGGTCGCACAGCGCATCGAGCGAATTGCGGCGGCCCGGGTGCAGTTCCTTGGCCATCTGCAGCGAGTCCACCACGTCGATCACATGCTCCTTGAACGGCGGCAGGCCCAGCAAGGCCAGTTCGGCATCAAGGAAACCGACGTCAAAGGGCGCATTGTGGATGATGATCTGGGCGCCACGCACGTAGTCCAGGAACTCGGCGGCGATCTGCTTGAAGGTCGGCTTGTCGGCCAGGAATTCGGTGGTCAGGCCGTGCACGGCCAGCGCACCTTCTTCGGAGTCGCGCTCGGGGTTGATGTAGAAGTGAAGGTTCTTGCCCGAAAGCTGGCGGTTGAGCACCTCCACACAGCCGATTTCCAGGATGCGGTTGCCGTTGCGCGGCGAAAGGCCCGTGGTTTCGGTATCGAGGATGATCTGACGCATGCTTGCTCCCTGCTGATTCTGATGCTGAAAAATGCCGATATGAAGAAAAAAGCTGGACGGATCAGCCTATGCTGTCCACGCCGCGATTGGCCAGCTGGTCGGCGCGCTCGTTGCCGGCGTGGCCGTTGTGGCCACGCACCCAGCGCCACTCAACCTGATGCTGCTGCTGGGCGGCGTCCAGCGCCTGCCACAGGTCAGCGTTCTTGACCGGCTCCTTGCTGGCCGTCTTCCAGCCGCGCGCCTTCCAGCCGTGGATCCATTCGCTGATGCCCTTCTGCACGTACTGGCTGTCGGTGTGGACCACCACTTCGCACGGGCGCTTCAAGGCATTCAAAGCCTGGATCACCGCCATCAGCTCCATGCGGTTGTTGGTGGTGTTGGCCTCGCCGCCGAAGATTTCCTTCTCCTTGCCGCCCGCCACCAGCAATGCGCCCCAGCCGCCACGGCCAGGATTGCCCTTGCAGGCGCCATCGGAATAGATCTCTACTTTATCCATACTCTTCACTTCAATCTGTTTGCTTGTGCACTTGTGCGCACCGTAGGCGGGCCGCGATGATACCTGATCGCGCTACAAGGCCGGTAAATTCAGTCGGTTTTCAGTCCGTTTTGTGGATGCGGTTGGTCACCGGCACGCCACGCGGGGCCGTCAGTTTCTGGCGTTGCAGGGCCGGGCCGATGAGGCGCATGCCGGGCACCCGCTTGATCGCCTGGACGATGTAGACCGCGCCGAAATACGGCCACCAGCGGTCGCCGGCCTTTTCCATGAAACCGAAACGGTCCAGCCATTGCGTCGTCTCGCAGGGCGGCGCGTAGCAGCCGAAGTGGCCGCGATTGACTTCCATGTTGAGCAGCTTCAACCAGTCCTTCAGGCGCGGCAGGCGGATGAATTCGCCATCCTGCGGCAGGAAATGCGCCCCGGTCAGGCGTCCGGCGACCTGGCGCATGCCCCAGAGGCTACTGGGATTGAAACCGCAGATGATGACCTGTCCTTCCGGAATCAAGACCCGCTCCACCTCGCGCAGCACCTGGTGCGGCTCGGCGGCGAATTCCAGTACGTGCGGCAGGACCACCAGGTCCAGGCTCTGGGTGGCAAAGGGCAATTCGCCGAAATTCTGCGTGACCACCTGGGGAATTTCCAGCTCGGACTGCCCTTCCACCGGCATGCGGTTGTCGGCCAGCCAGCGATAGGGCATGCGGTTGGCCTGCAGGGCGTGGATCTGGGGGGAACCGATCTGCACGGCGTTGAAGCCGAAGATGTCGGCCGTCAATGTGTTGAGATGACGCTGCTCCCACTGGCGCAGGTAGTCGCCGATGGGCGTCTGCAACCAGGCGGCCAGGTCTATAATTTCGACGTTGTTCGCAGTCACAGCAGTTTCAGCCTTGTCAGCCATCTCTTCTTTCGCGCCTCATGACCCAGCCAGCCAAGCCAGCTCAAGCAGATCAGAAAACTTCATTGGACGTCCTGGCCGTTCCGGCGTTCGACGACAACTACCTGTGGATCCTCCATGACGGGCGCCATGCCGCCGTGGTCGACCCCGGCGACGCGGTCCCCGTCCTGGCCGCATTGCAGGCCGAGGGCCTGACGTTGGCCGCTATTCTACTGACTCATCATCATGCTGACCATGTTGGCGGTGTGGTCGAGCTGGCACGGGCTGCCGCGAGCGACGAGTTCCCGGTGATCCCGGTCTACGGGCCGGCACGCGAGCAATCCCGCATCAAGGGGATGACGGTCCCGCTGCACGAGAATGAAGAGGTGAATATCGCTTCCCTGGGCTTGTCCCTGCAGGTCATCGAAGTGCCGGGGCATACCCTGGGCCACATCGCGTATTACGCGCCTGCGCAAGCCCTGCTGTTCTGCGGTGATACGCTCTTTGCCGGTGGCTGCGGACGCGTCTTCGAAGGCACGCCGGCGCAGATGGTGGAATCCCTGGGCAAGCTGGCCAGCCTGCCCGGCGATACCCAGGTCTACTGCGCGCATGAATACACGCTCTCCAACCTGAAGTTTGCAGCCGAGGTCGAGCCGGGCAATGCCGCGCTGGCTGAGCGCATCGTTCGAGAGCGCGCCCGGCGCGAACGCGGCGAGCCTACCGTGCCGACCAGTATCGCCCTGGAGCGCCAGACCAATCCCTTCCTGCGCGCCCAGGAAAAGGAAATCCTCGAATCACTGCAAAAGAGCGGCCGTTTGGTGCAGTTGGACGAAGTTAGCAGCTTTGCAGCACTGCGTGAATGGAAGAATACCTACAGATAGCGCCAAATTGAGGGACAGTTAGCCGCAAAAAGCTGCCAAATCAAGGACTTGGCTTTGTAACAGAGGCCAATTTTTGCTTGACTGGCTAAAAGGGTCTTCCGTACACTCCTCCAATTCCCCAATTTGGGCGCCAGCGCTTTTACGCTTTTTTACGAAACGCTGTCTGCCCAGCACCACGCCGGGGAAACTCGCAGCTTCCGACCTTGCATTACCGTCAACCTGCACGCGCCCGTGATCGGACTGATCCGGATTCCGCCGGCAGGAGGTGTCGAGCTTCATCACAGCTCTGCAACGGAAGCGCCGCACGCAAACTTTTGCCTCTGGCACAGGATATCGCCCACATGCAGCGTACTTTGAAACAATTCGCCATTGCCGCCCTGTTATGCGCTGGCACCCCGCTGCTCTCCTACGCCAACGATATCTCGATCTACCCCGCCCCCTTCAATGCGATCAATCCCGAACTGGCCGGCAATGCCCTGCCGGGGATGAACGATATCGACATCTGGACGCGCATTCGCAAGGGCTTCGGGATTCCCGATCTGGATAACGCCCTGGTGGAGAGCCAGACCCAGTGGTACAGCTCCCGTCCCGACTACATCCAGCGCACCACGGAACGCGCCTCGCGCTATCTGTTCCACGTCGTGCAGGAACTGGAAAAGCGCGGCATGCCCACCGAGCTGGCGCTGCTGCCCTTCATCGAATCGGCCTTCAATCCGGAAGCGCTGTCGACGGCCAAGGCGGCCGGCATGTGGCAGTTCATTCCCTCCACCGGGCGTGACTACAACCTCAAGCAGAACATGTTCACCGACGAGCGCCGCGACGTGCTGGCCTCCACCGACGCCGCGCTGACCTACCTGCAGAAGCTCTACGGCATGTTCGGCGACTGGCAGCTGGCGCTGGCGGCCTACAACTGGGGCGAAGGTTCGGTGCAGCGCGCGGTCAACCGCAACCTGGCGGCCGGCCTGCCGATCGACTTCAATACGCTGTCGGCGCAGATGCCCGCCGAGACCCGCAACTACGTGCCCAAGCTGCAGGCGGTCAAGAACATCATCGCCAACCCGGGCGCCTTCAACATCGCCCTGCCCAAGGTGGACAACCAGCCCTACTTCGTCACCATCGGCAAGACCCGCAACATCGACGTGAAGGTCGCCGCGCAACTGGCCGAGCTGTCGGTCGATGAGTTCAAGGCGCTCAACCCGCAGTTCAACCGCCCCGTCATCATCGGCGGCGAAGACACCAAGATCCTGCTGCCGGAAAGCAATGCCGAGAAGTTCAAGGCCAACATGTCCAAGTGGACGCAGGCCTTCTCGACCTGGACCGCACATACCGTCTCGAGCGCGCGTGAACGCATCGAGACCATCGCCAGCAAGTTCGGCACCACCCCCGAAGTGATCCGCAGCGTCAACCAGATTCCGCCGCGCATGGTCTTGAAGGCCGGCTCCACCATCCTGGTGCCCAAGACCGAAGAAACCGCCGCGCTCGACACCGACCTGACCCCGGAAATCGCCGACAACGCCCGCCTGGCCATTGCCCCGGACGTGCCGGAGACCCGCCGTATCTATGTGAAGGCCGGCAAGCGCGACACCCTGGCCGGCATCGCCAGCCGCTATCGCGTCAGCGTAGCGCAGATCAAGGAATGGAACGGTTTGAAGCGTGACACCCTGGCTGCTGGCCAGAGCCTGCAGCTGCACGTGCCCAATGCCGCACCGACCCGCGTAGCGGTGCATCACGCCGCACCGGCGCGCCGCCAGGTCGCATCGCGGGGCCCGGTGCGCAAGGCAGCGCCAGCGCAGGCCCGCAAGGTCGCAGGCAAGCCGCTGACGCTGGCCTCGGGCAACGGCGCACGCAAGCAATAATCCGGAGGAAGCCGGAGGAGACCCGGGCGGCCCGGCCGCCCACCACAAGAAGACGCGCACGAAGCACGGAAAAGGAAAAAGAGAGCAGTCTGCATGGACCCGAAGCCCCGGAGCTGATCCGGACTTCGGGTTTTCTTTTTTGCCGCCTGCGTTTCAGTGCGCCGCTTCGGCGTAGGTGGCCGCGGCCACCAGCCGGCGTGTGTAGTCCTGCTGGGGATGCTGCAGCACCTGCTCGGCAGGGCCGCTTTCGACCACCTTGCCATCCTTCATCACGATGACCTGATGCGCCATGGCCTGCACCACGGCGAGGTCATGGGTGATGAAAAGATAGGCCAGCCCGTGCCGGCGCTGCAGATCCGCCAGCAGTTGCAGCACCTGCTGCTGCACGGTCACGTCCAGCGCCGAGGTCGGCTCGTCCAGCAGCAACAGTTCGGGTTGCAGCACCAGTGCGCGGGCGATGGCAATGCGCTGGCGCTGGCCACCGGAAAATTCATGCGGATAGCGATCCAGCAGCGCCGCCGTCAGGCCGACTTCTTCGAGCGCGGCGATGATGGCCTGGCGCTGCTGCTCAGGGCTCTTGTCGGGATGATGCAGGGCCAGGCCCTCGCCGACGATCTGCTCCACCGTGCGGCGCGGCGAGAGCGAGGCGAAGGGATCCTGGAACACCACCTGCATGCGGGCGCGCAGGGGCCGCAGTTCACGGCTGCTGCGCTCGGAAATCGGCACGTCCTCGAAACGGATGCTGCCGGCCACGCTGGCCGCCGACAGCCGCAACAAGGCCATGCCCAGCGTGGACTTGCCGGAACCGGACTCACCAACGATGCCGACGGTTTCACCCCGCCGCAATTGCAGGTCGATGCCATCGACGGCATGGAAGGCGCGCTTGGCGAACCAGCCCTGCTTGATGTGATAGGTGCAGCGCAGCTTTTCTGCCTGCAGGATCACCGGGGCGTCGGCCGCGACATCGGCCGCATTGCGCTGCGGACGGCTTTGCAACAGCTTGCGCGTATAGGCTTGCTGCGGGTTGGCAAACAGCTCGGTGACGCTGGCGCTTTCCACCAGCCTGCCCTTTTCCATCACGCCCACGCGGTCGGCGAAGTGGCTCACCAGGTTCAGGTCGTGCGAGATGATGAGCACGGCCATGTTTTCTTCGCGCTGCAACTGGTTCAGCAGCGCCAGGATCTGCACCTGGATAGTCACATCCAGGGCCGTGGTCGGTTCATCGGCGATCAGCAGCTTGGGCTTGCAGGCCAGCGCCATGGCGATCATGGCGCGCTGGCGCTGGCCGCCCGACAGCTCATGCGGATACGACAGTGCCCGCCGCGCCGGTTCGGGGATGCCGGTCTTATCCAGCAGCGCTACGGCGCGCCGGGCCGCATCGCGGGCATTGAGGCCTTCGTGATGCATCAGCACTTCGGCGATCTGGTTGCCGATGGTGAAGAGCGGATTCAAAGCCGTCATCGGCTCCTGGAAAATCATGGCCACGTCATTGCCGCGCACCTGCTGCATCTGGCGCTCGTTTTTCTTCAGCACATCCTGGCCGTCAAGCAGGATGCTGCCTTCGTAACGGGCATCCTGGTTGAGCTGCATTACGGCCAGCGAAGAAACCGTCTTGCCTGAGCCGGATTCGCCTACCAGGGCGAATTTCTCGCCACGCGCAATCGAAAAGCTCACACGATCGACCACTACGGCGTCGCCGAAGCGCACCGTCAGGTCCTTTACTTCCAGCAGCGGCGTGCTCATGCCTTCCTCCGTACATCCAGGGCGTTGCGCAGGGCATCGCCGATATTGGTCAGCAACAGCAGCATGACGGTCAGCACCAGGAAGGTCGACAATGCGATCCACCAGGCATCGAGGTTGTTCTTCCCCTGCGACAGCAACTCACCCAGGCTGGGTGTGGAAGGCGGCACACCCAGGCCGAGGAAGTCCAGGCTGGTCAGCGCGAGGATGGAGGCACTCATGCGGAAGGGCAGGAAGGTCACCACCGTGGTCATGCTGTTGGGCAGCACGTGGCGCCAGATGATCTGGCGATTGGACAAGCCCATGGCACGCGCGGCCTGGACATATTCAAGGTTGCGGTTGCGCAGGAAATCGGCGCGCACGTAATCGGCCAGGCCCATCCAGCCAAAGGCGGCCAGCAAGCCCAGCAGCACCAGCAGGCTGGGCTGGAAGATGGAAAAGAAGATGATCAGCAGATACAGCTCCGGCATGGAACCCCAGATTTCCAGCAGGCGCTGGATCAAGAGGTCGGTACGGCCGGCGAAGTAGCCCTGTATCGCCCCGGCCAGCACGCCCAGCACCACGCCGATGGCCGTCAAGGCCAGGCCGAACAGGACCGAAAGCCGGAAACCGTAGAGCAAACGGGCAAACACGTCGCGTCCGCGATCATCGGTACCGAGCCAGTTGTCGGCCGAAGGCGGGGCCGGATTGGGCGATTTGGCGAAATAGTTCAGGGTCTCGTGGTTGTAGCGGTTCAGGGGATACAAGGCCCAGTTGCCGTCCTTCTTGAACTGATCCTGGATGAAGGGATCGAGGTAGTCGGCTGGCGTATCGAAGTCGCCACCGAAGCTCTTGTCCGAATAATCCTTGAACATCGGGAAGATCAGTTGGCCCTGGTAGCTGGCCACCAGCGGCTTGTCATTGGAAAAGAGTTCAGCCCCGAGGCTCAGCACGAACAGTACCGAGAAGATCAGCAAGCTCCAGTAACCGGTGCGGTTGGCACGAAAACGCAGCCAGATGCGGCGGCCGGGCGAGACGGAAGGTGTAGTGGGGAGAGAGACCGGATTCATTTCGCCAGGCTTTCAAATTGCACGCGAGGATCGACCCAGACATAGCAGAGGTCACCGATGAGTTTGACCGCCAGACCGATCAGCGTGAACAGGTAGAGCGTCCCCATGACCACCGGATAATCGCGGCGGATCACAGCTTCATACGACAGCAAACCCAGTCCATCGAGCGAGAACAGCGTTTCGATCAACAGGCTGCCGGCGAAGAAGGCACCGATGAAGGCGGCCGGGAAACCGGTCACCAGCGGAATGAGCGCGTTGCGAAAGACGTGCTTGTAGAGCACCCGCTTTTCCGACAGGCCCTTGGCGCGTGCGGTGAGTACATATTGTTTACGGATTTCTTCAAGGAAGGTGTTTTTGGTGAGCATGGTCATGGTGGCAAACGAGCCCGCCACCGAAGCAATGATGGGCAGCGTGATATGCCACAGGTAATCGGTGATCTTGCCAAACCAGGAGAGCTGCGCCCAGTTGTCCGAGGTCAGCCCGCGCAGCGGGAACCACTGCAGGAAGCTGCCGCCGCCGAACATCACCAGCAGGAACACGCCCAGCACGAAACCGGGAATCGAGTAACCCACCAGCACCGCCGCGCTGGTGACCGAATCGAAGCGGCTGCCCTCGCGCACGGCCTTGGCGATTCCCAGCGGCACCGAGATCAGGTAGGTAATGAAGAAGGTCCACAAGCCGATGCTGATGGAGACCGGCATCTTCGACTTCACCAGTTCCCAGACGTCGGCATGGCGATAAAAACTGCGGCCCAGGTCGAAGGTGGCGAAGCCCTTGAGCATGAGCCAGAAGCGCTCCAACGGCGGCTTGTCGAAACCGTACAGGGCCTTGATTTCCTTGACGCGCTCGGCATCCACGCCCTGGCGCCCGCGATAGGCGCCACCACCACCGGCCGATTCGTGCACGCCGGAGCGCCCGCGCAACTCCTGCACCATCTGCTCCACCGGGCCGCCCGGAACGAACTGGATCACGGCGAAGGTAATGGCGATCACGCCCAACAGCGTGGGCACCATCAGGAGGATGCGCTTGAGAATGTAAGCCCAGATATTCATGGCAAGTGCTTTCTTGTTTCCGGAGGCAGGATCGATGTCATGGGAAGGCGGCGCTTTTTCAGCGTGGCTTTTCTTCCCACCACATGCTGACCACGTAGGGATTGGCTTCGTAATACCTGGGCAGTACCGCAGGAATGCCGAAGCGGTTGCGGTAGGCCATGCGGTGCGTGGACGAATACCAGTGCGGCACGGTGATGTAGAGATTGAGCAGCACCCGGTCCAGCGCGTGGGTGGCTGTCAGCAGTTCGGCGCGCGAATGGGCCGCCACGACCTTGCCGATCAACTGGTCCACCGCTGCATTCTTCAGGCCCCAGACATTGTTGGAACCGGACTCGTCGGCCGCGCGCGAGCCGTAGATGTCGAACATCTCGCTGCCCGGACTGTTGGTGGCGGGAATGGCCAGGCTGGTCATGTCGAACTCGAAGTTCTCCAGCAGCTTTTGCGCCAGCGCGTAGTCCACCGTGCGCTGGTTCACGCGCACCCCGAGCTTCTCAAGATTGCGTGCATAGATGCTGATGACGCGCGACATCGCCGGCTGATCGTCGAGGATTTCCATCTGGAACACCTCGCCCTTGTCATTGCGCAAGGCGCCGTCGCGATAAGTCCACCCGGCTTCCTGGAACAGCCGCCGCGCTTCCCTCAGGTTGGCCCGCAAGGAGCCGGGCGGATTGGTATTGGGCGGTGCCGGTACCGGGCCGAAGACGGCGGCCGGCAACTGGGCACGCAAGGGTTCCAGCAACTTGAGTTCGTCCGCCGAAGGGCTGCCGGTGGCAGCCAGTTCGGAATTGGCGAAGTAGGAATCGACGCGGGTGTACTGGTTGTAGAACAGCTGCCGGTTCATCCACTGGAAGTCCAGCGCCAGGCCCAGCGCACGGCGCACCCGCGCATCCTGGAATTGCGGGCGGCGCAGGTTCATCACGAAACCCTGCATGTTGGCGCCGTTGTGATGCGGGAAGGCGCGCTTGACGATCTGGCCATCGGAAAACTTCGGACCCGTGTAGCCGCGCGCCCAGTTCTTGGCGCTGTACTCGACCACCACGTCGAACTCGCCGGCCTTGAAGGCTTCCAGGCGGGCCAGGTCATCCTTGTAGAAGCGATAGGCGATGCGCGCGAAGTTGTACATGCCGCGCCGCGTGGGCAGGTCATTGCCCCAGTAATCGGCACGGCGCTGATAGATGATGCTGCGGCCCGGATCGTAGCTTTCGATGGCATAAGGACCGCTGGCAATGGGCGGGGTGAGCTGGATGCGGTCGAAGGGGGTGCCGGCGCCCCACTTGGGCGAAAACACCGGCAGGCCGCCCACGATCAGCGGCAGTTCATGGTTGTCGCTCTTGAAGTCGAAGCGCACCGTCATCGCATCGACCACCACGCACCGTTCGACGTCACCGAAGAGCGACTTGAACTGCGGCGAGCCCTTGCTCACGAGGGTATCGAAGGAATACTTGACGTCGGCAGCTGTGACCGGATCGCCATTGTTGAAGCGTGCCTTGGGGTTGAGATGAAAGCGCATCGAACGCCGGTCCGGCGCCACCACCATATCGTCAGCCAGCAGGCCGTACATGGAGGCCACTTCATCGGCCGAGCCCACGGCCAGGGTCTCGAACATGAACTGGTCCAGGCCGGCGGCGGCCACGCCCTTGAGCGAGAAGGGATTGAATTTGTCGAAGCTGGTGCGGGCGTCAGGATTGGCCAGGTACAGGGTGCCGCGCTTGGGGGCATCCGGATTGACGTAATCGAAATGGCTGAAGCCGGGCCGGTACTTGGGCGTGTCATACAGCGAAAAGGCATGCTCGGCGGCGGCCGGGGTGCCATGGGCCAGGGCGGCGGCCAGCAGGCAGGAGAGGAAAATCTTGGCTGTCTTCAGGGGCTGGACCATGCGGTTGTCTGTGTGCACTCTCGTGGGCAATGATGTCTCGGGCAAGCAAGTCCCGCGCCTGATGGCTTGATGCCTGCTGCCTGAAGGTGGTGGCCGGGACCTGGAAACGATTTCCGTGTCGGGGCATTGTAAAGAGAGCAGCGATTACAGGGAAGCAATTAAAGCAACTTAACAAATGCCGTCATTGCCTGCCCGTACGATGCCCCGGCGGTGCCGCAAAGGTTGCCGCGCCTGCCGCAAGCCCCTACAATCCGGGTCTGTCCCACCCCGGCCGCCGCCACTGCGCGGCGCCGCTATCACTTACCGGCCGCGCCGCGCCTGCTTCTGCCCGGCAGAAGCGCGCAGCACGCGGCGGACCCTACGGAGTCAACATGGCATTTCTGCAAGGCAAAAAAATCCTGATCACCGGCTTGCTGTCCAACCGTTCCATCGCCTACGGCATCGCCCAGGCGTGCAAGCGCGAAGGCGCCGAACTGGCCTTCACCTACGTGGGTGAGCGCTTCAAGGACCGCATCACCAAGTTCGCCGAAGAATTCGACAGCAAGCTGGTCTTCGACTGCGACGTCGGCAGCGATGAGCAGATCAATGCCCTGTTCGCCGACCTGGGCAAGTCCTGGAGCCAGCTGGACGGCCTGGTGCACGCCATCGGCTTCGCCCCGTCCGAAGCGATTGCCGGCGATTTCCTGGAAGGCTTCTCGCGCGAAGGCTTCAAGATCGCCCACGACATCTCCGCCTACAGCTTCCCGGCCATGGCCAAGGCCGCCATGCCGCTGCTGTCGTCCAACGCTGCCCTGCTGACCCTGACCTACCTGGGTTCGGAACGCGTGGTGCCCAACTACAACACCATGGGCCTGGCCAAGGCCTCGCTGGAAGCCTCGGTGCGCTACCTGGCCGAATCCCTCGGCCCCAAGGGCGTGCGTGTCAATGGCGTCTCGGCCGGTCCGATCAAGACCCTGGCCGCCAGCGGCATCAAGGGCTTCGGCAAGATCCTGGGTGCCGTGGCGGCGACCGCCCCGCTGCGCCGCAACGTCACCATCGAAGACGTCGGCAATGCCTCGGCCTTCCTGCTCTCCGACCTGGCCTCGGGCATCACCGGCGAGATCACCTATGTGGATGGTGGCTTCTCCCGCGTCGTGGGCGGCATGGCGGAATAAGCAAGCATCCCCCACAAATAAGAGACAGTTTCTCAAAATAGCTTCGTGCTAATTTCGAGGTTTTAGGGTATGATTCGCCTTGTGCATCGCAATAACCGATGTACAGGCGAATCGGATGTGAAATCTGCCCTGTAGAGTTTCCCGCCGTATTTGCCCAAGCAGCTTCGCAAGCCTTACCTGTCATTACGACAAGTTCCCAGTAAAAGCCCCCCGCCCCTGGCATCCCTTGATGATGCCGTCCCGGCGCAAAGCTTTTGTGCCGAAATTTCTTTGTATTTTTCATAGTCATTTCGTCGGTTGGCGTTGCTTTTTTTCGTTCAGGCACTCGATGCCCGGCGCGCTTGCGTGCGCCCTTCTCGTGCCTGTCGTTCACATTCACGAAAGAGATTATGACTTTTGAAGCACTTGGCCTGAACCCTTCGATCATCAAAGCCCTGACCGAAGCAGGCTACACCTCCCCCACTCCGGTCCAGGAAAAGGCCATCCCCGCCGCCATCAGCGGCCAGGATCTGCTGGTGTCCTCGCAGACCGGTTCGGGCAAGACCGCCGCCTTCATGCTGCCTTCGCTGCACCAGCTGGCAGACCTGCCGCAGGCGCCGCAAGCCGCCCGTACTCCCAACCAGGAACGCCAGGCCAGCCGTGCCCGTGGCGAGCGTCCGCGTTACCAGCCGGCACAGCCGAAGATGCTGGTGCTGACCCCGACCCGTGAACTGGCCCTGCAAGTGACCACCGCCACTGACAAGTACGGCGCCTACATGCGCCGCGTGCGCGTGGTGTCGATCCTGGGCGGCATGCCTTATCCGAAGCAGATGCAACTGCTGTCGCGCAACCCGGAAATCCTGGTAGCGACCCCGGGCCGCCTGATCGACCACATGGAGTCGGGCAAGATCGACTTTTCTCAGCTGCAGATCCTGGTACTGGACGAAGCCGACCGCATGCTGGACATGGGCTTCATCGACGACATCGAAAAGATCGTCGCTGCCACCCCGGCCACCCGCCAGACCATGCTGTTCTCGGCCACGCTGGACGGCGTGGTGGGCAACATGGCCAAGCGCATCACCAACAACCCGCTGACCATCCAGATCGCCAGCTCGTCGACCCGCCATGAAAACATCATGCAGCGCGTGCACTTCGTGGATGACCTGTCGCACAAGAACCGCCTGCTGGACCACCTGCTGCGCGACACCAGCATCGACCAGGCCGTGATCTTCACCGCCACCAAGCGTGACGCCGACACCATCGCCGACCGCCTGAACATCGCCGGTTTCGCTGCTGCCGCACTGCATGGCGACATGCACCAGGGCGCCCGCAACCGTACCCTGAACAGCCTGCGCCGCGGCCAGGTGCGCATGCTGGTGGCCACCGACGTGGCTGCCCGCGGCATCGACGTGCCGGGCATCACCCACGTGTTCAATTACGACCTGCCCAAGTTCGCTGAAGACTACGTGCACCGCATCGGCCGTACTGGCCGCGCTGGCCGCAATGGCGTGGCGATCTCGCTGGTCAATCACGCTGAAGGCATGCAGGTCAAGCGCATCGAGCGCTTCACCAAGCAGACCATTCCGGTCGACGTGGTTGAAGGTTTCGAGCCGAAGAAGTCGGCTGCACCGCGCAGCCCGCGCAAGCCGGGCGGCTGGCGTCCGGGTGATGGCCGCAGCAACAACGGCCCGCGCTTTGGCGCCGGCAACCGTGAAGGCGGTGGTCATCGCGAAGGTGGTTTCGGTGGCGCCAAGCCGGGCAACGGCCCGCGTCGTGAAGGTGGCGGTGGCTACAAGGGCAACAACGGTGGCGGCTTCCGCGCCGACGGCCCGCGCCGCTCCTACGGCGATCGTTGATTGCTTCAGGCAGTGCTGATGTTGAAAAGCCGCTTCCGAGGAAGCGGCTTTTTCTTGGGCAACTACTTGGTCACACGATCATGCAAGCAACCATTGGCCATTGCGCTTGATTTCATCATGCATGGCATCGGGCGCCAGATCCAACTCACCAGGCCAGGTCACTACACCATCAACCAGACGGACCTGGTTGAACTGCGCCTGGTCCTGCAAGGAAGCAAAGACTCCGCGAAAGAAACTGGGAAGAAACCTGACAGGCCCTTTCACACCGTCCCTGAAGCGAACTTGCAAGGCATATTCGCCGGAAAGTTTGATTTCAACTACATCCCATTCCATGACATCACTCCAATGGCGCAATCGGTTTGGGAGCCTGCATTTCTTGGCACAGCGTCCAGTCCTCCATCAACTCTGCCTGATGCAGCTCAGCCCGATCCAGCGCCAGTTGTAGGGCTCGTCGAGGTAGCCGTCCATCCAACAAGACGAGTTTGCTCACATCAATTACAGCTTTGTGTTCACCATATCGCACATGAAAATGCGGTGGTGCGTGATCGCGGTAAAACATCTGAATCACGATTCCATAAAACATGCTGATCGTCGGCACGGGCTCACCCTCAGGTAAATCGGTTGAATCCGATTTGGGTCATTCCCTCCCGCAGCCGATTTTACAAGCACCAAAGCATGACAGCGAGTTCTCTCTACATAGGCAACTCAGGAGGAACACTGCCCTCCCTGCCCCGCCTGCAAAGCCCGAACGTTATCGGCAATCGCCTGCACCGCCTGCCCTACCGCCTTCTGGGTGGCCGCGACCACATCAGCATTGCTGCCACCGGCCACACGTTCCACTATCGTCAAGCGGCAAGCGGCGCTGCGGCGGTCATCTGAACGGGTGATGGTCCAGCCGAAACTGGCCTGGACCTGGCCGTTGCGGGCGGCGTCGAAATCACGCAATTCCACATTGATGCGATAGCTGGGCTGGTCCGCAGGGCGTCCGCCGCGCGAGACGTCGATGGCGCCCAGTCTTGCCGCCAGGCCGGCAGACAACGCATCGCGCAATTCATTGTTGAAGGGCGAGGACCAGCGGTCCTGCTCCAGCACTTCCAGGCGGGTGGCATCGCTGCGTACCACCAGCTGTGGCCGTGCCAGCCGCTCCGGCACGGCCACCGGCATGACCTCGATGAAGGTCTGCGGCCCCTGGCTGGCGGTGCGTGTAGAAGCAGCGCCCTCGGCGGGCGCGGCCAGCGTGTAGAACTGCGTCGGCGGCGTACTGCCGCAGGCGGCCAGCAGGCTTGCGGCCAGGGTGGCGGCGCTCAGGGTCTTGAGGGAAAAACGCTTCATGGCTTGCATCATGGCTCCTGTTTGCCCCGGATCAGCGATTCCGGATGCTGTTGCAGGTAATCGGTGAGGATACGGATCGAGGCAGCAGCCTTGGTCAGTTCCTGCATGGTCTGGCGGATATCCTGCTGCAGCGGGGCGTCGTCCGACAGCGTACGCTCGGCTGCATTCAAGGTCTTGCGGGCATCCTTCATCGCAGCCTGCATCTCTGGGGCGATGTCGTTGTTGATGCGCGCGGCGGTCTGCTCGGCCGTACTCAAGGTCTTGTTCAAGGTCTTCAGCGTGGTCTGCAGATCGCGGCCGATCTCGTCGAAGGGCACCTTGGCGAGCTTGCCTGCAATGTCCGAGAGCTGCTGCTGCAATTCATCGAGGCTACCCGGAATGGTCGGCAATTCCAACGGAGTCTTGTCCGGATCGAACTGCACGGGCTGCGCCTTGGGGAAGAAATCAATCGCCACGTACAGCTGGCCGGTCAGCAGGTTGCCATTGCGCAGCTGGGCGCGCATGCCGCGCTTGATCAGCATGCGCAGCACTTGTGCATTGGAGCGGCGCTCGGCACCGGTGTCGTCACGGAAGTGATGATCCAGACGGTCCGGATAGATCTGCACCATTACCGGCATACGGAACTCGCCGCGCGCCTTGTCGTATTCGATCCCGATGCTCTTGACCTCGCCCAGCACCACGCCGCGGAAGTCCACCGCGGCCCCCGGCTGCAGGCCGCGCAGCGACTGGTCGAAATACAGCAGCGCGGTTTGCGGTGCGCCGTCGGGCTCCTTCATGGCGGCGCTTTCGTCTTCCACCAGCGCATACTCGGTGCCTTCCTTGGCCGGCGTACCCAACGGCCCTTCATCGCGGTCGCGGAAGGCGATGCCGCCCAGTACCACGGTAGAGAGCGCTTGCGTATGCAGCTTGAAGCCGCTGGCATTGAGTTCCATGTCGAAGCCGCTGGCGTGCCAGAAGCGCGAGGTCGGGGTGACGAACTTGTCGTAGGGCGCGTTGACGAAGATGCGCAAGGTCACGCCGCGGCCATCACTGTCGAGGTCATAGGCCACTACCTGGCCGACCTTGATGCGGCGATAGAAGATGGGAGAACCGATGTCCAGCGAACCCAGGTCATCGGTATGCAGGACGAACTGGCGTCCCGAGGCATCGCGGGTCACGATGGGGGGCTGTTCCAGGCCGACGAAGTTCTTCTTGGTTTCGTCCGAGGCGCCGGCGTCGGCGCCGATGTAGGCACCCGAGAGCAACGTGCCCAGCCCCGAGATGCCGGAGGCGGCGATGCGCGGACGCACCACCCAGAAGCGGGTGTCCTCGGCATTGAAACCGGCGGCATCCTTGTTGAGCTGGATGCCCACCAGCACGTGCGAGCGGTCGGTCGCCAGCTTCAGGCTCTGCACCAGGCCGATATCGACGTCCTTGTATTTCACCTTGGTCTTGCCGGCTTCCAGCCCTTCTGCAGAACGGAAACTGACGGTGACCATGGGGCCGCGATCCAGCAGGATCTTGGTCACCAGCGTCAGGCCCACGAGGGCGGCAACGATGGGAATGAGCCACACCAGCGAGGGCAGCCAGTTGCGCTGGCGTGCGCGGCGGGGTTGCAGCAGCGCCGGCTTGTCATCGGAATGGTCGGGTGGAGTCATGCGGTTTCCTGTGGCTTGTGGGCAGTGTCTTGGGGAGAGGGGATGTCGGGGATGGCATGGCCGGGATCATGCAAGTCCTGGTCCTGCGGTTGCTCGTCCCAGATCAGGCGCGGATCGAAGGACAGCGAGGCCAGCATGGTCAGCACCACCACCGCACCGAAGGCGGCGATACCGATACCGGCGTGGATATTGGCAAAGCCATGGATCTTGACCAGCCCGGTCAGGACCGAGACCACGAACACGTCCAGCATGGACCAGCGCCCGATGGACTCGATCACGCGATACAGCCGGGCGCGCTGCAGGCGGCGCCAGCGGCTGTGGCGGCGCGCCGAAAACACCAGGATGCCCAGCGCCACCAGCTTGAACAGCGGCACCAGGAAGCTGGCGACGAAGACCACCAGCGCCAGGCCCCATTCACCGGCGGTCCAGAAATAGATGACGCCGGACAGAATCGTGTCGCGCTGTTCATCAAACAAGGTGCTGGTCACCATCACCGGCATCATGTTGGCCGGGATGTACATGATGCAGGCGGCGATCAGCAGCGCCCAGGTGCGGGTCAGGCTGTCGGCCTTGCGCACGTGCAGCGGTGCATGGCACACGCCGCAGCGCTGATGCGGCTGCGCGCCTTCCCAGACGGTACCGCAGTGGTGGCAGCCGATCACGCCCAGCGAGGCCGCATCCTGCACCGGCAAGTCTTCGTTCGGCTCCCGGGCAAGGTCGGATACGGGTTGCGCGGTCTGGCTCGCGCTGGAGGGGAAATGCGAATGGCTCATGCGCCGCGCTCCCGGTCGCCGTATTGCCCGGCTTGCTGTTGTTCCCACAAGTGCCAGAGATAACGCGGATTGAAGGACACCACGACGGTGAGCAGCACCGTCAGTCCGCCGAAGGACCACAGCGCCGGACCGGGGATGACCTCGGCCAGGTTGGACAGCTTGATCAGCGCCACCAGCACGCCCAGCATGAACACTTCGATCATGCCCCACGGCCGGGCTGCCTGCATCAGGCGCAGCAGCAGGACGAATCCGGGCGGACGGCGATCGCGCGCACCCGGCAGCAACAGGTAGAGCAGTACCACCAGCTGGATCAGAGGGAACAGCAAGGTGGTCGCCATCACCAGCAGTGCCACCTCCGACATGCCGTCACGGGTCAGGGCCACCACGGCACCAATCAGGGTGGTCTGGCTGGACAGCCCCTGCAGCTCGATGGTGACGATGGGGAAGGCATTGGCGATCACGAACAGGATCAGGGCACCGATGGTCAGCGGCAGCAGGTGCTGCAGGCGGCCGCTGGTGTCGCGTTCCAGCTCGGCGCCACAGCGCAGGCAGCGGGCGATCTCGCGCTGGCCCAGCGCCATGCGCTGGTACACGGCGTCGCATTCTTCGCAGACGATGAGGTCGGTGCGTTTTTGCATGGATGATGACGGTTCCTGGCGATCCTCTCCCGGGATGGCGGAGACGTCGGCATTCTGTGGAGTTTCTTCGTGGCGGGCAGCCGTCCGGTCTAGGTAGAGGGCTACTGCAGCGCTCGGTTTGGAGCATTTTCCCTCAGCGGCGTTCCGTCCGCACAAGGAATCGGGTCTGCAGCAATAAAAATAAATGACCAACTGGTTAGTAACAAGACGATTCTAACAACGAATTTATTGGAGCGTGCCCTTCTTTTACCTATGTAAAAAAGATAGCGCTTGACAAGCGCTCACCCGATCTTCTACATTGCACGGATGACTTCCGCAGCAACCATCTCCTACCGCCACAACAGCGCCAGCGCCCTGCTAGCGTTGCTACCGGTGTCGCTACTACTAGCCTCGCGCTAAAATCCGTATTTCCTGCCGTTTCCGCTGATTGCACGCGATCCGGCAAACCCACCAAATCCAGCAGCACTCGTACTACAACCAGGCAGTGACGCGCTATTCGTGATGAAAGCCGGCATCACCGCCCAAAGGCGAAGCGATATGCATTCGAACACCAGCACCATCCGCCAGCAGCGCTCACAGCCCCGTCAGGCAGGCTGCGCCTTGCAGGAGATGCCGCCTCTGGCTCTATGAAGGGTTGCCTGGCCACGCGCCCGTGGCAGCCAGGCAACCCGATCCGCCACATCTGACGCACTGAAGCATTCAAGCACTGAAGCATTCCACGCCATCCGGAAACCAAGAGGTCCATCATGATGTTAAGCAACCCCGCCGCCAAATACCGTCCCTTCCCTGCCATCGACCTGCCCGACCGCACCTGGCCCAGCAAGGTCATCGACACCCCGCCGATCTGGATGAGCACCGACCTGCGCGATGGCAACCAGGCCCTGATCGAGCCGATGAACGCCGAGCGCAAGCTGCGCTTCTTCGAACTGCTGTTGAAGACTGGCCTCAAGGAAATCGAAGTCGGTTTCCCCTCCGCCTCGCAGACCGATTTCGATTTCGTGCGCAAGCTCATCGTCGAAAACCGCATTCCCGATGACGTCACCATCATCGTGCTGACCCAATCGCGCGAAGAACTGATCCGCCGCACCGTCGAATCGCTGGAAGGCGCCAAGAAGGCCATCGTCCACCTGTACAACTCGGTGGCCCCGGCGTTCCGCAAGATCGTCTTCAACATGTCCCGCGATGAGATCAAGAACATCGCCGTCACCGGCACCCGCCTGGTCAAGGAACTGACCGATGCGCGCCCGGGTACCGAATGGCGCTTCGAATATTCGCCGGAATCCTTCAGCACCACCGAACTGGATTTCTCCAAGGAAATCTGCGATGCCGTCTGCGAAACCTGGGGTGCCACCCCGCAACGCAAGATCATCCTGAACCTGCCCTCCACCGTCGAATGCGCCACCCCCAATGTCTACGCCGACCAGATCGAATGGATGTGCCGCAACCTGAAGCACCGCGACAGCGCCATCATCTCGGTACACCCGCACAATGACCGTGGCACGGCCGTGGCCTCGGCCGAGCTGGCCGTCATGGCCGGTGCCGATCGCGTCGAGGGCTGCCTGTTCGGCAATGGCGAGCGCACCGGCAACGTCGACCTGGTGACCCTGGCATTGAACCTGTACACCCAGGGTGTCAACCCGGGCCTGGACTTCTCCGACATCGACGTGGTGCGCCAGGTGGTGGAAGAATGCAACCAGATCCCGGTGCACCCGCGCCATCCGTACGTGGGCGACCTGGTCTTCACCGCCTTCTCCGGCTCGCACCAGGATGCAATCAAGAAGGGCTTCGCCAAGCAGCAGCCCGATGCCATCTGGGAAGTGCCCTACCTGCCGATCGACCCGGCCGACCTGGGCCGCAGCTACGATGCCGTCATCCGCGTCAACAGCCAGTCCGGCAAGGGCGGCATGGCCTACCTGCTGGAACAGGAATACGGCCTGGCCCTGCCGCGCCGCCTGCAGATCGAGTTCTCGCGCGCCATCCAGCGCGAGGCCGATGCCACCGGCAAGGAAATCGCCGCGGCCGACATCTACGCCATCTTCCAGCGTGAATACCTGCAACGCGAAGAGCCCTACGTCTATCGTGCCCACCGCATGGCCGAAGACAGCTCCAAGGCCGAGTCCATCAACATCGAAGTCGACATCGTGCGCAATGGCCAGGCGGTCACCGTGCGCGGCAGCGGCAACGGCCCCATCGATGCCTTCGTGCATGCCTTGGGCCTCGACATCAAGCTGATGGATTTCCATGAACACGCCATCGGCGCCGGTGCCGATGCCAAGGCCGCCAGCTACATCGAGCTGCGCCTGAACGAAGCACCGACCGGTTTTGGCGTTGGCATCGATGCCAACATCGTGACCGCCTCCTTCAAGGCCGTGCTGTCTGCCGTGAACCGCCAGATCGCCATCAGCGAGAGCGCCAACCAGACTGGCTCCGCACAGGCCAAGGCTGCCTGATACGGAATCCGGCCGGCGATCCTGGCCGCTTTCTCAACACAACGCCGCCCTACCGGGCGGCGTTGTTGCATGTGCGCAGAAATTACTTGCGCAAAACGTTCCCATTTAGCGTAACTGGCTTATTATAGGTTTCCTTTGCACTACATCAGTTGGGGAAAATACGCAACAGCAACATTTCATATCAGCAAGCTGCATTTACATTTTTCGGGGGGAAAATCATGCGCTTCAACAATCTCAACATTTCCGTCAGACTCGCTATTGCTTTCTCGGTGCTGATCCTCATGATCGCCGCCATCGTCACGCTCGGCCTGGCTCGCCTGGCTGACATCAACAAGTCGCTGGAGCTGGTGGTCAATGATCGCTACAAGAAGATTTCCATCATTAATTCGATTTGCGGCAAGGTTGACGATGTTGCCATTTCCCTGCGCAACCAGTTGCTCATGACCGATCCGGTGCAGATTGCCAATGAGCAAAAGATCATTGAAACCCTGTCGGCCGAAAACACCAAGCTCTACGATGAACTGGGCAGCCTGATCGCCAACGCCGAGGCGCGCGCCAAGTTCGACAAGGTGACCGAGACCCGCAAGAGCTACTCCGCCCTGCGCAAGGAGATCGACAGGCTCGCCACCTCTGGCCAGAAGGACGTTGCCATCAAGCTGATGCTGGAAAAGATGGTGCCGCTGCAAAAGACCTACTTCGCCCAGCTCGACGATCTCTCCGACACCCAGCAGAAACTGATGGACAAGTCCGTCGACGATGCCGAAGCCACCTACGACACCACGCGTACCATCATGCTGGTCTCGGGCGTGCTCTCGGCGCTGTTTGCCGCCTTCGTCGCCTGGACCATCGCGCGCAGCATCACGCGTCCGCTCAGCCGTGCCGTGGAAGTAGCGGAAACGGTGGCGGCGGGCGACCTCACTGCCGTCATCCATGTGCAATCCACCGACGAAACCGGCCGTCTGCTGCAAGCGCTGGCGGCGATGAACGAGAAGCTCAAGGCCATCGTGCTGGAAGTGCGGCGCGGCACCGACTCCATGGTCACCGCTTCGACCCAGATCGCCACCGGCAACCTGGACCTGTCCTCCCGCACCGAGGAGCAGGCCAGCGCACTCGAAGAAACCGCTTCCTCGCTGGAACAGCTGACCTCCAGCGTCAAGCAGAATGCCGACCACACCCGCAAGTCCAGCGAACTGGCCGGCAATGCCACGCAGGTGGCCAACCAGGGCGGCCAGGCGGTCAAGCAGGTGGTGCAGACCATGGGCGCCATCAATGAGTCCTCGCGCAAGATCGTGGACATCATTTCAGTGATCGACGGCATCGCCTTCCAGACCAACATCCTGGCCCTGAATGCCGCCGTGGAAGCCGCGCGTGCAGGCGAACAGGGACGCGGCTTCGCGGTCGTGGCCTCCGAAGTGCGCGGCCTGGCCCAGCGCTCGGCCACCGCCGCCAAGGAAATCAAGGAGCTCATCAACGATTCGGTGGAGCAGGTCACGGCGGGGACCGAACTGGTCGCGCAGGCTGGAAACACCATGGAAGAGGTGGTCAACAGCATCGGAGAGGTCAGCCACATCGTCGGCGAAATCTCGTCGGCCACGCGCGAGCAAAGCGATGGCATCGAGCAGGTCAACCAGGCCATCATGCAGATGGACAACACCACCCAGCAGAACGCCGCCCTGGTCGAAGAGGCCGCTGCAGCAGCCCAGGCCTTGCAGGATCAGGCGCAGCGTCTGCTGGAACTGGTGAGCGTATTCCGTCTGGATGAGACGGGTACGGCAGTCGCGCCTGTCTTGCGTACCGTACAGGCGCCGCCTCCGCCGCCCACCTTGCCCGCCAAGCCGGCCGCAGCCAAGCCAACGACCTTGCGCGTAGCGGCGCCGCCCGCACCGCGCGCCCTGCCGGCCGCCAGCAAGGAAGGCAAACCGGAAGAGTGGGAAACCTTCTAAGCGGCAGCTACGCAGTCCAGGGCCCCAGCGGCCCTGGCGCGTGTGTCCTTGAAAAGATCAGCCTTGGCGCGCCAGGCGGATGCCGCTGACCTGCCAGCGCGCGGTTGCCGGGAAGAAGTTGCGATAGGTCAGCCGTGCGTGGTTCAGTGGCGTGGCCGACGATGATCCGCGCAACACATACTGGTTGACCATGAATTTGCCATTGTATTCACCTACCGCACCGGGTGCGGCAGCGAAGCCGGGGTAAGGCGCATAGCTGCTGCTGGTCCACTGCCAGGCCACGCCAAAAAATTCACGTCCGCCTCCTTGCAGGCGTGCAGCGGCATGTTCCCACTCGGCCTCGGTCAACAGGCGTGCTCCGGCCCAGCGGGCATACGCATCGGCCTCGTAATACGAAAGATGCACCGCCGCGCGATGCGGCTGCAGCGGCTGTACGCCGTATTCAGTGAATTCGCGCCACTGGCCATCGGCGCCACGGCGCCAATACAGGGGATGTGCCAGTCCCTGCTGCTTCTTCCATTCCCATCCCTCGGAGAGCCACAAGGCGGCATCTTCGTAACCAC
This sequence comes from Herbaspirillum sp. Her3, assembly GCF_057961275.1. Lineage (NCBI taxonomy): Bacteria > Pseudomonadati > Pseudomonadota > Betaproteobacteria > Burkholderiales > Oxalobacteraceae > Herbaspirillum > Herbaspirillum sp. Her3. The sequence continues at coordinate 1,676,460 of NZ_CM176328.1, read as the reverse complement.
CGGCCTCGACGAAGGCCAGGTATTCCGCGTTGTTCACCAGGCGCGATGCGCACTGGTAGGCTTCGAGGAACTGGCGATGGCGCGGCGTCTCATTGTCGAAGCAGAAGCCGCTGCCGGCATGGCCGATCTCCACCACTCCCGCGGCAATGCGATACCACTGCAACTCCAGCTCGGCCGGTCCCTCCAGCGGCAGGTGCATGGGCAAAGGCTGGTAGACGGGCTGCAGCGGGTTCATCGACAGCAGGATCTTGATGTCGGTCAGCATCAGCTCCTGGTGCTGCTGCTCATGCTGCATGCCCAGCTCCAGCAAGCTCAGAAATCCGGCCAGTTGAGGATGTTCGCTGACGGCCTCCCCGGCCGGCGCCTCTGACTCCGACTCCAGCGCATCGATCAGCAGCAGCATGCGTCCATCGACCTGCTCGCGGTAGGCCAGCACCTCCTCCAGCGAGGGACGCGTGAGCAAGCCGCGCTGCGCACGCGGAAACTTCTCGCCCACGCCTTCGTAGTAGGAATTGAAGAGCATGCGAAACTGCGGATGGAAAGGCGTGAAGCCGCTCTGGAAACGCTCCAGCAAAAAGGTCTCGAAGAACCAGGTGGTATGCGCCAGATGCCACTTGATCGGACTGGCGTCGGGCATGGCCTGTACGCAGCAATCCTCGGCCGAGAGCGGTTCGGCGATCAGCAGCGATTGCCGGCGCAGGCGCCGGTAGCGGTCGCCCAGGCGCTCGCGCGGACGATGGTTGAGCTGCTGGACGGCGGCGTCGATGACGGCATCGATGGTGGCCGCCGTCGCGGCGGTGACGGCCGTGTCCATGGTGGCATGGAGCGATGCGGCAGCGGTGCCGGTCTCGGCGGGGTCCTGCTGGGCCGCAGGGTCTTGGGTGATGACGACGGGAGGCATCCGGTCTCCTGCAAGAATCAATGAATCATGGAATCGGTATCGGCCAGCGCTTGCGGCAAGCAGCGCAATCAGCGCGCCTGCGCATGGCAGACCGCGAACCAGCGCCGCTCGTCGAACCACATGCGGCAGCGCCCGAAACCGGCCTGCTCCAGCAAGCCCAGGATGTCCTGCTCGCTGAACTTGTGGCTGTATTCGGTATGGATGCGCTCGCCCTGACGGAAGGTACGGCGCGCGCCCGGCCAGCGCACGATCAGGTCGCGGCGCGCTTCCAGATGCATCTCGATGCGCTGCTGGCGGGCATTGTAGAAGGCCACGTGGCGCCAGTCGCGGGCGTTGAAATCGGCCCCGATCAAGGCGTTGACGTGGTTGAGCACGTTCAGGTTGAAGGCCGCCGTCACGCCGATGGCGTCGTCATAGGCCGCCTCCAGCACCCGCGCATCCTTGACCAGATCCAGACCGATCAGGATGCCGCCGTCACCACCCTCCGGCGGCAGGGCCGCCCGTATGCGGCGCAGGAAAACCAGCGCCTGCTGCGGATCGAAGTTGCCCAGCGAGGAGCCCGGATAGAAGAACAGACGGCGCTGCGCATCCACGCTATCGGGCAGTTCCAGCGTGGCCGAGAAATCCATCGCCAGCGGCACCATGGGCAGCTGCGGGAAGCGCTTCTGCAAGCCCGCCACCGACTGGCGCAGGAAATCGGTGGAGATATCTACCGGCACATACTGGCGCGGCCGCAAGGCGTCGAACAACGCGGCCGCCTTGGCACAGTTGCCCGCACCCAGGTCGATCAGCGTACAGCCCTGGCCGACCGCGGCGGCGATGGACTGCTGATGCGCCGCAAAGATGGCGGCCTCGGTGCGGGTGGGATAGTACTCGGGCAAGGCGCAGATGGCCTCGAAGAGCTTGCTGCCCAGCGAATCGTAGAAATACTTGGGAGAAATGACGGCCTCGGAAGCGGCCAGTCCGGCCAGCAGCTCGGCATGGGGCGCGGGATCTTCTTGCGAGGTCTCCCATGGGGAGGGGATCAGTGCGGGTTGGGCCAAGCGACTCTCCTTGCCAGTGATGGGGTTGGGATGATGCTGATGCCTGCTGCGCTGCTGCGGTCGCGTCGACCGTGCTTGAATCCGCATACTCTAGCAGCGTGAACCAGGCAAGCAATGGCTGACGGACAACATCGCGTCACTGCGCAAGCTGCGCGATGTTTGCACAGACTGTCTATACTAGGGCCTGTTCCCATTTAATCTGCGAGATGCGTTGCCCCCAGAAGGCGGGGTGGCAAGGCGCGCGTCAGGGCTGGTGGTGGTGCCACCAGCCCTGACGTGCAACGCGGCCAGCGCGCCTTCTGGGGGCAACCCTCCGGGAGAGGCCGCCAAGCGTCGCCTGCCGTTGTTGCAGCTCCTTGCCGTGGCACCACCACGGCGCGTCGCCGCGCCTAGGCAGTCAACGCTTGGCGACCTCTCGCACTCGCAGATTAAATGGGAACAGGCCCTAATGCCTCTTCCGACTAAGGCAGCCCCCTGTGGTTCAACGCGGCAACAAGATTTTCCCGGCGGCAGCCAGCGCCTCTGGCCGTGCGGCAACATGCACGGCCCGGTTCGCACGGCCGCCTCAACAGCACATCCATGTCCATGTCCTCCACGACTTCTCCTCGCACCGATTCCCTTCCTGCTGACGCGACACCCGCGCCGGATTCACCCACCGCCCGCAAATCCGCGCTGGCAGCGCTGCGCGGCCTGGCGCCCTTCCTCGTGCCCTACAAGAAGCAATTCCTGCTGGCAGGCCTGGCCCTGCTGGTGGCGGCAGGCGCCACGCTGGCCGTGCCCTATGCCTTCAAACAGATGATCGACCTCGGCTTTGGCGCGGCCGGCAGCAAGAGCGCCAGCCACATCAACCTGTATTTCCTGGCCCTGTTCGGCGTGGCCTGCGTGCTGGGGGTGGCCACGGCCGCACGCTTCTACATGGTGTCCTGGCTGGGCGAACGGGTCACGGCCGACCTGCGCAGCGCGGTCTATGCCCACGTGGTGACGCAAAGCCCTGAATTCTTCGAAACCACCAAGACCGGCGAAGTGCTCTCGCGCCTGACCACCGACACCACGCTCATCCAGACCCTGGTAGGCACCAGCATCTCCATGGCGCTGCGCAATGCGCTGCTGTTCCTGGGCGGCATGAGCATGCTCTTCATTACGAGCGCCAAGCTGACGTCCATCATCATCGTCATGCTGGCGGCGGTGGTGCTGCCCATCGTGTTTTACGGGCGCCGCGTGCGCAAGCTCTCGCGCGCCTCGCAGGACCGCGTGGCCGATGCCGCCGCCATGGCCGGTGAAATCCTCAATGCCATGCCCACCGTGCAAGCCTTCACCCATGAAGAGATCGAGGCCCGCCGCTTCGGCGAGTCGGTCGAGCGCGCTTTCCAGACCGCCATGGACCGCATCCGCGCACGTTCGCTGCTGACCGTGGTGGCGATCCTGCTGGTATTCGGCGCCATCGTCTTCGTGCTGTGGCTGGGTGCGCATGCGGTCATGCAGGGCAGCATGAGTGGTGGTGAACTGGGCCAGTTCATCCTCTATGCCTCGCTGGTGGCAGGCTCCCTGGGCGCTTTGTCGGAGGTGATGGGCGATACGCAGCGTGCCGCCGGCGCCACCGAACGGCTGCTCGACCTGCTGGCGGCGCAGTCGCCGGTGCAATCCGTGCTGCTGCCGGAAAAACTGCCGCCGCGTACCGCCAACGGCGCCGCGCTGCAGATCGAGGGGCTCGACTTCCACTACCCTTCGCGCCCCGGCAGTGCTTCGCTGTCGGGCTTCTCGCTGGACGTGCGGGCCGGCGAGACGGTGGCCGTGGTCGGTCCCTCGGGCGCGGGCAAGACCACGCTGTTCCAGTTGCTGCTGCGCTTCTACGATCCGCAGCAGGGCAGCATCCGGCTCGACGGCGTGGACATCCGCTACCTGACCCTGCAGGACCTGCGCAATGCGATTGGCATCGTGCCGCAGGACACCGTGATCTTCTCCGCCAATGCCATGGAAAACATCCGCTTCGGCCGCCCCGGCGCCAGCGACGCGGAAGTGATCGCGGCTGCCCAGATGGCCGCTGCGCATGAATTCATCGAACGCCTGCCGGAGGGCTATCAATGCTTCCTGGGCGAACGCGGCGTGCGACTGTCCGGTGGCCAGCGCCAGCGCATCGCCATTGCGCGCGCACTGCTGAAGAACCCGCCGCTGCTGTTGCTGGACGAAGCCACCAGCGCCCTCGATGCCGAATCCGAACGGCTGGTGCAAAGCGCGCTGGAAGCCGCCATGGTGGGCCGCACCACGCTGGTCATCGCGCACCGCCTGGCCACCGTGCAGCGTGCCGACCGCATCATCGTGCTGGAACACGGCCGCATCGTCGAGACCGGCACCCATGCCGAACTGGTGGCGCGCGACGGGCTCTATGCCAGCCTGGCGGCATTGCAGTTCGAGACGCAATAGAAGACACCCGCCGACGCGCTTTGCGGAAATCCCCTAGACTGCGCATCTCGGCATCGTCCTGATGCCATGACACGACAGGAGTTCTTGCATGAGCAGTCACTTGTTTTCGCCGCTGACCCTGCGCGGCGTGACCTTGCCCAACCGCATCGCCGTCTCGCCGATGTGCCAGTATTCGGCCGAGGATGGATTTGCCAACGACTGGCATCTGGTCCACCTCGGCAGCCGCGCCGTAGGCGGGGCCGGCCTGGTGATCGCCGAAGCCACGGCCGTGGTGCCGGAAGGCCGCATCAGCAGCGCCGACCTGGGCATCTGGAAGGATGAGCACGTCGCGCCCCTGCGCCGCATCACCCGCTTCATCGAACAGCAAGGCGCCGTGCCCGGCATCCAGCTGGCCCATGCCGGCCGCAAGGCCAGCGTGCTGCGCCCCTGGGACGGCCCGGCCGCCAGCGTGCCGGTGGCCGAGGGCGGCTGGGTGCCGCAGGCCCCTTCCGCCCTGGCCTTCGATACCACCTTTACCGAACCGCACGCCCTGACGGCAGCCGAGATCGCGGCGCTGGTGCAGGCGTTTGCAGACGCGGCGCAACGTGCCCTGGCGGCCGGCTTCAAGGTGATCGAATTGCACGGCGCGCACGGCTACCTGGGTCACCAGTTCCTCTCGCCGCTGAGCAATCGCCGCACCGACCAGTACGGCGGCAGTTTCGAGAACCGCATCCGCTTCCTGCTGGAAACGGTGCAAGCGACCCGCGCCGTGTGGCCGGCCGAACTGCCGCTACTGGTGCGCCTGTCGGCCACCGACTGGAGCGAGGGTGGCTGGAGCCCCGATGACACGGTGGCCCTCTCGTCCCGCCTGCGCGAGCTGGGCGTGGATCTGGTGGATGTGTCGACCGGCGGCAACCTGCCCTCGGCGGCCATTCCGGTCGGTCCCGGTTACCAGACCGGCTTCGCCGCGCGCGTGAAAGCCGAGGCCCGCATTGCCACCGGTACGGTCGGCATGATTACCGAGGCCGTCCAGGCCGAGCATGTGCTGCGTACCGGCCAGGCCGATCTGGTGCTGTTGGCGCGCGAACTGCTGCGCGATCCCTATTGGCCTCTGCACGCCGCGCAGCAATTGCGCGAAGACGTGGCCTGGCCGCCGCAATACGTGCGCGCTGCATCCAGCAAGACGCCGCTGCGCCCGGAAGTGCGCTATGGCCTGAAAGAGCAATGAAGCTGCGCTCGGCTTACCGTTCCGACTGAGTAGCCGCCCCAGGCGGCGTATCGAAGACGCACCTGCGCCACCGCCATCACGCCTTCGATACGATCCTGACGGATCTACTCAGGACGAACGGCATGCAATGCACCGCCCAAGAAAAATGCCGATCAGCGTAAAAGCTGATCGGCATTTTTCTTGCCTTCACGTTGGGCCGGTCAATCAGCCCGGACGACGCCGTTGGCGCAAGTACTCGATGATCCCCGGCAGGATCGACAAGACCACGATGGCCAGGATCAGCAGGCTCAGGTTCTGCTTGACGATGGGCAGGTTGCCGAAGAAGTAGCCGGCATAGCCGAAGCTGGCCACCCAGGCGATGCCGCCGATGACGTTGTAGAGGAAGAAGCGCGGATAGGTCATCGCGCCCACGCCCGCCACGAAAGGTGCGAAGGTGCGCACAATGGGCGCGAAGCGGGCAATGATGATGGCCTTGCCGCCGTGTTTCTCGAAGAAGGCATGGGTCTTCTCCAGATACTCCTTCTTGAAGATGCGCGAATTGGGCTTGTCGAAGACCTTGATGCCCAGCATCTTGCCAATCTGGTAGTTGGTGCTGTCACCCAGGATGGCCGCCACGGTCAGGGTCAGCAGCATGAGGTGGATGTCATAGGCGCCGGTAGCGGCCAGTGCGCCGGTGACGAACAGCAGCGAGTCGCCCGGCAGGATGGGCGTGACCACCAGGCCGGTTTCGCAAAAGATGATCAGGAACAGGATCAGGAACAGCCAGGGACCATAGGACACGGCCAGCTCGGCCAGGTGACGGTCGATGTGGACTATGAAATCCACCAGGAACAGAAGAATATCCATGAGGCCTGCGGGAGAGGAAAAGTGGGCATTGTACCAATATCCCGCAGCGTCTCCCGCAAAAACCGCGCACCGGCCTTCAGCCTGCCGCCAGCATTGCAAATATCTTCCTCACACCGTCTTACCTTTCTTTACCGGCCACCACCCGCAAGTTGTGGAACGGCAATCCGATACCTGAAACAAGCGGTCGCGCTGCGGCCGTGACGACAGGATTGTTCCCCTTGTGCATTTCCCGGACCCATGGAGCCGATCATGAAAACCAAACTGCTGACCTTGCTGGACAAGACCCTGGATGCGCTACCGATGACGGGTGCGGCCATCGGCCTGACGCTGCTGGCGTGCATCTTCTCGGGCGTGCTGCGCGACATCCTGCTGCGCGCCGACCTCGACATGCTGGCCGCCGCCGTGGCGATCCTGCCGCTGACGACCGTCTTGCTCGCCTTCGGCTGGGCCATGCGCGACAAGCCACGCAAGCCGCGTCAATCGCGCTGGCAGCGCGAGCAAGAGCTGACTCGCCGCAAGGCCCTGCTGCGAGCGACCTATGACCTCGATGACCGTCGCTGAGCGGACCGCACCCGCTGGTGCGATCCACCGGAAAAAAGGCGCGGCACCGTAAGGTGTCACGCCCTCTCCTCTCCACTCTCCACTCGCCCCACCCCTCTATTGCTCGCGTGAGCCCTTGCGCGGGATGCCCCCCAGGTTTTCTTTCATATTGCTGCGATGGCAAACACTTCTGCCATCGGATGTTCAGGCCGTCGATAGGCTACAATCCCCCATCTTCCGGCCGCCCGGCCAGCCTTCGAACATTGCAATGAAACAATACCAAGACCTCATCCAGGACGTCCTCGAGAACGGCTCCTGGCAAGACAACCGCACCGGCATCCGTACGCTCAGCATTCCCGGCGCGATGATGCGCTTCGACCTGCAGAAGGGTTTCCCGGCGGTGACCACCAAGCGCCTGGCCTTCAAGTCGGTGGTGGGCGAATTGTGCGGCTTCCTGCGCGCCACGCGCAGCGCTGCGGACTTCCGCGCCCTGGGCTGCAAGGTCTGGGACCAGAACGCCAACGAAAATGCCGACTGGCTGGCCAACCCCTTCCGCACCGGCACCGATGACCTGGGTCCGGTGTATGGCGTGCAATGGCGCCAGTGGCCGGCCTACAAGCTGATCGAGGCCACGCGCACCGCACAGATCGACGCTGCCCGTGCCAAGGGCTTTGCCGTCGTCTCCTCGCTGCAAGATAACGGCGTGGAAAAGGTCTTGCTCTACAAGGCCGTGGACCAGCTGCGTGAATGCCTGGACACCATCGTCAAGAATCCCGGCAGCCGCCGCATTCTCTTCCACGGTTGGAACTGCGCGGTGCTCGATGAAATCGCCCTGCCTGCCTGTCACTTGCTGTACCAGTTCCTGCCCAACCAGAGCACCGGCGAAATCTCGCTCTGCCTGTACGTGCGCAGCAACGACATCGGCCTGGGCACGCCCTTCAACCTGGCCGAAGGCGCAGCGCTGCTGCACCTGGTGGCGCGCCTGACCGGCTACAAGCCGCGCTGGTTCAGCTACTTCGTGGGCGATGCGCACATCTACGAAAACCATATCGAGATGGTCAAGGAACAACTGACCCGCGCGCCCTACCCGCTGCCGCAACTGGCCATTGCCGAGCGCGTGCCGGAGTTTGCCAGGACCGGCGAGTACGCGCCGCAATGGCTGGAACTGATCGAGCCGTCCGACTTCTCGCTGGTGAACTACCAGCACCACGCACCGCTGACCGCCCCCATGGCGGTCTGATCCATCTCGGCACGCCGGTGCCCGCTACCGGCCCGTACTCAGGAAGTCCGCATGTCCACTGCGCTGCTGCAACGACTGGGCCTGGCCCATCCCATCATCCAGGCGCCCATGGCGGGCAGCTCCACCGTGGCCATGGCGGCAGCCGCCTCCAATGCCGGCGCGCTGGGCTCGCTGGCGCTGGGAGCTTCCTCGGTGGCGCAGGCGCGCGAAGCGCTGGCGCAATTGCATGCGCTGACGGACAAACCCTTCAACGTCAACTTCTTCTGCCATCAGCCAACAGTGCTCGATGCCGACCGCGATGCGGCCTGGATCAGGCATCTGCAAGGCCATCTGGACGAATTCGGCGGCAGCATCAGCCTGCCCCTGAAGGAGATCTACCAGAGCTTCATCGTCGATACCGGCATGCAGCAACTGATGCTGGAGCAGCCACCGGCGGTGGTGAGCTTCCATTTCGGCCTGCCCGGCGCGACGGTGATCCAGGCACTGAAAAACGCTGGCGTATTCCTGATGGCCACCGCCACCAACCTCGACGAGGCAAGCCAGATCGAGGCCGCAGGATTGGATGCCATCGTGGCGCAAGGCATCGAAGCCGGCGGCCATCGCGGCATCTTCGATGAACATCATGATGAGGAAATCGGCACCTTCGCCCTGGTGCGCCTGCTGTCCACGCATTGCCGGCTGCCCGTGATCGCCGCTGGCGGCATCATGGATGGCGCCGGGATCGCGGCAGCCCTGCAGTTGGGTGCGCAGGCAGTGCAGTTGGGCACGGCCTTCCTGCTCACGCGCGAATCGGGAGCCAGCGCCGCCTATAGAAATTTGCTCAAAAGTTCACGTGCCCGGCACACCCGCGTGACGGCCGCCATCTCGGGCCGCCGTGCGCGGGGCATCGTGAACCGCTTCATGGAAGAAATCGACATATCGCCTGTAACCCGCATTCCTGCGTATCCCGCCGCCTACGACGCCGGCAAGCAATTGCATGCCATGGCCGCCGCCAGGGAGGTACACGAGTTCGGGGCACACTGGGCGGGCCAGGGCGCGGCGCTCATCCGGGATGGCTATACGGTAGCCGAACTGGTGCAGTTGCTGGTGAAGGAGTGGCAGGCGCAGGCCTGAGCCGGCGCCCTCTTCAGGACACGGTGGCCGTGGCCGTGCCGGTATCGCCCGGCACCTGCTTGTCCTGCCAGCCGCCGCCCAGCGCCTTGTAGAGCGACACCGTGGCCTGCAGGCGCTGCAGCTTGATCTGGCCCAGCTGGTTCTGCGCTTCCGACAGGGTGCGCTGGGTATCGAGCACCACCTGCAGATCCTCGGCCCCGGCGCGATAACGGATCTCGGCCAGTTCAAAGGCGAAACGCGCCTGGTCCACTTCGCCGGCCTTCAGGCGATAGCGTTCTTCCAGACTGCGAATGGCGCCCAGCGCCTTTTCCACTTCCGACAGCGCGGTAATGACGCGCTGGCGGTACACCTGTACCAGCTCTTCCTTCTGCGCCTCGGCCAGAGCCTGCTTGTTGCGCAGGGTGCCGCCATCGAAGATCGGTGCGATCAGGCTGGCGCCGAGACTGGCAAACAGGTTGGGCCCATCAAAGAGCGACAGCAAGGCGCTGCTCTGCGCCCCGGTCGCGCCGGTCAGCGAAATGCTGGGGAAGAGTGAAGCCCGCGCCACCGCCACATTGGCATTGGCCGCAGCCAGATTGGCTTCGGCGCGGCGGATGTCGGGACGGCGGGTCAGCAGTTCCGAGGGCAGGCCGGCCGAGATGCGCGGCATCAGGATCCTGGCCAGGCCCTTTTCCTCGACCTTGAAATTCTGCGGAGGACGGCCCAGCAGGATCGCCAGCGCCGTCTGCGCATCCTGCTCCTGCTGCTGCAGGTCGGGAATCAACTGGCGCTGGTTGGCCAGGGCCGAACGCTGGCGCGCCAGGTCCAGCGGCGAAGCGGAACCGGCGCGGCTTTGCGCCTCCACCAGGCGCAGCACGCGCTCGACATTGTTGACGTTCTGGCGCGCGATCTCCAGCCGGTCGCGCAAGGACAGCACCTGCAGATAGGTGGAAACGATGCCGCTGGTGACCGTCAGGGCCACCGTTTCACGGTCATAGCGATTGGCACGCAAGGTGGCTTCAGCCGCATCGACACCCGCGCGGTTCTTGCCCCAGAAATCGATCTCATAGCTGACCTGCAGGCTCAGGTTGGCACTGTTGGTCAGTGAGCCGCCAGAAATGGGCATCTCGCGGCTGGCCCCCGCGTTCAGGGCCACGTTGGGCAGCAGCGGTGCGCCAGCGATACGGGCCTGCGCCTCAGCCTGCTTGACGCGCGAATAGGCGGCGGCGATCTCGTAATTGTTGCGCTGGCCTTCCTGCACCAGCTCGGACAATTCGCTGCTGCCAAACTGCTTCCACCAGTCGGTATCCGGCCACAGCTGCTCGCCGCGTGCGGCATCGGCCGAGACGCCAGCGCCCCATTTGTCGGGCACCTGCATTTCGAGGATGGGGTCGGTCTGCACTGGTTTGGTGACGCAGCCACCGATGGCCAGGACCAGGGCGACGGCCATTGCCACGCGCGTGAGGCGAGGCAAAGGGGAAGAAGTCTTCAACGGTGAACGACGCTGTGTCATGGCCTTGAACATCGAAATACGCAAACAGGAAAACCGGGCAGCCCGGTGCAGCCGCTACTCTACCTCAAGCCAGCTGCGCGCTACTTGCCACCAGCAGCCGGCGCATCGCCAGGGGCGGGCACCGGCGGATTGGCCGGCAGCAGCACCTGCTCGCCTTCCTTCAGGCCCGACAGCACCTGGGCGCGTTCGCCATCGCGGATGCCGATCTTGATCTTGCGGCTCTCCAGCGTGCCATCGGCCAGCACCACCTTGACGGTCTGGGTGCCATCCATGCCGGGCTTGGTCACCAGCGCACGCGGAATGGTCGGCACCTGTTCGGCCCGGGCCAGCACGAAATACACGTCGGCACTCATGCCGCTCATCAGTTCGCGGCTGGGATTGGCCACGTCGAAGAGCACCGTGTAATACGCCTTCTTGCCCTGGCGCCCGGAGTCGTCGGTAGGCAGCAGCATGATCTGGCGCAGCTTGCCGCTCCAGCGCTTGCCGGGATAGCCGGGCGTGGTGAAATACGCGGTCATGCCCTTCTGCAGGCGTGTGACGTCTTCTTCCGACACCGGCACCTGCACCGTCATGCGCGAAAGATCGGCGATGCGCATGAGCACTTCCTGATTGGCGCTGACCATCTGGCCAGGGCGTGCATTGAGGGTGACGATGGTGCCGCCGGCCGGGGCCTCGATGCGGGTCTGCTTCTGCAGGGCGTCGTCTTCGCGGATGGCCGCTTCGGTCTGCTGGATCTGGGCGTTGGTGGCGTCCACGCGGGAGGCGGCGGCCGCCATGTTCATGCGGCTGGATTCGTAGGATTCTTCGCGGGTGGCGTTCTCGGCCTTCAACTGGGTCTGGCGCTGGAACTGCAGCTGGGCAAAGTCGAGCTGGGCATTCTGTCCGGCCAGCTCGGCCTTCAGACGGGCCAGGGTGGCGCGGTTGCTCTCGACGCGACTGCTCTGCACGGCCGGCGCCACGGTAGCCAGCAGGCGCCCGGCCTTGACCGTTTCACCGATCACCACGTCCACGTCGGCAATCTGGCCGGCCACCTTGGAGCCCACATCCACGTAATCCTGCGCCACCACGTTGCCAGTGGCATTGACTACCTGCTCCAGGTCGGCGCGCTCCACTGCGACCGTCTCCAGCTTGACCGGAATCGGCTTGGGCGGCGCCGGTGGCGGCGACTGGCGTGCATACAGCGCATAGCCCCCGCCCAGCAGGAGGACCAGCGCGGCACCGCTCCACCAAGCTTTCTGCCGGGCCGGCGCGTGGGTGGTGGGAACGATGTGCGGAAGTGGATCGTGCGGCTCGGTCATGATGGCTTGCGGCAAACGGAAAGGATGATCCCAGAAAATGATGACGGCCGGATGTCCCCGGCCGTCCCGGTCCCGCTCCGCCCCCTCAGGCGGCCAGTGCCGGTGTTACCTGGCGCTCCAGGGCTGCGCGCCAGTCCGCATGGACCTCGGGCGCGCCACTCCAGACCGCCTGGTGCAGCTGCGACAGCAGGGCCGGTTCTTCGAGGATGGCGTTCTTCTGCTTGTCGTTCAGGGCGTCCGGTCCCTCCTTCAAGGCGGTGCGCACCAGCTTCTCGCGCAGGTGCTGCGTCAGCTGCGGCACCTGCGGATGCGCATGCGCGGTGGCGCACACCAGGGCATTGAAGGACGGATCGACCACGGCCTCGACGAAGCCCGGCAACGGCGGCGTCTCGGCGTGATGGCGTACGGTCTCGCGCAACTCGAACGGTGGTGAGGTTTCTTCGGGGATCTTGAACAGACCCGCACGGCGGAAACCGCGGCCATACGTCACCCGCGAGGACAGCACCGACACCGGCACCGACACGGCCAGCGAACCGGCAATGGGAATGAGCCAATAGATGAAGGATGGATTGAGCCAGTACACCAGCGCGCCCCAGGCCACACCCAGCACCGAATGCCAGCCATGGCGGCGCACCGCCTCGCCCCAACCGGTTTCATTGTCGGCGCGCGGCGGCGACTTCCAGCCGGCATTCCAGCCGAGGAAGGCACCCAGCACGAAGCGCGTATGGAAGAGCATGCGCACCGGTGCCAGCGCCATCGAGAACAGCAGTTCGATCAGCATGCTCACCAGCAGCGCCAACGCGCCACCGAAGCCGCGCGCGCCCTTCACCGCAAACAGCAGCACCGCCAGGATCTTGGGCAGGAACAGGATGGTGGCAGTGGCCGAGACCAGCGCCAGCGCCTTCTCCGGATGCCACTCGGGCCAGATCGGGAACAGTTGGCGCGGCGCCGTGAAGTACTGCGGATCGATCAGCGTATGGGCCGCCAGCAAGACGGTAGAGAGGATCAGGAACAGCCCCCACAGCGGCGCCGAGACATATGCCATCACACCGGTCACGAACACCGCACGATGCACCACGTGCATGCCGCGCGCCAGGAACAGGCGGAAGTTCATCAGGTTGCCCTGGCACCAGCGGCGATCGCGGCTGAGCTCATCGAGCAGGTTGGGCGGCATTTCTTCGTAGCTGCCGTCCAGGTCATAGGCGATCCATACCGACCATCCGGCGCGCCGCATCAGCGACGCTTCCACGAAGTCGTGCGACATGATCGGGCCGGACAGGTTGCCCTTGCCCGGCAGCGGCGCCAGCGCGCAATACTTCATGAAGGGCTGCAGGCGGATGATGGCGTTGTGGCCCCAGAAGTGCGACTCGCCGAGTTGCCAGTAGTGCAGGCCGGCTGTAAACAGCGGTCCGTACACCCGCGTGGAAAATTGCTGGATACGCGCATACAGCGTATCGCGCCCGGCCGCACGGGGCGCGGTCTGGATGATGCCCGCGCCCGGATGGGCTTCCATCAGGCGCGTGAGCTTGGTCAGGCATTCGCCGGTCATGACGCTATCGGCATCCAGCACCACCATGTAGCGGTAGTCGGCGCCCCAGCGGCGGCAGAAGTCGTCCAGGTTGCCGCTCTTGCGCTTGACGCGGCGGCGGCGATGGCGATAGAAGATGCGCCCGAAGCCGCCAGTTTCCCGGCACAGGCGATCCCATGCGGCGGTTTCTGCCGCGCAGATATCGGCTTCGCCGCTGTCGCTCAAGATGAAGAAATCGAAATGCCGGATCTGCCCGGTGCGTTCCAGCGACTCGTAGGTCGCACGCAGGCCGGCGAAGACGCGTGCCACATCTTCGTTGCAGATGGGCATGACGATGGCCGTGCGCGCCTCGGGCGCAATCTCGGTATTGCCGGCCTTCTCATGCGAGATCAGGTACTTGTCATCACCACGCATCAAGACCAGGAAGCCCGTCATGGCCGTCCAGAACCCGGCCGAGACCCACAGGAACAGCAGCCCGAACAGGAACAGCACCAGCATCTCCAGCGGCTTGGTGCCGTGATACGGCAGCACGTCGCTCATGAAATACGTCGCCATCGAGGTCTGCAGCACCATCAGCACCAGCAGCGTAATACGGCGGATGTTGCCGGTGTGCTGCCAGTGGCCCTTGGGATCGGGGGCCTCGGACTGGTCCAGGTGATCTTCGATGTAGCGCGGTTCGTCGTCCACCGGCGGTGCGGCTTCGGCCACCTTGGCGCGGCCCTTGCGGGCGCGCCGCCAGCGGCTGGGACGGCGTTCCAGGCGGCGGTTTTCTTCTTCCACCCAGCGCGAGAAAGGATTCAGTTCACCCCAGGGACGCGGCACCATGGACTTGCGATGCAGAGGCGGACCGACCGGAATGCGCGGCTGGCCGCGCTCTTGACCGATAGGCGGCACGGGCGCCCCGTGCACCGCCCGCGCGGCTTGCGCCGCAGGAACCGGTGCCGGCTGGGCCGCCGGATACATCAGGCGCAGGCGCGCATCGACCGAAGCTTGCGCTGCGGCCGGCACGAGGCTGGCATCGCGGCCGGACGCTTCGGCCAGCACGCGGTGCAGGTCAGCCACCGGATCGCCGGAGCCGATCGCACCCGCCCGCGCGGCCAGGTCCTGGCGTTGCAGAGGCGACAGCGGCAGGCGCGCGAGGTAATCCTCGAGCGCCTGCGAGGCTGCCGAAGTCTGCCTTAGTTGGGGGGTAATATGTAGCTCCACGTTTCAGACAAGGTTGTGCCGCCATTGGCATTGCGCAGGAAACCGCGCAGCTCGACGGGCTTGTTTTCTTCCAGACGGCGCAGCTTGACTTCCACACGCCAGCCGCCGGTCACGTCATTCTTGCGGGTGGTCACGCTGGCCAGCTTGCCATTGGCATCGGCCTCGACCACACCTTCCACCCGCGCATTGGCGGGCAGCTTCTTGAGATTGCCGCCATCGAAATCGATCGCCAGCTGCTGTACCTCGTCCGGCTTGCCGTCCTGCTTGGGACGATAGCCATGGCCGAACAGGGTCTGCGTGACGAAGGCCAGCGGTGGACGCTTCTCGTTGTCCTTCTGCCAGGACAAGCGGTACTCCACATTCAGCGGCTGGCCCGGCTTGGGCAGCGTATTGGGAATCCAGTAGGCGACGATGTTGTCGTTGGTCTCATCGGGCGTGGGAATCTGCACCAGCTCCACGCGCCCCGAACCCCACTTGCCCTTGGGCTCGACCCAGGCACTCGGACGGGACTGGTAGTTGTAGTCCAGGTCTTCGTAGTGCGAGAAATTGCGGTCGCGCTGCATCAGGCCAAAGCCCTGCGGATTGTCGAAGGAGAACGAAGTCACCAGCAGGCGCTTGGGGTTCACCAGCGGACGCCACAGCCATTCGCCGGTACCCGACTGCATCGACAGGCCGTCCGAATCATGCACTTCCGGACGGAAATCGTCGGCCGGACCGGGCTGGTTCTCGCCGAAGAGGAACATGCTGGTCAGCGGCGCAATGCCCAGCTTGGTAACGTTGCTGCGCAGGTAGAGCTGGGCCTTGACGTCCATGACGGTATCGACGCCCGGCTTCAACACGAAGCGATAGGCACCGGTGGCGCGCGGCGAATCCAGCAGCGCGTAGATCACCAGTTCCTTGGCCTCGCCTGAAGGACGCTCCAGCCAGAACTCGGTAAAGCGCGGGAATTCCTCGCCCGAATAGAGCGCGGTATCGATGGCCAGGCCGCGTGCCGACAAGCCGTAGCTCTGACCTTTACCCATGGCGCGGAAGTAGCTGGCACCATGGAAGGTCAGCACGTCATCCTTGACCTTGGGCGAATTGAGCGGGAAGCGGATGCGGAAACCCGCAAAGCCGATATTGCGCAAGGTGCGCGGATCGACGCTGCGGTTGGCGCTGTAATCGAACAGGGCCGGGCTGAAATGGATTTCGCGCACGGCGTCGCCGACCACTTCATTGACCTTGACCGGCTCGGTATAGCTGGCGCCGAGGTGGATGAAGGACAGCTCGAAGGGCAGCTTCTGCGCACGCCAGTACGACTTGTCATCGCGGAAGTAGATCTGGCTGGCCTGCTCGTAGCTCAGGTCCTTGAGCGACTTGGGCAGGTCATCGGCGGGCTTCTTGTACGATTTGCCGGCCAGCGCCTTGGCGCGGGCGGCCACCGTGTTGAAATCGAAGGCCAGCGCAGCCTGCGGCAAGGCCAGCGCCAACAGACCCGCCAGGGCCGCCGGAGCGGCCAGACGGCGCCACCAGGTCAATCGAGCGGCGCTGCGGACGAAATCAGGTCCGTCGCCAGGCCGGGAGGTGGTGTGAAGCAGCATTATTGTTTTGTCTGACATGCAATTTTCTGGTTGATTGCCCCGGCAGGCACTGAGCTCAGCGCCGCACCGAAAAGCAGGCGCTAGTTTACCCAAATGTGGCGGGGATTGTTCGCTAGTTCATATCGACTTGGCATGCTTGCAGAAGGAATGGCCCTTTGGGGCAATGTTTCATGAAAGAAACTTCATTCGACCGCAAACCCGGCATTGGGGCGCGCAAGCGGCCAGCCGGTTCACGTATAAGGGCAGATGGCGGAGTATAAAGTTCCGTGCCGCAGCATGGCTGCTGTAACATTATGTTTTTGCCCACCTTGCACTCGGCCCCGTGCCGGCCTGCTTTATTCCCGTCCGCACACATTCCCGCATGACCACTGCTTCCGGCTCGCTCACCATCGTCGTCGCCACCGACCTCAACAACGGCATCGGCATCCGCAACACCCTGCCCTGGCATCTGCCGGAAGACCTGGCGCACTTCAAGCGCACCACCTCGGGGCATGCCATCCTGATGGGGCGCAAGACCTTCGAATCGATAGGCCGGCCGCTGCCCAACCGGCGCAACATCGTCATCACCCGCAATGCCGACTGGCAGCACGCGGGGGTGGAGACGGCCGCCTCGCTGCAGGAAGCCGCCGCACTGGCGCAGGGCGCGCCGGCCTTCATCATCGGCGGCGCCCAGATCTATGCCGAGGCGCTGCCGCTGGTGGACCGCCTCATCATTACCCGCATCGACCGTGCCTTCGATTGCGACGCCTTCTTCCCGGCCCTGGACGAGGCGCTGTGGCAGGAGACGGCCCGCGAGAACCACCGGTCCGAAACTTCCGGATTGGACTACGCTTTTGTGACATACGAAAGACGTTGAACGGGACGCGGCGGCAGGGTGTTGTTTTTTCCCTTTTTTGCTTACACTGCGCACCTCTTTAGCGCAGTTGCCGCACACGCGGCGCGCATATCTGCGACAATCCCGCTTTCATTTTTCCGGCGCGCAAGCACTGCCAGCCCAGGCGCTTTTCTTTTGACCCCCTGCGCGCGTGTGCCGACCCGGCTTCCCGCGCGCAAAGCCTGGAGAAATCCATGAAATTCCGATTCCCCATCGTCATCATCGACGAAGACTTCCGCTCCGAAAACACCTCGGGCCTGGGCATCCGCGCCCTGGCCGACGCCATCGAAGCCGAAGGCATGGAAGTGCTGGGCGTGACCAGCTATGGCGACCTGGCCCAGTTCGCCCAGCAGCAGTCGCGCGCCTCGGCCTTCATCCTGTCCATCGACGATGAAGAAATGGGCGCCGGTTCGGACGAAGAAACCGACTTCGCCCTGAAGGCCCTGCGTGCGTTCGTGAGCGAAATCCGTCACAAGAACGCCGACATCCCCATCTACCTCTACGGCGAAACCCGCACCTCGCGCCACATTCCCAACGATGTGCTGCGCGAACTGCACGGCTTCATTCACATGTTCGAAGACACGCCGGAGTTCGTGGCCCGCCACATCATCCGCGAAGCCAAGTCCTACCTGGATGGCCTGGCGCCGCCGTTCTTCCGCGCCCTGGTCGATTACGCCCAGGACGGCTCCTACTCCTGGCACTGCCCCGGCCACTCCGGCGGCGTGGCCTTCCTGAAGTCACCCGTGGGCCAGATGTTCCACCAGTTCTTCGGCGAACGCATGCTGCGCGCCGACGTCTGCAATGCCGTGGAAGAACTGGGCCAGCTGCTGGACCATACCGGCCCGGTGGCCAACTCGGAACGCAATGCGGCGCGCATCTTCAATGCCGACCACTGCTACTTCGTCACCAACGGTACCTCGACCTCCAACAAGATGGTCTGGCACTCCACCGTGGCGCCGGGCGACATCGTGGTGGTGGACCGCAACTGCCACAAGTCCATCCTGCACTCCATCATCATGACCGGCGCGATTCCCGTGTTCCTGATGCCGACCCGCAACCACCTCGGCATCATCGGCCCGATCCCGCTGGAAGAGTTCACCCTGGAAAGCATCCAGAAAAAGATCGAAGCCAACCCCTTCGCCCGCGAAGCAAAGAACAAGAAGCCGCGCATCCTGACCATCACGCAATCGACCTACGATGGCGTGGTCTACAACGTCGAAACGCTCAAGGACATGCTCGACGGCGAGATCGAGACCCTGCACTTCGACGAAGCCTGGTTGCCGCACGCCACCTTCCACGACTTCTACAAGGACATGCACGCCATCGGCAAGGACCGTCCGCGCGCCAAGAAGTCGCTGATCTTCTCGACGCAATCGACCCACAAGCTGCTGGCCGGCCTGTCGCAAGCCTCGCAGATCCTGGTGCGCGAATCGGAAACCGTGAAGCTCGATGAAGACGCCTTCAACGAAGCCTTCCTGATGCACACCTCGACCTCGCCGCAATACTCCATCATCGCCTCCTGCGACGTCGCAGCGGCCATGATGGAAGCCCCGGGCGGCACCGCCCTGGTGGAAGAAAGCATCCTGGAGGCGCTGGACTTCCGCCGCGCCATGAAGAAGATCGACCAGGAATTCGGCGATGAATGGTGGTTCCAGGTCTGGGGCCCGAACACCTTCGCCGCCGACGGCATCGGCGAACGCGAGGATTGGGTCATCAAGGCCGAGGACGACTGGCACGGTTTCGGCAATCTGGCACCGGGCTTCAACATGCTGGACCCGATCAAGGCCACCATCGTCACCCCCGGCCTGGCCCTGAACGGCCAGTTCGGCCAGACCGGCATCCCGGCCTCCATCGTGACCAAGTACCTGGCCGAGCACGGCGTGATCGTGGAGAAGTGCGGACTGTATTCCTTCTTCATCATGTTTACCATCGGCATCACCAAGGGCCGCTGGAACACCCTGGTGACGGCGCTGCAGCAGTTCAAGGACGACTACGACAAGAACCAGCCGATCTGGCGCATCCTGCCCGAGTTCGCCCAGCGCAACCATCGCTACGAGCGCCTCGGCCTGCGCGACCTGTGCCAGCAGATCCACGAGACCTATCGCGCCTACGACGTGGCCCGCCTGACCACCGAGATGTATCTCTCGGACATGCAGCCGGCCATGAAGCCCTCGGACGCGTTTGCCAAGATGGCCCACCGCGAAATCGATCGCGTCCCGCTGGACGAACTGGAAGGCCGCGTGACCTCGATCCTGCTCACCCCGTATCCGCCGGGCATTCCCCTGCTGATCCCGGGCGAGATCTTCAACAAGACCATCGTCGATTACCTGAAGTTTGCGCGTGATTTCAACGAGAAATTCCCCGGCTTCGAAACCGACGTGCACGGACTGGTCAAGCGTGAAGTCAACGGCCGCCGCGATTACTTCGTGGATTGCGTCAAGCAGTAAGACTCAGCGCTACAAATCAAAAAGCCGATGCCTGCGAGGGCATCGGCTTTTTTTGTCTTCGGCCCAGCATCTCTACTCCCGTTCAGACTGAGTAGCGGCCCTGCCGCGTATCGAAGACGCACCGTCAGAAAGTCCCGAGATACAAGTAACCCGCCAATGCCCCGCCAAACAACAACCACAGCGGATGAATCTTGGTCTTGAGTGCAATGATGGCGGTAGTTGCCGTGATGGCCGCGAGGAAGCCATGCGTGATCGAGGCCTGCGTGATGAGCAGCGCCGAAGCCGCCACCAGCCCGCCCGTCACCGGCAGCAGGCCGGCCTGCACGTGGCGCCGCCAGGGCTTGTCCTTGCACCTCTCCCAGACGTGCAACATGATGACGGTGATGATCGACGAGGGGCCGAACTTGGCCAGGCTGGTCACCAGCATCCCCCAGAAGCCTGCCACATGCCAGCCCACCAGGGTCACCACCATCAGGTTGGGACCGGGCGCGGCCTGGCCCAGCGCGAAGAGCGCGCTGAAATCCTCGGCGCTCATCCAGTGATGCACTTCCACGACCTGGCGCTGCATCTCCGGCAGGATGGTGTTACCGCCACCGAACGCCAGCACCGACAACTGCGTGAAGATGATGGCCAATGCGATCAGAGTCTGGCTCATTGTGCGCCCTCCTTGGTGGCGGCAGCCTGCGGCTTGGCTGCGAAGCGTTCGCCATAGCGGGCGGTGAGCACCACGCTGATGGGCGTCATCACCAGCATCACCCACAGCAGCGGAATGCGCAGCAAGGCGATGGCGATGAAACAAACCACCGCCACGCCCGCCAGCACCAGGTTCTTGCGCAGCGGCAGCGCGATCTTCACGGCCATCTGGATCAGCAGCCCGGCGGCGGCGGCGGCCAGTCCGGCGAACAGGTGCTTGACGTTGGGATCATGCTGGTAATGCTGGTAGATCATGCCCAGCAGGATAACCACCATGGAGGGCACCGCGATGAGCCCAGTAATGCCCGCCAGGGCGCCCCTCCAGCCACGGAACTTCATGCCCAGCGCCACCGACAGGTTGATGATGTTGCCGCCCGGGAGGAACTGGCACAGGCCCAGCAGCTCGACGAATTCCGCATCGGTGAGCCAGCGGCGGCGCTCCACGATCATGCGATGCGCCAGGGGCAGCGCACCGCCGAAGGCGGTCATGCCCAGGCCGAGGAAGCCCAGGAATATTTCTTTGGTAGTGGGAACAGGCCGCTCAGGGGCCAGCAGGTCAGGAGTACTCATCATCATCTCGTGCGAACGCGGCGTGATTGCCGGATGAATGAAAGGCTACGCTTGGGGAGCGTTTTTGTCTAATATATGTCAGATACTCCATCCATATTATTAAAATATGTCACCTTCCATCGACCTGCGCCTGCTGCGCTACTTCATCGCCGTGGCTGAAGAGGGCCACCTGACCAAGGCGGCCGAGCGCATCGGCATCCAGCAGCCGCCGCTGTCGCAGCAGATCCGCCTGCTGGAGCGCGAGCTGGGCGTCACCCTCTTCAACCGCCTGCCGCGTGGCATGGAGCTCACCGACAGCGGTGCGGCCCTGCTCGCCGACGCGCGCGCCCTGCTGGCGCAACTGGATACGACAGTAGCCAGCGTGCGCCGCATCGCCCAGGGCAAGATGGGACGCATCGCCGTGGGCTTTACCGAATCAGCTTCGCTGCATCCTTTCGTGCATTCGGTGATCCGCGCCTTTCGCGCCGATGCGCCGGACGTGGTGATGACGGTGGAAGAGAGCAACACCAATGAACTGATCGAAGCGCTGCGCGGCAAGCGGCTGGACCTGGCCTTCGTGCGTTCCCCCGTGGGCGATTCGGGCGGATTGACCATCGAAACCATGCTGGTCGAAGACATGGTGGCCGCCTTGCCCATCGACCATCCCCTGGCCGAGCAGGGCAAGCGCAAGAGCATCGCCCTGCACGCGCTGGCCGAGGAATCCTTCATCATGACGCGCCGGCCCAACGGCCCCGGCCTGTACGACACCATCATCGCCGCCTGCCATGCAGCCGGGTTCTCGCCGCAAGTGATCCAGGAGGCGCGCAAGAATCTCTCCACCCTCTCGCTGGTGGCTGCTGGCGTCGGGGTAGCGATCATCCCGGCATCGATGACGCGGGTCAATGCGGAGGGCGTGGTGTATCTGAAGCTGACCGGCGCACCCGAGCTGAAAGCCCCGCTGCACCTGGCTTACCGGACTGGCAGCATCAGCGGTGCAGCGCGCCTGATGCGGGAAGAGGCCTTGAAATTGAGCGCGGGGCGCAAGCGGCACTGATATCGCTTGCATATGGCACGACGTTGATCCATACAAAAAAGGCTTCCTGCGGGAAGCCTTTTTTATATTATTTATATCGTTTTGACGATACCGCCTGTCAGGTCTTGGGCAAGGTCACGCCATGCTGGCCCTGGTATTTTCCGCCGCGATCCTTGTAGGAGGTTTCGCAGATTTCATCGCTCTCGAAGAACAGCACCTGGGCGCAGCCTTCGCCGGCGTAGATCTTGGCCGGCAGCGGGGTGGTGTTGGAGAACTCCAGGGTGACGTAGCCTTCCCATTCCGGCTCGAAGGGGGTGACGTTGACGATGATGCCGCAGCGCGCGTAGGTCGACTTGCCCAGGCAGATGGTCAGCACGCTACGCGGGATGCGGAAGTATTCGACGGTACGGGCCAGGGCGAAGGAGTTGGGCGGGATGATGCAGACATCGCCCTTGAAGTCCACGAAGGATTTTTCATCGAAGTTCTTGGGATCGACGATGGTGGAATTGATGTTGGTAAAGATCTTGAATTCGTTGGCACAGCGAATATCGTAGCCATAGGACGAGGTGCCGTAGGAAACGATCTTGCTGCCATCGGCCGCCAGGCGCACCTGACCGGGCTCGTAGGGTTCGATCATTCCTTCCTGCTCCGCCATGCGGCGGATCCACTTGTCTGACTTGATGGCCATGGTTGTGCGATGTGTGTGACGAATTTGGAGAATGCGGCATTTTACGCGAAAAATGGGTCAAGTTGGGCCATTTCGGGGCCATCCCGTTACGTAACGAGGGTGGGTGCGGTTCAATGCCGATCCACTGGCGAGTAGATGCGGGGGCAGCTGGTCACCTGGAGAGAATTGCCATCTGGATACAGCACTGAACAACAACTAACGATGAATGCTGAACCTGCGCATTGGTATCACCGCGCACCAGTTGCAACACACACCCGGCCGCGCACCCTTCCGCATCGACGTCATTCTCCTTGCGAGAGCAAAAGGAATTCCATATGAAATCGATCTGATTTCTGCCCACATGGAATCAACCTGAGCTTGATCTGATGGCAGCGAATTTGAAGACGAAATCGCATTCTTTACACCAAGTTCATGAGCAGGTCCGTCTCGCAAATCTCTCGAAAACTATCCACGCTTTTGCTCGGTTAACTAAATCTTTTCCTTGGTTAGAAAGAATGAAAAAACGCGGTCAAGAGTTCGAACAGTTTCGATAGCGATCAGCGATCAGCGATCGCAGAGAGTCTAATGCCAGCGAGCAGGCAATCAAGACCCCCTTACCGAGCCAGAGAACATCGCTAAATGAGCAGGCAAAGGGCGTGTCCGATTTTTTGTGTAAACGGGATTTCGTTTAATTCATAGAGATACGTTCACCGAACTGGATAGTAAACCGAGTCAGTGCAGCTTTCCAATCTCGGATGGGCAGCGTCCACTTTTTACTGATGTTGCGCAGGGCCAGGAAGAAGAGTTTAATCAGCGCCTCATCGCTGGGGAACGAGCCCCGGTTCTTAGTCAGCTTGCGCAAACTCATGTTGACCGACTCGATGGCATTGGTCGTATAGATGACCTTTCGAATCTCTGGTGGGAAGTCGAAGAACGGAATCAGACGGGGCCAGTTGCGCCGCCAGGATTGGCCGATAGGCAGATACTCTGCATCCCATTTCTCTTCGAATTCACCGAGTCGGAGTTCGGCTTCTTCGGCGGTTGCCGACTGGTAAATCAATCGTAGGTCAGCCGCCACCTCCGGACGTCGTTTCCATGAGACGTAATTCAAGCTGTGCCGGACCATGTGGACGATACACAGCTGCACCGTGGTCTTCGGGAACACAGCTTCGATGGCATCCGGGAAGCCCTTCAAGCCGTCAACGCAAGCGATGAAGATATCTTGCACGCCGCGATTACGCAGCTCAGTGACAACCTGCAGCCAGAACTTGGCGCCTTCCGTTTGCGCTAGCCACAGTCCCAACACCTCCTTCTCACCGTCCATGGTGATGCCGATGGCTAGGTAGACGGCTTTTACTCGCACCGTTCCTTCACGCACTTTGACATGGATACAGTCGAGATAAACGATGGGATAAATTGGATTCAATGGCCTAGCTTGCCAGGCTTTGACTTCATCGACAACGGCGTCAGTGACCGATGAAATCAGGCTGGGTGACACCTCGGTTCCATACATCTCTTCCAGGTGCGCCTGAATCTCTCTTACTGTCATGCCACGGGCATACAGCGAAATAATCTTGTCGTCGAAGCCGGCCCAGCGCGTCTGATGCTTGGTTACCAGCTTCGGTTCGAAGCTGCCATGACGGTCTCGAGGAACTTCAATTGGCAACTCGCCGAATTCGCCCTTTAGCGTCTTGCGACTCTTGCCGTTTCGGGTGTTGCCCGACTCATTGGCTACGCTCCCGTGCTTCTCATGGCCCAGGTGCTCGCTCAGCTCGGCTTCCAGGGCTCGTTCCACCACCAGCTTGGTGAGATGCTTCAACAGGCCTTCTTCACCTATTAAATCTTCGGGATTCTTGTAATTGGCTAGCAATCCAGCCAGTAATTCTTCGGGTACGTCGTGTTTCTTTTTACTCATTGTGGCTCCGGACAAGGCGACAGTTTCCTGCCAATAGTCCGTTTACACAAAATTATGTACAGGCCCCAGGCAAAAAATCAGGATCACCACGAGATCAAGAATTGATATGGCCAACAAAATGCGCGGCCTGTTCATGGCGGTGCTATTGACGTACAGCCACTCCGCATCGGCAGATTTGCCGCTGACAATTGAAGACTTAACCACAGAAAAAGGTAAGGTCAAGATTGATGTATCACTGGCGTATTCCAATAGTGACAGGCAAAGCGTATTCACTGGCCAGCCCATCATCATTCAGACAGGAGAAAGCTCATTTGTTACGTTACCTACATTGATCGGAGAAAGTCGCGGCAACAACGATTCACTGGTAAGCACGCTAGGGTTGCGCTACGGATTAACCAACAAAAGCGAGATTTTCTTCCGCACCTCATATCTGTATAGCAGCACGAGAAACAGCGAGCTATCCAGAACGACCACCGACAGCGCAAGCCGATTTTCCGATGCTTGGGTCGGTATCAATTATCAAATCAAAGAAGACGACCGTACGCCGGCGTTGATCGGTTTTTCGGAGATCGCCCTGCGCGAAAAGCATACAAAAAGCAGTAGTTCTTTCCATTCTGCCCTGCTGGGCTTTACTACATACACAGCGCTTGATCCTATTGTTTTCTCTCTCACCAGTGCATATCGCTTTAACCAAAGCCGCAGAGATGGGGATCAGGACTACAAACCTGGCAATTTGTTCTTGATCCATCCTGGCATCGCGTTTGCCGTCAACGATCGAATCACTTTGACTACCGGTATGCAGTGGACGAATCGTCATGCGGATAAATGGGATGGAAAAGCCCGAGGATTTCGACGCACCACCAGCGCCTTATTGCTCGGTGCGGGATATACCGTTTCAAAAGCAAGCGCCATCAACATCACTCTGAAATCCAATGTCTCAGGTTCAGACGAGGCAGACCTGAGGCTCAATTGGCTGCACACGTTTTAATGTCTGCCAATTGAAATCTTGCCTTGACAATTCTCCTGCGAAGATCATATGAAATTACTACCAACTATCACGATAGGTATCTTGGCCGCCAGTATGGCCACCTCTGTCCATGCGAAGGAAACAGCATTCGAGCCTTTGCCGGAATTCGCAATCACGGACGCTGAAACCCTGTTTGAAAATGATGCCAAGTCAATGCAATTGGCAGCGCTTTCACAGCAAGAAATGAAAGAGACTGAGGGAGCGTGGGTGAATTTCGCCGTTGGCGGGACTATCGGCTTTGGGTCCTATGCCTTAGCTAATTACTTCACCAATAGACCAATTACCTGGCAAGGTTCACTGTATTCAATCGGCACGGGGGCGCTTACCGGCGGAATGGGTGGTGCGCTCATACGTGCATCTGGCGGAGGCTTCACCGGACAGATCGCCTGGAGGCCCAATATCCTGGCGTCCAACTTTGCCACCTCGCAATACAGTCGATATCGTCATTGGTAACTAACTAAATAAAAGGATGAGATGAGGCGCGAACTCACCTCATCCTTCAGGAGATTCTATGAGCTTGATAGTTGCATTGACAGAGATGCTAGGTGGCATGCTGGCAGAATATTCCATACAAAAGAAATGGAGCAAGGTCAAAATTTTCTTTGTGACGAGCGCCTTTTTCTTCGCTGCGTCCTTGGTCAACCTTCTTGTCTTTGAAGATGGAATCGGATTATTTTTGGCCATCTCAGGGTCAGCCATCCTAGCGGTAAGTCTTGGCATTTTTTTTGTACTGATCATCTATGTACATGAAAAAACTAAGAAGTAGGAGGCTCTACACCTTTCTACCCAAAGCGCTTGCAAGCATCTTTCCGCTTGCTAGCTGCTTTGCCTGCGGCTCTGCTTTCTCTGCTGATCTTCCTACTTATTCCAAGAGCAAAAATCGCCCTGACAGCATTCTTCTTCTGAGCACGCACACTGCCCAAATCAGCATCTCCATCAGGAGCTGGAAAAACCTGCGCGATGCCGAGGTCGTCAAGCAAGACTTCGACTACTCGTGTAGTGCGGCTGCTTTGGCGACCTTGCTCAATGGTTTTTACGGCCAGTCCCTCACCGAGGAGACCTTACTCAAGGCCATGGACAAGGGCGACCTGAAGGCATCCTTCGAAGACATGCAAAAGGTATTGCCGAAATTCGGATTCAAGGCCCAAGGATTTGCGGCAAGCTATGAACAATTGGTCAAACTCAAAGCACCGGTCGTGGTTTACCTCAAGTACCGCAAGGATGATCATTTTTCAGTGCTGCGCGGGATCAATGAAAACGTAGTCTGGTTAGCAGATCCGAGTCTTGGAAACAGAACCTACAGCAAGGCTCAATTTCTGGAAATGTGGCAAACCAGGGACGATAAAGAACACTCGGAATTATCTGGAAAGATGTTGGCCATTTTGCCGCTCAGCAGTGAGGTATTAACAGACTCAGATTTCTTTTCAAAGAATCCACGTCGGCAGAGTAGCCAAGCAGTTGAACAATCGAAATTCCGGTTGTTCCCATAAGCACCACTGGAATAGAGCTGAGGTAGGATAAAGAGCAGGCGCATACGTCCTGCTCATCCTCACCGCTGCATGCTCTCCCACACCTTCTGCAACCGCTTCACCGACACCGGCATCGGCGTCTTCAGTTCCTGCGCATAGAGCGACACCCGCAATTCCTCCAGCATCCAGCGGAACTCGGTCATCTTGGGATCCACCCGCCCGGCGCGGTCCTTCAGCGCGCGCTGGTAAGGCAGCGCCACCGAGTTCCACTCTGCCATCAGGCGCGTATCGCGGGCCGGGTCGGCGCGCAGCTTGTCCAGCCGCACGTTGATGGCCTTGAGGTAGCGCGGATAATGGCTGAGATTGCCATAGTCGGTCTCCGCCACGAAGCGCTTGCCCACCAGTTGCGACAACTGCCCCTGCATGTCGGCCGCGGCCTGGGCATGGGCCTTGATGCCCTGCAGCTTCTTGGGCAGGGCGTGATACTCGGCCAGCACCTGGCCGCACAGGCGGGCGATCTCGTTGACCAGCAAACCCAGCCGCGCCTTGCCTTCATCGCGGCGGCGGTTGAATTCGTCGGCATTGCGCGGCAGCGGGTCTTGCAGGAAGGCGCGTTCCAGCCCGGCATTGAGGATCTGTTCCCGCAATTCTTCCTGCGAGCCCAAGGCCATGAATTGCATGCCCATCTGCTGGAGACCCGGAATGTTCTTCTCCAGATACTTGAGCTGTTCCTTCATCTGCAACGCAAACAGGCGGCGCAGGCCCGCATAGTGGAAGCGCGCCGCTTCGGCCGGATCATCGAAGACTTCCAGATCGCAATGCGTCTTGCGATCCACCAGCGCCGGGAAACCGATCAGCGTCTGCGCCTGCTTGCCGCTGCCACGCGTGATCTCCAGCAACTCGGGCAATTCGCCAAAGCTCCAGCTACTGAGATTGCTGTACTCCCCCACCGAAGCGGGCGCAGCCGGGGCGGCGCTGGCGGCTGCATCCTTGCCAGAGGCAGCCGCAGGCGACGGTGCCGCAGTGTCCTCGTCCTCGCGCGGCGCGATGGCGACCTGCTCGGCCAGCTTCTGGAACTGCTGGCGTGCCTGGCCGCCGAATTCGGCTTGCAGCGCGGCGAGATTGCGGCCCATCTCCAGCTGGCGGCCATGCTCATCGATGATCTTGAAGTTCATCGCATGATGGGCTGAGAGCGTTTCCTGCTTGAAATCGCTGGGCTTGACCAGAATCGTGATCTGCTCGCGGATGTCGGCAATGATGGCATCGATCAGGTTGCCCCGGCCGAAGGTCTTGCGCTCTTCCATGCGTTCGCAGAAACGCGCAGCGTAATCGGGCAGCGGCACGCAGTGACGGCGCAGCTTCTGCGGCAGGGACTTCAGCAGCAGATGGACCTTCTCCTTCAACATGCCCGGCACCAGCCATTCACAGCGATCCGCCGAGACCTGGTTGAGCGCATACAGCGGCACGGTCAGCGTGACGCCATCGCGCGCCGCACCCGGTTCGAAGTGATAGCTCAAGGCCATGGCGATGCCCGCCACGTTCATGGTCTTGGGGAACAGCTCGGTAGTCACGCCCGCAGCCTCATGACGCATCAGGTCGTCACGGTTCAGGTACAGCAACTTGGGATCGGCGGCCGTGGCTTGCTTGTGCCACTTCTCGAAGTCCACGCCATTGCAGATGTCGTGCGGGATCAGCTTGTCGTAGAAACCGATGATCAGTTCATCGTCCACCAGCACATCGAGGCGACGGGACTTGTGTTCCAGGTTCTCGATCTCGCGCACCAGTTTCTGGTTGTGCGCAAAGAATGGCGCGCGAGTCTCAAAGTCGCCACCGACCAGCGCATCGCGGATGAAGATCTCGCGCGCTTCAGCCGGGTTGATCTTGCCGTAGTTGATGCGGCGCTGGCTGTACACCACCAGGCCATAGAGCGTGGCGCGTTCGGAGGCGGTGACCTGGGCGGCGCGTTTTTCCCAGCGCGGTTCACCCCAGGATTTCTTCAACAGATGGCCGCCCAGTTTCTCCAGCCATTCCGGCTGGATGTTGGCCACGCAGCGCGCGTACAGTCGGGCGGTATCGACCAGTTCGGCGGCCATCACCCAGCGGCCGGGCTTCTTGGTCAGATGCGCACCGGGCCAGATGTTGAACTTGATGCCGCGTGCGCCCAGGTATTGCGCATCGTCCTCGCTCTTGAAACCGACGTTGCCCAGCAAGCCGGTCAGCAGGGACAGGTGCAGTTGATCGTAAGTCGCCGGGGCCTCGTTCAGGCGCCAGCCCTGTTCCTTGACGATGGTCAGCAGTTGCGAATGGACGTCGCGCCACTCGCGCAGGCGCAGTTGCGAGAGGAAATTCTCGCGGCAGTGCTCCTGCAACTGGCGATTCGATTTCTTGTGGGCGATGGCGTCTTCGAACCACTTCCAGATCTTGAGGTAGCTGGCGAATTCCGATTTTTCATCGGCGAATTTCTTGTGGGCGTTGTCGGCCGCATTCTGCGCATCCATGGGCCGGTCGCGCGGGTCCTGCACGGACACCGCTGCGGCGATGATGAGCAGCTCGGTCAGGCAGGCATTGTCGCGGCCGGCCAGGATCATGCGACCCACGCGCGGGTCCAGCGGCAGGCGTGCCAGTTGCTTGCCCAGCGGGGTCAGGCAATTGACGCCGCCCTGCTCTTCCACCGCGCCCAGTTCCTGCAGCAGCTGATAGCCGTCGGCAATGGCGCGGCCCAGTGGCGGTTCGATGAAGGGGAAGCTCTCCACATCGGTCAGGTGCAGCGACTTCATGCGCAGGATCACCGAGGCCAGCGACGAGCGCAAGATCTCGGGATCAGTGAACTTGGGACGCTGCAGGAAATCCTGTTCGTCATACAGGCGGATGCACACGCCCGCCGCCACCCGGCCGCATCGGCCGGCACGCTGATTGGCGGCAGATTGCGCTACCGGCTCGATCTGCAATTGCTCGACCTTGTTGCGGTAGCTGTAACGCTTCACACGGGCGAGACCGGCATCGACCACATAGCGGATCCCGGGCACGGTCAGTGAAGTTTCCGCCACATTGGTCGCCAGCACGATGCGGCGGGCGTTGTTGGTCTTGAAGACGCGCTCCTGCTCCTGCGCAGACAGGCGCGCAAACAGCGGCAGGATTTCCACGTGCGGTGGATGATGCTTGCGCAGGGCCTCGGCGGCATCGCGAATCTCGCGCTCGCCCGGCAGGAATACCAGCACGTCGCCTGATCCGATACGGGCCAGTTCATCGACGGCATCGACCACGGCATCCATCAGGTCGCGCTGCTCGCGGTCCTTCTGGGCCTGGCTGGCGCGGCCCTCGGCACGCGCACGGGCCTGTGCCACCTCGGTGGAGACGCCACTGCGGTCGGCATTGTCGATGGGACGATAGCGGATCTCCACCGGATACAGGCGGCCCGAGACCTCGATCACCGGTGCCGGCACCAGCTCGCCCTTGACCTCGCGGCCGAAATGGCGGGCGAAGCGGTCGGCATCGATGGTGGCCGAGGTGATGATGATCTTCAGGTCCGGGCGTTTCGGCAGCAACTGCTTCAGGTAGCCCAGCAGGAAATCGATGTTGAGGCTGCGTTCATGCGCCTCGTCGATGATGATGGTGTCGTACTGGCGCAAGAGCGGATCGGTCTGCGTCTCGGCCAGGAGGATGCCGTCGGTCATCAGCTTGATCCACGCGCCCTTGGACAGGGTGTCGTTGAAGCGGACCTTGTAGCCCACCAGTTCGCCAGGCGGCGAATTCAATTCCTGCGCGATGCGCTTGGCGGTGGAGGAGGCAGCGATACGGCGCGGCTGGGTGTGGCCGATCAGGCCCTTCTCGCCACGGCCCAGCTCCAGGCAGATCTTGGGCAGTTGGGTGGTCTTGCCGGAACCGGTCTCGCCGCTGACGATGATGACCTGGTGGCGGCGCAGCGCCTCGGCGATCTCGTGACGGCGGCCGGAGACGGGCAGCTCTTCCGGGAAGGTGACCGGGGGCAGCGGATTGCGTACGGGCGGTGCGGCCTCGGTGGCAGGCTCGGTGCGGCGGGGAGCGCGTGGCTCGCGCGGGCCACGCCCACGGTCCTGTTGCGGGTTCTGCTGCGGCTGGGCGCCTGGGGGAGTGTTGGGTGCTTTGGTAACGGACATGAGGCCGACATTATACCTGCCACCGCCCGCCCGGTCAGGCTGCGTGCGGCTGGACGGCCGATGGTGCAGGTTTGGGCGAAGGCTGCCGCTCCCATGGACCGGCTTTGCAACATCCTTGCAAGAAATCTGCTCCCCAAGCGGCCCGCAAACCTGCGCCCCGCCGCGACGGTGGTTATAATGCGCGTCATGGAAAAACAGACCGAATTCGTCAACTGGCTGCGTTCCGTCGCGCCTTACGTCCACGCCTTTCGCGGCAAGACCTTCGTGGTCGCCTTTCCGGGCGAGCTGGTCACGGCCGGCGGCCTGCAGGTGCTGGCCCAGGATCTCTCGCTGTTGCATGCGCTGGGCATCCGCGTGGTGGTGGTGCACGGCTCGCGTCCGCAGGTGGCCGAACAACTGGCCCTGCGCAACGTCGAGGCACGCTTCCAGAATGGCCTGCGGGTGACCGACAGCGCCGCCCTGGAATGCGCCAAGGAGGCCGCCGGCGAGCTGCGCCTGGACATCGAGGCCGCCTTCAGCCAGGGCTTGCCCAATACGCCCATGGCACATTCGGCCATCCGTGTGATCTCCGGCAACTTCGTCACGGCCCGTCCCATGGGCGTGATCGATGGCGTGGACCTGCAACTGACCGGGGTGGTGCGCAAGATCGCCGCCGACGTGATCCAGCCCATCATGAATGCAGGCGGCATCGTGCTGCTCTCGCCGCTGGGTTTCTCGCCCACCGGGGAAGCCTTCAACCTGACCATGGAAGACGTGGCCGTCTCTGCCGCCATCTCCCTGCGCGCCGAAAAGCTGATCTTCCTCTCTGAAACGCCACTGATGAAGGATGCCGGCGGTGCCGAAATCCGCGAGCTATCCTCCCACCAGGCCGAGGCCGTGCTCTCGGCCGGCTTCCTGCCGGCCGACGCCGCCTTCTACCTGGCCAGCGTGGTCAAGGCCTGCAATGCCGGCGTCTCGCGCGCCCACATCGTGCCCTTCTCCACCGACGGCTCGGCGCTGCTGGAACTGTTCACTCACGATGGCGTGGGTACCATGGTCACCTACGAGAACCTGGAAAGCCTGCGCCAGGCCACCATCGAAGACGTCGGCGGCATCCTGAAGCTGATCGAACCGCTGGAAGCCGATGGCACCCTGGTCAAGCGCGGCCGCGAACTGATCGAGCGCGAGATCCATTACTTCTCGGTGATCGAGCACGACAACGTCATCTTCGGCTGTGCAGCGCTCTACCCCTTCCCCAAGGAAAAGATGGGCGAGATGGCCTGCCTGACCGTGAACCCGGAAGTGCAGGGCCAGGGCGACGGCGACCGTATCCTCAAGCACATCGAAACCCGTGCGCGCGAAGCCGGACTGACCAAGCTCTTCGTGCTCACGACGCGCACCTCGCACTGGTTCCTGAAACGCGGCTTCGTATTGGCAGGCGTCAACGATCTGCCTCAGGACCGCCAGCAGATCTACAACTGGCAACGCAAGTCGCAGGTTTTGATCAAGAACCTCTATTGATTTATCCGTCAGGACGTGAGCAGGCTCAAACGCTGACCCCCATCGCCGGCCCGCCCGTCCCAGGCATTTCAACTTAACGAACCAAGGAATCGACATGGCACGCATGGTCCATTGCATCAAACTGAACAAGGAAGCCGAAGGCCTGGACTTCCCGCCCTATCCGGGCGAGCTGGGCAAGCGCATTTATGAAAGCGTTTCCAAGGAAGCCTGGGCCGCCTGGCTCAAGCACCAGACCATGCTGGTCAACGAAAACCGCCTGATGCTGGCCGACGCCCGCGCCCGCAAGTACCTGGCCGCGCAGATGGAAAAGCACTTCTTCGGCGAAGGTGCCGATGCCGCAGCCGGTTACGTGCCGCCGCCCAGCGAATAATCGCGCCCGGCATTGCCCGCTTCTCACGCCGCCCTGGTCCGCCACGGCGGCGTTTGTTTTGCGGCGAATGTTTTCAGCCCGGCGCCAGACGCTACAATGCCGGCTCCGTTCCCGACTTCCTGCTGGAGCCCATCTTGTCCTTGCGTCGTCTGCGCCTTGCCCTGCTATCCGCCAGTCTCGGCTTCACCCTTTTTTCCCCGCTGCTCCCGGCGGCGGCCGCCGCACCGGCACTTCCGCCCGGCGTCACGCAAGGCCCCAGCGCCGAGGGCATCAGCGAATACCGCTTTGCCAATGGCTTCAAGCTGCTCCTGCTGCCGGACGATTCCAAGCCCACGGTGACGGTCAACATCACTTACCTGGTCGGCTCGCGCCACGAGAACTATGGCGAGACCGGCATGGCCCACCTGCTGGAACACCTGATGTTCAAGGGCTCGCCGCACAACCCGGCGATCCCGCAGGAATTCAGCAAGCGCGGCATGAACTTCAACGGCACCACCTGGCTGGACCGCACCAACTATTACGAGACCTTCGAGGCCGGCCGGGACAACCTGCAGTGGGCCATCGCCATGGAAGCCGACCGCATGGTCAACTCCAGGATCGCCCGCAAGGACCTCGACAGTGAAATGACCGTGGTGCGCAACGAGTACGAAGCCGGCGAGAACTCGCCCGCCCGCGTGATGATGAAGCGCATGCAGAGCGTGGCCTACGACTGGCACAGCTATGGCCGCAGCACCATCGGTGCACGCAGCGACATCGAGAACGTGCGTATCGAGAACCTGCAAGCCTTCTACCGCACCTACTATCAGCCCGACAACGCCGTGCTGCTTATCGCCGGCAAGTTTGAACCGGCCCAGGTGCTGCAATGGGTCAACCAGAGCTTCGGCCGCCTGCCCAAGCCCAAGCGCAAGCTGCCCGACTTCTGGACGGTGGAACCGACCCAGGATGGCGAGCGCCAGTTCGTGATCCGCCGCCGGGGCGGCCAGCAACTGGTAGCGCTGGGCTACAAGATGCCTTCCCTGCTGCACCCGGACGCCGCCGCCCTCGGCTTTGCCAGCGACATCCTGGCCGACACGCCCAATGGCCGGCTGCACAAGGCGCTGGTGGAAACGGGGCTGGCCACGGCGGTCTACCCGATGCAGCTCAGCGGCTTTGCCCCGGGCCTGCAGATGATCGTGGCGCAGGTCAAGGCGGGCGCCGACATCGAACCGGTCAGGCAAGCCATGATCGCCGCCGTCGAATCCTTCAGTGCCAACCCGCCCACCGACGAGGAGGTGGCGCGCCTGCGCCGCGAAAGCGCCAACAACCTCGAGACGCTGCAGAACAATCCGCAGATGATGGCCGTGGCCATGTCCAACGCGATTGGGCGCGGCGACTGGCGCCTGGTCTTCATCGAACGCGATCTGGAGCAGCGCCTGACCAGTGCTGACATCGCCGCTGCGGCCGGCCGCTACTTCCGCCGCGACAACCGCACCGTCGGCCTCTACCTGCCGGAAGATCATCCACAGCGTGCTGACGTACCACCCGCCCCCAGCGTGGCATCGCTGCTGGCGCAATACCAGCCGCGCGCGGCCATCGCTTCCGGCGAAGCTTTCGATCCGGCGCCCGGCAACATCGAACAGCGCACCACCCGCATCGCCCCCGGCCAGCCGCCGCACGCCGCCCTGAAGCTGGCACTGCTGCCCAAGCAGTCACGCGGGCAGACCGTCTCGGTGAGCATGAACCTGGAATTCGGCGATGCAGGGAGCCTGTTCGGTCAGCGCGCCGTGGCCCAGCTGACCGCCGCCATGCTCATGCGCGGCACCCGGGCCCTGGATCGCCGCCAGCTGGCCGATGAATTCACGCGATTGAAGATCAACGGCAACGTCTACCGCTTCCAGACCACGCGCGAGAACCTGATACCGGCCATTGCGCTGGTGGGCGAGGTGTTGCGCCATCCGCGCATGGACCCGGCCGAATTTGCCCAGTTGAAGAATGAAACCGTGGCCGCGCTCGAAGCCCCCCGCAAGGAGCCCGAGGCCCGCGCGGCCGAAGCCTTGCAGCTGCACTTCGACCATTACCCGGAGGGTGACTGGCGCGCCGCGCGGACACTGGAGCAGCGCATCGCCGCCGTGCAGGCAGTGACGCTGGAACAGGTGCAGGCCTTCCATCAGCGTTTCTATGGCGCCTCGCACGGCGAGGTGGCCGTGGTCGGCGACTTCGATGCCGAGGCCGCCCGCGCGGCCATCGACCGGGCGTTCGGCGGCTGGAGCAGTGCTGCGCCTTACGCGCGGCTACTGCGGACCTGGGCCGAGATCCCGGCCACGCGCATCCTCATCGATACGCCCGACAAGGAAAACGGCGTCTACCTGGCGCGCCAGAACATCCGCCTGCGGGATGACGACCCGGATTATCCCGCGCTGGCCGTGGCCAATTACCTGCTCGGCGGCTCCAGCCTGAAATCGCGCCTGGCGGACCGCATCCGCCAGAAGGATGGCCTGTCCTACGGCATTCACAGCGGCTTGCAGATCGGCGCCATCAGCGATGCGGGCTACCTGACCGTGCAGGCCATCGCGGCACCGCAGAACCTGGACAAGGTGGATGCGGCCGTGCGCGAGGAAATCACGCGCCTCATCCAGGATGGCTTTACCGAAGAAGAACTGTTGCGTGCCAAGTCCGGCATCCTGCAGCAGCGCAACCAGCAGCGCGCCGGCGACAGCGGCATTGCCACCAGCTGGAGCGCGCTGATGAACCTGGACCGCAGTTTCCTGTGGCAGCAGCAGCTGGACCTCAAACTGGCCGACCTGACGCTGGCACAACTGAATGCGGCCGTGCGCAAGTACATCGATCCGGCGCGCATGACGGTGGTGATTGCGCGTGATGAGGCCAAGGCCCGCCAGCCCTGAGCCGTCGTTCGCATCAGGACGAAAAAAATGCCCGTGTCGGAAAACACGGGCATTTTCGTTTGAGCCACGCCTGAGCTTGTTCGCCTCAGAACTCCAGCTTCCTGACGCCATCAGCCGTGCCCAGCAGGCAGACGTTGGCGCCCTGGCGTGCAAACAGCCCATTGGTGACCACGCCGACAATATTGTTGATCTTGTCTTCGATGTCGGCCGGATCGGTGATCGACAGGCCCAGCACGTCGATGATGTAGCAGCCGTTGTCGGTGACCAGCGGCTTGCTGTCGCCATTCTTGTTCAGGCGCAGACGCGGCTCGCCGCCCAGCGCAGCCAGCTTGCGCGCCACCACGGCGTGCGACATCGGGATCACTTCCACGGGCAGCGGGAAAGTGCCCAGCACCTCGACCAGCTTGGAGCCATCGGCGATGCAGACGAATTTCTGCGCCACGGACGCCACGATCTTCTCGCGCGTCAGCGCAGCGCCGCCACCCTTGATCATGGCGCCGGTGCCATTGATTTCATCGGCGCCGTCGATATAGACGGGCATGGTCTCGACCTCGTTGAGATCGAACACGGTGATGCCATGCGAACGCAGGCGTTCGGCCGTGGCCTCGGAAGAAGCGACCGCGCCCTTGATGCGGTGCTTGATCTTGCCCAGTTCATCGATAAAGAAATTGGCTGTGGAGCCGGTGCCCACGCCGATGATTTCGCCGTCGACCACGTAGTCGATGGCGGCCTTGGCTACGGCCTGCTTGAGTTCGTCTTGAGTCATGATGTGTCAGTTCAACGTAAATAAACCAGGTGCGTTCGCATTTCGGCAACGCAAAAAATCTCGGATAACGGGATCGACATGCTCAATGTACATCGTCCGGCTGCTCGTCCAGCGTCTCGAAGAGCGCGATCTGCAGCCGCGAATGCAGCTTGACCAGCTTGCTCCACAGCAACCACAACAGCCCGGCAGCGCCCGCCAGCACGAAGGCCAGCAGGTTCAGGGGCGGCAGGATGCTGGCGCTCAATACGAAGATCAGCAGCATGATGCCCACGATGGACATGATGGGCAAGATCTCTGAAACGATCTTGCGCACCCCCGAAGTATACGCTCCCGCGAACTCGGGCTTGACGCTGACCTCGGCCAGCAGCATCGACAGGGCCTGCAGCTTGCGATAGGTGGCGATCAGGAAGGGCAAGGACAGTACCAGGGCACAGCCCCAGATGATGGCCTTCTGCACGTCCGGGTCCGGCGTCCAGGCCGACAGCTGGCGCGACAGGCCATCCACGAAGAAGGCCCCCGCGAGGAACACCGCGATCACCAGCGCCAGGTTCACCATCACCTGCACCAGGATGCGGCGGATGATACGCGTGAGTTCGGCGCGGTCGCCGGTAGGTTGCAGGCTCTCCAGCCAGCGCGAATACATGCCCAGCAAGCCCGAGACGCGCGCCGGCACCAGCGTGACCGCCTTGGCCGAGAGCGGGTCGGCGGCCTTGATGAGATAAGGCGTGAGCAAGGCGGTGACCGCCGAGACCGCCACCACGATGGGATAGAGGAAGTCGCTGGTGACCTTCAGGCTCTGGCCGAGTGCGGCGATGATGAAGGAGAACTCGCCGATCTGCGCCAGGCCCATGCCCACGCGCATGGGCGTGCGTCCGCCCTGCCCGGCCACGAAAGTCCCCAAGCCGCAGCTGACGAGCTTGCCGAAGACCACGGCCAGCGTGATGACGGTGATCGGCATCCAGTACTTGACCAGCACGTTGGGATCGAACAGCAGGCCGATGGCTACGAAGAAGATGGCCGAGAACATGTCGCGGATCGGTTCCACCAGGCGCTCGATGCGATGCAGCTCGCGCGACTCGGCCATGACCGCGCCGACCAGGAAGGCGCCCAGGGCCACGCTGTATTGCAGCTTCATCACCAGGAGGCAGAAGCCGAACAGCACGCCCAGCACCGCCACCAGCAGCATCTCGCTGCTCTTGAAGCGGGAGATGAAACTGAGCAGGCGCGGCACCGCCAGGATGCCCACCACCAGCGAGACGGTCATGAACAGGATCAGCTTGCCCACGGTGGTAAAGACTTCGGTGGAATCCACCGAGCCGCTGGTGGCCACGCCCGAGAGCAGCGCGATCATGCCGATGGCCAGGATGTCCTCGACGATGAGAATGCCGAAGATGATCTGGGCGAACTTCTCGTTCTTCATGCCCAGTTCGTTCAAGGCCTTGACGATGATGGTGGTGGAAGACACGGCCAGCATGGCGCCCAGGAAGATGGCGTCCATCCGCTTCCAGCCGAAGTAGAGGCCGATCTCGTAGCCGATCCAGATCATCAGCAGGATCTCGGCTGCCGCCGCGATAAAGGCGGTGGCGCCGACTTTGGCCAGTTTCTTCAGACTGAATTCCAGCCCCAGCGAGAACAGCAGGAAGATCACGCCCAGTTCTGAAAGAATGTGCACGGTCTTCTCATCCTGGATCAGGTCGTAGGGCGGCGTATGCGGACCGATGATGACGCCGGCCACGATATAGCCCAGCACCACCGGCTGCTTCAACTTGTTGAAGACGACGGTGACGATGCCGGCAATGAGCATGATGATAGCCATGTCCTGGATGAATAACTCGACTTCATGCATCGTGCGGGATTTCCTTTCTGTAGTTCTGTAGAGATGGCAGGTGGCAGCGCGCGGCAAACGCGGCCCCCGGCAAGGCTGCGCCCTGCAGCACAGGCCGCGGACGGTGGACGATAGGGATTGCTGGTGTTGCTGGCGGGCCGGTCTTACGGACGCCGGCGCGGGATGCTGATCTGTGTCCGCTCTTCTTGCCGGTGACGACGGTACTGCTTTTAGCGAAGACGCAGTGACGGAAAACCATCTTGATTGCGCACTGCCGGATGTCCCGAAAATAACACAACTGGCAAGCGCACTGCAATGCAAACGGCGTGCCTGCTCTTCAGATTACGCAGTCTTGCGGGGCGAGAGTGCCCGGACGGAAAATGAAAAACTTAGTAAATCATGCCGCTTTCATGGGAGGGCCGGCACTGAAATCTAACAAAACCGTCACGGATGAGCTTGCCGGTCCTGCTCAGCCCGGGACGCGAACCTGAACCTCGACTGCCTTTTCATCGAAGGCGATACGGGTGGTGAACTTGGCCCGCTTCATGGGGAAGCGCGACTGGAAGTGGCGCACATTGCCCGAGCCCGAGATCACGCGCCGCACGAACTGATAGTAGGCGTCCATGTCGATGACGTGCACGGCCAGGAAGTAGTCGTATTCACCCGAGACGAAGTAGCACTGCATCACCTCGGCCTCCTTGGCCATGCGCTGCTCGAAGTCCTGCATGTGCTGGTCGGACTGGTTGTTCAGCGAGATTTCCAGGAAGGCCAGCATGCCGTAGCCGAGTGCGAAGGGATCGACCATCGCCACTTCGGCGCTGATGATCCCGGCCTCGCGCAGTTCGCGGATGCGGCGCAGGCAGGTCGGCTGCGAGATATGCAGTTTTTCTGCGAGCACGCGCGTGGAGATCTGGTTGTCCTTCT
The DNA here is from genome assembly GCF_057961275.1 of Herbaspirillum sp. Her3. Lineage (NCBI taxonomy): Bacteria > Pseudomonadati > Pseudomonadota > Betaproteobacteria > Burkholderiales > Oxalobacteraceae > Herbaspirillum > Herbaspirillum sp. Her3. The sequence continues at coordinate 1,636,968 of NZ_CM176328.1, read as the reverse complement.
GCAGCATGTTGAGCAGTTTGCGGTCCACCTTGTCGAGGGTGTGAAGTTTGGCAGCCATGGGCGGGGTCGAGGATGATTGTTCGAGGCCGGCCACTCAAAAAACTTGGCTTGGCCGATTCTTATGTTGTACCGTCGCATTATTCAGAAAGTCGGAGACGAAAGCAAAGCGGAACGTCCGGTCGCCGCAACAAGGATCTGAATAAAACTGTGTTGTGAGACAAAACATTAAAAGTGATCAATCCAATCTACAGAGGAATTCTATGAAACTCAAGTGCGCCATTATTCCCATTATTCCATTAACCGCTGCTGTTGGTCTGGCATTCGCAGGCGCCGCGCATGCCCAGGAAGTGGTCAAGATCGCCCACGTGGGCCCGCTCTCCGGTCCCAACGCCCACATGGGCAAGGACAACGAGAACGGCGCGCGCATGGCCGTCGATGAATTGAACGCCAAGGGCTTCACCATTGGCGGCAAGAAGGTCAAGTTCGAACTGCTGGGCGAAGACGATGCCTCCGATCCCAAGCAAGCCACCGCCGTGGCCACCAAGCTGGTGGACCAGAAGGTCGCTGCCGTGATCGGCCACCTCAATTCGGGCACCACCATCCCGGCTTCCAGGATCTACAGCGATGCCGGCATTCCCCAGGTCTCCCCCTCGGCCACCAATCCGAAGTATACCCAGCAGGGCTTCAAGACCACCTTCCGCGTGGTCGCCAACGATGCGCAGCTGGGTGCTGCGCTGGGCAAGTATGCGGTGCAGAAGCTGGGTACAAAGCAGATCGCCGTGATCGACGACCGCACCGCCTATGGCCAGGGTGTGGCAGAAGAATTCGCCAAGGGCGCAAAGGCAGTCGGCGGCACCATCGTCGCCACCCAGTTCACCAATGACAAGGCGACCGACTTCAGTGCAATCCTGACCTCGCTCAAGGGCAAGAAGCCCGAGGTCATCTTCTTCGGCGGCATGGATGCCGTGGGCGGCCCGATGCTGCGCCAGATGAAGCAGTTGGGTATCGGCGCCAAGTTCATGGGCGGCGACGGCATCTGTACCGGCTCCCTGCCCGGCCTGGCGGGGGATGGCCTGGGCGAGGACCAGGTGATCTGTGCCGAAGCCGGTGGCGTGGATGCCTCCGGCAAGAAGGGCATGGATGACTTCCGCGCGGCCTACAAGAAGAAGTTTGGCATCGATGTGGTCTACAACGCGGCTTATGCCTACGATGCCACCATGACTGTGGCGGACGCCATGGCCAAGGCTGGTTCGACGGATCCCAAGAAATACCTGCCCGAACTGGCCAAGATCAGCCACAAGGGCGTGACCGGCATGATCGCCTTCGATGCCAAGGGCGACGTCAAGGATGGTTCGCTGACCCTGTACACCTACAAGGGTGGCCAGCGCACCGTGCTGGCCGTGACCAAGTAAGCGCGGCCAACCTGCCCCGCAGGCTGGCCTGCGCCGGGCGAAAAAAGCACGGCGCCTCCGATGCAGGTCGGAGGCGCTGGCGTTTTCAGGGCTGGGGCGTTCGGCAAGGTTTGGCGGATTGACCGCCAATATTGTTTTAATTGTTTACACCTTATCCAGGTTTACTTAGTTTTTGTGCTCGCGCGACCAGACTATTTTCTTAGTTCCGGACTGGCCCTGCCGTTCAGCGAGCGAGCGCTTTTTCGAGCGCCGACTTGTTCATCGACGAGCGGCCCTTGATACCGCGCGATGCGGCTTCGGCATAGAGCTGCTTGTAGGTGCGGCCACGCGCGCCGCCGTGCGAGCGCAATCCGCCACGACGCGACGGCGATATGTCTTGGGTGGAAGTCTTGCTGGCAGTCTTGGATTCGCCGTGCTGGGCGCGTTCCTTGTTGACGGTACGGGCGGCGATCTCCTCGGCCCGTTTGGTGCCGGTGCCGCGCTTCACGGCGCTGGACTTGATGTGCTCGTACTGGCGTTCGCGTTTGTTGCTCCATGCGGTTTGCGGCATGACGGCCTCCTGTGGGCTGGCACCTGGCTTGAGCTCTCCGGGTGGTGGGTGGGTGCGGACGATGGACCGCTCACGGCCATCGGCATGATTCATCTTTCTCCTGCTACCTCCCGGCTGCTATCCGACGGTGGCTGAAATCCCTGTAAGACTTGCTGAAGCAGGTCCGCTTTGCACGCTGTGGCGAGACCTGAGGTCGCAGCTGACGATGATGCCAGAGGGAAATGTCGCCAGTTAAGCTTGTTAACAACCTTTCTGCGCCTCATCAGTCCAACCGCTCATTGCAAAACAGACGGGAGGACACCATGAAACAGGTCACGGTCGTATTTGGCGCGGTGCACGCGGTGATTGCGGTCTTGTTTGCGCTGGGTGCGCTGGCGCTGATTACCATTGCCGCACGCATGGGATTTGACGCGGTGACGGAAGGACTGGGCCTGGCGCAAGCGCAGGCGCTGATCGAGGCCATCGGCATTCTGGCGGCGGCGGTGGTAGCTTTTCAGATTGCCGAGACCATTACCGAGGAAGAGGTCATCCGCGACGCCAACATCAGTGCGCCGACGCGGGTGCGGCGCTTCCTGTCGCGGTTTTTCGTGGTGGTGATCGTGGCGCTGGCCATCGAGGGCCTGGTGATGACCTTCCGCGCCGCCCATGAAGAGGCTGCTGACATGATCTACGCGGCGGCGCTGCTGGTTGGTACGGGCGTATTGCTGGCGGCCTGGGGATATTTCATCTATTGCAACCGCGCGGCCGAGGAGCTGGAGCCCGATGCCATGGAAGAGGCCAAGGAGGAGGACAAGAAGATTGATGGCTGAGCGTGGCGGTCGGGTGGCGCAGCCTGCGCGGGCGGGGCTTGCCTGCCCATTGGGCCAGGTCTGCAGGAAATTTCCTGGGGGGAGTGGAAGAAGCTGAAATAACCGGCTATAATCGCGGACTTTTGCTGATGTAGCTCAGTTGGTAGAGCAACTGATTCGTAATCAGTAGGTCGACGGTTCGATTCCGCCCATCAGCACCATTTTATAAGGGGTTCACGCCTATGCGTGAACCCCTTTTGTGCTATTGGCTATCTACTGTGCTATTCCCCCTCCCAAATTTGCCTGCGCAATAACCGTTTCCATGCATTTTTGGTAACATGGTGTCAGCGGAGGGGTTATGAAAAAAATACTATTTTGGCTGATGCTATTGGTGTCAATACCGTGCGCTGCTCAGTTTAGAACGGGCAACGATTTGTATGCAAAGCTGCAAAGCACGGGTTCAGAACTAGCTTCTGCAATTTTCTATATTCAGGGCGTCGTCGACTCTTCTACCTATCATCACGATATCCTCGAATATGTAAGGCCCAAAGGAACACCGTCTCCATATCTGATGTTCTGCCCGCCTAGTGGGGCTACAGCGGGCCAGATCGTAGATATTGTCAGCGCATATCTACGTGAGCACCCAGAAAGCAGGCATGTCAACGCTGCAGTTTTAACCAGCTCAGCATTAATCAAGGTATGGCCATGCCCTGATAACCCCAAATAGGGGAGCTGCTAGGATCACGAGTCAGCTAGCAAAAATAGAAGCGCCGCCATGATTTTTGATCAGGGCGGCGCTTTTTGCTACCGATAGTTTCAGTCAAAACGTCCTTTGAGCGGCTGAACAATCTCCGGGCGTCGGCGGTAAATCCTTTTCGTCGTGCGACTGTCTGCATGCGCAAGTAGCGCCCTCGCCTGCTCTAGTGTCTCTGCATCGCTGGCGCATTTAGCTCGCAAGTCATGATCTGTGAAGGACTGCTTCACTTTTGTCTCTCTCATGACACGGCCCATGAACCTCTGCCAAACTGAATCCCATCCACTGTAGTCATCCTTTTTCTCGTTGTAGTAGCTAGTCCCATTCCGGGTACAGAACAACCAGTCCGCCTTTTTCGGCCGCAACTCCATCGCATGAGAAATCTCTTCTCGTAACTCTTGCGTCCAGGCATAAATGGTGCGCTTCCCTGTCGAATTTTTTACCTTACGACGCTGCACATGGATGCCGTCATCCTTGAAGTCCTGCGATGGCCGCAGGCGGAGCAAATCGCCCTTCGAAATTCCGGTCAGCAGCTTGATCCTGATGTAAGCCTGCACTATAGGAACTGCAGAAGCTCCACCCGACGCATGCCGCTGAAGAGCTAGGCACTCGACAATTTCCCAGTCTTCCACATACCGGTCGCGCGGAGGATTTGCCGCGAGGCGCATCTGGCCAATGAAAGGATGCCGGTCGATATAGCCCCACTCAACTGCCTTGGTGAAGGCATGTGATAGAAGCGCGACCGCGCGACGTGCTGCAACCTTCTTGGGTGACTTATCGAGAAATTGATAGACAAGCTGCGGCCGCATGTCGGTCAGCAGCAATTCTCCAAACACAGCACGCAGTTGACCGGCATAGCGATTCTCATCACGCTGCTGTTTTAGGCTCTTCGCAGGGATCACCTCCAGCGAATAGCGGTCCAGTAATTGGGCCATTGTGTCAGTGACCTGCTCCCCGAGATTAGTACGGCAATGATGTAGAGTCTGCCCCATACGGAGGCAGCATGAAGAAACGATTTACCGAAGAGCAAATTATCGGCGTACTCAAGGAAGCCGAAGCCGGTATGAAAGTAGCCGAGGTTTGCCGGAAGCATGGCATCAGCGACGCGACGTACTACAACTGGAAATCCAAGTTCGGCGGGATGACGGTATCCGAAGCCCAACGGCTCAAGGCTCTGGAGGCCGAGAATGCCAAGCTCAAGAAGCTGCTGGCAGAAAGCCTGCTGGACAACGCTGCGCTAAAGGATGTTCTCGGCCGAAAGTGGTAAGCCCGCAGGATAGGCGAAGCGCCGTGACGCACATCATGCATGTTCACGGTCTAGGCGTAACCCGTGCCTGCGGGCTAATAGGAATTTCTCGTTCCTTGTATCACTACGAATCCCGTCGTCCTGACGATGAGGAGTTGCGTCAACGTCTTTGCGAACTGGCGGCCATAAAACGCCGATATGGCTATCGGCGTCTGCATGTATTGATGCAGCGGGAAGGATGGCAGGTCAATCGAAAGAAGCTGCTTCGGGTGTATCGGCAGGCAGGCCTGAGCGTCAGGCGCCGCAAGAGGAAGCGGATTGCGGGCGTGGAGCGGCAATTGAAGGTTCGGACGACGATGTCCAATCAGAGCTGGTCGATGGACTTTGTATCGGATGGATTGGCTGATGGTCGCCGATTGCGCTGCCTGAACATCGTGGACGACTTCACCAAGGAATGTCTGGCTATCGAGGTTGATACGTCGCTGCCAGGCACACGGGTCGTATCGGTGCTGTCGCGACTATCAGAGCTTCGAGGATTGCCGCAATCGATTACCATCGACAACGGCCCCGAGTTCGCCGGTAAGGTGCTCGATGCCTGGGCCTATGCACACGGATTAAAGCTGAACTTCATTGAACCTGGCAAGCCGCAGCAGAATGCCTACATCGAGAGTTTCAACGGCAAGTTTCGGGATGAATGCCTGAATGAACATTGGTTTGTTTCGATGCGGCATGCTCGGGAAGTCATTGCCGCCTGGCGACGAGAATACAATTTTGAGAGGCCGCATAGTTCCCTTGGGTACCTGACGCCGCAACAGTTTGCAGAGACTTTTTTAACCGCAGACTCCAAGTCGTTCTCGTACTAAATTGGGGAGCAGGTCAATCGAGCCGTATTCAATTTTCTCGACATCGGTAGGGGTCTCCCTGCCCACGATTTCCCAGGAGATTTGCGTTTTTACACAGCCTCGGCCGTAATGGGACATATCTACCGATTGATGCCTGGCACGCCTGCCGGGGCACAACCTTTAGCTCAAAGATTTTTTAGGTGCTCTTTCGGCCTTCCGATATCATTTTTTGCCGCCGTCGAGCCTCATTTTTTGCAGTGACTGCATAACCTCGTCACCACTAATAGACTCATTATTTTCCTCATATCCACTCGGCTTGGAATAACTGTATTCAATATCAAATTTCCCATCCGAGAACAGCGTAAAAGTAAGATTCCAAATACGATGACCAGTATTTTCAAGCATTACATCACGAATATAAATTGATGCATCCAATCCATTCCAAATTGCCTCGGTATCAGCTTCGAAGCCGCCACTTTCATGAACCTCCCCTCTGTATTCAAAGCACTGTTCACCTCTCGCCATATTTTGAAATATAGCCATCTTGCACCTAGCTACATCCCAAGCTCGGGACCCGACAAAGGCCTGCAAATATCTCGCAAGTGCCGTATACGCTTCCTCTAAGTTCTCAAATTTCATGGCATTACCTTATTGTTGAAATCTAAATGGCACAGACTTTCCGTCAATCGTTGCCAGCACCCTAAATTCATTCGGTCTTATTGAAGACAGGTCATATCTAACATCAATACTAATATCGACGGTCTTTCCGGTCTGAAGCTCACTCCTCAGATAGTCCTCCATTGCTCTCCAATCACCCCGATTCAGCGTTGAAGCCTGCGGAACAATATTGATTCGATCACCAGCACCGCCAAGACTACTCGCAATCAAATGCCCACCATCATCCCCTGCACACCCACTCTTACCAGCACAAAGTTGTTGGTAGGCGTTTCGATCCATAGTATTGAGGCTCAAACTCCCTTCAACTTTGGTCACCCGGCCTGACGCATCGGTGATGTAAGTATGTCCATTATCCAGCAAGTATGCTGTCTTCGGAGCCAGTTGCCCGGTTATTCCAGTGTTGATCGACGGCTCCCAATTCCCCTTCGCCCCTGCAGGAACCTCAACAACGCGTTCCACACCGGTACGAAGTGCAAGCTTCTCAATCGCCTTGAGTTCTTCAGCGGTTCTCGCGACGTTCTTAATTGTGCCTGCAGCGCCTCCGCTTGGTACATTAAGCAGAAGATCTCCCATCGTCTTGGCGATGTATTTTCCGTCTCCGGTTTCGTATGCCTGAGCCAATTGCTCCCGCTGAGCGGGTGACATCGCACCGATTAATTGGGGCCAGCTTTCCGGATTTTTCAAAAGATCCCAAGCTGCACCCAGAGCCTGTTGCATCTCTGCCTTAGCAGTGGGATCTTGCATTAATGCATTGAACCCTGTTGCAGCAGCCGAACTAATCGCCGATATCGCGTCTGCAAGAGTATTTACCGTACCCTTGCCGATATTCCAAACCGTATATCCGTCCATGGTCTGACGAGCCATGTCCAGTGTCTTAGCTTCGGCAGATGCATACGAAAAAGTCGTTGCAGAAAGTAGAGCTTTATCCCTGACATATTCAGCTGCTGCCTGCCTCACGTCCTTCACGACTTGCGCACAAGCAGGAGTTGACTGACCTATACAAGCCTGGAATTCCAAGTCACGTTTCTTATCCAGCTCTTCCAACGATTTAATTTCCGTTTCGCAATCGCTATTGCATTGTCCGATCTGCTGCTTATCGCGAAGCTTGCTTAATCTTTGTGCCTCTTCATGTTTGAGATAATTATTTACAACTTCGTTGTAAGCCGCAGCCCCACCCGCAGTCCCACCAACAGCCGCACCCACCAAGGTACTCGACAACCCCGTCAACGCCTTCGCCAGTTCAGGATCAACACCCGCCTTATCCAAGGCTGATGCTACGTTTGGCGCCGTCAAGGTTCCCGCTGCTGCGCCAGCCGCCCCGGCAAGACCTCCCGTGAGTCCACCCACAATGGAGTGTGCCAGAACCCGCATCGTCCCATCCGGTCCCCAATTGCTCTCAAGCGCGCTGGCCTGATCATTGAGTTCCTTAGCGACGGCTGGATCGGTTGCTGCGTTTGCCTGCGTACGCAAGTCAGCAGCCTTTTTCTGCTGTTGCTCAGCGTAGTCCCCGATCAACTTGGACGCCTGCTGCCCAAACGCCTGCGTAATCTTGGCCTGCGCCTCCACATCCTCACGTAGTTGATTGCCATCCCAGTTCTTGGCAAGACTGTTGCTGCTGTCCTTGCCGGTACGCACAGACGTATCTAACGAGGCCACAGCCTGATCCGGACTTTGGCCGGTCTTCGCCTGCTGCGCCTCTGCATCGGTGATCTTCACAGCACTACCAGAAACACCACTACGTGTCACGCTCGTCTCGCTACCCGAAGCATTCCCGATGCCGATGCCGCCACTTGGCTTGCCTTGCGAGGTGCCAGCACTCACACTCTGACTCTCCGCCGAGTATTGACTCCGATTCTGGATATCACTGCTGGTCAGCGTTCCCGTGGTCAGGCTGTTCTTGCCTTGTTCCACCGCCTGATCCGTACTGGCAATCTGTGCACCCTTCAGGTCTGTATTGCCTTTGACGTTGATCTGGAATCCGCCATTACCCGCAGTAATCCCAGACTGCTGGCCCACGCTGGCGTAATCCGCATCAACACGACTACGGCTCGCACTGATGCTAGCTCCCGAGCCATACCCGATGGTGGCACTACCACCAATACTCTCATCACGACTCTTGAAGCTGCTGGTGTCCTGCACACTGGCAATGTTCAGATCACGCCCCACATTGGCCACCACCTGGTCGCCCGAGACCGTGGCGCCCACCAGATTCGTATCACGTCCAGAATCGATATTGACCTGCCCACCCGCGCGCACTTGGCTCATGACGTTGGACACGTCCTTGCCATCGCTATTACCGCGACTACCCGCAGCATTGGCCGTAAAACCGAACTGGGTCTTGGTCCCAAACTGCGCAGTAAAGCCGACGCCCCACGAAGACGACGACCGGTCACTATGCTGTTCATCCGTATTTTGCGCAGCGATCAGATTGATATCGTTGTCCGCCTTCAGCGCCAGATTACCCTTGGCATTGATATCGCTGCCCGCAATGGTGATGTTGCTGTTGGCCCCGTCGCCTGTGGCACGGATGCTCATGTTGCCACCCGAAGCAACGGTAGAGCCGCGTTGCGTCACCGTATTCTGTTCACTACGGCTACCGTTCTGGCTACTGCCCGCCATGACGCTGATGCCGATGTTGCCACTGCCATCGGCAGACGCTTTTTGCGCAGCTCCCACCGCGCTATACACCGACATGCCCGCCGTCGCCGCCGCCAATGCCTGCGCCCGGCCACTCTTGGTCTTGCTCGCCGCATCGGCCATCTGGTCTACTGACTGCATCGCCGAGATCACCGGACTGGTCACGGATAGGGTCACACCGCTTTGCTTGAACTTGTCTTCGGTGACGGTTCGGCTTGCTTGTTCTGCCGCCTTGATCTCTACCGACTTGGCCGCAATATCGACATCCCCCTTCGGCGCCATCACATCGCTGCCCACCTGCGTATAGCGATTCCCCGCGACGATACTGACGTTGCCTTCCACGCTCCCCACCGTCGACGCAGCCGCCGTCTTGCTCTGCCCATCCACGTCCTGGCTCTGCATGCGGCTACCCACCGTCACCCCAACGCCCGCCCCCATCACCCCGCTCGTGGTCTCCTGACGGAAGTTGCGCTGCGTGCTGGTATCGGTCGCAGCCACGATGTTCACGTTATTGCCCGCGACCACCGCTGTACCTTGGGTAGACACCACATCGCTGCCCGTCACGTTCACATCATTGCCCGCCTGCACCGCCACGGTATTGCCCGAGAAGGTGCTGCCCACCTGCCGGCTGTAGCTGCTGGAATCATCGGTCTTGACCGAGGTGGCCGTGAGCAAACCGCCCGAACTGTGCTGGTGCTCATCCCGTGCGCTGCCCGATTCGTTGGCCGTCTCGATACGCACATCCCGGCCCGCCGCTGCACTGAGTTGCCCCTCGGCCACGACCTGTGCGCCCTTGCTCACCACGTCCTGGCCCGCGCGGATGCTGATGTTGTTGCCGCTGACTTGCGTGCTCACGTCCTTGCTGCCGGTGAGCGTGGCACGGTTTACGCCGCTCTCGCTGATGCCGTGGGCGCCGTTGGACTGGTCGACCAGATTCGGGCCGGTCAGTGTGCTGACCCAGTTCGAAGCGCCGCTGTCGTTGGCCCAGCTGATCTGCTGCCGGAAGTTCTCGTTGACCGTACCCAGGCTCACGTCGCGGCCTGCGGCCAGGCTGACGTCGCCCGTGCCCGCAACCACGGCCGCATTGGCCGTCAGGTCACGGCCTGCGGCCATCGTGATGTCCTTGCCGCTGACACTGGCGATCTGGTTGATGTTGGTACCGCTGGTGACGGCATTGGCCGTGCTGACGGTGGTGCTGTTGACGTTGATGTCGCGTCCGGCCGCCAGCGTGACGCTGCTGCTGCCGTCGATGGCGCCGCCCAGGTTGTTGACGTCCTGCGCAGCCGCCACCGTGACAGCACTGCCACTGATACGCCCACCCAGGTTCTGCACATTGTTCCCCGCCAGTGACACGCTCTGCCGCCCGGCAATCGTGCCGCCGCTGTTGACGATATCCTGTGCTGCCTGGAAGGCCACGTCATTGCCCGCGATCAGCGTGCCCTGCCCGGTCACTTCCACATTGGAGGCGTGGATATACACCTGCGGCACCAGCACTTCCTGCGTGCTGCCATCGGCCAGCGTCACGTTCTGCTTGACCAGCCAGACGATATCGGTCTTCAGTTCCGCAATCTGTGCATCGGTCAGCGCCACGCCCACGGTGTAATGATTGGCCTGCGCCACCTGCACACCCGCGTTCATCAAGGCCTGGTATTGCGCTTCATTGCTGCTGTATCCAGCCAGATACCGCTGGCCGGTGATCTGCTGCACCTGGCGCTGGACCAGTTGCTGTTCATAGAAACCATCGCCCAGTTGCCGCACGCTGGCCGTGGCGCCCAGTTGGTTCAGCATGAAGTCCGAGGACAACCAGTTGCGCGTGCCCACAAACTGCGGATCGGTCTGCACCAGATAGCGCTGCGCCGGGCCCGCGTTGATGCGGTAGAGCGCATTGTTGGGTAGCGTCAGGTCAAGGTTGGCGATGCGGATGCTGGCCGCGCCTGCGGTCGCCCCCGCTGCGCCTGAGACCGACGAAGCCACAGCACGCACTGAATTGGCGCGATTGGGGCCGGCGCCGCTGGTCGGGGTGATGTCCAACTGGAAGTTGGTCACGATGTCCTGCGACTGGTAAGGCGCATCGTCATAGCGGCGATCATCGGCGCTGAAGGTGTGGCTCTTGACGTAGGTGTAGCTGGCCGAGCCCGTCGAGACCACGCGCTGTCGGCCCAGCGGTCCGGTGTTGTTGATGGCGGTGCCGTTGACGCTATCGCCGGCCAGCGTGCCGCCGGCGATGACCTGGCTGGCGTAATTGTTGACGCTGCCGGCCACCAGGTTCATGTTGCCGCCAGAGGTGATCATGCCCGGATCGCTCTTGGTGACGACCGTGCGGGTGATCTGCTCGGTGCCGTCGTAGATGGTCCATTCGCGGTAGGAGCGGCTGTTGACGTTGTTGTTAAAGGCGGTGATCTTGTCGTTGAGCTGTAGGAGCGCTGCAAGGTAGGCGTCGTACTTCGGCTTCCAGACATTATAGACAGATCTCCAGGCATCGTAGACGTCAGCTGGGACCGGCACCGGGACGCAGGATTCATAACAGGCCTCGCCGGGCTGTGGCTCCGGGCCGGGGCCCGGGCCGGGGTCCTCGGCCGGCGGCGTCACCCCCATGACTGCCCAGATACGGTCTGTCGGCTTGTAATTGATGACCGCCGGATAATGGATAACCTCGGAGTCACCGCCACCACCCGAGGTGAAGGGCGGGGAATAAGCCATCGCCACGGCATTGTCACCACGGTCCCCATGCGAATAATCAAACGGGGGGCCATAGCGCTCAGCCGGGTAGGCGGTCGAAGGCAGCAGCAGGCGATAGTTGTCCTCATCGCCCATGGCACGCCAGTTGGCGGCATCGAGGATTTCTCCGGAACCCCGGTTGTAGAGCCAGGCCGAATTGGAATCCAGTAATTGCGACGACCCGTTGAGCCGGAAGTTGACGATGCGATTGCCCGGCCCCGTCTGATCCGTCGTCTCCAGATGCGCATTGGTGTTGTTGATGGTCCCGGCCGCAATACTGAGATTGCCATCCGCATTGATGGTCGCGCTGCTGTTGTTGACCTCTCGCGCACTACCGGTGGCGTGCTTGTTGGCATCCAGCGCCCCGCCGATGGCCATGTCTCCCGCCGAATAAATCAGCGCGTGCTCGCTGTTGTTGATGACGCCCGCACCAATGTCGAGCCGGTTGCGTGCCGCAATGACCGGCGCACTGGTGACGCCATCCACCGTCTCGGCCTGGTTGTTCAACACATCCGCACCGATGGCGATGTTGTCGCCATAGATGCGGCCGGTGCCGAGGTTGTTGACGGTGCTGCTCTCGATGACGGTGTTGACGCCATCGATCAGGCCACGGTTGATGAAGGTGTGGATGTCGGTGGCCTTCAGTTTCAGGGTATTGCCCACCAGTGAGCCGCTGGCCTGGTTGTCGATGGTGGCGGCCGTCAGTGTGAGCGTGCCGCCCGCACCGACCGCGCCGGCATTGGTAAAGGTGCCGGCCGTGCGCAGGTCGATGTCGCCACTGGCCCCTATCTGGCCGGTATGAAGAATCGATGCTACCAGGTCCAGGCGCAGGTCTTTCTGGCTCAAGAGCTTGCCGCTGCCGGTGAAGGAATAGGCTAAAACGCTGGTCTGCTGTCCGGCGATGATAGTGCCGTTGCTGTTGTCCACGGCCAGCGTGCGGTTGGCGGGGTTGGCGTCAGTCAGGCTGGCGCTGTGGGTGGCGGAGATGAGCCCAGCGGTGTTGTCGATGCGAGCGCTGGCGGTGAGCGCAATGGCGTCGCCGCGCAGCGCACCCTGGCGGTTGCTGATGTCGGCCGCCGCGATGTTGACGGTGGCGCCTTCCATGCCCTGGTCCTGGCCTTGGGTGCTGTCGTTGCGCACGGACGCGGCCTGCACGTTGACGGTGCCATCCGAACGCATCAGGCCGCCGCTGTTGTCCACGCTGCCGCTGCCGGCCTGGATGTCCATGCCCTGCTTCGCCTGCATCGTACCGCCGCGATTGCTGGTGCCATTGCTGTCCACCGCCAGGCTGCCATTGGCGCCGATCACGCCGGCATCGTTGTCGAGGCTGGCAGCCTTGAGGATGATGTCGCCGTTGGACGAGACATTGCCGCGATTGACCAGCGCGCCTGCTGCAACGCTCAGCGGACCTTGCGCGACAATGCCGCGCGTGCTGCCGGAATGGGTGTTGCGCACGGTGCTGCTGCCGGCGTCGATGCTCAGTGCATCGCCCGCTTGCAGCAGGCCGCCGTCATTGCCGAGCTCGCCGCTGCGAATGTCCAGCTTGCCTTGCGCGACGATGTTGCCGCCACCGTTGTCGAGAGTGCCGCTGGCCACGTGCAGGTCACCCTGCGCACTGATCTGGCCCTGGCGGTTGTCGAGCGCCTGCTGTTGGCTGTCGATGCGCAGCTCATTGCCGCTGAGGCTGCCATTGTGGTTATCGATGCCGGCGGCCTTCAGGGTGAGCGATTGCGCCGCGCTGACCTGGCCCTGGTTGCTGACCGTCCCGCTGGCCGCCACGCTGACGGCATCGCGGCTGGACGCCAGCGTGCCCCGGTTGGAAAAGTTCGCGGCCTGCACCTCCACACTGCCATTGGCGCCTACCGTGCCGCTGTTGGTCATGCCCTGTGCGGCGTCGATGCGCAGGCGGTCACCGGCATTGAGGCCACCGCTGTTGTCCAGGCTGCCCACCTTGAGGCCGACGGACTGCGCGGCTTCGATGCGGCCACTGTTGTTTGTGCCGGCGCTGGTGGCGACGTGCAATGCGCCTTGGCTCGCTCGCAAGGTGCCGCTGTTGTCCAGGGTAGCGGCATTGACGCTGGCCTCGCCCGTGGCCTGCAGCGTGCCGCTGTTGCTGATGCCGTTGGAGGCTTGCACCGCCAGGGTAGAACTGCTGCCGATGCTGTTGCGGTTGTCGAGGCTCGCGGCCGCAATCTCCACGCTGCCCTCGCCACCGATGCTGCCGCTGTTCTGCACCGCCCCGCTGGCTTGCACGGCCAGCGTGCCGCCACTGGCGATGCTGCCGCCATTGTCCAGTGCGGCGGTGGTGAGGGTGGCCGCACTCTGGCCGCCCAGCTCACCGGTATTGTGCAGGCCGCCCGTGGTCACGGCCAGCACGCCGTTGGCGCCGACACTGCCGCTGTTGTCCAGGCTGGCTGCCATGAGGCTCACCGACTGCGCGGCCAGCATGCGTCCGCTGTTGCTGGTGGCTCCGCTGCTGCTGACGGTCAAGCTTCCCTGACTCGCCAGTACATTGCCGCTGTTGTCCACGGTGCCAGCAGTGACACTGGTATCGCCCGTGGCCTGCAGCGTGCCGCTGTTGTTGATGCCGCCGGAGGTCTGCACCACCAGATTGGCGCCGCTGCCGATACTGCCGTGATTGTCCAGGCTGGCGGCGGCAATTTGCACGTTGCCCTCGCCACCAATGCTGCCGCGGTTCTCCAGGCGGCCATCGGCGGTCACCACCGCCTGTCCCACCGAGGCGCCGATGTTGCCGGCGTTGCGCACGCCCACACCGTGCTCCGTGGAAGTGAGGTAAATGTGACCCGCATACATGCCGCCCAGTTGCGCCACGTCAATGGCGAGCGCAGGCGTGGCGTCGGTGGGGGCCACGCCGGGGACCACGCTGGCGTGATCCGCGCTCACCGTGTTCAGGCCCGCACTGACCTTCAGTTCTGATGCCCAGATGCCGGCATTGACCTGCACCGCGCGCGCGATGATCTCGGCGTAGTCGGTGCGGCTGGCGTCCATGCCGTTGCCCTCGATGCTGACAGCACCGCTGGCCACGCGATAGCTCTCCAGGCTGCCGTTGACGAGTTGCGGCACGCCCGTGGTGAGCGTGGCGCGACTGGCATTGATGAAGCCGCAGCCCGAGCAGGTGATGCCGGCCGGATTGGCCACCACCACCTGCGCCCGCGCCCCGGCCACTTCGAGGTAGCCGCGTAAATAACTGGGGTTGGCTGAATTGACCTGATTGACGATCACCCTGGCCGCGCCCGTGGCCAGCCAGGGATTGCCCGCCACATAGCCACCGAGCTGGGTGGCCGTGGTGCTTTGCGCATTATTGAGGATGGCGCCATTGGCGCCGACGTCGAATTGCCGGTAGCTATTGACCGACACCCCTGCCGCACTGGGCGTCTGGATGTTGATCACCGGTACGCCATTGGGCGTGACCAGCACGGTGGGCTGCTGGGTGCGCGGGGCATTTCGGTCGCCCAGGATCTGCGCATGCGCCACCGTGTTCATGGCCAGGGCTAGCGCCACGGACAGCAGCGAAAAGCGCAGGGCCGACGGTAACAGGTCCGGCATCTTGCCGACACCGGCCAACGTACGGCCATGGTGCTGGATGCTGGAGGCGATTTCTGCAACGGCCATTAGTTGGCCGCGATGCCGGTTGAAAACCAGCTTGTAACGCTGACGGTTCATGAACACCCCGGGTGTTGTTGTCGTTATGACCGGCTGTCGATTCCTTGTTTGTCGTTGCCGGTTGGCAAGATTTTGCTTGCCAGGTGCGAGATGTTAATTTAGGTTAACGAGGAAAAGTGATTTTTCAGTACGCGAGAAGGTTTCTTGTCAGCAAAACCCAACAGTTGTTTTTATTCCATTACTTTTTCTTTTGATGCCTTGGCCAGTGCGGCTTTGGGCCGTGCTCACCATGTTTTCAGCTTGCCGTTTTCCTCCCTCCAGACTTGCCCTGATCCTTGGCCTGAATCTGCTCACTCCCCTCGTCCTGGCGCAAACCGCCGTCAATCCCGAACAATTGCAGCGTGAACGTGAACGCGCCCTGCGCCAGCAGCAGGAACAGCGGCCCGACGTGAACCTGGGCACACCAGCGGCGCCTGCGATGGCGCAGGATTTTCCGGAGCAGGAGCAACCCTGCCGGACGATTGCGTCGATCAGGCTGGAGGGCGACCAGGCCGAACGTTTTGACTTTGCGCTCGACAGCGTGACCGGGCCGCAGGGCGCCATCGGGCGCTGCCTCGGCTCGAAAGGGGTCAACCTGGTGCTGGCGCGGGTGGAGAGCGCCATCGTCGCGCGCGGCTACATCACCACCCGCATGCTGGCGCGTGCGCAGGATCTCTCGGGCGGGCAGCTGGTGCTGTCAGTGGTGCCAGGACGCGTGCGCCACATCCGCTTTGCGCCCGATGCCGATCCACGCGGTACCGCCTTCAATGCCCTGCCCGTCAAAGCGGGCGACATCCTCAACCTGCGCGATATCGAACAAGGACTGGAAAACTTCAAGCGCCTGCCGACCGTGCAGGCCGACATCAAGATCACGCCCTCCGAGGATGCGGGTGCCGAAGCGGGCGACAGCGACCTGGTAATCCAGTACCAGCAAGCCTTTCCGTTCCGCCTCACGGCAACGCTGGACGATGGCGGCGCGCAGGCCACCGGCAAGTACCAGGCCGGACTGACCCTGGCCTACGACAACTGGTGGACCCTCAATGACATCTTCTACGTCAGCATGAGCCGCAGCCTGAATCATTACGGCGACCACGGCAGCCGGGCCTATACGCTGCATTACTCGCTCCCCTGGGGCAACTGGATGGCGGCCATCACGATGTCGGGCAGCCAGTATCACCAGACCGTGGCTGGAGCCTTTGAAAACTTCGTCTACAGCGGCCGTTCGGAAACCACCGAGTTCAAGCTCTCGCGCCTGGTCTATCGCGATGCCGCGAGCAAGACCACGGTGTTCGGCAAAGGCTTGCTGCGCAAGGCCTACAACGCCATCGACGATCTGGAGGTCGGGGCCCAGCAGCGTCGCACCACCGCCTGGGAAGCAGGGCTGAACCAGCATCAGTACCTGGGCGAGGCCGTGGCCGATGCCACGCTGGCCTATCGCCGTTCGCTCGACACCCAGGGCAGTGAACCCAGCACGCCCTTCGACCTGCCGCAGATCGGCACGCACTATGGGCTGTGGCTGCTGGATGCCTCGCTCAATGCGCCCTTCCAGCTGGCCGGCGCCAGGCTGCGCTATGCCCCTACCCTGCGCGCGCAGTGGAACCGCGGCAGCCTGCCGCCGCAGGATCAGTTCTCCATCGGCGGACGCTATACCGTGCGCGGCTTCGATGGCGAACTGAGCCTGCAGGCCGAGCGCGGCTGGTTCCTGCGCAATGAAGTGGCGCTGGGCCTGGGCGAGAGCGGGCAGGAATTGTTTGGCGGCGTCGATACCGGTGCGGTAGCAGGACCGACGGCGCAGTTCCTCACCGGCCAGCGGCTGACCGGAGCGGCGCTGGGCTTGCGCGGCAGCCTGTTCAAGCTGAGTTATGAGATGTTCGTGGCTACGCCGCTGGCCAAACCACAAGGCTTCCAGACGGCAGCGGTGACCGGAGGATTCAACCTGCAGTGGGCGTTTTGATGATCGTCGAAAAGACTGACGTTAATCGTCGTTTCCTGAGCGCGTCTCTGCCCGGTCTGTAAGCGAATATCCAGTCCCTGTAAATTCCTCGAAAATCCGCTGTTGTACCCTCAAAGAGCTCAACCCGGTAAGCCACCGGAGGGTCTCAGCCCAGTCAAGCAATTCTGCTGATGGGACCGCTGGCGCGGGCCAGGCTTGAGCGCACGCCTGCCACTACGCGCAGGCGTTCATCGAGGTAGGCGCTCACGCGGGGATGTTGACTGAAGGCGACGTTGAAGCGGATGTGCTGGTCGGGCTTGTCGTTGGCAGAGAACGCGGCGCCACGCATCATCAGGATCTCGTTGCGGTAGGCATCCTGCACCAGCAGGTCCACATCCAACCCTTCCGGCATGCTGCCCCACAGGAAAATTCCGGCATCACCGGGCTGCTCAAACAATACGCCAGCCGCACTCAGCTGCTGCATGCTGGCGTGGCGCGCCACCATGATCTTGCGTTGCAACCGCTCCAGGTGCTTGCGCAGGTTACCGGCCTTGAGCACTTCCAGTAGAACGTATTCGTTCAACGCCGGCAAAGTCATGATGCTGTGGATCTTGGTTCGCATCAGCAGCTTGAGCAGTGAGGGCTGGGCGGCCAAGTAACCCATGCGCAGAGCCGGGCTCAATGCCTTGCATAGGCTGGAGTAGTAGATCACGCCATCCAGTCCGGAGAGCGATGCCAGACGCGTACTGTGTCCCTGCTGGAAATGGCCGTGCACATCGTCTTCGGCGATCAGAAAGCCATGCTGTTGCGCCATGCTCAGCACCTTGTGCAGATTGGTGGCGCTACTGCTCCATCCGGTGGGATTGTGCAAAGCCGTCTGCACGAACAGCAGGCGCGGACGGTGCGCGCGGCAAGCGGCTTCCAGTTCGTCCAGGTCTAGCCCATCGGGGCGGCGCTGGATGGGTAACAAGTGCACGCCGTCCTGGCGCAACCTGCCGAACATCAGGAAGTATCCCGGGTCCTCCACCAACACCGTATCGCCGGGTTGTAGAAACGTGCGGCAGATCAGATCGATTGCATGGGTGCCGCCAAAGGTGGTGAGGACGTGGCCAGCTTCCGCAGCGATGCCGATGCTACGCAAAAGCAACGCGATCTGCTCGCGCAGTTCGGCCAGTCCTTGCGGTGGACAGCGCGAGGCCATGCCGGCCGCGCTACGCGCCAAGCCACGTTGCACAGCGGCCGCCGGCACTGCGTCCTGCAGCCAAGTCGGCGGCAAGGCTCCACTGCTGGCTTGCAGCAATCCCGGCCGCTGCTCGTTCACTTGCTGAATCAGCCAAACCGGCTCCTGCTCCTGGCCCGCTTCTAGCGCCACTTCGTCGAGAATGGCGCGGCCGGCGTCGGTTGGTGTACAGACGAAGAAGCCCGCCGTACCGTGCGTTTCGATGACGCCTGCGGCCACCAGCCTGTCATAAGCCACCACCACTGTATTGGTGCTGACCGCGAGCTGAGTGGAGAGCTGGCGGATCGACGGCATCTTGGTCCCGCCAGGCAGGACGCGTTGCGCGATCTGCTGGCGCAATGCGTCCTCAACCTGCTTGAATAGGGCGATGGGTGAAGAGCGATCGATGGAAAACATCGGGGAAGTCTAGCGTAAAAACATCACCGAGAGCAGTAACAGAATGGCCCCCATCACCAGATTGAATATGCGCTGGTTGCGGGGTGCCTTCAGGACATTACGGATGGAGACACCGAATAGCGCCCACATGGTGTTGCATGGCATGCCTACCACGGTGCCGATCACGGACAACAGTAGTGCACTGGCGAGTATGTTGCTCTGCGAAGGCATAAAGACTGACGCCATTGTAACCGCCTTGAGCCAGCTTTTAGGGTTCAACGCCTGAAACAGCACCGCCTGCGCAAACGACACCGCCCTCGGTGCGCTGGATCCGGCCACTGAGGCAGCTGCAAGCTTCCAGGCCAAAAACATCAGGTAGAGTGCGCCCGCGATCCGCAGTAACTGTTGCGTCATCGGATACGCGATCAACACGCTGCCCAGCCCCACGCACATGAGCATGGTCTGCACGAAGATGCCAACCTGGATACCGAGAATAACCGGCAGCGCACCACGATAGCCGAAATTAGCACCGGTAGTGGCCAGCATGACGTTGTTCGGCCCGGGTGTGACGGACATCACAAAGCAATAGCTCATCAGGGGCAGCAGTTCAGTCATGGTATGGAGTCGTAGCGTGGAGAAGCCCTCAGTCTAGAAGCGCGGCACGGCAAGGAACAGATACAAAGCGCCGCATACAAGCACATGCTGTATCAGTCGAACGATTGCTACAGTGGCGATACGAATTGACCGGATCTCACTTAGCATCAAGGCGGATTTTTGCCTAAAAAAACCTTTGTTCCATGGAGTCGCGGGTGTCGTCCGCTTCTGGCCGATTGCTATCATCCAAGAAGGGAGCTAGACATTACTCAGTGGTAGCTACGATTCCTCTAATCCGAAGTTCTTAGTTCTTTGTTTCAATCGTGCCTAGTTGCGCCAATCGCGCCATCTCAATGGCAAACGATGACGGCATCCCTCTCTCGGCGAGAATCTTGGCGGCAACCTTGCCACCGTCATTGAGATACCGTGGCACTCTTGGCGCTTGAAGATTGGTTCTTGACAAGGGTCAGCCGTACTTGCTAAGCAGTTCTTCACTCAAAACATCGTCAACTGAAACGATCTTCAGCTGACCAGTGAAAGCGCGTAGGCCTCGGAAGAACTTACCTATATCGCGTGTGGGCCTCTGGTACGTAGGTACTCGATGCGACTGCGCGATGAACTCCTGCGCCCTTCCACAAATGCGCACCAACGCGGTGTAACTGCGGGTGGATAACACCAGACCGTTATCAAAACGCCGCAAGAACTCCAACGTAACCCCGCCCAGCGAACCATTGCGAGCAGTGGGCGCTTGCCCCAACGTAGACTCCGCAGTCATCGACTCTCACGTGCGCGGTAGATGCCAGTCCAATAATTTTCGCGTATGGCATTTGCTCAACGAATCGCACTTGTACAACGCCTAATTCCCTCTCGCACAGCATTCCCAATTTCTTCATCTGTAGCGCTACTAGGAAGATGCAAAATTTCATCTCCATTAACAGAAATTCCAGCATATCCGTCAATAGTCTTGTGATGCGTTGGCTTAATTTGGACCACCGTTTCAGACATGCTAATCCAACAGCACATCATGTTTTTAAGTAGTTCCCTTTTCGACTTATATCCATATTTCTGCATAGCGGCTTTAACCCGCTCACGGGCAGCTTCCTGAATTTTTCCAGATGCAAAAACTTCCTGAAACTTCTCTGGCGAGACAACCTTACTTTCGTCAAAAGCAAGACGCACAATCCTTCCTAGCACATCATTACCTACGTCAGCCGCCAGGTAACAAACCGCTGCACTGGGTTCAACATAGTTAACCATTGAAATCGAGTATGGAATTATTTGAAAGAAATCGCCATTGAAACCAACTTCTGCTTTAGCTTTGATTTCAGCTTTTGATCTGATCTTTAGCTCTATCATTTTATCTTTGTCACCACAATCTGGATCTGCTTACTTTGAGCGTACTGTATCGACTTTGCGATTGCAGCAAGCTGCTCAGTGTTAGTACTCGCGGGAATCGCAAGCTGCATTTGCTTGCTTAGAATATCTTCTGGCCCATAGTGGCCCATGCACTTCGATATGGACTGATCTGATATTGCGCAGTCCTTCACGCTCTTCCGCCGGCGCCACTACTTCAACGGCTGGCATGCCAGCTTCATCCTCTACATGACCACCGCCAGCAACGTCAACGACGTGGACAAGCTGCGCGAGGCCATGCGCAACAGCAAAGGAGCGGGCAATTTCCCCAATCTGTTTGTGCAGGCGCAGTTTCTTTCCTTGAACGAATGGGCTGGCCAAGAGATGATCCGCTTCCGTCCCTATCAACTTCCTACCAATGAAGGCTAATAACTATGAGCGATCACGCCGACAACGCGGACAGCCGAATCTATCGAACCATCGCTACTGGCCTGGAGGCTGCACCAAGAGCTCCCGAACTGCAGGCTGACCGCCGCTGCCATTTCTGTGATGAAGTAGTGACTGCGAATCTGCTTTTTTTAATGTGGACTGTCGCGATGACTATCAGAAGATGGATTCAGCACGTCGCCGCGCTGGAAGATATCAGCTATAGATTCGAAAAACGAGGGAGTAAATCTTGATCTGCAAGGCGAATCTCAATCGCATTTGCCGCCTTGATATGTTCCTTATTTTTTACAGAGAACGTTTCGTTCGGAACGCTGACGACGATTGTTCCTTTCTGTTTCTTGTCTTTGTCCCAAACCGGAATCAGCTCTGGAGCCTCTGGTACCTGTGCAGGTGTCAAAATCTCAGGTAAATATAGCATCCAGCCGACGCCGGGGTGATCTTCAAAGACGGCATGTCGGGTTGCATAGGGAGGAGGGCTTACCTGAATAAATGGCGCAGGGAAGATTCCTAGAAGTGTATTGATAATCTGAACAATATTTCCCTTTTTCTCTAGTGCTTGCACAGCCTTGGAATTGAGTTCGAAAGAGGACCTCGAGTGATTAGAGGCAATTGCCACTTTGTGTAGCAAGACGGCGCCGCCCGTATCTTCTTTTCCGTTCCATACACCTAATCTTCGAAACTGTTCAGATCGGTCAGATTTTTCCTCTTCTTGAAAAATAGCGATAGCTGCTGGTGATGGTCCATTTTTATCAAAGGCGATGTTACGCCGGGCGTTGTCAGGGGTGTCCGCCGGTGGGCACCATTCCTCAAGCGGCATACCTATTTGGTCCAAGAGAATGGCCACTCGCCAAAGCTGATTAAGCTGCTCAGAAATGCTGGGGAGCGTTTCGAGCCCAGATCGATAGGGGAATTTAATGTTCATCGGATTACGGCATAAAAACCACGGTTATTAGCAGTCCTTCGTCCAGAAATATTCGCTTCATGTGATTGGCAACGAATTTCTCCATGAAGTACCAATTGAGTCTTGCGGGCGCAGACGCCGTTGTAATGCGACTTTGTTTTTCCGCTTGATTCATCAGTTTTTTATATCCGGTGAAAGAGAAAAAGAACTTTGGCGTGTCCGTCTCTTGATCAAAAAAATGTGCATATCGGGCCTTCGCTTCTTGCAAGAGACATTCAGAAGAGCGGAATCCATCAAAGTCCACGCCAGAAAATGCCCACTCAGTATAGGGCGCAAAGCCCGTCACTCGTGCTTGGTACTCGCGAGAGATATCGGACATATTCCATCGCCGCGACACTACTGCACCGCCGTTAGGCGGACATTCCTTACATTTTTCGCTCTGCTTTATCACGTCAACTTGAGCAAGCGGCTTGCTTTGAGCTTCTTCAGCCTTCTTGGAATTTGTATAGACCGCAGCGGCGCCGCCCGCTACGGCAGCAGTGCCAGCTAGTCCCAGCCACGCTGCTACTTCAGCAGAGATGGCCGGCACGAACGGGATGGCGAGAAAACCCATGCTTATTCCTCTTCTTGTTCTGAAGTGCGAGCAAAGTAGCGCAGCACATCTCTCATATCGCTCAGCCGCTGCTCAGGCGTGGCTCCGGGCTTGCTCAGGTATTGTTGCGTCTCCGGCCGTTGGAATATTCCGGGCAGATCGGCGGACATGTACATCATGTAGATGAGCGAAGGCGTCTGTGTAAAGCCCAGGTTCAGTCCATTGTCATAAGCGGCGCGCATCCTTCCGATGATCTCGGTGCGGCCTGGGCGCGTCAGAAGATCTGGCCGGTCCGCCAGGAATTCATCGGCAACCGCTGCCACGAAATTGTCGGTATCGCGCGCCTGTATCTTCTGGAATTGTTCTTCAGTGATTCTGAGCATGATGCCTTCCAATGCGCACACGACGGCCATCCATGAAAAACAGCCATTCGGCAATCCCATCAAACAGATAGCTTCGCTGCGCCTCATCAAAATCCCGCGCGGCATTGGCCAGCGCTCGCGGGTCCCATAAACGCAGTAGGGCCTGTCGACCATCTGGCAGCACCACCTGCACGCGGGCCTGCAGCGTGGCCGCCATTTCATCCAGGTCCATTGGACTGATGAGCCATGACACTGCGGGAGACCTTGCCTCCAGTCGTGTCACATCGTCGTGCAGATTGGCGGGTGCGTTTTCGGCATCCAGTAGCCACGGTCCTGATGGAGCGAGGTGCGCATCGACCGTACCGAGGAAGAGTCCGCGCACGTGCAGATCTTCCTCCAGGGTCTTTTCATAATGAGCCTGGTACTGAAAGCCATCCACCAGGGCATATAGCTTGAGTTGCGGCATGGTGCTGCGCAGTTGCGCAAGTCGCTGTTGAATGTCGGCAGGCATCAGTCGCGCACGATCATGGTTGCGCCGGACTTTGCGGCATTCATCAGGCAACTGAGGCAGATGCCTGAATCGGCTGGGGGCAGTGTATTGGTCAGGGTGCTGGCGGCAGTGGAAGCGGTGGCGGCCGTACCTGCATCTTGTTCCATGGAGTGGGTAGTGACTGCCTGTGTGGCCATCAGGACCGCACCACATGCGGTGCGGTCTCCCTCGCGAGCAGGTGCCTTGCCGTTAGTGATCATGTCTTCGGCACCGGTGGTAATCGGGAAGGTCCCTTTACAGCGCGGGCAGAAGGTCAGATCGCCGATGCCTGCCACGGCCTTGCCATGGATCAGAAAGGTCTGATCGCCGCTGATGACCGTGCCGCCATGGCTGGTCTTGTCTCCAATGGTGATGAATGGACGACTCATGATTTCCTCGCCAGGTTAGACATGGCGCACAAGTGCTGCGCTGTTGTGCTGGCTTTGACGAGGGGCAACAGAATTTGTTCCCAGCGTACGGGAAAGACGCTCTGAGGGCTCCAATGCGTTTTCAGAGGCTGGTCGGAAGGGAGAAGATAGGCTGGGGAAATTGCAATAAAAACAACTATTTTATCTTTTCCCACCCGACGCGCGCGGTTGCCCCCACCCCGCGCCTGCCCGTTACATATGTCGGTGTTGACTCAAATTTGCGTCATCCGCCGAAGCCCGCCCAGCCTGGCGTCGCGGCCCATCCGGTCGCCATTGAATCTGACGCATTTTGACGCGCCCGTCAGCTACATCTGCTGAGGAAATTAGTCAATCAGGAAAATCGCCGTACTTTTGCCGCAAAAATAGGCAGCTCGTCCGTATTTCCGCATTGCATTCAAAATGAAACGCAAATATCATGATTTCACCGTTTATATTGATTTACTCGATTTAATCATTTATTTGTCAAATTTGAAAGGATGCGCCATGAAGACCTTCGCGAACATGAAGATTGGAGCAAAACTGGGGGCCGGTTTTGGCGCACTGCTGGTGCTAATGGTGACCCTTTCGGCCATTGCTTGGATGAGTTTGAACTCAGTCACACGCGCAATGGATCACGGCAACGATCTCCAAGTGGACAAATTGGGGCCGATCTATGTGATGCGAGAAGCGCTCGGACAGACAGGCCTTGCGGCTCGTAATGCATACATCTTCAAATCCGACAGCGACGCCCAAAAAGAACTCAATATCGTCGATGAGCAAAAAAACATCTACTTGTCCGCTCTTAAAAAGCTGCAACCTGCCCTAGGAAGTACTAAGGAGTTTGGGACCGTCAGCGCGGGGCTTCTCAAAATGGCAGATGAACTTCGACGGCCGCGGGCATATCGTGAAGCTGGGAAAATGCAGGAATATGGGGACTTTTTAGTTCACGAATGCAGTCCGTTGCGGCGGCAAATTGTCGCAGATATCGACGTACTCCTGGCCTCGGTGAAACAGGAGGCTGACATGGCAAGAATGGACGCGAGCAAAACGGCAGAAACGTCCCGCATGGTGATCATGTCCTTGGCTGCTATAGCACTCGTTGCGAGCACCGTTATCGCCTTGCTCATCACCCGAGGGCTCCTCACACAGCTCGGCGGTGAACCAAGCTATGCGGCAGAGATCGCATCCAAAATTGCTAACGGAGATCTTTCCATTCAAGTGGAGACCAAGCAAGGAGATAGCACGAGCTTGTTGTTCGCTATCCGGACAATGCGAGAAGGTCTAGCCTCTATCGTTACTCGAGTACGCGCTGGCACTAACAACATTGAAACGGCGGCAACAGAGATCGCTGCAGGAAATCTGGACCTTTCGAGCCGCACCGAAGAGCAGGCCGGCTCCCTGGAAGAAACCGCATCGGCGATGGAAGAGCTGACGTCGACAGTGAAGCAAAATGCGGAGAATGCCCGTCAAGCCAGCGAGTTGGCAGTATCGGCATCAGGCGTTGCGGGCGAGGGCGGGACGGTGGTGAACCAGGTGATTGAAACGATGAGTCAAATTAATGATTCGTCTAAGAAGATTGTAGACATTATTAGCGTCATCGACGGTATCGCCTTTCAAACCAACATCTTGGCACTTAATGCCGCCGTAGAAGCTGCGCGAGCTGGCGAGCAAGGGCGCGGGTTCGCAGTAGTCGCCACGGAGGTTCGCAGTTTAGCTCAGCGTAGCGCTGCAGCAGCAAAGGAAATTAAAGTTCTGATTAGTGACTCTGTTGAAAAGGTAGAGACAGGCAGTCAATTGGTCGCTCAAGCAGGTCAAACAATTGGCGATGTAGTAGAGAGTGTCAAACGAGTCAGCGCCGTGGTATCCGAAATCTCGGCGGCAAGCCGAGAGCAAAGCGAAGGTATCACTCAGGTGAACCTTGCCATTACCCAGATGGATAACGTCACACAGCAGAATGCGGCATTGGTAGAACAAGCGGCCGCAGCAGCCAAATCCCTACAAGGAGAATCAGCTGAACTTTCCAAGATCGTTTCGACGTTCACGGTCTGATAAATCGCTGGGATATTGCGGGGGGACATTATGTCCCTCCTTCATCCAAGAAGAGGCGGAGAAAATGGATAAGAAAACTGCAGAACACCTGTCCGCAGAACAAGCGGAGGCTCTAATTAAAGCGATGAAGAAACTCCGTGCTGATCTTCACCAGCTATCAGAAAATCTAGAGCAAGCAGCATCCGAGATGGAAGATGAGGAAGCGAAAAAATTCCAACCGGAAGCCTATGAGATCATTGAGGAAATTAAGACAAAATCGAAGGCCTAAGACTATGAGCATATGGACGTTCATGTCATGTATTTTCTCCTATGGCTATTCGCGCTGATGGGAATGGGAGGGTGCCTAATTCTATTGGTCTTATTCTTCTTTATGAGAAAAATCATTGATGAGAAAGCTAAAGAAAGTGCTCGTCATATGAATTCTCGAGAAAAAGATTAATAACGCGGGAAAAAGTCAGACCTTCATTTTGAATGTCATTTTTGTCCAATAGCGGACCTGATGAACGGCACGTTGCGATCGCCAGAACAGCCGGGGCATTGCTGGGTTACTGAAAAAAAGCCTCCTAATAAAATCAAGCACTTATTATCGCCCCAAGGTACTTTGAATAACCCTGCTGCCCTGCCCTAACCTGCTGATTTTTATTTTCTTTTGGTCAGCAGCATAGCTAATTCGTAATCAGTAGGTCGACGGTTCGATTCCGCCCATCAGCACCAGAACAGAAGCGGCTTGCAGCGATGCAGGCCGCTTTTTTTTGC
Organism: Herbaspirillum sp. Her3; assembly: GCF_057961275.1. Lineage (NCBI taxonomy): Bacteria > Pseudomonadati > Pseudomonadota > Betaproteobacteria > Burkholderiales > Oxalobacteraceae > Herbaspirillum > Herbaspirillum sp. Her3. The sequence continues at coordinate 1,610,142 of NZ_CM176328.1, read as the reverse complement.
TCCGCAATTCTGGTTTTGCTCCGCAATTTCTTCGCTGATGCGCAATGCTTTCAAACCGACTCGCATTTTCTAGCACTAAATACCGTTGAAAACTCAAATATCACGATAGGTTGCCTAAAAGCAACCTCATCAAGGCGGAGCAAACCTTCACAACAGTAAAAAACGCCTACTCGAAAGTAAGTCCGTAATGATGGTCTAGTGCATTACGACCAACGGTAGTCAACCGCAACTCACGACTATCTAATTGGCGAACCACCCAATTTTGACGTTCAAAGATTTCGAAAAGGCTTGCTCCGATCTGACCGCCAAGATGCGATTGACGCTCACTCCAATCTAAACAAGCACAGGCAAAGCGGCGACGTGATGCTGATGGCTCGCAATGTACACCAATCTGCTTAAAATGCAGTCTACCTTCCTCGCTTACTGCATAACTTTCAGGATGCAACCAACTGAGCTCAATAAATCTGTTATGGAGTACTACTGCGAGCTCCCCTGCCATATGGTCATAGCAGGTTCGCGCAAAGCGTAGATTTTCGGGGGTTCTACTACGTATCTTGGCCTTGTCGTTTTCGACCAACCCCATCAGCGCCTCCAATGCCCCAGCCACCTCAGCCCCGGAAAGGCGGAAGTAACGGTGCCGTCCTTGAGGTATGCAATCGATCAAATGTTGCTCAAGTAGCCGCGCTAAATGACTACTTGCCGTGGAAGGAGCAATGTCGGCCACGACACTAAGCTCAGTGGCTGTGTAAGCGCGCCCATCCATTAAAGCGCATAGCATGGTCGCGCGTGCTTTATCCGCAACAGCGGCGGCCACTGATGCCAACCGTCTTTCGAGAAAATCATTATTCATATTTCGATGAGAAACGAAGCATTAACACCGGCAGGAGGATATTGTGACCGCATTATCCTGAATGAAAGAAATAAATGTCCTCTCATGACGAATTCTCGCCCAGCGATCCAGTATCCGCAACGACTCACGACAATCCGCTAAGCTACTACGCTACATTAGCTGACCGAGGACTTTTCTTCGATTCGACATTAGGTTGCTGGATCGCAGCTTCCGGCGACTCAGTTGCGGAAGCGCTATCTCATCCAAAAATGCTGGTACGTCCGTTGAACGAGCCTGTACCAACTTCACTCCTTAACAGCGAAGCTGCCGACATATTTGTCTCTCTGGTACGGATGACTGACGGCCCCAAACATCAGCCACTTAAAGCAGCTCTTGAAGCTGTACTCAACAGTGTTAGCGGAACTGACATCTATCAGAGTGCCATCAATTCTGCACGCACCATGGCATTATCAAGTCCTCCGACCGGAGCGGAGATCACTCGCTTTAATTACGCCTTACCGAGCATCGTTTTAGCGCATTGGATCGGCATTCCTCAAGAGAAGCACTCGGCAGTCGTTGATGAGGTTCTGGCTTTTGTTCGATGTATAGCCCCTGGGGGAAGCGAGTCGGAGATCAGAGCAGGAATTCAGGCTGCAGGTCGGCTTAAAAAGAGGGTCTGCGATCAATTAGTAGAACCTGGTCCGCTGTTAAAACGACTTACCACCGAATTCAACCATGCTGGATTACCAGATACAGAAACAGTATTAGTTTCGAATGTTCTCGGCCTTTGGTTCCAAGCCTGCGAAGGATGCGCTGGACTGATTGGGCAAGCTCTTATTTTGGCATGTATGCGTGAAACGGAAATGAGTGCCGAGAAATTGGTTGACGCAGTGCTTAATGCTTCCCCTCCAATTCAAAACACACGCCGATTTGCAGCGGCTGAGGCAAATATTTCCGGTTGCCCCATACATTCCGGCGACACTCTACTGGCAGTTCTTCCCACCAAAGATAAAGCAACTGAGAAGAACTTTGCTTTCGGACATGGTCGACATGCCTGCCCCGGATCACTCTGGGCAAAGTCCATTACGATAGCTGGCATCGAATATTTACTGAAATCTGGTGTTGAAAAAAAGGTTATTGAGCAACATCGTTGGCGCCGATCGCTCAATGCTCGGGTACCGGAATTTTTTTCTAAGGAAATCTAATGATCGCTGTAATATTTGAAGCTGTTCCTGCGGCTGGTGCTCAAGAAAAATATCTTGCTGTCGCAACTGAACTAAAACCCCTGCTTGAGAAAATCGATGGTTTTATCTCAATCGAGCGTTTTCAAAGTCTGAGTCACCCCGACAGATTATTGTCGTTGTCGTTCTGGCGGGACGAAGAAGCCGTGAAACATTGGCGAAATCTTGAGAGTCATAGGGAGGCCCAAATGGCTGGCCGGCGCCATGTGTTTGAAGATTATCGGCTACGCGTCGCAAAGGTCATCCGTGATTACGGTCTAAATGAAAGAGCACAAGCCCCAATCGATAGCCAAGCTGATATGGAAAGTCTTAGTACAAAACCTTGACTAGCTCATATGCATTTATACCGGGGGCGTTTGCAGATTTTTCCTATTTGCTCATGGAGTTCATAGCTTACATCGCATTTCATAATCACTGCCCAGCGCCAGAACAGATGCGGACTGCAGCAATGCAGGCCGCTTTTTTACTCCGCAATTTTTTCGCTTAGGTTCCCGAGCCCAGAAATGTCTAGTATTAGCAAGCACCGAAAAACGGGGGTAAAAAATCGCCAGAGTGCGGCTTGTTCACTTCGTCGGAGTAACCTTCTGGCCGCGCCGCTTTCGAACGTAGATTTCCGTCGTCGTCACGCTCTTGTGTCCCAGTTGCCCTTGCGCCGCCCTCACCCCTTCGGAATCGGTCTTGTCTGTTCCGGCCTTGGCACGTAGGTCTCGGAACTGGAACTCGGCAAACGGAATGCCGGCATCTTCCCGCGCCTTGTCGAACCTGCTCCGCAAGGTTTCATAGGTGAGCGGCTGGCCCTCTTCGTTCACCAGCAGACGGGTTGTAGTTACTTTTCCGACAATACTTCTCTTCCTGGCCAGGATTTTGTCGACGAGAACCTGCAGCTCCCCCGTAATCTCGATGCGCACCTTGCTGTTGGTCTTGTTCTGCGTCACCTCGATGGCACCCTCACGGATGTGCTTCTCGTCCACCTTGAGCACGTCGGCTACTCGGCCGCCGAGCAGGTATGCCAGATCCATGGCGTCGCGCAGCACCTGGCCGCTCTTCTCCCATACCTCGGAATAAATGTCGTCGTAGACATAAACGTCCCGTCCCTCCTCGCGGAATGACTTGATGCCGGCGCAGGGATTAGGCAGATCAGTCAGCCCCTCGGCCCGCGCCGCATTCCAGACGTGCGAAATCAGCGCCTTATCACGATTGGCCGCCACGCGCCCTTCGTCCCCCTTCACCTCAAGCCCCTTTTCGCGCAGAGAATCCTGCCGCTTCTTGCTGCGCCAGGCCATGTACTGGCGGACGTGGATCGGCTTGATTTCTTCGAGCGGCGCCGGTGGATTGTCGAAAAACTCGAAGAGGAACGGGAACTGCCGCAGCTTCTCGCGCCTAGTCTTGGGGCTGTTATCCAGCATGTATTTCTGCTGATACACCTCGCAGGCATAGCGGAAGGTCACCACCTTGGACACGGTGGAAGGCGGCATCGCCTCCAATTCGGCCCACTTTCGCACGGCCTCGACATAGTTAGAGCCGAGCGGAATCTCACGACGCGGCTTGCCGCCGGCATCGTAGTAGTAATAAATCACCCCACTGCGCTGCTCACGCGCACGCACGCCGCGTGGAAGATTCGAATTTTTCGACGGCCTGCGCCCCATGTTATGCCCCAATCACTGCTGGTTTCCATCCCTTTTTCGGGGTCTCTGCTGTGCGGCGCGATTCTACCGCCGACAGCAGGACCACCGGCCGGCCGCGCGCATTCGAGATAAAGGGAATCCCGATTTCGCGCAGGAATGCCGCCTGCATCTCATACTTGGTCTGCTTGACGCCGGCACGGGTAGAACCGCGCCGAATGCCAGTGAGACGATCCAAGCTCTCATCATCAAGAAACAAAGTACTCATGACTGTGGTTCCCTCTTACCCATTTCAACACCTAGATTGCCGCTGTAGTCGCCCAAGCAAAGACGTTTGGTTTCATGATTCGCGGTATTGCGGCGTAGATCCCCTGCATCATCGCAAGTGAGGATGTCCGCCATCGGCACTCCCCGGAATTGCCCCGCCAACTCGTTGTCCAGTTCCACCCATGCGAATTTCTGGCCATTGCCCAGGTGCTGACGAATGACCGACACATAGCCTGCCAGCACGCCGTCATCAGGTGTGTTGAACGTAATGCGGTCCAGGGCCTGCGGTGGCAGCATGACGAAATCACGCTGTTTCGGCTGCTTGGCGAAATACTTGGCGGCGTAGCCTTCGGCGCGGTAAGACACGGCGGGATTGGTGGTTATGGTTGCGTTCACTTCTGGTTCTCCTGAATGGCCGTAACAGAACACACGCCAAAGCGATCGACGGCGGCGGCGATCACGTCGCAGCTATGGGCTGCGATGGCGGTGTAGGAATGGCGTGCGCTGGCAGTGCGCACGACGACACGAAACGCGGTCATAGGGCGGTCCCTTTCGTTGGGTTGGGATCAATCGGAAGTTCGCTGACATCGAGCCGGCCGGCGCGCCAGTCGGCGACCTGGCGCGGCGTGCCGTGGCGCGGGGACTTGTCCGGCACAGGCACTATGCGTGGCCAGGGGCATGCCTTGATGGCATCCCAGGCGGCCAGGGCCCGGCGCTGTTCATCGGCCGTCATGGCTGGCGCTGGCCATGTCGGCATGTCATCCACCACCGGCCGGGGCCAGGGGCACGCGCCCAGGGCGAGCCAGGCATGATCGATCTGCGCGGCCTGGTCGGGCTGGAACATGACAGATGCTGGCTTCGCCTTCAGCTCGAAGGACACATCGGCCGCAAAGTCAGTCCCAGCGGGCTGCGTACAGTTATTTACACGAGTCCAAGGAAACCCCGAGCCCGCCGATGCGCGGGCGTCATGCCCTTGAACTGGCGTCCATGTATGCCGAACGGATTTGAAAACCACCCCGACCATCTGGCGGCACTGGACGCCATAGGGCATGACGCGCTCGCACTCTTCATAGCGGCCGGTGACAGTCTTCGTTTCTTTGGCCAGGGTGACCATGAGGTCATCGCGCTTCACCAGCGCGCCACCTTGCGCACGCAGGTAGCTCGCCCAGCACGCGCGCTTCTCGCCCTCGACCTTTTGCACGGCATCCCATGCAGCAGCCATGGCCGGCGGGGCCTGTTTGACCATGTCTGCCGGCACGCGGCGCAGCTCGCGCCAGACGCTCACCGGTGCGCCACCCCATTGCTGGAACTGGCGAATGCCCCAGCGGGCCGCCCAGGCTTCGACGCGGGCCGAGGGCGTTAGCTCACGATCCCCCGCCATGTCAGTGGTGATGAGATAACCCTCTTTGGTCTTGTGGTCGGCGACGCCATCGATGTTCTTCTCCACATACTTGGCGATATAACCGGCAGCACTGCCTTTCGCCCAATCAATGCGTTTCACATCCAGGCGGCGCTTGAATGCCCCCGGTTCGCCGCGATCCACGCGCCAGGCGTATCTCTTCATGATGCGGATAGCGCGGCTGGCCACGTCCTTGATGTGCGGCGTGGTGTAGTCCGGCAGCGCGCGCACGAACACCAGCATGTGCCAGTGCGGGCAACCATCGTGATGCGGTTCAGCAATCCGGAAGCCGTACAAACCGATACCGCGACGGGCCAGCGCCGAGCGCGCGAGCGCAGTCATCTTGCCCAGGTACTTGTTGGCCGCGCGCGGGTCCGAGCCGTCATATTTCGGATTCGGCTTGCCCGTATGCAGCGTCGCATGGAAGCGCGATGGGCACGACCAGGTGAGGAACAGGCCCTGATCGTTGCACTCCTTCGCGATGGTCTCGAAACCGTTGATGCGCAGCATGAGTTCGCTGCGACGAATGGTCTTATTGGCAGTGGTCTTCTCGGCCAGCTCAGCAATGCTGAATTCCTGGCCAGCCTCATTGCGCACAATGGTCGCTTCTAGTGCGGCGGCATTTCTTCTGTTCTGCGCCAGCCGAGAGAGTACGGCGTCATTACTGGCATAGGGCTCGCCGTGGTAATGGACGTAGCCCAGGCGGATATTGCCGCCTTCGAAGGCGCGGCCGACCACCTTGCGCAATTGCCTGCGCCACCAGCGCGGATCCACCACACGCGCAATGATGGCGCGCAGGTCGTCATCATCCACGTCAGGCATATCAATGCTGTAGTCACTACACTCCTGCTCGATGAGGTCCCGTGCGTGGGTATCAGAAATCGCTTTCCACAAGACTTTCTTGACGTTCTCGGCGGCTTTCTCGGCCGTGGCGCAGATATCAGCATCATCCTGCGACAGGTCCACACCGGCCGGCACGTACTGCTCAGCGAATTCCCGGACGAATTGAACCGCAACCGGCTCAAAAATCTTGTTCCAGTGCCATACCGACATCAGTTCCAGCGCCTGGCTCACCACACGTCCGCGCCACTTCAGCGGAATACGTGCCAGCTCTCCGGCAAACTGCTGCGATTCGACGAAGGCCCGATGCCGACGGCGTGTCTTCGCATCGACTGTTCTAGACTGCATTGAGGGCTCTTTCATACGTCGTAATGGCGCGCAGCACTGCACGGCGCATGGCCAGGCGTTCCGCTTCAGTGAAGGAGTGAATAGGGCATTCCCAGCGATCCGCCGAGAGTCCCGCCAGGGCGAGGATGTGTCGACGCACTGGCTTGGGCATCGCTGCCCAGGAATAGGCAATCCCGGTTTGGAGATTGGGCCGCCGTCGGTTGCGCAGCAGCGAAATGGATTTCTCTAGCTCAGCCTTGGCGGCTTCATTCCCGGGAGGCGTGGGCACCCATGCCGCTCGCTCGCGCAGCAGATCCGCCGCCGGACGGAATGACGCATGGTCCTTGATTCGTGCACCGCGCATCATTACCCTTTCACCAGCCCGAGGGCAGCCAGAAGAGCCGGCGCAAGCAGCAACAGAACAGCGATGCCATGAGCGATCACAGTACGCATTACCATGCCCCCATCAGGCCGCCGAGACGCTGCAGACGCTGGCCAAGGCGATGTGCAATGGCAGATTTACCCTGCCAGATCACATTCCACTGCAGTTCATCTTGCAGCACCGCTTTGCGCAGCAGCATGCGCTGGGCGCATTGAAACTCTTTGAGGTCGTCGCCCATGCGAAGCCGCAGCGAGGCGAGCGCAAGCGTTGTCTGTTGCTGATCGAGAGCCATGTGAGGTTTCTTTAGGGTGAGCGAATCCCGCGTGCGCCAAACGGCGCACGACAGGTCTTAGTCAATTTGGGGTTTATCGACCGACTACGCGGTCACAGGCAAGTCAGGCAGTACCTGTTCCTTGGGGGGCAAGGTACGCACGGGGCGAGATGGGAAGGCTCACCTCGGGATTCGGCATCGCGGACATCGACACGGTACGGGAAATCTCCAGCGTGGCAACGAAGGTATGGCCGCAATCGACGTTCTGGCATCGATAGGTGATTTCCTTCATCAGCGTAGACATGGTGCGGCTTTTGGCTGCACGTACAGGGCTTTGGCAATGAGGGCACGGCAGACTGATTACACGCATGTTGTTTTCTTTCCCTTGATGGCATAGAGTGCACGCCCCTTGCCTGTAACACGTTTGATACCTTCTCGAACAGATTGCGCTAAAGCAAACTCAGCGGCCTGTTCAATCGTGTCGAAGCCTTCTCGCATCATGATCACTTCCAGGGCTTCGACTAACGCAGGATGGGTGAACGGTAATTCGATATCAGGCATTGCGAGGCACTGAAAAGTGGCTCGTGAGCGCCTTGGCTTGCACGTTCTGCTCGGATAAGATCGGCATCGAATAGGATTGCGCCAGGGCGATGGCCTGATGCATCAGCAGATCATGGGCCAGGGTGGCCAGGTTTTCGCCTTGGTACTGGGCCAGGGCTTTCATGATGTCGTAGTTATCGTCGTTGACGCGCACTACGATGCGGCGATGACGGATTTTGCGGGGATCGTCGTACATAGCAGCCTCCGAGGATCAAGCCCGTTCGGCTTTGACGTCGTTGTCGTAGGCGGCCATGCCGCGCAAGATCAGCAGGCGCACAAAAGAAGAGCGCGTGCGCAAATCCTGGCGGGCTAGTTCAGCCAGTCGTTGTTCTTCATCAGCTTCAAGGCGGAAGGTAACGGCCACCGAAGTATCGGTATGGGGGCGGGATACGTACTTCGAGAGAGTAGGCATATGGGATAATTGGTTGTACACGTCACTTAGCAATGACGGCACTTTATCACTCAAACGAGTGATTCGCAAACATTTTTAATTCAAATGAGTGACTTTTCTGACCGTCTAAAAGAAGAGCGAAAACGCCTAGGGCTCAACCAAGAGGAATTTGCCGCGCTTGGTGGGGTTAAAAAGGGCGCGCAATTTAATTATGAAAACGGGAGCCGCGCACCAGATACCGACTATCTTTTCTCTATCGCATTGGCGGGAGTGGATCTAGTGTATTTGATGACTGGTGAGCCATCGGTGAGCACCATGTCAGACGATGAAAACGAGTTGTTGGCTGGCTATCGGAAGTTGGATCTTCGTGCGAAGGCCCGTGTTCTTGGTGTAGTCGAGGGAGCGAGCGATGCCGATACACCTCCGTCCGCTTCAAAAAATCGATCAAACATAACCATTCACGGTGGCGTTGGACAACAAATCCACGGGGAGACCTTTAAGAAGGTCGTGGGGCCTCGGATGGTCAAAGCTCCGTCTAAGAAGAAATAGATTTCTAATTTCTCGTGAATTAGAGCAGTACCTTTGCAATGTAGGCGGAAGGCTGCATTAAAGATTGTTTTTTGGAAGTAGGGTAGGAATGGTAAGAAAAATAAATATTCGGGGGAATGTTTCTCAGCTCATCAATGGAAATGTGCACAGTGTCATCGGACCCACGAGCACTGAGACTCGGAATTCGAATGAAGTAAAAGAAACAGAGAATCCCCAAAGGATCACTGAATTCCAGCGGAAAAGAATCAACGTATTAGTGAAAGAATGGTCGGCAATTTCCGGTGAAAAGGAAGTCGAAATTTATAAGATCTTTATGAAAGACTTTGGAATTCGGTATTTCCGCGAGCTCCCGATTGAGCATTATTCAACCGTGAAAGAAACACTAGAGGAATGGATTTCAACTAGCGCTGCCAAAGCGTGCCCTGTTGCGGTCCCAGAGGTGGTGGAAGCAGTACACATTGAAAGAGCTCAACATCAACATGGATGTCCCGCTTGTCTTGAAAAGGATGCATCTTTCTCCCGAGTTCAAAGGGAGCTATTGGCGCTTCGAGCTTTGGCTTTCGCGCTCGCGCTCTTATGCGGATGGCTACTCTACAAGATGCCGGTGCAAATTTAGCTTTGGCAAGGCCAAACTAACAGGTTGCCTGTAGTCGAAGAAACGCCCACCGATAAGAAGCTGGCGGGCGTTTTATTTTGGTTAGTGAAATACTCAAACCGAAGATGGCCCTTTTCACTGCGGATGGAACGGCTCCTTTACCTTGCATTTGATCCAGTGCATGACCTGAATAACTCATGCCATCAACGACCATCGGAGCATTTGTACCAGGAGTAACGTCCATCGGGCTTCCGCTACGCCCGACTGGTGCCGACTGTCCATTTTCAATCGCGCTTGCTGCTGCACTATCTCCTGCAGTCAACTTTCCAGCCGCTGCTGTATTTACCCCGCCATCCTGTGAACTGCCATTACTACCGCCGCTGGTACGAGATCCGATCAAACGCTTCTCTACTGATGTCGCTCCGGTATTTTTTATCATCCCGGATTCTACGACTCTACAGAGATCATGAACAACCTCTTAGAGGGTTTCTGACAGCAGCATTGTCACTGCACCACCTGCCCCTGACAAGCACCCACACCAGAAAGGGGATGTGAAAGAAGTCACAGCAAGACACTATATCCACAGTATTCAATGAAGAACAACGAACACGGGCGCCCATCAGGGCGCCCGCGTGTGACGGGACTACTTCATCACTGATGGAGCACGTGTTCCAGCGCAATGCTGGCCATGCCATGCTGCAAGACCTGGCGCAAGCCCGGTGCGGTGGTGTCGCTGTCCAGGCCTTCCTTGAGCAGCGCCAGCAGACGCTCGGCGCTCTCCGCGTCATCGAGCCAGAATTCCTCGATCAGATTGACGCTGGCGGGGCTGCCCGGCGGATTCATCACCCAGTTGCGGACATGGCGCGAGATATACGGTGCCCGATGGTCCGCCACCACGCGGGCAACCACTTCAGCGAACTGCTCGGCACGCGGCCCGTCCTCCGCCGCGGGTTCCGGAGCCGCAGGCAGGACGAAGAACAGCTTGTGGCGCGCAGTGCGCCGCTGGTCACAAAACACCAGCTCCTCCTGCACCATGAATTTGCAGACGGTGGACTGGTCCACGAAGTTTTCTTCATCCGGGCGAAGCTTTTTCTGGTAGAAGGGCTGGGCCAGGCCGGCCATCGCCTCGGCGGGAGAGGTGGCCCAGACCTGCGTCACGAAGTCGCGGTCCAGTGCCCAGGGAGACTCCGCTGGAGTGCCCGGAGCATGGGTGGAGTCGATAAAATGGTTCTGTGCATAGCGCTTCGGCGCCTCGGCGGGATGCGTGGCAATGAACTCCAGTACCAGCGGGGCATGGATGTTGAGCATGTGGAGCTGCATGGCGCGGCGGGTGATGCCGGCTCGGCGTCGGCCGATGATCATCAACTTGATCATGAGTGTCTCTTCTCTTTTCTCGTCTGGTGACGCTGTTTCATAGGGGAGGATGGCACCCCTGGTGCTGACTCGGCACCACTGTAAGGTCTTCTTTGCTGCAGAACAAATGGATTGCGCTGATGTGAGCTATCCACCCGCGTGATGGCTCTGGCCGTGGCAGCACCGTCGCCGTTTCAGGCATGAGGCGAGCTCTCCTCGGGTAAGAACGCACTCTTTCGCTGCACAACCGCCGGATTTACACCGCTTCGCCTTTATCACAAGAGCTTCGCGGATTTATGCCCGCTCGCCCTGCTCTGCCGTGCCTTCTATCCGGTTCTTGTTCTTCGGCTCGCAGCTTCGCTCCATACTTCCTCCCCACACTCGGTCACCCTCATGCAGTTGCGCTTCACTTCGTTCGTCGCGATCAACTTACGGCGGGACTTGCACCCGCAAGACTTCATCCGGCATCGCGAGGGTACAGGAGATGAAGCTTGATGCTTACTTCACCACGCTCAGCAGGGTACGCTTCCCTGCGGTGTCCAGTCTGGATCAGCAGTGCGTCATCGAAATAGTCGCGCATGCGAGCCAGCGCATTGCCCATGTCGGACTGGCTCAGGTGAGTCTTCTCGGCGGAGCGGCTGATGTTGAAGTCGGTCAGTAGTGCATTGAGGGCGACCAGCAGATTGAGGTCGAGCTTGTTGAAGCGCACGGATAAGTCTCCGTGGTCGGGGGGAGGGCCGACCTTCTTGTCAGAATCCAGGATCGCTGGGCGCGGTTGAGGTATTTATGCTGCTCATATCATGAATCAAGATAATCCATTTGATCAATATCAAACGCAACCTTAATCTTCGCTCATCCGCTGCACGGCCTCGCAGACAAGCACAAGAAAAGGCTGGCACGGCAAGCCGGTGGCGCTTTACGCGCCGCTGTTTGGCCTGGCCCCGACAAGACGCCGAGATGGCAAGACAACAAGCCAGGCAGGGTAGGAGACAAGGAGACAGAAGTGAAGAGAGGATATGTACCAGCCCGTCGGCTGGCGGGTTGTGCCGTCATGACCGTTCTGGGTGTTGCCGGCATGCAATCAGCGCTAGCCTTTGAAGGTGGTATTTCGCCGTTCCCCACCGGATCTTCCAGCGAGTACATCGCTGCGTTGCCGCCGATCCCGGGGCTGTTCGCGGTGGAGCAATTCAACTACAACTCCTCCAGCGGTCTGTACGACAACAAGGGCAACAAGCTGCCCGTTCCTTTCAAGTCGGATGCCTATTCGGCGACGACGCGCTTGCTGGCTTCCTATGGCGTGGAAGTGCTTGGCGCCAAATTGTATTCACAGCTGGTGCTGCCCATGGTGTCCTTGCATACCGAGGTGGCCGGCCACGGCGAAAACCACAATGGCCTCTCCAACGTCACCTTCGGTCCTATCATGGTGCGCTGGGACGTCGGGCCAAACGCCGTCATCACCGGCGGACTCGACATCGCCCTGAAGACGGGATCCTACAATCCGGCCCGCGCCAGCGTGGCGGTGGGCTACACCTCATGGCAGCCGGTGCTGGCCGCGCGCTACAACAATCCGGAGGGTCTGGATCTGGGTGTCGGCACCCGCCTGCTCATCAACGAAAAGAACAGCGACACCAATTACCGCTCCGGCACGGCCTTCGTGGCCGACTTCATCGGTGGCTGGAACATGGGCAAGTGGAAGGTGGGTGCGACCGGTTCCTACATGAACCAGTTCACCGACGACAGCCAGAACGGCAACACCATCACCGGCAACCGTGCGCGTACCTTCGCCATCGGACCGCACATCGCCTACAACGGCGGCACCTACAACATCAACATGAACTACCAGCGCGGCCTGTATGCCGCCAATACGGCCAAGAGCGATGCCATCTGGATCAACTTCTCGATGCCGCTGTGGCTGGGCGGGGGCGAGCCGCACTGAAGCAGCAGCAACGCGGTATCCCCGAGCATTACTCATCACCAAAGGAGTTACACCATGTTCCGTTACTTCCCGACGAACTATGTCTGGAATCTTTCCGTCGATCACGGTTTTCAATCTGCGCGCCACAAGGAGACAAGATGATCACGACCTATTCCAAGCGCGCCCTGGCTGCGCTGATGCTGGCGCACTGCGCCGGCATGATCGACATGGTGGCGCTACCTGTATGGGTCGGTGTACTGGTGGCCCACTACCGCTTCAATCCCCAGCAGGCCGGATTGCTGGTGTCGCTGTTCCTGGGCGGCGCGGTGCTGGCCAGCGCCATGGTGGCACCGCGCTTCGATCCGCGCACCTCACGCCTGCGAGCCACGCTGGGCTTCAGTATCTCGGCGATCCTATTCGTGCTGGCCGCGCAGACCCATGGCCTGCTGCTGCTGGCGTTGCTGCATGCCGGCTGCGGCATGACCACGGGACTTTCGCTGAGCGTCACGCACGGCACCATCGCCCGTGGCGTCAATCCGCATCGTGGCTTCGCTCTGGTGGGTATTGCACTGGGCGTGTTCGCCATCGTCTTTCTGGGCGGCTCCCCGGTCATCATTGCCGCCCAGGGTGGGCAGGCCTTGTTCTATATTTTCGGCGCCGTCATGGCCTTAGGCGCACTGGCTTGCGCGCTAGCATTTCCTCTTCCCGAGACCGACGGCATCCTGCCCCGCAGCGGTCCGCGTGAGCCCATGCCGCGCGTGGTGTGGTTCGGCATCGGCGGCATTGCCTGCATGGGGCTGGTGCAATCGATGATCTTCAGTTTCCTGGAACGCGTCGGCATGGATCGCGGTTTCGGTCACGAAGCGTTGACGGGTGTGCTCATCGCACTGGGCTTCGTCAATCTGCTGCCGGCACCGCTGGCTGCTCTGCTGGAGAAACGCCTGTTGGCCCGTAGTGTGCTGATGGTCGGCCCACTGGCACAGGCCATGGTGGCGGCCGTGATGATGTCGTCGACGCGCTTTGCGCCCTATGCCGTGGCAGCCTCGGTGTTTGCCGCCGTGATGGTCTTCACCCACACATTCGGATTCGGTTTGATGGCCCGGCTGGACCGTAGCGGCCGCGCGCTGGCCGCCACCCCTGCCATGCTGATGACTGGTGCAGCCATCGGCCCCATCCTCGGCGGCACGCTGGTGCAGGGCTGGGGCTATGTGTCGCTGGGCTCGGTGGCGATCGCGCTGGGGCTGACGGCATCGTTCTGTTTTTCCCGGCTGCCGCGTGGCGCTGTTGTTCAATCCCAGGAGGCCTTGGCATGACCGCACCCTTGCAGGCACGTCATCGTCATCGTTTCGTCGACTTGTCCATCTATCTTGAAAATGACGTGCTCTCCGATCCGTCGCCGCTGGCGCCCAAGATCACTTACCAGAAACATGCCGACACCCAGCCCGAGGATTATCCCGACGGCGAGGCCGCAGCCGCCGAATGGTGACCATACACAATGGCACGCACATGGATGCGCCCTGGCATTTCCACTCCATCCAGGACGCCAAGAACGGAGGTGGGCGTCCCTCCATCACCATCGATGAAGTGCCTCTGGAATGGTGCGTCCAGGCCGGCGTGAAGCTGGACTTCCGGCACTTCCCCATGGCTACGTCGCCACGGCGGTGGATGTGGAAGCCGAACTCAAACGCATCGGCCACGTCCTGCAGCCCCTCGATATCGTGGTGGTCAACACCCGTTCCGGTTCGCGCTATGGTCAACCATTGACCCATTTACGATCACTACGATGCGGCCTGTTTCTTCCAATGAACGACGCCTGCTGCGGCCCAGAAACAGAACGACCATCGGCATCTCGAATGGTACGTTCAAGATGATCTTGAACGTAGTCGTGCAAGAGTTTATTAGTCGCCAGTTTCGAAGGCTTATTCCTCCTGGCAACCAGTTTCGCCTTACACTGCGCAACCGAAGCTCGATACCCAAGTTGGCCGCCGCGAGATGCAGCGTTACGCATCAGTTCTCGGCAAACCGTTGATGCGCTGCGCCCGATAAGAAGAGCAATGTCGCGTATCGTGGCTTAACGAAGAATGGAAGTCGTGCTTTCACCGCTTTGCCTTGTCCGATATTTACCTGGCCCGTCATCGGCTGATGGAGCAGGTGCGCCGATAAAGGGCATTGGAGAACGAAAGTGCCCTCAAAGCAGCCCGTAAGGGCAGCAAATAGTAGAAATCTCGCCGCATTGAAATGCGCTGTGCTCTACGTCTCGCACCATCAGGGCAATCGAATACTAATTCAGCGAAGCCGTAACACTACTCATCCGCCCGCCAAATAAATACATCAATGATCGGCAAGGTCGATAGCGCAAAGATGAAACTGCTCACGCAGCCATCGATGCGCAGGATCAGTGTCCAGATGTTTTGGCCACGACATGGCTTCGACCAAAGGAGGCATGTCGAACGGCAGTTCCACCAGGCGCAAGGGAAGATCGCGGGCGAAATATTTCGCCATTCTCTTGTGCAGGGTTGCCACACGTTGAGTCCCCACGATCAGTAACGGCAATGTACTGAAATTGTCTACGCTACACTCTATGCGTCGCTGTTGACCATAGCGCGGCAAAAACCATTCCTCGAATGAAACGCTGCGCTCATCGCCAAAGCGAACGACCGCATGCCCCTGATCCATATACTGCTGCAAGGACAGGCTGTCCTTGATGGACGTGTGACCGGACCATACAACACACACATGATCATCTTCAAACAATGGCGATGACGGATGCGGCAGTCCTTCCACGTATTGGAGCGGCAGGACCAGCAGATCGACGCTTCCCCGCTCGAATGACTGCAGCACATCCTTCGGTGGCTGGCGAATATCGATGGCAATGTACGGGGCCAGGCTCGCAAGCCGCCGTATGACAGCGCCCAACAAGACCGTCGTTCCATAGTCCGACGCGCACACGACAAAGCGGCGCTCGGCGGTAGCCGGATCGAACTCCGCTTGCTGGGTCAGCACGGAGCGCACATGCAACAAGGCCTCATGGACAGGCTTGACCAGACTCTGCGCCAGGGGCGTCAGTACCATGCTACGGCCCACCGGTATCAACAGCTCGTCACCGAAATGCTCGCGCAAACGGCTCAATGCCGCACTGGCCCCTGACTGGCTGATGTGCAGCCGCTGGCTGGCACGCGTGACATTGCATTCATTGAGCAGGACATCCAACGCAACAAGAAGATTGAGATCGAATTTGTCGAAGCGCATGCGGCGGAACCCGGTTTGTTTGCTGGTATTGGCTGGTATTACGGGGATTGATGGAGGTCATCAACCGAAACTGTTTCTGACAGTGGAGTGTCATTTTTATTATATCGACTATTCAATCACAAAAATGGAGACACTCCGATGGCAATCTCCGTGACGCCCATCCCCCCTGATACCAGCGCACTCTGGATCGACGGCACGCGCCGACCCGCCGCAAATGGCGCCACCTTTGAACGCTGCAATCCGATTGACGGCAGCCTGGCGACCACCGCCGCAGCCGCCAGCACGGCTGACGCCATCGCCGCAGCGGACTGTGCCGCCCGGGCGTTTCCCGGCTGGTCCCGCATGGGTCCGCAGGAGCGCCGTGCTCTGCTCAGCCGCGCAGCCGTTGCGCTGGACAAGCGTGCGCATGAGATTGCCTCGGCGATGGCACGCGAGACCGGCGCCTCGGCATCATGGGCACAATTCAATGTCCACCTGGGCGCAAACATGCTGTTGGAGGCGGCTGCGCTGACCACCCAGATCAACGGCCAAGTGATTCCTTCCGATGTCCCTGGCAGCATTTCAATGGCTGTCCGGGCGCCCGCAGGAGTGGTTCTGGGAATCGCGCCGTGGAATGCTCCGATCATTCTGGGCGTAAGAGCCCTGGCCGCGCCGCTTGCCTGCGGAAATACGGTGGTCCTTAAGGGATCCGAAACCTGCCCTGCCACGCAGGAGTTGATCGTCGCGGCACTCCAGGAAGCAGGTCTGCCGCCGGGCGTGCTAAATTACGTCACGCATGCGCCGGCGGATGCGGCCGCAGTGGTGAGTGCCTTGATCGCACATCCTGCCGTGCGCAGAGTGAACTTTACCGGGTCAACCCATGTGGGCCGCGAGATCGCCATGCAATGCGCCCGGCATCTGAAACCGGCGGTACTGGAGCTGGGTGGCAAGGCGCCCTTCGTCGTCCTGGACGATGCCGATCTGTCGGCAGCAGTGGATGCGGCTGCATTTGGCGCATTTGCAAACTCGGGACAGATCTGCATGTCAACCGAACGCTTCGTGGTAGACCAACACGTCGCGGACGAATTCGTGGAGCGGCTTGCCCGCAAGGCAAACAGCTTGAGCGTAGGAGATCCGCGTCACCAGACGCTGCCCCCTCCGATGCTCGGTGCGGTTGCAGGACGCGCCACGGTGGAGCGTTGCAACGCGCTCATCGAAGACGCCCTCTCCAAAGGGGCCACACTGGTCTGCGGAGGTCCGTCGGCGGACCTGGTGATGCGGCCGACACTGCTGGACCACGTGAGGCCCGACATGCGTATCTACAGCGAGGAAAGCTTCGGCCCCGTCAAGCCGATCATCCGTGTTGAAGGCGTCGAAGCAGCCATCGATTGCGCCAACGATAACGACTTCGGACTGTCCGCCGCAGTCTTCGGGAAGGATATCGCGCGTGCCTGGAGCGTCGCGCAACGCATCGAGTCCGGGATATGCCATATCAATGGCCCCACCGTCCACGATGAACCGCAGATGCCCTTCGGTGGGGTGAAAGCGTCCGGATATGGACGTTTTGGTGGTCAGGCGGGTATCGACGTCTTCACCGAACTGCGCTGGATCACGCTCCAGACGCAGGACCGGCACTATCCCTTCTGATTTCGCGCAAGCGCTTCTATTCATTCATCATCACCAGGACAACCATGAGCACCCAAAGTATTCGCTTCCCTGATCTGCTGGTCTACCAGGGCTACTCGGCACCCTCGCGCATCGAGGGCGATGTGCACGACCTTGAAGTCATCGGTCAGATACCGCGCGAGCTTGACGGCGCGTTCTATCGCAACAGCGCCGATCCGTGCTATCCGCCCCTGCTGGGTACGGATATCTTCCTCAATGGCGATGGCATGGTCCATATGGTTCGCTTCGAGGATGGCCATGCCGATCTGAAAAGCCGCTATGTACGCACCACCAAGTTCCAGTTGGAACGCAAGGCCAGGCGCGCGCTGTTTGGCGCTTATCGCAATCCTTTCACCGACCTGCCGGAAGTGGAGGGCAAAGACAACAACACCGCCAATACTTCCGTGTTGTGGCATCACGGCAAGCTTTACGCATTGAAGGAGTCCGGACTGCCTTACGAACTCGATCCGGTAACGCTTGATACCTTGGGCGAGCGCAATCTGGGCGGGGTCCTGAGGAAGACCTTTACGGCACACCCGAAGCTGGACCCGGAGACCGGCGAGTGCATCGCCTTTGCCTACAACGCAGATGGCCAGCCAAGCCAGGAGATCCATCTCTATGTCATGTCGCCCACCAGCGAGATCACCCGCCAGGAGACCTTCCTCGCACCCTATAGCTCGATGGTGCATGACTTCCTGGTGTCCCGCCATTACATCGCCTTCGTGATCTGCCCGATGGTCTGCGACTGGGAGCGCGTCAAGCGCGGAGAATCCTACTGGCACTGGGACAACACCAAGCAGACGCACATCGCAGTCATCCCGCGTGACAAGGGTGTAGGTGCCATCCGCTGGTACACCAGTCCGAAACTGGCCATGCAGACGCATACCTTCAATGCCTGGGAGGAACAGACTGCGGCAGGCGTGACCCTGCACCTGGATCAGTTCGTCACAGAGTCCGGCTGGCTGAGCCAGTTCCCGGATATCCACGACCCCAACGCCAAGGAGAAGCCGCCCTTCGGTGAGCGCTGGTCCTTTGATCTTGACAGTCCCAGCGAGTCCTTCCGCATTCATCGTTTCATCGAACACATCGGTGAAATGCCTGCGATTGATCCTCGCTACGCGATGAAGCGAGCCCGGCAATTCTGGTTTGGCAGCAACAATCCTGCACTGGGTCCGATGCTGCCCTGGGGGCCGAAGGGCCCGCCGTTCACCTGCCTGGGCCACTTCGACGAGGCAAGAAACAAGCTGGACTTCTGGTATGCCGGACCGGATTCCTCCCCGGAAGAGCCGCATTTCGTTCCGCGCAGCCCGGATGCTGCCGAGGGAGACGGTTGGCTGCTGTCCATGGTGGGACGCCGCAGCGAGAACCGCACTGACCTGGTGATCCTGGATGCCATGCGCCTGTCGGATGGGCCCGTGGCCATCGTCAGGTTTCCTTACCGGGTGCATGAAGGGTTTCACGGTATCTGGGTAAGTGCTGCTGAACTGGCCAGGAGGAAATGACAATGCGCCCTAGCGTGGCCTGACTGTATCTTTGTACGAGCCTAGTGATGAGGCTTGGCAAAGGTAGAATCCTGCGATTGAACATTGAAGAGCAGGCCAACGAGCTCGTCTGGAACAGCCATGTGCATCGCTGGCCGGCAGTCCGGTATCGGGCACCACGAACACGCCGACCGGATCGTCCTCGACTGGCTCGGCGACGGCTGCCTGTTTGGCCTCGTCGAACAAGCGGTCCTTGAGCTTCCCGCTGCTGGGGGGAAGCGCTTGAGCTACGCGATAAAAAACAACTCCTCGAGTTGTTCGACGCGTCGGGCCAACTGATGGTTGCTCGCTTCCAACTGGCGGATAACGGCATTTACGCGTTTCGGTGATGGTGGCCGGCTGGCCTGCCCAGGTTTCCTGGAACAAGCTAATTTTGCATAGCTCCGATTGAATTCATGCACCTTCAGAAGGTTGCCACGCGGTCATCCTGTCTTTGGGAGACACGTCCTCGGTCATTAAACCTCGTCCTCACGAAAAGCATCAAAAAATGGAGTCGGCGCATCGTCGCGCCGGAACACGTTAGTTACAGGTTCGAAAAGCGAGGGAGCAAATCTTGATCTGCAAGGCGAATCTCAATCGCGTTTGCAACCTTGATGTGCTCCTTGTTTTTTACAGAGAATGTTTCGTTCGGAACGCTAACGATGATCGTTCCTTTTTGTTTTTTTTCACCATCCCAAACTTGAATTAGTTCTGGTGCCTCCGGCACTTGCGCGGGCGTGAGAATTTCAGAAAGGTAAAGCATCCAACCGACGCCCGGACGCTCTTCAAAGACCTTATGTCTCGTTGCATATGGGGCCGGGTGAACCTCTATGTACGACGCCGGGAAAATTTCTAGAAGACCATTAATAATGGATATGACATTATTCTTTTCTTCGAGCGAATGGATTTCTTTTCCTCGTATTTTTAAGTTCGAGTTTGATGGAGATGCGCTAGTGACCAGTGTGTGCAGAATTACTGCGCCGCCTATATCGTCCTTGCCATTCCAAACGCCTACTGATCGAAAGTCGTTCGATGGGTCAGATTTCTCTTCTTCCTGAAAAATAGAAATAGCGGCCTGGGAAGGCCCATTTTTATCGAATGCGTAATTTTTTCGGGCGTTGTCGGGAGTATCCGCCGGAGGGCACCAATCTTCGAGCGGAACTCCAGCAGTATCTAGCAAAATTGCTGCTTGCCAGAGCAGTTTCAGATGTTCTGGGACACTCGGTAGGGTGCTGATGCCAGATCGGTAGGAGAATTGAATATTCATGAAATTAGGGCATAAAAACTACGGTTATCGACAGTCCCACTTCACGGAAACGATTCTTCATATGGTTATAAACGAATTCTTCCATGAAGTACCAATTGAGTCTTGCAGGAGCCGATGCTTTGGTAACAGCATCTTGTTTTCTAGCTTGGGTTATCAGTTTTTCGTAACCCGTAAATGAAAAGAAGAATTTGGGCTCATCCAGTTCCTGGTCAAAAAATTGGGCATATCTGGCTTTGGCCTCCTGCAAGAGGCATTCAGAAGAGCGGAATCCGTCAAAATCCACACCGGAAAATGCCCATTCAGTATAGGGCGCAAAGCCGGTCACACGCGCCTGATACTTCCGAGAGATATCGGACATATTCCATCGCCGCGACACTACAGCACCGCCGTTAGGTGGACATTCCTTACATTTTTCGCTCTGCTTTGCTACGTCAACTTGAGCAAGCGGCTTGCTTTGCGCTTCTTCAGCCCTCTTGGAATTTGTATAGACCGCAGCGGCGCCACCGGCTACGGCGGCAGTGCCAGCTAGTCCCAGCCACGCTGCTACCTCAGCAGAGATGGCCGGCACGAACGGGATGGCGAGAAAACCCATGCTTATTCCTCTTCTTGTTCTGAAGTGCGAGCAAAGTAGCGCAGCACATCTCTCATATCGCTCAGCCGCTGCTCAGGCGTGGCTCCGGGCTTGCTCAGGTATTGTTGCGTCTCCGGCCGTTGGAATATTCCGGGCAGATCGGCGGACATGTACATCATGTAGATGAGCGAAGGCGTCTGTGTAAAGCCCAGGTTCAGTCCATTGTCATAAGCGGCGCGCATCCTTCCGATGATCTCGGCGCGGCCTGGGCGCGCCAGAAGATCTGGCCGGTCCGCCAGGAATTCATCGGCAACCGCGGCCACGAAATTGTCGGTATCGCGCGCCTGTATCTTCTGGAATTGTTCTTCAGTGATTCTGAGCATGACGCCTTCCAATGCGCACACGACGGCCATCCATGAAAAACAGCCATTCGGTAATCCCATCAAACAGATAGCTTCGCTGCGCCTCATCAAAATCCCGCGCGGCATTGGCCAGCGCTCGCGGGTCCCATAAACGCAGTAGGGCCTGTCGACCATCTGGCAGCACCACCCGCACGCGGGCCTGCAGCGTGGTCGCCATTTCACCCAGATCCATTGAACTGATGAGCCATGACACTGCGGGAGACCTTGCCTCCAGTCGTGTCACATCGTCGTGCAGATCGGCGGGGGCGTTTTCGGCATCCAGTAGCCACGGTCCTGATGGAGCGAGGTGCGCATCGACCGTACCGAGGAAGAGTCCGCGCACGTGCAGATCTTCCTCCAGGGTCTTTTCATAATGAGCCTGGTAGTGAAAGCCATCCACCAGGGCATATAGCTTGAGTTGTGGCATGGTGCTGCGCAGTTGCGCAAGCCGCTGTTGAATGTCGGCAGGCATCAGTCGCGCACGATCATGGTTGCGCCGGACTTTGCGGCATTCATCAGGCAACTGAGGCAGATGCCTGAATCGGCTGGGGGCAGTGTATTGGTCAGGGTGCTGGGGGCAGTGGAAGCGTTGGCGGCCGTACCTGCATCCTGCTCCATGGAGTGGGTAGTGACTGCCTGTGTGGCCATCAGGACCGCACCACATGCGGTGCGGTCTCCCTCGCGAGCAGGTGCCTTGCCGTTAGTGATCATGTCTTCGGCACCGGTGGTAATCGGGAAGGTCCCTTTGCAGCGCGGGCAGAAGGTTAGATCGCCGATGCCTGCCACGGCCTTGCCATGGATCAGAAAGGTCTGATCGCCGCTGATGACCGTGCCGCCATGGCTGGTCTTGTCTCCAATGGTGATGAATGGACGACTCATGATTTCCTCGCCAGGTTAGACATGGCGCACAAGTGCTGCGCTGTTGTGCTGGCTTTGACGAGGGGCAACAGAATTTGTTCCCAGCGCACGGGAAAGGCGCCGTGAGGGCTCCAATGCGTTTTCGGAGGCTGGTCGGAAGGGAAGATAGGCTGGAGAAGTTGCATCAAAAACAACTATTTTATCTTTTCCCACCCGGCGCGCGCGGTTGCCCCCACCCCGCGCCTGCCCGTTACATAGGTTGGATTTGACTCAAAAGTGCGTCAGACGCCAAGCCCGCCCAGCTTGGCCTGGAATTCCAGGAGACGGCCTTGGAACGTGACGCATTTTGATGCACTCAGAAGTACTTGATCTGATAGCGATAGAGAACGCGCTTATCTCTTTAACGCGCTCAAAGGCGCTCTCGCATAGCCTTTGCGACGATGGCGGAAATAAAATTTTTATATCTTTTATGGCGTTTCTCGAGATTTATCGAATAATTTTCTTGACCAAGATTATGCATAATGCATAATGCATATGTGGTCGTTACGAAAGAATTGGAGGCAATGTTGGATGAATTCAAAACGAAGAAAGAAGTCGCCCTAAGTCGCCTGAAGTATGCAATCCAATCGGGGCAGCTAAAACCCGGGGATCGCTTAAGGCAAAACGATCTGGCCAAAGAATTGGGGCTTAGCAGCACACCTATCCGCGAGGCGCTGCAAGAACTTCAGTCACTCGGCCTCGTCGTCTATGAGTCGCATCGGGGAATGCATGTAGCAGCGCTGGAGGTCGATCGGATCAAACGGGTGTATGCGGCCCGCCAAATCATCGAAAGAGAGACTGCTCGCCTGGCGTTCCCGAATATTACCGGGGGGCTGATCGATCAGCTCGATTCGCACATCCAGCAGATGGAGGTGTGCCAGTCATCTTTGGACTATGAGGGCCTATCCAAGGCGGACATGGCATTCCATATGACGATGCTTGAGTCAAGCGAGAATGAATTTCTCGTCAAGGCAGCAACAGATCTTTGGAATAGTTTTCCCAAGTATTTGATTTGGGGCTTGGACGGACGCCTGGAATCCTCCATGCGCGAACATCGTGCCATGGTCAGCGCCCTAAAGGCCGGGGACAAGGCGCAGTTTGTCCGCGAAATTGCTCACCACATCGAACATTCAGGAAAAGTTCTCGTCGCCTACGTCGACGAGCAATCTAAATCAACCGGGAGTGACAGCAAGTGAAAGAAAATATCAAGGCAATTCGCGTCGACATGAGAAGTGACAACATATCGACGCCCCCAGCAAACATGATTGATGCAATGGCCCGTGCCTGGCAAAAGCCCAGAGGCTATGGAATGCGTGAAGATCCGGATCAGCGCGAGCTGGAAGAGCTTTCGGCCGAGATGCTGGGCATGGAAGATGCCTTGTTCTTCCCCACCTGCACCATGGCCAATCAAGTCGCCCTGATGCTGCGCTGCTCTCCCGGCGTACAGGTACTGGCAGACAACGCCACCCACCTGCTCGGCTTCGAGGGGCCTGCTACTGCCGGCGTGGCAGGCGCAAACGTTGCCAGAGTGGATGGCCATCGCGGCCATCCGACACCAGAACAGGTCACCGCCTTGCTTGCCCGTCCGGTGCCTGAAACACATATGCCGATTCGCCTTATCTGGATCGAAAACACCCACAATACCGCCGGCGGCACGGTCATGCCTGCCGATGATTTCTCCAGCGTAGTCGAGATCGGGCGTCGCCACGGCGTTCCGGTCCACGTCGACGGCGCCCGACTCTGGAACGCCGCCGCATTCCATCAGAAGCCCGCATCTGAAGTCGTTCGAGGCGCCGATTCGGTGGCCTTCAGTCTCAACAAGGCTCTGGGAGCTCCGCTAGGGGCAATGCTGGTAGGACGACGCGAGTTCATTTCGGAGGCGCTCAGGTTTCGCAATATGCTGGGAGGAAGTTGGCGCCCAGCCGGCATCCTCGCGGCAACCGGCGTCGTTGCATTGAAAGAACGCGCTGGACGCATCGGTGAAGACCACCAGCGCGCGGCACGTCTGGCCGATGCGCTACTGAGCCTGAATTGGATAGAGATCGACAGAACGACGGTTCAGACCAACATCATCGTTGCGCGGCCAGTCGGGTTCAACGGGTCGCGCGATCAACTCATTTCCGCCTTGCGCGAAAAAGGAATACTGGTGACGCCGCACTTGACCAGCGGCATTCGATTGGTCACCCATGCTGACATTGACGATGCCGCGATTGATGCAGCCATCAACGCATTCATAAGCATAGGCCAAGCCTATGGCAGCGAGGCGGTTGAACGCAGGAACCAATAACTCCGGCTGCCGACAACGAAGTAGGAAACCCTTGATTTACCCACTGAATCAGAAGGAGTTACTTGATGTTCGCCCACGTTCGCTCAGCACTATCGGCCATGACGGCACTCTGCTTCATCGCCCTGCCTCTTTTGCCCGCCAAAGCCGCCGCCAGCAGCACCTTGGAAAAAATTAAATCTTCCGGGGAGTTCGTCATTGGATACAGAGAAACTTCTGTGCCTTTTTCCTACCTTGGCCCCGATCAGAAGCCGATCGGATTATCCATACAGCTTTGTTCGGACGTTGCCGACAGCGTAAAGACGGCATTGAACATGCCAGCCCTCAAAGTCCGCTATCTGGCAGTCAATGGATCGAATCGAATCCCTCTGTTGGACAATGGAACGATCGATATTGAATGCGGCAGCACCACCAATACCAACGAACGCCGCCAGCAAATGGATTTCTCGGTGCCCATCTTTGTCACGACGCCACGCTGGCTGGTACTGGCTTCGTCACCGGTCAAGGATGTCAAAGACCTCAAAGGAAAAACCGTCGTCATCACCCAAGGATCGGCTGACTTTCCGATTGCCACCAAGGTGATCGCCGACGAGGCTCTCGCCTCCCCCATCGTTCGACCGAAAGATCATGCCGAGTCAATTTTGATGCTGCGAACCCAGCGTGCCGCAGCCTGGTTCGACGATGACATCGTACTGGCGGGATTGATTGCGCTTTCCCCGGACCCCAAAGCCTACCGATTCCTTCCTGCGACGTATGACGCCGCTTACTACGGGCTGATGTTCAGAAAGGGGGATCAAGCTTTCAAAGTCATCGTCAATGGTGTCTTGAAAAAGCAGATGGCATCCGGCCAGTTTGAAACGCTTTACAAGAAATGGTTTGAAATGCCGATTCCGCCGAATGGGCAAATCTTGATGCTCCCGATGAGCCCTGCCATGAAGAAAAGCGTGCAGTCGCCTGATGATGTTGTGATTCCCTGAAGACTCTGGAGGAGAGCCGCACCGGCCAGTGATGGTGCGCGCCTCCCCTTGAGTTCCTCTGCGCCTACCTTGCACTTCTCGATCTTCAACAAGAAAGTCCCGCTATGTCGAGTGTTCTGCTACAAAATGGCTACGATGGCGCACCCTATTACAGTTATCTGCTATCGGGATTAGGCTGGACGGTTCTGCTTGCCATCCTGGGCTGGATCATCGCCATCAGTGTTGGTGTTTTCATCGGATGCGGACGCACCTCTAAGAACCGCTTCTTCGCCGTCGCCAGTACGC
Source organism: Herbaspirillum sp. Her3 (assembly GCF_057961275.1). Taxonomy (NCBI): domain Bacteria; kingdom Pseudomonadati; phylum Pseudomonadota; class Betaproteobacteria; order Burkholderiales; family Oxalobacteraceae; genus Herbaspirillum; species Herbaspirillum sp. Her3. The sequence goes on along the minus strand of NZ_CM176328.1, from coordinate 1,584,466 downwards.
TGTACGTCGGGATATTCAGAAATATTCCTGTGCTGGTTCAAATGTTCCTCTGGTACTTCGTATTACCGGAAATTCTCCCTCCCGCGATTGGACAATGGATCAAGGAAATTCCTCCCCCTTGGTCTGCATTTGTCCCAGCGCTCATCTGCTTGGGGCTGTATACCGCTTCTCGTATCGCAGAGCAGGTCAGAGCCGGCATTGAAGCCTTGCCGAAAGGTCAGAGAGAGGCCGCAGTAGCACTGAACCTGAAGCCTTTCCATATTTATTCGCAAGTCATTCTGCCTCAAGCGGTGCGGCTGATTCTGCCAAGCCTGACGAGCGAAGCAATGGCCATCTACAAAAACACCTCCGTGGCGCTGACCATTGGCGTTCTGGAACTGACCGCGCAGGCCCGCCAGATCAGCGAGCAGACCTTCCATACCTTCACTGCGTTTGGCGCGGCCACGATCATTTATCTGGTCATGGCATTGTTGGTCTATGTCACCATGAACCAGCTGGACAGGAAAATGAGAATTCCCCTGCAAGCGACTACCCACACGCCGACACCTCAAGCTCAACCTATCCTTGGGCAGGAGACCTCCGCATGAACAATCTCGATTTCTCCGTCGCCCTCACGGCGTTCCCCTATCTGGCCGACGGGCTCCGGTTCTCTCTCACCTTGACCGCCGTGGGATGTATAGCCGGGATCATCCTGGGCACCGCCCTGGCCCTGATCCAGCATTTCGACCTGCCCTTCCTGGCACGCGCTGCACGCACCTATATCGCAGTGATTCGTTCGATTCCGCTGATCCTGGTACTGTTCTGGTTCTTCTTTCTGGTCCCGAGCATTCTCAGTTATTTTTCTCCGTCGGGACAATCGGTTCCGCTGGGCCCCTACTTCACGGCGTACCTGACGTTCAGCCTTTTTGAAGCGGCCTACTATTCCGAAATCATTCGCGCCGGACTTCGCACCGTCAACAAGGGGCAGTTTGAAGCCTGCGATGCCTTAGGATTATCGCCGTTTGATGCCTATGCCAGCGTCGTACTGCCACAGGTATTTCGGGCTGCCGCTCCGATCATCTTGAATCAGACCATCATCCTGTTCCAGGACACATCCTTGGTTTATGTCCTGTCTCTCAATGATCTAGTCGGGGTCGCCTCAAAAGTCGCCCAATTGAATGGACGAATGGTGGAGATGTATCTGGTGGTCGCTGTTGTCTATCTGACGATATGCGTCATCGCTTCCCAGTTCGTCTCTCTCCTCAAAAAAAGAACTTCGCCGAGATCGGTTTAACGGCAATAGAAACCAGGAACATCACAATGTCTATGTCAACACCGCAACCCTCCTCCCTTACCGACAGCGTCCTTGCCATCAAGGATCTGACGCTGGCCTACGGCGCATTTACAGCGTTGAAAGGGGTCAGTCTTCAAGTATCAAAGGGCGAGCGCATTGTTATCTGCGGCCCCTCTGGATCAGGCAAGTCCACCTTCATCAGATGCATCAATGGATTGGAGCGATTTAAATCCGGCAGCATCATTGTGGATGGAAAAAGTCTGTCCAATCAATCGCCGAATATCTCAGCAGTCAGAAGCGAAGTAGGCATGGTGTTCCAGAGCTTCAACTTGTTCCCGCATATTTCCGTGCTGGAAAATTGTATGCTGGCGCCCATCAAAGTCAGAAAGATTTCTCGGACCGAAGCACGGGAACGCGCCATGGAATACCTCAGGCAGGTCAGGATCGACAATCAGGCAAACAAGTTTCCGGGCGAACTCTCTGGCGGCCAGCAACAACGGGTCGCCATTGCGCGCGCCCTCTGCATGGAGCCCAGCATCATGCTGTTTGACGAACCCACCTCCGCTCTCGACCCCGAGATGGTCAACGAGGTGCTGGATGTAATGATCGGTCTTGCCCGAGGGGGGATGACAATGCTTTGCGTTACGCATGAGATGGGCTTTGCCAGGGAGGTCGCCGACCGAATTGTCTTTATGGATCAAGGGACTATCATCGAAGAAGGTACTGCCGCTGACTTCTTCAAGGGTGCCAAGACGGAGAGAGCCAGAGCATTCCTGCGCAAAATCAATCACTAGATGGCTGCACCGCGATTCTTCGCGGTCGCCTATGATTGAACGATGAGCACCACGCGGCACAAGACTTCTGCGATTTCAAGGCTGCGCTTTTTTAGGAGTAGTGATGGCCGTTAGTGTATTTGACCTTTTCAAGATTGGCATTGGCCCGTCGAGTTCGCATACGGTCGGGCCGATGCGTGCTGCGCTGATGTTCGTCAAGGGACTGGAACGCGATGACCTGCTGGATACCACAGCATCGGTCAAATGCGAATTGTACGGTTCACTCGGCGCAACAGGAAAAGGCCACGGCACGGATCGTGGCGTCATGCTCGGTTTGATGGGCGAAGCCCCCGATACCGTCGAGGCAGGCAAGATCGCCACGCGCCTGGAAACAGTCAAAAGTACGCAGCGACTTTCCCTGCTCGGCCACCATGAGATCACGTTCACGCAGAAAGATCACATTGTGTTCTTGCGGCAGGCACTGAGCGAACATCCGAACGGCATGAAACTCCATGCATTCGATGCAACAAGAAAACTCGTGCGAGAAACCACCTATCTGTCGGTAGGCGGCGGCTTCGTGGTGACCTCCGGCGCACCCAATGTGAAGGTGCTGACCGCTATCACAGAGTTGCCTTATCCCTTCCATTCTGGTGACGAGCTGCTTGGACTGTGCTCGAAAACGGATAAATCGATTGCGGAATTGATGTGGGAAAACGAGCGAACCTGGCGCAGCGCTGAAGCGATTCGGGATGGCTTGCTGCGCATATGGCAAGTGATGCAATCATGCGTGCAACGGGGGTGCGGCATCGATAATCCCGACGCAGATGGCACCTTGCCCGGGCCTTTTCAGGTTCGGCGGCGTGCCCCGGTGTTGTATCGTGAGCTGGTGAGCAAGCCAGAACAGGCGTTACGCGATCCTCTCTCCATGATCGACTGGATCAATCTTTACGCGATCGCTGTGAATGAAGAAAATGCGGTCGGCGGGCGAGTGGTCACCGCACCGACCAATGGCGCTGCCGGCATCATTCCCGCCGTGCTGCATTACTATGCACGATTCTTGCCAGGATCCAACGAACAAGGCGTAATCGACTTTCTGCTGACCTCCGCAGCCATCGGGATCCTGTACAAACTAAATGCATCTATATCCGGCGCCGAAGTTGGCTGCCAGGGCGAAGTCGGTGTCGCCTGTTCCATGGCTGCTGCGGGCTTGGCAGCTGCGATGGGTGGAACAGTCAAGCAGGTCGAGAACGCTGCAGAAATCGGGATGGAGCATAATCTGGGCCTGACCTGCGATCCGGTAGGCGGGATGGTGCAGATTCCGTGCATCGAGCGCAATGCAATGGGGGCAATGAAGGCCGTCAATGCCGCGCGCATGGCGCTTCGCGGTGACGGAAGCCATTATGTCTCACTCGATTCCGTCATCAAGACGATGATGCAGACGGGGGCGGATATGAAAACGAAATACAAGGAGACATCGCGGGGAGGACTGGCGGTTAACATAATCGAGTGTTGAGAACTGGTTTGAGCCGCACTACATATAACGTATTTATTTCTATTAATTTCATCGCAAACTTACAGTCAGCGAAGCAACTTCTCAATTTGGCTTGATGCGTTATTTTTGAAGAGCGAATATTGCCCAAGATTTTGAGAAAATCGTGGTTTCTTTTTGGGGGAATTTTGCCCAAACTAGGTGCGAAACTAGTGCCCCGGGTCTGATGAGGTTTTTCTGCTCGCTGCAAACCTGCACTTTTTACTCATAATCCGTGGGCACGAGCATCGCCCCCTGATCCCGATATTTATGGGTTATTCAACGACCGCAGGCCCAAAGAAATCAAGTACTTACCGGCGCCTACTAACGGTTTGAATAACCCAGCCGTCCCACCCTAACATACTGATTTATATATACTTCTCGCCACCAGCGCGTATATTCGTAATCAGATGCTCCGAAGCAAAAACGCCCGCGATACGCGGGCATTTTCCTTGGGCAGGCGAGGTCCGCTTCTGGCCGGAAGCAACTCATACCGATACATATCGGCCGCCCGTATCAACCAGAAGTCAACGCTGCCTTCAGTACATCCTCAAAAACGCTGTGTTGCACATTGAAAGCCCGTGGACTGTAGTCCTGATAATATCCCGCAGTCACTACTACCACGAGATCGAGCTCGGGAACGATGCGGATGGATTGGCCACCCCGTCCCAATGCACCGATCCAGTCGATCATTCGGGGCCGTACGCTCGCACGGCCAATCCACCAAAGATAGCCATAACGCAGGTCGTCCGTCGTCACGATCTGGGGCGAGGTCGATGCATCGATCCACTCTTTAGAAACAATTTGTCGGTCGTTCCAGCGCCCCCCGTCGAGGACGAGCTGCCCGATCCGCGCCATGTCAATCGGGCGCAGATACAGCCCGCCACCGGCGTCGGTATCGAGCCCGATTCGGCTCCAAGTCGCGTTAGAGATTCCAAGCGGCAAAAAGAGCTTGGCGCGTGCGAACTCGTCCAACGGTTGCCCAGTCGCCCTATGCAGAATCGCCGAGACCAGGGCAAGTGCTCCCGTGCTGTAAAGAAATTTCTGCCCCGGCTTGGCAACGGACGGACGATTGAGCACGTAGCGACAGACGTCCCCCGAAAGATACATGCGCGTTTCATCGTTGGCCGCCCCAGTGGCTGGCGTCGCCTCGATCCATTCGAGTCCCATCGTCATGTTGAGTGCATGGCGCAGGTGTAGTTCCTCTCGCTCGGGCGTGCGCATATCCGCCAACTCGGGAAAGAAATCCAGTATCGGTGTATCAATGCTGTGAATCAGCCCCTCGTCGATCGCTATTCCCAACACCAGCGAAACAACGCTCTTCGACACAGATTTAACGGAGTGAAGCGTGCGCGCGTCGAAACTCACCCTGGCATCGCGTGTACCCCAAAAACTGAGCGGCACCTGGTCCGTCCCAAGGAAGTACTCTTCGAACACCAAATTCCGGCGATGAACGACAAGGACTGAATGGATATTTGCCCCTGACGTCCTCAGACGATCCACCATCAAACGCAGAGCCGCTCTGTCGATGGAAGGATCCGTGCTAGCAGGCACTACGGACCAGTCATCATCGCGCAGTGGCCGGGTAGCACAACCGGACAGGCCTGCAGCAGCTCCGATAAGAGAGCCAAGTCCCGTGGCCCCAAGAATCGAGATAAAGTTGCGTCGCTTCATGACCACCTCCCCTCTTTTAATCCATCTTTTGGCCAGATGCCTTCTGTTGGCCGATAGCGGACGTGGCAAACTGTATCAGGATCGGCGATGACAGTCGCATTCAACAACGAAAAATCCGCTCCGCAATTCCAAATCGAGGCACGTCCTTATTGGCCTTGCGGACCGTTGATTTTCTGAATTGCGGAGCAAAAATTTCCCTAACCTATTGATTTTTATAATTTTCCTCACAGATTCGTAATCAGTAGGTCGACGGTTCGATTCCGCCCATCAGCACCAATGAAATCAAGCACTTAGGCCAACTCTTCGGGGTTGGCCTTTTTGCTTTCAGCTACCATGTAGGCGGTGCGTAGGTTTTCCCAAACTCCTGTCGCGCCAAGTGCCCCAGAACCATAGCGAATATCCCCGTATTCGCCGCCATCGATAGCGAGCATCAAATTACATAAAATCTCACGGCGTGATATGCTGGACTCATTGGCTAGAAAAACGAAATATTCCCTCTAAGAATCGGTCAAGTCGTCCCGACAAACCCTCTAGACCGAGGAATATCATGCCCACCTACAAAACTGCCGACAGCTCCGGCGAATTTACTTTTGAACTGGACTATTCAAAGGACAATATCGGTTTTGAGATGCGGGGGATGCGCATCCATAAAGACGGTCAGACACTCTTTGCGAAAGAGAACGTGACGGGCTTCTACCGCAACGAAGGATTGCTGCAGGCTCACGGAATTTACGCGTGCGAAGAGGTGGCTCAACACCTTCGCAAGAGAGAGCGGTAAGCCCCCGTTTTGCTCCATCGCATGCGCCTCGCGTGCGCGCGTACTGGTCTCGTAATTGTGCCAAACCAGCAAACCCCTGATAGGCTATGAACCTATAAACCTTTCTGGCGCGAGGGCGCTAGGAATGCTGACGGGGGAGCACATGAATAAAAATATGGCTATTGGCCTGTTGCTGGCTGTCATCGTCTATCTGCTGCTTTACAGGGATGACCCGAATAGCAAACCAATTTATGGCGATACGGGGCTGCCGCGAAACTGCCGGGCGTATGTTCAGATAGTGATCAACGATTACCGGGCGCGCAAATACACGGCAGACGAGTCATTCAACGGTTTGGAGCGCAATTGCGGATTGTATGGCTACAGCTGGGGGCTAAGATGAGTCACCGCCAAATCGATACAAAAGTCGGAAGTAAAGTGCAGGAGCGGGGCAGTTGCAACGCAACGCTGATCAGGTGCATGGTTTTTGTCGTCTGCGCGTTAGCGGGAGGCAGCGCAGCCGCTCAGCAGCTAAGAAAAGTTGACGATGTTAGCTCAGTGGCCCAAATAGGGCGCGACGTGGATGGCTTCACATCGTGCGGAATCCGAACTGTAGGACTTGCTGTAGGTGACACGGAAAGTTCTGCTTTCGATTTCTCCATAGTTTTCCGTGCGGACGTGGTGGGCGCGCTAGGGAAATTTGGAGGCGGCACGTTCAAAAACACGGAGTTGATAAAAAAACGTCAGATCCCAGATTTTAAGCCGCCTGCTCCAGATACTGGGCGTGTCCGATTTTTTGTGTAAACGGGATTTCGTTTAATTCATAGAGATACGTTCACCGAACTGGATAGTAAACCGAGTCAGTGCAGCTTTCCAATCTCGGATGGGCAGCGTCCACTTTTTACTGATGTTGCGCAGGGCCAGGAAGAAGAGTTTAATCAGCGCCTCATCGCTGGGGAACGAGCCCCGGTTCTTAGTCAGCTTGCGCAAACTCATGTTGACCGACTCGATGGCATTGGTCGTATAGATGACCTTTCGAATCTCTGGTGGGAAGTCGAAGAACGGAATCAGACGGGGCCAGTTGCGCCGCCAGGATTGGCCGATAGGCAGATACTCTGCATCCCATTTCTCTTCGAATTCACCGAGTCGGAGTTCGGCTTCTTCGGCGGTTGCCGACTGGTAAATCAATCGTAGGTCAGCCGCCACCTCCGGACGTCGTTTCCATGAGACGTAATTCAAGCTGTGCCGGACCATGTGGACGATACACAGCTGCACCGTGGTCTTCGGGAACACAGCTTCGATGGCATCCGGGAAGCCCTTCAAGCCGTCAACGCAAGCGATGAAGATATCTTGCACGCCGCGATTACGCAGCTCAGTGACAACCTGCAGCCAGAACTTGGCGCCTTCCGTTTGCGCTAGCCACAGTCCCAACACCTCCTTCTCACCGTCCATGGTGATGCCGATGGCTAGGTAGACGGCTTTTACTCGCACCGTTCCTTCACGCACTTTGACATGGATACAGTCGAGATAAACGATGGGATAAATTGGATTCAATGGCCTAGCTTGCCAGGCTTTGACTTCATCGACAACGGCGTCAGTGACCGATGAAATCAGGCTGGGTGACACCTCGGTTCCATACATCTCTTCCAGGTGCGCCTGAATCTCTCTTACTGTCATGCCACGGGCATACAGCGAAATAATCTTGTCGTCGAAGCCGGCCCAGCGCGTCTGATGCTTGGTTACCAGCTTCGGTTCGAAGCTGCCATGACGGTCTCGAGGAACTTCAATTGGCAACTCGCCGAATTCGCCCTTTAGCGTCTTGCGACTCTTGCCGTTTCGGGTGTTGCCCGACTCATTGGCTACGCTCCCGTGCTTCTCATGGCCCAGGTGCTCGCTCAGCTCGGCTTCCAGGGCTCGTTCCACCACCAGCTTGGTGAGATGCTTCAACAGGCCTTCTTCACCTATTAAATCTTCGGGATTCTTGTAATTGGCTAGCAATCCAGCCAGTAATTCTTCGGGTACGTCGTGTTTCTTTTTACTCATTGTGGCTCCGGACAAGGCGACAGTTTCCTGCCAATAGTCCGTTTACACAAAATTATGTACAGGCCCCCACCCCGAACACTTCCAGTACCTCGCCATCACCGAAGCGAATCAGGCGTAAATCCCGGTTCTCGGGATACAGGCAGCTCGTGGACGCCGCTGACCAGGCGCAGGCGCTTGACGACCAATTCGCCACTGACGGTCGCTACACGATGTGCGCACCGCTCACAGACCGTAGTCAGCTCAGCAATTCAATCTCCGCAGAAATCGACTGCCCGCCAGACGATCTGGTGCGTCTCACCTCACGCGCTGCTTCGGCAAAAAGCTTGAAACTCTACGCCGAAACGTTGGCAACCGTTTAATTACTCGCATTTATTTTTGCAATAACACTTCTTTTCCGGTTAGTAGGGAAAATCCCGATGGCGACGAATTCCAGGGGTAGGTAAGGTTCAGCTCAACGCAGAAGAGCCACATTCCATCCCATAAAAACAACAAAACTCGTATTCAATCCCAACAACGCAAGGGGTTTACCGTGTTTCAAAGCATGAAAATCGGAACAAAGCTGGCACTAGGCTTCGCAGCCTTGCTGGCACTGACTGTCCTCGTCGCGGGGATATCGTTGATCAGCATTCGCACGCTGACCAACTCCATCCAAGCAGGCGATGCCGTACAGGCGCAAAAGCTGACACCCCTGTACATCGCTCGCGAGGCATTGGATCAGACCGGGATCGCGGCCCGCAATGCCTATGTCTTTCGCAGCGATGCAGACGCTCAAAAAGAACTGGCCATCGTGGACGAGCAGAAACAGGTCTATCTGAAGGCCATCAAAGATCTCGAGCAGGAGTTCGCGGGGAACAAGGATTTTGACAAAGTGCGGTCCGACATGTTGAAGATGGCCGAGGAACTCAAACGTCCTCGCCTCTACCGGGAAAGCGGAAGGACTGAAGAGTATCGCGATTTCCTGGTCAATGACTGCAGCCCCTTGCGCCGCCAGATCGTTCTGGACATTGGCAAGCTGATTGCGCAGGTCGAAGCGGAAAACAAGAAGGTTCAGCACGATACGAACGATATGGCCCATACCGCCGCAATCTCGGTGGCAGTCCTGACGCTGGTAGTGGCCGCCATTTCCGTCTTGATCGCCGTGCTCATCACACGAGGACTGTTGAAACAGCTGGGCGGCGAGCCCGCTTACGCTGCGCAAATCGCTCAACAAATTGCCGATGGCGATCTGACCACCGACGTCCAAACGAAAGCGGGCGACAGTTCAAGCCTCCTGTTTGCCATCAAGAACATGCGCAACAGTCTGGTGTCCATCGTGGCGCAAGTCCGGCAAGGCACCTCCATGATCGAACAGGCCTCGTCGGAAATCGCCACGGGAAATCTTGATCTGTCCTCCCGCACCGAGCAGCAGGCCAGTTCTCTCGAGGAAACCGCCTCGGCCATGGAAGAACTGATGACCACCGTCAAACAAAATGCCGACAACGCAAAGCAGGCAAGCCAGCTGGCCAACTCCGCTTCGGAGGTGGCCAGCCAGGGCGGTGACGTTGTTGCTCAGGTCGTCACCACCATGGACGGCATCAATTCTTCTTCGCGCAAGATCGTGGACATCATCAGTGTCATTGACGGCATCGCCTTCCAGACCAACATTCTTGCGCTCAATGCCGCGGTGGAAGCGGCACGTGCAGGCGAGCAGGGACGCGGCTTTGCCGTGGTGGCTTCCGAAGTACGCAACCTGGCACAGCGCAGCGCGACCGCCGCCAAGGAAATCACTGACCTGATCAACGATTCGGTGAGCCAGATCGACCGCGGCAGCAAGCTGGTGGAACAGGCTGGCCAAACGATGGAAAACGTCGTCAGCAGCGTCAGACGCGTCACCGATGTCGTGGCCGAGATCTCCATGGCGAGCCAGGAACAGAGTCACGGCATCACCCAGGTCAATACCGCGATTACGCATATGGATGAAGCGACCCAGCAGAATTCCGCGCTTGTCGAGGAAGCCGCCGCAGCAGCAAATTCAATGAAGGAACAGGCTGGCGCTTTGTCCGGACTCGTCGCGACCTTCAAGTTGGACGGTGCCCAGACACCAGGCATGAAGACCCACATGGGCAGCAGCACACGACATGCGCTTGCCGCCGCTCCAGTAGTTTTAATGCGCTAAGCACGGTGTCGCCCTGCACGCCTGCATGGGCGACACCGGTGTCTGGCCAGCGTAGTCTTCAGCGGGCGCAAGCTTGAGGCAGAAATCTCTCCGTGTCAGCTCCGCGCCCCGCCCTGCCCCAGCAATTGGAGTCCGGTTCTGCGTACGAAGGCATCGTAGCCGACGGGCGCTCCCACCTCGGTATCAGCACGGTTGGCCTGTATATACGCCCAGGACCTGCCGTTGCTCGCGTCATAGACCAGCTTGAAAAGGCTTGCGGGCACGGCAATGTGGCCTCGCCCAATCGTGCTCGGTACAGCATCGAACAGCGGCCCCGTAAAGACGAAGACATCCCCGCGCGCCCGCATGGCGTACCTGCGCGTATCCCGTTCGATCCTGGACCATGGCCCGGCATTGTGCCGCTGATTCTGCGGGACCATATTGGCCAGCGAAAAACTCTGGGCCATCGCCTCCGGCGTGGACATGTCGCCCGCCGGCGCCATGTGCCCGCGAGCATAGCCTGATCCCCGGTAGTCCTCCAGTTCGGCGCGTTCGGCGCGGGGCAGCCGTGCCTCGGGGTAGAACCTGTCGGTACGATGCTGCTCCCGCGCATGCAAGAGTGCGGACCGGTTCAGGCGCTCCACCACCACAAAGGGTGTCTTGGTCTGTGTGTTGTAGAGCACCGCAAAAGCGCTGAAACACAATTCCCGCAAATGCGGACCCGCTGGCAATTGCGCAGGATGCGCGCCGGGGAAGAACTGCGGGCATTGTGCAAAGCGCGCAACGGTGCGTCCCGGCCCGGCGTGCCGGACAGGGGCAGGTGGGTCTTCTGCGCCTGTCCACGTGGTGCCGTAGCGGCCGAGACTGAGCGTATCGCGCAAGTCTTCGGTCAGTTGCGGATTGAGGACGCAACTGGCAATGCCGAAGACAACGATCGTCGTGCTGGTGAATGAAATCAGAAAACGACGGAACCCGTCCGATCGTTTCTGCTTGCTTTTTCTGGGGGTGGCGCGCTTGCGGGGTGCTGCCTTTTTCTGTCTTGTTACCATGCGCCCGCATGGTAACTTGCCTCGCTGATCGGTGCCAGCTCAGCAATAAAGGGCCGATCGTTTTCTCATCGGCCAAGTCGATACAGCCACGGGGTGGCAACGGATGCGGAGGCAACGGCCGCCCGCCCCCCGGTCTCCTGCTACGGCATGCCCCAGCAAGTGAGCAACAATCGTCCATCCGGATCCAATTGCCGCGCCAGCGGTGCATAACGATCATCCAGCGTGGCCGCCATCGCATACAGACGGGCTGCGCCCTTCGGCTCCCATTGTCCGGCATAGCCGGGCAAGCCGGCATCCCTGCGCCTGGCATCGAAGGGAACCCTGGAATGGACGAATTCCTCATGGGTTCTGCTACCTTCGGCATACGGCATCAGCCAGTCCAGCGCGTCAGCCAGGCTGCCGCCGCTGCTGCCCTTGAGCGTCAGCCAATGCTCTCCCCTCGCCTGCGCGGCCTGGGCTGCACGCACCAGCGGCTCCAGGTCATAGACCACATAATGCAGGGCATCGCGCTCCTCCATATCGAGGGTGCTGCCATCGTTCAGGATGTTGCGGCCGACCTGTGCGGCAAAAGCCCTGCGCACACGGACCCATAAATTCTCGTCGCCCAGCGCAGCTGCCGCCAGCACTGCCAGCTTGACGCGATGCGAGTTCCAGTTGTTCACCCAGCGCCCGTCGCGGGGCCGGAAGCCGGTCTCCATCTGCTGCAGATACCCTTCGGCCAGGGTGCGGATGAACTGGCCGGCGAGCTTGCGGCTGTCCGCATCCAGGGCATCACGGGCCATGGCATACGCATCAATGTAGGCATCCAGGCTGGTCTCGTCGATGGGATTGAAGCCAGGCTGATAGACCTCGGCCCAGGCGCTCATCAGACGCGACAATTGCCGGGCGTCTTCGGGATCATGGCGCGCCTGCCATAATTGCGCGAGCTGGCGCATCAGTGGCCAGTCGTGCTCGGCCTCGATACTGGCATCCCAGATGCCTTGATGCGGCAAGGTCCCTTCGGTATGAACGTGCGCAATCGCACGCGGCTGCGGCGCCAGGTTCTTGTCCACTGCACGGCGCAGCGCGCCCAGTTGCGCCGGCGACGGTGGGTTGCAGGACGCTTGGCCCCATCCATGGAGCGGCACCAGGGTCAGCAACGCAGCCGTGACGGTCAGGAACCAATGGCCGCGACGTCGCGGATGCCGCTGCTGGCTGGCTGCAGGAAAAGGCAGACGGGCAAGTCCCGCAGAAGGTCGTTTGACAGGCATGGCGGTGTATCAGGAAGGAGGACAGGACACTCCTAACGCCGCTATGGCAGATTGCGTGCACGCAACCCCGCACAGCACATGGACTTGTATGGATCTTGTCTGCTGGACCGACCTGCGCCGCCTTGGTTAGAATGCAGCGAACACTGTTACGGAGACAGTGGCTTACCTCTGCTACTTTCAGATTCGCAAAGCTGGCACCGGATTCTTCTCCCAGCGAATCGAATGGTCAACATCATGGATTGGGTTCCAATCGTCTTCATCATCTTCAAGGTTGCGGTGCTCGGCATCGGCATGTTCTATGCCATCAAATGGCACTACGATCAGGGCAAGAAGGGCAAGCAGGCAGAACGGCGCGCCGTGCTGCGCGCCAGCGGCAAGGTGGCGGTGCTCTTCGTGGTGTCGCTGCTGGTGCTGGGGGCGGCCACCTTTTTCATCTCCCGGATGCTGGGGCTGGAATTGAGTTTCTCCTGATGAGGCAGGCCTCACCGAAGAAAGAAAACTATATAAATAGTTTTTGAAATTCATGCACTTTCGGAACAATGCCATCGGGACAAGGGTAGCCCGGCCTCGGGCCGGCCACGCATTGACGCGCTGACGACGCGTATATTCTTACGATGCTGTCAGCGGGGCTTTCCCACGATTCAGGAATTGACTGATGCACGCATTTCCGTTTCAGTCACATAATCGTGCAGCCGTTCGTTCTGGTGTCAGGACGCAGCCCATCCACCCGGAGACCGCCTCATGAACCCGCGCCCCCGCGCTCGTACCTTGCTGATCGTCGAAGACAACAAGGATGTCAGAAGCATTTTCGCGGAAGTCTTTCAGGGCGTGGGCTATCAGGTGCTGGAAGCAGGTAACGGCGAAGATGCCTTGGCCAAGATGGCCAGTGTGCATGAGTTGGTCGACGTGGTGCTGACCGATCTGCGCATGCCCGTCATGGATGGCCTGGAACTGGCGACCCGGATCAAGGGCGATGCGCGCCTCTGCGCCATCCCGGTGGTCCTGCTCAGTGCCACCCCCATGGTCAACTCCTGGCAGGCTCTCGAGGTGTTCGCTGCACTGCTCACCAAACCCTGTTCCTTCGATCAACTGCTCTCCACCATCGAAGCCGTACAGTAAGCTGAAAGCCCCGTCCAAGCCCGGCAGCAGGAGGTAACGGAGAAGCTACCCGTCCGACAGCCGACACTGACACCATCAAGGGAGCTTCACCGATCCCTGTCCAGCGCAGCCGGCGCGATGATGCAAGGACTGCGCATGAGCGCAGGGCATCCATCAAGGAGTGAAATCATGTCGAACCAGAATCAAGGCGGTACCCGCGGCGGTTCCCACGAGCAGCACGTTCAGGCCGGACAGCAAAGCCACAAGAATGACCAGCAGAACCAGAGCAGCAGCTCTTCCGGTCAACAGCAAGGTGGCGGCACGCGCGGTGGATCGCACGAACAGCACGTGCAAGCCGGGCAGCAAAGCCACAAGAATGACCAGCAGAACCAGAGCAGCAGCGGCTCTGGCCAGCAGCAAGGTGACTCCACCCGCGGCGGCACGCACGAACAGCATGTGAAGGCCGGCCAGCAAAGCCACAAGAACAGCTGATATCGCTGGTTCACCTGCCTTCGCGGCAGGCGCGCGCGCCGGCTTCTCCGATCAGGGGCGGCGCGCCTTCTCTCCTCTTCCTCCCCGCAGCTTCATCACACCTGCCCAAGCCAGCATCGGCTCCATTACCGGATCTTGATCTCGACGAAGCGATTGCGTGGTTCGGCCACGCCGCGTTTCTGCGGTACCCGCGGCTCGCGCGAGCCCTTGCCAATGACCTCGATGCTCAAGGCCTTCACTTCCGCACGTTGCAGTTCGCGCTCGATGAGGCGTGCCCGCCGCAGCGACAAGGCATCATTGAGGGCATCGCTGCCGATGCTGTCCGCATGGCCCGTGAGGATGAATTCGCCGGCCGGAAATTCCTTGATCTCGGCCATGGCCTTCTTCAACAGTTCTTGCGAAGCCGGTGTCAGGCGATCCGTGCCCAGTTCGAACAGCAGCTCATAGCTGCGCGGACGTGCGGGCAGGCTGCGCATGACCTCGACATAGCGGCGGTCCACCTCGGCAGCAGAGATGGTCTGGGTCGGCTCGGCCTTGCCTCCGCGCGTCTCGACCGCTGCGTAGGGCGAGTTCAGGGTCGTTTCGCCGCCGGCGGTCTTGACCACGATGCTGCTGGCCGAACCATCGGGCTGGGGCAACAGAACGAAACGTTCCCTGGGACCAGCGCATCCCGCCGTCAGGAGGACCAGTGCCATCATTGCACAAAGCGTCAGATGCTTATTCACTGCCCACCTCCACGATGAAGTCGGTTCCGCGGATGCCGATGGTGGCCGTCGGGGTGGACAGCGACTGGCTCTCCGGTGCCCGCTTGCCGATCAGTCCGGACACGTAGCGCAGCGTGCCCTTGGCCAAGCGCGCGGCAATGCCGCCCTCATCGGTCTTGTCGTTGTAGGCGTAGCGTTCCAGCAGGAAGTCGCTGTTGGGTCCCAGCGAAATGAGCGTGTCGTCGCGCAAGGTAAAGCCGACCTCGCTGGCGGCTGCCGTCACCACTCGGTCACCCGCATAGAGCCGCTCACCGACGGCCAGCGCCCGGCTATTGCCGTTGCGCTCGGCACGCACATCACCTTGCAAGACCTTGATGATGCCGGCCTGGCTGGCCGTGCTCTCCTGCGCCCATGCGCTGGTTTGGGTCCACAGCACAGCGGCTGCCAGCCCCCAGCCGGCGGCCCGCAACGCGATGCGCGCGCGCCCTGCCCTTGTGATTCTCATGCGTGATTCCTTTGCTGTTGTGATGCTGCAGTCGCTGACGGCGGCGAGAAGAACTGCCGATGCGAGACGCTCATCGTCTTTTCTTGTCATGAGGCTGTCGTCCATTTCGCTCCGGAGGACGATGCCGCAACGCAATTTCGCAGAAAACCGTCCAGGGCGTCAACATTTCTTTACACCTGAACACAGAGATGAGACTCGCCGAGTATTGCGCAACATCTTGTATGGCTGTTCCACGCACAGGCAATGATGAGGAGATGGCGTCGTTTCTCCGGCTGCCTTGTGAAAGCGATTCGCCAGGCTCAACAGGCGTTTTGCCCGCACCCTCGGCAAAAACGAGAGCTTATTTTTTTGCATGAATAGTGCCGAATCAATCTCAGCTCAACAATAAAAAAGCTTACGACTCTTTGCATTTTGCTTTTGCGATAGGTCAATGTGGCAACCATCCGGAAGCCTAGTATTTCCTCACGCGAACAGACACGGACCGTCTCGGCCCGGAGCCGTTGTTTTGCAATCAGGAGAACACTATGGCAATGGCAAATCAGACCTTTGGCTTCTACATGCCAAACGTATCGCTGATGGGTGTGGGTTGCGCCGAGGAAGTCGGCTTGCAGGCCAAGGCATTGGGCGCACGGCGCGTGTTCCTGTGTACCGACGTCGGCATGGTCAAGCTCGGCACGGCAGACAAGATCAAGGCCATCCTCGAGAGAGCGGCCCTGGCCGTCACCATCTATGACGGCTCCGATCCGAATCCGACCGACAAGAACGTGGAACGGGGCGTGCAGCTGTACCGCGCATCGGACTGCGACGCGATCGTATCTCTCGGCGGCGGCAGCGCCCACGACTGCGCCAAGGGCATCGGCATGGTAGTCAGCAACGGTGGCAACATCCGTGACTACGAAGGCTTGAACAAGACCAGCAAGCCCATGCCGCCCTTCCTGGCCATCAACACCACAGCCGGCACGGCCAGCGAGATGACCCGGTTCTGCATCATCACCAATACCGACAACCACGTGAAGATGGCCCTGGTGGACTGGCGCTGTACGCCCAACGTGGCCATCAACGATCCGCTGCTGATGAAGGACATGCCGGCCTCCCTCACCGCCGCCACCGGCATGGATGCGCTCACCCACGCCATCGAAGCCTACGTCTCCACGGCCGCCACGCCCATCACCGATGCGTGCGCCCTGCAGGCGATCCGGCTGATTGCGCAATGGCTGCGTCCGGCCGTGGCCAACGCCCAGCAGATGCAAGCGCGCGACAAGATGGCCTATGCCGAATACCTGGCCGGCATGGCATTCAACAATGCTTCGCTCGGCTACGTCCACGCGATGGCGCACCAGCTGGGTGGTTTCTACAATCTGCCCCATGGCGTGTGCAACGCCATCCTGCTGCCCGAGGTGTGCAGCTTCAACCTCATCGCCTGCCCGCAACGCTACGCCGATATCGCCGAGGCCCTGGGTGAACAGGTCGCCAACCTGTCGGTGATGGAGGCGGCCAACCAGGCCATCAAGGCGATCCGGCAACTGGCCCGCGACGTGGCCATCCCACCGAATCTGGCTGTGCTGGGCGTCAAGGAGAGCGACTTCGAACTGATGGCCGCCAATGCCAAGAAGGACGCCTGCCAGCTCACCAATCCACGCACGGCCACGCTGGAGCAGGTGGTCGCCATCTTCCGCCAGGCCCATCAGGGCTGAGCCCGTTTGCTTTCCGAAAGGTCATCATCATGAACCCCTTGCATTCCGAACATATCGACAAGCAGTACAAGTTGCTCATCAACGGCGAGTGGGTCCCCTCCCGTTCCGGCAATGAATTCACGTCCATCAACCCGGCCTCGGGCGAGCTGCTGGCGCACTGCGCCAATGCCGATCGCGAAGACGTCGATGCTGCCGTGCAGGCCGCATGGTCGGCCTACAAGACCTGGAAGGACACCAGCCCTGCCCAACGCGCCGCCTTGCTGAACCGCATCGCCGATGCCATCGAGGCCAAGGCGCAGCATTTCGCCATGGTCGAAACGCTGGACAACGGCAAGCCCATCCGCGAAACGCTGGCCGTGGACATCCCCTCGGGCATCGATCACTTCCGTTACTTCGCCGCCGCGATCCGTACCGATGAAGGCAGCGCTACCCGCCTGGACAAGAACACCCTGAGCCTGATCCTGCGCGAGCCCATCGGCGTGGTCGGCCAGATCATTCCCTGGAACTTCCCCTTCCTGATGGCCGCCTGGAAGCTGGCCCCCGCGCTGGCCGCCGGGAACTGCGTGGTGATCAAGCCGTCTTCGGATACGTCATTGAGCCTGCTGGAACTGGGCAAGGTGCTCAAGGACATCCTGCCCAAGGGCGTGGTCAACATCGTCACCGGCAAGGGTTCGACCACCGGCAACTACATGCTGGAGCACGAAGGCTTCCGCAAGCTGGCCTTCACCGGCTCGACCGATATCGGCTATACGGTTGCCGAAGCCGCCGCCAAGAAACTCATCCCCTCCACCCTGGAGTTGGGTGGCAAGTCGGCCAACATCATCTTCCCCGATGCACCGTGGGAAAAGATGATCGAAGGCGTGCAGCTGGGCATCCTCTTCAACCAGGGCCAGGTCTGCTGCGCGGGCTCCCGCATCTTCGTGCACAAGAGCATCTACAACCGCTTTGTCGAGGAAGCCGGCAAGGCCTTCTCGCAGGTCAACGTCAACCTGCCCTGGCTGGCCACTACCCAGATGGGCCCGCTGGTCAACGCGCACCAGTTGAAGACGGTGCTGGGTTATGTGGATATCGGCCGCAAGGAAGGTGAAGTCCTGGTCGGTGGCCATCGCATGGGCCGCACTGAACTGCAGGACGGCAATTTCATGGAACCCACGCTGATTGCGACTACCAACACCTCACGCGTGGCGCGAGAAGAAATCTTTGGTCCGGTCGGCGCCGTCATCCCCTTCGAAGAGGAAGAGGAAGTCATCGCCATGGCCAATGACAGCGATTTCGGCCTGGGTGGCGCGGTGTGGACCAAGACCCTCAATACCGCGCTGCGGGTGGCTTCAGGCGTGGAGACTGGTCGCATGTGGGTCAACACCTACAACCAGTTGCCCGCGCATGCGCCGTTTGGCGGCTACAAGAAGTCCGGCATCGGCCGCGAAAACCACAAGATGATGCTGGAGCACTATTCGCAGTGCAAGAACATCTTCATCAGCATGGATGAGGCCAAGCTCGGTCTGTACTAAGCAGTATGAATCTCAGCAGTACGCATCGCCCTCGCAAGAGCCGCCTGCCCCAGGCGCTCTTGCGCAAGTCTCACAAAGGAAATGAACATGACCCTCACGGTTGGAATACCCAAAGAGATATTTCCTGAAGAAAAACGCGTGGCGGCATCGCCCGAGATGGTCGCCAAACTGATTGCCCTGGGTTTCCCGGTGCTGATCGAAACCCAGGCGGGTGCCCCGTCCAGCATGCCGGATGAAGCTTTCCACGCAGCCGGCGCAAGCATCGCCGCTTCCCCCCGACAGGTCTGGCAAGAAGCCGATCTCATTTTCAAAGTACGCGCTCCTTCCCTGGCAGAAGTCGCCTTGATGAAGGAAGGCGCCACGCTCATCAGTTTCATCTGGCCAGCGCAAAACGCCGATCTGATGGCCGCCCTGGCGGCCAGGCGGGCGACGGTGCTGGCCATGGATTGCATCCCCCGCATTTCGCGCGCGCAGAAGTGCGATGCCCTCTCCTCCATGGCCAACATCGCCGGCTACCGCGCCGTGATCGAAGCGGCCAATCATTTCGGCCGGTTCTTCACCGGCCAGATCACGGCGGCGGGCAAGGTGCCGCCGGCCAAGGTGTTCGTCATCGGTGCCGGCGTGGCGGGCTTGGCTGCGCTGGGAACATCGGTCTCGCTGGGCGCCGTGGTGCGCGCCAACGATACCCGCCAGGAGGTGGCCGATCAGATCAAGTCCATGGGAGCCGAGTTCATCGGTGTCAACTATGAGGAGGAAGGCTCCGGTGGCGGTGGCTATGCCAAGGTGATGAGCGAGGGCTACCAGCAAGCCCAGCGCCAGGTCTTTGCCGAGCAGGCCAAGGACGTCGACATCATCATCACCACTGCCCTGGTCCCGGGCAAACCCGCGCCCAGGCTGATTACCGCCGAGATGGTGCGGAGCATGCGTCCCGGCAGCGTGATCGTCGACCTGGCCGCCGAACAGGGCGGCAATTGCGAACTGACGGTGCCGGGCGAGGTCGTGGTGCGCCACGACGTCACGATCATCGGCTATACCGATCTGCCCTCGCGCCTGGCCAAGCAATCCAGCACGCTCTACGCGACCAACCTGCTGCGCCTGACCGAGGAACTCTGCAAGACCAAGGATGGCACCCTGCTGGTCAACATGGACGACGACATGATCCGTGGCGCCACCGTGCTCAAGGACGGTACGGTGACCTGGCCGCCGCCAGCGATCAAGCCGGCGGCAGCCCCGGCCACGCCCGCCGCCAGCGCTCCCGCAGCCGCCCCGCAAGCCAAGCCGGCTCCGGTCAAGAAACCCGCCTCACGCTGGGGCCCGGTGATCTTCGGCGGCATCGCTGCCGTCCTGCTGTGGCTGGTGGGCAGCTATGCGCCGACCGAGTTCCTGGAACACTTCACCGTCTTCATCCTGGCCTGCTTTGTCGGCTACATGGTGGTGTGGAACGTGACCGCTTCCCTGCATACCCCATTGATGAGCGTGACCAATGCGATCTCCAGCATCATCGCCATCGGCGCCATGACCCAGGTGAGCCCGGCACCGGGATCGTCAGGAACGCTCGCGTCCCATCTGATGTTCGTCCTGGCAATTGCCGGCATCGTGCTGACGGCGGTGAACATGTTCGGTGGCTTCGCCGTGACGGGCCGCATGCTGGCGATGTTCCGCAAACAAGGATAATCATGAACCCCTCTTCTCTTGTGACCACCAGCTACATCGGTGCCATCGTCCTGTTCATCATGAGCCTGGGCGGCCTGTCCAACCCGGAAACGGCACGGCGCGGCAACGTCTACGGCATCATCGGCATGGCCGTGGCCATCCTGGCGACAATCTTCGGTCCGCATGTGACGATGAGCGGCCTGCCCTACCTGATCTGCGCCATCCTGGTCGGCGGCACCATCGGACTGATCGCCGCCCGGCGCATCAAGATGACCCAGATGCCCGAGCTGGTGGCATTGATGCACAGCCTGGTGGGCCTGGCGGCCAGCCTGATCGGTTTCGTGTCCTACTTCAGCCACGCCGAATCTGCCATGGGTGTCGGCAGCACCATCCTGAAACTGGAAATTTATATCGGCGTGCTGATCGGCGCGGTTACCTTCTCCGGCTCCCTGATCGCCTTCGGCAAGCTGGCCGGCAAGATCGGCGGCAAACCCCTGATGCTGCCCGCACGTCACTGGCTCAACCTGGCCTGCCTGCTGCTGATGATCTGGCTGGCGGTCGAATTCGTGGGTGCCGCCAGTACCGCGCAAGGACTGGTTCCCTTGCTCATCATGACCGGCCTGGCCCTGCTCTTCGGCATCCACATGGTGATGGCCATCGGGGGGGCCGACATGCCGGTAGTGGTGTCGATGCTCAACTCCTATTCCGGCTGGGCCGCCACGGCCACCGGCTTCATCCTCTCCAATGACCTGCTCATCGTCACCGGCGCACTGGTGGGGTCGTCCGGGGCCATCCTCTCTTCCATCATGTGCAAGGCCATGAACCGCAACTTCCTGAGCGTCATTGCTGGCGGCTTCGGAACGGGTGGAACGGCGGTCAAGGGCGCTCAGGCGACCATCGCTGGCGAGGTCACGGCCATCAGCGCCCAGGACACGGCGGCCCTGCTCAAAGAAGCCAAGAGCGTCATCATCGTGCCGGGCTACGGCATGGCGGTGGCCCAGGCTCAGCACACCGTGTGGGAAATCACGGCGTTCCTGCGCGAGCGGGGCGTCAAGGTGCGCTTCGGCATCCACCCAGTCGCCGGCCGCATGCCTGGCCATATGAACGTGCTGTTGGCCGAGGCCAAGGTACCCTATGACATCGTGATGGAAATGGATGAGATCAACCACGACTTCCCGGAGACCGACGTGGCCATCGTGATCGGCGCCAACGATATCGTCAACCCGGCCGCCGAAGACGATCCCGCCAGCCCCATCGCCGGCATGCCGGTGCTGCAGGTCTGGAAAGCCAAATGCGCCATCGTCATGAAGCGCTCGATGGCTTCAGGCTATGCCGGAGTGGACAATCCGCTGTTCTACCGGGACAACACCAGGATGCTGTTTGGCGATGCCAAGAAGATGCTCGATGAGGTGCTGCTTGCGCTGAAGGGATGAATCCAGGGCCTGCCTTGCAGCAATGTCCACAAAAAAACCGACCTGCAAGGGTCGGTTTTTCAATGACGGCGTGCTGCCCAAGGTGGCCTCAGGCAGCCTGCTTGGCTTCCAGCATCGATTCTTCCAGCGCGATCAGGGATTCGATGGCGGCGATCAGCATGCCGATGCGGTGACGGCGATAAATCAGGCGTTTTCTTGCACGATTGTTCATGTTTTCTCCAGCAACCGGCGCAGGGCCGGCGAGTTGACGGGTTGAGCCGCCGTCCACGCGCCTGAAGCTTCATATGGCCTCCAAGCGGGCATCCAGCGGCCGAGGCCCGACATTATAGCCGACCCGCGTGCCACGACCTCACGCCACGCAAGCCCGCCGATACCGTTCGCTGTAGAGCCGGGTCGCCTCCAGGCCCGGCACGACGTGGTGTCGGGCCGGTGCCAGCTCGGCCACCAGGGCATCTAGGTCCACCTCACGCAAGGCCACGGCTGGCACGGCCGGGGCTTCGGCGGCGGCGTTTTCAAGACCCCGGGCCAACGCCCGGAAAGTCGGCTGGCGACGACCATCGGTCCAGCCATCTTCGATCCACTCGCGGATGACCTGCTTTTCGTAGCCATCGAAGACCCCGAACATCTGGCCTCCGGCCGCATCGATCAGGCGCCAGAAGCGGCTCTGGCTGGCCTCCTCGCCGCGCGTGATCCAGCTGGCCTTTTCCATCTCTTCCAGAAAGCGCGCCATGCCCTCGGGCTGTTCCAGCCACTGGTTGACGGTCTTGTCGCCGATGCGGCAATAGTCCGAGTGCATCATGCGGCCAAACGGGGCCTTCCCGGCCAGCACCTGCACCACCTCATCCTGCAGCACGAAGGACCGGATCACGCCCAGCGTGCTGGCGCCCAGCTCATTGAGCAGATAGCCGCGCCTGACACCCTGCATGAAGGCTTGTGTATCAGGAGCTTGCGCAGCAGCCTGCGCGACCGCATCGGCGGCCTTGCGGGCGTGGCCGCTGGCGGCGTTGTCGATGGTCACGTGCAGCGTGAAGTAATAGGGATCGATACCCAGTTCATTGAGTTCGTAGGCGGTGATGAGCAGATGCAGCGGCAACTGTTCGTAGCCCAGGTTGAAGCCGAACACCTCGGCCTCAAACTGATCGCCATGATGCGCCAGGCCCAGCTGGATGGCGCCCTGGACATAATGCTCGTCAGACAGCGCTGGGCCATGCTCGCAGCCATGGGCGGCCAGCAGGCTGCGGTAGAGGGTCACGTGATTCATGGCCGCATCGCCATCGCCCAGCTCTTCCAGATAAGTCAGGATCAGGGGGCGGTAGAGCGGGTCGCGCCAGCGCTTGACCGCACTGTAAAGCCAGGCGCCATCGACCATCTTGGTAGGGGCTACGCGGCGCAGGAAATTGAGGGCATGGGCCTTGCCGCTGAAGTAGCGACGTGGCGCGCCTTGCTGGCGCTCTTTCAGGTAGCTTTCATAAGCGCGGGCGACCTCGGCGGCACGGGCCTCCATCCATCCTGCCAGTGCATCGGGATGGTCGGGCAGATCGCAGGGCAAGCCGGCCGCCTGTTCCATCTGTTGCCGCAGGTAATCCTGCCCCATGGCCAGTGCGCCCTCGTCGGGCCACGGCACGAACAGCTGTGCATACACGTGGGCAGCCTGCAGGGCACCGGGCTGGTGGCGGTAGGCTTGGGCGGCCGAGCGGGCGGCCTGCATTTCCTCGACGGTAGATCGCATACGTCCTCGCGCATAGTCAGATGCTCGCAGCATGCAATGCGCAGCACGGCAGCGCTATCAGCGGGCGGCCAGCCTTGCTGTCGGAGAATGCCCGCCGCGCGGTAGGACGTTGCGACACGGCGGGCCCAGCCATTGTCTTGGCGGTTTTTATGTCCGATAATCGCGGCCATGAACGATACCGCACAACGCCCCGCCCTCCCCGATCGCCTCAGCATCGATCCCCGCAGCCCGCATTACGATGCGGCCATTTTCGAGTACGACATCGGCATCAAGCTCAACGACAAGGAATTCAACAACGTCAGCGAGTATTGCATCAGCGAAGGCTGGATCAAGATCCCCGCCGGCCGCGCGCTGGACCGCAAGGGGCAGCCCATGCTGACCAAGCTGAAGGGGCGGGTTGAGCCTTTCTATCGTTGATTGGCTGCAGCGGTTACTGCCCCATTTCCTTTCCCGCATACAAGAAGGCCCGCAACAATGCTGCGGGCCTTTTGCTTTTTGCTTGATGATGCAGCAACGCCGGTTTAGACCACCAGCGCCACCCGCCCCACCCGGAACACGGCCACCGCCTGCACCAGTTCGCGTGCCTGTCCCGACAGGCTGATGGCCGCGGCTGCGCTTTCTTCCACCAGCGCCGCATTCTGCTGCGTGGTGGTATCCATCTGCGCCACTGCCTGTCCGACCTGGGCGATGCCGGTATTCTGCTCGGCCGTGGCAGCGTTGATACCGACCATGATGTCGCTGACGCGGCGAATCGAAGTCACGATCTCTTCCATGGTCTTGCCGGCCTGGTCCGCCAGTTGCGTGCCCTGCCCCACCTGATCGACGCTGGCGGTAATCAGCTCCTTGATCTCGCGTGCGGCCGTGGCCGAACGCTGGGCCAGGCTGCGCACCTCGGTGGCCACCACCGCAAAACCGCGGCCCTGCTCGCCGGCACGGGCCGCTTCCACCGCCGCATTGAGCGCCAGGATATTGGTCTGGAAGGCGATGCCATCGATCACGCCGATGATGTCGCTGATGCGGTCCGAGCTGGCGTGGATGCCTTGCATGGTCTGCACCACCTGCTGCACCACCGCGCCCCCCTGGCTGGCCACCTCGGCGGCATCGCGCGCCAGCTGTCCGGCCTGGCGTGCGCCCTCGGCATTCTGCTGCACGGTCGAGCCCAGTTCTTCCATCGACGCGGCGGTCTGCTGCAAGGCGCTGGCCTGCTCTTCGGTGCGCTTGCTCAGGTCCGCATTGCCTTGGGCGATCTGGGCGCTGGCCGTGGCCACGCTCTCGGAATTGCTGCGCACGCTGCCGACCACCTTGCTCAGCTGCGCCGTCATGGCCTGCATGGCCAGCAGCAGGCGTGCCACTTCATCGCTGCCCTTGACCTCGACGTGCCGGGTCAGGTCGCCGGCAGAAATGGCTTCAGTCAGGCGCACTGCCTCGCCGATGGCGCCGGTGGTGGCGCGAGTGATGGCCACCATCACCCACAGCGCGGCCAGTGCCAGCGCTGCCAGCGACACGCACAACAGGATCAGTTCATTGCGCAGGCGCGGGATCTTGGCTTGCAGCTCGCCACGCATCATGTCAAAGGAAGCGTGGACCAGCACGAATTGCGTATCGATGATGCGCGTCATGGTGGCGACCCATTGCGAGGCCGGCATGGTGAGCTGGTCGGCACGCACGATGGCGCTGTCGGCCAGTTTGAAGGCTTCGTCAGCCGCCGCCACGGCAGCCGCACGCGCACTCTCCACGTCAGCCGGCAGGGGACGACGGCCGGCTGCCAGCGTCAGCGAACGGCGGGCGCTTTCATAGCTGCGGCGGGCACGGTCGGAGAGATTCTCCATGCGGGCACGTTCTTCGGCATCGGCCTGTCCGCGTCCCAGCATCACGGCACCGCGCGCACGGGCCTGGCCCAATGCCTCGGTCAGTTGCGGCAGTTCGGTCATGACGGCGCGCTGGACGTAGAACAGTGCCGCTTCCGCTTCCAGCGCCAGGCCGGAACTGTTGGCGAGGTCATCAATGAGGTCCAGTTCGCGCTTGATCAGTTCGACGTGCCGCAGATTGCTCTGGGCACCGCTGATGGACTTGGCGGCGATGCTCTGCGTGAGCGTGCGCCAGTCGGCGGCCAGGCTGTCCAGCGTGTCATTGAGGGCCTTGTCTTCCAGCGGCAGCAAGCCGGTGCGTACGCGCTCAAGCGTGGCATCGACGTCCTTCTGGCGCTCGATGCGGGTGGCGGCAGCGCCGTCGCCATCGGCCAGATACAGAGCCGACAGGCCGCGGTGCTGTTGCATCTGTTTGAGCAGCAACAGCAATTCACGGGCGGGCTCGATGGCCAGGCCTTCGCGCTGCGCAGTAACGAGTTCTTCGAGATTGGCGCGCACCAGCAGCGTAGTGGGCACGATGAACAGCATGAAAGCGAGTGTTCCGATGAGGACGAATTTGCGTGAGTAATTGAGATGATTGATCCAGGCGCGCATGATGTTATTGGTGTTGATGTGGAGGATAGGGCCGTCGTTGGCCGCGTGCGCTGCCGCGCGAGACGCTCCGTTGCGCCGAAAAGCCCCGGTTTCCGGGACTTTTGCAGTAGGGAAATCTTGATGAACTTAGCCTTTTCCCCGTATTGAATTCTGTTGGCGAAGTGAGTTTTCGTTGTTGAATGCCAACTTTCTCATCTTGTGCCGCAGCTCGTCATAAATACGAGCCAGGTCTAGACCAAGGCTGATCTTGCGGAGTTCCTCAAGGAAAGAAATAAGAGCCCGCGACAGGTCAAGTCTCACTGGAACTCATGCTCTCTCACCAAACATCAGGGCCTCTTCGGGAAGAAGAAAGCCAACAATGAGAATGCCCGGCGCTATTTGGCGCGGCCGCTTTCGTCCGGGCCTGCGGCATCGATGCGCAAATCGGTTTCGAAACTTTGCAGCACCGCGCGCAATTCGCCGCGCTTTTGCATCGCCTCCAGTTGCGCATTGATACGCGGCAGCAGCTTCACGCAGGGATTGGCGCGGCTCATGGCGATGTAGTTGTCGGTCTCGGTGACGAAGGGACGCAGCGGGACGAAGCGATCGGCCTGGCCCGACTGGTTCAGGTAGATCACGCCGTTGTAGTAACCGGTAATGAGGTAATCGATACGGCCCGAATCGAGCTTGCTGAAATTCATGTAAAACTTTTGCGCCGTCTCGATGGTGAGATGGTCGCGCATGAATTCATCGAAGCCGCCACCGAACTGGTTGCCCAGCGTAATGGCACCGCGCTTGCCGATCAGGTCCTTCCACTCGGCATAGGCAAAGCGCCGGTCGCGCGCCACGAAGACCGCAATCGGATTGGGAAACAAGGGCACCGAGGCAAAGGCCAGGTATTGCTGGCGCTCAGGCGTTTTCTTGAGCGAGGACACCATGGCCACTTCACCGGTCTCGGCTTCCTTGAGCACACGGCTGAACGGGCCGACGTAGCGCAACTCATAGGGGATGTTGAGGGCGCTCAACGCGCGCGTGGCGATCTCGATGCTGGCCCCCGTGAGGCGCTTGCCATCGTACCAGTGCAGGGGTGCGTAATCGGAATCGGCCGAGATGACGACCTTGCTGCAATCGGCCGCCACCACGCTCAGCGGCGCGATCATTAGCGCCAGCGCGGCGAGCCTGGCGGCGCAGGATGTGATGTGCATGGTTCCCCCCTTTTCTCTGGATTCGTCAGCCATCCTGTGCAGGCAGCTGCGAGCAGATCATGTCGGCTTGAGCATAACCCGGAGATGGCGGATACCCAAATGCATTTCGCACCCTCCGGGACAGATGCACATTTTTTTGCTACAGCCATTGTCGACAAACCTGTCACAGATCAAGGCTCGCCGTCGTGCTCGTAGCGCTCCATGAGTACAGCCATATGCGCGGGTGACTGCGGGCATGGCGTATCGCTGCGCCATGATGGAGCAACGATACGTCTTGTAACGAAATGGGGCAGGCGTGTCAGCTTCCGCACTGACATCGCCTCCACCCTTCACAGGCTTTTCCACTCGCAGGCGGGCCGCGCCTGACGCCTTCTTTCATGCGGCACCCGCATGGATGAGTTCGATGGAACTCGATTCCGTAGCGCTGCAAGAAGCGGCTGGAGGACCGGCGCACGCAATGGCGCGGCTGTCAGACACGCGCGAAAAATCCGACAAGAACATGCTGGCCTTTCCGACTGCCGCGGGGCTGCCCGCTTTCTATGATGAAGCCAAGTTTTCAAGCAATGCAGGCATCCCGGCTGAACCTTGCCCCGCCTGCTTGCCGAAAACGAGGCAAGCCTGCTGAGGTGCGCAAACGCGATTGCCGCCGAAGCCACTGAAGTCCCGACTGCATTCACGCTGTATCGAATGCGCAACCAAGGATAAAGGAGAACAGCCATGACCAAGACCTTCCTCACCGCCGCCGTGCTGGCCGCCGCCACCTTCGCCACCGGTGCCTATGCCCAGTCGTATGACCAGGGCGGCGGTTCCATGCAGGGCACCCCGCAGCAGCAATATGATGCTGCGCCGTCGCCTTCATCCTCGTCTTCGCAGTACTACAACTATCAGGGCGGTCAGACCAGCTCGCCGGCTGCCGTACAGGAAAGCGGCCAGAACGGCCAGTACACCGATGCCAAGAGCTATGACGTCCCCAACGGGCGTCCCAACAACTATGCGCGTGAACAGAAGGACGGCCCGCTGGGCACTTCTCCGGGCGCATAACTCCCTCCGCGCCGACCTCAGCGCCCCGGCCCCGGCCGGGGCGTTTTGTTTGCACGCGCACCCGCTGGCCCGGCTTGCCGTAGAATCGCGCTTTTGCCGGCGCCTCTTCCTTGCGCCGGATGTACCTGGTCCTGCGATGAATCCTCAACTTGTCGGCCGCGGCATCGGCTTGTCCGTGCTGGCCTCTTCCCTGTTTGCCTTTCTTTCCGGATACACCCGTCTGCTGGCGCCACTGAATGGCACGGACATCTTTTCCTGGCGCATCCTCATCACGCTGCTCTGCGTGCTGGGCCTGCTGGCCTGGCGTAGAGAGCTGCCGCGCCTGCGCGCGGCCATGGCCGAACTGCTGGCCAGCCCGGCACGCGTGCTGCTGCTGGTGCTGATGTCGGCCTTGCTGGGCTTGCAGCAGTGGATCTTCCTGTGGGGATCGGTCAATGGCCGGGCGCTGGAGATCTCGCTCGGCTACTTCATGTTGCCCTTGTCGATGGTGCTGGTCGGGCGCTTCTACTATGGCGAGAAGATGGACCTGCTGCAGCGCCTGGCCGTGCTGTGTGCCTGCATCGGCGTGGTGCACGAGCTGTGGATGACGCGCGCCTTTTCCTGGCCGACGCTGGCGGTGGCGCTGGGCTATCCGCCTTACTTCATCCTGCGCCGGCGTATCCACCTTGATTCCATGCTCATCTTCGCGGTGGAATTGATGGTACTGTCGCTGCCCTCGCTGGCGGCCCTGACGCTCAGTCCGGCAACGGCCCCCACCTTGCACACGCCGGCCATGTGGCTGCTGCTGCCGGGCCTGGGGGTACTCAGCATGATCGCCCTGACCAGCTACCTGCGCGCCGGCAAGCTGCTGCCCATGGGTCTGTTCGGCATCCTGGGCTATGTGGAACCGGTGCTGCTGGTGCTGGTGGCCATGGCGGTGCTGGGCGAGAGCCTGCACCTGGCGCAGTTGCGCACCTACGTGCCGATCTGGCTGTCGGTGCTGCTGACGGCCCTGCACAGCGTGAAGCTGATGCGCCGGCCTGCACTTGAGCCCTTGAATTGAGGGCTTTTTCGCGGACTGATCGCAGCCAGCTGAGCTGCAGCTTCTCCTTATACTGATGCAAACGGTCAACCCTGGGGAGGGATCAGGCCGGCAGGAGGGGGAGAAATCATATGCGGCCAATGCTGGCAAAGGCAGGGCGGGTTGCGCGCCATTCGGTAGCGCGGCGGGCCCGTCTGTTCGTCGTGCTGATCTGCGCGGCCATCGCTGCAGGCCACCTGTGGCAGAGTCTGGCGGCACGGGCGGTGCAGCTGGAAAATACCCGCACCTATTCCGGCAACATCGCACGCGCCCTGGCGCGCCATGCCTATGACGTGTTCCAGGCGACCCACGGCACACTGATCAATATCAGCGACCGCATCGACGAAGGCGGTGCGGGCGGTGCACAGATCCATGCGATGAGCCCGATCCTGCGCCGGCTGGCCAGCGAGATGCCGCAACTGGACGGGCTCTACATCTACGACGCCCAGGGCAAGCGCGTAGCCAGTTCGTCGCCGCCACGACCGACCGACGCCAACAATGCCGACCGCGCCTATTTCATCTACCACCGCGACCACGACGATCCCGAGCCGCGCATCCATGGGAGCCTGGTCAGCCGCGGCACCGGCCAGTGGGTCATCCCCATGTCGCGCCGCCTGAATCATCCCGATGGCCGCTTTGCCGGCGTGCTGCTGGCGACCTTGCGGCTGGATCACTTCAATGCGCTGTATCAGACGGTGGACATCGGTCGCAACAGTTCCATCCTCCTCATCCTGCGCCCCGGCATCGTGCTCACCCGCCAGCCCTTCGAGCCAGCCTACATCAGCCGCGACCTGAACCAGGAGCAGGGCATGCGGGCGGTGCTGGCCAGCCAGCAGAGCGGTCATGCGGAAATCGTTTCACCGCTGGACCGCATCGACCGCTACATCGCCTATCAACCTGTGACCGGCTTCCCGCTGCTGGTGACCGTGACCGTCTCCAAGGATGAAGCCCTGGCCCCCTGGCGTCAGCAGACCATCGTCTATGGAGCCGGGGTACTGCTGTTGCTGATCATCATCGGCCTGTTCGGCTGGCGCCTGATCGGCCAGATCGAGCTGCGCCTGGTCGCAGAGGACCGCGCGCTGCAGGTCATGGGCGAACTGCACCAGGCCAACCAGCGCCTGGAATTGCTGGCGCACCAGGATGGTCTGACGGGCCTGGCCAACCGGCGCCATCTCGATACCGTCATGCAGGCCGAGTTCCGCCGTGCCTTGCGTAGCGGCTCAGCGCTGTCGCTGATCATGATCGACGTGGATTTCTTCAAGCAGTACAACGATCTCTATGGCCATCAGGCCGGCGACGAATGCCTGCGCCGCATCGCCGCCGTGTTGAAGGAACGCCAGCGCCGTCCCGGCGACCTGGCCGCGCGCTATGGCGGCGAGGAAATGCTGATGCTGCTGCCCGAGACCGACGCCGCCGGTGCCATGCAGGTGGCCGAGAAGATCCGGGCCGGCATCCAGGCGCTGGACCTGCCCCATCGCGGCAATCCGCGCGGTGTGGTGACGGCCAGCGCCGGCGTATGCGCGATGGAACTGCTGCCCCCGGGCGAGCGCTCGGTGGAAGACTTGCTGGGCCGCGCCGATGCCGCGCTCTACGAAGCCAAGCACGGCGGCCGCAACCAGGTGCGGCTGGCGCAAGCCGCCATGCCGACCGCGCCGCACTAAGCAAGCGTCCCTCCTCTACGCAAACAAAATGCCGCCCGGTGCGAACCAGGCGGCATTTTTTTCGCAGATGCTGAACGGCAGCCTTCGTCCTGGACGAAGGCTGCGTGGCCGCTTACTCCTTGTGGTAGGACGTCACGCGGTCCACTTCATTCTTCGATCCCAGGAACACGGCCACGCGCTGGTGCAGCTTTTCGGGCTGGATGTCCAGGATGCGCTGGTGGCCATCGGTGGCGGCGCCACCGGCCTGTTCGACGATGAAGGCCATGGGGTTGGCTTCATACATCAGGCGCAGCTTGCCGGGTTTGCCGGGTTCGCGGGCGTCGGCGGGATACATGAAGACGCCGCCACGGTTCAGGATGCGATGCACGTCGGCCACCATGGAAGCGATCCAGCGCATGTTGAAATCCTTGCCGCGCGGACCGGTCACGCCGGCCAGCATTTCATCGACGTAGCGCTTGACCGGCGGGAACCAGTGGCGCTGGTTGGAGGCGTTGATGGCGAATTCCTTGGTGTCCTCGGGAATCTGAATGTCCTTCTGGGTCAGCACCCAGGCGCCCATTTCGCGGTCCAGCGTGAAGCAGTGCACGCCGTCGCCAGTGGTCAGCACCAGCACCGTCTGCGGACCATACACCGCATAGCCGGCGGCGACCTGCCTGGTGCCGGGCTGCATGAAGTCCTGCTCGCTGGGTTCGGTCATGCCTTCGGGGGCCTTGAGCACCGAGAAGATGGTACCAATGGAGACGTTCACGTCGATGTTGGAAGAGCCATCCAGCGGATCGAACATCAGCAGGTATTCACCCTTGGGATAGCGGTTGGGAATGCGGTGGATGGTTTCCATTTCTTCCGAGGCCATTGCCGCCAGGTGGCCGCCCCACTCATTGGCTTCCAGCAGGATCTCGTTGGAGATCACGTCCAGTTTCTTCTGCACTTCGCCCTGCACGTTCTCGCTGCCGGCACTGCCCAGCACTTCGCCCAGGGCGCCCTTGCCGACGGCATGCGAGATCGACTTGCAGGCACGGCCGACGACTTCGATCAGCAGGCGCAGTTCGGACGGGATCTTGTTGTGCAGGCGTTGCTGCTCGATCAGGTGTTGCGTGAGGCTGATGCGTTTCATGGTGGTCTTCCTTGCAGTGGTTTTTATGATGAATGAATCGAATGGATAAGCGGCGCTTCTATCTGTTTTTTGAATGATCAGTTGGCCAGCGCCTTGGTGACCACTTCGGCCACGTCGCGTGACAGGTTGGGCGTGGCCGCGACCTGTTGCAACGCCAGGCGCATCTTTTCCTGCAGTGCCGGGGTGTACTTGCGCCAGCGGTCCAGGCTGCGCGCCAGGCGTGCGGCCACTTGCGGATTGCTGCCGTTCAAGGCGATCACCTGTTCGGCCCAGAAGGCATAGCCATTGCCATCGAGCGCATGGAAGGCCGAGGGATTGCCGTTGCAGAAGCTGAAGATCAGGCTGCGCGCGCGATTCGGGTTCTTCAACGTGAAGGCCGGATGCTCGGTCAGGGTGCGCACGGTGTTCACGTCGGCATTGCGGGCCGTGGCCTGCAGGGTGAACCACTTGTCGATGACCAGGGCTTCGTCTTCGAACTCGGCATAGAAGCGCTGCAGGGCTTCGCTCTTGCCGGGCGCGGCACTGTTGAGGATCGCCGACAGCGCGGCCAGGCGGTCGGTCATGTTGTTGGCGTCCTGGTCCTGCTGCTGGGCCAGGGCCATGGCTTCTTCGTCATCCAGTTCGGCCAGGTAGGACAGGGCTACGTTCTTCAGGGCGCGGTGGCCGGCCGAAGCGGCGTCGGGGCTGTAGGCGCCCGGCGTCTGGTGGGCGCGATAGACCGCCAGCAGGTCATCACGCAGTGCGCGCGCCAGCGAGCGGCGCAGGAACTGGCGCGCCACGTGGATGGCGTGCGGATCGATGACTTCCATCTGTTCGGCGATCATGGTTTCCGAGGGCAGGGTCAGCACCAGCTCGCGGAAGGCCGGGTCCAGCGACTCGTCCTTGAGCGTGGCGCGCAGCGCCTCGGCCAGGGCGCCGTCGTGCTCGATGTTGTTGAGCACGGTATCGACCGCCACCACATGGCCGGACTGGCGTGCGGCCTGCACCGCCACGGTGAGCGTGAGCAGGCGGCGCGTGGCCAGGCGCTGGCCGGCTTCCCAGCGGTTGAAGGCATCGCTGTCATGGGCCATCAGGAAGGCCAGCTCGGCATCGCTGTAGTCGAACTGCAGCACCACCGGCGCGGAGAAACCGCGCAAGAGCGAGGGCACCGGTTTTTCCTCGACGTTGATGAAGGTGAAGCTCTGCTTTGCCTTGGTCAGTTCCAGCACGCGGGTGGTGGCGCCGGCCTTCTTCTCGCCTTGCAGCGTGAGCGCCAGGTCGCGGCCCTGCGCATCCAGCAGGCCCACGGCCACCGGGATGTGGAAGGGCTGTTTCTTCTTCTGGCCGGGGGTGGCCGGGCAGCTTTGTTCCAGCGTCAGGGTCAGGGTCTTGCGCTTGGCATCGTAGTCGGCGCTGGCCTGCACCAGGGGCGTGCCAGCCTGGCTGTACCAGCGTTCGAATTGCGACAGGTCGCGGCCATTGGCATCGGCCATGGCGGCGCGGAAATCGTCGCAGGTCACGGCCTGGCCATCGTGGCGCTTGAAGTAGAGATCCATGCCCTTGCGGAAGCCCTCACGGCCCAGCAGGGTCTGGTACATGCGCACCACTTCCGCCCCTTTTTCATAGACGGTGACGGTGTAGAAATTGTTGATCTCGACGTAGGAGTCGGGACGCACCGGATGCGCCATCGGGCCGGCATCTTCCGGGAACTGCGCCTGGCGCAGCACGCGCACGTCGTCGATGCGCTTGACGGCGCGGCCACTGTCGCTGCCGATCATGTCGGCCGAGAATTCCTGGTCGCGAAAGACGGTCAGGCCTTCCTTCAGGGACAGCTGGAACCAGTCGCGGCAGGTCACGCGGTTGCCGGTCCAGTTGTGGAAATATTCGTGGCCGACGACGGCTTCGATGTTGGCGAAATCCACATCGGTAGCGATGCGCGGATTGGCCAGAACGTATTTGGTGTTGAAGATGTTCAAGCCCTTGTTTTCCATGGCGCCCATGTTGAAGTCGCCCACGGCGACGATCATGAAGCGGTCCAGGTCGAGGTCCAGGCCGAAGCGTTCGACGTCCCAGGTGATACTGTTCTTCAGCGAATCCATGGCGTGCTGGGTCTTGTCGAGGTTGCCCTCTTCCACCCACACCTGCAGCAGCGCATCGCGGCCCGACTGCAGGCGCACGGTTTCTTCCTGGCAGACCAGGTTGCCGGCCACCAGGGCGAACAGGTAGGAGGGTTTCTTGAACGGATCTTCCCACTTGGCATAGTGGCGGCCATCGGGCAGATCGCCTTCTTCGATCAGGTTGCCGTTGGACAGCAGTACCGGATAGCGCGACTTGTCGGCGCGCAGCATGACGGTGAATTTTGCCA
Organism: Herbaspirillum sp. Her3; assembly: GCF_057961275.1. Taxonomy (NCBI): domain Bacteria; kingdom Pseudomonadati; phylum Pseudomonadota; class Betaproteobacteria; order Burkholderiales; family Oxalobacteraceae; genus Herbaspirillum; species Herbaspirillum sp. Her3. The sequence goes on along the minus strand of NZ_CM176328.1, from coordinate 1,550,303 downwards.
TCACATCCGGACGGTCCGGGAAGTAGGTGATCTTGCGGAAGCCCTCGGCTTCACACTGGGTGAAGAAGTTGCCGTTGGACACGTACAGGCCCATGAGCGAAGTATTGCGGTCCGGATGCACCAGGGTCTCGATCTCCAGCACCACCTTGGCCGGTGCGGCCGGGATGGTGAGCACGCCGCCGGCGATACGGAAGTCGCCCTTGGCCTGCGAGAGCGCCTTGCCGTTCAGGCGCAGGGCCACCAACTCCAACTCTTCGCCGAAGAGCACCAGGTCACGCCCTTTGGCGGCCGGGTTGCGGGTCAGGGTGATGCGGGTGGCGACGTGGGTGTTGGCCGGGTCGAGGTCGAAACCCATCTCGACGGTATCGGCCAGGTAGTTGGGAGCGGCGTAGTCTTTACGGTAGATCGTCTGGGGCGTATCGGTGCGCATGGAGGCCTGTCCGGGAAGGGAAAGTGGAGGTAAAAAAGTGAAACCAAACGTGAAGGCTAAAGCTGAAGACTAATTCGGTCAAAAGCCGGTTCAAGTGCAGCAAAAACCCGATTTTACCAATCATCCCGCATGGCGCGAACGGAATCGGCCGGAAATGCGCTCGTACTGCCCCTCACGGACCACTGGCGGACGGCATGGTTCATCGCAGGACCGGGCGCGCCATCTCGCACTACAATGGCGGACCCGGCACCTGCCCCGGCATGGGGCAGTCTGCCGATGCGCCCTGATCCCCTCGTCAGCCCAGCCTTACGCCCGGCGCCTGGCTTTTTTCAATGGAGTCTGTTCATGAAACGCTGGCTTTATCTTTTCCTTGCAGCGGCCAGCCTGCTGCTGTCCGGTTGCGCCTCGGTGATCGAGAGCAACGTCACGTCCTTCCATGCCTGGTCACCCGACTACAACCAGAAGGCCTATGCCTTCGCGCCGGCCAAGGAGCAGGAAAACGACCTGCAGTACCAGAACTACGCAGGGCTGATCCGCCAGGAGCTGCAGTTCCTGGGCTTTACTGAAGCACCCGACCTGAAGACGGCGCAATTGCAGGTCAGCTTCAGCTACGGCATGAATACCGGTCAGGTAGTGGTCACCCAGCCGGCCTACGATCCCTTCTTCTACGGGCCCGGCTGGGGCCGTTTCGGGCCGCGCCCGTTCGGCTACTACGGCCCCTATGGACCGTTCTATGATCCGTTCTGGTATGGCGGACCGATGCAGACGACCAGCTATCCGGTCTTCCTGCGGCGGCTGCAGATCGGCATCAGCCAGGCCGACGGCAAGAAACTGTTCGACGTGGTGGTGGACAGTGAGGGCCAGAGCGCCGGTCTGACGGCGGCCATGCCGGCCATGGTGCGCGCGGCCTTCGACGACTTCCCTGGCCCCAGCGGGGTGACCCGGCATATCCGCATCAAGGTGGACAAGAACGGCCAGCCGGTGGAGTAACGCTGTACGTAGCGGCAGTTCCGTGCACCTCAGCCATGCGGCGAGCGGGACAGCCGCTTGCCCAGCCCCCAGATACTGAGCAACAGCAGCGCGCCACCCAGCCATTGGGTGGCGCTCAGGTATTGGCCCAGCAACAAGGCCGCCAACAGCACGGCGGTCAGCGGTTCAATCAGGGTGGCAACCGTCAGCGCCGTGGGCGTCAGGCGCGCTGCGCCCCAGCTGAACACCAGCAGCGCCAGCGCCGCCGTGACCACGCCCAGGTAAAGGAACCAGGCCTGCGGCGGCAAGCCGCTGGGCCAGTGCAGCGGACGCACCAGGCTGGCCAGGCCCATCACCAGCGCCGCTACCACGGTCAGGCAGGTGGCCGACTGCCCGGCCCCCAAGGCCGACGAGAGCCGGCCACTGACCAGCGTGAATCCGGTATAGAGCAAGGCCGATGCCACCGAACAGGCCAGGCCGATGAAGAGGTCCATCTGGTCTGCTGCCGCAGTGCTGCCTTCCTGATGCCGCGCCACGATCAGCACGGTACCGCCCAGGGCGGCGGCCAGCACCATGGCCAGCGTCCAGTCCAGCCTTTCCTGCCCGCGCAGCAGCGCGATCATGGTGGAAAAGACTGGCGGCAGGCACAGCGCGATGAGGGTGGGAATGGCCGCCCCGATGCGCTCGATGCCCAAGAACCAGAACAGCACGTAACCCGCCATGGTGGTCCCGGCCAGCACGACCGGCAGCAGTAGCGTGCGCAGGGTCGGCCAGTGGATGCGGCGGCCGAACACCAGGCACAGGAACAGCGCGCCGACCATGAAACGCCAGAAGGAGATGTCACCCGGCGCAAACCCGTACTGCGCAATCAGGATGTTGACCACCAGCGCTCCGGTGCCCCAGAGGAAGCCGGCGCTGCAGGCGGCGATCAGCGCCACGCCAGAATAATGGGGCGTGGCCGGCGAAGAGGAACGGGAAACGGACACGGCGAATCCTTGCAATGAGGGTGGCAGAGGCGTCCAACTGGGCGCCGGCGCAGCGCCACAGTGTAGCCCATCGCCCTGCCCGCCTGCCGGCGGCCCCGCTTGCCTCAATTGATGAAGCGGCCACCGGCCCCGATGGCGGTGAGGTCGACGAAATCCGAACCGCTGTGGTCGGTGCTGCTGAAGTGCAGGCTGAAGCCGCCGCCATCGTAGTTGGCGGGGGTGATGCTTTCCAGCGCCCGGATCAGGCCGGTGCGGGTAAGCTGCGGGCCGGCGCGGCGCAGGCCCTCGACCAGCACGCGGGCGGCGATGTAGCCTTCCAGCCCGATGAAGTTGACGCCGGTGCCCGAGCTGCCTTGCATGGCTTTCTGGTACTCGTAGACGATGGGCAGCCGGGCCTTGTTGGGGAACGGGACGACCTGGGTGATCTCGGTGCCGATGCCCGCCTGCTTCAGGCGCGCGGCCAGCGACTGGCTGCCGACGAAGGAATAGTTGGAAAAGCCGCCCAGATAGCCGGTCGCACGCATGCGCATGATGAGCGCCGCTGCTGGCTGGTAGGAAACTGCCTGGATCACCACATCCGGTCGCATCTGCATGAACTGTTCGGCAGCAGTCGCGACGGCATCGCTGTTGCGCTCAATGGGAACGCTGCCCACCAGGGTCAGCCCATAGACGGCCGCGCGCCGGCGCAGATTGTCCAGCAGGCCCTTGCCCAGTTCATCGTTCTGGTAGAACACCGCCACGCGCAGCCGTCCGGTGCCCTGCAACTGGCGCAGCAGGAAATCGGTTTCCTGCTCGTAGCCGGCGCGCACGTGGAAGATCAGGCGGTTGAAGGGTTCGCGCAGCACCGCCGCCCCCGTATGCGGGGCGATCAGCGGGATGCCGGCCTCGCGGATGGCCGGCAGCGCCGCCAGTACGGTGGGCGTGCCGGAAAAGCCGAACAGCGCAAATACCTTGTCGCGCCAGATCAGTTGCTGGGTGTTGGCCAGGGTACGTTCGGGTTCGTAGCGGTCATCCAGGCTCAGCAGCCGCACACGGCGGCCATGCACGCCACCCTTGGCATTGACCTGGGCGAAATAGCTGCGCGCCCCCTCCTGGAAATCGCGCCCGATCTCGGCAGCCGGGCCGGTAAAGGGCGCGGACTGGCCCAGTACGATCTCCTGGGACGTCACGCCATTCTCGGCCGCCACGGCCAGCTTCAGTCCCCCTGCCAACGACCATGCCAGGCAGCCGCACCACAAGGCGGCTACGTGCCAGCTCCATCCCATCTCCCTCTCCCGCCAACAATGTTATCCCTGGATGCGTCGGGGTGAAGGAAAACACCCAAACGCCAAAGGCTGCATTTGACGATCAAGACGGAAAAAAATGCGTTATCCACGCATAGTTGAGGGCAAATACCGATATCTTGCGAGATTTGTACCGAAGAATTTCGATATCACTACGAAAAGTAGGCTTCGCTGGCAAAGGTGATGACAACGATCAACAACACCGCGCAGATCAGCACCGCCAACAGCCGCCCGAACTTGGGCGAGCCGTCGGCGCCGCTCGCCTGCTCGGGGGGATGGCCCATGGGATTGTCGAGGCCGCTCTCGCGCGGGGGCTGTTCCATGATGGTTCCTCTTCTGGCAGGCAATCAGGCGATCATTGAGTCAGGCAGCCATCACGGGATCAGGATGGTCGAACCGGTGGTCTTGCGGCCTTCCAGGTCGGCATGGGCCTGGCCGACGTCCTTGAGGGCATAGCGCTGGTTGATCTCGATAGTGATCTTGCCGCTCTGCACCATGTCGAACAGGTCGCCAGCGGTGGCATCGAGTTCGGCGCGGGTGGCGATGTAATTGCCCAGGGATGGACGGGTCAGGAACAGCGAGCCGCGCGAGGCCAGCTCGGACACGCCGAACGGCGCCACCGGACCGGAGGCATTGCCGAAGCTGACCATCATGCCACGCGGACGCAGGCAGTCCAGCGAGCCAATGAAGGTGTCCTTGCCGATGGAGTCATAGACCACCGGCACACCACGGCCAGCGGTGATTTCCTTGACGCGCTCGACGAAGTTCTCGGTCTTGTAATTGATCACGTGGGCCGCGCCGTGCTGCTTGGCCAGGGCGGCCTTCTCGTCGCTGCTGACGGTGCCGATCAGGTTCACGCCCAGCGCACGCGCCCACTGGCAGGCAATCAACCCGATACCGCCTGCCGCCGCGTGGAACAGGATGGTCTCGCCGGGCTGCACGACATAGGTCTGGCGCAGCAGGTATTGCACGGTCATGCCCTGCAGCATCATGGCGGCGGCCGTATCGAAGCTGATGGCATCGGGCAACTTGACCAGGATATCGGCCGGCATCACGCGGGCTTCGGCATAGGCGCCATTGGGACGGCCGGCATAGGCCACGCGGTCGCCAACCTGGACATGGGTGACGCCAGGACCAACCGCCTCGATGGTGCCGGCGCCTTCCTGTCCCAGGCCAGCGGGCAGCGGCTGCGGATACAGGCCCGCACGGAAATAGCAATCGATGAAGTTCAGACCGACGGCAGCGTGGCGGATGCGCACTTCGCCGGGACCGGGCTCGCCTACTTCCACGTCCACGTATTCCATCACCTCGGGGCCGCCGGTCTTGCTCATGCGGATTGCTTTTGCCATCTGGGTCTCCTTGTTGGTGCTCGGTTTCAAGCCTGAAAATTCACTTCTGGTGAGCCAGTATAGAACGCCTCAGCGCTTCTTGCGCGACAGCAGCCACATGCCCGCCAGCACCAGGGCGGTCCCGGCCAGCTGGATGCCGGTGATGGGCTCATCCAGCAGCACGGCGCCCATGAAGAGCGTCGACACCGGCCCCACCAGGCCGGCCTGGGCCGCCGTGGGTGCGCCGATGCGGGCCACCGCCACCATGGTCAGGAACACCGGCAACACCGTGCAAAACACCGCATTGAAGAGCGAGAGCTGATACACCGGCGCCACCTGCGTGACCAGATCGGCAGGCGCGCGCAGCACGAAGAACTGGATCACGCAAGCCACGCTGGAGACGCACATGGCATACGCTACCAGCCGCACCGCGCCCACCCGGCGCACCAGCTCGCCGGACGAAATCAGGTAGATCGAATAGCTCAAGGCCGAGGCCAGCACCAGGGCACTGCCGAGGATGACGTTGCTGCCACCGCTGTGCAGATCATGTTGCAGCACCAGCACGGTGCCGAAGTAGGACACCAGCAGCGCCGCCCATTCAATCCACCCGACCTTGCGCTTGAAGAAGAAAAAGGCGATCAGCATCACGAAGGAAGGCGTCAGGAACAGGATCAGCCGTTCCAGCCCGGCCGAGATGTATTGCAGCCCGAGGAAATCGAGAAAGCTCGACAGGTAATAGCCCATCAGCCCCAGGACCAGGATGCGCAGATAATCCGTCCGCGCCAGCGGCGGCTGGGTGCGTGCCTTCCAGAGCGCCACGGCGGCGAACATGGGGAAGGAGAACACCATGCGCAGCGTGATCACCATGACCGCATCGACCTGGTAGCGATACATCAGCTTGGCCACGATGGCCTTGGCGGAAAAGAAGATGGCGCCGACGATGGCGAGCAGCAGCCCGCCCAGGAAGGCCTGGCGCGGGGTGGCATGAAGGGGGGAGTGAGCGGCAGTCATGGCCGCGATTGTAAACCCTGGGCTGCCCACGCGCCGCCCGGATCCCGGGGGCGCGTGGGCGATGGCGCCTCAGCGCTTCTTCATCAGCGAGCCGAGCACGCCACGGATCAGTTCGCGTCCGACCTGCGAGCCGATGCTGCGCGCGGCGGACTTGACCATGGCCTGCAACGGCGAATCGCTGCGGCGGTTGCCGCCACCGCTGCCGAAGATGCCGCCAGCGGCATCCTTCAGGAGATCGCCCAGGCCGCCGCCCTCGCTTTGTTGCGGCCCAGAGGGTTGCGGTTGAGGCTGCGGGATGCGGGTGCCGCCGCCGGGGCGCGAAGTGCTGGCCGGGGCCGGCGTACTGCGGCCGGCTGAGGCGCCCCAGGCGTTGTCATCCACGGGCACGGGGGCAGTTTGCGGGGCTGGAGCCGGTGCCGGTGCAGCCTGCGGCTGCTGCACGGCGCGGCCTTTCAGGCGTTCATAGGCCGATTCGCGGTCGATGGCCTGTTCATAGACCCCGGCCACCAGCGAGGAAGCGATCAGGGTGCGCCGCTCCTCTTCGCTGAGCGGACCGATCTGCGACGCCGGGGTCAGCACGTAGCCGCGTTCGACCATGTTGGGCCGGCCCTTCTCATCGAGGAAGGACACCAGCGCCTCGCCCACGCCCAGCTCGGTGATGGCCTGGGCGGTATTGACCATGGGATTGGGGCGGAAGGTCTCGGCGGCGGCCTGCACCGCCTTCTGGTCGCGTGGGGTGTAGGCGCGCAGGGCGTGCTGCACGCGGTTGCCCAACTGGCCCAGCACGGTGTCGGGGATGTCCAGCGGATTTTGCGTGACGAAGTAGATGCCCACGCCCTTGGAGCGGATCAGGCGCACCACCTGCTCGATCTTCTGCAAGAGCGGCTTGGGCGCTTCATCGAAGAGCAGGTGCGCCTCGTCGAAGAAGAAGGCCATCTTGGGCTTGTCCAGGTCGCCCACCTCGGGCAGGTGCTCGAAGAGTTCCGAGAGCATCCACAGCAGGAAGGTGGAATACAGGCGCGGCGCATTCATGAGCTTGTCGGCGGCGAGGATGTTGATGACGCCGCGGCCTTGCGCATCGGTCTGCATCCAGTCCTCGATATTCAACATGGGTTCGCCGAAGAAGCGGTCGCCGCCCTGTTCATCGATGCCGATCAGGCCACGCTGGATGGCGCCCACGCTGGCGGCCGAGATATTGCCGTATTCGGTCTTGAACTGGGCCGCGTTCTCGCCCACGTGCTGCAGCATGGCGCGCAGGTCCTTGGTATCGAGCAGCAGCAGGCCGTGATCGTCGGCGATCTTGAAGACCAGTTGCAGCACGCCTTGCTGGGTGTCGTTCAGGTTCAGCATGCGGGCCAGCATCAGCGGCCCCATGTCGGAAATGGTGGCGCGCACCGGATGGCCCTGCTCGCCGTAGACGTCCCAGAAAGCAACGGGCGCAGCGGCCCAGGCCGGTTCGGGCAGGCCCAGCTGGGCCAGGTGCGCGCTGGTCTTGGGCGAGGCGCTGCCGGCCTTGCCCAGGCCGGACAGGTCGCCCTTGACGTCAGCCATGAAGACCGGCACGCCAATGTCGGACAGTGCCTGGGCCAGCACCTGGAGGGTGACGGTCTTGCCGGTACCGGTGGCACCGGTAATGCAGCCGTGGCGGTTGGCCAGTTGCGGCAGCAGGCACAGTGGCCCGCCGGAATGGGTGGCGATCGGAAGGGGATGAATCATGTCAAGTCAGCCTTGAAGGCAAAAATCACGGGGTGGCGGTATGGTAAAATGCCCGCCCGATTATAGTCAGAACATGGCGGCAGGAAATGCATTATCGGTCCTGCCTGAGCCTGGTCCCCTTCTGCAGCGATGCCTTGCCTGCGCCCGCCGGTCTTGCCGAGGCACAACATGGCTGACGCAGACCGGGCGGTTCTGGCCTCACCATCTCGCAGGAAAGATTCAACATGGCTGGACACAGCAAATGGGCCAATATTCAGCACCGTAAAGGCCGTCAGGATGAAAAGCGTGGTCGCGTCTGGACCCGCCTCATCAAGGAAATCACCGTCGCCGCCCGCATGGGCGGGGGCGATCCGGACACCAACCCGCGCCTGCGCCTGGCGGTGGACCGCGCCTCCGACGCCAACATGCCCAAGGACAACGTCACCCGCGCCATCCAGCGCGGCACCGGTGCCCTCGACGGCGTGAATTATGAAGAAGTGCGCTATGAAGGCTACGGCATCAACGGCGCGGCCATCATCGTCGATTGCATGACCGACAACCGCGTCCGCACGGTGGCCGAAGTGCGCCACGCCTTCTCCAAGTTCGGCGGCAACATGGGTACCGAAGGTTCGGTGGCCTTCATGTTCAAGCACTGTGGCCAATTGATGTACGCGCCGGGCACCGATGAAAATGCCGTCATGGAAGCCGCCCTGGAAGCCGGCGCCGAAGACGTCATCACCGACGACGAAGGCGGCATCGAAGTGCTGACCGGCCCGAACGACTTCGCCTCCGTGAAATCGGCCATGGAAGCCGCCGGCTTCAAGGCCGAGGTCGCCGAGATCACCATGAAGCCCTCCACCGAGACCGTGTTCACGGGCGAGGATGGCGTCAAGATGCAGAAGCTGCTGGATGCGCTGGAGAACCTGGACGATACCCAGGAGCTCTATACCAATGCCGTGATCGAAGAATGATTCACATGCATTGAACCGATTCGGACAACACGACACTTTCCGCCCCATTCGCCACTTTTATCTTCCTATCCCATGAAAATCCTAGTTGTTGGCTCCGGTGGCCGTGAACATGCGCTGGCCTGGGCCATTGCCAAGTCGCCGCGCATCCAGACGGTCTATGTTGCTCCCGGCAATGGCGGCACCGCGCTCGACGAGCGCCTGCAGAACATCGCCATCACCGATCCCGTGGCCCTGGCCGATTTCGTCGAGCAGGAGCACGTGGCGCTGACCGTGGTCGGCCCCGAAGGCCCGCTGGCCGCCGGCATCGTCAACATCTTCCGCGCCCGCGGCCTGAAGATCTTTGGCCCCACGAAAGAAGCGGCGCAGCTGGAAAGCTCCAAGGACTTCGCCAAGGCCTTCATGCATCGCCATGCAATCCCCACCGCCGAGTACCAGACCTTCTCGGACGTGGCTGCCGCGCATGACTACATCGCCCAGAAGGGCGCACCCATCGTCATCAAGGCCGACGGCCTGGCAGCCGGCAAGGGCGTGGTGGTGGCCATGACGCTGGAAGAAGCCCATTCGGCCGTGGACATGATGCTCTCCGACAACAAGCTGGGCGACGCCGGTGCGCGCGTGGTGATCGAGGAATTCCTGGCCGGTGAAGAAGCTTCCTTCATCGTCATGGTCGACGGCAAGAACATCCTGCCGCTGGCGACCAGCCAGGACCACAAGCGCCTGCAAGACCACGACCAGGGCCCCAATACCGGTGGCATGGGCGCCTATTCGCCCGCTCCCATCGTGACCCCGGCGCTGCATGCGCGCGTGATGCGCGAAATCATCATCCCGACCGTGCAGGGCATGGCCAAGGATGGCATCCCCTTCTCCGGCTTCCTGTATGCCGGCCTGATGATCGATGCCGAGGGCAATCCCAAGACGCTGGAATTCAACTGCCGCATGGGCGATCCGGAAACCCAGCCGATCATGGCGCGCCTGAAGACCGATCTGCTGACCGTGTTCGAACACGCCGTCACCGGCACGCTGGACAAGGTGGAACTGGAATGGGACCGCCGCACCGCGCTGGGCGTGGTGATGGCCGCCCATGGCTATCCGGAAGAACCGCGCCGTGGAGACCTGATCACCGACATCCCGGCCGAGACCGCCGACTGCGTGACCTTCCATGCCGGCACCGTCCTCAACGGCGAGAAACTGACCACCAACGGCGGCCGCGTGCTGTGCGTGGTGGGCCTGGGCGACAGCGTGAAAGTGGCGCAGAAGCACGCCTATGACGCCGCCGACCTGATCCACTTCGCCGGCTCGCAGATGCGCCGCGACATCGGCTGGCGCGCGCTCAAGCGCTAACAGCGTCAAGCCTGGCTGATGCCCTGGCAGCACCCTTTCCCCCGCAACGCCGCGCGCGTTGCGGGGGATTTCATTTTGGACGGCCGTGGGCAGATGGCGCCGTCCTGCAACAAAATGGCACCTGCGTAGCCTAAGCTCGACGGGTGTTTCAGGGCAGCATGCCCCCGCCAGGACCCGCATTCCCAGAAAAAAAGGACATATCGATGCCAACCCACCTGCTCAATTTTGAAACTTTGATCAATCTCTACCTGGTCCCCTTCGGACTGAAGGTCATCGCCGCCATCGCCATCTGGATCGTCGGCGGCATGTTCATCAACACCTTGTCCAAGGTCGTGCGCCGGGTGCTGACCGCGCGCCAGTTCGAGACCACCCTGGTCAACTACGCCAGCTCGGCCATTCACGTGATCCTGCGCGTGCTGCTGGTGATGGGCATCCTGGAAGTGTGCGGCATCCCGACCACCTCCTTTGCCGCCATGATCGGTGCGGTCGGCGTGGCGCTGGGTGTGGCCTGGTCGGGGCTGCTGTCGAACTTCGCGGCCGGCATCTTCCTGGTGGTGCTGCGGCCCTTCAAGGTGGGCGACTACATCACCGCCGCCGGCCAGACCGGCACGGTCTCCGACATCGGCCTGGTGACCACCATCATCACCACCGACAACAACCTGCGCGTGATCATCGGCAACAACAAGCTGTTCTCGGAAAACATCATCAACTACAACGTCAACGCCACCCGCCGTACCGACCTGCGTTGCCAGATTGCCTACAGCGTCGATCCGCAGCAGGCCATCGCCAAGCTCAGCGAGCGCATCAATGCCATCCCCAACGTCTTGCAGACGCCGGCGCCGGGCATCGTGATCCAGGAATTCAATGCCACCGGCACCCTGATCGCCCTGCGCGTGCACGCGCCCACGCCCAATTTCGGCCAGGTCTACAACGACGTGCAGAACGCCATCGCCGAAGTCTGCCTCAAGGAAGGCTGGCCGGCACCGGCGACCTATCAGGTGGCCGTGCCGCTGGCCCAGCCGCCGCAACACTGAGGCCAATGCCCCACAAGGCCGGTCCGGCACAGCCATCAGACCGGCTTTTGACGCCCCAGGGCGGGGCGCTCAAGGTACAATGGCGGGTTGGAACGCATTTCCGTCCAGTAACCGTGCATCAGAGCGACCCGCCGTGACCATCCATTCCAACGCTTCCACCAACACCGCTGCCGTCAAGGCTTATCTGCAGGACCTGCAACAGCGCATCGTCGCGGCTTTGGAAGCCGCCGATGGCAAATCCTTCCTGTCGGACTCCTGGGAACGCCCCGAAGGCGGTGGCGGCACTTCGCGCCTGCTGGAAGAAGGAAACCTGCTGGAACGCGGCGGCGTGGGCTTCTCCCACGTGATGGGCAAGAACCTGCCGCCCTCGGCGGCGGCCAATCGCCCGCACCTGGCCGGGCGTGCGTGGGAAGCGATGGGCGTGTCGCTGGTGCTGCATCCGCGCAATCCCTACGTGCCAACGGTGCACATGAACGTGCGCTTTTTCACCACCCATGCAGAGGGCGAAGAAGCGGTCTGGTGGTTCGGCGGCGGCATGGACCTCACGCCCTACTACGGTGTGAAGGAAGATGCAGTCCACTTCCACCGCACCTGCCGCGATGCGCTGCAGCCCTACGGAGAGGACCTGTATCCGCGCTTCAAGACATGGTGCGATGACTATTTTTACCTGAAACACCGCAAGGAGCCGCGCGGCGTCGGTGGCATCTTCTTCGATGACTTCAACGCCCTGCCCTTCGAGCAGGCCTTTGCCATGCAGCGCAGCGTCGGCGATGCCTTCCTGGAAGCCTACCTGCCCATCGTGGCGGCGCGCCGCGATACGCCCTATGGCGAGCGGGAGCGCGACTTCCAGGCCTATCGCCGGGGCCGCTATGTGGAATTCAACCTGGTCTTTGACCGGGGCACGCTGTTCGGATTGCAGTCGGGTGGACGCACCGAATCCATCCTGATGTCCATGCCGCCGCTGGTGAAGTGGCGCTATGACTGGCATCCGGAACCGGGCAGCCCGGAAGCTGCGCTGTATTCGGACTTCCTGGTGCACAAGGAATGGCTGTAATGGCGCCGCCTGCGGCGCAACGCTGCATTGCCGTGCTCGGCGGCAGCTTCGATCCGGTGCACAATGGCCACGTCCTGCTGGCCGAGCATTTCGTGCAACTGCTGCAGCCTGACGAGCTGCGCGTGATTCCCACCGGCAATCCGTGGCAGAAGCACGGCTTGCAGGCCACACCGGCCGATCGCGTGGAAATGGTGCGGCTGGCCTTCGACCGCCAGCAGGTGCCGGTGGTCATCGATGAGCAGGAAATCCGCCGCGCCAGCGCGACCTATACCATCGATACCCTGCGCGCACTGCGCTCCGAGCTGGGACCGGAGGTATCCATCGTGTTTTTGATGGGCGCCGACCAGCTGCAGCATCTGGATACCTGGCAGCACTGGCAGGAACTGTTCGAGTACGCGCACCTGTGCGCGGCCTCGCGGCCCGGCTTCGCGCTGGCCGATGCTCACGTGCCGTCGGCCGTGAGCGAAGAATTCAAGCGGCGCAGCGCTGCGCCGCAAGAGATCCGCAGCACCACGCACGGATACGGCTACCTGGCCCTCGGGCTGGCGGTCGATATCTCATCGACTGAAATCCGTGCCCAGCTGCAACGCGGCATCCGTCCCGATTCGCTGATCCCGGGCAGGGTGCTAGACTATATCGAACAACAACATCTGTACCGAACTCAATAATGGACATCAAAAAACTGCAAACCCTGGTCGTGGACGCCCTGGAAGACGTCAAGGCCCAAGAAATCCGCATCTATGACACCTCGCACCTGACCAGCCTGTTCGACCGCGTGGCCATCGCCTCCGGTACCTCGAACCGCCAGACCAAGGCACTGGCCGCGTCCGTGCGCGACAAGGTGAAGGCCAAGGGCGGCAACGTCGTCAGCGTCGAAGGCGAAGACACCGGTGAATGGGTGCTGGTCGACCTGGGTGACATGATCGTGCACATCATGCAGCCGGCCATCCGTACCTACTACCGCCTGGAAGAAATCTGGGGCGACAAGGAAGTCAAGCTGGGCGCGGCCAAGCGTACCGGCACTTCGGCCGCCGCCAAGCGCGCCGCCGCCGACGAAGCCCCGGCACCCAAGACCCGCCGCACCCGCGCCCAGGCCGAAGCGGTCGAAGCCAGCCAGGCCCTGGACGACGACGAGGACGCACCGAAGAAGCCGGCCCGCAAGCCGCGCGCGACTACGACCAGCACCACCGGTACCCGCGCTGCTGCCGGCACGACCCGCACCACCCGTACCACCGGCACCAAGACCACCGCAGCCAAGACCACCACCACCCGTGGCACCGCTGCCGGCAGCAAGACCACCACGACCAAGGCTGCTACCACCCGCAAGGCGGCAGCGCCCAAGACCCCGACCGGCAAGACCGTGCGCGTGGCTCCCGCCAAGAGCGAGACCGCCAAGAAGCCGGCCGCCAAGCGTTCCAGCAAGGCTTGATGCAGCTGGTGATCGCCGCCGTCGGCCACAAGATGCCGGCGTGGATCGAGACCGGCTTCCAGGAGTATGCCAAGCGCATGCCACCGGAATGCCGGATCATCCTCAAGGAAATCAAACCCGTCGAACGCTCCGGCAGCCGCACGGCAGAAACCGTGATGGCGCAGGAGCGCGAGAAGATCGAAGCGGCGCTGCCCAAGGGTGCGCGCGTGATCGCGCTGGACGAGCGCGGCCGCGACTGGACCTCGGTGCAGCTGTCGCAGCAACTGGTGCAGTGGCAACAGGATGGACGCGACGTGGCCTTCGTCATCGGGGGGGCCGATGGCCTCGATCCGGGATTCAAGGCCGGTGCCGATACGCTCATCCGCATCTCCAGCATGACCTTGCCGCATGGCATGGTGCGGGTGATGCTGGCCGAGCAGTTGTACCGGGCCTGGTCGATCACGCAGAACCATCCGTACCACCGCGCCTGAATTCGTCCACCGCCGGCCAGCCGCGCTGGATCCGGCCTTTGACATCCATGGCTCAATGAAACAAGCGGACCACAAAATCTATCTCGCCTCGAAAAGCCCGCGCCGGCGCGAATTGCTGCGCCAGATCGGCATCGATTTCGAACTGCTGCTCTCGGACAAGGAAGTCGACGAGAGCGTGCTGCCCGGCGAAGCCCCGCTAGACTACGTTGCCCGCGTCACCCGCGCCAAGCTCGACAGCGCCCAGCAGACCATGATCCTGCGCCAGTTGCCGCACCGCCCGCTGCTCTCGGCCGATACCACGGTGGTGGTCGATGACATGATCCTGGGCAAGCCGGCCGATCACGATGAAGCCGTGCGCATGATCAACCTGCTCTCCGGCCGCACGCACCAGGTCCTGACCAGCGTGGCAGTGGGCGTGACGCACGGGGTGGACACCGAAGTCTGGCAGATCGTGCAGCAATCCGACGTCAGCTTTGCGCCGCTCACCGAGCAGGCCATCGCGGCCTACTGCAATACGGTGGAACCCTACGACAAGGCCGGCGCCTATGGCATCCAGGGCCTGGCCTCGGTCTTCATCAGTCATATCGTGGGCAGCCATTCCGGTATCATGGGGCTGCCGCTCTTCGAGACGGCTCAACTACTACAACAAGCGGGCGTGCGCATCCTATGAGCGAAGACATCCTCATCAACATCACGCCGCAGGAGACGCGCGTGGCGCTGATCCTGCAAGGCGCCGTGCAGGAACTGCACATCGAGCGCACTCTCTCGCGCGGCCTGGCCGGCAACATCTACCTGGGCAAAGTGGTACGGGTCCTGCCGGGCATGCAATCGGCCTTCATCGACATCGGCCTGGAGCGCGCGGCGTTCCTGCACGTGGCTGACATCTGGGAAGCCCGTCCGCACGATGGCCAGAATGCGCCGGCCATTCCCATCGAGAAACTGCTGCACGATGGCCAGAGCATCACGGTGCAGGTCATCAAGGATCCCATCGGCACCAAGGGAGCGCGGCTGTCCACGCAGATCTCCATTGCCGGGCGCATGCTGGTCTACCTGCCGCAGGACAAGCACATCGGCATCTCCCAGCGCATCGAGAACGAAGCCGAGCGCGAACTCTTGCGCAGCAAGGTGCAGGCGCTGCTGCCGCCGGAAGAAAAAGGCGGTTTCATCATCCGCACCATGGCCGAGGATGCCTCCGACACCGACCTGCAGATGGACGTGGAATACCTGCGCACCACCTGGGCCACCATCATCAAGCAGGCCAAGACCAAGCCGGCGCCGACGCTGCTGCACCAGGATCTGTCGCTGGCGCAGCGGGTGCTGCGCGATTTCGTCTCCGACCACACCGCCACCATCCAGGTCGATTCGCGCGAGAACTTCCACATGCTGCAGGAGTTCGGCGCCGTCTATACGCCCTCGGTGCTGCCCAAGCTGATGCATTATCGCGGCGAGCGTCCGCTATTCGAGCTGTATGGCGTGGAAGAGGAAATCGAGCGTGCCTTGGGCCGCCGGGTCGACCTGAAGTCGGGCGGTTATTTGATCGTCGACCAGACCGAGGCGATGACCACCATTGACGTGAACACCGGCAGCTTCGTCAACGGCCGCAACTTCGACGACACCATCTTCAAGACCAACCTCGAAGCGGCGCATGCCATCGCCCGCCAGTTGCGGCTGCGCAACCTGGGCGGCATCATCATCCTGGACTTCATCGACATGGAGAGCACCGAGCATCGCCAGGCCGTGCTGGCCGAACTGGGCAAGGCCTTGCAGCGCGACCGCACCAAGATTTCGGTGTCCGGCTTCTCGACGCTGGGCCTGGTGGAAATGACCCGCAAGCGCACCCGCGAATCACTGGCCCACATCCTCTGCGAGACCTGCCCCGCCTGCAAGGGCCGTGGCCAGGTCAAGACGCCGCGCACGGTGTGCTACGAGATCCTGCGCGAGGTCATGCGCGAGGCCAAGCAGTTCAATCCGCGCGAATTCCGCATCCTGGCCTCGCAGGTGGTGGTGGACATGTTCCTGGAAGAAGAATCGCAACACCTGGCCATGCTGGGCGATTTCATCGGCAAGCCGGTGTCGTTGCAGGTGCAGAGTGATTACCAGCAAGAACAATACGACATCATTCTGATGTAACGCCCTGAGCCCCCCTTCTTACACGCTTTACCCATGAACTCCTTCTCCAGCGCATCCACCGCCACGTCTTCCCTGTCCGCGTATGTCGATTTCAGCAAATTGCGGTTGGGCGACCGCATGGCCTCGGCCTGGTATGCCCAGCAGCGCCGCCTGCGCACGGGGGAACGATTCGGCATGGTGGATGAGCACCTGCTGATTCCCGAACCGTTTCCGATGGATGTTTTTTTCCCGGAGACCTTCGTGGCCATCTCGCGCGAGGAGATCGCCGCTACCGCGCTGCCGGAATGGGACCAGACCATCCTGTGGATCAATGCCACCAACGAATTTGCCCGCCATCCCGCCAACGGATTTTTCGAGCACATCCCCGAGGACGTGATGGCAGCCGCCCAGGAACTGGTCAAGCAGCGCAAACCGAACCGTCCGCGCGTACTCATGCACGTGCTTGACGATGCCACCTACAATCACCGGCGCAACTGGCAGCGCAGCGATGCCCAGGCTACGGCACGGGCGCTGCAAGGAGCGGGATGCGAGGTAGTCCTCCTCAATCCGGCCCAGGGTCAGTTCAATGGTTCCTATCGCGACATGATGGCGCAGATGCTGGCCGCCGATGCCTTCATCGGCGGCGATACCGGCCCCAGCCACCTGTTTGCGCAGCTCTGCCCGCTCAAGCCGCAACTGGCGATCTATCCGAACATGGCGCGCGACCAGCGCACCTACCGGCCGGTGCAGCAATCCCTTGGACTACCGCTGGCCTGGAACAGCCTGCCCTTGAAAGCCAATCTGGCGACGATCCAGCTGAAACAGGTCAGAAAGCTGACACTGGAAGGCTGGAGAGTGCGCCGGCGCCGTTATCAGCACTTCTTCGCGGCAGACGTGCTGGCGGTATTGATGCCGCTGCTCAAGGCGCATCGTGCGTTCCCGTTGAGCCACATCCGTTCGACCGCGCCCATCAGCACGGCCAGTACGATGACGTAAAAGAGGGCGCATTCGCGCCACAGCAGCATCACGTCCACCAGACCGTAGGCGACGTAGCTCAATACCAGCGTCGTGCCCATCATCGCCGCTGCAGCGCCGGTCTGCGGCGCGCGCAACACCGCGCGGAGGAAGTACATCAACGGCACCACATACAAGGCCAACAGCGAAACGATGCCGGCACTGCCGAGAATGGCGGCAAAAAACAGTGCTTCATTGTGCGAGTGGGGAAACTGGCTGCTCTGCTCGGACAGCAGACCGCGCCTGGCCATGTCCTTCAAGGCGGGCGAATAACCCGTCAGCCCGACTCCGATCAGCGGATGCTCGGCAAATATGCGCGCCGAGGCCTTCCACAACTGCATGCGCGTCCCGATGGAAGAATCGCTTTTGTCGTGCACCTTCATGTCATGCACATCAGCCTGTATCTGCGCCACCCGCTGCCGCACCGAAGCGGTGGTTCCATAGATCACACCGATGAACAGCAGTGCGACCAGCGCCACCAGCAGCTTCCTGATGGCGGTCTTGCCCGGCAGGAAGGTCAGGCTGATGGCGATGGCAAAAACGGGAATGGCCAGCCAGGCACCACGCGACTGATAAAGATAAATCGTGTAGAGACTGCACACGCCCGCGAACATCAGCGGCAAATGGCGCACGCGCAAACGGTAAGGCTGGTCCAGGCTGCGCTGTGACCACGCAATGGCCAGGACCGCCATCACGCCCAGCACCCCACCCAGTTCCGAGAAGGCCAGAATGGGCATGAAGTTGGGATGTTCGCGGGTGACGCCGCCACCGGTGAGCCAATACGTCTTGAGCATGACGATGATGGCACCGCCGGCAAAAAGCCAGCCCATCCATTGGAAGAAACGCTTTTCCAGCTGGCAGATTCCCCAGAAGAAAAAAACGAAGCCAAAGAAGCGCAGGCCGAAATTGAGCTCGTTGGAGGAGAACTGATGGAACCACCATTGATTCATCGCCAGCGACAGCAGCACCGACGTCATCGCCAGATAAAGCGGCCAGTAACGGCGCCAGGAACCTGCATACGCCAGCAGACTGGCCCGGCCGCCCTGAAAGATGCTGACCAGGCCCAGCAGGATGAGCAGATAAAAGCAGGCACCCGCCACCCTGTCCACGCTCAGCCCCAGGAGCAGGAACAAGGAGAGGACACCGAAGAACGACCATTGCAGCCACATGGGTGCGGTGGGGTGATTCATTTTCAAAGAATTCTTATAAGAAATAGAAGTAGGTGAACTGCGGCAAGAAGTGGCGGCGTTCGTTCAATCGGATGGGACCATCGCCGATGCCATGACACCATGGTGCAAGACCGTCTCCAGCACCTCATCCACGGAAATCTCGGTAATCCAGCCCTTGCGCGTCTTCACGCCAATGAGCGTGGTCGAGGCAGCATCGAAGGGCACCCACTCCGGGCTGGTCTGGCGCATCAGCGCGATGACCGGCACATGGACCGCATTGGCCAGATGCATGATGGCGGTCTCGACCGAGACAATCAGCGTGCACAGACTGAGGACAGCAGGAAGCTCGAAAAAATTCTCCTGGGCGCTGAAGAGGTGAAGGAAACTCTTCTCTGCCGGCAACAAGGCCTGCGCCTGCGCCATCTTCTCGGGCACGACATTGATGATGAAATGCATCTGCCCTCCCCCCGGGCTGTGCCGGATGCGCTGCGCCAGTTCGATCATGCGTTCCAGGGGCCAGCTGCGTTCCTGGGATTTCGAGAAGGCATTGAGGAAAATGAGCTTGCTGCCCGGCGCCACACCGGCCGCCTGCAAGCGCTGGCGGACGCGGTCGATCCAGACCGGCGCGATGTCGACGTAGGGGTACAAGGCATCCCGGTCAATCGGCATGCCAAACAGCTGGGAGAACCAGCCCGCATAGATCTCGCTGATGTGCCTGCCATTCAGATCGGCCGTGGTGTAGGCCGGAATGACCGCATCCAGCTTGCGATAGGCCAGATGCTTGCGGATATCGAGCAGGCGCACACGCTTCTTCTGTCCCACCACGAAGCCATGGGGCGACAGCTTGCGGGCCAGTTCGGCATAGAGATGCCGGCGTAGCACGGCGAAGGACACCACGATGGGATAGTTCTCCTGGCGCGCCTCTTCGATGGATTGCCGGTACAGCTCAGGGCTGTAGGTGCGGTCGTAGATGCGCTCGAACATCCCGCAATCGCGCACCCAGTCGTAGAGCGAATACTTGCTCAGGTGCTCCCACTGGCTCGCATCCGGGGTGCGCCTGACCTCATCGACCCAGAGATGGATGCGGATATGCGGATAGGCTTGCCGGAACGCGCGGAAGCAATTCTGCATGTAAGTGAAATCGCCCAATGCCAGATGGGCGACGAAGAGAATCTTGTCCGCCTTGCCGAGCAAGTCCGCGGGGATCAATTGTTGTGTCATGTTGTACTTTCTGTACGTCCTGGGGCGCTAGTGGTCTGCCTGGGGTGAGCGGCGGTCAACGATGCAAGCGGCGGCGCGCCATCAAATAGCGCCAGTACCAGCGCAAGCTGTCGGCATACTGGCCGCGTGCCCATTGGAAACGGGAATGCATGCGCAACTCCTTGTAATTCTCCGGCGCCAGGTCCAGCGGCAGATCCGACCAGGCCGATTCAGCGTGATAGCGCTGGAACAGCGCCACGGCGTCGTGGCCGCTCCATACCCCCCACGGTTTGACCGAACCGGCAAAATGGATGAGGCTGGCCGCGCCCTCGGGAATGGCCAGCGCAGTGCGCGTGTTCTCCAGATCGCCCACCAGACCATAGAGATAATTCCAGCGGATATCGACGTAACGGGCCCGGCCGTCCAGCACCAGGTTGAGGGCATCCTGATCCGGGAAGCGGAAATCCTCCCATTCCTTGAGCAGCACATCGATGATCTGCTGGGTGATGCCCTCCGCGATCCAGTTGGTGATGTTGATGTAGAGCATCCCCGAATTGAAGTAGCGACCATGCTTGAGCTTGAGTGCCTCCACCCGGCGCCGCGTGGTGGCCTCGGCGTCGGGAACGACGGCGGCGATGGTGTCTTGCAGGTCCAGCGCTACCAGCGCGTCGAGACTGCCGACGCACAGGATGTCGGCATCCAGGTACAGCACGCGGTCGGTGACCGACTTGAGCACGTCGGCAATGACCAGCCGCGCAAAGATGGCCGAGGAGTAATAGGTCGATTTGGTGTAGTGCTCGAAGCGGGAAAACAGCGCAGCATCCAGCACGTGCAACTGCGTAGTGACGCCGGGCTGCTGGCCGAGCGAGGCAAAGCGGCGGCGATTGTCTTCATTGACCTGCGTGGCCAGCACGTGGAAGCTGAAACGGCGGCGCGGGTTGTTGGCCAGCAAGGAAGCAATGGTGGCGCCCATGCAGCGGAAATAGCGATCATCGACGCAGAAGGCGATGTGCACCGTGTCCTGGTCGCGCTGGGCGGCATTCGCCGCCGGGTTGGGAGGCAGGCTGCTCATTGCTTGGACTCCGGTGTTTGCAGCACTTGCAGCACTTGCTGGGTGGAGATGGCATCCACCCAGTCGCTGCGACGTGCGGCCATGATGACCGTGCTGTGGGCCCGGTCGATAGGTGCCCACTCCGGATTCTTGCGGCGCATCAGCGCCACCACCGGGACGTGCACGGCATTGGCCAGATGCATGACAGCCGTCTCCACCGAAATGATCAGGCCACAGCGCTGCAACACTGCCGGCAGCTGGAAGAAGTTCTGCTGGGCGCTGAACCAGTAAGTCCGCGCTGGCAAACGATCGGCGATCTCGGCCTTGGCCGCTTCGATCTCCTGGGGCGTGGCGTTGATGACGAAACGGGTCTGCGCCCACGCCGGATGGGCCTGCAGCGCCGAGATCAGTTCTGCCACACGGGTCACGGGCCAGCAGCGTTTCCTGGTCTTGGCAAAGGGATTGATGAACACCAATGCCGGCTTGCCGGTGCCGGTGGTGGGACCGTCAACACCCCACTCCAGCAGTTGCGCCCGGGCAGCCTCTTGCCACTGCTGCGGAATTTCGACGAAGGGCAGGCGTTGCTCCCCTTCGACGGCCACGTTGCCGAGTTGCCGGAACCAGTGGGCATACTCATCGGTGATGTGATAACCGGCAAAGGGCTTGAACGGCGCAAAGGCAGCATCCAGGCAGCGATAGGCCAGCTGTTGCAGCGGCGCGTACCAGCGCAGCTTGCCGCGCATGCCGACGACCCAGGCATCGGGGCCGACCTGGCGTGCCAGGCGCGCATACTGCGCCGGTCGCAAAGTCGCCAAGGAAACCACCAGCGGATAATGCTGGGCGCGCGCTTCTGCGATCGACTCTTCCAAGAGGGCCGGGCTGTAGGTGCGGCGATAGACCTTGGCGAAGAACGGGCAATGCTCGGCCCAGTCATAGAGCGCGTAGTTTTTCAGATAGGGCCACTTGCTCTGGTCATCGGTGCGACGCACCTCATCGATCCACAGGTGCACCTGCAAGTGCGGATGTGCCTGTGCGAAGGCACGGAAGAAGTTCTGCAGATAGGTGAAGTCGCCAATGGCCAGGTGGGCGATGAAAAGAATCTTGTCGGCGCCAGCCAGGCGGGGTGCGGGTATCACGCTCATTCAGTTGGCCATCCGTCTCAGCTGTTCGGGGGAGAAGCGCGGTGCGCTTCCCATCGGGATATCGAGGAACTGCATCACCTTGTCCACCGGGATGCGGTCGAGGCTGTCCTCGAAACCCTCGGTGTAGAGGATGTTGGTCTGCGCCGCATCGATGGGCGCCCACTCCGGATTGATCTGGCGCATCATCGCCACTACCGGCACCCGTACCGCATTGGCAAAGTGCATGATGGAGGTCTCGACGGTGATGATGAGATCGCACTGTTCCAGCATCGCCGGCAGCTGGAAGAAATGCTCCTGGGCGCTGAACACGTGCAGCCGGGGCAATGCGCTGTCCCTGACCGCCTGACGGACCTGCTCACTGGCTTCGGGCGGGGCGTTGAGGACGAAATGGGCATCCTTCCAGCGGGCATCGTTCTGCATGCGCTGCACCAGCGCAATGGCGTTGCCCAGCGGCCAGTTACGCTCCTTCTGTTTGGAAAAAGCGTTGACGAAAATGAGGGGATGATCGCGCTCTCCCTTGGCGGCACTGCCCCAATCCGCCAGCTGCGCCTGGGCCTGGCCGCGCCAGCTGGGCGGAACCGGCAGCTCCGGCACGCGCGCCTGCAGTGGCACCTCCAGACCGAACAGCTGCAGGAACCAGTCCGCGCAGATATCGCTGATGTGCTGGGTCTTCTGACGCGAATAGGGATAGCTGCCATCCAGGGAGCGGTAGATCAGGTGCTTGCGGAGGTCATAGAAACGCACCCGCTTGGACATGCTCACCACGAAACCCTTGGGGCTGATCCGCCGCACCAGCCGGGCATAGAAATCACGCCGTGCGATGCCGAAGGACACCACGATGGGATACTGCTCCAGACGTGCCTGGCGCAGCGAACTATGGAGCGCGAAGGGACTGTAGGTCTTGGTATAAAGCCGGTCGAACATGGGACAAGCTTCGAGCCAGTCGAAGACCACATAGTTTTGCAGATGCTTCCACTGTCGGAAGTCATAGGTGCGCCGCACCTCATCGACCCACAAGTGAATCTTGATGTGCGGATAGGCCTGCGCAAATGCCTTGAAGCAGGCCTGCATGTAAGTGAAATCCCCCAGTGCCAGATGGGCAACGAACAGTATCTTGTCGGCCCGCTGCAATAAGGCTGGCGGAACGATTTGCGCCCCCCCGGGCGCCGTTTCTTCGTTATGCATGGACATGTCGTTGTATATACGCTCTTGTTGTGCGCCGGTCAGACCAGCTTTTTCAGTTGCTGTAATTTGCTCTCATCCTGTTCGGTATCGTCTCCGGAAAACTGAAGGTGATAAAGCTTGGCGTAAGCGCCGTTCTGTTGCAGAAGTTCCTGGTGGGTCCCGACTTCGACGATCTTGCCGGCCGACAGGACCACGATGCGGTCGGCACGTTCCACCGTGGACAGCCGGTGGGCGATGACGAAGGTGGTGCGGCCTTCCATCAGCCAGTCCAGCGCGGCCTGGACGGCGCGTTCCGATTCGGTATCCAGCGCCGAGGTGGCTTCATCCAGGATCAGGATGGGGGCATTCTTGTAAATGGCGCGCGCAATGGCCAGGCGCTGGCGCTGACCACCGGAGAGGCGTGAGCCGTTGTCGCCGATCACGGTATGCATCCCGTCCTGCAGCTCCTTGACCAGCCCTCCCAGATGGGCCGCTTCCAGCGCCGCCTCTACCCGTGCCAGATCAGGCTGGGCATCGCCATAGGCCACGTTGTCGATGATGGTGCCGTTGAACAGCACGACGTGCTGGCTGACCATGGCGATCTGCTTGCGCAGGCTGCGCAGGGAAATCTGCTCGATGGGTTCGCCGTCCAGCAGGATCTGCCCGCCGGTGGCCGAATAGAAGCCGGGAATCATGTTGACCAGGGTGGACTTGCCGCCACCGGACATGCCGACGAACGCGATGGTCTCGCCGGCCTTCACGCTCAGGTTCAGATGATCCAGAGCCAGTTGCTCGCGCTCGGGATAGGCAAAACACAGATCGACCAGATCGATCTTGCCCTGCGCGCGGCCAGGCAGTTCGCGTCCGCCGGTGCGTTCGGTGGGCATGTCGATCAGGTTGAAGACCGCCTCGGCCGCCGCCATGCCGCGTTGCAGGGGGCCGTTGACTTCTGCCAGCTGCTTCAAGGGCGTCAGCAGCATCAGCATGGCGGTAATGAAGGAAACGAATCCGCCCACGGTGATCTGGCCATTGCCCGACTGGATCAGGGCCATCACGATCACGATGGCCACGGCCGATGCCGTCATGAACTGCGTGATGGGCACGGTCGACGAAAAGGTCTTGGTCATGCGCATGGTATAGCGGCGCAGGTTTTCGGAACTCTGATGAAAGCGATGCTTCTCGAACTCCTGGCCGCCGAATATCTTGATGACCTGCTGGGCGCGGGTGGACTCTTCGATGACCTGGGTCAGCTCCGCATTGACCTTCAGGGATTCCTGATTGAGCTTCTTCAGGTTGCGGCTGGTAAAGCGCACCACGGTGGCCAGCAAGGGCAGCAGGATCAGGGTGACGATGGTCAGCGACCAGTTCAGATACAGCAGCCAGGCCAGCAGCCCCAGCACGGTCAAGGCCGAGCGGATCATCGAGGTGAAGATCCGGGTCACCATGTCGGTGATGCCCTGAACCTCGAACATGATCGAATTGATGACCTTGCCCACGCTGTTGGTGGCATAGAAGGCCAAGGGAAAATCGAGCATCTGGGCGAACATGCGGCCGCGTACCTCATTGAGGATGCGAGTGGTGACCCAGGTCATCAGATAGCTGCTGGCGAAGGTGGAGGCGCCGCGGATGACGAAGATCCCGATCACGGCCACCGGCACCAGCCACAGCGAAAATGCCGGCTTGCCCACGAAGCCCTTGTCCAGCAACACCTGAAAGATATACGGCACCACAGGCTCGGTACCGGCCGTGACCGCCATGGCGACGAAGGCCATCAGCAGACGCCAGCGATAAGGCATGTGCAAGCGCAGCAGGCGAAGAAAATACGGCGAGATTTTTAGTTTCATTCTTTTACGTCCATGAGGAAATATCCCTGCGGCCGGGGCCGGTAGAGCGCGCCATCGGCAGTGCCGCCGTGGCTGCATCCCTGGCCCATCCCCGGCCCCATGTGCAGGCTTGCGGGATCAATATTCGACCACCACCGCTTCCTTGCCAAAGGAAGCCACCAGCGTCGATTGCAGGCTGTCGCTAGGATTGACGCGCCAGGCATCGCCCAGCACCACCTCGCAGGCGGCATCGGCCTGGCGGTAGCGCATCACGAAGGGCAGGCCCTGCTCCTGGCGATGTGCGGCCAGGGTGTCGCGCAGGTGATTCGGGTCGATCGCCTTGTTGAGCGACACCACCATGCGCACGCCGTACTGGATGCGCGCCGCGCCCAGGTCCATCACCTTGTCGGCAGCCACGCGCAGGCCGCCATTGAAGCGGTCTTCCGACACCTTGCCCGACACCACCAGCAATTCATCTTCCTTGATGAGGTGCTTGAACGGCTCGAACAGTTCGTTGTAGATCGTGGCTTCGATCACGCCCGTGCCATCGTCCAGCGTGCAGATCACCAGCTTGCCGCGCTGGGTCATCTGCACCCGCACGCCGGTGATGATGCCGGCCAGGCTGCGTGGCTCCCAGGACGGTTCCAGGCTGGCGATCTTGGTGCGCACGAAGCGGCGCACTTCCTTTTCGTAAGCCGAGAACAGGTGGCCGGAGAGATAGAAGCCCAGCGCGCCCTTCTCTTCGGTCAGGCGCTGCTTGTCGCTCCAGGGCGGCACCTGAACGTATTCCAGCGGTGCTTCCAGGTCGCTGTCGTTGCCACCGAAGAGGCTGACCTGGTTGGCCGATTTCTCGGCCTGCTCGGCGCTTTCCCAGGCCAGGTTGACCGAGGCCTGCAGGATCGCACGGTCGACCTTGAAGCAGTCGAAGGCACCAGCGCGGATCAGCGAATCGATGGTGCGGCGGTTGATCTGCTTCTTGTCCACGCGCTTGGCGAAGTCGAACAGGTCCTTGAAGGGGCCGCTCTTGCGGGCTTCCAGGATGGCTTCGATGGCGTTCTGCCCGGCACCCTTGACGGCACCCAGGCCATAGCGGATCTGGGTGGCCTTCTTGCCCGGCTCGCCCACCGGCATGAAGCGGTAGTCAGACTTGTTGATGTCCGGCGGCAGGATGGCCAGCTTGCAGATGTCGATCGAATCCTCGATCAGGATCTTCACCTTGTCCGTGTCTTCCATGGCCAGCGACAAGTTGGCGGCCATGAACGCGGCAGGGTGATGGGCCTTGAGGTAGGCAGTGTAGTAGGACAGCAGTGCATAGGCAGCCGCGTGCGACTTGTTGAAGCCGTAGCCGGCGAACTTTTCCATCAAGTCGAAGATCTCGTCGGCCTTGGCCTGGTCCAGCCCGTTCTTGGCCGCGCCTTCGCGGAACAGTTCACGGTGCTTGGCCATTTCCTCGGCCTTCTTCTTGCCCATCGCCCGGCGCAGCAAGTCGGCGCCGCCCAGCGAATAACCACCGATCACCTGCGCCATCTGCATCACCTGCTCCTGATAGACCATGATGCCGTAGGTCTCGGAGAGGATGCCCTCGGTACGCGGATCAGGATAGTCGAAGGCTTCGCCGTGCTTGCGCTTGCAGAAGTCGGGAATCAGGTCCATCGGGCCCGGACGGTACAGCGCCACCAGCGCGATGATGTCCTCGAAGCGGTCGGGACGTGCGTCCTTCAGCATGCCTTGCATGCCGCGGCTTTCCAGCTGGAACACGGCGACCGTCTTGGCCTTGGTCAGCAGTTCGTAAGAAGGCCGGTCATCCAGCGGCAGCTTGGCCAGGTCGAAATCGGCCATGGCCGGATCGAGCATGCGGATGTAGCGCACCGCCCGGTCGAGGATGGTCAGCGTGGTCAAGCCCAAGAAGTCGAACTTCACCAGGCCGACGGCTTCCACGTCGTCCTTGTCGTATTGCGAGACCACGCCGGAATCGCCGCCCTGGGTATAGAGCGGGCAGAAATCGGTCAGCTTGCCGGGCGCGATCAGCACGCCACCTGCGTGCATGCCGATGTTGCGGGCGATGCCTTCGACCTGCTGGGCCAGGCCCATTAGCTGCTTGACCTCTTCCTCGTTTTCCAGGCGCTCTTTCAACAGAGGCTCTTCCTCGATGGCATCGGCCAGGGTGACCAGCTTGCCCGGCTTGAAGGGGATCAGCTTGGAAATGCCATCGCAGAAGTTGTAGCCGAGGTCCAGCACGCGGCCCACGTCGCGCACCGCGCCCTTGGCGGCCATGGTACCGAAGGTGGCGATCTGCGAGACCGCATCCTTGCCATAGCGGTCCTTCACGTACTGGATCACGCGGTCGCGGCCTTCCTGGCAGAAGTCGATGTCGAAGTCGGGCATCGAGACGCGTTCCGGGTTCAGGAAACGCTCGAACAGCAGGTTGTAGCGCAGCGGGTCCAGGTCGGTGATCAGCAGGCAGTAAGCCACCAGGGAGCCTGCACCCGAGCCCCGGCCGGGACCGACCGGCACGCCATTGTTCTTGGCCCACTGGATGAAGTCGGCCACGATCAGGAAGTAGCCCGGGAACTTCATCTTGATGATGGTGTTGTTCTCGAACTCCAGCCGCGCCTCATAGCGGGGGCGCTGCTTCTCGCGTTCGGCTTCGTTGGGGAACAGTTCCTTCAGGCGCACTTCCAGCCCGGCCTTGGTCTGGGCGACCAGGAAGTCGTCGATGCTCATGCCGTCGGGCGTGGGGAAGTCCGGCAATTGCGGCTTGCCCAGTTGCAGCACCAGGTTGCAGCGCTTGGCGATTTCCACCGAATTGGCCAGCGCACCGGGCAGGTCGGCGAAGAGCTCGGCCATCTCGGCCTGCGACTTGAAGTACTGCTGCTCGTTGAAGCGGCGCACGCGGCGCGCATTGGCCATGATCTCGCCTTCGGCGATGCAGGTGCGGGCTTCGTGGGCAATGAATTCTTCGGGACTCTGGAACTGGATCGGGTGCGTGGCCACGCAAGGCAGGCCCAGCTTGGCGCCCAGGGCAACGCTCTGGCGCACCTGCAGTTCCATGTTGGCCTGGCCGGCGCGTTGCAGCTCCAGGTAGAAGGCACCGGGGAAGATCTCGGCCCAGCGGCGCGCGCAGGCTTCGGCCTGGGCCAGGTTGCCGTTGTCGATGGCCTGGCCGATGTCGCCCATGCCGGCCCCGGACAGGGCGATCAGGCCGTTGCCGCCGTCCTGGTGGCGCAACGCGTCCAGCCATTCCATGCGCACTTCGGCACGGCCCTTGTATTGGTTGTTCAGCCAGGCTTGGGACAATACTTCACATAATTGCAAGTAACCATGACGGTTCTTGATCAATACGAGCAGGCGGAAGGGTTTTTCGCGGTCGGCATCGTTGGTGATCCACAGATCGCAGCCGGCGATGGGCTTGACCCCCTTGCCGCGCGCTTCCTTGTAAAAACGCACCATGCAGAACAGGTTGGCGAGGTCGGTCACCGCCAGGGCGGCCTGTCCATCCTTGGCGGCGGCCTTCACGATGTCGTCGATACGCACCAGGCCGTCCACGATGGAATACTCCGAGTGCATACGGAGGTGTACAAATTGCGGGGTAGTCATAGGGCGTCATTTTACCGGAGCTTGCGAGCCTGACCGATTCCTATTGATGGCAATTTGTGACGGATTGCAAAGACTTTACACCTGCCATGAACGGCGATCCCGCGAACTTGCCTTGATCTGCATCAGAGAAGCCGCACGCACCTGCCAAATAACTGCGGCCAGCCGGAGCGCACGGTTATAATGCTGACGATTCAAAGACTTAGAGTTGAGCACGACATCATGCAGTCCCCCGATACCCCCTACGTCAACATCGCCGCCTACAAATTCGTCAGCTTCGATGACACCGCCGAAAAGCGTCCCGCTTTTCTGGAGTTTTGCCAAAAGAACAACCTTCGCGGCACCGTGATCCTGAGTCCGGAAGGCATCAACCTGTTCCTGGCCGGCCTGCGCCATGAAATCGACGCCTTCCTGGCTTGGCTGCGTGCCGATGCGCGCTTTGCCGACCTCACCGTCAAGGAAAGCTATTCCGAGAAGCAGCCCTTCACCCGCATGCTGGTGAAACTGAAGGCCGAGATCATCACGATGAAGCATCCGCTGATCAAGCCGGAGCTGGGCCGCGCGCCCTTCGTGGAACCGAAGGAACTCAAGCGCTGGCTGGACCAGGGCCATGACGACGAAGGCCGTCCGGTGGTGATGGTGGATACCCGCAATGGCTTCGAGGTCGATGTGGGTACATTCGACAACACCGTGGATTACCGTATCAGCAAGTTCACGGAATTCCCCAAGGTGATCGAAGACCACAAGGCCGATTTCGAGGGCAAGACCGTGGTGACCTTCTGCACTGGCGGCATCCGCTGCGAAAAGGCTGCCATTCACATGCAGAACATTGGCTATGACCATGTGTACCAGCTCGAAGGCGGCATCCTGAAGTATTTCGAGGATGTCGGCGGCGCCCACTACAACGGCGACTGCTTCGTCTTCGACTATCGCACCGCCCTGAGCCCCGAGCTCAAGGAAACCCAGACCGCCCAATGCTTCGCCTGCCGCGCCGTGGTCACCCCGCGCGAACAGCTGTCGCCGGATTACGTGCCGGGCAAGTCCTGCCCGCATTGCGCGCCCCGGCAGCGTGCAGCGCAGGAAGCCAGCTCTGCTGCGGCCTGAGCGGCACAGCGTCCTGACAACGAAAAAAGCCGGCCCTTGTGAGGCCGGCTTTTTCACATCTGCAGCAAAAGGAGTGAAGCTTACTTCTTGAACTTGGCAGCCGTTTCCACCACGCGCGCACCAAACAGCTTGGCCGTTTCTAGGTCGCCCGGCAGCGGACCTTCTTCCGGCGAGGAATCCGACGGGCTTTGCGCCATCAGGCCCGAGAACGAGGCGACGTAGTTGATATCGTTGCGCTGGGCTGCCTTGCTGTTGGAAGGCATCAGGCCGGTGCCGACCCAGATCATGCTGTGCTGCATGCCCAGCGTGAACAGGTAGTGCAGGGTCGACAGCTTGTCGCCGTTCATGCTGGCCGAATTGGTGAAGGCGGCGCCGATCTTGTCCTTCCATTTCTGGCTGAACCAGGGCTTGGAGGAAGCGTCGGCGAATTTCTTGAACTGCCAGGACACGGTACCCATGTAGGTCGGCGAGCCGAAGATGATGGCATCAGCCGCATCCAGGCTGGCCCATTGTTCATCGGTGATGGTGCCTTCGGCGCTGATGGCGATCAGCTCGACATTGGCGCCGGCAACGCCGGCAGCGCCAGCCTGCACGGCTTCAGCCTGCTTCTTGGTGTGGCCGTAGCCGGAATGGTAGACGATGGCAACTTTGGTCATGACGTAATTCCTTCTCTAGAGAGTGAAGTGACGCGAAAAAACCGCCGGTGTGATCGGTACCGGCGGGCTTGCTACTGCAAACTGCCCTGCCAGCGCTAAGTGCTCAGCGCGGCAGATCGAACAAGAGAACCTCAGCCTTTTCACCGCCAGCAATCTCGATGCGGTCGACCGCACTGAGCTTGACGGCATCGCCCGCTTCCAGGGGCTGGCCATTGACGCTGACCTTGCCACGGGCTACATGCACATAGCCCAGGCGGCCTTGCGGCAAGGTGTAGCTGGCGCCTTGGGCGCCATCAAACAGACCGGCATACAGCTGGGCATCCTGGTTCATGCTGACCGAACCGTCACGACCATCCCGCGAGGCCACTAGGCGCAGCTTGCCCTCCTTGTCGGCGGCCGAGAAGTGCGCTTCCTGATAACCCGGTTCGGCGCCGGCGCGGTCCGGCATGATCCAGATCTGCAGGAAATGCGTGGTGCCGTCCTGGGAGTGGTTGTACTCCGAGTGGCGCACGCCCGTGCCGGCACTCATGCGCTGCACGTCACCGGGGCGGATCACGCTGCCATTGCCCATGCTGTCCTTGTGTGCAAGTTCACCTTCGAGCACATAGGAAATGATCTCCATGTCACGGTGGCCGTGCGTACCGAAGCCCTGGCCAGCAGCAACGCGGTCTTCATTGATCACGCGCAAGGGGCCGAAGCCCATATGCTTGGGATCATAGTAGTCCGCGAAGGAAAAGCTGTGATAGGAATCCAGCCAACCGTGGTTGGCGTGGCCACGATCATTCGCTTTGCGAAGTTCCATCATGTCAACACCTCTTTCTTGAGTCAGGTACAAACCGGAATTGGTTTGGTCAAAATGTTTGTCGATGGCGTCACTATAGAGGCTAACTTTTGGACAGATAAGGTCTAAAATCCGTAGTGTTCGTTCAAAAAATTTAAACAAGCGGAGCAAGACGTGAACCTGACCCTGGAATCCCTGCTGATCCTCGACATGATCGACCGCAAGGGCAGCTTTGCCGCGGCTGCCGTGGCACTGGACCGGGTGCCCTCGGCCCTGACCTACAGTGTGCGCAAGCTGGAAGATGACCTGGACGTCCTCCTGTTCGACCGGCGCGGCCATCGGGCCCAGTTGACACCGGCGGGCCTGCAATTGTTGCAGGAAGGCCGTCATTTGCTACTGGCCGCCAACGACCTGGAGCAGCGCGTCAAGCGCACCGCCACCGGGCGTGAGACCGAGCTGCATATCGTGCTCAACAGCCTGATTCCTTTTGACAAGATGCTGCCGGTGATCGAGGCCTTCGACCGCGAGCAATCCGGCACTCGCCTGCGCTTTACGCCCGGCGTGCTGACCGGTGCCTGGGAAAAACTCATCGAAGGCCGCGCCAACCTGGTCATCGGGGTGACGCTGGACGGGCCGGAAGTGGTGCGCACCAGCGGCCGCTTCCAGATGCAGGAGCTGGGGGCGGTGGATTGGGTCTTTGCGGTGGCGCCGCAGCACCCGCTGGCCTCGGCCAGCGAGCCGCTGTCGGCCGAACTGGTGCGCAGCCACCGGGCCATTGCCGTGGGGGACAACAGCCAGTCCCTGCCCACCTTGACCATGGGCTTGCTGTCGGGCCAGGAAACGCTGACGGTCGCCACCGTGGCCGACAAGCTGCAAGCCCAGCTGGCCGGCCTGGGCTGCGGCCACCTGCCGCGCATCTGGGCCGAGCCCTACCTGACCACGGGCGCGCTGGTGGAAAAGCAGACCCTGGCCACCAAGCCCAGTGACAACTTCATGGTGGCCTGGCCCAAGGCCGAACTGGGCAAGTCGCTGAGATGGTTCATCCAGCACCTGGCGCAGCCGCACGTGCGGCAGTCGCTGATCGGCCCGGTCCCGCTGCGGGAGCAGCCGTGAGCCGCCCGGCCTACGTGGGCCGCTTTGCGCCCTCGCCTTCCGGGCCCCTGCATGCCGGCTCGCTGGTGGCGGCGCTGGCCAGCTACCTGGATGCGCGCGTGCACGCGGGCCGCTGGCTGCTGCGCATCGAGGATATTGATGAGACCCGCACCGTGCCCGGCGCGGCTGACGACATCATCGCCACCCTGGCCGCGCTGGACATGCATTCGGACGGCCCGGTCCTGGTGCAGAGCCAGCGCAAGGCGCGCTACCAGCTGGCGCGTGAGCGGCTGGGTGCGCTGGCCTACCCCTGCGGCTGCAGCCGCAAGGAGATCGCCGATTCACGGGTAGGAACGGCCAGCGATGGCGCCGCACTCTATCCCGGCACCTGCCGTCACGGCCTGGCGCCGGGCAAGGAGGCGCGTACGCTGCGGCTGCGCGTGCCGGAATCCGGCGAAGCGGGCGAGCTGGTGCGATTCACGGATCGCTGGCTCGGCCCGCAGGCACAGCACCTGGCGACGGAAGTGGGAGATTTCGTGCTGCAGCGAGCCGATGGCTTCTGGGCCTATCAGCTGGCGGTGGTGGTGGATGACGCCGAACAGGGCGTGACCGACATCGTGCGCGGCGCCGACCTGCTCGACTCGACGGCGCGGCAGATCTACCTGCAGGGATTGCTGGGCTATCCGACGCCGTGCTACCTGCACGTGCCGCTCTTGATGAATGCGATGGGGGAGAAGTTTTCCAAGCAGAACGGCGCGCAGGCACTGGACCTGAGCCAGCCGCTGCTGGCCTTGCAGCAGGCGGCGGCATTCCTGGGACTGGAGACGGGCGCGGCGCGTGACCGCGAGGGCTTCTGGACCCTGGCGCTCACCGCCTGGCGAGCGCGTTTCGGCCCTGGCTGACAGCGCGGAATCAGCGCTTGGGGATGCCGCCCAGCAAGGCTGCGACCTTGGGCTTGGGACGGTTGTTCTTGGGCAATTCCGGCTTGGTGGAGACGGTCTCGGTGGCGCTGGGCTCATAGGGCTTGAGGAACCAGGGATCGACCTTTTCGCGGCGTCCCGACGGCGCAGCACCGTCACGGCTGCCACGGCTGCGCTCACTGCGCTCGCCGCGCTCCGAACGCTCACCACGATCACCACGATCACCACGATCACCACGATCAGAGCGCATGCGCGGCGCAAAGCCGGCAAGTTCGGCGCGCTCGAATTTCTTCTTGATCAGCTTCTCGATATCGACCAGCAGACGTTCATCCTTGTCACAGAACAGCGAGATGGCGTCGCCCGAGGCGCCAGCGCGGCCGGTACGGCCGATACGATGCACATAGTCTTCGGCGTTGTAGGGCAGGTCATAGTTGATCACGCAGGGCAGCTCGGCGATGTCCAGACCGCGTGCAGCCACGTCGGTAGCCACCAGCACTTCGATCTGGCCCTGCTTGAAGGACTCCAGCGCGGCCATGCGCTCGGACTGGGTCTTGTCGCCGTGGATGGCAGAAGCCTTCACACCCTCGGCCAATAATGTGCGCGCCAGGCGCGAAGCGCCGATCTTGGTATTGGAAAAAACGATCACTTGCTTCAGTTCGCGCTGGCGAATGATGAAGCTGACTGCATCGGCCTTGGCGGCTTCCTCCACCTTGTAGATGGTCTGGGTGACGTTTTCGGCGGTGGCATTGCTGCGCGCCACTTCGATGGTCACCGGGTTGTTCTGGAAGCTGGCGGCCAGCTTCTTGATCTCGGGCGAGAAGGTGGCCGAGAACAGCAGGTTCTGGCGCTGCTTGGGCAGCAGGTTGATGATGCGCTGCAGGTCTGGCAGGAAGCCCATGTCCAGCATGCGGTCGGCTTCGTCCATGACCAGGATCTGGGTCTGCGACAGGTTCACGGTCTTTTGCTGCACGTGATCCAGCAGGCGGCCCGGGGTGGCGATGACGATCTCCACGCCGGCACGCAGGGTGGCGGTTTGCGGGGCCATGTCCACGCCACCGAAGACGACGGTGGAGCGCAGCGGGGTGAAGCGTGAATACGCCTTCACATTGTCCGCCACCTGGTCCGCCAGCTCGCGCGTCGGGGTCAGGATCAGGGCGCGCACCGGATGGCGGGCCGGCGAAGCGCTGTGGCTGGCGTGCGCCAGCAGGCGCTGGATGATCGGCAGAGAGAAGCCGGCGGTCTTGCCGGTGCCGGTCTGGGCTGCCCCCATCACATCGCGGCCTTGCAGCACCACGGGAATGGCCTGGGCCTGGATCGGGGTCGGGTGGACGTAGCCTTGTTCGGCCAGGGCTTTCAGGATATCGGGCGAAAGGCCGAAATCTTCGAAGCGGACGGCAGGTGCAGCCGGTGCTGCGGACGCGGACGTGGTGTCGGACATGGTGTATTGCGAACGGTGCGACAGCGCCGCGGCAGCCGCCAGGCGGCTCCGGTGCATGGCGTGCATGCGCACGGGTTCTGATTGCTTTCTGTGTTGAGGTGTTACGGGCGAACCGGCCAAACCTGCTCGGCCGGGCGCTTCGGATGATGCCAACGATGCTGACCGGGCCGGCACAAACTCTGCCCGGAACTCCTTATTATACGCCGCATCGCGGCCGGCTTCATGACAGTTTGGTTTCCGCCCGGAATTGCGGGCTGCAGAACAAGCCTGCGGGCGCTGCAGCCACCGGCTGCGGCGCCCTGCTCGCCGGCCTGGTCAGCCGATGGTGATGTTGAGGTCCGGCAAGCCGTCCACGTGGCCTTGCAGGTGATCGCCCTTGACCACTGCCCCCACGCCTTCGGGAGTGCCGGTATAGATCAGGTCGCCGGGGAACAGCTCGACCAGGCCGGAGAGGTAGGAAATGGTCTCGGCCACGTTCCAGATCAGGTCCGAGAGATCACCCTGCTGGCGCACTTCACCGTTGACCTTGAGCCAGATGGCGCCCTTGTCCGGATGGCCGGCCTGGGCCACCGGCACCAGCGGTGCGCAGGGAGCGGACTGGTCGAAGCCCTTGGCCATGTCCCAGGGACGGCCCAGCTTCTTGGCCTGCGCCTGCAGGTCGCGGCGGGTCATGTCCAAGCCCACCGCATAGCCATAGACCGTTTCCAGCGCCTGTTCCACCGGGATGTCACGGCCGCCCTTGGCCAGCGCCACCACCAGTTCGATCTCGTGGTGGTAGTCGGCGGTGGCAGCCGGGTACGGCACCACCGAGTCGGTCGGCACGACGGCATCGGCCGGCTTCATGAAGAAAAACGGCGGTTCGCGGTCAGGGTCATGGCCCATTTCGCGGGCGTGGGCGGCATAGTTGCGGCCCACACAATAGATGCGGCGAACCGGGAACGGCGCACCGCCAAGCACGGCAACGGTGGCCTGGGCGGGGGCGGGAATGGCGAAACTCATCGGGAAGACTCCGTGGTGGCGACATGCATGCAGCCTGCATGCGGTGGATGAAGAACCGGTCAGTGCCGGCTTGGCGCATCAGTTGTCTGATGTCCCGGTAGTGTAAAAGAAAAGCGCGCCCCCCGCTGGCGCACCTACCGGTTACCCCGCTGCCCAACCATAGCCCGCAATTGGAGGGCGATTGCCCCGGTAATCCGCTGGCAGAAACAGCGCGAATTTGGGACACTTGCCAGACTCCGGCACTGTCGGCACTTCTCTCTCACATTGACTACTTCCATGCATCCGCAAGCAAACGCGTCACTCATCTTGTTGCAAAAAGCCCTGGCACTTCATCAGAAAGGCAAGCTGGGACCGGCGGAGGATCTCTACAAGAAGGTGCTGGTCAAGCTGCCGCGCCATTTCGAGGCCAATTATCTCTACGGCATGCTCAAGCTGCACCAGGAAGACTGGGAGGCCGCCGAAGCCCAACTGGCCAAGGCGATCGAACTCAATCCCGAGCATGCCGATACCTATTTCGACCACGCCGGCGCCCTGGTCCACCTGGGCCGCGACGCCGAAGCCGTAGAACGCTACAACCAGATCCTGGCGCACAACCCGGCCTTCGCCGAGGCCCTGCTGGCACGGGGTACCGCCTTGCGCCGCCTCGAGCTGAACGCAGAAGCGCAGGCCGACCTCGAACGTGCCGTGGCGCTGGCCCCCGACAATGCCGATGCCTGGTTCCAGCTGGGCAATATCCAGCATGAACGCTACGCCTATCATGATGCGCGCGAGAGCTATGAGCGTGCCGTGGCGCTGCGCCCCGACTTCATCGAAGCGTGGTTCAACCTGGGCAATACCTGCAAGGACAGCTATCGCTTCGAGGATGCCCTGCGCGCCTATGACCGCGCCGTGCAGGAGCATCCGGACTTCTTCGAAGCGCATTCCAATCGTGGTTTCGTGCTCTTCAAGATGCATCGGCCCGTCGAGGCCCTGTCCGCCTATGACCGCGCCCTCGAACTGGACGAGAGCTCACCGGACCTGTGGTTCAATCGTGGCTCCACGCTGGAACAGCTGTATCGCTTCGACGAAGCCACCGAATGCTATCGCCGCGCCCGCGCACTCAAGCCCGATACGAATTCGGCCGCCTGGAACGACGCGCTCATGAAATTGCGCCAGGGTGACTTCGCCCAAGGCTGGCCCGCCTACGAAAGCCGCTGGGCGACCGAGCAGATGCGCTCCCTGGCGCGCCAGTTCCTCCAGCCGCTGTGGCTGGGTGAACAATCGCTGCAGGGCAAGACCCTGCTGGTCCATGCCGAGCAAGGCTTTGGCGACACCCTGCAGTTCGTGCGCTATCTGCCGCTGGTGGCCGCCATGGGCGCTCGCGTCATCCTAGAAGTCCAGCCGGCGCTGGTGCGCCTGCTGGCCAAGGTGCCGGGCGCTGCCGAAGTCATCGGCAGCGACCATTTCATGCGGCCCGGCTTTGACTATCACTGCCCGCTGATGAGCTTGCCACTGGCCTGCAAGTCCTTCAGCGAAGCCGACATCCCGCGCGCGCCCTACCTGCTGCCGGAAGCCGGCGCCTGGGCCGGCTGGCTGCAGCGCCTGCCGCACAACCGCGCCTTGCGGGTCGGCCTGGTGTGGGCAGGCAGCTCTGCCCAGACGCATCCGGATGCAGTGCGCATCGACGGCGAACGTTCCCTGCCCTTTGACGCGCTGGCTCCGGTGGTGGAGCTGGCACGCGAGCATGCCCGGCTGGAATTCTATTCGGTGCAGATCGGCGAGGCCGCCCTGGCGCAGTTGCGCGCCCATCCGCTGGCGCAGCATGTGCAGGACTGTTCGCCCGAATTGCGCGACTTTGCCGACACCTCCGGCCTGATCGCCAATCTTGATCTGCTCATCAGTGTGGACACGGCGGTCTGCCATCTGGCCGGCGCGCTGGGCAAGCCGGTGTGGCTGCTCAACCGCGTCAACACCTGCTGGCGCTGGCAGCTCGAACGCAGCGATACGCCGTGGTATCCGTCCATGCGCCTGTTCCGCCAGGGCCAGACCGGCGACTGGAGCGACGTGATCGCCGAGGTGCGCAGCGCCTTGCTGCAACAGTTGGCCTGATGCTGGTACCATGCGCGCCGATGCGGATGGCCAGCTCATCCGCCGGAACCTGGCGCGCCGACCTGCCTCATATCCTGTAGCGCACAAGCAGCAGAAGCAGCCCGACTCCATTGCAACCGGACAGGCGGCACGGCCACGCGCCCTGCCGCCTGCCGGCATGAACAGAACAAGGACAGACCATGCAAGCCCCGACGCCCTCCCCGAACAAGCCGCCCCACGCCGGCGGTCCGCGCCTGCTGGCCGACATCGGCGGCACCAACGCCCGTTTCGCGCTGGAAACTTCAGCTGGGCATATAGAACAAGTGAAGGTCCTGCGCGGCGCGGACTATCCGCAATTTACCGATGCCGTCCAGGCCTACCTGAAGCTGGCCGGACACCCTCCGGTCAGGCATGCCGCGGTGGCCATCGCCAATCCGGTACAGGGCGACCAGATCAAGATGACCAACCACGACTGGGCCTTCTCCATCGAAGCGGCGCGCCAGCTGCTGGGCTTTGATCTGCTGCTGGTGGTCAACGACTTCACGGCGCTGTCGATGGCGGTGCCGCAGTTGCGCGCCGATGAGCTGCAGCAGATCGGTGGCGGTGCGCCCAAGCCTGGCCAGCCGGTCGGACTGGTCGGTGCCGGGACCGGATTGGGGGTCGGCGGACTGGTACGCGGCGATGGCCACTGGCTGCCACTGGCCAGCGAAGGCGGCCATGCCGCTTTTGCCCCGGCCAATGCGCGCGAAGCAGCGGTATTGGCCTATGCCTGGCAGTTCCATGAGCACGTCTCGGCTGAACGCCTGGTCTCCGGACCGGGGCTGGAATTCATCCACCGCGCGCTGCTGGCCATCGATGGTCGTCCGGCTGCCGAACTGAAGGCCGCCGACATCGTGGAAGGCGCATTGAAACAAGGCGATGCACTGTGCCAGGAAACACTGGACCTGTTCTGCAGCATGCTGGGCACCGTCGCCGCCGACCTGGCGCTGACCCTGGGTGCGCTGGGCGGCATCTATATCGGCGGCGGCGTAGTGCCGCATCTGGGTGAGTATTTCGCGCGCTCGCCCTTCCGCGCGCGTTTCGAGAACAAGGGCCGCATGTCGGTGCTCACCAAGGCCATTCCGACCTATGTCATCACGGCGGAATATCCGGCTTTCACGGGCGTCTCGGCGATCCTGGCGGACCGGCTGGATCCGCACGAGTAATCTCTGCCGCAAGTGAAGTACAACGGCTGATGCGACTTGTTCGCTTCAGCCTTTTTGATGGCCGTGACAAACGCAAGCGCTGAGGCAATCAATCCGGGAAAGCAAGGAGCGGGAAGAACTGCTGGAACAACAGAAGAGAAAGAGAATAGAGGCGAGCCTTGTCTGCGGCACTTGCGGGAAATGGCTGTGGCTGCTTCGTTCCCGACCTGACCAGGTTGACCATGCCACAATGCGCAGGGGCCCGCCGGGGTGCATTGTATCCCAATTCACACAGGCCCGGCCAGAGAAATCATTGCAGTGCATCAGAAAGTGAAAAGCCGCGCAAAATGCCTAAACAATTTACGCGGCTTTTTACCTGAAGCTTCACCTGGCGAGAGCGGCGTGTCACACGCGACCGCCCGACCTGCTTAGATACCGAGGTCCTTCCAGATGGTATCGACACGCTTCTTCACATCGTCGCTCATCACGATGGGCGTACCCCATTCACGGCTGGTTTCACCGGGCCACTTGTTGGTGGCATCGATGCCCATCTTGCTGCCCAGCCCGCTGATGGGCGAGGCGAAGTCGAGGTAATCGATGGGCGTGTTATCCACCAGCACCGTATCGCGCACCGGGTCCACACGGGTGGTGATGGCCCAGATCACTTCCTTCCAGTCGCGGATATCCACATCCTCATCCACCACCACGATGAACTTGGTGTACATGAACTGGCGCAGGAAACTCCACACCCCGAACATCACCCGCTTGGCATGGCCGGCGTAAGATTTCTTCATCTGCACCACCGCCATGCGATAGCTGCATCCCTCGGGAGGCAAGTAGAAATCGGTGATTTCGGCAAACTGCTTCTGCAACAAGGGGACGAAAACTTCATTCAACGCCACACCCAGCACAGCCGGCTCATCGGGCGGTTTGCCGGTGTAGGTGGAGTGATAGATGGCATCGCGCCGCATCGTGATGCGGTCGATGGTGAAGACCGGGAACCAGTCCTGCTCATTGTAGTAACCGGTGTGATCGCCATACGGTCCTTCGAGCGCATGCTCGAATCCGGAGGCATGATGTTCATCCGGATAGATATGCCCTTCCAGCACGATCTCGGCCGACGCCGGCACGCGCAAGTCACTGCCCATGGCCTTGACCAGCTCGGTGCGGCTGCCGCGCAAGAGGCCGGCGAACTGGTATTCGGAAAGGCTGTCCGGCACCGGCGTGACCGCACCTAATATAGTGGCGGGATCGGCCCCCAATGCCACCACCACCGGATACGGCTTGCCCGGGTTGGCAATGCAATGCTCGCGGAAATCCAGCGCCCCGCCGCGATGGGCCAGCCAGCGCATGATGACCTTGTTGGGGCCCAGCACCTGCTGGCGATAGATGCCCAGATTCTGGCGCTTCTTGTGCGGCCCCTTGGTGACGACCAGGCCCCAGGTAATCAACGGGGCAATGTCGCCCGGCCAGCAGTGCTGGATCGGCAGGCGCGACAGGTCCACGTCCTTGCCCTCCCACACCACATCCTGGCAGGGTGCCGAGCTGCGCTCCTTGGGGGCCATGTCCCACAAGGACTTCACCAGCGCGCCCAGGTCCAGCACATCCTTGATACCCTTGGGCGGTTCAGGCTCCTTCAGCCGCGCCAGCAGATGGCCGATGCGGCGCAATTCACCGATGTTCTCGGCCCCCATGCCCAGGGCAACACGATGAGGAGTACCGAAAAGATTCGCTAAAACCGGGATATTTTTTTGGTCGACTTGCTCAAAAAGGAGCGCCGGGCCTTCCGCCCGGAGGGTGCGGTCGGCGATTTCGGTCATCTCCAGATGCGAGGAAACGGGATGCGAGACACGCTTGAGCTCACCTTTTTGTTGCAATTTGGAAATAAAGTCGCGCAAATCAGTGTATTTCATACTTTTTAACAAATTTCTTTTTGCATCACAGCCGGCTCAAGTAACCCCGGCAAACGCTTGATTCTATTGATTTTTGACGAAAGGCCACGTGCAATATGATACACAAAAGTTATAAAGAACTCTTTTCATAGTATTGACTCGATATAAAGTGGCTTCTACAATTCGCCCACTCTAAACCGAAGAGGTGAGCCGTGAGCTCGTAGAGGCTCGATCGAAAATAGTCGAGCCAAGCAAGGTATCCAGGGATCCGGGGTCCCAGCAACTCAAGAAGTGTGTCCAGGGCGTCAGCCCTACCCCCCGAAACATGCCATCCGACGGCAGGGCCAGCAGGCCTCGCGGATGGCCTTGCCGTAACGCCTTGCGACGGTAACGTAATAGATTGCAGCAGCGACAGTTCAGCCGTTTGGTCTTCACTTCTTGGCCAGGCGCGCCCTGTTTTTGCCGCAATAATGCAGGAGGTTCAATGTCCAACCAAGCTTCCGAGGCGCCTTTAGCGGGCGCCCCGCAGATGGTTCGCCGCGTGAATTTCCGGAATCTCTCCGGGAACCCACGCATTGCTCAATTTTTCGGCATCGCCCATCGTCTGCTGACGATTCTCGGCCTTGCCGCGCTGTTCGTTCTGGGCCTGATGTTCTTCAATCCCGACCTGGCCGACAAGCTGATCAGCATGTCGCCCTTCTCGGATGCCACCGAAGAGGTCCAGGAAGCCGAAGCGCCCGCCACGCCAGCCTTGGCCGACCTGATGGCACCCACCGCACCGGTGGCTACCGTGAGCGCCCTCGCTGGTGCAGCGGCCGCCAGCTCGGTGCAGCAGGCGCCGGTCCATCCGGGCCCCCAGGCACTGTCGCCCGAAGAGCGCCAGTTCCTGGGCAATCCGCGCCAGCAGAAGCTGGTCACCAACT
Source organism: Herbaspirillum sp. Her3 (assembly GCF_057961275.1). Lineage (NCBI taxonomy): Bacteria > Pseudomonadati > Pseudomonadota > Betaproteobacteria > Burkholderiales > Oxalobacteraceae > Herbaspirillum > Herbaspirillum sp. Her3. Next base: position 1,508,980 of record NZ_CM176328.1, on the reverse strand, counting down.
GGCTGGCCAAGCGCTATCGTGTGGCCAGCGACGCGGCTGACATGCTGGTCTCGGCCGCCTACCTGACGGCCCGCGACATCAAGCTCGATCCGCTGCTGATCCTGTCGGTGATCGCCATCGAATCGCGCTTCAACCCCTTCGCCGAAAGCCCGATGGGCGCGCAGGGTCTGATGCAGGTGATGGCCAAGGTGCATCACGACAAATTCCAGGAACTGGGCGGCATCAAGGCGGCCCTGAATCCGGTGGCCAACATCCGCGTCGGTTCGCAGATCCTGAAGGAATACGTCACCCGTGGCGGTTCGGTGGAAGCCGGCCTGAAGAGCTACGTGGGTGCGGCGGACATGGCCAATGATGGCGGCTATGGGATCAAGGTGCTGTCGGAATACCAGAACCTGAAGGAAGTGGCGATGGGCAAGAATGTCTCCATCTACACCACTGCGACCGTCAAGCTGCCGGTCTCGGCCAGCGCCGAACAGCCCAAGGCGCCTGCCAACAACGTGGCCTCGGCAGCCAAGCCCAAGACGGAAGAACAACTCGCTGCGCTGTAAATACAGCAAAGCGTGTTGCGATATGAATATTACCGGTATTCAGAACGCATGAAAAAAGGAGCCCTCGGGCTCCTTTTTTTGTACCTATACACAGGATCAGGGCTTCATGCCGCCTTGCGCCGCGCGTCGAAGAAAACGCGCAGACGGGCCACCGCCTCCTGCAGCTTTTCCATCGAGGTCGCATAGGACAAGCGGATATAGCGGCGCGCCGTGAAGGGTCCGAAATCCAGCCCTGGCACCAGCACCACGCCGGCTTCGTAGAGCATGTCCAGGCTCAGCTGGTCGGCATCGTCGCATAGTGCGCTGCAATCGGCATACACATAGAAGGCGCCGTCCGGCACCACCGGCACCTTGAAGCCCAGGCTTTCCAGCGCCGGCACGATGTAGTCGCGGCGGCGCTTGAACTCGGCCTTGCGCGCCTCATACACGGCGATGGTCTCGGGCGTGAAACAGGCCACCGCCGCATGCTGGGCAATCGAGGACGCACAGATCAACAGGTTCTGCGCCAGCTTCTCCACCTGCGGCACCAGCGCCGGCGGCAACACCAGCCAGCCCAGGCGCCAGCCGGTCATGTTGAAATACTTGGAGAAGCTGTTGATGACCACCACGTCCTCGCCCAGCGACAGCGCCGAGAATGGCGCGCCTTCATAGGACAGGCCCTGGTAGATCTCATCGACGATGGTGAAGCCGTCACACTGGCGCACTTCGCCGAGAATGGCCCGCAATTCATCGGGAGCAATCGAGGTACCGGTGGGATTGGAGGGCGAGGCCAGCAGCACGCCGCGCGTCTGTTCTCCCCAGTGCTCACGCACCATCTCTGCGGACAGCTGGAAGCGATGTTCCGGGCCGCTGGCGATGAGCTTGGCGCGCCCCTCGAAGGCCGCTACGAAATGGCGGTTGCAGGGATAGCTGGGGTCGGGCATCAACACTTCGCTGTCGCGTTCGACCAACGCCGCACAGGCCAGCAGCAGCGCGGCCGAAGCACCGGCCGTGATGACGATGCGTTCCGGCGCGATCTCCAGCCCGTAGACGCTGCGGTAATGCTCAGAGATGGCTGCGCGCAAGGCCGGCAGGCCCATGGCTGCGGTGTATTGCATTTTGCCCTCGGCCATGGCGCGGGTAGCGGCCTCGACCACGGCGGGCGGCGCCGTGAAATCGGGTTCGCCGATGCCCATGTGGATCAGGTCGCGGCCCTGCGCGGCCAAAATGTCGGCCTTCTTGGACAGTTCCATCACGTGGAAGGGAGCGATGTGCTGCAGACGTGAAGCAAGTTGGTTCAGGTTCATGCGCTAATCCCAGACAACATGGGCAAAAATGACAAGACGGCGCCCGTGGCCACGGCGCCGTCCAAAAGCGAGCAGCTGCGCTGGCAAACGCAGCGGGCGCAAGTCGCTCAGCGGCGGCCGGCCGCTTCCACTTCGGTGGCGCGGGCCTGGGCGGCGAAGCGGTCCAGCACGCCGTTGACGTACTTGTGACCATCGATGCCGCCAAAGGACTTGGTGAGTTCCACGGCTTCGTTGATGACCACCTTGTAGGGGATCTCGATATGGTTCTGCAGCTCGTAAGCACCGATCAGCAGGGCCGCGTGCTCCACCGGCGAGAGTTCCTTGAGCGGACGGTCGATCAGCGGCGCCAGGCCCGCACGCAGCTTCTCGGCGTCGCGGATGGCACCAGTGAGCAGGGTATCGAAGTGTTCGGCGTCGGCCTTGTCGAAACCGTGGGCTTCGCGGATGTGGGCTTCGATGGCACCCGCGTCCTCGTGGTTGAGCAGCCACTGGTACAAGCCCTGCAACGCGAACTCGCGCGCGCGGTGGCGCGGGGTGCGGTTCTTGTTCGAATTGGCGTGTTGAGTTTTGTTCGACATGATGAATGCGGCCGGGGCCTTGGATAACTGAAACAAATGAATGCGAGTGCCGGCAGAGGCCGGCGGGGCGGCGGCAGGACGCAGGTCCCGCCGCTACCGGTGAATTATTCTTCTTCGGGGGCCTGGCCGAGCTCTTCCAGCACGATCGACAGGTTGGCCATTTCCACGGCCACGCGCGCCGCATCGGCGCCCTTCTCGGCCATGCGGACTTCGGCTTGCTCGTCGTTTTCGGTGGTCAGCACGGCATTGGCGATGGGCAGGCCGAAATCCAGGCCGATGCGGGTGATGCCAGCACCGGATTCATTGGAGACCAGTTCGAAGTGATAGGTCTCGCCACGGATGACTGCGCCCAGCGCGATCAGGGCGTCGAACTGTTCGGTCTCGGCCATCTTCTGCAGGGCCAGCGGGATTTCCAGGGCACCCGGCACGGTCACGTGCAGGATATCCTCGTCAGCCACGCCCAGGTGCTTCAGTTCGGCCAGGCAGGCGGCCAGCAGGCCATGGCAGACGTCTTCGTTGAAGCGGGCCTGGACGATACCGATGCGCAAGCTTTCGCCATTGAGGTCTGGTTCATAGGTTCCGATGGTCATGGCTGTTCCTTCTCGATAGGTTGACTTGCGTAATGGGGTAATGCGTCGGGCGGCTCAGTGGCCTTCGCGCGTCTGGTAACCGGTGACTTCCAGCTGGAAGCCGGTCATCGAGGGCATCTTGCGCGGGCTGGCCAGCAGCTTCATCTTGCACACGCCCAGATCCTTCAGGATCTGGGCGCCGATACCATAAGTGCGCAGGTCCATGCGGTCGGCGCGGGTAGGCTTGGCGGCGGCGGGCGTGCCGACCTTGTTGAGCGCGCCGAACTGGTCGAACATCTGCTGCGCCGATTCTTCGCAATTGAGCAGCACGATCACACCGGATTGGGCAGCCTGCACCGCCTGCATCGCAGCGGCCAGGTTCCAGGAGTGAGTGGTGGCACCGGCTTCGAGCAGATCCAGGATGGATACCGGCTGGTGCACCCGCACCAGGGTTTCCTTGCCCGGCTGGATGTCGCCGTGCACCAGCGCCAGGTGCGCGCCGCCCGAGGGTGTATCGCGATAGGCGATGGCCTTGAAGCTGCCGTGGGCAGTCTGCATCTGGCGCTCGGCCACGCGTTCGATGATGCTCTCGTTGCGGCTGCGGTAGTGGATCAGGTCGGCGATGGTGCCGATCTTCAGCTGGTGTTTTTCGGCAAACTCCAGCAGGTCCGGCAGACGGGCCATGGTGCCGTCTTCCTTCAGGATTTCGCAGATCACCGACGCCGGGGTGAGCCCGGCCATGGCAGTCAGGTCGCAACCGGCTTCGGTATGGCCGGCGCGCATGAGCACCCCGCCCTTTTGCGCACGCAGCGGGAAGATGTGGCCCGGCTGTACCAGGTCGGACGGCTTGGCGCCCTTGGAGGCGGCCACCTGGATGGTGCGCGCGCGGTCAGCGGCAGAGATGCCCGTAGTCACGCCTTCAGCGGCTTCGATGGACACGGTGAAATTGGTGCCATAGGCCGTACCGTTGCGGGTGGCCATGAGCGGCAGGTCGAGCTGGTCGACATGTTCTTCGGTGAGGGTCAGGCAGACCAGGCCACGCGCATGCGTGACCATGAAATTGATGGCTTCGGGCGTCACGAAGTCGGTGGCCAGCACCAGGTCGCCTTCGTTTTCACGGTCTTCTTCGTCGACCAGGATCACCATGCGTCCGGCACGGAGTTCGGCGACGATTTCTTCGGTTGTTGCAAGTGGCATGTTCACGCTCTTTTCCCAATTGGAACCCGCTATTTTAAAGGATTGCGGGCCTCCTCCGCTGGCCAATTACGCCATTTGCGCAGCCTGTGCAGCCTGGGTACGTTGCAAGGCTTCCACCAGCAGCGCCGGATCCCCCAGCGCCAGCCGTTTGGAATCCGACAAGGTTTGCCGGAAGGCACGCGCACCGGGCATGCCGGTCAACAGGCCCAGCATGTGGCGGGTGATGCTGTTGAGGCGCAGGCCGCGGCCATTGTCGCCATGCAATTCCAACTGGCGCTTGATGTAGGGCAACATGGCCTCGATCACCTCAGCGCGGCTGGGCTGGCGGCCACCGTCCAGATCGCCATAGTAGCGGGCGTCGAAACTGGCCATCAGGTAGGGGTTGTGATAAGCCTCGCGGCCCAGCATGACGCCATCCACGTGCTTCAGGTGCTCGTCGATCTCAGGCAGGGTCTTGATGCCGCCGTTGATGAGGATTTCCAGGTCGGGGAAATCCTGCTTCAGTTGATAGGCGTAGTGGTATTTCAGCGGCGGGATTTCGCGGTTTTCCTTGGGGCTCAAGCCCTTGAGGATGGCATTGCGGGCATGGACGATGAAGGTCTTGCAACCCGCCTCGGCGATCTGGCCGACGAAATCGCGCACGAAGTCATAGGATTGCACGTCATCGATGCCGATGCGGTGCTTCACGGTCACATCGATGGACACCGCATCGCGCATGGCCTTGACGCAATCGGCCACCAGCGCCGGTTCGCCCATGAGGCAAGCGCCGAAGGCGCCCTTCTGGACGCGCTCGGAGGGGCAGCCGCAGTTCAGGTTGATCTCGTCATAGCCCCACTGCTCGCCCAGCTTTGCACCATGGGCCAGGTCGGCCGGCTCGCTGCCGCCCAGCTGCAGGGCCACCGGGTGTTCCTGCTCGTCGAAATCCAGATGACGCGGCACGTCGCCATGCAGCAGCGCGCCGGTGGTGACCATCTCGGTGTAGAGCCAGGTGTGGCGGGTGATCTGGCGGTGGAAGACGCGGCAGTGGCGGTCGGTCCAGTCCATCATCGGGGCAACCGACAAGGTACGCGCAGGCAGGAATTTCTTCATAAACTGACGAAACGCTTCATTAAATTTCTGGGCAGGATGCCGGAAAGCCGGACAACAAGCGCCGGGGATGAACAAACCTTCATTTGACCGTTTTAGCACCCCGGATCAGCCGCAGCGGCAAATAGAAAGCCCGCAAGGCTTGCGCGTTGCGGGCTGGTGTCCCCTCTATCCTCTTCGAGATAGGATTTTTCGTACAGCGGACTCGATTCTGCACCACAATCCGGCAGCCGTCATTTCGCAATGCACAAAAACAGCGCAGCACAAACTATTTTGGACAAACGTTCATCTCATACAACGATAAACGGAAGTAAAGACCTTCATCTCACACCTGCCCGGCAGGCGTGGAAGCCGCCAGCCGCATGACTTCAGGCGGAATGGCAAAAAAAAAGCCCACAACCGAAGTTGCGGGCTTGAATCCAATTCTTTAGGAGGAAATTGGAGGAGACAGGTGTAACTATATGGCACTGCATCATGACTGTCTGCTTTTTTGTGCTGATATCAGTTATTCACAAAACCCATATCACCACCAGGCCAGCCTGCCACACCTGCAACCTCACAACAGGCCGCCCCAGCCGGGACTGCCCTTCCTGCTATCGATTTAGATGGATTCCTCGCGCGACGCCTTCTTGCGCTCGTGTTCCTTCAGGTGACGCTTGCGCAGGCGGATGCTCTTCGGAGTCACTTCAACCAGTTCGTCGTCCTCGATGAATTCCACCGCGTATTCCAGCGACAGTTCGATGGGCGGCACCAGGCGCACGGCTTCGTCGGTACCGGAAGCGCGCACGTTGGTCAGCTGCTTGCCCTTGATCGGGTTGACGACCAGATCGTTGTCACGCGAGTGGATGCCGATGATCATGCCTTCGTACACCGGGTCGTTGTGGCTGACGAACATGCGGCCGCGATCCTGCAGCTTCCACAGTGCGTAGGCCACGGCAGCGCCGTCGTCCTGGGAGATCAGCACGCCGTTGCGACGGCCGGCCAGTTCACCCTTGGTGGTGTCGACTGGCTTGTAGTCGTCGAAGACGTGGCTCATCAGGCCGGTGCCGCGAGTCAGGGTCATGAATTCACCCTGGAAGCCGATCAGGCCACGTGCCGGGATATGGTATTCCAGGCGCACACGGCCCTTGCCGTCCGGTTCCATGTTCTGCAGGTCGCCACGGCGGCGGCCCAGTTCTTCCATGACGCCACCCTGGTGGGTTTCTTCGACGTCCACGGTCAGGTTTTCGTACGGCTCTTCGCGCACGCCATTGACCATGCGGAACACCACGCGCGGACGCGAGACGGCCAGCTCGAAGCCTTCGCGGCGCATGTTTTCGATCAAGATGGTCAGGTGCAATTCACCACGGCCCGACACTTCGTAGGTCGAGTCGTCGTTCTCGGCCTGCACCACGCGCAGGGCCATGTTGGACTTCAGTTCCTTTTCCAAGCGGTCGCGGATCTGGCGGGTGGTGACGAACTTGCCTTCGCGGCCAGCCAGCGGCGAGGTGTTGACCATGAAGTTCATGGTCAGGGTCGGTTCATCCACCTTCAGCATCGGCAGGCCGTTGGGCGCATCCGGTGCACAGATGGTGGAGCCGATGCCGATTTCTTCGATACCGTTGATCAGCACGATGTCACCAGCCAGGGCTTCATCGACCAGCACGCGTTCCAGGCCCTTGAAGGTCAGCACCTGGTTGATGCGGGCCTTGGTCGGCTTGTCTTCCGGACCATTCATCCACACCACGTCCTGACCGCCCTTGACGCGACCAGCCAGGATGCGGCCCACGCCGATCTTGCCGACGTAGGAGGAGTATTCCAGCGAGGTGATCTGCAGTTGCAGCGGTGCGTCCGGATCATCCTTGCGGGCCGGGACGTACTTCAGGATGGCGTCGAACAGCGGCTCCATGTTGCCTTCGCGGGTTTCCGGATCCAGGCTGGCGTAGCCGTTCAGGCCCGAGGCGTAGATCACGGGGAAGTCCAGCTGCTCTTCGGTCGCACCCAGCTTGTCGAACAGTTCGAAGGTGGCGTTGATGGCCCATTCGGCGCGTGCGCCCGGACGGTCGATCTTGTTCAAGACCACGATGGGCTTCAGGCCCAGGGCCAGCGCCTTGCGGGTCACGAAGCGGGTCTGCGGCATCGGGCCTTCCTGGGCATCCACCAGCAGCAACACCGAGTCCACCATCGACAGCACGCGCTCGACTTCACCGCCGAAGTCGGCGTGGCCCGGGGTGTCGACGATGTTGATGTGGGTGCCCTTGTATTCCACCGCGCAGTTCTTCGACAGGATGGTGATGCCGCGTTCCTTTTCGATGTCGTTGGAGTCCATCACGCGGTTGTCCACTTGCTGGTTGTCGCGGAAGGTGCCGGACTGGCGCAGCAGCTGGTCCACCAGGGTGGTCTTGCCGTGGTCAACGTGGGCGATGATGGCGATGTTGCGAATTGCGCGGATATTGTTTGACATGGTGAATGTGGTTGGGAAATGCCGAATCTCGGGAGGCGCGCATTATAGCATGTTGCGACGCATGAACTTTGGAAAAACCTGTGTTTTCAACGGCTTGCCGCTGCTTCGGGGCTGCCCCGGAAGCCGCGCCGCAAGCCGCTTTGACGCTATCTGTGCTCAGGCGGTGGACACCAGCCTTTCGGGGGCCAGGATGGCGTATTCCTGCAACAGTCCGGTGCCCAGCAGGGCGGCATCCGAACTGCGATAGACGCGTACGCGCCCGGTCTGCTCCGGCACCGCCACGCCTTCCTTGCCCAGCGGCAAGCGCTGGCCATGCAGGAAGCGGCGCGCCAGCTCATCGGTCAGATGCACCGCCGGGAAGGTCCGCAACAGGCCATCCACCGGCAGCAGCAGGGCCTTGCGGGCCTCCAGCTCGCCGGTGGCATCGAAGGTCTCCAGCGTGACGGCACCCTCCAGCGTGAGAGCGCCGACCCCAGTGCGTCTGAGGGCATTGAGGTGAGCCCCACAGCCCAATACTTCGCCAATATCTTCACCTAGCACGCGGATATACGTCCCTTTGCTGCAAGTTACGCGGATGCGCAGCATGGGGGCGTGGTAGTCCAGCAACTCCAGGGCGTGGATGGTGACGTTGCGGGCTTCGCGTTCCAGCGTGATGCCGGCGCGGGCGTATTCGTAGAGCGGCTTGCCGTCGCGCTTCAGGGCCGAGTGCATCGGCGGCACCTGGCTGATGGGGCCACGGAATTGCGCCAGGGCTGCTTCGATCTGTTCCAGGCTGACGTCGACTGCGCGCTCGCTGATGACCTGGCCTTCGGTGTCGCCGGTATCGGTGCGCACGCCCAGGTGGACCACGGCCTCGTAGGTCTTGTCAGCTTCCAGCAGGTCCTGCGAGAACTTGGTGGCTTCGCCGAAGCACAGCGGCAAGAGGCCGGTGGCAAACGGGTCCAGCGTGCCCGTGTGGCCGGCCTTGGGGGCATTGAGCATGCGCTTGGCGCGGATCAGGGCATCGTTGGAGGACAAGCCGACCGGCTTGTCGAGCAACAGCACGCCATGCACCGGCACGCGCGGCGGACGGGGCGTGCGGGCCTGCTGGCCGCGTTTGGCGCGCGGCTGCGGGGTATCGGGAGAAGCGGAAACGGTATCCGCCGTCGTGTCGTCGGCCATGAAATGCAAGACCGGCCTCACGCTTCCGAGCAAGGAAGACGCAGACCGGTGTGAGGTAAATGAAGAAAACTGCAAGACTGCCTGCGCAGCCCGCACTGCCCGACTCCGGGCATCAGGACTCGTCGTCCGAATCCTTGGCGCGGGTGGCGTTGGCTTCGTCGATCAGGCGCGACATTTCAATGCCGCGTGCGGTCGAGTTGTCGTGCACGAAATGCAGTTCCGGCAGGGTGTGGATGGTCAGCCTGCGCCCCAGCTGGGTGCGCAGGTAACCGCCCGCCTTGCGCAGGCCGGCCAGGGTGTTCTTGATCGCTTCGGGGTTGTCCACCAGCGTGGTGAAGAAAACCTTGGCGTGCGCGTAGTCCGGCGTGACCTGCACTTCGGTAATGGTGATCATGCCCACTCGCGGATCCTTCAGCTCGAAGGCGATCAACTCCGACAGATCGCGCTGGATCTGGTCGGCGACGCGCAAGCCGCGTCCGGGAATGGATTTGCTGTGTTTTGCCATGCTTTAAAAAAACAATCCGCCGATGGCGTGGCGGGAGGATTCCCGCGTTGCTGCGACGGATCTTGCCAGTGAAGCCGGCGCATCGCGAACGATACGCCGGCGTATTGCATTACAGGGTACGGGCGACTTCCTGGACTTCGAAGATTTCGAGCTGATCGCCCACTTCGATGTCGTTGTAGCCCTTGAGCGACAGACCGCACTCGAAGCCCGACTTGACTTCCTTGACGTCGTCCTTGAAGCGCTTGAGCGAGTCCAGTTCGCCGGTCCACACCACCACGTTGTTGCGCAGCAGGCGTACTTGCGAGCCACGCTTGACCAGGCCTTCGAGCACGTAGCAGCCGGCGATCGAACCGACCTTGCTGACCACGAACACCTGGCGGATTTCCACCAGGCCCAGCGCCTGTTCGCGCTTTTCCGGGGACAGCATGCCCGACATCGCGGCCTTCACCTCGTCCACCGCATCATAGATGATGTTGTAGTAACGGATGTCCACGCCCGAGGCTTCGGCCAGCTTGCGTGCCGACGCATCGGCACGGGTGTTGAAGCCGATGATGACGGCCTTCGAAGCGACTGCCAGGTTGACGTCGTTTTCGCTGATGCCACCCACTGCAGCGTGCACCACCTGGACACGCACTTCGGCGGTCGACAGCTTCTGCAGCGACTGCACCAGGGCTTCCTGGGAACCTTGCACGTCGGTCTTGATGATCATCGGCAGGTTCTTGACCTCGCCTTCGGTCATCTGGTCGAACATGTTTTCCAGCTTGGCGGCCTGTTGCTTGGCCAGCTTCACGTCGCGGAACTTGCCCTGGCGGAACAGGCCGATTTCGCGCGCCTTGCGCTCGTCGGTCATGACCACCACTTCTTCACCGGCGGAGGGCACTTCGGTCAGGCCCTGGATTTCCACCGGCAGGGACGGGCCTGCCTCGGCGATGTTCTTGCCGTTTTCGTCCAGCATCGCACGCACACGGCCGTAGGCCGAACCGGCCAGCACGACGTCGCCGCGCTTCAAGGTACCGGACTGCACCAGGATCGTTGCCACCGGGCCGCGGCCCTTGTCCAGCTTGGCTTCGATCACCAGGCCACGGGCCGGCACATCCACCGGTGCCTTCAGTTCCAGCACTTCGGCTTGCAGCAGGACGTTTTCCAGCAGCGAGTCGATGCCTTCGCCGGTCTTGGCGGAGACGGCGATGAACGGGGCATCGCCACCGTATTCTTCCGGCACCACTTCTTCGGCGATCAGTTCCTGCTTGACGCGGTCGGGGTTGGCACCCGGCTTGTCGATCTTGTTGATGGCCACCACCAGCGGTACACCGCCGGCCTTGGCGTGGGCAATCGCTTCCTTGGTCTGGGGCATCACGCCGTCGTCGGCGGCCACCACCAGAATCACGATGTCGGTTGCCTTGGCACCACGGGCACGCATGGCGGTGAACGCCTCGTGGCCCGGGGTATCCAGGAAGGTGATCATGCCGCGCGGGGTTTCCACGTGGTAGGCACCGATGTGCTGGGTAATGCCACCGGCTTCACCCGAGGCCACCTTGGTGCGGCGGATGTAGTCCAAGAGCGAGGTCTTGCCGTGGTCGACGTGACCCATGACGGTGACCACTGGGGCGCGCGGAGTCGCTTCGGCGTCGGCGTGCTCTTCGCCTTCGACCAGCAGGGCTTCCGGATCGTCCAGCTTGGCGGCGTGGGCGCGGTGGCCCATCTCTTCCACCACGATCATCGCGGTTTCCTGATCCAGCACCTGGTTGATGGTGACCATCTGGCCCAGCTTCATCAGGTGCTTGATGACCTCGGAAGCCTTGACCGCCATCTTGTGGGCCACTTCAGCCACGGTGATGGTTTCGGGCACGTAGACATCGTGCACCACGGCTTCGGTAGGCACCTGGAAGTTGCTTTCACGCTGGTCGTCGCCATGCGAGTGACGGCGGCCCTTGGGGCCGGCGCGCCAGCCATCGCGGCCACCGCCGCCGGTGGCGCCACGCGACTTCATGCCGCCGGCACCACGCTTCTTGGCATCATCCTGCCAGGTCGAGGAGACATTGGCCGACTTGATCGACTTCTTGTCTGCGGCCACGGCGGGCTTCTTGTCATCCTTCTTCTCGCCCGGCTTGGCGGCGGTCGTGGCGGGCTTGTGCAGCGTGCCTTCGGAGGTCTTGGCTGCAGGTGCGGCCGGTTCCGGCGCCTTGATGACGCGACGCGGCGCATTCATCATGGCCTTGATCTGGGCCACTTCATCTTCCACGGCCTTGCGCGCACGGTCGGCGGCAGCGGCGCGGTCGGCGGCTTCCTTGGCAGCGGCTTCGGCCTTTTTCTTGGCTTCTTCGGCAGCAGCACGCTTCTTTTCTTCGGCAGCCGGATCGACGGCCGGAGCAGGCGCGGCAGCAGCGGTGGCGGCCGGTGCAGCAGCGGCCGCGGCCTTGGCCTTTTCGGCTTCGGCAGCCGCGGCGGCGGCTTCAGCGGCCTGGCGCTTGGCTTCAGCCTCGGCTTCTTCGCGGGCACGTTGCTGTTCCAGCTCGGCAGCCTTGGCCTGGGCGGCGCGTTCGGCCTCCAGCTGGGCCAGGCGTTCTTGCTGGGCCTTCAGTTCAGCCTGACGGCGAGCCTCTTCCTGCTCACGTTCCTGCGCTTCGATGGCCGGGTCGCGCTGAGGCGCCGCAGCACGTGCTGCGGTCTCTTCCACGCCGGGCTCGTCACGCTTGATGAAGGTGCGCTTCTTGCGCACTTCCACCTGGATCGTGCGCGATTTGCCGGTTGCATCGGCCTGCTTGATCTCGGTGGTTTCCTTGCGGGTCAGCGTGATCTTTTTCTTCTCGCCTTCCGGCGCGGCCCCGCGCGCACGGCGCAGGTGTTCAAGCAGGCGGTCCTTGTCTTCCTTCGACAGGGAATCGGATGCAGAGCTCTTCTCGACACCGGCCGAACGCAGCTGGGTCAGCAGCAGGTCAGCAGGCATCTTAAGCTCGGTGGCAAATTGGGCAACGTTGTTACTCGCCATTCAGTCCTCTTTTCTATGTGGCTCGGCAGATGATGTGGAGACGCTCCGCTTCTCAGCGGCCTTCGACTGCGCTCCATGCCTTGGCCTGCAGGGCCTTGGCGCGCTCATCGTATTTGGAATCGATGAGCTTCATTTCATCGTCGGTCACATCTTCAAATGCATTTTCAATCAGTTGGCGCGCGCGCTCGGAAGGCAGGGCCAGGATCGCGCCGAATTCGTCATAAGCCAGGCCGGCAAAGGCCGGCAGCGTCTTCACGCCAGCCAGGCCCAGCTTGCCGGCCAGCACACGGTCCAGGCCTTCGAAATTGATCAGCTCCTCGTCCATGCCTTCCAGGCCTTCTTCGGAGGCGATCGCTTCGGTCACCAGGGCGTCGCGGGCGCGGTTGCGCAGCTCATTGACGGTCTCTTCGTCGAACGATTCGATCTCGAGCATCTCGTTGATCGGCACGTAGGCGATTTCTTCCAGGGTCGAGAAGCCTTCCTCGACCAGGATGTCGGCCACTTCCTGGTCAACATCGAGCTTTTCCATGAACAGCGTACGGATCAGCGCGGTCTCGGCCGCCGACTTGTCGGCCGATTCCTCGGCCGTCATGATGTTGATCTGCCAGCGGGTCAGCTCGGCTGCCAGACGCACGTTCTGGCCGCCGCGGCCGATGGCGATGGCCAGGTTTTCTTCATCCACCACCACGTCCATGGCGTGCTTTTCTTCGTCGACCACGATGGAGGTGACGTTGGCCGGGGCCAGCGCGCCGATGACGAACTGCGCCGGGTCTTCGGACCACAGCACGATGTCCACGCGCTCGCCGCCCAGCTCACCGGTGACGGCCTGCACGCGCGAACCGCGCATGCCCACGCAGGTACCGATGGGGTCGATGCGCTTGTCGGCGGTGTAGACGGCGATCTTGGCGCGCACACCCGGGTCACGGGCAGCCGACTTGATTTCCAGCGAACCTTGTTCGATTTCCGGCACTTCCAGTTCGAACAGCTTCATGATGAATTCCGGCGCGGTGCGCGACAGGATCACCTGCGGGCCACGAGCACTGCGGTCCACGCGCAGGATGTAAGCACGCACGCGGTCGCCGATGCGCAGGTTTTCCTTGGGGATCATCTGGTCGCGCGGCAGGCGGGCTTCGATCTTGCCGGACTCGATGATGGCGTCACCACGTTCCATGCGCTTGATGGTGCCGGTCACCAGGGCATCGCCACGGGCCAGGAAGTCGGCCAGGATCTGTTCGCGCTCGGCGTCGCGGATGCGCTGCAGGACGACCTGCTTGGTGTCTTGCGCGAAGCGGCGGCCGAATTCGACGGATTCGATCGGATCTTCGATGTATTCGTCGACTTCGATATCGGGGAACTGTTCCTTGGCTTCGAACAGCAGCACTTCCTGGTCGGGCAGCTGCAGGCCGGCTTCGTCGGGCACCACGTGCCAGCGGCGGAAGGATTCGAACTCGCCGCTTTCACGGTCGATCGAGACGCGAATGTCGACCTCGCCTTCATAGCGCTTCTTGGTAGCTTGCGCAAGCGCATGCTCCAGTGCGCCGAAGACGACTTCCTTATCGACGTTCTTTTCGCGCGCCAGCGCATCGACCAACAACAAAATTTCGCGACTCATCCTTTGCGACTCCTAAAATCGACCTGCGGCACCAGGTGTGCCTTATCCACATCGGCCAGCGTGAAATTCAACACGGCAGCCGACCCATCGTTTGCTTCAAATTCCAATACCAGTTCCTCGCCCTCAGGTTCGCGCAACACACCTTCATAAGTCTTGCGGTTGGACGTACCGGGCAGCGGCACGCGCAGCTTGACCACGGCTTCGCAATCGACGAAACGCACGAAGTCGGAAAACTTTTTCAGGGGGCGGTCCAGCCCGGGCGAGGAGACTTCCAGACGCTCATAGAGCACGTTCTCCACGGTGAAGACGTGCAGCAGCTGATGCGTCGCCTTCTCGCAATCCTCGACGGTGATCGAACGCACTTCTTCTGCTTCGGGGTCGAACGGAAAATCGATGAAGACGCGCACCAGACCGCGCGCCGCCTTCTCGAACTCAACCAGTTCGTAGCCCAGGCCCGAGAGGGTGGATTCGATCAGCTCCAGCAATTGCAAGACTATTTCTCCATCACGATGCCGCTTTGCCATCACGGCGAGCGCACATCCAAAATTGATCAGCAAAAAAAAAATGGGCATCTGCCCATCTTTTGTTATCTCATGCAACTCGAGATCACACATCACGCGAACCACCGCATTTCCATCATTCATGGCGCAGGCGGATCTATCAATGATTTATCACATATGCGATTCGCGGCAGGTTGCGTTTAACTAACATATTATAACCGATTCAGGTATGCACAGCAAATCCGGAATGGTGTCAATTGTGATCGAGACACCAAAAACGTTCATAAAAAACGTCATTGGCGCACTCAACCACGCACGTCACGCAGCGTTGATGGCGCTACCCGGCCCGCCAGCTTTCCGGCGGGCAAGGCGATGCATCAACGGCCGCCGCGACGGCGATTCATGCCGGGCAAACCACCCAGCATGAAGTTGGCGGCGGTATTGCCGCCGCGCTGCGGACGATTGCCGCGACGCTGGTTGCCGGCGTCCGGGAACCCCAGCGCGGTCTGCAACGGGTCCGGCTGGCGGCTCTTGGGCTGGCCGCCCTTGTTGCCGCCACCATAGTTGCCACCGTTGCCGTAGTTGCCGCCGTTGCCGAAGCTGCCGCCCTGGCGGCCCTTTTGCGGTCCCTTGTTCTGCATACCGTTGCCGCGCGGCCCGTTGTTCTGGCTCTTGCCGGCGTGGCCGCCATTGCCCTGATTGCCGGACTTGGCTTCACCGGCCTGCTTTTCCAGACCACAGGCGGCCATCAGGTTGCGTACGGCGTTTTCTTCCAGCTCTTCCCAGCGGCCGCGCTTCAAGGTTTGCGGCAGGGTCATGGCACCGTAGCGGGTACGGATCAGGCGGGAGACCGTCAGACCGACCGCTTCGAACATGCGGCGCACTTCGCGGTTGCGGCCTTCGCCGATGGTCACACGATACCACTTGTTCACACCCTCGCCGCCGCCATCGGCGATGCGCGAGAACTGCGCCAGACCGTCGTCGAGCTCCACGCCCGCCAGCAGCTTCTGGCGCATGCCCTCTTCCAGCTCGCCCAGGGTACGCACGGCGTATTCACGTTCGATGTTGTAGCGCGGGTGCATCAGGCGGTTGGCCAGGTCACCGGAGGTGGTAAAGAGCAGCAGGCCTTCGGTATTGAAGTCGAGGCGACCCACGGCCAGCCACTTGCCGGCCTTCATGGTCGGCAGGCGGTCGAACACGGAGCTGCGGCCTTCCGGATCGGCATGGCTGACGATCTCGCCCGAGGGCTTGTGATAGACCAGCACACGCGGCGGGCGCTTGCTCACCTTGCGCTGGATCAGCTTGCCGTTGATGCGCACGGCGTCGGTCGGCAGGATGCGCTGGCCGATGTGGGCCGGCTCGCCATTGACCGAGACGCGGCCGGCGACGATCAGCTCTTCCATGTCGCGGCGCGAACCCAGGCCGGCGTCAGCCAGCACCTTGTGCAGCTTGGGGGCATCGTCCTCGGCGGTGAGGTCGCGGCGGCCATTCTTGCCGCGCATCTGGTGCGGCTGACGACCACCGGCCTTGGCGCCTTCGTCGCGGTCATATGCTTCGGAGGTCACGTAGGAGAAGATGTCATCAACCGGCTCGGCAGAGCGCAGGCCCAGTTGCGGCGCCTTGGGCTTCTTGCCGTTCTTGTCGAAATTCTTCTTGCCTTGCTGGCCGGGCTGGCCATTGTTCTTGCCGAACTGGCCGCGCGGCTGGCGCTCGGGGGCGGCAGCAGCATCGCCCTCGCTCTTGCCGTGCACCGGTGCCGCCTCGGCAGCACCGCCAGCGGCGGCACGCTGGGCAGCGCGGTTGTTGCGCAGCGCACGCGGGCCGCGCACGCCACGGCGGGCGGGCTTGGCGCGATTGGGATCGGCCGGCGCATCCAGCAGGACCGGCGGCGCGACCACTTCTTCACCCACGGTGACGATGACCTTGGGCAGCTCGGGCGCAGCCGGAGCAGGCGCAGCCACTTCAGGCGCTGCAGCCTTGGGCTTGGCAGCGCGCTTGGGCTTGGCCGGAGCGGCAGGCGCCGGCTCCATGGCCAGGCTCATCTGGGCCGGCGCTTCCGCGACCGGGCCTTCGGCAGCCACGTCAGCCTTCTTGGCACGCGGCTTGGTGGCGCGCGGTTTCTTTTCGGGAGCCGGTGCGGGCTCGGCAGCCGCGACCGGCGCCGCAGCCACCTCGTCGGCGACGACCTTCTTGGCGCGCGTGGCGCGCTTTTTCGGCGCAGCCTCAGCGGTTGCCGCTTGCGGGACGGCTTCTGCTTCGGCCGGCGCGGCAGCGGCCGCAGGCTTGCGGGTGCGCTTCTTCACCGGCTTGTCGGATGCGGCGGCATCGGCCGCGGCCAGGTCGACCTGGGTCTCGTCTTTGGAACTAGTTGGCTTCATTCTTCGAATCTGGATGTGGCGGACGCGCGTCATTTCCCCGCTGATCGGCCCGCTCGGTGGTGTCGTTGTGCTCGCCTGCCGCTTCGCCGGCGGCCTCGATGGCGTCTGTGCCAGTTACGGCAACGTCTTGCTCAAAAGGTTCTTGCGCTTCTGGGGAAGCGTCTTCACTGCCTGCAGCGCGCTCTTCCCCGGCGGCGGCTGCGATTTCCGTATGTTCTGCATCTTGCCCGGCGACCGGCTCATCGGCCTCGACAGGCGCTTCAGCCTCGACAGCCTCGGCCGCAGGCTCTGCAGTGTCGGCGGATTCAGGAGACTCGGCAACTTCAGCAGCTTCGGCTTCCTCTGCCTCCTCCTGCTCCGCGCCTGCCAGGGCAGCCACGCCACCCTCCAGCGCCTGCAACTCAAGCAGCGCGCCCTGGGCGGCGGCCTCGCCGCTGACCTGCTGCAGCGGCGGCAATTCTTCCAGCGAACTCAGGCCCAGGTCGTCCAGGAACTTGCGGGTCGTGGCAAACAGTGCCGGCCGGCCCGGTACGTCGCGGTGGCCGATCGATTCGATCCAGCCCCGGTCTTCCAGCATGCGGATGGTCTGGGTATTGACCGCCACGCCGCGAATCTCTTCGATGTCGCCGCGCGTGACCGGCTGGCGGTAAGCGATGATGGCCAGCGTCTCCAGCGTGGCGCGGGTGTACTTGGGCGGTTTCTCCGGATTCAGGCGTTCCAGGTAGACCTTCATTTCCTTGCGGCTCTGGAAGCGCCAGCCGGTCGACAGGCTGACCACTTCGACTCCCTTGTCGGCCCATTCGGTGCGCAGCTCGTCGAGCATCTGCCGGATGATCTCGGCATTGATGTCGCTGCTCTCATCGCTCTCGGGATCGACGTACAGCTTCTTCAGGTCATTGATCGACAGGGGCTCATGCGTGCAAAGCAATGCAGTTTCGAGGACTTTCTTGGCCTCAGCAATATTCATGTACCACTCTTGTGCGTCTTGTTGTTAACAAAGTTCGGCTTGCAGCAGATCTCCGGCGCCACGGATGCAGCCAGCCCCGCCCGCAGCCAGAGCTGACACAGGCCGGGTGCGGCAAGTCTTGCGCGGTGCTGGATGCGGCGGCGCTGCCTTCCGGTGTTTGGAGATTGAATGAGCTGGAATCTAAGACCCGGGCAAATCGGCGTCGCGGAGGTATCGCGCTTTCGCAAAGCCGTCATGTCGCTGGGTTGCGGACGGCCGACCTGCACCTTTTCAACTACCGGCCTTGCGTCATGGAGCCTTTGTTGGCCGCACAGGCTGCGGCGGTCGGGGCGCAAGGCATCAAAAGTACTGCGCGAAAGTGTAGCACAAAGATTTAGGCCAATGCAGCCTGTTGCAGCCTGCGGACAATTATTTGCATGACGCTTCCTGACCGTTTCCCGCCTGCCGGGTCATCCAGGCCGTGAAATCCTCCACCGCCATGGGCTTGCCGAAGAAGTAACCCTGCACTTCGTCACAGGCATTTTCCTTCAGGAAAGCATGTTGTTCTTCATCCTCGACCCCTTCGGCGATGACACGCAGGTTCAGAATATGAGCCAGCGATATGATGGCCTTGACGATGGCTGCGCTGTCGGCATCGCGCGCAATGTCCCGTACGAAGGACTTGTCGATCTTGAGCGCATCCACGGGGAAGCGGCGCAGGTAAGAGAGACTGGAATAGCCGGTGCCGAAATCGTCGACCGAAATCTGCAGACCCAGGCGTTTCAAGGCATGCAGGGTGGCCACGCTCTTCTCGGCATCCTTCATGACCACGTTTTCGGTAATCTCCAGCTCCAGGCAGGAGGCCGCCAGGCCGCTCTGGGCCAGCACGCCGGAGACGAACTCCGGCAGGCTCTGGTTCAGCTGCCGTGGCGACAGGTTGACCGCCACGGGGATCGGCGGCAGGCCCGCGGTTTGCCAGCATTTGTTCTGCTGGCAGGCGGTACGCAGCACCCATTCACCAATGGGGACGATCAGCCCGGCCTCTTCGGCGAAGGGAATGAAGCGGTCCGGCGGCACCATGCCCTGTTCCGGCGACTGCCAGCGGATCAGCGCCTCAGCGCCGATCACGCTGCCATCCTTGAGGCTGAGCTTGGGCTGGTAGTAGAGCTTGAACTCCTCCTGATCCAGCGCGCGGCGCAGGTTGATCAGCATTTCCAGGCGGTTGCTGACCTGCGTATCCATCCAGGGCGCGAAGAACTGGAAATTGTTGCGGCCCTGCTCCTTGGCCCGGTACATCGCCGAATCGGCCTGCTTCAACAGCGTCTCGACATCCTTGCCATCGGCCGGATAGCGGCTCACGCCGATGCTGGCGGTGACCTGGAACTCCCGGTCACCGGCCTGCCAGGGCTTGGCCACGGCCGCCAGGATGCGCTGCATCACCTCGGCGATGCCCAGTTCGCCGCCGGTCTGGTTCTGCAGCACCAGCACGAATTCATCGCCGCCCTGGCGCGCCACCATGTCGGTCTCACGCAGACAGGCCTGCAGGCGCTGGGCCACGGTCTTGAGCAGTTCATCGCCGACCGTGTGGCCCAGGCTGTCGTTGATGAACTTGAACTGGTCCAGATCCACAAACACCACCGCCGTCAGCCCACCCTTCTGGCGCGCCACCTGGATGGCCCGCTGCAGGTGCTCATGCAGCATGTTGCGATTGGGCAAACCGGTCAGCGCGTCGTGCGTGGCCTGGTGGCGCATCTCGGCCTCATGGAGCTTGCGCTCGGTGATGGCCTCGACCGTGCCTTCGTAGCAGACCAGCTTGCCGCTGTCGTCATAGACGGCACGGGCGTTTTCGGAAATCCAGATGATGTCGCCATCGCGCCGGTACACGCGCGACTCGAAATTGGAGACCGATCCGTGCCGCTCCATCAGCCGCATGAATTCTGCGCGCCGCTCCGGCTCCACGTAAAGTTGATGGCTGATGTCGCGCAGGCCCACGATCAGGTCTTCCGGCGAGTGGTAGCCATAGATGCGCGCCAGCGCCGGATTGACGGCGATGTAGGTGCCATCGGGCGTGGTCTGGAACACGCCTTCGATGGCGTTCTCGAAGATGCTGCGGTAACGGCGCTCGGCCTCCTGCAAGGCCTGCGCAGCTTCCTTGCGCTCGGTCACGTCCTGCAGGAAGCCTTCCATGGCCTCGACCTTGCCGGCCGCGTTGTACAGCCCTACCCCGCGCTCCCACACCCAGCGCAGGCTGCCGTCGGCGTGGACGATGCGATATTCGATGTCGATGCGGCGCCGTTCGCGCATGCAAGTGTCGATATGGTTGCGGACCAGCTGGCGGTCTTCCGGATGGGTCAATTGCAGGAAGGAAATACGGCTGTTGAGCAGCAGGTCCTCGGGCGAATAGCCGGTCAGCGCCTGACAACCCTCGCTGACGAATTCCAGGGTCCAGTGGGCATCGTCGCGGCAGCGGTAGACCATGCCATCGAGGTTGGCCAGCAGGGTTTCCAGCAGGCGCGGCGGACGTGCCATGGCGACCACGGATTGCGTCTGCCCGGCATCGTGGCGACACAAGGCCCTGGAAGGACGCGAAGAGGAGGAGGAAGCCCGCAACGGGCCTCGTGCAGCAACAGTTTTCATAACGACATGTGTCTCGCGCCCTTGGCGGGCAGGCGCGCTGTAATAGTGGAGTTCGCCCGTGTACCAGACACCCCGTTCCCCACGGTGCCTGGCTGGATGATTCGTCAAAGCAATAAGGATGCCACTGCGCAAGCAGCGGGCTTGCGGACCAGCGCCGGCGCCAGTGCGGACAAATCGCCTGACAAAACCTTTCACTTCGTCGCACACCCCGACTGAACCTCGGCGTTAGAATCCTGCTACCCCGCCCACTGGCCGCTGCGCCGGTGCCGGTTCCATCCTGACAACTAGCGGACTCTTCTATGTGGGCTAATCGGTATTTCGTATTCTGGGCCGTGGTGGTCCTCACCTTCGGCTTGCTGATCCTGGCAGCCACCCTTGGCATCGGCTGGGGCTGGGCGCTCATCCCCCTGGCGTTGACCGTCATCGGCATCCACGACATGGTACAGCGGCGCCATGCGGTCTTGCGCAACTATCCGCTGATCGGCCACTTCCGCTTCATGTTCGAGGCCATCCGGCCGGAACTGCGCCAGTATTTCTTCGAAGATGAAATGGATGGCCGCCCGTTCTCGCGCAAGAAGCGCAGCATCGTCTATCAGCGCGCCAAGGCCGAAGTCGACAGCCGCCCCTTCGGCACCGAGATCGACATGCAGCAGGCCGGACACGAATGGATAGGCCACTCGCTCTCCCCCACCAAGATCGCCAGCCACGACTTCCGCGTCGTCGTCGGTGCCGACCGCGCGCAGCCGTATTCGATGTCGGTCTTCAACGTCTCGGCGATGAGCTTCGGGGCACTCTCGGCCAATGCCATCCGCGCGCTCAACCAGGGTGCAAAAAAGGGGAATTTCGCCCACGATACCGGCGAGGGCTCGGTGTCGGAATATCACCGCGAATTTGGCGGCGACCTGGTGTGGCAGATCGCCTCGGGCTACTTTGGCTGCCGCAATGCGGATGGCAGCTTCAATGAAGAAAAATTCACTGCCCAGGCGCAGTCTCCCCAGATCAAGATGATTGAGGTGAAGCTCTCGCAAGGCGCCAAGCCGGGCCACGGCGGCGTACTGCCGGCGGCCAAGATCACCCCCGAAATCGCTGCCACGCGCGGCATCCCGATGGGGGTGGACTGCATCTCGCCGGCCGTACACTCGTCCTTCTCCACGCCGATCGGCCTGCTGGAATTCATCGAGAAGCTGCGCGGTCTCTCCGGCGGCAAGCCGGTCGGTATCAAGCTGTGCGTGGGCCACCCCTGGGAATTCTTCGGCATCGCCAAGGCCATGCTCAAGACCGGCATCGTGCCCGACTTCATCACCGTCGATGGCTCCGAAGGCGGCACGGGCGCGGCGCCGCTGGAATTTGTCGATCACGTGGGCATGCCCTTGCAGGAAGGACTGGTGATGGTGCACAACACGCTGACCGGTATCGGCCTGCGCGAAAAGGTCAAGATCGGCGCCAGCGGCAAGATCGTCACCGCCTTTGACGTGGCGCGCACGCTGGCACTGGGCGCGGACTGGTGCAATTCGGCGCGCGGCTTCATGTTCGCGCTGGGCTGCATCCAGTCGCAGAGCTGCCACACCGACCGCTGTCCCACGGGCGTAGCCACCCAGAATGCCCAGCGCGCCCGCGCGCTGGTGGTGCCGGACAAGGCCGAACGCGTCTTCCGCTTCCACCAGAGCACCCTGCATGCCTTGCAGGAACTGGTTCAGGCAGCAGGTCTTCCGCATACCTCGGCCTTGCGCCCGCATCACATCGTACGCCGCATCAACGACCATGAGATCCAGCTCATGTCCAACGTGCTGAAATACCTGCAGCCCAATGATTTACTGGAAGGCAATTATCGCTATCGGGTGTACGAAAAGTTCTGGCCGATTGCCCGCGCCGAGAGCTTCCACCCGGAGTTTTGAAAAAAGCTTCATTTCCGGCCCGACGACAAAAAACCCGCAGTGCCTGCGCGCTGCGGGTTTTTTCATGTTGCCGGGATGGACAGGAATGCTGCTTATTTGCGCTTCATGAAGAAGATGAACTCGTGTTCATCATTCTGCGATTGCTCCAGCAGATCGTTGCCGGTCTGCTTGGCAAAGGCCTGGAAATCGCGCACCGAACCGGTATCGGTGGCGGTCACCCTGAGCACCTGGCCACTGGCCATGTCGGCGAGGGCTTTCTTGGTCTTGAGGATGGGCAGCGGACAGTTGAGACCGCGCGCATCAAGTTCACGGTGAAATTGGATGGCCATTACTTCGACTCAAAATGGATCACGACGAAAACGATTCTACTGCAAAATGCGCCGACTTGATGCATTGCACAAGTTCTGTTGTTTTCACCGCACTATGCTTGTGCAAAAGCAATCATATTTCCGCCGCCAAACCCGCAGCCTGGTGGCTTGCCCGCTTACTTGAGCACCACGGGCTCCTCGATTGGCGTGCTTGATCCGGCAAACTCCACATACTGCACCGGCAGATTGCGCTGGCGCATCCAGTCCGCCACCGCATGGCCGGTTCCGGCCGGCCAGGGGCGCAGATCGGCGGGCGCGCTGAGGCGATATTCCACCAGTTCCGGCGAGAGCCTGATGGTGCCACTCGCTTTGACATAGTAGGCGATGATCAGCTCGTTCTTGCGCATGAATTCATAGACGCCGATCAGTTCGATGTGCTCGGCGTCCAGATCGGTCTCTTCCTTCAGTTCGCGGGCGATCCCCTGCTCGGGGGTCTCGTCACGTTCCATGAAACCGGTGATGAGGGCAAAGCGCCCTTCGGCCCAGGCGGCGTTGCGCGCAGTGAGCATCTTGCCGTCGATCTCCACCAGCGCAGCAAGTACCGGCAGGGGGTTGTCCCAATGCGTCCAGTGGTCATCGGGACAGGCCAGGCGCACCTTGCCGGCCTCGCCCTCATCGGCGCGCAGCACCAGCGACGCTGCGCAGACCGGGCAGAACTTGAATTGACTCATGGGCGCTGTGGATCCGGGCCGATGGGAATGATTACAGCTTGGCCTGAACCCAGCCCGCCACGCCTTGCAGCGCGCCCGGCAGGGCGGCCGGCTCGGTGCCGCCAGCCTGGGCCATGTCCGGGCGGCCGCCACCCTTGCCGCCCACCTGCTGGGCGACGAAGTTGACCAGCTCGCCGGCCTTGACCTTGGCGGTGGCATCAGCCGTCACGCCCGCAATCAGGCTGACCTTGCCATCCTTGACGCTGCCCAGCACGATGGCGGCGGTCTTGAGCTTGTCCTTCAACTTGTCCATGGTTTCGCGCAGGGTCGCCACGTCAGCGCCTTCCAGGGTCGCAGCCAGCACCTTGATGCCGTTGATGTCGACCGCCTGGTTGACCAGTTCGTCCCCTTGGCTGGAGGCCAGCTTGGACTTCAGCGAAGCCAGTTCCTTTTCCAGCGCCTTGACCTGATCCTGCACCTGGCCGATGCGCGGCAGCAGTTCTTCCGGCTGGGTCTTGAGTGCTGCAGCGGCTTCGGCCACGCGGGTCGACAGCGACTGCACCAGCGCCAGCGCGCCTTCGCCGGTGACGGCTTCGACACGGCGGATGCCGGCCGCGACACCGCCTTCGGAGACGATCTTGAACAGGCCGATGTCACCGGTGCGAGTCACGTGCGTACCGCCGCACAGTTCGGTGGAGGTACCGATGGACAGCACGCGCACCTGGTCGCCGTACTTCTCGCCGAACAGCGCCATGGCACCCGCAGCGATGGCGTCGTCGTAGCCCATCAGCTGGGCGCCGGTAGCGACGTTGGCCAGCACTTCGCGGTTGACGATCTCTTCCACGCGGCGAATTTCCTCGGCGGTCATCGGGGCGTTGTGGCTGAAGTCGAAACGGGTCTTGTCGGCATCGACCAGCGAACCCTTCTGCGACACGTGCGAACCCAGCACTTCGCGCAGGGCCTTGTGCATCAGGTGGGTGGCCGAGTGGTTGCGCATGGTGCGGGCGCGCTGGTCGGCATCGACCTTGGCCTCGACGGCATCACCGATGGCCAGGCTGCCCTTGATCAGTTGGCCGTGGTGACCGAACACCTCGGCCTGGATCTTTTGCGTATCGGCTACGGCGAAGAGGCCACTGGGCGCTTCCAGCGCACCGGCATCACCCGCCTGGCCGCCGGATTCGGCATAGAACGGGGTGGTGTCCAGCACCACGATGGCGTCCTGGCCGGCCTCGATCTTCTGCACCGGGCTGCCGGCCACGTAGAGGGCCACGACCTTGGCCGACTGGGCCAGCGATTCATAGCCGACGAAGCGGGTCTTGTCGCCGGTGTATTCGATGGCTGCGGCCATCTTGAACTTGCCGGCGGCGCGGGCGGCGCTCTTCTGGCGTTCCATGGCGGCAGTAAAGCCGGCTTCATCCAGCTCGACCTTGCGCTCGCGGCAGATGTCGGCGGTCAGGTCCAGCGGGAAGCCGTAGGTGTCGTAGAGCGTAAAGGCGGTCTCGCCATCCAGCTTGCCGGTGTTGGCAGCCAGCGCGGCTTCCAGGATCTTCATGCCGTGTTCCAGGGTTTCGCCGAAACGCTCTTCTTCCTGCTTCAGGACCATCTCGACACGCTCGGCGGCTTCCGGCAGTTCCGGATAGGCCGCGCCCATCTGTACCACCAGGTCCTTGACCAGCTTGTGGAAGAACGGCTTGGTCTGGCCCAGCTTGTGGCCATGGCGCAGCGCGCGGCGGATGATGCGGCGCAGGACGTAGCCACGGCCTTCATTGCCGGGGATCACGCCATCGACGATCAGGAAGGAGGTCGCGCGGATGTGGTCGGCGATGACGCGCAGCGAGGCATTGGACAGATCGGACTCGCCGGTTTCGCGGGCAGCGGCCTTGATCAGCGCCTGGAACAGGTCGATCTCGTAGTTGCTGTGCACGTGCTGCAGGATCGCGGCCAGGCGCTCCAGGCCCATGCCGGTATCCACGCAAGGGGCCGGCAGCGGGGTCAGGGTGTATTCGCCGGTGGCCGGGTCGAGCTGGCGGTCGAACTGCATGAACACGTTGTTCCAGATCTCGATGTAGCGGTCGCCGTCGGCGTCGGGGCTGCCCGGGGGGCCGCCCCAGATGTCCGGACCGTGGTCGTAGAAGATTTCGGAACAGGGACCGCAAGGGCCGGTCTCGGCCATCTGCCAGAAGTTGTCGGAGGCGTAGGGCGCGCCCTTGTTGTCGCCGATGCGCACCACACGCTCGGGCGGCAGGCCGATTTCCTTGGTCCAGATGTCGTAGGCTTCATCGTCGGTCTGGTAGACGGTGGCCCAGAGCTTGTCGGCCGGCAGGCCATAGACCTGGGTCAGCAGTTCCCAGGCCCACTTGAGCGACTCGCGCTTGAAGTAGTCACCGAAGGACCAGTTGCCCAGCATTTCGAAGAAGGTATGGTGGCGCGCGGTGTAGCCGACGTTTTCCAGGTCGTTGTGCTTGCCGCCGGCGCGCAGGCAGCGCTGCACGGAGGCCGCGCGCACGTAGTTGCGCTTGTCGGTGCCCAGGAACACGTCCTTGAACTGAACCATGCCGGAATTGGTGAACAGCAAGGTCGGATCATTGCCCGGCACCAGGCTGGAGGAGCGGACGATGGTGTGTTCTTTGGATTCAAAGAATTTCAGAAACTTGTCGCGAATTTCGGCTGAGTTCATGTTCGAAGACGGATAAATGGGCCTGATGCCGCCGCTAACGCGCAGATCGGGCCCGGATGGGAGTCGGTGCAAAAAACGATTGCGAACCGGTGATTATACGGTATCCGGGCGCGGATACGCAGGCTTGACAGCCGCACTGCAATGCCCAGCCAGCATGCCGGCCAGCGCCATCCTGCAGACGAAAAAAAACCCGCCGGGAAACCCGGGCGGGTTACAGACTCGGCTGACCCGGCAGGCGCGTTACTCTGCACCACCGGACCTTAACTGTGTCAGCCGAACCTTCCGGTAAAACCGTGTGCGGGCCGCGCCGTGCGGACCGCCACAAGAAGACCGGACAATCAGGCGCCCTTGTTGGCCGGCACCGGATTGGTCTTCTTGGCCTTCTTGTGCTTGTGCTTCTTGGCCTTTTTGGCATGCTTCTTGTGCTTCTTGTGAGCATGCTTGGCAGCCGGGGCTTCGGCGGCAGGAGCGCCAGCCGGAGCCGGTGCGGGCTGGGCCAGGACCGGCATGGCGAAGGCGGCGACGAGTACGGCAGCCAGCAGTTTGTTGATCTTCATCGTTTTCCTCTATCTCTCAGTGTTGTGTGCTTCCACAAGTCCACCGGCGTGCTCACGGGCGCCGGCCTTGTGCTTCATTAACGCAAGATTTTTGCGGCGCGTTGACAACAACTGTCGACTGCCCTCCAGTTATTGTTAACCGCCTGCAAATCATAGCGATGGCGTCAGGATTCAGTCCACCGGTAAGAGCATCATTTGCCATTCATTTCCACGCTGCGCGAGAGGCGCAATGCAGGCAGCGTGGAGCTGGCCCGTCTTACCAGGCGTCTGCCGCGATGAGGTCGATCCGATCGGTGCAGAAGGCATCCACGCCCCATTGGCGGATTTCCCCGGCACGCGCCATGTCGTTGACGGTGTAGCAGAAGAGTCCGTAACCAGCCTCCTTCACGGCTGCCGCCAGGGCCGGGGTGAGGTGCTTGTGATTGGTGTGCAGCGCCACGGCCTGCAGTTGTTCCAGACGCGCCTGCCAGTCGTCCGGGATCACGTCCACCAGGTAGCCGCGCGGCAGGGCCGGGGCAGCCTCCTTGGCCGCCAGCAGCGCCTCGAAGGAGAACGAGGACAGCACCGGCAAGGCCGCCCCGCTCTTGCCCTCGAAGCGGCGTGCCACCGCCTGCGCGGTCAGCTCGCCGGTGCGGCGGGCATGTTCTGCGGCGGCGGGCTTGATCTCGACGTTCATCCAGATACCCTCGGCGAGGCAAAAATCCAGCCCCTGCTCCAGCGTGCAGATGCGTTCGCCGACAAAGCGGGTATCCAGCCAGGCACCGGCTTCCAGTTCGCGCAGGTCGGCCCAGTCGGTCTCGGCGATCTTGCCGGTGCCGGGCAGGGTGCGCCCGCGCTGGGGGTCATGCATCAAAATGGGCACTTCGTCGCGCGTAAGCATGACGTCGAATTCGGCGGCGCGGTAGCCGTGCTGCAGGCCGCAGCGAAAACCGGCCAGGGTGTTTTCCGGCGCCAGGGTGCCGCCGCCGCGATGGGCGAGGATACGGGGATAGGGCCACATGATGTTTCTCCGAAGGTAGGCCTTGCAGAAGGGGGAAGGCAACCGGCGCATAAGGTAGAGCAGTTCACGCCGCGCCACAAGCACTTGGCGCCTATCCAGCCGCGCTTGATCGCAAGCCGCTGGCATGGCGCAGGCGGGCGGCGCATCCTTGCCGCATCGTTCAACCACCCTTGCGAGGCCATCATGCGCGACACTGACCGTTTCTCCCCTCTCAACGACATCCCCACCGAGGCCACCTCGGCCGACTACGCCCGCGCCGAACGGCGGGTGGCGCGCCAGGTCGGCTTTTTCCATCACCTGGCCATCTATCTGGCGGTCAATGCCGGCCTGATGCTGGTGAACCTGATGAGTTCGCACCGCTACTGGTGGAGCCTGGGACCTCTCCTTGGCTGGGGAATCGGGGTACTATTCCACGCCTTGAGCGTATTCGGGCGCTTTCCCGCCGGCTGGAAGCAGGCGATGATCGCGCGTGAACTGCGCCGACGTTGAGAGGCCCGGTGCGCCGGGCAGCTTGTTTGCCTCATCACCACAAACGCATGACCCAACACGATACTTCCATCCCGCCCCGCCTGATCGTCCTGCTGCGCGAGCTGGCCTTGTCCCTGCTGCCCACGCTGGTCATCAACCTGCTGTGTGCACTGGCGGTGACCTACCTGATGCACATCGGCGGCAGCTTTTATGAAAACCTGCAGGTGTCGATGTGCATCGGCCTTTTGGCCATGCTGCTCATCAATGGCACACGCCTGGCGATCTGGGGCGACGGCGAACCCAACAAGCTGGGCTTCCTGGTGGTCATCGTGGTCATGGCGCCACTGGCGGTGCTGCTGGGACGCCTGCTGGCCAGCCTGTTGATGGGGCAGCCGGTCCTGACCCTGGTGCCCGAGCACAGCGACAACATCATTGCCGTGATCGTACTGACTTTCCTGGTCTGCTTCGGCGCCACCCTGTTCTTCTGGAACCAGCAGAAGATGGCCGCCCTGCAAGCCCACGCCAGCCAGGTCGAAAAGCAGGCCGTGCAGGCGCAGCTGCAGATGCTGCAGGCCCAGATCGAGCCGCACATGCTCTTCAACACCCTGGCCACCCTGCAATCGCTCATCGGCACCGATCCGCTGCAGGCCGAGCTGATGTTGAACCAGCTGGTGCAATACCTGCGCACCACACTGTCGGCCTCGCGCGCCGACAGCACCTCGCTGCAAAAGGAATTCGACCTCATCAAGGCCTATCTGGGACTGATGTCGCTGCGCATGGGCCTGCGCCTGACCTATACCCTGCAACTGCCGGAACACCTGGGCCGCCTGCGGCTGGCCCCGATGCTGCTGCAGCCACTGGTGGAAAACGCCATCAAGCATGGCCTGGAACCCAAGGTGGAAGGCGGCAACTGCACCGTGCGTGCGGCGGTCCACAACGACATGCTGGTGCTGAGCGTGCTCGATACCGGCGTGGGCCTGCCCACCAGCATCAGCCTGAACCAGCCGCCCGCGCAGAAGGAGCCGGTGATCGGCATGCACTTCGGGCTGGACAACATCCGCGAGCGCCTGACCACCCTCTACGGCCCGCTGGCCGAACTCATCATCACCCACAACGTGCCGGCCGGCGCGATGGCGCAGATCACCATCCCGCTCAAGGCCCTCAAGGCCGCGCACCGCAGCAGCAAGCACACGCGCCTGCTCGACGCCTGACCACCCTGCCCTGCCGCTTTACGGAGGTTTGCCCATGGCCGCGCCCACTGCCCTGATTGCCGAAGACGAACCGCTCCTGGCCAACGCCCTGCGCCAGGCCCTGGCGCGCTGCTGGCCCGAGCTGCCCGCGCCGCCCCTGGCGGCCAATGGCAACCAAGCGCTTGACCAGGCGCTGGCGCTGCTACCGGACGTACTGTTTCTGGATATCAAGATGCCCGGCCGCAGCGGCCTGGAAGTGGCGGGCGAACTGGCCGAGGAATGGCCGGCCACGCACCCGTTTCCGCTGATCGTCTTTGTCACCGCCTATGACGACTATGCCCTGCAAGCCTTCGAGCGCGCCGCCATCGATTACCTGCTCAAGCCGGTCAGCCAGGAGCGCCTGACCGTGACGGTGGCCCGCCTGCAAACCCTGCTGGCGCAACGTGCCGCCAGCAGCCAGGAAAGCCACCTGGAACGCGCACTGGCACAGCTACGTACCCTGGCCACGCCCGCGCCGCAGGAGACGCCGCCACGACTGGACTACATCCGCGCCGCCGTAGGCAACAAGATCAAGCTGATTCCGGTGGAAGAGGTGCTGTATTTCGAAGCCACCGACAAGTACGTCAACGTGGTCAGCGCCGATGGCGAGGCGCTGATCCGTACCAGCCTGCGCGACCTGATCCCCCAGCTCGACCCGCGCCAGTTCTGGCAGATCCACCGGGGCACGGTGGTGCAGGTGCGGCAGATCCAGGCGGCGGTGCGGGAGGAGAACGGCAAGCTCTTCGTCACCCTGCACGGCCGCCCGGAAAAACTGGCGGTGAGCCGCCTGTTCGCCCATCTGTTCAAGCAGATGTAGAGATCATCCGCCCCCCCCTCAGCGGCCATAGTAATAGCCCGGGCCATAGTAGGGATGGTAATAATGCGGCGGCGGTGGCGGACCCACCGGCACCATCACGCAGGCCGACAGCGTGGAGGCCGCCAGGGCGGCGGCGACGATCAGCTTGATGCAACGGCTCATGATGCACTCCTTGGTTTTTGGGTTTTTCCTTCACTGCGCCCGCAGCCAGGCAGGACGCACAGGCAGATTGCCAGCCGGGACGCCCCACAGGTAATGCACGGACGTATCTTCTGTAACAAGAACAGGAAAAAACCTTCATATCGGCTCCAGGCGCCTTGCCAGCGGGCAAAAATTCTTGCCGGAACGGCCGCAAAGCCCGTGGAACCTGGGGAGCTGCGGTAAAATGCTTGCCATCTGAATAAACAGGCATTCCTCCCCCCGATTCATCTCATGAGCAACGAACTGAAAAACGGCCACACCCCTGCCCCCTCCACCAATTTCCTGCGCGGCATCATCGAGTCCGATCTGGTCTCGGGCACCTATGCCGAGCGCAGCAGCCAGGATGGCCAGGCCCTGCCGCAGGTGGTGACCCGTTTTCCGCCCGAGCCCAACGGCTACCTGCACATCGGCCACGCCAAGTCGATCTGCCTGAACTTCGGCCTGGCGGCGGACTACGCCGGCCGCTGCCACATGCGTTTCGACGACACCAATCCCGAGAAGGAAGAACAGGAATACGTCGACACCATCCTCGATTCGGTCAAGTGGTTGGGTTTCTCCTGGGAGCATGAAGGCAAGTCGCACCTGTATTACGCCAGCAACTACTTCGACGTCATGTATGCCTGCGCCCAGGCGTTGATCCGCAAGGACCTGGCCTATGTCGACGAGCAGAATGCCGAACAGATGCGCGAGAACCGCGGCACCCTGACCGAACCCGGCAAGAACTCGCCATGGCGCGACCGCCCGGTGGAAGAATCGCTGCGCCTGTTCGAGGAAATGCGCGACGGCAAGCATCCGGATGGCTCCATGATCCTGCGCGCCAAGATCGACATGGCCAGCCCCAACATGAACCTGCGCGATCCGGCCATCTACCGCATCCGCCACGCCACCCACCACAACACCGGCGACAAGTGGCGTGTCTATCCGATGTACACCTTCGCGCATCCCATCGAAGATGCGCTGGAAAACATCTCGCACTCCATCTGCACCCTGGAATTCGAAGACCAGCGCCCGTTCTACGACTGGCTGCTGGAACACCTGGCCGAGGAAGGTTTCTTCAAGAAGCCGCTGCCGCATCAATATGAATTTGCGCGCCTGAACCTGACCTACATCATCACCAGCAAGCGCAAGCTGCGCCAGCTGGTGGACGAGAAGATCGTCTCCGGCTGGGACGACCCGCGCATGCCCACCATCGTCGGCCTGCGCCGCCGTGGCTATACGCCCGAAGCGATCCGCCTGATGTGCGACCGTACCGGCGCCTCCAAGAACAACAGCTGGATCGACTTCAGCGTGCTCGAAGGCGCACTGCGCGAAGACCTCGATCCCAAGGCCCCGCGTGCGGTGGCCGTGCTGCGTCCGTTGAAGCTCATCATCGACAACTTCCCCGAAGGCGTCTCCATCGATTGCAGCGCCCCGGTCTATCCGCCCGCGCATCCGGAACACGACACCGCACAGCGCCACTTCCCCATCACCAGGGAACTGTGGATCGAGCGCGAAGACTTCATGGAAGAACCGACCAAGGGCTACTTCCGCCTCTTCCCCGGCAACAAGGTGCGCCTGCGCTACGGCTACGTGGTCGAATGCACCGGCTGCGACAAGGATGAACACGGCAACGTCATCGCCGTGCACTGCAACTACTTCGAAGACAGCAAGAGCGGCACTGAAGGCAGTTCCAATTACAAGGTCAAGGGCAACCTGCACTGGGTCAGCGCCGAACACGCCCTGGCCACCGAAGTGCGCCTGTATGACCGCCTGTTCTCGGACCCGCATCCGGATGCCGGCGGCAAGGACTTCCTGGCTGCGCTCAATCCGAACTCCAAGGAAGTCATCACCGCCTACCTGGAGCCGACCCTGAAGACCGCCCAGCCTGGCGACATCTACCAGTTCGAACGCCACGGCTACTTCGTGGCCGACCGGGTGGATTCGACCGCCGGCCAGCCGGTCTTCAACCGGGCCGTCACGCTCAAGGACAGCTGGGGCAAGTAAGTACCATCAGGGGAATACGGCCGCAAGGCCACGCGGGCGGCCGCGCGCCAGCCGCCCGCGACTACGGGATGGCGCAGCCGGGTGGCAGGGGCCACCGGCAGAGCTAGGGGAACTCATGTTCGAGCAGATCAAGATCCAGCGCTTGTCGATGTCATCCATCTACAAACTGCTGGCCCTCGGTACCAGCTTCTCGCTGGTGCCGTTTTCAACGCTGATGGGTGTGCTTTCGCTGTTCGGCGCGCAAACCATCACCTGGGATGGCAAGCACCTGATCGGCTATGACGGCCTGATCGCGTCGCCCTTCATCGGCCTGTTCCTGTCGGCCTTCATCACGCTCTTCCTGGGCACGCTGTGCTGCATCGGGCTGTGGCTGTATTCGCTGTGGCGGCCACTGTCGCTGAAGGTGGAGGCGGTGGACAACCTGGACATCGACAAGCTGATCCGCGAGAGCGAAGAAGCCATGGCCACGCGCGACTGAACCCGGCCAGCCTGGCGGCCGCGCGGCACGCTCAGAAAATCTTCATCCACTTCAGGAAGGCCACGGTCGCCACACCGAGGCCGCCCATCACGCCCATCACGATCCAGAACGAGGCCTCGTCATGCAGGCCCGGCAAACCCGCCACGTTCATCCCGAAGATCCCCGACACCAGCGTGGCCGGCATCAGCAGCGCGGTCAGGATCGACAGCGCCATCAGGTTGCGGTTCATCTGTTCCGACATCTGCGAGGCGATCTCTTCCTGCAGCAGCTTGGCGCGTTCATAGACCGCTTCCACGGTGGAGTGCAGTTCGTTCAGTTCATCGAGCGCATGGGTGAGGTCTTCCAGCGCCTCGCGTGGCACCCAGGCCGGGCGCAGGCGCTGGAACTGCGCCAGGATGCGGCGTTCCGGCGCAATGAAGCGGCGCAGTTCGGCCAGCTGGCGGCGGATGCCGGAGAGCTCGGCGCGGTCTTCGGCGCGGCGGTCCGAGAGCACCGAGAATTCGATGTCGTCCACCTTGTCATTGAGCTTGTCCAGGCGCGCATTGAAGCCATCGGCCAGGCAGCGCAGCAGCTCGGCGAACAGGTCCATGGGATTGTCGAAGCCGCCGCCGTCGAGCACCTTCTGGCGCAGCATGTTGGTGGAAATCAGCGGCTGGGTGCGCAGCGTCAGCAGGCGCGTGCGGTCCAGGTAGAAATGCAGCGCGCCCTTCTCGGTCCCGGTGTCGCCGATCTCCATCTTCATATCGGTCAGGGTGCCATAGACCCCTTCGGGGGTAGCGTGCAGACCCGGATGGGTATCGCTGCTGAGCAAGAATTCAGTGATGTACTCGGGAATGTCGCTGTGATGCGCCATCCATTGCTGGATCTTCACATCGGCCGTCTTGACGTGCAGCCAGGTGAAATCCGGCGCCTCCGGGTGGTAGTCCACCACTTCATTCCAGTTCATCTGGCGTGCACGACCCTCCTCGAAGCGGAAGGCACAGATGAATCCGGCTGGCTCGTAGAGCAGATGCAAGGCTTGCGGGGTATCCGGCGGATTGTGCATGAGCGGCCAGGTCAGAAAGGGGCGAAAGGCAGGAAGGCGTTAAGCGACCCCGCATTCTAACGGCCGTCTTTGACATATTTGTGACAGCGCCGTGACGGCGCCGTACCGCAGCCGGCCAGGCTCAATAATTGAAGTTGCGGTTGCCCCAGGCTTCGCGGGCTGAACTGCAGACCCTGATCTGCTCCTCGTTCATGCCGGAGGTGCCATTCAACTGGCACTGGTCGGAAACCGACTTGGCCTCATCGATATGGGCGCGGAAATAGGCGTAATCCTTCTTGCCTGCCACGGCATCACAGGCCGAAAGCAAAGGCAGGGCGATGCACAGCAGCGCTGGCAGGCGGAGAGCGGAGTTCATGCGGTGTTTCCCCTGAAATGCGGGCCGGGCCCGCGGCGGCAGCACGGAGGGTACGCCCCGGGCCGGCCCCTGCCGGGTGCCGTCACGGCGGCGCTGCGCTGCAACGCGTCAAAGTATAGACAGCCGCTGAGGATTGCTCAACGGAAATCTTCACTTTCCTCACGCCATGGTAGAACAAAAAAGCCGGTCACAAAGACCGGCCTCGCGGATGTTGCATGTACGTCTTGTCAGGATGAAATCATCCGCGCCGCTTGAGCAGGGCATGCAGGATGATGGCGCCGAAGGTGGCGGTCCCGATGCCGCCGAGGGCGAAGCCGCCCATCTTCAGGGTGAAGTCGCCCGCGCCCAGCACCAGCGTGACGGCCGCCACGATCAGGTTGGTGTTGTTGGAAAAATCGACCTTGTTCTCGACCCAGATGCGCGCCCCCGAGACCGTGATGAGACCAAATACCACGATCGACACGCCACCCAGCACCGCGCCAGGGATGGTCAGGATCACCGCGCCGAACTTGGGCGAGAAGCCCAGCAGGATGGCGATGACTGCCGCCACCACGAAGACCAGCGTGGAATAGATCTTGGTGACGGCCATCACGCCGATGTTTTCGGCATAGGTGGTCACACCGGTACCGCCGACACTGCCCGAGAGCATGGTAGCCAGGCCATCGCCGATGAAAGCGCGGCCGATGTAGCGGTCCAGGTTCTGGCCGGTCATGGCCGAGACGGCCTTGATGTGACCCAGGTTTTCCGCCACCAGGATGATGGCCACCGGTGCCAGCAGGGCCATGGCGCTGCCCTGGAAGACCGGGGAGGCGAAGTGCGGCAGACCGAACCAGGCGGCATTGGCCACGGTGGAAAAGTCGATCGGCTTGCCCAGGCCCATACCATTGGTCAGCACCGCATAGAGCACATAGGCCAGCAGCAGGCCGATCAGGATCAGCAGGCGCTGCAGCATGCCGCGCGTGAAGACCGCCACGAAACCGACGCAGAGAATGGTCGCCAGCGCCATCCAGCTGTCGAAGCTGCTGCCGGAGACGCCCTTGACGGCGATGGGCGCCAGGTTCAGCCCGATCACCGCCACCACCGCGCCGGTCACCACCGGCGGCATGAGCGACTCGATCCAGCGCGTGCCCACGCCCGAGACGATCAGGCCGATCACCGCATAGACGGCACCACAGGCAATGATGCCGCCCAGCGCCACGCCCAGGTTGGCATTGGGACCGGAGCCGGCGTAACCGGTCACGGCAATGACCAGGCCGATGAAGGAAAAGCTCGACCCCAGGTAGCTCGGCACGCGCCCGCCCACCAGCAGGAAGAACAGCAGCGTGCCCACGCCCGACATCAGGATCGCCAGGTTGGGATCGAAACCCATGAGCAGCGGCGCCAGCACGGTCGAACCGAACATGGCCACCACGTGCTGCACGCCCATGGCCAGCGTCTGCGGCGTGGGCAGGCGCTCATCGGTGGCGATCACGGCACCCTGGCCGTCGTTGGTGCTTTGGCGCAGCCGCCATTGGGGGAAATACGAACCCGACATGGAGATCCCTTTCGTTGTGATTTGTTTTGGAATTGTGCGTGGATGTGGAACGGGGGCTAGTGTATTGAGCGCTGGCACAAATAACAATTGCTGCGGCAGTGCGCCACCCAAAAAATCCGTAAAAGATTTCGGCGGTCCGGTGCGCTGCTGCGCGGCGGTGCAAAAAAACCGGCTGCACCCGTCCGATGCCCCAAAACAGGCCACCCATTTGCGCAAATCTGGCGGCCTGTTTTGGGCATGGTTCTTGCGCCTCGGGAGCGGTTAGAATCACGTCCCTGATTGCTTGCTGCCATGTCGATGATCAACCTCACCACTCCTGCCCTGCTGTTCCCGGCGACCTCGCTGTTGCTGCTGGCCTATACCAACCGCTTCCTGGTGCTGGCGCAACTGATCCGCAACCTGCAAAACCAGGGCCAGAACGATGAACGCGGGCTGGTGATCCGGCAGATCCTCAATCTCAGGAAGCGCATCGTGCTCACGCGCTACATGCAGGCGCTGGGCGTGTCCAGCTTCATCATGTGCGCCATCTCGATGTACCTGATTTTCGTGGACTGGAATCGCTGGGCCGAGGTGCTGTTCGGCGTGAGCCTGATGCTGCTGGTGATGTCGCTCTTGGTGTCGCTGTGGGAAATCATGATCAGCACGCGCGCCATCGAGATCACCCTGGAAGACATGGCCCACAAGCTGGAGCAGCGGGGCATCCTGGCCGAATGAAAGCCGGCGCGGGGCGAACATGTGATAATCGATCCGCCCGGCCGGCATTGCAGAGCATCACCGTTGGCCGGCATCCCTCGACTATGCATTGGAGACCTACATGATCCTGGAACTGGCGGACATCCGCATCCAACCCGGCAAGCAGGCAGAATTTGACGAAGCCATCCAGCGCGGCCTGGCGCAAACCATCAGCAAGGCCCGTGGCTATCTGGGCCACAAGGTACAAAAAGGCATCGAGTCGCCCGAACGCTACATCCTCATGGTGTATTGGGCCACCCTGGAAAACCATACCGTGGATTTCCGTGAATCGCCCGCCTTTACCGAATGGCGCGGCATCGTCGGCCCCTTCTTCGCCGGCGCCCCGCACGTGGAACACTTCGCGCTGCTGACCGAATCGGTCTGAGCGCTGCGGCCCGATCTGCGCGACCTGCGCGCATCGGCCACCGGCAGCGCCGCCAAGCCTGGCGCTGCGGAACGTTTGCGGCCTGCCCCTGACTAAAGGGCAGGCCATGGAGGGGCAGGCCGACCCGGCCGCCCCCCGATGGTGGATGAACGATGACCGCTGAAGCGCCGCCACGACAACAGCGCCGGTACGCACCGTGCGCAGGAACACCAGAATGACCACACTGCCCTGTTTTGCCTCTCCCTATTCACGCCATCTGCGCGCCGGTGCCTGTGCACTGGGCATGCTGCTGGCATTGACCGGCTGCAACAATTTCAGCGGCGACGAGCAGCAGCAGGCCGAGGTCATCGGCAACTTCTACCGCATCCACCTCAAGAACCACGCGCCCGGGCTGCCTTCGGCCGATGAACTCAAGCAGTTCGAGCCGCTGGTGAGCCGCGCGCTGTACTCCCTGCTGACGCGCGCCGAAGCCGCCGACCTGCGCTACCACACCGTGGCCGGGGCGCAGGCTGCCCCGCTGATCGAAGGCGACCTGTTCACTTCGCTCTATGAGGGCGCCACCTCCTTCGCCGTGCAATCCTGCGACAGCGAGGCCGATCGCGCTTCCTGCCAGGTGGCCTTCCGTTATCAAAAAGAAGGCGCCGACGAATCCTGGAACGACAAGATCCTGCTGGTGCGCGAAGAGCGCCAATGGCGTATCGACGATATCGAGTTCATCGGCAACGACCAATCCTCCCAGCGCGAATACCTGAGCGACAACCTCACCGACGCCATCCAGCAGGCCGAATGAGCCGGTCCGGCTCGCCCTCGGGCGACCACGGCGGAATTGGTGGCTTTTTGGCGATGTGTTCCCGGGCTTCCGGCTGAGCCAGGCAGCGTAAGATTGCGCGCTGGCATGCTGGTCTTTTTTGCGCACGCTCGGCGCAGATGCGCTCAGGCATGCAAAAACTACCAAAATGGCAATTGCATCATGAACAACACGCCACCCGCACGCCTGCGGAGGGCTCAGGGAGAATCGGATTGAAGCGGATCGGTAAGACACTCATCGTCGCCGCCAGCGTGCTGCTTGCAGCCTGCTCGGCCAATGAAGAGGGCAAGGCCAAGGAACTGGTCACGGAGTTCTACCAGACCCACGCCTCGAACCGCCCTTCGGGCGCGCTGTCGCTCAAGGAACTGATCGTTTTCCGCCGTTTCCTGTCGGTGCCGCTGTTTGACTTGTTGAAGGATGTCTCGGTGGCCGAAGAGGCCCGTACCGCCCAATCGGCGGCGGAGCAGGCCGCCGATCCCGACGCCGAACCGCTGCCGCCGC
Source organism: Herbaspirillum sp. Her3 (assembly GCF_057961275.1). NCBI lineage: Bacteria > Pseudomonadati > Pseudomonadota > Betaproteobacteria > Burkholderiales > Oxalobacteraceae > Herbaspirillum > Herbaspirillum sp. Her3. The sequence continues at coordinate 1,470,862 of NZ_CM176328.1, read as the reverse complement.
TGGTGCAGGGCGATCTCTTCACCGGCAACCCGGACGGCGCGGCCGTCTTCCGCGTACTCGACTGCGACGCACAGGAACGCGAGGCCCGCTGCACGGTGGAACTGAGCCTGAGCGACGCCAAGCCGCCGTCGCCGGCCAGGTGGACCGACACGGTCCTGCTCGCCCGCGATGCGCGCGGTTGGGTCATCGACAACATCCAGTATGCGGCCGGCAATCCGCCCCTGCGCAACGGTACCCTGCAAGATGCCATGCGCAAGGTCTTGAAGCGCGATGCGGCGCCGCTGGTACCCTTGGCGCCGGCAAAATAAGTCAGAGTCGGATGGCGGGATTGAGCCTCCCCTCTCCCGCTCCCTTGAAAAAATCAGGCTTCCCCGCGCCCGCGGTGTCGTTGCATGGCAGCAGCCATCGCGCAAGGCTCTATAATCGCGCGATTCCCTTAGAAGCCTGCCGCGATGTCCAATCACACCTTCCTCTGGCACGACTACGAAACCTTTGGCGCCGTGCCGCGCCGCGACCGCCCCTCGCAGTTCGCCGCCGTGCGCACCGATGCCGAACTCAACGAGATCGGCGAGCCCATCATGATCTATTGCCAGCCGGCGCCGGACTACCTGCCCGATCCGGTCTCCTGCCTGATCACCGGCATCACGCCGCAGCACTGCCTGGAACACGGCCTGCCCGAACATGAATTCGCCGCCCGCATCGAGCAGGCGCTGGGCGAGCCCGGCACCATCGGCGTGGGCTACAACACCATCCGTTTCGACGATGAAGTCACGCGCTTCATGTTCTGGCGCAATCTGATCGATCCCTATGCGCGCGAATGGGCCAACGGCTGCGGCCGCTGGGACCTGCTCGACGTAGTGCGGCTGACCTATGCACTGCGCCCGGACGGCATCCAGTGGCCGACCAAGGAAGACGGCAGCGTCAGCTTCAAGCTGGAGCATCTCTCCAAGGCCAATGGCCTGGTCCACGAAGCGGCGCACGATGCGCTCTCCGACGTGCGCGCCACCATCGCGCTGGCGCGCCTGATCCGCCAGAACAACCCGCGCCTGTTCGAGTTCGCCCTGGCCTTGCACAAGAAGGACAAGGCCGCCGCAGAGATCGGCTTGCCGGCGGCCAGACCCTTCCTGCATGTCTCGGGCATGTTCCCGGTGGCCCATGGCTGCCTGGCGCTGATGTGGCCGCTGGGCATGCATCCGACCAACAAGAATGAAGTGATCGCCTGGGATCTGGCCCATGATCCGACCGAACTGGCGGACCTGGACGCGGCCACGGTGCGCGAACGCATGTTCACCAAGCGCGATGAACTGCCCGAAGGCATGATCCGCCTGCCGGTCAAGAGCATTCACCTGAACAAGTCGCCGATGGTGGTGGGCAGCCTCAAGACGCTCTCGGCCGGGCGCGCGGCGCAACTGAACATCGATGTCGACGCAGCCCTGCGCCACGCTGAAAAGGCCGCAGCGCTGCCCGACCTCAGTACGCTGTGGCACCAGGTCTATCAGCGCGAAAACGGGGCCGCTCCGGACGTAGATGAAGATTTGTACGGCGGCTTCATCGGCAACGGCGACCGCCGCCAGCTGACGCAGTTGCGCGCCCTGCCGCCCGAGGCGCTGGCCGGTGCCAGCGTGGCCTTCGACGACATGAGATTGAATGAAATATTGTTCCGCTACCGGGCACGCAACTTCCCCGAGACCCTGAGCCCGGAAGAAGCCCGGCACTGGGAAGAACACCGCGCCGCGCGCCTGTTCGACGGCGCCGGCGGTGCGCGCACCATCGCGCAACTGTTCGAGCAGATCGACCAGTTGCAGGAGCAGGCCGATGACGAACGCACCCAGGACATCCTGGGTGCGCTGTATGACTATGCGGAGATGATTGCGCCGGCCAATCAATGAGGCTTGGCACGCGGGGGCTTATTCGGCGGCAGGACCAGCCTCGGCGGCAGCAGTCGCTGCCTTGCCCTGCGACTTGAGCTTCATGATGAACTCGCGCAGGGCCGGCTGGATGTCCTCGAACAGCGGATGCTTGCGGTTCTTGAGGATCACCTCCCCGAACAGCTTCAACCCCAGCGCCAGCTGCGCGCTGGTATCGCTGTCGAATTGCCCGTTACCACGCAGGCGGGAGACGATACTGAAGAGATCGTCATGATTGCCGGCCTCGAAAGTCAGGGGCGCATGCAAGGGCTGTCCCTCCGAGGCCGTAGCCAGGTGTTCCAGGGTGATGCGGTAGCGATGTTCTCTCATGTGAAGTTCCTTTCCAGATTCCGGCAAAAACCGTTCAGACGCGTTCCACCGCCACGGCAGCGCGGTCGATGATGTCGATGATGGCGTGCAGTTCTTCCTTGGCCAGCTTGCCTTTGGCCAGGCGCGTATGCAGTGCCATGCGGAAGTTCTGCACGGCGCGCTGCAGCTCGGGCGAACCGGCATCCGGACGCTCCTGGCGGCGCAGTTCGAACTTGCGCAGCACCTGCTGCAGCACCTCGGCGTTGTCCTTCTCTTCCAGATGCGCCTGGCCTTCGGGGCTGATGGTGTAGAGCTTCTTGCCGCCCTCTTCGCCCTGGACCGAGGCATGGCCCATTTCTTCCAGCAGCGTCAGGGTCGGGTAGATCACGCCCGGACTCGGGCTGTAGCCACCGCCGACCAACTGCTCGATGGCCTTGATCATGTCGTAGCCGTGACGCGGCTTTTCCTGCAGCAGATGCAGCATCACGATGCGCAATGCGCCCTGCTCGAACATGCGGGCGCCGCGTCCGCCGCCCTCGCGGCCACGCAGGCCATGAGGGCCGCGCGGACCGCGCTGCTCATCGTCGTCGAACAGACCGCCGCCGTGGTGCGGACGGTCGTGGCGCTGGTGCTTGGGGCCGTGGCCGGGCTGGCCGGGTTGATGAAATAGATGCTTGAACATGGTGTTTCCTTCTTGTCGGGTTGCAAAGGCAGCGACTGACGCACGCTGCGGGGCGATCGATATAGCCAAGATATATCTTAATTCGGGGCATTTCAAGATATATCTTAATAATATTTTTTACATTTCCGACAGGAAAGATGAAGCAGAAAGCTTCACCATCTCATGCAGAGAGAGGATGAAGCAGTCTCAGGAGGGGGTGTGGGGGAAATGGGCGTATGCCCGTGCAGTGAACAAGACCGTGCGGAAATCCTCGCTCAGCCCTGTCCTGCATGCCAGCGAGCCACGCGCTGCAGGCAGGTGTGGACATCGCCCTGCACCAGTTCGGCGGCATGGACCAGCATGAGGTTGCGCGGCAGGCCGAAGTCCTCGATGAGCATGCCCGCATGGCAGTACCCCGGTTCAGCCTGCGGCACCTGGCTCAGCAGGTCTTGGGCAGGCGTGTTGTAGCACCACACCTTCTTGCCCCGCCCGACTGCATAGCCGATCTCGAAGACCGTTCCCGAGTCGGGCTCATGCCCACGAAAATTGCACACATTGGCCACCACGTAATCGGCTGAATCGATCAGGGCCACGTTGATCTCGTAGATGCGGCGCGCCACCTCGGCCTTGCAGTCGCCGCTGACTTCATCGTCACCGGGGCACAACGCCACCAGTCCGAGTTCGGCACACCACTGCTTGATCTGCTGTTTGTGCTGCGCATAGTCGCGCTGGAAGACATCGGGGCCGGCCAGGTAGATGCGGGGCTGCGGGGTCATGGTCAATCCTGTGGTTCATCGGGAACCGGCAGGATAACGCAAAGCGTCACGCTTCCTTCAGCGCAACTGCGCGACGATGTCGGCGCGGCCAAAGTCGGCAGAGAAATCGTCGACCCGCACGCTCTGGTCGCCGTAGCGGGCGAAGGTGTCCAGCGCTTCCTTCTCCTGCGGCGAGATCAGGCTGCGCTCCAGCGCCAGCGCGCTCCAGGCCGGGATGTCCGGCAGGTTCTGCGGCATCGGCGGCAGCTTGCCTTCCTTGATGTCGGGCTTGAGCCGGTGCTCCAGCTGCTGCACCACGGGCGTGAGCGCAAAGGCCATTTCGCCGCAGGCCAGCGGATCGCCTTCACGCGGCAGGTAGGCATCGGCCACCAGCCGGTTGCGGCTCTCGCCGGGCGTCTGCATGGCCTTGGCCACGCGCGTGCCCAGCAGATCCGAAGGCCGGCGATACGCCAGGCCCAGCGGGAAGATCAGCACCCGCAACAGCACTGCGATGAAGGGATTGGGGAAGTTGTGCAAGACCTCGATGATGGCGTCCTGGGCGCGGTGCAGCGCATCCTGCACGGACCAGTCCACGTAAGGCAGATCGTCTTCCTGCCGGCCCTCGTCCTCGAAGCGCTTCAGTACCGCCGAGATCAGATAGAGCTGCGAGAGCACGTCACCCAGCCGCGCCGAAATACGCTCGCGGAACTTGAGGGTACCGCCCAGCACGCCCATGCTCACATCGGTCAACAGCGCAAAGGCCGAAGACAGGTGCACGACCGCGCGGAAGTAGCCGCGTGTGGCGCGCGCCGCATGACGCGATGAGGGCAGCAGCCAGCCACGGCTGATGCCTCCCACGAAGCTGCGCGCGGCATTGGCCGCCACGAAGGAGAGATGCGCAAAGAGCAGGCGATCGAATTCCTGCACGGCGCGTTCTCGGTCTTCGTCGGCGGCAGCGGCCAGTTCCTGCAGCACGTAAGGATGGCAGCGGATCGCCCCCTGGCCGAAGATGATGAGACAGCGCGTGAGGATATTGGCGCCCTCCACCGTGATCGCAATGGGTACCTGCTGATACGCCCGCGCCAGGAAATTGCCCGGCCCCATGCAGATGCCCTTGCCACCGATGACGTCCATGCCGTCATTGACCACCATGCGCCCGCGCTCGGTGACGTGGTACTTGGAGATGGCCGAGATGACCGAGGGTTTCTCGCCCGCATCCACAGCCAGGGCCGACAGGCGCCGCGTGGCATCCATCATGTAGAGATGTCCGCCCATGCGCGCCAGCGCTTCCTGCACGCCTTCGAACTTGCCGATCTCGATCTTGAACTGGCGCCGCATGGCGGCATAGGCGCTGGTAGCGCGCACGGCCAGCTTGGAAAAGCCTACGCTGGAAGATGGCAGCGAAATCGCCCGCCCTGCCGCCAGGCATTCCATCAGCATGCGCCAGCCGCGTCCGACCTGCGGTGCGCCGCCGATCACCCACTCCATTGGGATGAAAACATCACGGCCCTCGGTCGGGCCATTCTGGAATACCGCATTCAAGGGCCAGTGACGGCGCCCGGTGATGACACCCGGATGATCGGTCGGAATCAGCGCGCAGGTAATGCCGGGTTCGGCACTACCGCCAAGAAGACCGTCCGGATCACGCACACGGAAGGCCAGGCCCAGCACCGTCGCAATCGGCGCCAGCGTGATGTAGCGCTTGCTCCAGGTGACGCGGAAACCCAGTGTCTCGCGGCCTTCGTGCTCGCCCTTGCAGACGATGCCCACATCGGGAATGGCCGCCGCATCCGAGCCCGCATAAGGGCTGGTCAACGCAAAGCAGGGAATCTCCAGCCCTTGCGCCAGGCGCGGCAGGTAATGGTTCTTTTGCGCCTCGGTGCCGTAATGCAGCAGCAATTCGGCCGGGCCCAGCGAATTGGGCACCATCACTGCAATGGCTGCGGCTGAACAGCGCGAGCCCAGCTTCATCACCACCTGCGAATGCATATAGGCCGAGAACTGCTTGCCGCCGTACTGGCGTGGAATGATCATGCCCAGGAAACCCTTGTCCTTGATGAATTGCCAGGCCTCGGGCGGCAAGTCCTGGTCTTTGATGGTGGTGTCCCAGTCGCTGACCATGGCGCACAACTGCTCGACTTCGTTGTCGAGGAAGCTTTGCTCCTCGGGCGTGAGGCGCGGGGCGGGCAGGTCGAACAGACGCTTCCAGTCAGGCTTGCCGGAGAACAACTCGGCATCCCACCAGACCGTGCCGGCCTCGATGGCATCACGCTCGGTGGCGGACATGCCGGGCATGATCTTGCGGAACAGGTCCAGCGCCGGACGCGTCATCAGTGCCTGCCGTAACGACCTGATCGCTACCAGCAGCGTGGGCGTGAAGAAGAGAATGGCCAGCAGCACCAGCACCGGCAAGTCGATATCGGCCAGCCGCGCGCCCAGCCAGATCAGGACCGCTTCGGATGCCAGCCAGATCCAGGCGCTGGCACGCATCATCATGAGCGCCAGCGCGCTTGCAATGAGAAGGATGAACCAGATGATCATGTCGCCTCCTGTGCTGTTCTCTTTGTGGGTTGGGGGGATGCGGCAGTGTGGCATCGAATGCCGGCAGCGCCTAGGGCCTGCTGCTGCCTGACGATAAGCTGTCAGCACCGTCGCCGAAATCGGACAGTGCAGCCAGCACCCGTCAGACAATGCCCGACAAGCCGCATCCATCTATTACAATCCCGGCATCTCAGACAGCAGCACCGGGAACGACATCATGAAATGGGAAGGCAATCGCGAAAGCGACAACGTGGAAGACCGCCGTGGCGAGGATGGCGGCGGTGGTGGAGGCTTTGGCTTCGGCGGCCGCTCCATCGGACTGGGCACGGTGGCGGTGGCCCTGGTGGCCTCCTATTTCCTGGGCATCAATCCGCTGACCATGCTCAATCTGCTCTCCGGCGGTGGCTCGCCCGCCCCGGTGCAGCAGCAGGTACCCTCGCACAAGCCTTCGCCCAACGACCAGATGGCGCGCTTCGTCTCCACCGTGCTGGCCGATACCGAAGACACCTGGGGCCAGATCTTCGCCAGCAATGGCAAGCAGTACGTGCGGCCCAAGCTGGTGCTCTTCTCCGGGAGCACGCCGACCGCCTGCGGCACCGGCCAGACGGCCACCGGCCCCTTCTATTGCCCGGGCGACCAGAAGGTCTACATCGACCTGTCCTTCTATGAATTGATGAAGCAGCGCTTCAAGGTTTCCGGCAATTTTGCCCAGGCTTATGTGATCGCGCATGAAGTGGGACACCACGTGCAGCACCTGATGGGTATTTCCGACAAGGTGGATGCGGCCCGCCGCAATGCCACCGAGAAGCAGGCCAATGCCATGTCGGTGCGGCTGGAGTTGCAGGCCGACTGCTTTGCGGGGGTGTGGGCCTATCACGCCAACCAGGCGCGCCACATCCTGGAAGAAGGCGACATCGAGGATGCCCTGCACGCCGCCTCGGCCATCGGTGACGATGCCCTGCAGCGCCAGGCGCGCGGCGTGGTCGTCCCGGATTCCTTCACCCACGGCAGTTCGGCGCAGCGCGTGACCTGGTTCAAGCGCGGCATTGCCGAAGGCAAGGTCAGCGCCTGCAATACCTTCGCTGCCAAAGAACTATGACACCCTGAATTCATAACGAGGAGACACAACGCATGACCCTGGCTTACTGGTGCATCCTGATCGCCGGCCTGCTGCCGGTGCTGACCGTTGCCGTGGCCAAGTACGGCTGCCGCGATTTCGACAATGCCGAACCGCGTGCCTGGCTGGACAAGCAGACCGGCCTGCGCCGCCGCGCCGACTACGCGCATCGCAACCACTTCGAAGCCTTTCCCTTCTTTGCTGCGGCCGTGCTGATGGCACAGCAGGTCGGCGCGCCCCAGGAGCAGGTCGATACTGCCGCGGTGGTCTTCATCGTGGCGCGTATCTTTTATACGGCACTCTATCTGACGGACAGGCCTTCGGCCCGTTCGGCGGTCTGGGTCGTGGGATATCTGAGCGTGATTGCCCTGTTCGTCATTGCCGCGTGCGCCTGAAACAGGAGCCATCAATGAGCCACCCCGCCGCCCCGCAACTGGTCCCCATGCGCACAGCCCTGGAGCAACTGTGTGCCGGCCACGCCAGCATCGCCACCCTGTGCAGCACCTGGCGCGCCAGCGAAGAAGTGATGAACGCCCTCCCGCCGCGCTACCGCCAGGTCGCCGAAGACCTGCTGGGCCGACTTGAAGCCGGCAGCCTCTTCACGGAAGAAAGCTGCTCCTTCAGCCAGAAGGATCTCACCGACAGCCTGGCGACCTGGCTGGACAAGGCACAGCAGACGCTGGCGGCGGCCGGCTGAACACAAGGGCGGCTGGACAAATGGCCGCTGCCGGCGTACCGTACCGCTCCCTCCGTCTCGCCTGTTGCGGCCGGGGTTTCCGAAAGAAATCACATGCAAAAGATCACCTTCCCGCTGCAAGGCCATCCCTACGTCGAGCTCAACCAGCTGCTCAAACTCTGCGGCCTGTGCGACAGCGGCGGCGCCGGCAAGCAGTTGGTGGCCGACGGCCAGGTCAAGGTCGACGGCAAGCTGGAGACCCGCAAGACCTGCAAGATCACCGTCGGCCAGAAAGTCACCCTGGGCGACGTTCAGATCACGGTGCTGGCCGAATGAGTACGGCGCCTTCCGCCAACGAGGTACTGGCGTTCTGGTTCGGCCCCGATTGGGAAACACTGCCCGCGCATCAGGTCGCCGAGCGTCAGAAAAAACTCTGGTGGAGCAAGCACCCCGACACCGACGCCGAATGCCGCACCCGCTTCGAAGCCCTGGTGCAGCAGGCCACCGCCAACCAGCTCGATGACTGGACCGAAGCGCCGCGCAGCATGCTGGCCCTGATCCTGCTGCTGGACCAGATGCCGCGCAACATCTACCGCGACACGCCGCAGGCCTTCGCCTTCGACGAACTGGCGCGCCAGTGCTGCCACCTGGCGCTGGCCATGGGGCTGGACCAGGCCTTGCCGCCGATTGCGCGCGTATTCGTCTACCTGCCGCTGGAACATGCCGAAGACCTGGACGACCAGGAGTACGTTGTACAACTCATGCGCGGCCTGGCCAAGGCAGCCAGCGCCGAGGACAAGCCGGCCTTTGATGGCTATGCCGACTATGCGCGGCGGCACCATGCCGTGATCGAACGCTTCGGCCGCTTCCCGCATCGCAACCGCATTCTGGGGCGCGAGAGCACGCCGGAAGAAGTCGAATTCCTCAAGCAACCGGGTTCGTCCTTCTGAAGTTTTCGATAGCTGCAAGCTGATTGCGGCTTTTGCTGGAGACGCATTTTCTTTTGCCATAGACTCGCGGGCTTTCCTTTTCAGGATTCGCCATGCGTGCTCGCTCCCGTGGTTTTTCGATGATGGAAGTGCTGGTGGCCATGCTGGTCATCGGCACCGGTGCCCTGGCCATCGCCATGCTGCAATTGCATGCCCTGCGCAGCAGCCAGGACAGCAGCCTGCACGCCCGCGCCACGCTGATGGCGCAAGAGCTGGCCGAACTGCGGGCCAGCCTGCCACCAGCGCCGGGGGCCAGCGATCCTGCCCTGTTTTCCTTCACTGCCGGGCGGCCGCCCATGGCCCCGGCCGATTGCGAACAGGCCGCCTGCAGCCCATCTGACTTTATCCAGGCCGTACTGGCGGACTGGAAAGCCCGGCTGATGCGCGATTTCCCCCAGGCCCGCGTCATCGTCTGCCGCGATGCCCAGCGCACACCGCAGGTGGACTGGACATGTGATGGCCTGGCCAGCAGCCCGGTGGTGCTCAAGCTGGCCTGGCGCCGCATCGGTGCTGCCAGCACAACCAGTGCTGCAACGCCGCTGCTGAGCCTGATCCTCGGGCATTGATGATGCGCGGCCCGTCCCACTGCTCCCGCCTGGTACGCCGGTACGATCAAACCGGACTGACCCTGGTCGAGCTGATGATCGCGCTGGCCGTGGGGCTGCTGGTGGTGCTGGTGGCCGGCGCACTGCTGCAGCAGGCGCGCGCGGCCTATCAGGAGATGGACGACGCCGGCCGCGTCGAGGAAACCGGCCGCCTGGCCCTGGATCACCTGCAGCAGGCCTTGCGCCAGGCCGGCCACTTGCCGGTGGAAACCCTCGCTCAAGGCGCAGCGACCGCACTTGTCCCGGGCCTGCGCGGGCTCGATGACAGCCGCCAGGCCGAGCTGCTCGACCCGGCCAGTGGCAACTTCGGCAGCAGCACGGGCGATGGCATCAATCATAGCGACGTGCTGATGCTGGGCTTCTTCGGCGCCCCGCGCGGCAGCCGCGCCCAGGTCAGCAACTGCAGCGGCGCCGATGCTGCGGCAGGTCCGCCAGAGGAAGCGACGCGCCAGTGGGTGATCTATTTCATTGCGCCCGGTACCGGCGACGAACCGGAACTGCGCTGCCGCTACCAGGGCAAGAACGGCAACTGGACCTCGGATGCCATCGCCCGCGGCGTCGAAGCCCTGCAGCTGCGCTATGCCATCGACAGCGATGGCTATGGCCGCCCGGACCGCTGGCTGGATGCCTCGGCCATGCCCGCCCACGCCTGGCGCCAGGTGGTGCTGGTGCGCATTGCGCTGCTGGTCAGGGGACTTCAGCGGCGCCCTGCCGGCAGCGAAGCCATACCGCGCAGCTACGACCTCTTCCTCCACGGACGGCGCAGTGACCCGGCCTGGCGCTTCACCGAGCCAGAGCAGGAACAGCGGCGCCGTGCGGTATTCCAGGGCACGGTGATGTTGCGCAACCTTGCCGCAGCGCAGGCCAGCCCATGAAGATCCCGACTGCGCGCCAGCGCGGCGCCACCCTGATGATCGCGCTCATGCTGCTGAGCCTGATGCTGCTGTTGGGCGCGGCCACCACCTCGCTGCTCCTGCTGGAAGAACGCGCCGCCCGCAATCACCGTGAATATGCCCAAGCCCGGCTGGCCGCACAGGCGGCCCTGGAGGATGCCTGCGATGATATCCGCCATCGGCGCCGTATCGAACCGGAGCAATTCAGCGCCACGCTGGAATGCCGCAGCGATGCCGCCGGCGCCGGCCTGTGCCTGGGCCAGCACGAGCGCGCCGGCTGGGAACCTGCGCAGCTGCATGGACCGCAAGCCGTCTCCGCAACGTACGGCCAGTTCACGGGGCGGCGCTTTCGCAGCGCTAGCGGCATGGCCGTGCCGCGTTATCTGATCGAGCGCCTGCCATCCAAGCCCGGCAAGGGACCGCGCAAGCCGGCCGCCGATGAAGCAGCGGCCACGCTCTATCGCCTCAGCGCCGTCGGCTACGGCCGCCACGGCGCCATCGTCGCGCTGCAGGCGCTGGTGCAGTTGCCGGCGCCCGCAGACAGCGCAGCAGCCAGTTGCCCGCTGCGGGCCTGGCGTCCTCTTTATCTGCCTACCCAGGAATGAACATGTCTCCCCTCTCTCTGCCCGCGCCGGCACGTGGCTTCACGCTGCTGGAAATCCTGGTCAGCCTGACCATCGTGATCCTGCTGGCCGGCCTCAGCTGGAACGGCTACCGCCACGTGGTCCAGAAAGCGGCCCGCGCCGAAGGACGTGCGGCCCTCCTGCACGTGCTGCTGCAACAGGAGCGGCATCACGCCTACCAGCACCGCTACAAGGCATTCCAGCCGGGCAGCGGGGCGCATGGCTTCAAGTGGTATTCCGGCCCCACCCCGCAAGCCAGCGCCTATGCCCTGGCCGCCCGCGCGTGTGACGACGAAGACCTCTCCAGCTGCGTGCTGGTCACCGCCACACCCGGCGGCAGCGGCGTCAACACCGCCTATGAAGATGCTCGCTGCGGCGTACTGCAGGCCGACAGCCGGGGCAATCGCCGCGCCGACGGCAAGGATTGCTGGTGATCCCATGGAATCAAGAGGATTTACGCTCATCGAGCTCATGGTGGTCTTGCTGATTGCGGCGCTGGTGCTGGCAGCGGGCATCCCGGCCCTGCAGAACCTGTCCAGCGAGCACCAGCTGGCGGCGGCCGGCAGCGATTTCTTCCACAGCGTACAACTGACACGTTCTGAAGCGCTGCGTGCCGGCCGCCGCGCCGAACTGCGGCCCAGCGATGGCCGCGACTGGCAAAGCGGATGGGAAATCCGCGTCGGCCAGCAGGTGGTCTCCCGCCATCCTTCGCTGGACCACGGCATTGCCGTGGCCTATACCACCGGCGGTGAACTGGTGGGATATCAGCCGGACGGGCAGCCGCTCACGCGCGGCACCTGGTATTTCAGCAGCGGCAGCAACTCGCGCGCGGTCGTGGTCAACTTCCTCGGGCGGGTGCGGATCTGCAACCCGGTCATCGACAGCCAGTGCAGCCAGGCCGCCATCGAGTGAGGTGCGGGCGCTTCCGGCCTTGCGGGCAATGCAGCAAAGCCGTGTATATTGACGGGCATCCGGCCTCGCCCCTGGCAGGCCTTGCCGCCTTTACCGCCTTTGCACACCATGACTTCCACTGCAGATCCGCTCTACCAGTTCGACATCGAGAATGACCAGCAGGCCATGGCCCTGGCCTTGCTGCAGGCCGGCTTCGGCATGCTCGACACCACGCCCAACCCGCGCGTGGGCTGCGTCATCGTCAAGGACCGGCGCATCATCGGTGCCGGTTTCACCCAGCCGCCGGGCGGCAACCATGCCGAGATCCAGGCCATGGCCGACGCCGCCGCGCGCGGGGCGGACGTGCGCGGTGCCACCGTCTACGTCACGCTGGAACCCTGCAGTCATTTCGGCCGCACCCCGCCCTGCGCCGATGCCCTGATCCGCGCCGGCGTAGCGCGCGTGGTCGCCGCCATCGCCGACCCCAACCCGCTGGTGGCCGGCCAGGGCCTGGCGCGCCTGCAGGCGGCCGGCATCGAGGTGGCCTGCGGCCTGCTGGAAGAAGAGGCGCAGGAGATCAACATCGGCTTCCTGCACCGCATGCGCACCGGCCGCCCCTGGGTGCGCATGAAGAGCGCCGCCAGCCTGGACGGCAAGACCGCCCTGCACAATGGCGTGAGCCAGTGGATCACCAGCCAGGCCGCGCGCGACGACGGCCACATCTGGCGCGCCCGCGCCTGCGCCATCATGGCCGGCATCGGCACCATCCAGAAGGACGACGCGCAGCTGACCGTGCGCGCCGTCGAAACCCCGCGCCAGCCGCGCCGAATCGTGGTCGACAGCAAGCTGCTGGTCTCTCCCGAGGCCCGCGTGATCCAGGGCGGCAATACCTGGGTCTTCACCGCCACCGACGACCGCGAGAAACGTGCCGCCCTCGAGGCGGAAGGCGCCGAAGTGATCCTGCTGGCCAATGCCGAAGGCAAGGTCGACCTGCCCGGCCTGGTACGCGAACTGGGCCAGCGCCAGATCAACGAATTGCACGTCGAAGCCGGCGCCAGGCTCAACGGCTCGCTGATCCGCGAAGGCTGCGTGGATGAACTGCTGGTCTACCTGGCCCCGGCGCTGATCGGCGATGGCCGCAGCATGTTCGAATTGCCGCCGCTGGAAGACCTCTCGGGCAAGATCGGCATCCACTTCCATGAGGTCAAGCAGGTCGGGCCGGATTTGCGTATCCTTGCCCGTTTCGAATAATCGTTTTTTGGCTTTTTCTTTCAGATTTTCGTATCAGGGACTGAATCATGTTTACTGGAATCGTTGCCGCCGTCGGCACCATCACCTCCGTCACCCCCTTGGCAGCTGGCCCTGAGGCCGGTGTACGCCTGAACATCGACGCCGGCAGCCTGCCGATGGCCGACGTTGCCCTGGGTGATTCGATTGCGCTCAATGGCGCCTGCATGACCGTGGTCGACAAGACCGAGCGCAGCTTCACCGTCGACGTCTCGCGCGAAAGCCTGCGCCTGACCGCTGGCCTGGACGCCCCCGGCGAAGTCAACCTGGAAAAGGCGCTGACCCTGGCCGAACGCCTGGGCGGCCACCTGGTCTCCGGCCACGTCGATGGTTTGGGCCAGGTGCATTCGTTCGAGCCGGTGGGAGAGTCGCGCGAGCTGATCGTGGACGCGCCCAAGGCGCTGGGCAAGTACCTGGCCTACAAGGGCTCCATCGTGGTCAATGGGGTGTCGCTGACGGTCAACCGCGTGGAAGACCTGGCCGAGGTGTGCCGCTTCTCGATCAACCTGATTCCGCATACGGTGGAAGTGACGACCCTCAAGCACCTAAAGGCGGGCAGCAAGGTCAATCTGGAGATTGATCTGATTGCGCGGTATGTGGAGCGCATGCTGTCGTCCTCGCAAGCAGCCTGATCCACCTGCGCTGCGCGAGGATGCGGTATTCAATTTTGCTTAACGCAGATTGCAACAGCATTAAGCTGGCATGAATGCTCATGATTGCTCATGAGCAGGCGTCCTCCACAATGGCACCATCAGGGTGCCATTTTTTTCGTCCCTGCCTCCCCTGCCGACATCCCGGCACAAGCCTTGCGCAAAGGCAGCAGGCACTGCAATCCACGCCCACCTCATATGCATATGAGGATTCATTTCTTGGCGCATGCACATGCCCGCGCTAGCTTCTCGGGTGGGCAAGCCGTTCCCGCCTGCCAACCACGACAAAGAGAGACAACATGCCAGACCAACCCCAATGGAAATTCGAAACCGTATCCGTCCACGGCGGCTATGATCCCGATCCGACCACGCGCGCCGTGGCCGTGCCGATCTACCAGACCGTCGCCTTTGCCTTCGACGATACCCAGCACGGTGCCGACCTGTTCGACCTGAAGGTCCAGGGCAACATCTATTCGCGCATCATGAACCCGACCCAGGACGTGCTGGAAAAACGCCTGGCCGCCCTCGAAGGCGGCATCGCCGCACTGGCGCTGGCTTCCGGGCAGGCGGCAGTGACCTACGCGATCCAGACCATTGCCGAAGCCGGCGACAACATCGTCTCGGCCTCCACCCTCTATGGCGGCACCTACAATCTCTTCGCCCATACGCTGCCGCAGTTCGGTATCCAGACCCGCTTTGCCGATCCGCGCCAGCCGGAGTCCTTTGCACCGCTGATCGATGAACGCACCAAGGCGATCTTCATCGAATCCATCGGCAACCCGCTGGGCAACGTCACCGACATCGCCGCCGTGGCCGGGATCGCGCATCGCCATGGCATCCCGCTGATCGTTGACAACACCGTGGCCACACCCTACCTGCTGCGTCCCTTCGAACACGGCGCCGACATCGTGGTGCATTCGCTCACCAAGTACCTGGGCGGCCATGGCACGACGCTGGGCGGGGCCATCGTGGACTCGGGCAAGTTCCCCTGGGCCAAGCACAAGGAACGCTTCAAGCGCCTCAACGAACCTGACGTCAGCTATCACGGCGTGGTCTATACCGAAGCGCTGGGCGAAGCGGCCTACATCGGCCGCGCACGCGTGGTGCCGCTGCGCAATACGGGCGCGGCGCTCTCGCCCTTCAATGCCTTCCAGATCCTGCAGGGCATCGAGACCCTGGCCCTGCGCCTGGACCGCATCACCGCCAATTCGCTGGCGGTGGCGCAGTACCTGAAGCGCCATCCCAAGGTGCGCTGGGTCAACTATGCCGGGCTGGAAGATCATCCCGACCATGCGCTGGCGCAGAAGTATTTCAAGGGCCGTGCCTCGGGCGTGCTGACCTTCGGCGTCGCCAACGGACGCGACGGCGGTGCGCGCTTCCAGGATGCGCTGCAACTGTTCACGCGCCTGGTCAACATCGGCGACGCCAAGTCGCTGGCGACCCATCCCGCTTCCACCACGCACCGCCAGCTGTCGCCGGCCGAGCTGGAAAAGGCCGGTGTGACCGAAGACACGGTGCGCCTGTCCATCGGCATCGAACATATCGATGACCTGCTGGCCGATCTGGAGCAGGCCTTGCAATCGGCTTGATCCGACCTCCGCTCCAAGCAAAAAAATGGCTCCGCATCAGCGGAGCCATTTTCACATCCGGCGTCAGAAAGTTCAGGCGGCCTGCTTCTGCCCTGCCCGTTGCTGCACACGCTGGGCCACCAGCTCACGCGTGCGCGGGATCAGTTCACGGCCATAGTCGATGGCGTCTTCCAGCGGATCGAAGCCACGGATGAGGAAGGTGGTCACCCCCAGGTCGTAGTAATCCAGCAGCGCCTCGGCCACCTGCTCGG
The DNA here is from genome assembly GCF_057961275.1 of Herbaspirillum sp. Her3. Lineage (NCBI taxonomy): Bacteria > Pseudomonadati > Pseudomonadota > Betaproteobacteria > Burkholderiales > Oxalobacteraceae > Herbaspirillum > Herbaspirillum sp. Her3. The sequence continues at coordinate 1,455,118 of NZ_CM176328.1, read as the reverse complement.
GCGTACCGACCAGCGCGGTGGAGTTGTAGCGGGCACCGGTTTCCTTGGCGATCGCCGTCCACAGGCGCTTGTCCACGCGGTCGCCCTTCTCGGCCGCGGCCAGCAGGCGACGTGCGCCTTCGCTTTCCTGGGGGCCAGTGTAGGCCGGATGGCGCGTGCCATTGCCCGAGCGCAGGCGGCGTGTCTCTTCCAGGATGTGTTCGGCGCGCGCCCAGGCCTGCTCTTCGGTAGCCGCCAGGATGGGACGGAAGGACACCGAGAAACTGACCTCCCGTCCATGCCGCGCCGCCTCGGCCCGCACGCGCCCGGTCAGGTCGCGCACCTGCTCCAGCGACTCACCCCACAGCGCATACACATCGGCATGCCGTCCCGCCACCGGGATGGCAGCCTCGGACGCACCGCCAAAGAAGATGGGAATGTGCGGCTGCTGCAGTGGCTTGACCTCCGAGTAGGCTTGCTCGAAACGATAGTGCGCGCCCTGGTGATCGAAAGGCTTCTGCGCCGTCCACACCTGGCGCAGGATCTGCAGGTATTCGTCCGTGCGGGCATAGCGCTGGTCATGGTCGAGATAGTCGCCATCGCGGCGCTGCTCGATATCGGAGCCACCGGAAATGATGTGCACGCCCAAACGTCCTCCGCTGAAATGATCCAGCGTCGCCAGCTGGCGCGCCGCCAGCGTGGGCGCGACGAAGCCGGGACGATGCGCCAGCATCAGCTTGATGCGCCGGGTGGCCGCAGCGACCTGGGCGATGGTGAGGATGGCATCGGGACCGTTGGAGTGATACGGCACCAGTATCCGGTCGAAGCCGGCTTCTTCATGCGCGCGCGCAAAGCGCAGCAGGTAATCGGTATCGATGGCCGGTCCCACCGATGGGTGGATCTCGGAATTCTTGTGGGTGGTGACCATGCCGATGAAATTGACGCTCATGTGTGCTCTCCTGATGGCCTGCCATGGCAGGCGGTAGATGAATCAGACCTTGACGATGTAATCGCTCACCTGCACCTTCTGCGACAGGATCTTGCGCGCCGCCAGCCAGTCTGCCGCCCCCTGGAAGGTGGCGATGAACTTGGCGTCGTCGGTGCCATGAAACTCCCAGCGGCGCGCCAGCTTGATGAGCGAATCGCGCACCGCATCCGAATAGCCCGCATCCTTCTGCACCAGCAGTTCGGCTTCACGCGGGTTCTTGCTGATCCACTCGCCCTCGGCACGATAGGCCGCATTGACGGCGCGCACGATGTCGGCGTTCTCTTCGGCGAACTTGCGATGGGTGACGTAGGAATTGAAGTCGATCAGGAATTCCAGGTCACGTCCTTCGAAGAAGACGTCATGCGCCTTGTACTCCACCCGCGCGATATCCACGCCAGGGCTCCACATCGACCAGGCATCGACCTTGCCCTGTGCAAAGGCCGGCCCCGCATCGGGTGGATTGAGGTAGACGAACTTGACCTTGTCGCGTGCGATGCCGTGCTTTTCCAGCGCGGCCACCAGCAGGAATTCACCGAGGCCGGAGCGATTGACCGCCACCGTCTTGCCGACCAGGTCGCTCACCTTGTCGATGCCGGAACCATCCTTGGCAATGATGGCCGTGCTGCGCGGCTCGACCACGGCGAACTGCGTGAACACCAGCGGCGAACCGGCGATCATGGCCGCCAGTGCCGGGGTGGTGCTGCCACCGAAACCGAAGTCCGCACTGCCACCGGTCACCGCCTGCAGTGACGGCGCATGATTGGGGAAGGGGCCGATCCACTGCACCTTGATTCCGTCCTTCGCGAAGATCTTTTCAAACTCGCCGCGCGTGCGGGCAATGCCGGGCAGGCCGCCCTTGCCCCAGGCCAGGCGCACGGTGTCGGTATTGCGCGACTTGCCGGCGGCGCGGGCCAATACGGGAAGACCGGTGGCAGTGAGGGCCGCGCTTCCCAGCGCAGCTTGCAGCAGTTGACGGCGATGGAGATTGGCAGGCTTGGAATCGTGGTGCATGGACATTAATCTGGTTTTAATGAGAATAGGAACAGCATTCAGGAAAATTTAATGCTCGGCCGGCGCCACCACCCCGAGCTCCGCCAGCAACTGCGCACGCAACGCTTCGGCGGCGGGATGGCTGCGGTCATGGGCGGCTTCGGGCGCGACGCGGTAATCGCTGGCGATGGCGCCGTTGCGCATGACCAGGATGCGGTCGGCCAGGACGATGGCTTCATCCACATCGTGCGTGACCAGCAGCACACCCGGACGGTGCCTTGCCAGCAGTTGCCGCACCAGCGCATGCATGCGGATGCGGGTGAGCGCATCGAGGGCGGCAAAAGGTTCATCCAGCAGCAAGAGGCGCGGCTCGCGCACCAGCGCACGTGCCAGCGCCACGCGCTGGGCCTGGCCACCGGAGAGATTGCGCGGCCAGTCATCCAGGCGTTCGCCCAGGCCGACTTCTGCCAGTGCCGCTTGCGCGAGCGGTTTTCCACGGCGCTCGTCGAGCCCCAGCGCGACGTTGCGCCAGAGCGGGTCCCACGGGATCAGGCGCGGTTCCTGGAACACCACGGCGGGCTGCGCCGGTCCGTCGATGCGTCCGCCGTCGATGTGGTCCAGTCCGGCCAATGCACGCAGCAAGGTGGTCTTGCCGCAGCCGCTCTCGCCCAGTAGCGCCACGAATTCACCGCGCGCAATGCGCAGGTTCAGGCCCTGGATCACGGTGCGCTGGCCGTAGCTGCGCTTCAAGCCCGCCACGTTCACCGCCAGTTCATCGGCGCTGGCCGGGTGCAGGGTGTGCCGGTCATGCAGAGCGTGCGTCATCATTTCCCCTTGGCGGCGTAGTTGGGATGCCAGGCCAACAGGCGGCGTTCCAGCAGACGGGCGATGGCGTCCGACACCACGCCGATGCCGGCATAGATGACGATGGTCAGCACGATCACGTCGGTCTGCAGGAATTCGCGCGCATCCATGGCCAGCGAGCCGATGCCGGTATTGGCGGCGATGGTTTCGGCGATCACCAGGGCCAGCCAGGCCACCGCCAGCGCATAGCGCACCCCGGCCAGGATCGAGGGCAAGGCGCCCGGCAGGACGATGCGGCGGATCAGGGTCCAGTTCGACAAGCCGGTCACACGGCCCAGTTCCAGCAGCTTGGGATCGACCTGGCGGATGCCCAGCACGGTATTGATATAGATCGGGAACAGCACGCCCAGCGAGACCAGGAACACCTTGCCGCCCTCGCCCACACCGAACCACACGATCACCAGCGGCAGCGCCGCCAGGAAGGGCACGGCGCGCACCATCTGCACGCTGCGGTCCACCAGCGCCTCGGCCAGGCGCGAGAAGCCCACCAGCGTACCGAGCACGAAGCCGATGCCGCCGCCTATGGCAAAACCTGCGGCGGCCCGCAAGAGGCTCGCACCGAGGTCCGACAGCAGGCGGCCTTGGGCGATCAGGTTCAATGCGGTCTGCAGCACCTTGCTGGGCGCGGGCAACACCTGCGGCGAGAGCACGCCGGCACGGGCCAGCGCTTCCCAGGCCAGCAGCAGCACCAGCGGTGCGGTCCAAGAGATCAGGAAGAACGCACGCGGACCCGGCGCGCGCAAGCTGCGGCGGCGCACCGGGGCGGGCGTGGCGACAAGCTCGGCCGCGGCCGAGGATAGAGGGAAGTGATGGACCGCTTCGTGCATGGGGTTTCCTTCTCGGTGAAACGTTGGCGCGCCCGGCATGCGTGGGGTCGCGCAGAGAAGGAAATCGTAATCAGCTTCGCGGCGAGGGAATACGAATGATTTTGTGTTTGGATATCCGGTAAACGGATTTGGACTCAGCGCAGCTCGGCCGCGTCCACGCCCGGCACTCCCTGCCGGATGCGCTTGCTGTAGTCGTCCTGCACTCCGCTCAGCAAGGCGCGTTGCGTGATCCGCCCGGCCTGGCGCAATTGCGCGAAGGAGTAGCCGGGCGTGAGCACCCCGTGGTCGAACACGTAATCGGCGAAGTAGCCCGAGAGCAGCAGGCGGTAATCCAGCGGCAGCGAGGGCGAGAGGCGGCGCGCCAGTTCGAAGACGATGGTGGTGCAGTTGCTGGTGAGGGTGTTGTAGAAGCGCGGGCTCTCCCGCAATTGGGCCGCGCGCTCCAGATAGCCGAGGAAGACCTTGCGCAACTGGTCCGGACGCAATTGCAGGCGATACAGATACACATCCTCGCCGCGCGCATTGGTACGGGTGCGGATGATGTCGTTTTCGTCGGCAGCGACGATGACGGTCTCGAACTTGCGGAAGAAGCCGCCCAGGGCCGAGAAGGCCTCGCCGCGTTCACGCCGGATCTCCAGCGAGAACACCAGGCGCCGGCCATCGGCAAACCCGAACGACACCAGCGTGTGGGCAATGGCCGGCCCCATCCAGTAGGACAGCAGCAGGTCGGCCGAGACCAGCTGCACCAGATCATACCGGCGCGATTCCCAGCGGATGTCGTAGTCGGTCTCGGTGCGCCAGGCGAAGTTGCGCACGTTGTCCAGCTGCACGAGATCGCCCTGCACCTGCGGCACCAGCATGCGCGCCACGTCGTCGGCCCAGTCACGTTCATGGCTGGGGCGGATGCTGTTCCACCAGGCCATCATGATGAGGCCGGCCAGTGCGAAGACCAGCGCAGCCCAGCGCCAGGAGAGTGGCAGACCGGCCACCCCGGCCAGGATCGCGGCCGGCGGCAGGCACCACAACATGATAGCCACAATGCGCAGCCAGGCTGCACCAGGCAACTGGAACCACAGCGCAAAGGCGCCCCATACCGCCAGGCCCAGCGTGAGCAGGCCCAGCATCGTCATCAACGCAGCATGTACCACAGCCATCGGCAACACCTCAGGTAGTTCAACGCGCGCACCCATGCGGCGCTGGCGCATTGTAGCGGCCCTGGGCGCATAAGTTCATGCGAAAGCATTCGTGGCCGCCGTGCCAGGGGTGATCCACAATCGCGGGTCCGCCCCGCCTTGTTCGAGGAATCCGTCATGTCCCACCCGCCACGCCAGCTGCACCTGAACGTCAACATCCTGCACTCCGGCTTCATCCCTTCTGCCTGGCGCCTGCCGGGGGCCGATCCGCTGGCCTTCGTGAAGGCGTCGCATTACGTCGAGGTGGCGCGCATCGCCGAGGCGGCCAAGTTCGATGCGGTCTTTCTGGCCGACAACGCGACCATCATCGAGCAGATCGATTTCCGCCCGATCACGGCGCTGGAGCCGACCGTGCTGCTGGCCACCATCGCCGCCGCGACCACGCACATCGGCGTGATCGGCACGGCCTCCACCAGCTACAACGAGCCCTACAACATCGCGCGCCGCTTCGCCTCGCTGGATCACGTCAGCGGCGGCCGGGCCGGGTGGAACATCGTTACCACGGCCGACCTGCCCTCGGCGCGCAACTTCGGGCTGGAACAGGTACCCGACCATGCGGCCCGCTATGCCCGCGCCGATGAATTCACGCAGGTGGTCAAGGCCTTGTGGAACAGCTGGGAGGAAGACGCCATCGTGGGCGATCCCTCCAGCGGCCGCTTCATCGACGACGCACGGGTCCATCCGATCGGCCATCGCGGTGCGCACTTCCAGGTGCACGGTCCGCTGAACCTGCCGCGCACACCGCAGGGCCAGCCGGTGCTGGTGCAGGCGGGCGGTTCCGGCGATGGCCAGGAACTGGCTGCACGGCATGCCGAAGCGGTGTTCTCGGCCGCGCATACCATCGACGAAGCGCGCGCCTACAGGCAAGCCATCCACGCCCGCGCTGCCGCCCTGGGACGCGGCCCGCAGGCGGTGAAGATCCTGCCGGGACTGGCCACCATCATCGGCGCCACCGAAGCGCAGGCACGGCAACGGCGCGACGAGCTCATCGACATGATCCCGTGGAGCTACAGCCTCAAGCGCCTGGCCGGCATCCTCGGCGTACCGGTCGCGAGCCTGGACCTGGATCGTCCCTTGCCGGAGAACCTGAGCCTGCCGGGCGGCGGCAACGGCAACCACACCTTCTTCCATGCCACCCTCGCGCTGGTACGCGGACGGGCGCACACGGTGCGCGACGTCATCCGGGCACTCAGCGGCGGTGGCGGGCATCGCGTGCTGGTGGGCACGCCCGAGCAGATCGCCGACGACATCGAGCGCTGGTTCAAGGCCGGTGCGGCCGATGGTTTCAACCTGATGCCGGACGCCCTGCCCGGTGGCTTGCAGGACTTCGTGGATGGGGTGGTGCCGCTGCTGCAGCAACGCGGTTTATACCGATATGAATACGAGGGCAGCACCTTGCGCGAGCATCTCGGACTGGCGCGCCCGGTGGCGCCGTCTGGCAGCGAGGGAACGGCGCGGGCTGCATGAGCCCGTTTGCATGAAGGAAATGACGAAAAATCAGGACGCGCTGGTTCAGCCAGCGCGTCCTTGTTCACTTTTACAACTCAGTTCCTGCCGAGTTTTACCGTGCCGGTGGCGCTGAAGTAATCCGGCAGGGTGAAGCCGTCATAGAAGCGCTCGGCGCAGATGGCCTTCTGGAAGAATTCGGAGCGGTAGGCTTGCGCAATGTCCTGGGCATAGGGCTCGTCCTGGCGCGTCTTCTTGACGGCCACCACGTTGATGTAGGGCGGCTTCATGTCTTCCAGGATGAAGGCTTCGGAGAGCTTCAGCTTGGCAAAGATGGCGAAGTTGCCCTGGATCGCGGCGAAGTCGGCATCGTCCAGCGCGCGCGGTCCCTGCGCGTTTTCCAGCAGGACCAGCTTGAGGCCGACCTTGTTTTCCACCACGTCCAGTTCGGTCACGTCCACCGGCTTGTTCTCGCGGATGCGGATCCAGCCCAGGCGCTGCAGGATCCACAGGGCGCGCTGCAGGTTGACCGGATCATTGGGCACGGCGACGGTAAAGCCCTTCTTCAGGTTATCCAAACTCTTGTGCTTGCGCGAATACAGGCCCATGGGCGGCGTAGGCACCTGCACGATGCCGACCAGATCGGTCTTGTTGCGCTCGTTGTAGGAAGCCAGGAAGACCGAATGCTGCATCACGTTGGCATCGATGTCGCCCTTGAAGACGGCGCTGTTGGCTTCCAGTCCGGTGGAGAATTCGTAATAGCGGATCTTGTAGCCCTTCTGCTCCAGCTGGGGTTGCACGCCCAGCTTGAATTCATCGATGTAGGGGCCAGGGACGAATCCCACCTTCAGCTCGCGCACGGGTGGCGCAGCGTGGGCATTGCCGATCAGGGTGGTGGCGAGAAGGACGAGGCTGGACAAGCGCAGCAAGGGCTGCAGGATCTTCAACATGGCAGGTTCGCTTTCCGGGAGAGGGAGGGTCGCCTGCCAGTGTAGGGATGCACGACGATGAAATGAACGAAGCAATCCGCATGTCGATATCTGCTCGCAGATGAGTACGCGGCGCGCTACGCAGATGCGCTCACTCCCAGCAGAGCAGCCAGGCGCGGCAACACCGACTCGGCATCTTCACGCAGTTTGAAGGCCAGCAAATCATCGGCACGCGTGATGCCGCGATTGATCGCCACCACCGACTTGCCCGCCGCTGCCGCCATGCGCGGGAAGCGGAAACCGGACAACACCATCAGCGAAGAACCGATCACCAGCATGGCGTCGCAGGCCTGGGTCGCGGCCTCGGCCTGGGCGCTGCGTCCGGCCGGCACGCCATCGCCGAAGAACACCACATCCGGTTGCAGCATGCCGCCACAGGCCACGCAAGCCGGGACATGGAAGGCCGCATCGGCCTGCGGCTCCAGCCGGGCATCGCCGTCGGGCAAGGCGTCGGCCTGCAGGTGGACGAAGGCGGGATTGCAGCGCGCCAGTTCCTGCTGGATCTCGGCGCGCGGATAGTTGGTGCCGCAAGCCAGGCAGCGCACCGCATGGATGCTGCCGTGCAGTTCAATGACGGCGCGGCTGCCCGCCTGCTGGTGCAGGCCATCGACATTCTGCGTGAGGATGCCTGCGAGGTAGCCGGCCTGCTGCAATTGCGCCAGCGCACGATGCGCTGCGTTGGGGGTGGCTTGCGCCAGGCGCGGCCAGCCCAGCATGCTGCGCGCCCAGTAGCGTTTGCGGGCGGCTTCGGACTGGCGGAACTCGCTGCCCTGGATTGGCAGGCGGCCGCGCCGCACGCCACTGTCGTCACGATAATCAGGAATGCCGGAGGCGGTGCTGATGCCTGCGCCGGTCAGCACCAGCACCTGGCGATGCGAGGACAGCCATTGCGCCAGCGTGGGCAGCAGGTCGGCAGCGGCATCGACCTCGGGGCCGGCAGGGACAGCGTTCGGAACGGAGAGGATCTGGCTCATGGCTGGACTCGGCGGGAAGATCACATGCGGCAGACTACGCGAATTTGGCACAGCCTGCAGCGGCGAGGGCGCGCCTGTCGAGGTCGGGTGGCGGACGCGATTGTTGGATTGTCCCTATAATCTGCGTGCAACTTTCAAGGTGCCACCCGGCCCGCAAGGCCGAGTCGGCGCCCATATAAAAATTCTTCCGCCAAAAGTTCGAGGAGCATCAATCATGCGGCTATTACTTCTGCTGCCTTTCATCGGCCTGCTCTGGGTCCCCTTCTACAACGCCGAATTGCCCAGCCTGTTCGGTTTTCCTTTCTTCTACTGGTACCAGTTCGCCTGGGTACCGCTGACCTCGTTCATCATCTGGCTGGTCTATCGTGATGGCCTGAAGAAGGGAGTCGAATAATGGAGGCGTCCAACATCCACTGGACCGCACTCTGGGTCTTCCTGTTCTTCTTCGCCCTGGTCACCGTGATGGGCTTCCTGGCGTCCAAATGGATGTCCGGCGGCAGCCACAAGGGTGCCCACCTCGATGAGTGGGGCCTGGGCGGCCGCAACTTCGGGACCTGGATCACCTGGTTCCTGGTGGGCGGCGACTTCTATACCGCCTATACCGTCATCGCGGTGCCGGCGCTGGTCTATGCGGTCGGGGCCTATGGCTTCTTCGCCCTGCCCTATACCATCCTGGTCTATCCCATCGTCTTCGTGATCATGCCCAAGCTGTGGCATGCCGCGCACAAGGCCGGCCACGTCACGGCAGCCGACGTGGTGTGGGGCCGCTACCAGTCGCGGCCGCTGGAGTTCGCCATCGCCCTGACCGGCGTGGTGGCCACCATGCCCTACATCGCGCTGCAGCTGATCGGCATGGAGGTGGTCATCAAGGCCCTGGGCCTGACGGGGGAACTGCCGCTGCTGGCGGCCTTCGTGATCCTGGCGCTGTACACCTACTCGGCCGGCCTGCGGGCGCCTGCGCTGATCGCCTTCGTCAAGGACATCATGATCTACATCGTGGTGCTGGTGGCGGTGGTGGTGGTGCCGGTCAAGCTGGGTGGCTACGGTGCGGTGTTCAACTCGGCGCGCGAAGCCTTTGCGGCGAAGGGCGGCGCCACCGGCCTGACCTTGAAGCCCACGCAGTTCCTGCCCTTCGCCTCGCTGGCGCTGGGTTCGGCACTGGCGGCCTTCATGTATCCGCATACCCTGACCGGTATCTTCGCGGCCAAGGATGCCAACACCATCCGCAAGAACGCCGTGTTCCTGCCCGCCTATACGGTGCTGCTGGGACTGATCGCGCTGCTGGGCTACATGGCCTATGCGGCGGGCATCAAGGTGCAGGCCAACAATGACGTGGTGCCGGCGCTGTTCAATGGCCTTTTCCCGGGCTGGTTCGCCGGGTTCGCCTTCGCAGCCATTGCCATCGGTGCGCTGGTGCCGGCGGCGGTGATGTCCATCGGTGCTTCCAACCTGTTCACCCGCAATTTCTGGAAGCCCTACGTCAATCCTCGCATCAGCCACGAGGGCGAGGCCAAGGTCGCCAAGGTGGTGTCGCTGGTGGTCAAGTTCGGCGCGCTGGTGTTCATCCTGTTCCTGCCCACCAAGTTCGCGCTGGACCTGCAATTGCTGGGCGGCGTGTGGATCCTGCAGACTTTCCCGGCGCTGGTGTTCGGCCTCTTCGTGGGCTGGTTCGGCGCACGCGCACTGCTGTGCGGCTGGGCCGTGGGCATCATCGGTGGCAGCTGGCTGGCCTTTGCCGATGGCATCAAGCCGGTGCACAGCTTCGTCATCGGTGGCGAGACTTATACCCTCTACACCGGCCTGATCGCGCTGACCCTGAACGTGGTGGTGGCGGTCATTGCCAACCTGATCCTGGGCAAGGGTTCGCAACCTGCATTGAAGCGTTGAGGAGGTAATGCATTCCTGCATCAGCGCATAAAAGCTTGATGCAGGGATGCATCACCTGGTCGCGGTGCTGCGCCGGCGTTATCCGGAAAGTTGCAATGACTGGCGTAGCGCTGCACGTCCTATTTCGCATCCCGCAAGAAAGTATTGCTGACGTCTTGCTGACGTTTTCCTGATGAGATGCTGACGCGTCGGCAGGCAGCTTTGTTGATCGCTGTCGGGTACGTGGTTTGCACGCCACGCTCTGCAATAAATCAATAAAAAAAATCCCTGGCATGAAGTTCATTGCTCCTTCACGAAGGAGCATTTTTTTTGGCAAGGCGCGGATCGACCGAACCTGATTTTCGATCAACCTGCCTGCCTTGTCCGCCTTGCAGCAAGAGGTTTTGCACGTTTCGGTGCAAATGGGCATGCGGTCAGGAACAACACCATTACCCAAATTTTCTTAATAAATTAATTAATAAGGACAAGCTAATCAAGAAAACGATATTCCTCTAGAGTGCGTCTCTGCCCCCAACAACGGGAGGCGTCAACGGGGGCATGAATAGAGAGCAAGCTGCGCTTGCATCTACACCCGCAACGGGTCCGCATGGCGCTCCATCCTGAACTCGTTCGTCAGCCAATTCGCGTTTCTACACAGGGGAGAAGTAATGAAGGTCAGTCGTCTTAAGGTTTCGACCCGGCTCATGCTGGGCTTCGGGACGGTGCTGTTGTTGCTGTTGCTGACCATCGGTACGGCACTCAATAAGATGAACGGAATTCATGAGCAACTGGTTTCCATCACCGACGTCAACAACGTCGAGATCTACCATCTCTCCGTCATGCGCGCTGCAGGCTATGAACAGTCCCTGGCTTCGCGCGCGCTGTCCATGGTCTCTACCCCTGCCGAGTCAGATCAACTTGCCGATACGCTCAAGCGACAGATTGACATCTACATTGATGCAGAAAATGCGCTCGACAAGATCTTTGCGGAAGTGCCGGACACCACCGACACAGAAAAGAAAGAGATTGTACGCATCAAGAAGCAGACGGAGGTATTGACTCCCTACTTGCAGAAGCTCCTCAATATGGCCAAGCAGAACAAGGTGAGCGAAATGGAGGCCCTGGCCCTGGGTGACCTGGCCAAGCTGCAAGCACAGCGCCGGCAGATGGTGGCCGATCTGTCGAAGTTCGAGGACAAGCTCAATAATGACGCTGCGAAGGAAGCCAAGGCACTCTATACAGCCACGCAGCGTCTGCTCATCACGCTGGGCGTGCTGGCCATCCTGCTCGGTCTGATCAGCGCCACGCTCATCATCCGCAGCGTATTGCAGCAACTCGGTGGCGAACCGGCGGACGCAGCGGAACTGGCCGCCCTGATCGCCAAGGGCGATCTGCGCAGAGAGGTTCGTGTCGCTGGCAGCAATCCGGATAGCCTGATGATGTCGATGAAGAGCATGAATGAAGGGCTCAGGCAGATCGTGCGCGAGGTGCGCATGGGTACCGATGCGATCAACACGGCCAGCAGCGAGATCGCTGCCGGCAACCTCGATCTTTCCTCCCGCACCGAGGAGCAGGCCAGCTCGCTGGAAGAAACCGCCTCGGCCATGGAGCAGTTGACTGCCACCGTCAAGAACAACGCCGACAGCGCCGCAGAGGCCAATCGCCTGGCGGCGCAAGCCTCTGCGGTGGCTTCCGAAAGCGGCAAGCTGGTGCAGGATGTGGTCACCACGATGGCCGCCATCGATGAGTCATCCAGGAAGATCGTGGACATCATCAGCGTCATCGACGGCATTTCCTTCCAGACCAACATCCTGGCCCTGAACGCGGCAGTGGAAGCGGCGCGGGCAGGTGAACAAGGGCGCGGCTTCGCCGTGGTCGCCTCGGAGGTACGCAGCCTGGCACAGCGCAGTTCCACCGCCGCCCGCGAAATCAAGGCGCTCATCGATGACTCGGTTGAAAAAGTCTCTTCCGGTAGCGCCCTGGTCAACCACGCCGGCCAGACCATGGGGGAAGTCGTCACCAGCGTGGAGCGCGTGGTCTCGGTGATCGGCTCCATCACTGCCGCGAGCAACGAGCAGAGCAAGGGCCTGGAAGAAATCAACAACGCCATCTCGCAGATGGATCAGGTGACGCAGCAGAATGCGGCGCTGGTGGAGCAGGCTGCGGCGGCTTCACAATCCTTGCAGGCACAGGCACGCAAGCTCAGCGGCGTGGTGGAAGTGTTCGTGGTCACGTAAATGTTGGTGCGGCCCAGCCCTTGTTCGGGGCATGGGCCTTGGTGTTCATCGCATCGAGGAGCAGATGCGGTGCGTTGTGCTTGTGGTGTGAACAAAACGGCTGGCGATTGCCTCATCGCGCGGGAAATGAAATCGTTTCAGCCTGCAAGCCAGCACTGGCTTGGTCTTTGCTAGTGTGTGCATGGGGAATCCACACGTCAGACAGCCTCTGCACACCATAATGAACAAAGATAAACAGAACCATGATTTTCTGCGCCACATGCCGGCCATCGTCGACTGCGAACGCGCATTGCGAGAACTCAGCGTCGCCTGGCGCCTGATCGAATCGACCACCAAGATGGTGTGTCCGGCAGAAGCCAAGAGCATCCTGCCGACCATCAAGATCACGCGGGAAGGCTTCAACCAGCTGGAAAAGCAGCTCATTTCCAATCTGGTACAGCAGAACCTTGCCAAGGTAGTCCAGGAATTCGACTTCAAGGCCCGGGTCATCATCGACATCGTGGTGCGCAATCTTTTCGAGCGCACCGCCGACGTGGGTTTCCTGTCCATGGATGAGGCCATCCGGTCCTTCATCCTGGAGGGACCGGATGCGGACCGGCGCGGCATCGTCGCGCGCTTGCAGGCCTATCGGGAGAAATATACCGTCTACGACGAAATCTTCATCCTCGATACGCAAGGGCGGGTGCTGGCCCATCTGGATCAGGACAACGACGTCCAATACTGCCACGATCCCCTGGTGGCGCGCACCCTGGCCGCTTCCGGATATGTGGAAAGCTTCGAGGTTTCCGATCTGCGCGGCGGCGAGCGTTCGCTGATCTATTCCCACAAGATCGTCGATCCGGCAGACGGCCAGGCTATCGGAGTGCTGTGCCTGTGTTTCCCGGTAGCGGTAGAAATGAATGACATCTTCAGCGGACTGCGCAAACCCCATGACCGCACGGTCATGCTCATGCTCGACAGCGAAGGCCGCGTCATTGCCAGCAGCGATGCCGAACATGTGGCGGTAGGAAGAAGCGTACCGCTGGCGCTGGAAGGCAGCTATCAGATCGTCAGCCACGCCGGCCGCGAATACCTGGCGCGCACCTGCGCGGCCCGCAATTACCAGGGCTACCGCGGCCCGGGCTGGTTCGGCCATGTGATGGTGCCGTGCGACCTGGCGTTCCGTCAGCAAACCCAGGAGATGCTGGCGCAATATGATCCGCAGTTGCTGGCGGGGGTGATGTCCCATGCCAAATCATTCTGTCCGCCGCTGCACGATGTCACCACGATGGCCGACGCCATCAATCACTCGCTGCGGCGCGTGGTGTGGAACGGCAAGATCATGGCCTCGGGCGAGGCCGGCGACCTGTTGCGGCTCAAGGCCATCCTGCAGGAGATCAGCCAGACCGGTGACGAGACCAATGACGTGTTCCGCAAATCGATACTCGACCTGTACGCCACTGCACTGTCGTCCAATCTGCAGGATGGGCAATACATCTCGCGCCTGATGGTCGATATCATGGACCGCAACCTGTATGAGCGCGCCAATGATTGCCGCTGGTGGTCGCTCACGCCGCGCCTGCGGCAGATCATGGCCAAGGACGTGCGCAGCACCGCCGAGCTGGCCGAGATGACCAGCATCCTCGGCGCCATCAATGCGCTCTACACGGTCTACACCAGGCTGGTGGTGTTCGATGCGCAGGGCCGCATCGTGGCGACCAGTGCAGCGCTGGCCGATGGCAGCGAGCTGGTCGGCTCCCATGTGGATGAACAATTGCTGCGCGATACGCTGCGCCTTTCCGACGCCAGCCAATACTGCGTATCGCCCTTCGCGGCCACGCCGCTGTATGACGGTGCAGCCACCTATGTCTACTGCAGCGCCCTGTTCCATCCGGATCGCGCGCAAGTCACAGGGGGGATCGCGGTGGTCTTCGATGCCACTCCGGAGTTCGCCAACATGCTGACGGGGGCACTGCCGGAACAGCCCGGGGCGTTCGCCGCCTATACGGATCGCCAGGGCAAAGTGATCTCCAGCACCCACCAGGACTACCCGCCGGGCAGCATCCTGCCGCTGGGCGCCAAGGCCAGCACTGCCGCCAATGGCAGCAGCACGGCGGATATCCGGATTCATGAGGACACTTATATGGTGGTGGGACACACCACCTCGTTCGGCTATCGTGAATACAAGAACGACGGGCAGTACATCAATGATGTGATCGCCAGTGTCTTCGTGCCGATTGGCCAGCAGAACGATGCCGAGCCCGCGCCGGAAAGCTTGAGCATGGAAGCCGCACCCTGCGCTGGCCCCAAGCGCGAATTTGCCAGCATCCGGCTCGATGGCGCAACCTTTGCGTTGCCGGCCGGCCAGGTGGTCGAATCCATCGAAGCCGAGCGTATGTTGTCCACCTCGACCTTCAAACCGGTGATGGCCGGCGCCCTGGACTACCAGGACGGTAGCGGCAAGACCTCGATCTTCGTGCCCGTGGTGGATATGCGCCAACTCTTGCTGGGCAGCAGCGCCGCATCCCACCAGGGCAAGGAAATCATCATCGTCCGTCATGCAGGCAGAACGGTGGGACTGTTGGTCGATAGCCTGCATGATGTCCTGGAATTCGGCGAAATTCATATCGATGCCGCCTTCAGGATCCCTGGCGCCGAACACAACTATATCTGCAACCTGATTCGCACCGCCCACGCGGGCCGTACGATCCAGGTGATCGACGTGGAGAGCATCGTCACGCTCTTCTTCACGCCGCGCAAGAAAGAATTGCTGGCGGTCTAGGGCCAGGTCAGAGCTTTTCTGTCTCGCCGCTCTTGGGCTGCCATTTCATCAGGCGCTTTTCGATCACGCCCACGGCGAGGTCCAGTACCAGTGCAAAGACGGTCAGCACGACGATGCCGGCGAAGACGGTGTTGATGTCGAAGGTCCCTTCGGCCTGCAGGATCAGGTAGCCGACGCCGCGCGCCGAGCCCAGGTATTCACCGACCACCGCACCGACGAAGGCCAGGCCAATGGAAGTGTGCAGGCTGGAAAACACCCACGAGGTCGCCGAGGGCAGATAGACCGTGCGCAGCAGCTGGCGTGCATTGGCGCCCAGCATGCGGGCATTGGCCAGCACCACCGGACTGACTTCCTTGACGCCCTGGTAGACGTTGAAGAAGACGATGAAGAACACCAGCGTCACCGCCAGCGCCACCTTGGACCAGATGCCCAGGCCGAACCACATCGCAAAGATCGGCGCCAGGATCACGCGCGGCATGGAGTTGGCGGCCTTCACATAGGGATCGAGGATGGCCGAAGCGGTCGGCGAGAGCGCCAGCCACAGGCCGATGGCCAGGCCGAAGACGGTGCCGATGACGAAGGCCAGCACGGTTTCAGTCAGCGTGATGAGGAGGTGTGAATAAATCTCCGCCGGGAAGTTGAGCGTGAAGAAGGTGGTGTCGCCGATGCCCACTTCCAGCGAGCCGCTACCGACCGTGAACCATTCCCAGATGCGCTGCGCCACCTTCAGCGGTTCGCCGAAGAAGAAAGCGGTCTGCGGGTTGCGTGTGGCGACGTGCCATACCAGCAGCACGATGGCCAGTACCATCAGTTGCCAGAAACGGATGTTCTTGTGACTCGGTTTCAATAATTTCCACATGGTGCTGATTCTCTTCCCTGATCTTTTCCGGCGGCTTACGCTGCGCGCTTCTGTTGTTGATAACCCTTGAGCACTTCATCGCGCAGCACATCCCAGATCTGCTGGTGCAATTCGACGAAGCGCGGATGCATGCGGATCTCGGCCACGTCGCGCGGACGCGGCAGGTCGATCCGGAATTCGCCGATGGGGTGCGTGCCGGGACCGGCTGCCAGCACGATCACGCGATCGGACATGGCAATGGCTTCATCGAGATCGTGGGTGATGAAGAGGACGGCCTTCTTCTTGGCATTCCAGAGATCCAGTACTTCGTTTTCCATCAGTTGGCGGGTCTGGATGTCCAAGGCCGAAAAAGGCTCGTCCATCAGGATGATGTCGGGGTCGAGGATCAGCGTCTGCGCCAGGGCCACGCGCTTGCGCATGCCGCCCGAGAGCTGGTGCGGATAGCGGTCGCCGAAGCCTTGCAGGCCCACGCGTGCCAGCCATTGTTCGCCCAGTTCTTCTGCCGCCTTCTCGTCATGGCCGCGATACTGCAGGCCGGCGATCACGTTCTGCAGGGCGCTGCGCCAGGGCATCAGCGCTTCGGCCTGGAACATGTAGCCAGCACGGCGGTTGATGCCCTTGAGTTCTTCACCGAAGACCCTGACGCTGCCAGAGGACGGTTGCAGCAGGCCGGCACCGACGTTCAGGAGCGTGGACTTGCCGCAGCCGGTGGGACCGACCACGGAGACGAATTCACCCGGTGCAATGGAGAGATCGGTATTGGCCACGGCGGTGTAGCGCTGGGAACGGTCGTCCTTGGAGACGAAGGTACAAGTGATGTTGTCGAACTGGAGTGCTGGCGTCATGGCAATGCGGGCCGGTGCGGCCACGGTGGGTCATACGGAAGAAGATGGCAGCTCCCAGATGCGCAAATGCCCGTTGCCGGGCATTTGCGGTGCGTTCGCATCGGCCGGGAGCGCCGCGCTTGCTGCTCTCACTTACTTTTACTTGTATTTGGCGTTGGCCTTCTGCACGAAGGCATTGGTGAAGGTCTTGGAGAGGTCAATCTGCTTGTCGGCCAGCGAGGGCTCGAAGGCCTTCAGGGTGCGCAGCGCAGTATCCGGGCCACCCGGCGGGAAGTAGCCGTCCGGCGAGATGGCCTGGCGCACCTTCATGAAGGCATCGATGTAGAGCGAGCGGTCGCCCAGCAGGTAGCTTTCCGGCACGGCCTTGATGATGTCGGAGGGACCGGCCTTCTGGATCCACTTCAGCGCGCGCACCATGGCATTGGTCAGGGCTTGCGTGGTGTTGGGATACTTCTGCACGAAGGCAGCCGGGGCATAGAGGGTGGCGGCCGGCATGGGGCCACCGAAGACGTCGTTGGTATCCTTCAGGGTGCGGGTATCGGCGATGGTCTTGATCTCGTTGTTCTGCTCCAGCATGGAAATCACCGGATCGAGATTGGCAATCGCATCGATCTGGCCCGAGCGGATCGCCGAGATGGCACCCGCTGCGGCACCCACGCCGATGAAGGAAACATCGCTGGGCTTCAGACCCGCCTTGGCCAGCACATAGCTGGCCATGATGCTGGTGGAGGAACCCGGTGCGGTCACGCCGATCTTCTTGCCTTTCAGGTCGGCCACGGTCTTGTAGTTGGGCATGGTCTTGTTGTTGACCGCCAGCACGATCTGCGGCGCCCGGCCCTGCAGCACGAAGGCCACGATGGGCTGGTTCTTGGCCTGCATGTTGATGGTGTGTTCGTAGGCGCCGGAGACCACATCGGCGCTGCCGCCCACCATCGCCTGCAGCGCCTTGGCGCCACCGGCAAAGTCGGAGATCTCGACCTGCAGGCCCTCATCCTTGAAATAGCCGAGCTGCTCGGCAATGGTCAGGGGCAGATAGTAGAAGAGGTTCTTGCCACCCACGGCGATGGAGACCTTGGGTTTTTCCAGCGCCTGCGCGCCGGCGCTGCCGTTGAAGGAAAAGTAGCCGGCCAGGAACAGGCCAGCGGCGATCAGCAATTGCTTCCAGCTCAATTTCATTATGTCTCCTCCGTGGATGGATGGGGGTACAACTTATTGTCCAGCTTGTTGCAGGCGACCCCGTGCAGGTGCCTGCCTTTGTCATGCTGCTTCAGACCACGCCTTCGTCCCGCAGCTTCTTGATGTGGGCCTCATCATACCCCAGCGATTGCAGGATTTCATCGCTGTGGGCACCCAGCTCCGGGCCTAGCCATTTGGTCTGGCCGGGAGTCTCCGAGAGCTTGGGCGTGATGCCGGGCAGCTTGACCGGCGTGCCGTCGGCGAACTGGTGCTGCTCGAACATGCCACGGGCCAGGAACTGGGGATCGTTCATCATGTCCTTGACCGAATAGATCTTGCCGACCGGGACGTCGGCGGCCTGCAGTGCGGCCAGGGCCGAATCGATGGTCTGGGTGCTGCACCACTGCTGGATGGCATCGTCGATTTCCTGCGTACGCGGCACGCGGCCGTCATTGCGCGCCAGGCCCGGATCATTGGCCATGTCGTCGCGGCCGATGGCGCTCATCAAGCGCTTGAAGATGGCATCGCCATTGCCGGCGATGACGATGTTCATGCCGTCGCCGGTAGTGTAGGTGTTCGAAGGCACGATGCCCGGCAAGGCCCCCCCGGTGCGTTCTCGGACTACGCCGGCGAAATCGAACTCGGGCACCATCGATTCCATCATATTGAAAACAGCTTCATATAACGCCACGTCCACCATCTGCCCCTGCCCTGCCACGCAGTCTGCGCCTGCCTTGCCGTTCCAGCGTCCGCCTGTTGCGTCACGATGCCGCAAAGCCATCATGGCGCCGATCACGCCGTGCAGCGCGGCGATGGAATCGCCAATCGAAATGCCGATGCGCACCGGTGGGCGATCCGGATGGCCGGAGACGTAGCGGATGCCGCCCATCGATTCGCCGATGGCGCCAAAGCCGGGCAAGTCGCGCAGCGGGCCGGTCTGGCCGTAGCCGGACAGGCGCACCATGATGGTGGCCGGATTCAATTGCTTCAGGTCTTCGTAGCCGAGCTTCCACTTCTCCAGCACGCCGGGACGGTAATTCTCGATGATGACGTCGGCCTCCAGAGCGAGCTTGCGGGCGATCTCCTGGGCGCGTTCATCCTTCATGTTCAGGGTGATGCTTTTCTTGTTGCGCGCCTGGACCGACCACCAGAGCGACGTGCCATCCTTGAGCACGCGCCACTGGCGCAGCGGATCGCCATTGCCGGGCGCTTCGATCTTGATGACGTCGGCACCGAACTCGGCCAGCATGCGCGAGCAGAAGGGCCCGGCAATCAGCGTGCCCAGTTCGAGTACCTTGATGCCGGCCAGCGGGCCGGGCTTGGATGTGGCTGTGCTCATCGTGCTTGCACCGGATGCCTGGCAGACGCGGCCTGCGCGGGCGCTCCGGTGTTCTCCTCTTTGTCGATGGTGCGGGACCAGGCTCTTGTGGGTGAACGGGCCAGTGTCCTGGAATGCGATGGATTCGGGTGATGCTGCGCGGCGGGCGGGGGGATGAACGTTGCGCGGGTCGGTGGACACCTTGCAATCCCTCGCCTGACGTCGTACGTGCAAGCCGGCAGCCAACATTCTATTGCAGCATGCGCGCGATGTCGCGCATTTTGGCCTTCATCGGCGACGCCATGCCTGCAAGTTTTTCACCTGAAAACGATCCCGGTGCGGGATCAGGTGGTGCGGCGATCCAGCATGGCACGGGCGATGGTGCCGGCATCCACGTATTCCAGCTCGCCGCCGACCGGCACGCCGCGCGCCAGGCGGCTGACCTTCAGGCCACGGGCCTTGAGGGTTTCGCTGATGTAGTGGGCGGTGGCTTCGCCTTCGTTGGTGAAATTGGTGGCCAGCACCACTTCGCTGACCACGCCATCGGTGGCGCGGGTGATGAGCTTTTCGAGATGGATGTCGCGCGGGCCGATGCCGTCCAGCGGCGAGAGCCTGCCCATGAGCACGAAGTAGAGGCCCTTGAAGGTCAGGGTCTGCTCGATCATCACCTGGTCCGAGGGCGACTCCACCACGCACAGCTGGGTGTGGTCGCGCTGGCTGTCCTGGCAGGTCTCGCAGATGACCTGCTCGGTGAAGGTATTGCAGAGGGCGCAGTGGCGGATGGTGTCGAGCGCCTTGGCCAGCGACTGGCTCAGGTCGGCGGCGGCGTCGCGGTCATGTTGCAGCAGGTGGTAAGCCATGCGCTGCGCGGTCTTGGGGCCGATGCCGGGAAGCCGGCGCAGCGATTCGGTCAGGAGGGTGAGACTGGAGGGCGTTTTCAATTGCGGTCTACGGAATAGCGGAAGGCTTCCAGCGCCTCGGCCGTCATGGAGGGGACGAATTCGATGATCTCGTATTCGGCCACACCGCCGATGAAGAAGGGATCGGATTCCATGATGGCTTCGATCTCGGCACGGTCGGCACAGTCGGCGATGATGATGCCACCGGTGCGCGGCACCTTGCGGCCGGACATCAGGAATACGCCTTCGGCATATTGCTGGTTGAGGAATTTCTTGTGCGCGGTCAGCAAGGCATCGATTTCGCCTGCCGGCCTGGTGTACGTGATCGAGACGATGAACATGGTGCCTCCACTAAGCAATCCTGCATTCCATCAGAATCAGACTATCCTGCGCGATGCTGCCTGCGCCCCGGGGCCGAGGCCACCGGGCGCACTGCATCAGAACGGCATCTTGAAGCCCGGGGGCAGCGGCATGCCGGCGGTGACGCCCGACATCTTTTCCTGGGCAGTGGCTTCAGCCTTGCGCACGGCGTCGTTGAAGGCGGCGGCGACCAGGTCTTCCAGCATGTCCTTGTCGTCAGCCAGCAGCGACGGATCGATGGAGACACGCTTGACATCGTTCTTGCAGGTCATCACGACCTTCACCAGGCCGGCACCGGACTGGCCCTCGACCTCGATGCTGGCCAGTTGCTCCTGGGCCTTCTTCATGTTGTCCTGCATGGCCTGTGCTTGCTTCATCAGACCTGCCAGTTGACCTTTCATCATGCTCATTGCTCCTTGTTTCAATTCACGGAATTCTATCGCGTTTGGGCAAGCAGCCGGCAAGCTGGCCGGCGCTCGCGTACACGTCTCACAACGCCTGGATCGACCCCGGCACGATGGTGGCGCCGAACTCGCGCATCATGCTCATCACGAAGGGATCGCTCTTCATCTTCTGTTCAGCCCGGCGCTGGCGCTCGGCGCGTTCGGCCTCGGCCACCGCGTTGGCGGTATCGGTGACGGCGCCGATCTCGGTCTCGACGCGGATTTCCTTGCCGAAACGCTCGGACAGCGCCGCCACCAGTTTTTCCACACTGCCGGAGGAACGCAGGGTTTCCAGCGGAATACGCAAATGGAAGCAGACATTGCCGCCATTGAGCGCTTCGCAGCGCACCAGTTCACTCTGGAAGGCCATCTGGTGCGCCACCCCGCGTAGCGCGGTGAGGCTGGCAGCCAGCGTCGGCCAGTGGCCATCCCACCCCAGTTCGGCGGCGATGCGTGCGGTTTCCTGCTGTTGCGCCGGTGTCGCGGCCGGGCGCTGGGGTGCGGGCGGCTCTGCGGCAGCGGCAGGTGCGGGAACGGCATCCCTTCTTTCTTCAGCCAGCTCTGGCATCGGCGCGGGCGGCGGCATCGCTGCCGAGCCGGTGTCATCTTCCCACGGAGGGATGGCGTCGAAGGGCGGCGGCTCGGGCATATCGGGGGGCATCGGCGCGGCGGCACGGCCCGCCCTGGCGGGTGCTGCTGCCGGGGCTGACACGGCAGGCGCGCTGGGCGTAGCTGCCGGGACTGCCGGTGCAGCGGAAGGTACAGAGGCAGGCGCAGCCGCTGCGGGCCGCGCCGCTGCCTTGCCGCCCTTGCCACCGCGCAAGGCCATCAGCGCCGCTTCGCGGGCCGAGGTCGGTGCGGCAGCCGCGGCGGGTTGGGCCGCTGCGGAGGGCGCCGCAGGGGCCGGTGCAACCGGTGCCGTTTCGGCCCTGGCCGGTGCCGCTGCTGACGCGGGAGCGGCCGGCGGTTGCGCGCGGCTGACCGGTGCGCTGGTCACGGCGGCCTGCGGGGCCAGCAAGGGAGCGGCCTGGCGCGGCGTGGCCGCACGGCCGCCGCCCGGTGCGGGGGCGGCAGGCACCGGCGCAGTGGCGCTGGCACTGACCGGACGGAAGGCCAGCATGCGCAAGAGCGTCATGCTGAAACCTGCATATTCGTCGGGGGCCAGGCCCAGTTCATTGCGGCCATGCACGGCGATCTGGTAGAACAGCTGCACATGTTCCGCACTGAACTGGCCGGCCAGGCGCAGGATATCTTCGCGGTTGGGCAGGTCATCGGCCAGCGCGGCCGGCACGGCCTGGGCCAGGGCGATCTGGTGCAGCAAGCTGCCCAGGTCCTGCAGGGCAGCGTTGTAGGAGAGGCTACGGGTAGCCATGTCATCGGCCACGCCCAGCAAGGCGGCACCATCCTGCACCGCCAGCGCATCGAGGATGCGGATCAGGTAGGACTGGTCGAGCGCACCCAGCATGCCCTGCACGGCTTCCAGCGTGACCTTGCCGGCGGCATAGGCGATGGCCTGGTCGGTCAGCGAGAGCGCATCGCGCATGGAGCCGGAAGCGCCCTGCGCCAGCAGGCGCAGCGCGGGCGGATCGAACTCGATGCCTTCCTGATGCAGGATGTTGTCGAGATGGCCGATGATGTGGCCGGGCGGCATCTGCTTGAGGTTGAACTGCAGGCAGCGCGACAGCACGGTCACGGGAATCTTTTGCGGATCGGTGGTCGCCAGGATGAACTTGATGTGCGCGGGCGGCTCTTCCAGCGTCTTCAGCATGGCGTTGAAGGCGTGGTTGGTGAGCATGTGCACTTCGTCGATCATGTAGACCTTGAAGCGCGCATTGGAGGGCGCGTAGATGGCCTGCTCCAGCAGTTGCGCCATCTCGTCCACACCGCGGTTGGAGGCGGCGTCCATCTCGATGTAGTCGACGAAGCGCCCGGCATCGATGGCCACGCAGGCTTCGCACACGCCACAGGGCGCGGCGGTGATGCCGCCGCTGCCATCGGGGCCGACGCAGTTGAGCGACTTGGCGAGGATGCGGGAGAGCGTGGTCTTGCCCACGCCACGGGTGCCGGTGAAGAGATAGGCGTGGTGCAGCCGCTGCTGTTCAAGCGCGTGCGTCAACGCGCGCACGACGTGTTCCTGGCCGACCAGGGTGTCGAAGCTGCGGGGACGGTATTTACGGGCGAGAACTTGATAAGACATGGAGTGGCTGCTGTCGGCTTTTTGGCTCAGGGGGGCATTTTAAGCTATTTCGCCGCCGCCAACGCCTTTGCCTGCATCCACTCTGCTCCCCCGCCGGTCAGGCCGGTGCGCTGCGCGCCTTCTTGCATTCGTACATGGCCTCATCGGCGCGTCCCATCAGGGTGACCAGATCGGGATGGCGAGCCGCGTCGTACTGGGCGACGCCGACACAATACTCCAGCTGATATTGGCGCTGGCCGCGCTGGTTGAAGGCCTGGACGGCCTCCTGCAGATGTTGCAGGACGATGGCCGCATCAGCCTCGGCAGTATTGGTCAGCAACACCGCGAATTCGTCACCGCCCAGGCGGCCGATGACGTCCGATTCGCGCAGATTGTTCATCAGCAGGCCGGCAAAGTCGCGTAGTGCAAGGTCGCCTGCGGCGTGGCCGAAACGGTCGTTGATCTGCTTGAAATGATTGAGATCGAAACCCAGCATGCAGGCCGCACGACCTGTGCGCTTGCTGACCGCCATGGCGTGCCGGGCCAGCGACTCGAAACCGCGCCGGTTGGACACACCAGTGAGCTCATCGATGGTAGCCAGCCTCACGGCTGCCAGTTCTTGCTCGACCATCGCCGCCAGGTCCTTCAACAGGCACTGCTCATCGGCATCGAAATTGCGCGGTACGGTGTCAACCAGGCACAGGGTGCCGAGCGTAAAGCCGCTTTCGCTCTTGATGGGGCAACCTGCGTAGAAACGGATGAAGGGTTCGCCGGTGACCTGCGGATTGTCGGCGAAGCGGGCATCGAGCCGGGCATCGGGCACGATGGTCATGCCTTCATGGAGGATGGCGTGGGCACAGAAGGAAATATCGCGCGATGTCTCGGTGGCGTCACCCAGCCCCACGCAGGATTTGAACCATTGGCGATGCACGTCGATCAGCGTCACCACCGCCATCGGCACGTCGAACAAGCGCCGTGCCAGGCGGGTCAGGCGGTCGAATCGCTCTTCGCGGGGAGTATCGAGGATGCGCAGCGAATGCAGGGCGTCGATACGGGCAGCTTCATTGGCGGGTAGCTCGGCAATTCTCATGATCATCAGCACGGAATGGACATTGTTACCGACGTTAACGACAGGCTGCGGCCCACTTTAATCCCAATTTTTTGGAGAAACAAGAATAAGTTGTTCACAATGGGCAGCAGCATGTCGACCTTACGGTCAGCCGCTCCCAGCCTTACCGCGAGGCAAACAGCAGGCTCCCCAACTCCCTGGCCTGCCATCCGATTACTTGCCGGTGGCGGTCTTTTCCGGCGCCTTGTCTGCTGCCTTTTCTTCAGCCTTGCCGGCTTTGGCACCGCCGTCCATGGCCTTGTTCTCAGCACGTGGCTTTTTGCTTTCCTTGCCTTCCTTGGCCGCCGGTATTGCAGTGCCCGCCTTGGCCTGGCCGTTGACCGTCAGGCCATTGGCAGAAAGCTTCACTGCGGCCTTGTCCTTGATGCCCTTGACGCGCATTTCGAGGTCACTCCAGTCCTTGAAGGCGCCGCCTTTCTGGCGTTCTTCCAGGATGCGCTTGGACATGGCCGGGCCGATCCCGCGCACGCCATCCAGGGCGGCCTGGTCGGCCTTGTTGACGTCCACTTCGGCCCAGGCCAGGGCGGTCGCGGCGAAGAAGCTGAGGATGAACAACAGGGTTTTCTTCAACATGATGCTTCCTTTCGACTTTCGGTTGGAGGAAAAACAAAGGGCAGCCACCCGGAAGTGGACTGCCCTTGCTCAACGAAAACCGAACCAGCCTGTTGACCGAAATTCAGCTAGAAATACCCCGCAAATCAGTCCGCCAGCAACTCCTCGCGGGTGACGGTGGCTGTGCCCAGCTTGCCGACCACGATGCCGCCGGCACGGTTGGCCATGGTCACCGCATCGACCAGCGAGGCACGCGCGCCCAGCATCACGGCCAGGGTACCGATGACCGTATCGCCGGCACCGGAGACGTCGAACACTTCGCGCGCCATGGTCGGGAAGTGCGTAACGTCTCCCTCGCGGTACAGGCTCATGCCTTCTTCGGAGCGGGTCAGCAGCAGTGCTTCCAGGTTCAGCTCGGCACGCAGCTCCTGGGCGCGTGCGGTGAGATCTTCCTCATTCTTCCACTGCCCGACGATGCGCACCAGCTCGGACTTGTTGGGCGTGAGGATGGAAGCACCGGCATAGCGCGCGAAGTCGTCTCCCTTGGGATCGACCAGGATGCGCTTGCCGAGCTTGCGGGCAGTGGCAATCATCTCGGCCACGTTGACCAGGCCGCCCTTGGCGTAATCGGAAAAGATGATCACATCGTAGTCGGCCACGAGTGAATTGAATTGCGTGAGCTTGTCGCGCAACACGGTATCGGTCGGGGCTTCTTCGAAATCGATGCGCACCAGTTGCTGCTGGCGGCCGATCACGCGCAGCTTGACGATGGTGGAGATGCTGGCGTCGCGATTGAGATGGCTGCGGATGCCCATCTCGCCGAGCATGCTCTCCATCACGCGTGCCGGTTCATCATCGCCGGTCACGCCCAGCAGCGCGGTCTGTGCGCCCAGGCTGGCAGTGTTGCGGGCGACGTTGGCGGCACCGCCAAGGCGCTCTTCCTTGCGCTCGACCCGCACCACCGGAACCGGAGCTTCAGGCGAAATGCGATTGACTTCACCGAACCAGTAACGATCCAGCATGACGTCGCCGACGATGAGAATGCGCGCCGAATTCCAGGCTGCAGCGAGGTTCTTGTCCACGATGTTATCTACCTTCTTGTTCAGATTGGCATGCAACTTATTGCACACGGGCTTGCAGCGAACGTCCGATGCCGTAGTACTCGATCCCGCTGTCGGCCATGAGCTGGGGATCGAACAGATTGCGTCCATCGAAGATGACCGGGCTGTTCAGGGCCAGCTTGACGCGTTCCAGATCGGGGCTGCGGAAGGCTTTCCATTCGGTGACGATGGCCAGCGCGTCGGCGCCCTGCAGGGTGTCCATGGGCGAGGCGGCAAAACGGATCCGCTGCAGGCGGGCGCTGTCATCGGCGAAATCCAGCTCCAGCACGCGCGCGGCTTCCTTCATGGCGACCGGATCGTAGACTGCCACGGTAGCGCCACGGCGCACCAGTTCACCGATCAGCACGCGCGAGGACGCCTCGCGCATATCGTCGGTATTGGGCTTGAAGGCAAGGCCCCAGATGGCGAAGTGCTTGCCGGAGAGATCTTCGCCAAAACGCTTCACTATCTTCTTGCCCAGCACGTGCTTTTGCAGATCGTTGACCTGCTCGACGGCGCGCAGGATCAGCAGCGACTGGTCGTAGTCGCGCGCAGTGCGTTCCAGTGCCTGCACGTCCTTGGGGAAGCAGGAGCCACCGTAGCCGCAGCCGGCGTAGAGGAAACTGTGACCGATGCGCGGGTCAGAGCCGATACCGTGGCGCACCGACTCGATGTCGGCGCCGACGCGATCAGCCAGGTTGGCCAGTTCGTTCATGAAGGAGATGCGCGTGGCCAGCATGGCGTTGGCGGCGTACTTGGTGAACTCGGCCGAGCGCACGTCCATCCAGTAGGTGCGTTCATGGTTGCGGTTGAAGGGCGCGTAGAGCTTCTTCATCAAGGTCTGTGCGCGCAAGCCGTCCGCGGTCTGGTCGTGCCCGATGACGATGCGGTCAGGACGCATGAAGTCTTCGACGGCCGCGCCTTCCTTCAGGAATTCAGGATTGGAGACGACCGAAAAACTCAGATCGGTCTTGCCGCGCTGAACCAGTTCATCCTTGATCGCCGCAGTCACACGATCAGCCGTACCCACCGGCACGGTGGACTTGTCGACCACCACCTTGAAGCCTTCCATGTAACGGCCGATGTTGCGGGCAGCGGCCAACACGTATTGCAGGTCAGCGGAACCATCTTCATCGGGCGGCGTGCCGACGGCGATGAACTGGATATCGCCATGCGCCACGCTGGCAACCACGTCGGTGGAGAACTGCAGGCGTCCGGCGGCGCGGTTGCGCGCCACCACTTCTTCCAGGCCGGGTTCATGGATGGGGATGCCACCATTGTTGAGGATGTCGACTTTGCGCTGGTCAACGTCCAGGCAGAAAACGTCGTTACCCAGTTCGGCCAGGCAGGCGCCGGTCACCAAGCCTACGTAGCCAGTGCCGATGATAGTAATTTTCATGGTAGTTCCAGAGTTAAAGTACGGGCCCCGAGGGCCTCAATTCATGACGTTCAATTCTTCGGTACGACGCGGCGGGTAAGTCTCCCACTGGCTGCAGCCCGGGCACTGCCAGTAGAACTGGCGCGCCTTGAAACCACAATGGCTGCACTGGTAGCGCGCCAGCTTCTGCGTATAGCCGTGCACCAGGGTCTTGACCACGGCCAGTTCGGGACGCACGGTCTGGGGCGCGCTCATCATGCGCGCTTCCAGGAACTTGTCCAGACCCAGCAGCGTGGGAGTGCGGCGCAGTTCGTCGCTCACCAGCACGTTGGCGGCATCGATACCATCGGCGTCCAGTACGGCCTTGAAGACCACTTCCAGCAGGTCGATCGAGGGAGCTTCGGCCAGGTAGGCGCGCAGCAGGTTGATGCCCTCCTGCGGACGGCCCACGGCGATGTAGCCATCCATGAGGCGCTGTGCCACCAGGGCTGTGTGCGGCACGCTCTGGTGCTCGACGCGGCGCCAGGTTTCCAGCGCGCCTTCGATGTCGCCCTTGGCGCGCAGAGCGTCGCCCATCAGCATGGTGGCGCGCACGCTCTTGCGGTCGGCGGCCAGGGCCTTGTCCAGCAAGGCCATGGCGGCCTCGGTATTGGTGCGCACCAGTTCGTCGGCGGCCAGTTCGCAGTAGAACTGGGCGATTTCGCGCTGGCGGCCGCCGGCACCGGTAGCTTGCAGGATCTCGGCGGCGGAGATGGCGCGCTCCCATTCCTTCTCGCGCTGGTAGATTTCCAGCAGGGCACGGCCGGCCTGGGCGCTGTAGGAGGTGTCGATGAGCTTGTTGAAGGTTTCTTCGGCGCGGTCCAGGAGGCCGGCCTTGAGGTAATCCTGGCCCAGTTCGTAGAGCGCATGGCCTTGATGCTCGGCCGGCAGGTCGGGACGCGCCAGCAGGTTCTGGTGCACGCGGATGGCCCGCTCGGTTTCGCCACGGCGGCGGAACAGGTTGCCCAGCGCGAAGTGCAGTTCCACCGTTTCAGGGTCCAGCTTGACGATTTCGATGAAGGCGTCGATGGCCTTGTCGGGTTGCTCGTTGAGCAGGAAATTGAGGCCCTTGAAGTAGCCGCGCGGCAGGGTGCGGGATTCCGACAGCAGCTGGTTGATATCCACCCGCGCGGCAATCCATCCCAGGCCGAAGAAGACCGGGATGCCAAGCAACCACCAAAATTCAAATTCCATAAACAGTGAGGGGCAATTAGAGGATGTGCTGCGCGGTGATCACGCTGTCAGGTTGCGGCGGCTGGGCCTGCACCTGGGCGATCTCTTCCTGCTGCTTCTGCACTTGCGACAGCGCCTTCTTGTAGCGCGTGGCTTCAC
Organism: Herbaspirillum sp. Her3; assembly: GCF_057961275.1. Taxonomy (NCBI): domain Bacteria; kingdom Pseudomonadati; phylum Pseudomonadota; class Betaproteobacteria; order Burkholderiales; family Oxalobacteraceae; genus Herbaspirillum; species Herbaspirillum sp. Her3. The sequence goes on along the minus strand of NZ_CM176328.1, from coordinate 1,426,398 downwards.
GGCGGTGACGCAGCGCCAGCGGCGCCATGGCCAATACGCCCAGCACCGCGCCGGTCACGAAGAAGGCCAGCAGCACCAGCACCAGCGGGTCGGTACGTTCATAGCCGAGGAAGAAATGCAGGGTCACTTCCTGGGTATTGCGCAGCGCGAAGAAAAAGAAGAACACGAACAGGATGGCCGCGATCAATCGGGAGAGTATTTTCATGGCGTAATCCTTTCTGGCGGGTCGTGGCATTTCCCAATGGCAAAGCTCTGCGCTGAGCACGAGCGAGCCTGGGTAACGGTTCGCAGCATTATTGCGCTGGCCGGAAAAATCGCCGCTATTTGGCGCGCTTTCCCGGTCATTCCAGGGCAAATCGGGATTGTACGTGAAAAAAAACGGCATCCAAAGATGCCGTTCATTTTGTTGATCTGCCTTTACATCCGTTCACCTTGGGGCGCACGAGTGTGCAGCTTTCAACGTTTGCAACATTTATTACCGCTCGCGGACGCAGAAAACTTCATCTGCGCCCCACGGCAAGAACTGCCTGGTCACAGGCCCAGCCGGGTCAATCCTCGCGGATTGGCTGGCCGACCATCGCATCGACGCGTTCGCGCAATTCCTTGCCCGGTTTGAAGTGGGGGACCCGTTTTTCAGGGACCATCACCTTGTCGCCGGACTTGGGATTGCGGCCGATACGCGGCGGACGGCGGTTGAGCGCGAAGCTGCCAAAGCCACGGATCTCGATGCGCTGGCCGGTCGCAAGGGCGTCGACCATGGCATCGAGGATGGTTTTGACCGCGTAATCCGCATCCTTGGCGACAAGTTGCGGATAACGCTCAGCCAGACGGGCGATCAGCTCCGACTTTGTCATCGTGACCGGAAGATCAGTTCTTGTTGTCGAGTTTGGCCTTCAGCAGCGCGCCCAGGCTGGTGGTGCCCGAAGCAGCGTTGGAGTCAGCCGACATCTTCTGCATGGCTTCCTGGGTCTCGGCGTTGTCCTTGGCCTTGATCGACAGCTGGATGCTGCGTGCCTTGCGGTCGATGTTGATGACCAGGGCTTCGACCGAATCGCCCACCTTCAGGTGGGTACCGGCATCTTCCACGCGGTCGCGGGAGATTTCGGAAGCGCGCAGGTAACCTTCAACTTCGTCGGTCAGCTGGATCACGGCGCCCTTGGGCTCAACCGACTTGACGGTACCGGTCACGATCGCACCCTTGTCGTTCAGGGCGGCGAAGTTGTTGAACGGATCGCCTTCCAGTTGCTTCACGCCCAGGGAGACGCGCTCGCGTTCCACGTCGATGGCCAGCACAACGGCTTCCAGCTCGTCGCCCTTCTTGAACTTGCGCACGGCTTCTTCGCCAGCTTCGGTCCAGGACAGGTCGGACAGGTGCACCAGGCCGTCGATGTTGCCCGGCAGGCCGATGAACACGCCGAAGTCGGTGATCGACTTGATCGAACCCTTGACCTTGTCGCCCTTCTTGTGGCTCATGGCGAAGTCGTCCCACGGGTTCGGCTTGCACTGCTTCATGCCCAGGGAGATACGACGACGCTCTTCGTCGATTTCCAGAACCATGACTTCCACTTCGTCGCCCAGCTGGACAACCTTGTTCGGGGCCACGTTCTTGTTGGTCCAGTCCATTTCGGAGACGTGCACCAGGCCTTCGATGCCTTGTTCGACTTCCACGAATGCACCGTAGTCGGTCAGGTTGGTGACCTTGCCGAACAGGCGGGTGCCTTGCGGGTAGCGACGCGACAGACCGGTCCACGGATCGTCGCCCAGTTGCTTCACGCCCAGGGAGACGCGGTTCTTCTCTTGATCGTACTTGAGGACCTTGGCGGTGATCTCTTGACCAACCGACAGCACTTCCGACGGGTGACGCACACGACGCCATGCCAGGTCGGTGATGTGCAGCAGGCCGTCGATGCCACCCAGGTCAACGAACGCACCGTAGTCGGTGATGTTCTTGACGATACCGGTGACGACGGTGCCTTCCTTCAGGGTTTCCATCAGCTTGGCGCGCTCTTCGCCCATCGAGGCTTCGATCACGGCGCGGCGCGACAGCACCACGTTGTTGCGCTTGCGGTCCAGCTTGATGACCTTGAATTCCAGGGTCTTGCCTTCGAACGGGGTGGTGTCCTTGACCGGACGGGTGTCGACCAGCGAACCCGGCAGGAAGGCACGGATGCCGTTGGTCAGAACGGTCAGGCCGCCCTTGACCTTGCCATTGACGGTACCGGTGACGATCTCGCCGGACTCCATCGCCTTTTCCAGCGAGAGCCACGATGCCAGACGCTTGGCCTTGTCGCGCGACAGGATGGTGTCGCCGAAACCGTTTTCCAGGGATTCGATCGCAACGGAGATGAAGTCGCCGACGTTGACTTCGACTTCGCCGTTGTCGTTCTTGAATTCTTCAACAGGGATGAACGCTTCGGACTTCAGGCCGGCGTTGACGATCACGAAGTTGTGATCCAGGCGCACGACTTCTGCCGAGATGACTTCACCCGAACGCATGTCCTGACGCGACAGCGATTCTTCGAACAGAGCAGCAAATTCGCTGGAGGTATCAACACCTGCAGCGATAACGGTAGTGGTAGACATAAAAGAAAGTAAGAAAGATTGGCCGGTATCCGTGTGATGCAATCATGCTGACTTGCACTGCCGCCTTCGTTGCCGCCGACGACATGGGTACTGGGTTAGGTTTATCAACACCCGACAGACTTTGCATCTGCCGGGCACCAATGGCACTACGGGTACAACAAGGACTTGCCCGTTATGGGGCCGGAAAGTACCGTTTCAAGCAGCTTGCAACGGCCTTCAGTGCCCCAGGGCAGCGTACCAGCTGAGTACCTGCTGCACCGCTTCGTCAGCGGTCATGTCGGATGTATCCAGGTGATATGCGCCCTCCGCAGCCTTCAAGGGGGCCGACGAGCGATTCATGTCGCGTTCGTCGCGCTCCTTCAAATCTCTGGAGAGGTCTTCGATATTAGCAGAAAAACCCTTGTCAATCAATTGCTTATAGCGCCTTGTCGCGCGCGCTTCCACACTGGCCGTCAAAAATACCTTCAGACGGGCGCCAGGAAAGATGACGGTGCCCATGTCGCGGCCATCGGCGACCAGCCCAGGAGGTTTCCTGAATGACAACTGCAAGCCATATAAAGCCTGGCGCACGGTGATCAGGGCGGCGATCTTGGAGGCGGTATTGCCGACCTCTTCGGCGCGGATGGCCTGGGTCACGTCTTCATTGGCCAGGAAGATATGGGCGCCATCGAAATGGCAGTGCAGGTGCTCGGCCGCCTTGGCCAAGGCGTGTTCGTCATCCAGCGCTACACCGCGCCGCAACACGGACAGCGCCGTCAAGCGGTACAGCGCACCCGAATCCAGGTAATGGAAACCCAGCTCCCGGGCCACCTTCTGCGCCACGGTACCCTTGCCCGAGGCGGTCGGGCCATCGATGGTGATGACCGGTATCTTTGCTTTTTCCATGGCCTGAACCCTTTATTTGTGAATAATTTAGTGCAATTCCGTTAAACACAGGGTTTATCAGATCAAGGTTTGTTCGGCAATCTTTTTGAAGACGTCGAAATAATCCGGGAAGGTCTTGGCCACGCACTTGGGGTCGTTGATGCGGATACGGTTGCCACGCCGCAATGCACCATCTAGCGACGCCAGCGAGAAGCACATGGCCATGCGGTGGTCGTCATAGGTGTCGATGGCGGCCGTACCAATCTCGGCCGGCGGGGTCACTGTCAGGGTGTCGGCGCCCTCTTCCACTTGCGCGCCCAGCTTGCGCAATTCGGTGGCCATGGCGGCCAGGCGATCGGTTTCCTTCACGCGCCAGCTGGCGATGTTGCGCAAGGTGCTGGGGCCGTCGGCATAGAGCGCCGCGACGGCGATGGTCATGGCGGCATCGGGGATGTGATTGAAGTCGGCATCAATGGCCTTGAGCGGCCCGTTGGAAGATGCCTCGATCCAGTTCTCGCCCATGGTGATGGTGGCACCCATCTGTTCCAGCGCCTCGACGAAGCGCACGTCCCCCTGGATGCTGTCGCGGCCCACGCCCTCAACCCGGATCGGACCGCCGGTGATGGCACCCGCCGCCAGGAAATACGAGGCCGAGGAAGCATCGCCCTCGACGTGGATGCTGCCGGGACTGCGGTAATGCTGGCCCGGCTTGACGGTGAACTGTTGCCAGCCGTCACGCTCGACTTCCACGCCGAAGCGGCGCATCAGGTTCAGGGTGATCTCGATGTAGGGCTTGGAGATGAGTTCGCCAACCACCTCGATTTGCATCGCCTCTTCGCGCGCCATCAGGGGAGCCGCCATCAGCAAGGCCGTCAGGAACTGGCTGGAGACATTGCCGCGCACCTTCATGCGCGCCGAGGTCAGCTGGCCACGGCGGATGTGCAGCGGCGGGTAGCCCGGATTGCCGGTGTAGTCGATGTGCATGCCCACCGCGTTCAAGGCATCCACCAGGTCGCCGATGGGACGCTCATGCATGCGCGGCACGCCATGCAGGGTGTAGTCGCCGCCCAGCACGGCCAGGGCCGCCGTCAGCGGACGGATGGCGGTGCCGGCGTTGCCCATGAAGAGATCGGCCTGGTGCACCGGCAGCGCACCGTTGACGCCATGCACGATGTAATCCTGGGTGCCTTCGATCTGTTCCCATTTCACGCCCAGGGTCTGCAGGGCCATCAGCATGACCAGCGTATCGTCGGAAGCCAGCAGGTCGAAGATGCGGGTGGTACCGCCCGAGAGGGCCGCCAGCAGCAGGATGCGGTTGGAGATGCTCTTGGAGCCGGGCAGCTTGACCGTGCCCTGCACGTGATGCACCGGGGCCAGGTCGATATGACGGGGATAGGAAGCTTGTTTCATCTTGGTTGCTTTTCTGTGGATGATTCGGTGGAGCAATCCGGCCGCCCAGGCGGCCGTCACATCGTTGCCGGGAAGAATGGTTCAGGAAGCCTTGCGCTCGGCCGCTTCGATGGCCGCTGCCCACTGCAGCCGCGCATGTTGGGCATTGGCATAGACCTGCTCGATGGCCGCGCCGTCGCCAGACGCAATCATCGCGCGGATGCCCTGCAATTGCACCAGGTAGGCATCGACTTCGGTGAGCAGCGCATCGCGGTTGGCCAGCGTGATGTCGCGCCACATCTCCGGCGAGGAAGCGGCAATCCGGGTGAAATCGCGAAAGCCGCTGGCAGCGTACTGGAACAGCGTGTCGGCATGCGGCTTGGCGGCGATGTCGTCCACCAACGCGAAGGCCAGCACGTGCGGCAGATGGCTCACCGAGGCAAAGACCGCATCATGCTCCTGCGGCGAGAGCCGATGGATGATCGCGCCACAGGCACGCCAGGCTTGCGCCACGGTCTCGACGTCGGCGCCACTATTCTCGGGCAAGGCGGTGATGACCACCTTCTTGCCTTCATACAATTCCGCCAGGGCCGCTTCCGGCCCATGCTTTTCGCGTCCGGCAATCGGATGGGCCGGGACGAACTGGCCAATCCGTTCACCCAGCGCCTTGCGGGCGGCAGCGACCACGTCGCTCTTGGTACTGCCGGCGTCGGTGACAATGGCCTGGGGATCGAGGTGCGGACGGATGGCGGCCAGGATGCCTTCGGTCTGCGCGACCGGCGCGGCCACCAAAATCAGGTCGGCGCCCTGCACGGCGGCGGCCGCATCGGTGGCAATGGCATCGATGATGCCCAGCTCGCGCGCCCGTTCCAGGCTGGCCAGCGAGCGGCCCACGCCGACGATGTGCGCGGCCTGGCCGGCACGGCGCAGCGCCAGGGCGAACGAGCCGCCAATCAAACCCACGCCGAAGATGGCGACTTTCTTGAACACGTTGAATTCAGCCTTGAAGAGTGGCAGGACGACAGGCGCTCACAGGCCCAGCGGATAAGAGCCCAGCAGCTTGAAGAAGGCGGCATTCTGGCGCAGTTCTTCCAGCGCCTTGGCGACCTTTTCATCCTGCTCGTGACCTTCCAGGTCCACATAGAAATAGTATTCCCACGCCCCCATGCGGGCCGGCCGCGACTCGAAGCGCGTCATCGACACGCCATGGCGCGCCAGCGGGGCCAGCAGGTTGTAGACCGCACCGGCCTTGTTGGGCACCGACAGCACGATGGAAGTCTGGTCGCGCCCCGACGGCGCCGTGCGCAAACGACCGATCACGGCAAAGCGGGTGCGGTTGTGCGGATCGTCCTGGATGTGGGCATTGACGGTTTGCAGGCTGTACTTCTGGCCGGCGATTTCGCCGGCAATGGCCGCCACGCTTTTATCTTCACCTGCCATGCGCGCGGCCTCGGCGTTGGAAGCCACCGCCTGGCGCTCGATGGCAGGATAGTTCATATTGAGCCAGGCATTGCACTGGGCGAGGGCCTGCGAGTGGGCGCAGATGCGGGTGATGCCATCCATGTTGCCGCTGGCGGTCATCAGGCTGTGATGCACGGGGATGGCCACTTCGCCGCTGATGGTCAGGGTGGTCTGCAGCAGCAGGTCCAGGGTGCGATTGATCACGCCTTCGGACGAATTCTCGATGGGCACCACACCGAAATCGGCGGTACCGGCTTCGGCATCGCGGAACACTTCATCAATCGACACACACGGCAAGCCTTCGATGGCATGGCCGAACTGCTGGTACACCGCCTGCTCGCTGAAGGTGCCTTCGGGGCCGAGGTAAGCCACCACCACACGCTTTTCCAGCGCACGGCATGCTGACATCACCTCGCGGAAGATGGTCTGGATATCGGTGCCCAGCAAGGGGCCGGGATTGCGGTCGGCGGCGCGGCGCAGCACCTGGGCTTCGCGCTCGGGGCGAAACACCGGGGCATTGGTCTCGGCCTTGACGTGGCCCACTTCCTGCGCGACGCGGGCGCGCTGGTTCAGCAGGTCGAGGATCTGCGCATCGATGGCATCGATCTTCTGGCGCAGGGGCAGCAACTTGTCGTCACTCATCTTGCTCTTTCAGTGTCTGCAGGCCGCACGCCGGCGCGAAGACCGGCCTGCGGCGCTGTTTGGCGTGGCGTTGGCAGGGCGTGGCAGAAGACCAGCACCGCACGGGCAACGCGCCCGGGGAGGTGTGGCCTCAGCCGTGCTGCTTTTCGAAGTCTTTCAGATAATCGACCAGGGCTTGTACGCCCTCGATCGGCATCGCGTTGTAGATCGATGCACGCATGCCGCCGACCGACTTGTGGCCTTTCAGCTGCAGCAGGCCGCGCTCTTTGGCGCCGGCCAGGAAGGTGTCATTGAGCGACTCGTCGCGCAGGAAGAACGGCACGTTCATGCGGGAACGGCAATCCGCTGCGATCCGGTTGCTGTAGAAATCGGTGCTGTCCAGGTAACCATAGAGCAGCCCGGCCTTGGCGATGTTGCGCGCTTCCAGCGCAGCCACGCCACCCTGGCGCTTGATCCATTGGAACACCAGGCCGGCGATGTAGATCGCATAGGTCGGCGGGGTGTTGTACATGGAATCGTGGTCGGCCACGGTCTTCCAGTCGAAAGCCGAAGGGCAGAACGGCAGCGCGTGGCCCAGCAGGTCTTCGCGCACGATGACGATGGTCACGCCGGCCGGGCCGATGTTCTTCTGGGCGCCGCCATAGATGACGCCGTATTTCGACACGTCCACTTCGCGCGAGAGGATGTGCGAAGACATGTCGGCCACCAGCGGTGCACCATCGGTATCGGCCGCAACTTCCGGGGTGTACTGGTATTCGACGCCATCGATGGTCTCGTTGCTGCAGATGTGCACATAGGCCGCATTGCGCGAGAGCTTCCAGTCGGCGCGCGCCGGGATGCTGGCGAACTTGCGGTCGGCCGAGGAGGCTGCCACGTTCACGGTGCAGTAACGCCCCGCTTCCTTGATCGACTTGGTGGACCAGGAACCGGTGTTGATGTAGTCGGCCACGCCCGCTTCATGCTTGCCGGCCGGCGAACGCAGCGCAGCCAGGTTCATCGGGATGATGGCATTCTCGGCGATGGCCCCGCCCTGCAGGAACAGCACCTTGTAGTTGGAAGGAATGTGCATCAGCGCGCGCACGTCAGCCAGCGCGGCCTCGATGATGGACATGTATTCCTTGCCGCGATGGCTCATCTCCATGACCGACATGCCACTGCCATGCCAGTCCAGCATCTCGTCGGCTGCCTGTTGCAGCACTTCCTTGGGCAATACCGCCGGACCGGCGGAAAAGTTATAGACCATTTCTGCGTTCGCCATCAAAAAAGGCGGCAGGCGCGTTGCCCGCCGCCCTGGACTTGCTTCACTCGCCAGCGGCAGGTGTCTCGCCGCCAGCGGCCTCGGTGCCTTCGCTTTCGATCACGTCTTCCACATCGGACTCGACCACGCGCTGCAGGCCGGACAGCTTGGTGCCATCTTCCACTGCAATCAGGGTCACGCCCTGGGTGGCGCGGCCCATCTCGCGGATCTCGGAAACGCGGGTACGGATCAGCACGCCACCGGTGGTGATCAGCATGATCTCATCGGTGGAGTCCACCAGCGTGGCGGCCACGACCTTGCCGTTGCGCTCGCTGGTCTGGATGGCGATCATGCCCTTGGTGCCACGGCCGTGACGGGTGTACTCGGTGATCGGAGTACGCTTGCCGAAGCCGTTTTCGGTGGCGGTGAGCACGGACTGCTGCTCGTTCTCGGCCACCAGCAGGGCGATGACCTGCTGGGTTTCTTCCAGGTTCATGCCGCGCACGCCCCGGGCGGTACGGCCCATCGGACGCACGTCGTTTTCATCGAAACGCACGGCCTTGCCGCCGTCGGAGAACAGCATCACGTCATGCTGGCCATCGGTCAGCGCGGCGCCGATCAGGAAGTCGCCCTCATCCAGGTCCACGGCGATGATGCCGGCCTTGCGCGGATTGGAGAAGTCCGACAGCGGGGTCTTCTTGACCGTGCCCAGGCTGGTGGCCATGAAGACGTAGCGGTCATCCGGGAAGCTGCGGTTGGCGCCCGACACCGGCAGGATCACCGTGATCTTCTCGCCATCCTGCAGCGGGAACATGTTGACGATGGGCTTGCCGCGCGAATTGCGCGAACCCTGCGGCACTTCCCAGACCTTCAGCCAGTACAGGCGCCCCCGGTTGGAGAAGCACAGGATGTAGTCGTGCGTATTGGCGATGAAGAGCTGGTCGATCCAGTCGTCATCCTTGGTCGCCATGGCCTGCTTGCCGCGTCCACCGCGCTTTTGCGCGCGGTACTCGGAGACCGGCTGCGACTTCATGTAGCCGGTGTGCGACAGCGTGACCACCATGTCCTGCGGCGTGATCAGGTCTTCGGTGGCCAGGTCGGTGGCGTTGTGCTCGATGGTGGAGCGGCGCTCGTCCTTGGCGCCGATGCCGTAGTCGTTGCGGGCGGCGTTGAGTTCGTCGGTGATGATGGCGGTCACGCGGGCCGGCTTGGAGAGGATATCCAGCAGGTCGGCGATCTGCGCCATCACGTCCTTGTATTCGTTGACGATCTTGTCCTGCTCCAGACCGGTCAGGCGCTGCAGACGCATCTGCAGGATTTCCTGGGCCTGTTCGTCGGAGAGCTTGTAGAGGCCATCGGACTGGATGCCGTAATGGGCCGGCAGGCTTTCCGGACGGAAGGCTTCGATGCCGCCTTCGTTGGCTTCGCCGGCGCGGGCCAGCATCTCGCGCACCATGGACGAATCCCAGGCGCGCGTCATCAGTTCGGCCTTGGCGATCGGCGGGGTCGGTGCGGCGCGGATGATGGCGATGAAGTCATCGATGTTGGCCAGCGCAACCGCCAGGCCTTCCAGCACGTGGCCGCGTTCGCGCGCCTTGCGCAGTTCGAACACGGTACGGCGGGTGACCACTTCGCGTCGGTGCGAGAGGAAGCATTCCAGCAATTGCTTCAGGTTCAGCAGGCGCGGCTGGCCATCGACCAGCGCCACCATGTTCATGCCGAAGGTGTCTTGCAACTGGGTCTGCTTGTACAGATTGTTGAGCACCACTTCCGGCACTTCACCGCGCTTCAATTCGATGACCACGCGCATGCCCGACTTGTCGGACTCGTCGCGCAGGTCGGAGATACCTTCGAGCTTCTTGTCGCGCACCAGCTCGGCGATGCGTTCGAGCAGCGCCTTCTTGTTGACCTGGTAGGGCAGCTCATCGACGATGATGGCGATGCGGCCTTCGCGGCCATATTCTTCGAAGTGGGTCTTGGCGCGCATGACCACACGGCCACGGCCGGTGCGATAACCGTCGCGCACACCCGAGACGCCATAGATGATGCCGCCGGTGGGGAAGTCCGGCGCAGGTACGAGCTCGATCAGTTCATCGATGGTGCAATGTTCGTTGGCCAGCAGGTGCAGCGCGCCGTTGATCACCTCGGTGATGTTGTGCGGCGGGATGTTGGTGGCCATGCCCACGGCGATGCCGGAGGAGCCGTTGACCAGCAGGTTGGGGATACGCGTCGGCAGGACCGAGGGTTCCTTTTCCTTGCCATCGTAGTTGGGCACGAAATCGACGGTTTCCTTTTCGATATCGGCCAGCAATTCGTTGGAAATCTTGTCCAGGCGGCACTCGGTGTAACGCATCGCGGCCGCACCGTCGCCGTCGATGGAACCGAAGTTGCCCTGGCCATCGACCAGGGTATAGCGCAGCGAGAAGTCCTGGGCCATGCGCACCAGGGTGTCATAGATGGAGGCGTCGCCGTGCGGGTGGTACTTACCCATGACTTCGCCGACCACGCGCGCGCACTTCACGAACGGGCGGTTCCAGACGTTGTTCATCTCGTGCATCGCATACAGCACGCGGCGGTGCACCGGCTTCAAGCCATCGCGCACGTCCGGCAGTGCCCGACCCACGATCACGCTCATGGCGTAATCGAGGTAACTCTTGCGCATCTCTTCTTCGAGGGAAATGGGGATGGTTTCTTTAGCGAATTGATCCATTGGAGAGTCGAAAGATGTTTCCCGGCCAGAAAATCGTGCCGGGCGGGCGTGGCCCTTGGACTGATCAGAACAGTGCATTCTAGCACGCCAGGAGGGTCAAAAGCCCCTCAACCGCCCTCTTCACCCCTGCAACGGTTCGCTTCGCCGGTGCTGCAGCGGCCCTACCCCGTTCGACTCGCTATATATATTAGAGATGTGCTGCCGGCCAGGATCACTACCGCGCCGGAACAGGGCCAACATTGCCTGCTGGAACCATGGCGACGGGTGTCGCGATAAGCCGGCGAAATGGCAATGTGGAAAAATTTTCCGAAACTCAATTCTGCGCTCCGCGCCATCGGGAGAAATCCTATGCCGCAAGAACGGCAACGGGCGAGAGAAAATGACAACTACTTGCCTAAGCGAAAATGCGCGAACTGTATGAAAAATAAGGATTTTCTCTAAAAAATCCGGCTTTTTTCAGCCTTAAAGGAACAAAAACGGGCCAAAAATATCGCGTTGCGAAGAAACAACACAGTCCCAAAAACGTTGTCTGGACCAATTGGCAAGCATCGCTGAAGGGCAATCCGTGTGGCAGAATGGCGGCTAAGTTCATTACTAGCCCCATGGAACAAGGGCCTGTGACGACCTGAACACATGATATTATTCATTTTTTTGATGTCGTAATCTTGTAGCGCAGTTTATCTGCGGATATCTCACCCGAGAGGAGAAACATGAACAAATTAGCAAAACTCGTCTTCGCTGCTGCGTCCGCAGCCATCGCACTGTCTGCCACCGCTCAGGAAACCAAGGACATCAAGGTTCGTCCCGGCAGCCTGTACCTGCAAGATGGCCGTGACGTCGTGACCCGCAGCGGTTACGGTCTGTGCTGGCAAACCGCTTACGTGAACGGTCCGTGCGAAGAACCGCCCGCACCGGCTCCGGTTGCCGCTGCTGCTCCTGCTCCGAAGCCCGCTCCGGCTGCTGCTCCGACCTCGGAAAAAGTCACCTACGCTGCTGACGCCTTCTTCGATTTCGACAAGGCAACCCTGAAGCCGGCTGGCAAGGCCAAGCTGGACGAACTGGTTGGCAACCTGAAGTCGATCAACCTGGAAGTCATCATCGCCGTCGGCCACACCGACTCGATCGGTTCGGTCGCCTACAACCAGAAGCTGTCGGTTCGCCGTGCTGAATCCGTCAAGGCTTACCTGGTGTCCAAGGGCGTTGAAGCCAACCGCGTCTACACCGAAGGCAAGGGCAAGTCGCAACCGGTCGCTGACAACAAGACCGCTGCTGGCCGCGCCAAGAACCGTCGCGTGGAAATCGAAGTTGTGGGTACCCGCAAGTAATCGATTGCCGCTACAAGGCTCTGATGAAAACCCCGCTTCGGCGGGGTTTTTTTATTGCTGATGCGTTTGCGGGTCAGCCCTCTTTTAGAGAGTCGCTTGATCTGGCGCGTCCAACCGCTGCTGCCGGATTGGGCTATCATTAGGCCCCATGAATACGACCAATGCGACCATGAACGCCGATCCCCAAGAGATCCAGAAATTCAGTGAACTGGCCCATCGCTGGTGGGACCCGGGTTCCGAATTCCGTCCCCTTCACGAAATCAACCCGCTGCGCCTGGAGTGGATCAACGCCCGCGCCCCGCTGGCCGGCAAGAAGGTGATCGACATCGGCTGCGGTGGCGGCATCCTGGCTGAATCGATGGCCAGGAAAGGCGCCGACGTCACCGGCATCGACCTCTCCGACAAGGCCCTGAAAGTGGCCGACCTGCACAGCATGGAGTCCGGCGTGCAAGTGCGCTACGAAAAGATCGCCGCCGAAGACATGGCTGCCCGCGAAGCCGGCCAGTATGACGTGGTGACCTGCATGGAAATGCTGGAACACGTGCCCGATCCGTCGGCCATCGTGCGCGCGGCAGCCACCCTGGCCAAGCCGGGCGGCAAGCTGTTCTTCTCGACACTGAACCGCAACATGAAGTCCTACGTGATGGCCATCATCGGTGCCGAATACGTGCTGCGCCTGCTACCCAAGGGCACGCACGACTACGCCAAGTTCATCACCCCGGCCGAGCTGGCGCAGTACACGCGCGCAGCCGGCCTGCAGATCGATGCCTTCAAGGGCATGGGTTACAACCCGCTGACCAAGATCTATTCGCTCAACGAAGATACCAGCGTGAACTATCTGGTGGCCTGTACCAAGCTGGCCTGAGCGGCCACACTGTCCGACCACACCTCACCGCCGCAGCCCTTACGCTGCGGCGTTTTTCTCCCTTGTCCTGACAACCATGCCACTACGCCCTCCGCGCGCGATCCTGTTCGACCTCGACGGCACCCTTGCCGATACCGCTCCCGACCTGGCGGCCGCTGCCAACTTCCTGCGCCACCAAAAAGGCATGGAAAATGCCCCCTATGAAAGTTTGCGCCCGGTCGCCTCGGCCGGTGCCCGCGGGCTCATCGGTGCAGCGCTGGGCATCCATCCCGGCGATGCGGAATATGAAGAGTTGCGCGTAATTTTCCTGGATCGCTACCAAGCCAACATGACTACCCACAGCCGTCTCTTCGACGGCATCCCGGAACTGCTGGCGCAACTGGAAGCACGCGGTATCGCCTGGGGCATCGTCACCAACAAGGCCGCGCGTTTCACCGACGTGCTGGCGCCTCAGATCGGACTGGGCCATGCCGGCTGCATCGTCTCGGGCGATACCACCCCGCATGCCAAACCGCATCCGGCCCCCTTGCTGGAAGCGGCCAGGCGTCTGCAGCTGGCGCCCGAGGAGTGCTGGTACGTCGGCGACGACCTGCGTGACGTCCAGGCCGGACGCGCCGCCAACATGCCCACCATTGCCGCCGCCTGGGGCTATTGCGGCCACACCGAGCCCGCCGCCTGGCAAGCCGATGCCCTGCTGCACGCGCCGCTGGACATCCTGACGCTGCTGGACTGATTCGCCTCTCCTCTGCCTTGCAGTTGATGCGCTCGCGGAAACTTGAGCGCATCTTTCCCCTCCTAGCAGTGCCATGTCGCCTCGCATTAGAATGGCGACAAGCCGGCACCTGCCGCAGCATCACCCCCATCACAACCAGAACCGGCCACCTGCGCATTCATCTCCCCAGGACGGACCGGCACCGACAAGGGAAACCCCATGAGCAAGCCGGACCGCGCCTCTCTCACCCAGCACGCCGCCTGGCAACGCCTGCAACGTCCGCTGCGCTGGGCCGGCTGGACCGTGGCCGTACTGCTGGCACTGGCCGCACTGAGCTGGGGCGCACTGCCGGCGCTGGTGCGCAAGATCGCCATCGACCAGACCCAGGCCCAGATCGGCCGCAAGCTGGAGATTGGCGAGATCGCCTTCAATCCCTTCAAGCTGGCCTTGCGCGCCTCGGACATCACGCTCTATGAAGCCGATGGCACGCATCCCTTCTTCAGCGCCAAGGGCTTGCTGGCCGACCTGTCCGCTGCCTCGCTGCTGCGCCTGGCGCCGGTACTGGATGAGATCAGCCTGAACACACCGCAACTGCACGTGGTGCGGCTGGACGCCCAGGGCATCGGCCACTACAACTTCTCCGACATCCTCGACAAGCTGGCGGCACAGCCCAAGAGCGAAGGCCAGGCGCGCTTCTCGCTGGCCAATGTGCAACTGCAGGATGGCCAGATCCGCTTCGAAGACAAGGTAACCGGCAAGAACATCGACATCGCCGCGCTGCAGCTCGGCCTGCCCTTCATCTCCAACCTGCCCGGCAATATCGACAGCTTCGTGCAGCCGCAACTGTCGGCCACCATCAATGGCACGCCGCTGCACCTGAAGGGCCGCAGCAAGCCTTTCGCCTCGACGCAGGAATCGGCCTTCGCCATCGACATCGACCAACTTGATCTGGTGAGCTACCTGCCCTTCGTCCCGGTCGAATTGCCGGTGGCGATCCAGAGCGCCAAGCTCAGCACCAGGCTGGACCTGGGTTTCACCCGCAAGGATGACAAACCGGCCGTGACCCTGGCAGGTGACCTTCGCCTGGATGACCTCGCCCTGCAGGACAAGGCTCGCGCACCGCTTCTCAAGGCCAGGTCGCTGGCGCTGCAGGTGAAGCAATTCGACGTGCTGGCGGCCAGCGGCGAACTCGGCCAGCTGACGCTCGAGCAGCCGCAGGTCTGGGCCAGCATGAATGCGCGTGGAGAGATCAACTGGCAGCGTGCGCTGGCCGGTAGCGGCAATGCCGGTGGCAAGGCGGCCAAACCGGCTGCTCCCCCTGTGGCAACGGCCGCCACGCCGCCGTCCACCATCGTGCTGCAGCAACTGACCGTGCACGGTGGCGAGCTCAACTGGCGCGACGAAGCCAACGCCACGCCTGCCCAGCTCATCAAGCTGGGCAAGATCGATATCAATGCCACCCAGCTCTCCACCGCTGCCGATGCCAAACCTGCGCACCTGATCCTGTCAGCCGTGGAAAACGGCCATGGCAAGCTGGGCTTCGATGGACAGATCCAGCCACTCAAGCCGACGGTAACGGGCAAGATCACGCTGGAGAACGTCGACCTCGCGGGCTACCAGAACTACCTGGCACGCGCGCCCATCAGCGGGGTGGCGGGCAAGCTCTCCGGCCAGACCACGCTACAGCTGCGCGATGGCCATCTCAAGCTCGACGACAGCAAGGTACAACTGGCCGAGCTGCGCCTGACGCCGCCGGGCAAGGGCGCCCAGCCGCTGGCCCTGCAATCGCTGTCGCTGCAGGCGGCGACGCTCACCGATACGCTGGACCAGCCTGTCCCCTTCAAGCTGCAGGCGCGCTTCGACAAGAATGGCAGCGCCGAACTGTCCGGCCAGGCTGCACCGCACTTCAAGAGCGTGGCGTTGGAGCTGGAGGTGAAGGATCTGCCCATCACACCCTTCCAGCACTATTTCACCGATGTGCTCAATGTCACCATCAGCAGCGGCCTGGCCAGCGCCAAGGGCAAGCTGGACGTGACGCCACCGCTTGAGGATCGCAAGCTGGCGCTGGACTACAAGGGCAGCGCCGCCATCACCAACCTGCGCATGCAGGACAAGCAGACCTCCACCGATTTCCTGCGCTGGCGCACGCTGGACCTGGCAGGGATCCAGGCGAAGCTGGGTGGACGTCCGCAAGTGGCGCTGGAAAAAGTCACGCTGTCCAACTTCTATGCACGTGCCATCCTTTCCGAGAAGGGCCGCCTGAACCTGCAGGACATCGTGGTGGCCGATGCGCAGGAGCAGGGCTCGATCACCGACGACAGCAAGAAAGCCGGCAAGGATAGCCAGCCGGCCAATAACGGCAATGCCCGCAAGACCGTTTCCACCGCCCCCGTCACCCCTGCCGCACCTGCTGCCGACGCCCCCATCGTGCGCGTGGGCCAGGTGGTGCTTGAAGGCGGCAACATCAACTACACGGACAACTTCGTCAAACCCAACTACACCGCCAACATGACCGGACTGGCGGGCAGCATCGGCCAGATCTCCTCGGAGAAGCCGCAACCGGCGCCGGTCAACATCACCGGCAAGATCGACAACGATGCACCGCTGCAGATCTCGGGCGCCCTCAATCCGCTCTTCAAGCCCATGTACCTGGATCTCAAGGCCAGCGCCAACGGTGTGCAACTGCCGCGCCTGACGCCCTACTCGGCCAAGTACGCCGGCTATCCGATCACCAAGGGCAAGCTGTCGATGGATGTGCACTACAAGATCGAGAACGACGAGCTGGTGGCCCAGAACGATCTGCGCATCGAGCAACTGAGCTTCGGCGAACGCGTCGACAGCCCCGACGCCACCAATCTGCCGGTGATGCTGGCGGTCTCGCTGCTCAAGGACCGCGATGGCAACATCAACCTGAACCTGCCGATTTCCGGGTCGTTGTCGGACCCGCAGTTTTCGGTGGGCGGCATCATCGTGCGCGTGTTCGTGAACCTGATCGTCAAAGCCGTGACTTCGCCGTTCGCGCTGATCGGTTCGATGTTCCGCCCTGACGAGCACATCGGCGAGCTGCGCTATATCGAGTTCGCGCCCGGCTCCTCGGAAGTGACGGATGAAGTGCGCAAGAAGCTCGATGCGCTGGGCTATGTGCTGCATGAGCGTCCCGGCATCAAGCTCGACATCACTGGCCGCGTCGATCCGCAGGTGGATGACCAGGGCCTGCGCCGCGAAGCGCTGGAGCGCGCGATGCGTGCCCTGAAGCGCGCCGACCTAATCGCCAGGGAGGGGCAACCCGACGGGCCGGTGCGCATCAGTGCGGCCGAACGCAGCAAGTATCTGGAGCGCGTCTACAAGGACGGCAAGTTCGACAAGCCGCGCAACATGATCGGCCTGACCAAAACGATGCCCGAAGCCGAGATGGAAAAGATGATCCTGGAGCATACCGAAGTGACCCAGGATGACTTGCGCAAGCTGGCCCAGCGCCGTGCTGACCAGGTGCGAAATTATTTGCAGGAACAGAGCGTGATCGAACCGGCGCGCATTTTCCTGATCGCGCCCAAGCTGGACGGCGCCGGCATCCCGGACAAGGAGCCGAAGGCACGGGTCGATCTGACGATACAGTGAGGGAGCGGCCGCGCAGGCTGGCCTTGAAAAGCCGGGCGCTGCCCATACAGTAGGGAGTAGGTTATAATCGACCTTCCGCCGAAAAAGCGGGCGCCTCTTCAGGAAGCTCTGCGAGAGGCAAGCGTAATACGCAAGTTCACGCGCCCAGCGGGATTTGCGAAGCTTCAACACCACGGGGCCGACTTGGTTTCGACAGGGGTTGCAAAGCGGAACAGGGCATGCCGAGGACTGGTTACCTCGTTAATCCATCCGGAACTGCTTAAATGCAAACGACGAATCTTACGCTCTCGCAGCGTAAATCGCACCTAGAAACCTAAGAAACTTCTAGCTCTACAGCACTTCTTCCCTGGGGTGTGCTGGCAACAGCGGTAGAGTCATTTACAGGGAATCGTGGCGTATGGGGTTACTTCATACGTCATTAAATCCAAGGTAACTCGTCCTGTCGAAGCGTGTGCGTCCGCGTCGCCAGGATTAAAACCAATTGGCTGCACTACGCATGTAGAACTGTCTGTAGAGTGCTTCTGGACGCGGGTTCGATTCCCGCCGGCTCCACCAATACCAATGCCCGACTGTGTATGCAGTTGGGCATTTTTCTTGCCCCCTCGCATTTCTGCGAGGGTTCACGCGGATGCCTGCGGACTTTGTGGTTCGGCGGATGCCTCCTCAAAGGCATTCATGTGGATCTCTCGGTAAATTACCCGGCCGATGAGTTTGAGATAATGAGCCAGATCCACCTCACAGCACCCGCGCTTGAGTGGCTTCGCAGAAGCTCAAGCAGGACGAAATTGGGTGGGTGTTTTTATGGGTGCCCGGCTGGAACAGGTGGAATTACGGCACTGCCGGAACTGGCTCTGCAGATTGACTGAATCCGCTGACACGACCGATACGGACAAGGCTGAAAAACATGGCAACAAAAAATCTACGAAAGCTATACCTAGCTGGAGCGATGTCAAAACCAGATTGGTCGATTTCGACCGTGCCGGCCTGCTGGGCCTGATACAAGACCTGTATGCTGCCAGCAAGGACAACAAGGCATTTCTGCACGCCCGCTTTGCTTTGGGCGATGACTTCAACTATTTTTGGTTAAATGCCGGATTGACGGAGGAGAAATGAAGAAGCTTGAAAAAGCGGCGCTGGGCACCTGGCGCATTACCAGCATGGAAGCGTGGGATGTCGATTACTTCGATATGGAGGTTCCTGCGCACATCACAATCAAGAATGATCTGACAGGTAAATTCCAGTTCGGGCTGGTGCAAGGCGACATCGATGCCCGTGTTCACGAGAATGGAAGCACGGTGCGTATCGAGTTCTCCTGGTCTGGCGTAGATGAAAACGATCCTGTGAGTGGGCGCGGTTGGCTGGAGGTAACGGATGATAAGGCGCAGGGGCGCATCTTCATCCATCTGGGCGACGACTCGGCTTTCACAGCGGTACGCGCGAGATGAATGGCCCCGCAGTAGATCCGACATTGGAACTACAGGGCCTCCAAACCGAAATGAATCGAACTGCGCCACTTTTTGGGACCGAAATTGGCGCAGTTTTGAAAACTGCGCCATAACTGCGCCAATCGATGCTCAAGCAGCGCCAGCCCTTCCGTGTTATTCAATGCAGACTTGTTGAAGGCACTGCCAGCAGCAGCCGGAATCCAGGCGTTGCTGCTGGCTTTACCTTTAGGGCGTGGGAGCGTCTTAGGTTATCAGATAAATAATCTCCACAATCGCGCCACAGCGTTTCGTGCCGGGCCAGCCCGAATTGTTAGAAAATCGAGCCCCAAAAAGCACGTCCCTTCCCTTCGAGACGATAGACAACGTACCGAATCGACAACACCCACCCGGCGGACAAGCCCCCTGGCCGTGGTTCTCCGTCTTTCTCCGTGAAAATTTCGTGTTAATTCAAGAGGGTTTTGTCGTACCATTACCCGGTCTTACAAATTGTAACGTTTAAAGACACCGGATAAGCGCTGTAAATAAACAAGAAAACGGCGTATCCACCGACGCAGGCAGCGTACCGGCCTGCATCGGATGAAGGGGGTCCGGTAGATAACAGCGCCAAAAAGAAGCCTCGGGGGCTTTCGACGATATGTATTCAGGGGATGTCAGTTTTTCAGTTGCGTCGCATGCACAGTGGGTTCCGGGTATCGAATCCCAAGCCGATTGGCAACGATGGATCAGCAATGATCGCCAGGCTGCCGGTTCCGGGGAACCAGCCGTCAAGGCCATGCCGCCCATGCTGCGCCGGCGCACCAGCCCGGTTGGCAAGCTGGCACTGGAAACAGCCTACGGCGCCCTGACTGCCGCCACCTCCGATCAGCCCCGGGAAGCTGGTCCCGCCTCGACAACGGAGCAACTCGACATCCCGGTGGTCTTCGCCTCCCGCCACGGCGAATGCGCCCGTTCGGTGGAATTGCAAACTGCCCTGGCTGCCGCCGCGCCGATGTCGCCCACAGCCTTCAGTCTGTCGGTCCACAATGCCAACGCCGGGCTGTTTTCCATTGCCCGCGGCAACCAGGCCAATACGGTGGCCATTGCAGCCGGCCAGAGCACGGTCGAACATGCCATCATCGAAGCCTGCGGCCTGCTGGCCGACGGCGCCCGGCAAGTCCTGCTGGTGGTGGCCGACGCACCGCTGCCGGCGCTCTTTTCCGGTTTCGCCGATGAGCACGAAGAACCCTGCGGCTGGTCCTGGCTGATGCAGGCGGCCGACGAAAACGGCGCACTGCCCACCCTGTCGCTGCAGTGGCAGCAGGCGCAGCCGGCCGGCCATACCATGCCCGCCTCACAGGCCACCGCCGGCGCCGCTGCGATCCTGCGCTTCTTCCTCGACGCCGCGACGTCCACTCTGCAGCGCCAGGCCGACGGCCGTCGCTGGCACTGGATGCGGCATGCTTGAACGGATCCTGGCACTGATCGACCGTGGCTGGCGCATCCTGGCCACGGGGATGTGTTTCGCCCTCTTCGGACTGGGCGGGCTGCTGTTGCGGCTGGTGATCTTCCCCATCCTGCAGGTCCTGGTCCGCAATCCGCAGCAGCGTGTGCTGTGGTCGCGCCACCTCATCCGCCTGGCGTTTCGTGCCTTCGTCGAAGTGATGCGCCTGTGCGGCGTGATCCGCTATGAAATCACCGGCTTGGAACGGCTGAACCGCAACGGCCTGCTGATCCTGTCCAACCATCCGACGCTCATCGATACGGTGCTGCTGATGGCCTTCGTGCGCCATGCCGACTGCATCGTCAAGGGCGCACTGTGGCGCAATCCCTTTACTCGCGGACCGGTGCGCGCAGCCGGTTACATCAGCAATGCCCAGGGACCGGACCTGATCGACGATTGCATCCGCTCCATCCGCAGCGGCGGCAATCTCATCATCTTCCCCGAGGGCACCCGCACGCCCGGCGACGGCCAGATCAGCCTCAAGCGCGGCGCGGCCAACGTCGCCGTGCGCGGCGGCTGCACGATCACGCCGGTGCGCATCCGATGCACGCCCGGCACCCTCAGCAAGGGGGAGAAGTGGTGGCAGGTGCCGGCCACGCGCGCGCATTTCCGCCTGCACATCGGCGAGGACCTTCATCCCGACCACATCATCGGCAACGAGCAGCCGCACGGCGCCGACCATCCGACGCTGGCCGCGCGCCAACTGACGACTTACCTGCAACAGTACTTCATGAAAGAGAACTAGGCGATGCACGACCTGGAACAAGACATCAAGCAACTCATCATCGAGTCCCTCGACCTGGAAGACCTCGCCCCCGAGGATATCGACAGCGCGGCGCCGCTATTCGGCGACGGCCTGGGGCTGGATTCCATCGATGCGCTTGAACTGGGCATGAGCCTGCAGAAACGCTACGGCATCAAGCTCTCGGCCAATTCCGAAGAAACCCGCAAGCACTTCGCCTCGGTACAGGCACTGGCTGCGCTGGTGGCCAGCCACCAGGCCACCGCCTGAGCAGCCTCCACGCTGCGCGCTGCACATAACCACAACGACCCCGCCAAGCCATTTGCAAGAGATGCACATCATGACCCCTCTGACACCTGACATGACCAAGGACGACATCACCGTGTGGATCGTCGATATGCTGCACGAGATGTTCGAGCTCGACAAAGCCGCCATCACGCCACAGTCCAACCTCTACACCGATCTCGACATCGACAGCATCGATGCCGTCGACATCGTGGTCAAACTCAACCAGACCACCGGCAAGCGCATCCAGCCCGATGTCTTCCGCAGCGTACGCACGGTGCAGGATGTCGTGGATATCCTGGCCACGCTGATGCACGAACAAGCGCACGCGTAAGCGCATGAAGCCTCCCGCGATGTCCCGGCTGGCCACCCTGGCCGGCCCGCTGTTGATCCTGCTCTATCCCCTGCTGATCTGGTACGCCCACGGCAAGCTGGAGCCGCGCATGCTGGCGCTGCTGCTGGTATTGATCGCCGCCATACGCCTGTTCACCAGCCGCAGCGGCCGCCCGCTGCGCTGGATGGGCGTGGCCGCGCTGACGCTGGCCGCGCCGGCCCTGGCCTGGAATGCGCTGCTGCCGCTGAAGCTCTATCCGGTGGCCATCAGCGCCGGCATGCTGGCCCTGTTCGGCTACAGCCTCTACAAACCGCCCACCGTCATCGAACGCATGGCGCGCCTGAGTTCACCCGACCTGCCGCTGTTCGTGATCGCCTATACGCGCCGGGTCACCCAGGTGTGGTGCCTGTTCTTCGCGGTCAATGGCAGCATCGCCCTGGGCACCGCACTGTGGGCCTCGCCGGCGGTGTGGTCGATGTATACCGGGGTCATTTCCTACATTGCCATGGGCGTGCTGTTTGCCGGCGAATACCTGGTACGCCTCTACGTCCGGCGCCAGCATCATGCGTGAGGCAGTCCACATGCACGCCACCGCAAGGCTGGACCTGCTGCAACTGCCGTTCCAGGCATTTCACGGCGAACGCGTGATCGGCTGGCGCGACGGCGCCGCGGTCACGCACGCCACCTGGTGCGCCGAGCTGCTGCGCTGGAAGCAGCTGCTGCAGACCACGCCGGGACAGCGTTTCGCGCTCTTCCATCTCGACACGCTGCATTTCGCCGCCGCGCTGTTTGGCACCTGGCTGGCCGGCAAGACCGCCTACCTGCCCAGCGACGCCCTGCCCGACACCTGCAGCCAGTTGCGCGGCGAGGTCGATGGTTTCCTCGGCGACTTCGGTGTCCATTGCCCGGCCCTGCAGCCCGCTCCTGATGCCGCCTTCGACGAGCCTTCCGCTCCTTGGCCCGCCTTGCGCGCGGACTTCCCCGGCCTGGTGGTCTACACCTCCGGCAGCACCGGGCAAGCCCAGGCCATCCCCAAGCAACTGGGCCAGATGGCCAATGAAGTGGCCACGCTGGAGGCGCTCTTCGGTGCCACAGTGGGCCAGGCCGAAGTGGTCGCCACGGTATCGCATCAACACATCTATGGCTTGCTGTTCAAGGTCTTGTGGGCGCTGTGTGCGGGACGTCCGGTGCACGCAGGCAGCGCGTTCTTCCCCGAGGATCTGCAGCGCATGGCTGGTAACCGCCCGTGGCTGCTGCTGTCCAGCCCGGCCCATCTGAAACGCCTGCCCGCGCAGGCCACGCAACCGGATGCGCGCCAACTGCGCGCGATCTTCTCTTCCGGCGGTCCGCTGCCGGCCGAAGCGGCATGCGATGCCGCGCGGCTGCTGGGGCAGCGTCCGCTGGAAATCTATGGCAGCTCCGAAACCGGTGGCATCGCCTGGCGCCAGCCCGACAGCGATCTCCTGCAGCGCCGCGAGCACTGGCAGGCCATGCCCGCCGTGTCCGTACGCATCGGCGCCGAAGGCGAGCTGGAAGTGCGCTCGCCGCACCTGCCCGACAGTGGCTGGTTCAGCATGGCCGACCGTGCCGTACTGCTGGAAGACCTCCCCGCCGCCTTTGAACTGCGCGGGCGCAGCGACCGCATCGTCAAGCTGGAAGAAAAACGCATCTCGCTGACGCGCATCGAACAACTGCTGGCCGCCAGTCCGCTGGTCGAGGAAGTGCGCGTGATCGTTCATCAAGGCCGCCGCGCACGCCAGTTCGTCGCTGCCTTCGTGGTGCCCACTGCGCAAGGTCAAGCCCTGCTGGCTGCACAAGGCAAGCTGGCCCTCAATGCCGAGCTCAAGACGGCATTGGCCGGTGCCATCGAGGCCATCGCCCTGCCGCGCCTGTGGCGTTACCTGCAGGCGCTGCCGGTGAACCCGCAAGGCAAGGTCACACTCTCGGCACTGACCGCGCTGCTGGAGAATAGCGCGCCCACGCTTGCGAACGTGACCGAACTGGAACGCAGCGCCGAGCAAGTGCAACTGGCGCTGGACATCCCTGCCGACCTGCTCTACTTCCGGGGCCACTTCCCCGGCTCGCCCATCCTGCCCGGCGTGGTGCAGACCGACTGGTCGCTCACGCTGGGCCGGCGCTATTTCGATCTGCCACCGCGCTTCCTGGGCCTGCAGGCCTTGAAGTTCCAGCGCGTCATCACACCAGGCATGCGCGTGCTGCTGGACCTGCAGTTCGACACCGCCAAGTCCCAGTTGTCCTTCCGTCTGCATTCGGACGCCGGCCAGCACGCCAGCGGCCGCTTCCTGCTGGGGGCAGCATGAACGCGCCCTCCATGCACAGCACCGTGGTGGTCATCCCGGTCTACGATCATGAGCACGCCATCGGCGCGGTGGTCGCTGCCGTGCGCAGTCACGGGCTGCCCTGCATCCTGGTCGACGATGGCAGCAGCCCCGCCTGTGCCGCCGTGCTGCAACAACTGGCCGCCACCGATCCGCAACAGATCACGCTGCTGGTCCACACCCGCAACCAGGGCAAGGGCGGCGCCGTCATGACCGGCCTGCGCCATGCCGCGTTGGCTGGCTACACCCACGCCTTGCAGATCGATGCCGACGGCCAGCACGACAGCGCCGACATCCCACGTTTCCTCGCCGCCTCGCAGGCGGCCCCGGCCGCGGTCATCAACGGCAAGCCGATCTATGACGACAGCGTGCCCAAGGGCCGGCTCTATGCCCGCTACCTGACGCACGTGTGGGTATGGATCAATACGCTGTCGCTGGAGATTGCCGATTCGATGTGCGGCTTCCGCCTCTATCCCCTGGCGCCGACGCTGCAGTTGATGGACAGCGCCACTATCGGACTGCGCATGGATTTCGATACCGAAATCCTGGTGCGCCTCTACTGGCGCGGCCTGCGCGTGCACAACCTGGCCACGCGGGTGCGCTATCCGGCCGATGGTGTGTCGCACTTCCAGGTCTGGCTGGACAACGTACTGATCTCGCGCATGCATGCCCGCTTGTTCTTCGGCATGCTGCTGCGCGCGCCGCTGCTGCTGGCGCGCGGCAGCTGGCGCCGGCTGGGCGGGCGCAGCGCATGAGCCATCCACCCCGTACGCGCCATTGGGCGCAGATCAACGAAGTCAGTTTCGTGGCCGGTATGCGCTTGCTGTTCTCGGTCTATCGCCTGCTGGGCCGGCTACCCTTCCGGCTGATGCTCTATCCGGTGCTGTGCTGGTACATCACTGCCAATGGCCGGGCCCGCCAGGCCTCGCGTGCGTTTCTGGCGCAGGTGCGGCGATACCGTCCGGAGCTGCCGCTGCGTTCCGGGATTTTTGGCGTTTTCCTTCACTTCTCCGCATTCGGGGAAAGCCTGCTGGACAAGATGTTGCTGTGGGGCGGCCTGTTCCCCATCAAGAACGTTCATATACACGGTAGCGCACCTATTTCCGAGGCCATCGCGGCAGGGCGCGGCGGACTCATCATCTGCACCCATCTCGGCAACCTCGAACTGTGCCGCGTGATCGGCCGCCAGCATCCCGCGCTCAAGCTGACGGTGCTGGTGCATACGCGCCACGCCCAGGCCTTCAACCAGATGCTGGCCCAGCTGGATCCGGGCAGCCAGTTGAACCTGATGCAAGTCACCGACATGTCACCTGCTACCGCCATGATGCTGTCCGAGAAGGTGGCACAGGGCGAGTTCGTGGTCATCGCCGGTGACCGGGTGCCGGTCTCGCCGCAGCCACGGGTGGCGCGTGCGCCTTTCCTGGGCCGCAGCGCCCCCTTTCCGATCGGCCCCTACGTCATGGCGGCACTGCTGCAATGCCCGGTGTTCCTGATGTTCTCCCGGCGCAGCGCCGAGGGGGCGGAGGTCAGCTTCGAAGCCTTCCGCGACAGCATCGTCCTGCCGCGCAAGCAGCGCGACGAGGTGCTGGGCGAACTGGCCGCCGCCTATGCGGCACGGCTGGAAGCACACTGCCTGCAAGCGCCTTACCAGTGGTTCAATTTCTATGATTTCTGGGCTGATTCCGCCCTGGACGAACAGCATGCCTCACACTGACGTTTCTTCTTCCTTCAACAGCGCCCCTATCCGCTTCGGCGCCCAGCCGCTCACCATCGAGGATGTGGTGGCGCTGGCGCGGCGCGAGCGCACGGCGCAACTGCATGACGCTGACAGCTTCCGTGCGCGCATCGCGCGCGGTGCCGATTTCCTGGATCGCCTCCTGCGTGAGGATGGCACCATCTATGGCGTCACCACCGGCTATGGCGATTCCTGCACGGTGACCGTACCGCCGCAACTGGTTCCGGAACTGCCGCATCACCTCTACACCTACCACGGCTGCGGCCTGGGAGTGCTGTTCACGCCGGAGCAGGCGCGCGCCATCCTGGCGGCCCGGCTCAATTCCCTGTGCCAGGGCTTCTCGGGCGTGAGCGTGGCCTTGCTGGAACAGATCACGGCGCTGCTGCAGCACGACCTGTTGCCGCAGATTCCCTGCGAGGGCTCGGTGGGCGCCAGTGGCGATCTCACGCCGCTGTCCTACCTGGCCGCCGTGCTGTGCGGTGAGCGCCAGGTCTGGCGTGATGGCGCCACGGTGCCGGCCGCCGAGGCACTGGCCGCAGCCGGCCTGACGCCGCTGCGCCTGCGTCCCAAGGAAGGACTGGCCATCATGAACGGCACCGCCGTCATGACCGCGCTGGCCTGCCTGGCCTTTGACCGTGCGCGCTACCTGTGCCAGCTGGCTACCCGCATCACGGCCATGAGCAGCTTCACGCTGGATGGCAATGCCCACCATTTCGATGCCACCCTGTTCTCGGCCAAGCCGCATCCGGGACAGCAGCAAGTGGCGGCCTGGCTGCAGCGCGACCTGCCCTGCGGCCAGGCGCACCGCAACGAAAAGCGCCTGCAGGATCGCTACTCGGTGCGCTGTGCGCCGCATGTGATCGGCGTACTCAACGATGCATTGCCGTCGCTGCGCCAGTTCATCGAGAACGAACTCAACAGTGCCAACGACAACCCGCTGATCGATCCGGATGGCGAGCGCGTGCTGCATGGCGGCCATTTCTATGGGGGCCACATCGCCTTCGCCATGGACAGCATGAAGACCGCCGTGGCGAACATCGCCGACCTGCTCGATCGCCAGATGGCCCTGATGGTGGACCAGCGCTACAACAACGGCCTGCCGGCCAACCTGTCCGGCGCCCAGGGCGAACGCGCGCCCATCAACCATGGCCTGAAGGCCCTGCAGATCAGCGCCTCGGCCTGGACCGCCGAAGCCCTCAAGCTGACCATGCCGGCCTCGGTGTTCTCACGCTCCACCGAATGCCACAACCAGGACAAGGTGAGCATGGGCACCATTGCCGCGCGCGATTGCCTGCGCGTACTGGAACTGACCGAACAGGTCGCGGCCGCCTTGCTGATCACGGTGCGCCAGGGCGTATGGCTGCGCAGCCAGCGCCAGCAGCCCGGCGATACACCGCTGCGGGACTTGCCGGCCGGCCGCCTGGCGGCCATGCAGGCGGCGCTGGCCGAAGACATCGCCGTGGTCGCTGAAGACCGCATGCTGGAGCCCGACCTGCGCCTGCTGCTGCAGCGCATCCGCGCCCAGGCCTGGAGCCTGTATGAGTGACACCATCCTGCCGCCGGGCAAGATCACGCTGGCCAATTCGCCCTGGCGCGGGGAAGTCGAATTGCAGATCCAGTTCTATGATCTCGATCCGATGGAAATCGTCTGGCATGGCCGCTATGTCGAATACATGGAAACCGCGCGCTGCGCCCTGCTCGACGGCATCGGCTACAACTATCCGGCCATGAAGGCATCCGGCTATGGCTGGCCGGTGATCGACCTGCACCTGCGCTATGCCGCACCGGCCCGCTTCGGCCAGCGCATCCGCGTGAGCGCGGCCATCGTCGAATGGGAAAACCGCCTGCGCATCGATTACCTCATCAGCGACGCCGCCAGCGGCGCGCGCCTGACCCGCGCCTCCACCGTCCAGGTCGCGGTGCAGATGAACAACCACGAGATGTGCTTCGTATCGCCGCCGGTGTTGTGGCACAAGCTCGGACTGACACCTCCTGCCCCATGAATAAGCGCTCACTCCTCGCCAGCCTGGCCTTGCTGGCCATCCTGCCCGCCGCCCGCGCGGCCGCACCGGTCCAGCAGATCCAGGCCATCCTGGCCAAGCCGGCCGTCATGTGCGGCCGCTTCGACCAGACCAAGCAGCTGACCGGCATCAAGAAGCCCCTGCTAGCCCAGGGCCGCTTCTGCGTGGTCAAGGGCCGGGGCATCCTGTGGCAGACGCTGCAACCATTCCCGAACACCCTGCGCATCACGCGCGAGGCCATCATGCAGATCCAGGATGGCCGCGTCGCCATGAAGCTCGATGCCCAGCAGGAACCGGTGGTGAAGATGATCAATAGCGTCCTCTTCTCGCTGCTGGCGGGTGACCTGAGCCAGCTCGACCAGCTCTTCGAACTCGACGGCAGCCTGCGCGACGGCCACTGGCAGGTCGCGCTCAAGGCGCGCCAGCCGACCCTGGCCAAGGCCATCGGCGAGATCAGCCTGGCCGGTGCCAGCTATGTGGACAAGGTGAGCATGAAGGAAGCCAGCGGCGACCGCACCGAGATCAGCTTCTCCGCCATCAAGACGGGCGAAGGCGCCATGACGGCCGAAGAAGGAGCCCTGTTTGACTAAGCCCGTCCGTCGCCTGCAGAGCCTGTTGGCGCTGGCCTGGCTGCTGGCGGTGCTGCTGGTGGCCGCCCACAATGCCTGGCTGTGGCTGGGCCAGCGCGCCAGTCCCGATACCGACATCCTGGCGCTGCTGCCCGGCACCGGCGGCAAGGATGCCGTGCGCCAGCAAGCCTTCAGCCACATGGTCGACTCGGCTCAGCAAAAGCTGGTGGTACTGGTCGGCGACCGCGACTGGGGCCGTGCCCAAGCTGGCGCACAGGCCTACCTGGCCGCCCTGCGCGCACAGGATGAACTGCTCGCACCGGCCAGCGGCGACAGCGCGCAATGGCAAAGCCAGTGGCTGGACAGCCTGGCGCACAGCCGCAGCCTGCTGCTGACCGACAGCCAACGTGCCCGGCTGGCCAACGCAACGGCGCAACAGTGGAGCCAGCGTGCGTTGAGCAGCCTCTACGGTGCCTTCGGCGGACCGCGCCTGGGCGCTTGGCAAGACGATCCCTTTGGGCTCTTCGGCGACTGGGTGCAGGAGCGCGCCAGAGAAACGCCCGTGCGGCCGCGCGACGGCATGCTCTTCGTGGAACGCGATGGCGTGAACTACGCCCTGCTGCTGCTGGAACTGAAGGCCCCGGTCTTTTCCCTGCAGGCCCAGGAGCAGGTGATCCCGCTGCTGGCTCAAGCCAGGCAAGCGGCCAGCGCGCAAGCCGCGCAGGTCCTGACCGGTGGCGTAGTCCTGCATGCCGCTGCGGCCAGTGCCCAGGCCGGCAGCGAAAGCGCCACCATCGGCGTCGGCTCGCTGCTGGGCATCCTGCTGCTGATGTGGCTGAGCTTCCGCTCCGTCAAGCCGATTTTCTACATCGCCCTGTCCATCGCCGTGGGCTGCCTGGGGGCGCTGTCGGTGAGCATGCTGGTGTTCGGCAAGATCCATCTGCTGACCCTGGTCTTCGGCGCCAGCCTGATCGGCATCGCCCAGGACTATGGCATCTACTTCCTCTGCGCACGCATGGCCGCACCCGCCACGCAGGATTCAGCAGCGCTGTTGCGACGCCTCTTGCCGGGCCTGGCGCTGATGCTGCTGGCAGCGCTGATCGGCTATCTCGGCATGGCCTTGACGCCCTTCCCCGGTCTGCAGCAAATGGCCGTGTTCTCGGCCCTGGGTCTGGTGTTTGCCTGGCTGACGGTGGCGTGCTGGTTCCCGCAGCTGATCGGTCCGCACAGCCTGCGCGCCAGCCCGCAGGCGCAGCGCTTCGGGCACAGCATCGCCCGCTGGCCGGACCTGCTGGGCGGCGTGGCCTGGCACCTGGTCCTGCCGGCCGCAGTGGCGCTGATCGGGCTGGCCATCGCCGGTATCACCCGCCTGCACAGCAGCGACGACATCCGCGCCCTGCAGAACAGTCCGGCGGCCCTGCTACAGGACCAGATCCGCATCAGCCAGTTGCTGGACATGGCCGCGCCGGTGCAGTTCTACCTGGTGCGAGGCGCCTCGGCCGAGGCCGTGCTGCAGCAGGAAGAAGCCCTGCGCGAAAAACTGCAGCCGCTGGTACAGCGCAAGATCATCAGCGGCGTGCAGGCGGTCTCCAACTGGGTTCCCTCGCAGCGCCGCCAGCAGGACAACCTGGCCTTGCTGCACCGGGCCCTGCTGGATGGCCAAAGCACTGCGCCCGATGCCATCACCCTGACCGCACGCGCCATCGACGAAAGCCCGCAGTGGGCACAAGCGCTGCGCCAGCGCATGCTGGACAAGACCCAGCCGCTCACCCCGGCCGAATTCCTGGCCACCCCGGCCGGGGCTGCTTCGCGCCACCTGTGGCTGGGCGAAGTGGATGGCCGTTTTGCCAGCATCGTTGCCCTGCGCGGCCTGAGCGACTATCGC
The DNA here is from genome assembly GCF_057961275.1 of Herbaspirillum sp. Her3. NCBI lineage: Bacteria > Pseudomonadati > Pseudomonadota > Betaproteobacteria > Burkholderiales > Oxalobacteraceae > Herbaspirillum > Herbaspirillum sp. Her3. The sequence goes on along the minus strand of NZ_CM176328.1, from coordinate 1,396,157 downwards.
CAGCTGGGTCAACTGGCCGCCGTGGCTGATGGACTGCCGGGGGTGCAATGGGTGGACAAGGTGGGCGATATCTCGTCCGTGCTGCGCCAGTACCGCCTCACCATGGGCTGGGCGCTGCTGTGTGCCTACGCCGCCATCTTCGCGCTGCTGGCGCTGCGCTACCGCCGCCGCGCCTGGCGCGCGCTGGCACCGCCGCTGCTGGCCTCGCTGCTGACGCTGGGCCTGTTCGGCTGGATCGGCCAGCCGCTGCAACTGTTCCACGTGCTGGCCGGATTGCTGGTGCTGGGGCTGGGTGTGGATTACGGCATCTTCCTGCTGGAATCCGCCTCGGGCCAGCGCGCCCACGCCTGGCTGACCGTCGGCCTGTCGGCTGCGAGCGCGCTGCTCTCCTTCGGCTTGCTGGCCTTGAGCCACAGCCCGCCGCTGCACGCCTTCGGCCTCACCATGCTGTGCGGCATGCTGCTGGTGTGGCTGCTGGCGCCCCTGTTCACCCACCCCGGCGCTGCCGCGCAGCCCGGCAAGGAATCCGCATGAAGCCCTCCCTCCTGCTGGCCGCCGTCAGCGCCGCCTTGCTGCTGGGCGCCTGCGCCACCCCGCAACCGCCCGACGTGCGCCCCCCGGCGCGCCTGTCGCTGCGCCTGCCGCCGGCCGCCCTGGGCCAGAGCCTGAGCCTGCAGCAACACCTGACGGTGGAACGCGGCAGCCGCACCGACCAGCTCGACACCGCCCTGGAAATCGATGCCGACCATCTGGACCTGGTGGGCCTGGCGTTCGGCCAGCGCGTCATGTCCCTTCACTATGACGGGCAGCAGTTGCAAGTGTGGCGCCACGCCATGCTGCCCAGCCAGGTGCAAGGTGAAGATGTACTGCAAGACGTGCAACTCACCCTATGGCCCGCCGAGGCCATCCGCCAGGCGCTGCCGGAGGGATGGGAGCTGCGTGAAGCCCAGGCGCAGCGCACGCTGCTGCTGCACGGCGAACCGATCACCGTGATCGACTACCCCGACCAGCGACGCTGGGGCGGCAAAGTGATCCTGACCAATCTGCGTTACCACTACAAGCTGACGATACAGTCGGTGGTGACCCCTGAATGACATCGCCATCCCCATGAGCCTTTATCTGAACGCCCTCGGCATGGTTTGTCCGCTCGGCAGCACGCACGAGGGCATCCGCGCACGCCTCCTGGCCGGCGACAGCGGCCTGCGCCCCGATGCGCGCTACGTCGATGCCCATGGCACGCCGTTGGCCCTCGGTGCAATCCCCCCCGACACGCTTCTCCCCGAGGACAGCCACCTGCCCCTGCGCGAACGCAGCCGCAACAATCGCCTGGCGCTGGCCGCGTTGCACTGCATCCGTCCCCAAGTGGATGCCGCCATCACCCGCTATGGAGCTCAACGTGTAGGCATCGTCCTGGGCACCAGTACCTCCGGCATTGCCGAGGGCGAAGCCGCCTTCGCCGCGCGCGCCGCCAGTGGCAGCTTCCCGCCCGGTTATCACTACGGCCAGCAGGAGCTGGGTTCACCGGCCACCGCCCTGCAACTGACGCTGGGCACCAGCGGACCGGCCTATGTGCAATCGAGCGCCTGCGCCTCCAGCGGCAAGGCCATCGCCAGTGCTGCGCGGCTGCTCAACATGGGCTTGTGCGATGTCGTCCTCTGCGGCGGCGTCGATACCTTGTGCGAGTTCACCATCGCCGGCTTCTCGGCGCTGGAGTCGGTGAGCGCGCAACGCTGCAATCCGCTTTCGCTGCATCGCCAGGGCATCAACATCGGCGAGGGCGCGGCCCTGTTCCTGCTCACGCGCGAACCTGCAGCGGTGCAATTGAGCGGCTGGGGCGAGTCCTCCGATGCCTATCACATCTCGGCGCCGGACCCCGAAGGCAAGGGCGCGCAACTGGCCATCGGCCAGGCCCTGTGCCGCGCCGGCCTGGACGCCGGCCAGATCGACTACATCAACCTGCACGGCACCGCCACGGCGCAAAACGATGCGATGGAGTCGCACGTGGTGCAGGCGCTGTTCGGACTGGAGGTGCCGGTGAGCTCGACCAAACCCTTCACCGGCCACACCCTGGGCGCGGCCAGCGCCATCGAGGCCGGGCTGTGCTGGCTGCTGATGCAGGACGACAATCCGGATGGCCTGCTGCCGCCGCACCTGTGGGATGGCGTGGCCGATCCGGCGCTGCCTCCGCTGAAACCCGTCGCGCCTGGACAATCGCTGGGACGGCCGCTGCAACACGTGCTGTCGAACTCCTTCGCTTTTGGCGGCAGCAATGTGGCCCTGGTGTTTTCGCGTGGGGAGGCAGCATGAGTACGGTGCAACAAGGCATCCCGCCGATCGGGCAATTGCTGCCGCACGCCGCCCCGATGATCCTGATCGATCGCGTCGTCGCCGTGGGCGAAGAGACGCTGCAGGCCGAACTGGAGATCCGCACCGACAGCCTGTTCCAGACCGGCACCGGAGTCGGTGCCTGGGTCGGCATCGAATACATGGCCCAGAGCATCGCCGCCTGGGCCGGTTACCAGGAACTGTGCCGGGGCGGCCGCGCCAGGATCGGTTTCCTGCTGGGATCGCGCCGCTATCACTGCGCGGTTCCCGAATTTGTCACCGGCATGCGCCTGGGCGTGTCGGTGCAACTACTGTTGCAGGCGGAGAACGGGCTGGGCTCATTCGAGTGCCGCATCACCGACCTGGCGACGCAACAAGAACTGGCGCAAGCCACCGTGTCGGTGTTCCAGCCGCACGACGCAACACACTATCTTCAAGAAGGCATGGCATGACCACATCGGGAGAACACAGCATTTTCGTCACCGGCTCGAGCCGGGGCATCGGCCGCGCCATCGCGCTGCGCCTGGCACGCGAGGGATACCACATCGTCCTGCATTGCCATGCACGGCGCGACGCCGCCGACCAGGTGGCCGCCGAGATTGCGGCGCTGGGCCGCCAGGTCCGCGTATTGCAATTCGATGTCGCCAACCGCGAGCAAGCCTCGCAAGCCCTGCTGGCGGACGTCGAACAGCACGGCTGCTACTACGGCGTGGTCTGCAACGCCGGCATCACCCGCGACAACGCGTTTCCCGCCATGCCCGGCGAAGACTGGGACAGCGTATTGCGCACCAACCTCGATGGTTTCTACAACGTGCTCAATCCGCTGGTCATGCCCATGGTGCGGCGGCGCGCCGCGGGCCGCATCGTGACCCTGGCCTCGGTGTCCGGGCTGATCGGCAATCGTGGCCAGGTCAACTACAGCGCGGCCAAGGCCGGCGTCATCGGCGCCACCAAGGCGCTGGCGCTGGAACTGGCCAAGCGCGACATCACCGTCAATTGCGTCGCCCCCGGCCTGATCGATACCGACATGACCGAAGATGCTCCTGTCGAGGAAATCCTCAAACTGATCCCTGCCCGCCGCGCCGGCAAGCCCGAGGAAGTGGCGGCGGCGGTGGCCTTCCTGATGTCGCCCGATGCGGCCTACATCACGCGCCAGGTGATCTCGGTCAACGGAGGCCTGGCATGACGCATCACCGCAGCGAGCGCCGGGTCGTGGTCACCGGCATGGCCGGCATCAGCCCCATCGGCACCGACTGGACCAGCGCACTGGCGCAGTTGAAGACCTATACCAATGCCGTGCAGCGCATGCCCGGCTGGGATGACTACATCGGCCTGCACACCCGCCTGGGCGCGCCGGCAGCAGAGTTTTCGCTGTCCGAACGCTACAACCGCAAGACCACGCGCAGCATGGGCCGGGTCGCCCTGATGGCCACCCGCGCCAGCGAATGGGCGCTGGCCGATGCCGGACTGCTGGAAGATCCCCTGTTGAAAAGCGGCCAGCTCGGCATCGCCTATGGTTCCTCGGCCGGCACGCCCAATGCGATTGCCGACTTCGCCATGATGTTCGCCGAAAAGAATACCCGCGACATCAACGCCAACACCTACCTGAAGATGATGGCCCACACCGCGCCGGTCAACATGGGCGTGTTCTTCGGCATCACCGGCCGCATCATCACCACCTCCAGCGCCTGCACCTCGGGTAGCCAGGGCATCGGCTATGCCTATGAAACCATCCGCAGCGCACGCCAGGTGGCCATGGTGGCCGGTGGTTCGGAAGAACTGTGCGCCACCGAAGCGGCCGTCTTCGACACCCTCTACGCCACCAGCGTGCGCAACGACACACCGCGTATCACCCCCAGCCCCTTCGATCGCGACCGCGACGGCCTGGTCCTGGGCGAAGGTGCCGGCAGCCTGATCCTGGAAGACCTGGAACACGCCCAGGCACGCGGCGCCCGCATCTACGCCGAGATCGTCGGCTTCGGCACCAACAGCGACGGTGCCCACGTCACCAATCCCAACGCAGCCACCATGCAGGCCGCCATCCAGATGGCACTGGACGATGCCGACCTGCCCGCCTCGGCCATCGGCTACATCAATGCCCACGGCACCGGCACGCGCCAGGGCGACGTCGCCGAGACCCAGGCCACCGCCCGCATCTTCGGCAACCGCACGCCCATCAGCTCGCTCAAGAGCTACATGGGCCACACCCTGGGGGCGTGCGGCGCGCTGGAAGCCTGGATGTCCATCGAGATGATGCGCCATGGCTGGTTCGCTCCGACCATCAACCTGCAGCATCCCGATCCCGACTGCGGTGAGCTGGACTATCTCACCGGCGAAGGACGCGCACTGCAGTGCGACTACGTGATGTCGAACAACTTTGCCTTCGGCGGCATCAACACCTCGCTCATCTTCAAGCGCTGGCCCTGACAGCGCCCTGCCCCCCTCTCTGCAGCCACTCACCACAAGGAAAACAAGCGATATGAAGACAATTTCCCTCACCCTCGCACTGACCCTGGCGCTGGCCGCCGCGATGCCTGCCCAGGCGCGCGATACCAAGCACCTGCTGCCGCTGGATAGCGCCGCCAACATGAAGGATAAGGAAGGAATCCTGGATGGCTCGGTCAAGTTCTACTTTGCCGGCCAGCCGCATCCGGCAGTGCTGGAAAAGATCTCCACCGACGTCACCAACCAGAAGACCAATGCCGTCGGCAAGAGCGATGAAGAGGCCTGCAAATGGGTCTTCCTGTCGGCACTGGTACAGCTGCACAAGAAGGCCAAGGAGTTGGGCGGCAACGGTGTGGTCAACATCGTGAGTTATTACAAGAAGAACGAGATGGCCAGCGCCACCGAGTTCGAATGCCATGCCGGCGCCACCATGGCCGGCGTCGCCCTCAAGGGTGACATCGTGAAACTGGGCCAGTAAGCCGCCATGCCATCCACCTTCGCCTGGGTCGTGGATGGCCGCGCCTTCGTGGGTGCGTGTACCTGTCCCTCCACGCTGGGACGGCTGGCAGCGGTCCTGTCACCGGATGAACGCACGCGCCTGCAAGGCTTCCTGCGCCCCCAGCGCGCGGGGGAATTCCTGCTGGGCCGGCTGCTGATGCGGCATGCGCTGATGCAGGCCAGCCGCTGCGGCCTGGCAGACATCGAGGTGATCGAAAGGCGCGGTGCCAGCCCCGTCGTGCGTATCGCCGGGGCGCTGGCCGATGGCATCGCCCAGCCTGCCGCGAGCATTTCGCACAGCCGTGGCTGGGTCGCTTGCGCCGTAGCGATGGGCACGCAGATCGGCGTGGATATCGAAGCGCCCTCGCCTGAACGCGATCTGGACTCGCTGGCCGACCTGGCCTTCACGCCGGAAGAATTGTCCGGCCTGGCACAGCACGGCGAGCACCAGCGGGAAGCCGCCTTCTATCGCCTGTGGTGTGCCAAGGAGGCCGATTACAAATACCGTCATAACGCCAGCCTCAACCAGGTGAGCGTGGCGGTGGACGCCGTGCCGTTCCTGCATCACGAAACGCAGCCGCACTATCACCTGTGCCTCTGCACCGGGGTGCAGGCGCGGCAGCATCGTACGCACGACATGGCGCTGGATGAGTTGCTGGCCATGACGGGCAGCAATACAGCTTCAATACAGTAACAACGCAGCAGCAATACAGTCTCAATACGGCAGCAATACAGTTGAAGCAAACCAGCGACGAACTGTATCGATACACAACAACACACCACCACGCAGACACATCAAGGGGAAAACATGTCCGCAAAACACACCTGGCTGCTTGCAGCCGGCACACTTCTGTTGACCACCGCCTGCTCCACGCCGGAGGAACGCATGGCCAAGCTGCAGCTCAAGCAGCAACGGCTGGAACTGAAGGCGCAGCAACTGGCCCAGCGCAACGAAGCCCGCAGCAAGGTACAGACCACGGCGGTGATCGATCAGCGCCGCCCGCTGGAGAATGTCATCAAGGCCTTGAGCAGTTGCGACGCCAGCTTTGCCGTCACCTTGCGCCAGTTCGCCGATACGCTGCAGCCGGCCTTCGTGGTCACGGTCAAGGGGACGGTGGCCAGCATTGACGTGCCGGACCGCCGCACGCCGGGGCGCGACCGCATCGCCGCTGCCGGCGCTGCACAGGCCTATGGCCAGACCTTGAGCGCTTACTACGACGAGAGCCTGGAAATCAACGGCCAGGTGCAGAAATTCAGCTGGGGCTTCTACAGCCCGGCCACGCCGGAACAGCTGGTGCAGGCATTGGGCATGGCCATTCCCAATTTCAAGCGCACCAGCCGCGAACTCAACGGCAACTACACGCGTATGGAAATCTTCGACCGTGGCGGCTGGCATCGCACCACGCGGTTTGATTACTACCGAGGCCAGGCCAATGTGCTGGGCGAGCGCACCCTGGTGATCGAACCCTCGCGCGACCCGGCTTTCCCCGGTAGCCGCATCGGCTGCTCGGTGCGGGGTACGCAGGTGGCGCAGTTCCTGGATGAGTTGCGGCCTGAGGTGGAGTAAGGAAAGCGTCTGAGCTGATCGTCCGTCCGCGTGTATGCATCACGGCGTCGCGCGGACAGCATGCCTGGAACCGGCATGCATTAATGCATGACCGCACCCTCCGGTCATGCATCAACGCATCACACAATCAAAACTCCCCGCCTCATTCACCGGCCCGCTGCCCCGGTACTGCGGCCACGCCGGATAGCGGCACAAGGGCCGGCTGCGGCCTGGTACCGCCGTGGTATCAACGACGATCTGGTTCACCGGTGCCTGTGCCTGCTCCACCCATTGCTCCAGCGCCGTCAGCGAATCCCAGGAAGCATTGAAGGCCGTGCCGAACACGTGCCCATAACCGGGGATCTCGTAATAGCGCACGAAGCCCTCCAGCTGCTCCGCTCCCATGGCCTTCTGCAGCCGCGCCAGATACTGGCGCGTGGCCTGCGTGCTGACCAGCGCATCGGCCGTGCCATGGGCGATGAGGATCTTGCCGCCCTTGTTGCGGAACGCCGAAAGATCGGTCTCGTTCACATCCTGCAAGCCATTGAGCTGTACCACGCGCGCCTGGTAGGGGCCCGGCCTGGCGGGGTCCAGCGCGAGCGGATTGAAACTGACGTCGCGCGTGACGAAGTAGCGCACCCACTGATCCCAGAACGTACTGTGATACGGCGGGCTGCCCTTGCTGCTGACGGGCGGCATCGGGTTGGCAGGCTGCTCCGTGCCCAGCCCCAAGGTCAGGATGGTGGCCTGGAAGGGGCTGCCGGTCCCGGTCCCCCAATCCGTGCCCCAGGTATTGAAGCCGGGATAGCTTGTCTCGCCGCTGGCCAGTGGATAACTCAGCGCCAGCGGCGTACTGAAGACCTTGAAGGTGGCGATCTGCGCATCCGACAGACAGGTATCGCCACCCTCGCCACCACCTTCGCAGCGCAACGGCTTGCCATTGAGCCGGGCAGTGGCCGGATCGAAGCTGGCATTGCAGGCATCGATGTTGCTGATGACCCCATCGGTCACGCCATCAAGACGGTCGCAAGCGGCCATGGCAGCGTCGAACAGCAGCTTGCGCTTGGCCGCATCGGGATAGGCACCGGGCTGCGCCATGGCCTGCGTCATGCGGCCGAACTGCAGGTCCAGGGCCACCGCATTCCAGGCCGGATACAGCGCGATCACGCCATCCACGTCGGCGGGCCAGCGGCTGGCCATGGCCAGCGCCTCGCGTCCGCCCGTGGAGCCACCGGCAAAATAAGTCCGCGCGGGCCGCTGCCCGTAATGCGCGGTGATGATGGCCAGCGCAGTATCGCGGGTTTTCTTGAGGGCATCCCCGGCGAAATTGCGCAGGGCTTCGTCATTGCTGCCGAAAGAACCATCGCGCGAGCCCATGGCATTGGCCTGGTGGCCGGAATCGCTGGCGAAGGTGGCATAGCCGCGTCCCAGCGGACCGGGCTGCGTGGCCGCACCGGCCGGGACATTGGCGGCCACGTCGGGAATGCTGCCGTCATAGCCGCCCCCGCCGAACATGAGGGCTTTGCCATTCCACTGCGCCGGCAGATCAATCTGGAAGCGGATCGCCGGTGCGGCCGGATCCACCGGACTGATCTCACCGCTGAGCTTGCAATACGCCCCGATCGCCTTGGCCCCCTCGCCGCCGGCGGCCACCATGTCGGTGGCGGTCACGCGCGCACCGCGCGTGGGCAAGCCGATGGCCGAAGCGGGGATGCTCATCTCGCGCAACTGGGTGCAGCTTTGCGGCGGGCGCACCGGATGCTCAGGCAGGCTGCTGCAGGCAGACAGCAGCGCGATGAGGGATGGGACAAACAAGGCCGAATGCAACGAATGCAGCAATGGCCTGGCGGGTGTTCCTGGCATGGCGGTCTCCTCGTGGTTTGAATGTCTTCTACGTCACGCGTGTACCGCCACACTATACGTCACCCCGGCGGGTGCCCGTGCCAGGCATTCTCCAGCAAGGCCCGCAGTGCCGTACGCTCCAGCGGGCGCGGATTGGCATAGGCATTCTGCAAGGCAATGTCGGTGCAGCGATCCAGCTCGTCATGCGGCATGCCCAGCTCGCGCAAGGACAGCGGCGCCTGCAGCGCGCGCGCCAGCGCATGCACGCCCTGCGCAGCCTCCTCCACACCGAGCGCACGCGCGATGCGCTGCATGGCCTGTGACGCGGCCGGGGCGTTGTAGGCCAGCGCGTGCGGCAGGATCACGGTATGCGTCTGGGCGTGCGGCAGGTTGTAGCTGCCGCCCAGCGTATGGCACAGCTTGTGATGCAGCGACATGCCCACATTGCCCAGCACCGTGCCGCACAGCCAGGCACCGTACAGGCACTGGCTGCGAGCGGCCATGTCATCGGCGCGCACCAGCAGTTGCGGCAGTCCCCCGGCCAGGGCGCGCAGGCCCTCTTCGGCCAGCATCGACATGATCGGGTTGGCATCGGGCGCATAGAGGCCTTCGGCCGCGTGCGCCATGGCATTGATGCCGCTGGTTACCGACAGCTCCAGCGGCAGGCCCCGGCTCAGTTCGGGATCGTAGATGACCGTGCGCGGCAGCACGCGCGCATCGCGCCCGGTCTTCTTCAAACCTGCTTCGGTGATGCCGTAGATGGGCGTCATCTCGCTGCCGGCATAGGTGGTGGGGATGGCCAGGATGGGCAGGTCCGATTCCAGCGCGATGGCCTTGCCCAATCCCATCGTGGAACCGCCGCCGATGGCGATGGCGCAGTCCGCATCCAGTTCACGCGCCACCTCGCGGGCGTGGCGCGCGGTCTCGATGGGCACGTGCATGACGGCCTGGTCGAACAGCCCGGCACAGCGGTCGCCGATCAGCGCGGCGATGCGCTCGGCCTCGCCACGCTGGCCGGGCGTGCACAGCACCAGGGCGCGGCGCGCGCCCAGCAGTTCGGTCTCGCGCACCAGGTGTTGCAGGCTGCCGGCACCGAAGATCACGCGGGCCGCAGCGCTGGTATAGGTAAAGCCGTGTGCTGGAATGGAGGGGGACATGGCAGGCTCAGTGGCGTTATTTGCGCTGGGGGTTGAGGATGAAATCATAGTCCAGCGTGTAGAAAGGCTGGTCGCACTGCGTGCCATCGGGTGCAGTACCGGGCTCATGGCGTGGCCAGTCGGCGATGAGCGTGGAGCGTACGCCAAAGACGGCATCGGACTCCAGATAGGGATCGCCCCGGCGGAAGACGTGCGTGATGAGGGTCTCGTAGCCCTCGGCCTGGATACGGAAATGCAGGTGTGCCGGACGCCAGGGATGGCGGCCCAGGGTCTCCAGCATCTTGCCCACCGGCCCGTCATGCGGGATCGGATAGGAACTGGCGAGGATGCTGCGGAAGTGGTAGCGCCCTTGCGCATCGGCATGCAGCGTGCCGCGCGCCTGCCACTGCGCGAGGTCGGGATATTGCACGTCATAGAAACCGTCCTCATCGGCTTGCCATACCTCCAGCCGGGCGTGCGGGACGGGCTGGCCATCCAGCCCGCGCACGCAGCCGCTGACGAAGCAGGGCTGGCCCTTGGCGCCGTTGGCGATGTCCGCCCCCAGCGGATAGACCGGCGAATTCTCCACGTGGAAAGGACCGAACACGGTGGCCTCGGTACAGCCGGCCGGCTTGTGGTTCTGCTGCGCCATCACCAGGGTCGACAGGCCCAGGGTGTCGGAGAGGAGGATGAATTCCTGGCGCTTGTCCGAGCACAGCTGGCCAGTCTCGGTCAGGAAGCGGATGCCCTCGAACCATTCCGCCTCGGTCAGCTTGACCTCGCGGGCGAAGGCGTGCAGGTGCTGCACCAGGCTGGTCATGATCTGCCGCAGGCGTTCATCGGGCATGCCGGCGTGGCGCGCCAGGACGGCCTGGGTGATGGTGTCTTCGTTGAGATTGAGCATGGTCTCCTCGCGATGGGGGCAGGGTTTTGATTTTTTCGGTGAGCGGTAATATAGGCCATACCAGCCGGTAAATTAAAAATACTGATTGGTAGATTTTATCCGGCATTGGTAGTAATCTAGCCTCCTCTGCAAGCCCGACCGGACTCAGAAAGTGTATTGCCGGGTGTATTGCACACTGTGTTGCTACCGTATTCCAACTGTATTCCGACTGTATTGCCCGCTGTATTGCTGCTGGTGCCGCGTTTTGTCCATGAGGAGTCTCCCGATGTCCAAGGTCACCGTCCGCTCGCTCGACCTGCTGCGTCAGCAAGGCTGGCGCCTGGCCTGCTGCGTCTTCCTGCTGGCGCTGGTGGCGGTATGGCCCGGCCGTGCGGCGCAGGCGGCGCAACCCTGGCGCGAGGCGCTGCCCGGTTCGCTGCAGACGATCGGCAGCGGCACCATGACCTGGCTGGGTTTCCGCATCTATCACGCCACCCTGTGGGCGCCGCAAAAGCCGCTCGATGAGAGCCAGCCCTTTGCCCTGCAGCTGGACTACAAGGTCAAGATCAGCCGCGACAAGCTGGCCTCCACCTCCATCGAGGAAATCCAGCGCATGAGCCCGGCCCCCATCGCCGGCACCACCCTGGCGCGCTGGAAAAACGAACTGCACCGCGCCTTCATCGACGTGGCCGATGGCGACGAACTGGTCGGCGTCTACCTGCCCCAGCGCGGCATGCGCCTCTATGACCGGGACAAGCTGCTGGCCGAGATCGCCGATCCGGAACTGGCGCGCGCCTTCTTCAACATCTGGCTGGGCCAGCCCAGCCGCGACGACAACCTGCGCCGCCGCCTGCTCGGGGAGTCGCCTTGAGCGCGGTACCGGCCCCATCCGCCGCACCCGCCACGCGGACGAGCAACGCCGCTTACGGCGTGCTGGGCGCGCCGCTGGCGATGGCGGCGCTGCCGCTGTTCGTGCAGATTCCTGCGTATTACGCCAGCCATGTCGGCGTGGCGCTGGCGCCGCTGGGCTGGGTGCTGTTTGCCGCGCGCCTCCTGGACATGCTGCAGGATCCCCTGTTTGGTCACCTGCTGGACCGCTCGGCACAGCGCCAGAAGCGCTGGATGGCGGTTGCCGGCGTGGTGCTTGCGTCAACCTTCATCTGCCTCTGGAAGCCCCCTTCCACGGCCCAGGCCGCCATGCTCTGGCTGGTCGGCATGCTGGTGCTGGCTTATGGGGCGCATAGCATGCTGAGCATCGCCTATCTCTCCTGGGGTTCGCGCCTGCCGGAACAAGGCATGCGCGCCGTGGCCTGGCGTGAAGGCGCCGGCCTGGCCGGGGTGATCGTGGCCAGTGTGGTGCCGGTGGGCATCCTGGCGGCGGACCCGGCGCTGATCGATCAGCGCCTGACCTGGTATTGCCTGTGCTTCGCTGCGGTGCTGGGCCTGGCGCTGCTGTTGCTGCTGCGTCAGCCGGCGCCGCCGATGGTGGCGCAGGGCCAGCGCTGGCTGGTATCGCTGCGCGGCCTGTGGGCCAACCGGGCGTTCCGCTCCCTGCTGCCACCCTATCTGCTCAATGCCTTGTCGGCCGCCATTCCGGCCACGCTGGCGCTGTTCTTCATCGAAGATCAATTGCAGGAACGCGCACTGGCCGGACTCTTCCTGGCCGCCTACTTTGGCGCGGCCGCGCTGGGCCTGCCGCTGTGGAGCACCCTCGCACGGCGTTTCGGCACCATCGCCTGCTGGCGCCAGGCCATGCTGTTGTCCATCGCCGGCTTCGTCGGTGCGGTATTGCTGGGGCCGGGCGAGCGCTGGGCGTTTCTCGTCGTGTGCTTGGCCACCGGTGCGGCGCTGGGCGCCGATCTGCTGCTGCCGCCGGTTCTGCTGGCACGCGTGGTGACCCAGCCGGCCTCCACCGGTGCCGCCTTCGGCATCCTCACCATGCTGGGCAAGTTGGCCCTGGCGCTGGCGGGCATCGCGCTGACGCTGTTGTCGGCCCTCGATTACCACCCTGGACAGGGGCCCAGCTACAGCCTGCCCCTCGTCTACGCTGCCCTGCCCTGCGTACTGAAACTGGCCGCCTTCCTGGCGCTGGGGCGCTATGGACGCCGGTACAGCGTCTGAGCGATTGAACCTCGATTCACCATGAAGAAGAATGCCCACGCGCCGGTCCACCCGGCTTCCACTCTGCGCCTGATCCTGGGTGACCAGTTGAATCCGCAGCACTCCTGGTTCGACCACCTCGATCCAGAGGTGGTCTACGTGCTCATGGAAGTCCGTTCCGAAACCGACTACGTGTTGCACCATGCGCAAAAGATCCTGGCCCTCTTCGCCGCCATGCGCGCCTTCGCGGAGCAGTTGCGGGCGGCCGGCCATCGGGTGCGCTACATCCGACTGGATGATCCCAGCAACCGGCAATCGCTGGCGGACAATCTCGATGCGCTGGCCGCGCATTACCGGGCCCGTTGCGTGCAATGGCAATCCCCGGACGAATGGCGCGTTGACCAGGCCTTGCAGCAATGGGGAGAGGCATGGATGCAAGCGCACCAGGGACAGATCTCCATAGTGGATAGCGAACACTTCCTCACCGCCCGCCACGAATTGCCGTGCCTCTTCGAAGGCCGCAAGCAATGGCTGATGGAGCATTTCTATCGGCAGATGCGGCGGCGCTTCGAGTTGCTCCTCGATGGCGAAGGCAAGCCCGAGGGTGGCCAATGGAATTTCGACCACGACAACCGCAAGCGCTGGCCCGGCAATCCGCCTGAACCACAAGACTGGCGCCAGCCGCATGACCATGGCGCGCTGTGGGACATGCTGCAGGCCGCGGGCGTGCGCAGCTTCGGCGATCCGCAAGCCACGCAGTTGCGCTGGCCGCTGGACCGCGCCGAAGCCCTGCAGCATCTGGAGCATTTCGTCAGCACCGTGCTGCCGCACTTCGGCGACTACGAAGACGCCATGAGCAGCCAGGCCCAGCGCCTGTTCCATTGCTTGCTGTCGTTCGCGCTCAATGTGAAGATGCTGCACCCGCTGGAAGTGGTGCGCCGCGCCGAGGCCGCCTGGCGCGAAGGCCATGCACCCCTGGCGGCGGTGGAAGGTTTCATCCGCCAGATCATCGGCTGGCGTGAATATGTACGCGGCATCTACTGGTCGCAGATGCCCGGCTATGACGAGCGCAACGCCCTGGCGCACCAGCTGCCCCTGCCGGCCTGGTTCTGGACCGGCCAGACCCGCATGAACTGCCTGCGCCACGCCATCGGCCAGTCCCTCCAGACGGCCCACGCGCATCACATCCAGCGCCTGATGGTCATCGGCAATTTCGCCCTGCTGGCGGGGCTCGACCCCAAGGCCCTGCATCACTGGTACCTGGGCATCTACATCGATGCCTTCGAATGGGTGGAATTGCCCAATACCCTGGGCATGAGCCAGTGGGCCGACGGCGGCATCATCGCCACCAAGCCCTACGTGAGCAGCGCCGCCTACATCGGCCGCATGAGCGACTATTGCCAGGGCTGCGCCTACGACCCCAAGCAAAAGACCAGCGCCGAAGCCTGCCCCTTCAATGCCCTGTACTGGGATTTCTTCCTGCGCCACCAGGCCACCTTCGGCAACAATCCGCGCATGGGCATGGCCTTTCAGCAGATCAAAAAGATACCCGCAGCCGATATCACTGCCCTGCAGCAACGCGCGGCCGAACTGCGCAGCCGGCTCGATAGCCTTTGAAGCGCGCACCAGCACGCCTTCCCAAGCTACGGTAATTGCTGCCGATGCCTGTAAAAGCAGGCAAAATACACAAAATCTGACGAACTCACGAAATTCTCTGCATAATGGGCAGTCAAAAGCTTGCTCATCGGCACCACTGTTGCTTTTCGTCGAAAACCGATTATACCGAATTCAAATTCTATCTAATGAATTTGATTTATTTGTGTAAAATACCGATAATGGATTTATGAAAACCGCAAAGACAACCAGCTCCGAGGTCTGCACCACGCAGGAAGCGGCCCACATCCTGGGCATCTCGGTGTCCTCCGTTCAGCAACTGGTCGAGGCCGGCATCATCGAGGCCTGGAAGACCAAGGGTGGACATCGCCGCATCCCGCTGGCAGCCGTGCAGGCATACAAGGCCACGCCGGGCTCGTCCTCGGCCGGCGAGTCCGAGCATGGCCGCAGCAGTCCGGCGCCGCGTCCCGGCAATGGCCGCACGGCCGTGCTGATCATCGAGGACAACCGCCTGCAGCGCGAGCTGTACGCCAGCGCGCTGGCCTCCTGGGGCCTGCCGCTGGACCTGGTGTATTGCGACAACGGTTACAAGGCGCTCCTGGAGATCGCGCGCAGCAAACCCGACGTGGTGCTGGCCGATATCGTCATGGAAGGCATGGATGGCTACGAAGTGGTCAAGACCATCCTCCACGATCCGGAGCTGCAGGATGTGAGCATCGCTATCGTCAGCAGCCTGGATGCAGAAGAAATGGCGCAGCGGGGCGGTATTCCGGCCGGGGTGGTGTTCTTCCCCAAGCCGGTCAATTTTGATGAATTGCGCGGTTACATGCGGGCTTGCAGTGCTCGCAGGGAGCGCGAGACCCGCTAAGGGATCACCGAGGAAAGGCCTGCAGTGCCATGAATGACCGGAAACACCCCTCTCTTTCTCTCCGGTTCGCGCGCATCGACCTGCGCCTGGCCCTGGGCCTGTTTTCGCTGCTGCTGATCTGCGGTCTGTGGCTGGGGGCGCTGAAGGAACTCGGCACCAGTCGTGAAAACAACCTCGAAGACGCCCGCCGCGACGCCCAGTCGCTGTCGCGACTGTTCCTCGAACACGCCTACCGCACCATTGAGGCGGCCGACCAGGCCGCCGTCTATCTGCGCTACCGCTATGCCGAACGCGGCCAGTCGCTGGATCTGGCCACCGAGGTCAGCAACGGCCTGGTGGCGCGCAATGTCTACAACCTCTTCTCCATCGTCGATGCCAAGGGCGACGTGGTGCTCTCCAGCAAACCCTTCACCCCGCTGAACCTGTCTGACCGCGAGCACGTGCAGGTGCACATGCAGGGCGGCGAAGACAAGCTCTTCATCAGCAAGCCGGTGCTCGGGCGCGTCTCCAAGAAATGGTCGCTGCAGCTGACCCGCCGCATCAACCGCCCGGATGGCGGCTTCGGCGGCGTCGTCGTGGTCTCCATGGATCCGCAGTACTTCACCAGCCTGTACCACCAGATCGACGTCGGCCGCCATGGCGTGATCACGCTGCTCGGTGCCGATGGCGTGGCGCGCGTGCGGCGCACCGGCGAGATGGATTCCATGGGCGAGCAGGTCAGCGGTGGCAAGGTCTACGCCGCCATGCTGGCTCAGGGCACCGGCGTCATCGAGGCGGTGAGTCGCGTCGACGGCCGCGAACGCATCTATGCCTTCCACAAGCTGCGCGACTATCCGCTCTACGCCTCGGTGGGCATCGACATCGAAGAACGCCTGGCCCCCTATTACCGCGAACGCAACCGCACCCTGACGCTGGCCACCTTGATCACGCTGGCCGTGCTGATCTTCAATGCAGTGCTGATCTGGATGGCCGGCTCGCTGGTCAAGAGCCGCCAGGATGCCATGCAGGCCAGCCAGGCCAAGTCGCGCTTCCTGTCCAACATGTCGCATGAATTCCGCACACCGCTCAATGGCGTACTGGGCTATTCGGACGCCCTGCGCGAAGAACTGGGCGAGTCGCCCCTGGCGCAATATGCCACCGCCATCCATGACAGCGGCAACCGCCTTCTGGAACTGGTCGAGGCCATCCTCGAAGTGACAGCCCTGGAGGACCGCCGGGTGCCCGTTCAGCGCGAACCCGAGAACATCCGCGAACTGGTCGGCCAGGCCATTGCCCGCCATTACCAGAACGCCCAGGCCAAGGGGCTGCAGCTGGAATGCCGCATCAGCGATGACGTCCCGCAGATCGTCGTGTGCGACCAGCGCAAGGTGCTGCGCGTACTGGAAAACCTGATCGGCAATGCGGTGCGCTATACCGACACCGGGCGCATCCTGGTGGAGGTCGAACGTAGCGGCGGGCAGCTGGCAATCCGCATCAAGGACACCGGCATCGGCATTGCGGCCGGGCAACTCGATACCATCTTCGAGAAGTTCACCCAGGCCGATGACAGCGAACGGCGCGCCAAGGATGGCGCGGGCCTGGGCCTGACCATCGCGCAACGCCTGGTGACGCTCATGGGAGGCCAACTCATGTTACAGTCCAAACAACACCAAGGGTCTACATTCAGCTTCACATTGCCGCTGCAAGAGCCGAAGTAAATCGGCCGCGAACATATGAGAACAGAGGGGAAAAACGTGCATCTGGTCCAGTCACTTGACGACTATCACCATATCGACCCCAGCCACCTGCTGGAAGCCGTGGGCGGAGACGCCGGCACCGTCGCTGCGCTGGCGCGCACCTTCGTGGAGAGCGCGCCACCGATCTTCGCCCGGCTGGAGCAGGCGGCCCTGGCGGGCAACGCCGAGCGCAGCCGGCACGAAAGCCATACCTTGAAAGGCATGAGCGCGCTGTTCCAGGCCCAGGCCCTCACCACGCTGCTGCTGCAGACCGAGCAGGCCGCCCGCAACGGCCAGGCGCCGCGTCCGGAAGAACTGGCGCAACTGCAGGCCAGCTTTGCGCTGGTGCTGGAAGAAATCGGGCGCTGCGCGCGCTCCCTGCCCCAGTCCTGACCTGCAAGGGCAGCCTCTGCCCTGCCAGCCCATGACTTCTTCCATGCCCGCCACGCCGCGCATCCGCAAATCCGCCGTCACCCTCGGCGCCTTGCTGCTGGGGCTGCTGGCGGCCACCGTCATCGTTTCCGGCGCGCTGCTGTACCGCGCCAGCCTCAATGACTGGCGCAGCGACCTGGCGACTCTTTCCACGGCGCTGGCCGAAAGTACCGCCCAGAGCATTTCCTCGGCCCGGCTGGTACTGGACAGCATCCAGTCCGACATCGAAATGGCCAACGTCAGCGACGAGGCCCAGCTGCGCGAGCATGTCAGCACCGCCGCCTATTCCCAGACCCTGCGCGAGAAGATCCGCGGCCTGCCCTTCATCCAGGGCATCGGCATCAGCAATGCCCAGGGACGTGTCATCGCGCTCTCCCGCGTGTACCCGCCAACGACGGTGGATGTGGCGGACCGCGACTATTACTTCCACCACAGCCAGAGCGCCTCGACCGAGGATTTCCTGAGCGAAACCATCACTTCGCGTGCATCGGGCATACAGACCTTCTATCTCACCCGCCGCATCAACGACCGCGAAGGGCGCATGCTGGGCATCGTGATCGTGTCCCTGCCCTGCTCGTTCTTTGAAGATTTCTTCAGTGCCGTGATCAAGGACAAGCCCTTCTCCATCCTGCTGGCGCGCCAGGACGGAAAGCCGCTGATCGGTACTTCACTGGCGCACGACCACACCGCGCGGCGCGACATCAAGCCGCTGGCCGATCTGCATCTGCCGCGTCCGGCCGGCGTGGACGACAAAGCGCCTTATGTCTTCATGCAATCGCACTGGCTGGGCGTGCACCGGCCCGTGCGCAATGCGCCGATGTACCTGGAGATCGGCGTGACCGACAAGGTGTATTTCAGTGAATGGCTGGAATCGATGTACCCCTTGATGCTGGTGGCGGTCGTCAGCCTGGTCGGCCTGATCGGCGGCTTCGGGGTGGCCTTGCGCCAGGTGCAGCGGCGCGAGCAGGATGCCCAACTGGCCCTGCAGATGAAAGAAGAAGCCGACCACGCCAACGAAGCCAAGTCGCGCTTCCTGGCCATGGTCAGCCATGAAATCCGCACTCCCATGAACGGCATCTTGGGCCTGTCTGAACTGCTGATGGAGTCGGGCCTGTCGACCAAGCAGCGGCACTACGCCGACAGCATCCACAATGCCACCGGCGGACTGGTGCGCATCATCAACGACATCCTGGATTTTTCCAAGATCGAATCCGGCAAGCTCGATCTGGAAGAGGTGCCTTTCCATCCGGCGCGGCTGGTGCGCGAGGTGGCCGAACTGTACCGGCCTTCGATCCACAACAAGGAGGTGCAGCTGGACGTGCGCATCGATTGCGACGACGCCCTCTGCCTGGTCGGCGACCCCGCGCGGCTGAAGCAGGTGCTGGGCAACCTCCTGAGCAATGCCATCAAGTTCACCCAGGCCGGCTACGTGCGGCTGAGCATGGCGGCCCAGCCTGAAGAGGCCACACCACCGCGCTTTCGACTCTTCTTTGCCATTGCCGACAGCGGCATCGGCATTTCGCCCGAAGCCCTGACCCAGCTCTTCCAGCCCTTCACCCAGGCCGACAGCTCGATCTCCCGCCGCTTCGGCGGCACCGGGCTGGGGCTGGCCATCTGCAAGAACCTGGTGGAACTGATGGGCGGCCAGATCGCCTGCCAGAGCGTGCCGGGCCATTCCACCAAGTTCAGCTTTGACATCCTGTGCCCGGAAGGCGTGGCGCCAGCCAGCACACGGCAGGGCAATGCCGCGCCCGCCCCGCAGAGCGCCGCCAGCCCGCCGCAGCCCGCCCCGGCAGTACCAGTGGCCACGCTGGCGCCAGCGCCTGTCACGCTCACCGGCGCGCGCATCCTGGTGGCCGAGGACACCGAGATCAACCGCCAGTTGCTGCGCATCCTGCTGGCGCGCCGCGGCTGCATCCTCGACGAGGTGGAAAACGGCCAGCAGGCGCTGGAGGCCTTGCGCAACGGCAGCTACGACATGGTGCTGATGGACTGCATGATGCCCATCATGGACGGCTACCAGGCCACCGCCGAGATCCGCGCCTTCGAACAGGCCCAGGGACGCCCGCGCACACCCATCATCGCCCTCACGGCCAGCGCCATCGAAGGCGACCGCCAGCGCTGCCTGGATGCCGGCATGGACGATTACCTCAGCAAGCCCTTCACCCAGGTCGGCCTGATGAACGCGGTGGAAAAATGGCTGCAAAACCATGAAACCGGCCTGCATGAGCCTGATTCAGGAAAATCCTTAAGGAAATAAAACAACTGCTTAATTTGTTTTATTTGATTTATTTGCTGCACCATCCTATGATGGTTCCTGAGCGCGCCGATATTCATTTCAACTACGCGCGCAACTATCAGGAGTCGTCATCATGAAATGGTTCTACGATCTGAAGATCGCCCACAAGCTCAATGCCGCCTTTTTGGTGGTATTGGTGTTCATCGTGGCCCTTGGTGGCTTCTCCATTGCGCAGTTGGCACAGGTGAACAAGGCTTCCACGGATATCGCCACCAACTGGCTGCCCAGCATCGACAGCCTGTCCAAGATGAGCCTGGCGCTGGCCCGCTCGCGCAGCTTCGACATGCAGCAACTGCTGACCGACGACAAAAAGGAAGAACAGGCGTCCCGCGAGCGCGCCAGCAAGCAGATGGCGCTGTTGGAGAAGGAGGTGACGCGCTACGGCACCCTCGTTTCGGAGCCGCGCGAGAAAGAGCTGTACCCAGAGATCCAGCGCAACATGGCCGACTACAAGGCAGCCCATGAGCGCATAACAAAACTGTTCACGGAGGGCCAGAAGCAAGCCGGCCACGAGGTGCTCAATACCAGCTCTACCCCCGTCTATCGCAAGTTGCAAGACCAGATCAGTGAGCTCACCGAGGTCAACAGCAAAGGCGCCGCAGCCTCTGACCAGCAGGCGAACCACGTGTATGAACAAGCCCGCCTGGCCATCTTGATGCTCATCGGGTGCTGCATCGCCCTGGCCATGGCCCTGTCCTGGTGGATTGCACGTCTGGTGGCCCGTCCGCTGACCCAGGCTGTCGCCATCGCCCGCCAGGTGGCCGGCGGCGACCTGACCGCCCGCATCCCCGAGAACGCCGGCCGCGACGAAACCGGCCAGTTGATGGCCGCCCTGAAGCAGATGAACGACAGCCTGCTCAACATCGTCCACGAAGTGCGCATCGGCACCGACACCATCAGCACCGCCTCGGCCGAGATCGCTACGGGCAACATGGACCTGTCCTCGCGTACCGAACAGCAAGCCGGCGCCCTGGAAGAAACCGCCTCGGCCATGGAAGAACTGACCTCCACCGTGCGCCAGAACTCCGACAATGCACGCCAGGCCAACCAGCTGGCGGTCTCTGCGTCGGAGGTGGCCCAGGCTGGAGGCCAGGTGGTGGGCAAGGTAGTTCATACCATGGGTGCCATCAATGAATCCTCGCGCAGAATTGTGGACATCATCTCGGTCATCGACGGCATCGCCTTCCAGACCAACATCCTGGCCCTGAATGCCGCCGTGGAAGCGGCCCGCGCCGGGGAACAGGGACGCGGCTTCGCGGTGGTCGCCTCTGAGGTGCGCTCGCTGGCCCAGCGCAGCGCCTCGGCAGCGCGTGAAATCAAGACCCTCATTGACGATTCGGTGGCCAAGGTCGAGACCGGCACCGAGCTGGTCGGCGAAGCCGGCCAGACCATGGATGAAGTGGTGGCCAGCGTCAAGCGCGTCTCCGACATCGTGGCCGAGATCACGGCGGCCAGTGCCGAGCAGAGCCAGGGCATCGAACAGATCAACAATGCCGTGGTGCAGATGGATGAAAACACCCAGCAGAACGCCGCGCTGGTCGAACAGGCCGCCGCTGCCGCCAAGGCCCTGCAGGAACAGGCTGCGCGCCTGACGCAGACGGTCGGCGTGTTCCGCCTCGATAGCGGCGCTCAGGCGGCACCGGCCCGCGCCAAGCCCGTTGAGCCGGTCCAAGCCACCCAGCCCGCCAAGCGTAGTGCCGCACCGCGCGACGTCACCCCGGCCCGTGCCGCCGTGAGCGCCCCGCGTGCCAGGACAATCGCCCGGCCAGCCGCCGCAGCAGCGCCGGCCGGCTCGCCCAAGAGCAAGCATGACAGCGCCGACAACGGCGACTGGGAACAATTCTGATCAATCGGGGACACCATGGACGCCTTTCAAAAAGAAATCGACGAACGTACCAACCTGACTTCCAGCAACAAGTTCGAACTGCTGCTCTTCCGTGTCGGCACTCCCGACGGCAGCACGGAAAAGCCCGGCGAACTGTACGGCATCAACGTGTTCAAGATCCGCGAGATCGTGCCCATGATGGACATTACTGCCGCAGCCGGGATGCGCTCGCCGATGCTGGGCATGGTCAACATCCGCGGCCAGGTGATGTCGGTGGTGGACCTGCCGGCCATAGCGGGCTGCAAGGCCGGACACGGCCTGAATATCCTGCTCATCACCGAGTTCGCCCGCCATACGCAGGCTTTCGCGGTGGAATCGGTGGAAGAGATCGTGCGCCTGGACTGGAGCCAGGTCTTGCCGGCCGACTCCAGTGCCCACGGCAACGTGGTCACCAGCATCGCCCGCCTCGATTCGGCCCAGGACGGTGGCCGCCTGGTGCAGGTGCTGGACGTCGAACAGATCCTCAACATGGTCTCGCCGGTCAAGGAGCAGATGCAGCCACCGCCGCCCGAGAGCAGCAACGCATTGAAGATCAAGCCGGGCTCGGTGGTACTGGCCGCAGATGATTCGCGCATGGCCCGGGCCCTGATCGAACAATGCCTGACCGACCTCAAGCTGCCCTACATCATGACCAACGACGGCCTGCAAGCCTGGAACAAGCTCAAGGAGCTGGCCCAGCAGGCCGAGCAGGAGGGCAAGCCGCTCACCGACAAGGTGGCCATGGTGCTGACCGACCTGGAGATGCCGGAGATGGATGGTTTCACCCTGACCCGCAAGATCAAGGCCTCGGACCTCTACAAGCAATTGCCGGTGGTGATTCATTCTTCACTGACCGGCGCCGCCAACGAAGACCATGTGCGCTCGGTGGGCGCCAATGGCTACGTCGCAAAGTTTTCACCGCCTGACCTGGCAGCAATGCTGCGCAAGGTGCTGCCCCCCTGACGGCACCTACTTGCAGAGCCAGCAACGGCGCTTTTTACAAGCGCACGGCCGACGCAATGTCGGCCGGCAACACCCGCACCACGCCACCCTCACCGGTGGCGTGGTGCTTTGTGCCTGATCGATGCGCGCGCATGCGGCGCTGATGCCGACCAATCCTGACCGGATTGAGCTATCTCAAAATATTTCGAGATCAAGCTTCTAGAATCAATAGTGAACATCCCTCCCGCGAGCCTTGCTCTTGCTGGCGATGCGGATGTCTCCGCCCCGACCCGCGTGGGGGTCGTATCCTGCTGCAGGAGGCTGGTCATGCCCCATACTGCCGATCCCGTTGCCCCCCTGCCCGGCAGTACCGATGCAGGCATGCTGGCCCAGCGCATTCCGACCCTGCTGGCCGAGATGGATGCGGAACACCGCGAGGTGCTGGAGAGTGTGGCCGCGCTGGCGGTGGTGCCGCCAGCGCGCTTTGCCAGCGCCTATGCCGCCCTGGTGGCGCAGATCGAGGAAGGATTCCGGGAAGAAGAGAAAATGATGGACGCCATCGGCTACGCCGAACTGCGCGCCCATCGCCGCGACCATGCGGAACTGCTGGCCCTGATGCATCGCCTGCGGCCCTATCTGGACGACGGCAACGCCCCGCTGGCCGATATCGTGATGGGGATGATCCCGGCCATGCTGGTGCGGCATATGGCGGGGATGGACCAGGCCCTGGCGCTGGCTTTACGCCTGCATGGCGGCCTGGCGGACCCGGCCTGAACGGCGCTGGCTGGCCGGCCGACCGCTCCGCAATCAGGCTTGCAGGGGCAGGGAGGCCGGCACGCCGGCTTCGGTGACGGATTCGGGCCGGCGGATGATCTCCGGACCGGCACCGTAGTCGGCCAGTGTCACCCGGTAGAAATCAATGAATTGCGCCGCCGGCATGGGCTTGGCAAACAGCCAGCCCTGGGCGAAATCCACCCCGTGTTCGCTCAGGTAGGCGGCCTGCTCCAGCGTTTCCACACCTTCGGCGACGATGTGCAGGTCCAGGCTCTTGGCCATGGCGATGATGTGGTCGATCACGGCACTGGTGGCCGCCCCCGTGCCGATGGTGCTGACGAAGGACTTGTCGATCTTCAGCGCATCCATGGGCAAACCCTGCAGGTATTGCAGGTTCGAATAGCCGGTACCGAAATCATCCAGTGCCATGGAGTGGCCCAGCTCCCGTGCCCGCGCCAGGGTGACGCGCGCTGCAGCGATATCCATGCAACCGCGTTCGGTGGCTTCCATCCAGAACTGCTCGGTGCGGATGTCGGCGCCCGCCAGGGTCTGGCCGAGCACATCGAGGATGCGGCCGGTCTTGATGTCCTGGGCGGCGACGTTGACGGCCACGTGCAGCGCGCGATCGGCGCGCAATGTGTCACCCAGTTCCTTGACCACGGTGGCGATGACCAGATCGGTCATCGGCAGGATCAGGCCGCTTTCCTCGGCCAGCGGCACGAACAGGTCCGGCCGCACGATGCTGCCATCCGGACGACGCCATCGGATCAGCGCTTCGGCACCCATGCAGCGGCCGCTGGCCAGCTCGATGATGGGCTGGTAATGGACGATGAATTCCTTCTTGCGCACCGCCAGTTGCAATTCGGCCAGAGGCGACAGCCGGGCCTGCGAGACCCGCAGCACCAGCACGACCAGCCCCAGCGCCAGCAGCATGCCCACCGGCAGGAACCAGTGCTGCTCGCTGGTCATGGTCTCCAGCACGTGCTGGCCATCGGTCAGGGCGGCCGCCGTCCAGCCGTCGCGGCTGACGGTAGAGACAAAGAATCCGTCGAAATCCTGGTTACCCAGTCCGCGCAACGCGCGCCCGGCCATACCGGTCGAGACCGGCATGCCATATTGCGCCACCA
This sequence comes from Herbaspirillum sp. Her3, assembly GCF_057961275.1. NCBI lineage: Bacteria > Pseudomonadati > Pseudomonadota > Betaproteobacteria > Burkholderiales > Oxalobacteraceae > Herbaspirillum > Herbaspirillum sp. Her3. The sequence continues at coordinate 1,371,747 of NZ_CM176328.1, read as the reverse complement.
GGCCGATGCCATTGCGCGCCAGCACCACGTGCACACCGTCTTCCAGCACCACGTCGACAAAGCGCTCGCGATGCACCAGCGCCACGTGGGCGCCATACCGGACCGCCATCATGCTGGGGCCATCAGTGACGAAGGAAGCCTGGTTCAATGCCACGCCAACACCGTCGCCGGTAGTGAACGTGGACTTGGGCTGCGGCCGGCGCAGCGCCTGGGCCTGGCGATCCCAGGAGGTGCATTTGAGCAGACCGTTTTCGTAATAGCCCATTTCTTCGATGGCGGCGGAATTGACGGTAATGAGCCGCATCTGCACGATGTGTTCATCCGAACAGGGATGCAGCAACAGTGGCGACAAGGCCTTCAGCGACAGCTGCGTAGACTGGAAGGTGGTTTCGGCACGCTCGACCACGGTCTGGGCATAGCGGGTGAGCCGCTCATGCTCGGACTGGATCACCGCCTGGCGCGACAGCCACAGCATGCCGGTCACCGGCGCCGTCGCCGCCACGATGGTGGCAATGATGGTCAGCACCACCACCTTGCTCTTGTTGTTCACGTTCCATCCCCCTAGTGCCGCTAACTTGTCCGCGGCTGGTCCGAATCAGATCCCGTTGATTTGATACTCATCATTAGACCGTGTTTAAACAATTAAATCAATTTAATCATTTTATAAACTCTAAATCGTTTTTGCATGGCCTGAGAATGGTCTTCTCCGCGCACCGGGCATTCCCTTGTTTTTCATTTAAAATCATATAGATACAAAACAAAACAGGGCCACTGCCCGGCCCCTTGGCCGGTGCCGCCTCAGTTGGACGCGCGCAACGAATTTATTAATTACCAGACCAGGCAATCATTTTTTTAGCGATTTAAATGAATTTGTGCTTTAATGATTCCATCGATCAATTTCTGGGAGTCGATGATGCGTCTGAATCTGCCGGTGACCGAGCAAGAGCGCGAGATTGACGCCCATGCCTCGATCGTCTCAAGAACTGATCTGCAGGGCCGCATCACCTACGTCAATCCGGCCTTCGTGAGCATCAGCGGCTTCAGCGAGCAGGAGCTGATCGGTGCGCCGCAGAACATCGTGCGCCATCCGGACATGCCGGAACTGATCTTCGGCGACCTCTGGAGCAGGCTCAAGGCAGGCTTGCCGTGGACCGGGCTGCTCAAGAACCGCTGCAAGAATGGCGATTTCTACTGGGTCAGGGCCAATGTCATGCCCATGTGGGAGCGCGGTGTCTGCACCGGCTACGTCTCGGTGCGCATCAAGGTCAGCCGCGCGGAGATCGATGCGGCAGAACAGGCTTATCGGGAACTGAACCAGGCCAGCGCGCGCGTGGCGCAGCAGCGCGGCGATGCGGTTCCGGCGGCCCAGCACGGCACACTGCGCCAGCGCAGCCGTCCGACACCGGCCCGCTGCGCAACATGAACGGAGAGCCCGGCTCCAGCCCCCGCTATGGAGCCATTGCCAGGGAGGCAAACATGGGACATTGCGATGCATCGATGGTCAACGAGTGCGTCCACCTGCGTCCGCAGGCCGAGGAACCACTCGATACCTGCGCACTGGTCAAGGCCAATGCGCGCTACCGCCACATCATCGGCAACACCCCGGCGATCATCTACAGCAGCGTGCCTTCGGGGGATTTCAAGCTCACCTTCGTGAGCGAAAACGCCTCGCGCCTGCTGGGCTACGAGCCCTGGGAAATGCTGGACGATCCCAACTTCTGGTTCAACCACATCCATCCCGACGATACCGCCGCGATCTTCTCCAGCCTGGCCATGCTGTTCGTGGAAGACCAGAAGATCTACGAATACCGTTTCCGCACCCACGATGGCAGCTACCTGTGGATGCACGACACCCTGCGCCTGATCCGCGATGCCGACGGCATGCCCCTGGAAGTGATCGGCCTGATGACCGACATCACCGGCCGCAAGCAGCTGGAAGATGCCCTGCAGCGCCAGGCCGAGGAACAGAGCGCCCTGATCGAGCAGCTCAAGATGGCCCAGGCGCAACTGATGCAATCCGAGAAGCTGGCTTCCATCGGCCAGCTCGCCGCCGGCGTGGCCCACGAGATCAACAACCCGATCGGCTTCGTCAACGCCAACCTCAACACCCTGGGCAACTACGTCGCCACACTGCTCGAAGGCATCAAGCTGTACCAGTGCGTCACCAGCGGCAACCTGCCCTCCAGCGTGGCGCAGTCGGAACTGAAGTCCTTCGAGGACCGCGCCGACCTGCAATTCCTGAGCGAAGACGTCACCGAACTGCTGGCCGAATCCAACGAGGGCCTGCAGCGCGTCAAGAGCATCGTGCAGTCGCTCAAGGATTTCTCGCGCACCGGCGAGAGCAACTGGCAGATGGCCGACCTGCATCGCGGCCTGGACAGCACCCTCAACATCGCCAACAACGAACTGAAGTACAAGGTCACCATCATCAAGGAATATGGCGAGCTGCCCATGGTCAAATGCCTGGCTTCGGAACTGAACCAGGTCTTCATGAACCTGCTGGTCAATGCCGCCCAGGCCATCCACGACCGCGGCAGCGTGACCATCCGCACCGAGCGCGTCGGCCAACGCGTGGCCGTGAGCATCAGCGACACCGGCCACGGCATCGCACCGGAACACATCAACCGCATCTTCGAACCTTTCTTCACCACCAAGCCGGTCGGCAGCGGGACCGGCCTGGGATTGTCGCTGTCCTACGGCATCATCAAGAAGCATGGCGGCGACATTCATGTCAGCAGCGCACCGGGCAGAGGCACCACCTTCCGGATCGAATTGCCCATCGATCCCGCCAGCGCCCAGCCGTCGAGCATGGCCTCGGGCGAACCAGGAGAAGCATCATGACCGCCATCCATAGCCAGGAACTCCAGACCCTGCAACAAGCCGACCCGTTCGCCCTGCCGCCGCCGTGCGTGCTGCTGGTTGATGACGAGCAGAGCATCCTGTCGGCCCTGAAGCGCACCTTCCGGCCCCAGGGCTACCGCCTGCTGACCGCCACCAGCGCCGAAGCCGGCCTGGACATCCTGGCCAGCGCCGAAGTGGACCTGGTGATCTCCGACATGCGCATGCCCGGCATGAACGGCGCCCAGTTCCTGGCCCAGGTCAGGCAGCAGTGGCCGGCCACCATGCGCATCCTGCTGACCGGCTATTCCGAGATCGGCAGCACCATCTCGGCCATCAACGATGGCGGCATCCACCATTACCTCGCCAAGCCCTGGGAAGACCGCGAGCTGCTCATGACGGTCGCCCACGCCCTGGAGGAACAGCAACTGCGCAAGCAGAAGATGGCGCTGGAACGCAAGGTGCGCGAGCAGAACCAGCAACTGGCCGACTTCAACCGCCAGCTGGAACGCCAGGTACAGTCGCGCACCGAAGAGCTGCGCCAGACCGTGCTGTTCCTGGAAAACGCCCAGGAAGAGGAACACAAAGCCTTCCTCTCGATGCTGCACGTGTTCTCCGACATCAGCGAACTGCGCGCGGGCCTGGCCAACGGCCAGTCGGCCCGCATTGCGCGCTGGTGTGAACAATTGGCGCTGCGCATGGGCATGAACAGCCATCACGCCAAGGACACCATGATGGCCGGCATGCTGCACGGCATCGGCAAGCTGGACCTGTCCGATGAACTGGTGAAGAAGCCCATCGAGAAGATGAGCAGTGACGAGCTGCAGCGCTTCCTGTGGCATCCGGTGAAGGGGCAGATGCTGCTCACGCCCATCCCGACCCTGGCCGAGACCGGGGAGATCATCCGCCACCAGCACGAGCGCTATGACGGTCGGGGCGTGCCGGAAAGCCTTTCGGGCGATGCCATTCCGCTGGGCGCGCGCATCCTGGCCGTGGTGCGCGACTTCGAAGGCCTGTGCAACGGCGGCATCACCAGCCACAACGTCAGCCCCGAGAAAGCCCTGTCCATGCTGCGCACCCACGCCGGCCATCGCTATGACCCGCTGGTGGTCAACACCTTCATCGCCATGATGGAAGAGCAGCGCCTGGCCATGGAACAGCAGACCCGCCTGCTGGCCCCGCAGGACCTGCGCGTGGGCATGAAGCTGGCCGAGGACCTGCGCACCAGGTCCGGCGTGCTGCTGCTGAACAAGGAACACGTGCTGGACGAAGCCATCCTGGCGCGCCTGCGCCGCTTCGAACAGATCGACGAGATGCCGCTGAAGGCCAAGATCCTGTTGCACTGACCCGCACCGCTTCGGCCAGGCTGCGCACCCATTGCCTGGCCGACGTCTCCCGTTCCTGCCATTTTGCCAATACCGCCGAGATGAGCTGGTGCTGCAGCGGCAAGGACCCCGACCACCTCCCGTTGTCCATCGCCAGGCTGCACCAAGCGGCGTTGCGCCACTGAGCAGGCGCCTGATCTAGAAATTATTTGAAGAATTTCTAGAACTAATTCTAAGTCTCCCCCATAAAACTTCCTTTCTCTCGACCAAGTTCGATAGCGAAGAGAAACTGCGTTTTTCTTCCCGCATGTCCTCGTTACCGGCAATCGGACAGCCCAATGAGGGAGCGGAGAAGCCCGTTAGATTGGTCCGATGCGTCGCATCGCTCAAGGGAGAACAACGTGACAACTGCACATCTCGCTCACATCGTCGGTGGTGAAGAAGCTCTCGGTGGCCCGCTGGTCCGCCTGCTGGAGGCCGCCGGATTCCACGTCGCCCATCACCCGTCGGCGGACCAGTTCCTGCAGGAGACCCGCGGCAACTCTCCGGGCGGGCTGGTCCTGGAAGTCCACATGCAGAATCTGGACGCACCACGGCTGCGTTCGCTGCTCGATGAGCGTGCGCTGGGGCGGCCGCTGATCGTCTTCACGGGGGCTGCACCGGCGAGCTCACTGGAGAACAGCCCTCCTGCCGCCAACGACAACAACCAGCACAGTTACGCGGCAGCGGTGGCCGAGAACGGTACCCAGCCGATGTTGCGCCAGCAACTGGTGGAAGCCTTCCGCGGCGCGCTCATGCCCTTTGATGAATCCGGTCCGCAGATGCAGCAGCGGCAGGAACATCATCAGCGCCTGAAGACCTTGACCCGGCGCGAACGCGAAGTGCTGGAACGATTGGTGAAGGGACGGCTGAACAAGCAGATCGCCGCCGAACTGGGGACTTCCGAACGCACCGTGAAGGCGCATCGCCAGCAGGTCATGCGCAAGATGAATGCCGGCTCGCTGGCCGCGCTGGTGGCGGCGATGACGCGCTACTGAAAAAACTGACGGGCAGACGGGCAAGGCCCTCTGCCCGTTTCCATTTGATGCTGGCCAGCGGCATTCAGCCGGTGACCGACTCTTCCGATTCCACCCGATTGCGCCCGCCGCGCTTGGCCTGGTACAAAGCCTGGTCGGCACGGGCATAGGCGTCTTCGAAATCGCTGCCGGCATGAGCCCATGCCACACCGAAGCTGGAAGTGACCGGACGCGCCGGCAGGCACTGGAAACGTTCGCCGGCAATGGCCTGGCGAATCTCTCCGGCCAGCAGCACCGACTGTTCCAGCGCCATCTCGGCCAGCAGGATGGTGAATTCTTCCCCCCCTACCCGGCCGATCACGCCATTGCCCGACAGCGTGGTGCGCAGGCGGCCGACCAGTTCGCGGATCACCGCGTCACCGGCGGGATGGCCGAATTCGTCATTGATACGCTTGAAGAAATCGATGTCCAGCACGATCAACGACATCGACGATTTTTCCAGAATCTGATGGGCACGCTCGAACACCGCACCACGGTTGAGGGCACCGGTCAGGTTGTCGTGCCGGGCCTTGTAATCCAGCTCGTCGCTGAGCTGTTTCAGGCGTGCATTGAGCAGATTGAGTTCGCGCTCGGTGCGGTCGCTGCGCGAGATGAGGCGGCGGCTCTGGCGCATCAGCTGGCCGTAGTGCTGTACCAGTTCTTCCAGCGCCGCGCGGTGACTGGCGGGGTCGCTGGCAGGGTCGGCCAGCACCGCATTGGCGCGATGCAGGGCCTCGGCTTCGGCCGCAAAAAGGTCGCCGTCCATCAGCTCTGGACCGCGTGATCGTGGAAGACCAGCGCGGCAAAGTCTTCCTGCAATTCCTGGCCGAATTCGAAGATGGTGTCGTCTTCCTCGTCGTGGTACCAGTTGAGGACGACTTCGGTGCCGCTCTCGGCCTTCTCGTTCAAGGCATCGAAGAGCGCGAACAGCATCTTGGTGCTGGAACTGTTGAAGTAAGCCAGCGCCACGTTGACGGTGATGGTGCCACCGTCGTCGTCCTCGGCCAGGAAGCGGCGCAGCGTGGCGATGATCTCGCCCCAGAACTGGGCTGCGTTTTCGGGATAGGATTCGCCCTTCAGCGAAAGCCGGCGCTGGTCGAAACGGAAATCCACCTCGGGGGAGCTGGCGCTGGCGGCGATGAATAAATTGTCCATGGTGTCGTATGTCAGAGGCGGCGGGCCATCAGATGGTGGCCCTGAGATAGAAGGTCTGCGCGCCATCGGCGGCCGGCTGGGAAAACTCGAAGTCCAGCGGCGCGCTGGCATCGCGCGCCATCGTCAGGAAACCCAACCCCGCGCCCTTGCTGTCGGCCGGTGCCTCGGTGCGCAGCATTTCCTTGTAGGCGGCCTTGATTTCGTCGTTGGTCAGCGAACGCAGGTGTTCCAGTTTGGCACGCAGTTTGTCGGCCATCTCGGCATCCACCGGATTGGCGCAATGCAGGAAATAATGGCCATCGGTCTGGGTGATGTAGACCGCCCCATGGCGCATTGGGGGCTCTGTGACTTTTCCTTCCTTTTCATGCAGATCTGCCGAATAGTGGACGATGTTCTGTGCCATCTCGATGAAGGAAGAGAACAATTTTCGGCGCGTCTGCGCCAGCGCGCCGGTATGCTCGGCGCGCAGTTTCACGGCCTCGGCCATGGCGGCGATGATGGTCTGGGAAAAATACCCGACGTAGTAGAAAACGATGTCGCGCCGTGCGACGTAGCTGTGGAACTCCGCCCACTCCTGCTGGATACCGTTCATGCGTGTGTTCCGTGTTGAGGGTCTTGAAGAGCAGCGTCCAGGCGGACGCCAAAGAAACAGATATCGTCGCGCCGCCGCTGCGTGCCCTGGTAGTGCGCGTGGATGTCCATCACCACGCGTCCCAGCGCCGGCATCGGCAGATGGCCGTGTTCCAGCAGGGTACGCCGCAGCCGCTGCTTGCCGAAGGCGATGTGCTTGGGCCCGCCGATCTGGTCGATCACGCCATCGGTACAGACGAAGATCATGGCGCCCGGTGCCAGGTGCTGGCTGTGGTTGTCCCACTGCATGTCGTCGGGGGTATCGACGTAACCGAGCCCGACGCGCTTGCCCTCCACCGTCAGCACCTCGGTGCCATCGGCCACCAGCAGGAACAGCGGCATCTTGGCGCTGCTGCTGGTGAGGGTACGGGTAGCGCTGTCGAACCAGAAGAAGCAGGCATCCATGCCATCGTCCGACTCGGACGGCTTGCCGGACTGACCGTGCTGACCGAGCACGCGCTTCATGCTGCGGTTGACCTCGCGCATGAGACGCGCCGGATCGTGCGGGCCGTGCAGTTCCAAGGCCTGCTTCAACGAAGAGGACGCGATCAGGGTCAGGAAGGCGCCCGGCACGCCATGGCCGGTGCAGTCCGCCACGGCGGCAAACCAGCCGCCGGGATGGGGTTCGAAATGATAGAAGTCGCCGCCCACCACGTCGCGCGGCTCCCACACCAGGCAGGCATCGGCCAGCGCCTCGGTCATGGCCGCACGCGAAGCGCTCAGCATGGCGCGCTGGATCACGCTGGCGTAGTCGATGCTTTGCATGACCTGGCGGTTCTTTTCTTCCTGCATGGCCACCAGTTCGCGCATGAGCGCCAGCCCGGCACCGAGGCCCGCCAGGCTCCCCTGATCGACGATCAGGAAGCCATCGGCCAGCGTCTTGTCACCCGAGGCCACGGCCAGCGCGCCCAGGGTCTCGATGGGGGTGTCGGCCTCGACGATGAGGGGGTCCTTGTCCATGAACGCGATGCAGCTCTTGCGCTCGTACAGCTCGCGGTGATACGGCTTGGACATCTGGGACATGAAGATGTGGCGGCTGATGAGGCCGATGGGCCGCTGCCGTTCCACTACCGGCAGGCTCACCAGCTCCTTGTGCTGACCGAAGATTTCCAGCACGGCGGCGTTGTTCTCATCGAACTGGACCACCGGCACCGGCACCGCCAGCGCTCCCGCTGTGGGTTGGAACAACTTGCTCCCTGTCGCCGGAGTCAGACTGAAATGACTTTCCACCGTGCACGCCCGCGTTGTGATTTTGGATAGACCGCGGATCATATTTCATTCCTGTGACAAGAATGTGACGCTGATAAGCGACAAACTGCCATCGGGACGAGACGAACTGCCATCGGGACGAGACGAACTGTTTCATTCGACCATCTTCATAACGTTGAGCACAGGCGTGTCACGCGCCCGTGCTCAAGGCCTGCGGTGGAGATGAAGCGTGACCGTTTCCCACATCGCGTGCCAAGACGCAAGATCACAACTGCGCCAATGGAGCAGGGAATTGATGCTCGACTGCAGCTGCGCCAAGGGATGGGCCAGGATAGGTTCATGGTGTGCGATACGGTTGCGGAACCTGCGCAAAGGCTCCAGCTCGGCGTGAATGGCCTGCCGCAGTTCCGCGGGCTGGATCCGGCCAGGAAAATGGGGAAAGCATTGAAGAATCGATTTGCGATGCAGTCAAGATGTTGCGCATGTTCCATCTTCCTGTCCATTGGCGCGTGTGCTACCATTTTTCGGTGAGCTTGTGGACACGCGGGCGTGAGCCTCCCCCACAGGACAGATGATATGGAACACGGCCCACTTCGGTGGGCCGTCTTTCATTTCAGGCTTGCACGATCAAATTTCTTCCGGGCGCGGGGCGTTCTTCAGATCACGAAGAACCCGTGCGTCCCATCCCGCCCCAGCTGCTCCACCAATCCGAATTCCCAATCGAGATAAGCCTGCATGGCGCTGGCCGGATTGTCGGTGCCCTCATAGGGCCGGCGATAGCGGTCGATGCGCGCCGACAGCAGGTGCGTCTCGCCCTGCTCCAGCGGCAGGCCGGCCTGCGCCCAGGCCGCATTGCCGCCCTCCAGCAGATACACCGGCTGGCTCACCAGCGCTTGCAGGTCGGGCACGGCGAACTGCCCCAGCAAGGCGCTGCCGCAGGTCAGCACGAAACGGGTGGCCTGCGGGAAGCGGCGAGCAGCCGCAGCGATGTCCGAGCGCAGCACGAACCAGGCGCCCGGAATATGCCCTGCCACATAACGCGCACTCTGCGCCACGTCCAGCACCACCGTGCCGCTGTCAGCCTGCAGCCAGCGCTGCAACTGCTGCGCACTGATGCCTTGCCCGGGCCGCGTGGACACCACCGGCAGTTCGCGCGGTGCCTCGCCCGTGACCGTGAAGTCTGCTGCCGTAGCGCCATCGACCACATAGACTTCCCACGCCATCTGCGCCAGCCATGAGGCCGTCATGTCGGCGCGCACGCCATCATCATCGGCCAGCACGATGCGCGCCCCGCGCACCGGGGCATTCATCTCGGTTTCCTGCACCAGCTGGCCGCCGGGCGCAGAGAGAAAGCCCGGCAGATGTCCGGATCGGTATTGCTCTGGCGTCCGTACATCGAATCGATAGACGGTGCGGTCAGCGCGTGCCAGTTCGTCCAGCCGCGCCAGCGGGATACGCTTGACGCCCGCGCGGTCGGCCACGCTGCGCGCCTGGCGCCGGGCCTGTTCGCGCTGGCTGGCCTCGACTGCTTCCGGGAAGCGGCGCGCCTGGCCATGTTCCAGTGCCTGGCCCGCCAGGGTCCAGCCGATGGTGCCGTTGCGCAACGCATGGACCGGATTGGGCAGACCCGCATTGACCAGCGATTGCGTACCGATGATGCTGCGGGTACGCCCGGCGCAGTTGACGATCACGCGCGTCTTCGGATCCGGTGCGATAGCGGGCAGGCGCAGCACCAGCTCGGCGCCGGGCACACTGATGGAACCGGGGATGTTCATGTTCTGGTATTCGTCGAATCGGCGCGCATCGACCACCACCACATCTTCCCCGCTGTCGAGCAAGGCCTTGACCTCTTCGGCCGCCAGCGAAGGCGTATGGCGCTTCGATTCCACCAGTTCTCCGAAGGCCTTGCTGGGCACGTTGACGTCCTGGAACAGCTCCCCGCCCGCCTCGCGCCAGCCGCGCACGCCACCGGCCAGCACGCCCACGCGGGTATAGCCGAGCGCGCGCAGGCGCAAGGCGGCGCGCACCGCCAGGCCTTCACCATCATCGAGCGTGACGATGCGTACATCGCGGCGCGGCAGGCGCGCGAAGACGTTCAGCTCCAGATGCGAGAACGGAAAATTGGCCGCAAACAGCGGATGGGATTGCGCATGCGGCGCTTCCTCGCGCACGTCCAGCAGGGCGATTTCTTCACGGGCCAGCAAGGCGGCGCGCACCTCGGCATAGCTCACGACGGGCAAATGGTCTGCGGTTTGTTCTTGACTCATGGTGTGGCGGCTTCGATGGACAGGTCCCAGATGTTGGGCAAGGTGGTATTGGAATACCCGGAGATGAACGGCACGCGCCCTTTCTCGGGATGATAGACCGAGCGCCGCACGGCGCCGATGTTGGCACCGTAGACGTGGATGCTGATCGAGACCTGATCGGCATGCGCATTGCTGACCTGGTGCACGTCATGCAGCCCGGGCTGGCTGGGCGACACCGCCTCGACCTGCCCCGCCTGCAACAGCGCGCGCTCGCCCATGGGCTGCAGCGCCTGGTCTTGCCAGGCAAAGGATTGCGCATGTTCGGCACCGCGCAACACGCCGATCAAACCCCAGACCGTATGGTCATGTATGGGTGTGCGCTGCCCCGGTCCCCATACAAAGCTGACGACCGAGAAGCGCTGCGCCGAATCCGCATGCAGCAGGAATTGCTGGTAACGCTCGGGATGGGGCTGGGCATAGGCATCGGGCAGCCAGTCGTCATGGGCCACCAGTTGCCGCAGCAATGCACCGCCGCCGTGCAGGATGTCGGCCTCGTCGGCGCGCGCATCGAGCAGGCCGGCAAAACCAGTGATGAATTCGCGCAAGCGCCAGAGCTGCTTGCCGGATGGATGAACGGTGGACATGTCTCCCTCTCTGCGGTCTGAAGTGGCTCAGAAGTGACCGGTCTGCGCCGGTTCAGACCTCGACTATAAATCATTTGCGCAACGCCCGATGAGCCTGCCAGTGTGTCGGCGTGCCTCGTCTGGGTCAACGAAGCTCTGTGCATAAGAATATGCGCCGGCTCATCTTCAGCCTCTCCGTCATCACCGTCAGTGAGGGACCGCGCCCAGATCACGGTGCGGGACTACAGACCGACTCCTCACCGCTTCCTACCATGTGGCATCACCCTATTGCCCACGGAGGACAGCATGAGCGACAACCAGACCGACGGCCTTCCGGCCCAGCACCAATCCCGGCAGCCCGGCAGCGAACAAGAGATGCAACCGCGTCCGCACAGCGCACCGGCCGGTGCGCCCGGACAGCGCCTGGCCGGCAAGGTCGCGCTCATCACCGGCGGCGACAGCGGCATCGGCCGCGCCGTTGCGCTGGCCTACGCCCGCGAAGGCGCGCGCCTGGCCATCGTCTACCTGGAGGAAGAAGAGGATGCGCGCCAGACCCAGAAGGACGTGCAGGCACTGGACGCACCCTGCCTGCTGCTGCCGGGAGACGTCAGCTCGCCCGAGTTCTGCCGCAGCGCCGTGCGCGCGGTGATGGATGCCTACGGCCGCCTGGACGTGCTGGTCAACAATGCGGCCCAGCAGTATCCGGCCAGGAGCATCGAGCAGATTTCGCAGGAACAGCTGGAGCACACCTTCCGCACCAACATCTTCTCGATGTTCTACATGGTCAAGGAAGCCATGCCCTTCCTCACGCGCGGCGCACGCATCATCAACACCACTTCGGTGACGGCCTATCGCGGCAGCAAGCATCTGGTCGACTATGCCGCCACCAAGGGCGCCATCGTGGCCTTTACCCGGTCGCTGTCGCAGCAGCTGGCCTCGGCCGGCATCCACGTCAATGCCGTGGCACCGGGAGCGATCTGGACGCCGCTCATCCCCGCCAGCTTCAGCGAGGAAGAAGTCGCCAGCTTCGGCAAGAACGTGCCGCTGGGCCGTCCGGGACAACCCGATGAGGTTGCCCCGGCTTATGTCTTCCTCGCCACCGAGGGCGCCTCCTACATGACCGGGCAGGTGCTGCATCCCAATGGCGGGGAAATCGTCAACACCTGAGCATGTCTGCAAACATCGCTCGCCTCAATCCATACAAGGAGTCCATCATGAGCACACAGACCGTCTTCGATACCGGCAATGTCGGCCAGTCCGGCCAATCCAGCCAATCCAGCCAGCAGATGAGTTCATCATTGTCGATGCTGACCTGTATGCAGGCCTGCCAGCAATGCCATGAAGCCTGCCGCAAGGCGGCCTTCGGCATCAGCCCGGCAGCGGCGCAGGACCTGGCCGCCGACGACGTGCGCCTGCTGCTGGAATGCGCCGAGCTGTGCCAGCTGTCGGCCAACTGGCAGCTGGCGGGATCGCAGTATTGCCGCCAGATCTGCAGTGTCTGCGCCGAGGTATGCCGCCAGTGCCAGGACCGCTGCAACGACAGCCAGGGCATGAAGGAATGCGCGGCCGCCTGCCAGCGCTGTGCGGAAAGCTGTGAAGCCATGAGCAGCATGGCCTGAGCGGCCGGGTATCCGGAAGAGATCAGGAAAACCCCGATGGCGGCAATGTTGCCGCCAGTACATGATGAGCCTACCCCTGACTTCCCGAGAGTCCCGACATGCACAAGACCGCCCTGATCGCCACCACCCAGCCTGAAGTCAGCCGTGCGCTGACCGAATGGCTGGCCATCAACGACATCGACATCCAGATCGCCAGCAGCGGCAATGACGCCATCGAACACATCGTGCTGGACAAGCCCGACGTGGTACTGGCGCAGCTGGCCATGGAAGGCATGAGCGGCCTGCGCCTGGCGCATTACCTGAAGGCGCAGAAGCAGTTGTCCGACGTGCCCGTGATCCTGCTGTGCCGCGACGAGCGCGAGATGGATCTGGTCAGGGGGCAATGGCCGGCGTTCCTGTGCGGCGGGTCGCTGCACCCGGCCTTGATTTCTGAACTGAAGCGCGAGCTGGTCAACTAGGCGCCATCAAAAATTGAGGCCCGGTACCTTGCGGTACCGGGCCTCTTCAACTTGCAGCGGTCTTCCCGATCAGGCCTTGTAACCCTTGCTGCTCATCGGCACGAACGCCAGCAGCACGCCCAGGATCGACAAGCCGATCACATACAGCGCCGGGCCTTGCGGATCAGCCTTGATCCACAGCGAGATCAGTACCGGCGTCAAGCCGCCGAAAACGGCATAAGCCATGTTGTAGGCGAAGGACAAGCCGGTAAAACGCACCGCCGGCGGGAAGGCGCGGGTGGACACGATGGGGGTCAGCGAAATGCTGCCCACGAACAGGCCCACCAGCGCATAGCCCCAGATCAGCGACTCCGGCGAACCCGGCAACTGCCCGTAGAACCACCAGGTCGACAGCCCCAGGCCACCCCAGCCGATGATCATGCCGGCGCGGGTGCCGATGCGGTCGCACAGCCAGCCGATGGCCAGGCAACCGATGGTCAGCATCAGCGTGCCGGCGCAGTTGGCCTGCATCACCAGCTTGGCCGGCAGGTGATGTACGGTCTGCAGGTAGGAAGGCGTCATCAGGATCACCACCACCACCGCGCCCGACAGGCACCAGGTCATGCCGGCAGTCAGCACGCTGGCCGCGCGGTGTTCACGCAGCACGGTCTTCAACGGCATCTCGCTGGACTCCTTGCGGCGCGCAGCCAGTTCGCGGAACACCGGGGTTTCTTCCAGATAGCGGCGCAGGTAGACCGACACCAGCCCGAACACGCCACCCAGGATGAAGGGAATGCGCCACGCGTAGGCCGCCACTTCAGCCGGGGCGTAGACGCTGTTGATGAAGATGCCCATGAGCGAACCCAGCAGGATGCCGCCGGTAATGCCCGCCGTGAGCGAACCGACACCGAAGCTGTAGCGGTTGGCCGGCACGTGTTCAGCCACGAAGACCCAGGCGCCGGGCATTTCACCGCCGATGGCCGCGCCCTGCAGGGTGCGCATCAACAGCAGCAGGATGGGCGCGGCCACGCCGATGCTGGCGTAGGTGGGCAAGAGGCCGATCACGAGAGTGGGCACCGCCATCAGGAAGATGGACAGCGTAAACATGCGCTTGCGACCGATCACGTCGCCATAGTGGGCGATGATGATGCCGCCCACCGGGCGCGCCAGGTAGCCGGCGGCGAAGATGCCGAAGGTCTGCAGCATGCGCAGCCATTCGGGCATGTCGGCCGGGAAGAACAGCTTGCCCACCACGGCCGCGAAGAACACGTAGATGACGAAATCGTAGAACTCCAGCGTGCCGCCCAGGGCGGACAGGCTCAGGGTGCGGTAGTCGGAGGAAGTAAGCGGTCGGTGCTGGGACTCACTGAGAGCCCCGGTCAATTCAGCGGAAGTGGTCATGATGGTTCACTAACGGCAAAGCAGCCATCCGGTCCGCCGTCAGCATCAGTCAGGAGCAAAGAAGCCCATGGCAATGCCGCAGCGGGCCGGAAGGCCTGCTTCAACTTTGTTCGGTCGGGTGGCCGCAGACGGCATGTCTGCGAAGGACAGATTCAGCGGAAAACGTAAAGCGAAGAAATACGATTTAGCGTCGAAACCTGCTTAATCATACCCCAAAAGCGGCCAAACTTGCGCGACGCAGCATTTCTTGCCGCCATCGGAGGGTGGGGCAGCATCCACGCTGGTTTCAGGCCAGATGAAGTTTCTCGCCCGTTGAAAAACAAAAAAGCCCGCCTGGCAGCCTTGCTGCAACGCGAGCTTTACGTACATATGAACGAATTGGCCAGATTTTGCGGCGCCTGCGCGGGCCCGTCGTAGCGAGCCCGCGGCGTCAGTTCCGCTCAGGATTCCAGAACGATGTCGACCGCCGAGGAACGGCGCAACATCAGGAAGCCTTCGCCATAGATGTTGCGGATTTGCATGGGCGCCTCCTCCAGCGAACGCAGTTTCTGGCGTACGCGGTAGATCAGGGCATCGATGCGGTGGGCATCGTACTCCTCGCCGCCGGAGCGCAGCAGGTCGAACAACTGGCCATGCGAGACCGGATAGTTGGGGCTTTGCAGCAGCGCCGCCAGGGCGGTGCTTTCCTTGTCGGTGAATTGCAGCGCCACGGTGCCATTGCTGGACAGGCGCCCCGAGCGGCGGTGGAAGGCCCACTTCTCCGCCTGCGGCGAACTCTGGTGCGGCGCGGTCTTCATGCGGCGCGCCAGGGCCGTCAGGGTGGCCGAGACTTCTTCCAGCTTGACCGGCTTGCCCAGGCAGTAATCGGCGCCGTCGCTCATGCAGCGTACCCGTTCCTCGCTGCGCGGGGCGCCGGTCAGCACGACGATGCCCATGGACGGGAAGTTCTGCCGCAGCGAAGCCAGTTCGGGCAAGAGGCTGCCATCGGGCAGGCTGGTGTCAGATAGCAGGATGTCGGGCTGACGGCTCTTGAGGATGTCCCTGGCCTGGCCCATTGCCGAGCAGACCGATATCTCGTAACCCAATTCCCCCACATGTGCGCTCAACGTATTACGCCAGTCGAGATCGCTTTCTACGATAAGTACTTTCATCACTCTAGTGTTCCGGAAGAAGCTTTTATGACTGCCGGCGCATCCCCGCCTGTTTTCGCTACGGGATTGCACACCCACCCCCGGGCGCGCAAATGCTTTCCAAAGTCACAACGTTATACAGAAAATATCTGCGGATAAAATCATAAAAACTCGCAGATCCCTTACACCTGAAAACTCCACTGGGCCTGGCTTTGCGCATGTTGGCGCAACAGGCCGTTGACGGTACCCAGCAGGTGGTCGACCGAACATGGCTTGAGCAGAAAAGCGGCAATCGAGGGAATGCGTGCACTGGCAGCCGGCAAATGGGCGCTGATCAGCACCACGGGAATTTGCGCAAACCGTTCATGCGACTTGATGTAGCGCGCCAGTTCCATGCCATCCATGCGCGGCATGCGCAGATCGGTCAGCACCAGGGCCGGTGCCTGCACCTGCAGCTGCGCGATGGCATCCACGCCATCGGCCGCCCCCACGGCCTGCAGCCCGCCCTGCCGCAAGATCCCGCACAGCATCTCGCGCGACTCGGGATGATCTTCCACGACCAGTACGGTCGCGGCCTTGTTGCCGGTTTCCATCATGTCTCCTCCTGCCTTCGTCCCGCCCTCTATCCCGTACCTGCTGTCACGGTGACTTGTTGTGAATGATGGTGATGGTTGGCGATGAAACGCGATATCAGGAAATTCCTGAAAGTTGGACAACATTGCGCTACCGCAAGGTGCAGGCGGGTGGCGCACCGCAACGGGGTCATCGTTCAGACAGAGCGGAGGGACGGCACAAGACCGCGCCCGCTACCAGGGCAGAGCTTGGGCGGATGCGGCTTCAGAGGCGTGGAGAGGTCAGGAACGCGCGGGCAGCAGGCGCTGGATTTCTGCGAGCAGATGTTCGAAAAACACCGGCTTGCGCAGGAACAGGTTGTGACTGGATTGCGACAGATTATGGCGTTCCGGCGCGCCGCTGCAGAGGATGACGGGCAGCGTTGCGCCACCGGGCAGCGCGCGCAGCGCCGAACACAGCTCCAGACCGTTCATCACCGGCATCATGCAATCCGAGATGACCAGATCGGGCCATTCCTGCTGCACCTTGGCCAGCGCATCGGCGCCGTGGCTGGCCGTCACCACCCGGTAGCCATGCAGCTCCAGCAGCATGGCATAGGTATCGGTGATGTCGATCTCATCGTCGACGATCAGGAGCAGGGGCTGCGCCCCCTGCTGTGGAGGTGACACACCGGGCATGGTCAGCGTCCATCCGCAAGCGGCGCGGAAACAGGAGAGACCAGGCCATCGATCTCGATGCCGGCATCCGAAATGTTCATCAGGCGGCTGGCGCCGTCGTAGCCGTTTTCGCGCAGCTTCATCACGGAGATCTGGCGGCGGTTGACGTTATCCTTGACCACGTATTCCAGCAGCATCATGTTTTCGTACAGCTGCGAGGAACTGGGGTCGACCTGGGGGCGCGATTCGCGGAAATACGGCAATTGCTCGGTGATGAAGGTGGTCACCCCGCGCGCGCGCAATTCATTGGTCAGCGCTACCAGGAAGGGCCGCATGCGCTGCTGCTGCACCACGATGCTGCGCAGGCCATCCACGCCATCGATCAACAGGCGCGTCACGCCGCGCCGGGCGATGTTGTCCAGCATGCGCTTGGCCAGGTCGTCGCACAGCATTTCCAGCGGCAGCTGCCACATCATCTGCAGCGCGCCGCTGTCGATATGGGCATCGAGCTGCATGCCGGCCTTGCGCGCCTTGGCCAGCAGGCGTTCGGGCGATTCGTAGAAACCCAGGATCAGGCATTGCTGGCCATCCTTCAAACCCTGCTCGATGAAGTGCAGACCCATCAGCGTCTTGCCCACGCCGGGGCTGCCCAAGAGACAGGTCAGCGAACCACTGACCACGCCGCCGCCGATGCACTTGTCCCAGGAAGGGATGCCCACGCTGACGTAGCGGTCGGAAGTGCCCGGCACCTTGCCGGCGCGGGTGGCGGTGGCTTCGAAGCGCGGGAATATCTCGACCCCGCTCTGATTGATCTCGAAGACGTGCTTGCCCAGCAGATGGTTGGCGCCGCGCAGCTTGAAGACCTTGATCTCGCGCACCAGTTGCATGCCGGACTCATGCTGGCTCAGTTCGATGACGCCATCGACCAGGGTGTTTTCCGATTCGGGCATGTTGCCTTCCACCGGCGAAAGCAGCAGCGTGGTGCAGTTCATGGTGAACACCAGCGCATTGAGGGAATGCATGAATTCCGACAGGTTCAGGTCCGACGGTCCCGAATCGCGCACCGAACGGAAACCGTCAATGATGAGCATGGCCGGTCGATGGCGGTTCAGTTCGGCGCTGATCAGGCGCAGCAGGCCGCGCAGGCCCTCGCTGGCCAGGGCGCCATAACCACTGAGCATCTGCATCTGGTCGCCCACCAGGCTCTCGTCGAAAAAGTCAAAATTGCTCACGTGATTGAGCATCTTGGCGTGGGATTCGGCAATGAGCGTCAACAGCATCACCTTGTTGCCACTGCGCGCCTGGGCAAATCCCACCTGCGAGGCCAGCGTAGTCTTGCCGCTGCCGGCCAGCCCCTGGATCAGATAGAGGCTGCCGGCCGGCAGGCCACCGCCCAGGATCTCGTCAAAACCGGCAATGCCGGTACTGAGCAGCGAAATGCGGCTGGGCCGCACGGTCGGGACGGCAGCAGGAGGAAGGAACTGCGGGTGATGGTTCATGGAGAGAATGGCTCGGTGTTTTTATTGCGCAAAGATCCAATGACGTTTCGTCACTACACGATTGCGTATCACCTGATTAAGGTTGCCAGACAGACCGAAAGTTGCATGGGTCAGGAAAAGAAAAAATCCTGACATCCCTCAAGCCACACCATACAAGGGCCGATACGACAGCATCTGCCTTGCTTTCGTGAGCGCCATGAAAATTTCTCCAGAAACAACATCCTCGAACGATCCATACAAGATTGATGCGGCCGCGCGCGCACCCGCGCCAGACCTGGCCGCTACCGAGCAGCCACTGGCCTCGTCGGTGGTCAGCCTGTCCATACAAGGCCGTCAGCAATGGGCAGAAGAGATGCAGCAAGTCCTGGCCAGCCAGCCTGACATGGCGGCATCGCAGGCACAGACGCAAGCCCGGTTGCGCAAGATGATGGAAAAACTGCTCAAGCGCACGGCCTTGCTGGAAATGGATGTCTTCAGCGAACTGCGTGAAAAGGTCAAGGCGCAGCTGCAGCAGAAAACACCGTTGCCACCGGCGCAGCGGCAGGCCAACGACGACAAGCAGTTGCAGCGCCAGCAAGACGCCAGGCCGTCCACGCCTGGCTAGGCCAGCCTAGCGCAGCTTGAACACGCTGACCGTATTGGCCAGGCCTGAGGCCTGTTCCTGCATGGATTGCGCGGCCGCAGCGGCCTGTTCCACCAGGGCCGCATTCTGTTGCGTGACTTCATCCATCTGTGACACGGCGCGGTTGATCTCGTCGATGCCCACGCTCTGTTCGGTGCTGGCCGCAGAAATCTCGGAGACCACGTCGGTCACCCGCTTGACGCTCTCCACCACCTCCGACATGGTGGTGCCGGCCTGGCGCACCAGCGTGGTCCCGGCGCCGACCTTGCTGACCGAATCGTCGATCAGCTGCTTGATTTCCTTGGCGGCCGAGGCCGAGCGCTGGGCCAGCGAACGCACTTCCGAGGCCACCACGGCAAAGCCGCGCCCCTGCTCACCGGCGCGAGCCGCTTCGACGGCGGCATTCAAGGCCAGGATGTTGGTCTGGAAAGCGATGCCGTCGATCACACTGATGATTTCCACGATGCGGTTGGAGGCATCGTTGATGGCTTCCATGGTCTGCACCACCTGCCCCACCACGCCGCCGCCACGCGCGGCCACGCCCGAGGCGGCCATGGCCAGTTGATTGGCCTGGCGGGCGTTGTCGGTATTCTGCTTGACGGTGGAGGTCAGCTCCTCCAGCGCCGAGGCCGTCTCTTCCAGCGCGGTGGCCTGCTGCTCGGTACGGCGCGACAGGTCCAGGTTGCCGGTGGCGATCTCGGTGGAGGCCGTGGCGATGCTGTCGGTGCCATTGCGCACCTGGCCGACCACCTGGCGCAAGCCCTCGTTCATGGTCTGCAGCGCCTGCATCAGCTGGCCGGTCTCGTCCTTGCTGCGCACCGTGATCTCGGCACCGAGGTCGCCGCCGGCCACGCGGCGTGCGACGTCCACCGCATCCTGCAGCGGCGCGGCGATGATGCGCGCCATGTAGAGCGCCAGTCCCATGCCGATGGCCAGTGCCGCGACCAACAGTCCCAGCACGCCCACGCGCGATTGGCCAAAGGTCTCGTCGGCCCCGGCGGTGGCGGCATCGCCGCCGTCCTGGTTGATCTTGATGAGCTTTTCCAGGTCACCGAGGATCTGCGGATAGAGCTTGTTGGAATAGCCCAGGAACAGATCGCGCCCTTGCGCATTGTCCTTGGCCAGGAAGGCCGCCACGATCTTCTTGTGCTCGCCGAGGAATTCGGCAATCTGCGCCGCCACCTTGGGATAGATCTCGCGCTCCTGCGGCGTATCCAGGGTCGCTTCGTAATCCTTCATGGTCTTGTCCAGGCCGCTCAGGATGGCCTGGCTGCGCGAGACCAGGCCATTCATGGCCTCGACGTCGCCATCGTAGATCGCCAGTTGCGACTCGGTGCCGCGCAGGCGCACGAAATACAGCTTGATGTCGCCCAGCTTCTTCTGCGCCGGCATCCAGTCGCGCGATATTTCAGAGGACGCATTCTTGACCTTGGCCAACTGGCTGATCGAGAAGATCCCCAGGACCGCCATCAATACCAGCACCGTCAGAAACGCCAGTTGCAACTTCCTGGCAATCTTCAGATTCTTGAACCACGCCATCATCACCGCCCCCTGTTTGTCTTCACCGTCTTGCGCCGCCTGGCCGGTGTCGGCTGGTGGCTCCTCTTTCTGAAGGGGATTATCACTATCTGGACAGGCTTTCAATTGCGCAAAGAGAAGGCATTTTTCCCCGCAAGCGTGGGTCGATGCCTTGACGCAACACCCTCCTGCACGCCGACGCAAACCCTGTTAACATGCGCAGCGTTGCCTCTCCCGCTTTACCCCTGCAACACGACAGCACTCACCTCCACCACAAGACGCATCGTCTCGGTCATCGAGGCCGCCGCCATCAGGCCCGCCCTCGCCCTGAGCACATGCCATCGCCGCCGCCAATGAAACGATTTCCCCACCAAGTCACGATGTCCCGGCGCAGCCTGCTGCTGACCGGCGTGAGCCTACTGGGCAGCTACGTGGCCTTGTCCAGTCTGCCTTCCTGGGCCATCCCCCAGCCCGACAGCCCGCTCCTTGCGCCCTTCATGCGCCTGTCCGCGCTGCTGGTGAACCACCGCCTGAATCCCGCCGTGGGCGCGCGCATGCTGGAAGTAGCCGCGCGCGAACACGCCGACCTCGACACCCTCATGCAGCAATTGCTGGCCCTCGCCGAGCAGAAGCAGGCCCACAAGGTCGAAGACTTCTTCGCCGACATCCCCGCTGGCCCGCAGCAGACCCTGGCCTACTGGATCATCTTCGCCTGGTACACCGGCTGCTCCTCGCCCAAGCGCAATGCCACCGTCTTCACCTATGAAGAAGCGCTGACCTACCAGACCACGCTGGACGTGGTCGCCATCCCCTCCTATGGCATCAGCGGCCCCAACCGCTGGCGCCAGGCCACCGTGCCGCTGGCCGACATGCCGCGCTTCTGATCAACCTACCGACACTTCATCGTATGAACAGCAACAACAAAGCCGAAGTCGTCATCGTCGGCACCGGCGTGGTGGGCGTGCTCATCGCCGAACAACTGCTGGATGCCGGCATCACCGTCCTGATGCTGGAAGCCGGCCCGCGCGTGGCGCGCGCCGAGGTGGTGGAAAACTTCCGCAACCTGCCGCTGGCGCTCAAGGGCGATCCGTCCTCCTGCTATCCGCCGCGCCCGTGGGCACCGCATCCCATGCCCTCCAGCGAGAATCCGGACGATCACTACCTGGAACTGTCCGGTCCCGACAAATACGCCCAGACCTTCATCCGCTATGCCGGCGGCTCCACCTGGCACTGGGCCGGTACCTGCTGGCGCCTCACGCCCGAGGACATGCAACTGCACACGCTCTACGGCGTGGGCCGCGACTGGGCCTTCGGCTACGACGTGCTGGAACCGTATTACACCCGGGTCGAACACAAGCTGGGCATCTGCGGTCCGTCCGATCCGGCCCTGCAATGGCCGCCGCAACGCTCGGCCCCCTACCCCATGCCGGCGCTGCCCTTCAGCCCCGGCGAGCAGCGCTTTACCGAAGTGGTCAAGACACTGGGCTACCACAACATCCCGACGGCCCAGGCCCGCAACAGCGGCATGCCCTACGATGAGCGCCCGGCCTGCTGCGCCAACAACAACTGCGTGCCGGTCTGCCCGGTCGGCGCCAAGTACGACGCCGCCACCGCGCTGGCCCGACTGGAAGCCAAGGGCGCCACCATCCTCACCGATGCCGTGGTCTACAAGGTCGAGACCGATGCCGCCAACCGCGTGCAGGCAGTCAACTATTTCGACGCCAACAAGGTGAGCCACCGCGTCACCGGCAAGCTCTTCGTGCTGGCCTGCAATGGCATCGAAACCCCCAAGCTGCTGCTGATGTCGGCCGACGGCCGCAACCCGCACGGGCTGGCCAACAGCTCCGACCAGGTGGGCCGCAACATGATGGACCATCCGCAACTGACCATGACGCTGACCCTGGCCGAACCCTACTGGTCCGGCGTCGGTCCGGTGGTCAACAGCGGCATCATGGAAACCTCGCAAGGCAGCTTCCGCGCCGAATACGCGGGCGCCTACTTCCGCTACAACAATTTCGCACGCAATCGCTTCGTCACCTTTGCGGCCTTGAAGAAGGGCCTGGTCGGCCAGGCGCTGGATGAAGAGATCCGCCGCATGACCGCCTGCACCGCCGACATCGTGCTGGCGCACGAGGTGCTGCCCGACGCCGACAACCGCCTGACGCTCTCCGGCAAGAAGGACTGGCTGGGCCTGCCGCGTCCGGCCATCCATTACGACGTGGGCGACTACACGCGCAAGTCGGCCGAGCTGTATTCCCTGCCGATCGGCCGCAAGATCGCCGAGGCCATGGGCGCCACCGACATCAAGGTCAGCCCTGCTTTCGCCCAGAGCAAGCACATCATGGGCGGCACCATCATGGGCACGGACCCCGCCACCTCGGTGGTCGATGCCGACTGCCGCGCCCATGACCACGACAACCTGTTCCTGCCCGGTGGCGGCGCCATGCCCAGCACCGCCTGCGGCAACAGCACCCTGAGCATGGCGGCACTGGGCCTGAAGGCGGCCGATGCCATCCTGCGTCAGTTGCAGAAAGCGTGAGGCCGACCATGAAGACACTGATCCTCATCGGCCTGGCCAGCGCCTTGCTGTCCACCTCCGCCCTGGCCCAGACGCCCGAGCCCGCTACCCCGGCCGCAAGCGTCCCCACAAGCGCACCCGCACCAGCAGCGGCGCCTTCAGCGGAGGCGATGCTCATCGAGCGTGGCCGCTACCTGGCCATCGCCTCGGACTGCATCGCCTGCCACACCGCGCCGCACGGCAAGCCCATGGCCGGTGGCCTGGCCATCGCCTCACCGGTAGGCGAGATCATCGCCACCAACATCACGCCCTCCAAGACCCACGGCATCGGCAACTACAGCCAAGCGCAGTTCGCCGCCGCCCTGCGCCGGGGCGTGCGCGCCGACGGTGCCAACCTGTATCCGGCCATGCCCTACACCGCCTACGCGGCCCTGACCGATGCGGACGTAGCAGCCCTGTACGCCTACTTCATGAAGGGCGTGGCCCCCGTCGATGCGCCCACGCGCAGCACCGCCCTGCCCTTCCCGATGAACATCCGGGCCTCGATGAAAGTGTGGAATGCGCTCTTCCTCAAGGACCAACCGTTGGCGCCTGCCCCGCAGCGCTCAGCACAGTGGCTGCGCGGACGCTACCTGGTGGAAGGACCGGCGCATTGCAGCAGCTGCCATACGCCGCGCGGTCTGCTGATGCAGGAAAAAACCGACCTGGCCCTCTCCGGTGCCCAGGTCGGTCCCTGGTATGCGCCCAACATCACCTCGCACCCCACCGCCGGCATCGGCACCTGGAGCCAGGACGAACTGGTCGCGTATCTGCAGACCGGCCGTCTGGAAGGCCGTGCCCAGGCGGCCGGCAGCATGGCCGAGGCGATCACGCACAGCTTCTCCAAGCTCACCGAGGATGACTTGCGCGCCATCGCCGTCTACCTCAAGCAGACCCCGGCCATCGGCCCGGATGCATCCACGCCGCCGCCCTTGGGCACGCGCTTCGAGCAGGGCAAGGCCGGCAATGCGCTGGCGCAGTTCCGTGGCCGCGCGCTCAGTGCCGACAGCCCCGAAGAAATCCGGGGCGCCCGCCTGTTCTCGGCCAGCTGCGCCTCCTGCCATGGCTACAACGGCCAGGGCACACGCGATGGCTACTACCCCAGCCTGTTCCACAATTCGGCCACGGCCGGCGTCAATGCCAACAACCTGATCGCCACCATCCTTTACGGCGTGGACCGGGAAACGGAAGAAGGCGGCCATGTCTTCATGCCGCCCTTCGGCGACCAGCCCAATGCCTTGAACAAGCTCTCCAACGAGGACGTGGCGGCCTTGTCGAATTACCTGCTGAAGTACTACGGCAACCCCGACCTGACGGTCAAGGCCGAGGACGTGGCGGTGATCCGTGAGGGTGGCCCGCGCTCGCCGCTGCTCTTGCTGGCGCGCATCGGCGTCGGTGTGGGTGCGGTCGTGGCGCTGCTGGTGCTGTTGGCACTGGCGGTGCTGGCGCTGATGTTGCTGCGGCGACGGCGCATCGATCCCGAGCACGACTGGCAATAAAAAAAACGCTGTTCCCTCACAAGGAACAGCGTTTTTTTTCAGGCAAGGCCGCTTCAGGATTTGGCGTAGCGCCCTTCCAGATCGGCCTGCGCACGCAGGCGTTCATACTCGTTGCGCGGCATGGGCTGGGCATCGGGCAGGCCCAGTTTTTCCAGCGGAATGCGATAGGTCTCGCGTGCAGAGAACGCTGCCAGCGCCGACACCACGGTGATGCCGAAGGCGATGCCGCCCACGGTCAGCCAGATGTTGTTGGAGCCCGGAGGCGCCACGGCCGTGAACAGCGCCGGCAGCATGGCGGTAATGGCCGTGCCCACGTTCTGTGCGATGGCCATGGCCGACACGCGCGAACGGGCCGGGAACAGTTCCGGATAGAAGCTGGGGAAGACCGCGTTGTAGCCCTGGTAGACCACACCCCACATCAGGATCGACATCACGAAGGCCAGCTCGACGTTGCGGATGCTGATCGCATACAGGTAAGCAAACGCAAACAGCCCGGCCAGCAGGGAGCCGATGATGATCGGCGGACGACGGCCGATGCGGTCCGACAGCTTGCCCACGTAGGGAATCACCAGCACCGCCACGATGTTGCCCACCACCGGAATCCACAGGTAGACATCCTTGGCAAAGCCGATGCCATAGGCCGGCTGCACTGCGTAGGCCGCGCCGAAGATGGTGGCCACCACCGGGATCACGTTCATCAGTGCCATGCAGACCACGCGCAGCATGTTGGGCGAGCTGTCGCGGAAGGCTTCCACCACCGGCGAGCGGCGCTGCAGTTCCTTCTTGTCGGCGGCCTTGAAGAGCGGGGTTTCTTCGACGGTGCGGCGGATGATCCAGCCGGCGATGATGACCAGGAAACTCAGCAGGAAGGGAATGCGCCAGCCCCACACGTTGAACTGCTCGGCCGGCATGTAGTGCGCCAGCGGCAGGAACACGGCCGCCGCCAGGATCTGCCCGGCCTGCACGCCCTGCAACGTGAAGCTGGAATAGTAGCCGCGCCGGCCGAAGGGCGAGTGTTCCAGGATCATGGAACTGGCCCCGGAGATTTCACCGGCCACCGCGAAGCCCTGCGCCAGGCGCATGATCACCAGCAGCGCCGGGGCCCACAGGCCCACCTGGTCATAGGTCGGCAGGAGCCCGACGCCGATGGTGGAAAAACCCATCAGGAACATGCACCACAGCAGCACCTTCTTGCGGCCATGGGTATCGCCCAGGTGGCCCAGCACGAAGGCACCGATGGGACGCGCCACGTAGCCCACGCCATAGGTGGCCAGGGAGGCGATGATGGCAGTGGTCGGATCGCCCTTGGGGAAGAACAGCTGCGGGAAGATCAGCGAAGCTGCGGTGGCGTAGATGAAGAAATCATAGTATTCGAGTGCCGAGCCGATCCAGCCGCTGGCGGCGGCTTTCTTGCTCTGCTGCGATTGCTCGCCGGGATGAGAGGATTGCATGGTGTCTCCGTGGTGTTGCTGGGCAAGCCGTCCGCTTTTTCTGGAGAAGGCGGACCGGCCTGCCGGTATAAGGAAATGGCGTAGTTCAGAAGCGATGCAGAATACCCATCTGCAAGCCGATCAGGCTCTTGCCATTGACGTCGGCGCCGGCCAGGTTGCTGCCCGGCCCGGCCGAACCGCTGAAGCGCCAGCCGGCATTGGCCTGGTTCTTCATGTAGTTGGCGAATCCATAGAGCGTCGTACGCTTGGAGAGGTCATAGTAGGCGCCCACGTTGCCGCCCTGTGCACCACCATCCTTGTGGGAGGTGTCGACCATCACGCCATACAGTGCGCCGATGCGCAGCCGCGGGGTCAGGCGATAATCCGCCGAGACCTGGTAGACGTTGTAGAAACGCTGGATATTGGGATCGTTACCGGCAAAGAAATTGTTGGGATTGCTGACATTGTTGAGGATGGTCGCGGCATTGTTGCCATTGGCGTTGGCGGTGCTGTTGTTGCTCCGTACGTAGGCCAGGTAGATCTTGCCCGGACCATAGTCGTAGTCGGCATACAGGTTATGGTATTGCACCGTATTGTCGTACAGGCCGCCGGCATTGGGTTTTGCCATCAATCCGGCATAACCGGCACGATACGGGCCGTTAGTGTAATCCAAGCCGAACTGGTAGACACCACGGCGCCCCAATCCTTCGCCGGCCGTCTCGGGCATCGCATAGTGGATATCGAACTGGAAACCGGCCCAGCGCGGCGACTTCCACGACAGGTCATTGTCGAAACGCGAGGGCACACCGAAGGTATTGATGATGGAACCGTAGGTGGTGCGCTCGGTGTAATCGATGGCGCCGCCGATGAAGAAGGGCACGCTGTTCTGGCGGCCGACGCGGAATTCACCGGCCTCAGGCGTCCTGATGCCGACCCAGGACTGGCGGTCGAACAGGCGGGTGCTGTCGGCCAGGCCACCGGTGTCGCCGGCAAAACCGTTTTCCAGCGTGAAGGTGGCCGCGTAGCCGCCGCCCAGGTCTTCCACGCCTTTCAAGCCGATGCGGCTGCGCAGGATGGCGCCATCGTTGAGCGCCCACAGGCTCTTGCCGGTACTGCTGCGCATGTAGCCCAGGTATTGGTCGACGGTGCCATACAAGGTGACGTTGCTGGTGCTCTGCGCCAGCGCCGTACCGGAGGCCGCCAGCAGCAGGCCCAAGGCGACGGGCTTGCGCAGCTTGCGTGGTGCATATCGGGATCGTTGTCTCATGTCTCTGATCTCTGTTGTTTGTGGTTGTGGTGGTGGAGTGGAACCGGACTCCCGGCGCACGCAACGCGTCCCCTGCCGGCGCGCAGCGCGGCATGATCGGGTCGGGAGAAAAAAGGGAGGCCCGGCGAACCCTGGCGTGTTCAGGGAAAGGGCCGGCGATTCAGGATGAAGGGCGCTGCGGGGTCATGGGGTCTCCTCTCTTGTGGTGATGCGGCCTGCTCCGGGGAGGATCAGGGAAGCATCGTCAAACCCGCTCGCTATGGTTTTGTTGTGGCGAGCCGGCGCTGTTGCCGTACTACGTGAAACAGGTTCAGGCGGCGACCGCTTCGCGCACCCGCAGGCCGCGCCGCAATACCTGGTCGGTCACCCACTTGGCGGACCGGCGCGCGCGTTCAGCCACCACGGCCGGCGCCATCTGCAGGTAATCGTCATTGAACACTTCAAAGCTGTAGTCGCCGCGATAGCCGCCGCGATGCAGGCGCCGCACCATGTCCGACAGCTCCAGCGAATGCTCGCCCTCGCCGGGGAAGACGCGCAGATGGCGCGCCGTTTCCAGCCGCTCTTCGGGGGTACGGATCTCGCGCCACATGAAGTCCGACAGCTGCACCATCACGATACGCTTGCCGGGAATGGCATCGAGGTCTTCCAGCGCGCCACGGTTGGCGAGGATGTGGAAGGAATCGATCACCACGCCCAGGTTGGCATGGTCGGCCATCTCCACCACTTCCCAGGCTTGCATGTACTGGTTGATGTGGCGTCCCCAGGACAAAGCCTCGAAGCCCACCCGGATGCCCAGCGGCACCGCCAGGTTGGCCAGCTTGGCCAGGTCGCGTGCGATGTGGCGGGTGTCGCCGCTGGCATGTTGCGAGGTCGAGGAACACACCATCAGCAGCGGCGCACCGACGGCCTTGCAGATCTGCAGCAGGTTGCGGGCCACGTCCACCTTGTAGTCGTGCAGGCTGCCCTGCAGGCCTTCGTAATCGCGCATGACCTGGATGCCGGTGACGCGCACGCCGCTTTCACGCACCAGCTTCACGGCCGCATCCAGCCCGCCGGGATAGCCCACCAGGTCCTTGGACCACAGCATGAGCTGCGAGAAGCCGGCCGCCTTCGACGCCTGCAACTTGGATTCCAGACCACCCGGCAGGGTGATGGTATCCATACCGAAATTGTCGAGGTTCACAATGCCCCCAGTGTACGGAAGTCGTCGGCAGCCACGCCGGGCCAGCCGAACAGCTCGAGATACAGCGGCGCCTGCTCGATCAGCATTTCCTTGCCCTTCTGGATGCGGCAGCCCTTGGCCTGTGCCTGCACCAGCAGCTGGCTCATCTCGATCTTCATGCCGCAGTCGGCGACGATGGCCGATGCGCTCACACCTTCCAGTGCGAAAGGCATCGGGTCGCCCACGTGCATGCCCAGCGGCGTGCAGTTCACCAGCAGGTCGAAGCCGCTCGCATCGGGCTGGGCAAAGCGCACGCGGGTGGCCGGGAAGGCCGCTTCCACGCGCGCCAGCAAGGCCTCGGCCCCGGCGCGGTTGGTATCGAAGACGCTGATCTCGGCCACGCCCTGTGCCGCCAGCGAAGCGACGATGGCACAGCCCACGCCACCGGTGCCGACCACCAGCGCGCGGGTCTTGTTCCATACCAGCGGACGGTCGGCGGCGGTGCGCGCCAGCGCGCGGATGAAACCCTCGCCATCGATCAGGTCGCCCCAGATGACGCCCTGGGCATCGCGGTAGACCGCATTGCAGGCGCCCGCCACGCGGGCGCGCAGGGTGGCTTGCTCGACCGCATCGAGGGTCATGGGCTTGTGCGGGATGGAGACGAAGATGCCGCCGACGTTCTCGGTCTTCATGAACATGCGCACGGCCTCGCAATAGCGCTCCGGTTCGATCTTGAAGGGGATGACGCGCGCATCCAGATCGTGCCGTTTGAAGTAGGCATTGAAGAGGGTCGGTGCCTTCACCTGTTCCACCGGCCAGCCGATGACGGGGAAGATGCGGGTAGTGCCTGTGATTTCCTTCATGATCTCAATTCTTTGCTTTCTGGCTGCGCACCAGTTCGAAACTGACGCCGCCCTTGTAGAGCTGGGTGAGCGCACCGCGCTCGCTGATCTGGGTAGGCGCGCGGTCGACGAAGATCACGCCGCGCTCCTGCAATTGCCGCACCGCCTGCAACACGTCGGGCGTGCCCAGGCCGAGACGCAGCCACTCTTCTTCCCACTGGATGTCTTCGGTGCCTTCGGGCGGTTCCACCAGCTGGATGTAGAACTGGCGGCAGGGGCTGACCAGCAAGGAGCCCTTGGGCAGGATGCCGAAGAACTCCCCTTCCGGCAGCACCGAGAACCCCATCAGGCTGGAATAGAAGTCGATCCATTCGCGCGTGCGGTCCGGCTGCACCGCCTGCACCAGGCCGAAGAAATGCAGGCCCGACAGCGCCGTGGTCTGGCGCCGCTCCTGGCTGGACGGCTTGAAGTCGACGTCGTAGATCGAGAAATCCTTGTAGCGGTCGACGAAGTAGATGATGGAGTCGCCGCAGCCATGCACGCCCGGGATGTTCAGTTCCATCGCCCCGGCCCGCGTGGGAATGGGCCAGGCGCCCAGCTCGGTGACGCGGCGATAGGCCTCGTTGGCATCGCGCACCCGCAGCGCGATGGCGCTCAGGTTGGTGGCCTGCACCTCATGGTCGAAACCGGACCAGGCCGAGACGTCGGCATTGACGATCACGTTCATCTCGCCTTGCGTGTAGAGCACCACCTCGCGCGAACGATGGCGGCCGACCTGCTCGAAACCCATGCGCTCCAGCACGGCGCCCAGCGCCAGCGGTTCCGTGGTGGCGTATTCGATGAACTCGATGCCATCGATGCCCAGCGGATTGGTGGGGACAGGATTGTTTTCTATGGTGTTCATCATGATCCCGATGATTTGTCTCGGAGCCGAGTATAGCCAAGCCCCACCCCCACCAAAAGGCCGATATGAAGCAAAACGTGCGATAATCGCGCAACTTGTTCGCCAATCACTCATTTTTGGCATTTATTTACGATGATCGACCAACATTCGGTAGAACTGGACATCCAGAAGCGCGACCTGATCGAAGGCCTGATGAAGGGTTTTGACGTCATCACTGCCTTCAACAGCGACACGCCCCAGCTGACCGCCAGCGAAGTGGCCGAGCGCGTGGGCCTGACCCGCAGCGCCGCACGCCGCTATCTGTTGACGCTGGTGCATACCGGCATGGCGGCCTCCGATGGCAAGAAATTCTGGCTCATGCCGCGCCTGTTGAACCTGGGCCAGTCCTATCTGGAATCGGCCCGCGTACCGCGCGCGGTGGTGCCCTTCCTGCAGCGGCTCACGCAGCAGTTGCAGGAGTCCACCAATTTTTCCCTGCTCGATGGCGACGAGATCGTCTACGTCACCCGCGTCACCGCAGCGCAGCTGGTCAATGCCGGCTTCGAGCCGGGCACCCGCCTGCCGGCCTATACCACCACGGCCGGACGGGTGCTGCTGGCCATGCGGGAGGATGCCGAGATTGCCGCTTACCTGGAGCGTGTGACCCTGATCCCGCACACCCACATGGCCATGACCGACAAGGCCGCGCTGTTCCAGGAGATCGTCACCATGCGCAAGCAGGGTTACGGCATCACCGAGAACCAGTTCGAGATGGGCATGCGCGGCATCGCCATTGCGGTGAAGGACCGCAATGGCCGCGTCATCGGTGCCCTGAGCGTGACCTCCAACATCGCCGCCTGCTCGCGCGAGGAAGCCATTGCGCGCGGCGTGCCGGCCCTGCAGACCACGGCCAATACGCTGATGATGTGGGTATGAGGACGAGGGATCAGCGATGAGCGAACTGGAAAAGATCGACTTGCCGGAAGACGGCAGCGAGGCCGGCGAAGGCGGCCTGGCCCGGCGCGACTGGATTGCCGGCCTGGAGAAGGGATTGATGATCCTGGAAGCCTTCGACTACGACAACCAGCGCATGACCTCGGCCCAGGTGGCCGCCCGCACCGGCCTTTCGCGCACGGCTGCGCGGCGCTATCTGCTGACGCTGGAACACCTGGGCTACCTGCACAGTGAAGGCAAGACCTTCGCGCTCACGCCCCGGGTGCTGAAGGTGGGCTGGTCCTATTTCGACTCGGCCCCGCTGCCGCGCATCCTGCAGCCGCATCTGCAGCAGATCACCGGGCAGACCGGCGAGGCCGTCTATGCGAGCGTGCTCGATGGCTGGGAACTGGTCTTCATCGCCCGCAACGGCACCACCCGCGTGATGACTACCGGCTTCGTGCTGGGCGCACGGGTGCCGGCGCAGCTGGCTTCACCGGGCATCGTGATGCTGGGCGCGCTGCCCGAACAGCAGGTGCGCGACTGGCTGGCCACCTGTGCCATGACGCCCTTCACGCCGCATACCATCACCGATCCGGATCGTCTCTACGACCTGATCGCGCAGGCGCGCCAGCAGGGATATGCGCTGGTGGAGCAGCAATTGCAGACCGGTGTGCGCGGCATTGCGGTGCCGCTCAAGAACCGCCATGCTAAGGTGATCGGCGCGCTCAGCCTCAGCTTCCCGATGGCGGTCGAATCGCAGGAGCAGACATTGGCCCGCGTGCTGCCGGCCTTGCAGCAGGCGGCCAACGCGCTGATCCATCAGGTGTGAGGGACCCGCGCGTGATGCCGGTTACAGGTCGGTGAAGACGGTCTCGGCGGCCAGGCGCGACTTCGGCAGTTTGGCGTTGAAATCATCGGCACCGCTGTAGCCCAGGCCGACCAGTACCACGCTGGTGAAACCCTTCTCGCGCAAGCCCAGTTCCTCATCCAGCACCTTGGCATTGAAGCCTTCCATCGGCACCGCATCCACTTCCAGTTCGGCCGCACCGAGCAGCAGCGTGCCCAGGGCCAGGTAGACCTGCTTCTCCATCCAGTGCTGGGCATCCTTGAGTTCATAGCGATGCAGATTGCTGTAGAGCAGGCGTGAACCGCGCTGACCCGCCTTGGCATCGGCATTGACGAAGCGGCCATCAGCTTCTTCCTTGGCCAGCAGGGCCTCCAGGTGCGGCTCGCTGATGCCGGTGCGGGCGCACAGCACGATCACGTGCGAGGCGTTGATGATCTTGGGCAGGTTGTAGGGATAACCGGCTTCGGCGGCTTTGCCGATGCGGGCCTTGGCGGCATCGCTGGAGGCCACCACGAAATGCCAGGGCTGCGAGTTCACCGAGGACGGTGCCAGGCGCAGCAGCTCGCGCAGCTCGGCGATGACGGGTTCGGGAATCTTGCGGGCGGGATCGAAGGCCTTGGTGGAGTGGCGCTTGCGGGCAGCGTGGAGCAGGCTCATGGTATTTCCTTCCGTTTAATGGTCTGTCATTCAGTATTAAAGCGCGCTTAATGCTCATGAATCCGAGAATGCGGCTTGCATGACATCATCGGGCAGGATGCGGTTTCAAAAAAGCGCAGCGGGGCAGAAACATTTTCAAAAAATAATTGAAAGTAGAATGAAGGTTTCGATCCAACTTCTTCATTGCCTCTGCTCATGATCCGCCTGGAAGACCTCGCCATCTTCGTCTGCGCCGCCGACAACGGCAGCCTCTCCGCCGCTGCCCGCCAGCACGACGTCACCCCGGCTGTCGCCAGCGCCGCCATGAAGCGGCTCGAAGGCGAACTCGGCGCGCGCCTCCTGGCCCGCTCCACGCGCAGCCTGCGCCTGACGCCCGATGGCGAGCGCTATCTGCAATACGCCCGCAATGCCCTGGCCGAAGTCAATGCCGGGCGCGATGCCGTGGCCCATGGACGGCGCATGGTCGGCGGCAATCTCTCGCTGTCGGTGCCCTCGGATTTCGGACGCAACCTGATGTGCCAGTGGCTCGATGAATTCCAGGCCCAGCATCCGGCGGTGAGCCTGCAGGTGCGTATCAGCGACCGCGTGGCCGACATGTTCCGCCAGCCGGTGGAGGTGGCCATCCGCTACAGTGCGCCCGAGGATTCCAGCCTGGTGGCCCTGCCGCTGGCGCCGGAGAACCGCCGCGTGCTGTGCGCCTCGCCCGACTACCTGGCGCGCCATGGCCGTCCGCGCACGCCGGCCGACCTGCGCCAGCACAATTGCCTGCGCTATCTGCTCTCGGACATGCTGCATTCGCAGTGGACCTTCTTCAAGGACGGCACCCCGGTCCAGGTGCAGGTAAGCGGCGACCGCGTGTGCGACGATGGCGAACTGGTACACCGCTGGGCCGTGGACGGCCGGGGCATCGCCTACAAGTCGCGGCTGGACGTGCTGGCCGACCTGCGCAACGGCAGGCTGGAAGCGCTGATGGAAGACTATGCGGGCGAGGCCTCGCCACTGAACCTGGTCTGCACGCATCGCATGAGCCTCTCGCCCACGGTGCGTGCGCTGCGTGAACTGCTGGGTGAACGGATCGCGCGTTATCTCACCGATCGCTGAACCTGGCGCTTAACCGGCCACGCGGCGCAGGCCCAGCGACGGCAATGCCGGCAGGACCAGGCCCAGGCACAGCAAACCCATGCCCAGCAGCAGATCACCGGAGAGCTTCTCGCCGAAGATCAGCGACGACAGCGCCAGGCCCACCACCG
The DNA here is from genome assembly GCF_057961275.1 of Herbaspirillum sp. Her3. Lineage (NCBI taxonomy): Bacteria > Pseudomonadati > Pseudomonadota > Betaproteobacteria > Burkholderiales > Oxalobacteraceae > Herbaspirillum > Herbaspirillum sp. Her3. The sequence continues at coordinate 1,337,881 of NZ_CM176328.1, read as the reverse complement.
GCACGCCCAGCATGCACACCGATACCGTCACCGGCGAAAGGCGCTGGGTCATCTGCAGCACGATCAGGAAAGTCAGGGCCGTGGCCAGCGGACCGGTATAGGCGATCACGCCCCAGGAATGCGGATTGGCCAGGAAGCCCGGTGCGCCATCGACCACCAGCGCCAGCAAGGACAGCGGCACGGCAGCCACCAGGGTCTGCCAGGGCAGCAGGTCGAAGTCCAGCTTCACGCCCGGCGTCATCTTGATCTGCAGGATGTTGGTGGCCCAGGACAGCGAAGCCGCGCCCAGCATCAGGTAGCCGATCATGCTGTGCATGTCCGCATGCAGCAGCGCCGGCAACACGATCACGGCCATGCCCGCATAGCTGCAGACGGTGGCCAGCGATTGCTGGGTGCTCAGCTTGTGCTTCAGCACCAGCGCGGCACCCGGCACCACCCAGATCGAAGTGGCATAGGCGATCAGCGAGGCGCGGCCCGGCATGACGAAGTGCAAGGCGCCCGTGACCAGGGCCGTGAACAGGCCCATCTGCAGCACGCCCACGCCGGCCACCACCGGCCACTCCTGGCGGGTCGGCAGACGCAGCTTTCCCAGTGCGGCGGCGATGACGAAGCTCAAAATGGCCGCCGACAGGAAGCGGCTGGCCGCGAACCACAGCGGCGGGATGAACTGGCTGCCGAACTTCATCACCGGCCAGTTGCCACCCCAGATGCAGATCGCCAGCACCACGCAGACCAGGAAGAAGCGGCTCATCGGCTGCGGCCGGACAGAGGCAGGGCGGGTAGTGGCGGGTGCGGCAATGGCGGTGGACATCTGGGCTCCAGGAGGAAAAGACGGAGCGCTGCAGGCCGGATAACCGAGCCGTCCGGTGCATGCTGCAGCGCATCCAAACGGCTCTCATGGTAGAGAAGAGGCGGCAAATAGTGCTGCCGTATTTGAGGGGAAGAAAGCTCGCTGGCAGCACTTCCTGCCGTCAAATCTGCGATTGACGGATTATTCATCTGCAAATACCCGTTTGGTGCAGCATGCACCACTCCGGACGTGGGACTGGTGCATGCCGCAGCAAGGCCCCCGGTTTCAGTCCCTATGAACGAAAGGGCGGGACAGCCGCCGCAAAACCTGACCGGACGGCTACCCCACCCTTCTCTTGCCCATCCGGGGTGAACGTCCTGACCAAATTCAGAGCTTTTTCCCCACGGCGGCATCCCTTTCGTTCATCTTTCTCGGTCACGCAGTGAATTGCACCTTGGGCCGGGCCGGATCAGGCAAGCCACACGGCAGGAACTGCCCGCGCCCCGGCGTGCCCAGCACTTCGCCATCGCGCCAGACGATCTCGCCGCGCGAAAGGGTCAGCACCGGCCATCCCGTCAGCTGCATGCCCTCGTAAGGGGTGTAATCGACGTCGTGATGCAGCATCTCGTTGCGCACGGTGAGCTCGCGGTGCGGATCCCAGATGGCGATGTCGGCATCGCTGCCGATGGCGATGGTGCCCTTGCGCGGATAGAGGCCATACATCTTGGCCGGGTCGGTTGCGGTCAGTGCCACGAAGCGGTTGAGATCGATGCGGCCCTTGCCCACGCCTTCGGAGAACAGGATGGGCATGCGCGTCTCCAGCCCCGGCGTGCCATTGGGGATGTAGCGGAACGGCACTTCCTGGCCGCCCGGTTTCTTGCCCTGCGCATCCTCGTAGCGGAACGGCGCATGGTCCGAGGAAAACACCGTGAACAGGCCGCTGGCCAGGCCATCCCAGACATATTGCTGGTTGGCCTTGTCGCGCGGCGGCGGGCTGCAGACGCACTTGGCGCCGTGGTAGCCGTCATCGAGGTGATCGGCCGTCAGCACCAGGTATTGCGGGCAGGTCTCGGCATGGATGCGCAGGCCGTGGCCATGCGCCCAGCGGATCTGCTCGATGGCTTCGCGGCCGGAGACGTGCACGATCAGGATGGGCACGTCCACCAGCTCCGACAAGGCAATGGCGCGATGGGTGGCTTCCCGCTCCACCATCATCGGGCGCGAGTGGGCATGGTACTTGGGGGCGGTCAGGCCGGCCTCTTCCAGCTGCTCGGTGAGCCAGCCGATGCAATCGGCATTCTCCGCATGCACCATGACCAGCGCCCCTTCCCTGCGCGCCAGCGCCAGCAGGTCGAGGATCTGGCGGTCATTGAGCTTGAGATCGTCATAGGTCATGTAGATCTTGAAGGAGGTATAGCCCTCGCGCACCAGTTGCGGCAGCTCGTGCTTCAGGACCTCTTCGCTGGGATCGCTGACGATCATGTGGAAGGCATAGTCGATCACCGCCTTGCCCTCGGCGCGGCGATGGTAATCCTCCACCGCTGCGCGCAGCGAGCCACCCTTGGCCTGGGCCGCAAAGGGGATCACCGTGGTCGTGCCACCGCAGGCGGCAGAGATGGTGCCGCTGCGAAAATCGTCGGCCATGCGCAGTCCCTCTTCCATCGGCTGGTCCAGGTGGCAATGCGCATCCACGCCGCCGGGCAGGACCAGCTTGCCGCTGGCATCGATCTCCTCGCGCCCGGGAGGCAGGCCGCGCCCCAGCATGGCGACCTTGCCGTCCTTGACGCCCACGTCGCATTGCATGATGTCGGCGGCGGTCGCTACGGTGCCGTTGCGAATCACCAGGTCAAAGCTGTCCATCTGTTTTCCTTTCGATCAAGCCTGCCTTGCACGCAAGGCAGTGCGCGCCGGCGGCAGCGGCCGCGGCGTCAGGGTGAGAGTCGGTGACTGCAGGGAGGACTGCTAGCGCACGTCGCGGAACAGGCTGCCCCAGCCACGGATGCGCGAAGGATCGGCACCGGCCTGCTGCAGGGATTTCCAGACCACGGTGGAGATGGTGTCGTAGATCGGGATGCCAATCTCGCGCTCCAGTTCTTCCACCAGCGGCGCACCGCGCAGGTTGGTGCAGAAGATGGTGATGGCCTGCGGCTTGTCTTTGGCCACCTCGCGCACCATGGCGCGCAGTTCCTCCGCACCGACCTCCGAGAAGGAGAAATTGTCCTGCTTGCGCAGGTGGCGCTCGGACACGCACTCCAGGCCCGAGGCTGCATAGTTGTCGATGATGGCAGCCTGCACCTCGTCGAGATACGGCGTGACCAGGCCGAAGCGCTTCACGCCCGTGATGTCGAAGATCTCGTTCAGGGCCAGCACCGAGGTGCAGGCGGGAATGCCGGTGGCTTCGGTGATGCGACGGCACAGGCGTTCATCGGCATCGAAACCCAGCCAGCCCGAGGAGGTGCCATTCCAGGCGATGCTGCCGACCTTGGCATGCGAGAGCAGTTCGGCTGCGCGCAGGATTTCGCTGTCGTCGAATTGCGCCAGGGCCTGGTTGGACAGCGCGATCTCGGTCACGCGGAAGCGGCCGAAGTGGGCGCTGGCTTCAGGGATGTCGGCCAGCATGGCGGTGGTGACCGGTTCCAGCGTGGTGTTGGAGGACGGCGTGAGCATGCCGAGCAGGGTGCGGGGGATCATGAGGTTTTCCTTTCAGGCGGCCAGGAGGGCAGCGTCGGCATGGGCCAGTGCCGATTCCTCGCGGATCAGGCTCAGCACGTGGCGCTTGTACTGGTTGAATTCGGGCGTGGTGGTATCGCGCGGACGCGGCAGATCGATGTCGATCAGCTCGCGCATGCGCCCCGGGCGATGCGTCATCACCGCCACCTTGGTGGCCAGGACCAGCGCTTCATCCACGCTATGGGTGACGAAGACGATGGTGCCTTCGTAGCGCTGCCACAGGGCGACCAGTTCTTCCTGCATCTCCATCTTGGTCTGCGCATCGAGCGCAGCGAAGGGCTCGTCCATCAGGATCACCGAGGGATTCTGCAACAGCGCGCGAGCAATGCCGACCCGCTGCGCCATGCCACCCGAGAGTTCGCTGGGATAGTGGTTCTCGAAGCCCTTGAGCTTGACCGTCTCGATGAAGGGCTGCGCGGCCGCGCGCCGCTGCGCTGCGCTCTTGCCCTGCAGCTTGAGCGAGAAGGCCACGTTGTCCCAGACCGGCAGCCAGGGCATCAGGTTGGCCTGCTGGAACACCATGCCGCGATCCGCGCCCGGCCCGGTGATGGCCTGGCCGGCCACCTTCACTTCGCCGCTGGTAGGAAATTCAAAACCGGCGATCATGTTGAGCAACGTGGACTTGCCGCAGCCCGACGGGCCGAGCAGGCAGAGGAATTCCTTCTTCTCCAGCTGCAGGCTCACGTGGTCGATGGCCTGCATGTCGGTGCCGCGCTTGCGGTCCTTGAAGACCTTGACGATATCGTTCAATTCGATGAATGCCATGATGCGATGTCCTTGATCGTTGAGTGCGTGCTCAGCCCTTGCCCTGCACGGTGGCCACGTGCTGCCAGCGCAGCATGGAATGCATGATCTGCTTGAGGATCCAGTCCGCCAGGAAGCCAAGCAGGCCGATGCTGATCATGGCCGCGATCACCAGGTCATAGCGCAGGAAGTAATACGAATCCCACAGCGCATAGCCAAGCCCGCTCTTGACGGCCACCATCTCGGCGGTGACCGTGAGCATCCAGGCGCTGCCGATGCCGATGCGCAAGCCCGCAAAGATGCTGGGCATGGCGGCCGGCAGGATCACGAAGCGCAGCAACTGGCTCTGCTTTGCACCGGCCATGGCGGCCGCGCGCAGCAGGTTGCGGTCGGCGGTTTTGACGCCGTGGACGGTATTCATCAGGATAGGGAAGAACGCCCCCAGGAACACCAGGAAGATGGCCGGCTTGTTGGCGATGCCGAACCAGATGATGGCCAGCGGAATCCACGACACCGGCGGGATCGGCCGCAGCATCTGCACCGTCGGTTCGATGGTGCGCTCGACCCAGCGCCACCAGCCAATGGCCACGCCCAGTGCGATGCCGGAGATGGCCGCAATCAGATAGCCGGCGGTCACGCGCAGGCAGCTGGCCATGGCGTCGTAGATCCATTTGCCGCTGCTGTCCTGGGCGGCTTCGTTGATGCCGAAGATCCAGTCCATCCAGGTGGCGAACACCCGCGAGGGCGCCGGCAGCAGCGAGGCCGGAATCACGCCCGAGCGGGAGAAGGCCTCCCAGAACAGCACCAGCAACAGCGGCACCGCAAAGCGCCACTTGGCTTCCGACAGGGATTGCTTCCATCCGCTCATGATGATTCCTTTGGGGCTAGTGTCGTCTTGAATCAATAACCGAGTTCGGTCTTGGGCTTGCCGGTCACGCTCATCAGGAAGCTGTAGTCCATGTTCTTCTCGGCCAGGGCGGAGACATCGCTGGAGACGTATTTCAGGTCCTTCATCATCCCGGCGATGGCCTTGGTCTGGGTGCGGTACATGCGGTAGTCGGGATAGGCATTGTTGAGCGCTTCGGTCGCAATCCTGGCATCCAGGCCGGTGCCCTTGACGATGCTGTTGATCCAGCCCTGCTTGTCCTTCTGCAAGCCATCCACCAGCTTGACCACGGCGGCGACGGTTTCCTTGACCTCGGCCGGATGCTCCTTGATGACGTCCGAACGGGTCACGATCAGGTTGGTCAGGCGGCCGGCCGCCTGGTCATACGGATAGGCAAAATGCTTGCCCACCCCGGTCATGCGGATCTGCGAGGCGAAGGGTTCCACCGAGCAGATCAGTTCCACCTCGCCGCGCGAGAGCGCTGCAGCGTGGTCAGACGGATTGGGGATGTTGACGAACTGCACGTCCTTGGAGGGATCGATGCCATGGCCGGCCAGTTCGCCCCGCATGTGCAGGTCCTGCGCATTGCCGCGCGAGGCTGCGATACGGAAGGGCTTGCCTTCGGCCTTGTATTGCGCGATCAGCTTCTTGAGGCCCGCCCAGTCATCCGAGGCCAGCTTGCTGTCCTTGCCCACCAGCATCTCCGAGCCGCCATTGACCTGGCCCGACACCGCCACCAGGTCGAAGCCCTTGTCCAGGCCGCTGACGTAGGCCAGGTAGGTGACCTGGGCGATGTCCACGCTCTTGGACACCAGCGCGGTCAGCGCATCGCTGCCGGCGGTGAAGTTGATGCCTTCAATCTCCACGTTCTGGGCCAGTGCCGGCACCATGGCCATGGACATGCAGTGCGCACACTTGGCATAGGCCAGCTTGATCTTGGGCTTGGCCTGGGCCATGGCCGAACCGGCACCCAATGCACTGCAGGCCAACAGGCTGGCCAGGGCGACAGCCTTGAAGAACAGGCCGGAGGGGGACTTGCGGACTTGCTGTTGCATGGTTTGCTCCCAGGTGGACAATCGAAGAGAAGAAATTTTGTGACAATCTATTTTTCTATTGCCACCATTTATGCAAAGCGTGTGCCAGCCTCAGAATGGCATGTCCCGGCCGACAAGAATGTGCTTGAAATCCCTTTTCTACAAGGCTGCCTGATCATTCCGCCATTTCGATTTCTGCCTGGAAAGAAGCGCGAACGCACCAAAAGAAGTCCAGTTGCATCGCGCTGGACCGGGAAAATGCCCCGCCAGAGTGCAACATTTATGTAGCACTTTTGTTCGTTTATTTTTATTATTTTGTGACAATCAATTCCCACAATTTTCCGCTATGATGGCGAGCAAATCACTGCAATCACACCATCAAGCCGAGACACCATGAGCCCGACCCCCGCCAGCAGCCCGCGCAAGAAACACGGCAAGCACGAGCATCCGGACAACAGCCCCCTTCCCGGCCAGGCCTTCAGCGTGCGCCCGCTGGCGGGGGATGCCATCTATGAACGCATCGTCGGCGCCATCATGGAACACCGTCTTACGCCTGGCACCAAGCTGGTGGAAGAAAAGCTGGCCGGCATCTTCGGCGTGAACCGCACCCGTGTGCGCGAGGTGCTGGCGCGCCTGGCGCATGAGGGCCTGATCACGACCATTCCCAACCGTGGCGCCTTCGTCGCCAGCCCGACGCCGGAAGAAGCGCGCAACATCTTCGCCGCCCGCCGCCTGCTGGAACCGGCGCTGCTGCGGCATCTGTGCGAGCACACCCGCCCCGAGCACATCGCCCTGCTGCGCGCTCACGTGGCCGAAGAAGCGCGGGCGCGCGTCAACAACGACCGGCGCGCCATCATCCGACTCTCGGGCGAATTCCACATCCGCATTGCCGACATGGTGGACAACCCGGTGATGAGCAAGATGATGCGCGAGCTGGCCTCGCTGACCTGTCTCATCATCGTGCTGTACGACTCCCCGACGGTACCGGCCTGCACCCATGACGACCACGGCGACATCATCGACGCCATCTCTGCCGGCCGCACCGAAAAGGCGGTGGCCACCATGCTGGAACACCTGCACCACATCGAAAGCGTGCTCGACATGTCCGTGCCCCAGGGCGAGGACGAAGACCTGGAGGCGCTGCTGGGCATGGTGTAGTGCTGCATCGGAGCAGCGCTTGAGGTAGTCTTCCGGAAGGCCCGGCGATGACATGACACGGGCGCCCCATTCGGAGACCACCATGCAAGAGGCAAGCCAGGACCTGCTGCTGCGGCACGACCAGCACGGCATCACCACCCTCACCCTGAACCGGCCGGCGCAGTTCAATGCGCTCTCCGAAGCCATGCTGGCCGCCTTGCAGGCGCAGCTCGATGACCTGGTGCACGACGCCGGGGTGCGCTGCGTGATCCTCGCCGCCAATGGCCGCGCCTTCTGCGCCGGCCACGATCTGCGCGAAATGCGCGCCACGCCCGAGCAGGCTTACTACCAGCAATTGTTTGAGCGCTGCAGCCACCTGATGCAATCGCTGCGCGCCTTGCCGGTCCCGGTCATCGCCAAGGTGCAGGGACTGGCCACGGCGGCCGGCTGCCAGCTGGTGGCCAGTTGCGATCTGGCAGTGGCCAGCGAGCAGGCGCGCTTTGCGGTCTCGGGCATCAATGTCGGATTGTTCTGTTCCACCCCGGCGGTGGCGCTCACGCGCAACCTGCCGATCAAGCGCGCGTTCGAGATGCTGGTCACGGGCAGGTTCATCGATGCCGCCACGGCGGCCGACTGGGGGCTCATCAACCAGGCCGTACCCGAGAGCGAACTCGATGCCGCCACCGAGGCGCTGGCGCGCGAGATCTGCAGCAAGCCCGCCCTCTCGATTTCGCGCGGCAAGGCCATGGTGTACCACCAGCAGAGCATGGCCCTGCCGGACGCCTATGCCCATGCGGCCGAGGTGATGGCCCGCAACATCATGGATGCCGAGGCGATGGAGGGGATACAGGCGTTTCTGGAGAAGCGTGCGCCCAACTGGGCTGGGCGGGGGGATTGATCAGGTTTTCATCAGGTACCAGAAGACGGGCTGCATCGTCCGGGACCATATGCAGGGAAAATTCGGCCACGCCAAACAATAAAGAAAAGTTAGGAATTCCTTCTGGCCGGAAAGATGCTATTTCTAGCGTCCAGGCCAGTCTTGTGGTCTGCTCAAAAATCTCAATCTTCAGCACCCGGCGCGGCTTCCCACCCTGTTGGAAAGCATCTTCTTTACAGCTTATTTACGCCCCCAACCCAAAGTTTTATCCGGATTAAACGCAGCAAAAACTAAGCTTGATGCTCTTCAACCCATGGAGCATCCAGCATGAACCGCCGTACCCAACAACAAGTCGAAGACACCACTCAGGAATCTCTGGCACCGCTGGGCCAGCGCCGCCTGCGCAATGCGCAGCTGGCCGGACTGGCGAGCCTGGCCGCGGCCGCTGCCCTGCTGGCCATCGCCGTGATCGCCCCGGCCCAGGCGCAGGAAGCCGGCGCAGCGCCGGCTGCCAGCGATGCCGACGCCTCGCCGCTGCACCTGGCGGGCAATATCGGCATCGTCAGCCAGTACGTCTTCCGTGGTACCACGCAGACCAATCAAAAGCCGGCTCTGCAAGGCGGCTTCGATCTGACCCATGACAATGGCCTCTATGCCGGGATCTGGATGTCCAACATCAGCTGGATCTCCGATACCAATTCCGCAGCCTCGGCCAGCCTGGAGGCCGACCTCTACGGCGGCTGGAAACCGGCCCTGACCGACTGGCTCACCGGTGACATCGGTGTGCTGCACTACGCCTATCCGGGCAGCTATCCGGCCGGCATGACCAAGGCCGATACCACCGAGGTCTACCTGGGCGTGGATGCCAAATGGATCGCCTTCAAGTATTCGGTCAGCACCGGCAACACCTTCGGCAATGCCGATACCAGCGGCAGCACCTACGCTGATCTCTCGGTGACGCATGAGCTCTTCGGTGGCCTCACCGGAATGGCCCACATCGGGCGCCAGCACTACACCGGCCCCAACGCCGCCAGCCTCTCCTATACCGACTGGAAACTGGGCGTCACGCGCGATTTCTCCGGCTACGTGCTGGGCCTGGCCTACACCGGCAGCAATGCCCCGGATGCCGGCTACACCCTGCGTGGCAAGAACATCGGCAGCAGCCAGTGGGTGGCCTCGCTCAACAAGAGCTTCTGAGGCTGCTCCATCGTGTAAATCGAGAATGAACAAGGAGGTGCATCATCATGCGTAGCCGTCTGCACTGGAAACGTGGCGAAGATCGCCTCCACCCGCTCTCGCCACGCCATCTGTTCCTGCGTACCGCGCAGCGCCGCCGCTATCGCTATGTGCTGGTGGCACTGCTGATCCTGCTGATCTGCACTGGCCTCGCCCAACTGGCCTGGGCGGTGTCGCCTTACCACGCACCGGAAGACTACGGCCCCTCGCCACAAGCCTTGCAGCATCGCGAGGAATGTCGGCACCAGGTGGCCGCCGTCCTGGCGGGCAAGATCGAAAGCGAGGAGTTCGTCGCGCGCACAAGCAGCGAATATTTCCGCTACGTGGTGCGGCAGGATCTGCGGGAAATTCTCTTCATCTGCGATGCCCGCACGGGCCAGATCCGCCGCCAGATCGATCTCTGGGGGGATCTTTAGGTTCATATCGCGCTAGGGCCGCCGCCCTCCGTACACATTCATCGCACCAGGACCGGTTCCCATTCGATTTGCCCGTGCAGATCGAATGGGAACCGGCCTTGGTGCCGCGGCGCTTGCAGGCTCACGGCACAGCCGGGCTGGACAATCGGCCGGGCTGACGGCAAGATGCGGCATCCCACACCTCTGCCCATCTGACCGACCTGCCCATGCAAGCCGATTACGCCACCATCCTGCAATGGATCTATCTCTTCAATTCCCTGGCCCTGGCGCAGCTGGCCATCAAGCAACTGGGCCGGCGCCGCAAGGCGCGCGGGCTGGAGCAGCGCTTTCGTGCCGCCCAGACCGCCCAATGGCGCCTGAGCGCACCTGACTTCCTGACCGCACGGCTGGGCAGGCCCCATGCGCAGCAGACGCGCGAGGACGGTGCCACGCTGTACCGCTGGCGCGGCGAGCGGCATTGGCTGGAAGCGGTCTATCGGGATGGTCGATGCGAGAGCGTGGACGTCTCCGATCATCTGGAAGAAAGCTTCCCTACCGTCAATACCTACTTCAATTGCGCCATCCTGGCCGCGCTGGTCTGCGCCTGGAAGTTCTCGGGACTGGCCGATGCGCCGGACCTGGAAGTGACGGCGGCGGGCAAGCAATACCTGGCCAATTTCATCGTCTTCGTGGCCGGGGCCTGGCTGCTCTCCTTCGTGCTCAAGCGCCAGCGCGTGCTGCTCAATCTGGGCTGCATCGCCATGGTCGTGCTGGCGCTGCCACTGCTGAACTGGCCCTGAATCCTCAGCGCTGCACGCTCATTCGGCTACCACGTCCGCCAGCCGGTAACCCACGCCGATCTCGGTGAGGATGTGCACTGGCTGGGCCGCATCGTGCTCCAGCTTCTGGCGCAGGCGCTGCATGTAGATGCGCAGGTAATGGCCATCTTCCGCATGCGAAGGTCCCCAACCGGCCACCAGCAACTGGCGGTGCGTGATGACACGGCCGGCATCGCGCAGGAGGGTGGACAGCAGGCGGTATTCGATCTGCGTCAGATGCAGTGCTTCGCCGTTGCGGGTCACGCTGCGGGCCGGCAGATCCACCACCACCTCGCCCAACCGATAGCGGCCACTGGACTGGCCTGCGCCTGAGACGCGCGCATGGCGGCGCAACTGGGCGCGCATGCGGGCCAGCAGCTCGGGCATGCCGAAGGGCTTGACCAGGTAGTCATCGGCACCGGCATCGAGGGCTTCGACTTTTTCCGATTCCTGGGTGCGTGCGGAGAGGATCACGATAGGCACGCTGCTCCAGTTGCGGATCTCGCTGACGACCTGCTTGCCATCGCCATCGGGCAAGCCGAGGTCGAGGATGATGAGGTCGGGCTTGCGGGTGCCGGCTTCGGTGACGCCCTCGCGCGCACTCTTGGCCTCATGCACGATGAAGCCCTCCTGCTCCAGTGCGCTCCTGACCAGCTTGCGAATGTGCGGATCATCTTCGATGAAGACGATGTTGCCTGCGTGTTCTTGCATGGGGTGTCCTTATTCCTCGGGCAGGGCCGGCTGGGTTTCCACCGGCAGCATGAAGCAGACGGTGGCGCCCTGCCCGGCTTCCTGCGGCGCAATCCAGATGCGGCCCTGATGGGCCTCGATGATGGCGCGGCAGATGGCCAGGCCCAGGCCGACGCCGGGGGTGCTGGATTCATTGTCGCCGCGCGTAAATTTTTCAAAGGCGTGCTGCGTCATGGACGGCGGAAAACCGCGCCCCTGGTCGGTCACGCTGACCTTGACCTGGGGCATGCCTTCGCTGTCGTCCACATGGGCGCTGATGGCAATGGGACTGCCGGGCGGCGAATACTTGATGGCGTTTTCCACCAGGTTGGCCAGCACTCGTTCCAGCAGTACCGCATCCACCCGCAGCAATGGCAGGTCGGGCGCGATGCGCGTTTCCACCTGGCGCCCTTCAAGCGCCTTGGCCAGCAGGCGCAGGGCTGATCCGGCCAGTTCTTCCAGCGCATTCCACTGGCGGTTCAAGGTCACCACGCCGGCCTGCAGGCGCGCCATGTCCAGCAGGTTGTTCATCAGGCCGACCATCTTCTGCGACTGTTCGCTGATGGTACGGGCCATGGCACGGGCATCATCATCCAGCCGCGCATTGGCGGCCAGCACGTCGGCGCTGCCTACCAGCGAGGTCAGCGGCGTACGCAGGTCATGCGAAATCGCCGAGAGCAGCGAATTGCGCAGGCGTTCGGATTCCATCGTCACCACCGCATCCTGGGCCACCTCGGCATAGTGCAACCGCTCGATGGCCATGGCGATCTGCGAGCAGAAGATCTCCAGCATCTGGCGGTTCTCGGGCAGGGCCAGCTGGGCTGCGGCGAGCTGGCGTTCTTCTTCGCTGGGCGCTTCGATGGCAAAGGCCAGCACGCCGCGCGTGCGCATGGTGGCCGTCAGCGGCAGGTACAGCGCCGCAGCCGAAGGCAAGGTAGCCGTGCCCTTGCCGGCAGCCTGGCCATTGTCATAGACCCACTGCGCGACACCGGCATCGACGCTCTTCAAGACATGGGCGCTGCCGCTGTCCTGTTCCGGCTCGGCCAGGCGCAACTGGTCGGCGCTGTCGGGCAGGAAGAAGGCGATGCGCGCACCGAACACGGCGGCCAGGTGGCGGCGGCCGATTTCCAGGATCTGGTCCAGCGTGAGCAGCGCCGACAATTCCTTGCCCAGCATGTAGAGATTGGCGGCCCGTCCTTCGCGCTGCATGGCCACGCTGGCCTGGCGGCGCAGGCGCGCGGTGAGCGAGCTGATGAACAGCGACACCGCCAGCATCACCGCCAGCGTCAGCAGATACTGCGCGTCGGAAACCGTGATGGAGAAACGCGGATCGACGAAGAAGAAATCGAAGGACAGCACCGACAGCACCGACACCAGCGCCGAAGCCGCGCGGCCATAGCGCATCGCTACCAGCATCACGCCCACCAGGTAGAGCATGATGACGTTGGCCGGATGCAGCTTGCCATCGAGCAAGAAAGCCAGCGTGGTGGTGATGGCGCAACTGGTCACCGCCCACAGCGTGCCGCGCGTGCGGCGGCGGCGTGTGAGCAGCGCCTCGGCGGCACTGGCGGCGCTGTCGGTACGGCTTGCATCGCCCTGCTGGCGGGTGCGGCTGCGGGCGATGGTGTAGAGGTCGATCTCGGCGCGGCCACGGGCGATGCGCTGGGCCAGTGTGCCGCGCGGCCAGCGCAGCAGATGGCGCAGGCCGCCCTCGGGCTGGCCGATCACCAGCTTGCCGGCATTGCGGCTGCGGGCAAATTGCAGCAGCGCCGCCGCCAGTTCCTCACCACTGATGCTGGCCGTTTCCGCGCCCAGCGATTGCGCCAGCTTGAGATAGGCCACCACACGCTCGCGTGCGTCCATGGCCTGGCGCTGGCCCGGCAGGTCCACGTGCACGGCCAGCCATTCGGCCTGCAGCTTGGCGGCCAGACGGGCTGCTTCGCGGATCACCCGCTCCTCGCCGGCACCGCTGCCGACGGCCACCACGATGCGTTCGCGCGCCTGCCACAGCTGGGCGATGGAACGGTCGGCGCGGTACTGGCGCATGTCGGCGTCCACCCGGTCGGCGGTGCGGCGCAGGGCGATTTCGCGCAGGGCGATCAGATTGCCCTTGCGGAAGAAATGGCGACCGGCCTTCTCGGCCTGCTGCGGCAGGTAGACCTTGCCCTGCTGCAGGCGGGCCAGCAATTCATCGGGCGGGATGTCGACCAGCATGACGTCATCGGCGCCATCGAAGACATGATCGGGCACCGTCTCGAAGACGCGGATGCCGGTGATCTGGCCCACCACGTCATTGAGGCTTTCGATGTGCTGCACGTTGAGGGTGGTGTAGACATCGATGCCGGCGCGCAGCAGTTCGTCGATGTCCTGCCAGCGCTTGGCGTGGCGCGAACCGGGCACGTTGGAGTGCGCCAGCTCGTCCACCAGGATCACGCCGGGCCGGCGTTCCAGCGCGGCATCCAGGTCGAACTCGGGCAACTGCCGGTCGCGGTAGGGCACCCTGCGCAAAGGCAGTCGCGTCAGGTCCGCGAGCTGCGCCTCGGTCTCGGCGCGGCCGTGAGTCTCGACCACCCCGGCGATCACGTCCACGCCCTGCGCGGCCAGCGCCTGGGCTGCTTCGAGCATGGCGAAGGTCTTGCCCACACCGGCCGAGAAGCCGAAGAAGATTTTCAGGCGGCCACGCGCCTGGCGTTCTTCGTCGCGCATCACGCGTTCGAGCAGGTCGTCGGGATCGGGGCGAGTGTTCATGTCTGGGTAGTCGGAGTTGAAGCATTGTAGAGGCAAAAAGCCGGTGGCACGCGTCTGGCGTGCCACCGGCCGTCATGCGACATCGCAGGGGGCTTACTTGGCCTCTGCCGTCTTGGACATGGGTGCTGCCGCATCCAGCGCCAGATTGAGCTTGAGCACGTTCACGCGCGGCTCACCGAACAGGCCCCATTGCGGTGCCTCGCTGTAGGTGCGCACCAGGTCGCGCACCTGCTGCACCGTCATGCCGCGCACGCGGGCCACGCGGGCCACCTGATAGGTGGCGGCAGCCGGGCTGATGTGCGGATCCAGGCCGCTGGCCGAGGCGGTCAGCAGGTCCATCGGGATGGCAGTCTTGTTGCCCGGATCAGCCTCCTGCAAGGCCTTGGCGCGGTCTTCTGCGGCTTGCTTGAGGGCCGGGTTGGTCGGGCCGAGATTGCTGCCACCGGAAGCCAGTCCATTGTTGGGGAAGGTGCCGGCGGCCGACGGACGGCCCCAGAAATACGCCGGGCTGGTGAAGTTCTGGCCGATCAGTTCCGAGCCGACCAGCTGGCCCTGGTGTTCGATCAGGCTGCCATTGGCCTGGTGCGGGAAGAAGGCTTGCGCCAGGCCCGTCACCAGCAGCGGGTACAGGCCGCCCAGCAGCACGCCCAAGAGGATGAAGAGCGTGATGGCCGGACGCAGCGGATGGGGAGTCGAGGTTTTCATGGGACACTCCTTGAGAGTCGGATTCAGGTTCAGACCAGGCCAAAGGCGGCCAGCAGCATGTCGATCAGCTTGATGCCCACGAACGGCACCAACAGACCTCCCACGCCATAGATCAGCAGGTTGCGGCGCAAGAGCACGGCCGCACCCAGCGCGCGATAGCGCACGCCGCGCAGGGCCAGCGGAATGAGCGCCACGATCACCAGCGCATTGAAGATCACCGCCGACATGATGGCCGACTCGGGACTGGCCAGCTGCATCACGTTGAGCGCGCCCAGCTGCGGATAGCTGGCGACGAACATGGCCGGGATGATGGCGAAGTACTTGGCCACGTCATTGGCGATGCTGAAGGTGGTCAGGCTGCCGCGCGTCATCAGCATCTGCTTGCCGATCTCGACGATCTCGATCAGCTTGGTCGGATTGGAATCGAGGTCGACCATGTTGCCGGCTTCCTTGGCCGCCTGGGTGCCGCTGTTCATGGCCACGGCCACGTCGGCCTGGGCCAGGGCCGGGGCGTCGTTGGTGCCGTCGCCGGTCATGGCCACCAGCTTGCCTTCAGCCTGGTGCTGGCGGATCAGGGCCAGCTTCTGTTCGGGCGTGGCTTCGGCGAGGAAATCATCGACCCCGGCTTCGGCAGCAATGGCCGCCGCAGTCAGGCGGTTGTCGCCGGTGATCATCACGGTCTTGATGCCCATGCGGCGCAGTTCGCCAAAGCGCTCCTTGATGCCACCCTTGACGATATCCTTCAACTCCACCGTGCCCAGGATGCGCACCGGGGAACCCTGCTGAAGCAGGTCGCTCTGGTTGCTCCATTCGATCACCACCAGCGGCGTGCCGCCACGGCGGGCAATGGCTTCGACATCGGTTTCCACCTGGGCCGGCAGGCGCTGGTCGGCCGAGCGCACCAGCTTGCGGATGGCATCGGCGGCACCCTTGCGGATACGGCGCTCGCCGATGTCGATACCGGAAACGCGGGTCTGGGCCGAGAAGGGAATGAATTGCGCACCCAGGTTGGCCATCTCGCGTTCGCGCAGGTTGAAGCGGTTCTTGGCCAGCACCACGATGCTGCGGCCTTCGGGAGTTTCATCGGCCAGCGAAGCCAGTTGTGCCACGTCGGCCAGTTCGCGCTCCCCCACGCCCGGTGCCGGCATGAAGGCGGCGGCCTGGCGGTTGCCCAGGGTGATGGTGCCGGTCTTGTCCAGCAACAGCACGTCGACGTCGCCAGCCGCTTCCACGGCGCGGCCGGAGGTGGCGATCACGTTGGCCTGCATCATGCGGCTCATGCCGGCCACGCCGATGGCCGAAAGCAGGCCGCCGATAGTGGTCGGGATCAGGCAGACCAGCAAGGCGATCAGTGCCGTCACGGTGACCGGCGCACCGGCGCCGGCCGCATTGACCGAGAAGACCGAGAACGGCAGCAAGGTCACCGTCACCAGCAGGAACACCAGCGTCAGCGCCACCAGCAGCAGGGTCAGCGCCAGTTCATTGGGGGTCTTCTGGCGGCGTGCTCCTTCGACCATGGCGATCATGCGATCGAGGAAGGCTTCGCCCGGGTTGACCGAGACGCGCACCACGATCCAGTCCGACAGCACGCGCGTGCCACCGGTGACGGCCGAGAAGTCGCCGCCGGATTCGCGGATCACCGGCGCCGATTCGCCGGTGATGGCGCTCTCGTCGACCGTAGCCACGCCTTCAATGACATCGCCATCGGCAGGCACGGTATCACCGGCTTCGATGAGCACCAGGTCGCCCTTGCGCAGGGAGCCGCCTTCGACCACTTCACACTGCTTGGCAGCGGCAGCGGCGCCGCCTCGGACCAGCTCGGTGCTGCGCAGCTTCTTGGCCATGACGCTTTTCTTGACGCCGCGCAGGGCTGCG
Organism: Herbaspirillum sp. Her3; assembly: GCF_057961275.1. NCBI lineage: Bacteria > Pseudomonadati > Pseudomonadota > Betaproteobacteria > Burkholderiales > Oxalobacteraceae > Herbaspirillum > Herbaspirillum sp. Her3. The sequence continues at coordinate 1,321,177 of NZ_CM176328.1, read as the reverse complement.
GCCTGGGCCTTGCTGCGGCCTTCGGCCAGGGCTTCGGCGAAGTTGGCGAAGAGCACCGTGAACCACAGCCAGGCGGCCACCGCAAAGATGAAGCCAGCCGGCGCTTCACCCTTGCCGATGACGGCCTGGAAGAACAGCAGCGTGGTCAGGATGCTGCCGAGGTAGACCACGAACATCACCGGATTGCGCCACTGCACGCGCGGTGAGAGCTTGCGGAAGGACTCCGCCAGGGCTGGCTTGACGATCTTGGGATCGAACATCCAGCGCGCAGTCTGCGCGGCGGAGGGAATGGCATCGGCCGCAACGGCTGGTTTGCCGCTGGCCGGGGTATTGCTGGAAGGGGTAGTCATAAGGGTATCCGTTGCGGGTTGTTCCCGCTGGCGTCAGGCGCCGGCGGGAATCCATCCATCATTTACATCGCCATCATCTGCAGGTGCTCGACCACCGGTCCCAGCGCCAGCGCCGGAACATAGGTCAGGGCACCGACCAGGATCACCGCGCCGATCAGCAGCGCCACGAACAGCGGGCCATGCGTGGGCAAGGTGCCGGACGTGGCGGCCAGGCGCTTCTTGCCGGCCAGCGAACCGGCCATCGCCAGCACCGGCACGATGATGCCGAAGCGGCCCAGCCAGGTGCAGATGCCGGTGGTGAGGTTGTAGTACGGCGTGTTGGCCGAAAGCCCGGCAAAGGCGCTGCCATTGTTGTTGGCGGCCGAACTGAAGGCGTACAGGATTTCCGAGAAGCCGTGCACGCCCGGGTTGGCGATACCAGCCAGGCCCCCCTCCACCAGCACCGACAGGGCCGTGAAGATCAGCACCAGGGCCGGGGTCATGAGAATGGCGATGGACATCATCTTCATGTCGAACACGCCGATCTTCTTGCCCAGGTATTCGGGCGTGCGGCCGATCATCAGGCCAGCGATGAACACCGCCAGCACCGCAAAGATCAGCATGCCGTACAGGCCCGAGCCGACTCCGCCGAAGACCACCTCGCCCAGCTGCATCTGCAGCATCGGCACCAGTCCGCCCAAGGGCGAGAGCGAGTCATGCATGGCATTGACCGCACCGCAGGAAGCCGCCGTGGTGATGGAGGCGAACAGCGCCGAGGCGGGAATGCCGAAGCGGGTTTCCTTGCCTTCCATCATGCTGGGGCCGGACGCGTGCAGCGAAGCCAGCATGGGGTTGGGCTGGTTCTCCGAATACATCAGCACCAGCGTCATCACCACGAACAGCAGCGTCATCGAGGCCAGGATGGCCCAGCCCTGGCGGCGGTCACCCACCAGCGTGCCGAAGCTGATGCACAGGCCGGCCGGGATGATCAAGATGGCCAGCATCTGCAGGAAGTTCGACAGCGGCGTCGGGTTCTCGTAGGGATGCGCCGAGTTGGCATTGAAGAAGCCGCCGCCATTGGTGCCGATCATCTTGATGGCTTCCTGCGAAGCCACCGGGCCCATGGGCAGGGTCTGCTTGTCGGTGCTTTGCGCTTCGGTCACGGGCTCGCCCTTGGCGTCCTTGAGCGGCTGTCCTTCGGCATCCAGCTTGGGGATGGTGTAGTGGGTCACTTCCAGGGTCTTCACTTCCTGATAGGCATGGAAGTTCTGGATGCTGCCCTGCTGCACCAGCACCAGTGCGAACACCACCGACAGCGGCAGCAGCACGTAGAGCGTGCTGCGGGTCAGGTCCACCCAGAAGTTGCCGATGCCCTTGCTGCTGTGGCGGGCGAAGCCGCGGATGAGCGCGAAGGCAATGGCGATGCCGGTGGCCGCCGAGAGGAAGTTCTGCACCGCCAGCGCCGCCATCTGGGTCAGGTAGCTCATGGTGGATTCACCCACATAGCCCTGCCAGTTGGTATTGGTGACGAAGCTCACCGCCGTGTTGAAGGACGAATCCGGGCTGACGTTGGCCAGCCCGGCCGGATTCAGCGGCAGCCATTGCTGCACACGCTGCAGCAGGTAGACCACTACGGCACCAATGAAGTTGAACAGCACTACGGCAATGGCGTACTGCTTCCAGTCCATCTCGTGGTCGCTGCTGGCACCGCACAATCGATAGAAGACACGCTCGATACCGCCAAAGAGACGGTTCACGCGCGACTTGCCTTCCATCACGCGGGCCATGTACCAGCCCAGCGGGAAGGCCAGCAGCAGCAGCACGGCCAGGTAGAGGCCGAGCTGGAAATAGTTGTTGCTGTCCATGTCAGAAATCCTCCGGCTTGATGAGGGCGTAGACCAGGTAGATCAGGAGGGCGATGGAAACCACCAGCCCCAGCAGGGTCATGAAATTCATTTCTTATCCCCTTCGCGCCGTTCGAGACGGCTGCACAGGGCGATGAAGGCCCACATCGAGAGGCCGCAGAGCAGCAGCATGCCTATGTTGAGAAAATCCGTTTGCCACATTTCCCACTCCATTGTTGACGTTGTTTGGCTCCCTTCCGGGGACGGAAGCGGAGACAGTCGAACGATAGAGAAGGCAGCATTAAATCCTGGTAAATGTTGCGCGCACGAGCGTAAACAAAACGTAAACGAGACGTAGCGGATCGGCACGGCACGCTGTGCCCCGGGCGAGGCGCAGCACTATGTAAAAGGGAAGGGAAAAAGAAGAGAAGCAAGACCGGACCTGCAGGTCCGGTAGATCAAACGTCGCTCACGCGCCCCAGCTCGACGCGGTTCTTGCCCAGGCGCTTGGCCTTGTACATGGCCTTGTCGGCCATGGCCAGCAATTCTTCGGGGCCGACTTCGCCATCCAGGTCGGGCTGGTAGACGGCCACGCCGATGCTGCTGGAGATGTTGACGGTGGAATGGGTCAGCTCGAAGGGCTCGCGGATGGTGACCAGGATCTTCTCGGCTACCATCACCGCATCTTCCTGGGTCTGCAGGTTTTCCAGGATCACCACGAATTCGTCGCCGGCCAGGCGCGCCACGGTATCGACGTCGCGCACCGAACGCTGCAGGCGGCGGGCGAACTCCACCAGCAGTTCGTCGCCGGCCTCGTGGCCGTAGCGGTCATTGACGCCCTTGAAACCGTCGATGTCCATGAAGAACAGGGCCAGCAACTGGTCGGCGCGGCGCGCGCGCATCATGCCCTCGGGCAGGCGGTCGCTGAAGGCGCGGCGGTTGGGCAGGCTGGTCAGCACGTCGGTCAGCGCCAGTTCGCGCATCTGGTCGCGGAAGGCCAGGCGCTCGGTGATGTCATGCAGGAAGGCGATGAAAAGGTGTCCGCTATGGCGCTTGACGTGGCCGACCGTGATCTCGACGGGCAGCTCGTGGCCGTCGTGGTGCAGGGCCTGCAGCTCGATGCGGTTGTTGATGACCACGCTGGTGCCATCCTTGAGGAACTGCGACATGCCGCGATTGTGGGCAGCACGCATGTCCGGCGGAATGATGAGTTCGGCCATGTCGCGGCCCATGACCTGATCGCGCGGCCATCCCAGCAGCAGTTCGGCCTGGCGGTTCCACTCGACCACGCGCCCCTGTTCGTCGGCGGCGATGAAGGCGTCCTGGGCGTTTTCGAGGATGGCGCGCAGCTCGGCTGCGCTTTCTTCCAGCTGGATCTGGTTGGCCTGCTGCTGGTCCAGCGCCTGCTGCAAGGCGCTGGCGGTTTCGTGCAGGCGGCTGGTGCGCTCGGCCACACGCTGCTCCAGGCTCTCGTTGAGGGAGCGGACCTCGCGCAGGTAGGTCTCTTCACGCTCGACCATGTTGACCAGGGTCGAGGACAGCAGCTGGATCTCGCGATAGCTGTTGACCAGGGGAATGGACACGTCGGCACGGCCGGCGGCGCGCAGTTCCAGCGCGGCCGACAAGGCATTGATGGGGGCCACCAGGCGGCGCGCGAGCACGAAGGCCAGGATCACCAGCAGCACCCCGGAGACGGCGCCGACCACGATCACGCGCCGCTCCAGGTCGCGGAAGGCTTCCAGCGCCACGGTTTCGGGCTGGCGCACGATCACGCTCCACTGCAGCCGCATGCCGCCCTTGGAACCGGTGCGGGCAAAACCGCTGACGTAGCGGCGGCCGTCGGGCCAGGTCTCGATGAGCGAGCCGCCATCCTGGGCCGCTTGCGAAGCGCGCAGGCTGGCGGTGTCGATCTTGCTTTCTTCCAGGCCCTTGGGACCGAGCATGACGGTGCCGTCGTTGCGCACGATGATGACGTCGACGTCGTAGCGCTTGCCGGTGGGGTCGAGCAGCTTGGCGGCGATGTCGCGTGCCCACGACCACGACAGATGCATGCCCACCACGCCAAGGTAACGGCCCTTCACGTCATGGACCGGGGCCGAGAGGTCGACGAAACGCCAGGGAGCCGATTGCGGCGGCAGCTTGTGCGCCAGCAGCAGGGCCGGATGGTAGTCACCGGCGTATTCGCCCTTGCTGCCTTCCTGGAACCAGGGCCGGTCGGCCACGCTGGCACCTTCCAGCATGCCCTTGCTGGCGGCGATGAGGGTGCCGTCAGGACGTGCCATGCCGATCCAGGCATAGTGCGGGACGCTGGCCTGCAGTTCATTGAATGCACGGCGCATACGCGCCGGATCGTTCACCGCGCGCACCGAAGGACGCTGCACCAGCAGGCGCAGGTCCACTTCGCGCTCGTTCATGCCGCGCTCGAGCGCGTCCTGCATCTGCCAGGCCAGCTGCTTCATGCGCGTTTCGCTTTCCGAACGCGCATAGCCGCGCGTGAACTGATCCACAAGGAGCAGTACCGACACGGTCGTGATGAGTACGGTGATCACCACCCCCAGCGTAATCAACGACGACAGATTCGGCGGAGATGGGGCTTTATTCTTGTTCAATTCGGAAAAAATGCTGCGATACGGCTGGATGCATGACGGCTCCCCTGTGAACCGCATAGGTTTTCACGCATCTTGCCAGAACAGCTATGGTTTTTCATCGCATTTACCGAAAAACTTCGAGAATTTTTTTCTACGGCGAAAAACTCCCAAAAACTCTCAGGTCAATCTGGAGATAAAGCCCGCAAAAGCGTGCAATAGACGCCATTTCCCAAATTTCGGGAAATGCAAAAAGACAACGGATGGTGAAGATCCGTGAGGATCCCCGCCATCCGTCAATGAGACGGGCTGTCTCGCGGGCCAGGGGTTACACCCCGGCACAGACCCCATCGGCACGCGGATCGGTGGCGCCTTCGATGACGCCATCCGGATGCACGCAGACCGCACCGGCGTGCCCCATCAGGTCGGTGTACTCCTCCACCACCTGCACCTCATGGCCGGCACGGCGCAAGGCCTCGATGGTGGCGGCCGGCACGCGGCCTTCCACCTTCAGGTTGGTGGAGACGTCGCCCCAGGTGCGGCCCAGCAGCCAGCGCGGCGCACTGACTGCGGCCTGCAGGTTCTGGCCGAACAGCACGTGGCGGGTGAAGACCGCCGCCTGCGTCTGCGGCTGCCCTTCCCCGCCCATGGTGCCGTAGGCCAGGGTGCGGCCATCGTTGAGGCGGGCCAGCGACGGGTTCAGCGTATGGAAGGGCAGCTTGCCCGGTTGCAGCTGGTTGGCGCCCTCGTCCAGGGTGAAGCTGGCGCCGCGGTTCTGCCAGACGATGCCGGTCCCGGGCACCACCACGCCGCTGCCGAATTCCCAGAAGATGCTCTGGATGTAGCTCACCACGCGGCCCTGGGCATCGGCTGCGCCCATCCAGATGGTGTCGCCGGGCTTGGCCGGATGCGGCCAGGGGGCGGCGCGCTGCATGTCGATCTGCCGGGCTTGCTGGTCCAGCGCCTCGGCCAGCAGCCAGTGCGCGGCATCCACGCTCATGTGGGCGGGGTCGGTGACGTGCTGGTTGCGCAGGAGGAAGGCGCGCTTGGTGGCTTCCACCAAAGCGTGGATATGCTCGAAGCCTTCGGCCTGCGTCACCCCCAGACGGTCGAACAGACCGATGATCATCAAGGCCGAAACGCCTTGCGTAGGCGGCGGCAGGTTGTAGACGCGGCCTGACGTTAACTGCACCATCAGCGGCTTGACCACTTGTGCGCGGAAGGCTTCAAGGTCGCTGCGGCGCAACGGGCTGCCGGTCGCTTCCAGGCCTGCAGCAAGGCGTTGCGCCAGGTCGCCGCGATAGAAATCATCCAGGCCGGCCTCGGCCAGGCGCGACAGGCTGGCTGCCAGGGCTGACTGTTTCAGCACCTTGCCCTGGGCCGGGATGCCGTCGGCGGCATAGGTGGCGGCGAAGCCGGGCTGGTCCTTGAGCTCGTCCCACTTGTCGCGGGTGAGTTCATGTTGCGAACGGGTGATGGGTACGCCGACCTGCGCATGGCGGATGGCGTCAGCCAGCAGCACCGGCAGGGGCAAGGCGCGGCCGAAGCGGCGCGCGTAATCGAGTGCGGCCGACCAGCCACCCACGGCACCGGCCACCGTCAGCGCGGCGTGAGGCCCGCGCGTGGGCACGGCGCTGTGGCCGTGTCCGGCATAGAAATCCTTGGTGGCCAGTGCCGCCGAAGGGCCGCAGGCGCGGATGGCCACCGGTTCCTGGCCGGGTTCGCTGATGACCCAGAAGCCATCGCCGCCGATGCCATTCATGTGCGGATAGACCACCGCGATGGTGGCGGCCGCCGCGACCATGGCTTCGACCGCATTGCCGCCCTCGCGCAGGATCTGCGCACCGGCTTGCGCGGCCAGGTGATGGGGAGCGGTGACCATTCCGCCCAGACAGGTCTTGCTGTACAACATGGCTGACTCCTGGATTTCTTGTCGTGAAGAGAAACATGCTGGGGGGATGATACTTGCGGACGGACGGGCTTGCAGGCGGGGCCGCGTGGCGCGCACCCGGACAGGTGCGCGCCTGGACGATCAGATCGTGGCCGATTCCTTCAAGGACTCACGCGCCTCGGCGGCGATCTCGAAGGAATGCAGGCGCGCAGCATGATCGTAGATCTGCGCAGTGATGATGAGCTCATCGGGCGCATGTTCATCGATGAAGGCTTGCAGCCCTTGCTGCACACGCTCGCGGTCGCCGACCACGGCGCAGGACAGCGAGCGTTCCACGTGCGCCTGTTCGCCCGGCTGCCACAGCGCGTTGATATCGTCCACCGGAGGACGCAGCTGGCCGGGGGTGCCGCGAATGAGGTTGAGGAACTGCTGTTGCAGCGAGGTGAACAAGCGCTCGGCCTCGCGCTGGGTATCGGCGGCGAAGACGTTGAGCGCCAGCATCACGTAAGGTTTCTTGAGCGTGGCCGAGGGCTTGAAGCGCTCGCGGTAGATCTGCACGGCCGACTGCATGAAGCCCGGCGCGAAGTGCGAAGCGAAGGCAAACGGCAAGCCCAGTTCGGCCGCCAGCTGGGCGCTGAACATGCTGGAGCCGAGCAGCCAGATCGGCACCTTCAGGCCGGCGCCGGGCACGGCCCGCAGGGCCTGGTAATCCGAGGGTTCGTCGAAATATTCCTGCAGTTCCACCACGTCCTGGGGGAAGTTCTCTGCCGTGTCGCCGCCCATGTGGCGGCGCAGGGCACGCGCGGTGCGCTGGTCGGAACCGGGCGCGCGGCCCAGGCCCAGGTCGATGCGGCCGGGATAGAGCGACTCCAGCGTACCAAACTGTTCGGCAATCACCAGCGGCGAGTGATTGGGCAGCATGATGCCGCCGGAACCGACGCGGATGCGCCGGGTGTTGGCGGCCACGTGCGAGATCACCAGGGCGGTGGCGGCGCTGGCGATGCCGGGCATGTTGTGGTGCTCGGCCAGCCAGTAGCGGTGATAGCCCAGCGCTTCGGCGCGCTGCGCCAGTTCCTTGCTGTTGTTGAAGGCCTGGGCGGCAGTGCTGCCCTGGTTGATCGGTGACAGATCGAGGACGGAAAAGGGAATCATGAAAAAGATCCTTGTCGAGGCGGCACGGCCCTCTCAGGCCGTGCCGGTGGCCGGGTAGCTTCCCCGGAAATGACGGACGGTGGCGGGCTCAGGCCAGCCTGACCACCAGCTTGCCGAAGTTCTTGCCTTGCAGCAGGCCCATGAAGGCCTCGGGCGCATTCTCCAGCCCCTGCACCACGTCTTCGCGGTAATGCAGCTTGCCTTGCTTGAGCCAGGTGCCGACTTCCTGCTGGAAGGCGGCATACAGGTCGGGGCGATTGACGTAGTAGTCGAAGATGATGAAGCCCTGCACGCGGATGCGCTGGGTCAGCACACGGCGCAGGATGGCGTTGCTTTCGGTGGCCAGGCTGCCGCCGTTGTAGTGGGCGATCAGGCCGCACACCGGCACGCGGGCATGGATGTTGAGCAGCGGGAAGACGGCATCGAGCACGGCACCGCCGACGTTTTCGAAATACACGTCGATGCCGCGCGGACAAGCCGCCTTGAGCTGTTCGGCAAAGTCGGCGGCGCGGTGGTCGATGCAGGCATCGAAGCCCAGTTCCTCAACGGCCGATGCGCACTTCTGCGCACCCCCGGCAATGCCGACCACATGACAGCCGCGCTGCCTGGCGATCTGGCCGACCAGCGAACCGACCGCGCCGGTGGCTGCTGCCACCACCACGGTTTCACCCGCGCGCGGCTGGCCGATGTCGATCAGGCCGGCATAGGCGGTGTAGCCCGGCATGCCCAGCACGCCCAGCGCATGCGAAGGATGGGCGAAATCCGCCGGCAGCTTGTTGGCACCGCTGCCATCGGAAATGGCGTATTCCTGCCAGCCGGTGTAGGCCATCACCAGGTCGCCTTCCTTGAAGTCGGGATGGCGCGAGCTGACCACGCGCGAGACTACGCCGCCGGTCATGACGCCGCCGATTTCCACCGGGGGTGCATAGGAAGGCGCATCGCTCATGCGGCCGCGCATGTAGGGGTCCAGCGAGAGCCATTCGCCGCGCAACAGCATCTGGCCTTCCTGCACCTCGGGGATGGCGACTTCTTCGAGGCGGAAATTCTCGGCCGTGGGCGCTGCGCTCGGACGCGACGCGAGGACGATGCGGCGATAGGTCTTGGGCAATTGGGTCATGGAAATCCTTTCCGTATTCTGTTCATTGAGGAGAGCGCGCTGCGCCATTGGCCATGCCTGTTCTGATCACTGCGGCGCCACCAGCACGCGCCGCGTGACCAGCATGGCCGCTTCCATCGGCGCGCGGTCGCGGCTGAGCTTGGACAGCAGGCTCGCGCCCAGCCATTGCTGGTAGAGCATGGTGGCCGTGGCCAGCGGTTCCAGCACGGTGTGCAGCGAGCCTTCGGCGATCCCTTCGGCGATGCAGGCGGCGATGCGCTCGATGAAGCGCTGCGTGCCGCCATGCAGGACCTGGCGCATCTCGTCGGACAGGTCGGCCACTTCGGCGGAGAGCTTGACGACCAGGCAGCGCTGTTCGATTTCCTGGCAGCATTGGCTTTCCAGCCAGTACCCCCAGTAGGTCAGCAGGCGCTCGCGTGCATTGCCGCCCTGGCTGCCGGAGAGCGCATGATCCAGCCGTTCGAGATAGCCGACCACATACTGCTCGATCAGTTCGCGGCCGTATTGTTCCTTCGAGCCGAAGTAATGGTAGAAGGAACCCTTGGGGATCCGGGCCGCCGCCAGGATGTCCGACAGGCCGACCCCGGTATAGCCCTTCTGGGCGATGAGCGTCTGGCCTGCCTGGAGGATGTTGCGTTTGTTTTCGCCGTAATGTTCTCGCATGGCGGCCATTCTAGCGGAAAATTAGACCGGTCGTCTAAGTCCGCTCCGGTTGGCGAATCAGGCGGTCGGGCGCGGCTTGTGCGCAGGCGGAAAGAGCGGCCAGACCAGCAGAGCCACCAGCGCCGTGGCCAGCCACACTGCGGTCCAGCCATGCCAGTGCAGCAGCAGCGGGACGGCCTGTGCGGTCAGGAAGAACACCCCGAAGACGCAGCTGTTGCCCAGGCCCAGCGCGGTGCCGACCTGGGCCGGGCCGGCCGCCACGGCCAGTTCGGTATAGGCCACGCCGTGCCAGGCCGACACCACCACACCCGCCACCACCAGCACCGTGCCCAGCCAGGGCAGTGCGACGCACGCGCCGTGCAGGGACGACAGGCCAAGCAGCAGGAACAGCATCGCACTGCCCAATGCACAAGCGCGCAGGTAAGGACGGCGCTGGCCGCGGCGGTCGGTCCAGCGGCCACTGGCGATGCGCGCCACGGCCGCGCCCAGTTGCACCAGCGTCAACAACACGCTCATGGCAAGCAGGCTGGCCTGCCCCGCCTCATGTAGGAAGATGCCGCCGAAACTGATCAATGCCACCTGCGGCGCGCACAGTAGGCCGGTGCCCAGCGCCAGGCGCCAGACCAGCGGACTGCGCAAGGCGGATGTCGCCGGTATCGGGGCGGCATGCGATGAAGGCACCGCGGCAGGCTCGCGCAGCCAGCGCATGACCAGCATCACGCTGGTCAGACACAACGCCATCAACGCCCCGAACACCGCACCGAAGCCTGCACGATCGGCCAGCGTGGGCAACAGCAAGGCACCGATGCCGCCGCCCAGCGGCACGGCCGTCTGGCGAATGCTCATGGCCAGCCCGCGCTCGCCCTCGGCGAACCAGGCCATGATGGCGCGTCCGCTGGCACCGTTGACGCTGCCGCCCAGCAGGCCGGCCAGCATCAGTCCGGCGCACAGCCACAGGTAGACCGCCCCGCCCTGCCCCGGCCGCGCCAGCACCATCAGCAGGCACAGCGCAGCGCTGGTCCCCAGCAGGCCCGCCAGCAGCACCTTGCGGTCGCCCCAGCGGTCGGTCAGGACACCCCAGGGCAATTCGCCCAGCGCCACGCCCAGGCTCAACAGGCCCAGCGCCAGACCCAGTTGTGCATTGCTGAGGTGATAGTCGCTGCGCAAGACCAGCGAGGTCACCGGGATGCCGGAGAAGACGGCCGAGAAGCTGGCATTGGCCGCCACCCCGGCGGCGAGCACCTTCCAGCGATGGGATGAACTGGTGGATGGGGCAGCCTCGGGCGTGGCGGCTGGGGCGGTGGCGAGAGGCGGCATGGCGGGCTCCGGTGAGAATGAGGACCTGCAGTGTGCCGTGCAGCCCGATGGCTTGAATGTCATAATTCCGGCATTCCCGGCCATTTGACGTTTTCTGCACCATGCCCGCGCGCGATATTGCCTTCCTGATCTTTGCCGACTGCAGCATGCTCGATTTCACCGGTCCGCTGTCGGCCTTCGATGCCGCCAACCGGGTCAGCGGGCGCACGCTCTACCGGATCACGCTCCATTCGGAGCCGGGAGGGATGATCCGCAGTTCGGCCGGAGCGCTGATCCAGACCGAGCGCATCGGCCGCGCCAGCTTCGATACCCTGGTGGTGGCCGGGGGCGGCGCGCCGCGCGAGGGGCTGGTCTCGGAAGGGCTGCGCCGCTATATCGTGCGCGCGGCCAGCCGTTCGCGCCGCATCGCGGGCGTGTGCACCGGCGCCTTCGTGCTGGCAGCAGCGGGCCTGCTCGATGGCAAGCACGCCACCACGCACTGGCGCATGGCGGCCAAGCTGCAGCAGATGTATCCGCAGGTGAAGGTGGACAGCGACCGTATCTATTCCTGCGATGGCAAGGTGTGGACTTCGGCCGGGATTTCTGCAGGCATCGATCTGGCTCTCGCGCTGGTCGAAGACGACCACGGCGCCGAACTGGCCAAGGCGGTGGCGCGCGAGCTGGTGGTGTATCACCGCCGTCCGGGCGGACAGTCGCAATTCTCGGCCTTGCAGGAGATGGATGGCGGCTCCGAACGCATTCGCCGCGCACTCAGCTTTGCGCGTGCACACCTGCACCACGTGTTGACGATAGACACGCTGGCCGAAGTGGCATGCCTGAGCCGCCGCCAATTCGACCGCATCTTTGCGGCCGAGACCGGCCAGACACCGGCACGCGCCATCGAACAGATGCGCGCCGAAGCGGCGCGGCTGCGCATCGAGCAATCACAGGACAGCCTGGAGAGCATCGCCCGTGCGACCGGCTTTGGCGACGCCGACCAGATGCGGCGCGCCTGCCTGCGCCTGTTTGGCCAGCCGCCCCAGACCCTGCGCCGCCTGGCGCGGCTGGAAGACGCCTAGGCGCCGGCCGTCAGGCGCACGCGCGTGATTTCAGAGGGCGCCAGCAGCCGCTTGGGCGGGCCCCAGTAGCCGGTGCCCCGGCTGACGTAGATCCACAGCCCTTGCAGGCGCTTCAGGCCGGCGACATAGGGCTGCTGCAGCGGCACGAAGAAATTCCACGGGAAGAATTGCCCGCCATGCGTATGGCCCGACAGTTGCAGGTCGAAGCCGGCCTCGGCTGCCGCCGTGGCGCTGCGCGGCTGGTGCGCCAGCAGCACGCGCGGATGGCCGTTCGGCGCATCGGCAATGGCGGCCTGCGGATCGCTGCGATGGGATTCGTCGAAATGATGGGCGGTGTAATCCGTCACCCCGGCCAGCACCAGACCCGCGCCCTCATGGCGCAGGACCACGTGTTCGTTCATCAGCACGGTCACGCCGAGGCGGCGCACCTCGTCTATCCATTCGTGGGCATTGGAGTAGTACTCGTGATTGCCGGTAACGAAGTAGGCACCATGCCGCGCGCGCAACTGGGCCAGCGGGGCGGTATGCGGCGCCAGCTGCCGTACGCTGCCATCAACCAGATCGCCGGTGATGGCCACCACGTCCGGCTGCAGGGCATTGACCTTATCGACGATGGCCTGCAGGTAGGGCGCCTTGATGGTCGGGCCGACGTGGATGTCGCTGATCTGGACGATGGTGAAGCCCTCCAGGGCCGCCGGCAGGTTGGCGATGGGTACGCTGACCTCGACCACGGCGGCGGTGCGGCGGGCATTGAGATAGCCGATCACGGTGGCCGCTGCGGTCAGGGCCAGCACCAGCCAGGCGCTCAGCTCCACCATCTCATGCTGCTGGATAGGCGGCAGATGCAGCCAGGGCAGCGCCGCCAGCGCCAGTTCGCGCAACAGCGTCAGCAGCAGCGCCGAGGAAAATGCGCCCATGGCCAGCATGCCGGCCCAGGCGATGCGGTCGGCTGCGCTTTCCGACAGACCGCGCCGCTTCAGGTAGGGCACGGCCAGCGCCACCGGCATCAGCAGGAAGGACAGCAGCAGCACCAGCGCACCCAGCGTGATCCAACCCGCATGGGTGGTCAGCGCCGGCAGCAGTTGCCAGCCGATCCAGGCGTGCAGGGCGGCCAGGAGTCCAAGAACGGTGAGGAGCGAAAAGAGACTACGGCGCATGGAAGACCTTTGGAAGAGGAAACATCGCCCGGGACCGGGGCGCGGACCGGGATTGCCCGAAAGCAAGGATATGAAGGCAAGAGGGATGCTTTTCAAGCAATTTCTGCGAAAAACCGCGTAAATCCTGCCCAAAATGGCGCATCGGCCGGCAGCCGGAAGAGCCACATGAAGAAAAAGTCCGCCGCAGGCATGCAAGAAGACGCGCGGAGGAGGATAATATTGCTTCTATCCCCCCGTTTTTAATCGCGCGACCTTGGCGGCAATGCCGCATCGATGGCAAGAGCATCGACATCAGGCCGCGCCTGCATCATTGGAAGAGTTATTTTGAGTTCAAGCAAAACCAAACGCTGGCATGGCAATGTCGAGGCGATCAAGGCCGAATTCCTCAACGGCGTGATTACCCAGATGACCTCCTACGGCGACCGCGTCCATTTCAGCATGTTCGGTTCGGTGCAAAAGCCGCACTATGAAGTCATCAACAGCTTCGACAAGAAGATGGCCTTCGATGGCAACCATCACCTGCACCGCGCCGAGGAAACCGAGTTCGGCCCCGGCAACGTGACCCCCATCTTCACCCTCGACCAGATCAAGCGCATCGTCGCCACCGGCGGCAGCGGCACCCGCAGCACCCCGCGTTCGGCGCGTGCCGCCTCGGCCCGCAGCGCCGGTGGCACGGCCCGCCCGACCACCGCCGCCGCCCGTGCGCGCGAAGCGGTCGATGGCGAGAAGTACGCCTACTTCAAGGCCAACCGCCACATGCTGCCCGATGAGATCAACCAGCATTCCGATGAGATCAGCAAGCTGATGCTCAATGGCATGTCGGCCGAGCAGGCCTTCGGCGAAGTGATTTCCAAGTACTTCGACTGAGCCCGGGATGACGGCACCGCCCGTCTGAACTGCCCAAATGCAAATGGCCGGAGCTGCGTCTCCGGCCATTTTCGTTGCGGCGCCCTGCTCTGCCGGTCAACAGATCAGTAGATTTCCGGCACGATCATGGAATCGGGCACCGGGTGGCGCTCGTAGTCCTCGTGGCGTTCACGCTCGGGCAACTGCACGGGCGGGTGTGGCACTTCGGCGTAGGGCATCTGCTGCAACAGGTGGCTGATGCAGTTCAGGCGCGCCTTCTTCTTGTCCACCGCCTGCACGATCCACCACGGGGCTTCCGGGATGTGGGTGCGTTCCAGCATGACTTCCTTGGCCTTGGTGTATTCCTCCCAGCGGCGGCGCGATTCCAGGTCCATGGGGCTCAGCTTCCACTGCTTGAGCGGATCGTGGATACGCGAGAGGAAGCGCAGGTGCTGCTCTTCATCGGTGATCGAGAACCAGTATTTGATGACCTGGATGCCGGCGCGCGTGAGCATGCGCTCGAACTCGGGCACGGAGCGGAAGAATTCCTCGTACTGCTCGTCGGTGCAGAAGCCCATCACCCGTTCCACCCCGGCGCGGTTGTACCAGCTGCGGTCGAACAGCACGATTTCGCCGGCTGCCGGCAGATGCGAGACGTAGCGCTGGAAGTACCATTGCGTGCGTTCCCGGTCATTGGGTGCCGGCAGCGCCGCCACACGGGCCACGCGCGGGTTCAGGCGCTGGGTGATGCGCTTGATCACGCCACCCTTGCCGGCCGCGTCGCGGCCTTCGAAGACGATCACCACCTTGTGGCCGGTCTGCACCACCCAGTCCTGCAGCTTGACCAGCTCGCCCTGCAGGCGGAACAGTTCGCGGAAATACAGGCGGCGGTATTCCTTTTCCTCGTTGCCGTGGGCGCTGGAAAATTCTCCGGTGACCGGATCGACGGTGCGGTCTTCCAGCTCCAGCTCCATTTCTTCGTCATAGCTGTCGGCCAGTTCGCGGTGGACGCGCTTGACCAGTTCTTCCTTATCCATCATGTCCTCGTATCCAAGATAAAGTGGCGAACGCGGCACTCCTCTTCGCCTGAAAAGTGCGTGACAACATACCTGTCCATTGTGACCAAGACATGACAGGCGGTTAACATCGGAATCGAAGGTTGCCCGGACAGGCGTATATCCCTCCATCCTGCGCCAACTGGCGGGAAAGCGCCATGATGCCGCACAGAACCTGCCGCACGAAAATACGCTATAGTCCCGAAAACGATTCCGGCATAACAGCATGACACTTACAGAACTCAAATACATCGTGGCCGTCGCGCGGGAAAAGCATTTCGGCCATGCAGCAGAAGCTTGTTTCGTCGCCCAGCCCACGCTGTCGGTGGCCATCAAGAAACTGGAAGATGAGCTGGGCGTGGTCATCTTCGAACGCGGCGGCACCGAGGTCTCGGTCACGCCACTGGGCGCGCAGATCGTCGCCCAGGCCGAACGCGTGCTGGAGCAGACCGCCGCCATCAAGGAAATCGCCAACCAGAACAAGGACCCGCTCTCGGGCCCCTTGCGCCTGGGCATCATCTACACCATCGGGCCTTACCTGCTGCCCTCGCTGGTCAAGACCATGATAGAGCGGGTGCCGCAGATGCCGCTGATCCTGCAGGAGAATTTCACCACCCGCCTGATCGAACTGCTGCGCCAGGGCGAACTGGATGCCGCCATCATGGCCCTGCCCTTCCCGGAGCATGGCCTGAACGTGCTGCCGCTGTACGATGAAGAATTCATGGTGGCACTGCCGCGCCAGCACAAGTGGGCCGAACGCAAGGAGATCGATGCCCGCGAACTCAAGAGCGAGACCATGCTGCTGCTGGGCAATGGCCACTGCTTCCGCGACCAGGTGCTGGAAGTGTGTCCGGAGATGTCGCGCTTCTCCACCAATGGCGATGGCATCGCCCGCACCTTCGAGGGCTCCTCGCTGGAGACCATTCGTCACATGGTCTCCTCGGGCATCGGCGTGACCGTCCTGCCGCGCGCTTCCATTCCGGATGCCGACACGCGCGACGGCATGGTGCGCTACGTGCCCTTCGTGGCACCGGCCCCCTCACGCCGCGTGGTCATCGCCTGGCGCAAGAGTTTTACCCGGCAGGCGGCCATCGATGCGGTGCATCAGGCGGTGCTGGCTTGCAAGCTCAATGGGGTGGAGATGCTGGTGGACGAAGCGACGGCAGCCGACTAGGGCCGGTTCATACTGGCCTGGCTTCCGCCAGAATCCGGCTGCGGGCAGCCTCAGGCAGTGCCCTGGGCGTCACTACATCGACCGTCACTCCCAACAGGCGCTCCAGTTCCACCTGAATGGCTGACACGTCCATGAGTGTCGTCTCAGGAGTCGGATCGATAAGAAGGTTGAGATCACTGCTCTGAGTATCCCGGCCATGCAAGACCGAACCAAATATCCTGGCGTTGCGTGCGTGATGCGCCTCCACGATTTGCCGGATGGCAGCGCGATGAGAGGCAAGGGCTTCAGAAGGTTTCATGGTGATCTTCCTCGGTAAGACGTTCATCAAAGGTGAACGTCAGAGCGGAGGCCCCTCGCCCCTGCTCTGAGCGAGCAAGACTCGCTGACTCAAGCCAGGCGCTTGCTCGTCTTTGCATCAAACCAATGCACATCCGTCGCCCCGAACGAAGCCCCGATCCGCTGGCCGGTGCTGACCGGCACATTGGCAGGGCAGCGCAGCACCAGCGCCTGTGCGCCGCAGCGGGCATGCACCAGCAGCTCGGCACCCAGCGCTTCCACCAGTTCCACTTCCAGCGACAGCTGCGCCGCCGAGCCATCGAGAATCGGCAGCAGATGCTCAGGCCGCACGCCCAGGATGCGCTCCTGGCCCGCTGCGCCGGGCACCGGCTGGGGCAGTCGGATGAGATCGGCGGTGCCGTCCTTGCTGACCTCGAAGCTGGCGCCATCGGCGGCCAGTTGGCCCTGCAGCAGGTTCATCGGCGGCGAACCGATGAAGCTGGCCACGAAGGTCGTCGCCGGGCGTGCATAGACTTCTGCAGGTGTGCCGATCTGCTCGGCCACGCCGCGGTTCATCACGATCATGCGCTGGCCCAGGGTCATCGCCTCGACCTGATCGTGGGTGACGTACAGACTGGTGGTGCGCAGGCTGGCATGCAGTTTCTGGATTTCCAGGCGCATCTGCACGCGCAGCTTGGCATCCAGGTTGGAGAGCGGTTCGTCGAAGAGGAACACCGCAGGTTTGCGCACGATGGCGCGTCCCATCGCGACGCGCTGGCGCTGGCCGCCGGAGAGCTGGCGCGGCGTGCGCTCCAGCAGCGCACCGAGTTCCAGGATGGCAGCGGCGCGCTGCACGCGCTCATCGATCTCGGCCTTGGAGAGACCCTGGATCTTCAGCCCGTAGGCCATGTTCTGGTACACGGTCATGTGCGGATACAGCGCATAGTTCTGGAACACCATGGCGATGTCGCGCTCCTTGGGTTCCAGGTCATTGACCACGCGATCGCCGATGACGATCTGTCCGCTGCTGATCTCTTCCAGCCCCGCGACCATGCGCAGGAGGGTGGACTTGCCGCAGCCGGAAGGGCCGACCATGACGATGAATTCGCCATCGGCGATCTCGGCATCGATGCCATGGATCACGTCGACCGCCTTGGCGCCGGCGCCATAGGTCTTGCGGACTTGCTTGAGATGGATTGCTGCCATGGTTGTCAGTCTCTAAGTATCTAAATGATATAAATTATTTCTCGGAATCGACCAGGCCCTTGACGAACCATTTCTGCATCACCACCACCACCAGGCCGGGCGGGAGCATGGCCAGGATCATGGTGGCCATCACCAGGTTCCACTCCACGGCCGAATCACCGCCGGAAATCAGGGTCTTGATGCCGATACCGATGGGATACATGCTGGTGTCGGTGGCGATGATGAGCGGCCACAGATACTGGTTCCAGCCGTAAATGAACATGATCACGAACAGGGCAATGACATTGGTGCGCGACAGCGGCCACAGCACGTCCTTGAGGAAGCGCAGCGGCCCGGCACCATCGATGCGCGCCGCTTCGGCCAGTTCATCGGGCACCGTCAGGAAGAACTGGCGGAACAGGAAGGTGGCCGTGGCCGAGGCGATCAGCGGGATGCTCAGTCCGGCATAGCTGTTGAGCATGCCCAGGTCGGACACCACCTGGTAGGTCGGCGTGATGCGCACCTCCACCGGCAGCATCAGGGTCACGAAGATCATCCAGAAGAACAGGCCGCGCCCCGGAAAACGGAAGTACACGATGGCAAAGGCCGAGAGCATGGAGATCGATATCTTGCCGATGGCGATGATGAGCGCCGTGGCCAGGCTCACCCACAGCATGTGCAACACCGGCGGCGCGGTGACCTGGCCGGAGGCGCCCTTGAAGAGCACGGTGCCGTAGTTGTTCATGAATTCCCCGCCCGGCACCAGCGACAGCGGCGACAGGGCCGATTGCTCGGCGGTCTGGGTGCTGGCCACGAAGGCCACGTAGAGCGGGAAGAACACGATCAGTACGCCAAGCACCAACACGACGTGGCTGAGGAAATCAAGGATGGGACGGCGTTCGATCATGCGGCCACCTCTTGCTGGCGGAAGGAGAAATCGGGATTCATGCAGATGGGCTTCATGCGTATTGCACCTTCTTTTCAACGTACTTGAACTGCACCACGGTCAACAGGATCACCAGCCCCATGAGCACCACCGATTGCGCCGCCGAGCCGCCCAGGTCGCCGCCCTTGAAACCATCCGAGAAGACCTTGTAGACCAGGATCTCGGTATCCTTGCCGGGGCCGCCGTGGGTGGTAGCGTCGACGATGACGAAGGTATCGAAGAAGGCATAGACCACGTTGACCACGAAGAGGAAGAAGGTGGTCGGCGAGATCAGCGGGAAGACGATGGTGAAGAAGCGCTTGACCGGCCCCGCGCCATCGATGGCGGCGGCTTCGATGAGCGACTTGGGAATCGATTGCAGGCCTGCCAGGAAGAACAGGAAGTTGTAGCTGATCTGCTTCCAGATGGCAGCGATGACGATGAGGATCATGGCGTGCGTGCCATTGATCATGTAGTCCCACGGCAAACCCAGCCAGGTCAGCACGTGCGAGAGGATGCCCAGCGAGGGGCTGAGCAGGAACATCCACAGCACCCCGACCACCACCGGCGAGACCGCATAGGGCCAGATCAGGAAGGTCTTGTACACCGATGCCGCGCGCCGCACGCGGTCGGCGAAGACCGCCAGCAGCAGCGACAGGGCCAGGCCGAAGAAGGCCACCAGCGCCGAGAAGATGGCGGTGGTGCGGAAGGATTCGAGATAGGTCGGGTCGCCGAAGAGGGTCTTGAAATTGTCGAACCAGACGAATTCGGAATAGCCGCCGAAGGCATCCTGCAGCAGCATGGACTGATACAGCGCCTGCACCGCAGGCCAGAAGAAGAACAGCAAAGTGATGATGATCTGCGGTGCCACCAGCAGATAAGGCAACCACTTCGAGGTGAAGCGCGCGCGTTTTTCCACGATCGTTCCGGCCAGGGATCGCCCGGCCGCAAAAGTTGAATGAATCGGAACCGGATGTCAGCTTCCTGACATCCCAAAACGGAAGCCGGCGCTGCCCTCCAGGGATCGTGGAGGACACCGCCGGTTCCTTGCCCGTCACCGCGTTCAGGCGGGACGGCTGATACTGCTGAGGGGGATTACTGGTTGCCCTTGTTGGCCTTCTCGAAACGGGCCAGCAGTTCGTCGCCGCGCTTGACGGCAGAGTCCAGGGCTTCCTTGGCGGTCTTCTTGCCGGTCCAGACGTTTTCCAGTTCTTCGTCGAAGACGGTGCGGATCTGGGCATAGTTGCCCAGGCGCAGGCCGCGCGACTTCTCGGTGGTCTTGACGATCATCTGCTTGACGGCCACGTCGGTGCCCGGATTGCGCTCATAGAAACCGGAGTTCTTGGTCAGCTCGTAGGCCGCCTTGGTGACCGGCAGGTAACCGGTATCCTGGTGCCACTTGGCCGCCACTTCCGGCTTGGAGAGGTAGCTGAAGAACTTGGCCACGCCCTTGTATTCATCGGCCTTCTTGCCGTTCATCACCCACAGCGAAGCGCCGCCGATGACGGTGTTCTGCGGTGCGCCCGGCACATCGTTGTAGTAAGGCAGCGGTGCCACACCGAACTTGAACTTGGCGTTCTTGCGGATATCCGCATAGGCCGAGGACGAGCCGGTGATGATGGCGCACTCGCCCGCGTTGAACTTGGCGTTGGCCTCATCCTTGCGGCCGGCGTAGGTGAAGTAGCCCTGCTTGGCCCAGTTCGCCAGGTTCTCGATGTGGCGCACGTGCAGCGGGCTGTTCATCTTCAGGCGCGCATCCAGGCCGCCGAAGCCGTTGTTCTGGGAGGCCAGTTCAACGTTGTGCCAGGTTGAAAACGATTCCAAATGCACCCAGGATTGCCAGGTCGTGGTGTAGGCGCACGATGCACCGCTGGCCTTGATCTTGGCAGCCATGCCGACCAGTTCCTGCCAGGTCACGGGCGGCTTTTGCGGGTCCAGGCCGGCCTTGGCGAACATGTCCTTGTTGTAGAACATGATGGTGGTGGAGCTGTTGAAGGGGAAGGACATCATGCCCTTCGATGTCGAGTAGTAACCCGCCACGGCCGGTACGTAGGCATTCTGGTCGAACTTCTCGCCGGCCTGGTGCATCACTTCATAGACCGGTTTGACCGCGCCCTTGGCGTAGATCATGGTGGCGGTGCCCACTTCGAACACCTGCAGGATGTCGGGCGCATTGCCGGCACGATAGGCGGCGATCGCAGCCGACATCGATTCATCGTAGGTCCCCTTGTAGACCGGCACGACCTTGTAGTCGCTCTGGGTCTTGTTGAAATCGTCAGCCAGGGCATTGACGCGCTCGCCCAGGGCGCCGGTCATGGAATGCCACCAGGTGATCTCGGTGGCGGCGAAGGCAGAGGAAGTGATCGTCGCCAGGACACCGGTCGCGATCAGCGTTTTCATCATGTTCATCAGAGAGGACCTCTCGAAAAAAGGGGGTTTGATGCTAACAACGCTCCATGACAGCCGCGTTACATTAGCCGTACTGTCGGTCTTGGGCAAAGAAAATGCATGCGGCCGTGCAGCACGAAAACCGGGAATGTCTCAGAAATTGGGAAATCGTTTTTATAAGTTTTACTGATATGCAGCGAAGCGCCGCACCGATGCCAGCACATTGTCAGCATCCCGTCAGACAGACCGGAGAAAAGCACGACAGTGCGAGAACAGCGACGCGAATTATAATGCGGACTTTCGTTTTTGCGGACATTCCATGGACAGGCTCAGGCTTTACGCGCTGCTGGTGCGCGCCCACAAACCCATCGGCATCCTGCTCTTGCTGTGGCCCACGCTGATCGCCCTGTGGCTGGCGACGGGTGGCCTGCCCGACTGGCGCATCCTGGCGATCTATGTGCTGGGCACGGTGCTGATGCGCTCGGCCGGTTGCGCCATCAACGACTATGCCGACCGCGACTTCGACCGCCACGTGAAACGCACCGAACAGCGACCGTTGACGTCCGGCAAGATCAAATCGTGGGAAGCCCTGATGGTGGCCGGCGTGCTGGCGCTGGTGTCGTTCCTGCTGGTGCTGCCGCTCAATGCACTGACGCTGCAACTGTCGGTGGCGGCCGTCATCATTGCCGGCACCTATCCGTATTTCAAGCGCTTCTTCGCCATCCCGCAGGCCTATCTGGGCATTGCCTTCGGTTTTGGCATTCCCATGGGATTTGCCAGCGTGACCGGCACGGTGCCGCTGGCGGCCTGGGTCTTGCTGGTGGCCAACGTCTTCTGGGCGGTGGCCTATGACACCGAATATGCGATGGTGGACCGCGACGACGATCTCAAGATCGGCATCAAGACCTCGGCCATCACCTTCGGCCGCTACGACGTGGCGGCCGTGATGCTGTGCTACGGGGTGGCGCTGGCGCTGATCTGGGTGGTCGGGCTGCAATACGGGCTGGGGCTGTGGTTCTCGGCGGGGATGCTGGTGGCCTGCGGTTTTGCCGTGTATCACTACACGCTCATCCGCGAGCGCGACCGCATGCGCTGCTTCGCGGCCTTCAACAACAACAACTGGCTGGGCGCGGCGATTTTCGCCGGCGTCGCGCTGGATTACCTGATGCGCTGACACGGGAGACGAGATGGAAGCGGAATTCTGGCTGGAACGCTGGCGCGACGGGCGCACCCATTTTCACCAGGAGCGGGTCACCCCGCTGCTGCAGAAGTACTGGCCGCAACTGGCGCTGCCTGCAGGCAGCACGGTGCTGGTGCCTTTATGCGGCAAGTCGCTGGACATGCTCTGGCTGGCCCAGCAGGGCCATCGCGTGCTGGGTGTGGAATTGTCGGAAGTGGCCATCACGCAGTTCTTCAGCGAGCATCAGCTGACCCCGGTGTTGCATGAAAGTGCGCAGGGACGCCACCACGTGGCCGGCAACATCGAACTGATCTGCGGTGACATCTTCGCGCTGGAAGACGCGACCCTGGCCGCCTGCGCGGGCGCCTATGACCGCGCCGCCCTGATCGCCCTGCCCCCGGCCATGCGCGCGCGTTACGTCGCCGGGGTCTATGGACGCTTGCCGGCCCAGGCGCGCAGCCTCCTGATCACGCTGGAATACGACCAGCAGAAGATGGACGGCCCGCCCTTCTCGGTGGCCGGGGACGAAGTGCTGCGCCTGTATGCCCCGCACAGCGAGGCCGTGGCCATCGACCGGCGCGATATCCTGGAGAAGGAACCCAAGTTCCTTGAACGTGGATTGACTGCGTTGGAGACGGTGGTTTATCGCTTGCAGCGGCGGGATTGACATCCCCCAGCGCAGCCGCAGACGCGGCGCATCAAAATAGCGGCGTCATCGCGTTACCGCGTCATGCAACGTGGCGCTGCAAATCATCCAGCTTGATTTCGACCGTATGCTTGCCAGCGTGCTGCGCGCCCTTGTCACTGGCATTGGCTACGGCAGCCACGATGGCCTTGATCTCCGCATCGGCGAAACGCCGCAAGGCTTCGCGCATGAGCGGTTGGTAACCCATGTTATGGATGCGGGCGATCTGCCTGAAGGTTTCGATCAGTTCACGGTCCAGGCGGATGGAAATTGCCTGCATCCCCTGCGCATCATCGATTTCCCGTTCAAGCTCCAACGGTGCTCGCTTTACGTAGCGCTCATCCCGGCCCAGGGCACCATTTTCCCAGTTCTCGACACTTCCTTTGATTTTCTTCGGAGCGGTCATTCGCTTCTCCTCTTGCGGTGGCAACGCATTGGCCACCTCATTTTCCATGCTTGTTGTAGATCGCAATTTCCGTCTCGTTGGCATCGTAGGCCGTCTTGAGATGCTGCCTGCCATCCTTAAAGACGTAGACGATCTTCAACAGGCGCCCCGCATGTGTCTCGGCAACGAACCAAAGCGTCGGCGGATCAGTCTGGTTCTCTTCACGCTCATCCAGCAGATTGATGCCGCACTTGTTGAGAAAACATTCTGCAACCTCTTCCTCGGTGACCGGCGGCACCTTCCGGCTCAGCTTCGTACGCACCCCCAGCGAAACAGACAAAATACCCATCCTCGCCTCATTATGTATATACACTAACATCAACTCATATTCAACGGATATTTCAGACGAACCGAGAAAAACCCGCCACTGTAGCCGTTAACGGCCTTAGACAGACAAGAGGGATATTATTTGTATATACAACTTAACGTGAAAAAATGGCAGAACTTAGGCGCAGGCTTCGTAAGATTACGAAGCGTGCAACTCCGTAAGACGAAGAAGCCAGAGATTTTTGGGGAGCGCTCTTGAAGCAAGCCTGGGGCCTGATGCTCAGAAGTGAGTCTGGTCTGACTACACCTCAGCCGTCGTCCGCACCACCGTCACCCGGCTGATGAAGAATTCCCCCTCCACCACCACGCGAAACGGCACCCCGGCCACGTTGAAGCCGGGACCGCCTTCGTCGTCCCAGACCTGGGCGATGGCGTCGAAATCGCGCGGACTCATCTGCAGCATCTGTGCGCTGATGACGAAGGTGGCACCGGTCTTCTGCCGGCGCACGATGTCTTCCAGTTTGGCCATGTTGATTCCTGATTCTGTAGTGCGCGCAAGCAGCGCTTCTATCGCGCCGGCAGCAGCGCCATCACGTTGACCGGCTTGCCGTTGCGGCGGATTTCGAAATACAGCTTGACCTTGTTGGTGTCGCTGTTGCCCATGGTGGCGATCTGCTGGCCACGCGTGACCATCTGGCCTTCCTTGACCGTGATGCTGTCATTGTGCGCATACACCGACAGCAACTGCGGCGTGTGCTTGATGATGACCATGTTGCCGTAGCCGCGAATGCCATGGCCGGCATAGGTGACCTTGCCGGCCGCAGCGGCCACCACCGGCTGGCCCTGGCTGCCGGCGATGTCGATGCCCTTCTTGTAGCTGTCGGCGCTGGGCGCGGACTTGCCCTGCGTGGGCCAGGTCCAGTCCAGCTTGGCATCGGCAGCGGCCGGCGCATCGTCATCGTCCTGCGGTTTGGGCGCAGGCTTGGCAGCGGGACGGGTGTTCCTGCGCGGCGCGGAATCCGCACCGGACGAGGACGCGCGCGGCGTCTGCCCGGCGCCGGTACGGGACACTACACCCACGGGCGGACGCACCAGGATGCGCTGGCCGACTTCGAGATCATCGGGATTGCGCAGGCGGTTCCAGGTGCGCAGATTGGCCGGACTCTGGTCGAAGTCGCGGCCGATGCTGTAGAGCGTGTCGCCGCGCTTGACCGTGTAATAGCCGTCGCTGTCGGCAGTGGAAGCGCAGCCGGAGAGCAGCACGGCAGCGGCCAGCGGCAAGGCCGCCAGCAGCGTGAGAAAGCGTGAGCGCTGTCCCATCAGGCCTTGCCGAATTCGTCGCCCAGCTCCTCGCTGCGGCGGGCGGCGGCTTGCAGGGCCTCGACGATGGCGCCCTTCACGCCCGCCTGCTCCAGGCTGGTCAGCGCGGCATAGGTGGTGCCGCCCTTGGAGGTGACGCGCTCGCGCAGGGTCGCCACCGATTCATCGGAGCGGCGCGCCAGTTCGGTGGCACCGGCGAAGGTGGCCTTGGCCAGTTGCAGGCCGTCTTCAGCGGACAGGCCCAGTTGCACGGCCGCCTGCTCCATCGCTTCGAGGAAATAGAACACGTAGGCCGGACCGCTGCCGGAGACGGCCGTCACTGCATCGAGCTTTTCTTCGCTATCGAGCCAAACGGTTTCGCCCACGGCCTTGAGGATGGAATCGGCCTGCGCGCGCTGCAGGGTCGAGACCTGCGCATGCGGCACCACACCCGAAATACCCTTGCCGATCAGGGCCGGCGTATTGGGCATGGCACGCACGATGGCCTGGTGGCCATCCAGCCAGCGCGACAGGTCCACCATGCGGATGCCGGCAGCAATGGAGACGATCAGCTGGGCGCCGATGAAGGGTTTCAGGCTGGCCACCACCTCGCGCATCTGCTGGGGCTTCACGGCCAGCACCACCACGTCCGTGCTGGCGATGGCGCCGTCGATGGCTTGCGCGGTCGAGACGCCGAACTTGTCCTTGAGCGATTGCAGCGCATCGGCATTGAGATCGACCACGTGGATGTCTTCTGCCGCCGCGACCTTGCCGGCCAGTCCGCCGATCAATGCCGCTGCCATGTTGCCGCCGCCGATAAACGCTATCTTCACTTCCGCTCCTTGTGTCTGGTGTAAGGCTGATGATTTTTGGTTGAAAACTTCATACGGGCCGCCTCACCCGTAATGCCGCGCCCCGAAAATGGCGCTGCCGATGCGCACGATGGTGGCCCCTTCGGCCACGGCAGCGGCCAGATCGGCCGACATGCCCATGGACAGAGTATCGAGCGCCAGTCCGCTGGCGCGCAATTGTTCATACAGCCCACGAACGGCAGCAAACGCGGCGCGCTGTTGCTTCATATCGTCGCTGGGCGCGGGGATGGCCATCAGGCCGCGCAGACGCAGCCGGGGCAGCTGCGCCACCTGGGCGGCGACCTCGGGCAATTCCTGCGGCATCAGGCCACTCTTGCTCTCTTCGGCGCTGATGTTGACCTGCAGACAAATGTTGAGCGGCCCCAGTTCCTCGGGCCGCTGCTCGGACAGGCGCTGCGCGATCTTGAGGCGGTCCACCGAATGCACCCAGGCGAAGTGCTCGGCGATGGGCCGGGTCTTGTTGCTCTGGATGGGACCGATGAAATGCCATTCCAGCGGCGTATCCGACACCAGCGCCGGCAAGGCCGCGATCTTGTCGAGGGCTTCCTGCAGATAATTTTCGCCGAAGGCGCGCTGCCCGGCCGCCACCGCTTCGGCCACCGCCTGCGGTCCGAAGGTCTTGGAGACGGCCAGCAATTGCACCGAGGATGGTGCCCGCCCGGCCTCTGCGGCCGCGTGGGCGATCTGTTGTTGCACGTGTTGCAAGTGTTGAGCGATTGACGACATAATCCGGGAGCCGGAAGGGGCGAGCCTGCAGGGAGATAAACGATATTGTTGGTCCAACCTTGCCGGGATTATAAATGGACATTGCCACCCTACTGGCATTTGCCGTCAGGAATCAGGCTTCCGATCTGCATCTTTGTGCAGGGCTGGCGCCGCTGCTGCGGGTCCACGGGGCGATCCGCCGCATCAACCTGCAAGCCCTGGACGGGGCGCAACTGCAGCAATCCCTGCTGGCGGTGATGCCAGCGGCGCTGCAGCCGCGCTATGGCGCCGGGGCCGATTGCGACTTCGCCCTGGCCCTGCCGGGACTGGGCCGCTTCCGCGTCCACGCCTTCCACCAGCAACGCGGCCCGGCCGCCGCCATCCGCCACCTGGGCCAGCAGCCGCCGTCGCTGGCCGACCTGGGCGCACCGCCGCCGTGTGCCGAACTGGCGCTGCGCCCTCATGGGCTGGTGCTGGTGAGCGGTCCCACCGGCGCGGGCAAGAGCAGCACCCTGGCCGCCATGGTCCGGCACATCAATGAAACGCGGCCGGTGCATATCCTCACCCTCGAAGACCCCATCGAATTCCTGCACGAACCACGCCGCGCCTTGGTCACCCAGCGCGAGATCGGCACCCACGTGGCCAGCTTCGCCCAGGCCCTGCGTGCGGCGCTGCGTGAAGACCCGGACGTGCTGCTGGTGGGTGAGCTGCGCGATACCGAGACCCTCCGCCTGGCGCTGACCGCCGCCGAGACCGGCCATCTGGTGCTGGCCACCCTGCATGCCGCCTCGGCGGCCCGGGCGGTGGACCGCATCATCGATGGCTTCCCCGAGGGCGACAAGGAGGCCGTGCGCGCCCTGCTGGCCGAGGCCCTGCAGGGGATCATCGCCCAGATCCTGCTGCCGGCCGCCCAAGGCGGTGCCCGCGTGGCAGCGCATGAGGTACTGGTGGCCACCCCGGCGGTGCGCAACCTGATCCGTGAAGGGCGCAGTGCGCAACTGCTCTCGGCCATGCAGGCCGGCGCCGCGCAAGGCATGCAGACGCTGCAGGCCAGCGTGGCGCTGCTGGTGCAGCAGGGGCGCATCAGTTCGGAGACGGCGCGGGAACAGGGACTGCCACTCTGATGCAGGTCAAGCAAGGGCTAGCACTGCGGTTTAGAATGGCGGCCACATTGATGCCAGCATTCAAGGAACGATCATGACCACTCTCTACGATTTCCAGCCCAAGCTGGCCGACCAGACGCCCTTCCCGCTGGAACAGCTGCGCGGCAAGGTGCTGCTCATCGTCAACACCGCCAGCAAGTGCGGCTTCACGCCGCAATACAACGGGCTGGAAGCGATCCACCGCCAGTTCCACGCACGCGGACTCGAAGTGATGGCCTTCCCCTGCAACCAGTTCGGCGCGCAGGAACCGGGCAATGCCGAGGAGATCGGTGCCTTCTGTGAAAAGAACTATGGCGTGAGCTTCCCGCTCTTCGCCAAGATCGACGTCAATGGCGAACAGGCCGATCCGCTCTACCAGTATCTGAAGAAGGAAGCGCCGGGACTCCTGGGCAGCAAGGCCATCAAGTGGAATTTCACCAAGTTCCTGGTGCGCCGTGACGGCACCGTCTTCAAGCGCTATGCGCCGCAGACGCGCCCGGAGGAAATGATTTCCGATATCGAGACGCTGCTGGCCGAATAGGCCGGCCAGTCCGTCATGCCGGCCAGCAGCCCCCGTGCAGCTCGCGTCCGGCAGCGGCCAGTGCGATCGGCATGAAATACGCATGGGCCATCAGCAAGGTGCCTGCTGCGGTGCCGGCCGGCGGCTCCAGTTCCACCTCGATCTCATGGCGCGTATAGAGCGCCGGCACTTCCTCGAAGCGGTCCAGTACCGCCATCATCGGTTCGGGTACGTCCCACACTTCCCCCGTGATACGGCAGGGACCTTGTTCCCACACCAGCGCCGGATAGTGCGGCAAGGCCACCAGCCGCAAGCACTGCACGCTGCGGGCCGGCGCCACGAAGCGTGCGCCTTCCATCATGAAGGCATTGGATTGGCCGCGCTTGAGCGAACCATAGACGAACACCTTGGGCAAACCCTCTCCTCTGCTGCAAAGCACCGCCCGGCCAGCATTCAGGGCAGCGCGCGAATGATCTCGTAAGCCGCGTCGCGAACCGGCACGAAGTGCGTGGCGCGCAGGTTGTCCAGGGTCAGCCTGACACGCAACGCGTTCTTGTCCAGGAACACTTCGCGGATCTTGTGGCGAATATCGGCGCACAACTGGCCACGATAGACGAAGGGGTCGAAGGGAATCGGCCCGGAACGCCATAGTACCCGCACATCGCTCTTCTTGAGCTGGCCATCGCTGATCATGCGCGAGAGATTGGTACTGGCCACGAAGGCCGCATCGGCGTTGTGATTGAGCACGGCCATGACGGACTTCTCATGGTTGCCTGAATAGCCGACGCGCGAGAAATACTGGTCGAACTGCAGCTTGTACTGGCGCGCAAACAGATGGCGCGGGATCAGCGCGCCCGAGGTGCTGTCCGGATCGGCCAGCGCCAGCACCTTCCCCTTGAGCGAGGCCACGCTGTCATACGGCCCTTGCTGGCGTGTGATGAGCAGCGCGTAATACACCGAGGACACCCCGCCCTGCGCGGCGAAGTTGGGTTCCACCTGTTCCATCGACGCGAACGGCGTGACCTGCGGATCGCCCTTGTGGGCCGTCACGTAGGAGGCCGGCCCCAGCCGCGCCACGTCGATGGCCCCGGCCATCAACCCTTCGATCACGCCACCGTAGGAAGTGGGAACGATCACGTCCACCGGCATCTTCAGGCGTTCGCGCAATTCCTCCACCAGCGGTGCGAGGGCGGACTGCTGGTCCAGATCGCGCCCCTGCGGAACGAAAGAAAAGCGCAGCCGCTGCGGCCGTTCGCAGGCGCTCTTGGCGGCGGCCAGGGCCGGCATGGCGCACGTCGTTCCGATGGCCAGCAACAATGTTGCAATCAAGGTCTTCATACGAGATCAAACCTGCCTTTCTGCAGGAGCGGCACCAGCTGCGCGGCCGCGACCGGGCGCTGCAGATAGAAGCCCTGCACCTCGTCGCAACCCATCAGTTTCAGGTGCATCAGTTGTTCGCGCGTTTCCACGCCCTCGGCCACCACCTTCAGGCCGAGATTGCGCGCCAGCGTCACGGTGGAGGCGACGATCATGCCGTCGCTGTTGTCATTGCGGATGTCGCGCACGAAGGAGCGGTCTATCTTGAGCGCATACACCGGCAGCGCCTTGATGTGGCTGAGGCTGGAATAGCCGGTGCCATAGTCATCCAGATAGATGCGCAAGCCTTCGTCGCGCAACTTCTCCAGGGTCTGGCGCGCCTGCTCCAGGTCGGTGATGAAGCAGCTCTCGGTGACCTCGATCTCCAGCCAGTGCGCTTGCAGCCGATGGCGCTGCAAGGCCTCGCGGAAGGTGGCGATCAGGCGTTCGTCATTCAATTGCTTGGCCGAGACGTTGATGGCCACCGGCACCAGAGACAGGCCCGCTTCGCGCCATTGCGCCAGTTGGCGGCAGACCGCCTCGATGATCCAGTGGCCCAGCGGCTGCACCAGGTCATGGGTTTCGGCCAGGCCGATGAATTCGCCCGGATAGATCAGGCCGTGCTCCGGATGCTGCCAGCGGATCAGGGCTTCCATGCCGACCACGCGATAATCCTGCAAGGCCACCTTGGGCTGGTAATGCAGACAGAATTCGTTTTCCCGGATGGCCTGGCGGAAGCGCCCCAGCAGCTCCAGACCGCGTACCGCAATGGCATTGAGCGAGGCATCGTAGAAGCGATACAAGCCGCTGCCCGCGCTCTTGGCGGTGTACATGGCCGAGTCGGCGTTGGTCATCAGGGTGGTGATGTTCTGGCCATCGCGCGGATAGAGCGCGATCCCTATGCTGGGCGCGGTTTCCACCTCGCAGCCCAGCAGGTCGGTATAGGGTGCGCGCAGGGTTTCGACCAGCTTGTCGGCGATCTCGGCGACGATTTCTTCGCTGCGGATTTCCGAGACCAGCACCACGAATTCATCCCCGCCCAGGCGCGCCACCAGGTCGTATTCGCGCACGGCCGCGCGCAGGCGGCGTGCCACTTCCTGCAGCAGCGCATCGCCTACGGCATGGCCCTGGGTATCGTTGATGAGCTTGAACTTGTCCAGGTCAAGGAAGAACAGCGCATACAGATTGCGGCTGCGCCGTGCCCGTGAGAGTTCGGTGGCGGCCAGCTCGTAGAACAACATGCGGTTGGGAATGCCGGTCAGGTAGTCATGCGAAGCGAGCTGGTAGGCGCGGCTCTTTTCCTGTTCCAGCTGGTGGATCAATCCGCTCTTCTCGCGCTCCGAATAGACCAGCTTCTGGTACAGGAAGCGGCGCCGGTGCGCCATGCTGATCAGACCGCCCGAGAGCACCACCACCAGCAGCGAGACCAGGATGGCCTGCAGGTAATACTGCCGGTGCGCCGGCCAGAGCTTGCCCAGCAGCACCTGCTGGTCGCGGCTGACCACCACCGCCAGCGGATAATGCGCCAGCCGCCGCTGCACGCCCACGTGCTGGGCCGCGTCGCCCGGACGCAGCGCGTGGATCAGGCCATCGCCCTTGCCGGTCAGCAGGAAGGTGGCGTATTCCTGGCCGGCGTAATTGGATCCGCCTGAAAGGATGCCGCCAGCCAGTTCGGCCAGTTGCAGCCCGGCCGTATTGAGGATCTCGATGCGGCTGGCGCCGTCCACGCTGACCTCTTCATAGGTCTTGAGGAAATAGCCCAGATCGAGGATGGCCGCGAAGAAGCCCTGCAGCGCTCCCTTGCCATCCTGCAGCGGGATCAGCAGCGGCACGCGCCAACTGTAGCCGTCGCGGTTCAGGGGCGGCTTGATGATCATCTGGCTCTGCTCGCCGGCACTGGTCAGGGAACTCATGAAACCGGCATTGATGAGCCGGCTCAGTTCGGGCTCGCTCTTTTGCCGCGCCGACGAATAGACCAGCCGCCCGCGCGCATCGAACATGGCCACGCGCAGGTAGGCCGAATCACCATTGAACAGTGGATTGAAATAGGACGACGAGGATTGCTCGCCATTGAGCATGGACTGGCCGATGCGGGAATACAGCAGGGTCTTGCCCAGCACTTCTTCAAGGTTGGCCGAGACGATGGCGGCGACGTTGCGGCTGTCGGCGATGGAGCCGGCGATGGCCAGTTGCTTTTCGTTCTCGATGCGCAGGATGGTGAAATACCAGAGCAGCGACAGCGCCCCGGCCGCGAGCAGCACCAGCCCCGCAGACACGCCTCTGCCCGCGAGCAGTCTGGTCAGCAGCCCTGTGGGCTCGAACGATAACGGCTTACGCAATCCCCACCCGCTTGATCATGGCGCCAATCGCGGCGCTTTCGCTTGTCCCTTTTTGACCGCATGAGAGTAACGGGCATTTATGTCAAGTAAATGACAAGCGCGAGAGCATTAACAAGAATTTAATGGCGGGAAACA
This sequence comes from Herbaspirillum sp. Her3, assembly GCF_057961275.1. Taxonomy (NCBI): domain Bacteria; kingdom Pseudomonadati; phylum Pseudomonadota; class Betaproteobacteria; order Burkholderiales; family Oxalobacteraceae; genus Herbaspirillum; species Herbaspirillum sp. Her3. Next base: position 1,289,270 of record NZ_CM176328.1, on the reverse strand, counting down.
GGGCGCGGGCCATGCGTAAATGATTTACAGGAATTCAGGCCACGGCACAGGCTGCATAAGCCGGCACGGCCTGATCCCGCACATGCGGAATCTCCAGCTGCCGCAGCTTGCGATACAGCGACGCCCGGCACATCCCCAGTTGCCGTGAGGCGGCGGAGATGTTCCAGCGACTGCCGTTCAAGGCTTCGATGACACGGGTGCGCTCATCCCCGGACGGGTCGCCGGCGGTGCTGATGCGCCCGGCAGCCAGGGGCCGGGCCTGGGCCGTACGATGCAGGGGCAGCACCTGCGCCAGCGCGGCCGGCTGGCATTGGATCAGCTCTTCCGGCAAGTCGTGCAGTTCGATGCGCCCGTCATTCATGACCGCACAGCTGTACCGGATGGCCGCATGCAGCTGGCGCAGATTGCCCGGCCAGGGATAGGCCAGCAGGCGTTGCAGCGCAGCCGCATCGATCACGCCGGCATCGGCCGGGCGGCCCAGCTCATCGGCGATCATCTGCATCACCAGGCGGTGCCGGTCGCTGCGTTCGCGCAGCGCTGGCAGGCGCAGTACGCCCCCGGCGATGCGGTAATAGAGGTCTTCGCGGAAACGGCCCTGGGCGAACAGGCTCTTCAAGTCCTGATGAGTGGCGCAGATCAGTTGCAGGTCCACCGGCACGGCACGCGTTGCGCCCAGCGGGATCACTTCGCGTTCGGACAGTACGCGCAAGAGACGCGTCTGCAAGGCCAGGGGCATGTCGCCGATTTCATCGAGGAAGAGCGTGCCGCCATCGGCCTGCTGGACCTTGCCCTTCATGCCACCGGGCAGCGCTCCCGAGAACGCGCCCTTGCAGTAACCGAAGAGTTCGCTTTCGGCCAGGCTCTCGGGGATGGAGGCGCAGTTGACGGCGATCCAGCTGGCCTGGCGGCGCGCGCTGTAGTCATGCAGGGCGCGGGCGAGGTATTCCTTGCCGGTCCCGGTTTCGCCCAGGATCAGCACGGCAATGCCACGGTCGATGAGGCGCTTGCCGCGTTCGATCAAGGCGCCCATCAGCTCGTCGCCGGCCGCGAGCTGGCTGAGGTCGCGGTAACGCGGCGCGGTGCGCGGGGAAGTCGGGTGGGCAGCAGGGGCGGTAAGGACGTCACTGTCAGGCATGGGCTGCGCTACCGGGGTGGTCGGCATGGTGGTCTCCTGTCTTGGACTGCTTTTTTGTCGCGGGAACCCGCCTGTGGCGGGGCCGGCGGACGTGTCGCCATGCACGTCTGCGGCCAAGAATAGCCAGTCCCTCCCATGACTTCCAATACAATGTACGGACAGAATCAATACCTTGAAGGTATCAAATGATCGAGCTGAGACATCTCACCTATTTCCGCACCGTAGCAGAAACCCTGCATTTCGGCCGCGCGGCGCAATTGCTGCACATCTCGCAACCGCCGCTCACACGGCAGATTGCGGCGCTGGAGAAAGCCCTGGGCGCGCCCTTGTTCGACCGCAGCAAACGCGCCATCCAGCTGACGGCGGCGGGCAAATACTTTTATCGCGACACCACAGAAATTTTCAAGGCGCTGGAGCGGGCCAAGCGCAACGTGGCCTCATCCAGCACCGGCAAGAGTGGTGCGCTGAAGGTGGGTTTCATGATGTCCTCGGCCTACAACATCCTGCCTGCAGTCACGCGGCATTATTCGGCGGCCTATCCGGAAGTGGACATGCGCCTGAGCGAATATGTGCCCAACCTGCTGGCCAGCGACATCGAGGATGAGAAGATCGACGTGGGCATCATGTACCGCCCCGAGGATTGCCGCCGCCTCGACAGCCACACCATCTATGCCGAGCCCTTGCTGGCGGTGCTGCCGCGCGGGCATCGCCTGGCCGCAAAGCCCGACATCTCCGCCGCCGAACTGGCCGAGGATGCCTTCATCAGCATCCCGCGCACGATTGCACCGGTGGTGTACGACCTGATCCAGCGGCATTGCCAGCTACACGGATTCCGGCCGCGCATCGTGCTGGAGACCAACCTGCAGCAGACCATCGTCAACCTGGTCGGCGAAGGCCTGGGCGTAGCCCTGGTGCCGACCTCGATGCAGGCCATGCATCTGGAGAGCACCGTCTTCAAACCGCTCATTGGCGCGCCGATGGTGGAGGTGGCGGTGATCTGGAACAAGGAGAACACCAATCCCTGCATCGGGACTTTTGCGCAGACGGCGGTGGAGGTCTGGCGCGGGATGCAGGCGGGCAATCAGGGAGCGGTCAGGTAAAGCGATGCACTGAGGAAAAGCCATCGCCTTCTTCATCTCGCCACGGCCCGCATCAAGCCTTGCAATTTCGTGATGGTCCTGTCTTCGTCCAATGGCGTATAGACAATGAGTTTCATGTCCTGCTGATCGGAAACCGCCAGGCTGGTGTACTCGAAGGTCATGCGCCCCGCCAGGGGATGCCTGATCCGTTTATGGCCGGCGAAGGGGCGCTGTACATCATGCTGAGGCCACCAGTTCCGGAATTCCGGGCTGGCCTCCGTCAGGGTGGCAATCAGTCGCTGGAAATCGGGATCGCCGGCATAACGCGCACTGTCGGCACGAAACATGGCCAGCGACGCCGGCGCGAGCTGCTCCCAGTCGATCAACAAGCGGCGATGCCGCTGGTTGGCGAAGACCATGTGCATGATATTGCGCTCATCACCCTGCAAGCTGCCGTAGTCACCAAAGAGCGCCCTGGCCGCGCCATTCCAGGCCAGCACGTCCCAGCGGCGGCCCAGCACGTAGGCCGGCTGTGCCGTCAGGCTATCCAGCATGCGCCGTAACGGCTCCTCCACACGTTCCGGGCCGGTCGGGAGCGATTCCGGTGGCGGCCTGTCGCTCAAAATGAAAAGATGCCGCCGCTCAGCCGGATCCAGCTTGAGCGCATCGGCGAGCGCCGAAAGCACTTCCGTCGAGGGATGCACGTCGCGGCCCTGTTCGAGCCAGGTGTACCAGGTCGTCCCCACACCGGCGAGCAATGCCACTTCCTCGCGCCGCAGTCCGGGCGTTCTCCGGCGAAATCCTTCGGCCAGCCCGACGCTGGCCGGCGTGAGCCTTTCGCGGCGGGAGCGCAGGAAGTCGCCGAACTCGCGGCGACGGATTTCAAGGCTGGCGGGAAGATCACTCATCGCTCCATCATAGCAGTATCAATACCATGATGGTACGAGCACTGTTTGCGGCCTCCGGATAAGAGAACAATGGCGTCAATGCCAACAATTCCAGACGAGGTGAGCAGATGATGTCCCATCAAAAGACGATATTGATCACGGGATCGACCGATGGTGTCGGGCGGCGCGTTGCGCAGCGCCTGGCCGGGTCGGGTGCAACCGTGCTGATCCACGGCCGCAATCGCGACCGTGGCGAGAGCCTGCTGCGGGAAATCCGCAGTAGTGGCGGCAGCGGCACTTTCCATTGCGCCGATTTTTCTTCGCTGTCCGAGGTCCGCGCATTGGCGCAAGCCATTCAAGGCCAGCACGGCAGCCTGGATGTGCTGATCAACAATGCGGGCATCGGAGTCGGCCATCGCGGTTCTGGGCGCGAGCTCAGCCAGGATGGTCATGAATTGCGCTTCGCCGTGAACTATCTCGCCGGCTTCCTGCTGACGCACCTGCTTCTGCCACTGCTGAAAAAGAGTCCAGCGGCGCGCATCGTCAACGTTGCTTCGATAGGCCAGCAGCCGATCGACTTCAACGACCTCATGCTGACGACAGGCTATAGCGGCGCGCGGGCCTATTGTCAGAGCAAGCTCGCACAGGTCATGTTCACGTTCGACCTGGCTCGTGAATTGGATGGATCCGCTATCGTGACAAACTGCCTGCATCCTGCCACCTACATGGACACGGCCATGGTGCGCAAGGACGGTATCACGCCCATGAGCTCGGTCGACGAAGGGGCCGATGCCATCCTTCATCTCGCGGCCGATGCGGCGACAGCCAGGACGAACGGCCTGTATTTCGACGGACTTCTGCCACGCCGGGCCGACGCGATGGCCTATGACGCTGCCGCGCGAGCACGCCTGCGGTCGATCAGCATCGAACTGGCGGGCCTGCCGCCCTCTCCTCCTGACACATCAAGCGATGCGTAATCCAGCGCAATCAGGTAGTGCGCTTTCACTCAACGGAAAAGGAAAAATCCATGTCAAATCAACATACCGTCATCGTCGGCGGATCATCGGGTATCGGTCTTGCGACTGCGCGCCAGCTTCTTGCCCTCGGCCATCGCGTCACGATCACAGGCCGCTCCGCGCAACGGCTGCAAGCAGCCAGGAATGAACTGAATGGCGATCTCGCCACCACCGTTCTCGATGCCGCTGATACTGGCCGTCTGGCGCAGGCCTTTGCCGGCATCGGTGCATTCGATCATCTGGTCTTGTCGTTGGGCAGCAGCAAAGGTGCCGGAGCGTTTGCCTCGGTCAGTATCGATGACGTGCGGCAAGGGTTCGAGGAAAAGGTCTTTCCTCACTTTGCGGCAGCGCAGGCAGCACTTCCCTCGTTGCGCAAGGACGGCAGCATCACCTTCCTGTCTGCAGTTACCGCGCGTGCGGCCATGCCCGAGACAGCGGGAATCGGCGCTGCCAACGCGGCGATTGCGGCGCTGGTGCCGATTCTTGCGGCAGAATTGCGTCCTCTGCGAGTCAATGGGGTTTCTCCCGGCGTGATCGACACGCCCTGGTGGGATTTTCTGAGCGAGGAACAGAAGCGGCCGGTATTTGCCGACTATGCCGCCAGGACGCCCGCAGGACGTGTCGGCCTGCCGGAGGATGTGGCGCAGGCCATCGCCTTCCTGATTGCCGACACCTTCATCACCGGACATATCATCGCTTGCGATGGCGGTCTGGGCTTGAACAGCTAAGCGGTAAAAAAGCCCGGACGCGATTGCACGTCCGGGCATCAAACCGCAGCAGGTCAGCTTCCACGCCTGCCTGGCCGCGATCAACAAACAAGCTTCAAAGCCATCCGCTCATCCCGCACAGCGCAGCGACAGTCCGCCATCGACGATCATGTCCAGCCCCGTGATGTAGCGCGCGTGGTCAGACGCCAAAAACAGGGATGCATGCGCCACGTCCCACGCATCGCCCATGAACCCCATCGGGCATTGCGCATTGCGTTTCGCGCGCATCTCTTCGATGTCGCCGCCATAGGCCGCCTTCAGGGGCTCGCGGATCATCGGTGTATCCATCATGCCGGGCAGCACGCAATTGGCGCGGATGCCCATGGGCGCGTACTGCATCGCCACGTTCTTGGTGAAGGCCAGGATCGCCGCCTTGGTGGCGGTGTAGCCCAGATAGGGAAAACCGATCCAGCGCAACGCTGCCAGCGAGGAGATGTTGACGATGGCGCCCTTCCTCTGCCTTTCCATGATGGGCAGCACGTACTTGTGCGTCAGGAAGAGGCTGGTCTGGTTGACTGCCACCAGCCGGTTCCAGCTCTCTTCGCTGGTCTCCACCGCACCGCCGGTCTCGGCGACGCCGACATTGTTGTGCAACACGTCGACCCGGCCGAAGTGATCCATGGCGGCATCGGCGATGGCCTTGACGTCGGTACTGCGCGAGACGTCAGCCGCCAGCACCTCACACACGCCGCCTTCGCTGCGAATGATTTCCTGCGTCTGCAATGCGGCGTCGATGTTGCGGTCCACCGCCAGCACCCGGCCGCCCTCGCGCGCATACAGCACGGCAGCGGCCTTGCCATTGCCCCAGCCTTCGCCGACCGAGCCGGCACCAGTGACGATGATGGCCTTGCCTTGCATCAGCTTGTCCATGGAGCGCTCCTCAGATGTCCAGCACGCCACCCGCGACGAAACCGCCATCAACCGGCAGCACGTGACCAGTGATGTAGGACGATTCTTCGGCCGCCAGATAGCAGACCGCCGAGGCGATTTCATCGGTGGTGCCATAGCGGCGCATGGGCACCAGGCGGTAGTAGCTCTCGCGGGTCTGCTCGGAATGCATGGCCTGTGTCATATGCGTTTCCACCGGGCCGGGGGCGACACTGTTGACGGTGATTCCGTGCTGCGCCAGTTCGATGGCCATCTGGCGCGTCAGCGCGATGACGGCCGCCTTGGACGTCCCATAGGCAGTGCGCCCGGCCCCGGCGCGGATGCCCGAGATGGACGAGATGTTGACGATGCGCCCCCACTGCTGCTTCACCATCAGCCGCGCCGCATGCTGGCCCGCCAGCAGCACGCCGGTCACGTTCACGTTCATGGTCTGCAGCCAGTTCTCGAGCGGATAGTCGAGGAAGGAATAGGTGCGCGCCACGCCGGCATTGTTGACCAGCACGTCGCAGCGGCCATGGTCCTTTTCAATGTTGGCGAAGGCGGTTGCAATCGAGTCAGCACTGCCCAGGTCCATCTGCACTGCCGCCGCGCGATGGCCGGCTGCGGCCAGCGCGTGTGCGGTGCTGGTGGCGGCGTCCAGGTTGATGTCCGCCACCAGCACGGTGTGGCCCCTGGCGGCCAGTTGTTGCGAAATGCTGGCGCCGATACCCATGGCTCCGCCCGTCACGAGCGCCACGCGGGCGCCGCTATCATTGCGATTCATAATGTCTCCGTGAATGTTGGCGGTCCCGACAGGAAGAAGGGACCGCCGTTTTTAATGCGTCATTGGCAGGTCAATCATGGAAGCTCCCCGATCGCTCGCAAGACAAGTGACGGGATCAAAGGAAACCGATGGAAATCCAGGGTACGAAGGCCACCACCAGCAGCGCCACCACCAGTGCGGCCAGATAGCCCCACACCCGGTTGAAGACGCCATCCGGCGAGACCTTGCCGATGGCGCAGGCGGCATAGAAGCCCACGCCAAAGGGCGGTGCAAACAGGCCGATGCCCATGGCCAGGATCACCACCATCGCATAGTGCACGTCATGCACACCCAGCGAACGCGCCACCGGGAACAGCAGCGGCCCGAACAGCACGATGGCGGGAATGCCTTCGAGCAGACTGCCCAGCACGATGAAGATGACGATGGTGATCAGCAGGAAGCCCGTGCCACCGCCCGGCACACCCTGCATCAGCCCCACCAGCTTGGCCGAGAAGCCCGACTGCGTGAGCGCCCAGGCCATCGCGGTGGCCATGCCGATGATGAGCAGGATGGCGCCCGACAAGGCGGCCGATTCGACGAGCATCGGATAAAGGCGCCTGAAGTTCAGGTGCCGCATGAACAGGTGCATGATCAGCCCGACCACCACCGTATAGGCCACGCCGATGGTAGCCACTTCGGTGGCCGTGGCCACGCCCTCGATGACCGCGATGCGGATCAGCATGGGCAGCGCCAGTGCCGGAATGGCGGCGATCAGTGTCTTGACGATCAGCGAGAGCGGTGCGCGCTTCACGTCCGGCATCGGTTCGCGCCGCGCACGCCGCCAGCACACCACGGCAATGGCGATGGTAGCGATGGCCGCCGGCATCAGACCACCGATGAAAAGTGCCGTGATCGATACGCTGCAGACCGCGCCGATGGTGATGAGCACCAGGCTGGGCGGAATGGTCTCGGTCATGGCGCCGGAGGACGACAGCAGCGCCACCAGTTCTTCCGGCTTGGAGCCGCGCTTCTTCATCTCGGGGAAGAGTGCGGGGGCAATGGCCGCCATGTCCGCCGCCTTGGAACCGGAGATGCCCGATACCAGGAACATCGCACCCAGCAGCACATATTGCAGGCCGCCGCGCACGTGGCCCAGCAGCGCGGCCATGAAATCGATCAGGGTCCTGGCCAGGCCCGACATTTCCAGCAACGAGCCCAGCAGCACGAACAGCGGCACCGACAGCAGGATCAGGCTGGACATGCCCTCATCCATGCGGCTGACCACGATCATCAGCGGCGCCGTGGTAGCCAGCGCGAGATACGCCATGGTCGCGGTGCCGAAGGCAAACGCGATGGGAATGCCGCCGGCCACGCACACACCGATCAGCAGCACGAAGAAGACGATCAGGTTGTAGTTGCCCATGCCCAGCAGCACGGGCCTGGCCAGCCACAGCGCAGCGCCGATCACGGCCACCACGGCCAGTGCCGAGAGCAGCAGGCGCACCGTGGTCATGGCTGCCATGCGCGAGACCGCCGCCAGCAGCATCAGGATCGCGCCCACGGGCAGGGCTGCCGCGCGCAGGCCATCGGGGATTTCCAGTGCGGGGGTGGTGATGGGCATCTGTTCGACCGCATGGTCCACGGCCGGGTGGATCACCATCAGCACGAAGATGCAGACCACCAGCGCGGCCACGGTTTCGAGCCAGATGCGACCCTTCTCCGAACACTTGTTGATGATCGCGGTCAGGCGCATGTGCTCGCCGCGATCCAGCGCCAACACCGCGCCCAGCATGGAGAGCCAGATAAAGAGAATCGAGGCCAGTTCATCGGACCACACCAGCGGATCATGCAAGGCGTAGCGATAGATCACGCCGGTCAGCAGCACCACGGTTTCGGCCAGCACCAGGGCCGCCGCCACGGCGCCGACCACGTGCATCACCATGCGGTTCAGGGTGACCAGCGCGCGCGCAGCCGGGTTCATGCGGGCCGGGGCGCGGTAAGTCATTGCAGCTTCCATCGTCAGGCTCCAGCGAAATTGAAGTCAGGTGGGAGAGTCACCTCTCCCACCCACGGACCGCTCAGGCCAGCTTGCCGGTGTACTTCTCCAGCAGCGCCCAGGGCTCGTCCCCGAACTTCTTCTTCCACTCGGCATAGAAGCCGGCCGCGCGCAGCTTGGCGCGGAAGGATTCGGCATCGGCATTGTTGAAGGCCAGTCCACGGCCCTTCATTTCATCGACCAGCGAATCGTTGAGCTTGCGCACGTCGGCGCGCTGGTTCATGCCGGCCTCATTGATGATGCGCGCCATCAGGTCCTGCAGGTCCTTGGGCAGGCGCTCGAAGGATTTCTTGTTGCCCAGGAACCAGAAGCCATCCCACATGTGGTTGGTGATGGAACAGTATTTCTGCACCTCGTAGAGCTTGGCGGTGGAGATGATGGCCATGGGGTTTTCCTGGCCTTCGACGATCCTGGTCTGCAGGGCCGAATAGACTTCGGCGAAGTTGATCGAGGTCGGCGCTGCATCGAAGGCCTTGAACATCGAGGTCCACAAGGGGCTGGGCGGCACCCGCAGCTTCATGCCCTTGAGGTCGTCGGCAGCCTTGATGGGCTTGGTGCTGTTGGTGATCTGGCGATAGCCGTTGTCCCAGATCTTGTCGAAGGCGAACAGGGTGGACTTGGCTTCGATCTGCTTGCGCACGTGGGCGCCGAGTTCGCCATCCATGGCCGCCCAGACCTGGCTGTAATCCTTGAAGGCAAAGCCGATGCCGGAAATCTGCGCCGACGGCACCAGGGTGCCCAGGATCAGCGGCGAGAGCGTGAAGAAATCAATCGCGCCGGCCCGCACCTGCGAGAGCATGTCGGTGTCCGTACCCAGCTGGTTGTTGGGATAGAGCTGCAGCTCGATGCGGCCCTTGGATTGTTCCGCGATGGCGGCGGCCATTTCCTTGGCGCGCGCATTCATCGGATGGGTGACCGGCAGGTTGTTGGCGTACTTGAAGGTGAACTCGGCCGCATGGGCCGACGTTGATACCAGGCCGGTAGCAGCAGCGGCCGAGGCCACCGAGGCCGTCTTCAGAAAATGGCGGCGCGTGAACTTCCCAGTGGATTGTTCCATCTGTCTTGTCTCCTGTTTGTCTGCTTATAGTTGGTTTTGCTGAATCCGGCGCAAGCTGGGCTGCTGGATCGGGCGTGCAGCTCCCTGTACCGGGTTGTCAACACTGCCTTGTGCGTCGAGAGAGCAAGTTGGATGCCAGGCATCCCTGCGGCATGACCGCCTCCCTCCTCCTCATCCGCACTGCGCCTGTATTCTCTGCGATAAGGGCGGCACAGTACAAGCACGCAATCACGGTGACCAGCATTTATTTACAAGCGTCGGGCCTGCGACACCTGTCGCATGGACTGTCGCAGGGATCGACACCTGTGCACGCTGCCTGCAGGCAACATCGGCTGCTTTGGCGTGATGATTTACGTTAACGTAAAGTACGTGCTATCTTCATGAAGTCGGTGGCGTCATCAGGCCCTTTCCTGCATGCCGGGAAGGATCGAGACCGCCCGCCGCACACATCAGCACGCATCAACATCAACAACAAAGCGAGACCCGGCGCGGATTGGCGCCGGCCCTCTCAGGAGACGGGCAAGATGCAGGCCGATGCCCAGGCAGGGACCCGCGCGACTACCTTCATGAGGTCGTCGGACAGAGTGTCTGTGCGTGGCATCGAATTTGCATATTGCCCTTGTGTGAAACGGAGAAACTGCACCAGCAGCCGCACTCCATCTACCTCGTCTTAAAAGGACACAAGGACACACCATGACTGTTTCTGCATCCTCACCCTGCATCACCGGCTGGCACCATTCCCAATTCGGCAAGCTCGACGGCATCGATCCGGAAATGCTGATCGGCCAGGTCGCCAAGGCCGCCATCGCACATGCCGGGCTGCAACCGGAAGACATCGATTCGATCCACTTCGGCACCTTCAATGCCGGCTTCCTGTACCAGGACTTTCCTTCCTCACTGGTCATGAACAGCCTGCCCCAGCTGCGCTTCAAACCCGCGACACGGCTGGAGAATGCCTGCGCTACCGGATCGGCGGCGATCCATTCGGGCCTGCAGGCGATCAAGGCCGGGCAATCGCAACACGTGCTGGTGATCGGCTTCGAGAAGATGACCGAACTGGCCACCGCGCAAGTGGGCGAGGTGCTGCTCAAGGCTTGTTATGCGAAGGAAGAAGCGGGCATCCCGGGCGGCTTTGCGGGTGTCTTCGGCAAGATCGCGCAGAGCTACTTCGATCGCTTCGGCGACCAGTCCGATGCGCTGGCGATGATCGCGGCCAAGAATCACAAGAACGGCATGACCAATCCCTATGCGCACATGCGCAAGGATTTTGGCTACGAGTTCTGCCGTAACGTCTCCGACAAGAATCCGTATGTGGCCGGTCCGCTCAAGCGCACCGACTGCTCGCTCATCTCGGACGGCGCAGCGGCGGTGGTCATCAGCGCGGCCGAGGCGGCCCGCTCCATGCCGCGTGCGGTGCAGTTCCGTGCGGCGGTGCAGGTCAATGATTTCCTGCCGCTGTCGCGCCGCGATCCGACCCGCTTCGAAGCCGCCGAGCTGGCCTGGAAGAAGGCCCTGGACCAGGCCACTCTGAGCCTGGACGATCTCTCGCTGGTGGAAACCCACGACTGCTTCACCGTGGCCGAGCTGCTGGAATACGAAGCCATGGGCCTGGCCCCGCACGGCCAGGGTGCGCGCGTGATCGCTGAAGGCATCACTGCCAAGGATGGCAAGCTGCCCGTCAATCCTTCCGGCGGTCTGAAGTCCAAGGGCCATCCGGTCGGGGCCACCGGCGTATCGATGCACGTGATGGCGGCCATGCAGGCGGCCCACGATGCGGGCGACATGCAGATCGCCAATGCGCGCTACGCAGGCGTATTCAACATGGGCGGCGCGGGCGTGGCCAACTATGTGAGCATTTTGGAGCGTGTGAACTAAAAGAGCGGATTCCGCCCTGGCGCGCCGTCCTGTCGCTGGCAGACGGCGCGCGACATGAAGCGATGTGTAAAAAAACAGGAAACGGCAACACGCCCGTTTCCATAAAAATCGGGACGAGTGAGACATGTTGAGCAAAGTCATGAACCTGGGCCGCCTGCTGTCGGACGTGGCGCGCCGCTTTCCGGACGAGCCGGGGCTGATCCTGGCACAGGGCCAGGCCGATGGCAGCGACCGCATCATTTCCTGGCGCGAGATCAACACGCGCGTGGATGCCCTGGCACATGCCCTCACCCAACGCGGCGTGAAGAAGGGCGACAAGATGCTGGTCCACTCGCGCAACAACCAGCAGATCTTCGAGAGTGCCTGGGCTGCCTTCAAGATGGGCGTGGTCTGGGTGCCCACCAATTTCCGCATCACCCCGCCCGAGGCCGCCTATCTCGGCCAGTCCAGCGGCGCCTGCGTGATGCTGTATGACCGTGGTTTCGCGCAGTATGTCGATGCCGTCAAGGCCGCTTCACCCGCGCTGGAGCACGTGATCGCACTGGCCGATGCGCGCGCAGGAGAACTGGATTACGAAGCGCTGGTGGCTGCCAGCGATGGCCAGCCCTTCCGCGAAACCGAGGTGGATTACGACGATCCGCTGTGGTTCTTCTACACCTCCGGCACCACCGGCCACCCGAAGGCGGGCATGCTCTCGCATGGGCAGATGGCCTTCGTGGTCACCAATCACCTGGCCGACCTGATGCCGGGCCTCACCCATCAATCACGCTCGCTGGTGGTGGCGCCCCTGTCGCATGGCGCGGGCGTGCATGCGGTCGTCAACACTGCGCGCGGCGCGGCCAGCATCCTGCTCTCTTCGGAGCGCCTGGTGGTGGAGGAAGCCTGGCAGCTGGTGGAAAAATACCGCGTCGACAATCTCTTCACGGTGCCCACCATCGTCAAGATCCTGGTCGAGGATGCGGCAGTGGATCGCTACGATCATTGCTCGCTGAAGCACGTCATCTATGCCGGTGCGCCCATGTATCGGGCCGATCAGGTTTATGCACTCAAGAAGCTGGGCAAGGTGCTGGTGCAGTATTACGGCCTCGGCGAAGTGACCGGCAACATCACCTTCCTGCCACCCTACCTGCATTACGAGGATGACGCCCATCCCCAGGCCCGCGTGGGGACCTGCGGCATGCCGCGCACCGGCATGCAGATCGCCATCCTCAACGACGATGGCCAGGAACTGGCGCCCTTCCAGACCGGCGAAATCTGCGTGCGCGGACCGGCTGTCTTCATGGGCTATCACAACAATCCCGAGGCCAATGCCAAGGCCTTCAAGCATGACTGGTTCCATACCGGCGACCTCGGGCACGTGGACGAAGACGGCTTTCTCTACATCACCGGACGCTCGTCCGACATGTACATCTCGGGCGGCTCCAATGTCTATCCGCGCGAGATCGAGGAGGCCCTGCTCACACACCCGGCCGTGTCCGAAGTGGCGGTGCTGGGCGTGCCCGATCCCAAGTGGGGCGAAAGCGGGCTGGCGGTGATCGTCTGCAAGGCCGGCCAGCAGGCCGATAGTGCTGCACTGCTTGCCCATCTGGAAACGCGCATCGGCAAATACAAATGGCCGCGCCGCTTCGTCTATTGGGACAGCATGCCCAAGTCGGGCTACGGCAAGATCGTCAAGAAGCAGATCAAGGCGCTGCTCGAAGAGCAAGGCGAATATCGCATCTGAACCGAAGCGCCCAAGCCCCCCGTTCGACCTGAGTAGGGCCGCAGGACCGTATCGAAGGTAGCGCGCCAGGGCTACACAACGGCATGCGCGCCTTCGATACGCGGCTGTGCCGCTACTCAGTGCGAACGGGACTTCCGTGTCGCGGACCACAATGAAAAATGCCGCCGGGCGATAAACCGGGCGGCATTGCATGCACTACGAACTACAGAGCGATATCAGGCTTCGTTATGCAGGGTCGCTTCGGCTTCATGTTCGATGTCGAGTTCAGCGCGGGCCGCTTCTTCCTCGCTCATCAGACCACCTTCCCACTTCGCCACCACGGCCGAGGCGATCGAGTTGCCCACCGCATTGGTGGCCGAACGGCCCATGTCGAGGAAGGTATCGATGCCCAGGATCACCAGCAGGCCGGCTTCCGGAATGTTGAACTGGTGCAGGGTCGCAGCCACCACCACCAGCGAGGCGCGCGGCACGCCAGCGATCCCCTTGGAGGTCAGCATCAGCACCAGCATCATGGTGATCTGGGTGGAGATGGGCATGTGGATACCATAGGCCTGCGCGATGAAGAGTGTGGCGAAGGTGCAGTAGATCATCGAGCCGTCGAGGTTGAAGGAATACCCCATCGGCATGACGAAGCTGGAAATCTTGCGCTTGACGCCAAAGCGGTCCAGCGCGTCCAGCAGCTTGGGATAGGCCGCTTCCGAGCTGGCGGTGGCAAAGGCCAGCAGGAAGGCTTCCTTGATCAGGGCCAGCAGGTGGAACAGGCGCTTCTTCAGGAACACGAAGCCCACCGCGATCAGGATCGCCCACAGCAGCACCAGCGAGAAGTAGAAGTCACGCACGAAGACGGCGAAGCTGACCAGGATGTCCAGGCCATTGACCGCCACCGTCGCGGCCATGGCGGCAAACACCGCCACCGGCGCAAACTTCATGACGTAGACGGTGATCTTGAGCATGGTGTGGGAGAGATCGTCGATCACCGCCAGCAGGTTCTTGCCACGCTCGCCCAGCGCCGCCAGGGCGATGCCGAAGAACATGGAGAACACCACCACCTGCAGGATTTCATTTTGCGCCATGGCTTCCACGATGGACTTGGGCACCAGGTGGTTGAAGAATTCCTTGGCCGTGAACTTGCTGGTGGCCAGGCCGACACCGGCTGCGTCCGGCGACGGCAGCGCCACGCCGGCGCCCGGTTGCAGCAGGTTGGCCATGATCATGCCCAGCGCCAGCGAGACCAGCGAGGCGATGAAGAACCAGCCCAGCGACTTGCCGAAGATGCGGCCTACCGACTTGGCGTCACCCATGTGGGCAATGCCCACCACCAGGGTCGAGAACACCAGCGGTGCGATGACCATCTTGATCAGGCGCAGGAACAGGTCCGAGGCAATCGAGATGTAGCCGGCCAGCTCCTTGGCCTCATCCTTGCCGTAGTGATTGAAAATCAGATAGCCGACCAGGATGCCCAGCAGCATGGCTGCAAAGATGTAGGCGGCTTGTGGAATGCGTTTCTTCATGTGTTCTCCTGCCCTCGCTCGCCACCGGCACGAGGCAGGTGAGAGGACGATGATGTAAGGCTTGCGGGCGGCGCCGGCCGGTACGGTGACAGGGGCGCCATGCTTTTGGATGGTCAGGAAGCGTCAGTTTCTGATGAGAAACTCTGACCGTTTTTTCCCGCCGCGCGGAAAAAAGGACGAAGCTTATTGACTTATGCCCCCCGCCGTCAAGCCGAAGGCGGTAAATCTGCCCCAAAATGCAGCAAACCGTCCACAGGAGGCGAAATGTGGCGACTTTGCCAATATCCTGTTTAGCAAATTGTCAGCTTTCAATGGCGTTCTGACCACCATTCAGATCGCCGTGGTCACCGGCGTCGTCGCGGCGGGATCGCTCATGCTGGGCTGGCCGGTTTCGAGGTGGCCTGCCAGGCGGCGCAGCCAGTGCGGCCAGCCCTCCACACGCCATTGCAGGTCGTACCAGTGATGGCTGGCGGCCAGCGCCCAGGTACTGCTCACACTCTGCCCCGGCGGCACCTGCAGAATACGCGGCTCCTGGCCGTAGGCCAGGTCGGTGACCGTGGCCGTCAGCGGCGCCGGGCCGGGATTGAGCAGCCTGACCGTGAGCACGCCTTGCGCCGCATCGTAATGGGTGCGCAGCTCGGGCTCATGCGGCCCGGCCATCGCCTCTCCGGCAAAACGGCGGAAATAGCCGTTCGGCCCCCACACGCTGAGCTGGTAGCGCCCATCGGAGGACAGTGGCCAGCTGTCGTGCAACTGCTTGCCGGCCTCCACCGTATAGCCGCGCGGGGCGTTACTGCCGCTGACGCCGGACACATCGGCATGGACCCGGAAATGCGCGCCCTGCTGGCCGGCATTGTCGAAACTTAACTGGTAAATGCTGCCCTTGCGCTCGCCATGGACATGCAGTGCATACGGCAAGGCGCAGGCAGTACGCAGGCCCGCTTCCTGCGGCGCAATCGACAGCTCAGCCTCAGCCTCGGGCGCGCTGACGGCGATGGGGCGCTGGCATTGCAGGTCGGCCTCGGCCACGTAGCGCGTGGTATCGGGCAGGCGCGGCGTGGAGACATCGCGCCGGGTGAAATCCAGGGTCGAGGTCAGGTCGCCGCAGACCGCGCGCCGCCATGGCGAGATATTGGGCTCGATGACGCCGAAACGCCGTTCGATGAATTGCAGCACCGAGGTGTGATCGAAGACCTGCGAATTGACGCGCCCGCCGCGCGACCACGGCGAGACCACGAACATGGGCACGCGCGGTCCCAGCCCGTAAGGCAGCTGGTCGGCGCTGAACTGGCCCTGCTGCGTCGGGGTGACGTGGACGTGCCGCTCCAGGGCGATATCCACCGTGCTCTTGCCGGAACCGGGCACGGTCGGCGCCTGTGGCGGGACCACGTGATCGAAGAAGCCATCGTTCTCGTCATACATGATGAAGAGCACGGTCTTGCTCCACACCTCGGGATTGGCGGTGAGCGCATCGAGAATGTCGGACAGGTAGCGCGCGCCATAGAGCGGCGTGTAATCGGGATGTTCCGAATAGACTGCCGGCGGCAACAGCCACGACACCTGCGGCAACGTCCCCTGCTCCACGTCGGTTTTCAGTTGCGCCACAGTGCGGGTACTCATGCCACGCGCATGCAGCGAGGAACCGATGGGTGCGTGGACGAAGTTCTCGAAGCAGGCCAGCATGTTGGTGCCGTAGTTGCCGCTGAACTTGTCGAAATCCGTGCCCTGCTGATAGACCTGCCACGAAATCCCGGCCTGCTCCAGCCGCTCGGGATAGGTGGTCCAGGTAAAGGGCGGCAGCTTGACGTCACTGAACTGGTTGTCGATGTAATCGGTATTGTCCAGCAGCGGCCCGCCGCCTGTGCCCAGCGGATCGACCATGCCGGTCATCAGATACATCCGGTTGGGATGGGTGTTGCCGGGGATGGAACAGAAATACTGGTCGCAGATGGTAAAGGCATCGGCCAGGGCATAGTGGAAGGGAATGTCCTCGCGCACGTGATAGCCCATGCACAGGTTGCCCTTCTGCTGCGCCCACTGGTCGGCGCGCCCGCCATTGATGGCGCCCTGCGTGGTGGCCCAGGTGTGCGGCAGGCTGCGCACGCACTGGGCATTGACAGCCGGATCGGTGGTGTCGTAACGGAACGGGGCGATCAGCGATTGCGGCGCATCCTGGCGTGGCTGGAACCAGACCGGATGGCCGTTGGGCAGCGTCACCGGAAAGCGGTCGTTGTAGCCGCGCACGCCCGAGAGGTGCCCGAGGTAGTGGTCGAAGGAACGGTTTTCCTGCATGAAGACCACGATGTGCTCGACGTCCTCGATGCTGCCCGTGCGCACCTGGGGCGCAATGGCCAACGCCTTGCGGATCGAGGCCGGCAGCAGCGCCGCCGCACTGGCGGCACCGGCCACGTTGGCCGAGAGCCTTAGAAAATAGCGCCGACTGGTTCCGCCCATGATCCTGGTCCTCGTGCGGGTGGCCAGGCGGGACAAGCCTTATCGGACTTTGCCTGACAGCACCGATTGTTTCGGTCGAGGCGAAAGTCTAAGTTTTTGATCTGACAGGACGATGACATCGGGATGTCATCTCCGGAACACTATGCCTGTTGCAGGGCGCTATCGAGCAATTCGATCCAGTGCCGCACGGGAGTATCGGTACCGGATTGCAGGTGCGTGACGCAACCGATGTTGCCGGTGACGATCATGTCGGGATCGGTGGCCTGCAGCTTGCCGAGCTTGTTGTCGCGCAGGCGGTAGGACAGTTCCGGTTGCAGCACCGAATAGGTACCCGCCGAGCCGCAGCACAGATGGCTGTCGGCGCACAGTTGCACGTCCACGCCGGCCGCGCGCAGGATGGTTTCGACCTTGCCGCGGATCTTCTGGCCGTGCTGCAGGGTGCAGGGCGGATGGTAGGCCACGCGCTTGCCGTTGAAATCCTTGAGCTTGTGCTGCAGCTGTTCTTCGAACTCGGGCAGGATCTCGCTGATGTCGCGCGTCATGTGGGAGATGCGGCGCGCCTTCTCGGCATAGTCGGGATCGTGTTGCAGCAGGTGGCCGTATTCCTTGACGGTGACGCCGCAACCGGAGGCATTCATGACGATGGTGTCGGCATTGATGCCATCGCGGCCTTCGATGTAGGGCCACCAGGCGTCGATGTTGCGGCGCATGTCGTCCAGGCCGCCGTCCTGGTCATTCATGTGGTAGCGGATGGCGCCGCAGCAGCCGGCCTTGGGTGGTGCGAACAACTGCACGCCCAGCGCATCGAGCACGCGCGCCGTGGCACTGTTGATGTTGGGTGCCATCGAGGGTTGTACGCAGCCTTCGAGGAACAGCATCTGGCGCGCATGCGTGCGCGTGGGCCAAAGTCCGGCCTCCTGATGCGGCGGCACCTTGTTCTGCAGCAGCTTGGGCAGCAGCGGACGCACCATCTGCCCCGCCTTCATGGCGGGACGGAAGATCCACTTGCGCGGCACCAGTTCCTTCAAGGCAGTGCGCATGAGACGCTGGCCGAAGGGACGCGTCACCTGCTCTTCCACCACCTTGCGCCCGATATCGACCAGGCGCCCGTACTGCACGCCCGAAGGACAAGTCGATTCGCAGTTGCGGCAGGTCAGGCAGCGGTCCAGGTGCGATTGCGTCGCTGCCGTGGCGGGCTTGCCTTCGAGCACCTGCTTGATGAGATAGATGCGCCCGCGCGGGCCATCCAGCTCGTCGCCCAGCAACTGGTAGGTAGGACAGGTGGCGGTACAGAAACCGCAATGCACGCAGGAACGCAGGATGCTGTCGGCTTCCTCGCCGGCCTGGGTGTTGCGGATGAAATCGGCTAAGTTGGTCTGCATGGTGATCGCTGGCGGGAGAGGCCCTTACAGGCTGGCGTACAGGCGGCCGGGATTGAAGATGCCCTGCGGGTCGAATTGCTGCTTGAGGCGGCGATGGATCGCTTCCACCGCCGGCTGCAAGGGATGGAAGACACCGATGGCCTTGTCGCCACCGCGATGCAGGCTGGCATGACCACCCACGGCCAGCGCGGCGGCGCGGATGGCGACGGCATCCACATTGGCCTCCGGACGCAGCCAGCGCTGTGCCCCGCCCCACTCAATCAGCTGGCGGCCCGGCAGGTCGATGGGCGCTGCCACCGACGGCACCGACAGGCGCCACAGCGGCGCTTGCGGATCGGCGAAGAAGGCATGGGTCTGCTCGCGCAGGTCGGTCCAGAAATCGTCAGGATTGCTCAACTCGGTGCCGCCCAGCTTTGCGATGGCTGAATCAACGGCAGCCTGTGCGCCCGATAAATGGATCGTGAGCACATTGCCGACCCAGGCGCTGGCGACCAGCGGCAAGGGTTGGCCGGCGCACTGGTTCAACAGGCGCAGCGCGCCCTCCTGGTTGATCTCGAAGACCCGCGTGCTGCTGGCGACGGGGCGCGGCAAGACCTTCAGCGACACCTGCAGGATCAGTCCCAGCGTGCCCAGCGAACCGGCCAGCAGGCGCGAGATGTCATAGCCGGCGACGTTCTTCATGACCTGTCCGCCGAAGTGCAGCTGTTCGCCCTGGGCATCCATCAGCACGGCGCCCAGCACGAAGTCGCGCACGGCACCAGCGCTGGCGCGCGCGGGTCCGGACAGGCCTGCAGCCACCATGCCGCCGACGGTGGCGGCCCCACCAAAGCGCGGCGGCTCCCAGGCCAGCATCTGGTTGTGCCCGGCCAGGGCGGCATCGATCTCGGCCAGCGGCGTGCCGCAGCGCGCGGTGATGACCAGCTCGGTCGGCTCATAGTCGATGATGCCGCTGTAGGGGCGCGTGTCGAGCACGTCGCCGCAGGGCTGCTGCCCATACCAGTCCTTGGTGCCGCCGCCACGGATCTGCAGGGGCCGGCCGGAGAGGATGCGTTCGCGGAAGGAGGCCAGCACGGCCTCCATGTCTTGTTGTGCTTGCATGGTCAGAATCTCGGCAGATCGGGGAAGCGCAGCTGGCCGCGCTGCACGTGCATCTTGCCGTACTCGGCACAGCGATGCAGGGTCGGAATGGCCTTGTCCGGGTTGAGCAGGAAGGCCGGATCAAAGGCGCGCTTGAGCTTGAAGAAAGCCTCGCGCTCGGCCGGCGAAAACTGCACACACATGGAATTGATCTTTTCGATGCCCACGCCGTGTTCACCGGTGATGGTGCCGCCCACGGCCACACACAGTTCCAGGATCTCGGCACCGAACAGTTCGGCCCGGTGGAATTCGTCGGCGAGGTTGGCATCGAAGAGGATCAGCGGGTGCAGGTTGCCGTCGCCCGCATGGAAAACGTTGGCGCAGCGCAGGCCGTATTTCTTTTCCATCTCGGCGATGCCAAGCAAGACCTCCGCCAGCTTCTTGCGCGGGATGGTGCCATCCATGCAGTAGTAGTCGGGCGAGATGCGGCCCGCTGCCGGGAAGGCGTTCTTGCGGCCGGACCAGAAGCGCAGGCGCTCGGCCTCCGACTGCGAGCAGGCGATGGCGGTGGCGCCGCTGGCGTTGAGCACGTCGGTCATGCGGCCGATTTCTTCTTCCACTTCTTCGATGGTGCCATCGGATTCGCACAGCAGGATGGCTTCGGCATCGATGTCATAGCCGGCTTTGACGAAGGGCTCGACCATGCGCGAGCTGGTCTTGTCCATCATCTCCAGTCCGGCCGGGATGATGCCGGCCGCGATCACGTTGGCCACCGCATTGCCGCCCTTCACCACGTCATCAAAGGAGGCCATGATCACGCGTGCGGCCTGGGGCTTGGGCACCAGCTTGACGGTCACCTCGGTGACCACGCCCAGCATGCCTTCGGAGCCGATGAAGACCGCCAGCAGGTCCAGGCCCGGCGCATCCAGGGCGCCGCTGCCCAGTTCCACCACCTCGCCTTCGATGGTGACCATGCGCACGCGCAGGACGTTGTGGACCGTCAGGCCGTATTTCAGGCAATGCACGCCACCGGAATTCTCCGCCACGTTGCCGCCGATGGAACAGGCGATCTGGGAAGACGGATCCGGGGCGTAATACAGGCCATGCGGGGCGGCCGCTTCGGAGATGGCCAGGTTGCGCACGCCAGGCTGGACCACGGCGGTGCGCGCGTATTTGTCCATCTTCAGAATCTGGTTGAACTTGGCCGTGGAGAGCACCACGCCATCGGCAATCGGCATGGCGCCACCGGACAGGCCCGTGCCGGCACCGCGCGGCACGATCCGTACCTGCAGTGCATGGCAGGTCTTCATGATGGCGATGACCTGGGCCTCGTTCTCGGGCAGCACCACCACCATGGGCAACTGGCGGTAGGCGGCCAGGCCGTCACATTCGTAGGGGCGGGTGTCTTCCTCGTCGGACAGCACGCAGTGCGCGGGCACGGCCCGGCGCAGGGCATCGACGACTTCGCGCTGGCGGGCCGGCGCAAAGGACGGTTGGGCGGGAGCATTCATGCTGGACCTCGGCGGTAAGCTAGGCAGGCGTGGGAAGTGGACGTCCCTCTTTGTGCGTCCGGTATTGCAGCTCACGCTGTCTTGTTTGTTGTCAGCCCATGTCAGGCGGGCTTTTTCAGTCCGACAAGTGTAACGAATTTTGCACGCCTGCACGGCCCCGTGTTGCCTGGCGGCCCACTGAAAAGAATTACCGGCCGCCGTGAATTATTTTCAGGGCGGCCGGATGTGGCGGGCGATGCAAAGGCGCGTCAGAGGCTGCGGAAGGCGTTCTGCATCCAGTTGATGAAGGTATCGACCTCGGGCCGCTCGCGCACCGCGCGCTCGTAGACCACGTAGTAGGCATGCGGCGGGGTACGCAGCCGCACGTCAAAGAGCTCCACGATCTCGCCCCGGGCCAGCAGTTCTTCGGCGAAATGCTGGCGCGTCAGGCCGATGCCGTAACCGTGGCGCACCGCTTCCAGCAGCAGGCCCAGGTCGTCCACGCGCAAACCCGACGAGGGTTCCACCCAGTCCTTCAGACCGGCTGCTTCGAACCAGGGCTGCCAGGGCTCCAGCGCCGAACGCAGCAGGGTCGCGTGCTGCAGGTCGCCGGGCGACTTCATCGGCGGCAGAGTCTTCAGGTAGCCGGGGCTGGCCACGGCGAAGGCCGGTTCCTCGAACAGCTTCTCGGTGATGATGTTGGGATAGTTGCCGGCACCGAAGCGGATCTCGACGTCGCTCTCCGACAGGGACAGGTCATACAGCGGCACCGACAGGTACAGCTCCACCACGATCTCTGGATGGCGCCGGGTGAAGTCGGCAATGCGCGGCATCAACAGGTGGCGCGCAAAGGTCGGCGGCAGCATCACCTTGATCTTGGGTTGCATGGCGGCATTGCGATGCGGCATGGGGAAATCGGTCAGCGTGCGCAAGGCGCTGCGCACCACGTCCAGATAGCGGCGGCCAAATTCGGACAGGCCGATGGAGCGGCCATCGCGGTAGAACAGACGCTCGCCGACGAACTCTTCCAGCAAGCGGATGCGGTGCGACAGCGCCGAGGGGGTGATGCACAGCTCCTCGGCGGCGATGGCGAAGGAGTTGTGGCGGGCCGCTGCCTCGAAGGCGGACAGCGCGTGAACGGGAGGGAGGCGGGTGGCCATGGGTGGTGGATTCCTGCTGCTGGTTCAAGCAAAACTGATAAAAACTAACATCGCGATGGCGAAAAACTAAAGGGCAAGGTTTGGAAAACTAAGTTTCTGCACCCTGCCCGGCCTGGTGCTTGCGTCTTATTGTTCCCAGCGCAGGATCTTGCCGGGGTTCATGATGTTCTTCGGGTCCAGCGCATGCTTGATGGCGCGCATGACGGCAATGGCACCCTCGCCATGCTCCTGGATCAGGAAATCCATCTTGTGCAGGCCCACGCCATGCTCGCCGGTGCAGGTGCCATCCATGCCGAGGGCGCGCGCCACCATACGGGCGTTGACGCCTTCTGCACGGGCGACATCGGCGGGGTCATTGGGGTCCACCATCATCTGCACGTGGAAATTGCCATCGCCGACGTGGCCGATGATGGCGTGGATCAGGCCCTGCTCTTCGCAGTCCGCCTTGGTGGCCAGCACGCATTCGGCCAGGCGCGAGATCGGCACGCAGCAATCGGTGGAGATGGCGCGCGCGCCCGGACGCATTTGCAGCAGCGCAAAGTAGGCGTTGTGACGGGCGGTCCACAAGCGGGTGCGGTCTTCGGGGCGGGTAGCCCATTCGAAGCCGAGCGCGTGGAATTCCTTGGCGATGTCCTGGACCAGCTCGGCCTGTTCCTTGACGCCGTTCTCGCTGCCGTGGAATTCGAACAGCAGCAGGGGGTTGACCGGCAGGGTCAGCTTGTCATGCGCATTGATGGCGCGCACGCCGTTTTCATCGAGCAGCTCCACGCGCGCCAGCGGCACGCCCATCTGGATGGTCTGGATGACGGTGTTGACGGCATCGGCCACGGTGGGGAAGGAGCAGATCGCCGCCGAGATCGCTTCAGGCTGCGGATACAGGCGTACGGTCACTTCGGTGATGATGCCCAGCGTGCCTTCGCTGCCCACGTACACGCGGGTCAGGTCGTAGCCGGCCGAGGATTTCTTGGCGCGGGTGCCGGTCTTGATGATCTCGCCGTGGGCGGTGACCACGGTCAGGGTCAGGGTGTTTTCCTTCATCGTGCCGTAGCGCACGGCATTGGTGCCGGAAGCGCGGGTCGAGGCCATGCCGCCCAGCGAGGCATCGGCACCGGGGTCGATGGGGAAGAAGAGACCCGTGTCCTTGATCTCCTGGTTCAGCTGCTTGCGGGTGACGCCGGCCTGGACAGTCGCGGTCAGGTCTTCGGCGTTGACGGCCAGCACCTGGTTCATCTGCGACAGGTCCACCGTCACACCGCCCTGCAGGGCCAGCACGTGGCCTTCCAGCGAGGTGCCTGCGCCGTAGGGGATGATGGGGGTGTCGTACTGGCTGCACAGCTTGACGAAGGCGGCCACTTCCTCGGTGCTGCGGGCGAAGACCACGGCGTCCGGCAGCATGGGATCGTAGGAGGATTCGTCGCGGCCGTGATGCTCGCGCATGGCCAGGGTGGTGGAGCAGCGCTCGCCAAACAGGGCCTTGAGCTCGTCGAGCAGGGCCTGGGGAACGGGGCGTTTCAGTTTCCGGGCATCAACTAGATGATTCATGCAGTTTCTCTCAGGAGTCTCGTGTCTCGGTCGTTGTTATGGTCTTTGTGCGGAAAAAGATGCAGGGCCATTAAAGCGGCATCCCCTGCCGCCCAAGTGGACTGACCACTGATCCAAGCGATGAATTTTACTCTCTTGCGGGCCGGAGTTTGCGCAAATGTCCCTGCCCAAGCAGCCCGGCAGGACAAATCAAGTGAATTGTTTACACGATTTTTCCGCCGCATGCGGCACGGCTCGCATCGGGCGGGAAGCGCTTGCCTTGCAGAGGCCTTGCGCTTAAGCTGCCCCCGGATCAACAAGGAGCAATGATGGGTAACCGACTTTCCAAGATCGCCACCCGTACCGGCGACGACGGCAGCACCGGTCTGGGCGATGGTAGCCGCGTGGGCAAGGACAGCCTGCGCATCCAGGCACTGGGCGACGTGGATGAACTGAATTCGCAGCTGGGCCTGCTGCTGTGCGAGACCCTGCCGGCGGCGCTGCGAGAAGAGCTGGTTTCGATCCAGCATGACCTGTTCGACCTGGGCGGGGAGCTCTGCATTCCGGGTTATGTAGTGCTGGCCGATGCCCATCTGGCGCGGCTCGATGCCCTGCTGGAAAAGTACAACGCCACCCTGCCCCCGCTGAAGGAATTCATCCTGCCGGGTGGCTCGCGCACAGCGGCTCTGGCCCATGTGTGCCGCACCGTGTGCCGCCGAGCCGAGCGCAGCGTGGTGATGCTGGAGAAGGCCGAGGCCGGCGTGAATGCCCCGGCGCGGCAATATCTGAACCGGCTCTCGGACCTGTGCTTCGTGCTGGCGCGGGTGCTCAACCGCGAAGCGGGCGGGCAGGATGTGTTGTGGCAGAAGGGGCGGGAACGCTGATTTCCCCTTTTGCTGCGCAGAGAAACGAAACGCCCCGCGGGAAACCGGTGGGGCGTTTCGTTTACTTAGTTTTTCCCGGGAATTTTCTTAGTTTCAGCACTGCAAAAACTAAGCCCCGGGAATCAGTGCCGATCAACCGTTGTTGACCACCAGCTTGGGCTGATCCTTGCCAAAACGCTGGGCGATGGACTGGGCGATGCCCTCGGCATCCAGTCCGCACTGCGCCAGCAGTTGGGTCGCATCGCCATGGTCGATGAAGCGGTCCGGCAGGCCCAGGTGCAGCACCGGCTTTTGAATACCGGCTGCGGCCAGGGCTTCGGAGACGGCCGCACCGGCGCCGCCCATGATGCAGCCCTCTTCCACCGTCACCAGCACATCGTGCGAGGCGGCCAGCTGCTTGACCAGTTCCACGTCCAGCGGCTTGATGAAGCGCATGTTGGCGACCGTGGCATTGAGCTTGTCGCCCGCGCCCAGGGCAGGCGCCAGCAGGCTGCCGAAGGCCAGGATGGCGACGTCCTTGCCTTGGCGGCGGATCTCGCCACGGCCCAGCGGCAGGGTCTCGAGGGTCTTGTCCACCGCCGCGCCGACACCCGCGCCGCGCGGATAGCGCACCGAGGCCGGGCCCGGATATTGATAGGCGGTCGAGAGCATCTTGCGGCACTCATCCTCATCGGAGGCGGCCATCACCACCATGTTGGGAATGCAGCGCAGGAAGGCCAGATCGTAATTGCCCGCATGGGTGGCACCATCGGCTCCGACCAGGCCGGCGCGGTCCAGCGCGAAGGTCACGTCCAGGTTCTGCAGGGCCACATCGTGGATCAGCTGGTCGTAGGCGCGCTGCAGGAAGGTCGAGTAGATCGCCACCACCGGCTTCATGCCCTCGCAGGCCATGCCGGCCGCGAAGGTGACAGCGTGCTGTTCGGCGATACCCACATCGTAGTAGCGATCCGGGAATTTCTTTTCGAAGGCCACCATACCGGAGCCCTCGCGCATGGCCGGCGTGATGCCGACCAGCTTGTCATCGGCGGCGGCCATGTCGCACAGCCATTGGCCGAAGATCTGGGTGTAGGTCAGCTTGCCACCGGCACTGGGCTTGATGCCTTCGCTGGGGTTGAACTTGCCGGGCCCGTGGTACAGCACCGGATCGGCCTCGGCCAGCTTGTAGCCTTGTCCCTTCCTGGTGACCACGTGCAGGAATTGCGGCCCCTTCAGGTGCTTCAGGTTCTGCAGCGTGGGGATCAGCGAATCGAGGTCATGGCCATCGATGGGGCCGATGTAGTTGAAGCCGAATTCCTCGAACATGGTGGCCGGGACCACCATGCCCTTGGCATGTTCTTCCAGGCGCTTGGCCAGTTCCAGCACCGGGGCCGGCAGCACCGACTTGCCCACGTCGCGCGCCTTGGCGTAGAACTTGCCCGACATCAGGCGCGCCAGGTAGCGGTTGAGCGCACCCACCGGCGGCGAGATCGACATGTCGTTGTCGTTGAGGATGACCAGCAGGTTGATGTCCTCATGCACGCCCGCATTGTTGAGCGCTTCGAAGGCCATGCCGGCGGTCATGGCGCCGTCGCCGATGACGGCAATGGCGTGGCGGTCCGAGCCCTGCGTCTTCGCCGCCAGGGCCATGCCCAGCGCAGCCGAGATCGAGGTCGAGGAATGCGCGGTCCCGAAGGTGTCGTACTGGCTTTCGATGCGGCGCGGGAAGCCGGAGATGCCTTCCTGTTGGCGCAGCGTGGCCATGCGCTCGCGCCGGCCGGTGAGGATCTTGTGCGGATAGGTCTGATGGCCCACGTCCCAGACGATGCGGTCTTCGGGCGTGTTGAAGACGTAATGCAGCGCGATGGTCAGCTCGACCGTGCCCAGGTTGGAGGACAAATGGCCCCCGGTCTTGGACACCGAGTCCAGCAGGAAACCGCGCAGCTCTTCAGCCAGCGGCTTCAATTGATGGCGGGACAGGCGGCGCAGGTCGGCCGGATCGTTGATGGTAGTGAGGAGCATCTGTTCTTACCGTGTTGGGGTCTGAGGGCCACGCCTGGCAAATGCCGCGCGATCCGTCTTCATGCCTGGGTTACATCGCTTGTTACGTCGCTTAGGTCTTTCTCTGCACGATCAGGTCGGCCAGTTCGCGCAGCCGGCGCGCCTTCTCGCCGAAGGCCGCCAGCGCCGCATGGGCGTTGCCGCGCAGCTTCTCGGCCAGCGCCTGCGATTCGGCCAGCCCCAGGATCGAGACATAGGTCGGCTTGTTGTCGGCCGCATCCTTGCCGGCAGTCTTGCCCAGCGTGGCCGAGTCGGCGGTGGCGTCGAGGATGTCATCGACCACCTGGAAGGCCAGGCCGATGGCGCGAGCGTATTCGTCCAGGGCCGCGCTTTCTTGCGCCGTCAGGGCCTTGCCGCCGAGCGCACCCAGCAGCACCGCCGCGCGCAGCAGGGCACCGGTCTTCAGGCGATGCATCTGTTCCAGCTCGGCCAGCGAGAGGGTCATGCCCACGCTGGCCAGGTCGATGGCCTGGCCACCGCACATGCCCACCGAGCCGGCGGCCTGGGCCAGCAGGTTCAGCATGCGCAGCTGGCGTGCCGGCAGGCCTGAATCGGTCTTGCCGGGGTCGGCTTCCAGCGGCGCCGAGAGTGTCTCGAAGGCCTGCGCCTGCAGGGCGTCACCGACCAGCAGCGCCGTGGCTTGGTCGTACTGCACGTGCACGGTGGGCTTGCCACGGCGCAGTGCATCGTCATCCATGCAGGGCATGTCGTCATGCACCAGCGAATAGACGTGGATCATCTCCACGGCGGCCGCGGCCCGGTCCAGCAGGGCGCGCGGGGTATCGAAGATGTCGCCGGCGGCGTAGACCAGCAACGGGCGTACGCGCTTGCCGCCGTCCATGGCGGTGTAGCGCATGGCTTCGTGCAGCCGCGCCGGCACGACCGAGGACGCGGGCAGGAAACGGTCCAGCACGTCTTCCATGCCGCCTTGCACCTGGCGCATCCAGTCGGCGAAATCAAGCGGGGCCTGCGCGCTGGCGGCCGGCATCTGTGCATTCATCACTCGTCCCCGGCGTCGGCTGCGTTGAAGGGCTTGAGCATGTCGCCTTCGAGCAGCTTGACCTGGCTGTCCACCTTGTCGAGCTGGCCGGCGCAGAACTTGACCAGTTCCGAGCCGCGCTTGTAGGCGGCCACCGAGGCTTCCAGCGGCAGTTCGCCGGCTTCCATGCGGGCGACGAGCTGTTCCAGTTCCTCCATGGCCTGCTCGAAGGAAGCGGGCAAGTCGGCAGTGGCAGCAGCGGCAGAGGTTCTAGGCATATCGACCCATTCAAAAATCTAACCCGGTATTTTAGAACAAACCGGCGATTACCAAGTCAATCGAGGGCGTGGAAATGTCGCTGCATGTCGAGCCGAGCTTGTAAATTCGGCCGATTTGCTGGCATTTTGCCCACAAAACCAGGCCCCTTGCAGGGGTTTTGTGGCATAATCCTCGGTTCTGTCCAAAATTTCCTCTTCATATTATTTGAACATAGGTTTTTGCGGATTTTCTTCCTTAGGTTGGTGCAAATTAATTTGGGGGCGGAAATGTCCGATCTTGCTACTTTTGCCAAATTGGCGCGCTCAAACGCGCAACTTCCAGTCCACGTCTACTTCGACGAACCGCTCTATCAGCGGGAACTGAAACAACTCTTCCAGCAAGGACCTCGTTACGTCGGCCATGAGCTGATGGTGCCGGACGCCGGCGACTATTCCACGCTGCCGTGGGAAAACGAAGGCCGCATGCTGGTGCGCAATGCGCAGGGTATTGAACTGCTGTCCAACGTATGCCGCCACCGCCAGGCCAAAATGCTCGACGGCCGCGGCAACGCCAGCAACATCGTGTGTCCCCTGCATCGCTGGACCTATGATCTGAAGGGCGAACTGATCGGCGCGCCGCATTTCGGCGAAACGCCGTGCATGAACCTGTCCAAGACCCCGCTGCAGAGCTGGAATGGACTGCTGTTCGAAAACAACGGCGTCAACATCGCCGACAAGCTCAGGAACCTGGGCGTGACGCGCGATCTGGATTTCTCCGGCTATCTGTACGACCACACCGAAGTCCACGAGTGCGACTACAACTGGAAGACCTTCATCGAGGTCTACCTGGAGGATTACCACGTCGAGCCCTTCCATCCTGGCCTGGGCAACTTCGTGAGCTGCTCGGACCTGAAGTGGGAATTCGGCCGCGACTACAGCGTCCAGACCGTGGGCGTGAACCACGGCCTGATCAAGTCCGGCTCGCCCACCTATGGCAAGTGGCAGGAAAAGCTGCTGCAGTTCTCCAATGGCCAGCCGCCCAAATACGGCGCCATCTGGCTCACGCTCTATCCCAATATCATGGTGGAGTGGTATCCGCACGTGCTGGTGGTGTCCACGCTCTGGCCGACCGGTCCGCAGAAGACCACCAACGTGGTGGAGTTCTACTATCCGGAAGAGATTGCACTCTTCGAGCGCGAGCTGGTGGAAGCCGAACGCGCCGCCTACATGGAGACCTGCGTCGAGGATGACGAGATCGCCCAGCGCATGGATGCCGGCCGTCGTATACTGATGGATCGCGGCACCAGCGAAGTCGGTCCCTACCAGTCGCCCATGGAAGACGGCATGCAACACTTCCACGAATGGTATCGCCAGCAGCTGGACGTGCCACAGGGAACCAGCACACCATAACCAGACCATCGGTCGCGCAAGGGGGAAGCAGATGTACGCAACGCGGCAAGCTCACGACGGACGCAGTTTGCGCCGTCATTGTCGCCCTTCCTCCTGCACGTGCCCTGCCTGCTGCACGACGGCAGCCCCGGTTCACGCCGGGGCTGCCGTTTTCTTTGGTGCGCGCGCCCTGCCGGGCGACACCTCTTCCGTCTCTCCCACTCTCTGCTCAACTTACTAAAAAAGCCGCCATGCAATCGCTCTGGATGCTCGTTGCTTCATTCCTCTTTGCCGTCATGGGCGTGTGCGTCAAGCTCGCCAGCAGTTATTACACGACCTCCGAGATCGTGCTCTGCCGGGGCGTGATCGGCGTGCTCTTCATCCTCGGCCTGATCCGCCTGCGCGGCGGCACGCTGCGTACGCCCTTCCCGCGCGACCACTTCATCCGTGGCGGCATCGGGGTGGTCTCGCTGTGGATGTGGTTCTACTCCTTCAGCCTGCTGCCGATTGCCACGGCCACCACGCTGAACTACATGTCCTCGATCTGGATCGCCGTGATGCTGTTCGTGGCCGGCTGGTGGCAGGGCACCAAGAAATTCGAATGGGGCCTGGCCGGCACGGTGGCGCTGAGCTTCCTGGGCGTGGCGCTGTTGATGCGGCCTTCGCTGAACGCCGATCAGTTGCTGGGCGGTGCCATCTCGCTGGCCTCGGGCGTGCTCTCGGCACTGGTCTACCTGCAGGTGCGCAAGCTGGGACTGCTGGGGGAACCGGAGTACCGCGTGGTGTTCTACTTTTCTGCCACGGGCGTGCTGGCCGGGCTGGTCGGGAGCATCGTCACGGGTCGCGTGCCGCTGTGGCACGGCCATTCGTGGAAGGGTGCGCTGCTGGTGCTCATGATAGGCTTGACGGCCACCACGGCACAGATCGCCATGACCCGCGCCTACCGGCTCGGCAATACGCTGGTCACGGCCAACCTGCAATACACGGGCATCGTCTTTTCCAGCCTCTTCGGGGTGCTGATCTGGAACGATGCGCCGGGCTGGATCGGCTGGCTGGGCATGGCCATCATCCTGGCCAGCGGCATGCTGGCGACCTATCGCAACCAGCGCAAGAGCCAGACGGTGGCCAAGAACGTGCCCAAGGTCGACCCGATCGCCACCGAAGTGTAAATCCATGACTGCGTGAAGTCGTGAATCCTGCCCGCCTGGAGGGCATATGAACAAAAGGAGAGCCGCATGACCTACCAAACCCTCATCAGCGCCAGCGAGTTGAAGTCGCGTGCGCAATATCTGAACATTGTGGTCGTGGATTGCCGTCATGACCTCACCAATCCCGCCTACGGCCGCGAAGCCTACGCCGCCGGCCACCTGCCGCAAGCGCGCTTTGCCCATCTGGATGAACTGCTCTCCGGTCCCAAGACCGATGCTGCCGGGCGCTTCCATGGCCGCCATCCGCTGCCGGATCGCCAGCAGTTCGTGCAGGCCATGCGCGAGCTGGGCATCAACAACGATACCCAGGTGATAGCGTATGACGCCCACGGCGGCATGTACGCGGCGCGCCTGTGGTGGCTGCTGCGCTGGATCGGCCACAGCGACGTGGCCGTGCTCGACGGTGGCATGGCGGCCTGGCAGGCGCTGGGTGAATCGCTGACCAGCCAGACGCCGGCACCGGCTGAGCCGGGCAACATCCAGGATCTCTCCTCGCTGGTGAAGACGGTGGATGCGCAAACCCTGCTGGACAATCTCAAGAGCCAGGCGCTGCAGGTGGTCGATGCGCGCGCACCGGACCGCTTCCGGGGCGAAAACGAAACCATCGATGCGGTGGGCGGCCATATTCCGGGGGCGAAGAACCGCTTCTTCAAGGACAACCTGCAAGCCGATGGTCACTTCAAGAGCGCAACGCAGTTGCGTGAGGAATGGCTGTCGGTGCTGGGTGATCCGCAGGCTGCGGTCATGCAGTGCGGGTCCGGGGTGACGGCTTGCCACAACCTGCTGGCGCTGGAAGTGGCGGGCTTGCCGGGCGCCCATCTGTATCCGGGTTCGTGGAGCGAATGGAGCTCCGATCCGCAACGCCCTGTTGCAACCGGCAACTGATCCTCACCCCAGCACGGCGGCGCCCTACGTCAAGTCGGGCGCCGTGACGCCGGCAATACCCGTCATCCCCGCCTCCCGCAGGCGGCTCACGAAGGCATCGACGAACTGCTGCACCATGGCCGGCGCGTCCCGGCGGCGCAGCAGTGCCACTTCCGAATGAAAGTCGGCATCCTTGAGCGCGGGGAAGCTGACCCCGTCCGACAGGGAAATGCTGGCCATGCTCTGCGGCACCACGGCGATGCCGAATCCCGCATTGACCAGGCTGAGCAGCGAATTCTTGCGCGAGGTGGCCCGCGCCACGCGCGGATAGAAGCCATGCGCAATGCAGCGCTCGGCCACCAGATAGCTCAAGCCGCCGCGATCACGGTGCGGCACGGTCACGAAGAAGTCATCCCGCAATTCGGCAATCTCAACCTCGCTGCGGCCAGCCAACCTGTGCGTGGCCGGCACCGCCGCCACCAGGCGCTCGCGGTAGAGCACGGTACTCTCCAGATTCGCATGGGAGCGCAGGATGGGCAGGCGCGCCAGGCCGATATCGGCGCTGCCCTCGACGATCTCGCGGGCCTGATGTTCGGAGGGCGCCTGCGAAATTTCCAGCGAGATGCCGGGAAAGTCCTTGAGCGCGGCATTGAGGGTCGGACCGAGCGGTGCCGACAGCGGCACCGAGCTGGAATGCAGCAGCCGCAAGGCGCCATGTTCGCCCTTGCCGATGGTGCGCGCCTGGGCCACCGCGCGGTCCAGGTCGAGCAGGATGCGGCGGCTGCGCTCATAGAAATCCTGACCGGCCTGGGTCAGCTCGAAGGCCTTGGCCTCGCGCTTCAACAGCACCACGTCGAGATCGCCTTCCAATTCCTTGATCTGTCGGCTCAGTGCGGATTGCGCAATGAAGAGCCGCTCGGATGCGCGCGTATAGCCGCGCGCCTCGACGATCTCGACGAAGTAGCGCAACTGCCGGATGGAAATCATGGTGTCCCTCTCCTGCCCGATTCTGATGGCGCGTCCATCTCGTTTCGAGATGGCGGGCCGGCTGATTTGATATTGGCGCGCCGCGCGCGCCTTCCCTACAGTGAAGCTATCCGCACCCCCGCCTGCGGCGATGAAAGGATGGATCGTGCTTCAAGACCTCTTGTTGTTCCTCGGCCTGCTGGGCCTGGTATGCAGTGTGGGCATGCGTTGCGTCCTGCGCAAGCAGCGCGAATCCTCAGAGCGCAATGAGCATGCGCGTGCCCCATCAACACAAGAACGTCCGCTTCAATCCGGATCCCCGGCAGTATCGTCTCGCCCAGCGTGGCGCGGCACCGCCTCTGCGGCATCAGGGCGGAAACGGCGATGCAGATGATGTTGCAGGCGCAGGCATCGATGCGAGAAACCGGCATGGGGCGACGCAACGCAGCAGGCGCCCTTGGTCCACCGAAGCCGGCTATTGTATGCCCGCGACAGTACCGCTGCCATCGACGCGGCGAGAACCGGCCAGCAGCAGCGGATTGATGATGAGCACGATCTGCCCGTCGCCCAGTACGGTAGCGCCGACCATCCCGGCCAGCGTGGCCACCTGTGGCCCGACCGGCTTGACCACCACCTCGCGGTTGCCGCTCACGTGGTCGGCCATGATGACCATCAGTTCGTCGCCATTCTTGATGAGCAAGGCGAAGGCCGAGCCTGCTTCGCTGCTGCCGGGCTGGTGTTGAGGCGTCGGCGCAGGCTCGTCCAGCAGGCTATGCAGCGGATGCAGCAGCAGTTGCCGTCCGCTGACCTCCAGCGCGCGCCGCGCGAGGGCATGGCGTGCCTGCTCGCTGCGCAGCTGGATCACGCTGTCGATGAGGGTGGAAGGAATGGCGTATTGCTGCTGCCCGTGATGCAGCAGGCAGACCTGCTGGACCGCCAGCGACAGCGGCAGATACAGCGTGAAGAGCACCCCATGCCCCTGGCGCGAATGCACCGTCATGCGTCCGCCCAGCGCGGCCACTTCGGCCCGTACCACATCCATGCCGATGCCGCGCCCGGCCAAGGCCGAGACCTGGGCCTGCGTGCTGAAGCCGGGTTCGAAGATCAGCTCGGCCAGGCGCGCCTCGCTCCACTGTGCCACGCCGTGCAGGCCGCGCTGCTCGGCCTTGCGGCGAATGGCGGCCAGGTCGAGGCCACGGCCATCGTCGCTGACGCGAATGACGGCTTCGTTGCCTTCATGGCCCGCCTGGATGCGCAATTGTCCGCAGGCCGGCTTGCCCGCCGCGCGGCGTACCGCCCCCTCTTCGATGCCGTGCACGGCGGCATTGCGCAGCAGGTGTTCGAGCGGGCCCATGAGGCGTTCCAGGATGGCGCGGTCGATCTGCAAGCGGCAGTCGGACAGGTCCAGTGCCAGCGGCTTGCCGGTTTCCGCTGCGACCTGGCGTGCCAGGTGTTGCATGCGCGGCTCCATGCTGTTGAACTTGACCATGCGCGCATGCATGAGCTCCTGCTGCAGCTCGCGCGTAGTACGACCTTGCAGGCGCAGGCCTTCGCGGGTTTTCACCACGCGCTGCAGCAGCCGCTTCTGGCGCGCTACGGCAGCCCCCAGAGCGGCTTCCATGGCCTTGGCCAGTTCCGTCAGGCCGGTGGTGGCTTCACCCTGGGAGGGTGTCGCGCTCTGCTCCCAACTGCGCTGCCAGCGCTGCAGCTGACCGGCCAGCGCGTCCAGTTCTTCACCCAGGACGCGGGCATCGCCCTGCAGGGCGCCGATCTCGTTGTCCAGCTGGGCACGGCTGATGGACACTTCACCTACCTGGTTCAGCAGCTTGTCCAGCACGGTGGTGCGGATGCGTACCAGCGGGGCGGTCAGGCGCCCTTCGCTTGCCGCCGCTGCAGGCGCTACGGCCGGCACGGCAGCGCTGGCCTGCAATGCCGCCATGCCCTGCTCCAGGGTGCTGAAGTGCTCCACCGCCTGGTCATACAGCGCCAGCAGCGCGGCCACGGTCTGCGGGGCGGCGCTGCCGGGGCTGGCCTCACCCAGGCGTTGCAGCGCCCCTTCCATGTCATGCAGGCAGCGGCTCAGGTGCAGCGCACCCACCATGCGGGCGCTGCCCTTGAGCGTATGCAGGGGGCGCGCCAGCTCGGCCAGCAGGCTGGCATCGGCCGCGCCGGGGTGCCCGCTGTCGGGCAGGACCAGCAAGGTTTCGCCGATGCCGGCGATGAGTTCCTGCGCTTCTTCCAGGAAGACCGGCAGCAGCACCGGATCGATCACTTCGGGCGGCTGCCGGGTGGCGGGCGTCAGCGGGGCTTCCAGCTGTGCCGTCAGCGTCTGGATACCGGCGTCGAGAAGATTGTGTGTGCGCGCCTGCGCGGCGGCATCGCTGCCCTGGCGCTGCACCGACTCCAGTAGCGCCGAGGCCGATGCGGCAAAAGCCGCGGCACCGCTGCTGCCGGCGTAATCGCGCAGCGCCGCCAGGGTGCGCAGGACCAGCCCCGGCAACCCTGGCGCGGCGCCCTCCTGATCGAGGCGGGCAGTCCAGGCCGCGCTTTGCTGGCGCACGATGGCCAGCAGCGGACGCAAGGTCTCGCGCAGGCGCTCGTCACCGCCAGCACTGATGGAGGGCTGGGCAGTAGCGAGTCCGGTGCCGGTCATCATGGCGACGCGCTCAGGAAACCTTGACCCGGAAGCGCGAGACCGAGCTTTCCAGCTGGCGTGCGGCATCCCACAATTCTTCATAGAGCGTGGCAACCTGCTCGCGGCTTTGCTCGATGATGTCGTTTTCGCTCAGAATGCCCTGGATCTGCTGGGCCACGCCATTGGCCGATACCGCCTGTTCGCGGGTGGAGACCGCCATGCCCTGGATCAGTTCGGCCAGGCGCTTGGAGACGCTGCGGATATCGGCCAGGGCGCTGCCGGCTGCATCCGAGAGCACGGCGCCATCGGTGACGCCGTTGGTGGATTTTTCCATGGCCACGACCACGTCGCGGGTATCGGCCTGGATCATGCGCACCAGCGCGCCGATTTCACGGGTGGCGGCACTGGAGCGCTCGGCCAGGTGCTGCACTTCCTCGGCCACCACCGAAAAACCGCGCCCGGCCTCGCCCGCCGAGGCGGCCTGGATGGCGGCGTTGAGCGCCAGCACGTTGGTGCGTTCGGTGATGTCGGAAATCAGTTCGGTGATCTCGCCGATCATCTGCGAGGACGCCCCCAGGCGCTTGATGCGTTCGGATGTTTCGCGGATCTGTTCGCCGATGCCATCCATGGCCTTGACCGCATCTTCCACCGCCCGTGCCCCGCGCTCGGCCACCACCACGGCGTGGCGGGCGACGTCGGCGGATTCATCGGCCGAGACCGAGATGCCGGTGATCTGGTTGGACATTTCCAGCATGGCCTGGGCGATGCGCTGGATACGCCGCGCCTGGGCCCGTGCGGCCGCGCCCAACTCGGTGGTGGTGCCACGCACCTGTTCGGAACTGAGCGCCACCTTGGCGGCCATCTGCGTGACCTGCTCCACCAGGGCACGCAGGGCTTCCACGGTGTAGTTGACGGAATCGGCGATGGCCCCGGTGACGTCATCGGAGACCGTGGTATGCACCGTCAGGTCGCCATCGGCTACGCGCTGCAGCTCGGTCATCAGGCGCAGCACGGCGGCCTGGGTCAGGTGATTGGCGCGCATGGCCTTTTCTTCTTCCTGCTGGGCCAGCTGGCGCTGCAGCTCGGCTTCCTGGCGCCGCACTTCGGCGGCGGCGGCATTGTTGCGGCTGCTCTGCAATTGCACCAGGGCGATGCCGATGGCGCTCAGCAGCGCCGTGGCCATGGCGCAAAGCACTGCCCAGAAGGTCCAGGAGCGCGCCTTCAGGGCGACCCGGTAGGCATCCTGCAGCTCGGTGAGATGACGCTTGAGGGTTTCGTTTTCCATGAACACCAGTTGCTCGGAACGCTTGGCGGCAATGAAATTCTGCAGGTTGCCCAGAATGCCGGCGATCTGCGGCTGATAGTCGCCGAAGATCCGCGTGAGCTCGCGCAGCTTGCTACGCAGGTCGGGGTCGGTGGCCGGCCGCAGGCGCAGCATCTCGTTGCCGTCCATGAGGCTCTTCAACAGATCGCCGAAAGCCGTGATGTCCTTGCCGAGCATGAAGGCGGTTTCCGCATTGACGCCATCGGAGGTGAGGAATTCATTGGAGCTGCGCCCCAGGCGCAAGGTCAGCATCACCAGCTGGCTGGCGGCGGCCATTTCGCGCGTGGTGGGGCGGCCTTGCGACTGCAGCATGGCGATCTGCTCGCTCAGGTCCAGCATCACCGGCAGCAGCTGGTTGAGCCGCTTCAGGGTGGCGCCGAAGCCGGTCAGCTCCTTTTCCATGCCGAGGATGGTCTCGGCGGCCAGGTCGGTGCGACGCCACAGGCGCGCCACGTTGTCCAGGGCCGGCTTGAGGGCGGGATCAGGCAAGCCGATGTTCTGCCCCTGGTAAGGTCCGCCGCTGCTGAGCAGCAGCAGGCCGCGATTGAATTCGAGGCGGCTCTGCGCCAGTTGCACGAAAGCCTGGGGATTGCCCTGGATGGCATTGGGCACGGCCTTGCCGATGCGCTGGGAATGCATCACCAGGTCGGAGGCCAGGTTGGTCTGCAAGGTCGCCAGCAAATACAGGCGCGCGCCCAGCCACATGAACAGACA
The DNA here is from genome assembly GCF_057961275.1 of Herbaspirillum sp. Her3. Taxonomy (NCBI): domain Bacteria; kingdom Pseudomonadati; phylum Pseudomonadota; class Betaproteobacteria; order Burkholderiales; family Oxalobacteraceae; genus Herbaspirillum; species Herbaspirillum sp. Her3. Next base: position 1,252,193 of record NZ_CM176328.1, on the reverse strand, counting down.
CAGCGCCGCCAGCGACAGCGCCAGTACGCCCAGCAGCACGCGGGTCTGGGTGCGCAGTGAATAACGGTGCAGCCAGGGCAGCTGCAGGCCGCCGCTCCGCCTGCCCGGCTTGACGAGATCGGCATCGGTCACGGCAGCGCTGCCAGTGCCGTTGCCGGTGCCAGGCAGGCGGGTGGCCGGGAGCTTCTTTTTCGACAAGTACGGCAAGGTCGGTTCCATGGCCGATGTTCCTGTTCCCTCTTGGCAGATCTCGCAGATCTTCTGGATTTTTCGGTTTTTTGCTTTGTTCGGGCCTCCGGCGTTACTGCGGTTCGCCGGTCGCCCCTGGCCATCGCTCCCGCAGCCGCCGTCAGCGGCCAATCTGCAGAAAACGGCTGTCCTGGCTCAGCAGCGACAGGTCCAGTTCGTCCCATTGCGCTTCGCCGCTGTCTTTATAACGCCCTACAACGCCTAGCAAGGGCATTTCCGCCTCGTAATTTTTCGATATTTGCGTCATTTCTGTTATGTCGCGCAATCCCAATACCCTTGACACCAGCAAGCCGCACTGCGGTGCCAGGCCGTGGGCCAGCAGCAGGACATGGCTGCTGCGCCCGATCTCTTGCGGCGGAGCGCCGGCCAGGCCGGTGAGGTCGGCCAGGCCGATCAGGTTGCCGCGGATGTTGAGCAGGCCGCGAAACCAGTCACGGGTCGCCGGTACGGGCGTAATGACCATGCCGGCCAGCGGCACGATCTCGCCAGCCTGGACCAGCGGGATCAGGCAGCAATGCTCGCCCATGGCCACCGCCAGGCGGCGCGAGCGCATGCTTTCATTATCGGAAGCGGCCATGCGCGCCAGCAGCGAGGCCTGGAACTGCTCCAGCCCTTCGCGCTGCGGCAAACCAGGGCTGCTGCGGGTGGGGGATGCATCGATGACGAAATCTTTGGTGTGTGGCATACCAGACTGATGAAACGGTTAAAAAGGGTCCTGCGGCCATGCGCTTGGGCGCAGGCGCGCCGTAACGGACCAGCGGCCCGATGGCGGGGCTGGACGCGACTGACAAGACCGTGTGGGGGGAGTGCCGTTCAGGGGCCGGGCGGACATCTGTGCATCCTGCGATCCGGTCGGGCGGGCAAAGCTGGTACTGGGCCGATTTTACCCAGAAAAGTTCAACGCTTTTTCACCCGGCAAAGGCATTGCACCAGCGGGCAGAAGAAAATGATGGGAAAACGAGACGAAACGCGTGATAAACCGAGAGTTTGATGTACATCAAACCTCGTGATGCGGGAAAACAGAAGGTTCAGCAGCGGCTCCCTGCAAGGAGGAGACGCGGCCCGCGAGCCGCCAGGAACCTGGCGGCGGGACGCGATGCCGAAGCCGTCGGCGGCGGGCGTGGCGATCAGGAAGCGATCAGATGGCGACCATCTCGAAATCTTCCTTGCGGGCGCCGCATTCCGGGCAGGTCCAGTTGATGGGCACGTCGTCCCAGCGGGTGCCGGGGGCGATGCCTTCTTCGGGCAGGCCTGCTTCTTCGTCGTAGATCCAACCACAGATCAGGCACATCCAGGTTTTGAATTCGGTTTGGCTGCTATTCGTCACGGCTGACTATCCCTAAAATCAATCAAGTAAAATGCTAAGTCAGCTATCTTAATCTACTCGACGTGCAAAACCAAACTCCTCCCCTCATCCTCAGCTTCGGCGCCGCCGATCCGGTCGGCGCCACGGGCGTGCAGGCCGATCTCGCCACTTTCGCCGCCATGGGCTGCCACGGTTTGTCGGTGGTGACTGCCTTGCTCATCGGCGACACCGCCCGCGTCGAAGACGTCCAGGTGGTCGACGTGGACTGGGTTGCCGACCAGGCCCGCGTCATTCTCGAAGACATGGCAGTGGCCGCCTTCAAGGTCGGCGCCCTGGGCAGCATCGAAAACATCTCGGTGATTGCCGAAATCGTCTCCGACTATCCCGACGTGCCGCTGATCCTGGACCCGTTCATCAGCGCCCTGGCCAACCAGGAGGACGAGGATGACCGCCTCATCGCCATCCGCGAACTGCTGATCCCGCAGGCGACCGTGCTGATCTGCTCGGCCGGCGAACTCACGCGCCTGGCCGAGACCTGGCGCGAGCCGGTGGTGGGCGACACGCTCATGCTGGACGCCATGCGCATCATCGAGATGGGCTGCGAATACCTGCTGGTGACCAATACCCAGACCGATCTGCAGGAAGTGGCCAATTCGCTCTTCGATGAATCCGGCCTGGTGCGCCAGGATGCCTGGCCGCGCCTGCCCGGCTCCTTCGTGGGCGCCGGCAGCACGCTCTCGGGCGCCCTGGCAGCGATGCTGGCCAATGACCTGGAAGTACCGCTGGCGGCCTCCGAGGCGCAGGAATTCACGCTGGCCGCGCTGGCCAATGCGCAGCGCGTGGGCATGGGCAAGCTGCTGCCCGACCGCTATTTCTGGGCGCGCGAATCCGAGGATCCCGCCGATCTGGACGCACCGCCCTCCCTCAACTGATCCACTGGATCAGCACACATTGCTTAGTACACACATGACCAAGACCAATGCCTCACTCTTCGCCCGCGCCCAGCAAAGCACGCCGGGCGGCGTCAATTCCCCGGTGCGCGCCTTCCGCTCGGTAGGCGGCACCCCGCGCTTCATCGAACGTGCCGAAGGTCCCTGGTTCTGGGATGCCGAAGGCAAGCGCTACATTGACTACATCGGCTCCTGGGGCCCGGCCATCGTCGGCCATGCCCATCCGGAAGTGGTCAAGGCGGTCCAGCAGGCAGCCGCACGCGGCCTGTCCTTCGGTGCGCCGACCGAGGCCGAGATCGAGATGGCCGAGGAAATCATCAAGCTGGTGCCTTCCATCGAGCAGATCCGCCTGGTCTCGTCCGGCACCGAAGCCACCATGAGCGCACTGCGCCTGGCCCGTGGCGCTACCGGCCGCGACAAGATCATCAAGTTCGAGGGCTGCTACCATGGCCACGCCGATTCGCTGCTGGTGAAGGCGGGCAGCGGCTTGCTGACCTTCGGCAATCCGACCTCGGCCGGGGTGCCGGAAGATTTCGCCAAACACACGCTGGTGCTGGACTACAACAATGCCCAGCAGCTGGAAGAAGCCTTCAAGACCGCCGGCAACGAGATCGCCTGCGTGATCGTGGAACCGGTCGCCGGCAACATGAACCTGGTGCGTGCATCCGACGAATTCCTGCGCACCATGCGCCGCCTGTGTACCGAATACGGCGCCATCCTGATCTTCGACGAAGTGATGTCGGGCTTCCGCGTGGCCCGTGGCGGCGCCCAGGAACTGAACGGCATCGTCCCCGACCTGACGGCGCTGGGCAAGGTGATCGGCGGCGGCCTGCCGGTGGCCGCCTTCGGTGGCCGCGCCGAGGTGATGAAGCATCTGGCACCGCTGGGCGGGGTCTACCAGGCTGGCACGCTCTCCGGCAATCCGGTGACGGTCGCGGCCGGCATGGCGACCCTGAAGATCATCCAGCAACCCGAGTTCTACGCCAACCTGACCGCCCAAACCCGCAAGCTGGCCGATGGCCTCAGCGCTGCGGCCAGGGCGGCTGGCGTGACCTTCGCCGCCGATGCCATTGGCGGCATGTTCGGGCTGTATTTCGATGCCAGGGTGCCCACCAGCTATGCCGAGGTGATGCAGGGCGACAAGGAGCGCTTCAATCGCTTCTTCCACAAGATGCTGGAGGCGGGCGTGTACTTTGCGCCTTCCGCCTTCGAGGCAGGCTTCGTGTCGGCCCAGCACAGCGACGCCATCATCGAGGAAACCATCGCTGCAGCGGCCAAAGCCTTCACCGAATTGGGATGAGGCGGGAAAGGGCTTTTCCGGCCTCTGCGAGCAGGCGCCGGAAATGCCCGCCGGACGGTGGGTCCAGGCCGATATGAAGATTCAGGACATGAAAAAAGGACGCCTCGGCGTCCTTTTTCTTCATCTCCCCGCAAACCGGGATGGTGCGGGGAGTCTGGCAGCGCTTACACCGAGAACGAGGAGCCGCAACCGCAAGTGGTCGTGGCGTTCGGGTTCTTGATGACGAATTGCGCGCCTTCCAGGTCGTCCTTGTAGTCGATCTCGGCGCCCACCAGGTACTGGTAGCTCATCGAGTCGATCAACAGCTGGACGCCGTTCTTGCTCATGGTGGTGTCGTCTTCGTTGACGATTTCATCGAAGGTGAAACCGTACTGGAAACCCGAGCAACCACCGCCTTGCACGAAGACGCGCAGTTTCAGGTCGGGATTGCCTTCTTCCTCGATCAACTGGGCCACCTTGGCGGCGGCGCTGTCGCTGAAGTTGATCGGGGCGGGCATGTCGGTTTGTTGCAGTTCGGCTACGGCATTCATATTGGGCTCCTGCTGGGCTTTGAGGCGGATCAATACATTAGATCGATAAAGCCATTATAAGCGCTTGCAGATTTTCATGCTTCCGACGAAGCAGCCAGCTTCAGCATTGGCGTTTCCGTCTGCTGGTCATGGCTGAGCTTGCCTGACACCAGGGCACCACCATGCATCTCCAGCGCCTTGTAAAAGACGTTGCCGGTAATGCGAGCCTTGGGTTGCAGTTCCAGCAACTCGGTGGAATGGACGTCGCCGATGATCTCGCCATTGACGATCAAATGCGCGGCGCGCACCTCGCCGACCACCTTGGCATGCTCGGAGATGACCAGCACGCTGGGCTGGCCGCTCTCGGCATTGATGTTGCCATTGATGGCGCCATCGATGCGCAGGCCGCCCTTGAAACCGACGTCACCCGTGATGCTGGTGGACATGCCGATCAGGCTGTCGATCGTGCTTTTGGTTTTGCGTGTAAACATGGAATCACCTCACAGATCTACCGACTGCTGGGCTCGCACCTGGCCGCGGTCGAGAACACGGACGGCCACCGACTTGACGGTGGCGCCCTCGGGAATGGTCAGCAAGCCTTCGACACGCTGGTAGTACTTGAATGCGAGCCGGTAGCGCGCCTGGTCGGCGGTATTGCCTTCAGGGAAGTTGATGGTAACACCTTTGCCGCCCTGCACCAAATTGACACTAAGCTGTAGGTTTCCTGCAAACTGTTGCGTTCCCCCACCACCTTGCATCACCAGCACGCGATAGCGCAGCTGGTTGGGCGCGGCCTGTTCGGCCTTGAAGCGCTGGATGGTGATGCCGGGCGCGCCCAGGTTGGTTGGCAGGAGACTGTCGAAGAAGGCCAGGTCTTCCTTCTGGCGGTTGTTTTCCGCCTCCAGGTTCTTGACCTGGGTCGCCAGCGTGGCCTGGGCCGTCTGGGCGATCTTCAGTTCATTTTGCGACGCGTTGGAGGCAGATTGCAAGCGCTCATTTTCTGCCGTCAGCTTCTTGACCTGCTCGCTCAACTGCTCGATCTGCTCGCTGGCATCGCCTGCGTCGCCGTGCAGGCCCGGCAGGTTGTTGCGGCCGAGCTGGTAGGTCCAGACCGCCGCCGCAGCGCCCACCGCCACCACCACAGCCCACAGCAAGATCATCAGCGGCCACGGCAGGTGGCGCTTGATGGTCATCTTCGGCGCAGAAATGCTCATGCGCCGACGCCATAAGCGGTACTTCACGGCAGGACCGGGACCTGTTGCAGGCCGGTGGTTTCTTCCAGACCGAACATCAGGTTCATGCACTGCACGGCCTGGCCGGAAGCGCCCTTGACCAGGTTGTCCTGGACCACCAGCACCACCACGGTGTCGCCATTGTCCGGACGATGCACGGCCAGGCGCAGCATGTTGGAGGCGCGCGTGGTGCGGGTCTCGGGATGCGAACCGAAGGGCAGCACGTCGACGAAGGGTTCATCCTTGTAAGCCTCTTCGAACAGGGCTTGCAGGGCGGCGTTGTCGATCTCTTTGGTCAGGCGCGCGTACAGGGTGGAGTGCATGCCGCGGATCATCGGCACCAGGTGCGGCGTGAACAGCAGGCCCACCTTGTCGCTGGTCAGGTGCGACAGGCGCTCGATGGTTTCGGGCGAGTGACGGTGGCCGGACACGCCATAGGCCTTGAAATTGTCGGATGCTTCCGAGAACAGCAGGCTCAGCTCAGCCTTGCGGCCGGCGCCGGAGACGCCGGATTTGCAGTCGGCGATCAGGTGCGAGGCATCGATCACGCCAGCCTTCAAGAGCGGCGCAAAACCCAGCTGCATGGTAGTCGGATAGCAGCCCGGATTGCCCACCACACGCGCCTTGCGGATGGCTTCGCGGTTCAGTTCGGGCAGGCCATAGGCGGCTTCCTTCAACAGCTCGGTGCAACTGTGCGGCAGCTTGTACCACTTCTCGAAGGCGGCCACGTCCTGCATGCGGAAGTCCGCAGCCAGGTCGATCACCTTCACGCCGGCCGCCACCAGTTCCGGGGCCTGGGCCATGGCCACGCCGTGCGGGGTGGCAAAGAAGACCACATCACAGTCGGTCAGGCGGGCCTTGTCGGGCGAGGAGAATGCCACGTCCACGCGGCCACGCAGGGACGGATACATCTCGGCCACGGGCATGCCGTCTTCCTTGCGCGAGGTCACGGCTTCCACCCGGGCTTGCGGATGGGTGGCGAAAATACGCAGCAATTCGACGCCGGTATAACCGGTTCCGCCAACGATACCTACCTTGATCATGTCTGGTCCTTGCGAAAAAAGGCGAACAAAAAACGCCGTGGCGAACGAGCGCCGGACGTGCGTGCATCACACGCAGGAAAGCGGTCAATTTTAGCAGGAGAATATTTCCCCTCGATTTCCGCTTGGGAAGTTATTCCGTAAATAACAGAAATTATCGTCACACTACGAGACGATGTGCAAGCACCGCTGAGCGCCCTGTCGACCCAACCAGGCAGAGCGACAAAAAGCAAAAAGCCGCCGGCACAAGGGCCGACGGCTTTCCGTAATGCAAGAAACGATTAACGCTTCGAGAATTGCTTTGCGCGACGTGCCTTGCGCAGACCAACCTTCTTACGTTCGACTTCACGCGCGTCACGGGTGACGAAGCCTGCGTTGGACAGAGCCGACTTCAGGCCGGCATCGTAGTCGATCAGGGCGCGGGTGATGCCGTGGCGAACAGCGCCGGCCTGGCCGGATTCGCCGCCACCGTGGACGTTCACCTTGATGTCGAAACGCTCGACGTTGCCGGTCAGTTCCAGCGGCTGACGGATCACCATCAGGCCGGTTTCACGGGAGAAGTATTCAGCGGCGGGCTTGCCATTGACGATGATGTTGCCCGAACCTGCCTTGATGAAAACACGCGCCACTGCACTCTTGCGACGGCCGGTTCCGTAATTGTAGTTACCGATCATGTCTGTTCCTTAGAGGGCGAGGGGTTTCGGTTGCTGCGCGGCGTGCGGATGGTTGCCATCTGCATACACCTTCAGCTTCTTGATCATGGCGTAGCCCAGCGGACCCTTGGGCAGCATGCCCTTGACGGCCTTCTCCAGCGCACGGCCGGGGAAACGCTGTTGCATCTTCAGGAAGTTGGTTTCGTAGATGCCGCCCGGATAACCGCTGTGGCGGAAATAGGTCTTTTCAGTGGCCTTGGTGCCGGTCACGCGCAGCTTGCCTGCGTTGACGACGACGATGAAGTCACCGGTATCGACGTGCGGAGTGAATTCGGGTTTGTGCTTGCCGCGCAGTCGGAGTGCCACTTCGCTGGCAACACGTCCGAGGACCAAGTCCGTCGCGTCAATCACGAACCACTCGCGCTGAACCTCATGGGCTTTAGCGGAAAAGGTCTTCATGTTTGACTTTCTCTATCAGTATATAAACGCTCAATGTGGCGGTTCCGCTCATGCGGGGCAGCCTGTGTTGCCGGCTGTCCTGGGTACTTCGCTTCGCGGACTCATCCTTTTATCTTCCCGAGCGCATGGGAAAGCCGGCAAGTATAGCCTTTTCAAGGACTTAGCGTCAAAAGGTTTCGAGGGATTGTGGCGCCGATCCGGCATTGTCCCGGCGCCTTATCGACAGAAAGCGGCATTTCGTTGACGCCAGCACAACTTTGCGCCGCGCTTCAGCGGAAAAAGGACAAAAAAAACCCCGGACGCTCAGGTTCCGGGTTTAATCCACACCAATGAGGAGGGTGGAGGAGACATCGTTACGTGCTGCAAAAACTTCCGTTGAATTGAATATAGCAAAGGGGTTTGTGCGACGCAATAACGCGAGGCGAATAAATTTGTAACAGTCTGAAAGTGGCGTCACTGCTGGGTTACAACTAGTTAAAAGGGCTGCAAGAATGCGAAGCATGAATAATCATTCGACAATTTTTCTGCAACGCAAAAATCACTGAGCTTCGCATCGCCCGCCCTGCCGCGGCTGCAGCGGCGCCCATCCAAAGCTACAATACGGGGCTTCATGGAACCGATTGGGACGATACAGATGGAATGCACAGTACGTTGGACCGGCTTGTCCGGCATGACCTTCACGGCGGAAACCGGTTCGGGCCACCTGCTGACGATGGATGGTGCGCCCGATGGCGGCGGCCGCAACCTGGCGCCGCGTCCGATGGAAGTGGTGCTGGCCGGCACCGGCGGCTGCACCGCCTATGACGTGGTGGTGATCCTGCGCAAGAGCGGCCAGGACGTGCGCGGCTGCGACGTGACCCTGAAGTCCGAACGCGCCGAGACCGATCCCAAGGTCTTCACCAAGATTCATTTCCACTTCACCGTGCGTGGCCGCAACCTGAAGACCAATGTGGTCGAACGCGCCATCAAGCTGTCCCACGACAAGTACTGCTCGGCCTCGATCATGCTGGAGAAGACTGCCGAGATGACGCACTCCTTCGAGATCATCGACGACCTCACCGATACGTCCTCGGCCGCCGCCCAGCAGCAATAAGCGCGGAAAACGGAAGCAGCCAAAGAAAAAAGCGGCCGAGGCCGCTTTTTTCATGTCCGCCACGCCTGCGGCGATCCGATATCAGATCCTGTAAGCCACCGTGGTCATGACCTTGGCCATGGCCTTCATCATCCCGCGCACCGGGGCCGGCACTTCGGCCGCACCCAGGTCGCGCGCGGCCTGGCCGTGTTCGATTTCATCCAGGCGCATCTGGTCGACGATGGCGCGCGAGCGGTTGTCCTGGGCCGGCAGCTTGTCCAGATGGCCCAGCAGGTGATGCTCGACCTGGCGCTCGGTCTCGGAGACGAAGCCCAGGTTGCGCGCATCCCCCAGGCGTGCGGCGATGCTGCCCAGCACGTAGGCGCCGCCGTACCACAGCGGATTGAGCAGGCTGGTGTGCGAACCCAGCTCGCGCAGGCGTTCGGCAGTCCAGGCCAGGTGATCCTCTTCCTCGATGCCGGCGCGCCGGAAGGCTTCCTTGATGTCCTCGGTCTGGGCGAAGCGTCCCTGGGCATCGTAGAGCGCCTGGGCACAGACTTCACCGACATTGTTGACCCGCATCAGCCCGGCCGCGTGACGCTTCTCGGCCTCGCTCATGATCCCGTCCGGCAAGCCGCGCCCCGGATTGGGACGGCTCTCGAAAACCACGCCGCTGATCACGCGCAGTGCCTTGTCGAAATCGGTAATCAGTTCATCGACGAATTGCATACAGCTCGCCTTTCTCTCGTTGTGATGGATATCCCGGCCATCCTCACTGGCAGAACGGCCCGGGAACGAAGGAACACGGCGGATCCGTGAATCGGATCAGACCATCTTCCAGTGGATCTGTTCGCCTGCCGACAGCGGCACCACGGTGGCCTCGCCCATGGGCAGCTCGGCCGGGATGGCCCAGGTTTCGCGCTTCAGGGTGACGGCGCCGGTGTTGCGCGGCAGATCGTAGAAGTCCGGACCGTTGAAGCTGGCGAAGGCTTCGAACTTGTCCAGTGCGCCCGCGCTGTCGAAGGCCTGGGCATACAACTCCAGCGCATGCAGCGCGGTGTAGCAGCCGGCGCAGCCACAGGCGTGTTCCTTGGCGCCCTTGGCGTGCGGGGCCGAATCGGTGCCGAGGAAGAACTTGTTGCTGCCCGAAGTGGCGGCCGCCACCAGCGCCTTGCGGTGAGTCTCGCGCTTCAGGACAGGCAGGCAGTAGTAGTGCGGGCGGATGCCGCCCTTGAAGATCTCGTTGCGGTTGAACAGCAGATGATGCGCGGTAATGGTCGCTGCCGTCGGGCCTTCGCCGGCCAGCACGTAGTCAGCCGCTTCCTTGGTGGTGATGTGCTCGAAGACCACCTTCAGTTCCGGCATGGCCTGGCGCAGCGGCTTCATGATGCGCTCGATGAAGACGGCTTCGCGGTCGAACAGGTCGATCTCGGGATCGGTGACTTCACCGTGGACCAGGAAGGGCATGCCCACTTCCTGCAGCACTTCCAGGGTCTTGTAGCACTTGGAGAGATCGGTCACGCCGGCATCCGAATTGGTGGTGGCACCGGCCGGATAAAGTTTGACGGCCTTGACGAAGCCGCTTTCCTTGGCGCGGCGGATTTCCTCGGGCGGGGTGTTGTCGGTCAGGTAGAGCACCATCAGCGGCTCGAAGCTCATGCCTGCCGGCAGCGCGGCCAGGATGCGTTCGCGATACGCACCGGCTTGGGCGGTGGTGGTCACCGGCGGCTTCAGGTTGGGCATGACGATGGCGCGGGCAAACTGGCGTGCGGTATGCGGCAGCACGTCCTGCATGGTGGCGCCGTCGCGCAGGTGCAGGTGCCAGTCGTCCGGGCGGGTGATGGTCAATACGTTGCTCATTGCGATGCTCTTTCGGTCTTGGAGTGGGGGTCAGTCTCAGTGTCTGGCGAGGCATCCCGGCGGATGCGGGCTGTGGAGAGCCAGCCGCGATGTCTTCAAGGGCGACATTCTACCGTAGCCGTCAAGCACCCCGGAGCGTGCGCCCTGCCGCCCTTTTGATGTAGCCCAAACGAGAAGGGCCGCCCCGTTGCCGGAGCGGCCCTTGCATTGACACTGGCTGCGGCGATCAGTGAGTGATGATCTTGGCCAGGAAATCGCGTGCGCGTTCCGAACGCGGCGAAGCGAAGAACTCGTCCTTGGCGCAATCTTCCACCACCAGGCCCTTGTCCATGAAGACCACGCGGTTGGCGACCTTGCGGGCAAAGCCCATTTCGTGGGTCACGACCATCATGGTCATGCCTTCCTGGGCCAGGCCGACCATGACGTCCAGCACTTCATTGATCATTTCCGGGTCCAGCGCCGAGGTCGGTTCGTCGAACAGCATGGCGATGGGATCCATCGACAGCGCGCGGGCAATGGCCACACGCTGCTGCTGGCCGCCGGAGAGCTGGCCGGGGAACTTGTCCTTGTGCGCCAAGAGGCCAACGCGATCGAGGTACTTCAGGCCCTTTTCGGTGGCCTCTTCCTTGGAACGGCCCAGCACCTTGATCTGGCCGATCGTCAGGTTCTCGCGGATGGAGAGGTGCGGGAACAGTTCGAAGTTCTGGAACACCATGCCGATGCGCGCACGCAGCTTGGACAGGTTGGTCTTGGGGTCGCCCACCGAGACGCCATCGACGGTGATGGTGCCTTTCTGGAACGGCTCCAGGCCGTTGACGGTCTTGATCAGCGTGGACTTGCCGGAACCGGACGGGCCGCACACCACCACCACGTCGCCCTTCTTGACGGAGGTCGAGCAGTCGGTCAGGACCTGGAAGCTGCCGTACCACTTGCTGACGTTGTTGAGTTCAATCATTTGGATTCTCCTGGATTTCTGAATTCTGGATTCACTGGCCGCCAGCGTGGCGCTACAAAGCGCGCGCGGCGGCCGTCAAAGACATTTAGCGGATGATGGCAATCTTCTTCTGGAAGCGCTTGACCAGGGTCGACAGGCCAAAGCTGAGCACGAAGTAGACCACGGCCACGAACAGGTACATTTCCACCAGGCGGCCGTCACGCTGGGCGATCTTGGACGCGCTGGTCACGAAGTCCGGCACCGAACCCAGCACGTAGACCAGCGACACGTCCTGGAACAGCACGATGGTCTGTGTCAGCAGGATCGGGGTCATGTTGCGGAAGGCCTGCGGCAGCACCACGTTGCCCATCATCTGCCAGTAGTTCATGCCGATGGCATAGCCGGCAAAGACCTGGCCACGCGGAATGGACTGGATGCCCGAACGCATGATCTCGCAGTAATACGCAGCTTCGAACAGGATGAAGGTAATCAGGGCCGATTCGAAGGCACCGACCTGGATAGGCTCGGAGGCGCCGATGATCCAGGCGCCGATGAAAGGCACCAGGAAGTAGAACCAGAAGATCACCAGCACCAGCGGAATGGAGCGGATCACGTTGACGTAGGTGGTGGCGATGAACGACAGCGGCTTGTTGGACGACAGGCGCATCATGGCCAGCAGCGTGCCCAGGATGATGCCGCCCAGCATGGCCGAGAAGGTCAGGATCAGCGTGAACTTCAGGCCGGTCGTGAAGAGATAGACCCAGGAACGCTGGATGACGTCGAAATCGAAATTGCTGAACATGGATCAATGCCCCCCTGCACTGGTGCCGCCGGTGATGTAGCCCGGAACGGCGGTGACTTTTTCCAGCACGCGTGCTGCCAGCAGCGCGATGACGGAAATGATCAGATAGATGATCGTGGCACCGGTCAGCGCCTCGAAGGTCTGGAAGGTGAATTCACGCATCGAGTAGGTCGCGGCAGTCAGCTCGACCAGGCCGATGGTCAGGGCCACCGAGCTGTTCTTGATGATGGCGGCGAACTCGTTGGTCAGTGCCGGGATGATGATGCGGAAGGCCATCGGTAAGAGCACATAGCGATAGGTCTGCACGGGAGTGAGACCCAGTGCGGCACCGGCCATGCGCTGGCCGCGCGGCAGCGCCTGGATGCCGGTCGTCACCTGCACGGCCACGCGGGAAGAGGTGAAGAAGCCCAGCGCCAGGGTTGCAGTCACGAAAGACGCATCCGGCAGGCTCTTGATCCAGTCGCCGATGGCGGCCGGCAGCAGTTCGGGCATCACGAAGTACCACAGGAACATCTGCACCAGCAACGGAATGTTGCGGAACAGTTCCACATAGCCGTTGGCAATGCGCACGACCCAGGGTTTGGTGGTGGTACGCAGGGTACCGAAGATGGTGCCCAGGATCAGTGCCATGATCCAGGCGCAGGCAGCCGTGGCCAGGGTCCATTTCAGGCCCGCCAGCAGCGTGTCGATGTAGGGGATGCCATCGGGAGACATCTCCCAGAAGATTCCCCAGTTCCAGTTGTAATGCATAAATGGCCTCGTCTGTTGTTCGAAGTCTGTGTTCTCGGGCGCGGTCACCAGGCAAATGCCGCGCCGCTTCTTGTCTGGTCAGCTCCGGCGCCACTGCCTTGCCAACAGGCAAGCGCAGCGGACCCGGCTAAACAAAACGGGGGACAGGCCCCCGTTTCATCCGATTGCACGAAGCAATACGCTGATTTACTTCTTCTTGCTCAGGCTCTTCTGCGCTTCCGGCACCACGGCATAGGCGGCCGGATCGTAGGAGTCGGTCGGCTTGGCCAGCACGGCTTGCAGCTGCGGGCTCATCGGCACGTTCAGGTTGACACCCTTGGGCGGGATCGGCGACTGGAACCACTTGGCGTAGATCTTCTTGATGTCGTCGCCCTTGTAGACCACGGTCAGCGCATCGTCCACGACCTTCTTGAACTCGGTATCACCCTTGGGCAGGATCAGGCCGTACGGCTCGACCGACAGGGCTTCTGCCGACACCTGGTAGTCGCCAGGCGCCTTGGAATTGGCCGCCAGCGAGGACAGCAGGATGTCATCCATCACGAAGGCGGCGGCACGGCCGGTTTCCACCATCAGGAAGGCTTCGGCGTGGTCCTTGGCAGCCAGGATGTTCATGCCCAGGTTGCGTTCGGCGTTCAGCGCAGTGATCTGCTTCAGGTTGGAGGTACCCGAGGTCGACACGACGGTCTTGCCCTTGAGGTCTTCCAGGGTCTTCAGGTTGGCCGACTTCTTGGACAGGAACTTGTTGGCGGTCACGAATTCGGTCACCGAGAAGGCCACCTGGTTCCAGCGTTCCTGGTTGTTGGTTGCGGAGTCGCAGGAAATGTCGGTGGTGCCGTTGGCGATCAGCGGAATGCGGGTGGCCGAGGTCACGGGCACCATCTTGATGTTCAGCGAGGTCAGGCCCAGCTTCTTCTGGATCGCGGTCGCGGCCTTGAGGCACAGGTCGATCGAGTAGCCCTGGTAGGACTGCTTGTCATCCAGGTAGGAGAACGGAATCGACGAATCGCGCACGCCCAGCGTCAGGGTGCCGGATTCCTTGATCTTCTTCAGACGGCCGGTGAATTCCTCAGCATGCACCGAGCTCATCAGTACGCTTGCCCCAACCAACACCCCTGCTAGCTTCAATAACTTCATTGTGTGACCTCCTGGAAAAATTTTTTACGTAACGGTTCAAATGGCCTGATGCCGGACCCGCTTGCGCGAAACCCTGCACCGGGCTGGCCGGCCGTATTGACGAGCCTGTTATTGTTCTCTGCCGTGTTGCCTATTCTGTGTGCTAACACAGTTCTTTGCCAGCATTGTTTGATCCACGTCTGGTGAGGCCTGGCGACACCACCCCCTCGATGAACCGGATGCAGGCAAATTACCGAAGCGCAACTGTCGGCGGGCGCATTGTACGACATATGCCGCCCGGTCTGGCAATCCGCAAAAACCCTCATGGCGGCAGCCCGGCGCTCCGACGCGATGAGGACAGCTTCGCAGAGCGCAGGAAGGTGCGGCGCAGCGTTCGGCGTCACGGCAGCAACTCCGTTCTGTTCAGCAATATCCATGCCAGAAACGGCAGCTGCAGACCGCAGCCGGCAGCACACGCGAGCCTGCAGAGGCGGGGCAACAGCCGCGATGAAAAGGGAATGGAGAGAAGCGGGAGCACCCCGCGCCAGGCCCGTGTAGACGGCGCTTGCGGGGCGATATGAAGATTTGTTCAGGGAGAAGCGGGAAGAAGCGGATGAGGGGCCAATGCGAGTGCCGGGACCATGAAGGGTCCTGTCAAAAACCCGGCATTTTGTCACCCGGACGGCAACGGGATGGCCAAGCAAAACCGCCACCCGCCCTGCAGACGCACATGCGGCAGCGCCCGGCATGCCAATGCCGGGTCCTTCACTGATGATCTTGCGCCGCAAGGCTGATTGGCCTGCGGTGCGCATGCGCACAGCCACCACGTCTCCTCCTGAACCAGACTGCTCTGCAATCCTGCGGCCGGCGATCTGTTGCGTTTTACGCTGTCGCCTCTGGCCGTCGTGGTCCGGATCACCGGACCTTTTTTACTGCCTCAACGCATCACGGATACAGGCCGCGCATTTCACGCGCCTGCAGCACGCGGGTACACGCCACGATGAAGGCCGCGGTACGCAGCGACACGTTCTTCTCTTCGGCCAGCTGCCAGACGGCGGCGAAGGCTTCGCGCATGATGCGGGTCAGGCGCAGGTTGATTTCGTCTTCGGTCCAGAAGAAGCTGGAGAAGTCCTGCACCCATTCGAAGTAGCTCACCGTCACACCACCGGCGTTGGCAATCACGTCGGGCACGATCAGCACGCCCTTGTCGCGCAGGATGTCATCGGCCGCCGGCGTGGTCGGGCCGTTGGCACCTTCCAGGATGATCTTGGCCTTGATGTGATTGGCGTTGGCTTCGGTGATCTGCTGTTCCAGTGCGGCAGGCACCAGAATGTCGCAGTCGACCGACCAGAATTGGGCGCGGTCGGTGATCTCGTCGGCACCTTCGAAACCCTTGACGCTGCCATTTTTGGCCACATACGCCTGCAGCGCCGGCACGTCCAGGCCACCGGCATTGAAGACGGTGGTCACGTGATCCTGCACTGCTACCACCTTGGAACCGGCCTCAGCGAACAGGCGCGCAGCGATGCCGCCGACGTTGCCGAAACCCTGCACCGCGACCTTGGCATCCTTGATGTCCACGCCGCGCTTGGCAGCGGCTTCGCAGCCGACCACGAAGACGCCGCGGCCGGTGGCTTCATGACGGCCCAGGCTGCCGCCCAGCGAGATGGGCTTGCCGGTGACCACACCCGAGGAGGTGCTGCCCTGGTTCATGGAGTAGGTATCCATCATCCAGGCCATGATCTGCGAATCGGTGTTCACGTCCGGCGCCGGGATGTCCTTGTTGGGGCCGATGATGATGCCGATCTCGCTGGTGTAGCGGCGCGTGACGCGCTGCAGTTCGCCACGGGAGAGGGTCTTGGGATCGACGCGAATACCGCCCTTGGCACCGCCATAGGGCACGTTCACGGCCGCATTCTTGACGGTCATCCAGGCCGACAGCGCCATCACTTCGGAGAGCGTCACGTCCTGGTGGAAACGCACGCCGCCCTTGCCGGGGCCGCGCGAGGTGTTGTGCTGCACGCGGTAGCCCTCGAAGTGGGCGATGGTGCCGTCGTCGCGTTCGATGGGCACATCGACCACCAGGATGCGCTTGGGACGCTTCAGGGTTTCCACCCAGCGCGCCAGCGAGCCCAGGTAGGGCGTCACGCGGTCGATCTGTTCGAGGTAGACGCCCCACGGACCGATGCCGTGCGGGACGAGATAGGAAGGCACTTCGTGATTAGGTACGTTCGACATGATGCAATCGCTCCTTTGGATAGCCGTGCTGTTCAAGACAAAAGGCCTGCAAATTCCGAAGTCCGCCAGGCATGTTACTCCGTCTGCATCAGCCTGCACGCAGCGCCAGAGGGCGCGCACGAGCGGCGGCGACGGAGGCGCGCCTGCCAGCCCGGCCCTGGTGCGCCAGCTGGAAATTCGTGCCTGTCCGATTCAGCGCCGCCATCGTAGCCAGCCGGCCAAAACAAGGCTAATGCTTTGTGAGCATGCAATTATGCAGCGCATGCATAACCTTTGGAATCCCTTTTACAGCAAGGGATTGCGGCCTTTACATCAGCTATTTTTTGCTCAGGATTCGCGTTTTTCGGCAGCGCGCGCCGACTTGCCGGAAACCGCCTTGGGACGCTCGCTGCGCTCCGATTTTTCCTGCCGTTGCGCATCCAGTTCCACGAGATATTCCCACAGCCGTGCCACCAGCGCCTTGCCGGTGCGCTGCGCGGTCGGGCGTTCGCGATAGAGGCGGATTTCCATCTCCACTTCCCACTCCCCGGTGGGACCATCGGTGCGCGCCAGCTGACGGTTGCGCACTTCGCGCACCACCGAGGATTCCGGCAGGAACGCCACGCCATGGCCCTCCAGCGCCATCATCTTGAGGCTTTCCGACATGTCGGTCTCATAGTGCTTGACCAGGTGCAGAGGGCGCTTGGTATCGGCCATCATCAGCTCCACCATGCGGCCCAGGTAAGCGTTGCTGGTATAGGAGAGGAACGGCACGGGCGCCTTGGCACTGCCCGGAAACACGTAGTCCGGCTTGCCGTTGCGGTCGCAGCGCGAATAGGGGCGCAGGGTTTCGGTGCCCATGGTCAGCATGTCGTAGCGGCTGGCATCGAGCTGCACCGGCTGGCGCGGATGGTGATAGCACAGCAGCAGGTCGCAGCCGCCTTCGACGATGGTCATCACGGCATCGTGGACGTTGAGGGCGATCAGGCGGGTATTGATGGGACCGAAGCCCGACTCCAGCGAACTGAGCCACTTGGGCATGTAGGTCAGCGAGAGCGTATGCGGCACCGCGAAGTCGATGGTGGTCTGCGCCGTGGGCCGCTTGCCGCGCAGCAGGGCGCGGGTATTGTTGATCTGGCCCAGCATGGCCACGGCCTGTTCGTAGAAGACTTCACCGGCCGCGGTCAGGCGCGTGGGATAGGAGGTGCGGTCGATCAGGTCGGTGCCCAGCCAGGCCTCCAGCGACTGGATGCGCCGCGAAAAAGCCGGTTGCGTCACATGCCGCAGCTCCGCCGAGCGACTGAAACTGCGCGTTTCCGCCAGGGAGACGAAATCCTCAAGCCATTTGCTTTCCATTGCCCGCCCACTTCCCGTTCTAGGTCGAATGGGCGAATTGTGCCGCTGCGCCCGCGCCGGCGCAAGCAGCGTGCGTGTCAGCGCCGCCCGGCGGGCATCAGCACGGTCGGCTCGGCCTGCGCTTCGGCATCGGCCGCGACGCCTTCGGGCTGCGGCACGACCGAACCGCCCTCCTCCTCGGCCCCGGCCTGCTGGCGCAGCCACATCTGCGCATACAGGCCACCGGCCATCAGCAAACCGGCGTGGGTGCCGCGCTCGACGATGCGGCCATGATCCATCACCAGGATCTGGTGGGCATTGACGATGGTCGACAGCCGGTGCGCAATGACCAGCGTAGTACGCTCGCGGGCGATCTCTTCGAGCTGCTGCTGGATGGCCTGCTCGGCACGCGAATCCAGCGCCGAGGTGGCTTCGTCGAAGATCAGGATGGCCGGATCCTTCAACAAGGTGCGGGCAATCGCCACGCGCTGCTTTTCACCGCCCGACAATTTCAGTCCGCGCTCGCCCACCATGCTGGCGTAGCCGTCGGGGAGCGATTCGATGAAGTCATGGATGTAGGCCGCCTTGGCCGCCGCCACGATCTGCTCGCGCGTGGCGCCGGGCTTGCCGTAGGCGATGTTGTATTCGATGGTGTCGTTGAACAGCACCGTGTCCTGCGGCACGATGCCGATGGCCTGGCGTAGCGAAGCCTGGGTGACGTTGCGCAGGTCCTGGCCATCGATGCGGATGGCACCCTGGTCGACATCGTAGAAACGATACAGCAGGCGCGAAAGCGTGGACTTGCCCGAACCGCTGTGGCCGACCACGGCCGTGGTGGTGCCGGCCTGCACCTTGAAATCGACATCGAAGAGGATCTGGCGATTGCGCTCGTAGCTGAAATCGACGTGCTCGAAATGCAGTTCTGCGCCCTGCGTCTTGAGCGGCTGTGCACCGGGACGGTCGGCCACTTCGCGGTTTTCTTCCAGCAGCGAGAAGAGGCGTTCCATGTCGGCCAGGCTCTGCTTGATTTCGCGGTAGAGCACGCCGAGGAAGTTCAAAGGAATGTAGAGCTGGATCATGAAGGCATTGACCAGCACCATGTCGCCCAGCGTCATGCTGCCATCAATGACGCCGGCGATGGCACGCCAGAGGATGAGCGTGACCGCAATGGCGATGATGGCGGACTGTCCGGTGTTGAGCAGCGAGAGCGAACTCTGCGATTTCACCGCCGCGCGTTCGTAGCGCTGCAAACCTTCGTCATAGCGGCGCGCCTCGAATTCCTCGTTGCCGAAATACTTGACCGTCTCGTAGTTGAGCAGCGAGTCGATGGCGCGCGTATTGGCGTGGGAATCCAGTTCATTCATGGTGCGGCGGAAATGCGTGCGCCACTCGGTCACCGTGATGGTGAAGAGGATGTAGAGCACCAGCGCCCCGGCCGTGATGAGGGAGAACCAGATGTCGTAATGCGTGACGAGGTAGGCCAGCACCAGCACGATTTCGATGATGGTCGGCAGGATCGAGAAGAGCGTATAGGACACCAGCGTGGAGACCCCGCGCGTACCGCGCTCGATGTCGCGCGTCATGCCACCGGTCTGGCGATTCAGGTGGAAGCGCAGTGACAGCGCATGCAGGTGGCGAAACACCTGCAGCGCGATGGTGCGCACGGCGCGTTGCGTGACGCGGGCAAACATCAGTTCGCGCAATTCGGTAAAGAGCGCGGTGGCCAGCCGCAGCGCGCCATAGGCCACCAGCAGCCCCAGCGGCAACACCAGCAGTGCTTGCGGATGAGCGGGCGTGATGGTCATGGCATCGACCAGCTTTTTCAGCACCAGCGGCACACCCACGTTGGCCAGCTTGGCGCCCACCAGGAAGGCCAGCGCCAGCATCACGCGCCACTTGTAGGTCCACAGGTAGGGCAGCAGTGTCCTCACCACTTCCCAGTCGCCGCGCTGGCGTTTGACGGGGGCTTGGGGCGAGGACGAAGAATTCGGATAACGGCGCATGGGCGGATCACAGGGGGAAGGGGGACTAGCCCACAAGACAGCAAGAGCGCAACATCCGATACACTAGCCTCTTGCCGCGCCTGCGGGCGCAAAACCGAATTATAAGAGCCATCCCGGCGCGTTGCCGGACCTCACCTGCGAAGGAGCCTTCCATGTCACCCACCGTTCCCGAACTTCCACCGGGCAAGGCCCCGCAACTGCGCGTCATGCCCATGCCGTCGGATGCCAACGTCTATGGCGACGTCTTCGGCGGCTGGATCATGGCCCAGGTCGACATCGCCGGCTCGCTGCCGGCCACGCGCCGTGCCAATGGGCGGGTGGCGACCATCGCGGTCAATTCCTTCCTGTTCAAGAATCCGGTGTTCGTGGGTGACCTGCTGTCCTTCTATGCCGATATCGTCAAGGTCGGCAATACCTCCATCACGGTCAACGTCGAAGTCTATGCCGAGCGCAATCGCCTGCAGACCGAGATCGTCAAGGTCACCGAAGCCACGCTCACCTACGTGGCCACCGATGAAAACCGCAAGCCGCGCGCGCTGCCACCGCTGCAGGCGTGAAATTTTTTCAGCCTGCAGCGCGCACCCAGGACGTATCGTGATGTCTTCCTCATCGCCCCTCTTACATCAAACATGACTTCCTCGAACCGCCCCGTCGTCCTCATCGTCGCCCGCCTGCCGCAGCATCTGCTGGACTTGCTGCAGCAGCACTTCACCTGCCACAACCTCATCCTCGATGGGCTCACCGATGCCCAGCTCGACGCCATCGCTCCCCAGGTGCGCGGCATTGCCGCCAATGGCGAAGCCAAGGTCGGGCGTGACTTCATGGCGCGCTTTCCCGCGCTGGAGATCGTCTCGGTCTTCGGGGTCGGCTATGACGGCGTGGACGTGCCCGCCGCCCGCGAGCGCGGCATCCATGTCACGCACACGCCCGACGTGCTCACCGACGACGTGGCCGACATGGCCATTGCACTGATGCTGGCCGTGGCGCGCAACGTGGTGCGTGCCGACCGCTTTGCCCGCAGTGGCGAATGGAAGAAAGGGCCCTTCCCCTTCACCACCAAGGTCAGCGGCGCGCGCCTGGGCATCGTCGGGCTGGGGCGTATCGGACTAGCCATTGCGCAGCGCGCGGCGGCGTTCAACATGTCGATTGCGTATCACAACCGCTCACGCAAGGATGTGCCCTATCGCTATGTGGAGGATGTCGTCTCGCTGGCGCGTGACGTCGATTTTCTGGTGATCATTACGCCTGGCGGCGCCGGGACGCGCGCATTGATCAATGCCGAGGTGCTCGAAGCGCTGGGCCCCAAGGGCTTCCTCGTCAACGTGGCGCGTGGTTCGGTGGTCGATGAAGAGGCACTGATCGCCGCCCTTCAGGTTGGCAAGATCGCCGGAGCCGGGCTGGATGTGTTTGCCCATGAGCCCAACATCCCGGCCGAGCTGGCTGCACTGGAGAACGTGGTGCTGACGCCGCACATGGCCAGCGGCACGCTGGTCACCAGGACGGCCATGGCGGAACTGGCGTTCACCAATTTGCAGGCGCATTTTTCTGGCAAACCAGTGGTGACGCCGGTGCCTGATTGAAGCTTCATACAGGGGGAAAGCCGCTGCCGGAGGGGGAGTAGTTCACGGGCTGCGGCTTTTTGCTGATGGGTTCAGGGAGGGCGGTTTCAGTCCAAGGAGTCTTGTCCTGAGTCATTCCGTACTTGGGTGATGACTAGAGTGGCGCCATCACTATTGGGAGTCTGCCTCGTCAAGCCACTCTTCAATGTCGATCGCCGAGAATGGGAATGTCGGCTCGCCGAACATGCGGAGAAGCGTCAGGTGCACATTGGCCTTCACTTTCACCAGATTTTCGAGCAGGAAACTCCCCCCAGGACGATGGCGGGCTGGAAACCATATATTTCATGCGGGTCAAGCGGACCTAGTTTGGATCGCGCACGTTCAAAGAGGGGCTGACCATCCTCGTCTTTCAGGTCAAACTGATCCGGCTCAAGGCATGCGAATAACGAACGAATCGAAAAATCCAAGTCTTCCTTGGATTTGGGCTTCAGTTCATTTTCGAAAGCAGAGACGCTATTGAGCACGCAGTTCATCGAAACGCTGCTGCCTGTCTTCTCACCACACACGTAAAGTTTGCCAAATGCAGACCGCGCAATGACGTGGAAGACGTCAACCCCCTCCAATTCGGTGTCCGCGAGCCAATCATCGACGAGACCTGCATAGTCATCGGGGTTAACCGTGCAAAAGAGCCCATTGGCATATTCGCACCAGCCTTCTTGCTCCCAGTACGCCAATAACTGATCGGGCAGCTTATTGCGCCATTTTTCAAGACTTGCGACGGACACGACGGATCGCTTGGTAGCCTCGCCAAATTTGCTAATAAAATATTCGAAGTCTTCGTCTCTCATCTCAGTGCATTAGCTTGATTGATTCAAAAACCAGGCGACCTATGCCTGCGCCTGGATGAAGCTTGTTTCAAGAGTCGAGTAACTTTTCAATATCGATCCCTGAGAATGGCAGTTCCGGGTCGGCGAATTGACGGAGAATCGTCAGGTGCACATTGGCGTTCACTTTCGCCAGATTTTCGAGGAGAATTTTTCCTCCCAGCACGATGGCAGGCTCGAATCCATAGATTTCATGTGGCTCAAGCGGGCCTAGTTTGGATCTGGCGCGTTCGAAGAGAAGCTGTCCGTCCTCGTCTTTCATGTCAAGATCGTTCGGCTTACCGAACGCAAAAAACGAACGGATTGAAAAATCCAGGTCTTCTTTAGTTTTTGCCTTCAATTCATTTTCTAAAGCACAGACCATATTGAGGGAGCAATCAATCGTGACGCTGCACCCTGTCTTCTCACCGCATACATATAGGTCGCCAAATGCTGTCCTTGCAATCACGTGGAACGCGTCAATCTCATCCAATCCGGTGTCTGCAAGCCACTCATCAACGAGGTCTTCATAGTCATCAGGGTCAACTGTACAAAAGAGACCATTCGCATATTCGCACCATCCTTCTTGCTCCCAGTATTTCAATAACTTATCTGGTAGCTTACCGCGCCATTTTTCAAGGCTTGCAGCGGGCACGACCAATCGCTTGGTAGCCTCGCCAAATTTGCCAATAAAATATTCGAAGTCTCCGTCTCTCATCTCAATGCCTTAGCTTGATTGATTCAAAAACCAGGCGACCTATGCCTGCGCCTGGATGAAGCATGTTTCAAGAGTCGAGTAATTTTTCAATATCGATCCCTGAAAATGGCAGTTCCGGGTCGGCGAATTGACGGAGAATCGTCAGGTGCACATTGGCATTCACTTTTGCCAGATTTTCCAGGAGGATCTTTCCCCCTAGTACGATGGCGGGCTCGAATCCATATATTTCGTGTGCTTCAAGTGGACCGAGTTTCGACCTGACGCGTTCGAAGAGCCGCAGTCCATTCTCATCTTCCATGTCAAACTGGGCTGGATTACTGAACGCAAAAAACGAACGGATTGAAGAATCCAGGTCTTCCTTAGTTTTAACTTTCAATCGATTCTGTAGCGCTGAGACCATATTGAGGCCGCATACAATCGTTACGCTGCGCCCTGTCTTCTCACCGCACACATAGAGCGTGCCAAATGCAGACCTTGCAATTACATGGAAGACATCAATCTCATCCAATCCTGTGTCTGTAAGCCACTCATCAACGATATCTTCATAGTCATCAGGATCAACAGTGCAAAAGAGGCCATTCGCATATTCGCACCAGCCTTCCTGCTCCCAGTATTTCAATAACTGATCGGGCAGCTTATTGCGCCATTTCTCAAGGCTTTTCGCTGGCACCGAAGTGCTCTTGGTAGCCTCGCCAAATTTGCTAATAAAATATTCGAAGTCTTCATCTCTCATCTAATTCCCTTGCCACGGCAAGGCTCCAGTTTGACATTCATTTTTTGATTTCCGCGACCATTATCGACTGCATGCTTGGCTTCACGATCCATCTCCTGCACTCTGGTCAGCGGCTTCACGGCATTGACTTCCTTAGCGGCCTTGGCGGTTTCCACCGCTTCTTTTGCAGCCCTCGCCGCTTTGACCGCTTCTTCAGCTTCGCGCGCGCCCTTTGCTGCGCTTGCCGCGCTCACTGCTCGCGTGGTCACCTTGCCTGCCGTCGTAACGACTTTGCCGCCCGGGATCATGCTTGCTGCCGCAAACCCTGCTTCAACGTAGTCGCCCTCGGCGGTATAGATCGCCGCATCGATCGCACCCGTGATCACAGACAAGCCCGGAACAAAACTGGCAACGCCCAGCACCCCGTGCACCCAAGGACTGGATTTTTGCCAAAACGTTTTCTCTGCGGTGGTCTCCGGTTTCAGCGCTGCGTTGGCTCCTCCGCCGTGCGGCTCTATGTGTGTTGCTGACCTCTCAGCCTGCTCGAGGATGACTCCTTTGGTCGTCATGGCAGCTTGTCACGCGTCATGTCGCACGGGAGGCAGGTCAGCTTTCCGGGTTCAGGTCTGGCGTTATCCGCCCGGAGCCAAAGATTGAGAGCGAAGTCGCGTGACCGCCCGTGGCTGGCGTCAAGCTTGTTGACGAGCAGTTCAGAAATGGGAGCGTCGTTGTGTGGGAAAGTGAGCCGCAGAATGCGGGCGTGCTGATAGTCTGAAAGCAGCTGTTCCAGACCCTGGAGGGTTTTGCGCATGCAGGATTCCTGTGTTCATCAAGTTTCCCTCCCTGATGTAACGCCGGCGCGCATTTTAATATTGCTCAATGGAAACGTACAACTTCTGGATGACGATGGCGGGCGACTGCATGATTATTTCCCCAAAGGTGCGATGCCCATTCCGGCAAGGAGCCGGTCGCCCCATCCAGAGAATCCGATCTGCCCAGGAAAATGACGACTCACCACCAGCCATGTCATGTGAGTCCAAACTGAAAAGGCCTGAGTCCGGTGCAATACCGGACTCAGGCCTTGATGCAGAAAACTGACTGACGAACTTAAGGAGATCAGATTACGGCAGCGCTCGCCTCACGCCGCCTGTTTCTGCTGCACCTTCGCAGGATCATCCCGCAACTCGCGGCGCAAGATCTTGCCCACATTGGTCTTGGGCAGTTCATCGCGGAACTCGATGTACTTGGGCTTCTTGTAGCCGGTGAACTGCTCCTTGCAGTAGACCATCAGCTGCTCGCTGGTCAGCGACTTGTCCTTGCGCACCACGAAGAGCTTGACCGCTTCGCCGGTATGCTCGTCGGGCACGCCCACGCAGGCGCATTCCAGTACTGCCGGATGCTGCGCCACCACGCCTTCGATTTCATTCGGATAGACGTTGAAACCGGAGACCAGGATCATGTCCTTCTTGCGGTCCACGATCCTGGTATAGCCGCGCGCATCCATGATGCCGACGTCGCCGGTCTTGAAGAAGCCATCCGGTGTCATGACCTTGGCGGTCTCGTCCGGACGCTGCCAGTAGCCCGGCATCACCTGCGGACCGCGAATGGCGATCTCGCCCGGCTGGCCCAGCGGAACCGGATTGCCGTCGTCATCGAGGATGGCGATTTCGGTGGACGACAGCGGCAGGCCGATGGTGCCGGTGTACTCATCGATGGTGCAGGGATTGGCGCTGGCGATGGGCGAAGTTTCAGACAAGCCGTAGCCTTCGATGATGGGGCAGCCGGTCAGCTTCTTCCACTTGTCGGCCACGCTCTTCTGCACCGCCATGCCGCCGCCCACGCAGCAGCGGTAGCCGGAGAAATCCAGCCTGGCAAAATCGGCATTGTTGAGCAATGCGTTGTAGAGCGTGTTGACGGCCGGGAAGGTGTTGACCTTGTACTTGGCCAGTTCCTTGACGAAACCGGGGATGTCGCGCGGATTGGGGATCAGCAGGTTCAACGCCCCTTCGCGCGTACCCAGCAGATTGCAGACGGTCAGCGCAAAGATGTGATACAGCGGCAGCGCACAGACGAACACCAGCTGGTCGATGGGCTTGCCGGCCTTCAGCGCCGGGTTCAGCCACACTTCGGCCTGCAGCACATTGGCAATCAGGTTGCGGTGGGTCAGCACGGCCCCCTTGGCCACGCCCGTGGTGCCACCGGTGTATTGCAGGAAGGCGAAGTCGTCCGGAGTCAGCAGCACCGGCTGCAAGGTCTTGCCCTCGCCCTGCGAGAGCGCGCGGCTGAACGAGATGGCATTGGGCAGCGACCAGGCCGGCACCATCTTCTTGACGTGGCGCACCACCAGGTTGACGATGGCCCCCTTGAGCGTGCCCAGCAGCTCGCCCATGCTGGCCACCACGATGTGCTTGACCTTGGTGTTGGCCACCACCTTCTGCAACGTGCAGGCAAAGTTCTCCAGCACGAAGATGGCTTCGGCGCCGGAGTCCTTCAACTGGTGTTCCAGCTCGCGGGCAGTGTAGAGCGGATTGACGTTGACCACCGTATAGCCGGCCCGCAGGATGGCGGCGATGGCGATCGGATACTGCAGCACGTTGGGCATCATGATCGCCACGCGTGCGCCCTTCTGCAGGCCCAGCCCTTGCAGCCACGCGCCCATGGCGCGCGACATGGCGTCCAGTTCGCGATAGCGCAGGTACTTGCCCATGCAGACGTAGGCATTGCGGTCGGCATGCTTGACGAATGCTTCATCGATCATCTGCACCAGCGATCCATAAGGGCTGGGGTCGATGTCAGCGGGAACGCCTGCGGGATACGATGCAAGCCAGAATCTGTCCATGGTGTGTCCTCTGTCTCCGGTCATAACGTGCGCTGGGGCTGGGCGGTGATGCAATGCCACCGCGTTGGCGCGCACAGCAAAAAAAGCACGAGTGTTTTTTTATTTACCGCAGATGCTATCCAGCATTCGAGCGCGGGGCAAGCACTTTGCGCCCTAAAGTTGAGAATTTTTGCGAAATAGCTGGCGATTCGGTCAATTACGCGCTCAGTGTGCGCACACCGCCGGGTCAGCCAAATCGGCGTGGCGGCTTGAAATTACCCGGCATGATACGACGGGACGCCGGCCTTTGGCGCGTCCTTGGTGCAGGCAGGAAATATTTCTGCTTCTGCCTTGCCTGTGGTCAAGAGGGTATCGCCCAGCGCGGCATGGCGGGCGGCCTTGTCCATGTGCGCCAGCTGGCGCACCTTGTCATAGAAATCGGGGAAGCCGCTGCTTTGCTCAAACAGATGCCGGAAGGCCGGCACCAGATCGTGATACGTCCCCACCAGCGCCAGATGCGCATTGGACAGCGGCATGGCAAACCAGCGGTCGTAGCCGGCATAGCCATTCCAGCGCGTGGCCTTGATCTGCGCATACTCGGCGCGCAAATCATCGAAGATGGCGGTCTTGCGCCGGCGCTTGTCGGCATCGCTGTCGCAACTGGCGTAGTTGTCCTTCAGGCGGGCGCGGTATTTGGCCAGCAGCGCCAGGAATTCGCGCTTGCGTTCGGCAAAGCGCTGGTAGGCTTCGACCAGGGCGGGATCATGGCGCGCTGCCAGCCAGCGCTCCACGCCCAGCTCTTCCACGGCCACGGCAAAACCTTCGTTGAAGGAAGTATCGCCGGGGGCATACACCTTCTGGTGCGCCAGTTCATGGAAGATCAGCCGCGCCAGTTCGCCATCGGGATAGCGGATGAAAGTCGAGATCACCGGATCATTGAACCAGCCCAGCGTGGAGTAAGCCGGCACGCCCGCGACTTGCACGTCGTAGCCCTGCTCCTTGAGCGTCTCGGCATAGGCCTGGGCATCCTGCTGGTGGTAGTAGCCGCGATAGTCCACGCAGCCCGCAATCGGGAAGCACCATTGGCGGGCCTTGAGCGAAAGCTCGGGCGCCGCCACCACGTTCCACAGCACGTAGGGCCGGTCCAGCTGGGCGTAGCTGCGGTAGCTGCCATTGTCGGGCAGGTCCAGTTCGGTGACGGCATAGCGGCGTATCTCGCGCACCGCCTGCAGCTTGGCTTTGAGCGCAGGCGAGGTGGCCGGATCATCGAGCCAGTCCTCCAGCGGCTTGGCCTGGGCCAGCAGCGAGAACTGGCCATGCGCAGCCTGGGCGTAATACGAGACCGTCGAACAGGCCGATAGCGTGCACACGGCCGCCAGTGCGGCCACGGTGGCCCCCCATCGCAGACGACGACGGCGCAGCATGGAAAACTCAGGCCACCACGGCCGGCTGCTGCAGTTTTTCCACCTGCACCAGCACGTCATAGAAGGTCGGCGCATTGCCCATGTCGGTCAGGCGCTGGCTGGTGACTTCGTTGGCGTTCTTGCCATCGGCGGCGAACTTCTTCCACCAGATCGACAAACCCACCACCAGCCCCACGCGCGCCTTGTCGGTCACACGCACGCGCGCCTGCATGCTGCCGCGGTCGTTGAAGATGCGCACCGTATCGCCCTGCGCAATGCCGCGCGCGGCGGCATCTTGCGGGTGCATGTCCAGGTGCGGTTCGCCTTCGGTATCGCGCAGGCTCTGCACGTTGACGAAGGAAGAATTGAGGAAGTTGCGCGCCGGCGGCGAGATCATCGCCAGCGGATATTTCGTACCCAATTGCGGATTGCTGGCCACCGATTCATACGGCGCAATATAGGTCGGCAAGGGATCGAGCCCGGCGGCCTTCATCTGCTCGGAATAAAACTCGCACTTGCCCGAGGGCGTGGCAAACCCGCCTTCGGCAAAGGGCGCCACCGGCACCGCCAGGCGCTGCCAGCCCTTCTGCTTCAACTGTTCCCAGTCATAGCCGGCACTGCGCGGATCATCGCGCTTGAAGGCCACGGCAGCCAGCTGGTCGTCGCTGTCCTTGAAGCATTCCTCGGTGAAGCCCATCGCAGCGGCCAGCAGCCGGAAGATCTCGGTATTGGGCTTGGCCTCGCCCAGCGGCGCGATGGCGGCATTGTTGGCCATCAGGTAGACGTGGCCATAGGAAGCGTGCACGTCGACGTGTTCCAGTTGCGTGGTGGCCGGCAGCAGGATGTCGGCATAGTCGGCGGTATCGGTCTGGAAATGTTCCAGCACCACCGTGAACAAGTCCTCGCGCGCAAAGCCCTGCGCTACCTTGCCGGACTCGGGGGCCACCGCCACCGGATTGGAGTTGTAGACGATCACCGCTTCCACCTGGGGACCAAACTCGGGCGAGGCCGGTTTCAGGAGGTCGTCGCCGATGGTGCTCATGTTGATGATGCGGCTGGGCTTGCCGTGGCGCGCGGCCAGGTCGGGACGGCTCAAGGCAGTCGTATCCTTAGGGAAGCTGTCCGACACCGACAGCTGGATGCCACCCGATGCATGACGCCAGGCACCGACCAGCGCCGGCAGGCAAGCCACGTTGCGCGCCGCCATGCCGCCGCCGCGCACGCGCTGCAGGCCGTAGTTGGCGCGGATGAAGGCACCCTCGCCGGCCAGCGCCACGCGGCCGTATTCACGCGCCAGGTTCTGTACTTCTTCAGCACTGATGCCGCACACCTCGGCGGTGCGCGCCGGTGTCCATTCGGCCACGCGTTCCTTCAACTGGTCGAAGCCCAGCGTGTAGCGTGCGATGTAGTCGTGGTCCAGCAGGTCTTCGGTGATCAGCACATGCATCAGGCCCAGCGCCAGGGCGGCATCGGTGCCGGGCAAGAGTGCGATGTGCTGGTGGCACTTCTCGGCGGTCAGCGAGCGATAGGGATCGACGGCAATCAGGCGCGCACCGTTGCGCTTGGCGGCTTGTACGCGAGTCCAGAAATGCAGGTTGGAGGCAATCGGATTGCCGCCCCAGATCACGATGAGCTTGGCGTGGTCCACCTGTTCCAGGTCGGCACCGATACGCGCGCCGATGGTGTAGCGATAGCCCGCACCACCGGCCGAGGCGCAGATGGTGCGGTCCAGCTGCGAGGCGCCAAGGCGGTTGAAGAAGCGGCCGGCCATGGATTCGCCCTGCACCTGGCCCATGGTTCCGGCATAGCTGTAGGGCAGGATGGCTTGCGGATCGCGCAGGGCGATCTGGCCCAGGCGCTGCGCGATGGTGGCGATGGCTTCGTCCCAGCTGATGCGCTCGAACTTGCCCTCGCCCTTCTTGCCGACGCGGCGCATGGGATGCAGCAGGCGGTCCTGGTGATAGGTGCGCTCGGCATAGCGTGAGACCTTGGTACAGAGCACGCCCGCAGTCGGCGGGTGCTCGGGGTCGCCGCGCACTTCGGTGGCCACGCCATCCTTGACGGTCACCAGCAGGGCGCAGGTATCGGGACAATCATGGGGACAGGCGGCACGGACGATGGTGGTGGTCATGGCAAAGAGAAATGCGGGGAGTGGAAACGAGGAAGCCCTCAACGAAC
This sequence comes from Herbaspirillum sp. Her3, assembly GCF_057961275.1. NCBI lineage: Bacteria > Pseudomonadati > Pseudomonadota > Betaproteobacteria > Burkholderiales > Oxalobacteraceae > Herbaspirillum > Herbaspirillum sp. Her3. The sequence goes on along the minus strand of NZ_CM176328.1, from coordinate 1,222,158 downwards.
AAGTGCGGGCCAGGCAGCTACTTTATCTTAAAATGGCGCGTCACGACTCTTCCGTAGTGCCGCCATGTCTCCACCACCGCACTTCTGGCGCCCGCCCGCGCTGCCCTTCCTGGAAGGCCGGCGCGCTATCGGCAGCCTGTCCTGCTATGCGCCGCACACGCACGACAGTTTTTCCATCGGCATCGTCGATGGCGGCCACAGCGTCTTTACACTGGCGCAGCACAGCCAGGCCATCTTCCCCGGCGACGTGATCCTGGTGCGGGCGGGCGACGTGCACAGCTGCAATCCGGCCGACCTGCAGCGCTGGAGCTATCGCATGTTCCATCTGGAGACTTCCTGGCTCGCCGACCTGCTGGAGCAAACCGCCACCACGCGCGGCTTGCTGGCACGCATACCGTCGCAGGTGCTGCGCTCGCCGCTGGCGCTGCAATGGCTGGACCGCATGACGCAAGCGCTGGATACAGGGCAGGCCGATCTGCAGGGCGAAGTCAGGCTCTGCCTGCAGGAAGTGATGCGCCTGTGTGCCGCTGCCAGCCCGCCGGCACTGGACAATTGTCCCGGACAGGACGATGGCCTGCAGCGTGCCCACGACTTCCTGCTGGCGCATTGCCGCGACCGTGTATCCCTGGCCACCCTGGCCGCGCTGGCCGGCACCAGCCGCTACCAGCTGATCCGCCAGTTCCGCCGTCGCTTCGGCCTGACGCCGCACGCCTTGCAGCTGGACATGAAGATCCGCCAGGCGCGCACCTTGCTGCAACAGGGTGTCAGCGCCGTCCATGCCGCCCATGACACCGGCTTTGCCGACCAGAGCCATTTCCATCGCGCCTTCAAGTCGCGGGTGGCGGCTACGCCCCTGCAATATCGGGGGATTTAGGTCCTGGCCACCAGCGCTGCTGCAGCAAGCATCAACAACAGGCCTGCAGCCCTTTCGATGAGGGGTAGCACGCGCGTCAGCGCACGCATGACGCGCTGCTGCGCGATCAGGCAGACCAGCGCCGCATCCCAGGCCAGCACGGCAGCGAACATCCAGATTCCATAGAAGAGCTTGGTCGACGTTCCGGTCTGCGCTGCTACGATCACGGTGAACAGGCCGAAATAGAACACGCCGTTCTTGGGATTGAGTGCCGCCGAGAGAAAGCCCGTTCCCAGTGCAGTCCACGCCGCAACAGGAGCGCTCGCGGCACTGGCGTGCGGCAACACGGCCGCATGTCGGCCCGCACGCCAGAACATCCATCCCAGCCAGGCCAGGTAGAGTGCTGCCAGCCACTGCATGACCGCCAGCAGTCCCGGCATCTGCTCCAAGAGGCTCAAGCCAGCGATGGCCAGCGCGATATAGAGTCCGTTGGCCAGGGCGATTCCCAGGCTCGCCGCCAGACCATAGGCCCGCCCATGACGCAGGCTGCCTCGCAACAGCAAGAGAAAGTCCGGACCGGGACTGGCCAGGGCCAGCAGGTGCGCCCCCGCCAGCAAGAAGAATTCGGAAGAAAACATCACACCCCTTTGCGCCTGCCCGGCGCCCTTGATAAAAATGCGCATGCTAGGCAGGCTCGCAGCCCCTGTATTGAACGAAATTGCACAGGTCCTCTTGGGAGGCCGAGGCGCGGTAAGATAGCGGCACTTGCCACGACAGACTTGACGCCAGACTTCCCATGAAACTCATCGACCCCATCGTCCAGTTCCACTCCGAACTGCAGAAGATCCGCCGCGACATCCACGCCCATCCCGAGCTGGCCTACGAAGAAGTGCGCACCGCCGACGTGGTGGCACAAAAGCTGACTGAGTGGGGTATTCCGGTCGTGCGCGGACTGGGCGTGACCGGTGTGGTCGGCATCATCAGGCAGGGCGACAGCCCGCGCGCCATTGGCCTGCGCGCCGACATGGATGCGCTGCCCATGCCCGAGATCAATACCTTCGAGCATGCCTCGCGCCACCCCGGCAAGATGCACGCCTGCGGCCATGACGGCCATACCGCCATGCTGCTGGGCGCGGCCTATTACCTGTCGCGGCACCGCAATTTCGATGGCACCGTGTACGTGATCTTCCAGCCGGCCGAAGAAGGCGGACGTGGCGCCGAGCGCATGATCCAGGATGGCCTGTTCGAGAAATACCCGATGGATGCCGTCTTCGGCATGCACAACTGGCCCGGCATCCCGGCCGGCCATTTCGGCGTGACACCCGGCCCGCAGATGGCCTCCAGCAACGAGTTCCACGTCACCGTGCGCGGCAAGGGCTCGCACGCAGCCCAGCCGCACAAGGCGGTCGATCCGGTAATGACGGCGGTCCATATCGCCCAGGCCTGGCAGAGCATCGTGGCGCGCAACGTCAACCCCAACGATCCGGCCGTGGTCTCGATCACCCAGATCCATACCGGCAGCGCCACCAACGTCATTCCCGATGAAGCCATGATGGTCGGCACCGTGCGCACCTTCAGCCTGCCGGTACTGGACCTGATCGAGCGCCGCATGCAGGAGATCGCCGAGCACACTGCCGCTGCCTTCGATGCCACGGTCGAGTTCCGCTTCAACCGCAACTATCCGCCACTGATCAACCATCCCAAGGAAACCGCCTTCGCCGTCGAGGTGCTGACCGAACAGTTCGGCGCCGAACACGTGGATGCCCATACCGAGCCGACCATGGGCGCCGAGGATTTCGCCTTCATGCTGCAGCACAAGCCGGGCTGCTACGTATTCCTGGGCAATGGCGACGGCGGCCACCGCGATCATGGCCATGGCCTGGGCCCGTGCAATCTGCACAACCCCAGCTACGACTTCAACGACGACCTGCTGCCCATCGGCGCCACCTATTGGGTGCGGCTGGCGGAGAAATTCCTGCAGGCGAAATAAACCGCGACACCCCTGTGCAGGGCATTGGCGAGCGGCAGCATTTCAGGCATGATCGCCAGAACCCGCCGCAAGCCACGGCGCGGCCAATACGTATAACGATAAAAGGGAGAAGCCTTGCACACGCTCGCCACCATCCTGGTCCTGCTGGTCGCGCTGGAACACGTCTGGATCCTGATCCTGGAAATGTTCCTGTGGACCAAACCCATGGGCCTGAAGGTCTTCGGCCAATCGCGCGAAGCCGCCCAGGCCAGCCGTGTGCTGGCCGCCAACCAGGGACTCTACAACGGCTTCCTGGCCGCCGGCCTGTTCTGGAGCCTGGGTACGGGCGAGCGCCCGGTACAGTTGTTCTTCCTCGGTTGCGTGCTGGTAGCCGGCCTCTATGGCGGGCTCACCGCCAAGCGCACCATCCTCTACGTGCAGGGCCTGCCCGCCTTGCTGGCGCTGCTGGCCGTGCTGGCCAGCTGAAGCGGGGGCCGCAATGAAACGCGCGCTGCTGCTGGCCTTGCTGGTTCTGCTGGCGCGCCAAGGCCTGGCGCAAGACCTGGAGCCGGAATGGTGGAGCTACCAGGCCCAGCGCGGTGAGCGGCTCACGCTGGTCAAGCTGGACATGAGCCTGCGGCGCAACTTCCCGCTCTCCGGTTTTCCTTATGTGGTGGTCACGCGCGTGAACTATGCGCCGGCCACCTCCGACGGACTACCCGCCCAGGCCGAACAGGACCGGCTGGAAGCCCTGTCGGACCAGATGGCCGCCGCCATCGGCAAGAAGACCCGCAGCATCTACGCCGGTACGGCCTTCAGCCAGGGCCAGCAGCAATCGTGGTTCTACGTGATCGATCCCAATGGACTGGAAGCCGTAGTGGCCGGCGTGCATGCGCAACTGTGCCAGGGATGCAAGACCAGCACCGCGATCCTGGCCGATCCTACCTGGGCGCTCTATCGTGACCAGTTGCTGCCGGATGGGGAAACCCGGCAGCGCTACGGTCTGCGCAGTTATTGAGCCGTTCGCGGGGCATGCGGCGTAAAGTTTCGCCGCACGGATGCCGATAACAAGTTTCCTGGCAGCACCATGGTTGACAACGCGTCATCATCACAATCGGTCCGGCAAGCTCAGGGGCGCATTGCCGGCACCACAACATCGGACCAGTTCCGAGAGGAAGCCGCATGAAACAGATCAAAATCATCCTCAAGGACGACATCTACGATTCGCTGGAGCGGGATTATCAGAACTTCGTGCGACTCTCGACCAAGATCGATTCGGGCTTCGTCAAACCGTCCTTCGATAACTATCTGCTGGCCAAGCTTTCGGAAAACACCAATTTCCTGACCGAGGAAGCGGTCCAGCACCTGATGCTGTCGGGCCAGTATGCGTGGGCGCGGCGGGCGATGGACAAGGAATTCCCGGACGTGGTGCAGATCCTGATCGAGCAGGCCGCCAACTATGGTTTCTGGATCGCGGTGCGCCACGACTGGACCACCGACGACCTGGTGGCCGCCTCCAAGGCGTGGGCCACGGCCATCATCAAGCAGGCCAAGGGCGATGAAACCCAGATCGACGTGCTGGCCGCGCAGATCAAGGCATCGGCCACCAACATCGCGGTGGTGCAGGAGCGCCTGAAGACGCCCGCCTACCAGCTGGCCGTAGCCCTGGTGCAGGAACTGCGCGAGACCCACATCGCCATCGAACATGCCTCGGGCATGGTGGCACGCGAAAAACTGGGAGCGATGCGCACCCTGCTGAAGCTGGGGCGGGCCTTCGGCAACGTCTCCGAAAAGGCCGAGAGCGACATGATGGAAAAACTCAAGCGCGAAAAACCCTGGCTCTTCGATGAAGGCCCCAAGGGGTTCTGGGGCCACGTCGCAGCCTGGTGGCGCGGCGTCTGAGGCGGGAACCTGTTCACACTCGCAGGTCAAGTGCGCACAGGCCCTAGGGTGCGGGGGTCGGTTCGGCTTCGCGCATCAGGCGGATGTCGCCATACCAGGCTTCCATCTTCTGCGCCGTATTGTCGGTATCGGTGAGCACACCCACGCCGATCAGGCGGCCGGGTTTTTCACCGAAGATGCGTTCGTAATCCTCGGCCACGTTGCGCTGGTAGCTGCGCCACTGGCCCACATGGTCTGAGCCGCTTTCGGCCACCAGCATCTGGATGCGGCCGGTGCGGCCATTGGCGAAGACGGTCCCCACCGGTGCCTTGGAATCCCACACATACATCAGCGTGGCATAGGGCAATTCATGCCCGGTCAGCAGCTTGGCGGTATCGAAGAGAATGGTATCCATCAGCGAGAGCTTGTCGTGATCGCCATCGAAGGCCAGCACGATGCGCACGGGCGAATCATCGGTTTCCCGCTGACTGAGATCGGCCGTCGGAATCAGGCCCGCCGCCTTCCAGCTCCAGGACAGCCAGGGTTTCTTGTTGATGTCGATATCGACCGTATGGCGCAGGCCGGAAGAGGCGCGGTCGGCCCAGGCGTGCAAGACGCTGCGGCCATTGTCCTGCACCAGGCGGTATTCGGTGGGGATCTTCTTGCGGGTAAAGACCAGCGGCTCCCAGCCGGCCGGCAAGCCTTCGGGCGGGTTGGCCGAAAACAGCGCCAGCGCCTGGTCCAGCTTGGCCTGTTTGGCTTGTTTTGCGACAGGATCAAGCGGTGCGGCCTTCTGCCCGGCGCAACCGGCCAACAGCAGGGCGCCGCTCACACAGAGCGCGGCCAGCACGGACCGCATGAACGAAGCAGGAAGGAAAGCAAGAGCGAGAGCAGCAAGGCGCGTGCGCACACGCGGAAGACGCAAATTCATGAAGGCCAACCGGAGAAATCGGATTCTGGGGGAAAGTCTGCGGCCACCCCGACCGCAGACGAACACTAACAGGAAAATCACGCCTCCCGGCATCCGGAAAAACCCTAGCAGGTAAAAAAACATCAGCATGCAACGCGACCATGACGGGCCGCCCCGCTTGGCGCTTCAGTTTTGCTGGCGCAGGATCTGGATGAACATCTTGGCCAGCGACGACAAGGTGCTGTTCTTGCGGGTGACGATGCCGTAGTGCTCGATGCGCGTCTTCAGGTTCACCGGCAGGATGCCCAGCATCTGGCGCGCGGCGAAGAAGTGGGCGATGTCCAGCGGCATCACCGCCACCATGTTCGATTGCGCCAGCAGGGTGATGGTGACGAAGGGCGAAGCGGTCTCGATCACGTTGCCGGGCACCTTCAGGCCCTCCAGCTTGAACTCGTGCTCGATCCAGATGCGCATGGGCATGTTGCTGGAATAGAGAATCCAGGAAGCTCCGGCCAGTTCCTGCAGCCGCACCTTCTGGGCCGTGGCCAGCGGATGGTCGATGCCGCAGACGATGCACATGGGCTCGCCGCGCAGCATTTCGTAATGGTAGAGGTTGGGCTGCGAGCTCACCGATGAACGCCCGATCATCAGGTCGATGCGGCCCTGGTCCAGCAGCAGCAACTGGCGCGCGCTGGTGTCTTCGCTGATTTCGATGGAGACGTCCGGCTGGATCTCGCGCAGGCGCGAGAGTGCGCGCGTGACGAAGGGTGCCGCACCCATGATGGTGCCGATGGACAACCGGCCGCCCCGGCCGCTGATCATGTTCTGCAATTCTTCGCGCAGGTTGGCCACGTCGCTCTGGATCAGGCGCGCATAGCGGATCACGCAGCGGCCCAGCTCGGTGGCTTCGATCCCGCGCGGGGAGCGGTCGAACAGGGTCACGCCCAGCGCGTCTTCCATTTCATGCAAGGCCTTGGTGGCAGCCGGCTGGGTCATGTGCATCACCTCGGCCGCCTTGTGCAGCGAGCCCTGCTCGTCGAGCGCCGTCAGCAGCGCGACCTGGCGAAAGCGCAGGCGGCTGACGATGGAACCGACCGAAGGCAGCGCATCACCCAGGGCGCCCTCCTCTTCCAGTCGGTTATCACCCGATGAATTAAGCTCATTAGACATGCTTGTGTCAGCCTCTTATAGTCGTCCCGGAAAAACCACAATGCTAGCGCATCTGCCCCCTGTCCAAGGCGATGCGTGAAAAAAGCTCAGGAGACGACGGGCAGATTGATCTACGGGTGGCATCGCCTGGCGGCAGGATTCCTGCCGCTTGCGAATCGCCCTCCCTATTCTGCGCTTCGCTCCGCCAGCACCCGACCGCCCTGACCGGCGGCCCTGTGGACGACGAGGGAAAAGGAGACCCGGTGAGGCTGATTCAATATCGCGATCATCATGGCGAACGCCGCGTGGGCATCGTCAATGGCCCTGGCATCCAGGCGCTGGGCGAGGTGGGCAGCATGCGCGAACTGGCCTTGCTGGCGATACAGCGCGGCACCGGGCTGGAGCGCCTGGCCCAGTTGCTCAATACCGGCGAGTCTGAAGACTATGCCGCCATCCTCTCCGGGGGCTGCATCCTGGCGCCGCTGGACCATCCCGATCCGGCGCACTGCCGCGTCAGCGGCGCCGGCACCACACACCTGGGCAGCGCCACCACCCGCGACAAGATGCATCGCCGCATCGAAGGCGACGAGCTCGACAAGACCGATACGCAACTGATGATCGAATGGGGCCTCGCCGGTGGCCGCCCTGCGCCGGGCACCGTGGGCGTGCAGCCGGAATGGTTCTACAAGGGCGACGGCAGCAGCATCGTCGCGCCCGGCCAGCCGCTGCCGCGTCCCGACTTTGCGCTCGATGGCGGCGAGGAGCCGGAGATCGTCGGGCTCTACCTGATCGATGACGAGGGCTGTCCGCGCCGGCTCGGTTTTGCGATTGGCAACGAATTTTCCGACCACGTGATGGAGCGCCGCAATTACCTCTATCAGGGTCACTCCAAGCTGCGCCACTGCTCCTTCGGTCCGGAGCTGCTGGTGGGTCTGCCGCCGGCGCACCTGGTGGGCATGACGCGCATCCGGCGCCGTGGCCGCGTGATCTGGGAGCAGGAATTCCTGACCGGGCCTGACAACATGTGCCACGCCATCGAGAACCTCGAATACCACACCTTCAAATATGCGCATCTGCTGCATCCGGGCGACGTGCACGTGTACTACATGGGCGCGGCCAATCTGTCCTTCGCCTACAGCGTGCGCACCGAGGATGGCGACAGCGTCGAGATCAGCATTCCCGACTTCGGCGCGCCGCTGGTCAATGGCATCGCGCACGTGCCTTCCCACTTCAGGCCGGGAGGCGTCAAGCAGCTATAGCCCTGCCATCAGGTACATGGACATCGATGTAACGGCAATCATGCCAAGGCCCCGACTTCACGTCGCACAACAAGAGGCCGCCCCCAGGAAAACGATCAAGGAGACCACCCACATGCTGCTGTATTGCCCCTCCCCTGACGCCGGATGGATGGAGCGTCGATGAATTACACCTTCGATTTCATGAGCGTCTTCGCCAACTGGGATCGCCTGCTGATGGGGGCCTGGCTGACCATCCAGCTCTCGGCGCTATCCATCGTACTGGGCTTCGTGGTCGGCACGCTGTGCGCCATCGCAGGCAAGAGCCGCATCGCGCTGCTGCGCGCCCTGGTCCTGGCGTATGTGGAGATCATCCGCAACACGCCGCTGCTGGTGCAGGTATTCCTGGTGTTCTTCGGCCTGGCCAGCATCGGCTGGAAGCTCAGCGCCGAGACCGCCGCCGTCATTGCACTGACCGTCAACGTCGGTGCCTATACCACCGAGATCATGCGCGCGGGCATCAACTCCATACATCCCGGCCAGATCGAGGCGGCCGAATGCCTGGGCATGTCGCGCTTTCACGTCTACTGGCACGTGGTGTTGCTGCCGGCGGTGGAGCGCGTCTATCCCTCGCTGACCAGCCAGTTCATCCTGCTGATGCTGGCCTCCAGCATCACCTCGCAGATCTCGGCCGAAGAGCTGACCGCCACCGCCAACCTGGTGCAGTCGGAGACTTTCCGCAGCTTCGAGGTGTATGCGGTCATCGCGGTGGCTTACCTGGTGCTGTCCTTCCTGTTTCGTGGCGCATTCTGGGCGATCAGCCAGGTGGCCTTCGTGCGCAAGCGCAAGCTTGGCACCAGCCTGTGAGGAGCGGCGATGAATGCATTCAGTTTCCTCCACGTGGAATATCTGCTGCAAGCGGCCGTCTGGACCGTGGTGCTGTCACTGGTGGCCTTCGTCTTCGGCGGCGTGGCCGGCTTCGTGATCGCCTTGTGGCGGGTGTCTCCGAATGCCCTGCTGCGCGGCATTGCCAGTACCTACATCCAGGTGGTGCAGGGCATTCCGCTGCTGGTGATCCTGTTCGTGGCTTACTTCGGACTTGCCATCGCCGGCTTCAAGCTGACGCCACTGGTGGCGGCCGGGATTTCCTTTGCGATCTACTGCGCCGCCTTCCTTGGCGAGATCTGGCGCGGCTGCATCCAGGCGGTGCCCAAGACCCAGTGGGAAGCCTCGGAATGCCTGGGCTTCAACCGCTTCGAACAACTCACCAAGGTGATCCTGCCGCAGGCGGCCAAGATCGCCACGCCACCAACCGTGGGCTTCATGGTGCAGATCGTCAAGAACACCTCGCTGGCGTCGGTGATCGGCTTCGTCGATCTCTCGCGGGCCGGCCAGATCATCAACAACTCGACCTTCCAGCCGTTCACCGTGTTCGGCTGCGTCGCACTCATCTATTTTTGCCTGTGCTTCCCGCTGTCGGCGCTGTCCAAGCACTTTGAAAGGAAACTCAATGTCAGCCATCGTTAAGATCAAGGATCTGCACAAAAGCTTCGGCAGCAACAAAGTGTTGAACGGTGTATCGCTGGACGTGCAGAAGGGCCAGATGGTAGCCATCATCGGCAAGAGCGGCTCGGGCAAGAGCACGCTGCTGCGCTGCCTGAATGGTCTGGAGAAAGTCGACGGCGGCGACATCCATGTATGCGGACATGATATTCATCATCCGGACAAGCTCAACCTGCGCGAATTGCGCAAGCAGGTCGGCATCGTCTTCCAGAGCTACAACCTGTTCCCGCACCTGACGGTGGAGCGCAACATCACGCTGGCGCTGACCACCATCAAGAAGATGTCCACCGAGCAAGCCAGGCAGATCGCCCACAAGGTCTTGCAACTGGTCGGCCTGGAAAACAAGAAGGAAGCCTATCCCGAGCAGCTCTCCGGTGGTCAGGCGCAGCGCGTGGCGATTGCCCGCTCGCTGGCGATGGCGCCGGAGCTGATGCTGTTCGATGAAGTGACCTCGGCGCTGGACCCGGAACTGACGGCCGAAGTCTTGAAGGTGATGGAAGACCTGGCACGCGGCGGCATGACCATGGTGCTGGTGACGCACGAGATGGCCTTTGCCCGCAAGCTGGCCGACGTGCTGGTGTTCATGCATCAGGGCCAGGTGTGGGAGATGGGGCCGCCGGACGAACTCTTCAGCAAGCCAAAGACTGCCGAATTGCAGAAGTTCGTCTCCAGCGACCTCTGAATTCGGCTTGTATGGATTTTATTTTCAGCAGCACCCTACAACTACACAGGAGACCCCAATGAACCATCTGCTCAGCTTCATCAGGAAAACCGCTGCCGTCGTGCTCGGCCTGGCTTGTTTCGCACAGGCCGCACAAGCCGATGCCCTGGCCGACATCAAGGCGCGCAAGAAGGTGCTGATCGCCATCGACCTCGGCGCCCCGCCCTTCGGCATGACCAACGCCAAGCTGGAACCGCAGGGCTCGGATGTGGAGACGGCACGCCTGCTGGCCAAGGACCTGGGCGTGGAGCTGGAGATCGTGCAGGTGACCGGCCCCAACCGTATTCCCTTCCTGATGACCGGCAAGGCCGACATGGTGATCTCGTCCTTCTCGATCACACCGGAACGCCAGAAGGTGGTCGCCTTCACCCAGCCCTACGGCGCCTCGCAGTTCGTGGTGGCCGCGGCCAAGAGCGAGAACATCAAGAGTCTCAATGACCTGGTCGGCAAGCGCGTGGCCGTGGTCCGCGGCAACATGCAGGATTCACTGCTGACCCCGATTGCGCCCAAGGGAACCAACATCGTGCGCTTCGATGACGATGCCACCGTGACGGCCGCCATCATCTCGGGCCAGGTCGATGCACTGTGTACGCCCAATTCGCTGGCCTCGGCCATTGCCAAACAGAACCCGTCCAAGAACCTGGAAACCAAGTTCGCCATCAAGGACATCCCCTATGCCATCGGCCTGCGCAAGGGCGAACCGGCACTGGAAAAATGGCTCAACGAATGGATCACCGCCAACCTCAAGAATGGCAAGCTGCCCGGCATCTACCAGCAATGGGTGGGCAGCCCCATGCCTGATCTGGCGCAGTTCGCACCCAAGTAATTTTTCGGCATGTCGCAGGACTCCACGCCTGCGACATGCGCCCGCCGCGTTTGCGGCCAGCCTGCAACATCCACGTTCTCACCGAGACCAACATGAAAGCCAACTCTCCAGTCATTCGCCTGAACCCGGTCGATGATGTCGTCATCGCCCGCCAGCAGCTCATCTCCGGCACCGTGCTGCAGGACGAAGGCGGCCTCAAGGTCCAGGGCCTCATCCCAGCCGGTCACAAGCTGGCCACCCGCGCCATTACCGCTGGCGAACCGGTCAAGCGCTATGGCCAGATCATCGGCATGGCCAGCCAGGACATCGCCCCCGGGCAGCACGTGCACACCCACAACCTGGCCATGGCCGAGTTCTCGCGCGAACACCATTTCGGCGCGGACGTGAAGCCGGTCGATTTCGTCGCCGAACCGGCCACCTTCATGGGCATCGTGCGTCCAGATGGACGTGTGGCCACGCGCAATTACATCGGCGTACTGACCTCGGTAAATTGCTCGGCCACCGCCGCGCGTGCCATTGCCGATTACTTCCGCCGCGACATCCATCCGGAAGTGCTGGCCGACTATCCCAACATCGATGGCGTGGTGGCGCTCACCCACGGCGAGGGTTGCGCAACGGATTCGCAGGGCGAGCCGCTGCAGATCCTGCGCCGCACGCTGGCCGGCTATGCCACCCATCCCAACTTCGCTGCCGTGCTGGTGGTGGGCCTGGGCTGCGAGACCAACCAGATCTCGGGCCTGATGGAAAGCCAGAACCTGAAGGAAGGCGAGTACTTCCACACCTTCACCATCCAGGGCACCGGCGGCACTGCCAAGACGGTGGCGCTGGGGATTGAAAAGATCAAGAAGATGCTGCCCAAGGCCAACGATATCCGGCGCGAACCGGTATCGGCCAAACACCTCACGCTGGGCCTGCAATGCGGCGGCTCCGATGGTTACTCGGGCATCACCGCCAACCCGGCGCTGGGCGCGGCGGTGGACTTGTTGGTGCGGCATGGCGGCACGGCCATCCTCTCGGAGACACCGGAAATCTATGGTGCCGAACACCTGCTGACCCGCCGCGCCGTCTCGCCGGAAGTCGGTGAGAAGCTGCTGGCGCGCATCGCCTGGTGGGAGGAGTACTGCGCCAAGAACGATGCCGAGATGAACAACAATCCCTCGGCCGGCAACAAGGCGGGCGGCTTGACCACCATTCTGGAAAAGTCTCTGGGTGCAGTGGCCAAGGGCGGCACCACCAATCTGGTGGATGTCTACAAATATGCCGAGACGGTCACCGCGCGTGGCTTCGTCTTCATGGATACCCCGGGCTACGACCCGATCTCGGCCACGGGCCAGGTCGCGGGCGGCGCCAACGTGATCTGCTTCACCACCGGCCGCGGTTCGGCTTATGGCTGCGCACCGGCGCCTTCGCTCAAGCTGGCGACCAACACCGCGCTGTGGCAGCGGCAGGAAGAAGACATGGACATCAACTGCGGCGAGATTGCCGATGGGAACGTGACGCCGCAAGAGATCGGCGAACGCTTCTTCCAGATGATCCTCGATACCGCCTCCGGCAAGAAGACCAAGAGCGAACTGCATGGCTATGGGCAAAACGAGTTCGTGCCCTGGCACATCGGTGTCTATACCTGATCCTGATGTAGATCATCAGCGCCCGGCTACGGCTGGGCTAGTGTTGTTTTCGCTTCCCCCTGCAGAACGAACCATCGTGGCGATGCCCGCTTCCCATGTAGTCCGGGTCCGCCTCCAACATAAGGAATCACGAACATGGCACATACTTTTTCGCCTCAGGCGCATCTGCCTGAAGACCACGCGCAGGCCACGCTGGTCGGCCGCCTCTGGCAACCGGGCGTGGGCCCGGTGCTGGTCAGGATCGATGCCGAGGGGGCGTATGACCTCACGCTCATCGCTGCCACCTCCAGTGAACTGCTGGAGCTCGATGACCCTGCGGCCGCCGTGCGCGCGGCCACCAACATGAGCCGCATTGCCACGCTGCAAGAGCTGCTGGACAATGCCGACGCCGCCCGCCGCGATACCTCGCGTCCCTGGCTCCTGGCGCCCATCGACCTGCAGGCGGTCAAGGCCAGCGGCGTGACCTTCGTGGCCAGCATGCTCGAGCGCGTGATCGAGGAACAGGCGCGCGGCGACGCCGGCAAGGCCGAGTCGGTGCGCAAGGCCATCACGGCCGTGATTGGCGACAACCTTTCCAGCGTGGTGCCGGGCTCGGCCGAAGCGGCGCGCCTCAAGGAAGTGCTACTCGAACAAGGCGTATGGTCGCAATACCTGGAAGTGGGCATCGGCCCGGATGCGGAAATCTTCACCAAGGCCCAGCCGATGTCGTCGGTGGGCCTGGGTGATGAGGTCGGCATTCATCCGAAGTCGGCCTGGAACAATCCCGAGCCGGAAATCGTGCTGGCCATCAACAGCCGCGGCAAGGTGGTCGGCGCCACGCTGGGCAACGACGTCAACCTGCGCGACTTCGAGGGCCGCAGCGCCCTGCTGCTGGGCAAGGCCAAGGACAACAATGCGTCCTGCGCAGTCGGACCTTTCATTCGCCTGTTCGACGCAAACTTTTCAATTGACGACGTGCGCCGCGCCGAACTTACCATGCGGGTCGATGGTACGGAAGGCTTCACGCTCAAGGGCAGCAGCTCGATGTCCATGATCAGCCGCGATCCGCTGCAGCTGGTGGAACATGCGATCGGTCCCAATCACCAGTATCCGGATGGATTGGTGCTGTTCCTGGGCACCATGTTCGCACCGACCCAGGACCGCTTCGGTCCGGGCCAAGGCTTCACCCACCAGGTCGCCGATGTCGTCACGATCTCCACACCCAAACTCGGCGCGCTGGTGAATACGGTCAACTTCAGTGACCAGACCACACCGTGGACCTTCGGTCTCACTGCGCTGTACAAGAACCTCGCCAACCGCAAACTCGTTTAATCGAAAAGGAACAAGCATGTCCGCATCCACTGGCCGCCTCGCCGGCAAGACCGTCCTCATCACCGCTGCGGCGCAGGGCATTGGCCGCGCCGCCACCGAACTGTTTGCGCGCGAAGGGGCGCGCGTGATCGCCACCGACATCAGCAGGCCGCACCTGGATGAACTGGCCGGCATCGCAGGTGTCGAAACCGATCTGCTGGACGTCACCGATGACGCCGCCATCAAGGCGCTGGTGGCCAAGGTGGGCAGCATCGATGTGCTCTTCAACTGCGCTGGCTATGTGGCCGCCGGCAACATCCTGGAATGCGATGACAAGGCCTGGGACTTCTCCTTCAATCTCAATGCCAAGGCCATGTTCCACACCATCCGCGCAGTGCTGCCGGGCATGCTGGCCAAGAAGGCCGGTTCCATCGTCAACATCGCCTCGGCGGCCTCGAGCGTGAAGGGCGTGGCCAATCGTTTCGCCTATGGTGCTTCCAAGGCGGCGGTGGTCGGCCTGACCAAATCGGTGGCGGCCGACTTCGTGGCGCAAGGCATCCGCTGCAACGCGATCTGCCCGGGCACCATCGAATCGCCTTCGCTGAACCAGCGCATCAGTACCCAGGCCAAGGAGACCGGCAAGAGCGAAGACGAAGTACGCGCGGCCTTCGTGGCGCGACAGCCGATGGGACGCATCGGCAAGGCCGAGGAAGTGGCGGCGCTGGCGCTGTATCTGGCATCCGACGAGTCCAATTTCACCACCGGGTCCATCCACATGATTGATGGAGGATGGTCCAACTGAAAGACGAAGATCGGGAACAGGTTGAGTTCGGTCATCGGGACGGCATGCGTTGTGGGCATGCCGTTTTTTCTTGAGGACCGTGCTTGAGGACCGTGTCGTCTGCGCTGGTGTTGATCAGGTTTCTCAATCGGGCGCATCGCGGCATAATGGACGCTTCCTCATTCATGCGCACAGGCAAGTCCATGTCCCAGGCATCTTTCGCGTTTTCTGCCGACAGCTTCACAGCCGTCACTTCCGAGCCGATGCTGTTGGGCGAATCGCCCTTGTGGCACGCCGAGGAAGGCGCGCTGTATTGGATCGACATTCCCGGCAAGGCGGTTCACAAGCTGGTGCTGGCGACGCAGCAGCACCAGCACTGGGATATGCCGGAAGAACCGGGCAGCATCGTCAAGCATGCACGCGGAGGGCTGGTGGTGGCCTTGCGCACGGGCATGTTCCATCTCAATACCGGCAACGGCGCGCTGATGATGTTGTTGGAGGCGCCTTACGATATGGCGCACATCCGTTTCAACGATGGCCGCTGCGATGCTTCGGGACGATTCTGGTGCGGCACCATCTACGAGCCGCGCGATCGGGATGGCGGCACCTTGTATTGCTTGGAGCGTAATACGCTGCGCGACGCGCATCATGCGGTAGTGACCTCCAATGGCGTGGCCTTCAGCCCGGACCAGCGTTTGATGTATCACGCCAATACGCCGGCACACCGCATCCATGTGTATGACTATGACCTGGCCACCGGGCAGACCAGCAATTGCCGGCTGCTGCGCCAGTTCGACAGCGACAAGAGCTCAGCGGATTATGGTGGACGTCCGGACGGTGCTGCAGTCGATAGCGAAGGCGCTTATTGGTGCGCGATGTTTGAGGGGGGGCGGGTGTTGCGCCTGTCGCCGCAGGGCGAGATCCTGCAGGAGATACGGCTGCCGGCGCGGTGCCCGACCATGGTGGCATTCGGTGGAGAGGATCTGCGTACGCTCTTCATCACGACCGGACGCAATGGCCGCAGCGATGCCGAGCTGGCGCACTATCCGCTGTCGGGCCATGTGCTGGCCATCCGTGTGGATGTGCCGGGAAGACTTGAGTACAGCTACCGGCCATGAGCCTCCAGACCGGCTGTGGCAAGGACGCGGCACAATCTTCCACGCGAGTATGCATTTGTGATGATTATGAGAGAATATCGCGTCCCGCGGATGCCCTGGCGCCGCGCCGAATACACGCAAAAAATCCTTCTAAACATTTTACGCGCTGAAAGAAACCCCATGACTAAAATGAAGAGCTTGGTTGCCAAGATCGTTTTCGCTGGCGTTGCCGCCATTGCCATCCAATCGCCCAGCTATGCCATCGACGGCATGTCGCTGGAATACGGTACCGGCAACAGCACTCAACTGGCCCGTATCGGTGCGCAGTTCAACTGGGGACCGAACTGGAATTTCTGGCAGTCCAACGGCACCCACATTGGCGGCTACTGGGATCTGTCGCTGGCCAACTGGCGCATGAACCACTACAACAACACCAATGACAGCGCCAACCTGATCGACCTGGGCGTGACGCCGGTGCTGCGTTTCCAGCGTGATGACGGCAAGGGTTTCTACGGCGAAGCCGGCATCGGCCTGAACCTGTTCTCCAAGCTCTACCGCAATAACGACAAGGTGCTGTCGACCGCGTTCCAGTTCGGCGATCACATCGGTGCCGGTTACGTGTTCAGCAATGGCCTGGACCTGGGCATCCGCCTGCAGCACTTCTCCAACGGTGGTATCAAGGAACCTAACGGTGGCGTGAACTTTGCCGTAGCGCGTGTGGCTTACAAGTTCTAAGTTTTGCGTTCCAGGTAGTACAGATGAAGAAGCCGGCATTGCCGGCTTTTTTATCGTCCATGGCATGCTGATTCGATGGGTGTTGGGCTGTGGCAGGTTGGCTGTGCGATGCGTATGGGGTTTAGCCTGTGCATAAATTAACTGCGGCCCCAGGCGCCGAACAGGCTGTGTATAAATCCAAGTTGTTGCCTTCGGCTGTGGCTTGGGAGCCGGGCCAAGCAATTCAACTGATGACATCCACATGGACTGTGCAAAATCCCGGCGTATCGCGCCTCTGCAGTATGGGCGGTTTGGGGCGATATGAAGGAAAACGACCTCTTGCGGCCAGCTGATCGGCCTTTGTGACGAGCGTCCCGTAAAAATGATGAAGGAAGGGGCTGTTTGACGAGCAAAAGGTCCAGGCTGACGGAGGAGTCAGGTTCGCCAGCGACGCTATCCGTGGTGCTGACGCACTCGGCAGTGTGCTTCCGGATCAGCGGCGAGCACGTGATTCTGCACAATTCACACTGCGCATAAACGGGCCGCCCAAAGCAAAAACCCTCGCTACAGTCGTAACGAGGGTTCTTGGGAGTAACAAGCCTGACGATGACCTACTTTCACACTGGTTGCAGCACTATCATCGGCGCGAAGTCGTTTCACGGTCCTGTTCGGGATGGGAAGGGGTGGTACCAACTTGCTATAGTCATCAGGCATAACTTGTAAAGCCAGTTGCTCTCGATGGAGCAGCAACTAACCCAAACTGGAAGAAGTATTTAGTAGATTCTTGGGTGTGATGCACTAGGGCAAACACAATATATGCTCAACTTGTCTATAACAGAGCTAATGTTATAGGAACAAGCCGCACGGGCAATTAGTATCAGTTAGCTTAACGCATTACTGCGCTTCCACACCTGACCTATCAACGTCCTGGTCTCGAACGACCCTTTAGGGGAATCTGAGTTCCCGGGAAGTCTCATCTCAAGGCGAGTTTCCCGCTTAGATGCTTTCAGCGGTTATCTCTTCCGAACTTAGCTACTCGGCAATGCCACTGGCGTGACAACCGATACACCAGAGGTTCGTCCACTCCGGTCCTCTCGTACTAGGAGCAGCCCCCTTCAAACTTCCAACGCCCACGGCAGATAGGGACCAAACTGTCTCACGACGTTTTAAACCCAGCTCACGTACCACTTTAAATGGCGAACAGCCATACCCTTGGGACCGGCTACAGCCCCAGGATGTGATGAGCCGACATCGAGGTGCCAAACTCCCCCGTCGATATGAACTCTTGGGAGGAATCAGCCTGTTATCCCCAGAGTACCTTTTATCCGTTGAGCGATGGCCCTTCCATACAGAACCACCGGATCACTATGTCCTACTTTCGTACCTGCTCGACTTGTCAGTCTCGCAGTTAAGCACGCTTATGCCATTGCACTATTAGCACGATGTCCGACCGTACCTAGCGTACCTTCGAACTCCTCCGTTACACTTTGGGAGGAGACCGCCCCAGTCAAACTGCCTACCATGCACTGTCCCCGATCCGGATAACGGACCAAGGTTAGAACCTCAAACAAACCAGGGTGGTATTTCAAGGTCGGCTCCACGCAGACTAGCGTCCACGCTTCAAAGCCTCCCACCTATCCTACACAGATTGGTTCAAAGTCCAATGCAAAGCTACAGTAAAGGTTCATGGGGTCTTTCCGTCTAGCCGCGGGTAGATTGCATCATCACAAACATTTCAACTTCGCTGAGTCTCGGGAGGAGACAGTGTGGCCATCGTTACGCCATTCGTGCAGGTCGGAACTTACCCGACAAGGAATTTCGCTACCTTAGGACCGTTATAGTTACGGCCGCCGTTTACTGGGACTTCAATCAAGAGCTTGCACCCCATCATTTAATCTTCCAGCACCGGGCAGGCGTCACACCCTATACGTCCACTTTCGTGTTTGCAGAGTGCTGTGTTTTTATTAAACAGTCGCAGCCACCATTTTATTGCAACCCTTTTGTCCTTCTGGCGCAGGCCAGTCAAACTACTTGGGCGTACCTTATCCCGAAGTTACGGTACCAATTTGCCGAGTTCCTTCTCCCGAGTTCTCTCAAGCGCCTTAGAATACTCATCTCGCCCACCTGTGTCGGTTTGCGGTACGGTCTCGTTAGACTGAAGCTTAGAGGCTTTTCTTGGAACCACTTCCGATTGCTTCGCGAACAAGTTCGCTCGTCTCGTACCCTTGAATTACGCTGCCGGATTTGCCTAACAGCCTTCTTCGATACAAAAACCGGGACTTCCAACACCCGGACAACCTTCCGCGATCCGTCCCCCCATCGCATCTAACGACGGTGCAGGAATATTAACCTGCTTCCCATCAGCTACGCATCTCTGCCTCGCCTTAGGGGCCGACTCACCCTGCTCCGATGAACGTTGAACAGGAAACCTTGGGCTTACGGCGTGCGGGCTTTTCACCCGCATTATCGCTACTCATGTCAGCATTCGCACTTCTGATACCTCCAGCATCCTTTACAAGACACCTTCACAGGCTTACAGAACGCTCTCCTACCATATCCTTACGGATATCCGCAGCTTCGGTGACTGGCTTAGCCCCGTTACATCTTCCGCGCAGGACGACTCGATCAGTGAGCTATTACGCTTTCTTTAAAGGATGGCTGCTTCTAAGCCAACCTCCTGACTGTTTTAGCCTTCCCACTTCGTTTTCCACTTAGCCAATCTTTGGGACCTTAGCTGGCGGTCTGGGTTGTTTCCCTCTTGACGTCGGACGTTAGCACCCGGCGTCTGTCTCCCAAGCTCGCACTCATCGGTATTCGGAGTTTGCAATGGTTTGGTAAGTCGCGATGACCCCCTAGCCATAACAGTGCTCTACCCCCGATGGTGATACTTGAGGCACTACCTAAATAGTTTTCGGAGAGAACCAGCTATTTCCAGATTTGTTTAGCCTTTCACCCCTATCCACAGCTCATCCCCTAATTTTTCAACATTAGTGGGTTCGGTCCTCCAGTGCGTGTTACCGCACCTTCAACCTGGCCATGGATAGATCATCTGGTTTCGGGTCTACACCCAGCGACTGAACGCCCTATTCGGACTCGATTTCTCTACGCCTTCCCTATTCGGTTAAGCTTGCCACTGAATGTAAGTCGCTGACCCATTATACAAAAGGTACGCAGTCACCCCTTACGAGGCTCCTACTGTTTGTATGCACACGGTTTCAGGATCTATTTCACTCCCCTTCCGGGGTTCTTTTCGCCTTTCCCTCACGGTACTGGTTCACTATCGGTCGATTACGAGTATTTAGCCTTGGAGGATGGTCCCCCCATGTTCAGACAGGATTTCACGTGTCCCGCCCTACTTGTCGCAAGCCTAGTTCCACACCATCGATTTCGCATACGGGGCTATCACCCACTATGGCCGGACTTTCCATTCCTTTCTACTATCGTTGATGCTAAATCTTGCAGGCTGATCCCATTTCGCTCGCCACTACTTTGGGAATCTCGGTTGATTTCTTTTCCTGTAGCTACTTAGATGTTTCAGTTCGCCACGTTCGCTTCGTTACCCTATGTATTCAGATAACGATGACCTTACGGCCGGGTTTCCCCATTCGGAAATCTGCGGATCAAAGCTTGTTTGCCAGCTCCCCGCAGCTTATCGCAAGCTACTACGTCCTTCATCGCCTGTAATCGCCAAGGCATCCACCATGTGCACTTATTCGCTTGTTCCTATAACGTTAGCCTCTTTTGCAAGAGCGTTATATGAAGCGTTGAGTTTTAGCGTTTGCCGTATTCCAAAGTAAGTCTTCTAATTGCTAAGATCACTTCGTAATACTTTGATTGATACAATCACACCCATTTTTTGATTCATACAAGGACCGCAGTCCTGGCATTCATCATTAAATGAATCTTTACTTCTTCCAGATTGTTAAAGAACAAAAACAGCCATTGATCGTAAAAGATCAAACCTAAATCACTACGTCTTGCGTTTTGCGACGCTGACTTAGGTTTGACATTTCTTGGTGGAGGTTGACGGGATCGAACCGACGACCCCCTGCTTGCAAAGCAGGTGCTCTCCCAGCTGAGCTAAACCCCCGAAACCTTGGTGGGTCTGGTTGGGCTCGAACCAACGACCCCCGCGTTATCAACACGGTGCTCTAACCAGCTGAGCTACAGACCCGCTTGGATCAGTATCAGTAGCCAGTCAGTGACCTTGTGTCACGGACCGCGCTTCACCAAATAACTGTTCTTAATTTACAGCCGATAAGTGTGGACGCTTAACTTCGTGCGCACTCTAGAAAGGAGGTGATCCAGCCGCACCTTCCGATACGGCTACCTTGTTACGACTTCACCCCAGTCACGAATCCTACCGTGGTGAGCGCCCTCCTTGCGGTTAGGCTACCCACTTCTGGTAAAACCCGCTCCCATGGTGTGACGGGCGGTGTGTACAAGACCCGGGAACGTATTCACCGCGACATGCTGATCCGCGATTACTAGCGATTCCAACTTCATGGAGTCGAGTTGCAGACTCCAATCCGGACTACGATACACTTTCTGGGATTAGCTCCCCCTCGCGGGTTGGCGGCCCTCTGTATGTACCATTGTATGACGTGTGAAGCCCTACCCATAAGGGCCATGAGGACTTGACGTCATCCCCACCTTCCTCCGGTTTGTCACCGGCAGTCTCATTAGAGTGCCCTTTCGTAGCAACTAATGACAAGGGTTGCGCTCGTTGCGGGACTTAACCCAACATCTCACGACACGAGCTGACGACAGCCATGCAGCACCTGTGTGATGGTTCTCTTTCGAGCACTCCCAAATCTCTTCGGGATTCCATCCATGTCAAGGGTAGGTAAGGTTTTTCGCGTTGCATCGAATTAATCCACATCATCCACCGCTTGTGCGGGTCCCCGTCAATTCCTTTGAGTTTTAATCTTGCGACCGTACTCCCCAGGCGGTCTACTTCACGCGTTAGCTGCGTTACCAAGTCAATTAAGACCCGACAACTAGTAGACATCGTTTAGGGCGTGGACTACCAGGGTATCTAATCCTGTTTGCTCCCCACGCTTTCGTGCATGAGCGTCAGTGTTATCCCAGGGGGCTGCCTTCGCCATCGGTATTCCTCCACATATCTACGCATTTCACTGCTACACGTGGAATTCTACCCCCCTCTGACACACTCTAGCCGTGCAGTCACAAATGCAATTCCCAGGTTGAGCCCGGGGATTTCACATCTGTCTTACACAACCGCCTGCGCACGCTTTACGCCCAGTAATTCCGATTAACGCTTGCACCCTACGTATTACCGCGGCTGCTGGCACGTAGTTAGCCGGTGCTTATTCTTCAGGTACCGTCATTAGTAGTAGATATTAGCCACCACCGTTTCTTCCCTGACAAAAGAGCTTTACAACCCGAAGGCCTTCTTCACTCACGCGGCATTGCTGGATCAGGGTTGCCCCCATTGTCCAAAATTCCCCACTGCTGCCTCCCGTAGGAGTCTGGGCCGTGTCTCAGTCCCAGTGTGGCTGGTCGTCCTCTCAGACCAGCTACTGATCGTCGCCTTGGTAGGCTTTTACCCCACCAACTAGCTAATCAGATATCGGCCGCTCCAGGAGCATGAGGTCTTGCGATCCCCCACTTTCATCCGTAGATCGTATGCGGTATTAGCTAATCTTTCGACTAGTTATCCCCCACTCTAGGGCACGTTCCGATATATTACTCACCCGTTCGCCACTCGCCATCAGGAGCAAGCTCCTATGCTGCCGTTCGACTTGCATGTGTAAGGCATGCCGCCAGCGTTCAATCTGAGCCAGGATCAAACTCTTTAGTTTAATCTCTGTTTTGTGCCATTTCTGGCTACCCCGAAGGGCATCGCTCTCTCAAAATACTGACAGGTAATTTCTT
This sequence comes from Herbaspirillum sp. Her3, assembly GCF_057961275.1. Taxonomy (NCBI): domain Bacteria; kingdom Pseudomonadati; phylum Pseudomonadota; class Betaproteobacteria; order Burkholderiales; family Oxalobacteraceae; genus Herbaspirillum; species Herbaspirillum sp. Her3. The sequence continues at coordinate 1,199,643 of NZ_CM176328.1, read as the reverse complement.
GCGATCTTACCTATATTTCTTGTGAGCATTTAATATGTAAAGTTTCCAGAACCGAAGTTCTGTCGCACTTCATTAAACGCCCACGCTTATCGGCTGTTAATTTTTAAAGATCTGTCTGCATCAAACGCGCTGCGCGCTGTTTGCATCGCTGCGAATCGTTTTGTTCGTCAGCAGCAGAGAAACGAGATTATGTAGCAGTTTGTTTATCGCGTCAACTACTTTTTTGCGATTCGTTTTAAATTTTTTCGTCTTCGCTTTTACTTCCGCTCGACTACTTCCAATTTAAAACGTACTTCAAACTGCTTCACTGCTCTTTGCTTCGCCGACCTCCGTCGCTCTGTTTTTCAACTTCGCTTCGTGTGTCGCGTCAGCAGGGGGCGAACTATAGCAATGCCCTTCATACCGTGCAAGCACTTTTTGAAGAATTATCGAAAATAATTTAGCCAGGACGCTTCGACCCTTTCCCCAATCCAGCTCAAAGCCTTTACTGGCGAGGCTTTGTGGTCGATATGAAGAAATCGTAAATCATTCAGAAAAAAGGGCCACCCTGGCGGGCGGCCCTTTCATACGTCCGCGAAAAGGTAATCAAGCGTTCTTGAATACAGCCGGCCGCTTTTCCAGGAAGGCCTTCATGCCCTCCTTCTGGTCTTCAGTAGCAAAGCAGCTATAGAAGAGCGCGCGTTCATACTTCATCCCCTCGGACAGCGTGGTCTCATAGGCCCGGTTGACCGAATCCTTCACCATCATCGCCACCTGCCGCGGCATCTCGGTAATGGTCACGGCGGCCGCCATGGCTTCTTCCATCAGCTTGTCCGCCGGCACGATACGCGACACCAGCCCTGCCCGCTCGGCCTCCTGCGCATCCATCATGCGTGCCGTCAGCGCCAGGTCCATGGCCTTGGACTTGGAAACCGCGCGGGGCAGGCGCTGGGTACCACCGGCGCCGGGGATGATGCCCAGCTTGATCTCCGGCTGACCGAACCTCGCATTGTCGGCGGCGATGATGAAGTCGCACATCATCGCCAACTCGCAGCCACCACCCAGCGCATAGCCCGCCACCGCCGCAATCACCGGCTTGCGGATGCGACGCAGCGTCTCCCAGTTGCGGGTGATGAATTCGCCATTGAAGACATCCATATAGTCAAACCCGGCCATCACGCTGATGTCCGCCCCCGCGGCAAAGGCCTTCTCACTGCCGGTGACCACGATGCAGCCGATCCCGTCATCGGCGTCGAAAGCCAGCAAGGCCGTGCCCAGCTCGCTCATCAGGTCGTCGCTCAGGGCGTTGAGCGCCTTGGGACGGTTCAGGCGGATCAGGCCAACCTTGTCGTGGGTCTCGACCAGGATGTTTTGGTAGCTCATAGCAGGTCTCCTTCTTATGAATGAATCGGTAATCCGCCCGGACGTGGCAGCAAGCCGGCACGGCGAACCGCAAGAATAAGCCAAAAATAAAGCGCCAGTCCGACCTGGCGCAATGACTGCCCAGAATTTCATGCGGGCAAGGCACCACGGGTCTATATTGGAGTCATCCCTCAAGCGCCCAGCGGCGCCTTTCCTATCCCGATAAAAGGAGGCAATCATGTTCAAGACCATACTCGTGCCCACCGACGGTTCCGACCGTTCGAACAAGGCCATCGCCACTGCCGTGGACTATGCCAAGAACTGCGGCGCAAGCATCATCGGCATCTCGGTAGCCGAGCCTTATCCCTTCTCGCCACTGGCTGAAAGCTCGATGGCCATCGATCCCGCCCTCTACGAAGAAAACGTCAAGGCCGTCGCCAACCAGCACATCAAACGTATCGCCGACGCTGCTGCCGCCGCTGGCGTACCCTGCAAGACCGAAATCGTGATGTCCTTCAACCCCGATGAAGAAATCATCAAGGCGGCGCAACTGCACGGCTGCGACGCCATCTTCATGGCTTCCCATGGACGCAGCGGCCTCTCGCGCATCTTCCTGGGCAGCAAGACCCAGAAGGTGCTGACCCATTCCACCATCCCGGTGCTGGTACTGCGCTGAACCAGGCCGCCATCGGCAAAAAAGCCTGATCCCTCAGCAGGATCAGGCTTTTTCAATTGCATCAAGGCAACATCAACGGATCAGTTGCCACCCGACGGCATCATCCCCTTAGGCAGCAGCACCCACATCATGCCGCGCTGCTTCATGGCCCCGGCGCGATCCTCGGCCTCATCGCCAAAGCCCCAGAAATAGTCAGCCCGGACCACGCCACGAATGGCACCGCCCGTATCCTGCGCCACCACCAGCCGCTGCAGCGGACGGTCGCTGTTGGGCAAGGTAGTCGAGAGGAATACCGGCGCGCCCAGCGGCACATGCTGCGGGTCGATGGCAATGGAGCGCTGGGGCGTCAGCGGAATACCTTGGGCGCCCTTCGGTCCCTTGGAAGGATCGGGCAGCTTTTCTTCCTTGAAGAAGACATAGCTGGGATTGGCATTGAGCAACTCTTCCTTGCGCGCCGGATTGGCCTGGACCCAGGCCTTGATGTTCTGGGCCGAAGCCTGGGACAGCTCCATCTCGCCCTTGTCCACCAGGTAGCGCCCGATGGATTTGTAGGGGCGCCCGTTCTGGTCCGCATAAGCCAGGCGGATGGTCTCGCGCGACTCCGGCAGATACACGCGGCCGGAACCCTGCACCTGCAGGAAGAACGCCTCCACCGGATCATCCACCCAGACGATCTCCTTGCCGGCCAGGCTGTTACCCTGCATCAACTCGGCGCGGGTCGGATACGGCACCACCTTGCGTCCGACCACCTTGCCGCGCAGGCGCAGGTTCTTCAGCTCAGGATAGACACTGGCCAGGTCGATGGTCAGCAGATCGTCGGGCGCCTGGTACAGCGGTGTCTGGTAAGGCCCGGCACGGCGGCGCGAGCCGCGCAGCAGCGGCTCATAGTAACCCGTCACCAGCCCGGTATCAGTGCCATCAGGATTGAACAGCTGCCAGGGCGTGAAATAGGTCTCGAAGTACTGGCGCAGGAAGCCCAGGTCATTGGCATTGACCTGCTGGGCGGCGCTACAGGCCGCGCGCCACTCGGGCTTCCTGATCATGACCGAGCAGGAGGACTGCACGGCCGGCCAGGCTTCGCGCAGGTCGTCATTGTTCCAGCCGGGCAACTGGGCAAAGGTGGTAGCGCGCATGGCCGGCCCCGGCTGGACGACCGGCCTGGGCGCCGGCTGGCCGGGAGCGGGCGTGGTCAGCGGCGTGGTTTGGCAGGCCGCCAGCAGGACGGCGACCGAGACCGCCATTGCAGGTACACTGAGACGCCGCAGCGCCGAAAGCTTGGCAAAACGATTCAATGACATCGGAGACAAATTCATGTTGTGGTTGATCCTGGAAGCTTGCGCCGCCTTCTTCGTGCTGGTCTTCATCGTCTGGTGGACCATGTTCTCGGGCCGCAAGGAACACAATGGCCGGCCCGTCAGCGGGAAGCAGAAAGAGCAGCAGCAAGCGCGAGAGACGACAGACAGCGACCCGCGCTGAAAAATCCGCCGCCCGGTTTCAGGAAGAAAAATTCAGTGCAGGGTGCGCGGTAGTGAAAGAACGAACTCGGGAATGCGCACGTCAAACTGCTCGCCATCCTCGGCCACGCAGAAATATTCACCATGCATGCTGCCCTGCGGGGTATTGAGCGAGGTGCCGCTGGTGTATTCGAACTGCTCGCCCGGCTGCAGGAAGGGCTGGTGCCCCACCACGCCCAGGCCGCGTACTTCCTGCACGTGGTTGTTGGCGTCGGTGATGACCCAATGGCGCGAGATCAGCTGGGCCGGCACCGTGCCGCTGTTGACGATGCTGATCGCATAGGCGAACACGTAGTGCGAACGCGATGGATCGGATTGTTCCTCCAGGTACTGGGTCTTGACCGTCACCGTGAACTCATACGCTGCCATGGGGTTTCCTGTGTTGTGAAGAGGGGCCGTCGCGTGGCCATCCCGGATTGCACACGAATTCCGCCAGCAGCGCAAGCCGATGCGTTTCGTCTGCCCGCCCAGGCGCTCCAGCCAGCTCATCGGCCGGGCCGGTGCACCGCGCAGCAAGGTAGAATAGCGGTTTTGCCGCCTCCGCGCCTGAGCCCGGAGGGCAACCGTCGATTCAGCCATTCTTTTCTTTACAGCCATGCCGACCTACCGTATCGCCCCCAGCATCCTGTCCGCCGATTTTGCCCGCCTGGGTGAAGAAGTGCGCAATGTCGTCGCCGCCGGCGCCGATTTCATCCACTTCGACGTGATGGACAACCACTACGTCCCCAACCTGACCATCGGCCCGCTGGTCTGCGAAGCCATCCGTCCGCACGTGCAGGTGCCCATCGATGTGCACCTGATGGTCAAGCCCGTGGACCGCATCATCCCCGACTTCGCCAAGGCCGGCGCCAACCTGATCACCTTCCACCCGGAAGCCTCCGAGCACATCGACCGCTCCCTGCAACTGATCCGCGACAACGGCTGCAAGGCCGGCCTGGTGTTCAACCCGGGCACGCCGCTGCACTACCTGGACCACGTGATGGACAAGCTGGACATGGTCCTGATCATGTCGGTCAACCCCGGTTTCGGCGGCCAGTCCTTCATCCCTGAAGCCCTGAAGAAGATCGCCGAAGTGCGCCGCCGCATCGATGCCTCCGGCCGCGACATCCTGCTGGAAGTCGATGGCGGCATCAAGATCGAAAACATCGCCGCCGCCGCCCGCGCCGGTGCAGACACCTTTGTCGCCGGATCGGCCATCTTCGGCAAGCCGGACTACAAGGCCGTCATCGACGCCATGCGCGCCGAACTGGCCCAAGTCTGATCCCCCTCCCCTTCGCCAGACGTACAAACTACGAGGTTTCCAGGGCATATGAAGAATCTGACCAATATCAAGGCCGCCATCATCGACCTCGACGGCACCATGCTGGATACAGCGGCCGATTTCCATGTAGCGGTCAACCGCATGCGTGAAGAATTGGGACTGACGCCACTGTCCCAGGAAACCATCGTCAACTTCGTCGGCAAGGGGACCGAGAACCTGATCCGCCGCGTGCTGGCCGTGGACTATGCCGAGGATGAAGCGGCGCAGTACTTCCAGCAGGCCCTGGACAGCTATACCGAGCATTACCTGGCCATCAACGGCGACTATTCCTCGCTCTACCCGGGCGTGGTCGAGGGCCTGCAGGCCCTGCGCGGCAAGGGCCTGCGCCTGGCCTGCGTGACCAACAAGCCGCTGGCCTTTGCCGTGCCGCTGCTGCAGAAGAAGGGCCTGCGCGACTTCTTCGAGATCGTCTATGGCGGCGATTCCTTCGCCAAAAAGAAGCCCGATCCCATGCCGCTGCTGCAGGTGTGCCAGGATTTCGCCCTGGAACCGGCCCAGGTGGTGGCCATCGGCGACTCCAGCAACGACGCCCAGGCCGCCCGCGCGGCGGGATGCCGTGTCCTGAATGTTCCGTATGGATACAACCACGGTGAATCTATACACGACGTCGATTCGGATGGTATAGTTTCGACGCTTGTAGAAGCAGCGCAGCAAATCTCGGTGGACTGACACCCTGTCAGGCCACCGGTCGATAGACCGAAGATCCAACCGCGACCCCACATCAATGTTTCGCAACAACAAACGTACCGCTCAACCGACAGCCGCCCCTGAGGCCTGGCTGTGGCGACGCTGGCAATTCCAGGCTCTGTAAATGACGCCTGGACCTGGCCGCACCTGCGTGCCGGGTCGTTTGTTGTAGTACCCGCATCCCCCGTATTTCCCTTAACGACACCGCTGACGAGAGTCCGCAGCTGTCCACGGTCATCGTGTGCATCGCGCATTGCGCCTGCGCACCGCCAGTGGGCAGGCCCGCATACCCTACAATGGCGGTCTGGAGTGAAACATGACTGAACTCGAATTCAAATCGCTGGCCGCCGAAGGCTACAACCGCATCCCCCTGATCGCCGAAGCCTTCGCCGACCTGGAAACGCCGCTCACGCTCTATCTCAAGCTGGCCCAGAGCCACAACACCGGCAAGAACACCTTCCTGCTGGAATCAGTCGTGGGAGGCGAGCGCTTCGGCCGCTATTCCTTCATCGGCCTGCCTGCTTCGACCAAGATCCGCTGCAGCGGCAAGCAGATCGAAGTGCTGAAGAATGACGTGGTGATCGAAACTGCCGAAGGCAATGCGCTGGAATTCATCGCCCAGTACCAGTCCCGCTTCAAGGTCGCCATCCGCCCCGGCATGCCGCGCTTCTGCGGCGGCCTGGCCGGCTACTTCGGCTATGACGCCGTGCGTTACATCGAAAAGCGCCTGGAAGACAGCGCGCCCAAGGACACGCTGGGCCTACCCGACATCCAGCTGCTGCTGACCGAAGAACTGGCCGTCATCGACAACCTCTCCGGCAAGCTCTACCTGATCGTCTACGCCGACCCCAGCCAGCCGGAAGCCTTCTCCCGTGGCCGACAGCGACTGCGCGACCTGCGCGCCATGCTGCGACGACCGGCCGATGCCCCCGTCACCACCGGTTCGGTGCGTACCGAGACCATCCGCGAATTCCCCAAGGACGAATATCTGAAAGCCGTGGCCCGCGCCAAGGAATACGTGATGGCCGGCGACCTGATGCAGGTGCAGATCGGCCAGCGCCTCAAGAAATCCTATGTCGACTCGCCGCTGATGCTGTACCGCGCGCTGCGCTCGCTGAACCCCTCGCCCTACATGTACTTCTACAACTTCGGCGATATGCAGATCGTCGGCGCCTCGCCCGAAATCCTGGTGCGTAATGAATCCATCGGCGAAGACCAGAAGAAGATCACCATCCGCCCGCTGGCCGGCACCCGCCCGCGCGGCTCCACCATCGAGCGCGATGAACAGCTGGCCCGCGAACTGCTGGCCGATCCCAAGGAAATCGCCGAACACGTGATGTTGATCGACCTGGCCCGCAACGACATCGGCCGCATCGCCACCACCGGCAGCGTCAAGGTCACCGACCAGATGGTGATCGAAAAATATTCCCACGTGCAGCACATCGTCTCCAACGTCGAGGGCATCTTGAAACCCGGCATGTCCAACCTGGACGTGCTCAAGGCCACCTTCCCCGCCGGTACGCTCTCGGGTGCCCCCAAGGTGCGCGCCATGGAAATCATCGACGAACTGGAACCGACCAAGCGCGGCATCTATGGCGGCGCCTGCGGCTATCTCTCCTTCGGAGGCGAGATGGACGTGGCCATTGCGATTCGTACCGGCGTCATCAAGGATGGCACCCTGTACGTGCAGGCGGCCGCCGGCATCGTGGCCGACTCGGTGCCGGAAATGGAATGGGAAGAAACCGAAAACAAGGCGCGCGCCGTACTGCGCGCTGCTGAACAAGTGCAAGATGGCCTGGACGGAGAAATCTAAATGCTGCTGATGATCGACAACTACGACTCCTTCACCTACAACCTGGTGCAATACTTCGGCGAGCTGGGCGAAGAGGTGCTGACCATCCGCAATGACGAGATCACGCTGGATGACATCAAGAAACTGAACCCGGCACGCATCTGCCTTTCCCCCGGCCCCTGCAGCCCCAAGGAAGCCGGTATCTGCGTGGACCTGTTGAAGCAATTCTCGGGCAAGCTGCCCATCCTCGGCGTCTGCCTGGGCCACCAGGCCATCGGCGAAGCCTTCGGCGGCAACATCATCCGCGCCAAGCAGGTCATGCATGGCAAGACTTCCAAGATCGCGCACACGGGTGTGGGCGTCTTCAAGGAGCTGCCCACGCCTTACACGGTGATCCGCTACCACTCGCTGGCCATCGAACGCGCCACCCTGCCGGATTGCCTGGAAGTGACCGCCTGGACCGACGATGGCGAGATCATGGGCGTGCGCCACAAGGAATTTAATCTGCAAGGCGTGCAGTTCCACCCCGAGTCCATCCTCTCCGAGCACGGCCACGCCCTGCTCAAGAACTTCCTGACCGGCAGCGCCCACGGCTGAGGCCATCACACAAGACGAGACACGACATGTCCATCACTCCGCAAGAAGCGCTGCTGCGCTGTATCGAACATCGCGAAATCTTCCACGATGAAATGCTCACGCTGTTCCGCCAGATCATGGGTGGCGAGATGTCGCCGGTCATGATCGCGGCCCTCACCATGGGCCTGCGCGTGAAGAAGGAAAGCATCGGCGAGATCGCCGCCGCCGCGCAGGTCATGCGCGAATTCGCGACCAAGGTGCCGATGGCCGACACTACCGGCCTGCTCGACATCGTGGGCACCGGCGGAGATGGCGCGCATACTTTCAATATCTCCACGGCTTCCATGTTCGTGGCAGCTGCGGCCGGTGCGCGCGTAGCCAAGCATGGCGGGCGCAGCGTATCGTCCTCGTCCGGCAGCGCCGACGTGCTCGAAGCACTGGGCGCAGACATCAACCTGCAACCCGAGCAAGTGGCGCAATCGATCGCCCAGACCGGCATCGGCTTCATGTTCGCCCCCAACCACCACGCCGCCATGAAGCATGCCGCGCCGGTGCGCAAGGAACTGGGCGTGCGCACCATCTTCAACATCCTGGGGCCGCTGACCAATCCGGCGGGGGCGCCCAATATCCTCATGGGTGTGTTCCATCCCGACCTCGTGGGCATCCAGGTGCGCGTGCTGCAACGCCTGGGCGCACAGCATGCCATCGTGGTCTGGGGCCGCGACAACCTGGATGAAGTCACGCTGGGCGGCGCCACCATGGTGGGCGAGCTCATCAACGGCGAGATCCGCGAGTATGAGATCCATCCGGAAGACTTCGGCCTGTCCATGTTTGCCAGCCGCAACCTGCAGGTCGCCAATGCCGCCGGATCGAAGGAAAAAATCTTCGAGGCCCTGCGCGGGGAACCCGGTCCGGTACACGATATCGTAGTCATCAATGCCGCCACCGCCCTGTATGCGGCAGGTGTGGCGCCTTCCATTGCCGAGGGGATGGCCACTGCGCGCGCCACCATCGCCTCCGGCGCTGCCCGTGCCAAGCTGGACCAGTTCGTGCAGATCACGCGCCAGCTCGGCGGCAAACACTGAAACCGACAAGGAGCCCCATGTCCGACATCCTCAACAAGATCCTCGACGTCAAGGCCGAGGAAGTGCGCCTGGCCAAGAAGCAGCGCGACCTCGCCAGCCTGCGCCGCGATGTGGAAACCGACAGCGAATTGCGCTCGGAACTGCGCAACTTCGAAGAGAGCCTGCGCGGCAAGATCGCCAACGGTCAGGCCGGCGTGATCGCCGAAGTCAAGAAGGCCTCGCCCTCCAAGGGCGTGATCCGTCCCGACTTCAAGCCGGCCGAGATCGCCGTGAGCTATGCCGAACATGGCGCGGCTTGCCTGTCCGTGCTGACGGATGAACAATTCTTCCAGGGCTCGCCGGACTACCTCAAAGCGGCGCGCGCCGCGTGCGCCCTGCCGGTGCTGCGCAAGGATTTCATGATGGATCATTACCAGGTCTACCAGGCGCGCTCCTGGGGGGCGGACGCCATCCTGCTGATCGTGGCCGCACTGGACCATGGCCTGATGGCCGATCTGGAAGCCTGCGCCCATGAACTGGGCATGAGCGTGCTGGTAGAAGTGCACGACAGCGCCGAGCTGGATGCCGCCCTGAAGCTGAAGACGCGCCTCCTGGGCATCAACAACCGCAACCTGCGCACCTTCGAGACCACGCTCGACACCACCCTGAACCTGCTGCCACGCATTCCGCCGGAAAAACTGGTGGTCACCGAATCGGCCATTGCGACGCCAGATGACGTCAAGCGCATGCGCGACGCCGACGTGCACGCCTTCCTGGTCGGCGAAGCCTTCATGCGCGCCCCTGAACCGGGCGTGGAGCTGGCACGGCTGTTCGCCTGATCCACGCGCAGGCAACAGAAAACCTCGCCCGGTGGCAACCGGTGCGAGGTTTTTTTCATCCCGGCAACGCAGGGAATCAGGCAGAGAAGCCACCATCGATCATCAGGTTGGCCCCGGTAATGTAGCCCGATTCCGGACCGGCCAGATAAGCCACGAAGCTGGCGATTTCCTCGGCCTTGCCATAGCGCGGCAGCGCCATCAGGCCGGTCAGGGAGGCGGCGAAATCGCTGTCGGCCGGGTTCATGTCGGTGTCCACCGGGCCGGGCTGCACGTTGTTGACGGTGATGCCGCGCGGACCCAGGTCCCGCGCCAGGCCCTTGGTCAGGCCGACCAGCGCCGACTTGCTCATGGCATACACGGCGCCACCGGCAAAGGGAATGCGGTCGGCATTGGTACTGCCGATGCTGATGACACGGCCCCCTTCGCCCATGTAGCGCACGGCGGCCTGGGTGGCCACGACGACGCTGCGCACGTTCACGGCCAGGGTGCGGTCCAGGTCTTCCAGCTTGAAGTCATCGATGGGGCCCAGGGCCAGCACGCCCGCATTGTTGACCAGGATATCGAGGCGCCCAAAGGTCTCGGCGGCCAGGCGGATGGCTTGCTGCAGGGCGGCGGCATCCGAGCTGTCGGCCTGGATCGCCAGGGCGCGGCCCCCCTTGGCTTCTACGCCGGACACCAGGGCTTGCGCCTTGTCGGGCGAGCTGACGTAGGTGAAGGCGACCGTAGCGCCTTCGGCGGCCAGGCGCTGCACGATGGCGGCACCAATGCCGCGCGAACCGCCTTGCACGAAGGCAACCTTGGACAACAGGGGAGAAACGTTGGTGGCTTGTTGGACTTGCTGGTTCATGATCTTGCTCCTTGAAGGTAATGGGTTGGCCCCGTCGGCGTGCTGCTGTGTGCGTCCGGGTTGAAGCAAGTATCGGCCTTGGATTATGTTGCGACTAGCCAGCAATCCCTATCTTCTTTTTAAACCTTTAGTTTAAAATCCGGCGATGGAAACCATGACCAGCATCGAATGCTTCGTCGCTGCGGCCCACGCCGGCAGCTTCTCGGCGGCGGCACGCCAGCTCGGCCTGACCTCGGCCGCCGTCGGCAAAAATGTGGCGCGGCTGGAGACGTCGCTGGGCGTGCGGCTGTTCCACCGCAGCACCCGCAAGCTCTCGCTGACCGAAGCCGGCGAGCGCTTCCTGCAGGAAGTGGGCGGCGGCCTGCAAGCCATCCGCAACGCCGTGGCCAACCTGGCCAGCGCAGGCGGACAGCCGGCCGGCACCCTCAAGGTCAGCATGGGAACGGGCTTCGGGCGGCAATACATCGTGCCCTTGTTGGGAGAATTCCTGGGCCGCTATCCGGGCATCCAGCCGGACTGGCATTTTGAAAACCGCTCGGTGGATCTCATCACCGAAGGTTTCGATGCCGCCATTGCCGGCGGCACCGAGTTGTCGCCTGGCGTGGTGGCGCGGGAACTGGCACCGGCGCATCGGGTCTTGCTGGCCGCGCCGGCCTATCTGGCCGCGCACCCGGCGCTGCGCTCACCGGCCGATCTGGCCGACCATGCCGGCATCCTGATCCGCTCGCCGCAGACCGGCCGCGTGCGCCCCTTCTCGCTGCGCGACCGCAGCGGCCAGCAGGCGCCGGTCACGCTGCAGCAACGCATGACCATGAGCGATGCCAACGCCGCCTGCGAAGTGGCCGAGGCCGGTCTGGGCATCACCCTGGTCTCGATGCCGCATGCCCTGCTCTATCTGGAACGCGGCACGCTGGTGCGAGTATTGCCGGACTGGTATGTCGATACCGGCATGCTCTCGCTCTACTTCACGGCGGCGCGACTGCTGCCGGCCAAGACGCGGGTGTTCGTCGATTTCGTGGTGGAGCACTTCCGCCGCGAGCGCCTGGCCAAGCGATTTTCCGCACAGGGCTAGGACCTCTTCAGCGCTTGCCCTGCGCAGCGCGCATGCCACCACCGATATTGCTGCCGGCATCGCGCGCCAGGCCGCGATAACCGATCACCGAGATCAGCGTCACCACCCCGGCCATGGCGAAGGCCCACTGGAAATCGCCCAGCGTGAAATGCGCAGAGCTGGTATCGATCTGCTCGCCACGCAGGGCAGACGCGATACGCAGGGCCAGCGCGCCGAAGGCGATGCCCATGCCGATGGTCATTTGCTGCGCCACGCTCCAGAGCGTGCTGGCCGAGGATTTGCGGGCATCGCTGATATCCGCATAGGCCAGCGTGGCCAGGGTAGAAAATTGCATCGAACGCGACAGCCCGTAGCAGAAGATCACGCCAAGTATCACCGGCAGCGGCGTCCCGGGCGTCAGCAAACCGCAGATGATAATGAGGCAGCCCGCGATGGCCGCATTGTTGACCGCCACGCTGCGAAAACCGAATCGCTGCAGGATGCGCGTGGTGAACGCCTTCATGCCCAGATTGCCAAGCGCGGTGGCCAGCAGCAGCAAACCCGACTGGAAGGCCGTCAATCCAAACCCGATCTGGAACATCAGCGGCATCAGGTAAGGCACGGCATCCACGCCGATGCGCGTGAGCGAACCGGTGAGCACCGTCACCGAATAAGTCGGGATGCGCAGGTTGGAAAAATCCAGCAGCGGATGTTCGATGCGCTGCATGTGGCGCCACGCACAGTAGCCCAGCACCACGCCCAGCGCCACGAAACCGAACGCCACCTTGATGTTGGACTCCATATGGCTGGCGATTTCGGTGCCATACAACAGCGAGGTCAGCGCCGCGCCCGAGAGGATGAAACCGATCATGTCCAGCGGCCGCTTGTCGTGGCCATGTTCATTGCGCACCACCATCATCACCGCGCTGAAGGCCGCAAGACCGAACGGTACGTTCATCAGGAAGATCCAGTGCCACGAGGCATACGTCGTGATGAAACCACCGATGGAAGGCCCCACCACCGGCGCCACGATGGCCGGCCAGGTAATGGTGGCGATGGCTTTCATCAGACGCTCCTTGCCGGTGCTGCGTACCACGATCATGCGCCCGACCGGCACCATCATCGCGCCACCCAGTCCCTGCAGCACACGGGCGGCGGTGAATTCCCACACATTCTGTGAAACCCCGCACAGCACCGAGGCCAGCGTGAAGATCGCAATGGCCATGCCGAACACCGTGCGCGAACCGAAGCGGTCCGCCACCCAGCCGCTGACGGGAATGAACACGGCCAGCGTCAGCATGTAGGCCGTCATGCCCAGGCTCAGCTCATTGGGTCCGATCCCGAAGGACTGCGCCATCTGCGGCAAGGCCGTGGCGATGATGGTGGTGTCCAGGTATTCCATGAAGAAGGTCGCCGCCACGATGTAGGGCAACATGCGCACGCGCGCGTCGGACAAGCTGTTGTCTGTGGTTCCCACGTTGTATTCCGCCTCTGTTCGTTGAGGTGATCCATGCGAAACGCCGGCATCTGCCGGCGCTTGGATTGAAAAAACAATGATTTATATTGTTTAAATCATTTTAACCATTTGACCCATTGCATCAGTAAAACTTCAGCACGTGCATCAGCACCTGGATCACGATGATGCCGCCGATCAGCCCGCCGCCGAAATAGACGATTACCCCCAAGAGCATATTGGTACGGCGCTGCTCGGCCAGGAGCTTGCGGATCAGTTCGGTGTTCTGCGGCTGGTTCTCGCCTTCGGTGTAGCGCGTCAGCGCCTGGTGCGCCAGGCGCGGCAGTTCCGGCAGCAGGCGGCTGTAGCGCGGCACTTCCACCTTCAGCTGCTCGACGAAACCGCGCCAGCCGATCTGCTCGCTCATCCAGCGTTCCAGATAAGGTTTGGCGGTCTTCCACAGATCGAGATCGGGATCGAGCTGGCGGCCCAGGCCTTCGACGTTGAGCAGCGTCTTCTGCAGCAGCACCAGTTGCGGCTGCACCTCGACATTGAAGCGGCGCGAAGTCTGGAACAGGCGCAGCAGCACCTGGCCAAAGGAAATGTCCTTCAGCGGACGGTCGAAGATCGGTTCGCAGCAGGCGCGCACGGCGGCTTCCAGCTCATCGACGCGGGTATCCTTGGGCGCCCAGCCGGATTCAATGTGGGCCTCGGCCACGCGCTTGTAGTCGCGGCGGAAGAAGGCCAGGAAATTCTGCGACAGGTAATCCTTGTCGAAATCATTGAGCGTGCCGACGATGCCGAAGTCCAGCGCGATGTAGCGGCCAAAGCTCTCCGGCGCCACCGACACCAGGATGTTGCCGGGGTGCATGTCCGCATGGAAGAAGCCATCGCGAAACACCTGGGTGAAGAAAATCTCCACGCCATCGCGCGACAGCTTGGCCAGGTCCACTCCTTCGGCGCGCAGGCGCTCGGTCTGCGAGATGGGGATGCCAACCATCCGTTCCATCACGATGACCGATGGTGAACAATAATCCCAATGCATCTCCGGCACCATCAACAGCGTGGACTCGGCGAAGTTGCGGCGCAGCTGGCTGGCATTGGCGGCTTCGCGCATGAGGTCCAGCTCGTCGTGCAGGTACTTGTCGAACTCGCCCACGACTTCCTTGGCCTTCAGGCGCCGGCCGTCTGCCCACAGGCGTTCCAGCCAGTCGGCGGCCACGTGCATGAGGCCGATGTCGTGATCGATGATGTCGCGCATGCCGGGACGCAGCACCTTCACCGCCACATCCTTGCCATCCTTCAGGGTCGCAAAGTGGACCTGGGCAATCGAGGCCGAAGCCACCGGGGTGCGCTCGAAGCTGGCGAAGAGCTGGTCCGGATGCGCGCCCAGCGATTTCTCGATCTGCTTCACCGCCAGTTCCGAACTGAAGGGAGGCACGCGGTCCTGCAGCAGGGTCAGCTCGTTGGCGATGTCGGGTGGCATCAGGTCGCGCCGGGTCGAAAGCACCTGGCCGAACTTGATGAAGATGGGACCGAGATCCTCCAATGCGCGGCGCAGGCGCTCACCGCGCGGCGCGGAGAGGTCGCGCCAGAAGAAGACGCGATTGATGATGCGGGCGATGCGCGGCGGCGCGAATTCGGAGGCGATGATTTCATCCAGGCCATACAGGATGGCCACGCGGATGATCTTGAGCAGACGCATGGAACGCAGCAGCATTTAGCGACGCTCCAGTTTCTCGATACGCTTGGACAGGCGTTCCAGATCATCGCGCAGGCGCACGACGTCGGCAGAAAAATCCTGCAACTGGCGGGGGCGGATCAGCATCGGTTGTTCTTCCAGGAAATACTCGGCAAGGTTTTCGGTCAGCTTGCGCTGGGTAGTGCGGGCGGCCTCGAACAGGCCACGCGCACCGGAGACGATGCGGGTGGCGGCGATGTCGCCGACCACGCGGGAGAGATCGTCCTCGGCATCCCAGCGCAGCTTCTGGCTCAATTGCGAGATGGCATTGGCGAAATCGGCATCGCCCTCCAGCTTGACGTAGGAGACCGCACGCTCGCGGTTGGCGGCAATGAGCGGCAGGTCGGAAAG
Organism: Herbaspirillum sp. Her3; assembly: GCF_057961275.1. Classification (NCBI taxonomy): domain Bacteria; kingdom Pseudomonadati; phylum Pseudomonadota; class Betaproteobacteria; order Burkholderiales; family Oxalobacteraceae; genus Herbaspirillum; species Herbaspirillum sp. Her3. Next base: position 1,184,390 of record NZ_CM176328.1, on the reverse strand, counting down.
CTTCAGGCGGATCGTGACGTTGGCCGGTGCATCGGCCGGCACGTCTTGCAGGTAGCCATCACCGGTCACCTTCAGGCGCAATTGCATGACACCGGTATCGATGCAGGCCACCTTGCCGGCATGGGCGATGAGCGTATCGCGCGCCCAGGGCTCCTGCGCCAGCAGATGGTTGATCACCGCGGCGGCAGGTTTCATGGGGTCGAGGGCAAGGGTGGACGGATCGGGCAGCACGGACATGGATTCCAGAATCGGGTTGGATCGGATTGAACCGGGGACTACGGGTTGACTACGGACGAGACGAACAATTCACGTCCACAAAAACAAAACCGCCCGCAAAAGCCGGGCGGTTTCAAGTGTACCAGCTTGGCGCGCCGGCAAGGTTCGGGTACTGCGTGTTGCTTGATCCAGCGCGCCTTCCCGGTGCATCTGAGTGATCAGACCTGCTGGATACCGGCCAGCACCCAGCCACCGCTGCCGTTGAGCGGCTTGGACAGATTCCAGATCTCGGCAAAGGGTTCGGCCGAGACATCCGGCGCTTCCTTGATGAGGCCCTGGAAGCGCACCGTGGCCAGGTAATCGAAGGCCATGGTCTCGATGCCCAGCAGTTGCGCGTCCAGCTGCACCACATCGGTGGCATTGGGCGCGGCGCCGCGCTCGGTCAGCTGCATGCGCAATTCGGCGAACATCTCGGGCGTGGTGAATTCGCGGATGTCGTTGATGTCGGCACGGTCCCAGGCAGCCTGCAGGCGGATGAAATACGTCTTGGCATTGCGCACGAAGCCTGCCGTATCAAAGCCTTCCGGAATGCCCCATTGCTGGATCTGCGCCGGCTGGGCCGTGCCACCGTAACCACTGCCCTGCAGCGCGGCTGGCGGATTGTGCGGGAAGGCCGGCGGCGGATTGATGTCGCGCAGGCCCGAACCGATCTCGGGCGTGGCACCGACGGCGCTGCCAATGGGACTCACGCCCGGCGTCGGCGTGGCGTAGGCCGGATTGTTGTTCTGTGCCTCGCGGCCACGGGCAAACAGGCGGATCAGGAAGATCACCGCCGCGCACAGCAACGCGATGGTCAGCAGCGAACCCAGCATGCCACCCAAGGCACCACCGATACCGAAGTGCGACATCAGCGCGCCCAGGCCGAAGCCCAGCAGCGCACCGCCCAGCACATTGCGCCAGGGGCTGGCGGGCTTGGGCATGGGCGCAGTTTGCGGAGTGGCGGCCGGTGTCGAGGGACGATAAGGCGTCGCCGACGGTTGGCTATAGGACGGCGAAGACGGCGCGGAAGGCGCTGCCTGGCGCGAGTAATTGGAGGATTGCTTGCCGAAGGAACCACCGCCACCCAGGCGCTTGGCCTCGGCGGGCGACATGATGAGGGAAAGCGAGGTGATCGTCAGCAGCAGTGCGAGGAGGATTTTTTTCATGGGCTTGCCTCTTGTGGATGATGCCGAAGCTGCGGGCGGGCCAAGGGAAAAGCAAGTCCGCAGAATCGGAGCCATCATTGTCGCCGGGCATAATTAAGCCAGCCTTAATGCTGGCGCGCCCAGCATTCATTACATCTTAATGCCCGTATGCAGCGCAGCCACACCGGCGGTCAGGTTGAAGTACTGCACGCGATCCAGGCCGGCCTGTTCCATCATCTGCTTCAGGGTTTCCTGGTCGGGGTGCATGCGGATCGATTCTGCCAGGTAGCGATAGCTGTCGGCATCGTTGGCGACCTTCTTGCCCAGCCACGGCAGGACCGAGAAGGAATAGACGTCGTAGGGTTTCCTGAGCGGCTCCCAGACCTTGGAGAATTCCAGCACCAGCAGCTTGCCACCGGGTTTCAACACGCGGCGCATCTCGGCCAGGGCGGCATCCTTGTGGGTCATGTTGCGCAGGCCGAAGGCCACCGATACGCGGTCGAAATAATTGTCAGGGAAGGGCAGCTTCTCGGCATCGCACAGCATGGTCGGGGTGACGATGCCCTTGTTGAGCAGGCGGTCGCGGCCCACGCGCAGCATGGATTCGTTGATGTCGGTGAGCCAGACTTCGCCGCCGGGACCGGCCTGCTTGGCAAAGACCTTGGAAAGGTCACCGGTGCCGCCGGCAATGTCGAGCACCTTGAAGCCGGGACGCACGCCGGCCTGGGCGATGGTGAAGGCTTTCCAGATGCGATGCAGGCCCGCCGACATGAAGTCGTTCATGACGTCGTACTTGGCGGCGACGGAGTGGAACACTTCCGCGACCTTGCGGACCTTCTCTTCTTCTTTGACGGTTTCGTAACCGAAATGGGTGGTGTTGGTCATGGCTAGGCCTGTAACAATGAAGACGACATTATAAGAGACGGGCCCGCGCAGAGCTTGCCCTGAATCAGCAGGAAGCGATCAGCGCGGTTCAGTGTGCATGGCCGCAGGCATGGCCACCGCTGGCCTCGGGCTGATGATCGCGCCCGCTTTCACGCGTGAACCCGGCCGCTTCCAGTTTCTGCAGATAGGCTTCCCACATCGCGGCCTGGTCACGGCCGAGCTGATAGAGGTAATCCCAGGTAAAGATGCCGCTGGCGTGACCATCGGAAAACAGTGGCTTCACGCCATAGTTGCCGACCGGTTCGATGCCGTGGATGTCCACCTCGCGCTTGCCGGTCTGCAGCACTTCCTGGCCGGGACCATGGCCGCGCACTTCGGCCGAGGGCGAATAGACGCGCATCAGCTCAAAGGGCAGAGAAAACATCACGCCATCATCGAACTCGACCTCGACCACGCGCGAGAGCTTGCGTACCTTGAAGGAAACGGGAACCGGAGAAGACGGGGCGCTCATGGGCTCTCCCTGGAAATTCGTGAGATGAAATGCAAACCCGGCCGGGACCGTCCAGGCCGGGCTTGCGCAGTGCATGGCAGATCAGGCCGTCAGGCCCGCCGCATCGAGCTGCTGGCGCACCGCTTCGCGCAACTGCGGCAGCAGGGCGCGGCGCGCCGTGAGGCTTGCCGCATCGGCCGCGCGGCGCGGCTCGGCCCAGACCGGGCTGGGGAAATGACGATCATCGGTGAAGCGCGGAATCACGTGCCAGTGCACGTGCGGCGTCATGTTGCCCAGCGTGGCCAGGTTGACCTTCTCGGGTCGCATCACCGCGCGCTGCGCAGCCTCGACCGCCCACACCGCATTGGCCATCAGGGTGCGCTGCGCCGGGGCGAGGTCGGTCATTTCCTTGACGTGCGCATTGCAGATCACGCGGCAAAAGCCCGGATAATCCGGCTCATCGACCAGCACCACCCGGAACTCGGGATGGCGCCACAGCACTTCGCCGCCGTCGCCGGCACACAGTTCACAGGATGGAGTCTGGCTCATGGTCGGCTCCTCTTACACCAGGATGCGTTCGATGCCGCCATTGTTGGCGCGCTCGACGTATTCCGGCATCCAGTTTTCACCCAGCAGATGGCGCGCCATTTCGACCACGATGTAATCGGCCGTGGTGCCGGCATCCTCGTTGTAGCGCGACAGGCCCTGGAAGCAGGACGGGCAGGACGTCAGGATCTTGACGTCGCCGCTGAAGCCATCGGCGCGCACCTTGTCAGTGCCCTTCTTCATTTCCTCTTCCTTGCGGAAGCGGACCTGGGTCGAGACATCCGGACGCGAGACACCGAAGGTGCCCGACTCGCCGCAGCAGCGATCGTTCTTCTCGATCTTCTGCGCATCCACCGTGGTGATGAGCGAGTTGACGGTCTTCAGCGGATCCTGCTGCTTCATGGGGCTGTGGCAGGGATCGTGGTACATGTAGCGGGTACCGGTCACGCCTTCGAGCTTGACGCCCTTCTCCAGCAGATATTCGTGGATGTCGATGATACGGCAGCCAGGGAAGATCTTCTCGAATTCATAGCCCTGCAACTGGTCGTAGCAGGTACCGCAGGACACCACTACGGTCTTGATGTCGAGGTAGTTCAGCGTATTGGCCACGCGGTGGAACAGCACGCGGTTGTCGGTGATGATCTTCTCGCCCTTTTCGAAGTCGCCGGTACCACGCTGCGGATAACCGCAGCACAGGTAGCCCGGCGGCAGCACCGTCTGCACGCCCACGTTCCACAGCATCGCTTGCGTGGCCAGACCGACCTGCGAGAACAGGCGCTCCGAACCGCAACCCGGGAAGTAGAACACCGCTTCCGTATCGGCCGTGGTGGTCTTGGGATTGCGGATGATGGGGACGATCTTGTCATCCTCGATATCCAGCAAGGCACGCGCGGTCTTCTTGGGCAGGTTGCCCGGCATCTTCTTGTTGATGAAGTGGATCACCTGCTCCTTCACCGGCGGCTTGCCGACGGTGGCGGGCGGTTTCTGGGTCTGCTTTTTCGCAAACTTCTTCATCAGGTCATTGCCCAGGCGCTGCGCCTTGAAGCCCCACTGCGTCATCACCTTGCGGGTGGCGTTGATGGTGGCCGGGTCGGTCGCGTTCAAGAAGAACATGGCCGCATTGGTGCCGGCATTGAAGGACTTCTTGCCCATCTTGCGCAAGAGGTTGCGCATGTTCATCGAGACATCGCCAAAGTCGATATCGACCGGGCAAGGCGTGACGCACTTGTGGCACACCGTGCAGTGGTCGGCCACATCCTCGAACTCTTCCCAATGCTTGATGGAGACGCCACGGCGGGTCTGCTCTTCGTAGAGGAAGGCTTCCACCAGCAGCGAGGTCGCCAGGATCTTGTTGCGCGGCGAATAGAGCAGATTGGCGCGCGGCACGTGGGTCGAGCAGACCGGCTTGCACTTGCCGCAGCGCAGGCAATCCTTGACGCTGCTGGCAATCGCACCGATGTCGCTCTGTTGCATGATGAGCGATTCGTGGCCCATCAACCCGAACGAAGGCGTGTAGGCATTGGACAGGTCAGCTTCCATGCCCGGCAGGTTCAGGAGCTTGCCCTTGTTGAAGCGGCCTTCGGGGTCCACGCGCTTCTTGTATTCGCGGAATTCGCCGATCTCGTCTTCGGTCAGGAATTCCAGCTTGGTGATGCCGATGCCGTGCTCGCCCGAGATCACGCCATTGAGCGAACGGGCCAGCTTCATGATGCGCGCCACGGCGACGTGGGCATCCTGCAGCATTTCGTAGTGATCGGAATTGACCGGGATGTTGGTGTGCACGTTGCCGTCACCGGCGTGCATGTGCAGCGCCACGAACACGCGGCCGCGCAGCACGCGCTTGTGGATGGCCTGGCATTCTTCGAGGATCAGCTTGAAGGCCGCGCCCGAGAAGATCTGGCGCAGTTGCGCGCGCACTTCCTGCTTCCAGGAGATGCGCACGGTGCGATCCTGCACCACGTGGAAGACGGCGGCTTCGGGCTGGTCGATCAGGCGCTGCTCGAACACCGGCAGCATCTTTTCCAGGCCCAGCGCGGCCAGTTCGCCCTTGGCTTCACCCAGCGGCTTGTCCAGGTTGGCCAGCAAGTAGGACCAGCGTGCATGGGTCTGCTCCAGCAGGCTTTCGGCCTGGTGGACGCGGTCTTCCAGCATTTCGGCGGCGGGGATGTCGTCGCCTTCGGCGTCATCGCTCTTGCCCAACGGCAGGTTGCCCTTGACGAAGAAGCTGTCCAGTTCGGCCAGCAGTTGCAGCTTGTTCTTGATCGACAGTTCGATGTTGATGCGCTCGATGCCGTCGGTGTATTCGCCCATGCGGTTCAGCGGAATCACCACGTCTTCGTTGATCTTGAAGGCGTTGGTGTGCTTGGCGATGGCGGCGGTACGCGAGCGGTCCAGCCAGAATTTCTTGCGCGCTTCCGGGCTCACGGCGATGAAGCCTTCGCCCACGCGATTGTTGGCCATGCGGATCACTTCCGAGGCGGCGGCCGCGACGGCGTTTTCGTCGTCACCCACGATGTCGCCGATCAGCACCATCTTGGGCAGCACGCCGCGCTTGGACTTGGTGGCATAACCGACCGCGCGCAGGTAGCGCTCGTCCAGGTGTTCCAGGCCGGCCAGGATGGCGCCGCCCTTTTTGGTCTCGGCATCGAGGTAATCCTTGATTTCGACGATCGAGGGAATCGCATCGCGCGCCTGGCCAAAGAATTCCAGGCAGACCGTGCGGGTCTGCTTGGGCATCTTGTGCAGGATCCAGCGGGCCGAGGTGATCAAGCCATCGCAGCCTTCCTTCTGCACGCCGGGCAGGCCCGAGAGGAATTTGTCGGTGACGTCCTTGCCCAGGCCTTCCTTGCGGAATTTCTTGCCGGAGATTTCCAGGATCTCGGTCTTGAAGACTTCGGTCTTCTGGCCCTTTTCACCGGGATGCGACCACTCCAGCTTGAAGCGCGCCACTTCCACGTCGTGGATCTTGCCCAGGTTGTGGTCCAGGCGGGTCACTTCCAGCCAGTCGCCCTGTGGATCGACCATGCGCCAGCTGGCCAGGTTGTCCAGGGCGGTACCCCACAGCACGGCCTTCTTGCCGCCGGCGTTCATGGCGACGTTGCCGCCGATGCACGAGGCTTCAGCAGACGTCGGGTCCACGGCGAACACGAAGCCGGCCTTTTCGGCAGCATCCGAGACGCGCTTGGTGACCACGCCCGCGCCCGAATAGATCGTGGCGTAGGGCTTGTCCACGCCGGGCAGCATGGTCATTTCGACCGCGCCCAGCTGTTCCAGCTTTTCGGTGTTGATGACGGCCGACAGGGGCGTGAGCGGAATGGCGCCGCCGGTATAACCGGTGCCGCCGCCGCGCGGGATGATGGTCAGGCCGAGTTCGATACAGGCCTTGACCAGGCCGGCCATTTCATCTTCGGTATCCGGGGTCAGCACCACGAACGGGTACTCGACGCGCCAGTCGGTGGCGTCGGTCACGTGCGAGACGCGCGAGAGGCCGTCGAACTTGATGTTGTCGCGGGCGGTATAGCGGCCCAGCACCTTGGTGGCACGGCGGCGCAGATCGTAGGTCTGGCGGAATTCTTCGGCGAAGTCGCCGATGGCCTTCTTGGCCGCCTTCAGCAAGGCTTCCACGCTGGCGCTGCGGCGCTGGGCCTCGGCGTCGCCGGATTCGGCCAGGTCGGTGGCCAGGCGGCGCTTGTCGACTTCATTGATGCGATGGTTCAGCGCCTCGATCAGGGCGGCGCGGCGCTTGGGGTTGTCCAGCAGGTCATCCTGCAGGTAGGGATTGCGGCGGACCACCCAGATATCGCCCAAGACTTCATACAGCATGCGCGCCGAGCGACCGGTCTGGCGCTTGCCGCGCAGCTCGTCCAGCAGAGACCAGGAGGCTTCGCCCAACAACCGGATCACGATCTCGCGATCGGAGAAGGAAGTGTAGTTGTACGGAATTTCGCGCAAGCGCGGGGGCGTGGCGCCATGCGGCGCGTCTGTAAGCAAAGCCTGGATCTGTGCGGGGGCGTTCATCGATGTATGAGGTAAATCTGCTGCCGGAGGTGCATTTTAGCCTATTGGCAAAACTCGCGATGGCCTGCACCCGTTTTGGGCAGGCTTGCACGCTCTTTGCGCGCCCTTGTGCGGCGGATCGACGACGTTTGCAGGGACTAGCGCGGCGATAGGCCCAGCCAATTACATTCATAAAAACAATCAACTTCAATTAATTGATTATAAAAATCTATAATCCATCCAGACATCAGGGAAGAGCCCTGAACCCATTCCACGAAGGAGGATCCCATGTTGCAGACCCTGATGACCGAATTTCTGGAAAACCTGGCCATCACCCTGGCTGACTATGCCCAATGCAAGGCGTGAAGAGACTTCAAGGAGATCACCATGCACACCGCCATCCTCAACGACGACACCGGCCTCATCATGAAGCTCAAGACCCGCCACCTGGCCGTGCTGGGCGTGACGGCCACCTTCCTGGCCATCCGCCTGGTCGAGAGCCTGGTCCCGAATTTGGCAGGATAATTCCAGCCCGCCCTGAAAAACGACTACGGCGCCCTTGCGGCGCCGTTTTCCTTCATCTATTCCAAAATTTACGCCAGCCAGTCCCCCAGCTTGTGCCAGAAGCCATCCGGCACGTTCAGCAGCAGCCAGGTCATCAGCACATAGCGGACGAACTTGCCGATGGCCATATAGACCACCGAAGGCCAGAACGGCAGGCGCAACCAGCCGGCCAGGGTGCAGATGGGGTCGCCGATGCCGGGCAGCCAGGCCAGCAGCATGGTCTTGGCGCCGAAGCGTTCCAGCCAGTGGAACCAGCGCGTGGAGCGCTCCTTGGCAAAGGCCTGCTTGGCCCCATACCCCATCCAGTAATCGACGATGCCACCCAGCGTGTTACCGACGGTCGCCACCAGGATTACCGGCCAGAACATCTCCGGACTGGCCTTGATGACGGCAAAGACGGCCGGTTCCGAGCCCAGCGGCAGCAAGGTGGCCGAGACAAAGCTGATCAGGAAGACCGAGGTCAGGCCCACGGTAGGAATGGCAAGGATATTGAGCAGCCAGAGAACGGCGGATTCGATCATGCAGATGGCAGGTAGGTGGAGAACTGGCCGCAGCCAGGGAGGAAACTTGCCATCCGTCAAGCCCGGTTGAATGGCGCAGCGTGCATTCTAGCTGGTGCCGCCGTGCTTGATTTCAAGAATGGAGGAAACATTCATATCGCCCCTGGACAGTGCAGGCTTGGCCTTGCCTCGTCCGGCTCCCTTATAATGCTCAGTTCCCCTGCCAGGACCGGTGACCGGCCGGCCTTGCCCAGGAGGAATCCCAAGCGGCTTACCCAGCCTTTATTTCCTTTACCTGATTGCGATATGACCGCGCCTGAACCCGCTGCTGCTCGCCTGACTTCACTTCACTGATGACCAACATGAGTAACGATTATCTGAAAAAAATCCTGACCGCCCGCGTCTACGACGTCGCCCAAGAAACCCCGCTGGAACTGGCGAATACGCTGTCGCAAAGGATTGATAATCGAATTTACTTCAAGCGTGAAGACATGCAGAGCGTGTTCAGCTTCAAGCTGCGCGGCGCCTACAACAAGATGGCCCACCTGACCCCGGCGCAACTGAAGCGCGGCGTCATCTGCGCCTCCGCCGGCAACCACGCCCAGGGCGTGGCGCTGTCGGCTGCGCGCCTGGGCTGCCGGGCCGTCATCGTCATGCCCACCACCACCCCGCAGGTGAAGATCGATGCCGTCAAGGCGCGCGGCGGCGAGGTGGTGCTCTTTGGCGACTCCTTCACGGATGCCTACGAACACGCGCTGACGCTGGAAAAGAAGCAGAAGCTGACCTTCGTCCACCCCTTCGACGATCCCTACGTGATCGCCGGCCAGGGCACGGTGGGCATGGAAATCCTGCGCCAGCATCCGGACCCGATCCACGCCATCTTCGTGGCCATCGGCGGCGGCGGCCTCATTGCCGGGGTGGCGTCCTACGTCAAGGCAGTGCGTCCGGACATCAAGATCATCGGCGTGCAGACCGCCGATTCGGACGCCATGGCGCGCAGCCTCAAGGCCGGCCGCCGCGTGGCGCTGCCGGACGTGGGCCTGTTCTCGGATGGCACGGCCGTCAAGCTGGTCGGTGAAGAAACCTTCCGCATCGCCAGGGAACTGGTGGATGACATCATCATCGTCGACACCGATGCCGTCTGCACCGCCATCAAGGACATCTTCCAGGACACCCGCAGCATCGTCGAGCCTGCCGGTGCGCTGGCCGTGGCCGGTGCCAAGGCTTACGTGGAACGTGCCAAGGCCAGCAAGAAACCGATCAAGGGCGAGTCCTTGATCACCATTGCCTGCGGCGCCAACATGAACTTCGACCGCCTGCGCTTCGTGGCCGAGATGGCCGATGCGGGCGAGGCGCGCGAGGCGGTCTTCGCCGTCACCATTCCGGAAGAACGCGGCAGCTTCCGCCGCTTCTGCGAAACCGTGGGCCCGCGCAACGTCACCGAATTCAACTACCGCATCAGCGATGCCAAGGCGGCGCACGTGTTCGTCGGTATCCAGGTATCGGCGGCGGATGAAGCCGGCAAGATCGCGCGCAACTTCGAGAAGGCCGGCTTCGGCGTGCTCGACCTGACCCATGATGAACTGGCCAAGGTTCACATCCGTCACCTGGTGGGTGGCAAGAGTGAACTGGCAGGAGACGAACTGCTCTACCGCTTTGAATTCCCGGAACGTCCGGGCGCGCTGATGAAGTTCCTTTCCAGCATGAACCCCGGCTGGAATATCAGCCTGTTCCACTACCGCAACCAGGGCGGCGACGTCGGCCGCATCCTGATCGGCCTGCAGGTGCCGAAGAAGGAAATGAAGGAATTGCGCGCCTTCCTGGCCCAGCTGGGCTATCGTCACTGGGACGAAACGAAGAACCCGCTCTACAAGCTCTTCCTCGGCTAAGGCCGAGCGCTGCACACCCACGCGCCGCTCCACCGGCGCGCGGTGGCAGCATCACTGAACGAACAAGCTGAACCCGCAGCACCGCAGGAGTATTCACCATGGACCACACCCACCCGACCGCATCGACCACTGCTCATTCGCCGGAAAGCTCACCCCTGGGCAAGAGTTCGGAATATCCGACCCGTTACGACCCCAGCCTGCTGTTCCCGATCCCGCGCGCACCCAAGCGCGCAGAATTGCAGATCAGCGGCACCCTGCCCTTCTTCGGCGCGGACTTCTGGACGGCCTATGAAATATCCTGGCTGAACCTGCGCGGCAAGCCCCAGATCGCCATCGCCAGCTTCATGGTGCCGGCCGATTCGCCCAACATCATCGAATCGAAATCCTTCAAGCTGTACCTGAATTCCTTCAACCAGGAGCGCCTGGAAAGCGCCCAGCAACTGATCGAGAAACTGCGCACGGATCTCTCCGCCGCCGCAGGCGCCAGCGTGCAGGTGACGCTGACCGAATCCTCGCAGTTCGGGCAACTGCAGTTCGGCGAACTCTCCGGCCTGCTGCTGGACCGGCTGGACGTGGAAATCGAGCCCGCCGCCAGTGGTGCCCATCCCGATGGCAGCCTGCTGCGCGCCAACACCGAGGAAGCCACCGTGGAAGAGACGCTGGTCTCGCACCTGCTCAAATCCAACTGTCCGGTCACCAGCCAGCCCGACTGGGGCAGCGTGCAGATCCAGTATGTCGGCGCACCCATCGACCAGGAGCGGCTGCTGAAGTACATCATTGGCTTTCGCGAGCACAATGAATTCCACGAGCAATGCGTGGAACGCATCTTCACCGACATCCTGCGTCACTGCAAACCGCAGAAACTGGCCGTCTACGCCCGCTACACCCGGCGTGGAGGACTGGACATCAACCCCTGGCGCAGCAATTTCTCCAGCGCCAAACCGCCCTCGCAACTGCGCAACGCCCGCCAGTAAGTCCACGGACTGTGGCTACGCAGCCACCGGACATCAGCAAATTGTTACCAAACCTTGCAACAAGACAGGACGTCGTCTCGTGTAGACAGCCTGCGAAGTGAGATTTTGGTAACATTTTGCGTTTCGGCAAGCTCATCATCACGGGATACTTTTGCCAGGATGCCTGTCCATTGTGCTTGGATGAGCTGGCGTGCCACTCGCCGCTCCCGCATCCGTTTTTTTCTACCCCTCTTGTTCTCTCGTTCTCGCGTTGTCGCGTTTTTTGCATTTCCGTTCACAACAACTATGAAAACCACCTCCCAGCCCTGCCGCCAGGCCACCTCCTTCACTTTTGGCGCAATCTTGCGCAAGGCGGCCCTGGCCGGCGCCGCCACCCTGGCACTGGCCCCCGCCGCCCACGCCGAAGACAACCAGTACAGCCTGTGGCAACAGGTCAAGGACCACGCCAGCCACATCTGGGACCAGGGCGATGACGCCATCTATCTGTCGGGCGTGGCCCACCACGGCCGCAGTACCTACAGCCGCGAAAAGCTCAACGAACTCAATGAACACGCCTGGGGCCTGGGCTATGGCAAGACCCTGCGCAATGAAAAGGGCGATGATGAATCCCTGTACGGCTTCGTCCTCAAGGATTCGCACCGCCATCCGCAATACATGGCCGGCTATGCCTATGAATGGGTGTTCCCGATTGCCCATACCGGCCTGGAGCTGGGCCTGGGCGGCACGGCCATGCTGATGAGCCGCCAGGATTACTTCCATAGCGTGCCCTTCCCGGTGCCGCTGCCGCTGGCTTCCATCGGCACGCAAAAGGCCAAGCTCATGTTCGCCTACGTGCCGCGTTTTTCCTCCAGCAAGAACAACGGCGACGTGCTGCTGATCTTCGGCCGTATCGAGATGTAAGTCCGGCAATGCGCAGGCGGGCCGCCTGCGCATGTGCTTCCTCATTCCTCCCGGCGTGAGTGGTCGGATGACCGATGAGCCTGCCGATGTCCTTGCGCTTGTAAAGGCATCGGCCCACATCATCGCCAAGCATCACTGCTTCCTATCCCTTCTGGCAACATGTTGCCAACGATCATCGGCCCGCATGCCGCAGTGCGCATCAATTCGGCGTTTTCTGCCCGAAATCCCCTCCTGTTCAGCGCTTTCAAAGCATTCCTCCATCGGCAAAGAAGCCTATAATCCTGCTCAAAGCTTCAGCCCGTAGCAATTCCTTGAGCGTCATGACTAATCTCGCAAAAATCCTGTCTCCAGAAAACGTGGTTCTGGATCTGGAAGTCTCCAGCAAAAAAAGAGCTTTCGAACAAGCCGGCCTGACCTTCGAAAACAATAGCGGCATCGCCCGCTCCACCGTTTCCGAAAACCTGTTTGCCCGAGAGCGCCTTGGTTCGACCGGCCTGGGTCATGGCGTGGCCGTCCCGCACGGCCGCATCAAGGGCCTGAAGGCACCGCTGGCATTGTTCATGCGCCTGGCCGCGCCGATTCCCTTCGAGTCGCCCGATGGCCAGCCGGTCAAGCTGCTGGTGTTCCTGCTCATTCCGGACCACGTGACGCAGCAGCATCTGGAAATCCTCTCGGAAATCGCCGAGATGTTTTCCGATGACGCCTTCCGCAACGAACTCACCGTCGAGTCCGATCCTGCCGTGGTGCATGCCCGTATCGTGACCTGGCAGACTTCGATGGAAAAAGCCGGCTAAAAAGCCGGCGCAAACACGCGGCAATCAACTCAGCGGCACGGCCGCACCCTATCCTGTCAGCAGATCCGGATCTCCATGCCCAATTATTCCGCGTTGTCGATTCAGCAGCTGTACGAAGAAAACCGTGAGTCCCTGCAACTGGGCTGGTTCGCCGGCTTTCCCGGCGGCGAGCGACTGATCTCGGGCGACGCCGTCTCGGCCTCCGATCAGGTCGGCCACCTGAACCTGATCCACCCCGGCCGCCTGCAGGTCTTCGGCCATCAGGAAATCGAGTACTACAACCGCCTCTCCAACACCTCGCGCGCCTACCAGACCGCCGAGCTGGTGGCCGGTGAACCGCCCGCCTTCATCATCGCCCAGGGCCTCTCGACACCGCCCGACCTGCTGGCGGTCTGCGATGAAAAGAACATCCCGCTGTTTTCCACCCCGCTGCCTGCGGCACAGGTGATCGACTATCTGCGCGTGTATCTGTCCAAGAAACTGGCGCAGCAGATCACCATGCATGGCGTGTTCATGGACGTGCTGGGCGTGGGTGTGCTCATCACCGGCGAATCGGGGCTGGGCAAGAGCGAACTGGGCCTCGAACTGATTTCGCGCAGCCACGGCCTGGTGGCCGACGATGCGGTGGAGTTCGCCCGCATCGCACCCAACATGATCGAAGGCCGCTGCCCGCCGCTGCTGGCGAACCTGCTGGAAGTGCGCGGCCTGGGTCTCCTGGACATCAAGGCCATCTTTGGCGAAACCGCCGTGCGCCGCAAGATGCGCCTGAAGCTCATCGTGCACCTGGTCCGCCGCAGCACGCTGGAAGAAAACTACGAGCGCCTGCCGCTGGATGCGCAATACGAAGAAGTGCTGGGCCTGCCGATCCGCAAGGTGGTCATTCCCGTTGCGGCCGGCCGCAACATCGCGGTGCTGCTCGAAGCCGCCGTGCGCAATACCATCCTGCAACTGCGCGGCATCGACACCCTGAAGGAATTCATCGAACGCCAGCGCCGCGCCATGAACGGCGAATAGGCCACGGCAGGGGCCTTTCCCGCTTTCCGGGAAAACTTTCGGCAGTATTTCGTCACAGCGGCTTCACCACTTGTTGGCGAACGATGCGTTATGATTGCCGGCATGCGAATCGTTCTGATCACCGGCATTTCCGGTTCCGGCAAATCGGTAGCACTGCATGTGCTGGAGGACGCCGGTTATTTCTGCGTGGACAATCTTCCGCCTTCCCTGCTGTGCGATCTGGTACAGACGCGCATCAAGGAAGGCGCCAGCATGCTTGCGGTCGCCACCGATGCCCGCAGTGCCGATTCGCTGGCCACGCTGCGTCACGACATCGAGCAGTTGCGCGCCGATGGCCACGACGTCAAGGTCTTCTTCCTGACCGCCTCCGACGAGACCCTCATCACCCGCTTTTCCGAAACGCGCCGCAGCCATCCGCTGTCGCATCGCCTGCTGCCGGGCCGCAATCCGAATGACCGCCTGACCCTCACCGAATGCATCGCGCTGGAGAAAGACATGCTGGGCGACCTGCAGGACATCGGCCTGGTGATGGATACTTCGGAGCTCAGTTCCAACAAGCTGCGCCGCTGGATCAAGGAGCTGGTGGACCTGGAGCGCTCGCCCCTCACGCTGCTCATCGAATCCTTCGCCTTCAAGCATGGCCTGCCGCTGGACGCCGACCTGGTGTTCGACGTGCGCATGCTGCCCAATCCGCACTACGATGCCCAGTTGCGTCCGCTGACCGGACGCGATACGCCGGTGATCGAGTTCCTGGCCAGCTACCCCGAGGTGGCCGACATGTTCAACGACATCCGCAGCTTCGTGGAAAAGTGGCTGCCCTCCTTCAAGAACGACAACCGCAGCTATCTCACGGTGGCCATCGGCTGCACAGGTGGCCAGCATCGTTCGGTCTATCTGGCTGAACAACTGGCCAGCCACTTCCGCGCAACTGAACAGGTGGTGTGCCGGCACCGGCAACTAAACTGATACGGTGAGCGCTGCTGAAGTGTCAGCGGTTCGGCAGGTAAGTGTCAGGTAGCGGGAACACAACTGTCAGGTAGCGGAACTACAACTGTCAGGTGAACTGTTCAGGTAGTGGCCAGCAGATCGTCCGAACGCAAAACCCCCAGCAAGAGTTTCTTGACCGGCGCCGGCAAGGGCGCATCGGCCAGCTTGCGCGCCGGATACCACACCAGCGCGCGCTCGGCGATGTGATGGCTGCGGCTCTTCAAGGCCACCTGGAAGGGCGCGACATGCAGCTTGAAGTGCGTGAAGACATGCGAGAACGGCTGCAGCTTGCGGCAGCCGTCCAGTTCGCCATAGGGCGCCACCAGTGTATTGACTGCGTTGTCGAAACCTGCGGCATCACTGACCGCGATTTCCGGCAGTGACAACAGTCCGCCCCAGATGCCGCTGTCCGGGCGCTGTTCCAGCAACACATCCTCTCCCTGGGTGATGACCAGCATCACGGTGTCCTTTTCCGGCACGGCCTTCTTCGGTTTGCTCACCGGCAGCTCGGCCACGCGGTCCTCAGCCAATGCCACGCAGCGTCCGGCCAGGGGACAGCGCGTGCAGGCAGGCTTGCCGCGCACGCACAGGGTGGCGCCCAGGTCCATCAGGCCCTGGGTGTAGGACTCGATATCGTCTTCCGGCAGCAGCGCCACGGCCCGCAGCCAGAGCTGGTCTTCGATGGGCTTGGCACCGGGATAGCCATCGATGCCGAACACCCGCGCAAACACACGCTTGACGTTGCCATCGAGGATGGCCGCGCGGCGTCCGTAGGAAAACGCGGCAATGGCAGCCGCTGTCGAGCGCCCGATGCCGGGCAGGTCGGCCAGCAGCGCCGGATCATCCGGGAAGCATCCGCCGTATTCGGCCACCACGCGCTGCGCACACTTGTGCAGGTTGCGCGCGCGGGTGTAATAGCCCAGCCCGCTCCAGAGCGCCATCACGTCTTCGGCAGGAGCAGCGGCCAGGGCGAAGACGTCCGGGCAGCGGTCGAGGAAGCGCTGGTAATACGGAATCACGGCCGCCACCTGGGTCTGCTGCAGCATGATCTCCGAGAGCCACACGCGATAGGCATCGCGCGTGTTCTGCCAGGGCAGCTTGTGACGGCCGTGCTGCTTTTGCCAGGCGATCACTGCCGCCGAAAAGGAGGGATCTTCATACTGCGCGCCAGCGTCTTCGCCAGAGGCCGCCTTCTTGCGGCGCGATTCGACGATGCCCTTCATTTCTGGCAACTCACGCAATAGAAGGTGGACCGCTGGCCCTGCTTGATCTGGCGGATCGGTGCGGCGCAGATGCGGCAAGGCTCGCCGGTGCGGTTGTAGACGAAGTAATTCTGCTGGAAGTAACCCGACTGTCCGTTCACGGCAATGAAGTCGCGCAAGCTGCTGCCGCCCTGCTCGATGGCGGCGGCCAGCGTCTCGCGGATCGCCTCGGCCAGGCGTTCGTAGCGCGCCAGGCTGATCTTGCCGGCCGGGGTCTTGGGATTGATGCGGGCCTTGAACAGGCTCTCGGACGCATAGATGTTGCCGACCCCGACCACGATGTCGCCGGCCAGCAGTACCTGCTTGATGGGGGCGCTGCGCCCGCGCGTCTGGCGGAAAAGTTCGGCCGCGCTGAACTTGTCTTCCAGCGGTTCCACGCCCAGGCTGCGCAGCAGCAGGTGTTCCTCGATGTCGCCCTCGCTGAGGTCGTGCCAGAGGATGGCGCCGAAGCGGCGCGGGTCGGTCATGCGCATGACCTGGCCGCCCACTTCCAGATCGAAGTGATCATGCTTTTGCGGGGCGATGCCCGGCGGCAGGATGCGCAGATGGCCCGACATGCCCAGGTGCACGATGAGCGTGCCATGGTCGAAATGGATCAGCAGGTATTTGCCGCGCCGGCCGGTACTGCGGATCACGCGGCCGGCCAGGAGGGTGTCCAGTCCGGCAGGAAAAGGCCAGCGCAGGCCGGTATGGCGCAGCACGACGCCGCTGACGGTCTGCCCCTCCAGATGGGGGGCGACCCCGCGGCGGGTGACTTCGACTTCTGGTAATTCAGGCATGGGCTTGCGTTCGGGGAGATCAGGGATAGCCGGGACGAGCGGGAAGCTGCATATGATAATGCACTTGCCGAAATCAAGACCTGAAGCCGGCTGCGCACGCTGCGTGCGGAAGCTTGTCAAAGATGGATTACACTGCGCTGTCAGCAACGCCATGGTTGTTGCGCGTAAAATCGAACCTCTGTCGAATCGTCAGGATGACATCTTGAAAAAAACCATCGCCCTCCTCACCAGTTCCCTGCTGCTGACAGCCTGCTCGGTCTTCCAGCAGCCCGGCGACAAGGAGAACGCCCAGGGGGATCAGAAGACGGCTTCCTCTTCGTCTTCCTCCAAGCAAGCCAATCGCAAGAAGGCCGCCAAGGCCAAGGTGCAGCCGCAGGAAGATGCGCTGCCCGCCGTAGCCCTGACCGAAGATATCCTTTACAAAGTGCTGACGGCCGAGATCGCCTTCCAGCGCGGCCAGTGGCAATCGGCCTACGTGACCATGCTGGCGGCCGCCCAGCAGACGCGCGACCCGCGCCTGGCCAAGCGCGCCGCCGAAATGGCGGTGACGGCGCGCCAGCCCGGCGAAGCCCTGGTGGCGGTGCGCCTGTGGACCGAACTGGCGCCGCATTCGGATGAAGCCCTGCAGAACTACCTGGGCCTGATCATGCTCTCGGACAGCGTGGACGAGATCGAACCGCTCCTGGTCCAGCGCCTGGCCGACGCCGCCCCGCAGGCGCGCGGCCCGATGCTGCTGCAGATCCAGCGCCTGCTGGCGCGCGCCAAGGACAAGGAGGCCAGCTACGCCATCCTGCAAAACATCAGCAAGCCCTACGGCGACCTGATGGAAACCCACCTGGCCCTGGCCCAGGGCGCCTTCAGCATGGGCGATGGTGCCACCGCCCAGCGCGAAGCCGCCGCCGCCCTGAAGATCAAGCCGGATTCGGAACTGGCCGTGCTCACCGCCGCCCAGGTCGCTTCCAACAACAAGGATGCGACCAAGCTGGTGACCGACTTCCTGCGCAAGTATCCGGATGCGCGCGAAGTGCGTGTGGCCTATGCACGCAGCCTGGTCGAGCAGAAGGACTACAAGCAGGCGCGCAGCCAGTTCGAAACCCTGTTGAAGGAAGACAGCGAAGACGCCACCACCCTGTTCGCCCTGGGCGTGCTCTCGGCCCAGACCGACCAGTTGAAGGATGCCGAATACTATCTGCAGCGCTACCTGCAGGTACTCTCGGCCCAGCCCGAGGAAGACCGCGATTCCAGCCAGGCGCTGCTGCTGCTCTCGCGCATCGCCGAGGAGCGCCGTGATCTGGATTCGGCCTTGCGCTATCTGGACCAGGCCGAACCCGGCACCGACGGCTACATCAACCTGCAGGTGCGCCGCGCCCAGTTGCTGTCCCGCAAGAACGACATCGAAGGCGCCCGCAAGGCCCTGGAAGATGCCCAGGCCGAGTCGACCAACGATGCCGAGCAACTGCAGCTGATGCTGGCCGAGTCCACCCTGCTGCGCGACGCCAACCGCAACCAGGAGGCGGCCGACGTGCTCAAGAGCGGGCTGGAGCGCTTCCCCAACAATACCGACCTGCTCTACGACTATTCCATGGTCCTGGACAAGCTGGGCAAGTACGACGAGATGGAAACCTCGCTGCGCCGCGTGATGAAGCTGGCGCCCGGCAATCAGCACGCCTACAACGCCCTGGGCTATTCGCTGGCGGACCGCAACGTGCGCCTGCCCGAAGCGCTGGAACTGATCCAGAAGGCCTCCGACCTGGCACCGGAAGATCCCTTCATCGCCGACAGCCTGGGCTGGGTGCTGTTCCGCATGGGCCGCATGGAGCAGGCCGAGACGCAAATGCGCCGCGCCTATGCCTTGCGGCCGGACGTGGAAATCGGCGTGCACCTGGGCGAAGTGCTGTGGACCAATGGCAAGCAGGACGAAGCGCGCAAGGTATGGCGCGAAGTCAGCCTGAAAGAACCCAATAACGAAGTCCTGAAAAGCACGCTGGCGCGGCTCAATGTGAAGTTATGAGCAAGACATGCGCTTTTCCGAAGGTCGCGGCCCTCTGCCTGGCCGCTCTGCTGGGCGGTTGCGCCACGGTGTCGCAGGATGCCGTGCCGCCCGATGCCACGGCACCGGCTTACCAGGCCAGCATCGAGATCGATGGCCGCATCTCGGTGCAGTACGAGCAGGATGACCGTCCGCAATCGCTGCACGGCAGCTTCTTCTGGAAGCAGACCGCGCAGGAGCTGAACCTGGACATGTTCTCGCCGCTGGGCCAGACGGTGGCCACCATCAACGTCAGGCCCGGCATCGCCACCCTGGTGCAGTCTGGCCGCGCACCGCAAGTCGCCGCCGATGTGGACGCCCTGGCCGCGCAATCGCTGGGCTGGCCGCTGCCGGTCTCGGGCATGCGCCAGTGGCTGCAGGGCAGCGGCACGGACGCCAATGGAAAACCCTTCGTGGCCAAGGCTGGCGAGAATGACGCCAGCTTCACCACCCGCGACGGCTGGCGCGTCACCTACGCCAACTGGGAGAGCGATGCCGCCAGCGGCCAGACGCGCCCCAAGCGCATCGACTTGACCCGCAGCACCACGCAGGCCGGCAAGGTATCGATCCGCATCGCCATCGATGGCTGGAAGAAGCCCTGATGGCTGAACCTGCGTCGCGTGTCATCCTCAACTGAACAATCCGCACCAAGCATGACCACCACCCTCACCGCCTGCCCGGCGCCGGCCAAGCTCAACCTGTTCCTGCACGTGACCGGCCGCCGCCCGGATGGCTATCACCTGCTGCAATCGGCCTTCCAGCTGATCGACCGCTGCGACACGCTGGACTTCCGCCTGCGGGGGGATGGGCAGATCCGCCGCACCAATGAGGTCCCCGGCGTGCCCGAGGAATCGGACCTGGTGATCCGCGCCGCGCACCTGCTGCGCGCGGCCAGCGGCAATCCTCAACTCGGCGCCGACATCACGGTGCACAAGGTGCTGCCCATGGGCGGCGGGGTCGGTGGCGGCTCCTCGGATGCGGCCACCACGCTGATGGTCTTGAATCATCTATGGAAATGCGGCTACAATCGCGCCTCGCTGATGGAGATGGGCCTGCAGTTGGGGGCCGACGTTCCCTTCTTCCTGTTCGGCCGCAATGCATTCGCCGAAGGTGTGGGTGAAGAATTGTCGGTGCTGCGTACGGCAGATTGCTGGTACGTGGTGATCGAACCGGGCGTACCTGTTCCAACTTCAGTAATTTTTTCATCAAAGTTGTTGACAAGGGATACGCAACCCGTCAGAATAACGGACTTTCCTGATGCGACGAAACAAGTTGCTTCCAGCTTCGGGAAAAACGATCTGGAAATGGTGGCAACAGCGCATTTCCCCGAAGTGGCGGCAGCAGTCGAATGGCTGGGCAAGTTCGGGAGCGCAAGAATGACCGGATCTGGCGCCTGTGTGTTTTGTGCATTCGAACACGAACATCAGGCAGACGAAGTGCTCAAGCAATTGCCTTCGCGCTGGATCGGCTGGAAAGCCAAAGCGATGCAGGAACATCCTCTCGCCCATTTAGTGCAGTCGTAGAAGAGAGTTGAAAACTCGAGAATTGGTTTGACGAAGACGCAGCGCCTGATGATGAGCGCGCCGACACGGCAAACAGCAAGTTGCGTAGGGGAATCGCCAAGCTGGTTAAGGCACCGGATTTTGATTCCGGCATTCCAAGGTTCGAATCCTTGTTCCCCTGCCATTTAATTCGGACAGGCCTTTTGTTCAGGCCCGGGTCCAGTCAGAAAAATAAGCCGTCAATGTGAGACTGATCAGGTCAAGCGTTGTCGGCTTTTCGACTTTTTAACGATTGCATTCCAGGGATACCCACATGGCACTTGAGAACCTGATGGTTTTTACGGGCAACGCCAACCCCGAACTGGCGCGCGGCGTCGCTGAGAAACTCGGTATCCCGCTGGGCAAGGCCAACGTTTCCAAGTTCTCCGACGGCGAAGTCATGGTCGAGATCAATGAAAACGTTCGCGGCAAGGACGTCTTCGTGCTGCAGTCCACCTGCGCACCGACCAATGACAACCTGATGGAAATCATGATCATGGTCGATGCCCTGAAGCGCGCATCGGCCGGTCGCATCACCGCCGCCATCCCCTACTACGGTTATGCCCGCCAGGACCGCCGCCCGCGTTCGGCGCGGGTTGCCATCTCGGCCAAGGTCGTGGCCAACATGCTGCAGGAAGCCGGCGTCGAGCGCGTCCTGATCATGGATCTGCACGCAGACCAGATCCAGGGCTTCTTCGATATCCCGGTGGACAACATCTACGCTTCGCCCATCCTCTTGGGCGACCTGGTCAACAAGAACTACGAAGACCTGCTGGTGGTCTCGCCCGACGTGGGCGGCGTGGTGCGCGCCCGTGCGCTGGCCAAGCGCCTGAACTGCGACCTGGCCATCATCGACAAGCGCCGTCCGAAGGCCAACGTCTCCGAAGTGATGAACATCATCGGTGAAGTCGAAGGCCGCAACTGCGTCATCATGGACGACATGGTGGACACCGCCGGCACCCTGACCAAGGCCGCTGAAGTGCTGAAGGAACGCGGCGCCAAGAAGGTCGTGGCTTACTGTACGCACCCGGTGCTGTCGGGTCCGGCCATCGATCGCATCGCCAATTCGCCGCTGGATGAACTGGTGGTCACCGACACCATTCCGCTCTCGCCCGCTGCACGCGGCTGCCCGAAGGTGCGTCAGCTGACCTGCGCGGACCTGCTGGCCGAGACCTTCAAGCGCATCACCAAGGGTGATTCGGTGATGTCGCTGTTTGCTGAATAAGATTTGCATTCGCCTCGCTGCGGTTTTCCGTGGCGAGGTTTTTTCGTATTCCCTGGTCGCGGGGAATATTTACCTAACGGGGCGACCGTCAATGGATTGATTCCACGACGAGCCCCGCCAACATTGGAGTTATCAAATGAAAGTGATCGCCTTTCCGCGTAATGAACAGGGCACCGGAGCGAGCCGCCGCCTGCGTCGCGCGGGTCAAACCCCGGGTATCGTCTACGGTGGCACCGCTGCCCCGACCAACATCGCTGTTGACCACAACGCGCTGTACCACGCCCTGAAGAAGGAAACCTTCCACTCGTCCATCCTGGACCTGGAAATCGAAGGCAAGGTCGAGCAAGTGCTGCTGCGTGACTTCCAAGTCCACGCTTACAAGCAACTGGTCCTGCACGTTGACTTCCAGCGCGTGGACGCTTCCCAGAAGCTGCACACCAAGGTGCCCCTGCACTTCGTGAACGCTGAAGTCTCGCCGGCCGTCAAGCTGCACGGCGGCATCATCAGCCACGTCGCTGCCGAACTGGACGTGACCTGCCTGCCGAAGAACCTGCCCGAGTTCATCGAAGTCGACCTGTCCAAGCTGGACGTCGGCCAGTCGATCCACCTGGGCGACCTGAAGCTGCCCAATGGCGTGACCGCCGTGACCCAGGAAAACCTGACCATCGCCACCGCCACCGTGCCGGCTGGTCAAGTGGCCGCTGAAGGTGAAGCTGCTGCTGGCGGCGCTGAAGAAGCCAAGTAATTCGCTTTTTCCGCTGCAAGAAAAAACCCGCCAATTCACATTGGCGGGTTTTTTTACGTCTGTACTCTATGCTTCTTCAGGCCTTGCGCTGGCCATTCTGCTGCAGCCACGCCAGACGCTGGCGCACCACCGCCACCGGCTTGCCCATGGCCCTGAGGCTGACCTGCGGGGCGCTATCGGCCTTGAGCCTGACACTGAATTCCATCAATTCATCACGGCGGAAAGCGTGGATGCGCACGGTGTCATTGAGACGATAGCGCGCCAGCAAGCCGTCCGGCCCCGAGGCCGGCACGCGCAGGCCATCGATGGCAACCAACTTGTCACCGGCCGACAGCCCCGCCTGCATCGCCGGGCCGCCTTCATACACGGCCGCCAGCTTGGCATCACCGCCCTCCTTGCCGATGCGCGCACCGAGCCAGGGCTTGGCATCCGCAGGCAGGCTGGCATCGTAGACGACACCAAAGGCCGGCAACAAGTCTTCCAGCGGCACATCCTCGGTGCCACGAATATGGCGGTCATGAAAGCGCTTCAGGTCGGCGCCGCTCAACTCTTCCATCACGGCCAGGATCTCGTCTTCGGCGACGCCCTGCTGCTTGCCGCTGTAGAAGTCGCGCCCATAGCGTGTCCACAAGCCGCGCATAACGTCATCCAGCGAACGGCGGCCACGGGTCTGGGTGCGGATGGTCAGGTCCAGTCCCAGTGCCACCAGCGAACCTTTGGTGTAGTAGCTGACGATGGCATTGCTGGCGTTTTCATCCTGGCGGTAATACTTGACCCAGGCATCGAAGCTGGACTCGGCCACGCTCTGCTTCTTGCGGCCGCTGCCGCGCAGCACGCCGGTGACGGTCTTGCCGACCAGCTTGAGGTAGTTGTCGGTATCAATGACACCGGTACGTACCAGGAACAGATCGTCGTAATAGCTGGTGAAGCCCTCGAAGAGCCACAGCAGCGAGGTGTAATTTTCCTGGCGCAGATCGTAGGGTGCGAACACCGCCGGCTTGATGCGCTTGACGTTCCAGGTGTGGAAATACTCATGGCTGCACAGCCCCAGGTAGGTGCGGTAGCCATCGGTCTGCTCCGGCTTGCCCTTGACCGGCAGGTCGGCGCGCGAGCAGATCAGCGCGGTCGAGGCGCGATGCTCCAGGCCGCCATAGCCATCGCCCACGGCCAGCGTCATGAAGACATAGCGGTCCATGGGCGCGCGCTTGCTGCGCGGCTCGAAGAAGGCGATCTGGGCTTCGCAGATTTTCTTGAGGTCATCGCACAGACGTGCCAAGTCCAGGTTGGGCACGCGGCCAGTGATGACCACATCATGCGGCACGCCATGGGCCTGGAAGGTGGCCAGGGCGAAGTCGCCGATCTCCACCGGATGATCGATCAGCTCATCATAGTTCTGCGCCACATAAGTGCCGAAGCCATAGCGTTTGGCCTTGAGTTCGGGCAAGGCCGTGGCCACGCGCCAGCGCTTGAAGTCCTCGCCTGCGGGTCGGACGATCTCCACCACGTGCTCGCCCCCTTCAAAGCCATGCGCCGCCAGGAATACGCTGGTGCCGTTGAAGAAGCCATGGGTGCGATCCAGGTGCGCGGTACGTACCGAGAGATCCCAGGCATACACCTGATAGTGCAAGGTCAGCGCACCCTTGCAGGGAGCGGCCTGCCAGGTGTGCTTGTCGAGCTTCTTGACGGCCACCTTGCGGCCATTGGATTCGCCACGCAGTTGCACGATGTTCTTGCCGAATTCGCGGATCATGTAGCTGCCCGGAATCCAGGCCGGCAGCGAGAAGACCTGACCATCGGCGGCCGGGACATCGACGATGACGCTGACGTCGTAGAGGTGGGAAGCTGGATCGAGGGAAGTGATGCGGTAGCGGATCGGGGTTGCCATTGCGATGTGCGGTAAGGATGGTGCCGGCCAGCGGCGATGGGCCATTTTACACGTGCCGCCGCGCGGCATGGGGCGCAGGCCACGGACGAAAAAAAACCGGACCGGCTTGCGCCGGCCCGGGGTCCAGGGTCACACGAACTACAAAACCAACTTTTTAAATCATATAAATCATTTACAGAAGGCCGGAAGCGAGCCGATCAGCGCGGCAGCAGTGAAGAACCCATCAGGAACTCATCCACCGCCCGTGCGCACTGGCGGCCTTCGCGGATCGCCCACACCACCAGCGACTGGCCACGGCGCATGTCACCGGCCGCAAAGACCTTCTCCACCGAGGTCTTGTAGCAGCCTTCGCCATCGGTGGTGGCCTTGGCGTTGCCGCGCGCATCCTTCTCGACGCCGAAGGCGTCCAGCACCTGCTGCACCGGCGAGACGAAGCCCATGGCCAGCAACACCAGATCGGCCTTGATCTCGAATTCCGAATCAGGCACTTCGACCATCTTGCCGTCCTTGAACTCGACGCGTGCGGCGATCAACTTCTCGACCTTGCCGCCCTTGCCTTCCAGGCGCTTGGTGGTGACGGCGAAGTCACGCTGGCAACCTTCTTCGTGCGAGGACGAAGTGCGCAGCTTAATCGGCCAGTAAGGCCAGACCAGCGGCTTGTTTTCGGACTCGGGCGGCTGCGGCATCAGTTCGAACTGGGTCACCGAAGCGGCACCGTGACGGTTGGAAGTCCCCACGCAGTCCGAACCGGTATCGCCACCGCCGATGACGACCACACTCTTGCCGGTGGCCATGATCTGGTTCTTCAGCTTGTCGCCGGCATTGACCTTGTTCTGCAGCGGCAGGAAGTCCATGGCGAAATGCACGCCCTTCAGTTCGCGGCCCGGCACCGGCAGGTCACGCGGGGACTCGGCGCCACCGGCGATGACGACGGCATCGAATTCCTTCTTCAGTTCTTCAGGAGTGACGGTTTCCTTGGACCAGTTGTTGACGGTCTCGGGGAAATCCTTGCCGACGAACACACCAGTGCGGAAGGTCACGCCTTCGGCCTTCATCTGTTCCACACGCAGGTCGATGTGCGACTTTTCCATCTTGAAGTCGGGGATGCCATAACGCAGCAGGCCGCCGACGCGATCATTCTTTTCGAACACGGTCACGTCGTGACCGGCGCGCGCCAGCTGCTGGGCAGCGGCCAGGCCGGCAGGACCGGAACCGACCACGGCGACCTTCTTGCCGGTCTTGATGGCGGCCGGTTGCGGCACCACCCAGCCGTTTTCCCAGCCCTTGTCGATGATGAAGTGCTCGATCGACTTGATGCCCACGGCGTCGTTGTTGATGCCCAGGGTGCAGGCGGCTTCGCAGGGTGCCGGGCAGATGCGGCCGGTGAACTCGGGGAAGTTGTTGGTCTGGTGCAGGGTGTCCAGGGCTTCCTTGTAGTTGCCGCGATAAACCAGATCATTCCAGTCGGGAATGATGTTGTTGACCGGGCAGCCGTTGTTGCAGAAGGGGATGCCGCAGTCCATGCAACGTGCGCCCTGGATCTTGGCGTCGGCGTCGCTGAGGTGCAGGACGAATTCCTTGTAATGCTTGGTGCGCGCGGCAGGTGCCTCGCTGGCCTCTTTCAGGCGCTGGTATTCCATGAAACCGGTTGCTTTTCCCATTTTCCTCTCACATTCTCGCTAAGGATTGCGGCGGGCTGCGCTCTCACTCTAGGTGGCGCCACGCCCGCCGGCGTGCTTGATTGACTAGTCCGATCACTGCCTGAGGATGGATCAGGCGGCGACCTTTTCCTTCTTTGTTTCGGCAGCGGCGGCCAGTTCGGCCAGCGCACGCTTGTACTCGGTCGGGAACACCTTGACGAACTTGGCGCGCGACGCCGCCCAGTTATCCAGCAGGTAGCGCGCACGCGTGCTGCCGGTGTACTTGAAGTGGCGTTCAATCAAGCCGCGCAGGATGGCTTCGTCGGTCTGGCGTTCGCCACCGCGCTGCAGGCTGTGCCAGATGTCGCGGCCCAGGGTCTGCTCCTGCTCGGTGTCGGACAAGACCTTCTCCAGGCTGACCATGGCGGTATTGCACTTGCCGGCGAAGTCACCTTCCGGGTCATACACGTAGGCGATGCCACCGGACATACCCGCTGCGAAGTTGCGACCGGTATTACCCAGCACCACCACGGTGCCGCCGGTCATGTATTCGCAACCGTGGTCGCCCGTGCCTTCCACCACGGCCGTGGCGCCGGAGTTACGCACGGCGAAACGCTCGCCGGCCACGCCGTTGATGAAGGCTTCACCGCTGATGGCACCGTACAGGACCGTGTTGCCGGAGATCATGTTGTCCACGGCACGGCCACGGAACTCGGTGTTGGGACGCACGATGATGCGGCCACCCGACAAGCCCTTGCCCACATAGTCGTTGCCTTCGCCGACCAGGTCCAGGGTCACGCCCTTGGCAAGGAAGGCGCCGGCCGACTGGCCTGCGGTGCCTTGCAGCTGGATGTGGATGGTGTCGTCCGGCAGGCCTTCGTCGCCGTAACGCTTGGCCACTTCACCCGAGAGCATGGCGCCGACGGTGCGGTTGAGGTTCTTGATCGGGGAGATGAAGGAAACCTTCTCGCCCTTCTCCAGCGCGATCTTCGCTTGTGCGATCAGCTTGTGGTCCAGCGCCTTGTCCAGGCCGTGGTCTTGCACGTCGGTGTGGTACACCGGCAGCTTCGACTCGGGTTGATGGAAGATGCGGCTGAAGTCCAGGCCCTTGGCCTTCCAGTGGGCGATTGCCTTGGAACGGTCCAGCAGGTCGGCACGGCCGATCAGTTCATCGAACTTGCGGATACCCAGTTGCGCCATGATCTGGCGTGCTTCTTCCGCGATGAAGAAGAAGAAGTTGACCACGTGTTCCGGCTTGCCGGAGAACTTGGCGCGCAGCACCGGATCTTGCGTCGCCACGCCCACCGGGCAGGTGTTCAGGTGGCACTTGCGCATCATGATGCAGCCTTCGACCACCAGCGGTGCAGTGGCGAAACCGAATTCGTCCGCGCCCAGCATGGCGCCGATCACGACGTCGCGGCCGGTCTTCATCTGGCCGTCAGCCTGCACGCGGATACGGTTGCGCAGGCCGTTCAGGACCAGGGTCTGCTGGGTTTCAGCCAGGCCCAGTTCCCACGGGGAACCGGCATGCTTGATCGAGGACAGCGGCGAAGCACCGGTACCGCCATCGTGACCGGCGATGACCACGTGATCCGACTTGGCCTTGGCCACGCCGGCAGCGACGGTACCGACACCCACTTCGGAGACCAGCTTGACCGAGATCGAAGCGCGCGGGTTGACGTTCTTCAGGTCGTGGATCAGCTGGGCCAGATCCTCGATGGAGTAGATGTCATGGTGCGGCGGCGGCGAGATCAGGCCCACGCCCGGCACCGACACGCGCAGCTTGGCGATGTATTCCGAGACCTTGTGGCCGGGCAGTTGGCCGCCTTCACCAGGCTTGGCGCCCTGGGCCATCTTGATCTGGATCTGGTCGGCCGAGATCAGGTATTCGGCGGACACGCCGAAACGGCCCGAAGCCACCTGCTTGATGCGCGAACGCAGCGAGTCGCCTTCCAGCAGCGGGATATCGACTTCGATGTGTTCCTTGCCGATTTCCGACGCCAGGGTCGCGCCTTGCTTGATGGGGATGCCCTTCAGCTCGTTGCGATAACGGTTGACGTCTTCACCACCTTCGCCGGTGTTGGACTTGCCACCGATACGGTTCATGGCGATGGCCAGCGTGGCGTGGGCTTCGGTCGAGATCGAGCCCAGCGACATGGCACCGGTGGCGAAGCGCTTGACGATTTCCTTGGCCGGTTCCACTTCATCGATCGAGATCGCCTTGGACGGGTCGATCTTGAACTCGAACAGGCCGCGCAGCGTCATGTGGCGCTTGGACTGGTCGTTGATGATCTGGGCGTATTCCTTGTAGGTGTTGTAGCTGTTCGAACGGGTCGAATGCTGCAGCTTGGCGATCGCGTCCGGGGTCCACATGTGCTCTTCGCCACGGATACGGAAGGCGTACTCGCCACCGGCATCGAGCGCATTGGCCAGCACCGGGTCGGCGCTGAAGGCGGCGGTATGCAGGCGCAGCGCTTCTTCAGCCACTTCGAACACGCCGATGCCTTCGACGTTGGAGGCGGTACCCTTGAAGTACTTGTCCACCAGCGCCTTGGACAGGCCGATGGCTTCGAAGATCTGCGCGCCGCAGTAGGACATGTAGGTCGAGATGCCCATCTTGGACATGACCTTCAGCAAGCCCTTGCCGACTGCCTTCTGGAAGTTGTAGATGGCCTTTTCCGGCGACAGGTCGCCTGGCAGACCCTTGGCCATGTCGGCAAGGGTATCCATCGCCAGGTACGGGTGGATCGCTTCGGCGCCATAACCTGCCAGCAGCGCGAAGTGATGGGTTTCACGGGCCGAGCCGGTTTCCACCACCAGGCCGGTGGAGGTACGCAGGCCCTTGCTGACCAGGTGCTGGTGGATGGCGGAAGTGGCCAGCAGTGCCGGGATCGGCAACTGGTCGGCATCGACCTTGCGGTCCGAGATGATCAGGATGTTGTGACCCGACTTGACCGCATCCACTGCCTTGGCGCACAGCGAGGCCAGGCGGGCTTCGATGCCTTCCTTGCCCCAGGCGACGGGGTAGCAGATGTTCAGTTCGTAGGACTTGAACTTGCCGCCGCTGTGCGCGCTGATGTTGCGCAGCTTGGCGATGTCGTCATAGTCCAGCACCGGCTGCGACACTTCCAGGCGCATCGGCGGGTTGATGTTGTTGGTGTCCAGCAGGTTGGGCTTGGGGCCAATGAAGGACACCAGCGACATGACCAGCGCTTCGCGGATCGGATCGATGGGCGGGTTGGTCACTTGCGCGAACAGCTGGCGGAAGTAGTTGTACAGCGGCTTGTTCTTGTTGGACATGACCGCCAGCGGCGAGTCATTGCCCATGGAGCCGATGGCTTCCTCACCACCGCTGGCCATGGGGGCCATCAGGAACTTGACGTCTTCCTGGGTGTAGCCGAAGACCTGCTGCAGGTCCAGCAGCTTCAACGGCGAAGAAGGCTGACGCGGCTCTTCCTTCAACTCGTCCAGCTTGACGCGCACCGAGTTGATCCACTGCTTGTAGGGCTTGGCGTTGGCGTAGGTGTCCTTCAGTTCCTTGTCGTCGATGATGCGGCCGGCGTCCAGGTCGATCAGGAACATCTTGCCCGGCTGCAGGCGCCACTTCTGGATGATCTTGGATTCGGGAATCGGCAGCACGCCGGATTCGGAAGCCATCACCACCAGGTCGTCATCGGTAACGATGTAGCGTGCCGGACGCAGGCCGTTGCGGTCCAGCGTGCCGCCGATGTGGCGGCCGTCGGTGAAGGCCAGCGCAGCGGGGCCGTCCCACGGCTCCATCATGGCGGCGTGGTATTCGTAGAAGGCGCGGCGGTTGTCGTCCATCGAGGTGTGGTTTTCCCAGGCTTCGGGGACCATCATCATCATCGCCTGCGGCAGCGGATAGCCGGCCATGACCAGCAGTTCCAGCGCGTTGTCGAAGCTGGCGGTATCGGACTGGCCTTCATAGATCAGCGGGAACAGCTTTTTCAGGTCCGAACCCAGCACGGCCGACTGCATCACGCCTTCGCGGGCGCGCATCCAGTTGAAGTTGCCCTTGACGGTGTTGATTTCACCGTTGTGGGCGATCAGGCGGTACGGGTGGGCCAGCGGCCATTCCGGGAAGGTGTTGGTGGAGAAGCGCTGGTGCACCAGGGCCAGGGCCGAGACGCAGCGCTCGTCCTGCAGGTCCTTGTAGTACACGCCGACCTGGTCGGCCAGCAGCAGGCCCTTGTAGACCACGGTGCGTGCCGACATCGAGGGCACGAAGAATTCCTTGCCGTGCAAGAGGTTCAGCGCCTGGATGGCGTGGCCGGAGGACTTGCGGATCACATAGAGCTTGCGTTCCAGCGCATCGGTGACCATCACGTCCGGACCACGGCCGATGAAGATCTGGCGGATCACCGGTTCTTTTTCGCGCACGGTGGGCGACATCGGCATGTCGCGGTCCACCGGCACGTCGCGCCAGCCCAGCACGATCTGGCCTTCGGCCAGCACCGCGCGTTCGATTTCCTGTTCACAGGCAATGCGGGAAGCGTTTTCCTTGGGCAGGAAAATCATGCCCACGCCGTATTCACCGGGCGGCGGCAGGTCCACGCCCTGCTTGGCCATCTCTTCACGGTAATACTGGTCGGGGATCTGGATCAGGATACCGGCACCGTCACCCATCAACGGGTCGGCACCGACGGCGCCCCGGTGATCCAGGTTCTTCAGAATGAGCAAACCCTGGTCAACGATGGAATGGGATTTCTTGCCCTTGATGTGGGCGATGAAACCGACGCCACAGGCGTCATGTTCATTTGCTGGGTCGTAAAGGCCTTGCGCGTGCATAACGGTACTCCACCACATTGACAGTAAGGATTTGAAGAATAGTGCACCGCACCCAATAGTTCAATGAAAATAATTAGGGTCTGAGTCCAATTTAAATCCCCAGGATTTTTCGGATTTTTTAATTGGGGACAGAGCGATGCACTGCGGATTCAAGTCATTGATTGCAAAGACTTATTTTTGAAACCCTACGATTCTTGCCGTGCGGCTACATCTTCCGGCCCGGCCGCCGTGCGAACGGTGGCGGGACGGCCGCGCTTGGCCGGACTGACGCGCCGGTGGGTCTGGCGCTCCAGCCCGAGCTTGAAATCCTCCGAGCCCAGCGCCCAACCCTTGAGCGTGGCATCGGTGATGCGCTCCACTTCGGCGCGCGCCAGTCCCTCTTCGGTGAGCTGGCGATAGGCGATCTCGCGATCAAAGGGAGTGTTGCCAATCGACCAATATTGAGGATGGTCGGTGATCAGGCCATCCTGCTTGGCGCCGATGTGATGCATGTAGCTGGACCATGGGTAATCCCCCGGGCTGGCTGCCAGGCCGTTGCGCACGGGGTTGAGCTCGATGTAGCGGCAGATGGCCAGCAGATAGAGCTCGGCGTCGATGACGGTGGCGCGGTAGCGCCCCTGCCACAGCGTGCCGCTGCGTCCATGCTTCTGGTTGAAATACGGGACGTAGTGGCGCCCTATCCATTGCATCATCCGTGCCAGGCCTTGGTCATCGGCCGGGGTGGCCAGCAGGTGCAGGTGATCGGGCATGAGCACGTAGGCGTGCACGGCCACCTTGAATTGCCTGGCAGCATCCTTGAGCCAGCCCAGGAAGGCCAGGTGGTCATCGGCATCACGGAAGATGGCCAGGCCATCATGACCACGCTGGATGATGTGGTGCGGCTGGTGCGGAACGACGAGTCGGGGAAGGCGGGCCATGGCAGACGCTGCAAACCTGAAGAGTGGAGCGGCTATTCTAATGCACTCCGTCCCCAATAAACACGCGATGCCAAATTGGCATGGAATGACAAGAATCTTCACTGCGCATAAAAAAACCGGCCAGATCACTCCGGCCGGTCAAGCCCCACGGTGAATTCTTCACAACTGCCGTCAGGCGGCGTTTTCCTTGGCCTTGTCCTTGCTCAGCACCAGGCTGGCGATGATGGAGACCAGCAGGATGGCACCCACGATGGACAGCGACATCAGCACCGGCACGTGGAACCAGTAGGACGCCAGCATCTTGCCGCCCACGAACAGCAGCACCAGGGCCAGGCCGTACTTGAGCAGGTGGAAGCGCTCTGCGGAATCGGCCAGCAGGAAGTACAGCGCCCGCAGCCCCATGATGGCGAACATGTTCGAGGTGAAGACGATGAACGGATCCTTGGTGATGGCGAAGATGGCCGGGATGCTGTCCACTGCGAAGATCACGTCGGAGATCTCGATCAACAGCAGCACCAGCATGAGCGGGGTGAAATAGCGCACGCCATTGATGCGGGTGGTGAACTTCTCGCCGTCGTAATCGTTGCTGATCTTCAGATGCCCGCGCAGCCAGCGCAGCAGCGGGTTGTCGCCCAGGTCGGATTCCTTGTCGGCGAAGATCAGCATCTTCACGCCGGTAAACACCAGGAAGGCACCGAACACGTACAGGATCCAGCTGAACTGCGCGATCATCCAGGCGCCCAGCAGGATCATCACGGCGCGCATGACGATGGCACCGATGACGCCATACAGCAGCACGCGGCGCTGCATTTCAGCCGGCACGGCGAAGTAGCTGAAGATCATCAGGAACACGAAGATGTTATCAACCGACAGCGCCTTCTCGATCAGGTAGCCGGAGAGGAACTCCGCGCCCTTCTGGTTGGCGAACTCGCGGCCCACGTTGGCATCCAGATACCACCACATCAGGCCGGCAAAGAGGAAGGCCAGCGACACCCACACCAGCGACCAGGCCAGTGCCTCCCTGGGCGACACGCGGTGCGCGTGGCGGCCGCCCAAGGCGAACATGTCCACCGCCAGCATCCCCAGCACGAATACGATGAAGCCACCCCACATGGGCAGGCTTGCGAAACTCTCTACGCCGTTCACGTCAGACCTCTCTGTTCTCATTCAGGGTTGGCAACGATGCCCGGCACGCTGACAACTCAAGATCACTACCGGACAAGGCGTCACTTTAGGCGAAAGCCCGATGAATGAAAATTCGAATATTTTGAGATAATCCTTCGGAAAAACCGAAGTATTCAAACAAGGATGATTGCCATGGCCAGCCTCAACTACAAGCATCTCCACTATTTCTGGACGGTCGCCAAGACCGGCGGCGTGGCGCGCGCCAGCGAGCGCCTGCACCTGACGGCGCAGACCATCAGCGGCCAGATCAGCCTGTTCGAGGAGTCGCTGGGTTACAAGCTCTTCAAGCGCGTGGGACGGCGGCTGGAACTCAATGACGAAGGCCGCATGGTGTTCGATTACGCCGAACGCATCTTCAGCCTCGGCGAAGAACTGGAAGAAGCACTGCGCCTGCGCCCGGGCGGCCGCACCCTGCAGCTGCGGGTGGGCGTGGCCGATGCGGTGCCCAAGGCGGTGGCCTATCTGCTGCTGGAAAGCGCGCTGGCCATGCAGGATCCGATCCGCATCATCTGCCGCGAAGGCAAGCTCGACGTGCTGCTGGCCGACCTGGCCATCCACAAGCTGGACATCATCATCGCCGACAGCCCCATGCCGCCCAATGTGGACGTGCGCGGCTATCACCACCTGCTGGGCGAATGCGATACCAGCTTCTTCGCCACCCCCGAACTGGCGCGGCGTTACCGCAAGGATTTTCCGCGCAGCCTGGACGCTGCCCCCTTCCTGATGCCGGGCGAAGACGCCGCCGTGCGCCCGCGCCTGCTGCGCTGGTTCGAGAAGCAGGGCATCCGCCCCCAGATCACCGGGGAATTCGACGATGGCGCCCTGCTGCTGGCCTTCGGCGACGCCGGCGCCGGCATCTTCGCCGCGCCCACCGCCATTGCCGCGCAGATCCGCAAGCAGTACGGGCTGGTGGAGATCGGCAAGACCGACGCCATCCGCGAGCAGTTCTATGCCATCTCGGTCGAGCGCCGGCTCAGCCACCCGGCCGTGCTGGCCATCCAGACGGCCGCGCGCGGCAACCTGATCGTTGGCAGTACGCCGTCCAGGGGAATGGCCAGGCACCCCGGCAAGGAAGAGAAATAATCCCGGAAGGCCGTGCCGAAACATTTTCCGGCGACTTGTACGGAAGATATGAAAAATGGCAAAATATATGCAATATTCAACATATGAATTTACCGATTCTCGCAGCCGTCAAGTTCATGTCAGCACCTGTCGTAAATGACGGGAAAGGACAGCTCGGGAATGGGAAAAGAATGAAGAAAAACGGCGGGACAAAGGAAAAACCCCACGTCCCTTGCGAGCCGTGGGGTAAATCCCATTCTCGGGGGGGAGAATGGAGGGGGACCTTCAATATAGGGAAAACAACTGTCCGTGACAGCCGTTTTTACAAATGGTTACACCCTGCTCATATGCTGCACAGCAATACATATTTGCTGACGCTGGACTGCATACCCGAAACGGCCGATATGAATCCACTATATCAAAGAGTTGCCGCAAGTAAAGAACGCAATGCCAGCAAGGAGGCCGAGCTGCGTTCCCGCCGACTGATCAGGCAAGTGGTGACCCGCCCGTCGCGGCCCAGCGAGTGCGTGGCAAAGCCATGCGGTGCCATCTGCATGGCGATCACCGAACGCGGCACCACCGCCACCCCGGCGCCCGCCGCCACGCAGGCGAGGATGGCGTGATAGGAGGCCAGTTCCAGCGTGCGCACCGGCACTCCACCCTTGCCCTGGCGGGCGAACCAGTGCTCGGCATGGCGCCGGTAGGCACAGCCCTGCTCGAAGACGATCAGCGTATCCAGCCGCACATCCTCGGGCGAGCGCACGCGGGGATGACTGCGCGGGGTCACCAGCAGCAGTTCTTCCTTGTACAGCGGCATGTTGACGAAGGCCGGATCATCGACGGGGCCGCTCACCAAGGCCGCATCGAGCTTGCAGGCACGCACCCCGGCGATGAGCACGTCGGTCGGCCCCGTCGACAGTTCCAGCCGCACTTCCGGCCAGCGCTGGTGAAATTCGGCCAGGGGTCCCGGCAAGCGGCTGGCGGCGGCACTTTCCATGGAGCCGATGCGCAGGCGCCCGCGCGGACTTTGCGGCGAGACCACCTGGCGCGCCTCCTGCACCAGATCGAGGATGCGCTCGGCGTAATCGAGCAAGGCCTCGCCCGCGGCCGTCAACACCAGCCGGCGCCGGTCGCGCACGAACAGCGGCACGCCGATGGATTCTTCCAGCTGCTTGATGCGCGTGGTCACATTGGATTGCACCCGGTTGAGCCGCTCGGCGGCGCGGGTCACGCCGCCTTCGGCGACGACGGTGCGGAAGATTTCCAGTTCGGCCAGTTCCATGGAGGGCTCCGGGAGATGTTCTCGAATCAAGATGGATTCATCCCAATTATTCATTTTTTGGAATGACCGAAAGACGATAGCATAGACAGCCGTTCCCCTCACGCCTTAGCGAAGTCCATGACCCAGCCCGCCTCATCCATTCCCGTCGCCTCCGTCCATGCACTGGCCTGGAAGGTCTGTCTCTCCGGCATGGTGGCCCTGTCGGTGGCGATGGGCATCGGCCGCTTCGCCTTCACGCCGCTGCTGCCGATGATGCTGCATGAGGGCAGCCTGTCGCTGCAGATGGGCGGCTGGCTGGCCACGGCCAATTACCTCGGCTACTTCGCTGGCGCCATGCTGTGTGCCTTTCATCGCAGCAAGCGCGGCGTGGCCATGCTGCGCGCGGGACTGGTGGTGACCATCCTGCTCACGCTGGGCATGGGTGTGCTGCATCACGACTGGGCCTGGCTGTGGATGCGCTTCTTGTCGGGCGTGGCCAGCGCCTATGTGTTCGTCTACACGGCCGGCTGGTGCCTGCAGCAACTGACGCAGCTCGGCCGTCCGGAACTGGGCGGGGTGATCTTCTGCGGCCCCGGACTGGGCATCGCCCTGACCGGCCTGCTCTCGGGTCCGATGATCGCGGCGGGCTGGCTGGCCGCGGGCGGCTGGATCGCCTTCGGCGTGATTGCGCTGGGGCTCACTGCGCTGGTGTGGAAGTCCTTCAGCTTCGATGCAGGACGAGGGCTCAGCGTGCACAGCCATGACAGCCAGGCCGCTGTTGCCCCTCCCGCCGAATCGCCTCAGCAGAAGCGCGAAGTCCTGATCCAGGTGATCGCCTATGGCATCGCCGGCTTCGGCTACATCATCACCGCCACCTTCCTGCCGGTGATCGCGCGGCAGGCGCTGCCGGGCTCGGCCTGGCCGGATTACTTCTGGCCGATCTTCGGCCTGTCGGTGGCGCTGGGCGCCTTCAGCGCGACACGCCTGTCGGTGCAGGGCGACCAGCGCCTGCTGCTGACCGCCGCCTACCTGATGCAGGCGGCGGGTGTGCTGGTGTCCATCCTCGTTCCCAGTGCGCCCGGATTCGCGCTGAGCTGCCTGCTGCTGGGCCTGCCCTTCACGGCCATCACCTTGTTCGGCATGCGCGAGGCGCGCCGCCTGCGCCGCGAACAGGCCAGCAGCCTCATGGCCCTGATGACGGCGGCCTATGGCATCGGCCAGATCGCCGGGCCGCCGCTGGCCACCGCACTGGTCCACGGCAGCGGTTCATTTACGCCGTCGCTGTGCGTGGCGGCCGTGGCCCTCTTGATCGGCGCCGGGCTCTACTATCGGTTGACCATGACGCATCGCCTGCCGCGCTGATCCGCCCCCCACGAACAAAAACGCCCGCGACATCTTCTGTCGCGGGCGTTCCCGTTTGCAGCAAGGACGACGACGCCATCAGCGGAACGCCGGCTCCGCAAAGCTGCGCAGCTTGCGGCTGTGCACCTGCTCGATGCCATTGTTGCGCAACAGCTC
Source organism: Herbaspirillum sp. Her3 (assembly GCF_057961275.1). Classification (NCBI taxonomy): domain Bacteria; kingdom Pseudomonadati; phylum Pseudomonadota; class Betaproteobacteria; order Burkholderiales; family Oxalobacteraceae; genus Herbaspirillum; species Herbaspirillum sp. Her3. The sequence goes on along the minus strand of NZ_CM176328.1, from coordinate 1,147,593 downwards.
CAGGGCGCGGATACCGATCTGCAAGTGCTGCGCCACGCGCTGCTCGTAGAAGGTATTGGCCATGCCGGGCAGCTTGATTTCACCGTGCAGCGGTTTGTCCGACACGCACAGCAGCGTGCCGTAAGGCACCCGGAAGCGGAAGCCGTTGGCAGCCACCGTGGCGCTTTCCATGTCCAGTGCGATGGCGCGACTCTGGGAGAAACGCAGCAGCGGCATGCGATGGTCGCGCAGCTCCCAGTTGCGGTCATCGACCGAGGCAACTGTACCGGTACGCATGATGCGCTTCAATTCGTAGCCTTCCAGTTGGGTGATGCTGGCCACCGCATCCTGCAGGGCCAGCTGCACTTCGGCCAGCGCCGGGATCGGCACCCACAGCGGCAGGTCGTCATCGAGCACATGATCGTCACGCACGTAGGCGTGGGCCAGCACGTAGTCACCCATGCGCTGCGAAGCCGACAAGCCCGCGCAGTGGCCCAGCATCAGCCAGCCATGCGGACGCAGCACCGCCACGTGGTCGGTCACCGTCTTGGCATTGGACGGACCCACACCGATGTTGACCAGCGTGATGCCGCTGCCATCGGCGCGCTGCAGGTGATAGGCCGGCATCTGCGGCTGCCGTGCCGGTGCCACACCGGAAACTGGCCTGGTCTCTGTACCGGTCTGGTTGGCGCTCCAGGTGGTGACATTACCGGGCTCGACGAAGGCAGTGTACTGGCGGCGATAAGCCAGCTCATCCGGATCGTCGGTCGGCTCCATCAGGCGCCGGCCCAGGCGCACGAATTCATCGACGTAGAAAGCGTAGTTGGTGAAGAGCACATAGCGCTGGAACTGGTCCGGCGAAGTCGCCGTGTAGTGGCGCAGGCGATGCAGCGAATAGTCGATGCGCGGTCCGGTGAACAGCGCCAGCGGATGCGGCCCTTCGCGCCAGGCACCATTGTCCACTTCATAGGTGCCGTTGGCGATGCGGTCGTCCATGGTCGCCAGGTCGGGCAGGTCGAAGTAGTCGGGCAGCGTGCGCAGGTGCTCCGGGTCCAGACTGCCCTCGACGTGGATGCCCTCGGGGAAGGCGAAGTGGACCGGGATGGGCATGTCGCTCACGCCCACTTCCAGCGGCACGTCATGGTTCTGCAGCACCAGCTTGAATTGCGCCAGCAGGTATTGATGGAACAGCTTGGGACGCGTGAGCGTAGTCTCGTAGCAGCCAGGACCGGCGACGAAACCGAAGGACTGGCGGGTATCGGTGTGGGTGGATTTTTCCGTGGTGATGCGCACGAAGGGATAGCAGGCGCGGACCCGCTGCTGCATCCCCGCATCGCTGGCGAACTGACGGAAGGCATCGCGCAGGATGGCGGTGTTGTGCTCGTAGATTTCCAGCACGCGCGCATAGGCAGCTTCGGGGTTGGTGAATTTTTCTGTGGCAAACATCGTGGTTCTCCATCATTGCCGCGCGCCGCACCGGGGTTCAATCCAATGCGCTGGAGCGGCGCGGCCGGTTGGACCGGTCATTCATCGAAACAACTTGTGCGCAGCACCATCTTACCCGAGAGCGGCGGATTCCATGCAGCCGCAGCATGCGCGGATCAGGCAGGACAATGGCGCACTTGTCCGGCTTTGCCACCCTCCGGTTCGGTGGTATCTTCCAAGTTCTCCGGCCAGATTTACTTAATTTTTCTCCGCGCCAACGCGACCCCGCAGGCATGGCGCCCGAGGCCGCCGGCATCTGCGTCAGCACAGCGCCAGCGGCACATCATTCTGCCCTTTTTGCTCACTTCCAGCCCTACAAAACGCACGAAACGTGCATGGCTGCCTGCCGCAAAGCGCTCTGCCATGCGGCTTTCTCATCGGATAAAAAAAGCTTTGATTGCAGCGCGCACCGATGCTATCGTGTCGGCGCTTTGGCCGGGATGGCATCACGCAGCAAGACGTCGAGCATCCGTGCCGGGCTACCAATAAAAACTAAGAAAATTCATTCAATCATTCGTTCAGAGGCACACATGATGATCAAAAAAATCTTCCAGCACATGCTGGTCCTGCTCTGCCTGGCTGCGGCCGCTGCAGCTCACGCTCAAAACCTGCCCAACGTGGTCATCCTGGCCACCGGCGGCACCATCGCCGGTACCGGCGCCACCAGCACCACCACCGTCGGCTACACCGCTGCCAAGGTCGGCGTGGATGCCTTGATCGCTGCCGTTCCCGAACTGAAGAAGGTCGCCAACGTGCGCGGCGAGCAGGTCATGCAGATCGCCAGCGAGAACATGAACAACGACGCCTGGCTCAAGCTGGCCAAGCGCGTCAACACCCTGCTGGCGCAGAGCGACGTGGATGGCATCGTCATCACCCACGGCACCGACACCATCGAAGAAACCGCCTACTTCCTGGACCTGGTGGTCAAGAGCAGGAAGCCGGTGGTGATCGTGGGCGCCATGCGTCCGTCCACCGCCATCAGCGCGGATGGTCCGATCAACCTGTACAACGCCGTGCTGCTGGCCGGCTCCAAGGAAGCCGTGGGCAAGGGCGTGCTGGTGGCGCTGAACGACCAGATCAATGCTGGCCGTGAAGTGACCAAGACCAACACCTCCACCATGGACACCTTCAAGACGCCGGAACTGGGCTTCCTGGGCTACATCCAGGGCAACAAGCCTTACTTCTATCGCCAGTCCACCCGCAAGAACACGGTCGACACCCCGTTCGACATCATGAACCTGGACAAGCTGCCGCAAGTCGATATCGTCTACGGCTACGCCAACATGAACCCGGTTGCGCTCAACGCCTTCGTGGCCGCTGGTGCGCAAGGCATCATCCACGCCGGCGTGGGTGACGGCAGCCTGAACAACACCGTGGTGCCGGCACTGACCGAAGCCCGCAAGAAGGGTGTCGTGATCGTGCGTTCGAGCCGTGTCGGCCAGGGCATCGTGGCACGTAACGGCGAAGCCGATGACGACAAGCTGGACTTCGTGGTCTCCGATACGCTGAACCCGCAGAAGGCCCGCATCCTGCTGATGCTGGCGCTGACCAAGACCACCGATACCAAGGAAATCCAGAAGATGTTCTGGGAATACTGATCCTGCCGATCCGGCCATCCGGCATCAGCATCAGCATCAGCCTGAAAGCCCGCTGCCTGCGCAGCGGGCTTTTTTGTGGGCGGCGCTATGAGGTAGTACATGCCCAGCTATTCCTGGCGTGAAAATGATAGATATCGCTCTTTAGTAATTCGGCATTCTTGAATTGGTCGAACAAACTCGTGCTCGACGGAGAGTATGCTCATTTGGGCGTGTCCGATTTTTTGTGTAAACGGGATTTCGTTTAATTCATAGAGATACGTTCACCGAACTGGATAGTAAACCGAGTCAGTGCAGCTTTCCAATCTCGGATGGGCAGCGTCCACTTTTTACTGATGTTGCGCAGGGCCAGGAAGAAGAGTTTAATCAGCGCCTCATCGCTGGGGAACGAGCCCCGGTTCTTAGTCAGCTTGCGCAAACTCATGTTGACCGACTCGATGGCATTGGTCGTATAGATGACCTTTCGAATCTCTGGTGGGAAGTCGAAGAACGGAATCAGACGGGGCCAGTTGCGCCGCCAGGATTGGCCGATAGGCAGATACTCTGCATCCCATTTCTCTTCGAATTCACCGAGTCGGAGTTCGGCTTCTTCGGCGGTTGCCGACTGGTAAATCAATCGTAGGTCAGCCGCCACCTCCGGACGTCGTTTCCATGAGACGTAATTCAAGCTGTGCCGGACCATGTGGACGATACACAGCTGCACCGTGGTCTTCGGGAACACAGCTTCGATGGCATCCGGGAAGCCCTTCAAGCCGTCAACGCAAGCGATGAAGATATCTTGCACGCCGCGATTACGCAGCTCAGTGACAACCTGCAGCCAGAACTTGGCGCCTTCCGTTTGCGCTAGCCACAGTCCCAACACCTCCTTCTCACCGTCCATGGTGATGCCGATGGCTAGGTAGACGGCTTTTACTCGCACCGTTCCTTCACGCACTTTGACATGGATACAGTCGAGATAAACGATGGGATAAATTGGATTCAATGGCCTAGCTTGCCAGGCTTTGACTTCATCGACAACGGCGTCAGTGACCGATGAAATCAGGCTGGGTGACACCTCGGTTCCATACATCTCTTCCAGGTGCGCCTGAATCTCTCTTACTGTCATGCCACGGGCATACAGCGAAATAATCTTGTCGTCGAAGCCGGCCCAGCGCGTCTGATGCTTGGTTACCAGCTTCGGTTCGAAGCTGCCATGACGGTCTCGAGGAACTTCAATTGGCAACTCGCCGAATTCGCCCTTTAGCGTCTTGCGACTCTTGCCGTTTCGGGTGTTGCCCGACTCATTGGCTACGCTCCCGTGCTTCTCATGGCCCAGGTGCTCGCTCAGCTCGGCTTCCAGGGCTCGTTCCACCACCAGCTTGGTGAGATGCTTCAACAGGCCTTCTTCACCTATTAAATCTTCGGGATTCTTGTAATTGGCTAGCAATCCAGCCAGTAATTCTTCGGGTACGTCGTGTTTCTTTTTACTCATTGTGGCTCCGGACAAGGCGACAGTTTCCTGCCAATAGTCCGTTTACACAAAATTATGTACAGGCCCATTGGTAACGTGGAGGTCTTAAGATGCTCTCCTAGCGGCCACATGCCAGGAATCCCATGAGCATTCGACGCCCCACTACCGAGCAAGATGACAGGCGCACTAGTAATGCACTCCTGCGCGAGTGCTGTTGCGGTTTTTAACGCATCCAAGTCAATTCCCCGAATTTTGATTGTGTTGTTTGAATTAACCGCTTTTATCTTTGGCCAACAGGCGTTAGGAATCTTTAGTAGCGATCAGCGGGCCCAGAAGAGTCATCTTTCAGGCGCGACTATCTGACTTGCTCACGGCTCCACTTAAGTATCCATCGATCCAGACACGCAAAGTCTTCCAAAAGTCGACGCCGGTTTCGCTGATTTCGCTATTGCCGGTGTGGTGTTTTGCTTGGACTAGGCCGGTCGACACTGATGAAGATAGCCGGCCATCGGCCAAGACGCATCGAATTTTTTGTGCTTCGCCAATCACAGCCCCTTATTTGAATTCTTTGTGATCTCAATCAGCCTCGGTGTTGCCCCAACACCTAAAGTGAAGCTAATTAATCTAAGTCTTGACGTAGATATCCCGTTACATCTTATGTGACTATTTTCCGGAGGAAATTACGTAATTCTTATTGCACGGTAATTCTATGGCAATTAGCTTTTCCTGTCACTTTGTCAGCATTGGGATGATTGTATCAACGCTTGTATGCGCCCCAGAAGATGTCATGTAAGCCAGTCGGTATGGGAACCGATTCGATTGGTCCATCGATAGGGTCACTTAATCGCTGCGGTTGCCGCACGCGACATTGAAATTGAGTGCATGTACTACCTCATAGCGGTGGGCGGAACCAAGCACAGCCGCACTGACTCTGTAGAGTTCGCCTCGCCCCGACAATGCCATGGGGCCGCCTCACAGGAGAACCATCCATGCCCAGCCGCCGCCGTTTCCTCGCCGCCGCCAGCGCCGCCTCAGCGATGGCCGCACTGGGCCTCTCGCCGCGCGCGCTGGCAGCACAGGGCTTGCGCCTGGGTCGCGCGCAGCCGTTTGCCTTCGACACACTCATCGCCCGCGCCCGCGACATGGCCCGCACGCCATACCAGGCCCCGCCCGCCGCGCCCGCCGAGGTGCTGGACCAGATCGATTACGAAGCCCATGGCAAGATCCGCTTCAAGACCACAGATGCCCTCTTCGCCCAAGGTCCCGGCGCGTTTCCGGTGACCTTCTTCCATCTCGGCAAGTTCTTCCGTGTACCGGTACGGATGTTCATCCTTACTGGTCAAGGCGATGCCACTGTACCGGTACACGCGCGGGAAGTGTCCTACCGCGATGACTACTTCGACATGCCGGCGGACAGCCCCGCGCACCGGCTGCCTGCGGGCAGTGGCTTTGCCGGTTTCCGCTTCCAGGAAAGCCGGCTGGCCGATCAACAGGTCAAGGACTGGCGCAGCAATGACTGGGTGGCGTTTCTGGGCGCGTCCTATTTCCGCGCCATCGGTGATCTGTACCAGTACGGTTTGTCGGCCCGCGGCATTGCCATCGACGTGGCGCAGGCCGACCGGCCGGAGGAATTTCCCGACTTCACGCAATTCTTCTTCGAGCCCTCCGCGCAGGACAGCGATACCGTGGTGGTCTACGCCCTGCTCGATGGCCCCAGCATCACCGGCGCCTATCGCTTCGCGATGCAGCGCAAGGAGGGGGGCGGCGTCGGTATGGAGATCGACAAGTCCCTGTTCCTGCGCCGCGACGTGGCGCGCCTGGGACTGGCACCGGCCACCTCGATGTACTGGTTCTCGGAAACAGTGAAGGGCACGGGCGTGGACTGGCGGCCCGAGGTGCATGACTCGGACGGCCTGGCGATCTGGAATGGCGCGGGCGAACATCTGTGGCGCCCGCTCAACAATCCACCGCGCACCATGGCGTCGGCCTTCAGCGATGAGCACCTGCGCGGCTTCGGGCTGCTGCAGCGCGACCGGGATTTCGATCATTATCTGGATGGCGTGCATTACGAGCGCCGCCCCAGCCTGTGGGTGGAACCGCTGGGCGACTGGGGTGATGGCGAGGTGCAGCTCATCGAGCTGCGCACCGACGACGAGATCCACGACAACATCGTCGCCATGTGGGTGCCCAAGTCCCCGGCGCGCGCGGGCAATGCATATCGCCTGCGTTACCGGCTCTACTGGCAGCAGGACGAGCCCTTCCCTACCCCGCTGGCGCGCTGCGTGGCCACGCGCCTGGGACGCGGCGGCCAGCCGGGCCAGGCGCGGCCGCCCCAGGTGCGCAAGTTCATGGTGGAGTTCAAGGGCAAGCCGCTGGAGACCCTGCCCTTCGGCGTGAAACCGGAAGCCGTCATCACCGCTTCGCGCGGCAGCATTTCCTATGTCTATACCGAAGCCCTGCCCGACGGCGTGCCCGGCCACTGGCGCGCGCAGTTCGATCTCACCGCCAGCGGCGAGGAGCCGGTCGAGCTGCGCCTGTTCCTGCGCCACCAGGGCCAGGCGCTCAGCGAGACCTGGTTGTTCCAGTACCACCCGTTTGCCTCGCGGGAGGTGTATTGAAGCGCGGCCATGAAGTTTTTTTGCGGGGTCGCGAAAAAATGTTTGTACTTTTTAGAAAAGCTCCTTATAATCTCGTTCTTTCGCGGCTGTAGCTCAGCTGGATAGAGTACTTGGCTACGAACCAAGGGGTCGTGGGTTCGATTCCTGCCAGCCGCACCATATGTAGTAGAAAAAGGGTCCATCGCAAGATGGGCCCTTTTTTGTTTTTGTTTTTGGTTTTCCACAGCGCATCAGCTCATCCACAAAATCAAAGCCTGGCCGACGGCGGGTTGCGTCATCGTCCGACAGGCGTCCTCAGCTCGGCTGGGGATAATCAAGGCTTCCCCGATTTGCATCCCCGCGATGCCCACAGGAGCCGCAATGAAAAAGACCTCCTTGCTCATGCTGGCCGCCGGTTCACTGGCCATGCTGGCCGCCGCCAGGCCGGTACTGCGCCGCTATGGCGACCTCAACCGCAGCCGCGCCGCTAATGTGCCTGCCGGCACGGCCTCAGGCCATCCCGCCGTCATCGGCGAAGAAGACATGCAGCCCGTCGCCCAGGAAAGCAGCATGGTGGCCGAGGGCGCGCAGCAGCATGAACCGGCCGGCCCGCCGCCAGTACAGGCGGCACCAGCGGATGCCCCGCCGCGCAAGGATGGGGACTTCGCGCCGCCGGTTGGCGCCTGAGCCTATCCACCAGCGCGGCGGCGCCCCGTTCCCATCACCAGCACAAACAGCAGCGGCACGAACAACACCGCCAGCACGGTGGCACTGACCATGCCGCCGAAGACGCCCGTGCCGATGGCACGCTGCGTCTCGGCGCTGGCGCCGGAGGCCAGCATCAGCGGCAGCACGCCCAGCGCAAAAGCCAGCGAGGTCATGAGGATGGGCCGCAATCGCAGCACCGCCGCCTTGATCGCGGCGTCCACCAGCCCGGCGCCCTCGGCGCGCAACTGACGCGCGAATTCCACGATGAGGATGGCATTCTTGGCGGAGAGCCCGATGACGGTAATCATGCCGACCTTGAAGAAGACGTCATCGGGCATGTCGCGCAACATCACCGCCGCCACCGCGCCGATCAGTCCCAGCGGCACCGCCAGCATGACCGCCAGCGGAATACGCCAGCTCTCGTAGAGTGCCGCCAGCACCAGGAACACCACCAGCATCGACAAGGCCATCAGCATCGGCGCCTGCGCTGCCGAGAGGCGTTCCTGCAGCGACTGGCCGGTCCACGCCACGGCAAAGCCGGGCGGCAATTGCTGCGCCAGGCGCTCCATCTCGGCCATGGCCTCCCCGCTGGCCACGCCCGCTGCGGCACTGCCGGAGATGCGCACCGCCGGGAATCCCTGATAGCGCTGCAATTGCGTCGGCAACATCTGCCAGGAAGGGCGCACCAGTTCCGCCAGCGGCACCATGCCGCCGCTCTGGTTGCGGACATACAGCTTCATCACATCGTCGATCTGCATGCGAGATCCGGCCTGGGCCTGCACGATGACCTGCTGCATGCGGCCCGCATTGGGAAAATCATTGACGTAGAGTGAACCGATGGCGGCCGATAAGGTGTCGCTGATGCTGGCAAAGGACACGCCAAGCGCAGCGGCCTTGCGCCGATCCACCGCCAGCTGCACGCCAGGACCGGGCGGCAGTCCATCCGAATAGACGCCCGCCAGCTTGTCGCTCCGGGCGGCCAGCGCCAGCAGCTGCGTTTCAGCTGCCTTGAGCGCGGCATGGCCCTGGTTGGCGCGGTCCTGCAAGCGCATGGCAAAGCCGGAGGAATTGCCCAGCTCATCGATGGCCGGCGGCAGCAGGCTCATCACCATGCCATCCACGCGGTTCTCCATCGCGGCCTGGGCCTGCTGGGCTTCCAGGGCGGCGGTGGAGCCCTTGCGCGCTTTCCAGTCCTTCAGTTCGGTGAAGGCCATCGCGGCATTGGGGCCGGAGCCGGAGAAGCCAAAGCCCAGCACGGACAGATTGGCACCGATGTCCTCACGCGTCTTGAGGTAGCGTTCGAACTGATCCACCGCGCGCGCAGTGCGCTCAGTGGTGGCATCGGCGGGCAACTGGAAGCTGGTCATGAAATAGCCCTGGTCTTCTTCCGGCAGGAAGGCCGAGGGCAGTGCTCGCAAACCCAGCACCAGCAAGAGCGACAGCGCGCCATAGAGCAGCATCATGCGCAAGCCCCGCGCGATCACGCGGCCCAGCAGCGATTCGTAGCGCAGCGTCAGGCACGCGAAGGCGCGGTTGAATGCCCCGAAGAAGCCGCGCTTCTCATGATGGCCAGGCGCTACCGGTTTGAGCAGCGTGGCACAGAGCGCCGGCGTAAGACTGAGCGCCAGCAAGGCTGAGAACAGGATGGACACCGCCATGGCCAGCGCGAACTGGCGATAGATCACGCCGACCGATCCGCTGGCCAGGGCCATGGGAATGAACACCGCCGTCAGGACCAGGGTGATGCCGACGATGGCGCCGGTGATCTCGCGCATGGCCTTGATGGTCGCCTCGCGCGGGGCGAGCCCTTCCCCGGCCATGATGCGCTCGACGTTTTCCACCACGACGATGGCGTCATCGACGATGATGCCAATGGCCAGCACCATGCCGAACATGGTCAGCACATTGACCGAGTAGCCGGCCACCAGCATCACGGCCAGCGTGCCCAGCAGGGCGATGGGCGCGACGATGGCGGGGATGATGGTGTAGCGCACGTTCTGCAGGAACAGAAACATCACCAGGAACACCAGCACCATGGCTTCGATCAGGGTCTGCACCACTTTCTGGATGGAGACCTTGACGAAGGGGGCCGTGTTGTAGGGCAGCGAGAACTGCATGCCCTGCGGCAAGCCAGGGCGCAGTTCTTCCATGCGCGCCTGGATGGCAGCAGCAGTGCGCACGGCATTGGCGCCGGGCGAAAGCTGCACTGCGGCTACGCCTGCGGGCTTGCCGTCTTCACGGTTGGCGAAGGCATAGGACTGCGCCCCCAGCTCGACCTTCGCGACGTCGCCCAACAGTACCCGCGAACCATCCGCCTTTGCCTTGAGCACAATGGAAGTGAACTGGTCCGGTGACTGCAACTGGCCCGGTACAGTCAGGGGAATGGCAATCTGCTGGCCCGGTACAGTTGGCGTATCACCCAGGCGTCCGGGAGCAACCTGTACGTTCTGCTGGCTGATCGCTGTACTGATGTCGCCGACCGACAGTCCGAAGGCATTGAGCTTGAAGGGATCGATCCAGATGCGCATGGCCTGTTCGGCACCGAACAGTTGCACACGGCCCACGCCTTCGATGCGGCGCAGTTCTTCGACGATGTTGCGGGCCAGATAATCGTTGAGACGGATTTCATCATGGTGGCCATCCGCCGAGGTCAGGCTGACCATGAGCAGGAAGCCCGAGGCCGCCGATTCCACGCTCACGCCGTTCTGCCGCACCGTCTGCGGCAGGCGTGCTTCGATGGCCTTGAGCTTGTTCTGCACGTCCACCTGGGCCAGTTCCGGGTCCGTGCCCGGCTGGAAGGTGACGGTGATCTGGGCGCTGCCCGAGGTGTCGGCCGAGGATTCGAAATAGAGCAGGTTCTTCACCCCTGACAGCTCGCGCTCGATCAGGCTGATGACGCCATCGTTCATGGTCTGCGGCGTGGCACCGGGATAGGTGGCGGTGATCGTCACACTGGGCGGGGCCACCGAAGGATAGCGGGCAATGGGCAACTGGCTCATGGCGATCACGCCGAAGAGCACGATGAACAGGGCGACCACCCAGGCAAAGATGGGGCGGTCGATGAAAAAGCGGGGCATGCAAAACTCCATCGAGGGGAACGCGCGAAGAGCGTGGCCCACCAAGCCAGGTGAGCCCCCTGTTGCTTGGCACAGGGCGACAGTACAATCGTGGGCAAAGGCGGAGTCTGGGCCATCGGTGTGAGGATTGCGCGATACAACTATGGAGTTTCGATGGAGAAGGCAACAATGGCCGCACCACAGTTGGGCTTGGACGAGGGTACGGCGGTGCAGGGTGCGCTGATCCTGATCGCCGAGGATGCCACCGAGATCGCCGAGATCCTGGCCGCCTACCTGGCCCGCAGCGGCATGCGCAGCGTGCACGCGGCCGATGGTGCCAAAGCGCTGGAACTGCATCTCTCGCTCAAGCCGGACCTGGTGCTGCTGGACATCCAGATGCCGCTGGTCAATGGCTGGCAGGTGCTGGCGCAGATCCGCCAGCGCGGCCATACACCGGTGATCCTGCTCACCGCACTGGACCAGGACGTGGACAAGCTCACGGGCCTGCGCATCGGTGCCGATGACTACGTGGTCAAGCCCTTCAATCCGGCCGAAGTGGTGGCGCGCGTGGAAGCGGTACTGCGGCGCAGCCTGCCGCGCGATGCGCGCGATGACAGGCGCATCCTGCGGGTGCCTCCTTTCGTGATCGACTTCGAACAGCATGAGGTGGTGGCCGAGATCGAGGGAGTGCGCCACACCCTGGTGCTGACCCTGACCGAATTCAAACTGCTGGCGCAGCTGGCGCGCGCACCGCGCCGCGTGTTCAGCCGCGCCGAACTGCTGGCGACCTGCCTGCCCGAAGGCGATACCCTGGAACGCACCGTGGACAGCCACGTCAGCAAGCTGCGCAAGAAGCTGGAAGACCTCGGCCTGACCGGCATCCCGTTGAGCATCCGCGGGGTCGGCTACCGCTTCGGGGCGGGTAGCTGAATGGCGCGCGGCAAGGCCGGCATGAAACCCGGCAACGATCTCATCACCCTCTGGCGCGGCAAGGGACTGGCGCGCCAGATCATCCGCTCCATCGCCATCCTGGCGTTGAGCATCATGCTGATGGTGATGCTGGGCTCGTACGCGTTCTATTCGACCATGTTCATCCTGCTGCCCACGGCGCTCTCGGCACCGGATAGCTGGCTGCCCTCGCTGGCGGAATGGGGCTGGATCATCGTGAGCACGGCCATTGGCGTGACCATCGCGGTGTGGGTGGCGATGCGCCTGTCGCGCCGCATCCTCACGCCGCTCAATTCGGTGGCCACCAGCCTGCGCCGCGTGGCGCAAGGCGACCTGGCCGCACGCGCGGCGACCGAGCGGCAACCGCTGGACGAGGCTTCGCAACTCATCAGCGACTTCAACGCCATGGCCGAACGCCTGGAGCGTGCGCAGCAGGAGCGCATCTTCTGGAACGCCGCGATTGCCCATGAACTGCGGACGCCCGTGACGATCCTGCGCGGGCGTTTGCAGGGCTTGTCCGATGACGTGTTCCAGCCGGATCCGGCGCTCTTTGCCAGCTTGCTGGTGCAAGTGGAAGGACTGGGCCGACTGATCGAGGATTTACGTACCGTCGGCCTGGCCGAGAGCGGCCACCTGCGCATCCAGTTGCAGCAGACCGATCTGCGGCACGAGGTCATGACGGTGCTCAAGGCTTGCGAGGCGGCACTGCAGGAAAAGGGTTTCACCCTCACCTTCGCGCTTGGTGCGCACGCCGCGGTATGCGACCCGCTGCGCATTCGCCAGGCCTTGCTGGTCCTGCTGGAAAACGCCCTGCAACATGCCACGCCGGGGCCCTTGCGCATCAGTACCAAGCAGATCGATGGCCAGCACTGCCTGCGGGTGGAGGACAGCGGCCCCGGCTTGGGGGCGACGGACGCCCGGCGGATCTTCGACGCCTTCCAGCGTGGCGCGCATGCGGCCGAGGCGGCGCCCAAGGGGAGCGGCCTGGGACTGGCCGTGGTGCGCGCCATCGCCAGCGCGCATCAGGGCCAGGCAGACTGCCGGCCCTCGGACCTGGGCGGGAGCTGTTTCGAACTGCGCTGGCCGGGATGAAACCGCCCAAAAATCGCCGGAATGTTCACGCTGTACGGATCGGCCATGCCGCCTGTCCGGCTTTCCCGGCCCGGGACTGAATTTCTGTTCACATCGCCCGCCAGCCCCCGTCCGTGGGGCGTTTCCGGCGCTAGCGCATTGCCAGCGAGCCCGACGGGTTCCTGATCTTGAAGGCGCCGACCAGCTCGCTGAGTTTGTGGGCCTGTCCCTGCATCGATTCGGCCGCCGCCGAAGCCTGCTCCACCAGGGCGGCATTCTGTTGCGTCACGTTATCCATCTGGCTGATCGCCTGCTGGACCTGCTCCACGCCCGAAGATTGCTCCTGGCTGGCCGTGCTGATCCCGGCGATGATCTCGGTCACCCGCTGCACGCTGCTGACCACTTCGTCCATGGTGCTGCCGGCCTGGTTGACCAGCTGGCTGCCAGCATCGACCTTGCTCACCGAGTTGTCGATGAGCTCCTTGATTTCCTTGGCGGCGGCTGCCGAGCGTTGTGCCAGGCTGCGCACCTCGCTGGCCACCACCGCAAAGCCGCGCCCCTGCTCGCCTGCGCGCGCCGCCTCCACGGCCGCGTTCAAGGCCAGGATATTGGTCTGGAAGGCGATGCCGTCGATCACGCCGATGATGTCGACGATCTTCTTGGACGAGGCGTTGATCGCGCCCATCGTTTCCACCACCTGCGTGACCACCGCCCCGCCGCGCTGTGCCACGGCCGAGGCGGCGCTGGCCAGTTCGCTGGCGAGCCGGGCGTTGCCCGCATTCTGCTTGACGGTGGAAGTGATTTCTTCCATCGACGAGGCGGTTTCTTCCAGCGAGCTGGCTTGCTGCTCGGTGCGGGTGGACAGGTCCAGCGTACCGGCGGCGATCTCGGTGGCCGAATTGTCGATGCGATAGGCACCGTCGCGCACGTCGGTGACGATGGTCTGCAAACCCGCCTGCATGGTGCGCAGGGCCTCCAGCAATTCGCCGGTCTCGCCCTTGATGTTGCCGTTGATCTCGGCCGTCAGGTCGCCTTGCGCCACGCGCCGCGCCACGCTGGCGGCATGGGCCAGGGGATCGCGGATGGCCTTGTAGACCAGCATGAGGGTACAGGCCAGCACCACCAGTGCCACCCCGATGAGCGCGTAGAACAGCGCCGACATTTTTGCCGAGTGAGCGCGAGCTTGCTCGACACGCGCCGAGGTGCGGGCCTCGAGCATGGCAAAGAACTGGTCGACCGGCCGCATGATGTTGGCCTTGTTGACGTGATACGCATGGTCGTGCATGAGTTCGCGCGCCTTGGCCAGGTCGGGATCGCCGCGCCGGGTGAAGTTGCCTTGGGCATCCTGGTAGAGCCCCTTGACCATGTTCATGGCCATCGTTTCGGTTTTCACCAGGGCATCCGAATTGGCCTTGGCTTCGCCCAGCTTGGCCAGCTCGGCCTCGCTGAAGCCGGCCCGGCGCATCAGCTCGATCAGGGCGACGCTGTGGCTGCTGTCCGGACGGGGCGGCTTGCCATCGGCGGCCACGAAGTCCCAATAGATGCGGTCATAGTTTTCCGGACGGGGCTTCTTGCCGTCACGAATGGCCAGGATCGCCTCGTACTGTTTCTCATAGGCAGGATCGGCGGTGACGACGTAGGTCCGCGCCAGCCGGGTCAGGTCGTCCGAACTCTGGCGCAATTCAGTGGCCAGGCGGAACGATTCATAACGGTTTTCATTGGCTGCATTGAGATCGGCTTCGCTTTGCTCCAGCACCATCGCGACCAGCACGATGGCGAGCATGAGCAGGCTGATCACCGTGGTGAGCAGGATGAAGATCTGACGGATGGTGAAGCGGCCAATGAGCGACGTTTTCATGAAGAGTCCCTATGGAAGAGATTCACTCGGGCGCTCTGGACGCAGCGCACCGAAGTGGGCTTGGCAAAAATCACGATTTAACATTAATTTAAATAAATAAACTAAATTAACGATGCAAAATTTATTTTATTAGTTATATTTGATTTTTCAATGGTCTTTACTGATGAGCTCAGTGTTTTTTCCCGGGAAAAAGACAAGGATTTTCCTGATTGACGGTTTTTTGATGAAGAAGTGGGGGAAGCTGGCTTGCCTGCAGCCAAACCGGCCTGAGAAGGCGGCATCAGAAGTCATTGATGAGGCGCATTGTCTTGCGTCTGCGCATGCTGCACGGGGGGCCAGGATGTGTATATTTTGGCTTCGCACCTGAGCACCGATGCAAGACCATCACAAGATCACGGGCCGCTACAGCTTGAACCAGGCCAAGGGGGATGAAATGTGGAGAGTCACCATCACGAGGGCGATCCTGATCGCCGCATTGCTGCCGTGGACGATGGCGCCAGCCAGGTCAGAGGAAGTCCGGCCGGTGAAGCTGGGCTTGAGCGCCTGGCTGACGCAGCCCATCGTGCAAAGTGCCTGGCGCGGCGCGGAGATGGCCGTCGAGGATGGCAACGCCCTGGCTGCGCGGAAGAAGTCTTCGTATCGTTTTCGCCTGCTGGCCCAGGATGACCAGGGAACCGCCAATTTCGGCGTCAACGTGGCGCGTTACTTCATCAAGGAAAAAGTCGCCGGTGTCATTGGTCCCTGGAGCAGCGATGCCGCCATGGCCACGGCAGAACTGTACGAAGCGGCCCGCATCCCGCAGATCGGCTTTACGGCCGGTACCAGCCAGTGGACCAGCCAGGGCAACCGCATGCCGTTCCGGGTGGTGGGCGGGACGGCAGATGTGGGTGCGGTGCTGGCCGAGGTAGCGGCGAACAGCCTCAAGGGCAAACGTGTCTTCGTCATCCACAATGACTCTGCGTACAGCAATGCGCTCACCGATGAGCTCGCCGAGCACCTGATCAAGCGTCCGGGACTGAGTGCCACACGCTATCTGGTCGGCCGCCGCAGTACGGACTTCAGTGCGGCGATCAAGGCCGCGACCCAGTATCAGGCCGATGTGATCGTGTTCCTTGCGCTGTTTCCGCAGGCGGCGGCCTTCGTCGAGGAAGTGCGGCGCACCGGGCTGGATGCCAGGCTGCTGCTGGTGGGAGGCGCCAGCACCCTGTCGTTCGGCGAAGGAGAAGTGCCGCAGGCCCATGTGCTGGAATACGAATTGGCCCGCGGGCAGTGTCCGCGCTGGAAGGCCTTCACCCAGGCCTATGTGCGGCGCTACAACGCCGCGCCCAGTCCTTATTCCTACTATGCGTATGACGCTGCCAGCATGATGATCGCCGCCATTGAGCAAGCCGATTCGACCGACGGCGAAAAGATCGCGGCCACCTTGCACCGGATGCGCCATGCGGGCCTGAGCGGGACGATCAGTTTCACGGCCAGCGGCGCCAACGCGGCGCCGCGCTTCCGGCTATACCAGTATCACAGCAAAGGGCAATGGCGCCAGGTGGGCGTGTTTCCACCGGGGGCGGGGCAGAACGAGAAATGCCAGTGAGCGCAGCCAAATAAACAGGCCCGCTCCTTGAAGAACGGGCCTCATTGTCATATGGTCGGGCACACCACCTGCACGTTCAGCGCGCCGGTTCCTCGAACACCGGCGCAGACAGATTCAACCCCAGCTGCGACAGGAATGGCGCTACCTCCTTCATCCATTGCGGCGCATTCTTGATCACGTCGAAGAAGGCGTGACCGTCCGAGCCGAACCAGGGCAGCTGCACGAAACGCACATTGACGTGTTCCGACAGGTAGGCCTCGGTGAGCCGCTGGGCCAGTGACGGCCCGAAGAAGCGATCATTCCTGGCATACAGCCACAGCATCGGCACATGCGTGGTGCTGGCATAACGCCTGAAGGAGTCCACCAGCTTGTCTTCATTGCAGACGTAGTTGGGGGCCTGCGAACCGCGCCCGCCGGCAAAGTTGATCACGCCCACCACGCCGGGGATGTCCAGGCTGGCCGTGGCCAATACCGCCACGCCACCGGTGGACTTGCCCAGCAGGACGATGTGTTTGCCATCGACGTAGGGCAACTGTTTGGCGTAGTCGATGGTGGCGCTGATATCGACCGCCGAACCCAGGCCGGCTTCGTAGTAGGAGGGATCGCTGCAACTGCCGTAGTTGTCGTTGCCCGGTCCGTCGGACTGGCCGTAGCCGCGCCGGATCGGATTGATGACCACAAAGCCCATGGCCGCAAACAGACGCGCCTGTTGCTGATAGATATCCGTGGTCGAGCGTCTGTCCTTGCCACTGCGCGGCGTGCCGTGATTGATCAGCAGCAGCGGAAACGGCCCCGCTCCCTCGGGGCGATATTCGGTCCCGACCAGATGCAGCATATGCCCGGAGCCGGGCTGTTCCGGCGTCGCAATGGAAATGCTTTGTTCGATGATGCCGGCATGCGCGGCGCCGGAGAGCAACAGAGAACTGCAGACAGCGAGCAGGGCGTGCAATAGCGGATTTTTATTTTTCATGAAAGATCGGTCAGGGGAGCAAGATGGCAGACTACGATTCTATTTTTGCAAAAATCCCCAGCGGCGGCGATCAGTGCACGTGCAAATTGCAATTATTTGCATAGCAAGAGACGCACATGCGAATGGCATGAAAAAACCCCTCGCTCTTTGACGGAGAGAGGGGTTCGGTGACCGGCAACTACGGCGTCTGCCCGATGGACAGAATGGGCCTGACGCGACTTCAGAAGGGAATATCGTCGTCCATGTCCGAGAAGTTCGGTGCCGGACGCTGAGCCGGCTGCTGGCGCGGCGCAGCGCCGCCGGAAGATGCAGCACCGGCGCTCTGGCGCGGGGCGCCGCCACCGTAGCTGCCACCGCCACCGCCGCCGCCGCCGCCACCATAACCGCCTTCGTCCATGCCGCCGCCACCGCCGCCGGCGCCCTGGCGGCCGCCCAGCATCTGCATGGTGTCAGCGATGATTTCGGTGGTGTAGCGTTCCACGCCTTCCTTGTCCTGCCACTTGCGGGTCTGCAGGCGGCCTTCGACGTAGATCTGCGAGCCCTTCTTGAGGTATTGGCCGGCGATTTCAGCGAGCTTGCGGTAGAAGGTGATGCGATGCCATTCGGTGAGCTCCTTCTTTTCGCCGGTGTTCTTGTCCTTCCAGCTTTCGGTCGTGGCGACGGCGATGTTGGTGACGGCTTCGCCGTTGGGCATGTAGCGTGTTTCCGGATCGCGCCCGAGATTGCCGACGATGATGACTTTGTTGACCGATGCCATTGTTTCTCCTGAATACGTTTAGGCTGTTGCACCCGCCGCCTGCGCAGAGCGGCGCGGCAGGTTTTTCATGTTAGCCGCGATTATAAGCCAGGTCAGGGTGAGCACGGCTGACAAGAGAAAGACGGCGGAATTCCCCACATTTTGTTTGAGCCAGCCCCCCAGGGCGCCGCCGCAGGACAGTCCCAGCGCCTGCAAGGTGTTGTACACCCCGAGCGCTGCACCCTTGGCCGCTGGCGGTGCGATGCGGGAGACCAGCGAGGGCTGGGCCGCTTCCAGGATGTTGAAGGCGACGAAGAACAGGAACAGCAGCGCCACCAGCATCCACACCTTGGCCAGCGGGTGCGACAGCACCGCCCAGAAGCCCAGCTGCACTACCAGCATCAGGCTGATGGCGCCAATGAAGACCGGCTTCATGCGGCCATATTTCTCGGCCACGAAGATGGGCGGCAGCATCAGCACGAAGGAAGCCAGCACCACCGGCAGGTAGATCTTCCAGTGTTCGCCCAGCGGGATGCCGGCCAGTTGCACCAGCGCAGCCGGCACCACCATGAACATGGCGACCTGGGTCAGGTGCAGCGTGAAGACGCCGAAGTTGAGCCGCAGCAGTTCCGCATGGCGCAAGACCTCGGACAACGCCACGCGGCGTGCCTGCACCATCGGTGCGGCCGGCACCACCCAGACCACCACCGCAATGGCGATCAGCGAGAGCACGCCGGTCAGGCCGAAGATGCCGCCCATGCCGATGGACTTGTAGAGCAGCGGCGAGGCCACCATCGAGACGGCAAAGGTCACGCCGATGGAGGCGCCCACCATGGCCATGGCCTTGGTGCGATGCTCTTCACGGGTGGAATCGGCAATGAAGGCGGTGATGGCCGCCGAGATCGCGCCCGATCCCTGCAGCGCCCGGCCGATCAGCAGCCACAGCACGCTCTGGGCGCCGGCCGCAACGAAGGAGCCCAGCGCAAAGAGCAGCAAGCCGATGACAATGATGCGCTTGCGGCCGTAGCGGTCGGACGCAATCCCGTAGGGAATCTGCCCGCAGGCCTGTGCCAGGCCGTAGATGCCCAGGGCGATGCCGACCAGGGTGTCGCTGTCACCACCCGGCAGGCTGTGCGCATGCAC
Organism: Herbaspirillum sp. Her3; assembly: GCF_057961275.1. Lineage (NCBI taxonomy): Bacteria > Pseudomonadati > Pseudomonadota > Betaproteobacteria > Burkholderiales > Oxalobacteraceae > Herbaspirillum > Herbaspirillum sp. Her3. The sequence goes on along the minus strand of NZ_CM176328.1, from coordinate 1,128,409 downwards.
CGCGAACACCGGCAGCACCAGGAACAGGCCCAGCATGCGCAGGGAAAAAATGGAGGCAAGGGAAACGCTGGCGCGCACCTCGGCGCGCGACATGCCGGATTTTTCTGGCTGTGCGATGGAACGGGTGTGGTGGGACATACGATTCGTGGCTGGCGTTGGCGGCTGCCCGGCCAATGATGAAATGGTGCAAACCCGGCCAGGGCAAAAACCGTATGGTAACAGGATAGTCCGGCCGACCGGCAGCACCGGGCCAGCAATACGGTCCCATCCAGCGGGATTGACGCGCTTCCATGTCCTGCATCAAGCCCCCGCGCCCTGCCCAAGGGCAGCTGGCGTGGCGCGAATGACGCGAATCCTGACAAGTTGCCCCAAATCTTCACAAGATTGCTGACAAATCTGTCATGTTAGACACACATTGTGCCAAAATATGGCATTGCTCATTTTTTCTGCAGTGCTCATAACAGGTGCCGCTTCCCTCACCGGAAGTTTTAGCCCGGCAACAATCTTCGCCAAGAAAAATAAGGCAATCACGCGTAATGGGGGAGAAAACCCGGACGCAGAGGATGGCGAACAGGCTAGGCGGTGCCACGTATTGGACGGCACGCTGGTTGGCGTGCGCAGCCTCGAGATCCCTGGTTTTCCGTTTTCGTTTGTTGCGCGGGCAGCGCAGGCTGCTCGCATCCGTCTATTCAGCATGTTCTTATTCGATTCGCTCACCGAAGACAAGCCGAGCGCTTCCCGATCTGCGCACCTGTCCTCAGCGGCCGGCCAGCGCCGCCTGCCCGCGCGCCTGGCCTGGCTGCTGCTGGTCCTGGCCGGCGCTGCGTGGCTGCTGCCGGGCATCTTCGGCCATGGTCCCTGGAAGCAGGATGAAACCTATACCTTCGGCATGATCCATCACATGCTGGTCTCCGGGGAATACCTGGTGCCCACCAATGCCGGCCAGCCTTTCATGGAAAAGCCGCCGCTCTATTACTGGACGGCCATGCTGCTGGCCAAGCTGGCCTACCCGCTGCTGCCCTATGACGAAGGCGCCCGCCTGGCCAGCGTGTTCTACAACCTGGTCACGCTGGTATTCGTGGCCAAGATCGCCAGGATGATGTGGGGCGAGCGCAACCTGATGAGCCTGCCGGTACTGGCGACCCTGGCGCTGTTCGCCGGTTCGCCGGGTATGGTCAAGCATGCCCATGACATGTTTACCGACGTCGCGCTGGTGACCGGCGGCGCCATGGCCACCTACGGCCTGCTGGCCATCGCCTTGAACGAGGAGCGCCGCACGCCCTCGTGGAGCGCCGCCTTCTGGTTCGGCCTGGGCGTGGGCATCACCGAGATGACCAAGGGCCTGTTCGTGCCGCTGACCTTTGCTGCCACGGCGATGGCCATCGGCATGATGGTGCCGGCCTGCCGCTCGCGCTCGTACTGGAAGATGGTCGGTGCCGCGGTGCTGGTCTCGCTGCCCTTCTTCGTGATCTGGCCGGTGCTGCTGGCCCAGCACTCCATGCCGCTGTTCATGGAATGGTTCTGGGATAACAACGTGGGCCGCTTCTTCGGTTTCTCGGTCAAGAAGCTGGGGTCGGACAACGACCACACCGTGATCCTGCGCGCGCTGACCGGCTTCGCCCTGCCGGGCTCGATCCTGGCCGTGCTGGCGCTGGCCAGCGGCGACTGGCGTGGGCTCCGTGCGCCCAAGGTGGCGCTGCCACTGGCCTTTGGCGCCATCAGCCTGGCCGTGCTGCAGAGCTCGGCCACGGCGCGCCAGCTCTATCTGCTGCCGGTACTGCTGCCGCTGGTGATGCTGGGTGCGCGTGCGTTGCCGCGCCTGCCTGCAGCGGCCAACCTGGCCTGGGACTGGTTCTCGCGCCTGGGCTTCGGCGCATTGGCCATCGGCATCTGGGCGACCTACATCGTCTCGACCTTGCCGGCCGACCAGCACCAGTCCATCGCCTTCATGGGCAAGTGGCTGCCGCTGAGCTTCGTGACGCCCATCGAACCGCTGGCCGTGCTGGCCGCCGGTGCCATGAGCATCCTGTGGATCGCCTCGCTGGGCCTGCTGCGCCAGACGGGCCAGTGGCGTGGCGCCTTCTCCTGGTTTGGCGGCATCACCCTGATGTGGGGCCTGGCCTTCACCCTGCTGCTGCCCTGGGCGGATTACGGCAAGAGTTATGAATACGTCTACGCCGATCTCAAGGCCAAGATCGGCCCGGCGTGGCAAGAAGGCGATTGCATGGCCAGCCAGGCGCTGGGCGAATCGGAAGCACCGATGCTGTACTACTACACCGGCATCCTGCACCAGCCCATCAATGGGATCGACAAGACCGAATGCCGCTGGCTGATCCAGGAAATGCCCGATGCCGGCAAGCGCCCGCACGGCCCTTGGACACTGTTCTGGGAAGGCCGCCGGGATGGCGACGAGGGTCAGTTGTTCAAGATCTACCGGCGCGCCGGCTGACGCCGGCTTGCTGAACATGCAACAACACGGGAGCCGGCCATGCGCCGGCTTTTTTCTTGCCTGGCCGCGCCGACATCTTCATTTGATGAGGCCCCTGCAGGCGATTTCCTGCGGCATGTGCGCTACAGGCCCGGGGCTTTTTTCACTGCCGCGCTTTCAATCTGACCGGTCATGCCCACATGCGTGATCTGCCGCTGCAGCCCCGCCTGCCGGCCATTCGCAGTCCTGTTATAGTTACATGTTGTCCCACCGCTGCTCCGCGCACGGCGTCATTCCACGCGGCGGCAGGAAACCCCTAGCTGAAGGCATCCATGGAAGAAATTCGCATTCGCGGCGCGCGCACGCACAATCTCAAGAATATCAACCTAGACCTCCCCCGCAACAAGCTCATCGTCATCACCGGCCTGTCCGGTTCGGGCAAGTCGTCGCTGGCCTTCGATACGCTGTATGCCGAGGGCCAGCGACGCTACGTGGAGTCGCTGTCGGCCTATGCGCGGCAGTTCCTGCAACTGATGGAAAAGCCTGATGTGGACATGATCGAGGGCCTCTCCCCGGCCATCTCCATCGAGCAGAAGGCGACCTCGCACAACCCGCGCTCTACCGTCGGCACGGTCACCGAGATCCACGACTACCTGCGCCTGCTGTACGCCCGCGTCGGTACGCCCTATTGCCCGGACCACCCCGAACATCCGCTGGAGGCGCAGTCGGTCTCGCAGATGGTCGATGCCGTGCTGGCGCTGCCCGAAGACACCAAGCTGATGATCATGGCCCCCGTGGTGGCCAACCGCAAGGGGGAACACGCCGACCTGTTCGAGGAGATGCAGGCCCAGGGCTTCGTGCGTTTCCGCATCCAGAGCGGCACCGGCACGGCCAAGGTCTATGAGGTCGACGAGCTGCCCAAGCTGAAGAAGACCGAGAAGCACACCATCGACGTCGTGATCGACCGCGTGAAGGTCAAGGCGGAGATCAAGCAGCGCCTGGCCGAAAGCTTCGAAACCGCACTGCGCCTGGCCGATGGCCGGGCGATTGCACTGGAAATGGACAGCGGCAAGGAACACCTGTATTCCAACAAGTTCGCCTGCCCCATCTGCGGCTATTCGCTGCAGGAACTGGAGCCGCGCCTGTTCTCCTTCAACAATCCCATGGGTGCCTGCCCGGAGTGCGATGGCCTGGGCCATATCGAATTCTTCGATCCCAAGCGCATCGTCGCCTTCCCCAACCTGTCGCTGGCCTCCGGCGCCATCAAGGGCTGGGATCGCCGCAACCAGTTCTACTTCCAGATGCTCACCAGCATCGCCGCCTTCTACGATTTCGATCTGGATGTGCCCTTCGAGCAGCTCGACGACAAGGCGCAGCAGGCCGTCCTGTACGGCTCGGGGCGCCAGACCATTCCGTTCGCCTACGTCAACGAGCGTGGCCGCACGGTGATCAAGGAGCACACCTTCGAAGGCGTGGTCAACAATCTGCAGCGCCGCTATCGCGAAACCGATTCGATGGCCGTCAAGGAAGAACTGGCCAAGTTCATCAACGAGAAGCAGTGCCCCTCCTGCCACGGTGCCCGCCTGCGCGTGGAAGCGCGCTATGTGAAGGTCGGCGCCGGCAAGCAGCAGCGCGCCATCTATGAAGTCGCCGCCACGCCGCTGCGCGAGACGCTCTCCTTCTTCGAGACCCTGAAGCTGACCGGCGCCAAGAAGGAAATCGCCGACCGCATCATCAAGGAAATCGTCTCGCGCCTGACCTTCCTCAACAACGTCGGCCTGGACTATCTCTCGCTGGAACGCAGCGCCGATACGCTCTCGGGCGGTGAAGCCCAGCGCATCCGCCTGGCTTCGCAGATCGGCTCGGGCCTGACCGGCGTGATGTACGTACTGGATGAGCCCTCCATCGGCCTGCACCAGCGCGACAACGATCGCCTCATCGATACCTTGAAGCACCTGCGCGACATCGGTAACACCGTGCTGGTGGTGGAGCACGACGAAGACGCCATCCGCACCGCCGACTACGTGGTCGACATGGGCATCGGCGCGGGCGTGCATGGCGGCGACGTGATCGCCCATGGTCCGCTGGCGGACATCCTCAAGAACAAGAAGTCGCTGACGGCCAAATACCTCAATGGCTCGCTGGAAATCGCGGTACCCAAGAAGCGCACGCCGTGCGATGAATCGCGCATGTTGACCATCACCGGCGCCACCGGCAACAACCTGAAGAACGTCGATCTGGAATTGCCGGTCGGTCTCCTGACCTGCGTGACCGGCGTCTCCGGCTCGGGCAAGTCGACCCTGGTCAACGACACGCTGTACCTGTCGGCGGCACGCCACCTGTACGGTTCGCAAACCGAACCGGCAGAACACGAAGCCATCGGCGGACTGGAACACTTCGACAAGGTGATTGCAGTGGACCAGGCACCGATCGGCCGCACTCCGCGTTCCAATCCGGCCACCTATACGGGCCTGTTCACGCCGATCCGCGATCTGTTTGCCACCGTGCCGATGGCCAAGGAGCGCGGCTACAGTGCCGGGCGCTTCTCCTTCAACGTCAAGGGCGGCCGCTGCGAAGCCTGCCAGGGCGATGGCGTCATCAAGGTGGAGATGCACTTCCTGCCGGACGTGTACGTGCCCTGCGACGTCTGCCACGGCAAGCGCTACAACCGCGAAACGCTGGAAGTGCAATACAAGGGCAAGAACATCACCGAGATCCTCGACATGACGGTGGAAGACGCGCACGAGTTCTTCAAACCCGTGCCGCTGATCGCCCGCAAGCTGCAGACGCTCTTGGACGTGGGCCTGGGCTACATCAAGCTGGGCCAGAGCGCCACCACGCTCTCGGGCGGCGAGGCGCAGCGCGTGAAGCTGTCGCTGGAACTGTCCAAGCGCGATACCGGCCGCACGCTCTACATCCTGGATGAACCGACCACCGGCCTGCACTTCCACGACATCGACCTGCTGCTCAAGGTGATCCACCGCCTGCGCGACCAGGGCAATACGGTGACCATCATCGAGCACAACCTGGACGTCATCAAGACCGCCGACTGGATCATCGACCTCGGTCCCGAGGGCGGTGCGGGCGGTGGCCGTATCGTGGCCGCCGGTACGCCCGAAGAGGTGGCCAGGAACCCGGCCAGCGTCACCGGCAAATACCTGGCGCCTTTGCTGAAGAAGAAAACGAAGTAAAAAAAGAAGTCCGGACTTGCGCCCGCGCAAAACGATACAGAAAATCAGACCATCTGTATCTTGCGCGGCGCCGGCCAAGGCATACAGTCATGCTCCTGGCCGCCATCCGGCGCACTATCAAGGCCGTCCCGTCCGCCACGAACGGGACGGCGTGCAACCCCGAAAGTCCATCATGTCGAACCCGCTGTCCCCCGCCCAGGTCGCCTTCTTCCGCGAACAGGGTTATCTCCTGCTCCAGGGCATGGTCCCTGATACCCTGCGCGAGCGCATGCTCGCCGTCACCCGGGACCACCTGCAGCGCGCCGTCGCCCCGCTGGAATACGAAGCCGAGGTCGGCTACGAAGGTGCCCCCGCCTCGCTGGAGGCCGAAGGTGGCCGTACCGCACGGCGCCTGCGCGCGGCCTGGCAGCGCGATCCGGTGTACCGCGAATGGGCGGGCGACCGGCAGCTGGTGGCCATGCTGCACCAGCTGTTCGAGGAACCGGTCTGCCTTACCCTGGCGCATCACAATTGCGTGATGACCAAGCATCCGGCCTTTGGCACCGCCACCGGGTGGCATCGCGACATCCGTTACTGGTCCTTCCCGCGCAACGAGCTCATTTCGGTCTGGCTGGCCCTGGGCACAGAAACGCCGGAGAACGGCGCACTCAAGTTCATCCCCGGCTCGCACAAGCTCAAGCTGCAGCCGGAACAGATGGATGAACTGGATTTCCTGCGCCCCGACGTTGCGGCCAACCAGGCCCTGTTCGCCCAGGGCATTGCGCTGTCACTGGCGCCGGGCGACGTGGTGCTGTTCCATAGTGGCCTGTTCCATGCCGCTGGCCGTAACGATAGTGACCAGGTGAAGTGCTCGGCCGTGTTCGCCTATCACGGCAAAAGCAACCCGCCCTTGCCGGGCACCCGTTCGGCCGCGTCCGAGAATGTGGCCCTGGACAGTTGATCCAACTGTACTGGCGAACTGGGCGTCACTGTACCGGTACGGTTCAAGGCACCGAGCTGGAACACGCTGAGCGCCTGTTCCAGTTTCGCGGTCTGCTGCTGCAAGGCCGCCGCCGAGGCGGTGGCCTGCTCGACCAGCGCGGCATTCTGCTGGGTTGAGCTGTCCATGAGCACGATGGCGCGGTCGATCTCCTGAATCCCGTTGCTCTGCTCCTGGCTGGCGGCACTGATCTCGCTGACCATATCGGTCACCTTGCGCACACTGGCCACGACTTCTTCCATGGTCTGCCCGGCCTGGTTCACCAGGACCGTTCCCTTGCCCACCTTGTCCACCGAATCGTCGATCAGATCCTTGATCTCGCGGGCCGCAGCTGCAGCCCGCTGCGCCAGCGAGCGCACCTCGGCGGCCACCACGGCGAAGCCGCGTCCCTGCTCGCCGGCGCGCGCCGCTTCCACTGCGGCATTGAGGGCAAGAATATTGGTCTGGAAGGCAATGCCATCGATCACACCGATGATGTCGACGATGCGGGTGGAGGAGCGATTGATGGAGTCCATGGTATCGACCACTTCGCGCACCACCTCGCCGCCACGGGCCGCGACCTCCGAGGCTGAGGCCGCCAGTTGATTGGCCTGGCTGGCATTGTCGGCATTCTGCTTGACGGTAGAGGTGAGCTGGGTCATGGCCGATGCCGTTTCTTCCAGCGAAGCGGCCTGCTGCTCGGTGCGTGCCGACAGATCCTGGTTGCCGCTGGCGATTTCGCGCGAGGCCTGGGCAATGGTATCGGTGCTGGCCCGTACGGTACTGACGATGTGATGCAGCCGGGCCGTCATTTCCTTCAAGGCCTGCATCACCTGGCCGGTTTCATCCTCGCTGCGCACCGTCACCTCGCGGCTCAGGTCGCCCGCTGCAACCGCCTGCGCCACCGCCACGGCCTGCCCAAGGGGCTGCGAAATGGCGCGGATGAGCAGCAAGGCCTCCACGATGGCCAACACAATCCCGACGGCCATCGCCGCGCTGACGATGAACATGAGCTGCTTGTAATCCTCCTGTCCCTTCTCGTACAACTCCCGTCCGACACGGATCTGCAATTGCTTCAGCTGGCTCAGGGTCTCCTGGGTCTGGCTCCAGATCTTGCGCATGGCGCCGCCATGGATGTCGTCCGCAGTCTGGAAACTGCGCTTGCGCAAGGCCGCGATGGAAAGCTGGACACCTTCCTCCACGAAGCGCTGGCGCAATTTGAGAAACTGGTCCAGCAGCGCCACTTCGTCGGGCGTCAGGTAGGTGGCCTGGTAGGACTTGATGACCGGCTCGACCGACAGCAGCGACTTTTCGATCTTGTCCAGGCGCCGGTCGATTTCGTCCGGGTTCCAGCCCTCGCTGGAGTCCAGGGTAATGATGCCGTAGATGCCGTTGTTGGCTGATTCGAGCAGGGACTCGATTTGTTCGAGGTAGGCATAGGCCACCAGTCGATCCTCATAGAGCGAACGCATCTGATGATTGGTGGCGCGCATCGATACCAGGCCCACCGTGCCCGAGCTGACCAGCATGATGGCCAGGAAGCCCATGGCCAGCAGCAGGCGCACCCGAATGCTCAGGCGATTCAGATGGCGCAGTCCGGGGAACGGCAAATGCAGGCCGGGATGGCCTGCGGCGTGCGATTGGATTGGCTTGCTCAACATTCTCTCCCTATCGTTGTTTGGGGATAACGATGGGAGTGTTGCGCATCTTTTCAGGAAACGGCTGACATTTGCCGACCAATCCTGACCGGCCTGCCGGCCTTGCCCCGCGCCCTGCTGCACCGGGACAAGGCACCCAGGCATCAATGCAGCAGCAAACCGCCCTTGCCAGGCAAGGAAGGGGCCCGCGGTGCGGCAAGCGAATGCGCGACCACGCCCGGCGCGGCTGCAAGTCCGGCAGGGCCGCCGAGCCGGAACACGCTGACCGCTTCTGACAGACGGGACGCCTGCTCCTGCATCGACTGCGCGGCGGCGGCAGCCTGTTCCACCAGCGCGGCGTTCTGCTGCGTGGTTTCATCCATCTGCGTGATGGCATTGTTGACTTCTTCGATGCCCTGGCTTTGTTCCTGGCCGGCTGCACTGATGTCGGTCACCACTTCGCTCACACGCTGCACGCTCTTGACCACTTCGTCGATGGTCTGCCCGGCCTGCGCCACCAGCGCGCTGCCACTGCCCACGCGCGTGACCGAATCATCGATGAGGACCTTGATTTCCTTGGCCGCCGCCGCCGAGCGCTGGGCCAGTGAACGTACTTCCGAGGCCACCACCGCAAAGCCGCGGCCCTGCTCGCCGGCGCGCGCCGCTTCCACGGCGGCGTTCAGGGCCAGGATGTTGGTCTGGAAGGCAATGCCATCGATCACGCTGATGATGTCGACGATCTTGCTGGAGGACTGGTTGATGGAGCTCATGGTATCGACCACCTGGCGCACCACTTCACCGCCACGCACCGCCACCTGCGAGGCCGATTGCGCCAGTTCCTTGGCTTGCTGCGCATTGTCGGCATTGTGGCGCACGGTGGAGGTCAGTTGTTCCATGGCCGAGGCGGTTTCTTCGAGCGCACCAGCTTGCTGCTCGGTGCGCGAGGAGAGGTCGAGGTTGCCATGCGCGATCTCGCTGGATGCGGTGGCGATGGTGTCCGTGCTCAGGCGCACCTGGCCCACGATATTCTGCAGGTTCTCATTCATCTGCCGCAGCGCCTGCATGAGCTGGCCGGTCTCATCCTGGCTGTGCACCTCGATGTGCTGGGTCAGGTCACCTGCCGCCACCGCTTGCGCCACGGTGACCGCGCGCTGCAGCGGACGCGAGATGGCGCGCACCAGCAGCACGCCCATCAGCAGCGCCACCACCAGGCCGGCCACCATGGCCACGCCCATCACCACCAGCAAGGTCTGATAACGCTGCTGCGCATCTTCATGCAGTTCGCGGCCGACCTTGCGCTGCAAGTCCATTAGCTGTGCCAGTGTGGTGTGCGCGTCGGCATAGAGCTTGAGCATGGCGCCACCAGACAGTTCGATGGCCCCCTGGAAATCGCGGTTGCGCAAGGCATCCGCGGCGGCCTTGATGCCGTCGGTGGCGAACTTTCGACGCTGGGGAATGAGCTTGTCCAGCAATGCGCGCTCATCACTGGTGAGCTGGGTGTCTTGATATTGCTTGACGACGGCGTCGTTGGCCTTGAGGGCTTTCTCGACTTTGTCCATGTTGGCGTCGATGTCGCCGGAATCGCCCGCGATGGAGGTGGAGATACCGTTGCGCGCCGCATCCAGTGCAGCCGACATGCGCTCCAACTGAGAGAAAGCGACCAGTCGGTCTTCATAGAGCGAGCGCATCTGCGCGTTGGTCGAGCGCAGGCCGACCAGGCCCAATATGCCCGAAGCCACCAGCATCAAGGCCAGAAAACCGATGACGAAAATCAGGCGAGCCCTGATGGTTAATTTGCTGAACATGTTCCTCCTGGACTTCACTTTTGTTTTCTATGCAACGGATTCATTGTGTGAACCCGTAGTCCTGATGCGGACAGAGCGCCGATGAGGCCGCTTCGCTGCCGCGAGGAAACACTAGCATTTCTCGTACCAGGGGAACAGGCCCGTGCTGGGCCGTGGAGCTGTAAATTTTTGGCAGGCTGGAATGATGAGATGACGTGCTGATGTCTATCCGACAAGCCGCTGTGGATCAGCCTCGCAGCCGATCGGTGCTATTTGCTGAGCAGCCGCTTTTCCGCTCGCAGGATGCTTTCCGAACTGCCGCGCAAGACCACGATGTCACCGGCCATGAGCACGGTCTCTTCGGGCGCGTCCAGACGCTGCTTGCCACGCCGCAGCATGGCAATCTCGGCCCCGCAGTACGTCGGCAGATCGATCTCGGCCAGGGTATGGCCGAGCGCGCTGGCGCCTTCGATCAGGGTCACCGATTGCAGGCGCACGTTCATGCCCACGCCATCGGCTTCGGCGTCCGACATGCCGTGGAAATAACCGCGCAGCGAGGCGTAGCGCTCATCGCGTGCATCCTGCACCCGGTGCACCACGCGGCGCAGCGGCACGCCCAGCATCACCAGCGCGTGCGAAGCCAGCATGAGGCTGCCTTCCAGCGCTTCGGGCACGACTTCGGTGGCGCCGGCAGCGAGCAGCTTTTCCAGATCGGCATCGTCGTGGCTGCGCACGATGACCGGCAGCTCGGGTTCCAGTTCATGCGCGTGATGCAGGACCTTCAAGGCCGAGGGTGTGCTGGCATAAGTCACCACCAGCGCGGCGGCGCGGTGGATGCCGGCGGCCACCAGGCTCTCGCGCCGGGCGGCATCGCCGTAGGAGACGCTGGCGCCCCCATTGCGGGCGTCCTGCACCAGTTCCGGATCCATCTCAAGCGCGTGGTAGGCGATGCCCTCCTCTTCCAGCAGACGCGCCAGACTCTGGCCGCTGCGGCCGAAGCCGGCGATGATCACGTGCTTCTGCACACCCATGGTGCGGGTGGCCAGCTGGGTCAAGGCCAGCGATTGCAGCATCCATTCATTGGCAGAGAGCTTCATGACGATGGCATCGGACTGGGCCAGGATGAAGGGCGTGGCCAGCATCGACAGCACCATCGCCGCCAGGATCACCTGGATCAGCAGGGGATCGACCAGCTTGAGGCCACCGGCCTGGCTCAGCAGCACGAAGCCGAACTCGCCCGCCTGCGCCAGCCCCAGGCCCACGCGCAGCGCCACGCCGGTGCTGGAGCCAAACAGGCGCGCGAGGGCGGCGATGAGGCCGAACTTGAGCAGTACGGGACCAGTCAGCAAGACCAGCACCAGGAACCAGTGATCGATCAGCGTACGTACATTGAGCAGCATGCCGATGGTGATGAAGAACAGGCCCAGCAGGACGTCGCGGAAAGACTTGATGTCTTCTTCCACCTGATGCTTGAACTCGGTCTCGGAGATCAGCATGCCGGCGATGAAGGCGCCCAGGGCCAGCGACAGGCCGGCCTTCTCGGTGATCCACGCCGCGCCCAGGGTGATGAGCAGCAGGTTGAGCATGAACAATTCCTGCGAGCGGCGCTTGACCACGATGCGGAACCAGCCACGCATGAGCTTGCTGCCGAAGAACAGCAACAGCGCCAGCACCACCAGTGCCTTGCCCACGGCCCAGCCCAGCGTGACCATGATGTTGCCGGAATTGTTGGCCAGCGCCGGCACCACGATCAGCAAGGGCACCAGGGCCAGGTCCTGGAACAGCAGCACGCCGAGGATGCGGCGGCCGTGTTCGGTTTCCAGCTCCAGCCGTTCGGTGAGCAGCTTGGAGACGATGGCCGTGGAAGACATGGTGAGTGCGCCGCCCAGCGCGAAGGCCGCCTGCCAGCTCACGTTGATGAATTGCGGCAGCACCATGGCCGCGCCCCAGGCCAGCAGCATGGTGGCGGCAATGGTCGTGGCCACCTGCGCCACGCCCAGTCCGAAGACGATGTGGCGCATGGCCGAAAGCTTGGAGAGCGAAAACTCCAGCCCGATCGAAAACATCAGGAACACCACGCCGAACTCGGCCAGGGCATGGGTGGTCTCGTTGTCCTCGGCAAAGGCCAGGCCGTGCGGGCCGATGATGATGCCCACCACCAGATAGCCCAGCATGGGCGGCAACTGCATCATGCGGAAGGCGACCACGCCCAGTACCGCCGCAGCCAGAAGGAAAAGGGTCAGTTCCAGTCCGGAAAACATCGCTTGTCGGGTTTCTCGTCAAAGGCCACGGAAACGCGGCTGATTTGGATATGAACGTTTTGATAACGCACCAGCACGGAGCAGTCAAACCAGCCGGCGGGTAAGGGGGGGACCCCATCTTGGCAGGGATTGCCTTAGAATTCACATGTGCGGCACAACAACAGCAGAGTTGTTCACACCCGGCAAAGACCGTTCCAGGTCTGCCGCCATGCCGCCCTGGCACCCGGCCCGAGCCGGAATCCCCCTGTGGACGCGGTGCTGCGGCGCGACGCAAAGCTGCACTTCACATCAATTCCAGCAGCATTCCCTTACATCTGGCAAGTTTTTTGCTTTGCTAATTCGTTTATACTTCGGTTATGAGTGTAACCGATGACAAAACTACGTCTGCATCTTTTTCGGCCGGGGCTGCCCGCCGTGCCATCGCACTGGCACGCCAGACCCTGCAGATCGAAGCCGATGCCATCCTGGCGCTGAAAGAGCGTCTCAGCGACGACAGCGCAGAGCCGCTGGCCCAGGCCGTGCAGGCTTTGCTGCAATGCGATGGGCGCGCGGTGGTCTCGGGGATCGGCAAGTCCGGCCACATCGGCCGCAAGATCGCCGCCACCCTGGCCTCCACCGGCACGCCGGCGCTGTTCATGCATCCGGCCGAAGCCGCGCACGGCGACCTGGGCATGGTGACGGCGCGCGACGTCTTCATCGCCATCTCCAATTCGGGCGAAACGGCCGAGCTGCTGGCCATCGTTCCCATCATCAAGCGCATGGGCACGGTCATCATCGCCATGACCGGCAATGACAACTCTTCACTGGCCAGGCTGGCTGCCGTCCACCTCAACGTCGGCGTGGCCAAGGAAGCCTGTACCCTCAACCTGGCCCCGACGGCCAGCACCACGGCCACGCTGGCCATGGGCGATGCCCTGGCGGTGTCGCTGCTGGATGCACGCGGTTTCGTCGAGGAAGATTTTGCGCGCTCCCATCCCGGTGGCGCCCTGGGCCGCCGCCTGCTGACCCACGTGCGCGACGTCATGCGCAGTGGCGAGGCCATTCCTGCCGTGCGTCCGGATGTGTCGCTATCGGCCGCGCTGATGGAAATCACCCGCAAGGGCATGGCCATGACCGCCGTGGTGGATGAGCAGTTCCGTCCCATCGGCGTATTCACCGATGGCGACCTGCGCCGCCTGCTGGAGCGTGGCCAGGACTTCGCCGGGTTCAGCATTGCCGAGGTCATGCATGCCAATCCGCAGACCGTTGACCAGGACCAGCTGGCGGTTGATGCCGTGCAGTTGATGGAACAGTTCCGCATCAACCAGTTGCTGGTCACCGATGCGGCCGGCGTGCTCACGGGTGCGCTGCACATCCACGACCTCACCCGCGCCAAGGTGATCTGATGAACGCGCCAGCTTTCGCCAGCACCCTTCCCGCTGCCGCGCTCGCCAAGGCAGCTGCGGTGCGCCTGATGATCTTTGACGTGGATGGCGTACTCACCGACGGTGGCCTGTTCTACGGCGACGACGGGGAAGTCTTCAAGCGCTTCAATGCCCTGGACGGCCACGGCATCAAGATGATGCAGCAATACGGCACGGCCGCGGCCATCATCACCGCGCGCCAGTCACCCTATGTGGTGCGCCGCGCCCGCGACCTGGGCATCGCCCATGTGTTCCAGGGCGTGCACGACAAGCGCCAGGCCTTCGAACAATTGCTGCAGCAGGTGCAGCTCACGCCCCAAGCCTGCGGCTATCTGGGTGACGACATCATCGACCTGCCGGTGTTGACCCGCGTGGGCTTCAAAGCCTGTGTGGCCAATGGCCATCGCGAGGTGAAGGCGCGCTGCGATTACGTGACCCAGGCCAGCGGCGGCCATGGTGCCGTGCGTGAAATCTGCGACCTGGTGCTGGCGGCACAAGACAACTACGAGGCGGCGCTGGCGCCGTACCTGGCATGAGCGGGCGCAGCGGCGAGCGCAATGCCGAGCGCATCCGCCTGGCCGTGATCCTGGTGATCCTGATCGGCGCGGCGCTGGGTAGCTTCTGGGTGATGCAAGCCATGCGTGCGGCCGGCGACCAGCAGCCGGCGCAGCGCCCGCGCGGCAAACCCGACTATTATCTGGACAACTTCAGCTACGTGAAGATGGGCCCCACCGGCCTGCCGCGCTATGACGTCTCCGGGATCAAGATGGTGCACTTCCCCAGCGACGACTCCTTCGAGATCACCAAGCCGGTAGTGCACAACCTGGACCAGAACCAGGCGCCCATGGAACTCTATTCGGACACCGCGCGCGTGACCGATGACCAGACCCAGATTCACATGTACGGCAACGCCAATGCCATCCGCTCCCCGTACAAGGGCCGCGAGGAAATGCACCTGGTCTCGGAATACCTGCTGCTGTTGCCCGACGATGAAATCGTCAAGACCGACAAGCCGGTAGCCATGACCATGGGCACCACGCGCCTGAACGGCGTGGGCATGCTGGCCAACAACGCAACCCAGGTGGTGCAGCTGTTCGGCAACGTACGCGGCTATTACGAGCCCACCCCCAAGAAACGCTAAGCCGGTTGAATCCGACACAAGAACGCCAAGAACCGACCAGACAGGAAACCAATGAAACGCTCACTCTTACTGCCGATGCTGATGCTGGCTGCCGTGTGCGGCGTGGCCAACGCCGAGAAGGCGGACTCCACCAAGCCCACCAACATCGAGGCAGACCAGATGGTCTATGACGACGTGCGCCAGGTGAAGACCTTCACCGGCAACGTGGTCATGACCCGCGGCACTCTCATCATCAAGGCCGGCCGGGTGGTATTGACGACCGATCAGTACGGTTATGAAAACGCCGTGTTGTACGCCGCGCCCGGTGCGCTGGCCAACTTCCGCCAGAAGCGCGATGGCGGTCCCAACCTGTGGATCGAAGGACAGGCCGAGCGCATCGAGTATTCGGAGCAGACCGAAGTCTCCAAGCTGTTCCAGCGCGCCCACATCCAGCGCATGGATGGCGACCGCATCACCGATGAAGTCAACGGCGAGTTCATTTCCTATGACAGCCGCGCCGAGTTCTATTCGGTCAACAACACCGCCAGCGGCGAGAGCAAGCCCGGCGCAGGCCGCATCACGGCCGTGATCCAGCCCAAGAATCCGCCGCCGGATGGCAGCGCCGTGCCGGCCCAGCCGGCCGCCAAGACCACGCCGGCGCAGCCTGCACCGCGTCGCCAGACCGGAAAGGACCAGTAACGATGACCGCCAGCTCGCTGGTCGTTCGCGGCCTGAAGAAAAGTTATGGCGCGCGCCAGGTGGTGCGCGACGTCTCGATGGAAGTGCGCAGCGGTGAAGTGGTCGGACTGCTCGGCCCCAATGGTGCCGGCAAGACCACCTCGTTCTACATGATCGTGGGCCTGGTGCCTTCCGATGGCGGCGAGATCGCGCTGGACGACACCGCCATTTCACGCATGCCCATCCACAAGCGTGCCACCATGGGCTTGTCCTATCTGCCGCAGGAAGCCTCGGTGTTCCGCAAGCTGACGGTGGAAGACAATATCCGCGCGGTGCTGGAACTGCGCCGTGAAGAAGGCAAGCCGCTCTCGCGCGATGAAGTCGAGGGCCGCCTCAACAACCTGCTGCATGAACTGCAGATCGAGAAGCTGCGCGAGAGCCAGGCCTTGTCGCTCTCCGGCGGTGAGCGCCGCCGCGTGGAAATCGCCCGCGCACTGGCCACCGATCCGCGCTTCGTGCTGCTCGATGAACCCTTTGCCGGTATCGACCCGATTGCCGTGATCGAGATTCAGCGCATCGTGCGCTTCCTGAAGGAACGCGGCATCGGCGTGCTCATCACCGACCACAACGTGCGCGAGACGCTGGGCATCTGCGACCGCGCCTACATCATCAACCAGGGCACGGTGCTGGCCAGCGGCAGTCCGGAAGAGATCATCGCCAACGAATCGGTGCGCCGCGTGTATCTGGGCGAACACTTCCGCATGTAAGCAGGTCAACCTACTGACGCAACGACAGGCAGTGCAACCAGCGGACCACGCCGCTTCCAGAAAGACAGATGAAACAGTCTCTCCAGTTACGTACCTCGCAGCACCTCGCATTGACGCCGCAACTGCAGCAGTCGATCAGACTGTTGCAGCTGTCGACGCTGGAACTGCACCAGGAACTGGAACAGATCCTCTCGGACAATCCCTTGCTGGAGCGCCTCGACGATGCGCTCGACAATTCGGTGCGCCTGCTGGCCGATGGCGCCGTCTCCAGCTCTCCCTCCAGCGGCGTGGCGGATACCTCGGGCGAAGGCAGCGCCGAACCGGCGCCGGCCGCCGCCGATGGCGATTCCAGTTTTGACTACCAGGACAACAATCCCGACAACGGCGTCACCGGTGACGCCGACTGGAGCTTCGACGACGTGGCCCGCAGCGGCAAGTCGCCCGACGACGACGACGCCCGCCCGCAACTCGAAGCCCATGAACTGACCCTGCGCGAGCACCTGCTGGAACAGATCCGCGTGACCGCACGCACCCAGCGCGACCGCGCCCTGCTGGAGCTGCTCACCGATGCGCTCGACGAGAGCGGCTATCTCGAAGAGCCCCTGGAAGACATCCTCGCGCGCCTGCCCGAAGAACTGGGCATCGACATGGAAGAGCTGTCGATTTCCCTGAAGCTGCTGCAGAGCCTGGACCCGGCCGGCGTCGGTGCGCGCAGTGCCGGTGAATGCCTGGCCCTGCAGATCCGGCGCCTGCCCAAGATCCCCTTCGTCACGCGCAAGCTGGCGCTGCGCATCGTGGAAGATTACCTGCCGCTGTTCGCCCAGCGCGACTTCAACAAGATCAAGAAAGCCCTCGATTGCGATGACGAAGACCTGCGCGAAGCCCAGGCCGTGATCCGCCAGTGCCGTCCGCATCCGGGCGCCGATTTCGCGCGCGATGCCTCGGACTATGTGGTGCCGGACGTGATTGTCAAACAAACAAAGAACGGCTGGCAGGTCATGCTCAACCATGAGGTCATGCCCAAGCTGCGTGTCAATGCGATGTATGCCAGTGCGCTGAAGCAGGCCAAGGGGGAGGGATCGCTGTCGTCGCAGCTGCAGGAAGCCAAGTGGCTCATCAAGAATATGCGGCAGCGTTTCGACACGATTTTGCGAGTCGCACAGGCTATTGTGGAGCGTCAAAGAAACTTCTTTTCACATGGGGCAGTGGCCATGCGACCCCTTGTGCTGCGTGAAATTGCTGATACACTGGGTCTACACGAGAGCACCATCTCTCGCGTGACAACTCAAAAATACATGCTCACGCCGCACGGCATGTTTGAGTTGAAGTACTTCTTCGGTAGCCACGTCGCGACTGAAACCGGAGGCGAAGCCTCCTCCACCGCGATACGGGCGCTGATCAAACAGTTGATAGGAGCCGAGAACCCGCAGACCCCATTATCCGATAGCAAGATTGCGGATATGCTGGCAGAACAAGGCATGGTGGTCGCGCGACGCACAGTCGCCAAATACCGCGAAGTGTTGAAGATTCCGCCGGTCAATCTCCGCAAGTCCCTCTGAGTTTTTCCTCAGTTTTTCTGCAGTACCGTTGCTGTGTTCCGGCAAGCATCTCGCTGATGCCCATGCCATCCGACACGAAGACCGTGCCCGTGGTACAGCTGCAGCAAGGATAGCTTGAACGAACCTCCAGTGACTTCACGATAGGAGTCTTGTATGAATCTGACCATCAGTGGACACCACCTCGAACTGACCCCCGCCATCCGGGAATACGTGCAAAGCAAGCTCTCGCGTATCAAGCGCCATTTCGACAACGTGATCGACGTCAGCGTGATCCTGAGCGTAGATAAACTCACAGAAAAGGAAAAGCGCCAAAAAGCGGAAATCAACGTCCACATCAAGGGGAAGGATCTACATGCAGAAAGCATTGCGCACGACCTCTATGCTGCCATTGACACGCTGATCGACAAGCTCGATCGCCAGGTCATCAAGCACAAGGACAAGTTGCAGGAACATCACTCCATGGCCAAGCGCCTGCCGGATGAAGCGCCGGCCGATGCGGTGGCCGGAGCGGCATAAGCCAAGGACACCATCGGCAAGCTGCCTCGCAGCCCACAGGGCTGCTGAGAACGCCAGCCGAATCTCATGAGGAAGGGGCGCGCAAGCGCCCTTTTTCATTGGTCGCGCTGTCAAGCGGCGACGCCTGTGGAAAAGATATAAAAGATAATCGCAGGCAACTTTTCCACAGCCACTGCCCCCCTGCAGCGAGCACTGATCCGCTGCCCCGCTTGAAGGCTTCTGCTGGCATCCTCATATCAGATCTCAGCGCTTGCATATCATATAAATTATTTCCTTTATGCAATTTTCCGCCGCATTGCGCAGACTGCCGGCGCGCAGTCGTTTTCAACGCGGCTGCCCGCTTTTCCCTATAATGTCGGCAATCCCATTTTTAAAGGCATAGCCATGAGCGACGTCCAATCCTGGATCAAAGAAACCGTGACCCAAAACCCTGTGGTGCTGTTCATGAAGGGCACTGCGCAATTCCCGCAATGCGGCTTTTCCGGCAAGGCCATCCAGTTGCTCAAAGCCAGCGGCGCCGAGAACATCGTCACCGTCAACGTGCTGGAAAGCCCGGACGTGCGCCAGGGCATCAAGGAATACTCGAACTGGCCGACCATTCCCCAGCTGTACGTGAAGGGCGAATTCATTGGCGGCTCCGACATCATGAGCGAGATGTATGCTTCGGGCGAACTGCAGACCCTGATCAAGGGCTGATTCCTTCCTGATCTGCATTCCTTCGTGAGTACTTCCTCCGGCCAGCCCCGCCAGCGCCTGATCGTTGCCATCACCGGCGCGACCGGCGCCATTTATGGCGTGCGGCTGCTGGAACACCTGCGCAAACATGGCCAGGTGGAAACGCACCTGATGGTCTCCGAAGCCGGCGTGCTCAATCTCCACCAGGAGCTGGACATGCGGCGCAAGGATGTCGAAGCCCTGGCCGATGTGGTACACAACGTGCGTGACGTGGGTGCCTGCATCGCCAGCGGTTCCTTTGCCTCCACCGGCATGGTGGTGGCGCCCTGTTCGATGAAGACGCTGGCGGCCGTGGCGCATGGCCTGTCCGACAACCTCATCACCCGCGCCGCCGATGTGGTGTTGAAGGAACGCCGGCGCCTGGTGCTGATGGTGCGCGAGACGCCCTTCAACCTGGCGCACCTGCGCAACATGACTGCCGTCACTGAAATGGGTGGCGTCATCTTCCCACCCCTGCCCGGCTTCTACCAGCGCCCCGCTTCCATGGAAGAGATGGTGGATCACACGCTGGGGCGCGTGCTGGACATGCTCGGCATCTCGATGCAGCTCACGCCCGAGTGGCAAGGCATGAAAGGTGGAGTGGACTGAAGTCCTCCAAGCCTAGCCAATCACTCCTCTGCCGCTACGGATTGCAAATATCTCAAATTGAGATATCATGCTTCCATGCGCGTCATCTCCAATAAAGCCCTGACCGATTTTGCCTTGCGCCATCCGCAAGCGGACACGCCCATGCAAGTGTGGCGGAAGATCATCGAGTCGCGCAGCTTCGATAATTTTGCTGAACTGAAGAAAGCCTTCAACGCCATCGACAAGGCAGGCGACTTCATCATCTTCGATGTGGGCGGCAACAAATTCCGGATCATTACCCTGGTGAACTTCAACAGCCAGAAACTCTACATCCGGGACGTTTTCACACACAGGGAGTACGACAAATGGAAGCCTTGATGGAAAAGCACGTGATGGACGACATCACCTCGCACTTTGCGGCATTGTCGTCTCACATCCCGCTGCGCCCGATCCGTACCGACGATGACTATGACCGCGCGGTGGCCACCCTGAACCAGTTGCTCGATGCCGGTGCCGCAGATGAACGCCATCCCCTGGCGGATCTGGTCGATACCCTCGGCAGCCTAATCGGCGAATACGATGACCAGCATTTTCCGCTGAAGCAGGTCTCTCCTGTGGAAGTCCTGCAGTTCCTGATGGAACAACATCAGCTGACGCAATCCGATTTGCCCGAGATCGGCTCGCAAGGTGTTGTCTCCGAAATCCTGCGCGGCAAGCGCGAGCTGAACCTGCGCCAGGTCAAGGCGCTGGCCGAGCGCTTCGGCGTGGGCCCTGCTGCATTCATCGGCTAGGCGGTTTCGGTTTTCCGTACTCCATGCATATGGCCGCAGCTCATCACTGCGGCCATTTCTTCATCTGTCAGTGGCCACTCGCCATCAACCACGCCCGATATAGGGCATCTTGGTCGCCATCACTGTCATGAACTGCACATTGGCTTCCAGCGGCAAGCTATCCATGTAGAGGATAGCCTTGGCCACGTGTTCCGCATCCATGGTCGGTTCGACCTTGGTGGAACCATCGGCCTGCAGCGTGCCCTTCTTCATCAGCGTGGTCATGTCGGTGGAGGCGTTGCCGATGTCGATCTGGCCGCAAGCGATGTCGTAGGCGCGGCCATCGAGGGACGTAGCCTTGGTCAGCCCGGTGATCGCATGCTTGGTCGCCGTATAGGAAGCCGAGAACGGACGCGGCGCATGCGCCGAGATGGAGCCGTTGTTGATGATGCGGCCCCCGCGCGGCGACTGATCCTTCATGATGCGGAAGGCTTCCTGCGTGCACAGGAAGACACCGGTCAGGTTGATGTCCACCGCCGCCTTCCACTGCTCCACGCTCAGCTCTTCCAGCGACACGGGCGGCGCGAAGATGCCGGCATTGTTGAAGAGCATGTCCAGCCGCCCGAAGCGCTCACGCGTCCTGGCGAAGAGCTGCTTCACCGACGCCGGATCGGTCACATCGGCAGCGACTACCAGCGCATTGGCACCGTGCTCGCCGGCCAGCCGGACGGTCTCTTCCAGCGCGTCCTGGCGGCGTCCGGCCAGGGCCACGCCATAGCCTTCGCGCAGCAGCGCCAGGGTGATCTGCCGGCCGATGCCGGAGCCTGCGCCGGTCACCAGCGCGATACGTCGGGGTGGTTTGGATGCAGCCATCGTGTGGTCTCCTCACTCTCTTTCATGGACGGGGTGCGCATCTCGGGCCGATAAAAAAACCGCCCGTGATGCAAGGGCGGTTTTCACTATAGCAAACACGGCGCACGGCCAGATGAGAGATTTTCAATCCCTCCCGCCACCGTTCATCTGTCGCCTTACACCGTCGTGGACAAGGGCTTGTTCGTATCGATGCCCAAGGCACGTGCGGCCTCATCCAATCGTGCGCGGTCACCGCCCCACACTTCGCACAAAGCCGTATAAGCAATCCAGCGCGCATCGACCTCGAAGAAGTCCCGCAGATTCACCCGCGTATCACTGCGCCCAAACCCGTCCGTACCCAGCGTCACATAAGCCGCAGGCACGAAGGCCCGAATGCTCTCCGGCAAGGTGCGGATGTAGTCGCTCACCGCGATGACCGGCGCATCGCTACCCTGCAACTGCTGCGTCACGTAAGGCTCCACCCCGGCCCCCGACAAGCGCTGCGCCCGCTGTGCAGCCACGCCATCGCGCGCCAGTTCGGTATAGCTGGTCACGCTCCACACCTCGGCCTCGATCTGCCAGTGCTGCTGCAGCAGCGCAGCCGCTGCCACCGCTTCCTTCAACATCGGACCGGAACCCAGCAGACGCGCCCGTGCACCCGGCTTGCGGCCCAGGCAGTACAGGCCGCGCAGGATGCCCTCCTGCACGCCGTCCGGCAAACTGGGCTGGACCTCGTTCTCGTTGGTGACGGTGAGGTAGTAGAACACGTCATCACCGCGCTCCATCATGCGGCGCATGCCCTCATCCAGAATCACCGCCAGTTCATAGGCGTAGGCCGGGTCATACGAGACGCAATTCGGAATCGATGCCGCCGTGACCAGGCTATTGCCATCCTGATGCTGCAGCCCCTCGCCACCCAGGGTCGTGCGCCCCGACGTGGCACCGATCAGGAAACCGCGCGCACGCTGGTCCGCCGCCGCCCAGATCAGGTCGCCGATGCGCTGGAAACCGAACATCGAGTAGTAGATGTAGAACGGCAGCATCGGCGTGCCATGCACCGAATAGGCGGTCGCCGCGGCCGTCCATGAGGAAATCGCACCGGCTTCGGTGATGCCCTCTTCCAGGATCTGCCCATCCCTGGCTTCACGATAGTAGAGGATGGAACCGATATCCTCGGGCTCATACAACTGCCCTTGCGACGAATAGATGCCGACCTGGCGGAACAGGTTGGCCATGCCGAAGGTGCGCGCCTCATCGGCCACGATGGGCACCACGTATTGGCCGAAATCCTTGTCCTTCAACAGATTGCCGAGCTGCCGCACCAGGGCCATGGTGGACGACATTTCCTTCCCATCGGCTTCCAGCGCGAACTTGCTGTGCGCTTCCAGCGCCGGCACGGCACGCTTGGCGGGCCCCACATGACGGCGCGGCAGATAACCGCCGAGGGCGGCGCGGCGCGCGTGCAGGTGCTTCATCTCGGGACTGTCATCGGCCGGCTTGTAGAAGGCCAGCTCACGGCATTGCGCATCGGTCAGCGGCAGCTTGAAGCGGTCGCGGAATTGCAGCAGGCTTTCCTCGTCGAGCTTCTTCTGCTGGTGCGTGGTCATCTTGCCTTCGCCCGCCGCACCCATGCCGTAGCCCTTCTTGGTCTGCGCCAGGATCACGGTCGGCTGGCCGCGATGCCTGGCCGCAGCCTGGTAGGCCGAGTAAATCTTTTTCATGTCGTGGCCGCCACGGCGCAGGCGATTGATTTCCTCATCGGTGAGGGTGGCGCCGATGGCGCGCGTGCCCGGGGTCTGGCCGAAGAAGTGCTGGCGGTTGAAGGCGCCATCGTTGGCGGCGAAGGTCTGCAATTGGCCGTCCACCGTGCGGTTCAGGGCATCGACCAGTTCGCCGTCCCTGTCGCGGGCAAACAGGCCATCCCAGTCCGAACCCCACAGCAGCTTGATGACGTTCCAGCCGGCACCGGCAAAGAGCGTTTCCAGCTCATCGACGATATGGCCATTGCCGCGCACCGGGCCATCCAGGCGCTGCAGGTTGCAGTTGACCACGAAGATGAGATTGTCCAGCTTCTCGCGCGAAGCCAGCGAGAGCGCAGCCAGCGATTCGGGCTCATCCATCTCGCCGTCGCCGAACACGCCCCAGACCTTGCGCCCCTGATCCTGCAACAGGCCGCGATGTTCCATGTAGCGCAGGAAGCGCGCCTGGTAGATCGCATTGATGGGGCCGATGCCCATGGAGCCGGTCGGGAACTGCCAGAACTGCGGCATCAGCCAGGGATGCGGATAGGACGACAGACCCTGGCGCCCGACACGCTTGGCATCGATCTCGCGCCGGTAGTAGGCAAGATCCTCTTCGGCGAGCGCACCTTCGAGGAAAGCCCGTGCATAGATGCCCGGCGCAGAGTGCGGCTGGAAATAGACGACATCGCCGGCGAACTGCGCATCGCGGGCGCGGAAGAAGTGGTTGAAGCCGACCTCGAACAGATCCGCCGCCGAGGCATAGCTGGCGATATGCCCGCCCAGTTCGCCATAGGCGCGGTTGGCGCGCACCACCATGGCCAGCGCATTCCAGCGCATGATGCTGGCGATGCGCTCTTCGATGGCCTGGGCATCCGACCCGCCTGGGAAAGGTGGTTCCTGTTCAGGCCGGATGGTATTGACGTAGGGCGTGTTGCGGGCATCGCGCCAGTTCACGCCCCATTGCTGGGCCGCCGCCGACAGCCGCGAGAGCAGGAAGCGCGCCCGTTCCGGGCCGGCCTCGGTCAGCACGCTCTGCAAGGCTTGCAGCCATTCCTGGGTTTCCTGGGCATCGATGTCGATATCGCGGGGGATATCGCTGTCGCTGGGGCGGGACATGTCCACGTCGTCTTCTCCTGTCTGAATGCGCCGGGCCGGGCGCATCGCTGCTCTATGCAAAGAGACAAAAAGCCGGTAAAACACAGGCCGCGCCATCCGTCTCCCAGCGCCCGACGCCTTTTCGGTCTTGTCGTTGTTGAGGGCTTCTGTGATGGAACCACCGGTCTACGATACGCCGGATGCTCCGGCATGAGTCACTTAAGATGGGAAGTTGCCGTACAATATTCAGCATCCAGTGCTGCAAAACTGAAACTGACAGAATTTAATTTCGATAATGGAACTAGATACCACCGATTTGCGCATCCTGAACATCCTGCAGGAGAACAGTTCGATCAGCAATCTGGAGCTGGCCAGCCGCATCAACCTCTCACCCTCGCCGACTTTGGCCCGTGTGAAGCGTCTGGAATCGGAAGGCATCATCTCGCGCTATGTGGCGCTGGCCGATCCGCATCTGCTGGGCCTGAAGGTGAACGTTTTTGTCAAAGTCATCCTGGAACGCCAGGGCGCCGAAGCGCTGGCCCAGTTCGAGACGGCGGTGAGCGCCTTCGATGAAGTCATGGAAGTCTACCTGATGACCGGCGACGAGGATTATTTGCTGCGCATCGTGGTGCCGGACCTGCTGACGCTGGAGCATTTCATCGTCGATCACCTCACCAAGATTCCCGGCATCAAGAACATCCGCTCCAGCTTTGCGTTGAAGCAAATCAAGTACAAGACCGCCCTGCCCACGCCCAAGATCAAGACCCGCCGGTGAGCGGCACTGCGCCATGAAAAAAAGGGCCGCGAGGCCCTTCGATGTTTCTGCGCAAAACAAGATTCAATGCGGATGTCCCGGCAAACCGGCCAGCCCCTCGCGCATCACTTCCTCAGCCAGCGGCGCAGCGGCTTCGCCGACGTTGCACCAGCGCTCCACCATCTCCACCACGCAACGTGCATAGTGCTCGCCGTCGACCGGCTTGGGCAGGTATTCGGTGGCACCCGCTGCCAGCGCCGCGCGCTCGCCCTCGGTATCGTAGGACGGAAAGACCACCACCGGCGCCTCGGCCAGATGCTTGCTGGCTCGCAACTCGCGCAGGAGCTCCAGTCCATCGCCGCATTCCATGTCGGACTCCAGCAGGATCAGGCTGGGCGCAGTGCCATCGTCCACGCGGCGACCATGCAGCAGGCAGCGGCGCGCCGTCTCCAGGTCCGGACAGGCACGGAAGAGGCAATGCAGACCCGCACGCCACAAGGCGAAGCGCGCCAGCTCGGCCGCTTCTTCGCTCGGGTCGATCATGATGATGCTGGGAAAACTCATGCTGCCTGGAAACATCCTGTAAGAGTGCACAAACCAGTGATGGCTACTGCAAACGTTTTACAGGACAGCCGCCGCGACCGGCATCGGGAAATTCCTGACAGCCGGTAACGCGCCTACACACGCGCCTGTTTCAATGGCAGGTAGATGTCGGTCAGCAACTCGCCAGGCGGGGTCGCCGGCAGCAGGTTGAGGTAGTGGAAGTAGAGCGGGAAATCCCGCAGTTCCTCGCCGCTCTCAGGCAGCCACTGGCGATACAACGGATAGATGCTCTCGCCCAGCCGCTCATGCGCCCCAGCATGGCGTACACGTGCACAGCGTCCGCCGGCAATGAGGTGTTCCACCACGCCTTGCGCGTTGTCTGGCAAGTCCCCTTCCAGCTCGCCGCAGATGCCGAAGCGAAACTGCTCCGGTGGCGTGGTATCGGGATTGTCCCAGGCCAGGCCGAAGGTACGGCAGCGCTCCACCGGCGACAGCCCGGACGCCGTGCGCCAGTCGATGAAGCGGGCCACGGTGGCGTTGAGCTGGTTGACGGGCCCGCGATGCGCCAGGAGGGCGATACGGATGGGTTCTACGTTCACGATGTCGACTTGCACGTCCACTTTCCTTTCAGGGATGCGGAATACGAAACGCTCGTTCCAGGCAGGCCAGTCCGGCGCGCGCCGGAACTGCGAAGGCGACTGGCCGAAGGCGCTCCTGAAGGCGCGCGTGAAGGATTCCGGATTTTCGAAACCGGCTTCGAGGGCGATGTCGATGATGCGTCGCTGCGGCTGGAACGCCAGTTGGAGGCTGGCATGCTTCAAGCGCATCAGCAGGATGTAGCGCGCCACCCCGACGCCGGTGAAATCGGCAAATTGCCGCTGGAAATGGAACCGCGAAAAATGCGCGACAGCCGCCAGCTGCTCCATCTCCAGCGGTGCGTGGAGATGCGCCTCGATGTGGTCGAGCACGCGCTCGAATCGGGCTTGATAGGCTTTTTTGCGGTCGTCGCTCATGGGCTCCTCGGTTCACGGGACGTACTGTGCAAGAAACGGCGGCACAAATCCTGACCGAAATTGCGCATCGTATTGCGAGAGACTGGCCGCCATGATCGCTGCCATGTTAAAACACCGGCTTTGCATCGATCCGAATTTCCTTCCATGTCTTCCCCCATTCTGCTGATGCTGGCCATCTGCGCCGTCTGGCTGCCCACCCTGCCGCTGGCGGGGCGGCTGTCCATTCCCGCCTGGCTGCCGCTGCTGGTGCTGGCCGTCGGTGCCGGTCTCTTCAATGGCCAACTCACTCTCATCGCCGCAGCAGGGCTCGCCTTGCTGGGGATGACAGCATGGGCCAGTACGCATGCGCCCAGCGCATGGCAACGTCATCTCCTGCTGAGTGTGACGCTGCTGCTCGCCCTGCTGCTGGCATTGCATCGCTGGCCGGGCTTCCACAATGTGCTGGTCGTCCCGGCAACGGCCATCACAGCCGATGCGCGGCCCTTCATGCTGTATGCCAATATCGACAAGGGAGCGGCCGGACTGCTGTTGCTGGCCCTGCTCGCGCCGCGCTGCCATGCGTGGAAGGAATGGTGCAGCGCCTTGTGCATGACTGTGCTGCCAGGCGCCCTCACCATCGCTTTGGTGATGGGCCTGGGCTGTCTCGCCGGAATGGTCAAGCCCGATCTGAAGTGGCCGGACTTCACTCCGGAGTTCCTGGCCATCAATCTGCTGTTGACGGTAGTGGCGGAAGAGGCCTTCTTCCGTGGTGTGATCCAGCATCGCCTGCAGGGCGCCTTGCAGAACCTGCACGGCGCAACGTCGCTGGCTGTGATCCTCTCGGCGCTGCTGTTCGCGGCGGCCCACCTGGGCGGCGGACTGGCCTATGCGGTACTGGCCGGCGTGGCCGGTCTCGGCTATGGCTGGGTGTTCCAGCGCACCGGGCGCATCGAAGCCGCGATCACCCTGCACGTCGTGCTTAATGCCGTGCACTTCCTCGGCTTCACCTATCCCGCGCTGGCCTGAAGCAGTCCGTCATCACGGGGCGATCCACTGCCCCTGCCACTGGCCCTGCTCACGCTCGAAGCGCGCGCGGCGATGCTGGCCCGGCGTCAGGTCCAGCATCTCGATGCGCTCCAGCACCACCTCCACCAGCGCAAAATTCTCGAAACCATCGCTGCTGCCCTGCTCCGGCACGCGGCCTTCTTCCGGTTGCGCCAGGCGCGTGCCGGGCGCATGCGGGGTCTTGTACAGGATCAACGTATGTGGCCGCGCACCCGACCACATGCCGCCAATGCGCGCCGCATCCTCCACCACGTTTGCCCTGCCGTTCAGGCGTAATTGCAGATGCCGGTCCAGGTCCAGCCCGAGCATGGCCACCCGATCATCGGCGCGGATCTCTGCCAGCTTGGGCGAGCGCAGATCGGTGTGGAAGCACAGCGCCTGCCGGGATTCATTCGCCTCGCGCAAGACGATGGAACGCAGCTGGGGCGTGCCATCCAGGCCGAGGGTGGCAAGTTGCCAGATGGTAAAAGGCGAGCGCACGGGACTGGCGCCACGGCGCAGCTCATCCCAGATCAGGGTGTGGAGTTGGGGCAAGTTCATGCCGCATTGTAGAGCCTGGTGTGGTCGTGCAGGAAAGCTTGCCGCAACGAATCCCGGTTCAATCGCGCGGCGACATGTTCATGTCAGGTCAACGTCAGTGCATTGTCAGAGCGCTGTGCCACCATGACGAAACAGCATCGTCCATCGAAGTCCAGAACGCAGCACCTTGCCCTCCCGCGCCACGGCGGGAACCCACGGAGGCTGGCATGAAACTCTACTGGTCGCTCAAGCAGATTCCCGAATTTTCCGGCCTTGACCGCAGGCAACGCCTGGCGCGATGGCAGGCTGTGTCTCTGCGCTTGCATCGTCACTGGCAAACCTGGCTTGGTCTCTTGGCCTGCGCCCTGCTATCGGCACTGGGACGCTCCTTGGGCCTGGGCTATCCCGGCACCATCGTGACCGCCCTGGCGGGCGCGCAATGCTATTGCCAGGCGTGCATCTACATCGCCCGCCGCCACTATCGGGATCTGCTGGCACGCGGCGGGAACAATGAAGTTGATGAGGGAACTGAGACCGAAGGTGCACACACCACCACCTCCCAATGACAACGCCCGCTTGCGCGGGCGTATCGGACCTTTGCTACGGCGCAGCTCAGAATGCGCCGACGTAATTTTC
Organism: Herbaspirillum sp. Her3; assembly: GCF_057961275.1. Taxonomy (NCBI): domain Bacteria; kingdom Pseudomonadati; phylum Pseudomonadota; class Betaproteobacteria; order Burkholderiales; family Oxalobacteraceae; genus Herbaspirillum; species Herbaspirillum sp. Her3. Next base: position 1,099,837 of record NZ_CM176328.1, on the reverse strand, counting down.
CGCCAGTGCGGTAGACAGTGCCCGCGAATTGACCACGTTCTCCAGCTCGGCGCGCTGGATCTGGCGCTGGAACGGCGAGGCATCCTCGAAGGTGTGCAACATGCTGGTCATCCACCAGGAGAAATACTCGGCGCGCCAGATGCGCTTCAAGGCTTGCTCGGTATAGGAAGCCAGTCCTTCCTCGCTGGACTTGCGATAGAACGCCTCAATGCCCTGCGCCAGCCGCTTGACGTCACCCACCGCCAGGTTCAGCCCCTTGGCGCCAGTCGGCGGCACGATGTGCGCAGCGTCGCCGGCCAGGAACAGGCGGCCGTGCTGCATCGGCGTGGAGACGAAACTGCGCATGCCGATGATGCCCTTCTGGAAGATCTTGCCTTCCTTGACGCGCCAGCCGTCACCGTTTTCCAGGCGGGTATGGAATTCATTCCAGATGCGGTCATCGCTCCAGTTGTCCACGCTGTCCTTGGGGTCGCACTGGAAGTACAGGCGCTGCACCGTCGGCGAGCGCGTGCTGACGAGCACGAAGCCACGGTCATGCTGGGCATAGATCAGTTCGTCCGAAGACGGCGGCGCTTCCACCAGCACACCGAACCAGCCGAAGGGATAGATGCGCTGGTAATCCTGGCGGCGGCTTTCCGGGATGGCGGGACGGGAGACGCCATGGAAACCGTCGCAGCCCGCGATGAAATCCGCCTCCAGCGTATGTTGCTCGCCCTCGTGCATGAAGCGCACGCGCGGCTTGTCGGTCTCGACGCCTTCGATGCTGGTGCCGCTGACACCAAACAGCAATTGCCCCTGCGCGGCCAGACGCGCGGCCACCAGATCCTTGATCACTTCATGCTGGGCATAGACGGTGATGGCCTGGCCGGTCAGTTCGGTCAGATCGATGCGATGGCGGCGGCCACCGAAGGCCAGTTCGATGCCGTGATGCAGCGCACCTTCGCGCTTCATGCGCTCGCCCACGCCGGTCTCGGTGAGGATGTCCATGGTGCCCTGCTCGAGCACGCCGGCACGGATGGTGGATTCGATTTCTTCGCGGCTGCGCGTTTCCAGCACGACCGATTCGATGCCCTTGAGGTGCAGCAGGTGGGACAGCAACAAACCGGCCGGGCCGGCGCCGATGATGGCAACTTGGGTACGCATGGTGGAGGTCTCCGTGTAAAGGTCGGACGCCCTTTCCCTTCTTTACGCACTGGTGCAAAAGTCCGGAAAAGGCGCAACGTCATCTGTTCTTGTTCTTCGTATGGCGAGAATCTTAGACGCCACCGGCTGAATTAAAAATGGATGATTCCGCCAAATACTTGTACTATTTTTACAGCGCCCGACAACATCGCCTCACCCCGCCGCACCGCATGGAGACCCGATGCCCTTGCCCCGCAACAAACCCCGCACCAGCGAGGTACCGCAATTCTCCTTGTATGGAGAGGCTTCCCGGCCGGAAGATGCCGAGTCCGTCCACATCGAACTGATCGAGACGCGCAGCCGCGTACACGACTGGCATATTGCACCGCACACACACACCGGTCTTTTTCAGGTACTTTTTTTAATGTCCGGCCACGTCAGCGCCTTGATGGAGGAAGAGGTATGGGAGGTCGACGGCCCGGTGGTCATCACCATCCATCCTTCGCTGGTGCATGGCTTCGATTTTTCGGAGAAGGCCGTCGGGTTCGTGCTGACGGTCGATCCGCACGTGGTGTTTTCGGCAGGCGGCGGCGAGGGACATGGCGAGTTGTTCTCGCCCCTGTTCCTGCGTCCGATGGCCATCGAACTGGGGCGCGTACCGGCATTGCGCGAACGCATGGAAACCCTGCTGCGCCTGCTCATCGCCGAATCGGAAGCGCCCCGCACCGGCCACACGCTGATGCTCGAATGGCTGGCGCGCAGCGTGATGCTGCTGCTGGTGCGGCTGGAAGCGGATCATCGGACAGCCGAACTGTCGGGGCGCGGCGACTTTGAATTGTTCAGCCGCTTTCGCGCGCTGGTGGAGCAGCATTTCAAGGAGCAGTGGCAGGTGACGGTGTATGCCGACCAGCTGCACATCACGCCCAGCCGCCTCAATCGCCTGTGCCTGAAACTGGCCGGCCATTCGGCCTTCGACCTGGCGCAGCAGCGGCTGATCCTGGAGGCGTGCCGCAAGCTGACCTATGTGCCTTCGGGCATCTCGACCATTGCCTACGAGCTGGGATTCCAGGACCCGGCCTATTTCAGCCGGCTCTTCAAGCGACACATGGGATTGACGCCCAAGGAATATCGCCGCACGCACGTGGAAGAATGACGCCCCCTCTGCCTGCACTTCTACCGTTCGGGCTGAGCAGGCCCGCAGGGCCGTATCGAAGCATCTCCTCTGGTGAGGGCGCCTTCGATACGCGGCAATGCCGCTACTCAGGACGAGCGGTGCGAGATGAATCTACGGAAAGGCGAAATGCATCACAGCAACGCCCCCAGCTCCACCTGGATCTTCAACATGGCCGGCAGGCAGCGCTCCACCATGTCTTCCAGTTTCATGCGGGCCGCATGCACGCTGATGTTCATCGCCGCCACCACCTCGCCACGGAAATTGCGCACCGGCACGGCCATGGTGCGCAAGCCCAGTTCCAGTTCCTGGTCCACCAGGGCGTAACCCTGCGCACGGGCGCGCGCGATTTCCAGCCCCAGCCGTTCGACGTCGGTGATGGTATGGGCGGTAATGGCTTCCGGCTGGGCGCGCGCCAGGATGGCATCGAGTTGCACCTGCGGCAGGTTGGCCAGCAGGATGCGGCCATTGGCGGTGCAATAAGCCGGCACCCGCGTGCCCGGCTGCAAGGTGGTCGAGACCAGTTGGCCCGCGCTCACCGCCGCCACACACACCAGCTGGTCATGATCGAGCACCCCGCAGGAGGCCGCCTCGCCCAGCGAGTAGGCCAGCCGGTACAAGAGCGGCTGCACGATGCGCGGCAGCCGCGCCGAATGCAGGTAGGACTGCCCCAGCCGCAATACCATGGGCGTGAGAGAAAAGGTCTTGTTGTCGTGCCGCATGTAGCCCAGGTGCGTGAGCGTGATCAGATAGCGGCGCGCGGCAGCGCGGGTCAGGCCGGTCAGTTGTGCCACCTCGGCGATGGTCAGGCGCGAACGCTCCTGGTCGAAGGCTTCGATGACCTGCAGGCCCTTTTCCAGCCCCGCCACCAGGTCACGTTTCAAGGGACCGTCCTCGCCCTCCCCCGGCTCTTCATCGATTTGCTCTTGCTGCATGCTCTCCCGCCCTGTGGATAAAACAAGCTGACACGCGCCGTTCTCCGTTCAATGCAGAAAATCGGCCATTTGTGCGATTCTCGCACAAAGCGGGCGCATGGCGCATATGCTGCGCTGCGTTGGCCTTGAGAGCCGGGGTCTGCTTGCCTACTATCTGTCCACACCCAAGCACGGCGCGCCAATCGCACATTCCGGCAGGCAAGGAATCCGAGGACGACGCCGCAATCACCACCGTCGACCTGAGGAGACCTCATGCAATTCGATGCCATCGAACCCGGTGTCTATCCGGAACTGATCTATCCCCCCTACAAGTCCACCGTCAAGCGCGGCCCCACGCAAGCGCCGCTGCGCGTGCGCGACGAGATCGCCACCGGCACCAACCTGTTCGCTTCGCCCAAGCTGATCCTGCCGCATGACATGGACCTGACCAAGCAGGGCAAGGGCGAGCCGCTGGGCGAGAAGATCGTCGTCACCGGCCGCGTGCTGGACGAAGACGGCAAGCCGGTGCGCAACTCCCTGCTGGAAGTCTGGCAATGCAATGCTGCGGGCCGCTACTTCCACAAGAAGGACCAGCACGATGCGCCGCTGGACCCCAACTTCACCGGCTTTGGCAAGATGCTCACCGATGACAATGGCCGTTATCGCTTCGTCTCCATCAAGCCCGGCCCGTATCCCTGGGGCAACCACCACAAGGCCTGGCGTCCGGCGCACATCCACTTCTCGCTGTTCGGCAATGTCTATGCACAGCGCCTGGTAACGCAGATGTACTTCCCCAACGACCCGCTGTTCGCCTACGACCCGATCTTCCAGAGCATCCCTGATGAAGCCGCGCGCCAGCGCCTGATCTCGCGCTTCTCGATGGAAGAGACGGTGGACGACAAGATGCTGGGCTATGAATTCGATATCGTCCTGCGCGGCCGCAACGCCACGCCCATGGGCATCTGAGAACGAGGCAGGAGACCACATGAGCAACATCACCACTTCGCAAACCATCGGCCCCTTCCCGCACGAAGCCTGGGCCTGGGCCGTGGAACTGACGTCCCGCGTGGACAGCAGCGCACCGCAGGTCAAGATCAGCGGCGCCATCTTCGACGGTGACGGCGTACCCATCAACGACGCCTGGGCCGAAGCCTGGGTGCCTGGCAGTGTGGCGGCAGAAGCTTCACATGCCATTCCCGGATATCGCCGCGTACCCACCAATGAAGAGGGCGGCTTCACTTTTTCGCTGTCCCTGCCGCAAGCGCCCGCCGGCAAGCCGGTCGCCTACGTAACCGTGTTTGCGCGCGGCCTGATCAAGCACCAGTTCACGGCCATCTTCCTGGAAGACGACCCGGCGCTGGCGCAATCGGCCCTCTTGGAACAGGTCCCGGCCAACCGCCGCGACACCCTGATCGCACGCAAGCAGCCTGACGGCAGCTATCAGTGGAACATCCACATGCAAGGCGCGCGCGAGACGGTATTCTTCGACTACACCTGAACGCCCGTTCCGGCGTGACGACACTGAGGGATCCGCAGGCACCAGGGCCTGTTCACCTTCAATCTGCGAGTGCGAGAGGGCGCCAAGCGTTGACTGCCTAGGCGCGGCGACGCGCCGTGGTGGTGCTACGGCAAGGAGCTGCAACAACGGCAGGCGACGCTTGGCGGCCTCTCCCGGAGGGTTGCCCCCAGAAGGCGCGCTGGCCGCGTTGCACGTCAGGGCTGGTGGAACCACCACCAGCCCTGACGCGCGCCTTGCCAGCACGCCTTCTGGGGGCAACGCATCTCGCAGATTGAAGGTGAACAGGCCCTAGCCTGCCGGATCCCGCTTGCGTTGGATCACGCCGCAAGGGCAAGCACTGGAGACTTCATGAGCGTTTCGATCTTCGACAGCTTCCTCACCACTTCCGAGATGATTGCGGTGTTCGATGACCAGGCGGTGGTGCAAGCCATGCTGCGCTTCGAACAAGTCCTGGCCGAAGCCGAAGCCGCCGAGGGCATCATCCCTGACGCCGCCGCACGCGCCATTGCCAGCGTCTGCCGCGCCCAGCTCTACGACATCCATGCGCTCATCGTCGCCGGCCGCCGCGCCGGCGCCCTGGCCATTCCGCTGGTCAAGGAATTGCAGCGCACCGTCGCGCTCTACAGCGAAGAAGCCGCCACCCACGTGCACTGGGGCAGTACCAGCCAGGACGTGCTGGATACGGCCATGGTGCTGGTCACGCGCGAAGCGCTGCGGCTGGTGGATGGCGAACTGGATCAACTCTCGCGCCGCCTGCTGGAACTGGCGCAATCCCATCTCGACACCCCGGTACTGGCGCGCACCCTGATGCAACCGGCGCAGGTCACCAGCCTGGGCTTGAAGTTTTGCAACTGGGCCGCGCCCCTGCTGCGTTCGCGCGCGCAATTGCAGGCGCTGGCCGAACGTGCCTTGCAGCTGCAACTGGGTGGCGCAGTCGGCACGCTGGCCGTGCTGGGCCAGAAGGGGCCTGCCGTGGCCGCCCGCATGGCCGCTGCGCTGGAACTGAAGACACCGGATGCGGCCTGGCATACCCAGCGTGACGAATGGATTCGTCTGGGCACCGAGATGGCCGTGCTGGCGGGCAGCCTGGGCAAGATCGCCACCGATCTGTCGCTGATGGCGCAAGGTGAAATCGCCGAACTGGCCGAGCCCTCCGGCAGTGGCCGTGGCGGTTCCTCGGCGATGCCGCACAAGCGCAATCCGGTCTCTTCGATGATCGCCCTGGCAGCGGCGGCACGCGCACCGCAGCAGGCAGCGGCCTTGCTGGGGGCGATGTCGCAGCAGCATGAACGCGGCCTGGGCAACTGGCAGGCCGAACTGGCCGAATGGCCGGCGCTGTTCCTGGGGGTACATGGCGCGCTGCGTGCGCTCAACGATGCCTTTGCCGGCCTGGTCATCGATGAGGCGCGCATGTTGCGCAACATCGATGCCTTGCAGGGCCTGGTCTTTGCGGAACCTGCTTCCATCGCCCTGGCTGGCGTGATCGGCCGCCCGCGTGCGCACAGCCTGCTGGAGCAATTGACGCGCAAGGCCGTGGCCGATGGCGCGCAGCTGGTGGACGTGCTGGTCGAGGCGGTGCAGGCCGATGCGCAGTTGCGCAAGGAAATCGACCTTGACATGTTGCGCGGCCTGTTCGATCCGGTGCAGGCCACGCGTCCTGCCCGCCGCATCGCTGAAGGGCAGCTTGAACATTTGCGCGCGATGCTGGCGCGTTAAACCACTTACCCGCTGAGATCTCCACCTCCAACAACCACATCGAGACAGAAGAGAACCCACCATGAGCTACGATCCGCTGGACCATGATTTCGAACGCGGCATGCGCAATCGCCGCAGCGTGCTGGGCGACCAATGGGTTGACCGTTCGGTGGCCAATGCCACCAATTTCAATGCCGACTTCCAGAACCTGATCACCCGTTTTGCCTGGAACGAGATCTGGGGCCGTCCCGGCCTGGACCACAAGACCCGCCGCATCATCGTGCTGGCCATCACCATCGCGCTGGGCCGCTGGGAAGAATTCGAACTGCACGTGCGCGCGGGGCTGACCGGTGATCCGGCCACACGCCTGACGCCGGACGAGATGAAGGAAGTCATGATCCAGGCGTCGGTCTATGCGGGTGTGCCGGCTGGCAATACCGCCTTTACGCATGCGCAGAAGATCTTGCGGGAAGTGGGTGAGCAGATCGGTTATGCGGTGGTGCCGCAGTCGCCCTCGGCGAGCGTGCATCCGGGGGTGGGGCGCGAGGGCCGTACGGCTTCTTCACCGGCGCTGCATTACACGCTGCGCGAGCCGCGCAATGGCAAGGCGCCGCGTCATACGGTGGTGTTGTCGCATGCGTTGGGGACGGACCTGATGATGTGGGATGGGCTGGCCAATCTGCTGGCGGCCGATTGCCGGGTGATTGCTTACGATCATCGCGGGCATGGCAGTTCGGAGAAGCTTGACGGGCTCTACAGCATGGCTGATCTGGCTGATGATGCGGCGCGTTTGTTGCGTGAGCTTGATAGCGGTCCGGTGGTGTGGGTGGGGTTGTCGATGGGGGGGATGGTGGGGCAGGAGCTGGCGTTGCGGCATCCTGGTCTGGTGCGTGCCCTGGTGCTGGCCAATACCACTTCGGCTTATCCTGATGCGGCGCGGGAGGCCTGGCAGCAGCGGATTGTGACCGTTCGTGCCCAGGGGATCGAGGCGATTGCGGATGCGGTGATGGGGCGGTATTTCCATGAGGGATTCCGGTCTTCTCAGGCAGCTACCGTGGCGCGTTATCGGCATCGGCTGGTGACTACCGATGCTGTGGGGTATGTGGGGTGCTGTCATGCTGTCGGGACCGTGGATACTGCTGCTCGCCTTGGTTCTATCCGCGTGCCGACGCTGGTGATTGCCGGGGAGTTGGATCAGGGGACGCCTGTTGCCATGGCTCAGGCTCTTGTTGATGGTATTTCTGGCGCCCGGTTGGAAGTCATTGGCCAGGCGTCCCATATCAGTGCTGTTGAGCAGCCTGCTGTGTTTGCTGAACTGGTTTGTGGGTTTATTGACGGGCTTTGATGGTTTTACGTTCTGGCGTAGTCTGCACGGGCTGCTTTCCTACGCTCTAGCTTAATTCTTATCATTCTCCGGTCGGGAGAACGCGCCGGGAGCAGCCCGGCAGCCGCTCACTTTTCTTGTCTCGCCAAGAAAAGTAAGCAAAAGAAGGCGACCGCAGCTGCGCCGCCGCTTCAGAACCCAACAAAACGGATCAGAAAAATAGTCGGAGCGAAGCGACTCTATTCTTCCCACTTTTCGCTCCGCTGCGGCGGGGACCCTCCGAAGGAGGGCTGGCTCTCTGGGGTCGCCTTCTTTTGCTTACTTTTCTTGGCGAGACAAGAAAAGTGAGCGGCTGCCGGGCCGCTCCCGGCGCGTTCTCCCGACCGGAGAGAGAAAATAATTAAGCTAGAGCGCAGGAAAGCAATCCGTGCAGACTACGCCAGACCTAAAACACAAAGAAGCCGCCCGACAAAACACAAGAACGGCCACTCAAAAAGGATTCAAACCCCAGGATCCCGAACCTTCTCCACCTGATCAAACTCAACATTATAAAATTCAGCCCCCCGCAACTCAGCCTTACGCATATAAACGGTCTGAACAATATCGCGGGTAGCAGCATCGATGGAAACCGGCCCGCGAACGCTCTCCCAGCTCATCCCCTTCATCACACCAAGCAGCTTCTCCCCATCAGCATCCCCGCCAGTCTTCTTGAGAGACTCATACAACAGGTGCATCCCGTCATAAGCCCCCACAGAATGGAAGTTCGCCCGCATCCCTTTGTTAGCCTTGGCCATCGCTTCCACGTATTCCTTATTGGAAGCAGAAGGATGCGCCGCAGAATAATGATGACTGCTCACCACATCCTTGGCCGCAGCCCCAATCCCCGCCATCAGATCATCATCCAGCACATCACCGGTACAGATCAGCCGAATCCCCGCCGCCCCCAGTCCCCGTTCGGTAAACTGCTTCAACACCGCCGCCCCCTCCCCTGACGGCACGAACACGAACAAGGCCTGCGGCCTGGCGTCCTTCACCCGCTGCAGGAAAGGCGCGTAATCGGGATTGCGCAAGGGCACCCGCACGCTCTCCACCACCTTGCCACCAGCCTCCGAAAACGTCTTCACGAACACCTTCTCCGCATCCAGCCCCGGCCCGTAATCGGAAACGAAAGTCACCACACTCTTGATGCCATTCTTCGCCGCCCAAGAAGCCAGCGGCGAAGTCACCTGCGCCAGCGTAAAGCCGGTCCGCACGATATAAGGAGAACGCTGCGGGATGATCGAAGTCGCTGCCGCCGTCACGATCATCGGCACCTTGGCCTGCGTAGCAATGGGAGCAGCTGCCAGCGCCAGCGGCGTCAGCCCGAAACCCATCAAGACCTGCGCCTTGTCACGCGACACCAGCTCCTGCGCCAGCCGCTTGGTCACATCCGGCGAGACCCCGCCGTCGTCCTTCAACAAGATCTCCACCTTGCGCCCGGCCACGCTGTCACCAAACTTCTGCTGATACAGTTTCACCGCCGCCTCGATCTGCCGCCCGGTCGAAGCAAACGGCCCCGACATCGGCACGATCAGGCCGACCTTCAACGGGTCAGCTGCGTGCGCCAGCAAGGGCACTGCACCCGCAGCCAATGCAGACCCCGCCAGCACCAGATGCCGACGGCGGCTATTGATCATCTCGCTCATCATGTCTCCTCATCTTCTGTTTTAGTCAATGATTTACAGCGAAGGCACTACAGATCCAGCACCAGCAAAGGACTCCGGGCACGCGAACAGCAAGGCGTGAACTGGTCATTGGCTGCCCGCTCCTCATCGGTCAGGTATTGATCGCGATGATCGGGCTCCCCCTCCAGCACCCGCGTGAGACAAGTCCCGCAGATACCCTGCTCGCACGACACCGGCACGTCCACTCCATGCTCGCACAAGACCTGGATGACCGTGCGATCCGCAGGAATGGTATAGACCTGCCCGCTGCTGGCCAGCTTCACATCGAAGGCGCCATTGCCTTCGGCCTGCACCGGCGCCGCACCAAAGTATTCGAAATGGACCTGCGACTCCGGCCAGCCGCGCGCACGCGCCGTATCGACCACGTAGCTGATGAAGCCAGCGGGACCGCAAACGTAGAGATGAGTGGAAGGATCAGCCTGCGCCAGCAATGCGTCGAGATCGAGCTTCTGCGCGGCATCGCCATCGTCGTAGTGATGCACGACGCGTCCGGCAAATCCCGATGCTGCAATACGCTCCCGAAACGCCTGCCGTGCCGGCGAGCGTGCGCAGTAATGCATCTCGAAGGAAGCTCCCGACGCTGCCAGAGACTCGGCCATGCAGAGAATGGGCGTCACGCCGATGCCACCGGCCAGCAACAGGCTGTGCTGCGCCGGCACCAGCGCGAACTGGTTGCGGGGCACGCCAATGGTCAGAACGTCTCCCACCTTCAGCGCCTCATGCACCGCCACCGAACCGCCACGCGAATTGGCATCCCGCAGCACGCCAATCTGATAGCGATGCTGCTCATGGGGCGCATTGCACAGCGAATACTGGCGCAGCAAGCCGCCCGGCAGATGCACGTCGATGTGCGCACCGGCCGTGAAGGCCGGCAAGGACGCGCCATCCACCGGGACCAGCTCCAGTCCGACGATGCCGTCGGCTTCCTCGCAGCGCGCCGCGACCTTGACCTGCAATGTCGTCATCGTCGCTCCTCAGGCGGCCGCAGCCTTGCCGGCCTCGGCTTCGCGCGCCAGCCACTTGTCCAGCACCTTGCGCGACTGCACGCCACCGGCATCGATGTTGAGCGCCAGCAGACGGCGCTCGGGATACTTCAGCAGGTTGGCCTGCTGCAACTCCAGCATCTCGCGGTCCTCGCCGAAGATCTTGCCCTGCCCTTCGCGGATGGTGGCCGTCAGCTCCTTGTCCTCGGGACGGAAATGACGCGCCATGCCCCAGAAATACCAGTGCGACGTCTCGGTCTCGGGCGTGATGAAATCCACCACGATGGAGGACGCCTTGTGTTCCGGCCCCGCCTCGTAACCGCCCTGCCCGGCATGCGCCACACCCACTTCGATCATCACGTGGCTGGGCGGCGAGAAGCGGCAGATCTGCCAGCGGTCCACCGGCACGTCATCGGCAAGCCCATTGCCGCGCAAGGCCATGCGCCAGAATGGCGGTGGCATGATGTTCTCCATGAAGCGGCTGGTGATGACCTGCTCACCCTCCACGCGGGTATTGACCGGCGCTTCGTCGATCTCCTTCTGGCCGATGCTGGAGGCATGGACGTAGGTCTCATGCGTGAGATCCATCAGGTTGTCGATCATCAGGCGATAGTCACAATTGATGTGATACAGCCCGCCGCCATAAGCCCACTCGGGATTGTCCGCCCATTCCAGATGATGGATCTGCGCCGGATCGGCCTGCTCCTTGTCGCCCGGCCATACCCAGATGAAACCGTAACGTTCCACCACCGGGAAGCTGCGAATGCACGGGAAGCCGCGCACACGCTGGCCGGGCATGCTGCGGGTATGGCCATCGCAGCCCATCTCCAGGCCGTGGTAGCCACAGACGAGCTGACCTTCGCGCACGAAGCCCAGCGACAGCGGCGCGCCGCGATGCGGACAGAAATCCTCGACGGCCGCGACCTGCCCTTCGGCACCACGATAAAACACGATCTTCTCGCCGCAGATCTGGCGGCCCAGCGGCTTGCTTTCGATTTCGTCGGGCGTACAGGCGACGTACCAGGCGTTCTTGGGGAACATGACGGTCTCCTCTTGGGTGAATTCCTCAATCGACACCGGCCTCGCAGAGACCAGCGCACTCGTGATGGGACTGCTCCAACTTGTTCTTTTCCGCAGTTCTGTTGATCCAGATCCTGTCGGGTCTCGCATTTTTCTGTTTTAATATTCAGCACACTGAATGTTAGGAAAAGTATCCGCCAATCCGCCGCGCAAGTAAACGCGCTGGCGGAGTTTTTTCATTGCGCGTTGCATCAATTGATTGAGGGAAAACGTGGCGGACCTTACACTGCCTCCTCACGGCTCCTGCCTGAAACTCATCCATTGCTGACCGATTCCGCCATGCCCGACACCCCGCACGCTCCCGACGAAAACCAGCTGACCGACCTCTACGAGCACCCCGGCCACCTGTTGCGGCGGGCGCAGCAGATTTCGGTGTCGATCTTTCATGATGAGGTGGGCGGCATCCTTACCCCGGTGCAATACGCGATCCTGCGCATGCTCTCCAATCATCCCGGCATCGACCAGGTGACCCTGGCCGGGCTGGTGGCCATCGATACCTCGACCGGTGCCACGGTCTGCGCCCGGCTGGAAGAAAAGGGCCTGCTGTTGCGCGAAGTCATTCCGCACAACCGGCGCCAGCGCGCACTGCGCATCACGGCGGCCGGCGAAGCCCTGCTGGAACAGCTGACCCCGGGATTGCAACGGCTGCGCAAGCGCCTGCTGGCACCGCTGGACGAGGACGAGCAGCGACAGTTCATGCTGCTGCTGGACAAGCTGGTGCAGCTGAACAACCCTCAGAGCCGCGCACCGCTGGCCAGATTGCAAGAGGAACGCTGCGACGAAGACTGAGGCGGCACCAGTTCCGTGCCGGCGGAAAACACGGCCGCCGTCAGTCCGCGCAACCAGGCATTGCCGCCATCCTTGTGGTACTTGCGATGCCAGTGCTGCTTCAGATCCATCGAGGGCATCTCGAAACCCGGCTCGACCAGCCGGATACCGGAGAACCGCGCCACGAATTCGCCAAACGCGCGCGGCACCGTGGCAATCAGATCAGAGGTCGCCACCAGCACAGGAATGGCCATGAAGTGCGCCGTCGACAGCGTGACCCGTCGCCGGATCTTGCGGCGTAGCAGGAAGCGTTCGCACATCGGTTCGTCTCGTCCTTCAGAATTGACCACGATATGCCCGGCAGCCTGGTAGTGCTCCAGGCTGATCCTCTGCATCTGCAAAGGATGGCCCGCGCGCAGCAGGCACACAAAGTCTTGCGACAACAAACGCTGCTGGAAGAAATTGCGCTGCTTGAGGTAGGGAAAATACCCGACGGCGAGATCGACCGCACCACTCTCCAACGCCCCTACCAGCTCTGCCGGTGCGGGCATCACCGTCGCCACCGAGGCATGCGGCGCTTCATCGCGGATACGCTCGATCAACCGCGGCAGCAGCATCAGCTCGCCGAAATCCGACAGCCCCAGCACGAAGCGTTTGGTCGTCGTGGCTGGCGTGAACTGATCGGTGGTCAGTACGTCGGCGTGGACCCGCTGCATGATCTCCCGGGTCGGCTCAATCAGGGTGATGGCACGCGGGGTAGGCTGCATGCCGCGCCCGGTCTTCACGAACAGCGGGTCGCCCAGCGCAATGCGTAATTTGTTGAGCGCTACGCTCACCGCGGGCTGGCTCATGTCGAGCTTCCTTGCAGCCGCACTCACGCTGCGCTCTTCGAAGATCGCCAAGGCAATCGGCAGCAGATTGAGATCGAAATTGGCCATGGCCTCTCCATTCCCCAAATGAAAGATGCCGAACATACCGCGCTTGAAAACGGATACCAATTCCAATACCGAATAAACGTTATTCGCAGTTAAGGGATTCTCAATAAAACTGATGAAGGTATGATGACGCGACACTGTTTCCGCATGGATACATTCCGGCGTTGCGCGACGATGGCGCGCAGCCAGTTGCCGCCGGCAGCGTGAGCTTCCACAGCGAGATCCGCATGGTCCTCCGCCGCCAGGTGACAGGCGCGCCCCTATCCCCGCCCGCCTTCTTCCGATAGACCGAACGCAACTCTCGCCCGTTGATGAAATGGGTTTCAACACATGCTCAAGAAAATCAAGGTCGGGGACCTGGTCCTCGGGATGTACTTTTGCGGATTCGAGGCCAGCTGGCTGGCGCACCCGTTCTGGAAGACGCGTTTCCTGCTCAGGCGGGAGAGCGATCTGCAGCAGGCGCGCGAGAGCGGCATTGCCTATTGCTGGATTGACGTATCACGCGGAGTGGATGTGGAAGAGGCCATGCCAACCGAGGAGGTAGCCACACCGTCCGTGACGGAGGACAGCGCAATCCCCGCCGATCCGGAGCACGTCAGCGCGGTGGCCCTGCGCGAACATGCGCGCGATATCACGCGTAACATGTTCAACGCTGCGCGCATGGGCAAGGTGGTGGAGCTGCCGCAGTGCCTGGAGCTGGTGGAGGATATCGCCTGCTCGGTGCTGCGCGACCCGAATGGTCTGCTCAGCGTGTTGCGCCTGAAGCTCGATGACGAATATACCTACCTGCACTCGGTGGCCGTCTGCGCACTGATGGTGGCCCTGGGACGTACACTGGGGCTGAGCGAAGCGGCCTGCCGCGAAGCGGGACTGAGCGGTTACCTGCATGACGTGGGCAAGGCATTCATCGACAAGGACATCCTCAACAAACCCGGCAAGCTGAGCGACAAGGAATTTGAACTGATCAAGCAGCATCCGGAGCTGGGCTATCACTACCTGATACAGAACCCGGACATCCCGGCCTATGCCTGCGACGTCTGCCGCCATCATCATGAACGCATCGATGGACGGGGCTATCCCGATGCCCTGCCGGCCGAGTCCATTTCGCTCTATGCGCGCATGACGGCCGTCTGCGATGTCTATGATGCGCTGACCTCCGAGCGCCCCTACAAGCACGGCTGGGATCCGGCCGAAGCGATCTCGCAAATGGCCAGATGGGAAGGTCATTTCGACCGGCGGCTACTGCTGGCGTTCGTCAAGACGCTGGGCATCTATCCGGTGGGCTCGCTGGTGCGGCTGGAATCGGGACTGTCCGGGCTGGTGATCCGCCAAAACCCGGCTGACCTGACCCGTCCCGTGCTCCAGGTGGTGCACGGCCGCGAACGGCAAGAGTTCGCCGGAGGCGGCGTGCTCGACCTGATGGCCTGGCCGCGCTCGGACACCATCATCGGACGCGGCGATGATGAATGGATCCGCCTGCGTCAATTGGCCACCGCGCATTCAGGTCCGCCGCAGGAAGGGGCAACCGGGCAGCAGGCGTCCTGCTGATCCTTCGTGATTGACCGTTTGGTCGCTACGCATGGGCGCCTCAGGCCACCGCCACCAGCCGGTCCAGCTTCTCCCCATCGTCCAGCAGGCTCTGACTATCCGACGCATGCACGATGCGGCCACGATCAAGCACGATGGCGCGCTGGGTCAATGACAGTGCCATGCGCGCATGCTGCTCCACCACGATCACCGACATGCCTTCCTCGCTGACCAGGCGGCGAATCACCTTCAGCAGTTCCTGCACGATGATGGGAGCCAGCCCTTCCATGGGTTCATCCAGCAGGAGGATGCTGGGACTGGTCATCAGCGCACGGGCAATGGCCAGCATCTGCTGCTCGCCGCCGGAGAGCTGGTTGCCCATGTTGTGGCGGCGCTCGTGCAGGCGCGGGAATATCTGGTAAATCTTTTGCAGGTTCCACTGGCCGCCGCGTTCCACCACGGTCAGGTGCTCTTCCACCGACAGCGAAGGAAACATGAAGCGTTCCTGCGGCACCCAACCCAGGCCCGCGTGGGCGCGCTTGTGCGTGGGCACGCGGGCGATGCTGCCGCCGCGCCAGCGGATGCTGCCGCTATGCAACCGGGTCAGGCCCATGAGCGTGATCAACAGGCTGGTCTTGCCCACGCCATTGCGGCCCAGCAGGGCCAGGCTCTCGCCTTCGTTCATGGCGAAGGAGACGTCTTCCAGCACGATCGATTCGCCATAGCCGGCGCTTACCTTTTCCAGTGCCAGCAGTTCAGGCATGTTCGGCCTCCCCCAGATAGACTTCCTTGACGCGCTGGTCGGCGGCGATCTCGGCCGGCGTGCCCTCCACCAGTACCTTGCCGCCCACCAGCACGGTAATGCGTTCGGCAAAACGGAACACCAGTCCCATGTCATGTTCGATGAAGACGATGGTGACCTCGCGCGGCAATTGCGCGATCACCTCGAAGAGCTCGCGGCTTTCCGCCGAGGGAATACCTGCCGCCGGTTCATCCAGCAGCAAGACCTTGGGCCTGGTGGCCAGCGCCAGCGCGATCTCGACCAGTCGCTGCTTGCCATAGGCCAGGCTGCGCGTGATGCTGTTGGCTTCCTGTTCCAGCTTCAGCGAGGCCAGCAAGGCCATGGCTTCTTCCACCACCTCGGTCTGGCTGGCCACCGTCTGGTACCAGCGGTATTGCAGGCCGCGCCGCTCCTGGATGGCCAGCACCACCGACTCCAGCACCGTGAGCCCGGCAAAGAGCGTATTGATCTGGAAGGTGCGCGTCATGCCGCGCTTGACACGCTCATGCTGGGGCAGCGCGGTGATGTCCTCGCCGCCGAACCAGACCTTGCCGCTGCTGGGCGCAAAGCCGCCGGTCAACAGGTTGATGAAGGTGGTCTTGCCGGCGCCATTGGGGCCGATCAGTGCATGGCGTGCGCCGGGTGCAAAGCTGAGCGACACGTCGCTGTTGGCCACGAAGCTGCCCCAGCGCTTGCTCAGGCCCTCCGTGCGCAGGGTGGTATCGCCTGGATGCGAATGCGTGCTCATGCGCGGTCTCCCTTGAAGAACTTGTCGCGCAGCACGGCCAGGCCACCGAGCAGACCGCCGCGCGCAAACAGGACGATGACGATCAGCAGCAGGCCGATCCAGAATTGCCAGTAAGCCGGATTGAGCCCGGAGAGCGTGTCCTGCGCCAGCATGTAGACCAGCGCCCCGACCAGCCCGCCATACAGGCGGCCGGTACCGCCCAGCACCAGGATGATGAGCAGTTCCGCCGAGCGCGGGAAGCCCAGTACGTCCAGTCCGACGAACTGCGTGGTCTGGGCCAGCAGCGCACCGGCCACACCGGCTACGGCAGCGGCGATGGTGAAGATCACCACCAGGCGCCGGTTGACGTCCGCGCCGATGGCCGGCATGCGCCGCCCGCCCTCGCGGATGCCGCGCAGGCCCAGGCCGAAGGGCGAATTGACCAGGCGACGCAATACCACGAACAGCAGCAGCAGCACCGCAAAACTGTAGCCATAGGCCACGCGGCCATTGAGGTCGAATTCGAAGACCCCGAAGATCTTGCCCATCGCCATGCCCGACAAACCATCGACGCCGCCCGTGATGAAGGCTGCCTTGTTGGCCGCCTCGAACAGCATCAGGCCGATGCCCAGTGTGACCATCAGGCGCGTCAGGTCGGCGCCGCGCACCACCAGGAAGCTCACCAGGAATCCGGCGATGGCCGCCACCACGGCCGCCAGCATCAGGCCCGTGATGGGCTCGCCCCAGCCATGCACTGCCAGCAGGCCGGCGGTATAGGCACCCAGGCCGAAGAAGGCGGCATGGCCCAGCGAGACGATGCCGGCATAGCCGAGGATGAGATCGAGCGACAGCGCGAACAGGCCCACGATCATGATCTGGCTGATCAGCACCAGGTAATCGGGGAAGACGAAATAGGCCGCCACCGGCAACAGCCAGAAAACGATTTCCAGCGGTGTCCAGCGGTCGTTGGGCAAATGCAGGGCAGGCTTCATGGCGGGCTTTCCGGTGCGGGCTGCGGGTAAGGAAGTGGAGTTCACGATACTCATCCGCGCCTCCGCATCAGCCCGGCCGGGAACAGGATCAGCAGCACCACCATCAGCCCATAGATGACGAAGGCGCCGATCTCGGGCACGTAGTATTTGCCGGCCACGTCGAACACGCCCAGGATCACCGCCGCCAGCAGCGGCCCCTTGATGGTGCCGGCGCCGCCCACGGCCACCACCAGCAGGAAGTAGACCATGTACTTGACCGGGAAGGTCGGGTCCAGCCCCAGCACGTCGATGCCCAAGCCGCCGCCCAGACCCGCCAGCCCCGAGCCGAGCGCGAAGGTCAGACTGAAGACGCGGCTGACGTTGATGCCCAGCCCGGCAGCAGCGACCTGGTTATCCACCGAGGCCCGGATCTGCGCGCCGAAGCGGGTGCGTTCGATCAACAGGCCCAGCGCCACCGTGACCACGATCACCACACCGATCAGGAAGACGCGATAGGCCCCCACCTCCAGCCCCAGCAGCCAGACCTGGCCGCGCAGCCAGTCCGGCAGCACCACTGGCTGCTGGGTCGGCCCCCACTGCCAGGTGGCCGCAGCCACCGACATGAAGGTCAGGCCGATGGAAAACAGCACCTGGTCAAGATGGCTGGCCTTGTAGAGACGGCGATAGAGGGAGCGTTCGAGCACCAGCCCGACCAGCGCGGCGGCGATGAAGGCCAATGGCAGCGTCGCCAGGAAGGGAACACCGATACCGTTGAGCAGCGTCACGCAGACATAGCCGCCCAGCATGGCAAAGGCACCGTGTGCCAGGTTGATGAAGTTCATCATGCCCATGGTCACCGACAGGCCCACGCTGATGAGGAACAACAGGCTGCCGTAGGCAATGCCGTCGAAGAGCACACCGAGGAAGTTGCCTAGCATGGCGCACCTCCGCGGCGACAAGTGCTGGGCGCGGCCGCACGCGGCGCGCAGTCATGATGCGGATGCATGATGCGATGTGTCTCCTCTTCTGGCCTGCGGCTCTCTTTTTGGTGGCCGCTTGGTAATGGGATAAATTATTTTTCTATTGTGCTGCGCCTGCCTCAGTTCATGCTTGATCAATTTTCACGAAGACCGTGGCGATCTTCATGGATGGCGCAACGCCGTGTGCGCGTCACGCCATCCCGGTTGCATCACACGCGCTCGATCACCATCGCGATACCCTGCCCCACGCCGATGCACATGGTGCACAGCGCATAGCGGCCACCCGTGCGCTCCAGCTGGTAGGTAGCCGTGGTCACCAGACGGGCACCGCTCATGCCCAGCGGATGGCCCAGGGCAATGGCACCACCATTGGGGTTCACGCGTGCATCGTCATCGGCCACACCCAGTTCGCGCAGCACGGCCAGGCCTTGCGAGGCGAAGGCTTCGTTGAGTTCGATCACGTCCATCTGATCGATGCTCATGCCCAGTTGCGCCAGCACCTTCTTGCTGGCCGGGGCCGGGCCCATGCCCATGATGCGCGGGGCGACGCCGGCCGTGGCCATGCCCAGGATGCGGGCGCGCGGCTTGAGCTGGTACTTCTCGGCCGCTTCGGCACTGGCCAGCAGCAGCGCGCAGGCACCATCGTTGACGCCCGAGGCATTGCCGGCGGTAACGCTACCATCGGGCCTGACCACACCCTTCAGGCGGGCCAGCGCTTCCATGCTGGTAGCGCGCGGATGTTCATCCTGGCTCACGGTGACGGGATCGCCCTTCTTCTGCGGGATCACCACCGGCACGATTTCCTGCGCCAGGGTGCCATTGGCTTGCGCGGCGGCGGCCTTGGCCTGGCTGCGCACGGCGAACTGGTCCTGGTCTTCGCGGCTGACCTTGAAATCGACGGCGACGTTTTCGGCGGTCTCGGGCATGGCGTCCACGCCATACTTCTGCTTCATCAGGGCATTGACGAAACGCCAGCCGATGGTGGTGTCCTGGATCGCGGCCTGGCGCGAGAAGGCGCTGTCGGCCTTGCCCATCACGAAAGGCGCGCGGGTCATCGATTCGACGCCACCGGCAATCATCAACTGGGTCTCGCCGGACTTGATGGCGCGCGCGGCCGTGCCCAGCGCATCCATGCCGGAACCGCACAGGCGGTTGATGGTGCTGCCCGGCACTTCCTGCGGCAGGCCGGCCAGCAGCAGCGACATGCGTGCCACGTTGCGGTTGTCTTCACCGGCCTGGTTGGCGCAGCCGAAGATCACATCATCGACAGCCTTCCAGTCCACCTGCGGATTGCGCTCCATGAGCGCGCGCAGCGGCACGGCGCCCAGGTCGTCGGCGCGCACGTCCTTGAGCGCGCCGCTGTAGCGGCCGATGGGGGTGCGGATGGCGTCACAGATAAATACGTCTTTCATGCATTCCTCGCAGCGATAAGAGTGACGGATCAGGCGGCCGGGCGCAGCGGCGCGCCGGTCAGTTCCTGCAATTGCGCGAAGGACAGGCCTTCGACGATCTCACGTACCTGCAGGCCTTGCGGGGTCACGTCGATGACGGCCAGGTCGGTGTAGATGCGGTTGACGCAGCCGATGCCGGTCAGCGGATAGGAGCAGGCCTCCACCAGCTTGCTCTCGCCGGTCTTGGTCTGGTGATCCATCATCACGAACACCTGCTTGGCACCGATGGCCAGGTCCATCGCACCGCCCACGGCGGGGATGGCGTCGGGCGCACCGGTATGCCAGTTGGCCAGGTCGCCCTTGGCCGACACCTGGAAGGCGCCCAGCACGCAGATGTCGAGATGGCCGCCGCGCATCATGGCGAAGGAGTCGGCGTGGTGGAAGTAGGAGCCGCCGGTCAGCAGGGTGACCGGCTGCTTGCCGGCGTTGATGAGGTCTTCGTCTTCCTCGCCGGGGGCCGGGGCCGGGCCCATGCCGAGCACACCGTTTTCGCTGTGCAGGAAGATTTCCTTGTCGGCCGGCAGGTAGTTGGCGACCTTGGTGGGCAGGCCGATGCCCAGGTTCACGTAGGCGCCCTCGGGAATGTCCTGGGCCACGCGGGCGGCGATCTCTTCACGGGTAAAGCGCTTCATTGCTGTGCCTCCTTGGTTTGCACGATCCGCTGCACGAAGATGCCGGGCGTGATGATGTTTTCCGGATCGAGCTGGCCCAGCTCCACCACTTCGCTCACCTGGGCGATGGTGACCTTGGCGGCCATGGCCATGATGGGGCCGAAGTTGCGCGCGGTCTTGCGATATACCAGGTTGCCCCAGCGGTCGCCACGCAGCGCCTTGATGAGCGCGAAGTCGGCGTGGATGGGCGACTCCAGCACGTAGTGCTTGCCATCGATGAGCCGGGTTTCCTTGCCTTCGGCCAGCATGGTGCCGTAACCGGTCGGGCTGAAGAAACCGCCGATGCCGGCGCCGGCGGCGCGGATGCGCTCGGCCAGGTTGCCCTGCGGGGTCAGTTCCAGTTCGATCTCGCCGGCGCGGTAGAGCGCATCGAAGACGTGGGAATCGGTCTGGCGCGGGAAGGAACAGATGATCTTCCTGACGCGCTTGGTCTTGAGCAATGCGGCCAGGCCCGTATCGCCGTTGCCGGCATTGTTGTTGACGATGGTCAGGTCGCGTGCGCCCTGGGCGATCAGCGCATCGATCAGGGCCGAGGGCATGCCGGCATTGCCGAAGCCACCGATCATGATGGTGGCACCATCATGGATGTCGGCCACCGCCTGCTCCAGGGAGTCAGAAATTTTATTGATCACGTTGCTCTCACTTTAGATGCGGCGCCTGCAACTGCGCCTGCTGGATGCCTCGCTGCACTTCTCTTTGCCGTGCGGCCAGGCGGCTTGGGACTCGTCTCTGCCGGTGTGGACGGGCATGTCGGCGGTTTCAGGGGGCGTCAGCGGGGTGACGTTTTCCGCACCAACATGTTCGATCACCGAACTAATGTTTGATTTTCGCACAAAAAGAGTTTAGCGATCCGGCTTGACGGCCGTCAAGAAAAAACCGCAGGATGTGTTCGCTTGCCGCACAAAACGCTAAAATTCTGACGTCGCCTGACATTGCCCACGCCGACCTCCTCCATCAGATCAGAGAGCCCACCAGAGCCCATGCCCATCGCACCTGCTGCCAAAACCCGCAAGACTGCCGCCAAGAGCGCCACCGCTGCCAAGGAGGCCAAGCTGCCGAAGGCTGCAGCCACGGCCAGCCGCCGCCGCAAGGCCAAGGACGCCGACGAGGCGGGCAGCGCACCCCAGGCCGAACGCGAGCTGACCATTGCCGAAGAGATCGATGCCCTCACCGATCCCAGCTTCATGACCTCGCTGGCGCGCGGGCTGGCGGTGATCCGCGCCTTCAGCGATTCGCGCCGCAGCCTGACCATCGCCCAGATCAGCCAGAAGACGGGCATTCCGCGCGCAGCCGTACGGCGCTGCCTGCACACCTTGAAGCAACTGGGCTATGCCGATTCGGACGTCAACAATTTCTCGCTGCGCCCCAAGATCCTCACGCTGGGCTACTCCTATTTGTCGTCCACCCCGTTGACCGTTTCTGCACAGCCCTACCTGAACAACATCAGCCGCACCCTGGGCGAGTCCTGCTCGCTGGCGGTGCTGGATGACAATGAAGTGCTCTACGTTGCGCGCTCGGCCACTTCGCGCGTGATGTCGGTGGCGCTCAATACTGGCAGCCGCCTGCCGGCCTATTGCACCTCGCTGGGCCGGGCCATGCTGGCACATCTGCCGGACGACCAGCTGAAGGCCTACTTCGAGAAGGTCAAGCTGCGCGCACTGACCGACAAGACTGTGGTCTCGCAAAAACGCCTGCGCGACATCCTGGCTGGCGTGCGCGAGCAGGGTTACGCCGTCATCGATGAAGAACTCGAAGTGGGCCTGCGCTCCATCGCCGTCCCTGTGCGCGGCGCCTCCGGCAACGTGCTGGCGGCATTGAACGTGGGCGCACAGGCCGCACGCGTCTCGGTGGCACAGATGGAAGAAGAGATCCTGCCGGTGCTCTTGCGCGGCGCGCAGGAATTGTCGGTGCTGCTACCCTGAAAAAACAGGTCCGCGCTCCTCCTTCAGGACGAGCGCGGACCGAAGACAAAAACAGACCCTGTCTTTGCCGTGCTGCGGATGTCGGCGCACCCATCTGGTGTCCAGGTGCGCCATCCTCCTCAAGACTGCCAGTCGTTCATTACCCCGTCAGATCAGAAGGTGTGACGGATGCCCGACATCACGCCAAACTGGTTCTTGCCCGCACCCACGGTACCACCGGCATCGATGGCCACCGCCGAGGTGCCGCCATTCTTGATGTAGCCCACCGAGGTGTAGAGCGCCGTGCGCTTGGACAGGTTGTAGGTCAGGCGCGCCACCGACAGGGTGACGTCGTTGGGGCTGTTCTTCACATCCAAGCGCGAGACTTGCGCATCCAGTACCAGGGCGGTGGTCAGCGGATAGCTGAAGCCCAGGTAGTAGAGATCGGAATCGGTATTGGCAGTGGCCGCGCGGGTGCGGCGATCCACCACGCCGGCGCCGATCTTGACGTCACCGATCATGTAGTAGCCGTTGAGGGTGACGCGCTGGTCGCTGTTGTCGCTGCTGGTCAGGCCACCGGAAGCGCCGGTATTGCCATAGAGGATGTCATAGGACGAGGTGAACCCCCAGCCCTGGCCGTCATACCCCAGCAGCGCGGTGACCTGGCGGCAGGCCTTGCTGTTGCCCGCCACTTCGCCAGGACAGTTGGTCGCAGCAGGACCACCGGTGGAGGAGGCGTCGCGGCCAAAGCTGTAGGTGGCCCCCAGCGTGAAGCCGCTGAAGCTGCCAAGGTAGCCGATGGCGTTGTCGCTGCGGGCATTGGGCAGATACGTATCGATGCTGCCGATGGCGAAGATGTTGGGGCCCAGCACGTCCGTCTTGAGCTGCGAGATGTAGGTCATGTTGAGCTGGCGACCCAGCATGAGCTGGCCCCACCCGCCCTTCAATCCCACATACGACTGGCGGCCGAAGAGGCGGCCTCCCTGCCCCAGGGCGCCGGTGTCGGGCGCGAAGCCGTTTTCCAGCACGAACATCGCCTGCAGGCCGCCGCCCAGGTCTTCCGTGCCACGGAAGCCGATACGCGACGGGAACGTGCCCGTCAGCGATGGCATCTTGAAGACCGAATTGCCGGCCGCGTTGGCATTGGTGGTGTAGACCACGCCGGTATCGATGATCCCGTAGATGGTCACCGAACTCTGCGCCATGGCCGAACCGGCCATGCCTGTGTACATCGCACATGCGGCGGCGGCCAGGGCCACTGCGCGCAAGGTGTTTTTTGTTGTCATTGCCATCTCCTCCTGATTTCATTGAATGTGAATGGCCGGTTCACTGCCGGCGCTCGCCCTCCTCCAGGCGCACGCCAGCGATTCGCCGCTCTCCGGCCGGGAGACTTCCGGTGTGGCCAGTCCCCTCTGGGTGTACTGCGACTGCCTGTTGCGAATTCCTGCGGCCGCATGGCGGTTTCTCGAAGCGCGGGCGCAAAATGCCCCCTGCCCCATGGTCAGCGCCATCGGCATGCGTACTGCGGTGACACCTTCGGTGTCATCTTCAAAAAAGCGAGTTGGTCGGCGCCGCCAGGCGGGCACCGCAGAAAGAAGCGTCTCGTTGCTTATTATTTATAACTTTTATTAGCCGTTCGGCTACCGCACATCGGTTTGTTTACCGAACGGATGGTGCGATACTATTGTCCGCACCGAAGCTTTGTCAACAAGGCGAGCCAAGGAAGGGAATTCGATGCGTCGTCCGTCTGCAACAGTCGGACCGGCGATGAGACCATCAGGGCGGCGACAGAACCGCAGGCTCATCGCCGCTCACCCCAATCACAAAGGAGACAAGACAATGAGATTCAAGAAGATCGCAATGCTGGCCATCATGGCCGCCTCCGGCACCTTGCTGAGTGCGCTTGCGCACGGTCAGGAAACCATCAAGGTCGGCCTGATCGCCGCGTTCTCCGGCCCCTTCGCCGACTATGGCAAGCAGATGGAAGGCGGCATCAAGGCTTACATGGCGCAGCATGGCGACCAGGTTGCCGGCAAGAAGGTGCAGATCATCATCAAGGACACCACCGGCCCCGCGCCCGAGATCGCCAAGCGCCTGGCGCAGGAACTGGTGGTGCGCGACAAGGTGGATTTCCTGGCCGGCTTCGGCCTGACGCCCGAAGCGCTGGCCGTGGCCCCCATTGCGGAACAGGCCAAAAAGCCCATGATCATCATGAACGCCGCCAGCTCCGTCATCACCACCAAGTCCAGCTACATCGCACGCTTTTCGATGACGCTGCCGCAGGTCTCGGGCCCCATGGCAACCTGGGCGCTGAAGAACGGCATCAAGCGCGTAGTCACGCTGGTGGCCGATTACGGGCCGGGCATCGATGCCGAGACCGCGTTCAAGACCAACCTGCTGGGCGGTGGCGGCCAGGTGGTCGAATCGATCCGGGTGCCGCTGCGCAATCCTGAATTCGCCCCCTACATCCAGCGCATCAAGGATGCCAAACCGGAGGCGGTCTTCATCTTCGTGCCGGCCGGCGAGCAAAGCATTGCCTTCATGAAAGGCTACCGTGAACGCGGCCTGGCTGAGGCCGGCATCAAGGTCATCGCCACCGGCGACCTGACGGACGATCACGTGATGCCTGCCATGGGCGACTCCACGCTGGGCGTGATCACCACCTTCCACTATTCGGCCGCGCATGACTCGCCGGAGAACAAGGCCTTCCTGAAAAGCTTTGCGGCGGCCAATCCCGGTGCGGGCCGCCCCAATTTCATGGCCGTGGCCGCCTATGACGGCATGAACGCCATCTACGAAGTCAGCAGAAAACTCAACGGCAAGATCGATGGCGACCGCGCCATGGCCATCCTCAAGACCATGAAATTCGTCAGCCCGCGCGGCCCCATCGCCATCGACCCGGCCACGCGCGACATCGTGCAGACCGTGTACGTGCGCAAGGTCGAGAAGATCGGCAACGAAGCCTACAACGTCGAGTTCGACAAGTTCGAGAACATGAAGGACACCGGCAAGTAGTCCCCCCGCCGATACTCCACGGAAACGCCGGTGATGCAGTGCACACCGGCGTTTTTGTTTGCGCGGTCAACAGCCACGCAGGCTGGCGCGACGCTGGTCATCGCAGCGTCATCATTGCGACGCGGCGCAGCAATTTGAGCAGTGGCCGACGCCGCTATTTTTGTTCGTTAATCGCCCGCTTTTACGTTGTTCGCACAGAACGAAATGCCGATGGGGCTTGCGTTTACCTCGACTTTACTTATACTGAATAAACGTTATAACTTATAACTAATTCAAACGCCCAGCGCGACATACAGAGACATTCAGAGACAGCATGAACCAGCACAGCGACCTCCTCGATATCCAAGTTCACGGCGCCATCGCAGAGATCGCGCTCAACCGCGCCGCCAAACGCAACGCCCTCAATGATCCGCTGGTGCGGGCCATCCGCGACTGTTTCGAGGATCTCCCCGAGGGCGTGAAGGTGGCCATCATCCACGGCATCGGCGAACACTTCTGCGCCGGCCTGGACTTGTCCGAACTGCGCGAGCGCGACACCACCGAGTCCCTGCATCACTCGCGCATGTGGCATGCGGCCTTCGAGCAGATCGCCTTCGGCCGCGTGCCGGTGATTGCCGTGCTGCATGGCGCGGTGATCGGCGGTGGCCTGGAACTGGCCTCGGCCGCGCATATCCGGGTGGCCGAACCAAGCGCCTTCTATGGCTTGCCGGAAGGCCAGCGCGGGCTCTTCGTCGGCGGTGGCGGTTCGGTACGGATCTCGCGCCTGATCGGCGTGGCGCGCATGGCCGACATGATGCTGACCGGGCGCGTGTTGAATGCCGAAGAAGGCCACCAGGCCGGTATCTCGCAATACAGCGTGGCCGCCGGCGGCGGACTGGACAAGGCGCGCGAACTGGCCGAGCGCATCGCCCGCAATGCGCCCATGACCAACTACGGCATCATGCACGTGCTGCCGCGCATCCATGACCAGTCGATCCAGGACGGCCTGATGACCGAATCGCTCATGGCGGCCGTGGCCGGCAGCGATCCCGATACCAAGGGTCGCCTGGCGGCCTTCCTCGATCACAAGCAGAACAAGGTCAAGCCGACCTGAAGCAACATCAGCAGGCCAGCAAGTCAGTAATACAGAGAAGTACACAACAACACGCCAGCCCGGCTACGGCCGGACCGGCAACACAACAGAGACATGTATGAACACTCCACCTCGCTATCGCAGCGTCAGGTTCGGCATCGGCGGCGTCGACGTCGTGCCGGGCGCTGACGGCATCTCCATCGTCAAGACCCGCCAGCCGCTGGAAGCCTATCCGGCGCGCCTGACCGACAAGCTGATCCACTGGGCAACGGTCGATCCCGAGCGCACCTACATGGCGCGCCGGGACAAGGAAGGTCAGTGGCGCCGCATCAGCTATGGCCAGGCGCTGCAAAGCGCACGCCGCATCGGCCAGGCACTGTTGCAGCGCGGACTCTCGGCGGAGCGTCCGTTGTTGATCCTGTCCGAGAACGACCTCGAACACGCCATGCTGGTGCTGGGCTGCCACTATGCGGGCGTGCCCTACGCCCCCGTGTCGTCGGCCTATTCGCTGCTGTCCAAGGATTACGCCAAGCTGCGCCATGCGGTGCAGCTGCTCACGCCCGGACTGATCTTCGCCGCGCATGGCGAGAAGTTCGCGGCTGCCGTCAATGCGGTCGCGCCCGATATCGAATTCGTGGTCACCGAGGCACCGCCCGCCGGGCGCGAGTGTACGCTCTATGCCGAGCTGGAAGCCACCCGCGCCGGCGATGAAGTCGAACGCGCCTATGCCGCCACCGGTCCGGACACCATCGTCAAGTTCCTCTTCACCTCGGGCTCGACCAAGATGCCCAAGGCAGTCATCAATACCCAGCGCATGATGTGCAGCAATCTGCAGATGATCGTGCAGACCTTCCCCTTCCTGGGCGAAGAGCCGCCCATCCTGATCGACTGGCTGCCCTGGAACCACACCTTCGGCGCCAACCACAACGTGGGCATCGTGATCTACAACGGCGGCACCATGTACATCGACGAGGGCAAACCCACGCCGCAAGGACTGGCCACCACCCTGGCCAACCTGCATGAGATTGCGCCGACCGTATATTTCAACGTACCGGTAGGCTGGGAAGGCATCGCCCATGCGCTGGAGAAGGACCAGGCGCTGCGCGCGAAATTCTATAGCCGCCTGCGCATGCAGTTCTACGCCGGCGCCGCGCTGGCCCAGCCGGTCTGGGACAAGTTGCATGCCACCGCCGAGGCCACCTGTGGCGAACGCATCGTGATGTCCTGCGGACTGGGCATGACCGAGACCTCGCCTTCGGCGCTGTTCGTGGTGGACCACCAGGTGCAGGCCGGGCAGATCGGCATTCCCACGCCCGGCATGGAAATCAAGCTGGTACCCAATGGCGACAAGATCGAGATCCGCTATCGCGGCCCCAACGTCACGCCCGGCTACTGGCGTGCTCCGGAGCAGACCGCCGAGGCCTTCGATGAAGAAGGCTACTTCCGTTCCGGCGACGCCGTACGCTGGCTGGACCCGGCCCATCCGGATCGCGGCTTCATATTCGATGGCCGGGTGGCCGAGGATTTCAAACTCTATACCGGCACCTGGGTCAGCGTGGGCCCCTTGCGCGCCCTGATTGCGCACGAAGGCGCCCCCTATCTGCAGGATGCCGTCATCACCGGCCAGGACCGCAACGAAGTCGGCATGCTGATCGTTCCCAACATCGAGCGCTGCCGCCAGCTGGCACGCCTGCCCGCCGATGCCTCGCGCGCCGACGTGCTCAATGCAGCCCCGGTGCGGGACTTCTTCCAGGGTGTACTGGACCGCCTGCAAGCCCATGCCACCGGCAGTTCCAATCGCGTCACCCGGGCACTGGTGCTGATCGACCCGCCCTCCTTTGACCGCGGCGAAATCACCGACAAGGGTTCCATCAACCAGCGCTCCGTGCTGACACACCGCGCGGCCCTGGTGGAGATGCTTTACGCAGGCACCGATCCGGCCGTGCTGACCGCGCAGGCCGCGCTCTCTCCCGCTCACTGAGGAAGCAACAGACATGGCACACGCAGCGTTCTATTCCAGCTTCAAGGACATCTGGCTCGTCGGCGGCGTACGCACGCCCATGGTGGATTACTGCACCAGCTTCAGCCAGCTCTCGCCCACCGACATGGGCATCAAGGTGGCGCGCGAAGTGCTGGCGCGCACCGGCATTGCCGCCACCGACATCGGTTCAGTCGTCGCCGGCAACATGGCGCCCGGCGACGCCTACCAGTACATGCTGCCGCGTCACATCGGCCTGTATGCGGGGGTGCCGATCAGCACGCCGGCCATCATGGTCCAGCGCATCTGCGGCACCGGTTTCGAACTGATCCGCCAGGCCGGTGACCAGATCGAACGCGGCTATACCGAAACCGCGCTGATCGTCGGCAGCGAATCGATGACGCGCAATCCCATCGCCGCCTTCGGCCATCGCAGCGGGTTCAAGCTTGGCGCGCCGGTCGAATTCCAGGACTACATGTGGGAAGCGCTGGTCGATCCGGCCCCCGGCATCACCATGCCGCAGACGGCCGAGAACCTGGCGAAGAAATATGGCATCACCCGCGCCGAGGTCGACGAGTATGCGGCCTATTCCTTCGAGCGCGCCCTGAAGGCACAGGCGGCCGGTTTCCATGCTGGCGAGATCGTGCCGGTGGTCAACGAGACCTTCCAGCTGGATGGCTACAACGATCGCCACATCAAGCTGCAGGGCAAGATCAGCGAAGCCGCCGCCGATACCCATCCGCGTCCGTCGCCCGTAGAAGTGCTGGCCAGGCTGCGCGCGCTCTATCCGGATGGCGTACAGACCGGTGGCAACAGCTCGGCCCTGGTGGATGCGGCGGCGGCCACCATCGTGGCCTCGGGGGATTACGTGCGCCGCCATGACAGAGAGCCGCTGGCGCGCGTGGTCGCTGCCGCAGTCGCTGGCGTACCGCCCGAGATCATGGGCATCGGCCCGGTACCGGCCATCCGCACGCTGCTGGAACGCAATGGCCTCACGGTAGCCGACATCGGCTGCTTCGAAATCAACGAGGCGCAAGGCGCGCAGATCGTGGCCGTTGAACGTGAGCTGGGCATCGACCGCGAGCGCCTCAACGTCAACGGCGGCGCCATTGCCCTGGGCCACCCGCTGGCCGCGACCGGCGTGCGCCTGTCGATCACCGCCGCACGCGAGATGAACCGCCGCGGCGCGCGCTACTGCGTGGCCTCGGCCTGCATCGGCGGTGGTCAGGGCATTGCCCTGCTGCTGGAAAACCCCTCGGCCTCCCACTGAACCGTTCATTCGAGAAGGACATTCTTCATGCAACTGCAAGGACAAGCCGCCCTGGTGACGGGCGGCGCCTCCGGACTCGGTGCTGAGACCGTGCGCCAGCTGGTGCAGGCCGGCGCCCGCGTCTCCATCCTGGACGTCAACATGGAAGCGGCCCGGGCCTTGGCCGAAGAACTGCGCTGCCATGCCGTGCGCTGCGACATCACCGACAGCGCTTCGGTGCAGGCTGCCCTCGATGCCGCGCAAGAAGCCAACGGCGTGCCGCGCATCCTCATCAACTGCGCCGGCATCGGTGGCGCAAAACGCATGGTGGGCAAGGATGGCAGCCCGATGCCGCTGGAGGATTTCAGCCGCATCGTCAACGTCAACCTGATCGGCACCTTCAACGTGATCCGCCTGGCCGCTGCCCGCATGGCGGCCGCCGAAGCGCTGGCCGAGGGCGAGCGCGGCGTCATCGTTGCTACCGCCTCGGTAGCGGCCTTCGATGGCCAGGTCGGACAGGCCGGCTATGCTGCCTCCAAGGGCGGCATCACCGCCATGACCCTGCCGCTGGCGCGCGACCTGGCGCAATACGGCATCCGCGTGGTGACCATCGCGCCGGGCCTGTTCCTGACGCCCTTGCTCTACAAGCTGCCGGAAGAGGTGCAGCAATCGCTGGCCGCGTCCATCCCCTTCCCCAAGCGCCTGGGCAAAGCAGAGGAATATGCGCAGCTAGCCCTGCACATCGCCACCAACCTCTCGCTCAATGGCGAAGTGATCCGTCTCGATGGCGCATTGCGCCTGGCGCCACGTTAAGGATTGAGGAGCAGGCATGAGCAAGACCATCATTCATCCGGTGCGCGTGGAATTCGGCGATTGCGATCCGGCCGGCATCGTCTATTTCCCCAATTTCTTCCGCTGGTATGACGCGGCTTCGCGCAATTTCTTCCATGAATGCGGCGTGCCGCCCTGGCGCGAGACCGAAAAGACGCGCGGCATCATCGGCACGCCGGTGGTGGACATCAGTTCGCGCTTCGTGCGTCCCGCTACCTATGGCGACCGCATCGGAGTGCATTCCACCATCGTGGAATGGAATGACAAGACCTTCGTGATGAAACACGAGATCAAGCGCGATGGCGAACTGCTGTGCGAAGGGCGCGACGTGCGCGTCTTCGCCATCCGTCATCCGGATGATCCGAACCGCATCAAGGCGATCCCCATTCCGGCGGATATCAGGGAGATGTGCAGCTGAGGCCATCCGGCGCAGATCTGGCAGCAAACGAGAGGCGGCAGCAAGCCGCCTCCGCAATAAATCGATCAGTCGATCAATACAAAGGAGACGGAGATGAAAACGAAACTGGCAATCAAGGCAGGCGTGCTGGCAGCGATGCTGGCCTGTGCAGGCATGGCGCATGCCGAACTGACCATCGGTGTGGTGATGTCGCTGACCGGTCCCGGTTCGGGCCTGGGCATTCCGGCCAAGAACGGCTTTGCGCTGTGGCCCGAGACCATCGCCGGCGAGAAGGTCAAGATGATCATCCTCGACGACGCCACCGATCCCACCCAGGCCAGCAAGAATGCCCGCCGCCTGGTGGCCGAGGACAAGGTGGATCTGATCATCGGTTCGGCCGCCGTGCCGCCCACGCTGGCCGTGGCCGACGTGGCGCTGGAAGCGCAGACGGTGCAGCTGGCCATCTCGCCTATCGAGACTGCTGAAGGAAAAGACGCCTGGACCTTCCGTCTGCCGCAATCGACCGCCGTCATGGCCGGTGGCGTGGTGGACCAGATGAAGAAAATGGGCGTAAAAACCATCGGCTTCCTGGGCTACTCCGACTCCTATGGCGAGAACTGGCTCAAGGAAGTGCAACGCCTGGCCACCGCGGCCGGCATGAAGATGGGCACGGTGGAACGCTTCTCGCGCGCCGACACCAGCGTCACCGCGCAAGCCCTGCGCGTGGTCAGCTCCAATCCGGATGCGGTGCTGGTGGTGGCTTCCGGCAGCGGCGCGGCCATGCCGCACAAGGCCCTGATCGAACGCGGCTACAAGGGCAAGATCTTCCAGACCCACAGCGCCGCCTCGCGCGACCTGATCCGCCTGGGCGGCAAGGACGTGGAAGGTGCCTACGTCATCTCGGGACCGGCCGTGGTGCCGGAAGCCCTGCCGGACAGCAATCCTTCCAAGAAGCTGGCGATGGATTTCGTCACGCGCTACGAGAAGCAGTTTGGTGCGGGCACGCGCAACCTCTTCGCGGCTCACACCTACGATGCGCAACTGGTGCTGCAAAAAGTGGTGCCGATGGCGCTGAAGAAAGCCAAACCCGGCACGCCTGCCTTCCGTACGGCCTTGAAGGAAGCGCTGGAAACCGCCGGTCCGATCCAGATCTCGCAGGGCACGCTGAACTACTCGCCCAAGGATCACTTCGGCCTGGGTGACGATGCGCGCATCATGCTGACCATCCAGAACGGCAACTGGAAGGCCGTCAATCCGTAAGCGCTACCGTTCTTCCTGCGCGGCGGCGCAGGCACTCCACCCTGCGCCGCCGATTTCCTGCTTGATGTCTTTCGCTTCGTCGCCGATCCATGGACTCCTCCATCGCCGCCATCCTGACCCTGGATGGCCTGACCAACGGCATCGTCTATGGCCTGATCGCCATTGCACTGGTGCTGGTCTTTACGGTCACCCGCATCCTCTTCATTCCGCAGGGGGAATTCGTCGCCTATGGCGCGCTCACCCTGGCCATGCTGCAACAAGGCCAGCGTCCCGGCCCGCTGTGGCTGCTGCTGGTGCTGGCCGTGTGTGCGGCCGGCATGCAGGCCGCCTCGCTGCTGCGCGCCGGCCAGGCCGCGCTGTTGCCGCGTGCGCTGCTGGGTACGCTGGGCATACCCGTCGCCATTGCCGCACTGGTCTGGTGGGCCGCGCCCCAGCAGTTCGCATTGCCGGTGCAGGTGCTGCTGACGCTACTGCTCATTACCGCAATCGGGCCGCTGATGTATCAGGTGGTCTATGAATCGATGGCCGATGCCAGCGTGCTGCAACTGCTGATCGTCTCGGTCGGTATCCACCTGGCCATGACCGGACTGGGGCTGGTGTTCTTCGGCGCCGAGGGCTTCCGTACGCCAGCCTTCTGGGATGAGCGCTGGAGCCTGGCTTCATTGACGCTCAGTGCCCAGACCGTGGTGGTGGTGGTGGCCGCAGCCGCGCTGCTGGTGGCGCTGTGGCTGTTCTCCGGACGCACGCTGTATGGCAAGGCGCTGCGCGCTACGGCGGTGAACCGCCTGGGGGCGCGGCTGATGGGAATCTCCACGACGCTGGCTGGCAAATTGTCCTTTGCCGTCGCAGCGTTTATCGGTGCTCTGTCGGGCGTCTTGATCGGTCCGATGAGCACCATTTTTTATGACTCGGGTTTCCTGATCGGCCTGAAGGGTTTCGTCGCCGCCACCATCGGCGCGCTGGCAAGCTTCCCCGCAGCCGCAGGAGGCGCGCTGCTGGTGGGCCTGCTGGAATCCTTCAGTTCCTTCTGGGCCAGCGACTTCAAGGAGGTGATCGTATTTCTGGCGCTGCTGCCGATTCTGCTCTGGCGTTCGCTGGTCACACCGGCGCATGACGAGGACGAGGAATGACCATGAACAAACGACTTCCCCTCTGTGCCCTGCTGGTGGTGCTGGCCCTGTTCCCGGTGCTGCCCACGCCACAGTTCTGGGTGATCCAGGCCAACTACATCGGGCTGTATGCGCTGGTGGCCATCGGGCTGGTGCTGCTGACCGGCATCGGCGGCATGACCTCCTTCGGCCAGGCAGCCTTCGTCGGCATGGGTGCCTACACCACCTCCTATCTCACCACGGTGCATGGCGTGTCGCCCTGGCTGACGCTGCCGCTGGGCTTGCTCATCACGGGCGTGTCAGCCTATGTGCTGGGCCGCATCACGCTGCGCATGTCGGGCCACTACCTGCCGCTGGCCACCATCGCCTGGGGCATCAGCCTGTACTTCCTGTTCGGCAAGGTGGACTGGCTGGGCAAGTATGACGGCATCTCCGGCATTCCCGCGCTGCAGCTGGCGGGGGTGGACCTGGCCAAGGAGCGCCACCTGTATTACCTGATCTGGGCCATCGTACTGGCCGCTGCCTGGGTCTCGCTGAACCTGCTGGATTCACGCGCCGGCCGGGCCATCCGCGCCCTCAAGGGCGGCCGCTCGATGGCCGAGGCCATGGGGGTGGATACGGGGCGCTACAAGATTCTCATCTTCGTCTTTGCCGCGCTGCTGGCCTCGGTCTCGGGATGGCTGTTCGCGCACATGCAGCGCACCGTCAATCCTTCGCCCTTCAGCCTGTCCATGGGCATCGAGTATCTGTTCATCGTGGTGGTCGGCGGCATCGCCCATATCTGGGGTGCGCTGCTGGGTGCGGGCGTATTGAAACTGCTGTCGGACCAGTTGCAGGTACTGCTGCCGGCGCTGCTGGGCGATGGCGGCAGTTATGAAAGCATCGTCTTCGGCCTGATCCTGATCCTGCTGCTGAAATACGCACGCGGCGGACTGTGGCCGTGGGTACGCGCGCTGTGGCTGCGTGCCTTCCCGGCCGCCCTGGCACCGCTACGCGTGGCCGGCGCGGCAACGATGGACAAGCGCAATGGCCCGGCGCGCGGTGCGCCGCTGCTGCAGGTGGACCAGATCAACAAGCGCTTCGGCGGGCTGGTGGCGGTCAATGACGTGTCCTTCAACGTGAAGGCGGGCGAGATCGTCGGCCTGATTGGTCCCAATGGCGCGGGCAAGTCCACTACCTTCAACCTGGTCACCGGCCTGCTGCATGCCAGCGGCGGGCGTGTCAGTTTCAACGGCCGCGACGTCGCGGGGCTGCCGGCACGGGCCATCGCACGGCTCGGTATCGCCCGCACTTTCCAGCACGTGCGGCTGCTGCCGGGCATGACGGTACTGGAGAACGTGGCGCTGGGCGCGCACATGCGCAGCCAGCAAGGCTTCCTGCGCAATACGGTCAATGCCATGCTGCATCTGGAACGCGCCGAAGAGAAGGCGCTGCTGGACGAAGCGGCACGCGCCCTGCATCGTGTCGGCCTGCACCACCTGATGCACGAACAGGCCGGCAACCTGGCGCTGGGCCAGCAACGCATCCTGGAGATCGCCCGCGCGCTGTGTTGCGATCCGCTGCTGCTGTTGCTGGACGAGCCGGCCGCCGGTTTGCGCCATCTGGAAAAGCAGGCGCTCTCCAAGGTGCTGCAGGAACTGCGCGCCGATGGCATGAGCATCCTGCTGGTGGAACATGACATGGAATTCGTCATGGAACTGACCGACCACATCGTGGTGATGGAATTCGGCGCCAAGATCGCCGAAGGCACGCCACAAGAGATCTGCCGGCATCCTGCCGTGATCGAAGCCTACCTGGGTGGAATCGAATGAGCGAACTGGTCCTCGACGTCGCGCAGCTGCGCGCAAGCTATGGCAAGGTGCAGGCGCTGCACGACATCCATCTCAAGCTCGAACGCGGCAGCATCGCTACCGTGATCGGCCCCAATGGCGCGGGCAAGTCCACACTGCTCAATGCCATCATGGGCGTGCTGCCGGCACAGGGGTCGGTGCGCTACCAGGGGCAGCCGGTGGAACGCTGGAGCCTGGAACAGCGCGTGATGGCCGGTATCGCCCTGGTGCCGGAGCGGCGCGAACTGTTTTCCAGCATGAGCGTGGAAGACAACCTGCTGCTGGGCGGATTCCGCCGCCTGCGGCTGCGGCAGGCCCAGCCGCTGGACCAGCTGGCGACGGTATTCGACCTGTTCCCGCGCTTGAAGGAGCGCCGCACCCAGCAGGCCGGCACGCTCTCGGGCGGCGAGCGCCAGATGCTGGCCATCGGGCGTGCCATGATGGCCAAGCCGGAACTGCTGATGCTCGATGAACCCAGCCTCGGGCTGGCACCGCGCATCGTCAAGGAAATCCTGCACATCGTTTCCGAACTGCGCACGGCCGGCATCTCGGTACTGCTGGTGGAACAGAATGCGCGCGCGGCCTTGCAGACGGCCGACTATGGCTACGTGCTGGAACTGGGCAAGGTCACCATGCAAGGCGAGTCGGAGAAACTGGCGGGCGATCCGCAGGTGATCCAGGCCTATCTGGGATTCGGCAAGAAGGCGGAAGCCGAGGTGGTGGCGGTTTCCTGAGCCCTGACGTTTTCTGCACCACGGTATGACAAAAAAACATGACACGAGGAGACGACCATGAAAAAGCTGTTGCTGCTGCTGGCTGCACTGACCCTGAGCTTCCAGGCCCACGCGGCCAGTGATGCCGACAACACCACGCTGGTCCCCCCGCAACCCAAGCTGGCCTTCCTGGCGCGCTTCTCGGTGGACCTGGTGGCACCGGTCTGGGAACTGGGCAAGACCTCCGACCTGGGCCGCCGACGCATCATCCCCATCACCGGCGGCAGCTTCAAGGGACCGCTGATCAATGGCGAGATCCTCAACAACGGTGCCGACTGGCAGACCGTGACCGCCGACGGGCTGGCCATCATCGATACGCGCTACCTGCTCAAGCTCGACGATGGCGAGCTGGTCTACCTGCAAACCCGCGGCGTGCGCTACGGGCCGCCGGAGGTGATGGCCGAGGTGGCCAAGGGCAAGCCGGTCGATCCCTCGCGCTATACCTTCCGGCTGTTCATGAACTTCGAAACGGCCTCCAGGAAATATGACTGGCTCAACCGTGCCATGGGCGTAGGCTATGCCATGCGGCTGGGCAATGCGGTGGTGTATGACGCCTACCTGCTGAACTGAGACGCGGAGAATGACGATGCATTACGCCCCACCCCTGCGCGACTTCGGCTTCGTGCTCGATGAAGTGCTGCAGGCACCGCAGGTCTTGCGCGCCCTGCCGGCCCATGCCGAGCTCGATGGCGAACTGATGATGCAGGTGCTGGAAGAAGCCGGACGCTTCGCTGCCGATGTGGTGGCGCCATTGAACGGTATCGGCGATCAGGAGGGCTGCCGTTTCAATCATGGAACGGTCACCACGCCAACCGGATTTGCCCAGGCCTACCGGCAATACTGCGACGGCGGCTGGCCGGCACTGGCCTGTGCGCCCGAGCATGGCGGGCAGGGCTTGCCGCACGTGCTCGATTGTGCGCTCTATGAAATGCTGAGCGCAGCCAATCACGGCTGGACCATGTATCCCGGCCTGCTGCATGGCGCCTATGCCTGCCTGGCCGCACATGGCTCGCCCGAGCTGCATGCGCGCTATCTGGAGAAGATCGCCAGCGGCCAATGGCTGGCCACGATGTGCCTGACCGAAGCCCAGGCCGGTAGCGACCTGGGCCAGCTGCGTACGCGCGCCCTGCCGCAGGAGGATGGCAGCTATCGTCTCACCGGCGACAAGATCTTCATCTCCGGTGGCGAACACGACCTGACCGACAACATCGTGCACCTGGTGCTGGCGCGTCTTCCCGATGCGCTGCCGGGCAGCCGTGGCCTGTCGCTGTTCCTGGCGCCGCGCGTGATGGCCGATGGCGGCCGCAATGGCGTGCACTGCACCGGTATCGAACACAAGATGGGACTCCATGGCAGCGCCACCTGCAGCCTGCATTTCGAACAGGCGCAGGCGTGGATGGTGGGCGAACCGGGACGCGGACTGGCCGCCATGTTCGTGATGATGAATGCCGCGCGCCTGCACGTGGGCGCACAGGGACTGGGACTGGCCGAGGCCGCGTACCAGCGCGCCAGCGCCTATGCGCGGGAGCGCCGCCAGTCGCGTGCACCGGGCTCGTCGGCGACCGATCTGATCGTGCGCCATCCGGCGGTGCAGAAGCTGTTGATGGAGCAGCGCTGCCGCATCGAGGGAGCGCGCCTGCTGACCTGCTGGGCTGGCCTGCTGCTGGACCTGGCCGAGCATGATACGGAGGCGGCGATGCGCCGCCGCCATCATGAGCGATTGGAATTCATCACGCCGGTCATCAAGGCCTTCCTCACCGATCAGGGATTCCAGTGTGCCAGCCGCGCGCTGCAAGTCTTCGGGGGACACGGCTACGTGGTCGAGACGGGCATTGAACAATTCATGCGCGACGCTCGCATCACCATGATCTACGAGGGAACCAACGAGATCCAGGCGATCGACTTCCTGATGCGCAAGGTACTGGGCGATGAAGGGAAGAGGCTGGACGATTTCCTCGCGCTGGTGAGGGCAGATGCCGATGATGCGTCTTCGTTTGCGGATCAGGCCCGATTGCTGGCCAACGCTGTGGACAAATTAAGGGGATTTGCCGCTCGCCTCGCTGCGGCTGCGGTGCAGTCGCCCGCTCTGCCCTACTACGTGGCCGATGAGATGCTGCGCCTGACCGGCCATGTGGCCCTGGGCTGGATGTGGCTGCGCGCCGGACGGCGGGCGGTGTCGGCCATGGCCTCGGACCCCGCCTGGTATGGCGGCAAGCAGGATGCTGCGTGCTATTATTTCGCCTTTGTGTTTGCGGAAGTCCACCAGCTGTCCAGCGTGATCGAAGGCTGCCTGGCGACCGGGCTGCCGCCTCTTCCCACCGACCTGGACCACCATGCTGCCCAAGAAGCCGGCTGATTTCGATTCCGACGACGATGCTGCGCAAAGCGAGGCGCTGGACCAGCAACTGCTGTTGAGCCTGGTCGGCTACAACTGCCGCCGCGCCTACATCACCATCATGCCGCTGTTTGAAAAGCGCATGGCCAAGTTCGAACTGCGACCGGTGGACTTCACGGTGTTGAGCCTGTTGAAGGCCAATCCCTACATCAACCAGAAGCGCCTGTCCAAGGCCATCAACGTCTCCCCGCCCAACCTGGCCACCTTGCTGGACAAGCTGGAGCAGCGCGGCCTGGTCATGCGCCAGCGCAATCCCCAGGACCGCCGCTCACAGGTGCTGGCCCTGACCACGGCCGGCATGCGCATGTGTACCAAGGCCGAACAGACTGCCATCGAACTGGAACTCAAGGCCACCGAGATGCTGTCGGACGCCGAGCGCGCCCAGCTCATCGGCTTGTTGCAGAAGATGTTCCTGCCGCAGTAGCCGGTTCACTATCACAAACAATCAACGCAGGAAGACCAGCTCGGCGTAGCTGGGATTGGCGTGCGCGCGCTGGTATTGCTTGAGGTCTTCCAGGACCTGGGCGCGCGTGAGGCCGGTCTGGCCGGCCTGGGTGGCCGATGCGGTGCTGGTGGTAGCGGCGGACGCGGCCTTTGCCGTGGCCGTGCTGGCGCCGTCGTCGGCGTAGACGGCCTGCGCGGCCAGGCTGGTCAGCGACAGCGCGGCGATCAGGGCGAGTTGGTGGGTGAAAGTGGTGTTCATGTTCTGCTCCCTGGAATGCAAGCGGATGCAGCGTGATGCGTATCTCTTAACGATGCTTCATTCCCATGCAAGAATTTTATAGATCCTCGTTCATGAGAAAAACTTGGACTGCCGCAATGCTCTTTTTCACTGGGTGAAAGAATTCCGTCGCGAATCTTTCTTTTCGGCAATTAAGTGGTATGACAAATGATGAGTTGCACTGTTTTTCACCTCTTTCCTTGCGCTTTCGCATCGGCCGACTGCCTTCAAAATTGCTAAATCATATAAACAATAATGAAGGAACATGCATGAAAATCGGCACCCGCCTCGGCGGCTCCTTTCTGCTTGTCACGTTGCTGGCCTGCGTGCTCATTGCAGCTTCCCTCCTGACACTGACCCAGATCGGGCGCCATTGGACCGTCTTTTACGGCACGGTGCTGAGCAAACAGGCTTACGCCACCCAGGGCTATATCAAGCTGGGCGACGGTGTGCATGACTTCAAGGATTACGTGATACGCGGCAAGGACTATGACAAACGCTTCCTGGCCGATATGGATGAGATCGCGCGCCTGACGGCCGAGTACCGCAAGCTGGGCATTGAGCAGCCCAAGGAAGAAGAGCTTCTGGAGAAGATTCGCTCGGGCGAACGCCAATACCGTGAAGCGCTGGCCAAGGCCCAATCGATGAAAGCGGCTGGCGCGTCGGTGGCCGAGGTCGATGCTGCCATTGCCGGTGCTGACAAGGCGTTGGGCGCAGGCTTTGCGGGACTGCTGGAGATTGCCCATGAGAACGCCAATGGCACCGGCCAGGAAATCTCCAGTGCCATCCACAGCGGGCAGTCCGTCGAACTCGGCGTCGGTGCGGTCGTGGTGCTGCTCGCGACGGCATTGGCCGTGCTGGCCACCCGTTCCATCACCCGCCCCTTGCATGAAGCCGTCACCGTCGCCAAGACGGTGGCCACCGGCGACCTCAGCAGCCGTATCGTGGTCACGCGCAAGGACGAAGCCGGCGAGTTGCTGCAGGCCCTGAAGGAGATGAACACCAGTCTGCAGCGGGTAGTCGGTGGTGTGCGCACCGGCAGCGATACCATCGTCACCGCCTCGACCCAGATCGCCGGCGGCAACCTGGACCTGTCGGCGCGTACCGAACAGCAGGCCAGCTCGCTGGAAGAAACGGCTGCGGCGATGGAACAGATCACCTCCACCGTGCGCCGCAATGCCGACCATGCGCGCCAGGCCAACGCCATGGCGGGCTCGGCCTCGGAAGTCGCGTCGCGCAGCGGGCTGGTGGTCTCCGATGTGGTCAGCACCATGGACGAGATCCAAGCCGCTGCGCGCGAGATTGCCGACATCATCAGCGTGATCGACGGCATTGCCTTCCAGACCAACATCCTGGCCTTGAATGCGGCGGTGGAAGCCGCACGCGCGGGCGAACAGGGGCGCGGCTTTGCGGTAGTCGCCTCGGAAGTGCGCAGCCTGGCACAGCGCTCGGCGACGGCGGCCAAGGAGATCAAGGACCTGATCGGCAAATCGGTGGAGAAGGTGGAAGCCGGCAGCCAGCTGGTCAAGAATGCCGGGACGACCATCGAAGAGCTGGTGGTGAGCGTGCGCAACGTGACGCAGATCATGAGCGAGATCTCGGCCGCCAGCGGCGAACAGGAAGCCGGCATCGAGCAGGTCAACCAGGCGATTGCGCAGATGGATACGGTGACCCAGCAGAATGCGGCGCTGGTGGAAGAAGCGGCCGCCGCCACGGAAGCACTCAAGGAACAGGCACGCAGGCTGGCGGAGTCGGTGAGCGTGTTTCGGCTGGGGGTGGGGAGGATGGCGTGAGGGGGGACTGTCTCGCCGCCTTTGACGATATCTGGTCGTAATTCCAACGCAATCCATGCGCACTGTTTGAAAACCGGACCCGCGCAAACGTGATGCTTACCAGCGCATCCGGTCAGTTGGGTGCAACAAGAGCATCGGCCTGCAGCCGGCGGACCGCTGCGGCATTGATGTCGTCGCTCTTGCGAGTCTCTTCTTCTTTCTTGGCGTCGGTCTTGCCGAAAGTATCGACGGAGCGTGTCTGGAAATACAAAGTCGCCGACAGCACATGGTCGTGCCAGCTGGTAAGCATGGTGTCATGGACCAACAGGTCGAACAGGGCCATCACCTTGTCGGGTAGCGGGCTCTTGCCATTGGCGGCATTGATCCAGGCATCGGCCAGCGTGATCTGCTCGGGCGTCATGAGAGGACGTGCTGGTTGGTAGGTGGGCTTCTGGCCGGCGCGATCCATGAAAGCGGTCGGGTGCTCGTCAACGTACTTCTGCCACTTCATCTTCCGTTCCGGTTCGTCGTCCTGCTGTTTCTGATAGCGGGCCCGTTGCTGTACGACTTCCTGGGCCTCCTTGTCCAGGCGCTCCCAGACACTGACAAAGGGGCGATGCACTTCCAAAATGGTATTTGGCATGTTCCGGGTTTCATCATCCTGAGCCGCGAACAGCTCTGCCATGGCGCGGCCATAGCCTTCGCGGTCGGTCGAGGCCGTGCGGCGCGCCTCTGCGAACGCCTTCTCCGCACGTTCACGCCGTTGGCGCCGTTGATCCTGGGCAGCGCGCACTGCGTCTGCATGCGTAGTCACGGATTCGCGGAATTCCTTGGACTGGTAGCGCACCGCCAGCCAGGAAATGAAGACGCTCATGTGCTTGAGAAAATCCAGGCCTGGCGTGCGCGGAACGACGGCGCGATAGGCGTTGACCAGTTCCATCATGTGGTAGCTGGATTTGTCGTCGACGATGGGAGCAGCCAGTGAGAATTTTTGAAATGTCTGAGTCTTATAAATCGCAAGATCCTCCATGCGGTCCATCATGACGCCAGAAATCAGAGCCTCATGCAGCATGTCCCGGAGAGGAACTCGTTGCAATTCCCCACGAAAGTTAAGCGTTCCATCCGGGGAACCGCCTGTAACGTCTTCGCTGGTACCCGGATAAAGAAACTGTTCTCCGCGAGTTTTTTCCAAGCTATCGAGGCGCTGATAGAAACGTAATTCATGAGCCGCCGCGAAATGTACGCAACGCCGTACAGCAGGCGGTATATCCAAAGCACGATCGCCATAGTTTTGCTTGATCACACCGACCAATGGCAGAAAACCGATGAGTTTGTTTTCCTCCATGATCGAAGCGACGCTATCCAGCAATCCGACGAACTTGATTTCGATCAGGCTGCCTTCAATAGCCAAGTCCTGTTCGTTGGCGCGCTTGTAGATCCGAGCCAGTTCATTGACGAACGCACGAGCGATGACACATCCCCGGTCGGCACCAAAGACACTGACCTGCATACGCTGAACCTTGGAAATCTTGCCCTTGGCATCCGCGTAGGCGGCCTTGAACTGGTCCAAGGCGGCACCGAGCCTTACATCAACGCCTGTTCCAAAGAGACCGGCGCTGGCGGCACTGTCGCGCACCATGGGAATGGAATCGGCCACCACATCGGCCATCAACACCTTGGCGGCAGACCAACTGGCTTTAAGGGGATTTTTCTTGAGGTCGTACAGGAAGCCGCGCAATGATGCCTTGCCACGCATAACCCAACGATCACCGCTGGCCATGCTCAGCATTCGCCGCACATTACCGGGTAAAGCCTTGGTTTCCTTGATCACGTCCTTGTATGCCTTGACCACTGGACGAAAAGACATCTCAGTCAACGAGTCCTTCAATACCTTGCCGCCCAGCTTCATCGGATCAGTAACACCTGTTACTGTCTTTACCGACTTTTCCACGTGATCATAGCCGGTGATCTTGCTCGCCGCAGACAGGGCGACGCCACCCGCATTCTTCGCAATCTTGGTAACGGCGCGAACGAGATCACGGTTAGCTGCGTCCTTGTTGAGAGGTGTCCCCAATCCTGAGTAATAGAAACTGTACCAGAACTGATTGTCTGGCCGACGAGTATCTTCATTATCTCTGTGCGCTTCCCACAGGCGGCAGATATTCGAATAACGGGACGTCTGGGGATCATCCATATCTCGATTTCTGCCAAAGCCATCAAAAAAGAATCCGACGTGTATATCAGCTTGGCAAGTAAGTTTCTCTGCCTCTTTCTGCTCGACCCTCGCGCCTGCCATTTTTACAGCAAGGTTCGGCGGTGAACGGTCTTCCTGACTTATTTGGGAAGCATCTCTTTCTCCGGTAATGCTAGTCATGGGTGCTACTCCTTGCCATTGAAAGAAAAAATCCTAAAGTCATTTACAAGAGTCTCTGGAAGACTCTTCATCTCTTTGCCGAAATCCCCCGGTTTTCCCTGTGTCTCTTTTAGAATTTT
Source organism: Herbaspirillum sp. Her3 (assembly GCF_057961275.1). Classification (NCBI taxonomy): domain Bacteria; kingdom Pseudomonadati; phylum Pseudomonadota; class Betaproteobacteria; order Burkholderiales; family Oxalobacteraceae; genus Herbaspirillum; species Herbaspirillum sp. Her3. The sequence continues at coordinate 1,056,699 of NZ_CM176328.1, read as the reverse complement.
CTGCACCTGCGGGAATCGATCAAAGTCGGGGTTAACCAATAAATAGAACCTAACAAACTGCACCAAATCCTCACTATCCGTAAGGCGATACTTTTTCCACGCTTCACTGGCAATACGTGCCGTCCGCCTGAACAATTCTGCTTCATTCAGTTTTCCGGCCGGATCAATTTTTTTTCCATACTGCTCCAGAAGAGTTCGATGAACGGTTCGGTAACTGATCCGAGAACCTCCCAAATCACTCCTGAATTCAGGCTCGACATGAGCATCTGGGTAAAAATGTAATCCTAATATTCTGGTGCCGGCGTCACTTTCCAACTTAGTCGGAGGAATATGAATATCTTCCTTGAAACTAATGTATTGAATTGGTTTGTAGAGATCCTTGGAGGCGACATCTGCGTCATACATCTTCCACTCAACGCTAAATTCTGTGCCTTGCAATTGATAGCAACAGCTAAGCCTGCCCGCACCAGACCCAGGCATCAAATCTCCGCCGCCGCTCGCCTGATTTCCATAATTGTCGGTAATAACAAATCTGGACAGGTTGTAAGGCGTGTAGTTGAACGCCTCCAGACTCAAGCCACTATAGGTCGGTTCGGAAGAAATCCCATCACATCCCCCCAACGCCAATATCATCGCAATTGCACTGAGCAAGGCGCCGCCATTTTTTTTCATCCGATCTCCTGTTATCTCAATTTCCTGTTCACGCCGTTTCAGCAGAAACTTTCATGATCTATCCGCCTCACCTCCCAGTTTCCGTTAGGGGATCTGGCGTATCTCGGCAATAGCCGAAGCGGGTAATTGTTTCATCGCCGTCGCAAAAGCGCCTGGCTTTCCCTGTGTCTCTTGCAAGATTTTCTTCACCTGCGGATATTCATCAAAATTATTTTTCACCAACAGAGTGAAATACACATACTGCTCCAAGTCTGCATCATCTATCAGACGATATTTAATCCAGCCCTGTCCCGCCAATCTTGCGGTCCGTCTAAATACTTCAGCGGAGTTAAGCTGTTCGCCCGGGTTAATCCGCTGTCCGTATTTGGTCACGATTTGATAGTTGATGGCGCCATAATTAAACCGAGACCCTCCGAGATCCGACCGAAACTCTGGCTCAATATGACCATCAGGATAAAAATGCAACCCCAGAATCCTGGTGCCTGAGCCCCCTTCTATCTTTGTCGGCGGAATATTTACCTTGGTAGTCGACCTAATTTTTTTGATCGGCGCATAAAGGTCACGCGAAGCGATGTCTGCATCATATGCCTTCCATTCCACTTCGAACTCAGTCCCCTTCAATCCATAGCAGCATGACAACCGCCCTTCACCGGAACCTGGAGGCAAATCCCCCCGCCCGAGGCTCGGTTCCCGTATTTGTCCTTAATCACAAAGCGGTCCAGGTTATAAGGCATGTAATTAAAGGCTTCCAGGCTCAAGCCACTATAGGTCGGTTCGGAAGAAAATCCATCACATCCCGCCAGCACTACCAGCATCGCACCAACAGCAAGTTTCGCTATTACTACGATCTTCTTCGCATCCATGGCACAGACCTTTGCCAGCCGCGGGCAGCACTGCAACGCGCCGCCACTCATGCCGCTGCATCCTGCCTGCCAGCAGCATCTTCCTTCTCCCACAAGGGAAGATCGGTCGCATAGATATCATCCGGCAGCCCCTGAATGGACGCAGCGAAGGCACTGAATCCGGCCGGCGGGTCTTGCAGCAAGGAGGCGAAGGCAGGATGCCGCCAGGCGGCACCCGCGGTGTACAAGGCGGGCAAGAGGCACTGGATCTGGCGCTCGGTATCGTCTATCCCCACAGCGCAGAGCTGGTCGACATGTGCCTGCATGAACGTTGCCAGCCGTCCGCGCGCCACGCGCGCGAGCTCGGGGGCAATCAGCAACTGCAGACGATTGATCAGGGTATCGACCTGCGAGGCATGCATCAGTTGCGCAAACTGATGGTCATCGAGTTGCACCAATGATCGGCCCAATGCAGGTTCGGACAGGGGCTCCATGCGGTCTACCAGGCGGTCCTGGATAAATGTCTGCACACGCGCCGTGCGGTCCAGGCAGGACAGGTTCGCCAGCGGGGCACAGAACTGCGTGTGTTGCTCTGGCGTGAGGCAGGCAAGCCATTGCGGAAGGATGCGGGTATCGTACCAGCGCAACAGCATGGTTTGGCCCTCGCTCAGATCCACGGTATGGAACAGCCGCAAATGAGCTGCCAGCGCATCAAGCGGCAAGGGTGATGCCACCCAGGACAGGCAGGGATGCTCAAGGCCCATTGACCAGAGCCATTCACACAGACGCTGCAACGCACCGTCCTGCACGGAGTCCAGATCGATCAGCAAGGGGGCGATTTCGGGAAGGATGGCTTCTCTCCGTCCTTCGAACAATGAAGCATGACGCACACCCTGCAGGGGACGCTGACGGAATGCGCCCTCCACCGGCGCGCTGTCAAGCAGGGCAAAACGGTGCAGTGGCGCTTGCGCGGGCGCATGAAGCCAGTCCAGCAGGGGTTGGCAGGCGTGATCGGTCATACCAGTACTCCCGGCGCACCCTGCTTCATCGCCGCGAGGATGCATTCCTTGCAAACGCTATTGGGCAACACCGGCATCGGCACCTGCTGCTGTACCGGTCCCTCAAACACCTTCTGCCCCGCATGAATGGTCAACTTCCCCGGACACTGCACGATGATATTGCCGCCATCGATGGTGATGTTGGCCCCACCCGCCGTCGACAGCGATATCTTCTTGGCCGCCGCCCAATCCACACTGGCATTGGTACTCACCACGCTCAACTGATCGCGCGCCTGCATGGCCAGCGTATCGCCTTGCGCCTGAACATCGATATTCTGCTGCGCGGCAATCATCTGCAAACCCTGTCCACCCTCGCCCGCCCCCACCGCGCCGGCCAGCACACCCAAGGCCTGCCCGCTGCGCACACGCAGCTGGTTGCCGCTGACGTGCTGGCTGTCATGACCCGACAGCAGACTCACCGTCTCGCCATTGGCCAGTTGCAGGTGCTGGCCAGCGACCACGCCCAGGCCTTCGCGCGCGGCGATGCCGATCAGGGCCGAGGTGCTCTGCGGTAGCTTGCCATCGCCCGGCTGCGTATTGGCGTCAGCCACATCGTCACCGCTTTTGTCGGGAACACTATCGACCATGCCGGCAGCCGCCGTGCGGATGGCCTGGAGCGGCGCGGCGCTGTCGTTGATGACGCTGGCATTGGCCTGCGCCGGGCCGACATGGCTGGCCATGGCGACCGTCTTGTGAGTGACGGCGGCCTGGTTGAAAGTCTCGCCCAGCAGCGCGGCCTGCTTCAGCAGCGCAAGGCCGCCGGCATTGTCACCGGCCGGGTCGCGGCTGGCGGCGCCATGTTGGATCTGATAGCTGGAGAACAAAATGCCGCTGCCCGCGCGAATCGCACCATAGGCATCGGTGCGCAGTTCCGCTCCCGTTCCGCGGAAGCTGCCCCGGTAGTTGTCGGCCGTGTGAATCAGGTGGCCGAGATTGAGTTCGGTGGCGGCCTGCGAAGTCTTGAGCTGGATGCGCCCCTGGGCATCGGTATCGTCAAAGAGCAGCTGGTTATAGCCGGTGCCGCCAAACTCCTTGGAGCGGATGCCCCATTGGGCAGCGGCGTTGCGGTGGCCGTCGCCATCCTGACTGCCGCCATGCCAGGTCGGTGCATTGCCACCGGCCAGATTGCCCTGTCCGCTGGCAGACAGGTCGGTGGCGCTGGTGAAGACCTTGCCGCGCTCCTGCTCGCTGCTCTGGGACGCCTCGCCACCGGGTGTGGGTGCAGATGCGCCTTCGCCCTGGCCGTTATAGAGCGCACCCAAGATGATGGGGCGATCGATGTCATCTTCCAGGAACTGCACCAGCACCTCCTGGCCAATACGCGGCAGGAACTGCATGCCATTGCCGCCACCAGCGGCGCGCTGGGCCACGCGCACCCAGCAGGTGGCGGCCGCGTCGTTGTTGCGGCCCTGCCAATGGAATCGGATGCGCACCCGGCCCAGGTGGTCGCAGTGGATTTCATCGGCGCCGTTGGCCGTGCTTTCGCCGTTGGGACCGACCACGATGGCGCTCTGGCTGCCCCTGGCGGTGGCGCCGGCGTGGCGGTAGAGGCCAGTACCGTCAGCCAGGATCGGGCGCCATACGACATCGGCACGAATCGCCTCGAACGTATTGGCGTAACCCAGCTTGCGCGCTTGCGCAATCACCGCATCCATACCGGCCGGATCGCTCGCCGGTAACGAATCCGGACGCAAGCTGCCTTGCGCGCCCTGCTGCTGCGCCTGGCATGCAGCAATACATTCTTCGAGTAGCGGCGGCAGCGGGCCAAACAGTTCTGCCAGGCCTTCCTGGGCATCCTTGGGCAGATTGTTCACCCCCACGCTCACCACCGACAGCACCGCATACTCCACCGGCTTGCCGGTGGCAGCGGACAGGCCCAGCGGGCCCTGGGTCAGTGTGAAGCGGGTGCCGGGACGCAGCGTGCGTACGGTGCTGCGCGCCTGCCACAGCTTGTTGCGCGCCTCGCTGGCCTCCAGATGCAAGCGCGCGTAGCGGTCGGCCTCGGCGGCATTGCGATAGGCGTAGAGACCGGGGCTGTCGTAGCTTTCCAGGCGGGGCGCATCCTCGTGGCCGAATTCGTGGCGGGTGGGCATGCTGGTGGCGACCGCCTGCTTGCTCTTGTAGTCGTAGGAAAGCAAGGTGAAGGAAGCAGGCTGCAAGCTGCGGCGCGCAGCCAGGGTCTGAATGCTGTCCTGCTGCTCGCGGGCGCCACCGGCATGAAAGCGGATGCCTTGCCCGCCCAGGCTAGCGGCACTGCTGGCATCCTCGGGGAAAGCGGTGGTCTGGGAAGAGTCCGCAAAGAGGACCAGGCGATGACCGGCAGCGGCCTCGCCGGACTCTTCCACGCGCCAGGACAAGCCCTCGGCAGCCAGCAGGCGGCTCACGAAATCGAGATCGCTTTCGCGGTACTGCACCGTGTAGCTGCGCGGCGCCAGATCCTGCAGGAAAGGCATCGCTTCGTCGGACCAGTGCCAGCCAGCATGCGGGGCATAGCCCGCGAAGACGTCCTCGATGATCTCGACGACGCTCTTGTCCTGCCACACGCGGCTGTTGCGGGATTGGCTCAGCAGCCAGATCCACGGCACCAGGCGCAGCCGATAACGCGCGAAGCCACCTTCACTGCCGAGCTTGGCGGCTTCGTTGACCAGTCCGGAAAAACTGGTGCTGCTGCCGTCGGCCAGGCTCACCTCCAAACTCGCCTTCTGGCCGATCAAGGCGTTCAGCGAGAGGCTTGCATTCAGGCTCAGGGCGATCACCTCGCGCACGCCGACCGCGTGCACGCCTTCGGAGGCGGCGAAGGCCTCCACCAGCAAATCGCCGGAAGCTACGCCCTCTCCCAGGGAAAGGCGATAGAGACGGGTCGCGCTGGTGAATTGCACCAGCTGGTTCAGCAGCTCAGACATCGGTCACCGGTTGTGCAGGATGAGGAACAGGTTTCAGATCATTGATCGCCATAAGGCGCCCGGGTGAAGCGGCTCGCTTCAGTTGTTCGCATCGGCGACCTTGCAGGCGGGATCGCTGTCCCAGCGGCCCGAGCAGATACGCCAGCGGCAGAATTCACCTTCGACGAAGCCCAGCGCATGGCAGCGTTGCAGCAGCGAGGCCGTGCTCTCGCCGTTGCGGCGTTCCACCACGTCGACGTTGCGGGCCTCTTTCTGTCTGGGGGCGCTGACCTGGGGTGGAACGGGCTTCTGCGGGGCGTCGCTGTTGCCACCATTGCCGCTCTTGGCGGGGGGCTTCTTGTCGGTCTCGCCAGAGCGGGCGACCAGGGCCTTGATCAGATCGACGTCGCTGTCATTGCGGTTGTCGGCCTTGGCGCTCTTCTTCTTTTTTTCATCGTGCTGGGCGCTCTGCCTGGAGGGCTTCTCGGATTTCTCGGGCTTGGCTTCCAACGCATTCCTCAGGGTGGCCGGTGGCGGCTTGACGCCCTCTTCCAGCGCCGAGGTCAGTTGATCTGGCCCGCGTGGTGCGGGGGCGGGCGCAACGTCGGGGGCCGGCGCATTGGTGTCGTTGATGACGGCAGCATCGGCGGGCGCTGCAGCGGGCTCGCTGACCGCACCAGGCGCCGGCGTGGCCGCAGGTGCCGCCGAAGCCAGCGGAGGCACGGGCGGCGCCGATGACGCTTGCACGGGGCCGCTTGCACCGTCATGACTGTTCATGCGCAGGGCCGCCAGCGTGACCCCGCCTGCCACCAGCAACAGCAGCAGGACGATGGCCAGCACGCGGCGTGGCTTGCGCGCTCCGGTGCGGGCACTGCTGCGGGCATTGTTCTTTCCATCCGAAATCGAATTGAGGATGCGAACTTCATCCGCAGACGAAGTGTCGGATGCAGGCATCAAGCTCGGTCTTCTGGACGCAGGTTTCTCTTGGTTCGGAGGCTGCAAGGCCGTACTCCTGTGTTATCCAACTTGAAACAAGTTGTTTGATTTTTATTGATTTTCCGTTTCCTGCCAGTCTCGCGCGATCACTCGCCAGTGAGCCGGCTCAATTCCAGAAACGTGTCGGCGTCCGCACTTCAAAGCCTCCCAGCGCCGGCCAGAATAAAAAGGGGATTCTTCGTGTTGTTCCTTCTCATTGCCGCCTATCTGCTGGTCACCGGTTTTGCCATGTGGCTGCTGCTGTTTCCATCCGGCAGAGTGCTGACGCTACGCTTCCTGCACGCCCGGCTTTCCGGTCTGCGGTCCTGGTGGGAACGCTGGAACAGAAGAGGCGATGAGGTGATTGCAGGGACCGCATCGAATGTCCGGAGTTCCCTGACAGCGGGTGTGAACTACGTGCGCGGTAATTACGTAATCGTGTCAACCATCGCTATCTTGTTGATCGGTCCCGCCGTCATTGCTTTTCTGTTAAGCGGGAAGTCCATGCTGCAGGGATTCGACGACACCCAGCGCGTGACCAATTCTCAAATCGCGGAACTTTTGAAAGGCGAGCAACTCGTACCACCGCCGCCCTTGCCGCCGGACATGTTTACGACGGCAGAAGTGGTCCAGGTCCGTCCGATGCTGGTCAATGCCAGCCGCAACTGGCAACTGCTCAATCCTGAATACGCCCAACGCCTGCTCCTGGTCTTCAAGATCATGAAGGAAAAGCATGGCTACGAGATGGCGCTCATCGAGGGTTATCGCAGTCCGGAGCGCCAGAACATGCTGGCCGGGATGGGTGGCAACGTCACCAACGCAGCAGCTTTCCAGAGCTACCACCAGTATGGCCTGGCTGGCGACTGTGCGTTTGTCCGCAACGGCAAGCTGGTGATCAGCGAAAAGGATCCGTGGGCCATGGAGGGTTATCGCCTCTATGGCGAAGTCGCCGAATCGGTAGGACTGACCTGGGGTGGCCGCTGGAAGCTGATGGATTTCGGCCACACCGAATATCGCATGCCGGGCGTGATGAAGAAGCAGTGAAGCTTTACGCGGAGACGTTCATCGCGATCCGAACAAAGAGAGACCGTAAAAATACAAGGGGAACCACCATGAGCAAACCGATCATCGTCCTGGGAGACAAGACCTCGCACGGCGGCAGCGTCATCGAAGGCTCCGGCCAGACCCTGGTCGGCAACAAACTGGTGGCGCGCATTGGCGACAAGGTGAGTTGCCCGCGCCATGGCACCACCAGCATCGTCAGCGGCGACCCCACCATGGTGGTGGATGGTTCGCCGGTGGCGCGTGATGGCGACAAGACCGCATGCGGCGCGGTGCTGATCGCCGGCCAGGCCACCACGACGCTCTGAGCAGAGCAGACCATCACGACAGGGGCAGGGCTCACACAACAATAAAAATCCGGAAAGCGAACGCTGATGAGCACATGGATAAAGCGCGGTCTGTTGACCGTCGCAGTTTTCTTGGTCACCTGGGTGATGTTCATCACCTATTGGTCCGGCGCCAACCACATGCCGGATGGCGGTGACGTCATCCTCTACCTGCTGGTGCTGCCGGCTGCATTTCTGCTGCTGGTCTGGGGCGTGGCCAAGGCCAGGACTACCCTGGCGGCCGCCGCAGCAGCCAAGGCAGCCGCAGCGGCGGCCGCCCCTGTCCCGGCCGCCGCTGCCGCCGAACCCGGACATCCCCCCGAACGCCGCTGGACGCTGGCCATCGTCGCCACCGCCTTGCGCTCGCCCTTCGGCGCTGACGCCAGCAGCCTGCTCGAACAACTCAAGGCGCAATCCCTGCGCTTGCCGCTGGATAGCGAATTGGTGAACGATCAGGACATGCCCATCCTCGCCGGGCGCATTGCCGATGTGCAGGGTGAAGAAACGCGCCAAATCTTCACGGCCTGGCAGGAGCAGCATTTCCCCGACCAGGGCGCGGCGTATCTTGACGATGCCCATTGGCGCAGCCTGGCCCTGGCCGCCGATATTGCCCGCGAACTGGGCGACCGCCTGCAATGGCATCCCTTGCTGGAGGAATATCGGGAGGCCCCACGCCACCAGCAGGACGCCGTGGGCTTGCCCCATCTGCATCTGCTGGTACTGCTGCCCTCCACCTGGGCCGGCGAGCAACGCCTTCAGGCCGCGCGCTGGCTGGGCGAACTGGTCTGCCGACAAGGCTGGCCTGCCGAAAAACTCAATGTGCTTCCCGCGGCCGGCGAAAACGTCCATCCCCTGCTGCACCTGGACCGGCTGATCGCCACCAGCCGCGATGCGCGCAGCCAGCAGCCGTCCCCTTATCTGGCCTCGTCCTATGTCGCCATGGTCATTGCGGCCCAGTCCAACCTGGATCCGCAGATCGTGCAGGCGTGGCAGCAGGGCAAGCAATTGCTGCAAGGCGCGCAGAGCATCGGCAAATCACCGGGCGAAGCCGCCGCCGGCCTGATCCTGGCCGATGCGACACAGGCACTGGCCATGGGTACCGCCGATCCGGTGCTGCTGCACCGGGCCAGCCTGGGCCGCCATGAGCAATCGGTCGACCAGGCACGCCGCCTTAACGGCGAACTGCTGATCCAGCTGGCGCAGGGAGCGTTGCGCGACGCCGCCATCGCCCCCGAACAGCTGAGCTTGCTGGTGAGCGATGGAGACTATCGCGCCAGCCGCACCGATGAAATCATGAAGCTGGGCTATGCCGTACTGCCCGAGCTGGACCTGGGCAGCCAGTGCGTGAAGCTGGGGGCGACTTGCGGTTCGGCCGGCCTGGCCACGGCGCTGTCGGCCCTGGTGCTGGCCCACGCGGCCACCAACGAGAGCGGCGAACCCAGCCTGTGCGTGTGCAACGAGGACGCCCACCAGCGCGCCGTTGTCGCCCTCAGCCGTGCCCCGGCGATCCCGGTGCCGGCTGCGTCTGCATCCGATCCTGCCACACCCCCGGCATCCCCGGCATCCCCGGCATCCCCGGCATCCCCGGCATCCCCGGCATCCCCGGCATCCCCGGCATCCCCGGCATCCCCGGCACCTCCGGTACCTGCTCCAGCGACCCCATAACAAGAACTCCACTCCAAAGCGCTCACATCATGCAACGACTCTGGCATATCCTCAGCGACACGCGCGTGCTCATCCTCCTGGGCTTCGCGGCCCTGGCCGCCTTCCTCTTCATCGGTGCCGACCAGCTGGAGGTGGCGCTGACCTGGGCCGCCGCCCTGTTCGGCCTGCTGTTGCTGGCCTGGCTGGCATTCTGGCTCTACAAGCGCTGGAAAGCCCGGCGCGCAGCGGGCAAGCTGGAAAACGTGCTGGAGCAGCAAGCCGCCCAGCCGGCTCCCGCCAGCAGCGACAGTGCGCGCCGAGACGACGTGGCGGCCTTGCGCCAGCGCATGCTGGAGGCCATCAACACCATCAAGACCTCCAAGCTGGGGCAGAAGTCGGGGGCCGCCGCCTTGTACGAACTGCCGTGGTACATGGTCATCGGCAATCCTGCGGCCGGCAAGAGTACCGCCATCGCCAACTCCGGCCTGCAGTTCCCCTTCGCCGACAAGGGCGGCAAGATCGTCCATGGGGTGGGGGGTACACGCAATTGTGACTGGTTCTTCACTACCGATGGCATCCTGCTCGATACCGCCGGGCGCTACTCGGTGTACGAAGAAGACCGAAATGAATGGTTCAGCTTCCTGGGCCTGCTCAAGCGCTATCGCAAACAGGCGCCGATCAACGGCATCATCATTGCGGTCAGCATCGCCGAGCTGACCGGCAACCGCCCCGAGTTCGCCATCAATCTGGCCAAGAACCTGCGGCAGCGCGTGCAGGAGCTGACCGAGAAGCTGGAAGTCTTCGCGCCGGTCTATGTGGTCTTCACCAAGGCCGACCTGATCACCGGCTTCAATGAATTCTTCCTCGATACCGAACGCGGCGAACGCGATCGTGTCTGGGGGGCCACGCTGGCCTATGACCGCAAGCGCAGCGGGCAGGAAGTCAGCAATTTCTTCGACGAGCGCTTCGATGAACTCTATGCCGGCCTCAAGGAGATGAGCCTGGCCAACATGTCGGTCAAGCGCGGCGAAAACCTGGCGCCGGGGGTGCTGACCTTCCCGCTGGAGTTCTCCTCCATCAAGGGCGTGCTGCGCTCCTTCGTGACTACGCTGTTCGAAGAGAATCCCTTCCAGTTCAAGCCGGTCTTCCGCGGCTTCTATTTCACCAGCGCCTTGCAGGAAGGCGCGACCGTCAGCGCCTCCTCGCAACGCATCGCCGACCGCTTCGGCCTGACGCTGGAACACAAGCCGCAGCGCGAGCTCTTCTCCCAGCACGGCTTCTTCCTGCACAACCTGTTCAAGCAGGTGATCTTCGCCGACAAGCAACTGGTGGCGCAGTACACCAGCCGCAACAAGATCCGCATGCGCTACGTCACCTTCTTCGCCGCCGTGACCGTGCTGGGCGCGCTGCTGGGCGGATGGAGCTGGTCCTACATGGGCAACCGCCAGTTGGTGGCCAATGTCCAGGCCGACATGGACAAGGCCGTCAAGCTGCAGGAAAAGCGCCTGGACCTGCAATCGCGCTTCGAGGCGCTGGAGATCCTGCAGGACCGCATCGAACAACTGGATCGCTATCGCTCGAGCCGCCCGATCTCGGTGGGTCTGGGCTTGTATCAGGGCGACCTGCTGGAACGCAAGCTGCGTGAGGAATACTTTGCCGGCATCAGGGAAATCATGTTGAAGCCGGTGGCCTCCAACATCGAAACCTACCTGATGGAAGTCAACGCCAATTCCGGCAAGCTGGAACCGATGTCCAAGCCGCCCCAATCCGGCAGCACCACGCCGGTGGCCGACAATGGCGCGCAGGCCGGCAATGCTCTGCGCACCTACAAGGACAGCTCGGCCACCAGCGTGGAAGATGCCTACAATGCCCTGAAGACATACCTGATGCTGGCCGACAAGTCGCGTGCCGAATCGAGCCACCTGAGCGACCAGATCACCCGCTTCTGGCGCGGCTGGCTGGAAACCAATCGCGGCACCATGCCGCGCGAGCAGATGATCCGCAGCGCCGAGCGTCTTATCAGCTTCTCGCTGGACCAGATCAATGATCCGTCCTGGCCGACCGTGGAAAACAAGCTGACCCTGGTCGACCAGACCCGCGACAACCTGCGCCGCGTGGTGCGTGGCATGCCGGCGCGTGAACGGGTGTATGCGGACGTCAAGGCGCGCGCCGCGACGCGCTTTGCCTCCATGACCGTAGCCCGCATCGTCGGCGACAAGGACAAGGAACTGGTGATGGGCAGCTACGCCATCCCCGGCACCTTCACCCGCGACGCCTGGGAAAAGTTCGTGCAGGATGCCTTCAAGGAAGCCGCCAACAAGGAACTGCAAAGCGCCGACTGGGTGCTCAAGACCTCCTCCAAGGATGACCTGACGCTGGAAGGCAGTCCGGAGCAGATCCAGAAAGCCCTGGTGTCGCAGTACAAGACCGAATATGCGCGCGAATGGCAGAAATTCCTGCAGGGCGTGAGCATTGTTGAACTGCGCAACCTGGACGATGCCACCAATGCGATGAACCGCCTGGGCGATCCGCTGACCTCGCCGCTCAACAAGGTGATCAACACGGTCTACGATGAGACCTCGTGGGATAACCCGTCGCTGGTCGACGCCGGTCTTGCCAATGCCAGCAAGGGTTTCATGGGCTGGTTCAAGGAGACCATCCTGCGCCGCTCCCCGGCACCCGTGCCGACCCAGTTGAATACCGATGGCAGCAGCGCCATCCCGATGGGACCGGTGGGCCGGGAATTCGCGGGCGTGGCACGGCTGGTGGTGAGCAAGGACAAGGGCAATTCGCTCATGCGCGGCTACATGGAGAATCTCTCCAAGCTGCGCACCCGCCTGAACACCATCAAGAACCAGGGCGACACCGGCCCGGGCGCCAAGCAGCTGATGCAGCAAACGCTGGAAGGCAACGGGTCGGAACTGTCGGATTCGCTCAAGTTCGTCGATGAGGAAATGCTGCCCGGCCTGAACGACCAGCAGAAGACTACCCTGCGGCCGCTGCTGGTGCGTCCGCTGGTGCAAGGCTTCAATGCACTGGTGCGTCCGACCGAAGGCGAAGTCAACAAGATCTGGCGTGCCCAGGTATACGAGCCCTTCCAGAACAATCTGGCCGCCAAGTATCCGTTCTCGCCCAATTCCAAGATCGAGGCCAACAGTGGCGAGATCGGCACCGTCTTTGGCGAGAATGGCGCGATCTCCAAGTTCGTGACCACGGCCATGGGACCGCTGGTGGTGCGCCGGGGTGACACGCTGTCACCGCGCAAGTGGGCCGACATGGGCATCACCCTGTCGCCGGCCATCACCACCAGTTTCGCCGACTGGATCAGCACTCCGGGCGGGGCTGGCGCAGGCGGTGGCGGCACTGCGGATGCACAGACCGTCTTCCAGATCCAGCCCCAGCCGGCACCGGGCGCGCTGGAATACACCATCGAGATCGATGGCCAGCAACTGCGCTACCGCAACACCCAGGCGCAATGGACCAACTTCGTCTGGCCCAATCCGCAGGGTTCACCGGGCGCAAGGGTGACTGCCGTGACCTATGACGGCAAAACCGTAGAAGTGGCCAACCAGCCCGGACGCTTCGGCCTGGAACGCCTGATCAACACCGCCCAGCGCAAGCGCAAGGACAACGGTGCCTTCGAACTGTCGTGGACCAATGAGGGCGTGACGGTGGTGGTGAACCTGAAGATCATCAGCAGCGCCGAGGTCTCCGGCAACAGCAATGGTGCTGCCCGCGGCACGGCCGCCCTGCGTGGCCTGAAGCTGCCCGAAACCATCGCAGGCGGTGCCCCGGAAGCACCGGTACCGGTAGCGGTTCCCGCGCCGGCCGGCGCACCGGCGCCGCAAGTACAAGCGCAAACTCAATCCATCACCACAGGGGCTAAGCAATGAGTGCACCCGGCACCCCCATCAAGATCGGCTATTTCGGCAAGATTCCGACCCGAGGGGATTTCATCAAGGCCACCGACAATGCCGCCCTGATCACGCTGCTGGACAACTGGCTGGCGCAGACCATGGAGCTGCTTTCGCGCGATGCGCGCTGGAAGATCATCTACGATGGTGTCAAGCCCCTGCACTTCGTGGTCATGGGCCCGCGCAGCCGACGCGCCGTGGCGGGCCACCTGCGTGCCAGCGGCGACCAGTCGCAGCGGCGCTTCCCGTTCATCGCGATGAGCGCCTTCGATATCGAGGACCCGGTCGCCTTCGTGAGCAACAGTCCGCTGATCCTCTCGCGTCTGTGGTCGCGCCTGGAGTCGCTCACCCAAGGCGTGCTGAACGCCCCCGATCCCGGCCAACCGCTGCAGACCCTGGCCTCGGCCACGCTGGAGCTCGATATCAACAGCGCCGGCTACCATGCCGCCTTTGCCGACTTCCTGGAACTGCAGACCACCGGATCGCTGCAACAGATGCTGGCCGAGGCCGGCTTCACCGGCAACCTGCGCCAGCTGCTGCTGGCCCTGGGCTTGCTGCTGCAACCGGTCATGGCCAGCACCTCCAGCCGCCTCGACAAGAACCTGATCCTGCCGCTGCCGCGCGACCCGATGTACCGCAGTCTGGTGGCGAGTTTCTGGATGCACCTGATCACGCCATTCCTTACGCGTGCCGATTTCGAGCTGGCGCTGTTTGTGACGCGGCTGGATGAGCGACCAGCGATGTTCCTCGGTTTTTCGGGCGCCTCGCCGCGCACGCTGCATTCGGTAATGGATACCCAGGCCGGTGCCGAGCACAACATCCCCTTCGAGGATGCCGACTGGGTGGAAGAGCATGTGGGTGGCGACTATGGCATCCAGAAACTCTCCAGCTACCTGGCCCACCCCGACCTCTCGCTGACCTCGGCCATTGCCTCGTTCCGCGAAGCTTTCATCGGAGCCTGAACCTTGAAGACGAACATTCTTTCCCCCTCCTGCAGGCTGGCTCTGTTGAGCGCAGCCTGGCTCGCCTGCGCCGCCAGCCAGGCACAGAACGTCGCACCGCCCGTCGCCACCCCGGCGCCGGGCCAGGTACTGGTCACCGGCACCGTGCCGGACGAAGCCAGCAAGGCAGCGGCCCTGGCGCGACTGCGTGAAGTCTACGGTGCCGATCGCGTGGTGGACCAGATCGCCGTTGGCCAGGTGGTCTTGCCGGCCAATTGGAACACGCATGTGCAGAAGCTGATCTCGCCCAACCTCAAGGCCGTCAGCCGTGGACAGCTGAAGATCGACGGCACCACCGTCAGCATTTCTGGCGAAGTGGCCAACGAAGCGCAGCGCCAGCAGATTGCCAGCGACATGGCCAGCAGTCTCAATTCTTCCTATACCGTCAACAATGGCTTGCGGGTTTCGACCTCGGAACAGGGCTTGCTGGACAACGCCCTGGCCAACCGCGTGGTGTCCTTCGAGAGCGGACAGGCTACGCTGACGCCGGAAGGCAAGCGCATCCTCGATGAAATCGCCGCGACCATGCTCAAGCTCAAGGGCCGGCATGTCGAGATCATCGGCAATACCGACAATGAAGGTCTGCGGGCGAGCAACATCTCGCTCTCCCTGGCGCGGGCCGATGCAGTCAAGGCTTACCTGAGCGCCAAGGGTGTGGATGAAAGCCTGCTGAGCACCTCCGGCCAGGGGCCGGACCGTCCGGTTGCCTCCAACAGCACGGCGGAAGGACGCGCCAAGAATCGCCGCATCGAATTCCGCATTGCCAAATAACGGCGAGCGGATTTCCTTCAAAAGAAAAAAGGAACCGTTTTTTAGCGGTTCCTTTTTTCGTTGGGGCTGAGGCCGATAAGGGCTCAATCCTGCGGAGGCGATTGCAATCCCAGCAGTTCCTCGACGTGGGACAGCGCGGCATTATCCTTGATGACGGTCTTGAGCCAGGCATGCAAGGGCATTTCGCCCCACTGCGCGGCCTTGTCCGCCAGGTGGGCGACCGGGCTGTGCGGCTCGGTACGTCGGAAGAATTCCGCCACCGCGCGCAATTGGGCGATGGCTTCGGCGCGGGTGCGAATCGGCCCTTGATGCTGGACTGACACTGCAACTGGGCTGCCGGGTTCGCTCAATTGCGCGGCGACGGCGGCGGTGTTCTCGTCGGCGACGGCGATCTCTGCGGGCGCCACTGAACGCAGGCCGGTGTCGGCAGCGAAACGGGCGATGGTGTCATGTACCAGCGTGATCGCCTCGCGTGCGGCAGAGAAGCCGGGGCCATCGACGCCCAGGCGCTGGTCCACGGACTTTTCGAATTGTTCCAGGCATTGCAGGCAGTATTGGGTATCGGCCAGCATGGCTTCGTAGAAGGCATGTGAACTGCGCTTGCGGGCCGATTCCATCACGGCCAGTTTGACGCCCTCCTCCGGCTGCCCGCCCTCGTTGGCGATACGCTCGGCATTGGCGGCGCGGGTGCGTGCACCATCGAAATCGAGCAGGGAGAAGGCACTGCCGCGTCCTTCGGTCAGCGGGATCTCGCGCGACATCTGCACCGAGCGCGACAGCAGCCAGGTGAGGTTGCCGACGCGGCGGTCATGGTCGCCCTCTTCCGACAGGGGGTAGAGGTGATCCCAGAACTGGTCGAACAGGCCGGCCACCAGCAGGAAGCCATCGCCCAGCCCGCGCAGGCCGCGTGTCTTGCAGGCGGCTTCGCTGTACCAGACGGCCAGGCGCAGATCCTTGCTGCGGGTTTCGATGAGCTGGGCGCAGCGCTGCTCGACGAAGATCCAGTCGGCTTCCTTGATGTCGGTGACCCATTCGCCCTGATCCAGGGTCGGATCGTCGAAGCGCCGGGCCTCGGCGATGGCGTCCAGATCGGCGGTGAAGGAGAGGTCTTCGCCGCCGGGATGATTGTCATTGATGGGCTTGAGCAGCGGGTCCACGGCGGAGGTGGGCGGCTTGACGCCGAGCAAGGATTTCAGGGTGGGCAGTTTCATGGTCGATGCGATCCCGATCGGTTATTTTCTTGTCATGATGATCCCCGCTGGTCCTGCATGTGCGTGCTGGAAGTGGCGGGCCTTGGAGCGGGTTGGACAAGGGTTGGGGGCGGGTGTTCGCGGCGACAGATGAATAAGCGGGAAATTATGAGCCGATTCTCGATCTCGCATGTAGCTCGTACTCCCCAAGCTGATCAGTGTGAGCGGGGCCGTGTGATATCTGCGCAGCGGCAATAATCGAGAATTTGCGAATGCTGCCGCCACGGGAGGCAGACTTCATATGATTGCGGTACTAATTTCAAGGACATGATCGCTGTGACGCTTGCCATCGACTTCAGTAAAGCTTCCTCTCACCGGAAGGGTGAACCTCGCTGTGATCTCAAACTCAGGCGTCACTCTCGGCTTTTCTGGATAACGTCATAGCCCGGTCGCTGGGTCGAAATCGATAATGTCGTCTCCGGTCACATGATCAAAGATCAGCATCTTCATTTCCTTCATCTGCTCATCTGGATTTACGGTGACCTTCACGGTTTTTGAGAGGGCGTATCTAGTTGGGGAAAGCGATCATTCCATCGACTCTTGATCTTCTGGAAATAGCTCATGTGGAATGATGTCTTCAGATAACCACTCCCAAGTCACTTCCCTATCGAATGAGCGTGGCATGGGAGACCCTGCTTCAACATATTCTTTATCGTCGGCCAAATCCGCGACTAACCAATAACCAGTTTGCGGACACGCCAATCCTGACTTGATGCGAATCCGACTGGTATCAACATCAGCTATTTTTTCTGCGGATATACACATTCCAGATATCTTCTCAATTCCGTTCTTCAGGCTGACAAAAAAATCCCACGAGGCTAGATTTCTATCGGTGAACGGAGTGAAGTCGGCGAGATAGAGTTGCAGATAATAATTTGAATTGTAAGTAATCGTATGAAGCAAGCCTCCATCCTCGTCTCGCAAAAACATGGTTGAGTATCCGGGCACAAGACTGCCGTCATTCTTTGCGCCGGGACCAGATCCAATTGCAGGCCGTCTCGCAAATCCTCAAACAGGGCTCCAGCCAGATGGCGGAAAAGTGCAAATTGCTTGTTGTCCGGCGTGACAAACATCAATACACGATCTGCTGTCCAATAGGCGTAGAAGCGCTTGCCTTCTACTACAATGTACGAACCCCTTATGGGTAGAGCGAAGTGAGCAATGAGATCTATGTCACTGCTTCTCCAAGGAGTATCAACGTACCGCTGACCTGAGACGAATTTTGTAGCCACCGGATAAGTGAGTTCTTTATGCTAACCCCAAGGAGAACTCAATGAAGAAGCGATTTACGGACGAACAGATCATCAGCATCTTGCGAGAAGCAGAGAGCAAGGAGATTGCGACGGTAGATCTGTGCAAGCGCCACAACATTACTGAGCAGACCTTTTACCGCTGGAGAAACAAGTTTGGCGGTATGGATGTCTCGGACGCGCGGCGGCTCAGAGAGCTTGAATCCGAGAACGACAAGCTCAAACGCATGGTGGCGGAGCAGCTGCTGGTGATTGATGGATTGAAGGAGTTAAGCCGAAAAAAATGATGACCTCCGCGGGCCGGCGCGAAGCGCTGGAAGTCCTTACTCGTCGGGGGCTGTCGCAACGCAAGGCATGTCGTTATCTGGAACTGAGCTGGCGGGTAGCGGGTTATCAGTTGCTACAACCTGAAAAGGATCGGAGCCTGACGCAGCAGCTCATCGCGGCATCGCAAGAGGTCCCTCGCTTCGGCTATCTGCGTATGTCTGCCTGGCTGGCCTTGGGCGAGTCCCGAGTGCGACGACTCTGGAGCTCGCTCAAACTGGGCATTCCACGAAAACGGCCTCGCAGGCGTCGATGCGGCAATGATATTCGGCTACCCGGAGCAACCAAGCCTAATTCGGTCTGGAGCTACGACTTTGTTCATGACCAGATGGTGGATGGACGCTCGTTGAAGATGCTGTGTGTGATCGACGAATACACCCGGGAATGCCTGGCCATCGAAGTTGCTGCCAGTTTGCGTTCCCAGGATGTCATCCTGACGCTCTCGCGATTGATGCGGTTACATGGAAAGCCGGCCTACGTTCGGTCGGACAATGGAGCCGAGTTCACAGCGGCCAAGGTCATGCGCTGGCTGCGGGATGCCTCCGTTGGCCCCGCCTTCATTGCGCCAGGCAGTCCATGGCAGAACGGATTCGTGGAAAGCTTCAATGGCAAGCTGCGTGACGAACTGCTTAACCGGGAGTGGTTCCGCAGCCGGGCGGAGGCAAAAGTGCTGATTGAAAGATGGCGTCAGTTCTACAACGAGCGCAGGCCGCATAGCGCACATCAGTACAAACCTCCAGCTACGGTCCGTCGAGCCTGGCTAGAATCGAATATGATCGACAACCGACTCACTGCCTGACTGGCTACAAATTACCGACGCAGGTCAATAGGAAGATCACGTGGAATTCGACAGTCCAGCCAGATCAGGAACAGGCTGTAGCCGGCCAGTGTGAGATTCTGAATCGTCAAGATCGTTATCACCAATACAGATCTGGGAGGCGTGAAGATAGACGTGAAGACATGTGGCGCGAACCAGAACAGTATCAGCAAGACCGCCATACCGATGAAAATGAAGCCACCACGCAAGATGGAAGATGCACGAGATATCTCAAGTTTACTTTGATCGACACCGATCACATCCTCTTGCAGAGCCATGACAGCAACTTCTTCCTCAGCCAGCGCCGCTCGGGCTGGGAGGTCCTCATACCAGCGGGAATTGGGTGGATTAAACCGCGACGTACTCATGAAAGAATTTTCTGTTTTCCGCGCCGACTCTCTTCATCCACTTCTGCAGGCCAACGCGGCTCTGGAGCACACTTCATTGCAACGTAATGGCAAAGCCCAAGAGGCAGCCAGATCCAGAAAAACCAGATAGTCAGGAAAATGACCGGATAATCCAGCCACCGCATCTTGCTACGGAAACGCCGGCCCTCCTCGGTTGGAGAAAGGTAGGGCATGAAATGAAACAGGCTCTTGACGAAGCCAACACTCTGCTCACGTGTCATCAGCGCTGGAATACGGGACGGGCCGCAGGCCATGAACCGGCGGACATAGGACCACAATTGATACAGGGTCTCGACCCCGACGTCATTGCCCTTGAGTGAAATGCGGTCAATGACCTCGTTGGTTGCTGGCTTACAGATCACCAGCACCAACTCATGCCGAACGGAGTAAGTTTTCCCGGTAAATACTGAAGACTTGGCAATCTCCGCCTCGATCTGATCCCAGTCATAGATCTTGATTTCCGTTCGCCAGCGCTTCAGGCGTTGCAATGACGCCGTATATTCGTAGACGTATATTTTTCTGGTGTTCCGATTGAACCGGATCGGCGTGTCTCTCGGAAGCCGACAGTCGTGCAGAGCGAATACGCTCGCTGCCACGATCCCGCCAACCAGCATGACGCAAAAAATAAGTCCAAGCACTGGAATGAGGTTGAAATAAACATCCCTCAACTTAATAAGAAGAGGGATAAATACGCCAATAACACTCAGAAGAAACAATCCTCCTACTAAGATACCTAGTCCCCTGATAACAGACGATGTACGTGAAATCTCCAGGTAATTCTCATCTACGTGATTCAGATCCTCCTCGAGGAGCGGGCTATCCAAGCGCTCATTAAAGTCAATTCCTGAATCGCGCTTAGGGAGGTCCTCATACCAAAGAGGATTTTTCGGATTAAATCGGCTTGTCTTAATTACAGTCACACATCCTCCATCACCAAGACCGGCGATTCACGAGATGGACTTCCTAAGGTCTTTGAAATTCTTCTTAAAAGCAAGGTATAGCGGCTTATCCAGCTTATCCAATTATTACCAGATTCCGGTACGCTCACCTTCCACGTTTTTTCTCTGAGTAAGAATCTTCTCTCCACGAACTGATCAGCTTGCATGCGAAGATTGGTGAGTACCTTGCTACTTGAAGGCTCTTGCATCTAGTTGACATGCGCCAGTAGATACGAATAATCGACTTCGCTCAGCGATCTCATGCAGATGGCAACGACACTCAGTCAATATCGAAAATAGAAGGTGCCGCACTCCCCGGGATCACCCTCTTTTTTCTTTTCTTTTGATGACCTCTTCAAGTCAATTTGTGATGGATTTCCCCACCCTAACGCTGCAAAAACGCGTTCTGCAACGCTCGCAAATGGCAATAATTTAAATCCCATGTTGATAGTGAATGCCGAAAAAACCAATATAAAACAGGCCAGAAATATGTAATTGTAAATATCTAGAAACAACTCCTTTGTAAATCCAAGCAACATACCAAGCCCGGAAAATATCACAAAAGAAATCAAACAAAATACCCATATAAACCATGCTTTTGAAACTACTCTCCAATGTGCAGAAACTCCACGACCACAATGCGGATAGAGGGCAATTAACCTATCTAAAGGTCGTGCTATGGCAGCCACTTCGTTAATGCTGCTCGTCATCCGATACACCACCTCTACGTCATCATCTTCAGAAAAGGGGCTCCTCCAGACGGGCGTGTCCGATTTTTTGTGTAAACGGGATTTCGTTTAATTCATAGAGATACGTTCACCGAACTGGATAGTAAACCGAGTCAGTGCAGCTTTCCAATCTCGGATGGGCAGCGTCCACTTTTTACTGATGTTGCGCAGGGCCAGGAAGAAGAGTTTAATCAGCGCCTCATCGCTGGGGAACGAGCCCCGGTTCTTAGTCAGCTTGCGCAAACTCATGTTGACCGACTCGATGGCATTGGTCGTATAGATGACCTTTCGAATCTCTGGTGGGAAGTCGAAGAACGGAATCAGACGGGGCCAGTTGCGCCGCCAGGATTGGCCGATAGGCAGATACTCTGCATCCCATTTCTCTTCGAATTCACCGAGTCGGAGTTCGGCTTCTTCGGCGGTTGCCGACTGGTAAATCAATCGTAGGTCAGCCGCCACCTCCGGACGTCGTTTCCATGAGACGTAATTCAAGCTGTGCCGGACCATGTGGACGATACACAGCTGCACCGTGGTCTTCGGGAACACAGCTTCGATGGCATCCGGGAAGCCCTTCAAGCCGTCAACGCAAGCGATGAAGATATCTTGCACGCCGCGATTACGCAGCTCAGTGACAACCTGCAGCCAGAACTTGGCGCCTTCCGTTTGCGCTAGCCACAGTCCCAACACCTCCTTCTCACCGTCCATGGTGATGCCGATGGCTAGGTAGACGGCTTTTACTCGCACCGTTCCTTCACGCACTTTGACATGGATACAGTCGAGATAAACGATGGGATAAATTGGATTCAATGGCCTAGCTTGCCAGGCTTTGACTTCATCGACAACGGCGTCAGTGACCGATGAAATCAGGCTGGGTGACACCTCGGTTCCATACATCTCTTCCAGGTGCGCCTGAATCTCTCTTACTGTCATGCCACGGGCATACAGCGAAATAATCTTGTCGTCGAAGCCGGCCCAGCGCGTCTGATGCTTGGTTACCAGCTTCGGTTCGAAGCTGCCATGACGGTCTCGAGGAACTTCAATTGGCAACTCGCCGAATTCGCCCTTTAGCGTCTTGCGACTCTTGCCGTTTCGGGTGTTGCCCGACTCATTGGCTACGCTCCCGTGCTTCTCATGGCCCAGGTGCTCGCTCAGCTCGGCTTCCAGGGCTCGTTCCACCACCAGCTTGGTGAGATGCTTCAACAGGCCTTCTTCACCTATTAAATCTTCGGGATTCTTGTAATTGGCTAGCAATCCAGCCAGTAATTCTTCGGGTACGTCGTGTTTCTTTTTACTCATTGTGGCTCCGGACAAGGCGACAGTTTCCTGCCAATAGTCCGTTTACACAAAATTATGTACAGGCCCCTCCAGACCCATCCTTGATATCGCTGATCGTTGATTTCAAAGGAGAGATAATCTGCCCACTCTTCAATATTGGATGCATTGCTCATCTGCGAAGTGGCTACTCCCCCCATACCAGCGAAGGCATTTGCAATTGCGGACATCTGCATAACGCGTTGGTCGTTTTTCGTTAGAACAAAGCTGGCTTCAGCGCGATTACACTCATAGCGCTTTATTACGCCTCGAGCCACTCGCAAATCGTCACCAACTTTTATTTTCAAAAATGAAGCCATCAAAGTACTCCAATCTCAATAAGCGATTTCTCGAGCTCTTTTCTCTGCAGGGAAATATCAGTGTATGCCGCAGATGAGTCTTTCTTGGTGCCGAACACGCATAGCGAGCACCAGCTCTCGAGCGCGTCGTCGGTAATTACCCAGATGATGATTTGTACTACGCAGGACAAGCCTTCACATAACCATGTGCGTGCTAAGACTAACGGGCCTCGCGGGGAGTTGGAGAAGGGTTGGTGGCGGATGTTCGCGCGGACGGAGCAATAAAACAAAATTTGGCGAGACGATGAATAGAGAGTCAACATCAAATTCCCCTACCCCCCCAATGCCAATCATTGCGGGTGGAGCCGCGTGAGATCCAAATGGCGACAAACACCTAGCATTTGCTAATACCGCCGCTAAGCGAGACAAAATAGCTCATGGGATTGCGTTACCAATTTCTGGGACAGTCCATTCATGGCATAAGGAATGAGCGTGGATTGAAACGCGACGTCCTCATGAAAGAATTTTCTGTTATCCACGCCGACTCTCTTCATCCACTTCTACAGGCCAGCGCGGCTCTGGAGCACACTTCATTGCAACGTAATGGCAAAGCCCAAGAGGCAGCCAGATCCAGAAAAACCAGATCGTCAGGAAAATGATCGGATAGTCCAGCCACCGCATCTTGCTACGGAAGCGCCGGCCCTCCTCGGTTGGGGAAAGGTAAGGCATGAAATGAAACAGGCTCTTGACGAAGCCGACACTCTGCTCCCGTGTCATCAGCACTGGAATACGGGACGGGCCGTAGGCCATGAACCGGCGGATATAGGACCATAGTTGATACAGGGTCTCCACACCGACGTCATTACCCTTGAGTGAAATACGGTCAATGACCTCGTTGGTTTCTGCTTTACAGATCACCAGCACCAGCTCATGCCGCACGGTGTAAGTTTTCCCGGTAAATACTGAGGACTTGGTAATTTCCGCCTCGATCTGATCCCAGTCATAGATCTTGATTTCCGTTCGCCAGCGCTTCAGACGTTGCAATGACGCCGTATATTCGTAGACGTATATTTTTCTAGTATTTCTATTGAACCGCACCGGCGTATCTCTCGGAAGAAGACAGTCATAAAGGGCGAACAATCCCACTGCCACGATTCCGCCCACCAGCATCACGCAATAAAAGACGCCAAGCAAAGGGGCGATACTGAAAAAGTCGCCCCACCGATAGATCAGAAAAGGAATAAAGAAACCGAAGGCAATTAAAAAAAATGATATACCGATCAGGATCCCGAGCCCCCTGATGACAGACGATGTGCGTGAAATCTCCAGGTAAGTTTCATCGACGTGATTCAGATCCTCATCAAGGAGCGGGCTATCCAAGCGCACATCAAGATCTATTCCCGACTCGCGCGCAGCAAGGTCCTCGTACCAAAGTGGATTTTTCGGAGTAAATCGGCTTGTATTACTTGTCGTCACACTTCCTCCGTTACTAACGTCCCTGCTAAACAATCTTCACTGTTGGCGGCATCAGGCCAAAAATTGACCACCACGGTCGTCTCTTCATATTTTTCCGGATCCAGTCCGGCATACACGTTCACAAGATGGGGAGAATTGTCCGGGCCAGGGTGCACTCTTGGCAAATCTCTACCTGATAAATCTACCAGAGGTATCAACGTCGATGCCGTCAACGGGCGAGGAACCTTGCCGAATCGGCCTCTTTTTAACTCAACATTTCCCTTCGACTTATGCCGGGCATACCATATCCATTCATAGGCGGAACTTACCGTACTGAACATGCCAAATGTTATTTTCAGTTGTACGTTGTCATCTTCAAACTGGATATCGCCAAACCAACGCGTTGAGAAGTTTCGGCCTCCCAGTTCGACTCTCAATCCCGCGACGATCGTATTGAGCTCTTGTATCTCTTGGTCCATCTGGGCGTCGGTCCACAATCCTTTACCGTTGAGGTTCCTTCCAAAATAGCAGCGGTCTGCCCACAACTCTGCGGAAGTCGACTCGGCATTCATTGCCATCCATGTGAAAAATATGCCAACACCGACGAGCAGAATAACCCAACCCACAGGCCCCAATCCAAGTAAGCCTCCAAAAATGGCTGGAGTCCCCATGGCAAAACCGGAAGCGGCAACACCGAGT
The DNA here is from genome assembly GCF_057961275.1 of Herbaspirillum sp. Her3. NCBI lineage: Bacteria > Pseudomonadati > Pseudomonadota > Betaproteobacteria > Burkholderiales > Oxalobacteraceae > Herbaspirillum > Herbaspirillum sp. Her3. The sequence goes on along the minus strand of NZ_CM176328.1, from coordinate 1,032,074 downwards.
GCAAACATCAATGCGGCGCCTCCGAAATACAATGATGCTTCTCTATCGCCTTTTTTGTAGGTTCTCACAGAAGCCGCGATAGCTTGCATGACATCGGTGGCGGCCGATAGCATGCCGATAATTCCAGCCCACCGAATAAGAATTTTTCCAAGTAACTTAGCGCTAAATAACTTGAAAACGCCACCTAGGGCCTCGGTGGACGCGGCGAACACACCGATACCCGCCGACAACAAAGACAATTGGGCTTCCGTCCCGTCGGCACCTAATTTTTCCTTGACCGATTTCATTGAATCTTTCCAGGCCCACAGCTGGAAATAAAGCGAGCCTGCGGCTAGCGCCGGCTCGCCAACCGCCCCGAGCTTAAGATTCCTCGCCATCAAATCGCGCGCCAACATCCTGGCTTGCTGCGTGCTGAGTTCTATCTTTCCGGCCAGCGAACGCAGATCCCTCATGACTTCGTCGCTGACCATCGCAGCGGATACGGAAAGCTTACTCAACACTGCCGTGCTTAATCCGACCGCCGACTTGGCTGCGTTGGCAATGGCCATTTTGACGGCCGATACCTTTTCGAGGGTCCAGATGGTAACGTCTACGACGCGATCACGAATCTTGGCATCGCCGATACCTGCGATGCTGAGAAAACCCGCAAACAGTAACGAATTGACTTGCTTGCGAGTACCGTTCCGTATTTTTACCCCTAGTTCATTGAGCAACTTGAGGTAGTCACCAACCGTCATCCTTACCCTGACGAAAGTCATGCTGATCCCGCTATATAAGTATTGGCTAGCTTGGATAGCACGATTGACTGTCAAAGATGCCACTGGACTTAGTTTGGCGTCTATCCGCGCAGAAATCGCGCCGATAGTGGTCATGAGGCTCGCTGCCCAGTTCTTGACCCGATCATCGATGAAGTGTTCCAACTTCTTGGGGCCCTCTACTTCCTCAGAGGCAGTGATCCCCTTGGCTGTCTCATACAGTTTATCGGTCTTGTTCATTTCGTTATCTTCCCGCCAGAGGGAAGGCCTCTCGGGAATTAGGAAGGCCAGCAGCTCCTTGCGCCCCCCAAACAAGCCCCGAAACACTGGATTGGTCACATCATCGGGCTTGGCTGAAAACCATTTCATCCATAGCGCCTGGGAATATTCATCTTCGCCCGTCCCACCCGCTAGGCATAATGCCGACATCTCGACCAAGTCCTTGTAGTCGGATATATAGTTCGTGACATAGTCTTGGAAATGCATGCGCCAGGCCTCGTGCCCCGCCCACAAAGCCCAGTCGTGCCCCTGATTCGCGATTCCCTCGGCGAAACGCTTCATCGTCTCTGTGTAGCGCTGGTCGAACGCCGCGCGAGCACCTTCATCGTAGCGTTTGGCGATCCGACTCCAAGCATCGTCTGCGTCCCGCTGGGCGCGCTCGGCGCGGGTCGTCGCCTTCATGCTGTAGACGGGAAGACCCGCTGAGCCCACCATTGGCATGGACTCTGTATCCCGCTCGTATTGCCTGTCTGGCTTGTTGTCCTTCTTCTCTTGGGCCTCGCGATTGGCGGCGGCAGCCTGCTCAAAGAATTTTTTTAGGCCAAGTATCGACTGGGAAATCATCAGCGGACGCATCACGGCCACTCCAAAGTCTTGACGTGCCTTGACCACATGGGCGACCGCGCCGTTCAGCTCTTGCAGTATTCCAACCGGATCACGTAGCACGAGCGCCGACATCTTTCGCCCGGTCTTTTTCTGGTAGGAAGCCGCGTGTTCTCCAAGGGAAGCCAAATGCCCGCTGCGAGGATAATTGCCATGCAGACTCTCCCACTGAAAATTCTTGGTGGTCACTTTTTCGGCGGATACCACAGGTGCCGGATACCTTAAACGTTTGGCATAGTCACCGGGATCCCGAGCATATTCCTCGACATAGGTGTGCAGACTCGTCCCATCGGAGGTAATCTCAAGCGCATTGGGCACCTGCGCAGGCGCGCTGGACAACTGACCTATGTCGACCTGTTGCATCCGCGCATCCGGCTTGACCTCAAAGGCAGCACGTACCTCCTTGCGCCACGGACGATCCGCGAAACCGATCCAAACCTTCTTGTACTTATCGGGAATATTGATAAAACTGGCCGGAATGTTGTGACCATCCCGTTTGCAAGACTCGGTCAAAGGACGATTACCCTTGGCATCTGGATCATCGGGGTTTTTCAGCAAGCGCAGGTAGCCATCATCGGTCACCGCGTAGGTCTGCCAGTGGCCTTTAACTCCAAGGTAGACGTGTACATAACCTTTGCGTAGCACACGCAGAGTATAGCGGTTGCCTTTGAGCGCCTGCGCAGAGAACTTCTCCATTTGCGGTAACGATTGCGGGCTAGTCCCTATCGCAGGGACATAAGACGGCTTGACGGCGTAACGTAGAGGCAGAATCGGATAGCCAGCGCGCTGACAGAAACTGCATTGACCATTGCTGCCGAGAGCACATTTCTGGGCGCTATCGGCATTGGCGCGCATCTTAGCTGCGCCGGTGGCTGATTTAACTTGAGTGACGTCAGTGTCCATCAGAATCTCCAAATAACGTTGGACCGGCCTCGCATGTGGCGGCGATCTCTTCCAGTGTGTCGTCAGTCAGCCTGCACATCAGTTCACTCAAGGTCTGCTCTCCTTGCAGCGCCTGCCTGATAGCATTCGCTGCAGCGGGATGGCTTGTCCAAGCGCGTGAAAATGAAAAATCATTGAGCGCGAAGAACACCAGATCTTCTGTGCGCTGCAATCCCAACGCAACGGCCCGCTGCAGGGATGCGTCGATGGTAGTTTCGGGGTAGACAGGCAACATGTGACCGGCATCCGCCATCGCCATGGCGACCACTCGTGCATTCGCTACCCTCTGCTGCGCCTGCCAGTGGCGCTGGCTGAGGTGACCCTTGCCTGGGACGCCATCGGCCAAATCACTGGCAGCGAGACTCCGGAGGTCTCCTTTCATATCGAGCCACATCCAGTGACTGATTGGCCCGATCCAGCGCCGCAGGAAACTTTCACGTCCCGCATCAGCAACCAGCGAAAGACGATGAGGCTCAAACAACGGCAGCACGCGACGGCATCCACGCGACACGTCGAATAACTCGCACGCGGGAGCCAGATGTTTGGCGACTTGATGAGCAGGACTTTCCGACACCAGCCATCCACAGACATAACTGCCGTTGATACTATCGCGCCGGTACCAAGCATGAGCGATGCTCAAATCCAGCAGCGCCTCGTCGGGGTACCCGCGATCACCAGGCGAATACAAGGTCACCAAGGCGGGGCAAATCGCTGGGTCGTGAGCAAAGTCGGCACGCGGCACCAAAACGGCCTCTGCCGGGATATCGCGTTTCTTCATCCGCGTGATATGCAATTCATCGTCGTCAGCGCAAGGGTGATTCCCATCAAGCAGCAAGTGGACATAGCTCCCCGGATTGACTTCGCGCAATTGAAACAAGACGGCACGCAGTTGTTCATTGATTTGTAATTGGCCCATGATGAGATTCTTCTTCCACCATTCATCGGATTCGAGCACCGTCAGACACCAGTCTTATACTCACAGTCTGCTAACGGTCCAGGTACCGGCAAACTAGCACTGGAGCCAGAGCTTGCCGGCCCCGTCAACTCCTTGGCACTGGCCTTGAACTCCATCGCCCCCGGCCCATGCACCTCGATGTTGCCGCCCTCCAGTTTCAGCCACGCACCCTGCGCACTGAACTGCACATGCTGCTTGCCCGTGATCTGCACATCCTGCCCCACGCTGGCCACCGTCACCTGCCCGGCCGCCGTCATGAGCGTCTTGCCGGCCTGGCTCTGCACGCTGACCTTGCCAGAAGCCGCATGCAGGGCCATGCCGGCATCCTGAACCGGTTTGCTGGCGTCGCTAACCTTCCCATAGGTGAAGAGACTGATGCCAGATTTGGCCAGATGATGCAGATTGCCCTGGGCGATCTGGTTGATGTCCTTGCCAGACGTGACGCTGCTGGTCACACCCGCAGCCATGATGGCGCTGGCCGGAGTGGCCGCAGCGATACCGGCCGGGCTGGAGAGTTGCAATTGTGGTGCGCTGAAAGCAGTCGCGGCACTTGAGCCTGCTTCACCGCCATCGTCACCGCCACTGTTGCCAGCCGAAGCCGTGGCGCTCGCCTTGAGCACCTCGATGGACTCCGCCAGGGACTCCACACCGGGCAACTTGCCCGCTTCAGCCTCACCGTCGAGTTTGGCATTGTGCTTCTGCGCCGTCTCGGCCAGTTGCTTCTGCTTCTCCACACTGTCGGCAAGCTGCGAGAGCGCGCCACGCACATCCAGTTGCGCGGCCGCACTCTTCTCCGTTGACAGCAGCAATCCCTGCCCGCCGCGCACGGCCGCACTGTAGCGCGTCTTCAGCTCGAAGCCTTGCCCGGTCGTGGCCAGGCGCTGGTTGTCCGTCTGCTGGCGCAACAGGCCCAGGTTCAGTTCGCTCGCACCATCATGACTGTCCGCATGCTGCTGCAGCGAAGCGCGCGACTGGCCAGGCGTGTCGTCGAACACCAGCTGGTTATAGGCCCCGCCACCGCTCTGGCTGGCACCCAGCGCCTGGGTCTTGATACCCGACAGTACCGCCGCATGCTGGTGCCCCTCACTGTCGCCGGGGAACCAGGCGGGCGCATTGCCCGTCGCCGAACCCGCCCCCTGTCCGGCCTGATTGCCCTGGGCATTGTCCTGGCCACGGCCGTTGTACAAGGTGCCGATGACCACCGGTCGGTCGATGTCGCCTTCGATGAAATCGATCAGGACTTCCTGCCCCACACGGGGCACCGCCTGGCCGCCCCAATTGGCGCCCGCGGTAGGCGCGATGCCGGCCAGCACGCGCACCCAGGTGCCGGATTGTTCATTGGCGGGCGCGCCCACGTGACCATCCGGCGTCGGCGAGCTCAGGCCGCTATGGCTGCGCTCGCCGCGCTGCCAGTGGAATTGCACGCGAATGCGGTTGTCGCGGTCGGTATGCACCGGTTGCCCCTGTGCGCCCACGACGACGGCGGTCTGTTGGCCGCTCGCGGCGGGCTTGGGAAGGAGTCGATTACCGTCGGCATCGGTCACCAGGGGACGATAAGGAACTTTGTTGCGAATAGCCTCGAAGCGGTTACGGTAGACTGGCCGCGCTTCTCCGCGAGCAGGCTGCAAGGCGGTATCGAGCAGGCTGGTGGTGCCGCCCTCCTCCTCCAGACTGGCTTCGCCCAGCAGCCGCAGGGCTTCAGCCTTGAGGTCGGCGTTGAGATTGTTATGCGCCTGGTGGACCACACGCAGCAGCACGAACTGGTCATCTGCACTGCCGAAATGGTCGTAATGCCCCGTCAGGGTAAAGGTCGTTCCGGGCCTGAGACTGCGCACGGTGCCCGTTCCGGTGAAGACTTCATTGCGCGCCTCGATGCCCTGCATCTGGTTGCGCGCCTGGCGCTCGGCCTGGGCACGGTTTTCGTTGGCGTACACGCCGGGTGCATCACGCAGGGACAATACCAGGCCCCCCGGCGTGGCATCGCCGCCGCCATCGCCGTTATCGCTGCCTACACTGCTCATGCTGCTCGCTTCCCGCACGGCCGCCTGGCGATAGTCCCAGGTCAGGATATCGACCGCATTGCTCTGCCAGCGACGAACGCTGCGCCAGCGGTCGATGCTGTCCTCCGGCATGACCGCGCCGGGCTGGCTGAAGGCGATCCGCTCGCGTGCATTGGGCTTGAAGCTGCCGTTGTGATCGGCAATGACCACCGTATGCATCCCCAGGCTGGCACTGCTCGCATCGCCAGTGTGCTCGATGTAGTAGAACAAGCCTTCCTCGGCCAGCAGGCGGTTGACGAAGGCCAGATCGGTTTCCTGATACTGGGTGGCCAGGCTGCGCCTGGCATAAACCGAGGCATCCTGCAGATCCAGCCGCCAGGCTGGCTGCAGCTTGCCTTCTCCCTGGTAGTCACGAAAGACCGATTCGATGATGTCCGGGACCGTCATGTCCTGGAACACTGCGCTGTCGCGGCGATGCCGCAGGAAAGCCAGCCACGGCTCGATGGTCAACACATAACGCGCCATGCCGCCGTTGGCCCCCTCCATCCGGCAATCGGTAACGTGGCCATGGAAGGCACGGGGAGCACCGTCCGTGTCCAGTTCGAGCAGCACCGCTTGTCCCAGCAACTTGCGCAGCGAAATAGTGGCGTTCAGGCTCAGGCAGGAGAGCTGCAGGCGATAGCCGGCGATGGCGGCATCAAGATGGTTGCCATCGATGCCCTCCTGAACCGGACTGATCGCTTCGACGGCCTGCAATTTTTCCGCCATCAGCGTATCCGCACCCAGGTCCGCGCCTGATGCCATGTACAGGCGCATCACCCGCGTGGACTGGTTCCATGCACCTGCCAGGGCGGCAATGGCAGAGGCAATCATGGCCGCACCGTTTCTGGTTGCATTGGATCAGTGGCGGCGCACGCCAGATAAAGGAAAGAGGAAGAACACGTCATGGTCTTGATCACTTCGTGAGGCTTACTGGATGGTGTACTTGAAATCGCCCTTCTTGCTGGCCGATACCTTGATGCGGCTGATGCCCTGTCCTTCGGCCATGCGCGCCAGGACGCTTTCGGCGATCTCCGGCAAGAGGCTGCCGTTAAGAATGTTGTCGACATTGCGTGCGCCTGAATCGACCTCGGTGCAGCGCGCCAGTACGGCCTCGACCAATGCCTTGTCATAGCTGAATTCGGCCTTGTGATTCTCGGCGATGCGCCTGGCGATGCGCACCAGCTTGAGCTTGATGATCTCGACCAGCACCTCGTCGGCAATCGGATAGTAGGGAATTACCTTCAACCGTCCCAGGAACGCCGGCTTGAAAGCCTTGACCAGCTGCGGGCGGATCAGGGCATCGAGTTCATCCGGTGTCGGCAATTCGTCCGGAGTCTTGTTGAGGCAGGCCTGCATCATCTGCGACGAGGCCACATTGCTGGTGAGGATGATGATGGTGTTCTTGAAGTCGATCTCGCGCCCCTCGCCATCGTCCATCACCCCCTTGTCGAAGACCTGGAAGAACAGCTCCAGGACGTCCGGGTGGGCTTTTTCCACCTCGTCGAGCAGCACCACGCTGTAGGGATTGCGCCGCACCGCCTCGGTCAGTACGCCGCCTTCACCATAACCGACGTAGCCCGGAGGAGAACCCTTGAGGCCCGAGACGGTGTGCGCTTCCTGGTATTCACTCATGTTGATGGTGATCAGTTTGCGTTCACCGCCATAGAGCACATCGGCCAGCGCCAGCGCAGTCTCGGTCTTGCCGACGCCGGACGGCCCCACGAACAGGAACACGCCCTTGGGCTTGCCGGGGTCATCCAGATTGGCCCGCGAGGTGCGCACGCGCTGGGCCACGGCGGAGGTGGCCTGTGGCTGCCCCAGCACACGCTCGCGCAGCAGGCCGTCCAGGCCCAGCACGGTCTTGATTTCATCTTTGACCATCTTGCCCAGCGGGATCCCGGTCCAGCCAGCCACGATCTCGGCGACCACGTGCCCATCCACCTGGACCGGGACCATTGGCGTCTCGCCCTGATGTTGCTTGAGTTCATCCAGCAATTGCTTCAGTTCAGCACGCGCGGCTTCAGCATCCGAGGCTGCGGCACCTTCCTTGTTGGCGTCTTCCAGAGCAGTACGGGCTTGCTGGATGCGTTCGTTGAGCCCTCGCTCCTGCTCCCAGCGCGTTTGCAGATCACGCTGTTCGGCCAGGGCGGTGGCCTGCTGTTCCTGCAGATCGGCCAATCGCACCTGGTGCGGCGAACCGCTGGCCGCCTCGCGCTGAAGGGCGGCGATCTCCGCATCCAGACGTTCAAGACGGCGCGTGACGCCTTCCAGCAGCGCGGGAGTGGCATTCTGTCCCAGCGCCACCTTGGCACAGGCAGTATCGAGCACGCTGATGGCCTTGTCGGGCAGTTGGCGGCCGCTGATGTAGCGGTGCGACAGACGGACGGCTTCGGTGATGGCTTCGTCATAGACGCGCACGCCAAAGTGCTTTTCCATGAGCGGGGCCATGGCGCGCAACATGGCGCAGGCCACCTCCTCGCTCGGTTCTTCGACCTTGATGACCTGGAAGCGCCGGGCCAGCGCGGCATCCTTTTCGAAATACTTCTTGTACTCGCTCCAGGTGGTGGCGGCGATGGTACGCAGCTCGCCACGCGCGAGGGCCGGCTTGAGCAGATTGGCCGCATCGTTCTGCCCGGCCTGGCCACCGGCGCCGATCATGGTGTGCGCCTCATCGATGAAGAGGATGATGGGATGCGGGCTCTTCTTGACTTCATCGATCACGTTCTTGAGGCGATTCTCGAACTCGCCCTTGACGCTGGCCCCGGCCTGCAGCAGCCCCATGTCCAGCGTATGGATCTCCACGCCCTGCAAGGGCTGCGGCACGTCGCCCTGGACGATGCGCAGGGCCAGCCCCTCGACCACGGCAGTCTTGCCCACGCCGGCTTCGCCGGTCAGGATGGGATTGTTCTGGCGGCGCCGCAGCAGGATGTCGACGGCCTGGCGGATCTCGGCATCGCGGCCAATGACCGGATCGATCTTGCCATCGCGGGCGCGCTGGGTCAGCTGGGTGGTGTACTGGTCCAGCGCAGGCGTCTTCGAGGCGGTACGCTGCTTGAGTTCCCCTACCGGATCGCTGCCATGCTCTGCGTCGGCATGTGCATCGGCATCCACCGTCGCGGGCGATTCCATGGATCCTTCCGCAAGCCTGTGCAGATCATGCTTGAGTTCATCCACCTTGAATTTGGCAAACAGCTTGGAGCCCCGATAGGCCAGCTGTGACAGCTCGCTCTGCGTCAGCAGTGCCAGCAGCAGGTGTCCGCTGCGGATGGAGGGATTGCCGCCCTCCAGCGATGCGATGAGCCAGCCATGCTCAAACAGCGTCTGCAGGTGCGGCGACAGGACGGGGGTGCGGGTATTGCCGTTCTTGAAGGTTGCGATCTCGCGCTCAAGATCGGCTTGCAGGCTGTCGGTACTGATGCCGCTGCGGCGTGCGATCAGGCTGAAGTCAGATTGCGGCTGTTCGAGCAGGGCCAGGAACAGATGCTCCAGGTCGACTTCATACTGGCCGCGCGACATGCACAGCGTGGCCGCACGCTCAGTGGCCAGGCGCGCAGTGTCGTTGAGTTTGCTGATGAGGGATTTGAGGTTGATGCCCATGCTGCTCTTCCTTCCTGCTGATGGTGGTGACGGCCGTGGCGGCCGTCCTGGTTTTTGTACTTTTCGTTCACGTCACTGCATGGCAATCTCGTAGCGGATATCGGCACGGTCCCGTGTCTCGGGCGCGGTGGCGATGAAGGTATCCCATCCCAAGCGTCCGCCTTCACGTGTGCCTGTCAGCGCCGTCCCGCGGACATCCTGGGCGCGCAGTACCAGCTGCACTTCATATTCAAGGGTAGAGCCGGTGAACATCCCCAACATGCGCGCCAGGGCCAGCGAGGCCCTTTTCCCGGGCAGGAACTGCTCGAAGTCCTTCATCGCCAGCGGCCCGATGCACAAACGCATGCGCAGGTCGCGCTGCCATACCCGCTCGCCCGCCATGGCGGTGCCCAGGGCGGAGTTGGTCGATCCCAGCATGGTCTGGTGTTCGCGCGGGACCTTGTACCAGTAGCCGACGAATTGCTCGATCTCCAGCGGCACCGAAAAGTATTCCCCCAACACCTTCTGCATATAGGGCGCAGAGGCAGGACGATGGCGGAAAGCGCCTGCAAAATGGGCCATAGATTCATCGCGTACACCATTGCCCTCCAGATCCTGCAGGCGCTCGCGTAGCGAACGGAAACCCAGCCCCGAGAGCGAGAGCAGCAACGGCAGGAAGGTGTCGCGGCGACCGGCTTCGTACTGAAAAGCCAGGCGATACTTGCTCCATGCCTGATAGAACAAGGCCAGCGAACGTGTTGAAAACACATCCAGAAAGGCGCGCGGCCCTTCATCTCTCTGCTCGATCTGGTGACGTGCAATGCGCTCGGTATAGTGCGCCGGCAACGAACCGCTGCCGCCCAGGAAGCCCATGAAGGTCGGCGTGAGCCGGACGTACTTCATCTGTCCGCTACGTAATGCCTGTTCCATTTGAGCGATCGAATTCGTTTCCTCGTCGCGCGGCGGGTAGGTATCGATCCCTTCGATCTCGCTGGCGGGAAAACCAAGCACGGTGCGATTGGCAAAGCGCAGGAAATCACTGACCGCACGTTCGTGTGGCACGCCATTGCGCTTGAACCAGAGCTCGATCATGCGCACGGCCTGGAAAAACTGGAAGCGATGGGGAGCGGCGAAGAGCCGCTCGATCACGCTAGGCTCAAATCTCCGCTGCGTGGCCTGCATTTCAAGAGTTCCTCCCCGGTTCTTTTGGATATCACGGTCAACTGCGAGAAGCTGTTGGCGTGCACGTACAAGCCCAGGAAGCGGTCGATCACGCCGGCAAAGGCATGCAGTCCGCTTCCCACGAAGCCCTCTTCGTCCACGGTCAGCTTGACTTCGATGCCACGGACCAGGCTGGCAAAGGGATTGCCGGGCAGCCACGCGGTCGTGGGCCTATGATCGATGGCAGCGATGGCGCTGATCTGGCGTTGCGAGATGGGCGAATTGGATTGGTCGTAGAGCGTCAGCATCTCCTGGAAGGCTTCCAGCCCCCCACGCATGAGGGAGAGATGATTCAGCGAGAGATGCGAGATCAGCCGCCATTGCGCACCGCGTCCGCGTTCGAAGCGCGAAGGCAGTGTCGGCTTGCGCAACAGGGCTGCGGTACGGATTACGCCACCGCCTTCCAGGCTCAGGTCGCCGCCGGGCAAGCCGTAGGTCAGCAAGGCGGGGAGATCGCGGTTGGTGCAGGTCAGCTCGATGCTCAGCGTGTCGGTCTCGACTTTGGCGGGATCGAAATCGATGTCGACGATGGAAATTTCGGTCTCATATCCGGGGCTCTTCAGCGCCACCAGTTCATCACGGCGCATGGCCCAGTAGTGACCATCTTGCTCGGGGGCCTGTCCGTGGCGCAGCGAATAGAAGGGGCGGAATTGCGTGATCGATTCGCCCTGCGGTGTCTGCCGCACCAGTTGGACCGAATCGATGGAATACACCTCAAAACCAAAAGCGCGCCGGCCGTCTGGCAAGACCGGATAGGTGGCACCGGCGTGTGTGAGCCGGATCGGGTCGCCGCGCTGGCTGAACAGGTTGATGACGGGGGTGCAACCCAACAGCAGATTGGCTGCGCTGACGCCGCCGAGCTGCCGGGCGATATGCGAATCGGCGCGCAGGCCGGACAGGCCCAGGTGCAAGGTGAAGCTTTTGGTATTGGCGGGCAGCACGGCGAGGATCGCCGACAAGTCGATATCGAAGAAATTGAATTTCTCGGGGAAGGCAAAATACTCGGTCAGCAGACGATAGGCCGGATGAGACTGCGAGGGGAAGTCGATCAGTGCATCCTTTTCGGCGAACCCGACCTCCGCCAGGGGCAGCTTGCGCAGGGCAGTCCAGCGCCCGCTACGCGGAAGCTCGACCCAGGCTGCAGTGCTGCGCATGAAGAGGCTGTCGCGCAGGGCTGCGCAGAATGAGGCCTCGCCATCGATGAACACGCGCAGGGATGCCAGTCCCAGCTTGGCCAGGGCGACCTGCTCCGTCGTGGTCTCGATGGTGATGGACAGAGAAGACGTCACCGAGGTGGGAAGGACCACCGCCTCCGGGGCATCGATGATGGGCGAGAAGACGGCACGGGACAGGCGAATCGGAGCGACAGGTACGTCATACGCGGTCTGGAACCTGCACACCACGCCCTTGACCGGCCGCGTGGACAGCGCCGTACCACGCGGGATGACGGTGGCATTGGTCAACTGCGCGGCCGATGCTGCGTAATCCATGCGCGCGATTGAGCAAGAGGGGAACGGACGAAGGTAATGCGGATAGAGAACCTCGAACAGGGCCTCGGTGAATTCGGGATAGTCGTCATCCAGCCGCTTGGACACGCGTGCGTTGAGCAGCGCATAGGACTGGATCATGCGCTCGATATGCGGGTCTTCGCAAATCTCGCCGGCCATCAGCAAGCTGCCGGCGATCTTGGGATAGCGCTCGGAGAACTCGCGGGAATACCGCCGCAGGAAGCTCAGCTCGCGCTCGTAATAAGGTAGCAGCTCTTGCACTTAAACTCCTATGCGGGTCGTTCGCGACTTGCTGATCGAATACTGCAAGGTCGAAGGCTGCAGCACGGCATCGAAATTGACGGTCTCGCGCGCAGCATTGACCACCAGCAAGGCACTGATGGCGAAGTTGAGGCGGTTGATCGAACCTTCCTGAATCTCCAGCGTTGCCTTCACATTGCGCAGCCGGGGCTCGTGCCGGGTGATGGCTTGCTCCAGGGACTGGCAGATCGCCGTGCGGTCATCCAGGCTGGCCAGGCTCATGCCAGCAAAATCATTGAGCCCATAGGCGATGATGGAATTGCTGCATTCCGGGTACTGCTGGAGCAGCTCCTCCGGAACGACCGAGCGCGTGTTGAGCATCGCCTCCAGGTCACGCGCCACGACATCCTTGAGTTCCTCTATCGACAGGCGGCTGACGACAGGACTGAAGGAAGAACGCGGTCCATCATTCATCAGCTTGTCAAACAGGCTGGGCGCGAAGCCTTTCATATGCTTTCCCGCGTTTATAGATCGGATGATCGGAGGTTGGTATCGCTTGGCGCTGAAAACGGAAGTCCGCCGGAAGACCGGCGGACGTCGTACAGCTTCATGAATGTCTGTTCTTTTGACGACAGCTCATCCGTTCAGTACAAGGTTCCCTTAGATGACTTTGTTGGTGGACAGATCCCAGCCGCCCGAGGTATTGCCGGCGGTACCGCCATCCTTCTTCTGCTGGGTGTACTTCCACTTCACGGTGGAGTACTTCAGGCCGACCGTTTCGTTCAGGATCTCGCCCGACTCGATGGACGGCTTGACACTGCTGATCATGACGTTGGTCAGTTCGATTTCGAAGTAGCGGACGCGCTCGCCCTTGCCATCGGCGCGCATGAATTCGAACTTGGCCTTGGGAATGGTCTTGCCCGAGGAGGAGTTTTGCAGCAGCAGGGGCGAAGCCAGGTCAGCCACCTTGGTAAACACGATGTCCTTGTGCTCGCAACGCTCAGCGGTGTGGCCACCACCGGTCGATGCGGTTGCCGATTTCGGCTGCAGGACTTCCCAGTCAACGGTCTTGCACTCGATCCAATCCTTGTGCAGGTCATCAGTGGATTCACCCTTGATGCCGTCGATTTGCAGATAGACGTCAATTGCCATAACTTATCCTGTAAACATGAGGGAGGAAAAATAGTTAGGATTTACCTGCCTGCGGCAACTCCGCAACCAGCCGAAGCGACACCGACAGTTCATCCAACTGAAAATGCGGACGCAAGAACGACACGGCGCGATAAACACCTGGCCGTCCCGGCACTTCCGACACCTGTACCGAAGCTTCACGCAGCGGGAATTGCGCTTTTGCCTCCTGCGTGGCGTTGTCATCCAACAGCACGTATTGCGCGATCCAGCGATTGAGGAAGTCTTCGACGTTCGAGGCGGCAGCAAAGCTGCCAATCTTGTCCCGCATCATCGACTTCATGTAGTGAGCGATGCGCGAGACGGCAAAGATGTATTGCAACTGCGAGGACAGGACCGCATTGGCGTTGGCGGCGTCCGTGTTGTACTTCTTGGGCTTCTGGGCAGACTGCGCGCCGAAGAAAGCAGCGTAGTCGGTGTTCTTGCAGTGGACCAGCGAAATGAAACCCAGATCCGACAGCTCCTTCTCGCGGCGATCGGTGATGGCAATCTCGGTGGGGCACTTCAGGGCCACCTCGCCTTCATCAGTCTTGAAAGTGTGGGTAGGCAAGTCCTCGACCAGGCCACCGCCTTCCACCCCGCGGATCGCTGCACACCAGCCGAAGTCCTCGAAGGCTTTAGTGAGCTTGCTGCCGAAGGCATAGGCGGCGTTGCACCACAGGTATTTGGAGTGGTCGGTCCCATCCACATCCTCGACGAAGTTGAAGCCTTCGACGGTCGTCCCATCCTTGGGATTGAAGGGGAGGCGACCGAGGAAGCGTGGCAGCGTCAGGCCGACATAGCGTGAATCCTCTGATTCGCGGAAGGACTTCCACTTGGCGTATTCAACGGTGTCGAAGACCTTGGACAGATCACGCGGCTTGCCCAGGTCGGAGAAGCTCTCCAGACCGAACAGTTCAGGCGAGGCCGCGGTGATGAAGGGGGCATGAGAAGCAGCGGCGATACGCGACATCTGCTCGATGAAGTACATATCTTCGGGTTGGCGCGTGATCTCGAAATCGCCGAGCAAGGCGCCGAAGGGCGCGCCGCCGAAGGTGCCGAATTCTTCTTCATACACCTTCTTGAACATGGCGCTCTGATCGAATTCCAGTGCCGAATTGAAGTCCTTGACCAGCTCCTTCTTGGTGGCATTGAGGATCTTGATCTTCTGGTTTTCGCCAACGGTGGTATTGCGGACCAGGTAGTTCAGACCGGTCCAGCTCCCTTCCAGCTTCTGGAACTCGGGTGCATGCATGATGGCGCTGACCTGGTTGGAGATCAGGTGGTCCAGTTCGGCGATGCGCGCATCCAAGGTCGCCGACAGATTCTCGGAGACGACTACGGTGCCTTCCATGACCTGGCTGACCAGTTCGGAAATGAGATCCTTGGCGCGGTCATGCTCGGAAGAAGACTTCGCGACCTTGCTTTGTTCGACGATATCGTCCAGAAGAGTGCTGCCGGCAGCGGCAGGCGCGGAACTTGCGGCTGCGTCGGTATGGGCTTGAGCGGACATGGGGATCTCTTTTATTTGTTGGTTTGCTTGCTGAGTTCGGCCAGCTTCTCGGTGCTGTTGAGCACGTCGCTGAGGATGTCTTCGAGCTTGTCGTTGCCGGCGATCTTGTTGCGCAGATCAGCCAGCTTGGTGCGTGCTTCCAGCAGCTTGCGCAGCGGTTCGACCTGCTGCACCACCGACTCTGGGCGGAAATCTTCCATCGACCGGAACTTCAGCTCCACGGCGAATTCCCCGCCCTTGTCGGAGAGTTCGTTGGGGACGCGGTAGACGGCCCGTGGTTCGATACCCTTCATTACTTCATCGAAGTTATCAGGATCGATATTGATGAATTTTCTATCCTTCAGACGCGGCTGCGGCACCTCGGAATTTCCGCCGAAATCCCCGACCACGCCGGTGACGAAGGCCAGCTCCTTCTTTTCGATGGCGTCACCGATCTCGACGTCATAAGTCATCTGCACGCGCGGGGGACGCACTTTTTGCAGTTTCTTCTGGATGCTTTCTCTCTTGGCCATGTTTGCTCCGCTGCTGTATTGAGTGACTCGCCCCATCACCTGAGGCGGCTTGAAAGGCGGGACCATAAAGAGAGATCCCGCCGGCACGCCTTACTTCAGGTTGCCAAACGGATTGGGGCCACTGCCGCTGCTGCCACCGTTACCTGCATCGGCATCCGCAGCCGGGGTCGGGGCCGCCTTGCGCGCCACCTTGCCGCGAGCACGAGGCGCTGCTGCCGCCTTGGCCGGCGGGGGGACCAGGGTGTTTTCGCCGAGGCTCTCGCGCAGAATCTTGGTCAGATCCTGGGCTTCGGTCTTGACCGAACCGTTCAGTGCATTCTGCGAACGCAGATCCCCCAGCGCCTTCGTTGCCAGACGCAGGCCCGAGACTGTCACGATACTGTTGGCCACCTTGTCGGCGGGGTCGCGCTTGAGCGCTTCCTGGGCGTTGACGATCGCATCGCTGTAGTCACCCGCATCGAAACGGATCTGGGCGATACGCACCCACGGCGTCTTGTCGGCGGGGAAGCGGCTCGCCACTACCTTCAGCACCGACACCGCCTCATCGCTCTTGCCTTCCGCCTGCGCGGTGTTGGCCTGCGCCACTCCGCTTTCCAGCGTGTTCTTGGCCTCGTCCTCGGGACTGGGCTTGGTCTGGGTATTGGCGCACCCCACCAACATCACTGCCAGCAACGCCGGAACGATCAGACCTGACTTCAATTTGCTCGCACGCATTGGAAACCACTCCTTATATTTATGACATTAAGAAAGCCTTGCACGAGATCGCACAAGCAAATTAGTCGGGCCCGAAAAATTCCGGAGATTCCTGATTTTTAGGTTGCGAATGAGATGCGACGACAGTTTTCGGGCGAAATTGATGCTTTTGGAAACCGCACTTTTTAACTACGCCACGTTCTAATTACGACTATCAGGTTGTTTCCCGACTTAATAGTTTTAAGTAATTTGAACTTAAGCTCGTCCAAATGTATCGCATAGACCTTCACGGGAAAACGCAGTTCCGCAATCTGTAGAGACTTCCTAAAATTTTTTCGGCACGCGAGAAATCGCTCATCAGAAATCAAATAGAACGTACGGGGCAGAGTTGAAAAAAAGATTGATTAACTACTTGGCAACGGGAGTTGCCATCTTTTCCCTATCCGGCTGTGCCGCCGTCGGCGCGGCCTCGGGGGTCGCACAGGCAGCCAAGTCCACCCTGGAGGCGCTGGGACTGAAAAAACCGGATACCCCGGAAGTCCCCGATGCCATGAAGCAGCCGCGCAACGTACCCATCAAGCTGCATGCGTCCAAGGCACTCAACCTGGATCCGCAGCAACGGCCGCTGGCGTTGGTCGTAAAAATTTATAAGCTCAAGCAGAACATTAGTTTCCAACAAGCGTCATACGACACGTTCCTGAGCGCGCAAAAAGAGAAGGAAGCCTTGGGAGCCGACCTTCTGGAGGTCAAGGAGGTCACGCTGGTACCGGGCCAGCGCTATGAAATTTCCGAGAAGGTCAGTTATGAAGCCGGCTACATCGGCATAGTGGCGCTGTTCGTCAATCCGGCGCAGCAGCGCTGGCGCGTGGTCTTCAAGGCTGACGAAGCAGAGAAAAGCGGCATCACCGTCGGCCTGCAATCCTGCTCGCTGACCGTGGGCGCGGGCGCGGTGGCCATCGATACGCAGGGCAAGCCGCTGGAAAAGAATCTGATGCTGGCACCGGTTCAGTGTCATTGAAATTCAAACAACAACTCGCAGGGCATCGCGACATGACTATCATCACAACGGGGCAATCCAGGTGAATCATTCCAACAAAGTCCTCTGGGGCGAAGGTCTTTTCCTCCGGCCGCAACACTTCCAGCGCCAGGACCATTATCACGAAACGCGTCTGCACCAGACCGCGCTGGCGCTCAATCCCTATTGCTGGGGCGTCTCTTCCCTTCAGGTGGATCGCGACGCCCTGAACAACAATACGCTGCGTATCATCGAACTGTCGGCCATCTTCCAGGATGGTGAAATCTACAAGGCCCCGGATGCCGACGACCTTCCCGATCCCATCGAGCTGACCGAGATCCCGCTGTCGCAGCAGTCCGTCACCTTCTATGCGGCCCTGCCGGCACTGAAGAGCTTCGGCAGCAATTTCGCTTCCGGCACCGGCAATCATCAGTCGAGCCGCTACGTTCAAGACAATATCGAAACGCCCGATCTCTTCACCGACGCCGCCAAGGCCGAAATGAGCTATCTGAAGAAAGCGGTCAGGCTGGTATCGGAGAACGAACCGCGCGATTCGCTGGTGTGCATCCCTATCGTGCGCTTGCGGCGCGCAAGCTCATCCGGGTTCGAGCTGGACCCGGATTTCGTTGCGCCCAGTCTGTCAGTGCAGGCGGCGCCCCTGCTGTTCCTGCGCCTGCGGCGTCTGCTCGATGCCCTGCAGGCCAAGGTGAGCGCACTATACGGCCATCATCGGGAACCGAGCAAAAGCGTGGTGGAATTCCGTTCCGGCGACATCACCTCGTTCTGGCTGCTGCATACGGCCAGCACCGCTTACGCCAGCCTCTCGCATTATCTGAACAACCCCCAGCTGCATCCCGAGCGCCTCTTTGAACAACTGCTGGCGCTGGCCGGCTCCCTGATGACGTTCTCGCGCAGCCTGGCGCTGGCGGACCTGCCGCCTTACGACCACCGCGATCCCGGCCCGCCGTTTGCACGGCTCGATGGCATCATCCGCGAGCTGCTCGATACCGTCATCTCCTCACGCTATTTCGCCATCGCCCTGCACGAGAACAAGCCCTCCTATCACATGGGCATGCTGGACTCGGGCAAGATCGACGAGAAGACCAGCTTCTATCTCGCCGTCAACGCCGACCTGCCGGCCATCGAGCTGGTCGAGGTGGTGCCGCTACGCTTCAAGATTGGCGCGCCCGACGACGTGGAGAAATTCGTACTGGCCGCACTGCCAGGCGTCAAGCTGGTGCACTCGCCCCAGGTGCCCGCTGCACTGCCTGTGCGGCCGGACACCTATTACTTCACGCTCGAAAGCAAGGGCGCCATGTACGAACGCATGCTGCAGGCGCAATCGATCTGCATCTATGTGCCCTCCGGTATCCGCGAACTCAAACTTGAACTCCTGGCGGTGACGCAATGAACATGACTTCAGCCCCTTCCCTGCTCGATTCCGACCCTCTGCCGCCGGCCCAGATGGCCAGCGCGCCGGTCAATGCGCGCTCGCTGCTGGATCTGATGTATGACGGTTTCTACGCGCTCTTCATGCTCAAGAATGGCAGCGCACCGGCTGATGAAGCGTCCTTCGCGGTCAAGATGCAGAAATTCCTCGGCGACGTGGAGCGCAATGCCAAGAAGCTCGATGTCTCCCCCGAAGACGTCTATGCCGCCAAATATGCCTTCTGCGCCTCGGTCGATGAAATCATCCTGCGCTCCAGCTTTGGCATCCGCGATGCCTGGGAGCGCCGTCCCTTGCAGCTGACCATGTTCGGCGATCAACTGGCAGGTGAAAATTTCTTCAAGCAGCTGGAAGACCTGCGCGTACGCGGCAATGCGCACATCCAGGCGCTGGAAGTCTTTCATATGTGCCTGCTGCTAGGGTTCCAAGGAAAGTACGCGCTGGAAGGTCCGGAAAAACTGAATTATCTGACCGCCCGGTTGGGTGACGAAATCGCCCATCTCAAGGGCAAGAGCGCCGGATTCGCACCGCATTGGGCGCGGCCCGATGCCATCGTCAACAAGCTGCGCAATGACGTACCGATGTGGGTGGTGGCCTCGCTGTTCGCGCTGATCGCCCTGTTCGCCTACCTGGGCTTGAACTGGATGCTTACCAGCGGAACCGAGAACGGACTGGCCGGCTATTCCGATATCGTCAAGCTGGCGCCGCGCACGGCCAACCTGACCATTACTCTGCCCTGAGCGCGATCTCCCTTGGATTTCATGGAAGGCCACTCGGATGAACCTGCCCTTTCCCGATACTCTCAACAGCGTCATCAACCAGTTGTTCGGTCCAGGCCTGTCGCAACATGCGCGCCTGATTACCCTGAGCAGCGCCCAGGCCGCCGATCTCCCTGAATCACTGGTGGTAGAGCGCTTCCACGGCCAGGAAAGCGTCAATGACAACTTCCAGTTCGATATCGATGCCCTGTCCGTTTCCACCGATCTCGACCTCAAGCAATTCATCGGCACCGAGCTGACCCTGCGCCTGCTGCAGGCTGATGGCAGCCGGCGCGCCTGGCACGGCTACTGCACCCAGGCTTCCTGGCTGGGCGCCGATGGCGGGCTGGCACGCTACCGGCTGCGGCTGGAATCCTTCCTGGCCTTCCTCGACCGGCGCCGTGACAGCTTCCTGTTCCAGGACATGAGCGTCATAGACATCGCCAGCGCAGTCCTGAAGGAATACCCGCAAGCCAATTTCTCGCTGGACGTGACACAGACGCTCGCCAGGCGCGATATCTGCACCCAATACCGCGAGAGCGATTTCGCCTTCCTGCGCCGCATCCTGGCCAGCGAAGGCCTCAATTTCCGTTTCGAACATCGGCAGGATGGCGACGAGGACCAGGCCTGCGGCCAGCAACAGGCACGGCACAAACTGGTCATCTTCGACCGTGATGCCAAGGCGCCGGACCTGCCGGGTGGTGATGCGCGCATTCGCTTTCACCGTGTCGCGGCCACCGAGTCCAGTGATGCCATCACCGACTTCAGCGCCGTGCGCAGCGTGCGTTCCAACGCGGTGGCCCTGGCCAGCTGGCATCCTGAGAAGATTTCTTCACCTTCGGCCGAAGAGCGCTCCAGCCTGGATGCCGGGGAGCTCCCTGACCTGCCGGTCTACGACGGCAGCGGCCAGCAGGACTTTGCCGACCAGCAGGCGGCATCGGATCATGCCCTGCTGATGCTGCAGGCCATGGAACTGCAGAACAAGCGCTTCGAAGGTGCGGGCGCTGTGCGCCAGCTCATTGCCGGCGCTCAGTTCGCCCTCACCCAGCATGAGCGTTATCCGGAAGGAGAGAACCGCTTCAAGCTGCTGTCGGTCAGCCATAGTGCTCGCAACAACTTCGACAGCAACATTGCCCAGATCCTTGATGAGGTATTGCCCGCGTTGCTCGGCCACGGCTTGACCGGCTCACCATCCCCGCGCGCCAGCTCAGACGACGATCTCAAAGCCGGCACCTACCGCAACAGCTTCGTGGCCGTGCGCGATGGGGTTCCCATCGTTCCTGCCGCGATCACGGAGCGTCTCAAGCCGACTGCACGCGGCACCCAGACGGCATTGGTCACCGGCCTGCCGGACGCTGCCGTCACCACGGACCGCAATCATCGCGTCAAGGTGCAGTTCCACTGGCAGCGCGGCCAGGCGCCGAACCCTGGCGGCCTGCGCGAGACCGGTAACCTCGCTGACAAAGACGGCAACGCGCCCGGCAACGACGCCTCCGGCACCTGGGTACGCGTGGCCGAAGCCCAGTCCGGCCCCAACTGGGGCAGCCAGTTCACCCCGCGCATTGGCAGCGAAGTGCTGATCGATTTCATCGAGGGCGATATCGACCGGCCTGTCGTAGTCGCGCAGCTCTACAACGGCAGCGACGTGCCGCCCTTCCCGGCTGGTGCCGACTCGGGAGCCAACCATGCCGGCACGATCTCGGGCTGGCACAGCACGGCGCATGATGGCAGCGGCTTCAATCAATGGGTGGTGGACGACACGCAGTCGCAACTGCGCATGCGGCTGGCCTCCAGCCAGGCCAGGTCCCAGCTCAATCTCGGCCATCTGATCGAACAGGCCGACACAGGCGCACAGCGCGGCAGCTATCGCGGTCAGGGTTTTGAATTGCGTAGTGACGCCTGGGGCGTGGTGCGCGGTGCAGAGGGCTTGCTGATTTCCTCGACGGCGCGCCCGGCTGCCGGGGCCAGCGTAACCAGCACGCAGATGGATGCCCGGGAAGCCGTCGCCCAACTGAAGGGGGCGCAGCAACTGGCCCAAACCATGGGGGATGCCGCCACGCAGCAACAGGTGCTGCATAGTGCAGATGCCTTGCAGTCCAAGAGGGATTTCATCTCCATCATCGACCCTGCGGATCAAGGCAAGCATCCGGGCAGCGTCAATGGCCAGGACACCTTCAAGAGCAAAGAGGGCTCCCGCGAGAGCGACAGTGCACAGCCGGTCGAGAAGTTCGCCAAGGCGGCGGTGCTGATGGAATCTCCGGCCAACATCAACTGGGCCAGCGCTGCTTCCACGGTGCTCTATGCCGGTGAGAACCTGCACTGGACCAGCCAGGGCGATACCCACTGGACTGCTGCCGACACCGCCAGCCTGGCCGCTGGCAAGGCAGCCACCCTGTTTGCGCATGAGGGCGGTATCCAGGCTTATGCGGGCAATGGACCGGTCTCGTTGCAGGCGCATACCGATGCGCTGGAGATCCTGGCCGACAAGGAGGTGAGCGTAATCAGCGTCAATGAGGGCATCGAGATCAAGGCGCGCCAGAAGATCGTGCTGCAGGCGGGACAGGCTTCGGTGACGTTGGAGGGTGGGAATATTACGTTTGCCTGTCCGGGGACGTTTTCGGTGAAGGGGGGGACGCATGCGTTTCCGGGCGGGGCCAGTGCAGGGGCGATGCTTCCGCCACTACCCGATGGAACGTCTGCCGAAAATAATTGGATTGCATTGCATTACATGGAGCCTGAAACCGGCTCGGGCATCAGTGGAGCAGACTATGAAATCCACTTCAAGGACGGCGCCAAACTCACAGGCAAGCTGGACGATCAAGGGAAAGCTCTGCATGAAAATATCGAACGCAAGCAAGTGACGAAGGTTGTCTACAAGCCTCGCAAACCTGAACGCGACAAGCCCGCCGCCCCGCTGGAAGACTTCAGCAACGGCTGAGCGGCTTATCGCTGCTCCATTTTCTCTAACTGCGCTCGACTGAAGCCTTGGGCTTCCCCTGCAATCCACCGTCGAAGGCAACGATCAACTACATAAAGCTCCAAGGAGTCGATATGAAGGAAAACGCATGGCTGATGTGAATTCGACCCAGCTGCGCGATGCACTTGCGTGGGTAACCGACGATCAGAAAAAGGCGCAAGAACCCAGCACCAATCCTTTCGTCTGGTTCTGGGAAGCCATGCAAGGGGACTTCAATGAAGAGCGCTCCACTGGCCAGTTGATGACCGATGCAGCCATCTCGATGATTCCCCTGGTCGATCAGGTGTGTGATGTCCGCGACCTGATCGCCAACTGCAACAAGCTTCGCAAGGACACGTCGGACACCTGGGCCTGGGTTGCCTTGGCACTGACATTGATCGGGCTGTTCCCGACACTGGGTTCGCTGGTCAAAGGGGTGCTGAAGATCTTCTTCCACTTTATCCGGCGCATGGGTGGCGACGCTACCATCAAGGCGATCGATGCGGCCATGACGATGGTCGTCGGCTTTCTGCGCAGGCGTGATGTGCAAAAATACCTGCGCCAGCTCAAAGTGGACGAAGTATTCGAGTGGTTGGCAAATGAAATCAAGACTGTTCGTGGCAAGGTCAATGTCAGCTCGCTGCTAAGAGCCTTTGACCGTGGCATCGGCGCACTTGAACAGTTGGCCGCCAAGGTCGCCTGGGTGCCCAATATAGGCGCCAAAGCAAAACATTATCTTGAAGAGGTGCACAATATCCGCCGGCTAGCGGACAAGCATCTCGGAGAAGCATTGCGCCCGGTCCAGAATGCCATGGATAGCATCATCATGCGGCTGGAGCGTGAGTCGTTGGAGCGGCAGCGCGGGATCATCAATCTCAATAACATACACTATCGTGGCGCGCTTCCAGAGGCGGAGGCGGTCAAGCTGATGCGGGAGACTGAGCCTCCGCCGTCTTGGCTCAGCAAGGGAAAAGATCAAGAATATCCGGGACTGGTTTCTTCTGACATGAAATTAGAAGTTGATAAGAAAGTTGCGAAGGGATGGCCACCGCTTTCCTCACGCAATATTGAATCGTTCAACACTTTGGTAGCAGATGAAATAAAAGGTCCTGCTCGGCTCTACAGAATCCTGTCTCCAAATAGCCGAGCCATGAGTGATTGCTGGGTTACTGAAGATGTTTTCAAACAATTACAGGCGGCAACCCATCCACGTGCCGCATGGCGCAAGCACCTGGCGGTATGGCCGGACTGGAACGTAAATGGTCAGTTTGTGATCTATGACATCAAGCCTGGTGAGAGCCTGAAAGTCTGGCGCGGGAAGGCATCCACCCAACTTAAGAAGAGCCTTCCAGACCGGCATCTTGAGGGAGGTTGGGAGCAAATCGTCTTTAACATATCTCGTAATGATGCACGCAACGACACGATGCTTTACTACCCTTGCCATGGCGCAGAGTCCAAAAAATTGCAGAATGCTCTGAGTGCCGCAGAATATGACAAGCTGGATGCAGCACAAAGAGAAAATTACGTCAGCCTGCGAGAATCAATCAATCACCCCAACATCAGCGGCCCCTTTGATACCGGATGGGGCTATTCAGATTTCGGAGGAGCAGGATTGGGAGAAAAGATCGGACTACCAAGTCTTCCGGGTCAAACCACAAAACTGAATCACTAAACAAAAATGTCTGATATTCCATTCCAACTTAGTTTGACGCAAAAGAAACACGTCTCTTTGCTGTATTACTTTGCGTCGCTGTCTTACCTACAAGGATTACAGGATCGCCTTCGATCGCTAATGCAGTTCGTCGAACCTACCCTGGATAAGGCAAAATTTCAAGGCCGCGACGCACTGCTGACCAATAGCCGCTGGGGAACACGTGACACCTCGGAGAACTGGGCCAATAATGGCTGGCCATTTCTTGCCGACTTCGAACTATCTGTCGCCACGCAGATTGCAGAGCGTGCATTCGAAGTCTATTCATTTACCGATGCGTACAATTGTGGTCGCGGTTTGTCAGAGTTTTCCCTGAACTGGATGACACCCCAAGAAGAAGACGAATTTCAATCCCGCTTTGATGATCTATACCTGTACGCGCACAATATCGATAGAACGCTAAAGAAATTCAACGTAGCTGGAGGGTGGAACGACTTTGGTTTGACACGATATCTGGCCGAACACCCCGAGGCCTTTAGAGACGCCACGGCATTAAGACTTCGCAGCGACATCGTCGCCCGTAGCGGAACAACACCGCCTCGCACCGGCGTTTATTTGCCGCTCGACGACCCTCATGGAACTCCTCAATTTTGCTGGATCGGAAAACCGCCTGGAGAACTAAAGGAGTGTAATACGTTTAACGATCTTGGACTGGGAGCGCTAGCAACCGTTGGTCGTCATGCTCTGTGGCTCGATGATTACCGCATGAATCAATTTGTGCAAAGTCACCTTCAAGATCCTCGCTTGATTGGAGATTCTTTCTACAAGGACGCTGTCAATGATCCTGAGCTCGCTGCAAGTTTAGTAGCTCGGCACGCTTTCACGTCACGTCCCTGCGATTGGATTTACGTAGAACAACTTCACGGACAGCCTATCGACTTCTCTGAAGATGTGCCCCTTGATCAGGCAGGAACGGCAGCTCGACTGGAAAGCGGTGCCATCTGTAATCGTTCAGGATATTACTTCACCCCGTCCAAGATCAATTCCCGCGGATATTTCAACAAAGGAGAAACCATGCCTGATCTCAATAGCGAATATGGCGCGACCATCTGGCAATGGGATGCAGATCAGGGTTGAAGGCAAGTTGCAAAGGAAAGCATCTTGACCAGGATTAAGATCGAATTCTCTGGCATATCAGCTCATCTTGCTTGCCTCAAGAAGCGAAAATATCCAGGACAAATAGAATGAACAGGTATCCCACTGAGCTCAGCCTGACCCAGAAAAAACACGTCTGCCTGCTTTACCATTTCGCCTCGCTCGAATATCTGAAAGGCCTTCAAGTACGCCTGCACGAGTTAATGCGATTCGTCGATCCGACGTTATCCGAAGCCAAGCTTCAAGGCCGCGACGCACTGCTGACCAATAGCCGCTGGGGAACACGTGACACCTCGCAGAACTGGGCCAATAATGGTTGGCCATTTCTTGCCGACTTCGAACTATCCGTCGCCAGGCAAATCGCACAGCGGGCATTCGAAGTCTATTCATTTACCGATGCGTACAATTGTGGGCGCGGCTTGTCAGAATACTCCCTGAACTGGATGACACCGGAGGAGGAAGATGAATTCCAGTCCCGCTTCGATGATCTATACCTGTACGCGCACAATATCGACAACACATTAACAAAATTCAATGTCGCTGGTGGATGGGACGATTTTAGTTTGACGCTATGTCTGGCCGACCACCCCGAGGCACTCGGAGACGCCACCGAATTAAGACTTCGAAGTGACATCGTCGCCCGTAGCGGGACAACACCTCCACGGACCGGCGTTTATTTGCCGCTCGACGACCCTCATGGCACTCCACAATTTTGCTGGACCGGAAACCCGTCTGGGGAACTCAAACAGTGCAGTACGTTTAACAATCTTGGACTGGAGGTGCTGGCAAGTGTCGGCCGTCAAGCTCTGTGGCTGGACGATTACAACATGTATCAATTCGTGCAACGTCACCTTCAAGATCCTCGTTTGACGGCAGATCCAGACTTCAAGGACTGTGCAAATAAGCCCAAGCTGGCTGCAAGTCTAACCGCCGAACACGCTTTCACATCACGTCCCTGCGATTGGATTTATGTAGAACAACTTCACGGACAGCCTATCGACTTCTCTGAAGATGCGCCCCTTGATCAGGCAGGAACGGCAGCTCGACTGGAAAGCGGTGCCATCTGTAACCGTTCAGGATATTACTTCACGCCGTCCAAGATCAATTCCCGCCGGTATGTCAACAAAGGAGAAACCATGCCTCATCTCAGTAGCGAATATGGCGCGACCATCTGGCAATGGGATTCAGATCAGGATTGAAGGCAAGATGCAAAGAAAAGCAGCTTGACCAGGATAAAGACCGAATTCTCTGGCATATCAGCTCATCTTGCTTGCCTCAAGAAGCGAAAAATCCAGGACAAATGAATGAGCAAGTACCCCATTGAACTCAGCCTGACCCAGAAAAAACACGTCTGCCTGCTTTACCATTTCGCCTCCCTCGAATATCTGAAAGGCCTTCAAGTACGCCTGCACGAGCTGATGCAATTCGTCGATCCAACGTTGGCCGAAGCCAAGCTTCAAGGCCGCGACGCACTGCTGACCAATAGCCGCTGGGGAACACGTGACACCTCGCAGAACTGGGCCAATAATGGCTGGCCATTTCTTGCCGACTTCGAACTCTCTGTCGCCAAGCAAATCGCACAGCGTGCATTCGAAGTCTATTCATTTACCGATGCGGATAATTGTGCTCGGGCCTTGGCCGAGTTCTCCCTGGCATGGATGACACCTGAAGAGGAAGATGACTTCCAATCCCGCTTCAATGACATCTATCTCTACGCGGACAAAATCGACAGAACATTAACAAAATTCAACGTTGCTGGAGGGTGGAATGATTTTGGTTTGACGCTTTGCCTGGCCGAACACCCCGAAGCACTTAGAGATGCCCCAGCATTAAGACTTCGCGGCGACATCATCGCCCGTAGCGGCGCAACGCCGCCACGTACCGGCGTTTATTTGCCGCTCGACGACCCTCATGGCACTCCCCAGTTTTGCTGGACCGGAAATCCTTCTGGAGAACTCAAAAAGTGCAGTACCTTTAACGATCTTGGACTGGACGCGCTAGCAAGCGTCGGTCGTCAAGCTCTGTGGCTAGATGATCACCGCATGAATCAGTTCGTGCAAAGCCACCTTCAAGATCCTCGGCTGATGGTAGATCCATACTTCAAGGAAAGTGTCAGTAAACCCAAGCTGGCTCCAAGTTTGGTAGCTCGACAAGCTTTCATGTCATGTCCCTGCGATTGGATTTACGTAGAACAACTTCACGGACAGCCTATCGACTTCTCTGAAGATGTGCCCCTTGATCAGGTAGGAACGGCAGCTCGACTGGAAAGCGGTGCCATCTGTAACCGTTCAGGATATTACTTCACGCCGTCCAAGATCAATTCCAGCAGGTATTTCAACAAAGGAGAAACCATGCCTGATCTCAGTAGCGAATATGGCGCGACCATCTGGCAATGGGATTCAGATCAGGGATAAACACGGCAAAGGCGGAATAGCGTGCATTTGATATTGCAGATTAGTTCTACTCACGTTGCACCGTTCTTCATTTCTACATCGTGTTCAACGAATGACTCGCAACGCGATTAAATGATTGATGAGGACTGTTCGGCCCCACAGAATATTCCTGTCTATAACGCTCTGTGAGTTCTCATTATTGCTATGTTGCCCTCTTTAACAGAATGGCTGTATAGAATATTGTGCGCCGCTTTGGCCTCCGCGAGGCTAAGTGGCTGTGGCAAAAAAGATGAAGGAACAGATCCCCCGGTGGATCAGAACATTCATATTCAACTTGGTCAGTCCGGTGACGATATCCTCAAAAGATATCCCGGGGGCTTTATATTGAGCGACCATCCTTCCGGCGCGAAATTCTATGCGGCAAAATGGACCAAGGATGCTCGCGGTACTATTGAAGTCGGGACGGCTGACACTCTATTCGTTGTCAATCACGCACTGAGCGTAACCGGCAATTACTCATCTTCTTTTCCCAGCGAAAACATCATCGAATGGAATATCAACGCTGGACTGGCGGGCAGCAGTCCAATCATGCACGACGACGCCAGGCAGCAATTCCTATCCATTCTTGAACGGCTACGCAAGGCGTCCTGGAGGCGCTATATCGACCTGGACGCCCCCCGCCTATCGGGAACGGAGGCAATCCGCTATGCGCAATCTACGTCTTCCATCTATGGACTGGATCCAGCCCACCCTCCTACACTGAATGAATGGATGCATCTGCCTGGGCGCACTCTTTGGAAGTTCTCGAGCAAGAGTGGCTACCTGACGATCACTTTGTCCCGCGACCTCTCAATTGGCGACGTACATCAGCCTGGCGCGTACTTCGTTGAATATAATCTCAGGACCGAAAACGAACAGCTCCGCCAACTGGTTGGGCCGGACAAGCGCACCATTTTTCAGCAAGCGCTTCCTGCGGAAATAAAGCTAATGAAAGAGGAGCGTCAGCAGGCTGAAAATGCCTTGCGCCAACAGGGAATAAGGATTGATGAATCCTATAAGGATCCGCCGATTCCTTGACTTCAGGTACTCGTTTTTGTGAGCACATAGCTCTTAAGGCTGCAAGGGGTCATCCCGGCTATTTTTGCCAGCTAATCTGCAACACTTTCTGAATGATGGCATCTCGCATAAAGCCATACAGATTGATACTTACGGATCAGGAAAATGAAAAGCAAGATACTTTTTTTCCTTGCCGGGACCATTACAGCGAGTTTGATTTTTTATGGCCATCTTGTCTGGAACCCCAACATGGAAAAAATCCACCACCTCACTACACCTTTGCAGCTGAGTACCGAACAAGCATCCAACGGCTTGCTACCAACCGGCACGACCCTCTATTACGACACATCTTTCCCAGAAGGATTTTCCCGCTACAAGATCTACGTCAACATTGATCGGATGCCCCGGGAACTAGAGACCCTTCAGGATCCCACCGTGATCGATCCGATAGACGCAACTGCTTTCAGCCAGGGGGCACTCCTCAAACTACTCAGAAATCATCCCCTTACCAAAGATGACATCCGCGCGATCATCAATTCCGGCTATCTGTCCAAGGATGAAATTAAGGAAATCCTGTCCGAATTCACGAGCGGGAAATGATACTGTCCTACTGGAAGGTCAGTTCTTGCTATTAAGTATGCCGGCCGTCACGTATCGGATCGCATGCCCGCAAACAAGCGAGCAAGGATAATGAACGAGGCTTAGTCCATCCTTGATCGAAACTCAAGGATATGAATATCCAAAACATCATGCTTCCATCGGAGAACGAGCGGCGGCAAATTTTCCATTATCTTAAGAAAATCAGCTTGGTGACTTTGATTGGCCTTCGCTTCGACAACAACCACTTTCGGTCTGCAATAAAAAATGGCTTGATCACCTACGCAACCAAGCCGTCATCATCAGCTCAAACGCAACTGCATCAAGCCGCTGAAACAGAAGCCGCGTGAGCTAACCTGGCGCGCGCCTTGTGCAGCTTGCGATAACTATCAAGCAGCCGCTGATGACGCTCCAAGCCTTCAAGCTTCATGCTGGTCGGCGTCAAGCCAAAGAAGCGCACGCTTCCCGTCACCGATCCGATGGCCGCGTCCATGCGCGCGTTGCCAAACATGCGGCGGAAGTTGGTCTCGTAGTCATCCAGTTCCAGCTCATCGTCCAGTTCCACTTCCAGCACGACGTTCAGGGCCTGGTAGAACAGACCGCGTTCGACCGAATTGTCGTTGTACTGCAGGAAGGCGCCGACCAGGTCATGTGCCTCCTCGAACTGCTGCAAGGCCAGGTTGATCAGCAGCTTCAGTTCGAGCACCGTCAGTTGGCCCCATTCGGTGTTCTCGTCGAAGTCGATACCGATCAGGGTGGCGATGTCCGAGTACTCATCCAGCTCGTTGTTCTCCAGACGGTCGAGCAAGGAGGCCAACGCCTTGTCATCCAGGCGATGCAGGTTCAGGATGTCCTCGCGGAACAGCAGCGCCTTGTTGGTGTTGTCCCAGATCAGGTCTTCCACCGGATACACCTCGGAGTAGCCCGGCACCAGAATACGGCAAGCCGTAGCACCCAGCTGGTCATACACCGCGACGTAGGCTTCCTTGCCCATCTGCTCCAGAATGCCAAACAAGGTAGCCGCCTCATCCGCATTGGAATCTTCACCCTGGCTGGAGAAATCCCATTCCACAAATTCGTAGTCCGCCTTGGCACTGAAGAAGCGCCACGACACAATGCCGGACGAATCAATGAAGTGCTCGACGAAATTGTTGGGCTCGGTCACTGCGTTGCTCTCGAAGGTCGGCTGCGGCAGATCATTGAGACCTTCAAAGCTGCGACCTTGCAGCAGTTCAGTCAGGCTGCGCTCCAGCGCCACTTCAAAGCTCGGGTGCGCCCCGAAGGAGGCAAAGACACCGCCGGTGCGCGGGTTCATCAAGGTCACGCACATCACCGGATAGACGCCCCCCAGCGAAGCATCCTTGACCAGTACAGTGAAGCCCTGCTCTTCCAATCCCTGGATGCCTGCCACGATTCCAGGGTATTTCGCCAGGACTTCCTGGGGCACATCCGGCAGGCAGATCTCGCCTTCCAGAATTTCACGCTTGACTGCGCGCTCGAATATCTCAGACAGACATTGCACCTGCGCTTCCGGCAGGGTATTGCCAGCACTCATGCCGTTGCTGACGAAGAGATTCTCGACCAGATTGGACGGGAAATACACCACTTCACCATCCGACTGTCGCACATAAGGCAGGGAGCAGATACCGCGCTGGACGTTGCCAGAATTGGTGTCGACCAGATGTGAAGCGCGCAGCTCGCCGTCGAGGTTGTAGATCTCCAGGCAATACGCGTCGAGGATTTCCTTGGGCAGCTTGTCCCCGCGCCCGGGCTTGAACCAGCGCTCGTTGGGATAATGCACGAACTCGGCATTGGCGATTTCCTCGCCCCAGTAGGAACCGGCGTAGAAGTGGTTATTGCTGATGCGTTCGATGTACTCGCCCAGGGCGGAGGCCAGCGCGCTTTCCTTGGTGGCGCCCTTGCCGTTGGTGAAGCACATCGGCGAATGCGCGTCGCGGATATGCAGCGACCACACATTGGGAATGATGTTGCGCCAGGAAGCAATCTCGATCTTGATGCCCAGTTCGGCAAGCAAGCCCGACATGTTGGCGATGGTCTGTTCCAGCGGCAAATCCTTGCCCAGGATGTGCGTACTGGCACCGGCCTCGGGCTTGAGAGTCAGCAAGGACTGCGCATCGGCATCCAGGTTCTCCACCTCCTCGATGACGAATTCCGGCCCTTCCTGTACCACCTTCTTGACGGTACAGCGTTCAATCGAGCGCAAGATGCCGCGGCGGTCCGCCTCTTCGATGTCGGCCGGCAGTTCTACCTGGATCTTGAAGGTCTGCTGGTAGCGGTTTTCCGGGTCGACGATATTGTTCTGGGACAGGCGGATGTTCTCGGTCGAAATATTGCGCGTGTTGCAGTAAAGCTTCACGAAGTACGCCGCGCACAGGGCCGATGACGCCAGGAAGTAATCGAAGGGGCCAGGTGCCGAGCCGTCTCCCTTGTAGCGGATGGGCTGATCGGCAATGACGGTGAAGTCGTCGAACTTGGCTTCAAGACGCAGCTTGTCGAGGAAGTTGACTTTGATTTCCATGGCGAGATTCCAAGAATGAACCGAAGAGATGGCGGTAAAGCGCGTGAGCTGCAGCGGTCCACAAGATTGTCGTGGCGACGGCGATGGCCGTGGGCGGACTATCGGCCGTCACGCAAAAGAGCTTCGATGATAGCCTGGTGCCGTTGCACCAGCGTTTTCTGCCCGTATTGAGCACTCGACTCATCTTGCGACGCATGTCGGGCAGTATGCCGACCGACAGTCCGAATTGCAGAGCAAAAGAAAAACGGCTCACATCGCTGTGAGCCGCTTCGGTATTGGTGCTGGCTGCAGGACTTGAACCCGCCACCCCCTGATTACAAGTCCGGCGCGATTTTCAATTATATCAAAGACTTAGCTCATTTTTTGCTTCGCAATTAAAAAATTTAGCACCCCGCAAGCCCTTATTGGCCCTCGGTCACTTGATAATTGCGAAGCGGAATTTTCATTGCCAGATGCGAATGTTTGCCACAGTTGCCGATGTCCGCAATCGACCAATAACGGACCTTGAGGGTATGTGACTACCCGAAAGATCGTCAGTATGTTTTGCGAGACAAAGATTTCCTTTGTCCCTGGTCGTTCACAGGTCTTGCAGGCGGTCGCCGATGGTTTTAAAAACAAACTTCCGTGACGCAGGGCGGAGGTGTCCAAGGTTCTGATCAATCGGCCTTTCAGAACTAAACGACTCAATTTTGGATGGCGGTTCTCGGCCAGAAGCGGACTTCTCGTTGCCGGAAAAAATCAACGCTCTCCACGCTCCGCGGAGAACGTACGCCCCAAGTATTCAGCAAACGCACGTGCCGCCGGCTTGGCGGCCTTCCCGGCTGGGAACACCGCGTGTAATTCAACACTCCCGCTATCCCAATCGGACAACACTCGCGTCAGTGAGCCGTTGGCGAGCTCGGAGCGACACCCCCAGTAACTGGTCTGGACGATGCCCAGGCTCGCCAGTGCCGACGCCATCGCCACTTCGTTGGTCGAGGCCTGCAAACGGCAATCTACTCTGACGGACACGCTGCGGCCGTTGCGCTGGAACTCCCAGGTACGTACGCCGGTGGGGCCAAGAATCATGTCGTGGCTGGAGAGATCTGCTGGAGCCTGCGGCACGCCGCGCCGTTCAAGATAGGCCGGCGCCGCCAACAACATGCGCGGTGAAATCGCCAAGCGCCGCGCGGTAGCACTGGAGTCGGGCAGCGTGCCGAAGCGCAGCGCCAGGTCGGCGCCATCTTGGACCAGGTCCTGCAATTGGTCGTTGAGCAGCAATTCCAACTTCAGGGCGGGATTTTTTCCCATGAACTCCGGCAGGATCGGCACCACTTCGCGCACGGCGATGCTGGACGTAATCGCCACGCGTAACTTGCCGCGCAGCTCGCCAGTGCCACGCACCGCGTGGTCGGCTTCTTCCAGCGCCGCGAGGATGGGCTCGATACGCGCCAGGTAATCGCTGCCGGCCTCGGTCAGCGTGACGGCGCGGGTGGTGCGGGTGAACAGCGCGGCGCCCACTTCCTTCTCCAGCTCGGCGGCGATACGCGAAACCGAAGGCTGCGATAGCCCCAGTTCGCGCCCGGCCTTGGAGAAACTGCCGCTGCGGGCGATGCGGACGAATACGCGCAAGGAGAACAGGCGGTCGCTCATGATGATCCATTCATTTGAAATATGAATAAATCATAGTTGTACAAGCCTGCTTCTCGCAAGAAGTCGAATGAAAGATAGTTCTCCTACGCCATGTGGCGCAAGCAAGCCAACCTAGGAGAAGCATCATGAAACTGCCCGAAAAACTCGCCGAATTCCGCCGCAACTTCGAAGCCGGCGGCCCGCCGTTCAACGCCCCCGCGTGGATCCATGAACCGATGCACCGCGCCACCGCCGAGCTGGTCGCCTCGCACGCCGCCGACCACGCCCTCAAGGCCGGCGACCGCGCCCCGCAGTTCGCGCTGCCCGATGCCGACGGCAAGCTGCACAGCTCGGAAGAATTGCTGGCCAACGGCCCGCTGGTGCTGACCTTCTATCGCGGCGTCTGGTGCCCCTACTGCAACATGGACCTGCAGGCCCTGCAAGAAACGCTGCCGCAACTGGAAGCGCTGGGCGCGCAACTGGTCGCAGTGTCGCCGCAGACCCCTGCCAACACGCGCCGCTCGGTGCGCGAGAACAAGATCGGCTTCCCCATCCTGTCCGACCTCGGTAATGAAGTCGCCGATCTCTTCGGCCTGCGCTTCACGCTGCCCGACTACCTGCAGGACTTGTACAAGAACGTGTTCAAGAACGACCTCGCGATCAACAACGGTGAACCCAGCTGGACGCTGCCCATGCCGGCGCGCTACGTGATCGGCCAGGATGGCGTGATCGCCTACGCGGAAGTCAACCCTGACTACTCCGAACGTCCTGATCCGGAAGAACTGCTGCCGGTGCTGCAGCAACTGCAAGCCGCCAAGGCGTAAGGAGCGGCGTGCCGGCCTCCGTCGGCACGCTCTCTCGCGTGGGCGCACGTGCAGCGATACCATCGCGGCATGTGCGCCTGATCGCATCCAGGGAAGATGCGATCAGGCGTTGGTACCGCCATCGTCCTGCAGCACGGCGCCGGTGGCAAAGCCGCAGAGTAATGATGAAGTCATTTTCGACGTCTGCTTCCGGCCAGAAGCGGACCTTCGTCAATTGCCTTGCTCTCGGGCAATAAGACTGTTTTCAGCTTATTCTGAAGGGTAGATAACGGACAAATCCCGCCCCCTCATCTCATCTACGTATCCGCACGATCGCACCGAGCAAAAATGATTCAAAAGGTAGTTTCATCTGATGCAATTCAACACCAAGATCGCCCCCTTGCGTTGTGGTTTAGATTCCCGCCTACCCCATAGGGAATAACACCAATATCGGCAGTAGAACCCTTAAACAATCAGGGGGACAATCCAATTTTCTACGCAGATTTTTCGATGTAGCCTTCTTGGTTTCGTTGGCGACGCTAGACCAACTATCATTCGGTACCAAATCCGGAGAAAAAAGCATGCCCGTTTTTACATGTATCGAAGACTTTCGCGTCCTGGCAAAGAAACGGGTGCCCAAAGCATTTTATGACTATGTCGACAGCGGGTCTTACAGCGAAAGTACCTACCGCGCGAACACCGATGACCTGAGTCGCCTGAATTTCCGGCAACGCGTCGCCGTCAATGTTGACGCACGTTCCACCCGAACCAGGATGATAGGCGAAGAGGTTTCCATGCCTGTCGCGATCGCACCAACCGGCCTGACGGGCATGCAATGGGCGAACGGTGAAATGCTAGGGGCAATTGCGGCTGAGAAGTTCGGCATCCCATTTACGCTCTCGACAATGAGCATCTGCTCAATCGAAGACGTCGCTAGCGTTACGACCAGACCATTTTGGTTTCAGTTATACGTCATGCGTGACCGTGGCTTTGTAAAATCGATTATCGAGCGCGCCAAGGCTGCCAGGTGCTCCGCCTTGGTGCTGACACTTGATCTGCAGATCAATGGTCAACGCCACAAAGATTTGAAGAATGGCCTCTCGATACCTCCCAAACTGACACTTGCAAACATACTGGATCTGGCGAGCAAGCCAGGTTGGGCACTAAGGGCCCTGGGCGGACGCAAGACTTTTGGTAACCTGGACGGCCATATCGAAGGGGGATCCGGAGGAATTCGTACTTTGAGTCAATGGACTGCCAGTCAGTTCGATCCCACCTTGAATTGGGATGATGTGGCATGGATCAAGGAGCAATGGGGCGGAAAGCTTATCCTGAAAGGCATTCTAGATAGCGAGGATGCGAAGCTTGCCGCGCAGTCTGGTGCAAATGCGATCGTGGTCAGCAACCACGGTGGACGCCAACTTGATGGCGCGATGTCAACGATCACGGCCTTGCCGAAAATCGTCGACGCCGTTGGCGATCAAACTGAAGTATGGCTCGATGGCGGCATCCGCAGCGGCCAAGATGTATTAAAAGCTATCGCGCTCGGCGCCAAAGGCACGATGATTGGCCGAGCCTTCCTTTACAGTCTTGGTGCGATGGGCGAGCAAGGTGTAACCAGGATGCTTCAAATCATGCAAAAAGAATTGGACGTCAGCATGGCATTGACAGGTACCCGAGACATCAACGGTGTTGGACCTCAGATATTGGCGGCGCGTTAAATCCGAAACATCCTGCGCACGCCACCTGTTCTCCAGAACAATCCGATGAAACCGTCGAGAATCAAGCCAACGATGCCATGTCGATGACATAGCGATAGCGTACTTTTTTCCCAATGACATCTTTCCAACGCGCCGATATTTCATCAGCCTTGATCAAAGTGATTTGAGGCTTGATCCCTTGCTGGGCGCAGAAGTCGATGACGTCCTGGGGTTCTTTTATCGCCCCAATGCGGCCATCGACGACCTGTTTGCCGCCGGCCAACCGCACACGCCGGCCCCGCAATGGCAGCCGACTTAAGGCTGCTGGGCGTTGGCAAGAGCGTTTCGGTCACCCTTGCACTACGCCATCTTCTGCCGGTTTCGCATGTTGGATTCACCTGCGGCTTCCTCCACAGCCATAATCACAGGCTCCGTTCTCAACTTCTTCCCATCCTGTTTGAATCTTATTCCCGAAGTCCGCAAGCGGCCAATAACGGACCTTCGACGCTTCATTCTATCCAGGTAACGGTCCTTCTCGATACGCTGCGCGCCAATATTGGCGTTCCCCCTAGCTGGGCATTGAGTGAAGGACAAGGGGCTCAATGAATCACGATATTCTGAAGTGTCGAGAAATTCGTCCATAGTCGATCCTTACAGTCGCAAGGAATGAAATTGTGACGGAAATTGCAAATGCATCCCCTCTATACTGCGGCGGCTTGTGGCGCTTCTAGTGCGGCCTCGGCAATGACGGCGACCTATGCAGAAGCCACAAATGCGCCGGATGAAACGACGACCACGCCCCTATGTAGAAATGCCGCCATTGTGCGTCAAAATGCGTCAGATTTGATATCACCTAGATCGGCCGTCGGGCCAGGTGAGACAGGCCTAAGCGGCTAACGCAAATTTGAATCAAAAACGACCTATTTAGCGGGCAGGCGCGGGGTGGGGGCAACTGCGCGCGCCGACTCCCATACGTTTTAAAGTTATTGTTTTAATAATTCTTCCCGCGTGTACGGACTGCGATGACCTGGTGAGCCACAGATCTGGCCTGGGCCAGCATCGACGAGTTTGTCGCATTTGAGAGGCTGGTCCGTTACTCGTCAGAGAAAAAATACATGGACACCCGAAGGCGGTGAAGAACAAGTCGAAGCCGCTTTCTGCTGGCTTTCATTGCCGGGTCAGTGGGACAAGCATACCTTCACAACGTAGCCACCAGCCGGTGCTCACCCGGTGTGACGGGCACTCGCAATGCGCCACCATCGCAGGTGAGTGGCATGCCGTCCAGTTCAGCTGCCGAGATACCGGCGCAGCGCATCCCCGGCGATTCGACCTGGATGATGTAGCGTGCCGCACCCAAGACGATTTTTGCCTCAAAGCCAGGCCATCCGGCTGGAATACACGGATCGAGGATTAACACCTCGCCTTCGCGGCGAATGCCTAGAATCCCCTCCATACCCGCACGGTGCATCCAGCCGGCGGCACCGGTGTACCAGGTCCAGCCGCCCCGGCCCTCGTGCGGCGATACCGAATACACATCCGCAGCCACCACGTACGGTTCCACGCGGTAGCGCGCCGTCTGAGCAGCTGTCCGAGCATGGTTGATAGGATTGACCAGAGCGAACAGGGCATGGGCGTGCTCGCCCGCCTGCGGGGCGCCGCGTAACTGCGTGAACGCTAGGATGGCCCACATGGCCGCGTGGCTGTATTGACCTCCATTCTCACGTAAGCCCGGCGGGTAACCCAAGATGTAGCCAGGGTCGCTCTGTGTGTGCTCAAAAGGTGGGGTAAAGAGCAACGCCAGCCCCGCCTCTGGCAGCACCAGGTGCGAGCGCAGCGAGTCCATCGCCATCTGTGCGTGGTCAGGTTCGGCGACTCCTGACAGTACCGCCCAGGATTGGGCGATCGAATCGATGCAGCATTCCTCGCTGTGGCGGCTGCCCAGCCACGTGCCATCGTCGAATATGGCGCGCCGATACCAGGCGCCGTCCCAGGTCTCGCGCTCCAGCGAGGCCGTCACAGACTGGAGATGGCCCCGCCAGCGCGCGGCGCGGGTGGGGTCGCGTGCCTCTGCAAGAGGAGCGAAGAGGATCAGTGTCCGTACCTGCAGCCAGCCGAGCCAAACGCTCTGACCCCGGCCTTCCTGGCCCACACGATTCATGCCATCGTTCCAATCTCCGGTCCCCATCAGCGGCAGCCCTAATTCGCCAGTGAGGTCAATACTCTGGTCTAATGCGCGCGCGCAGTGCTCAAACAGCGTTGTAGAGATGCCTGCAGGCATCGGCTGGAAAAAGGCATCATGTTCGCCTACCTGCAGCGCGGGGCCTTCCAGGAAGGCGATGGATTCGTCAAGTACCGCTGTATCGCCCGAGACGATCACATAGCTGGCCGCGGCGAAAGCCAGCCAGATGCGGTCGTCCGAGATTCGCGTGCGCACGCCTTGGCCCGAATGCGGCAGCCACCAATGTTGCACGTCACCTTCGAGGAACTGACGGCCTGCAGCGCGCAGCAAGTGTTGACGCGTTTCTTCAGGCCGCGCGAATGTGAGCGCCATGCCATCCTGCAGTTGGTCTCGAAAGCCGTAGGCACCGCTGGCCTGATAGAACGCCGAGCGGGCCCAGATGCGGCAGGCCAGCGTCTGGTAGAGAAGCCAACCGTTGAGCAGGATGTCCATCGCGCGGTCTGGCGTGCGCACTTGCACGGCACCGAGCAGCCCTTCCCAATGGTCACGCACCCGCTGCAGTTCGGCCTCCAGATCAGTCTCACGCCAGCGCGCCGCTAGTTCCAAACTTTCCTGCGCGCTGCCGCATTGCCCGAGTAGAGCGATGATGTCTACCGACTCGCCGGGCCGCAGCACTAGGCTGCACTGCAGCACAGCGCAGGGATCCAGGCCCGCACCCACCGTACCGGATAGGGACGCCTGGCTCTGCAATGCAGCGGGTGCCGCCAGACTGCCGCGATGGCCAAGGAATTCCGTACGGTCAGCGGTCCAAGCGGTCTGCCGGCCCCCGAGATCGGCGAAAGCGACTCTACCCGGAAAGGCTGTGCTCCAGGGATTGCGCGCCAGCAGCACGCCGCTGGCCGCATCGATCTCGGTAAGGATGAAGGGTGCGCAAGCCGCACGCGAGGGACCCAATACCCATTCTGCATAGGCCGTGATGGATAGACGCCGCGTCTGTGGGCTGAGATTATGTAAGGTGAGGCGCGACACCTTAATTGGGGCGTCCAGTGGCACGAACTGCAGCAGTTCAAGCGAGATACCGTGCGCCTGGTGCGTGAAGCGGCTATAGCCATGACCGTGGCGTGCAACGTAGGTGCCACCGTCGCGGATTGGCTGCGCAGTAGGGCTCCAGAGCTCGCCGCTCGACTCGTCTCGTACGAAGAACGCCTCGCCGGTCGGATCGGTCACTGGATCGTTAGACCATGGGGTAAGTTGATTCTCACGGCTGTTACCAGCCCAAGTACTTGCGCTGCCATCGGCCGAGACCTGGAAGCCGAAGACAGGGTTGGCGATGACGTTGATCCAGGGGGCGGGGGTGGTCTGTCCGTCGGTGAGTACGGTCACGTATTCGCGACCGCCCTGATCGAATCCACCGAGTCCGTTGAAGAACTCCAGCCGCCCCGTGTCTGTGCTCTGCCCCTGCCTCGTCAGATTGGAAGATTGGGTATAGGTAGCTAATTCGAGCGCCGCACTCGCGTAGTGCACCGTCTCCGGCAGGAGACCGATTTGCCGAGCGATGTCGCCCCGACGCGCTAGCAGCAGCACGCGAGCTGCTGAATGCAGTAAGGCCCGGGCTGACACATCCATCAGATCTGCGCGCAGTGTATGGACCACCCCCTGGGCTATCGTCTCGCCTTGTGGTCGAAGGGGCGACTGGCTCCGGCGCACGGCCGTTTCGATAGCGGACTGCAGATCCTGCACATAAGAGGAAGCTCGCTCATTAACGATCACCAGATCGACGCTCAGCCCCTTCATTCGCCAGTACTCGTGCGCACGAAGTAGTTGGCGCACCTGGGCAATATCCTCGATGTCATCGATTCGCAACACCACGATTGGCAAGTCGCCGGAGACCGAGTGCCGCCACAAGCCCGACTGCGGACCTGCGCCATGAGCGATCTCCTCGGCCGGTGCGCGGAAGCGCGCATCGGCATAGAGGATAGGTGCCGCCAGCCGCTGGAAGTCTGCGGCTTCGTCGGCTTCGACGCCGATGTGTCGCAACTGTACCTGGGCCTGGGTCCAGGCCAAGGTCCGAGCACGCTCGAAGGCGCTACGGTCATGGTGCTGGTCCACCAGTTCCAGTAGCGCTTCGCGAGTAGGCGCCACCAGCGTCCAGAAAGCCAGGCGCGCCATACGACCGGGTGCGACACGCACGCGGTGTCGCACCGAGAAAACCGGATCGAGTACCGTACCGACCGTACCAGACAGCATGGCTCCGTCCGCCATGGCTTGCGCCGTGGCGGATGTACGACCTCGGCCCAGGAACCGTGCCCGGTCGGATTCGTACTGCACGGGTGCCGTGACGATGCCTTCGACCACGGCGAAGTGTGCGGCCCAGATCCGCTGCTCGTGCGGCCCGCGAGGGCGTCGCGTAGCGATCAGGGCACCGAACTCTGGGAGATATTCAGTCTGCACGAACATCTTGGAGAAGGCCGGATGAGCATCATCACCCGCGGGCGACGCCAACACCACCTCAGAGTAGGAGGTGAGTTCGATTTCACGAGTCTTGCGGCCTGTATTGACGACTGTGACGCGGCGTACCTCGCCGTCAACTTCGGCGGACACCAGCACCTCCATTGTGGTCGTCAGGCTGCCGTCGTGCCGCGTAAAGGCGGCGTGGTCCTCGGCGAAGACTACCTCGTAGCTATCGGGTGACACGGCCAGCGGCTGCGCCGCAGCGGACCATATCTGACCGGTATCCGTGTCACGTAGATAGACGTAGGCTCCCCAGTCGTCGCGGGTCGCGTCTTCGCGCCAGCGCGTCACAGCCAACTCACGCCAGCGGCTGTAGCCGGCGCCCGCTGCGGTGAGCATGACGGCATAACGCCCGTTGGACAGCAGGTGCGTAGCAGGGGCCGCCGTAACAGACGGGTCTATGTGCCGTACCGCGTGTAAGTCACCATGTGGATTGGTTGCGCCAGACAGCACCTCTTCAGCGCGCGCACGCGCCACAGAGACGAGGCGCGGCATACGCTCGTGCAGCAGCAATTCGCAGGCCTGGATCATCGGTTCACGATGGAAGCGTTCCCGCATGCGAGCGCCCTGGAGCGTATTGGCGATTGCGACAAGTGTCATGCCCTGGTGATGCGCCATAAAGCTGCGTACGATGGCGACCTGCGACCCGCCGGGCAGGCGGGAACGGGTGAAGTCGAGCGCCTCGTAAAAGCCATAGCGCCCGAGCGCACCAAGCGTCTGCAGGTACTCAAAGTTGCGTTGTGCTAGCGGTGCATCGACCATGGTAGCGAGACCGGTCGCGTAAGGCGCGATCACCAGATCCTGAGCCAGCCCGCGTTTTAGGCCCAGGCCTGGCACGCCAAAGTTGGAGTACTGGTAAGTAAATTCCAGGTCGCGAGCGTTGTACGCCGACTCGGAGATGCCCCACGGCACGCTCATCCGCCGACCGTAGGCCATCTGGTGCTGCACGATCAGGCGATTGGTCTGCTCCAGTAGGCTACCTGCCGGTGCGCGCATCACCAGCGAGGGCATCAGATACTCGAACATCGACCCTGACCAAGATACCAGGGCCGATCCACGTCCTACGGGGATGGCTGTCCGATCCAAGCGGAACCAGTGGCGCGTGGATACGTCGCCCTTGGCGATTGAGAAGAGGCTGGCTAGTCGCGCCTCAGAGGCTAGTAGGTCGTAGCAGTTGGGATCGAGCAAGTTCTCCACTGCGGCATAACCTATGGAAAGCAGTTTGCGTTCAGGATCTAGCAAGAAGGCGAAGTCCATCCCTAGCGCTAGCGCACGCGCCTGTTGCGCCAACGCCTGCCAGCGGGCATCGATAGCATTCGCCGCGACGCCGAATGACTTGGCGTCGCGTGCCTGTTGCTCGATCCGCCCTTGCAGCGCATTGGTCCAGAATAGAAGGTCGTCACCTTCCGCTTGTATTGCTGGGACCAGCGCCTGCGCTTCTTCTGCCGCCTTATCGGCCAGGCGCTGAAATACCGGAAGTGACATGCTGGCAGGATCGTGGAACCCTGCCTCGATCTCGGCAAGGACGCTCAGCAGTCGCTGTCCCTGTGCCCCTTGGGTCGAAGGTTTAGCAGACGCCGACTCCCGGGCTAGCGCGAGTGCGTCGCTCGCACCTTCCGTCCAATCCGTCGACAGCGACGCACCCATCCATTCTTCGCAGGCATTAGCCAGTACGATCAAGTGGCCGGCGAGGTTACCGCTGTCCACAGACGACACATAGGCCGGTGCAAGCACCTGGGTCGTGCGCGTGTCATACCAGTTGTAGAAATGGCCTCGGAACCTTTCCAATGTCTGCAAGCTGACGAAAGCCGCTTCCAGGCGCTCGCAAGTCTGCAGGGCACCAGCCCAGCCAAAATCGCGGGCCGCCACCGTCGACAGCAAGTACAAGCCTATGTTGGTGGGCGAGGTGCGGTGAGCGATCACTGGCTTCGGATCTTCCTGAAAATTGTCCGGTGGAAGCATGTGCTCAGCCGGCGTCACGAAGGTTTCGAAAAAACGCCAAGTGCGACGTGCTGTAAGGCGCAGGGCCAAGGTATCTGTGAGTTCGGGCGCACCGGATGTCATGATCGGCGGGCGGCGGCTGACGCGCCAAGCCAAGACCGGCGCTGCGACCCAGAGCGCCGACAGCGGCAACACAATTGCGCATGCTGCAGGAAAGAACACGCTAACGCCCACGGCGAATGCTAGGGCTAACAGCACGCCACCGGCCATCTGGCCATAGAAGCCAGCTATACCGGGGCGCGGGCGAGCGGCGGACTGGGCTGCGGTTGTCCATTCCAGCAGATGCCGATGCGTCGCGTAGAGTCTGATCAGGGTACGCGTGATAGCATCCACCGTGCGCCAGGTCTGATCCGGAAGCAGAGCTAGCGTCCAGAGTGTCTGCATTACGGCTAACCGAAGGTCGCTGGCCAACCGGCGTAATTGGCTACCCAGCCCGATGCCCGCGCGCGTTGGCGCTAATCCGGAGATGTGGGGCAGAAAGAAGGGCACTGCCAGTGCCAGTACCAGCATCCCCATGGCTTGTAATGATTGAGGCCAGGGCAACCAAGCGCACAGCGCTAGAGCCAGTAGGCTCGTGGGCGCCAGCAGGGAGCGCCGCAAGTTGTCGATCATTTTCCAGCGGCTCACTGGCGGTAGGGCCGCACCTGAATGGCGTCGCCCGAGTATCCAGGGCAGGAGTTGCCAGTCGCCGCGCGTCCAGCGGTGTTGGCGCCTGGCAGCGACGTCGTAGCGGGCAGGGAATTCTTCGACCACTTCGACGTCCGAGGCAAGCCCCGCGCGAGCGAACACGCCTTCGAAAAGGTCGTGGCTAAGCATCGTGTTCTCAGGAATACGCCCAGCAAGCGCTGCCTCGAAGGCATCGACGTCGTAGATGCCTTTACCGGTGTAGGATCCCTCACCGAAAAGGTCCTGGTAAACGTCAGACACGGCGGACGCGTAGGGGTCCATGCCACCCGAACCGGCCGAAATGCACTGATAGAGCGATCCCTCGCGGCCCAATGGCAGTGTTGGTGTCACGCGTGGCTGCAAGATGGCGTAACCGCCCACTACACGCTGTTCGGCATTGTTCCAGCGCACACAGTTCAAGGGGTGAGCCATCTTGCCGATCAGGCGCAGCGCTGCGTCACGGGGCAGTCGGGTGTCGGCGTCCAACGTGATGACGTAGCGCACTCTGGCAAGGATCTCGGGTTGATGAGCTTTGTCGGCAGCACCACCCAGCGACATAAAACTGGTGTCAGTTGCGCCGCGCAATAATCGATTGAGTTCATGGAGCTTTCCACGCTTACGCTCCCATCCCATCCATCGGTTTTCGCTTGCGTTGAATCGGCGCTGCCGGTGCAACAGGTAAAAGCGCTTACCACCTGGGGCTGGTCCATACCGTTGGTTAAGTGCGTCGATGGCATCCTGCGCAATGCCGATCAGGTAGGCGTCGCCGTCTAGCACTTCCGAATCTGCATCAAGGCCGTCCGATAGCAGAGCAAAAGATAGGTCACCACCGGCACCAGACAGATGGTGAACTTCAAGGCTCTCGATATGCCGGCGCAGTTCCGCCTCGCCGGAGAGCAGCGTGGGCACGACAACTAGTGTGCGCAAATGGGTTGGAACCCCGTCGGCCAGCGCCAAAGCCGGGAGCGTCACTGCGCCAGCGCGGGACGCAATTGCGCGCTGGACCAGCGCTGTGGCTACCTCGGTCGCGGGAATGAATGCGGCCATCGCGAGCACCGCCAGCAGCCCTGTGGGAGCTATCGTCAAGCTGCCGATGCCAAACATGGACCAGAACGCGAGACCCAGCAGCATGGCCGCAAGCGCGAAGATGGCGGTCACGTATCCGCTAAGCCCGACGCGAACGCTAAAACGGTCGATGCGAAGAACCAGTGGCGGCCGGAATCCGATGGCATGCTCTAATTCGCTGCGTCCCTCGGCGATCAGGTAATGACCGGGATCTATCCTGCTGGAGTTCTGGACAAGAAGCTCAGGCGACTTCGGCGAAGCCGCCTGCGCCAACGCCAACGCTCGCTCAACAATAGCGAGTTCGGATAACGGTGATCCCCGAGCCAGTTGCTCGATCGCCGTACGGTAGCGATTGCGTGTGGGGAAATCCATCTCCGCGAAGGTGCTGCTAGCGCGCAGACGCGTGTCCACTAAGCTAGTGCTTTCGAACATATCTGCCCAGTCGATGTCAGACATCAGGCGCATGCTGGTGATGACGTTGCGCACCGAGACGTTGGAGGCACCCTGACGCTGCTGTGCA
Organism: Herbaspirillum sp. Her3; assembly: GCF_057961275.1. Classification (NCBI taxonomy): domain Bacteria; kingdom Pseudomonadati; phylum Pseudomonadota; class Betaproteobacteria; order Burkholderiales; family Oxalobacteraceae; genus Herbaspirillum; species Herbaspirillum sp. Her3. The sequence continues at coordinate 987,445 of NZ_CM176328.1, read as the reverse complement.
TGCAGGATAGCCTGGTCAGCATCCGTACCCTGGTCACGCAGCCGCTCATCCAGCCACTGTAGGGCAGGCGTGACGCGCGGGTCCTGGTCGCGCAGACGCTTGGCGAGCTGTGCCGCGAAAAGTTCGGACACAGGGCTGCTCGCGCGCGTGGCGATATCCTGGTTCAACGCGGCATAGGCTGCGCCCGGTTCCAGCAAGCGGTCGGCGAGCCTTTGGGCATCGGCGCGCGCCGCGCGTCCGACAGTGATCTGATCGGCCAATCGGCGCAAGTTCTCCACCAGCACGATACGTAGGGTGATCGCCACAGCCCATAGTTCGCTGATGTCCAGTGGTTGGACCTCCTGGTAGGCTGCAATAAAGCGGCGGAGGACGGCAGGATCGAAGTGGCTGTCGGTGTGGGCGACGAATGCCCACGCGATTCCGAAGACGCGTGGATAGCCCGCCAACGGACCATCTGCCAGCTTGGGCAACTGCTTATAGTAGCCGGGCGGTAGGTCAGTGCGAATCTCGCGCACCTGCGATTCAACAACGTGATAGTTATCCAGCAGCCATTCAGCGGCCGGGACTACACGGCGTCCAGCAGCCACTTCTGCGGCACTTGCGCGATAGGCCAGCAGCAGATCAACGGCGTTTTCGCGCAACCGATTGTGCAACGACCGAACCCGAGGTGGATGGATGCCAACTAACTGAGCCGTCGCGAGGCTGCGCGCGTGCTGCTCTAGGCGCTCGATGCCGAACAGTTCCTCGCGCACAGGTGCGGTATCGGCCCACGGATCTGGGGCGGAGCGTTGGGAGGCAAATTGAAAAAATCGGCGCATGTTGGCCTTTCAGGGCACCGCGGGGAGAGACGCCCCGCGATAAACCCGCCGTGAAGAAGCTAGGCCGTATAGCCCCAGGGGCAAAGGCTAGGCGATGTGGCCCAGCGGTTGTCAGGATTTTTATGATTAAGAATCGTTTTCACTACAGTCCTTGATGAGCGCGCTGCACAGGGACTGCTGGTACTGGTTTTTTCTTAGATTTTTTCGGTTCTCGGTTGCCGCGCTTTTGCTCTTTTTCTGCCATGGGAAACTCCTACTATTGGGATATCGGCCCGCTATCACGGGCAAGGTGCACAACCATTCAACACAAATGGCTGGCGTGTGCATCAGGAAAGGGCCTGGATCAGCGATTCACTTACACATCGAGATGATCATCCAACGGGGTTATCGCAAACAATTGTCCTTTCCACGGTTCAATCGAATCATCGAAAATTGAAATCGACATTTCCTTTGAGCCAGTAGATTCACGAATAAATTGAGCTATTGCTTTTCGACAGACGATAATCTGACTTTCTAGATTGATAGGTGCGTTTCGAATTTGAAACTCTGTTCGTGTACGGCTGCTTCCTAAACCACTAGTTACTTCAATAACCTCGATCTTCCCTATCCGCAGCCATACGAAGCCAGCCTCATGGCCTCTATCTTCGAAATGAAATCGCATGTCAATCTCCTCATTTAAAAAGGCCGCAACTGCGGCCCCTTTAATAAATTGGACTGCCTGCCCACATACAACATTACCGCGAGCGATCAGCCTTCTCGGTCTCTCTCATGTAGTTCCTTCGATAGATGTCACCCCCTTCATAGCGGCGTGGGCCAGCGTCACTTTGCTGATCAGCTTGCTCTTGCTTTCTCTTCTCGCCATCGCGTGAAGAATAGCGACCATCGTTAGATCTCGACGTCTTCTCCTTGTTGGGATTAAATCCTTGCTGCTCCAGTCGATGAGAGCCTTGGGTCTTATTGAAGTTTGACACGATCATTCCTTCGTATCGCGGTCAGGTTAAGGATTCAATGGAACAGGCCGCGATGTCCGTTGTCGCGATATTTGATCGCGAAAATCATTCAATTAAAATGCTGTCCATCCACATTAATGAATGAAAAATGACGTGAAAGACAAGGGCAACAATTGAGGCTCTCTGTCCGACGGATAACGGACGAGATCTAGTCCTCTTGAATCGCTAGTCCTTCCGACTCAGCTGCTAATATTGCTTGTTGATCTCGAACAGCGTCCGCTCCGAAGATTTGGCTGGCAGCCAATTTCTCATCATTTCTCGTCGACAAGTCCGCCTCAATACCTTTTTCTGGTGAGGAAACAGTCTTTATGAAAGAAAACTCACGCCACCGGTTTACTTTGCTCATAACTTCTCCTACTCATAGGGATATCGCACTGGACTCAGGCAATACCATCAAAGTTTACAAAGGCGCGTACAACTACTATGCATGCAAAAGCGGCTTCAGATTAAAACGTGTAATTACCGCTTCGCACATGTTGACGCCCTGCTCAAGCAATACCGCTTCCGCGCGGTAAACTCCTGCGAGATTCTTCTTTGAAAAAATCTGATGATCGCGTCGTTGAATCGAAATACTATTCATTTGCCACCCATCTGAGTGGTGCGAATATCTGAGCTCGTAGGAAAAGTTTCCGGAGCTGTCTACATTTTGAAAAATGGACATAAGAATCCTGAGTTAGGGTGGCATTTCTGGCGACTTGGTCGGCTACCTGGGATAGTATTTTTATTCGAATTCGCCCTGGAAGTTCGCAAGCCGATATTCGGCGTCGATCAATTTTTCCCCATGCCTAACCTTTACTTAGTCCACGGATGCTTCACAGCCAGCCGTTGCAAGATCAGTCGCGGGAAACTGTTTTTTTCACCAATGTAAGGTGGTCTTTATTAGGCTTTTCATATAGCCCTTTAGCGGCTTCTTGCTGCTGAGATTGGGAGCCATTACGTTCGACATCGCTAGCCGGTTTACGAATGCGATCCTCGCCCCCCCCTGCTTGCTCTTGGTTCGGTTTATGCCCTTGATGCTGCTGCGGATGTCCGCGTGGCGACGAATGTTCTCGGCCTTCGTTTCTTTGATCCACAGGTAGTTTTGTATCTGACATATTCGTCCTTTGTGTATTGTCTATTTATAAGAGTTTCAGGTCTGGGAAGATCCTCCGCATGGGCTGCCCATCGGTTCGGCGGCACCCAAAAATAGGCGTCACAATCCGAGATTTCATTTTAATTTCTCAGCTATTTTTTAATCTTTACCGACGTGACCCGTCGAAAGCTGTTCGGACTCATCGGCCACCCTAACTTCTTTTCACGAAAGCTCTGCGCCTTTGCACTAAGAGTTGTGGAGTCTTTGATCTCGCTATTTTCAAAATAACAGTCGCCGTGTTCTCGTCGATGCTTATCTATTGCTTCCACAATTTCGTCGCTGTTAAAGCGGCCATTAGAGTAATTTCGCATTTCTGCCTCCAGGCAGGAACAGGTGAATGAAATAAGACGATCGATGCCTTCGCTCAACTTCAAGAAAGTTCTGGCGAGAGCCAAACTTCTGGCCCCAAGCGAGGTGGCGGCACCAAATTCGGAATACTAAAACCGGTTTGCGGACGATGTATGCGCACTTTCGCGCTCTAGTCCTCAGACGAAATGGGAGGCCTTGGGTTACAAAGGTCGTTTGTCTTTCCACGACTACGCGCGAGGTCCTCAAGAACTTGCTGAATGCATTCGATATCCGCAAGCTGCCCCGAATAGTCTACGTAGAGGGCACTTCCCGCAACCAGAAAATTTTGGTAATCGGGAACCGGCTCCGTCATTCGAAAGCGATTCATCTTGTTCATATGATTCTCCAATGGGAAAGATAGCAAAGCATCTCAACGGAGGGACTCAATGAACTGAAGAGGCGGCAGAGTCGGGATGGGGAAAACGAATCAAGCGAGTTGCTTTTTACCTGGCCTTGATTCGCAAAGGGATGCACAGACCTTACTCCCATTACTTCTCTAAAACGGAAATGCACCTCATTTATTTTTCTATCGGTGGAGTCATCGTGATAGCGTCGAGACATGCATCCTGTCCAATTATTTTTTCGACGCAGTAAAGGGCGCAGAAATCGTGTTCAAATGGCACCTCTCAATAGGAGATCTAATGAAGAAGCGATTTGACGAAAGCACTGCCAGCCTCAAAGAGCTAACAACAACTACGCCGATGAGCTCAACGGTTCACGCAGAAATTGTACGAAGGAGGGTTGTTATTAGACGGCTCGTCGAAGATGCAAGAGAAGAAACGAAGCTAAGACGAAGTGATCTAGCGTAATTTTTATGGCCGATCTTCAATTTTTTACGGTCGGGCCCATCGCGTGAAGCACCCGAGGACCTACGCAACGATAACAGAAACAAAAAGTGAGCTATATAGAATCCCTTCTACTGAACCGCTTTAACGGTCGAGACCACTTCATCGAAGAGACAGGGTTTTACAAGCAACGCGTCAAAAACCTCCAATGCTCTCCAAGAGTTTTTCAAAGGGGTTGCACTCAGGAGAACAATCGGAATGGAAGAAAATCGCGGGTTATTTTTGAGTAAGGTCGCCAACTCTAACCCATCCATGATCGGCATTCGCAAATCTGTCAAAACAACGTTCACAGAATCATCAGAACCCATAATTAGGTCATAGGCTTCTCGACCGTTTGTAGCTTCCAGAACGCGGTAACCCTCATTTTTAAATACCTCTGAAAAGATGGTCCGAACATCGACATTGTCCTCGACAAGTAATATTGTGCACCCTCGAAACAATCCGTCCATGCCCCCTCCCAAATAGTGGCCATGGGTCCAAAGTCGGATATCAGAGGGCTACAAATAGTATGAGAAAAATTCTGCCTTATGAACATCAGGCAATTCGCTAAAACGGAGAATCTATCTCCGACAGACACGTAGGATTAATGGATGAAGCTCTGTGGGGAGCGCATCAAATAGCAATAACCTAGAAATGATGTCCCGTTAAAGGCGTGCGCAGAAGTAGTTGCGCTTTCGCAAGTCCAGAGGATTATCAGTTGCTACAACCTGAAAAGGATCGGAGCCACACGTAGTAATTCATCGCGGCAGCGTAAGAGCTCCCGGGCTTCGGCTATCGGCGTATGTCCGACTCACTAGCCTGGGCGATTCTCGATTGCGACGGCTCAGACAGCTCATAACCGGCTGCGACTTTTCCCACAACATTAGCATCTGGTGACCGCGCTCAATTGCCCCTTGTTCGAGTGTTCTTCATTCTCGCCCGCTGCGTTTTCCTGGACGCGCTCCTTGGTCATGATCGTTATGTGCCATTTTTCTGCACTCATATGGCGGGTTGCGTCAGATGCTTTACTGTCTATGCGGCAAACATTTCCAACAAGAAAAATAGTCACGAATACACAGCCAATAACCGATAATGAGGAAAACATTAAGCAAACGATATCTACCTCCAGGCATCGTTTGGTAGTCAAAAGACGGCCAGTCAGCTAGAAAATAGGACATGGGGGGAATCCGCCTTAGATTACCCATAGCGGCTTGGCATGGGCGTGTCCGATTTTTTGTGTAAACGGGATTTCGTTTAATTCATAGAGATACGTTCACCGAACTGGATAGTAAACCGAGTCAGTGCAGCTTTCCAATCTCGGATGGGCAGCGTCCACTTTTTACTGATGTTGCGCAGGGCCAGGAAGAAGAGTTTAATCAGCGCCTCATCGCTGGGGAACGAGCCCCGGTTCTTAGTCAGCTTGCGCAAACTCATGTTGACCGACTCGATGGCATTGGTCGTATAGATGACCTTTCGAATCTCTGGTGGGAAGTCGAAGAACGGAATCAGACGGGGCCAGTTGCGCCGCCAGGATTGGCCGATAGGCAGATACTCTGCATCCCATTTCTCTTCGAATTCACCGAGTCGGAGTTCGGCTTCTTCGGCGGTTGCCGACTGGTAAATCAATCGTAGGTCAGCCGCCACCTCCGGACGTCGTTTCCATGAGACGTAATTCAAGCTGTGCCGGACCATGTGGACGATACACAGCTGCACCGTGGTCTTCGGGAACACAGCTTCGATGGCATCCGGGAAGCCCTTCAAGCCGTCAACGCAAGCGATGAAGATATCTTGCACGCCGCGATTACGCAGCTCAGTGACAACCTGCAGCCAGAACTTGGCGCCTTCCGTTTGCGCTAGCCACAGTCCCAACACCTCCTTCTCACCGTCCATGGTGATGCCGATGGCTAGGTAGACGGCTTTTACTCGCACCGTTCCTTCACGCACTTTGACATGGATACAGTCGAGATAAACGATGGGATAAATTGGATTCAATGGCCTAGCTTGCCAGGCTTTGACTTCATCGACAACGGCGTCAGTGACCGATGAAATCAGGCTGGGTGACACCTCGGTTCCATACATCTCTTCCAGGTGCGCCTGAATCTCTCTTACTGTCATGCCACGGGCATACAGCGAAATAATCTTGTCGTCGAAGCCGGCCCAGCGCGTCTGATGCTTGGTTACCAGCTTCGGTTCGAAGCTGCCATGACGGTCTCGAGGAACTTCAATTGGCAACTCGCCGAATTCGCCCTTTAGCGTCTTGCGACTCTTGCCGTTTCGGGTGTTGCCCGACCATTGGCTACGCTCCCGTGCTTCTCATGGCCCAGGTGCTCGCTCAGCTCGGCTTCCAGGGCTCGTTCCACCACCAGCTTGGTGAGATGCTTCAACAGGCCTTCTTCACCTATTAAATCTTCGGGATTCTTGTAATTGGCTAGCAATCCAGCCAGTAATTCTTCGGGTACGTCGTGTTTCTTTTTACTCATTGTGGCTCCGGACAAGGCGACAGTTTCCTGCCAATAGTCCGTTTACACAAAATTATGTACAGGCCCATTCTAGCAATCGACACGATGAGAGCTAGCATGGGCATGGAAATCACACATTTTGTGTGGGAACTGTTTAAAGTCGTCGTCGGCCCGTTCATAGGTGCTACTTTAGCTTTCAGCTATAACCGGCGAATGCAAGACGACCGCCGCCAAGAAGAAGAAGCCGCCGAAGTCTACGGCGCCGCCGCCTCGATACGAGCAATGTATATTGATTTTCTGCGTTATCGTCGAGCCATTCATGATGCCGCAGCATACAGAGAAGAGATTCATCGACAATTCGAAGGGGTGGCACCTATTTGGACATATGCATCACGCATGGTCTTCACCTTCAGTTCTGCCGGCGCGGCCGATCTCAAGGCCTTGCAATTCCTGAATGCAAACGCGGAGGGGCGCAATGCATTTGCAAGCTACCAAGACGTAATCAAAGTCTATAAGGAGTTAGAAACTGCCGACTCACTGCTGTCACCTGTAGTCGATGCAATTCAGGACAAACTTGAGAGGATCGAACAAGTCGATTGGGAAAGGGACAGTGAGGCTATCGGATCTCGACTCACGAACAACGTCAGCGATTTGTATCTGGCATTGTTAATCCGCTTGGATTACGAGCGCTTCTATGTCCAAGCATACAAAGACCTAGAAAGAGTGGCCTCGGAACATTATCCACATATGGAGCTAGAGCCAATTTTGGAACCACCCCAAGGATTCAGGCGGGTAGACCTGAAAGAGTTGCCTCAAATAGTCGCTAACGCACTGGCAGAGGCGCGGGAAACTCGGGGCGTCCCACTTCCCTAATCGGCGTGCTCCCAAATGCGATTGATTTTAAGCAATATTCGCTAAGTGCATAAATTGCGGAGCAAAAACATAATTGCGGAGCAAAATAAAAAGGCTCTCCAGTCGGAGAGCCTTTTAAATACTGGTGCTGGCTGCAGGACTTGAACCCGCCACCCCCTGATTACAAGTCAGGTGCTCTACCAGATGAGCTAAGCCAGCAAAAACTTCAGCCGGCGATTATAGCCTACTTGATGCGCGTGAGTACAGGACGCCCACCCTTTTTCGGAGGTTCCGGGTCGTCATCGCCTTTGTCACTACCTTCGGCAGGCTTCTTTTCGGGCTCCGAGACAGGAACTGACGACAGCACCGGCGCACCGCTTTCCTGCTCAGGCGCCTGTTGCGCCTCTTCGGCCGTGGCCGGCGCAGGCGCTTCGAATGCCATGCCCTGGCCGTTCTCGCGGGCGTAGATCGCGATCACGTTTTCCACCGGGATCAGAATATCGCGCGAAACGCCACCAAAACGGGCGCTGAAGTGAATGTTGTCGTTCTCCATCTTCAAGCCGCTGGTGGCCTCGAAGCTGATGTTGAGGACGATCTCGCCATTCTTGACGAATTGCATCGGCACCCGGGTGCGGCTGTCGACGACCACCGCAATGTGCGGCGTGTAGCCATTGTCGGTGCACCACTCGTAGATGGCGCGCAGCAAATAAGGCTTGGTGGAGACTTCTGGCATGACTGGTGTGATGTGCGATGCGCTCGTAAAACGCATCTGCCGGCAAGGCCGGGGTGGAACTGCAATCTGGACGACTTGCCGCTGCGCCGCCACCGAAGCGACAGCGCAGCGGGTACGGCTTAACGGCGCATGACCTTTTCGGACGGGGTCAGGGCTTCGATGTAGGCAGGACGCGAGAAGATGCGCTCGGCGTACTTCATCAGCGGCGCGGCCGTCTTGGACAGCTCGATGCCATAGTGATCCAGGCGCCACAGCAGCGGGGCCAGGGCCACGTCCAGCATGGAGAACTCGTCACCCAGCATGTACTTGTTCTTCAAGAACAGCGGTGCCAGCTGGGTCAGGCGGTCACGGATCTCGTGGCGGGCCTTTTCCTGGTTCTTCTCGGCAGCCTTGGACTTTTCATTTTCCAGGGTGTGCACGTGAACGAACAATTCCTTCTCGAAGTTGAACAGCATCAGGCGCGCACGGGCACGCATGAGCGGGTCAGCCGGCATCAACTGCGGGTGCGGGAAGCGCTCATCGATGTATTCGTTGATGATGTTCGATTCATACAGCACCAGGTCACGCTCAACCAGAATGGGCACCTGGCCATACGGGTTCATGACCGAGATATCTTCCGGCTTGTTGAACAGGTCAACGTCGCGGATCTCGAAATCCATCCCCTTCTCGAACAGGACGAGGCGGCAACGTTGCGAAAATGGGCAGGTCGTGCCCGAGTAGAGAACCATCATTTTTTCAGAGCCCTAAAAACAAAAGGGGGGCGAGACGCATAACGCTCACCCCGATACGCAATTCCGCAAAAACTGCGCGGATACGTGATTGTACGTTTTTACTTGATGTTCTTCCAATAGGACGCGTTCAAACGCCACGCCAATACCGAGAAGAGACCCAGGAACAACAGCACCCAGACACCCAGCCGCTTGCGCGTATTCTGCGCCGGCTCACCCATCCATTGCAAATAAGCAACGAGATCGGCGACATTGTTGTCATATTCCGCCGTGCTCATCTTGCCAGGCTTGACTTGTTCGAAGCCGGCAAACTTGTGGATGGTCTTGTTCGCGTCGTGAGGATCCTTCTCTTCCACGAACTTGGCCTTGCGGATACCTTGCAATTCCCACAACACATGCGGCATGCCAACGTTGGGGAACAGCATGTTGTTCCAGCCAGTGGGACGGCTGTCGTCCGTATAATAACTGCGCAGGTAGGTATAAATCCAGTCCGGACCGCTGCCCGCCTCCGATGCCCGCGCGCGGGCGATCACGGAGAGGTCGGGCGGCGTGGCACCGAACCAGGCCTTGGCGTCTTGCGGCGACATCGAAATCTTCATCAGATCGCCGACCTTTTCCCCACTGAACATGAGGTTGTCCTTGATCTGCTCTTCGGTCAGGCCGATGTCGCGCAGTCGGTTGTAGCGCATCGAGGAAGCCGCGTGGCAATTCAGGCAATAATTGACGAACAGCTTGGCACCATTTTGCAATGCAGCAACGTCCTTGGTACGGTCCGGGGCGCGGTCCAGCGGGTAACCCCCTTCGTTGGCGCAGGCCAGCGCCGGCAGCAGGGCCAGCGCGGCAATCACTTTCTTGAGCAATGTCATGTTCTTGTCCTTTGGCGGCTGGCTTAGTGCGGGTGGTAGACGACGCGCTCGGGGACCGGCTTGAAGGTGCCGGCAGCACTCCACCACGGCATCAGCAGGAAGAAGCCGAGGTAGATGAAGCTGCACACCTGCGAGACGGTGGTGCCGATGGCCGTCGGCGGTTGCACGCCGAGGTAGCCGAGGATGACGAAGGCAATGCCAAAGACCAGATACACGTATTTATGCCAGCTCGGGCGATAGCGGATGGACTTGACCTGCGAATGATCCAGCCACGGCAAGCCGCCCAGGATCACCACCGACAAGCCCATCAGGACCACGCCCCAGAACTTGGCATCGAAGACCAGCATGCCGGCGATGACGGCCAGGCCGATCACGATGGCCACCATCTTCAGCTTGGCCGTCAGGCGCGACTTGAACACCAGCAGCGCCACATAGGCCGCCACACCGGCGATGAGCCAGCCCATGAAGTCGGCCGTGGTGGCACGCAGGATCGAGTAGAACGGGGTGAAGTACCAGACCGGGGCGATGTGCAGCGGTGTCTTGAGCGAATCGGCCGGGATGAAGTTGTTGTACTCCAGAAAGTAGCCGCCCATTTCCGGGGCAAAGAAGATCACTGCCGAGAACACCAGCAGGAAGATCGAGACACCAAAGATGTCATGCACCGTGTAATACGGATGGAACGGCACGCCATCCAGCGGCACGCCGTTCTCATCGGTCTTTTCCTTGATTTCCACGCCGTCCGGGTTGTTCGAGCCCACTTCGTGCAGCGCGATGATGTGCGCCGCCACCAGGCCGATCAGCACCAGCGGAATGGCGATCACGTGGAAGGAGAAGAAGCGGTTCAGGGTAGCGTCGGAAACGACGTAATCGCCGCGGATGAGCAGCGACAGGTCAGGGCCGATGAAGGGAATGGCACCGAAAAGGTTCACGATCACCTGTGCACCCCAGTAGGACATCTGGCCCCAGGGCAGCAGGTAACCGAAGAAAGCTTCACCCATCAGGCACAGGAAGATACCCACGCCGAACAGCCACACCAGTTCGCGCGGCTTGCGGTAAGAGCCATACAGCAGGCCCCGCAGCATGTGCAGGTAGACCACGATGAAGAAGGCCGAGGCGCCGGTGGAGTGCATGTAACGCACCAGCCAGCCCCAGGGCACGTCGCGCATGATGTACTCGACCGAGGCAAAGGCCAGGTTGGCATCGGGCTTGTAGTGCATCACCAGGAAGATGCCGGTGACGATCTGGATCACCAGCACCAGCAAGGCCAGGGAGCCGAAGATGTACCAGAAGTTGAAGTTCTTCGGTGCGTAGTATTCGGAAAGATGGGCTTTCCAGGTGGCCGTCAGCGGAAAGCGCGCATCGACCCAGTTAAGCGCCTTGGCCGCGACGGGCGCGTCCTCAGGCAGCTTCTTTTCGTGAAATGCTCCCATGATCAGGCCTCCCCTTTCTCGTCCTTGCCGATAACGAGCTTGTTTTCTCCTTCAAACATGTAACGCGGGACTTGCAGGTTGTCCGGCGACGGTTTGTTCTTGTAGACGCGACCAGCGAGGTCGAAGGTGGAGCCGTGGCAGGGGCACAGGAAGCCGCCATGCCAGTCGTCCGGCAGCGAGGTCTGCGGGCCGCTCTGGAAACGGGAGCTGGGCGAGCAGCCGAGGTGCGGGCAGATGCCGACCACCACCAGGATGTCCTTGCGTACCGAACGCCACTCGTTGAGCGCGTAATCGGGCGTCTGGGAGAAATCGGTGCGCTTGGAATTGGGATCGGCCACTTCGCCATCGGTCTGCTTCAGGGAAGCGATCATCTCGGGAGTACGCTTGAGAATCCAGACCGGCTTGCCGCGCCACTCGACGGTGCGCATTTCACCGGGAGCCAGTGAAGAAATATCCACTTCCACCGGTGCGCCCGCTGCCTTGGCGCGTTCAGAAGGTTGCAGGGTGGAGACGAATGCTCCAGCGGTGGCCAAACCCGCTACACCTCCGGCCGCACAAGTCGCAACAAGCAAACCTCGTCGACTCGCGTCGACCTGATTCTCGTCAGTCATAAAGACCCCAATCTCCAAATGTAAGTTAGCGTGGACCTTCTAAGTGACCCTCATGCAACTTTTCGATTATATATAAGCTGAATAGGGTTTTGTAGCTAACGGCCGGTATGGTACAGGCTTGTGAAAATGAACATTTGACGCAGCGCAACCCCTTGTCAATCTGCTCTCGTTCTCGGTTTTTTTGCAGTGCGGCGTCAGTGCTTGTCCGATTTACTTTTCCTGACGGGCAGGATATAACGCGTTGTAAGCCCGCCTCATGTTTAAACAGCAACTTTCAAAGGAGAAACCAGGGATGAGCATGCTCAAGGACTTTCGCGCCTTCGCGATCAAGGGAAACGTGGTCGACCTGGCCGTCGGTGTCATCATCGGCGGAGCCTTCGGCAAGATCGTCAGCTCGCTGGTCGAGGATATCATCATGCCCATCGTCGGCAAGATCTTCGGTGGCCTGGACTTCGCCAACTATTATCTGCCCCTGAACGGACAAGCCTACGGCCTGCCGCTGGCCGAAGCCAAGAAGGCCGGTGCGGTGTTCGCTTACGGCAACTTCCTGACCATCTTCATCAACTTCCTGATCCTGGCCTTCATCATCTTCCAGATGGTGCGCGCCATCAACAAGGCGCGCGACCTGGCTTCCAAGCATGAGGAAGCCACCCCCGCCGCACCCGCGCCGACGCCGGAAGACGTGCTGCTGCTGCGCGAAATCCGCGATGCGCTCAAGAAGCAGGACTGACGGCTGCCCTGCCCGAGAATCCTTCACATAAGGTAATTCAGGTATGAAGCTTAAAGCGTTGCAGCCCGGCGTCATACCGGATTGTCGATGTCGATGAAGCGATGCTCGATACCGAAATGCGCAGCCACATGCTCACCCAGCGCCTGGATGCCGTAGCGCTCGGTGGCGTGGTGGCCGGCAGCCAGATAGACGGTGCCGGTCTCGCGCGCCAGATGCACGGTCGGCTCTGAAATCTCGCCGCTGATGTAAGCCGTGGCACCGGCCTCGATGGCATCCCCCAGCATGCCCTGCGCTGCGCCCGTGCACCAGGCGACCTGGCCGATGGGCTGATGCGGGTCGCCGATGAGCAGCGGCATGCGGCCCAGGCGCTTTTCGATCAACATCGCCAGGTCGGCAGCGGTCTTGACCGAAGGCGCATGGCAGCGACCGATCCAGCCGATGTCGTTTTCGCCGAAACGGCCGCTGGCGTCGAAGTCGAGCCGCTTGGCCAGCTGGGCATTGTTGCCCAGCTCGGGATGCGAATCCAGCGGCAGGTGATAGCCAAACAGATTGATGTCATGGCCGAGCAGTAACTTAAGTCGCCGCTGCTTCTGCCCGATCACGCGCATATCTTCACCGCGCCAGAAGTAGCCGTGATGCACCAAGATGGCATCGGCCTGCCACGCCACTGCCGCCTCGATCAGCGCCAGGCTCGCAGTCACGCCGCTGACCACGCGCCCAATGGTGGTGCGCCCTTCCACCTGCAAGCCGTTTGGGCAATAATCGCGATATTGCGCCGCGCTAAGCGTCTGCCCCAGATAGACTGCGAACTCGTTTCTGCTAATGTGGCGGGTCATCTCTTCCTCATCCGATTTCAAATCAAAACCAAGAATTCTTTATGCGACGTTTATGGCTGTTGTTTGCCCAGACCGTGACAGTGGGTCTGGCAGTGTGGTTCATTGTAGCGACCTTGAAGCCGGACTGGCTGTCCGGATCCTTCACTTCGCGCGCACGCCCTGCCCAGTCCACGATCCAGATGCAGGAAGCCACGCCCGCCGCGCCCGCCCTGGACTCTTACCGCCATGCGGCGCGCCAGGCCATGCCCTCGGTGGTCAATATCTTCACCACGACCGAAGCGCGCCCGCAGAAGAGCCCCTTCCAGAACGATCCCTTCTTCCGCAAGTTCTTCGGCGACCAGTTCGACGAGCAGCAGCAGGATGACAAGCAATCCAGCCTGGGTTCGGGCGTGATCGTCAGCCCGCAGGGCTACATCCTGACCAACAACCACGTGGTGGAAGCGGCCGACAAGATCGAAGTGGCCCTGGCCGACGGCCGCAAGGCCAGCGCCAAGGTGGTCGGCATCGATCCCGAGACCGACCTTGCCGTCATCAAGATCGACCTGCCAAACCTGCCCGCCATCACCCTGGGCCACCCCGAAAACAGTTCGGTGGGCGACGTCGTGCTGGCCATCGGCAACCCCTTCGGCGTGGGCCAGACGGTGACCATGGGCATCGTCTCTGCGCTGGGCCGCAATCACCTGGGCATCAACACCTTCGAAAACTTCATCCAGACGGATGCGGCCATCAATCCCGGCAATTCCGGTGGCGCGCTGGTCGATACCAACGGCAACCTGCTGGGTATCAACACGGCGATCTACTCGCGTACCGGCGGCAACCTCGGCATCGGCTTTGCGATCCCGATGTCCACCGCCAAGACCGTGATGGAAGCCATCATCAGCCACGGCCAGGTGGTGCGCGGCTGGATCGGCGTGGAGCCGCAGGACATCACGCCGGAACTGGCCGAGAGCTTCGGCCTGGGCAAGAAGACCGGTGCCATCATCGCCGGCGTGCTCAAGGGTGGCCCGGCCGACCGCGCAGGCATGCGTCCGGGCGACATCCTGGTCAGCATTGACGACAAGCCCGTGGCCGATACCACCGAGATGCTCAACGTCATCGCGCAACTCACGCCCGGCCAGCAGACCGCCATGACGGTGCTGCGCAAGTCGCAGGAGACCAAGCTGAACATCACCGTGGGCAAGCGTCCGCCGCCGCCCAAGAACGATGATGCCGACGAAGAATAAGCGAGGAGAGACCATCCATGCACGTGCGTGACCTGATCCAGTTCCTGGGGGAACTGTCCGAAAACAACAACCGCGCCTGGTTCGTCATGAACAAGCCGCGCTATGACATCCTGCGCGAGGAATTCCTGGCGCTGACCATCAAGCTCATCGCCGAGATCAGCAAGTTCGATCCGGCCATTGCGGGTTGCAATCCGAAGAAGGCGCTGTTTCGCATCAACCGCGACATGCGCTTCTCGCACGACAAGCGCCCCTACAAGACCCACTTCTCGGCCGCCATCACCGCCAGCGGCCTGAAAAAGCCCAGCCAGGGCGGCGGTCCGGCCTACTACTTCCACATCAACGAAGCCGGGCAGCTGCTCATCGCCGGTGGCGAATATCTGCCGCCGACGCCGCGCCTGCGTGCCATCCGCAATCGCGTGGTCGAGGATGCTGCAGGCTTCACCAAGATGCGCAAGAACAAGAAGCTTGTGGCGACTTATGGCGATCTGCAGGAAGAAGGCAAGCTGCAACGCCCGCCCAAGGGCTTCGATCCCGACACGCCCAATATCGAATACGTGAAGCTGAAGAGCTTCATCGTCTGGACCGAAGAGGATATCCGCAAGAAGATTCCCGCCGACCTCGGCAAGCAGGTGCTGGAAGGATTCAGGGATGCCTATCCGCTGGTGCAATGGCTACGCGAGATTCCGCTGGTGACCAGCGAGGAATGACCGGGCCGCCTGTTGCCTCCTCCAAAAACGACAAAGCCCGCTCATCATCGAGCGGGCTTTGTTTTTTGCCGGAAAGTTTGTTTATTCGGACGACACCGAACTGCTGGGCTCGGCATCCGGCGCACGCGTGGCACGCTCGAAGATCGGCGCCACCAGCAGGCCCACTTCATAGAGCAGCACCAGCGGCACGGCCAGCATCAGCTGGCTCATCACGTCCGGCGGGGTGACCACGGCCGCGACGATGAAGGCGGCGACGATCACGTAGGGACGGATCTGCTTGAGCTTGGACAGCGGCACCAGGCCCATGCGCACCAGCACGATCACGATCACCGGCACCTCGAAGGTCACACCGAAGGCCACGAACATGGTCAGCACGAAGTCGACGTAGCTGTCGATATCCGGCGCCACCGAGACCGACTTGGGCGCGAAGTTGTTGATGAACGGGAAGACCACGCCAAAGACGAAGAAGTAGCAGAACGCTACCCCGGTCACGAACAGCAGCGAGGACGAGATCACCAGCGGCGCGATCAGGCGCTTCTCGTGGGCATACAGGCCCGGCGCGACGAAGGCCCAGAGCTGGTACAGCACCCAGGGCAGCGAGATCAGCACCGCCACCAGCATGGTGACCTTGATGGGGATCAGGAAAGGCGTGATCACGCCCGTGGCGATCATCTTGCTGCCGGCAGGCAGCGCGTGGATCATCGGCGCGGCCAGCACGTCGAAGATGTGGGCCGCAAAGGGCATCAGGCACAGGAACACCACCAGCACCACCGCAGCCGCCTTGACGATACGGCTGCGCAATTCGATCAGGTGCGAGATGAAGGTGTCTTCGGCCTGGGTGTTTTCTTCAGCCATGGGGTCGGTGCATTCTGATGAAGTGAGACGCGCTGCGCCAGATTAGAAGAAACCGGCCGACTTGCCGGTGCCGACCGGACGGCGGTACTTGGCCACGCGGGCCGAGGCCGAGATCACACGGGTCTTGTGGCCGCTCTGGTTCTTGTACCAGGCCGGCACCCCGGTGGTGCGCGAGAGCTTCTTGCGACGGAAGGCCTTGGCCTTGATCGCCAGCAGGGAGGGATCGGGCGTGCGGGTCCAGCTGCCGCCCGCACTGGCGCTGTCGGAACTGGAAGAATCGTCGCCGCCGTTCCAGGCGTCATTGATCGATGCTTCCGTCTCGGACATGCTCTTGTGAATGCTGTTGCTGACGTCGCTGGCAGCATCCTGCACGTCCTTCTGCATCTTGCGCAGCTCGTCGAGTTCCATCTCGCGGCTGACTTCGGACTTGACGTCGTTGATGTAGCGCTGGGCGCGGCCGAACAGGGTGCCGGCCATGCGCGCCACCTTGGGCAGGCGCTCGGGGCCGATCACGACCAGCGCGACCACGCCAATCAAGGCCAGCTTGGTAAGGCCGATATCAATCATGAGTCTGTGTGGACATTAAGAGGACAACGAGGGCGCGCATGCGCTTGAAGACGGGAATGCCCGCAAGCAAACACGAAGCGGGCCATGCAAACCCGCCAGGCAGGACTGGCGGGCGGCCTGATCAGCTGCCGGACTTGTCCTTTTCCTTGGCCTGCACATCGATGGCCACATCCTTCTTCTCTTCCTCGGCGCCCTTGACGCCATCCTTGAAGCCCTTGACTGCCTTGCCCAGGTCGGAACCCATGTTGCCGAGCTTCTTGGTGCCGAAGACCAGCATCACGATCACCAGAACAATCAGCCAATGCCAAATACTGAACGAACCCATTCTCTTCTCCTAAGCGGACATCCCTGCCCTGTGTACAAGTGAAACCTGCCAGCCCCCGGGCCGGCGAATCCTTATTGTTGCACGAACCGTACCCGCCAGGGATGCGGACCGCCAATCACGTGCATGTGCAGATGGTACACCTCCTGGCCGCCATCCGGTCCGGTGTTGATCAGGGTCTTGAAACCGCCGGTGGGCTTGCCTTCGGCGTCCAGTCCATAGCCGCAGCCCTGCTCGGCCGCCAGGCGCGGCGCCAGGGCCAGCATCTTGCCCAGCAGGGCGGTATGTTCGGCGGTGCAATCGGCCAGCGTTGCCACATGCTTGCGCGGCACGATCAGGAAATGCACCGGCGCGGCCGGGTTGATGTCGCGGAAGGCGATCAGGTCCTCGTCCTCGTAGATCTTCTTCGAGGGAATCTGGCCTGCAGCGATCTTACAGAAAATGCAATTATCCAAAGCCGTACTCCTGGGAAACAAGGGGGAATGGAAAGACAGGCAGAAGGTCAGTCCTTGCGGGCCGCCTTTTCTTCCAGGCCGGAGAGACCTTCGCGGCGCGCCAGTTCATTGAGCACGTCCTGCGGGCTCAGGTCGAACTGCGCCAGCAGGACCATGGAATGGAACCACAGGTCAGCACACTCGTAGAGCACCTTGGACTTGTCACCCGAGACGCGGGCATCCTTGGCGGCCATCACGGTTTCGGTGGCTTCCTCGCCGATCTTCTTCAGGATGGCATCGTCGCCCTTGGAAAACAGCTTGGCGACGTAGGATTTCTCGGGATTGCCGCCATTGGCCAGCTTGCGCGACTCGATGACCTCGGCCAGGCGCTTCAGGGTTTCACTCATGATGGGGTCTTGTCACTGTCGACGGGCTTGGGGATGCTCTTGCGCACGCGCTTGGGCTTGGCGGCCGGTTCGGCCTGCGCGGCGGCCACGGGTCCGCCACCGGCACCGGGCTGCAGATCCTTCAGGACCGGCTCGACGGTCACCCATTCGCCGCTGTCGGCGCTGCCCTCGAACTTCTGGAAGAAACAGGAATGGCGGCCGGTATGGCAGGCGATGCCGGCGACCTGTTCGACCTTGAGCAGCACCACGTCTTCGTCGCAGTCCAGGCGGATTTCATGCACCTTCTGGAAATGACCAGATTCTTCACCTTTGTGCCAAAGTTTCTTGCGCGAGCGGCTCCAATAGACCGCCTGGCCGATCTCCACGGTGCGCGCCAGCGCCTCGCGGTTCATCCAGGCGAACATCAGCACGTCATTGCTGCCAACTTCCTGGGCGATCACCGGCACCAGGCCGACTTCATCCCATTTGACCTTGTTGAGCCATTTGGCGCTGATGCTCATGCCAGCCTCATGGAAATGTTCTGGTCGGCCATGAAGCGCTTGGCTTCCTGCACGGTGTGCTGGCCATAGTGGAAGATGCTGGCCGCCAGCACCGCATCGGCTTTGCCCTTGGTGATGCCGTCGGCCAGGTCCTGCAGGCCGCCCACGCCACCCGACGCAATCACGGGAATGCTGACCGCTTCCGAAACCGCACGGGTCAGATCGAGGTCGAAACCGCTCTTGGTGCCATCACGGTCCATGCTGGTCAGCAGGATTTCGCCCGCACCCAGCTGCGCCATCTTGCGCGCCCATTCGACGGCATCCAGGCCGGTGGCATTGCGGCCACCGTGGGTGTAGACCTCCCACTTGCCGTCACCGGCGCGCTTGGCGTCGATGGCCACCACGATACATTGGGAGCCGTACTTGTTGGCCGCATCGGCCACCAGCTGCGGATTGGTCACGGCCGAGGTATTGATGCCCACCTTGTCGGCACCGGCATTGAGCAGACGGCGCACATCTTCCACCGCGCGCACGCCGCCCCCCACGGTCAGGGGAATGAAGACCTGCGAAGCCACGGCTTCGATGATGTCCAGGATCAGGTCGCGGCCGTCGGAGGAGGCGGTGATATCGAGGAAGGTCAGCTCATCGGCGCCCTGCTCGTCATAGCGGCGCGCGATTTCAACCGGATCGCCGGCATCGCGCAGCTCCAGGAAGTTGACGCCCTTGACCACGCGACCTGCGGTCACGTCCAGGCAAGGGATGATGCGTTTTGCAAGGGCCATGTTATTTGCTGCCGGACAGGCGGTTGGCTTCCAGTTCGCGCGTCAGTTCATCCGCACGATCCTGGCCGCTGCGCAGGTCCAGCGTACCTTCGTAGATGGAACGGCCGCAGATGACGGCTTCGATGCCTTCATCCTCGACCCGGCACAGCGCCTCGACGTCGCCCACGTTGTGGACGCCGCCCGAAGCGATGATGGGAATGGTCACCGCCTGCGCCAGGCGCACGGTGGCCTCGATATTGACGCCGCCCATCATGCCATCGCGGCCGATGTCGGTGTAGACGATGGCTTCGCAGCCATAGCCTTCGAACTTCTGCGCCAGGTCCACCACTTCGTGGCCGGACAGCTTGCTCCAGCCATCGGTAGCGACCTTGCCGTCCTTGGCATCCAGGCCGACGATGATCTGGCCGGGGAAGGCGCTGCAGGCATCATGCAGGAAGCCGGGGTTCTTCACCGCGGCAGTACCGATGATGATGTAGGACAGGCCATCGTCCAGGTAGCGCTCGATGGTATCCAGGTCGCGGATACCGCCACCCAGTTGCACCGGGATTTCCTCGACCTCGTTTTCCTCGGCGAAGCGGGCGACGACTTTCAGGATGGACTTCACCGCGGCCTCGTTCTTGGGCTTGCCGGCGAAGGCGCCGTTCAAGTCCACCAGGTGCAGGCGGCGCGCGCCCTGCTTGAGCCAGTGCAGGGCCATTTCCGCCGGATCTTCGGAGAAAACGGTGGCTTGTTCCATATCACCTTGTTTGAGGCGTACGCAATGACCGTCTTTCAGGTCGATGGCGGGTATGAGCAGCATGGCTAGGGGATGACTAGTCAGTAAAAAAGAAGGGTTGGCGACGCTCTGCGGCGAAGTTCTTGCCGGAAAGGCAAAAAATCAAGGTTTCCAGTGTACGAAATTCCGATACAGCTGCAAACCCGCCGAGGCACTTTTTTCCGGGTGGAACTGGGTTGCAAAGATATTATCGCGTGCCACGGCACAAGCGAAATCACGACCATACGGCGTCTGGCCAACGACGTGCGACGCATCGGCCGGGACGGCGTAATAGCTGTGGACAAAATAGAAGAAGGCGGTATCGGCGATGCCTTCCCACAGCGGGTGGGCGCTGGTCTGGTGCACATGGTTCCAGCCCATCTGCGGCACCTTGAACAGCGATCCATCGTCCTGGCGCACGCCTTCGAGCTCGAAGCGCACCACCTTGCCGGGCAGCAGGCCCAGGCCGGGGGTGTCGCCTTCTTCACTCCAGTCGAACAGCATCTGCTCGCCCACGCACACACCGAACAGCGGCTTGGTGCGGGAGGCTTCGAGCACGGCATCCTGCACGCCGGATTCACGCAGGCTGCGCATGCAATCGGGCATGGCGCCCTGGCCGGGCAGGACCACGCGGTCAGCGGCGCGGATATCGGCGACTTCGCCGGAGATGCGCACGTCGGCTTCGGGCGCGACATGGCGCAGCGCCTGCGCCACCGAGCGCAGGTTGCCCATGCCGTAATCGACTACAACAATTTTATTCATGGCGACATTGAACGGTGCTCGCGCACCGGGAAACCCAGATGATGTTTAGCGATACCCTGCGATTTACAGGCTGCCCTTGGTGGACGGAATCGTACCAGCAGCGCGCGGATCGAGTTCGACGGCCATGCGCAGCGCGCGGCCGAAGGCCTTGAACACCGTCTCGGCCTGGTGGTGGGCATTCACGCCACGCAGGTTGTCCACGTGCAGGGTCACCTGCGCATGGTTGACGAAACCATGGAAGAACTCGCTGGTCAGGTCCACATCGAAGGAACCGATCATCGAGCGGGTAAAGGGAATGTGGTATTCCAGGCCGGGACGGCCGGAGAAATCGATCACCACGCGCGAGAGTGCTTCATCCAGCGGCACGTAGGCATGGCCGTAGCGGCGGATGCCCTTCTTGTCGCCGATGGCCTTGGCAAAGGCCATGCCCAGGGTGATGCCCACGTCTTCCACCGTATGGTGCGCGTCGATGTGCAGATCGCCCTTGGCGTGGATATCCAGGTCGATCAGGCCATGGCGGGCGATCTGGTCCAGCATGTGGTCCAGGAAAGGCACGCCGGTATCCAGCTTCTGCTGGCCGGTGCCATCCAGATTGATCGCAACGCGGATCTGCGTCTCGTTGGTGTTGCGGACGACTTCCGCGGTTCTCGGTGTAGACATGGTAGAGGTTAGACGGGTTCTATCGTTGGGTAATGCCTGGTGCCAGCTTGCCTGGGCGCGAGCGTACATCCTTCAATGCTCGCGCAGTGCCTCTTTCAGGGCCGTCAGGAAGATGGCGTTTTCTTCATCTGAACTGACGGTAATGCGCAAACAGTTTTGCAGCAATACGTGCATTCTACCGACATTTTTGACAAGTACCCTGCGCGCCAGCAAGGCGGCGCAGACTTTATCGGCATCCGGGACGCGAATCAAGATGAAATTGGCCGCCGAGGGGAATACTTCCACCCCCTCCAGCGCCGCCAGTTCAGCCGCCAGCACCCCGCGCGCTTCACGCAGCTGCGCCGCCTGCGCCTCCAGCACCGGCAAGTGCTCCAGCACGAACAACGCTGCCGCTTCGGTAAGCACGTTGACGTTGTAGGGCGGGCGCACCTTGTCCAATTCGCGCAACAGGGCCGGGGCCGCCGACAGGTAGCCCAGCCGGATGCCGGCCAGTCCCAGCTTGGAGACGGTGCGCATGACCAGCAGATTGTTGTGCTGCGGCAATGCCGGCATCAGCGTCGAGGCGGCGAAGGGCTGGTAAGCCTCATCCACCACCACCAGCCCGTACGGAGCAGCGGCCTCGATGATGCGCAGCACGTCAGCCATCGGATAGAGCGTGCCGGTCGGATTGTTGGGATAGCCCAGCCAGGTGATGACCGGCTGGTGCTCTTCGATGGCAGCCAGCATGGCCGGCAAGTCCAGCGTGAGGTCCGCGCGCAGCGGCACGCCCACATAGTTCAGTCCGGCCATCGCTGCCGAGATGCCGTACATGACGAAGCCCGGTTCCGGCGCCAGGACAGTACGCCCCGGAATCGCGCAAGCCACCGAGAGCATGGTGATGAGCTCATCGGAGCCATTGCCCAGCAAGACGTCATAACCGGACGGCACGCCGAGCTGCGTGCAGATGGCCGCCTTGAGCCGGGTATAGGACGGCACCGGATAACGGTTGAGCTCCAGCGCGGCCAATCGCTGCGCCAGTTCCTCGCGCAGCGCAAGCGGCAACACGTAGGGATTCTCCATTGCATCGAGCTTGACCAGCCCTTCGGCCGAGGGCACGTGATAGGACTGCCAGCCACGCACCACGGGACGGATCACATTGGCAAGCAGTTGGTCCACGGTCTCAGGCTTGGAGGGATTCATCGTCTTGACTCACAGGGGCCGGCGCGTCGAGGGCATCGATACGCTGGCGGATCAGTTCGCAATAATCGGGATTGAGTTCGAAACCGGTGAAGTGCCGCCCGCAGCGCCGCGCCGCGACGGCCGTGGTGCCGCTGCCCATGAAGGGATCAAGCACCACACCACCCGGCGGGCAGGAGGCCTTGACCATGCGCTCCACCACTTCCAGCGGCTTTTGCGTGGGATGGTCGGCGCGCTCCTTGTGCTCGCGGTGCAGGCGCGAGACGCTCCACACATCCTTGGGGTTGTAGCCCATCTCCAGCCACTTGGCGCCGACGAAGATGGAGCGTGAGCGCGCCTTCTTGGTCTGGGCATCGTAGGGAATGCGGATGGCATCGAGGTCGAAAAAGTAATCCTTGGCGCGCGCGAAGAAACCGATGGTGTCATGCACCGACGAATAACGCCGGGTGCTGCCGCCCATCGAGGGCACGCGACGGTCCCAGATGATCTCGTTGACCATGGTCATGCGCTGCTTCAACATCACGAAGATCTCCGGCGAATTGCGCCAGGTCAGGAAGATGTAGAGGCTGCCATTGGGCTTCAACTTGGGCAGCGCGGCATCGACCCATTGCTCGGTCCAGGCCAGGTAGGCGGCGGTATCGAGCTTGTCGGAATCGTTGCCGTAATCCTTGCCCAGCCCATACGGCGGATCGGCGATCAGCAGATCGACACTGCCATCGGGAATGCGCGCGAGACCAGCCTCGACGGCCAACGCGTCCTCGCAAAAAACGCGGTCCAGCCAGCCGGCGCCTGCGAGGGAGTCGGTGGCGGAGGTCATGTCACTTCTTCAGGCGCAATTCGGCCGAGCGCGCGTGCGCCTGCAAACCTTCGCCATAGGCCAGTTCGGCGGCGATCTTGCCCAGCGTCTGCGCGCCCTCTTCCGACACGCGGATGACGCTCGAACGCTTCTGGAAGTCATACACGCCCAGGGGCGACGAGAAGCGCGCCGTGCGCGAGGTCGGCAGCACGTGATTGGGACCGGCGCAATAATCGCCCAGCGATTCGGAGGAGAAACGGCCCAGGAACATCGCACCGGCATGACGGATCTGGTCAGCCCACTGCTGCGGTTCCTGCGCGGAAATTTCCAGGTGCTCGGCGGCGATCATGTTGGCGATCTCGCAGGCTTCCTCCATGTCGCGCACCTTGACCAGGGCGCCACGGTCGGTCAGCGAGGTGCGGATCACGTCCTTGCGCGGCATATCTTCCAGCAGGCGGTTGATCGAGGCTTCCACCTTGGCGATGTAGTCGGCGTCGGGGCACAGCAGGATGGATTGCGCCAGCTCATCGTGCTCGGCTTGAGAGAACAGGTCCATGGCGATCCAGTCCGGATCGGTAGCACCATCGCAGATCACCAGGATCTCGGAGGGACCGGCGATCATGTCGATGCCGACCACACCGAACACGCGGCGCTTGGCAGCAGCGACGTAGGCATTGCCCGGACCGACGATCTTGTCCACCTGCGGGATGGTGGCGGTGCCATAGGCCAGTGCGCCCACGGCCTGCGCACCACCGATGGTGAAGACGCGATCCACGCCGGCAATGGCGGCGGCGGCCAGCACCAGTTCATTCTTCACGCCATCCGGAGTCGGCACCACCATGATGACTTCCTGCACGCCGGCCACCTTGGCCGGGATCGCATTCATCAGCACCGATGACGGATAAGCCGCCTTGCCGCCCGGCACGTAGATACCCACGCGATCCAGCGGTGTGACCTTCTGGCCCAGTTCGGTGCCATCGGCTTCCCGATAGAGGAAACCATCGGAGCCGCATTCCTTCTTCTGACGCTCATGATAGGCGCGCACGCGATCAGCGGCAGTCTGCAGCGCATGGCGGCGTGCCTCGGGCAGCCCGGCCAGCGCTGCTTGCAGCGCGTCCTTGCCGATCTCAAGGCCGGCCACGGAAGCGGCCTGCACGCGGTCGAAGCGCTGGGTATATTCCAGGACGGCGGCGTCACCGCGCGCCTTCACGTCGGCCAGGATGGTGGCCGCAGCGCGGTCGATGGCTTCGTCCTCGCTGGCTTCGAAGGCCAGCACGGCCGACAGCTTGTCACGGAAGCCGGCATCGGCGGAATCGAGTTTTCGGATGGCAATGCTCATGGTCTCACCTGCTCTGCGAGGATGTCTGGGATCGTGGGAATTACTTGGCCTTGGAAGCCTTCTCGAAGGCATCGAGAATCGGCTGCAGGCGCTCGCGCTTCAACTTCAGCGCGGCCTGGTTCACCACCAGGCGCGAGGAGATGTCGATGATGTGCTCGACTTCCACCAGCTTGTTGGCGCGCAGCGTACCGCCAGTGCTGACCAGATCGACGATGGCATCCGACAGGCCCACCAGCGGGCCCAGTTCCATGGAGCCGTACAGCTTGATCAGGTCCACGTGCACACCCTTGGCAGCGAAGTGCTCGCGCGCGGTATTGACGTACTTGGTCACCACGCGCAGGCGCGCACCCTGGCGCACTGCACTGGCGTAGTCGAAACCTTCCTGCACCGCCACCGACAGGCGGCACTTGGCGATGTTCAGGTCGATGGGCTGGTACAGGCCTTCGCCACCATGTTCCATCAGCACGTCCTTGCCGGCCACGCCGAAATCGGCCGCGCCGTATTGCACGTAGGTCGGCACGTCCGAGGCGCGCACGATGATCACGCGCACGTCGGGGTCATTGGTGGGCAGGATCAGCTTGCGCGAGGATTCCGGATCCTCGGCCACGGTGATGCCGGCGGCTTTGAGCAGCGGCAAGGTCTCTTCGAAAATACGGCCCTTGGAGAGCGCCAGCGTCAGTTGTTGGGTCATGATGGTGTGCTTTTTCTGGAATCCGTCAAACTTGCTTGATGCGTTCGATATCCGCGCCGATGGCCGACAGCTTGGCTTCCATGCGGTCATAGCCACGGTCGAGGTGATAAATGCGCTCCACCACCGTCTCGCCCTGCGCCGCCAGGCCGGCGATGACCAGCGAGGCCGAGGCGCGCAGGTCGGTGGCCATCACGGGAGCACCGATGAATTTTTCCACGCCGGTAACGATGGCGGTATTGCCTTCCACATCGATAGCCGCGCCCAGGCGATTCAACTCCTGCACGTGCATGAAGCGGTTTTCGAAAATCGTCTCGGTAACGTGGCTGGTGCCTTCGGCCAGGCAATTCAGGGCCATGAACTGCGCCTGCATGTCGGTCGGGAAGCCCGGATATTCGGTCGTGCGGAAGCTTACCGCCTTGGGACGGCGCGCCATCTGGATGCGGATCCAGTCCTCGCCCGTGGTGAGGATGGCACCGGCTTCGCGCAGCTTGTCCAGCGCGGCATCCAGCAATCCCGCGCGGGTACGGCGCAGGGTGACGTCACCGCCAGTGGCCGCGACAGCACACAGGAAGGTGCCGGTCTCGATACGGTCGGCGATGACTTCATGCTCGGCGCCGTGCAGCTTGTCCACGCCCTGGATCACCAGGCGGTCGGTGCCGATGCCCTCGATCTTCGCGCCCATCTTCACCAGCAGGTTGGCCAGGTCGCCCACTTCGGGTTCGCGCGCGGCGTTTTCCAGCACGGTCTCGCCCTCGGCCAGCACGGCGGCCATCAGCAAGTTCTCGGTACCGGTGACGGTGATCATGTCGGTGACGATGCGCGCGCCCTTCAGGCGTTTGGCCTTGGCATAGATGTATCCGGCTTCGATATGAATTTCCGCGCCCATCGCCTGCAGTCCCTTGATGTGCTGGTCCACCGGACGTGAACCAATCGCACAGCCGCCGGGCAGCGACACCTTGGCCTGGCCGAAGCGCGCCAGCAAGGGGCCCAGCACCAGGATCGAGGCGCGCATGGTCTTGACCAGTTCATAGGGCGCTTCGGGGCGGGTGATGTCATTGCCGTTCAAGACCAGCTGCTCGCCGTTCTCGCGTACGCGCAAGCCCATCTGGGTCATCAGCTTGGTGATGGTGGCCACGTCCTGCAGGTGCGGCACATTGGAAAGCACCAGGTCGCCATCGGTCAGCAGGCCCGCGCACAGGATAGGCAGCGCGGCATTCTTGGCACCGGAAATGGTGAGGTCACCGGAGAGGCGCTTGCCGCCACGGATCAAAAGCTTGTCCATCGTGTTGCCTTATTTCTGGAATTCTTCGGGAGTCAGGGTCTTCATCGACAGCGCGTGAATTTCTTCGCGCATGCGGTCACCCAGCGCGGCATAGACCAGCTGGTGACGCTGGATCAGGCGCTTGCCGGCGAATGCCTCGGCGACGATGACGGCGGTGAAGTGCTGGCCATCGCCCTCCACTTCGAGGTGCTGGCACTCCAGGCCGGCGGCGATGTAGCTTTTGACGAGTTCAGGTGTGGGTAGCATGTTGAGGCTCTTCACGGGAATGGGGGAGATGGCAAGTCGCAGCGTGTTCAATGCGAACCGGCGCGCAGCTTGTAGCCGCTCTTGAGCATGCGCACGGCCAGGGTAGACAGCGCCACGAAGAACACGGCGACGATACCGAGGCTGGTCATGGGAGGGATGTCGGACTGGCCGAAGAAGCCGTAGCGAAAGCCATCGATCATATAAAAAAACGGGTTGAAATGCGATACCGCCTGCCAGAACGGGGGCAGCGAGTGTATCGAATAGAACACGCCGGCCAGGAAAGTCAGCGGCACGATCAGGAAATTCTGGAACGCGGCCAGCTGGTCGAACTTCTCGGCCCAGATACCGGCGATCAGCCCCATGGTGCCCAGGATGCCTGCGCCCAGCAGGGCAAACACCAGGATCCACAGCGGCGCCACGAAGTCCAGGTGGCCGAACCACGCGGTCACCACGAACACGCCCGCGCCCACCATCAGGCCGCGCACCACGGCCGCCAGCACGTAGCCGCCGAACAGTTCCCAGTGCGACAAGGGCGTCAACAGCACGAACACCAGGTTGCCGGTGATCTTGGACTGGATCAGCGAAGACGAACTGTTGGCAAAGGCATTCTGCAACACGCTCATCATCACCAGGCCCGGCACCAGGAAGCCGGTGTAGTTCACCCCCGGATAAACCTGCACGCGATCCTGCAGCACATGGCCGAAGATCAGCAGATACAGCAGGGCCGTGACGATGGGCGCGGTGATGGTCTGGGTGGCGACCTTCCAGAAGCGCAGGATTTCCTTGTAGAACAGGGTACGGAAGCCAATCATTTTTCATCTCCCATGATCTGGATGAAGACGTCTTCCAGGTCGGCCTGCTGCAACTGCAGATCGTCGATCTCCGCGCCCGAGGCGCGCAGCGTGGCCAGGATGGGTTCGACTTCCTTGTAGTCCGTCACGCGCAGCGTGAATTTATTGCCCGACAACAGCTCTTCCGGATGGGTGACCAGCGCCTTCAAGCCATCGGGCAGGCTACCGCGCTTGAGGCGCAGCAGCATCTGCGAACCGGAGATGCGGCGGATCAGCCCCTCGGTCGAATCCAGCGCCACCACCTTGCCGAACTTCAGCATGGCGATGCGGTTGCACAGGGCCTGGGCTTCTTCCAGGTAGTGCGTGGTCAGCACGATGGTATGGCCTTCGCGGTTCAGGCGTCCGATGAATTGCCACAGGGTCTGGCGCAGTTCCACGTCCACCCCGGCGGTCGGTTCATCGAGCACGATCACGGGCGGCTTGTGCACCAGCGCCTGGGCCACCAGCACGCGCCGCTTCATGCCGCCGGAGAGCGCGCGCATGTTGGTATCGGCCTTGTTGGTGAGGTCGAGGTTTTCCATCACCTCGTCGATCCACTTGTCGTTGTTGGTCAGGCCGAAATAGCCGGACTGCATGCGCAAGGTCTCGCGCACGGTGAAGAAGGGATCGAACACCAGTTCCTGCGGCACCACGCCCAGGTTCATGCGGGCGCCGCGATAGTCGCTCACCACGTCATGCCCGTGGATGGTGACCGAGCCCGAATCGGCCCGGTTCAGCCCGGCGATGATGGAAATGAGCGTGGTCTTGCCAGCGCCATTGGGGCCGAGCAGACCGAAGAATTCACCTTCTTCGATCGCCAGCGACACCCCGCCCAGCGCCTGCAGGGACTGGTAGCGCTTCTTGATGTCTGTGATTTGGAGAGCGGCCATTGCCTCGCCCGTTCAATACGTTACTTGCCAGAAATAAATAAGGAGGCAGGAGTTCCACCGGGGAATCCGCTGTCCGCCTCGCCCTGGCTACGTCAGGCGCTCCGCTGGGGAGGCGTGCAAGCGCAGCCATGTTGTCGTTGTGCTATGGGAATAGCGTGGTGTTTCGGTATTGCAGACCGGTGGGATACGGCATGGGCGGAAAGGAAAACCGCCGTCAACGCTGCCAGCGCGCCTGCAAAACCTTCGATTATAGGGGAATTCGATATTCCGGGCCGCCCGGGCACGGGCTTCCCGGCGCCCGGGAGACCGGACCAGAGGGGAGAAAGCGATCAGTGATGTCGATCGGTAGCGGAGGTCGGCGCGGCTGCGCCTTGCAGCAAGGCGCTCACGCCGTACAAATCGGCCAGGCTTTGCAGGTTGGCCGGCAAGGCACCGAAGTCCAGCGCCGCGCCACGGCCGGCAGCGGCGCGCCGCCAGGCCAGGAGCGTGGCCACGGCCGAGGAATCGACCACCGCCACCTCGCTCACGTCGATGCTGGCCTGGCCGGCGGCGATGGCCGAGAGGCCCTCGCGCAGGACCGTGCTGGCATTGGTGAAAGTCAGCGAGGCGCCGGGCTTGAACATGATGCGCTCTTTCGGATCAGTGGTCGGGTGTGGATGGCGATGAACGGTGACGGCGATTACTTCTTGCCGTTGCTGCGTGCGGCCAGTTGCTGGTTCTTGTCTGCCAGGGCCTTGATCAGGCCGTCGATGCCGCCCTTGCTGATCTCGTTGGCGAAGGTGCCGCGATAGGCTTCCACCAGCCAGGCGCCCAGCACGTTGACGTCATACAGCTTCCAGCCGTCGGGCTTCTTTTCCAAGCGATAGCTCAGCTGGATCGGCTCGCCGCCACGGGCGGAGATCACCTGCGAGTTCACTTCCACTTCGGTATCGGTCGGGGCAGCGCGCAGCGGCTTGAATTCGATCTTCTGGTCACGCACCTGCGACAGCGCGCCGGAATAGGTGAACACCAGCAGGCTGCGGAACTGGGTGATCAGCTGCTTCTGCTGGTCCGGCGTGGCCTGGCGCCAGTAGCGGCCGGCGGCCAGTTGGGTCATGCGTTCGAAGTCGACGTAGGGCAGGATCTTCTGCTCCACCAGTTCCATGATGCGGTTGTTGTTGCCGGACTGGATGTCCTTGTCGTTCTTGGCGGTATCCAGCACTTCCGAGCTGATGCGCTTGACCAGCGCATCCGGAGCTTCCTGGGCCGAAGCAGCGCCCGAGAAGGCGAGCGCGGGAACGGCGAAGGCGGCGATGGCAAAAAGTTTGGTAAGCATCTTCATAAGTCAGTTTCCATTCGAGTCAGCAGAAGGCGCCGGGGCTGCACGGGTGCCGTCGCAATGACGGGCGTGCAGCACAAGCAGGAGCCGGCATGTCCTTCGAAGCCCGCCCGGGAGCGGGGTTCCCGCGCCGTCACAGTTCGGCACGGATGTTACAGATTGCGCAGCACAGGCTGCAGGGAATACGTAGAGTGCGCAGATTGGGCAGTTGCGCCGCATTTCAAGGCCACGGCTCCCCGGCGGGCGGCGTGGCCTGTGCGGCCTTCCCTTGCCATCCAGCCATCAGGGCTTGATGGTTTCTTCCTTCTGCTCACGGCTGCCACCGGCAGCGCCGTTGATCTGGCTCTGGCGGCGCTGCAGGTAGGCGTCGCGCACGAAGTCATACTTGTCCAGCGCGGCGTCTTCCAGCAGGGTCGAGGCGTCCAGCAACTGGGCGCGGCGGTCGACGATACGTACCACCGTACCGACGTTGCGCCAGCGGGTCGGACGCTTGTAGGTCCACAGGTCGCCGTAGAAATCGACCGGCAGGCCGGCAGTATCACGCACCGTGGACGGACCAAAGAACGGCAGCACCACGTAAGGACCGGAGCCTACGCCCCAGCGGCCCAGGGTCTGGCCGAAGTCGGATTTCTCGCGCGGCAGGCGGGCTTCGGTCGCCACGTCCAGCACGCCGCCCAGACCGAAGGTGGTGTTGATTGCCACGCGCATGAAGGTCGAGACACCCTGCTCGATCCGGCCCTGCAGCAGCTGGTTGATGGATGACCAGACATCGCCGAGGTTGCCGAAGAAGTTGCCCACGCCATGCTGGACCGGGGTCGGCACCACGGTGTCATAGGCTTGCGCGGCCGGCTTCAGGGCCACGCGGTCCAGCGTGTCGTTGAAACTGAACATGCTGCGGTTGAAGCCTTCCAGCGGATCATTCGGATTGCTGTTGGTGCTGGCGCAGCCGGTCAGGGCGGCGGCCGCCAGGGCGAAGGCGCCGAGGCGTCCTGCGTTGGCGGTGCTGATGGTTTTTTTATTCATTTGATTCATTTGGAATCATCCTTTCCCTCTGCCGCTTTGCTGTACAGGAATTGACCGATCAGGTTTTCCAGCACGATGGCGGATTGCGTCATCTTAATCGTATCGCCCGAGGCCAGGTTAGCAGTATCGCCGCCCGGCTCGATGCCGATGTATTGTTCACCCAACAGACCCGAAGTAAGAATCTTGGCCGAGCTGTCCTTGGGGAATTTGTAGCTGGCGTCCATGTTCAGCGTGACCACGGCACGGAAGGTCTGGTCATCGAAGCGGATCGAATCCACCCGCCCCACCACCACGCCGGCGCTCTTGACGGCCGCACGCGACTTCAGGCCGCCGATGTTGTCAAAATTTGCCTTCAGGGCATAGGTCTTCTGGCCGAACGACATCGAGCTCATGTTACCGACCTTGAGCGCCAGGAAAGCCAGTGCAGCCACACCGGCCAGCACGAAGATCCCGACCCAGGCATCCAGAGATTTACGTTGCATATTGAACCCTTTTTCAACCCTTTTATTCACATCGTTGCGCCCTCACCGGGCGCTTGTCCAAGCATTGCGGCCGATCAGCTGAACATCAGTGCAGTCAGCAGGAAATCCAGGCCCAGCACGGTGAGCGAGGCGATCACCACGGTCCGGGTGGTGGCGCGGGCCACGCCTTCGGGCGTAGGCTGCGCTTCATAGCCCTGGAACAGCGCCACGAAGGTCACCGCCACGCCGAAGACGATGCTCTTCAACACGCCGTTGGCGACGTCGCTCCACAGATCGACCCCGCCTTGCATCTGCGACCAGAACGCCCCTTCATCCACCCCGATCAGCAGCACGCCGACCACATAGCCGCCCAGCACACCCACCGCACTGAAGATGGCTGCCAGCACCGGCATGGCCACCACACCGGCCCAGAAGCGCGGGGCCACCACGCGTTGCAGCGGGTTCACGGCCATCATTTCCATGGCCGACAGTTGCTCGCCCGCCTTCATCAGACCGATTTCGGCGGTCAGCGAGGTCCCGGCGCGCCCGGCAAAGAGCAGTGCCGTCACCACCGGCCCCAGTTCGCGGACCAGCGACAAGGCCACCAGCAGGCCCAATGCCTGTTCCGAACCGTACTTGTTGAGCGTGTAATACCCTTGCAGACCCAGCACGAAGCCCACGAACAGGCCCGACACCGTGATGATCACCAGCGAATAGTTGCCGATGAAGTGGATCTGGTCGGTGATCAGGCGCGGCCGGCGCAGCAGGCCCAGCGAGGCACCCAGCATGTTGATGAACATGCGCGCGGCAAAGCCCACGCCGACCACCAACTCGCGCAGGCTGCGGCCCAGGCCGCTGACGAAGTTGACGATCATGCGCCACCTCCCAGGCCCAGATCCTCGGCCAGCGACTTGCCGGGATAATGGAAGGGCACCGGGCCGTCAGCCTGGGCATGGACAAATTGCTTCACATAGGGATCGGTGGATTCACGCATCTCTTGCGGCGTCCCTTGCGCCACGATCTTGCCGGCCGACAGGAAATACACATAGTCGGCAATGGCGAAGGATTCATTCACATCGTGCGACACCAGGATCGAGGTCGAGCCCAGTGCATCATTGAGCCGGCGGATCAGGTTGGCCGTCACGCCCATGGAAATCGGATCGAGCCCGGCGAAGGGTTCGTCATACATGATCAGCGCCGGGTCCAGCGCGATGGCCCGTGCCAGCGCCACGCGGCGCGCCATGCCGCCGGAGATCTCGGCCGGCTTCAACGAGGCGGCGTTGCGCAGGCCCACGGCGTTGAGCTTCATGAGCACCAGGTCACGGATGAGCGCTTCATCCAGATCGGTATGCTCGCGCAGCGGGAAGGCCACGTTGTCGAACACCGTCATGTCGGTAAACAGCGCGCCGTTCTGGAACAGCATGCCCATCTTGCGGCGCAGCAGATACAGTTGCCTGGTCGCCAGCGAGGGCACGTTCTCGCCATCCACTTCCACCTTGCCCTGCTGCGGCTGCAACTGCCCGCCGATCAGGCGCAGGATGGTGGTCTTGCCGGATCCGGAACCGCCCATCACCGCCACCACCTTGCCGCGCGGGAAGTCCATATGCAGACCGGTCAGAATGGGCCGGTCGCCATAGCGGAAATGCAGATCGCGGATTTCGACGATATTAGTCAAAGGGATTCTTTGAGGTCTTGGGAAAACCGACATTGTAGAGCAAATTTTACAAATCGCTTTCAAGAAGGCAATACAGCCTGTAAATCACGGCCGCCGAAAAGCGCCGTTCTTAACAAGTTGCATGCATGTTCACTACAAATAACAACTATTTCCAGCAACCAACTTGATGACGAACGAGTCAGTTAAATATTGCATTGGTAAATAATTTCTCATTGCGTGGTGTGCCTGCAACGAAATGGTGCATTCCTGACAAGTCAAAGATGCGATGTATCGCTCGCATGTTACCAGTGATGGCGCGATATGACAGCGCGGGGGCGAATCGATGCTGCATCGCAAAGCTGTGGGTTGGGGCGTGCGGCTTGATACAATGTCGGTTTTGCTTTCGGAAGAATCTGTCATGAGCCTCAAATGCGGCATCGTGGGTCTGCCCAACGTCGGTAAGTCCACTCTTTTCAACGCGCTGACCAAGGCGGGCATCGCCGCCGAGAACTATCCGTTCTGCACCATTGAGCCCAACGTCGGCATCGTGGAAGTGCCCGATCCGCGCCTGAAGGCGCTGGCGGAGATCGTCAAGCCCGAGCGCATCCTGCCGGCTGCGGTAGAGTTCGTCGACATCGCCGGCCTGGTGGCGGGTGCTTCCAAGGGTGAAGGCCTGGGCAACCAGTTCCTGTCGCACATCCGCGAGACTGACGCCATCGTCAACGTGGTGCGCTGCTTCGAAGATCCGAACGTGATCCACGTGGCTGGCCGCGTGAGCCCGCTGGACGACATCGCCGTGATCCAGACCGAACTGGCGCTGGCCGACATGGGAACCGTCGAGAAAGCCATCCACCGCGAACAGAAGAAGGCCCGTTCCGGCGACAAGGATGCCGCCAAGCTGGTGGCCCTGCTGGAGCGCATCATGCCGGCGCTGGACGAAGCCAAGCCGGTGCGCGCGCTGGGGCTGGATGCCGAAGAGATGCTGCTGATCAAGCCGCTTTGCCTGATCACGGCCAAGCCGGCGATGTATGTGGCCAACGTCTCCGACAGCGGTTTCACCAACAACCCGCTGCTGGACCAGCTGACCGCCTACGCCCAGGAACAGAACGCGCCCATCGTGGCCATCTGCGCGGCCATCGAAGCCGAGATCGCCGACCTGGACGACGCCGACAAGGCCGACTTCCTGGCCGACATGGGCATGGAAGAACCGGGCCTGGACCGCCTGATCCGCGCGGCCTTCAAGCTGCTGGGCCTGCAGACCTATTTCACCGCCGGCGTGAAGGAAGTGCGCGCCTGGACGATTCCGGTAGGCGCCACCGGCCCGCAGGCGGCTGGCGTGATCCATACCGACTTCGAGCGCGGCTTCATTCGTGCGCAGACGATTGCCTTTGAGGACTTCATTGCCTTCAAGGGTGAGGCTGGGGCCAAGGAAGCGGGCAAGATGCGCGCGGAAGGCAAGGAGTATGTGGTCAAGGATGGGGATGTGATGAATTTCTTGTTCAATGTCTGAGCACACGAATAGATAGGAGACTAACCGTCATCCTTACTCTCAGCCCTATCTAAAAGCCGCGTAGTTCAGCGGCTTTTTCGCTTTTTGTAACGAGCAACCGGACTTGCTCCCAACCTCATGCCATTAGCGCAGAACTAAGCCGGCACTCTGAAAGAAACGATATCATCGGCGTGGCTGAGAGATCCAGCGCACAAGGGCCGTAAGTCCCGCAATATAACAAATGCGTTTGGCGATTGAAGTCAACTGCCAAAATGTGAAAACTATTTGAATCAGGGGGATTGCAATGAAGTTCATTAGCAACGTCGGCACCGATCGCGTCGCGGACCTAATCCGACCATGGCTCAAACGTGAGCATATGTTGGATATGGTCTCTTCCTCCCTGTCGCTCTTCGCATTTTCCGAACTGCTTGAAGATTTATTTTCACTGGATCAAGTACGCATCGTGATCCCTCCGGCTGTGGCAGTGGACGGTGCTGGCGCACCTTCATCTGACCAACTAGGCTTACTCGGCGGCACTGCTGACCGAACATCCCGCAATACGCTACAAGCCCGTTGGCTCGCTGGACAATTCTTGCATTGGTTAGAAACCAAAACAGAGATTCGTAGCGCCAAAGACTCCATTCCGCAAGGAACGATAGTGCTGCGCGACAAGAGCGGCACCGCGCGCCAAGCAGCGTTAGGGCCTTTCGGATTCAACAGCGAAGGTCTTGGGATTGCACCAGGAAATCCTCTGTCCTTGATACAAGCCTCCGAGAACGAGACAGAAGCGCAGGTTCTAAGTCAATGGTTCGAGACACAATGGGCGCAACTCGATACACAACCGCACGCCAAATCTAATTTGCTCAATGAGCTCAAGGCACTGGCCTCGCATCGCGATGCAGCCAGTATCTACGCTTTGGTCCTGCATCGTCTCTTCGCAACCGAGGAGCTTGACGAAGAAAAGATCGTCAAATCTGCAACCGGCATCAGAAACACCATCGTCTGGAAGAAACTCTATAAATTTCAGCGCGATGGCGTCGTCGGTGCGATAGAAAAATTGGAGCGCTTCGGCGGCTGCATCATTGCCGATAGCGTTGGCTTGGGTACCCTCACAGACTTCCGCATCGATCTGGCCGACTATGCCAGGGAGCATCCGGCAAAGCTGGAGGCAATGCCGCTAGGCTGTTTCGCCGTCACGACCAGCATTGACTCCGACATCGCTCCTGGCATCCTGTTCTGCCTGCGCGCAGAGGGCGTGAGTGCCGAGAAGAGCATCGACCCGAACTACCCCTTGGCACCCCACTATCTCGTTCATGTCAGCGATGAAGGTGCGGTTTTGCTTCCCTATACACAAGCCAAGCGTTTCCTTGATCGGCTCAAGCGCCTATGCGTTGGCCGCGACATGCCCGACGCCAGTGCATGTGCCCGGTTTGACCGTCTCAGCAAATTCGGCCAGGACATGCGACACGCGCAACGGCTACTGGCGGCAGCGGTTTCCTCTGTCGTAGGGAAGTCCGAGGAGCGTGCCCTCGCCAGCTTGTTCACCCCGGGTGGCACGCATGCCATGAAAGGTGAGTTTGCAGGCACTAACGACTTCGAGCTGATCGCCTACGTAATCGTATTGGCACCGGAACAAAAGGACGCAAACGCATGACCGCCCAGCATTTCCGTCTGGAGCGATTGCTGAAAGCGCTCGCCATACCTGCCGCAGCCCTGCTTGAGCAACGAATACCTGACGGCAAAGACCGGGGAAATTCCCAACGTGCGCGAGGTGTACATCGCCTTCAAGAGCTACGCCAGAGATTTCGCCGGCGACATGCGCGATCTGGTCGCGGACATCCACGCCTATGCCTCCTACTATTGCGCCATCGCGTTGGACGATGAAAAAGATGCGGGCCTCAAACAGGCTTTTCATGACCTCCGCGAATTGAAGGTCGATGTGTCCTATCCGTTCTTGCTGGATGTTTATCACGACTATCAGCAAGGAAGGCTAAACAACGAGGAAATCTTGCGCATCGTGCGCCTGGTCGAGAGCTATGTATTCCGCCGCGCCATCTGCACCCTTCCGACCAATTCGCTCAACAAGATCTTTGCCGGCATGAGTCGCTCGCTCAAGAAAGATCGCTATCTTGAAAGCGTACAGGCCGAATTTCTGCTGCTCCCCTCGGCGACTTCAAACGCAATCCGTAACAATTCATTGAACTGGCGGCTGATGCCATCAACCGATGCAAACGAATGGCCTTGGTTGACGGCATCAAATATCAGCGCCTGGGGCAGGATGAATACTATGCGCAAGAGCTTTTCGAAAGCCAGGAACTGACTGGATATCTGAAAAACCTGGTGCAAGATACGAAGAAGTCCGTTTATCAGCACGTCGTATACGACTCGGCCATTGAGCGCGATTTTGCCGTGGACCTGGAGCGAAATGAGGCCGTCAAGGTTTATGCCAAGCTGCCCGCCTGGTTCAAGGTACCCACTCCACTGGGAACTTACAACCCGGACTGGGCGGTGTTGATCGAACTGGATGGCCAAGAAAAGTTATATTTCGTGGTGGAAACCAAGAGCAGTTTGTTTGATGATGACTTGCGAACTCGTGAAGGCGGCCAGATCAAATGCGGTGCGGCCCACTTCAATGCTCTGGCTGCAGAGGAAAACCCGGTAATTTATGAAAAGCTTAAAGATGTGGACGGCTTGATCAATCGGGCGCGTGGTCTAAGTTAAATTCGGCTTTCATCAATATCGTCTAGAGACGCAAATCGCTCGAAGATGCCGTCAAGAAATGGCAACAAGGTATCTTCGAGCGCTCTCTATTCTGCATTGACCGCCAGAGCACGCAACTTATCTTCTGCCGCTAGTGAGCTGCGGCGTCAAAAACGACTGCCTGAAATACTCCCGCACCGCCTCCATCGCCGGCGTAAAACTCACCCCCTTGCGCCACGCCAGCCCCACATTCATGGCCGGCACGTGATCCATCAGCAGCACCGTCTCGATACGCAACCCCTCCAGCGACCAGGGCCGATACACCAGGTCCGACAAAATCGCCACCCCCGACCCATTGGCCACCATGCTGCGCACCGCCTCGATGGAACTGGTGCGCATGATGATGTTGGGCTTGCGTCCGCTCTGGTTCCAGTAGCGCAACGCAGTCTTGTCGGCCTCGTCCACCGTCAGCAGGATGAAGGGCTCATTGACCACCTCGGAGAGATTTACCACCGAGCGCTCCCCCAGCGGATGGCGCGCCGGTAGCCACAGCCGGCGCACCGAACCGAACAGCGTCTCATAGGCGATCTCGCGATGGCGCAGGTTGGAAGTCAGCACCACCGCCATGTCGATGTCGCCCTCCACCAGGCTCTGCTCGATCTCGGCACGCTCCTTCTCATGCACATGCAGCTTGATCCCCGGATAGGACTGCGACAACCGCTGCAAATGGTGCGGCAAGAAATACCCCAGCACCGTGTAACTGGCCGCCACCCGCAAGCTGCCGCTGGCGGTGTTGTCCGGCAGCGGACTCTTCATCGCATCGTCCACGCTGCGCAGAATCGAATACGCATGATTCAAAAAATGCCGCCCGCTGTCGGTCAAGATCATCCCCTGCGGCGAACGGATGAACAGCGGCGCGCCCAGCAAGGACTCCAGTTCCTGGATGGCACTGGTGACCGACGACTGCGAAATGTGCAGGTGGATCGCCGCCTGCGAAATCTGCCCCACTTCCGCTGTGGCAACGAAATAGCGGATCTGGCGGAGGGTGATGGCCATGTTTGATGCCCTTCATAAACTATCGGATTTTTCGATATCAAGCCCTCTGATAATACATCTATCCAATACCGTGGCCGATTTCTATACTCATTTTCACGCGCTGATTCCGGCAGCGCAGGAGACCACGAGATGAGAACAATCGATCTGAATTCGGACATGGGCGAAGGCTTCGGCCCCTGGACCATCGGCGATGGCGTCGATGCAGCCATCATGCCCCTGATCAGTTCAGCCAACATCGCCACGGGCTTTCATGCGGGCGATCCCAATACCATGCGGCGCACGGTGGAACAGGCGCGGCAACACGGTGTGGCCATCGGTGCGCATCCGGGCTTCCGCGATCTGGTCGGCTTCGGCCGCCGCCACCTCAACGCCCCGGCCACCGAGCTGGTCAACGACATGCTCTACCAGCTCGGCGCCCTGCGCGAATTCGCCCGCCTCAACGACATGGCCCTGCAACACATCAAACCGCATGGCGCGCTCTACATGCACCTGGCCCGGGATGAAGAGGCCGCACGCGTCTTCGTGCAGACCCTGCGCCAGCTGGACCCGAACTTGCTTCTGTTCTGCATGCACGGCTCGGCCGTCTGGCGCGTGGCCCGGGAACTGCAGCAGGCCGTGGTCTGCGAGTTCTACGCCGACCGCGATTACGACAACAGCGGCTCCATCGTCTTCACCCGCCGGGTCGGTGCGCTCGATCCGGCACAGGTGGCGGCCAAGGTGCTGCGGGCCTGCCGCGAAGGCGTGGTGCGCACGGTCGAAGGGCGCGATATTCCCATCGCCTTCGAGTCCGTCTGTATCCACAGCGATACACCGGGTGCCCTGGCGCTGGTGCAGGCCACGCGCAAGAGCCTCGAAGCCGCCGAGATCGTCATCGCCGCACCGCGCTGATCCACATCATTCATCACACGAAGGAGAAAAGTCATGGCAGTCCAAGAAGTGCACTCCCCTTTGCCCGGCACCTTCTATCGCCGGTCCAGCCCGGAGGCCCCACCCTATGCGCAGGAAGGCGACCTCATCCAGGCCGGTGCCGTGATCGGCCTGATCGAAGTGATGAAACAATTTACGGAATTGCAGGCCGAGCAAGGCGGCACGTTGCTGGCCTTCCACGTCGAGAACGGCGATCCGGTCGAACCCGGCCAGCTGGTCGCCGTGATCGAGACGGCAGGCTGAGGCGGCATCATGAGCACGTCCATCACCAAACTCCTGATCGCCAATCGCGGCGAGATCGCCGTGCGCATCCTGCGCGCCGCGCAAGCGCTGGGTATCCCGACCGTGGCCGCCTGCAGCGAGGCCGACGCCGATTCGATGGCTGCGCGCATGGCCGATGAAGTCCAGATCATCGGACCGGCGCGCGCCGACCGCAGCTATCTCAACGCAGATGCACTGCTGCAGGCCGCACGCGCGACCGGTGCCAATGCCATCCATCCCGGCTATGGCTTCCTCTCCGAGAACGCCGCCTTCGCGCAAGCGGTCACCGCGGCCGGGCTGATCTTCGTGGGACCGGAGGCCGATACCATCCGCCGCATGGGCGACAAGGCCGAAGCGCGCCGTACTGCGGCCGCTGCCGGCGTGCCGGTGGTGCCGGGATCGCCGGGTGAACTCGATGATCTCACCGCCGCCCTGAGCTGTGCCGAACAGGTCGGCTATCCCCTGCTGATCAAGGCCTCGGCCGGCGGCGGTGGTCGCGGCATCCGCATGGCGCGCGATGCCAACGAACTGGCGCGGGAATTTCCGATTGCACAGAGCGAAGCGCAGGCCGCTTTTGGATCAGGCGCGGTGTACCTGGAGCGCTTCATCCGCAGAGCGCGCCACATCGAAGTGCAGATCCTGGGCGATGGCCAGCGCGCCGTACACCTGTTCGAACGCGAATGCTCGCTGCAACGGCGCCGCCAGAAGGTCTTCGAAGAAGCGCCCTCCCCCGCGCTCACGCCCGCACAGCGGCAAGCCCTCTGCGAGAGCGCGGTGCGACTGGCCGAACAGTTGCACTATCGCGGCGCCGGCACGCTGGAATATCTCTTCGATGACGAGAGCGGCGAGTTCTTCTTCATCGAGATGAATACGCGCATCCAGGTCGAGCATCCCGTCACCGAAATGATCACCGGCATCGACCTGGTGCAGGCCATGCTGCGCATCGCGGGCGGCGAGCCGCTCGGCTTGCGGCAATCCGACGTCCGCATGCTGGGCGCAGCAGTGGAAATGCGCATCAACGCCGAAGATCCGGAACGCAATTTCTTCCCCTGCCCAGGCACCGTGACGGACCTGCACTGGCCGCAAGGCGAAGGCATCCGCGTGGAGAGCCATCTCTATGCCGGCTATCGCATTCCCCCGTATTACGATTCGCTGCTGGCCAAGCTGGTGGTGCATGGCAAGGACAGGGCGCAGGCCATCGAACGCGCCCAGGCGGCAGTTGCCGCCACGCGGGTCAGCGGCATGGCCACCACACTGCCACTGCATCATTGGCTGCTGGCCGATGCGCGCGTGCAGGCGGCGCGCTTCGATACCGGCGCGCTGGAAACCTGGCTGGCCGAACGCGCAGCCGAGCGCACCGCGCAACTTGAGGAGGCCTGAGATGAACAGCCCACAATCCCAGCGCTGCGCCCCCATCCGCTACAGCATCGCCGGTGACGAACACCTCTTTGCGGAAGTATCCGAATCGATGTCGCTGGAAGCCTTCTTCCGCGCCATGGCCATCACGCGCGCCGTGGAGCAACTGGCGCTGCCCGGCGTACTGGATGTCTGCCTGGCCAATGCCTCCTTCCAGATCCGTTTCAACCCCGACCTGATCCATCCGCTGACCCTGCTGGAACAGGTCAAGGCGCTGGAAGCCAGCACTACCGCCGAGCGCCGCATCCAGACCCGCATCATCGAAGTGCCGGTGCTGTATGGCGATCCCTGGACCAATGAAACCCAGGCGCGCTTCCGTGACCGCCACCAGGACCCGTCCTCCACCGACCTGCAATACGCGGCGCGCATCAATGGCTATGACGAGGTACAAGCCTTCATCGCGGCCCACTGCGGCACGCCCTGGTTCGTCTCCATGGTCGGTTTCGTGGCGGGGCTGCCCTTCATGTACCAGATGGTCGGGCAGGACAAGCAACTGCAGGTGCCCAAGTACCTGCGTCCCCGTACCGACACGCCCAGGCTGACCCTGGGCCACGGCGGCTGCTTCGGCTGCATCTACTCGGTGCGCGGCGCTGGCGGCTACCAGATGTTCGGCGTCACGCCCGCGCCCATCTACGATCCGGCGCAGGGCCTGCCCTATCTGCAGGAGTCGATGGTGTTCTTCCGTGCCGGTGACATCGTGCAGTTCAAGCCCATCGACCGTGCCGGGTATGACGCCGCCATCGCGGCGGTCGAGGCCGGCCGCTTCGACCTGCGCATCCGTGCGGCCAGTTTCGATCTCGATGCCTTCCAGGCCGATCCGGCGGCCTGCATCCATGCTCTCAAGGAGGCCCTCCATGACGATTAAGGTGAAACAGCCCGGCCTGGCCACCACGGTGCAGGACGGTGGCCGCGAAGGCTACTACCACCTGGGCATCCCGCCCTCCGGCGCACTGGACCAATACGCCCTGCGCAGCGCCAACCTGCTGGTGGGCAACCCCGCCACCAGCTCGGCCCTCGAATGCAGCCTCTTGGGGCCGCAACTGGAGTTCCAGTGCGATGCGCTGGTCGCCGTCACGGGTGCCCGCATGCAGCCGCGCGTGGATGGCAGCGACCGGCCGCTCGATACCGCCTTCAAGGTGCGCAGCGGCCAGGTGCTCAGCTTCGACTACCCCAAGGCCGGCGCGCGCAGCTATCTCGCCATCGCCGGTGGCATTGACGTGCCGCTGGTACTGGAAAGCCGCGCCACCTATGCCCTGGGCGCACTCGGTGGATGGCATGGCCGCAAGCTGGCCAAGGACGACGAACTGCCGCTGGGGCGCGCGTCCTCCCAGGCCGTCGAAGGGCGTGCCCTGCCGCTGTCGCTGGTGCCGGTGTTCGACCGCGAAGCCACGCTGCGCGTGGTGCCGGGGCTGTATATACATCGCCTCACCGAGGACGCCGTGGAGCGTTTCTTTGCCGATACCTGGACCGTGGCCTCGGAAGCGGACCGCATCGGCTACCGCTTCAAGGGCGGCCAGCCCATGCAGTTCCGGCCGCGTGAACAGCCCTTCGGCGCCGGCTCGGATCCGTCCAACATCGTCGATGCCTGCTATCCCATCGGTTCGATCCAGATCCCCGGTGGCGTGGAGCCCATCGTGCTGTTGCGCGATGCCGTTTCCGGCGGCGGTTACGCCACCATCGGCACCGTCATCAGCGCCGACCTCGACCTGATCGGACAACTGCAACCCAACCACAAGGCGCAGTTCGTGCGCGTGACGCTGGAGCAGGCGCTGGAGGCCCGGCGCCAGTACCAGCAGCGCTTCCAGCGCCTGGGCAGTCTCTTGACCAGCTAAGAGCGGCACAGCCGCGCATCCCTCCGTTTGACCCCGCCCCGGGCCGGCGTTCAGCCGCTGCCCCGGGATGGGAGCGGCTTTGCCTGCGAGTTTTGCGTACGCAAATCCGTTTGTATTTCGCTTCGGTTTTTTCGCTTTCGTTTTTCGCTCTCGCCTCTCATCCGCCTCATTGAATCATCGCTTCAACGTCTCAGGAGAAACTGACATGGCCGGCTTATCACAAACGCAGAACAAGGA
The DNA here is from genome assembly GCF_057961275.1 of Herbaspirillum sp. Her3. Lineage (NCBI taxonomy): Bacteria > Pseudomonadati > Pseudomonadota > Betaproteobacteria > Burkholderiales > Oxalobacteraceae > Herbaspirillum > Herbaspirillum sp. Her3. The sequence goes on along the minus strand of NZ_CM176328.1, from coordinate 944,492 downwards.
AATCGACCTCTCCACCCACAGCGTTCCCGCCAGTGCGCGCATGGGCAAACTCTCGCTGACGATGGCCTGGTGGGCCGTCTGCAGCGCCATCTTCTACATCGTCGTGGGGGCGTCGCTGGCGCTGACCTATGGCGCCCGCAATGCCCTGATCGGCATGGTGCTCTCGGTCATCAGCTACGGGCTCATCAATGCCTGCATCAGCCGCTATGCCATGCGCACCGGCCTGTCGGTGGCCTTGTTCTCGCGCATCCTGTTCGGACGGCTGGGCGCCTCGCTGGCCACGCTGATCTTCTTTTCCACCGCGATCTATTACGCCGTCTTCGAGGGCTCGGTGATCGCAGTGGCCCTGCATCATCTCTACCCGTCCCTGCTCTATCCGGTGGCCGCGCTCATCGTGGTGCTCTACAGCGTGCCGCTGGTCTTCGGCAGCGTGCAGCACTGGCTCGACAAGTTCAACGGCGTGCTGCTGCCGTTCTACCTGCTGGGCCTGCTGATGGCGCTGGTACTGGCGGTGAGCCAGTACGGCTACCAGCCGCAGTGGCTGGACTTCGGCCCGGCGGTGCCGCCTGCCGATGGCTGGTGGAGCTGCTTCACGTACTACATGGGCGTGTGGGTGCTGATGATGTTCACCTTCGACTATGCCCGCTTCGGCAAGCCGGAAGATGCGACGTATCACGGCCGCTTCAATTTCGGCATGCCCTTCTACCTGGTCACGATCCTGCTCAATGGCGCAGCCGGCATCTACCTGGCCAGCGGCATTCCGCAGGATGGCCCGCTGTCTGAGGTATCGGTGGTGATGGCCATCCTCAAGCTCATGGGATTCTGGGGATTGCTCTTCGTCTGGGTCACGCAGACGCGCATCAACACCGCCAACTACTATCTCGCCACGGTCAACATGCAGGCCTTCTTCGGCAACCTGCTGGGCCTGCACGCGTCGCGCCTGGTGTGGGCGGTAGTGGTGGGTGTCGTCGTGTATGCGCTGATGCTGGCCGACGTGTTTTCCTACCTGCTCAAGGCGCTGGCCTATCAGGGTGTGTTCGTGGTGGCGTGGGTCGGGGTGGCACTGGCGCACATTCTCACCGCGGGCGACCATGGCACCGCGACTGATGGCGCAGCGGGCATCAACCGTGTCGGGCTGGGCGCCTGGTTCTGCGGCGTCGTGCTGGGCTTCGTGCTGATGGAAACGGGCGGCTTCTGGCTGTCGCTGTCGGCACCGCTGACCTTCGTGGCATCGATGGGGGTGTATGCCTTGCTGCAGCAGCGGGGACGGACAGGGAAAACCTTGCAGGCCGCAGAGTGACCGCCTGATTGCCGTTCATTCGCCGCATTTCTTACGGCAAATACCCTTGCCCCTGCGGCGAATCCCCCGCATAATCACCGCATGAATCGCGGTGATTACATCTATCTCTGGCAGGCTCCCGATTGGCCCCACTGGCGCTACGACCTGGCCGCCCTGGCTGAGCCGATGGCCCAGGTCAGCCATGCGCAAGGGCTGCTGCTGGGGCGACTGGCTGATGTGGGCCTTGGTCTGCGAGACGAAGCCAACCTGCTGGCCCTGACCGACGATGTTCTCAAGACCAGTGCCATCGAGGGCGAGCAGTTGAATCTGGCCTCGGTGCGTTCCTCGGTAGCACGGCGGCTGGGCGTCGACATCGGTGCCCTGGCCCCGGTGGACCGGCACGTGGAGGGTGTGGTGGACATGATCTTCGACGCCACCGCCCACCATGAAAAACCGCTGACCGCCAGGCGCCTCTTCGGATGGCATGCCGCCTTGTTTCCGACCGGCTACTCAGGCATGAGCGAAATCATCGTCGGCGACTGGCGTGACGACGCGCAAGGACCGATGCAAGTCGTTTCCGGTCCGCTGCATCGCCAGAAAATCCATTACGAAGCGCCACCGGCCCGGCGCCTCGGCCGCGAAGTGACCCGCCTGCTCAACTGGATCAATACCGCAAGGCCGACCGAACCTGCATTGCTGCGGGCCGGCCTGGGCCACCTTTGGTTCGTGTCCCTGCATCCCTTTGATGATGGCAACGGCCGCATCGCCCGTGCCATCGGTGACCTGCTGCTGGCGCGCGCCGATGGCAGCACCCAGCGTTTCTACAGCCTCTCGGCCCAGATCCAGCGCGAGCGCAAGGCCTACTACGAGATCCTGGAACGCACCCAGAAAGGCGACATGAATGTGACCGCCTGGCTGCTGTGGTTCCTGCAGATGCTGGCCGAAGCGGTGAACCAGGCGCATCGCACGCTCGATGCAGTACTGGTCAAGGCGCGCTTCTGGCAAAGGATGGCGGGCACTCCCCTCAATGCGCGCCAGGTGAAGGTGCTCAATCGCCTGCTCGATGGCTTCGAGGGCAAGCTGACCAGCAGCAAATGGGCGACCCTGGCAAAGTGCTCGTCCGACACCGCCTTGCGCGACCTCAATGAGCTGGTGGCGCTGGATCTTCTGCAACGTTCCGCAGCAGGGGGCCGCAGCACCAGTTATGAACTGACGCTGCGCTGAACCAGGCTCACCGTCTCTCTCGCTACCCCCAGATAACTCTCCACGATCTTCTTGTCCGTCGCCAGCACCCCGGCCGCCCCCTCGCAGACAATCTCCCCCATCTCCAGCACATACCCATAATCGGCCACCTGCAAGGCTGCGCGCGCATTCTGCTCGACCAGCAAGGTCGCCACACCGGTACTGCGCAACTGGCTGATGATGGAAAGGATTTCCCGCGTGATCAGCGGTGCCAGTCCGAGGCTGGGTTCATCCAGCATCAACACCTTCGGCTTGGCCATCAGCGCGCGCCCCACGGCCAGCATCTGGCGCTCGCCACCGGAGAGCGTGCCGGCGGCCTGCTTGCGCCGCTCCTTCAGACGCGGGAAGAGCGCATAGACGAATTCCTGCTGATCCAGATAAGCGGATTCGCCATTGCGCCGCCGCTTGTAGGCGCCCAGCAAGAGATTGTCTTCCACCGTCATGGAGGTAAACAATTCCCGCTTTTCCGGCACCAGCGACAGGCCACGCGCAACCCGCTCTTCCACTTCCATCTGGCTCACGTCCTCGCCCTCGAAAGCGATGCGTCCGCTGGCCGCCGCCCCCGCTGGCAGCGCACCCATCATGGCATTGAGCAAGGTGGACTTGCCCGCGCCATTGGGTCCGATGACGGTCACGATCTGGCCGGCACGCAGCGACAAGGCCGCCCCGGTCAGGGCCGGCACCTTGCCATAGCGGGCCGAAAGAGCAGTGACTTCCAGCAGCACGGGGGCGGTCGTGGCGTGGACCTCGGGCGCGGCGCCGGCAGAGGTCATCATGGTGGCGACGGTCGTCATTGGGCTCCTCCCAGATAGGCTTCCAGCACGGCCGGGTGGACCTGGATCTGGGCCGGCGTGCCCTCGGCAATCTTGCTGCCGAATTCCATGACCACGATGTGGTCGGTCAATTGCATCACGAAATCCATGTCGTGCTCCACCAGCAGCACCGCCATGCCCTCGCCGCGCAGCTTGTCCAGCAAGGCGGCCAGGGCCTGCTTCTCCTGCAGGCGCAGACCGGCAGCAGGTTCGTCCAGCAGCAGCAGGGCCGGATCGCAGCACAGCGCCCGGGCGATTTCCAGAATGCGCTGCTGGCCCAGTGCCAGGCTGCCGGCAGGCCGATCGATCAGCTCACCCAGGCCCACACGTTCCAGTTGCCGCCGTGCTTCGCTGAGGATGCGCGCTTCTTCCTTGCGATTGCCACGCACCAGGCTGGCCAGGATGCCGCGCTGGGGCGCAAACTCGCCGCGTCGGAATGCGCCCATGGCGGCGTTCTCCAGCACGCTCATGCCCGGCACCAGGCGCACGTGCTGGAAGGTGCGCGCAATGCCACGACTGGAGATGGCGCGCGAAGACAATCCGGCCAGCGACTGCCCGCGATAATTGAGCTTGCCGCTGGTGATGGACTGCACCCCGGTGACCAGATTGAAGGTGGTGGACTTGCCGGCACCATTCGGACCGATCAGCCCGACGATCTCCCCTGCCCTGACCGAGAAGCTCACATCATTGACCGCCACCAGTCCACCGAACTGCTTGCGCGCGGCTTCCACCTCCAGGATCACCTCGCCGCGCACCGGCTTGGGAAGCTGCGTCAGCGGGGCTGCATCCACCGGCAACTGACGCGGCAAGCGACGCGCAAAGCGCGCCTGCAGACGCGGCCACAAGCCCTCGTTGGCGAACTGCAGGAAGATCACCAGCGCGATGCCAAAGACGATGGCCTCGAAGTTGCCGCCCGTGCCCAGCACGCCCGGCAGCCACTCCTGCAGGAAATTGCTCAGCACCGCCAGCAGCCCCGCACCGAGAAGGGCGCCCCACACGTGACCGGCACCACCGACCACCACCATCAGCAGATAGTCGATGCCGTATTTCAGGCCGAAGGGCGTAGGATTGACCGCCTGTTGCAGGTGCGCATAGAGCCAGCCGGAAATGCCCGCCAGCACGGCCGCATAGACGAAGACGACGATCTTCAGCCGCGCCGTGTCCACCCCCATCGCTTCAGGCATCACAGTGCCGAACCTGAGCGCACGCACTGCGCGGCCCGCGCGTGAATCGAGGAAGTTGACCACCGACAGCAGCGCCACGATCACCACGGCCCAGATCAGCAGGTACATCGACGCCCCATTGCCGAACGTGAAGCTACCGATGGCAATGGCGGGAATGCCATTGATGCCGTCATGCTTGCCCAGCATCTCCAGGTTGCCGAACAGGTAGTACAGCGACAGCCCCCACGCAATCGTGGACAGCGGCAGGTAATGCCCGGAAATGCGCATCGTGAGCGCGCCGATCAGAAAGGCCGACAGCCCCGTGAGCGCAATACCGGCCAGCAGTCCGAGCCAGGGCGAAAGGCCGAACTGCGTCGTCAGATACGCCGTGGTATAGGCACCGATGCCGACGAAGGCCGCCTGCCCGAACGAGATCAGCCCCGCCACGCCGGTCAGCAGCACCAGCCCCAGCGCGACGATGGCGTACAGACCCACATAGGACAGCAGCGTCACCCAGAACGGTGGCAGGCCCAGCAGCGGCAGCGCCAGCACGATGGCGAAGAACAGCGCCGGCACGGCGGCGCGATGCGATGTGAATGCAGTCATGGCGGCGTCCTCAGGCTTCTTCGTCAATGTGGTGGCTGGTCAGCGAGCGCCACAGCAGGATGGGGATGATGACGGTAAAGACGATCAATTCCTTGAAGGCGCTGGCCCAGAAGGACGAGAAACTCTCGATCAGTCCCACCGCCACCGAGCCCAGCGCCGCCACCGGATAGCTGGCCAGGCCACCGAAGATGGCACCGACAAAGCCCTTCAAGGCGATGATGAACCCCGACTCATAGTTGACGATGGTGAAGGGCGCAATCAGGATGCCGCACAGCGCGCCGATCCCCGCCGACATCGCAAAGGAGAGCTTGCCCGCCTGGTTGATGCCAACCCCCACCAGGCGCGCACCGAGACGGTTGACGGCGGTGGCGCGCAGAGCCTTGCCGGTCAGGGTGCGTTCGAAGAAGACGTAGATCACGCCAATCAGCGCGGCCACCGTCACCAGCACGATCACGCTCTGGCCGGAAACCGGACTGTCGCCGAGATTGAATTGCAGCTCGGTGAAGGGCTTGGTGTTGGTCCCTTCCGGGCCGAACATCAACAGGCCCAGGCCGACCATGGCCAGATGCACGCCCAGCGAGACGATCAGCAGCACCAGCACGCTCGAATGCGCCAGCGGCTGGTAAGCCACGCGATAGATCATCGGTCCCATCGGCACCACGATCAACAGCGCCAGCAGGATCTGCCAGGGCATGGCCAGGGCTTGCAGATCGATGAAGCGCGTGAAGGCATACAGCGTCAGCGGCACACCGATCTGCGCCGCCAGCAGCAGCGGCAGGCGACGCGGCAAGCGTGCGCGGTGCGCCGCCTGCCGCAAGGCGGTGACTACCTCCACGGCCAACGTCGTGCCACCGAGCGCCACCAGCAGCAAGGCGGTAGCGGGCGCCTGGCCATTCTGGATGGCAGCCAGGGTCAAGGCGCCGAAGGCGACGAACTCCCCCTGCGGCAGGAAAATCACCCGCGTCATCGAAAACACCAGCACCAGCGCCAGCGACAGCAGCGCATAGATGGCGCCGGTCGTGATGCCGTCCTGGATCAGCACGGTCAGAATGCTCGAATCCATTTGTCTCCTCCTGTCATGGCCGGCCGCCGCAGATCGGGCTGCGGCGTGCCGGTTAAGCCCGGTTCTTCTCAAAAGTGAACCTTTGGGCTGGGTACCTTGGGTCTGGCGCGATTCCCGCCAGGCACATGAAGCTTTCTGTCAAAAAACGGGAAATTTCACCCCGCCGGTTTCTTGGCCACCAGCGTCAGGATGTCGTAGGAAGCCACCAGCTCGCCCTCCTGGTTGCTCACCTCCACGTCCCAGGCCACCACACCCTGGCCCTGGCCATTGGCATCCTTCTTGTTGCGGTCGATCTTGCGCTTGCAGGTCAGGCGTGCACAGAGGGTGTCGCCGATGCCCACCGGCTTGACGAAGCGCAGCGTGTCCAGCCCGTAGTTGGCCAGCACCGGACCGGGGGCGGGCGAGACGAACAGCCCGGCCGCCGCCGAGAGCACGAAGTAGCCATGCGCGATGCGCTTGCCGAAGGGCGACTGGCGCGCCGCGACCTCATCGAAGTGCATGTAGAAATGGTCGCCCGAGAGGCAGCCGAAATTGACGATATCGGCCTCGGTCACGGTACGGCGATGCGTGGCAAGCGAATCGCCGATCTGCAAATCTTCGAAGTAATGACGGAAGGGATGGATCTCCGATTCACGCACCTGTGCACCGCGCACGTGCTCGCCCACGACAGCGGCCAGCATGGTCGGCGAACCTTGCACGGCGGTGCGTTGCAGGTAGTGCTTCACGGCGCGCGAACCGCCCAGCTCCTCGCCGCCACCGGCACGGCCGGGACCGCCATGCTTGAGCTGCGGCAGGGGTGAACCGTGTCCGGTGGATTCCGGCGCGGCTTCGCGGTCCAGCACCAGCAGGCGGCCATGCCAGGCCGCCGCCACCGGAATGGCACGCGCCGCTACCGCCGGGCTGCGCGTGACCAGGCTGCCGACCAGGCTGCCGCGTCCACGCGCGGCCAGGGCCAGGGCTTCGTCGAGATCGTCATAGGGCAGGAGGGTGCTGACCGGGCCGAAGGCTTCCACTTCGTGGACCGGGCTGCCCGCCGCCGTATCGCGTGCCAGCAGCAGCGTGGGCGCAAAGAACGCCCCCTCGGCCACGCCCTCACCCTGCGGCTGGAAGCCGCTACCCGCACCGAGGATCAGCTCGGCGCTCTGCTTCAGCAGGGCCACGCGCTCCTGCACGTCACGCTGCTGCGCAAGCGAAGCCAGCGGGCCCATACGCACCGTTTCCAGTGCCGGATCGCCGGTCACGATCTTGGACAGGCGCGCCACCAACTTCCCGGCCACCGCATCGATATGCTGGCGCGGCACGATGGCGCGGCGAATCGCCGTGCATTTCTGGCCGGCCTTGGTGGTCATCTCGCGCGCCACTTCCTTGACGAAGAGATCGAACTCTTCATCATCGGCGGTGACGTCCGGACCGAGGATGGCGCAGTTCAGCGAATCGGCCTCGGCATTGAAGGGAATCGAATGGGCGATCAGGTTGGGATGCGCGCGCAGTTTGGCCGCCGTATCGGCCGAGCCGGTGAAGGTCACCACGTCCTGCGCCTGCAGCCGGTCCAGCAGATCGCCGGTGCTGCCGATGACCAGTTGCAGCGCGCCTTCGGGCAAGAGCCCCGACTGCTGGATCAGGCGCACTGCCGCTTCGGCGAGGTAGCTGGTGGCAGTGGCCGGCTTGACGATGCAGGGCATGCCGGCCAGGAAGGTCGGGGCGAATTTTTCCAGCATGCCCCAGACCGGGAAGTTGAAGGCATTGATGTGCACGGCCACGCCACCGCGCGGCACCAGGATGTGGGTGCCGGCAAAGCGGCCCTGCTTGCCCAGCGGCAGGGCCGGGCCTTCGTGGACCAGGTTGGAGGACGGGAATTCATTGGTGCCGATGCTGGCATAGGTGAACAGGGTGCCGCTGCCGCCTTCGATGTCGATCCAGCTGTCGGTGCGGGTGGCGCCCGTGTGCGCCGACATCGCGTAGAGCGTTTCCTTGTGGTCCACCAGGTATTTGGCCAGCGCCTTGAGGATCGCGGCGCGCTGCTGGAAGTCCAGCGCCATCATCGCGGGCAGGCCCTTCTTGCGGGCGTGTTCCAGCGCTTCGCCGAAATCGATGGCCTCATCGTGGGTGCTGGCCACGGGGCGGCCATTGACGGCGCTGTGCAGCGCCTGGGACGGGGTTGCGCCTAGCCAGCGGCCGGCGATGAAACTCTGGAGCAGGGGTGGTCGGGTGGTCATTGGAGACTCCTGATGAGGGATAAGGAATGAACAGTTTCAAGATCGGGCGGCAGCTGTTGGAGAACCGCGTGCGAATTGTTCAATGCATCCGGCGTTTGTCTAAAAATGCTCCGCTGACCGTTCGACCTGAGTAGGCCCTACGGGCCGTATCGAAGGCGCTGCGGAGTTTGTACCGTAGTCACGCCTTCGATACGCGGCTACGCCGCTACTCAGGTCGAACGGTCAGTGGGGGCTGCAAGCGCAGTCGCTACCAGCCCTCAGGGCTGGTAATGCCAGGCGCCATCGACGATCTTGACCATCACCGTGGCGCGCTGATCCAGGCCCAGGTGGTCGGTGGCCGACATGTTGTAGACGCCATGCACGCCCGTGACTTCCTTGGTGGTTTCCAGTGCATCGCGCAGGGCCGCGCGGAATTCCGGCGTGCCCGGCTTGCCGCGCTTCAAGGCCACGGGAATGGCCGACTGCAGCAGCACGCCGGCATCCCAGGCATAGCCGCCGAAGAGCGACACGCTGTCCTTGCCATGGGCAGCTTCGTACTTGCCGGTGTAGTCCAGCGCGACCTTGCGGATGGGATTGTTCAGCGGCAGTTGCGCCGCCACCAGCACCGGGCCGGCCGGCAGCAGCGTGCCATCCAGCATCTTGCCGCCCACGCGCAGGAAGTCAGCATTGGCCACGCCGTGGGTCTGGTAGATCTGGCCCTTGAAACCGCGCTCCTTCAACGCACGTTGCGGCACCACGGCCGGTGTGCCGGAAGCGGCGATGAGGATGGCATCCGGCTTGGCCGCCACCAGCTTCAAGGCTTGCGCGGTGGCGGAGGTATCGTTGGGTGCGAAGCGCTCATTGGCCACCAGTTCCAGTTTCTTGAGGCCGGCGGCCTTCTTGAATTCTTCATACCAGCCTTCGCCATAGGCATTGGCATAGCCGATGAAGGCGATGCGCTGGTAGCCACGGGCCACCATGTCCTTGGCAATGGCCAGCGACATCATGATGTCGTTCTGCGGAGTCTTGAAGACCCACTTCTTCTTCGCATCCATGGGCTCGACGATGCGCGCGGCGGCAGCCAGCGAGATCATCGGGGTCTGCGCTTCGGCGGCCACTTCGGTCATCGAGATGGAGTTGGGGCTGATGGACGAACCGACGATGACGTCCACATTGTTTTCGGTGACGAAGCGACGCGCATTCTTGACCGCCTGCGTGGTGTCGGAGGCGTCATCGAGGACGATGTAGTTGATCTTCTGCCCGGCGATGGTGGTGGGCAACAGCGCAATGGTGTTCTTCTCGGGGATGCCCAGCGAGGCGGCCGGGCCGGTGGTGGACACGGTGACGCCGACGTTGATGTCGGCGCGTGCGGCGAGCGCGCAGCCGGCCAGGGCCAGCGCGAGCAGGGGGCGAGCGAACTGCATGAAGGTCTCCTTGATGTGTTGTCATTGTGGTGCTGCACGCCTGCAATGACGCCACCGGTCAAGGGTTCACGTCATCGTTTCTTCTTTCCCGCGCCGTCCAGGCTCACGGCGCCGATTCCGCCAAACAGCAACTCCGACACGACCACCGCCATGCGTTCATGGGTCAGTTCGCCCTCGGGCTTGAACCACATGAACATCCAGTTGATCATGCCGAACAACAGCATGGCCAGCGGCTTGGCCATGCGGCTGCGGTCCAGTTCCGGCCGCACCGCGCACATCGCGTCAGCCACCGCCTTGACCACCTTGCGCTCGCCGTTGAGGATGCGCTTCTGGTCGGCCGGCTCCAGAAAACGCACGTCCTCGGTCAGTACCCGATGCTCGTTCTGGGCATCGCGGTATTCCTCCACGAAGCGCTGGATCAACAGGCGCAAACGCGGTTCAGGCGGCAACTCCTGCTGCGCGACTTCATCGACCAGCCCGCACAGGCGGTCGATGTGGTCCTCGCAGATGTGCATCAGCAACTGATGCTTGTCGGCAAAGTAGTGATACAGCGAGGCCTTGGACAGGCCGCAGGCCAGCGCTACCTCATTCATCGATGTGCCCACGAACCCATTGCGCGCAAACAGGGCCGCTGCCTGTTCGACGATGGTCTCGCGCTGGTTGTCATATCCCGCTGCACGCTTGCGTGGCATAAGTGCGTCCTCTTCGATATCTCTGCAAAAGTCATGATTGTGCCGTAAATCAAAACTCTGGCGAAACATCTCCGATCTGCCTGCACCAGCCGCCCTGCCCTTCCCGATACGTCAATGCATCTTCAGCCCGGTCAGCAAAAATCTTCAAAAACATTATTGACCAACCGGTCGGTCGAAATTATTATTCCTCAAAAAACAGCGGCAAGCAAATGGTTTTTCCGCGCAGCCGGAAGAGCCGGCAAAGGAGACAGCAATGCCTTGTTATTCGTTGGAAGGCGTGATTCCGGTGGTCGATGCGACTGCCTACGTGCATCCCACGGCGGTGCTGATCGGCGACGTCATCGTCGGTCCCGGTTGCTATATCGGCCCGGCTGCCTGCCTGCGCGGCGACTTCGGCCGCATCGTGCTGGAGCGTGGTGCCAATGTGCAGGACACCTGCGTGATCCATGGTTTCCCCGGCCACGCGACGGTGGTGGAAGAAAACGGCCACATCGGCCACGGCGCCGTGCTGCACAGCTGCACCGTCAGGCGCGATGCGCTGGTGGGGATGAATGCGGTGGTGATGGATGAGGCGGTGGTGGGTGAACAGGCCATCGTGGCGGCCTGCGCCTTCGTGCGCGCCGGCATGCAGATTGCCCCGCGCACCCTGGTGGCGGGCTTGCCGGCCAAGGTCGTGCGCGAATTGTCGGCAGAAGAAATGGCCTGGAAACAGGAAGGCACCCGCACCTATCACGACCTGGCCCGGCGCAGCCTGCACAGCCTGCGCGAGGTCAGCCCCTTGCGCGAGATCGAGGCCGACCGGCCATCGCTGGCCGCGCCCATGGTCGAGCCGCTGATTGCGGCCAAGCGGGCTTAGCAGCGGACTTAGCAACAAGCGTTACCAGTTTTCCAGTTTTGTGATTTCAGTTTCAAGCACCCGAAGCGGGCCAAGCGGCCAGGACCTCGTTCGTCCATCGTCCGGCGTGCCATTTTTCATGGAGAAGCACCATGTATGCACAACTCGTAGAAACCGGACTGTCCAAGGTGCGCAGCATCGAGGACATGTCCCCCGAAGAGCAAGCCTTCCAGGCACGCATCGATGCAGGCGTGAAGATCGAACCCAAGGACTGGATGCCCGAGGCCTACCGCAAGACGCTGGTACGCCAGATCTCGCAACACGCCCACTCGGAAATCGTCGGCCAGCTGCCCGAGGGCAACTGGGTGACGCGCGCCCCCACGCTGGAACGCAAGGCCATCCTGCTGGCCAAGATCCAGGACGAGGCCGGCCATGGCCTGTATCTCTACAGCGCGGCTGAAACCCTGGGCGTATCGCGCGATGACCTGCTGGCCGAGCTGCATGCGGGGCGCGCCAAGTATTCCAGCATCTTCAACTATCCCGCCATCAGCTGGGCCGACATGGGCGCCATCGGCTGGCTGGTGGATGGCTCGGCCATCATCAACCAGATCCCGCTGTGCCGCTGTTCCTTCGGGCCCTACTCGCGCGCCATGGTGCGCGTGTGCAAGGAAGAGTCCTTCCATGCCCGCCAGGGCTACGACATCATGCTGGCGCTGTGCCGTGGCACGCCGGAGCAAAAGCAGATGGCGCAGGATGCCCTGAACCGCTGGTGGTGGCCGGCGCTGATGATGTTCGGGCCGTCGGACGCCGATTCGGTCAACAGTGCCCAATCGATGCAATGGCGCATCAAGCTGTTCTCCAACGATGAACTGCGCCAGCGCATGGTGGACCAGACCATCCCGCAGATCGAATACCTGGGCCTGACCGTGCCCGACCCCGACCTGAAGTGGAATGCCGAACGCGGCCGCTACGACTTCGGTGCCATCGACTGGGACGAATTCAACAACGTGGTGCGCGGCAACGGCCCCTGCAACCGCGAACGCCTGGCCACCCGCAAGAAGGCCTATGACGACGGTGCCTGGTTCCGCGATGCGCTGGTGGCGCATGCCGACAAGCGCGCCGCGCGCAAGGCGGCCTGAGCCGTCGACACGCATTTTCTGAATCACTTCATCTCACAACCATGCCAGTGGCCGCCAGCCAAGCACGGTGGCCCGCCAACAAGGAAACGCATCATGAGCAAGGAATGGCCTCTCTGGGAAGTCTTCATCCGCAGCCAGCACGGTCTGGCCCATAAACACGTCGGCAGCCTGCATGCCCCCGATGGCGAGATGGCCATCAACAATGCCCGCGATGTCTACACCCGCCGCAACGAAGGCGTGGGCATCTGGGTAGTGCGTGCGGCCGATATCGTCTCCTCCAGCCCCGGTGACAAGGCGCCGCTGTTCGAACCGGCCAACAGCAAGGTCTATCGCCATCCGACCTTCTTTCCCATGCCGGCTGAGCTGAAGAACCTGTAAGAGGCGCACCATGACCGACAAAACCGATTACGTGCGACGCCTGGGCGACAACGTCCTGGTGCTCTCGCAACGTCTCTCCGAATGGTGCGGCAAGGGGCCGGCGCTCGAAGAAGACATGGCCTTGATCAACGTCTCGCTGGACCTGATCGGCCAGGCCCGCCTGTGGCTGGCCTACGCCGCCGAACTGGAGGGTGCGGGCCGCAACGAAGACCAGCTGGCCTTCCTGCGCGATGCCCACCAGTTCCACAACCTGCTGCTGGTGGAGCTGCCCAATGGCAGCTATGCCCACACGCTGGCACGCCAGTTCCTCTTCGACGTGTGGCATTACTTCCTGCTGGAAGGCCTGTGCGAAAGCCGCGATGAGCGCATCGCCGAGATCGCCCACAAATGCCTCAAGGAAGTCACCTATCACGTGCGCCGCAGCACCGACCTGCTGATCCGGCTGGGCGACGGCACCGAGGAAAGCCATCGCCGCATGCAGGACGCCATCGATGCGCTGTGGATGTACACCGGCGAACTGTTCGCCGCCGACGCGCTGGATCAGGTCATGCAGGCCAATGGCCTCGCGCCGGACCTCGGAGAGCTGCAGCAGAAGTGGCAGCAGCACGTCGTCGACGTGATGGGCGAGGCCACGCTGCACCTGCCTGCTGCCGGCCTGTGGATGCAGAGCGGCGGCAAGGCCGGCCGGCATACCGAGCACCTGGGCTACCTGCTGGCGGAGATGCAGTTCCTGCAGCGCACCTATCCGGGAGCGAACTGGTGAGCGAGCTCACTGCTCCCGCGCCGGCGCTGCAGGCGCAGATCTGGGCATGGCTGGAAGCCATCCCCGATCCGGAGATCCCGGTCATCTCGGTGGTGGACCTGGGCATCGTGCGCGAGGTCGAGGTGTCCGATGAGGATGCCGGGACCGCGCGCTGCACGGTGGTGATCACGCCGACCTACTCGGGTTGCCCGGCCATGGGCGTCATCGCGCAGGAGATCCGCGCTGCACTCAGGCAGCACGGACTGGCCGAGGTGGCCATCCGCACGCAACTGGCACCGGCCTGGAACACCGACTGGATGAGCGAGAAAGGCCGCCGCAACCTGCAGCAATACGGCATTGCACCACCGGCGCAGCAGGTCATCGACATCCGCGGCATCAGCATCAGACGCCAGGCCGCGCCCCAGGTGCAATGCCCGCATTGCGGTTCGATGCAGACGGTGTGCGTGAGCCAGTTCGGTTCCACCTCCTGCAAGGCGCTGTACCAGTGCAAGGACTGCCGCGAGCCGTTCGATTATTTCAAGGCGCATTAAGCCACACATTAAGCCGCGTTTAATGCCCCAGAACCAAGGCACAACATCATGAGCAAATTCTATCCACTGACCATCTCGGGCGTGAAACAGGAAACGCGCGATACCATCGTGGTCTCCTTCGCCGTCCCGCCCGAGCTGCAGGACACCTTCACCTATGAGCAGGGCCAGCACCTGACGCTGCGCTCGCAGTTGCAGGGCGAGGAACTGCGCCGTTCCTATTCGATCTGCTCGGCGCGCCAGGACAAGCAGTTGCGGGTCGCCATCAAGCGCGTGCCCGGTGGCCTCTTCTCGAACTGGGCCAATGAATCCTTTGCACCGGGCCAGCGCATCGAAGCGATGCCGCCCATGGGCCATTTCAACGTGCCGCTGGACGCCGCCAACCGCAAGCACTACCTGGCCTTCGCGGCCGGCAGCGGCATCACGCCGATGCTGTCGATCATCAAGACCACGCTGCTGGCCGAGCCGCATAGCCAGTTCACGCTGGTCTATGCCAACCGCGCCTCGTCCTCGGTGATCTTCAAGGAAGAGCTCACCGACCTGAAGGATGCCTACCTCGAACGCTTCAACGTGGTCTACGTGATGAGCCGCGAACAGCAGGACGTGGAATTGTTCAACGGCCGCATTGACCGCGCCAAGTGCGATGCCTTCTTCGCTTCCTGGATCAATCTCAAGGACATCGATTCCGCCTTCCTGTGCGGTCCGGAAGAGATGGTGCAGGCGGTGTCCGAATCGCTGCAGGCGCATGGCATGTCCAAGGCGCAGATCAAGACCGAACTGTTCGCCGCCAGCACACCGGCGCGCGAGCACGTATCGCGCCCGGTGGTGGGCAAGAAGGAATGCGAAGTCACCGTGATCGTCGATGGTTATCACAACGTCTTCACCATGGACAAGGAAAAGGAATCGGTGCTCGATGCGGGACTGAAGCACGGCATCGACCTGCGCTATTCCTGCAAGGGCGGCGTGTGCGCTACCTGCCGCTGCAAGGTGGTCGAGGGCAAGGTGGACATGGATACCAACTACGCGCTGGAAGACTACGAGATCGCGCGCGGCTTCGTGCTGAGCTGCCAGTCCTTCCCGGTGAGCGACAAGCTGCTGCTGGACTTCGACCAGGACAACTGACCATGGGCTACCAATCCATCCTCTTCGAGAACCATGACGGCGTGGCCGTCGTCACCCTCAACCGCCCCGACAAGCTCAACAGCTTCACGGTGGCCATGCATCTGGAATTGCGCGAGGCCATCGCCACCCTGCAAGCCGACCCCACGGTACGCGTGCTGCTGCTCACAGGCGCCGGACGCGGCTTCTGCGCCGGCCAGGACCTGGGCGACCGCGCCGTCAAACCCGGCGACGATGCGGTGGACCTGGGCGAATCCGTCGACAAGTACTACGGCCCGCTGGTGAAGTCGCTGCGCGCACTGCCCTTCCCGGTGATCTGCGCGGTCAATGGCGTGGCCGCAGGCGCGGGCGCCAACCTGCCGCTGGCCTGCGACATCGTGCTGGCAGCTCGGTCAGCCAGCTTCGTGGAAGTGTTCTGCAAACTGGGGCTGATCCCCGACACCGGTGGCACCTACTTCCTGCCGCGCCTGGTCGGCACGGCGCGCGCCATGGGCATGGCGCTGCTGGGCGAGAAGATCAGCGCCGAACAGGCCGAGCGCTGGGGCCTGATCTGGAAATGCATCGATGACGACAAGCTGATGGAAGAAGCCCGCGCCATGGCCGCACACTTCGCCTGCGCTCCGACCAAGGGTCTGGCCGCGACCAAGGCCACGCTGTACGCCAGCCCGGCGCATACGCTGAGCGAGCAGCTGGACCTGGAACGCGACACCATGCGCGCACTCGGCCACAGCCGCGATTACCGCGAGGGCGTGACCGCCTTCCTGGAAAAGCGCACACCGCACTTCACGGGACAATGACATGAGCGCACTTGAGAACAGCCTCGCCCTGCCCGCCAGCGCTGCCGTGGCCATCATCGGCGCCGGCACCATGGGTGCAGGTATCGCCCAGGTGGCGGCCATGGCCGGCCATCCGGTGCAACTCTACGACAGCCGCGAAGGCGCCGCCGCCAAGGCGATCAGCGAGATCCGCGCCAGCCTCGACAAACTGGCCAACAAGGAGAAAATCCCCTCGCAACTGGCTCAGGACGCCAGCGGCCGACTCGCGGTCGCCGGCACCTTGCAAGACCTGCGCGGCGCGCGCCTGGTGGTGGAGGCCATCGTCGAGCAACTGGCGGCCAAGCAGGAATTGTTCGGCAAGATGGAAGCCATCGTCGATGCGCAATGCATCCTGGCCAGCAATACCTCCTCGATCTCGATCACCCACATTGGCGCCGCGCTGCGCCACCCCGAGCGCCTGGTGGGCATGCATTTCTTCAACCCGGTGCCGCAGATGGGGCTGGTGGAAATCATCCGTGGCCTGGCCAGCGATGCGGCCGTGGTGCAATGCCTGCACGATACCGCACGCGCCTGGGGCAAGGTGCCGGTGGTAGCCCGCTCGACACCGGGTTTCATCGTCAATCGCCTGGCCCGGCCCTACTACGCCGAAGCCCTGCGCGTGCTGCATGAGTGCGGCGCCCAGCCGGCCACCATCGATGCCGTCATGCGCGAAGCCGGGGGCTTTCGCATGGGTCCCTTCGAGCTGATGGACCTGATCGGGCATGACGTCAATTTCACGGTGACGCAATCGGTGTTCCAGGCCTACTTCAACGATCCGCGCTTCACGCCCTCGCTGATCCAGCAGGAGCTGGTGCACGCCGGCCACCTGGGCCGCAAGAACGGGCGCGGCTTCTATCGCTACGGCAGCGGCGCCGAGCTGCCCCAGCCCGCGACCGAGCCGCCGTTCGATCCGCCCACGGTGCCGTTGCAATTGTTCGGCACGCATCCGCTGGTGGAAGTGGTGCGCGCACGCTACCAGGGCCGGGTGGAATATTGCGCCCCGCGTGCCGACCATCTGCTGATGAAGGCCGGTCCCGCCCGCGTCTACCTGACCGAAGGCCGTACCGCGACCCAGCAATCCTACGACTACAACATGCCCGACGTGGTGCTGGTGGACCTGGCGCTGGACTATGCCCGGGCCACCCGCCTGGGAATCACCCGCGCCGACCAGTGCCGCGACCGCGCCTACGAGGTGGCTGCGGGCGTACTGCAATCCTGCGGCTTTGCACTCTCGCCGATGGAGGACGTGCCGGGCATGGTGGTCATGCGCACCGTCTGCATGCTGATCAATGAAGCCGCCGATGCGGTCAACCAGGGTGTCTGCAGCAAGGCCGACGCCGACCTGGCCATGCAGAAGGGCGTCAACTATCCGCGCGGTCCGCTGGCCTGGGCCGATGCCATCGGCGTCAATACGGTTGCCGACGTGTTGCGCCAGCTCGGTGCCACCTATGGCGAGGACCGCTATCGGCTCTCGCCCCTGCTGCAACGACTGCAAGCTTCCGGGAGGAAATTCCATGAATGAGGCCGCACTGTCTTTCCCATCAAACGAGATGGACCCGCAAGCCCTGGCCGAAGCCACGGTGCAGGCGATGTACCCGCGCGACAACGCTTCCCAGGCACTGGGGATGAAGATCCTCGACATCGGCCCGGGCCGCGCGCGCATGAGCATGCTGGTGCGCAGCGACATGCTCAATGGCCATGCCACCTGCCACGGCGGTTTCATCTTTGCGCTGGCCGACAGCACCTTTGCATTTGCCTGCAACAGCCGTAACCTGAGCACGGTGGCATCGGGGTGCAGCATTGATTACGTGGCGCCGGCCGTGCGCAACGACGTCCTGACGGCCGAGGCACAGGAACGCACATTGGCCGGCCGTACCGGGGTCTACGACATCACCGTGAGCAACCAGGACGGCAAGATCATCGCGCTGTTCCGGGGCAAGTCCTATCGCATCCGGGGCGAGGTGATCAACGGCCTGCAGGCCGCGCAGTGAGCACACCGCAACAACAAGAACACAAACACCAACACAGAGAGGAGACACCATGACCACCCGCACTCCACAGCCCGGCGATCTGGAGCCCATCGAAACCGCCAGCCGCGACGAACTGCAGGCGCTGCAACTGCAACGCCTGAAATGGTCCTTGCAGCATGCCTATGACAACGTACCGCACTACCGCAACGCCTTCGACCAGGCGGGCGTGCATCCGGACGATTTGAAGAGCCTGGCGGACCTGGCCAGATTCCCCTTCACCACCAAGCAGGACCTGCGCGACCACTATCCCTTCGGACTCTTTGCCGTACCGCGCGAACAGGTGGTGCGGGTGCATGCGTCCAGCGGCACCACCGGCAAGCCGACCGTAGTGGGCTATACGCGGAAGGACATCGACACCTGGGCCACGGTAGTGGCGCGCTCCATTCGCGCAGCCGGTGGACGGCGCGGTGACATCGTGCAGATTTCCTATGGTTACGGGCTCTTCACGGGCGGGCTGGGTGCGCACTATGGTGCCGAAAAACTGGGCTGCACCGTCATTCCCATGTCGGGCGGGCAGACCGAGAAACAGGTGCAGCTCATTCGCGATTTCAAGCCCGGCATCATCATGGTCACGCCTTCCTACATGCTCAACGTGATCGAGGAATTCCAGCGCCAGGGACTGGACCCGGCGGCCAGTTCGCTCAAGGTCGGCATCTTCGGCGCCGAGCCCTGGACCGACGCCATGCGCGGCGAGATCCAGCAGCGCGCCGGCATCGATGCGGTGGACATCTATGGCCTGTCCGAAGTGATGGGGCCGGGTGTGGCCAGCGAATGCATCGAGAGCAAGGATGGCCCGGTGATCTGGGAAGACCATTTCTATCCCGAGATCATCGATCCCGATACCGGCGAAGTGTTGCCCGATGGCGCCGAGGGCGAACTGGTCTTTACCTCGCTGACCAAGGAAGCGCTGCCGATGATCCGCTACCGTACCCGCGACCTCACGCGCCTCCTGCCGCCGACCTCGCGCTCCATGCGCCGCATCGGCAAGATCACCGGGCGCTCGGATGACATGCTCATCATCCGGGGGGTGAACGTCTTCCCCACCCAGATCGAGGAACTGATCCTGAAGCTGCCGCAACTGGCCCCGCAATACCAGTTGCAGATCGAACGCCACGGCCACATGGACAGCATGTGCGTCTTCGCCGAACTGCGCGAGGATGCCTCCACCGAACACGTGGAGGCGCTGGAGAAGGAACTGCAGCACAGCATCAAGACCTATGTGGGCATCTCCACCAAGGTGACGGTGGTGCCGGCCGGGATGATCGAGCGCACCTCCGTGGGCAAGGCCAAACGGGTCATCGACCATCGCAAGAAGGCCGACAGCGCCGTCGCGTCGGCCCTCCCGGCCTGATGCACGGCCCGCAAACCCTTGATCCTGGAAGAAAGAGACCTATGCAAGCATTGATCTGTGACGCCATCCGCACACCGTTCGGCCGCTACGGTGGCGCCCTGGGCGCGGTGCGCGCCGACGACCTGGCCGCCGCGCCCATCCGCAGCCTGATGCAGCGCAACCCCGGCGTGGACTGGAGTCGCGTGGACGACATCCTCTACGGCTGCGCCAACCAGGCCGGTGAAGACAACCGCAACGTGGCGCGCATGGCGGGCCTGCTGGCGGGCCTGCCCATCGGGGTGCCGGGCACTACCCTGAACCGCCTGTGCGGCTCCAGCCTGGATGCGGTAGGCATGGCCGCGCGCGCCGTCAGGTCGGGCGAAGTGCAACTGGTGATTGCCGGGGGTGTGGAGAGCATGACGCGCGCACCCTTCGTGATGGGCAAGGCGGAGTCGGCCTTTGCGCGCAGTGCGGCGATCTTCGATACCACCATCGGCTGGCGCTTCGTCAATCCGCTGATGAAGGCGCAATACGGCATCGACTCCATGCCCGAGACAGCCGAGAACGTGGCTACCGAGTTCGGCATCAACCGCGCCGACCAGGATGCCTTCGCCCTGCGCAGCCAGCAGCGCTGGGCTGCGGCGCAGGCGGCGGGCTTTTTTGCGAACGAAATCGCGCCGCTGGCGATCCCGCAGAAAAAGGGCGATCCGCTCATCGTCACTACCGACGAACATCCGCGCCCGGACACCACCCTGGCCACGCTGGCCAAGCTCAAGGGCGTGGTGCGGCCCGATGGTACGGTCACTGCCGGCAATGCCTCCGGCGTCAATGACGGTGCCTGTGCCTTGCTGCTGGCTTCGCCGCAGGCCGCCGACCTGTATCGTTTGAAGCCCCGTGCCAGCGTGCTGGGCATGGCCACGGCCGGGGTGGCGCCGCGCATCATGGGTTTCGGCCCGGCACCGGCAGCGCGCAAGGTGCTGGCCCAGGTGGGCCTGACGCTGGCGCAGATGGACGTGATCGAATTAAACGAAGCCTTTGCCGCGCAGGGGCTGGCCGTCATGCGCGAGCTCGGCCTGCCGGACGATGCGGCGCACGTCAATCCGAATGGCGGCGCCATTGCCATCGGCCATCCGCTGGGCGCGTCCGGCGCACGGCTGGTGACCACGGCCCTCAACCAGCTGGAGCGCAGCGGTGGCCGCTATGCGCTGTGCACCATGTGCATCGGCGTGGGCCAGGGTATTGCGTTGGTGATCGAACGGGTGGCATAAGGCGGGCGAGCCTGCTGCCTGCGGCGATATTTGCCGACAGGCAACAAGCTCGCGTCCGGCGCTGCACTTCACGAGGTTGACATCGGGATCGGGTAAAATGCCCGGCCACGGCAGGCTTTCGCCGAGCTTGCGCTCGCCGCCCTGCCCCGAGTCCAACCCGCCGGCCCCTGCGCCGGCCCCTTCGCCAGTGCAGCACCATGAGCAAGCAATCCCCCAACGCCTCCGGACGCCAGCAGCGCCCGGGCAAACCCGCCGCAGAGAGCGCCGCGCAGGCACATGAAATCCGGCCCGGCCAGTCCATCGAGCTGTTGAAGGAACTGCACATCCTCACCCGCGACGGCAAGCTGAACCAGGACAGCCGCCGCAAGTTGAAGCAGGTCTATCACCTCTACCAGTTCATCGAACCGCTGCTGCAGGAAGTGCTGGACGATCATCCCGACGTGAGCCTGGTGGATCATGGCGCGGGCAAGTCCTATCTCGGTTTCATCCTCTACGACCTGTTCTTCAAGGGCCTGGCCGGTGCGCCGCGCATCTACGGCATCGAGACCCGCGAAGAGCTGGTGCGCAAGTCCGAAGAACTGGCCGCGCGCCTGGGCTTTGGCGGCATGTCCTTCCTCAACCTGTCGGTGGCCGACTCGATCACCTCGCCCGAGCTGCCGGAAAAGATCGATGTGGTCACCGCACTGCATGCCTGCGATACCGCCACCGATGACGCCATCCATTTCGCCCTGGCCAAACAGGCGCGTTTCATCGTGCTGGTGCCGTGCTGCCAGGCCGAAGTGGCCTCGGTCCTGAACCGCAACAAGGGCAAGTCGCTGGCCAATTCGCTCACCGAGATCTGGCGCCATCCACTGCACACGCGCGAATTCGGCAGCCAGGTCACCAATGTGCTGCGCTGCCTGCAACTGGAGGCGCACGGCTACAAGGTCAGCGTGACCGAGCTGGTGGGCTGGGAACATTCGATGAAAAACGAACTGATCGTCGCGCAATACCGCGACCTGCCGCGCCGCCGTCCGGCCGAGCGCCTGCAGGAGGTGCTGCGCACGCTGGGGCTGGAAGAAATGGGCGAACGCTTCTTCGCCCCGCAGGCCGCATAAGGGCCGCAAGCAAGCGCGGGAACGCTTCTTGCAGCGCATCGGGGACAAGGCGGGAAGGCTTCATTTACCGCCGTGCTTGCCGATAACATGGGATCGGACACGGCAGCACCAGCAGTCAGGCCGCACGCTACCCGCGTGGCAGGCCGAACGGAGACCGGGCGACCGGTTTGGGCAAGGGGCCGGCGACACGCCGGAAAATGCAGACGAGCACATGAGAGCCACCATCGATATGGAATCGCTGATTGCCGACAACGCGCAACTGAGAAGCGAACTGAAGGATCTGCTGCAGCAGGCGCACATCAACCAGTCCATCATCGAGCGCCACCAGGCCTTCGACCTGAAACTGATCGGCGCCAGCGAATTCCGCGAACTGATCGACGTCATCCTGACCGTGATGCCGGGCGTGTTCAGCCTGGAGACGGTGACGCTTTCCCTGATCGATGGCGACTACGCGATCCAGCGCATCCTGCGCGACCTGCAGATCGGGGTCAACGAATTCCCCAAGCTGCTGTTCCTGAAAGACCCGCTGCACTTCATCGATGAAGAAGGTCCGCTGTCGGCCGAAAAGCCGCGCCTGGGCCAGTACGCGCCGGCCCTGCACGGGCCGCTGTTCCCGCATTACCAGCCGGTGAGCGTGGCGGTACTGCCGCTGGTGCGCCAGCACCGGCTGCTGGGCTACCTGTCCTTGGGCAGCGCCTATGGCGAGCGTTTTACGCGCTCGCTGGCCACCGATTTCATCCAGCGCCTGGCCACCGTCGCCGCGATCTGCCTGGAAAACGTCATCAACAACGAACGCCTGAAGCACATCGGCCTGACCGATCCGCTCACAGGCGTGAACAACCGCCGCTACATCGAGCAGCGCATGCAGGAAGAAGTGGCGCGCAGCCAGCGTGACCGCTCGGCCTTGTCTTGCCTGTTCATCGACATCGACCATTTCAAGCGCGTCAATGATCAGTTTGGCCACCAGAGCGGCGACGACGTGCTGCGCGAAGTGGCTGCCCGCATCAAGAAGGAATTGCGCCTGTCGGATGCGCTGGCGCGCTTCGGCGGAGAAGAATTCGTGGTGCTGCTCACGCACGCCACCCGCGACGATGCCGCGCGCATCGCCGAACGCATTCGCGCCGGCATCTGCAGCCGCGGGGTGATGATCGAAGGCTCGCGCGATCCGCTGCGTATCACGGCCTCCATCGGGGCGGCCTCGCTGTCGCCGCCCGAGCGCAGCCGCCCGGCCGTCGATGTCAAGCAAGCCATGCTCAAGGCGGCCGACCTGGCGCTCTACCAGGCCAAGCAGGGCGGGCGCAACCGGGTCATGCTGGCGGACTGATCAGGCCGGCTGCACTGCTGCCTGGCGATCCCGCACGATCCACGGCGCGGCGATGATGAGCACGCCGCCGATCAGGTCTTGCGGCCGCAATTCGGCCGCCCCCAGCATCCATGCAGAGAAGGTCGCCACCAGGATTTCTGCCAGCATGATGACGGCCGCGATGTTGGCCGGCAGGCGCGCCACGCCGTATTGCAGGCACAGGTTGGAGACCAGGAACAGTCCCGCCCACAGCGCCACCACCGGCCCGGCGGCCAGCGACACGGGCAGCGGCCAGGCAATCACGCCGCCTGCCGACAGGAGCACCCCCAAAAGGCTTGCCAGCAGGCCGCTACCGGCCAGCATGGCGACCGCCCGCGCACCGTCGGAGAGCCCCTGCATGCGGCGCAACAGCACGTTGGTCAGCGCAAAGAGCAGACCCGCCAACACCGCCATCCAGTCCGGCAGGCTCTGCGGCAACGGCAGGCCCAGGCGCGGCTGGTACAGCACGATGAAGGCGCCGCCCAGCCCCAGGGCCACGCGCGCCAGTGAACGCGGGGTGATGGCTTCGTGCAGCATCAGGCGCGCCAGGATCACGGTCCATACCGGCATCAGGTAGAACAGCAGGATCACCCGCACCACATCGCCATAGGCCACCGCCATGTTGAAGGAGCAATTGGTCAGGCCCGTGGCCAGCCCCACCCACAGCAGCGCCGGATGGCGCCACAACAGCGGCAGCTCGCGGTAGTGCCGGCTCAGCAACAGCAGCGCGCAGGTGCTGAAGATGGCGGCAGTGATCCAGACCGGGTGCAGGCCCATACCTTCCAGCGCGCGCGTGCCGGTCCAGGACAGGCCCCAGATGAACGTATTGAGCAGCAGTGCCGCTACGGCGGGCTTGGGGAGGTGGTGCATGTCTCGGTGAATGGAGGGGCGCCTGGCGCTGATATCAGTATTAATGCTGGCTTAATGCTCTGCACGCGAGCATTAACAAAATCAAAATGCCGTTCAGTGCAACACTGAACGGCATTTCCTGGCGATGTCGAACGAAAAGTGTCAGCTGCTCTTGGCCTCGGCCTGCAGGCGTTCGTACTTTTCCATCAACTGCTCACGGCTTTCGCGCCAGGCCGGGTTGAAGGGGATGCAGGCCACCGGGCAGACCTGCTGGCACTGCGGTTCCTCGAAATGGCCCACGCACTCGGTGCATTTGTCCGGATCGATCTCGTAGATCTGCGGCCCCATGTAAATGGCCTCGTTGGGGCATTCCGGTTCGCAGACGTCGCAGTTGATGCAATCGTCGGTAATCATCAGTGCCATTGCCGCACCTCGCTTGCTTGAAACATCATTGCCCTAGCTTTTGCTTCCCTTCCTGTACATCGCCGGCCTCATTGCTTGGCGATCTTTTCCTTGAGCCACTTCTCCACCGAGGGGAACACGAACTTGGAGACGTCGCCGCCCAGCTGGGCGATCTCGCGCACGATGGTGCCGGAGATGAACTGGTACTGGTCAGAGGGCGTCAGGAACAGGGTTTCGACGTCCGGCAGCAGGTAGCGGTTCATGCCGGCCATCTGGAATTCGTATTCGAAGTCCGAGACCGCGCGCAGGCCGCGCACGATGACGCGGGCATTGTTCTGGCGCACGAAATCCTTCAACAGGCCCGAAAAGCTTTCCACCTGGACGTTGGGATAGTGTCCCAGCACTTCATTGGCAATCGACAGGCGCTCTTCGAGCGAGAAAAAGGGCTTCTTGTTCTTGCTGTCGGCTACGCCCACGACCAGCTTGTCAAACAATCCGGATGCGCGGCGAACCAGGTCCTCGTGCCCACGCGTCAACGGATCGAAGGTCCCCGGATATACAGCTGTGACCATGGTGTCTCCTCACCGGCTATTGAATCAGAAGGCGCATTATGCCTCAATTTGGGCACTGCTTTTGCGTTGCAATAAATGATAGAAGACCATGCCGGCCTTGTCGGAGCGCACCACTTCCCAGGCTTGCATCCATTCGGGGGCGTCTTCTCCATCGAGCGCATATTCGGCTTCGGCATAGACCAGGCCGGAGGGACTGAGCAAAGGGATGCACGCAGGCAACACTTTCTCCAGCCAGCCCTGGTGGTAAGGCGGATCGATGAAGACCAGGCCAAAGCCGCCCGGCTCGCGCTGGGCGGCGTTCTGCACGGCAGCCAGGGCGTCGCCGCGGAGGATGGCCAGCGTGTCGGCTTTGAGCTTGTCGCGGTTGGCTTCCAACTGGCGTACGGCCGGGCCGCTGTGTTCCACCATCACCACGCGGCGTGCGCCACGGCTGGCGGCTTCGAAGCCGAGCGCACCGGAACCGGCGAACAGGTCAAGGCAGGCGACCTGGTCCCACTGCCCATCGATGAGATGGGTGATCCAGTTGAAGACGGTCTCGCGCACGCGGTCGGGCGTGGGGCGCAGGCCTTCGGCATCCAGCACCGGCAGCGGCGTGCGCTTCCACTGGCCGCCGATGATGCGCACCTGGTGCGGGCCACGGTTGACGGGCTTGGCCGGCTTGCCGCCGGGGGCGGGGCCGGATCGCGGGGGACTGCTCTTGCGCATGACTTTCCTTGCTGCGGGCGGCGCGGGGCCGCCGATGCCAAATGAGGTAAATAATTTACTCGGCGGTTTCGCCGACGATGACCGTCGACAATTCTTCCGGATGCACGTGCTTGCGGAAGGCCGCGCGTACGTCCTGCACGCTCACGGCGCGGATGCGTTCGATCCAGTGGTCGAGGTAATCCAGCGGCAGGCCGTAGAAGCCGATCACGGAGAGGTTTTCCAGCAGCTTGGCATTGCTGTCGATGCGCAGGGCGAAGCCACCGGCGAGGTTGTCCTTGGCGGCCTTCAGTTCGGCGGCTGTCGGTCCTTCCTGCAGGAATTTGTCCAGTGTGGCGCGGGTTACGCGCAGGGCTTCGGCGGTCTGCTCCTTCTTGGTCTGCAGGCCGATCTGGAAGGGACCGGGCTGGGCCAGCGGCGAGAAATAACTGTAGACGCTGTAGCTCAGGCCGCGCTTCTCGCGCACTTCATCGGTCAGGCGCGAGACGAAACCGCCACCGCCCAGCACGTAATTGCCCACGGTCAGCGCGAAGAAATCATTGTCGCCACGCTGGATGGCCGGCGCACCGATGAGGATGTGCGATTGCGAGGCCGGATGGGCGATACGCTGCTCCGCCCCCTTGGGCGCGGCGACCGGCGGCAGCGCCGGCAAGGCGGTGCCCTGCGGCAGGTCGCGCGTGAGTGCGCTGGCGATGGCGCGCGCCTGCGCTTCGGTGACGTCACCGATCAGGGCGATGACGGCGCGGTTGGCCACGTAGTGGGCACGATGGAAGGCCAGCAGGTCCTCGCGGGTGATGGCTTGCAGGCTGGCTTCGCTGGCCTCGACGGCATAGGGATGGCTGCCGTAGGCCGCCGCCATGAAGGCCTTTTCAGCGATGGCCTCGGGCTTGGTCAGCTCTTCCTTGAGGCTGGCGATGGCCAGCGCCCGGTCGCGCTCCAGGCCGGCCTGCGGGAAGGCGGGATGGGCCAGCATGCGGGCCAGCAAGCCCAGCGCGGCATCGCGTTCGGCAGGCGAGGACAAGGTGCGCAGGCTCACGCCGGCGCGGTCCTCGCCGGCACCGCCATGCTGCTGGGCCGCCACGTCGGCAAAGCCGTCGAGGATCTGGGCTTCGGTCAGTGCGGGCGCGCCGCTGGCGGCATCCACACCGCGCGTCAGGCTGGCCACGGTCAGTTCGGCCAGACCGGCCTTGGTGGCCGGGTCGCGGCGCTTGCCGGCATCGAACTGCACGCTCACGTCCAGCATGGGAATGGCATGGTTGGCCACGAACAGCACACGCGCGCCGTCGGGCTGGGTCCAGGACTGGATGGCCAGGGCCGCCGAAGCGGGCGCGCTGGCCAGGAAAGCCAGCGGGAGCAGCAGGAGAGGGAAGATTTTTTTCATGGAAAGCGAAGGGTCATGCGTTCTGGTCAGTGGGCGGCTGGCCGGCCAGCCACTGCAGGATGGGCTGCCATTGTTCGAGATCGCGCTGCACGCGCGAAGGCGCGATATCCCACAGGGTCAGGCCGTGGGCGGCCAGTTGCACGTAGTTCTGGGTGTCGCGCAGATGGCCCAGCACCGGCAATTTCAGGCCTTCGATGAAGCGCTGCAATTGCTCGGCCGAGCGGGTGCGGGCATCGACGCGCATGCCGACGATACCCACATCGATCTCGCCATCGCGCACCGCCTTTTCATTGGCCAGCCGGCGCAGGAAATCCTGGGTGGCGAGGATGTCGAAGATCGACGGCTGCAGCGGCACCAGGATCTTGTCGGCCAGCTTGAGCGCATCGTTGAGGCGCCAGCCATGCAGCCCGGCCGGGGTATCGAGGACCACGTGGCTGGTGCCTTTGGGGGGCTTGGCCACGTAGTCTTCGTTGATCTCCCAGGTGGCGATGGGGCGCGCCTGTTCGGGGCGAATCGACAGCCAGGCGCGCGAGGACTGCTGGCGGTCGATGTCGCCCAGCAGCACGCCATGGCCAAGGCTTGCGAAATAACCGGCCAGGTTGGTGGCCAGAGTGGTCTTGCCTACGCCTCCCTTGGGATTGGCGACGACGATGACGGGCATGGTTTTCTCCGTGAAGAACAGAAGCCGATCAATCAGATCAATCAGGAATGGGTGAACTGTGTCACCCGGCATTCATTGAGCATTCATTGAGCATTAATGCTGTGGCAATCACCATTAAATCATCCTTAATGGTGCCAACACGCCTGCGTTCAATGCAGCAGGCCCGGCGGCGGCGCGGCAGGCTTCCTGCCGTCCAGCGGCAGGGGGACCAGCGTGGCCACGGTCAGGCTATCGTCCTTGAAGTATTTCTGCGCCACCGCCTGCACCTGCTCGGCCGTCACGCTGTTGAGACGGTCGATGATGCGGTCGATGTTCTTCTGGCCCAGGCCGATGGTTTCCATCATGCCGATTTCCATGGCCTGGCCGAAGACGGAATCGCGCTTGTAGACCTGGGAGGCGATCAGTTGCGTCTTCACGCGCTGCAGTTCCTGGTCGGACACGCCTTCGCTGGCGATGCGCCGGACCTCGGCACGCAGCAGGCCTTCCAGCTCTTCGGTGGTGACGCCATTGGCCGGGCTGCCTTCCAGCGTGAACAGCACCGGGCCGCGCGCCACGCCGCTGTAGCTGGCGCCGACTGCCGTGGCCTTGCCGCTGCTGCGGATCAGGCTGGCCGTCAGGCGGGCATTGTCATAGCCATCCAGCACGGCCGAGAGTACATCGAGGGCGTAGGCTTCCTGGTCGGCTTCGACCTTGCGCAGGGCCGGCACCTTCCAGGCCATCACCACGTAGGGATTCTCGGCCGGCGCCTTGACGGTGACGCGGCGCATACCCAGCTGCCCGGGCTCGTTCTGCGGCTTGCCCTGCGGCAAGGGATGGGCGGGGATCTTGCCGAAATATTTCTTCGCCAGCGCCAGCACGCGCTGCGCATCGACGTCGCCGGCCACGACCAGGGTGGCGTTGTTGGGGGCGTACCACTGGCGGTACCAGCTGGCGATGTCCTGCACGGTCATGTGCTGCAGGTCGTCCATCCAGCCGACCACCGGATGGTGATAGGGATGGGCGGTCCAGGCGGCGGCGTTCAGGGCTTCGTTCAACAGGCCCATGGGCTGGTCATCGGTGCGCCAGCGGCGCTCTTCCATGATGACGCGGATTTCCTTGGCGAATTCACTGGCATCGAATTGCAGGTTGGCCATGCGGTCGGCTTCCAGGGCCATCACTTTTTCGAGGTGGCTTTTTTCGATCTGCTGGAAGTAGGCGGTGAAATCATTGGCCGTGAAGGCGTTTTCCTGGCCGCCCAGCTCGGCCACGAGGCGGCTGAATTCGCCGACTTTGTGATGCTTCGTGCCCTTGAACATCATGTGTTCCAGCGCATGCGACACACCCGTGGTGCCGTTGAGTTCATCGATGCCGCCGACCTTGTACCAGACCATCTGCACGGCCGTGGGGGCGCGGCGGTCTTCCTTGACGACGACCTTCATGCCGTTGGCCAGCACGAATTCCTGTGCCGGCTCGGCCCGCACCTGGGCTGCCGTGCTGGCGAGCAGGCTCAGCAGGGCGGTGGCCAGGAGGGCTCTGATCTTCGATTTCATGGGCTGTGCTCTGATAAAATGCAGGATTCATTGACCCTGGCGGCCATGCGCGGGTCTTGTGGAGGGGGCAATTGTAACCTGTCCACTGCGGTTGTCAGGGCAGCCACGCGCCTGCCGTCCCGCCCTCCCCGCCCCGGCCGCAGCCACCATCCTGCCTATCCGCCATCCGATGTTCAGTTTCTTCAAGAGAAAACCCAAACCGGAAGCGCAACCCGCGCTGCCGCCCCAGGCCGAGCCGGCGCCCCAGCCTGTACCTGATGTTCCGGCTGCCCCTGCCGCCCCTGCCGCTCCTGTTTCCGCGGCGCCAGCCCCGGTGGCTGCGCCTGCCCCGCAACCCGAACCTGTGCCCGCCGTGGAAGAGACGGCAGAAGAGGTCGAGATCGTCGCCGCCCCGGAACCTGCCCCCGAGGCCAAGCGCTCCTGGCTGTCGCGCCTGAAGGCCGGGCTGTCCAAGACCTCGAACAACCTGACCACGCTGTTCGTGGGTGCGCGCATTGATGAAGACTTGTACGAGGAGCTGGAATCGGCCCTGCTGGTCTCGGACGCCGGGGTCGAAGCCACCCAGTGGCTGCTGGACGAACTGAAGAAAAAAGTCAAAAACGAGCGCCTCACCGAAGCCGCCCAGGTGCGCACTGCCCTGCGCACCCTGCTGATCGACCTGCTGCAGCCGCTGCAGCGTCCGCTGGTGCTGGGCCGTGACAAGCCGCTGGTGATGATGATTGCCGGCGTCAACGGTGCCGGCAAGACCACCACCATCGGCAAACTGGCGCTGCATCTGCAGGCGCACGGCCAGTCGGTGCTGCTGGCTGCGGGCGACACCTTCCGCGCCGCTGCCCGCGAGCAGCTGGCGGTCTGGGGCGAGCGCAACAACGTGCAGGTGATTGCGCAGGAATCCGGCGATCCGGCTGCGGTGGCCTATGACTCGGTGCATTCGGCCCAGGCGCGCGGCACCCACGTGGTGATGGTCGATACGGCCGGCCGCCTGCCCACGCAACTGCACCTGATGGATGAACTCAAGAAGATCAAGCGGGTCATTGCCAAGGCCATGAATTCGGCGCCGCACGAAGTGCTGCTGGTGATCGACGGCAACACCGGCCAGAACGCGCTGGCCCAGGTCAAGGCCTTCGATGATGCGCTGGGGCTGACCGGTCTGGTGGTGACCAAGCTGGATGGCACGGCCAAGGGCGGCATCCTGGCCGCCATCGCCAAGACCCGCCCGGTGCCGCTGTACTTCATCGGCGTGGGTGAAAAGATCGAAGACCTGCAACCCTTCAACGCCACCGAATTCGTCGACGCCCTCCTGAGTTGAACCGATGATTGAATTTACCCGGGTTTCCAAGCAATACGCGCGCGAGGTCTATGCCCTGCGCGACATTACGTTGTCGGTGAAGAAGGGCGAATTGATCTTTCTGGCCGGCCCTTCCGGCGCCGGCAAATCGACCCTCCTGAAGATGATCGCCGCCATCGAGCGGCCCACCTCGGGCAAGCTCACCGTCAGCGGTACCGATATCGTGGGGCTCAAGGCATCCGGCCTGCCCTATCTGCGGCGCAACCTGGGGCTGATCTTCCAGCAGCAGAAACTCTTGCTGGACCGCAATCTGCTGGCCAACGTGATGCTGCCGCTGATCGTGACCGGCTCTTCCCGCCAGGACGCCGAAAAGCGCGCCCGCGCCGCGCTGGACAAGGTAGACCTGCTGGACAAGGCCCGCTGCGAACCGCTGGAACTGTCCGGTGGCGAGCAGCAGCGGGTGGCCATTGCGCGCGCCATCGTCAACCGGCCGCAGATCATCCTGGCCGACGAACCGACCGCCAACCTGGACCGCGCCAATGCCAACAAGGTGCTGGCAGCGCTGAAATCCTTCCATGGTGTGGGCGTGACCTGCCTGATCTCGACCCATGACGAGAATTTCCTGACCGGTGCCGACCGCATCATCTACCTGGACCGTGGCCGCATCGTCGATGGCTGGCACAACGGCGTGGCCAATCCCGTGGAGGTATCGCCATGAACTGGCTCGGACAGCATTTCGCCGCCATCGCCGATGCGCTGCGCCACCTGCTGCGCTCGCCCGGCAATTTCGTGCTCAACGTGCTGGTGGTCTCGATTGCGCTGGCCCTGCCCTTTGCGGGCCTGTCGGCGCTGGAAAACGTGCGGCCGATCTCGGACCAGATGTCGGTGGAGCCGGAGATCAGCATCTTCATGAAGCCCGACGCCAGCCGAGAGGCAGCCCAGGCGGTGGGCAAGACCATCAGCCAGATCCTGAAGGACGGCAAGACCAACGGCAAGGTCGAATTCATCCCGCGCGAGAAGGCTTTTGAGGCGATGAAGAGCAAGACCGGCCTGGCCGACGTGCTCGCCACGCTGGGCAGCAATCCGCTGCCGGACAGCTACGTGGTGCGCCTGCCGGGCTTCGAGAACGCCATGAATGCCACCCGCGTGGATGACATCGCCCAGCAGTTGAAGAAGCAGCCGGGCGTGGAC
The DNA here is from genome assembly GCF_057961275.1 of Herbaspirillum sp. Her3. Taxonomy (NCBI): domain Bacteria; kingdom Pseudomonadati; phylum Pseudomonadota; class Betaproteobacteria; order Burkholderiales; family Oxalobacteraceae; genus Herbaspirillum; species Herbaspirillum sp. Her3. The sequence continues at coordinate 912,798 of NZ_CM176328.1, read as the reverse complement.
ACGGTGCAGATCGATTCCGAATGGGTCAAGCGGCTGGCGGCACTGCTGCGCATCCTGCGGCTGGTGTTGCTGTTCCTGGGCATCACGCTGGGCGCGGTGGTGGTGGCGGTGGTGTTCAATACCATCCGCCTGCAGGTGATGACGCAGCGCGATGAGATCGAGGTGTCGCGCCTGTTCGGGGCAACCAATTCCTTCATCTATCGGCCCTTCTACTACACCGGCGCCCTGCTGGGCTTGTGCGCCGGGCTGGTGGCGCTGGGACTGGTGGTGGCGGCGCAGCAGCCGCTGAACGAAGCGATTCTGGATTTTGCCCACTTGTATGCATCGGAATTCCAGCTGGCCCTGCCCAGCCCCATGGCCATCGGCCTGCTGCTGGCCATCAGCGGCTTGCTGGGCTTGTTCGGGGCGATGCTGTCGGTGCGCAGGCAGTTGGCCAGGAAGGCTTGAGCGGCGCGCTGATCGCTGATCAGAAGAAGTAACGGTGCAGGCCTCGTGATGCGCTCTGCTTGAGGAGCGTTCGCCGCCGCGCCGCCATGGCGGGACTGGGTGGCCTGGTCACTTCCAGTACCAGGCGATAGGTTCCTGCCCGGCCGCCAGAGCGGCGATACGTCGCCAGTGCCTGCCGGTCCAGCAAGACCTGCAACGACCACCAGTGATCGCTGTTGCGCAGATGCCGGGAGATGACCGGATCAATCCAGCCTGCGAACCACGATAAATTGTCCACAAGGCGCCGCAGGCTGTTGACGGTGTGCCGGGGCCGGCGCGGGATGAGGCCGAGGATGCCGAACTGGTCGAATTCCGGAATGGTCCAGATGGCGTCGTGGTGCCCGATGCGGTTGCGTACGTCGCGGATTCTCTTGAGCAGGCTGACGACCCGTCTCCTGAATTCGGGACTGCCGTAGGTAAAAAGCTGGCTGTCAGGCGCATACGGAAATACCGCTGCCAGAATCGCAGCCTGCAATCCTGATGGCTGTGAACGATGAGCCAGTCCACCAATCAGTACTTCCCAGAAGCCGAAAGGCAAGGCCGCCACCACATCATCAGGGGTGACGACATAGGCCGACGGCTTTTTGCCGGCGACTTTTTCCATCGCACAGAGAACGTCGACACGCGATTTCGAGCTCAGCTTGTGCAATGGCGGCAGTACGCCGGGTGCGGCTGGATTGATCGCGTGCGCTGGATTTGGCCTGGGCATCATCCAGCCGAACGAGTCCACGGCACCGTAATATCGCGACAGCGCGCCGTGCAAGGCATTGCGCAGCGACACCTCGACATCGGCAAGCAATGGCAGCATCCCTGCGGCAACCGCCTGGGTCCAGGCATAACAACCCAGCGTATCCTTGTGCGAGCTCGTGAGAAAAAATCGCTGGAGTGTGGACAACCGAGGAGCCGTGAGATGTTTCAGCATGCCGCCTGCCTGTTGAAAATGATGAACGCGGAGTGATATACTCGAGCGCATAGAGACAGGGGTTTTCCAAGCAATTGGTCGTGCCCCTGTAAATTGAGGACAAAGCCCGCTTTAGCGGGCTTTGGACTTTCTGGCGGGAAATTTTAGCCAGCATGGCTTCCCACAACAATAAACCGCCGGCTCACGCGTCTCCTTAACAGACCCAATCTCGTCGTTTGACGAGTTCAGGCGCTACGATCTGTTCTTCACTACGACGCTTGGCATCACGGCTGCTGCGCTTTCCGATGGCCTTTGCGCTGCAAAAATTGTTACAAGTTTCTGAGCCGCTTTTGACCCCCATCGCAACTTTTGTCGCTCAAAGGCGACTAAGATGAAGGGGAATTAATGCAATGGTTAGCTGAACAGCAATAGATCTTGGCTATCAGCGCTTCACTATCATGCAATTAGCACTCCCGGGTGACGAGTGCTAAAATACTTTATCGAATTGCTCCAGTTTTAGGGGAGCACTGCACCAAACAGCGTCTGGCCGCGTTGGCCGGGCCGGGGAAGTTGACCACATTGCCCCCGGCAACTGAAGCATCCGCTTCCTACCGTTTCATACTGTTTCCGTAAAGGAACCAAGGAGAATCCATGAAAACTGCGTCTGCACACACTGCACTCATGCCTGCCGAGTCCAATGCACTCGCGCTGGGTTTTTCCGGCAGCCTGGGCAACATCGACGCTTATATCTCGGCAGTGAACCGCCTGCCCATGCTGACCCAGGAAGAAGAGGTCAAGCTGGCCCGCGATCTGCGTGAGAAGAACGACCTGGGCGCCGCTCAGAAGATGGTGCTGTCGCACCTGCGCCTGGTGGTGTCGATCGCCCGCGGCTATCTCGGCTACGGCCTGCCGCACGCCGACCTGATCCAGGAGGGCAACATCGGCCTGATGAAGGCGGTCAAGCGCTTCGACCCGGCCCAGAACGTGCGCCTGGTGTCCTATGCCATGCACTGGATCAAGGCCGAGATCCACGAGTACATCCTGAAGAACTGGCGTCTGGTGAAGGTTGCTACCACCAAGGCCCAGCGCAAGCTGTTCTTCAACCTGCGCAGCCACAAGGAAGGCCTGGACGCGATGACGCCGGCCCAGGTCGAGGCCCTGGCCAAGACCCTGGACGTCAAGCGCGAAGAAGTGATCGAGATGGAAACCCGTCTGTCCGGTCGCGACATCGCCCTGGAATCGCCCACCGATGATGACGATGACAAGTTCGCGCCCATCGCCTACCTGTCTTCGGAGAATTCGGAACCGACCCGCGTGATCGAGGCCAAGCAGTACGACCGCCTGCAGTCCGAAGGCCTGGAAGCCGCACTGTCCAAGCTGGATGACCGCTCGCGCCGTATCGTCGAAGCCCGCTGGCTGGCCAATGACGATGGCTCGGGCGCCACCCTGCATGAACTGGCAGACGAGTTCGGGGTCTCCGCCGAGCGTATCCGCCAGATCGAAGCGGTGGCGCTGAAGAAGATGAAGACTGCACTGCAGGCTTATTCCTGATCGGTTCTTCACCCCCGATTCAGCAGAAACAAGAAAGGCGCCCTCGGGCGCCTTTCTTTTCATCCAAACGATTTATATCGTTTATTTCTTTTCCTGCACCATCACGACAGCAACAGCTTGATGTCATGCGCCAGCGTCTGCGGTCCCTGGCCATGCTTGACGAACAGGCGGATGTGTCCCTGCGGATCGAACACGTAGCTGCCCGCAGTGTGATCCATCGTATAGCTGCCCGGCTGCTTGCCCGGCACCTTCTGGTAGAACACCTTGAATTCCTTGGCGACCTTCTCGGTCTGCTGCAGATCGCCGCGCAGGCCGAGGAAGCGCTTGTCGAAGGCCGGCACGTATTGCGATAACACTTCCTGAGTATCGCGCTCGGGATCGACGGTGACGAAGAGCACCTGCACCCGATCGGCATCCGGACCCAGTTCCTTCATGACGTTGGACATCTCGGCCATGGTGGTCGGGCACACGTCGGGGCATTGCGTATAGCCGAAGAACATCACCACCACCTTGCCCTTGAAATCGGCCAGGGTGCGCGGCTTGCCGTTGTGGTCGGTGAGCGCGAAGTCCTTGGCATAGTCCAGGCCGGTGACATCCGTATTGTTGAACTTCAGTTCAGGCTTGGACGGCCCGCAAGCCGCCAGCAGCGTCGCGCAGCCAGCCAGCAGCAGTGCCGAGAAAAATCTTTTCATGAGTTCAGAAGCTGCGGAACAGGAAATAGTGGTCCACCAGCAGCACCGCAAACAGGATGGACAGGTAGATGATCGAATAGGCAAAGGCCTTGCGCGCGATCAGGTCGGTGTAATGGCGATAGATCTGCCACGAATACCAGAAGAAGATCCCGCCCAGCACGATGGCCGTGCCCAGGTAGATCAAGCCGCTCATGCCGATGGCGAAGGGCAGCATGCTCACCGCCAGGAGCGCAATGGTGTACATCAGGATGTGCAGCTTGGTCACGTCCATGCCATGCGTGATGGGCAGCATCGGCAGGCCGGACTTGGCGTAGTCGTCGCGGCGGTACATGGCCAGCGCCCAGAAGTGCGGCGGGGTCCAGATGAAGATGATCATCACCAGCACCCAGGCCTGCATCGGCACGTCATTGGCCATCGCCGCCCAGCCCAGCGCGGGCGGCATGGCGCCGGCCAGGCCGCCGATGACGATGTTCTGCGAGGTCGCCGGTTTCAGGATGATGGTGTAGATGATGGCGTAACCGACGAAGGTGGCGAAGGTCAGCCACATGGTCAGGGGATTGACCAGGTTGTACAGCACCCACATGCCCAGGCCGCCCAGCACGCCCGAGAACACCAGGGTCTGACCCACGGTGATTTCGCCGCGCGCCATCGGGCGGCGCGCCGTACGGGCCATGCGCGAATCGATCTCGCGTTCGACCAGGCAGTTGATGGCGAAGGCCGCGCCGGCCAGGAGCCAGATGCCCAGCGTGCCGAAGATGACCTTGTGCCAGTCAGGCAGTTCAGGCGTGGAGAGGAACATGCCGATCACGGCACAGAACACCGCCAGCTGCGTCACGCGCGGCTTGGTCAGTGCCCAGTACTGGGCGATGCGGTTGGGTTGGGCGGTCAATGTGGTCATGGCGTGACGGGCCGGGCGTGCACTGGTGGAGCAGCGGTGGCCAGGCTGGAGGGTGCGTAACGGACCTTGTAGTTTAACATGACCATCAGGATGACCAGCAGCGCCGCACCGCCGTTGTGGATCACGGCAATGGCCAGCGGCCAGTTCAGATAGATGGTCGCCAGGCCAGTACAGAGCTGCAAACCCAGCACCGTCAGCATCCAGCGGGCGGTCTTGCGCAAGCCCTCATCGCGCAACGCCCGGTGTGCCAGCCATACAACATACAAGATGACGACAAAGGCAAAACTGCGATGCACCCAATGGATCGCGGTCAGCGCTTCGACCGGTAGGTAATCGCCGGAAGCGGTCATGCCGAGGTGGCGCCAGAGCGTAAAGCCGTGTTCAAAATCCATGTCCGGCACCAGCTTGCCATTGCAGAGCGGGAAGTCCGAACAGGCCAACGCCGCATAATTGGTGCTGACCCAGCCGCCCAGCGCGATCTGCAATCCCAGCAGTGCGGCCCCCACGGTGGCCGGCACCATCAGTGCGCGACCGCTCGCAGAGACGGGCAGGTGCTGCTCCTGCCGCGCTGCCAGCCAGGCCAGCATCGCCAGTAGCGTCAGGCCCAGCAGCAGGTGCGTCGTCACGATGATCGGCTGCAGCTTCATGGTCACGGTCCACGCACCGAAAGCCCCCTGCAGGCAGACGAAGCCCAGCAGCGCAGTCGGGAACCAGGGACGGAACTGCAGTTCGGTCTTGCCCGACCTGATCCAGCGGCGCCACGCCACCACCATCAGCACGATGATGAGGAAACCCACGGCCATGGCGAAATAGCGATGGATCATCTCGATCCAGGCCTTGGCCCAAGTCACGGGACCAAAGGGCATGGCCTCTTCGGCGGCATTGATGTGCTCATGCGCCAGGAGCGGATTGGCATGGCTGTAGCAGCCCGGCCAGTCAGGACAACCCAGCCCCGAGTCGGTCAGGCGCGTGAAGGCGCCGAACATGATCAGGTCGAAGGTAAAGAACAGCGTCACCCACACCAGCTTGCGGTATTTGTTGGCCACACCCTGCGCGCGCCGCACCAGCGCGAGCGGAATCAGGGCGACCACGAGCCCGGTCAGGCCCAGTTGTATCAGCGTCGTTGCATTCATCTTGAGTCAAACTTGCGTCACGGTGCGCCGGGTTCCCTCGGCATCAGCCGATGGAAGAGGCGCGCAGCAACTTGGAAATGTCCTTCTTCATCTTGCCGGGATCGGGGTCCTTGGGGAAACGCATCATCAGGTTGCCCAGCGGGTCGATCAGGTAGATGTGGTCCCGGGCGGTGGTCCCGGCATCGGCCGGCAACCAGGACTGCAATTTGCCAGCGTCAACCCGAAGGATATCGGTTCCGTCGTATTCGCGCAGCAGCAGGGTCGCAATCGGGGTGCGGTCGGTGACCAGCCAGACCCGTTCGATGCGGTCCATTTCCTTGCCTTGCATGAGCCGCAGCTGGCGCATGGTCAGCAGTTTGTTCTGGCAGGTCTCGCCGCAGTCGCCGCCATCGACCTGCAGCATCACCCACTTGCCCTTGTAATCCTCCAGCCTGGCCGGGCTGCCATCGATGGCGCTGCTGCCGAGATCGGGAATCGGATACTGCCGCGGATCGATCAGCGCGCCATAGTTGTTGCGGCTCTGCGGCTTGATGACGTAATAGGTGAGATAAGACGCGATCAGCGGTGCCGCGCACACGGCGACCACGGCCAGCATCTTCCAGCGTCCGATGCGGCGGCGGCGCGCCTCCTCGTTGGATGCGGACGGCTGGGGGACTTCAGGCTTTGTCATGACGACCACGTTTGAATCCTGTGACGATGAAAAAAAGAAGGGCCATCGCCGCCAGTGCGTACCACTGCACGGCATAGCCGCGATGACGGTCGATGCCCAGCGAGGGCGCAGGCCAGTCGCGCACCAGCGTATCGCCCGCTGCCCCGCCCTGCTCGAGCACCAGCGGTGCGATGGACAGCCCGCTCGCTGCCGCCAGCGCCGGCAGGTCCAGGTTCTGCAGGATGGCCTGCGGGCGCGGCGCATCGGCCGTGCCCAGCTGCATGACGTGGCCGGCATCCTTGCGCAAGATGCCTTCCACCTCGGTCATGCTGGACGGCGGCGGCACTTGCGGCACGCGTGTGCGATCAGCGGCATCGCGCGGCGCCCAGCCGCGTGCCACCACGACGGCCTGCGCACTGCCCTCGGGCTGGAACAGCGTGAGCACATGGAAACCCACGGCGCCGTTGTAGGGGCGGTTTTCCAGATAGAGCGTCCATTGCGCAAGGAACTGGCCGCGCAGTTGAACGTGCCGGAATTCAGCATCGGCAACATCTGCGGGCAGCGCACGCAGTGGCGCTTCACCGGAGCGCGCCTGCATGCGCTGCTGCAAGGCCAGCTTCTCCTGGGCGCGATGCGTCTGCCACTGCCCCAGCGCGATGCCGGCGGCGGCCACGATCAGCGTGGCGCAGAAAGGGATGAAGCGGAAAACGAATCGGTTCGGCATCGATGAAGTTTGGCCTTACAATGAAGCGCACACGGGACAAGAACAATCACATACACACCAGCGTCGCAGCATACCGCATGCACGCCTTCGGAGACAGGGTTCCATCCTCATGAAAATCGTCGTCGCCATCGCCTTCATCCTCATCCTGGCCAGCCTGGCCTCGGCGCTGATCTTCCTGATGCGCGACAAGGGCAAGAGCAACCGCACCGTGCAGGCGCTGACCTTGCGGGTCGGCTTTTCGGTGGCGCTGTTCCTGTTCATCCTCCTGAGCTACAAGCTGGGCTGGATACAGCCGACCGGCATCCGCTGATCTGCAGCGCGCCGCGCATGAAAAAGCCGCACCGAGGTGCGGCTTCTGCGCAGGCCACCGGCACGCTTACAGCCAGTACACCACCACGTACAGCCCCAGCCACACCACGTCCACGAAGTGCCAGTACCAGGCCGCGCCCTCGAAGGCGAAGTGATGCGTGGGCGTGAAGTGCCCGCGCAATACGCGATAGAGCACCACCGACAGCATGATCGCGCCCATGGTCACGTGGAAGCCGTGGAAGCCCGTCAGCATGAAGAAGGTCGAGCCATATATGCCGGAACTGAGCTTGAGGTTCAGCTCGGTATAGGCATGGATATATTCATACGCCTGGAATCCCATGAAGACCGCGCCCAGCAGGATGGTCAGGAACAGCCACACCGCCGTCTGCGCGCGATGGCCGGCGCGCATGGCGTGGTGCGAGATGGTCAACGTCACACCCGAACTCAGCAGCAGCAAGGTGTTGATGGTGGGGATGGGGAACGGCCCCATGGTGGTGAAGTTCTCCACCGTACCGGCCGGGCCGACATTGCCCCATTGCCCGGTGTAGTCGGGCCAGATCACCTTGTGATCGAGATCGGACAGCCACGGCATGGTGATGCTGCGGGCATAGAACAGCGCACCGAAGAAGGCACCGAAGAACATCACCTCCGAGAAGATGAACCAGCTCATGCTCCAGCGATAGGACAGGTCGATACGCTCGCTGTAGAGCCCGGATTCCGATTCGCGGATGGCATCGCCAAACCAGTAGTACAGCACCACCAGCACCATCAGGATGCCGAAGAGATTGACGTAGGGCGCCCACGAAACGCCATTGACCCAGGCCGAGGCCCCGATCATGGTGATGAGCATGGAAATGCCCGCCATCATCGGCCAGCGCGACGGGCCCGGAACGAAATAATGGGGTGCCTTGGCTTGCTGAGAACTCATGTTCTTCTCCCGGTACGAAATCTGACTGCATTGGCTGGCGGCTCGAGCATTAAGCTGCGTTGAATGCTCTTGCGATCCAGGTTCACTTTTCCTTAATGCTCTTTGAAAACCGGGCAGCTCATCCACCCGTCGCGCTGCGCAGCACCAGCTTGACGATGCTCACCAGCACGCCCACGAAGATCACCGCACCGAGGATGCCGGCGATGATCACGTGGACCGGGTTCAGTTGCGCCGCATCCGATTCATAATCCTTGCGCTTGCGCACGCCGAAGAAGGACCAGAACACCGCCTTCATCGTCGCGCCGAAGGAGGCCTTGCGCCGGGCCGCCTGTTTGAGCTCATCGTTCACACCATCTCCTCACGGCGGCTCAGCCCGCCGTCTTGTCCTTGCCGTTGATCTCGAAGAAGGTATAGGACAGCGTGATCGTCGTCACTTCCTTGGGCAGCTTGGGATCGATGTAGAACACCACCGGCATCTGCTTGGCCTGGTTCGGCCCCAGCGTCTGCTGGGTGAAGCAGAAGCACTCCACCTTCTTGAAGAAGGCCGCCGACTGCATCGGCGCATAGCTGGGGATGGCCTGGGCATCGACGTTGCGCGGCTGGGTATTGACCACTTCATAGGTGACCTGGGTCATCTCGCCCGGATGCACCTGCAGGCTGGCCACCGTCGGGCGGAAGCGCCACGGTCCCTGGGCATTGCCATCGAACTCGACCGTGATGGTGCGCGACTTGTCGACCTGCGTATTGGCCGGTGCTTCCACCGTCGCATCCTTGGGCGTGAGGAAGTTCACCCCGGTCACTTCGCAGATCTTGCGATAGACCGGAATGAGCGCATAGCCGAAGCCGAACATCAGCACCGCCACCACCAGCAGCTTCCTGAACATCACGCGGTTCAGGCCGCGTGATGCGCCGTCTTCGACCGGATCATCGTTTCTGCTCATTGCGCAAACCAGATGCGGTTGATGAAGATGCCAACGAAGAAGGCCAGCGCCACCATCCCCAGCAGCAGGCCGGTGCGCAGGTTGTTGGGTTTCTTGCGTTCGGTCATGGGCGTTGCCTTTGCATCAGGTGTGATGACTTGTCTTGTCCACAGGCGATCACTTCACCACCGGCGGTTCCTCGAAAGTGTGGAAAGGCGCCGGGCTGGGCACGGTCCATTCCAGTCCTTCCGCGCCTTCCCAGGGCTTGGCCTCGGCCTTCTTGCCGCCCTTGATCGAGGGAATCACCACGAAGAACAGGAAGTACACCTGCGACAGCCCGAACCCGAAGGCGCCGATGGAGGCGATCATGTTGAAGTCGGTGAACTGCGCCGGGTAGTCCGCATAGCGGCGCGGCATGCCGGCCAGCCCCAGGAAGTGCATCGGGAAGAAGGTGATGTTGAAGGTGACCAGCGAGGCCCAGAAGTGGAACTTGCCACGCCATTCGTTGTACATGAAGCCGGTCCACTTCGGGCCCCAGTAATAGTAGCCGGCGAAGAGCGCAAACAGCGAGCCCGCCACCAGCACGTAGTGGAAGTGCGCCACCACGTAATAGGTATCCTGCATCTGGATGTCGATGGGCGTGACGGCCAGGATCAGGCCAGTGAAGCCACCCATGGTGAAGACGAAGATGAAGCCCACCGAGAACAGCATCGGCGTCTCGAAAGTCATCGAGCCGCGCCACATGGTGGCGATCCAGTTGAAGATCTTCACGCCGGTCGGTACCGCAATGAGCATGGTGGCGTACATGAAGAACAGCTGCGCGGTCACCGGCATGCCGGTAGTGAACATGTGGTGCGCCCAGACGATGAAGGACAGGATCGCAATCGAGGCAGTGGCGTACACCATCGAGGCATAGCCGAACAGCGGCTTGCGCGCGAAGGCCGGGATGATCTGCGAGACGATGCCGAAGGCCGGCAGGATCATGATGTAGACCTCGGGATGGCCGAAGAACCAGAAGATGTGCTGGTACATCACCGGGTCACCGCCACCGGCGGCGTTGAAGAAGGAGGTGCCGAAATGGCGGTCGGTCAGCGTCATGGTGATGGCACCGGCCAGCACCGGCATCACGGCGATGAGCAGGTAGGCGGTGATGAGCCAGGTCCAGCAGAACATCGGCATCTTCATCAGCGTCATGCCGGGCGCGCGCATGTTCAAGATGGTGACGATGATGTTGATCGAGCCCATGATGGACGACGCGCCCATGATGTGCATGGCGAAGATGCCCATGTCCATGCCGGGGCCCATCTGCGTGGACAGCGGCGCATACAGCGTCCAGCCGGCCGCGGTGGCACCGCCCGGCACCAGGAAGGAACCCGCCAGCAGCAGCGCCGCAGGCGGCAGCAGCCAGAACGAGAAGTTGTTCATGCGCGCAAAGGCCATGTCGGAGGCGCCGATCTGCAACGGGATCATCCAGTTGGCGAAGCCCACGAAGGCCGGCATGATCGCGCCAAACACCATCACCAGGCCGTGCATGGTGGTCAACTGGTTGAAGAATTCCGGACGGAAGAACTGCAGCCCCGGCTGGAACAGTTCAGCCCGGATCAGCAGTGCCAGCACGCCGCCCGAGAGCAGCATGGTGAACGAGAACCACAGGTAAAGCGTGCCGATGTCCTTGTGGTTGGTGGCGAAGAGCCAGCGACGCCAGCCGTGCGGATGATCGTGCGCGTGGTCGTCATGTGCATGCCCATGCCCGTGATCGTGGGAATGATCGGGGGCGTGATCGACGGTGGTAGTCATGTCCGGTTCTCCAAACGATTACTTGCGGGCGGCCAGCACTTCGGCCGGCTGCACGATGTTTTCCTGGGCCTTGTTGGACCAGTTGTTGCGCGTATAGGTGATGACGGCGGCAATCTCGGTGTCGTTCAGCACACCCTTCCACGCCGGCATGGCGTTCTTGCCGTTGAGCAGGATGTGGATCTGGCCATCCTTGGGGCCATTGACCACGGCACTGCCATCGAGCGCCGGGAAGGCACCCGGCACACCCTTGCCGTTGGCCTGGTGGCAGGCTACGCAGTTGGCGGCATAGACCTTCTCGCCGCGCTGCTTCAACTCGTCGACCGTCCAGACCTTGTTGGGATCATCGGCCTTGGCGGCCATTTCCTTCTTCTTGCCGTCGACCCATTTCTTGTAATCGTCTTCGCTGACCACGTTGACCACGATGGGCATGAAGGCGTGATCCTTGCCGCACAGCTCCACGCACTGGCCGCGATAGGTGCCGATCTTCTCGGCGCGGAACCAGGTGTCGCGCACGAAGCCGGGGATGGCATCCTGCTTCACGCCGAAGGCGGGAATGGTCCAGGAGTGGATCACGTCATTGGCGGTGGTCACCAGGCGCACCTTCTTGTTGACGGGCACCACCACCGGATTGTCCACTTCGATCAGGTAGTTGTCGTTTTTCTTCAGGCTCGGATCGGTAACCTGCTCGCGCGGCGTAGCCAGGCTGGAGAGGAAGGAGATGCCTTCACCATCACCCTTCAGATAGTCATATCCCCATTTCCACTGCATGCCGGTGACCTTGATGGTGAGGTCGGCATTGGAGGTGTCCTTCATCGCCACCACCGTCTTGGTGGCCGGCAGCGCCATGCCGATCACGATCAGGAAAGGCACCACGGTCCAGGCGATTTCCACGGTCGTGCTTTCGTGGAAGGTGGCGGCCTTGTGGCCGACCGACTTGCGGTGCTTGATGATGGAATAGAACATCACGCCAAACACGGCCACGAAGATGACCAGGCAGATGATCAGCATCAGGATGTGCAGGTCATAGATCTGCTCGGCGATCTTGGTCACCGGCGGCTGGAAATTCATCTGCCGTACGGCCGGCCCCCCCGGACTGTCCACCACTGCCCAGGCCGGCAAGCCGGCCGCCAGCAGCGAGGCACCGAGGGTCAAGGATTGAAGGCGCTTCGCAAGTTTCATGGATTTCCTCTAGAGCCCAAAATTATAAGAATGAGGGTGCTGCCATCCCGCCACCCCTGGCGGCCAGTTCCTGTTGCAGCTCCTGCACGAAAGCGCGCCGTTGCCACAAGCTCATGAACCGACCAATTTCCACGCGCCGCCCCCGGCTTTCCAGAGCCACCAGCGACTGGCGACCGACAGGAAAAGCGATGCGCATGCCATGCAACTGCAAGCTGCTGCGGGTCGAACGACTGCCCTGGATCACTTCCACCTCCAGGCCATGATCGGCCAGCACCACTACTTCGCGATCGGTGGCGTGACGGGCGTAGACCAGCATGGCCGCGCCCACCGCCATCAGTTCAATGCATGAAAAAACCAGGATGATCCATGCGCCACGCAGCGTGAAGCCCAGCGCGACCATGAGTGAAACCGTACAAAGGATTGCGAAGACCCACGCCAACTGGCGTGGCGCAATCGAACAATTGCGCTTCAGTATCCATTCCCGCGTCTCCATAGCACCTCGCCAGCATGATTGGCGGTCGAGCGTGTCTGTGTGTCTCTGTCTCTGCTTCTAATTCTATTTCTCACCGCAGGAACATTCACTGGATGCGGGCGGCCCGGTCTGGCTGGGGACGTCCCTGGTATGGCGCTATCCGTGGCTATTCGTTTTGCGGTGCTTATTTATTCTTGCTATTCGTCTTGCCGGAATTTCTTTGTATGAATTTTTTTACCCATTTGAGTATAAGGGCTAACGTCGCCATGGATCAAGCACGCACCGCCGCATTGGCAACGGTGGCGCGCAAAAGCCGCCAGGGGCGTGGCTTTGCGACGCACGCAGGGGTGCGAAAGGAGGCGCGACGTGACGATAGGGCAACTATCCGGCAGGCCGGAGCGGGTTGCAGGACTGAGCCTTTATGAAGGATCCGGCTATCGCGAGGGCCGCTCGAAGCGGATGATGCTCTCGCCGGCCGCCGTGGTCTTGGGCACCGGGCGGAAGGCGTGACCGTAGACGATCTCGAAGGTCAGCGGGATCTTGCCGTCGGGCTTGCGCATGGCCTCGAAGGCGGCCAGCAGGCGCTGGTACTGGCTGCGGCTCAACATGCTGCGGCGCCGCGATTCCAGCGGATTGCCGCCCCAGGCGCGCACGTCTTCGAGCAGCCGTTGAGGGGTCTCATAGGTCACGGTGATGGTTTCCATGTCCATCACCGGCGTGGAAAAGCCGGCATTGACCAGCATGTCGCCGAAGTCGTGCATGTCGACGAAGGGCAAGGTGTGCGGTGCAAGATCGATCTGTTCGAAGGCACTGCGCACCTCGCGCAGCGTATCCGGGCCGAAGCAGGAAAACATCAGCAGGCCTTCCACCCGCAGCACGCGGCGCCACTCGGCGAAGACGCGATCAGGCTGCGGATGCCAGTGCAGGGCCAGGTTGGACCAGACCAGATCCAGCGCATTGGCCGCCAGCGGCAGGCGGGCGAAATCGGCGCAGGCCAGGGCCGGGCCGCTGCCGCCACTGGTCCCGGCGCCCAGCCATTTGTTGATGGAGCCAAACAGACGGTTCATCGCCGTCTGCGCGCCGCGCTGGTGTTCGGCGGCCTTGGCCAGCATGCCGTAGGCGCCGTCCAGACCGATCACCTGGGCCTCGGGATAGCGCTTCTGCAACACCGGCAGGTCGGCGCCTTCGCCGCATCCGGCGTCCAGGACTTCACGTGGGGCAATTTTCACCAGCGCCAGGCGCTCCTGCATGCGGGCCGAGACTTCGCGGCGCAGGAAATCGGATTCGGCCACGCGCTGCGGCTGGCCGAAGCGGCGGCGCACCAGGGGCAGGTCGATGGGAGCGCTCAGCTTGGCGCTGGCAGAAGGCGTTGGCAGGGACATGGGCAATGAAACAGGCAGATGGGGACAGCGCAGCAGTGTGGCGGCATGGGGCTGATGCGATAATGCGCGTAGTTTAGTCGAAATCCATTTTTCCCGGGCGCACCTCACATGGATCTCAAACCCACCAAACCCGCCGCCGCATCGCCCCAGGCCAAGCCTGGCACCGCTTATCGGGCCGTCGGCGGCAAGCCGGCCGGACCGGGCAAGGCTGCATCCGGCCCCGGCTGGCTGCAACGTCTGCTGACGTACCTGCCGCCTCTGCTGCCGTCCTCCTGCGCGCTGTGCGGCGCGGCCGGGCGCGAGACCCTGTGCGCGCACTGCCACAAGCGCTTCTATACGCGCCAGCATCGCCGCTGCATCCAGTGCGCCCTGCCCATGCCGGTGACCGGCAAGGACCTGCGCTGCGGCGCCTGCATGAAGGACCGCCCGGCCTTCGATGCCACCATCGTGGCCACCGATTATTTCGCCCCGTCCGACCAGTTGGCGCTGGCCCTGAAGTTCGGTGGCGACCTGCGCCTGGCGCCGCTGCTGGCCAGGTTGATCTTCGATGCCACGCGCCGCAATCCGGTGCCGGGTAGCGACGTGCAGTTACCGCTTCCCACCCTGCTGGCCCCGGTGCCACTGGGACTGGCGCGCCTGCAGGAACGCGGTTTCAACCAGGCGCTGGAAATCGCCCGCCCGCTGGGCAAGCTGCTGGATATCCCGGTCCAGCCGCGCCTGCTGGAACGCAAGAAGGAAACCCAGGCGCAATCGGCCCTGCCGGTCGGTGCGCGCGCCCGCAACGTGCGCTCGGCCTTCGTCCTGCCCTTTGCCGCCATGGACCAGGTGCGCGGATTGCATGTGGGCATCGTCGATGACGTCATGACCACCGGGGCTACCTTGAATGAAGTGGCGATCGTGCTCAAGCGGCACGGCGCCCGGCGCGTGACCAACCTGGTCTTTGCGCGCACCCTGCCGGTCTGAATCCGGCCCTCTTTTTTCAGCAGGAGAAGTTTTTTGTTCCACGTCGTCCTGGTCGAGCCGGAGATCCCTCCCAATACCGGCAACATCATCCGCCTGTGCGCCAATACCGGTGCGCAATTGCATCTGGTGGAGCCACTCGGCTTCCCGCTCGACGATGCCAAGATGCGGCGCGCCGGGCTGGATTATCACGAATACGCCAACATGCAGGTCCACAAGGACTGGGACCAGTTCCTGGCCTGTCGCCGCCAGGATCCGCAGTTTGACCAGGCACGCATGTTCGCCATGACCACGCATGGCTCCACGCCCTTTGCCGGCCTGGCCTTCCGGCCGGGCGACACCTTCGTGTTCGGTTCCGAGACCCGCGGACTGGCCCCTGAGCGGCGCGAATCCTTCCCCACCGCACAGCGCATCCGCCTACCGATGCGGCCGGGCAATCGCAGCATCAACCTCTCCAATACGGTGGCGGTGGTGGTGTACGAAGCCTGGCGGCAGAATGGCTATGACGGTGGCAGCTGATCTGCCGCCGTGCCCATGAAAAACGGCTCCCGAGGGAGCCGTTTTCGCTGGTGTCGTGATGACGCCGGGTCAGCCCAGCAGGAGAGCATCATCCGACAGCTTCTCCCCGCGCGTCTGCTCGAACATCTTCAGCAGGTCCGGCACATCCAGCCCGGCGCGTTCCGGACCGGACACGTCCAGCACCACGCGGCCCTGGTGAAGCATCACGGTGCGGTCGCCGTAGTCCAGCGCCTGGCGCATGCTGTGGGTCACCATCATGGTGGTCAGCTTGGCCTCCGAGACGATCTTGGCCGTCAGCTCCAGCACAAAGGCCGCCGTCTTGGGATCCAGCGCGGCCGTGTGCTCATCCAGCAGCAGGATGCGCGACGGCTGCAGCGAGGCCATCAACAGGCTCACCGCCTGGCGCTGGCCGCCCGAGAGCAGGCCGATGCGGTCGGTCAGGCGATTCTCCAGCCCCAGGTTGAGGATCGCCAGCTTCTCGCGGAACAGCTCGCGCATCTTGCCGCGAATGGCGAAATTGAAACCACGACGACGGCCACGCGCCATCGCCAGGGCCATGTTCTCTTCGATGGTCAACGCCTCGCAGGTGCCGGCCATCGGGTCCTGGAACACGCGCGCCACCATGCCGGCGCGATCCCAGGCCTGCTTGCGGGTGACGTCGGTACCGTCGATCTCGATCTTGCCGGTATCGACCAGCAGGTCACCGGAGATCGCATTGAGGAAAGTGGACTTGCCCGCACCATTGGAGCCGATCACGGCCACGAACTGGCCGGTCGGGATTTCCAGCGAGAGGCCGCGCAGGGCCGGGTTCTCGATGGGGGTGCCGGGATTGAAGGTGATCTTGAGATCGGTGGCTTTCAACATGTCAGGCTCCCTTTCTCAGCAGTTTGAGCTTGCGCTTGCCCATGGGCAGCACCAGCGCCAGCATCACCAGCACGGCGGTGACCAGGTTCAGGTCCTGCGCCTGCAGGCCGATGAAGTCGCTGTTGAGCGCCAGCGCGATGAAGAAGCGATACAGGATCGCCCCCAGGATCACCGCCAGCGTAGTCCACACCAGGCGGCGCGCCGGCAGGATGTTCTCGCCGATGATGACGGCCGCCAGGCCGATGACGATGGTACCGATGCCCATCGAGATGTCGGAACCGCCCTGGGTCTGCGCAAACAACGCACCGGCCAGTGCCACCAGCGCATTGGCCAGCGCCATGCCGGCCAGCGTGGCGCGGCCGGTGGCGATGCCCTGGGCGCGCGCCATGCGGGCGTTGGCGCCGGTAGCGCGCATGGCCAGGCCGATCTCGGAAGAGAAGAACCAGTCCAGCAGCAGCTTGGCGGCGGTCACCACCACCAGCAGGATCAGCGGACGGCCGACGTAATCGGGAATCCAGTCCGGCTGCAGGATGGTGAAGATGGTCGGTTCGGAAATGAGCGGCACGTTGGGCTTGCCCATCACGCGCAGGTTGATCGAGTACAGCGCGATCATCATCAGGATACTGGCCAGCAGGTCCATGATCTTGAGCCGTACGTTGAGCCAGGCGGTGATGAAACCGGCCAGCGCCCCGGCCAGCAGGGCCACGAAGGTGGCGAGGAAGGGATTGTAGCCCGCCGCGATCATGGTGGCGGCAACCGCGCCGCCCAGCGGGAAGCTGCCATCGACGGTCAGGTCAGGGAACACCAGGATGCGGAAGGAGATCAGCACGCCGAGGGCCACCAGACTGAAGATCAGGCCGATCTCCAGCGCGCCCAGGAGGGTATACAGCGACATAAAAGGACTTTCTAAAAAAAACACATTCGGCACGGCGCGGTACGCCGATGCCGAATGTCTTCTGCGTGGCGCCGGCGCTGCACGGGTGGTGCGGCGCCGGCGGTGCATGGCCGACGGATCAGACTGCGGTCATGCTTAGTTGAGCACCTTGGTGGCCGACTTCAGGAACTCCGGCGACAGGGTGACGCCCTGCTTTTGCGCCGCCGAGGTATTGACGTACAGCTCCAGGTTCTTCACCGGCGAAGAGGCGATCTCGCCAGCCTTCTCGCCCTTCAGGATACGGGCCACGACCTTGCCGGTCTGGCGGCCCATGTCGTAGAAATTCACACCCAGGGCGGCCACCGCACCGCGCTTGACGCTGCCGGTGTCCGACGCGATCAGCGGGATCTTGGCATCATTGCAAACCTTGGCCAGCGACTCGAAGACCGAGACCACGTTGTTGTCGGTGGTGGTGTACATCACGTCGATCTTGCCGATCAGGCTCTTGGCGGCCGGAGCGACGTCCACCGAACGGGGCGCGGCAGCTTCCACCAGGGTCAGGCCGGCTTTCTGCAGCTCACCCTTGAGGTTGTTGAGGGCCGACACGGAATTGGCTTCGCCCGGATTGTAAACCACCCCCACGCGCTTGGCCTCGGGCACGACGCGCTTGATGATCTCGACCTGCTTGACCGGATCCAGCATGTGCGACAGGCCGGTCACGTTGGTGCCGGAGGGCTTCCAGTCCTTGACCAACTGCGCGGCCATGGGATCGGCGATGGCCGAATAGACGATGGGGATGGTCTTGGTGGCGGCCACCATCGGCTGCGCCGAGGGGGTGCCGATGGCGACGATCACGTCCGGATTGTCACCCACGAACTTCTTGGCGATCTGGCCGGCGGTGCCGGCATTGGCCTGGGCGCTCTGGAAATCCCACTTCAAATTCTTGCCGGGCTCGAAGCCTTCGGCGATCAGTTCGTCCTTGGTGCCGTCGCGCACGGCGTCCAGGGCCGGGTGTTCGACGAAGGAAGTGATGGCCACCACCTTCTCGGCCGCCAGGGCCGATGCACAGATGGCGCTCAGCGCCAGCGCACCGGCGATGGCGCGCAATGACTTGGATACTGCAAACATGGTCCTCTCCTCATTCATGGTAGTCAGGCCTCGGCGTTCCTCTCGACCGGGCCCGTTATGGGTATGGGCAAACGCTTGATACGATGCTGCCGCCGGATAAAGAAGATCCCGCGTCGCAGCGGGATCTTCACTACCGGGCTCGGTTTATTGCTTGATGACGGTCTTGGCCGAATTCACCAGCTCCGGCGACAGGGTGACACCCTGCTTCTGCGCGGCGGCGGTGTTGACGAACAATTCCAGCTTGCTGCTGGTGGCCGAGGCGATGTCGCCGGGCTTTTCACCCTTGAGGATGCGGCCGACCACCTTGCCGGTCTGGCGGCCCAGGTCGTAGTAGTTCACACCCAGGGCGGCGATGGCGCCACGCTTGACGCTATCGGTGTCGGAGGCCACCAGCGGGATCTTGGCGTCGTTGCCGACCTTGACCAGCGCTTCATAGGCCGAGACCACGTTGTTGTCGGTGTTGGTGTAGATCACGTCGACCTTGCCGATCAGGCTCTTGGCGGCCGAACCGACGTCCACCGAACGGGGCGCAGCGGCTTCCACCAGCGTCATGCCGGACTTGGCCAGCAGTTCCTTCAAGGCCTTGACCACCACGGCCGAGTTGGCTTCACCCGGGTTGTAGACCATGCCCACGCGCTTGGCATTGGGCACGACGCGCTTGATCAGGTCGACTTGCTTGTCCAGTTCCAGCAGGTCGGACACACCGGTGACGTTGGTACCGGAGGCTTTCCAGTCCTTCACCAGTTGCGCGGCCACCGGATCGGTCACGCCGGAATAGACCACCGGGATGCTCTTGGTGGCCGCCACCACGGCCTGGGCCGAAGGGGTGGCGATGGCCACGATGGCGTCGGGCTTGTCACCGACGAACTTGCGGGCGATCTGGGCGGCGGTGCCGGTGTTGCCCTGGGCGCTCTGGTATTCCCACTTCAGGTTCTTGCCGGCTTCGAAGCCTTCTTCCTTCAACTCGTCCTTCACGCCGTCACGGATGGCGTCCAGGGCCGGGTGCTCGACGATGGCGGTCACCGCGACCGACTTGTCGGCAGCCATGGCCGGGGCCGCACAGACGGCAGCCAGGGACAGGGCGGCAACCATGGCGCGCAGTGTCAGCTTGGGGTGGTAGGACATGCAGTCTCCCTTGCAAAAATGTGAATGAAATACCCGAAATCCTGAAAAGACGCTAAGTCTAGCCTAGCGCATGTGAACAATCAATTTGCATGAGGACGCGCCCGGCCGCCGCCATGGCAGGCCAGACGGGGCACTCGCATTGGTGAACACACCCTGATCGGCATCAAGCCTGGCGCAGGGCAAACGAGGGGCCGGTTGCTATAATCTGGCCCCATGTCTTCCCGCCTGCGCCCCTCTTCCACGCGACCTGCGCCCTGCCGCCCCTGGCTGCGGGCGCAAGTGTGGGCCAGCCTGATGCTGGTGCTGGCGATGGTGGCCGCGCCCTGGTGGCAGCAGGCCGCCGCGCGCACGCTACGGGACATTCCCGCCATGGCCATCTGCAGCGTGGGTGGCGGCACGCCCGCGAATGCCCCGGCGCACCTGGCGGCCAGCCACTGCCCGCTGTGCTGCGGCAGCCATGCGGCTTCGCCGGCGCCGGCGTCTGCCTTCTTCGATACCACCGTCTTGCCCGGCATCAGCTATCCGCTGGCGCGCGCCGTCACACGAGTGCGCTCGGCCAGCCTGGCGCCAGGATCGCCCCGGGCCCGCGCGCCCCCTGCCTGAACAGCGCCGTCCCTGGCGCCTTTGCACCGACCACTGCGGGCCGCGAGCCCGCATTCCAGACATGAACGAGACAACCAGGAATCCTATATATGAAGCATTTTGTCAAAATCCCGGCCGCTCTGGCCATGGCTTCCGCCCTGCTTTGCGCAGCCCCGCTGTCGCAGGCCCATGAATACAAGCTGGGCCAGCTGGAAATCGGCCATCCTTATGCCCGCGCGACCGTGCCCGGCCAGCCGGCCGCAGGTGCCTACATCAGCATCGAGAACAAGGGCAGCACGCCGGATCGCCTGATCGCCGTGTCTTCGCCCGTGGCCAAGTCGGGTGAAATCCACACCATGGCCATGGAAGGCAACGTCATGAAGATGCGCGAGCTCAATGGCGGACTGGAGGTCAAACCCGGCCAGAAGATCGCCATGCAGCCGGGCAACGGCTACCACATCATGCTGATGGGCCTGTCCAAGCCGCTGCAGGCGGGCGACAAGGTGCCGGCCACGCTGACCTTCGAGAAGGCCGGCAAGGTCGAGGTGACCTTCAACGTCGAGGACCGCAATGCCCCGGCAGCGGGCATGGATGACATGAAGGACATGAAGGGTCACATGCATCACTGATGCAGGCCGGCGCGCGGCGCCGAACCTGGAAACGGCAAGGCCGGCAGCGAGCGATCCATGCTCCTGCCGGCCTTGCCGTTTGGGGGAGCGGATCAGCCCGCCAGCTTGCGCACCTTGGCCAGCAGCTTGGTGGTGGAGCGGTCATGCTCGAAGGCGATCGCCAGCACCTGGCCGCCATAGGCCGCCACGGCCTGGCCTTCGCGAATGGCGTGCATGTCGTAGTCGCCGCCCTTGACGTAGATCTCCGGACGCGCCTGCTGCACGGCTTCCAGCGCCGTGTCTTCATCGAAAGGCACCACCAGCGAGACCGACTCCAGGGCGGCCAGCACCGCCATGCGGTCTTCGCAGGTGTTGATGGGCCGGTCATCGCCCTTGCCCAGGCGCTTCACCGACGCATCGGTATTGGTCGCCACCACCAGCGAGGCACCCTGGGCGCGGGCTTGCGCCAGGTAGGTCACGTGGCCGCGATGCAGGATGTCGAAGACGCCATTGGTCATCACCACCGGCTTGGGCAATTGGGCCACGCGCTGCTGGAGTTCGTCGCGGGTGCAGAGTTTGGATTCGAAGTCGGCCATATTGATCGGGATCGTTGCGGGATGAAAAAAGCCGCAACCAAACAGGTTGCGGCTTTGCGATTGTACTGCCTGTGAAGGATTTTCCCCGATCAGGCTGCGGCTGCGCCAGCCGGCATGAGGCGCTGGGTCACTTCCTTGCGGTAGCGGTTCAGCTCCTGGACGTTGCTGAAGGTACGTTCGAACAGCAGCGACATGTTGTGCAGGATGCGGTCGACGACCTTCTTTTCCCATTCGCCGTCGAACTTGATCTGGCTGTCCAGCCAGCGTTCCAGCCATTCCGGATCGGGCAGGCGGCTTTGCACGGTGTCGTTGGGGAACAGCGCCTGGTTCACGTGCAGGTTGGTCGGGTGCAGCGGCTTTTCGGTGCGGCGGGCCGAGGCCATCAGCACGCCGATCTTGGCGAAGGCCGCGCGGGCCTTGTCGCCCACTTCGTTCAGGGCCTTCTTCATGTAGCGCAGGTAGGCGCCGCCGTGGCGGGCTTCATCCTGGCTGATGATCTTGTAGATCTGCTTGATGACCGGCTCGGTGTGCCAGTCAGCGGCACAGCGGTACCAGTGGTTCAGGCGGATCTCGCCGCAGAAGTGCAGCATCAGGGTTTCCAGCGGCGGGGCGGGATCGAACTCGAAGCGCACGTTGTGCAGCTCTTCTTCGGTCGGGCACAGGTCCGGACGGAAGCGGCGCAGGTATTCCATCAGCACCAGCGAGTGCTTCTGTTCCTCGAAGAACCATACCGACATGAATGCCGAAAAATCGCTGTCCCCGCGATTGTCGCGCAGGAACATCTCGGTGGCGGGCAGGGCCGACCATTCCGTGATCGCGTTCATGCGGATGGTCTGCGCCTGTTCGTCGGTGAGCAAGGAAGCGTCGAACTTGTCCCAGGGAATATCCTTATCCATATTCCAACGGACCTGCTCTAGCGATTTGAACAATTCTGGGTACAGCATCTCTGTGTGTGCCTATATGCGTTAAGTGTTTGATTTTAACAAGATTTTCCTGCCCCATCCTAAAACGCCCAGGTTTCAGCAATATGACAGAGGCCCCGGCGCATTCGCGCCCGGGGCAAGGCTCTGCCATGGCGAGGATCAGGGGGAAGTTGGCTTGCGGGAGGCTGGCTTCTTGTTTTGCCCGGATTGTACAACAGCCGTCCTGACCGGCGCGCTCGTATTTTCCGCACGCTTGGGCGCTTTCTTGGGCGCTGGCTTGGCCGCCGCCGGCCTGGCTCCCTTGGCCGGCTTGGAAGCCCCGGCCGGCTTGGCTTTCGGGCCAGCCTTGGGCTTCGGGGCAACTGTCTTATTTTCGCTACGTTTGGGCGCCCTGGCGGGCTTGGGGGCCTTGGCAGCCTTGGGCGGCTTGGCCGGTTTGAGCAGCGGTTCCTGCTCGGGCAGGCTGCCGGCCAGGGCATTGCCGACGGCGTGCTTGAACTGCTCCTGCAAGACGTTCCACCAGGCATTGGGGTTGGCGATGGCCGATTGCAGATCGGGGGGCGGCGGCGCTGCGCTCTCCTCTTCAGCGACGGGTTCGGGTCCGGATTCGGCATGCGGCGAGGAAGCTTGCTCCTCTGCAACATCAGGCGCATCGGCAGCATCGGCGTGCGGCTCTTCCTCTTCTTCACCCGCCTCCTCCGGCTTGCCGCCTGCACCCGGCCACATCGGGAAGCCGAAGGGGAAAGCCGGCGCCGGGCGGTCTTCCTCATCGGCCTGCGATGGCGCTTCCGGGGCACCGCGCGAGGCCATGATCTCGCTCATGGCCTGCAGCGTGGAGAGGGTGGCGCTCTGCACTTCCAGCGTCTGGATGGTGGCCTTCAACATGTTCAGGTTCAGCTCCAGCCAGGAGGCCACGGTCTTCAGGTCAGCGATCTTCTTGTTGATGTCCTCCACCGACAGCGAGGGCGTGGCCATGGCGGGCGCGCCCATGCTGCTCCACATCTTCTTCATGAAATCGAGGGTATCGGCTACCGAGCCTGCGCCCGGCATCTGGTCATGATTCAGCATTGATCGCTCCTGTCGTTGTGGTGTCGTTGTCAGCGAGGCGGCCGCTGCATCCGGCAAGTGCTCGGCAGTGCGGTCTGCTCGGCCGGGATGAAGCGCTCGGTGCGGAATCCGAAGCCGCTGCCCTCATTGTCGAAACGGATGCCGCCGCTGTCGGCGCGCTGCATCTGCATCAGGTAGAGCGGCTGGATCAGCTGGTGATCCTCGGCCCGCATGCTCGCCTCGTGGAAGGCATTCTGATAATGCGCGCCTTCCAGGGCATATGCAACCGCCTTGGGATCGGTAGTCTTGGCTTTTTCGATGGCCTTGACCAGCATGTCGATCATCACCTGCATGCGCAGGTAGAGGTAATCATCCTTGGGCTGCGGGTAGCGCTTGCGGAACTCCTGGTAGTAGGCATCGCTGGGCGAACCGGGATTCCCCCCCGCATTGGGATGCCACTCGGCCACCGCGCGCACCACGCCCACACCGGCGTCGCCAATGGCAGCCGGCGCACCGAGACTATTGGCATAGAAGGTATAGAACTTGGCCTTGAAACCGGCATCGCGCGCAGCCTTCACCAAGAGCGTCAAGTCATTGCCCCAGTTGCCGGTGATGACGGCATCGGCCCCGGCGCTGCGCATCTTGGCGATGTAGGGCGCGAAATCCTTGATCTTGCCGATGGGGTGCAGCTCATCGCCGACGATGGCGATGTCGGGCCGCTTGGCCGCCAGCTGCTCGCGCGCCGCCTTGGCCACCTGGCGGCCGAAGCTGTAGTCCTGGCCGATCAGGTAGACCTTCCTGGTGGCGGGATCGGCCTTGATGGCTTCGGTCAGGGCCTGCATGCGCATGTCGGCGCTGGCATCGAAACGGAAATGCCAGAAGCTGCATTTCTCATTGGTCAGCGCGGGATCGACCGCCGAATAATTGAGGAACAGCACGCGATGATCCGGTTCGCGCTGGTTGTGCTTGTTGACCGCATCGATGAGTGCAGCGGCGACGGCTGAACTGTTGCCTTCGATCAGGAAGGGGATGCGCTCATCGGTCAGCTGGCGAAACTGCACCAGCGAGTCTTCCACGCCCAGCTTGTTGTCGAAGGTGGAGAGCTGCAACAGGTGCTTGCCATCGGGCAGGCTCACGCCGCCACGCGCATTGACGCGCTCGATGGCATAGCTGATGTTGCGCACCACCGCTTCACCGGCATTGGCAAAGGGACCGGAGAGGCCATCGATCATGCCGATGCGCACGGGTGGCAAGGGAGCAGCGGAGGTGGAAACAGCGGCCAGCACCATCAGGGCGGCCGACAACATGCGCAAAGGCAGGCGGGAAGACAGGGACAGGTTCATCGATCTGCAAAGGGCAACGGCAAAAAGCGCATTGTACGTTGTTTGAATTGGCCTTCCTTTGAGGTGCGCCCGCACGACGGCGCGCACCTGATCCGATACACTGGCGGGCATGAGCGAAGTTTCCCGTCCCACCCGGCGCTGGCCGCGCCTGCTGATCCTGATTGCATTGAGCCTGGCGCTTCACGCCCTGCTGGTGGACTGGGGCCGGCGCCACATCATCGTGCCGGGCCAGACCGATGCACCGACGCCCACCCTCACCGTCGAACTGCATCCGGTGCCGCCGCCCGAGCAGCCGGTTGCGCTGCCGGTGCAGCCCAAACCGGCCAGACCGGCGATCTCCCGCAGCCATCCCGCCCCGGCCCCCCGCCGCACGCCCGAGCCCTCGGTCGAACCACCCGACGAACCGATCCGCGAAACCGTCGAGCGCATCACCACACCTGCACCTGAAGCACCGCAAGCGGCTGCTCCTGCAGCGCCCGCCAATGGCAGCAGCCAGGCTGCGCAGGGGAGCGGCGAAGGGACAGGCAGCGCCCCCGGCACCGGCAGCAGCGATGGCCAGGACGCGGCCCCCGGCAAACAATACCAGACCAGTGCCCCGCCCAGCGTCTTGCTGGAATACGACGTCACCGGCACCAAGGACCAGCAGCCCGCCTACGGCCGCGGCAGCATCGCCTGGACCAACGAAGGCAGCCACTATCGTGTCGAGGGCAAGGCCAAGGCGCTATTCTTTACACTGCTCAATTTCACCAGCGTGGGCGAACTCGATGCCTGGGGCGTCTCGCCGGAGCTCTACACGGAACAGAAGGGCTTCAAGTCCGCCACCAATACCCACTTCAACCGCGAGCGCAATGAGGTCAGTTTTTCCGCCTCCACCACGCGCTACCCGCGCCACGGCGGCGAACAGGACCGCGCCAGCCTGATCTGGCAGCTGGCCGCCATCGGCCGGGGCGATGCCGCGCAGTTCCAGCCCGGCACGGTGATCGACCTGTTCGTGGCCGGGGTGCGCGATGGCGAAATCTGGCGCGTGCAGGTGCTCGGGCAAGAGGACATCACCCTGCCCGTCGGCCACGTGCAGACCTGGCACCTGGTGCGCATGCCCAAGCCCGGCTCCTATGACGATCGCGTGGATATCTGGCTGGCCCCCCAGCATGAGTGGTATCCGGTGCGGGTGCGCTATACCGACCTGCGCCCCAACGGCGACTACACCCAGCTGGACCTGTCGGACCTCAAAACGCCGGGCGCATGAGGGCAATTCAGGGCCGATTCTGCAAGTCCTGTCAAAATCGGAAACAATTGCGCACAATTGCGCGGCAAACCGGCAGAACCGTCTTCCGGCATTTTGGTCGTATTCCTTCATACGGCCAAACCCTGCCTCGCCGCCAAAGACCCGATAGAGACCAACACGAAGAATCCGCCATGAAACAACTTTCATATCGCCTCCTGACCACCCTCGCTGCGCTGCCGCTGGCCGCCCTGCTGGCGAACGCCCCCGCCCTGGCCGCCGACGGCCCACATCCGGTGGAAAAACGCCCCTACAACCTGCCGCCCTCGGCCGAGCTGCATTACGCCATCAGCGCCAAGCAAAGCGGCCTCGACCTCAAGGGCGAAGGGCTGGTGAAGTGGACCCAGAGCAAGACCGCCTACAGCGTCAACACCGAGACCCGTGCCATGCTGCTGGGCAAGATCCTGGAAACCAGCAGTGAAGGCGCCATCGATGCCTATGGCCTGGCCCCGTCGCGCTTCGTCGAAAAGCGCCTGCGCCGCGAACCGACCACCACCACCTTCAACCGCGAACAGAACAAGATCACCTTCACCGAATCGGCAGACAGCTTTCCGCTGCAGGGCGGCGAGCAGGACCGTACCGGCATCACCTGGCAGTTCGTCGCCATTGCGCGCGCCAATGCGGCCAAGATGAAGCCGGGTTCGGAATGGAAATTCTTCGTGGCCGGTCCGCGCGATGCCGAGCAGTGGACCTTCAAGGTGATCGGCCGTGAAAAGGTCAGCACCGCCCAAGGCGAGACCGAAGCCCTGCACGTGTTCCGCAATCCGCCGCCGGATGACCAGGCCCAGAAGCTCGATATCTGGCTGGCGCCCAAGATGGAGTGGTATCCGGTGCGCCTGAAGTTCACCGATCCCAATGGCGACTATATCGAGCAGGTGCTGGATTCGGTCAAGAAAACCAACTAAGCTAGCCGCTGTTGAACGCGCGGGGCCTGGGCTGGCAGCGATGCCGCCCGGCCCCGCGCCGATTTTTGCGAATCCATTCTCCCCATTACGTGTTTACGTGTCGAGCCCGTCCATGTCCGCTACTCCCGCCATCGCCCCCACCCTGAACACCCAGAGCGCCCTGGTGCTCTTCTCCGGCGGCCAGGATTCCACCACCTGCCTGGCCTGGGCGCTGTCGCGCTACCAGCGCGTGGAAACCATCGGCTTCGACTACGGCCAGCGCCATGCCATCGAACTGGAAGTCCGCCCGGCCCTGCTGGAAAAGATGAAAGCCTTCTCGCCCGAATGGCAGGCGCGTTTGGGCGAGGACCACATGATCGACCTCTCGCTGATCGGCAAGATTTCCGACACGGCCCTGACCCGCGACGTCGAAATCGCCATGCAGGACAATGGCCTGCCCAATACTTTCGTGCCCGGCCGCAACCTGCTGTTCATGACCGTGGCCGCCACCCTGGCCTATCGCCGTGGTCTGAACGTGCTGGTGGGCGGCATGTGCGAGACCGATTTCTCCGGCTATCCCGATTGCCGCGACGACACCATGAAAGCCCTGCAAGTAGCGCTGAACCTGGGCATGGCTACGCAACTGAAAGTGGAAACGCCGCTGATGTGGATCGACAAGGCCCAGACCTGGGCCCTGGCCGAATCGCTGGGCGGCGCGCCGCTGGTGGACCTGATCCGCGCCGACACCCATACCTGCTACCTGGGCGAACGCGGCCAGCTGCATGACTGGGGCCATGGCTGCGGCAAGTGCCCGGCCTGCGAACTGCGCGCACGCGGCTACCAGCAGTACGCGGCGCGCAAAAGCGCCGGGTAATCGGGCACAATAGGCTCACCATTCCAAGAACGAGCCTCATGCCCCACGCCCGCACCACCACCCTGCTGGCCCGCTGCGCCGCCGCGCTGCTGGTGCTGCTGGCCGGCGCCGAGATCGGCCGGCGCATCGCCGACCTGCCCAGCCTGCCGACCCTGGTCGACCTGCAATTCGACCTGACCCCACGCAGCCAGAGCTACAAGGTCTTCGACTCCAATCCGATTGCACGCTCCTCGCATCCGCAGCCGCTGCCCACGGCGTTGCGTGCGCTGGACCTCGACGTGCCGTGGAAAGAGGGCAAGCGCCTGCCCCTGCTCGATTTCATCAAGGGCACGGCGGCCCACGCCTTCGTGGTGATCCAGGATGGCAGCGTGATCTACGAGCGCTACATCGATGGCTATGACGCCCATTCGCGCTTCACCTCGTTCTCGGTCTCCAAGTCCTTCGTCTCGGCCCTGACCGGCGTGGCGCTGAAGCAGGGCAAGATCGGCTCGCTCAACGATCCCATCGGCCGCTATCTCAAGAGCGACGAGATTTCACCGGCCTACGCCAACATCACCATCGGCCAGTTGCTGGACATGCGCTCGGGCATCGACGTGGAGGAAAACTACGGCGGTTCGCTGGCCTCGCCGGTGGTGCGCATGTTCGTCAGCACCGACCTGCACCGATTCATCGCGCGCCGCAGCGGGCTGCGCTTTGCGCCCGGTTCGCGCTTCGAATACCGCAGCGTCGATACGCTGGTGCTCTCGCGCGTGCTGGCGCGCGCGACCGGCATGCGCCTGTCCGACTTCGCCCAGCAAGCCCTGTGGGAACCGCTGGGCATGGAGGAGGATGCCAGCTGGAGCGTCGACAGCCGCCAGCACGGGGTGGAAAAAGCCTTCTGCTGCCTCAACACCACCGCCCGCGACTTCGCCCGCCTGGGCTTGCTGTATCTGCATGGCGGACGAATCGGCGGCCAGCAGATCGTCAGCCCCGCGTGGGCGGCCGAGCCGCGCCAGCCGGTCAACAACGGCAATGCCCTGGACTACCACGATGGCTGGTGGATTCCGCCGGGCAATGCCGATGACCGCGATTTCGCGGCCATCGGCGTATTCGGCCAGTACATCTACGTCAATCCGGCCACGCGCACGGTCATCGTCAAGCTCAGCGACTATGGGGTGGAACAGGATGAGGTGCTGACCATGCTGGCCATGCGCAGCATCAGCCATGCGGTGTCCGGCAAGGACTGAAAAAACGCACGCCCACGCCACGCATGCCCATGAAAAAACCGCCTGTCTTGCAACAGGCGGTTTTTTCGCTGGAGGACGCAGCCGTCAAAAATATAAACGATATAAACCTTTTATATTTTTTATAGCATCAGAACAATTCGTTCTTCATCTGCGTCTTGGCCTTTTCTTCTTCCGGCGTCATCCCGCCGTGGTCGCCCATGCCCAGGTCACGCACCATGGCGCTGGGCGGGAACTCGGCATAGTAGTACTCGCCGCCCGATTCGATCACGCCGTCCGGTACCTTGCGATCCACATTGGGCACGTCCTTGAGGACCTTGGACATGTAGCTGATCCACACCGGCAAGGCCAGGCCGCCACCGGTTTCGCGGTCGCCCAGGCTCTTGGGCTGGTCGTAGCCGATCCAGGCAATGGCGGTGAGTCCGGGCTGGTAGCCGGCGAACCAGGCATCCATGGAATCGTTGGTGGTACCGGTTTTGCCGGCCAGGTCGGTGCGCTTCAGGGACAGCGCCTTGACCGCCGTGCCATGGCGCACCACGTCGCGCAGCATGCTGTCCATGATGAAGGCATTGCGCGCATCGATGACGCGGTTGGATTCATCGTCGGCAGTGGCCGGCTTGGCCTGCGAGAGGACTTCACCATTGCTGTCGGTGACCTTGGTGATCAGGTAGGGATTGATCTTGTAGCCGCCGTTGGCGAACACCGAATACGCGCCCACCATCTGCAAGGGCGTCACGTTGCCCGCACCCAGCGCCAGGGTCAGGTAGGGCGGGTTCTTGTCGGCATCGAAACCGAAGCGGGTGATGTATTCCTGCGCATACTTCACGCCCACGCGCTCCAGGATGCGGATGGAGACCAGGTTGATCGACTTCTGCAAGGCGCGGCGCATCGAGATCGGGCCTTCGAACTTGCCGCCATAGTTCTTGGGTTGCCACACCTGGCCACCGGTCTGGGTGAAGGTCAGTGGTGCATCATTGATGATGGTGGCCGGCGACAAACCCTTTTCCAGCGAGGACGAATAGATGAAGGGCTTGAAGGACGAACCCGGCTGGCGCCAGGCCTGGGTGACGTGATTGAACTTGTTGCGGTTGAAGTCGAAGCCGCCCACCAGCGAACGGATCGCGCCATCCTGCGAATTGACCGAGACGAAGGCTGATTCCACCTCCGGCATCTGGGTGATGATCCAGTTGTTGCCGTCCTGGAACACGCGGATGATGGCGCCACGGCGGATCTTCTTCTGCGGCGGTGCCTTGTCCGAGAGCAGGTTGGCGCCAAAGCCCAGGCCGGCACCAGAGATGCTGATCTCTTCGCCCGTGGAGAGCATGGCGGTGATTTCCTTGGGCTTGGCCTCCAGCACGACGGCGGCCACCATGTCGTCGCTGTCGGGGTGGTCGGCCAGTTCCACTTCGACCGCATCTTCCACGACTTCCTTGGAGGCGTTCTCCGGCAGGTCCATGTAGCCTTCCGGACCGCGATAGCCGTGGCGGCGCTCGTAATCGATGATGCCGCGCCGCAGGGCGATGTAGGCGGCATCCTGGTCGGTCTTGGTGATGGTGGTGAAGACGTTCAGGCCGCGCGTGTAGGTCTCGTCCTTGTACTGCGCATAGACCAGCTGGCGCGCCATTTCAGCCACGTATTCAGCATGCATGCCGAAGGCCGAGCTGTCGCCCTTGACGCGCAGTTCCTCATCCTTGGCATCCTGGTACTGGACCTCGGTGATGTAGCCCAGCTGGCGCATGCGCAGGAGGATGTACTGCTGGCGCGCATGCGCACGCTTGGGATTGACCACCGGGTTGTAGGCCGAGGGTGCCTTGGGCAGGCCGGCCAGCATCGCAGCTTCGGCGATGGTGATGTCCTTGAGCTGCTTGCCGAAATAGATCTGGGCGGCCGAGGCAAAGCCGTAGGCGCGCTGGCCCAGATAGATCTGGTTCATGTAGACCTCGAGGATCTGGTCCTTGGTGAGGTTGTTCTCGATCTTCCAGGCCAGCGGGATCTCGTAGAAGAACTTGCGCACCGCCTTCTGCAGGAAGGTCGGCTCGTTGCTGGTCAGGAAGAAGTTGCGCGCCACCTGCTGCGTGATGGTGGAGGCACCGCCGCCACCGCCGGAGAGGTTGGAGAAGGTAGCGCGGGCGATGCCCTGGTAGTCGACGCCGCCGTGTTCATAGAAACGGTCATCCTCGATGGCCAGCACGGCCTTCTTCATGATGTCCGGGATGTCCTTGAAAT
This sequence comes from Herbaspirillum sp. Her3, assembly GCF_057961275.1. Taxonomy (NCBI): domain Bacteria; kingdom Pseudomonadati; phylum Pseudomonadota; class Betaproteobacteria; order Burkholderiales; family Oxalobacteraceae; genus Herbaspirillum; species Herbaspirillum sp. Her3. Next base: position 881,719 of record NZ_CM176328.1, on the reverse strand, counting down.
GGACCAGGTTGCGGCGTTCCTCGCCAAATTCGCCGATCAGCACGCCATCGGCCGAGAAGATGCGCAGCGGGATCTTGGGGCGATAGTCGGTCAGCGTATCGAGATCGGGCAGCTTGGGATAGGTCAGGGCGACGATGAAGGTCACGCCCAAAAGCACCATCACCACCAGGCCCAGCACGGTACCGAACAAGCCCAGGAGGATGCGCAGCGACCAGTGCATGCGCTTGCGGGGCGCCTTTTCTGCGGGGGCCTCGGCCGATGCCGGTTTGCGTTGATCGCCGCCGTTGGAAGATGAAGACATTCGAATTAAGCGTTAAAGCAGGCCGAAGCTGCAGGCCAGAGCCGGAGTGGAAGAAACAAGCCCGCATTATAGCGGCTCGCCCAGAGGCGTCGCGCGGCCAGGTGTTGCAAATAGACCAAAGGACAATGGGGCGGTTCCGGGGAGGAGGCAGGAAGTGCGGCATTGGCTGCACATTGCCGCATGAATTGCTGCGAATTTGCAGACATTCCTCAAGTTTCCTCTATTCCCGCCTCGCCGCGCCAGCCGGACAATCCGAAGCTTCCCTTTGCAAGAGAACCGCATATGGCTGGCTTCCCCCTCTTCTTCGGCCGCAGCACCACGCGCCTGTGCGCGGGCCTGGACATCGCCCCCGACCGTGTGCGCCTGGCGCTGCTGCGCCGTACCGGCCGGCACGCGCAACTGCTGCGGGTGACCCAGCGGCTCACGGGCGGGGTGATCTGCCAAAACGGCCAGATCACCGACTTCGACGCGCTGGTCCTGATCTGCCGCTCCCTGCTGGAGCAACCCGGCTGCGAGCGTGCCACCGTGGCGCTGGCCGTCCCGGCCCGCTGCCTCATCGGCCAGCGCCTGGTGCTGCCGGCCGGGGCCCATCCGGTGCAGCGGCTGCAGCAGGTGCACGCCGAGATGGCTGCCCACGGCATCAGCACCGATGACCATGCACTGGATTACTGCGAACTGGGCCCACAGCCGGGCTCTGGGCTGGACCAGCAGGTGCTGGCCGTGGCGGCTTCGCGGCTGGCCATCGAAGACCGCCTGTCCCTGGCCGCTGCCATCGGGCGCCCGCTGGCCACGCTGGCGCCCGAAGACCTCTGCCTGGCGGCCTGGCTGCGCGAAGACAGGCGAGCCGACCAGAACGCCGTGCTGCGGCTGGACCGTAGCGGCCAGTGGCTGCTGCATGGCGAGGGTCCCAGCCATGCCATGCCGCCCGTGGCCGCCAGCACGGCCCACCTGGCCTTGCTGGCCCAGGCCGCGCCGCTGCTCAAGCCGCTGCCGCGCCGGCTGATGCTCAGCGGCGACCATCCTGCGCTGGCCGCGATTGCACGCGCCTTCACCAAATACGCGGGACTGGAAGCGCGCGTGGCCACGCCCCCCTTCTCGCTGATGCTCGCACCGCAGATCGCGGCGCAGATGCCCGCCGACTATCACCTGGCACTGGCCCTGGCCTGGGAGGGACTGGCATGAGATGCGGCATGGATTTTTCACGCTCGCCGGCGCAGCGGAGGCGGGCACGTGAACGGGATTTCTATCGCATGCTCGCCTGCGCCCTGCTGTTGGGCGTCACGCTGGCGGCTTTGCCGGGCATGCGCATTGTCTTGCACACGGCGTCCCTGCAGCAGGCCAATGCCCTGCTGACAGGGAAATTGCAAGCCTTGGCGCCGCAGGCAAAGCAAGCTGCCGTCTTGCGCAGCCGGATTGCCGCGCTGGAAAAGCAGCTCAGCAGCCACCAGCAGCTCGGCCGGCGCCGTCACCAGGCCGGACTGCTGCTGCGGGCAGCGGCACAAGCCGCGCAGGCGAGCCGCAGCAGCATCCGCCTGCAACGCATCCTTCTGCAAGGCGACCGGGGTGAATTACGGGGCCAGGCCGCCAGCGCCGAGGAAGTCCGGGATTTTGCGGCCGCCCTCGCCGCAGCCGGACTGGAGGGCAGCGCCCTGCATGAGCTGCAGGCCGAAGACGGCGCCTATTCCTTCACCCTGGCCATCCCCCTGGCCCCGTCCCTGCCTGCCTCCGGGGGAGCCGCACCGTGAGCCAGACCCGCTGGCGCACGCATCCCGCCCACTGGCCGCTGGTTGCGCGCCTGGTGCTGTGGCTGCTGGTCGTGCTGCTGGTCGCCGCCAGCGGCGTGTTGATGGCCGTGGCCGAACTGGACGACGGCCGGCAGGCAGCGCGCCAGCGTCAGCAGGATCTGCGTCTCCAGTACCAGGCGGCGCTGACGCAAATGGGGCAGCAGCCGTCCCTGCAATCCCGCGAACGCATGCTGGCCGTACAACTGGCCGGGCAACAGGCGCAGATCTGGCCAGCCGACCAGGCACAGCCGGACCTGCTGCAAGCCAAGCTGGCCCGCCGCGCCGGCGAATGCGGGCTGACGCTGGAATCCTTCAAGCCCTTGAGCGGCAAGCTGGCTGCCACCATCGTGCTGCGCGGCAGCCATGCCGGCCTGCTGCGCTTCGTTGAACTGGTGAGCAGCCTGCCCCTGCCGGTGCTGTTCGAGCGGCTCGACATCAGCGTGACTGAACAAGGCGGCCAGGCAGTGCTGCAGATGAATGCCACCGTCAGCGCTCCCATGGCCGTCCCCCTCTCGCCCACGGAGTCGAAGGAGCCCGCACCATGAGCCTGCCCTGGCTGGCATCGCTGCCGCTGTTGCTGGCGGGCGTTGTGTATGGCGCCCTGCTGGCCGTTGACCATCCCGATGAAGTGAAAGCCACCAGGGCATGGAGCGAGCGAACACTGCAATCGGCAGCGCGGCCCGCCCCGGCCGCGCTGTCCGAACCATCCACCGATGAGGCGGACAACGGCGACCACGCCGAATTGCCCGATCCCTTCCGGCTCAGTGAAGTCGCGCCCGCCATCCCGTCCAGGCGCACCGCCGTCCGCGTTCGTGAGCATGACGATGACGACGATGAGCGTGGCCCAGCCCAGGTTGCGGCGCCCGTCATTGCCGTCTCACCGCCCGCTCCCACCGTGCGCCTGCTGGGCACGCTGCGCCGCGACCAGGACTGGATCGCCATCGCCGAACTGGAGGGCACAACCCGGCAATTGCAGGCCGGGGATGCGCTGCCCGGTGGCCTGGGCCGCGTGCTGGCGGTACGCGAAGAGGCCATCGACATCGGTCATGACGGCCAGCAGCAGACCATCGCCATGACCACCCTGCCGCCGCCCAGCACCTTGGCGCTCGTGCCTTCGCGCCCGCCTGCCCGCAGTGGCCGGGTTGCCCGGCGCCGCCTGATTCGTCCCGGAGTCTCGCCATGAAGATGATCCTGCTCCTGCTCACCCTGCTGCTGAGCCAGGCCGCCACAGCCGGCAACCGCTTGCTGGCCATCCACGTCCACCCGGGCAGCGACGGGGCGACGCTGGAACTGCGGCTGCAAGATCCGTTGGAGCCGGCCCAGGTCGAGGCTTTCCAGCTGATCGATCCGCCCCAGCTGGTGCTCGATCTGCCCCAGACCAGTGCCGCAGAAGCGCTCACCCGCACCATGGCCGGCAGCGGCCTGGTCAAGCGCATCCAGCTCGCGGCAGACGATGAACGCCTGCGCCTTCAGGTCTCGCTCAAGCAGGCCTTCACACATCGCCTGCGCGCCGAGGGAGATCGCCTGATGGTAGACATGGCACTGCGTCCCGCGCCCGATCCGGCCGCACTGCAATCGATGGACCTGCGCCGTGGTCCGCTGGGTGAGGCGCGCCTGAGCGTGGAAATGGGCAGCAGCGAGCACACCGTACAAGTACGCCAGCTCGGTAGCCGGCTGATTGCCGACATCGCCGGAGCCACCGTGCCGCTGGCCTTGCGGCGACAAGTGCAGGCCGGGCAACTGGGCACGCCAGTCACGCAATACAGTGCTCTTTCCCATCAGGATGGCGCACGCCTGGTGCTGGAAATGCAGGGCCCATGGCGCTACCAGGCCTACCAGAGCCGGCAGCGGCTGATGATCGACGTGTTGCCGGTCAGTGCAGGCAGCGCGACAGCGGGCTTGCCGGAAGGCAAGAGCTACGGCGGCCAGCGGCTGTCGCTGAATTTCCAGAACATCGACGTGCGCACCGCCCTGCAGGTGCTGGCCGAGCACAGCGGCGTGAACATCGTGGCCAGCGACACGGTGTCGGGCCAGTTGAGCCTGCGCCTGAAGGACCTGCCCTGGGACCAGGTACTGGACCTGATCCTGCAGGCCAGGGGCCTGGAAATGCGCCGCCATGGCGAGGTGCTGTGGATCGCGCCGCGCGACGAGATGCTGGCGCGCGAACGGATGGAGCTGGAGCAGAAAGCCACGATCGCCGACCTGGAACCGTTGCACGCCGAGAGCTTCCAGCTCAATTACCAGCGTGCCGATACCCTGCGCAAGGCCCTGGGCATCGGCGAAGACGGCAGCACCCAGGCCAATCGCCGCAATGCCCTGCTCTCGCGCCGGGGCAGCGCCATGATCGACAACCACACCAACCAGTTGCTGGTCACCGATACCCTGGCCGTGCTGGCCAATGTGCGCAAGCTGATCGAGCGGATCGACGTGGCCTCGCGCCAGGTCCTGATCGAAGCCCGCATCGTCGAGGCCGATGACAGCTTCTCGCGCAACCTGGGCGTCAAGCTCGGACTGGCGGCTACCACGCGCGGCGCGGCCGTGGGCAATGGCTATGCCGCCATCGGCGAGCACAGCGGCCAGACGCCGGCCACGCCCGACCTGTACCTGCGCGAACCGGCCCTGGACCTGCGTGCCGAAGCCCTCAGCGGCGCAACGCCCGGCAGCTTCGCCTTCACCCTCTTCAATGCGGCGGCCCAGCGCTTCCTCAACGTCGAACTGTCGGCGCTGGAAGCCGACGGACGCGGCAAGATCGTCTCCAGCCCGCGCCTGATCACGGCCGACCAGCAGGCCGCGCTGATCGAGCAGGGTGAAGAAATTCCCTACCAGCAAGCCGCCGGCAATGGCAGCACCGCCACTGCCTTCAAGAAAGCCAACCTGAAGCTGGAAGTCACGCCCCAGATCACCCCGGACGGCAACGTGATCCTGGACGTGGACGTCAACAAGGACAGCCGGGGCAGCATCACGCCGGGCGGATTGGCCATCAACACCAAGCACATCAAGACCAAGGTCCAGGTCGAGGACGGCGGCACCGTGGTCATCGGCGGCATCTATACCCAGACCGACAATGACCATGAGACCCGGGTGCCGCTGCTGGGCGAAATCCCGGTCCTGGGGGCGCTTTTCCGCAGCCAGAGCAAGGTGCGCGACAAGACCGAACTGCTGATCTTCCTGACACCCCGCATCGTCGCCGCGCCGCGCCCGTATTGAGCCGGACGCCCCGGCAGACGGGATTTTTCCCCGATGGCGGGGCAAAGGACGGTAAAATCGCTGTTCCAGGCCCGCCGCGCCGGGCGCAAGCCCGCCCGCAGCCGGCCTGGCAGCCGTCCACCGGGCGGCAGGCGACCGTGCCGGCAGACGTGCGGCGCCGTGACATTGGCCAGTAGCGCAAAGCGCAGAATTCTTAGATATGACTGGAAGCATCTTCCTGGTCGGCTTGATGGGAGCCGGCAAGACCACCATAGGCCGGGCCCTGGCCAAAAAGCTGAACAAGCGTTTCGTCGATTCGGACCACGAAATCGAAGCGCGGACCGGCGCCACCATCCCGGTGATCTTCGAGATCGAGGGCGAGGAGAACTTCCGCCGCCGCGAAGCCGAGGTGATCCGCGAGCTGGCGGCCCTGCCCGACATCGTGCTGGCCACGGGCGGCGGCGCGGTCCTGCGCGCCGAGAATCGGGACAATCTCAAGAAGGGCGGCACCGTCGTCTACCTGCGCGCCAGCATCAACCAGATCCTGCAGCGCACCGGGCGCGACAAGAACCGCCCGCTGCTGCAAACTGCCGACCCGCGCCGCAAGCTCGAAGAGCTCTCGCGCCAGCGTGATCCGCTGTATCGCGAAGTGGCCGATTTCGTGGTCGAGACCAACCGGCCCAATGTGCAATTCCTGGTGCAGACCATCATCAGCCACCTCGAACTCTCCCCCAAGGAAGGCGCCTGGCAACCTGTTCCAGAACCTGACGAAACCGTCGTATTCGAGACCAGCAGCGCTTTACTGACCCAGGCCGCCGATGGCACCACCACGCTTTCCAGCAGCCACTCCACCCAGATCCTTCATGGCGCTGCCAGCGCCGAATCCAGCCTTCGCAGCATGAACCAGAACACCGCCCCCGCCGCTACTTCGATCGCCGCCCTCACCCTCAACGTCGACCTGGGCGAGCGCAGCTATCCCATCCATATCGGCCGTGGCCTGCTGGATGACGCCAGCCTGCTGCCGCAATACGTCAAGGGCAAGCGCGTGGCCATCGTCACCAACGACAAGGTGGGCCCGCTCTACCTCGATAAAGTAGCGCACGCCCTGCGCGCGGCCGGCAAGCAGGTTACCGAGATCGTGCTGCCCGATGGCGAGGAAGAAAAGAACTGGGCCAGCCTGATGAAGATCTTCGATCGCCTGCTGGCCGACAAGTGCGACCGCAAGACCACCCTGATCGCCCTGGGCGGCGGCGTGATCGGCGACCTGACCGGCTTTGCGGCGGCGTCCTACATGCGTGGCGTACCCTTCGTGCAAGTGCCCACGACGCTGCTCTCGCAGGTGGATTCGTCGGTGGGTGGCAAGACCGGCATCAACCATCCGCTGGGCAAGAACATGATCGGTGCGTTCTACCAGCCGCAGGCCGTCATCGCCGATACCGCCACGCTGCACACCCTGCCGGCGCGCGAACTGTCGGCCGGCATTGCCGAAGTCATCAAGCACGGCGCCATCATCGATGCGCCCTTCTTCGACTGGATCGAAACCAATATCGACCGCCTGGTCTCCAAGGATGATGCCGCCCTGGCCTATGCCATCCAGCGTTCCTGCGAGATCAAGGCCGAGGTGGTGCGCCAGGACGAGCGCGAAGGCGGCCTGCGCGCCATCCTCAACTTCGGCCACACCTTCGGCCACGCCATCGAAAATGGCCTGGGCTATGGTCAATGGCTGCATGGCGAAGCGGTGGGCTGCGGCATGGTGATGGCGGCCGACCTGTCCCAGCGCCTGGGCTACATCGATGGCGCCACGCGCGAGCGCATCCGCGCCGTGACTGCTGCGGCCGGCCTGCCGACGGTGGCGCCGGACCTGGGCACGGACCGCTGGCTGGAACTGATGGAAGTGGACAAGAAGAACGAAGGCGGCCAGATCAAGTTCATCCTGATCAAGCCGCTGGGAAGCCCCTTGATTACCAACGCGCCGCAGGAACTGCTCTTGCAAACCCTGGCGGCCTGCACCGGAGAATAAACATGCACACTGAAGCGCCCGACCATCTCGCCCCTTATGCCGCCCACTCGGCAAGTTCGCGAGGCCGGCGCTACAGTGAAACCCCACCCGGTTCGCGCAGCGAGTTCCAGCGCGACCGTGACCGCATCGTCCATTCCACTGCCTTCCGCCGTCTCGAATACAAGACCCAGGTCTTCGTCAACCATGAAGGCGACCTGTTCCGCACCCGCCTGACCCACAGCATCGAAGTCGCGCAGATCGCCCGCTCCTGCGCGCGCAACCTGCAACTGAACGAGGACCTGGTGGAAGCCATCTCGCTGGCCCACGACCTGGGCCATACACCCTTCGGCCACGCCGGCCAGGATGAGCTGAACCACTGCATGAAGCATCACGGCGGTTTCGAGCACAACCTGCAGAGCCTGCGTGTGGTCGATGAGCTGGAGCAGCACTATGGCGCTTTCGATGGCCTGAACCTCACCTTCGAGACCCGCGAGGGCATCCTCAAGCACTGCTCCCTGCACAATGCGCGCCAGCTGGGCGAGATCGGCGTGCGCTTCCTGGAGAAGAAGCAACCCTCGCTGGAAGCGCAGCTGGCCAACCTGGCCGACGAGATCGCCTACAACAACCACGACATCGACGACGGCTTGCGTTCGGGATTGTTGACGATGGAGCTGATGAGCGAAGTCGATTTCTTTGCACGCCATCTGCGCGAAGTCGAACAAGCCTATCCTGGCATCACCGGCCGCCGCGTCATTCATGAAACGGTGCGGCGCATGATCAATGCACTGATCGTCGACCTGATCCAGACTTCGCGCAGCCGCATCGCCGAGATCGCCCCGCGCGACATCGAAGACGTGCGCAATGCCCCGCAGCTGATCGCCTTCTCCGACGCCATGGCGGCCGAAGCGGCCATACTGAAAAAATTCCTGCGCGAGAAGCTCTACCGTCATTACCAGGTCAACCGCATGACGGCCAAGGCGCGCCGCATCATCGCCGAAATGTTCGAAGCCTTCATCGGCCAGCCCAACCTGCTGCCGCCGGATTACCAGGTCAAGGGCATCGCCGACGATACCCAGCGTCTCGACAAGCAGGCGCGCAAGGTGGCCGATTACATCGCCGGCATGACGGACCGCTATGCGATCCGTGAACACCGTCGCCTGTTCGTGATGGAGTGAATCCGCAACACTGAACGCAGCGTTTCGATACGCTGCGTTTTCTCCGGGCGCCTCCTAGATGTGTTCTGCGGGTGATTTCATTGCACGCACGCAAGAAAACGCCTGCGCCCCCTCACCCTCCCACATCTCGTTACATTTTTCTTCCATATTATTTTCGCGCCCGGCTCGGCTTGATGGCACGGAACGGCTCGCCGCAAACCCTTGCCTGGCAAGGGTTTTCATCATCTTGCACCAATGCGCGACCGCAGCGGCAAGCGCATCGGCGCTGAAACTGCGACGTGTAAATTTTTGTCAATATCAAGTCCGCTTTGAACGGGCCGTTATGCAGGAACGGAGTGGATGCGCATGGTGCGCAGCCCGGCTTCGCTGGATCCGTCTTCCCCCCTTGATGCCCGGATCCCCTTTCTTTTTCAGGAGACCGTCATGGCTATCGGCAACACCACCGGCGTGGACACCAAGTCCCTGCTGCCCGGCACCAACTCTTCCATCGCGTCGGGCTCGGCCAGCGACACGCTGCCCGCGACCACGAGCGACAGCACCAGCGGCGACAAGATCGCCGAGGCGCGCCAGTCCAACCTGCTCACGGTCAGCGGCGCCAAGGCGCAGCTCAACTTGTCCATCGTGCAGTCATCGCTGGAAGTGTCGCTGCAGACCCAGAACGATCCCCTGTCGCTGGTCTACAAGACCGCCATCGAAAACATCAACGACATCCTTCGTCCGCAGCTGGGCGACAACGCAATCCAGACGGCGGCAACGCAGGACAATTCCCCTGAAGCCACGGCCGGGCGCATCGTCTCCTTCATCACCAACATGTTCGACCTCTACAAGAAGAACAACCCGGACAAGGATGACGCCAGCAACATCGATGACTACATGAACCTCATCTTCAAGGGCGTGGACCAGGGCTTCAAGGAAGCACGCGGCATCCTGGAGAGCCTGAACGTACTGCAAGGCGATATCGCCAGCAACATCGACAAGACCTATGACCTGGTGCAGAAAGCACTGGGCGACTTCATCAACAAGGTCAAGGGTGGCAAGCAGGAGGGTGAGGATGATGCAGGCAGCGATGGCAACGCTGATGGCCAGGGCGGCACGGTGGTGGCCAGCGAGACGACGGTGAGCATTTCGGTGTCGGTGAGTCAGACGCGGATCAGCACGAGCGCGTGACTGGCCTGTCCGTCGTATCCCATTTCTTCCAAAACCTAATAAAAAAGAGGCTGATTCCTAGGGAACCAGCCTCTTTTTACTAAGTTTTCATTGTATCGGCAAGCATCGAAAAGTTCGCTCTCGATACTTCAGAAAAACATCACCCACGCAACTTGGCAAACGCCGCCGCCATCGCATTGTTGGCCGGTGCCTGCTCGCGGCCGCGCTGGTTCTGGTGTTGCGACAGGCGGCGCGAATCAGTACGGTCGCCGCGCTGTTCGTTGCGCGCGCCCGGGGCCGGCGCGGTATCGTTCAGGCGCATGGTCAGGGCGATGCGCTTGCGCTTCTCGTCCACTTCCAGCACCTTGACCTTGACCACTTGGCCCGCCTTGACCACGGTGTGCGGGTCCTTCACGTAGCTGTTGGACAGCGCCGAGATGTGGACCAGGCCATCCTGATGCACGCCGATGTCGACGAAGGCACCGAAGGCCGCCACGTTGGTGACCACGCCTTCCAGGATCATGTCCACGCGCAGGTCCTTGATCTCTTCCACGCCTTCCTTGAAGGTCGCCGTGGTGAATTCAGGACGCGGGTCGCGGCCGGGCTTGTCCAGTTCCTTCAGGATGTCGGTGACGGTAGGCACGCCGAACTTCTCATCGGCATACTTGGCTGGCGACAGGCCCTTCAACAGCGAGGTCTGGCCCAGCACGCTCTTGACGTCCTTCTTGATGTCGGCCAGGATCTTTTCCACCAGCGGATAGGATTCCGGGTGCACCGCCGAAGCATCCAGCGGGTTCTCGCCATTCATCACGCGCAGGAAGCCGGCGGCCTGTTCGAAGGTCTTCTCGCCCAGGCGCGGCACCTCGCGCAGGGCTGCCCGCGAATTGAACATACCCTTCATATCCCGGTAGGACACGATGCTCTGCGCCACGCTGGCGTTAAGCCCCGAGACGCGCGCCAGCAGGGGCGCGGAAGCCGTGTTCACATCGACTCCAACCGCGTTCACGCAGTCCTCCACCACCGCGTCCAGCGAGCGGGCCAGTTGCGACTGGCTCACGTCGTGCTGGTACTGGCCCACGCCAATCGACTTGGGATCGATCTTGACCAGCTCGGCCAGCGGATCCTGCAAACGGCGCGCAATCGAAACCGCGCCACGCAGCGACACGTCCAGGTCCGGCAATTCCTTGGAGGCGAATTCGGAAGCGGAATACACCGACGCACCCGCTTCGGAGACCACGATCTTGGTGAGCTTGAGTTCGGGACGCAGCTTGATCAGGTCCTGCGCCAGCTTGTCGGTTTCGCGCGAGGCGGTGCCGTTGCCAATCGAGATCAGCGAGACATTGTGCTTCTCGGCCAGTTGCGACAGGGTGTGCAGCGAACCGTTCCAGTCGTTGCGCGGCTGGTGCGGATAGATGGTATCGGTGGCCACGACCTTGCCGGTGGCGTCCACGATGGCCACCTTCACGCCGGTACGCAGCCCCGGGTCCAGGCCCATGGTGGCGCGCGGGCCGGCCGGTGCGGCCAGCAGCAGGTCCTTCAGGTTGCGGGCGAAGACGTTGATGGCTTCGGCTTCGGCCTTCTCGCGCAGGTTGGTCATCAGCTCCGTTTCCAGGTGCATGAAGACCTTCACGCGCCAGGCCCAGCGCACGGTGTCGGAGAGCCACTTGTCGGCAGCACGGCCCTTGTTCGAGACGCCAAAGCGCGAGGCGATGCGGCCTTCGCAGGGGTTGTGCGGGGCGTCCCACTTCGGCTTTTCTTCCTCGGTATCCAGGCGCAGCACCACGTTCAACATCTCTTCGCGGCGGCCACGGAACAGCGCCAGCGCACGGTGCGACGGGATGGTGGAGTAGGTCTCGGAGTAATCGAAGTAGTCGGCGAATTTTTCACCGGCATCCTGCTTGCCTTCGATCACCTTGGATTCGACCACGCCATGTTCGGTGAGGTATTCACGCAGGCTCTGCAGCAGTTCGGCATCTTCCGAGAAGCGCTCCATGAGGATCTGGCGCGCGCCATCCAGTGCCGCCTTGGTATCGGGCACGCCGGGATTGTCGCCGTTGTCGGTGGTGAAGGCGGGCTTGATGAACCTGGCCGCTTCTTCTTCGGGATTGAGGGTCGGATCGTTCAACAGCGCATCGGCCAGTTCGGTCAGGCCGGCTTCGGCGGCGATCTGGGCCTTGGTGCGGCGCTTCGGCTTGTAGGGCAAGTAGAGGTCTTCCAGGCGGGTCTTGTCTTCCGCGTGGGTGATGGCATCCAGCAGCACGGGCGTCATCTTGCCCTGCTCTTCGATGGAGGCGATGATCGCGGCGCGGCGGCTTTCCAGCTCGCGCAGGTAACGCAGGCGTTCTTCCAGCAGGCGCAGTTGTACGTCGTCCAGGCCGCCGGTGACTTCCTTGCGGTAGCGGGCGATGAAAGGAACGGTGGCACCTTCGTCCAGCAAGGCGATGGCGGCAGCGACCTGAACCGGCTTGGCGGCGAGTTCAAGGGCGAGTCGTTGTTCGATAGAAGGCAGCATGGTGAAACCCAGTCAACAGTTAAGCAATTAAGCGGTTATGCGGTGAGCAAAAACAAGCGATGGATGATACGCAATTCAGGCAGCCACGCCAATCTTGACATTGCCCGATTGCACGCCCAAGCAGGCCGCACGGGCACATCCGGCGCGCAGGGAATTGGACGGCGGCGGCCAAAGCCGGGATAATCGGCGCTTTCGCCTCGCGCGTCCTTGTCTTTTTGCACCATGTCCATCCGTCTCATCGTCGGTCTCGGCAACCCCGGCCCCGAATACGAACAAACCCGCCACAACGCCGGCTTCTGGCTGGTCGACAACCTCGCCGGTCCGGTGCGCCTGACACGCGAGCAGCGCTTCAACGCCCTGGCGGGCAAGACCAGCATCGCCGGCAATGAGGTCTGGCTGCTGGAACCGCAGACCTACATGAACCGCTCCGGCCAGTCGGTCGGCGCGCTGGCGCGCTTCTACAAGATCAATCCGGATGAAGTGCTGGTGGTGCATGACGAACTGGATCTGCCGCCGGGTGCGGCCAAGATCAAGAAAGGCGGTTCCTCGGGCGGACACAATGGCTTGAAGGACATCACCGCCGCCCTCGGCACCCAGGACTACTGGCGCCTGCGCCTGGGCATCGGCCATCCGCGCACGCTGGGCCTGCAGCAGCCGGTGGCCGACTTCGTGTTGCACCGGCCGCGCAAGGAAGAGCAGAGCCTGATCAACGAAGCACTGGACAAGAGCCTCAACGTCATTCCCCTGCTGGTGCAGGGCAAGTTCGAACAGGCCATGATGGAACTGCATACCGGGAAGTAAGCGCCGGCAGAGCGCAGATGAACGAAGGGCGCCCGCGATGCGAGCGCCCTTTTCTTTATCCGCTTACTTCAGCGAGGACAGTTTCTGTTCCAGCCCCTTGGCATCGACCGCACCCGGGATACGCGAGCCATCGGCAAAGAAGATGGTCGGTGTACCGGTGACCTTGAGCTTCTTGCCCAGCGCCAGCACTTCTTCATGCGGTGCATTGCAGGAGGCCGGGGCCGCCGGGACGTCCTTGCCGTTGAGCATCCATTCGTTCCATGCCTTGCTCGGATTGGGCGCGCACCAGATGTTGCGCGACTTCACGATGGAGTCCGGCGAGAGGATGTTGTACTGGAAGGTGTAGTAGGTAATGTTGTCCACTTCCTGCAGGGTCTTGTGCAGGCGCTTGCAGTAGATGCAGTTGGGATCTTCGAAGATGGCGATGACGCGCTTGCCATTGCCCTTGACGGTCTTGATGGCCTTGTCCAGCGGCAGCGCCGAGAACGGCACCTGGTTCAGCGATTCGATCTTTTCCTTGGTGTAATCGCGGTAGGTCTGCGAATCGACCACGCGGCCGATGAAGAGGTACTGGGCCTTGGCATCGGTATAGATGACGTCGCCATCGATCTGGATTTCATAGAGGCCGGCATAGGGCGTCTTGGTCACCGAATCGACCTTGGCATCCTTGCCCAGGCGCGGTTCGATCAGCTTCTTGATGGTGGCCTCGGTGCTGTCGGCCGCCTCGGCTTGCGCATGGGCGCTCACGCCCACGAGGGTGGAAGCCAGCAGCAGCGCCGCCATGCTCAGATGGCGCAAGGAGCTCGCACCTGCGGTCAAAAATTTTTTCATACTCGTCCTGATTCAAATCAAACGCGCATCCAATCTTCGGAGCATCGGCCGCAAAGCCGCGCCAGCACTGGATTCGCACATGTCTTTCAATAATGTCGGGGGGAGGTGTTTTGCTGGCGAAGACAGCCGCAACAGCGGCCGCGCTTCGCCAGAGGCCCTACCTTACCTGAAATCGGCGCCGCTTACTGCCCCAGCGCGTGGGCGATCAGGCGGCGTTTCAGGATGGGCAGGCGGTTGACCAGGCTCATGCCGAGGTTGCGCACCAGGCGCACCGGCTCGGCCTCGGTGGAGAAGATGCGATGCAGGCCATCGGTGGCGATCTGCATCAGCAACACTTCTTCCTTGCGGGCGCGGGCATAGCGGCGCAGCACGCGCTCGTCGCCGCAATCGTACTGGGGTTCGCGCTTCTGCAGGATATCGATCAACGCGGCCACGTCACCGAAGCCCAGGTTCATGCCATGGCCGGCCATGGGATGCACCACGTGGGCAGCGTCGCCGATCAAGGCCACGCGCGGGGCGATCATCGCGTGCGGCTTGATCAGGCGCAGCGGGAAGGCCTTGGCCACTTCCGGCTGCAGCGGCGTCAACGCACCCAGCACCGGCGCGGCCCATTGGGCCAGGCGTTCGGCCAGGGCCGACAGCGGCAACTGAAGCAACTGATCGGCCAGTGCCTGCGGCGCGGACCAGACCAGGGAGACGCGGTTGCCCGGCAGCGGCAGCAGCGCGATCACCCCTTCGGTGGGGCTGAACCACTGATAGGCCACGCCGCGATGGGGCAGCTCGCAGGAGAAATTGGTGACGATGGCGTTCTGGCCGTAGCTGCGGTAATCGAGCCCGATATCGCACTGGCCGCGCACCCAGGAGTTGGCGCCATCGGCCCCGACCACCAGGGATGCTGACAGGGACTGGCCGGACTCCAGCGTCAGGGTCGCGGTGTCACCGGCGACAGTAAGCGCCGTGGCGCGGCCCTGCACGACGCGTACATTGGGGGCGAAGCGCAGGGCGGCGTCCAGCGCCTGGTCCAGGTTGCGGTCTTCGATGATCCAGGCCAGCGCATCGGTACGGGCCGCGTAGGCATCGAAGGTGAGCAGGCCAGGCCGGGCTTTCTCCGGCACGCCATCGCCGTGAACGGTCATGTTATCCACAGGGGCGATGCGCGAGGCATCCATGGCATCCCAGACGCGGACCGAGGACAGCAAGCGATGGGCGGTATGGTTCAGGGCGTAGACCCGCACGTCCCAGCTGGCGGGGTCCGGCGTGGCGGCCTGGGGCGGGGGGGCCAGCAGGGTCACCTTGAAGCCCGCCTGGGCCAGCCCCAGCGCCGCCGTCTTGCCGACCGCGCCGTCGCCGACGATGCAGATTTCAGTGCCAGCCGCAGCCGGCGAAGAGGAATGGGTGTGTGCTTGGGTAGTCATGCCGGCGATTATAAACGGGGTGGCGAAAACTATTTTTCAAAAAGGAC
Source organism: Herbaspirillum sp. Her3 (assembly GCF_057961275.1). NCBI lineage: Bacteria > Pseudomonadati > Pseudomonadota > Betaproteobacteria > Burkholderiales > Oxalobacteraceae > Herbaspirillum > Herbaspirillum sp. Her3. The sequence goes on along the minus strand of NZ_CM176328.1, from coordinate 866,522 downwards.
TTGCATAATTTTTTAAAGTGTCTATACTTGTCCGTCTTGGCCTGGTAGCTCAGTTGGTAGAGCAGAGGATTGAAAATCCTTGTGTCGGTGGTTCGATTCCGCCCCGGGCCACCAAATATGAGGCGGACTAACTGTGAGTAACGGCTAGTCCGCTTTTCTACATTTAGCACCTGTTTTCTACAATTTCCTTGATAATAAAAACCAACCACTGGTTCGGTTACATCAATAAAAAGGAAAATAGATGGCAGTTGACCCTCGCGACGAAATTTGGAATGCAGCGTATCTAACTCACTACGAGTGTTATTACGCAGAAATTTTGGAAGACGCGCTAATCGGGCGATGGTCACACCTCGATTACACCTCAAAAATCATTTCGGCAGTAACGTCTGGCAGTTCGGCCCTAGCCGGCTTGGCCCTCTGGAAACATACGAATTACTCGTGGATGTGGCCTGTTCTCACTTCGATCAGCGCCTTATTAGTGATATTTTCCCGGCAGTTGTCCGTTGCAGAAAAACTCAGAGATCATCCCAATAGCCGCGTTGCATTTTCCAGCCTTAGAATCGAGCTAGAGAGCTTCCGATTCAAAATGCGCATCAATCCCGACTTCCCGGTAGAAGTATTTCAAAAAGAGCTTCTGTCATTCAGAAAACGATATGCTGAAGAAATCAAACGTGTGAAGTATGACGTCCTGGCAACTGAAAGGCTCAGAGTAAGGTGCCAAGAAGAACTCAACCGACGGATTTCCCCAAATTAGCAGCACGCCGAAACCATGACAAAGCCAACAAGTAATACCCCGATCCCGCACACTGAGAGACATGCGCCTCCAAGCCCGCCACCGCCGCCACCCACTCGACCAAAGTGACCGCAGATGAATAAATCAAACTCACTCCCGCTCGTTAATGAAGTTTATGTAACAACTAAGACTTCAGCAAATCCGTTTGGCATCAATCCACAAATCGGCACCCATTATGTAATCGAAGATGTTCAGACCTCTACTGAAGATGAGGATGAAGAATTTTCGCTAATCATCGTCGTGCAAGAAGAAGATAAAAACGATATGAATGCAATCGCAGAAGAACTCTCCCTTGAAGAATGGCTCGACTTTTCTGCGCAACTTGGTCTCAAGAAGGTCAGCACTTAAGCTTCGCCTTCCCTGAAATGACCACTATGTGGCCACACCAACTCCCCCTGCCTTTCTCTTGTATATATTTCAGTGGTGGTGCGGTTTTTATAACCCAGCAGTTTTTGTGCGTTAGTCAAATCTCCCGTATCAGTTGCTGCCATCTCAAATCTTAAAGTTCATTTGGATACTTAAACGGCAAAGCGACGTAGCGAAAGCGATCAACGCCTACATCATTAGTACCAACTACCAAATGAGTGACACTACATTGCCTGAAGACGATGGGAGAGATGACTTTTCTCCCTCAACAAAGGATCTACTAGCCAAACGCTCTGGCTACGTTTGCGCTTATCCCGGTTGCAGGCGAATGACGATTGCCGGCTCAGAAGATCGGAAATCAGGCCTAACAATGGTAGGTGTCGCAGCACACATTACTGCCGCGTCAAAAAAAGGGCCGCGATACGATGACGCTATGAGCCCTGAAGAACGTTCTAGCGAGACAAACGGAATTTGGACATGCCAGATTCATGGCAAGTTTATCGATGACAATCCAAGCAAATGCACAGTCGACGAACTTCGCCGCTGGAAAGCGCAACACGAAAAATGGGTTTTCGAGCGAGTTGAAAGCGGCCCAGAACTGTTTAATCAAGGAGTCAGCAGATTAAGTTTCCGGAACGTCGGAATTTTTTCGGGTGAATTTACAGTTCCATTTGGTAGAAACAATGTTCTTGTAGGCCGCAACGAATCTGGAAAAACGACACTTTGCGAAACTCTATCGGCATTTTCCGGCGGCAATCACTGGCGAGATTTTAACAACAGATTCAGCCTTTCCAAGAACTCTACCAACGGCGCCTATATTCAACTATTGCATCAAAGCGATCATACAAGAACATCCATTCGGATCAGTCCCGAAGCCATGTCCACTAGAAAAAGAAAAGCAAGGAATGCAACTCAGCGAATCCATATTGAAGTTAACGGTTGCCCCTCCGCCGACTGGCCCCGCTCCCTATGCCGGACACTGTATTTCAACACCCAGCTATATCACGTGCATCATTCAGAACCAAAAGATACTTTTGTTAAAGCCCTGCGCTATTTAGCCGACGTGCTTGGAACAGAAGAGGATTTGGTGTGGGATGCTCTTCGTGAAGAGTTATTTGCTAGCGCCACATTTGGCAACCGATTTAAAAGAAGTGGGCATCGCAAGGTAGAAGTACTGGTTCCCGATGGCCGCGATTTCTTTCTGCCCGTTGGATTATTGAGTTTCACAGAAAAACAAATAGCATTCCTCGACATAGCATTAAAGCTAATGTCATGCACCTCAAAAAGTGAACATTGGATCATCGTCTTCGATACGGCATTTTTTCAGAGATTTGATGAAGAGAAAAAATCATTTGTATTTAAGAAACTAACCGAATACGACAGTCGCAACATACAAACTCTTTTTTGTCTTAATTCGACAGAAGATGCTGAGGTCCTTAAAGTAATTCAGGCTGACAAATGGGTTAATGCCACGCGTGTTGGGGACTTAACCCTTCATTCCTTTTTATAAAAATCAGGTTTGCAAACACAATATCGCAGGGCCCACTGAATCGGCCACCTTGCAGATGCAGGCCAATACCTTGGTCTCGACCATAGGCCGCTTAAGGATCTCCTGAGCATCAGCCTTGACTGGCTTGTCGTCAGCGTACGCGTTCCGCTAAAGACGACCGGCCGAGTTCTGCGTCAGACCGTCCCGAGATGCGCTCATCGGTCCAAGCGAAGGGGCGCTTGCGAGCTGATTTCACTCCGGCGACAATCGCCTCATGCGCTCGCCTCTCCTTGCCCAATTACGACTCTTCCCCGCCGCCATCCTGGCGAGCCTGGCCCTATTGACCGCCTGCACCAGCGACCTCGTACACCGCGCCGACACCCTGGCCGCCCCCTCCGGCCTGCAACGCGAAGAAGTACGCGGCGGCCCCTTCGTGCTGACGGCCTATGTCCACGCCCGGCCAAAACCTCCCCTGCTACGCATCTACCTGGAAGGCGACGGCCGCGCCTGGATCACGCGGACCCAGCTCTCACCCGATCCCACGCCCCACACGGCCATGGGCCTGCGCCTGGCCGCCAGCGATGGCGGCGACGTGGTGTACCTGGCGCGGCCCTGCCAGTTCACGCCGATGGAACGCAATCCGGCCTGCCAGCCAGCGTACTGGAGCGGCCTGCGCTATTCCCCCGAAGTGGTGAACGCCATGAATGAAGCCATCAACCGCTACGTGGCGCGGCTGCAGCCAGCACGGCTGGAACTGGTGGGCTATTCGGGCGGTGGCACCATCGCCGTGCTGCTGGCGGCACAGCGCAAGGATGTGAGCGCCATTCGTACCGTGGCCGGCAATCTGGATCACGTGGCCGTCAATGGCTGGCACCAGGTCTCGCAGATGCCCGGCTCGCTCAACGCCATCGACTTCGCGCCGCAAGTGGCGCGCATCCCGCAACTGCACGTGAGCGGCGCCGAGGATGCCGTGATCGTCCCTGCCATCACGCGCAGCTTCGTCGCCCGCACGGGCCGCTGTGCCGCCCTGATGATCGTGCCGGGCATGGCCCATGATGGCGACTGGGACCGCAGCTGGCCGGCCCTGCTGAAGCTGCCGCTGCCTTGCTCGGCCAACGGCGCACTATGAAAAAATGGGTAGCCGGCGCGAACCGGACTACCCATTTTTCAGTTTCCTGATTTTTCTAACAAAACTTCATATTCCGGTCGCCTGAAAAACAGGCAGCCCGCCATCAGAGCGCCATATCGGCCGATGCATTGGCTTTTGGCTTGTCCATGCTGCCAGCGCCCTGGCCAGCGGCCTTGGGAGCGATCACCGGCGGCGGCATCAGTTGCAGCACTTCGGCGGTATAGGCCCATTCCTTGGCAACCTGGTCCGGATGGTCGTTGAGCTTGATGCCGTAGCTGGGCACGATCTGGCGCACCTTCTGCTGCCATTCTGGCGTGGCCAGCTTGTCCTTGAAGACTTTCTGCAGCACCGTCAGCATGATCGGCGCAGCCGTCGAGGCACCCGGCGAGGCACCCAGCAGGCCGGCAATGCTGCCATCGGCCGAGGCCACGATCTCGGTACCCAGCTTCAGGACGCCGCCCTTGGCCTCGTCGCGCTTGATGATCTGCACGCGCTGGCCGGCTTGCCACAGGCGCCAGTCTTCCTTCTTGGCGTTGGGGAAGTATTCCTTCAGGGCCGCAAAGCGCTGGTCGTCGGACAGCATCAGCTGGCCGGCCAGGTATTCCACCAGCGGGTATTCATCGATACCGACACGGGCCATCGGCCAGGCGTTGTGGGTGGTGGTGGCCGAGAACAGATCCCACAGCGAGCCTTGCTTGAGGAACTTGGTCGAGAAGGTGGCAAAGGGCCCAAACAGGATCACGCGCTTGCCATCGAGCACACGGGTATCCAGGTGCGGCACCGACATCGGCGGCGCGCCCACGGAGGCCTTGCCATAGGCCTTGGCCAGGTGGCGCTCGGCGACGGCCGGGTTGTCGGTGATGAGGAAGGAGCCGCCCACCGGGAAGGCCGCGTAATCACGCGCCTCGGGGATGCCGGACTTCTGTAGCAGCTTCAGTGCACCGCCACCTGCGCCGATGAAGAGGAACTTGGCATCGGTCTCGGTGGTGCTGCCATCCTTCAGGTTCTTGTAGGCGACGCGCCAGGTGCCATCGGCATTGCGGGTGATCTCGCGCACTTCGCTGGAGAGCTTCAGGGCAAAGTTGGGACGGCTCTGCAGGTAGGCGGCGAACTGGCGGGTGATCTCGCCGAAGTTGACGTCGGTGCCCAGCGGGCTCCAGGTGGCGGCCAGCTTCTGGTTCGGGTCGCGCCCTTCCATCATCAGCGGCACCCACTTCTTGATCTGCTCGTGGTCTTCCGAATATTGCATGCCGGCAAACAAGGGGCTGGCCTGCAGCGCCTGGTAGCGCTTCTTCAGGTAGGCCACGTTGTCATCGCCCCAGATGAAGCTCATGTGGGGAGTGGAGTTGATGAAGGAGCGCGGATTCTTCAGCACGCCGTTCTTGACCTGCCAGGACCAGAACTGGCGCGAGATCTGGAAGGATTCGTTGATCTCGATGGCCTTGGCGATCTGGATCTTGCCATCCTTGTCTTCGGGCGTGTAGTTCAGTTCGGCCAGGGCCGAGTGGCCGGTGCCGGCGTTGTTCCAGCCGTTGGAGCTTTCCTCGGCCACGCCATCGAGGCGCTCGACCATTTCCATCGACCAGCCCGGTTCCAGTTCATTGAGCCAGACCGCCAGGGTGGTGCTCATGATGCCGCCGCCGACCAGCAGCACGTCGACCTTCTTGACGTCGGCCGCCTGCGATGCTGGTGCGGTGACCAGCGCAACTACGAATCCCAGCAAAGCCAGGAAGGATTTTTTCAACATTGTCTAATCCGTTTGTGATGAGAGAGGGCTGCCTCCCCTGCGCCAGGGCGGGGAGTCGGACAACCGGTGCATGGCGCAAGACCCTGCGCCTGCCGTGGAGGGCAGGAATGGATGGATGCGTCATGGGCGTCGCAAGCGCGCGCAACGCCAGCCGGGCGTGGCCGCGCGGGGCCACGGCACACGGGCCAGAACGCTTGCCTGGGCCGTGCCTGCCGGGTTCAACTGCCTGTCCGATGCCTGTCTCCGGCATTTGGGGAATGCCTGTACAAATCGTCTCCGTCAGAGCGGACCGGGATCGGGTCATGTCGAGGGGGCGAAGCGTACCACGGCGTGGGAGTAAACGGGGATTGCGGATATCCCTCATTAACGCGGGAGCGCAAGCCTGTTCTCGCCCTGGGCCTCGGGAAATCCCCGATATCGGCCGGGCCATGCCTGCCTGACAATGCAGAAACCAACAACACTCACCATCCCTCATCGGGATGGGCACAACAGCCATCAGGGGCCCGTATGCAGACCGTCATCAACAAGCCGGAAAATTTCGCTTCCTATCTGTACCACGACCGGGCCTTCAACTGCGACACCGCCAAGATCCTGCCGGGCGAGTACTTCTACACGGGCCAGGACATGATGATCGTCACCGTGCTGGGTTCGTGCGTATCGGCCTGCCTGCGTGACCGCGTGACCGGCGTGGGCGGGATGAACCATTTCATGCTGCCCGACGGCGGCGGCGAAGCCGACAGTCCGGTCTCTGCCTCGATGCGCTATGGCACCTATGCGATGGAAGTGCTGATCAACGACGTGATCAAAGCCGGCGCCCGGCGCGAGAACCTGGAATGCAAGGTCTTCGGCGGCGGTGCGGTGTTGCGCGGCATGAACGCCATGAACGTGGGCGAGCGCAATGCCGCCTTCGTCAAGAATTACCTGTCGGCCGAGAAGATCCGCGTGGTGGCCGAAGACCTCAACGACATCTGGCCGCGCAAGGTGCACTTCTTCCCGCGAACCGGCAAGGTCCTGGTCAAGAAGATCAAGGAAGCCGGCGCCGACCTGGCCAGCCGGGAGCGTGAATATGCGTCCAGGCTGCAGGCCAAGCCGGTGGGCGGGGAGATTGATTTGTTCTGATTCAGACACCGGTTCAGATTCACTGCCGCTACGACGCTGGCAGGCTCGTCATTTCACGATATTCCCTCCCGGATAAGCGGCTACTTCTGGCGCGATGTATCCATCTGGATACAATGCTCGCACCTCAAGGGAGTCACCATGACCAGCCGAAAATTCAGCGCCAAGGACCTGCAAGTCTCTGCGTTCGATCCCGCGATCTATCTCGACAGCAAGGAGATGATGGCAGCCTACCTGGAAGCTGCCCTCGCAGAAAACGATCCTGCTTTCCTGATGGCCGCGCTCAATGACGTCATCCGCGCGCGCGGTATCGCGGAGGTGGCAAGCAAGGCCGGATTAGGTCGCGAAAGCCTCTACAAGACACTCAAGCCTGGTGCCGAACCCAGGCTGGGTACTGTACTTCGGTTGTTCGGTGCACTCGATGTCCGATTGAGCATCGCTGCACCTCATCCACCACGCAAGACCAAACGGTCCGCTACCCCAAAGTCCGCCCTGAAACCCGTATCGGGCAAGAACCGGGCACGGGAGCAAGCCGCGCGCACCGCGCGGACACCGACAAAAAAGGCAGCCACCAAAAGGCCTGCAAAGACAGGCACGGCACGCAATCAGATGCCCGCTTGAACAAGCGATAAAAAATGCCGCCCGGCTCGACACCGGGCGGCATTCATACTACGCAACCCGCTCCTGTTCCGGAGCAGTTAAATTCTTACTTCTTCAGTGTAGTCAGCCCCTGCTCCGCCAACGCCTTGAGCCAACCCAATCCCGCCGAGGTAGCACCGGCCGGATTGTATTCACAACCGATCCAGCCCTGGTAACCCAGGGTATCGATCAGCTTCAGCAGATACGGATAGTTCAGCTCACCCACATCCGGCTCGTGGCGCTCGGGCACGCCGGCGATCTGGATATGGCCGATGCCGGGCATGTCGCGCTTCAACTTCACGGCCACGTCGCCTTCGACGATCTGGCAGTGGTAGCAGTCGAACTGCACCTTCAGGTTGGGCGCGCCCACTTCGGCGCAGATGGCCTGGGCATCGTCCTGGCGGTTCAGGAAGAAGCCCGGAATGTTGCGCGTGTTGATCGGCTCGATCACCACGGTCAGGCCGGCGGATTCGGCCTGGTGCGCCGCATAGGACAGGTTGTCCAGATACACGGCGCGGTGACGCGCGCGATCCTGCTCGGGCTTGATCAGGCCGGCCATCACGTGCAGGGTCTTGTTGCCGATGACGGAGGCGTACTTCAGCGCAGTCTCGATGCTGCGCTTGAATTCGTCTTCGCGACCCGGCAGCGAGGCGATGCCACGCTCACCGGCAGCCCAGTCGCCCGGGGGCGCGTTGAACAGCGCCTGGGTCAGGCCGTTGGCCTCCAGGCGCGACTTGATTTCTTCAGGCTGGTAGTCGTACGGGAACAGGAACTCGACGCCGGAGAAGCCATCCTTGGCGGCGGCGGCGAAGCGGTCCAGGAAATCGTGTTCCACGTACATCATGCTCAGGTTGGCAGCAAAACGCAGCATCGGGTTCTCCTTGATAACGAAGGGGGCCAGTGTAGCGCGATCAACGCAAAGATCGGCGCCATCACCGGCAGTGCAGAAAACGTCAAAGCCCGCAGGCACAGGCATGCGGGCTTCGACGGGGGCTTGGCTTACTTGTTGACCAGACCGGGCTTGGTGGCCAGGGTGGCAATGGAACCGACCACCAGCATCACCGCCAGCATGTACATACCGGTGGCGTTGTTGTGGGTCAGGTCCTTCAGGTAACCGATCAGGTAGGGGCTGACGAAGCCGGCCAGGTTGCCCACCGAGTTGATGGCCGCAATACCGACGGCCGCCGCCGCGCCCGACAGGAAGGCGGTCGGCAGCGACCAGAACAGCGGTGCGCAGGTCAGCACGCCCGCGGCGGCCAGCGACAGCGAGGCGATCGAGACGGCGGTGTTGTCGGCAAACAGCGCAGCACCGACGAAGCCCACGCCACCCATCAGGGCCGGGATCACCAGGTGCCAGCGACGCTCACGCATGCGGTCGGCGCTGCGGCCGATCAGGTTCATGGCAATGATGGCGCAACCGAACGGGATGGCCGACAGCAGGCCGATTTCGAGGTTGCCCTTCACGCCGGTAGCCTTGACCAGGGTCGGCATCCACAGCGTCAGGCCGTACTGCCCCATCACGAAGGAGAAGTAGATCAGGCACATCAGCCAGACACGCGCATCCTTGATGATGGCGCCGAAGCCGTGCTTGCTTTCCTTGCCCTTGGAGTCGCCGTCGATGTCGGCTTGCAGGCTGGTCTTTTCTTCATCGGAGAGCCACTTGGCGCTCTTGACGTCGTTGTCCAGGTACAGGATCGTGGCCACGCCGATCAGCACGGCCGGGATGGCTTCGATCAGGAACATCCACTGCCAGCCTTCCAGGCCGCCGTTGTGATGGAAGGCATCCATGATCCAGCCCGACAGCGGGTTGCCCAGGATGCCGGCGACCGGGATGCCGGACATGAACACCGCGATCACCTTGGCACGGCGGTGCGAGGGGAACCAGTAGGTCAGGTACAGGATGATGCCGGGATAGAAACCGGCTTCGGCCAGGCCCAGCAGGAAGCGCAGGACGTAGAACTGGGTCGAATTCTGCACGAACATGAAGGCTGCCGACAGAATGCCCCAGGTGATCATGATGCGGGCGATCCAGATGCGCGCGCCGACCTTGTGCATCAGGATGTTGCTGGGCACTTCGAAGAGGAAGTAGCCGATGAAGAACAGGCCCGCGCCCAGACCGAAGACGGTCTCGGAGAAGCCCAGGTCCTGCGACATCTGCAGCTTGGCGAAGCCGACGTTGACGCGATCCAGATACGCGATCACGTAGCACAGCATCAGGAAAGGCATGATGCGCCAGAACACTTTCTTGTACAGCCCGTCCTTGGATTTGTCATTGACGTCGAGGCCGACGCCGGTAGTGCTTGCGGTGGTCATGATGTTACATCTCCCTAAGAGTGTCGCGGCTGTTTGCACGGCCGCTGGTTGCTTGGAGCCCGTGGTCTGACGGGCAATTTATGGATTCAATCGGACCCTCGTCCCGTTTCTGCGCAACGGAACGACAGCCGGCATTGAGTGGCCGGTCTGGTGCCGGCTTGGCTCCCGCTTGCACCCACCACCTTCCGTTGGGCGCAAGCGGGGCATGGCGGGCCGAAACCGGCCGCCATGACGCGTTGTTGCTAAGGGTTGCTAAAGGCTGCCTGGGAACTGCCGTTGCTACTACCAGCGCGCCTTGAAGGTATCGCGCAAGTCCTGCAATGCCGCCTCTTCGAGCGGGGTGGCACGGCCACCGGCCAGGTGCCACAGTCTGGCGGTTTCTTCCAGTTCTTCCAGGGCGAAAGCGGCCTTGGAAACCGAGCTTTCCCACACCACCGGACCCAGCCGCTCCAGCAGCACGCCGCGCACCTTGGTGGCGATCTTGGCCACCTGCTCGGCCACTTCCGGTGCACCCGGACGGGCATAACGGATCAGCGGAATGTGGCCGACCTTCATCACGTAATACGGCGTGATCGGCGGCAGCACGTCCTCTTCGCTGTAGACGCCATTGATGGTCAGCGACACCAGGTGCGTGGAATGCGTATGCACCACGGCGTGCATCTCGGGATTGTTGTCGTAGATGGCGCGATGCAGGACCAGGGTCTTGGAGGGCTTGTCGCCCGAGACCCATTCACCGGCCGCATTGACCTTGGCGATGGCGGCCGGATCGAGGAAACCCAGGCAGGCATCGGTCGGCGTGATCAGCCAGCCGTCATCCAGACGGGCGCTGATGTTGCCGGCCGAACCCACCGTGTAGCCGCGCTGGTAGAGCGAGGCGCCGATACGGCAGATCTCTTCGCGCAGCGCGCTTTCGTTGGTGGTGCGGCTCATGCCATCTTCCCGTCGAGATAGCGCAGGGCCTTCTCGAAGAAATCGACGCTACCGAAATTGCCCGACTTCAGCGCCAGTGCAACCGGTTGCTCGTCCAGCGTGGCGGTGGCCGGCACGCCCGGATCGATCTGCGGACCGATGCGCAGGGCGCGCACCTCCAGTGCCTGCACCACCGCGCCGGAAGTCTCGCCGCCGGCCACCACGAACTGGCGCACGCCGCGCTGCTTCAGGCCAGCGGCAATCGATGCCAGCGCCTGCTCGACCAGATGGCCGGCCTTGGCCACGCCCAGTTCCTTCTGCACGGCCTTGACTTCATCGGGGGTGGCCGTTGCGTAGATCAGCACCGGCTCATTCTTGATGCGTTCATCGGCGAAGGCCAGCGCCTGGGCCACCACGTCTTCGCCACGGGCCAGCGCCAGCGGGTCGATGCGGAAGGCAGGACGCTTGGCTTTCCATTCGGCCACCTGGGCATTGGTCGCCTTGGAGGCGGAACCGGCCAGCACCACCGACAGGCCATCGACCTTGGGCAGTTGCGCGGCTTCGCCGGTCGCGGTGAGCAGGCCGGCACGGCGGAAGTTCTCGGGCAGGCCCAGGGCCACGCCGGAACCACCGGTGACGAGCTTCAGTTCTGCGCAGGCTTCGCCCAGGGTGTACAGATCCTGGTCGGAGACCGCATCGGCAATGGCCATCTTCACGCCTTCGCTACGCAGCGCGGCGAAGCGTTCCTGGGTGGCGCCGGCGCCGCGCGCCACGGTGTCGTAGCGCACCAGGCCGACCTTGGAGTCGGTCTGGCGCTGCAGGACGCGCAACAGGTTGGCGTCGGTCATCGGGGTCAGCGGATGGTTTTCCATGCCCGATTCGTTCAACAGCGCATCGGCCACGAACAGGTAGCCGCGGTAGATGGTGCGGCCGTTTTCGGGGAAGGCCGGGCAGGCGATGGTGAAGTCCACGCCCAGTTCCTTCATCAGCGCATCGGTGACCGGACCGATGTTGCCTTCGTCGGTGGAGTCGAAGGTGGAGCAATACTTGAAGAAGAACTGCGTGCAGCCCTGCTGCTGCAGCCAGCGCAGTGCGGCCAGCGATTGCTCGATGGCGTCAGCGGGCGCGATGGTGCGCGACTTCAGCGCGATCACCAGCGCATCGGCCGCCACGGCCGGCATTTCGCTGGGCACGCCGATGGTCTGCACGGTGCGCATGCCGCCGCGCACCAGCATGTTGGCCAGGTCGGTGGCGCCGGTGAAGTCGTCGGCGATACAGCCCAGCAGGGGACGGGATGTGGACATGGAAACTCCTCGATTCAGATGCAGGGACGACGGCTTACTTGGCCTTGGCCGGCGGCAGGTCGATGCCGGGGAAGATCTTGATGACGGCCGAATCATCCTCGCCGCCATGGCCGGCAGTGGAAGCCATCATGAACATCTGGTGGGCAGCGGCCGACAGCGGCAGCGGGAACTTGCTGCGGCGGGCGGTATCGAGCACCAGGCCCAGGTCCTTGACGAAGATGTCCACGGCCGACAGCGGGGTGTAGTCGCCGTTGAGGATGTGCGGCACGCGGTTTTCGAACATCCACGAATTGCCGGCGCTGTGGGTGATGACTTCGTAGAGCGCATCCGGATTGACGCCTTCGCGCAGGCCCAGGGCCATGGCTTCGGCCGAAGCGGCGATGTGCACACCGGCCAGCAGCTGGTTGATGATCTTGACCTTGGAACCGATGCCGTGGCTGTCGCCCAGGCGGTAGACCTTGCCGGCCATGCCAGCCAGCACGTCTTCGATCTTGGCATAGACCTCGGCGGGGCCGGAGGTCATCATGGTCATCTCGCCGGAAGCGGCGCGGGCGGCGCCACCGGAGACCGGTGCGTCCAGCAGCAGCAGGCCCTTCTCGCCCAGGCGCTTGCCCAGTTCGATGGCGAAGTCCGGGGCCACGGTGGCGCTGGAGATGACGACGCTGCCCGGCTTCATTGCGGACACGGCACCGTTCTCACCGAAGAGCACCATCTCGGTCTGGGCAGCGTTGACCACCAGGGTGATGACCACATCGACCTTGCCGGCCAGCTCGGCCGGGTTGGCGCAGGCCACGCCACCGGCGGCGGCGAACTTGTCCAGCACTTCCTTGCGCACGTCGCAGGCATGCACGTTGAAACCGGCACGCAACAGCGAGCTGGCCACGCCATAACCCATGGCTCCCAAACCGATCACACCTACATTCCTGGACATAATTGCCTCCGCATTGATGGCGCCGCTGCCGCTCGGTATGGGCAGGACATTGCGCCGGGTTGATGATGCAACGCCGGCAGATGCCGGCGTCAGAATTTCAAATCACGTAAAACTTTAAAATCGTTTAAAACTTATAAATCTTTAAAATCTTTTAAATCATTTACTGCCACTCAAGCCGGGGGGCCACCCTTGTCAGGACTGCCCCTGGCTCAGGCGCCGTGCCGCGTTGAACATGTGTGTCTGCGCCGCATTGCGTGCCGCCATTTCATCGCCGGCGCGAATGGCCGCGACGATGGCCTCATGCTCTTCGCGAACCTGGCGCGAAAAATCTTCATAACGTGCTTCATTGCCGCGCGTGACCGCCGTGGCCGCTTCCAGATACTGGGACAGGAATTCCAGCGTCTTGATGAAGTAGGGATTGCGCGTGGCCTGGGCCAGCGCACGATGGAAAGCCACGTCAGCCGCCACCCCATCCCCGCCTGCAGCCACATCGACGCCGATCTGCACCAGTGCCGCCTCGATGGCCTGCAAGTCCTCGGCGCTGCGGCGCTTGGCCGCCTGTGCCGCCACTTCGGCTTCGATGGCGCGGCGCAGCTCGACGATCTGCAAGACCGCATCGGGCGAACTGACCTCGGTGTAATCGATGCGCAGCGGCTTGATGCCGGCCTGCTCGGTCACGAATACTCCGCTGCCCTGGCGCGGCTCGACTACGCCCTCATGCTTCAGGCGCGCAATCGCTTCGCGCACCACCGTACGGCTCACACCGAACTGCTGCGCCAGCACCGCTTCCGTCGGCAGTTTGCTGCCACGGGGGAAAGCACCGGCGCCGATGTTGTCCAGTAATTGCCTGGCCACAGAGTCGCTGAGCGCCTGTGCGGGGATCTTCTGAAACATGGATGTCTCGCGGTCGTTATAGTCAGGTTATCCGGTCATCATACAAATTTATTTTGAACCGGGCAATCCGATTTTTTCTCTTTACGGGGAGTAACACCCTCGTTTGGCGAACATTGCGCGAAGATAAAAGAACTTGTTGTGATATATGCAGCAGTTCGCTCCAGACATCAAGAATACGAATATCTGGGCCTTCGCCGTACCGATCCAGCCGGGTGGCGTCACACGCTCTACAATCAGGGCTTTTCCGTCTTGGATGTTCCGCATGCCCTACGATCTCTCGGACAAGCTCGTCATTGGAATCTCGTCGCGCGCCCTCTTCGACCTCGAAGTGGAAAACGCCATCTACGACCAGCAGGGCGTGGACGCCTATGCGCAATACCAGCGCGATCACGAGAACGATCCGCTGCAGCCCGGCACGGCCTTCCCGCTGGTGAAGGCGCTGCTGCAGCTCAATGAGCTGATCCCGGAGCGGCGCCTGGTGGAAGTGGTGGTCATCTCGCGCAACACGCCTGACACGGGCCTGCGCGCCTTCAATGCCATTGCCGCCCACAAGCTCGACATCAGCCGCGCCGCCTTCACCGGCGGCGGGCCGACGGCGCCCTATCTGCAAGCCTTCAAGATCGACCTCTTCCTCTCACGCGATACCGGCGACGTGCAGGAAGCCATCGATGCCGGCGTGGCCGCCGCCCAGCTCTATGCCGCCCCGCTGGACTACAGCGCACCGGACAAGCAGATCCGCATCGCATTCGACGGCGACGCCGTGCTGTTCTCGGCAGAATCCGAACGTATCTTTGCCGAGAAAGGATTGGAAGCCTTTGCCCGCCATGAGCAGCGGCACCGCAAGAAGGCCATGAAGGAAGGCCCGTTCGCCAAGCTGCTGCTGGCCCTGTCGGCGATCCAGAAGCAGTTCCCGCCCAAGCAATGCCCGGTGCGCATCGCCATCGTCACCGCGCGCAACAGCCCGGCGCACCAGCGCGTGATCCATACGCTGCGGACCTGGAATGTGACGGTGGATGAAGCCTTCTTCCTGGGTGGCCTGAACAAGGCCGAGGTCTTGCAGGCCTTCGGTGCGCATATGTTCTTTGACGACCAGGAAGGACACGTGCAGAAGGCCGCCGTGGTGGTGCCGTCGGGCCGGGTGCCGTACAAGGGCGGCACGCTCGAAGGAACACGCCCGGCGCGGGCCCGGGCGACCAAGGGATGAGCAGGGGCAACGCACGCGTCAGCCACTCTCCCCTCCTTCCTTGAGCTTGCGCAGCGCGCCATGCGCATTGCGCATCAACAGGGCGGGGTATTTTTCCACCAGGACATTGAGGCCGGGCACGAGCCTGTGCAAGGAGGCGGCCATCGCCATCTCCGTGACGTCTTCGCTCCACAAGATTTTCTGCACGAACAGGATAGGGCCGATTTCACCGAGCAGATCGACACACGTCTGGAATTCGAGCGGATCCTCCGCCTGCCGGTAGCATCGCCCGATCAAACGGTGAAGCTCCTGTTCGAAGTCATCCGCAGCAGAGGTGGGCGCGCTGGTCGTGGCGCTCTCGAAGACCGCGCGCAGCCGGTCCAGCTCTTCGGCCAGCTTGAGGGTGCTGCTGACGATCAGGCGCAGCTCTTCTTCCGACATCGGCACCGGCCGTTTTGGCTCGTCCTTGCTCATGCCGCACCCGCTTCCTGCGCAGCGGGCACCGACTGTGGTTCGGCCGGAAGCTGGAACCGTCCCACCAGGGTGGAGAGAACAACGGCCTGATCCTGCAATCCCTGGGAAGCCGCAGCGGCCTCCTCCACCAGTGCCGCATTCTGCTGGGTCACGCCATCCATCTGTCCGATGGCAAAATTGATTTCGCTGATCCCCTTGCTCTGGTCATCGCTGGCGCGGGCAATTTCCGCCACGATGGCGGTCACCTGCTCCACGCTTGCCACGACGCTCTGCATGGTCGTCCCCGCTTGCTGGACGAGCAGGCTACCAACGCCCACCTGTTCCACCGTGTTGTCGATGAGATCCTTGATTTCCCGCGCGGCCGTTGCCGAGCGTTGTGCCAGGCTGCGCACTTCAGCGGCGACCACGGCAAATCCCCGCCCCTCGTCACCGGCCCGGGCCGCCTCCACTGCCGCATTGAGCGCGAGAATATTGGTCTGGAAGGCAATACCGTCGATGACGGCGATGATCTCCACGATGCGCGCCGACGCCTGCTTGATGGCCGACATGGTGGAGACCACGTTCTGGACGACCTCGCCCGCCTGCCCAGCCACTGCCGAAGCGTTCAAGGCCAGCGCATCGGCCTGCTGCGAGTTGGCGCTGGTCTGCAAGATGCTGCCGGTGATCTGCTCCATGGCCGAGGCGGTCTGCTCCAGCGAACTGGCTTGCTCCTCGGTGCGTGCCGACAAATCGATGTTGCCGCTGGCAATCTGCTGCGATGCCGTGGCGACATTGTCCGCACCGCCTTTCACACCCTTGAGGATCCCCCGCAGATTTTCATTCATGTGACGCAGAGCGGCGATGACTTCCCCGGTTTCATCCTTTCCGGCCAGGGCAATGTCCGTGCGCAGGTCGCCTGCGGCCACCGTATTGGCGATCCTGGCTGCCATTCTCAGCGGTGTGGCAATGGCGCGCGCGACGATCACCGCGAGCCCGCCTCCCAGCAAAAGAACAGCGACAAGCGCAGCAACGATCAAGGTTTGCGACTGCCCATAGATCTGGGCCGTCTGCGCAGCAGACTGGTCACCGCCACGGCGATTGACGTCGGCCAGGGTGCCAAAGTCCTTGAGCAGGGAGAAGTAGACCTCCGAAGAGTCGCCCGCAAAGAGGGAAGTCGCCCTGTCGGGACGACCGCCTTCCAGTGCTTGCATCAATTCAGCATGTTGACGCAGCAGCGTGTCGATGCGGCGGCGGGCATCCGGATAGACGGCTTTTTCCTCGGGTTCGGAAATCTGGCCCTGATAGGTTTCAAGGGCTGCCTTGAGATCACTGAGCACATCCTGCGTGCGCCCCCGCAGCGTCTTCGTCAGCGCAGGATCGGCGGCATAGACGATCAGTTGCGCCTCGTTGCTGCGCAGGCGCGCCAACAGCAGCCTGATGTCGCCCAAGGTCTTGATGCTGGGCAGCCAGTTGCTTGCCAGTTCATCGGCCGACGCGTGGACACGATCAAGCTGCCAGAGCGAGAACGCACCGATGCCGGTCGTGAACATCAAGATCAGGCCGAACGAGATGACGAGCTTCTTTGCGATCTTCAGATCACGGAATTTTTTCACACTACCCCCGGGTTATTGTTGGACAAACCGGGGCTGATCCACATGAGAGAGGAGAGCAAGAATGCGCATCAAGACGGCATGTGCGCGCCGCCCAAGGACACCCGCCAGGGAGCTGCAAGAGCTGCGAGAACCGCTTTCCAGCCCATTGCAGGCTGATCGTTGAGACTGGCCCTTTGCCGTGAATAGCCCCCGACGAAGACTACCAGCCAGCGCGGCCATCCTCTTGCCCGAGAGCGCATCCGTATTGCCTCTCAGCGCAGCTGTATCACGGGACGACGATTGACGCGTGATCCGGACACCTCATTTACCGTTCAGACGCCGCGCGAGCAGCCGGCGCAATTCGTTGGGCGTGTGATCGAAGGCTGCCTTGAAGACGCGGGAGAAATGACTCATCGAATTGAAACCCTTGCTGTAGGCGATCTCGGCGATCTGCAGATGATTGAAGGTGGGGTCGCTCAGCATGTCCCTGCAGGCTTCCAGACGCTTTTGCAGAATGAAGCGCGACACCGACATGTCTTCAGGCTGGAACAGCAGATGCAGCTGCCGCAAGGAAATCTGATGCGCTGAGGCGATGGTAGCCGGACTGAGTGCGTCGTCATGCAGATGACCAAGGATATATTCCCGAATCAATTGCCGTTTGATGGAGGAGTTGTCCCGCGCCACCCGGGCATCGTGGTGGAGCGCGGCATTGACCAGTTCCAGCAGAGAGCGGCTGACCGCACCCATGAGATGCTGGTCCAGCAGCAAGAGCTCGCTGGCCATTGCCCGCATGTGGCTGACCAGCAGGTGGCCGATACCGTGACAGCTCTCCAGGCGGCCTCCGGCCGGGGGCTCCTTGTGCCCGGGGAAGCGCTCTCTCAACAGGCGCCATGGCAGCATCAGCGTGACCTTGTGCAAGGTGCGCGTCACCTCGAAGCGCATGGCATTGGCGGTAGTCCATACGATCAGGTCTCCTGCCCCCACCTCCAGGCAGTGCCCGCCCGAATGAAAACGCTCGCTACCACTCTCCGACAGTTGTATGCCGATATGAATATCAGCATCTCTTTTGACCATCTGGTGATCGCGCTGCCCCTCGCAGGGGTCACAGATCGTATTGATGAGCGAAAGATCATCGAATTCGTGCCTGACGAGATGGGCCCGAAAATCCGGCGACACCGCTTGCGTCAGTGTCCACTCCTGATAGGAACGGCATAGCGCAGCCTGCCAGGCTTCGGTTCTTTCCGCAGGAGGAAACTCTTCACTGAGCCAGAACTCGGTCTTCCTTTTGCGATGCATGGCAAGCTCCTTTCATCTTGATGCTTGCATCTGATGCTGACAAAAGGATGACAAACAGATCGTCTGCCCCCTGCTCATGATGTTATAAAAACCATTTTGCTAGTCTGGAACAATCGTTTACAGAAGCCTATGACAGCCTATATATGATCCTATTAACATTAGGAAATCACGCTTTCCCGGCAGGAAAGATTAAACGATAATACAAAAAAATCAATCCAGAACTCGCTTATCCAAGCCTCCCGCATTGAGAATGAAGGCACGCGTGGTCAGATAGAGTACCGCGCCATTCAATACGTGCCAGAACATGTGCGTTCCGATGCTGACGTACTGGCAAGCCACCATATCAAGCGACCGCAATACCAGCGACAGCGTAAATACACCCGTCGCCTGCAGCAGGATCATGGGCCCGGCCTTGCGCGTACGCTGGTGATAGACACCCAGTCCACCAATGAACAGCCACGCAGATCCATACGAGGCCACCGAACCATTGAGCCACTGGTCCGGCAGCATGCCCACACCATAGGTGACGACAAAGAAGAACAAGACCCAGCCCATCGTCACGAGCCAGTTGCACCGCGCCACCCTGCGCACGTAGAAGGCCAGGAACAGCACCTGATAGACCGAAATGGGAATGACGTCGGCAAACAATGCCCAGCGCACCGCAAAGGTGTGGAAAAGAAAACTGCCCACGCCGATCACGGCCACCATCAGCGTCAATATCCGTGACATCACGACGGCGCTGCGGCCCCCCGATACCGGCATGCGCCACAAATAAAACGCTGCCAGCAGGAACGCAAGATTGGACATCGCATTGACGGGCTCAGCCCAGAAGGCGGTACTGAGGCGTTCGCAATACAGGTCTACCGGGGCAAGAAGCGATTCAGTCATGGTGTGCAGTCCCTGCAGGTCGTAGCAGATCGGGAGGAAATCGAAACGAGCGAAAGGCGAATCGCCACGTCGCGTTTCGCTACGCAGCCGCCATCATCCGCGAAGGCGGCCACTTTTTCCAGTCGCGCCTCATGCGCTCTGCGCATCGGCCCCGATCACCCTTCCCGGCCGCCCGGCCAGCCAACCCAGCACACCCATCAATCCCGCCCCGCCCGCGCATAGCGTGAGGACCACGGTCCACCCCCCAATGGCATCATGCAGCCGCCCCATGAGGATAGGCCCGGCTGCGGCCAGCAGGTAGCCCACGCTCTGCGCCATGGCCGACAGCGCCGCCGCCTGCGGCGGCGTCGAGACGCGCGTGCCGACGAAGGCCAGGCCCAGGATCAGCACCGCGCCGGTACCGAATCCGAACAGCGGCACCCAGACGATGGAGGCCTGAGGCCACACGATCAGGCCGGCCAGGCTGAGCACGGTGGCGGCCGACATGCCCACGGCGACCGGCCGATGATCACGCAGGCGCGGGCCCAGCGGCACCAGCAGCAGGCCCGGCAAGGCCGAGGCCAGCTGCATCAGGCCATGCAGGTTGCCGGCCTCCACGGCGCTATGGCCATTGGCCGCGAGGATGGAAGGCAGCCAGGCCGTGACCACGTAATACACCAGCGAATTGGTCCCGAGAAAGAAGGTCACCTGCCAGGCCAGCGGCTGGCGCCATATCGACGCGGCACGCGCAGGTGCGATGGCCGCAGGGGTCGCGCGCCGCAATTGCGGCAGCCAGGCCAGCATCGTCAGCAATGGCAGTGCAATGAAGGAGGCCAGCGCCCAGGCCCAGCCCAGGCCGGCCGCCAGCGGGACGGCACAGGCCGAGCCCAGCGCGGAGGCACCGCCCATGGTGAGGGCATAGATGGCGGTCATGCGCGTGAGGTCATCGGGAAAGTCGCGCTTGAGCAGGCTGGGCAAAAGCACGTTGCCACCGGCAATGCCGCAGCCGATGAGGCTGGTGCCGGCCAGCAAGGCGGCCACCGGGCCGGAGGAGCGCAGCAGGATGCCGCCCGCGATCAACAGCAAGGCCAGCAACAGGGTGCGCTCCAGCCCGAGGCTGCGCGCCATGCGCGCGGCCAGCGGCGACACCAGCGCGAAGCACAGCAGCGGCAAGCTCAGCATCAGGCCGGCTGCCCCGGCCGAGAGCGCGAAGCTCTGCTGCAGCAAGCCCATCACCGGCCCCACGGCGGTGACCGGAGCCCGCAGATTGGCGGCGATCAGGAGAATGCCGACCACCAGCCACAGGCGGCCCTGAACAGGGCGGAGGTCATCGGAGCGGGTTGCGTGCAAGGGCTGGGTCATCGGAGAAGTTTGATCGGGAGCAGTGAGCGCCCAGCTTAGCCAATCGCAGGCTGCACGTATTTGGCTACAATGCCAGCATATTGCTAAAAACGGTCAACCCCTCCATGGCCTCCCTCTATGCCAGCCTGGTCGAACATGATCCGGACCGCCTCGATGCTGCGGTCACGGCCTTGCGTGTCCACACCTGCCAGAACGAACGCGAGACGCCTTTCCACAGCCATCGCAAGGGCCAGCTGGTGGTCGCGCTGCACGGCGCGGTGAGCTGCGAGACGGCACAGGGGATGTGGATCGTGCCGCCGCAATCGGCGGTGTGGGTGCCACCGGGGGTGCCGCACAGCAACCGCGTCACCCTCGATGGGCAGTTGTGTTTTCTCTTCATCGCGCCCCAGGCGGCCAGCATGCCCGACCAGTGCTGCACCCTGGCGCTCTCGCCCCTCCTGGTGCAGATGATCTGCCACCTGGCCGAGCAGCGCCAGGACTATGCGCCGCACGAGCGCACCGCGCGCCTGGCGGCGGTACTGGTGGAGGAACTGGAACACAGCCAGCGCCACGCCCTGCCCTTGCACCTGCCGGTGCCGCAGCATTCACGCCTGCGCGCGATAGCGCGCCACCTGGCCGAGCAGCCGGCCGACCGCAGCACGGTGGCCGAATGGGGACAGCGCCATGCCATGAGCGAGCGCAGCTTTGCCCGCTTCGTGCAGGCCGAGACCGGCATGAGCTTCGGTCGCTGGCGCCGCCAGATCCACCTGATGCTGGCGCTGCAGCGGCTGGCCTCGGGCTGTTCGGTGCAGCGCGTCTCGCAGGACCTGGGCTATGACTCGGTGAGCGCCTTCATCACCATGTTCAAGAAAACCCTGGGCAAGCCGCCCGCGCGCTACATGGCGCAACGCCAGGCGGCACCTTCTTCTTCGCCATTGGCCCGGCCAGCGGCGCCCTACTTCCAACCGACACGGCAAGCCTCATGGAAACCGAACTGAAACTGCTGCTCGCCCCCGAGCACACCAAGGCCTTCATCCGCCATCCGCTGATCAAGCGCCATGCCCTGGCCGCACCGCGCCTCAAGGACCAGACTGGCACCTACTTCGATACCCCCGACCTGCTGCTGCGCCAGAACGAAGCCGGCCTGCGGGTGCGCCGGACCGGGAATGAACATATCCAGACCCTCAAGGCCGGGGGCGGCGTCAGTGGCGGCCTGCACCAGCGCAATGAATGGGAATCCCTGGTGGAAGGTGAACAACCTGACCTTCCGGTGCTGCGCGAACTGGCGGCCTGCGACGAAGCCTGGGCCAGGAAGGTGTTCTCCGACAAGACCGCCGCGCAGTTGACGCCCATCTTCAGCACCCGCATCCAGCGCATGGTGTGGGATCTGGTGCTGGCCGACGGCACCGAGGTCGAATGCGTGCTCGACCAGGGCACGGTCGAGCATGGCGCGCTCAAGGCGGAGGTCTGCGAGATCGAACTGGAACTCAAGCGCGGCGAGGCAAGCGCACTCTTCGATTTCGCCCTGCAATTGCTGCAGGACCTGCCGCTGCGCATCGGCATCCAGAGCAAGGCACAGCGCGGCTATGCGCTGTTCCACCAGGCGCGGCGCGCACGGAGCGGCGCTGCCGCCGTGTCCTCGGCCAGCCGTGCCAGGCCGCTGGAACTGGCGCGCAAGATGCCGGTGGAGCAGGCGTTCCTGGCAGTGGTCAACAATTGCGTGGCACAGATCCAGGCCAATGACATCGCCGACCAGGACAGCGACGACATCGAACGCCTGCACCAGATGCGCGTGGGCCTGCGCCGCCTGCGTTCAGCCTTCACCTTGTTTGAGCCGGTGATCGCGCTGCCCGCGCCGCTGGCGGCCGAATTCGACTGGGCCTCACAAGCCATCGGCAGTGCACGCGACTGGGATGTGCTGGCGACCCAGACCCTGACGGCCCTGCCGCCACAGGCCATCGACGCCATCGATCTGGAACGGGTACGTCACGCTGCGCTGGTGGAGGCGGGCAAGGAGCATGCTATGGCAGTGCAAGCCGTGGCCTCGCCGCGCTACACCGCGCTGGTCCTGCAGTTCAGCCGCTGGCTGCTGCTGGCGGGCTGGCGCGAGGGTCTCGATGCAGCCGGGCAGGAAGCGCTGGCGCAACCGCTGTCACGCTTTGCACAGCAGCGGCTGCGACGGGATGAGAAGCGGCTCAACAAGCGTGGCGAACATCTGGAAGAGAATGATCGCGCCCGCCACCGTGCCCGTATCGCCGCCAAGAAGATGCGCTACGACATCGAGTTCTTCCAGGCCCTGTATGGCGAAAAGAGCAGCCGCCCCTATCTGAAAGCCCTGTCGCGCCTGCAGGACCAGCTCGGCCAGCAGAATGACCTGGTGGTCGCCGATGCCCTGCTGCAGCAACTGCAGCTGAAGCAGGTGCGTATTGCGCCCAGCATCGCCTATGCGCGCGGCTACCTGGCCGGTCAGGTCAGGGATGGCCACGAGCGCACGCGGCGCCTGTGGAAAAAATGGAAGGCGCAGGAACTGCCGCAATGAACGACCAGCCGTTCATTGCAGCATGAAGGTCTCGTATTCCAGCAGTTCCAGCTTGCGCGTGAGCAGCACGAAGCCGGCCAGCACCACCACGAACACCGCCAGCGCAAAACCGAAGCCGTAGAAGGTCGGCCCCAGGTGCAGTGACAGCGCGGTGAAGCCGATGTTGAGCAGCACCAGGCTGCCGCACAGGCCCAGCACGATGGGGCGCTTGTCGAGATAGAAGAAGACGTTGAGGATGCCCAGCAGCACCACCTGCAGGCTGGCGGCGATGACGTCGATGTAGAGCAGCGGCAGGTAGAGCGTGGAGATGCCCAGCCACTTCAGGATGGCTTCCCCCGTCACCATCAGCAGCAAGGTGGTGATGGCCTGGATCTTGATGATTTCCAGCAGGCCCAGGCGCACCGTTTCCACCATGCCGTTGCGATGCTTCTCGATGGTTTCCAGCGAGGCGCCGGTACGCACCGCCTGGTAGAAGGCGTCGTAGTCCTCGACGAAATCGGTCTCCATGCGCAGCAGGAAAATGGCCATGCCGGGGATGATGGAAAGGTAGGCCAGGAACACCGGCAGGTCATAGATCACCGAGGCGCGCAACGGGCCGATGATGGCCTGGCTGGTTTCTGCGGTGTACCAGAACATGGCCTTGTCGATCCAGATCGCGGTGTTGTAGAGCAGGCCGATGGCCATGAGCGAGGGATAGAGTTTCTTGCGCTCGTAGAACTCGAAGGAAATGAACCGATCCGACGGGAAATTGCGCAGGATCAGCGCCATCATCGCCATCAGCAGCACCGCCTGGCCGATCACGAAGCCCCCCATCAGGCCCTCCAGTCCCAGCGGACGCAGCAGCAGCGCGGCCACCACGGTCACGGTGTAGCCCAGGGCATAGATCCAGAAGATGGCCTGGTATTGCTTCATCCCCGACAGGAAGATGGTGGCGATCCAGATGTTGCACATGATGATGAAGGCCGCCAGCAGGAGCAGCCGGTACAGCGCGCTCTGCTGCGGGAACAGGAAGGCCACCGCCAGCAACCCCAGCACGCCGCCGATCACCGTCACCGCCAGCGACACCGCATGGAAATTGGGCAGGATGGCATGGTTGTCCTTCTCGAACAGGCGGTCGGCGGCAAAGCGCGTCAAGGCCAGCTGGAAGATGCCGGTAAAGATCAGCGACAGCGAGATCACGTAGGTGATGCTGACCTGGAACTGCACGATGGCAAGCTTGGGGATGTTGACCGTATAGCTGACCAGGCCGATCACCAGGATGCCGACGATGGACATGATCCACGGCCCCGAACTGATCAGGGCCGCATACGAATAGGCCTGCATCAGCGAGAGCAGGCTGTCGCGCTTCAATATCTTGCGCAGTTCGAAACCGATACCGGCCATGTTCTTCCTCGTCAGTGACGCACCGGGCAGCGCAGCGGCTGGCCGGATGCAGCGTCGGTGTCCTGGCCACTCTGTGCCAGCGAACGCTGGTACAGCTCGCGGTAGGCGCCAAACATCATGTCCTGGGTGTAGTAGCGCTCCACGCGGGCGATGCCTGCGGCCTGGGCGGCGTACCAGCGCGCCGGATCGGTCAGCAGGGCCAGGGCCGCATCGGCCAGCGCCTGTGGCTGGGCGATACCCACCACATCACCCGCAGCACCGAGGGCCTTGTCTTCGTCAGAGAGGCCATAGATCAGCTGGCGGCACGAGCCGACGTCGGTGGCCACACCGGGCACACCGGCGGCAAAGCCTTCCAGCAGCACCAGCGGCAAGGCCTCGCTGATGCTGGAGAGCACCACCAGTCCGATCTTGGGCATGAGTTCATCGATCTTCTGGAAGCCCAGGAACTTGACCTTCTCGGTCAGGCCGAGACCCTCGGCGATGGCGTGGCATTCGCCGGCATAGGCCGGGTCTTCGTCCTCGGGGCCGGCGATCCAGGCTTCGGCCTCCGGATACTGGTTGACCACGGTACGCATGGCGCGAATGAAGGTCTTGATGTCCTTGATCGGCACCACCCGGCCCAGCAGGCAGAGCACCGGCGGGATCTTCTCGCCGCGCAAGGCGCGCAGCTTCGACAGGCGCGGCAGGTCGATGCCGTTGGGGATGTTGCGGGTGCGCTCGGCCGGTGCGCCGTCCAGTACCTGGCGCAGGCGGTTGGTTTCGTAGAGCGCAACGATCTCGTTGGCCGCCTGGTAGCAGAGCCGGCCCAGGGCCTCGAAGAAACGGATCCACATCTCGCGGAAGTAAGGAATCTGCGAGGCATCCTTTTCAAAGACGTTGCGATTGTCGCGGATCCACTCGCTCTGGAACAGGTCGATCTTGCGTTCCTTGGTATAGATGCCGTGCTCGGAGAGGATCAGCGGGCGGCCGGTCTGCATCTTCATCAGCGCCCCGAGGAAGCCCGCATAACCGGTGGAGATGGTGTGGTAGCAGCGCGCCGGGATCAGCTGGCGCGCCACGCGGGCCAGCGTCCATACCGGCTGGTGCATGATGCGCACGGTCCAGAAGTAATCGACGAAGGACGGGTCGGTACAGAAGATGCGGTATTGCGAGGCCAGATAGTCCCAGGAACGCTTGCTGAAGAGGAAGGTATCCTGGTCCATCTTGCCGCCATCCACCATCAGCGGCACCAGCTCGCCCAGCTGGGCCACCAGGGCCTGGGGGGAGGAGGCATCGGTACGGTCGTAGGCACGGAACATGGCATGCAGTTCGTCCACACGCTCGAAGGCCTGGGCATCCCCGCGCGAGCGGACCACTTGCGTGGCCGCGAGGTGTTCGTGGATGAAGTGGGTTTCGAGATGGACCACGTTGTCCGGCAACGCATACTTGGGCGTGCCGTAGTCTTCGGGCCGGCTGCCGATGAAGCACAGGCCGAAACGGATCTCGGGAAAACCCTTGATGATCTGGTTGACCCAGCTGGAGACGCCACCGCTGACATAGGGGAAGGTGCCTTCGAGCAGCAACATGACATCGCAGTCGCTGGCGCGCCGCTGATAGGAGGCATCGCCGGCAACGGGCTTGTGCACAGGGACATTCATCGGCGGCCTCCGGTGGGACGTGGGGTAGCGGCGGGCGTATAGGTATCGGGCCGGTTGGCGATGGTGCGCCGGCCGTGGCGCCAGTAACGGTGCAGTTGCGGCTGCGAGGACACGCTGGGATCGTATTGCATTTCGATGAAGAGCTTGCGCACTTGTTCGTAGTCGCGTTCGAGGAAGCTGAGCTCGGCCAGGTAAGGCAGGAGCCGCACCCGCGAGAAGCCATGGTCATGCGCGCGCTGCAATGCCTGGGCGGCCTCGGCCAGGTTGCCATTGGCCAGCTCCATCCGGCCCAGCATGAACCACAGTCCGGGCTGGGCGGCATCGATCTGCAGCGCCGCCTGGGCATGCTCGCGCATCTGGGTATAGGAGTAGTGCAGCAGGTCGCCCTGCACCAGGTTCTGGTAGATCAGTTCCTGGTACAGCTCGGCCACCTGCTGGTGCAGGATGCTCAGGGTCTCGGCATCGGAGACGCTCTTGAGGTGATTGCGCATGTCGACGATGCGCTGGGTGATCTTCTTTTCCTTGCCGTCCAGGATGCCGTAGGCCAGCAGCCGCACGTCATCGGCCGGATCGCCCAGCAGGCCGCGCAGCGAGGCGCCGCTGGCGCGTGTCGGGGTGCTCTGGATCGCCACCAGGGCGTTCAAGCGCTTGTCCACGGGCGTGGCCACGTTGCCCAGCTGCGCGCGCACGCGGTTGCCGGAAAAGCCGCTGCCCTCGCGCCGCCGCGCGGTGACGAAGGCCGGTGCCTGGCTGGTGTCGAAGTGGTCTTCCGGCTTGTCCTTGGGCCAGAGCACCGCCACCAGCAGCGCCACCACGGCACACAGCACGCCACCGATGGGGATGAAGAAATTGAAGGAGAACAGGTACACCAGCAAGGCCGTGCGCGGACGCCGGTATTGCGGCGGCGCCACCCGGGCGATGGCCAGCGCGAACAGCACCGATGACACCAGGTGCAGCAGCAGGTAGCCGCCCAGTACGGGCAACCCGGTGCCGCCCTCCAGCAGCAGGACCACGGAGACGGTCTCGAAAGTCAGACCGGCAGCGGAGAGTTTAAGCAGCACAGCGTTCCACCAGGTTGATCAAGAGGCGCATCGGCTCATCGCTGCCCAGCGCAGCGGTGTGGGCAGCAGCGAAATTGGCCAGGGACTTGTTGTCGAACTGGGCGTGGGAGGCGGCTTCGATACGCATCAGGTAGCCATCCACCGCCGCCGGTCCGGCCAGCGGCAGCAGCGTCATCAACACGTTGCGTCCGCCCGCCTTGTAGGTCCAGACCACATCGGCGGCGCGCTTCAAGCGGCGGATCTGGTCGTACATGTCGCGCGAGAGTTCGTCATCGCCGAACACCAGCGCCACCAGCGAAGAATCGATGTCGGTGCTGCGCTTGAGGCGATGCAGGCGCACCAGGTCCACCGCCAGCTCCGGCGGGCAGGTCGGCAGCTGCTGCAGGATGGCGCGGGCGCTGTCCCCCATCTCGATGCCATCGGCATAGTAGTCGATGAGCACCGACATCAGTTGCAGCGTGTCTTCGTTCAAGGCCAGGAAAGGCAGCTTCTCCACCACCAGCAGGCCGAACTGGCGGCCCTCGTAGTTGCGCAGCGGCGCGCACACCAGGTAGCGGCTCTGGTTGCGCAGGGTCTGGTTCAGGCTCTCGGTCTGGATATGGCCCAGCTTCTGCTGCTCCAGGCAATAGCGCACCAGCGGATCCTGGGGTTCCAGCGGCGTGACCTTGCCCACGCTGGCAGCCGGCTCCGGCAGTACATGGCCGTGCGCATCGAAGGCGAAGACCGAGGCCGACTCCACCTGGCAGCTCTGCACCAGGATCTGCAGGAAGGCATCCGGCGCCGGCATGCGGGCCGGATCCAGCAGGTATTGCGTGAGTGTGAGCGAACGCATGCGGTCCAGCGATTCGCGCAGCGTCAGCGGTTTGGAGAGGAGGTCCTGCTCCAGCCGCTCATGGGACAGGCGCAACAGGAAGTGATTCTTGGTGAGCATGGTCAGGCGCTCTTCCAGATAGGCATTGACCCCGCGCAGACGGCGGCTGCGCGCATTCCACACCTCGGCGAACTGGCCGCACAGCAGCGTGAGCACCAGGCCGCCCAGAAAATATGCTTGCGGAAACGCCTGCGCCGCCGACACCACGGCTTGCGCCGCATCCTCATGACGGCCATGACTGAGCAGGTACCAGCCGCCCAGCATGGTGGCCACCGCCACCACACCCAGCGTGCTGCCATAGCGCATCGCCAGGATGGCCGGCATCAGCCATAGCCAGGGGAACTGTGCATTCAGGCCGAAGGGATCGTCCGGCGCCAGCCAGCAGGCCAGCGCCAGCGCCGCCGCCACCAGCGCAATGGTCTCGATGATGCGCAGGGCCGCCTTGCGCGGTGAACCGCTGTCGGTATCGAAGCGCGTGAACAGACGCGCCCATAACTTCTGGCGCTTCTGCGCTGCCGTCATGGCCGGACGCGGACTGGCCGCCCAGGGCTGGCGGGGCGGCGGCGCCGAGCTGCGCTGTTGGCGATCGTTCACGTTCTCTCCCATCAGGGGCGCTGCATCTCAGGGGCCGGGCTTGCATTCGCGCTGGCAGCATCAGTCGCCACTGCCGCATTCATCGCGGCCGACGTCCGGGCCAGCGAACGCAGGGGCGAAAGCAGGCTGCGCATCAACTTCTGCGCCACGGCCGACAGGGCTTCGCGGCTCCAGCCGCTCTTGGCACCAGCGGCGGCCCAGACCACCTTGCCACTGGAGACCTCGATCAATTGCAGGGTCATGCCCACGGCGGGCTCGCCATCGATGCCGACCTTGTAGCGCCATTCATCGACCGTGCCGGTCAGGGCATAGCCGATGTTTTCACTGCGTGCCCAGTCGAGGGCGGCGTCGAACTGCTTGCGGTCCATCGGTTCGAACAAGGTTTCATTGTTGAGCGAGGCCGGATAGTGGCGCAGCTCGGTCAGGCCGTTGGCGCGCAGGATGCTTTCCGAGATGGATTCGGCGCGCAGGCCCGCCTGCGGCGTCTCGGTGTGATTGGCAAAGGGCAGCAAGCCCCAGCGTGCATCGGCGGGAATCGCCGGCGCCTGGCCGATGTCGGTGGTGGAGCAGGCGGCCAGGCTCAGGGCCAGGGCGGCGATGCTGCCGAGTTTGAAGAAGATGGAGCGGATCGTGGTTGTCATGGTTGTCACCTGGGAGCAATGTCTGGATTGGAAGAGCCACAGATTAATGTGGCCGATTCATCGGTTTCACGGATCAATCTTTTTTCGTTACGGTTCGGGTGCCGGCTTCATGGAATTCAATAGAACCACTTGTAGAGCACGTTCAGTTCAAACCCGCGCTGCGGGGTGTTGGGGGTGGCGCTGGTGCTCTGCGCATCCACCGACAGCACGTCCTGTCCCACCACGCTGCCGGCAAAGCCGGCGCGCACGTTGCGGCCCCAGCCGATGTCGGAGGTACGGGTCAGGCCGAACTCGGCAAAGGGGCGCCAGGCGCGCGTATAAGTGTTTTCGACCACCGTGCCCGCTCCCAACGCCACGCCCCAGGAGCGCGTATCCAGCGGCATGTAGCGAAAGCCCGCCGGATCGGTGCCGGCCGGGACCAGCCGCGCGATCTGGTCATCGCTGGCGCCACGGTCGCTGTATTTGGCATCGGTGACGAAGCCGCGCAGGGTCAGGTTCGGATATTCCACGCGCAGGTGCGTACCGATCTCGGCGTTGAGCGTGCGGCCATTGCCCAGGGACGTGCCGATCTGGGTCTGGTAGCGCTGCAGGCCGCCGCCCAGGCGCAGGTATTCGGTGCGGCTCAGTTGCAGGTTCAGGCTCAGTTCGCCGCCACTGCGGCGCCCGCCGACACGGATGAGCGCCGAGTCGGTGGCCGCCAGGTTCACGCCGCCATTGCCGGAGAGCGTGATCTTGGGGGTGAACTGCCGTGAGAATTCCAGGCGCAATCCATTGAAGGAAGCCATGGCATCGCGATGCTGCAGGCTGGCGCTGACGAAGCCATCTTCGATGCGCCGCCGCAGCGTGAATTGGAACAGCCGGTCCACTGCGGGCACGTCACCCAGCAAGGTGGTGTCGTCCACGGTCTGGTGCCGTTCGGTGTAGCCGAAGGAGAAGCGCGTACCCGGCGTGACGGGCACTCCCGTGTTGAACGTGAAGAGCTTGGTGGCCAGCGGGAATTCGCGCGTGGCCGTATAGCCGGTCGCCAGACGCGGCGGCTCGTCGGTCACCAGACTGGTGAGGCGGCCGTGCAGTTCTTCGTCGCCCGGCAGATGCTGCAGCTGGTCGAAGGCCAGGGTCTGCGCCAGGCCGACGCGGCCAGCCACCCGCGCCGCTTCGATGCGGTCATACATGGGCAGCCAGTCGGCCACGTTGTCCAGCAGGGCATTCAAGCGCTGGCGGTCGTTGCTGCCCAAGGCCATGGCCAGTTCGCCCCACAGCGGCTTGTCGAGCTGACTGGCAAAGCGCGTGGCCAGCCAGGTGCGGGCCAGGTCGGACTGGTTCTGGTTCATCGCATAGGCCAGCGCCAGTTCGCGCACGCCGGCGGACAAGCGCGCATCGTCCAATGGCCGCTGGCCGCTGTCACCGGTGCGTGCAAACAGTGCCGCCGGCCCCTGCGCCAGGCGCTGCGCGATGGCCTCATCCTGAACGCGCTCGGCGGTGTCGCTGCGGGCCGCTTGCTGCATGTCCCTGAGCAGGGTGGGACCGTCAGCGGGGATGGGCGCGGTGTCCGGCACCGGCAGGCGCGTCACGTCGCTTTGCAGGAGTGCGTGCATGACGCGGGCGCTGTCGTCGGCCCCCATGAAGAGTGGTGCGAGCGCGGCCAGACGGTCGCGCCATTCGTGCAGTTGCCCGGGCGGGACGTTGCGCAGCAATTGCGGATCGCGCAGTTCCAGCCAGGCATGGCGGCGGATGCGCCAGGCCAGGTCAGCCTGGCCGGTGGCCTCCAGGACCTCGGCATAGCTCATCAGCCACAGGTAGTCGTTGTGCGGGAATCCAGATTTGCGGAACCAGTGCAATGCCTGGTTCTGCCGGTTCAGCGACATGTTGGCGGCGGCGTACGGGCCCCACAATTGCGGCGTGGTTTCGGCATCGTGCGCCCACATCGTCAGCGCCCGGTTGAGCAGCGCAGTGTCACGCGTGGCGAGCAACAGCCAGATGGTCTCGGCCCGCACCTCGGGCGAACCCGGTGCCAGCGACAGCGCCAGGCGCATGTCGGCGAGCGCACCGGCGAAGTCGCGCTGCAGTTGCTTGACCGTGGCACGCTCGAGGAGGAAAGGTGTGTTTTTTTCCAGCAGCGCATTGTGCCTGGCGGTGATGCTGGCGAGGAAGGCGCGCGCACCATCCAGATCATTGAGACGAAGCCGATAGGTCAGCGCCTGCACCGCGAAATTGGGCACGCCGGTACGCTGGAAGCCGAACTCGGCCAGCTCGGCGGCGGCACGCGGTTCGTGGTCCTGGATGACCACCATCATGTTGCTCATGTCGCCTTCGTTGGCCTGGTCACTGGCCAGCAAGCGGTCATAGCCGAGGCGGGCCTCCTCGTTCAGGCCGAGGTAGCGCGCCACTTCGGCGTAGGTGCGCCAGAAGTCGGCGTTGCCATCCGGTGCGGCCTTGGCCGCGCCACGCATGACCTCCAGCGCCTCTTGCAGGCGGCCCCGCAGATAGAGCGGATTGGAGGTCATCAGCGCATTGGCGGCCGAGGGACCGAACTCCTCACGCTGGCGCCGCAAGGTGGCCAGGGCATCGTCATCGCGGCCCATGCGCAGGTAGAGCTTGGCCAGTGCTTCCATCTCGGCGTTGCGTTCGGTGGCGGCAGCGGCACTGCGGCCAGGCTGGCTGCGCAGGCGCTCTTCCAGCAAGGTGGCGGCGCGTTCGGGCTGGCCGATGTTTTCGTATTGCGCCACCAGCAGGTTGACCCACTGTGCATTGCCGGGTTCGGCCTGCATCTTGTGCTGCAGGGCTTCGACCAGGATGTCTTGTTCAAAGGTACCGGCAGCAATGCGCAGCACGGTGTCCCAGGCAGCCTCATCTCCGGTCAGGCGCGCATAGGCCAGCCAGTGCGGCGTGGCCTGTTCCGGCACGCCGCTCCACTCGCACACCTCGGCCAGCCGCTTTTGCCAGGCGGCCTCATCGGGCCGCTGGCGCACCGCCGATTGCGCCAGCAGGCGCGCATCGGTCAGGTTGCGATTGGCGAGGAAGACGTTGTAGGCCAGCGTGTAGATCTCATCATCGAAGGGCAGCCGCGCCAGCGCACGGCTGGAGGCCTCATCCGCAGCGGAAGGCTGGGTGGCATCGGCCACCCGCATCAGGCGGCCCTGCTGCATGGCCCGGCGCAATTGCCATTGCAAACGCTGCGGCTGGTGCAGCAGGGATCGCATCTGGCGCAAGGAGTCCCGGAAGTCGCGCATGGACACTGCCACCATGCTGCCCTGCCCGGTGCGTGCGGCGGCCAGGGAAGTCAGTGCGCGCGCCATCGACAACTGCAGCAACTGCTTGACGTAGCGCTCGGCGGCGTCGGGCCGGTTGGCGGCCTGGGCCAGGTGGGTCAGGAACAGCAGCACGGCCTTGTCATTGGCCAGGGAACCGATATTGGCATCGGCGGCCGCCAGCGCCTCCTGGTACAGGCCACCGGCTTGCAGGGTACGCATGGCATCGAGGAAATTCTCGCGGCGCGCATCCAGCGAACCAGCGTGATGCATGGCCAGCAGGTAGAAGGACGCACTGCTGTGGTAATCCCCTACCCCCAGGCTCTGGTGGCCCAGGCGCACGGCTTCGGCATAAGGCATGTCGGCCGGCCCGCCATCGGCCAGCAGGCGCGCGAACGCGGCCCGGGCCGATGCACTGTCGCCCAGCGCCAGCGCATCCTGCGAGAGGATCAGCCATTGCTGCGCCGTGAGCGGATAGGTCATCAGGACCGTGAGCTGCTCATGCAACTGCGCCAGCATCGACGCACGTTCAGGCGAGCCCGGCGGCAGGGCGAAGGCTTCCTGCTGGCGGATGCGGTATTGCAGCCAGGCGGCCGACAGGCGTGCGGAGGCACTGCTGTCCATTTGCAGCAAGGCCAGTTGCTGGCGCGCCTCCTCGAACTGGCCGAGATCGATCATCTGCTTGACCAGCTCGGCACGCAAAGCGGCATTGGCCGGCTGGGCCTTGAGGAAGACCTTGATGTACTCGACCGTCAGCTGGTCCGAACGTCCGCTGGCATTGGCCACTTCCAGCCGCTGCTGCAGCGAGACCTTGGGATAGACCAGGGCGAGCACGGTCCCGACCGCCAGCGCGAAGCCGGCAATCGTCCAGGGCGAGAACAGCCTGGCCCGTTCATAAGGTGCATTGAACGAGTACCAGGTGCCGTGTTGTCGAGAGCGGGGCGGTTGCGGAGCCGATGTCATAGGAATGTACTGCGGATGGAACTGCGGACTTGCTTGCGGCATTGCGGTACCAGGCCTGCCCGGTGATGCTGACCGACTTGCCCTTGGCCAGCGCCACGCCGTCGGCCGTGGCAGTACAGGTGCGCGCACCGGTGACGCTGAAGGTGGAGGCGCCGTTGGCAGTGAGCGAGAAGCGCAGCTCGGCCTTGTTGCCGTTGATGCTGCGCTGGAAGTCGCCGACCTGGCCGCCCGCTTCGAGCAGCATCGGCAGGGCCGGCGTGGCTTCAGCCTGGGTGCTGTCGCTGCGCTGGCGGATGCGCACTTCGCCGGCCGAAGTGATGAGATAACGGCCACTCGGGCCCGGCGCGATGCCGGCAATGCCGGGCATGGACAGATCCACGTCGGGCGCCCCGGCCGGAATGCGCAGCGTGCGCAGATATCCGCCGGTCCGATAGACCAGGGTGCCATCGGCCGTGCGGGCGATGCTGGTGTTTTCGAAATCGAGCACCTTGCGGATGTATTGCGAGACGTACAGGCGCGTGAACGGCTGCGCCTGGGCCCACTGATGGATCTTGTGCAGCGCTGCCACCGAGGCTGGTTTGGTGCCGGCGTAAAAGTGGTAGTAGATGTCCACGGCCTTGAAGCGCACCGGCTCACCAGTCAGTTCATAACTTTCGATGGCGCGCTGGAAGCCGTAGAAGGGACCGGTCCAGTTGCCGGTATAGACGTTCTCGTCCTGGTTGGGCGCGAACACCTGGTACCAGCCCTTCTTGCGGATGCCTTGCGCAGCGATGTCGGTCCAGGTGTTGCGGCTCCTGGTGATCATGGTGTCGCCGCCGTTCATGTTGAGGAAGCCGTCCAGGTAGGTCTGGGCGATGGCCTCCGCGGGCGGCACGCAATCACCGGTCCAGAGGAAGACCTCGGCCTTTTTTCCGGGCGGCAGCAGGGTCTTGTTGATGTAATCCATCGAGCCCTTGATCTCGCGCTGCAGGTTGAACTTGTAGTTGGGAATGTCCAGCGTGTGCGAGGCGTCGCCATCCATCTGGCTGATGTCGGCGGTTCGGGTGTCATGCATCGCATCGGCCCAGCTGAAGGGATGCGAGAAGGAATGGCTGGCCGGCTCGATGTAGGGCAGCGTGTACATCTTGCGCGCCAGCGCCGTGGTCTGCGCGGAGAGTTTGGGATAGACGCCCTGCGGGCTAAGCTCGCCCTCCACCACCGAGACCGTGACCGGGAAGCGATAGCGGTCCCAGATTTCCCGCTGCAGCACTTCGACCGCAAAGGGCGAGCCCGGATATTCGGCCTTGGAGGGGAAGCCATCGCCATCGAGGTGGCTGGTCTGAATGCGGCGGCCACCTTCGGTGGTCACGTCGGGCACCGGGATGTCGGGCAGGCGCAGCGCGCGCTTCAGGAACAGCATGGGCTGCAGCACCCAGCGCGGCGGGTCCATCACCTGCAGCGTGGTGGTGGCAAACGGCGCCAGCGCAAAACCGCCCCAAGGCGTGAGGGCAGCGGCATCGTAGGTATTGTTGCGGCCGTCCTTCATGCGCAGCAGCGACTGGGCGGCAGGATCGGTCAGGCGCACCGATTCGAGCTGGGTACGGTCCACCCGCGGCTTGGTCTCGAAGCCCATCAGCTCGGGATCCGATTGCGTCACTTCCAGCTGTGCCGTTGCCGGCGCCGTAAAGCTGGTGAGCCCCAGCGTCGCGGCGCTCAGGCTGGTCATCTGGAAGCCAAAGGCATTGAAGATGGCTACCGGCACCCCCTCCTTGATGCGCTGGGCGATCCACGGACCCAGGGCCTGGTGGTCGGTGCCGCTGCGGAACCACGTCACCACGCCCGCATAGCGCCCTGCCAGAGGTTCGGCGGGCAAACCCTCGTGGCTGACGTCGCGCAGTTCGTAGCGCAATCCCAGGTGGTTGAGCTGGATGCCCAGGAAACGCTGGGCCTCGCTGGTATGCGGATCGGTCCCCTCCGGCACGTCCAGCAGCACCAGCACGTTGCGCGGCACCAGTTCGACCGTGGACACGCCCATGGACATCAGCGTGCCATCGGCCACCCATGGCAGGAAGCCATCGGCGCTGATCTTCCTGGCGGTCTCACGTGCCAGGGCGCGGGCGCCAGGCTGCGAGGGGTCGACGTAATCGATGGCGATCACCGGCACGCGATAGCGGTCGCGGACGGTGCGCATCTGGCCCGACAGCCAGGCGCGGTCATTGTCGTTGACCGCGCCATAGCTGCGGCGGCCGGCATCATAGCCGCGATAGAGTGATTCGGCAGCCACCGCATAGGTCAGCGGCGCCACCTCGGGGAACAGCTCGAAGCCGCGATTGAGTATCAGCCTGGCCTGCGGATAGCGGCGCTTGAATTCACGCAGCGTGGCGATCATGGCCTGGGTCTGGGCCGCGCGTTCGGCATCGGTCTTGGCGAAGAGCTGATAGGAATCCAGGGTATCGAGGAAGAAACCGCGCCAGCCCTGCGCCCACAGCGGTGCCACGATCTTGTCGAGGAAAAAGTCACGCCAGCCGGGTGCGGTCTGGTCGATCACGCGGCTACCCCAGGCGGCATTGTGGCCCTTGAGCGCACCCGGTGGCAGTTGCTGGTAGTAGGGACGTGACGGTTGCACCTCGCCCAGCGAGACGTAGGCAAACAGCTCGTGCGCGCCATTGGCGGCGCTGCGCGCGCGCGAAGCCGGATCACGCACGAAGGCCGGCTCCACCACTGCCACGTCGAAGGCTTGCAGATCGGCCAGCGGCGGATTGGGTCCGTAATAGAAGGCGATCGAACTGGGCGCCGAGGCCGGCACCGCCGGCGTACCCGCCCCTGGACTCTGCGCCGGCGCGGCGCCGGTCACCAACGCGGCCGCTCCTGCGGCCAAGGTCCGGACCAGCGTGCGCACGATGCGCCAGGTTCGGACCGCTTTCCCCTGATGTGTGTTGCTTGCTGCAGAGCGCGGCACGTGCTCTCCCGGATAATTTATTGTCATTTTGACATTTTAAATAAAGCCACCCTCGCTGCTCCCGAAGAAAAGAAAAGTCCTGTCAAGGACCGGCATCCTTCCCTGATTACGTAAACCGGACCGGTAATGTCTTGCATCTTGTTAGCGAGCTGTATCAGATTTTAACTAGATTCAACTTCAAATTTATTACTCAAAAGGAAATAGATGTCTCAGGGAATGGAAATGTTGCCTGGCAACCGCGTCCCTACGTTACTTAACATCGACAAATTTCTTCATATCGGCCAACGCAGTGCACAAAAGCAGGGCATCGCCTGGCCGCCTGCGACGCACCAAAAGCAGGCGCACCCTGTCCTTGCGCGTGCATATCGGCTCTTTTGCACCGCATCTGCCGCACCGGCGGCGCCGTGACCGTACCGCGACAACCGGCCGCAATCCCTTGCCAGAGCGCGACTGCGGCGCCAATAATCGTCGCGGCCTGTTGTATGCCAATCTTGTATATCAGCGTGGCACACAACTTGCTGATGAGAGGACATGAGCATCGATCCTTCCGTCAAGTCGTCGTCGCAGATTGCGGTCCGCATCACCGAGGCCATCCTCGCCAAGCAACTGGCGCCGGGGACCCGGTTGGGCGAGCAGCAGCTGGCCGACCTGTTCGGCGTCTCGCGGACCCAGGTACGCGAAGCGCTGACGCGGCTCATGGCGCGCGGCATCGTCACCGTCAGTGCGCGGCGCGGCTGGTTCGTCATCGAGCCGACCGCCGAACAGGCGCGCGAAGCCTTCGAGGCGCGCCGCGTGATCGAGCTGGGTCTGTTGCGCCAGGCGCGGGTGCGGCCGATCAGTGCACAGGCCATCGGCCAATTGCGCGACCACATCGCGCGTGAAGAAGCGGCCATTGCAGGGGCTGACGTGGGGGCACGCAGCTATTTGCTGGGCGACTTCCATGTCTGCCTGTGCGAATGCCTGGGCAACTCGCTGCTGTCGGAAACGCTGCGCGACCTGACCGCCCGCACCACCTTGACGGCCATGCTGCACCAGTCGTCGGAGCAGGCAGAGGATTCGTGTTCGGAACATGTATTGATCGTCGAGGCGCTGGAACGCGGCGATCTGGAACAGGCTGAGCAACTGATGCAGGACCACCTGCAACATGTGGAATCGGGGCTCACCCAGATGCGCAGCAGCGATCCGCTGGAACCGCTGCGGCAGGCGCTGGCTTCAGTGTCGCGGCAAGGGGGTGCCGGCGAGGCTGCAGCGCTGCGCCAGGAAAACAAACGGCCCTAGCAAGCGCATCGCACGGGCCGCTCATCAACGTAGTCAACGACGTCAACCAAAGGGAAACTGCTATGAAACTGACCAAACTCCTGCTCGGCCTGATGGCCGGCGCCATGATGTTCTCCGCTTCGGCTGCCCGCGCCGACGCCCTGGACGATATCCAGAAGCACGGCACGCTGCGCGTGGCGGTGCCGGCTGACTTCCCGCCGTTCGGCTCGGTCGACAGCGACCTCAAGCCGCAAGGCCTGGACATCGACGTGGCCACCCTGATCGCCAAGAAGATGGGCGTGAAGGTCGAACTGATCCCGGTCTCCAGCGCCAACCGCATTCCCTACCTGACCACCAAGAAGGTCGATCTGGTCATCTCCAGCATGGGCAAGAACGCCGAGCGTGAAAAAGTGATCGACTTCAGCGCCGCCTATGCGCCCTTCTTCAATGGCGTGTTCGGCCCGGCCGACCTGCCGGTCAAGAGCGCCGCCGATCTGGCCGGCAAGACCATTGCGGTGACCCGTGGCTCGGTGGAAGACCTGGAACTGACCAAGATCGTGCCGGCCTCGGCCACCGTGAAGCGCTACGAAGACAACAACAGCACCATCAGCTCCTTCCTCTCCGGCCAGGTGCAACTGGTGGCCACCGGCAACGTCGTGGCTGCGGCCATCATCGCCAAGAACCCGCCCAAGAAGCCCGAAACCAAGTTCCTGATCAAGGATTCGCCCTGCTTCATCGGCCTGAACAAGGATGAGAAGAAGCTGCAGGACAAGGTTGACGCCATCCTGGCCGAATCCAAGAAGGACGGCAGCCTCAACGCCATCTCGCAAAAGTGGCTGGGCCTGCCTCTGCCGGCTGGCCTGTAATTTGCTGTAGTCCCGAACTGTCGTGCCGGGCTGCCTCAGCGCAGTAGGCCACGGGCAACAGGCACGACAGTGAGCGCACACCTGGGGGGTGTGCAGCAATACAGTCGCGACAGGGCCGCCAATACAGTTGGCAACACAGTCCAATACAGTACCAACACACTTGCAATACGGTTTCACCCAGGCAGCAGGCAGGCGGACAACCCGGCAAACGCAGCATCTTGAAGGCAGGGCAGACACGACATCATGGCTTATCAATTCGATTTTCTTTCCACGCTCGACTACACCGACGTCATCGTCAAGGGTGTGGCGACCACCACCGAGCTCATCGCCATCGGCGGCGTGCTGGGTGTGGCCGTGGGCATCTTCGGTGCCTGGGCGCGCACGCAGGGGCCGGGCTGGCTCAAACCCATCGTCAGCGGCTATGTGGAGATCATCCGCAATACGCCCTTCCTGGTGCAGCTGTTCTTCATCTTCTTCGGCCTGCCTTCGCTGGACATCCACATCAGCGAAATCACTGCGGCCATCCTGGCCATGGTGATCAACCTGGGCGCCTACAGCACCGAGATCATCCGTGCCGGCGTGCAGGCCATTCCGCGCGGGCAGATCGAGGCGGCGCAATCGCTGTCGATGTCGCGCGGCCAGATCTTCCGCCACATCATCCTGCGCCCGGCGCTGCAGAAGATCTGGCCGGCGCTGTCCTCGCAGGTGGTCATCGTCATGCTGGGCTCGGCGGTGTGCTCGCAGATCGCGGTGGAAGAACTGTCCTTCGCGGCCAACTACATCCAGGGCCGCAACTTCCGCGCCTTTGAAGCCTACATCGTCGCCACCGCCATCTATCTGGTGCTGGCCATCCTGCTGCGCCAGCTGCTGCGCCTGATCGGCCACTACTTCATCACCGCCCGGAGGACCGCATGATTTCGTTCACCACCTGGGATATCGTCCGCAACCTGATGCTGGCCTGGCGCTGGACCATCGTCCTGTCGCTGGCCACCTTCCTGCTGGGCGGGGCGCTGGGACTGCTCATCCTCTTCATGCGCACCTCGCGCCAGAACTGGCTGCGCCAGATTGCGCGGCTCTACATCGAACTGTTCCAGGGCACGCCGCTGCTCATGCAGCTGTTCCTGGTCTTCTTCGGCATCGCGCTGTTTGGTATCGAGGTGCCGGCCTGGCTGGCGGCGGGACTGGCGCTGATGTGCTGGAGCGCCTCGTATCTGGCCGAGATCTGGCGCGGCTGCGTGGAAGCCATTCCCAAGGGGCAGTGGGAAGCCTCGTCGGTGCTGGCCATGGGTTACTTCCAGCAGATGCGCTACATCGTGCTGCCGCAGGCTTTCCGTATTGCGATTGCACCGACGGTGGGATTTGGCGTGCAGATCATCAAGTCCACGGCGGTGACCTCCATCATCGGCTTCATCGAATTGTCCAAGGCCGGCACCGTCATCACCAATGCCACCTTCCGCCCCTTCACGGTGTTTGCCATCGTGGGCGCCTTCTACTTCGTGCTTTGCTGGCCGCTGTCCAAGTACAGCCAGTCTCTAGAAAGGAAATACAATGCCGCTCATCGCCATTGATAACGTCAAGAAACGCTTCGGCGACAACGAAGTCCTCAAGGGCATCAGCCTGGACGTCGAACCGGGTGAAGTGATCGCCATCATCGGCAAGAGCGGCTCGGGCAAGTCCACCCTGCTGCGCTGTATCAACGGCCTGGAGAACATCGACGAAGGCAACATCAGCGTGGCCGGCGCCAAGCTGGGTGCGAGTGAACTGGAGTTGCGCAACCTGCGCCTGAAGGTCGGCATGATCTTCCAGCAGTTCAACCTGTTCCCGCACCTCTCGGTGGGCCGCAACGTGATGATTGCGCCGATGATCGTCAAGGGCATCTCTGAAGCCGAGGCCATGGCCACTGCCAAGGCCAACCTGGAAAAGGTCGGCCTGGGTCACAAGTTCGATGCCTATCCGGACCAGCTCTCCGGCGGCCAGCAGCAGCGCGTGGCGATTGCACGCGCGCTGTCGATGAGCCCGCAAGCCCTGCTGTGCGACGAGATCACCTCGGCACTGGACCCGGAACTGGTCAATGAAGTCCTGACCGTGATGCGCGGCCTGGCCAAGGAAGGCATGACCCTGTTGATGGTGACGCACGAGATGCGCTTCGCCCGCGAAGTCTGCAACCGGTTGGTGTTCATGCACCAAGGCAAGGTCCATGAGATCGGCCCGCCGGAAGAATTGTTCGGCAATCCCAAGACGCCTGAACTGCAGCAGTTCATCGGGATGACGCAGGGGGCCTGAGCGGCCCCACGTTGCGATTTTTGTGGTTGGATGACACCCCAGGTCTGGAAGATTTTCCGGGCCTGGGGTTTTTTATTGTGCTGCGCTTACTAGCCCGACCACTTGCTGCTATGTTGCCCACGCCTTGCCTGCCGTCCAGCTTGTCTCTGATTCGCGGCGGCTATACGGGCATCGAGTCAACACTTGAGAGAGTCCCAAATTGGGACTAAAATCGATCACACCGGGATAAGCACAGTCATGCGGATCATTGCTCTTTCCACGCTGCAGACATTCTGGAATCAGCCAGCATATGCCGATGCTAAAGGGGCTGGAAATGCCTGGTGTCACGATACGCTACAGGCACAGTGGACCAAGCCGAGTGACGTGAAAGCCAGCTTCGGCAATGCCAGCATTCTTAAGGACGGCCGAGTTGTATTCAATCTAGGAGGTAACAAATATAGGCTGGTAGTCCGGATTAATTATGACTACCGTACGGTCTATATCCGCTTTATCGGCACGCATGCTCAATACGACCGCATCGATGCACAGACGATTTAAGGAACCAGCCATGGAAATCAAGCCAATCAAGACCGATGCAGATTATCGCGCCACGCTGGCCGAAATTGATGGGCTGATGTCGGCGAAACTCAATACCCCCGAAGGTGACAGGCTGGACGTATTGGTAACACTGGTCGAAGCTTACGAAGCCAAGCACTTCCCCCTCGATCTTCCCGATCCGGTCGAAGCGATCAAGTTCCGGATGGAGCAAGCCGGTCTGACGGCCAAAGATCTTGAACCGTACATCGGGCGATCAAACCGGGTGTACGAAATACTCAATCGCAAACGGCCTCTTACGTTGGGGATGATCTGGCGACTCAACCAAGGTCTTGGCATACCCGCGGAAAGTCTGATCAAGCCGGTCAAGCTTGCAACGGTCTGATGAATCCGTTTTTATGGATGATCTGCAATCAAAAAGCCCCGACTGAAATTGGGGCTTTAAACATGGCTTGATCCCGGCATACGGGCATTACCGATCCACTTCACACACCTTCCGGTCATTCTCATAAAACACCACCGGCCCGGTGGTGAACCGGTCCTTGGGAATGGACACCATCAGATAGTCCTTGACGCGGTACGAGGCACCCGAAGCCGGGGCACGGTAGAGATAGTTCAACCGCAGGGAGCCGTCGCGCAAACGCACCGACAGCGGGGTGAAGACGTGCGGAC
Organism: Herbaspirillum sp. Her3; assembly: GCF_057961275.1. Classification (NCBI taxonomy): domain Bacteria; kingdom Pseudomonadati; phylum Pseudomonadota; class Betaproteobacteria; order Burkholderiales; family Oxalobacteraceae; genus Herbaspirillum; species Herbaspirillum sp. Her3. Next base: position 824,673 of record NZ_CM176328.1, on the reverse strand, counting down.
GCTCGGCGGCATCCGGGGCGGTCATGCTGCGCGCCACCACCAGATATTGCTTGCGCTCAAAATGATCGGCCGAGGGGCCGAAGGGGCGCTTGTCGTTCATCACCGGAGCCGGCTGCATCCAGCGGTCCCATTCGTCACGGCTGCGGATCAGGGCGCAGAAGACCGGCTGGCGCTGTTCGTCCCAATTCTTCAGAAAGCCCTGGTAGGAACCGCTCAGGATGGTCTTGTACGGCACCACCGTCGGATCCTCCGCTTCTGTCCACGGCATCATGGAACAGCCCGCCATGGCCGCCAGCATGGCGCCACCCCACATCCACTGCATGGTTTGCCTGATCGACTTGCGCATTGGTTTCCCCCAAGAAGCTTCGCATTTAAACATGTCTTGCCCGATGTTGGCGAGATTTCATTGCATTTCTGCCAAAGTCCCGCCCCGCAGGACGGAATAGCGCTGCCCCTCAGAACGTCCGGCGCGCCATTGGTTCAGCTGCCTACCCAGCTTTACCTTTGTGGAGCCAGGTACGGGATTTGCGTGATAATGCGGGGTCCGGAAGGCGGCCATGCTGGCGCGATGAGGTGTTGCGCGCCACCTGCCGGGCCCGATCCCGCGCCCGCCTCCCCTGTTTCTGCCATTTTTGAAGGGTCGTTTCCATGAGCTCAGCTGTCATTTCTTCCTCCGCTACCGGCGCCGCGCTGGACGGTTTCATCGCCGGCCTGCCGAAAACCGAACTGCACCTGCACATCGAAGGCACGCTGGAACCCGAGCTGATGTTCGCCCTGGCCCAGCGCAACAACGTCGCCCTGCCCTACGCCTCGGTGGAGGCGCTGCGCGCGGCCTACAACTTCAGCGACCTGCAGTCCTTCCTGGATCTCTACTACGCCGGTGCCAATGTGCTGCGCACCGAGCAGGACTTCTACGACATGACGGCCGCCTACATTGCTCGCGCACAAGCCGACAATGTGCGCCATGCCGAGATCTTCTTCGATCCGCAAACCCACACCGAGCGCGGTATTCCCATTGCCACCGTGTTCGCCGGCATCGCCGGCGCCCTGCGCGATGCGCGCCGCCGTGATGGTTTCGGCAGCGTCATGATCATGTCCTTCCTGCGCCACCTCTCCGAAGAAGACGCCTTCGCCACGCTGGACGCAGCGCTGTCGCTGCGCGAGCAATATGCCGACCTGTGGCTGGGCATCGGCCTGGATTCCTCCGAGCGCGGCAATCCGCCGGAGAAATTCGAACGCGTCTACGCCCGTTGCCGCGAGCTGGGCTTCCGCCTGGTGGCCCACGCCGGCGAGGAGGGGCCGGCCGCCTACGTGACCGGTGCACTCGACGTGCTGCACGTGGAACGTATCGATCACGGCGTGCGCAGCGAGGAAGACCCGGCCCTGATGCAGCGCCTGGCGCAACAGCGCACCCCGCTGACGGTGTGCCCGCTGTCCAACCTCAAGCTGTGCGTGGTCAAGGATATGGCCCAACACAACCTGGCGCGCCTGCTCGAGGCCGGCCTGGCCGTCACCGTCAATTCGGACGATCCGGCCTATTTCGGCGGCTACATGAATGCCAACTATCATGCGGTGGCGCGTTCGCTGAACCTCTCGCGCGATCAGGTGCTGCAACTGGCACGCAATGGCATCGATGCCTGCTTCCTCTCCGAGGAAGACAAGGCCAACCTGCATCAGGAGCTGGAACAGTACGCAGCCAGCCACTGAGCACGCTGCACCGTTGATCCACTGGCGATCCGGTGTTGATCTTCACGCCCGGCCACTGCGCCGGGCGTTTTCATATCCCCGACGGTCAAGCACGCTTCTTGCATAGGCGTTAAAGGGGATTGGCGACGGTCCGGCTGCATATTGCAGCGCCCCACCGACACCATTGACCACCCTGTTTTGCCGCAATTGACTGCATAGATTGACAACAATTTCTGAAATAAAGATTACGCCATGCAGCATGGGCCCCACTATTGGCTACAAGGGAAGACCGAGGTATCTGCGCTGCGCCGCAGCATCGAAAGTCTCGCCCGGCGTGACCCAAAGCGGATCACCCAGCTTTCTTTTTGGTGCAGAATGAGCCCCATTTTGTTGCAAATCCATTTTCAGATTGTTGACGATCCATGCGCCTCGTTGTTGACCGACTAGCCCCTTCAGATAGTCATTCCACCCAGAGCATGAGCATCATGAACAAAGCCAGCAAAACCGCACGTTCCCCCGCTGCCCCGGCCCGCGCCAGTGCGCGCGAGCGCGAAAGCACGGGAGCGGTCGAAGAGAGGATGTACCAGGACATCTACGACGCGATCATGGAGCACCGCCTGCCTCCGCGTACCAAGCTGACCGAGCAGACCCTGTGCCAGATCTACGATACGGCCCGCCACACGGTACGCAAGGTGCTCTCGCGCCTGGCCTCCGAGGGCATGGTGGATCTGGAGGCCAACCGTGGCGCCTTCATCGCCAGCCCTTCGCATGCCGAGGTGCGCGACATGTTCGAGCTGCGCAACATCCTCGAACATGCGGTCCTGGAGAAGGTCGGGCGGGAAGCCGGCACGCGCCAGATCGCCGGCTTGCGGCGCATGGTGGAGGAAGAGCGGGATTGCTATCTCAACGGTGACCGGCCGCGCTGGATCCGGCTTTCCGCCCAGTTCCACCTGGCGCTGGCGGAGCTGACCGGCAATGCGCTGCTGGTGGAGACGCTGCGCAAGCTGGTCTCGCGCACCACGCTGATGATCGCCAAGACGGAGGCGCCGGGCCACAACGCCTGCTCCTTCGACGAACACGAGACCGTGCTGGAAGCGCTGGAAAAAGGCGACGTTGCCGCCGCCCAGTCGCATATGGCACATCACTTGCATTTGTGCGAGGACCGGGTGCGGCCGGATGCGGATGACCAGTTCGATCTGCGTGCCGTGCTCGGCAAGGGACTGTGACCCACGGGCCGGCGCGCACACCCTGACTTTTCCGGGAAGGAAGTGTCAGGAAGATGGAAGAAGAAAGAAAGTAAGTGAGAAACAGACAGGGCCACGTCGCGCGGCTCGATGCAGTTCTGACCGTGTGACCACCACCATGCCATCAAGAGCATGCAGGAAGTCCGTTGAACAGCCCGGCCGTGGCCGGGCGTGATTCGTTTCACCCAACCTTTCTCTTTGATGGAGACCGGCCATGACTACCGACGCTTCCCCCTCACCCTCCGCCACCTACCTCGCCGGCGCCGATGATGCGCGCCTGACCAATGAAGACCTCGCCCCGCTGAAGAAGCAGACCTGGGGTTCCTACAACATCTTTGCCTTCTGGATGTCCGACGTGCACAGCGTGGGCGGCTACGTGTTCGCCGGCAGCCTGTTCGCGCTGGGCCTGACCAGCTGGCAGGTGCTGATCTCGCTGCTGATCGGCATTAGCATCGTCTACCTGCTGTGCAACCTGGTGGCGCGTCCCAGCCAGGCGCACGGCGTGCCCTATCCGGTGATGAGCCGCCTGTCCTTCGGCGTGCTCGGCGCCAACGTGCCGGCCATGATCCGCGGCCTGATCGCGGTGGCCTGGTATGGCATCCAGACCTACCTGGCCTCGGCCGCCTTCGTGGTGGTGGTACTGAAATTCTTCCCTGAGCTCAAGCCCTATGCCGACGTCCATGTCCACTCCTTCGCCGGCCTCTCCACGCTGGGCTGGGGCGGTTTCCTGCTGCTGTGGGTGCTGCAGGCGCTGGTGTTCTGGAACGGCATGGAGACCATCAAGAAATTCATCGACTTTGCCGGTCCGGCGGTCTACGTGGTGATGTTCATCCTGGCCGGATGGATGATCTACAAGGCGGGCTGGCAAAACGTCGGCCTGAACCTGGGCGAGATCAAGTACAGCGGCTGGGCGGCGGTATCGGTGATGATCACGGCCATCTCGCTGGTGGTCTCGTATTTCTCGGGCCCGATGCTCAACTTCGGCGATTTCTCGCGCTACTGCCATACCTTTGCCGACGTGAAGCGCGGCAATTTCTGGGGCCTGCCGGTCAACTTCCTGGCCTTCTCGATCGTCACCGTCGTGACGACTTCAGCCACCATTGCCGTCTTCGGTGAGCTCATCACTGATCCGGTGGAAACGGTCTCCCGCATCGACAGCACCACGGCGGCGGTGATCGGCGCACTGACCTTCCTGACGGCCACCATCGGCATCAACATCGTGGCCAACTTCGTCTCGGCGGCGTTCGACTTTTCCAACCTCTCGCCCAGCCGCATCAGCTGGCGCGCCGGCGGCATGATCGCGGCCACGGCCTCGATCTTCATCACCCCCTGGAACCTGTTCGGCAATCCGGAAGTGATCCATTACACGCTGGACGTGCTGGGCGGCTTCATCGGCCCGCTGTATGGCATCCTGCTGGCCGATTACTACCTGGTCAAACAGCGCCAGGTGAAGGTGGAAGATCTCTACACCCTGCGTCCCGAAGGCCGCTACTGGTACACCAACGGCATCAACCGTGATGCGGTGAAGGCCCTGGTGCTGGCCGCTGCCGTCTGCGTGGCCTGCGTCATGCTGCCGCAGTTGCGTCGTGCTGCCGACTTCTCCTGGTTCATTGGTGCGGCGCTGGGCGCGGTGTTCTACCTGACGTTCACGCGCAAGCGCTGACTACCATTGGGCCGTATCAAGGAACAAGCATGCGTATCAAGCTGATCAATCCCAACACCACCATGAGCATGACCGAGGCCATGACCGCCTGCGCGCGGGCGGTGGCCGCGCCCGGCACCGAGATCACGGGCGTGAGCCCGCAGATGGGACCGGCCTCGATTGAAAGCCACTATGACGAAGCGCTGGCCGTGCCCGGTCTGCTGCAAGAGATCGAGCAGGGTGAGCGCGCGGGCTATGACGCCTACGTGATTGCCTGCTTCGGCGATCCTGGCTTGTCGGCGGCGCGCGAGCTGGCCCGTGGTCCGGTGATCGGGATTGCGGAAGCGGCCATGCACCTGGCCAGCCTGGTCGCCCCGTCCTTCTCGGTGGTGACCACGCTGGCGCGCACCAGTGGCATGGCCTGGCATCTGGCCGAGCGTTACGGCATGCAGCGTTTCTGCCGCAACGTGCGCGCCTGCGAGATTGCGGTGCTGGAGCTGGAGAACCCGGCATCGGACGCACGCGCCCGTATCACGGACGAATGCCGGCGCGCGCTGGCCGAGGATGGCGCCGAGGCGATCGTCTTGGGGTGCGCCGGCATGGCGGACCTGTGCGCGGCGATTGGCCGCGACATTGGTGCGCCGGTGATCGATGGGGTCACTGCGGCCGTGAAGCTGGCCGAATCGCTGGTGGCGCTGGGGCTGGGCACGGCCAAGGGTGGGGAGTGGGCAAGGCCCTTGCCGAAGGCTTATCATGGTTTGCTCAGCGGATTTGCCCGCGTCTGATTTCCAAGGCGGCGCTGTGGTCGGGCGCTGCGATTTTCTTTCTTGACAGCCAAACGAAGAACTTATGTCCCAGCAACAAACTTATCCACGCGACCTGGCCGGCTACGGCCGCAACCCGCCGCACGCGCGCTGGCCTGGCCAGGCGCGGGTGGCTTTGCAATTCGTGCTGAATTATGAAGAAGGCGGCGAGAATTGCGTGCTGCATGGTGATCCTGCTTCCGAGCAGTTCCTGTCGGAGATCGTGGGGGCGGCGGCTTATCCGGCGCGGCACATGTCGATGGAATCGATTTACGAATATGGCTCGCGTGTGGGGGTGTGGCGTATCTTGCGCGAGTTCGAGAAGCGTGGTCTGCCGATGACGATCTTTGGCGTGGCCACGGCCTTGCAGCGTTCGCCGGAGGTGACGCAGGCGTTCCAGGAGCTGGGGCATGAGATTGCTTGCCATGGCTTGAAGTGGATTCATTATCAGAACATGGATATCGAGACCGAGCGTGCGCATATGCGCGAGGCGGTGCAGATCTTCCGGGAGCTGACGGGGAGCGCGCCGCTGGGCTGGTATACGGGGCGGGATTCGCCCAATACGCGGCAGCTGGTGGTGGAACACGGTGGCTTTGCTTATGACTCGGATTATTACGGGGATGATCTGCCGTTCTGGATGGAAGTGGAAACCAGTGACGGGGTGAAGGCGCCGCATCTGGTGGTGCCCTATACCCTGGATTCCAACGACATGCGCTTTGCGACGCCGCAGGGGTTCAATACCAGCGAGCATTTCTATCAGTATCTGAAGGATAGTTTCGACGTGCTCTATGCGGAGGGTGAAGAGGCGCCGAAGATGCTGTCGATCGGGATGCACTGCCGCTTGCTGGGGCGGCCGGGGCGGTTCCGGGCCTTGCAGCGATTCCTTGATTACGTGCAGTCACATGACCAGGTTTGGATTTGCCGGCGGATTGATATTGCTGAGCATTGGAGGAAGACGCATCCGTTTGGTGAGCGTTGATCTATTCTTTTTTGGAATGAATCTGTACCGTCTGGGGTTTTGTCCTTGGGCGGTATTTTTTTCTTTGTTGGTTGTTCGGTTTTGGGTAGTCTGCACGGGCTACTGTGCTGCGCTCTAGCTTAATTCTTAACTTTCTCCGGTCGGGAGAACGCGCCGGGGGCGGCCCGGCAGCCGCTCACTTTTCTTGTCTCGCCAAGAAAAGTAAGCAAAAGAAGGCGACCGCAGCTGCGCCGCCCTCCTTCGGAGGGTCCCCGCTTCAGAACCCAACAAAACGGGAAAAATAGAGTCGCTTCGCTCCGACTATTTTTCTGATCCGTTTTGTTGGGTTCTGAAGCGGCGGCGCAGATGCGGACAGCCTAAAGGCCTCGCCTGCGGCATCGTGAGGTCTCCTGCTCGCCTTCGGCTTTGCGTTGGCGTTCTTTAGCCTTCGATACGTCGCTGCGCGACTACTCAGGTCGAACGGACAGTAAATTATTTATATAAAAATCAAAACCAAGTCGGTGATCGGAGAAAAGGTCGATGCCACAGGCGAGCCCCCGCGAGGCCGAAGGCGAGCCCGTTTGGTCTTTTCCCCATAGAGCCAGCCGCCGCAGCGGAGCGAAAAGTGGATCAGAAGAATAGTGGGAGCGAAGCGACTCTATTCTTCCCACTTTTCGCTTCGCTGCGGCGGGGGACCCTCCGAAGGAGGGCTGGCTCTCTGGGGTCGCCTTCTTTTGCTTACTTTTCTTGGCGAGACAAGAAAAGTGAGCGGCAGCCGGGCCGCTCCCGGCGCGTTCTCCCGACCGGAGAGAGAAAATAATTAAGCTAGAGCGCAAGACAGCAATCCGTGCAGACTACGCCAGACCTAAAACCCAGAAAAGCAGCGCGCCGAGGCAACCAACAATCAAAATATCACTGAACGGGAGCACCGCTTTCAAACCACTTACCGATAAGAGCGCGCTCATCATCGGTGATATGGGTCATATTCCCAAGCGGCATAGCCTTCTGCACGACAGCCTGTTGATAAATCTGCTGAGCATGCTGCGAAATATGCTCCGGAGAATCCAGCAGAATGCCCTTGCCAGGCACTGGCATGAGAGTAGGTTGCGCTGAATGGCACTGAATGCATCGCGCCTGAATCACTCGCTGCACCTGAGCAAACGCCCCACCCGCCTCAGCAACAGGAGCAGGAGCAGCCGCAGAAGAAGCAGGAGCAGGAGCAGAAGCAACAACCGGCTTGGCCTGCATGGCAGGACTCATCCAAACAATCACCGCCAGCAACAAGCCCACAGCAATCCCCGGATACCACCAGTTGTAGACCCCCTTGTGCCGCAACACAAAGAACTGCCGGATCAATGCCCCCGCCGCCATGATGCACAAGAGCACCACCCAGTTATGCGGCGCCGAGTAAGTCATGCTGTAGTGATTGGACAGCATCGCAAACAACACTGGCAAGGTGAAGTAAGTATTGTGCACACTACGCTGCTTGCCCCGCTTCCCATGAATCGGATCCGGCGCCTGCCCCGCCCGCATCGACGCCACCATCTTGCGCTGCCCCGGAATGATCCACACCAGCACGTTCGCGCTCATGATCGTCGCCAGCGACGCCCCGCTGATGAGGAAAGCCGCCCGCCCCGAGAACAGATGGCAAGCCGCCCACACCGACACGATCACCTGCAGCCCCACCAGCAGATTGACCAGCCGGTCCGCCCCCGGCCGATCCCCGATGGTGCTGCAGATCGCGTCGTAGATCAGCCAGTTGAACACCAGGAACGCAATGGCCGTGCCGCCCGCCATCGAGGCCGACATGTCGAACACGTTGCGGTCCACCAAAAACACGTTCGCATTGAACAGATACAACAAGGAGAACAGCGCAAAGCCCGACAGCCAGGTGCTGTAAGACTCCCAATAAAACCAGTGCAGATGCTCCGGCAAGACCTTCGGCGCCAGCAGGTACTTCTGCGGATTGTAGAAACCGCCCCCATGCACCGCCCACAACTCGCCCCCGACCCCCTTCTCCTTCAACTCGGGATCCGTCGGCGCCACCAGACTGTTGTCCAGCCAGACGAAATAAAACGAAGAACCGATCCAGGCAATCGCCGTGATCACGTGCAGCCAGCGCAGCAGCAAGTTCAGCCAGTCAAGTAGGTATGCTTCCATGATGCTCCGCTCTCAAATCCCGATGGATGGGCCAAGGCCGCCACGCGGCCGCCCCGTCCCGTTCAAAACCAGCCATTAAATCTCAACACCGCCGCTGCCATATGTCGCAAATCCAATAGCACACATATGCCAACAACCATATCAAACCAGCCCCTGCCAACTCCCGACAGTGTAGCCATTTCCCATCCCGCCCATGCAGCCTGACCGCTGCCGCGTCGAGCGCGCAATAAAAATGCCGGATCCGAAGACCCGGCATCGCCACAACGCTGCAAGCAGCCGGATCGAACCGACCGATCAGAAGTGGTACTCGGCGCGCACCATCGGGGTCTTGGCCAGCGAACCCGGAACGTTGCTCGGGTTGCCGAACTTGTTGCGCCAGTATTGATATTCCAGACCCACGCGGAAGGTGTTCTTGCCCAGGCCCAGCGGCGTGCCGACGTCATACATGATCTGGCCGTCGAAGTTCAGTTCGGGCGCAGTCGGGCCACCGAACTCGTTCTTGCCCTTCGATGCGATGTAGTTCGTGTAGCCTTCGAAAGCCCAGCCGCTCGAGCCCAGCGGGATACCCCAGGACAAGTTCAGCATCGGGTGGGTGTCATAGGTGTAGCGGCTGGAAACACCGATGGGCTGATTGCTTTCGAACAGCGCCAGCACGCTCACGTTCAGGAAACCAGGCACGTCCATCATCAAGGTCGGACCGACCACCCACATGCGCTTCTTGGAAGCGTAGCTGTTGTCGTTCTTGGTATTCCAGTCAAAGCCCAGGGTCAGGCCAACGCCACGCGCCGGGCCGAAGGACAGGTCCTTGCCGCTGATCTTGCCGATATCCAGGGTGTTGCGGTAGACGATGTAGGCTTCCTGCGCATTGTCATCCTTGCTGTTGGACATCAGCAAGTCCACGTTCAGGAAGTTGGTGCCGTACTTGTAACCGCTGGCATGCGTGAAGTTGATGATGCTCTTGGCGATGTCCTGCGAGTTGTAGGGCTCGGCAAACTTCGTACCGTAACGGTAGCCGATCGAATTGTCCGACCAGTCAGCTGCCTGCGCCGACATGCTGCCTGCGGCCGAAGCGACCACGGCTGCCATCATCCAGTACTTCCCCTTGATACCCTTCTTCATAAGTTTCTCCCTGTGTTGCATGTCTAAAAAATGGCGATTGAATCGGAGCCCGATTCGCATCCTGCGGCGCCTTGCACTCTCCCCGCCACAGCATGAAAATCAGCACCCCTCGTATGCTTGCCCTTGTCAAATAAGGTCTGGCAAATTGCAGACAGCGCTGCCGACACCCGCACCGACGGCAGCGTTTACGCAAAGCCCGTGCCAGCCCCTCGGCCCGACGTTCATCCCTGCCATAAAGCGAGCCGACATCCCCACAATCGACCGCACGCCACGCACGCAGGGGCGCAATCCTAGCCGAGCCGGGGCGGTTTCCCAAGCCCCTGCACCAGGCCCGGCAAGATGATTGCTCGCATTGTTGACAATCCTTTCTGCCATATTCGTTACAACAAAGATCCCCAGAAGGCAGGCTGCACCTGCCTTACAGACCTGTAAGCCAATTTTTTTTAGTGCATTTTTTTCTACTTAGGTGCAGGCAAGCACCAAATTGTCGCAAATGAATTTTTTGATTGTCGACAAAAAATACCACGCCTGTCGATCATCACGAGGACAGCTTGCTGACTGCATTGGCCTGCTGCAACCGCGAGCAGCCGGGGGACACACAGCGCGCGCCGGTGCTGCGGATGCTTGGCACATTAAATGCTATTGAAGCTCCGGGATCTCACATTCAAACGAACAGAGAAGGAAGTCCACCGTGCATTCCAGCAAGTTCTTCAAATTCGGCATCAGCCTTCTGCTCAGCGCCAGCTGCTCGCTCGCCCTGGCGCAGGAAACCAGGATCAAATTTCAGCTGGACTGGCGCTTCGAAGGCCCGGCCGCGCTCTTCCTCGTCGCCAAGTCCAAGGGTTACTTCGCGCAGGAAAAACTGGATGTCACCATCGACGCCGGCAACGGCTCGGGCAACGCCGTCAATCGCGTGGCCTCGGGCACCTATGACATGGGCTTTGCCGACATGGCCGCCCTGATGGAATTCACCGCCAACAATCCCGACGCACCGGGCAAGCCGGTAGCGGTGATGATGGTCTACAACGACACCCCGGCCGCAGTGTTCTCGCTCAAGAAATCCGGTATCAAGAAGCCCGCCGACCTGGCCGGCAAGAAACTGGGTGCACCGGTGTTCGATGCCGGCCGCCGCGCCTATCCGATCTTTGCCAAGGCCAATGGCCTGGACGCCTCCAAGGCACAGTGGACCAGCATGGACCCGCCGCTGCGCGAAACCATGCTGGCGCGCGGCGATGTCGATGCCATCACCGGCTTCTATTTCACTTCGCTGCTGAACCTCAATGCGCGCGGCATCAAGGATGAAGACATCAACGTAATGATGTACCCGGACTATGGTGTGCGCCTCTACGGCAATACCATCATCGCCTCCGAAACCATGGTCAAGAACAAGCCGGAAGCCATCAAGGGCTTCCTGCGCGCCTTCGCCAAGGCCAGCCGCGACGTGATGGCCAATCCGGAAGCGGCCATCAAGGTCCTGAAGGAACGCGATGGCTTGATCGACGAGAAGCTGGAACTGCGCCGCCTGAAGCTGGCCATCGCCAGCGCCATCGCCACACCCCACGCCAAGGCGGAAGGCTATGGCCAGGTCTACGGCCCGCGTCTGACCCTGATGGCCTCCCAGGTCTCGGACGCCTATGGCACCAAGACCCGCGTCAATGCCGACAAGATCTGGAATGGCAGCTTCCTGCCGAGCAAGGCCGAGCTGGACGTGTTCCCCAAGTAAATCATTTATATCGTTTTTGCAAACCATCCCCGACCGGCCGGATCAAGCCCTGCCAGCCGGGGCCGGACGCCCCAACCTGACTGCATTCATGAGCGAACCTTTCGTCGATTTCCGCCACGTCTACCTGGCCTATGATGGCGCCACCGAATTTGCGGTGGAAGACATCGACCTGCAGACCCGCGCAGGCGAATTCATTGCCATCGTCGGGCCGTCCGGCTGCGGCAAATCCACCTTCATGAAGCTGGCCACGGGATTGAAGCAACCCAATCGCGGCAGTGTCGTCATCCATGGCCAGACAGTCACCGGCCCGCTCAAGTTCGTGGGCATGGCGTTCCAGGCGCCGACGCTGTTGCCCTGGCGCACGACGCTGGAGAACGTGCTGCTGCCGCTGGAAATCGTCGAACCCTACCGGCGCGACTTCAAGCAGAAGAAGGCCGAATACACCGAGCGTGCGCTAAAACTCTTGAAGACCGTGGGCCTGGACGGCTATGCCGACAAGTTTCCGTGGCAACTCTCGGGCGGCATGCAGCAGCGCGCCTCGATCTGCCGCGCGCTGATCCACGAACCCAAGATGCTGCTGCTGGACGAACCCTTCGGCGCGCTCGATGCCTTTACCCGCGAAGAACTATGGTGCGTGCTGCGCGACCTGTGGGCCGAACGCCGCTTCAACGTCATCCTGGTCACGCACGACCTGCGCGAGGCCGCCTTCCTGGCCGACACCATCTACGTGATGAGCAAGCGGCCCGGCCGCATCGTGGTCCGGCGCGACAATCCGCTGCCGCGCCCCTGCCCGCTGGAAACGACTTATACCGACGGCTTCAACGCGCTGGTGCATGAACTGCGCGAGCACATCGGCCACGTGCGCAATACCTGACGAGCCCATCGCCCCGGCCAAGGAAACCCATGAAAACTCCCTTCAACGGCAAACTCAACCGCGCTGCCACCACGCTGGCACCCTGGTTCCTGCTGCTCGCCATCCTGGGCGTGTGGCAATTCATCTGCAGCGTGTGGCAGGTCTCGGACTTCATCTTCCCCAGCCCCGCATCGATCCTGCAGGCCATGGTGGATTACGCCGGTCCGATCACAGAGCATGCGCTGTCGACCTTTTGGGTCACCATGGTAGGCTTTGCCATTGCCGTGGTGGTCGGCGTGACGCTGGGCTTCGTGATCGGTTCTTCACCCATGCTGTATGCCGCCGCCTATCCGCTCATGACGGCTTTCAATGCCTTGCCCAAGGCGGCTTTCGTGCCGGTGCTGGTGGTCTGGTTCGGTATCGGTGCGGGGCCGGCGATCCTGACGGCCTTCCTGATTTCTTTCTTCCCCATCATGGTCAACATCGCCACCGGCCTGGCCACGCTGGAGCCGGAGCTGGAAGACGTGCTGCGCGTGCTGGGCGCGCGCCGCATGGATATCCTGCTCAAGGTTGGCCTGCCGCGCTCCATGCCCTATTTCTTTGCCTCGCTGAAGGTGGCCATCACGCTGGCCTTCGTGGGGTCGACCGTCTCCGAGATGAACGCCTCCAATCAAGGCATCGGTTACCTGCTGGTGTCGGCCGGATCTTCGATGAAGATGCCGCTGGCCTTTGCCGGGCTGGTGGTGATCGGCGCCATGGCCATGGCGATGTACGAGTTGTTTGCCATCATCGAGAAGCGCACCACCGGTTGGGCGCATCGCGGAAAATGAGATGAATCGGGCCTTTGCGCCGCAGTAGCGGCGGAAATCCCGGCAAAAGCGGTAGGCGGCGCGGCGCAATTTGTCTATGATGTCGCGCGTGCGAGCCGCAGGGGGCGCTCGCGGCGGCCGCAGGCACGCAGGCCGCGTTGCATTACGACATGACGACAACCATCACCACAGGGAAATCACGTGAGCGCAGTTCCACTCCGTCTTGAAATCAGCCATGTGCGCAAGGCCTATCCGGGCGTGCTGGCCAATGACGACGTAAGCCTGGCGGTGGCGCCCGGCGAGATCCACGCCGTGCTCGGGGAGAACGGCGCGGGCAAGTCCACCCTGATGAAAATCATCTTCGGTGCGGTCAAGCCCGATGCCGGCGAACTCCGCTGGAACGGTGCGGCGGTGCAGATCGCCAATCCGCAGGTGGCGCGCAAGCTGGGCATTGCCATGGTGTTCCAGCACTTCTCGCTGTTCGACACGCTGACCGTGACCGAGAACATCGCCCTGGGCCTGGATGCCAGGACCGACCTCAAGGAACTGGCCGAGCGTATCACCCGCACCGGCGAGAAATACGGACTGGAGCTGGAACCGCAGCGCCACGTACATACCTTGTCGGTGGGCGAGCGCCAGCGCGTGGAAATCGTGCGGGCGCTGCTGACCGAACCGCAATTGCTGATCCTGGACGAGCCGACCTCGGTGCTCACGCCCCAGGCGGTGGAAAAACTCTTCGTGACCCTGCGCCGCCTGGCCGACGAGGGTTGCAGCATTCTCTACATCAGCCACAAGCTCGACGAAATCCGCGCGCTGTGCCACAGCGCCACCGTCATGCGCGGTGGCCGCGTGACCGGTAACTGCGATCCGCGCAACGAAAGCAGTGCCAGCCTCTCGCGCATGATGATCGGTGACGAACTGGTGCGCCTGCAGCGCGAGCGCAATCCCGATTCGCTACGCAACGAGCGCAAGCTGCACGTGAACCGTCTCTCGCTGCCCAAGGCGCATCTGTTTGCCACCGAGCTCAAGGACATCGAATGCGAAGTGCGGGCTGGCGAAATCGTCGGCATCGCCGGGGTCTCGGGCAATGGCCAGCAGGAGCTGCTGGCGGCGCTGTCCGGTGAAGACCAGCGCGCTGCGCCCAACATGATCATGCTGGCTGGCAAGGCGGTGGGCGATCTCTCGCCCAATCCGCGCCGCGCAGCGGGTCTGGGCCTGGTGCCGGAAGAACGCCTGGGGCGCGGTGCCGTGCCTACGCTTTCGCTCACGGCCAACATGCTGCTGTCGCATCAGAAAGCGCCCTACGTGAAGCGCGGCATGATTGATTTCGGTTTTACGCGGCGTGCGGCGGCGTCCATCATCGAACGCTTCAAGGTCAAGGCGGCCGGACCGGATGCGCCGGCCAAGAGCCTCTCGGGCGGCAATCTGCAGAAATTCATCGTCGGCCGCGAAATGGAACGCAAGCCCGCCGTCTTCGTGGTGGCCCAGCCGACCTGGGGCGTGGACGTGGGCGCGGCCGCCCAGATCCATGGCGAAATCTTGAAACTGAAACAGGAAGGTTGTGCCGTGCTGGTGATCTCGGAAGAACTTGACGAATTATTCGCATTATGTGATCGCCTGCACGTCATCGCCAAGGGCCGCCTGTCGCCCTCCATTCCGATTGAGCAGGCCACGCGCGAGCAGGTCGGCGTGTGGATGAGCGGCTTGTGGGATGAGCCCAAGGCGGCCGGTGCGGAGGTGCAGCATGGCTGAACGCATGAGCTTCCCGCTGCGCCTGGAACTGCGCGGTGCGCCGTCCAGGACGATGACCTATCTCTCGCCGGTGATCGCCATCGTCGCCACCCTGTTCCTGGGGGCGCTGCTGTTCCTGGCGCTGGGCAAGGATCCGCTGACCGGGCTGAAAGTGTTCCTGGTCGATCCTTTCAATGGCAAGCGCGCCATCAGTGAGCTGCTGTTGAAATCGGTGCCGCTGATCCTCTGCGCGCTGGGGCTGGCGGTGTGCTTCCGCGCCAGCATCTGGAACATCGGCGCCGAGGGGCAGTTCACCATCGGTGCGCTGTGCTCGGGCGCCATGCTGGTGTGGCTGGATGTGCCCGGCCATGCCATCTCCGGCGGCATGGGCCTGATGCTGATGATCTTGGCCGGGGTGATCGGCGGCGCGCTGTGGGCGGCCATCACGGCGTTCCTGCGCGACCAGTTCAATGCCAATGAAATCCTGGTCTCGCTGATGCTGACCTATGTGGCGCAACTGCTGCTGATGTGGGCGGTGAACGGTCCGCTGAAGGATCCCAATGGCATGAACTTCCCGCAGTCCAAGGTGTTCTCCGACGAATTCATGCTGCCCATGTTGCTGTCGGGTACGCGCCTGCACATCGGCTTTGCGGTGGCCATCGTCGCGGCCGTGCTGATGGCCATCTTCATGATGCGCAGCCTGCGCGGCTTCTCGCTCATGGTCGGTGGCGTGGCCCCGCATGCGGCGCGCTACGCGGGCTTTTCGGCGCGCTCGGCCTTGTGGGTGTCGCTGCTGATCTCGGGCGCGTTTGCCGGGCTGGCCGGCGCTTTCGAAATTGCCGGACCGATCGGCCAGCTGTTGCCATCGGTGTCGCCGGGTTATGGTTTTGCGGCCATCATCGTGGCTTTCATTGGCCGCCTGCATCCGCTGGGTGCGATCCTGGGCGGGCTGATCATGTCGCTGCTGTATCTGGGCGGTGAGCTGGCGCAGTCGCGCCTGGGGCTGCCTTCGGCGATCACGGGGGTATTCCAGGGCATGCTGCTGTTCCTGCTGCTGGCCTGCGATACCTTGATCGATTACCGTCTGGCGTGGAAAAAGAAAGTCTAAGGAATCAGGACAGGACATGGAACAACTCGCTCCTCTCATCGCCGCCTCCATCAATGCCGGCACGCCTCTGCTGCTGGCCGCCATCGGGCTGCTGATCAATGAACGCTCGGGCGTGCTCAACCTGGGTGCCGAAGGCATGATGCTGGTGGCGGCCATCGCCGGCTTTGCGGTCGGCTATGCCACCAAGAGCCCGCTCCTGGGCTTCGCTGCCGGCGCCGTGTGCGGCATGCTGATGGCTACGCTGTTTGCCTGGCTGGCGCTGCGCCTGGCTACCAACCAGGTCGCCACGGGCCTGGCGCTCTCCATCTTCGGTGCGGGCCTGTCGGCCTTCGTGGGCCAGCGCTTCGTCGGCCTGGCACTGCCGGCGCAACCGAATTCGGTTCCGCTGCTGGGCGATATCCCCTTCCTGGGCAAGGCACTGTTCCATGAGCACTGGATGAGCTATGTGGCCTTTGCGCTGTGCCTGGCCAGCATCTGGTTCCTGTATCGCACGCGCGCCGGACTGGTCTTGCGCGCGGTGGGCGAATCACCGGAATCAGCCCATGCGCTGGGGTATTCGGTGCGCGGCATCCGCTACCTGGCATTGCTGTTCGGCGGCGCCTGCTGCGGCCTTGCGGGCGCCTACATGTCGCTGGTCTATACCCCGATGTGGGTCGAGGGCCTGGTGGCCGGACGCGGCTGGATCGCGCTGGCATTGACGGCCTTTGCCACCTGGCGTCCGGCACGGGTCTTGCTCGGGTCGCTGCTGTTTGGCGGCGTCACCATTGCGCAGTTTTACCTGCAGGGCATGGGCGTGACCATTCCTTCGCAGATCCTGTCGATGGCGCCCTACCTGGCCACCATCGTGGTGCTGGCGCTGATCTCGCGCAATCCCGACTGGATCCGCCTGAACATGCCGGCCTCGCTGGGCAAGCCGTTCCGTCCGGGCGCCTCCTGAGTTTCGTCCTATCGTTTTCGTAGCAGCAGCTGCATTTATCCACTGACCTTGAGGGAGAACACAATGAAGATTTCGCGCAGGGCATCCTTGACGATGCTCGCCACCCTGGCGGCAGCAACCCTGATCGGTTGCGGCAAGAAGGAAGAACCCGCCGCCGCCGCGCCTGCTGCTGCGCCGGCTGCTGCGGCCCCGGCTGCCGATCCGCTGAAGGTCGCCTTCGTCTACATCGGCCCGGTGGGCGACGCCGGCTGGACGTTCGCGCATGACAAGGGCCGCAAGGCGGTCGAAGAGAAATTCGGCGACAAGGTGAAAACCACCTTCGTCGAAAACATTCCCGAGTCCGCAGCGGACGCCGAGCGCGTCTTCCGCCAGTTGGCTACCGATGGCAACAAGCTGATCTTCGGCACCTCCTTCGGCTACATGGAAGCCATGCTGAAGGTCGCCAAGGAATTCCCGGATGTGAAATTCGAACACGCCACCGGTTTCAAGACCGCCGACAACCTGGCGCAATACGACGTGCGTACCTATGAAGGCGCGTACCTGGCCGGCGTGGTCGCAGGCAAGATGAGCAAGTCCGGCAAGCTGGGCGTGGTGGCCTCGGTGCCGATTCCGGAAGTGATCCGCAACATCGACTCCTTCACCCTGGGCGCGCGTTCGGTCAACCCCAAGGCCACCACGGCCGTGGTGTGGGTCAACAAGTGGTTCGATCCGGGCAAGGAACGTGAAGCCGCCACCACCCTGATCGGCCAGGGCGTGGACGTGCTGATGCAGAACACCGACTCTGCCGCCGTGGTGCAGACCGCGCAGGAAAAGGGTGTCTACGCCTTCGGCTGGGACAGCGACATGACCAGCTTCGGCCCCAAGGCCCACCTGGCCGCTTCCATGATCAACTGGGGCGTGTACTACACCGCACGCGTGCAGGCCGTGCTGGATGGCTCCTGGAAGAGCAGCACCAGCTGGATCGGCCTGAAGGAAAACGGTATCGACCTGGGCGCCTTCAATCCTGAACTGCCGGCCGACGTGAAGACGCTGCTGGACGAGCGCAAGAAGGGCATCGTCGACGGCTCGGCCCCGATCTGGAAGGGTCCGATCAAGGACAACACCGGCAAGGAAGTGCTGGGCAAGGATGCCGTGGCCGATGACGGCTTCCTGCATGGCATCAAGTTCTACGTTGAAGGCGTGGACGGCAAGGTACCGGGCTGATCCCAGGTCCTGGCACAGGCGCTGCCGTCAGGCGCCTGGATCGCGTTTGTTGAAGACCGCTGGCACCGTGAGGTGTCGGCGGTTTTTTTTGGCAAATCGTGGTCTCGCCGCGGCACTTTTCCATCAAGAATCTTCACGGCCGCAACTTTTGCCGGATCACCGAACAGTCTTGCGCGATCCACTGCCGAATAGCTGAAAACCCCCGCTCCACCGCTATCGCAGCCGCATCCAGCCTGTATAATGCACAGCCAAACCGGGCGGGAAGTCTGCATTTTCCTTCACTTTCCGCCGCATCGAACTACAGGATTTATGCAAAAAGCGCGCAAACCGATCGAAATCAAGATTTCCACTGTAGTTGCCATTTCGGCAATCCTGCATGAAACCGATCCGACTTCGCTGGAACAAGCCCTGAAGGAAATGACCGGCGGCGTGGCCGATTTCTTCGAAGACGAATTCGCGGTGCTCGACATCGGCACCCTGGACGCTGCTGCTGCGGCGGCCATCGACTGGACCGCCGTGGTGGCGCTGTTCAAGCGCTTCCGCCTCAATACCGTGGCCGTGCGCAATGCGCCGGAAGAATTGCACGGAGGCATCGTCGCCCATGGCCTGGCCATCGATACCTCATCGGCTGCCGGTGCAGGCGCCGCCAATGCCCGGGCGCAAGAAGCGGCAGCCCAGGAGAACAAGCCGGAACCGCAACCGGCGGCCGCCCCCGCAGCACCTGCTACCGCCCAGCCGGCCCCGGCTGCACCGGTGGCCAACACCGTGGTCATCGACACCCCGGTGCGCGCCGGCCAGCGCATCTATGCGCGCGGGGCCGACCTGGTGGTGCTGGCCGTGGTCAACAACGGTGCCGAGCTGATCGCCGATGGCTGCATCCACGTCTACGCGCCGCTGCGTGGCCGTGCGCTGGCCGGGGCGTCGGGCAATACGGCGGCGCGCATCTTCGCCGCTTCGCTGGAAGCGGAACTGGTTTCCATTGCGGGGGTCTATCGGACCTTCGAGAACGGTCATGCTCCGGAGCTCGTCGGCAAGCAGGTGCAGGTGCGCCTGCAAGGCGAACGCATCGACGTGCTGCCCATGTCGGCGTCGTAAGGCACCGGCGTAAATCATATAAACGAATCCAGCCGGAACTGCCGGCGTACTGTTCTTCTTAAGGAGTTTTTCGTGGCAAAAATCATCGTTGTGACTTCGGGTAAGGGCGGCGTCGGCAAAACGACGTCCAGCGCCAGTTTCGCATCGGGCCTGGCCATGCGCGGCCACAAGACGGCCGTGATCGACTTCGACGTCGGTCTGCGCAACCTGGACCTGATCATGGGCTGCGAACGCCGCGTGGTCTACGACCTGATCAACGTGATCAACAAGGAAGCCACGCTGAACCAGGCCCTGATCAAGGACAAGCACTGCGACAACCTGTTCATCCTGCCGGCCTCGCAGACCCGCGACAAGGACGCCCTGACCGAAGAAGGCGTGGAGCGGGTCTTGAACGACCTCTCCAAGATGGACTTCGAATACATCATCTGCGACTCCCCCGCCGGCATCGAACACGGTGCGGTGATGGCGCTGACCTTCGCCGACGAAGCCATCGTGGTCTCCAACCCCGAAGTGTCGTCGGTGCGCGATTCGGACCGCATCCTCGGCATCATCCAGGCCAAGTCGCGCCGTGCCTCCTCGGGCGGCGAGCCGGTCAAGGAACACCTGCTCATCACCCGCTATTCGCCCAAGCGCGTGGAAGACGGCGAGATGCTGTCCTATACCGACGTGCAGGAAATCCTGCGCATTCCCCTGATCGGCATCATCCCCGAATCGGAAACCGTGCTGCAGGCTTCCAACCAGGGCTCCCCGGCGATCCACATGAAGGATACTGACGTGGCGCAGGCCTACCAGGACGTGGTGTCGCGCTTCCTCGGCGAGACCGTCGAACTGCGTTTCACCACCTATGAAAAGCCGGGCCTCCTGCAGCGCATCTTCGGAGGTAAGTGACATGTCCCTGCTTTCTTTCCTGTTCCCCAGCAAGCCCAAAAGTGCGGTGGCGGCGAAGGAGCGGCTGCAGATCATCATCGCGCGCGAGCGTTCCAACGGCCGCCAGGGTCCGGACTTCCTGCCGGCCCTGCACAAGGAACTCATCGAGGTGATCTCCAAGTACACCAAGGTCAATGCCGACGACATCAAGATCTCGCTGGACCGCCAGGGCAACCTGGAAGTGCTGGACGTGAACGTGGTGCTGCCCGACAGCGACGTGCCGGCAGCCTGAGCACGGCCACCCGCCACAGACGAAGAAAGGGCAGCTGCGGCTGCCCTTTTTGCCAATACGGTGCACCATCGGAGGACACTGCGCGTTGATCTCCCTTTACATCTCTCCTGAACTGATGCGATGAAAATCGGGATCATTTCCAAAGACGCCGATACCGTGACCCTGGTCACGCAACTGGCCGACCGCCATGACTGCCAGGTCTACAGCGGCGTCGAAGGCTTTGCCGCCGCCTGCGCCGATCGCGCCAACCTGGTCGTGCTGGACCTGGACGAGCTGCAGCGCCATCAGCATGCGGTCACCATGCTGGTCCAGCAGCACCGTCCGCCAGCAGCAGCCAAGGCCCGGCCGGTGGTGTTGCTGCTCTGCACTCCGGCCCATCAGCACTGGCTGCGCAACCTGCGCATGGCGGGGGCGGACGATTTCCTGGTCAAGCCGGTCGAGCGCCAGGAACTGGCCCTGCGCCTGGACCTGCTGTTGCTGGCGGCGCAACCCTATGAAGCACCGCCCAGCGTGGTCGAAGCAGGTGGCTTCATGGTCGACCTGGCGCGCCTGCGCATCACCCATCCCGAGCGCCCCGGCATGGATGCCACCCTGACCCGCAAGGAAGTCGAACTGGCCCTGCTGTTCATGCAGCACCTGGGGCGTCCGCTGTCGCGCGCCTTCCTGCAGGAGCGCATCTGGGGCGCCGAGCCGGAAACCCCGACCCGCACCATCGATACCCACGTCTCGCGCATCCGGACCAAGCTGGGCCTGCACCCCGGCAATGGCTACCAGCTGGCCACCGTCTATGGCTATGGCTACCAGCTGGAGCGGCTGGAAGGGGTGGAAGGACTGGCAGCCCTGAAAAGGGCGGCCCGAAAAGACGAGCGGCCAGAAGACGGTGTTGCCTGAACGCACCGGCCATCTGCGCCAAGCATGATCCATATCAGGGACATCGACCGATTATCAGGACGCGCCCCGACCCCGGATTGGGCAAAGAGTATAATTATTCCCATAACCGGGGCCGAATCTGTCTGATTTTGTTCGAATCGCACTGCAACGTTCAATTTCCACTCAGTTTCGCTGCCATAGAAGTGAATTTCCAGCTCATCGGCACTGCTGCCTTATAGTCGATTCCTCCATGCATTTGCTCGCCGTCGGACTCAACCACACTACCGCGCCTGTCTCGCTGCGTGAGAAAGTGGCTTTCCCTGCTGACCAGATCGGTCAGGCAGTGGCGTCCGCGCGCGCATGGTTCGGCGGGCATGACAAAGTGGTGACCTCGGGCGAGGCCGCCATCCTCTCCACCTGCAACCGCACCGAGCTGTATGCCGCTGCCGCAGCGGGCCCGGATGGCGTGGAATTCGCCATCGACCGCACCGCGCAATTCCTGGCCGAGTATCACCAGATTCCCTACGCCGACCTGCGTCCCTACCTTTATTCGCTACCGCAGGACAATGCCGTGCGCCACGCCTTCCGGGTCGCCTCCGGGCTGGACTCGATGGTGCTGGGCGAGCCGCAGATCCTGGGCCAGATGAAGGATGCGGTACGCCAGGCCGATGCCGCCGGCGGCTTGGGCACCTACCTGCACCAGCTGTTCCAGCGCACCTTCGCGGTGGCCAAGGAAGTGCGCAGCACCACCGAGATCGGCGCCCACAGTGTCTCCATGGCGGCAGCGGCCGTGCGGCTGTCGCAGCGCATCTTCGATTCGATCTCCGGCCAGAACGTGCTCTTCATCGGCGCGGGCGAGATGATCGAGCTGTGCGCCACGCACTTTGCCGCCCAGAATCCCAAGACCCTGACGGTAGCCAACCGCACCATGGAGCGCGGCGAAACCCTGGCCCATCGCTTCAGCGGCCGCGCCATCCGGCTGGCCGACCTGCCGGCGCAACTGGCCAGCTTCGACATCGTGGTCTCCTGTACCGCCTCGCAACTGCCCATCATCGGCCTGGGCCTGGTGGAACGCGCGGTCAAGGCGCGCCGCCACAAACCCATCTTCATGGTCGACCTGGCCGTGCCGCGCGATATCGAGGCCGAGGTCGGGCGCCTGGATGACGTCTTCCTCTACACCGTGGACGATCTGGCCTCGGTGGTCCAGAGCGGCGTGGAAAACCGCCAGGCTGCGGTGGCCCAGGCCGAAGCCATCATCGAAACCCGGGTGCAATCCTTCATGCACTGGATCGACAGCCGCGCCATGGTGCCGCTGATCCAGGACCTGCAGGAAACCGGCGAGGCCCTGCGCCTGGCCGAACTGGAGCGCGCGCGCCGCATGCTGGCCAAGGGCGAGGATGTGGAAGCGGTGCTCGATGCCCTCTCCAAAGGCTTGACCGCCAAGTTCCTGCACGGCCCGCAACAGGCCCTGCATCACGCCCAGGGCGAACAGCGCAGCCAGTTGGCCTCGCTGCTGCCGCAACTGTTCCGCGCCAAGCGTTAGCGTTTTCCTCTCCTGCCGGCCTGCCCTGGCCGGCCCTGCGCGCCGCTCCCCGCGAGCTGCCGACGTCTCTCTTTTTTACCGGATTCGACCACCCATGAAACCCTCGATGCTCGCCAAACTGGACCAGCTCGCCGAACGGCTGGAAGAGCTCAACAGCCTGCTGGCCCAGGAAGATGCCACCGCCAGCATGGACAATTTCCGCAAGATGACCCGCGAACATGCCGAACTGGGCCCGCTGGTGGCGCTGTACCACGACTATGTGCAGGCAAGTGAAGATATCCGCACCGCCGGCGAGCTGCTGTCCGACCCGGATATGAAGGCTTTCGCGCAGGAAGAAATCAATGCCGCCAAGGCGCGCATGGAGGCGCTGGAGCTGGATCTGCAGAAGATGCTGCTGCCCAAGGATCCCAATGATGAACGAAACATCTTCCTGGAAATCCGTGCCGGAACGGGAGGTGACGAATCTGCCCTGTTTGCCGGCGACCTGCTGCGCATGTACACCCGCTATGCCGAACGCCAGCGCTGGCAGGTGGAAATCGTCTCGGCCTCCGAATCCGAGCTGGGCGGTTACAAGGAAGTGATTGCCCGCATCGCCGGCTTCGGGGCCTATTCGCGCCTGAAGTTCGAATCCGGCGGCCACCGCGTGCAGCGCGTGCCGGCCACCGAGACCCAGGGCCGCATCCACACCTCCGCCTGCACGGTGGCGGTGATGCCCGAGGCCGATGAAGTCGAGGACGTGGACATCAACCCGGCCGACCTGCGCATCGATACCTACCGTGCCTCCGGCGCCGGCGGGCAGCACATCAACAAGACCGATTCGGCGGTGCGCATCACCCACCTGCCCACCGGCATCGTGGTCGAATGCCAGGACGACCGCAGCCAGCACAAGAACAAGGCGCAGGCCATGAAAGTGCTGGCAGCCCGGATCAAAGACGTGCAATTGCGCGAGCAGCAATCCAAAGAGGCCGCCACCCGCAAGTCGCTGATCGGTTCGGGCGACCGCAGCGAGCGCATCCGCACCTACAACTTCCCGCAGGGGCGCATGACCGACCACCGCATCAACCTGACGCTCTACAAGCTGGATTTCATCATGGATGGCGACCTGGACGAACTGACCAATGCCCTCATCACCGAGCACCAGGCCGAGCTGCTGGCGCAACTAGGGGACGATTGAGCCTCGGGGAACCACGCCATGGCGGCGGGTTCAGAGACGCTTTACGGTAATTTGCCTGTGCGGCCAGCATGCACACAGGCAAGGACTTCTCTACAATCGCGGGATGGTGGAAAATCCGCATGTCCATTCGTGTCGGCCTGCTCCGAGCCCCTCCGCCCCCCCATTAATGAATCACTGAATCCTCAACCATGAAATCATCCAAAGCGGTTTTCCTGCTGGTGGCGCTGGTCTGCGCTGCCCTGCTGGGCGTTGCCATGTACCTGCAGATCGTCGAAGAAATGCAGCCCTGCCCGCTGTGCATCATCCAGCGCTACATGTTCATGCTGGTCGGCGTCTTCGCCCTGATCGGCGCGGTGATGCCCGAAGCGGCCCGCCGCGGCAGCGCGGGCCTGGGCCTGCTGGCCGCGCTGGGCGGCGCCGGCACGGCGATCTGGCACTTGTACGTGAAGGCGCATCCGGGCGTGTCCTGCACCACCGATCCGCTGGAAACGGCACTGAACCAGCTGCCCACGGTCAAGCTGTGGCCGCAGATGTTCACGGCCGATGGTTTCTGCTCGGCCCCCTGGCCGCCAGTGTTCGGCCTGCAGATTCCCACCTGGTCGCTGATCTGGTTTGGCGTGCTGGCCCTGGTGCTGGCCGTGCAACTGTTCAAGCGCGCCCCGCGCACCACCATCTGGAAGTGATGGAGCCGCTCTCCAGCTATGCCGGCTGCACGCTGGCCACCGTGCAGAAGACGGCGCCGCTGGACCCGCTGGAGAACCGCATCCTGCTCTGCCACGCGCTGCGCATCACGCGCGTGCAGCTGATCACCCAATCCGAACGCCGTCTCAGCGCCGAGGAATCGGCGCTGCTCACCGGCCTCTACGCCCGCCGCCTGCGCGGCGAACCGATTGCCTACATCATCGGCCAGCGTGAATTCTATGGACTGGACTTGCGCGTCACGCCGGACGTGCTGATCCCCCGCCCCGATACCGAGCTGCTGGTGGAACTGGCGATGGAAAGATTGCCGCAGGGTGGCGCGCTGCTGGACATGGGCACCGGTTCCGGCGCCATTGCCATCGCCATCGCCCATACCCGCCCCGATGCGCAGGTGACGGCGTTGGACGCCAGTGCTGCCGCCCTGGCCATCGCACGCGAAAATGCGGTGACCAATCAGGTGCGCGTGAGATTTCTGGAAAGCGACTGGTACGGCGCCCTGCTCCAGGATCAGCGCTTTGCCGTGATCGCGTCCAACCCGCCCTACATCGTCGCGGGTGACGTCCACCTGTCCCAGGGCGACCTGCGCTTCGAACCGGTCGATGCCCTGACCGATCACGCCGATGGCTTGACTGACCTGCGCAGCATCATCGATGGCGCACCCGCTCACCTGATGCCGGGCGGCTGGCTGCTGATGGAACATGGCTACGACCAGGCCGCCGCCGTGCGGGCGCTGCTGGCCGGCACCGGTTTCAAGGATATCCGTAGCTGGCGCGATCTGGCGGGCATCGAGCGGGTCAGCGGCGGCCACCTGGCCTGAACCGCTGACCGTCACTGCGCCTTTCGGCATAGCTTCAGGCCGCCTGCTTGCCGCCTCCTTGCGGTGATTGCGGCCGGCCTGTCACCTCCCCTTGTTCGAGTTGCGCCAGCAAGGCTGCCTGCTTCTGCATGGCTGCCTTCAGATGGCGTTCCTTGACGTGGCCATAGCCGCGAATCTCTTCGGGGATGCGGGCCAGGGCGACCACCTGCTCCAGGTTCTCCGGCGTGAGCCGCTCCAGCAGGCGCGAAATCATCTCGCGGTACTCAGTAATGAGCGCACGCTCCTGCTTGCGCTCTTCGGTGTAGCCAAAGGGATCGAAGGCCGTGCCGCGCAGGAAGCGCAATCTGGCCAATACCCCGAAGGCCGGCATCATCCAGCTGCCAAAGGCCTGCTTGCGCAGATGGCCCTTGTCATCGCGCCTGGCCAGGAGCGGGGGAGCCAGGTGGAAGCGCAGCTTGTAATCCCCTTCGAACATGCCGGCGATCTTGGCGCGGAAGGCTGGTTCGGTATAGAGACGCGCGACTTCGTACTCATCCTTGTAGGCCATCAGCTTGAACAGCGAGCTCGCCACGGCGCGGCTCAGTTTCAGGCCGCGTCCGGCCTCGCCCAGCGCACTCTCGCGCTCGCGCACCTGCTCCACGGCATCGCGATAGCGGCGTGCATAGGCGGCGTTCTGGTAGGCCGTCAGGAAGGTCTCGCGCCGTTGCACCAGTTCTTCCAGGGTCGGCGTGCGCTTGAACTCGATCACTTGTGCCGTCATGCCATTGCGGCCGGCTGCCGCCAGCACGAAATCGATGTCGTGCGCCGCCACCCGGCCCCAGGCGAAGGCCTGCTTGTTGAAGTCCACCTGCAAGGCATTGAGCTCGATGGCGCGCAGCAGTGCCGCTTCCGACAGCGGCACCCAGCCCTGTTGCCAGGCATAGCCCAGCATGAACATGTTGGTCGCTATCGCATCGCCCATCAATGCCGTGGCGATGCGGCCGGCATCGACCAGCGCCAGGTTGTCGCGGCCGCAGGCCCTGGCGATCTCGCCTTCGCTGGAAGCCGTCGGGAACTGCCAGTCCGGATTGCGCACGAAGGCGGCCGTCGGCAGCTGGGTCGAATTGACGGCCGCATGCGTGCGTCCCTCGCCCATGCGGGAGAGCGCATCGCGCCCGGCGGTGACGATGACGTCACAGCCGATCACCAGGTCCGCCATGCCAGTGCCCACGCGGGTGGAGTGGATGTGCTCCGCCTCTTCGGCCACGCGCACGTGCGACATCACCGGACCGCCCTTTTGCGCCAGGCCGCTCATGTCCAGCACCGAGCAGGCGCGGCCTTCGACGTGTGCGGCCATGGCGATGATCTGGCCGATGGTGATGACGCCCGTGCCGCCCACGCCAGTGACCAGGATGCCGTAAGGCTGTACCAGTCCGGGCAGCACCGGTTCCGGCAGCGTCGGCATGGCGGGACCGGATTGCGTCTTGGCCCGCGCGGGCTTCTTCAGCTGGCCGCCCTCCACCGTCACGAAGCTGGGGCAGAAGCCGTTCACGCAGGAGTAATCCTTGTTACAGGAGGATTGATTGATCTGGCGCTTGCGGCCGAACTCGGTTTCCAGCGGCTCCACCGAGAGGCAATTGGACTGCACGCTGCAATCGCCGCAGCCCTCACACACCGCCTCGTTGATGACGGCGCGCTTGGCCGGATCGGGATAGGCATTGCGTTTGCGGCGGCGGCGCTTTTCGGAAGCGCAGGTCTGGTCATAGATCATGGCCGACACGCCCGGCTGTTCACGCAGTTCGCGCTGGACGGCATCGAGTTCGCTGCGATGACGGATGGTCACGCCCTCGGCCCACTGGGTGCCTGCAGGATATTTGTCGGGCTCGTCGGTGACCACGATGATGGGCCGTACGTTTTCCGCTGCGAGCTGGCGCGAGATCATGGCCGGATCGAGCGGGCCATCGAACTCCTGCC
Organism: Herbaspirillum sp. Her3; assembly: GCF_057961275.1. Taxonomy (NCBI): domain Bacteria; kingdom Pseudomonadati; phylum Pseudomonadota; class Betaproteobacteria; order Burkholderiales; family Oxalobacteraceae; genus Herbaspirillum; species Herbaspirillum sp. Her3. Next base: position 797,387 of record NZ_CM176328.1, on the reverse strand, counting down.
CGCCGGTCATCGCAACGGCATCGTTATAGAGGATCTTGTAGGTGATGTTGACCTTGGCGGCCACCGAAGCGCGCACCGCCAGCAGGCCGGAATGGAAGTAGGTGCCATCGCCCAGGTTGGCGAAGACATGCTTTTCACTCGTGAACGGCGCCTGCCCGACCCAGGTCACGCCCTCGCCGCCCATGTGGGTGAAGAGCTGGGTCTCGCGGTCCATCCAGGTGACCATGTAGTGGCAACCGATACCGGCCAGGCCACGGCTGCCCTCGGGCAGTTTGGTGGAGGTATTGTGCGGGCAGCCGGAACAGAAATGCGGCACGCGGTCCTTGTCGGGATCGGGCTTGCTGCTGATGTTGAGGGCGGCTTCCTTGGCTTCGAGATAGGCCACGCGGGTACGTACGCGCTGCTCCACCAGATGGCCGGCGAAGTAGCGCGAGATGCGCGTGGCAATCGCGCGTGCGATCTGCGCCGGATTGAGTTCATAAGTGGCCGGCAGCAACCAGTTGCCATGGCCTTCGCGCTGCGAACCGCTCCATTCGCCGGTGTCATCGAATTTGCCGACCACACGGGGACGAACATCGTCGCGCCAGTTGTAGAGTTCTTCCTTTAACTGGTATTCAAGAATCTGGCGCTTCTCTTCGACCACCAGAATCTCATCGAGACCCTGCGCGAATTCACGCACGCCCTCGGCTTCCAGCGGCCAGGTCATGCCGACCTTGTAGAGGCGGATACCAATGTCGGCCGCGACCTGTTCATCGATGCCCAGGTCTTCCAGCGCCTGGCGCGTATCGAGATAGGATTTGCCGGCGGTGATGATGCCGATGCGCGCACGCGGGCTGTCCCAGATGATGCGGTTCAACTTGTTCACGCGTGCATAGGCCAGCGCGGCATACCACTTGTAGTTGATCATCCGCGCTTCCTGGCCCAGCACGGTGTCGGGCACGCGGATGTTGAGGCCATCGGGCGGCAGGGCGAAATCTTCGGGTAGCTGGATCTTCACGCGCTCCGGATCGATCATCACCGACATGCCCGATTCCACCAGGTCGGTCACGCATTTCATCGCCACCCACAAGCCGGTGTAACGACTCATGGCCCAGCCATGCAAGCCGTAGTCGAGATACTCCTGCACCGAAGACGGATAGAGCACCGGAATGCCGCAGGCCTTGAGGATGTGTTCGCTCTGATGGGCGGCGGTGGAAGACTTGGCGGCGTGGTCATCGCCGGCAATCACCAACACGCCACCGTGCTTTGAAGTCCCCGCCATGTTGGCATGCTTGAAGACATCGCCGCAGCGATCCACACCCGGCCCCTTGCCATACCACAGCGAGAACACGCCATCGTATTGCGCGCCGTTGAAGAGATTGACCTGCTGCGTGCCCCACACGCTGGTGGCGGCCAGGTCTTCGTTCATGCCGGGATGGAACCTGATCTGTTTCGCTTCCAGATATTTGCGGGCCTTCTCGGCGGTCTGGTCGACCGAACCCAAAGGAGAACCGCGATAGCCGCTGATGAAGCCGGCGGTATTGAGTCCGGCACGTTCATCGTATTGCCGCTGCAGCATCGGCAGGCGGATCAGCGCCTGGATGCCGGTCATGAAGACGCGGCCGCGCTCTAGTGCAAACTTGTCGTCCAGGGAAACATCGTCCAGCAGCAGGCGCTGCCCGGCGGGTAGGGGTGCGTTCATGTGGTCTCCGTGCCAAAAATCTTGTTTTTGCCTTGCACATGGTCCCGGCAGTCACGCTCGACACAGTGTCGCTGCATCGCTACGCCGATCTGTCGGGAATCGGGAACACCTCGGTCTTGTGAACCGGGTGTCTTCAAGTTGTGGTCTCAAGTTAGCACAAGGGTGACCGGCCTGCTACGCGCGCCGCAGCAGGGTTTCCGGGCTTTTTTGACATAGGAGAAACAGTTTCCGCAAGTCCTGCGGCATTCACGCCTGTGCGAAGAAGAAAATGCCGGAAAGAGAAAAAGAACAACATTTCCGGCTGAAAAAAAAGGTCGCAGAAACGTTCATCTGTTACAAGCAAGACGTGAATGTAACAGCCCGTAAAAGACATTGGAGGAGCCCGGCGGCTGGCGTTTAATAGACCTCACTTGAACAGCGATTGATTGGTATCCGTTACTGTGCAAGGTTCCTCCCCTCTAGTGTTGAAAGCACCACTAGCTCGCGGATCCGGCCTCCCCCTGCCGGATCCGTTTTTTTTTGCCGCTTTCCCTGATGCGATCTGGCCGAAAAAAAACCGGACCTGAGTCCGGTTTTCACAAAGGCCTGCGCATAGCGGTCTTCAGCGATTGGGCGGCAGATTGGTTTCCCCTGCCAGCAGCGTATTGGCCGGCAAGGCATCCTGCTGCTTGAGAGTTTCATAGAGTGGCGTGAAATCCGGCGCGGTATCGTTGAAGAGCTGCTCGAAGTCGCGGATCACGAAGTAGGTTTCCTGATAGGTGTCGATCTTGTAGAGCGTGCGCATGATGCGTTCCACCTGGAAGGGTACGCGGCGCGGCTGGGCGCTGGAGAGGCAATACTCGACCTCGCCGCCCGAGGACAGGATGCCGGCGCCATAGATGCGCAGACCCTGGTCACTCTGGATCAGGCCGAACTCGATGGTGTACCAGTACAAGCGCGCCAGGTAGGCCAGGCCATCGAGCTTGAGCGCCTTCAGGCCGCCCTTGCCGTATTCCTGCAGGTGATTGGCGAAGACCGGATTGAACAGCAGCGGCACGTGGCCGAAGAAATCATGGAACAGGTCGGGCTCGACGATGTAATCGAACTCATGCTCTTCACGCAGCCACACCGTGACCGGGAAGCGGCGGTTGGCCAGGTGCTCGAAGAAGGTCTGGTCCGGCACCAGGCCCGGCACTGCCACCAGCTGCCAGCCGGTGGCCTTGTAGAGCGCCTCGGTGGTGCGGTCGAAGCGCGGGATGCCTTGCGAGACGTCGAGCGCCTTGAGGCTGTCGATAAAGACGTCACAGGCGCGGCCCGGGATCAGGCGGGCCTGGCGCTCGTAGAGGCGACGCCACAGCGCATGCTGGGCCGGCGTGTAGCCATCCCAGTTCTGGGCCACGACATAGTGGGCGTCGGCCTGGCTGTAGTCGCCGCGCAAGGCTCCGCTATCGGACTTGGTGGCGACGGTGGCGAAGAAATCATCGGTGTTGGGATTGGTGCTCATGGCATACCCGTTATCAAAGTGAGGCGCATATTATGCGCCCCGCAGCCGGGATGGTCATGTGCGCTTGCGCAAGAAGCGCATCAGGCCGCCGGTGGTGGCGGGCCGTCGCCCTTCTTTTTGGCACCGATGCCGGTCACGCGTGCACCCCATTTCAGCAGGGCCCTGAAGTTGGCCTTGACGATGTAGTCCAGCATGGCGACCTGCTCTTCCAGTGCTTCCTGAAACACGGTGGCCGAATTGGCCGGCTTGATCTTGAGATAGGCATCGGCCTCGCCATAGTCGCGGTGGATTTCCATGCCGGCCTTCTTGGCGATGTGCATCATCACCTTGTTCGACGAGAGGCAGTGCATGTACAGCGTATCGACGTCGGCATTGCGACAGTGCACCGCAGCCCGCATGAACAGGCGCGTTCCCACGCCCAGCCCGCGCGCGGCCGCCGTCACCGACACACCGAACTCGGCCACCACCGGCTTGATGGTGGCGCCGCTGATGCGCGTGCTTTCCTTGGGCGCAAACGCCAGGTGACCCACGCCCAAGAGGCGCAGGCGACGGTCATAGACGCCGAAGACGGTATCGCGTTCGAAGTTGATGCCTTCCACGTAGCGCGTGACCATCTCATCGGAGAGCTTGGAGCCAAAGCGCAGCAGCCGGTCCTTCTCTTCCAGCGCGAGGAAGTGGCGCAGCAGATGGCGGCGCGCGCGCGGCGAGAGTTCCTTGACGAAGACGTGCGGCTTCTCCTGTTTGCCCTCCTGCGCTGGCTGCGGCGCGGGCTGCTGGCCGCGCAGGCGCTGCAACAGTCGTGACAGAGGATGGCTCATCAGGCGGTCTCCCTCATGGCTGCTGCGGCGGACGATGCTGCTCGACATAGGCGGCCACCTGCGCGGTGCGCGCCGCCAGGATGGCCTCGGGAATGCGTTGCGGCTGTGTCTGCTGCTGCGCGATGGCGCCGGCATCGATGGCTTGCGCGGCCTGCAGCGCGCCTTCGAGATAGGCCGCCTGCGGGAAGGGCTGTTGCTCCAGTCCGGTACGGCCGCGGTGATCGCATTCCGAGGCGCGCAGCATGTCGATGAAGCGCTGCGGCTTGCGGAAGGCATCGCAGCGCGCGAAAAACTTGACCAGGGTATCGGGACGCATCTCGAAGACGCGCCCCACGTTGCCATGTTCGCGTGCCGTCATCAGGGCCAGGTCACGGCATTCGCCGGGCACTTTCAGGCGCGCACAGACCTGCTCGGCCAGACGCTCGCTGCGCGCTTCATGGCCATGATGGCGCGGCCACATCTCGGGCGGCGTGCTACCCTTGCCGAGGTCGTGCAAGAGCGCGGCAAAACGGATAGGCAGGGCAAAGCCCTGCGCCGCTGCCCAATCCACCACCAGCATCACGTGCACGCCGGTATCGATCTCGGGATGCCATTTCTCCGGCTGCGGCACGCCCCACAGCGCATCAAGCTCGGGCAGGATACGCTGCAAGGCGCCACAGGCGCGCAAGACCTCGAACATGCGCGAAGGCTTGTGCTCCATCAGTCCGCGCGCCAGTTCCTGCCAGACGCGTTCGGGTACCAGGGCATCGACCTCGCCCTCTTCCACCATGCGCTGCATGAGCGCATTGGTCTCAGGCGCCACCGTGAAATCGGCGAAGCGCGCAGCAAAGCGCGCCACGCGCAGGATGCGTACCGGGTCCTCGACAAAGGCCTGCGACACATGGCGGAACACGCGCGCCTCAAGATCGGCACGACCGTGATAGGGATCGGCCAGCGTGCCATCTTCATCCTGGGCGATCGCATTGATGGTCAGGTCGCGGCGTGCGAGATCCTCTTCCAGCGTCACATCGGGTGCGGCGTGGAAGGCGAAGCCCTTGTAGCCGGGCGCGGTCTTGCGCTCGGTGCGGGCCAGGGCATATTCCTCGTGGGTCTCGGGATGGAGGAACACTGGAAAATCCTTGCCCACCGGGCGGAAACCCAGTGCCAGCAACTGCTCCGGCGTAGCACCGACGACCACGTGGTCGCGGTCCTTCACCGGCAGGCCCAGCAAGCCGTCGCGCACTGCGCCGCCGACGGTGTAGGTCTTCATCGGCCTGGCCTCACTTGTGGTCCGGCAGGATTTCCTTCTCGGCCAGCGCCTCGGCGATCCAGCGTGCCACCGCCGGATGCTCGCGCACGCGGTCGGCATAGGCTTGCAGGGCTGGCGCCAGTGGCACCTGGTAGCTGATGAAGCGCATCACCACCGGGGCATAGAAGGCATCGGCAATGGAGAAGTCGCCGAAGAGGAAATCATGATGACCGAATTGCGACAGGCATTCTTCCCAGATCTCGCACACGCGCGCGATGTCGGCCTGCGCTTCGGGCGTGCGGCCCTTGCCCGGATAGCGGCCGCGGATGTCCATGCTCATGGCGCTGCGCAGGCCGGTGAAACCGGAATGCATCTCGGCACAAATGCTGCGGGCGATGGCGCGCGCATCGGTGCGTGCCGGCCACAGGTGGCGGTCGGGGAATTGCTCGGCCAGGTATTCGCAGATGGACAGCGAATCCCAGATCGCGATGTCGCCATCGAGCAGCACCGGCACGCGGCCCGAACCGGTGTAGCGGGCAATCTCGTTGGCGGTTTCGGGCTGGTCCAGCAGCACGCGCACTTCCTTGAAAGGAATGTCGAAGGCCACGGCGGTGACCCACGGGCGCATCGACCAGGACGAATAATTCTTGTTGGCGATCACCAGGGTGGGCATGTGGCGTCCGGCTTTTTGCAGCGTTTCGGACAAGACTGGATCCAGTTCTGTATCTTGCATGGGAGCTCGTTTCTCGAAGATCAAGGACGCAGCGGCTGAACCATTCAGCGCCGCGCGGTGCTGCGGAAAAAGTCAAATTGCTGTTGCGGACTGCGCGGCCGCAGATACCCCGGAACCACGTCTTCCAGGGCACGCGGCGTGAGGTGCAACTCCGGTGCGATGGGGCCGAGCAGCACGTTGTCCACCTGCATGGACGCCACGTTGTCGCGACTCATCAGCTTGCCCGGCAGGTGTTCCAGCACGAAGGCCTGCAGCCAACCCAGCGCATCGGGCAAACCGATGACGGGACGCGGATGGCCGCTGTACCAGCCCGACAGGCGCACCAGCTCGCGCAGCGTGTACTGCCGGGGGCCGCCCAGCTCGAACACCTTGCCGCCCAGGTGCGGCAACGCCAGCGCGTTGACGAAGGCCTGTGCCACGTCGCCTACATACACCGGCTGGAAGCGCGCATCGGGACTGCCCAGCGGAATGACCGGGAACATCCGGTTCAGGCCCGCGAACATGTTGATGAAATTGTCGCCCTCGCCAAACACCACCGAAGGACGGAAGATCGCCACGTCCAGCGCTGGCGCAGCCAGGGCTTCCTTCTCGCCGGCCGCCTTGGAGCGCAGGTACATCGACGGTGCCTCTGCATCGGCGCACAGCGCACTCATGTGCAGGTAGCGCGGTACGCCCTGCTGCACGCAGGCCGCCACGATGCGGCGCGGCAACAGCACGTGCTGGCGTTCGAAATCCGGACCATAGGGCGCCCCGCCGCGCGCCGGGCGCGATTGCAGGATGCCGACCAGGTTGATGACCACATCGGCCTCGGCCACCAGGCGCGCCAGCACGGCATCGTCATGGATATCGGCCTGGACCACGCTGACCACGGGCGAGACCAGCAGGTGCTTGGCACGTTCATAGCGGCGCGTGGGCACCATGATGCGATAGCCGGTGGTACTGCCCAGCAGTTCGATGAGGCGCGTGCCGATGAAGCCGGAACCGCCGATGACGAGGATCTTCTTGACTGTCATTTGTCTCTCTCCGATTTCCAGGGACGCCTGGCCGCCGCGTGGGCTGGCGGCCAGGGCGATGGCATCAGGGCAGGTCGGTGGCGACGTTGGCGTTGGGTGCCACCGTGCCCATGCGTTGCTTCAGGGATTGCGGGCGGTTCTCGAACATGGCCGCATAGTAAGTCGCATTGGACATCACGTTCTTGACATAGCCCCGGGTTTCATTGAAAGGAATGATCTCGGCGAAGATGGCCCCTTCCACCGGACGCGGCAAGCTCGCGCGCCAGGTGCGCGGGCGGCCGGGGCCGGCGTTGTAGCCGGCGGTGGCCAGGGTCTCCGAGCCGTCCAGGTTGTTCAACACCATGTCGAGGTAGCTGGTGCCCAGCAGCAGGTTGGTGTTGATGTCGTTGACCTGATCGGCGGTGAATTCGGTCATGCCGATCTTCCTGGCGACGAACTTGGCGGTGGCCGGCATGAGCTGCATCAGGCCGGAAGCACCCACGTGCGAGCGCGCCGACTTGATGAAGCGCGACTCTTGGCGGATCAGGCCATAGACCCAGGCGTTCTCCATGCCCAGCGGACGCGTGGCTGCATTCATCTCGGGCAGGTGCGGCGCCGGGAAGCGCTGGGTGAAATCGAACTCGCTCCTGGTGCGGTCGGAGGTGTTGACCATGCGGTCCAGCACGTCGTTCTGGCGCGCGTATTCGGCGGCGGCCAGCAGCTGGCGGTCGGTCATGTTGCGCAGTTCCCAGTTCCATTCGCGAATGGCTTCGAAGCGCAGGTTCAGCTGGTAGAACTTGAGCGAGCGCTTGAATCCGGCGTTCTGGGAATACAGCGCCACTTCACCGGCACCAGGCGGCGTGGGGCCGGGCGGGATGGTGATCTGCTGGCCCAGTTCTTCCAGCGCCAGCTGGCCGTAGAAGCTGAAATTGGGTGCGATGGATTCGAACAGGCGGCGGGCAGCCTCGGTCTGCCCCTCGGCCTTCAAGGCGCGGCCGAGCCAGTAGACCCAGGTGATGTCGCTGCGCAGCGGTGCTGGCATGGCTTCGATGGTCTTGCGTACGGTCTTCCAGTCACCGTCGCGCAGGGCCATGCGCACCTTCCACTGCATCGCATCCTGGGTCAGCGGCGCATCCTTGGCCTTGCGCCAGTAATCGGAGGCTTCGGGAGCCAGCTTGTAGGAGGCGGCCAGGGCGATCTGCGCCCAGCCCAGCGCGACTTCCTGAGATGTCAGGTTGCGCCCGGCGTCGTTCAGATAGGTGGCGGCCTGGGCCGGATTGTTCCTGGCGATGCGGCCCAGTGCGATGATGTAGAGCTGGTGGTTGGCAGCGCCCCGGCCCGGCCCCTTGGCCAGCATCAGCGCCGGACGGTCCATCACCTGGGTGACGCTGACGTCGCCGCTGTCGACCAGCACGGCCGCGCGGCGCGCCACGGTGGCATTGCCGTTCTCGGCGGCCTGGCGGATCTGGAACCAGACGTCGGCGTCGGTAAACTGGCCATTCTGCGCCAGGGTGGCGATCAGGTCGCTGCAACCCTGGCCGTAGTCCTTGGGATTGCTCAGCAAGGTGCGCGCCTCGTCGGCCACGTTGGCGCCCTTGAGCGCGCGCGAGTTCAGGGCGAAGCACTTGACCTGGGTATCGTCATTGAGCACGAACTTGGGATACTGCTCATCGAAAACGGTCCAGTTGCCGGTCTTGCCCAGCGCCAGCAGCCAGTCGTTGCGCAGGCGGTCGACGATGGCCTGGCCATCCCAGCGCGCCAGGAAATCACGGATCTCCTGCTCGCTGGCGCTGTAATCGCGCACGCGCGGCTTCAAGCGGTAGTAATCGACGTAGGATGCCAGCTCGTAGCCCGACAGGCGCGAGGCCAGGTCTTGCGCCAGGGCGGCATTGTCGCTGGCGGCGGCCTGGCGCAGGGCCAGGAAGATGTCGTCAGGGCTGGCGTCCGGCGCCAGGCGCTTCTGGGCGTGGGCGGCGGGCGCAGCGGTGAGCATGACGCCGCTCGCCAGGGCCAGGGGGAGCGCCAGCGAGGCGGCCAGCGCGCGCAGGCGCTGGTTGAACGGATGATTCTTCGGACGCATACTCATGCAAGCTTTTTCATGCAGATTGTTGGAACAAATAATGAACCCAAGCATAGCACGCGACACGCCCCCTCCACCGACGCAAGAGGAGGCGGCCGCCCTTCACAAACAACGGCTGCGCGCCGAACTGCTGGCGCGCCGCAAGGCACTGACCGAGGAGGACAAGGCCGCCGCCGATGCGCGCATCGGGCAGCGCGTGCTGCACTGGTGCGCCGCACAGGCGATCCACAGCCTGGCGGTCTATCAGCCGATCCGGCGTGAACCGGATCTGTCTGCGGCCTATAACGCACTGGCCGCGCGCGGCGTGCACCTGTGCCTGCCGGTGGTGGTGGACAAGCAGGCGGCGCTGGAATTTCGCGCCTGGCAGCCTGGCGATGCGCTGGAAAAAGACGCACTGGGCACCCTGGTGCCGCCGGCCGGCACGGCCGTGGTGCGGCCACAGGCTCTGCTGATCCCCTGCCTGGGCGCGAATGCCGCAGGCTTCCGGCTGGGCTATGGGGGCGGGTTCTATGACCGCACGCTGGCGGCCACCCCGCGACCGCTGGCCGTGGGGGTCTGCCATGGATTCGGACGGGTCGAGTTCGAGGCGCAACCCCACGACATCGCGCTGGATAGCGTCATTTTCGACGATATATGAAGAAAAAAGCCGGACCACAGTCCGGCTTGGCGGGGCAGGCGCAGCCTACTTCACCAGTTGCTGCCAGATGGCCTCGGTCGGGCCCGCCTGGTTCAGTGAATAAAAATGCAAACCTGGGGCACCGCCTGCCAGCAAGCGCTGGCACAGCTGGATGACCACTTCCTGGCCGAAGGCGCGGATCGATTCAGTGTCGTCGCCATAGCTGGCCAGCTTCAGGCGAATCCAGCGCGGGATCTCGGTGCCGCACATGTCCGAGAAGCGCATCAGCTGCGTGTAGTTGGTGATGGGCATGATGCCGGCGATGACCGGCACGCTCGCGCCCAGTTTGGCGGCCTCGTCGACGAAGCGGAAATAGGCGTCGGCGTTGTAGAAATACTGGGTGATGGCCGAATTGGCACCGGCCTTGACCTTGCGCGCGAAGTTCTGCACGTCGTCCTGGGGCGAACGGGCTTGCGGGTGCATCTCAGGATAAGCGGCCACTTCGATATGGAACCAGTCGCCAGTCTCGGCGCGGACGAACTCGACCAGTTCGTTGGCATGGCGGAATTCGCTGGACGCCTGGTCCATGGCGCCATAGCCGCTGGGCAGGTCGCCGCGCAGGGCGACCAGGCGCTTGATGCCATTGGCGCGATAGTCTTCCAGGATGGCCCGCAGGCTGGCGCGCGAGCTGCCGATGCAGGACAGGTGCGGCGCGGCTTCATGGCCTTCGCCGATGATTTCCAGCACGGTGTCGCGCGTGCCTTGTTGCGTGGAACCGCCCGCACCGAAGGTCACCGAGAAATACTTCGGTGCCAGCGCGGCCAGCCGGGCGCGGGTGGCGCGCAGCTTTTGCGTGCCTTCGGCGGTCTTGGGCGGGAAAAATTCGATACTGAAATTATGTGTACTCATTGATTCGAACCCGATTTCAGCAACAGTGTCGACAATGCCCAGGACACGATGCTGTACAGCAGTGCGCCACCGACCGCAGCCCAGAAGCCGGCCACGTGGAAGCCGCCGACCAGTTGTGCCACGACCCAGAACATCAAGCCATTGATGACCAGGATGAACAGGCCCAGGGTGAGCATGGTCACCGGCAGGGTCAGCACGACCAGCACCGGACGCACGATGGTATTGACGAACCCCAGGATCAGCGCGGCCAGCAGGGCCGAGCCGAAGCTGTCGACCTGCACCGAGTGCATCAGGTAGGGAACGGCCAGCAAGGCCAGTGCATTGATGAGCCAGGTCAGCAGCAGGCGCACGGAAAATCCTTTCAACCCCGTCGGGGAATGATGATGTCACCCGTGAAGCTTGCATCACCAGCGAGGGCGATGCAAGGTCCGCGGGCGGGAGACGATGCTGACGCTGCCGGGCCGGCCCGCGAGGGGCCAGCCCAGGCAGGGATCAGTAGCGGTAGTGCTCGGGCTTGTAAGGGCCTTCGATCTTCACGCCGATGTAGGCGGCCTGTTCCGGCGTCAGTTCGCTCAGCTGGGCGTTGAGCTTCTTCAACTGCAGGCGGGCGACCTTTTCATCCAGGTGCTTGGGCAACGTGTAGACGCCGACCGGGTAGTCCTTGGTGTTGACGAACAGTTCGATCTGCGCAATGGTCTGGTTGGCGAAGGACGAGCTCATCACGTAGGACGGGTGGCCGGTGGCGCAGCCCAGGTTCACCAGGCGGCCTTCGGCCAGCAGGATGATGCGCTTGCCGTCGGGGAAGATCACGTGGTCGACCTGCGGCTTGATGTTTTCCCAGGTGTACTGCTTCAGGGCGGCGACTTCGATTTCATTGTCGAAGTGGCCGATGTTGCAGACGATGGCCTGGTCCTTCATCTTCTTCATGTGCTCGTGGGTGATCACATGGTAGTTGCCGGTGCAGGTGACGAAGATGTCGCCGTGTTCGGCGGCATAGTCCATGGTCACCACGCGATAGCCTTCCATGGCGGCCTGCAGGGCACAGATCGGGTCGATCTCGGTGACCCACACTTGCGCCGACAGCGCGCGCAGGGCCTGGGCCGAGCCCTTGCCGACGTCACCGTAGCCGGCCACGATGGCGACCTTGCCGGCGATCATCACGTCGGTAGCGCGCTTGATGCCGTCCACCAGCGATTCGCGGCAGCCGTACAGGTTGTCGAACTTGGACTTGGTGACCGAGTCATTGACGTTGATGGCCGGGAAGGCCAGCTTGCCTTCCTTGTGCATCTGGTACAGGCGGTGCACGCCGGTGGTGGTCTCTTCGGTCACGCCCTTGATCTCCTTCAGACGCTTGGAGTACCAGTTGGCATCCTTGGCCAGGTAGCGCTTGATGGCGTTGAAGAGGCAGACCGCTTCTTCCGAGTCAGGCTTGGCCAGCACCGAGATGTCGGTTTCGGCGCGGGCGCCCAGGTGCAGCAGCAGGGTGGCGTCGCCGCCGTCGTCCAGGATCATGTTGGAATAGCCACCGTCGGTCCATTCGAAGATGCGGTGGGTGTATTCCCAGTATTCATCCAGGGTTTCGCCCTTGATGGCGAAGACCGGGGTGCCGTTGGCGGCGATGGCGGCAGCAGCGTGGTCCTGGGTCGAGTAGATGTTGCAGGAGGCCCAGCGCACTTGCGCGCCCAGTGCTTCCAGGGTCTGGATCAGCACGGCGGTCTGGATGGTCATGTGCAGCGAACCGGTGATGCGGGCGCCCTTGAGGGGCTGGGATGCGGCGAATTCGTCGCGGATCGCCATCAGGCCCGGCATTTCGGTTTCGGCGATCTTGATTTCCTTGTGGCCCCAGTCGGCCAGCTTGATGTCGGCGACGATGTAGTCTTGCTGATTGGTTTGAGTAGTCATGGCAATGGCGCTGTTCACGCCCTCCTTTCATGAAAAAGCCAGAAAAAAAGTAACGTGAGCGCGGTTGCCAGGCGACTTGCGCCTGTTCACCGCGTCAAGCCTGGCAGGGGATGTCCCTGTCGCAACGCTCCTTGCAGCGGTGAGGCATTGTGAGATTTGACTTTCCAGACGCAATGCCGACATCGGAAAAATGGCGCGAATCTTCATCCGCGGGGAACAGCATTGTAGCGCGGGGCCGCCGTTAGTCAATCCTTGGAACAGGCGGGTGAATTAATCTTCACCCGCCCGTTTTCCGGCTTCATTCGCGCTTCACCCGGCCCGCGCCGGGTGGGCTTGCTTACAGACCAGCCGAAGCGCGCAGGGCAGCCACCTTGTCGGTGCGCTCCCAGGTGAATTCCGGCTCTTCGCGGCCGAAGTGGCCGTAGGCGGCAGTCTTGGCGTAGATCGGACGCAGCAGGTCCAGCATCTGGACGATGCCCTTGGGGCGCAGGTCGAAGTGTTCCTGCACCAGTTGCGCCAGCTTTTCATCGCTGATCTTGCCGGTGCCAAAGGTGGTCACCATCACCGAGGTCGGCTTGGCGATACCGATGGCGTAGGACACCTGGATCTGGCAGCGCTCGGCCAGGCCGGCGGCGACGATGTTCTTGGCCACGTAGCGGCCGGCGTAGGCAGCCGAACGGTCGACCTTGGACGGATCCTTGCCGGAGAAGGCGCCACCACCATGGGGCGCAGCACCGCCGTAGGTATCGACGATGATCTTGCGGCCGGTCAGGCCGCAGTCGCCTTGCGGGCCGCCAATGACGAAGCGGCCGGTCGGGTTGATCAGGTAGCGGGTGTTCTTGAGCCATTCAGCCGGCAGCACCGGCTTGATGATTTCCTCGATGGCGGCTTCGTGGATGTCCTTCTGCTCGATGTCGGGCGAATGCTGGGTCGACAGCACCACGGTATCGATGGCGACCGGCTTGCCATCCACGTACTTCAGCGTGACCTGGGACTTGGCATCCGGACGCAGCCAGGGCAGGCGGCCATCCTTGCGCAGTTGCGACTGGCGCTCGACGATGCGGTGCGCGTAGTAGATCGCGGCCGGCATCAGTTCCGGGGTTTCGTTGCAGGCGTAGCCGAACATCAGGCCCTGGTCGCCGGCACCTTGCTCCAGGTCAACGCCACGGCCTTCATCCACGCCCTGGGCGATGTCGGGGGATTGCTTGTCGTAGGCCACCAGCACGGCGCAGCTCTTGTGGTCGATGCCGAAGTCGGCATTGTCGTAGCCGATGCGCTTGAGGGTTTCGCGGGCCACTTCGATGTAGTCGATGTTGGCGCGGGTGGTAATTTCACCGGCCAGCACCACCAGACCGGTGTTGCACAGGGTTTCGGCGGCGACACGGGAGTAGGGGTCCTGGGTGAAGATGGCGTCCAGGATGGCATCCGATATCTGGTCGGCAACCTTGTCGGGATGGCCTTCGGAGACGGATTCGGACGTAAAGAGATATTCGTTGGACATGCAAGCCTCGAACTGAAAACGATTTAGCAAATGTCGCGGCCCATCGTTAGTCGTGCCTGCGACGCTTTAGCGATATTTGTACCCCGTCTCGCAAGTTGTCATTAACTCGACGGCTTGTGCTATTTTACGCCTCTTGCATTTTTCTGCAATTTGACGGCGGATAGAGTCCGCTTTTTTGTTATCGGCAAGTATGCTCGTTTCTTTATTCCGCCTGCTCTCCTTCCTGCCGTTGCCGGCCTTGCATGCCATCGGGGTGGGCGTCGGCTGGCTGGTGTTCCTGCTGTCGCCCTCCTATCGCCGCCGCCTGGCCGGCAACATCACGCTGGCCGGCCATCGCGGCAGCCTGCTGAAGGCCGTGGGCGAAGCCGGCAAGGGCATGTTCGAGCTGCCCTTCATCTGGTGCGCGAGCCCGCAGCGGGTCTTGCGCACGGCCCGCATCGTCAACTGGGAGCTGGTCCAGCAGGCACTGGATGCCAAGGCCGGCATCGTCTTCCTGACCCCGCACCTGGGCTGTTTCGAGATCTCGGCGCAGTCGGTGGCGCGCACCCACAGCCTGAGCGTGCTGTACCGTCCGCCCCGCAAGGCCGCACTCAAACCCCTGATCGAAGGCGCCCGTGCCCGCGCCAACCTGCACCTGGCCCCGGCCAACCTGGCAGGGGTGCGCATCCTGCTCAAGGCGCTCAAGAATGGCCAGGCCATTGGCCTGTTGCCCGACCAGGTGCCGCAGAACGGCGAAGGCGTGTGGGCCGACTTCTTCGGCAAGCCAGCCTATACCATGACCCTGCCGGCCAAGCTGCACCAGATGAGCCGTGCGCCCATCATCCTGGCCTATGCCGAGCGTCTCTCCTGGGGGCGGGGTTATGCGATCCATTTCGTGCCCTTCGAGGGTGAGCTGGGCGACACGCCCGAGCAGCAGGCCCGCGCCATCAATGCCGCGATGGAAAAACTGATCGCCCGCTGCCCCTCGCAATATATCTGGAGCTACAACCGCTACAAGACGCCGCCCGGCGTGACCCCGCCGGGAGCAGCGCAATGAGGGCTCTGATCGGGCTGATGTGGCTGCTGCACTGGCTGCCGCTGCCCATCCTGGGGCGGCTGGGCGAAGCGCTGGGCTGGCTGCTCTATATTTATATGCGGCCGCGCCGCCGCATCACGCTGATCAACCTGCGACTGTGCTTTCCCGAGAAGACGGAACAGGAACGCCGCCTGATCGCCCGCCGCCACTTCCAGGCCTATGCCCGCAGCGCCCTGGAACGCGGCATCCTGTGGTGGGCGCCGGAGTCGCGCCTGAAGCGCCTGATCCAGGTCGAGCCCGGCATTCCCTTCGAGACGCTCGACAAGGGCCCGACCATCCTGCTGTGCCCGCATTTCGTCTGCCTGGAAATCCCCGGCATCGCACTGGTGCTCAATTCGGACTATTCGGTCTGCACCATCTATTCCCGCCAGCAGAATGAAGTGGTGGACCAGGCCCTGCTCAAGGGCCGCTCGCGCTTCCGTCCCGTGACGCTGCTGGCGCGCGAGAAGGGCGTCAAGCCCATCATCCGCGCCATGCGCGAAGGCCTGCCCTTCATCATGCTGCCCGACATGGATTTCGGCACCCGCGATGCCGAGTTCGTGCCCTTCTTCGGCGTGCCCGCCGCCACGCTCACGGCGACCGCCCGCATTGCGGCGGCCACCGGGGCCTCGGTGGTGCCGGTGATCACCACCTTCCTGCCCGGCTATCGCGGCTGGAAGACTACCTTCTATCCGGCCTGGGAGGATTACCCTGGCGACGACATCGTGGCCGCCACCCGCCGCATGAATGCCTTCATCGAAGACCGCGTGCTGGAAGCCCCGGCCGAATATTTCTGGGCGCACAAGCGTTTCAAGAACCGCCCGCCGGGTGAACCGGACCTCTACCGCAAGGGCCAGGACTGAGGCCCACACCCCTGCTGCCCTTTGAAAAGGGCAGCGCGTACTTATAATGATGTGATGAAAATCAAATTTACCAAGATGCATGGCGCCGGCAACGATTTCGTCGTGCTCGACGCCGTGAACCAGGCCATTTCCCTCACGCCCGCCCAATGGCAGTTCATTGCTGATCGCCGCTTCGGCATCGGGGCCGACCAGATGCTGGTGGTGGAGAAGGCGCAAGGCGCCGGTGTGGATTTCCGTTATCGCATCTACAACGCTGATGGCGGGGAGGTCGAGCAATGCGGCAATGGTGCGCGGGCCTTCGTACGCTTCGTCACCGAAAAGGGCCTCACCGACAAGCGCGCCATCCGCGTGGAAACCATGTCCGGCGTGATCGAACCGCGCCTGGAAGAGGATGGCCAGATCACCGTGGACATGGGCGCACCCATCCTGACGCCGGCCGACGTCCCCTTCGACAGCCGCAACCTGCAGCACCGCACTGAAGCTGAAGACACGCTCTGGCCGCTGGACGTGGCTGGCAAGACCACCTGGATCTCGGTGGTGTCGATGGGCAACCCGCATGCGGTACAGGTGGTGGAAGACAGCGAAGCCGCCCCGGTGCTGGTGGATGGCCCGCTGATCGAGCATCATGGACGCTTCCCCAAGCGCGTCAATGCCGGCTTCATGCAGGTGGTGGACCGCCACCACATCAATCTGCGCGTCTATGAGCGTGGCGCAGGCGAAACCCTGGCCTGCGGCACCGGTGCCTGTGCGGCGGTGGTGGCAGGCATCCGCCGTGGCCTGCTGGATTCGCCGGTGGCGGTCCAGACCCATGGCGGCGTGCTCAACATCGCCTGGGCCGGGCCGGGTGAACCGGTGATGATGACCGGACCGGCGGTCACCGTATTTGAAGGCGAAATCGAATTGCCTGATTCGCTCTGATCGCAACGGACACGTAAACAAAACAAAAAGCGGCTTGCCGGGTCACCGGCAAGCCGCTTTTTCATGGGTAACCGCCCGGCAAGGCTCCGGCTCAGGCAGCCAGGTCCTGCGCTTCGGCCTGCTCCTCTTCCTGCGACTGCGGCAAGACCGTCTTTAGGCGATACAAGCGCTGCCGGTAGTTGCCTTCCGGCCCGCTGGGGCCGCAATCCATATCCTCGAAGAGCCGCCCGATGCGGTTGAGCGCGCCGCGCTGCTCGCCGGTTTCCACCATGATCAGCCGCCGCTTGCTGCGGGCGTACTGGCTGCGAATGTCCACCACCAGGCAATGCCCGCAATCGGCCTGCTTCAGATCGATCAGCAGCGCTTCGGGCCGTGTGAGGCCAAACAGCATGGCCAGCTCGATGCGGGCGGCCAGGAAGGGATGGGCATTGACCTGCTCGCGGCTCATCTGGGCGCGCGCCTGCAAGGCCCACCCGGCGGCCTGGGGACGGTCGGCCACCTTGTCCAGCAAGGCCTGCGCCTGGGCCGCGCCCTGGGTCGCAGCCTTTTGCAGCCAGTACAGGGCACGGACATCGTTGGCGGCATCATCGCGCCGGTTGCGCCAGGCGCCAACGCCGCATTCCAGCTGGGCTTCCACGTGGCCCATTTCGGCAGCGCGCTCCAGATAATGCTGCACGTCGGCAAGGTTACGCTGTGAAAACTCCGGCTTCAGATAGATGCGCGAAAGCACGTACCAGGCCGCCGCCATGCCCTGCTCCCCGGCCAGGGTCAGCCAGCGGATGGCCTTCTTGTAATTGGCCGAGCCCTGCCCGGCGAAACGCCGCTCCCCGGATTCGTCGACCCGTCCATACAGCAGGCCCAGCGCCAGCTGCGCATCGCGGTCGCAGGCCAGGGCCGCCAGTTCCAGCAATTGCTGGGCCTGCAGGAGATCGGGGCGCTTGTCGGCCAGATGCACCTGGGCCAGGCGGCACAGCAACTGGATGTTCTGCGCCCCCAACGCAGAGGCCAGGGCTTCGGAGGGCGCATTGAGCTGCGCCACCAGTTGCTCATGCTGGCGCAGCATGGCATCGGCCAGGGGCTGGGCGCGCTGGCGGAAAGTGGCCAGGTCGGACTGCTGCCAGGCACTGTCGGCCAGCGCATGCTGGGCCTGCTCGATGCCGGCATCGGCGGCCTTTTGCGTCCACTGCTGCAATTGCTCGGGCGGAACCACCGGCGCTGCCGCCACCGGCGGTGCGTCGGCGGTCTCGGACGGTCCGGCTACCGGCGCCAGCATGCGCTCGCCCTGGCGCGCCAGCAGCCATTGCGCATCCGGATCGCCCTCGCGCGCCACTGCCTCCAGCGCACGCAGGGCGCGGCTCTTCTGCTCGGCACTGGCCGCCGCCACGCCGGCCGGATGCTCCAGCACCAGGCGTGCCAGCGTGAGACCGGCGCGCGTGATGCCGTCTTCGAAGGCGCGCTCATACCACTGCGCAGCTTCATGCGGCTGGGCCAGCGGTGTGACCACCTCATAGGGAATATGCTGGGCAATGAGCATCCAGGCATCGGCCAGTCCCTGGCGCGCCGCCCGCTCCAGCCAGTGGAACGCGGTGCCCGGACTTTGCGGCAAACCATTGCCGCCGAACAGGTAACGCTTGCCCAAGCTCAGTTGTGCCTGCGCCTGTCCGGCACGTGCTGCCCGGATGATTGCTAGATCCTCGCGATTGGCCATCCAGCCTCCACATCAGGTCAGAAAGCCAAAATTATGCCCCACAATCGACATTTTTTTAAAAATCCCTCGAAAACTATCGAAATGCATCGTTTTAACAACAATCGTATTGACGAGACGAGGCGGATCAAGTTTCGGTCTGGCATGCCGTTAATGAGTGACAGGCTGCAAGCCAAAATTTGTCTGTCAGGCATTGACGGGCAGGAAAGCGTTTGAAAAAAACAACACTCCCCCAGCGGATTGACGCTTTCAACCAAAATTCCGCCCTCCACGTGACCAATCTGCGGCCACGCCAAATGAGAACCCTTAATGTCTCACCATCCGACCAGAAGTACGGATCCTCAAGACTATTTTTATAGAAGGATGTCAAATGAAAAAATCTCTGCTGGCACTGGCCGTCCTCGGCGCGTTCGCAGGTGCTGCTCAAGCACAAAGCTCCGTTACTATCTACGGTATCGTTGATACCGGTCTGGTTTACACCAGCAAGGCAGTGAACACCTCCACTCTGGGCACCGGCAGCAAGTTCGGTGTGAACTCCGGCGTGATCCAAGGTTCGCGCATCGGCTTCAAGGGCGTGGAAGATCTGGGCGGCGGCCTGTCGGCTGTGTTCCAACTGGAAACCGGCTTCAACAACGACAACGGCGCTCTGAACGGCCAAGATGGTACTAGCGGTACCACCAACCTGTTCCGCCGCAAGTCGGTGGTCGGTCTGTCGGGTGGCTTCGGTAACGTGCTGGTCGGCCGTCAAACCGACTTCGCTGACACCATCTCCGCTTACACCTCCGTGAACGACTTCGGTGGCGTGACCGGCGCTGTCGGCCACAACCTGAACCGCCTGGAAGGTACCCGTACCAACAACTCGGTCAGCTACACCACCAACAACCTGGGTGGCTTCACCGGCAACCTGATCTACGGCTTCGGCGAAACCGCTGGCAAGACCTCCGCTGGCCAATCCTTCGGTCTGGGCGGCAAGTACGACAACGGTCCTCTGGGTCTGGGTATCAACTACTACCAGTCCAAGCAAGGCTCCTCTCCTTCGGACACCAGCCTGCTGTCGACCGCTTCGGCTGCCCAAGCTGGCAACAGCGCCTATAAGGGTCTGAACCTGGTGGCTTCGTACCAGTTCGGTCCGGCCCGCGTGTACGGTAACTACTCGCGCGTCAAGCAAGACCTGAACACCACTACGCCGACCGCCGTTAATGCCAAGACTCTGTCTGCTGCCAACAAGGCCGACATCTATGAAATCGGTACCGCTTACTCCCTGAGCCCGTCCCTGAAGCTGCTGGGCGCAGTGACCCACACCCGTGCTGACTTCAACTCGTCCACCAAGGGCAAGCTGACCCAAATCAGCCTGGGTACCGACTACTGGCTGTCCAAGCGTACCGACCTGTACGCATTCGTGGCTAACATCCGCGCAACCGACATGACCAACCCCGGCGTGTTCGGCGATGCAACCGGTACCGCTGCTACCTCGAGCGTTGCAGCTATCGGCAACGGCACCGACAGCCAAACCGCTGTTGCAGTTGGTATCCGTCACAAGTTCTAATTCCAGGACCTGAAACCGGCATGAACTTGCCGGTCTCAACCTGAGTTGAACCTGAGTCGTACCGAAAGAGGCCTGCGTGAGCAATCATGCAGGCCTCTTTCTTTTGCACATGCGCCTGCCATCCTTGCGCCAAGCCGACCGGACGGCGCCGATGATTGTCAGTGTGTCCGATAGCGAGGATAATCTCGCGATACTTCCGGTACGCCCATTTCCGCGGCAGCCGGCACTCCAACACAGACCCCGCGACGATGACCACCGAACTGGATTCCAGCCTGATTGCCGACTACCTGCTCGACCACCCTCATTTCTTCGAGGAGCATGCCGAACTGCTTTCGACGGTCAAGCTGACCAGCCCAATCATGGGCCGCGCCGTATCGCTGCAGGAACGCCAGATGGAAATCCTGCGCGAAAAGATCCGTGTACAGGAACTGCGCATGGCCGACCTGATGCGCATCGCCCAGGAAAACGACGAGATCACCAGCAAGTTCCAGGCATGGAGCCGCGCCCTGCTGTTGACGCGCGATGCCGCTGACCTGCCGCGCGTACTGGTATCGCAGCTGCAGGAGATCTTCCACGTGCCGCAAGTGACGGTACGCCTGTGGAACCTGGGTGCCGACCATGCTGACAGCTGGGCCACGCAAGAAGTCTCGGACGACGCCCGCCTCTTCGCCAACGGCCTGTCGGCGCCCTTCTGCGGTCCCAACAAGGATTTCGAAGCGGCCACCTGGCTGGACGATGCCGCTTCCGTGAAGTCGGTGGCCATGCTGCCGCTGCGCGTGGGCGCAGCTCCCGAAGCCTTCGGCCTGCTGGTCCTGGGTTCGCCTGATCCGAACCGCTTCAGCGCCGACATGGGTACCGATTTCCTGACCCGCATCGGCGAAACCGGCAGCGCCGCCCTGGCCTGCCTGCTGCGCTGAGCGGCACGGCAGCAGCAGCTGAGGAGTCACGCATGAATGACGCGGCTGCCCCGGCTTCTTCCCTGATCGCCCAGTATCTTTCCTTCCTGCGCAGCCAGCGCAAGCTGTCGCCGCATACGCTCTCAGGCTATGCGCGCGACCTGCAAGAGCTGCGCGCCCTGCTGGCAGCGCCCGGCGCATCGCCAGAGACCAGCGAACCCGTGCTGCAGCGCGTGACCCAGGTGCAGATCCGCAAATGTGCTGCCCGCCTGCATGCGCGCGGGCTCAATGCCCGCTCCATCTCGCGCAAGCTGTCCGCCTGGCGCGGCCTGTTCGCCTGGCTGGCGCTGGAGCAGGCGATGCCGGCCAACCCGGTCGATGGCATCAAGCCGCCCAAGAAGAGCAAACCCCTGCCCAAGGCCTTGCCGGCCGATGATGCCATCCGTCTGGTGTCGCAAGCCGATCCGGCGCGCGATCCGGCATCCACCCTGGCGGCCTGCAACCGGGCCATGTTCGAGTTGCTGTATTCCAGTGGATTGCGGGTCTCCGAGCTGGTGGGTATCGATGTGGCCGATGTGCGCGAGGGCAGTTATGAATCGGCCGGCTGGATCGACCTGGCCGAGGCCGAGGTCACCGTGACCGGCAAAGGCGGCAAGAAGCGCAAGGTCCCCGTTGGCAAGGCGGCCCTGCAGGCCATCAACGATTGGCTGCCCTTGCGCGCCAGCTTGGTCAAGGCCGATGGCGGTACGGATGGGCATGCGCTGTTTCTCAATGAACGTGGGGCACGCATGTCGCCCAGGGTCACCCAGTTGCGCCTGAACGCCCACGGCAAGGGCGTGGGCATGCCGGCCGACGTGCATCCGCACATGCTGCGCCACTCCTTTGCCTCGCACGTGCTGCAAAGCTCGGGGGACCTGCGTGCGGTGCAGGAAATGCTGGGCCACGCCTCCATCAGCGCCACCCAGGTCTATACCGCGCTGGACTTCCAGCGTCTGGCCCAGGTCTATGACCAGGCCCATCCGCGCGCCCGCAAGGACAGCGGCAAATAGCATCGGCAGCGCCATGCGCGAGCGCCGGGCTGGCATCGGCTAAAATGGAGGCTTGCGCACGCCCCGTGTGATCGTTTTCTCTTGCCAGCCTGGCTGGCCCAACCCAAATCGCCCATGCCGACCATGAAAGCCAAAGCCGCCGAACCCTCCCCCGCCAGCACTGCCGCGCAAGCCGCGTCAGTGGCCGCGCTGGCCGAGGCGCAACTGCGCGAGGCCGGCGTGCGCGTGACGCAAGCCCGCGTCAACGTCCTGGGCGCGCTGCTGGAAACCCGCAGTGCCGCCTCCCATCAGGATATCCAGGACCGCTTCGCCGACATGGACCGGGTGACCCTCTACCGTGCCCTGGATTGCCTCACCGAGGCCGGCCTGGCGCACAAGATCTCCAGCGACGACCGCATCTTCCGCTACAGCGCCGGTACCGATCAAGCCGAGCATGGCCTGCACGATCATTCCCAAGGCAAGCAGCATCAGCATGGCCACTTCAAGTGCACCCGCTGCCATCGCGTGTTCTGCCTGGATGCCAGCGATGGCACCGATTTCCTGGCCACCGTGCTGCCCGAGGCCGACCGCCACCGTTCCACCGCCGCGCAACTGCAGTCGGCGCTGCGCAAGACCCTGGGCAAGGGTTTCCAGAGTCACGAAGTGGAACTGACCATCAAGGGCTGGTGCGCTGATTGCGCTGACTGAATTTTGACAACACCCTTCACGTCAGCGCGCAGCCCCCAGCGCCGCAAGCCGTCGCGGCAACTGCCGCACTGAACGAACCTTCACATCGACAAAACCCGGCAAGCGGCTCAGCACGCGTTGCCCGCCGATATGCCCGAGCAGTGCCTGGCTGCCGCGCAGGTACTGGGTCACCCAGGCCGTGCGCACACCGAGCTCGCGGGCGCTCTTCAGGTTATCCACCGTATCTTCCACCAGGATGCAGCGATGCGGCGCCACCTTGTGCCGCGCCAGCAGCTTGCGCAGCATGATGCGCGAGGGCTTGGGACGCAGTTGGCGATGCACGTGCATGGATTCGATGGAGATGTGATGCGAGAAATGCCGGTGCAGCCCAAGGTGCCGCACCAGCTCGCGCGAATAACGGCGCGGGGCATTGGTCAGCAGGATCTTCTGCCCCGGCAGCTGCGAGAGCCAGCGCCCGATGCCGCGCTCGGCACGTACCATGCCGGGCAGGTCATCGAAGAGATGCGCCTCATGCAGGAATTCATCCACCGCCAGGCCGTGATGGCGCACCAGGCCCAGCAGGGTCGCGCCGTAGAGCTTCCAGTAATGCCGCCGCAGGTCATTGACCGCCGCCTCGTCGCTGGGCTGGCCATCGTTGTCCAGCACGCGCTTGATGATGCGGTTCATGTTGGTATTGATGGCGGGGAAGATCGCGTGCGAGGCGTTGTGCAGGGTATTGTCGAGATCGAACAGCCAGAGCGGTGTAGTATTGGACGCCATAAAAAAGACCGGCGCGCCGCCAGGACCGGGGCGCACCTTCAGCAAGGAAAGAAAGGCCAGCAGTGACCCGATTGATGCAACGCTTGATTATAGTGAGTTTGACCTGGCTGTCCTGCCTGAACTTGCTGGCCCCGGCCCGCGCTGCCACCACCGAACAGTCGCCCTCTTCCGCGCCACCGCGCGGCGCGCTCTACCAGGTCTCCGATGGCCGCCACACGCTGCTGCTGTTTGGCACCATCCACGTCGGCGCGCCCGATTTCTATCCGCTGGAACCGAAGCTGCAACAGGCGTTGGCCACCACCCCCGTGCTGGCGCTGGAACTGGACCCGCAGAACGCCGCCGCCATGCAAAGCGCCGTGCAACGCTACGCGGTCTATCCTCCCGGGCAACACCTGATGGAGCAGCTTGACCCGGCGCTGCGCCAGCGCACCGAGGCGACGCTGCAGCGTTTCGGCCTGCCTGCCGAGAACGTGCAGCAGATGCGCCCATGGATGCTGGCCATGGCCCTGACCGTGCAGGAATATGTACGCCATGGCTATCGCACCGACCTGGCCGTGGATAACCACCTGGCCGAGACCGTGCGTGCCCACGGCGGCAAAATTGTCGAACTGGAAAGTGCCGAGCGCCAGATGAGCCTGTTCAGCCAGTTGACCCCGGCGCAGCAGGGGCAATTCCTGACCGACACCCTGCAGGAGCTGGACGATGCCGACCTTACCCGCAAGCTGGACCGCCTGGTCGACGCCTGGCGCCGCGCCGACAGCGCCGGCTTTGCTGCCGCCTTGCAGGAAATGCAGCAGGACGACAGCTTCACCAGCCGCTTTGCGGTGGACACGCTGCTGCGCAAACGCAATCCGGGCCTGGCCGCAGGCATCGCCGAACTGCTCAGTGAGCAGGACCACGCGGTTGCGGCCATCGGCATCCTGCATCTGGCCGGCCCCGACAGCGTGCCGGTCTTGCTGGGCAAGAAGGGATTGCAGGTCAGGCAACTCTATTGAAAACGCTGTGGATAAATAAAAAGGGATGAGCGCAAACTCATCCCTTTTTTGCCGTCCCAGCCCTGCAGTTCGATCAGTGCGAACGGATCATGGTCCCGAAGGCCTGTTCGGTCAGCACTTCCAGCAGCAGCGAGTGTTCGATGCGGCCATCGATGATGTGCACCGTGTTCACGCCCGACTTGGCCGCGTCCAGCGCCGAGGAAATCTTGGGCAGCATGCCGCCGGAGATGGTACCGTCGGCGAACATTTCGTCGATCTCGCGCGCCGACAGGTCGGTCAGCAGGTTGCCGGCCTTGTCTTGCACGCCAGCGATGTTGGTCATCATGATCAGCTTTTCGGCATGCAGGATCTCGGCGATCTTGCCGGCCACGACGTCGGCATTGATGTTGTAGGCCTGGCCATCGTCGCCGAAACCGATGGGCGAGATGATGGGGATGAAGGCATCATCCTGCAGCGCCTTGACCACCGCCGGGTTGATCGCCTCGATCTCGCCCACGTAGCCGATGTCCAGGAAGGCGCCGGGATGTTCCTTGTCAGGCATCTGCATCTTGCGCGCGCGGATCAGGCCGCCATCCTTGCCGGTCAGGCCCACCGCCTGGCCGCCGTAGTGATTGATCAGCATCACGATGTCCTGCTGCACTTCACCGCCCAGCACCCATTCCACCACTTCCATGGTTTCTTCATCGGTAATGCGCATGCCCTGAACGAAGGTACCCTGCTTGCCGATCTTCTTGAGCGCCGCATCGATCTGCGGGCCGCCGCCGTGGACCACCACCGGATTCATGCCGACCAGCTTCAACAGGATCACGTCGCGGGCAAAGCCGTGCTTCAGGCTTTCTTCGGTCATCGCGTTGCCGCCGTACTTGACCACGATGGTCTTGCCGTGGAATTTACGGATGTACGGCAGCGCCTCGGCCAGGATTTCGGCTTTGATCTGGGGGGCTACGTGGGTCAGGTCGGTGGTCATGGCAATGTCCTGTCGATGCGATGAGGAAAAAGTGATGGGGTGATGCATTAGGGACGCGATTTTACATGGAAAGCCGCCCGGCTTCGCACTGCAACATGCGGCGTGTCCGATCCAGACAACGCCGCCGCGCTCAGGCGCTGCAGGCACGGATTTCCTGATCCGGGAAGGCGCTCTTGATGTTCTCCAGGGCGGTGCGGGCATCCGGGCTCAGGTCGCGCAGCTGGAAGACCTGCTTGCCGGCCCCCGAGCGGCGGGCAATGATGCGGGCGCTACGCACGCCGCGCGAGATCAGTTGGCCCACATAAGCCTTGGCCGCGTCCTCGGTGCGGAAGATGCCCAGCGAGACGCCATAACGCAGCGCCGGATTGGGGAAACTGTCGGGAATCACGTAGAAATCGCCAATACCCAGCCGGCGCAGCTCGGCCACGCGGCGGTCCGCCCCCTCGCGGCCCCCCTCGGGCGGGATGTAGACCATGTGGCTGGTGACGTCCTGGGTCAACTTCTGAACCACCTTGTCACCCAGCTTGAGGGTAGCCAGCTGGTCCGAGAAGCGGCGCGCATCGGCCACGGTGAAGTTGCCCACTTCGGTACAGGACGGCGTGACGGCGGCTACCTGCGTGGTCGCAGCAGCAGCGGCAGCCGCGGTGGCCGGGGCTGCCGCCTGGGAGCCCGTGGCAGCAGGCGTGGCCGCATTGCCTGCATTGCCCGCATCGGCGCTGGCGGCCTGGGCCGTGGCCGGCTGCGCCCGCAATTGCGAGGCCAGCTTTTCGCTATCGGCCGGCAGCAGGCTCAGCAATTCCGGCCGCAATTGCTCGGCCAGGCGCTGGGGTTCACGGCGTTCGGTGGCATTGGCACCGAAATAGCCGCGCGAGAGTCCGAACAGGACCACGTTACCCACCAGCAATAGCCAAAAAAGCAGTTTCAGCTTCATCCGCGCCCAGTCTTCCTTGCCGTATTTGATTTGCCCGCCTGCATGGACCGGCGTTCAGCGTCCATGGTTCATGGCCGTATAGAGGCCAATGAGCACCAGATTATCCACCTTTTCCAGCGCTGTATCGCCCAGTGCCAGATAAGGTGCCAGCAGCACGCCGGCACCGCCGGCCAGCAGGCAGCGCAGCGTAGCGCCGGGATGCAGGCGGCGCCGTTCGGCCAGGGCATGCTCGATGGCCCCGACCTGGGCCGCGATGCAACCGGCGACGATGGCCTCGACCGTATTGTCGGCAAACAGGCGTTCCGGGGGTGCCGCGCCATCGATGCGGGGCAGCTGGGCGGTATTCAAGGCCAGCGACGTAGCCATGGTGCCGAAGCCCGGCAGGATCATGCCACCCTCGAAAACACCGTCGGCACTGACCAGATCGATGGTGGTGGCCGTGCCGCAGGTCGCCACCAGCAGCTCCTGTCCCGGAAACAGCGCGTGTGCCCCGATGGCCGCCGCGAAGCGGTCGCAGCCCAGCTGGCCGGGATGGCGATAGCCATTGCGCAGGCCGGCGCGCTCAGGTGTGGAGGCAAACCATTCGATCACCGCACGCGGCCCGAACACCGCGTGCAGGATGGCCTGCAGGCTCTCGCGCAGGGCCGCTCCGGCGACGTTGGACACACAGACCTGCAAGTCCGCCGCAGGTGCCAGCTGGCCGGCCAGCGCCGCCCAGTCCTGCGCCAGTGCCTGCACGTCGGCGCGTTCGACCGCCCCTTGCTGCAGCCACCGCACGGGCGGCGCGGCTGCCTGACCGGGCGCAGCCACGAGCGCCCACTTGATGCGGGTATTGCCGGCGTCGATCAACAGCATCATGCGTCTTGCAGGCGCAGCGAGACATCCCCGGCCAGGATCTCGATCTGTCCGGCCTCGGTATCCATGAGGAAGCGGCCCATCATGTCCACCCCGACGGCCGTGCCTTCCTGCAGCACGCGGCCGTTGTCGACGATCTTGACGGCCTGCCCGGCATAGGCGTGGAAGGCTTCCCAGCGCTTGACGAAGGCCCCGAAGCCGCGCGCTTCGAATTCCTCCAGCACGCCCGCCAACGCACTGGCAATGATGGCCAGCACGGTCTCGCGCGGTACCTTCTGCAGTTCGGGAGCGGCACCGATGGCGCGCTGGAGTTCATCTTCCAGGCCCGCCGGTGCGGCCAGATTCAGGCCAATCCCGATCACGGCCCAGGTAGCCTCGCCATGCCCGCCATCAGCGGCGGTCTCGATGAGGATGCCCGCCAGCTTGGCGCCATCGCGCAAGACGTCATTGGGCCACTTCAGCTGCGGCTGGATGCCGAAGACTTCCAGCGCCTCGGCCAGCGCGACGCCGACGGCCAGCGGCAAGCCCAGCAGCGCATGGGTGGGCCGCTGCAGGCGCCAGGCCAGCGAAAAGGTCAGCGAATCTTCGGGGGCGGCGTGCCAGGGACGGCCGGCGCGGCCGCGGCCGGCGGTCTGGCGGTCGGCCACCAGCAGCAGCGGGCGCTCCAGGGTGGACAGGCGCTGCATCAGGTCGACATTGGTGGAGCCGGTCTGGGCCACTGCTTCGACATCGATGCGTTGCTGGCCCTGGCTGTCGGAACCGGCCAGGAGCATGCCGATGCGCTCCGGGCGCACCAGCGGTGCCGGCTCAGGCCCGGCGGAGATGGGGAAAGTCAGTCTCATGCTGCGCATTGTAACGGCAGACAGCGCCTGCGCGGGCTGCAGCCAAAGGTAAAGGCGGCTGATGGCCGGCGCCATCCGGCCCGAAATCGGTTAACCTCTGGCCCATGCCTGCCCCGTCCGACTCCCGCTCCGAGCCTCCTGCCGCCCCGGCCAGTGCGCCGCTGGCGTCCTCGTTTGCGCGCGTGAGCCTGCTGGTCTATACGCTGCTGATCGTCTATGCCAGCTGGTATCCCTTCTCCGGCTGGCGCGACATGGGCATCAGACCCTTCGATTACCTGGGCGCGCGGCTGCCTTACTACTGGACGGTGTTCGACGTCTGGACCAACGTGGCCGGCTATGTCCCGCTGGGCCTGCTGCTGGTGCTGGCCCTGCATCCGCATCTGCGCCCCTGGTGGGCCGTGTGGCCGGCCACGCTGGCCGGGGTGCTGCTGTCGGCCTGCATGGAAGCGGTCCAGACCTACCTGCCCACGCGCGTGCCCTCCAACCTGGACCTGCTGACCAATTCCCTGGGCGTATTGCTGGGTGCCTTGCTGGGCGCGGCCTGCAGCCGCACCTTCCTGCACGAGAGCCGCTTTTTGCTGCTGCGCCGGCGCTGGTTCTCCAGCGAGGCCAGCCGCGGGCTGGTCGTGTCCGGGATGTGGCCGCTGGCGCTGATCTATCCGCAGAACCACCTGTTTGGCCTGGGCCATCTGGTACCGCCATTGTCGGCCTTCTTCTCGGATCTCCTCGATACGCCCATCGATCTGGCCACTACCTGGCTCAACAGTGCGCAGCCGAGCGCCGAGCAATATTGGCTGGCCGACGTCATCGTCACCGCCTGCGGGCTGACCGGAGCGGCCCTGCTGACGCTGCTGCTGTTGCGCCGCCAGGCACCCCGGCGGCGCCTGCTGGCGCTCTATCTGCTGGCCTGCATCGCCACCAAGTCGCTGGCCTGCGCGCTCTTCTTCGCGCCGCAGAACGCCTTCGTGTGGATTTCGCCCAGCGCCGTAGGCGGCATCATGCTGGGCACGATGATGATTGCGGGACTGGCCTGGGCGCCGCCCACGGCGCAGCGGCGGGTGGCGGCGCTGGCGCTGATCGTGAGCCTGGTGGTGACCAATGCGGTGCCGGCCAATCCCTATTACCTCTCCACGCTGGAAACCTGGGTGCAAGGCAAATTCCTCAACTTCGACGGCGCCGCGCAGTTCCTGTCGGTGCTGTGGCCCTTCCTGGCGCTCTGGTTCCTGTTCCATCCGGTGCACCGCAGGCAAAGCTGACCGGGGTGTATCATTGACGTTTCGCCGGCCCGCGCCGGCATCATCGCCACTCTCCACAGGCCATTCCATGAGCGATCAAGATAAGCCCTTCTACGAACATCACGTCTTCTTCTGCCTGAACCAGCGCCAGCCGGGCGAGCGTACCTGCTGTGCCGACAAGGGCGCGCAGGCCGCCCAGGAACATGCCAAGAAACGCATCAAGCAACTGGGCCTGTCCGCCCCCGGCAAGGTGCGCATCAACAAGGCCGGCTGCCTGGAGCGCTGCGAAGAAGGACCGGTGGTGGTGATCTATCCCCAAGGTACCTGGTACACCTACGTCGACAAGGAAGACATCGACGAGATCATCGACAGCCACATCGTCGGCGGCAAGGTGGTGGATCGCCTGAAAATCTGACGATATGAACGTCTGATCACCCTGCGGCCCTGAAGGCCGCATGCAGCAAGCTTCCCCTCATTCGTTTCCCGGCAAGCCATGAACGTACACACCCAAAACTTCCAAATCGCCGGCGCCGTCGGCCAGCTCGAGTGCGCGCTGGACCTGCCCGATCCGGAGCTCTTCGCCGCCCCGGTCGGGCTGGCGCTGGTGGCGCATCCGCATCCGCTGTATGGCGGCACGATGGACAACAAGGTCGCGCAAACCCTGGCCCGCACCTTTCTGGCGCTGGGCTACGTGGCGGTGCGCATGAATTTCCGTGGCGTGGGCAAGTCCGAAGGCGTGCATGACCACGGCGCCGGCGAGACCGACGACATGGCGCTCCTGCTGCAGCACATGCGTACGCAGTATCCCGACCTGCCGCTGGCATTGGGCGGCTTCTCCTTCGGTACCTTCGTGCAGGCGCAATTGCAGCAGCGCCTGCTGCAGCAGGATCCCGCCTCGGCCGCCGAGCGCCTGGTGCTGGTGGGTACTGCCGCCGGCAAGTGGCCCATGCCGCTGGCGCCGGCCAATACCATCCTGATCCACGGCGAGCAGGACGACACCATTCCCCTGTCGGCCGTGCTCGACTGGGCGCGCCCGCAGGAGCTGCCGGTGGTGGTGATTCCGGGCTCGGATCACTTTTTTCACCGCAAGCTGCAACATATCAAAAATGTCGTGGTCGAAAGCTGGCATCGCCGCCCGGCGCAGCTTCAGGCCTGAACGTTTCCAGCCAGTCCGACGTCCATCCCGAAGCCATGACGGCGCTGTGCGAGGCAAGCAGAGGGCGCCGTGCCGGTATCGTGAGGGGATTTTCGGGGATGAAGATTCATTCAATTGGGAACGATACCGCATGAAGTCTTATAATTCAGTGCGACCAGCTCAATCGGTGCCCCGTGCGCCTTTGCGAGCTGTTCTCGCCGATTGAACCAGACTGATCCGCCCTGCCTCACCCTCTTTTCAAACCAACAGCTACGATGTTCCCCCGTGCTGGCAATTTTTCTTAGGCACCGATGAAAAAGCTTCTCGCGGCATTCGCCGCAACCGTCCTATCTCTTTCCGCCCTGACCGCTTCCGCCCAAACCCTGCCGCCGCCGACCGTGGCGGCCAAGAGCTGGCTGCTGCTGGATGCCTCGGCCAACCAGGTGATCGCCTCCAGCGAGCCCGACATGCGGGTGGAACCGGCTTCGCTGACCAAGCTGATGACCGCCTACCTGGCCTTCGCCGCCCTGCGCGACAAGCGCCTGAGCCTGGAACAGGAAGTGAACGTTTCCGTCAACGCCTGGAAGGTCGATCCGAGCAGCTCGAAGATGTTCATCGAGCCCAACAAGCCGGTTTCCATCGACAACCTGCTCTATGGGCTGATTTCGGTATCGGGCAATGATGCGGCGGTGGCCGTGGCCGAAGCGGTCTCCGGTACCGAAGACGCCTTCGTGCAGCTGATGAATCGTGAAGCGCAGCGCCAGGGCCTGGTCAATACCCACTTCAGCAACCCGCACGGCCTGCCCAGCCCGGACACCTATACCACTGCGCGCGACCTGTCGATCCTGTGCCGCAACCTGATCAACGACTTCCCCGAGTATTACAAGCGCTATTACTCGGTCAAGAAGTTCACCTACAACAACATCACCCAGCCCAACCGCAACCGCCTGCTGTGGCTGGACCCGACGGTGGACGGCATGAAGACCGGCCACACCTCCAGCGCCGGCTATTCGCTGATCACCTCGGCGCACCGTCCGGTGCCCAATGGCGAGCGCCGCCTGATCTCGGTGGTGATCGGTACCGTCTCCGACCAGGTGCGTACGCAGGAAAGCCAGAAGCTGCTGAACTGGGGCTTCCAGAACTTCGATGCCGTCAAGCTCTATGCCAAGGGCCAGGCCGTGGATACGCCGGACGTGTGGAAGGGTTCGCAGGGCAAGATCAAGGTCGGTTTCAAGAATGACGTCTACATCACCATTCCCAAGGGAACGGCTGACAAGGTGAAGACCAAGCTGGAACGCAACGATCCGCTGATCGCCCCGATCTCGGAAAATGCCAAGGTCGGCACCCTCAAGGTCACCATCGACGACAAGACTGTGGCTGAACTGCCGGTCGTGGCACTGGAATCGGTGGGCCCGGCTGGCTTCCTTGGCCGTGCCTGGGATTCGCTGCGCTTGATGTTCAAGTAAGCGCCAGGCGGCTGTAGCTGACTCCAGCAAAACGCCATCGGGAAACCGATGGCGTTTTTTTATGCCCTTGCGCGACATTTCCCCGCGCAAAAAAACGCCACCGGCTCAGCGGTGGCGTTTCAAGCTGCTTGATTCCGGGCTGGCCTGGCTCAGGCAGCAACCGCTTCCTTGGCCACCGCTGGCGCCACGTCATCGGCCGACGAGCGGATCAGGTGATCGAAAGCCGACAGGGCCGCCGTAGCTCCCGCGCCCACGGCGATGACGATCTGCTTGTACGGCACGGTGGTCACGTCGCCCGCTGCGAAGACACCCGGAATCGAGGTCTGGCCCTTGGCATCGATCTCGATCTCGCCATGCTTGGACAAGGCCAAAGTCCCCTTGAGCCATTCGGTGTTGGGCACCAGGCCGATCTGGACGAACACGCCTTCCAGCGCCACGTGCTTGATCTCGCCGGTATCGCGCTCCTTGTAGCTGATGCCGTTGACGCGCTGGCCGTCGCCGGTGATCTCGGTGGTCTGCGCCGAGGTCACGATGGTGACGTTGGGCAAGCTCTTCAACTTGCGCACCAGCACCGCATCGGCCTTCAGTTCAGCCGCGAACTCGATCAGGGTCACATGGGCGACGATGCCGGCCAGGTCGATGGCCGCTTCCACGCCCGAGTTGCCGCCGCCGATGACCGACACGCGCTTGCCCTTGAACAGCGGACCGTCGCAGTGCGGGCAGTAGGCCACGCCCTTGTTCTTGTATTCCTGCTCGCCCGGCACGTTGACATTGCGCCAGCGGGCACCGGTGGACAGGATCACGGTCTTGCCCTTCAACACGCCGCCATTGGCCAGCTTCACTTCGATCAGCTTGTCGCCCGGCACCAGCGCTTCGGCGCGCTGCACGTTCATGATGTCGACGTCATAGGCCTTCACGTGCTGTTCCAGCGCGGTGGCGAATTGCGGACCTTCGGTTTCCTGCACCGAGATGAAGTTCTCGATGGCCAGGGTATCGAGCACCTGGCCGCCGAAACGCTCGGCCACCACACCCGTACGGATACCCTTGCGCGCTGCATAGATGGCAGCAGCCGCACCGGCAGGGCCGCCGCCGACGATGAGCACATCGTACGGCTCCTTGGCGCTCAATTCTTCACCCTTGCGGGCGGCTGCGCCCGTATCGAGCTTGGCGAGGATCTCTTCCACGCCGGTACGGCCCTGGCCGAAGACTTCACCGTTCATATAGACGGTAGGCACGGCCATGATCTGGCGTTGCTCGACTTCACCCTGGAACAGCGCGCCGTCGATGGTCACCGACTGGATGCGCGGGTTGATGATGGACATCACGTTCAGGGCCTGCACGACTTCCGGGCAGTTCTGGCAGGTCAGCGAGACATAGGTCTCGAAACGGTAATCGCCGTCCAGGTTCTTGATCTGTTCGATCACCTTGTCGTCGAGCTTGACCGGGTGGCCGCCCACTTGCAGCAGGGCCAGCACCAGGGAGGTAAATTCGTGGCCCATCGGGATCGCGGCGAATTCGACGCTGATATGGGTCCCGGGGCGGTTCAGTTTGAAGGACGGGGTACGCGCGTCCTTGCTGGTGCCGCGATGTTCGACCAGGCTGATGCGGTCGGACAGCAGCACGATGTCTTGCAGGAGTTCCTGCATCTCACGGGATTTGGCGCCATCATCGAGCGACGCGACGATCTCGATCGGGTGGCTGACCTTTTCCAGATAGGCCTTCAATTGGGTCTTGAGATTGGCATCAAGCATGATGATTACTTCCTCGTTGAGAGATTCAAGGTCGCCCTGACCACGGCCTCGCCCTTGTGGGGGTCAGCCGCTTGCCCGGGGGGAGAGCCGGTCAGGACGGGTACTGCAGGGGGAATTGCTTCAGAGCATTTAATCGCCGAGTGGACTAATTAGATCTTGCCGACCAGGTCCAGCGAAGGCTTCAGGGTAGCGGCGCCTTCTTCCCACTTGGCGGGGCAGACTTCACCCGGGTGCGAAGCGACGTACTGGGCAGCCTTGACCTTGCGCAGCAGTTCCGAAGCGTCACGGCCGATGCCGTTGTCATGCACTTCCATGACCTTGATTTCGCCTTCCGGATTGATCACGAAGGTACCGCGCAGTGCCAGGCCTTCTTCTTCGATCAGCACTTCGAAGTTGCGTGCCAGGGTGGCAGTCGGGTCGCCAACCAGCGGGTATTGCACCTTCTTGATGGCTTCCGAAGTGTCGTGCCATGCCTTGTGGGCGAAGTGGGTGTCGGTGGACACGCCGTAGATTTCAACGCCCAGCTTCTTGAATTCAGCGTAGTTGTCGGCCAGATCTTCCAGCTCGGTCGGGCACACGAAGGTGAAGTCGGCCGGGTAGAACACGAACACGGACCACTTGCCCTTCAGGGTGGCTTCGGTGATGTCGACGAACTTGCCATCGTGGTAAGCGGTTGCCTTGAACGGCTTGATAGTGGTGTTGATCAGGGACATGTCGATTTCCTTTAAAAGGGGGTTGAGTGAAGCGATGGGTTGAATAGTAGAACGCCAAACAAAATAGATCAATTTTATTTAATCAATAGTTTTGATTGGATTTAACTATCACACATGAAGATCAGGCTATCGGCGGTGCCGGCGACCACAGCAACGGCGCGGTCACCCAAAGTACATGGCACCGGCTGGTGCAGATGCAAGCACGGCACTGGCCAATCTCCCGTCGTGATCGCTTAAGATGGGGCACTTCCGGCAGCGGGTGCTACCGGAAGTGGGAGCAATGTTACTGCAAGCACGCCGTTCTTGTGCAGGCGCACAAGCCGACCAATCCTGATCCTGATGAACCGATGAGCGAGCAACGTCCCCAGCCTGGCCAGCGCGCCGATTTCTTGCACTTCCATGCCATCCCGACGCGCTGGATGGACAACGATGTCTATGGCCATGTCAACAATGTGGTCTATTACAGCTGGTTCGATACCGCCGTGAACCACTACCTGGTACAGCAGGGCGTGCTGGATATCGAACGCGGGGAAGTGATCGGCCTGGTCATCGAAACGCAGTGCAATTATTTTGCCTCGGTGGCCTTCCCCGACCTGATCGAGGTAGGTGTACGCGTGGCACACCTGGGGCGCAGCAGCGTGCGTTATGAACTGGGGATCTTCAAGGCGGGCGAAGAGACCACGGCAGCGCGTGGCCACTTCGTGCACGTCTACGTCGACCGGCAGACGCGCCGGCCGGTGGCGTTGCCCGTGAGCCTGCAGCAGGCACTGGCAGCGCTGATGCGCAAGGATTGATACCGGGCACGGATGTGCCCGGCCAGACAGACGACGGACTTACTCTTCGAGCGGCGACCTGCCTGTTTCGCGGGCAGCCAACAGGGCCAGGCCGGTCAGGCTCAGCGCGCCGATCAGGTACAGCGAGATGGCAAGTGTGCTCTGATACGAGCGGAACAGGCTGGCAATGATCAGCGGCGCAAACCCGCCGCCGACGATGCCGGCCAGGGTATAGGCCAGCGAGGAACCGGCATAGCGCACCCGGGTCGGAAACTGCTCGGTCACGAAGGCCGCTTGCGGACCATACATGATGGCGTGGATCACCAGCCCGCCCACCACCGCCGCCACGATCAATGCCGGCTGCGTGCTGTCGAGCAGCACGAAGAAGACAAAGGCCCAGCCCATGGCCAGCAGCACACCCAGACCGTACACCGGACGCCGGCCGATCCGGTCCGACAGCGCCCCGAAGAACGGTACGCTCAGGGCATTGCAGGCCGTGCCGATCATGATGGCCGTCAGCGCCAGCGGACGCGGCAGGTTCAGCACCGTGGTCACGTAGGTCAGCGTGAACACCACCACCAGCGCATACAGCACGTCGGAGCCGATACGCACGCCACCGGCGATGAGCAGGCGTTTCCAGTAATTGCGGAAGACGTCGGAGATGGGTGTCTCAGCCTTGCGATGCTGCGATTCCAGTTCCTTGAAATGCGGGGTTTCATCCACGCCCACCCGGATCCAGCAGCCAAACCCCACCAGCAGGATGCTCGCCAGGAACGGGATTCTCCATCCCCAGTCCAGGAACTGTTCGGGCGAGGCCAGATAGGTAATCAAGGCAATGAACCCGGTCGCCAAGAGCGTTCCGAACGAGGGGCCGACCTGGGTCCACGACGCATTGCGGCCGCGCTTGTCCTGCGCCCCGTGCTCCACCGATATCAGCACGGCACCGGCCCACTCGCCCCCCAATGCCACGCCCTGCACGAAGCGCAAGGCCACCAGCAGGATGGGACTGGCGATACCGATGGAGGCATAGGTCGGCAGCAACCCCATGAGCCCGGTGGTCAGCCCCATCAGCAAGAGCGTCACCATCAGCACGAAGCGGCGTCCCAGCTTGTCGCCGAGATGGCCGAAGATCACGCCGCCGATCGGACGCGAGACATAGCCCACCGCATACGTAGAAAACGCCAGGATGGTGCCGGAGAGCGGGTCGAAGGACGGGAAGAACAGCTTGTTGAAAATCAATGCCGCCATCGTGTTGTAGACCGTGAAGTCATACCACTCCAGCGTGGTGCCGACCATGCTGGCAGCGGAAAGACGCTTGTTGCTGGCACTGGCGGGCGCCAACGGTGTATCGAGGGGCATCGCGGAATGGGCCATGAGTGTTTCCCTTTTTGGCAGAGGTGTTGGGGTCGGGGCGAGGATGCGCAGTTAGCTCAGGGGGAGGCAGGCAAGTCTTGTTCCAGCAATTGCCAGCAGAAGTTCAGCAAGGCTATCTCGGAAGGGGCGGTCTCCAGCGCTTGTGCGGCCTGGTTGGCCGCCGCCAGCGCGGCTTCCTGGGTGGAAGCGTCGATCAGATAGAGCGCATCGAGCAGGCGGCCCTGTGTGCTTTCCATGGGCAAGGGGCCGGATAACTCGGCGTCAGGCGTGAGCAGGCGGCCGCCCACCACGCCCGGCATCTCCAGCAGGGTGCGCCCGAGACCCGCAATGGCCGCCTCCAGCTGCTCCGCCGTGCGCATCCCCAGGCGCAGCACGGCCAGCCATGCGCCTCGTCCGGCGCCGGTTTCGTCGCTGATGGTGCAGACACGCCGCATCGGATTGCGCATGCGCTGCAGATTGGTCACCGACCAGGGAGTCTGATGGCGGAAGGCCTGGAAGTACTCGGGGGTACGGAAGGCATCCAGGCCGCGCGTGCGATACAGGCCCAGGTAGCGGCGCGGGCCCTGGACGCAGCGATAGCGCACGCCCGACACGAAACCCGGAAGCGCCACGCGCTCCTGCACGTGTTCGCGGTCGTACCATTGGTTGAAATCCGCTTCGTGCTCGGGATCGACGTCGGTCCAGACGAAGAGGATGGCGGGAAGGTTCTTGCTGAGATCAGTTGACATGGGATCCATGGGAAAGGGGTAAAACGTTTCCCAAGGATAGGAGTCGGGCCCGGTGCCGACAAACGGATAATTCTTATCGCCACCGATAAGTTTTTCCTTAAGCCCTGCGGCCCCAGGTTCAGTCGTCCTGGCTGCCGCCCACGAAGCCGTAAGGCGATACCAGGCCGACCGTGAAGCGCGCCGACTCTTCGCAGGCCAGGCCCGCCACCATCTGGATGGCATCGGTGGTGGCATCGCTGCGATAGCTCAGCACCAGCCGCTGCGGCATCATGGGACGGGCGCATTCGATGATGGACAGGGTACCGTTGTCGATTTCTTCCCGTACCGGCGCCAGCGGCAGCACGGCCACACCGAAGCCAGCGCGCACCAGGCGTACGATCGCCGAAATCGAACTGACGCAATGAATGCGCGGCGTGTTGACGCTCTCCTCATCCAGCAACTTGCGCAAGGACACATACGGCTGTGAGCCCTTGTTCATCGTCACGATGGGATGCTGCGCCAGTTCGGCCACGCCCAGGCTGCCTTGCTGCGCCGCCCAGTCGATGCTGCGTCCGACCCAGCCCATGGCGATGCTGCCCCCGGCGATGTTGCGCACGCCGTCATCGAGCAACGGATCACTCTGCAAGGCGATATCCAGCTCGCCATTGCGCATCTGCGCATGCAGGCGCTGGGTCGACTCTGAACTGAGCTGCACCGCGATCGCCGGGTACTGCTCCTGCACCCGCTGGAGGAAATCGGTCAGCCAGGTGAAGACCACCGTTTCGATGACACCGATGCGTACCACGCCGGCAATGTTGTAGTTGGCATGGCTGGCCGCCATCATCTCGCGGTTCAGTTCCAGCATCCGCTCGGCATAGGCCAGCATGCGGCGTCCCGAA
The DNA here is from genome assembly GCF_057961275.1 of Herbaspirillum sp. Her3. NCBI lineage: Bacteria > Pseudomonadati > Pseudomonadota > Betaproteobacteria > Burkholderiales > Oxalobacteraceae > Herbaspirillum > Herbaspirillum sp. Her3. The sequence continues at coordinate 759,324 of NZ_CM176328.1, read as the reverse complement.
AAGGTCAGGCGGATTTCCCGTGGATCGCGCTCGAACAGGCGTGTGTTCCAGTCTTCTTCCAGCGAGGCAATGCGGTTGGATACCGCAGCCTGGGTGATGTTGAGGCGCTCGGCAGCGGTACGGAAGCTGCTCAGTCTGGCAGCCCAGACGAAGGTTTCCAGGAAACGGATGTTCATGGCGGCAGGAAGAAGTAAAGACGCGTGGCGGGACCGGGAGGCGCGGGGAGAAAATTGTAACAAGCCTGCCTGGCCATGAGTGAATATCAATACCGCGCACGAAAAAAGAAACGCCCACCGCATCACTGCGGCGGGCGCTTCCTGTCTTCTCCGTGCTGGTCAGATTAAGCTGCCAGCTTCTTCTCCAGCTTGTCCTTCACACCTTGCAGTTCGGCCGGCAGCTTGTGCTTGAGCTTGTCGAACAGTTCGGCATGCAGCTCCAGTTCCTTGAGCCAGGCGGCCTTGTCGATGGAGGTGATGGTGGTGAACTGCTCGGCGCTGAAGTCCAGGCCTTCCCATTGCAGATCCTCAAAGCGCGGGGTGATGCCGAACAGGTGCTCGACACCGCCGGTCTTGACGCCTTGCGGGTCTTCGATGCGGTCCAGCATCCACTTCAGCACGCGCATGTTGTCGCCGAAGCCCGGCCAGACGAACTTGCCGTCGGCATCGGTGCGGAACCAGTTGACGCAATAGATCTTGGGCAGTTCGGCCGGCGAGGCGGCGATCTTCTTGCCGATGTCCAGCCAGTGCTGGAAGTATTCGCTCATGTTGTAGCCGGCAAAGGGCAGCATGGCGAACGGATCACGGCGCACCACGCCCTGCTGGCCGACGGCTGCAGCGGTGGTTTCCGAACCCATGGTCGCCGCCATGTAGACACCCTCGACCCAGTTGCGGGCTTCGGTCACCAGCGGCACGGTGGTGGAACGACGGCCGCCGAAGATGAAGGCCGAGATCGGCACGCCGGCCGGATCGTCCCAGGCCGGATCGATCACCGGATTCTGGGTCGCGGCCACGGTGAAGCGGGCGTTCGGGTGCGCAGCCTTGCGGCCGGTTTCCTTGCCGATTTCCGGGGTCCAGTCCTTGCCCTGCCAGTCGATCAGGTGCGCCGGGGCTTCCTTGGTCATGCCTTCCCACCAGACGTCGCCATCATCGGTCAGCGCCACGTTGGTGAAGATGGTGTTGGCCGAGACCGAGGCCATGCAGTTGTAGTTGCTCTTTTCGTTGGTGCCGGGGGCCACGCCGAAATAGCCGGCTTCCGGGTTGATGGCGTACAGTCGGCCATCGGTGCCCGGCTTGATCCAGGCAATGTCGTCACCGATGGTCGTGACCTTCCAGCCGCCGAAGGCCTTGGGCGGGATCAGCATGGCGAAGTTGGTCTTGCCGCAGGCCGAGGGGAAGGCCGCTGCCACGTAGTGCTTCTTGCCTTCGGGCGACTCCACGCCCAGGATCAGCATGTGCTCGGCCAGCCAGCCCTGGGCGCGGCCCATGGTGGAGGCGATGCGCAGGGCGAAGCACTTCTTGCCCAGCAGCGCATTGCCGCCGTAGCCCGAACCGTAGGACCAGATCTCGCGGGTTTCCGGATAGTGGACGATGTACTTGGTGGCGTTGCACGGCCAAGCCACGTCCTTCTGGCCAGCCGCCAGCGGTGCGCCCACCGAATGCACGCAGGGCACGAACTCGCCATCGGCGCCCAGCACGTCATACACCGCCTTGCCCATGCGGGTCATGATGCGCATGTTCACCGCCACATAGGGCGAATCCGACAGTTCCACGCCGATGTGGGCGATGGGCGAACCCAGCGGACCCATCGAGAACGGCACCACGTACAGGGTGCGGCCGGCCATGCAGCCGTCGAAGAGACCATTCAAGGTCTGGCGCATCTCGGCCGGATCGGTCCAGTTGTTGGTCGGGCCGGCGTCTTCCTTGTTCTGCGAGCAGATGAAGGTGCGGTCTTCCACGCGGGCCACGTCGGACGGGTCGGAGCAGGCCAGATAGCTGTTCGGACGCTTTTCCTGGTTCAGCTTCTTCATGGTGCCGGCGGCGACCATCTCGGCGCACAGGCGGTCGTATTCTTCCTGCGAACCATCGCACCAGTAAATGCGAGCCGGCTTGGTCAGCGCGGCGATTTCGGCGACCCAGTTGATCAGTTTCTGGTGTTTGACGTAGGCGGGCGCATTGACTGCGGGAATGCCTGCCATGAGGGGTTGGTTCATATGCTACCTCCAATGCCACAAGTTGATGAATTCGGTTGGCACGGCAGGATCGTCGTTGCAAGGGTCCGGCGGAGTCCACACGCCAGCTGCAGTACGGCGGTCTTGTCGATGGCGGCCGTCTGCAAGAGCCTGGCCACCTGGCCCGCCTCCTGGCTGGCGGCGGGTTTTGCTCACTCTTCGACAGTCGAGAGTGCAGGAAAGTGGCAAGGATTGTAACCCGATAAAATGGAATTTACGCAAATTTGTAGCGAAAAATACCCGACTTATGTAGTAGGTAATTACAAATCAAAAAAAATCTGTTTTTTCATTACTGGGACGCATAACACCGATTTCGAGAAAAACCGCATCAACACTGGATTTGCGCGGGATACAGCCAAATCAACCATTCATGACGTGAATATCTCAAAGCTGAAAAACGGGAATTGATTCGTTTCAACGCTTTTTGCAACGCGCTGCCGGCGTCTGACTGACAGCACTTGTCAGTCAGGGCGGCAAGACTACATGACCGATCCGCCTACAGATGCGAGTCATGCAACATGGAAATGGCCGGCGCACCGGATCCGGACAATCCCTTTATGATGTCGCCCAGCGTCCATGCATCAGGCCGCCTCCCCTACCTGCCAGGAGACCTCCATGAAAATCGCCATCCTCGACGACTACCAGGATGCCGTGCGCCATCTCGATTGCTTCCGCCTGCTCGACGGCCACGACGTCAAGGTATTCACCAACACCGTGCGCGGCACCGGCCAGCTGGCTGCGCGCCTGGCGCCGTTTGACGCCGTGGTGCTGATCCGCGAACGCACCGCGCTCACCAAACCCCTGCTGGAAAAACTGCCGCTGCTCAAACTGATCTCCCAGACCGGCAAGGTCAGCGGCCACGTGGACGTGACGGCCGCCACCGAGCGCGGCATCGCCATCGTCGAAGGCGTGGGCGATCCGACTGCGCCGGCCGAACTGACCTGGGCCCTCATCATGGCCGCCATGCGCCGCGTGCCGCAATACTGCACCGCCCTGCGCGCGGGCGCCTGGCAGCAGGTCTCGCCCACGCCGCATCTCAACCAGATCGGCACCGCCCTGAAGGGCCGCACTCTGGGCATCTGGGGCTACGGCAAGATCGGCAAGCTGGTGGCCGGCTATGGCCGCGCCTTCGGCATGCAGGTGCTGGTGTGGGGACGCGAGGCCAGCCGCGAACAAGCCATCAAGGATGGCCTGCAGGCCGCCGCCAGCGAGGAAGATTTCTTCGCCCAGGCCGACGTGCTGAGCCTGCACCTGCGCCTCAATGACGCCACCCGCGGCATCGTCAAGGCCGGCGACCTGGCGCGCATGAAGCCCACCGCCTGCTTCGTCAACACCAGCCGCGCCGAACTGGTCGAGGCCGATGCGCTGGAAGCGGCGCTGGTCGCCGGCCGTCCCGGACTGGCCGCGCTCGACGTCTACGAGCGCGAGCCGCTGCCGGTGGATTCGCCCCTGCTGAAGATGGACAACGTGGTGGCGGCCCCGCACCTCGGCTATGTGGAAAAAGATGGATATGAACTTTACTTCCGCGCAGCCTTCCAGAACATCGTCGATTACGCCGCCGGCTCGCCCAAGAACGTGCTCAATCCTGAGGCTCTGGGGTGATGCGGTGAATGGTTCTGACCGGTGGATCGTAGGACAGCTGCGGCATCGGGCCGGCGCGCTTCCACAGGTGGCGCCAGCCCGGCGGCCAGGGTAGCGGCGGACCGGCGTAGTCGGGCACGTTGCGCCGGATCGGCATCACCGGCAGGTGTTGCGGCATGGCGCCGCTGCCATGATGGTGCCAGCCCAGGCTGAAGGCGTAATCCGGCAGCAGCGTGGCGCACACCAGTTCGAACCAGTTGGCGTGCTCCTCGTCCTGCCCCAGGGCCTGCGCCAGTCCCTGCGGATCGAACTGCGCCAGCAGGCGTGCCAGCTCCTCGGGCGAAGACGACGGGCCATCACCCCAGCCCATCACCGGATTGAAGTTGTACTCCGCGCCCGACCCATACCAGCCCTCGCGCCAGGGCCGTTCGATCCAGTTGCGCGGACCGCTGAAGAGATGCCAGCGCCAGTGCAGCCCGGACGGCTTGGGCCAGCTATACAGGTACAGCCGCTGATAACCGGCGCGGTGCAGCTCGCGCACCATGGCCATGAGCCGCGCATGCGGCATGCGGTCCGGCGGTGCACGGCGAAACAGGATCGGCGTGCCATCGGCATGCTGTACTTCATCCGAGGACAGGTTCAGGTCCAGCGTGCGCACCTCGCTGCCGAAGCGCGCAGAAATCCAGCCCGTCATCAGGTTGACGAGCACGATCACGCCATAGCCGCGATGGCGGTGGAAGATGACGGTGCCGGGTGCCAGAGGTTTCATATGCGATCCATTATAAATGTCCTTGGGAAATCGCTCCGGAACGGGCCGCCACAGCGCGTAAATGAAGCTTCCTGCGTGTAAGATAGCGCCTGCCAAAGGCCCTCCCCCGCAACTACCCGGCGGGGGGCGGCCGCTGGACACCCGGCCTGCGGGACCGTATCTTGCTTATCCCGCGACATGAACATTTTGACCAGTTGGAAGATAGGAAACCCATGAGCCTGCGCATCATCGCCACCGGCGGCACCTTCGACAAGCACTATGACGAAATCGCGGGCCAGCTTGGCTTTGCCGAGAGCCACTTGCCGGACGTCATCGCCCGCGCCCGCATCACCGCCGAAGTGTCCCTGGAAACCCTGCGCCTGCTCGACTCCCTGGAGATGCAGGACGCTGACCGCCAGCGCGTGCTGCAAGCCTGCCAGGCCTCGACGCAGCAGGCCATCGTCATCATCCACGGTACCGACACCATGCAGCAGACCGCCCAGGTGCTGGGCCCGGCGCTGACCGACAAGACCGTGGTGCTGACCGGCGCCATGATTCCCTACGAGATCGCCAATTCCGATGCCTTCTTCAACTTCGGCTTTGCCTGCGGCGTGGCCCAGGTCTTGCCGCCGGGCGTGTATGTGGCGATGAACGGCCGCATCTTCGCCTGGAACAAGGTCGCCAAGAACCGCAGCGCCGGCGTGTTCGAGCCGATCTGACGGCCTCGACCGGCAGGCGGTCAATGCGGCGCCTGCCGCTGCGCCCAGGTGCGGCAGAACGACAGCAGTGCCGCCAGGCTGGGCGAAGGCGCCCGGTGGCGGCTGACCACCATGTAGAAATGCCGGCGCAAGGTCGGCAGGGGCGTCTCCAGTTCCCGCAGCTTGCCTGATTCGATCAGGTCTTCCACCACCGACCGCGACAGGCAACTGATGCCCAGCCCCTCGGCCGTGGCGCGCTTGATGGCTTCCGAATTGCCGAACTCGAAGGACGACGGCAGGTAATGCAGGTAGGGAATCAACGCATGCTCGACCGCCTCGCGCGTACCGGAACCGGCTTCGCGCAGCAGCCAGTCGGCCTCGCGCAGCATCTTCAAGGTGATCTTGCGGCGCGCGCGGACGATGGGGTGTCTGGGCGCGGCCACCACGATCAGTTCATCGGTCATCCACGGCTCCACGTGCACGTCATCGGCATGGCAGGGGCCTTCAATGAGTCCCGCATCCACTTCGAAATTGACCACCGCATCCACGATATCGGCCGTATTGGCCACCAGCGCCCGCACCCGCGCACCGGCATGGCCGCGCCGATAGGCGGCGATCATGGCCGGCAGCAGGTAGCTGCCGATGGTGGTGGAGGCGCCCAGGTGCAAGTCGCTGCCGGCGGCCGGATCGCTGAACTGGCGCTCGATGGTCTGCGCCGCATCCAGCATGTGGCGCGCCTGCGGCAGCAGCTGGCGGCCGCTGTCGTTCAGGACCAGCCGCTTGCCCACACGATCAAACAATTGCACGCCCAGGAGGCTTTCCAGTTCGTTCAAGGCGGCGCTGGCCGCTGACTGCGACAGCGCCACCAGGCCGGCCGCCGCCGTGGTCGAACCGGACTGGGCCACCGCCAGAAAAATCTGCAATTGCCGCAGCGTGATCCTCATCGATCCTCCTTTATGCATTTCCGACATAGGGGTGCGCAGAAAACGCCACCCCACATTAACCAATAAAGCAGGTAGATATTAGCAAAATAACGCGTTTTTCTTTTATAGGCGCAGCGCGTACAGTGCACTCCATCGACCGCCACATCCTTCCCGGAGAGCCCCATGCGTACCGCCATCCAGACCTCCCCCCTGCCCCCGGCCGCCGCCGGACTGGCGCTTTCGGGCGCCGTCGCCTGGGCGGCCATGAGCCTGGGCAACATCGGCTGGCTGCAAAACCACGGGTTCTCGGCGCTGACGGTGGCCATCGTGCTGGGCATCCTGATCGGCAACACGGTCTACCCGCGCCTGGCCACGCATTGCGGGGAAGGCGTGCGCTTTTCCAAGCAGACGCTGCTGCGTGCGGGCATCATCCTCTACGGCTTTCGCCTGACTTTCCAGGATATCGCGCACGTGGGTGTGGCCGGCGTGGTGATCGATGCAGCCATGCTGCTGTCCACTTTCGGGCTGGCCTGGCTGGTCGGCACCAAGCTCTTGAAGCTGGATCGCGACGCCGCGCTCTTGATCGGCGCCGGCAGTTCCATCTGTGGTGCCGCTGCCGTGATGGCCACCGAGCCGGTACTGCGCGCACGCAGCGAGCAGGTCACCGTGGCAGTCTCGACCGTGGTCATCTTCGGCTCGCTGGCGATCTTCCTGTATCCGCTGCTCTACACCTTGCAGGCCGAACCGATGTGGGGCATGCGCCTGCCGGACTTCGGCGTCTACATCGGCTCCACCGTCCATGAAGTGGCGCAGGTGCTGGCCGCTGCGCGCTCCATCGACCAGCACACGGCCGACGTGGCGGTCATCACCAAGATGGTCCGCGTGATGATGCTGGCCCCCTTCCTGCTGATGCTGTCGATGAAGGTGGCACCGTCCGTCACCGGTCACCAGCATCAGCACCGCAAGCTGTCCATTCCCTGGTTCGCCTTTGCCTTCATCGGCGTGGTGGTGTTCAACTCCTTCTTCCCGCTGCCGGCCCACGTCAACCAGTTGGTGCTGCAGGCCGATACGCTGATGCTGGCCATGGCCATGGCAGCACTGGGCTTGTCCACCCACCTCTCGGCGCTGCGCAGCGCCGGCATGAAGCCGATGATCCTGGGTGCAGTCTTGTTCGCCTGGCTGGTCATCGGTGGGGCGCTGGTCAATGGCGCACTAGGACGCTTGCTGGCCTGAGCCTGACCCGGCTTCATCATGAAAAAAAACGCGATCCGCAAGGACCGCGCTTTTTTTTTTGTGCATCAGGAAATCTGATTCAACGGCAGACCGGTTTCAGTTTCTTCAATGCAGCTCTCCGCGCTGGGTCAGCTCGCGGATGATGCGCACCGTATCGATATCGGCTTCCTGGTAGGCCGAGCGGCGGAAGTTGTCATAGAAGGCTTCTTCGCCGGTGACATCCTCGGGCTTGCCGTCGTCGTATTCAAAACGCACGAACAGGACATCGGCCTGCGGTTCCTCGATGGTCATGCTCATGCGCGAGGCCGGGATATCTCCCTGCGAGGGCACTTCGTAGAGCACCTGGATCTGCGGCAGGTAGATTACCTTGTCGATGATGACCAGTTCGCCATAGCGCAGTTCGCGGCGCACGCTGTCCAGGCTTTTTTCGGACAGACGGCAATCGTCCAGGTGCGGCATGAACAGGCGCGGCGACTCGGCGCGCAGGACCAGGCCGCGCCAGAGCTGCTCGCGGGTCAGGGAGTCGATCAGCGGATTGGCCGGATCGTTGATCTGGATGAGATGGTTGAATTTCATGGTTGCTCTCGTGATGTTGTTGCCACCGGCAATGCGGGCATTGTCCCACAGGCGCAGCCAGCCGGCGCGGGCGGGCTGCTACAATGGCGCCTCGTTTCTTCTCCTGCCCACGCCGATCGCCTCCGTATGTCCGCACCCTCCTTCGGCCTGAACAAGCCGCAAAGCGAAGCCGTCCACTACATGGCCGGGCCCTGCCTGGTGCTGGCCGGGGCCGGTTCGGGCAAGACCCGCGTGATCACGCAGAAGATCGCCCACCTGATCGAGAACTGCGGCTACGAATCGCGCAACATCGCCGCGCTGACCTTCACCAACAAGGCCGCGCTGGAAATGCAGGAGCGCATCGCCAAGCTGCTCAAGGACCCCAAGCAGGCCAAGCACCTCACGGTGTCGACCTTCCATTCGCTGGGCGTGAAGATCCTGCGGCAGGAATCCCAGCATCTGGGGCTGAAGGATCGCTTTTCAATCATGGACAGCGACGATTGTTTTTCCCTTGTGCAAGAACTGGCGGTGACCACCGACAAGGCCATCATCCGCGGCATCCAGAATGCCATCTCGCTGTGGAAGAACGGCCTGGTCGATCCCGACCTGGCCGAGAAGAACGCCCGCACCGAAGACGAAGCCCAGGCCGCGCGCATCTATCGCAGCTATGTAGCTACGCTCAAGGCTTACCAGGCAGTCGATTTCGATGACCTGATCCGCCTGCCGGTGGAACTGTTCCGCAGCAACGAGGAAGTGCGCGACCGCTGGCAGCGCAAGCTGCGCTACCTGCTCATCGACGAATACCAGGACACCAACACCTGCCAGTACGAACTGGTCAAGCTGCTGGTGACCGGCATCGGCAAGAAGCCCATGTTCACCGCCGTGGGCGACGACGACCAGGCCATCTATGCCTGGCGCGGCGCGACCATCGAGAACCTGAAACTGTTGGGCGTGGATTTCCCCAACCTGCACCTGATCAAGCTGGAACAGAACTATCGCTCCAGCACGCGCATCCTGCAGGCGGCCAACGCGGTGATCTCCAACAATCCCAAGCTGTTCGACAAGACCCTGTGGTCCGAACACGGGCTGGGGGACCCGATCACCGTCATGGCCATGGATGACGAAGAAGCCGAAGCCGACCAGATCGCCATCACGCTCTCGGCGCACCGCTTCGAGCGGCGTGCCAAGTTTGCCGATTACGCGATTCTCTATCGCGGCAACCACCAGGCGCGCATCCTGGAAAAATCCTTGCGGCGCGAACGCATTCCCTACGTGATGTCGGGCGGTCAGAGCTACTTCGATCGCGCCGAGATCAAGGACATCATTGCCTACCTGCGCCTGATCGCCAACCAGGATGATGATCCGGCCTTCATCCGCGCCGTCACCACGCCGCGCCGTGGCGTCGGCCAGGCCACGCTGGAAGTGCTGGGTACGCTGGCCGGGCAGTGGCAGTGTTCGCTCTTCGAAGCGGTCTACAAGGGCGGCCTGGAAGACAAGCTGACCGACCGCCAGTTGCTGCCGCTGCGCAAGTTCTGCGACTTCATCAATGCGCTGGAGTCGCGCGCCACCCGACCCGGTCCATCCGGTAGCGGTGAAGAGGCCGGCAAGGTGCTGGACGACATGATGGAAGCGATCAATTACGAGTTCTACCTCTACGACAGCTTCGAGGAACGCGCCGCGCAGGCGCGCTGGCAGAACGTGGTGGACTTCATCAACTGGTTGAAGGAACGCGCCTGCGGCGGCCGCGATGGTGAAGGCGAGGAAAAGAACCTGCTCGAGATCACCCAGATGGTGGCGCTCATGAGCATGCTCGAAGGGCGCGACGAAGAGCAGGATGCGGTGCGCATGTCCACACTGCATGCGTCCAAGGGGCTGGAGTTTCCGCACGTGTTTCTGGTCGGGGTGGAAGAAGGCATCCTGCCGCACAAGGGTGATCCGGATACGCCGCCCGAAGAAGCCGCTGCGCGCGTGGAAGAAGAACGCCGCCTGATGTATGTCGGCATCACCCGTGCACAACGTTCACTGCACCTGTCCTGGTGCAAGCGCCGCAAGCGCGCCAAGGAAGTGATCGAATGCCAGATCTCGCGCTTCGTCAAGGAGATGCGCCTGGATGAAGGCGAGGCGGTGCCGCAGGAAAGCGAGAAGATCACGCCGCAGGCGCGGCTGGCCAATTTGAAGGCGCTGTTGCAGAAGCCCAGGAATACGCCTGAACAGGGCTAGTCCCGCGTGCTGTTCTGCGTCTCAGGCCATGAATCTCGCTGAGGTCGCCAGCCTTGTCCGCGTAAATAATTCACGCGAAAAATAGAAATCCTTCCATTGAGAAAGCGCCTTGCGCATCGGAGACTTACGCCTTCGTCGCCCTGGACCGCTGCTGTGTTGATGCGTCCACGGGCATGGTCCGCATCCGGGACTTTCCGCAGGCAAGCACAACGCGCAGGCAATTCAGAAAAAATGCCGCGATTTCGTCCAGTTTGTTCACTGCCGTGTTCGGGATTGCACAATCTCTCAGTGGAAACCGCACGGCATGGCTCCCCCCTTGCAGAATGCTTCATCCCGCTCCCCAGCGCCCATGGGACAGCATCTCCGGCTGCTCAAGCTCGATTCCCCCCTCGGAAAAGACATCTTCCTGCCGCAACGGCTGGTGGCCAGCGAACGCCTTGACCACGGCTATGAAGTCAGCATCGATGTGCTGGCCATGCAGACCGGTATTGCGCTGGAGTCCTTGATTGCACAGCCTGTCACCCTGTGGATCAGGCAGCAAGCCCGAGACTACCTGCCCCTGCATGGCTACGTGCATACCGCAAAGCGCCTGGGCAGTGATGGCGAGATCGACTTCTGCCAGCTTGCGTTTTCTCCCTGGCTGCATTTCCTGCGCTTTCGCAAGGATGCGCGCATCAGCGAACCCGACGAAGACGGTGATGGAACAGTACCCCATCGTTCGGGAATTGCGCCTAAAGAACATCCTGGCATCAAGTCGTTACTTCGGGTTTCAGTTGGCCATGAGCCGGCTTATAAAGATTCAGACGTCGCCAGAGAATTCACCCTGCGCTCCATCGTTCAAATCGCCCAGGCAGTCAAAGGATCATCTCTGGACTATGAATGAAAAAGTCATGAGAAATAAACATCTTGGTTCTACTGGCGTGTTGCTCGCATTGATCCTTTTTACATTTTTTGCATGTCAACCTGGAACTCCAAAGCTCACTACGAAAGAAACTCAGAAGATGAATGCCATTACCGAAAAAATGACTCCGAGATGTTTTGGACGCTATCTGATCGACTTGCCAGAAAGCTTCGTTCTCAACACCGAGGGTGGTCAAGAAATCGACGGCGTCACCATTGATATCAAAGTGCAGTCAGAAGCAGAGTTCCAGCAAGCGCTCGACGCAAGAAAAAGAGTGCTCGAGTCGGAAACCCTTCTCATCGAACCAAAGACTGCAACGCTGAAGGAAATAGTTCCCCTACCCAATCGACGTGGTGTCATTTTTAATCGCGCTGAAAGCGAGTTCAATAATGTCTTCCGTATCCTCGAACTCATGGATTGGCGCGACGGCTATCAGATCAAGATGAAAATTGAAGCGAGAGATAGGCGTTACTCGAAAGAAAAATATCCTGAAGGAACGTTATTGAACACCACCCCCGAAAAGATGGCCGCCCTGCTCAACGTCTACCACCGCGCCCGCCCCCGCGGCAGCGAAATCCCCACAGGCCAGGGCACCTGCATTCTCAATGGCTTTGTCGCGGGCCCCGCCTCAAGCGCCGAAAGCATCCGCTTCTTCTACCATCTGAACGACGTCGACGATGTCTATTTCACGCTGGCGACCTTATCCGGCCCCCGGGACAACGATACGCTGCTGGACCGGATGAAATTTCTAGCGCCCATCTGGAAGACGGGCGAGGGACGCCTCATCAGGAGCGGCAGAATCCACCACGAGCTCCCCGGACAAGAGGTGCTTTACATGACCCCGGATGAACATACCAAGATTCCTGCACTCGAATTCCGCTACGAAGATACGCGCCGGGGAGATGGCGTCACCAATCCGTCGATCGACGTAGAAATGAATGTAGGCAAACGCAAACCCGAACCTGCCCCCGAGGACCCCGACGAGCGTGCCTACCCACCGCCCATCCTCACCCCCAGCCTGAGCGAAGCCGAAGCCATCCACCTGTGGGACAAGGTGATCCCGACGCTACGCACACGCCCGGGCGCATTCTGATCCGTCCATTCTCTTCCTTCAAGAAAGCCCTTGATGCCGCTGCCCATCATCCGTCTCGGCGACGCCACCTCACATGGTGGCAAGGTAATCTCCGCCTCTCCCACCCACACCCTCCACGGCATCGGCATCGCCCGTGTCGGTGACCTGGTGAGTTGCCCGCAAAAAGGGCATGGCACCAATCCGATCATCGAAGGCGCGCCAACCTGGCTGATCGGCGGACGCATGGTGGCCTTGCAAGGACATCGATCGGCCTGCGGCTGTACCCTCATTTCCAGCCTGGCCACGGCCTCTTATGGCTGACTGACCGTGCCGGCTCATGTTCAGGGCCGGCAGAATTTCCTCCAGCCCGTGCCGAAAATTGCAGGGAGGCCACGTTATGGCCTCGTTGTGGTCTATTTCCTTGTCCATTTTGACGCGTAACCACCCTCCCTCCATCCCGGGCGGTTTACAATGCCGCCTGCAAAAAAATCCCCGAGTTCCACCCAAGCAACACCGCCCGCCGTGCCATCCGCGCAGTCTGCCTCTGTTGCCCTCAACCATTCCAGACAAGGAAATCAAGCAATGATCAAGATGTTCTCCCACCACGCCCGTACGCTGGCGCTGACCGCTGGCTTCGTCGGCATGCTGGGCCTGGCCGCCTGCGGCAAGCAGGACGACAAGACCGCTGCAGCACCGCAAGCCGCTGCCGCCCGCGTCTACGTGGTCGGCGTGGAATCGGCCTACGCCCCCTTCTCCTCGGAAAACGAACAGAAGGAAGTGGTCGGCTTCGACATCGACATCATGAAGGCCCTGGCCAAGAAGATCGGCATCGAGGTCAAGTTCGTGCCCACGCCCTTCGAAGGTTTCTTCAATTTCCTCGCGCAAGGTGACCGCGACCTGCTGATCTCGGCCATCACCATCACCGACGAGCGCAAGAAGACCGTGGCCTTCTCCGAGCCCTACTTCGTGGCCACCCAGACCATCGCCCTGCCCGCCGCCGATACCAAGGTCAGCAAGATGACTGACCTCAAGCCCCTGACCGTGGGCACCCAGAGCGCTACTTCCGGCGACGAACTGGTGCAGCAGGTGCTGGGCAAGAACAGCGCCAGGATCAAGCGCTTCGACTCCACCCCGCTGGCCCTGAAAGAACTGGAAAGCGGTGGCGTCGACGCGGTCGTGGCCGATGAACCGGTGGTCAAGAACTACATCGCCAACAACCCCAACAGCAAGCTGCGTACCGTCACCGATCCGGATTTCCCCAAGGAAGACTACGGCATCGCCGTGCGCAAGGATGATCCGGAACTGCTGGCCAAGATCAACAAGGGCCTGGCCGAGATGAAGGCCGATGGCAGCTTCGCGGCCATCAGCGCCCAATACTTCGGCAAGTAATCCGGCAGCTCGCGCATCGCTCATCTGATCCTCCAGAGGATTGGATGAGTGCATGACTGCATGATTGCCTGACCTGGCAGCAAGACGGTGGTCCGATGCCACCGTCCCGTTTTGTCTCCCCCTCTTCAATCACCAATCGAGTCCGACATGGATTTCCGCTGGAGCATCATCCAAGGCTACGCGCCGCTGTTCGCCAAGGGCGTTCTCATGACCTTGCAGGTGTCGCTGATCAGTATCCTGATCGGCACCGTGATCGGCTTGCTGGTGGGCATGCTGCGCCTGGCCGACGTGCCGCACGGTGGCTGGAAATGGCCGCTCAAGGTCTTGCGCTGGCTGGCCGGCTTCTACGTGGCCTTCTTCCGGGGCACGCCGCTGTTCGTGCAGATCATGCTGATCCACTTCGCGGTGATGCCGCTGCTGGTGCAGCAGGAACATGGTTTGCTCATCACCGGCGAACTGGCGCGCACCATCAAGCAGGACTACGGCGCCTTCCTCTCCGGTACCGTCGCGTTGTCGCTCAATGCGGGGGCCTACATCTCCGAGATCTTCCGCGCCGGCATCCAGTCCATCGAACGCGGGCAGTCCTATGCCGCCGCCAGCCTGGGCATGAACTACGGCCTGACGATGCGCTACGTGGTACTGCCGCAGGCGTTTCGCCGCATGCTGCCACCGCTGGGCAACGAGGCCATCACGCTGTTGAAGGATTCCTCTCTGGTCTCGGCCATCGGCCTGGCCGAACTGGCCTATGCGGCACGCACCGTGGCCGGTACCTATGCGCGCTACTGGGAACCGTACATCACCATTTCCATCCTGTATTTCTCCATGACCATCTGCCTGGCGCTGGTGGTGGCACGCCTGGAAAGCAGGTACAGCGCGCCGCATCGCCGCTGAGTGCACGGATGGCGTGCGCTGGTGGCGGGCGAGCGGTATCATGCCGCGCATGACATCGATGCATACTCTCCCCCAACTCGCGCCTGGCCTCCGCCGCGTGGCCGTGATCGGCGCCGGTCCGGCCGGCCTGATGGCGGCCGAAGTCCTGGCCGCACAAGGCGCCGCCGTGGACGTCTACGACGCCATGCCCTCGGCCGGCCGCAAGTTCCTGCTGGCCGGACGCGGCGGCATGAACATCACGCACTCCGAACCGCAACCCGACTTCCTGCCGCGCTACGGCAACCGTCGCGAACAGGTCGCGCCCTTCGTGCGCCGCTTCGATGCCGACCAGTTGCGCGACTGGATACACGGACTGGGCATCGAGACCTTCGTCGGCAGCTCCGGCCGGGTCTTCCCGCGCGAGATGAAGGCCGCACCGCTGCTGCGCGCCTGGCTGCATCGCTTGCGTGAAGCCGGCGTGCACTTCCACATGCGCCATCGCTGGCTGGGCTGGCAGGACGACGGCGCGCTGCGTTTCGCCCATCCCGACGGCGCAAGCGAAGTCCGCGCCGATGCCGTGGTGCTGGCCCTGGGCGGGGCCAGCTGGCCGCGCCTGGGCTCGGACGGCAGCTGGGTTCCGCTGCTGCAGGCCCGCCAGGTCGAGGTGGCGCCGCTGCAGCCGGCCAACTGCGGTTTCGAACTGGACTGGAGCGAACATTTCCGCAGCCGCTTCGCCGGCGAGCCGGTCAAGCCGGTCGTGGCCAGTACGGCGCTGCCCAGTGGCGGCGTGCAGAATCGCCGGGGCGAATTCATCATCACTGCCGAAGGCATTGAGGGCAGCCTGGTCTATGCCATGTCCTCGGCGCTGCGCGACACCATCGCCAGCGAAGGTACGGCCCGCCTGTACCTGGACCTGCTGCCGGACTGGCCGCTGGAAAAGGTGGAAGCCGAACTGGCCCACCCGCGCGGTGCGCGTTCGCTCTCCAGCCATCTGCAAAGCCGCCTGCATCTCAAGGGCGTCAAGGCCGGACTGTTGCGCGAACTGCTCAGCAAGGAGGACGTCGCCGACATGGGCAAGCTGGCCCGCGCCATCAAGGCCTTGCCGCTGACGCTGCTGCGCACGCGGCCCATCGCCGAAGCCATCAGCAGCGCCGGTGGCGTGAGCTTCGAGGCGCTCGATGATGCGCTGATGCTGCGCGCCCTGCCCGGGGTCTTCTGCGCCGGCGAGATGCTGGACTGGGAAGCCCCCACCGGCGGCTACCTGCTCACCGCCTGCTTTGCCACCGGCCGCGCCGCCGCCGCTGGCGTGCTGCACTGGCTCATCAGCGACGACCGCGCCGCTGGCCTGTGCACCTCATCCAAGGAAGAACACAAGTGACCCAAGACGACCGCCTCATCGATCTGGAAATGAAGATCGCCCATCAGGAACACCTGCTGGACGAACTGAACCAGACCGTCTATCGCCAGGAAAAGAAGATCGAGGAACTGGACATGCTGCTGCACGCCCTGGCCAAGCGCTTCAAGGAATTGTCCGACACCAGCCAGGACCGCGCGGCCGCCAACGAAAAGCCGCCGCACTACTGAGCGCAGCGCCCGCCTCTTTTTTCTGTCTCGCGCAAGACCATGGCTAATGACCGCCGCATCGCCCACCTCGACATGGATGCTTTCTATGCCTCGGTGGAATTGCTGCGCTATCCCGAACTGCGCGGCCAGGCCGTGGTGATCGGCGGCGGCTCGGCCACGCGCCCGGTGGAGCTGCCCGATGGCACGCGCCAGTATTTCCGCATGCGCGACTATGCCGGACGCGGCGTGGTCACCACCTCCACCTACGAGGCCCGCGCCCTTGGGGTGTTCTCGGCCATGGGCATCATGAAGGCCGCGCAGCTAGCGCCGGAGGCGATCCTGCTGCCGACCGACTTCGAGGCCTATCGCAGATACTCGCGCCTGTTCAAGGAAGCGGTGCGCAACATCGCGCCCTTGATCGAGGATCGCGGTATCGATGAAATCTATATCGATCTCTCGGCCTGGCCCGATACCGCGCATGAGGTCGCGCGGCAGATCAAGGACGCCGTGCACGCGGCCACCGCACTGACCTGCTCCATTGGCGTGGCACCCAACAAGATGCTGGCCAAGATCTCTTCCGAACTGGACAAGCCCAACGGCCTGACCATTCTCACGCCCGAGGATATCGAGCGCCGCATCTGGCCGCTGCCCGCGCGCAAGATCAACGGCATCGGCCCCAAGGCGGCCGAGAAGCTGGGGGCGCTCGGCATCGAGACCGTGGCCGACCTGGCGCGCGCCTCACCCGATTTGCTGCGCGCGCATTTCGGCCGCAGCTATTCAGAATGGCTGGGGCGCGTAGCCAAAGGCATTGATGACCGGCCAGTGCAAACCTATTCGGAACCCAAGTCGATCAGCCGCGAAACCACCTTCGAACGCGACCTGCATGCGCGCACCGACCGCGCGCAACTCTCCGAAATATTCACCGCCCTGTGCGTCAAGCTGGCCGGCGACCTGGAGCGCAAGGGCTATGTCGGACGCACCATCGGCATCAAGCTCAAGTACGCCGATTTCCGTGGCGTCACGCGCGACATGACGCTGCCCTCGCCCACCGGCGACGCTGCCACCATCCGCCAGGCCGCAGGCGAATGCCTCAAGCGCGTGCCGCTGGAAAAGAAGCTGCGCCTGCTGGGCGTGCGGGTCGGTGCGCTGTCCAGAAAGGATGAGCTTGCCGTTACGGCACCGGCGCTGCAGGCGGAGCTGCCTTTTGCTGACTGACATGTTTTGTGCGTTTCGTCGAGCCCGCGCCACAAGAGAAAATTTAGACGCAAGCATGGACAATCCGACATCGCTTGCCAGGGAACGGGCGTGTAAAATCTCCCCCTTTCCCTCTTTCCCTGCTCCGGAAGCCTATGTGGTTCAAGAATCTCCAGATCTACCGTCTGCCCGCACCGTGGGCGATCACCGCCGACGAACTCGAATCCCATCTCGCACCGCAGGCCTTCACCGCCTGCTCCAGCCTGGACATGCAGAGCCAGGGCTGGGTGCCGCCGCGCAACAATGAAAAACTGGTGCACGTGGTCAACCGCCAGTTGCTGATGAAGCTCGACACCGAAAAGAAACTGCTGCCTTCTACCGTCATCAACCAGGTCACCAAGGCCCGCGCTGCCGAGCTGGAAGAACAGCAAGGTTTCCCGCCGGGCCGCAAACAGACCAAGGAACTGAAGGAGCAGGTCACCGATGAGCTGCTCCCTCGCGCCTTCTCGGTGGTGCGCAGCACCTGGGTGTGGATCGATCCGGTCAATGGCTGGCTGCTGGTCGATGCCGGCTCGCCCTCCAAGGCCGAGGAAGTGTTGAAGCTGCTGTTCAAGGCCATCCCCAAGTTCCCGCTGGAGACCTTGCGCACCGTGATGTCGCCGGCTGCCGCCATGACCGACTGGCTGGCCAGCGACGAAGCGCCCAACGGCTTCACCGTGGACCAGGATACCGAACTGCGCTCCACCGCCGAAAGCAAAGCCACCGTGCGCTACGTGCGCCACACGCTGGAAGCCGAAGACATCCGCCGCCACATCGAAGCCGGCAAGCAGTGCACGCGCCTGGCGCTGACCTGGGCGGACAAGGTGTCCTTCGTGCTGACCGAGAACCTCTCGGTCAAGCGCATCGCGCCGCTGGACGTGCTCAAGGAAGATAGCGAAATCGCCGGCAAGAATGACGACGAGCGCTTCGATGGCGACTTCATGCTGATGGCGGGTGAGCTGGCCAAGCTGCTCTCCGCGCTGGTCGATGCACTGGGAGGCCAACTGAAGGAAAACGACGGAACGCTGGCGCAGGCAGCCTGAGCGGCAGGCCGCGTTTCTCGCAGCATGACGACGGGAGCCCACGGGCTCCCGTTTTTCATGGGCGCAACACTGATAATGGATCAGTGATCCTGGCAGGAAGGCGCGACCAGCACGTTTTCCAGCGGCAGCATCGCGTGCTCCAGCGTCGCGGCCAGCCGCGCATTGGAAACGCCATCGCGCGCACCCAGCGCCATCCCGTTGAGAAAGCTGGTATAGAAATCTCCCAGGGCCGTGACGTCGGCATCGGCGCGGATCTCCCCTTCACGCTGGGCCTGCAGCAGGCGTGCGCGGATTTCATTGCGGCGCTTGTGGCGGCGTTGCGAGAGGGCATCAGTGAGCTCGCTGTTCTCGGAGGAACAGTTGATGGCTGCAATCACCACCATGCATCCTTTTCCTGCCGGCATGCCCGGTACGGTTGTCTTGCCCGAATACATGCGCACGCTGGCGCGCAGCATGGCGTAGAGGTCTTCGCGGATGCCCTTGCCGGCCTGCAACAGCCGCAGCGGTTCGGCGCTGATGGTGCGCGAATAGAGCTCCACGGCTTCCCGGAAAAGCGCATCCTTGTCACCAAAGGCAGCATAGAGGCTGGGTGCCTTCACGCCGATGGTCTCGGTCAGGTCGGCCAGGGTGGTGCCCTCAAAGCCCTTGCTCCAGAACAATTGCAGGGCCTGGTGCAGCGCCTGTTCACGGTCGAAGCTGCGCGGCCGTCCGCGGGTTTTTATCATCGGTATCCTTTGCGGGGTATTACCCCTGGCGGTAATGGTATTGCCTGGCAGTGTAGTTTATTTTAGCAATGGTTACAAAAATAAATCGCCAGCCCTTGAAGTTTGGCAATGACATTCCTATTATCTAAGGCTCGCTACATAAATAAACGGTGGCGAGCAATATCATTAATCAAACATTAACCCGGCAGTACTGAACCCAGCATTTGACGGCACCCATCGAAAGGACATGCCATGAGCCGCAAGACCCGAATAGAAAACTACCGCAACATCGGTATCAGCGCGCATATCGACGCGGGCAAGACCACGACCACCGAGCGCATTCTTTTTTATACGGGTGTGAACCACAAGATCGGTGAAGTGCATAACGGTGCGGCCACCATGGACTGGATGGAGCAGGAGCAGGAACGCGGCATCACCATCACCTCGGCCGCCACCACGGCCTTCTGGAAGGGCATGGCCGGCAATTACCCCGAGCATCGCATCAACATCATCGACACCCCGGGCCACGTGGATTTCACCATCGAGGTGGAACGGTCCATGCGCGTGCTCGATGGCGCGGTGATGGTGTATGACTCGGTGGGCGGCGTGCAGCCGCAGTCCGAGACCGTCTGGCGCCAGGCCAACAAGTACAAGGTGCCGCGCATCGCCTTCGTCAACAAGATGGACCGCATCGGCGCGGACTTCTTCCGCGTGCAGAAGCAGATCGAGGAACGCCTGAAAGGCAAAGCCGTTCCCATCCAGATTCCGGTGGGTGCGGAAGACCATTTCTCGGGCGTGATCGATCTGGTCAAGATGAAAGCCATCATCTGGGACGAGGCCAGCCAGGGCGTGCTGTTCAAGTACGAAGACATCCCGCTGGAGCTGGAGGACACCGCACGCCAGTGGCGCGACCATATGGTCGAGCAGGCCGCCGAGGCCAATGAGGAACTGCTGGAGAAATATCTCTCCGGCAATCCCCTGACCGAAGACGACATCAAGCGCGGCCTGCGCCTGCGCACGGTGGCCAACGAGATCGTGCCGATGCTGGCCGGCAGCGCCTTCAAGAACAAGGGCGTGCAGGCCATGCTGGATGCGGTGATCGATTACCTGCCCTCGCCCGTCGACGTGCCGGCCATTGCCGGGCATGGCGAAGATGACAGCGAGATCGAGCGCCATCCCTCGGACGAGGAACCGTTCTCGGCGCTGGCCTTCAAGATCATGACCGATCCCTTCGTGGGGCAGCTGACCTTCTTCCGCGTGTATTCCGGCATCGTCAATTCGGGCGATACGGTCTACAACCCGGTCAAGGGCAAGAAGGAACGCCTGGGCCGCATCCTGCAGATGCACGCCAACGAGCGCAAGGAAATCAAGGAAGTGTTTGCGGGTGACATCGCCGCCGCCGTGGGCCTGAAGGACGTGACCACCGGCGACACGCTGTCGGACCCGGAACATCCCATCATCCTGGAGCGCATGATCTTCCCCGAGCCGGTGATCTCGCAGGCGGTGGAACCGAAGACCAAGGCCGACCAGGAAAAGATGGGCATCGCCCTGAACCGCCTGGCGCAGGAAGATCCGTCCTTCCGCGTGCATACCGACGAGGAATCGGGCCAGACCATCATGTCGGGCATGGGCGAGCTGCACCTGGAAATTTTGGTGGACCGGATGAAGCGCGAGTTCAACGTCGAGGCCACGGTGGGCAAGCCGCAGGTGGCTTATCGCGAGGCGATCCGCAAGGCGGTGGAAGATGTCGAGGGCAAGTTCGTCAAACAGTCCGGTGGACGCGGGCAGTACGGCCACGTGGTCATCAAGCTGGAACCGCAACCGGCCGGCAAGGGCTATGAATTCGTCGATGCCATCAAGGGTGGCGTGGTCCCGCGCGAATTCATCCCGGCGGTTGACAAGGGTATCCAGGAATCGCTGAAAGCGGGCGTGCTGGCGGGTTATCCGGTGGTGGACGTGAAGGCCACGCTGACCTTCGGTTCGTACCACGACGTCGACTCCAACGAGAACGCCTTCCGCATGGCCGGCTCGATCGCCTTCAAGGAAGCGATGAAGCGCGCCGGTCCGATGCTGCTGGAGCCGATGATGCAGGTCGAGGTGGAAACGCCCGAGGAATTCATGGGCAACGTGATGGGCGACCTGTCATCACGGCGCGGGATGGTGCAGGGCATGGAAGACATGGTGGGCGGCGGCAAGCTGGTGCGTGCTGAAGTCCCGTTGTCGGAAATGTTCGGCTACTCGACCACGCTGCGCTCACTCTCGCAGGGGCGTGCGACGTACTCGATGGAGTTCAAGCACTATGCCGAGGCGCCGCGGCAGGTGGTGGAGCAGTTGTCGGGGAGCAAGGCGAAGAGCTGATTGGACAGGCGGCAAGAGGGCTGCGAACTTGCTGGCCTGATCAACCTGAAACCGTTCGGACTGAGTAGGCCCGTTAGGGCCGTATCGAAGACGCGCTGACGGTGCGCCCCGTCGGCGAGCTCAGGACAGGCTTCGATACGCGGCGATGCCGCTACCCAGGACGAACGGCAGTAAAAGCGCAAAAACAAAAACGCCCCATTCTTTCGAATGAGGCGTTTTATCTGGCGGAGCGGACGGGGCTCTCTCTCTTACACAAGCGCAGGCGGCTCCCTCCACTCCGCAGTTTTTGCTTCGCAAAAACAAAAATGCCCCGTTCTTGCGAACGGGGCATTTTATCTGGCGGAGCGGACGGGGCTCTCCTACACAAGCGCAGGCCGCGGAATCGCTTGCAAGCGATTCCCTTCTCGCCCCGCCGGGAGCCGCGCAGGCGGCTCCCTCCACTCCGCAGTTTTTGCTTCGCAAAAACAAAAATGCCCCGTTCTTGCGAACGGGGCATTTTATCTGGCGGAGCGGACGGGGCTCGAACCCGCGACCCCCGGCGTGACAGGCCGGTATTCTAACCAACTGAACTACCACTCCTAAAACCGTCTCAGCTGTCGTTGCTTGCTGAAAGATCGCTATTATAGGAGAGGCTTTTTAAAAAAGCCAGGCCTTTTTTAGAAAATTGCGAAATATTTTACGAGCAGGCCTTATGCCTTGAACTTGCCCTCGAATGCCAGCTTCGAGAGCGGTTCGCGCGGGCTCGGGACTTCGCGGGCCTGCAGGCCTTCCGGCAGGATGGACTTGTCGCCCAGCTTGCCCACCACCACCATGGCTTCCACCGAGAATTCGGCCGGCACGTTCAACTCGGTACGAGCGCGGTCCTTGTCGAAACCGGCCATGCCGTGCGCATGCCAGCCGGACAGCGACGCCTGCAGCGCCAGGTAGCCCCAGGCCGAGCCAGTGTCGAAGGAGTGGGTCGGCGCAGGAACGGCTTCCGTGGCGCCCGGAGGAACCATCACGGTACGCGACAGCACCACGATCAGCGCGGACGCATTGGCGCACCAGCTACGGTTGAATTCGTTCAACAGACCCAGCAGGCTTTCCCAGGCCGGGGTGCCACGGCGGGCGTAGACGAAGCGCCAGGGCTGCGCATTGTAGGCCGAGGGCGCCCAGCGGGCGGCTTCCAGGAAAGTCAGGACGGTTTCTTCGGAGATCTCGGCACCGTTGTAGGCGCGCGGGGACCAGCGGTTCAGGAATTGCGGATCAATGGGATAGTCGGCATTGCGCGGATTGGCGGACATGTTCTTTTTCCTGTGAAGAGAGTTGAAGGGATGAATTCAGGCAGCAGGCATATTAGCAGCGCCGTCCCTTTGCTGCAGAGCCTGGACAAAACGGTATGGACATAAAAAAACCCGCGCACCTTGCGGTGGCGGGTTAAATCCAATTCTCAGGGGTGATGAATTGGAGGGGGAGGAACTTCAGAATAACGATGCCCCTTCGCCCCCTCCAACCTTTTTACATGCTGTAACACTCGTTGCAATTGTGCAGTGGAATGTGGGGAAGCTGTCAGGAAGCGCTTCCCGCCTCCTTGATCAGCTCGCCCTACTTGCCGATACAAAACCGCGAAAAAATCACCCCCAGCAAATCATCCGGCGTGAACTTGCCGGTGATGCTGGACAAACGTTCCTGCGCCAGACGCAGCTCTTCCGCAAACAGATCCAGCGCATGCTCGCCGGCCTCGTTGTCCAGCGCCGCATGCGCGGCCGCTTGGGCCAGATGCTCATCAGCTGCCTTGAGCGCCAGCAGATGGCGCTCACGCGCGAGGTAGCGCGACTCCACCGTCTGCTGCCAGCCCGCAATGCGCAGCAGCTCGGCGCGCAGCAAGTCCACGCCCTGCCCTTCGGCCGCCGACAGATAGACGTGGGTGGCGTCGTGCATCTTGTCCACCGCCGGCTTGTGGCCGGAGCGGTCGATCTTGTTCCAGATGCGGATGATGGGTACGCCTTCAGGAAAGCGCGCGGTGATCTTCTCATCTTCCAGCGTAGGGCCACGGTCAGCGTCCAGCATGTGCAGGATCACGTCGGCCTTGGCCACCTCGGCCCAGGTGCGCTCGATGCCGATGCGCTCGACCTCATCCGGGCCGCTGCCATCTTCGCCGGCTTCGCGGATACCGGCCGTGTCGATGATGTTGAGCGGCATGCCTTCGATCTGGATGGTCTGCGTTACCTTGTCGCGCGTGGTGCCGGCGATGGGCGTGACGATGGCCACGTCGGAGCCGGCCAGCACGTTCAGCAGCGAAGACTTGCCCACATTGGGCTTGCCGGCCAGTACCGCATTCAAGCCATCCCGCAACAAGGCGCCCTGGGCCGCATGCTTGAAGACGTCTTCCAGCGTGGCGCGGATGGTGGCCAGCTGGCCACGGGCATCGCTCTGCTTCAGGAAATCAATCTCTTCCTCGGGAAAATCCAGCGTCGCTTCCACCAGCATGCGCAAGCGCGTGACCTGATCCACCAGTTCGTGGATCACTTTGGAGAAGGCGCCCGAGAGCGATTCGGAGGCCGACTTGGCCGCTGCCTCGGTGGTCGCTTCGATCAGGTCGGCCACGGCCTCGGCCTGGGCCAGATCGATCTTGTCGTTGAGGAAGGCGCGCTGGGTGAATTCGCCCGGCTCGGCCAGGCGCAGGCCGATCTCGCCGCCGGCCTGCACGCAGCGCGCCAGCAGCATCTGCATCACCACCGGGCCGCCGTGGCCCTGCAGTTCGAGCACGTCCTCGCCCGTATAGGAATGCGGCGCCGGGAAATGGATCGCCAGGCCCTGGTCGATGGCGCTGCCGTCTTCATTGAGGAAGGGCAGATAAGTGGCATGGCGCGGCGCCAGGCTGTCGCGGCCGCACACGGCGCGGATCACCGGTGCCAGGTTCTTGCCGGAGATGCGGACCACGCCGATGCCGCCGCGGCCGGGTGCGGTAGCGATGGCGGCAATGGGAGAAGAATCGAAAGTCATCTGCGAATACTTGTTGTTGTGTTGAGGTGAGCCCGCCGCTGCATCCCCCTCGGAGCAGCGGCGTAAAGCCATGTTAAACCTGCTTGCGCTGTACGACCGAAAAAAAACCCGTGGATTCCACGGGTTTTTCTCTTGATGGGCTGCAAGAACCGGCTTACTTGGTCTTGCCGCTCTCGATGTTGCGGGTGATCACCCATTGCTGCGCGATCGACAGGATGTTGTTGGTCACCCAGTACAGCACCAGGCCGGACGGGAAGAAGAAGAACATGAACGAGAACACCAGCGGCATGAACATCATCACCTTGGCCTGCACCGGATCCGGCGGGGTCGGGTTCAGCTTGGTCTGCAGGAACATCGACGCCGCCATGATGATCGGCAACAGGCCGATAGGCATGTTGAAGTAGGGGATGGTGCCGAACAGACGGTCAGGCGCGGTCAGGTCATGCACCCAGCCCAGCCACGGCGCGCCGCGCATTTCCACCGATGCCAGCAGCACCGAGTACAGCGAGATGAACACCGGAATCTGGATCACGATGGGCAGGCAGCCGCCCAGCGGGTTGATCTTCTCGGTCTTGTAGAGCGCCATCATCTCGCGGTTCATGGCCTGCGGATCCGCCTTGTGGCGTTCGCGGATGGCCTGCATCTTGGGCGAGACCGCCTTCATCTTGGCCATGCTGCGATAGCTGGCGGCCGACAGCGGGAAGAACACCAGCTTGATCAGCACGGTCAGCAGGATGATGGTCCAGCCCCAGTTGCCCACCAGGTTGTGGATGTGGGTCATCAGCCAGAAGATCGGCTCGGCGATCACGGTCAGGTGGCCGTAGTCGCGCACCAGGTCCAGGCCCGGGGCAATCGCCTGCAGGGTCTTGGAGATGGTCGGGCCGGAATACAGCTGGCTGTCCATGGTCACGCTGGCGTTGGGGGCCACGGTACCCAGCGGCAGGATGGAACCGACCGCGTACAGGTTGTCGCCGACCTTCTTGCTGAAGATGTCGCGCTGCGCGTTCTCGGGCGGGATGAAGGCCGAGACGAAGTAGTGCTGCACCATGGCGATCCAGCCATTGTCCGCCTTGTTGACGTGCTGCTGCTTGCCATTGGCGATCTTCTCGAAGTCCAGCTTCTCGAAGTGCTCGGCGTTGCTGTAGACCGCAGGACCGGTGAAGGTGCTGTAGAAGTGCGATTCGCCGCCCGGCTTGTTGCCGTCGCGCACCAGTTGCAGGTACAGCGAAGGATTGATGGCCGCGCCCGTGGTGTTGGTCACGGTGTGCTTGACGTCGATGAGGTAGCTGTCGCGCTTGAAGGTGTAGGTCTTGGTCAGCTTCACGCCACCTTCCTCGGCCACCAGCACCAACTGCACTTCATTGCCGTTGTCCAGCGAACGCGGGCCCGGCTGTGCGGTGAAGATGGTCTTGTGGTTGGGGAAGGGACCGCCGATCAGGCCCGATTCGGCCAGGTACATGTGGCCGGGTTCGGAATCGAACAGCACCACGTTCTTGGTGGGGTCCACCACGTCGGGTTGCTTCAACAGTTCCAGGCGCTTCAACTCACCGCCCACGGTATCGATGCTGGCCTTGACCAGGTCGGTGGTAATGGTGATGGTTTCACCCTTGGTGGCGGCAGCCACGTCAGCACCGGGGACGGCACCAGGTGCCGGTGCCGGCGTGCCGGCCTGCGGCACCGGGGAGCCGGTCGGGCTGGCGGTCGGTGCGGCCGGATTGGCGGCGGCTTGCTCCTGAGTCGGGGTGGCCGACGGGAAGAACATCGACTGATGTCCGTTATGGCGCATCCAGCCATCCCAGAGCAGCAGCAGGGAGAAGGAGAATACAACCCACAGGACGGTACGTTTGATATCCATATGCGTATTGATGAGTTCAGGAGTGGCTGCAACCGTCAGCGGCCACAGGGGGAGACATCCGCGCCACCGAAGCCGGTAGCGCAGTGGTCGGGGAATCGGGAACGGCAGTCGACGAAGACGGACCTCTTGCCTCTGCCTCGGCCTGCGCACGTGCCTCGGCCGAGCCCGGCACGAAGTCCAGGCCACCGGCATGCCAGGGATGGCACTTGCACAGGCGCTTGCCGGCCAGGAGGCTGCCCTTGAGCGCGCCATGCAGACGCACGGCCTCGGCAGCATAGTCGGAACAGCTGGGATAGAAACGGCAATTCTGCCCCAGGAAAGGGCTCACTCCCAGCTTGTAGGCACGTAACAGCAGGAGCAAAGGCGTCTTCATCACTTCCTGTTTCCTGGCTATTTCCTGGCGAACGCGGGGGCGCTCGGCAGGAAGGCGAACAATTGCGTCAGTTCAGCCCGTAGCAGGGCCTTGACGGCCGCGCTGCGGGCGGGATCTTTCCTGGTGTTGACCGGGCGCGACAGGCGCACGATGCAGTCCACGGCAGGCAGTTCAGCCTGGCGAAACAGCTCGCGCGTGGCCCGCTTGATCGTGTTGCGGGTGACCGCACGCGGTGCCAGCCGCTTGGCCGCCACGACGCCCAGACGGGCCTGCGACAGACTGTTGCGGCGTGCGTACAACACGAAATGCTCGGTACGATACACGGGGCGCAAACGAAAAACGGATGAAAACTCATCCGTTTTAACGATTCGCCGATCGCGTGGGAAGTCGCCTGCTTGACGTGCTGGAAGCGGTGAACGGACGTCCGTCACACGAAACGGCAGCGCAAAGCCCCGGCTTAAACTGCAGCCAGACGCTTGCGGCCCTTGGCGCGACGGGCGTTGATCACGGCACGGCCGCCACGGGTGGCCATACGGGCACGGAAACCATGGGTACGCTTGCGACGCACGACGGAAGGTTGGTAAGTACGTTTCATGTTGGACTCGCTAAGTTGGGCTGCCTTGGAGCAAACAGCAAAAATAAATCGGAATTCTGGAACCGCTTTCGGTGTGCCTGTTCCGCATCACCGATGCCCTGCCGCCCACCAAGCCGGCAGCCCCTGCATCGCTGACACCATTAACTCTGTTGGCCTCTGCCGCCTCCCGGTGGCTACCTGGGTAATCGACCGGTGGGCAACTGAAACAGCACTGCGACGGCACCGCGCGCAATTCTTCAGATGGTGAACCCTGAATTAGACTGCATTTTCTACTTAGCTGTCAATGACTTATGCGCTTTTGCACCCTCCCCGGCGCGCCCGACGGCCGGGTTCGGCCCCGCAGCGTGGCGGAATTGCAAAAATGCCCGGAAACAGGCCCTATGAAGTTGCTTGCAGGAAATCACCCCGGATTCAACACAAGCCTTCAGCTCATGCACATCCCTCATGAACAAAACGGGGACAGCCCATGCGCGCCGCGCATGAACAAATCTGTAAATCATCTAAAGCATTTTTGCAGCGCCGCTGAACGTCCTTGCACGCCAGCCGGGATGAGGCGGATCAGCAACAGAGAGGCAGCCCAATCGCCCCCGTTACAAAAAAGATGCTTCGCGCTGGCTGCACCCTGCAATATGTCAACCATGGCTGGCACGATTCCAGCTATAAGGGGATATGAAGCAAAGAGATCGGTGCGAGGGAAATGCGAATTGCACCGGCAGGAGGAGAACGGCAGCATCGGCAGGACCAGCCTTCCTGGCCTGCTCAACCGCCCTGCAGGCATTGTCCGCCTGTTTTCTCCCGCCGGCTATCAGGGTTTTCACGATGGCGCGCTGCGCGAAAATAGCGCACCGTGAGGTCAACCGCTGAAGCAATCCGCACATTGAAAGAGCATGAAGTGAAACTCTCTTTGCGTCTGCCTGCGCAGGCCAAGGATCAAGACTTCACCCCAATGGGCGGGAAAGCGCAAAAAAATCCTGGCTCTGATGAACAAAGCTGCACTAGAGGGATCATCAAGCACAGACAAAAAAAGGAATAGAATAAAACCACGATGTGAAAACATCTTCACATCGTGCTGTAGAAGCTACGGCTTTCAAAGAACACACCGGCAATGACGCAGTACAGAGTCACCGACGCGTTCTTCGATAACCGCAGATGGCAAGTCCAGACATATGAATCTGTTTCGTACTTTTTTGAGAGCGACGGAGGTGGTATGGATATCTACAGCAGCTTTGCAAGCCGGTTCGACAAGACCAGAGAAGAAGAATTATCGCTTGAAGAGTATCTGAATCTTTGCAAGAACGACCCGGCAGTCTATGCATCGGCTGCCGAACGGATGCTGATGGCCATCGGCGAGCCGGAGAAGGTCGATACCCGGGAAGATCCGCGCCTCTCGCGCATCTTTGCCAACAAGGTCATCAAGGTCTATCCCGCCTTCAAGGAATTCTATGGCGCGGAAGAAGTGATCGAGCAGGTTGTTTCGTATTTCCGCCATGCCGCGCAAGGCCTGGAAGAGAAGAAGCAGATCCTCTACCTGCTGGGTCCGGTCGGTGGCGGCAAGTCCTCCATCGCCGAACGTCTCAAGCAGTTGATGGAGCAGGTGCCCTTCTATTCCATCAAGGGTTCGCCGGTCAACGAATCCCCGCTGGGCCTGTTTGATTACGACGAAGACGGCCCCATCCTCGAAGAGCAGTACGGCATCCCGCGCCGCTATCTCAAACCCATCCTGAGCCCCTGGGCGGTCAAGCGCCTGCACGAGTACAACGGCGATATCCGCCAGTTCCGTGTGGTCAAGCGCTATCCGTCCATCCTGCGCCAGATCGGCATTTCCAAGACTGAGCCGGGCGATGAAAACAACCAGGACATCTCCACGTTGGTGGGCAAGGTCGATATCCGCAAGCTGGAACAATATTCGCAGGACGATGCCGACGCCTACAGCTATTCGGGCGGCCTGTGCCTGTCCAACCAGGGCCTGCTGGAATTCGTGGAAATGTTCAAGGCGCCCATCAAGGTGCTGCACCCGCTGTTGACGGCCACGCAGGAAGGTAACTTCAAGGGCACCGAAGGTTTTGGTGCGATCCCCTTCGATGGCGTCATCCTGGCCCACTCCAACGAATCGGAATGGAAGGCCTTCCGCAACAACAAGAACAATGAAGCGCTGCTGGACCGCATCTTCATCGTCAAGGTGCCTTACTGCCTGCGCGTATCCGAAGAAATCAAGATTTACGAAAAGCTGATCCGCAGCTCTTCGCTGGGCAAGGCGACATGCGCCCCCGGCACGCTGAAGATGATGGCGCAGTTCTCGGTACTGACGCGCCTGAAGGAACCGGAAAACTCCAGCCTCTTCTCCAAGATGCAGGTCTATGATGGCGAGAACCTGAAGGATACCGACCCCAAGGCCAAGTCCTATCAGGAGTATCGAGACTATGCCGGCGTCGATGAAGGCATGAACGGTATCTCCACGCGCTTCGCCTTCAAGATCCTTTCGCGCGTGTTCAACTTTGATACCACCGAGGTAGCGGCCAATCCGGTGCACCTGATGTACGTGCTGGAGCAGCAGATCGAGCGCGAGCAGTTCCCGCAGGAAGTCGAGCAGAAATATCTCTCCTTCGTGAAGGACACGCTGGCCTCGCGCTATGCCGAATTCATCGGCAAGGAAATCCAGACGGCCTATCTGGAGTCGTATTCGGAATATGGCCAGAACGTCTTCGACCGTTACGTCACCTATGCCGACTTCTGGATCCAGGACCAGGAATACCGCGATCACGATACCGGCGAGAGCTTCGACCGCGCGGCCCTGAATGCGGAACTGGAAAAGATCGAGAAGCCGGCCGGCATCAGCAATCCCAAGGACTTCCGCAACGAGATCGTCAACTTCGTGCTGCGTGCGCGGGTCAACAACGGTGGCAAGAATCCGCTGTGGACCAGCTATGAAAAACTGCGCGTGGTGATCGAGAAGAAGATGTTCTCCAACACCGAAGACCTGTTGCCGGTGATTTCCTTCAACGCCAAGGGCTCCACCGAAGAAATGCAGAAACACGAAGACTTCGTCAACCGCATGGTCAGCAAGGGCTACACGCCCAAGCAGGTACGCCTGCTGTGCGAATGGTACCTGCGCGTGCGCAAGTCCTCGTAAGCGCCGCTGTTGCGCATCGCCCGCTGCATGCGTGGCGATGCGCGCGGCGACCCTTCGGCGCCGTGCGCCTGGCGCACCGCCGACCACTAGCAGGAGAACCGAGTGCTGCATCAGATCATCGACCGCAGGCTGGCTGGCAAGAACAAGAGCATCGCCAACAGGGAGCGCTTCCTGCGGCGCTTCAAGGGGCATATCCAACGTTCGGTGGCGGACGCCGTGCGCGACCGCAGCATTACCGACCTGGAAAAATCGAAGAGCATCAGCATCCCGCGCAAGGATGTCTCTGAGCCCTTCTTCCATCACGGCAAGGGCGGCAAGCGCGAAGCCGTGCATCCGGGCAACCAGGATTATCTGCAGGGTGACCGCATCCCGCGCCAGAACGGGGGCAGCGGCGGCGGTGGCGGCAGCAGTGCCAGCAATGACGGCGAAGGCCAGGACGATTTCACCTTCGAACTGACCCGCGAAGAATTCATGCATTACTTCTTCGAGGATCTGGAACTGCCGCGCCTGGTGGAAACCAACCTGCTGCAGGTCCCCAACTGGAAGAACCAGCGCGCCGGTTATTCGGTCGACGGTTCGCCCAACAACATCGACGTGGTGCGCTCGCTGCGTTCCTCCCTGGGCCGCCGCATCGCCCTGGGCGGGCCGCTGCAGCGGCAGCTCGATGCGGCCGAAGAAGCGCTGGCCGAGATGAAGCGCAAGCCCGGGGAGCACAGCGCCGATATCCCGCTGCTGGAAGAAGAGGTGAAGCACCTGCGCGCCCGCATCCTGCGCATCCCCTTCATCGATCCCTTCGACCTGCGCTATGTGAACCGGGTGCGCCAGCCGCAACCGTCCAGCCGCGCGGTGATGTTCTGCGTCATGGACGTGTCGGGCTCGATGGATGAGCAGCGCAAGGATTTGTCCAAGCGCTTCTTCATCCTGCTCTATCTGTTCCTGACACGTAACTACGAACACATCGAAGTGGTCTTCATCCGCCATCACACGCGCGCCGATGAGGTCGATGAAAACACCTTCTTCCATTCGCAGGAAAGCGGCGGTACCGTGGTCTCCAGCGCCCTGGAGCTGATGCACGACATCATCACCAAGCGCTATTCGCCCAGCGAATGGAACATCTATGGCGCACAGGCCTCGGACGGCGACAACTGGAACGACGACTCCCCCAAGTGCCGCGAACTGCTGGAGTCCGCCATCCTGCCGCTGACGCGCTACTTCGCCTACATCCAGGTGGCCGAGCCGGAACAGAACCTGTGGACCGAGTACATGCAGCTGATCGAATCGCATCCGCACTTCGCCATGAAGAAGGTGCAATCGGCCGCCGAGATCTACCCGGTCTTCCGCGAACTCTTTGAAAAGCAGGTGCACGCATGAACAGCCGCTTCAAGCATGACCCGCTGCCTTGCCCCTCGGACTGGAGCTTCGAGCTCATCGAGCGCTACAACGAGGAAATCGCACGCGTAGCCAAGGGTTACGAGCTGGACATCTACCCCATCCAGCTGGAGATCATCTCGGCCGAACAGATGATGGACGCCTATGCCTCGCACGGCATGCCGGTCAATTACCGGCACTGGTCCTACGGCAAGCATTTCATGCTGACCGAGCGCGACTACAAGCGCGGACAGATGGGCCTGGCCTATGAGATCGTCATCAATTCGGACCCCTGCATCGCCTACCTGATGGAAGAGAACACGATGACCATGCAGGCGCTGGTCATCGCGCACGCGGCCTATGGTCACAACTCCTTCTTCAAGGGCAACTATCTGTTCCAGCTGTGGACCGATGCCAGCGCCATCATCGATTACCTGGTGTATGCGCGCAATTACATCGCCGAGTGCGAGGAACGGCACGGCTTTGAACGCGTGGAGGAATTGCTGGACTCCTGCCACGCGCTGATGAATTACGGCGTGGACCGCTACAAGCGCCCGCAACGCCTCTCGCTGGCGCAGGAAAAGGCGCGCCAGCGCGAACGCGAAGCCTACATGCAATCGCAGGTCAACGAACTGTGGCGCACCTTGCCGGCCAAGAAGGAAACGGCGGCCGCCGCCGTGGAAGGCCGCTTCCCGTCCGAGCCGCAGGAGAACCTGCTGTATTTCGCGGAGAAGAATGCGCCCCTGCTAGAGCCGTGGGAACGCGAGGTCATCCGCATCGTGCGCAAGGTCGGCCAGTATTTCTATCCACAGCGCCAGACCCAGGTGATGAATGAGGGCTGGGCCACCTTCTGGCATTACACGCTGTTGAACACGCTCTATGACCAGGGCCGCCTGACGGATGGCTTCATGATGGAATTCCTGCATTCGCACAGCAATGTGGTGTTCCAGCCGCCCATCACCAAACCGTATTACAACGGCATCAATCCATATGCACTGGGCTTCTCGATGATGAGCGACATCCGTCGCATCTGCGAGAACCCCAGCGACGAAGACCGCGAGTGGTTCCCTGACATTGCCGGACGCAACTGGCTCGACACCCTGCAATACGTGATGCGCAACTACAAGGACGAGAGCTTCATCGCGCAATATCTCTCGCCCAAGCTCATGCGCGACATGCGCATGTTCGCCGTGCTGGATGATGAGGCCCGCAGCGAGATCGAGGTCTCGGCCATCCACAACGAGCGCGGTTTCCAGTACGTGCGCCAGGCGCTGTCACGGCAGTACGACATCAACCATCGCGAACCCAACATCCAGGTCTGGTCGGTCAACACGCGCGGCAACCGCAGCCTGACGCTGCGCCACTTCCGCAGCGATGGCCGCTCGCTGGGCGACAGTACCAATGAAGTGCTGCGCCACATGGCGCGGCTGTGGCAGTTCGACGTCTATCTCGAAAGCGTGGACGACAACGGCTACATCGTGCAGCGCTATGAATGCGTGGCCGAGAACCGGTATGCGCTGCGTTCATGACTGAAATCCGTCAGGAGTGAAGATGCCCGCTGCCCCTGCCACCCCGCGCCCGCCGATCTCGGCACTGACCATTCCGCTGTTTCCGCTGGCCAGCACGCTCTTTCCGGAAGGGCGGCTGCCGCTGCAGATCTTCGAGGTGCGCTACCTGGACATGATCCGCAAGTGCATCGCCGAGGGCAGCAGCTTTGGCGTGGTGGCGCTGACGGATGGATCGGAAGTGCGGCGGCCCGGCCAGACCGAGCGCTTCGTCGGTGTGGGCACGGTGGCGCGCATCCAGGAATGGAGCACGCCCTCCCCTGGCCTCATGCGCATTGCCTGCCTGGGTGGCGAGCGTTTTCGCATCCTGCAGGCCGAGCAGCAGAAGCATGGACTGTGGACGGCACAGGTTGAAATGATGGAAGCCGACCACGCCGTCGCGGTGCCCGATGAATTGCGCAATACCGCACAGGCACTGGAGAACCTGCTGCAATCGGTGCTGCGCCAGGGCTTGCCGGACAGCGAAGTGCCCATTGCCGCGCCTTACCGGCTGGATGACTGCGGCTGGGTCGCCAACCGCTGGGCCGAGATGATGCCAATTTCCGTGAACCTCAAGCAGAGCCTGCTGGCGCTGGACAATCCGCTGCTGCGGCTGGAGCTGGTGCAGGATGCGCTGGATGAATTGGGGTGGTTGAAATAGTTAGTG
Source organism: Herbaspirillum sp. Her3 (assembly GCF_057961275.1). Classification (NCBI taxonomy): domain Bacteria; kingdom Pseudomonadati; phylum Pseudomonadota; class Betaproteobacteria; order Burkholderiales; family Oxalobacteraceae; genus Herbaspirillum; species Herbaspirillum sp. Her3. The sequence goes on along the minus strand of NZ_CM176328.1, from coordinate 725,489 downwards.
TTTGCTGTAGAAAAACTTAGTTTTCCGTTTTCCGATTCTTAATTCTTAGTTCTTAAATATGGAAATAGCGGACTGCCGGTTCATCTCCCCCCGTTCAGACTGAGTAGCGGCGCAGCCGCGTATCGAAGACGCACTGCCCGTGCTGCGCCTTCGATACGGCCCTGGCGGGCCTACTCGGTCCGAACGGGAGTCTGAAATCCCCAACTCTTCAATCTTCACGGCGACACGCCGCTGATCCCCGCCTCGGCCAGCAAGGCCGCCATGCCTGACCAGAAGATCTGGATCCCGATACACAGCAGGATGAAGGCCGACAGCCGCAACACCACCATGGTGCCCAGTCGGCCCATCAGGTTGACCAGCTTGTGGGCATAGTTGTAGCAGAGAAAGATCACCAGCGCGGTCAGTGCAGCGCCCAGTGCGGCGCTGCCCACCGAGATCACCCAATCCAGCAGGCGCGTGGGCGTGTTGGCGCCCAGGGTGATGGAGGCGGCGATGGTGCCGGGACCGACGGTCAGGGGAAAGCTCATCGGGTAGAAACTGCGCGCCTTGATTTCTTCATCGGGCAGGTCTTCGTCATAGGACTTGGCCACCTGGGTGGGAATGGCGCTGTCCTGGCTGTTGTCGTTCAACAGCTTCCAGCCCGAGACCGCCACCAGCAGGCCACCGCCCACACGCACGATGGGCAGCGAAATGCCGAAGAAGGTCAGCACGTGCGAACCGATGAAGATCGCCGCCACCAGCATGAACCAGCAATTGATGGCGACCTGGCGCGCGATGCGCTTTTCGGTGCTGCGGCTGACGTTGCCCAGGAGGTTGGCGAACACCGGCGCGATGCCCAGGGGATTGAGGATGGGCAGCAGCGTGACCGGGATCAGCAGGACGGCCTTGAGAAAGAGGATGAACATGGCGCAATCGGAAAAAACGGCATTGAGGGTGTGACCCGGCAGCGTAGCGGAAAGCTGCTGCGCTGCCAACCACGGGCGTCTGCACACGATGCGGCGCGGATCGAGCAGGCAACAGCCTCAACCAACGTGATACAGGTGTACTTGCCGGAACCCCAGCCGCTCCTTGTGCCGAGCAATCTTCTGCAGCATCAGCAGCCCCTCTTCATGCCCGGCCACCACCACGCGGCGCACCGCGCTGCGGCCTTCGATGCCATCCCAGGCCTGGGTGAGCACCCAGTCGCCCAGCAGGTCCTGCACCAGGTCCACCGTGAAGATGGCGCGTGTCTTGCCGTCGGTGAAGTGCAGGCGCGTGGCCACGGTCACGGGCAGTGCATGGGTGACGTGGTCAGCGGAATCGATCATGGCTAAAGCAAGGCTACGGAACGGCGGGCGTGGATGATAGCAGGACGGCTGGGGAATACAAGGACAAGCAGCAAAGGGCTGAAACAACCGTCCGGCACAGGCCGGACGGTCATTGCGCAAATCATTTACAGATTCGGCGCCAGCCAGCGTTCCACCTCTTCCTTGGGCACATGACGGCGCTCTGCCATGTCGGCCACCTGGTCTTCGCCGATCTTGCCGACCACGAAGTACTTCGATTGCGGATGGGCGAAGTAGAAGCCCGACACCGAAGCACCGGGGAACATGGCATAGGATTCGGTGAGCTGCATGCCGATCTCGTCGCATTGCATGACGCGGAAGGCGTCGGCCTTCACGGTGTGCTCGGGGCAGGCCGGATAGCCGGGTGCAGGGCGGATGCCAAGGTATTTTTCCTTGATGAGATCGGCACTGCTCAGGTTCTCGTCAGCCGCATAGCCCCAGAGGTCCTTGCGCACGCGCTCATGCAGGTATTCGGCGAAGGCTTCGGCCAGACGGTCGGCCAGGGCCTTGAGCATGATGGACGAGTAATCGTCATGCGCATCTTCGAAGCGCTTCTCGTATTTCTCGATACCGAGGCCGGCGGTCACGGCAAACATGCCGATGTAATCCTGCACGCCCGACTCCTTGGGCGCGATGAAGTCCGACAGGCACTGGTTGGGACGGGCCACGCCATCGACCACCGGCTTTTCGGTCTGCTGGCGCAGGCCGTAATAGGTGAAGGCGACCTGGCTGCGGCTGTCGTCGGTGTAGATCTCGATGTCGTCGTCGTTGACGGTATTGGCCGGCAAGAGCGAGATGACGCCATTGGCGGTGAGCCAACGGCCGTCGATGATCTTTTTCAGCATCGCCTGGGCTTCCTGGAAGACCTTGGTGGCGGCTTCGCCCACGACTTCATCGGTGAGGATGGCGGGGTAAGGGCCGGCCAGGTCCCAGGTCTGGAAGAACGGGCCCCAGTCGATGTAGTTGGCCAGCAAACCCAGGTCCACATTCTTGAACAGGCGGCGACCGATGAACTTGGGCCTGACCGGGGCGAATTCCAGCTTGGTCTTGTTGGCGCGGGCTGCCGCCAGCGATAGCATGGGCGCGGCCTTCTTGCTGGCGTGCTGTTCGCGGATGCGTTCGTAGTCGGCGTTCAGTTCAGCCACGTACTGGGTCTTCTGCTCGTCGGCCAGCAGCGATTGCGCCACCGACACGGCACGCGAGGCGTCCGGCACATAGACCACCGGGCCCTCGTAGTTGGGGGCGATCTTCACCGCAGTGTGGGCGCGCGAGGTCGTCGCACCACCGATCATCAGCGGCATCTTCAGACCCGCGAAATACGGATCGCGCTGCATCTCCTTGGCGACGTAGGCCATCTCTTCCAGCGACGGGGTGATCAGACCCGACAAGCCGATGATGTCGGCCTTCTCTTCCTTGGCCTTGGCCAGGATCTCGGCGCAGGGCACCATCACGCCCATGTTGACCACTTCGAAGTTGTTGCACTGGAGGACCACGGTGACGATGTTCTTGCCGATGTCGTGGACGTCGCCCTTGACGGTGGCAATGACGATCTTGCCCTTGGGCTTGGCGACTTCGCCGGTGGCGATTTCAAGCTGGCGCTTCTCTTCTTCGATGAAGGGGATCAGGTGCGCCACCGCCTGCTTCATCACACGGGCCGACTTGACCACCTGCGGCAGGAACATCTTGCCCTGGCCGAACAGGTCACCGACCACGTTCATGCCATCCATCAGCGGACCTTCGATCACGTGGATGGGACGGCCGCCATCGGCGGCGACCTGCTGGCGTACCTCTTCGGTGTCTTCCACGATCCATTGCGTGATGCCGTGCACCAGCGCATGCGAGAGGCGCTTGGCGACCGGCAGGTTGCGCCATTCCAGGGTGGCTTCTTCCTTCTTGTCGCCAGCCTTCAACGTGGCGGCGTATTCGATCATGCGCTCGGTGGCGTCTTCGCGGCGGTTCAGCACCACGTCTTCCACGCGCTCGCGCAGCTCGGCCGGCAGGTCGTCATACACGCCGATCATGCCGGCATTGACGATGCCCATGGTCATGCCGGCCTTGATGGCGTGATACAGGAAAACGGTATGGATCGCTTCACGCGCCGGATCATTGCCCCGGAAGCTGAAGGAGACGTTGGAGACACCGCCGCTGATCTTGGCGTAGGGCAGGTTCTGGTGGATCCAGCGGGTGGCTTCGATGAAGTCGACCGCGTAGTTGTTGTGTTCTTCGATGCCGGTTGCGACCGCGAAGATGTTGGGGTCGAAGATGATGTCTTCGGGCGGGAAGTCCAGCTTGTCCACCAGCAGGCGATAGGCGCGTTCGCAGATCTCGATCTTGCGCGCAAAGGTATCGGCCTGGCCCACTTCGTCGAAGGCCATGACGATGACGGCGGCGCCATAGCGGCGGCACAGCTTGGCTTCGCGCAGGAATTTCTCTTCGCCTTCCTTCATCGAGATGGAGTTGACGATGGACTTGCCCTGCACGCACTTCAGGCCCGCTTCGATCACCTCCCATTTGGAAGAGTCGATCATGATGGGCACGCGCGCAATGTCGGGTTCCGAGGCGATCAGGTTGAGGAAGCGCGTCATGGCGGCGACCGAATCGAGCATCGCTTCATCCATGTTGATGTCGATGATCTGCGCACCGTTCTCGACCTGCTGGCGCGCAACCGCCAGGGCTTCGTCGTACTGTTCGTTGAGGATCAGGCGGGCGAAGGCCTTGGAACCGGTGACGTTGGTGCGCTCACCGACGTTCACATACAGCGAATCGTCATTGATGGTGAAGGGCTCCAGGCCCGACAGGCGCATCTCGTGGGTCGGCTCCGGCACCTTGCGCGGCGCGATCCTGGCGACCGTCTCGGCAATCGCCTTGATGTGCGGCGGCGTGGTGCCGCAGCAGCCGCCGGCGACGTTGACGAAACCGCTCTCGGCGAATTCCTTCAACAGTGCCGAGGTGACGTCCGGGGTTTCATCAAAGCCGGTGTCGCTCATCGGATTGGGCAAGCCGGCGTTCGGGTAGATGCAGACGAAGGTGTCGGCGATCTTGGACAGCTCTTCCGCATAAGGACGCATCAGGGCCGCGCCCAGTGCGCAGTTCAGGCCCACGGTCAGCGGGCGGGCGTGGCGGATCGAATTCCAGAAGGCGGTCACGGTCTGCCCCGAGAGGATGCGGCCGGAGGCATCCGTCACGGTGCCGGAGATCATGATGGGCAGACGCTTGCCGCTTTCCTCGAAGAAGGTATCGATGGCGAAGAGCGCGGCCTTGCAGTTGAGCGTGTCGAAGATGGTCTCGACCAGCAGCACGTCGGCACCGCCTTCGACCAGGGCGCGGGTCTGCTCCAGGTAGGCCGCCACCAGTTGATCGAAGGTGACGTTGCGGGCGGCCGGGTCGTTGACGTCCGGCGAGATGGAGGCGGTCTTGGGGGTGGGGCCGAGGGCGCCGGCCACGAAGCGCGGCTTGTCCGGGGTCGAGTACTTGTCGCAGGCGGCGCGTGCCAGACGGGCCGACTCCAGGTTCATCTCGTAGACCAGATGCGCCATGTGGTAGTCGTCCTGGGCCACGCTGGTGGCGCCGAAGGTATTGGTCTCGATCAGGTCGGCACCAGCGGCCAGGTATTGCTCGTGGATTTCCTGGATGACGTGCGGCTGGGTCAGCGAGAGCAGTTCATTGTTGCCCTTGACGAAGAGCTCCTTGCCGGGAACGCTGAAGTCGGCGAAACGCTGGCCGCGATAATCCTCTTCAGTCAGCTTGTAGCGCTGGATCATGGTGCCCATGGCGCCATCGAGGATGAGGATGCGCTGCGACATCAGGTCGCGCAGCAGCAATTCGGTCTGGCACAGTTCGTTCGGCTTCATCTGGCGTTTTTCTCTGGTTACGGCAACAATGCAGAGCCTGCCCCCGCGCACAAGCGCGCTGCGGATAAAAAAACCGGCCAGGAAAGGACCGGTTCAGCAGGCAAAAAGTGATCCCGATTATACGCCAAAGCACCCTCCCGCCGCCTCCGGGGAGGCTTTGCGGGCAGGGCTTCGTTGCAAACCGTTAACTATTTACACAGATGCCAGATCAACAGCCCATCCTCATCCTGACCGCCCTGGAAAGTGAACTCAATGCCGCTGCTGCGCCGGCGGGCGTGCAGGTAGTCTATTGCGGCGTCGGCAAGGTCAATGCCGCGCTGCATACGACACAGGCCATCCTGACCCATCGCCCGCGCGCAATCATCAATTTCGGCACGGCCGGCAAGATCGATCCCCTGCATGATGGCTTGCTGGAAGTGGCCGCCGTGCTCCAGCGCGACATGGATGCGATGCCGCTGGCACCGCGTGGCGTGACGCCGCTGATGGACCCGCTGCAGCAGCCGGCCCGGCTGGAATCGGGCTATCCGGGCGTACTCTGCGGCACCGGCGACAGCTTCGTGACGGCGGCCGATGACTGGCTGCTGGAACAGAAGGTGGATCTGGTGGATATGGAATTGTTTGCCATCGCCCGTGTCTGCAGCCACTTCGGCGTGCCGTGGCGCGCCTTCAAGTTCATCACCGATGGCGCCAATGACGACGCTGCCGATGACTGGCAGGCACGGGTGCACCTGGGCGAGGAATTGTTCTGGCGGCATCTGCCGCACGTGCTCAAGCAGGTCGGCTGAGGCAGATCGGCGCGGAACGGCTCAGTCCAGCCGTCCGCCTTCCATCGGAAAACCCTTCAGGAATTCCGCCGCCGGCAGACGCTTGCCGCCGGGCTTTTGCAGCTCGGTCAGCAGCAGCGCGCCTTCGCCGCAGGCCACCACGATGCCGGCCTGGGCATCGGCCGACAAGACCTGGCCGGGTGTGCCCTGCTGCGCCACGCTGACCGGACGCGCCTGCCACAGCTTGACCACGGTGTCGCCAAAGCGGCCGGTGGCGCCGGGGAAGGGATTGAAGGCGCGGATGCGGCGCGCCAGCTGCACGGCGCTCTGGCTGAAGTCCAGCGCAGCCTCTTCCTTGGCGATCTTGGCGGCATAGTTGGCACCCTCTTCCGGCTGAGGTGTCGCGGGCAAGGCGCCACGCTCCAGCTTCTCCAGCGCTTCCACGATCATCCTGCCGCCCAGCGCGGCCAGCTTGTCATGCAGGCTGCCGGTGGTGTCATCCTCAGCGATGGGCAGGCTTTCGATCAACATCATGGGGCCGGTGTCGAGGCCCTCTTCCATCTGCATGATGGTGATGCCGGTCTCGCTGTCGCCCGCCTCGATGGCGCGATGGATGGGCGCGGCGCCGCGCCAGCGCGGCAGCAGCGATCCGTGGATGTTGATGCAGCCGTAGCGCGGAATGTCGAGCACGCTGCGCGGCAGGATCAGGCCATAGGCGGCCACCACCATCACGTCATGCGGGGTCGATTGCAGCAGGGCATGGGCCTCCTGTGCCACCTCCGGATACTTGCCGTTCAGGCGCAGCGAGACTGGCTGTGCCACCGGGGTGCCGTGCTTGATCGCGCACTGCTTTACGGGCGACGCCTGCAGCTGCATGCCGCGTCCGGCCGGGCGGTCGGGCTGGGTCAGCACCAGGGTGATCTCGTGACCGGCGGCGTAGAGCGCTTCGAGCGCGACGGCGGCGAATTCCGGCGTGCCGGCAAAAATGATCTTCATGAAAAACTCCAGGGACGGCCACGGCCGCCAGATTTACGGATTGCGTTTCTTGTGCGGGGCGCGGGCGAAAGCCATATCGTACAGCCAGTTCGGCAACAGCCTCAGCAGCTTGGCCACCACGCCCATCTGCCAGGGAATGACGCGATAGCTCACGCCCTCGGCAATGCTCTGTACGGCGCACTCGGCAAAGCGCTCCACCGGCATCAGGAAGGGCATGGGATAGGTGTTCACGCGGGTCATCGGGGTATCGATGTAGCCGGGCGCGATGGTCACGACCTTGATGCCGCTGCCGTGCAATTCCACCCGCAGCGATTCGCAATAGCTGATGACGGCGGCCTTGGAAGCGCTGTAGGCGCCCGCCCCCGGCAGGCCGCGAATGCCCGCCACGCTGCCGATGCCGACCAGGCGGCAGCGGCGGCGCTGGTCCTCGGGCGCTGCCTTCATGCGCGCCACGAAGGGCGTGAAGGTGGCAAAGGTGGCCGTGACGTTGACGGCCAGGATGCGTTCGAAGGCGGCCAGGTCTTCCTGGTATTCGGTCAGCGTGCCCTGCGAGATGCCGGCATTGGCGATGACCACATCGGCCCCGCCGAATTCGGCCAGGAAGGACGCGGCGGCAGCGGCCAGCGCCGCATGGTCGGTCACGTCGAGGGCATAGACGCGGTGGCGCTCAGGATGCGGCAGGCTGGCGCGCAAGGCTTCCAGCTCGGCGCTGCGGCGTGCCACCAGGCCCAGGCTGGCGCCACGGCGGGCGTAGGCATGGGCCAGGGCCATGCCGATACCGCTGGAGGCTCCGGTCAGGAAGACGCGTTCCTGTGCTGTAACGGCGGGAAGGTTGGCCATGCCTGCTCCTGGGGCGATATGAAAGTGTGTAAACGGCAGGGTTCAAATGACAACGGTCCGCGGCCTTGCGGACGCGGACCGTGCAAAACGGGTGAAGCTTATTTCTTTTTGGCGATGGTGCTGCCAGCAGCCTTCTCGGCGGCGACCTTGGCCACCAGGTGATCCATCACCTGCAGGGCGGCGGCTTGCTGCATTGATTCCGGCTGGTTGGCCAGGGCCACGCCGACCACGGCCGGCGAGGTGACGTAGCGGCCATCGATGGCGATCATCGGCACGCCATCGACCTTGTAGGCTTCCTGCAACTGGGCGGCACGGCGCACCTTGGTCTGCACGCCGAAGGAATTGTACAGGTCGAGGAATTTCTGCTTGTCCAGGCCGATCTTCTCGATGTAGGCCAGGATGGTCTTGTCGGTATTGATGCGCTGGTTTTCCACGTGGATGGCGTGGAAGATCTTGGGCGACAGTTCTTCGGCCTTGCCCATGGCTTCCAGCGTGTAGTAGAGCTTCTGCTGCGGCACGAAGCTGTCGCGGAAGGCCACCGGCACCTTCTTGAAGTTGATCTTGTCACCCTGCTTCTTGACCCAGGCGGTCAGCGTCGGATCCCAGGCCGCGCAGTGCGGGCAGTCGAACCAGAAGAATTCGGTCACTTCGACCTTGTTGCCGGAATCGGTCGGCTGGGCCTGCTCCAGCACGCGGTAGTCGCTGCCCACTTGCGGATTGGCCGGGGAGGCCGAGGCGCCGACGCTGGCGGTGAAAGCCAGCACGCCGAAGCTGACCGCAGCCAGCAGCTTTTGATGGAAACGCATGGTATTACCCTCTCTGATGGATAGTCGGTGGAATCGGCCGGTGGCCGTTCCAGGCCCGTCGTGCCGGTCGGTTATCCCCTGCCGCCGGCATCCACGGTGCGATCTGGTTTATTTGGGGATGCGCACGATGGCGGCATCGACCCCGTTATCGGACAACTTGCTGCGCGTGCGGTTCATGGCATCGGCATGCTCGAAGGGACCGATGCGCACGCGGTAGAGCACACCGCTGTCGGCAGTGCGCTCGGTGACCTTGGCCTCGAAGCCCAGCAGGGCCAGCTTGGCGCGGGCACTTTCGGCATCGGCCTGGTCGCGGAAGGCGCCGGTCTGCAGGAAGTAGGTCCACTTGTCATCGTTGGTGTCGCTCTTGGAGGCCGAGGCCGGCGGCGTGGCGGCCGATGGCTTGGCGTCAGCCGTCCTGGTCTCGGACTTCGACGGTGCCGGGGTGGCCGAAGCCGCCGGGGCGCTGGCCTGCGGGGCCGGTGCAGTCGGCGGCACCGGCTGCGCTGCAGCCGTATTGGGCGGCACCGGTGTCTGCGACTGCTGCTGGTCACGCGCAGCGTCGCGGGCAATGTCGCGATTACCGTAGAGCGGACGGTTGGGGTCGGCCGCCTGGGCCGGGGTCGGGTCGGCGCGCTCGGGGCGTGCCACCTTGTTGACGAAGGGGATGGGCGACTTGGTGATCATCAGTGCCACACCCACGGCGATCCCCAGGCCGACGATCAAACCCAGGATCAGGCCGAGCAGCGTACCGCCGGCCTGCTTGTGATATTTCGCGTTCAACGGTTTCACGTTTCTCTTTAGCTGCTTGTTTTAGCTTGTTTTACATTCTGGCCGGAGCCGACACGCCCAACAGTGCCAGGCCGTTGCGCAGCACCTGGCGGGTGGCGGACAACAGCGCCAGGCGTGCGGACCTGGTTGGGACATCATCGACCAGCACGCGTTCCGCATTGTAGTAGCTATGCAGTTCGCCTGCCAGATCGCGCAGGTAGAAGGCGACCTGGTGCGGTCCCAGCTCTTGCAGGGCGTGCGCCAGCATGTCCGGATACTCGGCCAGCTTGGCCAGGAGCGACGCTTCGCGCGGGGCGGTCAGCAGCGACAGGTCAGCCGTGGTCTTGAGCGCCTCTTCATCCACGCCCGACTTGCCCAGCACGGTGCAGATGCGGGCATGCGCATACTGGACGTAGTAGACGGGGTTTTCGTCGGACTGCGCCAGGGCCAGGTCGACGTCGAAGACGAACTCGGTATCGGCCTTGCGCGAGATCAGGAAGAAGCGCACCGCATCGCGGCCGCGCGTCAAGTCACGTTCCTGGCCTTCGACCGGCTCGCCGGCCGACCATTCGATCAGGTCGCGCAGGGTGACGTAGGAACCGGCGCGCTTGGAAATCTTGACCTCTTCGCCATTGCGCATGACGGTGACCATCTTGTGCAGCACGTAGTCGGGATAACCCTGGGGGATGCCCACGCCAGCGGCTTGCAGGCCGGCGCGCACGCGCGCGATGGTGCCGTGGTGGTCGCTGCCCTGAATATTGATGACCTTGCCGTAGCCGCGTTGCCACTTGTTGATGTGATAGGCGACGTCGGGCACGAAGTAGGTATAGGTGCCGTCGGTCTTCTTCATGACGCGATCCTTGTCGTCGCCATAGTCGGTGGTGCGCAGCCACAGCGCGCCATCCTGCTCGTAGGTCTTGCCGGCAGCGACCAGCGCGTCCACGGCGGCGGCCACCTTGCCGTCGGCGTAGAGCGAGGATTCGAGATAGTAATTGTCGAACTTCACGCCGAAGGCCTGCAGGTCCAGGTCCTGCTCGTGGCGCAGGTAGGCCACGGCAAAGCGGCGGATCGATTCGATGTCTTCGACGTCGCCGCTGCCGGTGACGGGTTCGCCATCGCTGGCCGAGACGGTCTTCTTGTCGAGGAAGTCGCGTGCGATGTCGGCGATGTAGTCGCCGTTGTAGGCCGACTCGGGCCACTCGGCGTCACCCGGCTTGAAGCCGCGCGCGCGCGCCTGCACCGAGGTGGCCAGCGTGGCGATCTGTACGCCGGCATCGTTGTAGTAGAACTCGCGCAGCACGTCGTAGCCCTGTGCTTCCAGCAGCGACGAGAGCGCATCGCCCAGCGCGCCCTGGCGGCCATGGCCCACGTGCAGCGGGCCGGTGGGGTTGGCGGAGACGAACTCGACCAGCACCTTCTGGCCGGCACCGGCCGTGCCACGGCCGAAGGCCTCGCCCTGCTCGTGGATCACCTTGACCACGGCCTGCTTGGCGGCAGCGGCCACGCGCAGGTTGATGAAGCCCGGACCGGCGATCTCGACGGATTCCACCAGGCCTTCGCGCGCCGGGTCGGCCATGACGGCGGCCACGATGGCTTGGGCCAGTTCACGCGGATTCTTTTTCAGCGGCTTGGCCAGCTGCATGGCGATGTTGCAGGCGACGTCGCCGTGCGAGGCGTCGCGCGGACGCTCCAGGGTGATGGTCGGCGTCAGGCCGCTATCAGCCAGCAGCGGCTGCAAGGCGGACGAGAACAGGTCGGAGATGCGTTGTTTCTGTTGTGCGAGCATGGGAATGAGGGGTAAAGCGGAAGCGGCCGAGGCGCTGGTCTGGCAGGCTGCGCCGCGCGGAGGGATCGCTTGCAATTGGTTGAGCAGCCGAGATTATACCGGCTAGGCGGACCATGTTGACTGCCCGAGCAAGCAGCTTGCATGCGGGCAAGCTCTCTGCTTCTGAAAGATGCCTCAATCACAACAAACCTGTTTCCTCAAATTTGGCAGAAAACTTCACCCCCACTTTCACGATCAGCCCGGGGGCCGCCTGCTGCAGCCCTGCCTTCATATATCGACCGGATCGACCTCCAGCGACCAGCGGGCGCGGGTTTTCAGCTGCCGCAGTGCGGCCAGCCATTGCTTGAGGAAGCCCTGCAGGGCCGGCCGGGACGGGCACTCGATGAGCAACTGCGCGCGCTCGACGTTGGCCACCCGCATCAGGGTCATCGGGATGGGTTCGTTGATGGTGATGGCGGGCGCCTCCAGCAGGGTGGCGGCTTCCTTCAGGAAGGCCAGGGCCGTCTCCAGCTCGCGTGCCTCGGCGCGCAGCAGCGCCTGGTACATGAAGGGCGGGAAATGGGCCTGGCGGCGCTCCTCCAGCAGGTCGCCGGCAAAGCCGTCGTAGTCATGGCGCATCACCGCCTGGTACAGCGGATGATGCGGATAGCGGGTCTGGATCAGCACCTCGCCCGAGCTGCCATCGGCCGACAGCCCGGCCCGTCCGGCGCGGCCGGCCACCTGCATGAGCTGTGCGAAGAGCCGTTCGCTGGCGCGGTAATCGTGCGAGAACAGCGCGGTATCGGGATTGAGCACACCGACCAGGGTGAGCTTTTTGAAGTCATGCCCCTTGGCCACCATCTGGGTGCCGACCAGGATATCCACCTCGCCCCGGTGCACGCTGTCGAAGGCGCTCTGGGCCGAGCCCTTCAGGCGGGTCGAATCGGCATCGATGCGCAGCACGCGGGCGCCGGGGAAGATCGCCTGCAAGCCCTCTTCGACCCGCTGGGTGCCGCGTCCCAGCGGTTGCAGGTCGACGTTGCCGCAGGTCGGGCAGGCGCGCGGGATGGCCAGTTCCAGGCTGCAATGGTGGCAGCGCAGGCGCCGCTCGGGACGGTGCACCACCATGAAGGCATCGCAGCGCATGCAGTTGCTGATCCAGCCGCAGGCATCGCAGGCCAGCACCGGGGCATAGCCGCGGCGGTTGAGGAACAGCAGCGACTGCTCGCCCTGCTCCAGGCGCTTGCGCACGGCCGCGACCAGGCCGGCGGTGAGGCCATCGACGGGCTTGTCGCGCTCCATGTCGATCACCTTGACGGTGGGCAGCACCGCCTGCTCGGCCGCGCGCTGGCGCAGTTCCAGCCGGCGGTAGCGGCCGGCCTGGGCGTGGTGCCAGGTTTCCAGCGAAGGCGTGGCCGAGCCCAGCACCACCGGAATGCCGAGCTGGTGCGCGCGCCACACGGCCAGGTCGCGGGCGGAATAACGCAAGCCTTCCTGCTGCTTGTAGGAGGGATCGTGCTCCTCGTCGATGACGATGAGCTTGAGCGCAGGCAGCGAAGACAGGATCGCCAGCCGCGTGCCCAGCACGATGTGGGCCTGGCCCAGGTGCGCGGCCAGCCAGTTGCGGGCGCGCTCGCCCTCGGCCAGGCCGCTGTGCAGCGCCACCACGTTCAGATGCGGGAAGCGCGCGCGGATGTTGCCTTCCAGCTGCGGGGTCAGGTTGATTTCCGGCACCAGCACCAGGATCTGCGCCGGGGCCGCATCTGCGGGCGCGGCGGGCTGTGCCGCCGCCTCGTCGGCCGCGCGGCGCAGGATGGCGGCGGCGGCTTGCAGGTAGACCTCGGTCTTGCCGCTGCCGGTCACGCCGTACAGCAGCAGCGGCGCAAAGCCGCGCGCACCGGCAATGGCATCCACGGCCTGCTGCTGGGCCGGGTTCAGGGGCGGCGCCGCGCCCAGTTGCAGCGGGTCCGGTGCGGCCAACGGTTCAGTCCCGGCCACCTCGACGGGGCTGGCGTCTTCCCCGGCGCGGGCCTTGCGCCTGGCCTTGGTCTTCTTGGGCGCGGCCAGGCGGCCCAGGGCCTTGAGCGCCTTGTCCAGCGCCACCGTGGTCAGCGCGCGCAGGTTCTTGGGCAGGCCGGGCAGCATCACCTCGCCCAGCGGGCGCTGGTAGTAGTCGGCGGCGAAGCAGCACAGTGCCAGCCAGTGCGCCGACATCGGCGGCAACTGGTGGCGCACCGCAATGACGTCCTTGATCTTGTCGGCCTGCAGGTCGGTCTGCTCCGCATGGCCGACCACCACGCCCACGGCTTCGCGACGGCCGAACGGCACCACCACCAGCTGACCGATGGCCGGCATGGGCTCCTCCGGCGTGGCAGCCTGCCAGCGGTAATCGAAGACGGTATGCAGGGGCGTATCGAGCGCCACCTGGAGCAGACGTTGTTCCACGAACTTAATGTAAATCCTGAAAAACCCGGCTAAGCCTCGGTTTCATCGTCATTTTTGGACCTATCCACATGGTTTGTGGATAACTTTGGGGACAAGTACCTCTTGACATGGCCCCGCGCAGTCTGGCTGCGGCTTGCGATGCGCTGCCCAAATGAAGGGCAAAAAATTAGCCTATTGAAATCAATGACTTACAAAGACGATCTCAAGCAGGAAAAATATTTTTACATAGAATCTTTGCGCATGTGCCAAATGCATCCTGTGTGCATAAGTCCTCGCCCGGAGACCACGGCCCGGGCGTTTGTCAAGCCTTGACCGACAAAAATTTGTCGACTTTGACCGGCAGTAAGTCGCCTCGCTGTCCTACAAACTTAAAGTAAACCTTCAAAGATTTCGATAAGCGGCGGTTTTGTAAACGCTTTTGGGTCTTATGCACAGCGCTTGTGGATAACTTTGTTGACAAGTGGGTCTTGACAAGTGCGAAGCCCTCGGCCAGTGCGGTTTCCAGCCATATCGAGCTTGACCGGTCAAAAAATAAACCCAACAAAATCAATGACTTGTGCGGCGCAAGCTTCACAAACCTTCATATTCCAATAAATTTGATTCTCAGTTGGAAAATGCGCCGAGATGTGCATAAGTCCCGGCCCAATGGCAAGGATGTGCATATGGAATTGCCCATCCGCACAAATACGAACAGATAGCGACAGATACGCGCATGTTCAATTACGCAGGGACCGGCTGATTTCATGCACCGCCTGGGCCAGGGTGGCCACCGCCTCGGGCGGGGTGTGCTGGGAGATGCCATGGCCCAGGTTGAACACGTGGCCGCTGCCGGGGCCAGGGCGGCCGAAGGACTCCAGCAGCTTGCGCACTTCGGCCTGGATGGCCTGATCGCCCGCGAAGAGCACATTGGGGTCGAGGTTGCCCTGCAGGGCCACCTTGTCGCCCACACGGCGCCGCGCTTCGCCCAGGTTGACGGTCCAGTCCAGGCCCACGGCGTCGGCGCCGATGGCGGCGATCTGTTCCAGCCACAGGCCGCCGCCCTTGGTGAAGACGATCACCGGGATCTGCTGGCCATCCTGCTGGCGCTGCAACTGGCTCACCACCTGCTGCATGTAAGCCAGCGAGAATTGCTGGTAGATGCCATCGGCCAGGGCACCGCCCCAGGTGTCGAAGATCATCACGGCCTGGGCACCGGCAGCGATCTGGGCGTTCAGGTAGGCGGCCACGGCATCGGCATTGATCTTGAGGATGTGATGCATCAGGTCCGGGCGGCGATAGAGCAGGCTCTTGACCAGGCGGAAATCATCCGAGCCGCCGCCTTCGACCATGTAGCAGGCCAGCGTCCACGGGCTGCCGGAGAAGCCGATCAGCGGCACCCGGCCGTCGAGCTCGCGGCGGATCTGGGTGACGGCCTTGAAGACGTAATCCAGCTTGCCCAGGTCGGGCGCCTGCAGCGCCTGGATGGCGGCCTCGTCGCGCAGGGGACGCTCGAACTTGGGGCCTTCGCCATCGGCGAAATACAGGCCCAGGCCCATGGCGTCAGGTACGGTGAGGATGTCCGAGAACAGGATGGCGGCGTCCAGCGGATAGCGTTCCAGCGGCTGCAGCGTGACCTCGGTGGCGTAGTCGGGGTTGGTGGCCAGGCCCATGAAGGAGCCGGCGCGGGCGCGCGTGGCGCGGTATTCCGGCAGGTAGCGGCCGGCCTGGCGCATCAGCCACAGCGGCGTGTACTCGGTGGGCTGGCGCAGCAGTGCACGCAGGAAGGTATCGTTTTTGAGCGGAGCGAAGGTGGACATGGAAGAAGAAGAGGGCATGGTCGGCCTGCAATGCGGTCTGACGACAATCCGGCATTATCTCATCCTCCGCGCATGGCTTTCCGGCTAATTGTCATGAACGGCGCGCACCAATATTGATGTAGGTCGTGGCACACGTTTTGCTATGATCTGGCGGCTGCCACCAGCCGGTCCTTCGCATCGACAAGAAGGGACCGAATCCCACGCTCAACACCATCCACGAGGAGGCTCCATGAAGTCCATCATCCGCACCGCCCTGCTGGCGGGCCTGGCGGCCCTGTCACTTGTCCTGTCGCTGTCGGCCGCCCGCGCCGACGAGGCCGTCCCCGCATCGCGCCTGGACCAGGTGCTCAAGTCCGGCAAGCTGCGCATCTGCATGACCGGCGACTACAAGCCGTTCACCTACTATCGCCCCGACCAGACCTTCGAGGGCATGGACGTGGAGCTCGGCCAGTCGCTGGCCAAGTCGCTGGGCGTGGAAGCGCAGTTCATCAAGACCACCTGGAGCACCCTGATGAACGACTTCATCGCCCAGTGCGACGTCGGCATGGGCGGCATCTCCGTCACCCTGGACCGCGCCCGCAAGGCGGCCTTCTCCGAGACCGTGATGGTCGATGGCAAGGCGCCCATCATCCGCTGTGCCGACAAGGACAAGTTCCGCAGCTTCGACATGATCGACCAGCCCGGCACCCGCGCCATCGTCAACCCGGGCGGCACCAACGAACGCTTTGCCCGTTCCGGCTACAAGCACGCCACGCTGCTGCTGCATCCCGACAACGTGACCATCTTCCAGCAGATCATCGATGGCAAGGCCGACGTGATGGTGACCGATGCCAGCGAAACCCTGTGGCAATCCAAGATGCATCCGGAACTGTGCCCGGTGCAGCCGGACCAGCCGCTGCAGTTCGCCGAGAAGGCTTACCTGCTGCCGCGTGGCGACGTCGCCTTCAAGGCTTACGTGGATACCTGGCTGCACCTGGCCAAGGCCACCGGCGAATACCAGCGCATCTTCGACAAGTGGCTGAAGTAAGCTGAGGGCGCGCTGCCCCGGCCTGTGCCTCAATCGAACTTGAGTTCCTTCAGTTCAGGCTTGGGATCGGGGAAGCGCAGTTTGAGCTTTTGCAGGGTCTCCAGGATCACATTGGCCACCAGCAGGTTGCGATGGGTCTTGGAGTCGGCCGGCACCACATACCAGGGTGCATGTAGCGTGCTGGTCTGGCGCAGCACCTCCTGGTAACGCAGCTGATAGGCATCCCAGAACTTGCGCTCGGCCAGGTCCTGGGGGTCAAATTTCCAGTGCTTGTTGGGATCGTCGATGCGCGATTGCAGGCGTGACTTCTGCTCGGCCTTGGAGATGTGCAGGAAGAATTTCAGCACCACGGTCCCGGTTTCCCACAGCATGCGTTCAAAGTCGTTGATCTGGCGATAGCGACGCTTGCATTCCTTGTCATCGATCCAGTCATGCACGCGTGTGATGAGCACGTCCTCGTAGTGACTGCGGTTGAATACCGCGATCTCCCCCGCCACCGGTACCTGCGCATGCACGCGCCACAGGTAGTCGTGCGCCAGCTCGATGGCGGTCGGCCCCTTGAAGTTGGCCACGCGGATGCCCTGCGGATTGACGGCTGCGAAGACGTCATTGACGGTGCCATCCTTGCCGCTGGTATCCATGCCCTGCAGGATCACCAGCACCTTGTGCTTGTGGCCGGCGTAGAGCATCTGCTGCTGCAGGCCGATCTCTGCGGCCAGGCGCTGCACGGTGGCGCGGTCGGTTTCCTTGTTGCCGCTGGAGAGTGGTTTGGTCGAGGCGTCGCTTTCCTTGAGGACGAACTTGGGATGGACCATGAATTGCGGGCCGGTTTTCTTTGCCATGCTGTCTCGCTTTTTTCGTTATAAATGATTTCCGGATTTCACCGCCCCGACATTACAACACGCCATGCGACTGCCCCATGGCATGTTCGATCTTGATGCACTTGTCCATGACCACCTTCAGCCCGGCTGCACGCGCACGGACGGCGGCCTCTTCGTGAACGATGTCGAGCTGCATCCACACGCATTCGGCGCCGATGGCGATGGCCTCATCGACGACGGGCGGGATGTCGGCCGACTTGCGGAAGCAATCGACGATGGCGATGCGCAGGCCTTCCTGGGCCAATGCCGCGCTGGCCTCCTGCAGGCTGGCATGGCAGTGCTCGCCGAGGATGGTCTGGCCGGCGTACATGGGATTGACGGCGACGATGCGGTATCCCGCTGACTGCATATAGGCGGCCACGTCAAAGCTGGCACGCTCGGGGCGGTTGGACAGGCCCACCACGGCAATGATGGGCTTGCCATGCTGACGCGCTGTGGTCGAAGAGGGCGATGCGGAAGATGCGGGTGCAGCTGACGACATGGGGGCTCCTGTCCGGCTGGATTGAGATGAGGCTAATGCTATAAATGATTTGGCGGGACAGAATTGGTTCTGTCCTTCACGTCCGCGCACTTTACCCGAGGATGAAAGTTGCCGCAGCGCCAGTATGCGCGACATGTGGGCAAACTTGATGCAGGTTAATTCATACGGGCTGGAAGCCGCCAGATCTGGTCAGCCTTGGCGCCGCAGACGGGCCCCGGATCTGCAAGGAGGAACTCATTACGCGCATCAGAGGAACTGTGCGCACATGAAAAAAGGCAGCCGAAGCTGCCTTTCATCTACTGCTGTACTGCTGTGCTGCCGTGCCGGAGCGCTCTTCGCCGGGAAGAACGCTACCAGCGATCAGCGCTTCTGACGCAACTTCTGGATCGCGGCCAGCTGTGCCACAGCGGCGGCCAGTTCGGCCTGGGCTGCAGCGTGGTCGATCTTGGAGTCGCGGTTGACCAGCGCTTCCTCGGCCAGACGCTTGGCTTCGGCGGCCTTGGCTTCGTCCAGGTCGGCACCACGGATGGCGGTGTCGGCCAGCACGGTCACGGCGTCGGGCTGCACTTCCAGGAGGCCACCGGCCACGAACACGAATTCCTCGTGCGCCTGACCCGAGACCTTGATACGGACAGCACCTGGCTTGATGCGCGTGATCAGCGGGGTGTGACGGGGATAGATACCCAGCTCACCCGCTTCGCCCGGCAACGCGACGAATTCTGCCTCGCCGGAGAAGATTTCCTCTTCCGCCGAGACCACGTCCACGTGAATAGTATGTGCCATGTCGTTTCCTAGTCGATTGACCGCCCCTGCGAACAGGGGCGGCGCCAATGAATCAATGATTACTTACCTGCCATGGCTGCATCCGGTTGTGCACCGCATGCCGTCCACGGCATGGTCAGTCTTAGTTGATCTTCTTGGCCTTTTCGATTGCTTCGTCGATGGTACCGACCATGTAGAACGCTTGTTCCGGCAGGTGGTCCAGTTCGCCGCTGGCGATCATCTTGAAGCCCTTGATCGTGTCCTTGAGCGAAACGTACTTGCCCGGGGAACCGGTGAACACTTCGGCGACGTGGAAGGGCTGCGACAGGAAACGCTGCATCTTGCGAGCGCGTGCGACGATCAGCTTGTCTTCCGGTGCCAGTTCGTCCATGCCCAGAATCGCGATGATGTCACGCAGTTCCTTGTAGCGCTGCAGGGTGCCCTGAACAGCGCGTGCGGTCTCGTAGTGTTCCTGGCCGACCACTTGCGGGTCCAGCTGGCGCGAGGTCGAGTCCAGCGGATCGACGGCGGGGTAGATACCCAGCGAGGCGATGTCACGCGACAGAACGACGGTCGAGTCCAGGTGGGCGAAGGTGGTTGCCGGCGACGGGTCGGTCAAGTCATCCGCAGGGACGTACACGGCCTGGATCGAGGTGATCGAGCCAGTCTTGGTCGAGGTGATACGCTCTTGCAGGCGGCCCATTTCTTCGGCCAGCGTCGGCTGGTAGCCCACGGCGGACGGCATACGGCCCAGCAGTGCGGACACTTCGGTACCGGCCAGGGTGTAACGGTAGATGTTGTCGACGAAGAACAACACGTCCTTGCCTTCGTCACGGAAACCTTCCGCGATGGTCAGGCCGGTCAGCGCCACGCGCAGACGGTTGCCCGGCGGTTCGTTCATCTGGCCGTAGACCATGGCGACCTTGGAATTGGTCGGGTTTTCCAGGTCCACCACCTTGGCTTCTGCCATTTCATGGTAGAAGTCGTTACCTTCACGGGTACGCTCACCAACACCGGCGAACACGGACAGACCGCTGTGCGCCTTGGCGATGTTGTTGATCAGTTCCATCATGTTCACGGTCTTGCCCACACCGGCGCCACCGAACAGACCGACCTTACCACCCTTGGCGAACGGGCACACCAGGTCAATCACCTTGATGCCGGTTTCCAGCAGCTCTTGCGAGGGCGACAGTTCGTCGTACGCGGGAGCCTTGCGGTGGATCGAAGCGGTTTGCTCGTGCGAGACCGGACCGCATTCGTCGATCGGGTTGCCCAGCACGTCCATGATGCGACCCAGGGTCGCGGTACCGACAGGCACCGTGATGGGCTTGCCGGTGTTCGAGATGGTCAGGCCGCGGCGCAGACCGTCCGACGAACCGAGCGCAATGGTACGAACCACGCCGTCGCCCAGCTGTTGCTGGACTTCCAGGGTCAGATCCGAACCTTCCAATTTCAAGGCATCGTAAACCTTGGGCATCGCATCGCGCGGAAACTCCACGTCCACCACAGCGCCGATACACTGAACGATTTTGCCATCAGCCATTTTCGTTCCTTCAATAGATAAAATTTAAATTCTGTTTCGCTACGCTACGCCAGCTGATCAGCCGACCGCAGCCGCACCGGCGACGATTTCCGACAGCTCTTTGGTAATGGCGGCCTGGCGAGTCTTGTTGTAGACCAACTTCAACTCACCGATCACGCTACCTGCGTTGTCGCTGGCGGCCTTCATCGCGACCATGCGCGCCGATTGCTCGGAGGCCATGTTCTCGGCGACGGCTTGATAGATCAGCGCTTCGACGTAACGCACCAGCAGTTCGTCCACCACGGATTGCACATCGGGCTCATAGATGTAGTCCCAGGAGTGCGCACCCTCGTCAGCCTTGAGCTTGTCGCTGGTCAGCGGCAGCAGTTGCTGCAGGGTGGCTTCCTGCTTCATCGTGTTGATGAACTTGGTGTACACCAGGTACACCGCGTCCAACTTGCCTTCCTGGAAAGCGTCGAGCAGCACCTTGACGGGGCCGATCAGCTTTTCCAGGTGCGGCGTATCACCCAGTTGCGTCACGTTGGCGGCCACACGGGCGCCGATGCGATTCAGAAAACCCAAACCCTTGTTGCCAATGGCGACGGTTTCGATGGCCTTGCCCTGGCCTTCCAATTCACGGAACTTGTTGGTCAACAGACGCAGCGAGTTGGTGTTCATGCCGCCGCACAGACCCTTGTCGGTCGTGACGACGATGAAACCAACGCGCTTGGCCGTGTCTTGCTGGACCATGAACGGGTGCACGTACTCCGGATTGGCCTGCGACAGGTTGGCCGCAATGTTGCGGATCTTGTCGCTGTACGGGCGGGCTGCGTGCATCCGGTCCTGCGCCTTGCGCATTTTGGATGCCGCGACCATTTCCATCGCCTTGGTGATCTTCTTCGTATTTTCTACGCTCTTGATCTTGCCACGTATCTCTTTACCTGTAGCCATGAGTAAGACTCCTTATAGCTTCAGTAAGAATTAGTACGCGCCGGATTTCTTGAAGTCAGCGATGGCGGCTGCCAGGGCTGCCTCAGCATCCTTATCCAGTTGCTTGGTGTCTTCGATCTTCTTCAACAGCTCAGCGTGGCTGGTCTTCATGAAGTTGTGCAGAGCCGACTCGAAGGCCAGGATCTTCTTCACTTCGACGTCATCCATGTAGCCCTTGTTGACGGCGAACAGGGTGACGGCCATGATCGAGATCGATTGCGGGGTGTACTGAGCCTGCTTCAACAGTTCGGTCACGCGCGCACCGCGGTCCAGCTGCTTGCGGGTGGCTTCGTCCAGGTCGGAAGCGAACTGCGCGAACGCAGCCAGTTCACGGTACTGTGCCAGGTCGGTACGGATACCGCCGGACAGGCCCTTGATGACCTTGGTCTGGGCAGCGCCACCGACGCGCGACACCGAGATACCCGCGTTGATCGCAGGACGGATACCGGCGTTGAACAGCGAAGTTTCCAGGAAGATCTGGCCGTCGGTGATCGAGATTACGTTGGTCGGAACGAAGGCCGACACGTCACCTGCCTGGGTTTCGATGATCGGCAGTGCGGTCAGGGAACCGGTCTGGCCCTTGACTTCGCCGTTGGTGAACTTCTCGACGTAGTCGGCGTTCACGCGGGCTGCACGTTCCAGCAGGCGGCTGTGCAGGTAGAACACGTCGCCAGGATAGGCTTCACGGCCCGGCGGACGGCGCAGCAGCAGCGAGACCTGACGGTAAGCCACGGCTTGCTTGGACAGATCGTCATAGACGATCAGGGCGTCTTGACCGCGATCGCGGAAGTATTCGCCCATGGCGCAACCCGAGTAGGCCGACACGTATTGCATCGCTGCCGATTCGGAGGCGGTCGCGGCCACGACGATGGTGTATTCCATCGCGCCGTGCGCTTCCAGTGCGCGCACCACGTTCTTGACCGACGAAGCCTTCTGGCCGATCGCGACGTAGATGCAGGTCATGTTCTGACCCTTTTGATTGATGATGGCGTCGATCGCAACTGCGGTCTTGCCGGTCTGGCGGTCGCCGATGATCAGCTCGCGCTGGCCACGGCCGACGGGCACCATGGAGTCGATCGACTTCAGGCCAGTCTGCATCGGTTGCGACACGGACTGACGCGCGATCACGCCCGGGGCGATCTTTTCGATCGGGGCGGTCAGCTTGGCGTTGATCGGACCCTTGCCGTCGATCGGCTGGCCCAGTGCGTTGACGACACGACCCTTCAGTTCAGGACCGATGGGCACTTCCAGGATGCGGCCGGTGCACTTGACCAGGTCGCCTTCGGAGATGTGTTCGTATTCGCCCAGGATAACGGCGCCCACCGAGTCACGCTCCAGGTTCAGCGCCAGGCCGAAGGTGTTGCCCGGGAATTCCAGCATCTCACCTTGCATCACGTCGGACAGACCATGGATACGGCAGATACCGTCGGACACGGAGATGACCGTGCCCTGATTGCGAATCTCAGCGGTATCGCCAAGGCCTTGGATCCGGCTCTTGATCAGCTCGCTGATTTCAGATGCGTTGAGTTGCATACTAACTCCTAAAAATTGTTCTTTCGCTTAGCCAGCCAGAGGCACTTACGCGGCCAGAGCAGCTTGCAGCTGCTGCAGCTTCGCGCGCACGGAGGTATCGAACACTTCGTCGCCGACCACGACGCGCACACCGCCAATCAGGCTGCTGTCAACCGTCACGGAGGGGTTCAGCTTGCGGCCGAACTTCTTCTCCAGTGCCGAGACCACATCCTTGACCTGGGCATCGCTGAGCTCAAAGGCGCTCACGATGTTGGCATCGGCCGAACCTTCCGACGCGTTCTTGAGCGCGTGGAATTGTTCGGCGATCTGCGGCAGCAGCACCAGGCGGCCGTTGTCCACCAGCGTCTTGACGAAATTGGTCGCCTCGACGGACAACGGGGTCTTCACGGCGGCGGCAAACACTTCAGCCAGCTTGTCGTGCGTTACGGAAGGATTCTGCGCCAGGGCCTGCACCTCGGGATGCGCTGCCACCTGGGCCATCTCGTCGATGAGATCGGACCAGGCTGCCAGGCTGCCTGCCTTGGCCACACGGAACAAGGCTTCGGCGTAAGGACGAGCGATCGTTGCGAGTTCGGCCATATTACAGCTCTGTCTTCAGTTGATTCAGCAAGTCGGCATGAGCAGCCGCATTCACTTCGCGCTTGAGGATCTGTTCCGCGCCCTTGACGGCGAGCGTTGCGACCTGGCCGCGCAGTTCTTCGCGCGCCTGGTTCACTTGCTGTTGAGCGTCTGCACGGGCGTTGGCGATGATGCGGGCAGCTTCTTCAGCAGCCGTTTTCTTGGCTTCTTCGATGATCAGCTGAGCGCGCTTCTCGGCTTCGCCGATACGCTTCTGGCCTTCATCACGTGCCGATGCCAGTTCGCCCTGGATACGCTTTTCGGCGGCGGCCAGATCGGCGCGACCGCGGTCAGCGGCTGCCAGCCCGTCCGCAATCTTCTTGGCGCGTTCGTCGAGCGCCTTAATCAACGGCGGCCACACGAATTTCATCGTGAAGCCGGCGAGGATGAAGAAGACCACGAACTGTGCAATCAATGTTGCATTTAAGTTCACGGTAATTTCCTTCTCAGAATAACGAGTGCCGGAACCAATCGTCCGGCAGATGAGAATCGGCTATGAAGCGCGAATTACTTGGCGATGAACGGATTTGCGAATGCGAACAGCATGGCGATACCAACGCCGATCAGGAAGGCGGCGTCGATCAGGCCAGCCAGCAGGAACATCTTGGTTTGCAGGGTGTTCATCAGTTCAGGCTGACGTGCGGATGCTTCGAGGTACTTACCGCCCATGATCGCGATACCGATACAAGCGCCGATAGCACCCAGGCCAATGATCAAACCGCAAGCCAGAGCAACGAAAGAGACATCAGTCATGACAATTCCTTAAGAAAAGTTAAATTAAATACAAAACCAAAAAACAAACTGAAAAACAGGTACTGCAAGCCTTGTGTTAGTGCGCTTCGTGCGCCTGGCCCAGGTAAACCAGTGTCAACATCATGAAGATGAATGCTTGGAGCAACACGATCAGGATGTGGAAAATTGCCCAGATAGAACCGGCGATCACATGGCCGATGAAGCCGAATGCGGTCGCGGTCGATCCCAGCAATGCGATCAGCAGGAACAACAGTTCGCCTGCATACATGTTGCCGAACAGTCGCATGCCCAGGGACACGGTCTTGGCGGCGAATTCGATGATGTTCAGCAGCAGGTTGAACGGCGCCAGCCAGATGCCGAAGGGTGCTGCGAACAGTTCGTGGATGAAGCCGCCGGCACCCTTGATCTTGACGCTGTAGTACAGCATCAGGGCCAGCACGCCCAGGGCGATGCCCAGGGTGCCGTTGAGGTCGGCGGTCGGAACGATGCGGTGGTGCATTTCACCCAGGCCGAACAGGCCCAGGATGCCGGAAGCCAGGTCGACCGGCAGGAAGTCCAGCGAGTTCATCAGGGCCACCCAGACGAACACGGTCAGCGCCACCGGGGCGATGAAGGTGCGGTCGCCATGGACGATGGCCTTGGACTGGTCTTCGACCATTTCCACGACCATCTCGACGAAGGCCTGGAAACGGCCCGGCACGCCCGAGGTCGCCTTGCGGGCGGCCAGGTACATGAAGAAGCAGGCGACCACGCCACAGAACACGGACCAGAAGATGGTGTCCACGTTCAGGATGGAGAAATCGACGATCTTGGTCTGGTGATGGGTGGAGAAGTGTCCGAGGTGGTGGACGATATATTCAGAGGCTGTCGGCGCGTGCTCTGCGGCTTCTACGGTCATGGTCGGTGTCTAAACAGTAAAATGAAATAACTCTTAAGCACCACGATGAAGCTCAGCAAAAATGCGAGCCAGTGAACACCGTGGTACAACCAAACGATTGCGCCCATGAGCGCAAAGGTCGTAGCAATCTTGATAAATTCCCCGAAGAAAAACGTCATCGGGTTGGTACCACCGGGTTTCTGCGCACTGACATG
This sequence comes from Herbaspirillum sp. Her3, assembly GCF_057961275.1. Classification (NCBI taxonomy): domain Bacteria; kingdom Pseudomonadati; phylum Pseudomonadota; class Betaproteobacteria; order Burkholderiales; family Oxalobacteraceae; genus Herbaspirillum; species Herbaspirillum sp. Her3. Next base: position 700,474 of record NZ_CM176328.1, on the reverse strand, counting down.
AAGTCGCAGTGCAAACAGGGCATTGGGAACGACACAGCAGACGCCTCCCAACAATGCGGACCACAGCGCCGGAAGTCCGCCCAGCATGCCCGCCACCAAGGCGGCGACGACCGTGGTTACGAGCTGCAAGAGAATGATGCGCAGCATATCTATCCAATATCGTGCATGCGCCGCACCCTTTACGAGCAGACGGCATCTTAAAAGCCCGGCGATTATAAAGGTTCGTTTTCTGGTAAGTCAAACCTTTTGCAGCCAGATCAAGGGCTTATCTGGGGCACTTCGCGGCGAGTTGTGGCAAATAAGCAGCCACTTCGATTTTTTGCGGCGCAACAAGGAAACTTTGCCGCCGCGCGCTTGTCCGCCGTCCGCTTTCCCTGCTTGAGGGATTTTCCCTTCCCGCCTATTTATTCATCTTTGTGCATCCCGCCATGAAGTGGCGCGAATGAAGGCCGTGCTGACCGGATATAACGCCGATCTTCAAGGCAGCGCACAATTTAATCAAAAATGGCGTCCAGCGCTAGCGAAATATCCCGCAAATTCAATGATTTACGGAAACTCGCAGGGCGCTCGCAAACGTTTTCAGGGTCCACTGACATTTTGTCAGGAAATCCACAGAGATCAGACGACCTGGCTCGCTTTTCTGCAGGCCATGTTGCAGTACAGCGAAGATCGGTAAAAAAGTGAGCTGGCTCACCAGACCGGTGCAATGGTCGGACCAGTGACACCCGGATATCCGGGATCAGATCAGACCCAGGTGCAGGCCCTTGAGCGTCGCGGCAGCCCGCGTGGAACACTGCAATTTGCGAAAGATGCTTTCGACGTGGGTACGCACGGTCGAGGGGCTGATCTGCATGGCGCGCGCTGCTTCCTTGTTGCTGTCGCCCAGGCTGATGCGGCGCAGCACTTCGCGCTCGCGCTCGGACAGCAAGCCCTTGCGCGCGGACGGTGACGACTGATCTCCGGCAGCGGCAAGAACCCAGCGTAGGGCCTCTGCATCGAGCCGGCCTAGGTGTACTTCGTTCTCCAGCATCTCGGCCACGATGGCGGCCGGCCAGGCAGCACGCCAGGGCCGCGGTGCACCCAGTGCGGCATGAACCGCCGCCACCGCCAGCAGGCGTGCGGGCAAGCCGAGCGCCTCCTGGCTGAATCCACGGAAGTAGCCGCTGCCATCAAGCCGCTCATACAGTTGCGATGCGAGGTCGGCTTCCTCGCGCAGGGCGGGAATCAGGGCGCCGGCGCGCGAGGTCCAGTACGGTGCCAGACGGACGCGTTCCCAGTCTGCCGTGCTGGGCCGCCCAGGTCGCTCCCAGATGGTATTGGGCACGGCCGCACGGCCAATGCCATGGATCAGCGCGGCGCGGGCCAGGCGTTGCTGTTGCCGCTCAGGCAAGCCCGCCAGCGCGGCGGCGTGCCGCACCAGTTCACTGACGCGGCGAGAATAGCCGGTCAGCCAGGGCAGCTTCAGTTCGATGATCTCGGCCACGATGCGCAATGGCACTGCATGCGCGGGCAAATCCGCCAGCGCCGCGCCGGACTCGTCATCCAATGCCGCCAGCCAGGCAGGCGCATGGCGGGCGGCGCGTTCGGCCAGTTCGGCCGGGTATTTGATGCCACCGTAGCGGCGAACCATGTGCACGGCCACCTCCGGACCATGCGTGCGCGCGTAGATCTCCAGATCGCCGGCCAGGCTGGTGTAGTAGACCGCAGGCGGCACCGCCGGCCCGCGCAGTTGGTCAGGTGCACCGCTGCCGTCATGGTGCTCCCAGACATGGCGCAAGGCGGTTTCGACCCCGGCCGGCAAGCCCAGCAGGCTGGCCACCTCCCCTGCCACTTCGCAATGAATGCGGGCTAGCGGAGCGATGGTTGTGAAGTTCAATGGATGATCGGCCGGCAAGCCATCGCGCAGCATCGCCTCGCGCCCGCCGACATCATCCCCCAGCAGGCTGGCAAAGCCGGCCGCATTGGCGGTGCAGCCGGACCAGCGCAACCAGGACACCAGTTGAGCCTGCTGAACCAAGGCCGGTGCCGCTCCTTCCAGCTGCGCCACCTGCGTGGCCAGCGCAGCGGTGCGCCGCGACTGATCGGGAGGCTGGCCCATGCTGAGATCGCCCACCAGCGCCAGCACCTGTACAGCGGTGCCCGCAGCAATCATCGGCTGCGGCGTGTCGGCAACGGCCTGGTCGGCCGGGTCGCCAGAATGCGAGGAAGAAGGGGATATCGGATCGGCGTCGGGAAGCATCCCGACACTGTAGCGGCAAGCGCCAGCCTGCCGCAATCAACTCTTCGGTTAATGGGCAGGCCTGCGATGATCGGCCACAATCGCGGCGCCTGTCGCAACGCCTCATGGCCATGCTCCCGGGGTCGGTCAATTGACCGATACCGGCGCCAGAACCGCATTCCTATACTGGCCTCACTGCAGCACACCCCACCTCACACCCGTTTTTGAACAGGAGAACACCATGAAAACCACTTCGCCCCGCTTCCGCCTCAAGACCGGCCTTGGCATGCTGGCCCTCGCCACCGCCTTCACCGGTACCAGCGCCATGGCTGCCGACCAGGCCGAAAAGCCCTCCGTGGTGATCGTCCACGGCGCCTTCGCCGATGGTTCGGACTGGGCCAAGGTCATCCCGCTGCTGCAAGCCAAAGGCATCAAGGTGACCGCCGTCCAGAATCCGCTGACCTCGCTGGCCGACGACGTGGCCGCCACCAAGCGCGCCATCGACAACCAGCCGGGCAAGGTGGTGCTGGTCGGCCACTCCTGGGGCGGCACGGTGATCACCGAGGCGGGCAACAATGAGAAGGTGGCCAGCCTGGTCTATGTGGCCGCCTTCGCACCGGACGCCGGCCAGGCCACCGGCGACCTGGGCAAGGACTTGCCGGTGCCCCCGGGCATCGCCAAGCTGTCCGTGGACAAGGCCGGGTTCGCCAGCCTGCCGCCGGCCGCGCTGGCCGCAGACTTTGCCCAGGACGTGTCGGCCAAGCAAGCTGCCGTGATGGCTGCCACCCAGGGCCCGATCGCCATGAAGGCCTTCGGCGACAAGATCGAGACGGCTGCCTGGAAGACCCGGCCCAGCTGGTACATCGTCAGCACCAAGGACCGCATGATCCAGCCCGCTCTGGAACGCGCCTTCGCCAAGCAGATCAATGCGAAGACCACTGAACTGGCGGCCAGCCACGTGCCGCAGCAATCGCGTCCGGCAGAAGTCGCCAAGGTGATCCTGGAGGCGGTGGCCGCCACCAAGTAAGTCTGCACGGCTTGCTGCCTCCCCCCAAAAAGCCGTCGCCCGCTTCTTGCCGGCGACGGCTTTTTGCCTTTTCGCTACAGGAGCACGCCAAGTTGCCGAAATAGAAGGATATGAAGAAAAAGTCCGGCTGATCCCCGCTTGGGCGGCCAGATTCCCGTGCTCTAATCTGTGGGGACCCGGCAGAGTCTGACATAATCACGACGTTGCCAACTTATCAAGCGAAGCTCACATGAATATTCTCGTCACCGGCGGTGCCGGCTATATCGGCTCCCACACCTGCGTGGAGTTGCTGAAGGCAGGTCATGAAGTCATCGTTTTCGACAATTTTTGCAACAGCAGCCCGGAGTCAGCCGCCCGGGTGCAACAGATTACCGGCCGCAAGCTCTCGCTGGTGAAGGGCGACATCCGCAACCGCGAGCAGCTGGAAAGCGTGCTGCGTGAATTCAAGTGCGAGGCCGTGATCCATTTCGCCGGTCTCAAGGCCGTGGGCGAGTCGGTGGAACAGCCGCTGATGTACTACGACAACAACGTGGTGGGCACCGTACGCCTGCTGGAGGCGATGGAAGCCACGGGCGTGAAGACCATCGTCTTCTCTTCCTCGGCCACGGTGTATGGCGATCCGCAATATCTGCCGCTGACCGAATCGCATCCACTGTCGGCTAGCAATCCCTATGGCCGCAGCAAGATCGTCATCGAAGACATGCTGCGCGATTACCATCGCGCGCACCCCGACTGGAAGATCGCCCTGCTGCGCTACTTCAATCCGGTGGGCGCGCATGAGAGCGGGCTGATCGGCGAAGACCCGGGCGGCATCCCCAACAACCTGATGCCCTACGTGGCCCAGGTGGCCGTCGGCCGCCGCGAAAAACTGAGCATCTGGGGCGGTGACTACGCTACCCCCGACGGTACCGGCGTGCGCGATTTCATCCACGTGGTCGACCTGGCTACCGGCCACCTGGCCGCCCTGCAGGCGCTGACCGAACCGCAGTGCTTTGCCGTCAACCTGGGCACCGGCAATGGCTACAGCGTGCTGGATGTGGTCAAGGCCTATGAGAAAGCTGCCGGCAAACCCATTCCCTACACCATCGCGGCACGCCGCCCGGGCGACATCGCCTCCTGCTATGCCGACCCGGCCGAAGCGCGCCGCAAGCTCGGCTGGGAAGCCAGGCTGGGGCTGGACGCCATGTGCGCCGATTCGTGGCGCTGGCAGCAGATGAATCCTAACGGGTTCAAGTCCTGATCCGGCACCTGCACCTGATGCGTAACGCTGCGCGTTGAGCGCTCACCGTTGACCGAGAGACGTCCATGGCGACCCATATCTACCAAATCTTTTATAACGAAGCCACGCGCCGGCAGGTCGATCCCGGCTTCATCCCCCTGGAGAACCAGGGCAACCCGCGGCCGGACTGGCGCGAATATTGGCCGATCCGCAATTTCTTCCTGCAGAACGTGCTTAATGAGGACGATCTCTATGGTTTCTTCTCGCCCAATTTCTTTGGCAAGACGCAATTGCAATCGCAACGGGTGCATCGCTTCATCGAGGACAATCCGGGCAACGAGGTCTACACCTTCACGCCCTTCCTGCAGGACTCGACCTGCTACCTGAGCATGTTCGAGCAGGGCAACCGCTACCACCCCGGTATGGTGCCGCTGATGCAGGCCTTCCTCGCCTCCATCGAGCTCGACGTGGATCTGTCGCGCCTGGCGATGGACTTCCGCAGCACCATCTACTGCAACTTCCTGGTGGCCAAGCCTTCGTTCTGGAGCAAGTGGTTCGCCATCACCGAACGGCTGTACGAAGACGTCGAAAACGGCAACAGTGATTTTGCCCGGCGCATGAACGCGCTGACCACCTATCACAAGATGCCGCTGGACATGAAAGTGTTCGTCATGGAGCGCATCGCCTCGCTGATCCTCGCGCTGGACCACAGCATTCCGGTGGCGCATTTCGACATGGGCCAGATGCCCTGGTCCGATCCCATGTACTACCCCTGCCGCGACGACATGTTCGTCCTCAACGCATTGAAGATGGCCTACATCGCCAGCGCGGATGAACGCTATCTCAAATTGTTCTACCCCCTGCGCAACCAGGTGCTCAAGCGCTGTGACCGCCAGTACGGCGACGAGAAACGCGAGACCTTCTTCCAATGAGAGCTGATTGATTCCATGAACAACGCCCCCCTGTTTTCGGTCATCGTCACCACGCACCATCGACCCCTTCTGCTGGAGCGCGCACTGAAGTCCGTGCTGGCGCAGAGCTTCCCCAACTTCGAGATCGTGCTGGTGGCCGACGAAGGCAGCGCCGAGACAAAGAACGTGGCCACCGCACTGCTGCGCGCGCACGATATCTTTTGCGCATTGCCCGGCGCCAAGGGCCCCGGCGAGACGCGCAACGTGGGGGTGGACCTGGCGCGCGGCCGCTACATGCTGTTCCTCGATGACGATGACAGCTACCACAGCCATTATCTGCAGGGCCTGGTCGATTGCGGCAAGCTCTCGCCGGAAGCGGTCAACTACGCCAACTTTACCGAGGTGCGCGAATCCCGCAACGATGGCGCCATCCAGACGATATCTTCGCGCGAAGTGGAGATCGGCAGCACCGAGATCGCCGTCCTGCTGGTGCGCAACTTCATTCCCAACAATGCCGTCATCCTGCCGGCCGCCATCGCCCGTCGGCACAAGGTCGATACCAACCTGCAAAGCCACGAGGACTGGGATTACCTGATTGCGCTGCTGTTCCAGCATTCCTTCAACTTCATCGGCGTGGCTGGTCCCGTGGTGCATGTCAACCTGGGTAGCAGCCGCAACAACGATGCCAAAAGCAATGGTTCCATGGGATTGGATTACCTGTCGATCTATCGCAAGTGGCCACTGGCCAACGACAGCATCCGCAACGCCCGCAAGGAATCGCTCAAGAGCATGGGACTGGACTTGCCGGCCGTGCTGCTTTGAAACCGCCGTAGTGCTGGAGACAAAACGGCCCGTCCATGGACGGGCCGTTTGCTTGTCGGGCTTGTTGCACCAGCCAGCGGGCCGCTGGCCAGGCGCCTGCATCAAAGGAAATTGTGATGCAGGGGCTTCGGATCGGTGCCCGGCTGGATGCGCTGAATCCCCTTGGCATGATTGTCCAGCGCCACGCTGACGTAGTGCTGGATGGGCAGCGTCCCCATCATCTTGGGCGCATCGAAGGCCGGCGAGGCCAGGTAGTTCATGGCACGCCAGTAGCGTTCGGACTTCCAGATGTCCTTGAAGCGCTCCTCGGTAAAGTTGCCGATGTGCAGCTTGGAGTAACGTGCGTTGAAAAACATCCCGGACGGCGCCACCAGGCCGCTGCCGCTGATCTGCAGCAGGAACTGCGGTCCATAGAAACGGCTGTACGAAGCCTGGTCGCCATCACGGATCTTGGACCACTTGACGATGACCTTGGTGGTGTCGTTGCTCATCGCCTCGGCCTGCTCGAGCACGCCATAGAGGGCTGCATACTGGGAGTAATCGATGCCCAGCGTACCTTGCTCGTCATCCGAGCAATGCTTGATGACCGCGTAGTCCACGCCAAGATCGAGCCCCAGCTGGGCGAACGGAATGATCTCATCCTTGAGATCGGGTGTCAGCACCATCTGGATGCCCAGCGTCACCGACAGGCCCAGCTTGCGCTTGAGATCCACGGCGTACTTGATGTTCTTGATGGCGCGATCATAGACCTCCGTATGCTCGGGCCCCTTGTACATGATGCGTGCATAGCTTTCGGCACGGCCGGCGGCCACGGTAAAACGGATCCAGGTCATGTGCGGCAAGATCTGGTCGACCTTCTCCGGCCCCCATTCCCAGGCATTGGTAGCGTTACCAACATCGATGCCCAGCGAGGCCGCGTGCTGGATGAACGGCACGTAGGCCTTGGAGAGCGTACTCTCGCCATCGGACACCAGCGACACGCTGCGAATGCCGATTTCGGCGAAGTCATCCAGCAGGTTCAGCGCATGCTGGACCTTGATGCCGGTACGCGCCTGCGACTCCTGCATCATCGCGTAGCAGAACGAGCACATGGCACCGCAGCCACGGGTCAGCGCCATGTCAACGCTGACCGGTGCGATCCGCTCGCCGGCTTCCCAGGCCTGCACGCGATCATAGTGATAGGAAAGCTTGTGGGAATCGAGGATCAGGGCCCCGTCCTTGGTCTGTACCGCGTTACTCATGATTTCACCTCGATACCGCGCAGATTGCGCAGAGAGTTCTTGTCACCCAGCGATTCGCCCCATACCGTGATGCCGTCGTCGATGGCCTGCTTGAGCAAGTCTTCGTAGTCCAGCAGCAAGGTACCGCGTTCGGCCGGACCGCAGGACTGCAACAGGCGCACGATGACCTGGCCATCGGCACGTGCCGACAGCGCGGTCAGCTTTTCATTGAAGACCGGCGCACGCGCGGTGACTTCTGCAGCAATTCGCGCCAGGCGCTGGGATTCGGACAGGCTGCTCCAGGCCTCCGATGGGCTGGGGGTTACCGCTGTTGCGTGGGGAAATGGCATATCGGCTTTTCTCGTTGCTGTGTGCTAGTCGTGCTCGGGTCAGAAGGGGCCGGAAAAATCACGATTGGGAACGTCATGCGGACCATTGCGCCGGGTCGCCTCGACCAGGCGATTCATGGTGTCGTTATCGGCAGCGCGGTCCAGCATCTTGAGGGCGGCTTCAACGATCATCAGCGGCGTGGGATAGTAATGTTCCGTCATCGAGGGCGCGGTGGGCGTCGGATAATCGGGCGAACAGATCCGCACCGGCGCCTTCTTCAGGCTGCCGAAGGCCTGCTCGGTTACGGCCGCCACCAGTTCCCCGGCAATGCTGCCGGTCTTGTAGGCGGTATCGGCCACGATCAGGCGCCCGGTCCGGCGCACCGAGGCCAGCACCGCATCGACGTCCAGCGGCCGCACGCTGCGCATGTCGATCACTTCGGCCTTAATACCGGCCACACTGGCCAGCGCACGCGCGGCAATGAGCGACTCGAAGCTCATGTAGGAGAAAGCCGCGATGGTCACATCGTCACCCTGATGGATGGACTTGGCCTTGTCCAGGTCGACGCGATAACGGTCTTGCGGCACCTCATCGCTGACGTGGTGCAGCCAGCGGTGCTCCAGGAAAATGACCGGTCCGTTGTCTTCAATGGCGGCAATCATCATGCCCTTGGCGTCATGCGCCGTGGTCGGCATGACCACGCGCAGGCCGGGGATCTGGGCAAACATCGCCTGCAGACTCTGCGAGTGCTGCGGCCCCTGCCCCCAGCCACGGCCGACGATCATGCGCACCACCAGCGGCACGGTGGCCTTGCCGTTGAACATGTAATGCCATTTGGCGGCGTTGTTGACCAGCTGGTCCATGGACAGCAAGGCAAAGTCCACGCGCTGGTGGATCATCACCGGCCGCATGCCCGCGATGGCCGCGCCGATACAGGCACCGGTCAGTCCGTTTTCGGACAGGGGCATGTCGAACACCCGCTGCGGACCGAATTTCTCACGCAAGCCCTGGGTCGAGGTGAAGATGGCCTTGGGATCCGGAACGCCTTCACCGATGACGATGACACGTTCATCGTGCGCCATGCTCTGCTCCAACGCTTCGCGGATGGCTTCCACATAGGTCAGTGTGCGGCTCTGCTGCTCATGCATAGACGTAGGTACTTGCTTCATCGTTGGTCGGCTTGCGTGCCAACAGCGCTGCCGAAAAGGCGGTTTCGATTTCGTCGCGAATGGACTGCTCCATCTGCCCAATATCGTCCTGCTGCAGCGTACCGCTCACCAGCAGCCTCGACTTGTAGCGCTCGATGGGGCAGTCGAGTTTGCCGGAGGCGATCTCGGCGGCGCTGCGGTAATTTAGATGATCATCGTAATCAGGACCGCAGTGTTCGCGCCAGCGATAAGCATCGAATTCCAGGAACCAGGGCCCGCGGCCCGCGCGCAGATCGGCCACGGCACGGCTGACCATGGCCTGCACCTGCTCGACGTCATTGCCATCGCCTTGCGCGGCCGACATGCCGTGTGCCTCGGCAATGCGATAGATCGGGCGGTCGGCCTGACGCTCGTTGCGGCGCGTGTAGACGGAGAAATCATTGTTCTCGCACACGAACAGGATAGGCAGGCGATGCAGCGCCGCGAAGTTCAGGGACTCATGGACCACGCCCTCTTCGAAGCAGCCATCGCCAAAGAAGATCACCGTCACCGTATCGCGCTTCTGCAAGGAAGCCGCCCAGGCCGAACCAACGGCCAGGGGCACGGTTCCGCCCACGATGGGCGTGGAACCCATGAAGGCCACATCGGTATCAATGAGGTGCATGGAGCCGCCCCGGCCACCGCAGCAGCCGGTCTGCCGGCCATACAGCTCGGCGATCATCGCCGTGAGATTGCCGCCCTTGGCCAGGTAGTGGCCATGCGCACGGTGGTTGCTGTACATGCAGTCATCGGCGCGCAACGCGGCGGCCACGCCGACGGCGATAGCTTCCTGGCCGATGCACAGATGCATCGGGCAGCGCATTTCCTGTTCTTTGTAGCGATCGGCCAGCGCTTCTTCGATACGCCTGATGCGCAGCATCGATTGCAGCAGAGCCGGTGGATGAGTTTGATTCGTCACAGGTCTATCCTGATGGGAGGTGCTTTATTTGAGCAAGGTCGACACGTACTTCTTCAGGCCGATGGAGCTCACGGGTTCGCGGTTACAGACGATCTGCACGTCCATGGCTGCGGCCACACTGCCGACGAAATTGGCGACCTCGGATTCCAGGCCACCGGCCAGGCAGAGCGCGGACAAGGACAGGAACGCATCACCGGCGCCGATACGGTCGATCACCCGGGAGGACAGTGCCGGCACGCGGCTATATTGGTCATGCCCGACGTCACGCATGAGCACCCCCTTGGTGCCGCGCGTGACGGCCAGATGCCCGGCGCCCAGCTTGTCGGCGATGCGCGCGCAGACCTCTTCCAGCGAGCTGTGCTTGTTATGGGCGGCCAGCCGCAGTTCGGGCTCGTTGAGCGAGATGAAGTCGGCGCGCTGGTAGCGGTCGATCACATGGAAACCGCGATTGCCGCTGTTGATCTGCGTATTGACGGCCAGGTAAGCCGACTTCTCGGTCAACTTCTTGACCATCTTCTCGGAGATGAAACCGTTGCCGAAGTCGGCGGTAATCACCACATCGAATTCCGAGAGGTGCTCGTCCAGCCATTGCAGCACGAAATCGCCCCCATCGACGAATTCCGGTTCTTCCTTGAAGAAATAGATCTCGAAGAATTTAGCCAGGTCGTTGTCGACGAAGCGGCGTTTGGTGACGGTCGGTGCGCCGGAGAAATAGGTGAACACCGGCGTGACGTTTTCCTTGAGCTTGCTGCGGATGAAGTCTTCGTGGCTGTCATGGTCACCCAGGGCGGTCAGCAGGGTCACCTGCTTGGCGAACTGGGAGACGTGGTTGACCACGGCCAGCGAGCCGCCGGCAAACTGTTCTTCGTTGCGGTACTGCACCGCCAGCACGTTGCCTTTGCCGGTCTGGCCCAGCGGCGACACGTAGTGGTACTGGTCGATGATGGCATCGCCCACGACCAATACCTTGAGATCGGCCAGCGAGTCGATCAGGGAATGGATCTTCTTGTCGCTCCACTTCTTGGCAAACTCCTGCAGGAAGGCACGGGTATCGGGTGGGAACACGCCGAAGTGCTCGTTGAGCAGGCTGGTGGAGCTGAAGGTGATCTCGTCGGTATAAAAGATTTCGCCGCCATGCCGTTCGACTGCTTCCTTCTCGCGTGCGATGTTGCCGGTCACGTCGCCCGCATGGTCACGGTATTCACCGCCTTTGGCGTAGACCGCCGGGCGCAGCTGATCCAGCAGTTCAATGGCCGTGAGCGCGAAATTGATGGCCACGTAGTCGACGCATTCCAGCGCGGTCAGGTTCTCAGCGCGCATCTGCTGGTTGAAGACCGGACGCCCCGGGCCCTTGTTGACGAACTCATCGGCCGTCACGGTGGCGATGAGGACATCGCCCTCCTTGGCGGCCCGCTGCAGATAGCGGATGTGACCGGTATGCATGAGGTCGAACGTGCCATGGCACAGAACAATGCGTTTGCCTTGCGCCCTCAGGGTCTCCGTGATGGCGGCCAGTTCGGCCAAAGGCAGGATCTTGTGCGTACTCATCATTGTCCCTTCAGCTTGTCGTTGAAACGGTCTGCCAGGTTGTGCAGGATGAACTGATGGCCGATCTCGACGAAGCCATAGTCTTGCGAATCGAGCCAGACGTTGGAATCCCCCATGGCGCGCAGCGGATTGTTCTCCTTGAACCCGCTCAGGGTCAGCGTGAAGGCGCCGATCTCGCGTGCCGCAGAGACAGCGTTGCGGATATTGAGCGAATTGCCCGAGCTGCTGATGGCGATGAGCATGTCCTCGGGCGAAAGCACCTGCGAGAGCATGCGGGCGAAGGCGTTTTCGTAGCCGTAGTCGTTGGCCATGCAGGTCAGCAGGGAACTCTCATGCAGGGTGCTCGCGCGCAGCTGCGCCACGTTGAAGAAATCGGTCACGGCATGGGCGGCCACGCCGGCACTGCCGCCGTTGCCGATGATGTAAAGCTGACCCCGGCGTTCTCGCAAGCGGGCCAGTTGCTGGCAGAGGGAATCCATGCCCGCTTCCAGCGGCAGGGGAACGCTGCTGCGATCACTGATGGCCGTTTGGGCGATGATGTCTCGAAAGCGTTCCAGACGCGAGAGCAGGGTCAGTACCGTCATTTCTCCTTGCCTCCAAGATATTGGAACCAGACTTCCGTGGCCTTGCCGATGCTCTGGGCGTCCCACACCGGCGCATCGCGCCAGTCATTGATGTTGGCCAGCATGGTGGCCACCCCTTCTTCAAAGCTGATCTGCGCCTTCCAGCCCAGCAGCCGCTCGATCTTGCCGGTGTCAGCGAAAGTGCAGTCGGGCTCGCCGGGCCGCTTGGGAATGTATTGCACCTCGCCGCCCAACAGCTCAACCAGACGGTTGACGCTGTAATGGTCGCCGCTGCCCACGTTCATCGCCTCGCCGCTCACCTCCGATTGCGCAGCGGCCAGGAACGCGCGCGCGACGTCAGTGACGTAGGTGAAATCGCGCGTCTGGGTACCGTCGCCAACCACCGTCAAGGGCTTGCCCTTGAGGATCTGCGCCAGGAACACGCCGAACACGGCGCCATAAGCGCCGGTAGTGCGCGAACGTGTGCCATAGACGTTGAACAGGCGCAGCGACACCGTAGGCAACTTGTAGACCTTGCCCCAGTGGAGCACGAGTTCTTCGCCCATGTACTTGGTCAGCGCATACGGATATTGCGGCTGGATCGGGGCGGTCTCGGCGGTGGGGTAATGATCGGGAATGCCGTAGCTCGACGAGGACGCCGCATAGACCAGGCGCTTGACCTGATTGGCGCGGGCGCATTCGAGCACGTTGAAGGTGCCCGACACATTGGTGCTGTAATACTCGTCGGGCTTGTTGATGGAAGGCACGATGTCCGCCATGCCGGCCAGATGAAATACCCAATCAACGCCCGCGAATGCCGGTGCGATGGCGGCCGGCTCACGGATGTCGGCATGCACGAAGGAAAAACGCGGATTCTCGCGCAGCGCCTCGATGTTCCTCAACTGGCCGGAGACCAGGCTATCGAGGGCCACCACTTCATGACCCTCGGCGATGAGCAGCGCGCTGAGATGGCTACCGATGAATCCGGCACCGCCGGTGACTAGACATTTCATAAGTTAAGTTATTCGATCAGACGAGAATCGGAAATCGGAAAATCAGATGAAGTTGACGTGCTCGATCAAGCCTTCCTTGAGGTTGAACAGGTAGCGATTGACCTCATCCATGCGGCAATTGACGCGGCACTGCTTGATGTCCAGCTCCGTGCGGATGTAGCGGAAATTCTCTTCGCGCTTCTTGCCTTCCCAGATGGCCTGGAAGGATTCCTCGTTCAGATTCCCGTACATGAAGCGCTTGTCCAGCAGATAGGCACTGCAGCCGTAGACATCGCCGTCGGCCATGACGTAGGCCCAGAAGAAGGGTGTGGCATTGCACTTGCTGTAGCGGCTCTCCGCTTGCAGGGTCTTGCGCATGGTGTTCTCGCGGAACACCACCTGGAAGCTGTCGGTGCTGAGCGAACGCAGCTTTTCAGCCTGCTTGAGCGATTCGTTGTAGTTGATGTCCTTGTAGACCTGGGTCTGGCTGAACATATGCTGCGAATAGGGCTTGATGACCAGGTAGTCCAGGCCGATCTCATCGCGGCAGATCTGTGCCAGGGTCTGCATCTCATGGGCGTTTTCAGGCAGCAGCAAAGCTTGCGCGCCGATCACGCACTTGAGCCCGTTGGCCTTCTTGTGGGCAACGGCGCGCTGCAGGTTGGCGATCACGCGGCCAAAGTCCTTTTCCTTGGTGCGGTGGACCTTGGCATAGGTCTCGGCCGTGCCGGCGTTGAGCGAGACCTTGATCCACGAGGTCAGCTCCAGCGAGCGCTGCACGAATTCCTCGTTCAAGACCGTGGCATTGGTGGTGAAGGAGACATCGATGCCGGCCTCCTTGGTAGCGCGCACCATCTCATTGATCTTCTTGTGCAGCAGCGGCTCGCCTTCGCCGGCGAACATGATGCTCTTCACGCCCAGGCGCCCCATCTCGCTCACGCGCTGCGCAAACAGATCGACGTTGAGCATGTTGCTCTGATAGCCGATGTAGTCCACCGCGCAGAAGGTGCAGCGGTGGTTGCATGCGCCCACGGGGGAGACTTCCACGTAGATCGGATAGACCGACTTGGCCTTTTCCCACTCGTCGCCCGCCTCCAGGAACTGCGCCACTCGCTTGGGATGGTAGATCAGCTTGTGACTGTCAATTGCGTACTTGTCCATGTTGCTTCAGATAAATTGTTCGTGCGTTATTAACGAATGGCGACGCCTGATGCCGGCGCGGCCCGGAGCTTACTGACCTTGTATACGGCTGTTTTTCCCAAAAATACAGCGCATGCCCGCCAGCGCTCGTGGGAGCGGCGGACTTACATATTGCTCAACAGTGCGTTGGCGGCCAGCAGGACCGGTTTGTAGATCTCGTGGAAATTGCGGCTCTCGCGCGCTTCGGCGGTCATCTGCGAGAATTTTGTGTAGAACAGGTTCTGTACCGCAGTCATGAAGGCAGGGGCCTCCTTGAGACGCCGGCGCAGCGGATAGTTCGACAGATGGCGCAGCACCAGCAGCGCCATTTCATACGCACCACGTCCGGTGTGGGTATAAAGCGCATCGGACGACAATTGCGATGCCACCTTGCGGAAGGTGCCGCAATATTCGTCGAGGAAGTGGATCCGGTCGGGATGGGCAATGGCCATTTCGAGCGCCAGGTTCCAGTCGTGTCCACGAAACTCGCCCAGGCCGTCGACATTGACCAGGCCATCCAGGCGCAGGTCATAGGGCAATTCCCTGGCGCCATGGCGCGGCAACTGTTCCTTGCGGAAGATGGCCGTGCAAAGGAAGGCGTAATGGTCGAAACCCAGCAGCGCGCGGAAGTCGTCGGCCCCCTCCATATGGCGTGCGCGCCAGCCGGGGTGCTGTAGTTCAGTGACTTGCTCGCCGTCGAGGATGGTGTATTTTCCGAAACCGAAATACGCGTCCTTCTCGACGACTTCCTTCAGTAGCCGCGCCATCTGCGCCGGATAGAAGAAGTCATCGCTGGACATGAAACTGACATAGGGCGTCTGCACATGCTGGTACATGGTCATCAGCGACGCCATTGCCCCGATGCTCGACGTGTTTTCGAAGATGCGTACGCGTGGATCCGAGGCATATTTTCTCAGGATCGCGGCCGTGTCATCGGTGGAACCGTCGTTGCAGATGAGCAATTGCGCTACCGGCGACTGCGGATGCAGGATGACGTTTCCCAGCAGATTGTCTAAGTAGATGCCGTGGTTCTTTGTCGGAACAAGAGTGGTCAACATGATGCGGCTTTCAAAGCGATACCTGAGGCAGATCCGGCTTCAAGTGAATAAGAAGGTTCTTGCGGGCTGCCTGATGCTGCCGTAATCGTCCGGGTATGTCCTGCAGGCTGAGCGAACGCCGGCCGGTCCCGTTATTCATGGGCTGTGCCCGGTTGAGGCGATGCCTCCGTCTCCAGCAGCACCATTGCCCCGCATGTGCGCAGAACAATCCTGAATTTCTTATGGTTCTGCTCCCATGGTGAAAAAAGAACGCCCTGCGGCCGTCATGACCGGCAGTACACCAGCAAGGCCGGACTTGGCGCTACACATTCCCCTCTCGCGGCATGTGACCAAGCTTATTGATGTTGCTGTATCTTAAATTCGTGCAAGAAGGAGTAAAGCCGTGAGAATCGCTCTAATGTGGCGCCAATTCTCCCTTTTCCTCCTGGCCGGATGAGTTCCGCCGGATGAGAATCCGATCGCATCGGAACGGCCAAAAATTGCCGGAGGGAATGTGCCTGACGCTGGCTGCCCGCGGCAAAAGTTCAGCAGGCCCTTGGACAGGAGTTGATATCGCGCAAAGTATCTGTTGCGCAACCCACGCATACTGCTCGCCAGCAGAATACGTTGCTTTATTTGTAATTTGTAGAAGATTGGCGCTGCAGCAGCAGGATGGCGCGGCAGGAATGGAAGTGGCGCGGCTGGCGGGGATCGAACCCACGACCCTTGGCTTCGGAGGCCAATACTCTATCCACTGAGCTACAGCCGCGCTGAATCGGGGCGAACCCCGGAAAGGCCTGAAGGATACCGTCTTTCCTGCGGGACGTCCATGGCGCTGGCGGTTTTTCCGTGTCAAACGGAAAGCATTGTGACTATAATCAAGAGTTCGGCGAGAGAGCGCAATGACAGCCCTGCCTGATCCTGGTGCCACGCAATGCCCGGCCAGACGGCCATCAGCGATGAGGCGATACAAAGGGAACCGACGTTTTCCGCCCCAATTTCGAGGAAACATTACGGAGGGACGCCAATGAGCTCAGCTCAGCATGAACACGAGTCGGCAATCAAGACTCCCAAGCAATTGATCGCAGCCGTGGTCGCAGGTTTTATGGTCCCCATCGTGTGCATCGTGCTGCTGGTGCAGTACGTGACCAATGGCCAGAAAACCGGCGCCGGCTCCGACAGCCAGACGCCCGAGATGATCGCGGCACGCATCAAACCCGTTTCCGACGATGGCTTCACCTTCCGTGATGCCAATGGTCCCAAGCAACTGCTCTCCGGTGAAGAAGTCTACAAGACCACCTGCTCGGCCTGCCACAGCGCCGGTGTAGCCGGTGCACCCAAGGTCGGCGACGCCGCCGCCTGGCAGGCCCGCATCGCCCAAGGCTATGACACCCTGGTCTCGCACGCCATCAACGGCCTGCGCGCCATGCCCGCCAAGGGCGGCAACCCGGATCTGGATGACGTCGAGATCCAGCGCACCGTGGTCTACATGGCCAACCAGTCCGGCGCCAAGTTCAAGGAACCCGAAGTGAAGGCCCCGGCCGCCGCCGACGGCGCTGCACCGGCGGCAGACGCAGCCGCCAAGTAAGCCTGCTTCCCGGCCATCCGGCCTGCAGGTCAGCTCAAAAAAAATCCCCGGACAAAATCCGGGGATTTTTACATTTCCGTTCAGGTTCCCTGAGGGCGAATTGCCACTGGCTACCCTGCCGGCCCCTCCAGATGCGCCCGCCTTGCCGGACGCCCCGAAGAATCCTTCATATCGCCTCAATACCGCTGTGGTGGCGGGTAGCTGCCCGGCGCCTGCTGGGCCGGTGCGGCGGCCTGCGGCTCGGCCACGAAGATTTCCACGCGGCGGTTCTTGGCGCGGTTGGCGTCGCTGGTGTTGGGCACCAGCGGCTCATGCGATCCACGGCCCATGATGTTGAAGCGGCTGGCAGCCACGCCGCGCGAGGTCAGGTAATCGCGGGTACGGGCGGCGCGCTGTTGCGACAGCGGATCGTTGATGGCATCGCTGCCGGTATTGTCGGTGTGACCCACGATGGTCACGGTGGTGGCCGGGTTTTCCACCAGGGTGGCAGCGAAGCGGTCCAGCACCGGGCGCATCTCCGGCTTGATGTCGGCGCGGCCGGTATCGAAGGAGATGTCGCTAGGGATTTCCAGCTTCAGGCGGTTGTCGGCCGTCTGGGTGACCTGCACGCCGGTACCCTGGGTGGCTTGTTCCATAGCGCGTTTCTGGTTTTCCATGCGGTTGGACCAGATGTTGCCGGCCACGGCGCCGATGGCACCGCCAATGGCCGCACCGCCCAGCGCGCGTCCGCCGCCGCCACCGCCCGTGGCCGCACCGATGATGCCGCCCAGGCCCGCGCCAATGCCCGCGCCAGTGGCCGTGCCGCGCTGGGTCTCGCTCATGTCGGCACAGCCGGAGAGCGCCAGTACGCCGGCGATTGCTGCAATCGAAATTTTCTTCATGTCATGTCCTTTCTTGCCTTCTCAGTCTTGTTGTCCTGGCCAAGGGCCGGTGTGCTTCAGAGCGCGCTGGCGGCGATATGTTCCTGTCGCGCTTGTCAAAGCTGTCACCATGAATGACAAAGGCACCCGGAAGTCCGGATGCCTTTGCAGGAACATCATGGCCAAGTCAGATCATCTCGCCTGGCCGCATCGAATCACTCAATCCGATTCGGGCGGACCTTGCAGTGCTGCAGCGTCATCCGGTTCTGCCGAATCGCTGCGGCCACCGCGCTGGCTGAAGTAATACGCCAGGCCACCCACGGCCGCGATCACGCCACCCATCAGCAACGGCTTGCGCAACCAGCGGCGCAACAACAGCGAGGCGCCCGTCATCAGCAGCGGCGTCACCGTCTGCAGATTGAGGTTGCCCAGCCCGCCTGACGTGAGCGACTTGATCGACTGGACCGTCCGGCCGCCGCCAAAGAGCGACGCGGCAAAATGGCCCACCCGGCTCAAGGCGCCCTTGGCCAGCGACTCGGCGCTCAGGTTCTCGCGCACTACTTCGCGCGCTTCCATCACGCCCAGCCGGTACAGCGCGCCTTGCGCGAGCACCTTGCGCTTGCGTTCCTCATGGGTCATGCCCTGGTCCTGATCGCTCATGCCGTCCTCACTGAACTGGGAAAAATGGCGCACGCCGCGTCACAAGAGCGCATCGCGGTCCTTGCGCAGCTCGCTCATGGTCTGCGGCAGGGATAGTTTGCCCTGCATCAGCACTGAACGGGCGTACCACACCAGGCCCACGGTCGCGCCGCTGAAGACGAAGCCCAGCAGCGCCAGGATCCGCCAGCCCCAGGTATCCCAGGCCAGCATGACGATCAACACCGACCAGAAGGCGATGGCAAACCACAGCGCGACGGCGGCCAGCACGAAGATGACGGCGAAGCGGACCAGGTTGGCACCGATTTCCGACATCTCCAGCGAAGCCAGTTCGATGCGGCTGATGATGAGGCCCAGCAAGTTCTTGGCCAGGCCCAGCAGGCCCGCCGTCAAGCCGGGGTGGGCGGCCGGGGCCGGGCCTTCCTTGTGGGGAGTCGCCATCGGGCAGCTTACTTGCTGCGGCCGATGACCAGGCCCACCAGCAGGCCCAGGCCGGCCGAGATGGCCACGGCGCGCCACGGGTTCTCATGCACGTAGTCGTCGGTCTTGGCGGCGACTTCCTTGCCCTTCTCGATGGCGGCAGCCTGGGCGGTCTGGGCGGCTTCGGCCGCAGCTTCCAGCAGGGTCAGGCCGCGCGCGCGCAGCTCGTCAGCCTTTTCGCCCGTGGCGGCGGCGGCTTCGGCGAACAATGCCTGGGCGTCCTTGACCAGCGTCTTCATATCGTTGCGAACGGTCTTCAGTGCGGGGGATTGGGGCATGTAAATTCTCCTTGTTTGCCGATGATGAAAAAGACTAGCAAGTCGCCGCTCCCTGAATGCAGTGCCTGCAGGAATTGCAGTGCTGCGTTGCGACGACCTGTTGATTCTACAGAGTCCGCAAGCACGCGGATAGCGCATTGCGGCATTGCTGCAGTGGCGATGCAGAAGGCTTGCGCCAGCGCAAAGGAAGTTCGATGACGCTGGCGGACTTAGGTTCCGGCCAATCCGACCGGATCAGAAACGGGTTTCGCGCGCTGCCCGCAAGAAACTGTCCAGTATGGGCGTACAGTCGAGCAGTTCGGGGCCGCCGGCACGGTGGAATTCCGGGTGCCACTGCAAGCCCATCACGAAGGGCGCCTTGCGGTAACGGATGGCTTCGACGATCTGGTCCGGTCCGGACACCGCCTCCACCGACAGATCCCGCCCCAGTTGATGGACGGCCTGGTGGTGGATCGAATTGACCAGCGCATTCTCGGTCTTGACCATGCCCGCCAGCGAGGAGCCCTGCGGGAAGTGCAGGGTGTGGTAGTTGCTGTCGTACTGGTCATTGACGTGCGGGATGGCGGTCGGCACGTCGGAGGCGATGTCCTGGTAGAGCGTGCCGCCGAAGGCCACGTTGATCAGCTGGCAGCCACGGCAGATGCCCAGCACCGGCTTGCCGGCCTCGATGAATTCATGCAGCAGCTCCAGTTCGTACATGTCGCGCACGCGGTCACCGCTCCATTCGGGCCGGGTCGCCGCCTGCGCATAGCTTTGCGGCGACACGTCGGCGCCACCCTGCAGCACCAGGCCATCCAGGTGCTTGGCATAGTCGCGCAGTCGGATATTGCTCGGGTGGACCAGGCCATTGGTATTGACCGTCGGGATCATGAACACCAGCACGTCACGCGACATCACCCATTGCGCAATCGATTCTTCCAGATACTGCAGGGTCTTGCTGCGCAAGCCCTTGGCACCGCTCTCGGGATGGAAGATGCGTGCCGACACGCCGATCTTGAGCGTGCGCTGCATGACGCGGCGGCCGGCCTTGTCCGACAGCTGGCGCAGGCGCGCCGTCAGGAAGCGCCAGGTCTGCGCCCACGGGGCGTCGCCGGCATGATGCGGCGGCGGCACCGAGGTATAGGCGCTCTGCTGCGCCTGGCCTGCGCCCTGGGCCTGGGCGGCCTCGGCGGCGGGCTGGGGCGCAGCAGCGGCAGCCGGTGTCGCTGCTACCACGCTGGTAGCAGGCGCAGCGGACGGCTGGTCGGGTTGCTGGGAGGCAGCCGGCGCACCGGAGGCGTCGGCTGACACGGGCTTGGCCGGAACCGCCCCCGGGGTGCGGTCTGGCGGCAGGTTGGCTTCGGAATCTTGGATGTCGGACATGGCTGCAATAGGTAGTCAGAATGAACTGCGGCAAGTGCCGCCGTCGGCACACAGGCCGGCGATGGCGCGACGGGGCCCGGGAAGTGGCTGAGTATAAGCGCATTGCCCGGCTTTGGACACCAGCCGGGAGGGCAGCCGCCGAGCAGTTTCATACAAGCCGGCCGCCGCGCTTTCGTGGCACACTCCTTTCCCTCTTCAGGGCAGACAGCATCAGGGCCATCCATGTTCCGGCCATTTGCACCTGAGTAGCGCCTGTCCGCCCTGCCGCCGTCCACATTGCCCGCGCCACTACCATGTCCAAGGTCCTGATCCTGTACGCCCATCCCGCCGCCGAGCTCTCGCGCACCAATCGCCTGATGCTGGAAGCGGCCGCCCGCCTGCCCGATGTGACCGTGCATGATCTCTACGAGCACTACCCCGATTTCCACATCGACGTGGAACACGAACAGCAACTGCTGAGCCAGGCCGAGCTGATCGTGATGCAGCATCCCATCCACTGGTACAGCATGCCGCCGCTGCAGAAGGAGTGGCTGGACCGCGTCCTGGCGCGCGGCTGGGCCTTCGGCCACGACGGCCACGCGCTGCAGGGCAAGCGCTTCTGGCTGGTGGTCTCCACGGGTGGCGAAACGGCGTCCTACCAGAGCACGGGCCGCCATGGCCATCCCTTCACCGACTTCCTGCCGCCCTACCAGCAGACCGCACGCCTGTGCGGCATGCAATGGGTGGAACCGCTGATCCTGCATGGTGCGCATCACGTGCCGCCGGTGCAATTCCAGCGCCATGTGGAGCGCTATCTGGAGGGCTTGCAGGCATGAGGCCCCCTTCCGATTTCCCGCCCGTTTTCACGCTTCACCCTGCTCTTCTTCGCCATCAACCGACCGGACCTCGCCATGGATGAACAACTGCTGATCGCCCTCGTCTACCTGCTGGCGGCCGTGGCGGCCGTCCCCATCGCCAAGCGCCTGGGCCTGGGTGCGGTGCTGGGCTACCTGCTGGCTGGCATCGTCATCGGTCCGTGGGGGTTGGGACTGATTACCGAGGTCAAGCACATCCTCGAATTTTCTGAATTCGGTGTGGTGCTGCTGCTGTTCCTGATCGGCCTGGAGCTGGACCCCAAGCGTCTGTGGGCCTTGCGCCGTTCCATCTTCGGCTGGGGCAGCGTGCAGGTGACGGCGGTCTCGCTGGCCCTGTTCGCCGCCGCGCTGGCAGCAGGCGTGCCCTGGCGCATCGGCCTCATTGCCGCATTGGGCATGTCGCTCTCCTCCACCGCCATCGCCCTGGCCACGCTGGGCGAACGCAAGCTCACGGCCACCCCGGCAGGCGCGGCCGGCTTTTCCATCCTGCTGTTCCAGGATATCGCCGCCATCCCCATGATGGCCGCCGTGCCCCTGCTGGGCGTGGCCGCCAGCCAGGGCAGCGGGCAGGGCTGGCTGCATGCGGGCCAGGTGGCACTGGTGATCGCGCTGCTGATCTTCGGCGGACGGGTGCTGATGCGCCCCATCCTGCGCATCATCGCCAAGACCGACATGCGCGAGATCTTCACCGCCTTCGCGCTGCTGCTGGTCATCTCCACCTGCCTGCTGATGCAATCGGTGGGCATGTCGATGGCGCTGGGCACCTTCCTGGCCGGCGTGCTGCTGGCCGATTCCGAATACCGTCATGCACTGGAAAGCGACCTCGAACCCTTCAAGGGATTGCTGCTGGGCCTGTTCTTCATCGCCGTGGGCATGTCGGTGGACTTTGGCGTCTTCCTCGTCCAGCCCTGGCGCATCCTCGGCATGGTGGCGGCCTTCCTGGCCATCAAGACCTGCGTGATGTGGTTCCTCGGGCGCTGCTTCGGCATCCCGCGCGGACAACAATTGTTCTTCGCCTTCCTGCTCTCGCAGGGCGGGGAATTCGCCTTCATCGTCTTCGGCGCGGCCGTCACCGCCAAGGTGCTCACGCCCGAGATTTCTTCCATGCTGGTGGTCGTGGTGGCGCTGTCGATGCTGGTCACGCCGCTGCTCCTGCTGGTGCATGACCGGCTGCTGGTGCGCTGGCTGGAAGGCGGCAAGCGCCGTCCGGAAGACAAGATCGGCCCGCAGGACAACGCCGTCATCATCGCCGGCTTCGGCCGCTTCGGCCAGATCGTCGGCCGTCTGCTGGCGGCCAACGATATCGGCGCCACCGTGCTGGATCATGATCCGGACCAGATCGATTTCCTGCGCAAGTTCGGTTTCAAGGTCTTCTATGGCGATGCCACCCGCATCGACCTGCTGCGCACTGCCGGCGCCGACAAGGCGCGCGTGCTGGTGATCGCCATCGACGATGCCCAAGCCGCGCTGGAAATGGTGGACAAGGTGCGCGAGGAATTCCCGCACCTGCAGATCGCCGCCCGCGCGCGCAACGTCACGCATTACTACGACCTGATGGACCGTGGGGTGACGGTACTGGAACGCGAGACCTTCGAAAGCGCCCTGCACATGGGCCGCCAGGTGCTGCAGCAGCTGGACTTCGGCGCCTATCGCGCGCGCGAGGCCGCCATGAAATTCCGCGCGTACAATCTCAAGACCCTGGCAGCGCTCTACCCGCACTACAAGGACCAGGCGCAGATGGTCTCCATGGCCGTGCAGGCCCGCGAGGAATTGCAGGCCATGTTCGCCGGCGACCGCGAGGCCATGCAGCGCGATCATGCGCATGACCAGTGGCGCGAAAAACCTGCCTCGCCGACACCACCCGCAGAATGAAAAAAAGGCCGGACACGCTTGCGCACGTCCGGCCAAATCCCTCACTGCTTACTACTCACTGCTTACCACTTACTACTCACTGCTTACTGCTCACCGGTACTACTCACTGCAAAACCGTAAAACATATCAATCAATTCAGGGCCAGCGGCACGAAGATCTTTTCGTCGCCGCGCTCCACCAGCAGCGCCACGCTCTTGCCGGCCTCGCTGGCCAGCTTGCGCAACTGCGCCACGCTGGAGACCGGCGTGCCATTGAGCGCCAGGATCACGTCCCCGCTCTGGATACCGGCCACCGCAGCCGGACCGCTGGCGTCTTCCACCAGCAAGCCCTTCTGGCCACCGATCTGGGCCTGCTCATCCTTGTCCAGCGGGCGCACCGCCAGGCCCAGGCGTCCCTGGTCATCGGACTTGCCGGTCTTGGATTCATTCTTGGCCTGTTTCATCTCGCCCACGGTCACGTTGACGGTCATCACCTTGCCGCCGCGCATGACCTGCATCGGCTTGCTGCTGCCCGGCGCGGTATCGGCCACCAGCGTGGGCAGGTCTACCGAATGATCGATCGCATGGCCGTCGAAGCTGAGGATCACGTCACCGGCCTGCAGGCCCGCCTTGTCGGCCGGGCTGCCCTTTTCCACCGAACTGATGAGCGCGCCCTCGGCCTTCTTCAGGCCAAAGGATTCGGACAAGGCCTGGTTCAGGTCCTGCACCGACACACCCAGGCGGCCACGGGTAACCTTGCCGTGGGTGACCAGCTGCTGTTCCACCTTCATCGCCACATCGATGGGGATGGAGAAGGACAAGCCCTGGAAGCCACCGGTCTGGCTGTAGATCTGCGAGTTGATGCCGATCACCTGGCCATTCAGGTCGAACAGCGGACCACCGGAGTTGCCCGGGTTGACGGCCACGTCGGTCTGGATGAAGGGCACGTAATTGTCGTCCGGCAGGCTGCGCGACTTGGCGCTGATGATGCCGGCCGTGGCCGTATTGTCGAAGCCGTAGGGCGAACCGATGGCCAGGACCGGCTGGCCGACCTTGACGCGGGACGGGTCGCCGATCTGTACCGTCGGCAGGTTCTTGGCATCGATGCGGATGACGGCGATGTCGCTCTGCTTGTCGATACCCAGCACCTTGGCCTTGAATTCGCGGCGGTCGGTCAGCTTGACCACCACCTCCTGCGCGCCATCGACCACGTGGGCATTGGTCATGATCAGGCCATCCGGCGAGATGATGAAACCGGAACCCAGGCCGTGCATGATGCGCGGCTGCTGCGGCATCTGCAGTTGCGGGCCGAAGCGCTTGAAGAATTCAGAGAAGGGATCGTTGGGGTCCAGGCCGTTGTCGTCGTCATCGGCGACCTTGCGGGCCTTGCCGGTGACGCTGATGTTGACCACGGCCGGGCCGTAGCGCTGGACGATGCCCGAGAAATCGGTTGCCGCCGCCACCACCGGTCCGGCCGGGGCTGCGGGCGCGGGGTTGGACGCCACCAGCGGGGCGTTGAGCGCGGCCGCGTGCGCCGACGGCAGGTCGGCACCGCGAAAATAGACGTAGCTGCCGCCGACCACTGCGGCAATCATGACAGCCAAAGTGTTACGAACAAAAACGATGCGACGGCTCATCTTCTTCTCCTTGATCGAACGGAATCTCGAAGGTTGCGGCCTGTTGGCCTCAACCGTTGGAGTGAAGATTAAGCAGTGAAAATTAAGACAAACTTAAGGCTGAAAAAAGGAGCATTCATCCACGCTTAATGCTCCCCAGGCGGGACTGGCGGCCTTCAGCCAGGCAGCAGCGTGAACACTACCCGCGCCTGCAAACCGCGCCCGGTATTGCGCAATTCCACCGGTACCCGGTGCAGGTCGGCGATCTGGCGCACGATGGCCAGCCCCAGCCCGCTGCCGAAAGCGGCCCGTGGACCGCCCTGCTCCTGGCCCCGCTGGGCCCGATAGAAACGATCGAACACGCGCGGCAACTCGCTCTCGGGGATGCCCGGACCGCTGTCCTGGATCACCACCGTGCACACGCCCGCCCCGGAAAATTCGAAGCCGACGTCGACCACGCCACCGGCCGGCGTATAACGCAGCGCGTTATCCACCAGGTTGTTGAAGAGGATGCGCAAGGCATCGGCATTGCCCTGCACGCGCACGGGGCGGCCATCATCGCCCTGGTCCGACAAGCCCAGGTCGATGCCGCCATGCTCGGCCACGGACGACAGATCGCCGACCACGCTGCCCAGCAGCGCGCGCAGGTCAATCTCGGCAAAGCCCATCGCATCGGGTTCCTGGCGCGCCAGGGTGAGCAGCTGGTGGACCAGGTGGGTGGCGCGTTCCAGTCCGCTTTTGAGGTCGGCGAAGGCGGCGCGCCGCTCCTCTTCATCGGTGGCACGCTCGGCCAGTTGCGCCTGCAGGCGCAAGGCAGTCAGCGGCGTGCGCAATTCATGCGCGGCATCGGCCACGAAGGCGCGCTGGGTTTCGGTGGAATGTTTCAGGCGCGCCAGCAAGTCGTTGAGCGCATGGGTGAGCGGCTGGATTTCCTGCGGCATGCCCACGTCCGACAGCGGCTGCAGCGAATTCATGTCGCGCGCCGCCACTTCGGCTGCGGCCTTGCGCACCGGCGCCAACCCACGGCTGACCGCCACCCACGAGAGCGCGCCGAGCAGCGGGAACAGCAGCAACAAGGGCACCACCGTCTTGACCGCCATCTGCGCTGCGATCTCGTCGCGCGCACTCTGCGGCTGGGCCACCTGCACCACGGTACTGCCGATCTGGGCGCTGTAGACGCGCCACATGCCATTGGGTCCGCGCACGTTGGCAAAGCCCAGCTCGGCCTGGCGCGGCATGGCCCCGCGCGCATGGGAGTGATAGATGACCGAGCCACGGCTGTCCCAGATCTGCATCATGATCTCGTCTTCCAGCTCGGGGAACTGCTGGCCCGGCGAGATGGGCGAGAAGGCCTGGCGCGGCAGCGAGGCCGCGATCTGGCGCATCTGGTAATCGAAGATCTGGTTGGCCTCGCCGCGCGCCTGGAAGTACAGCGCCACCCCGGCCATCACGATGATGGAGAACAGTCCCAACCCCAGCCACAGCAGCAGCTTGTTGCGGATCGATTTCATGCCGGCACCAGGTAGCCCACGCCGCGCACGTTCTTGATGAAGTCGCTGCCGACCTTCTTGCGCAGTGCGTGGATGTGGACTTCGACGGCATTGCTCTCGATGCTGTCATCCCAACCGTAGAGCTTTTCTTCCAGCTGGGCGCGCGAGAGCACCACCCCCGGCCTGTCCATGAAGGCGTGCAGGAGCGCGAATTCGCGCGCCGACAGGTTGACCGCCTTGCCGCCCACGGTCACTTCATGGGTGGCCGGATTCAAGACCACCTCGCGCACCTGCACCAGGCTCTCGGCGCGTCCGGCCTGGCGGCGCGAGAGCGCGCGCATGCGGGCCGAGAGTTCTTCCAGGTCGAAGGGCTTGATGAGGTAATCGTCGGCCCCGGCATCGAGCCCGGCCACGCGGTCGGCCACCGCATCGCGCGCCGTCGTGATGAGCACGGGAATGGCGCTGCCGCGCTCGCGCAGGGTGCGCAGCACGGCCAGGCCATCCTTTTGCGGCAGGCCCAGGTCAAGCAGCAGCATGGCGTAGTCCTCGGTGCGCAGCGCCACGTCGGCCGACTTGCCATCCTGTACCCAGTCGATGGCGAAGCCATCCTGGCGCAAACCCTTGCGCACGGCCTCGCCCACCATGGGATCGTCTTCCACCAGCAATACGCGCATGTCTACAACTCCTGATCGGACTCAGAGGATCTTCGCCAGCAGGAAGGCCACCACGGAAATCAGGATGGTCGAGGCGAAGGGCAGCGAAAAGATGCGGCCGAACAAACGGAAACGCAAGTCCCCCGGCAAGCGGCCGATGCCCAGCTTTTCCAGCCAGGGCAAGAGGGAAGAAAACACGATGACCGTGAGGAAGATGACGACGATCCAGCGAATCACAGACTTCTCCTCAGAGGCGATGGGTACGGTCGTGGCGCAGCATGCGGGCCGGCCATTGGACATTCTTGCCGATGGCCAGCACCTTGAAGAGCTCGCCCATCTCGGCCGGGGAAATCAGTTTTTGCAGGCCGTTGGCCAGCGGCAGGTAGTGTGCGCTGTCCTCGGGGGAAGTGCGCAGCAGCAGTTCGCCGATGCCGGCATTGAGCAGGAAGGCGCCCTGGCTGGTATAGGCCAGCACTTCCGCGCCCTCTTCCACGGCGGCCACGGCCATCGCGGTGAAATCCACGTGCGCGGTGATGTCCTGCAAACCCGGCCAGTAGAAGGGATCGGTGTGGGCATGATGGCGGTAGTGGCACATCAGCGTGCCCTGGTCGCGGTCGTGCAGATAGTATTCCGCCGCGGGGAATCCGTAATCCGGAAGGATCGCCAGCGCCCCCGGACCGCTGGCCAGCATGCGGCCCAGCGTATGCATGAAGCCGATGGCGACCGGCGACAGTTCGGTGAGATAGCCGGGCGGCAATTCCTCCGCATCGGGAATCTGCGCCACCGGCAGGCCGGCCACGGCACGGTCTTCGAAGTGCAGGCGGCCCGCTGCATCCAGCGCCACACCGCGTTCCAGCCAGCCATCGTCGGCCTTGACGGCCAAACGCACCGGCATCGCATCAAGCACTTCGTTGCCGACTACGACGCCCGAGAATGTCTCCGGCAGCGCATCGAGCCATTCCACCAGAGGCGCGAACGCGGCCAGGGTTTCCTGCTGACGGGCGCGCAGTTGCGCCGAGATTTCCACGATGAAATATTTTTCCGGCAGCATCCCGCGCGATTGCAATTCGGTGAGGATGTCACGCGCCAGCCTGCCGGTGCCGGCGCCGAATTCCAGCAGCACGTTGGCCACCTGCGGGCTGGCCGCAATCACTTCGGCAGCCAGGTGGGCCAGGGTGGCACCGTACAGGGGCGAGATTTCCGGGGCGGTTGTAAAATCCCCATCCTTGCCCAGTTTGGCGGAACCGCCGCTGTAGTAGCCGACCTGCGGCGCATACAGGGCCAGTTCCATGTAACGTTCGAAGGAGATCCAGCCGCCGGCTGCGGCGATCTCGTCCGCAATCAGGTGCTGGAGGGTCTGCGAGGCGGACTGTGCGTCAGCGCCGGGGTCGGGTAGTTGCAGTTGCATGGGCCGTATTGTATTGGAAACCAGGAACATGACTTCATCCTCTTCTGCAGGCGTTGCGCTGGTCACCGGCGCAGCACGCCGTATCGGCCGCCACATTGCCCTGGCCCTGGCGCACGCCGGTTGGGACGTGGCGGTCCACTACAACCGTTCGCGCGAGGAAGCCGACACGCTGGTGCGCGAGATCGAAGCCCTGGGCCGGCGCGCCCTGGCGGTGCAGGGCGAGCTGGGCGATCAAGCCCAGGTGCGCGCGCTGCTGCCGCAAGCCGCGCCGCTGGGACGCCTCACCTGCGTGGTCAACAACGCTTCCCTGTTCGATTACGATGACGCCGCCAGCTTCGGCAACGAGCGCCTGCTGCGCCACATGAGCGCCAATGTCGGCGCCCCGGTGTTGCTGGCGCAGGCGCTCTACGAGGCCACGCCGGAGGGGCAGCAGGCCGTCGTCATCAACCTGCTGGACCAGAAACTGTACAATCCCAATCCCGACTTCCTGTCCTACACCCTCTCCAAGGCTGCCCTGCACAGCGCCACTACTCTCTTGGCGCAGGCCCTGGCGCCCAAGGTGCGGGTGGTCGGCGTGGCACCCGGGCTGACCATGGTCTCGGGCGACCAGACCGAGGAACAGTTCGGCAAGGCCCACACCGTTACGCCCCTGGGCCGTGGCAGCACGCCCGAGGACATTGCCGCTGCGGTCTGTTACGTCGCTTCGGCGCGGGCCGTGACGGGCACTACCCTGCTGGTCGATGGCGGCCAGCATTTGCTTCCCCTTTCGCGCGACGTCATGTTCGTGGCGAAATAACTTTTACTTTTTTGATCATGCTCTTCCTCTCCCATCCTTCCCTGCAAGATTGCCGCCGCCTGTTCCTGCGCAACTACGAGGTGTTCATCAACATCGGCGTGCACGAGTTCGAAAAGAAGGGTGAGCAACGCATCCTGATCAACGTCGACCTCTACGTCCCGCTGGCCGAGACCACACCCACCGCCGACCATCTGGACGAAGTGGTGGATTACGACTTCATCCGCTCCACCATCGCCGAACGCATGGCCCGCGGCCACATCCACCTGCAGGAAACCCTGTGCGACGACGTGATGACCGCCATGCTGGCCCACCCCAAGGTGCGCGCGGTGCGGGTCTCGACCGAGAAGCCGGATGTGTATCCGGATTGTGATTCGGTGGGGGTGGAGACTTTCCGGATCAAGGCTTGATTTTCATTCCACTGATTGCTTTGCCCGACTGGCCCCGCTTCATGCGGGGTTTTGTTTTTTTCGAGATCTGTCCAGAGTTTCCCCTTCCATCCCGCTACCAAGGTGGTAGCATGTTACGGTGTGTGGATGCGCGTTATTGCCCTCTCCACACTACGGAATTTCTGGACCGCCCATCCCGCAGCGGAAACTCCGCTGCGCGCCTGGCACGCGCTGGCCAGCCGGGTTAACTGGAAAACGCCGGCTGATATCAAGGCGGCCTATCGGAATGCCAGTTTCATCAGAAACAACCGTGTGGTGTTCAATATCAAAGGCAACGACTACCGCCTGGTGGTGGCCGTACGCTACGACAAGGAATTGCTCTACATCCGCTTCGTCGGCACGCATCGCCAATACGACGCCATCGATGTGGAAACGATTTGAAGGAACGTCATATGCAACTCAAACTGATACGCACCCGCAAGGATTACCGCGCCGCGCTGGCCGAGGCAGAACGGCTATGGGATGCCCCTGCCCGCTCTGAACAAGCCGACCAGCTCGACGTGCTCACCCTGCTCATCGCCCATTATGAGCGCGCGCACTTTGCCATCGAGGACCCCGATCCCATCGATTTCCTGCTGCACGTGATGGAAGCGCGCGGCCTCTCGCGCAAGGATCTGGAACCTTATCTGGGGCCGCGCGGGCGGGTGTCCGACATCCTCAACCGGGTCCGTCCGCTGACCCTGGACATGATCCGCAGGCTCAGCGCCGGCCTGAACCTCCCGGCCGATCTGCTGATCCGGTCCTATCCGGTGAAATCGGCCAGCAGCGAACTCCTGAGCGCCTGAAAATACCGCGAAAAAAATGCCGTTCAGTCTGCACTGAACGACATTTTTTATTGCACGACCTTACGGTCCCGCGCTTCTTACATGCCCATATACCTGCCCGCCCGGTGATTCAAGGCAATCACCAGATTGGCCATCACCGCCCCCAGGATCGAGGCCAGCAGCACGCGCGGCGTCACCACGAACAGCGAACACAGCACGATCACCACGTCCACGCCCATCTGCAGCTTGCCGGCGCGCAGGCCGTATTTGTCCTGCAGGAACAGCGTCACCACGTTGATGCCGCCCAGGCTGGCGCCATGGCGAAACAGCATCACGAAGCCCACGCCCATCAGCAAGCCGCCCAGCACGGCGCTGTAGAACAGGTCCAGCTTGGCATAGCCGATGAAGTGCGGATGCATCAGCGAAAAGCCCGACACCAGCGCCACCGCACAAAAGGTCTTGCCGGTGAAGCGCAAGCCCATGCGGCGAAACGCGAAGTAGTAGAACGGGATGTTGATGGTGAAGAACACCACCCCGAACGGCAGGCCCGTCAGGTAATGCGTCAGGAAGGCCAGCCCGGCGGTGCTGCCGGTGAGCAGGCCCACCTGGCTGTACATGTTCACGGCCAGCGAGACGAAGAGCGTACCGGCCACCAGGGCCAGCACGTCTTCATAGCTCTTGTGCCGCAGGTCGGCCGCAGAAACGGCGGCCTTGCTCGCCACTTCAGCCACGCAACACCTCGGCCATGGTCTCGGCCACGCGGGCGACGTTGCCGTCGTTCAAGCCGGCCACGCAGATGCGGCCGGTGCCCACGGCGTAGACGCCAAACTCGTCACGCAGGCGATCCACCTGGGCGGAGGTCAGGCCGGTATAACCGAACATGCCGTTCTGGCGCAGCAGGAAGGAGAAGTCCTGGTCCGGCACCGCGCTCTTCAACTGCGAAGCCAGTTTCACGCGCATGTCGCGCACGCGCACGCGCATCTCCTCGACTTCGGCACGCCATTGCGTGGCCAGCTTGTCGTCGCCCAGCACGTGGGCCACCAGCAGCGCGCCATTGCGGGCCGGGCTGGAGTAATTGCGGCGCACGGTCAGCTTCAGCTGGCCCAGCACGTTGGCGGCTTGGCCCGCTTGCGGGCAGAACACCGACAAGGCACCGATACGCTCGCTGTAGAGCGAGAAGATCTTGGAGAAGGAGTTCGACAGGAAGAACGGAATCTGGCGACGCACCGCTTCGCGCACCGGCCAGATGTCCTCGTCCAAGCTCTCGGCAAAGCCCTGGTAGGCCAGGTCGAAGAAGGGCAGCAGGCCGCGCTGTTGGACCACGGCAATGATCTGCTCCCATTGCGCACGGGTCGGATCGACGCCGGTCGGGTTGTGGCAGCACGGGTGCAGCAGCACCACCGCGCCCTTGGGCAGGCTCTCCAGCTTGGCCAGCATGCCGTTGAAGTCGAGGCCCTTGGTCTGGGCATCGTAGTAGGGATAACGCTCGGTCTTGAAGCCGGCGCCTTCGAAGATGCCGACGTGGTTGTCCCAGGTCGGATCCGGCAGCCAGATGGTGGGCTGCGGGAAGAAGCGCGCGATCAGGTCGGCACCCACCTTCAGTGCGCCCGAACCGCCCAGGGTCTGGACGATGGCCAGGTGCTCGGCCGGGGGCAGATCAGCGCCAAAGAGCAGCTTGGCCACCGCCTGGCGGTAGGCGGCATGGCCTTCCATGGGCAGGTAGACGTAGGGGGCGCCGGTCTCGGCGACGGCGGCGGCAGCGGTGCGCACCGAAGGCAGCACCGGCACCACGCCACGGCCATCGGTGTAGATGCCGATGCTCAGGTTGACCTTGTTGCTGCGCTCGTCGCGCTGGAATTGCTCCATCAGGCTCAGGATGGGATCGCCGGCATACGGCGGGAGATGCGAAAACATGGAAACCTCGTCAATGTGGGAAAACGCCGATGCCGGCACGGTCCAGCTTTTCCGGCAAGACCGCCATGGTAGCGCGGCGCGGGAAAAAATTCCCGTCCCGCGTGCCGCCTGTGCGTTTTTTCACAGGTATTTTTTCAGGCGGAAGTGGTAGATGCTCACGCACACCAGGCTGATCGCGGCGCAAACCATCAGGTAATAGCTGGGCGACACCGGATTGCCGGTCTTGCCCACCAGCCAGGTCACCATGAAGGGCGTGAAGCCGCCGAACAGGGTGGCGCCCAGGCTGTAGCTGATGCCCATGCCGCGCACCCGCGTGGCCGGCGGGAAGATCGACGACAGCACCACGCCCAGAGAACCGAAATATACCGCCTTGAGGATGCCGGCCCAGATCATGATGGCCATCATCACCCACACCGTGGGCATGGCGATCACCCAGACGAAGGAGGCATAGATGGTGGCCAGCGTGAGCACGGTGGAGATCACCATGATGCGGGCGCGACCCACGCGATCGGCCAGCATGCCCATGAAGGGCGCGCCGATCATCAGGATGGCGCCGGTCACGGCGGCCGCAGCAAAGGCGGTGGACTGCGGCAGATGCAGTTGCTTGATGGCAAAGGTCGGCATGTACAGCAGCATCAGGTAGGTGGCAGCGGTCGAGACCGACAGGATGCCCATGGCCACCAGCACCCGCGTGACTTGCAGGCCCCAGCTGGCATCGTCCTCGCCGGCCACCTGCACCTTCTTCGCCATCGGTACTTCATCGATGTGACGGCGGATGTACAAACCCACCGGCGCGATCAACAGGCCGAAGGCGAACGGCAAGCGCCAGCCCCAGGCAGCGATCTGCTCGGGCGTGAGCCACTGGTTCAGCAGGAAGCCGGCCAGCGCCGCCATCAGGGCGGCCGCCCCCTGGCTGGAGAATTGCCAGCTGGCCATGAAAGCGCGGCGCTTGGAGCCGGTCTCGGTCAGCAAGGCGGTGGCCGAACCGAATTCGCCACCGGCCGACAGCGCCAGCAGAATGCGCGCCACCAGGATGCCGATGGGTGCAGCCATGCCGATGGTCTCGTAGGTCGGAATCACGGTACAGATCAGGGTACCGGCCACCGTCATCGATAGCGACACCAGCAGGGCCGGCTTGCGTCCTACCTTGTCGCCATACCAGCCCAGCAGGATCGCACCCAGCGGGCGGAACAGGTAGGACAGGCCAAAGGTGGCGAAGGTCACCAGCAGCGAGACCGTGTCATCGCCGGTGGGGAAGAACAGCTTGGAAATGGTCACCGCAAAAAAACCGTAGGCCACGAAATCGAACCACTCCAGCGCATTGCCGATGGAGGAGGCGACGATCAGCCGGCGCGTGCGTGCGGCCGACATGGGCGGCTGGGCCGCCTCTGCCGGGGTGGTGGAAGAAACATCCGGTGCTGCCGATGGTGACGCTGCGTTCATGGTCGTGTTCCCGTTGGAAGATGGACTGCCTTGGCTGGCGTTCTTGTGTTGTGTGAAGTCATCGTTCAGGCGGCCGACGGCGCCGCCTGGGCGCGCTGCTGCCGCACCTGTTGGCCCTGCTGGCCGATGTCCCACAGCAGGCCGGCCATCAGTTGCAGGCCTTCGCGCGCCACCGGGGCCAGCAGGTGTTCGTCCGGCGCATGCTGCGAGCAGGACGGATAGGAATGCGGCATCCACAGCGTGGGCAGACCCAGCGCTTCGGCGAAGCAATGATTGGGGATGGTGCCGCCCAGGTTGGGCAGGATGGTCACGCTCTTGCCGCTGCTCTCCTGCATGGACGCCGTAGCCAGGCGTACCCAGGCATCGTCCGGATCGAGGCGCGTGGCCGGCGCGGCCGCCTGGATCTCGATCTGCACATCCTCGTAGCCGAGTTCATCGAGATGGCGGCGCAGGCTTTGCTGCACGTCTTCCCATACGGTGCCGACCACGAAGCGCAGCTGGAACACCGCCTGCGCACGGGCGGGAATCGCCCCCACCGGACGCTGGGCATTGCCGGCCTCGAAGGCGATCAGCTCCAGCGTATTCCAGGCGAACAGGCGCTCGCCCGCGGACAGGCCAGGCTCGCCCCAGTGCGCATCGAGCACCGGATCACCGGGATCGCTACCCACGGCAAAATCGCGCACCAGCGCACGCACCCGTTCGCTCACCTGGCGCGGACGCAAACCCGGCACCCGGATCACGCCGCGTCCATCTACCAGCGACGCGGCCGCATTGGCCAGCACGGTGGCCGGATTGCGCAGCACGCCGCCCCAGTTGCCGGCATGGTGTGCGCCATTGCCGGTGTCCAGCACCAGCTTGAATTGCAGCGCGCCGCGCGAACCGAGGAAGAGCGTCGGGCTGGAGGCCGCCAGGCGCGGGCCATCCGAGGCCAGGAACAGGTCGGCTTCCAGATAATCGGCGTGATCGCGGCAGGCCTCGTAGAGACCGGGCGAGCCCACTTCCTCGCCCATCTCGAAAATCATTTTCAGGTTGCAGCCCAGCTTGCCGTCGGCCGCTTCGATTGCTGCGGCCAGCGCGCCCAGGTTGATGCTGTGCTGGCCCTTGTTGTCGGCGCTACCACGTCCGTACCAGCGCTCGCCATCCGGGCTCAGCTGCCAGGGCGAGCGGTCCTGCTGCCAGCGGCCTTCCTGGCCATTGACCACATCGCCGTGGCCGTACATGAGCACCGTCACCGCCTCGGCCGATTCGATGCGGCGCGCCAGCAGCAAGGGCGGTGCGCCTTCCACGGGATTGACAATCTGCTGCGTCTCGAAGCCCATTGCGGCCAGGGCCGGCGCGATCTCTTCGCTCAGGTAAGCGGCCAGCTCGGCGCGACGGTCGGCATTCTGGCTCTCGGTCGGCAGCGCGATGCGGCGCTGCAGGTCATGCTGGAAGCGGCCGGAATCAAAATACTCGGCGGCCAGGCGAAGGGCGGTACTGCGGGACATGGGGAGACTCCTGATGAACTGATGCCAAGGATGATTCTAGGAGCCGCCATGGTTTCGAACAATGTCAATTTTTAAAACGATGCTTTCGCAAATTGGCAAAATGTTTTATTGTATTTTGCACTGCAATTCAGCCCAACAAGTGTGCACCTGTCGCAGATGATCGCCGTTATTTCGTGCATCTTTGCGGCCATGCACCATCATGACCTTGCATAGCTTTGCAAGGATATCCGCCGATAATTGCCAATTCGAGAAAGCATTGTCTGCCATGCAAAGTACCGCCCTTCGCTATTTCTACCAGGTGGGCCGCACCGGCTCCCTGACCGCCGCAGCCGAACGACTGCACGTGGCGGTCTCGGCGGTGAGCCGCCAGATCGCCAAGATGGAAGAAGAAACCGGCGTGCCGCTGTTCGAGCGCCGCGCGCGCGGCATGGTGCTCACGCCCGCCGGCGAGGTGCTGATGGCCTTTGCGCGCCGCAACCTGCTGGAGGTCGAGCAGGTCATGGCCGAGGTCAAGGGCTTGCACGCAGTGGGCCAGAGCGTGGTCACGCTGGCCTGCTCGGAAGGCTTTGCCTGGGACCTGCTGCCCAACGTGATGGCGCAATTCCGCGAGCAATATCCGGGCATGCAGTTCAAGCTCAACGTGGTGGGCGCGGCCAAGGCCTCGCAGATGGTCATCGATGGCGAGGCCGACATCTCCGTCACCTATAGCCTGGGACCGGTGGAAGGTCTCAACATCGCCTACCGCGAATCGGGACCGATCTTCGCATTGATGCGGCGCGACCACCCGCTGGCCGCGCGCAAGCTCCTGGCCCTCAACGATCTTTCACCCTACCCGCTGGCCCTGCCCGAGCAAGGCTCCACGGTGCGCCAGCTGTTCGATATCGCCTGCGGCATGCGCGGCCTGCTGTTCGCGCCGGTCTTCACCAGTCATTCGCTGGGCGCGGTGTATCGCTTCACCGCCCGATCACCCGACACGGTGGCGCTGGGCGGCTTCCTCACCGTGCAGGAACGCGCCGAGGAAGACGGCATGGCCCTGGTGCCGATGGCCGAGAGTGAGCTGCACCAACGCACCCTGCAGGTCCAGACCATGGCTGGACGCAAGCTGCCGCCGGCGGTGGCGGCGTTCATCGATTTCCTGGTGGCGGCGATCCGGCAGATCCGCAACCGGCATGTGCTGGGGGCACTGCAATCGGACAAATGAGCGTCGGTGCATCGCTCCGATGAGGCATCCATGCGACGCTTGCCCTGCGGCAAGCCACGCAGAAATGGCAGGAACCGGCGCTGCATGAGAAAATGCCGGTCCTCCGCCCGCACGCAGCCCTCCCGCCCATTGCCTCATCGATGTTGATGGACGGCAACTCCGCTCGTCCGGCAGCAACAGCCTACCGATTGAAGGAATTTCCCATGAACGACATTGCAGCCGCAGTGCAATTGTCCGAACTGACCGACATGGCCGACCTCGATGCAGCCGCTACGCAGGACGAGCGTGGCCATGCTGAAGTCACCGCGCGCGGTTCGCGCCGTTTCGAACTGCTCGAAAAAAGCATCCGCCGCCTCACCGGCAAAGCCATCGCCGACTTCGACATGATCCGCGACGGCGACGTCATCATGGCCTGCATGTCCGGCGGCGCCGACAGCTACACCATGCTGGACACGCTGCGCTACCTGCAGAGCGTGGCCCCGGTGAAGTTCGAGATCATTGCCGTGAACCTGGACCAGAAGCAGCCGGGCTTCCCCGAACACATCCTGCCGGAATACTTCGCCCGCATCGGCGTGCCCTACCGCATCATCGAAGAAGACACCTACAGCATCGTCAAGGAGAAGATCGCACCGGGCAAGACCACCTGCTCGCTGTGCTCGCGCCTGCGCCGGGGCATCCTGTACCGCGTGGCCAAGGAGCTGGGCGCCACCAAGATCGCGCTGGGCCATCACCGCGACGACATCCTGCACACCTTCATGCTCAACATGTTCTACGGCGGCAAGATCAAGACCATGCCGCCCAAGCTGATCGCCGACGATGGCGAGAACGTGGTGATCCGCCCTCTGGCCTACGTGCGCGAGCCCGACATCAAGAAGTACGCGGCCGCCATGGAATTCCCCATCATCCCCTGCAACCTGTGCGGCTCGCAGCCCAACCTGCAGCGCCAGGCCATGCGCGAGATGCTCAACCAGTGGGAAAAAACCAATCCCCTGTGGATCAAGAGCATGTTCACGGCCATGGCCAACATCACGCCGTCGCACATGCTGGATCGCAGCCTGTTCGATTTCACCAACTTCACCGCCGGACCCGGCAAGCAGGCCCAGGGCGACACTCTCTTTGACCGCGACGACAAACTCGACCAAAGCCAGTCGGTGATCAACCTGGTGTGACCTGACAACCATGACGATACGCAGCGGCTCACCGCAGCCCTGCACAAAAAACTTAGTCCAGCGAGACAGACCGTCTCACCTCATCAGTACGAAAGCCAGCTGTGGCGCGGCTTTCGCGCCGATGGCCCATTTCCGCAGGATGACGCAAAAGTAAATTTTTGTTGTCATACGGCTATATTTGGGAATGAGCATCAAATACCCTCCTCTTCCACGCTTGAAGGCCAAAACACGCATGTTTTAATTTGTCCTATCGCAATGCCGTGCCGCGAGGCCGCATTGCCAGGGAAAACAAACATAACCATGCAGTCGTGGTTTCGCAGGGAAACGTAGCCCGGCAAGAACAGGGGTTGGGCTGCGTGGTATTGCCATCCGCGTGATTGACTGGCCTGCGGCCGTCACGCCTCTGCACCCCGAACGACTCTCTGCCATACGTGTAAGAGGCTGCCTGATGGCTAACTTTTGGCGCGACAAGCGCGTTTTCATCACCGGTCATACCGGCTTCAAGGGGAGCTGGCTGACCTTGTGGCTGCACCTGATGGGGGCCAAGGTGAGCGGCTACGCGTTGCCGGCACCAACCAATCCCAGCCTGTTCCACCTGGCGCGCCTGCACAATTGCGTGCAGACCACCACCGGCGACGTGCGCGATCCGCGCCATCTGGCCGAGACGCTGGCGGCGGTGCAGCCGGACGTGGTATTCCATCTGGCCGGCCAGCCGCAGATCAGCCAGGCCTTCATCAATCCGCTCGATACCTTCTCCACCAACGTGATGGGCACCGCCCATCTGCTGGAGGCGGTGCGCCTGACGCCCAGCGTGCGCGCAGTCGTGGTGGCCACCAGCAACAAGTGCTACGAGAACCGTGAATGGCTGTGGGGTTACCGCGAGGACGACCCCATGGGCGGACGCGATCCCTTCAGCAGCAGCAAGGGTGCGGCCGAACTGGTCACGGCCGCCTACCGGCGCTCCTATTTCTCTGCCGAGAAAGGTAGCCAGGTCGGCCTGGCTTCGGTACGCACCGGCAACGTCATCGGCGGCGGCGATTTCTCGCCGGAACGCCTGGTGCCCGACTTCATCCGCGCCCTGGAAAAGGAAGAACCCGTCGTCATCCGCCAGCCGCGCGCCGTACGCCCCTGGCAATTCGTGCTGGAGCCGCTGTCCGGTTACCTGCAGATCGGCAAGCTGCTCTACGAGCACGGCAGCACCTATGCCGAAGCCTGGAACTTCGGACCGGCCGATACCGACCTGCAGACCGTGGCCCAGCTCTGCGCCACCTTCAATCATTCGTTGCAGAAGAACGATGTGGAGCCGATCGAGGTACGCCTCGAACCCGAGCAGGACGACCAGCAGCAGGCAGTGCTGCGCCTGGACATCTCCAAGGCACGGCAGCGCCTGGACTGGATCCCGCGCATGGAACTCTACACGGCGCTGGAGCTGACCGCGCAGTGGTACGCCGGCTACCTGAACAACGAAGACCTGCGCACCTTGAGCGAGAACCAGATCGCCTTCTACCAGAGCCTGAACTGAGGGCAAGGCGCCGGATCAGCTCCGGCGCACCTCAATATCCCATCTTGCGAATCTCGGCCATGGTCTGCGTGCGCAAGATCAGGCGTTCGAATTCCTCCGACCATTCCCGCGTGAGATTCTTCAGCAGCAGGCTCTTGCCTGCGCGCGTGATGCGGCGGCGTACATCCTCGTTATGCAGCACCATCTGCAGGTTCGACGACAGCAGATCGATGTTGCCCACCGGATGCATCAAGGCGTTGACGCCGTTCTTCAGACCGATGTGGCGATAGGTTTCCAGATCCGACAGGCAGACCGGCACACCGAGTTCAAAGGCTTCCCAGATGGTCAGCGGCTGGGATTCGCTGGAGCTGGCCAGCACGTAGGCATCGGCCGAGGCCAGGTAGCGCAGGGTTTCTTCATTGGGCTGCTCGCCCAGGAAGCGGTAGCGCTCCGGCAGCGCTTCGCAGAGCTTGCGCGCGCCCTCGCTCAGTTGCAGGTACTTGCCGATGAAGACGCACTCGACACCGGCACGCTGGTCGCCACTCATGGCATTGACGGCCATGACGGTATCTTCCATGCGCTTGCGCGGCTCGATGGTGCCGATGCAG
Organism: Herbaspirillum sp. Her3; assembly: GCF_057961275.1. Taxonomy (NCBI): domain Bacteria; kingdom Pseudomonadati; phylum Pseudomonadota; class Betaproteobacteria; order Burkholderiales; family Oxalobacteraceae; genus Herbaspirillum; species Herbaspirillum sp. Her3. The sequence goes on along the minus strand of NZ_CM176328.1, from coordinate 660,877 downwards.
ACGATGCGCTTTTTATCCTTGGGCTTGGGCTGCAGGTCTTCCTGGCGATAGATGGCGTCATTCCAGAACGGCAGCACGTGGGACATGGCCGGGCTGTCGAACAGGAAGCTGCCGTAGACGATGCGCTGGAACTCGGTCTGGAAGACGATGTGCGACGCGCTCTTGAAACCCTGCGCATTCTGCGGATAGTGCAGCAGCAGATCGCGCCCGATCTCGGCTTCATGGATCCACCAGATCACCGGGCAGCGCGGCGCCATCTCGCCCACCAGTCCGCCCGAGAGGATGCAGTTGGAGACGATCACATCCGGATTGCCCGCCAGATCCTTGACGATGGGAATGCCCATCGCTTCAAACTGCTTGCGCACTTCACCCTGGCCATCGATACGCGGCAGGACCGACACCTCATGGTTCTGCACCAGGCGCTCGGCCAGGCGCAGCATCGCGGTGCTGGCGCCGGTGGTGTAGAACTCATCGTTCAACAGAAGAATCTTCATGCACTTTCCAGGAAGGGTCGGCCTGGGCCGGACCGGTTGTCATTGATCGTTCATCAGCGATCCTGCCCCTTCACGCGCAGGCAGCAACGGCGCAGACGAACTTGCACAGCTTCCCATGGTAAGCGCCAGCCGTGCGCATAAAAACGGGAGTACAACGCCAAACGCCCCTCAGCTTCATCTTTTGCAGCCCCGCACGTGTTGGCCGGCAGAGGGTGCGTGCTAGACTTTTGGCTTTTTCCCCTGCCCCTCCTGTCACCACTCATGAACATCGTCATCCTCGCCGCCGGCATGGGCAAACGCATGCAATCCTCGCTGCCCAAGGTCTTGCATCCGCTCGCCGGCAAGCCCCTGCTGGGCCACGTCATCGATACCGCCCGCCAGCTCGCGCCCACGCAACTGTGCGTGATCTACGGCCATGGTGGCGATGCCGTGCCCAAGGCCTTCGGCGGCCAGGGCCTGGCCTTTGCCCTGCAGGAACCGCAGCTGGGTACCGGCCATGCCGTCATGCAGGCGGTGCCGCATCTCGATGATGGCGCGCCCACCCTGGTGCTGTATGGCGACGTGCCGCTGACCACGGCGGCCTCGCTGCAGCGCCTGCTGGAGGCCGCCGGCCAGGACAAGCTGGGCGTGCTCACCGTGACCCTGGACAACCCCACCGGTTATGGCCGCATCGTGCGCGAGGATGGCAAGATCACGCGCATCGTCGAGCAGAAGGATGCCAACGAAGCCGAACGCGCCATCCGCGAGGTCAACACCGGCATCATCGTCGCGCCCACGGCGCGCCTGCGCCAGTGGCTCTCGCAGCTCTCCAACAACAATGCCCAGGGCGAGTACTACCTGACCGACGTCATCGCTGCCGCGGTGGCCGATGGCGTGGAAGTGGTCTCGGCCCAGCCTGACGACGTGGCCGAAACCCTGGGCGTGAACAGCAAGGTGCAGCTGGCCGAACTGGAACGCGTACACCAGCGCAACATCGCCCAGGGCCTGCTGGAAGCCGGCGTGACCCTGGCCGACCCGGCGCGCCTCGACGTGCGCGGTACGCTGACGTGCGCACGTGACGTGAGCATCGACGTCAACTGCGTCTTCGAAGGCCAGGTCAGCATCGGCGAAGGCAGCCACATCGGCGCCCACTGCGTGATCCGCAATGCCCGCATCGGCGCTGGCGTGGCCATCAAGCCCTTCACCCACATCGAAGACGCGGTGGTCGGCGACGGCGCCCAGATCGGCCCCTACGCGCGCCTGCGCCCCGGCACCGAACTGGCGCGGGACGTGCATATCGGCAACTTCGTCGAGGTCAAGAACAGCATCGTCGGCGTGGGCAGCAAGGCCAATCACCTGGCCTACGTGGGCGATGCGGACGTGGGCAGCGGCGTCAACGTCGGCGCGGGCGTGATCACCTGCAACTACGACGGCGCCAACAAATTCCGCACCATCATCGAAGACGACGCCTTCATCGGCAGCGACAGCCAGCTGGTCGCCCCGGTGCGCGTGGGCAAGGGTGCCACCCTCGGCGCCGGCACCACCCTGACCAAGGATGCCCCGGCCGGGCAGCTTACGCTGTCACGCGCCAAGCAGCTGTCGCTGGCGGGATGGCAGCGGCCGGTCAAGATCAAGAAGTAAGCGCCAAAGGCCGGGCGCCTGTGGACAACTTGAGTCGGCAGGGGTGGTTTCAGGGCGATATGAAGCAAAAAGACCAAAAAAACCATCCCACCTGACTTATCCACAGGCAAACACGGCCAATTGGTGAAGGAACGGCCCGTTTTTCAGGAAATTGCGCCGGCGTCATCCAGGGGAATGGCCGGCTCGAACTTGCTGCGGTGGATGGAGAAGTAACTGCGCACGTTGCGCACATTGCGCTGCGAAGCGAACAGCCGGTGCGCCAGGGCATGATAGGCCGGCATGTCGCGCACCAGCACCACCAGCACGAAATCCGGCCCCGGCGAGACCCGGTAGCACTGCTGCACGGCCGCTTCTGCCGCCACCAGCGCCTCGAAGGCTTGCTGCTCTTCCTCGCCCTGCCGGTCCAGGGTGATCTCCACCACGGCTGTCAGCGTGGAAGCCAGTTGCGCCGGGTCCAGCAAGGCCACCTGGCGCGCGATTACCCCCGCCTCCACCAGCCGTTTGACGCGGCGCAGACAGGTCGGCGGCGAGGCGTGCACGCGCAAGGCCAGTTCCTGGTTGGTCTGGCTGGCATCGCTTTGCAGGGCTTGCAGGATGCGGCGGTCAAGGTCGTCCAGCGGGAGCGGGGTTTTCATGGGAGAGAAAGAAACCTAGTGAAGTGGCCTGACATCGGCTGACTATGGGCGAACTTGCACGTTATATAAATTCAAAATGTCACCTTGAATTTAATATTATTTCATAGCATCCCCATGAAGCAATATTAGTTCATATTCATAAGATTTTAGAAATCTTATTTCACACCACCTCCCCTAAGATGCAAGCACATCTTTTCCAGCGAGGTAAGTCATGTGCGGCATCGTCGGCGCGGTAGCGCAACAAAACGTCACTCCCATCCTGCTTGAGGGCCTGAAGCGCCTTGAATATCGCGGCTACGATTCCTGCGGCGTGGCGCTGCACGTGGATGGCAAGCTGCAGCGTTCGCGCAGCACCTCGCGCGTGGCCGAGCTGCAGCATCAGGTGGCGCAGAGCGGCCTGGCCGGCTTCACTGGTATCGCCCACACCCGCTGGGCCACCCATGGCGCCCCGGCCACCCACAATGCCCATCCGCACTTCTCGCGGGACCGCATCGCGCTGGTCCACAACGGCATCATCGAGAACCATGACGAACTGCGCGCCGAGCTGCAGGCCGCCGGTTACGTCTTCGAGAGCCAGACCGATACCGAAGTGATCGCCCATCTGGTCGGCCACATCTATGACGGCGATCTCTTCAACACCGTGCAGCAAGCCGTGCGCCGCCTCACCGGTGCCTACGCCATTGCCGTCTTCTGTGCCGACGAACCGCATCGCGTGGTCGCTGCGCGCCAGGGTTCGCCGCTGATCGTGGGTGTGGGCGAGGGTCAGAACTTCGTCGCTTCCGACGCCATGGCGCTGGCCGGCACGACGGACCAGATCATCTATCTGGAAGAAGGCGATGTGGTCGACCTGCAATTGCAGAAGGTCTGGATCGTCGATGCTACCGGCCGCCCGGTCGAGCGCGAAGTGCGCACCGTGCAGGCCTACACCAGTGCGGTGGAACTGGGCCCGTACCAGCACTACATGCAAAAAGAAATCTTCGAGCAGCCGCGCGCCATCGCCGACACGCTCGAAGGCGTGGTCGGCATCATGCCCGAGCTGTTTGGCGACAAGGCCTACAAGGTCTTCAAGGAAGTGGATTCAGTCCTGATCCTGGCCTGCGGCACCAGCTATTACGCCGGCCTGACTGCCAAGTACTGGCTGGAATCGATTGCGAAGATCCCGGTCAACGTCGAGATCGCCAGCGAATACCGTTATCGCGACAGCGTACCGAACCCGAAGTCCCTAGTGGTCACCATCTCGCAGAGCGGCGAGACTGCGGACACGCTGGCCGCGTTGAAGCATGCGCGCAGCCTGGGCATGCAGCACACGCTGACGGTCTGCAACGTCGCCACCAGCGCCATGGTGCGCGAATGCGAACTGGCCTACATCACCCGTGCGGGTGTGGAAGTGGGCGTGGCCTCGACCAAGGCGTTCACCACGCAGCTGGCTGCGCTCTTCCTGTTGACGCTGGCGCTGGCGCAGACGCGCGGCCTGCTCACCGAAGAAGAGGAAACCGCGCATCTCAAGGCCATGCGCCACCTGCCCGCCGCACTGCAGAGCGTGCTGGCGCTGGAGCCCTCCATCGTCGCCTGGGCCGAAGCCTTCGCCCGCCGCGAGAATGCGCTGTTCCTGGGGCGTGGCCTGCATTATCCGATCGCGCTGGAAGGTGCGCTCAAGCTCAAGGAGATCACTTACATCCACGCCGAAGCCTATGCTGCGGGCGAACTCAAGCATGGCCCGCTGGCCCTGGTGACGGACCAGATGCCGGTGGTCACCATTGCGCCCAATGACGCGCTGGTGGAGAAGCTCAAGTCCAACATGCAGGAAGTGCGTGCGCGGGGTGGTCAGCTGTATGTGTTTGCCGATGGCGATTCACGCATCACCTCGGCGGAGGGTGTGCACGTGATCCGGATGCCGGAGCACTATGGCGTGCTGTCGCCGATTCTGCATGTGGTGCCGTTGCAGTTGCTGTCTTATCACACGGCGTTGGCGCGGGGGACGGATGTGGATAAGCCGCGGAATTTGGCTAAGTCGGTGACGGTGGAGTGAGGGTAGTGATCGCTCGTGACCTTGATGAATAAAGTTGGTCGGGCCCGAATAAAGTTGGTCGGAGAATGATACCGCCATTCCCTATTCAAAAAGTCAAAAGCCGCCTATACAGGCGGCTTTTTATTGAAACTTGAGATCTGACTACCGCTATCCGCTAGAAGCGGACTTCCATTTCCGCGTCACTTATTTTTCGGGATTTCGGCTTGGCCCGATAACTGCTGCGTCCCGACCAACATTTTGCATTGAGGTCACTCGCACTAAGGTCACTAAGACCTGCATAGTCCTATCAACGTGAAAAGGTATCGCTATACTTGATATTGGTAAAATTTCATCAAATTGAGACCAAAATTGAGGGGAAAATGTTTACTTCGATCGAAGCCGGCGACATTTACAACAAAAATATAAACATACTTATCGGCTCTGGTGCGTCCGCGGATCTGTTTCCGACACTAGCACTGAAGGTGAGAGATACCGATGGAGCACCTCAAACTATCGAAACCCTTGCGACAACGTTTGAAGGCGATATGGCAGTCAAATCTGCTATTTTTATGCATTACTTCAACACTTGTATTTTCCCCGTTCAAAATTTTGACCCCGAAAACATACCCACCGAAGAAGGAATCAAGAATTTTAAAAACTACGAGAACTTTGTTCTAACCCTTCTTGGATTACTAGACCGTCGCAAAGACGTGAATAGAAAAATTAATCTGTTTACGACAAATTACGATGGTTGTTTAGTGTTGATTTGCTCGCAGAATTGACCCTCTCCATTTGACCCACCTTCCATTGCCTTCCAAAGGCTGCCACGCGGTCATAAGACCCTTCATATCCCAGCTCTCGTAAGTCCAGGAACATCTGTTTCAGGGTTCGTCTCTGCTTGCGCGATTTGACTGCCTCAGCGCTGAGCCAGGCTGAAAGTCGAGGCGCGAATTCATCTAGGGCACTGGATGAATGCCTTGAGGGGTAGGAAGGCTCGATCGCTCCGGATCGGATATAGCGACGAACCGTGTTTCGAGAGATGTCCAGCCGGCGGGAGATTTCCCTGATCGAGATGTGATCGCGGATGTACCAGCGTCGAATAATTCCAAGTAGGGCCACGTCTATCACTCCGTTCTCCTGCTCGCTGTGATGAGCAGGATTGTGGTCTAAACATGGGTCAACTTAGGATGCAAATTTCCGGGGAAAGTGGGTCAGTTTTCGATGCAACTCAACATACTTCCTTCTGGCACGTCAACAAAACCATGGGCATGTAGAGTGCAAACATCAACAGAGCGCCTTACCATCACGGGAATTCGTTCAGCAGTCATTTTCTTGCTTAGAGAACACTCGGCGCCGCAGTCAGGCACGAACGGAGCGTCCCACGGTCGCCCTCCATTCATCGCGTGCAAAATTAGCAGAAAGCTGAGAGTGAACTGACCTAAGATATTTTTCGCTGCCAGCGGACAAGTTGATTTTGCAGATATTGGCGGGCGGCTTTTAATTGTATAAATCCGGAAACTCTATGAATCTATTACGTGAGCGCATTCGCGAAGAACGAGAAATTTACCGTATGACTGGGCCACGAGCATTTCGCCGCAAACGGTACATTGCAAAGAAGGACCGGCGGCCTCTTCGGGTCCTCATTCGCCGCTCAATGCCGTTGAAACCAAATCCCAGGAATAAGTAGCATCCCACCCATCGACATCGTTTTGCATCCTGGCTGAAACTCTGATCCGTACCTGACAGATCCTTAGTAAGGCAGCCTCTTAAATCATTATGCTCTTTTCGAAAAACCGTTAAAAATACGCGCAATCCATGGCGATGGCATTGATTTGTCTTTTAACGATATCGCTGAAGCCCAGCGAAAATTCTATCTTTCCACCGTCAGCATTTTTCTTAATGTAGTTGGCCTTATGTTTTCAATTTTCGTTTTAGGGCTATTCATCTATGCCGACTGTCGGGATCGTCAATCTTCTTCTCTTCCTAGGAAAATTTAATGCCAACTCCATCGACTTTCCTGGTTTTTACTAAGAAGACGGGGCCTAAGCTCACTTTAACTGCGGTTCCTGTAAAGGCTCACCTTTCAAGCTATTCACATGCTCTTTCGATCACGTTAATCGATGAACATCATTGCTGGGATGGTGCCGAGAACGTGCAACAGCCCGCTTCAGGCTGATCGCTGGCCATAGTGACAAGAATGGATCTTTTGATGCGATTGCGAGCACCTAAATAAACATCACTACATCACATTTGACTTGCTCAAATCCGCCTCGCTGCCCGGACCAGAGGTGGTCGAGATACGGGCGGACAATGTCCAGCCTGGTGCTGACGCCACGCGCTGGCGGAAATTTCAGCTTATTGGCATGCTGAGTTTCCAAGATTGCCCGATCCTGGCGCGCAATCTTCAGCAGCATCGGGCTCACCAATAGCCGAAGCAGCCACTTCGGGACCCGACGGCCACTTACCTCCAGCCGGCCGAACACGCGCGTGCGTCCGCTTGTTTCTGGAGTGAAATGCAGCGTGATGTGTACTTCGCTGCCGTTCTTATATCCATATTCGATGCGCGCCGATGCGGCACCGCCAAAGACCACACGTTCCTTGGCGCGTTCCGATTCGAACAGTCGATATAGCCATCCACTCTGCTGTTCCTGCCCACGATAGTCCACGGTGAAACCATCGCCGCCGATGCTGATTGTGGCGGTCACGATGCTGCGCTGCTTGTCCCTACGCACCAGGCCGGGGTGGATCGTGTGGGTATGCAGAGGATCCAGGAAATTCTCGATGGAATCCAAGGCCGGCGCGTTCCAGCGGTCGTCCCAGGTCAGGACGGCAGCATTCTCTAGGGGGCTGGTCATACAAGCGGGAGGAGCAACGGCGCCGGTGCCGCCCAGCCTGACCCACACCCATCCGCCCGCTTCATGGCATGTCACGGCCTGGGCGCTGATGGGTGGCGGCGTCTCTCCCGGCAACAGGCCGGGGATCTTCCTACATCGGCCATCGCTGCCAAACGACCAGCCGTGGTAAGGACATCGCAAACCGTGTTCGGTCATGCGGCCGGCCGATAGCGGCACCTGGCGATGCGGGCAGCGATCGACCAGCGCGAAGGCACGCCCTTGGTCGTCGCGCGCCACGACCAGTGGCACGCCCAGCACCTCGATGGCGGCCGGCCGGCCTTGCAGCTGGTGACTGTGCCCGACGACAAACCAGCATCCTTGAAGGTGATCCGGCCAGTCTGTCATAGTTGAAATTTCCTCATGAGCGGGATGCCGGCCCGATGGGCCAGCTGGCGCAACGCGAACAAGGTGAGGCGGTGGCGCGTGTCTAGATGGTCATCCAGCACGGCGCTGTATTCGATCTCGGCCTGCCCGCCCCGCAGGCGCTTGAAGTGCGCCGCGCCAGCACTGAGATTGACGCTCCATCCGCGCTGCATCGCCCGCTGCAGAACGCTCGCCATCAGCAGGCGGTACAGGCCCAGCGATTGCGGCAAGCAGGTGTGGTAGCCGACGATGGGCGCCGTGAGCACGCCGTCCTGGCTGAACGTGCCCACCACTGCCTGGAGCTCCCCGCCGGCGTCGCGAAAGCCCTGAAGTTCCAGCAAGCCCGCTTCATGCCAGCGCCGGAAGAAGTCGGCCCGGTAGCGGGGATTGAAACGGGAGTACTTGTTCATGTAGAGCATGGCATACAAGGTCTCGATGCGGGCGAAGTCGGATGGCGCCAGTTCCTCGGGCGGGACCGCCGCCAGCGGCGTCGTCTGCAGCAGGCGCAGGTCACGCCGGACGTTGGCATGCGCGAGCGTCCCCGGCTGGTCGAACAGATAGACCTGGCGCGACGGCAGCAGCCGGAACCCGCGCGCCAGGAGCAAGGCGATCCACTCGCCGTTCTGGCGCATGTTCAGCGAGCGCAGCCAGATCGCATGCGCGGGCCAGCGCTGGCGCGCCTGGTCTATCCAGCTGTCCAGGGCCACGGGATCGGGGCGCGGAAAGAGATTGGTCGCCAGCATCCAGTTATTGAGGGTGACGCAGCGGTCCAGCCGGGCGCCCTCCAGCATGCGGCGATAGACCCCGCACAGCCGCCCCGCCGGCCAGGCCAGCGCGCGCGGCAGGTAGCGTTGGATTTCCTCCGCCAGGTAGCGTCCATAAGTGACCGAGGGCGAACAGACCCAGGCCTCGCCCGGATCGCCATCGTTGATGGTGCAGGGAATGGCGGCCTCGCCGTGGGCGAGCAGCGCGATACGCGTGTCGATGTTGCTGATGAAAGCGTTGGTCGGCACATCTTGGTGGATGCTCGCATAGGCCCGCGCGCGCGCAAAGAAGACCTCCTGGCCGGGCGCGGAGGCTACAGGCATGGCAGCGTCTCCCCATCCCATTCGATGTCGCTGGTGGCCGCTTCGCGCAACGAGCAGCGGCGCGCTAGTGCGGTGCGGGCGAACCACGCCATATCGACCGCGGCGCCGGCCAGCGGCGCCAGATCCGGCCAGGCGCACAGGACGTCGCGCGCGCGTGCGCGGTTGGCGCGCCACGCGCCCAGGGCGCCGGTCGTCGCGGCCTGCCAGAGACCCGGGCCGTACATGACCGGGGCCAACATGCGCGCCGATCCTGGCCGAGGTGTCACCAGTCCATCCGCTGCACCTGACAGGGCGGCGGGAATGCCGTCGTCCATGCCGAACAGGTGCAGGCCGCTGGTGGCGCGGGGATTGCATTCCAGCGGCTGCATGCGGCCGTCCGGGGATTCGATCCAGTCGAAGGAAATCTGGCCCGTGAATTCCAGTTGCGCCACCAGCCGGGCGACGACGTCCTGCACCCCCTGGTGCTGGCGCGCCTCGAAATAGTAACTCGAACTCCGATGCAGGCGATGCAGCGGACGATAGAGCGCATGGGCCAGCAGGCGTCCGCGGTCGGCGATGCTGTACGAGCAGAACTCGGGGCCTTCGCAATAGGCCTGCACCACCCAGCGCCCCAACGGGGGGAGCGGCGGCATGTCATCGGCGATGCCCTGCGCGCAGATGCGCACGTGTACCCCGAAGCGGGAAAATTCCGGCTTCAGCACGACCGGCCGGCCGTTCGCCCAGGCGCGCGCCTGCGCCAGGTCGGCCACCGGCGCGCTGTCCGGCGCATGGCCGCCGGCTTGCCGGGCCAGCGCGAGGAAATCCCATTTGCTGTGCAGCACGCGTAGCTTGGCGAAGTCGTCGCAGACGATGCGGCAGGCTTGCGGCAGCGCTGCCCGATAGCGGGAAAGAAAGAAGACTTCTTCGCAGGTCGGCACCACCATGTCGATGCGGTGACGGTGGATCAGCCGGTTCAATGCCGCGATGAACTGCGCCGGCATGCGCCGCGGCGATGGCAGCCGCGCATCAGCATGCACCGCGCGCGACCAGCTGCTGAGACGGCAGGACACACTGTCGGCGACGATCACCTGCCAGCCTTGGGCGGCAAAGCGCCGTGCATGATCCAGCGCCACCGGCGCGCGGCCTCCCAGAATAAGCACCTTAGGCATGATCGACGAGACGCTCCGTGTGATGGCCTGGCGCCGGCCGCCTGATGCAGACGATGCGCCGGCGTTTGGCGTGTTGGATGGGCGGCGCGAACGTGGCCTGCGCGCAGGTGGGCGCCTGCATGCCGTGGCGTTGCGCGGCCTGCCCGAGGGCGGCGGCGATGCGCCGGTAAGCATGCGGGTCATCGCCATCGCTTGCGATCCGGAACAGTTCGCCATGCTGTTCGATGCGATAGTCGGGCAAGGGCTCGGGCGCGACCGATACGGCATGTCGCACGGCGTCCGGGAACAGCGGGCGCAACTGCCGGTCCTTCAGGGCCGGAAGCCACAGGATGTCGTCGCTGCGGCCTTCCACCGCATCCAGCGCCAGCGCGGCGTTGCCGCAGGGGCAAGGCGCCTGGCGCACGCGCAGGACATCGTTGAGGCGATAGCGGATGAAATGCTGGGTGCTGCGGGTGAAGTCGGTGATGACCGGCGTGAAGCGCGTCTTTTGCTCATCCAGCCACTCCTGTTCGATATGAACGTATTCCTCGTTCATGTGCAGCACGCCGTGCGGGCAGGTGTACGCCAGGAAGCCCTCGGTGCATTGATACAGCTGATGCACCGGCCTGCCGAACGCCTGCTCGGCACGCCGGCGGTCATCGGGTTCAAGCACTTCGGCCACCGCGATCAGCTTGGCCGGCGCCAGCGTCAATCGCCCCGCCAGCCGGGCGCCGGCCAGCCAGCCCAATGCGCGCGACGGCGCGACCAGGATATCCGGCGCATGGGCCTGCAGCGCGGCGAGATGCGGCTCCACGCCCTCCAGCAAATCATAGAAGCGGAAATCGATGCGCCGGCTGGCCAGCGTGGTGTAGAGGTTGCTGTTGGCGCGCATGAAAAAGGCCACTTTCAGCGGGCGCCTTCCCAGCACCAGTTGCATGAGCATCGCCGGCGTGAGCACCCGGGCCAGCATGATGCCGGCCCATTTCAAGCGCTCCGAGCGCGATACCATGAACGCGCCGCGCGGGCCTTGCGTGCCGCTGGAGAGGCCGACGGTGACGCCGCCCAGCTCCGGCCTGAAGTCGCGCGAGGATTCGGCCTCCAGGGCGCGGGCCGTGGCGTCTTCGAGGCGGATGCCGGCGCCGTTGAATTGTTCGAAGTGGGCCAGCATCACCTGTTTATCGATGATGGGCAGCGTCGCCGCACCTTGGCCGGCGGCGTGGGCATAGTACGGCAGCCGGGGCAGGCTGCGGCGCAGGAAGCGCCCGAGCCGGAAGCGCTGCCATGCTTGCAGCAGGCGCCGTGAACGGAACCGGAGCAGCCGGGCCGACAAGAAATGGAGCGCCACCAGCAGCGCATCAGTCGGGGCGTGTTTCATGGGAGAGCCAGGATTGCATGCAATGGGATGGGATCAGGCGCAGTTCGGGGGCACGCTCGTGCAGCCGGCGCAGCCGCGCAAAGGTGTCCAGATAGTGCGCCTCATTGTCGAACAGCCGGCGCGCCAGCCAGGTCGGCCGCAGATCGCCGGCGATTGCTTTGAGGTTCCAGCAGGCGTCGGCGCACAAGAAGATCGTGCGCCCATCTTCCTGGCGCAGGACGACGCCGATCTGTCCGCGGGTGTGACCGGGCAGATGAACGGCCAGCAGGCTGCCGTCGCCGAACAGATCCATGCCTTCGCCGAAGGCGGCCAGTTCGGGAGGCAGCGCGACCCGGCGGCACTCATCGGCCAGGCGCACCCGGTGCATGAAGTCGTCCGGCAACAGGCCCGGCAGCACGCCGCGGCGCAGATTGGCCAGCGGCGAGCGCCGCCGCATGCTGTCCAGTTCCGCGCGCATGATGATGAAGCGCGCGTTGGGAAAGTCTTTCAAGCCCGCGATATGGTCGCCATGCAGATGCGAAATGACGATGTTGGCGATGTCTTCGGGGGCGATGCCGCGGCGGCGGAGTTGGGCCGGCAACGCCTCTTCGTCCGGCAGGATGCTGGGCGTGACCCAGCGATAGAAGCGTTGCGGGAAAGGCTGCGTGGCCTGTCTGAAATGCCGGCTGTAACCGGTATCGAACAGCGTCCAGCCGCGTTGCGGATGGCGCAGCAGGCCGCATAGCGCTGGGAATGGGACGGATTTCCAGCGTCCGCCGCGCATCGCCACGCATTCCGGATGCGTGCAATATCCCACTTTGAGCAGTTGGAAGTCGAGGCGCGGCATCATGACGGGCGCTGCGCTTTCCACCAGGCCGCGGTTCTGGCGATGGCCTGGTCCAGACCGATGCGTGGCGCGTAGCCGAGTTGCGAGGTAGCGCGCGTCAGATCCAGCGTCTGCGAAAACGCGATGGCACCGAGTGAATAACGGGTGATCAACGGCTCCCCGCCGCCGGCCAGCCTCGCCCAGGCTTCCAGCGCGCGCGCCGCGATATCGGCGATGGCATAAGGGCGATGCACGGCCTGGATCGGCAGGTCCAAGGACCGCGCCAGACGGGCGAACAGTTCGGCCGCCGCGATCGGCTCCCCGTTGCTGACGTTATAGGCGCCGCCGGGACAGCCGTCGCGCAGGGACAGCAGCACCGCATCGACCACGTTGTCCACGTAGCTTAGATCCAGCAGAGCGCGGCCTCCGCGTAGCAAGGGCGCGCGGCCGCTTTGCACGATGCGCAACAGGCGCGGCAGCAAGGTGTTGTCCCAGGGGCCGAAGATGGCGCGCGGCCGCAAGATCACCAGCTGCTGCAAGCCTGCCGCCTGCGCCAGATGCTCGGCGTGCAGCTTGGTGCCGGCGTAGGCGTTGACCGGCGGCGGCAGCGGGTCGTCCTCACGGACTCCGATGCAATCGGCGAAGCGGAAATAGATGCTGGGCGTGGAGATATGCACCAGCTTGCCGATGCCGTGGTGGCGGCATGCGGCCAATACCTCCCGGGTGGAGGCGACATTGGCGGCATGGAAGGCGGCGGCGCTGCCCCATGGCGCGGCCAGCCCCGCGCAATGCACGATGGCTTGTGCACCGGCCGCGCATTCCAGCAACCGCTCCGCGGCCTCGGGATGTCCGTGCTCCAGCGCGCAAAAATGCACCGGGGCGGACGCCCCCGCGGGCATGGCGTGCGTGACGGCATCGGCTTGCACGCGGTCGCGGCCGGTGAAGACCACTTCATGGCCCTGCTCCGCCAGCCGCCAGACAATGTGCCGTCCAAGGAAACCGGTTCCACCAGTGATCAGGATTTTCATCACGGCCTCAATATGTCATGACGATGCCGCCCATCGTCAGGCCGGCGCCGGTGCCGATCAGCATCATGGATTCACCCCGTTTCACGCGGCCCTCCGCGATGGCGAGGTGCAAGGCAGTCGGCAACGAGGCCCCGACCTGGTTTCCGAACCGGGAAAACACGTCCACCAAGCGTCCGGACGGGATGCGCAATCGCTTAGACAGATGGTCCAGCGCCAGCTGACTGGCCTGGTGAGGAATGACGGCGGCAAGCTGCTCCATCGTCTGGCCGGCCTCGTGCAGCAGGCGCCCGGCAAAGGCCGGCAGCTCGGTGGCGACCCGACGGAATACCTGCTTGCCCGCCATGTGAAAGACCGACAATGGTTCGATGTCCTGCGCCATGCGGCGCGGATGATGACGCGATCCGCCGGCCGGGATGCGACAATCCGCAACTCCTTCCGACAAGGTGACCAGGCCGGCGCTGAGCAATTCACTGCCTTCGCCGTCCTCGGTGCGCCGGATGACTGCTGCGGCCGCACCATCGCCGAAGATTCCGCATTCGCGCGGGCGTTTCCAATCCATGCCGAAAGTCGCGATATCGGCCGACACCAACATCACGCGCCGGTAGCGCCCGGCTGCCACCAGGTAGCTAATCACATCCAGCGCCGTCAGGAAGGACATGCAGCTGGCGCCAATATCGAACGTGCTGGTGCGATGCGCCTGCAGTCCTAATTCCGCATGCACCAGTGCCGCGTTATAAGGAAGCGCCTGATCCATCGTGGCGGAGGCGGCGACCAGACAATCCACGTCGCTCCATTGCAAGCCGGCATCCTGCAAGGCGCGCTCGCAGGCCCCCGCAGCCAGTTGCGCGGCGGTTTCGTTGGTGGAGAGGAAGCGGCGCTTCACGCCTGTAATGCGGAAGGTGGAGCCCGGGGCCAGTCCAAGCCGACGATCCAGCTCGATATCGCTGACTTCCCCGGCTGGCAAGGCCATACCGGTACCGATTACTCTTATTTTTCTGTTTTCCAATTCAGTTGGCTTTCTGTACAAGGGCGCTAGATTCTCATGGGCCAGCGACATGTTTCACATCATAAGCAGAAAATATTAAATGCAGATACTTTTGTGATTTAGAATTAACCAAGTATATTTTTAGTATCAAATATAGATACTTCCATGGCCGACATCTCCATTTCGCGCTTGATGATTACGATCAAGCGAGGCTTGAAAGCCCGCGGGATGACCTACCGCGACGTAGCAATCTCGCTTGCCTTATCCGAGCCGACTGTCAAGCGCATGTTCTCCAATGGCAATCTCACCGTGGCGCGGCTTGGCCAACTGGCGCAGCTGCTGGAAATGTCGCTGGCGGAACTGGCCCAGCAGGCCGAAGCGGGTCACGAGCTAACAGAGCGGCTGGACGTCGCGCAGGAGCGCGAACTGGTCGCCGACATGCGCCTCCTGCTGGTGGCCATCTGCACCCTGAACCATTGGTCCGTGGCCGACATCATCCAGAAATACCGCATTGACCAAGCCGAATGCATCAAGTGCCTGTTGACGCTGGACCGGATGCGCCTGATCTCGCTGCTACCGGGTAACCGCATCCGCCTTCTGGTGGCTCGCAATTTCGAATGGCTGCCCGATGGCCCCATCAACCGCTACTTTCACAGCCAGGGTCTGACCGACTTCATAGGTAGCCGCTTTGCGGATCCATCCGAGAAGCTGGTGTTCGTGCATGGGATGTTGAGCGAACAGGCGTATGCCCAGTTGCAAGGCAAACTGGCGCGCCTGCATCGCGAGTTCGCGGAGTTGCATCAGGAAAGTCTGAAGGCCCCTTTCTCGCAACGGAGGGGAACAGGCTTGCTGATGGCTTATCGGGATTGGGAGCCGCAGGCGTTTGCGAGCTTGCGTAATGTGTCGCGATGATGACTTCCTTTTCTGATCCCGCTCATAGCTTACAAGGTGAATTTGCGCCGCTTCCGGCGCTTGCAGACATTTTATTCTTTCGAACCGGATATAAACGAAGCATCCACAATCCAATAGGTTGACTTGCGTTGAATAGTTCTTAGGCTTTTCATCTGTTCAGGTCGACTGAACTAAAAGCGCCCACGTCGCCGGACTAGGTGTCCATCATCACTGAAATACGCATTCAGCTAAGCACAACGCGGCACTGCCAAGTTGCCCAAGTTCTCGGGCAATGTCTTTACTTGTCTCGTGTAATGCTCCACATTCCCAGCTTACCCAACGTGGCTGCCAATTGCAGCCGTGCCGTACGCCAATCGGTCAATGCCTGCACATGTTGCTTGCGCGCAGTGGCCAGCGCTGTTTGCGTGTTCAATAATTCAAGAATATTGCCGACACCGGCCAAATAACGGTGGAACGAGGCGTCATAGGAGCGTTGTGCGATATCCAGCAAGGTCGTGCTGTTGCCGATATTTTCTGTCGCCGTGCGCAAGGCGTGTTCGCTAGACCAGATATTCAAAGCCACTTTGCGCTGCGCTTCGTCAAGGGTCGCGCGCGCCAACTCTGCTTGTGCTTGTGCCTGCCTCACCTGGTAGGTACGGTTAAATCCCTCAAACAAGGGCAAGGTGACTAGAACTCCAATGTACTTGTCACTAGCCCAGGCCGGCAACCCTGCCTCGCCCAGACTGGGACTGACCGGCTGGTTGTTCCAGCTGTACTTTCCGGTCAGTCCTACATTGGGCAAACCTTCTGCTTCAGTCTCCTTGATCTTGGCCAGTGCTGCGTTCAGTTGTGCACGAGCCGCCCGCACACTGGGATGGTCTTCCTTGGCATCGATGATCAAATCATCAAGTGATTGCGTGAATTCTGGCGGAGCGGCTACCACCTCGGTCACCGCTGGCAACGAAATCTTTTGATTCGGATCCAGATCCAGATCTGCCATCAAGGTACCCAGTGCCACTTGCCAATCGCCCTGGGCCTTGGTGCGGCTAAACACAGCCTGCGCATAGACTGTCTGTGCCTGCAACTGATCACTGATTGGGGCTATACCCCTGTCGACCCGGCTGGAGGCGGCCTTGAAACTCTCTTGCGAGGACTGTTCAATATCATTGGCGGCCACCAGATTGCCATAAGCTGCCTGCGCAGCATAATAGTCCTTGGCCGTAGCGCTAAAGGTATCTTGCAGGGTCGCTTCATGATTGGCCTGTGCTGCAGCAAGCAACTCCGTCGCATTGGTCAGTGCAGCACTGCGGCCGCCGAAGTCATACAACACCCAACTCAGAGAAACGCTGTACGCCTGCTCGGTCGCGCGTTGCTTCGAGCTTAGAGTTGGAAAACCGTTGATATTGGTGACGGTGTTGTCGCGAGTCACTTGCCATGAGCCAGAAACGGTCGGTAAAAATGCTGCCTTGGCGATCCCGACACCTGCACTTTGAACCTTGACCGTGGCCCAGGCTTCACGGGTTTTGGGGTTGTTACACAGGGAGCGCTCAATCGCTTCGGCCAGACTCAATGGCTGCCCTACTACCCCAAACGCGCAAACACCCTTTGAGCTTTCCACATTTCCGTCATTCAATAGCACGCCCGATGGTTCAGGCGGGACGGCGAGATCGGTACTAAACACATCAAATGCGCTCGCGCCCGGAGCAATTCCCAACAATGCCAAGCTCAGTGCCAGCGCCCGCATTCTGTAGCGATTTCCATCAACGCTCACGCATGCTCTCCTGCGCGGTCTGTACCAACGGGTCAAGGAAATAGTGCGCCACGGTGCGTTGACCGGTTTTTATTTCAGCGGTCACTTCCATGCCCGGCGTCAAATTCACCCATCTATCGCGTATATGAATTTTGTTGGTGGGGAGCTTGATGCGAGTCATGAAAATCAGGCCCAGTTTCTTATCCTGCGCGGCATCGTTGGAAACCGAGACTACGGTCCCCTTCAGATAGCCATATTGAGTGTATGGAAAAGCTTCAATTTTTACCACGGCCTCCTGTCCCGCATTGACGAAGCCGATATCCTTATTTTCGACGCTCACCTCTACTTCAATCGCATCATCCGGAACGATCTCCATGACTTGCTGCGCAGCCGTGACAACCCCACCCAGGGTGTGCACATTCAGTTGCTGTACCGTGCCGGCCACGGGCGCAGTCAAGCTCAGTAAATTCTGACG
Source organism: Herbaspirillum sp. Her3 (assembly GCF_057961275.1). Taxonomy (NCBI): domain Bacteria; kingdom Pseudomonadati; phylum Pseudomonadota; class Betaproteobacteria; order Burkholderiales; family Oxalobacteraceae; genus Herbaspirillum; species Herbaspirillum sp. Her3. The sequence goes on along the minus strand of NZ_CM176328.1, from coordinate 643,339 downwards.
AGTCTCGGCCTTGGTTTCATTATTGCTGTTTTGTGTGAATTGCTGACTAGCCTTGTCTAGCAAATCCAGTTGCTCTCGCCGGAACTGCGAAGTTATCGAAGCGATCTCTGCGCGTTGCTGTACCACCGCAGCACTAAGCTGATGCGCGTGACTACGCAGAGCAATCAGTTCATGCTCTTGTCCCAGGGCATTCTGCTCCTTGTCCAGATAATCATTTTTTGCCACATATTTTTCGGCCAGTAAGGCCTGATAGCTATTTGCCTGCTGCCGTGCCAACGGGGCAGTCGCTTCGAGCTTGGCGATTTCCTTATTGGTGTTATCCAGTTCTGCGCTGCGCTTGGCCAATTCGGCCTGAGCACTGGCGTATTTATCTTGATATTCGTGATAAAAGCCATCGGCAAAATGTTGCGCCTGGCGTTGTTCCTCGTCCGAAGCGCCAGGCACCGATACCACATGCGGCATCTGTTGTTTTTGTTGCGCGTCAAGCAGGGCCTGGGAACGCGCCATGGCCAGCTGTGCACTAATTTTTGCTGAACGAGCATTGTCTGCGTCCGCAGCCGCCTGAGTTGGATCCAGCTCCATCAACAAGGCACCAGCCGCGACCCGCTGTCCGTCTTTGACCCATATATGCCTCACCACACCCGTGATCGCCGGCTGTATGATTTTCACTCGTGCATCTGGTAGTAATTTCCCTTTGGCCGACGCCACAATATCAAGCTTTCCAAACAATGCGATGATCAGTATCAGCAAGGCCAGTGCGACAATAGAGCGCATCGTCCAGTGTGGTGCAGGATGAGCCGGAGTTTCAACCAGCTCCAGATTGGAAGGAAGAAATTCCAGTTCATGTGGCAGGCGTGGTTTGCTATCAAGCTGATGGCGAATTGACCAAGCACTTCTGAACACGGCAAGGTAACGTCGCATCAAATCAGCGAAGGCGCTTAATCTGAGAAATTGCATGGATGAACGTGCTTAACTGTTCTGAAGAGATACAAGATGGGCGTAGTATCCAGCTTTGCTTAATAACTGATCGTGACTACCGCGCTCTACAATCAATCCCTTATCCATTGCAACGATTTGATCGGCATGCCGTACCGCCGACAAGCGATGTGCAATGATGATCACTGTACGGCCTTTGCACATAGCACGCATATTTTGCTGAACGATGCGCTCCGTTTCGAAGTCCAGCGCACTGGTGGCTTCATCAAAAATCAAAATACGCGGATTACTGACCAGGGCGCGGGCAATCGCAATCCGTTGCCGCTGGCCGCCAGACAAGCTCGAACCATGCTCACCGACAATCGTGTCGTACCCTTGTGGCAGTTCTAGAATAAAGTCATGAGCGCCGGCTAGCTGGGCGGCGTGGATCACCGCCTCCAAGGGAAGCCCGGGATCGGTGACGGCAATATTGTCGCGGATCGAGCGGTTGAACAGCATGTTTTCCTGCAGCACCACACCGATCTGACGACGCAGCCAAGCTGGATCCGACAGCGCCAGATCAATGCCATCCACCCGCACACGGCCATTTTCTGGCACATAGAGTCGCTGCAGCAGTTTGGTCAACGTGCTCTTGCCGGAACCAGACCGGCCAACGATGCCAATGACCTGTCCTGCATGAATATGCAAGGAGACCCCATTCAATATGGGCGGCCCATCGGGGCGATAGCGGAAACGGATATCTTCAAAACTGATATTGCCTTTGATGGCCGGCAATGCCTGCCTGCTCTGCGGCAATTCATTGCGCGTGTTGAGTATGTCACCCAGCCTGCGCATCGATAGGCCCACTTGCTGAAAATCCTGCCACAACTGCGCTAGCCGCAATACCGGAGCAGCCACGCGCTGTGACATCATATTGAAGGCGATCAACTGGCCCACGGACAATCTGCCGTCGATCACCAGCTTTGCGCCAAAGTACAAAGTTAACAGTGTCACTAGTTTTCCCACGAACTGAATTAGCTGCTGTCCTATATTGCCCAGAGAGCTCACACGGAATCCGGCTGCCACATAGGCCGACAGCTGATTATCCCAACGGCGAGTGAACTGAGGCTCGACCGCCATCGACTTCACTGTCTCAGCACTCGACACAGTCTCCACCAGAAAAGCCTGATTGTCTGCGCTCCGTGCGAATTTATCGTTGAGACGACTGCGTAGTACTGGATTGATGGTCGCGGAAATGGCGCCATAGACTGGCAATGAAATCACCACAATCATGGTTAGCCAGACACTGTAAAAACACATTACCGCGATAAAGATCACTGAGAAGATCAAATCGAGCACGGCAGTCAGTGCCTGCCCGGTGAGGAAACTGCGTATATTTTCCAGCTCGCGCACGCGTGCAACGGTATCACCCACGCGCCGGGCCGCAAAATAGCCCAGTGGCAGGGTCAGCAGATGGCGGAACAGGCGCGCTCCCAATTCAACGTCGATGCGATTGGTAGTGTGAGCAAACACATAGTTGCGTAACCCGGTCAGTAACACCTCGAATATGGCGCTGATCAGCAAGGCTATACATACTACATTCAAGGTGCTGAATGCGCGGTTAACCAAAACCTTGTCCATAACCACTTGGAACATCAGCGGCGATACCAGGCCGAACAGTTGCAAGACTGCCGATACTGCGAATACTTCCAGAAGCAGGCGGCGATACTTAACCACAGCGGGGATAAACCAGGAGAAATCAAAGCGCGCCAGCTCGCCCGCCAGTGAGGCGCGCGAGGCAAACAGCAGCATGCGTCCGGAACACCGGGCTATGAGTTCACTGATCGGAGTGAGCTTGGGACTGCTCTCATTAACGTCTAGCACCAGCACCTTGTCGGCGTCGCCACCGGCGAGGATGCAGTGCCGGCCATTCTTGCATAGCACTAGCGCCGGAAAGGGGGTGCTGGCGAGTCGCTCTGGTTCAACTTTTACGCCACGGGCTTTGAGGCCAATGGAGCGTGCTGCCAGCACAATATCGGCTTCCTGCATCTCTTCATTCGACACTCCGGAAGCATGTTTAAGCTGATCAATATCCACGGCTACACCGTGAAATCTGGCAATCAAGACCAATGCCGACAAGCCTGCATCAATACTGGGCGATGCTGCTTGCTGAGCGGTGGATAGCGGGATGCTCATACTCGGTTGATGACTTTACAAAGCCAAGTAGAAACCACCTGGGACCGTAATCTCAGGTGGTTGTATTGCATAGAGGAAAAGAGGAAACTCAGTGGTAGCTGGACGCGATGACAGATTCGAGTTGCTGCTGATACGAAGAAGACAGTGTCGTCGTACCCGCCGCTGGCGGCGACAGTGATGCCATCGCATTTACCAGCGCTTGTACTTGCGTATTCACCAGTGTTTTTCCATCATCAGTGGCCATGCTCTGCACCTGATAAGTATCAGACGAGTACCAATTGTTCAGATCCAACTGGACGGAGGTGCCAATCACACTGACAAGCAAATCTTCTCCAGAGCGTTGGAACCACAATTGCTGGCTAGAGGCATTGGAGAACACCAGTTCACTGTTGGCACCGCCATACGTCTGAATGTTGGCTTGCTCCACATCAGATGAATTGCCAGCGCTAGCGTCGACCTTAACGGTAGTATTGCCGGCACCGAGGTAAAGGTGATCCGTGCCATTACCAAGATCAATCGAATCAGTTCCGCTTCCCAAGGAGATGTAGTCGTTTCCACTACCCAGGATAAGCGTGTCATTACCGTCTCCGGCCGACACGTAATTACTGCCGTTTCCTAACTTAATGGTGTCGTTACCATTTCCTGCAGAAATGCTACTGCCTCCGTTACCCACGGAAACACTGTCATTACCGCCACCAAGGGAAATATTGTTCCAGGCATCACCGGCTACGACAGTATCGTCACCATTGCCGAGGGTAATGGTACTGCCGCCGCTACCGACAGTGATGTTATCGGCACCATTGCCTGCACTAATCTGCTCGTAACCGTCGCCCGCTGACAGTGTGTTGTTGCCGCTGCCCAAGGAGACTTCGCTGGTGCCATCTGCCAGTTGCAAAAGATTATTGCCATCACCCAGCGTGATGACGTTATAGCCTTGCCCCACACTGACCTGATTGTCACCGTTGCCGAACTGGATATTGACGCCGCCATCACCGACATTCAGGTCATAATTACCATCCTGTCCAATGACATTCTGGTCATCACCATTGAGCATCAAGCTATCGCCTTGACCACTCAGCATAATTGTCTGTTCATAGTTAGTGGTCATTGAAACCACACTATCAGTCACCGTAACCGCCTGAGCATTCCCCGCCAGAATAACATCATCATTCTGACCGCCGATAGTAACGACTTCGCCATCCGAACTTACGAGAACTGAATCATCTTGTCCCGAGACCGTGAGCGTTCCGGCACCGCCATTGATAGTCAGGTGGTTGCCGTCGCCCGTGACAATAATGGCATCACCGCTGCCATTCTCTGTTGCCACGGCATCATTTGAAGACAACATCATGCTTCCATTGTCGCCATTGACAATGACCGCCGCAGCACTTCCCAAAACGCTAACTGTGGCATTAGCACCTTCGACCGTCACTTGATCATTCTGCCCACTCAACGCGACTGAATCATTGTTGCCCGCCAGGGACAGCGTTGCATCACTGCCCGTCACTGCGACGGTGCTGCTCTCGCCATTGACAGCCACTGCATTTTTTTGGCCGCCAACTGTAAGCAGCTCATTGTTGCCATTAGCCATGACGTTGTTGCTACTGCTGTCCACCATCACATCGGCGTGATCGCCGTTGATTTCCGCCACATCATTTCCGCCGGCGATATCGAGCGCACCACCACTGCCGTTCAAGGTGATTTGTACCGCAGTACCTGTTACTTGCACATCGGAACTATCACCATCCGCGAGCAGGCTGCTATTCTGACCGCCAATCGAAATGGCTTCATCAGCACCGTTTGTGACGATGTTATCTGCAGATCCGGAGGCGTTCACAGTTGCATCGTCGCCGTCAACAGTCAAACTGTCATTCTGCGCAGCCAGCGTGAGGTTCTCGGCCGCACCGTTGGTCAGAACAATGGCACCGCTTCCGGCTATCACTGCGCTTGCCTCATCGCCATCTACTGTCAGGCTGGCATTCTGGCCGGTGATTTTGACCTGCGCATCCGCGCCATTCGTGACCACCGTGGCACCGTCACCAGCTACCAATACGTTACCCTGATCGCCGTCAACGGAGAGACTATCGTTCTGCCCATTCAGTGCAATCTGATTCGCGGAACCATCTGTGGTGACTCTAGTGCCACTTTCTGTCACATCTAAAGTGTCGCTGTCCCCACCAACCGTGTAGACATCATTCTGCCCCACCAGATTAATCACCTCATTACTGGCAATCATCTGCACCTCAGAGGCATGGCCTGCCACGGCAATACTGCCGCCACGACCAGTATAAAGCGTGAGATTACCGCCGCTGGCAATCACCTGATCGCTACCCACGCCCAACTGAATCCAGTCCTTGCCCGAGCCGGTGCGCACAATATCATCACCATTGCCTAACTGGACCGAGTTGCTACCATCACCAAGTGTGATCTGGTCGTTACTATTGTTATTGGCGAGTTGCAAAATGTCGTCGCCGTTGCCCAAAATAATCGTTGCTGCACCACTATCATTACCTGTAACAGTAACATTAGCATTACCTGTATCGTCGGTGATTACGCTATTGCCCTGGCCAAGCGTAATGACGTCACCAGCATTACCAAGTACGTAGGTATCATTGCCCGCCCCGCCGATCAGAGTATCGCTGGCAGATCCAGTCACCAGGGTGTCGTTACCGGCATTGGCGGTAATTACGTCATCCTCTCCGTTACCAGTCAGTGTCAGATCACCGCTGCCGGTTGCCTTCAGCGTTTGCACATTTTCCGAGGCCGTATAGCTGACAGTCGTGTCGATTTCGTTGCTCTTTGCACCGCTCTTGGCTTGCACTACATCACTGACGTTGTTGACAGCAAAAATATCGTTGCCCAATCCACCCGTCAAGGTAGCAATTCCGCTTCCGGCTACCAGAGTATCGTCGCCATTACCTGCAGTGATTTGCGCCACACCAGCACCACCTTGCAGCAGATCATTACCGTCTCCGGCAATGATCTGGATTGCACCATTCCCTGCGATCACACTGTCATTACCATTGCCCACCGATATCAAATCATTACCGTTTCCAGCGTAGATGATGTCGTTACCATTTCCGGCGAAGATTACGTCACTACCGCCGCCGGCGAAGATGTCATCGTTGCCATTGCCAACGACAATGAGATCGGTGCCACCGCCAGTGTATATAGTGTCATTACCGCCACCGGCATAGATAACGTCCTTACCATTGCCGGCATAAATCACGTCATTGCCATTGCCGACCTGAATCGTGTCATCTCCATCTCCGGAAAAAACCACGTCGGCACCGTCACCGCCAGTAATCGTGCTATTGCCGTTTGCTCCGAGCAATAGGCCGTCTCCTGAGACCACCGTATTGGTTGAACTGGAACTCTGCGTTTCTACAGTCGTAGTGCCATCGGCATTGGCAATCTTGACCTGATTTGTCATCTGCAACGTGATTTCTTCCGCCTGGATCTGACTTCCATCGGTCATGCCAACCGAAAATCCGCCATTGATGACATTGCCGTTCTGGGTGCCAAACTGTCCGGTACTAGTCAGAGAAATCTTGCTGATACCGGCTTGCGTAAGACTTTGCACTTCTCCCGCATCGACTATCCCGTTGCCGTTCGCATCATCCCAGACAAACAGGTCATTCCATACCGCATCTGCGGAGCTCAAGGCGCCTGCATGATTGGTATCGAAAGAAGCTAATGCAGCCAGATCGCTTGTGGCATTGGGTACATAATTTGTTAGATTGAGCTGCTTTGCACTACTGAGCAGACCTTGCCCAGTCGGGTCATAAAAAAGGAAGGCATCCTGAGCGCTAATCCAGCCCACGCTGTTCTTATAGCCATCCGAACTAAGATCAAAATAGACATTACTATTTTGTGCCGATGTGGTCAGAATACCGGTCTTGTGTAAATCCAGGACGATGGGATCACCACCTTCTCCACCTTCTCCTTCGCCACCGGATCCACCTTCGCTCTCACTCTCGCTCTCGGTCTCAGAACCGTCATCTGATCCTGTATTATTTCCATCTCCTTCGCCTTCCCCGTCACCCGGAACACTCACAGGTGCCGGTGCCGGTACGGTAATCGTTTCAACCGCGGACATCCCATACGAGTCCGTCACCTTTACCTGGAAGGCGTCGGTTTGCGACGAGTTAACCCGATAGCCGCTTTCCAGAATATAAGACCAGGTTCCATCGGCGTTGACGGTGGCGACGCCATCATCACCCTGATTGGTGATGGCATAGGTGAATTTTGTACTGTCCGGATCAACTATCTGCAACTTGCCATCGTATGGATCGAGGATGGTTGCTCCGGTCCCGGTAACAGTCAATGGCTGAGCGATAAACGACACGTCCACATCGACTGTGCCTGTTCCAACGTTGCCCAGGTTATCGACTTCGGTATAGGTGAAACTGGCCTGATTTCCTGAATAGTCATTGGTAGGGGAAAAATGAATAACACCATTGACTAATGAAACGGTGCCGTCTACCGCATTTCCCACGCCAGTGACAGTCAAGCCCGTCACTCCCGGTCCGACAGCAGTGTCGGTCTGCGTCAGTTCAGTCGTAGGAAGATCGATTTCTACATTCTCATCAGTAGTAATCTGATGGACTCCCGCAGAAATTGTCTGAATCTGGCTGACGTTATCGATGACCAGTGTCACTTGCCCGTCGCTGGTATTGACCAACAAGCCGTTAGTGGTCTCGGTTGTCTTGACGCCGATTGCATCAGCAGTCAGGTCTTCTGTCGCCATCTGATAAACCTGACCATTGCGGACCATTGTGCCATTGGAATAATCGAGTTCTGTAATACCCAGACTACTCAGGGAATGCAACTCGCCTGCTTGCGCAATACCATCGCCATTGATGTCCTGCCACACCTGCAAGGAATTCCAGACCGCATCAGCTGCGGTCAGGATGCCATCGCCATTGGAGTCAATCCAGCTTAGTGAGGCAACGCCGCGATCAGCTGGAACCACCTGGGAGTTGGAAAACAAGTCCGCCCCGGTATCAATATTCCCGGTGCCATTGACGTCCAACACCAGCAATCCATCGTTTGGACTTATCCATTCAGTGTGTTTCAAGTATCCCGAACCATCAACGTCAAACGACACATCGCTATTTGCCAGGGCTACCGTCTGAATACCGTTACCAGTCAGATCAAGAGCAATTGGATCAAACTGCTCTGTAGTTGCCGTCGATGCCAGCGGTTGTGCCAGACCGCCGGTCGCGGCATCTCGCTGCACTTCTGACTCGCCCGCCCGCGGCAAGCCATGCTGAGCCTGCTCGAACATGGTCTGTACTTCCCATTCAGGTGCGATAGCGTCATTGGCAAGTGCGGCCTCTACATATTGCTGCGACAGGGTCAGGTAATAATTGGTCGACCCCACGACGGCATCCAAAGGATTGCCATTGGCATCAAACGTGTAAGTGGATGTCGCACCAGTAACAGGATCTGTTTCAGTCAACGTAAACAAACCGTTATAAGAGAGCGTGGGCAGTCTGCTGGCGATCAATCCTACTGGTGTATCGGGAGAGTGAGCATTGGCCGTGTTGACTTCTTGTTCGAGATAGGTCAGAACAGTACTCATTACATTCGATATGCTTTGAGCGCCGCCATTTTCGCCGGCTACCTGCATGCCGACAGAGCCGTCGGCATTCCAGCTAAAGCTGCCGGTTCCCCAGGGAGATGGCGGATCATCATCGCTGAACAGTCCCCAGATTAGATCTACCGCCTCCAGCACAGCACCGACAGTAGGGTTGATCGCAGCGACAGTTGCAATTGCAGCACCGACGTAATTGTGCTCGAGCAAATCAACGCCGATATTGACATATGGTACGGCATCATTTATGTCAGTCGCCACACTGGAGGCCGCCTGAGCGTTGGCAATATCAGCTGCAGTTCCTGTTGCGGAGGCAGTCGCAGTCTCAATCTCCGAATACAAATTGGCACCAGCGGCGGCGACGTCGACCACATCGCCGACTGCCGCCGCATAGTCATCACTCTTTAGTGCATTTTCCAACCCAAGTAGTGCCACCGCGCCGTTAGCAACACTTCCCGCCTCATTGAGGTAAGTGTTGGTGGTAACGGCATTGGCCAGCGTGAGACCTGAAGCCAAAATCGGCAGTGGTTTTCCTTGCTGGATTGCAGTAATCAGTTCCAGCGCGTCGTCTGTAGTAGCCAATGCATTCGTGGCTACGGCCCTCTGGACCACGCTGGTTTGCTGGTCGCCTTCCGGATCTGTGACGGTCTGAAAATAATTCCCAGGAACTGAGTCTTTAACCGTGTTAGTCGCGCTCACCAGGTTGCCATCGCTGTCTCTCTGCAGCACCAGCGTGACATTTGGATCATTTGGATCTTTGTAATCAGTCTCGGTGCTGCTACCATCCGGCTGCTTTACTGTAATGGATTTCAGTGTGTCATCGCCGTCGTATGATTTTGACGTAACCGTATTATCGGTATCTGTCGTTGTGACGACGCGGCTAGTGATCAACCCTGTCGCGTCATAATTTATCAGGGTAACAGTTTCGACGCTGTTAATACTAATAGCTGTTGACGTATCTTGAGTGCTTATTACATTGCCGTCACCATCAGTAATCACAGTATGATAACTATTTGGATTCGTCCCTGCCGTTGTCGTTGCTGTTTGAATGTTACCGTTTTTATCAGTAGTGACTACTGTTTTTAGATTTTTATCTGTTGAGCTGTTATAAGTGGTTTTTACGCTAGAACCATCTGTTTGGATAACCGTAGTCGAGAGCAGTACATTGCCAACAACGTATATATTCTCTGTTGTGACTCCACTCTCGCTCGTAGAAATATTAATCGACTCAGCAACCTGATTCGAAGAGGAAATTGATTGTACGTTTTCTGAAGAATTACCAACAGCGTCACTTCCACCAGAACTAACCAGAGAACTACCGTCCGCATTCTTCTGTGTATTAGTCCACGAATTTGTCTTCGAGTCAAAAGTCATCACGTCGATACTTTGATCGACATTCTTAGTAGTTACAGATACCGGCTGCCCACTCTGATCCATCTGATATACATAGACCGTTCCATCGGTCGCGATAATCGTAGTTTGTGACGATCCATCTTTTTGTATAACCGTGGTAATTTTCGAACCATCTGCTGACACCTCTTGAGTTGTCGCGCCAGATTGAGCGATGTTGGGATTTAACAGCCCGGCGGCATTGCGTCCATAAATGTTGTATCCACTTTGATCATATCCATATTGGTCGTATCCATATGCGTCGTAAACAAGAGGGTCAGATGGAAGAGATGCAATATACGTATTCAGATCGCTTGCACTCATATTCAGCAAATTGGACTGCTGATCAGACGGCAGGCTCTGATACTGGCTCGCAGTCATATTTGACAGCGCCTGGAGTTGCGCTTTGCTCATTGTGGCGAGTACAGCAGGATCGATTTGTCCTAAAGCGGATTGGGAAATCGCACCCATGATTTTTCCATCCCCATGGGCAGAAAGGGTCGTATAAGCGCTATACAGGGTACCCGCCAGTCCCAAGGCTGGATTGATCAAATATAACAATGGCCCAGCCAAGGCAAAAGGTGATTGACCGGTGGGCATTAAAATATCAATTGCCCCAGACAAATCAGATCCTCCAGCCAAATGAACGGTATCGGCGGTGGATGCTATATTGATGACATTGTAATTCTGACCCTGCCCAGCAGTTCCCAAGTCAGCACCAGGAGAATCCAACACCAACGAGGTAATACTAATCCCTTGATATATCTGCGCTCCACTACTATCTTTGGCATTAACTAAAGCAAAGTTCTGATCTTGAGCTTCTGTTCCGCCTAAGGAATGCCCTGTTGTGTATATTTTCGTAACGTTCACATCAGGATATTGAGTACTCACCGCTTGCATTACATCCAGCGCATATTGTTCAGCAGCTGTTTGAGCCTCAAAAGATTGCCCTGTGGCGATCGCCGCATCAGACTCTAAATTTGCAGAATTCGTTGGTAAGGTTCCTCTGCTAGCAATGATCACCTCGCCGGTGCTCTCGTTTATCCAGGCAGCTCCCTGATATCCCAAGGCAGTATTTTGTGCAGTTGCTACTCCATTGATTTGCGTCCAACCAGGACCTAATGAAAGCGAGTCTGTAGTCCCGGCTTGATAAGCCAAATTTGCTGCTGCCTGCACAATATTCGTTGTTGCCATTTCCCCTCCGAAAAGATCTCGTATTGCGATTAACTTAAATTCTTTATTTCGTTTTCTATTGCACGAGCTTTAGATAAGCTCGTAACGCCGTCGATAAGTAGTAGATAACGTTCCTTGAGCAATTCCGTTTCAATCAATTTATCTCTGGCCCTCTGCAATTCTTCGATCCACTTTTTTACAACAAGTGATCTTTCGATTTTTCTCGAAGTTGAATATTGTTCTATGTAACTTTCATCAACTGGAGAAAGACGTTTCATTTTAATAAGCTCGGCTGCCAGCTTTGCCTTATAGGAGATCATTTGATCGTTCTGAACATACTTCATTTCGCGCGGTTCACGTATCTCGTTAATCACGTCGCGAAGAATGGCTCTTAATCTTGATTGTTCGTGAACTAATGCTTGACCAGACAATTCAGCATTCGAATCAGCAGGCTTGGTGTTGCTGAAGTTATAGCGAAACTCCCGCGACAACTCTGGATAAAGATCCTCTAACAATGCCGCACGCAAAGTCAGCAATCTTTCCTGGCTGTCCGCCTGCTCAATTAATAACGCAAAGCGCTCACGCACGCGCTCAGTCGCCAGTAGCATTTTTTCCATTTGCTCTGCACGCATGAGAATCAGACGTGCAGCATCGGTCATGGACAGATTGCGTGCCACTGCTGAAGCTTCCAGATAGGCATAACTTGCACCAGCATCTGGTTGTTCAAGAAAACGCTGCGCTTCCTGTTTTTTTTGGGCCCGTAATTCATGACCAAATCTGTCACTGGGAAAATAGGGCTCACGCACGCGGGCTATTTTGTCCTTCAGAATATTGTGCAGTGCCTTTTTATTGGCATCGATCAGCGCTTGTTCTTTGCTCTGTGGGGCCTGATCGCCTGCGTAAACAAAAGTATTGCCGTTGAATCGCCAAGACCAGCAGTTCTTTAATGTCATCCCTTCGGGCAACGGTCCGGCATACGTGGAGGCGAAATACCAGTCGCCTTCCATGGGCGGAACATATTGTGGATCGGTGGTGAAATAAACCACGCGATATGACTTTACTTGGGTCAGGACGACATATTTTTCATTGCCGGTTGTGTCTACACCTACAGCATCGGCGTCCGGGGCAACGCTAGCACGCAAAGAAATATTGGCCGCAAACGGAGTATTCATTGTTGATAGAAATCGTGAATCGCAAATACTTTCAGACCGGCTTCATTGGTCGCCAGCGCCAGCAATCCATCTGCAACAGAAGGCGGCTGATAGATCTGACCACCAGCATGTCCTTCCCATACCTTTCGCTCTTTGAGCGTATCGAGGACGGCAACCTCTCCTTTTGTTGATGCCACAATCAGGTAATGCCCCATCCTGACCGGTCCCCATGCTCCTGCCGAACGCAGACGATTTATCCAGCGCACTTCACCAGCGTCTATACTCATCGCGACGAGATTCCATTTCCCATCGAGCACATAGACACAGCCCTCACCACATTCAAGAAACTGATGAAAACCTGGCTTGCCATATTTTTTTTCCCATACGAGTGCTCCGTCTTTTAGATCGAAGCAGTACAACAAGCCGTTTTCGGTCGCCATGAATACACACTCATCGGCAACGCACGGTCGGCCACGTACCAAGCCCTTTGTTTTTGCTGACCATTTGAGAACCCCGGTATCGGCATGGACGCAAATGACGCTTTCGTCGTTACAGGTACTGACCACGCAATTCAAGTGCGGATCATAAACGGGGCTCGATGGCGGCCAGTAGGGATGTGCTGTAGCCCAGATTTGCCGCCCGCTGTCGAGATCAAGTGCTTGGAGGTGTCCGTATGGGGCACCCTCGTTCCATTGTTCGGTGTTGATAAAAATACGGCGCCGTTCGCCATCGATCAGTGGCGTAGCGTGAATGCTCGAACCTTGACGCCAGCGCCACAATATCCTGCCGCTGGTGGCGTCAAGTCTGGTGATGGTGCCGTCGTAGCATCCAAAAATCAGACTGTTATCGACATGCTGCAATAATTGAACAATACCTTTTTGAGGGCGCTCCAGACTTTGATATTCCCATTCCTGTGTTCCGTCTTTTGCCCGTAGACGGAATATGCGACTAGAATCGTCGGCGCAAAATACAGCATCGCCCACAATCACTGGCGCACTTTTATATCGATAGCGTTTGTTCTGATTTAATTCGAAGCGCCACCAGAGTGGCTCGCTGATGAATTCGGGATAGCTACCGCGCATGTTCGGCGGAGCGGCATCAAATGCATCACGCGATAAACCTATGTCATGACGCTTGAATAGCGGAATCAAAGGGAACTTTTTCAGACTGATCTGGCGAGATCCTAATGGCTGCCACATATCAAAGAAAACAGCCATGGCAACGATATGAATATCGTGCCCATCTTCTTTCAATGCTCTTTCAACCAAGGAAACCGCAGATCCACCTTCGATGAAGTCGTCGATGATAACAGCGCGGGTTTTGGCCGGATGACGGCGACCTTCAACCCATTTTTTCTTGTTATGTTCTTTACGCTGATCGCGAACCATCTGGATATTCAGATGCACGTTTTCCTTCAGAGCGGCCAGGGCCGTAGCAAAGAGTAACGGAGCCGCGCCGAATCCGGGACCAATCAATAACTTGATGTCGAAGGGCTTGATAAGTAGCCAAAGGAGCTGCCCCGCGCGCGCCGCATTATCAGCATCACAGAGCATTTCACGAAAATCAAAAGTCGCACCGGAAGCTGTCAATTGCAAAGCTTTGTGCAATATCTCTTGTCGCAGCAATTCCCAGTCGGACGATGCCCGTGCGGATGCCTGTGCCTGAAGGCAGAAATCCTTTGGTGCAATTCGGTGCTCTTCTTTTTGATTATCAGAAATCATTTAATCAGTTGGCGCTGATCCATCACAAAAAATGCATAAATGCGAAGCATTAGATTTGTTAAGGCCGCAGTTATCTGGTTTGCAAGAGGCAACTTAATTCTATTCAGTTAGCAGTAATTGTTAGCAAGTGGATTACGTAGTTTGCATGAATTTACCGGCAGTCAGTATTTGGTCAGTTTTTTGTATGGGATTTGTAAGCTGTGAGCTCAGACGAAAATCATATGCCACTGCCACCTACAAATATTTTGCTCGCTCCCGGCGTGGCAATTGGCTACGGCTTCTACTGGAGTCATATATGCTTGTAATGGCAATGAGCAAATTCCTACCGTTCACTGGAAATAGTGAAAGGTAATTTGTGTGGAGTCGATCTAGTTACTGGAAATGACAAATGATCATGCCTGCCCACGAGTTTGTTCGTTCGTTGAACGAGCTGACTCCGCAAGCGAAGGAAGACCACCCGAGCGTGAGAACGGCGCTTGCGCAATGGAAAGCTGCGTTGGCAGCTCTCCCGCGTCCGGTCGAAAACACCGGTGGACCTTATTGTAGGATGTGTATCGAATCTGATGATTGGTGACGTGAAGCAAACGGTCGGATTGGATAGAGCGATCACACCGGGCCACGCTATTGTTCAGAAGCTTTGTTGGAAAGCATAAAGAATTCACTCATCTGGGGACTACAAAATTCGTCTCAGTTCATTAGAAAATGACGAAATTTCGCGCGCTTTATAGAGACCTAGATAGAGGAGAGCAGATCTTGAAGCCAGCCTTGACGGCGATTACCAGTAAATTTTCTAAGCTAAGACTTTCTGAGAACATAGGCGCCATTAAGAACTTCAAGTGCTTCAGCAGTATTGGTAGTGGTTGTTCTTGGAACCAGCTCACCGACCTTCCGACTGCACTCGTCGATGCCGCATATCAAGGGAATCGTAGTATCAAGCTCATGGCAGGCCGTACTCTGCAAGGGCGTGTCGCCGGAAATGATGGTTATAAGCCGGTTACGACTATCCAAGAACATGTCCAAGGAATCACGTTCGAGCTTTGTCGCGACATGATTGTCGGCTTTGTCGATGGGTTGAAAAAGCTGGGTGAAAACTTGCCGTCGGCGGACCAGGAGTAGCGCATTGCGCGGACAAGTACCATGCAACGTAAGCCGGTGCTGGCTGCAGTGGCGGAAAAGAACAAAGCGGAGCTGCCTCAGAAACGGCAGATTGGCACGAAGCTTTGCCGGACCACTCCAGTTCAAGAATGGGTTCAAGTCGGATTCACCGAAGGCGTCTCAGCTGACAAAATCCAGATACGCGCTGTACAACGCGCAAGGGGAAGAGTTAGCGATGGCAGCTTCCGTGAGAGCATTGTGTGGGACTATCCGGACAACTGGTCGCTTTGCCGTTAACGGGGGTGACCTGCACTCCAATTTAGTACGAGAACGACTTGGAGTCTGCGTTCCAGCAGAGCCCATCGTTCGTCTGTTAGTTCTTCTCTTCGTGCCATACGAAGAAGTTAACAGGCTCGAGAAAAAGTTAACAGACCCTATTTATGAAATGAGTTCTAGTTACTCGCGGGTGAAGGTGTTTTCTGCGCCGATGTATTGTTTATCCCGATCTCCTTGAGAAATAGCGGAATTTCGTCCCGCCATAGTTGAGGTGAAAGATAGAGATAATGCCCATCCCCGGGAATGGGAGGCACCAGAACAAGCTTGCCCTTGCCGCCGGCATGGATAAACGAGTCGTAGGACACGCGAATAGTATTCGCGGTATAACGGCTGTCATTTTCAGCGAATAACCATAGGGTTGGAATCTGGGTTGTTTTTCCCAGAATGGAAAAGCCATTCACCATGGTGGGATTGAGATAGTGCGGAAGGCCAGTGATGGGCGCATCACTCTGGCCGCCGGCAAAATCGATTGCGCCAATCACTCCTTCCAGATTGAGACTGGCGATATACATCGCAGCATATCCACCAGAAGATTGACCTCCGATGATCATGCGGTGCGAGTCAATATCTGTTCTGGAACGCAAATAGTTAATCGCAGGAAGAATACTTTTTGCATGAAAGCTAGGCATGTAAAGTGGATCTGAATTCTGAAGGGATCCTATCTGGGTATAACCACCTTCGGACAACCCAATGCCTGATCGAGTTGGGAGGGCAACCGCAATACCGTTTTTGAGAAACTCAGCCGAGATCGACGCCAAGCGTACACGCTGATGTTCCTTGACCGCAGCATCGTCCGGAAACACATCTCCATGGTTGAGAATCAGTACTGGAAAAGGCCCTGTCCCTGTAGGAAAGAGCATCGTCATTTCGAGCTGATTTGTGCCAATGACCGCAGGAGCCGTATATTGAATTACCTCCTCACGCCAGGCAATTGCTGGTGGCGAGAATCCAATGACATGCGGTAAAGCTGCGCCTGATTGCCATTTTAGGAGAACATCGATAAGTTGTTGGTCCAGATTGTGGAAGCCGTACTGTTCTGAGACATTACAACTGGCATCAGTGTCTTGTGTCGGGTAGCCGGCTTGAACCAGCGTAAATTGATTTTTATCAGCAACCAGTTTCGCCTCGTAAAAAGGAGTGAGGAAACATGCTGTTCCAGGGCTGTGTATCAAAAGTATCCGTGATTTGAGATCACTCCAGTCACTAAGACGAGCCGTCAAAAAATTTCCATTGAGGATCACGGCTCTGCTAGCGCCGTCCAAAGAATTCAATATATCCAGTAGTGGCTTGGCTGCATCGCCAACAGCTGCGAGGTCGATTGGAGTGTCTGGAAATTTTGTATGCAGATAACTTAGTGATTGTTGCAGATCTCGTTTGAATTCCCATGGCCGATGATCGACATGCCGTCCTTGGGCATCGCTGGGCGCATCGGCATAGGCTAAGAGCACGCCGTGTTGGCTGAGAGCAGTTGCGATACGCAGCAGGGGCGTCTTGAATCTCAAGAATGAATCTACATTGGCGGTCGTGTTTCGGGAAATAAACAAGATAATCCGCCGAGGTGCTGTCTCAGTTGGCATTGCATGCATTGCCAGCATGAGGTTGGCAGGTACGCTATTTTCGGATGCTTGTAGAGGAAGACGTACTAATTGCCAGGAATTATTCTGCGTACGCGTGATTGTATTTTCCTCCGCACATAGACCAGATGAAAAAAACAGAAAGATACCTGTCAGAACGAGCTGTAAAAGTTTATTTAGCATTAGGGCTTCGCTGAATTAGTACTCGATTGCGCTGATGGTGCGAGAGTAGGTCAATAACGGCAAGCATACCAGCTGGCACCCGACCCACTCGAATTTCAAGAGAGGCCGTTTTCTGGAGTAGGAGGCGGCAGGATTTTTCGAGGCGTTGTGGAAAGCTAGCCTTGCCGAGTATGACCAGATGGAGTGTTGAATTGCACTGAAAACTGACCCACTTTTCCAGGAAATTTGCATCCTAAGTTGACTCATGTTTAGACCACAATCCTGCTCATGACAACGAGGGGGAGATCGGAGTGATAGACGTGGCCCTACTTGGAATTATTCGCCGCTGGTACATCCGCGACCGCATCTCGATCAGGGAAATCTCCCGCCGGCTGGACATCTCTCGAAACACGGTTCGTCGTTATATCCGATCCGGAGCGATCGAGCCTTCCTACCCATCCAGGCAATCATCCAGTGCCCTAGATGAATTCGCGCCTAGACTTTCAGCCTGGCTCAGCGCTGAGGCGGTCAAATCGCGCAAGCAGAGGCGAACCCTGAAACAGATGTTTCTAGACTTAAGGGAGCTGGGATATGAAGGGTCGTATGACCGTGTGGCAGCCTTCGGGAGGCAATGGAAGGTGGGTCACAAATGGAGAGGGTCAATTCCGCGAGCAAATCAGCAGAGGCTATTGCCCTACCTTGTGTTCGCCTCGCTTGCCTGCGCATTTGCGGCTAAAAATGAAAATCCTGTTCTTAGCCAGCTTAAAAACAGTAGGTGCTCAATTTAGCTAACTTGAAAGACCAACGCTAATTCGCTCAGTTCATTCCACGTCGCTTCTGACAATGTCTAGCTAGACAAAAGCCGCCGTAAAATGAAAACGGCCCACGTTTAGTGGGCCGCTTCAGAAGCATTTGTCTTGTGGGGGAGGCTCTCGCCCGCTTGTCCTCAAGCTCACGGCATAAGTGTAGCGCTAATAGCGGGTATTTGCTGAAAAATATCACCAAATTTTGGTAACTTTGCCACACCGGACTTGACTTACGAAAACACTTACTTTGCCGAAGGTGATACTGCCGAATGCCGGTCAACACCTTTTCGCATCTCACAGTCATTTCCATTTGCCAAGCTCTCTATGTGCTATTTTCAGCACTCCATTGCATCGTGATACGAAGTGGAGGCGTAACCAGATACTGTGGTTGATAGCCAACGGCTTGACGTTAGCGTACCTGCAGAGCAAGTTCGTCCGAATCATCAAAGCACGAATTGGGTTAGGAGAGTCGCCCAGTATCACTCCGTCCAGCCTTCTATATCTGCCAGCGTTTCGTCCATGAACCGTCGCGTGGCTCTATCTGCGCTATCGGCTTGAGCTACAAGAATGCATTGGCGACGGCACTCCTCCATAAAGCCCGGGCGTCGCGTATCAGGTACCCAGATTTGCACCGGGCGAAGTCCCGCCCTGCGCAGTGCGTCGCGGTGCTTCTGAACGCGTAAATTGCTATGTGCCACTTTCACCCCCTTACAATTGTATTTCATCAATACTGTGCGTCGTAGTTGGGAAACCGACGATGCTTGGGAAATGAACAACTAACCTTCAAGTTCGGAAAAATATGAACGCTTAAAGAAGTATTGTCTACCACTATATACCGATGGACCAGTCACCGGCTGAACGCCCACTCTCCGGAGAAGCGCCTTCGGTTTTTTTGTTCGTCGCGTCCAGGATGCGACTAACTTTATTTTCTGCACTCCTCTTTGAATTAGCTATATCGCTATAGCCCGACCAACTTTGACAGAAAATTTGATATCTTTAAAATCAAATACTTAGCATCGGCGTTTCCGACCAACTTTATTTACTGTAGTCACTCGTGACGACAACAAATAAAGTTGGTCGGAAATTGACTTAGCCCCAAAAATACAAAGCCACCTAATACGGGTGGCTTTTATTTTGAGAAGAGTCTTTGTTTGTCGAACGTGCTGCAGTAATGACCCATCCAAACCTGCTCACCTCCAGCAGCTAAAGCAAACGCCTCAGCTGGTGTCTTCATCCCCAGCGCGTGATGCGGCCGGCGGTGGTGATAGAAGCTGTGATCCAGTCGCCAATAATGCGACTGGCGTGCTGCAATGTTTCGAAGCGATGCCGATGGGCACACCGCTCCTTCAGCGTTCGGATGGCGCGTTCAACCATGCCATGCTGCCATGAGCCGCCCTTATCTTATCGAATCATCACTCGGGCGAATTCCCATTAAGGGACTAGGGCCTGTTCACATTAAATCTGCGAGTGCGAGAGGTCGCCAAGCGTTGTCTGCCTAGGCGCAGCGACGCGCCGTAGTGGTGCTACGGCAAGGAGCTGCAACAACGGCAGGCGACGCTTGGCGGCCTCTCCCGGAGGGTTGCCCCTAGAAGACGAAGACGCGCCTCAAGGAGAAATTTCGCCCAAAGTCGCCTGTATTGCCGAAGCAATCTCGTCTTCGCTGCGTCCGCCATTGATGGAAATGCTTTCCCCAAAGATGAAGTGAGGAACCGAACGGACATCAGCGGCGGCCGACTTGGCGGCTTCTTGCTCGACGCGGCGAATCTGTTCGGGATCAAGTGCAATGGCACGCATCTGATCGCGGCCGAAACCGTAGTTGGCCGCGATTTCGGCCAATACATCAGCATTGGAGATGTTTTTCGCTTCGACGAAGTAAGCGTCGCTGATGGCAACGGCAAGCCGATGCTGGTTACTGGTACCTGCTGCTGCCTGGATAACGGCATGGGCAGCTTGAGTCGCATTGACCTGCTCCCCGAGATTAGTACGGCAATGATGTAGAGTCTGCCCCATACGGAGGCAGCATGAAGAAACGATTTACCGAAGAGCAAATTATCGGCGTACTCAAGGAAGCCGAAGCCGGTATGAAAGTAGCCGAGGTTTGCCGGAAGCATGGCATCAGCGACGCGACGTACTACAACTGGAAATCCAAGTTCGGCGGGATGACGGTATCCGAAGCCCAACGGCTCAAGGCTCTGGAGGCCGAGAATGCCAAGCTCAAGAAGCTGCTGGCAGAAAGCCTGCTGGACAACGCTGCGCTAAAGGATGTTCTCGGCCGAAAGTGGTAAGCCCGCAGGATAGGCGAAGCGCCGTGACGCACATCATGCATGTTCACGGTCTAGGCGTAACCCGTGCCTGCGGGCTAATAGGAATTTCTCGTTCCTTGTATCACTACGAATCCCGTCGTCCTGACGATGAGGAGTTGCGTCAACGTCTTTGCGAACTGGCGGCCATAAAACGCCGATATGGCTATCGGCGTCTGCATGTATTGATGCAGCGGGAAGGATGGCAGGTCAATCGAAAGAAGCTGCTTCGGGTGTATCGGCAGGCAGGCCTGAGCGTCAGGCGCCGCAAGAGGAAGCGGATTGCGGGCGTGGAGCGGCAATTGAAGGTTCGGACGACGATGTCCAATCAGAGCTGGTCGATGGACTTTGTATCGGATGGATTGGCTGATGGTCGCCGATTGCGCTGCCTGAACATCGTGGACGACTTCACCAAGGAATGTCTGGCTATCGAGGTTGATACGTCGCTGCCAGGCACACGGGTCGTATCGGTGCTGTCGCGACTATCAGAGCTTCGAGGATTGCCGCAATCGATTACCATCGACAACGGCCCCGAGTTCGCCGGTAAGGTGCTCGATGCCTGGGCCTATGCACACGGATTAAAGCTGAACTTCATTGAACCTGGCAAGCCGCAGCAGAATGCCTACATCGAGAGTTTCAACGGCAAGTTTCGGGATGAATGCCTGAATGAACATTGGTTTGTTTCGATGCGGCATGCTCGGGAAGTCATTGCCGCCTGGCGACGAGAATACAATTTTGAGAGGCCGCATAGTTCCCTTGGGTACCTGACGCCGCAACAGTTTGCAGAGACTTTTTTAACCGCAGACTCCAAGTCGTTCTCGTACTAAATTGGGGAGCAGGTCAGCATAGGCCCAAAGCTGTCGACCAAGATCCAGGTGGAATCCTGAAGCGTGGGCTTCTCCTTCAGGCCGGGCGAAGGCGATTTTTGGATCGGTTATCCCGTAACGAGACTGCAGCAAATCAGGAATGTAGATGCCGCCCGCCGGCGCATCAGGAAGAAGCAGTACTGGATGGTGCCGAATATCAACGACCAAGCTGGGAAAATACTCCGCCAGCACTTTATCAAGACGATGATGCCCGACGAAGCACCACGGGCATGTAATGTCAGTGTATAGGTCTATCTGCATGGTAATGTTCTCGTGATTCGATCTGTACGCTATGAATTGGACGGTAGTGCGGGATCGATTCCGGTCAGTTGAACCGATATATCCCATAGTCTTTTGGCGAGTTCCGGGTTCTGCGCATCCGGGGACGGGGTGCATTCACCAGAGGGCCCTCGCAATTCGGATGTTTTCGTCGGGCCGTAATAACCGCCTGGCTTTATTTGGCCGGTCGCTGCCTGCAATGCCCCGCAGGCGCCCTGAGCTGGCGTGTTGAAGAACAGGCCGATCAATGCCATGGCGACGTTTCCCCACCAGTTATCGCGCGCAAGGTTGGTACCAGCAAGACCGGGATGGCAAGCCACTGCCGTAATAGGCGCACCCGCCGCTCGCAGTCGCCGATCCAACTCACAGATAAAAAGCAGATTCGCGAGTTTGCTGGCTGCATAACGAGGCATCCACTTGTAACTTTTCTCTGCATTGAGATCGTCCCAATCGATCTTCGCGCCCTTGTGCAGACCGCTGCCAGTGACGACGACGCGCGCCCCGGATGTTTCCATGAGCTTGGGCAACATGAGTGAGGTGAACGCAAAGCTACCAAGATGATTGACACCGAATGTCAGTTCGAAGCCTTGTGCCGTGTGCTTCAGCTTCGGCCCCTGCACACCCGCATTGTTGATCAGCGCATCAATGCGCGCCTCCCTTTGGGCCAGTTTGGCGGCAGTCTGCACGCTCGCCAGGTCTGCCAGGTCAAGCGACAAGAATGCCAGATTCGCTTCAGGAGTCTTACGGCGAATCCGGCTAATAGCGGCCTGCGCTTTGGTCTCGTCACGGCACGCGAGAAGCACCCTGGCTCGGCGCGCCGCCAACGTGTTGGCTATTTCAAATCCTATGCCGGTGTTGGCGCCGGTGATGATAAAGGTTTTCCCCGATTGATCGGGTACATCAGCATGGGTGAATCCACTCATGACCTGAACTCCAAGATAGCTTTCTTGATAATCACGAAAAGAGCTCCCCAGACAATGTTTCTGCCATTGACGTAGGTGACATCAATGGGAGTGCTCCTCCCGAACCTTGTCGAGACGTTCCGGCTTCAGTGGTTAGCGATACCCGGCGCAGCACGCAGAAATTTCTTATCGGTCACCTGATCCACCAAGAACTTGGCAAGATTGCCTCTTGAAAGCTTCGTGTTGAGGTGGGTCTTTCCATACCACCCCACATCCACGTTGCCACCGGCAGGACCCTCTTTGAGGTTAGGGATGCGCACCAATGTCCAATCCAAGTCAGAATTGGCGATCAATTCGCCGGTCGCTTTGATGTCCTCATATCCCTTTCGCGCGATAACTTTGAACAACAGCGCGAATGCTTGGGTTTTGAAGGCAAAGCCATCCTTGGGATCGCTGTAAGCAGCCGTGGAAATTTGGATAAGACGGCGCACGCCTGCTTGCTTCATCGCGGCGATGATGTTGACCACACCCTGCATGACCGGCTTATCTCCTTGCACCTTGAGGCTATTGGGACCAAGGGCGCTAATGACCGCATCAGCACCTTGGATGCACTTCGCAATGGCATCTTGATCTTGCAGGTTGCCGACGACGATATCGACCCTTCCCGCAAAGGAGGCGAGCTTCTTGGCGTCTCGCGTATAGACTGACAACTTGTAGCCCTGCTTCAGGGCCTCCTCAATGATGTGCCTTCCGGTTGGTCCGGTCGCCCCGAACAGCGCGATGTTTTTGCTCACGGCCATGAGATCACGCAGCCTTCGCCAACAAGGCCATGACGGTCGTTTCGGCGCTGGCGACTGCAGCCTTCACTGCATCAGGACCAAAAACCGTACCTTCGATGCACACAATTTCGACGTCGGTAAGGCCGATGAAACCGAGCAGATGCAGCACATAACTGGTCTGAAAGTCGAACGGTGCCCAGGCACCTTCCGAGAATATGCCGCCCGCCGCGGTAACCAGATAGACCTTCTTGCCGGTCAGCAGTCCTTTCGGTCCGGTGTCGCCATAGCTGAAAGTGACGCCCGGCCAAGTGACGTGATCGAACCACGCCTTGAGCTGCGAGGATGGACCGAAGTTGATCATCCCTGAACCGAGCACGATCACATCGGCGGTCTTCAACTCCTCAACGAAGGTTTGGGCGACCTTCACTGCCTCAGCCTGTTCCCCCGTACGATCTTCGGGAGAAATGATCCGACCCTGGATGTAAGCTGATGTGATGTGTGGAGGCGGACTGACGGTAAGGTCGCGTACGGTAAGCACGCCGCCCGAGCGAGCTTGGAGGCCTTCAGCGATTTCGGCTGCAAAACGGGTGGAAAGACTTTCCAGCCCACGTGGACTGGAAGTGACAAGCAGGATGTGGCTCATGACGGCTCCAAGGTATCAAATGAGAACTAAGCAACCAAAGTAGGTTGACTTACCATTTCATACGAACGATGGTATAGTTCCTGCCGTTTCCCCACAAGAAGGCACACTCATGTCACTTGGTCACATCGAGCTACCTGCCGCTATGCCCGCTCCCGATGCTGGTGGTTGTCTGGCAACCCGTGAAATCCTGAATCGCATCGGCGATAAGTGGAGCCTTTATATTGTCGCCATGTTGGCCAATGGTTCGCTGCGCTTTAACGAATTGAAGCGAGGCATCGACGGAATTTCGCAACGGATGCTGACCTTGACCTTGCGTGGGCTGGAGCGCGACGGGCTGATAACACGAACGATGTATCCAACGATTCCTCCGCGAGTTGATTATGAGCTCACAGAACTGGGAACAACTTTGTTAGAGCCAGTGATGGCGCTAGTGAATTGGGCAAACAATAACCAGCTCGCCATTTCTGAAGCGCATAAGCGCTTCGACGAAAAATCAGAACCTGATGAAGTCTTGGTTCAAGGCGTTGTCTATCAGCGAAGATAACCCGGTTCTCTTGCTGGCCTCGAAGCTTGAGCAATACTCGCTTTGCCAGAAACTCGGCGTGTTGGGGGAGCGTGTCTCTCAGCTCTCAGCCAGAGAGCCAGGGCGCCCAGCTTCATAGCCTTAGCTCCAAGCCCTACAAGACAGCACTACGCGTTCGTCCGAGAAGCTCCTCGATTTGCCGTGCCTGTAACAGGTTTATCGTGCCGCGTTCCAGCGCCAAAGGAACGTTGCGCAATGCCAGTTCACGATACAAGCCCGCAGCTGCTGAATCCGTTTGCTCCAGCGAAACCAAATGCTTCTGGATCGTTCCGATATCCCCCCGCGCGACACAACCTCCCATTCCATTTGCCAGTCCTGCATGTTGCACGGCTGCCATGGTCCCTCGAAGAAGCGGCATCAGTGCCTCCATCGCTTGACGCTCTGACGCACCGAAGTGCGCCCACAGCTTCGCGCCCTCTTTCAGCAGCGCAATCAGGAAGGGGCCAACGTAATAGGCCGATGCATGATAGAGCGGACGGATACCGGCTGGGAGAGACATCGGTACACATCCGATACTGCGTGCCAATGTCTCCAATTTTTCGAGCAGAGCGTCTTCTGCCTCGATTCCGACAGTGCAGCCTGGCAGGCCTGAGAGAGCGACATCCGGATCGGCAAACATCTGCAAAGGATGAAATCCTCCAATGAAAGCGCCGACGTCTTTTGCCGACGCAAGCACCGAGACTTCAGTGGCTCCCGAGCAGTGCACTACAGCACTTCCAGGTTCCCACGACACCTCTGCACAGATCTTGCCGATCACGTCGTCGCTCACGGTCAAAAAGACCATTGATGATTGATCCGCGACTTCCTGAGGCGAGCCCACTATTTCCGAACCAGGGCAGCGTAGTTGGAATTGGGCAAGATTGGTATCGCTTCGGCTGCAAACCGCGACCACGGCATGTCCGGCCTGAGAAAACGCTGCCGCGAGAGTCTGGGCGACTCGGCCAGCCCCTACGAAGCCGATCCGAGAAAACGGATTATTTGTGTCCATGACCTATCCCCGGTAAGGTGCCTCACGCTTGGGTTTCACGGGCGGCCTGACGCTTTCGACAGCGCTGAGAAGGCCCTCCATGTCATTTAGGCCACGACAAGTCGGCCGATGTATTTCGACGGGATTTTACACCTTGTTGCATATCGCAACTATATAAGGAAACAAATCGTTCAGCAACGACCTCTTCAGGTGCGCCATGAATCCAAAGTTGAGCCGTCTTTTGCCCCCATCCTGCTCATCACGGCAAGCGAGAGAACAGAACGATAGACGTGAAGATACCTGGAGTCATTCAACGCCAGCGCAACCGGCTGGTATCGATGATCCATTTGAAACGTAGCAGTCTGGCGCGTCCGGCGACGATGCGCTGTACGGAGGTATCAGTGCGAAAGAATTTTTGAGAGGAATTGCCTGCTACGCACCGAGTGATCGCCTCGGCCAGCAAAGAAATCATCCTTGCGGCGGTCTTCGACGATGCTTCCCTGATCCATGAAGATCACCCGATGGGCAACCTTGCGGGCGAATCCCATTTCATGGGTAACGCAGACCATGGTCATGCCTTCCTGCGCAAGCTCCACCATTACGTCCAGGACCTCATTGACCATTTCAGGATCGAGTGCCGAGGTGGGCTCGTCGAACAACATGCAGATCGGATCCATGGCCAGTGCGCGGGCAATCGCGACACGCTGCTGCTGCCCTCCGGACAACTGGCCGGGATATTTTCCGGCATGTGCTTTCAGGCCGACGCGCTCGAGATATCCCATGCCGTGCTGATGGGCCTCGTCCTTCTTTCGGCCTAGTACCTTTATCTGCGCCAATGCCAGGTTATCGGCGATGGTCAGGTGGGGAAACAGTTCGAAATGCTGAAACACCATGCCAACCCGCGAGCGCAGCCTGGGCAGGTTGGTGCTTCGGTCGTTGACCTTGATGCCGTCGACCGTAATGCTGCCTTCCTGGATCGGCTCCAGCGCATTGATGGTCTTGATCAGCGTCGACTTGCCGGAACCCGAAGGTCCGCAGACCACCACCACTTCTCCTTTGGCAATGGTGGCGCTGCAACCGGAGAGCACCTTGAAGTCGCCGTAGTACTTCGATACATCCTGCAGCGTGATCATGTCGCGACTTTCTTCCTGTAACGCTTGACCATGAGCGACATGGAAAAGCAGATGATGAAATACACCGCACCAGCAACAAACAACATTTCGATGATGCGGCCATTGCGCTCGCCGATGCTGTAGGCGCGTCCGAAGAAATCGGCCAGTGCGCTGACATAGACCAGCGACGTATCCTGGAACAGGACGATACCTTGCGTGAGCAGAAGCGGCACCATGTTGCGGAAGGCCTGGGGCAGAACCACCATGCCCATGGCTTGCGGATACGTCAGGCCCAGTGCATAGGCGGCCGCCATCTGTCCGCGCGACACGCTATTGATGCCTGCGCGGATGATCTCGGCGTAATACGCCGCTTCAAACAAGGCGAACGCCACCAGCGCCGAAGTCATGCGCAGGTCGTTGGCCGGTGACAGACCGAACAGCTTTTGCAGCAACTGGGGCACGATCAGGAAAAACCACAACAACACCATCACCAGCGGGATCGAGCGGAACAGGTTCACATACCCGGCAGCAAACCATTGCAAGGGACCACGCCTGGACAAACGCATCATGGCCAGCAGCGTACCCCAGACCATGCCGAACACAATCGCAACCAGGGTGATCTTGAGCGACACCAGCAAGCCATCGCCGAGTACCTTGAGCGCCGCCGGGGTCACCGCGCTGAAATCGAATTCGTATGCCATACCCCTCTCCTTCACTTGCCAGCCATGCCGGGCAGGCTGGTCCTGCGTTCCAGTATCCGCATGACGGACATGACACAGATATTGATCAGCATGTAGGCCAGCGTGACCGCGATGAATGCTTCATAGGGCTGGGCGGTATAGTCAACCAGTTGACGGCCTTGCGCGGCAAGCTCCAGCAGACCGATGGTGGATGCCACGGCCGAGTTCTTGAA
Organism: Herbaspirillum sp. Her3; assembly: GCF_057961275.1. Taxonomy (NCBI): domain Bacteria; kingdom Pseudomonadati; phylum Pseudomonadota; class Betaproteobacteria; order Burkholderiales; family Oxalobacteraceae; genus Herbaspirillum; species Herbaspirillum sp. Her3. The sequence goes on along the minus strand of NZ_CM176328.1, from coordinate 615,878 downwards.
AATATTGAGGAATTCTGACGTCAACGGTGGCAGCACGATGCGCATGGCCATCGGCAGCAGCACGAAACGATAGGTTTGCCCCAATGTCAGACCGAGCGCCAGACCGGCCCCCTTCTGGCCGCGCGGCAAGGATTCGATGCCCGACCGCACCTGTTCGCAAACCCGGGCCGCCGTGAACATGCCCAGACATAGCATCGCCATGAGGAACTGTTGCGTCATCGGCGGTAGCGCTTTGACTGCATCGCCCCAGGGCAGCAATTCCGGCATGGCGAAATACCAGATGAAGATCTGCACCAGCAGCGGCACATTGCGGAACAGTTCCACATAGCACGCCGCAAAAAGGGACAAGGAGCGATTGGGCAAGGTCCGCAGGATGCCGAGGAAGGTCCCCAGCGCCAGCGCCAGAATCCAGGCAGACAGGCCAAGTGCGACCGTGACGCCCAAGCCCGACAGGAGCCAGTCGAGATAGGTCTGCCCGGCGCCGGGCACCTGGAGGAATACTGACCATTGCCATTGGTATGCCATCACTGCTTCCTTCTCCGGCGCTCAGAGCACAGTTTCGGCGAAGGGCAAATCCCCCTCGCCTTGTCCTTCGGCACGCATGCCGAAGGTGTTCAAGGTCATTGCCACCAAGGCGTAATAGCCCAGCAATCCCACCAGATTGACGACGACCGGCAGGCCGAACATGGCAACGGCTGCCGCGTAGGTGTGCTCGGAAACACGCTTGTCGCGGTATAACTCATTGGCGAAACTCCAGATCACCCGCTCGTCCTCCTCCCGGAAATCCGGCGTAGCCCCCTGACGAATCTGTTCCGCGATCTCGGGTGCGAGACCGGCTTCCACGGCGATTGGCAGGTGAATGTGCCATTCCGCCTGCGATTGCCATGCGGATGCCGTCGCCAGGATCGCCAGTTCCGACAATCGCAGCGGCAGGCCCGTCTCGTAGCGGCAGAAAGCCCCAAGCCGCTGCGCCAACTCGCCCAGCGCCGGACTGTGAATCCAGGCCACGAAAGGGCCGTTCAGATTTTTGCGCGGCCCCGCGAGAATGGCATCGAGCATGGCGGCCTGCTCGGGCGTCATCTGCTCACGGACAATGGCGGGCAGGCGGTTGGGCTTGGGCATACGTGTCTCCTCAGGAATGGGTGCGGCAATTATCTGCCTCAATCCATCGGCTTGTCGCTCGGTGTCGCATACAACTTCGTGACGGTGTCCGACATCGGGAAGTTGAAGCTGACGTTCTTGGGTGGAATCGGGAAGGTGAACCACTTGGCGTACATCTTCTTGATCTCGCCGCTCTTCATCAGGCCGGACAGTGTGTCGTCCACCAGTTGCTTGAATTGCGGATCATCACGGCGAACCATGAACGCATAGGGCTCTGCACCGAAAGGATTGCCGGTCAACACCCAGTCATTGGGCTTTTGCGCCGTGGTACGGGCACCTGCCAGCAGAACGTCGTCCATCACATAGGCTGCCACGCGGCCCGATTGCAGGATCAGGAAAGCTTCACCGTAATCCTTGGCGCTCTGGATCTGCATGCCCATCTTGCGGTGCTCATTGAGATTGCGCAGCAGTTGCTCGGACGTTGTGCCGGCATTGGTCACCACCGCCTTCCCGGCCAGGTCGGGGAAGTCCTTGATGCCACTGTCGCGCTTGGTCAAAATGCGGCTGCTGGCGACGAAGAAGTTGGTTGCGAATGACACTTGCTGCCAGCGGCTCTTCAGATTGCTGGTCACGCCGCATTCGAGATCGATGGTGCCGTTCTGCAGCAAGGGCGTACGATTCTGCGAGGTGACCGGCACCATGCGTACCTCCAGTTTGGCCGCGCCGATCTTGGTTTTCACCGCATCGATCACCTTGTTGCAGAGGTCTTGCGAATAGCCGATTACCTGCTGGTTCTCGTCGTAATAAGAAAACGGAATGGAACTGGTACGGTGGCCGATGGCGATCAGGTTGGCATCCTTGATCTTTTGCAGCGTCGGGCCCAACGCGGAATCGGCAGCACGGGTTTGCTGCGGCAGTACGGCCAACATCACGGACAGCATGGCGGCCGGTGCGGCCAGATTGACTAGGCATTTCATCGCTTACCTCTCCTTGAAAAATGCGTTCTAAGTTCAGGCGACCGATGCCGCAACGGCCTCGGCCAGACGTTGCACAATCTCGCTGATATCGTTTGGCGTCGCGATGAACGGCGGCGCCAGCAGGATGTGGTCACCATGCTGGCCATCGATGGTGCCGCCCATCGGATACACCAGCAGACCGCGCTGCATGGCTTCGGTCTTGACGCGCGCATGGGTGCGCAAAGCCGGGGCCAGCGGCAGCTTGCTGCTGCGCTCGGCCACCAGCTCCACACCGACGAACAGGCCGCGGCCACGGACATCGCCCACATGCGCCTGGTCGCCGAACACCTGGCGCAATTCGCTGCGTAACTGTTCTCCGCGCTGGCGCACGTTTTCCAGCAGGTGTTCTTCCTGAATCGTTTTCTGTACGGCGACGGCTGCGGCGCATGCCGTTGCGTGACCGATGTAGGTGTGGCCATGCTGGAAGAATCCCGAACCTTGCAGCACGGCATCGTAGATGCGGTCGCTGCAGATCATGGCGCCTATCGGCTGGTAGCCGGCACCGAGCCCTTTTGCAATCACGACGATATCGGGTTCGACGCCATCCTCTTCGCAAGCGAAGAGATAGCCGGTGCGGCCCATGCCGGACATGACCTCATCCAGGATCAGCAACACGCCATATTTGTCGCAGACCTCACGTATCTTGCGGAAGTAGTCGCCCACCGGCGGCACCGCGCCGGCCGTTGCACCGACTACCGTCTCGGCCACGAAGGCGATCACCTGGTCGGCGCCGAGAGAGAGAATCTTCTGTTCCAGTTCATCGGCCAGACGTTGCACATAGGCCGCATCGCTTTCACCGTCGGCGCGGTCGCGATAGGCGTAGCAAGGGGAGACATGATGCGCGTCGATCAGCAGCGGCATGAACATTTCGCGACGCCATGCGTTACCGCCAATGGCCAGCGCACCCAGCGTATTGCCGTGATAGCTCTGCCGGCGCGCGATGATATGGCGCCGTTGCGGCTGGCCGGTCTCGACGTAGTACTGGCGCGCCAGCTTCAACGCCGCCTCGACAGCTTCGGAGCCACCTGACAGGAAGTAGACATGATTGAGCGAGCCTGGCGCAGTATCGGCCAGCATCGTCGCCAACTCTTCTGCCGGCGCAGTCGTAAAGAATGATGTATGGGCATAGGCCAGTTCGCCCACCTGCTTGCGAATGGCCTCGATGACACGTGGATGGCCATGTCCAAGACATGACACCGCTGCTCCCCCGGAGGCATCGATATAGCGCTTGCCGTCCTGGTCGATCAGCGCCATGCCTTCACCCGCAACGGCCATGGGAAGTTTGCTGCGGGGATTGCGGTGGAAAACATGGGTCATGGTATCTGTCCTTTTATCCTCTGAACGTGCAACGAGGGCTCATGACCTGGAAATTCGATCATGCAACGTTCGTTGCCAAATCAATGTGATACGCAATATAAATGAACAGGATCGCCAACGCAACATATGTTGCACATATATTTATTTGCGAATATTTTTGTGCATACTCAGCGTGTTTTGGTGCGCAAAATCGTCGCAAAGCACACCAATGGCACAGTTGTCAGGATACCGCCACGCAACATCGCCTCAGAGGCGGGAAAGGAGGGAAAGGAAGAAATGCAGAGGCGCAGGCGCAGGAAGCGCCTGGCAAAACAGGGAAGAAGATTTAGCGGGCGATATAAGCGCCGGTGCTGTGCAAGTCACTTTCGGCGAGCTCAAGGCGCCTGACGGCATGCTCATCGTCAATGGAAATCACCAGTTCTATCAGGCTTTCCGCAATGGCCGTGGCAGCAGCCATGGAGGGGAAAAAGGAAGGGCTTTCGTGGGAAAACAACAGGCAATGGTCGGCCTTGAGCGCGATCGGCGCGACCGCGCTGTCGGTCAAGGCGATGAGCTTGGCACCGGCGTGTTTGGCGGCTTCGGCAACGCGCACCGCCTCAGTGGAATAGGGTGCAAAACTGACCACTATCACCGCATCGTGTGCCGCGATGGCGCGCAGCTCCTGCTCGATCGAGCCTTCGCTGGCGCGCACCAGCGATACCGATGTCCGGAACAGGCGATACAGGTAATGCAACAGGAAGGAAATGGAAAACGCGGCGCGAAAGCCAGCAATGTGGACGTGATGCGCCTTCAATAGCGCCCGCGCGGCGCCCAGCATGCGGTCGGCGCTCTTGGGCTCCGAGGCATCGAGGTTGGCGCGCTGCGCGGTAAACAGTTCTGCCACCAGCTTGTCGCTATTGCTGCGACGGACAATGCTTTTGGCTTTGAATGCATAAGCCTTGGGCTCCCCGGCCAGCCGCTCCACAAAGAGCGCACGCAACTCCGCCCAACCGGCAAATCCCAGATGCTGCGCGAGACGTACAAATGTGGACGGTTGCACCTGCGCTTTTTGTGACAAGGCACGCATGGTGGACACGGCCACTTCGCCGGGGTTGTCCAGCAGGAAGGCGGCGCCTGCCTGAAACTGCGGCCGCATGTCGATGAAACGTTCTCGGATCAAGGCTTCCAGTTCACTGAAACTGTGCGGAGGTTGTGCGGCTTGGCTCATGGATGTCGGCTGGTACATTCGAAACAGGTCGATGGTAACAAAGATCGCCCCTGCTCGTGCAACATCTGTTGCATTGACCTACGCTCAGTCAGCCTCTCGGATCACATCCTTTCCAACCAAAAGCATCGCGCTATCTCCCATCGCATAAAGCGACTTCTGCGCAGGCTCAATGAGCCACCTGGGATACCAAATCGCACCAGCGTGGTGTGCCGTAGTTCTGCCTTATATCAAGCATGGCTCTCCTGCCGCACCACACTGGTGAGCGCCGCTGTTGAACGTATAGCCCAGCCACCCACCGGGTACAGTCCTTGCTTTGGAAAAAACTATGCAATGCCGTTTGCTGAAAGGGCTGCTCCTATGAGTCAACTAAACTCGCGCTTCACGCTGAAACAAATTAAATATTTCGTCGCCGTGGTGGAGGAGGACAGTATTGTAGAAGCGGCCAGGAAACTCCATATTTCGCAGCCCTCCATTTCAGTCGCCATCAAGTCTCTGGAAGAGATCCTCGACCAGCCCCTGTTCATACGACACCATGCGCAGGGCGTGTCCCTTACTCCAAACGGCCGCAGGGTTTACGAAAAGGCGAAGCAACTACTGCAGCTTTCCAATGATCTGGAACAGAATTCAACGACTGAATGGAATCTGGTCTCGGGAACCATCGCGCTGGGTTGCTTTGAGTCGGCAGCTCCACTCTACTTGCCGAAACTGATTTCGGGATTCAAGAAAATCTATCCTCAAATCACCATACAGCTTCAGGATGGCGAGCAGCATGAACTGATGCAAGGGCTGCACCGTGGAAGATTTGATCTGGTGTTCCTCTACGATCTGGAATTGGGCAATTCGATCAACAAGGAAGCGTTGAATGCGCCACACAAGCCTTACGCATTGCTTCCTGCCGGGCATCGGCTGGCCAAGCAGGCGACAGTTACCCTGGAAGAATTGAGTCATGAGCCAATGATTCTTTTGGACGTGGTACCAAGTCGCAACTACTTCGTCGATATTTTCAAGAATCGTGGTTTCTATCCGACCGTGGCATATAGCTCGCCGTCGATCGAAATGGTGCGCTGTATGGTAGGCCAGGGCCTCGGCTTTTCCCTGCTGGTGACACGACCCTATACGGAAAACACCTACGATGGCCAGCGCCTGGTGCAACTCGACATCGAAGATGACATGCCCACATCGACGCTGGTGATGGCCTATCTCAAGAATAGCCAGCCTTCACCAACGACCCGGCTCTTCATGGACTATTGTCACAGCGTGGATCTGACGCCCCCTGCCAACCTTCCTGAAGAGACCAATGTCCCTCCGGTTCAGCAGGATCGACGGGAGGCGGATTTCTTCGTCGCCTGATCACCCAATCCTGCCTTCACTTCCCTCCTCCCGTCTTCCTTGGATTTTCCCTGATTGAGTCACGACCATCGTCCAGTGAGCACCCACTGGCGGCGGATCTCCAGCAACTCACGGCGATGATTTCAGCGCCGGATTCCGTCCTCATCAACGCCCTCTCCAACGCGTCTTGTCGCCATTCATCCGTGGCACCAATAGCGGGAATGGCGCACTAAATTGGCATCCCTGCCAACCAAAATGACGCATCTTCATCCGCAAAAATTCCACATCGCCGTGCACGCTCATCTGTATAGGGTGAGCCTAAGCAGCGCATAACTATTTGTTAATTGACGCACATCAAAGCATGGAAAGATACTGGCCACCAATCGAGATCCACTAGCGTCTTGGTCATTTTTTCCTTTGATTGTCGTGGTCACTAGTCCTGAAAAAACAATATGAAATTTGACTGGAATTACATGTTCAGCCTGTTGCGCCAGCAGGACTTCTGGTTCGCGACAGTGACGGTGATCAAGCTGAGTATTGGCGCCTGGCTCATCAGCGTCGTCATCGGCTTCATGCTGGCATTGGCCAAGCAATCTTCGCATCGTTTCCTCAGCGTACCGGCGCGCTTTTATATCTGGTTATTTCGCAGCCTGCCGCTGCTCGTATTGCTGATCTTTATCTATAACCTGCCCCAGGCGATACCATCGAGTGGCGCCGTTCTCAACGATCCATTCTGGGCCGGACTGATTGGTCTGGTGTTGAGCGAGACTGCCTATATCGCAGAAATTCACCGTGGTGGCCTGCTATCGATTCCGAAGGGGCAATATGAGGCGGCAGTCGCACTCGGCCTGCGGTTCTTTGGTATCCAGTGCCGTATTGTCGTGCCGCAGGCCATCCGTGTTGCGCTGCCTTCCCTGACCAATGAATTCATTGCCATCGTCAAGCTGAGTTCGCTCGTTTCAGTGATTTCCCTGACTGAAATTCTGATGGTGGGGCAACGGCTGTATTCGCAGAATTTCCTGGTCATGGAAACCATGACTGCGGTGGCCATTTACTACGTGATGATCGTCACGGTATTCGACTTCCTCCTGAAACAAGTCGAGCACCTGCTTGACGTCACCAAACGCAAGATCGCTCGCACACCCGATGCGGCATTGTTCGAACTGGCCAGGAACAAGGTCGTGCAGGGGCTAAGGCAGCAGAGCGATTTGCAAGGCCCTGCCCTGGAAGCTTCCCGACTGCATAAGGCCTACAACAATGTTGAAGTGCTGGGAGCCGTTGACCTGTCGATTGCGCCAGGGCAGGTGGTCTCGGTGATCGGGCCATCTGGGTCAGGGAAGACAACCCTCATCCGCCTGTTGATCGGATTGGAAAAGCTGGATAACGGCGATATCAAGATCAACGGCCAACCATTCATTCATCTCCTCCGGCAAGGAATTCACAAGCCACGGCTGGTGGAGAACACTGTGCATCGCCGGCATATTGGCATGGTCTTCCAGAGCTTCAATCTGTTCCCCCATCTGACGGTACTGAACAACCTTTTGCTGGCACCCCGCTATCACGGTATTGCGCCGACCGAGGAACTAAAGGAACAGGCCTACGCGCTGCTCTTGAAGGTCGGCATGCTGGAACACGCCTTCAAGTATCCGCATCAATTATCGGGAGGCCAGCAACAGCGTGTGGCCATTGCCCGGGCATTGATGATGCGCCCGCAGATCATGTTGTTCGATGAGCCGACCTCGGCACTGGACCCGGAAAAAGTGAACGAGGTCCTGCAGGTCATCGAGGCCCTCTCCAAAGAAGGCATCACGATGGTGATCGTGACGCATGAAATGAATTTTGCCTTCAAGGTCTCTGATCGCATCGTCTTCATGGAAAAAGGCCGTGTGGTGTGTGATGACACGCCGGACGTCTTCAGGAAAGGAAGCAATGCACGGGTCGAGGCTTTCCTCAAAGACGTTTCTTTAGCTTAGACAGGTATAGGCGTCAGCCTGTAATTTATTAGGGAGTCTGGAATGATTGAGCAGTCACAGATCGATCAATATCATCAGCAAGGTTTCCTGGTGGTCGAGGGCGTGTTGTCCGACACCGAAGTCGCATCGCTGAGCGACGATTTCGAGCGATGGGTAGAGGAAAGCCGGACGAAAACACAGCCATGGGGAAAGACGCAGGACGGGCGTTCCCGCTTCGATATCGAAGACGATCACCGGGCAGATCATCCTTCTCTGCGACGCGTCAGTTCACCCACGGAGATTTCAGCTGCCTATAAAAAAATCGCTTTCGAATCGCGCATGGCGGCCATCGCAGCACAGTTGATCGGTGGCTCGGGTACCCGCTTCCACCATAGCAAAGTCAATTCCAAACTACCGCATACCAAGACGGTGGTGGACTGGCATCAGGATTTTCCATTCACGCCGCACAGCAACGATGATCTGGTCACGGCGTTGTTGATGGTGAGCGATGTCACGCCGGATAACGGCCCCCTGCTGGTGGTGCCCGGCAGCCACAAAGGACCGCTCTGGTCCCACTGGAAAAACAACCAGTTCACCGGCTTTGTCGACGATACCGTCGTGGAAGCTTATTGCCAGGCACCCGTTGCCTGTTATGCCCCGTCGGGATCGGTGTGCTTCATGCATACCCGCCTGCTGCATGCCTCCAAGCCGAACAACACCGAACAGGCACGCACCCTGTTCATCAGCGTCTACGCTGCAGAAGATGCGCTGCCATTTTGTGAAAACCCGCTCCCTAGCGAACATGCGGGCCTGCTCGTTGCGGGCAGCGAAAGTGGAATCGTGCGCTGTACCGAAAACCAGTTGCGTTTGCCCGAGAAACCCCGTGGTGCATCGTTCTTTGTGCAACAACAAGCCGCCAAGCACGCCATGGCCTGACTATCACCCGCTTCAACCCATCTCACCAAGGATATAACCATCATGACTCAGCGTTCTGTTTTCAAGGCCATCTTCCGTACAGTGGGCGTAGCAGCGATTGCATTGACTTCGTTGAATGCCGCCGCTTTTCAACAACCCGGGAAGATCACGGTGGGATCCGACGTTACCTTCTTCCCTTATGAATATATGGAAAACAACAAGCCCGCCGGATTCGACATCGAACTCGTCGATGGGCTTGCAAAAGTGATGGGACGCAAAGTTGAAACGATTGATACCCGCTTCCCGAACCTGATCACCGGTTTGCAAGGCAACCGCTTCGACATCATCAATTCCTCGATGTACATCACCGCCGAACGTGTCAAGGTGATCGACATGATCCCTTACCTGAAAAGCGGTGAATCGATCCTGGCGCTCAAGGGCAGCGATTACCAGCCCAAGAAGCCCGAGGATTTCTGTGGCCACAAGGTAGGCTCCATGGGGGCAACTTCATGGCTGCAGCAATTGCGCAAACTGTCAGCTGACTATTGCGTCAAGAACGGGAAGAAGCCCATTGAGATCAGCGAATTCCAAACCGATCCCCAAACCACCCAGGCGCTGCTATCGCACGCCGTCGAGGCGCAAATTACCGACGCTGCCGTGGCACGTGGCGCAGTGGAGAAGTTGGGTGACCGCATCGTCATCTCCTCGGACACGCTGATTTATCCGGTGCTCAACGGCTTCGGCGTGAAAAAAGGCAATGACGAAGTGAAGAAGGCCCTGGTTGACGCCTTGAACAAGTTCAAGACATCGCCTGAATACGCCGCCTTGCTGAAGAAATACAAGTTCGAAGCACCCACTGAAAAAGACCTGGAAGAACTGATGCCCAAACCTTGAATGAATTGAGCGAGGCGAAACACCATGTCGTTAAACCATGAAGAGCAGGTGCGTATCGATCTGGCTGCCACCTTTCGCATCATCGCGCATCTCGGGATGCATGAGGCGGTCGCCAACCACTTCAGTGCGGCACTGTCTGCGGATGGCAAGCAATTTTTGCTGAATCCCAAATGGATGCATTTTTCACGTATCCGTGCGAGCGATCTGCTGTTGCTGGATGCAGACGACCCATCTTGTGGAGAGCGCACGGATGTCGATGCAACGGCCTGGGCAATTCACGGGCAGATTCACCAGAAGCTGCCTCAGGCGCGGGCGGTGCTGCATCTTCATCCGGTCTATACGACCAGTGTGGCCACGCTGAAAAATCCGTACATCCCTCCTGTTGACCAGAATACGGCTCGCTATTTCAACCGCGTCGCCGTTGATGAGATGTATGGAGGGATGGCCGATACGGCCGAAGAAGGCGCCCGATTGGCCGGACTACTCCAGGATAAGACTCGTCTGTTGATGGGTAACCATGGCGTGATGGTGGTGGGCAAGACCATTGGTGAAGCGTTCGACGATATATGGACGCTCGAACGCGCCTGTCAGATCCTGGTAACGGCGTGGTCAACGGGGCAGCCGCTGAAGATTCTGTCCGATACGGTCGCAGAAAAAACAGCCCGGAGCTGGGAAAAAATACCGGATTTTTCTCAGCAGCATTTTGAAGAAATGAAATATTTGATGATGAAAGACGATCCCTCGCTAGCTGATTGAGCTGGTCGTCCTGCCGATGTGAAAGCTTGTTTTCTGACTGGCGCAGCACATGGCAACTGGATTGAAGTTGGGCTCAATGATGCCGCGATGGAGTGAAAAATTCTGTCCGAAAGATTAGCAATGACCAAGATAAAGCATGAAATTGACACGCTCGTTGTCGGGGCTGGCCAGGCCGGTGTGGCCATGAGTGAGCATCTGGGCCGGCTTGGCGTGGCCCATGTGGTGCTTGAAAAGAACCGTATCGCTGAAGCATGGCGCACCGGCAGATGGGACTCTCTGGTCGCCAATGGTCCCGCATGGCACGACCGTTTCCCGGGCCTTGAATTTGATCTTCCACCTGACGCCTTCGCCAGCAAGGATCAGGTCGTGAATTACTTCGAAAAGTATGCCGAGAAAATATCGGCACCCATTCATACCGGAGTCGAAGTGCAGCGCGTCATCCGCAATGCCGGCGGTCCCGGTTTCACGGTCGAGACGTCGGAAGGTACTTACCTGGCCAAGCGCGTGGTCATTGCGACCGGCCCTTTCCAAAAGCCGGTGGTCCCGGCGATTGCTCCTGCAGATCCGGCGCTGTACCAGATTCACTCGGCACAGTATTTCAATCCGGCGCAATTACCCGAAGGCAATGTGTTGGTGGTGGGTGCCGGTTCCTCCGGAGTGCAGATTGCCGAAGAGCTGCATGCTGCAGGCCGCGACGTGTATCTGTCAGTCGGTCCGCATGAGCGCCCTCCCCGCTCCTATCGCAACCGCGATTTCTGCTGGTGGTTAGGGGTGCTGGGCATGTGGGACTCCGAAGCCATGCAACCCGGTCGGGAGCATGTCACCATCACCGTGAGTGGCGCACGTGGAGGCCACACTATCGATTTCAGGCAACTCGCGCAGGGTGGCATTACCCTGGTGGGACATACGGCATCCTTTGAACACGGCAAGGTGAGCTTCCATCCTGATTTGGTGGATAACCTGAACCGTGGTGACGACAGCTATTTCTCCCTGTTGGATGCGGCCGATGCCTATGTGGAGCGCAATGGGCTGGACCTGCCCCTCGATCCTCAGGCCAGGCAGCGTGTGGGAGATGCGGCATGCATCACGGAACCCTTGCTTGAACTCGATTTGCAGAAGGCCGGGGTAACTTCAATCATCTGGGCTACCGGCTATGCGACGGATTACCGTTGGCTGGAGGTCGACACCCTGCATCCCAACGGCAAGCCCCGTCACCAGCGAGGTGTGGGTGCAGAGCCCGGCATTTATTTTATCGGTCTGCCGTGGTTGTCCCGCCGGGGCTCGGCCTTTATCTGGGGCGTGTGGCATGACGCCAAACATGTGGCTGACCACATTGCCATACAGCGTCAGTATGAGCAGCATCACGCCCTCAAATCTTCGTCACGAGAAGACGCCACTGCGCAAGAATTCAGCGCTGCAAGCCATCAGGCAGTCGCCTGATTCGATATTTTCATCAGCCCATTGATAGACAGCACTTAGCCAACATGACCACTCCTACACATACCCGTATTCGCATGTTCAATACGCGCGAAACCTATCCCAACCAGAACCTGGATAACGATCTTTGCCAGGCAGTTCGTGCCGGCAACACCGTTTATGTCAGAGGCCAGGTCGGGACCGACTTTGACGGCAATCTGGTGGGACTCGGGGACCCACGTGCTCAAGCAGAGCAAGCCATGAAAAACGTCAAGCAACTGCTTGAAGAGGCGGGGAGCGATCTGTCGCATATCGTAAAGACGACGACCTACCTGACCGATGCCCGCTACCGTGAACCCGTCTACCAGGAGGTGGGCAAGTGGCTCAAGGGTGTATTCCCGATCTCGACGGGCCTGGTGGTGGTCGCCCTCGGCCAGCCGCAATGGCTGATGGAGATCGATGTCATCGCGGTCATTCCCAACTAAACGGAGCATCTTCATGACGCTTTCCATTGCTGGTCGCTGCACCGATACCGGACAGTTGGGTATCGCCATCAGTTCTTCCAGTATTGCCGTGGGTGCGCGCTGTCCTTGGATACGCAGCGGTGTCGGCGCGGTCTCGTCGCAAAACATCACGTTGCCCGCGTTGGGACCCTTGACGCTCGATCAGCTGGAGCAGGGCTGCCTTCCGGAGGAGGCGTTGAAGCAAGCGCTCGCTACCGATGCATACGGCCCGTTCCGGCAACTGATCGCCATCGATCATCAGGGCCGCACGGCCCACTTCAGCGGTAGCCGCACGCTCGGTGTGCATGCGGCCATCGCCGGTGAGCAGTGTGTAGCGGCAGGTAACATGTTGGCGAGTCCGTCGGTGATCGAGGCAATGATAGAAGCTTTCGAGTCAGCGCCCGGCCATCTTGCGGATCGCCTGATTGCAGCAATGCAGGCAGGCCTTGATGCTGGCGGAGAGGCAGGTCCGCTGCACTCATCGGCCTTGATCGTGGCAGACGATCTGGTCTGGCCCATCGTCAACTTGCGCGTGGACTGGGCAGACGAAGATCCGATCGGAAAGCTGGGAGCACTTTGGCAAGCCTATCAACCGCAGATGAATGACTACATCGACCGCGCCCTGGATCCGGCCAATGCGCCTGGTTATGGAGTGCCTGGAGACAATCGGTAAATGCGCTGGCCGTTGGATACTGGTACGGTCAAAATAAATGCGGTGGCTAACCCCTTCTCTGCGGCTCGGCGGCATGAATGAATACGTTGTAGGTATCGGCTGGACGATGACCACCCGCCAAATCAAGTGCATGGCCAATCGCGCCGCGATGGTAGGTTCCATGATTGATCAGGTGGAATATGGCTTCTTCACGGCTGAGCCTGCCGCGTTTCCCATCCACAAACGTGAAAGCAATGTTTTCCTTCAAGCTGGTCGGCGTGAGGCTCCTGGCGTAGGGCAGCAACCATTGGTTCGCCGCCATCAGCCTGGCATCCAGCTCGGCCAATTCCGGCAGGTGCTCGGTATTGGTTGAGTCATGTGGGTCATCAAGTCCCCGTAATCTGGCTTGAAACAATTCCTCAACGCGAACCATGTGGTTCAGTTGCTGGCGAGCGAAATCCAGCGCACTCTTGTGTTCTGATTGAGTGAGCTGAGCTACTGCATCTAGAATGCGTCGGTCCGACCAGCTCTTGTATTCCAGGGGCTTGATAAAGTCCATTTGCAAACTCCTCCGTAGCGCTGAACGATACATCAAAAGGTGCGCATATGCTCAGAGCGATTTGGTCAGCGCAAACGTCGCGTAGACGTTTGCGCAATAACCGGCAATCCTGCAAAGCTCTCCCGCCCCTGGGTCGCCAAAATCGATGAGCTGTGCGAGGTGCTCGTAGTCGCGGACAAACTTGGACAGGCGTGAGATGAACACAACGAATTCATTCCGCTCGGCTGAAGCTTCTGCCCGGGAAGATGAGTTTCACGGCTGCCTATAGTGCCGAAGTGAAGATTTTTAGGAGGCCAGACCTTCCCCGGCGCCCGCGCACAGGTTGACGAAAAAAGAAAATAAATGTATTTTGTCAACCCAAAGGAGCCACCCATGATTAGCACTCGAATCCAACGCGCCAGACTGCTGCGCGGCCTGAGTCTGGAGGCCCTTGCTCAGTGCATGGGGGACATTTCCAAGCAGGCGTTGAGCAAGTTTGAGAAGGGAAACGCTTTACCCAACTCAACCCGCATCCTCCAGCTCGCCAAAGCACTCAACGTGAAACCCGAATATTTCTTCCGGGCTGACACGACTGAGCTCGCTCCGGTCGAATTCCGCAAACTATCCAAAATGCCGAAGCGTGACCAGCAGGTGGTCATTGAACAGGCCCGCGACCACCTGGAACGATACATCGCGTTGGAGCAGGTTTTCGCTTCCATCCACAAGAATGCAAAGCCTGCTGCTGCAGGCTCAATACGCGTCAACAGTCGCGACGACGCAGAAGCTGCCGCATCCCATTTGCGCGAAGAGTGGCGCCTTGGAAATGATGCCATTGCGAACTTGACTGAATTGCTTGAGGAGCACGGTATCAAGGTAGCGCTGCTTGAAGGGGTGGATGATTTTGATGGTGCCTGTGTCGCAACCAAGGATGAACAACATGTCCTGGTCGCCTTGAATCGGCATCGCCCTGGAGAGCGCCAGCGATTCACTGCCGCGCATGAGTTGGGCCACTGGATCATGGCATTACCGGATGACATGCCTGAAAAAGAGAAAGAGATGTGCTGCCACCGCTTTGCCGGGGCCTTGCTTTACCCCAAGGAGCGCGTTGAATCCGACTTTGGAGAACGCAGGCGAAGTGTCCTGTTGCAAGAATTATTGATTGCAAAGCGCGGGTATGGCGTTTCCATGCAGGTGGCACTACGCCGATTGAAAGACCTCCACATCATTGACGATGCCGGCTACACCTCCCTGAACATTGATATCGCAAGACGAGGATGGAAAACGTCAGAGCCAGAGGCTATGCCTTGCGAAAATCCTCTCCGGTTCTCGTCCCTGGTCTACCGAGGTCTGGCCGAAGGTTTGATCACGATTTCTCGCGCTGCCGAACTTCTGCAGCAGCCGATTTCTGCCGTTGAAAACGCTAATCCTTTGGCCATGGAGGGCTGATGGCAAAGGTATATGTTTCCGATACAAATATCTGGATAGATTTCCACCATGCCTCGCTTCTCAAAGAACTCTTCAAGCTCCCGTTCTCTTTATGCTGCACGGAATTCGTCGCCTTTGAACTGGATGAGCCCGACCTAACCCCTTTAATAAAACTCGGGCTGATCATTGAACCTCTCAGCGGCGAGGAGATTCAAGAACTGGGACAACTCACTCGGCAGCACAACAAACCCTCTCTTGCAGACATGTCTTGTTATTACCTGGCGAGGGAGAGACAGATGCCTTTGCTGACGGGAGACGGACAATTAAGGGCATTGGCCAAAGGCGAATCTGTGCAGGTTCACGGGGCACTCTGGCTTCTGGACCAGCTCGTCGCGCACCAGCTAATCGCCACCAACCGCGCCGCAGCGGCTCTTCAAACGATGTTGGACAACAACGCCCGTCTGCCAGCAGCAGAGTGTCGTAGCCGGTTTGAACATTGGAAGTAATGAACTCCGGAATTCCAGACTTCAGTTGGGGCACGGGATTCACCACGACCAAGCGATAAAGTAATGGTCTCCTCAGAATACGCAACAGCTAACGCGATCTACTGCCCGAAGCTGTCAGCCAGGATCGATTTCAGGTCTGCATTAAAGCGCGCCGATTCCTCAATAAACGGTGCGTGTCCTGAATCAGGATAGACAATACTGCGCACATTGGAATTCAACTGTCGCGCCCGAGCTAGGGTGGGCTCTGTCTTCACCAGCGCATCTTTGCCACCATAAAGGAACAGCATCGGAATGCGGGCACGGCCAATACCTTCTGAGGCGAAGACACTCATCGATTGAACCGCCTTTTGCATGGGCCATGAAGCCATGGAAGCATTTGCAAGAAGCCGCGCGAAGGTAGTCTCGTCAGGCTTCTTGTTGAAGCAAAGCGCCAGGAAGGTCCTCTCGCCATCCAGATGTGTTTTCAGATTGGGAGAAATCATGTCTTTGTAGACCTGCGGGTGCGAGACAATCTGGTCTGCGTTCAACTCGACCACACCATCAACGTACACTGCACCTTTAAGCTTTGCGTCGGTATAGGTCGCCAGGTAATTGGAAATCACGACGCCGCCCAGAGACCATCCGACCAAGACAGCGCCTTCTGCATGTGCAGCTTCAATGACGGCGGCCAGGTCCGCTGCCCAGATGCGCCCATCCTTGTAGACGTCCTCCGAGTCCGGCTTCCCGGATTGGCCATGCCCGCGCAGGTCATACGAGATGAGACGATATTTCGCCAGCGCACTATCCGAGAATTGCAGCTCCCAGTTCAAGTGGCTGCCCAGCAGGCCGTGAATGAATATGACGGGTGGCCCATTGGGATTACCTCCCTCCTGGATGGCCAGGACAACGCCGTCTGATGACACCGCCGAATATTCTTTCAGACCCGATTGCGCCCATGCCTGGCCGGACATGGCGAGGTACAGCATGAGGATGGAAAGTAATCGATAAAAATGTTGAGCAAGCATGTTGAACTCCGAAGTGGTTTAGACTCGGAAGTTTCAACCCTGCCACCGATGTGAGGGTCAAGCATTTTTTTGAGGTGAAGCCGATGACCAGGCAACCGCGCGACAAATCTCTTTCCATTGGCGAACTGGCCAAGATGACGGGTGCCAGCATCCGGGCTATCCGTCACTACGATGAGCAAGGTCTTCTGGCATCCTCACGGTTGGACAACGGTTACCGGGTTTTTGCTGAACTGGCGGTGACTCAGGTAAAGCAGCTGCGCCGTTTCATCGATGCTGGCTTCAACCTGGATGAGATCAAGAATTTCCCTGAATGCATGCTGATCATCGATGGCGCACTAGCCTGCCCTGAGACCAAAGGCGCACAACGAGCACGCCTTGTCGCCATCGACAAGCAAATTACGGAATTGGAACATCGTCGCTTACGGCTTCGCGCCATGCTGGAAGACCTTCACGGCGAGCAAGAACCGCCTCATAGATAGACGCTATTGAACAATTTTGTCATAATGTTTTCTCTTCAGGCCAATTTGCCGCATCTTCCATCCCGGGCTCCACAAAGCCATATGTCGCGCATTGCAATCATCGACCGAACCGTTACGCCCCGGGACATCGACAGCGTTTCTCGCCCGGTCGTGGCCTTGAGTACCACATCGGTAACAAAGGACTGGGAAAACGCCAGGCACCAGCATCGCAAGGCGCAGCTGATCTATTCCGTGCGCGGCATCCTGAACTGCGAAATCGAAGACGGTGTTTGGATCGTCCCTCCGCAATGCGCCATATGGATACCCGGTGACTTGCCGCATGCAGCCCGGGGCGCTGGTGAAACGGAATGCTACTGCCTGTTCGTCGAGCCCAACGCCGCACCCGATCTTCCGACAAGCTGTTGCACGATTTCGGTATCACCCTTGCTGCGCGAGTTGCTGCTCAAGGCGGCCGGTTTTCCTGAGTTGTACGCACTGGGGGGGCGTGAAGAAAGGTTGATTGCCGCGCTGCTTGATGAACTGGTGGAGGCTCCGGTAGAGGACCTGCATCTGCCCATGCCGCGCGACCCTCGCTTGCGCCGCCTCGTAGAAATGATGCTGGCTGATCCCTCCGACAAGACCTCGAAGGGCGATTGGGCTACACGCATTGGCATGAGCGAACGCAGCATGAGCCGTCTCCTGCTACACGAAATCGGGATGAGCTTCGGACGCTGGCGACGCCAGTTGCACGTGATCCTTGCGCTTCAACGCTTGACCAAGGGTGAAAGCGTGCAAACGGTGGCATTGGAGCTGGGATATGAAAACGCCAGCGGATTCATCACCATGTTCCGCAAGGCGGCGGGGAAATCTCCCGCGCGCTACCTTTCGGAACGCACGGGGGGGACCGAGCAGGCGTCGGTGCCAGGCATCATGATCCCGGATGAATTCCCGTCCTGAACAGATCAGGCTCTCTCGGCCGGCATCTCCGGGTGGCTTGCACGGCCGGGTATGCTCACGCGGGGAAGTGCCGGCATTTGGAACACGTTGTGGTGACAATGAAAACTGGCTCTTCAACAAGCGCGAAACCCTCCTGAAATGCCAGCGACTGCAAGTGCTTGTGCAATACAGGGGCGTCAATGAAAACAAGACGCGCACCACAATGACAGCGCAGCGTGACGTATTGATCCTTTGACGCCTGCGGTTTGATCGCATAGAAAGCACGCCCGCGTGCGCCTGCCGTACGAACCAGCAGCCCGGCAGTCCACAGATCGTTCAGCGCCCGGTAGACCGATCCCTGCGCGAGACTATCGAACTGTGTGCTGAGGAGGTGATATATCTGGCTGGCATCGAGACAACTGGGGGCCGCCTTCTCCAACGTACCCAACACGCCGGTACGCGCAATCGTGGGACGCAAGCCACTCATTTCCAGGCGTTGTTCCTGAGACGAAATCGGCAGTCCGCTCCCGCCACGACTTGTCACAACAGGCTTTCTCTTGTGTTTGCGCGACTGGGGCGTCTTGCTGCCGAATGGCGCAATCAGGTCACGGATACGACGCGATTCATCGTAGTGCTTCATAGTGTAGCTCCTTAGCAATGCCCGGCCTCCGTGATGTGCCACAACACGAAGCCGCATGGCGCATGACGAATACCGGCCAGGCGCGAGGTGACGTCACCACCTCGCCGGCATCCTTGCGCGCTGGCGCATGGTGGCTTATTCCCATCCGCCACCCAGCGCCTTGAATACGCTGACCTGTGCAGAACTTACACGTTGGTCGGCCGCTGCTACCTGCGATTTCGCGTCAATCAGGCTGGTCTGGGCGACGATCACGTCAAGGTAGCTGATCGATCCGACGCGGTAGCGCTGGTCTGCCAACTGGAAAGCCTTGTCAGCGCGATCACGTGCGTCGATCAATGCCTGGCGCTGCTGCATGGCCGCGCCATATGCGTTCAGGGACTGCTCGGACTCCTTGAGCGCATTGAGCACTACGCCATCGAAGCTGGCCAATGACGCTGCGGCTTGGGCCTTGGCCTGCGCGATACGGCTACGCACCACCATCGTGTTGGGAAAGCTCCAGGAAATCAGCGGTCCCAGGGAATACGACCAGGTACGATTGCCGCTCAGAGAATCATCGCGCAAATAACTGGCCGAAGCGCCCAGCGTGACCCGCGGATAGAGGTCGGCCACAGCCACGCCAATACGCGCTGTATCGGCGGCCAGCTGGCGCTCGGCCTGGCGCAGGTCCGGGCGGCGCCGCAGCAGCGCAGTGCCGTCGCCGATAGGCAGCGCACCTGCCACTTCCGGCGCCTTGGTGCAGGCACGCGCAGACTCAGGCACCTGCGACGGCGTGCGCCCCATCAGCGCGGCCAGTTCGAACAGCGCGGCCTCCCGCTGGTTTTGCAGCGGCGGCAACGCCGCCTGTGCCTGTGCGAGGGTCACGCCGGCCCGCTCCACATCCAGCAGCGAAGCCGCCCCTGCGTGCTCCTGGCGTCTGACCAGATCCAGGCTGCGCTGAGCCAGTGCAATGGACGCCTGCGCAACCTGCATGGATTCACCATAGTTACAGGCATCCAGGTAGGCCTTCGTGGTGTCGGCGACGACGACCACCTTCGCGGCATCATGGGCAGCGGCAACTGCCTCGGCATTGTCGCGGGCGGCCTCGGTATCGCGTCTTACCCGGCCAAACAGGTCGACTTCGTAGGAGATATCGATGCCACCGTTGTAGCTCAACTGCGTGGGTGCCTGACCGACTCCCGTCCACGTGGTCTGATCCCGGCCATAGCTGGGGCCGGCCGACAAGCTGGTCGAGGGATAGAGGCCGCCGCGCGCCTCCTTGTAGACGGCCCGTGCACGGTCGAGGTTGGCCAGTGTGACGCGCAGATTGGTATTGGCCGACAACGCTAGCTGCACAAGCTGGTCGAGCGCGGGGTCGTTGTACAGCTTCCACCAGTGCGCGGGCAGCGGCGCCGCAGTGTCTGTATCGGCCGGCTTGGTCACGAAGCTACCTGCTACGACGTTCGGCAGGGCCGGTGGATGATAGTCCGGTCCGGTGGTGCAGCCCGCGTTGGCGATGGCAGCGACTATCGCAATCAAGACAACGCGTCGAGAGACAAATGGCGACGCACCGGAAGCATTGGACATGATAGGGGTCAGTTTAGAGTGCGACATCAGGTGCCTCCGCAGTAGACAGTTCGCGGGCGCGCTCGCTTTGCGCTGATGCACGGTGATCTTTGGCGATAAAGCTGTAGATGGTGGGCAGCACAAACAGCGTGAAGAAGGTACCGATCATCATGCCCATCACCACCACGATGCCAATGGAGAAGCGGCTGGCCGAGCCCGCGCCGTTTGCAAACAGCAAGGGCACCAGGCCTGCGACCATCGCCGCAGTGGTCATCAACACCGGACGCATCCGCACGGCAGCAGCCTTCTCGATTGCCTCGATGCGGCTGAGGTTTTCGTGATGCTGGATATGGTTCGCAAAAGTGACCATCAGGATGCCATGCTTGGAGATGAGCCCGATCAGCGTGACCAGTCCGATCTGGGTATAGATGTTGAGCGTGGCATAGCCTAGCCAGAGCGGCACGAGCGCGCCGCAGACCGCCAGCGGGACGGTCACCAGGATCACCAGCGGATCACGCAAGCTTTCAAACTGCGCCGCCAGCACCAGGAAGATGACCACCAGCGCGAAGCAGAACGACACCAGCAACCGGTTGCCTTCCTGGACGAACTGGCGGCTGTCACTAAGCCAGTCCACACTGGTGCCAGACGGCAGTGGCTGCGATTGCAGGAAGGCAACCGCTTCGCCCATGCTCACGCCGGGCGCTGGCAGCAGTTCCAGCGTGGTCGAGTTCATCTGATTGAATTGCGCGAGCTGGTTCGCCTGCGGCCGCATTTCCACATGGATCACGGTGGCCAGCGGTACCATTGCACCGGTGCTTGCCTTGACGTAGAAGCGCCCGATATCTTCCGGCGTCATGCGTTCGCTACCACGTACCTGGGGAATGACGTCGTAAGAGCGGTCATGGAAGTTAAAGCGGTTGACGTAGTTTTCGCCGACCAGCACGGCCAGTGTGTCAGCGATAGACTGCATGGTCAGGCCCATCTGGCTGGCTTTGGCGTTGTCGATGGTGATATGGGCCTGCGGGCTGTTGTAAGACAGGTCGTTCTGGGCGTAGAGGAACAAGCCGCTGGCATAGGCCGCATTCTTGATCTTCTCACCGGTTTCATAGAGCGTCTTGAAATCATCGGGTGAACGCAACACCATCTGCACCGGCAAGCCACCGCTGGAGCCGGGCAGCGGCGGCAATTGCACGGCAGTCAGGGTCTCGCCGTCGATGGCGCCGCCGGCTGCCTGAATCTGGCCCTGGATGTCAGTCGCAGATCGCTTGCGTTCAGACCAATCCTTCAGGATCGCGCCCCCGATCATCATGTTCTGGCCACCGGCATAGTCACCGATGTTCATGAAGCTGCTGTCGAATTCCGGGATCGACTCGAACAGCTTCTCGATCTGTTGGGCATAGCGGGCCGTGTAGCCTACCCCGGCATATTGCGGTGCCTTGGTGACGACGATGATGGCACCCTGGTCTTCGGTGGGGGCCAATTCGCGACGGGTACCGGCAAACAACACCACGATGGCGACCAGCACGACTGCGCCGACCAGCAGGACCGCGCCGCGAGCGGCCAGTGTGTGTGCAAGGATGCGCTGATAGATTGCCGTCAGCACTTCCATGGAGCGTTCGATCCGCTTGGCCAGTTGGCCCTCACCTTGTCTGGAACTGAGCAGCATCGAGCTCATGACCGGCGAGAGCGTCAGTGCAACTACTCCCGAGACGATCACCGAGCCTGCCAGAGTGAAGGAGAACTCCTTGAACAGTGCGCCGGTGAGCCCGCCCATCAAGCCGATGGGGGCGTAGACCGCTGCCAGCGTGATGGTCATTGCGATCACCGGTCCGACGATTTCACGCGCACCGAGCAACGCCGCACGCACAGGTGAAAGACCTTCCTCGATGTGGCGATGGATGTTCTCCACCACGACGATGGCATCGTCCACCACCAGGCCGATGGCCAGGACCATGGCCAGCAGTGTCAGCAGGTTGATCGAGAATCCGCAGGCCAGCATCAGTGCCGCCGTGCCGACCAGGGACAACGGGATGGTGACCACCGGGATGATGACCGCGCGGAATGTACCGAGAAACAGGAATATCACCACGATCACGATCGCGATGGCTTCGACCAGCGTATGTTGCACTTCCTCGATGGAGGCGTTGACGAAACGTGCCACGTCGTAATTGGGCGCCACCGTCAGTCCCGGAGGCGCCATGGCCCGGATCTTGGGCAACAGTGCATTGGCGCGCTTGACGATCTCGAGAGGATTGCCATCAGGCGCAGGCTGAAGGGCAACGAAGATGGCGGGCACGCCGCTGGCGAACGAAAGATTGTTGTAGTTCTGGCCGCCGACCTCGATGGTGGCCACATCCGACAGCCGCACAACGCCGGCCGCCGGGCTGGACTTGACGACCATCTGGCGGAAGTCGTCCACGCTGCGCAAGTCGGTGGCCGCGCTGATATTGGTCACCGTCAAGGAACTCTTGAGCTGGCCCGGAGCTGACTGGACGTTATTGGCACGCAGCGCGGCCGATATCTCCCCGGCCGAGAGGCCATGCGCGGCCAATCGCAACGGGTCGATCCAGATGCGCATGGCCAAGGCCTGTCCTCCGAAGACATCGGCCGAGGCCACGCCGGGAATGCTGGTCAGCAAGGGTTGCGCCACCCGGGAGGCAAAATCCGTCACCTGCGGGATCGACAGGGTCTTGCTGTAGAAGGCGATGTACTGGACCGCTGTGCCACCTTCGGTGGACTTGCTGATGACGGGATCGGTCACTCCCGCCGGCAACTGATACTTGACCTGCTGTACCTTCGCGAGGATTTCGGTCATTGTGCGATCGGCATTGGCATTGAGTACGAGGCGCGCCTTGATCTCGCTTCTGCCCTGCTTGGTGGTCGAACTGAGGTATTCAATACCGCTGGCCGTCGCGATGGACTGCGAAATCGGCGTGGTGACAAAGCCCTGCATCACGTCCTGGGTCGCCCCCGGAAGCGTGGTGCTGATCGTGATGGTGGCGTTTTCCAGATAGGGATACTGCCGTACGGGCAGCAGGAACACTGCGGTGGCGCCCATCAGCAGGATCAACAAGCTCACCACCAGCGCCAGGATAGGTCGTCGAATGAAGATGTCGGTGAAATGCATGGTGCCGTCCCTTACTTTGCGCCAGCGGTGGACGCGGCCGCCGCAGGAACATTGATCTTCACCACGGCACCGGGTGGCAGGCGGTTCTGACCGGCCATCACCACGATGTCGCCGGCCTTGACGCCCTGGGTCACCAGGACTCCCTCATCGAGCCGCTGGCCGGTCACGACCGGTACCGCGACCGCCTTGCCGACGCCCTGCGCGTCAGCCCCGCGCACGAGCACCACGCTGTCGCCTGATGCGGATGTCTGGATCGCTGTCAAGGGCAACACGATGCCATCCTCCACGGCAGGCAAGTCCACGCGTGCAGTCGCGTACATCCCTGACTTCAGGAGCCGGTCGGCATTGGGCACGACGGCCTGCACGACCACGTTACGGGTTTCACCGTCGATGCGCGGTTCGATACTGCTGATCTTGCCGGTGAATATCCGGCCCGGCACAGCGTCTACGGAGACCTGCACCGATGCGCCTGCCGTGAGCCTGGACAAGTCCTGCTGGGGAAGCTGGAAGTTCACGTAAAGCGGGTCGGCCTGGGTCAGTGTGGCGATCGCATCGCCGGCATTGAGATACTGGCCTGGATTGACATGCCGGATGCCGATCTGGCCGGAGAACGGCGCCCGTATATTCTTCTGCTCGATACGCGCGTCCAGCTGCCTGACGGCGGCGACGGCCTGATCAGCGTCTGCCTGACGTTGCTCCAGCAATTCACGCGACTCGGCGCCGGCAGGAGACAGTTCTCGCGAGCGTCGCAGCTGGAGCTGGGCGAAATCGGACTTGGCCACTGCCGCGGCGCGATCCGCCTGTTCGGGAGCGTCATAGAGCTCGACCAGCAAGCTGCCCTGCTTGACCGTCTGGCCGGACTCGAAATGGATGGCGGTCACACGGCCGGATGTGTCCGGGGCCAACTGCACTTCCCGCACGGCTTGCAAACTGGCGACAGCCTGCAAGTTTTCGGGCACGGCACGAGCTTCGGCGCGGATCGTAGAAACCGGCAGCGGGGGCATGGCGTAGGGTTCAGCACCATCGCTGCGCAAGGAACGCACGGCATACAGCGCGCCGAAGACCACCACGAGGCCGACGACGCTGATAGCGATGGGCCTGACCCGGAATGTAGCGGCGGTAGTCATGTGTTCACCCCGGCGACCAACAGTGCTAAAGACGAGTGGGATCGACTGGGGAGCGTCGATGGACGAAGGCGAGGTAGGGGCATCAGATGGTTTCCTGGAGAGAACAAGTGCTTGTACGGCCGGCTCAGTGCCCCGGTTTAGGGCATGGCGAACCACGGTCAGGCGTAGCGTACCCACGCCAGAAAACATCCACATTGCGAAATTAAGTCAATATATTTCTCAATTCGGCCATCAAACGACAATTCTCCTGATTGGCCTGATCGAATAACAATCTGGCCCACTTTCGCTATTTTTGCTCGCTGCCTCCATTGTTTAATACAGCGTTCAAATAAAAATGATTATCGTTTATGTGCTATCTCAATGCTGTTTCAAAATCCCGTGGATCAATCGATCTGCGCGTTCATCCCATCGCCTATCCGCTTCCTGACAGGCCACATCTCGGCGCGGTCCGCCGCACGGTATTGAGCTCGGCAGTAGCGGCAGCCGTTCTCATCAGTGCCCAGGGGGCATTTGCCGCCGACTCATCGCAAGTGCAGAGCACGCCTGATGCACCGTCTCAAAAAAACGCAGCCTTGCCCGCCATCACCGTAACGAGCCACGCGGATACGGCAACCACCGAAGGTACCGGCTCCTACACCACTGGCGAGACGGCGGCGGCGACGCGCCTGCCGCTGTCGCTGCAGCAAACGCCACAAGCGGTCACGGTGGTCACGCGCCAGCGCATGGACGACCAGCAATTGAATTCCGTGCAGAGCGTGCTGGATAACACCACGGGGATCAGCTCTTACCAGTCCGACAGTGAGCGGACAAGCTTCTATTCACGCGGCTTCCTGATCAACAATATCCAGTACGACGGCATCCCCACTGTCGTGGGCAACACCGTCAACGGCAGCGGGATCAGTGCCATCGATACCTCGTTCTATGATCGTGTCGAGGTAGTGCGCGGCGCGTCCGCATTGCTGACCGGGACCGGTACGCCCTCGGCGGCCATCAACCTGGTGCGCAAGCGTCCAACCCAGGACTTCTCGGCCTCCGCCTCGATCAGTGAAGGGAGCTGGGACACCCACCGGGCGACGGCCGACATCTCCACTCCCTTGACCTCGGATGGCCGCATCCGCGCACGCGTGGTCGCCACCGATCAAGAGGCGCACTCCTACATCAATGGCTACGAGCCGGACAAGAAGTCGTTCTACGGCATCATCGAAGCCGACCTGACCCGCAACACCACGGTCAGCCTGGGCTTTGATTACCAGGACCTCACCTCCACCGGCTCCACCTGGGGCGGTCTTCCGCTGTGGTACAGCAACGGAGCGCAGGCCAGTTATTCGCCCTCTCAGAGCTACGGGCAGGACTGGAGCCATTGGGACAACATCTACAAGACCGCGTTTGCTGAGCTCGATCACCGCTTTGACAATGGCTGGAAGCTCCGTGCCATCGCCAACCAGTACCGCACCGAATACAACGCCCAACTGGCCGGCCTGGTGGGCCGCCCCGATCAGGCGACAGGACTGGGCTTCTATCCCAACGGGGCTTATCCGGTCGCGCTGGCCTCCGAAGGTAGCAGCCGTCAAAATACTTTCGATGTGATGGTGAACGGTCCCTTTGAACTGCTGGGTCGCCAACACGAACTGGTGGTGGGTGCCACGACGTCGCGGCGCTCTTCCGGCGAGAACGATATCGCACCGTTTTATGCCGGCTTCACCCCAGTCGATATCTATGACCTGAATACCCCCTTCCCCAGCCCCAACTTCGCGGCAATGCCGTCGACGCCGAGCTACACCGAGATCAAGCAGACCGGCGTCTATAGCGCCGCCCGTTTCTCACTGACGGACCCGCTGAAACTCATCGTCGGCGGTCGCCTGACCACCTATGAAATCGACGACATCGCCAGCGGCACGGCGATGCACTACAAGAAGAGCAATGAGTTCACGCCCTATGCGGGCCTGATCTACGACATCAACAAGATCTATTCGGCCTACGTCAGCTACACGGGCATCTTCAATCCGCAGACGGACTACCAGGACAGCAAGGGCAACGTGCTCACCCCGGCCACCGGAAAGACGGCGGAAGTCGGTCTCAAAGGCGCGTACCTGGGTGGGCGTCTGAATGCATCGGTGGCCTTGTTCGAGACCAGACTGGACAATGCCGCGCAGATCGTCCCCGGCACCTTTACGCCAGGCGGCGCCCAGGCCTACACGGGTGTGGATGGCACCAAGTCACGCGGTATCGAAGTGGATCTGCAGGGCGAGCTGGCAAGTGGCTGGAACATCTACGCAGGCCTGTCCCACTTCACGGCGCAGGATGGCGACGGCGTACGCCTGAATTCGCAGATACCGCGCACCACGGCGCAGCTCTTCACGACCTACCAGTTGCCCGGAGCGTGGAGCCAGCTGACGGTGGGCGGCGGTGTGAAATGGCAGAGCAGCTTCTACGAGGCAGCCAATACCGGCACCAGTACGCTGGGCGGCGAACAAGGTGCTTACGCCCTGGGCTCTCTGATGGCGCGTTATGCCTTCTCGAAGAAAACCACCCTGACGGTCAATGTCAACAACTTGTTCAACAAGACGTATGCCTTGCAGAAGGGCGATTTCGATACCGTGACGTATGGTGCACCACGCAACATGATGGCGACGCTTGATTTCAAGTATTGATTCCCGCCCACACCCCGCACTTCATCAAGGAGATAAGGTTCATGTCCCAACAGTCCACCCTCTCCGCCGCCCCTCATGAGGCGGCGCGCAATCCCAACAAGCCCTCCTTGTACTGGTTGACCACGGCCATTGGTACCGTGCTCTTCGTGACTTTCCAGTTGTTCTTCTACGTCAACGACTTTGTGAGAGCGCACGGAGCAACACCGGCCATCACCTTCGAGACCAATCTCCTGTGGATGTTCTCCGCGTACTACGGTTGCTGGATCGTCACGGTGCTGCTCGCACTGCAAGGCAGCCGCAAGGCGCAGTGGCTGACCCTGATCCTCGGCAGCCTGCTCGTCATCCTCAATACCCTGGGCGGAATTGCCGACGGATTGCGCGATGGCTGGCACATTGTCTTGTCGGCTGTGCTCTTCATCTCATTGCCAGGCGTGTTCGCCATTGCGGTCACCTGGCGTCACCTCAAACGCAAAGGAAACGGCCATGCCGATCAATAGTTCCAACTTCCCTCTTGTCTGGATGAACCTTACGCAAGAACCCGGACATGATCACCATGAGGACTTCGCAGAATTCGAAGCCAATTTGAAACGCGGGGAGCCCTTCGTGCTCTTGACCGATACCGCACCCGCTGAAGACCATGAGCATTCACCGGAAGAAAAGAAACGCACCGCGCTCTGGATGAAGAAGCACAAGCTTGCACTGCGAAAGCTGGTGCTGGCCATGATCGTGATCGAGCCCAGTTCGGCAAAACGGCTTGGATTCAAGGCTTTTTCGGTAGTCTTTGCCAAGTTCTGGGGCTACCCTCTGCTTCTTGCTGCATCGCGCTTGCAGGCAGAAGAAATGGCAAGAGAACTGCTCGCCGGCAACGGAAAGTCTTCGGACTGATAACGGACGCCATCTCGCTCATGCCGCTCCCTTGCAGGCTGTGCGGGTGTCTAATGGCGACCAACGAGAACCTCAATGACAGGGGAGTTCGCTTGCGTACAGATGAAACTGCTCAGGCAGCGTTCGAGGCGCAGGGGAAGTCCCCGGGCACATCAAGCTTCCGAAGAAGGAGCAATAGACTGGCCCCCAACTCCCGGCCGAACACAGCTGTGGCCTGACTGTACCTTTGTACGAGGCTTGCGAGTCCTTGCAAAGGTAAAATCCTGCAATTCAAAAACGAAGAGCAGGCCGAGGCGCTCGCCTGGAACAGCCATGACATCCCGCACCAGCTTCCCCGGCCAAGCCACGGCATCAGGCGCACCCTGCAAACCGAAGCAGCTTGGCATGTTCTGGCGCTTTCTCTTTACCTTGTTCCTTTCCTCGATTGTCGGGATGGAGCTCAACGTCCTCGGTGTAACGCTCTACGAAGAACACACGCTGATCCAGCGTCTCGAATCTCAGGAATTCGCGGCTGACCTTCAGAAGGAAGCGCTTGCCCACCGCGAGACATTCGAGGCGGCAAGGCGCAATCCCGAGCTTTGCCCACGGGTGCTCAATTCCATGATGGTCAACAGTCGCTTCCTCACGTTCTTCTCTGACAAGGGCCCCAATTCGGCACGGAAGATGCTCAACGAGGGCAGGCTTTCCATGGAGCTGACCAGCAAGGGCGAGCCTGTGTGCCGCTATCCCGCTGTCAGGGAGGCCAAGACTTCCGCGCCACCTGCCTTCCGTTTTTCGGCCGGCATCGCCTCTGCCGGCGGCACGCCGGCCGAAGTGACGCTGACGGTACGGCCACTTCGCTCTCCCGAATTGCTTTGGGAAACCAACAAGGGCATCCCCTGGAACTTCTTCGTGTTCTTCATGGTGGTCCTGAACGTCTGTTGCGCCTTTACGCTGGCACCGATCCTGGTCCGCAGGATCAAGAAAGCCGAAGTCGTCGCGCGAGGCTGGACCCAGGGCGACATGCAAGCGCGCATCGCCGACACGCGCAACGATGAATTTGGCAGCCTGGTGCGCTCTTTCAACACAATGGCGGACTCGTTTGAAGGCGTCATCCGCACGGAGCAGGAACTGGCCGCAGCGCAAGAGCGCAACCGGCTGGCGCGGGACCTGCATGACACCGCCAAGCAGCGCGCCTTTGCGCTGAACCTGCAGCTGACCGCACTGAATGCACTTCGCGGCAGCAACCCCGCCGAAGCAGAGAAGCTGATCGCCAGTGCGCTGTCCCTGGTGCATCATCTCCAGAGCGACCTGTCGAACGTGATCAAGCGCCTGTCGGCGTCGACCGTGGTCGAGCTGGGTACGCGCGAAGTCCTGCGCCAGGAGCTCCAGAGCCTGTTTCAAGGTTCGGGCATCGGCTGGGACGTCCACATCCCCGAGGCGATTGACGCCTTGCTCAAGCAAGCCAATGCAGTGGCCCAGCAACTGCTGCTGATCGTGATCGAAGCGGCCGCCAATGTGCTCAAGCATTCCGAGGCGAGCACGTTTTCCGTGGCCTTGTTCCAGGACAAGCAGGGCTACGTGCTGCTGCTGGAAGATGATGGGAAAGGTTTCGACGTCAACCAGACTCCCGCGACCGGCATGGGGCTGGCCAGCATGAAACTGAGGGCGCGAGGTCTTCCGGACGGAGACTTCGTGGTGACGAAGCTGGAAGACGGTAGAGTGCAGATTGCCGTCCACTTCACGATCCGAGGCAAGCCATGAAACCCACCGTCCTGCTGGTCGATGACCATGCCGTCGTCAGAGAAGGCCTCGCCAGCCTGCTGTCCATTGGCAACCGCTTCGACAGGATATTGCAGGCCAGCGAAGGCTCGCTGGCTGTTGCCATGGCAGCGCAGTCGCCGGTTGACATCATCGTGATCGACCTGTGCATGCCTGGGATGTCCGGAACAGAGGCCATTGCAAGGCTGCGCGAACTCACCCCCTGCCCACGGATCGTTGTGCTGACCTCCTCCGAGGATGAGTCGCTGGCGCTGTCAGCGCTGAAGGCCGGGGCGCAGTCGTACCTGGTGAAGTCGATGTCCGGCGACGAGATCCTGGCGGCGCTGGACCGGATCATGCACGGGGAAGAAGTGATCCATCCGTCGGTCAGCCATTCCATCCTGCGCATGACCTTGCGCAACAAGGAAATGCAGAACCCATTCGAACTGCTGACCCCGCGCGAACTGCACGTGCTCACCGAACTGGCCAACGGCGCCAGCAATGCGCGCATCGCGCTGGCACTCAATATCACGGAGCGCACGGTCAAGTCCCATATCGGCAATGTGCTGTCGAAACTCCATCTCGGCGACCGGACCGAAGCCGTGGCCTTTGCCTGGCGCCACGGCCTGATGAAGCAATAGCGCCCGGAGCGCGCGCCTCATACCAAAGTACAGTAAGGACATGGGCGCTTGGTACGATTCGAGGAGCCGACAGACTCCGTACACTTCGTGATGGCCAAGGGCGGCGTCGATGATCCTCTCCAGCCCGCAGACCTCGGGGAAGCCTGCACCGCCGGCTTTCATCTACCGAATGATTGAATCGAAACACACCAACATGAAAAAATTAGCACTGGCAGTTATCTTGATCGCACTGGCTCCGCCATTCATTCCTGCCAGCGCATATGCGCAGGAGGCGGACACGAGCGATACGCTGCACTACAACCTCGGGCTGGGCGTGATGAGCGGCCCCAAATATCCGGGGGCCAGCGACACGAAGATCAAGGCGCTGCCGGTGCTGGGCGCCTCGTACGGCAGGTTCTTTGCCGGTGCGGTTGACGGCGATAGTTCTGTGCCCTTCGGTGTGGGCTACAACTTCATCCAGGAAAAGAACTGGCGAGCCGGAGTCGCCGTCGGCTATGACCTCTACAGCCCGCGCAAGGAATCCGACGATTCGGCCAAGCTGCACGGCCTGGGCGATATCGATCGCGCCGGCCACCTGACGGCCTTCACCAGGTATTCGCTCAGGAACGGCCTCTCGCTATCGGGATCGGCCACCGTATCTAGCCAGGGACAAGGCTTGCAGGTCAAGGCTGGCGCGGACTACACCTATGTCCTCACCCCCAAGCTCTCCATCAAGGCCGGGCCCAGCGTGACATGGGCAAACGGCAAATCCAACCAGACCTTCTACGGCATCAACGCCGAGCAGAGCGCAAGCTCCGGCAAGAGCCAGTACACGCCTTCTTCCGGATTCACCGATTACACCCTGTCGGTGAGCGGCCGCTACGTGTTGTCACCGGCCTGGAGCATCGGCGCGCGGGCCGGCATTTCCTATCTGCCGAGCACGGTGAACGACAGTCCGATCGTGGATGAGAAGACCACGACCAGTGTGGCGATCTTTACTGCCTATCGCTTCTGAGTAGCAGGCTTTCTTTGACGCGCGCTCCGGAATGACAAGGCAAGGCTATGTTTCGAAAGGGATGGCGCCCCGGGCGCCATCCCTTAGAGAGTCCTGCCAAGAAACGCGGTGATTGCCTCGAAAGGAATTTTTTCAGAACGGTCATAAAGATCGGTATGAATGGCATCCTTGACGATCAGAAGCTCCTTGGGCTCTGCAGCTGCCTTGTAAGCATCTTCACTGAAATAACGCGAGTGTGCTTTTTCGCCGGCGATCAGCAGGATCGGACGCGGTGAGATGGCGCTGATGTAGGTCAGCATGGGCATGTTCATGAACGACAGCGGCATGGTACCGGTGAATGCTCCGCCAGAGTTCAGCGAGCGCTTGTGAAAGCCGCGCGGAGTGCGGTAGTAGTCGAAGTACATGCGCACGACAGGATCGGTCACATCATCGAGCTTGTCCGGCAGAAAGCTGGGGCCGGCGGAAGGCTGCCCTTGCCCCGCATCCACCCAGCGCTGCAGGTTGATCTGCGTGAGCATCTGGTTGCGAGATTGAGGACTGAGTTTGTCGTAGTAGCCCTTGGCCATCAGGCGCGAGATGTCGTACATGCTGGCGGCCACCACCACTTTGATACGTGTATCCACCGCCGCCGCATTGAGCGCAAACCCGCCGCCTCCGCATATGCCGATCACGCCGATGCGTTGACGATCCACGTTCGGTAGCAGGCCAAGGTAATCGACAGCGGCGCTGACATCCTCCGTATTGATCTCCGGCGAGGCAAGGTTGCGGGGTTCGCCACCGCTTTCACCGGTATAGGATCGATCAAATGCGATAGTGACATAGCCGCGCTCAGCCATCGCCTGCGCGTAGAAGCCTGAGACCTGTTCTTTCACGGAGCCGAAAGGACCATCCACAACCAGTGCGGCAAGGCGGGGCGTGCCATGGTCTTTGGGCAGGTATATGTCGGCCGCCAGCGTAATGCCATATCGGTTCTTGAAACTGACCTTGTGATGTTCGACCCGTTTGCTCCGGGGAAAAGTTTTGTCCCAGCCCGGGCTCAATTGCACCACCTTGCTCTGTGGTCCAGCAGGTTCTGCTTGCGCACAGACGGATTGAACCAGCAGCAAGACACTGGCCAGACCGACGGCCACACTGCGAAGAGCAACAACGATGCAACGGCGGCGGACGACAAGGGGGACCAGCCTGACGCCATGGCCCGGGTTAGAGGTACAAACTGAAAGCGATGTGGTAGACATAAGGCTCTCCGATCAATGGTGTCTGTTGAGTTTCTGCGGGACTTTTGCGGCCATCCTGGCACGATGCCCTGGTTACGAGTAGTTGTTGGGTCACGCGCCTCCAAGGCGCAGGTCATCTGTGCAAGAAAAAGGGTGGGGATCGGCCACGCGATTGCTTCAACCCAGCGCGGCACGCGCCTGGGTCTGCCACTGCTGCCATTCATCCAGACGTTGTGCATACTCCGCCTGCATCATCGTCAGGAGGTCGCCGAAGAATGCGCGTAGCGGCGGATTTTCGGCATCGACCAGTTCCAGCAGGGCTGCCGCCGAAGCCTCGGGCTTGCCCGGCGTCTGGGCGCGCCACATGCCAAGCACTTTCTGACGCACACCGTCGTACGCGGAATTGGGTGCCGCTTGAATCGCTGAGCCGCTTGCCCAGTCGGTGGCAAACGCGGTGGGCTCGATGAGCGTGACCTTGATACCGAGATCGCGCACTTCCGCGGCCAGTGCCTGGCTCATGCCTTCGAGCGCCCATTTCGAGGCGTTGTAGATGCCGAACAAGGGGAAGGCAGTGACGCCGCCGATGGTCGAGATTTGCACGATGTGCCCGCTACCCTGTGCACGTAGAAGAGGCAGTGCAGCCTGAGTCACCCACAATGCCCCGAAAAAGTTCGTCTCGAACTGATCGCGAGCTTGTTGCTCCGAGACTTCTTCCACCATCCCGAATAATCCGTAGCCAGCGTTGTTGACCACAACGTCCAATTGCCCGAAGTGCGCGTATGCGGCAGCCACAGCGTGAAAGACGGCGTTGCGATCACGAACGTCCAGTTGCAGGGGCAATACCCGCTCGCCGAATTGCTCCACCAGCGTGGCCAGTGCGCGTATATCGCGCGCGGTCGCGACTACGCGGTCACCTCGCGCGAGGGCCGCTTCGGCCCATACCCGGCCAAAACCTTTGGAAGTACCAGTGATGAACCAGACCTTGGATGCTTGTGTCATGAATTGCGTCTCCATTGAAAAGAATTGAGCAGGCGAACGCCGGCAACACTTACTGCCCGGACTGCAGGATCGACGCAATGGCCTCGTCAATCGTTGTTTGACCGCGACGGCGCGTGTCGGGGGCGCCTTCAAACGCAAGCCAACCTTCGTTGGTGCCGTCCAGCGACTCAATCCACGCCTCGGGGTGATTGATGCCGATGCGGCGGAAGCCGCTGCCCCAGGTCTCGCGTGGTACGGCTTGAGCGCGTACCTCTTTGCACAAACCACGCGCAAAGGCTTCAGCCAGACGGTTGGGGGAAATCGGCTCGGGGCCTTCAAGCTCGACGATGCGCGACCCGTTCCACTCTTGCATGAGCAGTTGGGCTGCCACGCGTCCGACGTCCTTGGTGGATACCATGGGAATGGCTTGATCGAGCGGCTGAAGATGGGAATGGATCACACCGTTCGCTCGCGCCGTGGGCAGGTCCCATTCGTGGTTCTCCATGTACCAGGCTGCCCGGAGGATAGTAACGGGCAGTTCCAGATTGGCCAGTACCCGCTCGAGATAGCCCAGTTCATTAAACAGATTTGGCCGCTGCACCTGGGCTCCATACGTGGATAGCACAACCACTTTGGAAGGGCGCGATTGCAGAATGGCTTTGCGGATGGAGTTCGCACGTGCGTGTCCCTCCGTCAAGCCCGGTGCCTGATCGAACGCTGGCGGCAGCATCACGAAGGCGCCTTGGACTGCTTCGAATGCAGCGGCGAGCGATTGGGCGTCGTCAATGTTGGCCACCTTTACCTCGCAGCCGATTTGCTGCCAGCGCGTTCCTTTTGCGCTATCCCGAACGATGGCACGGACCTGTTGCCCGGCATTCAAGATGTTTTACGCGACCGCACCACCGACGCGGCCTGAAATTCCCATAATTGCGTACATATCACTCTCCGATAAGGCGTTTTGCCGAGTTTTGATGTGATGGATGTTCGCACTGGACTTCCATTGATTAAAGGGCCTTAGTGTCCCTAGAATATGGACTTTTAGTCCGTAATTGCCATGACTGATACCACCACTTTTGACAGCCGCCTTCTTTCTGGCGTAAGCGTCCTCATGGCCGTAGTTGAGGCAGGCACGATGACGCGCGCATCGGAGGGACTCGGCTTGACCCCATCCGGTGTGGGCCGTGCCATTGCTCGCCTGGAAAGCCGGGTGGGTGTCCGGCTTCTCCATCGCACGACACGATCCCTGCGCCTGACCGATGAAGGGCTCCGGTTTTATGAGCAGGTAGTACCGCACCTGGAAGGGATTCAACAGGCGGCGCTGGAGGTAGCAGGAGCGGCACATACCGTACGCGGGCGCCTGCGGGTCAATGTGGCGCCCGTCTTTTCCCAAACGGTGCTTGCGCACCGGATCGGAGAATTCTTGGCGTTGTATCCGGAATTGCGAATCGAACTGATCATGCGCGACGCGATCGGTGATCTGGTCGCCGACGGCTTTGACATGGCACTGCGCTTTGGTCCGCCGCCAGAAGGCTCGCTGGTCGTGCGCAAGCTTACCGAGATGCGCGTGATCACCACGGCAACACCTGACTATTTGCAGCGCAGAGGTCGGCCTGCACATCCCTCGGAGCTCTCCCGGCACGACACGATCGATTTCTGGGATCCCGTGAGTTGCCGCCCCTATGCCTGGGTTTTCAAGCGCAAAAAGGAATCGCTGCCAGTCAAGGTGAATGCACGGATGATGACCTCCGATGCTGTGACGATGCTCAATGCCTGCAGGGCTGGCACCGGCATCTGCCAGATACTGCCTATCGGGGCCCAGCACCTGTTTGACTGCGGCGAGTTGGTCGATCTGTTTCCCGACTGGCCTGGTGAAGTATTTCCCTTATATGCAATCTACCCTTCCCGTCGGCAGCGAGCAGCCAAAGTCCAGGCATTTGTGCAGTTCGTCGAGCGGCTATTGCAGGATCCATCTTCGGAGCAAATGGCAGGATGGAGTTAGGAATATCGGATCGATGACGCGGACGCCATCGGTCGCGCCGTTTCTCACCCGCCTCCCCTGAGGGGAGACCTTCTTGAAGAGCCGCGTGCGCTCCTGGATGTGCGCTGGCGCAGACGATTGCCTGCTCAGTCAGATCGTTGGATATACCCCACGATGCGATCCATGCTCGCCCCCGACCTGCGCAGAGACAATCCAGACAACAGCCATACATCAATGGCGCAACAACGGAGAAGACATGTCCAGAAAAAGTAGTTGACCACGGAGAATGATCGTTCTACTATGCTGAGAACGATCATTCTCCACCCAAAATCATCATGGACACTTTCGACGACGCGTCTCTCGTTTCCCGCCTGCTGGCGGCCACGGAAAAGCTCATTTATTCGGGCGGCATTCACGCCACCGGCATGGACGCCATCGTCAAGGCATCCGGCGTGGCGCGACGCAGTATCTACAAGTTGTACCCAACCAAGGAAGAGTTGGTGGCTGCCGCTCTGCTGGCCAGGGACCAGCGCTGGATGTCGTGGTTCATTGATGCGACGTCGCAGACAAGCCAGCCGCTCAAGCGGCTGGCAGCCATATTCCCGGCGCTGCGCCAGTGGTTCGAGAGCGAAGACTTCCATGGTTGCGCGTTCATCAACGCCGCCGGTGAGCTGGGAAAGACCCATCCCGACATCGGCGCGGTCTCGGTGCTGCAC
This sequence comes from Herbaspirillum sp. Her3, assembly GCF_057961275.1. Lineage (NCBI taxonomy): Bacteria > Pseudomonadati > Pseudomonadota > Betaproteobacteria > Burkholderiales > Oxalobacteraceae > Herbaspirillum > Herbaspirillum sp. Her3. Next base: position 579,720 of record NZ_CM176328.1, on the reverse strand, counting down.
AAGCAGCGCCTGCTTTCCTATCTGCGCGAGCTGACCAGTGCGTCCGGCTTGCCCGATCCTGATGAGATCGCAAATTATTTTCTGATTCTGATCGACGGCGCAACAGCAGTTGCAATGGTCACCGGTGATGCGAGTGCCGCCGATAGCGCTGGCAGGGCGGCCGCCCTGCTTTTATCGAGCCTGCAGCAACAAGCAGGGTCACATTCTCCTAACCGTTGAGGTCATATCATGTCATCCACTACCGAAGTTCGTCCTCCCCTTCCCCCGTTCACCCGCGAGTCTGCCATCGAGAAGGTACGCCTCGCTGAAGATGGATGGAACACCCGCGACGCGGCCAAGGTGTCTCTGGCCTACAGCCTGGACACCCGCTGGCGCAACCGCGCCGAGTTCGCCAATGGCCGCGACGAAGCGCGTGCCTTCCTTGAACGCAAGTGGGCCAAGGAACTGGAGTACCGTCTCATCAAGGAATTGTGGGCCTTTACCGGAAACCGCATCGGCGTGCGCTATGCCTATGAATGGCGCGACGACTCCGGCAACTGGTTCCGCTCCTACGGCAACGAGAACTGGGAATTCAATGAAGACGGGCTGATGGTCAACCGCTACGCCTGCATCAATGACCGCCCCATCCAGGAAAGCGAGCGTCTGTTCCGCTGGCCGCTGGGACGCCGTCCCGACGATCATCCGGGCCTTTCTGATCTGGGACTCTGATCACGTCTTGCGCGGCAGGTTGCGTGGTCAGGCAGAGCTAACTGCCCACGCAGCTCAGTGGCCCGGCATCGCGTTGAACCGAGGCAGGCACGTCGCCGGCAGCAGCTGGCGTCGTGGTGCTCAAGCCAGTCACCGTGCTGATCGCGCTACTGATGTACGTACTGAATACGCTGCGGTCGGCGCTGACCTTATCCGCACTTTGATTGCCGCCATCGTAGTTGCCTTCGCAATCGCGCCCCAATACCGACAAGCAGGCGCTGGACAAACTACCGGCGTTGCCGGACAGGGGCGCAAAGATCAGATCCCGGGTGCTTTTATTGCTGCTGCTATGGTAGATCGGGAAGAAATTCTCATCGTGCAAAAAGTAGTTACCCTCTACCACCAACAGCACATTGGGTGAAGAGGCTATGCCGATGTGCGAGTTGCCAGAGTAGTAGTTGTTGACGACGTGGACCAGACCGCCGTAGCCGCTGTTGGTCGGCGTCTCCACTTGGGGCGCACGGCCCGAGGTGTTGTAGAACCAGTTATTCGCGATGGTGGCGCTGACCGTACTGGTGTCGATCAGCAGGTTCCAGTAATGGCGTCCGTCGCAGTAATGTCCATAGTCACTGGTGCCGTCGAATTTGTTGTTGCTCACCTTCAGATTGGTAACGGAGCCCGTTCCCGCAGCGATGAATTGCCGGCCCACACGGGCGAAATAGTTATGGTCGATCCAGATGTTGGAAGCGTTGTTGATCTGGATCGCATCTCCTGCCCAGATGACGCCCTCGTTGATGTCGCTGAAGTGCAGATTGCGCACCACCACGTTGCGCTGGTTCCATATGGCGATTCCCTTGCCCTTGATGCCGGAACTCGCGCCTATCCCGATGAGGGTCTTGTTGGAGCCGACCTTCAAAGGTGTCGCAGCGGCCGTATCGTAGTCGACATTGATCAACTGCCTGCCGGCGCAATAGTTCATCGCGTTCTGAAGGATACGTTCCTGTCTGCCATGGATGCTGCAGCTATTCTCGGAATAGACGCAGCCATTGGCATTTCCCCGGGTCACTCCTGCACTCCCGGTGAAATCAATCACCCCGTTGATGCGAATGATGCGTGCGCTATCGCCTGCCAACGCACTGCTTAAATCGGCCAGGGCAGTGCTGCTGCTTGCATCGATGGTGACATCATTGGCTGTGTTCAAGGCACTGATCCCGCCAGAAATGATGCTGGTGTCAACACCTTGAGTTGTTGCACTGACCTGGCAGAGCGGATTGCCGGCTACGGAACTGCCGGTCCATGCGACGGCATACGTAAAAGCAAGCAGGAAAAATACGTTAATGGCGAATCTCTCGCCATCAAAATTAAAATCCATATTTACTATTTTTCAGGTCGCGCTTGCCAGAGCCAGGACAAAGCTTAGTTTCAATAAAGAGGACACGATTCCAATTCCACCACAATCAGGGCTTTGTTGCGATCACCGTTGGAAAGAGGCCTCTGCGATCGTCCACAAAGCGGATGCCGGTAAATCCGGCACGCTCCAGCTGCGCCGCAGTTTGGGCATGCGTGCGCAACGCATTCCAGTTTGCCCTGATGACACGGGCAAACAATACGTATTGCAAAGCCAATGCCTGCGGATCCATTGCCGCCATGTTCCAGGGAGACTCACTCGACAGTGAGGGCGGCGGGGTAAGAAAACTGCTGACCAACACACCGCCGGACTTCAGGGCGCGGAAGAAGGCGCCATACAGTGCAGTCACGCGCTCATCGTCAGGCTCATAGATGTTGAGGCCATTGCTGGCAAGGACATCAAATTCCCCCTCCGATCCGGACTTCCAGGCATCCTGCTGCCGCAAGGCGAGGCGGTCGGCGAGTCCGCGCTGCGTTGCCAGCGCCAATGCACCCTCGAGCGCTAGCTGGTCGAGATCGACCCCGACCAGGGAAACATCGGGTGCCTGCGAATAATCCAATAGCAGCAACTCTCCCATCCAGCCGCACGGCACGGACCCCAAGCACATGTCTGGCCTGAGCAGCTGCTGCAGATGCTCTCTGAAAATGCCGAATCGCTCGCGCGTAGCCAGTGCCGCTGGCGACGCCTCGTAGATCCAGCGTTCAAGTTCAGACATATCGTACTGCTTGCCGGCACCGGGTACATAGGTCACAAGCTGATGCGTCCAATACGCATCCAGGCCACGATTGAGAAGCAGAAAACGGCCCAGTTCGAATTGCGAAAGCTGCTCCAGCAATTCGATCTGGCGGGCCACACTCGCCTGTGGCAGGTCGCCTTCCGCAACGAGCCTTGCCCGAGACGCTTGCAGCAATGCGTCCATGTCAGGTGATGATTCACATTGGTGGGAAATCAGGGAGGAAGGTGGCGTAGCAGTCATTGGGCCCTCATCAAGAATAGAAAAATCGTCCGCCCCGGATGGGAACAGCCCACGCTGAGCCAGACAGATCTCCACGGCTGTGGGGCGGCATCGGCCAGAACGATGGTGATGCGCAGGACTGGTTGGAGCGTCCGCAGACCGCATTCTACGACCTGGCCACGGGGGTCAACGGACTACCGGATACGGTGGGCAAGGTAACAGCAATGAATTAAATGGCGATGACGGCTTTGTAACATCAGTATCTGAAATGCATTCACCAAGGCCAATCAGCAGAATGACGGTGTTGATGGCGCTTACGCTCTGGTCTGATTATGGGCGCTCTCCCGCCATCGCCAGCATCGCTGGGCTTCTCGCCAGAGCGGCTGTCGCTCGCTGTGAAGCGCAGGGCTACGCCAGCCAGCTTCATCCCAACGTGAATCGCTGCATGGCCGTAGACAGTCCATCGATCTCTCGCTTGAGCAAGCTGGTCGAGGTGCTCGCCTGATCAACTAGACTGGCGTTGCGCTGGGTAATGCCATCCAGCTGTACGATGGCCTGTGCAATCTGTTCGATCCCCGCCGTCTGGTTGTTGCCGGCTTGCGCAATCTCGTTCATCAGATCGTTGACTCGGTTGGCAGCCGCCACCATCTCTTCCATGGCGCGACCCGTGGTGTGGGCCAGATCGGCACCGGCCGCAATCTGGCCTGCCGAACCCTCGATGAGCCGCTTGATCTCGCGGGCGGCGGCGCCCGATCGTTGGGCAAGTGAACGCACCTCCGATGCCACGACCGCAAATCCACGCCCTTGTTCTCCTGCGCGTGCTGCCTCCACCGCTGCGTTCAGGGCGAGGATATTGGTCTGGAAGGCGATGCTGTCGATCACACCGATGATGTCATGGATCTTGCCCGATGAAGTGTTGATGGCAGCGATGGCCGATACCATCTTCTGTACCATCTCCCCTCCCCGCTGCGCCAATTCGCTGGCACGATCGGCGGCTGTCCGCGCTTCTTGTGCCGCTGCAGAATTGGTCCGCACGGTGTGCGCCATATCCTGCATCGAAGCCGTGGTCTGTTCGAGCGATGCCGCTTGCTCCTCGGTCCTCGCCGACAGCGCGGCGTTGCCGACGCATAGCTGGTCAATACCCTCTGCGATCTGTCTGCCGTGCACCGTTACCTCGCGGATCATCTGCGACAGGCTGCGATTCATGGTCGACAGCGCCGCCATCATCTTTCCCGTCTCGTCGTGTGAAGTCACGTTGATCTTGCTGCCCAGATTCCCGCGCGCCACAGCGCTGGCGATCTCCACGGCTTCTTTGAGCGGCCCGCTCACGCGACGCGCGATCAACAAGGACAAGCCCAGTCCGCAAACCAACGCCACCGCAAGCAAGGCAGCCACTCCTACACGGGCCTGCCCGAAGGTTGCATCGGCCTCAAGTCCGCTCTCGCGGCTGCCTTGTTCGACGGCAGCCAGGAGAGTGGACAAGGATTTCTCGACCGACCGGTCCAGTGCTGCTCCGTCCTCCTGGGCCAGGGCCTTGGCTTCTTCGGTGCGTCCTTGATCCGACAGGCTCAGGAGCTTTTCATGCAAGACCAGGTAGCGCTTGATGGACTCGCCATAAGCGCGCCATACCTGCTGCTCGTCATCCTTGAGAGGCAAGGCCTGAAATTGCTGCTCGAGCGATTCACGTCGGCGTGTAATCTGCTGCATCGCGGTCTCGGCAGCCCGCGCCTCCGCATTACGCGTGGCCAGCATGTGGCGGAATTCCTCGATACGAAACCGCGCAAATTCGCTGCGCAGATCGAGCAAGATGCGTTGTGCTGGCGTCCAGCGTCCAACCAGATCGCCTGTCGCATCATGTACCTGGCCGATCTGTATCAGCGCAAAACCGCCGAGAACGGCTGTGAAGGCCAGTACCACAAGGAATGAGACCATCAGTTTGACGGCCAAGTTGGGGCTACGCAGCAATCTCATCGGCGTCGTTTCAGGTTGATCAGAACGTCAGTTGTACTTTCATCCAGGGCCTGTCTCACGCTTCAGTGGCCTTGACCATATCCTCGATGACCTTCTTGGCATCGCCAAAGACCATCATGGTCTTGTCCATGTAGAACAGTTCATTGTCCAGGCCAGCGTAACCGGCGGCCATGGAGCGCTTGTTCACGATCACGGTCTTGGCCTTGTAGGCTTCCAGGATCGGCATGCCCGCGATGGGCGACTTGGGATCCTTGGCCGCCGGGTTGACCACGTCGTTGGCGCCCAGCACCAGCACCACGTCGGCCTGGGCGAATTCGCTGTTGATGTCTTCCATCTCGAACACCTGGTCATACGGCACTTCGGCCTCGGCCAGCAACACGTTCATGTGGCCGGGCATGCGGCCGGCCACCGGGTGGATCGCGTACTTCACGGTCACGCCGTTGTGGGTCAGCTTTTCGGTCAATTCCTTCAGTGCGTGCTGCGCACGTGCGACGGCCAGGCCGTAACCCGGCACGATGATGACGGTTTCTGCATTTCCCATCAGGAACGCCGCATCATCGGCCGATCCCGACTTGACGCTGCGCTGCTGCTGCGCACCGCCACCGGCCGCCGCCGCCTCGCCACCGAAACCACCCAGGATCACGTTGAAGAAGGAGCGGTTCATCGCCTTGCACATGATGTAGGAGAGGATGGCGCCGGAAGAACCGACCAGCGAACCGGCGATGATGAGCATGGAGTTGTTCAGCGAAAAACCAATGCCCGCCGCCGCCCAGCCGGAATAGCTGTTCAGCATCGAGACCACCACGGGCATGTCGGCACCGCCGATGGGGATGATGATGAGCACGCCCAGTGCAAAGGCAATGGCGGCCATGAGGATGAAGGGCAGCCAGTTTTGCGTGAGCACGAAGATGATGCCGAAGCCGATCATGGCCACCGCCAGCAACAGGTTCAGGAAATGCTGGCCGGCGAAGTTGACCGGCGCGCCCTGGAACAGGCGGAACTTGTACTTGCCCGAGAGCTTGCCGAAGGCGATCACCGAACCGGAGAAGGTGATGGCGCCCACGAAGGTGCCGATGAACAGTTCCACCCGGTTGCCCACGGGGATCAGCTGCCCGTGCGCCGAAATGCCCAGTGCCCACGGCTCGGCCACCGCCGCCACCGCGATACAGACCGCCGCCAGACCAATGAGCGAGTGCATCGCCGCCACCAGTTCGGGCATCTTGGTCATCTCGACGCTACGCGCCAGATAGGCGCCGATGCCGCCACCCACGATCACGCCAGCGGCCACCAGCAGGTAGCCGATGTCGCCGGAAGGATTGCTTCCCTCGCCCTTGAGCTTGACGATCAGCGCCAGCGTGGTCAGCACCGCGATCACCATGCCGGCGATGCCAAAGCTGTTGCCGCGCCGGGCCGTGGCCGGGTGCGAGAGGCCCTTCAAGGCCTGGATGAAACAGATCGATGCGATCAGGTACAGCAGGGTCACCAGGTTCATGCTCATGCTTGTTCTCCCGACTTGGCCTTGGGCTCTTTCTTCTTGAACATTTCCAGCATGCGCTGGGTCACCATGAAGCCGCCAAACACGTTCACCGCCGCCAGCGCCACGGCCAGCGTGCCGGCGATGCGGCCGACCGTGCCTTCGGTGAGGCCCGCCGCCAGCATCGCGCCGATGATGATGATGGCCGAGATGGCATTGGTCACCGCCATCAGCGGCGTGTGCAAGGCAGGGGTCACGGTCCAGACCACGTGGTAGCCGACGTAGATGGCCAGCACGAAGATGATCAGGTTGATGATGGTGTGGCTGACTTCCATTGCTTGTCTCCTTATTTGCGCAGCACTTCGCCACCTGAACAGAGCAGCGTGGCCGTGACGATATCGTCTTCCTTGTTGATGACCAGCTTGCCTTCGGCATCGATGATCAACTTGAGGAAGTCCAGCACGTTGCGCGCATACAGCGCCGAGGCATCGGCCGCTACCAGGGCCGCGAGGTTGCCTTCGCCGATGATGTGCACGCCATGCTTGATGACGGTCTTGCCGGGTTCCGACAAGGGACAGTTGCCGCCCTGGTCGACCGCCATGTCCAGGATCACTGAACCGGGCTTCATGGCCTTGACCGTGTCTTCGCTGATCAACACCGGTGCCTTGCGGCCGGGAATCAGGGCGGTGGTGATGATGATGTCGGCCTGCTTGGCGCGTTCGTGCACCAGCTCGGCCTGGCGCTTCATCCAGTCAGGTGGCATGGGGCGGGCATAGCCGCCCACGCCCTGGGCGATCTCTTTTTCTTCCTCGGTGAGGAAGGGCACGTCCAGGAATTTGGCGCCCAGCGACTCGATCTGCTCCTTCACGGCAGGCCGCACGTCGGAGGCCTCGATCACCGCACCCAGCCGCTTGGCCGTGGCAATGGCCTGCAAGCCGGCCACGCCAGCGCCCATGATCAACATGCGCGCGGCCTTCACGGTACCGGCTGCGGTCATCAGCATGGGCATGAAGCGTTGATAAGTGTTCGCAGCCATCAGCACGGCCTTGTAGCCGGCGATGTTGGCCTGCGAAGAGAGCACGTCCAGCGATTGCGCGCGCGTGGTGCGCGGCGCGGCTTCCAAGGCGAAGGCGGTGAGGCCGGCGGCAGCCATGGCGGCGGTGTTGTCAGCGTCAAAGGGATTCAACATGCCAATGACCACGGTGCCGGGCTGGATGCGGGCGCGCTCGGCCGCGTTGGGGGCGCGCACCTTGAGCAGGATCTCGGCGGTGTAGACGGCGTCGGCACTGCCGATACTGGCCCCTACGGCCACGTAGGCTTCGTCGGGAATACTGGACTTGACCCCGGCGCCGGACTCGACCATCACTTCGTGCCGGGCCGCGATGAGTTTCTTGGCGGTCTCCGGCGTGACGGCCACACGGGTTTCTCCATCCCGTGTCTCGACGGGGATGCCTATGATCATGAATTGCTCCTGCTGTTATCGTTCTTGGTATGCGGTCATGCGGTATGCGGCGGGGACATCCCTCAGGATGCCCCCGTTGCTGCATCAGAACTGGTGGCGAATGCCGGTTGTCACGCCCAAACGGTTGCCGAACAGCGTCCCGGAGGTCGAGCCGAGCGTCTTCCAGGCGTCGGTGAGCTTGGTGTAGTCCACGGTGACATAGACATCGGTACGCTTGCTGAAGGCATAGAGTGCGGTCGGCGCGATGGTCAGGCGATTGCCGCTGGTACCGGCGTGCTTGAGGCGGTCGAAGTAGACGGCATTCCACAAGCTCCACGGTCCGCTGATGTTCCACTTGAAGCCGGCGGAGTAGGAGCTGTTACGGTAGTCGGCAATGTCGAGCTTGTTGTTGATGTAGCCCAGATACCATTTCACCGGTCCGACGGTGTAGGTACCACCCAGGGACCAGGCAGTCTGCTTGCTGTTGGCACTGATGGCCGAGCTGAAATAGGTCGTCGAATTGTTCAACACCTGCCACGCACCGCCGACGTGCAGCGGACCATCGTCATAGGCCAGGCCGACGGCCTTGGATTCCCCATTGTGGATGTCGCCCGCCACTTCGCCGGCGCTGTAGCCCACCGAGGCGGTCACGCCCTTGAAGGTGCCGGCATAGCGCACGCTGTTGTCCAGTCGCGCACCCATGGTGTAGTTGCCGCCCTGGAAGCCGATGGTCTGGGTGACGTTGGAGAGCGCATAGACGTCATAGCTCACCAGCATGTCATGGATCAGCGCATATTGGCGACCCAGGGTCAGCTTGCCGAAACCGCCTTGCAGGCCGACCAGCGACTCACGGCCGAACAGCCGGGTGCCAGAGGCTGGCTGCTGCTGCAATGCGCCGGTGTCGGTACCAAAACCGGTCTCCAGCGAGAACAGCGCGGACAGTCCACCGCCCAGATCCTCGGTCCCCTTGAAACCGATGCGGCTGCCGGAGAGCGGGCCGCCGGCCAGTTGCACCTTGCTGCCACCTGCGGCGTTCTCATTGGTGCTGTAGCGGATCGACGAATCGACGATACCGTAAATCGTGACACTGCTCTGCGCCTGGGCACCACAGCTGATGATCCCCAGCGCTGCGGCCGACATGGCTATTTTTTTCATTGACGACTCCCTTTAGTGGTTGAATTGAATTGCACCCTCTACCTCAGACTTATCGGGAGCCGGCGTGGCGCCGCCTCCCGGCAATGGCCGCCAGGATGTCAGTCATAACGGCCCTTGTTCTTGGGATCAGCGCAGCGCTGCGACGGCCGTCGCCATGCGGCGGCAACCTTCTTCGATGGTTTCTACCGAGGTGGCGATGGACATGCGCATGTAGGGCGAAAGACCATAGGCAGTCCCTGCCACCAGCGCGACACCGGAGCTTTCGAGGAAATACATGACCACGTCGATGTCGTTCTCCAGCACCTTGCCCTGGGGAGTCTGGCGGCCAAGCAGGCCGCTGCAGTTGATGAACAGATAGAAGGCGCCATCAGGCTTGCGGCAGCTCAGGCCGACAATGGCGTTGATCAGCTCCAGCCCGCGATCGCGCCGGCGGCGGTAGGTTTCGGCAAACTCGGCCACGAAGCCCTGGTCTCCGGTCAGCGCAGCAAGGGCGGCCGCCTGGCTGACGGAGCTGGGATTGCTGGTCGATTGTGACTGCAGGATATCGAGCGCACCGATCAGGTCGGCCGGCCCGGCGGCATAGCCGATGCGCCAACCGGTCATGGCATAGGTCTTGGAAACGCCATTGATCAACAGCGTGCGCTCACGCAGATCGGGGGCTGCATTGAGCAGGTGCGGCGTAGCTTGACCGTCGAAGCGGATATGCTCGTAGATGTCGTCCGTCATCACCAGCACCTGCGGATGACGGCGCAGTACCTCGGCCAGGGCTTGCAGTTCTTCCAGGGTGTAGGCGGCCCCGGTGGGATTGCTGGGGGAATTGATGATGAGCCACTTGGTGTGCGCCGTGATGGCCGCATCCAGGACCGCCGGCGTGAGCTTGAAGCCGTCTTCTTCCACGCAGGGAACGACGACCGGCGTCCCGTCACAGGCCAGTACCATGTCCGGGTAGGACACCCAATAAGGTGCCGGCACCAGTACTTCATCCCCGGCTTGCACCGTGATGGCCAAGGCATTGAAGATGGCATGCTTGGCCCCGCAGGTGGTGATGATCTCGCGCGGAGAATAGGCCAGCTTGTTCTCACGCGCCAGCTTTGCTGAAATGGCTTCGCGCAATGTGGGCGTTCCCGCCGTCGGCGTGTAGCGGGTCTGGCCGGACTCGATAGCCTCGGCGGCAGCGCGGCGAATGTGCGCGGGCGTGTCGAAATCGGGCTCGCCCACGACCAGGTTGACGATGTCCTTGCCCTGGCGGCGCAGTTCGGCCGCACGCTCTGCAGCGGCACTGCTGGGGGACTGTTTGATGCGACGGACGCGGTCAGCGATACGGGGGGAAGTCACACGGCTCTCCAAAAAACGATCAAGAGCGCTAACGGTAAGCGGCTGCCCCTTTTTTCGATAAGACGACTTTCGTCTGGCAAAATAACGTCGCCTTATGGCTGGCGCGCAAACGCACTTCGGTCTGGCTTGCGACGCCTCGGCGGTGCCGTTGGCGCTCCTTCGCAAACCCTTTAAAACACCGGCTTGCAGCGTTGTCGGCGCAATCTGGCGCAGGGCCCGGAATGGTAAATAATTTCCGTGTAACAGTGTGTTGATCCCGCAACGCGAGCAGCCATATAAAATTCTTCTGCCGTGATAGCGTTATCATTGGAGCCAGACCTATATCAACAAGCAGAAACCAAACTGCGCGCCGTATGAGGAGACAGTGGCGTGATTCTTGCATCACGGCTGGCAGCATGGGAGGAAGAGAATCGTGAACCTGCGGCGCCTTAAATATTTTGTGAAAATTGTCGATATCGGCAGCCTGACCCAGGCGGCCGAAATCCTGCACATCGCGCAACCCGCCTTGAGCCAGCAACTGGCCACCCTGGAAGGCGAGTGCCGGCAACAGCTACTGGTACGGACCAAGCGTGGCGTGACGCCTACCGAAGCGGGCAGTACCCTGTACCGGCACGCTCAGATCATCCTGCGTCAGGTGGAGCAGGCTCAGAACGACGTCAAGAAATCGGGGCAAGCACTGTCTGGCCAGGTGTCGGTCGGGCTCTCGCCGGGTACTGCCGCCTCGGCACTGTCCCTGCCGCTGCTGCAAACGGTGCGGGCGCGCCATCCTGGCGTGCTGCTGTACATCAACGAGAACTTCGGCACGACCCTGAGTGAACTGATCATGAACGGGCGCATGGACATGGCGGTCCTGTATGGCGAGAAGTCCTTTCCCGGCCTGTCCTACAAGCCTTTGCTCAAGGAAGATCTTTATCTGGTAGCGCCTGCCTGTCTGCACTTCCCGGAGCGCGACATCAGCTTGCGCGAACTGCGCGATGTGGAGCTGCTGCTGCCGCGTCCCTACAACTATGTGCGCAAGTACGTCAACGAAGCCTTCATGGGCGCACAGATGGTGCCGCGCGTGGTAGCCGAGATCGAATCGGCCGCCACCTTGTCGTCGGCCATCGGTGCTGGACTCGGTGCGACCATCCTGCCGGTATCGGCCGCACGGGTGATTGCATCCTCGGGCAATGCCACGCTCTCGCGCATCATCGATCCGGTCATCCTGGCTCCGCTTTCCCTGTGCGAGTCGGATCATCTGCCCTTGTCCGAACCGGCGCATGCGGTGCGCGAAATCCTGCTTGAACTGGTGGATGACCTGGCCCGCGACAGCGGGCAGCCGCTCCCTCAGGAACCATGAACCACTGTGGATTGGCGGCGGCATTCTTGCGCGCCAATCCATAAGGTGACCTTATCCCTTCAAAGCCAATCCGTCTTATCCCATAGCGAGCGGTCCGCGTATATTGAATTCCTGAATATCGATAGCGCCGCACAGGCAAGGAAAGAGATGGATATCCCCAAGATAAAAGCATTGATCGACCTGCTCAACAGCTCCGGGCTGAGTGCACTCGAGCTCGCCGAAGGCGAGCACAGCGTGCGCCTGGAACGACACGCAAGGCCGGGGGGGCATCAGGTAGCGCCGCTTCCGGCAGCAACCACCCCCTCAGCGGCGCCTCTGGTTTCTCCGCCGCCTGCAGCCAGCAGCACCAGCTCCGCGAGAGTGATCGCAGCGCCCATGCAAGGCATCTTCCATCTCACGCCCGCTCCGGGCGAGCCGCCTTTCGTGAAGATCGGCGATGAAGTGCAGCTGGAACAAGTGGTCTGCGTGATCGAAGCCATGAAGATGTTCAACACGGTCGAATCCGACCAATCCGGACAGATTGCTGAAGTACTGGTGAGCTCCGGTACCGAAGTCAAGGTCGGCCAGGCCCTGTTCCGCCTCGCCTGACCCTGGCGCGTATCGACATCGCTCACTCATCCCACACATTCATGCTCAAGAAAGTTCTCATCGCCAATCGAGGCGAAATCGCTCTGCGTATTCAGCGAGCCTGCCGTGAGCTGGGCATCGCGACGGTGGCGGTCTACTCCGAGGCCGATGCTGGCGCCCGCCACGTCCGCCTGGCCGATCAGGCGCTGTGCATCGGGCGCGCCCACCCCACCCACAGTTATCTCAACAAGCACGCCATCGTCCAGGCCGCGCGCCTGTGCGGCGCGGACGCGGTTCATCCCGGCTACGGATTCCTGTCCGAGAATGCGGAATTTGCGCAACTGCTGGAAGACGCCGGCATTATTTTCGTTGGCCCGCTGGCCAAGTCCATTCGCGTGATGGGAGACAAGATCGCAGCCAAGCAGGCCATGCTGGCAGCGGGCGTGCCGTGCGTGCCGGGTTCCGACGGCGCATTGCCGGCCGATGCGCAGGCATTGAAGCGGATGGCCAGCGACATCGGCTATCCCGTCATCGTCAAGGCCGCTGGTGGTGGTGGTGGCAAAGGCATGCGTGTGGTCCAGCAGGAAAGCGAGCTGGCCGATGCCGTTGCGCTGACCCGCGAAGAAGCGCGCCGTGCCTTCGGCAACCCCGAGCTGTACATGGAAAAGTTCCTGCAGCATCCCCGGCATGTCGAGATCCAGGTGCTGTGCGACAACCACGGTAATGCCCTCTGGCTGGGTGCGCGTGATTGCTCGATGCAGCGCCGCCACCAGAAGGTCATGGAAGAAGCACCGGCACCCGGCATTGCCGCCGAGTTGCTGGAACAAGTGGGGCAGCGCTGCGTGCAGGCCTGCCGGCAGATCGACTATCGCGGCGCCGGCACCTTCGAATTTCTCTTCGAGGATGGGCGCTTCTACTTCATCGAAATGAATACGCGCTTGCAGGTGGAGCATCCGGTCACCGAAATGACCAGCGGCATCGATATCGTACAGGCACAACTGCGTGTGGCCGGCGGGGAGGTATTGCGCCTGCGGCAGCAGGATATCCGTTGCGAGGGCCACGCCATCGAATGCCGCATCAATGCAGAGGATCCCTATACCTTCGCGCCCTCACCCGGCACCATCAGCGACTGGGAGCTGCCCGGCGGCCATGGCGTGCGCGTCGATTCGCATGCCGGCGTCGGCTATACAGTGCCCCCCTACTATGACTCCATGATCGCCAAGCTGATCGTACATGCTCCCACCCGCGACGAAGCACTGGCCCGCATGCGTGGCGCGCTGGCAGAGATGCGGGTCGGCGGAGTCAGCACCAACCTCGCCCTGCATGGCGACCTGATGAGTGAACCCGGCTTTGCCGCAGGTGGCGTCAACATTCATCACCTCGAACACTGGCTCAAGCATCGGAACGCACCGTGAACCCATCGACCAAGCTCAGACAAGTCCCCCCGTTGGCAGCGCAGCCAGGCACCGCTGATCATTCCATGCAGATCAGCCTGCTGGGCGCCAGGGCCATCCTGTTCGAGGCACCGGGCGCAATGGACCTGCCCCGGCAACGCCGTATCTGGGATCTGGCCCGGCGCCTTGCAGCCTGGCCCGAGGTGGCCGAAGTCGTCCCCGGCATGGCCAACCTGATGCTGGTGCTGCATCACCCGCCCTCCGACATCGCCAGCGTGCAAGCCGCCTTGCGCCAAACATGGGAAGAGTCGGTCGAATGGCACATCGAGGGCCGGCACGTGGAGCTGGACGTGATCTACGGAGGCGATGGCGGCCCGCACCTGGGCGATGTAGTGGCCCATACAGGCCTGTCCGTGGACGACATCGTGCAGTTGCATGCGGCGCCTCTCTACACCATCTATGCCTTGGGCAGCCATCCTGGCTACTGCTACCTGGGCGGCATGGATGCACGCATCGCCACGCCCCGGCGCAAGGTACCGGTGGTACGCCTGCCCGGCGGCTCCGTCTCCATTGGCGGCGAACAGACCGGGGTGTCGGCGTCGGCAGGCCCAAGCGGCTGGAACACCATCGGCCACACTGAAATGCGCTTCTTCGATCCGCGCCGCGAGCCGCCAGCCATCCTGGCGCCGGGCGATACGATCCGCTTCAACATTGCAAAGGTGATCAAATGATCGAGATCCTGGCTACCGGTGCGCTGAGCACCGTTCAAGACCTGGGCCGGTTCGGTGTATTGCGTTATGGGGTTGGCACCTCGGGCGCCATGGACGATCTCGCCCTGGCCATCGGCAACATCTTGCTGGGCAATGACAGCAATGCCGCCGGCATTGAAGTCCCGATCCTGCCGTTTCGTGTTCGCTTCACCACCGATACCGATTTTTCCCTGACCGGGGCCGACTGCGAAGCCACGCTGGATGGCCAGCCCGTTCCGCCCTGGTGGTGCCGGCATGCACGCCAGGGGCAGGTAATGGCTCTGGGTGTGCCGCGCAGCGGTGCGCGGGCTTACCTGAGCGTGGCCGGAGGCATTGATGTCGATCCGGTACTGGGGTCACGCAGCACACAGATGCGCGGCAGTTTCGGCGGCTTCGAGGGCCGCCCGCTGAAGAAGGGCGATGCTCTCAAGGCAGCACAGCGCCCGGGTGAATTCACCCCGGTGTCGGCGATTTCCTCCAGCGGCTTCGGCGTACGTCCGCCGCAATTGGGATTGCCGCTCGCGCTGCCGGGAGCGCAGGAGCAGATCGTCGTGCGGGTCCTTCCGGCGGGCGAATATGACGGCTACACGGCGCAATCGCTGGAAGCATTCTGGCAGCAACCATGGCAGGTCACGCCGCAGAGCGATCGTTATGGCTACCGTCTCGAGGGACCAGGATTGCAGGCGGCCCGCCCCATGGAAATGCGCTCGCACGGCATCGTGCCGGGCGTGATCCAGGTACCCCACAGCGGGCAACCCATCATCCAGTTACGCGATGCCCAGCCTTCGGGCGGTTATCCCAAGGTGGGGACGGTGATCGAAGCCGACCTGTGGCGACTGGGACAGGCGCGCATCGGACAGTCGCTGCGTTTCATTCGGGTAGACCATGCGCAAGCCAGTGCTGCGCTGGAAGAAAAGGCGCTCTATCTCGCGCAATTGCAACAGGCGGTGCACATGCAACGCAAGATCTGGAACAGCTGAGGCAGCCATGGATATCGAACAACTACAGACACTGGTCAAGCTCACTGAGCAAGGCAGGCTGGCGGTGCTGGAGCTGCGCAGGCCGGGAGAGCGGGTGCGCCTGGAGGGCCCGGCCCACCTTGACGGTGTGGCACCGTCAACACTGCCGGCAGCACCGGTGCCGGAGACGAAAACTCAGGTCACGGCGCCCGGTTTCGGCCATTTCATTGCACAACATCCGCAGCGGGCCGAGCCCTTCGCCGGCGATGGCAGTGTGGTGAAACCGGGGGACATCCTGGGACTGATCCAGGTTGATCACTTGTATCTGCCGGTCACGTGCAAGCACGCTGGACCGGTACGCTGCCTGGCAACAGACCAGAGCCTGGTGGGCTACGGAACTCCCCTCTTTGAAATTGGCGCCTGAACGGTGACCGCAATGCCATCGGGCAACAAAGGACATGCATGAAGATCGATCTCAATGCCGACATCGGCGAAGGCTACGGCCATTACCGCATGGGTGACGACGAAGCACTCATGGACATCATCACCTCGGCCAACATCGCCTGCGGCTTCCATGCCGGCGACCCGGTGATCATGGACCGCACCTTGCGGCAGGCCGCCGCACGCGGCATCGATATCGGCGCCCACGTGGGATTTCCCGACATGCTTGGCTTCGGCCGGCGGGTGATCCAGGCCGATCCGCAGGAACTGGCCAAATACGTGCTCTACCAGCTGGGTGCGCTCTACGGCCTGGCTCGGGCAGCCGGCTGCCGGGTCGGACACATGAGCTTCCATGGCGCACTGGGCAATATGGCCGCTGCCGATGATGCACTGGCCGAACCGCTGCTCAGCGCCATCGCGCAGTTCGACCCCGAGATCATCATCAGCGTCTCGACCAATACGGCCATCGAACGAGCCGCCTTACGCCACGGCCTGCGGTGTGCTACCGCCTTCCTGGCTGACCGTGCCTACGACGATCAGGGGGCGCTGGTCTCGCGCAAATTGCCCGGCGCCGTCATAGAAGACAAGCAAGCCGTGCTGCAGCGCGTGGTGGATCTCCTGCGCACCGGCAGCATCGCATCCATTACCGGTTCACGACTGCCCATGCCGGTACGGCAAATCCTAGTGCATGGCGATACGCCCGGCGCCGTGGCACTGGCGCGCTCCATCCGTGACGCCATCGAGCAGGCCGGGGGCAGCGTCACGCCGGTCAGCCGGCTGCTCTAGCATATCGGCCTGGCTGGGCATAAGGAGTCCTTATCCCCTCAAAGCCAATCCGTCTTAGTCTGAACGGCGCGCGGGCGCTATATTCGAATCAGCGGGCTGCCCGTGCGGCGGCCCCCACAATGGAGATTTTCATATGCCTTTTTCTGATTACAAGACCGCACTGGTCACAGGCGCCTCGACCGGCATGGGTGCGGCCATCGTCGAACGTTTCTGCAAGGAAGGCCTGGAAGTGCATGCACTGGCCCGCAGCGAGGGCGCGCTCAAGGAGTTGGCGGCACGCACCGGTTGTATCCCGCATGTGGTGGACGTACGCGACCTGCCGACACTGACCCGCCTGGCACAGCAACACCAGTTCGACGTACTGGTCAACAACGCCGGCATTTCCACACCTGGTTCGATTCTCAATGCCAGCGAGAGCGACGTCGATGCACAGGTCGAGATCAACCTGCAAGCGGTTCTGCACCTGGTACGCCTGATCATGCCCGGCATGGTCGAACGCGACCGGGGCCACATCATCAACATCAGCTCGATCGCCGCCATTTACAACTTCAACGGCAACTCCATCTATCACGCTACCAAGGCAGGCATCCACGCCTTGTCGCGTCAGCTGCGGGTCGATGCCACCGGCAAGCGGGTCCGCGTGACCGAGATCTGCCCCGGCCGGGTGGCCACCGACATCTTCGGGCATGTGCATGGCGATATCGAGGCGGCGCGCAAGCAGTTCATCGATGGATTCGAACTCCCCCAGGCCTCCGACATTGCCGACGCCATTGCCTTTGCCGTCTCGGCCCCCATCGCAGTCAACATCAGCAACATCGAAATCCTGCCGACACTGCAAGTCCCCGGCGGCCTGACGACCATCAAGCCGCAGGACTGAGTCCACGGCATTCCTTCCCATCAGAAAGAGAACCCATCATGGAACATATCGGCGCCCGCAAGAATCCTTCTTCGCCGCAAGCCCCTTCGGCCATCATCGACCAGCTCAAGAAAATCCCGTCGGCGCTCATCAGCGACAACATGCGCCGTCTGGCCGGCACCTCCAACCTGCGCCCCATGTATCAAGGCGAACAACTGGTCGGTACCGCCGTGACCGTTCGCGTGCGTCGCGGCGATAATCTGGCCATCCATCGCGCCTTTGACTATTGCCGCCCGGGTGACGTGATGGTCATCGATGGTGGCGGTGATACGACGCAAGCGCTGATGGGCGAGATCATGACCACCTATGCAAGGACCATCGGCATTGCCGGGCTGGTGATTGACGGCGCCATCCGCGACGTGGCAGGTATCCGCGAAATGGGCTATCCGGTCTTCGCACGCGGAGCAACCCATAAGGGCCCGTACAAATGCGGCCCCGGTGAAATCAATGTACCGGTCAGCATCGATGGCCTGGTCATCAACCCCGGGGACATCATCGTGGCCGACGAGGACGGTATCGTCGCGTTCGCGCAGTCCGAAGCGCCGTACCTGATCGAAAAGGCGCTGCAGCAGATCCAGCGCGAGCACGACACCATGACCGCCATCCGCGAAGGTCGCTACGACCGCTCCTGGATCGACGCGCTCGAGGCCAATAGCGCCGGCTGAAGCGCTTTCCGCAGGTGTAGTACCACCCGCGCGAAATGGCACGTTCGCGCGGGTATCAATAAATAAAACGATATCGGAGACACATCAGATGAAAGCAGCCATCGCCGTGACCCGGGCGACCTTCCCGGATATCCTCGAACGCCTGCAGGCGCATTTCGACGTACTCGACAATCAGCAGGACGTATTGTGGAGCCAGGAGGAACTCATCGCCCGCCTTCAAGGCAAGGTCTGTGCGATGACCCACGGCAGCGACCGCATCGACGCCGCGCTGCTGGATGCCTGTCCTCAATTGCGCGCAGTGTGCAATGTCGGCGTGGGCTACAACAACATCGATGTAGACGCATGCAACAGCCGCGGTGTGCTGGTCACCAATACGCCCGACGTGCTCACCGAGACCACCGCTGATTTTGGCTTTGCGCTGCTGATGGCCACGGCCCGCCGGGTCGCCGAGTCCGATCGCTACGTCCGCTCGCGCCAATGGACGAAAACGGGTGTCTACGACATGCTGCTGGGAGCCGATATCCACGGCAGCACACTGGGCATCTTCGGCATGGGACGCATTGGCCAGGCCATCGCCCGGCGCGGCGCACATGGTTTCGGCATGCGCGTGCTCTATCACAATCGCAGCCGCCTCGCCCCCATGGTCGAGCAATCCTGCAATGCCACCTACGTGGATCGGCACACGCTGTTGTCACAAGCGGATCACCTGGTCGTGGTGGTCCCGTATTCCCCCTTGTCGCATCACGCGATTGGAGCCGCCGAACTGGCGCTGATGAAACCCACCGCCACCCTGGTCAACATCGCACGCGGCGGCGTCATCGATGACGCCGCGCTGGCCCAGGCCCTGCGTGCCGGCACGATTGCTGCGGCCGGGCTGGATGTCTTCGAGGGTGAGCCCAACGTGCGTCCGGACTTGCTGGACATTCCCAATGTGGTATTGACACCGCATATTGGGAGCGCCTCCATCCAGACACGGCGCGCGATGGCGCTGCTGGCGGTACGCAACCTGGAAGCCGTCTGTGCCGCACCGGTACCGACGGTCCTGACCCCGGTCAATCCGGAGCTGCTGTCCAGCCCCTCCCGTCTGCGCCGCTGACTCGCTTCCCACTGCCTGTTGCAGCCATGCGCGTGATTCTTGCAATACGCCATGGCTGCTCGTGTCTGTCACCCGGATCCAGGCCGGGCAGCCCCAAAATGGGGCTTGTTGCACCATCAGAGACGAAGCATGCACCACCATTTCAGAAACTTATCGGATCAGATGAAAAGCGTCTTTTCTTATCGTTTTTGAACCGCGTATTCTCTCTGAAAACAATATGTCACTGCCAAGGCGAACGACCCTCGGCGCATCAGTAAAGGAGAAACGCCATTAACCTCAACCTCAATTTTGCAGCCGTCCTGCAGGGGCAATATGCCGACTTGCTGGTCAAGGGCCTGCTGCTGACCCTCGAACTGACGGTTGCGTCCTGGCTCCTGGCCATGACACTGGGCACCTTGCTGGCGACCATGCGCATGAGCGGACACCGGGGGGCCATCGGCATCGTCTCTTGCTTCGTGGCCTACCATCGCAACGTGCCCATGCTGGTACAGATCATGATGTGGTACTTCGCGCTCCCGTCCTTGCTGCCGGACGACGTCCAGATGTGGATCAACCAGTTCAACGGTGAATTCCTCTACTCGGTCATCGCCATCGGCTTGTGCATGGCCGCCTACGTATCGGAAGATATCCGCAGCGGCCTGCGGGCCATTCCGGCCGGCCAGTTCGAGGCCTCACGCGCACTGGGCTTGAGCTACATCCGCACCATGCGTTTCGTGATCCTGCCCCAGGCCATGCGCATCGCGGTCCCCCCGCTGATCAACCATACCGTGCTGCTGTTCAAGAACACCAGCCTGGCCATGGCCATTGGCGTGGCAGAGCTGACCTACGCCAGCCGCCAGGTGGAGAACTACACCTTCCGCACCTTTGAAGCCTATCTCATCGCCAGCCTCGGCTATCTGGCCTTGTCCCTGGCATTGATGGCGGCCGGCGAGGCGATCTCGCGTCACTACAAGATTCCTGGAAGCCGCTAAATCATGTTCGATATCCTGCACAACTACTGGGAACTGCTGCTGCTTGGGCAATATCCGCACGGTGCACTGGGCGGACTGTCCATTACCCTGATCCTCTCGCTGCTGGGTCTGGGCCTGGCCTTCCCGGTCAGCATCCTGCTGGCGCTGGCACGCATCAGCCCGATGGCCGTGTTTCGCATACCGGTGACCATGCTGGTCTATACCATCCGCGGCATTCCGCTGATCATGGTGATCTTCTGGGTGTATTTCTTCCTGCCCCTGGCGATCGGCCGTACCATCACCGGCTTCACCACCATGCTGTGCACCCTGGTGATCTACCAGAGCGCCTATCTTTGCGAGGTCATCCGTGCAGGCATCGAAGCGCTACCCAAAGGACAGCTTGAAGCATCACGCGCACTGGGCCTGGGGTATTTCCGCACACTGCGCTTCGTGATCCTGCCACAGGCCTTGTACAACATGATGCCCAGCATGATCAGCCAGTTCGTCTCCACCATCAAGGAAACCTCGCTGGGCTACGTGATCAACGTCCCCGAGGTCACCTTCGCGGCCAACCAAGTCAACAACCAATTGCTGACCAAGCCGCTGGCTGTCTTCTCGCTACTGGCCCTGATCTATTTCATCTTGTGCTTCTCCTTCACGGAACTGGCGGATTACATCGAGCGCCGCATTACCCACAAACGTGCAGGCAAGGCACGCAAGAACAAGCCGGATGTTGGCAGCAGCCTGTCCATGACCGCGCTTCCCGCAGCAGCAAGCAAGGAGAATTCATGATTATTTTTACCGACGTCAACAAGTGGTACGGCAATTACCATGCCCTGGTCAACGTCAATGCCCAAGTCAAGCGTGGTCAGGTGGTCGTGGTCTGTGGCCCCTCCGGATCGGGCAAGTCCACCTTGATCCGAACCGTCAACCGGCTTGAGGACATCCAGAAAGGACAGATTGCCTTCGATGGCCAGGACGTCAATGCCGCCGGGCTCGATCTGAACAAGTTCCGTACCCGCGTGGGCTTCGTGTTTCAGCAATTCAACCTGTTTCCGCACCTGTCGGTGATGGACAACATCATTCTTTCCCCGACCCGGGTCAATGGCCTCAAGCGCCAGGCCGCGCGCGACAAGGCGATGAGCCTGCTGGAACGCGTCGGCCTGGCATCCAAGGCCGACGCCTTCCCCGGCCAGCTCTCCGGCGGCCAGCAGCAGCGCGTGGCCATCGCGCGTGCACTCGCCATGGATCCCCCGGCCATGCTGTTCGATGAGCCGACCTCGGCGCTGGACCCCGAGATGGTGGGTGAAGTCCTCAACGTGATGAAAAGTCTGGCGCGTGACGGTATGACCATGATGTGCGTCACGCACGAAATGGGATTTGCCCGCGAAGTGGCCGATCAGGTCTGGTTCATGGATGCCGGGACCATCCTGGAACGTGCCACGCCCGAGAAGTTCTTCACCAGTCCCGAACACCCGCGGGCGCAACGTTTCCTCTCGGATTTGCGCTCGCATTGAAGTTTTCACTGTCGCACCCCAAGCAGCTTGCAGAACACGGAATTCGTCCTGATCAAGCGGATTCGTACCAGCGCCTTCTGCCGGCAGGCAAGGGCATTCATTCATCAAGACCTGTTCCAAGAAAAACTGAGGAGCCTTACACCATGAAATTGAATCGCATCGTCTGTGCCTTCCTGTTCTTTGGCACGATCGGTATCATCCCGCAGGCCAACGCGGACCAGTTGCAGGAAGTCCAGGCTCGCAAGGAGTTGATCTGTGGTGTCTATGCAGATGTGGTTCCGTTCTCCTACCCCGACCCCAAGACCCGAGCGCTGGTTGGCATGGACGTAGACCTGTGCAATGCGCTGGCCAAGGAAATGGGCCTCAAGCCCACGCTGAAGCCCTTGTCGGTGGAAGCACGCATCTCGGAAGTGAAGATGGGACGCGTCGACCTGGTCATCGCCAATCTGGCCTATACCAAGACACGCGGTGAACAGATCGAGTTCAGCAATGCCTACTACATTACCAAGGAAGTGTTGCTGGTAAAGAAGGCCGATGCCAACAAGACCCTGGCCGACTTCGAAGGCAAGCGCATCAGTGCAGCCAAGGGGTCGACCTCGGAACAGTCGATCTACATGTCAGTCAAGAATGGCCAGGCCGTGACGTTCCAGGATTCCGGATCGGCCTATCTGGCCCTGCAGCAGAACAAGGTCAGCGGCTTCGTCACCAACATGATGACGGCCATCCAGTATGCCCAGGAGACCAAGGGAACGCCGAACGAACTGGCGATCCTGCGCGAACCGATGGCGCTTGAGCCGATCGGTGCGGGCATGCGCAAGGGCGAGCCGGCGTTTGCAGCGGCCGTCAACAAGGGCTTGATGGGGCTGGAAAGCTCGGGTGAGTTCAAGAAGATCTGGGACAAGTGGCTAGGTCCCGATACCCGCTACGGCATCACCCGTACGGAAAAGATCGCGCCGTTGAGCGAATTGAAGTTCCAACCCATGCCCTGATCGTCTCTTCAATATCCCCTGGTAGTTGCTTGAGGAAGTGTCACCTGAGTGTGGTGACTTTTCGGGGATTGGCAGCAGTGGCCAATCCCCTTTTTGATTTCTGGCACTGCAGTTTGCCGTTGTCACTCCTCTGCTTCGCTTTCCCCCTCTCGTTTCACCTCAGGTCTCATGTCTTCCAAGGATCTTTTTGCTGTCCTCATCGCCATTGCGGTGTGGGCTGGCAACATCATTGCCGTCAAAGCAGGTGTCGCAGAACTGCCGCCCTTGTTGATGACGGCTATGCGACTGGCCATGGTCGGCCTGGTGTTATTACCCTTCTCGCCTCCCTGGCGCATCGCACGGGCTCAATGGAAGTGGATCGTAGCGCTGTCAGCCACCTTTTCGACCTTGCACTTCTCCCTGATGTTCATCGGACTTGGCATGGCAGAAGCAGGGACAGGTGCCATCCTGCTGCAGATGGGCACGCCCCTTGCGATCGTACTGGGCGTGCTGCTCTTCGATGAAACGATGGCGCGTCATCATTGGATCGGACTGGCAGTCTCCCTCATGGGCGTAGCCATCCTTACCTTCAGTCCATCCATGCCAGGACTGCTCGCCTCCTTGCTGCTGCTGAGCAGCGCCCTGGCTTGGGCGGCATCGAACATCATCGTCAAGCTCGCGCGCTTGCCCGATCTGATGGCAATGATGTGCTGGTCTTCCCTGCTGGGCGTGCCGCAGGTGATGCTGGCATCGTGGATGTTCGAGCACGGACAGGCCGATGCCATGCTGCAGGCCAGCTGGCATGCCTGGCTTGCCACCGCCTATTGCGCACTGTGTTCGTCGGTGCTGGGCTACTGGATCTGGTACCGGCTCCTTGAACGATATCCGGTGAGCAAGCTCGCCCCTTATTCCCTGCTGACGCCTGTCTTGTCTGCGCTGCTTGGGGTCTGGATACTCAAGGACAGCGCCAGTCCCATCAAGATCATCGGTATCGCTACGGCGGTAGTGGGGCTGGGCGTACTCAATGTCGGCAAGCGCGTTGCAAAACGATGACAGCCGCTGTCTTCACTCCGACTTGCATCGGGTCGTCACATGAAAATTTACATCGCCGTGGACGTCGGGAAGGAGGGAGCACTTCCATCCGGAACTGCTCCCTCCGCAACACTACCTGATGCGCTCGAAGCGTTGCGCCAGGAGCAGGTAGGCCAGGATCCCCAACACACCATGCGCGGCCACGAACCACAAGGCATTGGAGAAGGACCCGGTACTGGCCACCACGTAGCCGATGACGATGGGCGTGACGATGCCGGCGACGTTGCCGATGCCGTTGAAGACGCCACCGCTCAGTCCCACCATGTTTTCCGGCGCGGTATCGGCCAGCACGGCCCAGCCGATGGCAGCCAGTCCCTTGCCGAAGAACGCCAGTGCCATCAGGGCGATCACGACCGTGTTGGAGTCTGAATAGTTGGCGCCCACCAGCATGGTGGAGAGCGCCATGCCGATCACGAACGGGGTCTTGCGCGAGAGCGAGGGATGCTTGCCGCGCTGGATCAGCCAGTCCGACAGCATGCCGCCGAGGATGCCGCCGCTGAAGCCGCAGATGGCCGGAAGCGCCGCCACCCAGCCGGCTTCCATGATGCTCATGCCGCGTCCCTTGACGAGGTAGATGGGAAACCAGGTGATGAAGAAATAGGTCAGCGCCGTGATGCAATACTGCCCGATGTAGATGGCCCAGAGATTGCGGCTCTTGAAGAGTACGGCGGCTTCACGCAGGCTGGCGCGCTGCTTCTTCTTGACCCGGTTCAACTCCAGATCGACCAGTGCGCCGCCCTGGCGCATCTGCTCCAGCTCTGCACTGGAAAGGCGCTTCTGGCTGTGCGGTTCACGATAGAAAGCGAACCAGACCACGGACAATCCCAGGCCCAAAGCACCCATCCAAAGGAAGACGTGTTCCCAGCCCATGCTGTGGGTAAGCCACCCCATCAAGGGCGCGAACACCACCACGGCCATGTACTGTGCAGAATTGAACAGGGCCGATGCGGTACCGCGCTCACGGGTCGGGAACCAGCAGGCGACGATGCGCGAATTGGCCGGGAAGGCGGGTGACTCCACCAGTCCCAGCATGAAGCGCATGGCAAACAGTGCGCTGGCGGCGGCCAGCCCTGACAGGCCCATCCAGCCCACCGTCCCCTGCAGCATGGTGAACAGCGACCACAGCACCAGGCTGCAGCCATACACGCGCCGCGCGCCAAAACGATCCAGCAGCCAGCCGCCCGGTACCTGCCCCAGTGCGTAGGCCCAGGCAAAGGCGGAGAAGATCATGCCCAGCTTGACCGGGTCCAGTCCGAGGTCGCGCACCACGCTGGTACCCGCGATGGACATGGTGGCGCGGTCGGCATAGTTGATCACCGTGACGATGAAGATCAGCGCCAGGATGCGATAGCGAAAGCGCCCGCCGACCGCAGGCCGGGCAGCGGCAGCGGGCTTGGGTGCGAAGGCGTCTTGCCCCGCTGGGACGGGGCTGGCGGGCTTGTTCATGGTGTCTCCTCCTGCTTGGGATGGTTGTCTTTTATGTGGAGTATCTGGCTCAGCCGGTCACGCTGGTCGGCGGCCGCTGGCCGGCGAAGCAGGCGGCCAGGTTTTCCAGCACGATCTCGCCCATGGCTTCGCGGGTCTCTTCGGTAGCACTGGCGCGATGCGGTTGCAGGACCACGTTGTCCAGCGCCAAGAGCGCGGGTGGCACGTGCGGTTCGTCGGCGAAGACGTCCAGCCCGGCGCCTGCAATGCGACCCTCGGACAGCGCCTTGACCAGGGCGGCTTCATCGACGATCTTGCCGCGCGCCACGTTGATGAAGTACCCGCGCGGACCCAGTGCCTCCAGCACGCTGCCGGTCACGATGACCTGGCCGTGATCGGCCGAGGCGGCCAGCACCAGGATATCCACGCTGGCGGCCAACTGCGCCACATCGGCCACGTAGCGATAGCCGCTGTCATCCTGGCGATGGGGATCGCAATAGGCGATCTCCATCGAAAAGGCGCTGGCGCGCCGCGCAATGGCATGGCCCACGCGACCCAGGCCGATGATGCCCATGCGCTTGCCGGTGACTTTGTTGGAGAGCGGCTGGTTGATCTTTCCCCACTGGCCGCTGCGCACGATACGTTCACCTACGCCCAGGTCGCGCAGGGCCATGATGGTCAGCCCCATGGCCATGTCGGCCACGTCGTCGGTGAGAACGCCCGGTGTGGTGGTGACGTGGATGCCGCGCGCGCGGGCGTGGTGCAGGTCCACCGCGTCGGTACCGATACCGCTGATGGCAATGATCTGCAATGCCGGCAGGCAATCCATGATGGCATTGGACAAGCCACGGGCGCCCCCGGTGACCACGCCCTTCACGAGGGGACCGATCTGGTCCAGCAGGACCGCCGGCACCTCGCTCTGGTACAGCCTGTGCACGCGATATCGCTCCACCAGCCTGGCATCGATGGCGGCGGGAACCGGTTGCGTCAAGAGGATATCGATGGCCTGGCTCACTGTGTTCTCCTTGGGACAAGCCACGCTGACGGGCCTGCAGGTTGATCTTGGTGGCAACAGTATAGAAAGGCGATCAATGTTCGTCTAACATAGATATCGACTGGATCAATTCAAAATTTGAATCATGGAATTACACCAACTCCGCTGTTTCGTGGCTGTGGCCGAGGAGCTTCATTTTGGCCGTGCGGCACAACGCCTGTTCATGACGCAGCCCCCGCTGAGCCGCCAGATCCAGATGCTGGAACATGCGCTGGGCGTCGAACTGCTCGAACGCAGCAGCCGCCAGGTCCGCCTGACGGCAGCCGGCAGCACCTTCCTGCGCGACGCCCGCCAGATCCTGGCCTTCTCGCAGCAGGCCGCCTTGTCGGCGCAGCGTGTGGCCAGCGGTCAGGCCGGTCGCATCACGCTGGGGTTCACCGCCGTCAGTGCCTACAGCATGATTCCCAACCTGCTGCTGCAGGCACAGCAAAGCCTGCCGGAGGTGGAAGTGGTCTTGCGTGAAATGGTGTCGGTCGCCCAGATGGAGGCACTGGTGACGGGGATGATCGATGTGGGGTTCATGCGCCAGGTGGTGAGCCGGCATGCGCTCTGTCACGAACTGGTCCACCGCGAACGATTGCTGGTGGCGCTGCCGCCCGGGCATGTGCTGGGCAAGCGCAGGAAGATCGCCGTGCGCCATCTGGACCAGCAGCCCTTCGTCATGTACACGCAGTCGGAAGGGCGCTATTTCTATGACTGCATCGCAGGACTCTTCGCCAGCCAAGGCGTGACGCCGCGCTACGTACAGCACGTGGGCCAGACCCATACTTTGCTGGGGCTGGTACGTGCGGGGCTGGGCGTGGCCATCGTGCCGGAATCGGCGCGCGAGCTGCAGCTGGGGGGTGTGGAATTCCGCGCCTTGCAGGAGCCGGCGGCCCATGCCGAGCTCTATCTTTGCTGGCGCAGCGATAACGATACGCCTGCGCTACCGGCCTTTCGCACCATGGTCATGGAGTTCTTTGCCGGGCGCCGCTGAGCTGCCGGCGATCTGGTGCGCATCGATTTCGAATACGCTCACCACTTCCGCCAAGCTCGCCGCTTCATTGTTGACCGAGCGCGCCTGCACGGAAGCATCTTGCACGAGCGCCGCATTATGCTGCGTCATGGCATCGATGTTGGCCAGCGCATCATTGACCTGGTGAATTCCGCTCAATTGCTCGGCGGATGCGCCGGTGATGTCGGAGATGAGCTCGCTGACGCGCTGGACATCGGCAACGATTTCCGCCATCGCCGTACCCGCCTGCCCCACCTCCACCGAGCCGGAGGCTACCGTGTCCAAGGATTCGCCTATCAGTCCCTTGATCTCCTTGGCGGCCTGGGCCGAGCGGTGCGCGAGGTTTCTGACCTCCCCCGCCACCACCGCGAAGCCGCGCCCCTGTTCCCCCGCCCTGGCCGCTTCCACTGCCGCATTCAAGGCCAGCAGATTGGTCTGGAACGCGATGCCATCGATCACCCCCGTGATCTCGGCGATCCTGCGCGAGGAGTCCGATATTTCCTCCATGCGCTGGATCACACCGTGCATGACCTGCCCACCCCGGGTCGCCGATTCGGCGGCCTGGCTGACCAGCCGGCTGGCTTCCCGCGCGGTATCGGCTGATTGCGAAATGGTGCCGGCGAACTGTTCCATCGCCGCTGCGGTGACTTGCAGGTTCCCCGCTGCCTGCTCGGTTCGTTCGGCCAGCGCCTGGTTGCTGACCGCGATATTGGCCGTGGCCGAAGAAACCGAGGCCACGCCATTGCGTACCTGGCTCACCAGTTCCCGCAAACCCTGCGACATGCTGCTCAAGGCCTGCTGCAGTTGCCCGAACTCATCCTGCCGCCGCAGCTCTGCTGACGCGCCTGCCCGCGTGAGCTTTCCCTGCGCGATGGCCTCGGCCTGCAGCACCGCCTGCGCCAGCGGGGCCGTCATCGAGCGGGCAATCGCCAGCGCCGTGACCACCCCCACCGCCAGCAGGACGGCCCCGCCCGCCAGCCCGCTCAGCATGAGCATGCGGCGCTGGCGCGCGACACCGCCAACCACGTCATCGCGCTGCTGCACCTCCAGCGCGACGAACTTCTGCAGCGCCGCCAGATAGGCCACGATGGCCGGACGCACCTCGTTGGGCAAGGCTTCCTGCAGGGCGCCGATATCCCCCTTCTCGGACAGCGTGGTGGCGCGGGTGATCATGGCGTCGAGCTTCGCAGCAGCGGCGTCGATGTGCGCCAGATACTCGGTATCCTCACTGCTGAGTTCGCGCGCCAGGATCTGCTTCTTCAGCGCGGCCATCCTGTCGCGCCCCTGCCTGATCTCCTGCTCATAACGCATGGCCAGGTCGCCATCGGAGGTGCCGAGTGCGGCGACGGCCCTCTCGCTGCCCAGCTCGGCCGCACCGAGCCAGCGTACGGCCGTGACGATGCGCTCGTCGTAGTCGCTGACGGCAGTCTGGCCTTGCTCCATTGATCGCAGGCTCAGGTACTGGGTGAAGGCGGCGACCAGCAACATCGCCACCATCAGACTGGTGATGCAGACCGAGAGGCGCACGGATACCCGCAAGTCATTCCACTTCATCTCTATCTCCCCCTTGGATCGTTGGACGCACGCGCCGGTGACACTGCAAGCCCATTTCGCCGCCTTGGCCGGGCTCGGACGGGCCGCTTACCTGAGCGCCGCCACCGCCGCCGCAATCTGCGCACATCCTTTTTCGATCTCTTCGCTGGAGGTGGCAAACGAGATGCGCAGATAACCGGGCTGCCCATACGAGGTGCCGTCGATGGTGGCCACCCCGGCGGCTTCCAGGAAGTACATCATCACGTCCACGTCGGTGACCAGTTGTTGTCCCTGCGGGGTGGTTCTGCCCAGCAGTCTTTCCACGCTGGGGAAGACGTAGAAGGCGCCATCCGGCACCTGGCAGCGCAGGCCATCGATCTTGCCGAGCAAGCCGACGACGAGTTCGCAACGCTGGGCGAACAGCTGTGCGCCTTCGCGCACGCAATCCTGAGGTCCGGAAAGCGCAACCACCGCAGCTGCCTGGCTCACCCCGGAAGGGCAGGTGGTGCTCTGGGTGATGAGCAGCGTGATGAGCTTCATCAGATCACGCGGACCGGCGCCATAGCCGATGCGCCAGCCGGTCATGGCATAGGCCTTGGAGAGGCCGTTGATGATGAGCGTGCGTCCGGCAAGACCCGGCTCGACCTGCAAGGGCGACACGTGCTGCGCGCCACGGTAGAGGAAGTGTTCGTAGATCTCGTCGGTCATCACCCACACCTGCGGATGCCTGGCCAGCACGTCGCACAGCGCGCGCAGTTCCTGCCGGGTATAGACCGCACCACTGGGGTTGTTGGGCGTATTGAGGATCAGCCAGCGCGTACGCGGCGTGATGGCGCTCTCCAGCGCCTGCGCGGTCAGCTTGAATCCGGTCTGCTCGGTACAGCTGACGATCACGGGCGTGCCACCGTTGATGGCCACCATATCGGGATAAGACACCCAGTACGGTGTGGGAATGATGACTTCATCGCCGTCATTCAAGGTAGCCGCGAACGCATTGAAAATGATGTGCTTCGCACCGTTGCCCACGACGATCTGGTCAATGCCATAGTCCAGGCCATTCTCTCTTTTGAGCTTGGCGGCAATGGCCTGGCGCAAGGGGACAATGCCGGGGGCGGCGGTGTAGCGGGTCTGGCCGCTTCGCAGCGCTTGCACGCCAGCCTCGACGATATGCGCAGGCGTGGGGAAATCGGGTTCGCCGATGGTGAAGTCGACGATGGTGCGACCTTCGGCGCGAAGACCATCCACGCGCGCTTTCGCGGCCATGCTGGGAGATGGTTTTACGCTATCGAGACGGTGCGAGAATGGGTGTGCCATGAGAATTCCTTGTTGTAGATGCTGCGCTGATCAGAGACCGAAGGGAGTCAGCACTTTGGCCAGCCACTCCTGTTCGATCTTTCCATTCATGATTTCCGCCTTGATGCGCTCTTCGTGCGCCAGCGTCTTGCGAGCGGCGGCGATGAGGTTTTCCGCTTCGCTCTGCGGGAACGAGACGACACCATCTTCATCACCGACGATGACGTCGCCAGGGTGGACCACCTGGCCGCCGATGGTGACCGGCACGTTGATCTGCCCCGGACCATTCTTGTAGGGCCCGCGGTGACTGACGCCGCGCGCGTAGCAGGGGAAATCGGCTTCCTGGAAGGCGGCCGTATCGCGCACCGCTGCATCCAGCACGAAGCCGGCACAACCGCGCTGCTGTGCGTACATCATGATGAGCTCGCCCACCAGTGCATTGGTCACCTCAGCGCCGCCATCGACCACCAGCACGTGTCCTGGCTGCATGAGCATGAGCGCCTTGTAGATCATGAGGTTGTCGCCGGGACGGCTTTTGATGGTCACCGCCGTGCCCACCAGCTTCTTGCTGCGGTGAATGCGCTGCAAACCGACCAAGCCGCTCAGGCGTTGCAGGTTGTCGCTCAGGTGCGAAACCACGATGCCGCTCAGTTCGGCCGCCATGGCTGCCGGGATCGGTGCCGGCATCGGGTTGACGAGGAAGGGGGATGAGGATGTGCTCATGAGGTTCTCTTCAAAAGATAAAAAGAAGGTTGCAATACGCCCGCGCGGTTCGGGCGGACGGCATGGACGCGTTCAATCACGGATGGGGTCTGGCGTCCTGGTGAAATCGTTCAATGGCGAAGGGCTGCAGATCGACCGGCGGCACCCCGCCGCGGATAAGACTGGACATGCAATGTGCAGTGATGGCCGAAGTCGTCAGTCCGTTGTGCCCGTGCCCCAGCGCGTAGTAGAGGTTGGGAGCAGCACTCAGTGCACCCATGGCAGGGCGCCCATCGGGCAAGGTGGGCCTGACTCCCATCCAGGGCTCGGCATCCTGGCCCGAGAGCTGCGGGAGATAGTTGCGTGCCATCTCCAGCAGCATGAAGCTGCGCGCCATGTCGGGCGCCCTGCCCGGATAGGCGAACTCGGCAGTCCCGGCCAGGCGCAAGCCGTGTTCCATGCTGGTGGCCGCGAACATGGGTTCGCCGAAGACCAGCGGCCGGTTCAGCGCTACGCCTGCGGCCGGGAGCATGAGGTGATAGCCACGCTCGGCCGCCATCGGCACGTTCCACCCGAGATGCTGTTGCAGCAGCGTCTTGTCGTAGCCGGTCGCGATGACGGCCTTCCCGAAACGCAATTCTTCATCGGAGGCCAGCCGAAGCACCGCATGCCCATTCGCATCCAGCGCAATGGCTTTCACACGCTTGCGCAGGACATGGGCACCGCCCGCCACCAGGCGCCGGAAGTAATGCTCGCCCAGCGATTTCGGATTGAGGCAGCGGCCCGCATTGGGGAAGAACACCCCACCCGCCATCGGCGCCAGCGCGGGCTCCAGATCGGCCACCTCGCCGGCGCTGACCACGCGCGCAAGCAGGCCGTGGCTGTTCCAGAGCGGAACATTCCTGGCCTTCTCCTCCAGCGCGGCCCGGGTCTTGTACGCCACCAGGCCGCCCTGGCGATCCAGCAGGTGCGCCGCGCCAGCTTCCGTGACCAATGCCTCGAAGCTACGGTAGGCCACACGCAGCAAGGCGGCCATGGAGGTGGCGATGTCAGCCAGGCGCTCCTTGTTGTTGAATTTGAGTGCCGGCAAGGCCCAGCGAATGAGCTGTGGCACATAGGCCGGCTGGATCACCAGCGGACTGTCCTTTGCCAGCATCAGTTGCGGCAAGCGCTTGAGGATCTCCAGCGAAGCGGGCGGAAAGATATTGGCCTCGGAGAGATAGCCGGCATTGCCCGCCGAACATCCGCTCATGGGCTCGGCCTGGTCAAAGATCGTTACCTGGCAACCATCGAGCATCAGACGCAAGGCAATGGACAAGCCGACGATGCCGGCCCCGACCACGGCCACAGAATGTTCAGGGCGAGCGCTACCCGCCAGGCCAAGAGATTGGCTTGTCATTGGAAACTCGGAAAAAAATGGCGTAGCGGTCCGCCGGACCGACTACGCCCAGGAGGAAATCAGCTGACGGGAATCGGTGCGATCTTGAAGGAGCGCTCCATCTTGAACTCGGTGGTCTTGCCCAGCCACTTGTCGAAGATCTTTTGCGCGGAGCCATCCTTTTCCATCGCCATGAGGGCGTCGTTGACGGCCTTGGTCATGGCCGGTTCACCCTTGCGCAGTCCCAGGCCCCAGACTTCCTGGCCGACCGGCGGATTGAGCACCTCGATATTGGCGTTGGGACCGAGCTTGGCGATGAATTGACGCAGCAGCGTCTCGGACAGGGCAAAGCCTTCCACCTTGCCCTGGGTCAGGGCGATGAAGGCCGAGGGACCGTCTTCGAAGGTCAGGTATTGCGCAGTGGGCAGCACCTTCTGCAGGAACGCCTGGGTGCTGGAGCCCTTGATGGCGCTCAGGCGCTTGCCGGCCAGGTCATCACGCGTCTTGTAGCCGCTGCCGGAGCGCACCGCCATCTTGTGTTCGCTGACGAAATAGACGTCGCTGAACTGGATCTGCTCAGCCCGCGCCGCCGACCATCCCAGTACGGCCGAGAGGATGTCCACGCGCCCCTGCAGCAGCTCGGGAATGCGCGCTTGCAAGGACAGCGGCTTGAGCTCAATCTTCACGCCCAGCTTGGCCGCGACCTCCTTGCAGAAATCGACGTCATAGCCGACCAGCTCACGGGTGTTGACGTCGGTGAAGCCGAAGGGAGGAAGGTTGCTCATCACACCGCACACCATCGTGCCATGGGCTTTGACATCGGCGAGCTGGTCGGCCTGGGCGGTGCCTAATGCACCGGCTGCCAGCATCAGCCCGCAGGCGAACAGGCGAATCGTCTTCATCTTCATTTTGGCGTCCTCGGTTTGGATAGGAAATGGCAAAAACAAGCGAAAAAAAATGGCGAAACAACTTGTCCCAGGTGGCCGTCTTCGGGCTTGCAAATCTGTCTCGTTGGGAGGATTATGCGTCTCAGAAAAATTCAAATAAAGAGATATTTCTCGATGCTTTTTCGAGAATAATTTAGATATGTCTACCGGACCAACATGACTACTTTCAAGCAGCTTGAGGCCCTCATCAGCGTGATCGATTCCGGCTCGTTCGAGAACGCGGCCTCGACACTCCAGATTGCGCAGTCGGCGGTGTCAAAACATATCCGCGACCTGGAAGAACAGTTTGGCTATCCGCTCTTCGACCGCTCTCAACGAACTGCCCGCCTGACCGTGGAAGGCAATGAAATCCTGCACCGGGCAAGAGAACTGATTGCCCAGCGCGACCGGATCGGCCGGCATCTGCAAGACGCGGCGGTAGTCCCGAAAAGCATTCGCCTGGGGGTCACGGAGATCACCGCAGCAAGCTGGCTGCCGGCATGGATTGCCGGCATCAAGGCGGAATTTCCCGAGCTGAAGATCCTGCCTTTCCAGTCCCACTCGACGCTGCTCAAGGAAAGGCTGTTCGCGGGACAACTGGATATCATCGTCATTCCGGAGCTGACGAGTTCGGCCGGCCTGATCAAGACGCATCTGCAGGCGGTGGATTTTTCGTGGGTATGCCGCAGCGATCTTGGCATTGCGCCGCGCACGTCGCTGAGCAAGATCGCCCTGCCGCTGTGCCTGCTGCAGGATGACGAGTGGGACAGTGCCTATCAATACAAGAGCTGGATCGCGGAACTGGGCGGCAATCCGGCCAACATCATTTCGTCGGAATCGCTGCAGATACTGCTGAGCCTGGCGTTCTCCGGGCAAGGGATTACCTTCATCCACAAGCCCTTCGTCGAACAATGGCTGGCCAGCGGCAAGCTGATGGAATTGAAGATTCCCAACTCGGCCAAGAAGATGAAATATTCCGCCTTCTATCGCACCGAAGCCGCCAGTCCGTTTCACGAGCGCATTTCAAAAATCGGAAAGAGCGTCTGTTCATTCAGCACGCCTTTTTCCTCCTACTGAACAACCGGCCGGAGCGACAGGATGGTGACGATCAATCAGCTGGAAACCTTTTACTGGATGAACAAGCTGGGCTCCCTGCAGGCTGCGGCAGACAAGCTTCATCTTTCGCCTTCAGCGGTCAGCAAGCGCCTTCAGGAGCTGGAAAAGCAGTCCCGGACATCGCTGTTCTCCGTCAACCGCAAGGGCGTCACGCTGACGGTGCGAGGACAGGAAATCCTGAATCTGGCCGAAGAGCTGCTGGGCAAGCTGTCTGCCCTCAACAATTTGAAGTCCTCGCCGCTGGCGGCGACGCGGCTGGTAAGTATCGGCATGACCGAGATCGTGGTGCTGAGCTGGTTCCCCGATTTCGTCGCCAGGCTGGCCTCTGCCTATCCGCATGTCTCGCTGCATCCGGAAGTCGATCTGTCCGCGCCGATCCGCGACAAGATCCTCAGTGGACAACTCGACTTCGCCGTGCTCCCGGAAACCTACGTCGACCCGCGCATGACCTCGCTCTATATCGGCACGGTCAAGTTCGCGTGGCTGTGCAAGCCCGGTGCCCTGCCCAGGAATGAGGTGGTCCCGCTCGAGCAGCTGGCCGCCTTCCCCCTCATCGAGCAGGGACCGGGTTCGGGCATCACGACCCTGGCGCGGCGGCTCTTTGGCCAGGTCAACACCCAGCCACAGCGCATCTCGGGCACCACCAGCATGGTGGCGCTGGCGGCACTGATCGAATCGGGGCTGGGGATTTCCTGCATTCCGCGCTTCCTGTTTGCCGACGCCATCAAGGCAAAGAAGCTGCAGGAGGTCATCACCGTTCCCGAGGCGCCCAGCGTTGACTATTACGCGGTGTTCCTGGCCCAGCAGCACTCGGCCATCGGCTGGGCGCTGGCCGATATCGCCAAACTCGCCGCCAACTTCTCCAAACCGCGCAACCTCTGACCCCTGCAGCATCGGCAGGGGCTTGCGCTGTCCTCAGTGGGAGCGCAGGTCGGAAAGGAATTTCTTGGCGCGGTCCGTTTGCGGCCGGGCGAAGAATTCCTCCGGCGTTCCGGTCTCCACCAGGCGGCCGCCATCCATGAACCATACGCGGTCGGCGACCTCGCGTGCAAAATTCATTTCGTGCGTGACGCACATCATGGTCATGCCTTCCTTGGCCAGGCTCTTCATGACCTGCAGCACTTCGCCCACCATTTCCGGGTCGAGCGCGCTGGTCGGTTCATCGAACAGGATGGCCGGCGGGTCCATCGCCAGGGCACGTGCAATGGCCACGCGTTGCTGCTGGCCACCCGAGAGCTGGCCCGGATAGGAGGCCGCCTTGCTGCCCAGGCCGACCCGGTCCAGAAGCTGCTGCGCCTTCTCGCGCGCGGCAGCGCGATGGGTCTTGCGCACGTTCATCGGCGCCAGCATGATGTTCTCCGCCACCGACAGGTGCGGAAAGAGATTGAAGCTCTGGAACACGAAGCCGACATGGCTGCGGAACTTGTTGACGTCGAGCTTCTTGCCATGGATGTCCTGTCCGTCGAATTCGATGACGCCGCCCTGGATTTCTTCCAGCCGGTTCACCGTGCGGATCAGGGTGGACTTCCCCGAACCGGAGGGACCACAGACGACCACCACTTCGCCCTTGCCGACCTGCGCGTTGATATTGTCCAGGGCATGGTACTGGCCGTACCACTTGGTCACGTTGGAAAAGCGGATCATCGCCTTGCTGTCTTGTTGAGTAGTCATGTCAATTCATCCCATCGGTTTACTCGGCGACCTGTACAGGCAAGCCGATTGATTCCATCTTCCGTTGCTGTTGCGTTGCGCCCGAACGCTTCTTGGTGATGCGCCGTTCAACGTGCCGCGCATATTGGCTCAGCGAGGAGCACAGGATGAAATAGCTCAGCGCAAGAAGGGCGAATACCTGGAAGGGCTTGGTCAGCAAAGCGCTGTTGACCTCGTTGGCCGCGAAGGTCAGTTCATTGACGCTGATGACGTAACCCAGCGAGGTCTCCTTGATCGTCGAGACGAACTGGCTGATCAGCGCCGGCACCATGTTGTAGAGCGCCTGTGGAAGAATCACCTTCTGCATCGTCTGCCGGTAGCTCAGTCCGACGGCACGCGCCGCTTCAGTCTGGCCCTTGGGCAATCCTTCGATACCGGCCCGCACGATCTCGGCCAGGTAGGCGGCCTGGTAGATCACCAGGGTCACCAGCATCGTGGTGAAACCACTGACCGTCCTGCCGATGACCAGCGGAACGAGGAAGTACACCCAGAAAATGAACATGATCAGCGGAACACCGCGGACCACGTAGACGATGACCGTGGCCGGCGTCCTGATCAGCGCATACGGACTGAGCCTGGCCAGCGCGATGAGAACGCCCAGCGGGAAGGCCAGCGCCAGGCCGAGCACGGAGAGTACGATGGTCAGCGCCAGGCCGCCCACCGGGCCGTTGGGATAGGAACCTACGAGCAGGAGCATGCCGTACTCGCGCAGGATGTTGATGAGGTCGGTCATGATTAGCGGGCTTTCATGCGGTAATGCTTTTCCAGCTGGGACGCCGCGCCCATCAGGGTCAGCGACACCAGCAGATAGATGGCGGTGGCGACGATGTAGATTTCAAAGGAGCGGAAGGTGTCGCTTTCGATTTCTCGCGTCACATAGGTCAGCTCGGCCACGCCGATGGTCATGGCCAGGCTGGTGTTCTTGAACAGCAGCACCGTGTGGTTGACCAGGGGCGGTGTCGCAATACGGGCGGCCTGGGGAAGAATCACCAGGCGCATTGCCTGCAGGTAGGTCAATCCCAGTGCGCGCGAGGCTTCCAGTTGCGACTTGGGAATGGAACGGATACCGCCGCGCAGATCTTCGGACATGTACGCCGCCATGCACAGTCCTACCGCAATGAAGGCAAACAGAAACTCCGCGTTGTGCGCATTGCACCACTGCTGGACCGAGGCCGGCAGCAGCGCGGGCACACCGAAATACCACAGGAAGATCTGTACCAGCATGGGCACGTTCTGGTGGTATTCGACATAGGCGGCGACAAAGGCTTGCGCCGCTTTCACCTGCGTCATGCGCACCACCGACAGGACGATGCCGAGCGCCATGGCGAGCAGCCAGGACAACAGGGTCAGCTCGAACATCGTGACGAGACCCTTCAGTATCGCCGTCGAATACTGCGGCGTAAGAAGAACAGAAAAATCTAGCTTCAGGTTCATGATGGCATTCCGCTACATTGGATAAGTCAGACAACACTCAGGCATTCATCGGTGGCAAGCAGCGCGTACGCAGCCTGCAGCTGCAGGCAATACGCTTTCAATCAACGGGCGACGGAAAATGCTGCGGGGGCCGCGTTCTTGCGCCAGGCAATGCGAAGGAACTCCCCTCCGTGGGCATCCTGCGCGCCGGGGCGGCTCATGCATGAGGCTGTCTCCATGGCCTCTGACGAACGCGTGACCCGGATCCTGGCCATCCTCTGCGCACGCCGCCACGTCTTTATCGCTGGCAGGCTTCTCGCGGAGTCGCTTCCCGGTGCAAATGAAGGCGGGCCACGGCTTCGCTTTCATCATTTTCGAAAAAGTATAGAAGTTACTCTCTTTTAAAAAAAACGATATTTTTCTATAGTTTTATGTGAAGAAAAGAGATGATTAATTCCGCCTCTTCCGGCGCGATCCGCTCGGACAGACGGGCGAAAAAAAGCCTCCTGTCCAGGAGGCTCGCGGGATGGGGGCAGGGCGGTCGCTGCGCCCTCATCGTGGCTGCGGCGCGCTACCTCAGTGACAGGGCTCATTCATCCGCTGCCCCCAGATGCTGATACTCACTGCGGCGCCGCATGAAGCGGTGATAGGACATGCGAAGATGCAGCCGCATCACCTGCCGCGCCAACTCCCCGTCATGCGCCTCCATGGCCAGCAGCAGATCCTGGTGATGGTGCAGGCTCTGCTCCAGCTGCGATTTATCGTAGAGATGAAAAGAGCGCACGATGATGGGCATGTCGATGATGGTTTCCAGCATGGCGCGCAAGCGTGGCGAGCCGGAGTATTCCAGTATCGTGCGATGGAAGACACTGTTGGCCGCCTGAATCTTCTCGACCGAATTGGCCCCGCCGCTGCGGATGGCCTGCGCCATCTTGGCATTGCTCTCGCTGAGCAGGGACAGCATCGTCTCATCGCCGCGTTCTGCGGCCAGGCTGGCCGCGTACGGTTCCAGCAGCATGCGCAGCTGGAAGGTCTCTTCGATATCCCATTCGCTCCAGGCGGCCACGTGGATGCCCTGGCCCGCATCGGCAGTGGCCAGGCCATCCTCCACCAGACGGCGCAGGGCAGTTCGTACCGGCGTGCGGCTCAATCCCATTTCGCGGGCCAGCGGTTCTTCCTTGAGCTGCGTCCCCGGCTTGTATTGCCCACCCACCACGCGCTGCCGAAGCACCTCATAGACCTTGTCCTTTCCGCGCTCCACCGTTGTCACTCCTGATTCTGATTGTCGTTGGCGGATTCTATATGCGCCCTCGCAGAAGCGTCCAATGGACACGCAGTGATGTCGATCTTGTTTCCAAAATGTATTGAATGTGGTTTTTAACTCGGCATTAATTCGGCCGATTGCTTTATTTGTTCTTTTTTTGTATTCTGAATAAAAGCAAACATATGAGGAGACAACAATGCATATCGCCATCATCGGCATGGGCGAGGTCGGCCGCTGCTATGCCAAGGCCCTTTACGGCGCGGGCTACCGGCTCAGTCTTTGCGACGCCTTCCCCTCTGCGGCAGCCACCGGGCTGAGCACGCAATGGGGTCTTCCCCTGCATCAGGCAGCGGGAAATTGGCTTGAAAATGTACAGTGGGTGCTTTCCTGCGTCACTGGCGCACAGGCGCTGGCGGTGGTCGGAGAAACGGCGCCCTTTCTCACGGCTGGCACAGGCTTCGCCGACCTGACCACCGCCAATCCCGATACCAAGAAACGCGCCGCTGCCTCAGCCGCCGCATCGGGCGCCGATTACGTGGACGTCGCCATTATGGGCGCCATCTCCCTGAACTGGGAAAAAACCCCTCTGCTGGCCGCCGGCGCGCGCGCCGACAGCTTCAAGGACATGCTCAGCGCGGTCCATGGCCGCGTGCAGGTCATCGCCGGAGGAAGACCGGGCGATGCAATCTCGCTGAAGATCCTGCGCAGCATCTTCACCAAGGGAATGGAAGCGCTGGCGGTGGAATTGCTGATGAGCGCGGAAAAACAAGGTGTGCGCGAGGAGTTGTATCGCCAGCTCAAGGATATCGACGAGACCCCGCTGCGCGACTTCATCGACATGCTGGTGCGCACTCACGTGATTCACGCCCGGCGCCGCGCCCATGAGGTGCGTGATGCACGGCAGGAACTGGAGGCGCAGCAGCTTCCCTCGCTGGTTCTTCCGGGCGTCGAACAGCGCTTCCATACGACGGCCTCCCTGCTCGAAGAGCATGCGCTGGGCACCGACACCCCGGACGTCAACCAAGCCCTTTCCTGGCTGCTCGGCAACGCGGCAGCGGCCTGATTTCCTTCTTATCCCACCGACAGGACTCATCATGATCACCCAAGAACAAATCCTCCAGTTGCGCGACCTCGGCTCAGCAACCGTCTACGAGGCGCAGGGCGCCAGGGGCGCGCTGGACCACGGCATGAAACCGATCGATCCTGCTTCGCGCCTGGCCGGCCCGGCGCTGACCGTGGACGTGCGCCCCGGCGACAACCTGGTGCTGCACTATGCGGTGCTGCAAGCCAAACCCGGCGACGTGCTGGTGGTCGATGCCAAGGCCTTCATGGAAGCCGGCCCCTGGGGCGACGTGCTGACGGTGCTGGCCATGAAGCGCGGGATTGCCGGCCTGGTCGTCAATGGCTGCGTGCGTGACGCCAACACCATCATCGACCTGGGTTTCCCGGTGTTCTGCCGCGGGCTGTCCATCAAGGGAACCGGAAAGCATCAGCCGGGCAAGGTCAATGTGCCGGTCGTCATCGGCGACGTGTTCATCCATCCGGGCGACATCATCGTCGGCGACCGCGATGGCCTGGCCGTCGTCGCCAAAGACGAGGTGGCAGCGACCATCGCCAGCAGCCTCGCACGGGAAGAGAAGGAACAGAAGATGCGCGCAGCCATTGAAGACGGCGCATCGACGGTTGAGCTGATGAACCTGGGCGGGATCCTCAAGCAATACGGACTGGTGTAAGCCAGCTGCTGCAAGCCGGCGCAAGACCGGCAGCCCAACACTGCGGTGCGGGATGCGACCCGCACCGCCGACGACAACACAGCGGATTGACACCGCTGAAGGAGACATCAATGGAAGCGGTAGCCGTTCAACGCGCCAACAAGAAAACCCATTTCCGATGGGTCATCGGCGCACTCATCTTCATCGTCTACACGGTAGCGGCGGCAGACCGCGCCAATCTCGGGGTGGCACTGCCTTTCCTGCGCAAGGAATTCGTGATGTCCAATACCGAGGCCGGAGCGTTGGCCAGCATCTTCCTGTTCGCCTACAGCCTGGCGCAATTGCCCTCCGGACTGGCGTACACGCGCTTTGGCATTCCGCGCGTGTTTTCCCTGGCCATGCTGGCCACTTCGCTCTTTACCGGGCTGATCGGTACGGCGTCCTCCCTGCTGGCCCTGAAGATCTATCGTTTCGGCCTGGGCCTGGCCGAAGGTCCGCTGCCCATCGGCATCACCTCCACCATCAACAACTGGTTCCCGGCCCGCGAAAAGGGCACGATGACCGGCATCTTCCTGGCGGCGGCCAAGTTCGGGCCGGTGCTTGTTCCGCCTGTGTGTGCGGTCATCATCCATTACTGGGGCTGGCGCCATATCTTCTATTTCTTCGCCCTGCCCGGCGTGATCCTGTCGGCGGTGTGGTTCGTGGTGGTGAAGAACCGTCCCTCGGAAAGCCGCCATGTCTCCGCCGAGGAGCTGGAGCACATCAACGACAGCCAACCCGCCAGCCCGGGCCAGGCGGCCGGCCACAGCGGCGCGCGTGATTTCGCCCTGCTGGACCGTCTCATCCGCAGGAGCAAGGTGGCAACCGTCGAATCCACCCGGGATATCTTCCGCTCCTGGAACATCATGGGCGCGGCGCTGGGATACTTCTTCATGACGGCCATCG
This sequence comes from Herbaspirillum sp. Her3, assembly GCF_057961275.1. Classification (NCBI taxonomy): domain Bacteria; kingdom Pseudomonadati; phylum Pseudomonadota; class Betaproteobacteria; order Burkholderiales; family Oxalobacteraceae; genus Herbaspirillum; species Herbaspirillum sp. Her3. Next base: position 538,390 of record NZ_CM176328.1, on the reverse strand, counting down.
TGAACGTCCTGCTGGCCTGGATTCCAACGTATCTCATCAGCGTGAAAGGCTATTCGATCACCAACATGGGCATGGTCGCGGCGGCCCCCTGGGTGGGTGCGGTGATGGGCAATCTTCTCGGCGGGATGATGACGGACCGCTGGCTGGACAAGCGCAGAAAGCCGGCGATGCTGATATCAGCCTTCTTCACCACGATCATGATGGTGGTGCTCATCAACTCGCCGGCCGACCCGCTGCTGTATGGTGCGCTGCTGCTCTTGACGGGTGTGCTGCTCAACATCGGCTATTCCACCTACATGGTCTATCCGATGGGCATGACCTCGAAGAAGGTGTATCCGATGGCCAGCGCGATGGTCAATACGCTGGGGCAGCTCGGTGGCGCATGTGCACCGCTGGTGGCGGGACTGCTGCTGGACAGCTACAGCTGGAGCTATGTGTGGCTGTTCCTGGCGGCCTGCTCCGTCCTGTGCTTCGTCACGCTGCTGACCATTCGCGAACCTGCACAGGGCTGAGGCCACAGCGTGGCCAGCCGAGATCAACCCTCAACGGCCACGCTCCAGACCTCAGTCCAGGCCCTTCTTGCCCGCCGCCCAATACGCCTTCGTCCGGATGCTGCGCTTGCCGATACCGGCCCAATGCAGGCTGCGCTTGACGGACTGGATCGCCGCCGCCCGTCCGGCCAGGATGAACGATGTCTGCGGCGAGGCCAGGCGCAGCATCGCATCGCTAATCGACGCCAGATGGCCATCGTCCGGCCGGCGTTCGACGAGAACCGCACCGGCAACGGCAAGAGTGCGCAAGACCTTCTCCGCCTGCGCCACGTCGCCGACTTCAAGCACCACGGCGGCCTGCCCGGAAGGATCTGCGCGAACCAGCGCTGCAGCCAGGCCCAGGCAGGTTTCATCGCCGAACAGCAGTGCAGGCGCCCCCTGGCTCAGATCGAGCGAGCCGCGCGGCCCCATGAACTGTACCTGGGTACCGGATCGGGCGCTGTCAAAAAATGCACAGGTGGACGTATCACCATGCAGATAGGCGATAAATTCCGCACAGCCGCTCGCCTTGTCCCAGGACACAGGCGTGTAGGTGCGGTTATCGAAACCTCGAGAAAGGCTGATCTGGATCTTGTCGCCGGGGGTCCAGTCCTGGTTCTTGAGGGCCTCGCCCTGCAAGGTGACGCGAACGTAATGCCCGCCCGGTTTTTCCACCGAGACGATCGTGGCCTGCTTCAGCAGCATCTTCTTCAGCAGCCGCGTGAAGGTACCGTCGGCGGGAAGGTGCTCATTGAGCTCTTGCTGGTTCAGCATGCTGTTCATGATCTTTCCTTTCGTGATGGGGATGACCGCAGGACGGTTCAGCATGGCGATTTATTGTGTGGCCCCGGCTGGAACTGCCCCACAATCAACACCGACTGAACCAGCCCAGCCAAGGAGGCCCGTGCCGCAGGCGCGACGCAACTGGTGGTCAACAGCGGACCGCGCTATCGCGCCAGCTGGGGTTTCTACGATCATCTCTTCGATGCCAGCCATGGCGCGATGACGGACTACTACGGACCGGGGCGGCATGCCCGGGTATGGAGCAAGCTGCTCTAGGCGCGCCGATGGCGGCCCGAGGACACAGGCCAGCTGCACGGATTCACCCGTGAAGCACCGCCTGGCACATTTCCTGCTAAACGAGAACTGTTGCAACGGCGCCGCGCCGCCTCATCCGGACATCGCCGCACTGCAACAAATCCTTTACCATGCGCTCCTGCGGCGGCTGCCGACGATTGAAGGCAGCTGCACACCGATGGCTGTGCCGGCTTACCCGCGGGCCCGGCCATTGACGTGACGCGTTCGTTATCCACGATTGATGATTGGTATTGCCATGACGACTTCCACTGCGGATTCCTCGCCCTCCACCCCCATTGTCCCTGCACCGCCCGTGCGCCATAGCTGGATCGACAACCTGCAAGGCCAGCTCTTCGGCGTGGTGATGATTTCCTTTGGCATGTCCATGCTGCACAGCCTGGGGCTGATCATCGGCCAGATCGCCGGCGTGGCCTTCCTGGTGACCTATGTCACGGGCATGAGCTTCGGCATGGCCTTCACCCTCATCAACCTGCCCTTCTACCTGCTGGCCGCCCTGCGCATGGGCGCGGCCTTCACCTGGCGCACCCTGGCCGCCGTCACGGCAGTCTCTTTGCTGACCAACATCGCCGGCAACTACATCAGCTACAGCCACCTCGATCCCGCCGTGGGCGCGGTACTGGCCGGGCTGTGCGTGGGCATTGGCCTGATCGGCCTGTTCCGCCACCAGGCCAGCTGCGGCGGCATGAGCATCCTCGCCACCTACGTGCAAGAACGTACCGGCTTCAAGGCTGGCTGGCTGCTGATGGGATTTGACCTGGCGCTGTTCGCCACGGCAGCCTTCTTCCTGCCGGCAGAGCGGGTCCTGTATTCGCTGGTGGGCGCCGTCACCATGAATCTGTTCGTGGCATGGAACCACCGCTACGAGTGGTACATCGCGCGATAAACACGCGCTCGATGCGCCTCGCGCAAGCAATGCACGCCCAGACGGAGTGCGCCGGCCAGATCAACGGCATCCAAACAGGGAGGACAAATTGAGTGCATTGTTGCTGCGCGCAGATCAGGTCATGCCGATGACCGAAGGCAACGAAATCATCGAGGACGGTGCCGCCGTGGTGGATCAGACCAGCGGCAGGATCGTCGATATCGGCGCCGCCACGACACTCCGTGCGCGCCATCCTGAAGCCCGCCTGCATGACCTGCCCAACCGGCTGCTGATGCCTGGCCTGGTCAATGGCCACTGCCACTCGGGCATCCTGCGCGGCACCGCCGAGGGGCTGCCGGTCTGGCAGTGGCTGCAGGAATATATCGATCCGATGCACCGGGTACTCACGGCAGAAGACGCAGAAATCGCCTCGCGGCTCTGTTATGCCGAAGCCTTGCTCTCCGGCACTACCACCATCGTCGATATGTGGCGCTTCATGGAGGGTAGCGCACGCGCCGCCCTGGAGCTGGGCATCCGCGCCGTCATGGTGCCTTACGTGGCCGAACATCCCGATCATGATTACTTCGAGACACTGGATGACAACGAAGCCATGCTCAAGCACTGGCATGGCCGCGACAACCAGCGCATTCAGGTCTGGGTCGGCCTGGAACACCTGTTCTATGCCGTCCCGCAGGCATGGGAACGTGCCACGGCCATGTGCCGCCATTACGATACCGGCCTGCATACACACAGCAACGAAAGCCGCTTCGATGTGGAAGAAACCCTGAAGCGCTACGGCATGCGCCCGGTGCAGGCGCTGGAAAAATTCGGCCTGCTGGACGCCCCGCGCGTCATGCTGGCCCATGGGTGCTGGCTCGATGACGCCGAGATCGGCCTGCTGGCCCGGCGCGGCAACATCGGCGTCATCCATAATCCGACCAGCAACATGAAACTGGCCAGCGGCATCGCCCCCATCCAGAAACTGCTGGCCGCAGGGATTGCCGTCGGGCTGGGCACGGATGGCGAAAAGGAAAACAACAACCTGGACATGTTCGAGGAAATGAAATTCGCGTCCCTGTTGACCAAGATCGGCGCCATGGACGCCGCTGCCCTGGATTCCTGGGCGGTCTGCAAGATGGCCACCATCGGTGGGGCGCGCACGCTGGGGCTGGACAAGACCATCGGCACCCTGGAAGCAGGCAAGGCCGCCGACCTGATCGCGGTGCGCACCGATACGCCCCGCATGACACCGCTTCTGACCGGCAAGTATCTCAATCTTCACCACAACCTGGTCCATGCGGTACAGGGCGGCGATGTCGACCTGACCATGGTGGCCGGCAAGATCGTGGTGGAACATGGCCAGTTGCAGAGCGCTTGCATGCAGGACCTGATCGCCGACGTCAACCGCGTCACGCCGGCCTTGTTCGCGCGCCGTGAAGCCATCCTGGCGCATCAGCGCGCGGTCTTGCGGGGTGCCAGCTAGGCCCGGATCGGGCGCTCGTGCTGCGTGAAGAGAGGGTTCGCCCTCTTGTCCCAATCGTTTATCATGGCGCCGGATCATCGGCAGAGCACCGGCCTGTGCTTGCGCATGATTCCCGCTTAACCCCGGACCACTCCATCGCCCCAAGCCACATGAGCAACGTCCTCAACTACCTGATCACCGCCCGCCGCTGCGAAGTGGAAGAACTGCAACGCCTGGCACGCACCTGCCAGCTGGTCCTCACCGTGGGCAAGCTGATCCACTGCCTGCAGCAGGAGCGCGGCATTTCCAACATCTACCTGGGCTCGCGCGGCGAGCGTGACGGCCAGGTATGGCAGGAACGCGTGGCCGCCAGCCAGGCGGCTCAGCGCGAATTCGAAGCCTGGCTGGAATCGACCGAACACGACAACGCCCTCTCCAACGGTGCACGCCTGTACACCCGCATCGCCTTCGCGCTACATGCACTGGATGGCATGCCCAGGCTGCGCACCGACGTGGCCGCGCTGGCCTGCACGCCGACAGCCAGCTACGAGCGCTTCAAGACCGTGGTGGGAGCACTGCTGGCACTGGTGTTCGAGGCCGCCGACGTGGCGGTCGATCCGCAGATCTCAAGGCTGCTGGTGGCACTGTTCAATCTCATGCAAGGCAAGGAATTCGCCGGCCGCGAACGCGCCTCCGGCGCCGCTGCCTTTGCCATGGGCAAGATCACGCGCGAGCAGGAGCAAGTCATCGAAACCCAGATCGAGATGCAGGAGCAGGCGCTGCGCCGCTTCGAATCCTTCGCCGAGGGCTTCCGCAACGAATGGAGCGCCATGCAGGCAACCCTGCCCCTGGCCGACCTGGAGCGGCTGCGCCGCAAGCTGCTCACTGCCCACGACCGGCCACTGGCCACCGACCTGGCCGATGCCTGGTACCAGTGCTGTTCCATCCGCATGGATGGCCTGCACCAGGTCGAGATCCATCTGGCGCAATACGTGCAGTCGCAATGCCGGGACAAGATCGTCGAATTGCAGAAGGAACTGGATGACCAGGGCCAGCTCTTCAGCCAGGCCGATGCACTGGACCCGCTGGCCCCGCTGGCGGCTTTCTCTTCCAGCCTGGAAGGCCAGGCCCTGCCGGACGAACCGCTGCGCGCAGGAGTAGGTCCTCACCTGACGCAATCCATCGTCGAAATCCTGCGCAGCCAGTCCGAACGCCTGCAGAACCTGACCCAGGAGCTGGCCACCGTGCGCGAGAGCCTGGAAGAGCGCAAGCTCATCGAACGGGCCAAGGGCGTGCTGATGATGAAGCAGGGACTCAACGAAGAGGCCGCCTATCGCCTGCTGCGCAAGCACGCGATGAACCAGAACCGGCGCATTGCCGAGGTGGCCCAGGCGATCCTGTCGCTGACGGAAATCCTGCCGGACGCCTGAGTCCCCTGCGTCCGCTCAAGCTGCCAGCAAGCGGCCCTCGATCTGGCGCTGCCCGACCAGCGGTTGCCCGTGCGCGCGCTGCAAGGCATCGGCCACGCCCAGCAAGGCCTGGTCGCTGAAGGCCGGGCCGAACACGGTAATGCCCCAGGGCAGGCCATTCTTCATGAAGTTCATGGGCGTGGCCACGGCGGCGTAATCCAGCATGTTCATGAAATTGGTGTACCAGCCCAGGTCCGAATTGCGCTGTACCGGCTGCTCGCGCAATTCTTCCAGCGTCACCGGGCGCGGATAGGCGGGCGTGACGACGCAATCGACAGTCGCCAGTATGCGGTCGCATTCGGCCTTCAGTTGCTGCAGGCGATATTGCGCGCGGAAGGTATCCACGGCGCTGTACTCGGGCGCCTTGCGCAGCACGTCACGGATCACCGGCAGGACGGCCTCGGGCCGTTCCTGCAACAGCGTTTCGATGGTGCTGTAGCGCTCGGCCACCCACGGTCCTTCGTAGAGCAGACGCGCAGCCTCCAAAAAGGGTGTGAAATCGATGGGCACGGCCACGCCGCCGATGGCTTCCATCTGCGCCAGCGCCTCTACGAACAGAGCCGGGCTTTCGCTGCAGCCGAGGAATTCCAGCTGGCGCGGCACGCCAAAGCGCAGTCCCTGGCGCGGCGGGCGGAAGGCCGAGGCGTCGTTGTGCGGCAGGTTGGCACGGCTGTATTCGTCGCGTTCATCGGGCTGCGCGGCCTGTGTGCACAAGGCCAGCAAGAGACTGGCTTCGGCCGCCGTGGCCGTGAAGAAGGTCACGCAATCCAACGTGCGGCAAGCCGGCACCACCCCGGCGGTGGACAGCAAACCCTTGGTCGCCTTGAGCCCCACCAGGTTGTTCAGCGCAGCCGGCACACGGCCACTGCCGGCAGTGTCAGTACCGAGCGCAAAGCTGGACAGACCCAGCGCCACCGCCAGGGACGAACCGGACGAGGAGCCACCGGAGGGATAGTCCGGATGCACGCTGTTGCGACAAGCGCCATAGGGCGAGCGCGTGCCGTTCAGACCGGTGGCGAACTGGTCCAGGTTGCACTTGCCCATGGGGATGGCGCCCAGCCCGATCAGTTGCGCTACCAGCGTGGCGCTTTCGCGCGGGACATGGCTGAAGGCCGGACAGGCGGCCGTAGTCGGGATGCCCGCCAGGTCGATGTTGTCCTTGATCGAGAAGGGCACGCCATACAGCGGCAGGCTGTGCGGCGATTGATGTTCCAGCGCCTGCAGGTAGGGCTCGGTTTCTGCCTCGCTCAGCAGGTGGATGTAGAGCCGATATTGCGGATTGAGCTTCTCTGCGGTTTCACGCAGGCGCTTGACTACCGTACGCGGGTCCAGTGTGCCCGCGCGATAGGCGGCGGTGAGCGCATCGATGCGCAGGTCAAAGGAATGGATCATGCGGCCTCCTGTGGGGTGTGTTCCATCACCAGTACACACTGGCCTGCACGCACCGGGCTGCCGGGCTGCACGCGTACTTCGGCGACGATGCCGGCCTCGGGCGCGGCAATGTTGATTTCCATCTTCATCGATTCCAGGATCATCAGCAGCTCACCTTGCGCCACGCGCTGGCCCGGGCTCACCTTGACCTGCCAGAGATTGCCGGCAATGGGTGCATCGACGGCCAGCTGGCCGGCCTGCAGCGGCTGGTCTTCCTGGACGATGGCCGTGCTTTCCTCGCTCTCGAAGTTGGCCTGGCCGCTGGCGATCCAGCGCTGGCGCTCGGCATCGAAGGCCGCTTGCTGGTGCTGGCGGAAGGTGGCTATGCCCTCGGCTTCGCGCTGCAGGAAATCCTGGTATTGCGCAAGGTCCAGGCGAGTTTCTTCAATACCGATCTCGAAACGGCCCAGCGGAAAATCGCGGCGGATGGTCTGCAATTCCCCGGCACTGACCGGATAGAAACGGATCTGGTCGAAGAAGCGCAGCAACCAGGGCTTGCCGTGGAAGGCCGCGACCTCGCGATAGCGGTTCCACATCTGCAGGGTGCGCCCGACGAACTGGTAGCCGCCCGGCCCTTCCATTCCGTAGATGCAAAGGTAGGCGCCACCGATGCCGACCGAATTCTCGGCGGTCCAGGTGCGCGCCGGGTTGTACTTGGTGGTGACTAGGCGATGGCGCGGGTCCAGCGGCGTAGCCACCGGCGCCCCCAGGTAGACGTCGCCCAGTCCCATGACCAGGTAGCTGGCGTCGAAGACAGTCTCGCGCACGGCGCCGATATCCCGGAGATCGTTGATGCGGCGGATGAATTCAAGATTGCTCGGGCACCATGGCGCATCCTTGCGTACCGTGGTCATGTATTTCTCGATGGCGAGCTGGCAGGCCGGATCGTCCCAGGACAAGGGCAGATGCACGATACGCGACGGAACCGTCAGGTTTTCGCGGGCGCACACGGCATCCCACAAACCGCTGATGGTCTGCAGCAAGGTAGCCAGGGGCAGTGCCTCCGGCTGGTAATGCACCTGCAGCGAACGGATGCCGGGGGTGAGATCGATCACGCCGGGCAAGGCCTGTTCTTCCAGTGCCGCAATCAGGGCGTGCACGCGGAAGCGCAACACCAGATCCAGTTGCGGGCTGCCCACTTCCAGCAGCAGGTTGGCATCACCCGACAGGCGCGCCACCAGGCGCCGTTCATCCTGTCCCAGGTCCAGCACGATGGGCGAGGCCAATGCTGCGGGCATCCATGTCACCGGCTGCGGCTGCAGGCTGGCGATACCGGCGTGGGCGGCCAGGGCGATGCGGCGCGCCGTGGCCACGTCCACCGGGATGAAGCGCAGCTTGTCGCCGGCCTTGAGCTGGCCGATCTGCCAGAGATCGGCCTCGATCACCGTCACCGGGCAGACGAAACCACCCAGGCTGGGACCGTCCGGCCCCAGGATCACCGGCATGTCACCGGTGAAGTCGACCGCACCCACGGCATAGGGATTGTCATGGATGTTGGAGGGATGCAGGCCGGCTTCGCCGCCGCTGTCGCGCACCCACTCGGGCTTGGGACCGATCAGGCGCACGCCGGTGCGGCTGGAATTGAAATGGACCTCCCAGTCGGTGGCAAAGAAGGTCTCCATGTAAGCCTGTGTGAAATATTCCGGCGCACCATGCGGACCGTAGATCACACGGACCCGACGGACCGCCTCCAGTGCGGGATACAGGCCGTCCGGCACGGTCTGCCCGGCCGCTGCCGCGTCGCCACCGGCCAGCGGCGCCAGGTGCAGCACGTCACCACTGGCCAGCGCGCGCCCGGCGTGGCCACCGAACTGCCCCAGCGTGAAGGTGCTGCGGCTGCCCAGGTAAGCCGGCACCTGCACCCCGCCACGCACGGCCAGATAACTGCGGGCACCGGCACCGCTGATGGTGCCGAGCTTGAGGGTGCTGCCGGCGGCCACCTGCAGTACGGTCGCCATGGGTTGCGCCACGCCATCGAGCAGCACCGGGATCGCGGCACCGGTGACCACCACCATGGCCGCCGTGTTGAAGCGCAGGACCGGCCCGCTCATGGTCACTTCCAGACCGGCCGCATCTTCGGCATTGCCCAGCAGGCGATTGCCCAGGCGCAGCGCGCGTTCATCCATCGGTCCTGAAGGCGGTACTCCGACGGCCCAGTAGCCGACTCGGCCGGGATGGTCCTGCACCGTGGTCTGGGTGCCGGGCGAGAGCACTTCCACCGTGTCGGCGCGATAGACCAGTTGTTCCAGGCAGCGTGTCCACGGCTGGCCGCTGGCAAACGGCGCATCGGCCAAGATCTGGCGCAGGTAGTGCTGGTTGGTTTCCACGCCATACAGCTTGGTCTCCCGCAAGGCCGCATCCAGCGCCAGGCGCGCTTCTTCGCGGGTGGGCTGCCAGCTGATGAGCTTGGCGATCATGGGATCGAAATAGGGCGGGATCTCACATCCGGCCTCGACCCAGGTATCGATGCGCAACGCCTGGCCATCGGCGGGTGGAAACTCGACCGCCGTCAGCAGGCCGGGACAGGGCTGGAACTGGCGGCCCGGATCTTCCGCGTAAAGACGCGCCTGGATCGCATGGCCGCGCGGCTGCAGGGCGGTTGCCAGTTGTGCCAGCGGCGGCAGGTCGCCTGCGGCCAGCTCGATCATCCAGCGCACCAGGTCGACACCCCAGACCTGTTCGGTGACGCCATGCTCGACCTGCAGGCGCGTGTTGACTTCCAGGAAGTAGAACTGCCCGGCCTGGCTGTCGTAGACGAACTCCACCGTGCCGGCACTGCGGTAGTTCACGGCCCGCGCCAGCTTGATGGCGGCGGCACAGAGGGCCTCGGCCATGCCCTCGGGCAGGTTGGGCGCCGGGGTTTCTTCCAGCACCTTCTGGTTGCGCCGCTGCACCGAGCAGTCGCGCACGCCCAGGGCGATCACCTCGCCCCGGCCATCGCCGAAGACCTGCACTTCCAGATGGCGGGCACGTTCGATGTATTTCTCGATGAAGACGCCGGCATCGCTGAAATTGTTCTGGCCCAGCCGGCGCACGGAATCAAAGGCATCGGCCAGTTCGGCATCGCTGCGGCACACGCGCATGCCGATGCCGCCACCACCAGCCGTGCTCTTCAACATCACCGGATAGCCCACGCGTGCTGCGGCTGCCAGGGCATCGTCAGCCGTCTCCAGCAAGTCCGTGCCTTCCAGCATCGGTACGCCCTGCTCGCGCGCCAGTGCGCGTGCCGTATGCTTCAGGCCAAAGATGCGCAACTGTGCGGGGGTAGGTCCGACGAAGGCGATGCCGGCCGCTTCGCAGGCTTCGGCAAAGGCGGCATTCTCGGAGAGAAAACCATAGCCCGGATGGATGGCCTGGGCGCCGCTGTCGCGGGCGGCGGCCAGGATCTTGTCCACGGCGAGATAGGTCTGGGTGGCCGGACCTTCGCCCAGCGAGATGGCGCGGCCGGCCTGCAGCACGTGCAGGCTGCCGAGGTCGGCTTCGGAATAGACGCACACGCCGGTCACGTCCAGCGTGCGCAGTGTGCGCAGGATGCGGCAGGCAATGGCGCCGCGGTTGGCAATGAGCAGATGGTCAAACATTCAGGTGGCCTTGAAATCCGGGTCGTCCCGTGATTCGGAAAACCGGCTCGCGGTCGTCCGCGAGGGGTGCAGGGCGGCGTGCGCGCATGCGGCAGGGATCAGTCCCAGACCAGCACTTCGGCCGCAGTCGGGTTCCAGCCATTGCAGGGGTTGTTCAGCTGCGGGCAGTTGGAAATAAGCACGATCAGGTCCTGCTCGGCGCGCAGCTCCACGTACTTGCCTGGCGCGGAGATGCCATCCTCGAAGGTGAGGCCGCCTTCCGGCGTGACCGGCACGTTCATGAAGAAGTTGATGTTGGCGCCGATGTCGCGCTTGTTGAGGCGTCCATCGTGCAGGCAGGCGCACAGGAAATTGTCGCGACAGCTGTGCATGTAGCGCTTCTCCAGCGCGTAGCGCACGGTATTGCTCTCCTGCGCGCAGGCGCCGCCCAGGGTGTCATGGCGGCCGCAGGTATCGGCCACGATGGTGGCCAGGGCCCGCCCCAGGTTGGAATAGAGCACGCTGCCCGCGCCCAGGTAAGCGCGGTTCTGGCGACGCAGGGTGCGCTGGGGATCGTAGCGTTCGCGCGGATTGGTGCTGCTGTAGAACAGGGTGTCGATGGCCTGGTTGCCCTCCAGGTCCAGCAGCCGCACGGTCTGGCCGGCGCGGACGTTGAAGAGGTAAGGTTCGCCGGCCGGGATCACGTGGCGGAACACGGCTTGCTCGGGGACGCGCTGGCTTTCGATGATGTGCATGTGATTCTCCCTGGCTCAGAGATGGAAGCGTTCGGTGTTGTGGAAGGCGCGCTCGTTCTCGGGGCGCGAATGGCGGCAGGCATGGGTGCTGTCGTCGCTGTGCGTGTGCAGCCATTCCAGCCGGACCGGGCGCGGCGCGTAGTGCGGATGCGGGTCCATGGGATGCTGCAAGGCCGTCAGGATGATGAGCGTATCCATCGGCGCGGCCAGCTCGATGAAGTCACCGGCCTTGGAATTGCCGGGCACGAAATGGAACACGCCTTCGGCATCCACGCTCACGCGCGAGAACAGGTTCACCACCATCAGCAGGTCTTGCAGGTCGAGGTTCCACTTGCCCATTTCCACCAGCAGGTTGTCCGCGCCATTGCGATAGAAGCCGTTGCGCAGTTCCTGGTAGCGGCCCTGGCCGTATTTCTCGCGCACCTCCTCGGCATTGAGCACGCCGCCGAAACTGTCATGCCAGCCGCAGGTATCTTCGGTGATGGCCGCCAGCACGCGCCCCATGTCAGAGTACAGGCAATGACCGGCCTGCAGGCGCGCGGTGTGCTGGCCCTTCAGCGTATCGGGCAGGTTCAGCCGTTCGCTGGGCTGCTGGGCGTTCAACATCATCATGCTGACGTTGGCGCCGCCTTCGATGTCGGTGATGCGCAGCGACTGGCCGCGCTTGAGGATGAAGGAGGTATGGCCGCCGCCGGACAGCAGTTCTTCGTAGAGTCTGGCTTGCAGGGCCAGGGGATCCTTGCTCATGTCAGCTTTCCTTTGCAGTGATGAGGGAGGCCAGCTTGCCGGCCTGTTCGCGGGCGCGGGCCTCGTTGAGGGCGATGTCGTAGGTGATGTGGGCGCCATAGGCTTGCGGGTATTGCGGATCGACGCGCACCTTGTCGAACACCAGCAGCCGGGTGCCCAGGGTGAAGCCTTCGGAGAGATCGTGGGTCACCATGAAGACGGTCAGGCCGCTGTCCTTCCACAGGTCCAGCAGCAGGGTGTGCATCTCCTTGCGGATGCCCGGATCGAGCGCACCGAAAGGTTCATCCAGCAGCAGCACACGCGGGCGCACGATGAGCGCCTGGGCAATCGCCAGGCGCTGCTGCATGCCGCCCGAGAGGCTACTGGGATACAGATCCAATGCGTGCCCCAGCCCGACGCGATGCAGCAGCTGCGCCGCTTCTTCCCGCGCGCGCCGCTTGGCACCGCCGAACAGGCGCCCCAGCAGCGGCGACCGGGGCAGCTCCAGGCCGATGGCCACGTTGTCCAGCACGTTCAGGTGAGGGAACACGGAGTAGCGCTGGAACACCACGCCGCGCGTGGCATCCGGCTCGGCCGGGAAGGGCTGGCCCTGCAGCAGCAGTTGTCCCTTGCTCGGCCGCTCCTGCCCCAGCAGCAGGCGCAGGAAGGTCGACTTGCCACAGCCGGAAGCGCCGACCAGGGTGCAGAACTGGCCCTCTTCCACGCGCAGGTTCAGGCGCTCCAGCACCACGTTCTGGTCATACTGCTGCCAGACATTGCGGATCTCGATGTAGCTCATGCGCGGCCTCCTTCAGCCCAGGGGAAGAAGCGCCGGTGCACGGCGCGCAGCAGCCAGTCCATCAGCCAGGCCAGCAGCGTGATCCAGACCACGTAGGGCAGGATGATGTCCATGGCCAGGTAACGGCGTACCAGGAAAATGCGATAGCCGAGGCCCGCCGTGGCCGAGATCGCCTCGGCCGAAATGAGGAACAGCCAGGCCGCCCCCAGTGACAGCCGCAGCGAGACCAAGAGACGCGCCAGCATCTGCGGCAGGGCCACACGCAATACCAAAGTCCAGCTGTTGGCCCCGAGCGTCTGCGCCTTGATCAGCAGTTCGGCGGGAATGGCGCGGCCGGTATGTTCGAGGTCGCGCGCCAGCAGAGGCGTGACGCCGATGACGATCAGCATCACCTTGGACAATTCATCCAGCCCCATGACGATGAAGAGAATCGGCAGGATCGCCAGCGGCGGCACCATCGAAATCACCGTCAGCAGCGGCGAGAAGCCGGCGCGCAGAACAGGGAAGATGCCGTTGGCAATGCCCAGCACCAGCCCGGCCACGGCCGCGATGCCCAGGCCCAGCAGCACCCGCTGCAGGCTGGCCAGGGTGTCGCTCCAGAACAGATAGTCGCCGGTGCGCGGATCTTCCATGAAGGCCATGTGGCGGATCGCATCGACCATCTGCGCAAGGCTGGGCAGCAGCTTGTCGTTGGGATTGTCGGCCAGGCGCGTGGCCGAACCGAAGGCATAGAGCAGCGCCAGGATCAGGAAGGGCAAGAGCGTGAGCAGCCATTGCCCGGAGCGGCCGGGATGGCGATTCAGGAAACGCATGATGCGCCTCCCTGCGACAGGGACGGTGGCAGCGCAGAAGCTGCCAGAGGGGAGCTGGGGATGCGAACAGCGATCACGATGGACTCCGGTCGGGGTTGAACAAAAGCAGGAGCAGCGCGGCACCTGTGGTGCAACTCTCTCCCGGGCTTTTGTCCCGCCGTGTAACCTCGACCGAGGTCGCCGGCTCTCGGACCAGTCATCTGCCTGCGGCAGACCGGAACCCTAGCCAGCTATTTGAACTACCTGTGCAGCCGTTGGATGATCCACTCACTCAGATCATCGATGCGGGCTGCTCTGCATTGATGTGGATTTCAGCAAATTCCATACCATCACTGTCTGCGCCGCAGCCAATGCACGGCGTGCGCTAGGACCTCGATGAGCAACAGTGAAGTGCGCATCCGGCCACACAGCGGCAGCGCTTGCGTAGCCTCGGTGGAAAAAGCGATGGGAAAAACGGCGGCGCTGCTTGATCGGGTCATGGGCATGGTCTACTCCTGCGAACATGGCCTGGCCGTCCAGGATGGTTGTCGAAGCCTGCGCTGCTGCCACTGCTCCGACCCAAGTCGTCTTGGCTCGCCCTATGCGAGAACGACGATCTTGTATGCAAGTTCCAGGCCAAGTCTTCCAGGATCAGGCCATACGGCGCAAAACCGCTCCACTACTGGATTCCGGCGGAACGACCCAATCGCAGCAGAGCACGCGAGCGCAAGCATGGTGCACGCTGGCACCGATTTGGCGCGCGATGGCTGCGCCATCGCCGCGCATTTGAGCCACGCCGAAAGACCTTCTGAGCGGTCCGCTATTAATAGCGAAATCGAGGTTCAGGCATCGTAAAGGCATCACGATCGGATTGGCATGAACCTTGCTGAAAAGCGAGCGGGAGCCGGCGAGTCCGGTCTTGAGTCAGCACAATTTGCAATGGACAGCTAGGGTTCCGGTTCGCTGGTGCGGATGTCTGGTCCGAGAGCAGTCGACCTCGCAAGGGGTTACACGGCGGGAGAAAAGCCCGGGAGATGACGCGATCGCAAGAGCGCGCCGCTCCCGGGCTTTTTTTCCAATAAACCCTTCGAGGACCCTACGCCGTGTACAACATTTCCCGAATCCTTGGTGGCGCTGCCATCGCCCTGGCCGCCTTCACAGGCGCGCTCTCATCCGCCCACGCTGCACCCCGCACCGATTTCAAGGTCTGTACGTCCATCTACGCCGGCTGGATGCCCTGGGGCGAAGCCCAGGCACAAGGCATCCTGGCCAAGTGGGGCAAGAAGTACGGCATCACCATCAGTGCCGTGCAACTGAACGACTACGTGGAATCGATCAACCAGTACACCGCCGGCAAGTTCGACGGCTGCACCATGACCAACATGGATGCGCTCACCATTCCCGCAGCCGGTGGCGTGGACTCCACGGCCCTGATCGTGGGCGACTATTCCAACGGCAACGACGGCATCGTCCTGAAGGGGAAGAACAAGAAGCTGGCCGACATCAAGGGCCAGTCGGTGCAGCTGGTGGAATTCTCGGTCTCGCACTACCTGCTGGCGCGCGCGCTGGAAACGGCCGGCCTGCGCGAGCGTGACGTCAAGGTGGTCAACACCAGCGACGCCGACATCACCGCTGCCTTCGCCACCCCTGCCGTCACCAGCACGGTGACCTGGAACCCGATGCTGTCCTCCATTGCGGCCTCGCCGGATGTTTCGCTGGTCTATACCTCCAAACAACTGCCCGGCGAAATCATGGACCTGATGGTGGTCAACACCAAGACCCTGCAGGAGAACCCTGCCTTCGGCAAGGCACTCACCGGCGCCTGGTACGAAATGATGTCCATCATGACCGCCAAGGATGAACGCGCCACCCGCGCGCTGACCGCCATGGGCAAGGCTTCCGGCACCGATCTGGCAGGATTCCAGTCGCAGCTGGCGGCCACGGCCATGTTCTACCAGCCCAAGGCGGCGCTGGAGTTTTCCACCAAGAAGGAACTGCCCGGCATCATGGGCCGCATCGCCAAGTTCAGCTTTGACCACGGCATCCTCGGTCCCAACGTCAAGAGTGCCGATGGCATCGGCATCGCCTTCGATGGCAACGTGGTGATCGGCGACAAGAAGAACGTCAAGCTGCGCTTCGATCCGACCTACATGAAGATGGCGGCCGACGGAAAACTCTAAGTTTTTCGCGCGCATGCGCCTGTAGTTCCCACACTACCTGCATCACAAACGACTTGCGCGGGTCCGGCAACGGACCCGCCTGGCCCTGCTCGTCCCTTGCTTTCACAACGATACAGTTCAACCCACGGAGAGAACCTTGACTACCTACACCGCTTCCCTGTCGCGCCTGCACGCCCGCTATGCCCTGGGCACCTGCGCTGCCGCCCTCGCCTCCCTGCTGGCCTGCGCGCCGGCGCTGGCCGACGATGCCGCCCCGGCTGCCACCGCCGAACCGGCCGGTCCCTGGACCATCACCAAGCACATCGACCTGGCCTCGCGCTACGTGCTGCGCGGTGTCACCACCACCTACGGCAACGGCCAGCCGCTGGGCAATGCCGGCGCCGACGCCCCCGAATCGGACCAGCCCGCGCTGCAATGGGGCATCGATTTCGTCCACAGCAGCGGCTGGAGCTTTGGCTACTGGGCCTCCACCATCAACTATTCGTACAAGCAGCTGGGCAATTCCTACAGTGACCGCAGCATCACCGAGTTCCAGAAACCGCGCTCGGTCGAAAACGATCTCTACTTCGCCTATGCCGGCAACATCACCGGCGACCTCGGCTATACCCTGGGCATGACCGGCTACTACTATGCCAACGGCAGCCATGCCAATGCTCTCGAAACCAAGGCCGGCCTGACCTGGGGCGCACTGTCCTTCACTGCGCAGACGCTGCTCAACGACGTGGTGTGGGGCAACAAGGGGGACACCTACTGGTCCCTGGTCTACACCAAGCCGCTGCCTTACGACATCACCTTCACCAGCACGCTGGGCGCCTACACTTACCACCGCGAAGGCAAGTACCTCGGCACCCGCGATACCGCTACCGGCACGGCCTGCGCCGCCGGAGAGGCGTTCGTGGTCAACGGCTGCTTTGCCGGCAACGGCCCCAGCAGCGGCGGCCTGCGCCACCTGACGCTGGGCCTGTCGGCGCCCTTCCCGAATTCGTCCATCACCTGGTCGCTGCAGGCCATCCTGGGCGGTTACAACCGCTTTGATGTCAAGCAGGGCAACCAGCTGGTGGGGATGCTGAGTCTGGGATTCTGAAGGCCAGGACGCTCTGATAGCTCAAAGGCTCAAGATGAAATGGAAGCATGACCTTGCCATTGCCGGGGTGATGCTTCCCTCCTCAAAATCACCGGCAGCGTCTGGTCAACCCGGCTTGAATGCCAGTGCCATCGGCGCTTGTGGCCTAACTGTTTTCAAGGCGGGGCCGGCAGACTCCAGATGATCAACACCGGATGACGCATCAGGCAATTTGAACATGGCCACTGTTTCCACCAACGATCTCACTTGCTGATTCAAAACGTCAGCAGAGGCCGCCATCTCTTCTACCATGGCGGCATTCTCCTGCGTCGCCTGATCCATCTGGATGACCGCTTTGCCGACCTGTGAAACCCCTGCACTTTGTTCTTTACCGGCAGTGCTGATGTCCATCATGATTTCCGATGCATGGCGAATGGCAGACACGATCTCGTTCATTGTATTGCCGGCCCGATCGACCAGGAGCGCCCCCTGCGTGACGCGTTCGACACTGGACGTGATGAGTTCCTTGATTTCTTTCGCGGCGCCCGAGCTACGCTGTGCCAGCGAACGCACCTCCGAGGCCACCACGGCAAAGCCTCTTCCCTGTTCCCCAGCGCGGGCCGCTTCCACCGCCGCATTGAGTGCCAGAATATTGGTCTGGAATGCGATGCCATCGATGACACCGATAATTTCATTCACCTTGCTGCTGCTTTCGTTGATGGCTCTCATCGTCATGACCACTTCAGCGACCAGTTCACTGCCTTCGGAGGCAACTGTCGCGGCCGTGCGCGCCAACTGACTGGCCTGTTCCGTATTGTCCGCGTTCTGTTTGACCGTAGAGCCCAGCTCTTCCATGGCAGCCGCAGTCTCTTCCAATACGCCGGCTTGTTCTTCGGTACGCGCGGAAAGCTCATTGTTGCTGGCCGCGATCTGAGCGCTGCCATCGGCAACGACCTGCGCGCTCTGTCTGACCGCGCTGACCGTGGTGACCAGACTCTGTTGCATACGCTGGAGGGCGTGCAACAAGATACCTATCTCGTCCCTGGATTCGAACACGATAGAATTGCCCAAATTGCCGTCAGCAACGGTATCTGCGACCTCAACTGCGTAGGCAATCGGGCCGGTGATGCTGCGCGCAAGCATCCATCCAAGGCCCGCCCCCAGCAATATCGTCACCAGGCTGCAGACCAGCAACAAGGTCTGCGCTCTGGCGTACGTCGCGTCCGACATGTTCTTGGCAGCCCGGGTATCGGCTTCCGCAGTTTTTTTCATCAGCGAGACGGCATCTGAATAGCCTTTCAGGAGGGGAGCAACCTCCTGATCAAAAAAAGCCTGCGACGCAGAAATGCTCTTCATGTCCGCAGGGTTGTGCATGCGCAAGAGTTGGCGCCGCTTCTCATGAAAAGCGGTGCCAGCCCGTTGGATCACGTCCAGGGCTTTCTGTGCTTCGGGTGGCGCGTGAGCCCGCAGGTCTCGCATGATCTCATCGGCCCGAGCCATCTGAGCGGTGGCGATGTGGTTAAGCCGAGCGACATGTTCAGCGTCGCTGGCACCAAGGATACTGTTGAGAATCAGATCCTGGTTGCCGAGCTGGTTTTTCCATTCGTTCATCAGCTGCTCGCCATCCATGACCGCACGCATGATGACGGCCTGCTCCTGGCAGACCTTCAGGCTCCAAAGACCAATCCCCCCCGTAGATACCATCAACGCAAGCAGGAACGCCATGCAAGAGCCCAGGCGGGTGCCAATTTTCCAATCTGTGAACTTCATTCACGCACCTTGAAAGAGAAGTGCAACAACCATTGATGGCTGCCTCAATATCGATGCCTCCGATCGTTCGAAGACCCCCCGTTGCATCTGCACTCGTCAACAATTCATATAACTCGTTACATAAACAGGCGTGAAATTCATTCTAGAACCCGAAGCCGCCGCCATCGACATTCAATACCTGCCCGGTGATGAAACGGGCATCGTCCGACACCAGGAAAGCCAGCGCCCCGGTCAGATCGTCGGGCAATTCGGTGCGTGGGATGAACTGGCGCGCACGTACTGCCTCGAAGGCGAACTCCGGAAGATGGGCAGCGCTGCCGGGATGGCGTGTCAGCCCGGGCGAGATCGCATTGACAGTGATGCCCTTGCCTCCCAACTCCGAGGCCAGTGCGCGCGTCAGTCCGATGACCGCCATCTTGCTGCATGCATAGGCGGACATTCCCGCTGGCGGGCCCCACACCGTGCTGGAGGCGAGGTTGACGATGCGTCCCCAGCCTCGTTCTGCCATGCCCACCGAGAAAGCCTGGGCCAGCAGAAATGGGGCATCGACGTTGACTGTCATGATCTGCCGCCAGACTGCTGCGCTGATCGAGGCCAGCGGCAGCATCGGCATGAAGGCGGCATTGTTGACCAGTACATCGATGCGGCCAAGCTGTTCCTCTACCTGGACGGCAAATCGGCCCACGGCGGCGGGATCGGCAAGATCGCAGGCCAGCGTAGTGGCATCGGTGCCACTGGTGCGGAGTTGTTCACTCAGGCGAGTGCACGGTTCACGATCGGTCAGCAACAGCCGATAGCCTTGCTCAGCCAGCCGAAGCGCAAACGCCTGGCCCAGACCACCGGCGGCGCCAGTGATAACGGCCACGCGGCCGGATTTGGAATTGGTCATGTCTGCTTCCTCGTTCAACAACACAATATCGGTATGCCTCAGGAATGCTCAGAGGGTGGCACGCAGGGCATTTTGCGCCTCCACCATGATGCGGGTGTGCTCATCACGCGCGCCCCCCTCCTGTTCAATCTGGCCCATGCGTGCCGAGGCCGAAACCACCAACCTTGCGCGGACCAGATGACGTTTGGCGTACGCGTGCAACGCTGCCTCGACGCTGGCATGGCGCTCAAGCTCTTCAGCCAGTACCAGTGCCCCTTCGATGGCGATGCCAGCGCCTGAAGCAAGGTGCGGCGTGGTGGCATGAATTGCGTCGCCGAGCAGCACGATGCGGTTGAGATGCCAGGGCGCCTCAATGATGTGCCCCGCCAGGGGACGGTACAGAATCCGGTGATTGCTGAGTGATCCGTCGCGCAGTCCATCGCGGAATGCTCCGATCTCGCCACCGAACTCCTCCAGCAGATCAGCCAGCATCAATGGCCAGTGTTCTGGTGCGATGAACTGGCTGCCGTCGCGTTTATCGAGCAGGAACAGGTAGCATTCGCTGGCACTAATGGGATTCATGCCGGCCTTGGTGGTCTGGCCCATGTAGATGGTGGAATTCTCACGCAGCCGCGGCACTACGGCCCGCCAGGACCCCTGGCCGGTAAAACGCGGCCCCGCAAATTCAGGCAGCACCAGTTTGCGCACAGCAGAATTGACGCCATCGGCACCGATAACCAGATCGTAACGCCCCCGGCTACCGTCAGTGAACACCGCCTCGACGGTATCCTGTTCCTGATGCAGTGCGCTGAAGCTCAGGCCGAGCCGGACATTGGCGCCGGCCGCCCGGGTAGCATTACCCAGGATTTCGGCCAGCACCGTGCGCATGATGCCTGCAGCACCCGGCATGTCCTCGGCACCGATTGCCGGTGCCACTGGTACGCAGGCGCGCAGTTCGCCATTGGCGTCGCACAGATCGACTGCATTCCAGCTGCCGCCGCGCCGCAGTACCTCATCGGCCACGCCCACGGAGCGCAAGGCGCGCAGCGAGGGGCCGCTGATGGTGATGCCGGCACCGTCTGGTGCCCAGTGCGGATTGGCTTCGATCAGATCCACCACAATCCCTTGCCGACGTAGCAGGATGGCTGCGCACATACCACCGATGCCACCACCGATGATCAATATCTTTTTTATCTGTCCCATAGTTTTTCTCGTGAGGTAAGTGGGCCGGGAATTCCATCCGGCCTCGGAGGGCCGCCGCTCAGACCAAGGTGCCGCTCAACTGTTCGGCCAGCCAGTCGGCGATGCGATTGCCGGCATTGAATGGATTGTCCAGCGAGCTGTGTTCTACACCGCCCTCGCGTTGCGTGAAAATGAACAAGTCCTTTTTGGGACAATTGACCAGCTGCTCGAAGGTCTGATGGGCGTACTTGAGCGGAATCTGACGATCGTTCTCGCCATGGGTGACGAGGAAGGGCACACGGATGCGATCCAGCACGCCGTTGAGATGCATATGTTCGGCCTTGGCCAGGAAGTCCTCCATCCCGCTTGCGCCAAAGACCCATTGCACGTGCTTCCAGTAATGCGGTACCGGATTTTCGCCTTCGCGCTTCAGGCGCGCCTGCTGTACTTCACGCCAGTCGTGATTGGCCCCCCACACCGCACCGCATGCGAAGCGCGGCTCGAAGGCCACGGCGCGCGGGCAGTAATAACCACCCAGCGAAACGCCCAACGCACCGATCCGGCGCGCATCAATCTGGGACTGCCGCACAACCCAGTCGACGATGGGGCTGGCCCAGGCTTCGGTGTTGAATACGGCAGGCAGATTCTGCAAGCGCAGCGCTTCACCGGTGCCAGGCTGGTCGACGAACAGGGCCGCCAGTCCGCGGCGCGCAAACATGGTGCCCATTACGCTTTTCTGCAGCATCTCCTTGGTCGAATCCAGTCCGTTCATCACGACCACCAGCGGTGCGGGCTGTCCCGCCGGGACGCCTTCGGCAGCCACGTAGAGCGCCGAAAGATGGGTACTGCCATAGGGAATCTCGACGCGCACGCAATTTTCCCGGGTCAGCTTGCGACCCAGTTCAAACAGCTCCAGCGAGCGGCGGTACAAGGCCAGACGCGCTTCGAAGCCGTGCGCCTGCATCCGCTCGGCAATGCCGTAATAGAGTGCAGCGCGGCCATACTTCTCCCCTGCCGACAGGTGCTGTCCACGTGCCATGTTCTCCTCTGCCAGTGCGACCAGATTGTCTGCGCCGCCCTTCCAGGCTTCGTAGAACGCCAGGGTGCCCGGATCATCACCGGCACGCGCCGCTTCGCGCAAGGGCGCGCACATGGCATCGATCTCGCCTATGTTGCCGCCATGGGTCAGCGCGATCATGGTCGACAGACTCCAGACGTAATTGGTAGGGAAGTATTGGAACATAGCGTCGTCTCTCTCAAAAATCAGTCAAAGATCGAAGGCAAGCCGGCGACAAGCCAGACCTTGCCATCTTCGATCCGGATCGGTACCGGCGTGAGCGACTTGCCAACGCAGGGGCCGGCAAAACAAGTGCCGGTACGCAGATCGAAATGCGCCGAGTGCGCATAGCAGATGATGTGCTGGCCGTCAGCGGACAGGAACTGGTCCTGCCGGTATTCCATCGGGCGCCTTTCATGCGGGCAGCTGTTGAGCCAGGCAAACACTTCATCACCCTGGCGCACTACGCATAGCTGATCATCCAGCCCGTGGCGCAGCAGACCGCGTGAGGTGCCGTCTGCCAGATCGTCCAGTGTGCACAGCAATTGTTCGCCTGGCATGTTCATTGAGGTGCACTCCCGCTGATGGCCATTACTCACCCGGTGCCCACTTCGGACGGGCCTCGAACAGGAAGATCTGCGAGTTGTCCGAGCCGGGATCACAGGAGCGGGGTATCCAGGTGTCGTCATGCAGATCCATGTCAGCATCGAACTCGATGGTGGCGCCGAAGGGGCTATTGAAGTACCAGAAGAAATTGCTGCCCAAGATGTGGCGGCCCGGTCCCCAGAAGCTCTTGTAGCCTTTCTTGACGAAGTTCCAGCCGTGTTGCAGCACCTCATTGGCCGATCCCAGATGGAAGGTGAAGTGATTGCAACCGATCATGTGATCGTTCTGGCTTTGGATCATGAACAGCGTATGGTGGTCCTGCGTCCCTGCCGGACGCATGAACGGTCCCAGGTGATTGAAGCGGTCGGTGACGACGAAACCCAGACGGGCGTAGAAGGCTTCGGCCTTGACCACATCCTCGACGAAATACACCACATGCGACAGGGTACGCGGCTTGATCACGGCATCTGGATCAGCCGCACATTCGTTGGGCGCGCGTCCCGGCGTCTGTCCTGGTACGTTGAAGCCCAGATGGCGGGCTTCATAGGCGTGCCTGCGCGAGACCATGAAGGCGATGCCGAAGCCGCTGTCGTCGAGGCAATGGATGCTGCCATCAGCAGCGGTACGAACGGTGCGGTCACGTTCCAGTTCCGCCTTGATGGCCTCCAGCGTGACCTGGTTGTCGACGCCATACACGGTTTCGCGCAGGCAGGGCGTGGCCGCTTTGGGCGGCAGGGGCGGCAGGCTGGGATCTCCGGCAGCGCGCATCACCAGTCCGGTGCCGTCCAGCGCGCTGTAGACTCCGCCTTCGGCGTCATCGTAGCCAAGCTCGTCGAGTCCATAATCGAGCAGGAACTGACGTGCGCCAGGCAAGTCGTCTACCCCAAAAACGAGAAATTCGAGTCCGAGAATATGCATGAAGATTTCCTTGTCAGAAGGGAGTGCGCCACCGCAAGGGACATGGTTGGCGGGCGCTGCTGCAGTGTTGTAGTTGGGTCAGGAGTTCATGGCGCCCGTGATCAGATCATCGACGTTGCCGTCATGGCGTAAGCCCAGTGTTTCCGCTTCGGGGGTCAACAAGGGGGGATAAGACGCGAACAGACGCTCGATGAATGGGTCCGGCGCATAGCGCACCAGGGCTTTGCGGTCAGTACCGAAGCGCGCCGCAAGTGCCTCGACCACTTCGCCCACGGTCAACCGTAGCACTGGCATCTGGTAGACCCGGCGCGCGTTGAACCGGCCTGGTTCGACTGTGGCAGCACGGAGCAAGTTGTCTACACAAGCGCCCACGGAGATCCACCAGGCAACGCCATCAGCCGAGACGGGCACACTCAGCGCTTCTCCCGCTGCGAGTTTCCAGAACAGCTGACTCATGAAGGCCGACATCATGCCGGCACCATCGCCGGGCCGCGCCACCACGCCGGGCAGACGCAGCGAGCATCCCTGTACCCAGCCCAGACGCGAAGCATCGGCCACCAGGGCTTCGCCGATCAACTTGTGGGTACCATAAGTCAGTGCCGGTGCTGGCAGGGTCGCTTCATCGACGGTGGCCGGCAACTGCTCGCCGTAGACGGCAATCGTGCTGGCGAAGACAAAACGTGGCGGCCTTGCCTGCATGCGCAAGTCCTCCAGCAGCCCCAGGGTGGCATCGAGATTGATGGAACGCCCCAGTGCATAATTCTTTTCTGCTGCGCCACCGGGAATGCTGGCCAGATGAAATACGGCATCCACCGGATCGGCATAGGCCTGGGCACGCAACGCCGGGTCGGCAATACTTCCGCTTAACTGCACCACCCGGGCATCGCTGGCAGCAGTATCGAAATGAAGATCCAGCAGGGTCAGCCGCGATACGGCGCATCCATCGAATCCGGCATTGAGCAGGCGCTTGACCAATGCCTGACCCACGAAGCCTTGGGCACCGGTGACGACGATATGGGTCATCGCGAACCTCCGCTACGAAACGGCAGGGATGCGAGGAACAGCAGCTTCCTGAGCCCCAGCAGTTTCAGGCCGGCCCGTGCCGATGCCGGATCCAGCCGCGCCTGCATCGGCATGGTGCCAAAGCTCTTGCCTTGAATGACCAGTTCATCGCCCACGCGTTCGAGCGACTCCACATGCATCAATTCCTCATCGGCCGCACCGCGCAGAACCATGCCGCTGCGCTTGGTGGCGGCGACGGTAGCGGGCACGCCACTATCCTGGCGCGCCCCGGCGGCCACACTGCCGAAGTCCATGCCAAGCTGCTCGAACATCTTCATGGCAGTGGCGCGGCCTGCTCCGTAGACGCCGCCACCCGGATGCTGGAAGGGACCGGCCAGATACAGACGATCCACTCCCGGAACGGTGAATTGCCCCAGATCGGGCGTAGGGCGATGCCCCGCGCTTTGATAGAAATACGGTGCAACGCCATGCAGATCGCCGCGCATCATGCTGTTCGGGCTGGAGCGTTCCAGGTCGACCGGACTGACGATGCTGCGCGCGATGATGTTGTCACTGGTCAGGTTGGAGACGAACTTGCGATAGTGGGCCAGCGAGAGATCGCCGATCTCTTCCTTGAACTCATCCCAATGACGCTCGGCCCAACGGGGGTCCTTGACCTGATACGGTGCGAACGTGATGCCATGGAACATGCCGGCACCGGCCGGTACACGGGTCTTGTCGCCGATACTTTCATCGCCGCCGGCACACAGGCGGCGTTCGCTGATCAGGCCCCGCTTGAGATCATCGAAGTCGGCCAGCATGTCGTCGAGCTTGTCGGTGGCCATGAATTCCAGCATGGTGGCGTAGCCGACTTCTTCACCGGCATAGAAGCGCGCATTCTGTTTCAGGTCATAGTGGCTCACCATGATCGAGAAAGGCGCCAGCGTGGCACGTTCGGCGCGCTGCATCACCGGCTCCGGCACGCCTTCGACGAACTTGCGGATGACATGAGGATGGATGGCGCCGATGACGGCATCCCGGGCCAGGATCTGCTCGCCATCCTGCAACTGCACGCCGCTGGCACGGCCATCCCTGGTCAGGATCTTGGTCACTTCCGCATTGCAGCGCACCTCGCCGCCATGCGCCTCGATACAGCGCACCAATGATTCGGTCAGCTTGCCGCTGCCGCCGATGGGCTGAGAAACGCCATAGGTATGAATGATGCCGGGCATGAGCAGCACCCCCATGCCGGTGCCGAGTTCATTGGGTGCCTGGAGGTTTTCGCTGACCAGCCGCAGCAGGTGGATCTTGATCTTGTCATGTTCATAGAGACGGTTGACCAGATCCAGGCAGTCGCGATTCATGTAGTCGAGCATGAGCCGTCCTTCATCGCTGCGGTCGAGCATGGCCACCAGCTGACCCAGCGGAGGCGGGGGGGCATACAGGCCGGGCATGAACATCTGCAGAATCTGCTGGCTCAGCTTGACGAAGCCACGATAGGTCTCGGCATCCTTGGGCGACACCTTGGCGAAACACTCGCAGGTCTTGTCCAGATCCTTGTAGGTAAAGAGCACCGACTGATCGGGGAAGATGGTGGCGTGCGGTACCGGCGAATAGTGATACTTCAGTCCGTGTTGCGAGAGCAGACCCAGCTCATCCTGGCGCAGCATGGGATTTCCCTGGATCATGATGTGCACGCTCGAGTGCTCGTCATGCCAGTATCCGGGCGTGTTCAATTGGCGGGTGCTCACGCCACCACCAGGCCAGGCCTTGCGCTCAAGCACCAGTACTTTCTTGCCGGCCTTGGCCAGATAGGCAGCGGCAGCCAGGCCATTGTGACCGGCTCCCATGGCGACGATATCGTAATGCTGGCTCATGCTGCGATTCCCTTTGCCTGCTGCTGGACGAAACGGTGTTCGATGGCACCGAAAACGGATTGTCCCTTCCTGTCCAGCATCTCGAAGCGCAGCCGTTCGCCAAAGCGCAGCCAGGGGGTGCTTGAAACACCGCTGTCGATCATTTCAACGGCGCGTTGTTCGGCCAGACAGGCGCTGCCGCGCTGGCGGTAGTCGACATTGGAAAACGTGCCCGAGCCGAGCAGCATGCCGGCACGCAGGTTGCGGTTGTAGGTCAGGTATTGCACCAGCTCGTGGAAGCCAAAACTCATTTCGCCGCCGTTGGGATGGCCGAACAATTTTCCGTTGCGATGGACCCTCAGGTCCAGGTGCACACGGCCATCGTGCCAGTCTTCGCCCAGTTCATCCGGGGTCACGGCCACCGGTGCAAAGGCAGTCGCCGGCTTGGCCAGAATGAAGCCGAAGCCCATGCCCAGTTCACGGAACAGGTGACGGCGCATGCTCACATCGTTGAACAGCACCAGCAGCCGGATTTTCTCCAGCGCAGCGGTGGCACTGGTGCCGGCCGCGACGTCGCCCAGCACGACACCGACTTCGCCCTCGAAGTCACAGTTGTCGGCCTCGTCGGGGAACGGGTAATCATCATGCGGGCCGGTAAAGTCGTCGCTCTGGCGCTGGATCAGGATCGGGACGGCAGGATCGGATTTCTTTTCCGGGTGGTAGGCCTGAGTCATGATGCGGCCATGATTGAGGAAGGCTGATGCATCGACGAATTGATGGGTGCGCGGCAGCGGGGCGGTGCAGGCATGCGCATCGAAATCGAAGGCGCCAGGCGCCCGGGACAGATTGAGCGCGTCATACAGCGCTTGTAGCGCCGGCGCAATGCGGTCCCAGTCGTCCAGGGCAGCACGCAGTGTAGGCACAATGCCAGCAGCGCTGACGGCATGGCGCAGGTCGCGCGAGACGACGATCAGTGCACCATCCGGATGTGAATTGCGAAGCGTCGCCAGTTTCATTCTCTTGTCTCCTTATGTTTTGGCTATCACGTTGCTGAATTACGCGAGTGGACGTCCGCCATCCACAGGCAGGACACATCCGGTTGAGAAGCGCAAATCCCGCACCACTGCCAGTACCGCACCAGCAACTTCGTCGGGGTGGGCCAGCCGACCCAGCGGCGTACGTTGGGCCTGTTGGTCGCGCCAGGCTGTGTCCAGGGATTTGACGAACTCCGTGTCGACCAGCCCGGGCGCCACCGAGACCACACGAATGGCCGGTGCCAGGGCGCGCGCCAGCGATTTGGTCAGATTGTCCACAGCGGCTTTCGAGGCGCAATAGATGATGTTGCTGCCCATGGCGGTCTGCGCGGCGATCGAGGAGATATTGACGATCACGGCACCGCCCGCCAGGGCGCTTTGCGCTAGTAACGGACGCAGTGCACGGACCATGGCCACCGGGCCGCGCACGTTGGTGGCAAGCACCTCATCGATCAACGTATCGTCGAGCGTGTCAAGATCGTCATGGGCGACGAAGCGGGTCGTGCCGGCGCAGTTGACCAGCACGTCGCATTGGCCATAGCGGGTCCGTATTTCGCTTGCCAATGCCACCAATGCGCCACTGTCGGTGACCGGTGCCGGCAGCGCGCTATGACCATCACCGGGCAGCTGTTGCAGCATGGCATGGGCCGCCGCTGCCGAACTGCGGTAGCCTGCCACCACGCGGAAACCCGCCTGTGCCAGCTGATGGCAGATCCGATCACCGAGCCCGCCGGTCGCACCCGTGACCACGGCAACCGGCGCCGCTTGTGAAGCATCACCGGCCATCATCAGGCCCCTTTGCCCAGGCGGCGTACGCGGATGTCGGCTTGTTCCTTGTGCCCGGAGAAATGTTCCAGCGCACACAGGCGCGAACAAACTTCACCGATACTGACCGAGGCTTCATCGGTAAGAATGCGCTGGTAGCTATGCGTCTTGATGAACTTGCCTACCCACAATCCCCCGGTATAACGGCCGGCGCCCATCGTCGGCAAGGTGTGATTGGTGCCGATCACCTTGTCGCCATAGGACACGTTGGTGCGATGACCCAGGAACAGCGCGCCGTAATTGGTCATTCTCTGCAGGAACCAGTCAGGATCACGGGTCATCACCTGCACGTGTTCCGAGCACAGGCGCTCTGCTTCCAGCAGCATTTCTTCGTCGGTGTCGCACAGGATGATTTCGCCATAGTCTCGCCACGCCACGCTGGCCACGGGCGCGGTATCCAGTCGCGCCAGCACGGTCTCGATGGCCGCCGGCAATTGTGCAGCGATGGTCT
Organism: Herbaspirillum sp. Her3; assembly: GCF_057961275.1. NCBI lineage: Bacteria > Pseudomonadati > Pseudomonadota > Betaproteobacteria > Burkholderiales > Oxalobacteraceae > Herbaspirillum > Herbaspirillum sp. Her3. The sequence continues at coordinate 510,095 of NZ_CM176328.1, read as the reverse complement.
TGCTGGTCGTGATGCAGTAGGCGGGAGAGGTCGGACCATGTTCGGCTTGCCCCAGCAGATCGACGGCCACCAGTTCGGCATCAACGCTGTCATCGCAGATCACCATGGTCTCAGTCGGACCGGCGAAGAGATCAATGCCGACCCGTCCGTACAGCTGACGCTTGGCTTCGGCGACGAAGGCATTGCCAGGACCGACGATCATATCCACCGGTGCGATATTCTCGGTTCCCAATGCCATCGCGGCCACGCCTTGCACACCGCCCATGACGTAGATCTCATCGGCACCGGCCAGCGCCATGGCGGCAATGATTTCAGGCGAAGGCTTGCCATCGAAGGGCGGGGCGCAGGCGATCACGCGCTTGACGCCGGCCACCTTGGCGGTCAGCACGCTCATGTGGGCCGATGCCAGCAAAGGATATTTGCCGCCGGGGATATAGCAGCCCACGGAATTGACCGGGATATTCTTGTGTCCCAGCACGACACCGGGAAGGGTCTCGACCTCGACATCGCGCAAGGACAGCAGCTGGATTTGCGCGAAGCGGCGGATCTGCGCCTGGGCGAACTTGATGTCCTCAATGGCCTGCGCACTGAGCGAATCGATGCAGGCCTGGATTTCCTCTTGCGAAAGGCGCAGAGATGGCGGATTCCATTTGTCGAAGCGATCCGAATAGTCACGCACGGCCGCTTCACCACGCTGTTCGATGTCGGCGATGATTTTTTCTACGGTAGTGCGCACTTGTGCCTGGTTATCGGCTTTTTCTTTGGCGGTCTGTCCGGTCTTGAGGTATTCGATCATGGCATGCTCTCAGTCAGGTGATCATTGGGTAAGAGAAACGAGGGGATACGGTGCAACGCGTACCAGATAGCACAGGTACGCGTGTGGGCGCTGCAGCCGGGCTGAAAATGGAGTCAGCGCTTTTGCCAGTGCTGCAAAGGCAGACCGGGTACGGGCGAACGGAAGCTTGCCAGCCGTGTGCCAGCCAGACTGCCGAGGTAGACGGTGCGCAGATCGGGGCCGCCGAAGGTGATGCTCGCCATCATGGGTGCCAGCGTGCCGCGACAGGCGCCCATCAGCTCGGGCGTGGTGGTGCCGGCGGCGTAATGTTCCTGGTAGCGCGCCAGCGCTTCCGGATTGCAGTCGTCGAGCAGCTTGAGCAGCTCGCCTTCGGGAGTAAGTGCGATCAGCTGTTCGTTGAGAATCAAGGTGATCCACAGATTGCCGTACGCATCGAAAGCGAAGCCGTCAGGAAACCCGCCCAGATCGTCCGGGCCGAACACTTCGCGTGCGCTCAGCGAACCGTCAGCCGCCACGCGCAGCCGTGAGATATGGCGGGCATTGGTCTCCACCACGTACAGCCATTCTTCCTTGGCATCGAGACGTATTTCGTTGGTGCCGACAAAACCGTCGGCCACGATACGGATGCCGTTGCCATCGATCAGGCCAACGTAGCCGTCGGCGGTCTTTTCATTGATCGAGCGGGTCCAGGGAACCTGGCGCGTGGTGACGCTGAACCAGATGCGGCCCTGCGAATCGGTCAGGACAAAGTTGGCTTTGCCCAGCGGCTGGCCGTCAATGCTGTCGTACAAGGTGCGCGAATGACCGTCGCGCGTCATCAGTTCGATGGCATCGGTGCCGAAGTTGGCGATGACGATATTGCCATCGCGATCAAAGGCCAGGCCATTGGGCAACGTCTTTCCCAGGACCAGTTGCTGGGTATCGCTCACCGCAGGCGCCTCGCCGGTGCCGTTTTCATCCTTCTGGACAATCAGGGTCTGCTGCCCGTTGGCATCGATACGCATGACGCCACCGCGCCCGTCTGCCGTCCACAAGCTGCCATCTGCTTCAGCGAGGATGCATTCCGGGCGGGAAAGATCATGGCCGACCATGCGGATCTGATCGCGCGGCACTTGCCAGCCGCGCAATGGATTGGCATCCCTGGCTGCTGCCGCGCGATCCTGGGCGAAAGGTTCGAGCAATTCGATCAGATTGCCGCAGATGTCACGGATGAATGCGGTAGCGTTGCCGTCCACGCGCAGCTCCTTGGCGACATCGGCGCCCTTTGCACGCAGGCTTGCCACTGCCTGTGCCACGTCCGGCACTTCGAAGCACATGTGCTTGTTGCCGTGGGTGCGCAGATCCAGGTTGGGCGTACGGCGGTCTTCCGGCAAGGCCGCGGCTCCGGCGACTTCGAAGATCTCGATGCGGTACTGGTCGCGCCGAAGAAAGGCAATGTTGGCGGGAATCTGGTCCACGCTCAGGCGCGACTCAAGAACAAAACCCAGCATACGCTCATACCAGTGGATGGCGGCCTCCAGATCAGGCACGCTGATACCGAAATGATGGGGGCGCAATACCGGCAGCAATGGCTCTTCAGCGGACGTCTCGTGTGCTGCACGGACAGCAGGTAAAGCATTGTGAGGAAATGCCTCGACAACTCTTTGCATGATGCAGTCTCCAATATCATGTCAACCTGCGGCATCCTGCCGTCAGGAATTTTTTAATAGTTGGAGGGACTATAAAGGCAATCATCTGTCGAGACCATCAAATGATAATGGAAGCATCGATTGATCGTATCGGATGATTTCTGGATAATAATTCAACCGCTTTACCCGGACAGGCCGCCGCAGAGTGGCTCTCCATTGGCATCATCGTTTCTCCACCGATGCACCACAAACACAATAACGATCATGAGACTAGGCCACTTTGATATGAATCTTCTGGTGGCGCTTGATGCGCTGCTCGATACCCGCAGCGTGACGCGCGCCAGCGAGCGCCTGCATATCGGTGCTTCGGCGACCAGCAGTGCGCTGGGACGTCTGCGCGATCATTTCGGTGACGAATTGCTGATGCAGATCGGGCGCAACATGGAGCTCACACCGCTGGGCCGCAGTCTGGTGCAGCCGGTACGGGAGATCCTCCTGACCGTGCAATCTACGGTGATGACGCAACTTGAATTCGATCCGGCCCAGGCGCGTCGCAATTTCCTCATCCGGGCCTCCGATTATCTGACGACTACCTTGCTCATCGATGTCGTGCGACGCCTGCAATCGGAGGCGCCTGGCATCACGCTGCATATCGCAAATATGGGGGACGATGTTTCTGAACGTCTGGATCGGGGTGAAGTGGATTTCGTGATCTATCCGAGTGTATCGATGAATCCGGGCCATCCTTCCCTGCGCCTGTTCGAGGAAACCTACAGTTGCGTCGTCTGGCGCCACAACAAGCTGGTGGGCGACAGCCTCAGCCTCGAACAGTATCAACAGATGGGCCACGTCGCCGCCACCTTCGGCGACAGCCGCAGGGTGACTTTCGAAAGTCTTCAGATCGCCAATCTGGGCGTATCGCGTTCGATCGAGGTGACCACCACCAATTTCAACACGCTGCCGCAACTGGTTATCGGCACCACCCGCATCGCCACGGTCCATACGAGGCTGGCGCGGATTTATGCGCACTACCTTCCGTTGCGCGTGCTGCCGCTACCGATCGCCCTGCCTCCGCTGATCGAAATGATGCAATGGCACGCCATCAACAACACGGATCCCGCCCATCTGTGGATGCGGCGCCTGATCCTGGATCAGGCACAGAAGCGCTCTTCCGTCTGGCATACCTGAAGCGCTGATGGCACCGGGGCCTATGTTCGACACCATCAATTGGTGCTGTTAACGCAAATTGATTGTGTCGTACACCGTCCTCAGGAATCATGCGTCCACAAATGTCACTTTACGGACAGCCCAAGCGCTGTTGACGGAAGGATGTGTCAATTACAACGGAGACTAAAGTCATGCCTATTCAACATGGTCATGGCAGCACTGCGCTGCCTGCCCCACAAGCCAATCTGCTCCACGCTCTGATTCTTCTCAGTACGGTGATCTGCGGCACCTTGGCGCCCACCGTGATCGGGCCCATCCTGCCTGCCATGCAGCAGCATTTTCAACATATCCCGGGAATCGAAGGGCTGGTTCCGCTGGTGGTGACGATGCCCATGCTCATCCTCGGTGTAACTGCGATGGTGATTGGTGGCATCACTGACCGCATCGGCCGCAAGCGCGTGCTGGTAGGTGCACTCGTGCTGTACTCTCTCGCTGGTGTGGCACCCCTGTATCTGGAATCGATCTATGCGATTCTTGCCAGCCGGGCGCTGGTCGGCCTGGCCGAAGCTGCGGTCATGACGGTCAGCACCACGTTCATCGGCGATTACTTCAGCGGTGCGCAGCGCGATCGCTACGCCTCGATGCAGATCACCGTGGCTTCCGTGTCGGCTTTCATCTTCAATCTGCTGGGCGGCCTGCTCGGCACGCATGGTTGGCGCACCCCTTTCATTGCCTACGCGTTGCCGCTGTTACTGGTACCGCTGGTGCAGTTCTTCCTGTGGGATACCCATGGCAGCAATGGCAAGGCGGCTGCGGGCATTCAGGATGAAGGCGACGGCATGGCGTTCAATCCTCGTCTGCTGACGGTGATTTGCCTGGTGGCTGCGGTGATCGGGATAGTCTTCATGGTGGTGCCTGTACATCTGTCCTTCATGCTCGCCGATATCGGCACCCAGTCCACCAGCGCGATCGGGATAGCTTACTCCCTCAACAGTCTGGGCATTATCTGCGGCACGGTGCTGTTCGGCTGGATTCTCGCCACGCGCCTGTCCATCACGATGCAATTCAGTGCAGGCGCATTGCTGTGCGGCGCAGGCTTCGTGGTCATGGGCATGAGCCATGCATTCCAGATCATCACCCTTGGTGCCGCCATCAATGGCGTGGGTTGCGGCATCGCCGTGCCTGCCATGATCAGCTGGGGCCTGCGCTCGTTACCATTCTCACATCGCGGATTCGGTGCCGGCGCATTTACGGCCAGCCAATTCGTCGGTTACTTCTGCAGCCCGATCATCGTCATGGGCATGGCCACGCACATGGGCTCGCGCGCAGCTGTCATCAGTGACATCGGCCATGCACTGTTGCTGCTGGCCGTACTGATGTTCCTTCTCAGCTTGCGCGTGCGTCGTTTCAAGACGAACTAGTCCTCAGCGAGGTTTCTCATGACCGCAGTATTCAAGCATGCACTACCGGTGCAGGGCGGCTTGCGCCTGCAAGGAAAGATCGCCTTGGTCACCGGAGTAGGCAATGGAATCGGCCGCGCTTGCGCACTGATGTTTGCAGCACAGGGAGCGCGTGTCATCGGTTGCGACATCGATACGCAGGCGGCAGAGCGCACGCTTTCCGAATCCCGCGCCAACGGCTTTGCTCTGGAGGAAGTTCAGGCTTGCAATCTGACCGAACCAGAGCAGGTCCGGCAGTTGGTCCAATCGGTGCTCGCCCGTCATGGTGGTCTTGACGTGCTCGTCAATGCAGCCTCATTCGCCTCGTTCGCCTGGCTGCAGGAGATGGAATATGAGCGCCAATGGCGTCATACGCTCACAGGTGAACTGGACATCGTTTTCCTGTTATGCCAGGCGGCCTGGCCGGTCCTGATTGCGCGCGGTGGCGGCTCGATCATCAACTTCGCCTCGGCCAATGCCAGCGTGGCGCTGTCCGGTTCGCCGGCGCTGGCGCATTGCGCCGGCAAGGGCGGCGTGCTGGCCATGACACGTCAACTGGCCATGGAAGGAGGACCTCATGGCATCCGGGTCAACAGCATCTCGCCCGCCCTGGTGGAGACTGCGGCCACCCGTGCCCACATGCAGGCGCAACCGGAATTTCTCGAACAGGCACTGGGCAAGATGATGATCAAGCGGACCGGGCAGCCCGAAGACATCGCCTGGTGTGCCGTGTTCCTCGCTTCTGATGAATCCAGCTGGGTGACCGCTGCCGATTTCGCCATCGATGGCGGCGCCACCAAATGGTAGGCCGCTATCAAACGTAGTTTGCATTACCTCTCGCACCACAACTATAAATAATATTCTGGAGACACCTTTCATGCACAAGCAAGCACTCCTTTGCGCTCGCCGCAAACCATCGTTGTACACCTCGGCCAGCGCGCTGGCCGCACTGCTGATCAGCGTTGGCAGCGCTGCACAGACCACCGCAGATACTGATGCGGCACAAGCAAGTCCCATCACGCAAGATAAGGCCGCCTCACTTTCAAGCGGACGCCAAGGCGTCCTCTCCGCGCTGGGAGAAACGCTCAACGACGCCGGTGTTATTCCGATTCTGGATATGACCCAGATGTATCTGACCAATCCCAGCTTTGGCCAGACCACCGGCAAACATGAAGCGCTGACCTTCATTTCGGCCGGTGCCATTTTTGACATGAAGAAGATCGCCGGCATCGATGGCGCCACCCTGCACTGGCAGCAAATGTATGTGCCCTACACGAGCAACCTGGGCTGGGGCAATCAGGCGGGTGACTCATTGGTGGGACAGGCCGGTCCCTATGTGCCGCGTGTGTCGCATCTGATGTTTCTGAGCTGGGAGCAAAAAGCGCTCAATGACCAGCTGGATATTGAAGCCGGGAAGAACAACGCCGGCTTCTTCTTCGCAACCCCGGTATGCAATCAGGACTATGGCTGCCAGAGTGCGATTCTGCAAAAGACCGCCGGCTTCAATCCCATCATCTATGCAGACTGGGGCGCTCGTGTACGCTACGACCTGACTCCGGCATGGTCGGTACAGGCCGGCGGCTGGCGTTCGAATCCGGCGTTCCCCTTCACCAATGGCTGGGAATGGGGCCAGACCGTACCGACCAGCAACACCTGGCTCGCCAATGTGACGTATCGCACGACTTACCAGAACGATCCCTATCCCAAAAGCTATGAGCTGATGTTCTATCACAATACGGCCGAGCAGACCGATCCTTATACCGGCGAGATGCACAAGGGAACGTCAGGCATGTATGTAGGCGGCCGCCAGGTGGTCTACCGGCCGGACGGCGGCCGCAGCGGCGACACCACGCCCACCGCGCTGTCCCTCTTCGGCAGCTTCACGACCAGCTTCGATGCCCACTCCAGTGCCGGCCTGGCCAATACCGGCATTGCCGGCCTGATCCTGGAAGCTCCCATGCGCAGCCGGCCGCACGACAGCTATGCGCTAAGTCTCTATTGGTCCACCCTGAGCTCCAACGAACAGCGCTATCTGCAGCAGCAGAATCTGGCGGCAGGTGGTAGCGGATACACCGTGGGCCGCACGGAGTATGGTCTCAAGCTCGACGGCAATTTTGCGCTCACGCGCAGTGTCACGCTCAATGCTTATGTGACGCGCTTATGGAATGTCAATACCTGGATGAACCCGGCTTATGCCGGAACACCCAGCAATGGTTACGCTGCCGGGATGCTGCTGAAGGTTTCCCTGGACAGTTTGCTTGGTTTGGTTGCGCATTGATATCCGCTTCCCGCGGCCGCATGTTCACCTGCAGGCGATCCTGATCCGCGCGACCAGCGTGGTCATGGTATCGCCAGAGGCAATTGCATCAGCACCGTATCGACCAGGCAATCAAACTTGCGCCCCACATTCCTGAGCGTGCCGACATGCTGGAATCCGACCTTGCGATGCAAGGCGACGGAGGCCAGGTTGCCGCTGTCGCCAATGACGGCCACCATCTGTGAATAGCCCTGCGCACGGCATTGTTCCACCAGCGCGTTCATCAGCAGCTTGCCCAGTCCCTTGCCATGGTGCCGGTTGCTGACATAGACCGAACTCTCCACCGTCCCGTTATAAGCCGAGCGTGTCCGATAGGGACCGGCATAGGCATAGCCGATCACTTCTCCCCCCTGCAGGGCAACCAGCCACGGCAGGCCGGCTCGGCGCAGCCGGTCGAGACGGCGATGCATTTCCGCCAGCGACGGCGGTACCTCCTCAAAAGTACATAGGGCTGTCAGGACGTAGACGGCATAGATGTCGAGCATGGCCGGAACGTGTTCGGAGCGTGCCTCGGCCAGGGTGATGGCAGCGCTTGGGGGAAGAATCGGGGTATCCATGGCCGCGATGGTCACATATCCGTTTTCGCTGACATAGGTTATTCTGTTTATTCATTGCATAAGTATTCCTTATATGAAAATCTCCTCGATCGACCAGTTGGAGACCTTCGTCAAGGTCCTGGACAACGGCAGTTTCTCCGCCGCTGCCGCCGTGCTGGAGGTGAGCCAACCTGCCGTCAGCCAGCAGGTGCGCGAGCTGGAGCGGCGCATGGGCGTGAAACTGGTGGAGCGGGTGGGCCGCAGCATCGCCCCCACAGCAGCAGGGGCGAGCCTGCTGGGATATGCCCGCCAGATCCTCGATACCGCGGCCCGGGCCAGCGAAGCCGTCAGCGATCATGCGCAGGGCGTGCGGGGCAGCGTACGCCTGGGCATGGGTGGCACCGCCTGCCTGCATTGGCTGCCGCCCGTGCTGAGCGCACTCAAGCAACAGCATCCTGGCTTGCAGGTGATCGTCAGTACCGGCAATACCGACGACTTCGTGCGGCGTGTCGAACACAACCAGCTGGACGTCGCCCTGGTGACGCTGCCGGTGAGCAGCCGTGCCTTGCAGGTCACGCCGGCATTGAAAGACCCCTTCGTGGTCATCGGTCCGGCCAAGGGCGCACGGCTGCCGAGGAAGACCGCGGCCACCCATCTGGCTGCCCTGCCGGTCATCCAATTTGAGCCGGGTGCCAACATCCGCCAGATCGTCGACGGCTGGCTCCTGGGCGGCGGCGTGCGCCTGCAGCCGAACATGGAGCTGGGCAGCGTCGAGGCCATCAAGGAGATGGTGGCCAATGGCCTGGGCTACGCGATCATCCCGGCCATGGCCGTGCGCAAGGCCGATCAGCGCCGCTTGCAGGTGCGTGCGATGGAGCCTGCGCTGAGCCGTGAACTGGGCCTGATCGTGCGTCACGACAAACCGATGACGCGCGCCCTGCAAGCGGTGGTCCGGGCGCTGGGCGGCAAGCGCTGAATATCGGACTCGCGCAAAAAAATCCTGAAGACGTCGCCGGTCTGCAACGGCCCTTGATGCGATGGTGGCGCTGCCTATACTTCGCACCACACTTCAAGGAGATGTTCATGAGCAATGTCACATTCAATCTCGGACTGGGCGCCACCACAGGCCGGCAGCAGGCCTCGGGCGCAGACAATGATCCCGGCAGCAGCGTGGCGGACCGGGTGGCCGCCATCATGAAGAAGATCGGCAAGCTGCAAAAGGAGGCGGCCGCACTGCAAGGTCCGCCGGAAGAGGTGGCCAAGATGAGAAAGGCCATCGAGCAGGAAATCCGTGCGCTGGAGCTGAAGATGGAAGAAATGCTCAGGCAGCAGGCACGCGATCAACAGCAAGCGCAGTCTTCAACGGACGCAGCAGGCGACGATGCCGCGCAGCCTGGCACGCCAGCATCCGGCCGGCGGACCACCCGGGCGGGAAAGCTCATTGATGAGATCGTCTGACCGGATGTGGCCAGTTGAACCAGGGACGATGATGTCCGAGCGGCACCGTACGTCAGACATTTCCCACAGCAAAAGCGCAGCTTGACTGATCCCCCTCCCCCTTCATCGCGCGCATCATGGCCCGGCCGTGAGCAAGGCAAGGCTTTGCTCACGCTCCGGATTTCCCTCAAGGAAACGCGCCATGAAAAAAATAAGCATCTCCGCCAACCGCCGCCGTTTCCTGCGGGGCGCCCTCACTGCCGCGCCGGCTGCTGCGCTGGCCGTGACCACCGTCAGCCTGACGGCCAGCGCCCAGGCGCCCTCGACCAAGGCCGACGCCGACTACAAACCCGGCTTCTTCAACCAGGATGAATTCGCGCTGCTGAGCGCGCTGGCCGATACCCTGATCCCGGCCGACGACACCGGCCCCGGCGCAGTGGAAGCCGGCGTGCCGGCTTTCATCGATGCGCAGATGAACACGCCCTATGGCCAGGGCCAGCTGTGGTACATGCAGGGCCCCTTCACCCCCGATGCACCACCCGAATTCGGCTACCAGCTGCCCTATCCGCCGCGTGAACTCTACAAAAAGGGCCTGGCCGAATTTGATGCGGCCATCCGCCAGCAATACGGACATGGCTACGTGGAACTGAACACCCAGCAGCGCGAGAAGATGATGGGCGAATTCGAAAAGGGCGACCAGGGCAGTATCAGGATGGCCTCCATCCCGCCCGGGGTCCTGTTCAACCTGCTGCTGCAGAACGTCCACGAAGGCTATTTCTGCGACCCCACCGATGGCGGCAACAAGGGCATGGGTGCATGGAAGATGATCGGCTTTCCCGGTGCCCGCGCCGACTACTACGACTGGGTGGACCAGTATGGCCGCCCTTACCCGCTGCCTCCCATCTCGCGCGCCTGAGCGCCGCGTCCCCGTCTACGCCCACGTCTGACCCAGAAAGCCCAAACACATGGCCAACAAGAACATGAAGGAAGTCGATGTCGTCATCATCGGCTTCGGCTGGACCGGCGCCATCATGGCCAAGGAAATGACCGAGGCCGGACAGAGCGTGGTGGCGCTGGAACGCGGTGTCTACCGCGACACCTACCCCGACGGGGCCTATCCCAAGACCATCGATGAACTGGAATATCAGCAGCGCTTCAAGCTGTTCCAGAACCTCAACAAATCCTCTTTCACTTTCCGCCGCAAGACCGGCGACAGTGCCATCCCCTATCGCCAGATCGCCATGTTCAAGCCCGGCGAAGGCGTGGGCGGCGCCGGCCTGCACTGGTCCGGCTGCCACTGGCGCATCCTGCCCGAAGAGCTGCGCATGCGCAGCCATTACGAGGAACGCTACGGCAAGGGTTTCATTCCGCAGGACATGACGCTGCAGGACTGGGGCGTGACCTACGAAGAACTGGAACCGTATTTCGATTTCGCCGAAAAGATGATGGGCACCTCCGGGACCGCCTACCGGGTCCGGGGCAAGGTGGTCGATGACAGCGGCAATCCCTTCGAGGCCAACCGTTCCGATACCTTCCCGCTGCCGGCGCAGAAGGAGCAATACCAGGCCGCGCTGTTTCGCAAGGCCGCGCAGCAGGCGGGCTTCCACCCCTTCACCCTGCCCTCGGCCAATGCCGCCGCGCCCTACGTGAACCAGTACGGCTGCCAGATGGGGCCCTGTACCTTCTGCGGCTATTGCTCCGGCTATGCCTGCTACAACTATTCGAAGGCCTCGCCCAACGTCAACATCATGCCGGCCCTGCGCAAGAGCAAGCTGTTCGAGTTGCGCAGCAGCTGCAACGTGCTGCGCATCGAACTGGACAGCACCCGCAAGAAGGCCACCGGTGTGACCTACGTGGATGCCAATGGCGATACCGTATTCCAGCCGGCCAATATCGTCATCGCCAGTACCTTCGCCTACAACAATGCGCGGCTGTTCCTGCTCTCCGGCATCGGCAAGCCCTATGATCCGGTGAGCAATACCGGTGTGGTCGGACGCAACATCGCCTTCCAGATGATGTCGACCATCAATACCTTCTTCGATCCGGGCAAGAACATCAACGGCTTCATCGGGGCCGGCGGCAATGGCGTGGCGGTGGACGATTTCAATGGCGATCACATGGACCACGGCCCGCTGGGCTTCGTCGGTGGCTCGCCGATCTGGTGCAATCCGTCCGGGTCCAAGCCGATTTCCGGCATCGCCGTGCCCAACGGCACACCGAAGTGGGGACGCGACTGGAAGCGTGCCGTCAAGGCCAGCTATCTCAACACCATGGCCTTTGACGTGCATGGTGCCAACATGGTCTATCGCGACGTGTATGTCGACCTCGACCCCAATTACAAGGATGCCTTCGGCCAGCCGCTGCTGCGCTTCACCTTCGACTGGAAGGACAACGACATCCGCATGAGCCGCTACGTCACCGACCAGGCGGTCAAGATTGCGCACGAACTGAAGGCCAGGGAAATCAAGGTCACCGTGAAGGACTTCGGCGCCGCCCCCGACCTGCGCACTTACCAGACCACGCACTGGGCCGGAGGCGTGGCCATGGGGACCGACCCGTCCACCAGCGTGGTGAACCGCTACCTGCAGAGCTGGGATGTGCACAACGTCTTTGCGGTCGGCTCGGGCGTGTTTGCGCAGGGCATCGGCTACAACCCGACCGGCACGGCCGTGGCGCTGACCTACTGGTCGGCGCGCGCCATCCGCGAGCAATACCTGAAGGACCCGCGCCCGCTGGTCAGCGCATGAAGACGGGAGCGATGATGAAACGACTGATCCTGATCTCCACCCTGGCGCTGGGTGCCGCCGCACTGGTGATCGGTGCGGCCCGTAATCTGGCCCATGCCGACGACTCGCTGACGGTGCCTGCGCCGCCCGGGCAACCAGTTGGCGCTCGCCTGCTCAATCGGGAAATCGCGCCGCAACGCCCCTTCGTCCTGCCCCCGGCTGACGCCGCCCTGTCCGAACGGATCGGCAAGCAAGCCAGCCCCGGTGCCGACGACCAGCAACTGCTGCGCGGCGCCTACCTGGCACGGGCCGGCGATTGCGTGGCCTGCCACACCAGCAAGGGCGGTGCGCCCTTCGCGGGGGGACTGGCGCTGGCCTCGCCGATTGGCGCGATCTACTCCACCAACATCACGCCCGACAAGGAACACGGCATCGGCCACTGGAGCTATGACGACTTCGCGCGCCTGATGCGTACCGGCGTCACCAAGGCCGGCTATACCGTCTATCCGGCCATGCCTTATCCCTCGTATTCGCGCCTGACCGACGAGGACATGCAGGCGCTGTACGCTTACTTCACCAAGGCCGTACCGCCCTCGGCGCAGGCCAACCGCAGCAACGACATCCCCTGGCCCTTGTCGATGCGCTGGCCGCTGGCGATGTGGAGGAAGCTCTTCGCACCCACGCCAGCCCCCTATATGGCACCGGTCGGCACGGATGCCCAGCTGGCGCGCGGCGCCTACCTGGTGGAGGGGCTGGGCCATTGCGGCAGCTGCCATACGCCGCGCTCGACCACGCTGCAGGAGAAATCCCTGCGTGACGACAGCAGCCGTCTCTACCTCAGCGGCGGACAGGTGGTCGATGGCTGGAACGTGCCTTCGCTGCGCAATGAACATGGCGGCGGCATTGCCGGTTGGAGCCAGGCCGACCTGGTGGATTTCCTGCGCACGGGGCGCAACCAGTACACGGCCTCGTTCGGTGCCATGAACGACGTGATCGAATATTCCATGCAATACATGACCGATGCCGATCTCAACGCCATGTCGCACTATCTGCTGAGCCTGGCCCCGCGCAATGGCGCCGAACCCTATCGCTACGATGAGGTCACGGCCACCGCCGCTTTCGAGGGTCGCCCGCAGACCCAGGGGGCGGCGCTCTACCTGGACCGCTGTGCCGCCTGCCATCGCAGCAATGGCACAGGTTATGGCAAGGCCTTCCCTGCACTGGCCGGCAACCCGATACTGCAAACCCCCGACACCGCGTCGGCCATCCGCATCATCCTGCAGGGCGGGCGCCAACCCTCTACTGACTCGGCCCCGGCCGGGCTGGTGATGGCGCCGTATGCGCATCTGCTGAGCGATCAGCAAGTGGCCGATGTCACGTCCTACATCCAGACCGCCTGGGGCAATCGCGGCGGTATTGCCAACGCCGCCGATGTCGCCAAGGTCCGCAAGACGGCACGGATAGTCGAGGACCGCGCGCCCTGAGTCTGGCCGCCGTCGCTCAACGCAGGCTGCGCGCCGCACTGTCGATCAGATCGGCCACCTGCTGCGGATGCGACACCAGCGACAGGTGGCTGGAAGGGATGGTCTCGGTGCGTGCCTTCATGGCAGCGGCAAACTGTTGCTGCACGGCAGTGGACAAGGCGCGATCGCCTTGCGTGACCAGATACCAGCTTGGCTTGTCGTGCCAGGCCGCATGGCCGATGGCGGCGCTGAAGGCCGCAGCGGCGATGGGCTGCTGCACAGCCACCAGCGCACGCACCTCATCGGCAGGCAGGTCATGGGCCATCACCTGCGCAAACACCTCGGGATCATCCAGCCAGATCAGGCCCTGCGCATCCGCCTGCAGGCCCTGCATGGGCGCCTGCAAGCGCTGCAAGGCTTGCGCCACGCTCTCGCCGGAATCCGGCGCCAGCGCAGACAGATAGACCAGCCCCTTCACCTTGTGCTGGTTTCCTGCCACAGAAATCACCGCCCCACCCCATGAATGGCCGACCAGCAGCACCGGATGCGGCTGGCGTGCGATCACGCGGTGGGTGGCCTCGACATCGGCGGCCAGGCTACTCAGGGGATTCTGTACCGCCGTCACGCGATAACCCTTCTGCTGCAACAGCACGATCACCCTGGACCAGCTGGAGCCATCGGCGAAGGCGCCGTGGACCAGCACGATATCGATGGGTGGCGGAGTCTCGGTTCGCATGGTCTGTGCCTGTGAAAGCAACGGGATCGAGGAAAGCAGGGCCATCCAGCCCGCCAGCAGGAAACGCCAGCCGGGCCGATGCCCATCATGGTTGTACATCATCAGCGGTGTCTCCTCATTCGACAAACTTGGCCTGCGGCGCCCAATGCACCGGGAAACCTGCCGCAGCCAAGGCGGGCGCGCAACCGTAGGCCTGATAGCTGGCCACGGCGTGGGTGACGAAGGAATCCTCCGCCATCATCGCGTGCAGTTCCTCTTCATCGGCACAGGTCGCCAGCACCAGGCCTCCGCCACCAGCAGCCAGCGGGCCGGCAAAGATCACGCGACCTTGCTTGAGGTTGGCGGCCAGCCAGGCCTTGTGGGTGTCGAGGTGCTGGTTCACTTCCTCGACCGGACGGGTATAGGTCAATACGACGGAAAAGATCATGATGGACTCCCGGTCAACTGATCTGCAGGCCCGCCACCACGGACGGGATCTCGTCTAGTGCCGCCCGCATGGACTGGCTGCGCAGCTCGGCACCCTTGGTCAAGCGTTCGGCGCGCACGAAACGCACACGCTGGATGCCGAGGAAACCGAAGAAGGCCTTCAGGTAGGACTCCTGATGATCCATCACCGTCGCCGGCCCGCTGGAATACATCCCGCCGCGCGTGGAGGCCACGATCACCGCCTTGTCGCCGGACAGTCCCAGCGGCCCCTGCTCGGTATAGCGGAAGGTGCGGCCAGGCTGGGCCAGCCGATCCAGCCAGGCCTTGAGCTGGCTGGGAATGGAAAAGTTGTACATCGGCACGCCCAGAACGATGACGTCGCTGGCGAGGAATTCACTGACCAGTGTCTCGGAGAGGGCATGCTCGGCCAGCACGGCCGCGTCCGTAACGGTGCCGCCGGGCTGGCGGAAGCCCGCCGCAATGGCGCCGTCGAGGTGGGCAATGGGGCTGCCCGCGAGGTCGCGCACGCTGACCCGGGCTTCGGGATGCAGGGTACGCAGATGGTCGACCATGGCGGCGCTGAGCACGCGCGAGGCGGAGGCATCGGCCAGGATGCTGGAATCGAGGTGGAGAATCTTCATGGCGAGGTCCTTTCAGGGATCGGTTAGGGAAGGCACGCAATGGAAGATACCGGCCGGGGCGCCCTGCCACTAGTCGTCGCCTGCGCATCAGATTGTTCCATTTATAGGACAATACGCGCCCTATAATCAGGTTTTCTTCAGGGCGAGCTACGTATGGAAGACCTCAACGATCTGGCTTTGTTTGCCGCCGTGGTGGTACACGGCAGCTTCTCGGCGGCAGCCCGTGCGCTGGATATCCCCAAGTCGCGCATCAGCCGTCGCGTGGCCGAACTGGAGCAGCGCCTGGGCGTGCGGCTGCTGCAACGTTCCACTCGCGTGGTACGGGTCACCGACGTGGGGGCGGCCTTCTTCACCCATTGCGAAGCCATGACCCACGCTGCGCGCGCGGCCGTGGAAGTGAGCGAGCAGGCGGGCGCCAGACCGGCAGGCCGGCTGCGCGTGAGTTCACCGATGGGCGTGGCGCACATCTTCCTGGCGCCGCTGCTGGCGCGCTTCCTGTGCGCCCATCCGGATGTTCGGCTGGAGCTGGAACTGAGCAATCGCCGCGTCGACGTCATCGGCGAAGGCTTCGATGTGGCCATGCGGGTCAGGAGCACGCTGGAGGATTCCAACCTGGTGGTGCGCACCTTCGGCACCAGCCAGCAGGTGCTGGCCGCCAGCCCGGCGTTCATCCGCCGGCATGGTCCCTTCGACAGCGTGGAAGCACTGCAGGGGCAGCGCGGGCTCGGCCCGGGCGGCATGCCCGGTCAGGCGCAGCGCTGGCGCCTGCACGGCCCGCAAGGCGAGGTGGCCGAGATCGATTACGTCTCGGCGATGGTGACGGATGACATGCAGCTGGTCATGCAGACCGCCATCGGCGGCGCCGGCCTGGCGCTGCTGCCCTTCAACGTCTGCCACGGCGCCATCGAAGGCGGCGAGTTGGTAGTGTTGCTGCCGCAGTATCGCGGCACGCCGCATCAGTTGCATGCAGTGTTTCCGTCGCGGCGCGGGCTGGTGCCGGCAGTGCGCGCCTTCATCGAATTCCTGGCCGTGGAACTGTCGCAGACCATGCAAGCGGAAAACCAGGCCCTGCTGAAACTGCTGGCGCGCAAACCGGCGCGCTCGGGCAAGACCACAAGGGCCAGGCGAGCATGATGCGGTGATGCCTTGGGCCTGCGCTCCTGACCAGTTTCCTCCCCCCGACGGCCAGGCCCCCTCAGCCCGACTGGCAACGCCTGAGTTCATCGCGCAAATCGGCAGCAAAGGTTTCGGCCAGCGCCAGCCGCTTTCCCGGATAAGGGAAGATGATGGCGCAGCGCGTGTCGAGCTCCTCCACCACCGGCCGGATCACCACACCGGCACTGGCGAACGGCTCGGCCGTGATGCGCGAGACCAGGGTGATTCCCGCCCCTTCGGCCACCAGCGCACAGGCCACCAGCGAATTGGGCGTTTCCATCGCCACCTGCACCGACACCCGCAGCTTGGAGAGCGCGTCGTCGATCTGATAGCGCATGTAGCTGTGCTGCGACAGCAGGATCATGCGCTCCCCATCCAGTTCCTTGAGCGAGACCCGCTTGCGGCGCGCCAGCCGGTGCCCGGCCGGCAGCACCAGCGCGCGCTCCAGCGGCTCCAGCGGTTCAATCGAAATGGAAGGCTGCGACAAGGGCAGCTCGACGATGCCAATGTCGAATTGCTTGGTCGCGACCATCTCGGCGATCTGGCGCGAAGGCAAGGTCTGCACGAACACCGACACCTGCGGACGAGCTGCGGCGAAGCGCGCCACCGTGCGCGGCACCAGGCTTTGCGAGAGCGCCGGCAATGTCGCAATGCGCAATGCGCCGGCACGCTGGTGGCCAATATCGTGCGCGACCTGGGCGATACGGTCGAGGTTGCCGTAGATCGGTTCGAGCTCCGCATACAGGGCTTGTGCCTCGGGCGTGGCGACCAGCTTGCGGCCGCGCCGCTCGAACAGGTCATAGCCGATGCGGATCTCCAGATGGGCAATGGCCCGGCTCACAGCAGGCTGGGTCACGCTCATCATCTGCGCGGCACCCACCACGGTGCCGGTGCGCATGACCGAATAGAAGGCTTCGATCTGGCGCAAATTCACGCTGTTTCTCATATAACCAACTCGCTATCAAGGTTCAATCATTGTGCCTCAGCGAGGTGCAGTATCGCATCTTTGCGGTGCCTTTTCTCTGCTAAATCACTCTATTTGCACCGCAACAATACACATAACAAAAAGACATAAGCAACCCTCGAAATTTTAATATTTGATGACCGAAGGACTGCCTACACTAGGACCTGTTCAGGATGAAGCCAGCGTGCAATTTGCTCAGACTTCTCCCCTTGCCGCTCCGGCTGACCACTCAACTGCAGTCCTATTCGGAGGAATACATGAAGCGAAGCACTCTTGGCGTAACGATGGCGGCCGCCTTGCTGGCCACGGCAACTTCCCAGGCGGCCGAAACGCTGTACGTCGGCGGCTACGGCGGGTCCAGCGAACAAGCCTTCAAGGAAAAGATCATTCCGCCTTTCGAGGCCAGGACGGGCAGCAAGGTGGTCTATGTGTCGGGCAACTCCACCGACATCCTGGCCAAGCTGCAAGCCCAGAAGGGCCATCAGGAAATGTCGCTGGCCATGATCGACGATGGTCCGATGTACCAGGCCGTCGGCCAGGGCCTGTGCGCCAAGATCGAAGAAGGCAGCAGCTCGCGCGAGGTCTATCCCAATGCCCGCATGATCGGGGACAAATCGATCGGCATCGGCTTCATTGCCACCGGCCTGGCCTACAACAAGGAAGTCTTTGCCAAGAACGGCTGGAAGGCGCCCGACTCCTGGCAGGACCTGACCAATCCCAAGTACAAGCAGAAAGTGGTGATCCCGCCCATCACCAATGGCTACGGCCTGCTCACGCTGGTGATGATGGCTCGCCTGAACGGCGGCAGCGAAGAGAAGATCGCACCGGGCTTCGACGCCATGATCAAGAAGGTGGCGCCCAACGTGCTGGCCTGGGAACCGTCGCCGGGCAAGATGGCCGAGATGCTGCAGACCGGTGAAGCGGCGCTGGCGGTGTGGGGCAATGGCCGCGTGCAGGCCGTCATCGACCAGGGTGCGCCGGTGGAATTCGTCTATCCCAAGGAAGGTGCGGTGGCCCTCATGTCGGCGGCCTGCGTCGTGGAAGGCGGACCGCAACCCAAGCTGGCACAGCAGTTCCTGCAATACGTGCTGTCGGCCGACGTGCAGGCCATCCTCGCCACTTCGCAGGGCTGGGGACCGGTCAACAAGACCACCAAGCTCACGCCCGAGGTCATGAAGCGCGTGGTCTATGGTCCTGAGAAAGTGGGACAGATGATTGCGCCCAACTACGGCATCATCAATGCCCAGCGCGCCGAGTGGACCAACCGCTGGAACCGCGCGGTCGAGCGCTGAAGCCATCTCACCCTTACGCGATCAGACCAGGGGATCCCCTCCATGAGCTTTCTTCAACTCAATGGCCTGTCCAAGCACTACGGCGACGTGGTGGCGGTCGGGCAGTGCGACCTGTCGGTGGCCAAGGGCGAATTCATCAGCCTGCTGGGACCATCGGGCTGCGGCAAGACCACCACGCTGCAGATGATCGCCGGTTTCGTGCAGCCCACCAGCGGACGCATCCTGCTGGATGGGCGCGATATCACCGACGTCAAGCCGAGCCAGCGCGGACTGGGCATCGTGTTCCAGAACTACGCCTTGTTCCCGCACATGACGGTGGCCCAGAACGTCGCTTTCGGCATGGAAATGCAAGGACTGGCCAGCGCCGAGCGCAGCCGGCGGGTAGCGGAAACCCTCGATCTGGTCCACCTGGGTGCGATGGCACAGCGCTATCCCAAAGAGCTCTCGGGCGGCCAGCGCCAGCGTGTCGCGCTGGCACGCGCGCTGGCCATCCAGCCGCCGGTGCTGTTGCTGGATGAACCGATGGGCGCACTCGATGCCAAGCTGCGCGAGGAAATGCAGATCGAGCTGCGCGCCCTGCAGCACCGCGTGGGCGTGACCACCATCATGGTCACGCATGACCAGGCCGAAGCCATGACCCTCTCGGACCGCGTGGTGTTGATGAACAAGGGCGGCATCGAACAGATCGGCCGTCCCTACGACATGTACGAACAACCCAACGGACGGTTTTCCTCCACCTTCCTCGGCAAAGCCAACGTATTCGCCGGCACCCGCATGCAGGGCCGCAATTGCGTGGAACTGGAGGGCTATCGCCTGCCTGCGGCCGACCTGGCCGCCACTGGCGAGGTGGAATACATCGTCCGCCCGGAGAAGCTTGAATTCACCACGCCCGAGGACGCGCTGCTGGCCGGCCGCGTGCAGGCGCGCGTGTTCCTGGGCAATCACTGGCTCTACCAGGTGCAGACACCGCTGGGCCTGGTCCAGATCAGCCAGGCCAACAAGGGTGCACCCACCTGGGCCGAAGGCGATCCGGTCAGCCTGCGCTGGGCGCCGGAACATGCCCACGTGGTGCCCCGCACGGGGGCGGCACGATGAGCGCCCGTCACAGCGCACTGCCCTACTGGATGGGGACGCCCGCCACGCTGATCACGCTGGCTTTCGTGGTCTTGCCTCTGGTGATTACCCTGTCGCTGAGCTTCTTCCCCTTCGTGGCCGGTGGCGTCACGGGCGATCACCTTACGCTTGCCAACTATCTCGACATCGCCACCGACGACTACTACCGGAACATCTTCCTGCGCACCTTCGGGCTGGCCCTGGTGGTCACGCTGATCTGCATCGCCATCGGCGTGCCGGAGGCCTACGTGCTCTCGCGCCTGTCGGAAAGATGGCGCGCCGTCTCCCTGGTCATCGTGCTGGGACCGCTGCTGATCTCGGTAGTGGTGCGCACACTGGGCTGGGCCATCCTGCTGGGCAATGAAGGCGTGATCAACAAGGCGCTCATGGCCATGGGCCTCATCGATACGCCGGTCAAGATGATGTTCACCTTTACCGGTGTGGTGATCGCGCTGGTGCACGTGCTGGTGCCGATGATGGTACTGGCCGTCTGGGCCTCGCTGCAAAAGCTCGATCCCGCCACCGAACAGGCCGCCGAATCGCTGGGCGCGGGGCTGGGCACGATCATGCTGCGCATCGTCTTTCCCCAGGTCATCCCGGGGGTGCTCTCGGGTGGCCTGATCGTGTTCTCGCTGGCCGCCAGTGCCTTCGCCACCCCGGCCATCATCGGCGGACGCCGGCTGAAGGTGGTGCCTACCACCATCTACGACGAATTCCTGGGCAACCTCAACTGGCCGCTGGGCGCGGCCCTGTCGGTGGTGTTGCTGGTGATCGTGCTGGCCGTCTCGCTGGGCGTGAACCGCCTGGTGGAGCGGCGTTACAGGCAGGTGTTCCAATGAAGACGCGCGTTCCCCTGCCCCTGATGCTGTTCCATCTCGCCTTTGCGGCCTTCATGCTGGCGCCGCTGGTGATGGTGGTGTGCGTCTCCTTTACCGACAAGGGCTACATCTCGCTGCCCTTCGATGGCGCCTCGCTGCGCTGGTATGGCGCCATTCTCGGCGACGACAGTTTCATGACGGCCTTCTACCGCAGCCTGTCGCTGGGTGTGACGGCGGCGACCCTGGCGACCTTGCTGGCGGTACCGGCCGGCATGGCCATCGCCTGGTATCGCTTCCCCGGGCGGGATGCGCTGCTGGGGCTGCTGCTGTCACCGCTGATGGTGCCCAACATCGTGCTGGGCATTGCGCTGCTGCGCCTGCTGACGCTGCTGGGCTCGCCCGGTACCGCCTGGGGCCTGACGGTAGCGCACACGGTCATCGTGCTGCCCTACGTGCTGCGCCTGGTGGTGGCGGCGGCCACCGGCTTTGACCGCACCATCGCGCAGGCCGCGCAATCGCTTGGGGCCTCGGCCTGGACCGTGTTCCGGCGGGTCGAGCTGCCGCTCATCATTCCCGGCGTGGCGGGTGGCTGGATCATCGCCTTCATCAACAGTTTCGACGAACTCACCATGTCCATCTTCGTTTCCTCGGCGGGTACCGAAACCCTGCCGGTGAAGATGTACAACCACATCGCCAACACCATCGATCCGCTGCTGGCCTCGGTCTCCACCGTGCTGATCGTGCTGACCCTGGTGCTGATGGCCTTGCTGGAACGCTTCTACGGACTGGACCGGATTCTCTCTGGAAAGACATCATGATTTCAACGGATATCGATACGCTGGTCATCGGCGGGGGCGTGGTCGGCATGTCCATCGCCTACGGACTGTCCAAGGCGGGCGAGAAGGTGCTGGTGCTGGACGAGGGCGACGATGCCTTTCGTGCTGCACGCGGCAACTTCGGCCTGGTCTGGGTGCAGGGCAAGGGCGATGAGCTGCCCGACTATGCGCGCTGGAGCATGGCCTCGGCGCAAAGCTGGTCGGCTTTCGCGCAGGAACTGACGCAGGCCAGCGGCATCGACCTGGAGCTGCAGCAGATCGGTGGCCTGCAATTCTTCCTGACCGACGACGAGCTGCGCGCCTATGTGCAAAAACTGGAACGCCTGCGCGTGGCGGTGGGCGACTATCCCTTCGAGGTGCTCGACCCGGTGGCGCTCAAGGAGCTCTCGCCGCACATCGGACCGGAAGTGATCGGCGCCGTCTACGGTCCGCGCGATGGCCACGTGAGCCCGTTGCGGCTGCTGCGTGCACTGGTGCAGCGCTTTCACACGCTGGGCGGCATCCTGCGCAATGGCGTGCGCTGCGAGCAGATCATCCATCGCGCCGGCCAGTTCCACGTCCATGCCGGTGGGCAGGAATACGTCGCCGGCAAACTGGTGCTGGCGGCCGGGCTGGGCAATCGCACCCTGGCGCCGCTGGTCGGCCTGCACGCGCCGGTGGCGCCCAATCGCGGACAGGTGCTGGTGACCGAGCGCATGCAGCCGTTCCTGCGCCATCCTTCGGGCCATGTGCGGCAGACCGGCGAGGGCGTGGTGCAGATCGGCGATTCCAAGGAAGACGTGGGTTTCGACGACCGCACCTCGATTGATCAACTGGCCCATATCGCCAATCGTGCGCGCAAGTTTTTCCCCTTGCTCGATAGTGCCAACGTGGTCCGCACCTGGGGCGCGTTGCGGGTGATGACGCCCGATGGTTTCCCCATCTATGAAGAGTCGCGCCAATGCCCCGGTGCCTTCGTGGTGACCTGCCACAGCGGCATCACGCTGGCGGCCATGCATGCCGGTCCCCTGGCGGACTGGATACGGGGCGGCGCCGAGCCCACTGCCATTTCCAAATTCAAAGCGGAGCGATTCCATGTTCAAGTCCATGCTGACGGCCAATGAAGACCGCCGCCCCGAGGTGGCCCTCCGGGTGGACGGCAAGACCATCCACGCCAGGGAAGGCGAAAGCCTGGCCACTGCCCTGCTCAATGCGGGCGTGAGTCCGCTGCGGCATACCCCGGTATCGGGAAGCCCGCGTGCGCCCTTCTGCCTGATGGGCGTGTGTTTCGATTGCCTGGTCGAAGTCGATGGCCGCCAGAACGTGCAGTCCTGCATGGTGCAGGTGGAGGCTGGCATGGAAGTGCGTCTGCCGCATGGCGCGCGCCGCGTGGGAGAGCCCGCATGATGGCGCCGACCCACGATCTCATCATCATCGGCGCCGGCCCGGCCGGGATGTCGGCTGCCATCACCGCCGCAGGATTGGGCTTGAAGACGCTGCTGCTGGACGAGCAACCGCGCCCGGGCGGGCAGATCTATCGCAACGTCACGCAGGTGTCGCCCCAGGTAGCTGCCGTGCTGGGTCCGGATTACCTGCACGGACGCAGCCTGGCCGAGCGTCTGCAGCAGTGCGGCGTGGAGTATCGCAGCGGCGCCCTGGTGTGGGAAATCACCCAGGATCTGGTGGTCACGCTAGAGCAGGAGGGACGTTCCTCCCGCTTGCGTGCGCGCCAGATCATCGCGGCCACCGGCGCCATGGAACGCCCCTCGCCGGTGCCTGGCTGGACCTTGCCGGGCGTGCTCAATGCGGGCGCAGCGCAGATCGCGATGAAGACCTCGGCCTCGGTGCCGCAGGGGCCGGTGGTGCTGGCCGGTGCCGGTCCCCTGCTGTTGCTGGTGGCCTGCCAGCTGCTGGAAGCCGGGGCCGAAGTGGCGGCCGTGGTACAGACCTCGCCACGCGACAACCTGAACCGCGCCCTGCCGCATCTGCCGGCGGCGCTGGGCGCGCCGCAATACCTGATCAAGGGCCTGAAGATGCTGTGGCGTTTGCGCCGCGCCGGCGTGCCGCTGTATCAGGGTGCCAGCGACCTGCGCATCGCGGGCAGCGTCCAGGCCGAACAGGTGCAGTTCAGCGTCGGCGCCCAGCGCCACACGCTGGCGGCCAAGGTGGTACTGCTGCACCATGGTGTGGTTCCCAATACGCAGCTGAGCCGACAGTTGCGCCTGGATCACCGCTGGGATGCCCTCAATCTGTGCTGGACGCCGGTGGTGGACGAAGGCGGCCAGACCTCGCTGGCGGGACTGCGCATCGCTGGCGACGGTGCCGGTATTGCGGGTGCGCGAGCGGCAGAATCCGCCGGTATCCTCGCCGCCGCCCATGCCGCCCTGGCCATCGGCAAGAGCGATGCTGCGGCATGCGCCGCGCTGATCGGCCAGGCGCAGGCGGAACGCACCCGGCACCTGAAGATCCGCCCCTTCCTGGATGCGCTCTATCGTCCGCCGCAATGGCTGGCCAGTCCACCCGACGAGACCATCGTGTGCCGCTGCGAAGAGGTCAGCGCCGGGCAGATCCGCGAGATGGCGCGCCTGGGCTGCCAGGGGCCCAATCAGACCAAGTTCTTCAGCCGCTGCGGCATGGGTCCCTGCCAGGGGCGCATGTGCGGCCTGAGCGTGACGCAGATCCTGGCGCAGGAGCTGGGCAAGCCGCCCGGGGAAGTGGGGGCCTATCACATCCGTACGCCACTCAAACCCATCGCGCTGGCCTCGCTGGCGGCGCTGGACCAGACCGAACCCCTTGCCGCGGACTAATCCGGGCAAGTCCATGCAGTGACATGAACCAACGTTGACAGGAGAATCGCTTGAGCACCACCGACAACAGCATCGAGAGAAAGCACACCAATGCGCGCATGAGCAAGATCGTCAAATACGGCGGCCTGGTCTATCTGTGCGGACAGACAGCCAACGGCGGCCCGCATGCAGAGGCTGACATCGGCACCCAGACTGCGGAAGTGCTGGCCCGTATCGATGCCCTGCTCAGCGAAGCAGGTTCGCACCGGGAGCGCATCCTCTCGACCACCATCTACCTGCGCGACATCGCCGACTTCGCTGCCATGAATGCGGTCTGGGACGCCTGGGTGCCCGCCGGCACCGCGCCGGCCCGCACCACGCTCGAAGCCAAGCTGGGCTCGCCCAGCCTGCTGGTGGAAATCACCGTGGTCGCTGCGCAATAAGCAGGCAGGGCCGGTGTGCCCTGCCCTGTTTTCGCTCAATACTTCACATTGGCCGACACGTACACCGCGCGCCCGTCCCCCGGGGCATGCCGGGTCTGGTCATTGATCCAGACATATTCATAGTAGCGATTTGTAAGGTTCTTGAGCTGCAACTCCAGGCTCAGCTTGGGCGTGACCTGATAGGTGGCGCTGGCGTTGAACAGCGTATAGCCGCCGAACTTGCCGCCGGTATTGGCGGTGGTCAGGTAATAGCTGCCCTGGCCGTTGACCGAGGCGGAAAGTTTCAGGTCAGCGCTGGCCTGGTAATCGATCCCGCCCGAATAGACATAGCGCGGTACGTGATCGATTTCCTTGCCGATGGTGTTGGGTGCCGTCGGATCGGGCGTGACGATTTCCGAACGCTGGCGCGAATAGGCCAGCCACACCGTGGTGCTCCTGGAGGCACGCAGATTGACTTGCAGGTCGACACCGTTGCGCCGGGTGCGGCCGACGTTTTCGGAGTCGCCGGTGGGGTCGTTCAGACGCCGCTTGACCTCATCCGAAGCTTGCTGTGCCCACGCCGCCACACGGCCATCGAGCCAGTCCACCGGGGTGAACTTGAGCCCGGTTTCCCAGCCATCGTTGATGGAGGGCCGCAAGTCGTTGTTGTTGGACTTGTAGGCTGCCGCGCCCGCGCCGACCTGGAAGGTCCGGCCCCAATTGGCGTAGACGCTGGCCTGGCGGATCGGCGCGTACACCACACTCAGCTTGGGCTGGCGGATATAGCCATAGTCCTGGATGCCATAGCTCACGCCGCGCGACGGATCGTTGAAGCGCCCGCCCACATGATCCACGCGATAGCCGGGAATGATGCGCAGCGCCTCCACCGGCTTGATCACGGCCTGCACATAGGCGCCCACCGTATCGAAGACGAAATGATGATCACGCGTCTGCGACACCCGCACCTGGTTGACCGTGTTGTAGCGCGGGCTCTGGTCTTCCTGGCGCTCCAGGTTGAAGCCGCCTTCCAGCGCCAGGTCGTTCATACCCTCCAGCGCCTGCCAGCGGGGACGATAGGTGGCTGTGGTCAGCAGGCCGTAGTGGGTCTCGTCGATGAGACGTTCCTGCTGCGAGGTGGTGGAGGAATAGCGCAGCCAGCGCTGGTCGCGTACACGGTTCAGGTAGAGCTTGGCACCGACCGAGAGCTGGTCGTCAATGTCGCCATCGAAATGCAGGCTGACCTGATCCATCTGCCGGTTGCCGCCATCGGATTGGGCATAGGCATAGGAGGACGTCGGGTTGCTGTGTGCGTCCTGGGCGGTGAGGTAGCCCGGCTCCTGCGCATAGGCATTGGCGTGGCGAATGCTAAGGCCGGTGCGATAGCGCCCGTCATCGCTGGTGTAGAACCATTTGCCGGAGAAGACGATGTTCTCGCTCTGCGCGTGCTGGCGATAGCCATCCGATTTTTCGTAGCCGAGGAAATAGTTCTGCGACCAGTTGCCGTTCTCCACGCCCTTGACCACTTGTACCTGGCGTGTGTTGAAGCTGCCATAGGTCAGGCGCGCTTCATCGTAGTTGCCGCCCTGGCGGGTGACGATGTTGACGTTGCCGGCGATGTTGTGCAGGCCGTAGCGCGCATCGTTGGTACCGCGCACGACTTCGATGCGCTCGATGTCCAGCGGGAACAGCGTGCCCAGGAAGGGCATGCCACCGGCATTGTCGTTGCTGGGCACACCATCGATGAGGAGCTTGACCGCATTGACCTCGCCCTCGCCGTTGAAACCCCGGAAGGACAGCTTGCCCGACTCGTTGCCCTGGCGGAACTGGGTCAGCATCACACCCGGCGACTGCGCAAACAGCTCCCAGTTGTATTGCACCTGCTCTTGCTGGATGCGGTCGGCGCCGATCAGGTCGACCGAGCTCAGCACATTGTTCACCGGCAGCGGGCCGCTGCGGCGACCACTGACTTCCACCGTACCCAGCGTGAGTGAAGAGTCCTCGCCAGCGCTGGCCGATTGCGCCATGGCCAAGGGTGCGGTGCCCACGGCCAGCACGCTGGACAGGGCGGTCAGTTTCAACATGGGTCGGGCGCGATGCAACGGCCCGGGCCTGCGGGCAGAAATGATGGTCATTGGTTTTGTAATCATCGAATGGCATGCGACCTCGCCCGGCAGTCGCGCTGCCGTCCCCTGGATGCCGCATGGGAAATCAGGAGCGGCAAGGATAAGGGGGGATGGTGGCAAATTGAATGTGGCAATTTGTCGCAGGGGCTTGCTACCATGCGTCATTTCACCCAGCCGACTTGCCGCGCATGAAAAAGACCGACCTCCGCACGCTCGACCTGAACCTGCTCAAGGCGCTGGCCGCCCTGCTGGACGAACGCAACGTCACCCGCGCGGCCGCCCGCCTGGGCGTGAGTCAGCCGGCCATGAGCGGGATCCTCACGCGGCTGCGCGAGAGTTTCGATGACCCGCTGTTTGCCCGCAGCCAGCGCGGCATCATCCCGACACCACGGGCGCTGGAGCTGGCCCAGCCGGTACAGCGCGTACTGCGCGACATCGACGGCCTGCTGCATCCCCCGGTATTCGACCCGGCCACTGCCCAACTGGATTTCACCATCGCTGCCACCGACTACGCCTTGCGGGCGGTGGCGCTGCCTTTCCTGGCGGCGCTCAAGCAGCATGCACCCTTCATCCGGGTGGGGCTGGCCTCGATGGAAGATGCACCGCTGCAGGAGCGGCTGGAACGCGGCGAGATCGACCTGGCCCTCACCACGCCGCAGGATACCCCGCCCGGTTTGCACGCGCGGCGGCTCTTCGATGAGCACTACGTCTGCGCGCTGCGCGAGGATCATCCGGTGGTGCGCGGGCGGCGCATGTCACTGAGGCAGTTCTGTGCGCTCGACCATGCCTTGGTGTCGTATGCGGGAGATCCCTTCCACGGTGTGACCGACGAGGCGCTGGCCCAGCGCGGACTGCAGCGGCGCGTGAGCCTGTCGGTCAAGCGCTTCCTGGTGTTGCCGGAGATCCTGCGCAGCACCGATCTGGTGGCGGTGGTTCCCTATCGGCTGGTGGCGGGCGTAGCCGGTCTGAAACTGCTGGCCCCGCCCCTGGAGATCGCCGGCTTCACCAAGACCGCCGCCTGGCACGAACGCACCCACCGCGATCCGGCCCAGCGCTGGCTGCGGCAGTTGCTCTTCGCCACGGCGGGCTTGTTGCCTTAACGGCGTGCAGCGACGGCCGCCGCTGCACGAGCCAGGCCGCTGATCCATTCCTGATGGGCATTGAGCATGGGATTGGGCAGGGTCGCCGCCAGCGTGCATGCGGGTTGGCCGTTCTGGGTTTCCTGCGTGAGGATGCGCACGCGTCCGCCTTCCAGGTCTTCGAACAGCCAGGCATGGTGCACATCCAGACGCGTTGCAGCGTCGCCCTCGACCCAGCCATGCCAGGCAACGCGGGCGGCCTGTCCAGGCTGTGGCGACAGGTACTCGGTCACTTCCGCCTCGACCGCAAAGCCGAAGGTGGTGAAGCGAAAACGTGCGCCCGCAGACAGCAGCGGACCGCTGCCGTCGTGAAAACGGATCTCGCTGGCGTTGCCGTAACAGGACGGCCACGCGGTGGTGTCGTTGAGCAGCGGCCACACCTGCGCCGCCGAGAGGCCGGCAATGATCACTTCATTGGAAACATAGTTGTCGGTGGTACCGGGCAGATAGCCGGCAGGCCAGACGATGGCGGCCTGGGTGGTGGCAGAAGCGGACACGGGGAGTTCCTGGATGAATGTTGGACAGGTCTGCATGATGCAGTCCGGTGGCTTATTCATCCAATCCTGAAAAATGATTTTTGATATCAGATGAACTGATATCTGGATCACTCCGCTATCGCCACTGCCGCCTTCTGTGCCAAACCCCAGCCGCAATAGAAGGCCATATGCGCCAATGCCTCGCCAAACTGCTCACGGCCCAATCCGTGATGGCTGGCCAGGGCAAGATAAGCCGGCAGCCGCTCGGTCTGTCCCATCGCCGCCAGGGCAACCACGGTCACCAGGGCACGTTCGCGGACGGGCAGTCCGGGACGGCGCCAGATCTTCTGCAGCAAGACCACTTCGGTGAAGTGCGCCAGTGCTGGGGAGGACGAGGCCGACTGTCCAATGCCGAACACCGCTTCCTGAAGGTGGAACGGAACGACCTCAGCCAGCTCCAGCAACGGTGGTGCCGCGGCGGCCGGCAAGTCCACTTGCAAGCCGCGCTGGAGCAGCACCTCGCGCGCCGCACCGATGGCGGCGAAGGCATTGGCCAGGCTGGCATAGCAGCCCAGATGGGTCAGCAACTCGCTGAGCTCATCGGCCGACAGGCCGCTGTCGAGCGCCTTGTTGAAGTAATGCGGATAAGCCAGTGTGGCATGGCGTGCCACCAGCGCTGCCACCGTGACCAGGGCGCGCTCGCGTGTGCTCAGGCCGGGACGGTGCCACAGTTCATCGACAACGTGCTCGCGGGTCAGATCGACCAGGGCCGGAGCCACGCTGGAGAGCATCTCGAAGAGCGCATCGGTTGCAGAGGTTTGTGACATGACGGATTCCTTTGCAATCAGGCGCGGCCGCGTGCGAATTGCGCGGCCACTTCAGCCACGCGCTTGCCCAGGTAGGCCGCCGTGGCCAGGTCGCTGGCGCCGGGGGTGACGTCGGCTGGGGCATCGTCGGATTGCGCCATGGCGCCCAGCCAGCCACCGATACGGTTGAGTTCGTCACCGGTCTTGCCGGGGAACAGATCGACACCCGCCCAGAGCATGCCGTGCTGGGCGGCGAACAGTGCCATGGTCACCAGGGAATTGAGCTTGTCGCCATGCAGCGCGCCGGAATTGGTGAAGCCGGCAGCGACCTTGTTGCGCCAGGTCTGCGGGATCCACGCCTGGCGGGTGGAGTCTTCCATGAACTGCTTGAAGCGCGCCGAGATGGTGCCGTTGTAGGTCGGCGAGCCGAAGATGACAGCTTCGCTGCCGGCGATGGCGGTCCAGTCGACACTGCCGGCCGATAGCGGCACCAGGATGGCGCGGGCACCCGCGACCTCCTCCACGCCGCGTGCCACGGATTGCGCGAGTTTTTCGGTGTGGCCGTAGCCGCTGTCGAAGACGATGCTGATGTTCATGGTTTCTCCTGTGGGTAAGTCAAAGTGAGTCAAACCGGATCAGACGGTGACGGGACTTATTCTGGGCAAGATGATTCGATGACGGTAGCGGTGCAATCATTTAGGATTCGTCAAGATGAACTTATCAATCGTTTTTCCGGAGAACACCTGGCATGGATACCTCACAGCGGGTACGCGCGATCATTTCCTTTGTGCAGGCGGCCGATAGCGGCAGCTTTGCCGGTGCCGGCCGGGCGCTGGGTATTTCCTCGGCGGCGGTCAGCCAGAACGTGGCCGGACTGGAGACGGCGCTGGGCGTGCGGCTGATGAACCGCACCACGCGCAGCCTGAACCTGACCGAGGAAGGCAACGCCTTCCTGCGCCAGGCGCGCATTGCCCTGGATGCACTGGACCAGGCCACCGATGTCGTGGTCGCTGCGCGCGCAGCGCCGACCGGCCGTGTCCGCATTTCCACCAGCGCGGCCTTTGGCCGCGAACAGTTGCTGCCGCTGCTGCCCGGCCTGACCAGGCGCTATCCGGCGCTGTCGCTGGAGGTGGATTTCGATGACCGGGTGATCGACCTGGTACAGGACGGCTATGACCTGGCCATCCGGGGTGGACGCATTGCCGATTCCTCACTGGTCTCGCGCACCATCTGCAAGCTGAACCTGGTGCTGGTGGCCAGCCCGGCCTACCTGGAAGCGCGCGGCACGCCGCGCCGACCGCAGGACCTGCACAAGCACGATCTGATCACGCGCAAGTTCCTGGGAGGCAAGGTATCGCCCTGGAATTTCCAGGGCAGCGACGGCAGCATGACGACCTGGAATACCGAACAGGCGCTGCTGACCCTCTCCTCCCCGGAGACGCTCGTGCAAGCGGCGTTGGCCGGCCTGGGCGTGGCCGAGGTGGGGGCCCATCATGCATGGCGCCATCTGCAGCGCGGCGAGTTGAAGATGCTGCTGCCGCGCAGCCATCATCCCGGCCATTACGAGATGTGCCTGCAGTATCCGCATCGTGCGCTGGTGGCCCCACGTGTGCGGGTGGCGGTGGATTATCTGCTGGAAAGTTTCGCGGCCATGGAAGAACTCCACGTGCCGCTGGCCACGCTGCGCAAGTACGCGGCGTGATCGTGGGGACGATTCACTCCTGCTCGATCAGGGCCGTGTAGGGGCCCGGCTGGCGCAACACGTCGAGGTTGCCCGTAATGTGACCGAGCTTGACCAAGCCTTTCGAATAAGAGAAGTCCCGGTAGAACAAGGCGATATTGCCCCAGGGCGCGTAGAAGGCGATGTCCCCGGTATGCGGCGTGTAGCCTTCCGGCTCGCCGCGGATATTGAGCTTGCGGGGCAGTTGGGCGATCTTCTCGGTCTGGTTGTAGTCGGAGAGTTCCAGCGTCAGCGGCAGCTGCGCAGCGAAATCCCGGGCGGCCTGGCCGGCTTCGAGGCGGGCAGTGAGGATGGTGTCGGCAATGGTGATGCGCAGGGTCATGGGCAGGCTCTTGGCAGGAGAACGGGTCTGGGCCAGGGCTTCCATCGGCAACAGGCTTGCCGCAGCAGCCATCAGGAAACCGCTCAGTATCAGGCGCGGCAGGAATGAAGAAGACATAGGCAGCCCGCAGAAAATTTGTCAGCGCCGATTGTCGCCACACCAGCGGTTTCTGATTAGCCCCGGCTCTCTGAATACTGTTATCAGCCCAGCTTATGAATCCTGCCCAGCGTCATCAGCCCGGCTGGCGCGAGCGACCCTCGTAGCGTAGCGCATTGACCACCAGCGAAAACGCTGGCGACGGCTGGCGACGGCTCGGATAGTAGAGGTGATAGCCTTCGAAGACCGGGCACCAGTCCTCCAGCACCCGCACCAGCTGGCCGCTGTCGAGATGGGCTTGCAGCTCATCTTCCGGCAGCAGTACCACGCCAAGTCCGGCCAGGGCCGCGTCGATCTGGGGTGGCACGGTGTTGAAGATGAGTGCGCCATCAACGCGCACGTTGATCTTCTCACCGTCCTTTTCAAAGTCCCACACATAGAGCCCGCCCGAGGAGGGCATGCGCTGGTTGATGCAATCCTGGCCCATCAGATCGTGCGGATGCTGCGGCACCGGATAGCGCGTGAAGTACTCCGGCGCGGCCGCCACCACCATGCGCAGGGGCGGGCCGATGGGTACCGCAATCATGTCGCGGTCGATGGTCTTGCCCCAGCGCACCCCGGCATCGAAGCGGTCCGCCACGATATCGCGCAGGGCGTAGCTCATGTCGAATTCCAGCTTGATGTCGGGATAGTGTTTCAACAGCGGCGCCAGCTTGGGCAGCAGGACGCGCTGGATCATGCCGTCGCCGCAGGTGATGCGCACGGTCCCGCCGGGTTTTTCGCGCAGGGCGGTGAGCGCATCGAGTTCGGCTTCGATCTCGTCGAAGCGGTTGCCGATGGTCTGGATCAGGCGTTCACCTGCTGGTGTGAGCGCGATGCTGCGCGTAGTGCGGGTCAACAGGCGAATTTGCAGGCGCTCTTCCAGGCCACGGATGGCTTGTGAGAGCGCCGATTGCGTCACGCCCAGAGTGGCGGCGGCGCGCGTGAAGCTGCCCTCGCGCGCAACGGTGACGAAGCCCAGCAAGTCGTTGAGATTGCGTTTGATCATGCAGCCACCCTTCCAATGGTGAGCAAGAAAATCAGGTCAGCCTGAAATCGGCCCGATGGAAACAGGACGCGATGCCGGAGGGGGATGGGATTCATTGATTAGTTCTTCTAATAGGGTAATTAAGGATTGATTACCTAGTCAATATGGAGCGGACGGGTGACACTGGTCAGCTTCCACATTCTCCAAGGCAGGCACTGCCAGTGCTGCGTACGCTCAATGGCGTGACGCGGCTGGCAGGGTATTGCCGGCCATCATCATGAGCAGTTCTTCTTCCACGGTATTGCCTCTCGCGTCCGATGCACCTGCGCGCGCCTGCTGGAGCGGCGTCTTCGCCATGACGCTCACGGCCTTTGCGCTGGTGGCCTCGGAATTCATGCCGGTGAGCCTGCTGACGCCCATCGCGCATGATCTCGGGGTCAGCGAAGGGCTGGCCGGGCAGGCCATCTCGGTCTCCGGCGCCTTCGCCGTGCTCACCAGCCTGTCGATTGCACGCCTGGCCGGCAGGCTGCCGCGCAAGACGCTGCTGCTGTGGCTGACGGCACTGATGCTGCTGTCCGGTCCGGTCATTGCGTTCGCACCCAACTATCCCGTCTACATGGCCGGGCGGGTGCTGATCGGCATTGCCATCGGCGGCTTCTGGTCGATGTCGGCCGCCGCAGCCATCCGCCTGGTACCGCCGCACAAGGTGGGGCGCGCACTGGCCATCTTCAATGGCGGCAATGCCCTGGCCACGGTGGTGGCCGCACCGCTGGGCAGCTATCTCGGTGCCGTCATCGGCTGGCGCTGCGCCTTCCTGTGCCTGGCACCGGTGGCCTTGCTGGCACTGCTGTGGCAAGCGGCCAGCCTGCCATCGATGCGCCCTGCGGCGCGTGCAGAGGCCGCACCGCATCCCCTGGCACTGCTCGCCACGCCCCTGGTGGCCTTGGGCATGGCGGGTGTGAGCCTGCTCTTCATGGGCCAGTTCACGCTGTTCACCTATCTGCGTCCCTTCCTGGAAAACGAGACGCGCGTCCAGGTCCAAACCCTGTCGCTGATCCTGCTGCTGATCGGCGTGGCCGGCTTCATCGGCACCACGCTGATCGGGCGGCTGCTGCAGCGTTCGTTCTATGCCACGCTGGTCTTCATCCCGCTGCTGATGGCCATCATCGCGCTGGCACTGGTGGCCTGCGGTCACCACGTGCTGCCGGTGAGCCTGCTGCTGGCGCTATGGGGCCTGACCGCTACGGCTGCGCCCGTGGGCTGGTGGTCGTGGGTGGCCCGTACCCTGCCCGAGGACGCCGAAGCCGGTGGCGGGCTGATGGTCGCGCTGGTGCAACTGGCCATCGGACTGGGATCCACCATGGGCGGCCTGCTGTTCGATCACGGCGGCTATCGATTCAGCTTCTTTGCCAGCGCCGGCGTGCTGTTGGCCGCTGCCTTGCTGGCGGCGCTCACGGCGCGCCAGGATCGCGGGCATTCATCCACCAAGAGGACTTCTCCATGAAAATCATCCGTAACGGCAGCACTCCTTCGGCCAAAGGTCCGGCCTCCTTTTTCACCGGCAACGTGCGCATCGACAGTTTCTTCCAGGGCGAGGAACCGGCGCGTGCAGGCGGCGCCATCGTCACCTTCGAACCCGGTGCCCGCACGGTCTGGCATACCCATCCGCTGGGCCAGACCCTGATCGTCACCCAGGGGGTGGGCTGGACCCAATGCGAAGGCGGCCCGCGTACCGAGATCCGGGCCGGCGACGTGGTGTGGTGCCCGTGCCAGCGCCGTCACTGGCACGGTGCTACCGCCACCACGGCGATGACGCACGTGGCCATCACCGAACTGCTCGATGGCAAGAACGTCGAGTGGATGGAGCCGGTCAGTGATGAGCAATACCTTGGCGGGCCGGTCGTGGCCGATTGAGGCCGCGTTCCCGCAATCGCTCCGACAAAAAAGGGCCGGCACCTCTGATGGCGCCGGCCCGCTTTCACGCACTTCATGGCTGCGTCAGATATCGGCGATCAAGCTGCCATGCTGGCGTTATCGATCACGAAGCGGTACTTGATGTCGCCCTTGAGCATGCGCTCGTAGGCAGTGTTGATCTCCTCGGCACGGATGAGCTCGATGTCGGCGACGATGCCGTGTTCGGCGCAGAAGTCCAGCATTTCCTGGGTCTCGGGGATGCCGCCGATGAGGGAGCCGGCCAGCGAACGGCGCTTCATGATGAGGCTGAAGACGTTTGGCGAGGGATGCGGCGTGGCCGGTGCGCCGACCAGGGTCATGGTGCCTTCGCGCTTCAACAATGCCAGGAAGACATCCAGGTCATGCGGTGCGGCCACGGTATTGAGGATGAAGTCGAAGCTCTTGGCATGCGCAGCCATCTCTTCGGCATTGCGCGAGACCACCACTTCATCGGCGCCCAGGGCCTTGGCATCGGCGCGCTTGGAATCCGAGGTGGTGAAGGCCACCACGTGCGCGCCCATGGCGTGGGCGATCTTGATGCCCATGTGGCCGAGGCCGCCGATGCCGACCACGCCGACCTTCTTGCCGGGACCGGCGCCCCAGTGGCGCAGCGGCGAATAGGTGGTGATGCCGGCGCACAGCAGCGGGGCCACGGCGGCCAGGTCGGCTTCCGGATGGCGCACGTTCAACACATAGCGCTCATGCACCACGATCTGCTGCGAGTAGCCGCCCATGGTCCAGCCGGGGGCGTCGTCGGTCTTGCCGTTGTAGGTGCCGACCATGTTGTCGCAATAGTTTTCCAGGCCTTCTTCGCAGTCCGGGCAACTCTGGCAGCTGTCGACGATACAGCCCACGCCGACCAGATCGCCGACCTTGAACTTGCTGAC
Organism: Herbaspirillum sp. Her3; assembly: GCF_057961275.1. Lineage (NCBI taxonomy): Bacteria > Pseudomonadati > Pseudomonadota > Betaproteobacteria > Burkholderiales > Oxalobacteraceae > Herbaspirillum > Herbaspirillum sp. Her3. Next base: position 474,848 of record NZ_CM176328.1, on the reverse strand, counting down.
GTGGTTGCCCACGGCCGCGACACGGCCCACGATCTCGTGGCCGGGAACGCAGGGGTATTGGGTGCCGGCCCATTCGGAACGGACCTGGTGCAGGTCGGAGTGGCAGATGCCGCAATAGGCGATGTCGATCTGCACGTCGTGCGAGCCGGTGGCGCGGCGGGTGATTTCGAGATGTTCGATCGGCTTGTCGGCTGCGTGGGCGCCATAAGCATGTACTTGCATGGGATCTCCTAAAGTAAGCTGGCGATGAAAATTGACAGGCAAAGAGGGTGGGCAGCCTGTCATGAAAATGGGATATTGTGGCGTCCGTCAAACAAGGAAGACAGACCTATTCCGCCACGATTCCTGCCTAAAATTCCAAGACCGGAACGGACACGGGCGAGTCATTCCCGAGACATCCGCCACGGCGCAATGAGACAGTCCGCCTTGCGGACAGAGTGCGTGCCAGCCTGCCGATTCTGCCTCATCATGCGAAGCGGGATTAGCCGGTCCGGGCTTAATTGGTCTATAAGCCGGACTAATTAGTTCCGGCAGCGATGTCATGTCAGACTGGCCGCCTGTAACGCTTCGTGAACATCCTGTGAATGACCCCGCAATGAACGACACCACCGACCTCAAGGTATTGCGCGCCCTGCGTGACTGGCGCCGCGACGGCCGTAGCGCGCTGCTGGCTACCGTGGTCTCGACCTGGGGCTCGTCGCCGCGGCCGGTGGGATCCCAGCTGGCGATCCGTGATGACGGCCGGCTCATCGGGTCGGTCTCCGGCGGCTGCATCGAGGATGACCTCCTGTTCCAGTACCTCAGTCAGCGCCCGGCAGCCTGGGGCCGCGCCGCGGCACCGCAGCAGGTACGCTACGGCATCGATGCCGATGAAGCTCACCGCTTCGGCCTGCCCTGCGGCGGCACACTGGCGCTGCTGCTGGAATTCGATCCGCCGGCCGGCACGCTGGATGCGCTGGTGCAGCAGCTGGAGCATGGCCAGCTGGTCTGCCGCAGCGTGGATTGCCACGACGGCAGCAGCCGCATCGAGGTGAGTGAGTCGCCCGCCGAGCTGGTGTTCGATGGCCACACGCTGCGCCATACCATGGGGCCGGACTACCGCATGCTGTTGATCGGCGCCGGCATGCTGGCCGAATACCTGGCGACGATGGCGCTCTTCAACGGCTTTTCGGTGACCATCTGCGATCCGCGTTCGGAATACCTGGGCAGCTGGTCGGTGGAGGGCGTACGCATCGTCACCGACATGCCCGACGATGCCGTGCTGGCCTTCCGCCCCGATCAGCGCAGCTGCGTCATCGCTCTCACCCACGATCCCAAGCTGGATGACCTCGCACTGCTGGAAGCGGTGGCCAGCCCGGCCTTCTATGTCGGCGCCATCGGCTCGCGCCGCAACAGTGCCGCGCGCAAGGATCGCATGATCACCCACTTCGGACAGACCGAAGAAAGCCTGGCGCGCTTGCGCGGGCCCATCGGGCTCTACATCGGCAGCAAGACACCTGCGGAAATCGCGGTGAGCGTGATGGCCGAGGTACTGGCCGTCAAGAATGGCGTGGCCTTGTCTCCGGTCCATTCCGTGGCAGCCATGAAGACCTCCGGCGTCACACGGTAATCCTCCCTGGTTCTTCCCGTCATGAAAAAAGGACCGCTGCCTGCCAAGGCCAGCGGTCCGAACGGGACTTCATGAAAAACAGGATCAGCGCATCTGCAACACGATGGGATTGCTGCTGGCCGGATTGGTGCGTTCGCGCAGGGTCTTGACGTCTTCCGCCTTGACCGCGCCGCCATGGTTGCCCCAGCTGCTGCGCACGAAGCTGAGTACGTCGGCAATCTCGGCATCGCTCAACTGGCTGCGGAAAGGCGGCATACGGTAGGAATCGGGCACGCCGTCAGCCACCACGCGGGCCGAGCCATTCAGGGTGACGTTGATGGCCGAGGCATCTTCCTTGGCCAGCGAAGAGACCGCACCGGCCAACGGCGGAATCCAGGGTGCACGGCCACGTCCATCGACCGCATGGCAGGCCGCGCACTTGGCCATGTAGGTGCGCGCAGCGGGCGTCTCCAGGCGTTGCGCAGCCAGGGCGGCGGTGGTACTGGCGTCGTACTTCCACGGTTCGCCATCGCGCCCGGGGTCGCCCGGCAACGACTTCAGGTAGCGGGCGATGGCCTGCAGATCCTGGTCGCTCAGGAATTGCGTGGAATTGTTGAAGGCATCGGCCATGGAACCGAACACCACCGCATGCTGGTTGCGGCCGGTCTTGAGGAACTGCACCACCTCCGCCTCGCTCCAGCGGCCGATGCCGGTGTTGAAGTCGCCGCGCAGGCTGGGAGCATACCAGCCATCGAGCAGCGCCCCGGACAGGTACAGCGGGTTGCCGCCGTCGAGTCCCTTCTCGTTCATCGCCACGCCACGCGGCGTATGGCAGCTGCCGCAGTGGCCGGCACCCTGGACCAGATAGGCACCCCGATTCCAGAGTGCATCCCGTTGCGGATCGGGCTGGTAAGGATGCGGGCTGGTGAAGGCCAGATTCCAGAAGGCCAGCGGCCAGCGCATGTTGAGCGGCCAGGGGATCTCGCTTTCCTGGTTGGCCTGCACCACCGGTTTGACGCCATGCATGAAGTAGGCATAGAGCGCGCCCACGTCCTCATCCGACATCTTGGCGTAGGAGGGATAGGGCATGGCCGGATAGAGCCGGTGGCCGTCACGCGCCACACCGTGGCGCAGGGCGCGATCAAACTCGGCCAGGGTGTAGTCGCCGATGCCGCTGCCCCGGTCCGGCGTGATGTTGGTGGCATAGATGGAGCCCAGCGGGGTAGCCATTTCCAGGCCACCGGCGAAGGGCTTGCTCTTGGGCGTACTGTGGCAGGCCACGCAGTCGGCCTGGCGTGCCACATATTCGCCGCGCTGGATCAGTTCGGCCGAGGGCGGCGCTGGTGCCGGTGCCGGTGCGGCATCGAAAGGCGAAGCCGGCGTACGCAGGGCGATCCAGGCCGCGGCCATCACCAGCACCAGGACGATCAGCAGGAAGAGGCGCAGTTTCGCGCTTTTGTTGTAAGTCATGAATGCGTCAGTCCGCCATCAGGCCTTGAAGGTGTAATGCGACAGCGGCATGCTGCGGATGCGCTGGCCCGTGAGGTGCGATACCGCATTGGCCACCGCCGGCGGCACGGCCGGCAGCGGCGGCTCGCCGATGCCGCCCATCTTGGCGCCACTCTCGATGATCTTCACGTGGACCCGTGCCATGCGCTGCGGCGGCAGGATGGGATAGAGATCGTAGTTGCGCGCCACGCGTGCGCCTTCCTTGTAGACCACCTCTTCCAGCAAGACCTGCGACAGGCCCAGCGTGACTGCACCATTGACCTGGGCCTCGACGATAGCCGGATTGACGATGCGGCCAGGATCGATGGCTTCCCAGATGTCGTGCACGCGCACCTGGCCGTTCTCGATGGAGACTTCGGCGATGGCTGCCGTCTCCGTGCCGAAGGCCTTGGCCATGGCGATACCGCGCGCACGGCGCGTGCCGTCGGGCGCTGTGAAGGGACCGCGCTTCCAGCCACCGGAAAGATCGGCGGCCGCACGCAGCAGTGTGGTCAGGCGCTCATTGCCCTGCAGCAGACGCAGGCGCAACTCATAGGGATCCTGGCCACCCTTGTCGGCGATCTCGTCGAGGAAGGCTTCGTAGAAAAAGTCATTCATCGAATTGCCGACCGAACGCCAATACCCAAGGATGGGCGGATTCTTCACGAAACGCTGGCCGATGCGCTTGTGGGCAAACTGATAGGACTTGCCGGCCAGCCCTTCCAGCGCGGTCGGGTCGATCTTGTTGCGCTTGTTGGCAATCGATTCGGTCGGACCTTCGGTGGCGCTGATGGCTTCGATGGCGATGGGGAAACCCTTGTCATCCAGGCCGGCGCGGAACTGCACCACTGCCATCGGACGCATGGTGTCGCGGGAGAATTCCTCCTCGCGGCTCCAGATCACCTTGACCGGCCGGCCCACGGCCTTGGCCAGCTGGATCGCCTGCGGGAACACCATGGCCGTCTCGTAGAGGAAGTGACGGCCGAAGAAGCCGCCCAGCAGCGGCGAATGGATGATGATCTTTTCCGGAGCCAGTCCGGTCTGCTTGGCGATGGCACCCTGGAACATCTCCGGTGCCTGGTTGGGTATCCACATCTCCAGCGTGCCATCGGCATTGAAGCGGGCTGTGGCCGAGGGTGGCTCCAGTTGCGCGTGATTCAGGTACTGGCTGCGGTAGCTGGCTTGCACCACGGTCTTGGCGCTGGCCAGGGCCTTGGCCACGTCGCCTTCGTTCTCGGACTCATCCACCGTGGCGGTGGACCTGGCCAGCTGGTCGGCGAAGCCCTCGGTGGAAAAGTCGGCCGGCACGTAGCGGCGATCCGGTGCCGGACCGGGGTCACTCCAGTCGACCTGCAGCGCTTCGACGGCGCGTTTCGCATTCCACCAGCGCTCGGCCACCACGGCCACCGCGCCGGGCAGGCGATGCACCGAATGCACGCCGGCCATCTTGCGCACCTCGGCTTCATTGCGGATGCTGCCCACGTCCAGGCCCAGGCGGGGCGCGTGTTGCACGGCGGCCTGCAGCATGTTCTCCACCTGCGTATCGATACCGTACTGCGCGCGGCCGGTGGATTTGTCGAGCACATCCAATCGCGCCAGGGGCTTGCCGATCCAGCGGAACTGGCTGTCGTCCTTGAGCTTGATGGTCTCCAGCGGTGGATTGGGCAAGTCCAGCGCCTTGGGGGCGAGCTCGCCATAACGCATCGAGCGGCCGCTGGCGGCATGCAGTACGCGGCCGGGCTCGGTGGAGAGGCTCGCCAGCGGCACCTGCCATTGGTTGGCGGCAGCCTGCATCAGCAGATGGCGCGCCAGGGCACCCACGCGGCGCATGGTCGGATAGCTGGTGCGCACCGACATGCTGCCGCCGGTAATGCGAATGCCGATGTCCATCACCTTGTACTGGTCATTGGCGGGCGCGTTGTGGACCACGAAACGGGCCGGATCGGCATCCAGCTCTTCGCCCACGATCTGCGCCATGGCCGTGAAGATGCCCTGCCCGCCTTCGACGAAGGGGCTTTGCAGGTGGATGCTGTCGTCGGGACGGATTTCGAGGAAGGCGGGCACCCTGGTTCCCGGTGCGGCCGGTGCCGCATTGGCCTGGGCGCGGGCGGTGCCGGCCGGCAGTGCGAAGCCGACCACCAGCGAACCGGCGGCGGTGCCGGCCGAGGCCAGCAGGAAGCGGCGGCGCGAGACGTTGACCGGCTCGCCCTCGGGCAACAGTTCGTGCAGGGGCAGATCGTGCGGTTGGTTCATGCTTGCTCCTTGCCGGCCTTGGCTTTCTGGGTCTTGCTCCACTGGATCGCAGCCACCGCGCCCACGCCGACTAAGGCGGCAGCAGCGACGGCGCTCTGGTTGAGGCCACCGGAAGCGGCAGGTGCCGCAGGCGCCGTAGCGGTGGGCGCAGCGGGGGTGGCGGTTGCGCCCGACAGGTCATGCATGGCCGCCTTGATGGCGTTGTAGGTACCGCAGCGGCAGAGGTTGACCATCGCGGCGGCGACCTGTTCGTCGCTGGGCTGGGCCACCTGCTTCAGGAGGGCCGTGGCGGCCATCACTTGGCCGGACTGGCAATAGCCGCATTGCGGCACCTGGTGTTTGACCCAGGCATCGACCACTTTCTGGCCGACCGGATCGGCGGTGACCGCTTCTATCGTGGTGACCTTGCGCCCGGCCATGGCGCCCACCGGCATGACGCAGGAGCGCAGCACCTCGCCGTCGACCATCACTGAACAGGCACCACATTGGGCCAGGCCGCAGCCGTACTTGGTCCCGGTCATGCCGAGTTCGTCGCGGATCACCCACAGCAGGGGCGTTTCGGCATCGGAGGTGATCTGGTAAGTCTTGTCGTTGATCTGGAGTTCCATGGTTCCTGCCATCGGGGTTGAGAACGCAAGCCAGCGCGGACGGGCGCTCTGGAGGGATGTGAAGGACGCAGCAAGGCGACACTAAAAGTAATCCCGGCATGATGGCGCATCATGCCGGGACTGATTAGCCGAGCTGGACTTAAAGGGGATATTAGACGAGCTAATGAATCTCGTCCGGAGGTGAAGGAAAACGCCGGGGAACAGGGGGCGGCCGAACGCCCGGGCGCAACAGCGCGAAGTCCGTTTCGATCCGGCTAACCGATGTCGGGCAGCTTGCGGGGCCGTCCGCCCTTCTTGCCGTTTTCGCGTACCGCCAGGACCTTGGCCTCGCTGCTGCGGCTGCCGTTGCGCGCGGCGGCAACTGTCATGGCCAGCTTCATCAGCGAGGGGCTGGCGGCGACCAGTCCGGCAATGGATACGTGCAGGTCGCGCTCTTCAAGGCATAGCGCGCTGCCGGCGTAACCGATCTCGAGGCGCCCCAGTTCGGCGGTGCTCAGCGTGGTGAACTCCGGGTAGTTGTCGATGGGCAGGAGGATGGCGGTCCTGTCGGCAAATACCACGGCAATGGCTTCAAGGGCCGGCAGATACCTCACCTGAATGGCTTGCGCGTCGGCGCCGCGCCGCTGGCGGCCCAACGTCATGGCCTGATCCAGAACCTCATCGGTGACGGGCGGATTGTCGCGTTTCTTTGCTTTGATTGTCATAGCTCGATCTCCACGGGGTTGGCTTGCCCCACAAGTTGCAATATCGTCCTGTCACACCACGGCTCGTAGACAGCCCCGAGGATGGCGAAGGTATTTCTTCGAAATACGCTGAGACTGACGACCTCTTCCCGGCCCGGGTCCCAATGCTGGTTATCAACGCAGACAGAGTGCCGGCTCAGCCACCATCGCTGGCGTGCCAGCCGCAGATTGCCCGGCTGCTCGATTACTTCCCTCAACTCTTCCAGCAGGGCAGCACCTGGACCATGCCGTATCGGTTTTACATCCCACAGCCCCACGCCGTTATGCCAGAAACTGAAGCGAAAACGGGCATCCCAGCGGTCGTTACCCACATGGACGTGCGGCGGACAGTGCTCGTCACGGGTGAAAATCGAAACGACGAATCCTCGATGAGAGCAGATTTTCATAAACCTAACCGTTAGGTTATTGTATTGGAGACCCCAATGCAAGTCCTGCGCAAGGCCAGGCGGCGCGGGAGCCGGCACTAGTACGGAAAGCAACAGATGAATGCGAGGGAGCGGACACGGCACCGCGTTCAGCGATGACGTGTTCCAAGGAGGCTAAGGAGGGGAGGGAAAGATGTCAGCGGCAAGGGGAAGATAGCGCCGCCTTCTTCAATTTTTTCAATGCATTCACACGGCGCGCACGACCATCAATCCCGCACCCCCAGCCGATACACCGTAGTCTGCCGGTACACCTGCCCCGGCCGCAGGATGACGGCCTCGCGCAATGGGGTGTTGACCTGATCGGGATAGGACTGCGCTTCGAGGCAGAAACCGTCATGGATGGCATACGGCTGCTCGCCCCGGCCCTGCACGCCGGAGAGGAAATTGCCGCTGTAGAACTGCAGCCCGGTCTCGGTGGTGGAGACACGCAGTTCGCGCCCCGAGCCCGGTTCGTAGACACTGGCCACCTCGCGCAGGGCCTGTGCCACGCGGCTCTCGCCCGGAACGGCTTCGTGTTCGCTGCGCAGGCAGTAGCAGTGGTCGAAGCCGCCGGCCAGTTTCAGTTGCGGATCGGGCCAATCCAGGCGCGGGCCGATGGGTGCCGGCTGGCGGAAATCGAAGGGACTGCCGGCAACGTCGGCGCGGCCTTCGGGGATCAGCTTGGCATCGACCTGCAGGTAAGCGTCGGCCTCGATGGCGATGATGTGATCGCGGATATCGCCGGCGCCGCCATTGAGGTTGAAGTAGGCATGCGAGGTCAGGTTGATGGGCGTGGCCGCATCGCTGGTGGCGGTGTAGTCGATGCGTAGCTGGCCCTCGTCATCCAGCCGGTACAGCACCGATGCCATCACCGTGCCGGGAAAGCCCGCCTGCCCCGCCGGGGAGACCAGCATCAGGCGCAGCCCCTCGGGATCGGGCTGCACGAGCCAGCGCTGGGCATGGAAACCTTCGCGGCCGCCATGCAGGTGATTGTCGCCTTCGTTGCAATCGACCTGATGGGCCACGCCGTCGAGTTCGAAACGCCCCCCGGCGATGCGGTTGCCCCAGCGCCCGACGATGGCGCCGAAATACGCCGGGTTGTGCTGGTACTGTTCCACCCTGCCGAAGCCCAGCAGGACGTCGGCCTCGCGGCCATAGCGGTCAGGGGCCCACCAGTTGACCATGGTGGCGCCGAGGTCGCTGATGGTCACGCGCATGCCGGTATGGTTGCGCAGGGTGTAGAGACGGATGCCGTCGACAGAAGTGGTGTGGGAGAGAGTGAAGTGCGTCATTTTATCGAGGTAAGGAGGGAGGGCCCTGCGGTTTTTTTCTTGGATCGGACGGTGGCGGCGGATGTTGCGGGCGGTGCGGCCGAGCGCTCCAGCCCGGCGATGAATTGTTCCTGATACTCCCGGGGCGTGCAGCCCAGTTCGCGTTTGAACACGGCGTGCAGGTATTGCACCGTGGTAAAGCCGCAGCTCACGGCGATATCGGCGGCATGGCTGCCGGCCTGCTCCAGCATGCGCTTGGCGGCCTCCAGCTTGAAGCGCAGGATCTCGTCATGGACGCTGCGGCCCAGCTCGCGGCGGAAATACCATTCCAGCGAGGAACGCGATATGCCCACGTAGTCGGCCACCTGGTCGGTCTTGATGCCCTGGCAGGCGTACTGGCGGATGAAGTGCAGTGCCTGCATCACGTGCGGATGGTTGCGCACCTCATGGCGGCTGGAGGCCAACACGTTGATACCCACCGGCGGCACCATGATGCGCGTGTCCGGAAAGCGCGCGCCATGCAGCATCTGGTGCAGCAGGTGGGCGGCAGTGCGGCCCATCTCGACGCTACCCTGGATCACCGAACTCAGGGGGATGCGCGTCAGTACCCGCGCCAGCGGGTCATTGTCGATCCCGATCAGGGCCACCTGTTCCGGCACGGCAATACCGGCGAACAGACATGCCTGCAGCAACTGGCGCGCCCGCGCATCGGTCACCGCGATGATGCCCACCGGCTTGGGCAGGCTGCGCACCCAGGCGATCTGCTGCTCCACGGCGGTATCCCAGGACTGCGCGCTGGTGCCCACGCCGCGATAGATGTGGCCGGTGATGCCGTCAGCCCCGGTGAGGTCGGTGAAGATGCGCTCGCGCTCCTGCGCCCAGCGGTTGCAGGGCGATTCGGGCAAGCTGAACAGGGCGAAATGCTGCAGGCCGGCTTCGATCAGATGGTCATAGGCCAGCTTGACCATCTTGTAGTTGTCGGTGGCCACGTAGGGCCGGCTGGCCGGGTATTGCGAGGGGTCGGCATAGGAGCCGCCGATGGCCACCACCGGCAGCTGCACGCCTTCCAGCGCGGCCGTGGTGACCGGATCATCGAAGTCGGCAATGATGCCATGCCCGGCCCAGCGCTCGATGCCTTGCGGACGGCAGCGGAAGTCCTCCTCCAGATACAGGTCCCAGGAGGCGCGGGTACTGCTGAGGTATTCGCCGATGCCGGAAATGATTTCCCGGTCGAAAATCTTGTTGCCGTTGAAGAGCAACGCAATCCGGTGCACCGTGGGAGCTTTTGCCACGCTCTGTCTCCTGTCTGGCGGCGTCGCAAGCGCGCCGTTTTTTATCGGGTGAGGAATTGTAGCGAGCCATCGTCACAAAGGCCGATATGTGCTCCTGCAACAAAAAGAATCACTACGCCGTTTGGTGAATTTCGTAATTGTAGAGGGGATTCGCACGGGGCTAGTATCCCCCTCGCACCATCATGCGGCGTGACCCCATCCTGACAAGCTCGGCCCCACGCGCCCCCGGAAGAGATTGCCCCAAAACGGGCCACCGATTCCACCCGGTCATGCCGCTTCAAAAATCATAATCAATTCAAATTCAATTCAATCGGAGACTGGACTATGAAGGCAATGCTGAAGAAGACCGTATTGGCGCTGATGACCGTGACCACCCTGTCCATGGTGGCCGGCAGTGCCATGGCCGACGCCAAGAACCCCAAGATCGGTTTTTCCATCGATGACCTGCGCGTGGAGCGCTGGGCGCGCGACCGCGACTTCTTCACCGCCGCCGCCGAAAAGCTGGGCGCCAAGGTCTACGTGCAATCGGCCGATGCCAGCGAGCAACGCCAGATTTCGCAGATCGAGAACCTGATCTCGCGCGGCGTGGACGTGATCGTGATCGTCCCCTTCAACGCCACGGTGCTGACCAACACCATCAAGGAAGCCAAGAAGGCCGGCATCAAGGTGCTCTCCTATGACCGCCTGATCCTCAACGCCGACGTCGATGCCTACATCTCCTTCGACAATGAGAAGGTCGGTGAAATGCAGGCCGAAGGCATCCTGAAGGTCAAGAACAAGGGCAACTTCTTCCTCCTGGGCGGCTCGCCCACCGACAACAACGCCAAGATGTTCCGCGAAGGCCAGATGAAGGCCCTGAAGCCCTACATCGACAAGGGCGACATCAAGATCGTCGGCCAGCAATGGGTCAAGGAATGGAACCCGACCGAGGCCCTGTCCATCGTCGAGAATGCGCTGACGGCCAACAACAACAAGATCGATGCCATCGTGGCCTCCAACGACGGCACTGCGGGTGGCGCGATCCAGGCCCTGGCCGCGCAGAAGCTGGCGGGTAAAGTGCCGGTCTCGGGCCAGGATGCCGACCTGGCGGCCGTCAAGCGCGTAGTGGCAGGCACCCAGACCATGACCGTCTACAAGCCGCTCAAGCAGATCGCCACCGAAGCTGCCAAGCTGTCCGTGGAACTGGCCCGCAACGAGAAGCCGACCTACAACGCCCAGTATGACAACGGCTTCAAGAAGGTCGACAGCCTGCTCCTGAAACCCATCCTGCTGACCAAGGAAAACGTCAAGGTCCTGGTCGATGATGGCTTCTACACCCAGGCCCAGATCGACGGCCGCTGATCCCTGAGTCAAGCATGCCGGCTGCAGCATCCCCCGAGGCAGCCGGCATCGCCGTCTGTGCCGCCCTGCGGCGCAGACCCTGCAGACTGACTGGAAAGAACAGGCATGTCCGAGTATCTGTTAGAAATGAAAGGCATCGTCAAGAGCTTTGGCGGTGTGCGTGCCCTCGATGGCATCGACATCAAGATCCGGCCCGGTGAATGCGTGGGCCTGTGCGGTGAAAACGGCGCGGGCAAATCGACGCTGATGAAGATCCTCTCCGGGGTCTATCCCCACGGCACCTGGGACGGCGAGATCCTGTGGGACGGCAAGCCGTTGCAGGCCCATTCGGTGCGCGATACCGAAGCCGCCGGCATCGTCATCATCCACCAGGAACTGATGCTGGTGCCCGAGCTGTCGGTGGCCGAGAACATCTTCATGGGCCACGAGATCACCCTGCCGGGCGGGCGCATGAACTACCCGGCCATGTATCGCCGCGCCGAAGAACTGATGCGCGAGCTCAACATGCCCGACATCAACGTGGCCCTGCCGGTCTCGCAATACGGCGGCGGCCACCAGCAACTGGTGGAGATCGCCAAGGCGCTCAACAAGGATGCGCGCCTCTTGATCCTGGATGAACCGTCGTCGTCGCTCACCGCCTCCGAAATCGCGGTGCTGTTGAAGATCATCAAGGATTTGAAGGCCCGTGGCGTCGCCTGCGTCTACATCTCCCACAAGCTCGACGAAGTGGCCGATATCTGCGACACCATCTCGGTGATCCGCGACGGCAAGCACATCGCCACTACCCCCATGCAGGAGATGGACGTGGACAAGATCATCACGCAGATGGTCGGCCGCGAAATCACCGCCATGTATCCCGAGCGCAATCACGCCATCGGCGAGGTGGTGCTGGAAGCCCGCCACATCACCTGCTACGACATCGACAATCCACGCCGCAAGCGGGTCGATGACGTCTCCTTCTCGGTGCGCCGGGGTGAGATCCTGGGCATTGCCGGGCTGGTCGGTGCGGGCCGTACCGAACTGGTGTCGGCCATCTTCGGCGCCTATCGCGGCCGCTATGAAGGGCAGGTGCTGCTGGAGGGCAAGCCGGCCGATACCGGCTCGCCCCTGAAGTCGATCCGCCAGGGCCTGTGCATGGTGCCGGAAGACCGCAAGCACCACGGCATCGTGCCTGACCTGGACGTGGGCCAGAACATCACGCTGACGGTGTTGAACCGCTTCTCGCGTGGCACCCGCATCGACAGCAGTGCCGAACTGAAGACCATCCAGGGCGAGATCAGCCGCCTGCGCGTCAAGACGGCTACCCCCTTCCTGCCCATCACGGGGTTGTCGGGCGGCAACCAGCAAAAGGCGGTGCTCGCCAAGATGCTGCTGGCCCAGCCCAAGGTGTTGATCCTGGACGAACCGACGCGCGGCGTGGACGTGGGTGCCAAGGCCGAGATCTATCGGCTCATCTCGGAACTGGCCAAGGCCGGTCTGGCCATCATCATGGTCTCGTCCGAACTGGCCGAAGTACTGGGCGTGTCGGACCGCGTGCTGGTGATCGGTGAAGGCAAACTGCGCGGCGACTTCATCAACGACAACCTGAGCCAGGAAACCGTGCTGGCCGCCGCCATCAACCAGCCTGTCCCGCAAGCGTCCCCACGCGCGGTGGCGGTCTGAACAATCACAAGGTGAATTCGGTATGACTTCAAGCAATCTGAGCAGCGCCGCCACTGGCGCCATGGGCGCAGCAGGCGGCATGGCCAATCTGAAGCTGGTGTTTCGTCGCTACAAGATCATTGCGCTGTTGATCGCCATTGCCATCATCTGGGGCTTCTTCAGCTTCATGACCGATGGCGGTTTCGTCACGCCGCGCAATCTCTCCAACCTGCTGCGCCAGATGTCGGTGACCGGCATCCTGGCCTGCGGCATGGTGCTGGTCATCATCGCCGGCGAAATCGACCTGTCGGTGGGTTCGCTGCTGGGCCTCTTGGGCGGCATCGCCGCGCTGCTGGACGTGAGCCACCACCTGCCGCTGGCGCTGAACCTGGTGCTGGCGCTGGGCTTCGGCCTCGGGCTGGGGCTGTTGAACGGCTACCTGACGGCTTATCTCGGCATCCCTTCCTTCATCGTCGGCCTGGGCGGCATGCTGGCCTTCCGCGGCATCCTGCTGGGCATCACCGGTGGCCTCACCATTGCGCCGGTGTCGGACAACATGGTCTATCTCGGCCAGGGCTACCTGCCGCCGCAGATCGGCATGGCGCTGGGCATTGCGCTGTTCGTGCTGGCGGTCGCGCTGACGTGGATGAGCCGCGTCAACCGCAGCCGCCATGGCCTGCCGCTGGCGGCGCTGTGGCGCGATGGCCTGAAGGTGCTGGTGATCGGCGCGGTGCTGCTGGCCTTCGTACGCACGCTCAACAGTTATGACGGCATCCCCGTGCCGGTGCTGCTGTTGCTGGCGCTGCTGGGCCTGTTCAGCTACGTGAGCACGCAGACCGTGTTTGGGCGCCGCATCTACTCGGTGGGCAGCAACATGGAAGCCACCCGTCTGTCGGGCGTGAACGTGCAGGCCGTCAAGCTGTGGGTGTTCGGCATCATGGGCCTGATGTGCGCGCTGGCCGGACTGGTCAATACGGCGCGCCTGGCGGCCGGGTCGCCCTCGGCGGGCAACATGGGCGAACTCGATGCGATTGCGGCCTGCTTCATCGGCGGCACTTCCATGCGCGGCGGCTCCGGCACCATCTATGGTGCCCTGATCGGCGCGCTGGTGATGGCCAGCCTCGACAACGGCATGTCCATGCTGGACGTGGGCACCTACTGGCAGATGATCGTCAAGGGCAGCATCCTGGTGCTGGCAGTGTGGGTCGATGTGAGTACCCGTTCTGGCCGCTGAGTACCGTAACACGCAAATCATTTATATCGTTTCTTGGCCGCACCAGCGTCCCATCCTATCCTCTGGAGTAATCAAGCATGACCGCAGCTACTACCCCCGTCTTCGAACACGCCCTCTATCGCAGCCTCGCCGGCAAGCGGGTCGTCATCACCGGCGGCGGCAGCGGCATCGGTGCAGCCTTGGTGGAAGCCTTCGCGGGACAAGGCGCGCAGGTGTGCTTCCTGGATATCGCCACCGAACCCTCGGAGGCACTGGTAGCCTCGCTCAAGGACGCTGCCATCACGCCGCGCTTCTTCCCCTGCAACCTGATGAACCTGGAAGCGCTGCGCGCCACTTTCACCGAGATCGAAACCGTCATGGGCGGCGTCGACATCCTCATCAACAACGCCGCCAACGATGACCGCCACAAGACCGAGGACGTCACCCCGGCCTACTGGGACGAGCGCCTGGCAGTCAACCTGCGCCATCAGTTCTTCTGCGCCCAGGCAGTGCTGCCGGGCATGCGCGAGCGCAAGCACGGCGTGGTCCTCAATTTCGGTTCGATCTCCTGGCACCTGGGCCTGCCCGACCTGACCCTGTACATGACTGCCAAGGCCGGCATCGAAGGCATGACCCATGGCATGGCGCGCGACTTCGGGCGCGATGGCGTGCGCGTCAATGCCATCATTCCGGGCGCCATCCGCACCCCGCGCCAGACCCTGCTGTGGCACACCCCCGAAGAAGAGGCAAAAATCCTGGCGGCGCAATGCCTGCCGACCCGCATCGATCCGCATGACGTCGCGGCGCTCGCGCTGTTCCTGTCCTCCGACAGCGGCGCCAAATGCACCGGGCGCGAATACTACGTCGATGCCGGCTGGCTGGGCGCGTAACTTATCCACATGCCTTTCGGCCCAGAGGACTCCATGAACAAGCCCAATGCCACTCCCCGTCGCTTCCGCTCCCAGGACTGGTTCGACAATCCCGACCACATCGACATGACCGCGCTCTACCTGGAGCGCTTCATGAACTACGGCATCACCGCCGAGGAACTGCGCTCGGGCCGTCCCATCATCGGCATCGCCCAGAGCGGCAGCGACATCAGCCCGTGCAATCGCATCCACCTGGAGCTGGCCAAGCGGGTGCGCGACGGCATCCGCGATGCGGGCGGGATTCCGATGGAGTTTCCGCTGCATCCCATCTTCGAGAACTGCCGCCGTCCCACCGCCGCCATCGACCGCAACCTGGCCTACCTGGGCCTGGTGGAAATCCTGCATGGCTATCCCATCGATGCCGTGGTGCTGACCACCGGCTGCGACAAGACCACGCCCTCGCAGATCATGGCGGCCGCTACCGTGGACATCCCGGCCATCGTGCTCTCCGGTGGTCCGATGCTCGATGGCTGGATGGATGGAGAACTGGTCGGTTCCGGTTCGGCCATCTGGAAAGGCCGCAAGCTGCTCTCGGCCGGCACCATCGACAACGAGAAATTCCTGGAGATCGCCGCTGCCTCCGCGCCCTCTTCCGGCCACTGCAACACCATGGGCACCGCCTCCACCATGAACGCCATGGCCGAGGCGCTGGGCATGTCGCTGACCGGCTGCTCGGCCATTCCCGCGCCCTATCGCGAGCGCGGCCAGATGGCCTATGAGACCGGCCGCCGCATCGTCGGCATGGCCTACGAAGACCTGCGCCCTTCGGCCATCCTGACGCGCGAAGCCTTCCTCGATGCCATCGTCGTCAACGCCGCCATCGGCGGATCCACCAATGCCCAGCCGCACATCATGGCCATGGCGCGCCATGCGGGTGTGGAATTGCATTCGGAAGACTGGATGCAATACGGTTACGACGTGCCGCTGCTCTTGAACATGCAGCCGGCCGGCAAATACCTGGGTGAGCGCTTCCACCGCGCCGGCGGCGTGCCGGCCATCATGTGGGAACTGCAGCAGGCCGGCAAGCTGCGTGCCGAACGCATCACCGCCACCGGCAAGACCATGGCCGAGAACCTGCAAGGCCGCCAGTCGCAGGATAGGGAAATGATTTACGCATTTTCCGCACCACTGCGCGAACGCGCCGGCTTCCTGGTGTTGAAGGGCAACCTGTTCGATTTCGCCATCATGAAGACCAGCGTCATCTCGCAAGCCTTCCGCGAACGCTATCTCAGCACGCCCGGCCAGGAAAACATCTTCGAATGCCGCGCCGTGGTCTTCGATGGTTCGGACGACTATCACGCCCGCATCAACGATTCGGCGCTGCAGATCGACGAGAACACCCTGCTGGCCATCCGTGGCGCTGGTCCCGTAGGCTGGCCCGGCTCGGCCGAGGTGGTCAACATGCAACCGCCAGATGCGCTCATCAAGCGCGGCGTATCGACCCTGCCCACGCTGGGCGACGGCCGCCAGTCGGGCACCTCCGACAGTCCGTCCATCCTCAACGCCTCGCCCGAGAGCGCCGTCGGGGGTGGCCTGGCCTACCTGCGCGATGGTGACCGGGTGCGCATCGACCTCAACACGGGAGAGTGCAACATGCTCATCAGCGAGGAAGAACTGGCGCGCCGCAAGAGCGAAGGCATCCCGCCGGTACCGCCCAGCCAGACACCCTGGCAGGAAATCTATCGCAACACGGTCGGCCAGCTGGAGACCGGCGCCTGCATGGAACTGGCCTTGAAGTACCAGGGCGTGGCGCAGACCCTGCCCCGGCACAATCACTGACATGCTGACCCTGCATCGTGAACTGCGCATGCCACCGGCCCCGGTGAGAAGGATCAAGGGACCGATGCGCATCGACGCGCACCAGCACTTCTGGCGCTACCGGTCCGAGGACTATCCCTGGATCGGTACCGGCATGGACCTGCTGGCGCAAGACCGCCTGCCCTACCAGTTCCAGCCACTGCTGGACGCGCAGGGCCTGCATGCGTCGATCACGGTGCAGGCCCGTCCGGGCCGCGAGGAAACCGGCTTCCTGCTGGAGATGGCGCGGCGTGATGCGCGCATCGCCGGTGTCATCGCCTGGGACGACATCGCCGCGCCGCAACTGGCCGAACGCATGGAGCAGTGGGGCCGGCCCAAGCTGCTGGGGCTGCGCCATCCCATGCAGGAGAGCGATGACGCCGACCTGCTGCTGGCCCGGCCGCAATTCCATCACGGCGTGCGCTGGCTGCAGGAGCGCGATTACGTGCTGGACGTGCTGGCCCATGAACGCCACCTGCCGCAACTGCGCCAGCTCTGCGCGCTGCATGACCAGCACTGGGTGGTCCTGAATCACCTCGGCAAGCCGGCCCTGAAGGAATTCCGCAAGGGCCGCGCCGCCTTCGAACGCTGGCGCCAGGAAATGCGCGAACTGACCGCCATGCCGCACGTGGCCTGCAAGATCTCGGGTCTGCTGACCGAGGCCGACTGGCTGCGCGGCCTGTGCACGCGCGACTTCGATCACATCGTGCAATGCCTCGATACGGCGCTCGAGCTGTTCGGTCCGCAACGCCTCATGTTTGGTTCGGACTGGCCTGTCTGTCTGCTCGCTGCCTCCTATGCACGGGTGGTGGCGGTGGTGCGCGAATGGGCCGCCAAACGTCTTTCTCCCGCCGACCAGGAGGCCTTGTGGGGCGAATCCTCGGCGCGGATTTATGGCCTGATGCCATAAGGTTTTCCCCGGATTCCTTTTCATTGCCAAGCGCAATTCACGGTGCGATATTGCACCGAGGGAAGTCTTGTCATGACAAGGTACGGGGAGACAAAAAATCAAACGCCTCAAACGCAACATGACCCTGATCATCTGCGCCCTGGCGCTGATGGCAGCCGTCATCACCAGTCTGGTGCTCTATCAGAGCTACAAGCAGATAGAACGCACCTCGGTCAACCACGCCTTGAACGTGGTGCGCATTGCGCAGCGCTCGATCTCGCGCAACATGGAACTGCTCTCGCTGGCGCTGGACAGCCTGGCCTGGCGCTATCGCCATACCCGGCTGCACAGCATGCCCGCGCAGCAGCAGCTGGAATTCCTCTTGGGCGAAAAGGTCGAGGCCAGCTATATCGCTGCCCAGGGCATCGTCAATGCCGAGGGCGAACTCGTGGTCGGCTCGCCGGTGCTGGACGAGATCATGCCCGGCCATTTTTCCGGACGCGATTTCTTCGACGTGCCACGCCAGGACGCGCGCAGCACCTTGTACGTCTCGCCACCGCTGGCGGTACGCATCGAACGGCGCGTCCACGTGATCGTGCTCTCCAAGCGCCTGGTGCACGCCGATGGCAGTTTTGCCGGCATCGCGTTCATGGTGCTGTACCTGGATTATTTCCGGCAGCTCTTCGAAGGCCTGTCACTGGACAAGAATGCCGTCATGTCGCTCTATTCCATGAATGGAGTGGCCTACATGCGCCAGCCCTACGACGAGGCCTTCATCGGATCGCAAGCAGGCCAGCTCGCGCATCTGCAGACCATGCTGTCGCCAGACTCACCCGCCGAAGGCAGCTATTTCGCGCGATCCCGGCAGGACGAGGTACAGCGCCTGTATGCCTATGTACGCATCCCGCAGAACCGCTGGGTGGTCTTCATCGGCCGGGCCAAGCATGAGCTGTTCGGCGAATGGACGCGCATGCTCTACGCGGTCGTGTTCCTGATGGCGGCCTTCAGCACCGCCAGCATCTATCTCATCAGCCGCCTGCGCGAAGAATTCTTTCGCCGCAGCAAGCTGGACCAGCAACTGGAAGAACAGGCCCGCACCGACAAACTGACCACCCTGCTGAACCGCCGCGCCCTGGACGAGGGCTTGCAGGCGGCGTGGCACAAAGCCCAGCGCAATGACACGGCGCGCTTTGCGGTGCTGTTTGCGGATGTGGATTTCTTCAAGCTCTACAACGATACCTACGGCCACAAGGCGGGCGATTATGCCCTGGTGGCGGTGGCCCGTTGCATCAAGGGGGCGGTCTCCCGGCATTGCGACCGGGCCGGACGCTATGGCGGGGAGGAATTCGTGGTGCTGCTCGACGAGGCCGATGCCGACGGCGCGCTGCATGTGGCCAAGCTGATCCTCACGGCGCTGCAGGCCCAGAAAATCCCGCACGAGCGCAGCCCTTTTGGCCGGCTCACCATCAGCATCGGCGTGGCCTGTCTGGACCGCAGCGTACACCGCAGCGTGGAGGAAGTGGTCAAGGCAGCCGACCAGGCTCTCTATCAGGCCAAGCGCGAAGGCCGCAATCGCGCACGGCTGTCCCAGGCGCCGGCCGAGATGGTGCCGGCAGGGTGGCAGTTCAGTTCAGCGAACAGTTGAGCCATTTGGCGATGCGCACGCCATCCAGGCGCGAGCCATCGGCGGTATCGCTGCCCAGCATGGTGACGATCACCGGACGGCGGTCATGCACCAGCAGGCGCAGCACCATGTTGTGGCCGGATTCGTTGATGAAGCCGGTCTTCTGCAACGAGGCATTGACCTGGCCATAGCGGATCAGGCGATTGGAATTGATGTATTGCAATTGCCCGCGGCCGATGTTGATCATCTTCTGCTTGTCCAGCGAGTCATTGCGGATGACCTGGTAGCGATTGGCCGCCTTGACCAGCTCGGCCAGCTCGCGCGGGGTCGAGACATTCTCGGGCGAGAGACCGGTACCATTCTCGAAATGGGTATGGCTCATGCCCAGCTCTTTGGCGCGCGCATTCATGGCCGCCACGAAGGCCGGACGGCCGCCCGGATAGTCGCGGCTGATGGCCGCCGCCGCCCGGTTCTCGGACGACATCAGCGCAATGTGCAGCATGTCCGCACGCGACAGGCTGGCGCCCACGTTCAGACGCGAATGGGTGAACTTGAGGTTGTCCAGATCGTCCTCGGTCACCTCCAGACGCTGGTTCATGGGCAGCGACTTCTGGTCCAGCCAGACGATGGCCGTCATCAGCTTGCTCACCGAGGCGATCGGCGCAACCGTATCGGGGTTGCGTTCAAAGAGCGGGGTGTTGGTCTCTTCATCGAGCACATACACGCCACGCGAGAAGATGTGGCGGCGCGAGGCTTCCGTGAAGCCGCAACGCGACAGCAGCTCCGGCTTGGTATTGGTGGTGACGGCTGCCGCCGGGGTGGCCACGGCGGCCGTCGTTGCCGCACCTGCTGCAGCGGCGGTGGCTGCCGCCGCATGGCCACGGCGACGGACATGGTGCGCGCTGCGCGCCGCCGGCGCCGCCGCCTTCTTGCGCACGCTGCGCTTGCGGCCCTTGGCACCGCTGGCAGCGGGACGATGCTTGCCCGCCGTGGAACCGGCGGCCTGGGCCTCGCTGACCTTGCCGGAAAGCGCCGTCAACACCAGCAGCAAGACGCTGCACATCAACAGGCGGGCCAGCACGCCGGCGCGGCGCAGGATCAACTGGAAAAAGCGTAAATCATTACCGGAACGGGACTGCTGCGTGCAAAACATCGTCGAAAACCTTGTCGGTGCGTTCATCCAAGACCGGCCATGATACGGAAACTTGGCTTTTGATGCAGCACCCTTCAGCTTCGTACAGCGATAAGCGAAGAAGATGACAAGGCGACAAGTCCCCAAGAGGAGCGCTCAACGGGCCATAATTTGCTTCCCTCGCTGCAACCGGCCGGCGCATAATCTGTCCATTCCCGGCCGGGGCAGGCTGCTTCCGGCGCACTCCCGTCTGACTGAACCCTTGATTTCTTCATGTCCAATCTCATCGTACACGGTGGCCGCCCGCTGCGCGGCGACATCATCCCTTCCGCCAACAAGAATGCCGTCCTCCCCATCCTCTGCGCCACGCTGCTGACCGACCAGCCGCTGCGGCTGATCGGCATTCCCGAGATCACCGACGTCAAGAAGATCCTGGAGATCTTCCGTGTGCTGGGCAGCGAGGTGAAGGTGGACTATGCCAGCGGCGTGCTGGAACTGCATCACCGCGATACCCGTTTCGATCCCAAGGTCCACCATCTGCCGGAGGAAATGCGTTCCTCCATCATGCTGGTTCCGCCGCTCCTGGCGCGCTTCGGCGTGGCGCGGCTGGAAAACGACGTCAAGGGCTGCACCCTGGGCGTGCGCGAAATCGATCCGCACGTCGAGGTGTTCCAGCGCTTTGGCGCCCAGGTCGAAAGCAGCCCCGATTCGCTCATCATCCGCACGCCCGGGCGCATGCAGTCCAACCATCACTGGCTGGACTATGCCTCGGTCACCACCACCGAGAACTTCGTGCTCTGCGCTGCTGCGGCCGAGGGCGAATCGGTGCTCACCAATGCAGCTTCCGAACCGCACGTGCAGGAGTTCTGCCGTTTCATGGCGATGATGGGCGTGCAGATCGAGGGCATCGGCACCTCGCGCGTGACCGTGCGCGGCGGCGGGCGGCTGGGCGGCGGCGAATTCCGCTTCGATGAAGACTTCCACGAGATCGCCACCTTCCTCGCCATGGGCGCCATCACCGGTGGCCAGGTGCGGGTGCGCAACAGCGCGCCCCAACAGTTCCCGCTGATCGACCGCACCTTCGCCAAGTTCGGGGTGGAAGTGGTGCATGAAAACGGCTGGTCGCACACGCGCCAGAACGGCCCGCTCAAAGTCGTCAAACCCTTCACCAGCAACATCCTGACCAAGGTGGAAGCCGCGCCCTGGCCGTATCTGCCGGTGGACCTGCTGCCCATCTTCATCGCGCTGGGCGTCAAGGCCGAGGGCAACACCATGTTCTGGAACAAGATCTACGACGGTGCCATGGGCTGGAGCAGCGAACTCTCCAAGTTCGGCGCCCACGTGTTCCTGGGCGATCCCCATCGCCTGATCACCTTCGGCGGGCTGCCGCTCTCTCCTGCCTCGGTGGAGAGCCCCTACATCATCCGCGTGGCCATTGCCCTGTTCATGGTGGCCGCCAGCATCGAGGGCCGCTCCGAAATCCGCAATGCGCTGCCGATCCGCCGCGCCCACCCCAAGTTCGTGGAAAACCTGCGTTCGCTGGGGGCCGTGGTGGATTGGGTCGAGGAAGACTGAAGAGGTTTCCGTTCGCCGGCAGGTGCCAGGAAACTGCCAGCAGCTTCCATCATGCAAGAGGCCTGTTCGCCGCACGGGAGGCCGCTCCCGTATCGCGGTTTTTTTGCGTATCCGAAGTGCGCGCAGCGTTGGACATCGCGCGCCTCCATTTCCCTTGGGCAAGGCAATTTCTGATCGCTTTCCGATTTCTTTTGCTTCATTTCCGAGCCCCTCCAACCACCCTTTGAAGGCTTTCAAAATACCTGCTTCTTGGTGGAGAAAATCGAATTTTTTCGAGAGATCAAGCCGCAGCAGCCCCGCATAATTTCCGCCGTTAATCTACGCCGTGGCGGAAATTCAGGTCACGCGGGCCGGTGCGAGAGACCCACAGAAAATCAGACAAGGGTCATCGTTCCGGTTTGCGAACCTCGCTGCATCACTCCTCCACCGGGACAGGCTTCGCCCCACTGATCCGAGAGCAGACCTTTCATCCGGACAGTCCTGTCTCAACCGCACTGATCGTCGAGCCACTGCCCTCCCGGGCCGCGGCCGGGGGATCTTGCGCCTTGCGGTTGGCGTAGTCGTGATCAACATGCCTGCCGGACGATGCGATCCGGCATGCCTTCTACGATAGAGCAGCCAACATGAGCGTTACCGTATTGAACCTGACCGAGGCCAGCACCCTGCTGCGCACCATCAACAAGCGCGACATCAAGGATGTGCGCGCCATCGAAGGCGATCTGGCCCTGGTGCTGGAAAGCGGCCACAAGATCATCATCAGCCGGGGCGCCGTGGCGGCCGTGAATTCGCCGCAGCTGGTCCTGGAATTCGCCGACGGCGACGTGGCCCTGGGTGATGCCTTCGAAAAACTGAATCACATCGAAGTCCCGGCCAACACCAGCGCCGCCTTCACCTCCCAGGAAACCGCGCGCTATGGCATCAAGCGCGTGGTCAAGGGTAAAGCCGCCAGGAAAGACAAGGACACGGATGAAGAGCAAACCGACGCCAAGCCGGAGATCGCAGAGGGCAAGCCTGCCGATGCACTGGCCAGCGAAGGCAGCCTGAAACTGAACCAGCAGGCCGATGCCGGCGACCTGGTCCTGAAACCGGCCAACGCCTCTTCTGTGGTGACCGAGAGCAGCGCCGGCAGCGCTGCCGACAATGGTGGCAGCAGCGGCATCTCCTGGCCCGTGATCGCGGGCGGCGTGGGCTTGCTGGCTGCTGCGGCCGGTGGCGGTGGTGGTGGCGGAGGAGGGGGCGGCTCGTCCCCGGCACCTGGCAACACTGGGAACACTGGAAACGGTGCGAACAGTGGCAGCGGCAGCACCAGCCCCACGCCGCCCAAATCGCCTGCCACGCTCACCGGCTCGACAGCCCTGGGGCCGCTCAACAATGCCACCATCACCGCCTACGACGGCCAGGGCAACGTCCTCGGCAAGTCCGTGCCGGTGATCAATGGCCGCTATTCGCTGGTGCTGGACCGGCCCGACTACCGGGGCCTGATCCTGCTGGCCGTGCGCGACAATACCCCGGGCGTGGCCGACAACTTCGCCGATGAAGCCACGTTGCGCATCACCGACCTGGGCAACACCGTACTGCGCTCGGCCGTGATGGCCGATGGCAGCAACCAGACCATCAACGTCACCGCCCTGACCGAACTGGCCGTGCTCAAGGCGGGCCTGACGGTGGCGACCGATGGCACCGGGTTGTCATTGGATCTGAACGCCGGCCAGCCTGGCGTACAGACGACCCGCACCCGCTACATCAACTCGAGTGCCAAGCTCGCCTTTGATACGGCGGGGGGAGAACGCTTCCTGGACAACGTGGTCGTGCCCCCCTCGGCCTCGACCACGGCCGAGATCCAGTTGCGCTTCCCCGGGTTCGACGAGAGCAACAGGAATGATTTTGTCCACTTCGCCGACAGCTTCACCTTTAGCCCGGCCCGGCCCAGTGTCTTCTTCGGCAAAATCAGCGGGATCAACATGTTGTGGTTCACGCCTGCCGACAAACCCGGACTGACGGTGCTCAGAAAACAGCAGGACGGCGGCACCCTCACCGGGGCGGAAGTCAAGGCCATCCTGGAAGCCATCGCCATCCGCGTCGGCAATCCGGCAGCCAGTGTGGAACGCAGCATGGAGATTACGCTGGTCACTTCCACGGGATTTGGCACGACCTCGCGCGCCACGCTGATCCTCGACACCCAGGCCCCGGTCCTGGACCTGGACGCCAACACCCCCGGCGTGCAGGTGCGCAGCAGCAAGTCCATCACGCAGGGCGATGCCATGAACGGCGTCAAGCTGTTCAGCAGCGAAGTGGCCGCACCGGTTGCCAAGGACATCGCCTTCATTCGCCTGACCCTGACCAGCGCCTTTGAGAGCGTCAACGACAACCTGATCCTGGGCAATGAGCGCTACACCGTGCGCAGCGACTTCGACTTCCGTGGCAGCCTGGGCGATGTCAGCGGCGTGGAAGTGCATTACGTGGCCAGCACGCACATCGCCACAATCAGCCGCACCGGTGGCGCCCCGCTGGACGGGCTGCAGGTGAAGGCCATTCTGGAGGCAATGAAGTACCGCTTCCTGCAGGTCGGCGGGGTACGCACCATGACCGTCGAAGTGGTGGACCAGGCCAGCAATGTGGCCCGGGGCGAAGTGGTACTGTCGATGGACAACACCGTGCCGGCCCAGCTGAGCACGGCCTTGCTGCCAGGCACGCAGAAGGCCTTCGGGATGGCGAAGATGGAAGACATCTTCGGCAGCGCGTTTTCCCCCCCGACCAACCCGCACAACCTGACCAAGAACGAAGGTGTGGTCACGCCGCTACCTTCGGGCTTTACCACTGCGGCCAGCTTCCTGGCAGCCATCCGTGGCATCTCGGCCGAATGGGGCGGCACCGCCATTGTGGGTGATCCCAACAGGAGCAACCCCAACCTGAGGAGCTACAACCTCTTCGACCAGGCGCTCAACCCCGGACAGGAACTGGCCGTGATGCAGCAAAGCGGCCGCGACGTGCTGGGCAGCTGGCTCAGTTTCACGCTGCAGCGACAGACCAACAAGCCGGCCGATGATGTCTTCATCAATCACCTGGGCAGCTACGTCCTGAACAACCTCGATCTGTACCGGTCCGAGACGGCCAGGGACAAGAGCCGCACCGGCATCGACCTGGCCAGGGTCGGCCTGCTCTACCAGATCGACACGGGCAGCCCCAACAAGACCCCGACCATCCAGGTCGGCTATGACGGCAGCAGTGCCGCCGTGGGCGACGTGGTGGCGCTCTTCGAGGGCAGCACCCTGCTGGCGCGCAAGGTCTTGACGAGTGCCGACGTCGGCGGCGGCAACAAGACGGTGAACCTGACGGTGGCGCAAAGCCTGGCCCCGGGCGAGCATGACATCGTGGCGCGCTATACCGATACGGCAGGCAATACCGTCAGCGGTCCTGCACGGCACGTCTCGGTGCGGCCTGACGGTGATCCGGTGACCCTCACCGAACTGGGCGTACGCAGCAGCAAGCAGGCGCCCGCTACAGTGCAGGCGCTCAATGCGTCGGAGAACCGCTATGCCGTGCTCAACGATCTCGATCCTTCGGAAAACGCGGGCCATTCAGCGAGCGGCCCGGTGTTCTCCGGCAAGGTCGGCGGCGGACGCGAGAGCGACCGTTACGTGGTGACCATCGAGATGGGCGGCAAGGTGCTGGCCTTCGACGAAGTGGCTGCGGGCGACTTCTCGATCAGCCTGCCGGCCGGCTCACTGCCGCCCGGGCTGTACAACGACGTCACCGTCACGGCCTCGCGCTCGGCCGGCAGCGGCCTGGGGCAAAGTACGGCGGTGCAGGGCCTGAAGCTGGGCTGGTACTGGGCGGCGCAACTGGCGGGCGATATCGTAGGCGGCAATGGCAATGACGAGATCGCACTCGGATCGACCCGCTTCAGTACGGCGACCTTCGTGCAGACCGGCGCCGGTCAGGACAAGGTGATCGTCGGGTCCTTCGGCCGCACCGACAACCTGGCCGCGACCATCGGCGATTTCACGCTGGGCGTGGACAAGGTGGAGGTCTTCAACCAGACCCTCAGCCAGGCCAACCTGTCGCGATTCGTGACGGCCTCGGCCGGCGCCAATCCCAACGACACGCGCCTGGTGATCGATCTGGATGGTGCCGGCCCGGGAACGCAGACCTACACCCTGATGTTGCACAACGTGGTGTACAACAGCGTCAATACCGCCACCATCTTTGGCGTGTAACGGCAGCAAGGTAACCTGCAGGACGTGCCAAGCATCATGGCCGCCCTGCGGCAATCATTCCTGCAGGTTATCGATGGCAAAACAAAAGCAAATAGTCCCTGGTTGCCCGCATCGCTAGACTCCTTGCCACAGGACCATCACGCCCGGTTCCTCCTGAGCCGGGCGTGATGGCTTCCGACAATGAAAAACCAAGGAGACCCATGCTAAGCAGAAGACATTTCCTGGCCGGCAGCCTGCTGGCCTGCAGCGGCCTGCGCGGCGCCCTGGCGCAAAGCGTACCCAATTCAGCAGGGGAGCGGCCACCCCGGCTGGCGGCCCCGGCACTGAGCTGCGACAGCCATCACCACATCTACGATGCGCGCTTCCCGGTCTCGCCACACTGGCGCGGCGGCCGGCCGGATGGCGCCACCGTGGCCGACTATCGCCTGCTCATGGCCAAGCTGGGCATCGCCCGCCATGTGGTGGTGCAGCCCTCCACCTATGGCAGCGACAATCGCTGCCTGCTCGACGCGCTGGGCCAGTTTGGCCCGAATGCACGCGGCATCGTGGTCATCGAGGATGACGTGCCGGTGTCGGCCTTGCAGGAGATGCACCAGCTGGGTGTGCGCGGCGTGCGCGTGAACTTTCTGTCCCCCCAGACCTGGGGCGTGACCACCGTGGAGCGGCTGCGCCGTACCGCTGAACGGATCGCGCCGCTGGGCTGGCATGTGCAGGTGCTGATGTCGGGACAACAGATTGCCGACCATGAAACCGTGCTGGCCAGACTACCCACGCCGGTGGTGATCGATCACCTGGGGCGCATCCCGCAGCCGGCCGGTCTGGATCATCCGGGTGCGCAAGCCATCCTGCGCCTGCTGCAGCAGGGCCGCACCTGGATCAAGCTGTCCGAAGCCTATGCCGATACCTTGCAGGGGCCGCCCGACTATCCCGATACCAGCACCCTGGCACGCGCCTTTGTGCAGGCTGCGCCGCAGCGTGCAATCTGGGGCAGCGACTGGCCTCATCCGACCGAGAAGATCAAGCCCGATGACGCCGTGCTGTTCGATCTGCTGGCCGCCTGGGCGCCTGATGCCGCCACCCGCGAGCAGATCCTGGTGCACAATCCGGCCACCCTGTTCGGCTTCACCTGATCCCACCTTGCCGTACAACGCAAAAAGCCGCCTGCTTGTGCAAGGCGGCTTTTTGTCGGGTAGTGCGCGGCGGCTGGTCAGTGCGCCGCAGGCTTGGCCGTCGCCGCTGCCGTGGCGGCCGGTGCACGCGACTTGCGCGACAGCACCAGCAAGATCGCCACGCTCAATGCCGACAAGCCCACCAGCGGCAGCAGCGCCAGCGCAAAGCTGCCGGTGGCGTCCTTGACCCAGCCGTAGACGTTGACCATCAGGCCGCCGCCGATGAGGTTGGAGACCGCATTGATCCCGGCCAGGCCGGCAGCGACCGAACCGGTGGCCAGCCAGTTGGTGGCCATGGCCCAGAACGGTCCCTTGAAGCAATAGGCACCGATCAATACCAGGGTCAGCATCAACACTACCGGAATCAGCGAATGGATCAGCGTGGCGCACGCCAGGCCGCCACCGATGAGCATGAGCGGGATGGCGGTATGCCAGCGGCGTTCACCACTGCGGTCCGAATGACGTCCCCACCACACCATCAGCACCGAGGCGATCAGGTAAGGGATGGAGTTGACCAGTCCGGTCTGCATCACCGACAGGCCGAAGGACTTGAGCAACTGCGGCTGCCAGACGTTGAGGACCGAACCGGCCGCTGAGGCACAGGCGCACACCAGGGCCATGCCCCACACATGCGGCTGGCTGAACAGCTTCCACAGCGGGATGTGCTGTTTGACGGTACGGCTTGCGGCCTCGCGCTCCATGGTAGCGACCAGCCAGTTGCGCTGGCGCTCATCGAGCCAGCGGGCCTGCGCCGGACGATCGGTCAGGAACATCAGGCAGACCACACCCAGCAGTACCGTCGGCAAGCCTTCCAGCAGGAACAGCCAGTGCCAGCCGCGCAGCCCGCCGATGCCATCCATCTGCAACAGCAAGGCCGACACCGGCGAGGCCACGAAGCTGGCCGCCGGAATGGCGACCATGAACAACGCCACCATGCGGGCCCGGTAAGCCGAAGGCACCCAGTAAGTCAGGTACAGCACCACGCCGGGAAAGAAACCGGCCTCGGCCGCCCCCAGGATGAAGCGCACCACGTACAGCGAATGGGGGCCCTGCACCAGGGCGGTACTGGAAGAAATCAGGCCCCAGGTGATCATGATGCGCGCCAGCCACTTGCGGGCACCAAACTTCTGCAGTGCCAGGTTGCTGGGTACCTCGAAGATGAAGTAGGCGATGAAGAAGAGGCTGCTGGCAAAGCCGAACATCTTGGGCGAGAGCCCGATGTCGTGATTCATCTGCAGCGCGGCCATGCCGATGTTGCCGCGATCGATGAAGGCGAACAGGTAGCACAGCATCAGGAAGGGCAACAAACGCCAGGTCACTTTGCGGACGGTTTCCCGTTCCAGCTGCTTTTCGTCTTGGATGGTCTCCATGTCTCTCTCGCGGAAGCGGGCGCCGCCTGTCTCGGCGGCTGGCCCGTAGTCATGATGGATCAGGCAGGCTGGGCCTGGGCATTCAACACGGCCAGGATGTTGCTGGCCGCACCGGTGCCCATGGCGATATAGGCGTCCGTGGTCACGCCACCGATATGCGGGCTCAGGATCGCATTGCCGACCTGCTGCAGCGGATGGGGTGCTGCAAACGGTTCCTTCTCGAAGCTGTCCAGACCGGCTGCGCGCAGCTTGCCCGAGCCCAGTGCAGCGATCAGGGCCTGCTCGTCGATCAGGCCACCGCGTGCGGTGTTGACCAGGATGGCACCATCCTTCATGCGCGCCAGCGACTGCGCATTGATCATATGCTTGTTTTCGGCCGTCAGCGGACAATGCAGCGACACCACGTCGGAACCCGCCAGCAGGGTATCCAGATCGACCAGTTGCACGCCCTGCGGTGCTTCCTTGGCAAAGGGATCATAGGCCAGCACCGGCATGCCCAGTGCCACCGCGACCGCAGCCACGCGGCGGCCGATGGCGCCAAAGCCCACCAGGCCCAGCGTGCGCCCTTGCAGCTCCAGGCTCTTGTGGGTGGACTTGTCCCAATGGCCCTCGCGCATCCGACGATCCAGACCGACCACGTTCTTGGCGCAGGCCATGATCAGCGCCCAGGTATGCTCGGCCACGGCCGGGGCATTGGCACCGGCGGCAGCCTTGACGGCGATCCCGCGCTGCTGGGCGGCCTGGCTGTCGATGGTGTCGATGCCGGTACCGTGCTTGGAGATCACGCGCAGCGCCGGGCTGGCATCCATCACGCGCGCACTGACACCACCGTAGCGCACGATGATGGCCACTGGCTGATGCTGTTGTGCCAGCTGCACCAGGTCATCCTCGCTCGGCTTGGCGCCAGCGTAGACCAGCTGGTAATCGCGCAGGATATCGACGGCGGCTTGCGCCAGGTCCACCCCGGTGACGATGATCACTTCCTTCTTGCCGGCGCTCACAGCGATTCTCCCTCGGCCAGCACGCCACCCTTGCGCAACGCGCCTTCCAGCCAGGTCGGACGCAGCGGGCCACCGCCACGGATTTCGGTCAGGCGCCTGGTTTCGTCAGCCACCTTCTTGGCGGCAGCGGCCAGCAGCGAGGGGGCCTTTTCACGCTCGACCACCACCACGCCATCGGCATCACCCACGATCAGGTCGCCCGGCTGCACGGCGGTACCGCCCACCGAGATCGGCCAGTTGACGCGGCCGGCGATATTCTTGGTGGGACCATTGGGATTGGCACCCACCGCATAGACCGGGAAGCCGATCTCGCGCAGCGCTTCGGTATCGCGCACCGAACCGTAGATGATGATGCCGGCCAGGCCGCTGGCCTTGCATTGCGAGACCATGATCTCGCCCATCAGTGCGCAGGTCTCATCGCCCTTGCCATCGATGACCAGCACATCGCCCGGTTTGGCGATGGCCATGGCGGCGTGGATCATCAGGTTGTCGCCAGGGCGCACTTCCACCGTCAGCGCCGGACCGGCCACGCGCATGGAAGGCGACAGCGGCGCCACGCGGCTGCACAGGGTGCCACGGCGACCGGCCACGTCGGCCAGAATGGAGGCGGCAAATTCCGAAGCCTGGGCCACGATGGCAGCATCGACACGTTCGAAGTCGCGGATGAAATCGGGTTGGGTGCTCATGATGATCCTTTACTTTAAGTTAACAATGCGTGATGACGCCGATGCTCAGGCGTGGGAATACATGGGCAGACCAGCCACCGGCACCTCGGCGCGCAGGATGGATCCGGTCTGGGATTCGGTGATGAACAGGCTCTTGCCCTCCGGCCCGCCGAAGGCCAGGTTGGTGGTGGAAATGCCGGCCGTGGAACGGATGCGCAGCAAGGGTTCGGCAAACTTCGACAGGCGCCAGATGGAGCCGAAACCGGTATGGGCGATGTAGAGGCAGCTCTCGGCATCCAGCGCCAATCCATCGGGACCGGCCATGCCGCCATGCAGGTTGGCGAACACCCCGACCTTGCCGACCACGCCGTTGTGATGCAGCGGAATGCGCCAGATCTGCTGGGCCCGCGTGACTGCCACCAGCAGGTGGTTGAGCGCCGGGTCATGGACGATGCCGTTGGGGCTGGGGATGGTGTTGATCAGGCAGGTCAGCTGGCCATCCGGCGCCAGCCGATAGACCCGGCCGGTGGCATCCTGCAGGCCGGTCTGACCCTGGTCGGTGAAATAGATCTCGCCCTTGGGGCCGAACACCAGATCATTGACGCCCTTGAAGCCTTCCGAGCCGACCGTCTCCAGCAGTGGCGTGACCGTGCCGGTATCGGCATCGAGCTGCACCAGGCCGCGCTTGTAGTCGGTGATGACGATGCGGCCGTTCTTGTCGATCTTCAGGCCATTGGGCCAGCCGTCGTATTCGGTAACCAGTTCCCACTGGCCGTCCATGGAGATGCGGAAGATGCGGCCATAGGGAATGTCAGTCACGTACAAGCGGCCCTGGCGGTCGAAAGACGGGCCTTCGAGGAAGGAATCGATGGGCAGGCCGCCGCGATTGGCATCGCCCCAGGCATTCTTGCGAGGGGTACGAAAATGATCTGGCAGACGGGTGAAGACGGTGGCATCGACCACCGGGGGCGGGGCAAAGAAGCTCATGATGTTTCCTTGGAAGTGGAGCGCACACGGGCAGGGTCGCCCAGCGCCAGCGTGATGACCGCACCCAGCAGCAGCGCACCGGCCACGAAGAGCAGCGGATAGGTAAAGCCTTGGGTCGCCTCGCGGATGAAGCCGATCACCGAGGGACCGACGAAGCCGCCCAGGTTGCCGATGGAGACGATCAGCGCCAGTCCGCCAGCCGCAGCGCGCCCGGTCAAAAAGCCCGAGGGAATGGCCCAGAAGGTGGCCTGGAACGAGAGGATGGACGCCACCGCAATGGTGATGGCCAGCATCTTCAGCAGGGGCGTATGCAGGAAGGCCGATACCGCCAGCGAGAGCGCGGCCAGCACGATGGCGCCGGCCACGAACAGCAGGCGACGTTGGCTGCGATTGGCCAGCCGGGCCCACAGCGTCATGGCAATGGCCCCGACCACATAAGGCAGGGCCGCCACCAGGCCGACCTGGTGCGAAGGCAAGCCGAATTCCTTGATGATCTGCGGCAGCCACAGTCCGATGCTGAGCGAACCGATGATGCCGCAGAAGTTGGCACCAGCCAGTGCGAAGACGCGCCAGTTGGTGAAGGCATCCTTGAGCTTGTTGCCATGGCGCTGGGCCAGCACGTTCTGCTCGGTGGACAATTCACCTTCCAGCCATTGTTTTTCGGCAGGGCTCAGCCAGTTCGCCCTGGCCGGACGATCCGGCAGCAGGAACAGGCACAGCACGCCCAGCAGCACGGCCGGCAAGGCTTCCAGCAACAGCAGCACCTGCCAGCCCTGCAAACCCCACATGCCGTGCAATTCCATGAGCGCGCCCGACAGCGGCGAACCAATGATATTGGCCACCGGAATGCCGATCAGGAAGAAGGCCGTGGCCTTGGCACGCCAGGGACCCGGGAACCACTGTGTGAAGTACAGGTAGATGCCCGGTGTGAATCCCGCCTCGGCCATGCCCAGCAGGAAGCGCGCCAGCGCAAAGCTCTTGGGACCGACCACGAAGGCGGTGGCCATGGAGATCACGCCCCACGAAATCATGATGCGCGAGATCCACATGCGCGCGCCGAAGCGATGCAGGGCAAGGTTGCTGGGAATCTCGAAGAAGAAATAACCGATGAAGAACAGACCGGCACCCAAACCGAACTGCGAGGGCGTCAAGCCCAGTTCCTTGTTCATGGTCAGCGCGGCGAAGCCGACGTTGATGCGGTCAAGGTAGCTGACCACGTAGCACAGCAGGATGAAGGGGATGAGGCGACGCATCACCTTCTTCATGGTGGCCTGTTCGCTCACGGCGGCAGTACCTGCAGGCGCGCTGGCCAGGGAATTGATTGATGCCTGTGACATGGGAGCTTCCCTCAGAAGTGGTAGAGACGGGCCGGGTTGTCCACCAGCACGGTGCGGATCATTTCTTCCGATTCCAGCCAGCCGATGAGGACATCGAGCAGGCGCGCATCATCGGGCTTGTGCTGTTCGGTCGGATGCGGCCAGTCGCTGCCCCACACCACCTGGGTGGGTGCGGCCTCGATCAGGGCGCGCGCCAGGGGTGCCACGTCCTCGTAGGCGGGTGCGCCGCGCTTGCTGTAGAGATAGGCGCCGGACAGCTTGACGCTGGCACGCTGCTCGCGCATGAGTGAGGTCACCAGGTCGAACACCGGATCACCGGCACCTGCCTGCAAGGGGATGCGGGCATAGTGATCGAACACCACCGGGACCGCCAGCCGCGCCAGCAACGCGCCATTGGCCAGCAGCACGTCATTGGGCAT
Organism: Herbaspirillum sp. Her3; assembly: GCF_057961275.1. Lineage (NCBI taxonomy): Bacteria > Pseudomonadati > Pseudomonadota > Betaproteobacteria > Burkholderiales > Oxalobacteraceae > Herbaspirillum > Herbaspirillum sp. Her3. Next base: position 441,895 of record NZ_CM176328.1, on the reverse strand, counting down.
GTTGACCTGCAGATGCCAGCCCAGTGCAGCCACGCGGCGCGCCAGCGGTTCCATCATCGCCACGGTGGTCACCGAACCCAGCGCCAGGTTGAAGCGCAGGCCGCGCACGCCGGCCTGATGCAGGCGCTGCAGTTCCTCATCGCTGACCTGATCGTTGACCACCGCCACGCCGCGTGCGGTGCCGCCGAACCGGGCCAGGGCGTCGAGCGTGCAACGGTTGTCCACGCCATAGGCCGAAGGCGTCACCACCACGTTGCGCGTACTGCCCAGGCGTTGCTGTATCTGGCGGTACATGGCCACGGTGGCGGGCGGATGCAGCAGCCTGGCGCCGGGCGCCCAGGGGAAGCGCGCATCGTAGATGTGCATGTGGCAGTCGCAGGCATTGGCCGGCAGGCGGCTTTTCGCATGTTCGTCGCCGGCGGAATGGGGATAGCTCACCTCCTGTGCCAGGGCGGCGGGCAGGCAGGTGGCCGCGCCCAGGGCGCTGGCAAGGTGGATACTGCGCCGCAGGAAACGGCGTCGGGAAGGCTGGTCAGGCATCGTGCTGGTCTCCATATTGTCATTGCCATGCAAGGGCAAGGTTCTTGTTTGGAGGGCAGTCTACGCGGCGCAATATTTAATGTATATTTGCTTTTATTTTGGATTCGATAACTTTGAGGAATGAATTATGGACTTCCGCGACCTCAAGTATTTTGCCGTCATCGCCGAGGAAGGCCATGTGGGACGCGCGGCCGAGCGGCTCTTCAAGACCCAGCCGGCGCTGACCAAATGCATCGATCGTCTCGAAGAGCAACTGGGCGCACCGCTGTTCGAGCGCGCCGGCCGCGGCATCCGCCTGACCGCCGTAGGCCAGGCGCTGCTGAACCGTGCGCGCCAGATCAGCCTGATGATGGACGAGACCGCGCGCGAGATCGGCGACTACGCACACGGGCGCGAAGGCAACATCCGCCTGGGCTGCGTCCCCACGCTGGCCGAGCACATCCTGCCCGGCATCTGTCAGCAATTGCTGGGCGAAGCGCAGAAGGTCACCATCGACCTGAAGGTATCGATGAACGATGCATTGCTGGCGGGATTGAAGGCGGGTGAGCTGGACATCGTGCTGGGGCCGATGATCCAGGAAGACGAGGTATTCCATACGGAAGAGATCATGCAGGACCAGATGGTGGTCATGGCCAGTCCGCACCATCCCATCTTCGAACACCGCGTCAGGCTGCGCCACCTGCTGGATTACCAGTGGGTCCTGCCGGCGCAGTCGGTGCTGAGCCGCCAGTGGCTGGACAACGTGTTTGATCGCCATCATTTGCCCCGGCCCTCCGTGCAAATCACGCCCACGGTGCTCAACATGATCCTGCCGCTGATCGAGCGCAGCAATCTGCTGGGCTTTGCTTCCAAGCTGAACCTGCAGGCCGGGCGCGGCCATCTGCGCGAAGTCGTCCTCAAGGAAACCACCATGCTGCGGCGGATGGGGCTCACCTACCGGCGCGACCTCTACCTGTCACCGGCAGCGCAGCGGCTCATCGCCATCATCCGCCGGCAGGCGCTGACAAGAAAATAGTGACCGCATCAGGGCATGGCAAAAGGGCGGCCTTGCGGCCGCCCTCTTCGTTTCCATTTCACCGTGATGCTGCAGCGATGCTCAGAACAGCAGGATCAGCAGCAGGATGATGGGAATCGGAATCCCCAAGAGCCAGAGCAGAATGGCGCCCATGTCAGTCTCCTATCAAAGTTGATGTTCAGGTCCGCCGACGCGGGGATCGTGTTGATCGTGCACCCGGTGGTGCAGCACCGGCTCGCCGTAGAGTTCGTTGCGGTCACGCAGGCGGCCGCCATAGGTGGCCAGCCAGCTGGCGACGAAGGCACCGCACAGCAGCGCCAGGAACATCCACAGCGCGGCATAGGCAGCGGCCTTGCGGGCGGCATCGGCGGCTTGCTTGGCCTTGGTGGAGGCCTGTTCCAGATTGCGCTGGTAGGCCGCGAAGGTATCGGCCACGCGCTTCTCGGCATCGGCTTGCGACAGGCCGGTGTGGCGCGCCACCAGTTGGCCGAGGTAGCGCTTGTCGTTGTCGGCCAGCTGCTGGTTGGCCAGCGAATAGCCGAACACGCGCACCACTTCCATGCGCTGGGCCGAGCTTAGTTCGCGGCCATCGGCAGGAGTCGGCGCGGCCAGCGGTGCGGCAGGTGCAGCGGCAGAAGCGCTGGGGGCATCGCTGCCGGCAGGCGGAGTCACCGGAGCCGCAGGCGCAGCGGCAGTATTGGTACCGGTGCGGAACATGGAATCGATGAAGTATCCCGAGGCGCGATCAGCCAGGCTGCCGGCCTGTTGCGCGCCCTCCGGTCCCATGGCCGCAGCGCTCGCGGCAGCACCGGTCCCCAGTGCAGCGCCTGCTGCGCCCATGGTCCTGGCACCGCCGGAGATGACGCTGCCCACGGCCGAGCCCAGCAGGGCGGCGGTGGCCAGCGAGGCAACCGCCCAGGCTAGCAGGCCATGCGCAGTATCGCGGAAATAGACTTCACGGGTATGCAGGCCAGCCCATTTCACGCGCAGGCGGCCCGCCAGGAAACCGCCGATGGCCGAGGCCGCGATCTGGGTGAAGAGCAGCCAGCCAGCCGTGGAATAACCGATGGTCTTGGCCGAGACCCCTTCGCCGGACCACGGCGAGATGGAGGAAAAACCCAGGCCGAAGCCCAGCATCACCAGGATGAAGGATAGCGCCGCCGCCGCGAAGGCGCCGGCCAGGATGGCGCCCCAGGAAACGCCGGAGCCGTTGTTGTCGGCGGCCTCGACGCTGGCCGCTGGAAGGGAATGGATGGTTGAGGTGGTCATGAGTCTCCTCGCGATTCTTGATGGATTGATCCCTGCGGCAAGCGCAGGGCCGGGGGGCATTGCCACGATGAGACTGTAGGGGCGCGCTAGCGGCGGCGCCATCGGCGCAGTTCTTCAGCCGGCGTAGGAAATTGGGAAAAAATCGGCGCGGCGTAGCGGAAACCCTGCCCAGCACATCCGCGTCGGGTCTTATAGAATGGCCGCTCGCGCATCGTCCTTGCCGTCGCCCGAGGCGGCGGATCACTCCCCTCAGCTCATGACTCACATGGCCATTACCCATTTCCTGTTCGACCTCGACGGCACGCTCATGGATAGCGACGCCCTGCACCACGCCGCCTTCAACACCATCCTGTCGCGCTGGAATCGCTCGGTGGATGTGGATTACTACAAGACCCACATCATGGGCGCCTCCAATGCCATGATCTTCAATCACCTCTTCCCCGGCATGCCGCCGGAGCAATATCTGCCGCTGGCCGAAGAGAAGGAGCAGCTGTTCCGCTCGCAGCTGGACCAGCAGGTCGCGCCCACGCCCGGCATCGAACGCCTGCTGGAGCACATCGCCCGCATCGGCGGACGCACGGCCGTCGTCACCAATGCGCCGCGCGCCAATGCCGAGCTGATGCTCAAGGCCACCGGCCTGGCCGGCCGCTTCGATGCGCTGGTGATCGGCGATGAACTGGTGCGCGCCAAGCCCGATCCGCTGCCCTACCTGACCGCCCTGCAACTGCTGGGCGGCCAGCCGGAACAGGCGGTGGCCTTCGAGGATTCGGGTTCAGGAGTGAAAGCGGCCAGCGGTGCGCAGGTCTGGACCTTCGGCATGCTGGGCGGGCTGGATGAAGCGCGCCTGCGTGCGGCCGGCGCCCATGCCGTGATCCGCGACTTCAATGACCGGGCGCTGTGGGACAAGCTCGGCGGATGAGCTGGCGCAATCAGCCGGAACGCGCCGCTTCGAAGTGATGGTCCGGCAGGAACCACAGCAGGGCCAGCAGCACGTAGATCGCGGTGGCGCCCAGGGGCGTGACCAGTGACAGCGGAATGGCCAGCGCATAGAACAGGATGGAGAGCGCATTCTTGCGGCCATGGCCGAGCAGGGCCGCCAGCGACGGATGCGCAGCCTCGCTGTGGCGCAAGGCGCGTTTCAACAACAGGAAGGACAGCGAACACATCAGCAGCACCACGCCATAGCAGGCCACCGGTGCGCTCTGGCGATGATGATTGGCCACCCAAGAGGTGACGAAGGGCAGCAGCGACAGCCAGAACAGCAAGTGCAGGTTGGCCCACAGCACCCGGCGGTCGACCTGCGTAGCCAGGTGTAGCAGGTGATGATGATTGACCCAGTAGATGCCGATGTAGACGAAGCTGAGCACATAGCTCAACAGTGGCGGCATCAGCGGGGCCAGGTCAGCGAGACGTGCGCCCTGCGGCGTTTGCAGCCCCAGCACCATGATGGTGATGGCGATGGCGATGACGCCATCGCTGAAGGCTTCCAGCCGCGACTTGTTCACTGCCCGGCCGCCTTGGCCGGCAGCGGCTGGCTGAATTCCCACACCACCAGCGCCACCAGGATCAGCACCGGCACGATCAGCCCGGCGAAGCCGATGGCGTGATAGGCGAAGGCGGCGGCAATGGCACCCGCGCCAAAGGACAGCACCGGCCACACGAACTTGATGCAGCGCTCGGTGGTACCGGCATCGGCGGCACCGCGCAGCATGTCCACCACGTCGATCACCACCTGGGTGACGTTGCCGGTCATGAGCGAAGTGGGCGCCAGGTGCGCCAGCAGCAGGCGACTGATGGCACTGTGCACGCCCATGGAGGCGGTGCCCAGCAGGCCGGCGGCCATCACCCAGCTTGCCGTGGGAGACTGCACCGGAGCGGCGGCGATGCCACAGGCCATGAACCCGATCAGCAGCAGCAATTGCAGCAGCAAGGACCAGCCCAGCGCACGGCCATTGCGGCGCTGGATCGCGGCGATGTACACGCGCGCCACGGCCACGCCGAGGATGAAGGCCGGGAAGGCCAGGAACTTGAGCAGGATGGACATCTGCGAAGTGTCCGCCAGGGCGGCACCGATGAGGATGAAGTTGCCCGTCACGTGCGCCGTGAACAGGCCAAACAGGGCAATGAAACCCAGGGTATCGACATAGGCGGCGAGGAAGGCCAGTCCCGAGGACTGGAGGCGGTTGCGTTGTGCGGCATTCATGAGGGGTCTCGCTTCTGAGGGGCGGGGGCCAGGCCGCACACATTAGCATCGCTGCTGCAATGCGCCCATTATCCCTGTGGATAAGATAAGCACGGCATTGGCGGAATCGTCAGCGATACGGCAACGATACAGGCGGGGAAGATGCAACAAAGGCATTTTCTACAAAAAAAAGCACATTTGTACAATCCAAACCCGACCTGAATGCCGATCATGGGAGTACTGCACGGCAAGGCCTGGCTCTCTTGCCGGCCCGTCGATTTTCTCTACCAGGCACGGATGTCATTATGGAAAGCACCGTATACGTCGTCGATGACGATGGCATGGTCAGGACCGCCCTGTTGAGACTGCTGGCGTCGGCCGGCCTGGTGGCGCGCGGCTTTGCCTCGGCCGATGAATTCCTGCGGGAAACGCTGCCCGGCACGCCCTGCTGCCTGCTGCTGGACATGAAGATGCCCGGCTCGGACGGCTTTGCGGTAGTACGCCATCTGGAGCAGCGGGGCGAGGCCATTCCGGTCATCTTCATCTCGGGTTACGGCACCATTCCCGCCACGGTACAGGCCATGAAGGCGGGCGCGCATGAATTCCTCACCAAACCCATCGAAGACGAACGCCTGCTGGGCGCGGTGCGGGAAGCGCTGGCCATCGCCGGGCGCGACCTGCATCAGCGGGCCGAGCAGGCGGCCAGCACCTCGCGTTTGGAAAAGCTGACCCCGCGCGAACGCGAAGTGCTGGAACTGGCCATCGGCGGACTGCTCAACAAGCAGATCGCCACCGAGCTGGGCATCAGCGAAATCACCGTCAAGGTCCACAAACGCCGCGTGATGGACAAGATGCAGACCAAGACGCTGGCCGACCTGGTGCGCACGGCGGAGCGCTTGCAGATTCATTCGGCGAGGCAGCGGTAGGCCCACAGCGCTCTTTTTGCAACGGCGCATTCCTGAGCACCGATGGTCGACATCGTGCGCGGCGCCCCGCAATCAAGATAGCAAGGGCACAAGCTGTTGACTATGCCGGGGTGTGCGTCTTGAGCCAGTCCCTTACCGCATCATTGAGCCTGGTCTGCCAGCCTGGCCCGGTCGCCTTGAAAGCCTCCAGAATCTCATCGTCAAAGCGAATCGTCGTCGCAGTCTTGCGACTTCCTACGGGACGCCCCATTTTTTTTCTGGCCTGTTTGATCCCCTCTTGCATTTCTTCTCTTGTGAGAGGGCGATCATCTTCATCTTTGCCATCCCATTCATAGTACCCGCCAGGCGGTGGGGTCTTCATGGCAAGCAATGCCTTTTCACGATTCGTCTGCGGTTTCGAGCCAGCCATAGTAATCCTCCGATTCAGTTTCGTTGGCGGGACGGAAGCTGATGATGCGCGCCGTATTGTCTCGCGCGACATGCACCAGCGTCAGCACTGCGAGACGATCAAAAACATAAGCAAACGATTGAATGCGTTCCTCACCGTTGCGAAAGACGGCGATGTCCAGGCGGATATCGCTGCCAAGGACTAGTTCTGCATCGACGAAATCCAAGCCATGCTTGGCGATATTGCTCTGCCGCTTCTTTTCGTCCCATGTTAATTTCGTCTCCATGGAGACATATTGTATTTACAAAAAGTCTTCGCTACAACGACTTTTTGTAAGTACATCATGCCCCAGCTTCCAAATGACAAATCCTACCGCCAGCCGATACGAGCCACCGCTGAGCATGAGCGAACTGGAGCGTTCGTTGAATGCCGCATGCCCCAAAACAACGTCAATTTCCAGGCAGGCAGTACATGACCAGTCTCATGGCGCCGGCTTTATATGTAGCTACAAATAATCCTTGATCCGCATATTTATCGTAGCTACGATAATATGCATGGACATCGTATTCGACCCCGCCAAAGACGCGGCCAACCTTGCCAAACATGGCGTCTCACTTGCGCTGGCCGCCGAGATGGACTGGGACGATGCGCTGATCAGAACCGATGACCGGCACGACTACAAAGAGCAAAGAGAAATTGCCATTGCTTTCATCGGTTTGCGGCTCCATGTGGCTGTCTATGTCATACGGGATGACCAGCGGCGGATGATCAGCCTACGCAAGGCCAATCAAAGGGAGTTTCAACTGTATGCCGAAAATTAAACAAGGGGCGCTTCCCCCCGGCGATGAGGAAGATGCAGCGATCACTGCGGCAGCCTTGTCAGACCCGGACAATCCACCTCTGACCGCAGAGGATTTTGCAGCCATGCGGCCAGCGCGCGGCCGTGGCCGGCCTGCGGGTAGCGGTACGAAGGTGCAGGTGACGATGCGTTTCGATATTGATGTGCTCGAGGCTTTCAAGAGCGAGGGCGCGGGCTGGCAAAGCCGGATGAACGGCGCCTTGCGCGAATGGCTGGCGCAGCATCGTTGAGGATGCAAGCTGCCCGGAAGAGCTATCCATCCGCAAACGAGGAAGCAAGATGGAGCCCTAACTTCACTCGCTGCCTTCGAATCACGAATCCCGCCCCCGCACCCACACCATCGGCCCCACTCCCATCACCTGCTTGAACACCCGGCTGAAGTGACTCTGGTCCGAGAACCCGCATTCCAGCGCGATGGCCGTCATGCTCTTGCCGCCCTCGCGCAGCAGGCTGCAGGCCAGGGCAATGCGCTGGCGTTGCAGCCAGGCATGCGGCGGCAAGCCAAAGCTGAGCTTGAAGGCCCGTGAAAAATGCGCACGCGACAGGCCGCACTGGGCGGCCAGCTCCGCCAGGCTAAGGCGCTGCCCCAGATGCGCCAGCATGTAGTCACGCACCCGCACCTGCTGCCAGCCGGCCAGCCGCCCGCTGCTGCGCGGCGCCGCCTGGCCGCCATAGTGCTGCGCCAGATGGGTATGCAGGGCCAGCGTCACGGTGTCGATGAAGACCGTATCGCCATCATTGGCGGCCTCGCCCAGCATCGGCAGCATGGCCTGCACCAGATGCCAGACCACCGGATCGCGCACCGCCTGGCGCTGCTGCAAGCCGCTGATGCGGCGTCCGCTCTCTTCGCTCCAGTGCTCGATGGTGGCGCGCGGCAGTTGCAGGCGCACGTTGTCGTAATCCGAAAGATGCTGGCAGCGCCACCGCTCGCGCAAATCGGTGATGGCCATCTCGCCGCGCCGGTGACCACCCGCATGCACCAGTTGCTGGCCACGCCAGAGCTTGTGATGCCGGAAATCCTGCAATTGCACGATGATGGAAAACGCCTCGTCACCGGGAATGTCGATCACCGGCGCGTGCTCCGGCGCCATACCCTGGGCCGCACGCGCCAGCATGATGTCGTCCTGCAGGCGGATGCGCTTCATGGCACGGCTGGGCAAGGGCTGGATCACGCGAAAAATCCTTGGAAATGAAGGAAAAAAAACCGCCCCGCCACCATAGCGCGAGACCGGCCGGTCCGCCAGACACAGGGTGAAGGAAAACGCAAAAAAGGCAGGACCGTCAAGTCCTGCCTCCTGCCCTCTTTTAACCGAACAAGCGGCACGGCTTACATGGACGTGCGTCCCGACTCGAACAGGAACCAGGCCCGCTGCTCGGCCTCGTCAATCCAGTTCTCCAGGAGGCTGGCCGTGGCCACGTCGCCATGCTCGTCGCACAGCTCATGCGTGGACAGCATGAAACCGACCAGGCGCAGATTGTCTTCGCGCAGTTCGGCCAGCATGTCGGAGGGGGTGACGAAATCGGCATCGTTGTCGGCCAGTCGCTGCAGCTTGCCGACATGCCCGGTGGAACGCAAGGTGGTCGCGCCGATCTTGCGCACCCGCTCGGCCACCGCATCGGTGATGGCGATGATCTGCTGGGACTGGTCATCGAGCAGCAGATGGTAGTCGCGGAAGTGCGGACCGGACATGTGCCAGTGGAAATTCTTGGTCTTCAGGTACAGCGCGAAGATGTCCGCCAGCAACATGGTCAAGGCCCCGCCGATGTCCTGGCTGGCCTGCTCGGAAAGCACGCCGGGCGTGGCCAGCGGCGCCAGGCGGCGCTTTTCCAGCTGCTGGCGTCGGGAGGTGTCCAGGCTCATGATCTCACCCCTTCAGGAAGGCCAGCAGGTCGGCATTGATCTGGTCCTTGTGGGTGGCGCACAGGGCGTGCGGCGCGCCGCTGTAGATCTTCAGTTGCGCGCCCGGCACCATCTCGGCCACCAGCTTGCCGGTGGTCTGGAAGGGCACGACTTGGTCGTCGTCACCGTGGATCACCAGGGTCGGGAAGTTGAATTTCTTGATGTCGGCGCGGAAGTCGGTACCCGAAAAGGCGCTCACGCAATCGAGCGTGCCCTTGAGCGAAGCCAGCATGGCGATGTTGAAGGTCTGCGCCAGCACGCCGGGGCTGACCGCATCGCTCTTGCCAGGACGATTGGTGCCGAAGAAGACGGCAGCGAAGTCGCTGATGAATTGCGCGCGATCCTTCAGCAAACCTTCCTTGATCCCGGCGAAGACCTCGGCCGGCACGCCCTGCGGAAAGTCCGGCGCCTGGCCGAAGATCGGGGTCACCGCGCCCAGCAGCGCCGCCTTGGCCACGCGCTTGCTGCCATGGCGACCAATGTAACGGGCCACGTCGCCGCCACCCATGGAGAAGCCGACCAGGGTAGCGCCCTGCAGGTCCAGCTTGTCCATCAGCTCGGCCAGGTCATCGGCGAAGGTGTCGTAGTCGTAACCGCTCCAGGGCTGGCTGGAACGGCCGAAGCCACGGCGGTCATAGGCGATGACGCGATAGCCGCGCTCGGCCAGGAAGTTCATCTGGTATTCCCACATGTCGCCGTCCAGCGGCCAGCCGTGGCCAAACACGACTGGTTGGCCGCTGCCCCAGTCCTTGTAATAGATTTCGGTACCGTCGCGGGTGGTGATGGTGCTCATGGTGTGACTCCTTGTGAGGTGGTGGAGAGTGCCGCGTGAGCGGCCAGCGTGCAGGGGAACAGCAGCCGCCCCGTGCATGGCAGGGCGGCTTGGGAACAAAGACGTTGCGAAAGAGACAGCCGTGGAGCGGCTGGATTCCTACTGCTGAGCGGGAGAATTCCACAGCCGCCATTGGCCGGGCCCGCACAGCGCGATGGACGTGAAGATCACCAGCAACAGCCAGCCGAACTGGCCCTCGGCAATGCTCCAGTCCGGGTGCACGGCCAGCATGGCCACCAGCAGCACGCCGATGATGGGCAGGCAGGCCAGGCGGGTGAAGACACCCAGGGCGATCAGGACCGGGCACAGCGCTTCGGCCAGGATGGCCGACCAGAGCGAGACCGTCGGTCCCAGGCCGAAGGGATCTTCGATGACGGTCAGCTCATGGGCGTAATGCATGAGCTTGGGCAGGCCATGCACGTAGAACAGCATGAAGCTGCCGGCCACTCGCAGGAACAGCAGGCCCAGGTCCAGGGGCGGCACCGGCAAACCCTGCCGGAGGGTGGGATGGCGCGTTTCCAAGATCGCCCCCCTCAGAATGCGAAGCAGCTGCAACCCAACGCGCCCCAGAAACCGGCGAAGTTGGAGACCGGCACGCTGGACTTGCGCGCCACGTCATGCGCGTGACCATGCACGCCGCAGGAGCCCACGCAGGCATGCGGCAGCGCGGTCTTCTTCTGGCGGGCGGCATCGCCCTTGGCGATGGCACGGTAATGACCGGGCACCTTGGCCACCGGCGACCACTCGGGCAACACCGGGATGTCACCGGGGCCGTGCGAGGAGAACGGACCGGCGCCATAGACCACCTTGCCATCGACTACCGTCATGACCGATTCGATGGCCTTGATCTCGTCTTCATGCACGCTGAAGAAGTCCGCCGACAGCACCGCCAGGTCGGCCAGCTGGCCGGCCTGGATGCGGCCCTTCTTGGCCTGTTCGCTGGAGAACCAGGCGCTGCCTGCGGTCCACAGTTCCAGCGCGGTTTCGCGCGGCAGGCGGCCGGCCGCGCCATACAGCCTGGCACCGCCCACGGTGCGGCCCGAGACCAGCCAGTACAGTGCAGTCCAGGGGTTGTAGCTGGCCACGCGGGTGGCATCGGTGCCGGCGCCGACGGGCACGCCCATTTCCAGCATCTTGGTGATCGGCGGCGTGTGCTCGGCAGCCTCGGCGCCGTAGCGGTCGATGAAGTATTCGCCCTGGAAGGCCATGCGATGCTGGATGGCAATACCGCCACCCAGCGCCTTGACGCGCTCGATGTTGCGCTCGGTGATGGTCTCGGCGTGGTCGAACATCCAGTGCAGGCCATCGAAAGGAATGTCGCGGTTGACCTTCTCGAACACATCCAGCATGCGCGAGATCGATTCGTCATAAGTGGCATGCAGGCGGAACGGCCAGCGGTTCGAGACCAGGTGGCGCACCACCCGTTCCAGTTCGTCTTCCATGCCGGCCGCCAGGTCGGGACGCGGCTCCAGGAAGTCCTCGAAGTCGGCCGCCGAGAACACCAGCATTTCGCCGGCGCCGTTGTGGCGCAGGAAATCGTCACCGTCACCCGGCTTGACCATGCCGGTCCACTTCTGGAAGTCGGCCAGTTCGCCACCCTTGCTCTGGGTAAACAGGTTGTAGGCGATGCGAATGGTCAGCTGGCCGTCGGCGGCCAGCTTGTTGATGATCTGGTAGTCATCCGGATAGTTCTGGAAACCGCCGCCGGCATCGATGGCACTGGTCACGCCCAGGCGGTTGAGCTCGCGCATGAACTGGCGGGTCGAGTTGACCTGGTACTCCTGCGGCAGGGCCGGTCCCTTGGCCAGGGTGGCGTAGAGGATCATGGCATTGGGACGGGCGATCAACATGCCGGTCGGATTGCCCGAGGCATCGCGCACGATCTCGCCACCCGGGGGATTGGGGGTGTCCTTGGTATAGCCGACCGCCTGCAGCGCGGCGCGATTGAGCAGGGCGCGGTCATACAGGTGCAGCACGAAGACCGGGGTATCGGGCGCGGCGGCGTTCAATTCTTCCAGCGTGGGCATGCGCTTTTCAGCGAACTGGAATTCGGTCCAGCCGCCCACCACGCGCACCCATTGCGGATGCGGGGTACGCGCGGCCTGGTCCTTCAACATGCGCAGCGCATCGGCCAGCGAGGGCACGCCTTCCCAGCGCAGTTCCAGGTTGTAGTTCAGGCCACCGCGGATCAGATGCAGGTGGGAGTCATTCAGGCCGGGGATGACGGTGCGCCCGCCCAGGTCAATGACCTGGGTGGTGGCTTGCTTGCCGCGCATCACGTCGGCGGCGCTGCCGACTTCGAGGAATTTGCCGCCGCCGATGGCAACGGCCTCGGCGATGGGGTTTTGCTTGTCGACGGTGTGGATCTTGCCGTTCAACAGGATCAGGTCTGGGGTCACGCTGGCTGCGGTCGTCATGGAGGCTCCGGGCATGGGCTAAGGCGAATGAAGAGGGCGAATTGCGCAGGTAGTGGGGCCGCTTGCCGCGAACTGCTCATCCCCTGCACTTTTGTTGGCACTTTTGTTGGTGCTTGCAGTGTGCAAAAACGCACAGCCAGCGTCTAGCTATACGAACAGATAATGGCAGCGCCCTCCCCGCTTGCCTATGATCGCCTCCGGCAGCCTCACTCCCGCTGTCCGCCGGTCTGCGTCGTCAATCCCCCGACGCCGGACCGGCACCCTCCTCCACAAACATCCCACCTACGGAAACATCATGACCACCAATACCAAGCTCGACGTGCTGACCCCGACCAACTGCCAGTTCATCATCATCGACCATCAGCCGCAAATGGCCTTCGGCGTGCAATCGATGGACCGCCAGGCACTCAAGAACAACGTCGTCGCCCTGGCCAAGTCGGCCAAGGTGTTCAACATCCCCACCATCATCACCACCGTGGAAACCCAGGGCTTCTCCGGCTACACCTATCCGGAACTGCTGTCGGTGTTCCCCGAGCACGACATCCTGGAACGCACCTCCATGAACTCCTGGGATGACCAGAAGGTGCGCGACGCCCTCAAGGCCAACGGCAAGAAGAAGGTGGTCGTGGCGGGCCTGTGGACCGAAGTCTGCAACAACAGCTTCGCCCTGTGCGCCATGGCCGAAGGCGACTATGAGATCTACATGGTGGCCGACGCCTCCGGCGGCACCTCCAAGGAAGCCCACGACTACGCCATGCAGCGCATGATCCAGGCTGGCGTGATCCCCGTGACCTGGCAACAGGTGATGCTGGAATGGCAGCGCGACTGGGCCCGCAAGGAAACCTACAGCGCCGTCATGGACATCGTGCGCGAACACTCCGGCGCCTACGGCATGGGCGTGGACTACGCCTACACCATGGTGCACAAGGCCGAGCAGCGTCCGCACGGCAACCAGAAGACCCTGGCCCCGGTGCCGGCCAAGTAAGCGGCTTGCCCTCTATGCGCTGCTGCGTTCCGGCCCTCCATCGGCCGGGCGCGGCGGCGCCCCAACTTTTCGAGGAGCCGGGCCATGTCCGCTTATCTGATTTCCCTGGGTGCCGGCATCCTGATCGGTGTCGTCTATGCGCTCTTCAAGGTGCGCTCACCGGCGCCGCCCGGCATCGCCCTGATCGGCCTGCTGGGCATGGTGCTGGCCGAACGCCTGATCAACGGCCTGGGCCCCCTGTCGGGCCATTGAATCTGGAGACCGGAGTCCGCATGAAACCTTATCTGATTTCTCTCTTGATGGGCCTGCTGGCCGGCCTGATCTACGCCGCCTTGCACGTACAGTCGCCGGCGCCACCCATCATCGCCCTGCTGGGCTTGCTGGGCATGCTGATCGGCGAGCAACTGGTGCCCATCGTGCGCCGCAAGCTGGCCGGTGAACCCTTGACCGCATCCTGGTTCCACCGCGAATGCATGCCCAAGATCACGGGCACGCCGCCGCCGGACCAGAAGTAAGCGCTGCATCACAGGCCGCAGAGCTGACGATGATGAACGAGGGGAGGAACACGCCACCATCACACCGCCCCATCGCGGTGATCGATGACGATCTCGGGGTCCGTGCGGCCTTGTGCAATTTGCTGGATTCGGCCGGGCACCGCAGCTGCAGTTTCTACCGTGCCGAGGATTTCCTGGCCAGCACCTGCCTGCCGGTGGCCTGCTGCGCCATCGTCGACCTGAACCTGCCGCAGATGGGCGGCTTCGAGCTGGCCGAGCAGCTGGCACAGTTGCGGCCGGGGCTGCCGGTGCTGTTCCTGTCAGCGCAGGTGACGCCACTGCAGCGCCAGCGCGCCACGGACATGGGCTTTGCGCTGCTGGCCAAGCCGGTTGACGCCGATATCCTGCTGGTGATGCTGACGGCCACCCTGCTCTACGGACCTCCCTGAACGGCACAAGGGGCCGCAATGCGGCACAATGCGCCTTCAGTCCAAACTTGCCTGCCAGGAGATCCCCTTGCCGTCCGACCTGCGCCTTTCCGACGACGACGCCTTGCTGCTGACCCTGCGCGAACTGTCGGCACTGCTCGATCCGGTCCTGCTTCAGCCCGCCATCACCCGCGCCCTCTGCGATCTCGGCGCGGCGCGGCGCTGCCTGCTGGTGCAGCATGAAGCCGGCCTGGCCCTGATCCAGGCCGAAGCCCACCGCGTCGGCGGCGACATCAGCAACAGCCAGCGCGACTGCATTGCCCAGTCCGGCGATCTGCAATCGGCACAACTCACCCTGCCCCTCAGCCACCGTGGACAGTCGCTGGGCGAGCTGCTGCTGTATTACGACGATGCACCCCCGGCCGCCATCACACGGCGTGTTCATCATCTGGCCGCCCACGCCGCCGTGGTGCTGGCCAATGCCGCCGACCATGCCCAGGCGCTGCTGGAAAAGGAAATGCTGATCTGCGCCGAGCGCGAACTGCGCACCAGCCAGGAACTGCTCAAGCAGGGCGAGCGCTTCAACCATGCCGGCAGCATGCGCTACCTGGTGCGCGAGGACCTGATGTTCTGCTCCGATGAACTGTGCCGCATCTACGGCTTGCCGGTCGGACGCAACTGCATTACCTATGACGAGTTCGCGGCCATCATGCATCCCGATGACCGGCAGGAAGTCATCGAGACCGTCAACGCCGCCGTGGCCATGGGCGGCACCATCCGTGTGGAGCATCGCATCTGCCGCCAGGATACCGGCGAGGTGCGCTATCTCTCCGGCATCGGCAAGCCGGTGTGGGTGGACGGCACCTTTACCGAATACATGGGCACGGCCACCGACATCACCGTGCGGCGCCAGGCCGAGTACGCCATCCGCGCGGCCCAGGTGGACATGGAACGCGTGGCGCGCGCCAATACGGTGGGCCAGCTGACCGCTTCCATCGCCCATGAAATCAACCAGCCGCTCATGTCCATCGTCTCCAATGCCGGCGCCAGCCTGCGCTGGCTGAACCGGCCCGAACCGGAACTGGACCATGCGCGTGCCGGCCTGCGCGACATCATCAGCGAAGGCCAGCGCGCCGGCGGCATCATCGGCGGCTTGCAGAACCTCACCCGCAATCGCGCACCGCAGTTCGAACGCATCAACCTGCCTGCACTGATCCACCACGTCCTGACGCTCTCGCGCAGTGAGCTGGAGCAACGCGAAGTGCACCTGGCGCTGTCGCTCACGCCCGCCGACGTCTTTGTGCTGGGCGACACGGTGCAGTTGCAGCAGGTGCTGCTGAACCTGGTGGTCAATGCCATCGATGCCATGGTGGCGGTGCCGGAAAATGCCCGTGTGCTCACCATCAGCGCCAGCTGCTGCAATGAGCAGCGGGTCGAGGTGGCGATCCAGGACAGCGGCGAAGGCATCTCCGCCGAGGCCATGCCGCGCATCTTCGATGCCTTCTACACCACCAAGGAAAATGGCATGGGTATGGGCCTGGCGATCTGCCGCTCCATCATCGAGACCCATCGCGGACGCCTGCGCGTGGCCGCTGCCCAGCCGCAAGGAGCCGTGTTCAGCTTCGATCTGCCGCGCGTGCCCTGAACGGGCAGCGCCATCAGCCCAGCCGGCGGCGCCAGGCGCCCGGCGTGGTGCCGACCACCTGGGAGAACACGCGGCTGAAATGGCTCTGGTCGTAGAAATCGCAGGCCACCGCAATCTCGGCCAGCGACAGCCGGGTATGGCGCAGGTATTCGCGCGCCATCTCCACGCGCTGAATCAGCAGCCACTGGTGGGGCGTATGCCCGGTACTGGCCTTGAAGGCACGCAGGAAGTAGCTGGCCGACATGTTGCACTCGCGCGCGATCTCGGGGATGGAGACGTTGCCGTTAACCTTCTGCAACAGCATCTGCTTGGCGCGCTCCTCATGCATGCGCGACAGGCGTGCATTGCCCGTCAGCGGCAGGCTGGCGCCGCCATAGCGGTGCAGCAGATGGGTGCCCATGGCCAGCCCGAGCTGGTCGACGAAGAGCTGCCTGTCGGGGTCAGGGTCTGCCAAGGCCGGGGCCAGCGCTGCCGCCAGATGCGCCAGCACCGGATCGTCCTGACCGGTGACGGTGGACAGGCCCGTGACCTTGCGCCCGCGCAGATCCTCGTTGACGGTGGCGAACCACGACTGCGGCAACTCCACCAGCAGGAAATCGAACGGTCCGTGCAACTCAGCCCGATAGTCTTCGGAAAAATCGCGGGTATAGACGGCGCCGCGTCCAAACTCGAACTGCGCGCCCTGGCGGCCACGGAAGATGTGGCGGCGATGTTGCTGTGCCATCGAGATGCCAACCAGGAAACCACGATCAGAAGCCGGCGTGTAGACCTGCGACACCTCCCGGCTCTCGACCCGCTTGCGATAGAAACTGAACTGGCTGCCCTGCAACTCGTAGCTCTGCTTGAGGTGGGTCGCCGAGCAGCCGAGGGAATCACTGCGCGCGGCGGGGACGGCGGGAGCGGCCAGAGCAGTCATGTTCAACCTCGAGGAAATCTTCAATAGCGGACGGGCATGGAGCAGCCCTGTCCCGGCATTCTACACAGAGCGGCAGGGTCCCGTCTGAACAGCCCCGTATTGTTGCCACCGCTCACCGTTGCTTGCGTGCAGCCTCTTGCAGCATGGCCTGGCCGATCCCGGCGTGGCCGCGCTCGACCAAGGTGTTGCCGGCACTCTCGATGTCGCGCACCTCCTTGTTCTGGCTGAGCTTGCGCTTGCCTTCCAGGCGCGTGATCTCGATCTCGATGCCGACGATGGCCTTGAGCAGCGTGTCGGTATAGTCGGCGGGAGCATCGGACATCTTCCAGGGCTTTTTCTCGCCAGCCTCGTGGGTGCGCGTCAGGCGCGCCACCACGCCGCGCAGGTAGCGCTCGTCATCGCGGATGGTGACGCGTCCATGGGCATGGGCCACGGCGTAGTTCCAGGTCGGCACCTGGCGGTGCGCCTCATGCTTGCTGGGATACCAGCTCGGCGAGATGTAGGCATCCCCCGCCGAGAACACCACCAGCACCGCATCGCCATCGGCCAGTTCGCGCCACAGTGGATTGGCGCGTGCCACGTGCAGATGCAGGGTGCCCAGCGGTCCTTGGGCCGCGTCGAGATGGCAGGGCAGGTGATTGGCATCCAGGCCGCCGGCAGTATGAGAGACCAGCACGCCGAAGGGATGGGCGGTGATCAGCTGGTGCAGGCTGGCGGTGTCCTGGTCGGCGAAGTGGGCGGGGATGTACATGGCGTGATGGCGCAAGAAGGGAGTGAGAGCGCCCTATTCTATTGCATCGGCCGCGCTGGCGAGCCGGAGTTGCGGCCAGCGCTGCAGCCACCCGCGCTCCTGGACGCGCGCCGCGAACTGCGCATGCTTGCGGGTAGCGAAAGCACCCGCCGGACGCAGCAGCCCTTGCCACAGGTCCTGCAAGCCCAACGGGGCCGCCACCTCGATGTGGTCTTCAGCCGTAACGCGCACGGCCACGGCGGTAGCGGTCTCGGGCCAGTAACGCAGGGCATCGGTGGCGCTGGCATAGGGCGCATCGCCATTGCGCAGATGCATGCGCGCCTGGTTGCGTACCGACCACTGCGGGCCAGGGCAAGCCTCTTCCAGTTGCGCTTCGAGGGCATCATCCTGCTGCGGTGAGCAGCGCGTGGTGTCGAACCAGATCACATCAATATCGCTCTGCGGGGCCGTGGCCGGACGACCATGCAGGGCATCCCACACGGCGTTGCGGACGAAACCGGCACCAATCCACGCATCCGGCAGCGCCAGGCTGCGCACGGCCTGCAGCAGCCGCAGGCGTGCGGCGTCGGCGGCGATCAACTGCCGTAGCTGGTGGGCAAGCGGATCGTCCATCGGCATACGGGATTCAGCGCACCTGCGCCGTCGGCGCGCTCACCGGCATGGCCGAGCTGGGCAAGCCGAACAGGCGGTCAAAGCCCAGGTTGAAGAGGTAGGTGTAGATCATGAAGAAGACAATCAGCCCGACATCCAGCACCAGCGCCTCCCACAGGCTGATGCCCAGCCACCAGGCGAACAGCGGCACCAGCATCACCACCAGGCCGCCTTCGAAGCCGAGGGCGTGCGCGGCGCGCCGGGCGAAGTTGCGGCCACGGCGCGGCTGGCGTGCTTCCCAGCGCTCGAAGAGCGTGTTGAAGATGAAATTCCAGACGAAGGCAATGGCCGAGGAGGCCACGGCGGCAGCCGACGCATGCGCACTGTCGTGGCCGGCGAAGACGCTCAGCCCGACCGTAGTGAAGAGGATGGCCAACCCCTCGAAGAGGCAGGCATAGACCAGCTTGCGTTTGAATCCTTGCATGATGTGCTCCTGAAGACAGCGGTGCGCCAGCCTTCGGGCCTGGCCGCGCGATGGGAAGCATTCTATGATGATATTTTTGATGGATGAAGTCGGCTTCTTTCAGTTTTTCTGACAGGTCAGCGACGCGGCTTCAACGATGCAGACTCAGCAAGGGATACCCCATGGCTTTCTCCAGTGACAACGTAAAGGTCTTCCTGGCCGTGCTCGACAGTGGCTCGTTTTCAGCAGCGGCCCGGCTGCTGGGACGGGTCCCTTCCTCGGTCAGCATGACCATCAGCCAGCTCGAAGCGGAGCTGGACCTGGTGCTCTTTGACCGCACTGCGCGCGACGCCCGGCCCACCGAACTGGCGCGGGCACTGGAGCCGGATGCACGCTTGCTGGCCAGCACCTTGCGCCAGCTCGATACCCATGCCCTGGCCATGCATCAGGGGCTGGAGCGCAAGCTCACGCTGGCCGTCGCACCCGAACTGCTGTCGGTGCCCTGGGCCAAGCCGCTGGCGGTGCTGGCCGAGGAGTTTCCTTCGCTGGAAGTGGAAGTGCTGTCCTCGCCCCAGGCCGATGCCATGCGCATGCTCTATGACGGTACGGCGCAACTGGCCCTGGTCTTCGAACGCCACGCCGGCAATGATCGCGAGGCCTTCCAGGAATTCAGCAGCGAGATGCTGGTGGCGGTGATCGCGCCCGACCATCCGGCGCGGCTACACAAGAAGCGCAAACTGCGCTACGAGGACCTCTACGACATCCGCCAGATCGCCGTGGCCAGCCGCGATGCCAGCATTTCCGACCCGCGCTTCTTCCTGGCGCGCCACATCTGGCGCACCGACAATCACCTGGCAACGCTGTCGCTGGTGCGCGAAGGGCTAGGCTGGGCCTACCTGCCGCACAGCCTGGTGCAGGCACAGATCGAGGCCGGCGCGCTGGTGGTCATCGACTTCGACAACATCAGCAACCAGCAGCGCATGTGGGTGGATGTGGTGTGGAACAAGGACCGCCCGCTTGGGCTGGGGGCACAGCGCTTCATTGCCCTGATGCGGGAGATGGCGCCGAGCCGGCGCAAGCGCAGGTGACTCGGGCGAACGGTCTGTAGTAGCGCTGCGGATATCAGCAAATTTTTTAAGTTTTTTTGATTCCCTACTTAGAGAGAATATTCAAAAAACTTAGTTTTCAATGGATCACCCTGACCCGATTATTTCCCGTCAGCAACATCACCTGCAAACGATCGCGCTCTTCAACGATGTCGGCAGAAGTCTTGCCACGACGGCGCACAGCTGTTCCCGGCCACCGCTAGCCGAGGCTCCTCTGATCACCCGGCCGGGCCTGGCTTGCTGATGCCCCCATCTGTGCCTACTTCTTTGTTGTCGTTCAATGCCGCTCAGCTTACCCCGAAAAAAAAGTGAGCAAATCTCGATTTTATTCGATGTTTTTGAGCGAGATTTACGCGGGCATTCGGCTACGATTGGAACCAAAGCGCACAAACAAACAACCGGATATGAATCCGGACAAACTCCGGGCAGACCTATGTTCCTCTATCTTCCGTTCCTGCTGGCCTTCCTGACCGTTTTCGGAATTGCACTCGGCTGGAAATCAATGAGCAATAAACTATGGTTGGCAAGCACGGGGCTGACGCTATGGTGGTTCAGTCAATATACCCAGGATCGCCTGGGTTTCATCCTGTAATGGCACCGTCTCATGGACCGTTCCGTCGTCTTTACGCCGCGAGAGCCCATCCTGCCGGGCGGCATCTTCTTCAATTGCCTGTGCCTGCTGGCCGTGAGCGCCAGCCTGGGGCTGTTGCTGTACTACCAATGGGTACTGCAGGTGCAACCCTGTCCGATGTGCCAATTGCAACGCATGGGCATCATCCTGACCGGCATCGGGTTCATGCGCAATCTGCGCTTCGGGGTCAAGAGTGCGCACTACGGGGTCGCGCTGACGGGGGCGCTGCTGACCGGGCTGGTCGCGCTGCGACAGATCTCGCTGGAGGCGATGCCGGGCCAGACGCCGCAGGGACCGTTGTTTCAGGGAATGCACTTCTACACCTGGGCGGCGCTGTTTTCGCTGGCGGCCATCATCGTCATCGCCGGCCTGCTGGGCTTCAAGAGCGCTGAATACCCGGCCACGCTGCTGTTGCTGCAAAGCGCGGAACATCAGGATGAGCCGCGCCGCATCCCCTGGGCCAGGATATTGGTCAGCGCCATCTTCTTCGCCGTGGTCGGCGCGCACATGGCTTCCAGCATGGCTGGCTGCGAGCGCATCGCCTGCACCGGAGACCTCATCCATCGCCTGCCGCTGAATTCGCCACAGCACAAACCCCGATGAAAAACGGCGCACGCCTGCCATGGGCAGGGGTGCGCCGGTCAATCACGGCTCAAGACTATCGCGGCCCGCGCGCCGACAGCGCGCAGCGGGCCTGGTACTGCACTTGCGTCAGAAGCGATGCTGCATGCCCAGGGTCATGCCGAACTGGCTGCTGCCAAAGCCGGCGTCATCCCGCGAGAGGCCGACCAGCTGGTTGTTCTTGGCCTTGGCATAGGCGGTGCTCAGGTACAGGTCGGTGCGCTTGGACATCGCATACTTCAGGCGCAGCGAGTACATGATGGGATCGGCATCGTTGGCCACGTTCTTGATGTTCTGGTAGTAGATCGCACCGATCAGGCTCATGGCCGGAGTGAACTTGTAGGTCACGCCGCCCCAGAAGAAGTCACTGCGCAGGTCGGTCGCGCCGCTGGCCAGGGTCTTCTTGTAGTAGCGATAGCCGAGGTTGAACTTCCAGGCGTCGGCGAGCTGATAGCCCGCGGCCAGGTGGGCGCTGGTGGCGCGGTCATAGGCGGTGTTGGCGGTGGTGGTGCTGTTGTTGCGGTCATAGGTGGCCGCCACGCTGAACGGGCCCGAACCCCAGCCCAGGCCGACGCCATACTTGGCGCCATTGCCGGTCTCGCCCGCCACTTCGCCAAAGCCATACATGGCACCGACCTTCACACCGCCGAACTCACCCTGGTACTTGACCAGGTTGGACACGCCGGTCGGCATGCCGTCCTTGCGGCCACCGGTAGCACCGGCCGATGTCACCCAGGAATAGTTGGCCGAGTAGCCCATGGGATCGAAGGGCAGGATGAAGTCATAGGTGGTGGAGAAAGAACGGCCCGCCACCACGCGGCCGAAGCCGCCTTCCAGGCCGACGTTGGACTGGCGGTTGAAGAGCTGGTTGGCATCGCCGTCGAGGCCGCCGTTATCCAGCTTGAAACCGTTCTCCAGCTGGAACACGGCCTTGAGGCCGCCGCCCAGGTCTTCCGTGCCACGGAAGCCGATGCGCGAGGTATTCATAGTGCCCGAGCTCAGGCGCACCAGGCTGTTGCCGGCGGCGTTGGCATTGGTGAGATATTCCACGCCCGAATCGATCAGGCCATAAATGGTGACCGACGATTGCGCCTGGGCACCGGTTGCGGCCAAGGCCGCGAATGCCGCCAGCATGCCGGCGGTGAGGTGATTTTTTTGCACTGAAGTCTCCTTCTTGGTTGAAAGCATTGGATAGCGTCGGCACGGCCGTGCCGCGCGACGTCTTCTGGTCATGCACCCGGGCTGGCCGGGTGAGCGAGACAAGAGCGGATAGCTCTGCTCGCTGGTTTTCATCGATGTGATGAAGCGTCAAAAAACTAAGTTCCGGTGTTCCAAAAAGTTATAAATCCCATTGGCCGGTCTTAGTTTTTCAGAATGCCCACAAGGCCTGTTCCGGCAGCGACAGCCAGTACTCACCCTGGTCCAGGCGCTGCGGTGCATAGGCGCGCAGGCCGACCGAACCGGCCGGTCCGCCCTCGACCTTGAACAGGCATTCCCAGCGGTCGCCCAGGTACATGCAGGTGGAGAGCGGCAGGCGGATCGCGTTTCCGGTCTGCTCGCCCGAAATGCGCACCTGCTCGACGCGAATGATGCCGGTCAGCTGCTCGCCCGGACGGGCGTCGTCGCGGCCACGCAGGGTGGCCACGGCGGTGCCGCCATCCAGTTTCAGGGTCACGCGCTCGCCCTCGCGGCTCACCACTTCGGCGGCCAGCTTGTTGTTGCTGCCCATGAACTCGGCCGTGAACAGGGTATTGGGGGTCTGGTACATGCTTTGCGGCGTGCCCTGCTGTTCGATGCGGCCATTGTTGAGCAACAGGATGCGGTCGGAAATGGCCATGGCCTCGCCCTGGTCGTGGGTCACCATCAGGGCCGACAGGCCCAGGCGCACGATCAGTTCGCGCAGGAAGGCGCGGGCTTCCTCGCGCAGCTTGGCGTCAAGGTTGGAGAGCGGCTCGTCCAGCAGGATCACCTGCGGGTTGTAGACCAGCGCGCGGGCAATGGCCACGCGCTGCTGCTGGCCACCGGAGAGCTGGTGCGGATAGCGCTCGCCCAGGTGGCCCAGGCCCAGCTGCGACAACACTTCCTTCACACGCCTGGCGATCTCGTCCGAAGGCGTCTTGCGCAGCTTCAGGCCATAGGCCACGTTGTCGGCCACGGTCTTGTGCGGCCACAGCGCATAGGACTGGAACACCAGGCCCAGGTTGCGCTCTTCGGCCGGCATCTCGAAATTGCGCGCGCCCTCGAAGACGCGGCGGCTGCCGATGTCGATGGTGCCGGCCTTGGGCGATTCGAGGCCGGCGACGGCGCGCAGCAGCGTGGTCTTGCCGCTGCCGGAGGGGCCCAGCAGCGCCACCACTTCACCGCGCTGCAATTGCATGGAGACGCCCTTGAGGATGGGATTGGCGGAAGCGCCGGTGCCATAGTCCAGGTGCAGGTCGTTGACGGAAAGTTCGGTCATGATGATTCCTCAGAATGCTCTATAGGGAGGCTGGTGCCGCTCAGTCGTGCAGCTTGACGCCGAAGCGCAGCGCAATGCCCAGGCCCACGGCCACCAGCGTGATGTTGATGAAGGACAGCGCGGCCACCAGTTCCACCGCGCCGGCAGCCCACATGGAGACGATCATCGAGCCGATCACCTCGGTACCGGGCGAGAGCAGGTAGACGCCGGTGGAGTACTCGCGCTCGAAGATCAGGAATACCATCAGCCAGGCGCCCACCAGCCCGTAGCGCACCAGCGGGATGGTGACGTCGCGGGTGACGCGGGAACGCGGGGCGCCGACAGCGCGCGCCGCTTCTTCCAGTTCCGGGCCGACCTGCAGCAGGGCAGTGTTGATGAGGCGCAGGCCATAGGCCATCCACACCACCGAATAAGCCAGCCAGACCGAGAAGATGGTCGAGCGCAGGCCGCGCAGGGCAGGAATGAAGCTGTCCACCAGCCACAGGGCGATGGGGTTGTCGATGCCCTTCAGGGCGGAATCCAGCAGCGAGGGCACGAACAGGAACACCCACAGGAAGGACAGGCCGGCCAGGAGACCCGGCACCGCACGCGGCACCAGCACGCTGTAGTCGAGGAAGCGCGTCACGCCATCTTGCTTGCGGTGCATGGCCAGGGCGATGGCGGTATAGCAGGCCACGGCCAGGGCACCGCCGATCACGCCGATCAACACCGTGTTGATGATGCCGCGCACCAGCGAGGGCTGGTCCCAGACGTTCAACAGGTTCTCGAAGGTCAGCACCTCCAGCAGGCTCACGCCATCGCCCCAGTGCGAGACGAAGGTACGCAGGCCGATGCCCGAGAGCGGAATGATGACGGTGAAGAGCAGCCAGCCGGCGATCAGGGCGAAGGCCACCCAGCGCCATTTACCCAGCGGCAGCGCCTTCTGGCGCGCGCCCTTGCCCTTGATGGCGACGTACTTGTTGGCCGAGCGCAGCAGCCAGCGCTGCAGCATCACCAGCGGCATGGTCACCGCCACCAGGCACACGGCCACCGCCGCCATGAGGTGGTAGGACGGCGTGCCCAGCTTGTTGGTCAGCTTGTAGAGATAGGTCGGCAGCACCAGGTGGCCTTCCGGATCGCCCAGCACCAGCACCAGGCCGAACACTTCAAAGCCGAGGAAGAACACCAGCACGCCCGAGTAGGCCAGCGCCGGGGTGATCATCGGCAGCGACACGTTCAGCGCCACCTGCAGCGGCGAGGCACCGGCCACGCGGGCCGCTTCTTCCACATCCGATCCGAGGCTCTTCAAGGCCGCCGAGGCATACAGGTAGACGTGCGGCACGTGCGTCAGGCCGGCGATGATGACGATGCTGGTGAAGGAATAGATGTTCCACGGATCACCCTCGAAGCCGACCACCGACAGCAGGTTCTTGACCCACACCGTGTAGAAGCCCACCGGGCCCATCGAGACCACGTAGCCGAAGCCGATGACCATGGGCGAGACGAAGATGGGCACCATCAGCGCCGGAGCGATGAAGCTGCGGCCCGGCAGGTCGGTGCGCACCATCAGGAAGGCCAGCATGCCGCCCAGCGGCACGGCGATGAGGGCCAGGCCGGTGGCCAGGGTCAGGCCATTGACGAAGGCCTGGCGGAAGTCCGGATCATCAAAGATGAAGCGGTAGGAATCGAAGGTCAGGGTCTTGACCGGCGCGAAGAACGGCGCCGATAAAAAACTTTGATAGAAGATCAGCAGCAGCGGCACGAAAATGGCCAGGGCGGCCAGCAGCACGACCAGGCCGCGCGGCCAGTTCAGCCGGAAACGGCGGGCCGGCAGGGCTTGCTCGCTGCGCGTTAGCGTTGTGGTGGTTTGCATGTTGCGCCTCATGAGTGGGCAGATGGATCAGGACAGGCAGGGAAGCGGCCAGGGCCGCGCTCCGGAACAACGATGTTGCAAGTTCATGACCAACATCCCGTTCGGACTGAGTAGACCCGCAGGGTCGTATCGAAGGCGCGACGACCTTGGCACTGCGGACTACCCGGCCCATGACAGGATTGATTTAAAAAATTTACTTCTTGGTGGCTTCCTTCCACTGCTTCAGGAAGTCCAGGCGCTTCTTCTGGTCCAGGTATTCCAGCAGTTCGGTGGAGACCGGCATGGGCTTCAACGATGCGCCCAGTTGTTTGGTCAGCTCGGCCGAGGTAGTGGCACCGGTCACGTCGCCCCGGATTGCGAAGAGCTGCGCATCGTTGGCGATGATGGTCTGGCCGCGCCTGGAGAGGATGTAGTCCACCCACAGCTTGGCGGCATTGGTGTTCTTGCCGGCCTTGTTGATGAAGATCACGCGCGAGAGCACCAGGTTGTAATCCTTGGTGAAGGCCACGCCGATGGACGGATCCTTCTTGGCGCGCACCAGGGCATAGGGGCCAAGGATGTTGTAGCCGATCAGGTTTTCACCCGAGGAGATGCGCTCCAGCATGGTGCCGGTGGACGACTGTACGCGTGCGGCGACGCCACCCATGGCCTTGGCAAAGTCCCAGAAATGCGGGTTGTGCTTGAGGTCATAGGTCATCAGGCTGAAACCGACGCCGGACTTTTCGATGTCGTAGGTAGTGACCTTGTTCTTGAACTTGTCCTGCTTGCTGACCAGCAGCTTGGTGAAATCGTCGTGCGTGGCCGGTACTTCGGCCTCGCTCACCAGGCGCTTGTTGTAGACGATGGCGGCGGGCTCGAAGGTGGTGCCGTAGGCAGTGTCCTTCCAGTTGGCCCAGGCCGGCAGGGCTGCGGCTTCCGGCGACTTGTACGCGACCGCATAACCCTCGGCGGCCAGCTTGACCTGCAGGTCCATGGACGAGGACCACATCACGTCGGCGGTGGCGCCACCGGCGGCGGCTTCCGAGATGAAGCGGTTGTAGGCTTCGGTGGAATTCATGTCGTTGTACTCGACCTTCACGCCCGGATAGAGCGCGCCGAAATCCTTGATCAGCGCTTCGGCCGCCTTGGAGTCGGTGGTGCTGTAGATCACGACCTTGCCTTCCTTTTTCGCTCCCTCAATGACCTTGGCGTAATCGGCCGGATAACCGGCCGGGGTATCGGCGTGCGCCGCACCGCTGAAAGTGACGGGCAAAGCGAGGGCCAGGCCGAGCGCAATGCTCAGGCGACGTTTGTGCAACATGGGTTCTCCTTGATGATGAAACGGACCTCGCGCCGGCCCGGCTGCAGAGCACGCCTGACGGCGTGTGCAGCCTTGCTTGTCAGCGCACCAGGCCCAACTCCTGGGACTGCTTGCGATAGCGCGCAACGGTCTGCGCGATGTAATCCGAGAGCGGCTTGCCGGTCATGGCAAAGGGTTGCAAGCCGCCGACGCTGCGCTGGCGATCGAATGCGGGATCGGCCAGCGCGCGGTCAAAATACTGCACCCAGCGCCGGTAGTCCGCCTCCGGCGCATGCGGGCTCATGTAGAAGCCGCGGATGATGGGCCAAACCACGTCATAGCCCTGTTCACGCGCGGTCGGTACCTGCTGCAGCGGCCCCGGCAGGCGTTGCTCGGACAGCACCGCCAGGATCCGCACCCGGCCTTCGGCCAGGAAGTAGGCGGCCTCCGAGGTATCGCCCGAAATCACCTGCACGTGCCCGGCCTGCAAGGCCGCAAACGAATCGCCACCGCCTTCGAGCGCCACGAAGCGGAACTGGCGCGGAGTAAAACCGGCGTGCTGCGCCAGCAGGGCCATCTTCAGCCAGTCCTGGCTGCCGACGGTGCCGGACAATCCCACAGTGACCGCCGATGGATCCTTGCGGATCGCCTCCAGCAACTGCTTCAGGTTGCGCCAGGGGGCATCGCTGCGCACGGCGATCATGCCGTGGTCGATGCCGATGCCGGCCACCCAGCGCACGTCACCCACGTCGGCGCGGCCATACTTGCCTTGCGCCAGGCTCAGCAGCGAGCCCCCCGAAAAAGCCACCAGCGTCTCCGGTCCTCCGCGCCGCTGCGAGACCACCGAACTCCACGCCACTGCACCGATGCCACCGGGCAAGTAAGCCACCTTGAAGGCATCCTGGCGGCCCTCTTCCTGCATCACCCGGCGCAGCAGCTTGCAGGAGGCATCCATGCCGCCGCCCGGCTTGGCCGGGACGATGCATTCGGTAGCCAGCGCGCACGGACCCGCGCATGCCAGCAGGCATGCGGCCAGGAAATGACACGAGCGATGCCAGCGACCCGCCATCATGGCGGTCAGCAGCAGCGAGAAAGTGAATCGGAAAATAGGGTTCCGGCGCAGCCGGACCTGGGGGCGGTCATGATGTGTCTCCTGCCTGGTTTTTTTGATATGGGCGCATCGTACAAGAAAAGGCTTTCAGCCGGCTTTCAGCGAAGCTGTCACTGTGGGATCGATGCTACGCAGTTTCCACAATGGCCGGGCACGGGCATTTCAAAGGCGGCAGGCCATCTGTTAGCATCCGCGCTGGAGACAAGCCGTACCGCACTGACATCAAAAAAAGGCCGCTTCATGCGCATCCTGCTGGTCGAAGACCATATCGAACTTTCCCGCTGGCTGGCCAAAGCCCTGCGCGATGCCCACCTGGCCGTGGAATGCGCGCACAACGGCGCCGACGCCGACAGCCTGTTGCTCACGCAAGACTATGCGCTGGTGATCCTCGACCTCACCCTGCCACGCATGGATGGACTGGAAGTATTGAAGCGCATGCGCGCACGCGGCAGCCGCACGCCGGTACTGATCCTGACTGCGCGCGGCGGCCTGGCCGATCGTGTGAGCGGCCTGAACATGGGCGCCGATGATTACCTGGCCAAACCCTTCGAACTGGAAGAACTGGAAGCGCGCGTCAAAGCCCTGCTGCGCCGCTCGCAGAGCCAGGAAACGGTGACCGTAACCTGCGGCGCGCTGAACTTCGATACCGTCTCGCGCACCTTCACCTATGGCGGCGAACTGCTGGCCCTGACCCCGCGCGAACATGCCGTGCTGGAAGCGCTGATCGTGCGCCAGGGCCACACCGTGCCCAAGGACAAGCTGTTCCAGCAGGTGTTTTCGCTGGACGACAATGCCAGCGTGGATGCCATCGAAATCTACATCCACCGCCTGCGCAAGAAGCTCGAACATGAAGGCCCCGGGCGCGTGAGCATCACCACCCTGCGCGGCCTGGGCTACCTGCTGCAGGCGGCGTGATGGCGCAGGCGGCGCGCCGACTGGGCAACCTGCGCAGCCAGCTGGTGCGCTGGCTGCTGATCCCGCTGACCCTGCTGGTGGCCGTCGATGCAGTCTCGGTCTACTACAACGCCCTGGAGGTGGCCGACCTGGCCTACGACCGCTCGCTGCTGGCCTCCACCCGCGCGCTGGCCGAGCGAGTGTCCATCGTCGATGGCCACGTCACGGCCGACGTGCCCTACGTGGCGCTGGACAGCTTCGAGACCGATACCCTGGGCCGCATCTACTACAAGGTCACCGGCCTGAAGGGCGAGCTGGTCTCCGGCTATGAAGACCTGCCACCGGTGCCGGCCGACGTCAAGCGCTCCGAAGCCTATCCGGCGCTGGTACGCTTCTACCAGGCCGACTATCACCACCAGCCCATCCGCATCGCCGCGCTGCTGCAGCCGGTGTATGACGACAGCATGCGCGGCATCGCCCTGATCCAGGTTGGCGAGACCATGGAAGGCCGCAACGGCATGACCCGCAAGATCCTGTTCGACACGCTCTGGCGCCAGGGTACGCTGGTGACGGTGGCGGCGCTGCTGGTGTGGTTCGCGGTGCGCTTCGTGCTGCGTCCGGTGATGCAATTGAAGGGCGAGGTGGAGTCGCGCGCACCGACCGATCTGTCCGGTTTTGATCCGGCGCTGGTGCACAAGGAGATGCGCCCGCTGGTGCGCGCCATGAATGGCTACATGGGCCGGCTGCAAGCCCTGATCAGTGCGCAGCGGCGCTTCATTGCCGATGCCTCGCACCAGTTGCGCACGCCCCTGACGGTCTTGAAGACGCAATCAGAACTGACCCTGCGCGAGCTCAGGCGCGAGCGGCTCGATGCAGCCGAGCTGCGCGATCTGGTCGAAGGCATGGCGCGCACCACCGACGCGGCGGTACACCTGGCCAATCGCCTGCTCACGCTGGCCCGTGCCGAACATGGCGCGGCCGAAGGCGGCACACGGCGCACCTCGCTCACCGATGCGGCACGCCAGGTGGCACTGGAACTGTCGCAACAGGCGGTGTCGCGGCACATCGGGCTGGCCTTTGAAGAAGAGGGCGACGTCGGCATCGAAGCCAATGCCCTGTTGTTGCATGAACTGATGGTGAACCTGCTGGACAACGCCATCCGCTACACGCCCCCGGGCGGCCACGTCACCTTGCGCGTGCGTGCGGCAAGCAGCCCCGGACAGCCGACCGCGGCCCTGCTGGAGGTGGAAGACAATGGCCCCGGCATCGCCCAGGCCGAACGCGAAAAAGTGTTCGAGCCCTTCTACCGCGCCGGTGCCACCCAGCACGTCAATCCGGGGGGCACCGGGCTGGGACTGTCCATCGTGCGCGAGATCGCCGCCATGCACCGGGCCACGGTCACGCTGGATACGCCGCAGCAAGGCAATGGCTTGCTGGTGCGCATCGTCTTTCCCGGCGGGGTGGAATTGCGGGCCTGAACCCGCGAAGATTCAGAACTGTTCCCAATCCCCGTCATCGGCGGCCATGGCCTTGCCGGCCTTGGTGCTGGCGGCGGGCTTTGCCGGCAAGGCCTTGGGGGCCGGTGATGGCGGCGGCACGGCCGCCTTGGGCTGCGCTGCCGGAGCCGGCTTGACGGCGGCCTTGGGCGGCGCCGGCTGGCGCGGGACCTGGGTGCGTGGCGCGTCATGACTGCTGAGCTTGAAGATACTCACCGTTTCCACCAGGCGGCCCGACTGTTCCTGCAGGGATTGCGCAGCGGCGGCGGCCTCTTCCACCAGGGCGGCGTTCTGCTGGGTCACCTCATCCATCTGCACGATGGCGTGATTGATCTGCTCGATACCATCGCTCTGCTCGTTGCTGGCCGCCGAGATCTCGGCCACCACGTCGGTGACGCGCTTGACGCTGGCCACCACCTCGCTCATGGTCGCACCGGCTTGTTCCACCTGACGGCTGCCATTTTCCACGCGGCTTACCGAATCATCGATCAAGGCCTTGATTTCCTTTGCAGCAGTGGCACTGCGCTGGGCCAGTGTGCGCACTTCGGACGCCACCACCGCAAAGCCACGGCCCTGCTCGCCGGCACGCGCCGCTTCCACGGCCGCATTCAAGGCCAGGATGTTGGTCTGGAAGGCAATGCCATCGATCACGCTGATGATGTCCACGATCTTGCGCGAGGCTTCGTTGATCTCGCCCATGGTCTGCACCACCTGCCCGACCACGCTGCCGCCCTGTACCGCCACGTCCGAGGCGGTAGCGGCGAGGCTGTTGGCCTGGCGGGCGTTGTCGGCATTCTGCTTCACGGTGGAGGTCAGCTCTTCCATGGCCGAGGCGGTTTCTTCCAGGGCGCCGGCCTGTTCTTCGGTGCGCGAGGACAGGTCCAGGTTGCCTCTGGCGATTTCGGAGGAGGCAGTGTTGATGGTGTCGGTGCCGCTGCGTACTTCGCTGACGATGCGGTGCAGATTCTGGTTCATGGTCTTGAGCGAGGCCAGCAGCATCCCGGTTTCATCCCTGGTGGTCTGGCCGATCTGCACCGTCAGGTCGCCTTGCGCCACGGCACTGGCGACGTCCACGGCTTCATTGAGCGGACGGGTGATGGAGCGCGTGACCCACCAGGCGGCCAGCACGCACAGCAGGATGGCCGCGCCCGACAGTTCCAGCATCAGGGCAATGGCCGAGTCGGTGGTCTGCTGGCCTTCGGCCACGCTGTCGTCCATCAGTTTTTTCTGGAAGTCGGCGAAGGCATTGAGCGCTTCGAAGTAGGCATCCTGCTTAGGAATGACTTCATTGAACAGTACCTCGGTGGCCTCGTCCTTCTTCTGCTGGCCGATCAGTTCGCGCAGCTTGTCGCGCGGCGGGTTGTAGGCGGCGCGGGCATCGTGGATAGCCTTGAAGAGCTCCTTGCCGCGCGGCGTGCTGAGCAGCTTTTCGATCTGGTTCATGGCTGCGGTGGTCTTGGAACTGTGGCCGGCAGCGCGGTCAAGATAGCGCTTGGCCTCCTCAAGATTGCGCCCCAGCAAGGCATTACGCAGGTTGCGTGCGGCTCCATTGACGTTCTCGCGGATTTCCATCACCAGCGCAATCTTCACGTAGCGATCCTCCACCACCAGGCGCGATGCCTTGCTGATGCTGTACAGGCTTTGCATGCCTACGCCTGTAATCAGACACATGACCCCCACCAGCACGGCGAAGCAGGCCGCCAGGCGCATGCTGATCTTGATGTTCTTGATGTTCATTACTTCCCCCGATGACGTGTGATGGTGACCAACGGCAGAGCGTATGCCGGGCAGCGTTGTTACCTTGCCCAAAGGAAAGAGCGCAGCGCTGCCGCAGCGGCAAAAAAGCTGCCGTCCAATGAAGTTGAACGACAGCTTTTTGTCAGACTTGAGCCTGCGGGGAAAGAATTTACATCACAGGACGCGCCTGCCCCTCACACAAAGGCGCCGATGGCCGCCATCACCGCCGCGCGCACCGATCCGCTGACCACGAAGCCATGGGCGGCCTGCACATCGTCATGGAACCAGCGGTCGCCATCGAGACAAGCCGGGATCTGCCGGCGAATTTCTGCATAGGCCGCCTGCGTGCCCTGCCCCAGCTTGAAGTCCTTGAGCAGCTCTTCAGTCATGGTCAGCGCCTGCGCCGCCAGCAGCATTTCCACGCCGACGATGTACTGCGTGTTCTGCACCACCGTCATGGCCTTGCGGGCGCACCAGGTGGAGTTGGAGACGTGGTCTTCGCTGTTGCCCTTGGAGGGGATGCTGTCGACGCTGCCCGGCATGCACAGGGTGCGGTTTTCCATCACCAGCGAACTCATCGAACACTGCACCACCGGATAGCCGGTGTTGACGCCGCGCACGCCGCTCATCAGGTTGCGCGGCAAGCCCCACGACAGCGTGGGATCGATCAGGCGGGCAATGCGACGCTCGCAGATGCTGCCCAGATCGGTGATGGCCATGGCCAGCAGGTCCATCGCCTGGGCCAGGTACTGGCCGTGGAAGTTGCCGCCGGAAATGATTTCGAAACCTTCGCCCTCCTCCTTGCTGAAGATCAGCGGATTGTCGGTGGCGGAATTGGTCTCCTTCTCGATGATGGTATCGATGTAGTCCAGCGCATCGAAGACCGGCCCATACACCTGCGGTGCGCAGCGCAGCGAGTAGACGTCCTGGATGCGGGCGGTATAGGGGATGTCGGTGCGGCGCAATTCCTCGGGCAACTGCACGGCACGCGCTTGGTGCGTGGTACGGGTGGAGCCCTTCAGGAGCGTGCGGATCACCTCGGCCGTCTTGATCTGCCCGGCATGCGGACGCGCCTGCTGGATGCGCGGATCGAAGGCTGACATCTCCGCGCGCATTGCCTCGAGCGTCAGGCCCAGCGACAGGCAGGCATCGGTCAGCAGGTTGCGCGCATCATGCGCTGCCAGGATGGCCACGGCCAGCGAGGCGGTGCAGCCGTTGATGAGGGCCGAGGCATCCTTGGCCTTGAGGTCGAATTTCACCGGGCCGATGCCGGCCTGTTCGATGGCTTGCGTAGCGCGCATGCGCTGGCCCCGGTACATCACTTCGGCCTCGTCGAAACCGGCGATGGCCGCGGCCAGGTAAGACAGCGGCGCCAGGTCGCCGGAAGCGCCGACCGAGCCCTTCTGCGGCATGACCGGATGGATACCGGCGTTGATGAAGGCCAGCAGGCGGTCCACCACTTCCACGCGCGGGGCGGAATAGTTGGAAGCGAAGGCGTTGGCACGCAGCAGCATGGTGGCACGGCTGACTTCCTCGGAGAAGGGTTCGCCGATGCCGGCGCTGTGGGCGCGAATCAGCTGGGTCTGGAACAGCTCGATGTGCTCGACCTTGATGCGGGTGTCCTTCAACAAGCCGACGCCGGTGTTGAAGCTGTACATCATGGGCGCTTCATCGTGCATCCAGGTGCTTTCGATGTAGTCGCGGCTTTCCTTCAGGGCCGTGCGCGAGGAATCGGCCAGCGCGACCTTCAGGTGCGGGGCGCGCGCCACGCTGACGACTTGCGCGGCGGTGAGGTTGAATCCGTCGATGGTGATGGTGTGCATGAAAACTCCGTGATCCGTAATTGAGGCAATGAGGGGGGCCAGAGCGCGGGCTCAAGGCTGGAATTGTTCGACCAGATGCGTGAAGACCTGGGCGGCGATGGCGGCGTCTTCTGTCGTCATGGTTTCATCGGGGTGATGGCTGATGCCACCGTTGCCACAGCGTACGAAGAGCATGCCGACCTCGCCCAGCGGCGCCATGGCCATGGCGTCGTGGCCGGCGCCGGAGGGCAGGTGGCGCACCGGCCAGCCAGCGGCCTCGATGGCTTGCGCCAGGGCGGCCTGCAAACGGGGAGCACAGGAAACGCTGGCCGCCTCGTGGGTCTGGCGCAGACTGATCTCGACCTGGCGCCGTGCGGCAATGCGCTCGATTTCAGCGCGCACGTCGGCCACCGCTGCGAGGCGGTCGGCATCCTCCTCGGCACGGATATCGATGGAAAAGCTGGCCAGGCCCGGCACCACGTTGGCCGCGCCCTGTACCACTTCCAGGATGCCCATGGTGCCCACCAGCCCCGGCTTGACGCCGCAGCGGCGTTCGATATAGAGACCGATCTCGGCGGCCGCCATCGCCGCATCGCGCCGCAAGTGCATGGGCACCGTGCCGGCATGCCCGGCCAGGCCGCGCACCTCCGCCATGAAGCGGCTGGCACCGGAAATCGCGGTGACCACGCCTACGGGCAGATTCTCGTTGAGCAAGATCGGCCCTTGTTCGATGTGGACCTCGACAAACGCGGCCACCGATGCCGCTGTCCAGGCATCGCCGGCAATGCGCGCGGGGTCCAGCCCGGCAGCCTGGATCGCCTGGCGCATGCTGATGCCCCCGGCATCGAGGTTCTCCAGCACGGCCTGGTCGAAGGTACCGGCCACGGTGCGGCTACCCAGCAGGGTGGCCTTGAAGCGCACGCCCTCTTCCTCGGCAAATCCGATCACCTCGATGGGAAACGCGAAGCGCTTGCCCGTGCGATGCCACTGGGCAATACAGGCCAGCGGCAGAACGATGCCGAGGTTGCCGTCGTACTTGCCGGCATTGCGCACGGTATCAAAGTGCGAACCGGTGACCAGGGCAGCCTGGTGCTCATGGCCGGGCGCTGCCTCGTAGCGTCCGATCACGTTGCCGGCATTGTCGCGCCGCACGCGCAGGCCGGATTGCTCCATCCAGCGCGTCAGTTCGGTGGCCGCCGCCTGGTGCGTGGGGGTGAGATAGGTCCGGGTCAGCATGCCGGGCGCCTCGGTGTATTGCGCCAGCAGCTCGGCCCACTGCATCGCTTGCTGGCCGGCCTGCCGGCTGGCGGGGTCCAGGGCTTTCATTGCGTCTCCTCATGCTTGCCCGGTTCCGGGATGGAGCGGGACTAGAAAAAATTCGTCTTTTTTATTGTATTCAAAAATTGTATGCAATATAGTCCTCTGACGCCACGGCAACAAAAAAGATCGCTAGGGTTGGCAACATTTCACTAAGACAAGACTAGGAGACAACGGTGAGCAAAGTATTCAAGTCCCTGTTCGGGCAGGTCGTGCTGGCCCTGGTGGCCGGCATCGCCATCGGCCTGCTCTGGCCGGACTTCGCCCAGAGCTTGAAGCCGCTGGGCGATGGCTTCATCAAGCTGATCAAGATGATCATTCCGGTCATCGTCTTTTGCGTGGTGGTGCAGGGCATCTGCGGTGCCAGCGACCTCAAGAAGGTCGGCAGCGTGGGCGTGAAGGCCATCATCTATTTCGAGGTGGTGACCACCATCGCCCTGCTGCTGGGCCTGGTGCTGGCCGTGGTGGTCCATCCCGGCGCGGGCATGAACATCGACCCCAGCAACCTGGACGCCAGCAGCCTTTCCGGCTACATGGCCAATGCCGGCAAGGTCAAGGACACGGGCTTTGCCGAATTCATCATGAAGCTGATCCCGGCCACGGCCGTGAGCGCCTTCACCTCCGGCGACGTGCTGCAGGTGCTGCTGATCTCGGTGACCTTCGGCTGCGCGCTGCTGCTGATCGGCGAGAAGGGTGCGCCGGTGGTGGCGCTGGTGTCGTCGCTGTCGGATACCTTCTTCAAGTGCATGTCCTTCTTCATCCGCCTGGCGCCCTTGGGCGTGCTGGGGGCGATTGCCTTCACGGTCGGCAAGTACGGCATCGGTTCGCTGAAGCAACTGGCGCTGCTGGT
The DNA here is from genome assembly GCF_057961275.1 of Herbaspirillum sp. Her3. Taxonomy (NCBI): domain Bacteria; kingdom Pseudomonadati; phylum Pseudomonadota; class Betaproteobacteria; order Burkholderiales; family Oxalobacteraceae; genus Herbaspirillum; species Herbaspirillum sp. Her3. Next base: position 406,140 of record NZ_CM176328.1, on the reverse strand, counting down.
GCTGCTGTTCTACGGCGCGGTGATCTTCTTCGTGCTGGTGGTGCTGGGCGGCATCCTGCGTGCCAGCGGACTGTCCATCTTCAAGCTGATCCGCTACCTGCGCGAAGAGCTGGTGGTGGTGCTGGCCACCACCTCATCCGATAGCGTGCTGCCGCAGATCATGCGCAAGCTCGAATACATGGGCATCAAGAAATCCACCGTCGGCCTGGTGATCCCGACCGGCTATTCCTTCAACCTGGATGCCTTCTCGATCTATCTCACCATGGCGGCGCTGTTCATCGCCCAGGCGACCAACACCCATCTGTCCTGGGGCGACCTGGCGGCGATCCTGGCCATCGCGCTGGTCACGTCCAAGGGTGCGCACGGCGTGCCGGGGTCGGCCATCGTGATCCTGGCGGCCACCCTGACCACCATTCCGGCCATCCCCGTGGTCGGCCTGGTGCTGGTGCTGTCCATCGACTGGTTCATCGGCATCGCTCGTGCGCTGGGCAATCTGCTGGGCAATTGCGTGGCCACGGTGGTCATCGCCAGTTGGGAAAAGGATATCGACAAGGTGCGCGCCCGCGCCGTGCTCAATGGCGAGCAGGTCGCGCCGCTGGCCGAGGAAGCCTCCATCCTCGACGCACTGGGCACCGGCGGCCACCCGGCCCGGGCCTGATGCCGGCCAATGGGAATCGATCATGGCTGGGCATGATGGCAATGGTTACAATGGAGCCCCGCCTTGTGGCGGCTTTCCGACCCATCCGCCCCTGTCCGCCATGACCACCGCTTCCTCGCCCGCACCCGCGCCCGACAGTTCCGACGCCATCGCCAGCGACATCGCAGCCAACATCGCCGCGCAGCGCCTGCCGCCCGGCGCCAAGCTGCCCGAGGAAGCACTGGCGCGCGTCTACCAGGTCAGCCGTACCAAAATCCGCGCGGCCCTGGTGATGCTGGCCAAGGACAAGCTGGTGGACCTGATCCCCGACAAGGGCGCCTTCGTCAGCAAACCCACGGTGGAAGAAACCCGCAACCTGTTCTTCGTGCGGCGCGCGCTGGAAGCGGCCATGGTGCGCCAGTTCGTAGCCTGCGCCACGCCGCAAGACTACGCCCGGCTGGAAGCGCATCTGGAACAGGAACGCCAGGCCGTCAAGGAAGACAACATGCAGGTGCGCTCTTCGCTGCTGAGCGACTTCCACATCCTGCTGGCGCGCATCGTGGGCAACGACGTGCTCACCGACATCCTCGAAAAGCTGGCCGGCCGCAGCGCCCTCATCACCATGCTCTACCAGTCCACGCGGGACGCCGCCTGTTCCAGCGAGGAACACGTCGCCTTCATCGCGGCCGCCCGTGCCGGCGACGTCGAGCGGGCGGTCGAACTGATGGAACATCACCTGCTGCACGTGGAGCAGGCGCTGGCCTTCGAACCGAAGTCCGGCCCGCGCAAGGATCTGCTGCGCGAACTCTTGTCATGAAACCGTCAGCAAGCACCACCCCGATTTCTTAAAACTTAGTAAAAATTCACATTCATTCTTGTCAATCCGCTCCCTGCAAGGTGTTGCAGGCGCATCATCATCATTGCTTCTAAGTTTTCTTCATATCGCCTTGAAGCCGCCAAAAGACGGGCCAATCCTGTATTTGACGGTGAAATCCGGCTCTGTTCTCAAGTTTCGGCCAAGGTGACAAAGGCCACACTCATGCACCGGTCCAACTCCCCTCCACTCCAACAGGACCGGTTCGCCAAGCGATAAAAAATCAGGGACCCCTCATGCTCAATTCGATCAAAGCCCGCATCCTGTTCTATACGATCACGCTGCTCATCGCCAGCCTGGCGGTGGTCGGTACGGTCTCCTTCTTCATCATCAAGACCGACAACGACAACGCCATCGAGCGCAACGCCGAAGCGGTCGCCACCGGTTTCGGCTCGGCCATCAATGAATGGGTGGCGGCACGCACCGCCATGACGGTGGCCGCCGCCGAGGGCGTGCAGGGTGCCGATCCGGTATTCGTCATCAAGATGCTGCAAAAGAGCGGCGGCTTCTACGTCACCACGCTGGGGCGCGAAGACAAGGCGGCCTTCACCTCCGCCGCCGAAGGCCTGCCGGCCGGATATGATCCGACCGCCCGCCCCTGGTACAAGCAGGCGGTGGCGGCCGGCAAGCCGGTGCTGACCAAGCCCTATACCGACGTAGCGACCAAGAAGCCGATGGTGTCCTTCACCGCACCGGTGATGCAGAACGGCCAGCGCACCGGCGTGGTGGCGGCGGCCATGTTCCTCGATGGTGTCTCCGACGTGGTGCGTGCCATCCATCCCACCCCGGCCAGCTTTGCCTTCCTGGTGGACCGTGATGGCCTGATGCTGGCCCATCCGGACGGCCAGTGGGTCAACAAGCCGGCCAAGGAGTGGAATGCCGAACTCACGCCCGAGCGCCTGCAAAGCCTGGGCAGCGATGACAAGGTGAGCGCGCTGGAGCTGGAAGGCGCTACCAAACTCATCAAGGGCATCCCCATCAAGGGCACCGAATGGACCCTGATGCTGGCCATGGACAAGGCCGACGTCACCGCCGGCATGCGCAATGCCACGCGCTCGGCAATGATTGCGCTGGTGCTGGTGGCGCTGGCGGCGGCGGGCATCATGAGCATCATCACCACGGCCGTGTTCCAGCGCCTCTCGCGCGTGCGCCGCGCCATGGACAGCCTGTCCTCCGGCAATGGCGACCTGACCCTGCGCCTGGCCGAAGATGGCCAGGATGAAGTGACGCAGATCTCGCGCTCCTTCAACCAGTTCGTCAATCAGATCACCGGCATCCTGCAGGACGTGCGCCGCAGCAGCGATACCGTCAAGATTTCCTCCACCGAGATCGCCACCGGCAACCAGGACCTGTCGGCACGTACCGAGCAACAGGCCGGCGCCCTGGAAGAAACCGCCTCGGCCATGGAACAGCTGACCTCGACCGTGCAGCAGAACTCGGAGAACGCGCGCCGCGCCAACGAGCTGGCCGGCAACGCCTCCAGGATCGCGGCCCAGGGCGGTGAAGTGGTGGGCAACGTGGTCTCGACCATGGAAGCCATCAATGCTTCCTCGCGCCAGATCGCCGACATCATCACGGTGATCGACGGCATCGCCTTCCAGACCAACATCCTGGCCCTGAACGCCGCCGTGGAAGCGGCGCGCGCGGGCGAACAGGGACGCGGCTTTGCGGTGGTGGCCTCCGAGGTGCGGTCACTGGCCCAGCGCAGCGCCCAGGCCGCCAAGGAAATCAAGCTGCTCATCGACACCTCGGTGGCCAAGGTGGCCGATGGCGGCGTGCTGGTGGCGCAGGCCGGGCAGACCATGGAACAGATCGTCTCCAGCATCCGCGACGTGAGCGTGATCGTCAGCGAGATCGCCCACGCCAGCAGCGAACAGAATGGCGGCATCCAGGAAGTGAACCTGGCCATCACCCATATCGACGAAGGCACGCAACAGAATGCGGCGCTGGTCGAACAGGCCGCCGCTGCCGCCAAATCCTTGCAGGACGAGGCGCACCGCCTGTCGGTACTGGTCGGCGGCTTCAAGATGTAAGGCGCCATCGTCACGGCGGCGATGCTCCCGACGGCCTGGCCGCGCGCAAGCGGGCCAGGCCGTTTGCGTTAAAATGGCCCGCGCAGTCAGCCGCTTCCGTCCTTCCCCAGGCCGGGTCTGCCAGCCGCGCCGCGCATGGGCCCTCTGCCTGATGGCCTTCCTGATGTTCAGGGCGGCAATATGATGACCCGTCCCGATCACGATGAATCCTCTTACCACCACACCCGTGCTGCTGTCGGCCCGCCTCAAGGCCGACACCGCCGTCCTGCACGAACAGATGCATGCGCTGATGGAACAGGCGCAGCCCTTCGCCAGCCGCGCGCATTACGCGCGCTTCGTGGCGGCGCAATATCATTTCCAGCGCGACGTCGAACATCTCTTCGACGATCCGGCGATCCAGGCGGCCGTGCCCGATCTGCAGGTACGCGGACGCGAAGCTGCTGCCCTGGCCGATCTCGCGGACCTCGATGCGCTACCGGGCGAGCAAGACATCGCCACCGCGATGGTGGCCATGCCGCAAGCCCTGGGCTGGCTCTACGTGTCCGAAGGATCGACACTGGGTGCGGCCTTCCTGCTCAAGGAAGTCAAGGACAAGCTGGGCTTGAGCGAGACGTTCGGCGCGCGCAACCTGGCCGCCTACCCGGAAGGCCGCGCAGTGGCGTGGCGCCGCTTCGTCAGCTTCCTCGATGCGCCCGGCCTGTCGCCGCTGGAGCAGGATGCCGTGGTGGCCGGCGCGAGTGCAGCCTTTGCCCGTTTCGGTGCTCTGCTGAAACGGCACTTCGCATTGGATTGAAACGATGGTAGACGGTCCGGTCAAGTCGCCTCTGCCCACCCCCGTGCAGGACCTCCCGAGCACGCTGGCCCCGCGCCGCACGCGCTGGCTGTGGTTGCTGCTGGCCTATGCGAGCCTGGGCATCGGCATCGTGGCGATCTTCATTCCCGGTATTCCCACGACGGAATTCGTGCTGCTCTCGGCCTGGGCCGCCGGCAAGGGATCGCCACGCCTGCAGCGCTGGCTGGAACAGCACCGCCTGTTCGGTCCGATGATCCACAACTGGCGCCACGGCCGGGTCGTCGCGCGGCGCGCCAAGATCAGCGCGTCGCTGATGATGAGCTTGTGCCTGGTCATCATGCTCTTTACGGTCAAGCGCCACTGGGTGATCGTGCTGGCCACGCTGGGCATGGCGCTGGGGGCAGCCTGGATGTGGTCGCGCCCGGAACGCACGGAAGACGCCGAGCCCGGCGAGCGCTGATGAAAAAAGCCTGTACCGCAATGCACGGTACAGGCTTCTCAATCGATGCCGCTGCAGGCTGGATTCAGGTAATCGAGGACGACACCTTCCACAGATCAACGTCGCCATCGGTGGCGTACTTGTCGATGCTGGCCAGTTCTTCCAGCGTGAAGTCGAGCTTGTTGACCGCATCCAGAGAATCATCGAGCTGCTCCACGGTACGCGCACCGATCAGCGCCGAGGTCACGCGGGCATCGCGCAGCACCCAGGCGATGGCCATCTGCGCCAGGGTCTGGCCGCGCTTTTCGGCGATGGCATTCAATGCGCGGATGCGCGCCAGGTTGTCTTCCGACAGCATGCGCTGCGGCAGCGAAGGCGCGCGCGTGACACGTGCCCCCTCCGGCACGCCGCCCAGGTACTTGCTGGTCAGCAAGCCCTGCGCCAGCGGAGAGAAACCGATGCAGCCCACGCCCAGTTCTTCCAGCGCCGGCAACAGCCCGCTTTCAATCGTACGGTTGAGCATGGAATAGTTGGGCTGGTGGATCAGCAGCGGCACGCCCTCGCTCTTGAGGATGGCAGCGGCCTTGCGGGTCAGCTCGGGTGAATAGGACGAGATGCCCACGTAGAGCGCCTTGCCCTGGCGATGCAGGTGGGCCAGCGCGCCCATGGTTTCTTCCAGCGGCGTATCGGCATCGACGCGATGCGAATAGAAGATGTCCACATAGTCCAGGCCCATGCGCTTCAAGCTCTGCTCGCAACTGGCGATGAGGTGCTTGCGCGCGCCGCTGGGGCCGCCGTAGGGGCCAGGCCACATCTGCCAGCCGGCCTTGCTGGAGATGACCAGCTGATCACGGTAGGGCAGGAAATCCTTGGCCATCCAGCGGCCGAAGTTTTCCTCGGCCGAGCCGGCCGGCGGACCATAGTTGTTGGCCAGGTCGAAGTGGGTGACGCCACGGTCGAAGGCACGGCGCAGTACGGCGCGGCCGGTCTCGAAGTTGTCGACGCCACCGAAGTTCTGCCACAGGCCCAGCGAGATGGCGGGCAGCAAGAGGCCGCTGCGGCCGGTGCGGCGATAGGGCATGCGGCCATCGTAGCGGGAGGGTTCGGCGATATAGCTCATGGGTCTCCTTGGAGAAATGTTCTGCGGAAAGAATCGAGGGGGACTGCCACTTCCTGGGTGGTTTGCAGAAGTCTACGCTTCTGGTGTTTATACGTATAAATCTGGATTTTGATGCGATTGACCGGTCTGACCGATTAATCTTCTTGCCTGTTCCCGCACATTTTTTATCGCGCCGGCAGGATGATGGTAGCGATCAGACCGCCTTCCGGATGATTGCGCAACAGCAGCTCGCCGCCATGGGCCTGCACGATGTTGCGCGAGATGCCCAGCCCCAAACCCATGCCGCCACTGTTCCGGGCGCGTCCATGTTCCAGCCGCACATAGGGCTGGAAGAGCGTACCCATGGCGTCCTCCGGCACGCCGGGGCCGTGGTCGCGGATCTCGATTTCCACCAGGTCGCCATTGGCACCGGCCGAGGGACGGATGCTGATCTCGACCTTCTGGCCGTAATACAAGGCATTGTCGAACAGGTTGCCGATGGCGCGCTTCAAGGCCAGCGGCTTGCCCATGACGTTGATGCCGCTGGGCGTGAAAGCGATCTCGTGACCGGCCAGGCGGGCGTCGCGGATCATGCGCAGCACCAGCGCATCGAGCCTGACTTCGGTGCGGTTCTCGTGGATGTCGCTGTCCTTCACCGATTGCAGGGCACCCTTGACCATCATGTCCAGCTCATCGAGATCGTCGTGGAAATCGGTGCGCATGGCATCGTCATCCATCAGTTCGGTGCGCAGCTTCAAACGTGTGATGGGGGTGCGCAGGTCGTGCGAGATCGAGACGAAGAGGCGTTCGCGGTCTTCCAGATAGCGCTTGATGCGCTCGCGCATGCCGGAGAAGGCGCGTGCGGTCTTGACGTATTCGCGGCTGCCGGTCTCGGGCAGGCTGGGCACGGTCTCGCCCTTGCCGAAGGCTTCGGCGGCATCGGCCAGGGCGGCCAGCGGGCGGGTGGTCCAGCGCACCACCAGGATGGTCAGCAACAGGATCGCGGCCAGTGACAGGCCCTGCAGCACCAGCCGGTCCAGCCACAGCGGATTGTCGCTGTCGAGGAAATAGGGATTGGGCATGAGCGCGGCCAGGTAGATCCAGCGGCCGCTTTCCACCTGCATCTGGATCACCAGCACCGGGGCCGAGTTGGGCTTGGTCAGCAGGATGTGCTGCACCCAGTTGTCGGGCAGGTCGTTGACGGTGAGACCGTCGCTGGCCACCGGCAAGCCATCCGGCCAGGCGAAAGCCAACCGCGCTTCCGGCAGGAAGGGCAGGTCTTCGCGCAGGGTCTGGGCGGCCACGTCGATGGCCAGATTGGCCAGGCGATTGTCGCCAATCGACTTGACCGGCACGGCACTGCTGTTGGCGTTGATGAAGAAGCGGGTACCACCCATCTCGCGCAACTGCTGGATCATCAGCGGGCGATAGTTGGGCGGCAGGGTCATGAAGTAGCGGATCGCCGAGGCGGCGCTATGGGCCAGGTGCTGCGCGGCCACGCGGGTCTCGGCTTCGGACTTGCTGCGCAGCTGCACCGCCCAGATGAGGCCACCGGCCACCTGGGTGACCAGCACGCCAAAGATCATCACCACCGACAGGCGGCCCAGCAGGGAATCCGGCAGCATCCAGTCCAGCAGCGCCGCCAGGCGATGGCGCAGGCCGGGCGGACGGCTGGCCGGCTCCTGAACAGCCAGCGGCGCCGAGGCCGGCGCCACGCTCTCAGGCGGCTGCGGCACTGACGTCGGCCGAGAAGACATAGCCGGCGCCGCGCACGGTCTTGATCAGGTGCGGCTGGCGGCCGCCGTCATTCAGGCGCAGGCGCAACTTGCTGATCTGCACATCCAGCGAGCGATCCAGCGGGCCGGCATCGCGGCCGCGAGTTTCTTCACAGAGCACGTTGCGATCGAGCACGTCACCCGGATGTTCGACGAAATACTTCAGCAATTGGTAGTCCATGCCTGTCAGCGGCACGATACCGCCCGCGCTGTCGGTGAGGGTGCGCTCCACGGTGTCCAGCGAGAAGCCGGCGAAGCGGTAGTAGCGCAGCGCCGCACTGCTGTCGATACCGATGCGACGATGGATGGCCTTGATGCGCGCCAGCAGTTCGCGCGGGCTGTAGGGCTTGGCGATGTAGTCGTCCGCGCCGAGTTCCAGTCCGACCACGCGGTCGGTCTCGTCCGAACTGGCGGTCAACATGATGACCGGCACGTTGGACTTGCGCCGTACCGCCTTGCACAGGGCAAAGCCGTCGGTGTCGGGCAGCATCACATCGAGGATCACCAGCGAGAGCTCATCGGCAAAGCGCTGGAACTCGGTCAGGAAGGCCGCGCCATCATGGGCCAGGCGGACTTCGTACTGGTTCTTTTCCAGATAGGCCTTCAAGAGCGTGCGGGTCTTCTGGTCATCGTCGACGATCAATATCTTGCGCGTCATGGTGTTGCTCCATCTCCGAAATTCTTAATCATTGCGGTTGCGCGCCAATGTACGCGCAATCACTGCGAGCCGTTTCTGGGTCTGTTCCTCGCTGATGCTGCGGTCGAGGAAGAAGCGCTGCACCTCGGCCACGATGGCATCCTTGGTCGTATCGTCGGTGGCCATGCGATGCACCAGGCTGGGCGCCTGCCACGCCGGGCCCTTGCTGAAGGCGCGCCAGGAGTCGCGCGCGCAGCGGTCCATGTGCGGATCGGCCGCGCGCAGCACGGGAATGGACCCTTTGATCCTATTGTATTCGGACTGCACCGCAGGCGACATGACCAGCCGCGCCAGCGTCTCCTGCATGGGCTGATGTGCATAGTTGCCGGCGAACATGGCCAGGGTATCGGTACTGTAGAGGTGGAAGTCGCCCGTGCCCGGTGCCGGCGCGCAGCCGAACTGCAGATCCACTTCCATGCCCCAGGCATTGAGTTCGCCCTTGGCCCAGTCGCCCATGATGAGCATGGCTGCCTCGCCGCTGACCATGCTGCGCGCCACTTCGGTCCAGGGCCGCTCGCGCACCGGCTGCGGCATCGCTGCGGCCAGGCCGCGCAGGCGCTTCAGGATGTGCAGCATGCGCGAATCAAGATAGGCGGCCGGACTCATCTCCACAAACAGGCGCCGGTAATAGGCGGGACCACTCTCGGCCAGCGCCAGGTTCTCGAACAGGGTCGCCAGTTGCCAGGCCTCGGCGCTCTGGGCCAGCGGGACGATGCCGGTGCCCTGCAGCTTCTTGACGATCTGCTCGAAGTCGTCCCAGGTCTTGGGCGGCGTCAGGTTGTAGCGCTTGAAGATGGCGATGTTGTAGAACAGCGAGTTGATGCGGTGGATGCCCAAGGGTGCCGCCACCACGTGGCCGTGATTGTTGAGCAGCGACCAGACCGTGGGGAACATCTGCTTTTCCCAGTTGCCCTGCACGGCCACATTGTCCAGCTCCAGCAAGAGGCCGAGGTCAGCCCATTCACCGAAGACCACACCGTTCAACTGCGTCACTTCCGGCGCGCGATTGGCCAGCACCATGCTCTTCAAGACCTTGGCCGCGCCCATGCCGGCACCACCGGGAATGGCGACGTCGCGCCACTGGATATCCTGTTTGGCCAGCTGGTTGACCACCACGTTGATGGCCTGGCGCTCGCTGGCCGAGGTCCACCAGTGCAGCACCTGCAAGGAACCGCCTGCGGCCGGGGGCTGCACCGGCGCGCCCGACTGCGCATGGGCACCGGCCCCGCACAGCCAAAGCGCCAGCGCGAGCAGCCACGCCACGGCCAGCCCGCAACGGGCCGGGCCGATGCTTGCATGCGCGGGCCGTTTCGTTCTTGTCATGAGGTTGCCTGTCTCCAAACCGGAAGAGACTATAGCCGGGTGCCTGCCAATGTGCAATTTGCGGCGTCCTGCCGACGTTTTTAATCAGGATGAACTCGGTTTAGCTCTTGTTAATTAATGTAAGGCAGGTTCTGCTTATCTTATCCACAGCCTCTGCCGCATGCTGCATCACGACGGCCTCTTGGCTCCCTTGGAAAATCCGCCAGCCCCGTGCTGCATACCGTGTAAGGATATGTAATGGAAAAACGCCTCGGCATTTCATCATTTTCCTTTTGAATCAACCACTTGCATCAGTCCTTGGCGAGCTGGCCTCGCGGCTCGCATCACATGGTGGGCGCTGCTAATGTCACGGCGTTTCGTCGTGGTCCGCTGCGGCGATCCCCACAACACCAAGGAGACCCAAGATGCAGACCGAACAAAAGGCTGGTGGTTTTTCCCTCTTTCCTGTCCTCCCGCGCCGTCCCCTGCTGGCCGCCTGTGCCTTGGCGCTGGCCCTGTCCGGCTTGGCCGCCACACCTGCCCAGGCCGGCAGCCTCACCATCGAAAGCTGGCGTGTGGATGACCTGCCGCTCTGGCAGGAGGTGCTGATCCCGGCCTTCCAGCGCAGCAATCCGGGCATCACCGTGAAGTTCTCGCCCACCGCGCCGACCGAATACGATTCCAGCCTGGCCGCACGCCTGGCTGGTGGCACGGCTGGCGACCTGGTGGCCTGCCGCCCCTTCGACGTGTCACTCTCGCTCTACAACAAGGGCCACCTGGAAAAACTGGACGGCAAGCCCGGCATGGAATTCTTCGCGCCCGCGGCGAAAGCGGCCTGGCAGACCGATGACGGCAAGGATACCTTCTGCATGCCGATGGCCTCGGTGATCCACGGTTTCTTCTACAACACGAAGATCTTCAAGGAGCTGAACCTGGAGCCGCCCAAGACCGAGGCGGAATTCTTCAAGCTGCTCGATACCGTCAAGGCCAACGGCAAGTACGCCCCGCTGGTGATGGGCACGGCCGAACAGTGGGAATCGCATCAGGTGCTCTTCACCAGCATCGGCCCCAACTACTGGAAGGGTGAGGAAGGTCGCAAGGCGTTGATCGCCGGCAAAGCCAAGTTCACCGATCCGCAATTCGTGGCCGCCTGGGACTACGAAGCCAGGCTCGGCAAGTACCTGCCCAAGGGCGCTTCGGCCCAGACCTACAGCGACAGCCAGAACATGTTCGCGCTGGGCAAGGGTGCGGTGTACCCGGCCGGTTCCTGGGATATCGCCTACTTCAACGGCAAGATGGACTTCGCCGCCTTCCCGCCGCCGGTGCCCAAGAACGGCGATGCCTGCTACATCTCGGACCACAACGACATCGGCATGGGCATCAACAAGAAGTCAAAGAACAAGGAGGATGCCTACAAGTTCCTGGCCTGGCTGGGCTCGCAGGAGTTTGCCGATCTCTATACCAACAAGGTCACGGGTTTCTTCTCGCTCTCCAATCACCTGATCTCGGTGAAGGACCCGATTGCCAAGCAGATGATGGGCTGGCGCAAGAATTGTGCGTCCACCATCCGCGTCAATTCGCAGATCTTGAATCGCGGTACCCCGAGCATGGAAAACGAGATGTGGAACGTCAATGCCCAGGTGCTCAACGGCAAGCTCAGCCCGCAGGATGCGGCGGCCAAGATCCAGGGCGGCTTTGCCAAGTGGTACAAGCCGCAGCAGTGACCTGACGAACTGACGAAGCGACGCTACAGAATGGAGCGAAGGACACGACAAGATGTCCGCTCCCCCTTCAGGACCAGGAGACCCCATGAAAACCATCCGCGCCTGGCAACTGCTGGTGCTGCTCGCGCCGGCCGTGCTGATCTACGCACTCTTCAGCGCCCTGCCGCTGCTGGATACCCTGCGACTGGGTTTCTACACCGCCAACGATGCAGGCGTGCGCAGCTTCGTGGGCCTGGACAATTACCGCACCATCCTGTTCGATCCCGACTGGTCGGCCGCCTTCTGGAATGCGATATGGAACAACGTCAAGTTCTTCTGCATCCACATGGCCCTGCAAAATCCCATCGGCCTCTTGCTGGCCACGCTCTTCAGCCTCAAGGGCCTGCGCGGTGCACGGACCTATCGCACCCTGATCTTCCTGCCCACGCTGCTGTCGGTGGTAATCATCGGCTTTATCTGGCAGCTGATCCTCTCGCCACTGTGGGGCGTGAGCGAAAAACTGCTGGGCTTGATCGGCCTGGCCGACTGGTTCGCCCCCTGGCTGGGACAGGAATCCACCGCGCTGGTGACGCTCTCGCTGATCTCGGTGTGGCAATACGTGGGCATTCCCATGATGCTGATCTATGCCGCCCTGCTGGCCGTGCCCGAGGAAGTGCTGGAAGCCGCCCACGCCGAGGGCGCCAGCGCCATGCGCATCTTCTGGCAGATCAAGCTACCGCTGATCTACCCGACCCTGGGGCTGGTGACCATCCTCACCTTCGTGGCCAACTTCAATGCCTTCGACCTGATCTATTCGGTCAAGGGCGCACTGGCCGGTCCCAACTATGCCTCCGACCTGCTGGGCACCTACTTCTATCGCACCTTCTTCGGCTACCAGGCGCAGATCGGCAGCCCGACCATGGGCGCGGCAGTGGCTACGCTGATGTTCCTGGTGATCCTGGGCGGCGTGGGCGCCTACTTCGTGCTGGTGCAGCGGCGCCTGACGCGCTATGCCATGTGAGGCGGAGGACGACATGCTGGCCTCTTCCCCCGTATCTGCTTCTTCCGCTTCTTCCACTTCTGCAACTATCCCGACCACCATGCACAAACCCACGCTGATCCAACGCAGCTTCGGCCAGGCGGGCCATCTCTGGGTGCATGCGGTGCTGTGCCTGTATGCGGTGATCGCCCTGTTTCCGATTGCGCTCATCCTCATCAATTCGGTCAAGACCCGCAATGCCATCTTCGAAGGGCCGATGGCCCTGCCCACGGCCGAGACACTGACCTTCGCCGGTTTCCAGAAGGTACTGGCGGGCACGCACTTCCTGCTCTACTTCGGCAACAGCCTGGCGGTCACGCTGGCCGCGCTGCTGCTGATCGTGCTGTGCGGTGCGATGGCGGCCTGGGCGCTGACGGAGTACCGCTTCGTCGGCAACCGCGCGCTGAACTTCTTCATCGCCATCGGCATCATGATCCCGATCCGGTTGGGTACCGTCTCCATCCTGCAGCTGGTGGTGGCGCTGGACCTCATCAATACCCGCACGGCCCTGGTGCTGGTCTATACGGCGCAGGGACTGCCACTGGCCGTGATGATCCTGTCCGAATTCATGCGCCAGATCCCGGGTGAATTGAAGGATGCGGCGCGCTGCGATGGCGTCGGCGAGCTCAGCATTTTTTTCCGGGTGATCCTGCCGCTGCTGCGCCCGGCCATTGCCACCGTGGCCGTGTTCACGATGATTCCGGCCTGGAACGATCTGTGGTTCCCGCTCATCCTCGCGCCGGGCGAAGACACCCGCACCGTCACGCTGGGCGTGCAGCAGTTCATCGGGCAATACGCCACCGACTGGAATTCGGTACTGGCGGCGCTGTCGATGGCGGTCATTCCGGTACTGCTGCTGTATGTGGCCTTCTCGCGCCAGCTCATCCGCGGCCTGACCTCGGGCGCCGTCAAATAATCCACAGGAGACTTCATGGCACACGTCAACATCAAGCAATTGCGCAAGACCTACGACGGCCGCGCCGATGTGCTGGCCGGGCTCAACCTCGATATCCGCGATGGCGAATTCTGCGTGCTGGTCGGCCCTTCCGGCTGCGGCAAGTCGACCCTGCTGCGCATGCTGTGCGGACTGGAAGAGATCAGCGGCGGCGAGCTGGCCATCGGTGGCCAGGTGGTCAATCACCTCCCTCCCGCCGAGCGCGGTATCGCCATGGTGTTCCAGAGCTATGCGCTGTATCCGCACATGAACGTGTACAAGAACATGGCCTTTGGCCTGAAGGTGGCCGGCAGCAGCAAGAGCGACATCGATGCGCGCATCCGCCATGCGGCCGCCATCCTCAAGATCGACCACCTGCTGCAGCGCCTGCCGCGCGAACTCTCGGGCGGCCAGCGCCAGCGCGTGGCGATTGGCCGCGCCATCGTGCGCCAGCCGCGCCTGTTCCTGTTTGACGAGCCGCTCTCCAATCTCGATGCGGCGCTGCGCGTGCAGACCCGGCTGGAAATCGCCAAGCTGCACCGGCAACTGGCGGCCACCATCGTCTACGTTACCCACGACCAGGTGGAAGCCATGACCCTAGGCGACAAGATCGTGGTGATGCACGAGGGCCGCATCCAGCAGGCCGGCACGCCCCTGGAGCTGTACCAGCAGCCGCAGAACCTGTTCGTGGCGGGATTCATCGGATCACCGAAGATGAATTTCTTCCCCGGCGTGGTCACGCGCTGCGATGACAGCGGTGTGCAGGTCGAGATCGCCGGCGGCCTGCGCCTGCTGGCCGATGTCGATCCGCTGGGCGCAGGACCGGGGGCGGCGGTCACCCTGGGCCTGCGCGCCGAACAGATCCGCGAAGGCCTGGGCGATGGCCAGCCCTTGCGCGGCGTGGTCAACCTGGTGGAGCACCTGGGCGAAGCCAACTTCCTCTACGTGACGCTGGAGGGCGGCCACGACATCGTGGTACGCGGCGATGGCAACCGCAGCGTGCACATCGGCGAGCGGGTCGCGCTGTCGGTACAGAGCCATGCGTTTCATCTGTTCGATGCCCAAGGACAGGCGCTGCGGCGGCGCAATCCCGGCAACCTGCAGGCGGCACGCCGGCTCGGACAGGACTGAATCATGGACGGCATCGCCTATCTGATCGGTGTGGATGGCGGCGGCACCAAGACCCTGGTGCGGCTGGCCTCGCCGCAAGGGCAAGTGCTGGCGCAAGCCAGCGGCCCCGGTTCAGCGCTGCGCAATGGCGCAGCGCTGGCCTGGCACGTCATCGGCCAGACCATCGACGCGGCATTCACCCACGCGGGACTGGCGCGCCCCCACGACCAGGCCCTGGCCGTGGGTATCGGTATTGCCGGCGAGAACGTGGCGCAATGGTCCGCTGACTTTCGCGCACTGGCACCGGCTTTCGGCGCGCTGGAGATCGTCAACGATGGCGTGGCCACACTGCTGGGCGCGCATGGCGGTGCACCGGGCGCCATCGTCGCGGTCGGCACCGGCACCATCGGCCTGGCGCTGGATGTGGACGGCAGCCGCCGCGTGGTCGATGGCTGGGGCTTTCCCAGCGGCGACGATGGCAGTGGCGGCTGGATGGGCCTGCGCGCCCTGCATCATGCGCAACTGGCCCTGGATGGCCGCAGCCCTCGCGGCCCGCTGGCCGAGGCCGTGCTGGCGCTGTGCCGCACCGAACTGCCGGCCGATCCCGCACGCGACGAGCGCGCCACCCTGCTGGACTGGCTGGCCCAGGCTGACCAGGCCGCCTTCGCCCGTGCCGCCAGGCCCGTAGTGGCGCATACTGCCGACGATGCCGCCGCCCGCGCCATCCTGCAGGCGGCGGCGGCCGAGATCAGCCTGATGATCGACACGCTCGACCCCGCACAACGCCTGCCGCTGGCCTTGTGCGGCGGACTGGCCGCAGCCTTGCAGCCCTACCTGGACCCGCGCCAGCAGGCCCGCATCGTGGCACCGCAAGCCGACGCGGCCGATGGCGCCCTGCTGCTGGCGCGGCGCGCCCTGCACCCCAAGGAAACCCCGGCATGAATGCACTGACCCAATTGCACGGCAACGTGCTGACCCCGCAAGGCTGGACCCATGGCAGCATCGTGTTCGACCAGCGCATCCGCTCCATCGACGGCAGGCCGCTACGGCGCGAGCCGCGCATCATCGATGAGGGCGACTACATCCTGCCAGGCTTCATCGACCTGCACGTGCACGGCGGTGGAGGGCGCGACGTGATGGAAGGCGGCGATGCGGTACAGGTGCTCGCGCGCCTGCATGCGCGGCACGGCACCACGAGCCTGCTGGCGACCACCATGACGGCGCCGCTGGACGACCTCGAAGTCGCCCTCCGGTCCATACGCAGCGCCACCGACCAGCGCCTGCCGGGCCAGGCGCGCGTGCTGGGCGTGCATCTGGAAGGCCCCTACATCAACCCCGGCAAGCTGGGCGCGCAGCCTGACTTCGCCATCGAGGCCTCGCTGGAACAGGTGGACTATCTCAACAGCCTGGCGCCGATCAGGCTCATCACCATCGCACCGGAAGTGGATGGCCACCTGAAGCTGGTCTGCAAGCTGGCTCATCGCGGCATGAAGGTGCAGATCGGCCACACCGCCGGCAGCTATGACGATGGCGTGGCCGCGCTGGCCCATGGAGCCTCCGGTTTCACGCACCTGTTCAATGCCATGAGCGGCTTCCACCATCGCGCGCCCGGCATGGTCGGCGCAGCGCTGGCGCACGCGCAGTATGCAGAGCTGATCCCGGACCTGCTGCACGTACACCCCGGCGCCATCCGTACGGCGCTGCGCGCCATCCCGCGCCTGTTCTGCGTGACCGATTCGACGGCGGCGGCCGGCATGCCCGATGGCGACTATGCGCTGGGCCGCCAGGTGGTGCACAAGTGCGCGGGCGGCGTACGGCTGGACGATGGCACGCTGGCCGGCAGCGTGCTGACCATGGACCAGGCGCTGCGCAATCTGATCTCGCTGGGCATGGACGTGGCAGAAGCCTCGCTGCGCACCTCGACCTATGCGGCCGACTACCTGGGCCTGGCTGATCGGGGCCGGTTGGCCACCGGCCACCATGCCGACATCGTGGTACTGGACCGACAATTCGCCCTCAAGGCTGTCTATGTGGAAGGAGAAGAGATTGACCTCGCTGATGCTTAAGGAAGCCCGCTCTGCAGCCGACTACGTGGCCGTGCAGCTGACCCGTGACCAGGACCGCTATGTCGCCCTGGGCCAGCAATTGCGCACCACCCCGCCCGCCAACGTCGTGACGGTGGCGCGCGGCAGTTCGGATCATGCGGCAGCCTATTGCGCCTATCTCATCATGGCGCGCCTGGGCCGCATCGTGGCCTCGCTGCCGATGTCGCTGGTGACGCTGAACCAGGCGCCGCTGCAGGTGCGCGATGCGCTGGCCATCGCCATCTCGCAATCGGGACAGAGCCCGGACGTGGTGGAGCCGATCCGCTACTTCCGCGCACAGGGTGCGACCACGGTGGCGCTGGTCAACCAGGCCGATTCGCCACTGGCCAGTGCAGCGCAATGGAGCCTGCCGCTGCATGCAGGGATGGAGTCCAGTGTCGCGGCCACCAAGAGCTTCATTGCGAGCCTGGTGGCAGGTGCCTTGCTGACGGCGCACTGGCAGGACGATGCCGCCTTGCTGGCCGCGCTCCAGCAGTTGCCCGATGCCCTGCGCGCGGCCTGCGAATGCGACTGGTCGATGGCGGTGCAGGCCCTGGTGCCGGCCAACCGGCTCATGATCGTGGGACGCGGCACCGGTTTCCCGCTGGCGCTGGAGGCGGCGCTGAAATGCAAGGAGACCTGCGCCATCCAGGCCGAGGCCTTCAGCGGCGCCGAGATCAAGCACGGGCCAATGGCGCTGATCGAAGAAGGCTATCCGCTGCTGATGTTCGCCACGCGCGGACCGTCCCAGGCCGGCATGCTGGCACTGGCGGCCGAGATGCGGGTGCGTGGCGCCAGGGTCTTGCTGGCCGCACCGGAGGAGGTGGTGGAACGAGACCTCACCTTGCCGGTGGCAGCTACACCCGACCTCGATCCCATCGTGGCGATCCAGGCCTTCTACGTGATGGCGGCGCAATTGTCGGCGGCGCGCGGGATGGATGCGGACCGGCCGCGCCATCTCAACAAAGTAACAAAGACGAACTAGGTCCTGTTCTGAGCCTGTCGAAGGGACGCTCATGCTTCTGCACGCAGGCGTGTCTTCGATACGCTGCTACGCCGCTACTCAGTCCGAACGGGTGGAGTGTCGCCCAAAGGTCATCCCTGCGCCTGGCGCGCCTCGTCGATGAAGGCGCGCAGGTAATCGATCTCCACGTCGCTTTCGCGCGCACCCAGGTAGATGTGCTTGGCGATGCCATGCTTGCCAAGGCGCACCGGCACGATCGCCATCTGCTCGGCGTATTCCAGCACCAGCCAGCGCGGCAGCGCCGCTACGCCGCGTCCGCTGGCCACCATCTGCAGCATGATGTCGGTGGTCTCGATGGTCTTGTGACGGCGCGGCACGATGCCGGCCGGGGCCAGGAACTGGGTGTAGATGTCCAGCCGGTCCACCGGTACCGGATAGGTCACCAGCACCTCGTTGCTCAACTGCCTGGGCTTGACGTAATCGGCCTGGGCCAGCGGATGATCGGCAGCCACCACCAGCACCTGTTCATAATCGAACACCGGCTCGAACACCAGGCCCGGCTTGTCCAGCGGATCGGGCGTGACCAACAGGTCGATCTCGTAGCCGAACAGCGCACCGATACCGCCAAACTGGAATTTCTGCTTCACGTCCACATCCACGTCCGGCCACGCGGCCAGATAGGGTGAGACAACCTTGAGCAGCCATTGGTAACAGGGGTGACATTCCATGCCGATGCGCAGCGCGCCGCGCTCGCCCTGGGCGAACTGGCGCAGGCGCTCCTCGGCCAGGCTCAGTTGCGGCAGCACACGGTTGGCCACGGCCAGCAGGTATTGACCGGCTTGCGTCAAGCGCAGATGGCGGCCTTCGCGTAGCCAGATATCGGTGCCCAGCTGCTGTTCCAGCTTTTTCATGCTGTGGCTCAGGGCCGATTGCGTGACGTGCAGCACGCCTGCGGCCGCCGTGAGGGAACCCTGGCGTTCGACTTCTTGGACGATGGAGAGGTGGATGCGGTCCAGCATGGAAATGAATGGAACTCATGGGTGGATAAGATTCCATCATTTTATGTCATGCATCGACAATGCAGGAATCCCCACCATCGGACCACCCTGCGAGATGAGACGTGATACTTTCATGCAGTTAAAAAACTAAGTTTTTTAATATTATTAGTACACCTTTCCGAAAATCATTCCTCCCGCTGATGAGACCTTGGCTTGCAAATCACTGACAAGGATCATTACCTTCTTATCCTTTTCTGGTGCGGATTTCCAGTCAGTTCTTTGTCAGATTCCCGGCGTCCGCGATCTTCCAGCCGATGTGTGCGATACACAGAACCTTTCATCAAGGCCGTGCTCGAATCCTAACAAAGCGTGACCGCGCGACAACGGACCGCGCTGTTACATCCCATCACAATTCCGAGGTCAACTGAGCATCGCCGCGCGTCGTTAGCCGGCTATCGCAACGCCTTTTCATGCTCCGACCCGGATCGAGGACTCCATCATGACAACAAGAAACAGATCTTCCGCCATCATCGTCTCGGCCTCGCTGCTCGGTGCAGTGCTGGCGCTCTCGGCCTGCCAGAAGCAGGACGCGCCGCCGCCCACGGCAGCGGCCGCACCCGCTGCCCCGACCACGCCGCCCTATACGCCGCCCACGGCTGCGCAGCTCTCGCAGATGGTGGCCCCGATTGCACTGTTCCCCGACAAGCTGGTGGCACAAGTGCTGGCCGGTGCCACCTATCCGGACCAGATCGTCGCGGCCAACCAGTGGCTGGGCCAGAATGGCGCGCTCAAGGGCGATATCCTGCAGGCCGCAGAAGACAAGGAACCCTGGGACGTGAGCGTGAAGTCACTGACCATGTTCCCCGCAGTGCTCTCGCAGATGGCCGCCAATCCGGACTGGACACGCTCGCTGGGCGATGCTTTCGTCAATGATCCGAATGACGTGATGAATGCCATCCAGGATCTGCGCCTGCGTGCGCAACAGGCTGGCAACCTCAAGAGTTCGGACAGATTGAAGGTGGTCAGCACGGCCCGCGGCAGCGAAAGCGTGCGCGTGGAGGAGGCACCTGAACCGCGTACCGTCTATGCCGGCGCACCGGTGATCCCGCCGCCGCCACAGACCATCGTGATCGAATCCAGCCAGCCCGATACGGTCTATGTACCGGCCTACAACCCGGCCGTGGTCTACGGACCTCCGGTGCCGGTGTATCCGGGCTATGCCTACCGTCCGCCCAGCCCGGTAGCCAATGAGGTCGTGGTGGGCGCGCTGTCCTTCGGCGTGGGCGTGTTCGTGGGCGAAGCCATCAGCCATCATTCCGGCTGGGGCTGGCATGACTGGGGCATGCACTGGGGCGGCCCGGGCGGTGGCGACCGTCCGTCCGGCGACTGGCAGCGGCCGGCCGTGGTGTACAAGAACACCACCTACGTCTCGCATTCGACCACGGTGATCAATCGCGTGACCAACAACAACGTGACGGTCAACAATACGCGGGTGGTGAACAACAACATGAACAACGTCAATAACGTGAATAACGTTAGCAACGTGCGCAATGTCGACGAGCACAACGTCAACAACCAGACTCGCATCGACAATCGTCGCGAACAGGCGGCTCCGGCCGCCATGAGCATGCCGCACTTCACCGCCAGCGATGCGCGTCCCGGTGCCATGCCGGTCCAGCATGGGCAGCCGCCGCAGCAGAAGATGGAACTGGCCAACGTGCATCCGCAACAGGCTGCGCAGGAAGGGAACGCACGGCAACGCCAGGAAATGGCACTGAAGGAACAACAGGCCCAGCGCGAGCAGCAGCAACAGCAGGAGCAGCATGCCCAGAAGGAACAGCAAGCCACCCATGAGCGTGAACAGGCCCAGCACAACGCCGCGCAGCAAGCCCGTCAGCAGGCCGAGGAAAGAAAGGCGCTGGCCATGAAGCAGGAAAACGCGCGCCCCGAGGCGCCGGCACATTCCAACCGGGAAGAGAACAAGCCCCTGCACGAACAGAAGCCGGCACCGGAAAAGCGCGAAGCGGCTGCACGCGAACACGCACCCCCAGCCCATGCCGAGCAGAAGCACGAGCCTGCGAAGCACGAGCAGGACAAGCGCGAAGAAGACAAACACGAAGCCGAGAAGCACAACGGCTGAAGCGACATCGGATTTTTGCAACACAAAGGGCCGCGTCACAGCGGCCCTTTTGTCGTGCAAAGAACTGTCCTCAGCTGCCGATGCGGTCAGGATCGGTGCGCTGGTCCAGCGTCAGTTGCAGGAAAGCCAGGTCCAGCCACTTGCCGAACTTGGTGCCAACCTGCGGCATGTGGCCGACCTGCTCGAAGCCCAGCTTCTTGTGCAAGGCGATCGAGCCGACATTGCTGGCATCGATGGCGGCCACCATCACATGCTTGCCACAGGCGCGCGCGCGCGGGATCAGCGCTTGCATCAGCGCCACGCCCAGGCCTGCGCCGCGATGATCCTTGTGGACGTAGACCGAGTGTTCCACCGAGTGGCGGAAGCCATCGAAAGGACGCCAGTCGCCGAAGCTGGCATAGCCCAGCACCTTCCCGCCGTCGACCGCCACCAGCACCGGATAGCCCAGTTGGCGCCGCGCGGCCAGCCAGTCCTGGCGGTTCTTGTCGTCGACCAGGGTGTCGCTCCAGATGGCGGTGGTGTTGACCACGGCATCGTTGAAGATCAGGGTGATGCCGGCAATGTCGGCAGGGGTGGCGTCGCGGATCTGCATGGTGTCTCGGGTCCCGGATATCAGGTTCAAGAAGAACAATCGTCTGGGGCAGCAGTGTAGCCGAAGACGGCGAGCGTGGATTTTGTTGCGTGATTTCCTCTTAAGACATCTGACAACTAGAGGTGTTAGAATGCGTCCGCTCATCCATAGAGCACTCCTCCTTGCCAGATTGTCTGCATGACAAGGACAGGAGAATCACCAGAAATGCCAGCCCCCGAGGCTGGACGCAAGATCGGAGACGTGTTGACCCACTCTGAGATTGCGACGCATGACCGATTCCCTGGCGACGACTCCCGTTCCTGCGCACGCTGGCCACACCAGCCGGGCGGGCTCCGGCACGTCCGTCATGGACCGGTCCTGGCAGGTAGATTGCTCCGCATGGCGCACGCGCCCCGGCGTGTCGCGCAACTTGTTTTCCACCCACCCCACTTTGCTCCCATCATGACCACCAAGTTCAGTCCCTCGCGGCGTGCCGTCCTGACGGCCACCGCAGCGGCAGTTCCGCTAGTCTCGCTTCCCCTGCTCAAGCAGGCCCGGGCCGATGGCCTGGAAGGCATCGAACTGCAGCACTACAAGCCGGTGTTCTTCAACGACGCCCAATGGCTCTTCATCCTGGCCGCCTGCGACCGCCTGATTCCCGCCGAAGGGCGCGGACCGGGTGCGCTGGAAACCAACGTGCCGGTCTTCATCGACCAGCAATTGCATGCCGGTCTGGGCAGCGACATCTACCAGCAGGGGCCGCACCAGACGGATGCGCCCTCCACGCTGGGCTTCCAGATTCCCTACGCGCCACAGGACGTCTATCGCATCGGCATCGACCTGACCCAGCAGCTCAGCCAGCAGCAACACGGCAAGCGCTTCGAGCAGCTGGAGGCCAAGGACAAGGATGCCCTGCTAACGGCCCTGCAGAAGAATGGCGTCGATTTCGCCGCGCTGGGCGAGAAGGCCATGAAGCCCTCGCAATTCTTCGGCCAGTTGCTGGGTGATACCAAGAACGGCTACCTGGCCGATCCCATGTACGGCGGCAACAAGGACATGAAGGCCTGGGTCGCCATCGGTTTCCCCGGTGCGCGTGCGGCCTACACCGAATGGGTGGACCAGCACAACGTGAAGTATCCGCTGGGGCCCGTGAGCCTGTCGGGCAAGCGCGCCTGAGGCGCCGATGCTGTCCCGCTCACGCCTGCAACCTCTTACAGATTGAATTCCATGCCTAACATCACCAACGACGACGTGGATGTCGTCATCGTCGGCCTCGGCTGGGCCGGCTCCATCATGGCCATCGAACTGGCCCAGGCCGGCCTGAAGGTACGCGCCCTGGAGCGCGGCCCGGACCGCCCGCCCGAAGACTTCGCCTATCCCAAGCCGGCCGACCAGTACGGCTACGCCACCCGCAACAAGGTCTTCGCCACGCCGCGCGATGCTGCCCTGACGGTGCGCTACAACACCGCGCAACAGGCGCTGCCGACCCGCAAGTGGGGCGCCTTCGCGCCCGGTACCGGCGTGGGTGGCTCGGGCCTGCACTGGACTGCGGTATTGATCCGTCCCACGCCCACCGACCTCAAGCTAAAGACCTACGCCGACCAGGCCTACAAGCACAGCAATCTCGATCCCGAGATGCGCATCAAGGATTTCCCGTTCACCTGGAACGAGATCGAGCCGCACTTCGATTTCTTCGAAAAGGTGTGCGGCCAGTCGGGCAAGACCGGCAACCTGCGCGGCCAGATCCAGCCGGGCGGTGATCCCTTCGAAGGACCGCGCTCGAACCCCTATCCGCTGCCGCCGCTGCACGACACCTACAACAGCAGCCTGTTCGCCGACGTGGCGCGCAAGATGGGTTACCACCCCTTCCCCAATCCTTCGGCCAATGTCTCGCAGGCCTGGACCAATCCGTATGGCGCGCAGATCGCACCCTGCAACTATTGCGGCTTCTGCAGCAAGTATCCCTGCCTGAACTATTCCAAGGCGTCGCCGCAGACCACCATCCTGGATGTGGTCAAGCGCATGCCCAACTTCGACTACAAGGTCAACGCCAACGTCATTCGCGTGGACCTGCACGCCGACAAGAAGACCGCGCGCGGGGTGACCTACATCGATGAGAACATGAAGGAAGTGTTCCAGCCGGCCAAGGTCGTGATCCTCTCCAGCTTCCAGTTCGCCAACGTGCGCCTGATGCTGCTCTCGGGGATCGGCAAGCCCTATGACCCGATCACCGAGACCGGCGTCATCGGCCGCAACTACGCCTTCCTTTCCAACGGGGGCGCGACGCTGTTCTTCAAGGACAAGCATTTCAATTCCTTCGCCACGGCCGGCGCTACCGGCGAAATGTTCAACGACATCTCCCCGGGCAACTTCGACGATGGCATCAAGCAGGGC
The DNA here is from genome assembly GCF_057961275.1 of Herbaspirillum sp. Her3. NCBI lineage: Bacteria > Pseudomonadati > Pseudomonadota > Betaproteobacteria > Burkholderiales > Oxalobacteraceae > Herbaspirillum > Herbaspirillum sp. Her3. The sequence goes on along the minus strand of NZ_CM176328.1, from coordinate 382,554 downwards.
TTCATCGGCGGCGCCAAGATCCACAGCTCGCAAGCTTCGGGGGCACCGATCGGCACGGCACTGCCACCGGGCACGCCGAGCTGGGGACGCGGCTGGAAGGAGGGCATGATCGACTGGTACGACCATTCCATGAAGATCAGCATCACCACCACCTGCATGTCCTATCGCGGCCACTTCCTGGACCTCGATCCCAACTACAAGGATCCCTGGGGCCAGCCGCTGTTGCGCATGACCTTCGACTGGCGCCAGAACGAATTGAAGCTGCAACGCTACCTGCGAGAGATCGTGCTGAAGATCTCCAAGGAGCTCAATCCCGATCACATGTCGGAAAGCTTCCTGGCCCTGGATTCACACTGGGACATCACCAAGTACGTCTCCACCCACAACGTGGGCGGCGCCATCATGGGTGATTCGCCGCGCGACTCGGCCCTGAACAAGTACCTGCAATCCTGGGACGTGCACAACGTCTTCGTCCCCGGCGGCAATGCCTTCCCGCAGAACTTCCAGGCCAATCCGACCGACACCATCGGCGCCATCACGCTCATGGCAGCGCAAGCCATCAAGACGCAGTACCTGAAGAACCCCGGCCCGCTGGTCCAGGTATAAGGGGGAGAGAACATGAAAAAACTGACTTCATTGTTTGCCACCCTGGCCTTGTCGCTGTCTGCACTGGGTGTACTGGGTGCGCTCACTCCGGCGCACGCGGCCGACCAGGATGTGGTGGCGCGCGGCCAATACCTGGCCCGTGCCGGCGACTGCATGGCCTGCCACAGCGCAGCGGGCAAGCCGGCCTATTCGGGCGGGCTGGCCATCGACAGCGGCCACGGCATCATCTATTCCACCAACATCACGCCGGACAAGGAACACGGCATCGGCAACTACAGCGAGGCGCAATTTGCCAATGCCGTGCGCCATGGCGTGCGCGCCGATGGCACCCAGCTCTACCCGGCCATGCCCTACCCCAGCTATGCCAAGGTCAGTGACGAGGACATCCATGCCCTCTACACCTACTTCATGCAAGGGGTCAAACCGGTGGCCACTGCGGCGCCGGCCAGCAGCATGAGCTTCCCCTTCAATATCCGCTGGGGCATGAAGCTGTGGAATATCTTCTTCGCCAATGACAAGCCCTTCAAGGAACAGGAAGGCTGGAACGCCGAGATCAAGCGCGGTGCCTACCTGGTCGAAGGCCTGGGCCATTGCGGCAGTTGCCACACGCCGCGCGGCTTCGCCATGAACGAGAAGGCCAGCGACAGCAGCCAGGCGCAGTTCCTCTCGGGCGGAGACCTCAACGGCTGGGCCGTGCCCTCGCTGCGCGGCATGCCGCACTGGAGCGCACAGGATATCGTCGACTACCTGCAGACCGGCCGCAACAAGACCGCCTCGGTGGCGGGCGAGATGAGCCTGGTGGTGGAGCACAGCACCGCGCACCTGAAGTCCGAGGATCTGCAGGCCATCGCGGCCTACCTGAAGACGCTCTCGCCGGTGGCCTCCAGCAGCAGTGGCCGGGTGACACCGCAAGGTGCCGAGGCGACGGCCAGGAAGCTCACGGCGGCCAAGGACCTGACGCTGGGCGAGCGGCTCTATCTCGACAATTGCGCCGCCTGCCACTTCGTCAATGGCCGTGGTGCACCGGGCATCTTCCCTGTACTCGATGGCGCCACCGTGGTCAATGCCGACAACCCCAGCGCCTTGCTGCACGTGATCCTGGCCGGGGCGCGCACGCCCTCCACCGAGAAGGCGCCGTCGATCCTGGTCATGCCGGGCTTCGCCCATCGTCTCTCGGACAAGGAAGCGGCCGAGCTGGCCACCTTCGTGCGCCAGGGCTGGGGCAACCAGGCGGGGGCCGTATCGGAAAGTGAAGTGAGCCGGATGCGGGCAGGCCTCGCCAGGCAAGGTTCCTGATCGCCTGCGCTGATCGCCGCAATGAAAGGCCCGCATGGAGACATGCGGGCCTTTTTACATCTGCCAAGCTCTTGGCGACGCGCACGGCGATTGACCGGCAAGCCCGATCACGCCACTATAGCGCTCAGAAAATTTCCCTTGAAAGTACGCATGTTACCCACCTACGGCGCCACCTATCGCGGCAAGCACATCAGTGTCACCTGCACGCAGCAACGCGATGGCGACGTCCACTGCGCCGTCAGCATCGATGGTGAACCGGCTCCGGGCCTGCGCGGCAATCCCTTCGGCTCGGTGGCTTCAGCACAGGTGGCCGGGGTCGGCTATGCGCGCGCCGTCATCGATACCCTGCTCGACAATGACGTGGCCGAGCATCACGGCTATTTCATCCGGGTCAGCAGCAGGGAGCAGATCGACGGTACCTGGGTCGGCAATTACCAGCTGCATCGCAATGACAATCCGGTGGCCTTCCGGCGCGTGGTATGCGAGGACTTTCGGGGCAATACCTCGGTGGAGGCGGAACAGTACGCGATGGCGATGGCCTTCGTGGCGGTGGACACCGACATCGCAGCCGGCAAGCTCTGACTTCTGGAAGCCGCTTCAGGCCGCCTTCTTGCGGCGGCCGGGCAGCTTGTCCTGCTGGGCCAGGATGGCCGACAGCAGGCCAGGGAAGCGCTGCTCGATATCGGCGCTGCGCAGGGTATTGATGTGGGTGGTGCCATTGCTCTCGGTGCGTACCAGCCCGGCTTCGCGCAAGACCTTGAAGTGATGGGAGACGGTGGACTTGGGACGCCCGCCATCGAGCTCGCCACAGGTCGCACATTCCACGCGCGCAAGGTGGCGCACGATCTCCAGGCGGATCGAATCGCTCAGCGCGTAGAGCACGCGCTCCAGCACGAACTCGGCAATCTCGGGGTGTTTGTAGGGACGCATCTGCAAGATGATACACCGTGGGTTATACTCCTTCCATAGTTCGAATATGTTCGAACCAACGAAACAGGTGATGTGCACGTGCATCACCTGTCGATTCCTTTTTGATTGTTGACGAGAAAACCGCCCATGTCTTCCCTGTTCACCCCCTTCAAGCTCAAGGACCTGAGCCTGCGCAACCGTATCGCCGTCCCGCCCATGTGCCAGTACATGGCGGTGGACGGCAAGGTCAATGAATGGCATTTGTCGCACTACGCCAGCATCGCCCGCGGCGGTGCCGGCCTGGTGATTGTCGAAGCCACTGCCGTCGCCCCGGAAGGCCGCATCACGCCGGGCTGCACCGGCATCTGGTCGGACGATCTGGCGCAAGCCTTCGTGCCGGTGGTGCAAGCCATCAAGGCCGCTGGTGCCGTGCCTGGCATCCAGATCGGCCATGCCGGGCGCAAGGCCAGCGCCAACCGCCCCTGGGAAGGCGACGACCACATTGCCGCCGACGATGCGCGCGGCTGGGACACCATCGCCCCGTCGGCCATCGCATATGGCAAGGGACTTCCCAAGCTGCCCAAGGCCATGAGCCTGGACGACATCGCCCGCGTGCGCCAGAACTTCGTCGATGCCGCCATCCGCGCCCGCGAGGCCGGCTTCGAATGGCTGGAACTGCACTTCGCGCACGGCTATCTGGGCCAGAGCTTCTTCTCGGCGCATTCGAACCAGCGCGATGACATCTATGGCGGCAGCGTCGAGAACCGCGCCCGCTTCCTGCTGGAGACCCTGCGTGCGGTGCGCGAAGTATGGCCCGAACATCTGGCGCTGACGGTGCGTTTCGGCGTGCTGGAATACGACGGCCGCGATGAAGAGACCCTGATGGAATCCATCGGCGTGGTGCGCCAGTTCAAGGACAGCGGCATGGACATGGTGAGCGTGACCATAGGCTTCACCATTCCGGAAGTGCAGATTCCCTGGGGTCCGGCCTTCCTCGGCCCGATCGCCAGGCGGGTGCGCGAGGAAGCCGGCGTGCCGGTCTCCTCGGCCTGGGGCTTCGGCACCCCGGAACTGGCCGAGCGCGCCGTCAAGGAAGGACAGCTGGACCTGGTGATGGTGGGCCGCGCCCACCTGGCCAACCCGCACTGGGCCTACCAGGCGGCCAAGGAACTGGGCGTGGACCGCGCCTCGTGGACGCTGCCGGCACCGTACGCGCACTGGCTGGAACGTTATTGATGAGGCAAGGCTGCCTTCGCTGTCTGTCGTCCGGCATGGCAGGATTGCAGCATTGCAGGCCTGCAAGCCGCTCGGGAATTTCCTGAGCGGCGTATGTGTTTTCTAGGGAAAATCACTAGAGCCAGCGGTGATGGTCTGTCCTAAGATGAAGCCGTCTTGAGGAGATCATCATGTTCACCCCCTTCCTGCTGACTGCCGTTCTCTCTACCTTGATGACCGTCGCGCTGTGCTCGGCGGGCATCATCCTGTTGGCCGAAGCCCGCTGGCGGCACCATCCGCTGGCCCGCCGCGCCAGCCTGCCGCCACGGCGGCCGCCTTGCTGAGCGAGCGGGACGGCACCGCGCAGGTGCCGCCTGGTATGTGTCTGCCTGAATCACGATGAAATGATGTTGGCCCCCTGGTCGCTGGATCCGGGGGATTTTTTTGTGTCGGCGTCAATAGAAAAGCAAAGTCCACAAGGGAACGCTGGCCAACAGCAGACAGCCGAGGAAGGCAGCAAGGAACAACAGTTTTTTCTTTCGGGTAACCATGGTGAGCCTGCAAACGGGATGGGCGCGGCATGCGCAAGGCGGCAGTGTACCGTGCCCACCCGCATCAGGCCATGCCGTTGCGGCCATACGCGCGAAAGCCCGGCCGTACGCTCAGGCGCTCGTAATAGGCGGCCACGGCCGGCAGGGGCGGATGATCAAAAGGGGTACCGAACCAGCGGTTCACCGACAAGCCCACCGGAATGTCGGCCAGCGTGAAATCAGGCCCCGCCACGAATCCTCCACTGTGCTGCAACTGCTGCTCCAATACCTGCATGAAACGCGTCCAGCCGGCAATGGACGCCGCCAGTTGCTGCGCATCGCCATGCTCGGGCGACTTGCGCACCAGCGCCATGAAGGCATAGCTCCAGTTGCGGTTGAGGTCGCTGGCCTGCCAGTCGATCCACTGGTCGATGCGCGCACGCAGGCGGGGTGCCTGCGGATAGAGCGCGGTCCCGCCATACTGCGCCGCCAGATAGCGCAGGATGGCGTTGGACTCCCACAGGATGAAGCCATCATCATCGATGACCGGCACCATCGCATTGGGATTCATGGCCAGGAAAGCCGGCTCGCTGGTGGCGCGGAAACCCGCGCCCCAGTCCTGCCGCTCGAACGCAATACCCAGCTCGCTGCAGGCCCACAGGACCTTGCGTACGTTGATGGAATTGTCACGGCCGTAGATCGTCAGCATGCGCGTCCCCTGCAGGAATGGTGTCAAAGCCATCAAGCCTAGCAAGTGTACCGGTACAGTGACATGCACAGTTAGCGTGTAAAGAGCGATGTGTCTGTTGCGCAGCGGCCAAGTGGCACGGTACAAAGTCATCAACTGTACCGGGACGGCTTGAAGAAGTGGCCGTACAATCGTCATCCGATTGGCCATCCCGACACCGCGCTGCGGTGCAGTCCACGCCCATGTCTTCCTCCAATATTGCCAAGCTCTTGCTGCTGGCTGCCATCTGGGGCACCAGCTTCATGCTCATGCGCATTGCCGCGCCGGTCTTCGGTCCCATGCTGACCACCTTCGGCCGCGCCTCGCTGGCCACGCTGTCGCTGCTGGCCTTTGCGCGCATGCGCGGGGTGCCGCTGCAGTGGCGCCGAAACTGGCTGCCCTACCTGGTGATCGGCGTCTTCAATACCGCCCTGCCCTTTGCACTCTTTGCCTGGTCGGCACTGCACATTCCCTCGGCTTACATGGCCACCATGAATTCACTGGCGCCGGTCTTCACGGCCATGTTCGGTTTCCTGCTCCTGGGTGAACGGCTGAGCCTGCTGCGCACCGGCGCCTTCGTGCTGGGCCTGGTGGGGGTGGCGGTGCTGGTGGGGATCGGCCCGGTACCGGTCGATGCGCTGGTGATTGCCGGCGTGCTGGCAGCCATGGGCGCCGCGGTCAGCTATGGTTTCGCCGCTACCTTCACGCGCATGCGCGCCGGTGGTATCCCGCCCATCGCCATGGCCACCGGCAGCCAGTTCGCCGCCGCCCTGTGCCTGCTGCCGCTGGCCGCGCCCTCGATGCCGCATGCGCTGCAGGCCGGTACGCTGCCGGCGCTGTTATCTGTACTGGTGCTGGGCGTGGTCTGTACCGGTATTGCCTACGCACTGTTCTTCCAGCTCATTGCCGCCGAAGGCGCCACCAAGGCCGTCACGGTGACCTTCCTGATCCCGATGACGGCATCGCTGTGGGCCTGGCTGTTGCTGGATGAACCGGTGACCCTGGGGACCGTGACCGGCATCGGCATCGTGCTGGTGGCGACCGCCACTGCCTTGCGGGCCAAGCCCGCGGTGGCGGTCAAGGACAAGAAAGTGACCGCCTGAGCCAGCCCGGGCACACGGGCGCATCCGAAAAAACCAGGGGCGCTTACTGCGCGCCGTGCTCGGCCTTGAGGTAGTTCCAGATCCGGTCGATGTCGGGATTGGCGCCATCCATGCGGCGATAGACGCGGATATCCATCTCGTCGCACCACAGTCCCTGCTCCAGTGCTTCACTGTCATTGGGTGCAATGGCCAGGGTCAGCTTGCCTTCGGCGATTTCACGCGAGACCGCGCTGGCCGGCAGCCAGGCGATGCCATGGCCTTCCACGGCCATGCTCTTCAAGCCTTCGGCCAGGTCGGTCTCGAAGCGGCGGAACAAGTGCACGCGGCGCGGGCTGGAATGCAGCGCCTTCTCGACGATGCGCGAGAGCGACGAATACGGCGAATAACTCAGGAAGGGTTGCGGATCATTGGGCGTGCCAGGGAGCACGTACTTGGGCAGGCCACCGGGCAGGGTCTTCACGTAGGGACGCAGGGGTTCCTTGCCCAGCGAGAGCACGGCATAACGTTCGGTATCGAGGGCGATGCCCTGCTGGCGGTGGTCATAGCACAGCAGCAGGTCGCAGTTGCGCTCCACCAGGGCCATGACCGCATCGTGGACGTTGCCGGCCATGACGGTGGTGACGATGGCACCGATGGTCTTTTCGATTTCCGACAGCAGCTTGGGGAACACCGTCAGCAGCAGCGTATGCGGCATGGCAAAGCGCACCGAGGATTGCGCCCCGGCCAGCTGGCCGCGCAAGACCAGCCGGGCCTGCATGGACTGGTTGAGCATTTCCTTGGCAATGGGCACGAAGGATTCACCGGCCGGGGTGAGCGTGCAGGGATAGGACGAGCGGTCGAACAGCTCGGCACCCAGCCAGGTTTCCAGCGAGCGGATGCGGCGACCGAAGGCCGGCTGCGTGACGTTGCGCAGCTTGGCCGAGCGGCTGAAGTTCAGCGTGTCGACGACCGAGAGGAAGTCCTCCACCCATTTGATTTCCATCTTCCCTACCCCGTTTGGCTTGCCGCACTGGTCCGGCGGCTTGGCTAGGGCGCCGGCCGTTGTCCCTGGCCGCCCCCTTCCTTGGAACGCCAGCCAATATACCGAACGGCATGGACAGCGCCCTATGCCATTTTGGCATGGGGCCTGCACGGCGGGCAGGGAGAAGAGACGGCAAAACCCTCGTCAGTTCCGCATGAGCGGCCCGATTCGCCAGTGCCTCATTGTCTGCTGAACAGGGTCAGGCGTTGGCTTGCAGTTCCTGCAGCACCTCGGCCGATGTAGCCAGGCGCACACCGGCCTTGGACATGGCCGCCAGGAAATCCTGGTACTGCGCCTCGAAGCCGGCCACCGGGCTCATGCAATCGGTCACCAGCACCAGACGGGCGCGGCCCGCGGCATCGAGGTTGGCGGCGATGTGCTCGGTGGTGGCCCGCACGCAATGGCTGCCGGCTTCGCCGGTGATGTAGACGGTATCAGCCTGCGCCAGGGTGGCGATGAAACCAAGGTTGAGCTGGGTGGCCGGATCATCCTCGTCCGGCACTTCGGCCATCACGGCCGAATAGTGCTCGGTCCAGGGATTGCTGCCCTTGCCCAGCTTGGTGACCACGCCCAGGGTGGCTTCTTCCCAGCGGTTGTAGGCGGCGCGCACGTCGGCATGGACCGCCGCCCCCCAGCTGCCGATCTCGCAGTGGACCGGCCAGACCATCAGGCGATAGCGTCCGGCTGCTTCCAGCGCATCGAGATAGGCGAGGGCGCGCGGCAGCGACCGTGGATCGCGCGGCAGGTAGGCACCGGCGCGCACTTGCGCAGCTTCGATCTGGGTGAAAGGCGCGACGCCCGCGCCATCAGCCTGGCGCCAGAAGGTGGGATGAGCGATGTCCAGCCGGTGGTGAGCATCGAGGGTGATGCTGATGGCCGACAGGCCCGCCCCGCCCTGGTCGATCAGGCCTGCAACGCGCTGCAGGTCAGCATGGCTGCCGGCCACCGGCAATGCCGGTCGCAGTACGCCGCCCGCAGCCGGGTCAGCCGGGAGCCAGGACGCCGGCAAGTCGCAAAAATCGTTTTGCGGATCGATCACGAGGAGATGCAGGGAGCGTTTCATGGAATCCATATTTCGGTGGGCAGGGTTGCGATGACGCCAGTGTAGACCACTTGATTTGACCGGGATGGACAGGCTGAAGGCCGTCGATCCCCCACCGGACGCAGCGACGCGTCAACAGCCACGAAAAAAGCGGCGCAGTCCCGATGGATGCGCCGCTTTTTTCATGGCTCAAATCCTTGAGCGAAGCTCAGGCACAGCAATTACCGCCAGGTTCGGCGCCGCGCGCACGGCGCAGCACTTCACGGCGATGGCGCACGCGTTGCGAGACGCGATAGACGGCGCGCTGGGTCAGCATCATGGACAGGGTGCTCAAGCTGAACTCGGCGGCAATGAGCAAACCGACCAGAGCGGCAAATTGCAGGTAGATCCGTGGATAGACGGACAGGCTACGCGAGAACAGTTGATGCAGCATGATGAATTCCTCTTTCTTGTTTTACGTGCTTGGGGTTCTTTGCCTCACACCGGTGACGGTGCAGCGAACCGCGATGCGTGGCCAACAGGATCGGCGCACGCATCGGCCAGCCCTGCATCAGGCACCTGCGTAGGTGGAGTCGGCGGCGCCACCGGCGGTTTGCACTGCGCTCTTGGCGGCACCATTGCTGATGACCGGGAACACGGCATCAGGCTGGTTGGCGATACCTTGGGCCTGGGCGCGGGCCAGGTCAGCCTTCACGGCAGCGCGGGTGGTGTGCGATACGAAGGGCTTCTCGACCGGATATTGGGCTTCAGCAAAAGCGACGGACGAAGCGGACAGGGCCAGGACAGCGGCGATGAGGGTCTTTGCGGACATGATGTTTCTCCTTGAATGCGTTGAGGGGACTTCAGTAAGCTGGATTACAGTTCAGTGATGCACCACACCGGGATGTCGGTCGGCGGGTGCCACTCTCTAGAACCGCATCGTTTCTTGCGTTGCGATGTCGTTCATCGATGGACTGAAGTCTACGGAAGAGCGCAGAGGAGAAAAACCATGCTGCAGAGAATTGAGTGTTCCGGCTTCTGGAACAATCGCCCCAGCCTATCAGGCCGATAGGCTGGGCTGAAGAGGCCGCAGTGATCAGCGGCCCTGGCGATCCAGCTTCTGCTGTTCCAGCAATTGCTCGGCTTCGGACAGCCCGCCCGGCTTGAGCGCGGTGCGGCCCTTGGCGGGCGCGCCGGCCAGCGGATCGGGGGCGACCTCCTGCGCTGGCGTGTGGCGTGCATCAGGATGGTCATCCAGTGCATTGTCGGAAGGGCGGGGCGGGATGCGGGGCGAATTCATGATCGGCTCTCCTGATGTCAGGTCCACTGGCGCTGGCTCACGCGCAGCGGTTGGGTGTATTCCTCATGCTGGGCTTGTTTCACCACGGGCTGGATGTTGCCGTGCCCTGCACGAGTCCGGGATGGCGTGGCGGCAGATGCAGAAGGCGCCTGCGCGGATGGCTTCGCATGACGTGGCGGCCGCTCCACCGGCGGGATGCGCCCGCCGCCCAGCGACTTGCGCAGGCGCTGGCGCACCGGATCGTCAGGATGTTCACCCATGTGCGCAAACTCGTCCTTCAGGCGGGACAATTCTTCATCCGACAGATCTTCGGCATCCATGATCTGCTTGCGGGTGCCCTTGACGGTGCGAATCAGTTCATCCAGCTTCAGTTGCGTGGCCTGGGCATCGCGGTTTTGTGCATTCTGGATCAGGAACACCATCAGGAAGGTCACGATGGTGGTGCCGGTATTGATGAGCAACTGCCAGGTGTCGGAATAATCGAACACGGGTCCGGTGACGGCCCACACCAGTACCACGCCCAGCGCCACCACGAAGGTCCAGGAACTGCCTACGGCCTGGGCGCAGGCTTCGCTGAAACGATGGAACAGGTCGCCCAGGCGCTCGTTGGCGGAGGGTTCGTTGCTGGAATGTTCGGTGGCTTGCATGATGCGGATCTCCCATCTCGGCGCGCAACGCAGGCGCGCCATCTTGGGTAGGAGTATCTGCGCGGCGCACTGCCGCGATAAGCGGACAAAGGCTCTGCCTGCTGTAGGAAAGCAGGCAGAGCCGTGGGCGTGTACAGAACAAGCGCAAACGTCAGGCGACGTTCTTGTAGGGACTGGGCCGGTCAGGCTCCTCGGCCACGATCTGCATCTCGCCGATGCGGTTGCGCAGTTCTTCCCAGGGGTGAGGAGGAAGCGTGTCGTCGTGGCGGGCCTGCTGCCAGCGCAGCGAGAGATCCTCCACATCATGGGCAACGTCGTCCTGCCAGCGGTGCTCCAGCGCGATGAACAATGCAATGGCCGCCACCAGCCCGAACGAACACAACACCAGCGCGGCATAGATGGCGTATTGCATGATGGCGTCGAACCAGCCCATGTGCTCCCCGTCCTCATCGTTTCATCACAATGCGGCGATGATATTCCCCTGCCTCGTACGCGCCCATCAGGAAATGTCTGAGGCACTCTTGGCACGTGCGGCCAAGCTCATCCACAGGAACCCGTGTTACATGCGGGCGGTCTGCCGTTCAGGCGCACTGCCTGCTACGGAACCACTCAATGACCGCCCTTGCCTCCACCACCATCCCTGCCCGCCTCGACAGCCTGCCCTGGTCGCGCTGGCACTGGCGCGTGGTGATTGCGCTGGGCGTGGCCTGGGTACTGGACGGGCTGGAAGTCACTTTGGTCGGTTCGCTGGGCAGCGTGCTCGAACGCAGCGACACCCTGGCCCTGGATGCCGCCCAGGTCGGCTGGACCGGCTCGCTCTACATCGCCGGGACCGTGCTGGGCGCGCTGATATTCGGGCGCCTGACCGACCGGCTGGGGCGCAAGCGGCTCTTCATGCTCACGCTGATGCTGTACATGGCGGCTACGCTGGCCACTGCCTTTGCGCAGGATTTCCTGTTCCTGGCGCTGTGCCGTTTCGTGACCGGGCTGGGCATCGGCGGCGAATATGCCGCCATCAATTCGGCCATCGATGAGCTGGTGCCGGCACGGGTGCGCGGGCGGGTGAACCTCATCATCAACGCCAGCTTCTGGATCGGTGCGGCATTGGGCGCAGGCCTGTCGCTGGTGATCCTAGATCCGCAGGTGATGGGTGCCGCGCTGGGCTGGCGCGCCTGCTTCCTGCTGGGCGCGGTGCTGGCGGTGGCGGTGCTGCTGGTGCGCCGGCACGTGCCGGAAAGCCCGCGCTGGCTGCTCATGCATGGCCGCGATGACGAGGCCGAAGAAGTGGTGCGCAAGATCGAGGCCGAGGTCGCGCAGCAGCACGGTCCCTTGCCGGCCCCGACTGACGTGGCCCCGGCCTCAGGCCATGCAGGCAGCGGCATGCTGCCCTGGCGCGAGATCGCCCACGTGCTGCTGCATCGCTATCGCCAGCGCAGCGTGATGGTGGCGCTGATGATGGTGGCGCAGGCCTTCGTCTACAACGCCATCTTCTTCACGTATTCGCTGGTGCTCACGCGTTTCTTCCAGGTGCCGGACCATCGCGTGGCGCTCTACATCTTTCCCTTTGCGCTGGGCAACGTGCTGGGACCGCTGCTGCTGGGTCACCTGTTCGACAGCATCGGTCGCCGCCGCATGATCGCGGCCACCTACCTGCTTTCCGGTGCGGGGCTGGCGGGCACGGCCTGGGCCTTCAATGCCGGGTGGCTGGATGCGCGCTCGCTGGCGCTGTGCTGGAGCGCGGTGTTCTTCGTGGCCTCGGCGGCGGCCAGTTCGGCCTACCTGACGGCCAGCGAGGTATTCCCGCTGCGCATGCGTGCCATGGCCATTTCCATCTTCTATGCCATCGGGACCGGCGTGGGTGGATTCGTCGCGCCGGTACTGCTGGGCTGGCTCATCGCCAGTGGTGACCGCCATGCGGTAGCTGCCGGCTATGCGCTGGGCGCATGCCTGGCGCTGTTGGCGGGTGCGTGCGCGCTGCGCTTTGCAGTGGATGCGGAACGGCGCACGCTGGAAGAGGTGGCGGAGTGGCGATCCTGAAATGATGAATGTGGGCCCTGTCATCAGCCTGGCTTATGACAGGATTTTCTCCGCAATCCCCGCGCCCAGCGGCGCCAGCAAGGCCTGCAATTCCTCTTCGCCAAACTTGACGGTGGCCGCATCGTCGCGGCCCAGCATGCCTTCGGCCAGGGCCGACTTGCGCGTCTGCAGTTCCAGCAGGCGCTCTTCGATGCTGCCTTCGATGACCAGCTTGTAGACAAACACCTGGCGCGTCTGCCCCAGCCGGTGCGCGCGGGCGATGGCCTGTTCTTCCACGGCCGGGTTCCACCAGGGATCGGCCAGGATCACCGTATCGGCGGCAGTCAGGTTCAGTCCCACTCCGCCGACCTTCAGGCTCACCAGCATCAGCGGATTCTCCTGCTGCTGGAAGCGCGCGATCACGGCACTGCGCGCGGCCGGTTCGGTCTCGCCGGTGAGCATCAGGCAGGGCAGGTTCAGGGCCTGCAGTTCGGCTTCGATCAGGGTGAGCATGCTGGTGAATTGCGAGAACACCAGGATGCGCCGTCCCTCCTCCACCAGCGCCGGCAAGGTATCGCGCAGCCAGTCGATCTTGGCCCGTTCCAGGCCACGCGGCATACGGCCCTGCTTCAACAGATAGGGATCGCAGCAGACCTGGCGCAGCTTGAGCAAGGCATCCATCACCGTCACCTGGGCGCTGCCCAGGCCGCGCCGCTCCAAGGCACGCCGCACCTGCTTGTCGGCGGCCATGCGGACGCTCTCGTAGAGCTCGCGCTGGCGGCCCTGCAATTGCAGGCGCTCGATGATCTCGATGCGGGCTGGCAACTCCTGCAATACGTCCTGCTTGCGTCGGCGCAGGATGAAGGGGCGCACGCGCTGTGCCAGCAGGCGCGCCCGCACCGTCTCGCCCTGCTGCTCGATGGGCTTGCGCCATAGCCGCGCAAAGCTGCGCGCATCGCCGAGAAAGCCGGGCATGAGGAAATGGAACTGGCTCCACAATTCGCCGAGGTGGTTTTCCAGCGGCGTGCCGGTCATGCAGAGACGATGGCGTGCGTGCAGGCGGCGCACAGCTGCGGTGCTGCGGGCGGCGGCGTTCTTGATGGTCTGTGCCTCGTCCAGCACCAAGAGATGAAAGCGCAGCGACAGCAGCAGGTCGAGGTCGCGCCACAGCAGCGGATACGTGGTCAGCACCAGATCGGCCTGGCCTTCGGCAATCGCGGCGACATGGCGCGCACGGTCCTGGCCATGCAGCACCGTCACGCGCAAGGCTGGTGCAATGCGCTGCGCTTCCTGCTGCCAGTTGAACAGCAGCGAAGTGGGCAGCACCACCAGCGCCGGCAGGTCGAGCCGTCCGGCCTGTTGCTCGATGAGCAGATGGGCCAGCACCTGGGCGGTCTTGCCCAGGCCCATGTCGTCGGCGAGTATCCCGGCCAGGCCCTGCTGGCGCAGGTACTGCAACCAGGCCACGCCTTGCAGCTGGTAGCCGCGCAGGGTCAGCCCCAGTCCCTCGGGCGGTGGCACCGGCTGCACGCTGCCGGCCGCACGCAGGCGCTGCGCCAGTTGCAGCACGCCAGCGGCTCCGCTCATGTGCCAAGGTGCACCGCCTTCGAGGGCCTGCAGATCGGCCTGCAGGCTGTCCAGGCGATGCGCATCCCAGGGCGAGAGCTGCAGCGGGCCTTCCTTGCGTTTGAGATCGACCAGCAAATCGAGCAGCGCCAGCACCACCGCCTTGAGCGGACCGGCCATGGCATCGATGCGCCGGCCACCGGGCGCACGCAGCGAGATCACCGCGTGCGGGTCCATGCGCTCGACCTGCTGTGCATCGGCCCAGCGTGGATCACGCCGCAACAGGTCGGCCACCATCGGCGCCACGTCCATGGTTTGCCCATCAACCTCGATGCCGATGGACAACAACCAGCGGCCGCCGGGATCAAGGCCATCGAAGATCTCGCTGGAGAAGGCGCGGGGCTGCAAGGGCGCGGCGACCTCGCGCGCACTGAGCTCGCCAGTCTGGCTGCTGACGATGAAGCGCCAGGCGGTCACCGGCACGCTCTCGTGCGCAAACCCGGGACGCACCCGCAAGGTCCAGCCCTGCTGCTGCAGGCGCGGCGCCTGGTCGGCCCAGAAGTCACCGAAGGCATCTTCCAGCATCAGGGTCCAGAGCGGGCCGGCATCGTGCAGGGGGTTTTCGGCGCGCCATTGCAGGGCATCCTCGCGCAGGGGCAACAGGCCCATCTCGCGGATGGTTTCCAGCGCCCTGGCCTCGGCGGCGAGGTCGCGCGCGATGTGGGCCGGGGTGTAGCCGCCCTCGTCATCGGGATGTCCGGTGGGTGCGGGCATGCTCCAGCGCTGCGCGCCCTGGCCATACACCCACTCGATCTGCGCCACCGTCACCATGCCGCCGCGCGGGCCGAACAGGCCGTGCGCCCGCATGCCCAGCAAGCCCTCGCCACGGGTGAGCGTCTGCAAGGTCAGGCGGGGTTGGAATGCGCTGGGGGAATGCGAATCAGGCATGCGGCCGGGAGAGAACGTGAGAGCGGCCATTGTAGGGCGCTTCGCGCAGGGCGTGCAGGATCAGGGGAGGAACTGGCGGAGGGCCGGGCCATGCGTGGGGCGCATGAGTCACCGTGGCCGCAGGCTTACCTGGCCGGCGGGGTGATGCAGAAGTCCAGCATGCCGAAAGGCGTACGGCCCTCACCGGTTGCCCACACCCACACCGCCCAGCACAGCAGGCCGCACACCAGCAGCAGGGCCAGCACGATGTGCAGTCCGGATGCCTTGCGCAGGAAACCTTCAACGCGGTCAAACAGGGCGGTCATGAACGGGCAATGAGAACAATGAGAGGCCCCTATTTTAGCCAGGCTGCCGCAGCAAGGACATGGGACAAATCGCCGCAGTGTCAGCCTGGCAATGATGATTCGCCGCCATTTTCAACTGCTGTCAGAAAACTAACGTTGACACGCGGCATCTGGTACCGCTACCATCACGAAAAATAAATTTGGTACCGCTACCAATACGCTCGATTCAGCCTCCTTCCCCCAAGGCTGTAGCCAGGCGGCAATAACATTCCAATCAGGAGACATCGCTTGAAGACGATCAAAGGCTTGCGCTGGTGGATCATCGTGCTGGTTTGTCTGGGCACGATCACCAACTATCTGGCACGCAATTCACTGGGCGTACTGGCGCCCACGCTCAAGGACGAACTGGGGATGAGCACCCAGCAATATTCCTACGTAGTGGCAGCCTTCCAGGTCGGCTATACGATCATGCAGCCGGTCTGCGGCTTCGTGGTGGACCTGATCGGGCTGCGCATCGGCTTTGCCCTGTTCGGCGTGCTGTGGTCGATTGCCGGCGTGCTGCATGCGGGCGCGACCGGCTGGCTCTCGCTGGCCGGCTTGCGCGCGCTCATGGGCCTGACCGAGGCGGCCGCCATTCCCTCCGGCATGAAGTCGGTGGCCGAGTGGTTCCCCGACAAGGAAAAATCGGTGGCCGTGGGCTGGTTCAATTCGGGTACCTCGCTGGGCGCCATGTTGGCGCCGCCGCTGGTAATCTTCCTGCAGTTGCGCTATGGCTGGCAGTCGGCCTTCGTGGTGACCGGCCTGCTCGGTTTTGCCTGGGCTGCGCTGTGGTTCGCCTTCTATCGCTCCCCGCGCGACCATGCGGCGCTGTCCGAAGCCGAACGCAATACTATCGTCAGCGGCCAGCAGCGCCCGGTGAGCGCGGTGCGCGGCAAGCGTCCGGTCAAGGACGTGGTGACTTCGCGCCGCTTCTGGGCCATCGCGCTGGCGCGCTTTTTTGCTGAACCGGCCTGGCAGACTTTCAGCTTCTGGATTCCGCTGTACTTCGTCAACGAGCGTCACCTGGATCTCAAATCCATCGCCATGTTCGCTTGGCTGCCCTTCCTGGCGGCCGATCTGGGCGGGCTGGCGGGCGGCTACCTGTCGCCATTGCTCATCAATCGCTTCAAGATACCGCTGATCTGGTCCCGCGTAGCTGGCGTGGTGCTGGGCGCGGTGATGATGATCGGACCGGCCTGCGTCGGCCTGGTGGCCTCGCCCTATACGGCTATCGCGCTGTTCTGTGTGGGCGGCTTTGCGCACCAGATGATTTCCGGGCTGGTCAACACGCTCTCGGCGGACGTGTTCGATCCTGAAGAGGTGGGTACAGCCAGCGGCTTTGCCGGCATGTCGGCCTGGATCGGCGGCCTCGGGTTCTCGCTGCTGGTAGGAGCGCTGGCCGACAAGGTAGGCTATGGTCCGCTGTTCGGCATGCTGGGCGCCTTCGACCTGATCGGTGCCGTGCTGCTCATCATCCTGATCCGTGGTCAATCCAATGAGGAGCGCGCCGCGCGCACGCCGCCTCGCACTGTCTAAACGCAAGGGTTTCATCATGTCCATGCTCCATCCTCCGCGCTTCGCGCTGCAGTCCCGCAACGGCAATCATCTGCGCCTGGCCGCCGAATCCGGCGCAGCCATCGAACTGTTCGTCCTGGAAGAGGACATCCTGCGCGTGCTGGTGCTGCCTCAGGGCGAGCTGCGCGGCCCGGCCTCCTGGGCCATTGCGCCCGGCGCCGAAGACACGCCACCGCAAGGCCGTGACCGCCGCGACATGAGCGGCTTCGCGCTGCCCGCATTCACCCTGCGCGAAGAAGCCGGCCGCGTGCAGATCGAGACGGCGCAGATCCGCCTGACGGTGACGCTGGAGGGTGGCTTCTGCCAATGGGAAATGCAGCGCCAGGGCCAGTGGCAGACGGTACTGGCGGACCGGCCCACACAGGCCTACAACTTCGGTTACTGGGACCAGCAGGTCTACCACTACCTCAAGCGCCAGCCCGATGAACTGTACTTCGGCCTGGGTGAACGCGCCGGTGACATGAACCGCGCCGGCCAGTCCTACGAGATGCGCAACATCGATGCGATGGGCTACAGCGCCCGCAACACCGATCCGCTCTACAAGCACATCCCCTTCTACATCACCTGGAATGCGCAGGCCGCCAGCGGCTTCGGGCTGTTCTACGACACCCTTTCCGACTGTCGCTTCGACATGGGCCGCGAGCTGGACAACTACCACGGCCTGTATCGCTACTTCGTGGCACCGCATGGCGATCTGGATTACTACTTCATCGCCTCGCCCGATACCCCCGTGGCCGCCGCCCGCCGCTTCACCTGGCTGACCGGCCGCCCCGCCTGGATGCCCAGGTGGGGACTGGGCTACTCCGGCTCCACCATGAGCTATACCGACGCGCCCGATGCCCAGGTGCAGATGGGGCAGTTCATCGACAAGTGCCGCGAGCATGACATCCTGTGCGACTCCTTCCACTTGTCTTCGGGCTATACCTCGATCGGTCCCAAGCGTTACGTGTTCCACTGGAACACCGACAAATTCCCCGATGCCAAGGGCTTCGTGCAGAGCTATCACGATGCCGGCGTACACCTGTGCGCCAACATCAAACCCTGCCTGCTGCGCGACCATCCGCAGTTCGAACAGGCGCGCGAGGCGGGGCTCCTGATCAGCGACAGCCAGGGACAGCCGGCCTGGGTGCAGTTCTGGGATGAGGTCGGGGCCTATCTCGATTTCACCAATCCCGCCACCCAGCAATGGTGGAAAGCCAACGTCAAGTCAGCCCTGCTGGATTACGGCGTCAGTGCCACCTGGAACGACAACAACGAATTCGAGGTCTGGACCCCGGATGCCCTGGCCAATGGCTTCGGCGCGCCCTATCCGGTGCAGCAGGCCAAGGTGCTGCAGACCATGCTGATGATGCGGACCTCGCACCAGGCACAATCCGAGGCTGCACCGCAGCAGCGTCCCTTCCTGGTGTCGCGCTCGGGTGGTGCCGGCATGCAGCGTTACGTGCAAACCTGGTCGGGCGACAACTACACCTCGTGGGAAACCCTGCGCTACAACCTCAAGATGGGCCTGGGCCTGGCGCTGTCGGGCGTATCCAACATCGGCCACGACATCGGCGGCTTCGCAGGTCCGGCGCCGGAACCGGAACTGCTGGTGCGCTGGGTGGCCTTCGGCGTGTTCATGCCGCGCTTCTCCATCCATTCGTGGAATGACGACAAGACCGTCAACGAACCCTGGATGTATCCCGAGGCGACCGCGCAGATCGCCGCGCTCATCAAGCTGCGCTACCGCTTCATTCCTTACCTCTATGAATTGCTGTGGCAGTCCACCCGGGACTACCAGCCGGTGCTGCGCCCGACCTTCGCGCAGTTCCCGCAGGACCGCCGCTGCTACGAGGAATGTGACGACATGATGCTCGGCACCGACCTGCTGGTGGCGCCCGTGGTCGAGGCCGGGCAGACCGAACGCGAAGTCTACCTGCCAGCCGGTGCCGATTGGGTGTCCTACTGGAGCGGCGAGAGCTTCGCAGGCGGCCAGCGCATCCGCCTGCCGGCCCCCTGGGACCAGCCGGTGATGCTCATCCGCAAGGGCGGGGTCATCGCCATGAATGTGGCCGAGCAGCACTTCGGCCAACCCGCCGATGCGCGCGCCTTCCTGGTGGCCCCGGTGGCCGGCGAAGGCGAAGCCAGCGGCGGCTGCATCGAGGACGACGGCCACAGCCAGGCCTGGCGCGAAGGCCAGCAGGGACGCTGGCAGGTGCGGGCTCGCAGCGATGCGCACAGCATCACGCTGCACGTGACGCAGGAAGGCCAGATGCCGGTCGCCACCAACACGGTGGAAATCTGGCTGCCGGCTGGCGATACCCGCACCCTGCATACGCCCGCTGCCCGCATCGTCAGCGAGGTCAGCAGCCATGGTTGGCGCCGTTTGCGGCTTGAAATGAAGGTTTGAACAGAGCACCCAGCAACAACAAGCACAACAACCACGCCAAAAAAAGGAGACGTGAATGAAAACGAAAAATTTCCCTACCCCCGCCGCCAGACTGTCGCTGCAACCCCTGGTCCTGTGCGCCGCCCTGCTGGGCGCAGGCGCCACGATGCCGGCCTGGGCGCAATCCTCGGTGACGCTCTACGGCACGGTGGACCTGGGCATGGCCTATAGCAGCAACCAGGGCGGCGCCTCCAACACCTACATGAACTCAGGTGCACTCAACGCCAGCAAGCTGGGCCTGGTGGGTAGCGAAGACCTGGGCGGCGGCACCAGCGCGCTGTTCCGCCTGGAAAACGGCTTCAATGCCGATACCGGCGCCATGTCCAGCAGCGGCGTGCTGTTCAACCGCCAGTCCTATGTGGGCCTGGCCAGCAGGGATTGGGGCCAGATCACGGTGGGCCGCCAGTACACGCCTTACTTCCAGTACGTGGGCGGACTGGGCCCGACCGGTGTGCTGACCGGCGCCACGGGCGCACACCCGGGTGATATCGATGCGCTCGATACCACGCTGCGCATGAACAATTCGGTGCTCTACACGCTGCCCACGCTGGGCGGCCTGCAGGCCGGCATCCAGTACGGCATGGGCGAACAGGCCGGTAGCACCGCCAGCGGCAGCAGCGTCAGTGCCGCGCTGCGCTACGACTACCAGGCCTTCTCCTGGAGCGCCGGCTATACCCGCTTGAAGAACCTGGCCAGCGGCAGCACCGCCGGCAGCTTCAGCAACGTGGGCAGCTTCGCCAACAATTCGCCCATCAATGCCGGCTATGCTTCGGCCGACAGCACCCAGTTGCTGGCCACGGCAGCCCGCTATACCTGGGGTGATTGGATGATGGGCCTGAACTATTCCAACGTGCAATACAAACCCGGTGCGCTGTCGGCCTTCACGCAGACGGCGACCTTCAATACCGTGGGCCTGATCGCCAGCTACAACCTCAATGCCGCACTGACCCTGGCGGCAGGCTACAGCTACACGGCCGAGAAGGCGCGCAATGGCATCAGCTCGCCGGCCAAGTACAACCAGCTCTCGCTGGAGCAGGTCTATGCGCTCTCCAAGCGCACGGCCCTGTATGCGATCCAGGCCTATCAGCGCGCCAGCGGCCAGACGCTGCACGCGGGCAGCTCCGGCACCAGCATCGTCGATGCCGTGGCCGCCGTGGGCGACTCGCAGAACGGTACGCCTTCCAATGGCCGCGGCCAGTTCGTGGCCATGCTGGGTATCCGCCATTCGTTCTGATCGCATCGCTGCGGGGCATGGGTTACCATGGCCGATTCATTGAACCAGGTCCCCCTGCCATGACCACTGCCCTGCTCATCATCGATGTTCAACAAGCCCTGTGCATCGGCCCCGAGGCCGTTGCCAACGGCGACAGCACCATCGCCGCCATCAACCTGCTTTCGGGGAAGGCGCGCGCAGCCGGCGTGCCGGTGATCTTCGTGCAGCACGAAGACCGGGGCACGCTGGTCCACGACAGCGCCGGGTGGCAACTGGCGCAAGGGTTGCATCACACCTCCGCTGACCTGTATGTGCGCAAGCGCGGTTCGGATGCCTTCCACCAGACGGACCTGGAAGCCCTGCTCCAGTCCCACGGGGTCAAGCAACTGGTCGTCTGCGGCATGCAGACCGAGTTCTGCGTGGAGTCCACCGTGCGGCGCGCACTGGCGCTGGGTTTCCCGGTGACGCTGGCGGCTGGCGCCCACACCACCGCACCCAACGGGGTGCTGTCGGTGGCCGATGTGATCGCGCATCACCAGGTCACGCTGGCCAACCTCGGCGCCTATGGGGTGCGCACCACCATCACGGCGGCCAGCGATATCAGCTTCTGACTAGGGCCTGTTCACATTAAATCTGCGAGATGCGTTGCCCCCAGAAGGCGTGTTGGCAAGGCGCGCGTCAGGGCTGGTGGTGGTGCCACCAGCCCTGACGTGCAACGCGGCCAGCGCGCCTTCTGGGGGCAACCCTCCGGGAGAGGCCGCCAAGCGTCGCCTGCCGTTGTTGCAGCTCCTTGCCGTGGCACCACCACGGCGCGTCGCCGCGCCTAGGCAGTCAACGCTTGGCGGCCTCTCGCACTCGCAGATTTAATGTGAACAGGCCCTAGAACCGCTGCGGGCTGAAGGGCGCCAGGTCGATTTCCGGCGCCTGGCCGGCCAGCAGTTGGGCCG
This sequence comes from Herbaspirillum sp. Her3, assembly GCF_057961275.1. Taxonomy (NCBI): domain Bacteria; kingdom Pseudomonadati; phylum Pseudomonadota; class Betaproteobacteria; order Burkholderiales; family Oxalobacteraceae; genus Herbaspirillum; species Herbaspirillum sp. Her3. The sequence continues at coordinate 361,163 of NZ_CM176328.1, read as the reverse complement.
CGATGCGGCCGGTGCGGGCCGAGCAGCCCAGGCCGATGTGGCCATGGCCGTAGGCGTGGATGATGTCGGCACTGGCACTGGCCGGGCCGATGCAGGGCATGCCGTCGGGGGTGCTCGGGCGGCGGCCCAGCCAGAACTGCACATCCTCGGCCGGTAGCGTGCGCGGCAGGCCGGGGAAGAGTTTCAGGGCGATGTCGCGCATGATCTCGCCGCGCCGCCAGTCCGGCGCCGCCTCGAAGGAAGCGAACTCGACCTGGCCGGCAATGCGCAGGCCGGTTTCCATCTGCGTGGCAATGACCTTGAATTCGGACACCATCATCGGCGTGCGTGCGCGTGCCTGATGCTCATGTCCTCGAATGACGGCGTGATAGCCGCGCTCGCTCTCCAGTTGCACCTTGTCCCCTGCAGCCGCCGCCAGCGCCTTGGAACGGGCGCCGGCACAGATGACGGCAGCGTCGCAGACGATCTCGCCCTGTTCGGTCAACACCGCCTTGAGCCGTCCCTGCTCCACCCGAAAACCGGTGGCACGTCCCTGGACGCGGCTGGCGCCACGCGCCAGCGCATAGGCCTGCAAGGCCTGCAGGTAGGCTGCCGGATTGCGGCAATGGCCCGCTTCGTCGACCTGCACGGCAAAACCGAAGGCCGGATCCAGATCCGGTTCGCGTTCGCGCAGGGCAGCGCCTTCCACTTCCTGCCACTGGATACCCAGCTCGCGGCGCACGCCCCAGCCGAAGGCGTCATTATCGAAGTGCTGGCGCGAACGGTAGACGTGCAGTACGCCGGAGGTGTCGATCAGGTGCGCCACCCCGGCCCGCTGCGCCACTTCCAGATGCAGGCGGCGGGCATCGGCCACCAGCGTGCGCAGGGCGCGCGCGGTGCTGCGGATGCGATCGCGGCGGGCGCTGGCGAGATTGCGCACGAGCCAGGGCGTCAGGCGCGGCAGGTAGCGCCAGCGGATGGACAAGGGGCCCAGCGGGTCCATCAGGTAGCCCGGCACCTTCTTCCACATGCCCGGTTCCACCGGGGGAATCACCGAATGCGAGGACAGCCAGCCGGCATTGCCATAGCTGGAGGCCTCTTGGCTGCCGGCCTCGTTGAAGTCCAGCAGGGTGACCTGCAAGCCCTGGTCCAGTGCGTGGATGGCGCTCATGAGGCCGACGGCGCCGGTGCCGATGATCACGGCGTGGCGGGGAAAGACGATTTCGGGGGAGGTGGACATGGCAGAATGTGCGATGCAAAGCAGCATGATACGAGAACTGGTCCCGGGCGTCAGGCCGATATTGCCGCGCTTGAAGGCATCAGGCCACACGCTGGGTCTTGCCTGCAAGATGAGATAAGCTCAGCGATAATGGCTTCCCGCAGCGCGCAGCGTCTGGCGCGACGCAGGAAAATGACCAACACGCCGCTACCCCTCGGCCACCTCAGCTTCCGTTCAGAAAGGACTACCATGCGCATGTTCTCCCAAGCCATCCTGACCGCCGTAATCGGTCTGTCGGCCTGCCTGGCCAATGCTCCCGCCACGGCGCAAGGCGTCTATGACGACTGGTCGACCGTGAAAGCGCCGGCCGCTCCCGCCCTCTCCCGCGTGACCATCGACCCGGCCACCACGGCCGTGCTGGTGCTCGATATCGCGCGCCAGACCTGCAATCCCGAGACCCGTCCGCGCTGCGTGGCGATGCTGCCGCGCGTGGCCAAGCTGCTGGCCATGGCGCGCGAGAAGAAGGTACCGGTGATCTATACCCTGGGTGGCAACAGCACACCCGCCGACATCTGGCCCGAGGCCGCCATGCAGGGCGGCGAACCTCTGTTCAAGTCCGGCCCGGACAAGTTCGTCAATACCGATCTGGAAAAGATGCTGCGCGACAAGGGCATCAAGACCGTCATCTGCATCGGTGCCGCAGCCCATGGCGCGGTGCTGCATACCGCGGCCAGCGCGGCTTTCCGCGGTTTTGACGTGGTGGTGCCGGTGGACCTGATGGCGTCCGACAGCGCCTATGCGGAACAGTACACGGCCTGGCACCTGGTCAATGCCCCGCGCCTGGGTGAGCGGGTCAAGCTGACGCAGCTGAGCTGGCTCGAATGAGGATGGGGACAAGATGATCCGCTGCGCGAATGATGCAGCGGATGCATCAATGCGGGGATTGATGCAAGCCAGGCATCAATCCCCTTTTTTGTTTTTTTCATCTCCGAGGGGCGCGCGTTACTCCGCGCGCAACTGAAAGCGCCCCACCAAGGCCGCCAGCTGATGCGTCTGGTCGCGCAAGGAATGCGACGCAGCCGCAGCCTGTTCCACCAGCGCGGCATTCTGCTGGGTGCCTTCGTCCATCTGTGTGACGGCGTGGCTGATTTCATCAATGCCACGGCTCTGTTCGCGGCTGGCCACGGCGATCTCGCTCATCAGTGTGGTCACGCGGGCCACCGAATCGACGATCTCATGCATGGTCTGGCCAGCCTGGTCCACCAGGCCCGCACCGGTGGCGACCTGCTGCACCGATCCCTCGATCAGTTCCTTGATCTCGCGCGCGGCAGCGGCCGAGCGTTGCGCCAGGCTGCGCACTTCGGTCGCGACCACGGCAAAACCGCGTCCCTGCTCGCCGGCGCGGGCGGCTTCCACGGCGGCATTCAGGGCCAGGATGTTGGTCTGGAAAGCGATGCCATTGATCACGCCGGTGATGTCGGCGATGCGTGATGAGCCGGTACGGATCTCGCCCATGGTCTGCACCACGCGGTCAACCACGGCGCCGCCTTCGCGCGCCAGGCGCGAGGAGGTGTTCACCAGTTCGTTGGCCTGATGGGCGTGGTCGGCATTCTGGCGCACGGTGGAGGTGAGCTGCTCCATGGCCGAGGCGGTTTCTTCCAGGCTGGAGGCTTGCGATTCGGTACGCGAGGAGAGATCGGCATTGCCGCTGGCAATTTCACCGGAGGCGGTATTGATGACGGCGATGCTGCGGTGGATTTGGCCGACCATGTTGCCCAGGCTTTGCGTCATCTGGTTCAGGGCTTCCATGAGCTGGCCGGTTTCATCGCGGCCGTGCACGCTGACCTGGCCGCTCAAATCATTGGCGGCCACGCGGCGCGCCAGTTGCAGGGCCTCGGCCAGCGGACGCGAAACCACGCGGGCAATGGCGATGGCCAATGCCAGGCCGATCAGGATACCGACCACCAGCAAGCCGATGATCCAGTGCTGCGAACGGTCAAAGACCTGATCGGCAAGGGTATTGGCCTCCTCCTTGTGATCGATGTTGGCCTGGCGCAGGGTGGCGAACTGCTTCTCGATGGCGCGATAGGCTTTGAGCGAATCACCCTTGGTCAGGGCCAGGGCTTCGTCCTTGCGGTTCTCGTGCGAGAGCGCAATGATCTTCCTGTGTTCGACCAGGTAGGCCGCCAGGGTCTGGCTGAGCTGGTCGAAGGCGGTGCTTTCTTCGGTGCTCAGATCGAGCTGGCGATACTCCTTTTGCAGCCGCGTGAATTCGGCATAGCGCTCGGCCAGCGCCTTCTCCAGCGTCGCCATGGTCTCGGCGTTGCCCAGGATGTGCTGGAATTCGGTCGAGCGCACGCGCACCAGGGTGCGTTCCAGCATCAGGCTGATGCGGATGCTGGGCTCCCATTTGTGGGCGATGTCGGTGGCGGCATCGTTGACCTTATCCATCTGGTAGACCGAGAACATGCCGAGGCCGCTCATCAGTGCCAGCACGGTCACGAATGACAGCAGCAGCTTGGTGGCGATCTTTCTGTCCATGAACCATTTCATTGTGTTACCCCTTTTCACAGAACCCCATGGGCCGCGCATGGCGGCATTTTCATTGACCGGGAAGATTGGCGTTTCACCATCTCCGGCCGCTCAAAGCAAAAGACCCAGCCGGATCACGGACTGGGCCCAGAGAGGGCGGCCATCACGGCCGCTCTGCTGTATGGCGAAGCGTCAGGCGATATGGAACAACTGCGCCGCCGTCTCACCGGTAATGCGGCCACGGTCTTCCTCGCTGCTCACCAGGTTTTCGAAGCGCCGCCAGCTATCGGCATAATCGGTCACGCTCTCGTGCTGGGTATGCGGCCAGTCGCTGCCCCATAGCAGACGATCCGTTCCCAGATGCTCGCGCAACAAGGGCCAGGCCTGGCGCGCGAACTGTGTGCCCACCTCGCTGCCGCCATTGCGATACTGCGCCGACAGTTTCACCCACACCTGGCGTGTGGCACCGGTCGAAAGCAGGTAGCGGAATCCCGGATCATCCACGCCCAGGGCCGGATCAACCCGGCCGAAGTGGTCCACCACGATCTTCAGGCCCAGCGCCAGCAAGGGTTCCAGCACGCGCGGCAGATCGGCGGCCTCGCGATGGATCTCGACCTGCCAGCCCAGTGCGGCAATGCGCGCCAGGGTGTCGCGCCAGAGGCCCCGGAAATCCGGCAGCGGCGCACCGCCGACCAGGTTGAAGCGGATGCCGACCACGCCGCCTTTGTGCAATGTCTGTAACTGCCTGTCGTCGGTCCCCACATCGATCATGGCGATGCCGCGCAGGCGCTCCGGCGCGCGGGCGATGGCCTGCAGCAGGTAGCCATTGTCGCTGCCGAGGAAACTGGGCTGCACCAGCACGCCATGGCTCATGCCATGCGCATCCAGCCGCGCCAGGTACTCTTCGACCGTGACGTCGTAGGCGGGGGTGTAGCGGCGCCCGTCGGCCATCGGCAGGTCACGCGCGAACACGTGCGCGTGCGTGTCGATGCGCAGCGCCGGGGCTGCCAGGGCTGCAGTACTGCTCATGCGCCGGTTTCCATCTGACGGCCCTTGGTTTCCGGCAGCATCAGCACGGCAATCACCACCAGCGAATAGGCGATGGCGGCATCGATGCCGATGGCCTGGCCCAGCGGCATGGAGTCGCTCATGTGGCCCACCAGCACCGGGAAGCCGGCCGAGGCCACGCGGCCGAAGTTGTAGCAGAAGCCCACGCCGGTGCCACGGATGCCGCTCGGATACAGCTCATTGAAGAGCGCACCCAGGCTGGCCGGAATACCCGCAGCGAAGAAGCCCAGCGGGAAACCGCAGACCAGCATCTGGGTATCGGACAGCGGCAGGAAGATGTAGCACAGCACGGTGGCCACGCAGCACACCGCGAAGGAAGCCACGGTACGGCGGCGGCCGATACGGTCCAGCAATTGCGCACTGGCGATGCAGCCACACCAGAAGGCGATGATGATGACGGCCAGGTAACCACCGGTGGAGAGTACCGACAGATGCTTTTCGGTCTTGAGATAGGTCGGCAGCCAGGTCATCAGGGCGTAGTAGCCGCCATGCGCACCAACGCCCAGGAGGCTGCCGATGATGGTCAGGCGCAGCACGTCAGGACGGAAGATGCCCAGCAAGGTGCTGGCCGCAGGCTTGCCGGCGGCGGCCTTCCGGCCGGCCAGGAAGGCGTCGGTCTCGGGCACCGAGCGGCGCACGTAGACCACCAGCAGCGCCGGCAGCAGGCCGACCACGAACATCACGCGCCAGGCCATCTCTTGCGGCAGCATCGTGAACAATACCGAGAACAGCAGCACCGCACCGCCCCAGCCCACGGCCCAGGCGCTCTGCACGGTGCCCATGGCTTTGCCGCGATGTTCGGCGCGGATGGTCTCGGCCATCAGCACGGCACCGGCCGCCCATTCGCCGCCGAAGCCGAAGCCTTGCAAGGCCTTCAGCACCAGCAGTTGCGGATAGCTCTGGGCAAAGGCGCTCAGGAAGGTGAACAGCGAAAACCAGATGATGGTGATCTGCAGGGTCTTCACGCGTCCATAGCGGTCCGACAGGGTACCGGCGAACCAGCCGCCGATGGCCGATGCCACCAGGGTGGCGCCGCTGATCATGCCGGCGTCGGCCTTGGACAGGGAAAAGGCTGCGATCAGCGCGGGGATGGCCAGGCTGAACATCTGCACGTCCAGCGCGTCCAGTGCCCATCCGCTGAAGCAGGCCCAGAAAGTCTTGCGTTCCTTGGCAGTGACCTGCCGATACCATGAAAACATTGTCTCGTCCTCTAAGCTGAAGGCGCGCAACCTTGGCGTCCCCGGGCCGCACATGCTGTGAAGGCGTGGCAGGGATACCGGCGGTGGCGCGAAGCTGATTGAATTATGTAGTTGACTGCTCATATAGACATCTATATGAGTTGACGCACGATAACACAGCTACGGCGAGTCAACAATCCTCGTCAATCCTTGGCGTAGTCGGCCAACTACGGCACGGTTGGCGGCGATGCGGTCCATCTGCAGCCCCCCCCCCCGGCTTGAGCGCGTTATCCGCTGGCACACAAGCCAGACAAGCAGAGCGGCACGGTCGCATCTGCTTTGGCTGAGCGCGGTTCACTGCATCGTTGTGGCCGAGCCCGGCCGCGGGTAGACTGAGTACTTTCCTTTCTGCAAGGCCAGTGTGACCATGCTTGACCAGACCGGTGCCGATAAGCGCCTGCCGCTGTACCTCCAGTTGCGCGACCAGCTCGCAGCCCAGATCCGCGCCCAGAAGTGGCAGCCGGGCCAGGCCATCCCTTCCGAGGCTGAACTGAGCCAGGCGTTCCAGGTGGCGGTGGGCACGGTGCGGCGGGCGATTGAAACGCTGATGAGCGAGGGCCTGGTCGAGCGCACGCATGGGCGCGGCACCTTCGTGCGCAAGGCGCGCTTCGACAATTCGCTGTTCCGCTTCTTCCGTTTCGAATCCGCCGACGGCCGTCCGCTGGCGCCCAAGAGCGTGATCGTCAGCCGCAAGATCATCGAGGCCCCGCGCCAGGCGGCCGAGGCCTTGCACCTGAAGGCCCATGCCAAGGTGATCGAGCTGCTGCGCCTGCGCAAGGTGGATGGCCAGCCGGTCCTGGCCGAGAACATCTACCTGTGCGCCCAGCGCTTCAAGGCCCTGGCCAACAAGGCGCCGGAGGATTTTGGCGATCTGCTGTATCCGCTGTATGAGCGGGAATGCGGGCTCATCGTGGCCTCCGCCCGCGAGACCCTGACGGTGGAAACCGTGACGGCAGCGCAGGCACGACTGCTGGGCTTGACCGAGAAGACGCCGGTGGTAGTGATCGAACGCATCGCCTTCGGCTCGGACGGCACGCCGCTGGAGTGGCGGCAATCGCGGGGGGCGGGGAGCAAGTTCAGGTATAGCGCGGAGATTCGCTGACGCACGGCGCACGGCCTTGATGACGTCGAGCCATCTGACAAAGGCGACATCCCTCACCGCAGACCTTGTTTATTTGGCTGGGCGCCGCGCCAGGGCCGCCTTGCGTGGCTCCTGCAGGGCAAGTCCAGCACGCTCGCGCTGCGTACCTGCGGGTTCGCTGCGCAGTTCGCCCAGCAGGTCCGGGTGCTTGCACAGCAATCGCAGCAACAGCACCAGCGCGCGGGGCGGTTTGATCTTGCCGGCCTCGTAGCGGTTGAAGGCATTGATGCCGCCACCGAACAACAGGCTGGCCTCGCGCTGGCCCAACTGCAGCGCCTGGCGCGCGGCGATAATTTCATCAGGATCGATCAATCCGGCGTTGACGGCCTTGTTGAAGGACAGCGCTTCGGCCGAGATCCGCTCTTCTTCCGATGCGTCCGGCACACACTCGCCGCAGCGCGGACAGTAGTCGCCGCTGACGCCAGCGATGATTGTGGTTTCGCCCTTGTAGGCATAAGGCAGGTCGCGCGTATCACGGATCAGCGCGGCGCCACCGCAGTGGGGACATTGCATGTCATTTCTCCTTGAAGAATACGATCAGGACATCATCGAGTACGGTCAGCTTGAGGTAGAGCTCGCCGTAGCGCGTCACAGGGCGGTACACGTCCTGCCAGATGCGGTGATCGTTGTGCGTGGTCATGCTCTTGCAGAAATCGCGCTTGCTCAGCGCAAGTACAATGGCCACCATCTCCATTTCATCGATCCCTAGCGCTGCAGCGCCCAACAGCGCCGCCGCCGTCTTGCGTACCCGCCCTTCACGAATCAGTGAGCGGACGACATCAAGCTTGCAGTGTGGAGTGTGCTTTTCCATGGGGAAGTGCAACCATCTTGGTTATGGACGCCAAGGGGGGATTTGGCCAACAAGTTTGAGAAACGGCAGGAAGTTTCAACGGCGGCCAGCCAGGGCCTGTGCCCACTTCATCTGCGAGACAGCGATTCTGGACCGCACGCTGTGGTTTAAACGCACACTCTTGGAAATGTTGCGGGAAACTCGTTTACTATCGCCGCTCAGCCCATCACTTCCCACGCCATGCACCACAAGCGATCCCTCATCCAGTCACCCGCTGCCCTCCCGGCCGCCGGCGTCTGCCTGTGCGGGCTGATTACCAAAAAACGGCATCTCCGCTGACGGGGATGTCACGTCCCGTCCGGCGGATCGCCTGGCGGGACTGGATCGCAACAACGTTCTCCTTTCAGACCTCGCCCGGCGCACTGCCGGCGGAACGATTTTTTCAACCGTTCTTCATGAGGTACACATGCAAACTGATCGTCCCGGCCCGTCGCTCCAACTCCACATCGACGCCCAATACGCCAGCCCCTACGCCATGTCGGTCTTCGTCGCCCTGCGCGAAAAGGCCTTGCCCTTCGCACTGCACACCGTCGACCTGGACGCCGCTGCCCAGCACGATCCCGCCTATGCCGCCCTGTCCCTGACCGCTCGCGTGCCGACCTTGCAGCATGGCAGCCTGGCGCTGTCGGAGTCCTCGGCCATTACCGAATATCTGGAAGAGGTCTTTGGCGGACCGGCGCTCTATCCGGCCGATCCGGCCACACGTGCACGCGCCCGACAGGTACAGGCCTGGCTGCGCAGCGACCTGATGCCCATCCGCGAGGAGCGCAATACGCAAGTGCTGTTCCATGGCGCGCGCAAGCCGCCCTTGTCCGCACAGGCACAGGCCGCCGCGCAACGCCTGTTCCGTTTTGTGCAGGCCTTGCTGCCGGAAGGCGCCGATTGCCTCTTCGGTGACTGGTGTATCGCCGATACCGACCTGGCGCTGATGATCAATCGTCTCGCCCTGCATGGCGACACCGTACCGGCGCCGCTGGCAGCATATGCCCGCACACAATGGCAGCGGCCCGCGGTGCAGGAGTGGGTAGCGATGCAGCGTCCACCGCTGCAATGACGCAATGAAAAAGGGCGGCGTCCGACGACGCCGCCCCTTCCCTTCAAGACCCTATGACACGTCTCAGGCAATGGCCTCCGGACGCGGGCGGGCAATCGCAAACACGACCGCCACGGCCACCAGGTCGAAGGCGGCCAGCAGGATGAACAAGGGTCCATAGCCGATCTGCGTGACCAGGATGCCGAAGAGCAGCGTGAACAGCGTCGCACCCAGATAGCCGCTCATGCCTGTCAGGCCGGTAGCGGTGGCCACCTGATTCTTGGTGAACACGTCGGAGGTGATCGAATACAGCGCGCCCGACAACGTCTGGTGCGCGAAGCCGCCGATGGACAGCAGCGCGATGGCCACATAAGGACTGTCGACAAAGCCCACGCAGGCCGGGCCGATCATGGCCAGGCTGCCGACCAGCATGACCAGCTTGCGCGACGTGAACAGCGACACGTTCAGATGCTTGTGGAAGAACGGACTCAGGTAGCCGCCCAGCACGCAGCCGATGTCAGCCGCCAGGAAAGGCAGCCAGGCGAACATGGCGATTTCCTTGATGTTCATGTGGCGCTCGGTGGCCATGTAAAGCGGAATCCAGGCATTGAAGGTCTGCCAGGCCGGTTCCGACAAGAAGCGCGGGATGGCGATCGACCAGAAGTTCTGGCTGCGCACGATCTTGGTCCAGCTTTCGCGCTGCACCTTCTCGGGCGACTTTTCCTGGCCGTCGAGGATGTAGGCGCGCTCTTCCGGCGAGAGCAGCTTCTGGTCGCGCGGGCTCTTGTAAAAAAACATCCACAGGAAGAACCACAACACGCCCAGTACGCCCACCACCACGAAGGACATCTTCCAGCCACCGTGCAGGATGGTCCACACCACCAGCGGCGGCGCGCACAGTGCGCCAATGGAGGAACCGATGTTGAACCAGCCAATGGCCACCGACCGCTCCTTGGCCGGGAACCACTCGGTGGACGCCTTCACCCCGCCCGGAATGCCGGCCGCTTCAGTCATGCCCAGCAGGGCGCGGAAGAAGGCCAGGCTCTGCCAGCCGGTCGCCATGGCGGCCGCCGCACAGACCAACGACCAGGCCAGGGCGAAGATGCCGAAACCGATCTTGGTACCGACGGCATCAAGAATGTAGCCGGCCACCGGTTGCATGACCGCATAGCAGATCTGCCACGCCACCACGATGTACGAATATTGCTGGGTATTCATGTCCAGCTCTTTCATCATGGTCGGGGCGGCCACCGATAAGGTGTTGCGGGCCAGGTAGTTGACGATCAGGGCCAGGGTGACCAGGGTCACCATGTACCAGCGGATTCCTCTTACGTACTTCATGGCGTCTCCAAAAGGATGTTCTTCAAAGGGCAGGCATCGCACGGCCGCTCGCCTCTCCGGCCCTGACTGCGCGCCCGCTCTCGCGGTGGATGGCGCGCAACCAGAGGCCAGGACGGCACCGGGCCGTCCGGGTTCAGGCAGGTGGGAAATGCATACCTGTCTCCAGATGAATTCTTATTGTCTTTTTTATCATTTTATTTATACGATGTCGTATAAGTTAAGGTGAAATTAGTCGGACTAATTCTTCATGCAGGTGGACAACTCTAATGATCGGCGCGATGGAAGTCAACCGAATTTAATGCAGATTCCTTCCTGGAAACGGCATTGGCAGGCTATTTCCCTCAGTTCAGGTGAACGACGGTGCGCGCCGGGAGACAATGACTTGCACCGCAGCGTCGACTCCTTCATAGTGTCCGCAGACGAACTCATCGGCAGCAGTCATCGTATATGTCAGCATTCCATTCTCCTGAACTTCCGCGCCGCGGCAACCTCAGCCGTTCCGAACACATCTGCAAGCAGATCATCGCGGCGATCCTGCGCGGAGAATGGGGCGAGAACCGCAAGCTGCCCACCGAGGTGGAACTGGCGCAGCGCTATGAAGCGTCGCGCACGACGGTGCGGGAAGCGCTGTCGCGCCTGCGTTCGGAAGGGATCGTGGTGTCGCGCCGGGGCTCGGGCAACTACGTGCAGCGCCTGCCGGTCCTGCAGAGCAGCGCGCCGGCGCAGATTGCCAGCATCCATGACGTGGAGCGCTATTACGCCTTCCGCGCATGCGTGGAAGTGGGTGCCGCCGGCATCGCCGCCAGCGCGCGCGAGGACGATGACCTGGCCCTGATGCGCAATTGCCTGCAAGCCTTGCGGCGGGCGCAACTGAACGGCCAGACCGGCGTGGACGAAGACCTGGCCCTGCACATGGCCATTGCCCGGGCCACGCGCAATCCCTTCTTCATCTCCACCATCGAACACGCCCTGGGTCCGATCCGCCAGTGCATGGAACTGGCGCAGAACCTGGGCTCGCCCCAGGAAGCCGAGCGCATCCAGGTCATCGACGATGAACACCAGGCCATCATCGACGCCATCGCGGCAGGATCGGTGCAGCAAGCCGAGGCGGCCATGCGGGCGCATATCGGCCATGCCCGGCAGCGCATCTTCGAGGGCGGCTAGCGCCTGATGCAGCCGCTTGCGGTGCAGCGCCAGCCAAGGCTGCCTCATTGTGGACGAGGCACCTCGACCGTCTCGATCTGCACACCGGGCAGCGCTTCAAAGGTATGCCGGCCGGCATGCCCGGCGGGTGCGTCGGTGATGAGGGTCCAGGGTTTTTCCATGGGGGTCCAGTGCTGCTGGCTATCGCGATTGAGCTTGTCAGCGGTGACCAGGACGAACACGGTAGCGGCCTGGCGGAGGATGCATTCCTTCAGGTAAGCCTGCTCCACCGTCGCCTCGCACAAGCCGCGTCCGGCCACCACACCATCGGCACCCAGGAAGGCCTTGTCGAAGGTCAGCCGGGTCAACCCCAGTTGCGCGATGGGGCCGAAGGTACTCATGCTGGAAGGACGTACATCACCACCGATCAACGTCACGGCGACCTGGCTGCCGGCCAGTGTCTGTACCACCAGCAGATTGTTGGTGATGACCTGGATTGCCTGGCGCCCGGCCAGCGCCTTGGCCAAGGCGGCCGTGGTGGTCCCGGCGTCGAGAAAGACCGTATCGCCCTCGGCCACATGCGCGGCGGCGGCCGCGCCGATGGCATCCTTCTCGGCCTGAAAGCTGTGGCTGCGCTGCTCCAGCGACTCTTCGGGAGCGTGCAGGCTGACCGAGGCGGCACCACCATAGGTACGCAGGATCAGGCCTTCGTCGGCCAATGCACGCAGGTCGCGGCGCACGGTAACTTCGGAGATGCCGAAATGGTCGCAAAGGGCAGTGACTTCGGTCATTCCCGAGAGGACGGCCTGAACCATGGCCTCGCGGCGGCGGGTAACTTTCATAGGGGGCAGTGGTGGGTTGACGATGCCGCGGCCGCTTTCAGCGGCGGCCGCAATCAGCGAGTATACCGGCTTCCCAGCTACCGCCCTCCCCTGCTCCACCAATGCCGCCAGTCCCTCAGGCAGCAATGGTGGTTGCGCCGCGCGCCAGCAGCTGCCAGCCCTGTGCTTCCTGGACCCAGCACATCAATACCTGGAGGTGACTGGCGGTCTTCTTTCCATCATTGTTGACCACATCATAGATGTGCCGCACGATGCCCGTCGTCCCCACGATCGCCACCGTCTGCGCCGACGTGCGCACGCTGAGATAGCGCTGCTTGCCGGCGATGGCGTCGAGCAGGACGGCCTTGGTCCACACCCGACCATCCGAATGGGAATAGCTCATGCGTTCGTGCAGCAAGGCCTGCAACACCTTGCCATCCCCTTCTTCCAGAGCGCGCCGCAAGGCCTCGGTGGCGCCCTCCAGCGCCCCCACGTCGGCGGCCTGCGCCGGTGCGCTCAGGCCGCTGGCGACCATACCGGTTCCCAATGCCATGATGGCCTCCCTGCGCGTCATCGTTGTCTTTTCCATTAATGCTCCTTAAACCGGCTCACGCGGCCGCTGCAATCTGTTGCGTGACCCAGGCTTCATCGACGCTCACGTATTTGATGTTCTGGCGGAAATAGGTATAGGCGATATGCAGCTTGCCATCGGCCGACTGCACGATGGAAGGATAGGAGTACTCACGATTGAGCTTCTCGGCCGAATTGTTGGTCATGCAGTAGCCATCCCCCACTTCCAGGTTGCGCATGGCGGGCCAGCTGCGGCCACCATCGTAGGACAGCGCCAGCGTCATCGGCGCGCGTGGTGCGCCCCAGAAGGCCGTGCCACGCTGCGAAGCGGACTGCGCGACCAGGTGGCCGCTATCTTCGGAATCCTCGATATCGTCATACAGCGAGGCACGGCGCGCAGTACTGTTGGCTGCGCTGCTGTGATTGAAGACCAGTCCCAGGTGGCCGTTGGCCAGGGCGACAAACTGGATGGAGGAATTGTTGTTGGGCAGGTCCAGCGGTTGCGGTGCACTCCACTGCACACCATCGGCCGAGCGGCTGCTGTAGATGTGATCGGCCCAACGGCTGCGGTACAAAGCCAGGAAGCCGCCTTCCTGCAAGGGCTGGATGTTCATGTGAACGCACCCCACGCTGGCCGGGACTTCGTGGGCGCTCCAGTGACGACCGCCATCGGTGGAGCGCATGACCATGCTGATGTCGTCATTACCCGACCAGCGCTCGCCCTCGGCCACCCGGCACATGAAGACGGGGCACAGCCAGGCGCCGTCGCGTGCCACCACGATGGGCTGGCGCACGAAGGTGCCGGGGGTGTCGAACAGGGTATCGATCGGTCCCCAGGTCTGGCCCAGATCGTCGGAAATGCGACGGCGCACGATGGACGTATTCTGGTGTCCCGACAGCTGCGCGGTATAGATCAGCCACAGCTCGCCATCGGGCGCTTCGAACAGCACCGGGTTCTGCTCGGAGCGGGTGGCATCTTCGGACAGACGCACGGGTACGGACCAGGTATCGCTGCCAGCCGCAAGCCGGGACAGGTAGATCGAGATATCGGGAATGCCTTCCTGAGTGCCGCCGAACCAGGCACACAGCAGGTCGCCATTGGACAGCGCGATCAGGTTGGCGGCGTGGTTCTGCACGGTCAGGGCCGGCAGGTGGGCTTCACGGCGGTCATTGTCGGCAGCGGCCGGGCGGACCTGGCCTGCGACGCGGGGTAACTGGCTCATGTTCATCCTCTTTCGTTGCGCGGGCGGTTCAGTGCTGCCGACCTGTGCCGGCAGCCAGCTCATGCGGCCTGACGTGCTCCGTCGCATTGGGTGCCGATGGGAAAATCAGGCGCTCGATCACCATCACGATGGCCGGAGCGACCAGGGCAATGTACATGTTGTCGATGCCGAACGGATTGTCGAGCAGATACCAGACGGTGGTCGCCACGGTGGCCAGGATCAGGGCCGAGATGGCACCACGGCTGCTGTTGAAGAAAGGCAGGTAGATGCCCATCAGGGCCACCACCGTCACCGTCAGTCGCAACGCCCGGGTGAAGAAGGACAGTGCCAGGATCTGCGGCACGAACAGCACGAAGATCAACGGCACGAAACCGACCACCAGCGAGATCCAGCGGGTCGCTACCAGTTCGCGCTCGGGCGAAGGGGCAAAACGGGGCACGTAGAAATCCTTGACGATCAGGGAGGCGATAGCCAGCGCCACAGTACTTACGCTCACGAAGATCGAGGCCACCAACGAGACCGTCACGATGCCCGAGAGCAGCGGATGCATGTGCTGCAGGAAGATCGGCAGCGCGTACAAACCCTTGATCTGCGGGAACAGGAACTTGGCGGCCACGCCCAGCAGGCCCAGCGCCAGTGCGATGGGAACGCACAGGGCGGCGGCCACCAGGGTCGCCTTGCGGGCATCTTCGCCGGAACGCGCACCGGAGATAGCCTGGATGATGAACTGGGTGGAGAAGATCGCACCGGAGGTGCCAATGACCCAGGCACCGATGGTGCCGCCGTTCAAGGCGCCCCTCCAGGTAAAGTAGTGTTCCGGCATGGTGCTGACCATCGGTGCAATGCCGCCGGTCAGCGACAGTGCGACCCACACCAGGATGCCGATGCCGAGGATCTTCATGGCGCTGTGGAAGATGGTCACGTAAAGCACGCTCTTGAGACCACCATAGGCGAAGTAGATGGTGCTGACGATGGCCGTGATGATGGCCGCCGTAGGCAGGTTCACCTTGAGCACGGTGGAGATGGCCGCCGCACCGCTGACGTAATTTCCGACGTTGACGATGAAGAGCGCATAGATCATCACCCCCGACACCACCAGCTTGGCGGTCTTGCCGTATTTCTGGGCAACGAAGCCGGAGATGGTGAATTCACCCGACTTGTAGAGCCGCTTGGCCATGAACAGGCCAAACAGCAGGAAACCGATGGCCGCCGCGATCACCGACCACGAGGCGGCGATGCCGACATTGAAGGCTTCCTGCGAAGTGCCGATGGTGGACTTGGCACCGATGAATTCGGACATCAGCAGGATGGCGATCACCAGCACCGGCGCTGCCCGGCCGGCCACCATGAACTCGCCCGTATTCTTGCTGCGCAGGCGGATGCTCAGCCAGGACGTGGCTGCGATATAGATGACGACCATCGCGATGATGATGGCCGTGTCCAATGCTCCAAACTGGTTCATTGTGTTCTCCTCCCGATCCTCGCAGATCGGATAATGTTATAAATAATTTATATTTCAGGACCACGGCCACCGCAGGCGGCGCCGTCCTGTTGCATCAGGCTGCCAGGGCAGCGCGGCGCGTAGCCAGGTCTTGTGCCTGCTTGAGCGCTTCCAGCATGCTTCCTTCGTCGGCGATACCCCGGCCGGCGATGTCGAAGGCGGTACCGTGATCCACCGAAGTACGGATCACCGGCAGGCCGACCGTCACGTTCACACCCGCTTCCAGCCCCATCACCTTGACCGGGCCGTGCCCCTGGTCGTGGTACATCGCCACCACCACGTCGAAGTCGCCGCGGCCCGCGCGATAGAACAGGGTATCGGCCGGCAGCGGGCCTTCCACGTCCCAGCCACGGGCACGCAGGAGCTCGATGGCGGGGATGATCTTCTTTTCTTCCTCGCCGTAGCCGAACAGGCCGTTCTCGCCGGCATGCGGATTGATGCCGCACACGCCGATGCGCGGCTGCGAGATACCCGCACGCACCAGCGTGTCATGCGCGCGCTCGATGGTTCGCTGCACCAGGCCCGGTTCGATGCGGTTGATGGCATCCAGCAGGCCAATGTGGGTGGTCACGTGGATTACGCGCAGCTTGGGCGCCACCAGCATCATCGAGACTTCGGGAATACCGGTCAGGTGCGCAAGGATCTCGGTATGGCCGGGGAAGATGTGGCCGCCCGCGTGCAGCGCTTCCTTGTTCAGCGGGGCCGTGCAGATGGCATCCAGTTCACCGGCCGAGGTCAATTCCACCGTGCGGGCGATGTACTGGAAGGCCGCATTGCCGGCCACTGCCGACAACTGGCCATACGGCAGGTCGGCCGGGATCAGACCGAGGTCGATGCAGTCGATCTCGCCATAGGAAAAACGGGCTTCGGCCGGGCTGGCGATGGCGCGCACCGTCAGGCTCACGCCGGTGATGCGGCCGGCCTCACGCAGCCGCCGCGCGTCGCCGATGACCAGCGGCCGGCAGCCGTCATAGACCTCGCGGCGGGCCAGGCTCTTCATGATGATCTCCGGCCCCACGCCGGCGGCGTCGCCCATCGTGATGCCGATAACCGGACGGTATGTCATAGCTTCTTCTCCAGTGGATGCGAGCACTGCTGGTGCAGGCTGCGTTGGCCCGGCGGTCATGGACCGCCATGCACGATAAAGGGTGTCGGGCTGGCCAAAGCCGCCCGCCTTGGTGACAACCGGGAAGTCCCGGCCCTGGTAGCGCGCACGCATGAGCGGCACGCCGGTATCGATCTCGCTGACGATGGCCAGTTGCCGCACGCCCATCCAGCTCAGCATGGCGCGCGCCGTTTCCCCGCCGGTGGCCACCAGAGCGCGGGCATGCTGTGCCACCGGTCCCAGGCAGGCCGCCAGTTGCCGTGCCAGTCGCGCGCCATCGGACACGGCCATGCGCTGTCGCTGGCTCAGCGTGACGAGGACGCTGCGCCCCTCCTGCAACGCCTGGGCGGCTTGTTGCGCCAGCTGGCGGGGGAGCAGCGACAAGGGATCGAGCAGCGCAGCCGCATCGATGGTACGGACCAGCAACTGCTCTCCGGCTTGCTCCTGCAACGCCTGCGCCTGAGCATGGGAGACGCTGGACATGCTGCCGACGATGGCGAGCACTCCACCTGGATGGAGCACTGCATCGCCAGGACCGGCTACTGCGGCAAGCGCTTGGCGATGGCCTTGCAGCGCCGCCACCAGTGGCATGGCCAATCCCGCCGAACCGACCCAGTAAAGTCCGTCCAGTGCGGCCGATGCCTGGGCGATGCATGCGAGATCCTCGTCCTTCTCTGCATCGCAGACCAGTGCGTCGATCCCTTCGGCCTGGCAGGCCAGGATGCGCTGCTTCACGTGCGCACTGCCCTGGCGTACGGTGGCCAGGCCAAGCAGCGCGGCCTTCATGCCGGCCTGGCGCAGCATGGCCACCAGGTCGGCAGGTCCGCCGATGTGTTCGTTACGCCAGACTTCGGACTCTTCCACCGGCACGCCGAAGACATACTGGCGCCCCTCTTTCGTGGTTCGTCCTGCGGCAGGAAAGGCCGGCGCGACGATGGCCATGCCGGCCCCGGTCAGCGCCGCCATCTCGGCGGCGACATTGCCGCGCAGCGTGGAATCGATCTTCTTGTAGAGCTTGCGGCCATGGCGATGGGCCTGCCACGCGGTGGCCTGCACCCGCCCGGCCTCGGCCGGCGGCAAGGCGCGGCTGTCCGTATCCAGCGCCAGCACATCGAGCTCCTCCTGCGTCGCTGACGGTTGCCCGTCCAGCAGAACCGCAGTCTTCAGCCCGAAGTGGCTGCAAGTCACGGCGCAGTCCGCGCTGCCGGACAGGTCATCACCGATGATCAGCAGGCGGGGTGCGGCGGCGGTGACAGCGATGGCCGCAGTCATGGCAGCAGATTCCGGTAGATGGTCTTGATGTCCTCATGGCCCAGCGGCTTGGGATTGTTGCCCAGCAGCCGCTTGACCTTGGCGGCGGCGATGGCCAGCGGTTCCAGATGCTCTTCGTCCACGCCGAAGCGGCGCAGGTCCTGCGGGATCTCCAGTACGGCAGTCCACTCACGCAGACGTGCCAGCAGCTTCTCGGCGGCAGCCTGGTCGCTGTCATCGTGACGGGCGATCTGCAGTGCATGGGCCACATGCGCCAGGCGCTCGACGATGGCATCGAGGTTGAATTGCATCACGTGCGGCAACAGCATGGAGTTGGCCACGCCGTGGGTGATGTTGAACATGCCGCCCAGCGGATAGGCCAGTGCATGCACGGCCGCCGTGCCGGCCGCCGTCAGGGCCAGCCCCCCGTACATCGAGCCCATCAGCATGGCCTGGCGGGCGGACAGCGACTCGCCGTGCTGATACGCCTCTACCAGGTTGGCGCCGATCAGCCGCATCGATTCCATGGCAAACATGTCGCTGATCGGATTGGCCTTGGTAGAGATATAGGACTCCAGGGCATGGATGAATGCATCCATGCCGGTGGCGGCGGTGATGGGCTTGGGCAGGCCCACGGTCAGGGTGGCATCCAGGATCACCAGTTGCGGCAGCAGGTGACGGCTGACGATGCCGACCTTCAGTTCCTCGTCGGGCAGCGTGACGATGGCATTGGGCGTGACCTCTGAACCGGTGCCGGCGGTAGTGGGCACCAGTACCAGCGGCACGCCGGGGCGTTTGATCAGGTCCACGCCCAGCCACTGGCGCAGCGGTTCATCATTGGTCAGGCGCACGGCAAAGAGCTTGGCCGCATCCAATACGCTGCCGCCGCCAATGGACAGGATGGCATCCGGCGCGAAGGGGGCGATCTGTTCACGGAAAACCGTTTCCACATTCTCGATGCTCGGCTCCGGCTGGACATCGCGGACCACCAGGGTCTGCACGTCGTGCTGTGCCAGGGCCGCTGCCACGCGTTCCGCCACGCCCATCTGTTCGATGACGGGCTGGGTGATGAAGGCAATGCGGCGTACCGGGCGATCCAGCAGCGCCAGCTTGTCGGCCAGTTGATCCAGGCTGTGCGGCCCGTGCACGATGTGCTTGACGCTCTGGAAGTGATAGGTGCTAGTCATGACATGATCCTTGCAATAGGCGGGCGCAGCCGCTCAGGCCACTCTCGGATAGGCGGCAATGGCCTGGTGGAGCTTGTCCAGCGCAGCCGCATCCAGCGGCAGCACCGGCGAGCGTGCCGGCCCGGCGGGCATGCCCAGCAGGCCGGCAGCGGTTTTGAGTACCACCGGCAAAGTCCCCAGGCCGAAGGCGTCGCGCAGCGGGCGCAGCGCCTCCTGGGCCTGGCGGGCTGCCGCAATGTCGCCCTGGCGGAAGTGGTTCCAGATCGACATGACCACGCTAGGCACCGCATTGGTGGTCGCAGCCACGGCACCGTCGCCACCGGCCATGAGCGTCCAGAGGATCATGGAATCGGTGCCGGTGAAGACCGCAAAGTCGTCCCGCTTGAGGTTGATCAGTTGCAGCAGGCGATCGAAGTCGCCGCCGCTATCCTTGATGCCACGGATGTTGGGAATTTCCGAGAGCCGGCGCACGGTGTCGATGTTGAGCTGGACACCGGTCTTGGCGGGAATGGTGTAGAGCATCACCGGCAACGGCGTGGCGCGGGCGATGCTGTCGTAGTGCTTGAACAGTTCGGCCTGGGTGGCGCCATTGAAGTAAGGCGTAATGACCGAGACGGCCTGCACGCCCAGGTCGTGCATCTTGCTGTTGAGGGCGATCACTTCGCGGGTGGCATAAGCCCCGGTGCCCGCGATGACGGGCACACGACCACGCGCCTGGTCCACGGCGATCCTTGCCACGCGCAATTTCTCGGCTTCGGACAAGGAAATGAATTCACCGTTGGTACCCAGCACGAACAAGCCATGGACGCCTGCATCGATGAGCCGGTCGACCAGCGTGCGCAAACCCGCCTCGTCGATCTCCTCCTCGGGAGTCATAGGTGTGATCAGGGCAGGGACGATGCCCTTGAAAGTGAGCGACATGGCTTATCTCCGTCTTTTTGTCATGACCGGCCGATGCCGGTACGGGGGGATGAGGATATGGAGGCCGGCCAACAATGACCGATTCGGTCACAAACTCAACAGAAAGCGTCCGAACATCCAACTCATACGATTTTTTTGATCAAGATATACCGATACAAAACGGAAATCAAGCTGAATATCGATCGTTACGATCATAACGATCGTGAAGTCCAGCTGGAAACGGCATTTCGTTTCCGTGGAAACACGCTTTTTCGTGGGAGATGACCGGTTTGATCAATTCGGGGAACAACTTGTGCGGTAGCGCGATAGGGAAGCCGGCATGATTTCGTCCTCGTGATTGCGAGGACGAAAAGGACCGGCACGGGAAGCCGGTCCTTTCAGAGTCAGCCGGACGAAATGCGCCAGACCGCCTTCAGGCCAGGGCCTGCTTATGCGGGATTCTGCACGCCGGCCGGCAGATCGCGGCCGTGATACTTCTTGTAGATGGCGTTGAGCTTGCCATTCTTCATGTTGGTCTTGACCCAGCCATCGATCCATTCCTTCAGGCGCGGCTGGTTCTTGTTGATGGCGATACCGAGATCAAAGGCCTTCTGTTCGAACTTCATTTCCAGATTCTTGCCCGGCGCTTTCTTCTGCATCTCCTGCAGGTTGGACGGCGTACTGGAGAAGACTTCCACCTGGCCCGTCACCATCGAGGTGATCAGGGTCGCATCATCTTCATAGCGCATGATCTCGGCGCCCTTGGCGTTCTGCGTGGTCAGCGTATCGTTGGGCGTGGCGCGGGTGACGCCGATGCGCTTGCCGTTGAGGTCGGCGTAATCCTTGATGGCCATGCTCTTGGGTCCACCGATGATGAGGCTGATGACCGCATAGGGCGTGGAAAAATCGATGACCTTCAGGCGCTCCGGCGTGATCGACAGCGAACCCACCACGATATCGGCGCGGTTGGCCTGCAAGGTCGGCACGCGTGCGGAATTGGCCACCGGCATCAGGTCAAGCTGCACGCCCAGATCCTGCGCCAGCAGGCGCGCAGCCTCGACGTCGGAACCGGCCGGTTGCAGCTTCTCATCGCTGTAGCCGAACAGCGGTGTGCTGGAGGTGGTGGCGATGCGGATCTTGCCGGCCTTCCTGATATCGTCCAGCTGGTCGGCCAGCGCGGCGTGGGCGGTCAGGCCCAGGATCAGGGCGGCGAGGGCCGTGCGCGCGAGGGGGCGCAATTTTGCTTTTTTCATCTCTTGTCTCCGTTATTTTATGAACAGGTCGTACTGGGAACAGCGTTTGCGCTACAGGTCGGCAGCCAGAAAGGCTTGTAATTCGGGGGTGTGCGGGTGGTCCAGCATGTCGCCGGGGCCGACTTCCCAGACCCGGCCCTGGTGCATGTAGATGATGCGATCAGCCACGCGCTTGGCGAAGTTCATCTCATGCGTGACCAGCAGCATGGTCATGCCATTGGCAGCCAGGTCTTCCATCACGCGCAGCACTTCGCCGGTCAGCTGCGGGTCCAGCGCCGAGGTCACTTCATCGAACAGCATCACCTTGGGCGCCATCGCCAGCGACCGGGCAATGGCCACGCGCTGCTGCTGGCCGCCCGAGAGCTGCTCCGGATAGGCGCTGGCCTTCTCATCCAGTCCGACCTGCGCCAGCGCAGCCAGGGCCACGCGACGGGCCTCGGCCTTGTCCTGCTGCTTGACGTGGCGCAGCGCCAGCATGACGTTTTCCAGCACGTTCAGATGCGGGAACAGGTTGTAGCTCTGGAACACGATACCGACCTCGCGCCGCAACCTGTGCAGGTCCACCTGCGGGTCATCGACGCGGATGCCGGCCACCTCGATGCTGCCCGAGTCGATGGTCTCGAGCCGGTCGATACAGCGCAGTGCGGTGGACTTGCCCGAGCCGGACGCGCCGATGATGGCGATCATCTCGCCGCGCGCCACCTCGAAGGACACCCCCTTCAAGACCTGGTTGTCGCCGAAGCTCTTGTAGACCTGATCGAGTTTGACGATGATGGGCTGCGCCTCCCGGGCGGGCGCGACCGGGCGCAGGTGCGCCACCGGTTCCGTTTTAGCGAAGGCTGACATTGAGTTTTCTCTCCATGGAGGCGCTCCAGCGCGACAAGGGATAGCAGAGCAGGAAATAGAAAGTACCGACCAACAGGAACACCAGGAAGGGCTGGAAGATGGAGTTGTTGATGATCTGCCCGGCCCGGGTCAGTTCGACAAAGCCGATCACCGAGGCCAGCGACGTCAACTTGATCAGCTGCACCAGAAAGCCGATGGTCGGCGGCAGCGACAACCGCATGGCCTGCGGGATGATGACCAGGCGCAGCGTCTGCCAGCGCGTCAGCGACAGGCATTCGGACGCCTCCCACTGAGGACGCGGCATGGCTTCCACACAGCCGCGCCAGATGTCGCCCAGGTAGGCGCTGGTATAGATCATCATCGCCAGTCCGGCTGCCACCAGCGCCGGCAGCACCAGCCCATACACCGACAGGCCGAAGTAGACGATGAAGAGCAGGATCAGCAAGGGAATACCCTGCACGCATTCGATGAAGAGGATGGCCGGCCGCCGCAGCCAGGCGCGCGGCGAGATGCGCGCCAGCATCACAAGGAATCCGCCGATTCCGCCCAGCGCGAAGGCCAGCGCCGACAGGACCAGGGTCCAGCCTATCGACTGCACCATGAAGAAAAAGTAAGTCCAGCTGAAGCCGCCCATCATGATGTGCTCCCTTCGATGCGCAGCGAGGCTGCCGTGTTGACCGCCACCGGCCGCGATGCGGGATGGACATAGGGCACATGCGCCAGCGGCGCCATCCCGGCCGGATCGGTCGCCGGCAGGCGCGAGACCGGACTGCGCCTGCCTTGTGCGGCAGCACGGCGCAGCGTGCGGCGGCGCTTGAAGATGGTCTCGCCGATGGCATAGGCCACCAGCTTGACCAGCACCGCCAGCACCAGGTACAGGGCCGCGACCACGATGTAGGTTTCCAGCGAGCGGAAGGTATCGGATTGCACGGTGTTGGCGATGGCTGTCAGCTCCTCGGCCGAGATCTGCGAGGCCATCGCCGAGGCCTGCATCATCAGCAGGAACTGGCTGGTCAGCGCCGGATAGACGCGCTCGATGGCCGGCTGCAGCATCACGTGCCAGCGGATGCGCCAGACCGACAGGCCCAGGCATTGGGCCGCCTCGATCTGCCCGCGCGGCACCGAATCGATGCCGGCACGAATGATCTCGGCGGCATACGCGGCGATGTTGATGATCATCGCCAGCACCGCGGCTGCGAAGGTCGGCATGCGGATGCCCAGGCTGGCCAGGCCGAAATACAGCAGGAAGATCTGCACCAGGAAAGGCGTATTACGCACCACCTCGATGTAGCCGCTGCAGGTGCGCGCGAGCAGGCGGTTGGGGCTGTTCTTGGCGAAGGCGACGAAGATGCCCACGCTGACGCCGACGATGACCGCCAGCGTGGTCATCTTCAGCGTCAGCCAGGCGCCGTGCAGGAACACGGGCCAGTACGGCGCGAGGGGACTGAAGTCGAGAGAGAAGTTCATGGGCTGCCGGTCCATCAAGGTTTCAGGAAACCGGACATCGGTGCGGCGCGGGCGCGATCCTGCTGCGTGCGAGCGGCCCGGTGTGCCGGGTGCTGCCTTGCTGCGATTCAGGTCAAGCGGTTGCGTGCGGTGCTGCCATGCCGCGCGGCCGGGACTTCAGGCCGCGACGGGAGTACGACGATACTGCCGAGGGTGGAGCGAAAACTGCTGTGGATAAATTAGCTGGCCAAGGGATCGAAGGGGCCTGCAGCCGTGAAGGCGCCGCCTTGCAGGGTCATGACGGGATCATCGGCGGCCGGCTGCGGCTGGGCCTCCACCTTGGCGCGGAAGATTTCCGAGCTGTCCTTGGGCGCATAGCCCAGGTGCGCGGCGTAGCGGTTGTCCCACCAGGTCTTGGCATTGGCCGACATGCCATAGACCACCGTGTGGCCCACGCCCGGGATGAACAGCGCACGGCGCAGCAGTTGCTCGAAATCGTCCATGCTCATCCAGCTGGCCAGCATGCGGCGGTTGGTGGCCTCCGGGAAGATCGAACCGATGCGGATGCTCACCGTTTCCACGCCATAGCGGTCGAAGTAGAACTGCGCCATGTCTTCGCCATAGGACTTGGACAGGCCGTAGTAACCATCGGGACGCTTGATGTCATGCGCATCGATGCGCTCATCCTGGCGATAGAAGCCGGTGACGTGGTTGGAGCTGGCGAAGATGACGCGCTTGACGCCATGACGGCGCGCCGCCTCGTAGATATGGAAGACGCCCTTGATGTTGGCTTCCAGGATCTCTTCGAAGGGACGCTCCACCGACACGCCACCCAGGTGGATGATGGCTTCGCAGCCCGCCACCATGGCATCGACCGCAGCGCGGTCGGCCAGGTCGCAGCCCAGCAGTTCTTCATGTGCGGCCGCCGCGTCGACGGCCTGCATCGCGGACGCCAGATCGGCTACCCGCACGCGCTCGGCAAAGGACGCCAGGCGTGGCCGCAATTGCCGGCCCACGCCACCGGCGGCGCCGGTCAGCAGCAGACGGGAAAAACGGGCGGTTTGCCACGCATCGCGGTCGGTATCTGCGCTCATGCGGGCTGTCTCCTGATGGTTGCTCATCGTTGTTGTTGTCGAATCGGGTGCTGCGTTCAAGGGCAATCATGCCGACAACGGCGCTTGCGGCAGAATGCGGCCGGTCGATCTTGTACGTTGTCGTATCACTTGCCGGATTATTCCCGCCGGGGTGAGGCTTGTCAACCCGAATTGAGGACAGTTTGTCCGTTGGGAAATGAAGTTCCGTGCAGGAAAGTCACGCTGGCCCGCACGCAGGCGAGCCAGCCGATCACGGGCAGTACTTCAGGAACAGGCCGGTCACGCGAGCGGTTCAACGTCCATCAATCACATGCCGACGTCACTTTCGATTCCATCACGAAGGCGACTTCTGCGTGGCCGCAGCGGGCTGCACCGTATCCTCGTTCCAACCTCCGCCCAGCACCTTGTAGAGCGTGATGCGATTGCTCTGCTCGGTCAGGCGCAGCGAGATCAGGGTCTGCTGTGCCGAGTACAGCGTGCGCTGCGCCACCAGGGTGGTGAGATAGCTGTCGATGCCATTCTTGTAGCGTGCCTCTGACAGACGGAACGCCTTCTCGCTGGCGGCCGTGGCCTTGCCCTGGGCATCCAGTCGCTGGTCCAGCGTGGCGCGCACGGCCAGGGCATCGGCCACTTCGCTGAAGGCGGTCTGGATAGCCTTCTCGTAATTGGCCACGTCGATGTCGCGGGTGATCTTGGCCGAATCCAGGCTGGCACGCAGGCTGCCGGCGTTGAAGATGGGCAGGTTGATCGACGGCACGAAACTCCAGCTGCCGCTGCCGGGCTTGAACAGGCCACCCAGCGTGCGGCTGGCGGTGCCGCCGTCGGCGGTCAGCGTGATGCTGGGGAAGAAGGCCGCGCGCGCCGCACCGATGTCGGCATTGGCCGACTTCAAGGTATGCTCGGCCGCCAGCACGTCGGGACGGCGCAGCAGCACCCGCGAAGGCAGTCCGGCCGGGGTGGCGGGCAAGACGCTGGCCGTGTCGGGCAATCCCGTGGGCAACAGCGAGGCATCGACGTCGGCCCCCACCAGCAGGCGCAGCGCATTGATGTCCTGCGCGACCTGGCTGGTGTAGCTGGCCACGTCGGCGCGGGCCGATTCCACGGTGGCTTCCTGGCTGGCCAGGTCGACCCCGGAGACGGTGCCGATGTCATGGCTGCGCTGGCTCAGCTCATAGGTCCGCGACTGGCTGGCATAGGTGTCCTGCGCCAGCTTGAGCAGGTCGCGGTCGGATGCCAGCGTGAGCCAGGCCGTCGCCACTTCGGCGACCAGGCTGATGTGGGTGCTGCGGCGCGTCTCGACCTGGTATTGATAGGTTTCGAGTGCGGCATCGGAGAGATTTTTCAAGCGCCCGAAGAAGTCCAACTCATAGGCGCTCATGCCCACCGTCAGGCTTTGCTGGTGCGATACCGTGGCCCGGCCGGTGCTGGACAAATCCGCCGGCGTGCGGCTGGCGGTGCTGCTGCCGGTGGCGGAGATGGACGGATAGCGGTCGGCATCGGTGATGCGATATTGCGCGCGCGCCTTCTCGATGTTCAATGCGGCCACGCGCAGGTCGCGGTTGTTTTCCAGCGCGGCGGCAATCACCTTCTGCAGGCGCGGATCAAGGAAGAACTGGCGCCAGCCCAGCTGGTCGGCATCGGTCTCGTTGGAGGCCTGGCCCACCTTGCCGGTGGCGCTGACCACCGTCTTGCCATCGACCTGCTGCGTCCAGCCGGACGGCACCGGCGCGGCCGGGCGGGCGTAATCAGGTTCGAGATTGGCGCAACCTGCCAGGGCCGCCGTCAGCGCCAGAATCATGGCCGTGCGCGGCCACAGGGCGGATGGGTGTTGTGCGGGACGGTTCATCACACGCCCTCCTTTTGCATCGCGTGATCGTCATCCTGGCGAGGTTTCTTGGCCGCGCGGCGGTCCAGCCAGGTACCGATCAGGTAGTAGAACAAGGGCACGAAGAAGATGCCCAGCATGGTCGCCGAAAGCATGCCGCCCAGTACGCCCGTACCGATGGCGCGGCGGCTGGCCGAGCCGGCGCCGGTGGCCACGGCCAGCGGCAGCACGCCGAACATGAAGGCCAGCGAGGTCATCAGGATCGGGCGCAGGCGCAGTTGCACCGCCTCCAGCGTGGCATCCCACAGGCTCTTGCCGGATTCGTGCAACTGCTTGGCGAATTCGACGATGAGGATCGCGTTCTTGGCCGACAGACCCACGGTGGTCAACAAGCCGACCTGGAAATACACGTCGTTGGACATTCCGAAGATCCCCGTCAGCAGCACGGTCCCGATGATCCCCAGCGGCACCGCCAGGATCACCGCGAACGGCACCGACCAGCTCTCATAGAGCGCGGCCAGGCACAGGAACACGAACAGGATGGAAATCGCATACAGCATCGGCGCCTGGTTGCCCGAGAGACGCTCCTGGTAGGACGATCCGGTCCACTCGAAACCGATGCCGGCCGGCAGTTGCGCAGCCAGCTTTTGCACTTCGGCCATGGCGGTGCCGGAGCTCACGCCGGCTGCGGGTTCACCGACGATTTCGAAGGAAGACACGCCGTTGTAGCGCTCCAAGAGCGACGGACCATAGGTCCACTTGCTGGTCATGAAGGCCGAGAAGGGCACCATCTGGCTGGCCGAATTGCGCACGAACCAGCGGTTCAGGTCGTCGGCCTGCATGCGGAAGGGCGCATCGCCCTGCACATAGACCTTCTTGACGCGGCCATTGCTGAGGAAGTCGTTGACGTAGGTGCCGCCCATGGCCGTAGCCAGTGCGGCGTTGATGTCCGAGGTCGCCACCGACAGGGCATCAGCCTTGCGGTCATCGATGGCCACGCGCAACTGCGGCGTGTCATCCAGGCCGGTCGTGCGCACGTTGGCCAGCATCGGACTGGAGCGCGCTGCCCGCAGGAACTGATCGCGCGCCTTGAGCAAGACATCATGGCCCACGCCACCGACGTCCTTGAGTTCGAAGTCAAAGCCCGAACTCTGGCCCAGGCCGCGCACCACCGGCGGATTCATCAGGAAGACGCGGGCACCGCGGATCTTGGACAGATCGGCATTGGCACGGCGTACCAGTTCGGACGCCGACTGCCCCGCGCCAGTACGCTCGCCCCAGTCCTTCAAGCGGATAAAGGCGCGGGCGCTGTTCTGGCTGTTGCCACCCACGCCGGAGCCGACGATGGCGAGCACCGATTCGACCGATTCGGGCTTGTTCAGGAAATAGTCCTGCACGGTCTTGACCACCGTGGCCGTCTGTTCGGCAGTGGCGCCCGTGGGCAGCTGGATCTGCGCCATCAGCACGCCCTGGTCTTCTTCCGGCAGGAAGGAGGTGGGCAGGCGCATGAACAGCACCGCCATCGCCACGGCAATGAGCGCATACATCAGCAGACCGCGCTTGCCGCGCTTGAGCAGGCCGCCCACGCCGCCCCGGTAGCGGGTGGCGTTGCGGTCGAAAGTACGGTTGAACCAGGTGAAGAACTTGCCCTGCTCTACGTGCCCGCTCGCATGCGGCTTGAGCAGGCTGGCGCACAGGGCCGGGGTCAGGGTCAGCGCCACCATCACCGACAAGGCCATGGCCGAGACGATGGTGATGGAGAACTGGCGATAGATCACCCCGGTGGAGCCCCCGAAGAAGGCCATCGGGATGAACACCGCCGACAGCACCATGGCAATGCCCACCAGGGCGCCCGTGATTTCCTGCATGGACTTGCGCGTAGCCTCCTTGGGACTGAGCTTTTCCTCGCTCATGAGGCGCTCGACGTTTTCCACCACCACGATGGCATCGTCCACCAGGAGCCCGATGGCCAGCACCATCCCGAACATGGTCAGGGTATTGATCGAGTAGCCGAACATGGCCAGGATGCCGAAGGTCCCCAGCAGCACCACCGGCACCGTGATGGCCGGAATGAAGGTGGCGCGGATGTTCTGCAGGAACAGGTACATGATCAGAACGACCAGCACGATGGCTTCGAGCAGGGTCTTGACCACTTCTTCCAGCGACACGCGCACGAAGGGCGTGGTGTCATAGGCGATATGGGTCTTCAACTTCATGGAGGCCGGGAAGTAGGGCTCCAGCTCGGCCATCTTCTTCTTGACCGCATCGGCCGTGGAGAGCGCATTGGCGCCCGTGGCCAGCTGGATCGCCAGGGCCGATGACGGCTTGCCGTCCTGGCGCGAGGCCGTCTGGTAGCTTTCGCCACCCAGTTCCACCCGCGCCACGTCCGACATCTTCACCACCGAACCATCCGAAGACGACTTGACGACGATGTTGCGGAATTCCTCAGCCGTAGTCAGCTTGCTGCGGGCGGTGATGGTGGCGTTGATCTGCTGCCCGGGCTGGGCCGGCAGCGCACCGATTTCGCCAGCCGAGACTTCGGTGTTCTGCGCCTCGAGCGCGCTGGTGATGTCCGAAGGCATGAGCGCGTACTTCTGCAGCTTGGCCGGATCGAGCCAGATACGCATCGCATAGTTGGTACCGAACGCGGTCACATCGCCTACACCCGGAACGCGGCTGATCTGGTCGGTCAGGCTGCTGCTGATGAAGTCGCCGATGTCGATGCTGGTGATGCGCGGATCGTCCGAACTCAGCGAGAGCACCATCAGGATGTCGGTCGAGGCCTTGGTGACCGTCACGCCATTGTTCTGCACCGCCTGCGGCAGACGGGCCGTGACCTGCTGCAGCTTGTTCTGCACCTGCATCTGCGCCACGTCAGGATTGGTACCTGCCGTAAAGGTCAGCGTGACAGTGGAGGTACCGGCCGAACTGGAACTGGCGGACATGTATTGCAGGTTGTCCAGGCCCTTCATCTGCTGCTCGATGATCTGGGTCACCGAGTCTTCCAGGGTCTTGGCCGAGGCACCGGTATAGGTGGCCTTGATGTTGACCTGCGGCGGGGCGATGTTGGGATACTGTTCCAGGGAAAGAGAACGGATCGACATCATGCCACCCAGCATGATGATGATGGCCATGACCCACGCGAAGATGGGCCGGTCGATAAAGAAACGTGCCATGTGCGCCTCGCTTACTTCGACTGGGCGCCGGGAGCAGCAGCGGTTCCCGCGCCGGCAGCCTTGTCTGCAGCCCCATCGGCAGCCTTGCCGGCGTCACCGCCCAGCGACGGATCAGCGGCGGCAGCGGCGGCTTCGCGCGCCAGGTCCTTCTGCAGGCTGTCGGTGATGTCGATGGCACGCGGGCTATCGCCGGCGCGTACCTTCTGCAATCCATCGACGATGAGCTTGTCGCCTTCCTGCAAGCCCTTGCTGATCCACCAGTTGTTGCCCACGGCGCGCGCCACGGTCACCACGCGCTGCTGCACCTTGCCATCACTGCCCACCACCAGGGCGGTAGCAGCACCGGTCTGGTCGCGACTGATGGCCTTCTGCGGCACCAGCAGGGCATGTTCGTCCACGCCCTCTTCCAGTACCGCACGCACGTAGGCGCCCGGCAGCAAGACGCCATCCGGGTTGGGAACCACGGCGCGCAAGGTGATCATGCCGGTGCCGGTATCGACCGAGAGACCGGTGAATTCCAGCTTGCCGGGGTGATCATAGGTGGAGCCGTCTTCCAGCAGGATCTTGACCTGGGCCGCGTTGGCGCCGCTCTTCCTGATCTGGCCGCTGGCCAGTTCGCGGCGCAGGCGCAGCAGGTCCACGGTGGACTGGGTAACGTCCACATAGATCGGATCGATCTGTTGTACCGTGGTCAGGGCCGTGGTCTGGCTGGCCGTCACCAGGGCGCCGGGCGTGACGGTGGATTTCTCGATGCGGCCCGAGATCGGCGAGAGAATCTTGGTGTATTGCAGGTTGATGGCGGCGGTCTGCACGGCGGCCTTCTGCACTTCCACATCGGCCTGGTTCTGGCGCAGGGTGCTTTGGGCGTCATCGTTGTCCTGCTTGGCGACGGCGTCGATCTTGTTCAGTTCGGCGTAGCGCTCGGCCTTGAGCCTGGATGAAGCCAGGGTAGCCTCGGACTTGAGCAACGATGCCTTGGCGCTGTCATAGGCGGCCTGGTAGCTGGCCGGATCGATCTGGTACAGCGGCTGGCCGGCCTTGACCAGGCTGCCTTCCTTGAACAGGCGCTTCTGGATGATGCCGCCCACCTGGGGACGGATGTCGGCTGCCAGGTAGGCCGTGGTACGGCCGGGCAGCTCGGTGGTGAGCGCCTGGCGCTGCGTCTTGACGACCACGTAGCCGACTTCGGACTGGGCCGCCGACTTGGGCAGGTCGCCCGATTTGGAGCAGGCGCCCAGGACAGCGACCATCATCAAGGACAGCACCAGGCGCGCTGCGGTGGAGGAACGGCGCCCGGCGTGGCGCGGAGTGCTTGCAATATGGGGCATGATCGGGTGGCTTTCTGCCCGTCCGCAAGCCGCCATGGGCAAGGGTTCCGGGCGCAATGAGCTATCGGACCTACGATGATGTACAACAAATGTGAGGGAAAAATGAGCAAGCATGGCCGTATGCCTGCCCTGCAACATCCACGGCTGATCCGGCAGGATATGGCCCACCGCGCGCCGGGTTCTTGTTAAGCTTTGCCTGATTCCACCGACCGCCTGCTGCTGCACCACCATGTCCATCGTCCACTCCATCGCGGAGCTGTCTGACCGCTTCTTCTATCGCGCCAACATTCGCCTGAAACTCTTCTATGCGATGCTGGCGCTGATCGTGGCGGTGATCGCGGCCATCAACGGTGCCGGCCACTACATCTTCAACCGCGACTTCCTCGGCTACCTCAACGAACAGGCCCAGCAGCGCATGGAAGACATGGTGCCGCGCCTGGAGCTGGCCTACCGCGAGCACGGCAGCTGGGATTTCATTCGCGGTAATCCGCGCCTCTGGTTCGAGCTGATGAGACCGGCCATCGTCGAACACATCGGCGTGGTCACCAAACCGATGCCCCCCATGACGGCCTCCGACCTGACCGGTGCGACTCTGCGTTTTTCCCTGCTGGACGCCAGCCGGCAGTTCGTGATCGGCTACCCCAACGTCGGCCCCGACGCTCGCCTGCGGCCCCTGCTGCAGGATGACGTGATCGTCGGCTGGGTGGCGCAGACTCCGTTTGAAAGCGTGATCGGTTCCATCGACCTGCGCTTCCAGCAGAGCCAGTTCCTGGCCCAGCTCATCATCGCGGTGGTGGCGGTGATGCTGGCGGCCTTCCTGGTAGTGCGCATCTCGGGCGTGCTGACGCGGCCGCTGACCCGCGTGGCGCGCGCCACGCACCGGCTGGCCGGGGGCGATTACGCGATCCGGGTGGAAGTGGAATCGGGCGATGAAGTGGGCATGCTGGCGCAGGACTTCAACCAGCTCGCCATGACGCTGGAGCGCAATGAGAAGCTGCGGCGCGAATTCATGGCCGACGTCTCGCATGAACTGCGCACACCGCTGGGCATCCTCAACGGCCAGCTGGAGGCGCTGGAAGATGGCGTGCTGCAACCCGATGCGCAGACGCTGCACTCGCTCAAGAGCGAGGTGGAGCATCTCAACAAGCTGGTGGGCGACCTTTACGATCTCTCGCTGGCCGATGCCGGCGCGCTCACCTATCGTCACGCCGACATCGACCTGGCCCCGCTGCTGCGCGACAGCGCGGCGATCTACGCCGAGCGTTTCAGCCAGCGCGGCATGCACCTGACCACCACGCTGCCCGCCACCATGCCGGTCCATGCCGATGGCGCGCGCCTGCAGCAGCTGTTCAACAATATTTTCGAAAACAGCCTGCGCTATACCGACAGCGGTGGCCGCCTGCAGGTGCATGCCCATCTGCTGCAACAGCACTGGCACCTGGTCTTCGATGACAGCGAACCGGGCGTGCCGCCTGAGGTGATGGCCCGCCTGTTCGAGCGCTTCTTCCGGGTCGAGTCCTCGCGCAACCGCGCCAGTGGCGGCGCCGGGCTGGGCCTGGCGATCTGCCGCCGCATCGTCGATGCGCACCAGGGAACCATCGGCGCGACCGCTTCGCCCCTGGGGGGCCTGCGCGTGTCGGTGGTCTTGCCGGCGCGGCTGGATGGCGAGGGAGAATCCGCATGAACCGGACCACCGACAATTTCCGGTTCGCTCCACCGGCCTCGGCCAATATCCTCATCGTGGAAGATGAACCCAAGCTGGCCGAGCTGCTGCAAAAATACCTGGCAGCGGCCGGCTACACCGCGCGCCACGTGGGGCGCGGCGATGCGGCGCTGGATGCGGTACGCGCGCAGCGACCGGACCTGATCCTGCTGGACATCATGTTGCCGGGAATGGATGGCTGGGAAATCTGCCGTCAGCTGCGCACCTTCTCGGACGTTCCGGTGCTGATGCTCACAGCACGTGCCGAGGAAGAAGACCGCTTGCGCGGACTGGAACTGGGGGCCGACGACTACATCGGCAAGACACCTTTTTCACCGCGCGAGATCGTGGCCCGGGTGAAATCCATGCTTCGCCGCAATGCGCTGGTACAGCGCGCCACGCAGACGCAGCAGCCCATGCAGACGGCCTCGCCCCTGGTCATCGACGAAGCGCGCCACCAGGCCAGCGTGCGCGGCGAGCCACTCAACCTGACACCGCTGGAACTGCGCCTGCTCAAGACCTTCGCCGCAGCGCCGGGCCAGGTCTTCTCGCGCGATCAGTTGCTCAATCATCTGCACAACGACGACCGCTTCGTCACCGACCGCGCCATCGATACCCACATCAAGAACCTGCGGCGCAAGCTGGAGCCTTTCTTCCCGGGCCACAATGCGATCCAGGCGGTGTATGGCGTGGGGTACTGCTTCGAACTTCCGCAGGAGTAAGCGTTTGCGGCTTGCGTTGCCGTTCAGCGCTGGATCTTGAACACGCTGACCACCTGCGACAGCCGTCCGGCCTGATCCTGCAAGGACTGCGCCGCAGCGGCCGCCTCTTCCACCAGGGCCGCATTCTGCTGGGTCACTTCATCCATCTGGGTGATGGCGCGATTGATTTCCTCGATGCCGGTGCTCTGTTCGCTGCTGGCCGCACTGATCTCGGCCACCACGTCGGTCACGCGCTTGACGCTGGCCACCACCTCACTCATGGTGGTGCCGGCACGCTCGACCAGCTGACTGCCGGCGCCGACCTTTTCCACGGAGTCATCGATCAACTGCTTGATCTCCTTGGCGGCGGAGGCCGAACGCTGCGCCAGCGAGCGCACTTCCGACGCCACCACGGCAAAGCCGCGGCCCTGCTCGCCGGCACGCGCCGCTTCCACCGCTGCATTCAATGCCAGGATGTTGGTCTGGAAGGCGATGCCGTCGATCACCGTGATGATGTCAGCGATGCGGTTGGAGCTTTCGGTAATGCCCTCCATGGTCTGCACCACCTGGCTGACCACCTGGCCGCCCTGGCTGGCCACGTCCGAGGCCGAAGCGGCCAGCTGGTTGGCCTGGCGCGCATTGTCGGCGTTCTGCTTGACGGTGGCCGTCAGTTCCTCCATCGCCGAGGCGGTCTCTTCGAGGGAACCGGCCTGCTGTTCGGTGCGCGAGGACAGGTCGAGGTTGCCGGTCGCGATTTCCTGCGAGGCCGTGGTGATGGCATCGGTGCCATAACGCACCTCGCTGACGATCTTGTGCAGGCTGTCGTTCATGGCACGCAGCGAGTGCATCAGCATGCCGGTTTCATCCTTGCTGTCGGTACGGATCTCGACCGTCAGGTCGCCCTGGGCCACGCGCTCGGCCACGTTCACGGCTTCGTTGAGCGGACGCGACACTGCGCGCGCCACCGCCAGGGCCAGTGCAAAGGCAATCACCACGATGGCCGCCAGCAATCCGATGATCCAGGCGCGTGCAGCATTGAAGACATCGGTGGCGGTCTGGTCCGAACGCTGGGTGCCTGCGTCATTGATCTTGACGATCTCATCCATGTTTTCCAGCATGCTGCGGAAGGTCTTGTTGGACTCCCCCTTGAACATGGCGCGGGCGTCTTCTTCCTTGCCGGCGCCGGAGATGTCGGCGAGCTTCTTGTCGATCTCAAGGTAGCTGGCGAAGCTCTTGGAAAACTTGTCGTAAGCGGCCTTCTCTTCCGGCTCAGAAATCTGGGCCTCGTAAGTGGCGCGCTGCTTGGCCAGGATGTCCAGGCGCGTCTTGATGGCCTTGATGGCATCTTCCCGCTCGGCCGGCGTGACCGCCGTGATCATCTGCAATTCGGAGATGCGCATGCGCGGCAGCGACGCCTGGATCGCCTGCGCCGCCTTGATCGTGGGCAGCCAGTTGGTGGCCATGTCGGTGGAGGCCTGGTTCACCGCGCCCAACTCGCGGATGGCGAAGATACCCAGGATCACCGTCAGGACGATGACGGCGGCAAAGGAAAGAATGAGCTTCTTGGCGATCTTCAGATTGTTGAACCAGTTCATGTCTGCCTCGATGTTCTTGCTGTGTTGGATTTCACAACTGATTCTAGGCAGGTCAGGAAGCCGCCATATCGCTGATTACACGGGCGTTTACGGGGCAATTGCCCTGCTGGTGGCACCAGCCTGACAGCACCGTCAGACTCGGCCGGTCAACTGGTCAGGCCACCATATCAGTCATTCCCCTGCGGCGATAAACTTGGTGATTGCACAATCCTCGTACCGGCCGCTGACCGTTCATCCGCCTCGGCCTGCCGGCGCCCATGCCAGTCCCCGCCGAGTGCCTTGATGAGAAACACCGACACCAACAAGCGCTGGCCCATCAATTGCGCCGCCTGGCGCTCGCTGTTGAGCAGGGACTGTTGCGCGTTGATCACATCCAGATAGGGCGTTGCGCCGCCCTCGTAGCGGCTGTTGGCGATCTCCAGCACGCGACGCGCACTGGCGATGGCCGATTGGGCCTGGCGGTAGGCCCGGTCCAGCGAGGCGATGCCGGTGATGCCGTCTTCCACCTCCTGCATGGCCGTCAGCACGGTGCGGCGATAGCTGGCCACGGTGGCGTTGTAGCCGGCCTGGCTGAAATCCACGCCAGCGCGCAGGCGGCCGCCATCCAACAGACTTTGCGATGCCGATACACCCAGCGACCAGAGCACGCTGGGCGCATTGAAGAGCGTAGCCCAGTTGCGGCTATCGACGCCGTAGCCCGGCTGCAGCATGAAGCTGGGATAGAAGGCCGCGCTGGCCACGCCAATCTGCGCATTGGCGGCGGCCATGGCGCGCTCGGCGGCGGCCACGTCGGGGCGGCGTTCCAGCACGTCGGAGGGCACGCCCAGCGGAATTTCCGGCAGCGCGATGGGCGCCAGCGACGGAGCCACGCGGAACATCGGCGCGGGCGTGCCGGTCAGCGTGGCGATGGCGTGTTCATATTGCGCACGCTGGCGGCCGAGAATGTCAACCTGGGTCAGGGTGTTGTCCAGCAGCGCTTGCTGCTGGGCCACGTCCAGACCGGAGGTGGCACCCAGATCGTGGCGCGCACTGGCCAGTTCCAGCGCCTGGCGCTGCAGGGCGATGGCCCGCTGCACCACGTCCAGCTCGACGTCCAGCTCGCGCAGGTTGAAGTAATTGCTGGCCAGTTCCGCGCTCAGCAGCAGGCGGGTGTTTTCCAGGTCGGCGGCCGATTGCTGGGCCGAGGCGTTGGCCGCTTCCACCGAACGCCGCACCCGCCCGAAGAAATCCAGTTCGTAACTGACATTCAAGCCCAGCGCGAAATCATTTTGTACGGTGGCGTAATTGGGCGAGTTGTAGTTGGTCAGGGGCCGGTTGGCCGAAATGCGCCCGCGTGCAGCGCGGGTACTGATGCCGACCTGCGCGGATTGCCCCGCAGTGGCTACATCCAGCTGCGCGCGTGCCTGGGCCAGCCGCGCAGTGGCGATGGCCAGGGTCTGGTTGCCGGCCAGGGCCTGCTGTTGCAGGGCATTGAGTTGGGCGTCGTTGAAGCGCTCCCACCAGGGGCCGCGCGGGGCGGCGTCCTGCGGCTGCATGGCGCGCCACGGTGCTTCCGGCGTCCAGGCGGCGGGCATGTCGACCTGGGGCCGCACGTAATCGGGACCGCTGGCGCACGCGGCCAGCAGCAAGGCGCTGGCCAGCGCAAGCGCCTTGCTGTGCGGGCGGTGCAGGCTCATAAGGCAGCCTTCCTGTCCTCGGGCTTGGCAGGCTTGGCGGACTTGTCCTGGGGCTGGTCCAAGGTGGGCTCCACCTGGTCGCCTTCAGCCAGGGAGTCGGAGGGATTGAGGATCAGCTTCTCATTGCCGCTCAGGCCCTCCAGCACTTCCACGGTGAGCCCGAAATTGCGGCCCAGCCTGACCTTCTTCAGGCGCACCTTGTTCTGATCATCCACCGCCGCCACCAGCGAACCATCGCGCCGGAACATGAGCGTATCGGCCGCCACCAGCAGCGTGCCGCTGGGCTTCAACGGCAACTCCACCTGCACGAAGGCACCGGGCAACAGCGCATTGTCGGCGTTGGAGAGCGTCACCTCGATCTGCATCGAGCGCGTGGCCGGATCGATGGAGCCGGCAGTGCGTGCCACCTTGCCTTCGAACTTGCGCCCGCGCAGCTCGGCCTGGGTCACCGTCACCTGCTGGCCAGGCTTGACCAGGTTGGCATAAGCCTGCGGCACGTTCACATAAACACGCAGCGGATCGGTCTGCGACAGCACGAACAACGCGCGGCCTGCGCCCGGATCGATCAGATCGCCCACGTCCACGTTGCGGCGCGTGATGATGCCCGAGAACGGCGCCACGATGCGCTTGAATCCTTCCACCTGGCGCAAGCGCTCGACGTTGGCGTCGGCCGCCGCCAGGTTGGAACTGGCCTGGGCGAAGGCGCTGCGGCGTTCATCGAGTTCCTGTTGCGAGACTGCATCCTTCTTGCGCAGGGCTTCCCAGCGCGCCATCGAACTCCTGGCCAGCTCCAGGCTGGAAGCGGCCTGCTGGCGCGCAGCCAGGGCTTGCGAGAGCTGCTGGTCGATCTCGGGCGTATCCAGTTCAGCCAGCAGATCGCCCTTCTTCACCTGGGCGCCGATGTCCTTGGTCCAGCGCTTGAGGTAGCCGCCGGAACGCGCCGAGATGGGCGATTGCACGAAGCCCTGCAAACTGCCCGGCAAGGCCAGCGTCTGGCCATCGGTACTGCTGCGGGCCGGCGCCACCCGCACGAAGACCTTGGCGCGTTCGGCCGTACCGGCCTCCAGCGCGCGGGCGTTGGCGGCGCGGCTGATGAGGGTGCGTGCGGCCCCGGCGGCCAGCAGCACCAGGACCACCAGCAGCACGACTTTGGCGCGCTTCATCATCTGCTGGCGCTGTTGCGGCTCGCCCTCGGAAAGAGGGTGGATGCCGAGTTCGGAATGACGGTCATGCGACATGGTTCAAGACTCCTGATGCGCGGGCCCGCCCGCCAGTGCGCGGCGCTTGTCGGCGCGGCGGGCCAGTCTCTGATGCACGCCGGCAAACACCACCGGCACGAAGAACAAGGTCGATACGGTAGCCAGCAGCAGGCCCCCGATCACGGCGCGCCCCAGCGGCGCGTTCTGCTCGGCCCCCTCGCCCAGGCCCAGGGCCATGGGGATCATGCCGATGATCATCGCCAGCGCCGTCATGAGCACCGGACGGATACGGGTGGAGCCCGCTTCCAGGGCGGCCGCCAGCGGCGTGGCCCCGTCCTCGCGGCGCTGCCGGGCGAAGGCGACGATCAGGATACTGTTGGCCGTAGCCACGCCCATGGTCATGATGGCCCCGGTCAGGGCCGGCACCGACAGCGTGGTGCCGGTGATGAAGAGCATCCAGGCGATCCCCGCCAGCGCCGCCGGCAAGGCAGCGATGATGATGGCCGCATCGATCCAGGACTGGAAGTTCACCACCACCAGCAGGTAGACCAGCACGATGGCCATGGCCAGGCCCACGCCCAGGCCGATGAAGGAAGACTGCATGGTTTCCACCTGCCCGCGAATGACCACCTGGCTGCCGCGCGCGAGCCTGGGCTTGATGTCCTCCACCAGCCTGGCGACCTTGCCCGCCACGCTGGCCAGGTCGGTGCCCTGCACGCTGACGTAGACGTCGATGGCCGGCGAGATGTTGTAACGCGAGGCCACGGCCATCTGGCGTCCTGCGTGCACATCGACCAGGTTGCCCAGCAACTGCGGTGGCGTGGTGGCATTGGCCCCCGCGCCCACCGGGATGTTGAGCAGCGCATCGAGCGAATCAACCTGGTATTGCGGCGACTGCACCGCGATGCTGTAGACCACGCCATTGTTGGGATTGAGCCAGAAGGCCGGCTGCGTCTGCGAGCTGCCGGACAGCGCAATCAACAGGTTCTGCCCGACGTTGGAGGCCGACAGGCCGAACTGCTGCAGGCGCGTGCGATCCATGCGCAGGTCCAGCGAAGGGCCATCCAGGCGCTGGTGCACGTGGGCATCGACCGCCCCCGGGATCTGCCGGATCTGCTTGGTCAGCTCGGCGGCCAGGCGCGCATTGGCTTCCATGTTGGGACCGGTGAACTGCACGTCGATGGCCGCCGGCAGGCCGAAGTTGAGGATCTGCGTCACGATGTCGGCCGGCTGGAAGAAGAATTCGATGCCGGGGAAGCGGCGCGGCAACTGCTCGCGCAACATCGCCACCAGCGCTTCGGTGGGCCGGTGGCCTTCCTTCAATGCCATCAGGATTTCGCCATCGAGGGTGCCGATGGTGCCGGCATTGCTGTAGGAGAGATTGATGCCGGAATTGGGCACGCCCAGGTTGTCGAGGATGGTCTCCAGCTCGGAGGCGGGAATCAGGGACCGGATGACGCGCTCAACCTCATCGGCTGCACGCGCGGTTTCCTCGATGCGGGTGCCGGTGGGCATGCGCATGTGCAGGCGGATCTGGCCACCATCCACATTGGGGAAGAAGTCGCGCCCGAGGAAGGGATAGAGCAGGCAGGACAGCAGGCAGAAGCCCAAAAAGCCCAGCGCAAAGCGGCGCCGGTGCGCCAGCAGCGAGGACAGCACCAGCGTATAGCCATGGCGCACCCGTTCGAAGCGGTCGTCGAAGGCGCGATAGAGACGCTGCAACAGGCTCTGCCTGGCGCTGTCGACCTTGCCATGGCTGCCCATGAGCAGCATCACCAGGGTTGGCACCAGCGTGCGTGAGAGCAGATAGGAGGCAGCCATGGCAAACACCACCGCCTCGGCCAGCGGCACGAAGAGGAAACGCGCCACGCCGGAGAGGAAGAACATCGGAACGAACACGATGCAGATGCACAGCGTGGCCACGAAAGCCGGTACGCCGATCTCGCCGGCGCCGACGATGATGGCATCGTGCAGCGGTTTGCCCAGGTGCAGGTGGCGTTCGATGTTTTCGATGGTGACGATGGCCTGGTCCACCAGGATGCCCACCGACAGCGCCAGGCCGCCCAGGGTCATGAGGTTGAGCGTCTCGCCCAGCGCGGCCAGCATCAGGATGGCGGCCATGATGGACAGCGGAATGGTCAGTCCGATGATGAGCGTGCTGCGCCAGTTGCCCAGGAACAGCAGCACCATCGCGGCCGTCAGGCCGGCAGCGATGAGTGCCTCGCTGATGACGCCGGTCACGGCGGCCTTGACGAACAGCGACTGGTCGAACAGGGGCGTGATCTTCAGATCTTCCGGCAGGGTCTGGGCTGCCGTGGGCAGCAGCTTGCGCAGGTTGTCCACGATGTCCAGCGTGGAGGCGCCGCCATTCTTGAGGATCGACAGCAGCACGCCGCGCGCGCCATCCTGGCGCACCACGTTGGTCTGCGGCGAAAAGCCGTCGCGCACGTTGGCCACGTCCTTGAGATAGATGGTCGCCCCATTGCTGGTGCGCACCGGCAGTTCGTTAAGACCCGCCACCGCTTCCGGCGATCCGTTGATCTTGACCGAATATTCGGTGCCGCCAAACTTGGCCGTGCCCGAGGGCAGGATCAGGTTCTGGGTGTTGATGGCATTGACCACATCAATGGGCGAGAGCCCGCGCGACTGCAGCGCCGGGGTGTCGAGGTCGACCGAGATCAGACGCGTCTTGCCGCCATAGGGATAAGGCACGGCCACGCCGGGGATGGTGACCAGTTGCGGGCGTAGCGTCTGCACGGCGCTATCGAAGACGGCCTGCTCCGGCAAGGTGGGCGAGGACAGTGCCAGTTGCATCACCGGGATGCTGGAGGCCGAGTACTTGATCACCAGCGGCGGGGTGATGCCCGGCGGCAGCTGGCGCAATTGCGATTGCACCGAGGCCACCACCTGGGCGATGGCGGTCTGGATGTTGGCCTTGGGCTGGAAGAACACCTTGATCACCGCCACCCCGGCCAGCGATTGCGACTCGATGTGTTCGATGTCGCTGACCACCGTGGTCAGCCCGCGCTCGTTCTGGGCGGCGATGCGCTGGCCCATCTCCTGGGCCGACAGGCCGTTGTAGTTCCAGATGATGGAGACCACCGGGATATTGATCTCGGGGAAGATGTCGGTGGCCATGTTCTTCAGCGTCAATGGCGTGGCCAGCACGATGAGCAAGGCCATCACGATGAAGGTGTACGGGCGGCGCAAGGCCAGCGCGACCATGTTCATGAACTGCGATCCCTGTGAAGCGGGCAGGACCAAACAGGCTGCCCGTGCGGCGCCCGACGTCCCTTCCCGCGATGCATTGTTCTGTCTTGCGCGGCCTGGTGTGCTGCCCCGGTGGCCCGGCCGCGTTCCCTGAGTTGCGATGTCCTGATGCTGCTCGTCGTGCGGTCCGGCGTGCTCCCGAAGACCGTGCGGCGTGGCTATTGTAGCGGCCTCGCGAGGCGCGTGCAGAGGGCTTTTTCGCCGTATTGGTTTCTGACAGAAATGTCAGCGAAACGCTTCTCGCCGGCTGCAAGCACATCCGGAAAAAAGTCCACATGGCGGCCCCGGCAGGAATGCAGGCGCTATGGCACACTGCCCTTCCCTTTCGTTTTTCAGGGTCGGCCCTACGCATCATGGAATTCCTGCGCCAGCGCATCGAAGCCAACGTCCTGTCCATCAGCCGTGGCCCCGGCAGTGCCGATTTCCTGCAGCCCCCGGGCGATCCTGGCCTGTTCGGTCCGGACTCCGCCGCCTGGCAGGTACACAGCGATTTCACCGCCATGCTGACCGGCGGCGTAGCCGCGCTGCTGCTGCAGATGCTGCATCCCTTGCCGCTGGCCGGGGTGTGGGATCACTCCAACTTCCAGGCCGACATGCTGGGGCGCTTGCGCCGTACCGCGCAGTTCATCGCCGGCACCACCTTTGGCGGGCGCGCCGATGCCGAGCGACTGATCGCGCGGGTCAAGCAGATCCATCTGGGGGTGACCGGCGTGGCACCGGACGGGCGGCCTTATGCGGCCAGCGATCCGGACCTGCTCACCTGGGTCCACGTGGCCGAGGTGCATTGCTTCCTGCAGGGCTATCTGCGTTATCGCGATCCGGATTTCCCGCAGGCGCGGCAAGACCGGTATTTCGATGAAATCGCCCGCGTTGCCGAGGCACTGGGTGCGCGCGACGTACCACGGTCCCATGTGGCCATCGCCGACTACATCGAGCGCATGCGGCCGCAATTGCACTGTGACGAACGCACCCGCGCGACCCTGCAGCTGGTGCTCAATGCACCCGCTCCCAACGCGGTAGCGCAGCCGTGGACACGCCTGATGATGCGGGGTGGGGTGGACCTGCTGCCGCCCTGGGCGCAGGAGATGCTGGGCGTCACACCGCGTGGTCCGGTGCGGCGCGAACTGCTGCGGCGCTCGGTACTCGTGGCCGCCCAGCCGATACGCTGGGCGGTGCGTCATGGGTCGATCCACCTGGCGCGGCAGCGCATGGGATTGCCGCCGCAGCCGTAAGCTGCCATCAGAACACGGCAAAGACATCATCAGCGGATAGCCCAGGTCCTACGGGAGCATCGCTAGCCAGGCGAGGACCGGACTCTTCTGCAATAAGCTGAGAAGCCTCAGGCCAGGTCACGCAATTCATTAGCGATGGCGGCGTCGATCCGCCCGGCTCCCTCCGCAATGCGAATGCTGCGCAGGTAAAGCGTGCGATAAAACGCCAGATCCTCATCGCCCAATGCGGCCACGGACAGCATTTGTTTCATGACGGTGGCGACATCGCCACGCGATACCGGACCGGGCATGCTTGCCGCGACACCAGCGCTCTCCATCGCAGAGATCGTACCGCGCAGCAGTGGCAGCAGCGCACGCAAGGCGGCTTCTTCCGATGCTCCCCATGAGCGCCAGATCCTGATGGCCTCGTCCAACAGGACGTTGACGTACTGAGATGCATACGCCGCTGCCGCGTGATATCGGCCGCGCGCTCCTGCGGGGATACGGTTTACCTCACATCCAAGCAACTGGGCAATATCCGCCAACCGCGCGCCCAAGGCCTCTCCCGCTTCGATGGTCACCACGCAGCCAGGCAAGGTCCGGGCCGCTGTGAGCGCATCGCCAAAGGTCTGCATCGGATGGAAGCCGCCGATATCCGCACCATCGGCAGCGGCCTTGCCGAGCACCGATATCTCGGTGGCACCGCTGCAATGCACGACGCTACTGCCCGGGCGCCAGGAAAGACCCTCGACGGTCGGCGCTATCAGCGCGTCCGGCGTGGTCACGAAAATGAGGTCGCAGTGATCCGCTACCCCCTGTGCGGTGAGTACGCTGCAAGAGCGCATACGCATGGCCGTCTCGGCGGTCCGCGTTACCGAGCGGCTCGCCAGCGCATGGACATTGCCGCCGTGCGACTCCAGGCTCCAGGCGAGCGCCGTGCCAAGACGGCCCAGTCCTATGATGCCGATCTTGAGACGCCTTGCATCAGCGCGAGTGACAAGCGAGGTCATCGCACGATCCCGATGGGTTCTTTCTTCCCGCCTCGGAACGTTGACAGCGTAAGCGCGCCCTGGAGAATATCGCCCTTCTCATCGAAAGCGATCGGTCCAGTCAGCCCCTTGATCTGTACTTTCGACACCTGCGGGAGATAGATGGCCGGATCCGCAGAGCCTGCCTTCATCATCGCGGCCACCAACACATTGACGGCATCGTAGGCGTTGGCTGCATAGAGTTGCACATCCACCCCATACCTCCGTCGGAACTCGGCCTTCCACTCAAGCATCTTTTTCTCGAATTCACCTTCTACGCCTCCGGCCTCTGCGCAGTAGACGACATCGTCCCCCAGGGCATCGCCTGACAGCTTCGCCATTTCACCAGTACACAGGCCATCGCCGCCAAGGAACTTGAGGTTGATTCCGAGGGCCTTCATCTGCCTGAGCATCGGTCCGCCTACTGCATCCTGGCCACCGAAGAAAATGACGTCGGCATGTGCCGCTTTCAATTTGGTCAGGATGGCATTGAAGTCGGTCGACTTGTCGGTCGTGAAT
Organism: Herbaspirillum sp. Her3; assembly: GCF_057961275.1. Lineage (NCBI taxonomy): Bacteria > Pseudomonadati > Pseudomonadota > Betaproteobacteria > Burkholderiales > Oxalobacteraceae > Herbaspirillum > Herbaspirillum sp. Her3. The sequence goes on along the minus strand of NZ_CM176328.1, from coordinate 317,192 downwards.
TCGCGACCGACGATGCTTGCGTTGGCGGCTTTAGCCGCCTTCTCAAATTCGTCCGCAACACCTTGACCATAGGCACTCCGGTCATCAATGATGGCGATCCTGCGGGCCTTGAGCGTGTTCACGGCAAAGCGAGCCATGGCGCCGCCCAACTGGATGTCGTCTGCCACCAGGCGAAACGCTGTCTTGAAACCCTGGCGCGTGTATTTGGGATTGGTCGAGGAGGGCGATATTTCCGGAATGCCGGCCGCACTGTAGATCTTTGATGCGGGAATGGTGACGCCCGAATTGAAGTGGCCCACGACGCCATTGACCTTCATGTCGACGAATTTCTGGGCGATGGCTGTGCCTTGCTTCGGATCCCCGGCATCGTCTTCCGATAGCATTTCCAGGCGGACCCTGGTCTGCCCGATCACAAGGCCGCTCGCGTTGAGATCGTCAATGGCCATCTTCACGCCCAGCTCATTGTCTTTTCCCAGATGCGCTATCGCGCCGCTCAGAGGCGCAGCAGTCGCGATCCGGACTACCGGGATATCGGCAGCCTGTGCGGGCTTTGCGGAATCATTCGTCTTGCCACATGCCATCAGTAACATCGATACGAGCAACACTGCAGTCCACTTTTTGTCCATGACGTTGTTCACCCGATTGAGGTTGACGAAACACCGTGACGCCCACGAACATCGTCACGGCGACTCTGCCGCTCTCTCAGACCTGTTCCCACTGAATAGCGAATTCGAGATTAAGCGGGAGCAGGCCCTGTGGCAGCGTCAACATTATGGTGAGCAAATGCAGTGCGCCCTTTTACTGAACGGCCGCATTTTATTGAAAAGTGCCCCGGTCTTCGCTTACCGGTCACCTGATGGCGAACGAGGATCTTTTTCTGGCGCATTTTTTGCTTCAGCCAGAAGACGATGACATCCGTTGGAGTCTGTCTATGTTGCCTTCAAAGTGGAAGCGGTACTCGGACTTTTACCGGGGCTCGGTCTACCAGACCTTCCCGCAAGAGCATCTGAGCAGTCCAGGGAAATTGCGATACGACCTGATCAAGGTGCAGCAGGGGCCGCACAACTTCTCTGACCCGGAAGTACCGGAAACGATTCTCGCCTTACCCTATCGTGTGAAGCAGCGCTGCACCTGGCGCTGGTCGATGGCCGGCCGACGCCACGAGGAAGCGGCCGAGCCCGGACGGCTGCTGGTCGTCCCGTCCGGTGTACAAAGTGAATGGGAAATTGATGGCGAGCGCGAGATTCTGATGCTGGTCATTCCCGATGCGACGGTACAGGCGGTGCTCGGCCAGACGCATGGTCGAAGCATCCGCGAGGCTTTCCGCAGGCTCAGCGAGAATTCATGGGAAGACACGTTCCTGAATGTATTACTACACCGGATGTGGAGTTGCGTCTCGGATGGCGCAGCCGCCAGCCGCCTGCTCAGCGACGGTTTACTGATTTCCGCCCTGTCGCAGCTGATGATCAAGGCCGATGCGCCGCTTGAGGCGGATCCGGCGGTGGCGCTGCCGCGCTGGCGGCTCCAGCGGGTGATCAGTTTCGTGGACAACAATATCGACAGGAATCTGAGTCTGGAAGAACTCGCGGCGGCGGCCGGTTTGAGTCGTCGCCACTTTGCCCGCAGCTTCCGCAGCGAGGTGGGCGAAACGCCGCATCGCTGGCTGATGGAGCGCCGACTTGAAAAAGCCAAGACATTGCTCGCCTCAACGGAGCAATCCCTCATTGATATCGCGATGAGCTGTGGCTTTGCCAGCCAAAGCCACTTCTCTACCGTCATGAAGCAAGCCACGGGCATGAGCCCGTACCACTGGCGCCAGCATCGCCGCGATCAGATCACGTCGACACGCCAGCCATAAGGATCCTTGCCTGGCTGGGTATGCAGGCTGGTAATGGCGGCGTGCAGGCGTGCCGTTACTTTTCCGATCCGGCGTGCGCCGACTTCCAGCGTTTGGCCGCGATAGGTCAGTTGACCGATTGGCGATACCACGGCTGCGGTTCCAACGCCCCATATTTCTTCAATGGTGCCGTTGCCAATTCCGGTCATCACGTCGTTGATGTCAATCGGCCGCTCGCTGACCTGCAGTCCCCATTCACGCAGGAGGGCCAGCGCCGTCATGCGTGTGACGCCAGCCAGGATCGAATCGCTGAGGGGCGGGGTGATGATTTCGTTGCCAATTCTCAGCATCACGTTCATGGTGCCGACTTCTTCCAGGAATCTTCGCTCCGTCGAATCCAGCCACAGCACCTGCGTGTAGCCCATCGATTTGGCCTCTTCACTGGCCAGCAGACTAGCGCCATAGTTGGCAGCGGCCTTGGCGGCGCCGATGCCCCCGCGAGCGGCGCGTACATGCTTGTCCGAAACGAGGATGCTGACCGGATTGGCGCCCTCTGCATAGTACGAGCCGACCGGTGACAGGAAAATCATAAAGGTGTATTCGCTGGCCGGGCGTACGCCCATCAGCCCTTCCGTTCCGATCATCGTCTCGCGCACGTAGAGCGCCGTTCCTTTCTGGTGCGGGACCCACCGGCGGTCCAGATCCACCAGCTGAACCATGGCAGCCAACACGCTCTGCGGATCCACTGCGGGCATACACAGCCGGGCCGTCGACTTGTTAATGCGTTCGATATGGTCGAGTGGCCGGAACAGGCGGATCACATCGTCGTCGCAGCGGTAAGCTTTGAAACCGTCGAAGATCGATTGCCCATACTGGATGGCCGCACAGGACGGATGCAGGCTGAGCGGGCCAAAAGGAACAATCCTGTGGTTGTACCATCCCAGGCCCTGCTTGTAGTCCATCAGAAACATGTGGTCGGTAAAGTAGGCACCGAAGGTATTTCCCACGTCCTCTGGTATCGGCTTGGGGTTCAGGCTGGTCGTGATTGGAAAGGGCATGTCATCCTCAGTCAAACTGTGCAAGGGAGATAGGAATGGCTGCCGGTGCCGGAGAAGCAATCGGAGCCTGTTCACATTGAGGCATATTAGGGAGGCAGTGCGCCTTTGGCTTTCATCAACGGGCCCGGCTTTACAGCAGAGAGACATGCTGCGGTGGGGCGCGCCGTCATCTTCGCTTGGACAGGAGCAGGCCGTACTTAAGGATTGAAGGTACGCAGGTAAGCCAGGATGTCATCGATCTGCTTGTCGCTGCCGATCCCCCAGAAACGCATCTTGTTGCCCGGCACGACCTCGCTGGGCGCCTTGAGGTAGGCACGTAGCTTGTCTTCGGTCCAGATGAAACCGGCCGAGGCCATCGCCGGGGAATACTTGAAATCGCTGGTGGACCCGGCCTTGCGCCCGATCACGTTGGTCAGCTGCGGGCCAAAGCCACCGCGTGCCGAGGGGCCCACTGCATGGCAGCTGGCGCACTTGGCAAAGGCCGCACGGCCAGCAACAGGGTCGCCGGCCGCGTTGGCCATCCATGGCAGGCTGGCAAGACAAAGGGCAAACAACAGGTGGGAACGCATGATCGGCTCTTGAAAGTTCTACCCGGGCGGGCGTGCCGGGATTCTAGCGCTGAACCGCCACCTGTGCCGCCCCATGATCGCGCCGCTCCGCCAGCACACCCCACACCAACAGCGCCAGCAGGGCGATGCCGGTCAAGGCCGTGAAGGCCGCGCCATAACCGTAATGCTTGGCCACCACGCCCGCCAGCGCCGGGCTCAGCGCCGCGCCGATGGACTGGATGGTGGTCACCGCGCCCAGGCCGATGTTGATGTGGCCGCTGCCCTGCAGGATGCGCGCCACCGAACCCGGCAAGGCCACACCCAGCAGGCCCGCGCCCACGCCATCGAGCATCTGCACCGGCACCAGCGCCCAGGCCGAATCCCAGACCCCGGCCACCATGCCGCGCAACGGCAGGGCCAGCAGCGCCACCGTGATCAGGAGCCAGTAACCCTTGCGATCGGCAAAGCGGCCTGCGAAGAGCGCCGTGGGAATCATCACCAGCTGCGCCACGATCACGGTCAAGGCGGTATAGAGCGCCGGATCGGCACCGCCGCGTGCGACCACCGACTGGCTCAGCAAGGGCAGCATGGCCGCGTTGCCGAGGTGGAACAGCATCATCGCCAGCGCCAGCAGCATCAGCGGACGCGACCCGGCCAGCACGCGCCAGGTGGAGACCTGCGGCTGGTCCGCAGCACGCTGCGGATCGAGGCCGCGAGCGACATCATGGTCGATGTCCTCGGGCCGGATACGCGAGAGGCACACGAGTGACGCCACCGCCATCACCGCCATCAGCACGAACACCGCCGGCAAGCCCCAAAAATAGCCGAGCGCACCGGCCAGCGCGGCCGAGAAGACGTTGCCGGCGTGGTTCCAGGCCTCATTGCGTCCCAGCTGCGAAGGCAGGCCCTGCTGGCCGACGATGCCCAGCGTCAGGCCGGCAATGGCCGGTCCGATGATGGCGCCGACGATGCCGGTACCGACCTGCGAGATGGCCGTGACGGTGAAGCCCGGCGAGACCAGCAACAGCAGCGAGCCCGTCACCACCAGCACCGAGCCGATCCCGACCACCAGCCGCTTGGCGCGCACCGCATCGGTGAGCGCACCGGCGGGCGTGGTGGCCAGCATGCCGGCGATGCCGCCCAGCGTCATCACGTAGCCGATGTCATCGGCCGCCCAACCGTGGCCCATCAGGAACACGCCCAGGAAAGGACCGAGCCCGTCACGCACGTCGGCCAGGAAGAAGTTCAGCCTGGACAGCCAGGCGATGGAGCCGGCGTTGGCGTTCATCCGATGGGCCCCTTGAAGATGAAGAAGGCACCCAGGCAGATGCAGCCGAAGCCGACCAGGTGATTGATGGTGAACTGCTCACCGAGGTAGAGCACCGAGAAGATCGAGAACACCACCAGCGTGATGACCTCCTGCATGGTCTTCAGTTCGGCGGCGTTGTAGACGGTATGGCCGATGCGGTTGGCGGGAACGGCGAAGCAGTATTCGGCCAGGGCGATCATCCAGCTGACCAGGATCACCAGGTACAGCGGCCGGTTCTCGAACTTGAGGTGGCCGTACCAGGCAAAGGTCATGAAGACATTGGAGACGATCAGGAAAACGATGGGAAGGATTTTTGGCGACATGGTTCTTTTTCTTTATCAGGTGGATGAAAGGAAAGGCGAAAGATCGGCCGGAGCGACCCGCCACCCCGGCCGCAAACCCTTACCGGACGCGGCTGTACAAGGGTTGCAGGGAATCCGCGCTGGCCCCGACGTCGATGGCCTCGATGGCCGTGCCCAGACTGTTGCGGGTCCCCAGGCCATTGGCAGCAAACGGCGCGCCAGGCTCCAGGGGCGTGCGCAGGCTGTCCGGGGCGAAGCGCACGATGCTGCCGTCATCGAGGATGACACCATTGGCTTCGCCGCGCGGACCGGTCAGGACCAGGGCGATCTTGCCGCGCACCGACAGCTGGCGCAACTGCGCCGCGCGCAGGTGCGGCGGCAGCGGCGGATTGGCATCGAAGGCGGGCGGGCGGTCGATCACGGTCTGGCCATTGGCCAGGTTGACGATGGCGTCGGCCTTGATCACGCCGGCCGCTTCCGCCTGGCCGAACACGCGTACCGACTGGCCGGGCCGGACCGCATTCTGCAGCGTCTGCGACAGGTGCGGCGGGAACTTGACCACGGTGCGGTCCCCCACCATCAGGCCATCGACTTCGCCATAGGGATTGATGAGGAAACGGCTGACGCGGCCTTCCATGACAGGTGCCTGCGCGGTCATGGCGGCGTCATAGGTGGCCGGTGGCGCAGGCGGCGCCAGCGGTGCCGCAACGGGGCCGGCTCCGGGCGGCGGGGCGGGGGGCAATGCCTGAGCCTGCGCGGCCATCAGCGAACCCAACAGCATCAGGGCCGACACCGCGGCCAGGGAACGGGGGAGAAAGGATGAACGGTTCATGGCAACTCCTTTGAGGTGAGGTACGCTCTGTTTTGCAAACCCCGTGCCTGCCACGAAACCCTTTAAAAACAATGAGTTACAAAATCTTGTGCGCATGCAGGTGTCCGTTCTCGTGACACCTGAGTGTCCGCTGCCGGACACGCAGCGCTGCGTTCACATCTCGTCGCCCAACGCGGCCTGCCCCTGCGTGCTCAACAACTGGCCGAAGCGCTCGGCGATCCATTGGGCCGTGGCCCCCAGCGGGCGGCCGGGCAGCCACAGCATCTGCACCGACAGCAGGGGCAGCGCCACGGCGGGACAGCGCAGGCGCAGCAGCGCCTTGGCGTAGTCGAAATATTCGGCGACGTTGACCGGGAGGATGGCCCAGCCCAGGTTGTCGGCCACCATCTCGGCGATGCCGTAGTGATTGTCGGAGCGCCACAGCTTGGGGCTGTAGACCGGCTCTTCGACGCCATCGGCGTGCAGGATCAGTTGCCGGTATTGCGCCAGGTCGGTCTTGCGCAGGCGCTCGCGCGCGGCCAGGGGATGGCGCGGCGAAACGAAGATGCCTTGTGCCACCGAGCCGATGTGGCGCTGATCGAAACCGCTGGCCACGCGGCCACGGTCGAAGTGAAAACCGATGTCGGCGCGGCGCTGCTGGACGGCCGCCACCACTTCAGCCGGGGTGCCATCGAGCAAGGTCAACTCCAGCGCCGGAAAGCGCGCCGACAATTCGCGCAGCAGCACGCGCAGGGCGGCATAGGGCAAGGCTTCGTCCAGCACCATGGTCAGGCTGGCTTCGTCGCCCAGCGAAAAGGACCTGGCCCGCTGTTCCAGCGCATCGGCCTGGCGCAGTACTTCGCGCGCCTCCTGCAGCAGGGCCGCACCGACTTCAGTGAGGCCGGCCTTGTGCGTGGAGCGGTCAAACAGTGTCACGCCCAGGTCAACCTCCAGCAGCGCGATGGCGGTGCTGACCGCCGATTGCGCACGGCCCAGATGGCGTGCCGCTGCACTGATGGAGCCATGTTCGGCAGCGGCGATGAACTGGCGCAGTTGTTCGAGATTCCATTGCATGTTTCCGCTCCATCTGAGTTATCGATAGATTCCATCTTTGTCGATCTGCATTGATGTTGGATCATACGGCTTTTCACACAAAAGGAACTCTCATGAAGAACACATCTACTCCTACCGTGCATCTGCGGCCGCTGGAGCGCGAGGACCTGCGCTTCGTCCATCAGCTGAACAACAATGCGACGGTGATGCGCTACTGGTTCGAAGAACCCTACGAAACCTTTGCCGAACTGTCTGCGCTGTTCGAGGCCCACATCCATGAACAAAACGAGCGCCGCTTCATCGTCGATGCCGATGGCGAAAGCACCGGCTTGGTCGAGCTGGTGGAGATCAACACCGTCCATCGCAGCGCCGAATTCCAGATCATCATCGTGCCGGCCTGCCAGGGGCGCGGGCTGGCCGGGCAGGCCACGCGGCTGGCGCTGGACTATGGCTTTTCGGTACTCAATCTGCACAAGATTTCCCTGATCGTCGACCGCGAGAACGAGAAAGCCGCGCACATCTACACCAAGGCCGGTTTCCAGACAGAAGGCATGCTCAAGGAGGAATTCTTCATGAACGGCCAATACCGCGACGTCCTCCGCATGGCCATGTTCCAGCGCGACCATCTGGCGCGCATGCATGTCGACCAGAGGGAGGAACGTACTGCACGCGTCAACGGGGAGACGGTGATGCAATGAATCGCACGCCCTCCGATCGAATTGATTTATCCACAGGAGAATCCGGCATGTCCGCTTATCTGACCCTGGCGGTGGCCATCGTCACCGAGGTGATCGCCACCACCGCCCTCAAATCCTCGCAGGGATTCACGCGCCTGGTGCCGGGCATCGTCGTGGTGCTGGGCTACGGCGTGTCCTTCTATTGCCTGGCGCTGACCCTGCGCACCCTGCCCACCAGCGTGGCCTATGCGATCTGGTCGGGCGCGGGCCTGGTGCTCATCACCCTGGCCGCCTGGCTGATCCACCACCAGCGCCTGGACTGGCCGGCCATCGCCGGCATCGCACTCATCGTCGCGGGCGTACTGGTCATCAACCTCTTTTCCGGCAGCGCGGTGCACTAGGGCCTGTTCAGGCCTCAAGCCCGCCCCTCGCGCCGCATCGATTGCGGCGCCACGCCAAAGCCGCGCAGGAACACTTCACGCATGTGGCGGCGATCCCTAAAACCCGTCTCGCGCGCCACCACTTCCAGCGGATGGCGGCTCTGCTCGATCATCAAACGCGCTGCCTCCAGCCGCAGGCCCTCGATGGCCTTGGCCGGGGATTGCCCCGTCTCCAAGGTGAACACGCGCGTGAACTGGCGCGCACTCAGGTTGGCCTGCCCGGCCAGTTCTTCCACCGTCAAGGCGCGCTTGAGATTGCGGCGCGCATAGTTCAGCGCATCCTGGATACGGTCGGTCTTGGGCGCCAGCGCCAGCATTTCAGAATGCTGCGACTGACCACCGGCGCGATGCTGGTGCATCACCAGCTTGTGCGCCACGCCGCGCGCCACCTCCTCGCCCAGGTCCTTGCCTACCATGGCCAGCGCCAGGTCCAGCCCGGCGGTCATGCCGGCCGAGGTCCACAGCGGGCCATCGACGATGTAGATGCGGTCGTCTTCCACCTGGATATCCGGAAAGCGCGTGCGCATCGCCGCCGCAAACGCCCAGTGCGTGGTGGCACGGCGCCGCGCCAGCAACCCCGACTCGGCCAGCACGAAGCCGCCGGTGCAGATGCCGGCGATGCGCCGGGCCTTCTTCGCCGCGCGTTGCAGGAAGGCGCGTTCCGCGGCACTGGCAGGCGCCTCCAGGGGATTGCCCACGCCGCAGACGATCCAGGTATCGATGGTGGGGGTCGCTGCCGCCTTGCCGGTATTGACCCGCATGCCCAGAGACGAGGTGACATCGCCGCCATCGACCGAATAGTTGTGCATCCGGTAGAACTCGTGGCCGACGACCTTGTTGGCATATTCAAAGACCGACTGCGTGGCCAGGCCCATGACCTGGAATCCTTCCGTGAGCAGATAGCCGATGTGGTGCATGTCCTGACTCCGTAACGAATGTCCTAAAACACTACCATATACGTCATTCAGGAAGTCTGCAAGCGGCCTAAGATGCACTCCATCGACACACCACACCCAAGGAGAACAGCATGAACCAGCCGCAAAACCAAGTCCATCGTGGCACTGCCCTCGTCACCGGCGCATCCTCCGGCATCGGCGCGATCTACGCCGACCGCCTGGCACGCCTGGGTTACGACCTGATCCTGGTAGCCCGCAACCGCGAGCGCCTCAATGCCCTGGCCGCCAGCCTGACCAACCAGACCGGCCGCAACGTCGAGGTGCTGGAGGCCGATCTCGGCCAGGCCGATTCGCTGGCCCAGGTGGAAGAGAAACTGCGCAGCGATGCCAGCATCACCCTGCTGGTCAACAATGCGGGCATCGGCACCCATACGCCGCTGCTGCAAAGCAAGGTCGAGCACATGACCGGCATGATCGCCCTCAACGTCACCGCCCCGACCCGCCTGACCTATGCCGCCGTGCCCGGTTTCGTGGCCCGTGGCCGGGGTGCGGTGATCAACATTTCCTCCATCGTGGCCGTGGCGCCGGAAGTGCTCAATGGCGTCTACGGCGGCAGCAAGGCCTTCGTGCTGGCCTTCTCGCAATCGCTGCACCACGAACTGGCGGCCCAGGGCGTGCAGGTGCAAGCGGTGCTGCCGGGCGCCACCGCGACCGACTTCTGGGCCATCGGCGGCCTGCCGGTGGAACACCTGGACCCGGCCATCGTGATGTCGGCCGAGCAGATGGTCGATGCGGCCCTGGTGGGATTCCAGCGCGGCGAGCTGGTCACCATCCCCTCGCTGCACGAGGAAGACGCCTGGACCCGTTTCGAGAGCGCACGCCAGCACATGGCCACCCAGCTTTCCGCCAATACCCCGGCGCCGCGCTACACCCGCACCGATCTGCACTGAGCGGCCGAGGCTGCCCGCAACTGCCCGAAGCACCGCGGATAGGCCGTTTTTTGTCCCGATATGAACCTTGCCGCGACGGCCCGCTACGGGCGGGCGTTTGCGGCACCCCAACCCTGACCACGTGAAGGAAAATCATGAAACTGACCGACAACACCCTCTTCATCACCGGCGGCACCTCCGGCATTGGCCGCGCCCTGGCCGAAGCCTTCCACAAACTGGGCAACCAGGTCATCATCGGCGGCCGCCGCAAGGCCCTGCTCGATGAAGTGACTGCTGCCAATCCCGGCATGGATGCCATCGAATTCGACGTCTCCAGCCTGGCCAGCATCGATGCCGCCGCCGCCACCCTCAAGGCACGCTACCCCAAGCTCAACGTGCTCATCAACAATGCCGGCATCATGCCCTTCGACGACGCCGGCGGCACCATCGATGACCAGGTGAGCCGCAACATCCTCGACACCAACCTGCTGGGCCCGATCCGCCTCACCTCGGCCCTGATCGACCTGCTCAAGGCCCAGCCGCGCGCCACCATCATTCACAACACCTCGGTGCTGGCCTATGTGCCGCTGGCGGTCACGGCGGTCTATTCGGCCAGCAAGGCGGCCCTGCATTCGTATGCCCTGTCGCAGCGCTTCATGCTGCGCGACACCTCGGTGCGGGTGCAGGAGATCGCCCCGCCCTGGGTCGATACCGATCTGGTCAAGAAGAGCGGCGACCCGCGCGCCATGCCGCTGGATGCCTTCATCGCCGAAACCATGGCCAAGCTGGAAAGCGACGCCGAAGAAATCATCGTCGAGGCCGTCAAGCCCTTGCGCGACAATCCCGGTGCCAATGAACACGGGTTAGTCAATGGCTTCAACGCCGCGCTGATCGCCAATCCCATCCCGGTCTGATCGGGACCGCTCTTCCACCGCAACCGGCCATGGCAGAAGTCCCTTTCTTGTCCATGGACCGGTCGCCTCGCTGATGGTCGAACCCACCATGAATACCACTCCTACCACTCCCACCTCCTCCACGCCGCAGGCACAGCCGCACCAAGGCTCGCTGCTCACCGCCGGGTTCCTGGCCCTGGGCAGTTTTGCCATCGGCACCGAGGGTTTCATGATTGCGCCGCTGCTGCCGAGAATGGCGGCCGACTTCGGCATGAGCGTCTCGACCGTGGCCAGCCTGGTGATCGTCTTTACCCTGGTGCTGGCGGTCAGTTCGCCCATTACCACGGTGCTGTCGGCGGGAATCAACCGGCGCAACCTGCTCATCGGCGCCATGGGCATCTTCACCCTGGCCAATCTGCTGGCGGCGCAGTCGACCGGCTTTGCCAGCCTGCTGACATCGCGCCTGCTGATGGCGGTCGCGGCCGGTCTCTACACGCCCAACGCCAACGCCCTGGCCGGTGCCATCGTCAAACCCGAGCAGCGCGGACGGGCACTGGCCATCGTCAGCGGCGGCATGACCATCGCCATCGCGCTGGGCCTGCCGCTGGGTTCGGTGGTGGGCCATGCCTTCGGCTGGCGCGCCACCTTTGGTGCGGTGGCCGTGATGGGGGCAGTGGCGGTGGCCGGCATCTGGCTGGGCGTGGATCGGCGTGCCGGTGGGCAGTTGCACGTCGCCGGCCTGCGCGAGCGGCTGGGCGTGGTGGGGCAAGCGCAGATCCGGCGCCTGCTGGCCATCACCCTGTTCTGGTCGGTGGGCGCGTATGCGGCCTATCCCTACATTGCGCCTTACCTGGCGCAGACGCTTTCCTTCGGCGACCAGGGCATCGGCATGTCCGTCAGCCTGTGGGGTGCCGCTGCCGCCGTGGGCGTGACCGTGGGCGGCAGCCTGAATGACCGCTTCGGCTCGGGCCGCGTGGTGCGGCTGTCGCTGCTGCTGTTGATGCTGGCATTCTGGGCCTTGAGTGCGGCTACGCTGCTGGCGCCGCAGGCCGCGCTGGTGCCGGTGCTGGCCGCGGTGGTGGTGTGGGGTTTTGCGGTGTGGGCGTTCTTTCCGGCGCAGATGGCCAGGCTGATCGCGGCAGGTCCACCCGCACAGGCCTCTGTGGCCTTGTCACTCAACACCTCGACCATGTACCTGGGCTTCTCTCTGGGCAGCGCCGTGGGCGCAGGCATCCTGGCGCTGGGATGGGTGGGCGGCATCGGGCTGTTCGCGGGGGCTTGCGCCCTGGCAGGCGTGCTGCTGGAACGCAGGCTGAAGGCGCCTTAACCGCCGGAAGGCCCCTGCTCTTCCAGCTTGCGATACAACTGCTGGCGCGAGATGCCCAGCCGGCGCGCGGCTTCGGCGCGGTTGCCGTTGGCCGCCGCCAGCGCCCGCTGCAACATCACCCGCTCGACCTGCGCCACGGCCACGGCCAGTTCGCCGTCCCAGTCGATGGCGACTTCGCTGGCGCTGCCCACGGCAGTACGATCAGCCAGCTCGATATGCTCGGCCTCGATGCAGGCGCCATGGCTCATCACCGCCGCACGCTCCATGGTATTGCGCAGCTCGCGCACGTTGCCCGGCCAGGCATGCTGCAGCAGGCGGCGCGCTGCGGCCGGGCTGATGCGCTTGGGGGTGTCGCCACCCTGCTGGCGCAGGAAATGTTCGGCAATGGCGAGGATGTCGCCGGGACGCTCGCGCAGCGACGGCACCTTGATCGGCAGGACCTGCAGGCGATACCAGAGATCCTCGCGGAAGCGCCCTTCGCTGATTTCCTGCGGCAGGTCACGGTGGGTGGCGGCGATCACCCGCACATCCACCTTCACCGCCTGCTGGCCACCGACCGGCGTGAGTTCGCGTTCCTGCAGCACGCGCAGGATCTTGGCCTGGGTCGGCAGGGCCATGTCGCCGATCTCGTCCAGGAACAGCGTGCCGCCGTGGGCTTCCTGGAAGCGGCCCAGGCGCGCTGCGGTGGCGCCGCTGAAAGCGCCTTTGACGTGGCCGAACAGTTCGCTCTCGATCAGCTCGGCGGGAATGGCGGCGCAATTGACGGCCACGAAGGGACGCGCAGCGCGCAGGCCGTTGCGATGCAGGGCACGCGCCACCAGTTCCTTGCCGGTGCCGGTCTCGCCCAGGATCAGCACGGTGGCGTCGCTGGTGGCAGCACGCCCGATCTGCTTGAACACCTGGCGCATGGCCTCGCTGTCGCCGACCAGGGCATTGCGTTCGCTGCTGGCTGATGTGTCTGGCGTCATTGCCGCATCGGCGCGGGCCGCGCTCTGGCGCAGGGCGCGTTCCAGCGTTTCCACCAAGGCTGCGCGCGGCACCGGTTTGGTCAGGTGATCGAAGGCGCCCAGGCGGATGGCTTCGATGGTGTTGTCGCCGCTGGCGTAGGCGGTCAGCATGATGCAAGGGATGGCCGCGATGGCCGGGGCGCGCTGCAGGAAGACCAGGCCATCCTCGTCGGGCATGCGCAGGTCGACGATGGCCGCATCCACCGCATGCGCGGCCAGCAGGCTCAGGCCGGCAGCGGTACTGCCTGCTTCCAGTACCTCGTGGCCGAGGTCGCCGACGGTCTCGGCCAGACTGCCGCGAAAGGCAACATCGTCATCGACGATCAGGATGCGCGCCATGGCAACTCCATCTCAAAACGGGCGCCGCGCTCACTGGCGGCCAGGGTGATGACCCCGCCATGCGCATGCACGATCTCGCGCACCAGCACCAGGCCCAGCCCGGTGCCGCCGCTGCGCTGGCTGACGAAGGGGTCGAACAGGCTATCACGCAATTCGGCCGGCACGCCCGGTCCATCATCGGCCACCCACAGCAGGAGCCGCCGCTCATCGCGCAGGCGTGCGCCGATCTCTATGTGACCACCGCTACTGCAATGCGCCAGGGCATTGAGCAGCAGATTGTCGAGGGCACGCGCCATCTGTACCGGGTCCAGTGCGGTGGTGGTGAGGCCCCCGGCAAAGCTGGGCAGGTCGACGGCCGCCTGCAGATGCACCTGCCGCTGCTCGGCCAGTTCGGCGTGGGCCTGGCAGCGCGCCTCGATCCAGGCCGACAGGTCGATGCTCTGGCGCTGTACCTGGAAAGGCTGGGCCAGCGCCAGCAGGCTGGCCACCAGTGCATCGAGCCGCTCGGTCTGGCTGACCACCATTTCCAGCGCGCCGGTCACGCGCGTCTCGCGTACCTGGGCCGGTGCGGCCAGGGCATTCTCGGCCTTCATGCGCATGGCGCCGATGGGATTGCGGATCTCATGGGCCATGCCCGCAGCCACCCGGCCCAGCGTGGCCAGCCGTTCGGCATGGGCCAGCTGGCTGGCCAGGCGTTCGGACTGGCGGCGCCAGCGCGTGAGCGTAGCGCCCAGCCAGATGCCGCTGAGGATGACGAAGGCCAGCAGCAAGGCACTGGCTACCAGCAACTGGTTGAGCACGGCAGCGCTCATGACGGGCACCCGCTTGAGGGTCCAGGCCGCCAGGGAGAGCTGCCCCAGCGGCACCGGACAGGCCGCGAACACGACCGCCTCGCGCAGCCCCGGACGCACGTCGGTGACCGTGCTGCCAGCATTGAGCGCGCGCTGCGCAGTCGAGACGATGCGTTCCATCTCGGCGCCCGGCGGATCGCGCTTGATGCCGCTGCCGTCATAGGTCGGGAAGGCATAGGCCACCACGTCGCGCTGTGGATGCCAGAACCCGCCCTCCACCCCCGCCTGGTCGCGCAGGGACAGGTCGATCACCGCCTGCATCACCGAACTGCCGGGCAAGCCATCGGCATCGGCCTTGCTGCGGGGTGCGCCGCTGTTGCCCGAGAGCGCATGGGCCAGGCCCGCACTCATGGTGGCACAGCTCACCGCCGCCTGGCCGGTAGCCAGGCTGATCTGCGAAGAGGCGCCCTGGCGGCTCAGTTGCAGCAGCAGGAAAGCCAGGATCAGCGCGATCAGGGCGATGAAGGCCCACAGGATGAGCAGGTCGCGCTTGATGGTGTTCTTGATGTTCAGGGGGCCTCCGGCGCGGGTGTTCTTGATGTTCTCGCAGTCTGGTGAGAGCGCTCGCATTTAAACACGAAGCGCGGCCAGTGATGAATCATCTGACAGGAATGCGCGCACGCAGGTTCAGCATTTTGTTGCAGGACAATCACGTTGCCTGCGATCAAGCTGGAAGCCGGTTTTGCTTTATGCGTTAATTGCGCCTGGGGTTTTCGGGGGGAAGCAAAATCAAGCAGTTGAAGAAATACCTGGTGGTGGTATTGGGCATCGCCATGCTGATGGTGGTGGCCATGTGTGCCAGTACGCTCTATCAGAGTTATCGCCAGACGCGTCTTTCGGCAGTGACCAATGCCGGCAACGTGACCCTGATCTCCCAGCGCGCCATCTCGCGCAACCTGGAGGTGCTGTCGCTGTCGCTGGACACGCTGGCCTACCGCTACCAGCATCCGTTAAGCGCGCGCCGGCTCGATGAGGCGCAGCGCTATGCCTATCTGTTTGGCAGCGCGGCCAGCGTCACCCACATCACCGTGATGGCCGTCATCGATGCCAACGGCGATGTGCTGGCCAGTTCGCGTCGACGTCCGGGAGAGACGGCACCCAATTATGGCGACCGCGCCTACTTCACCATCCACCGCGATTCCGCCAAGGTCGGCCTGTACGTGTCGCGGCCCATCCGCGCCAGCCTGGGCAACGAGCTGCCGGTGGTGGTGCTGTCCAAGCGCTTGTTCAATGATGATGGCAGCTTTGGCGGCATCGTCCTGATGGCCTTGGACCTGGCCTATTTCCGCGACCTGTTCGAAGGCCTTTCGCTGGGGCCCGACGGCGTGGTCTCGCTGTATTCGGACGATGGCATCGCCTACATGCGGGTGCCTTACCGCGAGGAAATGATCGGCCGCGACGCCAGCAGCACTGCCAATTTCCAGCGCATCCAGAGCGCGCTGCAGAATGAGGAAGGCAGCTTCTTTTCTCGCGCCAGCAGTGATGGCGTGGAACGGCTCTATACCTTCCGCCGCATTCCCGATTCGCCGCTGATCGTCTTTGTCGGCTATGCAGAGGAAGCCATCTTCAAGAGCTGGCGCAAGACCTTGTACGTGGTCATCATCTCGCTGGTGATCTTTGGCCTGCTCTCGGCCTACCTGCTCTCGCACGTACGCCAGGAACTACGCCACCGCGTGGCCATCGAGAAGCGCCTGGAAGAACTGGCGCTCACCGATGGCCTCACGGGCCTGCTCAACCGCCGTGCCCTGGACGAAGCCTTGCAGGCTGCCTGGGAACGGTGCCGGCGCAATCTCAATTCGACCTTCTCGGTGCTGTTCATCGACGTGGACTACTTCAAGCCCTACAACGATACCTATGGCCACAAGATGGGCGATGCGGTGCTCAAGGAAGTGGCGCAGGCCATCGCCGAAAACCTCCCCCGCAATACCGACTGCGCCGGCCGCTACGGTGGCGAGGAATTCGTGGTGCTGCTGGAGCTGACCGACGAACAGGGCGCGCACCTGATGGCCCAGCGCCTGTGCGAGGCGGTCTACAGCCGACTCATCGTGCATGCCGCCAGCCCGCTGCGCGTGGTCACCATCAGCGCGGGCGTGGCCACCCTGCAGCGCGAACACCACCGCCGCGTGGAAGACGTGCTCAACGCCGCCGATGCCGCGCTCTATCGGGCCAAGCGGGATGGGCGCAACGCGGTGCGGGTCAGCGGGGCGGATTGACCGGCGGCCACCGCTGCAAAGACAAAGGGCGCCATCTGCATGGCGCCCCTCGTTTCATCACGACACGGCCGACGCATCAGCCGCGATCAGTCTCAGACTTCACTCACATCCAGCGGTGCCTCGGTCTTCTCGATCACTTCTTCCTTGGTCACGCCGGTCGCCAGTTCGATCAGCTTCAAACCGCCCGGCGTGACGTCGATCACGCCCAGGTCGGTGATGATGCGGTTGACCACGCCCACGCCGGTCAGCGGCAGGTTGCAGTCGTTCAGGATCTTCTTCGAGGTGCTGCCATCCTTGGCCTTGGCCACGTGTTCCATCAGCACCACCACGCGGCCCACGCCGGCCACCAGGTCCATGGCGCCGCCCATGCCCTTGACCATCTTGCCGGGAATCATCCAGTTGGCCAGGTCGCCCTTGGCCGAGACCTGCATCGCACCCAGGATGGCGATGTTGATCTTGCCGCCGCGGATCATGCCGAAGGAGTCCGCCGAGCTGAAGAAGGACGAGCCCGGAATGGTCGTCACGGTCTGCTTGCCGGCGTTGATCAGGTCCGGATCCACCTGGTCTTCGGTGGGGAAGGGGCCGATGCCCAGCAAGCCGTTCTCGGATTGCAGCCACACTTCGATATCACCCGGAACGTGATTGGCCACCAGCGTGGGCAAGCCGATGCCCAGGTTCACGTAGAAGCCGTCCTGCAGTTCCTTGGCTGCGCGTGCAGCCATTTCATCTCTGGTCCATGCCATTTTCTGTGTCTCCTTATGCGCGCACGGTGCGTTGTTCGATGCGCTTCTCGGGCGTGGCATTGACCACGATGCGATGCACGAAGATGCCGGGGGTGTGGATCTGGTCCGGGTCGAGCTGGCCCACTTCGACCAGTTCTTCCACTTCCACCACGGTGACCTTGCCCGCCATGGCCACGTTGGGATTGAAGTTGCGCGCGGTCTTGTTGAAGACCAGGTTGCCGGCCTTGTCGGCCTTCTGTGCCTTCACCAGCGACACGTCGGCCACCAGCGAGCGTTCCATCACGTAGCGCTCGCCGTCGAACTCGCGCACTTCCTTGCCCTCGGCCACCAGCGTGCCCACACCGGTCTTGGTGAAGAACGCGGGGATGCCGGCGCCACCGGCGCGCAGCTTCTCGGCCAGGGTACCTTGCGGGGTGAACTCCAGTTCCAGTTCGCCGGCCAGGTACTGGCGCTCGAACTCCTTGTTCTCGCCCACGTAGGAGGCGATCATCTTCTTGATCTGGCGGGTGGAGAGCAACTGGCCCAGGCCGAAACCATCGACACCGGCGTTGTTGGAAATGGCAGTCAGATTCTGCACGCCCGCATCACGCAGGGCGGCGATCAACGCCTCGGGGATGCCACACAGGCCAAAGCCGCCGACCGCAATGGTCTGACCGTCCTTGACGATATCTTTCAACGCGGTGGCCGCGTCTGGATACACTTTGTTCACGAGTCTCCTTTCGGCTCTTGTCTTGCGAGCAGGGTTGCAAGCGGGCCGGCGGACATGCCGGCTCCAACAGGGATGGGCAGAGGGGCTTCTCTTGCACGACGCACGGGGACGTCGCCAGGCACCGTTCAGCTCCAAATAGCGCCAAATATCATAGGGCAGCTGAAATAGGCCATACAATACGGTAAAAATACCTGGCGCAATGCAGCATGGTATCGCCAGGTGCGAGGGACCCGCCGAATATTCGCAGCAACTCCATGACCCAGCCACTTCCCATCGATTTCGAACAGGTTTTCATGCACGCGCCCATCGGCATGTGCGTCTCGCACAATCGCATCATCCAGCAGGCCAACCTGGCCATGGCGTCGATGTTCGGCTACGAGGTGGAGGCGCTGCGCCAGACTTCCTTCCAGGAAATCTATCCCACCGCCGACGAATTCGAACGCACCGGATTGCGCCTGGTGCCCATCCTCAACGAGAAGGGCTTCTACTCCGACGAGCGCATCATGAAGCGCTCCAACGACGAAATGTTCTGGTGCCACGTCACCGGCCATGCCCTGAACCGCGACAACCCGCACGCCGCCGGCATCTGGACCTTCGAGGACGTCAGCGCCAAGCGCCCCATCGCCCCCGGCCTGACCCCGCGCGAACGCGAGATCGCCGCGCTGCTGGTCGAAGGCAAGACCAGCAAGCTCATTGCACGCCAGGTCGAACTGAGCCCGCGCACGGTGGAAATGCATCGCGCCCGCCTGATGCGCAAGTTCGCCGCCGCCACCTCCTCGGAGCTGGTCCACAAGCTGCTGAGCATCACGCCTTGAGCTGCGTCGGGAACGGTCAGAACGGCTGGCCGGCAAACCGCTGCGCCAGGAAATCCAGCATGGTCCGCAATGTCGCCGGCATGTGCCTGCGCGAGGCATAGACGCCATACATGCCCAGTTGCAGGGGCTCATAGTCTGGCAGCAATTGCACCAGCTGGCCACTGGCCACCAGCGGCGCGACCGTGTAGGCCGGCATGTGGCCGATGCCCACCCCCGCCAACACCGCCTGCAGCAGCACCGTCACCTCGTTGGCACTGATGCTGCCGCCGACAGCAACGGTTTGCGTCTTCGACGCCGCACTGCGCTTGCCGCCCCTGGCGCTTTTCCTTTTCGGATCGAACTGCCACAGGCTGCGTCCCACATAGGAGTGCGTCAGGCAATTGTGCAGGGCCAGGTCTTCCACCTTGCGCGGCAGGCCGTGGCGGGCCAGGTAGTCCGGCGTGGCGCAGATGATCGAGCGGCACACGCCCAGCGGACGCGCGATCAGGTTGGGCTCAAGCCGGTTGGTCATGCGGATGGCCAGATCGATGCGTTCTTCGACCAGGTTCACGGTGCGGTCCAGCGCCAGCAGGTCCACCGCCACGCCCGGATAGCGGCGCCCGTAGTCCACCACCGCCTGGATCAGCTGGGTCTGCGCAAAGGAGGTGCTGGCGGTGATGCGCAAGAGCCCGCGCGGGGTTTCGTCGGGGGCATCGAGGGCGTGGCGCATGTCCTCGGAATACTCCAGCATCTGGCGGCAGCGCGGCAGCAGTTCGTTACCGGCCGCCGTCAGCGAGATGCGCCGCGTGGTCCGGTGCAGCAGCCGCGCACCCACCCAGTCTTCCAGCTCGGCCACGTAGCGCGAGACCACCGGACGCGACAAGTCCAGCTGTTCCGCCGCCGCCGACAGGCTGCCGCCATCCACCACCGCCACGAAGACCTGCATGGCCGTCAAGCGATCCATCCGCCCCTCCTGATTTGAACGATTTCAGAAACAAACTGTGATCGATTATGCTGTTTTTCGAAATCAAAAGCGATCCTATGATGACCACTCCTGACACCCACATCACCTTCACGGAGTCCTCATGTTTTCACGTACCCGCCTGCTGCGCCCGCTGCTGGCCATGGCTATCACGGGCCTGTTGGCCTTGTCCGCCGCCGCTGTCGAGGCTGCCGCGCCGCTCAAGCTGGACAGTTACAACCCTGGCAAGGAAGCCATCTTCCCGGTCAGCTCGGTGCTGGTCTCGGGTGAGCGCGAAGCGATCCTGGTCGATGCCCAGTTCGGCCAGCGCGAAGCGCAGCAGCTGGTGGAAAAGATCCGCGCCAGCGGCAAGCAGCTGACCACCATCTACATCAGCCACGGTGACCCGGATTACTACTTCGGCCTGGAAACCCTGCACGCCGCCTACCCGGACGCCAGGATCGTCGCCTCCGCGCCGACGGTGGAACACATCAAGCAAACCGCTGCCGGCAAGCTGGCCTACTGGGGCCCCAAGCTGGGTGACAATGCCCCGCACGCCACCATTCTCCCCGAAGTGCTCAAGGGCAAGACGCTGATGCTGGAAGGCCGCAAGCTGGAAATCATCGGCCTGGACGGTCCGCAGCCGGAGCGCAGCTTCGTCTGGATTCCTTCGCTCAAGGCCGTGGTCGGCGGCGTGGTCGTGGCCGGCAACATCCACGTTTGGGTGGCTGACACACAGAGCCTGACATCCCGCAAGGATTGGCTCGGCACGCTGGCCCGCATTGAAAAACTCAAGCCCGCCATCGTCGTGCCCGGCCACTATGCCGCCGGTGCACCGCTGGACATCGCTTCGGTACGCTTCACCCGTGACTACCTGAAGGCCTTTGACCAGGAAGCTGCCAAGGCCGCCGATGCCAATGCCCTGGTCGCCGCCATGAAACAGCGCTACCCCGACCTGGGCGACACCAGCTCGCTGGAGCTCTCGGCCAAGGTCATCAAGGGTGAAATGAAGTGGCCCTGAAGTGGCCTGAGTTGATCCTGACGTCAACCTGACTTGACCCCGGCTCGATTTGCTCCCAATCTGCTCGCAGCCCCTCCACCTCAGAAAGGAACCCTCATGAAAATCGCACTCATCGGCGCCTCCGGCAACGTCGGCACCCGCATCGTGGACGAAGCCCTGCGCCGCGGCCACAACCTCATCGCCATTGCCCGCGACGCCAGCAAGATCGCCCAGCGCACCGGCGTGACCGCCGTCTCGGCCGACGTCAAGGACGCCAGCGCCCTGGCCGTGGCCATCAAGGGCGCCGACGTGGTGATCTCCAGCGGCCGCTTCACCGCCTTCGGCGCCGCCGACCTGCTGCCCGCCGTGAAGGCCGCTGGCGTCAAGCGCCTGGCGGTCGTGGGTGGCGCGGGTAGCCTGGAAATCGCACCGGGCAAGGCTCTCATCGATACGCCGGACTTCCCCGCCGCCTACATGCCCGAGGCTTCCGGTGGCCGTGATTTCCTCAATGCCCTGCGTGAGGAAACCGAGCTGCAATGGACCTACCTGTCGCCCTCGGCCATGTTCGTCCCCGGTGAGCGCACCGGCCAGTTCCGCCTGGGCAAGGACGAACTGCTGGTCGGTGCCGATGGCAAGAGCTGGATCTCCTATGAAGACTACGCCGTCGCCCTGCTGGACGAACTGGAACAACCCAGGCACGTACGCACACGCTTCACCGTGGGCTACTAGGGCCTGTTCACATCACGGGCGTGATGGTGCAGAAAACGTCAGGCCCGGTGCAACATCATTCAAGTTCAAGGACATCGCATCATGAGCACTTCCGCCACCCCGCACGACACCGTGCTCCACTACATCCACGATCCACTGTGCGGCTGGTGCTACGGCGCCGCGCCACTGGTGGCGGCGGCGCGCGCGGTGCTGCCGGTGCAGGCGCACGGTGGCGGCATGATGGCCGGACGTAACCGCCGCCGCGTCGATGCGCAGTTGCGCGAATACGTGATGCCGCATGACCAGCGGATCGCGCTGATGACCGGGCAGGCCTTTGGCGAACAGTATTTCAATGGCTTGCTGCGAGATACCGAAGCCGTCTTCGACTCGGCCCCGCCGATTGCCGCCGTGCTGGCGGTGCAGGCGATCAAGGGCGAGGCGGCCGGGCTGGACATGCTGGCCTCGATCCAGCGCGCGCATTACCAGCATGGACGGCGCATTTCAGAACTGGCGACGCTGACCGAACTGGCGCAGGCATTGGGCATCGAGCCCACTGCCTTCGCCAGCGAGATGCAGCGTGTGGAGGCGGAAGAACTGGCCGAACACATCGAGGCCAGCCGTGAATTGCTGAACACCGTCGGCGGACGGGGCTTCCCGACCTTCGTGCTGCAGCGGGGCGATACGCTGGAGGTGCTCGATACCGGACGCTGGCTGGGGCAGCCGGAACAGTGGGCGAGCTATCTGCGTGATGAGACGGCGGCCGCGCTAGTGGACGCATCGGTGAGCGCGCCGGCCCGGTGCGACCTGCAGACGGGCCGTTGCGACTGAACCTGATTCAGACTGGCAGGCCCAATGCGCGCAATTGCGCCCGGGTTGCTGCGGCATCGACGTGATGGATACCCCGCCAGCCCAGCGCGCGGCAGCCGTCGATATTCTTTTGCAGGTCATCGATGAAGACCAGTTCCTCCGGCTTCAGATTGGGCAGATGCCGTGAGTAGCGCTCCAGCGCGATCTGGAAGATGCGCGGCTCGGGCTTGATGCAGCGCTCATGGCCCGAGACCACGATATCGAGAAAGAGCTGCAGGAAATCGTGATAGTCCCGCGCATGCGGATAGGTCTCAGCGGACCAGTTGGTGAGGCCAAACACCGGCACCTGCTGCGCATGCAATTCCCGCAGCAAGGCCACGCCCTCGGGCAATGGGCCAGGCAGCATCTCGATCCAGCGGTCATAGAAGGCACGGATCAGCGCCTCATGCCGGGGATGCTGCCGGATCAGGTGCGCGGTGCCTTCGGCCAGGGTGCGGCCACCGTCTTGCTGCACGTTCCATTCGGGTGAACAGATGTGGGTGAGGAAGTGGTGGCGCTCCTGCTCGTCAGCGATCAGCTTGTGATACAGATGCTGCGGGTTCCAGTCCAGCAGTACGCCGCCGAAATCGAAGACGACGGCGCGGATGGGGCTTGGTGCAGAAAACGTCATGGTCTGGCTCGACATGTCAGCCTCCAATCGGATCAATGATCATGAGGGTGCCATGACTTCCAGGCGCGACGGAGTGTGGCACTCCTGCCGTGGCCAGATACATTTCCCCTTCCGCGACTTCTATCTTTTCGTCATTCACGACCAGTAGCATTTTCCCTTTAATGACGATCAATGCTTCATGGTAGTCATGTGTCTCGTCCGGATAATGTTGACCATCCATCTTGAGAATTTTGATATTGCAATTTCCAGATTGCCCGATGATTTTTGATTTCCAGAATTCAGGCAATTTTTCTGCAATTTCATTGAGATTCGTGTGGGGCATCGGATTAACCTGATGGAAAAAGCTTAATTGTAGAACGCATTTCATCAATAGTCGCAAGCTGCGCTCCAGCAACAAATTGACAAACCACAGCCTTTCGCTTTTAATGTTTTCATTGTAAACATTAAAAGCGGATCATGCGCTTCTTCCTGCTCTCATCGCCCCGGCGCAGCGTCATGTGCCTGCACCCATGAGCGCCCTCGTCATCGACGCCCTGCTGGCGTGGGCCCATCACCTCTGCGCCTTCTCGCTGCCGGCCGTGCTGTTGAGCGAATGGGTCCTGCTGAGCGGCCCGCTCCCCGCGCAGCGCTTGCGCCTGCTGGCCGGTCTGGATCTCTGCTATGGGGCACTGGCCGGCCTGATGCTGCTGGCGGGCGCTGCGCGTGTGATGTGGGGAGCCAAGGGCGCGGCGTTCTACCTGGGCAACCCGTTGTTCTGGGCCAAGCTGGCCTGCTTTGCCCTGGTAGGTCTGCTCTCGATCAAGCCCACGCTGCACATTCTGCGCTGGAAACGCGCCGGCGAGGCACCGCAAGTGCAGATGCTGCAGCCAGTGCGGCGCTGGATGGGTGCGCAACTTCTGCTGTTTCCGCTTCTTTTGCTGTTGGCGCCGATGATGGCTCGCGGACTGGGCTATTGATGAACACGGAGAAGGTCCGCACTGGCCGACCGATTGACCTTACCGCCCAGCTGCTGGGCCAGCAGGTCGGCAATATCGATGGTCATGGCGTTCCCCCTTGGTATCATTGAGTGTTTGCGACATTTGGATGTCCGCATCGATTCACCTGAAGCGATGCAACGATTATTGCACCTCAATGTTTCCACTGACAACATAAATTTACAATGAGCTCCACGTACCACCACGGCGACCTGAAATCCGCTCTCATGCGCTATGCCAGACTGCAGCTCGAAAACGCCAGCTGGGAACAGCTTTCGCTGCGGGAGATGGCCAAGGCCATGGCCGTTTCCCATGCTGCGCCCTATCGCCATTTCAGCGACAAGCGCGCACTGCTGGAGGCAGTCGTGATCGCAGGCTTCGAGGAGTTGACGGGGCAATGCCGCGCTGCTGCCGATGAGTGGGAGTGCCATGCGCATCGCGCGCGCTTGAAGGCTTGCGGACTGGCCTATGTGAGGTTCGGCCTGCACAATCCGCGCCTGCTCAATGCCATGTTCACCACGCTGGCCGAGCCGCAGTCCGGCGCGCCCCTGGTCGACACGGCTGCGGGCCTGTTCGATGTGCTGATGCAAATTGTGTCAGCCGGGCAGGCTGCTGGCCTGCTGCGTACAGGTGATGCGCGTGCGCATGCGCACGCCTGCTGGGGCATGGTGCATGGCCTCTCGGCGCTGCTGGCAGTGGGGATGATGAAGGCGACCGAGGCCCAACTGCATGAACGGTTGCAATCGGCAGAGGCATCCATCGAGATATTTTTGGAGGGAATGGCGCCCAAGGCATCCCACCAGACTACTACTCGATGAGCTTCCCGCTCAGCTTGCGGTCTGCCGGATTGATCAGCGAGGTCAGGATATGGTCTCGCCACTCCCCATCGATCTTCAGGTAGGAACGCGCGCACCCTTCTTGCTGAAATCCCAGGCGCTGCAATAAGGCATGACTGCGCCCGTTCTCGGGTCGATAGTTTGCCATGATGCGATGCAATTCCAGCGTTGAAAAAACATGGCCGATGGCGAAGGTCAACGCTTCGTGCATGAGGCCCTGTCCCTGGAATGCGAGGTCCAGCGAGAAACCGAGATGACATGCCTGGAACGGACCTCGCGCGATATTGGTAAATCCACACTCGCCCACCATGACACCGGTAGATTTGTCGCGCAGGAGCAGGTGCAATGATTGTTGCGCCTCTATCGCGGAGGCCATGTCATGAATGCGTTTTTCCATTGCGGCCACGGTAAAGAAGTCATCGCCTCTTTCCGGTTCCCAGGGTTTCAGATGGATTCTGTTGCGCGTGTAGTAGCGGAGCAGTTCTTCTGCGTCAGCATGGGACGGCGGACTTGAGGTCAGACGCCTTGTTGAGAGCAAGATCATGGTCGCCATCCAATCAAAAATGATTCAGCTGAAAGCCTCGCCAGAAGCCAGATGGACGGCTTGTCAGGAGACCTCTTCAACGGCGTGCTTCCCTGCTGCTTGCGACTGCAGCGCCTCCACCAGATAGTCAATGAGCACCCGCATCTTGGGCGCGATATGGCGAGACGCCGGGAAAAGCAGATAGGCCACGCCCTGATAGTTGCTATCGACATTCCATTGCGGCAGCAGGTGCACCACACGCCCGGCCGCCAACGCTTCCTTGCCCACGAAATCGGGAACACAACCCACGCCAATACCTGCTTCAATGGCCGCCAGCCGCATTTCGCTGTGATTGACCGAACACCGCCCCGCCACGATGATCTCTGCCGATTCGGTACCGGAAACGAAACGCCAGCGATTATCACGTTCCTCCTCGCCTAGCGTCAGGCAGCTATGGCTCATCAGGTCTTCCGGATGATGGATCGGGCCATGGGCAGCAAGATAATCGGGGCTGGCCAGCAGCAATTGCCTGACCGGCAGCAGGGGCCGCGCCACCATGCCTTGCGGCGGGACATCGGTCAGACGGATCACCAGGTCCACCCCTTCGCGCAGCGGGTCCACCGCCCGGTCGACCACCAGCAGGTGTACATCGACCTCGGGATAGGATTTCAGGAATGCCAGCAGCACCGGCTGCAGGATGTGGCGGGCAAAGGCTTTGGGCGCGCTCAGCCTGACCAGCCCCTTGGGCGAGCCTGCATGGCCTTCCGCAGCCAGGAGCGTGGCCCTTGCGGCCGCGACCATCTTCCGTCCGTGCTCCAGCACATCCAATCCTGCCTCGGTGAGACGCAGTTGCCGTGTCGTGCGCTGGAACAGCGAGACGCCCATCATCTTTTCCAGCCGCGCCACCTGGCGGCTGACGGCCGAAGGCGTCATGCCCTGCTGCCGGGCCGCTTCCGAAAAGCTGCCGGACTCCACGACCTGCACGAACGTGACAAGCTCATGCAATACCTCGGCCAGATCATTTGTTCTCATGCGGCACAACTCCTGTTCTTGCTACCCATCTAGTCAGACCTCCCCGGCATCAAGACAATACACCCACTGATTCAACTCTCACCTGCGCCGGAAGCGAAATGCGCATCCCCAACGATAAGACATCATGAGCAAACCTTGCACCCTACACCCTGCATCCGGAAATCGGGTTGGACTCCTGCTCAGTCCTGTTCAATGGCTGCTGCTCCTGGTCGCTGTAATCTGGGGCGGCAGCTACAGCGCCGCCAAACTTGCCACGACCGAGCTGCCCGTACTGCAGTTCCTCGTACTACGTTTTGGTTTGACGTTTCTCTTGCTGGCCCCCGCATTACGCGGCATCACTGCAGTCGCGTCATGGAAAAGCTCACTGGCAGGGGCCATCTTGCTGGGCGCAATTCTGCTGGCGATTTTTGTCAGCGAGACCTTTGGAGTATCGCTGACGACGGCCTCCAATGCCGCCTTCCTGATCAGTCTGTGCGTAGTCTTTACGCCATTTTGCGAATGGCTTCTTCTGGGAGAGCGTCCAGGCCGTTCGGCGCTGATGGCCTGTGGCTTATCGTTTCTCGGTGCCTCATTGCTGGCATTTCAGGGCGGCGGCGATCTTTCCCGATTGACGTGGGGCGATGCCCTGATGGTGCTGGCCGCCCTCCTGCGCGGCGTCATGGTCTGCATGACACGCCGCCAGAGCCTGCTCTTCAGATTGCCCGCCCTCACCCTGACGGCCGTACAGATGGGCGTCATGACCCTTGGCTCGTTCATTCTCATGACCGTCGCGCCCGGTCCGGGCTGGGTAGCTGTTCCGGCCACGCCGTCGTTCTGGTGGGCGATGGCGTTTCTCGTCTTGCTCTGCACGATCCTCGCCTTCTTCGTACAGAACTATGCCGCCGCCCGCACCAGCCCGTCGCGCGTGGCTTTGCTGATGGGCAGTGAGCCGCTTTGGGGGGCGCTCATTGCGGTCTTCTGGATGAAGGAGCAGATGTCCTTGCAGGGGTGGGTCGGGGGCTTGCTGATCGTGAGCTCTACGTGGCTGGTGTTGCGGCCTCGGCGCCAGTAAATCCAGCGCGTGCATTACCAGCAAGGATGGCGCGGATAGGACTTGGTGCAGAAAACGTCATGGTTGAAATTCTGGAAAGACGCCATAGAAATTGATGGACTTGAGCGGCCTGATCAATCACCGCCAACATTGCGCCAATATTTGATGAAACCCTTCTTGGCAGAACCGGCGTGGCCCTTCGTTTCGATGAAAAGTCTCCATGAAGTGAAAACTCAACGTCAAGCCCTTGAAAGCGCTTGGGCTATGAATGCATCTTTCGCCTGACGATACGCCTGCATCGATTTGCCGTCCCATTGCATCTTGAGCCGATTGTAGGCATCTCTCAACTCGGCATCTTGCTTGAGCATGCAGAAGAACGAATCGAAAATATCGTATGGACTGTTACGGACGATAAGTTGCAAGGAAACCTCCAGACCCGACTCTACGTTGTAACCTTGGATACAGTGGTCGGATAGCTGATTGGGGTTGCGGATGAAACTCGTATCGAGCAACATCCTGGCGCAGTCAAACTTGTCCGCACTCACCTTAATCGCAAAATCCAGGTCTTCTTTCCCAATCACGCCGGGCACCGCCGTACTGCCGACTTCCCTGACGTCTGCATAGGGAAGCAATTCTCTGAGAAAGCGAACTACGCGTATCCGCTCACGCCGCATCATGCGAAGGTCTGGTGACTTGATTCTGAATACATCGGCATCATCAAACATGTGCTTGACCTCCTTCAATTCTCTGTCTAAACACGCCGAAAGAATCAATCCGTATCTTCCTGTACCACATTGAATTGTTCATCGAGAATGTGAATCTCGCTGAACCCTTCCACCACAGACGGGGGCTCGAAGAGCTTGAAAACATTGGCGACGGCATCCTCCGGAACAATCTCATCCGGCGACCGCCCCGCATTACGGCGCAAGGCAGTCTCCAGACTGACCCTTATCCAAACCGCCGCGACGGGCACGCCCGAAGCCTGCGCGATGCCGATGACGCGCGCGCGGCGAAGCGCCGTGGCGAACGTTGCGTCCACATAGATCGTCTGGTCCGACGCTGACAACCGCTTGCTGACCCAGGTCGATTTTCCTGATCCCTGAATTCCCAGCACCATGACGACCTTGCGGGGCGCAGTTCGCAGCGCGTCGGACAAATCAAGGTACAACTGCTCCCATGCAGCGGCATTGCGCTCCATGCTGAATTGGCGGCCGGATTCTGTCTGCAGATAATGGTCGGGATTGAGATGCATGCCGAGAGGTGACGCTTCGCTATCAAAAGAATTTTTTTGCCGCCGCCGATGATGCTCACAACCCCCGCAAAAAATCAAACAACTCCGGCACATCCGCATACCCCACATTGAACCGGAAACTGGTCTTGTGCGGCGCCGACAGATGGAAGAAATCCCCCGGCGCCAGCCAGATGCCCTTCTGCCGCGCCCTGTCCGCGATCTCGCGTGCCGACAACTCGCAACCTTCGATGGTGGCCCAGCTGAACATGCCGCCGCGCGCCGCCGTAAAGGGCGTCAGGCCGACTTCGGTGAGCTTGGCATTCAGGGTGGCCTGGGCATTGAGCAGTGTGGCATTGAGCGTCTGCACGTGGCGGCGGTGATGACCTTCGGTCAGGACATTGTGTACCAGCCGCTCATTGATCTCCGAATTGGTGAGCGTCAAGACCATCTTGGTATGCACGATCTGCCGCGCCAGTTCGCGCTGGCAGGCGATGTAGCCCACCCGCAGCGAGGGCGCGATGGTCTTGGAATAGCTGCCCACGTAGATCACCCGCTGCAAGCCATCCAGCGCAGCCAGCATGGGATCGGTGGCCTGGCCGAGTTCGCGGAAGATGTCATCTTCCACCACCCAGAAACCATATCGTTCAGCAGCCTGCAGCACACGCATCGCGCAAGCCGGGGTATAGGAGGTGCCGGTCGGATTCTGCAACACGCTGGTGGTGAAGAACATCTTGGGGTGATGCGTGCGCGCCAGCGTATCGAGCATGTCGGTATCGACCCCGCCCGGTGTGCGTGCCACGCCGATCACGTTCAGGCCGGCCAGGCGCAGCATGGCGATCAGATTGCAGTAGCCGGGATCGTCAATGAGCACCGTGTCGCCCGGCTTGGTCATGGTGCGGATCACCAGGTCCAGCGCCTGCGTGGCGCCGTGGGTGGTCAGCACCTGCTCGATGCCCAGCTCCAGCGCCCAATGCCCGAGGAATTGCGTGATGAGCTGGCGCAGCGGCGCATAGCCGTAAGGATGGCCATAGCCGACCTGCTGCGCGCCGGGGGAGCGGATGATGCGGCGCTCGGCCTGGTGCAGTCCCTCGTCGTTGAGCCACTTGCCGGGCAGCCAGCCGCAGCCGGCCTTGATGGGCACGCGCTCATCTGCAAACATTTCCGAGAGCAGCCAGGCCGAGTCGATCACCGGCTCGGGCGGCACGAAGACCGCGCGCGTGCCCGCTTGCCCGGCCCGCGCCGCCACGAAGAAACCGGCGCCGCGCCGGGCCTGCAGCATGCCGCGTGCGACCAGCTGCTCGTAGGCTTCCACCACGGTCGAAGAGCCAATGTCGTGGTGCTGGGCAAACTGGCGCACCGACGGCAGGCGCTCGCCGGAGCGCAATTCCCCCGTCTCGATCAGGCCGGCCAGGCCAGCGGTCACCTGCTCCAGCAGGCGCTCGCCGGTCTTGCGTCTCAGGTCCAGTTGCAGCGGCGCGCGCGCAGGCTTGGCCATGTCATCCTTTCGGGCAAAGTGTTGGGCTGGCGGAGCACTGCATTGCTGCCGCGAGCCAAAGTGTAGGGAGAAATTCCAAACTGTATTGGTCACTGTATTGGTACCGCCATACACCCGGATCATGGCGTATTCCCGATGGATAGCGGGTATCACGACATCCTGGGTGGCCAACGGAAGCACCCGCTTCCCGGCAGAGTGAGCAATACAGTTCGCCTTCCAGACCAATACAGTTTCGAGCGAAAATCAAAAGTGTAGCTAACAATACGGCCACTGTCTGGCAATAATCAAGCACCCTCGACTGATTCTCCAATTTCTCCATTTTTTTCACGGTGCCTGCCATGTCCAGCCAAGACCAAACGCATCCCTCCAGCCTGTCGGCCTACTGGATGCCCTTCACTGCCAACCGCAATTTCAAGACCGCGCCGCGCATGCTGGTGTCCGCCGAAGGCATGCATTATCGCGACGACGCCGGCAATGCCATCCTGGACGGCACCGCCGGCCTGTGGTGCGTACCGCTGGGCCACGCCCATCCGAAGATCGTGTCGGCGGTGCAGAAGTCGGTGGCTACGCTGGACTATGCGCCCTCCTTCCAGCTGGGCCATCCGAGCGCCTTCGAACTGGCCGAGCGCCTCAAGGCTTATACGGGCGACCGCTTTGCGCACGTGTTCTATACCGGCTCCGGCTCGGAATCGGTGGATACCGCCCTCAAGATCGCCCTGGCCTACCACCGCGCCAAAGGCAACGCCACCCGCACCCGCCTGATCGGCCGCGAGCGCGGCTATCACGGCGTGGGCTTCGGCGGCATGTCGGTGGGCGGCATCGGCGGCAACCGCAAGACCTTCAGCACGGCGCTGCTGCCGGGCGTGGATCACCTGCCGCACACCCACAACCTGGAAAAGAACGCCTTCACCAAGGGCCAGCCGGAATACGGCGCGCACCTGGCCGATGAGCTGGAACGCCTGGTGACCCTGCACGACGCCTCCAACATCGCCGCCGTGATCGTGGAACCGGTAGCCGGCTCCACGGGTGTGCTGATCCCGCCCAAGGGCTACCTCAAGCGCCTGCGCGAGATCTGCACCAAGCACGGCATCCTGTTGATCTTCGATGAAGTCATCACCGGCTTCGGCCGCCTGGGTACGCCCTTTGCGTCCGACTACTTCGACGTGGAACCGGACATCTTCACCACCGCCAAGGGCCTCACCAACGGCGTGGTGCCGATGGGCGCGGTGTTCGTGAAGAAGGAAATCCACGATGCCTTCATGAACGGCCCGGACGGTATCGAGCTCTTCCACGGCTACACCTATTCCGGCCACCCGCTGGCCTGCGCGGCCGGCCTGGCGTCGCTGGAGGTGTTCCAGACCGAAGGCGTGCTGGAGAATGCGCAAGCGGTGGCGGACTATTTCCAGGAAGCCGCCCATGCCCTGCGCGGCCTGCCGCACGTGATCGACGTGCGTACCATTGGCCTCATCGCCGGCATCGAGCTGTCCTCCATCCCCGGCCGCGTCGGCGCCCGCGCCTATGACGCCTTCGTGCGCGCCTTCAATGACGGCATCCTGATCCGCGTCACCGGCGACATCATCGCGCTGTCGCCGCCGCTGATCATCAACAAGCAGCAGATCGACGAACTGTTCGGCAAGCTGGCGGCCATCCTCAAGACCCTGGCCTGACCTCATCCTCACGCAATGACGCAAGAAAGATTCATGGAAAAGATTGCACACTACATCGGCGGACAGCGCGTCGATACCAAGAACGGGCGCTACGCCGATGTCTTCAACCCGGCCCAGGGCGTGCCGGTGGCGCAGGTGGCGCTGGGCACGGCCGATGAGGTCGATGTGGCGGTGAAGGCCGGCGTGGCCGCCTTCCCGGCCTGGTCCAACACCCCGCCGCTGACGCGCGCGCGAGTGATGTTCCGCTTCCTGCAGCTGATGCAGCAACGGGCCGATGACTTCGCCCGCATCATCGTGCGCGAACACGGCAAGACCTTCTCCGATGCGCAGGGCGAAGTGGCGCGCGGCATCGAGATCGTCGAGTTCGCCGCCGGTATCCCGCAGATGCTCAAGGGCGAATACACCGACCAGATCGCCCGCGGCATCGACGCCTGGTCGATGCGCCAGGCGCTGGGCGTGGTGGCCGGCATCACGCCGTTCAACTTCCCGGCCATGGTGCCGATGTGGATGTTCCCCATCGCCATTGCCTGTGGCAACTGCTTCGTGCTGAAGCCTTCCGAACGCGATCCGTCGGCTTCGCTGCTGATCGCTGATCTCTTGAAGGAAGCGGGCCTGCCCGATGGCGTCTTCAACGTCGTGCAGGGTGACAAGGTGACTGTCGATGCCCTGCTGGATCATCCGCAGGTCAAGGCCATCAGCTTCGTCGGCTCGACCCCGATTGCCGAATACATCTATGCCCGTGGCTCGGCCAAGGGCAAGCGCGTGCAAGCCCTGGGCGGCGCCAAGAACCACATGGTGGTGATGCCCGACGCCGACATGCAACTGGCCGTGGATGCCCTGATGGGCGCGGCCTACGGCTCGGCCGGCGAGCGCTGCATGGCGATCTCCGTGGCGGTGGCCGTGGGCAGCGCCGGTGATGAACTGGTGGCGGCCCTGGCCGAACGTGCGCGCAGCCTGAAGATCAACGAAGGCATGGCCGCCGGTGCGGAAATGGGCCCGGTGGTGACGGCTGCGGCCAAGGAACGCATCGAAAGCCTGATCGGCCGTGGCGTGGAAGAAGGCGCGACGCTGGTGGTGGATGGCCGTGGCTATCAGGTGCCGGGCTTCGAGAAGGGTTTCTTCGTGGGCGGCACCCTGCTCGATCACGTCACCCCGGACATGACGGTCTACAAGGAAGAAATCTTTGGCCCGGTGCTGTGCGTGCTGCGCTGCCCGGACATCGCCAGCGCGGTCGAACTGATCAATGCGCATGAGTATGGCAATGGCGTGGCTGTCTATACCCGCGATGGCGGCGTGGCCCGCGAGTTCGTGCGCCAGATCGAAGTGGGCATGGTCGGGGTCAACGTGCCGCTGCCGGTGCCGATGGCCTTCAGCAGCTTCGGCGGCTGGAAGCGCAGTCTCTTCGGCGACCATCACATGTACGGACCGGAAGGCGTGCGCTTCTACACCCGGGCCAAGGCGGTGATGCAGCGCTGGCCCAATACGGCCAGTGCCGGTGCGGAATTCGCTTTCCCGCAGATGAAATAAACAGGATCAACGGCATGAAATTTTCATGCCGTTTTTCTTTGGTGCACACGTATGATGAAGGATCTGGCCGGGCCCCGGCCATCGTTGTGTTGGTGCAGAAAACGTCAGGCACGGTGCAGAAAAGATCAGCCTGACTCAGCCCGCAGGAAATGACGTGAAGGCCTGCACCAAAAGCAAGAAGACTTAGAAAACAAGACCGTCGTGGACGACCGGTGGAGACACACCGGCAGCACGGGAGAACGGCCACACTCTATTGGAGACCCGCTCTTCGGAGCGGCAGGAGGAGCCCCATGCTGGCTCACGCCACGCGGCGCAAAGACGCGCTGCTGCAGCGTTTTGACGTCATCACGTCACTGCCTTGCGTCATGCGCAACAGGCAGCGCATTCCTGTTGCTCCTCTCTTTTCCGCCCGTGCCTGGCGGAGGATTTCCTGTGTCCACGCAATATTCTCATGCCGTAATTTCCTAATTTTTCTGGAAGACATGGGCATGGAACTTGCGTTGACGAACGGTAATGCTTTGTTGCGCAATTCCATGGATGTCATCTGTCAATCGTTCACCTCGAGGGAGAAAGAAGCATGATCAGCCGTCGCAATTTCCTGAAACTGTCCGCACTGGCCGCGCCCGGCGCATTGAGCTACCGCGATGTCTTTGCCCAGGCCGAGAGCATTGCCTTCGGCTGTCCGGTGCCGATGTCCGGGCCCTTTGCCGCCAATGGCAAATTCGCCGACATGGGCATGAAGCTGGCCCTGCAGAAATACGGCAAGGTGCTGGGCAAGAGCACCAGCTACGTCACCCTCGACACCGAAGGCAAACCCGCCACCGCCGTGCGCAAGATGCAGGAGACCATCGAGAAGGGCACGCGCTTCTTCGCCGGCGGCATCCTCTCGGGCGAAGCGCTGGCCATGGGCAAGGAAGCCGACAAGGCCGGCGCGGTCTTCATCACCACCGCCGGTGCCGATGAAATCACCGGCAGCGAGTGCAACCGCGCCACCTTCCGCTGGTCGGTGCCGACCTTCGGCGCCATCGAACAGACCGTGCGCCCGCTGCTGGAAAAGCTGCCCAACGCCAAGCGCTGGTACACCATCACGCCGCAATACGTGTTCGGCGAAGGCCTGCTGTCGGCGGCCAAGAACATCTTCAAGGAAAAGGGCATCGAGCACGTGGGCAACAGCTACCACTCGCTGACCGAAAAGGAATTCTCCGGCTATCTCACCAATGCCATTGCCGCCAAGCCGGACGTGCTGCTGCTGCTGAACTTCGGCTCGCAATCTTCGGATACGCTGCGCCAGGCGGTCAGCTTCGGCATGAAGAACAACTGCACCATCCTCATGGCCTGGGCCTCGGGGCTGGAACAGTTCGAGACCCTGGGCGCGGATATCTGCGAGGGCGTGTACTTCGGCGCGCAGTACTGGCATGCCATCGATTCTCCCTTCAACAAGGAATTCGTCAAGCTGGTCAACGACAACCTCAAGATCGATCCCAACTACAGCCTGGCCGGTTCCTACATCTGTACCAAGATCATCCTGGACGCCATTATCAAGGCCAACAGCACCGATCCCAAGGCGGTGATCGCGGCCATGGAAGGCATGAAGTACGAAGGCCTGACCGGCACCGAGGAAATCCGCAAGGGCGATCACCAGGTCATCAAGAACTACTACCTGCTCAAGGGCAAGGCCAAGTCAAAAATGGCCAACAAGAATGACTATGCGGACATCGTTTCTTCCGGCAAGTCCTTCCTGCCGCTGGAGAAGACGCAGTGCAAGCTGTGATGTGGCGCTGATGTGGCGTTGATGGGGCTGTGCTGACGTCGGGCACGCCCCACCCCGTTCGGACTGAGTAGCTGCGCCAGCGGCGTATCGAAGGCGTGGCTCCGGGTCCATTTCTGGCGGTGCGCCTTCGATACGACCCTGCGGGTCTACTCAGTCCGAACGGGGATTGAGCATTAATGAACTTCCTTGTTCTCCTCACGAGGTTCCATGAACATCTATCTGCTGCAGATTGCCAATGGCGTGGGCATCGGCATGCTCTACTTCCTGCTGGCGGTAGGCTTGTCGATCGTCTTCGGCCTGCTGCGCTTCGTCAATTTCTCGCATGGCGCCTTCTTCCTGCTGGGCGCCTATCTGTGTTTCGAGGTCACCGACCTGGGCCTGGGCTTCTGGTGGTCGCTGCTTATCGCGCCAGTGGCCGTGGGGCTGTTCGCCTGGATCGTGGAGCGCTTCGTGCTGCGCCACGTCTATGCGCTGCCGCATCACTTCCACATCCTCTTTACGGTCGGCATGGCGCTGGTGATCCAGGAAGCGGTGATCTCGGTATGGGGACCGCTGGGCAACAATGTCGCCCCGCCTGATGTGCTGCAGGGCGTGGTGATGTGGAGTGGCTTCGTCTATCCCAAGTACCGGCTCTTCGTCATCGGCCTGACTGCCGTGATTGCGCTGCTCTTGTGGTGGGTGCTGGAAGGCACGCGCCTGGGTTCGATCGTGCGCGCCGGATCGGAATCGACCGAAATGGTCAGCCTGCTCGGCTTGAACATCCAGCGCATCTTCAGCCTGGTCTTCGCGCTGGGCGCGGCCACGGCAGGTCTTGCCGGTGCGCTGGCCGCACCGATACGCGGCGCCGATCCCTTCATGGGCGTGGAGGCACTGGGCATCGCCTTCGTGGTGGTGGTGGTCGGCGGGCTGGGCAGCTTCTGGGGGTCGCTCATTGGCGGCATCCTGGTCGGCATCGTGCAGAGCGTGATGAGCACGGTCTGGTCCGAGGGCGCGCACCTGATGATCTATGTCGCGATGGCCGCCGTGATGCTGTTGCGTCCGAATGGCTTGCTGGGCCGTCCTGGCGCAGCTTGAGCGGCCTGACGTTTTCTGCACAGAGGTTTCCATGAAACAGATTGCGCATTTCCGTTACACCCTGTTGGCAGCCGCCGTGGCGCTGCTGTTGCCGCTGCTGCTGCCCTCGGGCACGCTGGCCACCGAAGTGCTGGTGTTTGCGCTGGCCGCGCTGGGCTGCAACCTGCTGCTGGGCTATACCGGGCTGATGTCTTTCGGCCAGGGCATCTTTTTTGGCGTGGGCAGCTATACCGCCGGTGTGGTGCTGCTGCAGTGGAAGCTGGCACTGCTGCCCGCGCTGGCCTTCGCCGCCCTCGGTGGCGCGCTGGTGGCGCTGCTGGTGGGCTGGTTCTCGATCCGCCAGCGCGGCACCTACTTCGTGATGCTCACGCTGGCCTTTGCCCAGATGTTTTACTTCCTGGCCTATACGATGAAGGACGTCACCGGAGGCGACAACGGCCTGCTGGACATCCCGCGCCCGCCCCTGTCACTGTTCGGACTGACGCTGCTGCCGACCACTTCTTCGTGGCAGTACTACACGGTGGTGGCGCTGCTGTTCGTGCTGGTGTTCTGGCTGCTGCAGCAGGTGGTCGATTCGGTGCTGGGCAAGACGCTGCTGGCGGTGCGCGAGAACGAGGCGCGTGCCTCGGCCTTGGGCTATGACGTGCGGCTGCTGAAACTGGCCGCCTTCGTGATCTCGGGCGCAGTGACGGGTCTCGCCGGCGGGCTGCACGCGATGATGACGGGGGTGGCGCCCTTGTCCAACATCGAATACCACACCAGCGAAGCAATCCTGGTGATGACCGTCATCGGCGGTACCGGCAACCTGTTTGCCTCGGTGCTGGGGGCGAGCTTCTACGTGCTGATGGGCAACTGGCTCTCCACGCTGTGGCCGCGCTGGCTGATGCTGCTGGGCTTGCTGTTGATCGCTGTCAGTCTCTACATGCAGAAGGGCTTGTTTGGCCTCGCGATGAAGATCATCGATGCCGTGCGCGGCAACAAGGAAGATGCTGCACAGAGCGCCACCGTGACCAAGGAGAAGCACTCATGAGCCGCCCCATCCTGCAGGCGGTGAACGTGACCAAGCGCTATGGCAAGTTCACCGCCGTCAACGGCATCACGCTCGATATCGAGGCCGGCACCGTCCATTCGGTGATCGGCCCCAATGGCGCGGGCAAGACTACGCTGTTCCATACGCTGACCGGTACCACACCCATCACCGAGGGCAGCATCCTGGTCGAAGGCGAAGAGGTGGCGCACCTGCCCGGCAATCGGCGGGTGCAGAAGGGCCTGGCGCGCTCCTTCCAGGTGACCAGCCTGTTCCCCAACCTGAGCGTGCGGGAAAACCTGCGCCTGGCCGCGCAAGGCCGCGCGCCGCTGGCTGCACTGAACCCCTGGAAACGTGCCGAACAATTCACTGCCGCGTGCGCGCTGGCCGATGCGCTGGTGGAGCGCCTGTCCCTGCAGGCGGTGGCGGGGCGGGCCTGTGCAGAACTTTCACATGGCCAGCAACGCAGGCTGGAAGTGGGCATGGCCATGGCCGGGCGGCCCAAGGTGATCTTCCTGGACGAGCCGACCTCGGGCATGGGCATCGACGACATCGCCGGGATGAAGCAGCTCATCCACGGGCTGCGGCGCGACTACACGGTGGTGCTGATCGAGCACAACATGGATATCGTGATGGATATCTCGGACCGCATCACGGTCATGCAGCTGGGCCAGATCCTGGCACAGGGCAAGCCGGCCGAGATCCGCAGTGACGAACGCGTGCGCCGGGCCTATCTCGGCAGCATGATCACCGGAGGCAAAGCATGATCCTGCAAGTGGAAGACGTTCACGGCTACTATGGCAAGAGCCACATCCTGCAGGGCGTGTCGCTGCAGGTCGATGCGGGCGAGGTAGTGACGCTCTTGGGCCGCAATGGCGCGGGCAAGACCACGACCTTGAAGAGCATCGTCGGCGTGGTGCCGCCGGCGCAGGGCCGGGTGCTCTTCGAGGGCCAGGTCATCAGCGGCTTGCCCGCCTACCAGATCGCCGCGCGCGGCGTGTGCCTGGTGCCCGAGCATCGCGGCATCTTCAAGCTGCTGACGGTGGAAGAGAACCTGACCATGGCCGCACGCAAGGAATCGGCCTGGGGGCTGGAAGAGATCTATGCCATCTTCCCGCGCCTGAAGGAGCGCCGCAAAAATGGCGGCGGCCAGCTCTCGGGCGGCGAGCAGCAGATGCTGGCCATTGCACGCGCACTGATGACCCATCCGCGCGTGCTGATGCTGGATGAACCGGTGGAAGGACTGGCGCCGGTGATCGTCGACGAGATCGTGGCGCAGATCAGGCAGATCAAGAGTACCGGGATGTCCATCATCCTGGTGGAGCAAAACCTGGAAGTATGTACGCAGCTGGCGGACCGGCATTACATCGTCGAACAGGGGCGCATCGTGTATGGCGGCAGCAATGCCGCGTTCCTGGCCGATGAGGGGGTGAAGGACCGTTATCTGGGTGTGAATCTGGCGGCATGAGGACGGTGCGCCTTCGATACGCCGCTGCGCGGCTACTCAGGACGAACGGGGAGTGGATGCCCCTCCTCCCGTTCGTCCTGAGTAGGCCGAAGGCCGTATCGAAGGCGCACCGGTATCAAATCAAACAAGGAATCAAGATGAACATGAAAACCAACCCCTCCACCCTGCGCATCGACGGCGCACGCCTGTGGAATTCCCTGATGGAACTCGGCCAGATCGGCGGCACCCCCAAGGGTGGCGTGTGCCGCCTGGCCCTGACCGACCTGGACAAGCAGGGTCGCGACCTGGTGACCTCGTGGGCGCGGGCCGAAGGCATGAGCGTGGTGGTGGACCAGATCGGCAACATCTTCATGCGCCGCCCCGGCCGCAACAATGCGCTGCCACCGGTGATGACGGGCTCGCACATCGACACGCAACCCACCGGCGGCAAGTTCGACGGCAACTATGGCGTGCTCTCCGGCATCGAGGTGATCCGCACGCTGAACCGGCACGGCATCCAGACCGAAGCGCCCATCGAGGTGGCGGTATGGACCAACGAAGAGGGCTCGCGCTTCGTGCCGGTGATGATGGGCTCCGGTGTCTTCTGCGGCGCCTTCACGCTGGAGCATGCCTACAACGCCACCGACATCGACGGCAAGAAGGTGCGTGACGAACTGGAACGCATCGGCTATATCGGCGAGCAGGTCTGCGGCGACCATCCCATCGGCGCGTATTACGAGGCGCATATCGAGCAGGGGCCGGTGCTGGAGAATGCCGATACGGTCATCGGCGTGGTGCCGGCCGTCTTGGGCCTGTCCTGGTATGACTGCACGGTGACCGGTTTCGAATCGCACGCAGGACCAACGCCCATGGAAATCCGCAAGGATGCGCTGCAGGTGTCGACCTTCATCATGCAGGAGGTGGTGGCCATCGCCCATCGCTATCCACCCTATGGCCGTGGCACGGTGGGCCAGGTGCAGGTGATGCCCAACAGCCGCAACGTGATTCCCGGACAGGTGAAGTTTTCCATCGACCTGCGCAACGTCAGCGAGGAGTCGCTCACCCGCATGCATGAAGACCTGCTGGCCTATCTGGAGGCCATGCGCAAGAAGACCGGACTGTCCATCGAGCTGGAGCGCGTGTCCTACTTCCCGCCCTGCCCCTTCCATCCGGAATGCGTGGGCAATGTGCGCGCTGCCTCCGCCGCGCTGGGCTACAAGACCATGGACGTGGTGTCCGGGGCCGGGCATGACGCCATCTATGCCGCGCGCCTGGCGCCGGCCGGCATGATCTTCGTGCCCTGCAAGGATGGCGTCTCCCACAACGAGATCGAAGACGCCCGTCCCGAACACCTGGAAGCCGGCTGCAACGTGCTGTTGCAGGCCATGCTGGCCAGTGCGGGTGTGGTCACCGAGTGATTGGTGCATGAAAACGGATTGATGCAAAAAACTGAACATGAAGCCGAAAATCGTCATTGCACGCATGAATCACGAGACCAATACCTTCTCGCCGATTCCCACACCACTTGCAGCG
Source organism: Herbaspirillum sp. Her3 (assembly GCF_057961275.1). Lineage (NCBI taxonomy): Bacteria > Pseudomonadati > Pseudomonadota > Betaproteobacteria > Burkholderiales > Oxalobacteraceae > Herbaspirillum > Herbaspirillum sp. Her3. The sequence goes on along the minus strand of NZ_CM176328.1, from coordinate 277,143 downwards.
TTCGCCCCGCAATGGGACCACGCCGCCTGTCTTGACCAGAAGGGCGCACGTACGGCCATGGGTGCTTTCCTCGCACTGGCCGAACAGATCGGCGCGGACATCGTCACACCGCTGGCGGCCTGGGCCAATCCCAGCGCGGCGGTGGCGGCCGATGCCTATACCGTGATGTGCGACGCCATCGTGCGCGCCATCGAGGGCGGTTGCGACGCCATCCTGCTGGACCTGCACGGCGCCATGGTGGCCGAGAACGCCGAGGATGGCGAAGGCACGCTGCTGGAGCGCATCCGCCGCATCGCCCCGCACACGCCCATGGCGGTCGCGCTGGACCTGCATGGCAACGTCACGCAGAAGATGGTGGCGCATGCGGATGTCATCGTCAGCTTCAAGACCTATCCGCACATCGACATGTTCGAGACCGGCGAGCATGCAGGACGACTGCTGCTGGCGCGCCTGCAGGGCAAGTCGCAGCCGCGCATGGCCTGGCGCCAGGTGCCGGTGCTGTCGGCCACGCTGACCAGCAATACCTCGGCCTCGGCCATGCAGCGCGCAGTGGAAGCGGCCAAGGCGGCGGAACAACAGGCGGGCGTGCTGGCGGTGTCGGTGCTGGCGGGCTTCCCCCTGTCGGATTTCCGCGATGCGGGCATGTCGGTGGTGGTGGTGACCGAGAACGATGCGCCGCTGGCCGAGGCGGTGGCCGAGCGTATCGCCCGGCAGATCTGGGCCGAGCGCGCCGATTTCGTCTATGACAGCCTGCCCCTGGCCGAGTCGCTGGCACAGGCCCGGCAATTGAGCGAGGGACCGGGCCAGGGACCGGTGCTGCTACTGGACCATAGCGACAACGTCATGTCGGGCGGCACCTGCAATACCATGGACGTGCTGGAAGCGGCGCTGCAGGCGGGTCTTAGCGGCATCGCCGTGGGCCCCGTCAGCGATCCCGAGGCGGTAGCGCAGCTGGTCGCGGCCGGCGTGGGTGCCACCGTCACCCTGGCCGTGGGCAACAAGGTCGACCTGGCCGCACAGGGCATCCGCAAGATACCGCCGGTCTATACCGGCAAGGTCGTGGTCATCACCGATGGCCGCTTCACGGTGACCGGGCCGATCTATACCGGGTCGAGCTTGCAGATGGGACGCAGTGTGCTCCTGGACATCGGCGCGGCGCGCATCGTCATCACTGAGGAGCGGGTCGAGCCTTATGACCTGGGCGTCTTTACCAGCCTGGGCCTGGACCCGTCGCAGCAAGCCTTCCTGATCCTGAAATCACGCATGTATTGCCGTCCGGTATTTGTGCCGATCAGCCGGGCGCTGGTGGAATGCGATTCCGACAGCGGCGGGCCGACCAGTGCCAACTTCCGGCTGTTCCCCATCAAGAAGGTGCGCCGGCCGATCTATCCGCTGGATGCGGCCATGGACTGGCAAGGCCCGTCCAGCCCGGCTGGCGCTTTGCCGTAATACAACAGCAAGCATCAGGACATTCCCTAGTTGTGCTGTACAGGCGCGGGCCTGTGTTAGCCTGCAAGTCAGCAATGATGGGCCATTCATCGTTGCCATACGCCCGGCCAGGATCACAACAAAAAAGCAGCCGCCGGGCACTTCACCCAAGGGGAGACCGGATGAAAAACCTCAAGATCGGCGTGCGCCTGGCCATCGGCTTCATTGCCTTGCTGATGCTGATGGCCGTCATGGTGGGCCTGGGCGTATGGCGCCTGGGCAGCATTGGAGACGCCACCCACGAAATGACCCAGATCGCGCTGAAGAAGGAGCGCGATGCCGTGCAGTGGCATGCGGCCATCAAGGAAAACGGCGTGCGTACCTTTGCCGTCATGAAGAACGATGACGATGCCTTCCAGGCCTACTTCCAGAAGCAGATCGATGCCCAGTCGGCCAAGGTCAGCCAGTTGCAGAAGGAGGTTGAAGCGGCCATCAACGACCCCGAGGAAAAGCGCCTCTTCGAAGAAGTCGGCAAGCTGCGCGCCGCCTATCGCGATATGCGCCAGAAGATCTTCGACGTCAAGACGGCCGGCGACGATGCCCGCGCCCGCGAGATGACCGATACCGTGCTGGTCAAGATGATGGATGACTACGCCAACAGTGTGTTGCGCTATGCCGATTACCAGAAGAAGGAAATCGACGAGGCCGCTGCCGAGATCAACAGCAATTACCGTTCCGGCCGCGCCATGCTGCTGTTGCTGGGCGCCATCGAGATCGTCCTGGGGGCGGCGCTGGCCTGGCTGCTCACGCGCAGCATCACGCGGCCGCTGAACCAGGCGGTGGCCATTGCCGAGACCGTGGCCGCTGGCGACCTCACTTCCCGCATCCAGGCCGACAGGCGCGATGAGACCGGCCAGCTGCTGGCCGCGCTGAGCTCCATGAACGGTAACCTGCTGGATATCGTAGGGCGGGTCCGTTCCGGCACCGACACCATCAACGTCGCTTCACGCGAGATTGCCACCGGCAACCTGGACCTGTCGGCGCGCACCGAACAGCAGGCCGGCGCCCTGGAAGAGACTGCCTCGGCGATGGAACAGCTGACCTCCACCGTCAAGCAGAACGCCGACAATGCGCGCCAAGCCAACGAACTGGCGGCCTCGGCCTCGCAAGTGGCCAGCCAGGGCGGCGCGGTGGTGGAGCAGGTGGTGGCGACGATGGGCCAGATCCATGCCTCATCGCAGAAGATTGCCGACATCACCAGCGTGATCGATGGCATTGCCTTCCAGACCAATATCCTGGCGCTCAACGCGGCGGTGGAAGCCGCGCGTGCCGGCGAGCAGGGGCGCGGCTTTGCGGTGGTGGCGTCGGAAGTGCGCTCGCTGGCACAGCGTTCGGCATCGGCCGCCAAGGAGATCAAGCAACTGATCGATGAATCGGTGGAAAAGGTGGACGATGGTAGCCGCCTGGTGACCCAGGCCGGCAACACCATGCAGGAAGTGGTACACAGCGTGGCCCGCGTGACCGAGATCGTGCGCGAGATCACGCTGGCCAGCCAGGAACAGAGCGATGGCATTGAACAGGTCAACCTGGCCATCACCCACATCGATGAGGCTACCCAGCAGAATGCCGCGCTGGTGGAAGAAGCAGCAGCGGCCGCACGATCCATGCAGGATCAGGCAGCCTCGTTGACTGAAGCGGTCAGCGTATTTCGCCTTGATACCAGCGCGGTAGCGTTACCGAGCGCCAGCGGTCAGCGCGGTACGTCGCCTTCGACCGTGGTGCGATAGAGCGTGCGGCGCAGGTGTTGCGGAGTGATCGCGGCGTAATGCTGGGTGCTGCGGTTGTCCCAGAACACCAGGTCGTTGGGTTGCCAGCGGTGGGTGTAGACATTCTCCGGGCGGGTGATGTGGGCGTGCAGTTCCTTCAAGAGCGCATCGCTTTCGTCACGCGGGATGCCGACGATGTGCGACGTAAACCCTTCGCTGACGAAGAGTATCTTGCGGCCGCTTTCCGGATGGGTGATGACCACCGGATGCTCCACCGGCGGCACCTCGTCGATCTGCTGCTGCGTCAGCGGCTGGCGCCAGGGCGAGAGCTTGCGCAGGCGCTCGTAGCGATAGACGTAGGAATGCACGGCGCGCTTGCCTTCGAGCTGGGTCTTGAGCGCTGCAGGCAGGGTGTCCCAGGCGGCGGCGGTATTGGCATAGAGCGTGTCGCCGCGCTCGGCCGGCAATTCCTTTGAATGCAACAGCGCGCCCAGGCTGGGCTTGGGCATGTAGGACAGGTCCGAATGCCAGTCCGCGCCGGCATCGACCAGGCCGATGGGCTTGCCATTCTCGACCACGTTGGAAACGATCAGGATCTCCGGATGCCCGGCCAGGTGGAAGCGGTTGAGCACGTGCACCTGCAAGGGACCGAAGCGGCGGCTGAAATCGATGTGCTGCTGCGGCGTGATGCGCTGGTTGCGGAACACCACCACGCCATGCTCGACCAGTGCGCCACGGATGCGAGCCAGCTCTTCGGAAGAGACCGGCAGGTTCAGGTCCAGTCCGATGATTTCCGCACCCAGCGGGGCGTCGAAAGGAAGGATCTCGAATTGTTGATGGGTCTGCTGTGCGCGTTCCAGTGTGGCGACCGACATGGGGGCTCCTAGGTATCCGAGGCCAGACCGGACCACGCCCGGCTGACCTGCCAAAGCGCTTATTACACTCCCCTCGGCCATCCTCCAACAAGGAAGAAGAATTCATATCCATATGCGCTGAGCGTGCTAGGGCCTGCCGCTACAATAGCCAAGATGAAACAGCCCTTGCCTTTTCCTTCAGATGACCCGGAACCCGCCCATTCTGGGGCACGCCGCTTGCCGCCCCGGCCCGACTTCACCGGGCTGAGCGCTGCGGAAGTGGCTGCACGCAAAGCGGCGCGTGACCAGCGCGATGCGCAGGTGCGCGGCGTGGCGTCGGTGGCCGAAATGCGCCAGGCCATCCGCGAAGCCAGCGCCGTGCTGCCCGCGGTGCAGGAAATCGTGCGCATCGGCCCGCAGAAGACAGCCGCCTTCCGCGCACGTGCGCGGGCCGGCTTGCCCTTCATCATGACCGGCATGGCCAGCCGCTGGCCGCTGTCGGCGATGTCCATGGAAGACCTGCGCAACCACTTCGGCCAGTTGCCGGTGCGGGCGCGCGTGGGGGACTACATCAACACCGCCTTCGCGCCGGACCGGGCCATGCAGGACATGACGCTGGTCGATTACCTGGAGCAGGCAATGGCCGATGAGAGCGGGCTTCCGCCCTATCTCGGCAATCTGGAATTGCGGGCATTGAATGCGCTGTGCCAGTGGCCCAACTTCTTCGAGAAGATGGGCCCGCCGCGCTTCTGGATCGGACCGGCCGGGTGCATCACGCCGCTGCATTGCGACTATGACGACAATGTGTTCGCCCAGGTATGGGGAAAGAAGCGCGTCTGGCTGGCGCCGCCCCATCATGACCAGTATCTCTATCCGAAAGAGGCCAACGCCATCCTGTTCGGCTCGCCCTTCGACCCGGACCATCCGGACCTGGAACGCTTTCCGCTGGCGCGCCAGGCGGCGCTGGTGTGCTGCGAGGTGCAGCCGGGAGAGATGCTCTACATCCCGGCAGGCTGGTATCACCAGGTCAGTTCGTTGACGTTTTCGCTGTCGAGCAATCGCTGGGCGCGGGGGCGGCCGCTGGTGCTGTCCACTTAAGAAAAAAAAACCCACGCCTGTTTCCAGGCGTGGGGCTCGTTCGCTCGTTCAACTACTGCGCAAGCTGAGCGGGTCAGCCCGCCAGCTTCTTGCGCAGCAATTCGGTCAGTTGGGCCGGGTTGGCCTTGCCGCGCGTGGCCTTCATGGCCTGGCCGATCAGGGCGTTGATGGCCTGCTCCTTGCCGGCGCGGAATTCTGCAACCGACTTCTCGTTGGCCGCCAGCACCTGGTCCACGATGGCTTCCAGCGCACCGCTGTCGGAGATCTGCTTCAAGCCCTTGGCTTCGATGATGTCGTCGGCCAGGGTTTCCTTGTCGGACTTCGCTTCCCACATGCCGGCGAAGACTTCCTTGGCGATCTTGTTGGAGATGGTGCCATCGGCGATGCGCTTCAACAGCAGCGCCAGTTGCGCAGCCTTCACCGGGGCATCGGCGATATCGGTGTCTTCGCGGTTCAACGTGGAGGCCACGTCACCCATCAGCCAGTTGGCGGCCGGCTTGGCTTGCTCCTTGCCGGCTGCGGCGACCACGGCTTCGAAGTAGGAGGCCATGCCCTTGGATTGGGTCAGCACCATGGCATCATATTCCGGCAGCGCATACTCGGCCACGAAACGCGCGCGCATGGCGGCGGGCAGCTCGGGCATGGTGGCCTTGACGCGCTCGATCCACTCTTGCGAGATGGCCAGCGGCGGCAGGTCGGGGTCGGGGAAGTAACGGTAATCCTGCGCGTCTTCCTTGCTGCGCATGGAGCGGGTTTCCTTCTTGTCCGGATCGTAGAGGCGGGTTTCCTGCACCACGGTGCCGCCGTCTTCGATCAGCTCGATCTGGCGACGCACTTCGTAGTTGATGGCCTCTTCCAGGAAGCGGAAGGAGTTCAGGTTCTTGATCTCGCAACGGGTACCGAATTTTTCCTGGCCGACCGGACGCACGGAGACGTTGGCATCGCAGCGGAAGGAGCCTTCCTGCATGTTGCCATCGCAGATGCCCAGCCACATCACCAGCGAATGCAGGGCCTTGGCATAGCCCACGGCTTCGGCGGCACTGCGCATCTCGGGTTCGGTGACGATTTCCAGCAGCGGCGTGCCGGCACGGTTGAGGTCGATGCCGGTCATGCCCTGATAGTCTTCGTGCAGCGACTTGCCGGCGTCTTCTTCCAGATGGGCGCGGGTCAGGTTGATGGTCTTGATCTCGGTCTTGCCGTCTTTCTCTACGGCGAAGGACATGGTGCCGCCTTGCACGACCGGAATCTCGAACTGGCTGATCTGGTAGCCCTTGGGCAGGTCAGGATAGAAGTAATTCTTGCGCGCGAAGATGGAGCGCGGTGCGATGGTGGCACCGATGGCCAGGCCGAACTGGATGGCGCGTTCCACCGCGCCCTTGTTCAATACCGGCAGCACGCCCGGCAAGGCCAGGTCCACCGGGCTGGCCTGGGTGTTGGGTTCGGCGCCGAAGCGGGTCGAGCTGCCGCTGAAGATCTTGGATTGGGTCGAAAGCTGCGTGTGCGTTTCGAGGCCGATGACGACTTCCCACTGCATGATGTTGTCCTTGCGAATGCTGTTGTTGGCGACGAGGGCCAGCGATCAGGCCGGTTCGCGCAGGTGCCAGTCGGTGGCCTGCTGGAACTGGTGCGCCACGTTCAGCAGGCGCGCTTCGTCGAAATAATTGCCGATGATCTGCAGGCCGACCGGGCGCTTGCCGTTCTTCTCGCCCTGTCCGAATCCGCAAGGGATGGACATGCCGGGCAGACCGGCCAGGCTGGTGGAGAGCGTGAAGATGTCGGCCAGGTAGTTGGCCACCGGGTCATCAGCCTTGTCGCCGAGGTCCCAGGCGACGGTGGGCGAGACCGGGCCCATGATGACGTCGCACTGGCGGTCGGGGCCGGCCAGGGCGCGCTGGAAGTCTTCGGCGATGAGGCGGCGGATCTTCTGGGCTTGCAGGTAGTAGGCGTCGTAGTAGCCGTGCGAGAGCACGTAGGAACCGACCAGGATGCGGCGCTTGACTTCCTCGCCAAAGCCCTCGGCACGCGACTTCTTGTACATCTCGGCCAGGTCCTTGTAGTCGGCGGCGCGATGGCCGTAGCGCACGCCATCGAAGCGCGACAGGTTCGACGAGGCTTCGGCCGGGGCGATCACGTAATACACCGGGATCGACAGCTCGGTCTTGGGCAGCGAAATGTCGACCAGCCTGGCACCCAGCTTCTCGAACTCGGCCAGGGCGCCGCGCACGGCGGCTTCCACGTCGGCGGCCAGGCCGGCACCGAAGAATTCCTTGGGCACGCCGATGCGCAGGCCTTGCAGGCTCTGGTTCAGCGAGCGGGTGAAATCTTCCTTGGGGCGCTGCAGGCTGGTGGAGTCGCGCTCGTCGAAGCCGATCATGGTGTTCAACAGCAGGCCGCAGTCTTCGGCCGTCTTGGCAATCGGGCCGCCCTGGTCCAGCGAGGAGGCGAAGGCGATCATGCCATAGCGCGAGACGCTGCCATAGGTCGGCTTGATGCCGGTCACGCCGCACAGCGAGGCCGGCTGGCGGATCGAGCCGCCGGTGTCGGTGGCGGTGGCGGCCGGCACCAGGCGCGCGGCCACGGCGGCCGCAGAGCCGCCCGAGGAGCCGCCGGGGATGGCGGTCTTGTCCCAGGGATTCTTGACCGGGCCATAGAAGGAGTTCTCATTGCTGGAACCCATGGCGAATTCGTCGCAGTTGAGCTTGCCCAGGGTGACCGTGCCGGCAGCGTTGAACTGTTCCACCACGGTCGCATCGAAGGGGCTCACATAGTCCTGCAGCATGCGCGAGCCGGCCGTGGTGCGCCAGTTGCGGGTGACGAAGATGTCCTTGTGTGCAATGGGCACACCGGTCAGAGCAGGCGCATCATTGCCTGCCAGGCGCGCATCGGCGGCCTTGGCCTCCGCCAGGGTCAGTGCGCGGTCCACGTGCAGGAAGGCATTGAGATCGCTGGCCTCGATGCGGTCCAGGAACAGGGTCGCCAGTTCAGTGGCGGAAATCTTGCGCGCTTGCAGTTGCGCGGACAGTTCTTTGAGGGTGAGCTTGTGCATGGAATTGGTTACGCTGCGGTCTTGCGGGCCGGCTGGGCCGGATGCGGACAGGTTCTGGACGGGGCGCCGGGTTTATTCGATCACCTTGGGGACCAGGTACAGGCCATCCTGGGTGGCCGGGGCCGGTTGCTGGTAGTCGTCGCGGCGATTGGTCTCGGTCACGACGTCTTCGCGCAGGCGCAGCGCCAGCGCCGGCTCGATGGCGGCAATCGGGTGCGACAGCGGTTCCACGCCGGAGGTGTCGATGGCTTTCATCTGCTCCACCAGGGCAAAAATGCCATTGAGCTTGTCCAGCGTGGCGCCGGCCTGGGCGTCGGTCAACTCCAGTCGGGACAGGTTGGCAATGCGTTTGACGTCGGAAAGGGCAAGAGACATGATCGAAAGGACGCGCAGGGCGCGCCGCGTGATGTTGAAATTGGAGGACCCGTAGCCGCTGCGGCCAGAAGACGTCTTCTGCAGACTTGGCGCCGGCGGCAAGCTCGCTTGCGCGGCGGCTCGTCCGGGTCATGGCGGATCAGGCGTAAAAAACGGCAAACCCGCGCCGGATGGCGGCCGCAAGCGCCCGGAATGCTGATGTTTTTGGCTAACCGGCTTGCTGGTTTCTCGAGAATTATAAGGTAGAATGTCGGATTAATGCCTTGCAGGCGCCTGATTTTCGCGTCGCCGCAGCATGAACGGACACCCTCCCCCTATCAAAAAGCTAGGCGCCCCGTGGCGGGCGCATCAGGACAACTCATGTTTGGATTTCTCCGCAGTTACTTTTCGAACGATCTGGCGATCGACCTGGGCACCGCGAACACGCTAATCTACGCGCGCGGCCACGGCATCGTGCTGGACGAGCCGTCGGTGGTGGCGATCCGCCAGCAAGGCGGCCCCAACGGCAAGAAGACCATCCAGGCGGTCGGCAAGGAAGCAAAGCAGATGCTGGGCAAGGTGCCCGGCAACATCGAGGCGATCCGCCCGATGAAGGACGGCGTGATCGCCGATTTCACCGTCACCGAGCAGATGTTGAAGCAATTCATCCGCATGGTGCATGACTCCAAGCTGTTCCGCCCTTCCCCGCGCATCATCATCTGCGTTCCCTGCGGCTCGACCCAGGTGGAACGCCGCGCCATTCGCGAATCGGCCCTGGGCGCGGGGGCATCCCAGGTCTACCTGATCGAGGAACCGATGGCCGCTGCCATCGGCTCGGGCCTGCCGGTCTCCGACGCCACCGGTTCGATGGTGGTGGACATCGGCGGCGGCACCACCGAAGTGGGCATCATCTCGCTGGGCGGCATGGTCTACAAGGGTTCGGTGCGCGTGGGCGGCGACAAGTTCGATGAAGCCATCGTCAACTACATCCGCCGCAACTACGGCATGCTGATCGGCGAACAGACCGCCGAAGCGATCAAGAAGGAAATCGGCTCGGCCTTTCCCGGCTCCGAAGTCAAGGAAATGGAAGTCAAGGGCCGCAACCTGTCCGAAGGCATCCCGCGCTCCTTCACCATCTCCAGCAATGAAATCCTGGAAGCCCTGACGGATCCGCTGAACAACATCGTCTCGGCCGTCAAGAACGCGCTGGAACAGACCCCGCCGGAACTGGGCGCCGACATTGCCGAAAAGGGCATGATGTTGACCGGTGGCGGCGCGCTGCTGCGCGACCTGGACCGCCTGCTGATGGAAGAAACCGGCCTGCCGGTGATCGTGGCCGAAGATCCGCTGACCTGCGTGGTCCGCGGCTCGGGCATGGCGCTGGACCGCATGGACAAGCTGGGCTCGATCTTCTCGGCCGAATAAGCCGGCAGGACAGCCCGCCTGCACGATAAGCCTGCCGGACTGCAGGCGCAGGCAGCACAGCATGAACCGGCGGCGATGTACCGTCGGATGAGTGGGGAACCGATACGTTCGATATGACGCCGTTCACGCCGACCAGCCACAGGATGCGCACGCCGCTTGCGCACAAGGCGCAGGGTCGGCTTGTGCGGCCTCGCATGAGCGCCTCGGCTCCCCTTTTTGTTACCGTTGTTGACGCAGGAAGTGAGTTCTCCGCCTGCAGATGGTCGCACCACGCGGCCCTGCCGGCGGCCTGACGCCATGGAAATCCCACCACTCTTCAAGCAGGGCGCCTCCGCCCGGGTGCGCGTGACCGTCTTCGCATTGATCTCGGTCGTCATGCTGGTGGTCGACGCCCGCATGCACGTGCTGGGCACGCTGCGCCAGGCGCTGGGCACGGCCCTCTATCCGTTCCAGACGGTGGCCATGGTCCCGCGCGACGCCTTTACCAACTCGTCCGAGTATTTCTCTTCGCTGGCATCGCTGCAGCGGGAAAACCGCGAGCTGCGCCAGCAACAGATCGTCAACGCCCAGCTGATGCAGCAAGAACGCCTGCTGGCGGCCGAGAACGTGCAACTGCGCAAGCTGCTGGACATGCAGCAGAAGGTGCCGGTCAAGTCCATCGTCGGCGAGATCCTCTACGATGCGCGCGATCCCTTCACCCGCAAGATCATCCTCAACCGCGGTTCGCAGCAGGGCGTCATGGCGGGCCAGCCGGTGATCGACGAGGTGGGCATCGTGGGCCAGGTGACACGGGTGTTTCCGTTTACCTCGGAAGTCACGCTGCTCACCGACAAGGACCAGGCCATCCCCGTGCAGGTGCTGCGCAACGGCCTGCGCAGCGTAGCCTACGGCCGAGGCCAGACCGGTGCGCTGGACCTGCGCTTCATGCCGGCCAATGCCGACATCCAGAAGGGTGACATGCTGGTAACCTCGGGCATCGACGGCGTCTACCCGCCGGGCCTGTCGGTGGCCACCGTGGCGCTGGTGGAAACGCGCTCGGCCGACTCCTTCGCCCGCATCGTCTGCCGCCCGCTGGCCGGCATCGACCGCCATCGCCAGCTGCTGATCCTGCTGGTGGAACAGAACCTGCCGCCGCGTCCCGAACCGGACGTGATCGATGAAAAATCGGCCAAGCTCTTCAAGCGCCGCCTGCGCGACAGCACTCGCGACAACAGCACCGAAGAAGCCAACGCCACCCCCAAGGACAAGCCCGCAGAAGAGCGCAAGGGTACCGACAACGTGACGACGCCGGCCAAGCCCGCTGCTGCCACCCCTGCTGCGCCCGCTGCCGCCAGTGCCGCCAAGCCGGCTGCCAAGGAATCCGCACGATGAACGATCAAACCATCCTCCTGCCGGCCAGTCCGCTCTTCATCGCCTTCAGCCTGATCATGGCTTTCGTGCTGAACCTGATGCCCTGGGGGCAGATGGTCGGCGTGCCTGATTTCGTGGCGCTGGCGCTGGTGTTCTGGAACATCCACCAGCCGCGCAAGGTCGGCATCAGCGTGGCCTTCCTGATGGGCTTGCTGATGGACGTCAACGAGTCCACGCTCTTGGGCGAGAATGCCCTGGCCTATACCCTGCTGTCCTACTTCGCCATCATGATCCACCGGCGCGTACTGTGGTTCCCGCTGCGCACCCAGGCGCTGCACGTGCTGCCGCTGATGCTGCTGGCCCAGGCCGTGCAGCTGGTGATCCAGCTGATGGTCACGGGCAAGTCGCCGGACTGGTTCTATTTCAGCGAGAGCGTGATCTCGGCGCTGCTGTGGCCGGTGGTGAGCATGCTGCTGCTGGCGCCGCAGCGCCGCGCCGTGGACCGCGACGAGAACCGCCCCATCTGAGGGGCCAGGTGCAAGCAGCATGACCGAATTCAAGAATACCGCGCATGAGCTGAGGCTGTTCCGGATGCGCCTCCTGGCCGCCAGCGCCGTGGTGCTGGTGTGCTTCAGCCTGCTGCTGGCGCGCTTCTTGTGGCTGCAGGTGGTACGCCACGATGCCTATGCCGCCCAGGCCGAGGAAAACCGCATCTCGGTGGTGCCCATCGTGCCCAACCGCGGCCTGATCCTGGACCGCAACGGCGTGGTGCTGGCCCGCAACTATTCGGCCTACACGCTGGAAATCACGCCCTCCAAGATCAAGACCAACATCGATGACCTGATCGATGAGCTGGGCACCATCGTCGAAATCCAGCCACGCGACCGCCGCCGCTTCCGCCGCCTGCAGGAAGAATCCAAGAACTTCGAAAGCGTGCCCATCCGTACCCGCCTGACCGATGAGGAAGTGGCCAAGTTCACTGCCCAGCGCTATCGCTTCCCCGGCGTGGAGGTGCAGGCGCGCCTGTTCCGCCAGTATCCGTATGGCAAGACGGCCGCGCACGTGATCGGTTACATCGGCCGCATCAGCCAGCGCGATGCCGAGCGCATCGCCGATTCCGACGACGAAGCCAACTACAACGGCACCGACTACATCGGCAAGGAAGGCCTGGAAAAGAGCTACGAAACCCAGCTGCACGGCACCACCGGCTACGAGGAAGTGGAAATCTCGGCCAGCGGACGGGCGGTGCGTTCGCTCTCGCGCACCCCGGCCACGCCGGGCAAGAACCTGATACTGTCCATCGACATCGAGCTGCAGAAGGTGGTGGAAGAAGCCTTCGGCGACCAGAAGGGTGCGCTGGTGGCGATCAACCCGGCCACGGGCGACATCCTGGCCTACGTCTCGCAGCCTTCCTACGATCCCAACCTGTTCGTCGAAGGCATTGACCAGCAGAGCTGGGACGAGTTGAACAAATCGCCCGACCGGCCGCTGCTGAACCGCCCGCTGTCGGGCCTGTATTCGCCCGGTTCGACCTATAAACCGTTCATGGCGCTGGCCGCGCTGGAGCTGGGCAAGCGCCGTCCGCAGGATGCCATTCGCGATCCGGGCTTCTTCGTGCTGGGCAACCATCGCTTCCGCGACGACAAGGAAGGCGGCCACGGTATCGTCGACATGTACCGCTCCATCGTGGTGTCCTGCGATACCTACTACTACATGCTGGCCAACGACATGGGGGTCAATGCCATCCATGACTTCATGAAGCCCTTCGGCTTCGGCCAGATCACCGGCATCGACCTGGAACACGAGAAGCGCGGCATCCTGCCCTCCACCGACTGGAAACGCACCTCCTTCCGCAAACCCGAACAGAAGCGCTGGATTGCCGGCGATACCGTCTCGCTGGGCATCGGCCAGGGCTACAACAGCTTTACCCCGCTGCAACTGGCGCAGGCCACGGCCATCCTGGCCAACAACGGCGTGGTGATGAAGCCGCACCTGGTCAAGATCATCGAGGATGGCGTCACCCACGAGCGCACCGAGACCGTGCCCAAGGAAAGCTATCGCATCCCCCTGAAGCAGGAAAACATCGACTTCATCAAACGCGCCATGGTCGGCGTGGTCAAGGAAGGCACGGGCGCTGCCGCCTTCCGGGGTGCGCCCTACGACTCGGGCGGCAAGACCGGTACGGCGCAGGTGGTCAACATCGCCAAGAACCAGAAGTATGATTCGAAGAAGCTCTCGCGCATCTTCCACGACAACGGTCTCTATATCGGCTTTGCGCCCGCCGATGCGCCGCGCATCGCCATTGCTGCGGTGGTCGAGAACGGTGGCTGGGGTGCCGGGGTGGCCGCGCCTCTGGTGCGCAAGGCAATGGACTACTTCATGCTGGGCAAGCGCCCCAACGAGCCGATCAAGTCGGTGGCACCCAACGAACCGGTGAGCGCCGATACCCCGGTCGAAGGCCCGACCACCGAGGAAAGCACCACCACGCCGACGGTCCAGCCGGATGTGCAGGAATGACGCCTGTGCCCCGCAGGCACCCTGGCACTTCTGGCACCTGATATGAACGCTTGCGCAAGGGCAACGGCCCGGCGCAAGGCCTGACACCGCAACAAGCTGTACGCACGAGGAGCCGGCATGAGCCTGCAACGTCCGCCCCTGTGGCACATCATCAAGCCGCACCTGACGGTATTCGACGGCGCCCTGTCGCTGATCGTGTTCCTGATCGTCTGCGTGGGCATCGTCACGCTCTATTCGGCCGGGATGAACTTCCCGGGCCGGGTGGAAGACCAGCTGCGCAACATCCTGGTGGCCTTCATCATCATGTGGATCGCCGCCAACATCTCGCCGCAGCTGCTGCTGCGCATCGCCGTGCCGGTCTATACGGTGGGCGTGACGCTGTTGATTGCGGTGGCCCTGTTCGGCATCATCAAGAAGGGCTCGCGCCGCTGGCTCAACATCGGCGTGGTGGTGCAGCCTTCGGAGATCATGAAGATCGCCATGCCGCTGATGCTGGCCTGGTACTTCCAGAAGCGCGAAGGCATGCTGCGTTGGGATGCCTTCTTCGTGGCGGCGATCCTGCTGCTGATCCCGGGCTTCCTGATCATCCGCCAGCCTGACCTGGGCACGGGCCTGCTGGTGCTGGCGGCCGGCTTCTACGTGATCTTCTTTGCCGGATTGCCCTGGAAGATCCTGGTGGGCCTGGTCATTGCCGGCGCGGCCAGCCTGCCGGTGGTGTGGTCCTTCATGCACGATTACCAGCGCCAGCGCGTCATGATGCTGATCGACCCGACCTCCGACCCGCTGGGCAAGGGCTTCCACATCATCCAGTCGACCATCGCCATCGGCTCCGGCGGGGTGACCGGCAAGGGCTGGCTGATGGGTACGCAGACCCACCTGGAATTCATCCCCGAACGCACTACCGACTTCATCTTCTCGGTCTATTCGGAGGAGTTCGGGCTCATCGGCAACATCGTGCTGCTGGTGCTGTACCTGCTGCTGATCGGGCGCGGCCTGATGATCACGGCCAATGCGCCGACGCTCTTCACGCGTCTGTTGGGCGGGGCCATCACCATGATCTTCTTCACCTATGCCTTCGTGAACATGGGCATGGTCAGCGGCATCCTGCCGGTGGTGGGCGTGCCGCTGCCCTTCATGAGCTATGGCGGCACCGCCCTGGTGACGCTGGGCCTGGGTGCGGGCATCCTGATGAGCATCCAGCGGCACCGCAAGCTGGTGCAAAGCTGATCCGCAGGCGCACTTTCGTTGTTGCCCATCCGACAAGTCCGGTCGCGGCCGTGAACTTGCGGCACTGACGAGTTGTCAGCCTCGGTGCATTGCACTCTGGTATCGTTGCGAACATTCCGGCCGGGGCTGGCTTCACCAGGCCCCGCGCATCGACTGTTGATCAAGGACAGGCTATGGGCACATCCACTCTAGAACATCACGACCGGCTCGCCTCCTGGGGCGCGGCCCTGCGCTGTGGCACGCTGCTGCTGCCCTTGCTGCTGGCCGCCTGCGGCACCACCCAGCAGGCACCGCGCCAGACCGCAGAGGCGACGGGCACCGCCACCAGGTCCGGCGGACGGCCTTCCAACGTCCCGGCGCTGCCGCCGGCAGGCTCCGGACGGGGCGGCTACTACAAGGATGACGGCCCGGGCGACCATATCCCCGATGGCCTGTTGGACGTGGCTGATGCCGAACCGCAGGTGGAACCGGTCTCCAAGGCCGCCAGCCGACCCTATGCGGTGTTCGGCAAGACCTACGTGCCCATCACGGACAACAACCAGCCTTTCATCCAGCGCGGCATCGGCAGCTGGTATGGCAAGAAATTCCACGGCCAGAAGACCTCCTCGGGCGAGCTCTACGACATGTACAAGATGACGGCCGCGCACCCCACGCTGCCCATCCCGTCCTATGCCCGGGTGACCAACCTGAAGACCGGCAAGCAGGTCATCGTGCGCATCAATGACCGCGGTCCGTTCCACTCCAACCGCATCATCGACCTTTCCTATACGGCCGCGCTCAAGCTCGGCTATCTGGGCAACGGCAGCAGCGAACTGGAAGTCGAGCGCATCCTGCCAGACGAAGCCCAGCGCATGGCCGATGCCCGCCGCAATGGTGGCACCACCACGCTGGCGGCCGCCGATCCCATCAACCGCGCCGCCGATACCGGCGCCGGTAGCCAGGGCGTGGCCACCGGTGCAGTGGAAATCAATACCGTGACCGCGCAAAGCCTGCCGCCGCAGCCTACCGTGGCTGCGGTGCAGCCCATCAACGCCAGCACCACCAGTGCCGCCGGCGGCGCCGGGCTGGCCGGTGGCGGCGGCATCATCAATGCCGTGGCCAGCGGTTCGTCGCCCTCGCCGGCCATGCCCCAGGCCGTGCCGCTGACGGCCGGCTATTACCTGCAGTTCGGCGCCTATTCGCAGGAAGCCAATGCCCTGGTGGCGCGCGACAAGCTGCTGCCCAGCCTCACGGGCATCGTCGACAGCATGCAGGCGGTACAGGTCAATGGCCTCTATCGCCTCTATGCCGGCCCCTACCCGACCCGCCCGGCAGCGCAGAATGCCGCCATGCTGGTGCGCCAGCGCAGCGCCGGCACGCCCTTCATCGTGGAGCGCTGAATTTCCTGAGTTTTGGGAAAAATGTTCACCTGCCTTGTGCAGGTGGCTCTGTGAGGAGCGCTGCGCGGGCGGCTCCGCGCAAACCTTCATTTAAGAGCCCGGGCGGGCTCTACCGGGCGAGCTGAGGCTTCTCAGGCCTCGCCATCCTCCTGCCCACCCTGCCGGATCTGCAGGGCGCGCTCATACAAGGCATTCTTCTTCTGGCCGGTGATCTGCGCGGCCAGCGCGGCGGCCTGCTTGACCGGCAACTCTTCCAGCAGGATGCGCAGCACGCGCTCGCCTTCGGCATCCTCGCCCTCGACCGGCTGCGCCCCTTCCAGCAAGACCACGAATTCACCGCGCTGGCGGTTGGGATCCTGTTCCAGCCAGGCCAGCGCCTCGCCCAGCGGGCAGCGGTGGATGTGCTCGAAGAGCTTGGTCAGCTCGCGCGCCAATACGATCTGGCGCGTGGGACCAAACACCTGCAGCATCGACTGCACGGTCTCGACGATGCGATGCGGGGCTTCATAGAAGACCAGGGCGGCCTGCACGGCGACCAGTTCCTGCAGGGCAGTCTCGCGCTGGCGGGTCTTGGCCGGCAGGAAGCCGACGAAGTAGAAACGCGCATCGGTCAGGCCCGAGGCCGACAAGGCCGTCACCGCCGCCGACGCACCGGGCAGCGCAATGACCTGGAACCCTGCCGCGCGCACGGCGTCCACTACACGGGCGCCGGGGTCGGAGACGGCCGGTGTGCCGGCGTCCGAGACCAGAGCCACGCGCTGGCCTGCCTTCAACCGTTCGACGATCTTGGCAGCGGCTTCGCGCTCGTTGTGTTCATGGGTCGCAAGCAGCTGTTTGGACAAGCCATAGCGCTGCAGCAACTGGCTGGTGTTGCGGGTATCCTCGCAGGCCACCGCATCGGCGATGGCCAGGACATGCAGGCCGCGCAGGGTGATGTCGCAGACGTTTCCGATGGGCGTGGCCAGCACATATAATGCCGACACCGGATAGCTTTGCTGGGCGGCATCCTGCAGGATGGAAGCGGCTACGCTGGAATTCTGATTCATTGAGGGGGCGGGATGTTCACAGGTTGGAAGAAAATGACCGCGCACGCGGCACTGCTGGCAGGCATGCTGGCACCATGGATGATGACGGCCAGCGCCGCAGCAGCCGACAGTGTACCTCTGCTGGCCCAGGCTGCCACGCCTGCAGCCCCCCTGGCACTACCGCCGGGCACCTCGCCGGAGATGGAGAAGGCGGCCGAAGGCACGCCCACCCTGCCCGCCGTGCCGACCACGCCCGCGATATCGGCCACCGCTTTCACCTCCACGCCCGTGCGCATGGCCTTGCTGCTGCCCGCCCGCACCGGCGCCTTTGGTGCTGCCGCCGATGCGGTGCGTACGGGCTTCCTGACGGCCTATTCGCGTCAGAAGGAAAACATCCAGCTGTCCATCGTCGAGACCGGCGACTCTGCGCCCGACATGCAGCGCGCCTATGACGATGCTTCAAGCAAGTACGACATCCTGGTCGGCCCGCTTTCGCGCAGCGCCGTGACTGCCGTGGCCCAGAGCGGCCGGGTAACAAAACCCACCGTGGCGCTGGCCCAGCCCGACATGAATGGCGAAGCTGAATTGCCGCTGCCGCCGCAGATGCTGGCCGTGGGCCTGTCCATCGATGAAGAAGCGCGCCAGGTCGCCAACTGGGTCGAGAAGGAAAAGGCGCCTGGCAAGATCTTCGCCATTTCCACCGGCACCGCCTGGCAAAAGCGCGCCGCCCGCTCCTTCCAGCTGCGCGCGCGCCAGCTGGGCATGCAGGTCGATACGCTGGAGCTGAGCACGCCCGCCAACGCCCTCTCCGCCCCCGGCCTGGCGCAACTGGCCAAGCGGGTGGAGCAGGAAAAGCCGGCCCTGATCTTCGTGGCCCTGGATGCGGCGCAGACCGTGCAGCTGCGCAATGCCGTGGGCAACGACCTGCCGCTCTACGGCACCTCGCAGATCAATCCCTACACCCTCAAGCGCGACAACCCCAACGACAAGCTGCCCGAGCTGGATGGCGTGCGTCTGATCGACGTCCCCTGGCAACTGCAGGCCGACAACGTGGCCGTGGCCCGCTATCCGCGTCCGGCCGTCAATGACGGCGAGCGTCCCAATCCCGACCTGGCGCGCCTGTATGCCCTGGGCATCGACGCCTATCGGGTGGCCTATGGCCTGGCCCAGCGGCAATCGGCCTTCGACATCGATGGCGTCACCGGACGCCTGAGCGTGAACATGGCCAGCGGCGGCACCACCTTCTTCCAGCGCCAGGAAACCCAGGCCGTCTACCGGGATGGCTGGCCGGTGCCGCTGGCCGACCAGTACTGAGGCGGCCGTGACGCTGCGCGATCTGCTGCGGAGGACTTCCCGCCAGCGCAGCGGCGATGCGGCCGAGGACCAGGCCCTGGCCTATCTGCAGCGCCAGGGCTTGTCGCTGGTGGAGCGCAATTTCCGCTGCAAGGGTGGCGAAATCGACCTGATCCTGCGCGAAGGGTCCACGGTGGTCTTCGTGGAAGTGCGCGCCCGCGCCAGCGCCGCCTTTGGCGGGGCAGCGGCCAGCGTCACCCCGGCCAAGCAGCGGCGCCTGCTGCTGGCGGCACAGGTGTGGCTGCAAGGACAGTCCAGGCTCCCTCCATGCCGCTTCGACGTGATCGCCTTCGAGGGTGGCCAGTTGCAGTGGCTGCGCAACGCCATCAGCGCATGAACCGCCAGGATTGGTGCATCCCGCCTGGGCTGGCGTATCATGTGCGACCGGATTCCGGAAACTTCTCTTTACGAATTGCACGGACTTGGATGCTTTCAAGTCCTCTATAATCGCAGGCACTATGACAAATCCCCGCATCCTCGCCCATTTCCAGGAAAGCGCCGACCTGAAGATGAAGGCCGCCAACGTGTTGGCACAACCGATCGAACAGGCGATTGAACTTATGTTCACCGCACTGTCGAATGGCAACAAGATTCTTGCCTGTGGCAACGGCGGTTCGGCAGCTGACAGCCAGCACTTCGCCGCCGAACTGGTAGGCCGCTTCGAACGCGAGCGCCTGCCGCTGCCGGCACTGGCCCTGACCACCGATACCTCCATCCTCACGGCGGTCGGTAACGATTACAGCTACCAGGAAATCTTCTCGAAGCAAGTCCAGGCCTTCGGCCAGGCCGGCGACATCCTGCTGGCCTTCTCGACCTCGGGCAATTCGGGCAACATCCTGGCCGCCATCGAAGTGGCCCACGAACGCGACATGCGCGTGGTGGCGCTGACCGGCAAGGGCGGTGGCAAGATCGGCAAGATCCTGACCGATGCCGATGTGCATATCTGTGTGCCGCATGACCGTACCGCGCGCATCCAGGAAGTGCATCTGGTGTCGCTGCACTGCATTTGCGACGGTATCGACGTCGCGCTTTTTGGAGATGATGCGAATGAGTGATGCACGATCGTTGTCGACCCGCCTGCGCCGCCCCCTGGCGGCCGTGGCCCTGGGTGGCATGCTGGCCCTGAGCCTGCAGGGCTGTTTTGCAGTCTTTGCCGGCGGCGCGCTGGCCACCACCTTTGCCGCCACCGACCGCCGCACCCTGGGTGCGCAGACGGAAGACAAATCGATCGTGGTCAAGGGCGAAGCCCGCATTCCCGACGTGGTGGCCGCCGGTTCCCACGTCAACGTGACGGCCTTCAACCGCAAGGTGCTGCTGTCCGGCGAAGTGCCCGACGAAGCCTCCAAGGCTGCCGCCGAGCGTGAAACCAAGGCCATCCAGAACGTCGAGACGGTGTACAACGAACTGGAAGTGGGCCCTGCCTCCAGCTTCGGTTCGCGTTCCAGCGATGCGCTCATCACCAGCAAGGTGCTGGCCAGCCTGGTGGACGACAAGACGCTGTACTCCAGCGCCTTCAAGATCACCACCGAGCGCGGCATCGTCTACATGATGGGCCGCGTAACCCAGCGTGAAGGCCAGCGTGCCGCGCAGATCGCCAGCGGCGTCTCGGGCGTGAACAAGGTCATCACCCTGTTCGAGTACATCACCGAGGAGCAGTTGAAGGATTACCAGCGCAAGCCGGCCGACGAGAACAAGTCCACCAGCTGAGCGCAGGATCGCCCCTGATGCAGGTCAAACCGCCGGTCCGTCCGGCGGTTTTCACATGCAGGCGCGTCCGCACGTTCTGGCGCGGCGGTCTATAATGCTTCAGTTCAACGGGGACGCATACGACACCTTGTGCGCCTCTTTTGCCTCTTTCGGCATTGTCCATCCGGAGTTTCCCATGCAAGCACAGGCAAACGCTCCCAAGAGCGGTCTCATGATCAAGCTGGCCGCAGTGGCCCTGGTGGCGGCCATCGCCGCCTTCGCCTATTTCAAGGTCAATGCCGGCAACGCCGCGCCCGACGTCACCTTCACCAAGCTCGATGGCCAGAAGGTTGCGCTGAAGGACTTGCGCGGCAAGGTGGTCATGGTCAATTTCTGGGCCACCAGCTGCACCACCTGCGTGGGCGAGATGCCGAAGATGATCGAGACCTACAACAAGTTCAAGGACCGTGGCCTGGACTTCGTGGCCGTGGCCATGAGCTATGACCCGCCCAACTACGTGCTGAACTACACCGAAACCCGCAAGCTCCCCTTCAAGGTCGCCCTGGACCCGCAAGACAAGCTGGCCAACGCCTTCGGCGACGTCAAGCTGACCCCGACCACCTTCGTCATCGGCAAGGATGGCAACATCATCAAGCGCTACGTGGGCGAACCGCAGTTTGCCGAATTGCACCAGTTGCTGGAAAAGGCACTGGCTGCCGCCTGAGTCGTCTCCGCTACGCATCCCCGATAGCCGGCTTGATGCCGGCTTTTTCATTTCCGATTGCAGGATGGCAACTGCAAGGAACATCCTCGCGCGTGCCGTAGTCCAAGATATTCATATTGTCGTCATGACAAGCACTCGCGTGCCTCTGCCGACACCTTCACAACAAAGGAGGCTGACATGAAATTCCGGACCATTTTCCTGATTGTGCTGCTGGCGCTGGTCGCCATCTTCGCTGCCATCAACTGGACGGCCTTCACGGCCACGACCACCCTGTCGCTGATCTACACCGAATTCCAGGCGCCGCTGGGCGCGGTGATGTTGGGGGTTGTTGTCGTGCTGACGGCCTTCTTCCAGCTCTACATCCTGGCCCTGCAGACCAGCGTGATGCTGGAAAGCCGACGCCTGACCAAGCAACTGGAAGCCCAGCGCGCCCTGGCGGACCAGGCCGAGCATTCGCGCTTCAACGACCTGCGCGGCTATCTGAAGGCCGAGCTGGAACAGCTGCAACGCCGCCAGACCGAACAGCAAACCCTGCTGGCGCAGCGCCTGGATGCCTTGCAGCGTGACATCCACCTGCGCGTGGAACAGACCGAAAATGCCGTGGCGGCCCAGGTCGGCGAGCTGGATGACCGGCTGCAGCGTCAGCGCGCGACCGGAGTGGTCCAGAATTTGGCATAAACCTTCCAACACACCTGCAAAAAAGGCTGGAACCTCGCGGATCCAGCCTTTTTCTTCATCTATTGCCTTTTACGGCCATTTGCGGGGTACTTAGACGCCGTAACGGGTCCGATAGGCTGCCACGGCATCCTTGTACTGGCCCAGGCGCGCATCGCCGCCGTTGGAGATGTACTCGAAGAGGTCATTGAGGTTGCCGATGGAAATGACCGGCATGCCGTATTCGCGCGCCACTTCCTGCACTGCCGACAGTTCGGACAGTGCGCCATCCTTGCCCGAGCGCTCCATGCGGTCCAGCGCGATCAGCACGGCGCAGGGCGTGGCGCCGGCGGCGCGGATCATGTCCACCGATTCGCGCACCGAGGTGCCGGCCGAGATCACGTCATCGATGATGACGACCTTGCCCTGCAGCTTGGCACCGACGATGGTGCCGCCTTCGCCGTGGTCCTTGGCTTCCTTGCGGTTGAAGGCGAAGGGCACGTTGCGGCCCATGCCGGCCAGCGCCACGGCGGTGGCCGAAGCCAGGGTGATGCCCTTGTAGGCGGGACCGAACAGCATGTCATATTCCACGCCCGCATCCTGCAGGGTCTGGGCGTAGAAGCGGGCCACCTGGGCCAGCGTTGCGCCCTCGCTGAAGAGGCCGGCGTTGAAGAAGTAAGGCGAGGTACGGCCCGCCTTGGTGACGAATTCGCCAAAGCGCAGCACGCCGGCCGATACCGCGAATTCGATGAATTCCTGTCTCAAGTTGCTCACAATGCATTTCCCGGGAAGAGTCAAAACGGAAGGTGCGGGCCGCGCCCGCTTGCCCGAGGGCAAAGCAGGGCGGTGGCAAAGCCTTCATCAGGCCGCCATTTTAAATGATTCATCCTATCGGTTATGCTACCGGGCTTAATGAACACTCTTGCGCAGCAAGCAAACAGGACATCCATGCCAAAAATCGTCTCCGCCAACCTCAACGGAATCCGCTCGGCCGCCAAGAAGGGCTTTTTCGAGTGGCTGCAAAAGGAAGCGCCGGACTTCGTGTGCGTGCAGGAACTGAAGGCCCAGGCGGCCGACATGACCGATGAATTCCTGGCCCCGGCCGGCTACGTCGGCCATTTCCACTATGCCCAGAAGAAGGGCTACTCGGGTGTGGGCGTCTACAGCCGCCGCCAGCCGGACTCGGTGCGCATCGGCTTTGGCAATACCGAATTCGATGACGAAGGCCGCTATGTCGAATGCGACTATGGCGACCTGACCGTGATCTCGCTCTATGCGCCTTCGGGCTCCTCCAGCGAGGAACGCCAGGAAGCCAAGTTCCGCTTCATGGAAGCCTTCCTGCCGCACCTGATGGAACTGGAAAAGAGTGGCCGCGAAGTGGTCATCTGCGGCGACTGGAACATCGCCCACAAGGAAATCGACCTGAAGAACTGGAAGAGCAACCAGAAGAATTCGGGCTTTTTGCCGGAAGAACGCGCCTGGATGACGCGCATTTTTGACCAGTTGGGCCTGGTGGATGTGTATCGCCGCCTGCATCCGGAGACCACCGGCGAAGCCTACACCTGGTGGAGCAACCGCGGCCAGGCCTGGGCCAACAACGTGGGGTGGCGTATCGATTACCACGTCGCCACGCCGGGCATCGCCGCCAAGGCGGTGAGTGCGGCGATCTACAAGGAACAGCGCTTTTCGGATCATGCGCCGTTGACGGTGGTGTACAGCGACTGAACAAACACGGAAAAACACCCACCCACCGTTCGGGCTGAGTAGCGGCACAGCCGCGTATCGAAGACGCAGCGGCCGTTGCGACGGACGGCGATCCTTCGATACGGCCCTGCGGGCCTACTCAGTCCGAACGGGGATAGGTGAAAAATCGTTCGCAAAAAAACAAAGCCCTCGCACCGTGAAATGCGAGGGCTTTGTCGTTTCCGGCCGGCCGGAAATCAGGCGTCAGGAGCCGCCGCCTTCTTCGGCGTCGCCTTGCGCAGGGCCGGCTTCTTGGCAGCCGCCGCCTTGGTCTTGGTGGCAGCGGTCTTGGCCGTCGTCTTCTTGGCGGCCGGCTTGGCGACTGCCTCATCGGCACCGTCATCAGCCTCCGCTGCTGCCGCCTTGCCCTTGGCAGGTGCCTTGGCCTTGCGTTCCTCGAACTCGAAGCTGATCTTGCCATCCTTGCCACGCACCAGGAAAGCCTTGAAAGGCCGGCGCGTGCGCTGCGAGATGAAGCCCGGCAGCAGATCGGTCTTGCCGTCGTTCAAGAGCTTGGCCATCTGCTCCGGCAGGATTTCCTGCTGCAGGATGATGCGGCTGCTGCGGAAGTCGCAGGCCTTGGGCTTGGCGACGGTCTTTTCGCAGACATAGGCCAGGCCCATTTCGTAGACGCCGCTGCCGCACTTGGGGCAGGCGCCCAGCGGGGTCTGCTCGCTGAAGTCGACCGGTTCGCCGCCTTCGCCTTCGGACTGATCCTGGCCGAAGTCGAATTCCAGCTTGAAGTTCTTGATCTCTTCGTCGCGCGAAATCTTCAGGATGGCCGCGAACGGACGGCCCATCTTGGAACGGAAGCCCTGCAGCGGGCCGATGGTGCGGTTCTGCAGCAGCTCTTCCACTTCGGCGATCTCGAACTGACGACCACCGGGCACCTTGCTCATCGAGAATTCGCACTTGGTACAAGCGAAGCGGCGGTAATTTTCCTTCACCACGCCACCGCAGTTGGGGCAAGGCGTCTTCAGCGTCGCGTAGTCGCCGGGGATGGTGTCGTTGTCGTATTCCTTGGCGCGCTTGACGATGATCTGGGTCATCTGCGCGATCTCGCGCATGAACTCGTCACGGCTGATCTTGCCGCGCTCCATCTGGGCCAGTTTGTGTTCCCACTCGCCGGTCAGTTCGGGTTCGGTCAGTTCATCCACGCCCAGGCCGTGCAGCAGCGTCATCAGCTGGAAGGCCTTGGCGGTGGGCATCATTTCACGCCCTTCGCGGATCAGGTACTTTTCGTTGAGCAGACCTTCGATGATGGCCGCGCGCGTGGCCGGCGTGCCCAGGCCCTTGCCAGCCATCGCTTCGCGCAGTTCATCCGAATCCACCAGCTTGCCCGCGCCTTCCATGGCCGACAGCAGCGTGGCTTCGGTGTAGCGGGCGGGCGGTTTGGTGACCAGGCCGTTGGCGGTGACCTTGTCGGTCTTGACCTTCTCGCCCGGGGCCACGGCCACCAGGTTGCCGCCGCCTTCCTTGTCCTTGTCGTCTTCCTCGACCTGCTTGCCGTAGATGGCCAGCCAGCCGGGGTTGATCATGACCTTGCCTTCGCTCTTGAACTGGTGGCCCGACACTTCCGTGAAACGGGTGGTCACCTGGAACTCGGCCGGCGGGAAGAACACCGCCATGAAGCGGCGCGTCACCAGGTCGTAGAGCTTCTGTTCCGGCTCCGACAGGTTCTTGGGCACCTGGGTGGTCGGGATGATGGCGAAGTGGTCGCTGATCTTGGTGTTGTCGAAGATGCGCTTGTTGGGCTTGACCCAGCCTTGCTTCAGGATCTGCTTGGAGAACTGGTGGTAGTTGTTGTTCTCCGCCAGCGCCTCCATGGTGTCCTTGACCGTGTTGATGTAGTCCTCGGGCAGGTGGCGCGAATCGGTACGCGGATAGGTCAGCACCTTGTGCTTTTCATACAGCGCCTGGGCCAGGCCCAGGGTGTTCTTGGCCGAGAAGCCAAAGCGCGAGTTGGCCTCGCGCTGCAGGCTGGTCAGGTCGAACAGGCCCGGCGACATCTGCGTGGTCGGCTTGGATTCCTCGGTGACGTTGCCCTGCTTGTCGCGGCAAGCGGCCACGATGGAGTCCGCAGCCGCTTTGCTCCACAGGCGCTCGGGGCGCTTCTCGGGGTCGGCTTCATCCTTCTTGTGCCCCTTGTCCAGCCAGCGGCCCTTGTAGATGCCGGCCGCGCAGACGAACTCGGCGTGCACTTCCCAGTAGTCGCGCGGGACGAACTTCTTGATCTTCTCTTCACGCTCCACCACGATGGACAGGGTTGGCGTCTGCACGCGGCCCACGGTGGTCAGGTAGAAGCCGCCTTCCTTGGAGTTGAAGGCGGTCATGGCACGAGTGCCGTTGATGCCGATCAGCCAGTCAGCTTCGCTGCGGCAGCGCGCGGCATTGGCCAGCGGGAGCATTTCTTCATCATCGCGCAGATGGGCAAAGCCCTCGCGGATGGCGCCGGGGGTCATCGATTGCAGCCACAGGCGCTTCACCGGCTGCTTGGCCTTGGTGTATTGCGCGATGAGGCGGAAGATCAGTTCACCTTCGCGGCCCGCGTCACATGCGTTGATGAGGGTGGTCACATCCTTGCGCTTGATGAGCTTGGAGAGCACCTTCAGGCGCGATTCGGTCTTGGCGATGGGGTTCAGCGCAAAGTGCGGCGGAATCATGGGCAGATGCGTAAAACTCCACTTGCCGCGCTTGACGTCGTATTCCTCGGGAACTGCGATTTCCAGCAGGTGACCGACGGCCGAGGACAGGATGTACTCGTCGGATTCGAAATACTCATCGTGCTTGGTGAAGCCGCCGAGCGTCTTCGCGATGTCGTTCGCGACAGAGGGCTTCTCGGCAATGATGAGGGTCTTGCTCATAAGTATGGGTCTCGGTGTTGAGAGGTCAGTTGCTGGCGAGTTGCGGACGATGCACCAGCCTCACGTGGGGCCGGACCGTCCTAAAACAACGCCATGCCATCCCAGGCGGGAAACGATGGCGGCAACGAGCTTGGCAAGTGGCCGGCGTTTCATTGCCTGTGGACAACGGAATTTTTATATAGTAGCCAATATCGGGCCAATGCGGGGGAATGATAAGCGTGATGCAAATGAAACGGCAAGCACAAGGGCTTGCCGTTTCGATGATTCATCCGCTTTCTTGCTCATTCATGCCGGTCTTCATTTATATGAAGCAAAGGCACGAAGATGCGGCGTCAGCGCGTTGTCAGCAAGGCTCCCTCCCAGCCCTGGCGGACATTGCGGACATGCGGTTTCAGTGCAGCAGGCGCGGTTCGGTGTCGTCTTCGTCGAGGAACAGTTCCTCGAACATCAGACCGTCCGGTTCCTTTCCCTGGCTCCACAGGACCATCAGCACGATGACCTTGAGCTTTTCCAGGCCGACCGGCGCTTCACCGGCGGCCAGGGCGCGTTCGATGACGATCTCGCGCTGGATCGGGTCCAGCATCTTGGCCGATTCGAGGAACTGGATGAAACCGATGGCTTCCACGCCCAGGACGTCACTTTCCTGGTGCGCATAGATACGCGTACCGAAGGAAAAAGCCGTCTGTCGAGGATAGTTGTCGGCGAACTCATGATTGGCGACTTCAAGATCAGTCAGCCATCCGAGTGCCTGGGAGATTTCATCTTCTTCGAAACCAATCGCGGACAGCTTCTTGACGAGCGCCTCGGGTTCGGGGCAGGCATCAGGGCGATAGTAGGTTTCGTACAGGTAAACGAGGACATCAAACATGTTCGTACTCTATCGCGAAGGTTATGAATGTACAAGTCAGCCAAGTCCAGTATGGCAGGATTTGCGGCGCTGCGGGGGATTAATTTCTTCACCCCAGACGACGATAACGTGCACCGGGCAACAGCTCGACCGCACCCTGCAGTTCCAGTGTCAGCAATATTCCTGCCAGCGCCGCCACGTCCAGCCCGCAGCGCTGTGCGAGGCTATCGGCATCCAGCGGATCGTGGCCCAGGCTCTGCAGTACGACGCGCATTGCCGGATCGTCATCTTCGCGCTGTTGCTGTGCGTTCACGCACGCCGGGGCAGTTTCCTGGATGACAGCTTGACGACCCGGCAATGCGGGCCAGGGCGGCATCTCGTCGAGGATGTCCTGCGTGGTCTCCACCAGCTTGGCACCCTGGCGGATCAGCTGATGGCAACCCTTGGAGAGCGGCGCATGAATCGAGCCGGGAATGGCAAACACGTCGCGGCCCTGCTCGGCTGCCATGCGCGCGGTGATGAGCGACCCCGACTGGGCCGCTGCCTCCACCACCAGTACCGCGCGCGACAGGCCCGAGATAATCCGGTTGCGGCGCGGAAAGTTGGCCGCCAGCGGCGGCGTGCCCAGCGGATATTCACTGACGATGCAGCCGCCCTCGGCGATGCGCTGCGCCAGTGCGCGGTTGCGCCGGGGATAATCCAGATCGATGCCGGTGCCGATCACCGCCACCGTCGAGCCGGCCCCGCTGAGTCCACCCGCATGGGCGGCAGCATCGATGCCCAGCGCCAGCCCGGAGACGATGGTGATGCCGGCGTGGCTCAACTCTTCCGAAAAGCGCGCCGCATGCATCACGCCCTGGGTGGTGGCGTTGCGGCTGCCGACCACGGCCAGGGCGTTGCCCGCGAGCAGCGCCGGATTGCCGCGCAGATACAGCAGCAAGGGCGGATCGGCAATCTGCAGCAGGCCGGGCGGATAGGCCGCATCGGCCAGCGTGACCACGCACTGCCCCGGATGCCGGACCCAAGCCAGCGTGGCCGCGATGCGCTCGCATTGCTGCGCCGTGGGCGCACGCAACAAGCTGGCCGCCACCGGCGCCGGCACCGCCTCGCGCAGCGCCTGGGCATCGGCCTGCCAGAGATTGCCCGGCAAGCCGAACACCGACAACAACCGGCGCGCCAGCACCGGACCGATGCCGTCGGTCATTGCCAGGCGCAGCCAGTGCGCCAGATCGGCGCACGCTTCATGGAAATGCTCTTGCATGACAGAAAATGAAGTTTTGTGCATCTGCCGCCCGCTCAAGGCCGTGCGGCGCGGCTCTCCGGGCGGGCCGGGGGCTTGCTGTGATACACTTTTCCAATTGATCGGGAAACCGTTGGCCGCCGGGCCATGCAGCACACGCCAGCCAAAGAGGGCAATTGTGCTGCCGCCGCGCTTGAAGCGTCGCGCTCCGGCCACATTTACACGATAAATCCCGAAATGAATTCCCTGGATACTCGCAAAATGACGAGATCCGGACCGAACAAGGTCCCTAGGGCCTGTTCACATTTAATCTGCGAGTGCGAGAGGTCGCCAAGCGTTGACTGCCTAGGCGCGGCGACGCGCCGTAGTGGTGCTACGGCAAGGAGCTGCAACAACGGCAGGCGACGCTTGGCGGCCTCTCCCGGAGGGTTGCCCCCAGAAGGCGCGCTGGCCGCGTTGCACGTCAGGGCTGGTGGAACCACCACCAGCCCTGACGCGCGCCTTGCCACCACGCCTTCTGGGGGCAACGCATCTCGCAGATTAAATGTGAACAGGCCCTAGACCCAACTCCACGCTTACCGAGAACCATCGTATGGCCCTGCTGAACATCCTCCGTTATCCCGATCCGCGCCTGCACAAGATCGCCGCCCCCGTAACCGTCTTCGACGAGCGCATCAAGAAGCTGGTGGCCGACATGGCCGAGACCATGTATGCCGCCCCCGGCGTGGGCCTGGCCGCCACCCAGGTGGACGTGCATGAACAGGTGGTGGTGATCGACGTTTCCGAGGACAGCAAGCACCTGCAGGTCTTCATCAACCCCGAGATCACCTGGGCCAGCGAAGAAAAGCGCGTCTACGATGAAGGCTGCCTGTCGGTGCCCGGCATCTACGACGGCGTGGAACGCCCGGCCCGCGTCAAGGTGCGCGCCTTCGACGCCGACGGCAAGGCCTTCGAGCTGGAAGCCGATGAACTGCTTGCCGTGTGCATCCAGCATGAAATGGATCACCTGAAGGGCAAGGTCTTCGTCGAATATCTCTCGCCGTTGAAGCGCAATCGCATCAAGACCAAGCTGCAGAAGGAAGAGCGCGAGATGAAGAAAAAGGCTGGCTAAGGCTGGCCCAGACTCTCCAGCCCCGCGCAATGCATAGGCGAAAACGCCGGCCAGGCATCCACCTGGCCGGCGTTTTTCATGGGCGCGACGCTGCGCACGCGTTCATACGAACGCCAGGCAACCGCCGCAGCAAGGCCAGCACCGACTGGGCGGCCAGCGATGAGGTCCTGGGATTGGCCGAGGGCGCGGCATCCATCGAGAAACGCAGCAATCCGCTGTCGGCTTGCACCTCGACCTCATGCCGGTTGGTGCGCGCATGCGGATCAAGCCACAGTTCCACCATGGTGCGGTGCGCGCCCACACCGGCAAGGGCCAGCGCCGCCGCCACATTGAGGTTGTCAGGGAAGAGTTGGATGGCGTCGGCCGCCGTGCCGGCGAAGACCTGGGTCGGCCTGGTGAGCGATTGCACATCGATGCCCAGTTGCGTTATCCCGGGAGCGCCACGCAGCGCTGCCGCAGGCTTGGTGGTCACCAGGCGCACCGCATCGATATGCCCCTCGGCCATGGCTGCCACGGCATCGAGCCCACCGAGTGCACCGCTGGGGATATGGATCTGAGCGCGATATCGTTGCCACAGCAGCGCCAGCTCCGGCGAGGACACGAAAGCTCCCGCGCTCAGCGCCACCAGTTTCCGGCCAGACGCCAGCACAGGGGCGGCAATCTCCCGCAGCACCTGCGGCCCGGCGCACTCGACCACGACTTCGCCGTAATCGGCAAGACAGGCCAGCGCGACACAGGCGGGAGGGTGCGCCAGCACACGCAGGCGTTCAGCTGCGCCCGCCAGATCTCGCGTGGATACCGCAGAGAGCATCACCCCCGGCATCCCTTTGTCGATGGCATCGGCAACGGCCCAGCCGATGGCGCCAAGACCCGCAATGGCTACGTTCATCCCAGACTCCCCTGACGATTGAATCAGCCTATTCTAGGAAGCCTGGCACTGGCTGACAAATGACTATAATGGCGCATGCATTCCTTGAAGTCATGCATGTGATGATGGCAATGCCCCACCATTCTTGCTTCCCGCCATGAACAAACTCCCGCCATTGACTGCCTTGCGCGCCTTCGAGGCAACTGCCCGGCTGCTGTCTTTCACCGCCGCTGCTGACGAACTGCATGTGACCCAGAGCGCGGTGAGCCGCCAGGTGCGCATTCTGGAAGAGTATCTGGGCCAGACGCTGTTTGTCCGGCTCACCCGGCGCATCGAGCTCACCAGCGCGGGCGCGGCGTACTTTGTGCAAATACGCCAGGCCTTCGAGAGCATCTGCGCAGCGGGCGACCAGCTGCATGGACGGCGACAGCGCCGCACGCTGTCCGTAGGCGTGTTGCCCGGCCTGGCCTCCTTGTGGCTGGTGCCAAGGCTGGAGCTGTTCTGGCGTGACAACAAGGAGATCGATGTCAGTATCGTCGTGGCGACCGGCGCGGCAGACTTTCGCCGCACGTCGCTGGATATGTCGATACAGGTAGGCAGCCTCCCCGGTGCGGCCAGCCAGGGCTTGCCACTGAAGAAACGCATGGCCGTGGATTGGCACGAACTGCGTGCCGACCTGCTGTTCCCGGATGCCCTGGTGGCGCTCTGCCATCCGCGCCTGTGGCGCCAGCATCCCGTCAGGAGCGTGGCCGACCTCAGCCAGCATCGGCTGATCCATACGGCCATTCGTCCCGATGCCTGGGCGGATTGGTTGCGCCAGTACGGTCGCCGCCTCAGTGCGCAACAGGCTGGCATGGAATGCAGCCAGTATCCCGTGGCGCTACAGGCCGCGATGAATGGCGAAGGCATTGCCCTGGTGCCGTCGGTACTGGCCGACAGTTTCGATCCCGAACACCGCCTGCGCCGGCTCTTCGACGGCCCCACCCCCAGCGCCGGGCAATACTACCTGCTCACGCCGGGCGATCGTTACGAAGACGGCGCGGTACGGCGCTTCAGGCAATGGCTGCTGGCACAGGCGCACGCGATGGGCTGAGCAGGACGCATCATTGGCAGCGAGAAGCACACAGCACTGCAAAGAAGTGCTGCTGACATTGATCCGCTCAAGACACCACGAAGCGATACACCCCATCCTCCCCCAGCATCCGCCTGAGCGCACCGTCAAACCAGAGCTTGTGCAAGTGGGCCACGGCCTCGCCCAGCGCAAAGGACAACTGGTGCGTATCCAGCGGCCGCTTGAACATCACCGGCAGGATATCCACGCCCGTCTGCGGCGTAGCGCAGGCTTCCAGCACTTCGGCCAGACGCTCGCGGTGATGATCGTTCAACTGTCCGATACGCGTATGCAAGCCACGGAAGGGCTTGCCATGCGAAGGCAGTACCAGCGCATCGGCCGGCAAGTGGTCGTATTTCCTCAAGGAATCCAGATACTGCTGCACCGGATTGCTCTCCGGCTCGATGGCAAACACCGAGACGTTGGTGGAGATGCGCGGCAACACCATATCCCCCGAGATCAACACGTTGAGCGCCGCGCAATACAGCGACACGTGTTCCGGCGAGTGCCCGAACCCGGTAATGATTTCCCAGTCCCGCCCGCCGATGCGCACCGCATGGCCATCCTGCATGCGGTGATACGCACGCGGCACCGACGGTACCAGGTCCTGGTAATACGTATTGCGCCCTTGCAGCATGGCTACCGTCTCGGGATCCACGAGCCCATGGCGCTGGAAATGCGGGGTCGCCGCCGTGCCCTCCGCCCCCGGCAAGGCTGCCGACATCACGCGTGCAAAGGCATACTCGCCGGTACTCATCCAGAGCGGCGCCTGCCAGCGCTGGCACAGCCAGTCGGCCAGGCCCACATGGTCCGGATGACAATGCGTGACCAACACGCGCACGATGGGCAGGCCCTCGAGTTCCTCGGCGAAGATGCGCTCCCAGGCGTGGCGCGTGGCCTCAGTGGCGATGCCGCAATCGACCACGGTCCAGCCGCGCTGGCGACCCTGCGGTGTTTCCACCTCGTCCTCCAGCAGCCAGAGATTGATGTGATTCAGCGCAAAGGGCAGCCCCATGCGCAGCCAGCGCACGCCCGGTGCCACCGCCATCGTATGGCCGGTGTCGGGCAGGGTGTCGCCGAAGGCGTAGTCGAGCTGGGATTCAAGAGCATTCATCAGTAAGCCTGGCGATCATCGAGAGGGGGAATCATAAGCTGCCGCGCCAGCCCTGCATTTTTTGCTGGACGACAGGGCACAATATACTTTACGTTAACGTAAAGTGCCAGACCAACCCAATCCATCCGTCCCATGCCCACCTACACCATCACCGAACTGGCGGAAGAATTTGCGATCACGCCGCGCGCGATCCGGTTCTACGAAGACCACGGCATCCTCAATCCCAAGCGCGAAGGCGTGGGCGGACGGCATCGCGTCTATCCGGCGCGCGAACGCACGCGCCTGAAGCTCACGCTGCGCGGCAAGCGCCTGGGCTTTACGCTCTCCGAGATCAAGGACCTGATCGACATGTACGAGTCGCCCAAGGATACGCAGCCGCAACTGCAGCGCTTCCTGGGTCTCTTGCAGCAGCACCGCGAAAAACTGGAACAGCAGCGCGAAGACCTGGAACTGACCCTCTCCGAAATTGCCGCCCACGAAGAGGAATGCCGGCAATTGCTGGCCGAGGCGAAACCGAAAACCAAACGCAAGGCGATAGCGGCCTGACCTATACGGAAGAAAGAGGCCATCACGATATCGCCATTGACGTTAACGTCAAGCAACAACACCACATCATCAGAACAATAATTTCCCAACACCCAACGAGGAGACATCCATGATCCACCTGCCCGGCCTCACCTTCGACCACGGCGAGGACATCGCCGCCCTGCGTGAGGCGGTCGCCGCTTTCGCGCACACCGAGATCGCGCCGCGCGCGGCCGAGATCGACCGCAGCGACCAGTTCCCCATGGACCTGTGGAAGAAGCTGGGCGAGCTGGGCGTGCTGGGCATCACCGTGGGCGAGGAATATGGCGGCGCCGGGCTGGGCTACCTGGCCCACATCATCGCCATGGAAGAAATCTCGCGCGCCTCGGCCTCGGTGGGGCTGTCCTACGGTGCGCATTCCAACCTGTGCGTCAACCAGATCAAGCGCAACGGCAACGAAGAGCAAAAGCGCAAGTACCTGCCCAAACTGATCTCGGGCGACTTCATCGGCGCCCTGGCCATGTCCGAACCCAATGCCGGCTCCGACGTGGTGAGCATGAAACTGCGCGCCGACAAGAAGGGTGACCGCTACGTGCTCAACGGCAGCAAGATGTGGATCACCAATGGCCCCGATGCGGACGTGCTGGTGGTCTATGCCAAGACTGATCTGGACGCAGGTGCACGCGGCATGACCGCCTTCCTGGTGGAAAAGGGCTACAAAGGATTTTCGGTCGCACAGAAACTGGACAAGCTCGGCATGCGCGGCTCCCACACCGGCGAGCTGGTGTTCCAGGATTGCGAAGTGCCGGAAGAAAACATCCTGGGCGGCATCGGCCGTGGCGTCAACGTGCTGATGTCCGGCCTGGACTTCGAGCGCAGCGTGCTCTCGGGCGGTCCGCTGGGCATCATGCAAGCCTGCATGGACGTGGTGGTGCCTTACGTGCATGACCGCAAGCAGTTCGGCCAAGCCATCGGCGAGTTCCAGCTGATGCAGGGCAAGCTGGCCGACATGTACTCCACCATGATGGCCTGCAAGGCCTACGTCTATGCGGTGGGCCAGGCCTGTGACCGCGCCGACAGCGCCGACAAGGTGCGCGCCCTGCGCAAGGATGCCGCCGGGGCCATCCTCTACTCGGCCGAGAAGGCCACCTGGATGGCCGGAGAAGCAATCCAGTCGCTGGGCGGCAATGGCTACATCAACGAGTATCCCGTAGGCCGCCTGTGGCGCGACGCCAAGCTCTATGAAATCGGCGCCGGCACCAGCGAAATCCGCCGCATGCTGATCGGCCGCGAATTGTTTGCCGATACCCTCTGAACACGACATCCCTTTTTCAACCACACTGGACATCATGAGCAACCCCATCGATTTCTACTTCGACTTCAGCTCGCCCTACGGTTATTTCGCTGCCGTGGAGATCGACAAGCTGGCCGCGAAATACGGCCGCAGCGTCAACTGGCACCCCATTTTGCTGGGCCCCATCTTCAAGGCCCTGGGCACCAATTCGCTGGCCAACATCCCGGTCAAGGGCGAGTATTCGCGTCACGACATGGAGCGCACCGCGCGCTTCCACAACATCTTCTACAAGGCACCGAGCAACTTCCCCATCGGCACGCAGGTCGCGGCGCGCGCCACGCTGTGGGTGCAGCAGACCCAGCCGGCCAAGGCGGTGGACCTGATCAAGACCCTGTACAGCGCCTACTTCACCGAAGACATCGACATCAGCGTGCCCGAGCACGTGCTGCGCATCGCCGCCGACGCGGGCATCGACCGTGCTGCGCTGGAAGCGGCGCTGGCCTCCCCCGACCTGAAGGAACAACTGCGTGCGGCCACCGAAGCCGCAGGCAAGGCCGGGGTATTCGGCTCGCCCTTCATGATCGTCGATGGCGAACAATTCTGGGGCTTCGACCGCTTCACCCAGCTGGAAGCCTTCCTCAAGAACGGAAAGATCTGATGAGCACCAGGAAAGACAAGTCCGGCCACGGCCGAACTGCTGATGCGCTCGCGCTACAGCGCCTTCGCCCTGCGCGACGAAGCCTACCTGCGCGCTACCTGGCATCCCGACACCTTGCCGGAAGAAGAGCTGACCAGCGAAACCGACGTCAAGTGGATCGGCCTGGACATCAAGAAGCACCAGCACGCCAGCGGCAGCGATGAAGCCACCGTCGAATTCGTGGCGCGCTTCAAGGTCGGCGGGAAAGCACACCGCCTGCACGAGATCAGCAACTTCGTGCGCCAGCCCGACGAGAACGGGCAGGCCCGCTGGTACTACGTGGATGGGCGGTTTCCGGACGGGTGACGTTTTCTGCACCCTGCGCCCGCCTGCCGTGCGCCTGACCGCCCGAGAGCACAACAAGAAACTGAACAGAGAGACGAAAAACCATGCCGCAGATTGAAAGCAAGCTCAACCCGCGCAGCGAGGAATTCCAGCACAACCGCGACGCCATGCAGCGCATCGTCGACGACCTGCGGCAGAAGGTGGCCGCCATCGCCGAAGGCGGCGGCCCGGCCGCACGCGAGAAACACGTGGCGCGCGGCAAGCTGCTGCCGCGCGAGCGCGTGCAGATGCTGCTGGACCCCGGCACGCCCTTCCTCGAATTCTCGCAGCTGGCGGCCTACGGCATGTACCGAGAAAAGGATCGCGACGGCAACCTCAAGGATGCCGCGCCCTCGGCCGGCATCATCACCGGCATCGGCCGCGTGGCCGGGCAAGAATGCGTGATCGTCTGCAATGACGCCACCGTCAAGGGCGGCACCTATTACCCGATGACGGCCAAGAAGCACCTGCGTGCGCAAGAGATCGCCGAATTCAATCACCTGCCCTGCATCTACCTGGTCGACAGCGGCGGCGCCAACCTGCCCAACCAGGATGAGGTCTTCCCCGACCGCGACCACTTCGGCCGCATCTTCTACAACCAGGCCAACCTGTCGGCCAAGGGCATCCCGCAGATCGCCGTGGTGATGGGTTCCTGCACGGCAGGCGGTGCGTATGTACCGGCCATGAGCGATGAATCCATCATCGTCAAGGAACAGGCCACCATCTTCCTGGCCGGCCCGCCGCTGGTGAAGGCGGCCACGGGCGAAGTGGTGACGGCCGAAGAACTGGGGGGTGGCGACGTGCATACGCGGCTCTCGGGCGTGGCCGATCATCTGGCGCAAGACGATACCCATGCACTGGCCATTGCCCGCAACATCGTCAGCCACCTCAACCGCCGCAAGCCGCAGCAACTGGCCTTGCGCGAAAGCGTGGAACCGAAGTATCCGGCCCATGAACTGTATGGCGTCATCCCGACCGATACCCGCAAGCCCTTCGACGTACGCGAAGTGATCGCCCGCATCGTCGATGCCAGCGCGTTCGATGAATTCAAGGCGCGCTACGGCACCACGCTGGTGTGCGGATTTTCACACCTGCACGGCATGCCGGTGGGCATCATCGCCAACAATGGCATCCTGTTTTCAGAAGCGGCGGAGAAAGGCACGCACTTCATCGAACTGTGCTGCCAGCGCAAGATCCCGCTGGTCTTCCTGCAGAACATCACCGGCTTCATGGTCGGCAAGAAGGCCGAGAACGAAGGCATTGCGCGCCATGGTGCAAAAATGGTCACCGCCGTCTCCACCGCCAAGGTACCCAAGCTCACCGTCATCATCGGCGGCAGCTTCGGCGCGGGCAACTATGGCATGTGCGGCCGCGCCTTCTCGCCGCGCTTTTTGTGGATGTGGCCCAATGCGCGCATCTCGGTGATGGGCGGGGAACAGGCCGCCAGCGTGCTGGCTACCGTCAAGCGCGACGGCATCGAGGCGCGCGGCGGC
Source organism: Herbaspirillum sp. Her3 (assembly GCF_057961275.1). Classification (NCBI taxonomy): domain Bacteria; kingdom Pseudomonadati; phylum Pseudomonadota; class Betaproteobacteria; order Burkholderiales; family Oxalobacteraceae; genus Herbaspirillum; species Herbaspirillum sp. Her3. Next base: position 240,026 of record NZ_CM176328.1, on the reverse strand, counting down.
AGCTGGAGCGCCGAGGAAGAAGCCGCCTTCAAGGAACCCATCCGCGCCCAGTATGAAACGCAGGGCCATCCTTACTATGCCTCGGCCCGCCTGTGGGATGACGGCGTGATCGATCCCGCCGATACGCGCCAGGTATTGGCGCTGGGATTGTCCGCCGCCCTGAACGCCCCCATCGAAGAGACCCGATTCGGCGTGTTCCGCATCTGAACCGCGCCACCGAGGAGACACCATGTTCACCAAGATCCTGATCGCCAATCGCGGCGAAATCGCCTGCCGCGTGGCCGCTACTGCGCGCCGCATGGGCATCGCCACCGTGGCCGTGTATTCCGATGCCGACGCGCACGCCAAACATGTGGCCGCCTGCGACGAGAGCGTGCATATCGGCCCGGCACCCGCCAAGGAAAGCTATCTCTGCGCCGACAAGATCATCGCTGCCGCGCTCGCCACGGGCGCACAGGCGATCCATCCCGGCTATGGCTTCCTGTCGGAGAACGCCGGATTCGCCCAGGCTTGCGCCGACGCCGGCCTGGTCTTCATCGGACCACCGGCCTCGGCCATTGATGCGATGGGCTCGAAATCCGCCGCCAAGGCGCTCATGGAAAAAGCCGCCGTGCCGCTGGTACCCGGCTATCACGGTGAGCGTCAGGAGAGCGATTTCCTGCGCGATGAAGCGGATCGCATCGGCTATCCCGTGCTGCTTAAAGCCAGTGCGGGTGGCGGCGGCAAGGGCATGCGCGTGGTCGAGCGCAGTGAAGATGTTGAGGCTGCATTGGCGTCCTGCAAGCGCGAGGCCATCTCCAGTTTCGGCGATGACCGCGTGCTGGTGGAAAAATACCTGACCCGTCCGCGCCATATCGAAATCCAGGTCTTCGCCGATGGCCACGGCCATTGCGTCTATCTGTTCGAGCGCGACTGCTCGGTGCAGCGCCGCCACCAGAAGGTGCTGGAAGAAGCCCCCGCGCCCGGCATGAGCGAGGACCGCCGCGCGGCCATGGGCCAGGCAGCCGTCGCCGCCGCGCGTGCAGTCGGCTATGTGGGAGCGGGCACGGTGGAGTTCATCGCCAACCAGGATGGCAGCTTCTACTTCATGGAGATGAATACCCGCCTGCAGGTCGAGCATCCCGTCACCGAAATGATCACCGGCCTGGATCTGGTGGAATGGCAATTGCGTGTAGCGGCCGGCGAAGCGCTGCCACTGCAGCAGGAGCAGTTGCGCATCCACGGCCACGCCATCGAGGCACGCATCTATGCAGAGAATCCCGAGAAGGGCTTCCTGCCCGCCATCGGCACGCTCACCCGCATGCGCAGTGCGCCCGCTGTGGAATTCGCGCTGGCCCAGCCCGGTGCTACGCAACCGGCAGCCGTGCGCATCGATGCGGGCGTACGCGAGGGCGATGCCATCTCGCCCTTCTATGATCCGATGATCGCCAAGCTCATCGTCTGGGGCCCGGACCGCGACGCGGCACTGCGCAACATGGCGCGTGCGCTGGCGCAGTACCAGGTAGTGGGGCTGGCGACCAATATCGGCTTCCTGCAGCGGCTGGTGACGGGCCAGGCATTTGCCACGGCCGATCTCGATACCGGCCTGATCGAACGCCACCGCGATGCGCTCTTCCCTGCGCCCATCAAGCCCGCGCCGGATACGCTGGCGCTTGCCGCTGCTGCCCTGCTGCAACAGGAGCAGCGCAGCCAGCCCAACGGCGATCCCTGGGCGCAGACCCATGGCTGGCGCCTCAATATGCCGCTGCGCCGCACGCTGGCCTTCGAGGATGAATCGGGCCACAGCAGCGTGCAGATCGAATACGCCGGCGATGGCCAGCACTGGCAATTGCAGATCGACGGCAACACGCACACCCTCGCATTGCATGAAGGTAGCGCAGACAGCCTGCTCATCAATCTGGATGGCCGCACCCTGCGTGCCGACGTGGCGCGTGACGGCGAATGGCTGCACCTCTTCGATGGTCGCAGCCAGCACACCTTGCGCTATCTCGACCCCATGGCCCACGCCGGCCATGCCGAGGCCGAAGGCGGACGCCTGACCGCGCCCATGCCTGGCAAGATCGTGGCGCTGCTGGTGAACCAGGGTGCCACCGTCACACAGGGCACGCCGCTGCTCATCATGGAAGCCATGAAGATGGAACACACCATCGCCGCCCCGGCCGCCGGCACCGTCGAAGCGCTGCGCTATGCCGTCGGTGACCAGGTAGCGGAAGGCGCGCAGCTGCTGGACTTCAAGGCCGCCTGAGCGCCGCGCCATGACAACCGCCGCGCTGCCTCTGCCACCCTCCCTGCACGTGCTGGAACGTGGCTGGCTGTCGTCCAACAACGTGCTGCTGTTCGGCCGCGATGAAGTCGCCATGATCGACAGCGGCTACGTCACTCATGCCGAACAGACGCAGACCCTGGTGCGCCACGTGCTGCGCCAGCGCGGGCGGGCGCGCATCGATGTGCTGCTCAATACCCATCTGCATTCCGACCACTGCGGTGGCAATGCCGCGCTGCAGGCCGCGCACGGCTGCCGCATCGCCATCCCCGCTGCCGAGGATGACAAGGTGCGCCGCTGGGATGAAGCGGCCCTGAGCTACCGCGCCACCGGCCAGCGCTGCCCGCGCTTTGCGCATGACCAGCTCATCCGCAGCGGCGACGTGCTGCACCTGGGCGACCTCGACTGGACCGCACTGGCCGCCCCGGGCCATGATCCGCATGCGCTGCTGCTGTATTGCGCACAGGAAGGCGTGCTGGTCTCGGCCGATGCCTTGTGGCGCAATGGCTTCGGGATCATCTTCCCCGAGCTGGACGGCGAATCTGGCTTTGACGAAGCGCGCGCCACGCTGGAGCTGATCCGCAGCCTTGAGGTGCGCACCGTCATTCCCGGCCATGGCGCGCCCTTTACCGAGGTCGATGATGCGCTGGAGAAGGCCTTCTCGCGGCTGGATTTCCTGCAGGCCGACCCGCTGCGCAATGCGCACAATGGCATCAAGGTATTGGTGAAATTCCTGCTGCTGGAGCGGGGCCGCATCCCGCTGGCGCAGTTGCCGGCGATGATGCGGGAGATCCCGCTGCTGCGCATCACCAATGCGCGCTTCCTGCAGATGGAGGAAGCGGCATTGGCCGACTGGTGCGTGGCGCAACTGGAGAAGGCGGGCGCCGCCATCAGCGACGGCACCTGTCTGCTGGACCGCTGAATGCGCGCTCGCGCGGCAGAGGGGGCGGGGGTGCTGTTATCATTTCCGGCTTGTCCTGTTGCCGGCCTTGCGCCTACTTTTGATCACCATGAACGATACCGCTGCCGCCCTGCCCTCTTCCGCCCAACGCATTGCCGACCTGCTCGCCACGATGGGCCATGACAAACCGGTCGTGATGCTGCCCTCGACCGGCCGCACCTCCGCCGAAGCCGCTGCCGCCGTGGGCTGCAGCGTGGCCGAGATCGCCAAGTCCATCATCTTCCGCCGCGTGGCCGACGATGCGCCGGTGCTGGTCATCGCCAGCGGCGCCAACCGCGTGGACGAAGCCAAGGTCACCGCGCTGACCGGCCCGCTCGGCAAGGCCGATGCCAAGTTCGTGCGCGACACCACCGGCTATGCCATCGGCGGCGTCTGCCCGATCGGCCACGTGGTCAAGCCGGTGATGCTGATCGACCGTGATCTCTTCAACTTCGATAGCGTGTGGGCGGCGGCTGGCCATCCGCATGCCGTCTTCAACCTGACCGCCGCGCAGCTGGAGAAGATGACCGGCGGCACGGTGGCCGACGTGCGCCTGGAAGCCAGTTGATCCTGTCCGCCGCAGCCCACGATTGCTTGTAACGCCCATGGAGACCCGCATGATGAGCCTGCCCAAGAAAGTCAAGATCGTCGAAGTCGGACCGCGCGACGGTTTGCAGAACGAGAAGGAAACCATTTCCGCCGAGGTCAAGATCGAGCTGGTCAACCGGCTGTCGGCGGCTGGTTTCCCCAACGTGGAGGCGGCGTCCTTCGTCTCGCCCAAGTGGGTGCCGCAGATGGCGACCTCCGGCGAAGTCATGCAGGGCATCACGCGCAAGCCGGGCGTGGTGTATTCCGCGCTGGTGCCCAACATGAAGGGCTTCGAGGCGGCACTGGCAGCGGGTGTGGATGAGGTGGTGATTTTTGGCGCGGCCTCGGAGGCGTTCTCGCAGAAGAACATCAATTGCTCCATTGCCGAATCCATCGAACGCTTTGCCGAGGTAGCCAAGGCAGCCAAGGATCACCGCAAGCGACTGCGTGCGGCAGTGAGCTGTGCCTTTGGTTGCCCGTACCAGGGCGAAGTGCCGCTGGACGCGGTGGCGGACGTGGTGCGCCGTTTCCGTGAACTGGGCTGCGACGAGATCGACATCGCCGACACCATCGGCGTGGCCACGCCGGACAAGGTGCGGCCGGTGATGGAGACGGCGATTCGGGAATTCCACATCGAAGGACTCTCGGGGCATTTCCACGATACCTATGGACAGGCGCTGGCCAACATCTATGCCAGCCTGCAGACGGGCATCAGCATCTATCACGCTTCGGTCGCCGGGCTGGGCGGCTGTCCTTATGCCAAGGGCGCGACCGGGAATGTGGCGACGGAAGACGTGCTGTACATGATGAACGGGCTGGGCATCGAGACCGGCATTGATCTGGATGCGGTGGTGGACGCCGGGCAGTTCATCTCGCAGCACCTTGGGCGCAAGTCGGTGAGCCGGGCGGGGAATGCGATTGCGGCCAAGCGGGCGAACTAACCCGGTACCGACTTCATTAGTAGAAGCTGTAGCCGAGGCCGACGCTGACGGTCGTGTATCTGGACTCACTCTTCGGCTCGTAGTAGGTCACGCCGTCAGCGGTAGTGACGTTCCCACTGCGGCCATAGTTGAAGGCGCGATAGTCAACACCTGCATTGGCATGCAGCGCATCTGTAAGCGCGTAGTCGAGAGACAGACCGACCCGATAAAACGAAGAATTCCCGAGCCCCGCAGAGAACGCATCGCTCGGTGCAAATCCGCTATTGTTATTGGCTACGTCGATGCTGGAACCGCTTGTGCGCCCGACCGTTCCGGTGGCCGATACGACCAGTTTGTCGATGACGTTGGACTGGATCATGGCGCCGATGCCGTACCATGAATTCTTGTAGGTCTCACCGGCATTGACGCCACGGTCCCATTCGTGATGGCCGATTTCGGCGAACGGGGTCACCAGCCATTGCGGGTTGATGGGGAAACCGGCCCCCCAGCGCAGGCTGTAGTCGGTAACGGTTGCGCCTGAGGTCGCGGTCACCGATCCGTAGTTGCCACCGCTGATCAATGACCCCACATAGTTGGTATTGCCGTTGGTCCGGCTATACGCCAATTGCAGGTAATCATTGCCGAACCAGAGGTCCCGCATCACCGAGGCTGTAATGGCGAAGCCTGGCACATGTCCGTTCTCCGTGTCGAGGACCGCACCCGAGTCGTCCTTCTCCGTGTAATCGACCTTGCTGGAAATGTATTGGAGATTGACCTGGTTGTTGACCGAGAGGATGTCCTTGGTCTGGGCGCAGGCGTTCAGCGAGAAAGCGGCAGAAAAGGCAAACAGGGTGGCCAGGCGGGTGTTCAAGTCTTTCTCCTTGGTTCGATGCAGGCGGCGGTGATCAGGGAGGTGGATCGCCCTGGCTCGGTTGCTGGGATGAATCAGGAGGAATTCTAGGGGCTACAGGATTTGGACATGCCTGCTTGTACGGAAATTTTCTGTCGTTAAGGTGGTCTTTGCAGGTTGGGTTGTTGGCGTTAGGCCAAGGCAGGTGGCTGATATGCGGATTCAGTTCAAGCTGCGACTGCAGAGGCGCCTAAGGGCACAGTTACTTACTTCTTAAGCCACGGACCAAAACTCGACGGTTCATCACTCAACATCCCTGCTTTGCGAAGCGCTCTTGGTAGATAAATCAGACTCCATATCAATATGAGGAGAAAGAGCGGCAACCCAAGGTAGAGAATCGCGACTTTCTCGTCCAATTTAAAGACCACCTTAAAAATTCCGGCAACCAAGAGTGCCCATCCTCCGGAGAGAATGGACATGCATCCAACTACCACTAACCTCTGCAATTTTGCATAAAGTCTAGACCAGTTCATTTCCCACCTATTTTGTCGTGAGTGCTATCAACAGCATTATTTCAAGAGTGGAAAATATCCAGTGCAGAGGTGAGCTTTTTTCCTTATACGGAACACGCTCATCATCGACCCCTCATCACCCGCCTTGATGCCGGATTGCTCAATCACGCTGGCGTAATGGCTTCTCGTGTTCGACTGGCTGTAGTTTGACCTGCGTCGGTAATTTGTAGCCAGTCAGGCAGTGAGTCGGTTGTCGATCATATTCGATTCTAGCCAGGCTCGACGGACCGTAGCTGGAGGTTTGTACTGATGTGCGCTATGCGGCCTGCGCTCGTTGTAGAACTGACGCCATCTTTCAATCAGCACTTTTGCCTCCGCCCGGCTGCGGAACCACTCCCGGTTAAGCAGTTCGTCACGCAGCTTGCCATTGAAGCTTTCCACGAATCCGTTCTGCCATGGACTGCCTGGCGCAATGAAGGCGGGGCCAACGGAGGCATCCCGCAGCCAGCGCATGACCTTGGCCGCTGTGAACTCGGCTCCATTGCGCGCCATCGAGCAAGGACTGGAAAACCTCAAGCGCGTCCCCACAGCCGAGGCCGAACTCCAGATCACGCCATCGGAAGAGGCCGATGCCCAGGCCGGCGACAGCGATCTGGTGTTGCACTACCGGCAGCGCTTCCCGTTCCGCTTTTCCACCTCGCTGGACGATGGCGGTGCGCGTGCGACCGGGCGCTACCAGGCGAGCGTGACCGTGGCCTATGACAACTGGTGGACGCTCAATGATCTGTTCTACGCCAGTCTCACCCGCAGTCTTGGCCGCTACGGAGACCGCGGCAGCCGCAGCCATACGCTGCATTACTCGCTGCCCTTCGGGTACTGGCTGCTGTCCGCGACCAGTTCGGCCAGCCGCTATCACCAGGCGGTGGACGGCGCGTTCGAACCGGTGGTCTATAGCGGCCACGCCGAAACCACCGAACTGAAACTGTCGCGGCTGCTGCAGCGGGGCGCCGCCAGCAAGAGCCATCTCTCGGCGAAGCTGCTGTTACGCAAGTCCTTCAACTTCGTTGACCAGATCCCTTTGGGACCCCAGCAGCGGCACATGACGGCATGGGAACTCGGAGCCCATCACCGGCATTTCATCGGCGCTGCGGTCGGCGAGATCAACCTGAGCTATCGGCGGGCGCTGGACCGCCAGGGCAAGACACCCAAGCACGCACTGGACCTGCCGCAGATCAATACGCGCTACGGCCTGTGGCTGGCGGACGCGGCCCTTCAAGTTCCCTTCCAGATCGGACCGGCACGACTACGCTACACCGCAACGGCCCGCGCCCAATGGAATCGCGGCCAGTTGCCCGCGCAGGATCAGTTCGCCATCGGTGGACGCTACACCGTGCGCGGCTGGCTGCTGCGCAATGAGCTGTCGTGGGGATGGGAAGAAAGGGCAGAGGAAATCTACGCCGGCCTCGATACCGGCGCGGTAGCAGGTCCGCTGGCGCACTATCTGAGCGGGCACCGGCTGAGCGGTGCCGTCCTCGGCTGGCGCGGCAGCGTGGACAAGCTCGGCTACGAGCTCTTCGTTGCCGCGCCGCTGGCCAGGCCGAACGGATTTGCCACCGGTGCGTTGACCGGTGGATTCAGCCTGCAATGGTCATACTGAAAGGCGAAATGGCGCAAAGAAGGCGCGCATCAGCGCCCGCCGTCATTGCTGGCGATAACGGCGCAAGCGGCGCACCGCCAGCTTGTCGGCATCGATCAGGGACTTTTTCAGTGCACGCTTGTGCAGCACCGCGCCCCCGATCAGTGCGACGGCGGCCAGAATGATGATGAGAACATTGACGAGATCAAAGTGTTGCATGATTCCCCCCTACGGCAAATGACGACAGATGAACCCCGGGCCCGGCCCTTCCGGCTGAGCCGGTCTGCAAGACGCCCCCGGTGGCGCCTGCTTGGCCTGTTTTGCACCAGGCTTTGTGGAAAAAATAGCACATGGTCGAGGGAAGACAGTAAATCATATAAATAATTTCCTGAATATTTCCCGTTGGCGCAACAAAAAGCACGACCGTTATATTTTGTCGCTTTTTGTCCTATAATCGCCGGACAAAAGCGGCACAAGGCCAAGCCCTGTTGCCTTGAGATAACGACAACCCACGAGAGACGACCATGCCACCAGCCCCTGCTTACCCCAAAGCATTGCAAGATCTGCGCCTGCCCATCATCTGCTCGCCCATGTTCATTGCCAGCGGCCCGGCGCTGGTGGCAGCGCAGTGCAAGGCCGGGCTGGTCGGATCGTTTCCTGCGCTCAACGCGCGCCCGGCCGAGCTGCTCGATACCTGGCTGACCCAGCTGCAGGAAGAGCTGGCGCAGTGGCAGGCCGAACACCCGGAGCGCAAGGCCGGGCCGATCGCGGTCAACCAGATCGTGCACCAGTCCAATGACCGCCTGGCCCAGGACGTGGCCACCTGCGTCAAGCACCAGGTCCCCATCATCATCTCCAGTCTGCGCGCACCGCCCAAGGAAATGCTGGACGCCGTGCACAGCTATGGCGGCATCGTGCTGCATGACGTGATCTCGCTGCGTCACGCCGAAAAGGCGCTGGAAGCCGGGGTCGACGGGCTGATCCTGGTGGCGGCTGGTGCCGGTGGCCATGCCGGTACGCTCTCGCCCTTCGCGCTGGTGGGCGAGGTGCGCAAGATGTTCAAGGGACCGCTGGCCCTGTCGGGGGCAATTGCCACCGGCGACGCGGTGCTGGCGGCCCAGGCCATGGGAGCGGACTTCGCCTACATGGGCTCGCGCTGGCTGGCCACGCGCGAATCGAACGTGGATGAGGCTTATCGCCAGGCCATCGTGGAGTCCACCGCCGCCGATGTGGTCTATACCAACCTGTTTACGGGCGTGCACGGCAACTACCTCAAGAAGTCCATCGTCAATGCCGGCCTCGATCCGGACAACCTGCCGGAAGCAGACAAGACCAAGATGAACTTCGGCTCCGGTGGCGGCAGCAAGGCCAAGGCCTGGCGCGACATCTGGGGCGCCGGCCAGGGCGTGGGCCTGATGGAGGATGTGCCGACGGTGGCCGAGATGGTCGACCGGCTGGAAGAGGAATACCGTGCTGCACGTGCGCGGCTGTCGCTATGAGGCGACGTTTTTTTGAGAATGGATGAGCTTGGGTCTTCCATTCATGCGAACGAAAAACTAAGTAAAAAGGCGGACCGCAGTACGGGTCCGCCTTTCCTTCATGGTGAGGCCATTCGCAGCCGATGGGGAACGCCGCCAGTACTGGCGCGTCCAAGCGGCTGCCTGCTCTTCCTTTACCGCGCTCCTTGCGCCGGCTTGTGCGAATTGTCTGTCGGACAGATCCTTATTTTTCAAAATCGTTTTGCAACTCGCGGCACTTCTGGCCGGGGGCCCTGTCGTACCTGTTCGCTTCGTGCATACGCAAGGTAATTGATGCGCTGTGGCCACGTTCACACGGCATCGCCCTGCGGCAAAAGAAGAGTCAACCATTCACTTGCGAGGACCCTCACCATGACCAGCTTCCTGAGAACCAGAAAAGATCGTCATCCCAAACAAGACAAGCCACGTCTGCCGCATGAGCATGACCAGAACGCTGCCCCCCAGGACCCGGGGCGCAGCGGCCATCAGGTCGAGCGCCCGGAAATCCGCCAGGCCTATGACGACATCCGCAAGGGCCAGGTCGATACCGACCTGCGCGGCACCGGCGGCCTGGATGAAATGAACAAGGGACCCGGCCGGCGCGCTGCCGGGGCACCAGGCAAGGAGCTCGACGAAGGTTGATCGCTCGACGCTGCAGCGCCGCTCCCGGCCGGGACGGCGCTGAGGTTTTACAGGCCTGACCGGGCAATCCAGTCCGAGATGATCCTGAACAATTCCTGCGGTTTTTCCATCGGCGTCATGTGACCACAGTCGCCGACGATCTCCAGGCGCGATTGCGGTATCTGCCGTGCCATCTCTTCGGACTCTTCCACACTGCGCAATTTGTCTTCGTCGCTGCTGACGATGAGCACCGGGCAGCGCAATTGCTGCAGATCCTCGGCATTGCTGTCGCGCAGGGTCTGCAGCTGGCGCAGGAAGACGTCCTTGCCATTGGCCAGCGCCATGGCCTGCAGCCGGTCCAGCAGATGGCGGTCAGTGCTGCGCGCCGGATGCAGCGATGACGCCAGGGCGCGCGAGGTCAGGCCCTTGAAGGGCGTGCGCTGGGCCAGTTCGATCTGGGCCAGCGTACCCTGCGATTCGCGCTCGGTCTGCGGTCGCGACGAGGTATTGAGCAAACCCAGGCCCAGCACGCGCTCGGGCGCCTTCAGGGCAATCGCTTGCGCAACGAAACCGCCCATCGAGAAGCCGAACAGCACGAAGCGCTCTGGCGCCTGGCGCAGTACGGCGTCGGCCATGGCCTGGATGCCGATGTCCTGGCCCAGGTCACCAAAGTGCAGCGGACCGAGCGTGGCGAGATCGGCCTGCATGTCGTCCCACAGATGTTCATTGAGCATGAAGCCCGGCAGCAGCACCAGGTTGCGCATCGTATTTTTTCCTTGTTGATGATTGAGTAAAAGACGTCGCTACTGGCGCTACTGCAGCCATTGCGCACGCCGGCTGGAACCGGACATGGCCAGGCACAGCACGCCCAGCAAGGCCAGCGCGGCCTGCAAACCCCAGCCATGGGCCAGGAAGCCGAAGACCGGCGGACCAATCAGGCTGCCGCTGTAGCCCAGCGTGGCCACGGCCGCCAGCGCGCTCGATCCGTGCCGTCCGGCAGCGCTGAAGACGAAGGGAAACACTGCGGCCACCCCGGTGCCGGCAATGGCAAAGCCGAGGATGGCGGTGGCCATGCCGGGCGCGGCCACCGCCAGGGCGATACCGCCGCTGGCTACCAGCGTGCCGATCCAGACCACGCGGCGCGCATCGTAGCGGGCCTTGAGACGGTCGCCGACCATGCGCATGATGAGCATCATGCCGGCAAAGGCGGCATAGGCCAGGGGCGTGGTGCCGTCGCTGGCGCCGATATGGTCCTTCATGTAGATACCGCTCCAGTCGGCCACCGAGCCCTCGACGATGGCACCGCAAAAGGCGATCACGCCCAGCACCACCAGGTGCCCGTGCGGCAGCGCGAAGAGCTTGCGCTCGGGATCGTGCTCCGGCCGGTCATCGGGCAGCGCCTGGTAGCCGGCGTAGAGCGGGTAGAGGAACAGCGCAGCCACCAGCAGGAAATGCCACACCGGGGCGATGCCCATGCCGGCCACGGCGCTGGCGGCCAGCGCGCCGGAGAAGGTGCCCACGCAGAACCAGCCATGCAGCATGGACATGATGGGCCGTCCGGCCTGGCGTTCGGCCTGCGCGCCCAGGGCGTTGATGGCCACGTCGAAGCAGCTGGAGGCCGCACCGTAGATCGTGCAGACCAGCATCAGCATCCCCGTGCCGGGGGCCAGGCCCAGCAGCGGCAGCGAGACCAGCAGGGCCAGGCCCGCATAGAGCGCGCTGTGACGCGCACCGTAGTGGCCGGTGATCCAGGCCGCCAGCGGGAAGGAGCCGACCGCACCGATGCCGCCACACAACAGCACCAGCGCCAGCGTGGCCGCATCGAGCTGCAGGTGGTCCCGGATCGCGGGAATGCGGGCCGCCCAGGTGGCGAACACTATCCCCAGCAAGAGGAAGAACAGGGGGATGGCCAACTTGCGCCACGTCAGGCTCGCTGGAAAAGAGCGAGGAGGAGGAGACTGCTTGGTTGTCATCGATAAGTCATAACTGTAAACTGCGCACAATCATTTCTTTCCTGAAATGAGTTTCAGTATTGCAAACCGCTATTATCCGACAACCGGGAAAGCGCATGGTCATGCGCTGTCGGACCAGCGGGTCGGGGTCGCCCGAGGTGGCCCATTCAGAGAGCAGGGAACCTGTAAAGGTTCATGGCCGGTGCATCGCCGGGCTATTATCTATCCATCGAGCAACACCTCTGAGCGACCGCGCACGCTGCCAGCGGCTGCAATCACGCAGGGACAGGAATGCCAGTTTCAGAACCGAACAAGATCTATCAGGAAGTCATCGATGCATTGATCTCGCTGCATCGGCTGACTGACGGCTATACACCCAATCACGAAGACCAGACCGCCGAGCTGGCAGTGATGATCGGGCGCCACCTGAGTCTGCCCGCCGAGCGCATCGACGTGCTGCACATGGCGGCCCAGGTGCACGACATCGGCAAGGCCAGGATACCGCTGGCGCTGCTGACCAAACCCGGACGCATCACGGCCGATGAATATGGCGTGCTCAAGACGCACGTGCAATTCGGCTACGAGATTCTCAACAAGATCAGCTTCCCCTTCAATCTCGCCGAGATCGTCTGGTGCCATCACGAGTACCTCGACGGCAGCGGCTATCCGCGCGGTATCGGTGGCGATGCGCTGCCGCTGGAGGCGCGCATCCTGACGGTGGCTGACATCGTGGAGTCGATGTCGGCCGACCGACCCTACCGCAAGTCGCTGGGCATGGACGTGGCACTCGAAGAGATCCAGCGCCAGAGTGGCAGCCGGCTCGACCCGGTGGTGGTGGATGCCTGTTTGCATGTGGTGAAGCAACACAACTGGCGGCCGATGAACAGCTAGGGCCTGCCCGCATCGGCTACACTGGCGCCACACCACAACAAGACCGCCAGGAGACGCCCCCCATGACCAGCCACGCTGCGCATGCGCCCTCGCCTTTCATCCTGCGCCATCCCATCCTGACCGCCCTGGCCCTGTCGCTGGGCACGGCCGTGGCGCTCGGCGTGGCGCGCTTTTCCTATGCCCTGCTGCTGGCACCGATGCGCGCCGACCTCGGCTGGCCCTACCTGATTGCAGGCGGCATGAATACCGGCAATGCGCTGGGCTACCTGCTGGGCGCGCTGATGACGCCGCTACTGATGCGCCGCTACCAGGCGCATCGCGTGCTCATCGGCGGTGCCTTCGCCACCGCGCTGCTGTCCTTTCTCCCGGCACTGACCACGGACACGCTGCTGCAACTGCTGCTGCGGATGGTAACGGGTGTGACCAGTGCGCTCATCTTCGTCTCGGGCGGTTTGCTGGTCAGTCGCCTGGCCGCGCTGCATACCCATCGCGCCGGCTTGCTGCTGGGCCTGTATTACGGCGGCACCGGCATTGGCATCGTGGCCGCGTCGCTGCTGGTGCCCTCGGTGATGGAGGCTGCCGTCGCTCATGGCGCGCCCCATCCCTGGCAATGGGCCTGGATGCTGCTGGGAGCGCTGGCATTGGTTGCCAGCCTCATCATGGCGCTGCCCGCACGGCTGATGCCGACCTCTCCCGCACAAGCAGCGGCCGGTGGCGGTTGGCGGCCGCGCAGCCTGATGTATGGACTGATCGGGTATCTGTTCTTTGGCCTGGGGTATATCGGCTACATGACCTTCGTCATCGCCCTGCTCAAGGAAGAAGGCATGGCAGCGGCGCGCATCACGCTCTTCTTCGCACTGCTGGGTGCGGCCACTTTCGCGTCTTCACGCATCTGGGCGCGCATGCTGGACCGCTTCCGGGGCGGACAGTCGCTGGCCATCCTCAACGGCCTGCTGTGCCTGGCCACGCTGCTGCCGGCCACTACGGCCGAGCCCTTGGCCGTGTTCGCCTCCGGCCTGCTGTTCGGCGGCTGCTTTCTCTCGGCGGTGGCCTCGACCACGGCCATGGTGCGCCACAACCTGCCGCCCGCAGACTGGCCGGCCGGGATCAGCGCGTTCACCATCATCTTTGCGGTCGGGCAGATTATCGGCCCCTCCATCGTGGGATGGATCGCCGATGGCCCCGGTGGCCTGCAACGCGGCCTGACGTTTTCTGCACTGATGCTGCTGGCGGGGGCGCTGGTGGCGTGGCGGCAGCAGCCGCTGGGCGCTGGCGAAGGGCCGTCGGCGCGTTGACAAAGGGACTGGCGCGGCTTGACGTTTTCTGCACATCGGGCCGCGCAGCCAATGCCGGCGCGGCCTGCAGCGGCCTTACTGCTGGCCCAGATGGCGCCGCAGCGCCTCTACCAGCGTCGCGCAATCCGCATCGGTACCGATGGTGATGCGCAGGAACTGCTTGATGCGCTCGCTCTTGAAGTGGCGCACGATGATGCCATCGCTGCGCAGGGCAGCGGCCAGCTCGGCGGCATCGTGCTGCGCATGGCGGGCGAAGACGAAGTTGGCCGCCGAGGGCAGCACCTCGAAGCCCAGCGCCTGCAGTTGCGCCACCAGCGCGGTGCGGCTGGCGATGACCATATCGCAGGTCTTGCGGAAATACTCTTCGTCCTCGATGGCGGCCGTTGCACCGGCGATGGCGGGGCGGTCCAGCGGATAGGAGTTGAAACTGTTCTTGACCCGCTCCAGCGCATCGATCAGGTCGGCATGGCCGACCGCAAAACCGACCCGCATGCCGGCCAGCGCACGCGACTTGGAGAAGGTCTGCACCACCAGCAGGTTGGGATAGCGCTGCACCAGCGGGATGGCGCTCTGGCCCCCGAAATCGATGTAGGCCTCATCGACCACCACCACCCGCTCGGGGTTGCCCTGCAGGATGCGCTCGACCTCTTCCAGTCCCAACAGGCAGCCGGTCGGCGCATTCGGGTTGGGGAAGATGATGCCGCCGATGGACTCGCCATGGCCGAGGTAATCCCCGGTACGCAGGGTGAAGTCCTCGGCCAGGGGTACGGCGCGATAGTCGACCTGGTACAGGCCGGCATAGGTCGGGTAGAAGCTGTAGGTGATGTCCGGGAACAGGATGGGCTGGCCATGCTGCAGCAGGGCCTGGAAGGCGTGTGCCAGCACTTCATCGGAACCATTGCCCACGAACACCTCGCGCGCCGTGATGCCGTCGGCAGCGTGGCGGCGGGCGATGGCCAGCTTCAGGGGTTCGGCGTCGGGATTGGGGTACAGGCGCAGGCTGTCGCTGACCTCGCGGGCGATGGCCTGCAGTGCCAGCGGCGAGGGGCCATAGGGGCTCTCGTTGGTATTGAGCTTGACCAGGCGGGCGATCTTGGGTTGTTCGCCGGGGGTGTAAGGCGTCAGGCGGCTGACGATGGGGCTCCAGAACTTGCTCATGAGAAATCAGCCCATGCCGGGCCGTACAGAATTGAGGGAAAGCGCAGATGGTAGCAAACTTGCCGCCACCCGGCCGCAGCGGCCGCTGAAATCTCAGAAATAGGGCCGATAGCGCGGCTGGCGCGGCTGCCCCTCATGCTGTGCGGCAGCCGGCCGGGGATGACTGCTGAGCACGGACAGCGCGCGCCCGGCGATCTCGGGCGGCAGGCCGATCAGGTCCTGGCAGGCCCGTTGCATGGCCGGCAGCGAAGCAAACCCGGCTGCGCCGGGACTGGCGCCGGCATCTTCCGGACGTGCCAGTTGCGCCAGCACCCAGGCCACGCGCTGCTCGCGCACCAGGCTACGCAGTGACTCCCCTTCGGCAAAGAGCAGCGCACGCAGGCGTGCCGTACTGATCTGCCAGTCGCGCGCGATGCGCTCTGCGCACCAGTCCGAGGCCGGCTGCGCAAAGATGGCGGCGGCCAGGCGTCGGGCGTGGGGCTTGCTGGTGTCGGCAGCGCGTTCCATGTCGGCCGTCGCACCGGTCTCCAGCGCCAGCGACCACACGGCCGGACGCATGCCCTGGGCCGTGGCGCGCGGATGCGCCAGGCAGGCAAAGCGTACGAAGGGCGGCACCGTGAAACTCTCGCCCTCCTGCAGCTCGACGGCCACGCCGCCGCTCTTCAAGGTGGCTGCGCCCTTCCATACCCGCACGCGCGCCGGTGCGGCGAAACGCAATTCGCGCAGGTGCAGGTGATGATGGGTGACGATGGTCATGGCGGATTCCAATACGGCAGCAGGGCCGTCCGATCTTAAGACATCAGCGTTGACCAGACTGTCGCCGTGGCGACAGGCCGCTTACAGCGAAGCCATGCCGAAGGCGCGCAAGCCATCCAGGTCGACCACGCGGATGCTATGGTAGGAAATCTCGACCAGCCCCAGCTCGGCCAGGTGGCGCATGGCCTGGTTCACACGCTGGCGCGACAGGCCGGTCAAGAGGCCAATCTCTTCCTGCGACAGTTCCAGCACCTTGGAAGTGCGCGGATAGAGCATGGGATGAAACAGCTGCGCAATGGCCTGCGCCACGCGCGCATCGACATCGAGCAGGCGTTCGTTCTGCACGGTGGCGATGAACTGGCCCATGCGCTCGTTCAACTGGCCGATGACGAAGGCATTGAAGGGCAGGCTCTCGGCCATGAGGCGATGGAAGGTATCGGCCGGCACCAGTAGGATCTGCGAGGCGCGGATGGCGATGACGTCATAGCGGCGCGGCTCGCGCTTGATGACGCTACCCTCGCCGCACCAGCCGCCCTGGGGCACGCCGGAGAGCGTGCTGCTGCGGCCATCGATGTTGTAGACCGCCAGCTTGATCAGGCCCTCATGCACGCCGATCCAGTATTGCGAAAGCTCACCGCGCCGGGCCACGAAGGCGTCGGCCGCATAGCGTGCCAGCTGGGTGGTGGCGGCGGCCAGCGCACGATGTTCCGGCGCCAGCGCGGCGAACCAGTCGTATTGCTGCAGAAGCTGCGCCATCGGGCTGCTCATGGGGTCGGCATGGGAGGAAGGAAACGGCAAACATTGTCGCATGTCAGCCTTGTCGTCGTGATGACAAAGCGCAAGCCCCCTTCGGTGCTACCCTAGTGCATAAAATCACAGGTGGCTGATAAAAAATGCACAGGCCACCACCATCCCCGCAGCAAGGAGACAAGCATGGCAGACTTCGACACCGGCCTTGGCCGCAACGCCGCCAATTACGCGGCTCTCACGCCCATCGATTTCATCGCACGCGCGGCCGCCGTGTATGGCAAGCGCACCGCCATCCTCCACAGCGCGCTGCGCCAGGACTGGGACCAGACCTATCGCCGCACGCGCCGCCTGGCCAGCGCCTTGCAGCAACTGGGCGTAGGCAAGAACGATACCGTCTCGGCCATGCTGCCCAATACCCCGGCGATGGTGGAAGCGCACTTCGGCGTGCCCATGGCGGGCGCGGTATTGAATGCGCTCAACATCCGGCTCGATGCCGACTCCATCGTCTTCATGCTGCGCCATGGCGAGGCCAAGGTACTGCTGATCGACAGCGAATTCGCCGCACTGGCCCAGCAGTTGCGCACGCAATTGCCGGCGCTGAAGATCGTCGAAGTGTTCGACGTGCTGGGCCCGCCACCGGTGCCGGGTGAGCGCTTCGGCCATCTGGAATACGAAGCCCTGCTGGCCGAAGGCGATGAACATTTCGACTGGCACATGCCGGCTGACGAATGGGATGCGATTGCGCTGAACTACACCTCCGGCACCACCGGCGACCCCAAGGGCGTGGTCTATCACCATCGCGGCGCGGCATTGAATGCCATCTCCAACATCCTCGAATGGGATCTGCCCAAGCATCCGGTCTACCTGTGGACGCTGCCCATGTTCCATTGCAATGGCTGGTGCTTCCCTTGGACGGTTGCCGCGCGCGCTGGCGTGAACGTGTGCCTGCGCAAGTTCGAGCCCAAGCTGGTGTTCGACCTGATCGCCGAACATGGCATTACCCACTACTGCGCCGCGCCCATCGTGCATGCGGCGCTGGCCAATGCGCCCGAGGGCTGGCGCGCCGGCATTCGCGGTCCGGTCAAGGCGATGGTGGCCGGCGCGCCGCCGCCGGCAGCGGTGCTGGCCAAGATGGAGGCGATGCAGTTCGAGCTGACCCACGTCTATGGCTTGACCGAAGTCTATGGCCCGGCCGCCGTGTGTGCGGAGCAGGATGCGTGGAGCGCGCTGTCGGTGGACCAGCGCGCCGTGCAGAAGTCGCGCCAGGGCGTGCGCTATCACCTGCAGAGCGGCGTGACGGTACTCTCGCCGGACACCATGGAACCGGTGGCGGCCGATGGCGAGGAGATCGGCGAGATCATGTTCCGCGGCAATATCTGCATGAAGGGTTACCTGAAGAACGACCGCGCCACGCACGAAGCCTTTGCTGGCGGCTGGTTCCATACCGGCGACCTGGGCGTGATGAATGCCGATGGCTACATCAAGATCAAGGACCGCAGCAAGGACATCATCATCTCCGGCGGAGAAAACATTTCCAGCGTGGAAGTGGAAGACGTGCTGTACCGCCATCCCGCCGTGCTGGCCGCCGCCGTGGTGGCGCAGCCCGACGAGAAATGGGGCGAGACGCCCTGCGCCTTCGTCGAACTCAAGGAAGGCGCCGAGACCGGCGCGGCCGAACTGACCGAGTTCTGCCGCAGCCATCTGGCCGGTTTCAAGGTGCCCAAGGCGATCTACTTCGGCCCGCTGCCCAAGACGTCCACCGGCAAGATCCAGAAGTTTGAATTGCGCAAGCGCATGAAATCCGACAGCGCCATCAACGTCTGAGGCGCTGCCAGGGCCGTATCAGGCCTTGCGCACGGCGATGTGATACAGGCCCCACGGACATTGGCCGAAGCGCTCCGGCAAGGGGCGCGCGCTCATCTCGGGGAAGCTGTCGGCGTCATACACGGCCCACAGCGGCCCGAGTCCACCCAGCGGAATCGGCTTGCCATCCAGATGGGTGGCGATGATGAAGCGGTACTTGGCGATATCGGCCGCCGAGACCAGCACCGCATAGCCATCCACCGCGCGCAGGGCGCAGTTCTGCACGGCGGCCGGTCCGCCGGCGGCGCGCAATACCTCCGAGAGCAAGGGCCCGCGCAGGCTGTGGCGGCGGCCATCGTATTCCAGCGTGGGATGGATCTCTACCGAGGGCAGCGCCGAGAGGGCGGCAAAATCAAACACGTGGGCCTTGTCGAAAGCCAGTTTCTGCTTGGCCATCATCTGGTCCAGCGCCGGGTCGAGCGCGCCGCGATTGGCGTTGCTGATGTCGCCGGTGACGGTGAGCAGGACCGGACCTGCGCTGGGGCCGGCCTTCTTGTCAGCGGCCAGTGCCGGCAGGGCGGCGGGCGCGGCCAGCAGCGAGGCGCCCAGACTGAGGAACTTGCGTTTTTGCATGGAATGGCCTCCTCTTGGAGATGGGTGGGACGTGCGGTGATGGCGGATTGTAGGGCAATTCCAGGCCACACTGCACACAAAGGACAGCGGCCCGCCTCCATCAGGAAGCAGGCCGTTGCATCAAGCCCTGCGCGCCTCAGTCACGCGGCGGACGGCCGCGCCAGTAACCGGCCAGGATCGATCCCGACAGGTTGTGCCACACCGAGAACAGCGCGCCCGGCAAAGCCGCCACGGGCGTGAAATACAGCTTGCCCAGGGCGGCAGCCAGACCGGAATTCTGCATCCCGACTTCGATGGCCAGCGTACGGCAGACCGCTTCATCAAAGCCCAGCAGACGGCCACCCCAGTAGCCACCCAGCAGGCCCAGCCCGTTGTGCAGGATCACGCCCACCAGCACCACCAGGCCCACCGAAGCGATGCTGGCCTGGCTGCCGGCGACCACCGCCGAGATGATCAGCAGGATGGCCACCATCGACACCAGCGACAGGTAAGGTTCGATACGACGGATCAGCTTGCCGGCGAACAGGTTCAGCACCAGGCCGACCGCAATGGGAACCACCACGATCTGCACGATGGACATCAGCATGGCATGGGCGTCGAAGTGAATGGAGGCATCCACGTAGAGTTCGGTCAGCAGCGGCGTGGCAAACACCGACACCAGCGCCGACAGCGTGGAAATGGTGACCGACAGCGCCACGTCGCCGCGCGAAAGATAGATCATCACGTTGGAAGCGGTACCGGAGGCGACGCTGCCCACCAGCACCATGCCGGCGGTGAGGTCGGGCGGCATGCGCAGCACCTTGGCGATGATCCAGGCCGCCAGCGGCATGACCAGGTAGTGCAGGATGATGCCGGCAGCCACCGGCGCGGGACGCTTGATGATGCGCTTGAAGTCGTCCACCGTGAGGGTCACGCCCATGGTCAGCATGATCAGGGTCAGCAGCTGGGTGATGTATTTGCCCAGGGGGGTGAAGGTCGGCGGCGAGAAGTAGGCAGCGGCGGAAAGCAGCAGCGCCCACACGGGAAAGAGGCGGGTGATGGTGGCAAGCATGGCAATGGATGAATGATGAAGACAGGCCCGTGCATGATGGCGATCATGGCGGGATGGCGCGTTGTTTTATGTTGAAGGCGCGGGTGACGCGAACTGCCGTGGAGAACTCATCGTGCACCCGATAGGGTGACGGCCTCTTCTTGATCTGGCGCCTTGTGGGCGGGGCAAGCGCCTGATTCTACCCGCGCAGGCGGATTCCTGCCGGTTCCCGTGATGCGAGAGAACTTACTGGCGGACCGGATCGCACTTGAAACTGAGCATCACCTTGGGCGGCAGCACGCCAACCAGGCCTTCAGAACGTTCGCTGCCGGTGATGCGCACCTGGCGGCCCATCTTGCGGCACCATGCATCGGCCTGCTGCAGGCCCTCCGCGGCAACGCCGTCATTGCCACTCCAGCGCGAGCTGGCCACCACCACGTACGTATCCTTGTCGAGCTGCGTGACTGGTACCGGGGTGGCGCAGGCGGCCAGCAAGGTGCAAAGGGCCAGGGCAGGTGCCAGCGCCAGGCGGATCTTCATCGGGACTCCCGTTGGTCTTGTGATCCTGCGATGGTAGCCAGCGCGGCAGCCGGCGTCATGCATCCCTACAACTCTTTACAAGGCGCGCTGGCGAAAAAAACGCCGCTGGTATCAGCGGCGTCTTCAACGTACGGATCGGTCAAGCGATCAGCGCGTAACAGGCTTGTAACGGATACGCTTGGGCTTGGCCGCTTCTTCGCCGAGGCGCTTCTTCTTGTCGGCTTCGTATTCCTGATAGTTGCCGTCGAAGAAGGTGACCTGCGAATCGCCTTCGAAGGCGATGATGTGGGTGGCGATACGGTCCAGGAACCAGCGATCGTGGGAGATCACCAGCACGGTGCCGGCGAATTCCAGCAGCGCATCTTCCAGGGCGCGCAGGGTT
Source organism: Herbaspirillum sp. Her3 (assembly GCF_057961275.1). Classification (NCBI taxonomy): domain Bacteria; kingdom Pseudomonadati; phylum Pseudomonadota; class Betaproteobacteria; order Burkholderiales; family Oxalobacteraceae; genus Herbaspirillum; species Herbaspirillum sp. Her3. Next base: position 218,989 of record NZ_CM176328.1, on the reverse strand, counting down.
TCCACGTCGAGGTCGTTGGACGGTTCGTCCAGCAGCAGGACGTTGCCGCCCTGCAGCAGGGTCTTGGCCAGGTGCAAGCGGCCGCGCTCACCACCGGAGAGGTTGCCGACGATCTTCTGCTGGTCGCCACCCTTGAAGTTGAAGCGGCCCAGGTAGGCGCGCGAGGGCATTTCGAAGCGGCCTACGGTGAGGATGTCAGCACCACCCGAGACATCTTCGAAGACCGTCTTCTTGTTGCCCAGGTCTTCGCGCGACTGGTCCACCAGCGATACCTTGACGGTGGGGCCGAGCACGACTTCGCCGCTGTCCGGCGTTTCACGGCCGGCCAGTATGCGGAACAGGGTCGATTTACCGGCACCGTTGGGGCCGATGATGCCGACGATGGCGCCGGCCGGAATCTTGAAGTTCAGGTCGTCGATCAGCAGGCGGTCGCCATAGCCCTTGCTGACGTTCTTGAATTCGATGACTTCATTACCCAGGCGCTCGGCCACGGGAATGAAGATTTCCTGGGTTTCGTTGCGCTTCTGGTATTCGTATTCGGACAGCTCGTTGAAGCGGGCCAGACGCGCCTTGCTCTTGGCCTGGCGGCCCTTGGGGTTCTGCCGCACCCACTCCAGTTCCTTGGCGATGGTCTTCTGGCGGGCCGATTCGCTGGCTTCTTCCTGCTTCAGGCGCGCTTCCTTCTGTTCCAGCCAGGAGCTGTAGTTGCCCTTCCAGGGGATGCCGTGGCCGCGGTCCAGTTCCAGGATCCATTCGGCGGCGTTGTCGAGGAAGTAGCGATCGTGGGTGATGGCCACCACGGTGCCGGGGAAGCGTTGCAGGAACTGCTCCAGCCAGTCCACCGATTCGGCGTCCAGGTGGTTGGTCGGTTCGTCCAGCAGCAGCATGTCGGGCTTGGAGAGCAGCAGCTTGCACAGCGCCACGCGGCGCTTTTCACCCCCGGAGAGCACGCCGATCCTGGCGTCCCAGGGCGGCAGGCGCAGTGCGTCGGCGGCCATTTCCAGTTGCTGGTTCAGGCTGTTGCCATCGGCGGCGGCGATGATGGCTTCCAGGCGCGCCTGTTCGGTGGCCAGGGCGTCGAAGTCGGCGTCTTCCTCGGCATAGGCGGCATAGACGGCATCGAGCTTGGCCTGGGCTTCGAAGACTTCACCGAGGGCGCTTTCGACTTCCTGGCGCACGGTCTTCTCGGGATCGAGCTGCGGTTCCTGGGGCAGATAGCCGATGTTCAGGTTGGGCATCGGGATGGCTTCACCCTCGATTTCCTTGTCGATGCCGGCCATGATCTTGAGCAGGGTGGACTTGCCCGAGCCGTTCAGGCCGAGCACGCCGATCTTGGCGCCGGGGAAGAAGGACAGCGAGATGTCCTTGAGGATCTGCCGCTTCGGCGGCACGATCTTGCCGACGCGGTTCATGGTAAAGACGTATTGGGCCATGGTATGAGTTGCCAGTAAGAGGGGAAACGATAGGGTGGCGTTCAGGCACCGCCGGCGCTGGGCTCTGCCGAGCTTTGCGCGCGGGTGCGCAGATAGCGCCACAAGCCTTCGGCGGAGTATACCGCGAGCGCCGCCCAGATCACGCAAAAGCCGATGGCGCGCGCCCCGCTGAAGGGCTCGCCATAGATCAGCACGCCCCCCAGCAGTTGGATCGTGGGCGAAATGTATTGCATCAGGCCCAGCATCGACAAGGGGATGCGGCGCGCGCCATGGGCAAAGAGCAGCAGCGGCACCGCCGTGATCGGGCCGGACAAGGCCAGCAGGATCCGGGCCGAAGTGGAAGCATGGGTGAAGGCATTGCTGTCGCGCACGGTATCCACCCCCAGGATCAGCAGCACCAGCGGCAACATCAGCAGGGTCTCCAGCGACAGGCCTTCGAGCGCGCCCAGGTGTGCGGTCTTGCGCAAGAGGCCATAGAAGGCGAAGGTCAGCGCGATCACCAGCGAGATCCACGGCAGGCTGCCATTGGCGATGGTCAGCCAGATCACTGCGCCCAGCGCCAGGAACACCGCCAGCCATTGCAGCGGCCGCATGCGCTCCTTCAAGAGCAGGTAGCCCATCAACACGCTCATGAGCGGACTCATGAAGTAACCCAGGCTGGTATCGACGATGCGCCCGGCATTGACGGCCCAGACGTAGAGGGTCCAGTTGCCGCTGAGCAGCAGGGCCGAGAGCAGGAAGCCGGCCGCTACCATGGGCCGCTGGCGCACCTCGGCGACCCAGCGCCACTGGCGCCGCCAGGCCAGCACCGCCACCAGGAACACGCAAGACCAGAACAGCCGGTGCACGACGATATCGAAGGAAGGAATTTCCTTGAGCAACTTGAAGTAGAGCGGGAACAAGCCCCACAGGATGGAGGCGCTGATGGCGTGAAGCATGGGCAGGGCAATGGAATGGAAGGCCAGACCGGACCGGCGCGCCAGGGGGCGCACCCGGTCACGGCTGTGACAAGCTGCCATTATTGCAGGATTCGCCGGGGGTGGTTTGATGCAGGCCCTAGTGCAGTACCTGCAATGCCGACTTTTGCCGGCGATTGTTTTTGGCGGTAACTCGATGGTATTCGAGAAACCTCAGCCGATTGCTTGAGGGCAGGCTGGTTTGCCGCTTGCCAAATTTAGACTCCTTTGACCCAAAAACTTCAGCGCATCTTCGATGAGCGCTGATGGGATGTTTGGGCAACCGCTATCAATTGATGGAAGGAGCAAAATGGAACACACGGAATCTGATGGGCTGCACCGGGCAGACGATTTTTTAGCCAGCATTGACAAACGTCCCGTGAAAAGCAGCTATGCCCTGGCAACGCTGGGCTCGGCCACCAGGCTTGGCGGTGAAATTGCCACAGCCAGCAGCAGCGTGTAGATCAACGGACGCCGTATCGCCTGCGTCGGCGATCTCGTGCGTTACCAGGACGGAACCGAAAGCCGGATCGTCTCGGGCGCTGGCGCCGCATTGGTCTACAGGGACCAGCCGGTGGCTATCGTGGGCAGCGCGACCGACAACGGTGACACGATCATCGGAAGCCTCCAAAGCTCGGCGCAGATCCGGGAATACGCCGACGATGCTGGCATTCCCGGTCTGCTGGAAGCTGGCCACCGGGCTCCGACGGGGGATCAGGCATGAAGATCATCGGTTGGATTCGCTACGGCGATAAAGCCGCCTGCGGCGGCACGGTGATCGAAGGTGACCAGACTTGTATCAGTCATGGGCGAGCTTATGCATTTCAGGGGGCTCGCGTAGCCTGCCGCAAGAACTGCGTCATTGCCGATGGATTTCCACGCTCCACGCTTACTAGGGCCTGTTCACATTAAATCTGCGAGTGCGAGAGGTCGCCAAGCGTTGACTGCCTAGGCGCGGCGACGCGCCGTAGCGGTGCTACGGCAAGGAGCTGCAACAACGGCAGGCGACGCTTGGCGGCCTCTCCCGGAGGGTTTCCCCCAGAAGGCGCGCTGGCCGCGTTGCACGTCAGGGCTGGTGGCACCACCACCAGCCCTGACGCGCGCCTTGCCAGCACGCCTTCTGGGGGCAACGCATCTCGCAGATTTAATGTGAACAGGCCCTAATGGACGGGCTCAGGTGATTCATGGAATGAAGAGCAGTGCTGGATGTCCTTTGCTCTCTACACTCAATGAGGTTGACGGGGTAGGCAATGCGAGCGGTGAGGACATTCCGGCTCGCTTCGTGCAAGACGATGAGGGCGATTGGATTGGGAAAATGAATGAAGGGTATGATCAGCACTTCGTCTTGACAGACGAACAAACCGGGCAGGCTCTTGCCAATCGCTATTACCGGATGACTTGCAACGGAAAAGTCAGTGAGGGTAAAACCGACAGCAAGGGGAGAACAAAGAAAGTATCTTCCGACGACGCCGCAGAAGTCACTATTGAAGTCATGCCAGAAGGCTACACGGGAGCCTCCGCATGATTCCGCAAGCGATCGTGGTTGCAACAGCAGCACTAACGTTAAAGTCAGATTCAGAGCCAGTACGCATCAGGGTCAATAAGCCGCGAGGTTCGATTTATTGGGGCGGTGCCGGATTAAACGGACCCTACATACAAGATCAAGTTTCAGCACTCCAAGAAGCTGGGATAAAGCATATATGGATAGGAAAACGTACCTATGGCGAGTATCCGGAGGGCGTGTCCGATTTTTTGTGTAAACGGGATTTCGTTTAATTCATAGAGATACGTTCACCGAACTGGATAGTAAACCGAGTCAGTGCAGCTTTCCAATCTCGGATGGGCAGCGTCCACTTTTTACTGATGTTGCGCAGGGCCAGGAAGAAGAGTTTAATCAGCGCCTCATCGCTGGGGAACGAGCCCCGGTTCTTAGTCAGCTTGCGCAAACTCATGTTGACCGACTCGATGGCATTGGTCGTATAGATGACCTTTCGAATCTCTGGTGGGAAGTCGAAGAACGGAATCAGACGGGGCCAGTTGCGCCGCCAGGATTGGCCGATAGGCAGATACTCTGCATCCCATTTCTCTTCGAATTCACCGAGTCGGAGTTCGGCTTCTTCGGCGGTTGCCGACTGGTAAATCAATCGTAGGTCAGCCGCCACCTCCGGACGTCGTTTCCATGAGACGTAATTCAAGCTGTGCCGGACCATGTGGACGATACACAGCTGCACCGTGGTCTTCGGGAACACAGCTTCGATGGCATCCGGGAAGCCCTTCAAGCCGTCAACGCAAGCGATGAAGATATCTTGCACGCCCCGATTACGCAGCTCAGTGACAACCTGTAGCCAGAACTTGGCGCCTTCCGTTTGCGCTAGCCACAGTCCCAACACCTCCTTCTCACCGTCCATGGTGATGCCGATGGCCAGGTAGACGGCTTTTACTCGCACCGTTCCTTCACGCACTTTGACATGGATACAGTCCAGATAAACGATGGGATAAATTGGATTCAATGGCCTGGCTTGCCAGGCTTTGACTTCATCGACAACGGCGTCAGTGACCGATGAAATCAGGCTGGGTGACACCTCGGTTCCATACATCTCTTCCAGGTGCGCCTGAATCTCTCTTACTGTCATGCCACGGGCATACAGCGAAATAATCTTGTCGTCGAAGCCGGCCCAGCGCGTCTGATGCTTGGTTACCAGCTTCGGTTCGAAGCTGCCATGACGGTCCCGAGGAACTTCGATTGGCAACTCGCCAAATTCGCCCTTGAGCGTCTTGCGACTCTTGCCGTTTCGGGTATTGCCCGACTCATTGGCTACGCTCCCGTGCTTCTCATGGCCCAGGTGCTCGCTCAGCTCGGCTTCCAGGGCTCGCTCCACCACCAGCTTGGTGAGATGCTTCAACAGGCCTTCTTCACCTATCAAATCTTCGGGATTCTTGTAATTGGCTAGCAATCCAGCCAGTAATTCTTCTGGTACGTCGTGTTTCTTTTTACTCATTGTGGCTCCGGACAAGGCGACAGTTTCCTGCCAATAGTCCGTTTACACAAAATTATGTACAGGCCCGCAATCAACTAACTAGAACCCATTTCACAAATAGGCGTGAGATGCGTTCTAGGGTCTGTTCACATTAAATCTGCGAGTGCGAGAGGTCGCCAAGCGTTGACTGCCTAAGCGCAGCGACGCGCTGTGGTGGTGCCACGGCAAGGGGCTGCAACGACGGCAGGCAACGCATTAAGTATGAAAAGGCCCTAGGGCAGCTTTACCTCAACCTGGCTGGACATCATGACGACCTCGCAGTCCACCTCACTGGCCGCGCGCTCGATGACCAATACATCGGCAGGCCCGATGGTGATCAAGGGATGGTGCCAGACCCCGCGCCGCAGGGTGACACCCTGCCCGGGTTCGATCACGAAGGCGGCAATGGCCGATTCGTCCGGCTGCTCGCCATCGCCGGCCAGCACCGCCAGGCAGCGCGCCGCGCCCATGGGAATGAAGCTCTGGCTGCCCAGGCGGTGGCGCTCGAAGGCGCGCAGCGGATAAGCCGCCTGGCCAGCCGGCGTCTCGGTACGGAAGATCGCCACGCAGGCCCGGCCGCCCGCTTCGTCCACGTCGAGGCTGGCCACGTCGTCGTAGCGGCGGGCTGTGCCGAAGTTGATGTCGCGCTCGGAGCGGCCCGGTGCGATCAGTTCACCGTAGGCGGCAAAGGCCTCGCGCGTCAGGGCTTGCGCCAGGATCACGCGCAGCATGGACTGGGACTCAGGCGCACGCATGCATCAATCCTGCCGCGTAGCTGATCAGGGAACGATCGCTGCCGGGCGGCGCGATCAGCGACAGTCCGAAGGGGGCTCCATCGAGCTGCATCAACGGCAGCGAAATCTGCGGGAAGCCCGACAGGCCAGACAGACAGAGCATGCGCACGGCCTGGTTGCGATAGTCTTCCAGCGACTGTTCAGAATCGGTCAGCAGGGGTGCCACATCCGGTGCACTGGGCAGGAGCAGGACGCCATCCTGGCCGAGCAGGCGGGTGAAGGATTCGCGGAAGGTGCGCCGCACCGCGCTGTGCTCTTCCATCTGCTGCGGTGTGATGGTGGATGACCAGGCGAAACGTTCGGCCACGCCCGGCCCCAGCTGGAAGCCGTGGCGGCTGATGTTCTCGCCATGGGCCCGCCAGGCTTCATAGCCCTGGATATGGCGGAAGGCCCAGTACAGCGCATCAAAGGAAGGCGCGGCGGCCTTGACCGGCTGGGGCGTGCCCAGCACACCATCCAGGCGATCCAGCAGCTGCCCGAACTGCGCCTGCACACGCGGCGCCAGCAGGGCCAGTACGTCGGCAGCGACCAGCACGCGCGGCTGCACGGGCAAGGGTGCGCTGTCTTCGCCCAGCAAGACGGCACCGGCGCGGCTGAACACATCCATGTCGCGCGCGAACCAGCCGCAGGTGTCGAAGCTGCCGGCCAGTTCCATGACGCGCTCCAGCGAGACGCGGCCATGCGTGGGGCGCAGGCCGATCAGGCCGCAGTGGCTGGCCGGCACGCGCACCGAGCCACCGGTATCGGTGCCCAGCGCCAGGTCAGCCAGGCCATTGGAGACCGCCGAGGCCGAACCGGAACTGGAGCCGCCCGGGATGCGATCCGGCGCACCGCCATTGCGCGGAGTACCGAAGTGGGCGTTCTTGCCATTCATGGAGAAGGCCAGCTCATCGGTATAGACCTTGCCGACGAATTGAGCGCCCGCTTGCAGCAGCGCCTGCACCGCCGGTGCCGAGTCGGTCTTGATGCCGGACAGAGCCAGCATGTGCGGGTTGCCGCAACCGGTGGGATAGCCGGCCACGTCGAAGATGTCCTTGACCGCCAGCCGTACGCCGGCCAGGGGACCGCTGCTGGCGTGGGGTTGCGGCACGAAGGGATAGGGGACGAAGCAGCGGGCGGTGGAGACATCGGCACTCATGCGGTTTCCTTGTCGGGTCGGTTCTTGTCGGAGAGGGCGCGGCCTGGGCTCAGGCCGCGGCCAGTTGGAGTTCTTCGGCACGCAGGCAGCGTACCGTATGTTGGGTGCCTACGGCCTGTTCGGGCGGCTGCTGGCTCAGGCAGGCCGCCTGCGCATGCGCGCAGCGCTCGGCGAAGGCACAGCCCGCAGGCAGGTTGGCCAGGTCGGGCGGCGCGCCGGGGATGGTCTGCAGGCGCTGGCCCTTTTGCATGGCGCCGTGGCTGCGGCTTTGCAGCAGCGACATGGTGTAGGGGTGGCGCGGCTGGGTCAGCAGCTGCGAGGCCGGTCCCTGCTCGACGATGCGCCCGGCATACATCACCGCGATGCGGTCGGCCACCTCGACGGCCGCACCGATGTCGTGGGTGACGAAGATGATCGACAACCCCAACTCGCGCTGCAGTTCGCGCAGCAGCAGCAGAATCTGGATCTGCACGGTGGCATCGAGCGCGGTGGTGGGTTCGTCGGCCAGCAAGACCTTGGGCGAGCAGGACAACGCCAGCGCGATCATGGCGCGCTGGCGCATGCCGCCGGACATCTCGTGAGGATAGGCATCGAGCCGCCGTTCGGGGCTGGGGATGCGTACCTTCTCGAACAGCGCCAGCGCCTGCGCACGCGCCTCTGCCGACGACACTTTCTTGTGGCGGCGGATGGTCTCGGCGATCTGCGCACCCACGGTGTAGACCGGATCGAGCGCCAACAGCGGCTCCTGGAAGATCATCGCCACGCTGTCGCCGCGCAAGGCGGACAGCTCGCGGCCATTCATCTTCAGCACGTCGCGGCCATCGACTTCGAGCCCGCCCTCGATGCGCGTACGCGATTCGGGATGCAAGCGCATGATGGAGCGCAGCGTAACACTCTTGCCCGAGCCCGATTCACCGATGAGGGCCACCACCTCGCCCTCGGCGACTTCCAGGTCGACGCCGCTGACGGCACGGATGGTCTTGCCCGGGGCTTTGAAGGTGATGCGCAGGTCGCGCAGGCTCACCATGGATTTCTTGCGAGGATCAGCCATGTTGCAGCTCCTTGTTGAGCATGCCGGCCTCGAAGCCGGCGTCATCATAGCCACTGCCGGCTTCATAGCGCAGGCAGGCCACGCCGTGATCGGGCGCGGCCTCGGCGAAGACCGGCGCGCGCTGCTGGCAGACCGGCTGCGCAAACTGGCAGCGGGTATGGAAGCGGCAGCCCGAGGGTGGATTGATGGGATTGGGCGGGTCGCCGGCCAGCGGCGCTTCCTCGGTGCGGCGGGTCGGGTCCATGCTGGGCATGGAGCGCAACAGGGCGCGCGTATAGGGATGGCGAGGCGCATCGAAGACCTGCTCGGCCGGCCCGACCTCGACCACCTGGCCCAGGTACATGACCAGGACGCGATCGGAAATGAAACGCACCACGTTGAGATCGTGGCTGATGAAGAGGTAGGTGAGGCCGAATTCCTGCTTCAGGTCCAGCAGCAGGTTCAGGACCTGCGCCTCCACCGACTTGTCCAGCGCCGAGACGGCCTCGTCCAGGATCACCAGGCGCGGCTCCAGCGCCAGGGCACGGGCGATGTTGACGCGCTGGCGCTGGCCGCCGGAGAGTTCATGCGGATAGCGCCCGGCAAAGCGTTCCGGTTGCAAGCCCACCCGTGCCAGGAGGCTGCGGGCACGGGCGATGGCCTCACGCGACGAGAGGCCATGCACGATGGGTGCGAAGGCAATCGAATCCTCGATGGTCATGCGCGGATTGAGCGAGGAATAACTGTCCTGGAACACCATCTGCGCCTGGCGCCGGAACTGGCGCAGCGGCATGGCGCGCGAACCCACGGTCTGGCCATCGAAGACCAGTTCGCCGCTGTCCTGCCCGATCAGTTGCATCAGCACGCGTGCGGTGGTGGATTTGCCGCAGCCGGATTCGCCGACCACGCCCAGGGTTTCGCCCTTCATGATGTCGAAGCTCACGCCATCGACCGCGCGCACTGCATTGGCCGGGCCGCGCAGCAAGGGCAGTCCCTTTTGCTTGAGCGGAAAGTGTTTCAGCAACTGGCGCACGCCCAGCAGCGGCTGGCGCGGGCCGCCGACGTCACGCGGATCTTGCTGCAGGAGAGGGGCGGACAGGCTCATTGCTTGACCTCCATGGCCGAACGCAGGCCGTCGGACAACAGGTTGAAGGAAATCGAGGTGAGGAAGATGAAGGCCCCCGGCAAGGCCGCTACCCAAGGCTGGGTGTAGATGGCGGTGCGCAGGGTGTTCAACATCAGGCCCCATTCCGGCTCGGGTGGCTTCACGCCCAGGCCGAGGAAGGACAAACCCGAGGCCAGGATCATCGACACCGAAATCAGGCTGGTGGAATAGACGAAGATCGGTCCCAGCACATTGCCCAGCACGTGCACGCGCACGATGGTGAAGGCATTCGCCCCGGAGGCGCGCGCGGCATCGACGTAATCGCTGCGTCGCACTTGCGTGGTGACGCTTTCTGCAATGCGGGCGATCTGCGGCACGAAGACGATGGTCAGCGAGGTCAGCGCATTGAAGATGCCCGCGCCCAGCGCACCGGACAGTGCGATGGCCAGCAGCACCGAAGGAAAGGCGTAGAGGATGTCGATGCTGCGCATGATGACGGTGTTGGTAAAGCCACCTGCATAGCCAGCCACGATGCCCAGGCCACTGCCAATGACGAAGGCCAGCAGCACCGGCGTAATGCCCATGAACAGCGACAAGCGGCCGCCCAGCAACAGGCGCGAGAACATGTCGCGGCCCAGTTCATCGGTGCCCAGCAGGTGGCCGACGGTGCCGATGGGTTTCAGGCGCGAGAACATGGAAGCTGCGAACGGATCACCCGGCATCACCCAGGGTGCGGCGATGGCCGCCACGATCAACAGCAGCAGCACGGTGGCGGCGATCATGGCGCCGGGATTGCGCACCAGGCGCGCAGCGACGTTGGCCCAGTGGCCGCGCGAGCGGCGCATGGCGGCGGGCGCCGCGGCCGCCTTGAGTGAGGAGACGGGAGTGGAAAGATTCATGTCAGGCTCGCTCGATACGGGGGTCGAAGATGGTTTGCAGGATATCCACCAGCAGGTTCAGCGCCACGAAGAACATGGCCAGCACCAGGATGCTTCCCTGCAGCAGCGGCAGGTCGCGCTGGAAGATGGCCTGGTTGAGCAGGAAGCCGGTGCCGGGCCAGGAGAACACGGTTTCGATCAGGATCGAACCGCCCAGCAGGTAGCCCAGTTGCAGGCCCATGACGGCCAGCGCAGTGGGGGCGGCATTCTTGACCACGTGGCGCAGTACACCCGCATCGGACAGACCGCGCGCCTTGAGCCCGACCACGAATTCCTGCGCCAGGATGTCGGCCACCAGCGCGCGCACGGTACGGGCGATGATGCCCATGGGGATGAAGGACATCGTGACGGCCGGCATGAGCAGGTATTTCATGTGCTCGATATCCCACACCCAGGCGCCCGAACCATCGGGGCCGGCACCGGTGGCCGGCAGCCACATCAGCTTGGAAGAGAACACGATCACCAGCACCATGCCCAGCCAGTAGTGCGGCACCGACACGCCTACCACCGAAATGAAGGAAGCGATGCGATCCACCCAGGAATTGCGGAAGTAGCCCGCCACGAAGCCGAACAGCGAACCGAACACGAAGCCGATCAGCGTGGCCACGGCAGCCAGCATGAAGGTATTGCCGACCGCCTTGAAGACTTCGGCGGCCACCGGGCGGCCGGTGGCAATGGAGCTGCCCAGGTCGCCGTGCAGGGCGCGCCAGACCCAGCTCATGAATTGCTCGGGGTAGCTGCGGTTGAATCCATAGAGTTCCATGAGCTGCTTCTGCATATCGGCCGAGGCATCCGGCGGCAGGATCGAAACCAGCGGATCGCCCGGCGCAATGTGGACCAGCATGAAGCAGAGGAAGGCCACGCCCAGCATGATGGGCAGGGCGTAGAGAAAGCGTCGTATCAGGTAGGCGATCATGGCAGTTCCGGCGACGGGTCAGGTGCAGCCGCAGCAGTGCTGCGGAATGTGCTTGGTGCAAAAAACGTCATGGTGCAGAAAACGTCAAGCGTGATGCAGAAAACGTCAGCGGCGCCGGCACACTGCGGCGCCGCTGATGTCGTCCTGCGTCAGGGCATCAGTCCATGCTCATGGTGGCGATGTCGATGAACCAGCTCTGCGGCTGCACCACGCCCTTGACCTTGGCGGAGATGGCGCGCGGGCCGGTGTCGTGGGCCACCCAGACGAAGGGTGCTTCATCGACGATCTTGGCATGCAGCTGGGCCAGCAAGGCGTCACGCTGCTTGGGATCGAAGGTGGTGCGCGCCTTGGCGATCAAGGCATCGACCTCGGGGTTGCTGTAGAAGCCCCAGTTGTTGGAGGTCGGCGGCGCGGCCTTGGTATCGACGAAGCGCACCATGGCGAAGAACGGATCCATGGAGGCGAAGCTCACGTTGATGGCATTGGCACCGTGCGCGCTCGGATCCTTGGCACCGATGCGCCAGTTGGTATAGAGCGTGTTCCATTCCACCACGTCGAACTGCACGTCGAAGAAGCAGTCCTTCAGGTTCTGCTGCATGAACTCGTTCATCGGCAGCGGTTGCATCTGGCCGGAACCGGAGGCCGAGATCTGCACCTTCACCGTCAGCGGCTTGGCGGCGGAATAGCCGGCTTCGGTCATGAGCTTCTTGGCGGCGGCCGGATCGTACTTGATCTGGAAGCTCGGGTTGCCGCGCCACGGATGGCCGGGTTCGACGGTACCGGTGGCCTCACCCATGAGTCCGCCCAGCAGTTGCTTCATGGCCGGACGGTTCACGCACAGGTTGGCGGCATGGCGCACGCGCTTGTCCAGCCAGGGCGAACCGGGCACGAAGGACAGCTGCCACGGCCACACGTGAGGCTGCGGGTTGGAGTAGATCTTGAAGCCGCGCGCCTTGATGGCATCCAGGGCATCCGGTGCGGGGGCTTCGATCCAGTCGACCTGGCCGGACATCAGGGCGGCGGTACGCGAATTGGCTTCCGGCAGCGGCAGCATCACCACGCGGTCGATCTTGGGGCGGCGTGCAGCATCCCAGTAGCCATCGTTCTTGACCACTTCCAGGCGCTCGCGCGGCACGAACTTGGCCATCTTGAAGGGACCGGTGCCGGACGCATCGGCAGCAAAGGCGGCCCAGGCCTGCTTGCTGCGCTCTGCCTTGTCGGTCACCGAGGCCGGCACGGCGGCCAGTTTCTTTTCCCACTGCGCTGGCGAGGCCATGAACAGGTTGGTCAGGTTGATGGGCAGGAAGGAGTCCGGCTCGGAGGTGGTCAGCTCCACGGTGAGATCGTCGATCTTGCGGGCCGAGCGCAGGGTGGGCATGCGCGAAGCGGTGACGCCGACCTGGCTGGGATCGAACTGGACGGCGTTCTTGTCCAGTACCTTGTTGACGTTCCAGACCACGGCATCGGCATTGAAGGCCGAACCATCATGGAATTTCACGCCGGGGCGCAGCTTGAAGATCCACTTGGTCTTGTCCTTGGGTTCGACCTGCCACGACAGCGCCAGGTCGGGGATCAGTTCGCTGGCCTTGTCGGCCTTGGACAGGTCCCATTGGGTCAGGCCGTCATACATGGGGATGCCGGTGAAGCGATTGCCCTCGAAGCCCTGGTCGGGCTGGCCCAGCGTGCGCGGGATGTCGCCGGCGGTCATGGCGATGCGCAACACTTTCTCGGCGTGCGCAGGCAGACTGGCCAGTGCGCCGAAGGCCAGGGTACAGGCCAGGGCGAGGGGTGCGGTCTTGAGAAATTTCATAGCGGTGCTTTCCTGGTTGAGGGACGACGGTGGACACAAGGGATGCAACTGAAACTGCGCGAAGCCAAGAACAAGAGGGGGAGCCCTGGCTCAGGGCGGTGAAAACGACAGGCCCACACGCTGGGCGGCGTTGACAATGTGCTGCTGCATGGCCAGGCGCGCACCGTCGATATCGCCGGCAGAGATGGCGGCAGCCACGGCGCGGTGTTCGGCGGCGGGCGCCCAGATGCGTTCGCGGTCGGCGAAGGGCACGCGCAGGCTGTGGCTGATGGGACGCTCGAACTGGCGCACCACCTGCGAAAAAGCCGGATTGCCGGACAGTTCGGCCACGAGTTGATGGAATTCCAGGTCGGCATGCGAAGCGCTGACCAGATCGAGATTCTTGAGCGCATCCTCGAAGCGCGCCTGGATACCCCACAGGCGCGGTGTGGCGTGCGCGTTGATGTGGCGCGCTGCCAGGGCGGCGGCGGCCGACTCCAGCGTATAGCGCAGCTGGAACACGGCCGCCAGGTCCAGTTCCGTGGCAGCCGTGCCGCCTTCGCCGGCTGGCGTCTGGGGCGGGGCCACGCGACCTTCCTGGCGTTCGCTCACCAGCGTGCCCTTGCCGGGAACGGAGCGGATGAAACCCAGCGCCTCCAGCATCGACAAGGCTTCCCGCAACGACGCGCGGCTGATCCCCATGGACTCGGCCAGTTCGCGCTGGCTGGGCAGCATGGCGCCGGGCGCGTAGGTCCCGGAGAGAATCTGGCGCTGCAAGGTCTGTGCTGCAATATTGGGCATGCTCATGTTGGGTGTCCTCGTTGGCCTGACTGGTCAGACCGCGAAGGACTATTGAGCAATGAACGTGCCATGTGCGGGCCTGCCAGCCGCAAACCCGCCTGCCGTCAGGGCTTTGGGGAGGTTGCACGGCAGGTTCGCAAGCGCCGGAATAAGTGGAATGCGCGATCATGATGCGCACATGCACCGCAGACGTGAGCGAGCGACCAGCCGGCAAATGCGCAAGATCGGCTAAGTCATTTGCATGCGCCCGGCATACACTGCGCCATGGACTCCGATTCGATCCGCCGATATCGATGCCGCATGGCAAGTGTGATCGCCGCCATCGCGGCCGATCCCATGGCGCCGCACTCGCTGGAAGACCTCGCGGCCATTGCCGCCTTTTCACCGTTTCACTTCCATCGGCTCTACCGCAGCCTGACGGGAGAAACCGTGATGGACACGCTGCGCCACCACCGCCTGGCCAGTGCGGCCGTCCGGCTGGCCAGCCAGGAGAGCAGCGTGACCGACATTGCACTGGCCTGTGGATATGACAGTCCGCAAGCCTTTACCCGTGCCTTCCGGCAGTTTTCCGGAAGCTCCCCCAGTGACTTCAGGCGGAGGATTGCCGTGATGACCCAGCCCCCAACGCAAGACGAATCCGCATCGCAAGCCGCACATCCCCAGGTGCCGCTGGTGGAACAGCCACCCATGCAGCTGCTGGGCCTGCGTCACGAAGGCCCGGTCAGCACCATCCCGCATACTCATCGTCGCCTGCATCGATGGCTGGGCAAGCGCGAGGCGCCGGTGCGCTACGGTATCTGCTACGGCGACCCTGACCAGGGTGACAGCTTCCGTTATTTCGCAGCAGTGGAACGGCTGGAGAATGATCCGCTGGAAGAGGTACTGGAACGCATCGAGCTACCTGGTGGCACCTATGCCTGCCATACCGTGATGGGGCCTTACACGCAGATCAATGCCAGCATCGCTGCGCTCTACACGCTGTGGCTGCCGTACAGCGGCTATGAACCGGATGACCGGCCGCTCATCGAGTGCTATCGCAACCAGCCGCATCAGGTCCCGCAAGAAGCCTTGCAGACCGACCTGCTGATTCCGGTTCGTCTTCTCCGTTGATCCTCTTTATCTGAATATGAAAACTGTACGCTTGCTGTACGCCTTTCTGGCGCTGCTCTGGATGGGACACTGCGCGAATGGATGGGCCGGGACGGTCGGCTTCCAGGAACAGAACACGCAGGATGAGCGGGGGCAGCCCGTCAAGCTGGCGATCTGGTATCCCAGCAGCTCGCCTGCGCACGTGGTGAATGTCGGATGGACCACGCAGGAGGTGGCGATGGGCGGCGCACTGCCTGCCGGCGTGCATCCCTTGATCGTGATATCGCATGGTACCGGCGGCACCTACCTGTCCCATTACGACACCGCAACAGCCCTGGCGCAGGCCGGTTTCATTGCCGCAGCGGTGATGCATCCGGGCGATAACGCCCAGGACCACAGCCGCCAGCTGTTCATCCTGGAACGTCCGGGGCACGTGCGCCGGGCCCTGGATTATCTGCTGCAGGACTGGCGCGACCATGTACAGGTCGATGCCAGCCGCATCGGTATCTTCGGATTTTCTGCAGGGGGATTTACGGCGCTGGTCAACATCGGGGGCCAGCCCGACATGAGCCTCATCGCGCCGTTCTGTACCACGCATGCCGATCACTTCGTATGCCAGCTCCTGACACACGAAAACGCTGACGGCCGCAACGCTCCCGTGCCGCCGCCAGCGCAGGGGGAAAACCAGGATGCGCGCATCAAGGCGGCCGTGATTGCCGCGCCGGCGCTTGGCTTTACCTTTGCCAACCGCTTGCAACGCGCAACGATCCCGGTGCAGTTATGGCGCGCCGAAGACGACCAGATCCTGCCCCATCCCTGGTATGCGGAAGAGGTGCGGCGCGCCTTGCCGCAGGCGCCGCAATATCACGTGGTCGCGCAGGCGGGACACTTCGATTTCCTGGCGCCTTGCGCCGCCGTGATGGCACAGCGCCTGCCCGAGATCTGCAGCAGTGCGGCCGGCTTCGACCGCGCGGCTTTCCATCGCACCTTCAATGAGGAGGTCGTGGCGTTCTTCCAGCGCACGCTCGACGTGAAGGGCCGCTGAAGCGCGGCTCCCTCCCAGTCGCGGCGGCGTCAGTGCGCCGCCTGCGTGACCGGCTCGTGCTTGGCCACGAAGTGATACAACAGGAATGCGCTCACGCCGCAGAAGGCCATCACCGACACCAGCGGCAAGGCCGTACCGTCATGCCACAGGCTCATTACCACGCCGGAGAGCACGCCCATGCCGAACTGCAGCGTACCCATCAGCGCGGCAGCCGTACCGGCCTGGCGGCCCTGATGCTTCAAGGCGATGGCAGTAGCATTGGGGCCGGTGAAACCATAGGCCGTGAGGAAACCGAAGAAGCCGAACAGTAGCAGCGGCAGGCTCTCCAGCCCGGCCAGCACCATCACCACCACCGCCAGCGACAAACCGGCCGGCACCCACAGCACCTTGCCCAGCACCCGTTCGGCCGAGCGCTTGACCACCAGGCGCGCATTGATCTGCGAGGCGCCGATCAGGCCGATGGCGTTGGAGGCGAACACGAAGCCGAAGTACTGCGGCTTGACGCCATGCAACTCGATCACCACGAAAGGACCACCTGCGATGTAGGCAAACATGCCCGCCTGCACCAGGCCGCCGCACAGCACGAAGGACATGAACTGGCGATGGCGCAGCAGGCCCCAGTACTGGGCCAGCGTGCGGCCCAGGTGCAGGGGTTCGGCGCGGGAGACGTCCACGGTTTCGGTCAGATACTTGCGGGTGCCCAGCATGCACAGCAGGCCGAAGAGGGTCAGTACCACGAAGATGCCGCGCCAGCTGGCAAAGACCAGCAGCAGGCCGCCGATGAAGGGGGCCAGGATGGGCGCCAGGCCAAACACCAGCATCAGCATCGAGAACGCCTTGGCAGAGCCCTCGGCCCCCATGCGGTCACGCACCATGGCGCGCGGGATCACCATACCGGCACTGCCCCCCAGGCCCTGGAAGAGACGCAGCACGATCAGCATTTCGATGTTCTGCGCAAAAATGCACAGTAGCGAACAGACGAAATACAGCGCGATGCCGAAGAACAGCGGTGGCTTGCGGCCGAAGCGATCCGACAGCGGACCATAGAACATCTGCCCGACGGCCAGGCCGACCAGGAACGAGGCCAGCGTCAGCTGGACCAGGTTGGTGCCCACGCCCAGATCCTTGGCGATGGCCGTGAAGCTGGGCAGGTACATGTCGATGGCCAGTGCGCCCATCGCGGTCATGGCGGCCAGCACGGCCAGCCATGGAGGAAATTTGCCCGTGGAGAGCGAAGTATCGTCGTTGTGCATGTGGAATTCTTGAGACAGCCGCATCCTCGGCAGAGAGCGTGTTGCAGGCCGGATGAGACAAGGTGAACCGGGACGCCCGGCGGGCGCGAGGGCCACATTATAAGGCGCTGTCAGCATTCCTTCAGGCAGTAGATCAAGCCGGATCAAGCAAGGCCGGCCTTGCGGTCCGGCAAAAATGCGCGTAGACAAGGAATACATGAAGCAGGCGTGCAAGAAAGTGTAAATACTGGCAAACTTGTTGTCATTGTTCCCATGTTCCGGGAGTTCGTGCAGGGGCGGCGAAGAGGCGTGGAGCGCACCGCAAGCAGAGCAGAGGGCGTGCCCCGGCGCATTGCTGTATCACAAGAAATCGTTAGCCGCGGGGGGAGTCAATGCGGGGCCGAAATACGCCATCAGTAACAGGCGTGCCTGATCCGAGCTGTCTCTCAGGCTGCAGGCCATCAGGCACGACAAACACGGCAGGGCGCATCATCGGCGGCCTGAAAATGATCATCGCAGGGACTGCGGCAGCGCTGCTGCTGGCAGCGTGCGGGCGCAGCGAGGAGCCGGCACCGGACAGCCATGCGGCCAATGCCGCTGCACCGGCAGCCACCGAGCCGGTGGTACTGACGGCGCTGGTGTGGGCACCCGACTGGTACGAGGAAATGCACAGGGTGGCCGATGCCTTCACGCGCGCCCATCCGGAAGTACGCATCAACCTGCAATTCATGATCGGCAATTCCGTCGAGGAAAACCTCAAGCCGCGCGCCGCCACCGACAGCCTGCCCGACATCATCTCGGTCAATGCCAGCCCCTACACGGCGGCCCTGGCCGACCAGGGATTGCTGGCCGACATCGGCGCTACCCAGGCCTGGGGCAACATGCTCGAGATACTGCAGCGCGAGTGGACTTCGCCTGGCGGGCGCCGCTACGGTATCCCCTCGGGCGTGGCCACCACACTCATCTACTACAACCGCGACATGTTCGAGCGCGCCGGCATCACTGCGCCGCCGACGGACTTCGAGGCCTTCCTGGCCACCGGCGCGGCGCTGCGCAAGGCCGGCTTCATTCCGCTGGCGCTGTCCGGCGGCTTTCCCAACATGTTGGGCAATGGTCCCTTCAGCTATGGCTTTGCCAACCTGATCGCGGCCAGGGTGCCGGACTGGCGCGAGCGCATCGCCGATGGCACGCTGCAGCTGGATAACCCCGAGGGCATCGCCATCTTCACCCGCCTGCGCGCGCTGGTGCAGCAAAAGATGGTGCAGGCCGATTGCCTGCGCTCCGGCTATGACGCCACCTTGCGCCAGTTCGCCGAAGGTCGCGCGGCGATGACCTTCCAGGGAACCTGGGCGGCCGGCGCGCTGATGAACGGGCGCAACATGCACGTGGGCGTTTTCGTGCCCCCCTGGAACGACAAGGGCCATCCGGTCCGGCCGGTGCTGGGCAGCGAAACCGGTTTTGCCGTGGCCCAGCGCAGCAGCCCGCGCCAGCGCCAGGTGGCGGCGCAGTTCCTGGATTTCTTGTATGGGCCGGGCATGCCGATCTGGCAGGGCAAACGCCAGAACATCCCGCCGTTTCGCGTGATTGCGCCCGACGTCAGCGGTGACCGCGCCTTGTTTGCGCTGGTCGAGGAGATGACGCGCGATGCCGCCGGCAGCCATGCGCCAGGGCTGTATTACTCGCTGCTGCCGGTCAACACCATCGATATCCTGCATCCGCTGCTGCAGGCCGTGCTGTCGGGGCGCCAGTCGCCGGCACATGCCGCGCGCGCCTTGCAGGACTCCATCGCCGAGCAGGCGCAACTGTCGTCGCGGTAAAGAGAGGCAGCTTCCATGCCCAGACGCTTCGACTTCCTTTGGCTCGGCTTCCTGCGCAAGATCGAGATCCGCTATCGGCTCATCAATTCCTTCATCCTGGTGTCGCTGGTGCCGCTGGTCATATCGGGCCTGCTGGCCTACCGCGAGTCCACCCGCGCCACCCAGGACAAGGTGCGCGCCTATTCGGTCCAGGTCGCCAAGCAGATCTCGCAGAACCTGCTGCTGCGCATGGAAAAGATCGAGGACATGAGCGAGGAGCTGGCCCTCTCCGACAAGCTGCAGCACCTGCTGGCCCACTACTACAGCGGCGACGAAGCGGCCAGCGCCGCCGCCCGCAGCGGGATGGCGCGGGTGCTGCTCGACACCTATGGATCGCTGCCGGACGTCAACCAGAAATACCTGCTGGACCGCCGGCGCCAGGTGATCGATCCGCAGATCTTTGCGCCCCTGGCCAACAACATCAGCCGCATGGCCGAGGAAGCACCGGACCTCGCCGGTCGCGCATGGTGGACCCTCTACAACGGCGGCCACGGCCAGAAGAGCGTGGCCATGCTGCGGGAGATCCGCTTCACCGGCAACAACCGCACCGCCGGCATCCTCTTCATCGGGGTGCGGCCGAGCTATTTCTTCAGCATCTTCGAAGGCGTGGACCTGGGCTATGACTCCAGTCTCTTCATCGTCGATGCCAGTGATGGCACGGTGGTGGTGCAGGGCCGCAATACCAGCTTCAGCAGCGTCGATCCGGCCCTGCTGGAGGGCATCAGGGCCAGCCTGGGCCAGCGCCGCACCAGCGATTTCATTGCCTATACGCGCGCCGACAAGACCCGCTATTACGCCGCCATCGCGCAGCTCCCGCACACCTCCTGGTGGGTGGTCAGCGCCACGCCCAGCGACAAGCTCAACGCCGATACGCGCTCGGTGCGCGACAAGATCATCGCCATCGGTTTGCTGTGCTTTGCCGCATCGCTGTTGCTGTCAGCGCTGATCGCGCGCAGCATCAGCGAGCCGCTGCAGCGCCTGGTGGCGGCGATGAAGGAAGCCGGCAGCGGCGATACCACGGTGCGGGTGGAGCAGGACGGGGGCGACGAGATTGCCGTGCTCTCGCGCAAGTTCAACGAGATGGCCGGCAAGCTGCAGCAGAACAAGGAAGAACTGGAAGAACAGGTAGCCCTGCGCACGCACGAACTGGAGCGGGCCAACCGCAAGCTGGAAGCCCTCTCGGCCACCGACGGCCTCACCGGCGTGGCCAACCGGCGCCGCTTCGACGAGGTGCTGGCCAATGAACTGCGGCGCTCGGTGCGCTCCGGCCATGCGCTGGCCCTGCTGATGCTGGACGTGGACTACTTCAAGAAATACAACGACCGCTATGGCCACCTGGCCGGGGACGAATGCCTGCGCATCGTGGCGAGGGTGTTGCAGAAGAGTTCACGCCGCGCGAGCGACCTGGTGGCACGCTACGGCGGCGAGGAGTTCAGCGTCATCATCGCCGAGAGCGATACCGCTCATGCCGTGCAACAAGCCGAGAACATCTGCCAGGCCATCTTCGAACTCAAGCTGCCGCATGCCGACTCGCCCTTCGGCTACATCACCGCCAGTATCGGCGTAGCCTCGCTGCTACCGGATGAGCAGACCAGCGCCGAACAATTGCTGCGCATTGCCGACCAGGCGCTGTATCACGCCAAATACCAGGGCCGCAACCGGGTAGTACTGGGCAGCGACGCGACCGGGCATCTGTAAGCCCTCCCGGCCCGCCGGGCCCGGCCGCACTGACAAAACACTGACAGGCGCAGCGGCCGAGGCCGCCGGTACACATCTTTTGCAAAGTTAGGTCAAGGGGGGCGAAGCGGCCCTGAACCAATGCCCCCGCACTGCATCATATCGCTATGCCCACCGTCACTTCAGAAGAGAGGTATAGCAGATGAACCCGAGTCGCCAAGAAAAAAAACACTGGACCATCGATGACATCGACCTGAGCCGCATCGACCGAGAGCGAGTGCGGCAGGATGAAGACCTGTTCTACCTGGTGGCCTGCGCATCCTTCGTCGAGAGCGGATCCGACCTCTACACCCACAACCTGGTGGAGTACTACCAGGGCGATGCCGAGGTCGAGACCTGGCTGCGCGAGCAATGGGAAAAGGAAGAACTGCAGCATGGCGCAGCCCTGCGCGCCTACGTCGAGCACGTCTGGCCGGAGTTCGACTGGCAGCGCGCTTACCAAGGTTTCCTGGATGAATATTCGCAGTACTGCAAGGTCGAGCTGCTCGAACCTACCCGTGCGCAGGAGCTGGCCGCGCGCTGCGTGGTCGAGACCGGCACCTCCACCTATTACCGGGCGCTGGCCCGCGCCACCGACGAGCCGGTCCTCAAACATCTGGCCGGCCTCATCGCCAATGACGAGGTGAATCACTACAAGCACTTCTACCAGTACTTCCGCCGTTATCGCCGCCAGGAAAACATCGGCCGCTCGCGCGTCTTCGGCACCTTGAGCCGGCGCACCCTGGAACTCAAGAGCGAAGATGCCGACTGCGCCATCCGCCACGTGGCCATGGTGTACAAACCGGAACTGGCGGCCGATCCGGCGCGCGTGAAGGAACTGGCCTCGCGCATGAGCCGCACGGTGCGCGTCAATCTCAAACCCGAGACCACCATCAAGATGATCATGCGGCCGCTGGAGTTGCCGGTGGCCTTGCAGAACCTGATCGAATTCCCGCTGCGGCAATTCATGCAGCGCGTGTTGCTGCGCTGAAGGAAAGCCGCTGCCGGCCACGGCAGGACCGCCTGGCGGGCACCGTGATGGATCACGCCCCCTGGCGGACGTTTGTCCACTATTGTGAACAATCTGTCTCACCTCTCAGGAAGTCAGCCAACTCCGCGCAAACCCGCTCCCACTGGCGCTTTTGGGGGCGCACCAAGATCGCGCACGCCCGAGCGCCAGGGTGGTGAATGTTGCCGCAGCGCCATAGGACTGTCGACAATGGCGCTCGGCTTTGGTGCGCAATTCTGGCGTGCCTGACAACATTATTCCCTCATCCCTCCGCTCCCCGCCCCGCTTTGATGCAGGCCGCAGGCTTCCTGCCGGGCATTGGCACGCAATCTGCTAAAGCGACTGGGCAGTGAAAAAAATCTTCCAAAACTTTTCTCGAGGGAGCACTACATGTCACGTCGCACCGTACTGAAAGCCACCGCCCTGGGCGCATTCGCGCTGGCCGCATCCTCCTGGCTGCCGTCGGCCTTTGCTGCCGACACCATCAAGGTCGGTATCCTGCATTCGCTGTCGGGTACCATGGCCATCTCCGAAACGTCCCTGAAGGACGTGGCCCTGATGACCATCGACGAGATCAACGCCGCCGGCGGCGTGATGGGCAAGAAGCTGGAACCGGTGGTGGTCGACCCGGCCTCGAACTGGCCGCTGTTCGCCGAAAAGGCGCGTCAGCTGATCTCGCAGGACAAGGTGTCGGTGGTCTTCGGCTGCTGGACCTCGGTGTCGCGCAAGTCGGTGCTGCCGGTCTTCAAGGAACTGAACAGCCTGCTGTTCTACCCGGTGCAGTACGAAGGTGAAGAACTGGAGAAGAACGTCTTCTATACCGGTGCTGCTCCCAATCAGCAAGCCATTCCCGCCGTGGAATACCTGATGTCCAAGGAAGGCGGCGGCGCCAAGCGCTTCGTGCTGCTGGGCACCGACTACGTCTATCCGCGCACCACCAACAAGATCCTGCGCGCCTTCCTGCACAGCAAGGGCGTGAAGGATTCCGACATCGATGAGGTCTACACCCCGTTCGGCCACTCCGACTACCAGACCATCGTCGCCAACATCAAGAAGTTCTCCGCAGGTGGCAAGACGGCCGTGATCTCGACCATCAACGGCGACTCCAACGTGCCCTTCTACAAGGAACTGGGCAACGCCGGCCTGAAGGCAACCGACGTGCCGGTGGTGGCATTCTCGGTGGGTGAAGAAGAACTGCGCGGTGTGGATACCAAGCCGCTGGTGGGCCACCTGGCTGCCTGGAACTACTTCGAATCGGTGAAGAATCCGGTCAACACCGCCTTCATCAAGAAGTGGAAGGAATATGCCAAGGCCAAGAACCTGCCCAATGCCGATACCGTCGTGACCAACGACCCGATGGAAGCCACCTACGTCGGCATCCACATGTGGGCGCAGGCCGTGGAAAAGGCCAAGTCCACCGACACCGACAAGGTGATCGCGGCCATGGGCGGCCAGACCTACAAGGCACCGTCGGGCTACACGCTGGAAATGGACAAGACCAACCACCACCTGCACAAGCCCGTGATGATCGGCGAAATCAAGGCGGACGGTCAGTTCAACGTGGTCTACAAGACCAAGACCACCATCCGCGCGCAACCCTGGAGCCCGTATATCCCGGGCAACGAAAGCAAGCAGAAGAACTAAGCTTGCGCTTGTTGTCGTAGTTGATGGCGTTCTTCGGAGCGCCTTCGATACGCCGCTTGCGCGGCTACTCAGGACGAACGGTCCGTGGGTTGTGCAACAAAGACCCGTTCGGACCGAGTAGCCGCAACGCGGCGTATCGAAGGCGCTCCGTCCGCCCCAGGCATCTCCCTCCACAAGAAAACCGCCCGACGACTCGCCCCGGCCACAGCATCGACCGGCCCGCGCTTCGAGGCGCACACCGACCATGAAACCAGCCATCCAGTTCCTACGCGGGCTGCTCGCGACCTGGCTCTGCGTGCACGCCCTGGCGGCGTCTGCAGCCATCGATCCGGCCTTGCTCAAGCCCCTTGGCGGAGACGACCCCGACGCGCGCATCGATGCCGTCAACCAGATTGCAGCGCTGGCCAACGACGACGCGCTCAAGATTCTCAATGCCTTGAACAGCGACGCCCTCTACGTCACGCCCGCAGGCGACGTGCTGATCGTCGACGATGCCGGCAAGGCCTTCAACCCGGCCACCGACCAGAGCGGTCCGGCGCCCGATGACGCCGAAGGCATCACCGTCAACAACCGCCTGCGTGGCGCCGTCGAGGGCGCGCTCTCGGGCCTGAAGCTGCTCTCGCCGCAACGCGACGAGCGCCTGGCGGCCGCCAATGACTTGCTCAAGAATGCCGACCCGGCCCAGATCCCGCTGATCGTCAAAGCACTGGCCAAGGAAAGCGATCCACAGATCAAGGACGTGCTGCAACAGGTGCAAGCCACCGCCAACCTGCATGCCGCCGACCCGGCCGCGCGCCGTGCTGCCGTCAAGACGCTGGCCGAGACCACCAATGCGTCGCTCAAGCCCGCCCTGGAAAACATGCTGGCCAAGAATCCCGACGGCTCCTACGTCGAACCGGATGAAGGCGTACGCGTGGAAGCCGTGCGTACCCTGGCGGCACTGGACCGCCACCTGGCCATCGTCGACTTCGCCGGCAAGCTGTTCTATGGCGTCTCGCTGGGCAGCGTGCTGCTGCTGGCCGCGCTGGGCCTGGCCATCACCTTTGGCCTGATGGGCATCATCAACATGGCCCACGGTGAATTGCTGATGATCGGCGCCTACACCACCTATGTATGCCAGCTGGTGTTTCGCAAGTTCTTCCCCGGTGCCATCGATGCCTATCTGGTCGTGGCCCTGCCGGCTGCCTTCATCGTCGCCGCCGCCGTCGGTATCGCGCTGGAACGGCTGGTGATCCGCTGGCTCTATGGCCGTCCGCTGGAAACGCTGCTGTGCACCTGGGGCATCAGCCTGATGCTGATGCAATGTGTGCGCTCCATCTTCGGTGCCCAGAACGTGGAAGTGGCCAACCCGAGCTGGATGTCGGGTGGCGTCACCGTGCTGGGGTCGCTGGTGCTGTCCTATAACCGCATCGTGATCGTGTTCTTTGCGCTGTTCGTGGTGTTCGCGGTCTGGCTGATCTTGAACAAGACCCGCCTGGGCCTGTTCGTGCGCGCCGTCACCCAAAACCGCCGCATGGCCGACTGCGTGGGCGTGTCCACCGGCAAGATCGACATGATGACCTTCGGCCTGGGCTGCGGTATCGCCGGTCTCGGTGGCGTGGCGCTCTCGCAGCTGGGCAACGTCGGCCCCGACCTGGGCCAGGGCTACATCGTGGATTCCTTCATGGTGGTGGTGCTGGGCGGTGTGGGCCAGCTGGCCGGGACCGTCATCGCCGCCTTCGGGCTGGGCGAGGTCAACAAGTTCCTGGAGCCGATGGCCGGTGCCGTGCTGGCCAAGATCGCCATCCTGGTCTTCATCATCGTATTCATCCAGAAGCGTCCGCAAGGCCTCTTCGCACTCAAGGGAAGGAGCGTGGAATGAGCACCATGATCATGCGCCCCTCGCTGTTCAATCGCCCGTCCTGGACCGGCATCGTCATCTGCACCATCGTGCTGGCGCTGCTGCCGGTCTGCAACCTGCTGTTCCCGGCAGGCAGCACGCTGCACGTGTCCTCCTATACCGTCGCTTTGGTCGGAAAGTTCATGTGCTATGCCATGGCTGCGCTGGCACTGGACCTGGTGTGGGGCTACACGGGCATCCTCTCGCTGGGACATGGCGTTTTCTTCGCATTGGGCGGATACGCCCACGGGATGTACCTGATGCGCGCCATCGGCCGTGACGGCGTGTACCAGAGCGACCTGCCGGACTTCATGGTGTTCCTGAACTGGAAGGCCTATCCCTGGTACTGGTGGATGACCGACCACTTCTGGTTCTCCATGCTGCTGGTGGTGCTGGTGCCGGGTCTCTTGGCCTTCGTGTTCGGTTACTTCGCGTTCCGTTCGCGCATCAAGGGCGTGTATTTCTCCATCATCACGCAGGCCATGACCTTCGCCTTCATGCTGCTGTTCTTCCGCAACGATACCGGCTTTGGCGGCAACAACGGCTTCACCGACTTCAAGCGCATCCTCGGCTTCACCATCACCGCACCGGCTACCAAGGCGGTGCTTTACCTGGTGACGCTGGCACTGCTGTTCGGTGCGCTGGTCCTGTGCCGCATGATCGTCACCTCCAAGCTGGGCCGGGTGCTGCAGGGCGTGCGCGATTCCGAATCGCGCCTCATGTTCATCGGCTACAACCCGTTGTGGTTCAAGCTCTTCGTGTGGACGCTCTCGGCCGTGATCTGCGGCATCGCCGGTGCCTTGTACGTGCCGCAGGTGGGCATCATCAATCCCTCCGAAATGTCGCCGGCCAACTCCATCGAGATGGTGATCTGGGCCGCCGTCGGTGGCCGGGGCACGCTGATCGGGCCGATCATCGGCGCCTTTACCGTCAATGGCTTGAAGAGCTGGTTCACGGCCGCCTTCCCGGACCTGTGGCTGTATGCGCTGGGACTGATCTTCATCCTGGTCACGCTGTTCCTGCCGCAGGGCATCCTGGGCCTGGTGCAGAAATTCAAGAAACGCGATGCCGCGCCCGCCGAGGGCAGCGCATCCAAGGAGGCAGCATGAGCGCAGTCGAACCCGGCAAGAACCCGGTAGGCATCGGCGGCCTGGGCGGCAACGTCGACACGCCCCGCGCCGATCACGGCGCATCCTATGAACGCATCAAACCCGAAGGTGTCGATACCACCCACGGCGCCATCCTCTACCTGGAAAACATCACGGTGTCTTTCGATGGCTTCAAGGCCATCAACAACCTGAACCTGGATATCTCGGTGGGTGAACTGCGCTGCATCATCGGGCCCAATGGTGCGGGCAAGACCACGATGATGGACGTCATCACCGGCAAGACCCGGCCCACGGCCGGCACCGCCTTCTTCGGCCAGACCATCGACCTGACCAAGATGACCGAATACGAGATCGCCCACGCCGGCATCGGCCGCAAGTTCCAGCGCCCGACCGTGTTCGAGCAGCACACCGTGTTCGAAAACCTGGAACTGGCGATGAAGATGGACAAGCGTGTCAAGACCACGCTGTTTGCGCGCCTGTCTTCGGAGCAGATCGGCAAGATCGAGGAAATCCTCAAGCTGATCCGCTTGAACGGCCAGGAGCAGCGCATGGCCGGGCTGCTCTCGCACGGCCAGAAGCAGTGGCTGGAGATCGGCATGCTGCTGATGCAGGAACCGCAATTGCTGTTGCTCGATGAACCGGTGGCCGGCATGTCGGACGCGGAGACGGCGCGCACCGCCGAGTTGTTGAACGAGTTGCGCGGCAAGCATTCCATCATGGTGGTGGAACACGACATGGGCTTCGTCGAAGAGATTGCCCAGGGTGGCAAGGTGACCGTGCTGCACGAAGGATCGGTGCTGGCCGAGGGCAACATGCGCGAGGTGCAGGCCAATGAGCGCGTCATCGAAGTCTACCTGGGACGATAAGAGCGGAGACCATCATCCATGCTGCAAGTCAATGAACTGAACCAGTATTACGGCGCGGCCCATACGCTGCGCGGCGTCTCGCTCGATGTGCAGAAGGGCAAGGTATTGTCCCTGCTGGGCCGCAACGGCGTGGGCAAGACCACGCTGCTGAAATGCCTGATGGGCGTGCTGCCGGTGGCCAGGGGCAATGTCATGTTCGAAGGCCAGGACATCACCAGACTCAAGCCGCATCAACGCGCCAAGCTGGGCATCGCCTACGTGCCGCAGGGACGCGAAATCTTCGCACGCCTGACGGTGGAAGAAAACATGCTCATGGGCATGGCCACGCTGTCGGGTCGCCGTGCGTCCACCATCAAGGGCGAGGTCTATGAACTCTTCCCGGTACTGAAGGAAATGCTGCATCGTCGCGGCGGCGATCTATCCGGTGGCCAACAGCAGCAGCTGGCGATTGCCCGGGCACTGCTGGCCGAGCCCAAGCTGATCATCCTGGATGAACCGACCGAGGGTATCCAACCCTCCATCATCAAGGACATCGGCCGGGTGATCAGCCTGCTGCGCCAGCGCGGCGACATCGGCATCCTGCTGTGCGAGCAGTATTTCGACTTCGCCCGCGAACTGGCCGATACCTTCGTCGTCATGTCGCGCGGCGAGGTGGTGGCCGCGGGCACGCAGGACCAGATGGATGGCGAGGACGTGAAGAAGCACCTGGCAGTGTGACCGAAGGATGTCCAACAGAAACCGTTCGGACTGAGTAGCCGCGCAGCGGCGTATCGAAGACGCTCTCACGTTGCGCCCGGCGCAGCGCCTTCGATACGGCCCTACGGGCCTACTCAGTCCGAACGGGGAGCGATGCACAAGACGAAGCTGCGCTTTTGCAGCGGGTCTGCTATAAAGTCGCATGTTTGCCAACGGCCTGTCCGCTGCACTTGCCGCCTTCCATGCAATGAAGAACCAGGTATGAAACGACTCCCCGGCCATCCGGAACCCGACCACATGCCGGCCCCGGCGATGCCAGGCGCGCCCGCGCGGCATGCGCCCGACCAGGCACGCCTGGCGCTGGGCTTCTCCGACGACAGGGGGACCACGCGGCTCCTGCGGCGCCAGCACTTCGGCCCGCTGCGCGTACAGAAGCCGCTCTATCCCGAAGATCCCTCCATCTGCCACGCCATCATCGTCCACCCGCCGGGCGGCATCGTCGGTGGCGACCAGCTTTCCATCACCGCCGAGGTAGGCGAGCGCGCCCATGCCTTGCTGACCACGCCCGGTGCGGGCAAGTGGTATCGCGCCAATGGACACTCCTCGCGCCAGGCCGTGCGCCTGGAGGCCGCAGCAGCTGCCACGCTGGAATGGCTGCCGCAGGAAACCATCTTCTTCGATGGGGCCGACGTACGTATGGAACACGAAGTGACCCTGGCGGCCGACGCCGCCTACCTGGGCGCGGAAATCCTCTGCTTTGGCCGCACTGCCTCGGGCGAAAGCTTCAACACCGGGGCGGTCAGCCAGCGCACCAGCATCCGTCGTGGCGGCAAGCTGGTGTGGTTCGAACAGGGCCGCCTGCAGGCCGAGGCGGGCGCCATGCAAGGTCCGCTGGCGCTGGATGGGCAGACCATCTGCGGCACCTTGATCGCCGTGGGGGATGGCATGGATGCCGCGCTGCTGGGCCGCCTGCGCGAGACCATCGGCGCCCTGCAACTGGAAGGGCGCAGTGGTGCCACCCTGATGAAGCAGGTGCTCATCGCGCGCTACATGGGCCAGTCCAGCCTGGTGGCGCGGCGGTGGCTGCACGCAGCCTGGCACGTGCTGCGTCCGGCCGTGACCGGCAAAGAAGCAGCCATTCCGCGCATCTGGAATACCTGAATACGCAGCATCAGAAAAACTGCATCAAGCGACGTTGAACGTTATAGAACCTGAAGGCCGCCAGCCGGCCGGGAGCCAACATGGAACTGACACCAAGAGAGAAAGACAAGCTGCTCATCTTCACCGCCGCGCTGCTGGCCGAGCGCCGCAAGGCCCGTGGCCTCAAGCTCAACTATCCGGAAGCGGTGGCACTGATCACGGCGGCCATCATGGAAGGTGCGCGCGATGGCAAGACGGTGGCCGAGCTGATGTCCGAGGGCACCACCATCCTCACGCGCGACGACGTGATGGAAGGCGTGCCGGAGATGATCCCCGACATCCAGGTCGAAGCCACCTTCCCCGATGGCAGCAAGCTGGTCACCGTCCACCATCCGATTCCTTGAGGAGCGCGTCATGATTCCAGGCGAAATGCTGGTCGAAGCCGGCGAGATCGAACTCAATACCGGTCGCCCCACCGTGACGGTGACGGTGGCCAATAGCGGCGACCGTCCTATCCAGGTCGGTTCCCATTTCCATTTCTACGAAACCAATCCGGCCCTGTTGTTCGAGCGCGAAGCGGCCTATGGCATGCGCCTCAACATTGCAGCGGGCACGGCCGTGCGCTTCGAGCCCGGTCAGGAACGCACGGTGGAACTGGTGGCGCTGGCGGGAGACCGCCGCGTCTATGGCTTCAATGCGCTGGTGATGGGCAAGCTGAAAGCCCAGCACGGCAATGACAAGAAGGGGCAGGAACAATGAGCAAGATTTCCCGTTCGGCCTATGCCGAGATGTTTGGCCCCACCGTCGGCGACCGCGTGCGCCTGGCCGATACCGAGCTGTTCCTGGAGGTGGAAAAGGACTATACGGTCTATGGCGAAGAAGTGAAATTCGGCGGCGGCAAGGTGATCCGCGATGGCATGGGCCAGTCGCAGCGCGCCTATGCCGACGTGATGGACACGGTGATTACCAATGCGCTCATCGTCGATCACTGGGGCATCGTCAAGGCCGACATCGGCATCAAGTCGGGCAAGATCGCCGGCATCGGCAAGGCCGGCAACCCGGACATCCAGCCCGGCGTGACCATGGCTATTGGCGGCGCCACCGAGATCATTGCCGGGGAAGGCATGATCGTCACCGCAGGCGGCATCGACAGCCACATCCACTTCATCTGCCCGCAGCAGATCGAGGAAGCCCTCATGAGCGGCGTGACCACCATGCTGGGCGGCGGCACCGGACCTGCCGTCGGCACGGCAGCCACCACCTGTACGCCTGGCCCGTGGCACATCCATTCCATGCTGGCTGCGGCCGATGCCTTCCCGATGAACCTCGGTTTCCTCGGCAAGGGCAACGTCAGCCTGCCGCTGCCGCTGGAAGAACAGATCCGCGCCGGGGCCATCGGCCTGAAGTTGCACGAGGACTGGGGTTCCACTCCGGCGGCCATCGACAATTGCCTGACGGTGGCCGATCGCATGGACATCCAGGTGGCCATCCACACCGATACGCTGAACGAAGGCGGTTTCCTGGAGCACACGTTGTCGGCGTTCAAGGACCGTACCATCCACACCTTCCATACCGAAGGCGCGGGCGGCGGCCATGCACCGGACATCATCGCCGCCGTGGGCGAGGGCAACGTGCTGCCTTCCTCCACCAATCCGACGCGTCCCTTCACGGTCAATACGCTGGACGAACACCTGGACATGCTGATGGTCTGCCATCACCTGGACCCGGCCATCGCCGAAGACATCGCCTTTGCCGAATCGCGCATCCGTCGCGAGACCATTGCGGCTGAGGACATCCTGCATGACATCGGCGCGATCTCGATGATGTCGTCCGACTCGCAGGCCATGGGCCGCGTGGGCGAAGTGATCATGCGCACCTGGCAGACCGCGCACAAGATGAAGGTGCAGCGTGGTTCGCTCAAGGAAGATACCTCGCGCAACGACAACTTCCGCATCAAGCGCTACATCGCCAAGTACACCATCAATCCGGCCATCACCCACGGCATCTCGCACGTGGTCGGCTCGCTGGAACCGGGAAAGATCGCTGACATCGTGCTGTGGAAACCGGCCTTCTTCGGGGTCAAGCCGTCGATGATCTTGAAGAGTGGCATGATCGCCGCCGCCCAGATGGGCGACCCGAATGCCTCGATTCCGACACCACAGCCGGTGCATTACCGCATGATGTTCGGCGCCTATGGCGGGGGCCTGAAGACTTCGATGACCTTCGTCTCGCAAGCCGCCTTCGATGCCGGCATCGGTGAGCAGTTGAAGCTCAACAAGCCGGTGGTGGCGGTGAAGAACATGCGCAACCTGCGCAAGCGCGACATGATCCACAACGGTGCCACACCGAAGATGGAAGTCGATGCCGAGACCTATGAGGTGCGCGCCGATGGCGAGCTGCTGGTGTGCGAGCCTGCGCGTTCGCTGCCGCTGGCGCAGCGTTATTTCCTGTTCTGATTTTCTTTAGATTTCTTCATGCTGACTCTCAATACCAAGATAGCCCAGGCCGACCGGATCGACGGCGAACTGGAACTGCCCTACGACCAGCGCGAGAAGAGCCGCCTGCGCGCCACGCTGCGCTCGGGCGAGGACGTGGCGGTGTTCACCGTGCGCGGCACCGTGCTGCGCGATGGTGACCTGCTGCGCGGCGATGATGGCCGCGTGGTCAAGATCATCGCCAAGGCCGAGGCGACCTATCGCGTCGATGCGGCCGATGCGCATCTGCTGCTGCGCTGTGCCTTCCACCTGGGCAATCGTCATACCCAGGCGCATGTGGGGCAGGAGGGCGGTGTCGGTTTCCTGCGCATCCGCAAGGACCCGGTACTGAAGGAGATGCTGGAAGGACTGGGCGCGCGCGTCTGCGAAGAAATGGCGGCCTTCGAACCGGAAGCAGGCGCCTACGGCGGCGGTCATCACCATCATGGCGACGATCATCACCACAATCCGCTGGCACCGATCCCGCTGCGCCAGAAGATTCATCGCCCCGGCGACAAGAAGGAAGAGGGCTGACCCCATGCAAGCCAGCGCCTTGCTCCATCTGCTGCAGCTGAGCAGCCCGTCCCTGCCGATTGGCGCCTACAGCTATTCGCAAGGGCTGGAGGCGGCTATCGAAAATGGACGGGTGAGCAGCGAAGCTTCGGCGCGTGCCTGGATCGGCCATGCCTTGCACGAGGTGGTGGCGCGTTTTGAAGCGCCGATCTTCGCGCGTCTGGTGGCGGCCTTCGAAGCCCGTGATGCACAAGCGGTGACGCTGTGGACCGAGCGCTTCATCGCGGCACGCGACACTTCTGAGTTCCGCGCCGAGACTATCCAGATGGGCTATTCGCTGGGCAAGCTGACCACCGACCTGAAGCTGGGCGATGAGTCCTTGCTGACCATCCTCCAGGCGCAGCCGGAACTGCCCCTGCCGACTTCGCTGGCCTTTGCCACGGTGGCCCTGCAGGTGCCGCGCGAGGCGGCGGTGCTGGGCATGCTCTTCGCCTGGGCCGAGAACCAGGTGCTGGCCTGCGTGAAGACGGTCCCGCTCGGCCAGGTGGCAGGGCAGCGCATCTTGCTCTCGCTGCAGCCGGAGCTGGAGAAGGCTGCGGCGACGGCACTGGCGCTGGAAGACGAGGCGCTGTGCAACTGGGCGCCCGGGCTGTCGCTGCTGTCGATGCAGCATGAGGTGCAGTACAGCCGCATCTATCGCTCTTAATTATTTATATCATTTACGTTTTTTACGCAGACACGAGATCAAGAGACCAACCATGAGCAATCCCACTTCCAATCCGCTGCGCGTGGGCATCGGCGGCCCGGTCGGTTCCGGCAAGACGGCGCTGTGCGAAATGCTGTGCAAGCGCATGCGCGACCACTACGACATGGCCGTCATCACCAATGACATCTACACCAAGGAAGACATGGAGATCCTGCTGCGCGCCGATGCGCTGCCGGCAGAACGCCTGATGGGGGTGGAAACCGGAGGCTGCCCGCACACGGCCATTCGCGAGGATGCCTCGATCAACCTGGAAGCCATTGCTCGCATGAGCGCCGATTTTCCGGATCTGGACCTGATCCTGGTGGAGTCGGGCGGCGACAACCTGGCGGCGACCTTCAGTCCGGAACTGTCGGACCTGACCATCTACGTGATCGACGTGGCCGGTGGCGAGAAGATCCCGCGCAAGGGGGGCCCCGGCATCACGCGCTCGGATCTGCTGATCATCAACAAGACCGACCTGGCGCCTTATGTGGGTGCGAACCTGGACATCATGGCGGCCGATGCCAAGCGCATGCGCGGCGAGCGTCCCTTCGTCTTCACCAATCTGCGCAGTGGCGACGGTGTGGAGAAGGTGATCGAGTACATCCGCAAGCAGGGCTTGCTGGACGAGAAGCCGAAGAACTGAACGCATCCCTTTCAGTGATCAACAATCTGTCGTATCAACTCAAGGAGAAAACATGTTGACCCTCTCGACCAAGACCCGCGCCCGCCTGGGCGTCCTGGCCGTCACCGCGCTGGCGGCCGGCACTGCACTGGCGCATCCTGGCCATCCGGATGCGGCCATGGATGCCTCGGCCAGCATGGCGGCTGGCTTCGCGCACCCGTTCTCGGGTATCGACCACTTGCTGGCCATGCTGGCCGTGGGCGTGTGGGCCGCGCAGAACAAGCAGCGTGCTCTGTGGGTGCTGCCGCTGGCCTTTCCGCTGGTGATGGTGGCGGGTGCGCTGCTGGCCTTCGCTGGCCTGCAGTTGCCGGCGGTGGAGACCGGTATCGCCGCGTCCGTGGCCGTGATGGGCCTGCTGATCGCCTTTGCGGTGCGCATGCCGCTGTGGGGTAGCACGCTGGTGGTGTCGCTGTTTGCGATGTTCCATGGTTACGCACACGGCGCTGAACTGCCGCACGGGAGTTCGGCGGCCTGGTACGGCGCTGGCTTCATCGCTGCGACTGCACTGCTGCACGCGGCGGGCCTGGGCATCGGTCTGATCGCGGGCCAGAAGATGGCTGACCGCGTGGTGCGGGTCGGCGGTGTTGGTATTGCTGCCGTGGGGGCTTACCTGCTGGCAGCTTGAGCCGGCTGGCCTGGTTCTTGCGGACCGGACTGGCGGCGATTGGCGTGAATGGCTGTGTATAAGTTTTCTTCTCGCTTGTTGCTGCCAGGATGGTCTGTGGACAAGATGCGCCAAGCCGAGTGGTTGATGGGGCTGGGGATAAATCGATGTGCTTCCAAAGACTGCGCCCCGGTGATGTGATTGCTGAAAAAGCCGGCTTTGCCGGCTTTTTTATTTGCTTTTGGCGTTGTCCAAGGCGATTTGCAGTACTCGGAATGACGTCAGGTGCGGCAGCTGAAGAAGACGGAAGTGCTTGAGCGAGTGACCTGCGTCGGTAATTTGTAGCCAGTCAGGCAGTGAGTCGGTTGTCGATCATATTCGATTCTAGCCAGGCTCGACGGACCGTAGCTGGAGGTTTGTACTGATGTGCGCTATGCGGCCTGCGCTCGTTGTAGAACTGACGCCATCTTTCAATCAGCACTTTTGCCTCCGCCCGGCTGCGGAACCACTCCCGGTTAAGCAGTTCGTCACGCAGCTTGCCATTGAAGCTTTCCACGAATCCGTTCTGCCATGGACTGCCTGGCGCAATGAAGGCGGGGCCAACGGAGGCATCCCGCAGCCAGCGCATGACCTTGGCCGCTGTGAACTCGGCTCCATTGTCCGACCGAACGTAGGCCGGCTTTCCATGTAACCGCATCAATCGCGAGAGCGTCAGGATGACATCCTGGGAACGCAAACTGGCAGCAACTTCGATGGCCAGGCATTCCCGGGTGTATTCGTCGATCACACACAGCATCTTCAACGAGCGTCCATCCACCATCTGGTCATGAACAAAGTCGTAGCTCCAGACCGAATTAGGCTTGGTTGCTCCGGGTAGCCGAATATCATTGCCGCATCGACGCCTGCGAGGCCGTTTTCGTGGAATGCCCAGTTTGAGCGAGCTCCAGAGTCGTCGCACTCGGGACTCGCCCAAGGCCAGCCAGGCAGACATACGCAGATAGCCGAAGCGAGGGACCTCTTGCGATGCCGCGATGAGCTGCTGCGTCAGGCTCCGATCCTTTTCAGGTTGTAGCAACTGATAACCCGCTACCCGCCGGCTCAGTTCCAGATAACGACATGCCTTGCGTTGCGACAGCCCCCGACGAGTAAGGACTTCCAGCGCTTCGCGCCGGCCCGCGGAGGTCATCATTTTTTTCGGCTTAACTCCTTCAATCCATCAATCACCAGCAGCTGCTCCGCCACCATGCGTTTGAGCTTGTCGTTCTCGGATTCAAGCTCTCTGAGCCGCCGCGCGTCCGAGACATCCATACCGCCAAACTTGTTTCTCCAGCGGTAAAAGGTCTGCTCAGTAATGTTGTGGCGCTTGCACAGATCTACCGTCGCAATCTCCTTGCTCTCTGCTTCTCGCAAGATGCTGATGATCTGTTCGTCCGTAAATCGCTTCTTCATTGAGTTCTCCTTGGGGTTAGCATAAAGAACTCACTTATCCGGTGGCTACAAAATTCGTCTCAGGTCACGAGCAGCTACCCGGCAAAGCGCAGGAGAGCCTGTGAACAAATCATCGGCCTCAATCTCGTAGGCAGAATTTGTGTGGAGAACTTGGCGGGTTGGTATCGAGATGAGATGCCCTGTGGAGAATTCAAGCGTATCGCTGCTGCCGCAGTATGGGCGGTTTGGGGCGATATGAAGGAAAACGACCTCTTGCGGCCAGCTGATCGGCCTTTGTGACGAGCGTCCCGTAAAAATGATGAAGGAAGGGGCTGTTTGACGAGCAAAAGGTCCAGGCTGACGGAGGAGTCAGGTTCGCCAGCGACGCTATCCGTGGTGCTGACGCACTCGGCAGTGTGCTTCCGGATCAGCGGCGAGCACGTGATTCTGCACAATTCACACTGCGCATAAACGGGCCGCCCAAAGCAAAAACCCTCGCTACAGTCGTAACGAGGGTTCTTGGGGATAACAAGCCTGACGATGACCTACTTTCACACTGGTTGCAGCACTATCATCGGCGCGAAGTCGTTTCACGGTCCTGTTCGGGATGGGAAGGGGTGGTACCAACTTGCTATAGTCATCAGGCATAACTTGTAAAGCCAGTTGCTCTCGATGGAGCAGCAACTAACCCAAACTGGAAGAAGTATTTAGTAGATTCTTGGGTGTGATGCACTAGGGCAAACACAATATATGCTCAACTTGTCTATAACAGAGCTAATGTTATAGGAACAAGCCGCACGGGCAATTAGTATCAGTTAGCTTAACGCATTACTGCGCTTCCACACCTGACCTATCAACGTCCTGGTCTCGAACGACCCTTTAGGGGAATCTAGTTCCCGGGAAGTCTCATCTCAAGGCGAGTTTCCCGCTTAGATGCTTTCAGCGGTTATCTCTTCCGAACTTAGCTACTCGGCAATGCCACTGGCGTGACAACCGATACACCAGAGGTTCGTCCACTCCGGTCCTCTCGTACTAGGAGCAGCCCCCTTCAAACTTCCAACGCCCACGGCAGATAGGGACCAAACTGTCTCACGACGTTTTAAACCCAGCTCACGTACCACTTTAAATGGCGAACAGCCATACCCTTGGGACCGGCTACAGCCCCAGGATGTGATGAGCCGACATCGAGGTGCCAAACTCCCCCGTCGATATGAACTCTTGGGAGGAATCAGCCTGTTATCCCCAGAGTACCTTTTATCCGTTGAGCGATGGCCCTTCCATACAGAACCACCGGATCACTATGTCCTACTTTCGTACCTGCTCGACTTGTCAGTCTCGCAGTTAAGCACGCTTATGCCATTGCACTATTAGCACGATGTCCGACCGTACCTAGCGTACCTTCGAACTCCTCCGTTACACTTTGGGAGGAGACCGCCCCAGTCAAACTGCCTACCATGCACTGTCCCCGATCCGGATAACGGACCAAGGTTAGAACCTCAAACAAACCAGGGTGGTATTTCAAGGTCGGCTCCACGCAGACTAGCGTCCACGCTTCAAAGCCTCCCACCTATCCTACACAGATTGGTTCAAAGTCCAATGCAAAGCTACAGTAAAGGTTCATGGGGTCTTTCCGTCTAGCCGCGGGTAGATTGCATCATCACAAACATTTCAACTTCGCTGAGTCTCGGGAGGAGACAGTGTGGCCATCGTTACGCCATTCGTGCAGGTCGGAACTTACCCGACAAGGAATTTCGCTACCTTAGGACCGTTATAGTTACGGCCGCCGTTTACTGGGACTTCAATCAAGAGCTTGCACCCCATCATTTAATCTTCCAGCACCGGGCAGGCGTCACACCCTATACGTCCACTTTCGTGTTTGCAGAGTGCTGTGTTTTTATTAAACAGTCGCAGCCACCATTTTATTGCAACCCTTTTGTCCTTCTGGCGCAGGCCAGTCAAACTACTTGGGCGTACCTTATCCCGAAGTTACGGTACCAATTTGCCGAGTTCCTTCTCCCGAGTTCTCTCAAGCGCCTTAGAATACTCATCTCGCCCACCTGTGTCGGTTTGCGGTACGGTCTCGTTAGACTGAAGCTTAGAGGCTTTTCTTGGAACCACTTCCGATTGCTTCGCGAACAAGTTCGCTCGTCTCGTACCCTTGAATTACGCTGCCGGATTTGCCTAACAGCCTTCTTCGATACAAAAACCGGGACTTCCAACACCCGGACAACCTTCCGCGATCCGTCCCCCCATCGCATCTAACGACGGTGCAGGAATATTAACCTGCTTCCCATCAGCTACGCATCTCTGCCTCGCCTTAGGGGCCGACTCACCCTGCTCCGATGAACGTTGAACAGGAAACCTTGGGCTTACGGCGTGCGGGCTTTTCACCCGCATTATCGCTACTCATGTCAGCATTCGCACTTCTGATACCTCCAGCATCCTTTACAAGACACCTTCACAGGCTTACAGAACGCTCTCCTACCATATCCTTACGGATATCCGCAGCTTCGGTGACTGGCTTAGCCCCGTTACATCTTCCGCGCAGGACGACTCGATCAGTGAGCTATTACGCTTTCTTTAAAGGATGGCTGCTTCTAAGCCAACCTCCTGACTGTTTTAGCCTTCCCACTTCGTTTTCCACTTAGCCAATCTTTGGGACCTTAGCTGGCGGTCTGGGTTGTTTCCCTCTTGACGTCGGACGTTAGCACCCGGCGTCTGTCTCCCAAGCTCGCACTCATCGGTATTCGGAGTTTGCAATGGTTTGGTAAGTCGCGATGACCCCCTAGCCATAACAGTGCTCTACCCCCGATGGTGATACTTGAGGCACTACCTAAATAGTTTTCGGAGAGAACCAGCTATTTCCAGATTTGTTTAGCCTTTCACCCCTATCCACAGCTCATCCCCTAATTTTTCAACATTAGTGGGTTCGGTCCTCCAGTGCGTGTTACCGCACCTTCAACCTGGCCATGGATAGATCATCTGGTTTCGGGTCTACACCCAGCGACTGAACGCCCTATTCGGACTCGATTTCTCTACGCCTTCCCTATTCGGTTAAGCTTGCCACTGAATGTAAGTCGCTGACCCATTATACAAAAGGTACGCAGTCACCCCTTACGAGGCTCCTACTGTTTGTATGCACACGGTTTCAGGATCTATTTCACTCCCCTTCCGGGGTTCTTTTCGCCTTTCCCTCACGGTACTGGTTCACTATCGGTCGATTACGAGTATTTAGCCTTGGAGGATGGTCCCCCCATGTTCAGACAGGATTTCACGTGTCCCGCCCTACTTGTCGCAAGCCTAGTTCCACACCATCGATTTCGCATACGGGGCTATCACCCACTATGGCCGGACTTTCCATTCCGTTCTACTATCGTTGATGCTAAATCTTGCAGGCTGATCCCATTTCGCTCGCCACTACTTTGGGAATCTCGGTTGATTTCTTTTCCTGTAGCTACTTAGATGTTTCAGTTCGCCACGTTCGCTTCGTTACCCTATGTATTCAGATAACGATGACCTTACGGCCGGGTTTCCCCATTCGGAAATCTGCGGATCAAAGCTTGTTTGCCAGCTCCCCGCAGCTTATCGCAAGCTACTACGTCCTTCATCGCCTGTAATCGCCAAGGCATCCACCATGTGCACTTATTCGCTTGTTCCTATAACGTTAGCCTCTTTTGCAAGAGCGTTATATGAAGCGTTGAGTTTTAGCGTTTGCCGTATTCCAAAGTAAGTCTTCTAATTGCTAAGATCACTTCGTAATACTTTGATTGATACAATCACACCCATTTTTTGATTCATACAAGGACCGCAGTCCTGGCATTCATCATTAAATGAATCTTTACTTCTTCCAGATTGTTAAAGAACAAAAACAGCCATTGATCGTAAAAGATCAAACCTAAATCACTACGTCTTGCGTTTTGCGACGCTGACTTAGGTTTGACATTTCTTGGTGGAGGTTGACGGGATCGAACCGACGACCCCCTGCTTGCAAAGCAGGTGCTCTCCCAGCTGAGCTAAACCCCGAAACCTTGGTGGGTCTGGTTGGGCTCGAACCAACGACCCCCGCGTTATCAACACGGTGCTCTAACCAGCTGAGCTACAGACCCGCTTGGATCAGTATCAGTAGCCAGTCAGTGACCTTGTGTCACGGACCGCGCTTCACCAAATAACTGTTCTTAATTTACAGCCGATAAGTGTGGACGCTTAACTTCGTGCGCACTCTAGAAAGGAGGTGATCCAGCCGCACCTTCCGATACGGCTACCTTGTTACGACTTCACCCCAGTCACGAATCCTACCGTGGTGAGCGCCCTCCTTGCGGTTAGGCTACCCACTTCTGGTAAAACCCGCTCCCATGGTGTGACGGGCGGTGTGTACAAGACCCGGGAACGTATTCACCGCGACATGCTGATCCGCGATTACTAGCGATTCCAACTTCATGGAGTCGAGTTGCAGACTCCAATCCGGACTACGATACACTTTCTGGGATTAGCTCCCCCTCGCGGGTTGGCGGCCCTCTGTATGTACCATTGTATGACGTGTGAAGCCCTACCCATAAGGGCCATGAGGACTTGACGTCATCCCCACCTTCCTCCGGTTTGTCACCGGCAGTCTCATTAGAGTGCCCTTTCGTAGCAACTAATGACAAGGGTTGCGCTCGTTGCGGGACTTAACCCAACATCTCACGACACGAGCTGACGACAGCCATGCAGCACCTGTGTGATGGTTCTCTTTCGAGCACTCCCAAATCTCTTCGGGATTCCATCCATGTCAAGGGTAGGTAAGGTTTTTCGCGTTGCATCGAATTAATCCACATCATCCACCGCTTGTGCGGGTCCCCGTCAATTCCTTTGAGTTTTAATCTTGCGACCGTACTCCCCAGGCGGTCTACTTCACGCGTTAGCTGCGTTACCAAGTCAATTAAGACCCGACAACTAGTAGACATCGTTTAGGGCGTGGACTACCAGGGTATCTAATCCTGTTTGCTCCCCACGCTTTCGTGCATGAGCGTCAGTGTTATCCCAGGGGGCTGCCTTCGCCATCGGTATTCCTCCACATATCTACGCATTTCACTGCTACACGTGGAATTCTACCCCCCTCTGACACACTCTAGCCGTGCAGTCACAAATGCAATTCCCAGGTTGAGCCCGGGGATTTCACATCTGTCTTACACAACCGCCTGCGCACGCTTTACGCCCAGTAATTCCGATTAACGCTTGCACCCTACGTATTACCGCGGCTGCTGGCACGTAGTTAGCCGGTGCTTATTCTTCAGGTACCGTCATTAGTAGTAGATATTAGCCACCACCGTTTCTTCCCTGACAAAAGAGCTTTACAACCCGAAGGCCTTCTTCACTCACGCGGCATTGCTGGATCAGGGTTGCCCCCATTGTCCAAAATTCCCCACTGCTGCCTCCCGTAGGAGTCTGGGCCGTGTCTCAGTCCCAGTGTGGCTGGTCGTCCTCTCAGACCAGCTACTGATCGTCGCCTTGGTAGGCTTTTACCCCACCAACTAGCTAATCAGATATCGGCCGCTCCAGGAGCATGAGGTCTTGCGATCCCCCACTTTCATCCGTAGATCGTATGCGGTATTAGCTAATCTTTCGACTAGTTATCCCCACTCTAGGGCACGTTCCGATATATTACTCACCCGTTCGCCACTCGCCATCAGGAGCAAGCTCCTATGCTGCCGTTCGACTTGCATGTGTAAGGCATGCCGCCAGCGTTCAATCTGAGCCAGGATCAAACTCTTTAGTTTAATCTCTGTTTTGTGCCATTTCTGGCTACCCCGAAGGGCATCGCTCTCTCAAAATACTGACAGGTAATTTCTTGCGATCTTACCTATATTTCTTGTGAGCATTTAATATGTAAAGTTTCCAGAACCGAAGTTCTGTCGCACTTCATTAAACGCCCACGCTTATCGGCTGTTAATTTTTAAAGATCTGTCTGCATCAAACGCGCTGCGCGCTGTTTGCATCGCTGCGAATCGTTTTGTTCGTCAGCAGCAGAGAAACGAGATTATGTAGCAGTTTGTTTATCGCGTCAACTACTTTTTTGCGATTCGTTTTAAATTTTTTCGTCTTCGCTTTTACTTCCGCTCGACTACTTCCAATTTAAAACGCACTTCAAACTGCTTCACACCTCTTTGCTTGCCGGTTCAGCCTGGTTCGCTTTTCAGCGGTAACCACCAATCCGGCCAGCTCGCCTAAGACTCACTCATATTTCATGGTCTTACACGTATACTTAAAAGCAAAAACCCTCGCTACAGTCGTAACGAGGGTTCTTGGGGATAACAAGCCTGACGATGACCTACTTTCACACTGGTTGCAGCACTATCATCGGCGCGAAGTCGTTTCACGGTCCTGTTCGGGATGGGAAGGGGTGGTACCAACTTGCTATAGTCATCAGGCATAACTTGTAAAGCCAGTTGCTCTCGATGGAGCAGCAACTAACCCAAACTGGAAGAAGTATTTAGTAGATTCTTGGGTGTGATGCACTAGGGCAAACACAATATATGCTCAACTTGTCTATAACAGAGCTAATGTTATAGGAACAAGCCGCACGGGCAATTAGTATCAGTTAGCTTAACGCATTACTGCGCTTCCACACCTGACCTATCAACGTCCTGGTCTCGAACGACCCTTTAGGGGAATCTAGTTCCCGGGAAGTCTCATCTCAAGGCGAGTTTCCCGCTTAGATGCTTTCAGCGGTTATCTCTTCCGAACTTAGCTACTCGGCAATGCCACTGGCGTGACAACCGATACACCAGAGGTTCGTCCACTCCGGTCCTCTCGTACTAGGAGCAGCCCCCTTCAAACTTCCAACGCCCACGGCAGATAGGGACCAAACTGTCTCACGACGTTTTAAACCCAGCTCACGTACCACTTTAAATGGCGAACAGCCATACCCTTGGGACCGGCTACAGCCCCAGGATGTGATGAGCCGACATCGAGGTGCCAAACTCCCCCGTCGATATGAACTCTTGGGAGGAATCAGCCTGTTATCCCCAGAGTACCTTTTATCCGTTGAGCGATGGCCCTTCCATACAGAACCACCGGATCACTATGTCCTACTTTCGTACCTGCTCGACTTGTCAGTCTCGCAGTTAAGCACGCTTATGCCATTGCACTATTAGCACGATGTCCGACCGTACCTAGCGTACCTTCGAACTCCT
Source organism: Herbaspirillum sp. Her3 (assembly GCF_057961275.1). Taxonomy (NCBI): domain Bacteria; kingdom Pseudomonadati; phylum Pseudomonadota; class Betaproteobacteria; order Burkholderiales; family Oxalobacteraceae; genus Herbaspirillum; species Herbaspirillum sp. Her3. Next base: position 176,170 of record NZ_CM176328.1, on the reverse strand, counting down.
CCGTTACACTTTGGGAGGAGACCGCCCCAGTCAAACTGCCTACCATGCACTGTCCCCGATCCGGATAACGGACCAAGGTTAGAACCTCAAACAAACCAGGGTGGTATTTCAAGGTCGGCTCCACGCAGACTAGCGTCCACGCTTCAAAGCCTCCCACCTATCCTACACAGATTGGTTCAAAGTCCAATGCAAAGCTACAGTAAAGGTTCATGGGGTCTTTCCGTCTAGCCGCGGGTAGATTGCATCATCACAAACATTTCAACTTCGCTGAGTCTCGGGAGGAGACAGTGTGGCCATCGTTACGCCATTCGTGCAGGTCGGAACTTACCCGACAAGGAATTTCGCTACCTTAGGACCGTTATAGTTACGGCCGCCGTTTACTGGGACTTCAATCAAGAGCTTGCACCCCATCATTTAATCTTCCAGCACCGGGCAGGCGTCACACCCTATACGTCCACTTTCGTGTTTGCAGAGTGCTGTGTTTTTATTAAACAGTCGCAGCCACCATTTTATTGCAACCCTTTTGTCCTTCTGGCGCAGGCCAGTCAAACTACTTGGGCGTACCTTATCCCGAAGTTACGGTACCAATTTGCCGAGTTCCTTCTCCCGAGTTCTCTCAAGCGCCTTAGAATACTCATCTCGCCCACCTGTGTCGGTTTGCGGTACGGTCTCGTTAGACTGAAGCTTAGAGGCTTTTCTTGGAACCACTTCCGATTGCTTCGCGAACAAGTTCGCTCGTCTCGTACCCTTGAATTACGCTGCCGGATTTGCCTAACAGCCTTCTTCGATACAAAAACCGGGACTTCCAACACCCGGACAACCTTCCGCGATCCGTCCCCCCATCGCATCTAACGACGGTGCAGGAATATTAACCTGCTTCCCATCAGCTACGCATCTCTGCCTCGCCTTAGGGGCCGACTCACCCTGCTCCGATGAACGTTGAACAGGAAACCTTGGGCTTACGGCGTGCGGGCTTTTCACCCGCATTATCGCTACTCATGTCAGCATTCGCACTTCTGATACCTCCAGCATCCTTTACAAGACACCTTCACAGGCTTACAGAACGCTCTCCTACCATATCCTTACGGATATCCGCAGCTTCGGTGACTGGCTTAGCCCCGTTACATCTTCCGCGCAGGACGACTCGATCAGTGAGCTATTACGCTTTCTTTAAAGGATGGCTGCTTCTAAGCCAACCTCCTGACTGTTTTAGCCTTCCCACTTCGTTTTCCACTTAGCCAATCTTTGGGACCTTAGCTGGCGGTCTGGGTTGTTTCCCTCTTGACGTCGGACGTTAGCACCCGGCGTCTGTCTCCCAAGCTCGCACTCATCGGTATTCGGAGTTTGCAATGGTTTGGTAAGTCGCGATGACCCCCTAGCCATAACAGTGCTCTACCCCGATGGTGATACTTGAGGCACTACCTAAATAGTTTTCGGAGAGAACCAGCTATTTCCAGATTTGTTTAGCCTTTCACCCCTATCCACAGCTCATCCCCTAATTTTTCAACATTAGTGGGTTCGGTCCTCCAGTGCGTGTTACCGCACCTTCAACCTGGCCATGGATAGATCATCTGGTTTCGGGTCTACACCCAGCGACTGAACGCCCTATTCGGACTCGATTTCTCTACGCCTTCCCTATTCGGTTAAGCTTGCCACTGAATGTAAGTCGCTGACCCATTATACAAAAGGTACGCAGTCACCCCTTACGAGGCTCCTACTGTTTGTATGCACACGGTTTCAGGATCTATTTCACTCCCCTTCCGGGGTTCTTTTCGCCTTTCCCTCACGGTACTGGTTCACTATCGGTCGATTACGAGTATTTAGCCTTGGAGGATGGTCCCCCCATGTTCAGACAGGATTTCACGTGTCCCGCCCTACTTGTCGCAAGCCTAGTTCCACACCATCGATTTCGCATACGGGGCTATCACCCACTATGGCCGGACTTTCCATTCCGTTCTACTATCGTTGATGCTAAATCTTGCAGGCTGATCCCATTTCGCTCGCCACTACTTTGGGAATCTCGGTTGATTTCTTTTCCTGTAGCTACTTAGATGTTTCAGTTCGCCACGTTCGCTTCGTTACCCTATGTATTCAGATAACGATGACCTTACGGCCGGGTTTCCCCATTCGGAAATCTGCGGATCAAAGCTTGTTTGCCAGCTCCCCGCAGCTTATCGCAAGCTACTACGTCCTTCATCGCCTGTAATCGCCAAGGCATCCACCATGTGCACTTATTCGCTTGTTCCTATAACGTTAGCCTCTTTTGCAAGAGCGTTATATGAAGCGTTGAGTTTTAGCGTTTGCCGTATTCCAAAGTAAGTCTTCTAATTGCTAAGATCACTTCGTAATACTTTGATTGATACAATCACACCCATTTTTTGATTCATACAAGGACCGCAGTCCTGGCATTCATCATTAAATGAATCTTTACTTCTTCCAGATTGTTAAAGAACAAAAACAGCCATTGATCGTAAAAGATCAAACCTAAATCACTACGTCTTGCGTTTTGCGACGCTGACTTAGGTTTGACATTTCTTGGTGGAGGTTGACGGGATCGAACCGACGACCCCCTGCTTGCAAAGCAGGTGCTCTCCCAGCTGAGCTAAACCCCGAAACCTTGGTGGGTCTGGTTGGGCTCGAACCAACGACCCCCGCGTTATCAACACGGTGCTCTAACCAGCTGAGCTACAGACCCGCTTGGATCAGTATCAGTAGCCAGTCAGTGACCTTGTGTCACGGACCGCGCTTCACCAAATAACTGTTCTTAATTTACAGCCGATAAGTGTGGACGCTTAACTTCGTGCGCACTCTAGAAAGGAGGTGATCCAGCCGCACCTTCCGATACGGCTACCTTGTTACGACTTCACCCCAGTCACGAATCCTACCGTGGTGAGCGCCCTCCTTGCGGTTAGGCTACCCACTTCTGGTAAAACCCGCTCCCATGGTGTGACGGGCGGTGTGTACAAGACCCGGGAACGTATTCACCGCGACATGCTGATCCGCGATTACTAGCGATTCCAACTTCATGGAGTCGAGTTGCAGACTCCAATCCGGACTACGATACACTTTCTGGGATTAGCTCCCCCTCGCGGGTTGGCGGCCCTCTGTATGTACCATTGTATGACGTGTGAAGCCCTACCCATAAGGGCCATGAGGACTTGACGTCATCCCCACCTTCCTCCGGTTTGTCACCGGCAGTCTCATTAGAGTGCCCTTTCGTAGCAACTAATGACAAGGGTTGCGCTCGTTGCGGGACTTAACCCAACATCTCACGACACGAGCTGACGACAGCCATGCAGCACCTGTGTGATGGTTCTCTTTCGAGCACTCCCAAATCTCTTCGGGATTCCATCCATGTCAAGGGTAGGTAAGGTTTTTCGCGTTGCATCGAATTAATCCACATCATCCACCGCTTGTGCGGGTCCCCGTCAATTCCTTTGAGTTTTAATCTTGCGACCGTACTCCCCAGGCGGTCTACTTCACGCGTTAGCTGCGTTACCAAGTCAATTAAGACCCGACAACTAGTAGACATCGTTTAGGGCGTGGACTACCAGGGTATCTAATCCTGTTTGCTCCCCACGCTTTCGTGCATGAGCGTCAGTGTTATCCCAGGGGGCTGCCTTCGCCATCGGTATTCCTCCACATATCTACGCATTTCACTGCTACACGTGGAATTCTACCCCCCTCTGACACACTCTAGCCGTGCAGTCACAAATGCAATTCCCAGGTTGAGCCCGGGGATTTCACATCTGTCTTACACAACCGCCTGCGCACGCTTTACGCCCAGTAATTCCGATTAACGCTTGCACCCTACGTATTACCGCGGCTGCTGGCACGTAGTTAGCCGGTGCTTATTCTTCAGGTACCGTCATTAGTAGTAGATATTAGCCACCACCGTTTCTTCCCTGACAAAAGAGCTTTACAACCCGAAGGCCTTCTTCACTCACGCGGCATTGCTGGATCAGGGTTGCCCCCATTGTCCAAAATTCCCCACTGCTGCCTCCCGTAGGAGTCTGGGCCGTGTCTCAGTCCCAGTGTGGCTGGTCGTCCTCTCAGACCAGCTACTGATCGTCGCCTTGGTAGGCTTTTACCCCACCAACTAGCTAATCAGATATCGGCCGCTCCAGGAGCATGAGGTCTTGCGATCCCCCACTTTCATCCGTAGATCGTATGCGGTATTAGCTAATCTTTCGACTAGTTATCCCCACTCTAGGGCACGTTCCGATATATTACTCACCCGTTCGCCACTCGCCATCAGGAGCAAGCTCCTATGCTGCCGTTCGACTTGCATGTGTAAGGCATGCCGCCAGCGTTCAATCTGAGCCAGGATCAAACTCTTTAGTTTAATCTCTGTTTTGTGCCATTTCTGGCTACCCCGAAGGGCATCGCTCTCTCAAAATACTGACAGGTAATTTCTTGCGATCTTACCTATATTTCTTGTGAGCATTTAATATGTAAAGTTTCCAGAACCGAAGTTCTGTCGCACTTCATTAAACGCCCACGCTTATCGGCTGTTAATTTTTAAAGATCTGTCTGCATCAAACGCGCTGCGCGCTGTTTGCATCGCTGCGAATCGTTTTGTTCGTCAGCAGCAGAGAAACGAGATTATGTAGCAGTTTGTTTATCGCGTCAACTACTTTTTTGCGATTCGTTTTAAATTTTTTCGTCTTCGCTTTTACTTCCGCTCGACTACTTCCAATTTAAAACGTACTTCAAACTGCTTCACTGCTCTTTGCTTCGCCGACCTCCGTCGCTCTGTTTTTCAACTTCGCTTCGTGTGTCGCGTCAGCAGGGGGCGAACTATAGCAATGCCCTTCATACCGTGCAAGCACTTTTTGAAGAATTATCGAAAATAATTTAGACCGATACCCTCCCGGCTTCCATCAGCCGCTCGCAAAGCCATGCCAGGCAAGCTTTTCAGCGGATTCACGAAAACCTTAAAAGCAAAAAGAAACCGGACCATCCCTAACGGGATGGCCCGGTTTCTTTTCTGATCCGCCTTATCCAGCCTTTACCGTCAGATCACTTTTCACATCGCGTACGCCCTCAACACCTGCCACGAGCTGCAATGCATGCTGTCCCAATTCCGCACTGGGCACGGATCCCTTCAAGGTAACCACACCATCCTTGGTAACGACCTTGATCTTCATGGACGAGACCTGCTTGTCCTCCAGCAGTGCCGCCTTCACCTTGGCCGTAATCACGGAGTCATCTATATAGGCGCCGGCCTTCTGCGCGCTCGGTGCATCGGCCGCCTGCACGGCCGGGGCGGCAGCAATGAACAAACCGGCAGCCAGCAGGGGTGCGACGAATGAAGTCTTTTTCATGGTGTTCTCCTAACGATAATCATCTGGACCATGCTCTACACGAAACTTATATAGAGCAATTCTTGCCTGCTTATTGGCAAGCTGCGTGCCACCCGGAATTTTCGGCAATAGAATCAAAGACTTACAGAATTTCGACAAACCAGGACTTCATCTGATCAGCTTGAAAACTGTCCGTTAACGTCGGTTTAGCCCGACGCCCAGCCCCCGGGATTTCCCGCAAGTCCTTGATTTCAAACGACTCCATCCTGTCGCTCCAGCACGACGGGCTCCTCGCCACCACGGAAGCGGCGCGGATCCAGACCATTCTTCTGCAGCAGGCGGTAGAACTCGGTGCGGTTGCGATCAGCCAGCCGGGCAGCATCCGACACATTGCCATCGGTCAGCTTCAACAGCCGCACCAGGTAATCGCGCTCGAACTTCTGCTTGGCTTCGGCATAACGCAGCAGGTCCAGCGTCGGCACCCGCAGCGCGCGCTGCACGAGCGAAGCGGGGATCAGCGGTGCAGTCGACAGCGCGCACACCTGTTCCACCACATTGAAGAGCTGGCGCACATTACCGGGCCAGTGCGCCAGGCTCAGCACCTCCAGTGCATCGGGCGCAAACCCGGTCAGGCGTTTGGGCGACCTGGCGGCGATGGTCTTGAGGAAATGATTGGCCAGCAAGGCGATATCCTCGCGCCGCTCCTCCAGCGGCGGCAGGCTGAGCGTGACCACGTTGAGCCGGTAGTAGAGATCGGCACGGAAGTGGCCCTGGTTCATGGCCGCCTCCAGGTCGCGGTGGGTCGCCGAGATCACCCGTACGTCAACCTCGGCCGGCTGGTTGGCGCCGACCTGGCGCACGGTCTTTTCCTGCAGTACCCGCAAGAGCTTGACCTGCAAGGCCAGCGGCATATCGCCGATTTCATCGAGAAACAGGGTGCCGCCATCGGCCGCCTGGAACAAACCTTCACGATGCTCCACAGCGCCCGTAAATGCGCCCTTCACGTGACCGAACAGTTCGGACTCCAGCAACTGCTCCGGAATGGCCCCGCAATTGACGGCCACGAAGGGCTTGCCGGCGCGCGCACTGGCACGGTGGATGGCGCGGGCCAGCACCTCCTTGCCGGTTCCGCTATCGCCCCGGATCAGGATGCTGGCGTCCGAGGCCGCCACCAGCCGGGCCTCGGCCAGCAGCTCATCGATGCGCTGGCTGCGGCTGATGATGTCGGCGCGCCAGGCTTCCTCCGGCGCTTCCTGGGCCGGCGCGGACAGGCTCAGGGCCTGGGCTACCTTGTCCAGCAGCACGTGGCCATCAAAGGGCTTGGTCAGATAGGCGAAGGCGCCCTGGGTGGTGGCCTCGACCGCATCGGGAATGGTGCCATGGGCCGTCAGCAGGATCACCGGCAAGGCGGGATAGCGGCTGCGGATCTCGGCAAAGAGCGCCAGTCCATCCATGCCAGGCAGCCGTACGTCGGTGATGACCAGCGCCGGCAAGGCAATGGCCAGCTGGGCCAGGGCAGCCTCGGCGCTTTCCACGGCCAGGACGCGGTAGCCGCTGGCATTGAGGCGCAGCGTCAACAGGCGCAACAGGTCGGGATCATCGTCGACCAGCATCAGGGGGGCAGTCTTTCCCATCGGGACTCCAGTTCCGGTAAAGGGAACGGCCCCGACGGGGTGGCGCAGTGCCAAGTCCAGGGTCTTCAGGGACTCAGGTCACTTGCCACCAGCCGGCAGGGTCCGTTCGATGTTCTTGAGTGCCTCGAGCTTGTCGTTGAGCTGATCAACCTTGCGCTGCGCTTCCTTCAGTTGCACCGAGGTCTTCTCGGCACCGTCGGCCACGCGGCGCAGGTCGGAATAATGACCAACCAGCAACTGCACCAGAGGCTTGAGCTTCTCCGCTTCGACGCTGCGATCGGCCATGACGTTCCATAGCTGCGCTTCAGCCTTGGCCAGATCGATGGCATCACGGGTCAAGGACAGCGCCATGGCACGCCGCACGCTGGTGGCCGGACCGGCCGGATAAGTGCTGATCCGGGCCAGTTCGCGGCCCAGCTCAGCTGGCGACATCTTGCGCAGCTGCACGTTGTAGGCCAGCAGCTCGTCGATGTTGCTGGTCGACTGGATCAGTTGCACGGTGGAGGTCGGTGCCGGCTGCTGGGCCGCGCAGGCGGCCAGCAGGACGGAAGCGGCCAGGATCAGGATCTTATTTTTCATCAGGCAACTCGATTCGGAAGTGCGCCCCGCCCTCGCGCGGGACCAGATAGACCTTGCCGCTATGCGCCTGCACGTATTCGCGCACCACGGACAGACCGATGCCATTGCCGCGGCGGGCGCCGGAAGGCTGGTGCAGCCCCTGGTAGAACGGTTCGAAGATGCGCGCAGTATCGGTCGGTGCCACGCCCGGTCCCTGGTCCAGGCATTCCACGCGCACCATGCCGGGCGCATCGCTCAACAGGAAGCGGATGAAACCGCCCTGCGGGCTGAAGCGCACCGCATTGGAGAGTAGATTGGCCAGCACGATGGCCATCTTTTCGGGATCGACCACCACGGTGCGGGCCGCGCCCTCGATCTCCACCTTCAGCTCGCGCGCCATCCACTGCAGACGCTGGTCATCGATCACCTTGTGCAGCAGCGCGCGCAGGTCCACCGGTACCGGATGGATGCGCTGGGCATCGAAGGAGACTTCGTTATAGCGCAGCAGATCCTCGATCTGGGTCTGCAGCGACTGGGTATTCTGGCGCAGGATGCGGGCGATCTCATGCTGGTTGTCGGTGAGCTGGCCGGCCACGCCATCGTCCAGCAGGGCCGCGCCTTCGCACAGGGCGGCCAGCGGGGTCTTCAATTCATGGGACACGTGGCGCAGGAAGCGCGACTTCTCGGCTTCCAGATCGGCCAGGCGCTGGCGCAGCCAGTCCAGCTGCTGGCCCAGGCGGCGGATGTCGGCCGGGCCGCGCACGTCGATGGGCTGGTCAAAACGATTGTCCCCCAGGCGCCCGATGGCCTGCTCCAGCCGCGCCATCGGGCGCGACAGCCACAGGCCGAAGCAGAACGCCAACAGGACGGCCAGCACGATGGCACCCACCACCTGGGCGGTGAGCAGCTGGCGCTGCTGTTCCAGTGCGGCCGACAGGGCGTTGTTGCGGCGATCCACCTCGCGCCGGCTCTCCAGCGCAATCCGCTCGTTGAGCGCGGGCAGGCGCGCAAAGTCCTGGAACAGCCTGGCCTGCTCGCCCTTGTCCTTGCGCGAGTCGGCCTCCAGCACGCCGGCCGCTTCGTCCACGGACACACTCCACTGGCTGAACAGATCGCGCGGCGCCATCGGCAAGGAATCCGACAATTCGCCCAAGGCCTGGCGCGCCTGCTCGCGCGCCTCATTGAAGCGATCACGGAAGGCCGGGTCGTCCAGCACCAGGTACTGGCGCGCACTGCGCTCCATGGCCACGGTACGCTCGGCCAGGCGCTGTGCGGATTCGGTCAGTTGCACCGCCTGGCGCGCGGTCTCGCGGCTGTTGGCCGACATGCGGTCCAGCGTGAACAGGGCGTGGATGGAGGCGCCGCTCAAGAGCGCGGCGATGAGCAGGAAGGCCGCCAGCAGCAATTGCCGGAAAGACAAACCCAGATAGCCGGGCTTGCGGCCGGTCGGCGACTGCGGCGGATGGATGTGCTCGATGGCGTTGAACATGCGATTGATCCCGGTCCCTCAAGACTTTTGCTGCGTTATCCGGGTGGCAGCACAGCCCTCCGGCCCGGAACATGCCGACAGGCAACGTCGGCCACCATGTCGCGGGCACACATTGTAATCATTTGTCGCCTGGGCCGCGATGCGGCCGCAAGCAAGCGGGGCGCAGTCTCAGTCTTGCGGCCCGAGGAAATCCAGCAGCATCAGCGCGACCACCTTGGTGGCCTTCCTGAGGTCGTCCAGGGCCAGGTTCTCGTCGGCCTGCTTGGCGTTGGATTCCATGAGCGTGCGCGGACCGGCACCGAACAGCACCACCGGAATGCCGGCTTCACCATAGAGGCGGGCATCGGTATAGAGCGCCGAGCCATTGGTGGTGAGCGTCTCGCCCATGACCTCCTGCGCATTGCGCAGCAGGCTCTCGACCAGCTTCTCATGGCCCGGCAGCGGGCGCAGCGCGCGCGCCAGCAGCAGGCGGCGGATCTCCACGCGAATGCCCGGCAGGCCGGCCACCGCATCCTCGATCAGCTTGCGCACGCCGGCCTCGACCTGCGCCGGATCTTCTTCGGGAATCATGCGGCGGTCCATCTTCAGCACCACCTTGCCCGGCACCACATTGGTATTGGTGCCGCCATCGATGCGGCCGACGATCATGGTCGGATGGCTGATGCCGGCAATGGCGGAGCGGATCTCCTTCAAGCCCGGCAGCGCGCCATAGATGGCGTTGAGAATGGCGTTGGCCGCCTGCAGGGCATCATGGCCGGTCTCGGGCATGGAGCCGTGGGTGGCGCGGCCGTGCACGGTCACCTCGAACTGCAGGCAGGCGTTGTGCGCGGTCACCACGTTGTAGCTGAAGCCGGCCGCCAGCACGTAGTCGGGACGGGTCAGCTTCTGTTCCAGCAGCCAGCCCGGACCGAGCAGGCCGCCGAATTCCTCGTCATAGGTGAAATGCAGCTCCACCCCGCCGCGCAACGCGGCACCCAGCGATTCCAGCGCACGGGTGGCGAAGATGTAGCTGGCGAAGTCGCTCTTGGAAACGGCCGAGGCACGGCCATAGATGCGGCCATCGGCCACCTCGCCGCCATACGGATCATGGGTCCAGCCTTCGCCCGGGGGCACCACGTCACCGTGGGCATTGAGGGCCAGGGTCGGGCCGCCGTCGCCATACGGACGGCGCACGATCAGGTTGGTGATGCTCTGCATGCCATAGTCGTGCACCTGCGCGGCCGGCACCGCATGCTTCTCGGCCTGCCAGCCCCAGCCCTGCACCAGCTCGGCCACGGCATCGGCGTGCGGAGCGTTGTTGCCTGGCGGAGTGTCAGTAGGGATGCGGATGAGCTGCCGGAGCACGCCGACTTCTTCCTCGAAATGCTGATCGATCCATGCGCACAGGCGCTCCGACAACTGCTGTTTGGACATGCTTGCCACTCCGTGATCAAAAGGCGCCAGCCGCGCTGGCGCAAACCGCCATCATAGCGCAGCCGCCCGGCACGTGGCCGGCTCCTGCGCATGCGGGCGTTCCCCGCTATCATTGCCGGACGCTGCCTTGCCGGGTAGCACGATTGATTCCATGATCCCAACGACAACAAGCGGCGGCGCCACCGGCGGCCTGCCTGCATCGCCAGAACCCAACAACCCCATGTCTTCGCAGCCTTCCTCCCCCGGCGCTTCCAATCCTTCCCATCACATCGTCATCGCCGGCGAGGGCTTGCCGCCCGAGCAACGCGGCCGCGCCATCCTGGCCCTGGGCATCGCGGTCGGCCTGGCCACGCTCGATACCGCCATCGCCAATACCGCCCTGCCCGCCATGGCGCTGGACCTCAATACCACACCGGCCGCCTCGGTCTGGATCGTCACCGCCTATCAACTGGCGATGATGGTCGCGCTGCTGCCGTTGGCGGCGCTGGGCGAGATTGTCGGCTATCGCCGCATCTACATCTGGGGACTGGTGCTCTTCACGGCCGCCTCGCTGCTGTGCGCGGTGGCGTGGTCGCTGCCCACACTGGTGATGGCGCGCTTCCTGCAGGGTCTGGGCGGGGCCGGCATCATGAGCGTGAACACCGCGCTGATCCGCTTCATCTATCCGACCCGCTCGCTGGGACGCGGCGTGGGCTTGAATACCCTGATCGTGGCCATCGCCTTCACGGTCGGCCCGTCGGTGGCTTCCGGCATCCTCGCCATCGCGCCCTGGCCGTGGCTCTTTGCGGTGAACGTACCGCTGGGCGTGGCCGCCGTGATCCTGGCCCTGCCCTCGCTGCCGCACACCGCCCTGTCTTCGCACGCCTTCGATTTGCGCAGCGCCGTACTCAACGCCGCCGCCTTCGGCCTGCTGATCCTGGCCATCGGCGAAGGCGCACACCGCGCCGAAGCCAGCGTGGTCGGACTGGAACTGGCCGCCGCCATCGTCTGCGGGCTGTTCCTGCTCAGGCGCGAACTGTCGCATCCGGCACCGATGCTGCCGGTGGACCTGTTCCGCCATCCCATGTTCACGCTCTCGGCCATCACTGCAGTCTGTTCCTTTGCGGCACAAGGCCTGGCCTTCGTTTCGCTGCCCTTTTTCTTCCACCATGACCTGGGCCGCAGCCAGGTCGAGATCGGCCTGTTGATGACACCCTGGCCGGTCGCCGTGGCCATCATGGCACCGATTGCCGGGCGCCTGTCGGACCGCTATCCCGTCGGCATCCTGGGCGGTGTCGGCCTGGCGCTGCTGTGCGCGGGCCTGCTGTCGATGACCTTCATGCCGGCCGCGCCCAGCGTGTGGGAAATCAGCTGGCGCATGCTGCTCTGTGGCATGGGTTTCGGTTTCTTCCAGTCGCCCAATCTCAAGGCGCTGATGACCAGCGCCCCGCCGCATCGCAGTGGCGGCGCTTCCGGCATCGTGGCCACGGCTCGCCTGCTGGGCCAGAGTGTGGGCGCGGCACTGGTGGCGCTGTGCTTCAACCTGTCCGAGACCCAAGGATCGCGTTTCGCCCTCGGTTTCGGTGCGGCATTTGCCGGGGTGGCCTGCATTGCCAGCTTCCTGCGTTTGCTCACCAGCAATCCCTATGCCCCACCGTTGAAAAAATAAGTTTTTATCACCATTCCTCACAGAGGCCACCGGCCGGATTCTCAGGCGGTGGCTGCCTTTTTCAGCATTTCGTCAGTTTTTCTGACATCCTCTCTTCAAACATTTTTCCCGCGCAAAACTTCAGTAGTAAAAAAGGTAAATTTCCTTGCGCGCACGACGAGCAAGGCGCATAAGCTGATACCCTTCCATTACGATGGATCCGGCAGTTGAGTCAGTTGCACAGGTTGCCACTGCATGTCATCCATCAAGCAAACAGGCGTCCATTTCAATTTCATCCAGGAAATCGAACCGCGTTCAGTAAGCTCACCAGCGACAGGTCCAGCCTGAATTCGATATGTTGAAATCCATCGCCTTGGCCCAATTGCGTTTGGGCATGTATGTGCACTCCATCCCGGGCGGATGGATCAATCACCCGTTCTGGCGCAAATCCTTCAAGATCGACACGCTCGAAGAGCTGCAAACCCTGCGCGAGTGTCCGGTGGAAGAAGTCACCATCGACACCGCCAAGGGCCGCGACATCGCGCCCGAGCATGAAGAGAGCAGCGAAGACGGCCAGCCCCATCCTGGCGTGGAGCTCTCCCCCACCCCCCCGGTGGCCGTGCGCAAGCCCGCCACCCGCACCGAGACTGCGGTGGAGCGCGAGCGTGCCGCGCACATCATCGCGTCGTCCAAGTCCACCGTGCTGACCATGTTTTCCGAAGCGCGCATGGGCAAGGCCATCGACATCAAGGACGCCGCCGACCTGGTGAGCGAGATCACTTCCTCGGTGGCGCGCAATGCCGATGCGCTCATCAGCCTGGCGCGCCTGAAGACCGCCGACGACTACACCTATCTGCATTCGGTCGCGGTGTGCGCCATGATGATCTCGCTGGCCCACCAGCTGGACATGACGCCGGACCAAACCCGGCAGGCCGGCATGGCCGGGCTGCTGCACGACGTGGGCAAGATGGCCGTGCCACTGGACATCCTCAACAAGCCGGCCAAACTGACCGATGAGGAATTCGCCTCGGTGCGCTTGCACACCGTGCACGGCCACGGCATCCTCAGGCAGATCGATGGCATTGGCGACGCGGCGCTGGATGTCTCGCTGCATCATCACGAAAAGATCGACGGCACCGGATATCCCTTCAACCTGAAGGCCGACGGTATTTCCATCATGGCCAAGATGGGCGCGGTGTGCGACGTCTATGACGCCATCACCTCGAACCGTCCCTACAAGGCCGGCTGGGACCCGGCCCGCTCGATCCGCCACATGGCCACCAGTTCCGGCCACTTCGATCCGGTCACCATGGAGGCCTTCGTCAAGGCCATCGGCATCTACCCGACCGGCTCCTGCGTGATCCTGCAATCAGGCCGCCTGGGCGTGGTGGTCGACCAGCGTGCCGACCATCTGCTCACGCCCCGCGTGAAACTGTTCTACTCGACCACCAGCCGCATGCCGCTGAAACCGGAAATCATCGATCTCTCCCACAGTACCGACAAGATCGTGGCCTATGCCGATCCGGCCAAGTGGGGCATCCGCCAACCACCCGGCATCGACCTTCTCTAGGCGAGCACGAAAAAAAAACGGCGCCGCAGGGCGCCGTTGTCGTCTCGCTCAGGCAAGGCCGATGCGTGCCATCAGTCCCGCTGGGCAAAGGCCGCCGTCGAGGCCAGCTCGTTGAGCAGCGCCACCGTGGAGCAGCTGGAAACATCATAGGGATTGAGTTCGCCGGTGGACGAATATTTCAGCAGCAGCGAACGGTTGATCTTGTCCAGCCGGATCTTGCCCATGGTCCAGGACGAATACTGGCGCTCATCGATGGATTCGTAGGCCAGCAGGATCACCTCCTGGTGGCGCTCATCGCGCAGCAGGCGGCCATAGAGGCGATTGACCTGATCGCGCCCGCCCTCGAGCACCTGCACGAAGATGGTATCGCTGTAGCACAGCACGCCGGTGATGCCCTGCTGCGGATTGCGCTGGCGCGAGGCAGCCAGGATGGCCTCGATGGTCTCGTGGGTGATGCTCTCGCGTGCGCGGCTTGCATAGATCAGACGAACCAGCATGATTAACCTCGTTGACGTTGAGAAATCAGTGCCAGGAATTCCCGGCGCAGGTTGGCGTCACGCAGGAAGGAGCCGCGCATGACGCTGTTGATCATCTTCGAATCCACATCCTTGACGCCACGCCAGTGCATGCAGAAGTGATCGGCTTCCATGACGATGGCCAGGCCATCGGGCTGCAGCTTCTGCATCAGCAGGTCGGCCGCCTGGGAGACCGCTTCCTCCTGGATCTGCGGGCGGCTCATGATCCATTCCAGCAGGCGCGCATACTTGGACAGGCCGATCAGGTTGGAATGCTCATTGGGCATCACGCCCACCCAGACCTTGCCCATGATCGGGCACAGGTGGTGCGAGCAGGCGCTGCGTACCGTGATGGGGCCGACGATCATCAGCTCGTTCAGGCGCTCGATGTTGGGAAACTCGGTCACCGGAGGCGGCGCCTGGTAGCGGCCCTTGAAGACTTCGTTCAGGTACATCTTGGCCACGCGCTTGGCGGTGTCCTGGGTATTGTGGTCGCTCTCGACGTCGATCACCAGGCTCTCCAGCACGGCAGCCAGCTTGGACTGCACCTCGGCCTGCAATTGTTCCAGTTCGCCTTCCCTGATGAAGGCCGCGATATTGTCGTTGGCGTGGAAACGCACGCCGGCCGCCTTGATACGCTGGCGGATGCGGGCCGATACCAGCTGGTCATGCACGCTCGGAGCCGCCGCCTCGGAGTTGGTCGCGGCCTGGTTCTTGTCTGTTGCCATGATGGAGTGCGGTCACGCCGGGCGAGACCGCTGAGTTGGGGGTGGCGCCATTATGCCCGGAAAAGCGCCGGGGCACCGGCGCCAGACCCGCGTCAAGCCCGCGTCAAGCCCGCGTCAAGCCCGCGTCAAAACAGGCTCAGGATTTGCTGGTCCGTCAGCATTAAGCCAGGCTAAATGCCATCTCACCCACCATTCACGGCAGCTTAATGATGGCGTGATGGTGCAGCAGGGCCGACATGGCAGGGTCTTTACATCATTAACTGCCGTTGATGATTGTTTGCCGCACTTTACATCGGCCTAACCGCTGCTTACACGCCCTGCCACCATCATCGCTGCACGCGTCGCCCGCGCGTGCTTGCAGCATGCAACAGGGGCGGCGGCACGTGCCGGGCATCCAGCCCGGCCGCCATCGGGGGATTGCCATGACATACCAGTATCGCCTTGCCGGCGCCAGCGCACTGGCCATCTTGCTATCGGCCTGCAGCAGCCCGGATCCCATGGTGGCCGGGCCCACCAGCGTGCGGCCGGCCTATCCGGTGGCCAACGTGGAAAACAACGGCGCCATCTTCCGCGTCTCCAGCGCCCAGCTGTTTGAAGAGCCGACCACCTACAACGTGGGCGACATCATCAAGATCAACATCTCCGAATCCCTCAGCAGCAGCAACAAGGCGGCCACCAACAACAGCCGCGCCAGCACGCTCACGCAGAAGGGACCGGGCACCAGCGCGCCGCTGGGCGGGCTGTTCTCGCCGCTCTATACCGCCGACTATTCGGCTAACGGCAGCAATACCTTCAAGGGTTCCGGCGACAGCAGCAATACCAACACCATGACCGGCACGCTGATGGTCTCCATCGTCGAAGTGCTGCCCAACCGCAACCTGGTGGTGGCCGGCGAAAAGCGCATCGGCATCAATGGCAATGCCAACACCCTGCGCTTCTCGGGCGTGGTGCGCAAGCGTGACATCGTGGGTGGCGTGGTGGATTCGGCCAACGTCGCTGACGCGCGACTGGAACAGGTCGGCGGCGGCGCCGTGGCCGACGCCAACACCGATGGCGGCTTCTTCCGCCGCCTGCTGACCATCTGGTAAGCGGTAAAGCGCTCCCCCGCCCGCTGGCGGGGAGCTACAAAAGACAACGGCAAGCGCGATGCTTGCCGTTTTTCATTGCGTTCATTGCGGCGGAGGCCCGCCCGCGCCGTCGGCCACCACCGGGTTGCCGGGGAACAGCGCATCCACCAGCGGGGCCAGCTTGTCACCCACGGTGGACCACTTGTCCGAGCCGAAGGTGCCCATCTTGTATTGCGCCGTACCCAGCACGCGGCCCTCGCGGCGCAGGGTCAGCGAGGCATAGGTGAGATAGGGGGTGTAGCCATCGCTGAAGACCTTGGTATCCCACTTGACGTAGCCCGTATAGCTCAGCGTCACCGGGCAGGCCAGTGCCTGGGTGCCGGCATCGTAGACCCGGCTTTGTACGCCATGCTTTTGCAACTCGCCCTGCAGGCCGGGCACGAAGTCGCTCAGGGCCACCGATCCATTCCACTCGATGCAGACTTCATGGATCGGGTCCTTGCTGTAGACCACGGGATTGAGGACTGAGCTGGGCGTCATCGCGCGTACGCTGGAGGCAGTGGAGCCGACCAGGCCCACGCTGTCGACCAGCAGATTGCCGGACGTGACGACGCAGCCCGACAGCGTTGAAGCCAGCAAGGTGACGATGATGATGGTGCGCATGATGCTCTCCCCGGGCGCAATCCGTTGGCATGGTCCCCGCGTCAAGCAGGTGGCACGGATCACAGGCTGCCATCATAGCGGCGCGTATTTGCGCAGCACGGCCGTTTTACCTTGATTTACGACAACACTGCACATCCTTAACAGCTGTGTACAAATCCCCGTGGCGGGCTGCCGCGATCAGCTTGCGCAACATCGCAGCCAGTACTGGCACAATAGCCGCCTGGTCCGTTTTGCAAGGAGTCTTCCATGCCCGCTCCCACCGTCCGCGCCCTGCTGGCCACCCTGGCCCTGGGGGGCCTGCTGCAGGCCGCACAGGCCGACACCCTCAAGTCCGAAACCGAAGTACGCGCCCTGGCCGACAAGGTGATGGCCCAGGCCGGTGCCGGCCACACCGATGATGCCTATGGCCTGCTCTCGCCGTATTCGCTGGTGGACATCCGCGCCTTCGAGAGCGCACGCACCGGTGCCCGCAGCGCACGCTCGGCCATCGAAGCGCTGGTCGGCAATTCGGTCGGTTACGAATTCATCCGCTCGGAGAAGGTGGGCGAATCGCTGCTCAAGCTCACCTATATCGAGAAGACCGAACGCCAGGCGATTCCCTGGATGTTCATCTTCTACAAGACTCCCGCCGGCTGGGCGGTGAGCACCTTCAGCAATGGCGCCAACGTGGATGCGCTGTTCGATCGCTGATCAGGCTCACCGCACTCAGAACGACCGTTGCGGCTCCAGGTCAGCGCTCTCGATGGCGCTGGCCGTGCCCGAGATCTTGTCGGCGATGATGGCCGAGGAGCCGCAGGCCGTGGTCCAGCCATTGGAACCATGGCCGGCGTTGAGCCACAGATTGGCATAGCGGGTGGCGCCGATGAGTGGTGCGCCATCCGGTGTCATCGGCCGCAGCCCGGCCCAGTACTCCACCTTGGCCAGGTCGGCGCCCTGTGGATAAAGATTCTTCAGCGACTTCAGGGCGGTGGCGCAATCGCGGGGCGTGACGCGCGTATCCCAACTGCCGATCTCGGCGGTGCCTGCGGCGCGGATATGGTTGCCCATGCGGGTGATGGCAACCTTGTAGTACTCGTCCATGACCCCGCTGCGCGGCGCGCTCTTGGGGTCGGCCACCGGCACGGTGATGGCATAGCCCTTGACCGGATAGATCGGCAGATCCAGCCCGAGCGGTTTGAGCATGGGCACCGAGGCACTGGCGCAGGCGACCACGTAGGCATCGGCACGCAAGGTGCCGGCCTTGGTGCGCAAGCCGCTGACCTGGCCCCCTGCTACCTCGATGGCCTCGACCTCGGTGGACAAGTGGAACTCCACCCCATGCGCCTGCAGCCAGGCCGCCAGCGCACGCGCGAAGAGCGGGCAATTGCCGGTCTCGTCCATGGGCAGCAGCAGGCCACCCTTGAGCTCATGACGTGCCGCATGCAGGCCGGGATCGAAGGCCACGCAGCCGGCCGCATCCAGCAGCTCGAACGGCACCCCGGCTTCGGCCAGCACCTTGGTGGACAAGCCGGCGTTGTCCAGCCCTTCCTGGGTACGGAACAGTTGCAGGTTGCCGCCGGTGGTCTGTTCATAACGGATATCCAGCCGCTCGCGGATCTGCTTCAACTGGCCGTGGCTGTAGCGCGCCAGGCGGCCCATGCGGGCCTTGTTGACGGCGTAGCGCTCGGGCGTGCATTGCGCCAGGAAAGTCTTGAGCCACTTCCACTGATGCGCATCCAGGCGCGGCGTGAAGCGCAGCGCCGCCTCGATCCCCAGCCAGCTCTGCAGCGACCACTTCAGCGACTTGGCCGGCATGCCCGGCGCCGCCCAAGGGGTGGCATAGGAGGGGCAGACGTGGCCGGCATTGCCGACGCTGGTCTCGGCAGCGACCTCGGCGCGGCGCTCCACCACGACCACCTCATGGCCGCGCTCGCGGAGAAAATAAGCAGTGGTGACGCCGACGATGCCGGCGCCCAGCACGATGATGCGCATGGTGTTGTTTCAGCTTCCCGAAAAATGGTAAATGATATAAACGGTTTAAATCTTTTTTTGGTTACAGGGTCAGTCCGCCGTCCACATGCCACACCTGCCCGGTGACGTAGGAAGCGGCCGGACTCAGGAGGAAGGCGATCACGTTGGCGATCTCCTGCGGCTGCCCCAGGCGCTGCAGGGGAATGCGCGCCAGCGCCGCCTGCCACGCAGCCGGATCGATGGCGGACCTGGCCGGGTCGCTTTTCTGAACGTAGCCGGGCGCCACCGCGTTGACCGTCACCCCGGCCGGTGCCACCTGCACCGCCAGCGACTTGACCAGCGCCTCGATGCCCGCCTTGGCCGCGGCCGACGCCGGAAAGCCCGACTCCCCCAGGCGGAACACGTGCGCCACGAAGGAACTCACCGCCACCACGCGGCCCTGGCCGCTGGCCTGCAAGGGTTCGCGGCAGGCCGTCACCAGGCGGAAGAACCCGCTCAGCAAGGCCTCCAGCGAACGCGACCAGTCCGCCTCATCGAGCTCGCCGATGCGCTTGCGGTCGGCAAAGCCGGCATTGGCCACCACGGCATCGAGCCGTCCGTAGTGCGTCAGCGCGGTGTCGCGCAAGTGCGCGGCGGTATGCGGATCGGCCATGTCGCCCAGCGCCAGCGTACAGCGCGCACCCCGCTCGCGGCACTGCTGCGCCACTGCCTGCAGCTCGGGGGATTCACTGCGGGCATGCAGGACCAGGGCGACATCCGGTGCGGCCACGGTGGTAGCCACCGCTGCGCCGATACCGCGCGCGGCTCCGGTGACGAGGATGGAACGGCCATGACCGGGAACGGCAGCGGTAGCGGCGGTGGCAGATGCAGAGGACGAAGGGCTCATGATCCAAGAGAGAAGACGGCGCGTTCCCGCTTACCGGGAATTTGGTTAAAGACTTCACTTGCGCAATCCGCCATTTTAGCCAAAGCCCGCTGCCATGGGGCTTTCCCAGCCGATGAGCTGAAATTTTGTTCAGTGCGTGCTCAAAGCGTCTCCATTACAATGCTCGGGTTCGCGGCATGCCGCAGCGCCCGTTCCGGCCGGCGCGCGGGCAATTCTTCCCCTGTCCCACTCCCTTCCAGAACCAGGCTCGCTTTGCCCTGGGTGAGCAGGGCATGGTTCGTGCATGCACTGCAACACCCCTGCCCTCCCGGGCTCATGAGATTGGCTATCAAGGAAAAACGCAGATGTATCAATGGGACTTCGGCTCGCTCTGGCAATTCAGGAGCATCATAGGAATCGGCTTCGTCTACACGCTCAGCTACACCATCGCCTGCATCGCCCTCGGCCTGCTGGTCGGATTGCTGGTGGGCCTGGGCCGGCTGTCGGCCAATCCCTTGATCTCCGGCCCGCTGCGCGCTTTCGTCGAAGTATTCCGCTGCACACCGGTACTGGTGCAGCTGGTGTGGTTCTACTATGCGCTGCCGGTGCTGCTGGGCATCGAGATGTCGGCCGGCACGGCGGCCATGCTCTCGCTGGCACTCTATGGCGGGGCCTTCTATTCCGAGATCATTCGCGGTGGTATCGTCTCCATCGACGTGGGCCAGTCCGAAGCCGGCTGGGCACTGGGCATGACGCGATTCCAGCTGATGAAGCGCGTGATCCTGCCACAGGCCTTCAAGCGCATGACGCCGCCGCTGGTGAACCAGTCCATCATGCAGTTGAAGAACACCTCGCTGCTGTCGGTGCTGGCCGTGCCCGACCTGCTTTACCAGGGCCAGATCATCGCCCACGAAACCTATCGTCCGCTGGAAATCTACACCCTGGTGGCGGTGATCTATTTCGTGATCCTGCTGCCGGCGACCATCTGGGCCAAGCGCCTGGAAAACCGCCTGTCGGTCCAGCATGGATAAGGAGCACACGATGAACAACCAGACCGCCAACGCGATGATCCAGATCAGCAATCTCAAGAAGGCCTTTGGCGAGCACGTGGTGCTCAAGGACATTTCCATTGCCGTACCCAAGGGCAGTGTGGTGGCCATGATCGGCCCCTCCGGCTCGGGCAAGTCGACCCTGCTGCGCTGCCTGAACCTGCTGACCGTTCCTGACCAGGGCACGGTGCGCATCGGCGAGCGCCATTTCGAATTCCACGGACGCAGCTCGCGCCTGCCCAAGGACCGCGAACTGGCCGCGTTTCGCGCACGCACCGGCATGGTGTTCCAGCACTTCAACCTGTTCCCGCACATGACCGCGCTGGAAAACGTGATGGAAGGCATGGTCACCGTGCTGCGCACGCCCAAGGCCGAAGCCCGCGCCCAGGCCATTGCCCTGCTGCAGAAGGTGGGCCTGGCCGACCGCGCCGACATGTATCCGCAAAAGCTCTCCGGCGGTCAGAAGCAGCGCGTCGCCATCGCCCGCGCGCTGGCCATGCAGCCGGACGTGATGCTGTTCGACGAAGCCACCTCGGCACTGGACCCGGAACTGGTGGGCGAAGTCCTCAACGTCATCCGTAGCCTGGCCGCCGATGGCATGACCATGATCCTGGTCACGCACGAAATCGCCTTCGCCCGGGAAGTGGCGGACCAGGTGGTCTTCATGCGTGATGGCGTGGTGGTCGAAGCCGGACCGCCCTCGCAGGTCATCGACAATCCGCAGGAAGCGGCGACGCAGGCTTTCCTGGCACGCTTCAATGCCTGATCGCTGCAACCGCAAGGCTGCTACCTGAAGAAAAATGGCGCGCAGAGAAATCTGCGCGCCATTTTCATTGGTGGTGACGGCGATGGCCTGTCACTGCAGGTGATGCACCTCCTGCAAGCCATACACCGGCGTGGGGATACCTTCCATGCGCGCCTTCAGTTGCAGCGCCAGGTACAGCGAGTAATGACGCGACTGGTGCAGGTTGCCACCGTGGAACCACAGCGCCTGCTGCTGCGTGGGCTTCCACATGTTGCGCTGCTCGCCCTCCCACGGCCCCGGATCCTTGGTGGTGGCCGATCCCAGGCCCCAGCACTTGCCCACCTTGTCGGCCACCTCCCGCGAGATCAGGTCGGCCGCCCAGCCATTCATCGAACCGTAACCGGTGGCATAGACGATGACATCTGCCGGTAATTCGGTGCCATCCGACAGCACGATGGAATGGGCGCGAATCTCCTTCACATCGACGCCGCTCTTCAAGCGGATCTTGCCCTCGGCAATCAACTCGGAAGCGCCCACGTCGATGTAGTAGCCGGACCCGCGCCGCAGATATTTCATGAAGAGTCCTGAATCGTCATCACCGAAATCGAGCAGGAAGCCGGCCTCTTCCAGGCGCTTGTAGAAGTCCGCATCACGTTCGCGGATCTTGTCGAAGACCTGCTTCTGCATGGCCGGCAAGACCTTGTAGGGAATCGAGGCGAACAGCAGGTCGGCCTTGGCGGTGGTGAGGCCGCTGGCCACGGCGCGTTCGGAATAGAGATCACCCAGCGCCAGTTCCATCAGGGAATCGGACTTGACGATATGGGTGGACGAACGCTGCAGCATGGTCACGTCCACGCCGTTTTCCCACAAGGCAGCGCAGATGTCGTGGGCCGAATTGTTGGAGCCGACCACCACCACCTTCTTGCCGCGATAGCCATCGGGACCGGGATGGCGCGAGGAATGATGCTGCTCGCCCCGGAAATTTTCCGCCCCCGGAAACTTCGGCACATTGGGCTTGCCCGACATGCCCGTGGCCAGCACCAGCTGGGTCGGCTGCAGCACCACTTCCCTGCCCTCGCGCTCGACCACCACAATCCACTTCTGCGTGGCCTCGTCGAAACGGGCGGACTTGCAGAGGGTGGAACCCCAGTAGTTCAGCTCCATCACCTTGGCATACATCTCCAGCCAGTCGCCGATCTTGTCCTTGGGCGCGAATACCGGCCAGTTCTCGGGGAAGGGAATGTAGGGCAGATGGTCGTACCAGACCGGATCATGCAGGCACAGGGACTTGTAGCGCTTGCGCCAGCTGTCGCCGGCGCGCTCGTTGCGTTCGATGATGATGGTGGGCACGCCCAGCTGGCGCAGCCGCGCACCGAGCGCAATGCCGCCCTGGCCGCCGCCGATGATGAGGCAATAGGGTTGCTGCGTCGTGCCCAGTTCGCGCGCCTCGGCTTGGCGCTCCTCCTTCCAGGTGCGGCGATCGGTATGCACGCCATGGACCGCCCCGCGCGGGCGGTTCACGCCCTTGGGTTCCTCGTGGCCCTTCAGTTCGGCGGCCGTGGTCAGCAACGTCCATATCTTGCCCTCGCGCAGGCGGATATAACCCTTGCCGCGCGCGATGGCGGTCTCCAGCAGGATCCAGCCCTGGGTCACGCCATCGGCTTGCGCGGGGGTCTCGTCGGGGTCGAGGCGCAGCTGGATTGATCCCGTGTGTGGCAATTGGGCTTGCAGCATGGCGCTGATCTGGGCGCGGCCCTCAAGGGTCTTGATGTTCCAGGTGAAGGCGATCAGGTCGCGCCAGTAACCGTCTTCCTCGAACAGGGCGGCGGCGCGGGCGGCATGGCCTGCGTGCAATGCGGCTTGCAGGGCATCCAGCGTATGCGCAATGGACTGGCTGGCATTTTCTTCGGGCATGACAAGTCTCCTCTATCTCGACAATAGAACCCATTTCATCAATAGGCGTGAGTGCGAGCGAGTCCCGTTTGGGATGAAGTGCAAGGCGCGAATTTGGGTCAAGACTGGACGTCTTGACCCAAATTCGTAACGCAGCAATTCGCCCAAACGGGCCGCTCCCTCCGGGTTCTGCCCAGAAAGGGCGCTGGCCGCGTTGCGCTCCTTGCGTGTGGCACCGCCACACGACGCGTCGCGCGCCTTGCCAGCGCCCTTTCTGGGCAGAACGCATCTCACGCCTATTTATGAAATGGGTTCTAGATATCGTGGTTGGATGGGGGTTGGCAGCTCTATGGCTGCCTGGGGTCAGGCCTGCGCCGCTAACGTCGGTGCGGCGGCAGGATGCGGTAGCGCGCCATGCGCCGGTACAGCGTGGCGCGTGACATGCCGAGCAACCGGGCGGCGTGCGGGGCACGCCATTTGCATTCGGTCAGCGCGGCCACGATCTGGTCGCGCTCCTGGCGTTCATCGGCCGCGATGGTGCTGGCCGATGCGTCGTGCGCGGCGGGTGTCGCCACGGTTGCATGCGCGCGTGCCGGCCTGACGGCACGCGATACCGGTGCCCTTACACGGCCGTAGAGCGTGGCACCGCCCTGCAGGCGCAGCAGGTGCAATTCCTGCAGGGCGCGGCTGTCGAGCAGGCGTTCGAAGTGCAGGTCGAAGATCTCGCCCAAGGGGCGCGGCAACTGCTGCAGTCCGGGGATGCATTCGCGCGCACGGCGGTTGGCGGCGATGATGTTGCCCAGGGCATCGAAGGCGATCAGGATTTCCGGCTGGGCTTCCACGTAGTGGCGGCTGCGATGCATCAGCAGCACCCAGGCGCAGGCCATGGCGTTGAGGAAGTAGCCGTCCTCGATCAGGGTGGCGCTTTGCTGGACGATGCGATTGACCAGGTTCTGGCTGTCGCGCGCATCCGGCGAGCGGATCGCCGAGGCATCGAGCACGCCGATCAGGTCGCCCGAGGGCGAGAAGATCGGCGCGGCACTGCAGGTCAGCGTGGTGAAGGCGGCACGGAAGTGATCGCTCTTGTGCACCGTGATGGGCAGGGCGTCCTGCAGCACGGCAGCCACACCGCAGGTACCTTCCTCATCCTCGGACCAGCAGGAGCCGAGGTAGAGACCGGCGCGCTTGAAATCCTGGCGGCGGTCACGGTCGACGCGGTAGTCGATGGTGGTGCCACCGGCATTGGTGAGCATGACGCAGTAATCGGCCTCGCGCACGGTCTGGTGCAACACCGACAGGCATTGCCCGGACGCCCGCAGGAAATCCTCCTCACCCTGCTGCACTTCGCGCAATTCGCCCGAGCTCAGCACGCGCGGTCCGCTCATGTCGGCCGGGTCGAGGTGATGCTGGTCCAGCGAGCGCAGGTAGGACGAGCTCAGCCGTTGCAGGTAGGGACTGGCGGCGGCGTCGGGCCGGCCTTCGAGCAGGCGGCGCACGCGTTCGAGATGGCTGACTTTCGCAACGTAGGGCATGGGAACTCCTTACAGAGTCGACACTGCGTGAAGACGATGATGAAGCGATGCGTGACGTTGTAGCACAGCGTGCGCGGCGAGTTGTCCTGCGGCGCAGCATGGGGGGATGGTGAGACGCTTGTCTCATCCCGTGTTGCGTTGGCCGTCCTTGCCGCAAAAAGTCGAGACCGTCCAGCAAAAATCTGCCTTGGCCTCGACTTCGGGCATGGCATCAGGCAAGTTCGCGGTTCTTCCTTTCCCTGTCATGGAGGTCAGTCATGCGTACTGCTGCCGTTGAAACGATCGTGGTCGAGGCCACTTTGTACGAGAAGAAAGTCATCGCCGCCAAGGCGCGCAAGCTGGGGTTGCAGATCTCGGAGCTGATGTGTATGGGTGCCATGAGTTACCACACTGGCGGCAGTCGCAAACAGACTGAAGCGCATCAGCAGTTACCTGCGCCTGGAACTCCCTGCATGCCTTCAACATCGATCCGTGCGCTCAAGGGCGTTGTGGAAACTCCAGCACTTCCCGTCTCGCTTGAGGAGATGGAGCGCGCCATTGCCGGGCAGGGTGGGGACTCGCAATGATCGGATTGGACACCAATGTGCTGGCACGCTACTTTGCCCAAGACCATCCGCAGCAATCGGCACAGGCGACTGTGCTGATCGAATCCTTGAGCCAGGAACATCAGGGCTTTCTCTCACTGGTCGCCCTGGCGGAACTGGTATGGGTACTGCAAGGCGCCTACAAGCTGAGGAAAACGGAGCTGGTCCGCATTCTGCAAGGCCTCCTGCTGGCCCGAGAAATCGTTGTGGAAAACACCGAAAGCGCGCTGCAGGCGCTCCACCGTTTTGCAGAATCGACAGCGGGATTCGCCGATTGCCTGATCGAACGCTGTGGTTACCAGGCCGGATGCAGCGATACGCTGACCTTCGACCGCGATGCCGCCCGTACTGCAGGCATGCGCTTGCTGAACAACTAGGGCCTGTTCACATTAAATCTGCGAGATGCGTTGCCCCCAGAAGGCGTGGTGGCAAGGCGCACGTCAGGGCTGGTGGCGGTGCCACCAGCCCTGACGTGCAACGCGGCCAGCGCGCCTTCTGGGGGCAACCCTCCGGGAGAGGCCGCCAAGCGTCGCCTGCCGTTGTTGCAGCTCCTTGCCGTAGCACCGCTACGGCGCGTCGCCGCGCCTAGGCAGTCAACGCTTGGCGACCTCTCGCACTCGCAGATTTAATGTGAACAGGCCCTAAGACGACCGCGCTGAAGCCCCCACCGACTCACAAATAAAAAACCCGCGCCGGAAGTTCTGTGCGGGTTTTTCTTTGCTACGTCTGCGGCCAGTCAGACCAGGCCGCGCGGCATCACAGCGGAATCTGCGCCGGCACATCTTCCGGCTTCACACCGGAGAGCTTCTGCAGGTTGCCCAGCACGGTCGGCTTGATCTTGCCGGCGGCGCGTTCGGCGGCGATCCACTTGTTGATGGTCTCGACCCAGGCCTTGTCCTCTTCCTTGGGCACGCCGATGTTGGTGGAGGTCGCTTCCAGCGGCTGCGGGACGGTCATCTTGCCCAGCGAGGGATTCTTCTTGAGCACGTTCAGGGCCAGCAGCCACACCAGCACCTGCGCATCGACGCGGCCGGTCTGCAGCGCCAGGGTGGCGTCGTCGGCCTTTTCCAGGCGCACGATGGTGGCATTGGGGCAGACGCGGGTGATCATCTGGTCGTGCGAGGAACCGATGTCCACCGCGATCTTCACTTCCGGCTTGTTCAGGTCGGCCCAGGTCTTGAACTCCTTCTTGGAGACCACCGTGAAGGCATTCAGGAACAGCGGCTCGGAAAAATTGATCACCTCGCGGCGCGCCGGGGTCGGGTTCATGCCGAAGAACAGGTCGATCTTGTGCGTCTGCAGGTCCAGCACCGAATTGCCCCAGGTGGTCTCGGTGATGTCCAGCTTCACGTTCAGGCTGGCAGCCAGGCTCTTGGCGAAATCGATCATGAAACCGCCCCACTCGCCGCTGGCCAGGTCCTTGTTGTAGTACGGTGCGGCGCCGCGCACGGCACCGATGCGCAGGGTCTTGGTACGTTGCACGCGGGCCAGGGTCGGTTCGGTCGAGCCGGTCGCAGCGGCGGCCTGCGCGAAAACGTTGGGGATGGCAGTGGCGGCGGCCAGGCCGGCCATGCCGGTGATGAAACTGCGACGGTTGGTCATTCTTGGTTCTCCCTGATGTTGGCGGACGGCGCCGCTGCCCGGTGGTCGGCAGCGTTGCGCACGTTTGGGCGCCCGGCAATGGCCGGACAGCGCCGCCGATTTTAGCCCAGCCGCAAGCCTGCCGCCCAGGCAAATCCCATCCCGGGAAAGCGCCATGGCGCTGCCTCTCAGCCGGCAGGAAATGTTTTACGCTGCCCCGGACCACCTCACCCCCTGACTCAGCTGTACGAAAATTAACAGAAACCTTGTCTCTGCGAGTCTTTTTGAAGATTTTTTTACAGCAACAGCATCACGGTAAAAGCGCGTAAGCCCCTCCCACCCGCACCAAGGCCACGCGTAGGCTTGGCTTGTCGTGTTGATGCCGCCGGGCAATTTTGCGGGCTGCGCATGGCACGCACGCGTAACGAGCACAACGGGGGATCTCATGCGCATTCAACTTCATCATCGCCGCCGCCGCGGCAGCCTGGTGGCCGCCTGCCTCAGCGCTGCGGCACTGGGCGGCTGCGCCAACTTCAGCGAAGTCAGCGCCGGACGCGACGACCTGTACATGGTCTCGGCCACCGGCGTGAGCTACACCATGTCCATTCCCGCCCTGACCTCGGCGGCCCGCGAAAAGGCCAACGCCTTCTGCGGCAAGCAGCAGATGCACGCCGATCTGCGCCAGCTCATCCGTGGCTGGCGTCCGATGCAGGTGGAACTGTATTTCCGTTGCCAGCCTACCGGCGTGAGCCTGCAAGCACTGCTGGACTAGCTCGGAAAGTCGCGCTCACGCAGCGGCAATCCATCGGCATCGAAGCCGTCAGCCAGGCGCAGGCCGGCCACGCCCAGCGAGGCCACGGCATCGGCTGCATCCAGCAGCACCGCCTGCAGATCACCATCGACCAGATGGACCGAGCGCGCCAGTTCACCCTGGGCACCGCGCAGCACCACGTGCAGGGTGCTGTCTTCATCCTCCTCCAGCAGGGCCAGGAAGGCAGTGGCTTGCGCCGCCTGCGCACCGGCCTGCTCCAGCCCGGCTTCCAGTTCGGAGAGCATCTGCAAGGTACGGTACTCGCCGTTGCCAGTGTGCTTGGCACCGTGGAACAGGTCCTGGTACAGGAAGTGCAACTGGCACTGCGACGCCGCTCCCGATTGACCAGTCAGGCATTGCTGCATCAGCGGCGTGATCTCTTCGCTCCACTGGCGGAAGCGCTGCGCACGCGCCTCGAAGTAGGCATCGGCAGCGGCTTCCTCCCGGGGAATCGCATAGAAGGGATCGTCCACGTCCTTCAAGGAAAAACCCAGCAGGAAGCGCAGTTCCAGCGCCTCGTCATCAGCGGTGAAATGGCTGGCCGGCCAGCCACGCATGCTGCGTTCGATGGCCGGCACGCTCAGGATCTTCTTGTCGGTCAGGGAGGCGAAGGCATCGCGGTTCATGGCTTCCACTTCGCTGAAGCTCAAGGCGTTGATCTCTTCGGGATGGTAGAGATGGTGGACCAGCACCACACGCGCCCTGGCGCTTTCGAGGCCGGCTTTCTGGATGCTCTCGCGCAGGGCGTCGAAGGCATCGCCATCGGCCAGCGCCTGGTCCTCGCGCAGGCCGCCGCGCGTGCGCGCCAATAGCGGGATCAGGAAGGCATTGATTTCGAGTTCCTTCTCGCCTCGCCGCAGCACGATGATGTCGGCCCCCTCCTCCACCACCTCGCGCAGGAAAGCATGGCCGCGCGGGTCGTCGTAACGCAATTGTTCCAGCGCCTCGTAGAGGGTATCGTCGTCGCGCTCGCGCAGGGTATTGCGCACCATGCGTTCCAGTTCATCCTGGCCGATGCGGCGGCCTGCTCGATCCGGCGCGTCGGCGGCTACGGCACTGGCCAGCGCCACCATCTGCTGCACCCGCAGTTCGTCTTCGTCCAGGCTCTGCGAGGCGGCGTGCGCCTGGTGCTGGCGCCGCCGCGCCGCTTCGGTGGAGACGTGGGTCTTGGGCTTCTCACGGGCCGGACCTGCGGTTGCGGGCTTGGGCGCCGGCTTGGATGGGGGCTTGGGCGCGGCCTTCTTTGACGCGGCCGGTTGTGGTTTGCCCGAGGGGCGTTTGGCTTGATTCATGTTGTCCTCGCTCAGTTCAGCGGTGATGGTCCGGTGGTGCGGCCCGGCAGCGTGGCCAGGAACATCCCGGCCAGCGCCACCGCGAAGGCCCCGGCCTGCAGGGCCGAGAGGCTTTCTCCCAGCGCCAGCACGCCGACCACGGCGGCCGAGACAGGCAGCATCACGGTAAAGACACCGGCACGCGCGGCCGGCACCACCTTCAATCCGGTCATCCACAGCCACACGGTCCATACGCTGGCGGCCAGTGCATAAAACACCAGCAACAGCCAGATATTGACCGGGACGGTGGAGAATTTGAATTGCAGCGCAGTGTACAAACCCATGGGCGTCATCAGCAACAATCCCCACAGGTTGATGACGGCACTGATGCGCTTGGGCGTGAGCACGGCGGTGAGCTTCTTGCCGATGACCGCATAGGCGGCTTCGCACAGCACCGCGCAGAACACCAGCACATTGCCCAGCCAGGCGTACTGGCCACTGCTGGCTGCCGGGGCGCCATGGCTATCCTTGGCCAGCGACAGCAGGCCGATGCCGATGGCCCCGCAGGCCACCGCGCCCCAGACCCGCAGGCTGATCCGCTCCTTCAGGAAGACCCAGCTCATCACCGCCACCACGGCCGGGATGGAAGACATGATCACGCCGGCCGAGACCGCATTGGTCATCGACACGCCCGTGATCATGCACAGCGTAAAGAGGAAATTGCCGAGGAAGGATTCGAGAAAGACCAACCAGCGCGATTGCGTGGAGAGCGGCTTTTCATCAGCGGGCTTTTTCAGCCAGCGCAGCATGGCCACCGCGCCGATGGCAAAGCGCAGCCAGGCCAGCAGGAACACCGGCAGCAGCGCCGCCAGCGGCTTGGTCAACGCGACGTAGGCGCCGACCAGGGACATGCTCAGGATCAGACAGCCGTAGCCCATGGGGCGGCTGGGGGTGTAGCTCATGTTCGTCGAGACTCACAGGAAGATGCGGCGCTCACGTACGCCACTACTTATATGGATCGAGCATTTTACCCGCTTGGATCCATTTCTCCTGAAAGACCAAACCATGCTCTCCTCAGTGAGAGTAGATAGGTATCAATCACGACACCACTAGAACCCATTTTATAAATAGGCGTGAGACGCGCTCTGCCCAAACCGAACTAGCTCCCACTCATGCCAATTTATGAAATGGGTTCTAATAGATATTTAGTCGGATATGCTCTGAATGCTCTTTTGACTATGGATAATTTCTTATAGAAAGAAGACGCTCTGAAATAGAGGTTCTATTAGGTAGCGAGCGCGAAAAATACTCCCTATCAATTTCCCGTTTCTGTATCGGGAGGACCACGAGGAATTTCCCCTGAGGCCCCCCCTCAGGTTCATTGTCGCGAAGGGTCTCTCGTGTGTACCACATATCCAGGAATTCTTTCCTGCTCAATATTCGATTACCGAAACTTGAGTCGGCAAGCCACACGGATGTTGAATCAATGCCTCTGATGACCGAAAAATGGTCCTGTCCCCTGTACTTCAAATAAACAACTACGGGAATCCTTAGCTGCGACAACTGGCTCCAATCTGAAGCAAAGCCCTGCGCCTTGTATCCGAAGGTCGGAAGAACACGCGCCATATCACTAAAACTCGCTTTCTTTTCACCTTGGTCGAGTGCCTTTAATAAATCATTTTCGCTGAGCGATTCGCCATATTGCCCATTGAGCAGGGTGGCCAGAGAAGCTGAACCGCAGGAGAAATCAAGCGCTTGCTTAACAATTTTCTCGTCGCGCATGCTCTTCCAACTTCGCACTGGCAGCGGAGCAAATTCGGTAGCCAAGGACATCATTGCAAAGCCAGCATAAGCGCTGTTCGCTACGCTCAAGCTAGCAAAAAAACATACTGTTCCTATCTTAAGCATCAGAACAAAACTCTTTTCACCAATGCGGCAAGCAATAGAAAAGCGGCTACAGCAACAGCCAAAATGTCCATGGCTAAATAGCAGGTTCCCATTTCACCCTTCTTTAAATCGCGGACAAAGTTTTTGATGAATTTCACAGTAGCTCCAATACGCGATTTGCCTGCCGACAAATCGCGTAACAGTATTATTTACCTACGCCAGAAACTACTAGCAAAATGCGAAAGGTGATACATCGGCATATAAGCAGATGTGTTGTACAGAGCATATGCTGCCGAACTCACTCCCGGAGCAAAATAATAAGCCATCCAAATCCATGCTCCTTCGGTCTCCTGCATTTCCTTTTGGCTCAACGCAACAACATCTAACTTTTGTTTGCCGTCCTTTGCAAAGACACTTTGTAGCTCGCTCTCGGAGACTTGAAGATGTTGTGGCGTTTCGACATTCTGCGCCACTTCCGCAAACGCGGTGGTAGTGACGCTAGCCGATAACATCAATAAGACAATCCATTTTTTCATTTCGATTTCTCCATTTATAGCTGGGGCACAATTTGATGCAAGATCACGGAAACGTGTGCATCCACACCGCTCGCAGGTCGGCCCCATTGCGACCTGAGACATTGGACTTTAGCGAGAGATTAATGATGCTTTCACGGTCAACCGCATAGGCCACGCCCAACAACAAGTCAGACCGTGTATGTCTAGCAGATTGCTCGATGTCGTTGATTTGATCTGGAAAGCGAAGGGCCCACTGCAAACCCGATGTAAGGCTTATCTTCTCGTTGACAGCAAAGCCTAGCGAAGGGTTGAGCAGGAGATAGCTTCCAGCTTTGTAGGTCACACCGCTGTCATGGCGCGGCGCACCGTACTTGTAAGTACCGGTAACGGACAAGACGACCGGATCAATAGATCTGTAAGACGTGACGCTAAGTAGCAGGGATTTGAAGGATGATGACCGGGAGTTTTGTTTTTCGAGAAGCGCAGTTTCCACAGAAACTATGATGTTCTGCGGAAAGCGGTAACCCGAACCGATCATACGGATACGCTGAAAAAAAGACAGGCGCCAAGTAGCGCCTTTATAAGATTTTTGTGCTCAAAGAATCTACGCATTTTGCCGATACCTCTATCAGAATCGGCAGAGCATATAGTCGTAAACCAGCTCTTTTTAGGGAGCCCAAAAAATAGAAATTTCTTCTCCGATTTTTACGAAAAGCTCCTCTTCATATTTCGAAAAAAAACTCGAATAACATCAACTCGTCCTATTGAAGGGGAATTCTGGATGTGATCACCAAGCCGCCAATATCCCACCCTTGAACTCCGTCTCGATATACCGCTTCACTTCCGGCGACTGATAAGCCTGCACCAGCTTGCCCAGCCAAGGTTGCGCACGATCCTTCTCGCGCACGGCGATCAGGCAGGCATAGGGGCTGTCGCCGCTTTCCACCACCAGACTGTCGCGCGCCGGATTGAGGCCGGCCTTGGCAGCATAGTCGGCATTGACGGCGGAGGCATCGAGATCGTCGAGCGTGCGCGGCAATTGCGCCGCATCGATTTCGACGAACTTCCATTTCCTGGGATTCTCGATGATGTCGATGGGCGTGGCATTGGTGCCGGTGAGCGGATCGATACCGGCACGCAGCTTGAGGAGGCCATGCTTCTGCAACAGCAACAGTACACGGCTTTCATTGGCGGGATCATTGGGAATGCCGATCCTGGCACCCACGGGAACATCTTCCAGCTTGCCGTACTTGCGCGAGTAGATCGCCATCGGCCCGATCATGGTCTTGCCCTCGGCATAGAGCTTGTAGCCGCGCGCCTTGATCTGCGCATTGAGGAAGGGACGATGCTGGTAGCTGTTGGCATCGAGCTCGCCGGCATCGAGCGCGGCGTTGGGCTGGATGTAGTCGTTGAACTCGATGATCTTGATTTTGTAACCCGGATTGTCGCGTTCAAAAACGCGGCGCGCCTGCTCGAAGATCTGGGCGTGCGGCCCGCTGGTCACCCCCACGCGGATCACCTGATCGGGAGCCGCTTGCACCTGCAGGCCAATGCTGGACAACAGCGCCAGCAGGAGGCCGCCAAGCCATGTCGTTGCGATGGATTTCATTGTCTTCCCCGGTTGAAAAAAGGCCAATGTAGCGACCACTCAACCGGTGCGGAAGGAATCATTTCCGCTTTGCTTATGTGCTGCGCGCATGTGTCTGCGCGCAGCCTGGAGGAACATTTCTTCAGGCGTGCTCGACCGCAGCCCCCACCCGGAACCCGGCACCCACGTGCTCTTGCGGCAAGGTCGCAGCGCGCCGGAAAAGTTTTTCACGTAGCGTGCCGGGGGCATACTCGCGCTTGTAGGAACCGCGTTCCTGCAGTACCGGGATGACCAGGTTCACGAAGTCCTCGAAGCTCTCCGGCGTGACCGTGCGGGTCAGGTTGTAGCCATCGATGCCGGTGTCGGCCACCCAGCTCTCCAGTTCATCGGCAATGCGCTCGGGCGCACCGACGATGCTGGCGTAGCGGCCACCCAGTTCGAGCTGCTGCAGCAGCTTGCGCTTGGTCCAGTTCAGCTCCGGCTGCGTGACCACCTTGGCCAGCGATTCGATGGCATTGGTCTTGCCCGCGCGGATCGGTTCATCCAGGTCGAACCGGGAAAAATCGATGCCGGTGCCCGCCGAGAAATGGGCCAGCCCGGCTTCCGGACTGGCGTAACTGGCATATTCACGGAAGCGCTCCTGGGCCTCCTGTTCGGTACGGCCCGTCACGACCGTCAGGCCCATGAAGATCTTGATGGCCTCCGGATCGCGTCCCTCGCGTACCGCCCTCTCACGGATGCTCTGCACCAGCTTGCGCGTGGCGTCCTTGCTCTGGCTGGAGATGAACACGCATTCGGCATGGCGCGCGCCGAAGGCTTGTCCGCGTCCGGAGGAACCGGCCTGGTACAGCACCGGCGTGCGCTGGCGCGACGGCTCGCTCAGGTGGATGCCTTCGACGTGGTAGTAGTCGCCGTGATGGACGATCTTGTGGACCCTGGCCGGGTCCGCATACACGCGGCGGGCACGGTCGCGCTGTACGGCGCCGTCTTCCCAGCTGCCTTCCCAGAGCTTGTAGACCACTTCCATGAATTCATCGGCGCGGTCGTAGCGCTGGTCGTGTTCCAGTTGCTCATGCAGGCCCATGGCGCGGGCGGCACTGTCGAGATAACCGGTGACGATGTTCCAGCCGACGCGGCCGCGGCTCAGATGATCCAGCGTCGACATGCGGCGAGCAAACAGGAACGGTGCCTCGTAGGTGAGATTGGCGGTGACACCAAAGCCCAGGTGCTCGGTGACGGCGGCCATGGCCGAGACCAGCATCAGCGGATCGTTCACGGGCAGCTGGATGGTCTCGCGCAGGGTCAGGTCGGTATTGCCCTGGTAGACGTCGTAGACACCGACGATATCGGCCAGGAACAGTCCGTCGAACTTGCCGCGCTCCAGCAGGCGGGCCAGATCGGTCCAGTAGCTGATGTCGGTATAGTCCTGCGAGCGGTCGCGCGGGTGCGTCCACAGGCCGTGGTTGATGTGACTGACGCAATTCATGTTGAATGCGTTGAGGCGGATTTCCTTCTTGGCCATGCGGACTCCTCAGATCGCGCCGTGGCGCGGTGGCTTCTTGCCATTCAGGACGTAATTGCCGATGGCGTGATATTTCCAGCGCACCGGATCATGCAGCGTATGCGTGCGGGCATTGCGCCAATGACGGTCCAGGTTGTGCTCGGACAGGGTGGATTGCGAACCGGCCAGCTCGAACAGCTTGCTGCCGGCCGCCAGCGAGATTTCCGTGGTCAGCACGCGGGCCTCGGCCACGGCGATGGAGGCTTGCGCGATGCTGTCCTCGCTGGGAGCGGCGGCAGCGGCATCGACCTTGCGGCCGGCGCGGCGCACCAGCGCTTCGGCTGCGTGCAGTTGAATGGTCAGGTCGCCCACTTCGCGGATGGTGAGCGGATCATCGCCCGCCCGTTCCACACCGCTATCGACCCAGGCACGCGAGCGCGTGCGCACGAAAGCCAGCAGGTCCGCATAGGCGGCCCGCGCGATACCGAGGTCGATGGCAGCGTGCTGGAGCTGCGCCATCGGACCGATCTGCGTGGGCCGCGAGAAGGCGGTGGCAAAGCCGATCACGGCATCAGCCGGCACGTGCACGTTCTCGAAAACGGCACTGCCGCTGCCGGTGGTGCGCTGGCCGAAACCGGACCAGTCATCGATGATGGTCAGGCCCGGTGCATGGCGCGGCACGATGGCCAGTTGCTGCACGCCGTCTTCATCGATCACCGAGGTCGGTACCCAGTCGGCATAGAGCGCACCGGTGGCGTAGAACTTGCGGCCGTTGATGCGATAGCCCGGGCCGTGTTCGTTTCGGGTCAGGCGGGTCTTGCGGTCATGCGAAGTCTTGGTGCCGAGTTCGGCCAGGGCATTGCCGAAGCGGTCGCCCTGCAGCACGCGGTCGAAGAAGAAGCGCTTCTGCGATTGGCTGCCGTTGACGCGGATCAGTTCTACCGCATAGAAATGGTTTTGCGGAATCTGTCCGATGGAACCATCGGCCGCCGAGATGGTGGCGATGACTTCGGCGAGGGTGCCATAGCTCACCCCAGCCCCGCCATATTCCTTGGGCACGGTGATGCCCCACAAGCCCGAGCGCACGTAGCGATCCAGCTCATCCCACGGCAACCTGCGTTCGCGGTCGCGCAGCGCCGCCTCGCGGCTGAAATCGTCGGCCAGCTTGCGCGCGGCGGCAATCGCTTCGGCATCGTCGCGGATGCGCGCCACCAGGCGCGGCGGCGTGCCCGACGGCGGCGGAAGGGAATCGAGCGTGGTGAAGGTAGCTGGGACAGCGGCAGTCTGGGTCATGATGGTTCGCGTTCGAGAATGAGGGAAGGCACCGGCATCAGCTCCAGGAATGGCGCGGCGGTGGCGTGCCGTTGAGGGCGTAGTTGCCGACCGCAAAATATTTCCAGCGCACCGGATCATGCAGCGTGTGCACACGCGCATTGCGCCAGTGGCGGTCGAGGTTGTGGCTGGCCAGGGTGGCGGCCGAGCCAGAGAGTTCGAACAGTTTTTCCGACGCCAGCAAGGCCACTTCGGTGGACAGCACCTTGGCTTCGGCCACGGCCACCGAGGCTTGTGCCATCTGCTCGAAGCTGATCTGCGCGGGCAGGCTGTCGAGCAGCGCGGCAGCGTCTTCCAGCAGGGCTTCGGCAGCGTGCAGGCGCAGGCTCAGGTTGCCGACGTCGCGCAGGATGTAGGGATCGTCGCTGGCGCGTTCCAGTCCGCTATCTACATACGGACGCGAACGGGTAGTAACGAAGGCGATGGTGTCCTGCACGGCCGCATGGGCAATGCCGGCATCGATGGCAGCCTGGATCAGCTGCGAGACCGGGCCGATGTTGTTGGGCTGTTGCAGCGCGTCCTTCAAGGGCAGCACCTGCGCGACAGGCACGCGTACGTTCTCGAACACCACCGTGCCGCTGGCCGTGGTGCGCTGGCCGAAGCTGGACCAGTCATCGATCACGCGCACGCCCGGCGCATCGTGGCGGCTGTAGACCACCAGCGGCTGGCCCGCCTCATCGATGGCGCGGCTGGGAATCCAGTGCGCATACAGCGCCCCGGTGGAATAGAAGCGCGTGCCATTGAGCAGGTAGCTGCCGTCGTCGGCTGCGGTATCACGTGTGGCGCGGGTGCGCACGTCGAGCACGTTCTTGCCGTTGCGCTCGGGGCCGGCATTGCCCAGGCGAGCGCCGTCCAGCACTTCGGCGAAGAAGAAGCGCTGCTGCGCTTCACTGGCCAGGTTGGCGATCAGGTTGAGATTGCCGAAGTGGTTCTGCGGAATCTGGCCGATGGAAGGATCGGCGGCGGAGATGATCCGAAATACTTCGGCCACCGTCTGCCACGAGGCGCCGATACCACCATGGGAGCGAGGCACCGTGATGGCCCACAAGCCGCTTTGCGAAAAGCGTTCGATCTGGTCAAACGGAAGGATGCGCTCACGGTCGCGCAGCGCGGCGCTTTGTGCGAACTCGGCCGCCAGTTCGGTGGCCACCTGCAGTGCCTGCGCTTCGCTATTGATGCGCTGGGCCGGGCGCAAGCCTGGACGGCGGGCCGATTCGAGGATGTGCGCGGACATGGACCACTCCTGAGGGGATAGTGCGGGCAGCGCCGAAGGGCGCGCGCGAGGGGTCTCATTAGAGCAAAGCTGAGAGGGATTCCGAACGAAGCATTGCGCATGTGCTTGCTTGTTTTTTGCATGCTGCACAAGCTGCAGAACCTTATGCAGAAACTGCATGAAGCCCCGGCAAGCCCGGCCATACTGTGTTTTCAGCCAGTATCGGCACTTGAAATGGGTTAGAATGCGCCGACGTTTTACCTTACGTCTTTATCAAGAAACACCGCCATGCTCACCCTCACCGAACTCGAAGATGCAATCAATTACTGGCGCCAGCAGCGCCCGGCCAGCGGAGAGGAGTGCGCACTGTCCCCGGAAGTCAATGCCCTGGCGGGCCTGTACGCGATGATGATCTTCCATCGCCGCCACGAAGTGGACCTGGAACAGATCGATGCCCAGGCACGCCAGCTGATCGAGGCCTGGCTGGCAAGTTGAACGGCGGTTTTCCGTACGCCTGAGTACAGTCACCGTCACCTTGCTGTAAGCGCGTTATCCTAGACTCCTTCTGAACGTTCCCGCTGTTGCCGGATCAGTCCGGTATCACCTGAAAGGAAGAACGATGCGCAAGGACCAGGACCAGACGCCGCCCGCCTCCCGCCGCAAGGCCGCTGCCGCTACCGTCACCGACAAGCCGCGCGTGGCGCTGGTGCTGCAGGGTGGCGGTGCGCTGGGGGCCTACCAGGCCGGGGTCTACCAGGCCCTGCACGAGAACGACCTGACCCCGGACTGGGTGGTCGGCACCTCCATCGGCGCCATCAATGCCGCCTTGATCGCCGGCAACCCGCGCGAGACCCGCATTGCACGCCTGCGCGAATTCTGGGAGACGGTGGCCCATCCCGACCTGTTCGACCTGCGCCAGGTACCGGACACGCTGCGCCCCTGGGCCACGCGACTGACCACGCTCGACACCTTTCTGCGCGGCACCGCCGGCTTCTTCCGTCCGCGTCCGCTCAATCCGTTCGCGCTGGGCCTGCCGGTGCCACCCGACGAGGCCAGCTTCTACAGCACCGCCGAACTGGGCGAGACGCTCGCGCGCCTGGTGGACTTCGATTACCTCAACGGGCCCTCGGGCATCCGCATGACGGTCTCGGCAGTCAAGGTCACCTGTGGCACGCTGGTCAATTTTGATTCGCGCCAGCAGCCGCTGGGCCCCGAACACGTCATGGCCAGCGGCGCCCTGCCGCCCGGCTTTGCGCCGGTACGCATCGAGGGCGAGCTGTACTGGGATGGCGGGCTGTACTCCAACACGCCGCTGGAAGCCGTGTTGAACGACGAACCCCGTACCAACCTGCTGTGCATGATGGTGGACCTGTGGCACGCCGACGGGCCCGAACCGCGCACGTTGGAAGAGGTGCAGACGCGCGAGAAGGATGTCACCTTCGCCTCGCGCTCGCAGCGCCATATCGATGCCTATCTGCAGCAATACCGCCTGCGCCGCGCCGCCCATGCGCTCTACAAGCGCCTGCCGGCCGAACTGCTGACCCAGCAGGATCGCCAGATGATGGCCGAGCTGGGCGCCGACAGCACCATCCACATCGTGCGCCTGGCCTACGCCGGACGCGACTGGCACATGGCCTCCAAGGACGTCAATTTCGCCAGGGGTTCGGTGATGTGGCGCTGGGAACAGGGCTACCAGGACGGACTGCGCGGCATCGCCCTGGGCAAGGGCTGCCCCTTTGCCGAGAGCGACACCGGCATCGTGGTGCACGACCTGCCCAGCGGCGAAACCCACGTCCGCCCGGAAAAAACAACCGAACGTTCGGCTTGATCGCCCGCAAAGCCACACGGGATACGGCGTCGCATAATTTCCACGGCAGTGTAAATATTTTGTGCGATGCACAAATAGCACTTGATTTCACCAAAGAAGTGCATAAAATAGAAATTGTTGCGGCGCACAAAATCAAGATTGTCAGCTGATTCTGGTCGAAAGCCGCGCTCGAACGCCGATTGTTTTGATCGTCACGCTCGTCGGCAAGCTCATTTGTCATATCACCTAGGAGATGAACATGTTTTCGTACCAAGATCAGTTTTCCGCCGCTACCAAGGCCAACCTGCAAGCCCATCTGGACCTCATCAACAACCTGACCGCCAAGGCCTTCGAAGGCGTGGAAAAGATCGTTGAGCTGAACCTGTCGGCCACCAAGGCCACCCTGGAAGAAGCCACCGCGGCCGCCAAGCAGCTGGCCGCTGCCAAGGACCCGCAGGAACTGCTGTCGCTGGCGGCCGCCCAGGCCCAGCCGGGCGCTGAAAAGGCCACCGCCTACAGCCGTCACCTGGCCGGTATCGTGTCGGCCACCCAGGCTGAATTCACCAAGGCTGCCGAAGCCCAGATTTCCGAAACCAGCCGCAAGCTGTCGGCCCTGATCGACGAGATCAGCAAGAATGCGCCCCCGGGCTCGGAGCAAGCCGTCTCCATCCTGAAGGCCACCCTGACCAACGCCAACGCTGCCTACGAGCAACTGTCCAAGAATTCCAAGCAAGCCGTGGAAACCCTGGAAGCCAACCTGGCCAACGCGACCAAACAGTTCACCACTGTGGCTGAAAAAACCGTCGCTTCGACCCGCGCCAAGAAGTAATCTTCACTTTCGGCCGTAAAAGCAAAACGCCGCCCCGGGCAACCGGAGCGGCGTTTTGCATTGGGTGATCCGAAGCGCGGATCAGCGCATCAGGACTGCGCCACGATATCCAGCGCCAGCGCCTCGGCCACGCGGATGCCGTCGATGGCGGCCGACATGATGCCGCCCGCATAACCGGCGCCCTCGCCAGCGGGATACAAACCCCTGGTGTTGAGGCTCTGCAGGGTGTGGTCATCGCGCTTGATGCGGATCGGCGAGGACGTGCGCGTCTCGATGCCGGTCAGCACGGCGTCGTGCATGGAATAGCCACGGATCTGCTTCTCGAAGGCGGGCAGTGCTTCGCGGATGGCATCGATGGCGTACTTGGGCAGGGAAGGATTGAGGTCGCCCAGCGTCACACCCGGCTTGTAGGATGGCTCAACGCTGCCCAGCTGGGTGGACGGACGATTGGCGATGAAGTCGCCCACCAGTTGTCCGGGCGCATTGTAGTTGCCGCCGCCCAGTTCATAGGCGCGGCTCTCCCACTCGCGCTGGAAGGCAATGCCGGCCAGCGGATGGCCCGGATAATCGGCCGGCGAGATACCGACCACGATGCCGCTGTTGGCATTGCGCTCGTTGCGAGAATACTGGCTCATGCCATTGGTGACCACCCGGCCCGGCTCGGAAGTCGCCGCCACCACGGTGCCGCCGGGGCACATGCAGAAGCTGTAGACCGAGCGGCCATTGGAGGCGTGGTGCACCAGCTTGTAGTCGGCCGCGCCCAGGATGGGATGGCCCGCGCCGGGGCCGAAGCGGCACTTGTCGATCAGCGACTGCGGGTGCTCGGCGCGGAAACCGATGGAGAACGGCTTGGCCTCGATGTAGACACCGCGCTCGTAGAGCATCTCGAAGGTGTCGCGGGCGCTGTGGCCGATGGCCAGCACCACGTGGTCGGTCTCGATCTGCTCGCCGTTGGCCAGGGTCAGGCCACGGATCCTGCCGTCTTCGATGAGCACGTCCTCGACGCGCTGCTCGAAGCGGAATTCGCCGCCCAGCTTCTCGATCTTCTCGCGCATCAGCTGGATCATCTTGACCAGGCGGAAGGTACCGATGTGGGGCTTGCTGACGTACATGATCTCGGGCGGCGCATCGGCGGCCACGAATTCGGCCAGCACCTTGCGGCCGTAATGCTTGGGATCCTTGACCTGGCTGTAGAGCTTGCCGTCGGAGAAGGTACCGGCCCCGCCCTCGCCGAATTGCACGTTCGATTCGGGCTTGAGTTCGCGCTGGCGCCACAGGCCCCAGGTGTCCTTGGTGCGCTCGCGGACCGTCTTGCCGCGTTCCAGGATGAGCGGGTTGAAGCCCATCTCGGCCAGGATCAGCGCCGCAAACAGACCGCAGGGACCGAAGCCGATCACCACCGGGCGCTGCTTCAGCGCAGCCGGGGCGCGGGTGACGTAATGGTAGGAAGTGTCGGGCGTGGGGCCGACCTTGGTGGACTTCGCATGGCGCGCCAGGACGGCAGCCTCGTCCTTCACCTCGGCGTCGATGGTGTAGTTCAGGGTGATGGCCGTCTTCTTGCGGGCATCGTAGCTGCGGCGAAACAGCGTGAAGGACACCAGCTCATCGGCCGTGATGCCCAGGCGGTCGAGGATGGCGGCGTTCAGTTCGTCTTCCGTATGGCTCAACGGAAGGGTCAGTTCAGAGATGCGCAACATGTGCGGGGACTTTCAACAAGACTGGGGATGCAGGAGGTGGCGCAGGCCACGGTGGCCGGTGGGATCACGGCGCAAGGCTGCGCGAAAGGCGACATTCTACTCCAGCCGGGCAGGCGCTCCCAACCGCCAGGCGGCCCCGGCCAGTTGCGTAGGCGAGACAGCGGTGGCAGCCGGGCCG
The DNA here is from genome assembly GCF_057961275.1 of Herbaspirillum sp. Her3. Classification (NCBI taxonomy): domain Bacteria; kingdom Pseudomonadati; phylum Pseudomonadota; class Betaproteobacteria; order Burkholderiales; family Oxalobacteraceae; genus Herbaspirillum; species Herbaspirillum sp. Her3. The sequence continues at coordinate 134,772 of NZ_CM176328.1, read as the reverse complement.
GTCAGACAAGTTGCATAACGCAATCATATGGCGCACTATTGATTGCATTTCGCAACCATTACAGGATCTCGCCATGGACTACGATGGCCTGCACTCTCCCCCGCGTGACCAGACCATCCGCCAGCTGCGCGAGCTTTCGCGCAAGCTGGTGCGCGAGCTGGGTTTCATGCGCAGCACCCTGGCTGGCAGCGACCTGGCGCCCTCGGCGGTACATGCCATCATCGAGATCGGGCTGCGGCCCGGACTGCAGGCGCGTGAGCTGGGCGAGCTGCTGTACCTGGACAAGTCCAACACCAGCCGCCAGCTGGCCAAGCTGGAAGCGCTGGGGCTGGTGCGGCGCAGCCCGGTGCCGGAGGATGGACGCGCCTTCAGCCTGGCGCTCACCGAGGCCGGGCAGGCCTTGCGCAAGAAGATCGACAAGTTCGCCACCGATCAGGTCTCCGGCGCCTTGCGGCGCATCCTGCCGGAAGACCAGCAGGGCCTGGTGCGCGCGCTGGCGCTGTATTCGGAGGCACTGTCGCGCGACAATCCCAACGCCGCCGCACGAGCGGCCCGCGCCGCCACGGTGCCGTTGAGCACCGGCTACCAGCCCGGCTGCATCGGCGACATCGCCAGCCTGCATGCGCGTCACTACGCCGGGGTGGCCGGCTTCGGGGCGTTCTTCGAGCACAAGGTGGCCAGTGAGCTGGGCCGCTTCGTGGAAGCGCTGCCGCAACCCGGCAAGCAGATCTGGACCCACGTCGAGCACGGACGCTGCCTGGCTTCCATCGTCATCGATGGCGATCTCCGGCACCGGATGGCGCACCTGCGCTGGTTCATCGTGGATGACAGCCTGCGCGGCGGCGGCGTCGGCCGGCGCCTGTTGGAAGAGGCCATGGCCTTCGTCGATACGCATCGTCTCGCATGCTATCTGTGGACTTTCCAGGGCCTGGATGCGGCGCGCCATCTCTATCTGGCAGCGGGCTTCACCCTGGCCGAGGAATCACCCGGCGAGCAATGGGGAAGCCGCGTGGTGGAACAGCGCTACGTGCGCCCGGCGCGCAGGATGTAAGCGCCCGGCATGTATCGGTCTGCCGTCATTTGTTACCTGAATCCCCGGCACGGCACTCCTTCCGGGCCTGGCACGCGGCGTAACGGAACGCCCTGATACAGCTGGAAACACAACATTACAGTTTTAAAGAAGCCCGGCTCCTAGAGTGGTTTCACAGCGCGGCGCCCTCGGCCTGCGCTGCATCCACGCCACACCACTTTGCAGGAGCCATCATGAAAAAGACGACAAGCCGCCTCACCTTCGCCCTTCTCACCACCCTGTGCGCCCTCGGCGCCACCGTCGCCACCGCCCCCGCCGCACAGGCCCAGGTGGTCGGCGTGGACGTGCGCATCGGCACGCCACCGCCCGCCCCGCGCTATGAAGTGGTGCCGCCGCCGCGCCATGGCTATGCCTGGGCACCCGGCTACTGGGCCTGGAACGGCCATCGCCACATCTGGGTCGGCGGCCACTGGGAACGCATGCGCCGCGACTATGCCCGCTACGAGCCGGCCCACTGGCAGCCCGGTCCGGGCGGCTGGGTCTTCATTCCGGGTCACTGGGTGCGCTGAGCGCGGACGCTGAGGCCGCGCCAAAGCGGGCCGGGTCCAGGGCCGTCACCAGGTCGCGCGGCAGCGGCAAAGGCTCGCGCTCCAGCATCGCGGCCAGCAGCTCGGCCAGCAGCGGCGCCCAGATCAGGCCGCGCGAGGCATAGCCCAGCAGGCCGTAGAGTCCTGGCTCGCCGGGCAAGGCACCGACCAGCGGCAGACGGTCCGGCGCAATGCAGCGCTGGCCGACCCGGCCTGGCAGGTTTGCATCCGGCTGCGGCAAGGCCGTGTGCGCGGCGATCTGCGGCAGCATGTGCTGCAGGCGGCCGAGGTTGTCGGCATGGCTGTCGGCACGCAGGCTGGTATCGTCGAAACGGTCATAGGTGGCGCCCATGCAGACCTGGCCGGCATAGGGCCGGGTCAGGTAGCCATCGCCACACAGCGCATGCGGCAAGTCGGGGAAGCCCGCTGCCGGCAGATGCGTGACCTGCCCGCGCACCGCATTCAGGGGCAGCCCGGCCGCCTGCGCCAGCGCGCGCGCCTGGGCACCGGCGGCCAGGATCACCAGCGGCGCCTGGACGATCACGTCACCGTCTGCATCCAGTGCCTGCCATTGTCCCTGCTCGCGTTGCAGGCGGGCCACGGCACGGTTGAAGCGGGTGTTCACCTGCCCTTGCGCACGTGCCACTGCCAGCAGGCGGCGGCACACCGAGGGCGGATTGAGCCAGCCCGCTTCGGGGAAGAAATAGCCGCCGCCCATGGTCGGCATGCCCAGCACCGCCGCCGTCTCGCCGGCCGGCATCCAGCGCGCATAGCGCGGCGGATACTGCCACTGCTGCGCGCCCTGCTCGAAGGACAAGGCCTGCCTGGCATCGCGGCCGAATTGCAGGATGCCGCAGCATTCGCCCTTGATCGCCGCATCCTCGCTCAACCCCACGCCGCCCAGATCCTGCCAGCGCTGCGCCGCGAACAGGAAGGCGGCCCGCGTGAGGCGGGCCAGCGGACTATCGTCGCGCGCCAGCGCCGGCATGAAGAGGCCGCCGTGATTGCCCGAGGCCCGCGTGGCCACGTCCGGTCCGGCATCGATGAGCTCGACGTGCCAGCCGCGTGCGGTCAGGCGCTCGGCAGCGGCGGTACCGGCCAGTCCGGCGCCGATCACCATGGCATGGCGCGCGTGGTCCGGACCGCGCATCAAGGGCGTACCGCTGGCGGCCACATGGGTGGCAGGCCTTGCCCAGGTGGGGGCGTAGCGCAGGGCCAGTGCCCCTGCATGCTCCTCTGCCTGGAAGCCTACCTGGCGCATCGCCGCCGCCAACGGCGCTTGCCCGGCCGCCCCGAACACCAGCGCCCGCGCGCCCGTCCAGGCCAGGCGCGCCAGCCGCTTGCAGGCGTGGGCATGCCAGGGTGGCGCGGCAGGGTCGAAGCGGGTCGGATCGGCATGCAGGTAGAACAGGTCCACCGGCGCTTCCAGCCGTGCCAGCTCTTCTTCGACCGCACCCCAGATGAGGGTCAGCGTCACCCGCCCCTCATCGAGCAACAGGCGATGCGTACCCGGCAACGGCAGTGGCCAGGCTGCGCGCAAGGCCTGTGCATAAGTCAGATCGTCGTGAAGAGCGTCTGCGCAAGGCGGATGCGGCAGGATGGCGACGTAATGCAGATGCGCTGCACCCTGCCCCGCTGCGCGCTGGCAGGCAAAGGCATGCCAGGTGGCAAAAAAGGCATGGCCCAGGCCGAAATGCAGGTCCAGCACGGTGGCGCTGTGCTGTTCGCGCAGACAGTCGGGTACGGCGTGCAGTGTGCGCGTGATCGCGGCGGCCTCGGCGCGCCAGGCGGCCAGCAGTTCGGGGCTGGCCAGTTGAAGGGGACGTGCAGGCATCTTGAAAAGCCCTGTGGATAAATCAGACAAGGCCGCCATTCTACGCCGCCCATTTCATGCGGCATTGCGCCTTGACAAAGGAAGACACGCTCCCTAGTCTGGCCCACGCCCAATGCCGATCAACCCGCCCCCCGCAGCATGGCTGCGCACCGCCATGCTCGCCATCTTCAATATCGTCTTCCCGATCTTTTCGCTGATCTTCCTGGGCTGGGCCTGCCGCAAGCGCAACATCCTCTCGGCCGGCGCGGCCAGCGAACTGAACCGCTTCGTGATCTGGCTGGCCTTGCCGGCGCTGCTGTTCGATTCCATGTCGCGCCTGAAGGCGGAGGACTTCGCCAACCTGCGTTTCATCGGCGTCTTCGGGGCCGGCGTGGCGGTGGTGTTCCTGATCACGGCGTGGCTGCGGCGGCGCCAGCAGGCGGCCGCCCCCGACGTCATCATCGACAGCCTCGGCAGCTCCTACGGCAATACTGGCTTCATCGGCATTCCGCTGTGCTACCTGGCCTTCGGCAACGATGGCCTGCCGCCCGCGGTGATCACCATGGTGATGACGGCCTGCCTGCTCTTTGCGGTGGCCATCGTGCTGCTGGAAACCTGCCTGCACACCCAGGCCGCCCTGGGGCAGACGGTCGCCAAGGTCGGCCGCTCGCTGCTGCGCAATCCCATCATGATCGCGCCGGTTGCCGGCGTTCTCGTGGCCGTGACCGGCGTGAGCATTCCCACTGGCGTGCAGCAGCTCTTCAAGATCCTGGGCGGTGCGGCCAGCCCTTGTGCGCTGGTCTCGCTGGGCCTGTTCCTGGCGCAGCCGGTACGCGCCGGCGAAGGCGCGCCCGTGTGGCTGCTGGTGGCCTTCAAGCTGCTGCTGCAACCGGCCGTGACGGCCGTGCTGGCCTACTGGATTCTGCCGCTGCCGCGCCTGTGGGCAGACAGCGCGGTGCTGCTGGCGGCCATGCCGATCGGCACCGGGCCCTTCATGCTGGCCGAACTGTACCAGCGCGAGGTCACCGCCATGTCGCGCGCCATCCTGATTTCCACCACCCTGTCGCTGCCCACCATCGCCGTGATATTGGCCTGGATTGCGCATCATTGAGCCAAATATGAACAAGGCCGCACAGCGATTGCCGTGCGGCCCGATTTGGAAACAGCGCAGGAAAATTTATTACAAAATCGCCCGTTCTTCCCGCAGGATCTGCTCGAACTTCTCGGCCGGCACCGGCGGGCTGAACAGGTAACCCTGGATCTCGTCGCAGCCATAGTGGCGCAGGTAGTCCAGCTGCTCGTCGGTCTCCACGCCTTCGGCAATGACGCGCAGTTTCAGGTGGCGCGCCAGCGAGATGATGGAGGCGGTAATGGCCGCATCGTCGGCATCGATGGTGATGTCACGCACGAAGGAGCGGTCGATCTTGAGCACGTCGATGGGGAAGCGCTTCAGGTAGGCCAGCGACGAATAGCCGGTGCCGAAGTCATCGATGGACAAGCGGATGCCCAGCTGCTTCATGCCGGCCATGATGCCGATGGCATGCTCGACGTCGGTCATCATCAGACTTTCGGTCAGTTCGATTTCCAGCGAGGCCGGGGGCAGGCCGGTATCTGCCAGCACGTCGGCAATGGAGGACACCAGATCCTTCTGCAGGAACTGGCCCACCGAGAGGTTGACCGACACGCTGATCTCGTCATGCCCGGCCATTTGCCACTGGCGGCACTGGCTGCAGGCGGTGCGCAGGACCCAGGCGCCGATGGGCAGGATCAGGCCGGTCTCTTCGGCCAGGCCGATGAAGCGCGCCGGCGAGACCATGCCCAGCTGCGGATGCAGCCAGCGGATCAGCGCCTCGCAGCCGACCACGCGGCCGGAGGCCAGGTCCACCTTGGGCTGGTAGTGCAGCAGGAATTCGCCATGGTCGAGCGCACTGCGCAGGTCGCCTTCGATGCGCAGGCGTTCCAGCGCCTGCTCGTTCATGGCCGGGGTATAGAACTGGAAATTGTTGCGCCCGGTCTGCTTGCCGCGATACATGGCGATGTCGGCGTGCTTGATGAGGGTCTCGCCATCGGTGCCATCGTTGGGATAGCAGGCCACGCCGATGCTGCAGGTCATGAACAGCGTATGCCCGCCCAGCGTGACGGGTGCAGCCACCGCATCCATGATGCGTTGCAGGCTGCGGGTGTCCAGTGACAGTTCATCCTGCTCGGGCAGGATCATGATGAATTCGTCGCCGCCCAGGCGCGCCACCGTATCGGCTTCGCGCACGGCCGCGCGCAGGCGGCCGGCTACGGTACGCAGCAGGGTATCGCCGGCCTTGTGGCCCAGCGTGTCATTGACGAACTTGAAGCGGTCCAGGTCCACGAACACCACCCAGAGCGCCTGCTTCTGCCTCTCGGCCGCGCCGATGGCCTGTTCCAGGTGATGGCGCAGCATGTGGCGGTTGATCAGGCCGGTCAAGGTATCGCGGCTGGCCTGGAATTCCAGTTCGGCTTCATAGCGCTTCATCGAGGTGATGTCGTAGAGCGCCGCCACGAAGTGGGTCACCACACCGCGTTCGTCGCGCACCGGGGCGATGTAGAAATCATTCCACAGCTCCGAACCATCCTTGTGATAGTTGCGCAGCACCACGTTGTGTTCGCGCAGCTCGCGCATGGCGATCCACACGGTTTCGAAGCCCTCCGGATCGCTGTCGCGGCCCTCCAGGAAGCGGATGCTCTTGCCCACCGCTTCACCGCTGCTGTAGCCGGTGATGCGGGCAAAGGCCGGGTTGACGTATTCGATGGCGTAGTCCGGCGCCTGGGCCGAGAGGATCAGGATGGCGTTGGCGCTGGCCTCGATGGCCTGGTGGCGCAGGCGCAGCGCGCGTTCGGCCAGGCGGCGCGCGCGGATGTCGTCCGACAGCAGGGCGTTGGTGGTGCGCAGCTCGGCGGTCTTCTCTTCCACCAGCTGCTGCACCCGGTGCGAGCGCATCGACAGCGCGCGCAGGTAGGCCGCGCCCAGCAGCGAGGCGATCACGCCGACCAGCCCGATGAGCAGCGAACCGTAATGGTCCGCAAAGACCGAGCGCGGCGGAATGCTGATCTCCATGTGCCAGGTCTGGCCGGCGATGTCGAAGCTGGTGAGGGTCGAGGAAGGATGGCGGAAGAAGCTGCCGGGCGGGATGATCTGGTCCAGCCAGTGGGCCGGCTGGGGCAGGCCGTCATGGCGGTAGACCAGGTTGCCGGGATCGGCCTGGGGGCCGACGTAGATGCGCAGGCCGATTTCGTAATCGCTCATCAGGCCGGCGCCATCGAGGATCTTCTGTACCAGTCCGTCCAGTTCCAGCACCGCCGAGGTATCGCCGACGAGCAGCGCGCGCCGGGCCTGGATATCGGTCGGTTGCACGCCACCGCGATAGACTGGCTGCACCACCAGCAGGCCGCTCTTGCCAGCGCCGGCATGCGTGAGCCGCATCGGCGGGGTGGACCAGGGACGGCCACTGCTCACGGCTGCATCCAGCGCGCTCATGATGGCGGCATTGCGCGAGACGTCCAGGCCCAGCACCGCTTCATTGCCGGCCAACGGTTCCACATAGTCGACCACCAGATAGGTGGGCTGCTGCGAGGCGCGCTCGGTCAGATCACCAGTGCCCGTGGTGATTTCGAAACCCGGCTTGGCGCCCTGGCGCAGGGCTTCGAACACCAGCCGGTCGTCATCCGCGACGAAGCGCTGCACGCTGAAGGAGCGCACATAGGGATAGCGGGCCAGCAGCGGACGGGTAAAGCTCTCGAACTGTTCGCGCGAGGGATCGCCCACGGTGGCGTAGAAGTGATTGACCACCGATTGCACCTGGACGGCCTCTTCCAGTCCGCGCTGGATGGTGAAGGCACGCAGGCCGGCCCGGCGCTCGAAGTCCAGGTGGACGGCATCCTCTTCCAGATGGCTGGTGGCGACGAAGACCGTCACGGTGGCACACAAACCCAGCATCAGCGTGAGCGATGCCGACAAGGTTGCTCCCAGCTTGTTGATCACACGCTGCATAAACGAATCGTTATATCCCTAGGGTGAGCCCGATCATAATCCGGACTATCCCTCGTTATCGGACAAAGCCGATTTATTTTTAATCGGACAAACCCAGGCCGCCTGTCCGTATGTTGCCGCACGAGAATGGTGCGACCTCCTCCCCGGACTGCACTCAATAGGCTGGCGGCGCTGCGGCGCGCTGCTCGCGGGCGGCACGTTCGATGGCCTGGGCCTGCATGAAGGCGTCGAAGGAGCGCTCGATGGTGGCGCGCTCGATATCGCGGGTGATGAAGACGATACGGCTGCGGCGGTCTTCCGAAGGCCATTCCGGCAGCGTGGCGGTGGGATGGAAGATGTGCTGCACGCCGTGGATCACGGTCGGCTTGTCTTCGCCCTTGAGGTTGAGGATGCCCTTGATGCGCAAGATGTTGGGCCCCTTGAAGCCGACCAGCAGACTCAGCCACTCATCGAAGAGTACCGGATCGATGGGCTCGTCGAAGGTAAAACAGAAGGCGCGGATGTGGTCGTCATGGCGGTTCACGTCGTGGGCGTGGTCGTCATGGTGATGATGCGCATGATGATCGTGGCCGTGATGATGATGGTGTTCGTGATGCGCATGAGCCTGCTGCTCGGCGAAGGCTTCCTCGTTGAGCCAGCGCGCCACGTCGGGCATCTTCTCGCCCGGTTTGAACAGGCCCGCATCGAGCAGTTCGGCGGCGGCGATCTGGCCGAGCTGCGGCTGCAGCTGGCGCGCACCCGGGTTGAGCGTGCGCAGGCGCGCCTGCAGTGCCGCCAGCGTGGCGGGGTCGGCCAGGTCGGTCTTGGTCAGCAGCAGGCGATCAGCCACGGCGGCCTGCTGGACCGCTTCCGGATGATGATCCAGCGTCGACATGCCATTGACTGCATCGACCGTGACGATCACGCCATCGAGGCGATAGCGCGCCGAGATGAAGGCGTCCGTCATCAGCGTATGCAGGATGGGGGTGGGCGAAGCCAGGCCGGTGGTCTCGATGACCACCCGGTCGAACTTGCGCTGGCCACCTTCGGCGAAGCGCCAGGTGATGTCCTTCAGGGTCTTCTTGAGATCGCCGCGGATGGTGCAGCACAGGCAGCCGCTGCTCATCTCGACGATGGTTTCTTCCTGGCTGTGGGCCACCAGCAGGTGATCCAGGCCGATCTCGCCGAACTCGTTGATGATGACCAGGGTGTTCTTCATCTCCGGCTGGGTGATGAGGTGGTTCAGCAGCGTGGTCTTGCCGCTGCCCAGGAAACCGGTCAACAGGGAAACGGGAATCGGTGCGGCGCCGGCAGGTACGGATGGGTTCATGGTGAAAGACGGGATGAGAATGGACGATCCAGCCGCCATGCTACCTGATGCATCAAGCAGGCTGCTTCCGCGCGGCAAAAAAAAGACGGACCGCGTGGGTCCGTCCTGCCTGCCGGGCGCTCCGGGCACCGACATCTTTACCCGGATTTACAAGCTGCCGATGTCACTCGTTGTCGTGCGCATCCAGCGGCACTTTTTCGGTCTTTTCCTCGGGCTTGGCCAGGCCCGGCAGCAGGTGGCCCAGCTTGCGCGCCTTGGTGCCCAGGTAGCCGATGTTGAAGGGATTATGGTTGGCGATGAGCGCGATGCGCTCGGTCACGGTGATGCCGCTGTCCTCCAGCGCCTTGACCTTGCGCGGGTTGTTGGTCATCAGGCGCAGGCTGGTGATCTTCAGGTGCGCCAGCATGGGCAGCACGATGGTGTAGCGCCGCATGTCGGCCGGGAAACCAAGGCGTTCATTGGCTTCAACGGTATCGGCGCCCTGGTCCTGCAGGTGATAAGCGCGGATCTTGTTCAACAGGCCAATGCCACGGCCTTCCTGGCGCAGGTAGAAGAGCACGCCACGGCCTTCCTTGGCGATCTTCTTCAGGGCCGCTTCCAGCTGGGCGCCGCAGTCGCAGCGCTGGGAGAACAGCGCATCGCCGGTCAGGCACTCGGAATGCACGCGGCCCAGCACCGGCTCGCCATTGCCGACCTCGCCCAGGGTCAGGGCCAGGTGTTCCTTGCCGGAAACCTCATCGTAGAAGGCGTGCAGTTCGAAGGTCGCCCAGGGCATGGGCAACTTGCACGAACTGACGAAGACCAGTTTTTCTTCCGGCGCGGCGGCGGCCGGTGCGATCGGTAAGGACATGACAACCTGCTTTCGAATCGAATGCTCAGAACCGCGTATCTTACCTTGGGCACGGCTTTATTTCAGCGCGCCAGCCGCTGTGGTGAAGGCAATTGTCCAATTCGTGCAGGGAATTTGAACCGTTGGCGCCTGCCGGTCATAATGCAACACCAGTCCGGGAGACACCGGACGCGGCGCCCTGGCCCCGGCGGCGGCGCCTCATGAAAGCCGGTCAACGATAAAACAGGGAGACAACCGTGCTGTTCGATTACGTCATCGTCGGTGGCGGCTCGGCGGGTGCCACGCTGGCCGCGCGCCTGTCGGAAGATCCGCGTGTATCGGTCTGCCTGCTGGAAGCGGGCGGCCAGGGCGACAGCCTGCTGGTGCGCACCCCGGCCGCCGTGGTGGCCATGCTGCCCGGCTATGGCAAGCTCAACAACTGGGCCCTGCAGACCACGCCCCAGCCGGGCCTGAACGGCCGGCGCGGCTACCAGCCACGGGGGCGTGCCCTGGGCGGCTCCTCGGCCATCAATGCCATGCTCTACATCCGTGGCCAGCGCCAGGATTACGACGGCTGGGCCGAGGCCGGCTGTCCTGGCTGGGACTGGGAATCGGTGCTCCCCTACTTCAAGCGCGCCGAAAACAACGTGCGCGGCGCTGATGCCTGGCATGGCGCCAGCGGCCCCCTGCAGGTCTCCGAGCAGAACCGGCCACGCCCGATCACGCGCGCTTTCATCGAGGCCGCGCAGGCGCGCGGCTATCCGCTGTGCGAGGATTTCAACCGGGGCGACAACGAAGGGGTGGGCCTCTACCAGGTCACGCAATTCCACACCCGTGCCCATCGCGGCGAGCGCTGCTCGGCAGCCGCCGCCTACCTGCACCCGGTGATGGGCCAGCGCCCCAACCTGACCGTGCTGCGCCAGGTGCGGGCGCAACGGCTGTTGTTCGAGGGCAAGCGCGCCGTGGGCGTGGCATATCGCCAGCAGCAGCAGGATCTCCAGGTGCGCGCCGCGCGCGAAGTGATCGTGGCGGCGGGCGCCTTCGGTTCGCCGCAGTTGCTGCAACTGTCAGGCGTGGGCCGGCCCGAGGACATCCTCCCGCACGGCATCGCCCTGCACCACGCCCTGCCCGGCGTAGGTCAGAACCTGCAGGACCACCTCGACTTCACCCAGGGCTGGACCACCCGCGACACCGACAATTTTGGCCTGGGCGTGATCGGCGGCCTGCGCCTGCTGGGCCAGCTGCTGCCCTGGAAACGCCATGGCGAGGGCCTGATCGCCACACCCTTTGCCGAGGGCGCGGCCTTCCTCAAGACACGCACCGGACTGGAGCGGCCCGACATCCAGCTGCATTTTTGCATCGCCATCGTGGATGACCATGCAAGAAAGCTGCATGCCGGTTATGGCTTCTCCCTGCACATGTGCCTGCTGCGCCCGCATTCGCGTGGCCGCGTGGGACTGCAGTCGGCCGACCCGATGGCCGATCCGCTGATCGATCCGGGCTATCTCTCCGACCCGCGTGACCTGGCCACCATGATCGCGGGCGCGCGCATCGCACGGCAGATCGTGATGACCGAACCGCTGCGCCGCTACTGCGGACGGGAGCTCTTCGGTGGACACGACGGCATGGATGATGCGCAATGGGAAGCCATGATCCGCAACCGCGCCGACACCATCTATCATCCCGTGGGTACCTGCCGCATGGGCGAGGACCAGATGGCGGTGGTCGATGCGCAGCTGCGCGTGCATGGTCTGCAAGGACTGCGCGTGGTCGATGCCTCGGTGATGCCCACGCTGGTCAGCGGCAACACCAATGCCCCGGCCATCATGATTGCCGAGAAGGCAGCCGACCTGATCCGTGCCAGCCAGGAACAGGCGCATGCGGCCTGAAAAAAAACTACAGTGACCATGCAAGGATGCATCAATGACCGACACCACCGCTGCACAATTGCATCAGCTTTTTACTGCCCAACGGCAAGCCTTCGCCGCCGACAGCGACCCATCCCATGCGCTGCGCATGGACCGTCTGGCGCGCCTGCAGGCGCTCATCGGCGACCATGAGGCCGCCCTCATCGCAGCCATCGACGCCGACTTCGGCGGCCGTTCGCATCATGAGACGCGCATGGCCGAACTCTTCGTTCTGCGCGCCGGAATCCGTCACGCGCAATCGCATTTGCAGCGCTGGATGCGGCCGCAGCGCGTCGCCACGGCCCTGCACTTCCTGCCCGGCAGCAATCGGCTGCTGGCGCAGCCGCTGGGGGTGGTGGGCATCATCTCGCCCTGGAACTATCCGCTGCAACTGGCGCTGGGCCCAGCGCTGGCAGCCCTGGCGGCGGGCAACCGGGTGCTGCTCAAGCCCTCGGAACTGACGCCCCGGCTTTCATCCCTGCTGGCCGGGCTGGTCGCGCGTACCTACGCCCCGGAGGAAATGGCCGTGGTCACCGGTGACGCGGCCATCGGACAGGCCTTTGCCGCCCTGCCCTTCGATCACCTGTTCTTCACCGGTTCGACCCAGGTAGGCCGCCAGGTTGCGCAACTGGCTGCCGCCAACCTGACGCCGGTGACACTGGAGCTGGGCGGCAAGTCGCCTGCCATCCTCGATCCATCGTGCCGCCTGGAAAGCGCCCTGCAGCGCATCGCCTTCGGCAAGCTGCTCAATGCCGGCCAGACCTGCGTGGCGCCGGATTACCTGCTGGTCCCGCACGGCCAGGGCGCCGGCGTGGCGCAGCAACTGGCGCAGGCCATGGGGCGGCTCTATCCGCATCTGCACGGCAACCCGGACTACACGGCCATCATCAGCCCGCACCATCGCGCGCGCCTGCAAGCGCTGGTGGAAGAAGCGCGTGCGGGCGGTGCGCAGGTGATCGAGGTCAACCCGGCCGGCGAAGACCTGGGCCAGAGCCGCAAGCTCGCGCCTGTGCTGATCCTGGGCGCCACCTCGTCGATGCGGGTGATGCAGGAAGAGATCTTCGGGCCGGTGCTGCCCATCCTCGAATACGATGAGCCGGAAGACGCCATCGCCCACGTACGCCGGGGACCGCGTCCGCTGGCGCTGTACTGGTTCGGCGAGGACGCGGGGCGCCGCGAACAGGTACTGCGGCAAACCCATGCGGGCGGTGTGACCATCAATGATTGCCTGTGGCATCTGGTGCAGGAGGAGCAGCCCTTCGGCGGCGTCGGCGAAAGCGGCATGGGCGCCTACCACGGGCGCTGGGGATTCGATACCTTCAGCAAGCGCAAGCCGGTGTTCCGGCAGGCGCGCTTCAACGGCGGGACGCTCTTGCATCCGCCGTATGGAAAGACGTTTGAGTGGGTGTTGGGGTTGATCAGGCGGTTGAGCTGAAGCGTCTCATCCGGCTGAAGGCAGCAGATCGAGATACAACTGCAGCGAGCGCTGCACACTCTCGGCCACCAGCGCGGTGATGGCCGCATGATCGCCGGTGACACAGGCTTCGTCGAGGGCATCGTAATAGGCCAGCCGGTCTTCCTTGCGGATCACGGCAGGCGGATAGCCGGACTTCATCAGATCGAGATTCAACAGCAGGCGACCGGTGCGGCCGTTGCCGTCGACGAAGGGGTGGATTTTCACGAAGCGCGTATGCAATTGCGCGGCACGCTCGACCGCATGCAGGCTGGCCGCTTGCTGATACCAGTCCAGCAGCGCGCGCATTTGTTCGTCAAGGTGCAGGAAATCCGGCGGCGTGGTGCTGGCACCGGCGATCACCACATTCTCGCGACGGTAACGGCCGGCCTCGTCAGCATCGATGCCTTTGAGCACCAGGCTGTGGATGTCCTTGATGTGCGACTCGCTCAGGGGCTCGTTGCCGGCGACGATCTGTTCCACCAGCAGGATGGCATCGCGGTGATTGATGGCTTCGAAGTGCTCACGCAGGGACTTGCCGCCGACGGTGATGCCTTCCAGCACCACCTTGGTCTCGCGCAGGGTCAGCGTATTGCCTTCGATGGCGTTGGAGTGATAGGTCCACTCCAGGACCAGTTTCTCGCGCAGCGAAGCAACCGTATGAGGAGGCAGCGGGCGGGCAGCGTCGAGCCGGGTCTTCTCGGCATCGACGGCGGCAAGCCTGGTGTCCGTTGGCATGACCCGCTGCTGAAGGCGTCAGACCAACCCGTGCGCCTGCTGATCCGCATGGTAGCTCGAGCGCACCATCGCACCCACGGCCGCATGCACGAAGCCCATCTTGTAGGCTTCTTCCTCGTACATCTTGAAGGTGTCGGGATGCACGTAGCGGCGCACCGGCAGGTGGTCGCCGCTGGGCATCAGGTACTGGCCGATGGTCAGCATGTCCACGTTGTGCGCGCGCATGTCGCGCATGACCTGCAGCACTTCCTCGTCGGTCTCGCCCAGACCCACCATGATGCCGGACTTGGTCGGCACTTCCGGATGCAGGTCCTTGAAGCGCTTCAACAGGCTCAGCGAATATTCGTAATCGGAACCCGGACGCGCTTCCTTGTACAGGCGCGGTGCGGTTTCGAGGTTGTGGTTCATCACGTCCGGCGGGGCCATCTTGAGGATTTCCAGTGCGCGGTCCATGCGGCCACGGAAGTCCGGGGTCAGGATCTCGATGCGGGTTTCGGGCGACAGTTCGCGCACGCGCTGGATGCAGGCGGCGAAGTGGGCGGCGCCGCCATCGCGCAGGTCATCGCGGTCCACGCTGGTGATGACCACGTAGGACAGGCGCAGCTGGGCAATGGTCTTGGCCAGGTTTTCCGGCTCGTTGGGGTCCAGCGGATCGGGGCGGCCGTGACCGACGTCGCAGAAGGGGCAACGGCGGGTGCACTTGTCGCCCATGATCATGAAGGTCGCCGTGCCCTTGCCGAAGCATTCGCCGATGTTGGGGCAGGAGGCTTCTTCACAGACCGTCACCAGGTTGTTGGCGCGCAGGATGTCCTTGATCTCGTAGAAGCGGGTGGTCGGCGAGCCGGCCTTGACGCGAATCCAGTCCGGCTTCTTCAGCTTTTCGGCGGCCACCACCTTGATCGGGATCCAGGCGGTCTTGCCGGCGCCCTTCTGCTTGTCCAGCGGATTGGCGCGGGCCGAGCCGGTGGCATTGGAGGAAGAATCTGCTGCGGGAGTGAGTTCGGTAGTCATGTCGGTCGTTCCGGCCTTGGCGCTGGCGGCGCGTGAGGCTCAAGCCATGCCCGCGAAGCGGGCGATCAGTTGGTCGGCAAGCAAGTCCTGGACATCGGCCAGCCGGGCGTGGGCAGCCCCGAGGGTCTGCATGTCCACGGTGGCCAGGCCTTCGTAGCCGCAGGGGTTGATCCAGGAAAACGGTGCCAGGTCCATCGCCACGTTGAGCGAAACACCATGGTAGGTGCAGCCGTTGCCTCGTATCTTCAAGCCCAGCGCGGCCACCTTGGCGCCCTGCCAGGGGCCGTCGGCAGCGTAGATGCCGGGCGCCCCCTCCTTGCGTACACCGGCCAGATTATACGCCGCCAGCGTGGCGATCACCGCCTCTTCGATGTTGTGCACGAATTCACGGGCGAACAGGCGCGCCCCACTGCGGTTGCGGCGCAGGTCCATCAGCAGGTAGATCACCACCTGGCCAGGGCCGTGGTAAGTGACCTCGCCGCCGCGGTCGGTCTGGACGATGGGGATGTCGTGCGGATTCAACACATGGGCGCGGTCGGCACCCAACCCCAGCGTATAGACGGGCGGATGCTCGACGATCCAGAGCTGGTCGGGAGATTCTGAGGTGCGCGCATCGGTATAGGCGCGCATGGCGGCGAAACTGGCCTCGTAGGGCTCGACGCCACGCCGGACGATCTCGGGCCGGCGGGCACCAGCAGGCGCAGCGCTGGCGGTGGGTAGTGCGGTTTGCATGCCCGCCAGTGTAGCGAAATTCGGTGCTGCCCGCGTCAGAACCAGCGGATGAGACCGTGCGGCAGGAGCTTTGCGATACGTATCGTCTCGTTACTATCATCCTTGGGAGGCAGAGGCGTGACCGTAAACTCGGCGGCCCCATGCACGGCTTCAAAGATGGCCTCGCCGCGCCCGTGGTAGTCGAAAGAGCGTCCCGGCCTGAGCCAGATATCCTCGCGGCAGCCGGCAATGGTCAGCCACACCAGTCCGGAGGTCACCCGGATGCGCACGCCACCCTGCAGGCGGCGGGTCTGGACCTGGCCTTCCTGCAACTGGGCGGCAGGGCCTTGATCTGTGAATGAAATTGCCATGGCGGATACTCCTCTGCGAGACTGTCTGAAACGCCAGGCAAGCCGCGTCCCTGCCGCATGGCCCTGGTGGGCGCGGCTTCAAGCGGGAGATGCCTGGAATGATGTGCGATGAGCCATCATTGTAGGAAAGCCCGCAAGCACGGCAAAACGATATATATTGCCCTTCTTTGCTAATGGAATTCACAAGGAGGCAGCATGGCCGACCTGAGAAAATTGCCCAACCTGGCCGCCCTGCGCGCCTTCGATGCGGCGGCCCGCCATGGCTGCTTCTCGCGTGCGGCCGAAGAGGTGCACGTCACCCCCGGCGCCATCAGCCACCAGGTGCGCGCGCTGGAGGAAGACCTGGGCCTGCAGCTGTTCCATCGCCATGGCAAGCGCATTTCCATCACCGAGACCGGCGAGCGCTTCGCCGCGACCATCCGCAAGTCGCTGGGCGAGATCGCCCAGGCCGCCGAGCACCTGCGCAGCCTGACCCGCCAGCAGCGGCTGGTGATCTCGGCCACGCCTTCCTTCGCCTCACGCTGGCTGGCGCCGCGCCTGTGGAAGTTCATCGATGCCCATCCCGAAATCGAAGTGGTGCTGCAATCCGGCAGCCACCTGGCCGACCTGCGGCTGGATGGGGTGGACATCGGCATCCGCTTTGGGCGCGGGCAGTACAGCGGCGTGGTCACCGAAAAGTTGAGCGACGATTACTACTATCCGGTGGCCGCCCCCGGCTATCGCGGCAAGCAGAACAAGAAACTCACGCGACCATCCGACCTGGCCCACTGCACCCTGCTGCGCATGGACACGCGCGAATCCTGGAAACCCTGGCTGACCCTGGCCGGGCTGGACCTGCCCGAGCCGCGCGGCACGCTGGTGGTGGAGGATTCTTCGCTGACGCTGCGCCATGCGGTGGAGGGCAAAGGCGTGGCGCTGTCACGGCACACCATTGCCTGGCAGGAGATCGCCAGCGGCACCCTGGTGCGGCTGTTCGACGTGGCCCAGCTGTGCGAGGAAGCGCACTACCTGGTGCATCTGCCGGAGGGGCTGGAAAAGCCGGGCGTGGCGGCCTTCAGGAAGTGGATCGTGGAAGAGATGCAGCAATTCCAGGCACAGTCGGCATGGCCGGGCATGGTGCAGAAAACGTCAAGCCGCAAGAAGTGAACGTCCCATGAAAAAACCGGCGCGCCTTGCAGGCTGCGCCGGTTTCGGGTGCGTGTTGAGTACGTACCGGGTAAAGCTCAGAGCACGAACTTGACCATCTCATGCGTGGACAGCGCGCGATAGATGTTGTCGAGCTGGGTGCGGCTGGTGGCCCGCACGGTCAGGGTGAGCGAGAGGTACTTGCCCTGGGTGGAGGGACGCATCTCGACCTTGCCGGCATGAAACTCGGGGTCGTGCTCGACGACCATGGCGACGATGGTCTCGGCGAAAGCGTCATGGGTGATCCCGACCACCTTGATGGGGAAGTCGCTGGGATACTCGATCAGGGATTCTTCAGGGGAAATAGTGGGCATAGTCATGGCAAACCGCCTTGGCGTTGTCCGCCTGGCGCTCCGATTTCAATGCTCCCAGATGGGGATGAACCGGCCGGCTTCAAGCGGGGGAATCGGGTGGGGAATGCCTGCATTCTACGCCATGCGGGCGGGGTGGCGTGCGCAAAAGCCATCGCATCCGTGTGCTTGTCGTGCGTTGCGCACATTACCGCACGCGTATGAGGCCCGGAAATCTGTTCCAAACTTTCCAACAATTGCGATTGAAGAGGATCGCGCACCGCATAAGACTTTGGCGTTTCCGACAACCTGCGGTGTCTCATGCAAGTCAACATCAAAACGCTACATGGTCGCTTTGCTCGCGGCTATGCCCTCGACAAGCATTCCCTATTCAGCATCCCGGCCGGGTATGGCGCAAATGGCCACATGCAATGGCACACCCTGCGCACTGAAGTGGGAGAAGCGCTGTATCAGTTGAAATACAGACAGCAGCGCCGGCATGTCCTGCCGCTGGCGCAGGCCTTGCAATCGCACATCCTGCCTCTGCTGCCGGGTTTCAGCCTGATCGTGCCGATGGCGCCTTCTCATCCTCGCCGTCAACAACCCGTCGCGGCTATCGCTCATGCACTGGGAAAGCTGGTCGGCAAACCGGTGTTCGCGCTGCTGAACAAGGCGGCAGGCTCACCGCTTCTGAAAGACCTGGGCTCACGCAGAGAAAAAGAGGCTGCGCTGGCCAATACCCTCATTCTGAATCGCCTCATCCGCAGCGAGGGCCGCTGGAATGCACTCCTGCTGGACGACCTGTACGATAGTGGCGCTTCGATCAATGCCGCGTGCGATGTGCTGCGCTCCTATGAGAAAATCAGGGACATTTTCGTGGCAACGCTCACCTGGAGATAAGCCCATGACCACCGTTTTCATTGCAGGCTCCATCAGCATCCATCGTCTGCACGCCAAGGTCCAGGAACGGATCATGAATATCGTGCGCCAGGATTTCGATGTCGTGGTGGGCGATGCAGATGGTGCGGACACAGCCATCCAGCACTTCCTTCGAGAGACGGACTACCAACGCGTGACCGTGTTCTGCAGTGGCAATGCACCGCGCAACAATGTCGGTCAGTGGCCGGTGCGTAGCGCAAATGCCAGGCAGCGGCCCGGCTCGCGCGCGTTCTTCACGGCCAAGGACGTTGCCATGGCAGAGGCGGCAGACTCCGGCCTGATGATCTGGGACGCCAGGAGTACCGGCACCCTCGCTAACGTGATGGAGCTACTGAGCCGCCAGAAATATTCCTGGGTCTTCGTCGACCCGGCCACCAGCTTCCAGGCCATCAAGAGCGTGGAAGCGATCGAAACCCTGGTGGACTGCATGGCTGCGCCCGCGCGTCTGCAGGCCGAAGGCAAGCTTGGCCTGAGCGGCAAGCTCGCGGGACTGCGCACACGGGAGCGGCAGTCCACCCTGTTCCCCAATGCATTCACCGGAGCTCAGTACGTCTAGTTACAGCCGCGCCTTGGCCCCCTGATAAGCCGCATACACCTTGGCAAACACCGGCCCCGGCTGGCCGCTGCCGACTGGCTTGTCATCCAGCGTCACCACCGGCAGCACTTCCTTGCTGGCCGAGGAAATGATCAGCTCGTCGGCCCCCAGCACTTCCTCACGGGTGATGCGGCGCGATTGCAGCGAGATACCCTGCTCGGCGCACAGCTCTTCCATCAAGCCATAGCGAATCCCTTCGAGGATCAGGTTGTCCTTGGGCGGGGCCGAGATCTTGCCGTCCTTGACCACCCACACGTTGGAGGACGAGGCCTCCGACAGATAGCCGTCGCGGAACTGGATCGCTTCGGTAACCTGGTGCTCGGCGGCGAACTGCGCGGCCAGCACGTTGCCCAGCAGCGAGGTGGACTTGATCTGGCAGTTCAGCCAGCGGCGGTCTTCCAGCGTCACGCAGGCCACGCCCTTCTCGAAGGCCGAGGCCGGCGGCAAGGCCATGGGATTGCTCATGATCAGCACCGTCGGCACCACTTCCTTGGGGAAGGCATGCGCACGCTTGGCCACGCCCCGGGTGACCTGGATGTAGATCATCTGGTCCTCCAGGCCGTTGGCCTCGACCACCTGGCCGATGAGGCCGTTCCAGCCGGCTTCATCATGCGGATTCGGAATACCGATGCTGGCCAGG
The DNA here is from genome assembly GCF_057961275.1 of Herbaspirillum sp. Her3. Classification (NCBI taxonomy): domain Bacteria; kingdom Pseudomonadati; phylum Pseudomonadota; class Betaproteobacteria; order Burkholderiales; family Oxalobacteraceae; genus Herbaspirillum; species Herbaspirillum sp. Her3. The sequence goes on along the minus strand of NZ_CM176328.1, from coordinate 115,343 downwards.
CTGCGGAACAGGCGCGCCAGGTGCTGCTGGCCACGGAAAGCCTTGCGGCGATACATGGGGATCACTTCGTAGATGCCGTCGCCAAAGATGAAGCCGCGGTCCAGCACCGGGACGCGGGCTTCGGAGAGGGGCGTGAGTTCGCCGTTGAGATAGACGATGGGATCGTTCATGGTGGGCTTTCCGGTAATCGAGTGTGAGCGGGTGAAGGCGGCAACCCTGCCGCGATGAATCCATTCTGTCACGCGGGCTTCGACGCCCCTATGCAAAAACGGTATAAGGCCCTCCCCTCACGCGGCAATGGGCAGCGCCTCCACCCGATGGCCCTGGCCCTCGCCCGCAGCGGTAAATTTCCAGCGCACGTCGTGGAAGCGCGCCAGCGTTTCGCGGTGCGCGATGCTGATGACGGTCACGCCCGGCAGTTCGCGCGGCAAGGCGGCATAGAGCGCTTCCTCGGTCTCGCCATCCATGGCGCTGCTGGCCTCGTCCAGGAACACCAGGCGCGGACGGTTGAGGAATACGCGCACGAAGGCCAGGCGCTGCTGCTCACCCGGGGACAGGGCCAGGCTCCAGTTGGCCGCTACATCGAGACTAGCAGCCAGGTGCGACAGACGGCACAGGTTCAGATAGCGCGTGATGAGCGCATCATCGAAACTGCCCTCGGCCGCCGGGTACGACAGCGCCGCCCTCAGCGTGCCGATGGGCAGGTAGCTGCGCTGCGGCAGGAACATCGCCGGCGCGTCCTGCGGCAGGGCGATGCGGCCCTGGCCATACGGCCAGATATCGGCCATGGCGCGGATCAGGGTGGACTTGCCGCAACCGGAAGGACCGCTGATGAGCACGTGCTCGCCCGACTCCACGCGCGCATCCAGGCTGTCCATCATGGGCCGGCCATCAGGGAAGGACAATTGCAGGCCCTGCAGCGTGACGGCACTGCCGCCATGGGGGGCGACCTCGATGGTGCGCGGCATGTCGGCCGCACGCTGGACGTCGGCATGGAAACCCGCCAGGCGGTTGATGCTGGCCTTCCAGCTGGCCAGGGTGGTGAAGGCATTGATGAACCAGGACAGCGCATCCTGCACCTGGCCGAAGGCATCGCTGATCTGCATCAGCACGCCCAGCGAAATGGCGCCGGAGAAGTAGCGCGGCGCCGACACCAGCATGGGGAAGATCACCGCGAACTGTCCATAGAAATTGACGGCCACGTTGAGCTTCTTGGTCAGCCGCATGATGTTCCACCAGTTCTCGCGGATGTCGTCCAGCCGGGCCGTCAGCTGCGCACGTTCCTGCGGCTCGCCGCGATACAGCGCCACTGCCTCGGCATGTTCGCGCACGCGGATCAGGCCAAAGCGGAAGTTGGCCTCGAAGCGTTCCTGGTTGAAACTCAGGTCCACCAGCGGACGGCCGACCCACCACACCAGGCCCGAGCCGATGGCGGCATAGGCGATCACGAACCAGACCATGTAGCCGGGAATGATCCAGGATTGCCCGAAGGCGGAGAAGGACAGCGGCCCGCTCACCGACCAGAGGATGTGGATGAAGGAGAACAGGGTCACGCTGCTGGAGATGAAACCCAGCACCAGCGAGAGCGTGTCCGAGGTAAGCGCGTGCAGGTCTTCGGCAATGCGCTGGTCGGGGTTGTCGGAGAGGCGGCCCTCCTGGCCCTGCTCGATGCGGTAGTAGGCGCGATGCGCCAGCCAGCGGTCGAGATAGCGCGTGCTCATCCAGTAGCGCCAGCGGATCTGCAGGGCCTGCTTGAGGTAGACGCTGTAGATGGCGATGGCCACGAAGACGAAGGCCAGTCCCGAGAATTGCCACAGCAACGACTTGAACTGGGCGTAGTCGCGCGACTGCAGCACGTTGTACATGTCGCGGTTCCAGGAATTGAGCCGCACGTTGATGTAGACCATGCCCAGGTTCAGGGCCAGGATCGACAGGAGCAGGGCCCAGGCTTTCCACTTCTCTTCCGATACCCAGAAGGGCTTGATGAGGTGCCAGATGTCGCTGCGGCTGGCACGGCTGGCACGGTTGGCACGGTTGGCGCGAGTGGCCAAGGGGGCTGGGGATTGTTCTGTCATGTCGTAATCCTGATGGTGGTGTCCTCTTTGCTGCCCAGCTTGCCGCAAAAGACTTAACTCAGGCTTAACTCAGGGTAAATGAAGGATGAAGAAGCATTAAGGAAAGCTTAATGCTTTTGCAATCCAGCATTCAGCGCTATTGAATGCATCGAAACAATCAATCCCGCCCGCACGCAAACCCCGCTAGACTGCGCTTCTGATCAATATTGCCGCACATCAACCCCTGTGCGGCCTGCAAGCGTCCGCACCGATGCGCCCCCTCATGGAGAATCACATGCCCCCCCTTTCCCCCAAGCGCCGTTCGCTCAGCGTCGCGGCCCAACTGGCACTGAGTTTTGCGCTGGTACTGGCGATGATGCTGGTGCTCACGGTGGCCAGCATTTCCAAGGTCAGCGCCATCGAAGGCAGCCTGACGACCGTCAGCGAAGACAACAGCGTCAAGCAGCGCTATGCCATCAATTTCCGCGGCAGCGTTCACGACCGTGCCATCGCCCTGCGCGACCTGACCCTGGTGAGCGAGCCCGAGGTCAAGGACGTGATTGCCCTCATCAACAAGCTCGATGCCGATTACCAGCAATCGGCCCGGCCGCTCGATCACGTCTTCGCCACCATGAAGGTCAATGCCGATGAGCGCGCCAGCCTGGAGCGCATCAAGGCCATCGAATCACGCGCCATGCCGCTGGCGGCCAAGACCATCGCCGCCCGCAACGCAGGGGATGTCGACGGCGCCCGCCAGCTGCTGCTGAGCCAGGTCAAGCCGGCGTTCGTCGAATGGCTGGCCGCGATCAATCATTTCATCGACCTGGAAGAACACATGAGCCAGGTGGAGTCCGCCAAGGCGCGCAGTACCGCCCACGGTTTCCAGGCCTTCATGCTGGTGCTGCTGGGCGCGGCCCTGGTGGCCGGTGCCGTGCTGGCCACCCTGATTACCCGCAGCATCCGTGGCGCGCTGGGTGCCGAGCCCGATGAGGTCAAGCAGCTGGCGCTGGCGGTGGATCGCGGCGAGCTGTATCACGTTGCCGCAATACCGGCAGCCGGGGGCGGCAAGCGCCAGAGCATCATGGCCGCGCTCTCCGAGATGAGCGGCAACCTGCGCCATACCGTCACCCACGTGCGCGATGCGGCTGCCGGTGTGGCCACCATCAGTGCCCAGATCGCCGCCGGCAACAGCGATCTCTCGGCACGCACCGAAGACCAGGCCGCGTCACTCGAAGAAACCGCCTCGGCCATGGAGCAGCTGACCGCCACCGTCAAGCAGAATGACGGCCACGCGCGCCAGGCCAACCAGCTGGCCCGCAATGCCTCCGACATCGCAAAACAGGGCGGCGCCATCGTGGAAGAAGTGGTCGATACCATGGCCGCCATCAATACTTCCTCGCGCAAGATCGTGGATATCATCAGCGTGATCGATGGCATCGCTTTCCAGACCAACATCCTGGCCTTGAATGCCGCCGTGGAAGCAGCCCGTGCGGGCGAGCAGGGACGCGGCTTTGCGGTGGTGGCCACCGAAGTGCGCAACCTGGCCCAGCGCAGTGCGTCGGCGGCCAAGGAGGTCAAGCAGTTGATCGATGCCTCGGTGGGCAATGTGGAAGCTGGTACGCGCCTGGTGGAGCGCGCCGGCGATACCATGGAACAGATCGTGGCCAGCGTGCAGCAAGTCACCGACGTGATGGGTGAGATCTCGGCGGCCAGCCACGAGCAGAGCCTGGGGATCGAGGAAGTCAACAAGGCCATCGCGCTGATGGACCAGGTGACCCAGCACAATGCCGCGCTGGTGGAGCAGGCTAGCGCCGCCGTGGCCACGCTGCAGGATCAGGCCGTGAGCCTGAACCAGGCCGTGGGGGTGTTCCAGCTCGACGCGCCGGACGCAGTGGTCCCTGCTCCGATACTGCAGACCGTGCAGATCCCGCTGCGGGTCGTCCCTGCATTGTCAGTGGTGCGCAAGGCGGCATAAGCGGGACGCCCCGCTTGCGGATCTCCCTGGAAGTCCTCCACAAACCCCAGCACGCCTGCGCCATGACGGCCGCTCCAGCGGCCGTCTGATGGCGTCCCTGCAGGCACAAGCAGCTTGGCCGCGAAATGGTCCAATACGGACCATTCCGATTTTCCGACAAGTGTTTTTCCCCTGTCCGATACACGCAAGGCAGCCGCATATGAGATGATGCGGCTTCCATCTTTTCGCGGCCTGCCCCGGGATCACGATAGCGGCCCTGCTGCCGCAGCGATCTGCCAGCCGCGCATGAACGGCGTACCGCCTCGCGCAATATTCTCCCAGGTACGCCACATGAAATGAGTTCTAGCAACGCCCGACTGCGCCACTGCCCTGCTGGCTGTCTTTGCGCCTGCCGCACCGCCGTCGGCCCTGATCCGATTTTTGGAGTCCCTCGCATGTTCAGCTGGTTTGAAAAACTGGTCCACCCCTACCCCGACACGCATCCGCTGCCGCCGCCGCGCGGCTTCATGCGCTTCATCTGGTTCTGTACCAAGGGCGTACGCCCCTACATTGCCGCCATGACCCTGATGACGGCCATCATCGGCGTCTTCGAGGCGCTGCTCTTCGCTGCGCTGGGCCGCATCGTCGACTGGCTGGCCAAGGTGCAGCCCGCGCAATTGTGGGCGCAGGAAGGCCATACCCTGGTGTGGCTGGTGGTGATCCTGGCCGCCAGTCCGCTGCTGATCGCGCTGCAGACCATGTACAAGCACCAGACCCTGGCCGGCAACTTCCCCATGCTGCTGCGCTGGAATTTCCATCGCCTCATGTTGAGCCAGAGCATGAGCTTCTACCAGAACGAGTTCGCCGGACGGGTGGCCACCAAGGTCATGCAAAGTGCGCTGGCCGTGCGTGACTTCTGCATGATCGTGGGCGATATCCTGGTCTTCATCACCATCTACTTCGCCACCCTGGTCGGCGTGGTGGGCAGCTTCGACCTGTGGATGCTGGCCCCCTTCTTCATCTGGCTGGCCGCCTTCGCGGTGGCGCTGCGCTACTTCGTGCCGCGCCTGTCGGCGGTGGCGCGCAACCAGGCCGATGCGCGCTCGCTGATGACCGGGCGCATCACCGATGCCTACACCAACATCGCCACCGTGAAGCTGTTCTCGCACGCAGGACGCGAGGCCGATTACGCCCGTAGCGCCATGCGCGAATTCCTCACCACGGTCAATCGCCAGATGCGCCTGGTCTCGGGCTTCGAGGTGGTCAACCATCTCCTGAACATGGTGCTCATCATCGGCGCGACCGGGGTGTCGCTGTATCTCTGGACACAGGGCAAGGTGGGCGTGGGCGCAGTCGCCGCCAGCACCGCCATGGCGCTGCGCCTGAACGGTATCGCGCACTGGGTGATGTGGGAAATGTCGTCGCTGTTCGAACACGTGGGCACGGTGCAGGATGGCATCAACACCCTGGCGCGTGCGCACGAGGTCAAGGATGCGCCGGATGCCCGGCCGCTGCTGGTGCGCCAGGGCGAGCTGCGCTTTGAAGGCGTGAGCTTCAGCTATGGCGGTGCTGCGCCGCGTCCGGTGGTGGACAAGCTGGACCTGATGATCCGCCCCGGTGAAAAGATCGGGCTGGTGGGCCGCTCCGGCGCCGGCAAGTCGACCATCGTCAACCTGCTGCTGCGCTTCTACGATATCGAGGGTGGCCGCATCACCATCGATGGCCAGGACATCGCCCACGTCACGCAAGACAGCCTGCGCGCGCAGATCGGGATGGTGACCCAGGATACGTCGCTACTGCATCGTTCCGTGCGGGAGAACATCACCTATGGCCGTCCGGATGCGAGCGACGCCGAGATGATCCACGCCGCCGAACGCGCCGAGGCACACGACTTCATCGGCACCCTGGCCGATGCCAAGGGCCGCACCGGCTATGACGCGCATGTAGGCGAGCGCGGCGTGAAGCTCTCCGGCGGCCAGCGCCAGCGCATCGCGATTGCCCGCGTGATGTTGAAGGATGCCCCCATCCTGCTGCTGGACGAAGCCACCAGCGCGCTCGATTCGGAAGTGGAAGCGGCCATCCAGACCTCGCTCTACAAGCTCATGGAAGGCAAGACCGTGGTGGCGATTGCGCACCGTCTCTCGACCATCGCGGCGATGGATCGCCTGATCGTGCTGGACCAGGGACGCATCGTCGAGCAAGGCACGCATGCCGAACTGCTGGCGGCCAATGGCTTGTATGCACGGTTGTGGTCGCACCAGAGTGGCGGCTTCCTGGGTGAAGAGGAAGAGGATGCGGTGATGACGGCGTGATGCCATCCATGTATAAATGATTTATATCATTTATATCGATCCACAAACGATAAGGGCGCACCCGGCGGTGCGCCCTTTTTTCTTGGTGAACTGGCTTACTGCAGATTGAACGAAGCCGTCTTCACGTCCTTGGAATCCAGCCCGATCTGCACCTGGAATTCACCCGGCTCGGCCACGTACTCCAGCCTGGCGTTGTAGAAGGACAGCGCCTTGCGATCGATGTTGAACTGTACTTCCTTCTCTTCGCCCGGCTGCAGCATCACCTTGCGGAAGTCCTTCAATTCCTTGACCGGACGCACCACCGAGGCGGCCACGTCGCGGATGTACAACTGCACCACGGTGGCGCCGGCGCGGCGTCCGATGTTCTTGACCGTCACGCTGGCCTGCACTTGTCCATCAGCGGTCATGCTGGCTTGCGACAGGCGCACGTCGGAGAGCTTGAATTCGGTATAGCTCAGGCCGTATCCGAATGGATACAGCGGACCATTGGGCTCATCGAAGTACTGCGAAGTGTAGTTGCCCGGCTTGCCTTCGGTATAGGGACGGCCCACGCGCGGATGGTTGTAGTAGCTCGGGATCTGGCCCACCGAACGCGGGAAGGTGATGGGCAGCTTGCCGGAAGGATTGACGTCGCCGAAGAGGATGTCGGCAATCGCATTGCCGCCCTCGGTGCCGGTGTACCAGGTCTCCAGGATGGCCGAGGCATTCTCGCGCGCCCAATTGAGATCGAGCGGACGACCATTCATCAGCACCAGTACCAGCGGCTTGCCGGTGGCCTTCAGCGCCGTGAGCAGGTCCTGCTGGCTCTGCGGCAGCAACAGCGAGGTGCGGCTGGAGGACTCGTGCGACATGCCGCGCGACTCGCCCACGGCGGCCACGATCACATCCGCATGGCGGGCGGCCTTCACCGCCTCATCGATCATGGCCTTGGGGCTGCGCTTGTCCTGCACCACTTCCGGATCATCCCAGTTCAGGAAGTTGAGATAGTCGACGATGCGCTTGTCTTCGGTGATGTTGGCGCCGCGTGCATAGACCAGCTTGCCTTGCGCACCCAGGGCATTCTGCAAACCCTGGCGCAGGGTGATGGTCTGCTGGTCCTTGCCGGCAGCGGACCAGCTGCCCAGCATGTCGATGTGCGAATCGGCCAGCGGTCCGACCAGGGCGATGCGCGCGGTCTTCTTCAGCGGCAGCGCGGCGTTGCGATTTTCCAGCAGCACCATGGACTGCTGCGCCACTTCGCGCGCGTCGCGGCGATGCAGGCGGCTGTCGGCATAGACGTCGGGCGGATCATCGGCCGCGCGGCCGATGCGCACGTACGGGTCCTTGAAGAGGCCCAGGTCATACTTGGCGCCGAGGATGTCACGCACGGCATTGTCCAGCTCCTGCTGCGAGACCTTGCCCGAGCGCACCAGCTCAGGCAACTGCTTGATGTAGACCTGATCGGCCATGCTCATGTCGGTGCCGGCCCTGATCGCCAGGCGCGCGGCTTGCGCATCGTTCTGCGCCACGCCGTGATTGACCAGTTCGGTGATGGCACCGTGGTCGGAAACGGTCAGCCCCTTGAAGCCCCAATCGCGGCGCAACAGGTCCTGCAGCAGCCAGGTGTTGGAAGTGGCCGGGGTGCCATTGATGGAATTGAGCGCCACCATCACCGCACCCGCGCCGGCATCGATGGCGGCACGGTATGGCGGCAGGTAGTCGTTGTACATGCGCTGCGGGTCCATGTTGACGACGTTGTAGTCACGTCCGCCTTCGACTGCGCCATACAGCGCAAAATGCTTCACGCTGGCCATCAGGCGGTTGGCGGCGATGGGCTTGCTGTCGCCCTGCAGGGCGTGCACCGAGACTTCGGCAATGCGCGAGACCAAGTAGGGATCTTCACCAAAGCCTTCGGAGGTGCGACCCCAGCGGGGATCGCGGCTGATGTCGACCATGGGTGCGAAGGTCATGTCGATGCTGTCAGAGGCGGCTTCTTCGGCAGCGATGCGCATGGTGCGGGCCACCACGTCCATGTCCCAGCTGGAGGCCAGGCCCAGGCCGATAGGGAAAGTAGTGCGATGCCCGTGAATGACGTCATACGCAAAGAACATCGGGATCTTCAGCCGCGAGCGCATGGCACCGTCCTGCAGCGGACGGTTCTCGGGACGGGTGATGGAATTGAAGGTGCCGCCCACACGGCCGGCCGCCAGTTCCTCGGCCAGCTTCTTGGCGGGCATCTCGGGGCCGATACTGATGAGCCGCAATTGCCCGATCTTTTCTTCCAGCGTCATCTGCCGCAGCAGGTCATCAATGAAGGCGGTCTTGTCGCCCAGCAAGGCCATATTGGCTTGTGCATGGGCCGCCGGGCCGGTCAGGGCGGCGCTGCAGGCCAGCGCGCACAGGGTCATGGCCAGGGCCAGGCGGGGGCGGCGCGATCGCGCGGCTTGCCGCTCGGTAAGCTTGTGGGACACGGGTTTCCTCTCTCTTTTTTAAACTTTGGCGGCGCGCCGGCCTCTACAAGAAGGTGAGCGGCGGCCCATCGCAGGGGATGTTGCCGGCTGGAGCATGAATTGATTGTCTTCTATGATGCTTAGCCGGCGCGACGGTTCGCTATATTATTCTGTTTTGATGCCTGCCGGAGAGGCAGGCGCATGGCGGCACACAGGGTGTGCCGTTTCTTTGTGGAGAAATGCGTTGATCAAACATGGATGGAAATGGCCTGTGCTGCAAGGCCTGATGCTGTCGGCCACGCTGCTGGCCACCTCGGTGCAGGCCCAGAGCAGTCAGGGCTTCGACCTCAACCAGGCCGTGGCGCGCGCCCAGGCGCTGGCCGCCAAACCCTATCAAAAACCGGTGAGCAATCTCTCGCCGACCTTCGCGGCGATGCAGTTCGCCGATTACATGAAGATCCAGCCCAAGAGCGAGAAGTTCGAGTGGCGCAACCAACCCACGCCCTTCAAGCTGGCCTTCTATCACCAGGGCATGCAGTTCAACGCGCCGGTGGTCATCCACGAAATCGTCGATGGCCGCGTGCAGGACGTGAACTACAGCACCGACCGCTTCAACTTCGGCGACCTGGCGCTGGCCAAGGACAGCACCGCGCACCTGGGCTATGCGGGCTTCCGCGTGGTCTATCCGCTCAACCGCGATGACAAGGAAGATGAGGTCATGAGCGTGCTCGGTGCGAGCTATTTCCGCGTGATCGGCAAGGGCCAGGTGTATGGTCTGTCGGCACGCGGGCTGGCCATCGACACGGCCATGCTGAGCGGTGAGGAATTCCCGCACTTCACCGAATTCTGGATCCAGCGTCCGGCTGCGGGCGAGAAGCAGCTGACCTTCTACGCGCTGCTGGATTCGCCGCGCGCTACCGGCGCCTACAAGTTCACGCTCACGCCCGGCAAGGATGCCCTGCTGGATGTGCAGGCACGCGTCTTCCTGCGTGCTGACGTGGGTCGCCTGGGCATTGCGCCGCTGACCAGCATGTTCCTCTTCGGTCCCAACCAGCAATCCTCGCGCCGCAACTTCCGTCCGGCCATCCATGACTCCAATGGCCTGGCGATCCATACCGGCACTGGCGAGTGGCTGTGGCGCCCCTTGAACGATCCGCAGAACGTGGAAGTGAGTTCCTTCGAAGTGACCCATCCGCGCGGCTTCGGGCTGTTGCAGCGGGGCCGCGATTTCGCCTCCTATGAAGACCTGAAGGATCGCTACGACCTGCGTCCCTCGGCCTGGATCGAGCCCAAGGGTGACTGGGGCCGTGGTGCCGTGCAGCTGGTGGAGATTCCCACCGCCGACGAGACCAACGACAACATCGTGGCCTACTGGCTGCCTTCGCAACTGCCGCCGCGCGGTACGCCGCTGGCCTATGACTATCGCATCCACTGGACCATGGATGAACCGGCCATCCTCAACAATGAAGTGGGCTGGGTCAAGCAGACCTTCCATACCGATGGCGAGCTCACGCAAGCCAACCTGATCCGCGCCTTCGACGGCACCACGGCCTTGCTGGTGGACTTCACGGGCGGGCAACTGGGTACGCTGCCCGCAGGGACGGCGGTTCAGCCCCAGGTGAACGTTTCGAACAACGGCGAATTGATCGATGCCCAATTGCAGCCCAATCCGGCCATCAACGGCTGGCGCCTCACGCTGCGGGTGAAGATTCGTAACGTTTCGCAGGCAGTGGAATTGCGCGCCGCACTGACCGCCAATGGCAAGCCGCTCACCGAGACCTGGAGCTATCAGTTGCCGCCGCGTTCGGATGTGCAGCGGACTTTTTGAGGCTACGCCCTGTGCTCCACCATCGGCGTGCCTTCGATACGGCCCTGAAAGGGCCTACTCAGGTCGAACGGTAGAGTGAGTGCTGCGAAACGGCTGCCATCCTGAAAATTATTTATATAAAAAAATGGGCTGCTCTGAATCGGGCAGCCCATTTTATTTGGTGCGTCTTGCTGATGCGATCAGCTCTCCACCGACTCCCCGCGCAGACGCGCGATCACCCCATCGAGTGCATCGAGGTCATTGAAGTTGATGATGAGCTGGCCCTTGTTGCGGGCACCGGTCTTGATGCTGACCTGGGTGGCCAGCAGGTCCGAGAGTTCTTCTTCCAGGCGCGCGATGTCGCGTGACTTGTCCTTGACCTCGCGCGGCTTGGCGGCCTGCTCCGCACTGGCGCGGGTGACCAGCTTTTCGGCATCGCGCACCGACATGCGCTTGGCCACGATCTGGTTGGCCAGCTGGATCTGGGTCGCGGAATCGACGGCCAGCAGGGCACGGGCATGGCCCATGTCGATGTCGCCGGCCATGAGCATGGTCTGTACCGGCTTGGCCAGATTGAGCAGACGCAGCAGGTTGGACACCGCACTGCGCGAACGGCCCACGGCCAGTGCCGCGCGTTCGTGGGTGAAGGCGAAATCGGTGATGAGGCGGTGGATACCCTGGGCTTCTTCCAGGGGATTGAGATCCTCACGCTGCATGTTTTCGATCAGGGCCATGGCGGCCGTGGTCTGGTCATCCACGTTCTTGACCAGCACCGGTACCTCGGTCAGCCCGGCGATCTTGGCCGCGCGGAAGCGACGTTCACCGGCGATGATCTCGTAGAGATCCTTGCCATTCTTCTGGCCGATGGCGCGGATCAGGATGGGCTGCAGCAAGCCCTGTTCCTTGATCGAGGCGGCCAGCTCATTGAGCGCGCCTTCGTCCATGCGGGTACGCGGCTGGTACTTGCCGGCCTGCAGTTCGGTGACCGGCATCACCGTCGGCAAGCCCTGCGCAGCCTGCGCCTGGACTTCTTCGGTGATGTCGGACGATCCGCCCAGGAGCGCGTCCAGTCCGCGTCCCAGACCCTTGGATTTTTTCGGTAGAGTTGCCATGCGAGTGCCTGATGAAAAACGATGCGTGATGACGGAGCCGGTTACAGCGTGAATTACAGCGTCTTGATGCGCTCGACCATTTCCGCCCCGAAGGCGATGTAAGCCTGTGCGCCCTTGGACAGCGGATCGAAGGTCACGCCCGGCAAGCCATACGAGGGCGCTTCGGCCAGTCGCACGTTGCGCGGGATGACGGTCTTGAAGACCTTGTCGCCGAAGTGCTGTTCCAGCTGGTCCGAGACCTGCTGGGAGAGCGTCATGCGCGGATCGAACATCACGCGCAACAGGCCAATGACCTTCAGTTCCGGGTTCAGCTTGGCGTGCACCTTCTTGATGGTGTTGACCAGATCGGACAGCCCTTCCAGCGCGTAGTACTCGCACTGCATCGGGATGATGACGCCATGCGCCGAGCACAGGCCGTTGAGGGTCAGCATCGAGAGTGCAGGCGGGCAGTCGATGAGGATGAAGTCATAGTCGTCCGCGACCTGGGCGAAGGCCAGCTTCAGGCGTGCTTCGCGCTGTTCCAGTTCCACCATTTCCACTTCGGCGCCGGCCAGTTCGCGGTTGGCCGGCAGCACGTCGAAGCCCCCCGCGTCGGAACGCTTGCGCACGCTGCGAATGTCGGACATGCCCAGCAGCACTTCATAGATCGAGCCTTCCAGGGTCGCCTTGTTCACGCCCGAACCCATGGTGGCATTGCCCTGCGGGTCGAGGTCGGCCAGCAGCACGCGCTGGTTCAGTTGCGCCAGTCCAGCCGCGAGATTGACTGCGGTGGTGGTCTTGCCTACGCCACCTTTCTGGTTGGCGACACAAAATATTTTTGCCATATCTTTGTTATGTGAGCGTTATTGCGTGGTCAGCTTGATGCCGAACCCGATCAGGAAAATACCTGCCGCGCGCGAAGCCAGTTTGGCGATGGTGCGATTGCGGGCCATCCGGCGGGCGGCGGCATTGCCGACGAAGATCAGGAAGCTGCCATAGAGGAAAGTGCAGCAGCTGATGACCGCGCCCATCGTGACGAAGGTCAGCGCGCCCTGTTGCGTGGCGGGGTCCAGGAACAGCGGGAAGAACGCCATGTAAAACACGATGGCTTTCGGGTTGAACAGGGTCACCAGAAAGCCGCGCCGGAATTCTGCGGCGTTGGAAAAGGGTACGACTGTACCACCGCCCTGCCCTCTTGCAAACAAAAGACGTCCGCCCAGGTAGGCCAGATAGGCCGCACCCAGGTATTGCAGGCCATGGAACAACAGTGGATTGGCATGCAGCAGTGCGGCCACGCCAGCGGCGGCCAGGAACATGAGCACGATATCGCCCAGCATCAGGCCGGCTTGCGCCATGAAGCCGCCGCGCAGTCCGCCCTTGGCGGCGCAGGTCAGCACGCAGAAGGTGCCGGGGCCGGGCAGCAGCAGGAACACCATGGTGGCGGCAATCAGTTGCCAGATGTCGGTGATGCCGAGGGAATGAAAGATCGCCTGCATGGTGGGTCTCCTTGAATGTGAGCGGCCCGGGTTGCTGCCCGGGCCGCTGGCCTGATGTCAGGTTGCCGGTTTACGGCTTGCTCTTGACCACCCGCGAGGTATCGAAACCTTGCTTGGTGGCGTTGTTGATGGCGTTTTCGTATTGCTCGTCGCTGATGGTGGGCGTGCGCGAGAGGATCCACAGGTATTCGCGCGAGGGGCTGCCCACGGTGGCCAGGGTGTAGTGCTCGTCCAGGTCCATGATCCAGTAGTCACCCCACACCATCGGGATCCAGGACAGCCAGGCCGGTGCAAAGCGCACTTCCAGCTTGCTGTTGTTGCTGCCCGGGACCACCCGCGCCACGCCCTTGGCTTCATCGATGCCTTCGGCCGTCTTGCAGCGGTTGACGACATCGATCATGCCATCATCGCGCGCAGAATACTCGGCGCTGGTGCCGGAAATGCATTTTTTCTGGAAGCTGTTGGGGATCTTGGCGATTTCGTACCACTTGCCGGCATAGCGCTTGAGGTCCACCGAGGGCACGGTCTTGACTTCCTGGGCGTGGAGCGACGCCATGCCCAGGGCGCCATAAGCCGCCATCGAGACCATGGTGGCCACCAGGGCCCGTTTCAGTTTGTTCATCAGGTCGTTCTTTCCATGAAGATGAGATGCCGTTCGGCATCCAGGCCCGGTACCTGCAAGGGCTGCACCTGCTGCACCTGCCACCCCGCCGGCAACCGGTCGATTTCATCCTGCGGCAGCACGCCCTTGAGGGCGATGTACTTGCCACCTTGTTGCAGGAGGTGATTCGACCAGGTAACGAAGTCCTTCAGTTCCGCAAAAGCGCGCGAAGTGATGACATCGTATTGTTGCTCTACAGGCAACTGCTCCACGCGCGCATGCAGCACGGTGACATTGCCCAACTGCAATTGCGCCTTGACCTGGTTGAGGAAGGCGGTCTTCTTCTGCACCGTATCAACCAGGGTGATCCGCATCTGCGGCTGCGCCTCGGCTGCCCAGATGGCCAGCACGATGCCCGGCAGGCCGCCACCCGCGCCCACGTCCAGCACGCGCCGGGCACCGGTGAAGGCCGACACCGCCGACAGCGAATCCAGAAGGTGGTGCGTCACCATCTGCGCCGGGTCGCGCAAGGCGGTCAGGTTGTAGACCTTGTTCCACTTGGCCAGCAGGGCCTGGTATGCCATCAGCTTGTCGATCTGGGCATCGGAAAGCGCCAGGCCCATGGCCTTGGCGCCTTCCTTCAGGCTGCGGGTCAAATTGTTCAGGTCTGCAGTGTTGCTCATCCGTGATGCCTTGGTATTGATCTGGTTCGAGGGCGGTGCCCGGAATTTTTCTTCATGCAGCCTGGTTACCGGCGCTGGCCGGCTGTTTCAGGCCGCCCTTCTTCAGGTGCACCAGCAGCAGCGACAATGCCGCCGGGGTCACGCCGGAAATGCGGGAAGCCTGGCCCAGGGTTTCCGGACGATGCTTGTTCAGCTTCTGGCGGACTTCGATGGACAGTGCCTTCACATCCATGTAGTCGAGATCGGCCGGCAGCTTCAGGTTTTCATTGTGATCCTGGCGGCTGATCTCGTTGGCCTGGCGGGCGATGTAGCCGGCGTACTTGACCTGGATCTCGACCTGTTCGCGCACCGGACCATCTTCGATGCCGGGGCCGGCCAGGGCTTGGCCTTCGGTGCCGGTCAAGCCCATCAGGCTGTCATAGCTCACGTTGGGACGGCGCAGCAGGTCCAGCAGGTTGTATTCACGCTCAATGGCCTTGCCCAGCACGCGCTCGGCTTCGGCAGCGGCCAGGATGCGGGGATTGACCCAGGTCGACTTGAGGCGTTCCATTTCACGTGAAACAGCTTCACGCTTCTTGTCGAAGGCTTCCCACTGCGCATCGCCGACGCAGCCGAGTTCACGGCCGATTTCAGTCAGGCGCAGGTCGGCATTGTCTTCGCGCAGCGAGAGACGGTACTCGGCGCGGCTGGTAAACATGCGGTACGGTTCCTGCACGCCTTGCGTGACCAGATCATCGACCAGCACGCCCAGGTAGGCTTCATCGCGGCGCGGGGTCCAGGCTTCGCGGCCCTGGGTCTGCAGGGCGGCGTTGATGCCGGCCAGCATGCCCTGGGCGGCGGCTTCTTCATAGCCGGTGGTGCCATTGATCTGGCCGGCGAAGAACAGGCCTTGGACCTGGCGGGTTTCCAGCGAGGACTTCAGGCCACGCGGGTCGTAATAGTCATATTCGATGGCATAGCCGGGACGCAGGATGTGGGCGTTTTCCATGCCCTTCATCGAGCGCACCAGTTCCAGCTGCACGTCGAAGGGCAGGCTGGTGGAGATGCCATTGGGGTAGAACTCGTGGGTGGTCAGGCCCTCGGGTTCCAGGTAGATCTGGTGCGAATCCTTGCTGGCGAAGCGGTGGATCTTGTCTTCGATGGAGGGGCAATAACGCGGGCCCACGCCTTCGATGACGCCGGTGTACATGGGGCTGCGATCCAAACCGCCACGGATGATGTCGTGGGTGCGGCTGTTGGTATGGGTGATCCAGCACGGCATCTGGCGCGGGTGCATGGCGGCATTGCCCATGACCGAGAACACCGGGACCGGGTCCAGGTCGCCGGGTTGCTCTTCCAGGATGGCCAGGTTGATGGTGCGGCCATCGATGCGCGGCGGCGTACCCGTCTTCAGGCGGCCTTGCGGCAATTTCAATTCCTTCAGGCGCGCCGACAGCGACACCGCGGGCGGATCACCGGCACGGCCACCGGAATAATTGTTCAGGCCCACGTGGATCTTCCCATCCAGGAAAGTCCCGGCGGTCAGCACCACGGCGCGGCCGGCAAAGCGGATACCGGCCTGGGTGATGGCACCGACCACGCGATCGCCTTCCAGCATCAGGTCGTCCACGGCCTGCTGGAACAGCCACAGGTTGGGCTGGTTTTCCAGGCGCGAGCGGATTGCTGCCTTGTAGAGGATGCGGTCGGCCTGGGCGCGGGTCGCGCGCACGGCCGGACCCTTGGAGGAATTCAGGATGCGGAACTGGATGCCCGCCTCGTCGGTGGCAATCGCCATCGCCCCACCCATGGCATCGACTTCCTTGACCAGGTGGCCCTTGCCGATCCCGCCAATGGAGGGATTGCAGGACATCTGGCCCAGGGTTTCGATGTTGTGCGTCAGGAGCAGGGTTTTCTGGCCCATGCGTGCTGCGGCCAGTGCAGCTTCGGTGCCGGCGTGACCGCCGCCAACGACGATGACGTCAAATTGTGTGGGGAATAGCATGATGCGGGCCTCGCGTAGAGGTGAGAACAGAGGCGAGATTATAAAACCTTTTATCCGGCGGGGTCGGCAGCAGGGTCCTGGCCTGTTGGTTTACCGCACTTCCCTGCCCTGCCGGACACTATCACGGGGTGGTTTCGATAGCAGGAGCTGATCAATGAAACATTCGCTGGGGATGTTTCACGTGAAACAGGGGCCGGTTTGTGTCCTTTGGAAGATGATATGAATAAAAAAGCGGAGCATCGCGCTCCGCCTTTCTGGGCGGGGGCCGGTTGTTTCACGTGAAACACCGGGTGAAGTTTTCTGCGTTATTTGAGGAAAGCGTCGTACCCCGACTTCAGGATCAGGGCCCCAACCACGACCAGGAACAGCTTGCGCACGAACACGCTGCCATGTTTCATCGCCAGACGCGTACCCACCAGCGAACCGCCAATGTTGAACACGGCCATCAGCAAACCCAATTGCCAGATCACATGGCCGCTGTACCCAAACCAGCACAAGGCTGCCAGGTTGGTGGCGATGTTGACGAACTTGGAGACGGCCGAAGCCGAAAGAAAGTCGTAGCTGAACACGCGCACAAACAGGAAAACCAGGAAGCTCCCCGTGCCCGGACCGAAGACGCCATCGTAGAAACCCACCGCCGCACCGATCAGCGCGGCGTAGATCATTTCACGGCTGCCGGTCAGCGTAGGTGCATGGGTCGTGCCGAAATTCTTTTTCTTCCATGTGTAGAGCGCCACCGCAATCAACACGAAGGGCAAGGCCTTGCGGATCAGCTCGGTCGGAATATGCGTGACGACGTAGGCACCAAAGAAGGAAAAGGCAAAAGCGGCCATCGCGGCCGGTGTCACGGTGCTCCAGCGCACGGCCACCTTGCGGGCGAAATTGATGGCTGCCGCACTGGTGCCCATCACCCCGGCCACCTTGTTCGTTCCCAGCAAGGTGGCGGGTGCGGTATTGGGAAAGACCGAGAACAAGGTCGGCACCAGCACCAGGCCCCCTCCCCCGACCACGGCATCGATCAAACCGGCAACGAAGGCTGCACCGCAAAGGATCAGGTAATCCAGCATCACGCGCCCTCCTTTGCCGACCAGCGTAAATGGAGAAGGAAACCTGGGAGAGATGAAACTGGGCTATGCATGAGAGATAAAGGCGAAGGCGCGGTTAAGTGATCAGATTGAGCGGCCCACATTCTACCGCTCAGCCCGACCCGGCATCAGCCACAGATCAACCCGCTCCCTGGCTGTTCCGAAACAAGAGCTGCCTGTTACGCTTCCCGTTCCGACAAAAAATTACCGCCGGGAAATCACCCAAAGGTGACTTGCCGGCGGCAGAGGGAAAGCGGATTGCCGTGACCGCTAATGCGATCCCTTGGCCTGCCCCTTTCCGGCCAGAGCCAGGATCTCTCCCACGATGCCCTTGCGGAAAGCCAGCACGCAGACGATGAAGATGAAGCCCGTCACCACCGTCACCGAATCGCCCAGCGTATTGAACCAGTCGATGTTGGTGGCATTGGCCAGCCAGGAGCCGATGTCGCCCAGCTTGTTCTCCAGCATGATGATGATGACCGCGCCCACGATGGGGCCAACGATGGTACCCAGGCCACCCACCAGCGTCATCAGCACCACCAGCCCGGACATGCTCCAGTGCACGTCGGTCAGGGTCTCGAAGCCCAGCACCAGGGTCTTGGTCGCCCCTGCCAGCCCGGACAGGCCAGCCGACAGCACGAAGGCCAGCAGCTTGTAGCGCGCCACGTCATAGCCCAGCGAGATGGCACGCGGCTCGTTCTCCTTGATCGCCTTCAAGACTTGCCCGAAGGGCGAATGGATGGTGCGCACGATCAGCGCAAACCCCGCCACCGCAATGGCCAGCACCACGTAGTACAGGGTCATGTCGTTTTCCAGGCTGATGAAGCCCAGCAGCTTGCCGCGCGGTACACCCTGCAAGCCATCCTCGCCTCCCGTGAACGGCGCCTGCAAGGCCACGAAGAACAGCATCTGCGCCAGCGCCAGGGTGATCATGGTGAAGTAGATGCCCTGGCGGCGGATCGCCAGCAGCCCCATCACCAGCCCGATCAGGGCACCGGTCAAGGTGCCGATGACCAGGCCAAGCTCGGTCGGCAAACCCCACACCTTCAGCGATTGCCCGCACAGGTAGCCGGCCCAGCCGAGGAAGGCGGCATGCCCGAAGGACAGCAAGCCGGTATAGCCGATCAGCAGATTGAAGGCGCAGGCAAAGAGCGCAAAGCACAACATCTTCATCAGGAACACCGGATAGATCCCGAACGGTGCCGCCAGCAACAGTATTAACAAAACAGCAATTCCGATTTTCTTGTTCATGCCGGTCTCCGATTATTTCTCTTTGCCGAACAGGCCGGCCGGACGGACCATCAGGACGACGGCCATGATGATGAAGACCACGGTGGCCGACAGTTCCGGATAGAACACCCGGGTCAGCCCTTCGATCAGTCCCAGCACCAGGCCGGTGATGATGGAGCCCAGGATGGAGCCCATGCCGCCGATCACCACCACCGCGAAGACGGTGATGATGAGGTTGGAACCCATCAGCGGCGACACCTGGATCACGGGTGCCGCCAGCACACCCGCAAAGGCCGCCAGCGCCACGCCGAAGCCATAGGTGAGGGTCACCATCAGGGGCACGTTGATGCCGAAGGCTTCGACCAGCTTGGGGTTCTCGGTGCCGGCACGGAGATAAGCGCCCAGGCGGGTCTTCTCGATCACGAACCAGGTAGCGAAGCAGACGATGAGCGACGCCGCCACGACCCAGGCGCGATAGTTGGGCAGCACCATGAAGCCGAGGTTGGTCGCCCCCTGCAGCAGGTCAGGCACCGAATACGGCTGGCCGGAAACGCCATAGATGGAGCGGAAGATGCCCTCGATCATCAGCGTGATGCCGAAGGTCAGCAAGAGGCCATAGAGGTGGTCCAGCTTGTAGAGCCAGCGCAGCATGGTCTTTTCGATCACGATGCCGAACAGCCCCACCAGGATGGGCGCCACGATGAGCATGACCCAATAGTTCAGTCCCAGATAGCTCAATCCCATCCAGGCCAGGAAAGCGCCCAGCATGTAGAGCGTGCCGTGGGCGAAGTTGATCACGTTGAGCAAGCCGAAGATCACCGCCAGGCCCAGCGAGAGCATGGCGTAGAAGGAGCCGTTGACCAGGCCCAGCAGCAGCTGGCTCAACAAGGCTTGCAGGGGTATGCCGAATAGTTCCATAAAAACCCGTTCATCCAGGGGGTAAAGAACGCCACCGCTTACAGCAAAAATCTGTCATCCCCGCGTGAACAGAAATGACAGATTTTGCTGGGCTGTGCGATGGCCTTACTGCTACGTTGCTACGCCGTGCTTACTTCCAGGCCGCGCACTTGGATTCGGCCTTGGTGGTCCAGGCCTGCTCGGCAGGAATGGTCTGCACCAGCTTGTAGTAGTCCCACGGATACTTCGATTCCGACTGGGCCTTGACCTGGTACAGGTACATGTCGTGCACCACGCGGCCATCGGCGCGCAGGTAGCCGTTCTTCTGGAACATGTCGTTGAACTTGGCCTTGTGCAGGGCGGCCATCACCTTGTCCGAATCATCGGTACCGATTTCCTTGACGATCTTCAGATACTGCAGCGCGGCCGAGTAGTCGCCAGCCTGCAGCGACGACGGCATTTTCTTGCGCACGGCGAAGTAGCGCTTGGCGAAGGCACGGGTTTCTTCGTTGGCGTCCCAATACCAGCTGTCGGTCAGGTACAGGCCTTCAGTGTTCTTCAGGGTCAGCGAGTGGACGTCGTTGATGAACACCAGCAGACCCGCCAGCTTGGCAGTCTTGGTGATGCCGAATTCATTGGCGGCCTTCACCGAGTTGATGAAGTCGCCCCCGGCATTGGCCAGGCCGATGATCTGGGCCTTGGAGCTCTGCGCCTGCAGCAGGAAGGAAGAGAAGTCCGACGCGCCCAGCGGGTGCTTGACCGAACCCACCACGGTACCGCCCGACGCCTTCACGACGTTGGCGGTGTCGGCCTCCAGCGAGTGGCCGAAGGCATAGTCGGCGGTCAGGAAGAACCAGCTCTTGCCGCCCTGCTTCACCACCGCCGAACCGGTGCCCTTGGCCAGGGCCACGGTGTCGTAGGCATAGTGCACGGTATAGGGCGAGCACTCTTCATTGGTCAGGCGCGCCGTGCCGGCACCGACGGCGAAATAGACCTTCTTCTTTTCGGCGGCGACCTTGGCGCTGGCCAGGGCCGTGCCGGAATTGGTGCCGCCGATCAGCACGTCCACCCCCTGCTGGTCGAACCATTCACGGGCCTTGCTGGCAGCCACGTCGGCCTTGTTCTGGTGGTCGGCCACGACCAGTTCGATCTTCTTGCCGTTGATGGCGCCGCCCATGTCGGCAATGGCCATCTTGATGGCTTCAGCGCCACCCTGGCCGTCGATGTCCGAATACACGCCCGAGATATCGGTGATGAAACCGATCTTGATCACATCCCCCGAAATCTGTGCCGAAGCCGGCACGGTCGCAAATGCCGCAGCCGCTGCAGTGACGGCCAGTGCCATTGCCTTGAGTTTCATTTTCATCTCCTCTGTTTTTGAAGCCCGCTCATTGGTTTCGATGCGAGGCAACTGGTGGAACGGGGAGAGGATCACTCACCCCGCGGACGTACTTGTTGGCAGTACTTCTTCTAGTGGTGAAGCTGGTGATAACGGAAAAAATCTGGATGGCGGCTCAGACGCCCAGCAGTTCGTTCAAGGTCTGCATCTTCGCTTCCAGCTGCGCGGCGGCGAAGGACTCGACGATCTGGCCGTGCTCCATCACATAGAAGCGATCGGCCAGGGGCGCCGCGAAACGGAAGTTCTGCTCGACCATCACGATGGTGTAGCCCTTGGCCTTCAGGGTCGTGATCATGCGCGCCAAGGCCTGCACGATGACCGGGGCCAGGCCTTCGGAGATCTCGTCCAGCAGCAGCAGGCGCGCGCCGGTGCGCAGGATGCGCGCCACCGCCAGCATCTGCTGTTCACCCCCGGAGAGGCGCGTACCCTGGCTGTTGCGGCGCTCCTTCAGGTTGGGGAACATCTCGTAGATCTCGTCGATGGACATGCCCTTGTCGGTCTTGGAGACGAAAGGCGGCAGCATCAGGTTTTCTTCAGCCGACAGCGAAGAGAAGATGCCCCGCTCTTCCGGACAATATCCAACGCCGTAATGGGCGATCTTGTGCGTGGCCAGGTGGATGGTTTCCTGGCCGTTGATCTTGATCGATCCCTTGCGGGTGCCAACCAGGCCCATGATGGAACGCAGCGTGGTGGTACGGCCGGCGCCATTGCGGCCCAGGAGCGTCACCACCTCGCCCTGGTGGACGTTGAGATTGACGTTGTGCAGGATGTGCGATTCACCGTACCAGGATTGCAGATCGCTGATCTGCAGCACCAGCGGTGCGGAGGAAGAAGACGTCGTCATGGCATCAGCATTCAAGGTCGCGGTGCTCATCAGTGGGCCCCTTGCAGTTCGGCCGAGGTGCTGCCCATGTAGGCTTCCATCACCTGCGGATTGCGCGAGACTTCTTCATAGCTGCCTTCGGCCAGCAGCGCGCCGCGCTGCAAGACGCTGATGCGGTCGCAGATGCCGGAGATCACGCTCATGTTGTGCTCCACCATCAGGATGGTCCGCCCGGCCGAGACCTTCTTGATCAGCGCAGTGACCCGATCCACGTCCTCATGGCCCATGCCCTGGGTCGGTTCGTCCAGCAGCATCAGTTCCGGCTCCATGGCCAGGGTCGTGGCGATCTCCAGCGCGCGCTTGCGGCCGTAGGGCAGGTCCACCGTGGTGGTGCGGGCGAAGCTGGTGAGATCGACTTCTTCCAGCAACTGCATGGCGCGCTCATCGAGCTGTTTCAGGCTCTCGCCGTTCTTCCAGAAATGGAAGGAAGTGCCGAGCTTGCGTTGCAGGCCGATGCGCACGTTTTCCAGCACGCTCATGTGCGGGAAGACAGCGGAAATCTGGAAGGAGCGGATGATGCCCTGGCGCGCGATCTGCGCGGGCGCGTCCATGGTGATGTCTTTGCCGTTGAACAGGATCTGGCCCGAGGTCGGCACCAGGAACTTGGTCAGCAAGTTGAAGCAAGTGGTCTTGCCGGCGCCGTTGGGGCCGATCAAGGCATGAATGTGACCGCGCTCAATTTGCAGGTTGACCGCGCTTACTGCCGTGAAACCCTTGAATTCCTTCGTCAGGTTTCTTGTCTCCAGAATGACGTCTGTCATGGTCTCTTCTTTCCCTTTGATGCCCGCGCCGGTGGGTCCGGTCGTCAAGGCCTGCCTGCTGCGGATGACCTGAATCTTTTGGATGCAGGCACCACCGTTTCATACTGGCGAATCGAGAAGCTGCTTTTAATATTTGGCGCATGGTAGCCGGTTCGTACCATTCATACAATACGTATAAGTACCGTATGATTCAGCGCCTGAGAATTGCCCTTTTATGCCCGCGAAAGCAGCCTGGAAGCGACTTTCTCGGCAATCATGACAGTCGGCGAATTGGTATTGCCCGAAGTGATGGAGGGCATCACCGAGGCATCGGCCACGCTCAGTCCGGCCACGCCACGCACCCGGCATTGCGCATCCACCACGGCCATCGCATCGTCGCTGCGGCCCATGCGGCAGGTGCCCACCGGATGGAAGATGGTGGTGCCCACGTCGCCGGCTGCGCGATACAAATCCGCTTCAGTTTCATACTGCGTACCGGGCTTGTATTCCTCGGGACGATAGCGTGCCAGTGCCGGCGAGGCGGCGATACGGCGCGTCAGGCGCAGCGCATTGGCGGCCACCTTGAGGTCCTCTTCGGTGGAAAGATAGTTGGTGGTGATTTTGGGTGCGAGCGCGTGATCGGTCGAGGCCAGGCGCACGTGCCCGCGCGAGGTCGGACGCAGGTTGCACACGCTGGCGGTGAAGGCCGGGAAGGCATGCAGCGGATCGCCGAATTTTTCCAGCGACAGCGGCTGCACGTGGTATTGCAGGTTGGCGCTGGCCTGCTGCGCATCGGACTTCGCAAAAGCGCCCAGCTGCGAGGGCGCCATCGACATCGGGCCGCTCTGGTTGATCAGGTATTCCAGCCCGATCTTCATCTTGCCGAACAGGGTCGAAGCCATGGCATTGAGCGTTTTGGCGCCATCGACCTTGAAGACCATGCGCATCTGCAGATGGTCCTGCAGGTTCTCGCCTACCCCCGGCAGCGCATGGACCACCGGGATCTGATGTTGCTGCAGCAGCGCCGGATCGGCGATGCCCGACATCTGCAGAATATGCGGCGAACCGATCGCGCCCGCGCAGAGGATGGTTTCACCAGCCTCGGCAAACCAGGCGCTGCCACCGCCGGTAAATTCGACGCCGGTACACACCGGCCCCTGCTCGCCCTGCTCCATGCGCAGGCGGCTCACGTGGGAGCCGGTCATGATGGTGAGGTTGCCATCCTTCATGGCAGGCCGCAGGAAGGCCTTGGAAGCGTTCCAGCGCACGCCGCGCTTCTGGTTGACGTCGAAGTAGCCACAGCCCTCGTTGTCGCCGCAGTTGAAGTCCTCGACCTTGGGAATGCCATTCTCGGCAGCGGCATCGCGGAAGGCGTCGAGGATGTCCCAGCGCAGGCGCTGTTTCTCCACCCGCCATTCGCCACCTGCACCGTGGAACTCGCTGGCACCGAGGTGATAGTCCTCGCTCTTCCTGAACAGCGGCAGCACATTCTCCCAGCGCCAGCTGTCCTCGCCCGTGACCTCGGCCCAATGATCGTAATCGCGCGCCTGGCCGCGCATGTAGATCATGCCGTTGATGGAGGAAGAACCGCCCAGCACCTTGCCGCGCGGATAGATGAGGCTGCGTCCGTTCAGGCCCGCATCGGCCTCGGTGCGGAACATCCAGTCGGTGCGCGGATTGTTGATGCAATAGAGATAGCCGACCGGGATGTGGATCCAGAGATAGTCGTCCTTGGCGCCGGCTTCGATGAGCAGCACCTTCTTGCCGGTCCCGCGCGAGAGCCGGTTGGCCATGACGCAGCCGGCCGTGCCGGCGCCGATGATGATGTAGTCGTATTGCCCTGCCGATTGCATGGTGTCTCCGCTGTGCGCTTGTTCTTGGTCTATCAAAGGCCCGTTCGGACTGAGTAGCGCCGAAGGTGCGACTACTCAGGTCGAACGGTAGTCATCCAACTACCCTGCCTTACTTCGCCACCGGCATGGTGAACTCCGCCCCCTTGCCGATGGTGGCTGACCAACGCTGCATGATGGACTTGTAGCGCGTATAGAAGCGGATCCCCTCTTCGCCATAGGCATGGGTATCGCCGAAGAGCGAACGCTTCCAGCCGCCGAAGGAGTGCCAGGCCATCGGCACCGGAATGGGCACGTTGATGCCCACCATGCCGACCTGGATGCGGCGCGAGAATTCATGCGCGGTATTGCCGTCAGCGGTGAAGAGCGAGACGCCATTGCCGTATTCATGGGCATTGATCAGCTGCACGGCCGAGGCAAAGTCCGGCACACGTACCACGCACAGCACCGGACCGAAGATTTCTTCCTGATAGATCTTCATCTCGGTCGTCACGTTGTCGAAGAGCGTGCCGCCGATGAAGAATCCTTCCTCATGGCCCGGCACCTTCAGGCCGCGGCCATCGACCAGCAGCCTGGCGCCGGCATCGACACCGCTCTGGATGTAGCCCTCCACCTTGGCCTTGTGGGCGGCGGTGACCAGCGGGCCCATCTCGGCGTCGTCTTCCATGCCGTTCTTGACCTTCAGGGCCTTCACGCGCGGGATCAGGGCTTCCACCAGCTGGTCGGCCACGCTGCCCACGGCCACCGCCACCGAGATCGCCATGCAGCGCTCGCCGGCCGACCCGTAGGCCGCGCCGATCAGGGCATCGACGGCCTGGTCCAGGTTGGCGTCGGGCATCACCACCAGGTGGTTCTTGGCACCGCCCAGGGCCTGGGCCCGCAGGGGGAAGGTGCCGGCGCGCTCGGTGGCCTTGCGGTAGATGTATTCGGCAATCGGGGTCGAGCCGACGAAGGACACGGCCTGCACCTCCCGATGTTCCAGCAGCGCATCCACGGCAACCTTGTCGCCCTGCACGACGTTGAAGACGCCATCCGGCAGCCCGGCGCGCTTGAACAGTTCAGCCAGCATCAGCGAGGGGGAAGGATCGCGCTCGGAAGGCTTCAGCACGAAGCTGTTACCGGTGGCAATGGCGATGGGCGCCATCCACAAGGGCACCATCACCGGGAAGTTGAACGGCGTGATGCCGGCCGTCACGCCCAGCGGCTGGCGCAGGTTCCAGTTGTCGATGCCGCCGCCGATGTTGTCGGTGAACTGGGTCTTGAGCAGTTGCGGAATGCCGGTGGCGAATTCGACGATCTCCAGGCCGCGCGTGACCTCCCCTTTCGCATCCGAAAATACCTTGCCATGTTCCAGCGTGATGGCCTTGGCCAGGGCATCGTGATTCTGCTCGATCAGTTCCTTGAACTTGAAGAGCACCCGCGCACGCTTCAACGGTGCCGTCTCGGCCCAGGCCGGCGCAGCTGCACTGGCCGCCGCGACCGCCGCATTGACTTCCTGCACCGAGGCCAGCGACACCTTCGCGGTGGCAGCACCCGTAGCCGGATTGAAGACATCCTGGCTGCGTCCACTTTCGGAGCGGGCCAGCTGGCCATTGATGAAGTGATCGATGTGCGGGAGGCTCATAAGGTTTCCTTTGGTGTTTTGGATGAAGGAGGAAGGCGCTGTCTCCTGCTCCCTCCCGCAAATGGACAAATGGCATGGATGAGCAAGAATAGCCCTCCCCCCTCGGCACATCCAATGAGGAATTATCAAGAGCAATATAAAGAATGCTTATAATCCGATTTTCTTGTTCACACGCTACCCACACGATTTTCACAGCCTGTTCACCGGGATATCCACGGGTTTATCCACATCCCGATGAATGAAGAAGAGGAGTGAATCGCGGAAGAAGACGATGGATCTCACCCAGTTACGCGCATTTATTGCAGTCGCCCACGAAGGCAACCTGACCCGGGCCGCTGAAAAGCTGCACCTGACCCAGCCGGCC
Source organism: Herbaspirillum sp. Her3 (assembly GCF_057961275.1). Lineage (NCBI taxonomy): Bacteria > Pseudomonadati > Pseudomonadota > Betaproteobacteria > Burkholderiales > Oxalobacteraceae > Herbaspirillum > Herbaspirillum sp. Her3. The sequence goes on along the minus strand of NZ_CM176328.1, from coordinate 88,863 downwards.
GTGAGCCTGCAGATCAAGGCACTGCAGGAAAGTCTGGGCCTGTCCTTGTTCAATCGGAGTGCATCCGGCATGGTCCTCACCACCGAGGGCAACACCTTGCTGCCGCTGGCCGAGCGTGTGATGGCCGATGTCCGGGAATTGCGGCGCCATGCGACGGGGCTGCGGTCCAGCGACAACATTCTTTCGGGCAGCCTGGCCATCGGCACCATTCTTGATCCGGAATTCATCCGGCTCGGCGCTTTTCTGAAGTTGCTGGTCGAGCGCCATCCGCAGCTGTCGACCCAGCTTGCGCACCACATGTCCGGTTCGGTCCTCAATGAAGTGCGGGCCGGCAAGCTGGACGTGGGCTTTTTCCTCGGAGATCCTGGCAAGGGTTTCCATGCCATGACGCTGACCTCCTTCAGCTACAACGTCATCGCCCCGGCCGGCTGGAAGAACCGTGTTTCCGGCAAGGGCTGGAAGGAACTGGCCCGCCTGCCCTGGATCTGGACACCGCCAGAATCTGCACATCATCGGTTATTAAGCAAGATCTTCGCGCAACATCAGGTAAAACCGCAGACGGTTGCCTTGGTGGATCAGGAGTCTTCGATGCTGGATCTGGTCAAGTCGGGGGTTGGATTGTCGCTGGCACGGGAGTCCATCGCTCTCAATCAGGCACATGCTCACGGTCTGGTGATTGCCGATGCAGTCGATCTGTCGACCGAACTTAGCTTCATTGCATTAGAAAAACGACAACATGAAGAAGCGATCAAGGCCGTTTTTCAATTGCTGCAACAAGTCTGGCAGTCGTGAAATCATCAAGATCCTTGCCTTAAAGACATCACCTTCGCTTGCATTCAAGAAATACTGTTCAGATATCTCCGCTTTCCTGCCGAACCTAACGGCCCGTTGGGCTGTTTCAGAGGCTTGCCAAGGGCTTTTCAGCGGGTTTTGGTGTTTGAAAGCTAATTTTTTGGAAAGATGTCCACTGCGCACGCGCTTTCGGTTCTTTAATTTAGATGTGGATATATATAAGTAGTAGTAGTAGTTAACGTCGCCGAAAACTGTGGATAACTTGGTTTACATGAAAAAAATCAAGACTTTAGCTTTCTGATAAACGCTTGGTAAGCTTCTGCATTGCCGAGGCACAGATTCTGGACAATTTTTCGGCCGTGGATAAATCAGCGAGATATACCCAAAACGCCCAGCGGATATGCAAAGACTTATCCACAGGCGACCCTCAAACCCCGGAAAATGGGACCATGAGCAGCGAAAAACCTCTTCTCGTCCAGATTCACCCCTCGGGTTTGCAATTCGAACAAGTTCCGGGGCAGTCCCTGTTGCAATCCGGCCTGCGCGCCGGCATTCGCCTGCCCAATTCTTGCCGGAATGGCACTTGTCGCACCTGCATGTGCAAATTGTTCACAGGCGAAATCGCTTACCAGATTGAATGGCCGGGTTTGACGCGCGAAGAAAAGGCCGAAGGCTGGATCCTCCCGTGCGTCGCCGAGGCCAGAACCGACCTGATACTGGACGTGCCGGATGCCGTCGATCTCAACAAATGATGTTTTATCCACCGCGCATGCCGGGCGAGCCGTTTTTCAGCCGCTGAATCCAGCCTCCGGGGCCAGCTGTGGATAAAAAAAGCCGCCCAGACCCACCGCAAGGCCCCAAGGCGACATTTCTTTTCCACAGCGCACCGCACCCCCTGCGTCCTTTCTGGCCGGCTTCCGTGGCGGGCTATCCAGGCCCTTTGCCTGAGATGTCCACTGCTCAACGACTGGCTGACCGGCCGTTTCCTTCATTTTCATTGCCGGTCAAACAAGGTCTCACGTCTTTTTGCCGCTGAGCCAGGGGTGCTGCCCTGCTGGCAGCCAAAGCCGCGTCGCGGGCGAAAGCTCGCGCGCTTAGGCTTTAAATCTAAGCTGTTTATAAAATTAGTAGTGATAGTTAACGTCCGGCATGCACTGTGGATAAGTTGGTTTACCTCAGTAAAAACAGCCGTTTGCGAAAAGGACAAGGCCTTGGGCAAGGTCTGTATGACCCGATCACGGATCTTGGATAAAAATCCGCCTTTGGATAACTTTTCGACTTTTCCCCAATCCATGAAAAAGTTATTCAGAACTTTATCCACAGGCGGGAACGAAATTGATGGATTCGTTGTGTGGAAGCTTGAATTTTCGAGAAGTCACCGATTTCGGTCATTGCGTCGCTGATTTCCCCCTTTTGCGGCAAGGAAATGGGGTCCTTGGGCATCGTTTTCAGGTAATTTCCCCACAGGCTCTCAAAGCAAGCGATCACTGCCTCAAGGGACAGGGGCCGGAAATGACGCCGGGCCAGGAAAGTTATCCCCTGGCCCGGCGGCAAGAATCTTCAGCTTTTTTGGCTGCCTATTTTTTAGGCGTGCGCTTCTGCACCGCGGTTTTGCCTGGCGGCGGTGCCTGTGGCGCTTTCTTCACTTCTTCCAGTAACTGGCCACATTCGGCCTTCTGGTCGCCGTCGATGTTGATGAGGGGGAGGATGGCCGTCACCGGGGCCAGCAACCCCAGTGCTACGGCTCCCCCGGCCCGCAAGGCCAGCACGCCCTTGTCTACGCCAACATCGGGATCCTTGAAACTACCCTTCACATACAGCGGCGAACGCAGTGAAATGATGCGCAAGCCCTTGCTGCGCGGATGCACGTTCAGGTCCAGCTGCTCTCGCTTCATGTCGATGCTGCCATCGACCACGATCAGGGCATCTTCCGTATCGAGCAGCAGGGTCTTCACGTTCATCACGCCCTCATGCACCGGCAGGTCGCCGGCCAGGCAATTGAGCTTGACCTCCTTGTCGCCAAAGAGCTTGCTGATGACCACGTTGCCCACATTGAGGCCCGCCGCCTCCAGCAGGAATTTGCTGATCGCTCCCTGGTTGACCAGAACCTTCACTTCGCCATTGGACGAGCCCAGCATCGCGGCCACCGAATTGCCGGTCGAGGTGAGCCGGGCATCGCCATTGATCTCGCCGAAGCTGGTGCGGGAGGCATCGAGCTTGGGATAAAGCTGCTGGATCTTCAGTTTGCGCGCAGAAAGCTTCATATCGGCCTGCATCCGCGCCGCCTGGCCATCCAGGCGGATGGTGGAAGTGAGATTGCCACCGGCCACGCCGAAATTGAGCGGGTCCAGCGTCAGCACCTTGTCCTTCAAGATCAGATGCGCCTGCAAGTCGCTGATGGGCAGGCCTTGCTGGCGGATGATGCGCTTGCCGGTGAAGCGCACGTCGGCATCCAACGCACCCCAGGCGTCGGTGCTGAAGGTCTTGACCGGCAATACCTTGTCCCCGGGCTGGCGCTCCTCGGCACCGCGCTGCGCCTTCTCGGCATTGGAATCGGCACCGATCAGCGGCGCCAGGTCGTCAAAGCGCAGCACGTTGGAGGTCAGCGCCCCGGTCAGCTGCGGGCGCGCGCCCCCGGTCAGGTAATCGAGGCTGCCATTGAGGTCGCTGTCGCCGACCTTGCCGCTGAAGTCCTGGTAATGCCATTGGCTGCCGCCGCTACCGATCTTGCCGATCAGGCGGCCCTCGGTCGCAAAGGGGGGCGTTTCCGGCAGCAGCACGCCGGTCAGCGGATAGAGGTTGCCCATGCTGGCGCCGGCGACGGACAGGCGCAGATCCAGTGCCGCCAGCTCGGCCGGTTTGGTCAGGGTGCCGCGGATGCCGATGGCGGTCTTGCCGACCTTGACCTGGGCTTGCAGCGGATAGGGTTGCTGCTGGTCCTGCAGCGACAGCACGCCGCCCGCCTTGCCCTGGCCCGAGACCGGTGCGCCATTGAAGCTGCCGGCCAGCTTCCAGCCCAGGCCGTAGATTCTCTCCTTGTCCGGATCGAGGGTATCGATGTCGGCCTTGACGTTGATCTTTTGCACAGCGTCGTCCAGCACCAGCTTGCCCTGGCGCAGGCTGATGCGGCCCAGCTGCAGCTGCCAGGCCGAAGGGCCGCTGCTGTCGCTCTTGAACGTCCAGTTGTTCACAGCCTCGCGGTTGCGCAGCAGGGACACGGAAGGATCCTGCACCTCCAGCGAGGGCAATGAAATCTTATGCACAAGCAAAGGCAGCGGATTCAGGGTGAAAGTCACCTGGCGCACTGTGGCCATCTGCCCCGACGAAGCGAATGCAGCCGGATTGCCCAGCCGCAGGTTCTCGGCCTGCAGCCTGGGCCACGGCACCCAGCGTGCCCAGAAGCCGGCTGGTGGCGTGGTTGGCTCGGGCCGTTGCCAGTGCAGCGAGAGATTGCCGTCGATGGCGAACTCGCGCCCCGTGGCGGCGGAGACGCGCGCATTGATCCAGGGTTTGGCCCGGTTCCAGTCGAAGGTGAGGAAGAAGATGATCGCAGTCGCGATCACGACAAACAGGCTGGCGAGCAGCCAAAGGAGGATTCTGGTCAGGCGCGGCATCGGATCGGCTTCCCTGGTTGGGGTGTTCAACATGCGCCGATGTCCGCGCGGCGGCGGCTTTCCGGGCGCCTGTCTCCGCGACGCCTGTGGATGAATCAGTTCGGGGAAGCCGTCTACCGCACGCGTTGCATCAGCGCTTCATGTTGATACGACCGAATTCGTCATGGGTTGTTGCAGACAAGTGCGCGCGCAGCCACTTGTGGGCCGGATTGCGGGCGTCGCGTTCGTGCCAGAGCATGTCCACGTGCTCTTCCGGGGTCTGGAAGGGCAATTCCTTCACCACCAGCGCCTCGGCCATGCCGGTGGCCGCCACCAGGTGGCGCGGCAATACCGTGATGAGTTCGCAACTGGCCACGATGCGCCCGGCGGTGAAGAACTGGTTCACCGTCAGCAGGATCTTGCGCTCGCGGTTCATGCCCGCCAGCACGTCATCGATCACCGCGTGGGGCTTGCCCGACAGGCTCACCAGCAGGTGGTCGGCGCTGCAATAGCTGTCCAGCGTCAGCGGCTGGTTGGCCAGCGGATGGTTCTTGTGCATCACGCAGACATACTGGCCGGTGTAGAGCCGGGCATGGCTGATCTGGGTCTTGGCCATGCCCTGGCCATCGGCCAGCTGCGCGGTCACGCCCGGGAAGAAGCCCACCGCCAGGTCGATGTCGCCGCGCAGGAGCATGGCGCGCGGGTCGCGGGTGGTCAGCGGCATCATGCGGATCTTGATGCGCGGGGCGTCGCGCATGATGGTGCGCACCAGCGAGGGCAGCCACAGGGCGGCGGTGGCATCCACCATGGCCATGCGGAAGGTGTTCTGGGCGCGCGAGATGTCGAAGCTTTCCGGCGCGATCACCGCTTCCAGCTCGGAGAGCGCACGGCGCACGGTCGGCCACAGCTCTTCGGCGCGCGGGGTGGGCTTGACGCCGTGGGCGGTACGGATCACCAGGTCGTCGTTGAGCGTGTCGCGCAGGCGGCGTAGCGCATTGGAGACAGCCGGCTGCGTCATGGCCAGCAGGTTGGCCGCGCGCGTCAAGTTCTGCTCGGTCATCACGGCGTCGAATACACGCAACAGATTCAGGTCCAGGGTCAGAAAGCTCATAGGGCGGGCCTTTGCGGCGGTAAGGAGAGGCAGGATGCACGCCGGTGATCGCCGGCAAAAAGCTTATTCACAGATTATATAACTGATATCCGAAACGGAAAGTGGGCAAACAAATGTGAGTTCACTACACTGCAATGCAACATAACACACAACGTCAAGGATCGAATCATGGCAACCATCGCACAAAGCACCAACACCACTTTCAAGAGCAAGTTCGCCGCCGTCATGCGCAACATCTTCATCCACTTCGTGAAGGCCCACGAGCTGCAAGCCGTTGCTCTGGTCGCCGCCGAACAGGATCGCGCTACCGGTGCCCGTCAGCTGAACCGCATGGCCGACAAGTTCGAAGCCACCCAGCCGAACCTGGCTGCTGAACTGCGCTTCATCGCTTCGCGCGGCTAATTGAAGGTTTCTGCTTCACCTGATTCAAGTTTTACCGGTCGCGCATGACTTCTGCGTGACCTTGGCGCCAGGCCCGGAGCGGCTGGCGCGGTAGTGAAGGATTTCGGTAGTTCCCGGCGCGTACGGCGCTTATGTTGACGCTGATTCGATCAACGCGTCAGGACACCGATCCGTTGTCTCCTCCTCCCTCTTTAGGAAGGATTAACCCCGCAGGCTATGCCTGTGGGGTTTTTTTTCGTGGATCGGCCCGGAGGCCGCACCCAGCGGCTTTCCTGCCTTTGCAGCCTTCATCCAGCGCTGCCCGGATGTGAGCATTTCTGCCAATTTCCGGAATTGAGATATTCACCGTGACAGCAGGCGGCGTCAAACGCTGTTGTAAAACGGCATCAGCTACCTCAAGGAAACGGCTTCTTCTCCACACAGCTGACCTTGGACGAGGACTCCGACACCCGTTTGAAGCGGCTTTCACGCGAGTTTCCGCGAGGGTTGAGGGGTTTGGCGTGGCGCAGCCCCGTTTATTCACAAACGCTATAACTGATATGAGAACTCTAAAGTAGTCATACATCAAGCGAACCCTCATACTGCGACGCAACAACAGTGAACTTGAATACCGCGCGTTGTGCCGCGGTCCAATTATCAGAGGTAGAAATATCATGTCCTTCCTGAACCTGGCCTTCCCCGCAGAAGCTGCTCTGCCCTTCGCGCAGTCCTTCTTGGGTATGGTGGCGGCCTATGTCCGTCCGGCGCTGGGTCTGGGTGCCCTGGTGACGCTGATGATGGTGTTCAAGCCGCTGATCCTGGGTCTGGCGCAAGCCGCCGTGCTGCTGGTCAAGCCGCGCAAGTCGCTGGAGCAACGCATCCTGGCGCACAAGTTCAGCGGCAAGATGATGCTGAACCGCATGGCCAACGAATACAGCCTGTCCCAACCGAGTTTCGCCGCCGAACTGCGCAACATGGCCGCGCGTGACTGAACAAGTCCCCGCCTGATCGTCGTTCGAGGCCCAACGGCTTCTGGTCGTGTAGTTGAAGTTTTGTAGTACGTACTGTGTCTCCTCCTCCCTCTTTAGGAAGGATTAGCCCCGCCAGCGCAAGCTCGCGGGGCTTTTTTTATCCACAGCCCGCGTCATCGCCCGTCATGTCCGGGGCAATCGTGATAACTTGTCCACCCGTCAATCATCACAGCCCCACCGCAAGACATCATGTGCCAGCTCCTCGGGATGAACTGCAACACCCCCACCGATATCGTCTTCAGCTTCACCGGCTTCGCCACCCGCGGCGGACTGACCGACCATCACCGTGACGGCTGGGGCATCGCCTTCTTCGAGGGTTCCGGGGTGCGGACCTTCGTGGACCACCAGGCGGCCGTGGATTCCCCCGTGGCCGAGCTGATCAAGCGCTATCCGATCAAGTCGCAGCACGTCATCGCCCACATCCGCAAGGCTACCCAGGGCCGCGTGACGCTGGCCAATTGCCATCCCTTCGTACGCGAGCTGTGGGGGCGCTATTGGGTGTTTGCCCACAATGGTGACCTGAAAAACTTCACCCCCGCGCTGGACGGCCCTTTCCGCCCGGTCGGCACCACCGATAGTGAACTGGCCTTCTGCTTCATCCTGCAGGAGCTGCGCAGGCGCTTCGGCGATACCCTGCCCCTGCTGGCCGAGTTGCGCACGGCACTGCGCGAGATCGTGGATGGCATCGCCAGCCATGGCACCTTCAACATGCTGCTCTCGGATGGTTCGGCGCTTTATACCCACTGCTCCACCCACCTCTATTACATCGTCCGCCAGCATCCCTTCACGAAGGCCAAGCTCTCCGACGAAGACCTGTCGGTGGACTTTGCCGAAGTCACCACCACCAACGACCGGGTGGCCGTGATCGTCACCCAGCCACTGACCGACAATGAAGTCTGGACGCAATACCAGGCGGGTGAAATGAAGGTCTTTGTCGACGGGGCGGTGGTCGATTGAGCCGGGCGCTTCAGCTCCCCGAGTTATCTTATCCACAGCCGGATTTTTCCGTCACTTGACTTGTTCACAGGGAAAATCAGGGACAGGATCCGGCGCACATTCGTGTTTTGCACAGGCTGTTACAAAAAATCCTGGCCCCATGGATGAGCTTGTCTTTTCCATAAGTCCTTCACTCTGTCCCCCTATCATCCGCCCCTCAAGCGCCTTTGCGTGCAACTCGGTAAGACGGTTGCTGCGCAGCCTGTGGATAGATGAAGTTTTTCAGGGATTTTTGCGGATTCGCCTGTGGATAACTTGGGTTTACCAGAGTAAAATGCGTCCCTTCTTTCGCGCCCGGACACGTTGTCCACAAGGCCCGTCTACAAGACGCGGCAGGCGGGCGCCGCAATCATTGGACAAGAAAGCTTCATGGAAAACTTCTGGCAGGCCTGCTCCCACAAACTTGAGCAGGAGCTGACGCCTCAGCAATACAGCGCCTGGATCAAGCCGCTGGTGCCGCTCGACTTCGAAGACGGGCTGCTGCGCATCGCCGCGCCCAATCGCTTCAAGCTCGATTGGGTCAAGACGCAGTTCGCCAACCGCATCACCGCACTGGCCTGCGAATACTGGGACGCGCCCACCGAAGTGCAGTTCGTCCTGGACCCGCGCGGCAACCAGGGCCGCCGTCCGGCCGCCAATGCGCAGGCCAACGGCGGTGGCGCCAACGGACTGGGTTTGCCCAACCACGAACAGTTGCACCTGGACCCCGAGCCGGCCCAGCCGGTGCGCGCGGTTGCCCCGCGCCAGGAACAGTCGCGCATCAACCCGGTACTGACCTTCGACAATCTGGTCACCGGTAAGGCCAACCAGCTGGCGCGCGCAGCGGCCACCCAGGTGGCCAACAACCCCGGCACCTCGTACAACCCGCTGTTCCTGTACGGCGGCGTCGGTCTGGGCAAGACCCACATCATCCACGCCATCGGCAACCAGGTGCTTGTGGATAACCCGGGCGCCAAGATCCGCTACATCCACGCCGAACAATACGTGCGCGACGTGGTGACGGCCTACCAGCGCAAGGGTTTTGACGACTTCAAGCGCTATTACCACTCGCTGGACCTGCTGCTGATCGACGATATCCAGTTCTTCGGCGGCAAGAGCCGTACCCAGGAAGAATTCTTCTACGCCTTCGAAGCCCTGATCGCGGCCAAGAAGCAGATCATCATCACCAGTGATACCTACCCCAAGGAAATCAGCGGCATGGATGACCGCCTGATCTCCCGCTTCGACTCCGGCCTCACCGTGGCCATCGAACCGCCCGAGCTGGAAATGCGGGTGGCGATCCTGATGAAGAAGGCTTCCGCCGAAGACGTGGTGCTGTCCGACGACGTGGCCTTCTTCGTGGCCAAGCACCTGCGTTCCAACGTGCGCGAGCTGGAAGGCGCGCTGCGCAAGATCCTGGCTTACTCGCGTTTCCACGGCAAGGACATCACCATCGATGTGGTCAAGGAAGCCCTGAAGGACCTGCTGTCAGTGCAGAACCGCCAGATCTCGGTGGAAAACATCCAGAAGACGGTGGCCGATTTCTTCAACATCAAGGTCGCGGATATGTACTCCAAGAAGCGCCCGGCCAACATCGCCCGTCCGCGCCAGATCGCCATGTATCTGGCCAAGGAACTGACCCAGAAGAGCCTGCCGGAAATCGGCGACCTCTTTGGCGGGCGCGACCACACGACCGTGCTGCATGCGGTGCGCAAGATCGCCGCCGACCGCGCCAAGAGCCCGGAATGCAACCACGAGCTGCACGTGCTGGAACAGACCTTGAAGGGTTGATCCGGCCAGCCCGGGCGCGAAAACGCCTGTGGATAAAACGACATGCCGCCCGCTTCCAGCGTGAACCGGGCGGCATTTCTTTTCCACAGGGTAGCGCCGCAAAATGACGGTGAATTTCGCCAAAATCGCCTGTGGATAATTGAAAAAAGCCGCCTTTGGCGGCATATGAAAGAAAAGACAATATCCGCGCCCGACCCGCCCCTTTTTCCCGTCCGGCGGCCCTCGCCGCACCCCTGCCGCACTGTTACGAAGAGGGGATGATTGGTACAATGGAAGGCGTTATTTCGCAGGCGGACGCAAGGGCCGGCCATGGAGCAGGAAATCCGCGAAGTATCACGGAAACTTCGAATAAATACCCGGCAAGATCCGGCAAAAGTATTCAAATGTTCCAAACGTATAGCCAAGTGGTTCTGGCTGCCCGGGTTTGTCAGGCGCAGATGGACAATGCCGGGTCGCTGTATCACCAGCTTTTCGGGAACGGGTTTCGGTCCGGCAGCGACCGGTCATGCACGAGCAGGAGCGTTGCGTATTTCAAGAAGTGCGTCGGGCAGGTTGCACTGCCTGCAGCAGCTGTTTTTCACCAGAGGAGGAACACGCGCGACATGGGCATGACTGAACGCCGGCCAACGGCGCCCTTTAAACCACTATTAGCAAGGACAAACTGACTATGCAATTGGTTAAAACCCAACGAGACACGCTCCTGCGTCCTCTGCAGATCGTGAGTGGTATTGTCGAGCGTCGGCACACATTGCCGATTCTGGCCAATATTCTCATTCGCAAGGACGGTGAGAAGGTGTCTTTCCTGTCCACCGACATCGAAGTGCAGATCACCACGCACGCCGACGTCGGTTCGGGTAGCGAGGCTACCGCCACCACGGTGGCGGCCCGCAAGCTGCTCGACATCCTGCGCGCCCTGCCGGATTCCGGCGAAGTCTCGATTTCGCTCTCCAACAAGCGCCTGACCGTGCAATCGGGCAAGTCCCGCTTCGCCTTGCAGACGCTGGCCGCCGAGGAATTCCCCACCGTCGCCCAGGCCGAGCACTACAACGCCCAGGTCAACCTGCCGCAGAAGACCCTGAAGCACCTCTTCAACATGGTCCACTTCGCCATGGCCCAGCAGGATATCCGTTACTACCTGAACGGCCTGCTGCTGGTGGTGGAAGGCAAGAACGTCATCGCTGTGGCCACCGACGGCCACCGCCTGGCCTTCTGCCAGGTCGAGACCGAAGAGGACTTCCCGCGCCAGGAAGTCATCATCCCGCGCAAGACCATCATCGAGCTGCAACGCCTGCTCGACGACAGCGACGATGAAGTCCAGCTGCAGATCGCCAACAACCAGGTCAAGCTGACCTTTGCCGACATCGAGCTGATCTCCAAGCTGGTCGAAGGCAAGTTCCCCGACTACACCCGCGTGGTGCCCAAGGGTTACAAGAACAGCTTCACCATCAGCCGCGACCAGCTGCTGCGCTCTCTGCAACGCGCGGCCATCATGACCAGCGACAAGTTCAAGGGTGTGCGCTGGGTGATTGCACCGGGCAGCCTCAAGATCAGCTCCACCAATGCCGACCAGGAAGAAGCGGTCGAAGAACTGGAAATCGACTACGGCGGCGACACCGTGGACATCGGTTTCAACGTCAGCTACCTGTTGGACGTCCTCAACAACCTCAAGAACGACTACGTGAACATCGCCCTGGGCGATGCCAACTCGTCGGCCCTGATCACCATCCCTGACAACGCCGACTTCAAGTACGTCGTCATGCCGATGCGGATCTGAGTACCACCGCTCCACGCGCACGAGGGGCCGTCCCAGACGGCCCCTCGGTTGCTTTTAAGAATTCCAAAGATTCGTCCTCCGAATTCCGTTTTTTGCAGCTCCCTAGTCGTTTGGCTAGCATTTTCAGAAGGTAACCATGTCCTCCAGCCCCGCAGACAACACCAATTCCGCGCAACAAAGCTATGGCGCTTCTTCCATCCAGATCCTGGAAGGCCTGGAGGCGGTGCGCAAGCGTCCCGGCATGTACATTGGCGACACCTCTGACGGCACCGGCCTGCACCACCTGGTGTTCGAAGTGCTGGACAACTCCATCGACGAAGCCCTGGCCGGCTATTGCAGCGAGATCCACGTCACCATCCACGCCGACAACTCCATCTCGATCACCGACAACGGCCGCGGCATCCCCACGGGCCTGAAGATGGACGACAAGCACGAACCCAAGCGTTCGGCGGCCGAAATCGTGATGACCGAACTGCACGCCGGCGGCAAGTTCGACCAGAACTCCTACAAGGTCTCCGGCGGCCTGCACGGCGTGGGCGTGTCCTGCGTGAACGCGCTGTCCAAGAAACTGAAGCTCACCATCCGCCGCGACGGCAAGGTCCACGCGATGGAATTCGCCAAGGGCATCGTGCAGAACCGCGAGCTGGAAATGGTCGATGGCGTGCAGGTCTCGCCGATCAAGGTCGTGGGCGAATCCGACAAGCGCGGTACCGAAGTGCATTTCTGGGCCGACGAAGAGATCTTCACCCACGTCGAATTCCACTACGAGATCTTGGCCAAGCGTATCCGCGAATTGTCCTTCCTGAACAATGGCGTTCATATCAAGTTGACCGACCAGCGTACCGGCAAGGAAGAAGACTTCGCCTTCGAAGGTGGCACCCGCGGCTTCGTGGAATACATCAACAAGAACAAGAGCATCCTCAACCCGACCATTTTCCAGGCCACGGGCGAGAAGCAATCCGACCAGGGCACGCTGGTGTCGGTGGACGTGTCGATGCAATGGAACGACGCCTTCAACGAGCAGGTGCTCTGCTTCACCAACAACATCCCGCAGCGTGACGGCGGCACTCACCTGACCGGCCTGCGCGCCGCGATGACCCGCGTCATCAACAAGTACATCGAAGAAAACGATCTCGCCAAGAAGGCCAAGGTCGAGATCTCCGGCGACGACATGCGCGAAGGCCTGACCTGCGTGCTGTCGGTGAAGGTCCCGGAGCCGAAGTTCAGCTCGCAGACCAAGGACAAGCTGGTTTCCAGCGAAGTGCGCGGCCCGGTGGAAGAAATCGTCGCCAAGACCCTGACCGATTTCCTGGCCGAGAAACCCAACGACGCCAAGATCATCTGCGGCAAGATCGTCGAAGCCGCCCGTGCCCGCGAAGCCGCCCGCAAGGCACGCGAACTGACGCGCCGCAAGGGCGTGATGGATGGCTTGGGTTTGTCGTCCAAGCTGGCCGACTGCCAGGAACGCGACCCGGCCCTGTGCGAGCTGTACATCGTCGAGGGTGACTCCGCAGGCGGCTCGGCCAAGCAAGGCCGCGACCGCAAGTTCCAGGCCATCCTGCCGCTGCGCGGCAAGGTGCTGAACGTCGAGAAGGCGCGCTTCGAGAAGATGCTCTCTTCCGAACAGATCACGACCTTGATTGCAACGCTGGGCACCAGCATCGGCGCGGACGAATTCAACCCGGACAAGCTGCGCTATCACCGCATCATCATCATGACCGACGCGGACGTCGACGGTGCGCACATCCGCACCCTGCTGCTGACGCTCTTCTATCGCCAGATGCCGGCGCTGGTCGAACGCGGCCATATCTACATCGCCCAACCGCCGCTGTACAAGGTCAAGGCCGGCAAGGACGAGCGTTACCTGAAGGATGACTTCGAGGAAGCGCAGTACATGATGCAGATTGCGCTGAACGATGCCGAGATCAAGCCGGCTGAAGATGCAGCACCGATCAGCGGCGAGGCGCTGGTGGAACTGGCACGCCAGTATAACACCGCCAACGCGATCATCATGCGCCTGTCGCGCGCCATCGATGAATCGGCCTTGAATGCCATCATGACCGGTGGTGTGGCGCTGAAGCTGGAGAACATCGAAGAGGCCACCGCCACTGCCGAAGAACTGAAGAAGGCCATCAACGACATCAACATCGACGTGCAGGCGCGCGTGGATGAGCACAGCGAGAAGGTGGCGCTGCATATCCATCGTCGTCAGCATGGCAACATCAAGGCGACTGTGATCGATGCAGATTTTGTGAGTGGTCCGGATTACCAGGTGTTGTCGACGGCTGCCGAGACCTTCAAGGGCTTGATTCGCAAGGGCGCTGTCGTGGCGCGTGGCCAGGGTGAGAAGCGCAAGGAGTCGGTCATTACCGAATTCCGCCAGGCCATGGCGTGGCTGCGTGATGAGGCCGAGCGTGGCGTCAACAAGCAGCGTTATAAAGGTCTGGGTGAGATGAATCCTGAGCAGCTTTGGGAAACCACCATGGATCCGACGGTGCGTCGTTTGTTGAAGGTGCAGATCGAGGATGCGATTGCTGCGGATCAGATCTTCATGACGCTGATGGGGGATGATGTGGAGCCGCGTCGGGCGTTTATTGAATCTAATGCTTTGCAGGCTGGGAATATTGATGTTTGATTTTTTTGTAGCAGGACCTATAACCTGAGATTTTGAGAGGCATCCATTGAGATTTTTATCAAACGGTGCCGCTTGATAGCTCAGTTCGATGGTTCACTTTTCAAAGTTGCTTCGAAAAGTACAACGGCCACTTCTTGGAAGTGGCCGTTTGTTTTTGCCGATTAAGCAAAGCAACTAAATTGTATTTCCAAATGCCGCTCGCTCCAGTACCTCGTGGTCATGCCGCCACCCCGGCATGACCTGACCGACTAGGCTCCAGAAGGCCTTGGTGTGATTCTTCTCGATGGTATGGCATAGCTCATGGACTATGATGTAGTCCTGCACACTGCCGGCCAGTTCCATTACTCTTGGGTGAAACTGCAAGACGTTCCTGGCGTCGCAGCTTGCCCATCGACTTTGAAAAAGTCGGATATTGGCCCCTGCCGTGTTGATTTGCTCGCAGAATTGACCCTCTCCATTTGACCCACCTTCCATTGCCTTCCAAAGGCTGCCACGCGGTCATAAGACCCTTCATATCCCAGCTCTCGTAAGTCCAGGAACATCTGTTTCAGGGTTCGTCTCTGCTTGCGCGATTTGACTGCCTCAGCGCTGAGCCAGGCTGAAAGTCGAGGCGCGAATTCATCTAGGGCACTGGATGAATGCCTTGAGGGGTAGGAAGGCTCGATCGCTCCGGATCGGATATAGCGACGAACCGTGTTTCGAGAGATGTCCAGCCGGCGGGAGATTTCCCTGATCGAGATGTGATCGCGGATGTACCAGCGTCGAATAATTCCAAGTAGGGCCACGTCTATCACTCCGTTCTCCTGCTCGCTGTGATGAGCAGGATTGTGGTCTAAACATGGGTCAACTTAGGATGCAAATTTCCGGGGAAAGTGGGTCAGTTTTCGATGCAACTCAACAGCTGTGTATCGTCCACATGGTCCGGCACAGCTTGAATTACGTCTCATGGAAACGACGTCCGGAGGTGGCGGCTGACCTACGATTGATTTACCAGTCGGCAACCGCCGAAGAAGCCGAACTCCGACTCGGTGAATTCGAAGAGAAATGGGATGCAGAGTATCTGCCTATCGGCCAATCCTGGCGGCGCAACTGGCCCCGTCTGATTCCGTTCTTCGACTTCCCACCAGAGATTCGAAAGGTCATCTATACGACCAATGCCATCGAGTCGGTCAACATGAGTTTGCGCAAGCTGACTAAGAACCGGGGCTCGTTCCCCAGCGATGAGGCGCTGATTAAACTCTTCTTCCTGGCCCTGCGCAACATCAGTAAAAAGTGGACGCTGCCCATCCGAGATTGGAAAGCTGCACTGACTCGGTTTACTATCCAGTTCGGTGAACGTATCTCTATGAATTAAACGAAATCCCGTTTACACAAAAAATCGGACACGCCCATCCCTCAATACCTCCAGTTAACAGAAATACTCCCATTAACCGGCGCCGCATAATAAGACTGACTCCAATAAACGCTAGTCAAATATTTCTTATTAAATAAATTATTCAGATTAGCCGACACGCTAAGATTTTTGCTGATGTCATAAGAGGCCATCAGGTTAACCACAGAGTACCCCCCCTGATAAGCCGCATTGGTACTGTCATAGCTGGTCTTGCTCTGATAATTCAAACTCGCCCCCACCTTGACCTGCTCCATCTGCGGCAGACGATAGGTGGTAGACAAGCGCAGCTGATGTCGCGGCACATACAGCCTGACCGAGCTGCCATCATCGCCAGTGATTCGCTGTACCACCAGCCCCGCACTGGCCTGCCAGTTCTTGGCCAGTTCCCCCGAGAGGTCATATTCGATGCCTTCAGATTTCGCATTGATACCGCGATAGTAAGCCGTCGCCCCGATAGTCCCCGCCTGCTCCGCAATATTGCTCTGCTCGACACGGAACAATGCCAGCGAGGTGTTCAGCCTGCGCTGGAAGAATTCCCCTTTCAGACCCACCTCATACGCCTTGCCCTTGGCCGCCGCCAGTACCGCCCCGCTCGCATCGGTGCTGCTCTGCGGATTGAAGATGCGCGTATAGCTGCCGTAAGCCGAGATGTGCTGCGTGAGATCAAACACCACACCGGTATAAGGCGATAAGGCCGACTGGCTCAGCTGATGCGCCACGCCGTAAGCCTGGCCGGTCGAATCCGCCTGCGTGTAATTGGCACCGATCAGCCATTTCAGGCGGTCACTGAGATTGAGCCGCGTGGCGCCATAGATCGTCTTGCGGCGGTCGTCATAGCTGCTGCCATCGATCAGGTAATCAAACGTCGGCTCGACATACGAACCATCGAAAGCCTGCGACGTGGAGATCGCACTATTGAGCCCCTGCCCATAATGGCTGATGTCATAGAGCTTCGAATCAGAAATATTGATCCCCACGTTGGCATCATGTTCGCGCCCGAACAAGGTGTACTTGCCCGTCAGGTTGCTGTCCACATAGCTCTGCTTGTTTGCGCTGTCATACAGGGAGGGATAGGAGTAGAGCCCGGTGCCGGTGGCCTTGTCCGGCGTGCCGTAGACATACAGCAGCGCCGCATCGCTGCGGATCTCGTTGTAACCCACGGTGGTCTTCCACTGCCATCCATCGCCCACGGCCTTTTGCAGTTCGGCGAAGCTGCGTTCCTGGGTGGAATCCAGATACGACCAGTCCGCCGACGTGCTGGTCCCCACACCATAGTTGGTCGCGCTGCCGTCCGTGTAGGTCAGCGGCAATGCGCCCCACATCGCGCCCTTGCCATGCACCTTCTGGTAGCTGTAACCGGCCGTCAACAGGGTGTCGTTGCCCAGCTCGGCTTCAATGACGCCATAGAACACATCCCTGGTCGGACGATAGCGGTCGAGGTAGGAATTGCCTTCCTGATGGGAGGCCACCACGCGTGCGGTCAGCGTGCCGGCGGCATTGATGGGACCGGACAGGTCGGCATCGACCCGGCGCGTATCCCAGGAACCCAGCTTCACGCTCGCCGAGGCCTGGAAGTCCTTGGTCGGACGCTTGCGGATGAAGTTGACCGTGGCCGAAGGATTGCCGGTGGATGAGGTCAGGCCATTGGCGCCGCGTACGATCTCCACGCGGTCATACATGGCCATGTCCATGTCGCCGTATTGCACGCCAAAGGTCATCGGGATGCCGACGCCGTCGAACATGAAATTGGTCACGTCAAAACCGCGCGCGGTGTAATACGTGCGATCGGTCTCGACCTTCTCGACGGTCACGCCCGTGGTGCTGGCCAGGACATCGTTGATGGTGTTGAGCTGGAAGTCATCCATCTTGGCGCGCGTGACCACCGAGATCGATTGCGGTGTCTCGCGCGGCGACAGCGGCAGGTTGGTCGCGGAACTGCTCTGTTTGATGGTGTAGGTGTCGGAGCCTTCCGTGGGTGCCTGCGCGGCGCGGTCAGCCGTCACGCTCACCTCCGGCAGGGCCTGCACCGTACTCGCCGTCTGCTCCTGGGCATGCGCAGGCAACGCGGCCACGGAAGCACAGGCCAGGGCCACGGCAGAGCAAAGGCGGGTGAGTCGGAACGGTGGTGGAACAAAAGAGGCAGGAGCGTGCGAAGCGTAGGCAGACATGGACAGGATCAGATCATCAGAGGGAGAAAATAAAAATCGGCAGACTGCGCCGATCATAAATAGTAATGATAATAATTATTATTCATATATTCTCCTAGAGCAACCCGTTTGTCTTTGCGGGTATTTGCATTTCCGGCATAAGGCGACATTGCCGATGAGCTTGAGCATGCGGGTCCGGCACCGTCGATCTTGCCCTGCCCGCATCAAAAAGTGCAGCAATACGGCCAGGGAAAGTCGCCATTCCTCATCCTGAAACCCGCTGCAGATCCCTGTTTGCGTCCCATCAAGCCACGCTGTGCAGGCGCACCACAACAATATCCACGACTCCGCACAAATCCTTGCGATTGCCCATCCGCTTGCATACCATCAGACCAACAATTCGAGCTCCCAACGCCATGAGTAGAGACAAGTCGAGCGCCCGAAGCGTAGCTGCGGTTGTGCTCGTCCTGGCGATGAGCCTGCTCTGCGCCGCCTCCACCCGCGCCCAAACCACCGCCGCGAACGCGCCCGTCATCGAGATCAAGCTCGCCGATCTCAATGACGACAATCCCGTGATCCACTATCGCAAGGCCCTGCTGGAACTGGCCATGCGCGCCAGCGGCCGCCCCTTTGTCATCAAGGGCTGCCAGGTGGCCAACGTGGCGACCTCGGACCAGCGCTACGTGCAGCTGATCCAGGCCGGCCAGTATTGCAACCTGTTGGCCACCTCCGCCGGCAGCGGCATGACCCGGACACTGGAAGCCATCCCCTTCCCCATCTATCTTGGCGGCGGCGGCTATCGCGTGCTGCTGGCCAATCGTCAGAGCCTGGAACGCGCCGCCAGCATCCGCACCCTGGATGATCTGCGCGCCTTCACTATCGGTTCCGGCATCGGTTGGCTCGATACCAGCATCATGCAAGCCAATCACCTCAAGGTGGCGCAGGGCAATTACATGAACCTGTTCGAGATGCTCAAGGCAGGGCGTTTCGATTTCTACAACCGATCCATCTTCGAGGCCGCCAGCGAACTGGAGACCTACGATCCGAAACACCAGCTGGCCGTCGTGCCGGACCTGGTGCTGTATTACCCGACGGACCTGTTCTTCTACACCACACCGGGACGCGACGATATCCGCGAGGCCCTGCTCGACGGTCTCAGGAAGATCCATCGCAACGGCGCCCTGCTGGACCTGATCCAGAGGCACCACTCCACCCGTCACGTGCGCCAGGCCCTGCGGGGCACGCATCCACGCGTGATCGTGCTGCAGAACGACCGCCTGACCCCCTCCGAACGCCTGGCCATCGAGACCTACAAGATGGACTGGTTCAAGTAGCCCCGCACGCTTGCCCTTCTTTTCAACCTCCGACCCGCACGGCCCGCCATGATCACGAAGACCACCAGCCTCGGCCTCTACATCGCCTGTGCCCTGCTGGTGGCCTTGAGCCTGCCGGTGGTGGTGGCGCTGACCGTGCTCAACAGCACGCGCGAACAACAGATCAGCCAGGAGATGACCGCCCTGGTCGATGAAAAGAGCCAGACCCTGGCGCACAGCCTGGTGCTGCCGGTATGGAGCCTCAATCAATCCGACATGACCGCCCTGCTGCAGGCAAGCATGCTCGATACCCAGGTGGTCTCGGTCGACATCCGCGACCCCGAAGAGCGCACCCTCGCGCGTCTGGAAGAGCCGCTGCGCCGCAGTGGCAACCTGCTCACGCGCACCCTGCCCCTGACCATGCAGCAGCAGGACCGCACCGTCACCCTGGGCAGCGTGCAGCTCGTGGTGTCCGATGCCCAGCTCCAGCGCAAGCTGGCCGGCGACAAGCGCTTCCATACATGCGTGCTGCTGGCCCAGGGCGTGGTGGCGCTGCTCATCATCGGACTCCTGGTCTACCGCCGCATCCTGGCGCCCATCCGCAAGCTCACCGTGGCCACGGCGCGCATCGAGCGCGGCAATTTCACCACCCGCATCGCGCTGCCGCAAAAGGATGAGATCGGCCTGCTGGCGCACCGCATGGACGCCATGCAGACCAGCCTGAAAACCCTCTTCGACGAGCAGGCGGCGATCCTCGGCAATATCCCGGCCGGCGTGCTGTTCGTGCGCAATGGCCGCATCGCCTTCGCCAATGACGCAGCCCAGTCCATGCTGGGCATGAGCGACACCGGGCTAACCGCGCTATCGAGCGCGCAGATCTTCGAAGAGCCGGAGCAACAGGCCGCTTACCTGGACAGCAAGCTGGCGCACCATCACGGCAGGGTGGGCGAGATCGTCATGCTCAAGCGCGCCGATGGCCGCACCTTGCCGGCCGAACTGCGCACTTCGCTCATCGACGCGGCGTGCCCGCAGGATCAGATCTGGGTGCTCATCGATGTCTCCGAACGGCTGGAAGCCGAGAGCAGCATCGCCCGGCTGAGCTACTACGATCCGGTCACCCAGCTGCCCAACCGGCAGCTTTCCCTTGACCGGCTGCGGCGTGCACTCATACGCCAGCAGTCACATGGCATGCCGCTGATCGTGTTCTACATGGAGATCCATCGCGCCGATCTCTCCCATGGCCTGGTCAAGGCCGATGATGCGGATCGCTTCCTGGGGGAGTGCGCGCGCCGCATGGCCGCCTGCGTTGGCGGCGACTACCTGCTGGTACGGATCGATGGCGAACGGTTCGCTTTAGGCGGCCAGCTCGGCAGCAAAGAGCTGGCCGAGGGCATCAAGTCATGCGAGGCACTGGCCAACCGTCTCATCGCCGCGCTGGCACCGCCGCCGGGTACGCTGGAGACCTTCCCCTGCTCCCTCAACATCGGCATCAATATCCTGCGCGGGGAGGTGCAATCGGCCGAGGAAGCGGTGATGCAAGCCAAGCTGGCCATGGTGCAGTCGCTGGCGGCAGGCCGCAACGTATTCCGCTTCTTCGATCCGGCCATGCAGGCCCTGGCCGCCCAGCGCAGTGCGCTCGAAGTGGAACTGCGCGCCGCCGTGATGCAGCGCCAGTTCGTGGTTCACTATCAGCCGCAGGTCACCTATGACGGCAAGGTCGTGGGCGCCGAGGCCTTGGTGCGCTGGCGGCATCCGGGCAAGGGCATGGTCTCGCCGGCGCTCTTCATTCCGGTGGCCGAAGACCTGGGTCTGATGGAAGAGATCGGCCATCAGGTGCTCGAAGCCATCTGCAGCGACCTGGAAGCCTGGCAGAGTGAAGGGCTGGCGCAGGATCTGGTGATTGCGGTCAATGTCTC
Source organism: Herbaspirillum sp. Her3 (assembly GCF_057961275.1). Lineage (NCBI taxonomy): Bacteria > Pseudomonadati > Pseudomonadota > Betaproteobacteria > Burkholderiales > Oxalobacteraceae > Herbaspirillum > Herbaspirillum sp. Her3. Next base: position 68,011 of record NZ_CM176328.1, on the reverse strand, counting down.
GGCACAGGAATTCAAGGTCGATCATTTCGTGGCGCGCTTCCACGAGACCATCCGCCAGCACCGCATCAGCTCCAAGGCGGTCAAGGTGGAACTGACCGAAAGCATGATGATCGACAGTATCGATGAGGTCATCGGAAAAATGAATGACCTCAAATCGCATGATGTGTCGATCTCGCTGGACGATTTTGGAACCGGCTATTCCTCCTTGTCTTATCTCGGACGTTTCCCCATCGACCAGCTCAAGATCGACCAGAGCTTCGTGCGCCAGATGCAGAAGGATGCGGCCACCGCCAGCATCATCCGCAGCATCATCATGCTGGGCCAGAGCCTGGGGCTGTCCATCATCGCCGAAGGGGTGGAGACGATGGAACAGCGAGACCTGCTGCATGCCCAGGGTTGCACGCTGTACCAGGGTTTCTGGTACGGCCGCCCGATGTCCGGCGAACACTTCACGGCGCTGCTCGAAGGACGGCAGCGCGTGGCCTGAGCGGACACCGGCGGGTCTTGGATCAGCGGCGCGCCCGGAACTTCCGGCGCGGCGCGGTCACCGCCGCGTCCTCATCGCGCCCATGCGCCATCCGATACAGCAGTGGCAGCACCAGCAGCGTCAGTGCCGTGGACGAAAGGACGCCGCCAATGACCACCGTCGCCAGCGGCCGCTGTACCTCGGCCCCGGTGCCGGTGGCCAGCGCCATCGGCACGAAGCCCAGCGACGCCACCAGCGCCGTCATCAGCACTGGACGCAGACGCGTCATGGCGCCCTCAAGGATGGCGTCCTCCAGCGAGCGCCCCTCTTCGCGCAGGCTGCGGATGAAGGAGATCATCACCAGCCCGTTCAACACCGCCACACCCGAGAGCGCAATGAAACCCACTGCCGCCGAGATCGACATCGGAATGCCGCGCGCGGCCAGTGCCAGGATGCAGCCGGTCAGTGCAAAGGGAATGCCGGTAAACACCAGCAAGCCATCCTTGACGTTGTTGAACATCGCAAACAGCAGCACGAACACCATCAGCAGCGCCACCGGGATGACGATCTGCAGGCGTCTCGTCGCCGATTGCAGGTTCTCGAACTGGCCGCCCCAGGTGGTCCAGTAGCCCGTGGGAATCCTGACCTGGGCCTGCAGCGCAGCTTCGGCATCGGCCACGAAGGAACCGAGATCGCGTCCGCGCACGTTGGCGCTGACCACGATGCGGCGCTTGCCGTCTTCACGGCTGACCTGGTTGGGACCGGGCGCGATATTGAGTGCAGCCACTTCGCCCAGGGGCACATAGCTGGTACGGCTGGCGCCTTCCTGCGGCGGCAGCGCAATGGGCAGCCGGCGCAGCGCCTCCAGATCCGCGCGTGCGGCTTCCGGCAGGCGTACCACGATGGCAGAGCGCCGGTCGCCCCGGAACAGCGTACCGGCCTGGGTGCCGCCGATGGCGGTGGCCAGCGTGTCCTGGATGTCGGCCACGTTCAAACCGTAGCGCGCGATTTTTTCTCGGTCGATGTCGATGGAGAGCATGGGCAATCCCGTGGTCTGCTCCACCTTCACCTCGGTGGCACCGGGCGTCTTCTGCAGCACGGCGGCCACCTTGGCGGCGGTGTCGTTGAGCACGGCCATGTCATCGCCGAAGATCTTGACCGCCACGTCGCTGCGCACACCGGAAATCAGTTCGTTGAAGCGCAGCTGGATGGGTTGCGAGAACTCATAGCTGTTGCCCGGGATGCGGGATACCGCCTGTTGTATCGCCGCCCGAAGTTCATCGTGCGTCTTGCGCGGTTGCGGCCATTGCGATTCGGGTTTCAGCATGATGTAGCCATCGGAGATGTTGGGCGGCATCGGGTCCGAGGCCACTTCGGCCGTGCCGGTGCGGGCGAAGACGCGTTCGATCTCGGGGAACTGCTGCTTGAGCGCCCGCTCGATCTGCTGCTGCATCTGCACCGATTGCGACAGGCTGGTGCCGGGGATGCGCAGCGCCTGGATGGCCATGTCACCCTCGTTGAGGCTGGGAACGAATTCCGTACCCAGGCGCGTGGCCAGCACGCCGCAGACCACGATCAGCGCCGCCGCGAAGCTGAGCACCACCGGCTTGTTGTCCATGATGCGCACCAGCAGCGGGGCATAGAGCTGCTTGGCCCAGGCCATCAGGGGGGTCTCCTTTTCCGCGACCTTCTCCCCGATAAACAGGGCGATTGCGGCCGGTATGAAGGTAACCGACAAAATCATCGCGCCCAGCAGCGCAGTCACCACGGTGAAGGCCATGGGGGTGAACATCTTTCCTTCCACGCCGGTCAGCGCAAACATGGGCAGGTAGACGATCATGATGATGAACTGTCCGAACAGCAGCGGACGACGCGCCTCCTTTGCCGCCGCAAAGACTTCATGGAAGCGCTCGCTGCGGGTGAGCGCGCGGCCGAGGTGCTGCTGGGCATGGGCCAGGCGGCGCACGCAATTTTCCACGATCACCACGGCGCCATCGATGATGATGCCGAAATCCAGCGCGCCCAGGCTCAGCAGGTTGGCGCTGACCTTGTTGGAGACCATGCCGGTGAAGGTGAAGAGCATCGCCAGCGGAATCACCATGGCCGTGATGATGGCCGCACGGATGTTGCCGAGGAAGACGAAGAGCACCGCAATGACCAGCAGCGCGCCTTCGACCAGGTTCTTCTTGACCGTGGAAATCGCCTTGTCCACCAGCACGGTGCGGTCATAGACGGTGATGGCTTGCACGCCCTCCGGCAGGCTGCGATTGATTTCGCGCATCTTCTTGTCCACCGCTTGCGAGACCGTGCGGCTGTTCTCGCCGATCAGCATGAAGACCGTGCCGAGCACCACTTCGCGCCCGTTCTCGGTCGCCGCACCCGTGCGCAGTTCGCGCCCCTGCCCGACCTCAGCCACATCACGAATATGAATGGGCACGCTCCGCACATTGGCCAGGACAATATTGCCGATGTCCTCCGCCGACCCGACCTGGCCCGGCACGCGGATCAGGGTTTGCTCGCCGCGCCGTTCGATGTAGCCGGCGCCGACATTGCCGTTGTTCTTCTCCAGCGCCTTGAGGAGATGATCCATGCTCAGGCCGTAGGAGGCCAGCCGCTCCACCGAAGGGGCCACCTGGTATTCGCGCGCGTCACCGCCGATGGTATTGATGTCGGTCACGCCCGGTACCAGCCGCAGTTGCGGCTTGATGATCCAATCCTGGATCTCGCGCAGGTCGGCGGCGCTGTAGGGGCTGCCATCGGGTTTGCGGGCATCGTCGCGGGCTCCCACGGTCCACAGGTAGATTTCGCCAAGACCGGTGGAGATCGGTCCCATGGCCGGATCGATGCCGGACGGCAGCTGGCTCCTGGCCTGCTGGATGCGCTCGTTGACCAGCTGGCGCGCGAAGTAGATGTCGGTGCCCTCCTTGAAGATCACCGTGACCTGCGACAGCCCGTAACGCGAGAGCGAGCGCACCTGTTCCAGGTGCGGCAGGCCCGACATCGCGGTCTCCATCGGGTAGCTGATGCGCTGCTCGGTCTCCAGCGGCGAGTAGCCGGGCGCGGCGGTATTGATCTGGACCTGCACGTTGGTAATGTCGGGCACGGCGTCGATGGGCAGCTTCTGGTAGCTGTACACGCCACAGGCGGCCATGCCCAGCACCGCCAGCAGGACCAGCCACCGGTGCTCGATGGCAAAGCGGATGATACGTTCGAACATGATTTTTCTCTCAGGGGTTCTTCATGAATGGTCAGCAGTGCGCGCAGTGAGGCGCATCAGTGGCTGTGCTCGGCCGAACCCTTGCCCAGCTCGGCCTTGATGGCGAAGCTGCCGGTGGACGCGTATGGCTGGCCCGGCTGCAGGCCGGAGAGGATTTCCACGGTCTTGCCGTCGCTCTGTCCCACGCGCACCGGCTGCGCCCTGAAGCCATCGTCCACGCGTACGAAGACCACCGGCTTGTCGTCGACCGTCTGCACGGCTTCCGCCTGAACGGCCACGGGCACGTCGCGGGTGTCATTGATCACGTCCACCGAGACGAACAGGCCGGGGCGCCAGCGTTCTTCAGGATTGGGCAGCACCACGTGGGCGCGCGCCGTGCGCGTCTGCTCGCCGATCAGCGCGCCGATGAAGGACACCTTGCCGGTGGCCGACGCATCAAAGGCTGTGGCACGCACCACGGCGCGCGTGCCTACACGCAGCGTCTGCAAGTCCTTGGGAGAGACGATGATCTCGGCCCACACGGTAGAGAGATCGGCGATGAGGAAGGCATTGGCATCCTCGCGCACGGCCTCGCCCAGGCCCAGGTGTTTTTCCACGACGGTGCCGTCGAAGGGCGCGCGGATTTCATATCGGTTCAGGCTGCCGCTATTGCCCGCTGTCGCGGTGGCGCCGATGGCCCGCAATTTCTGGCGTGCGTTGCGCGCGGCGACTTCGGCTTCCTGCAGCGCGACCTGGGCCTGCTGGTAATCCTGTTCGGCCGAAATCTTCTGCTCCCACAGCTGCTTCTCGCGTTGCCAGGTGCTGCGCGCCAGTGCCAGCCGCTGTTCGGCATTGAGCAGTTCGGCACGCTGTTCCGACACCGTGCTGCTGATGATGACGGCCAGCACCTGGCCCTTCCGCACCTTCTGTCCCAGGTTGGCCGAGACCGATTCCACGATGCCCGCCACCTGCGGTACCACGTGCGCGGTGCGGTCTTCGTTGAAGCGGATTTCGCCGGGCAATTGCAGTCCGGTTTCCATGCGGGCAGGGCCGGCCTCCTGCAAGACGATACCGGCAGCGCTGATCTGCTCCTGGCTCAGGGCGATGGTGCCTTCTTCATCCTGATGTGCTGATTCGCTCTCGTCATGGTCGCCGTGATTGTCCTTGGCTTGCTTCTCGTGGCCGCCTTCTTCCTGATGCGTGGCCGCTGCGGTGGTGCTGCCATTGCCCTTCATCAGGGTCCATCCGGACAGCAGCGCTGCCATGGCGATGATCGCCGCGATGGCGAGTTTCTGTTTACGGGTCATGGGCGTTCTCATGGTTGTTGGGGGATGTTGCCGACCAGACGGTCCAGTTCGGTGGCAGCCTGCCAGGCGGTGGAGAATGCTTTCCAGTACTGCGCACGCGACTGGAAGTAAGTGCGCTGCGCATCGAGCACGTCGAGGAAGCCGAACTTGCCCAGCGCAAAGCCGGTGCGCGCGGCGTCATAGGCGCTCTGCGCGCCGGGCAGGATGTCGTCTCGGAGGGCCTCTGCCTCGGCGCGTGCATTGCGCAGGCGCTCATAGGCTTGTGCCGCCTCACCCTGCATCTGCAGCTGCGTCAGCGCCAGTTCATCGCGTGCCTTGTCGGTGCGCCTGATCGCTTCCAGCTCGTTGCCGCGATTGCTGTCGAAGACCGGGATCGGCATCGACACGCCGACCACCCACATGTTGCGTGCGGCCTCTTGGTCACGTTTGTTACCAAATGAGAGGGTGAGGTCAGGCACGCGCTTGCTGCTTTCGATGCGCGCCAGGGCGCTGCGGCGCTCGACTTCCAGCCGGGCCAGTTGCACCGCCGGTCCTTCGGCCACGCGCGCGGTGAGCTCGGCGATGGCGGGCAGTGGCGGCAGTTTGTCCGCGCCGCCCTCGGCCAGCGTGAAGGCCAGATCCTGGCTGCCCCACAGACTGGCCAGATAGCGCCGGGCCAGCAGTGCTTCGCTGTCGGCCTGCTGCGCCTCCAGCCTCGCGCTGGACAAGGCCAGCTGCGCCTTGGTTTGCTCCAGCGGCGAGACCTTGCCGGCCTGCACGCGGCGTGCGGTCATGTCGGCGGCGGTCTGCGCCAGGCCGACCAGTTCGGTCGCCAGGCGCTGGCGTTCGCCGGCCAGCAGCGCATCGTGATAGGCCGCGGTAACGCGCGTGCGCAGGGCATATTGCTGGGTGGCGTAGTCCAACCGGGCCATGTCGAGCTGCCGCTGCGCTGCCTCCATGCGCGCACTGCGCTTGCCACCCAGTTCGATGGGCTGGTTGATCTGGTAGGTGGTGGTGCGGGTGGCCTTGCGGGTGTCTTCCATCAATGCCGAAAACTCCGGATTGGGCCGCGCACCGGCTTGCATCAGGCTGCCTTCGACCGCCTCGATTTCAAGGCGGGCAGCCGAGAGCGACTTGCTGCGCGTGGCCGCCAGTTCCTGCGCGGCCGACAGGGTGAGGGCGTCGGCTTGGGGTGCCGATGATGTTGTCGTGACGGATGGGATGGGCGCCGTGGCCTGTGCCATGGCGAATGCAGGCGCAAGCAGGACGAGCGCCAGCAAAGAGCTGTGCCGGTACATCGAATTCTCCAGGTTGAATGAGGGGAATCCGGCGAGAGCAAAAAGAGGGGAAACGTTCTCGCCGGCTCAGGCGGCGAGCAGCCAGTTGGGCTTGTCGGGCCCGTCGGCGATGTGGGAGTTGGGGGCGGGGGTGATGGTGCAGAAAACGTCAAGGCATGTGCAAATTCGTTCAGCCATTGTGGAGCCGCTCCATTGCACCGATTTCAGGCTGGAGAAGTGGCAGACGCCGCAGGCGAGGTCCTTGTCACCTTTGCCGGTGTCATCGTTGCCGCTGTTGTCGGCATCGTCCTGTGCGGAATTCGACGCGGAGTGCGTATGGTGGCCGGGATGGCTGGCGCTTTCCTTTTCCTGCTGGCAATAGCTGGCCACGGCTGCCCAGGAGAGCTGCAGCGGCAACAACAAGGCCAGGAAAAGAACCAGTACGCGCATGGAGTAAAGGGTGAGCGAAACAGGGTGAGCGAAACGTGAGACGGTCATGACAACGGCTACCGGCGCGAGGCGGGTAGCCGTGGCGTGTCACTGTTGCCAGCGTGGCAGCAGCGCAACGGGGGCGATCATGCGCCGTTGTAGAGCGACGAATCCAGGGCCTGGCCCTGGGTGCTGCTGTCGGAGACCGAAGGCTTGGCGCCGGTATTTTGCATCGGCTCACCCAGGCGCGCGGCTTGCAGTTCGGCCACCACGTCGGCGCGGGTCTTGCTGCCCTGGTACTGCACCACCGGATAGTTTTCACCGATGTTCAGGTTGGCCTGGTCGCGCGCGGCTTCGGTGGTCACGGTGGATTGGGCGAAGGCGGACAGGGAAAAAACGGTGGCCAGTGTGCCGAGGATGAGGTGCGAGGTTTTCATGATGAGGCTCCTTTGAAATTGCTGTTTCACAAGACCGCCGGTTCTGCACCAGAGGTGCAATGCCAGGCGGGGCGCGGTCGCCGTGCTGTGGTGGCGAATCGTTGGAATGGATTCTAGGAGCCCGCTCCGCACAGAAAGATTGCCCAGTCATTACAGATTTGTAATGAATGCCGCATCCGGCTCGTTCACAATATCGGCTTATCCGTCAGGAATTCCGATCATGCACATCTTGTTGGTAGAGGACGAACCCAAATCGGGCGAATACCTGCGCCGTGGCCTTACCGAGTCCGGTTTCGTGGTGGACTGGGTGCAGACCGGCGTGGATGGCCTGCACAACGCGCGCACACTGGATTACAAGCTGATCATCCTGGACGTGATGCTGCCCGGCATGAATGGCTGGGACATCCTGCGCGAACTGCGCCGCACGCATGACACGCCGGTGCTGTTCCTGACCGCGCGCGACGAGGTGGATGATCGCGTCAAGGGCCTGGAGCTGGGCGCCGATGATTACCTGGTCAAGCCCTTCGCCTTCACCGAACTGCTGGCGCGCGTGCGCACCCTGCTGCGGCGCGGCCCGAGCCGCGAGGCGGACCTGATCGACTATGAGGACGTGGTGGTGGACGTGATCCGCCGCAAGGTCACCCGTGCCGGCCAGCGCATCGACCTCACCGCCAAGGAATTCGCGCTCCTGCACATGCTGATCCGTCGCCCCGGTGAAGTGCTGTCGCGACCGCAGATTGCCTCCCAGGTATGGGATATGAATTTCGACAGCGATACCAACGTGGTCGACGTGGCCGTACGCCGCCTGCGGGCCAAACTGGATGAAGGGTTTGACCGCAAACTGCTGCACACGGTGTGGGGCATGGGCTACGTGTTCGAGGTGCGTCCGTGAGCCGCAACACCGCCTCGATGAGCCTGCGGCTGGTGGTGCTGTTTGGCCTGCTGGCGCTGGTGCTCTTCACGGCGGTGGGCAGCTATCTCTCGCACTCGCTGCACGTGCAGCTGGAGCGGCGCGATGACGAGGAGCTGGCCGGCAAGTGCCGTTCCATCAATCACCTGGTCGAGCATGCGGCCTCCTTGGAGGACATCCTCGCGCGCCGTCACCTGGTGCTCGATACCCTCTCCGGCCACGACCAGCTGCTGGTGCGCATCGCCCGCGCCGATGGCAGCACCCTCATGGAAAGCCACGATCCCACGCGCACCGCGCCGGGCATCGATCTGTCGACCGTCAGGATCGCCGGCTGGGATCGCATCGAAACGCTGCGCATGGGCGAACTGCGGGCGCGCTACATCGCCAGCATGCCTGCCACGCGCTCCGGTGAAAAAGCCATCGTGCTGGTAGTGCGCACCGCCTCGGACCGCATGCTGCTGCTGGCCGACTATCGTGCCGACGTGTGGTGGGCAGCGGGGATCGGCACCGTGCTGGCGACGCTGCTGAGTTATTTCCTGGTGCGCAGCGGCTTGCGTCCCTTGCGCATGATGGCCGCGCAGACGGGCGCGATCTCGGCCAACAAGCTCGATACCCGGCTCGACCTGCAAGCGGCCCCGCGCGAACTGCACGAGATCGTGCAATCCTTCAACGACATGCTGGACCGCCTGCATCGCAGCTTCCAGCAACTGAGCCAGTTCTCCGCCGATCTGGCGCATGACGTGCGCACGCCCCTCAACAACCTCATGGTGCAGACCCAGGTGGCGCTGGGCAAGCCGCGCAGCCTGGATGAATACCAGGCCCTGCTCAGCTCCAACATCGAGGAATATGAACGGCTCTCGCGCATGATGGAGAGCATGCTGTTCCTGGCCCGCGCCGACAATGCCCACGTGGTCCTGCAGATCCAGCCGCTGGAGGTGAGCGAGGAGCTCAATCGCATCGCCGAGTATTTCGAAGGCATCGCCGAGGAAGCGCAGGTGCGCATTGCGGTCAGTGGCAGCGGCACCCTGCACGCCGATGCCACCCTGCTGCGCCGCGCGGTGGGCAACCTGGTGGCCAATGCGATCCGCTATACCCCGGCGCACGGCGTCATCAGCCTGCAGGCCACGGCGCTGGCCGGGGCTACGTTGATCGAGGTCGGCAATCCCGGGACGGGCATCGCACCGGCCCAGATTGAGCGTATCTTCGACCGTTTCTACCGCGCCGATCCGGCGCGCAGCAGTGCCAGCGGTTCCAGCGGCCTGGGCCTGGCTATCGTGCGCACCATCATGGCCCTGCATGGCGGGCAAGCCAGCGCCTGCAGTGAACCCGGGAAGCACACGGTATTCACGCTGCGGTTTCCGCAGGCGCCTGTGAGCTTGCCGGGCAAAGGGTGAGAGAAGTCGTGCGGCTGGCTGAAACCTGACGCTGGCGTTGGAACGTGGGCGGCGTCAGGGGGATTGACGAAGGAACGATGTAGGCCGAAGACGTATCGAAAAGCGTAAAAAATATCGGCAAGAAAACTTAAAAAAAAGCGCAGGAAAATGGTGTGGGTCGCGAAGACGTGCAAGGCCTTCAAGAAGAACCGGGAGCGCTCAGCGCGAATCCTCACTGGGCAAGGACAACAGCCTCACGCGCATCAGGTCGGGCAATTCCATCTCCAGCGCGAAGGCCAGGGCCTCCATGTTGTCGACGGAAATATTCCTTTCCCCGCGTTCGACTTCGCTCAGGTAGGTGCGACTGATGTCAGCACGGAAGGCCAGTTCTTCTTGTGACATCTCTTTCAGCCGGCGTACCCTGCGGACGTTCTGTCCGAAGATGACGCGGGCGCTCGGTGGAGTCTCTGAATTTTTCATGAGCGCAAGGATCGGGCGGCTAGGGGTGACGGTCGATTAGCTACAATTACAAAGGCACAAACTATCGGTGACAATCCACTTATACCCTCGAATCTCTTGCTGAATAATCGAAATTTATCGAGATTCCCGGCGTAATTTGAACGTGTATTTTTCGAAAATCTTCTAGTGATCTTTCGAATAAGTTCAGAACTTCGCCCCTGGTTTACACTCATCGTCTCATGCCGCGAGTAAGGCATCCGGTCACTTCTCATCAGCTGCCATGGATAAATCATTTGCTTTGCGTCGTGCCAAGCGTCTGGCCCTTGCTTGCCTGCTGGGATCGGCTGCGCTCTTCGTGGCGGCTTCGCTCGCACCGTCTTCGATCTGGGCCGCGCTGCTGCGCGCCATGGCCGAGGCTGCGATGGTCGGTGCGCTGGCCGACTGGTTTGCGGTGACGGCGCTGTTTCGCCGCATTCCCTTGCCGCTGCTGGCGCGCCACACGGCCATCATCCCGCGCAACAAGGAACGTATTGCCGACAACCTGGCTGTCTTCGTGGAAGAAAAATTCCTGAGCCCGCGCTCCCTGGCGGGCCTGGTGCGACGCCATGATCCGGCGCAGCGGCTCGCAGCCTGGATGGCCGCCCCCGAGAACGCCGCGCGCCTGGGTGGCTATATGGCGCAGGCGGTGGCCGGTGTGCTCACGCTCACCGATGACCGCCGCATCCAGATCTTCGTGCGCGAGGCCTTGCAGACGGCGCTGGGCAAGCTGGACCTGTCGCGTTCGCTGGCCGGCATCCTCGATACCCTGACTCTGGACGGCCGCCACCAGCAATTGCTGGACCGTGCCATCGTGGCGCTGGCCGAGCTGCTCAACCGTGAACAGACGCGCGCCTTCATCGCCGAGCGCATGGTGGAGTGGCTGCAGCGCGAATATCCCAAGATCGAAAAACTGCTGCCCTCGAACTGGATCGGCGAGAAGTCCGCCGACACCCTGGCCGATATCCTCGACAAGCTCCTCACCGGCATTGCCGCCGATCCGCAGCACTCCTTGCGCCAGGCTTTCGACCGCCAGCTGGCCAGCTTCGTGGCGCGTCTCAAGGAAGATCCGGCCCTGCGCGAACGGGCCGACGAGATCAAGCGCGAAGTCTTGCAGGGCGAGGCCGTCAACGCCTACGTGGGCAGCCTCTGGGACAGCCTGCGCCTATGGCTGCGGCAAGACCTGGCGCGCCCCGATTCGGCCCTGCACGCCCAGGCCAGCGCGGCCACGCAGTGGATAGGCCACGCCCTGCAGGAGGATGCCGAACTGCGTGCTTCGCTGAACACCCATCTGGAACAGGCCATCGCCAGCCTCAGCCCGGACGTGGCGCAACTGCTCACGCGCCACATCAGCGACACCATCAAGCAGTGGGACACGGCCGAGCTGTCCCGCCAGATCGAGCTCAACATCGGCCGCGACCTGCAGTACATCCGCATCAACGGCACCCTGGTCGGCGGCCTGATCGGGGCGCTGCTGTTCGGGCTGTCGTGGCTGATGCAATGGCTGGTGCACGGGCCTTCTTGAGGCATCGGCTTCAACTTCCCTGTTACGCGCTCTCCTTGAGCGCCTTGCGCATGATCTTGCCGGTGGCAGTGGTGGGCAGCGCATCGACGAAGGCAATTTCGCGCGGATATTCATGCGCCGCCAGCTGCGAGCGCACGTGCTGCTGCAGGGCCGCCACCAGTGCGGCATCCGGGGCATGTCCCTCCTTGAGGACGACAAAAGCCTTCACCACCTCCGTACGCAGCGCATCCTTGATGCCGACGACGGCCGCGATGCGCACCGCCGGATGGCGCATGAGGCATTCCTCGATGGGCGCCGGGCCGATGCGATAGCCGGCGCTGGTGATGACGTCATCATTGCGGCCCAGGTAGCGGATGTAGCCGTCCTCATCCATGTTGCCCAGATCGCCCGTGATCAGGAAGTCGCCGGCGAACTTTTCGCGCGTGGCTTCTTCGTTACGCCAGTAGCGCAGGAACATCACCGGGTCCGGCGCGCGGATGGCGATGTTGCCCACTTCGCCGCGCGGCAGGATCTCGCCCTCTTCATCCACGATCTGCACGTCATGCCCCGGCACCGCCCGCCCCATGCTGCCCGAGGCGCTCGGATAGAGCTGCGCCGAGGAAGACACCACCAGGTTGCATTCGGTCTGGCCGTAGAACTCGTTGATGGTCACGCCCAGGGCCGAACGGCCCCAGGCGATCAGATCGTCGCCCAGCGTCTCGCCGCCGCTGGCCACGCTGCGCAGCGCGAAGTCCCATTGCGCGCGCGGGTCGGGCGTGCCGCGCAGCATCTTCAGCGCGGTAGGAGGAAAGAACACGTTGCGGATGCCATGCCGGGCCAGCAGGCCGAAGACCGTGGGGGCGTCGAATTTCTGCAGTCGCCGCGCCACCACCGCCACGCCGTGATAGAGCGAGGGCAGCAGCACATCGAGCAGGCCGCCGATCCAGGCCCAGTCGGCGGGCGTCCAGAAGCGGTCACCGGCTTGCGGAAAACCGTCGTGCGAGACTTCCACGCCGGGCAGGTGGCCCAGCAGCACGCGGTGCGCATGCAGCGCGCCCTTGGCCTTGCCGGTGGTGCCCGAGGTATAGATGATCAGGGCCGGATCGTCAGCGCGCGTGGCCACCGGCTCAAACACGGGCGAAGCGGCGCGCAGGCGGTCCCAGAAGTCGGTGGTCTGGGGCAGCACGATGTCGGTGGGCTCCACGCAGAACACCACCTTCAACGTCGGCAATGCGCCGGCCAGATGCAGCTTGTCCATGCCGGCGCCATCGGTCACCAGGGCGGCGGCTTGGCTGTTGTCGAGCCGGTAGGCGATGGCTTCCGGCCCGAACAGGTAGAACAGGGGCACCGTCACCGCACCCAGTTTGTAGGCGGCGATGTGGGTGATGACTGTCTCGATGCGTTGCGACAGATAGATGCCGATGCGGTCGCCGCGCCCGATGCCGGCCTCTGCGAGGACGTTGGCAAACTGATCGCTCAGGATCTTGAGCTGGTCGAAGCTCCAGGTGGTGACGCTGCCATCGCTGTCTTCCGCAATGATGGCGGGCCGCCCGCTGCCATCGGCCCAGCGGTCGCAGGCGGCCAGGCCGATGTTGAAGTCGTCGGGGATCTGCCAGTCGTAGCGGGAAGCGGCGTCGGCGCGGTAGTGCGCAGCAGTGATGGCGGGGCGTGGCGTAATGTCGGGGGGCATGTCTTGTCTCCTATGGGATGTCCGATGGGCCTGCCTGCGTGGGGCGCGGCTCCGTGTTCGCCGGAAGTTGGCATGGCGCCTATCATAGCGCCCCCGCTGGCGATCGGCATGGCACAACACAATGTCATCGGCGCAATGCGCGCCGTCGAACTCTGACGATTTTGCTCGTCAACCTCCGGCGCTTTGCACAACGGCGCGCCTGCCTCCTCTAGCATGGCCGCTCCCATCGCCATTGCCCGTTCGCCGCGCACCCTTCGCCTTGCTTCCCCTGCGCGGTCCGAGACGGGTTTCCTGCAAGGATCCCCGCATGCTCTACCGGACCATTTCCGAAGCATTCACCTTCTGGACCCATCAGGCCCGCGCCATCCGGTTGCGCCTGCCGCAATCGCACCAGGCCTTGCAGGATGCGCTGCTGGTCATGCACGTGACGGGCCGCGAGTCGCTTTGCGGCGAGATGGAATATGAGCTGCTGTGCCTGTCGCCGCACGCGGACCTGGGGCTCAAGGAGTGCATGGCGGTGCCGGCGGAAATCCAGCTGGTGACGGACCAGGGAGAACTGCGCACGGTATGCGGCTTCATCGCCGAAGCCCATGCGGGCCAGCTGGACAGCGAGTTGAGCAGCTACCGCCTGGTGCTGCGCGATGCGTTAAACCTGCTGGGCCAGCGTACCAATACCCGGGTCTTCCTGCGGGCCAGCGAGGTGGACGTCACCCAAGTCCTGGTCAGCGAGTGGCGCCAACGCAGTGCGCTCATGGCCAGCAGCTTCGCGGTGGACTGGTCGCTGCTGGCAGAACCTTATCCGCTGCGCGAATTCATCATGCAGCACAACGAATCCGATGCCGCCTTTTTGCACCGCCTGTGGAAGCGGCGCGGCATCGGCTGGTTCATCCGCCCCGGTGCGCCACCCTTGCCGGGCCAGGCAGGCAGTCCCCGCCATACCCTGGTGCTGTTCAACGACGCGATGCAGCTGCCGCGCAGTGCAGCGGGCCCCCTTGCCTACCGACAGGATCACGCGCCCGGCGAGCAGGATGGCATCCTGCACTGGCAGGCCACGCGCCGCCTGCGTGCGGGCAGCGTCAGCCGGCATACATGGGACCACGTGCAGGATGGGCCCATGCGCAGCCAGGTGAACATAAGCACCGAGCAGGGAGAGCTGGGCGACCGTTTCGCCCGTCTGCTGGACGACTACCTCATCGAAGCGCCGCACGTCGCCGAGGATCGTGAAGATCTTGACCAGATTGCCACCGCGCGCATGCAGCGGCTCGCGCAGGAGACCAAGGAGTTCCGGGCCGACTCCACCGTGCGTGCGCTGCATGTGGGCGAATGGATCAGCGTGGAGGGGCATCCGGAGCTGGACCGGCATCCGCCGCACGAACGCGAATTCGTCCTCACCCGGCTGGAGGTCTACGCCGAGAACAATCTTCCGGCATCCCTGGACCAGCGCCTGCAGCAAGCGGCACCGCATCACGAAAGCGCCTTCGGGGACCTGGCCCCATTGCGCCAGCGTTGCCGCGAGCAGGGCCGGCGCTATCTGAACCGCTTCGTCTGCGTGCGTCGTGGCATCCCGCTGGTTCCGGCTTTTGATCCACGCGTGGATCTGCCCAAACCGCAGTTACAGAATGCCCATGTGGTGGGACCGTCCGGTGAAGAGTTGTACTGCGATGCGCTGGGCCGCATCAGGCTGCGCTTTCACGGCACCCGCATGCAGGACCATCAGCATGCAGGCGGTGCGGGCGCCAGCGACAGCGAGCGGGATTCTGCCTGGGTGCGTGTGGCCAGCCATTGGGCGGGCCGGCAATGGGGCGCGATCAGCTTGCCGCGCGTGGGCGATGAAGTGCTGGTCGATTTTCTTGGCGGAGATCCCGACAAGCCCATTGTGATCGGCCGGCTCTACAACGGCCAGTCCCTGCCCCCGGCCTTCAGCCGTGTTGGCAGTCTGCCAGGCAACCGCTTCCTGTCGGGCATCAGGAGCAAGGAAATCCAAGGCCAGCGCTACAACCAGCTGCGCCTGGACGACACGCCGCGCCAGATCAGCGCCCAGCTCGCCTCCCAACATGGACAGAGCGAGCTGAACCTGGGCTGGCTCACCCATCCCCGCACCGAGGGTCAGAGCGACGCCCGTGGCGAAGGCGCCGAGCTGCGTACCGACCAGGCCCTGGCGCTGCGGGGCGGCCAGGGGGTGCTCATTAGCGCCGTTGCGCGCAACGGGGCCAGCGGCGCGCAGCTGGATCGCGCCGAGATGCTGGGCCTGATGGGCGTGTTGCAAGAGGTGCAGCAGCAGCTGGCCGACCTGGCCCGGACTCATCATGCCGACCACACGCAGGTGCAGACCTTCAGCCGCTTGCGTGCCCATCTTGATGCGTGGGAGGCCGGCAGCAACACGCAGAGCGAGAACGAAGGCGGCGGCAAGCCGGTGGTCGCGGTGACGGCGCCGGCCGGCGTGGCCGTTACCAGTGAGGAAGGCGTGGTCGTCGGCGCACAGAAGGAAGTCGATCTCATCAGCGTGGGCAACACGCAACTCTCTGTCGGCAAGAAGCTGCTGGCGCGCGTGGCGGAGAGCGTTTGCCTGTTCGCCCAGCGCCTGGGCATCCAGCTGGTCGCCGCCAACGGCAAGCTGCAATTGCAGACCCATGGCGGCGACATCGAAGCGACCTCGGCTCGCCGCATCGTGCTCACTGCCGCCGATGAAATCGTGCTGCAGGCGCCCCGCCTGCGGCTGCTGGCACAGGGCGCGCAGATCGACCTGGGGGGTGATGCGATCACCCAGCAGAGCAGCGGTGACCACACTATCCGCTCGGCCAATTTCCATCACGTGAGTGCTGCCCACAGTCAGCCTCCTGGCGTGGAGTTGCCGGCCAGCGCGATGCCTACCGACGAGCGCTTCATCCTGGCCCGGCGCGGCAGTGGCCGGCCTCACGTGCGGCAGCGCTATCGCATCGAGCTCGATGACGGCAGCGTCATCGAAGGCGTCACTGACGAACAAGGCCGCACTGCGCTGAGCCAGGACATGGCCATGCGCATCGCGCGGCTGCGTATTGTGAAGGAGTAGATGATGAGTGGATCCGAACCGACGCGCCTGGTCGGCACAGCCTGGGATGAAGAGGGCAATGATGTGGCGCAGTCTGTGCTGACCGGCAAGCGCATGAAAGTCAGGGCCTTGTGCCTGACCACACCGGATGTGGTGGTTCCTATCCTGTTCGTGCCGGGCATCATGGGGACCAGGCTCAAGCTGGTTGGTCGTGACAAGGGGCCGGCATGGTTCCCCCCCGAGGCCAAATGGGAAGCCGTCGTGCTGCTGCTCAAGCATTTTTGCCGCACTGCTGCAGATCGCCAGCGCTTGCTCAACCCAAATACCACCGAGGTGGATGAAGACGGGCCGGCTTATCCGGATGACATCAGCAAGACGCTGCTGGCCTTTGCTCCCGGCAAGACCGATGCCGAACGCATCAGGTGGCGTGGATGGGGACAGCTGCATGCGGACAGTTATTTGCCGATTCTTTCACTGCTGGAGAGCAGCCTGGCCTTGATCTTCGATCCCGCGAGCCAAGGCAGGAAGCTCACCTCACATTGGCAGGAACTGGTGATAGCGCGCCAGGATGCGGCCAAGCTAGGTGCACAGAAGCCGTTCACACCACTGCAGGAAAAACAGCTACAGGACGCCGCCGAACTGCTCTATCCGGTGCATGCCGTGGGCTACAACTGGCTGCAGAGCAACAGGGTGTCGGCACAGCGGTTGGCTGACCAGATCGAACGGATTACTGCGTATTACCGCAGCAAGGGGAGACGTTGCGAGCAGGTGATTCTGGTCACGCACAGCATGGGAGGCCTGGTGGCGAGAGCTTGCGCGCAGTTGCCAGAGATGGCCGAACGTATCCTGGGTGTGGTGCATGGTGTGATGCCGGCCATTGGCGCACCGGCGACCTACAAGCGTATCCGGGCCGGGTTTGAAGGCGCGGCGCAGGTGGTCCTGGGGCGCAATGGCTCCGAGTGTTCGGCGGTGATGGCCAATGCCCCTGGCCCGCTGGAATTGCTGCCGACGGCGCAATACAAGACATGGAACAACAAAGGAGAACGGCATTGGCTTAGCGTCAGCTATGTGGGGATCGGACAGCGTGGGCTGCCCGAGGAGATGGAAAGCTTCCTTGGTGAGGGAGATCCCTACTCAACAATCTATCTCAACAATACTGCGGATTGGTGGAGGTTGATCCGTGAAGATTTGATCGATCCGGCGGGAAGAGAAGACAGGGCGAAATTGCGAAGCGCGGGAGAAGGTACGGTAAAAGAGCCGGCCTCCGACTTTAAAAAATTTCAGGACAATCTCGAAGCCTCCCGGAAGCTTCATTCAATCATCAAAGATCGATACCACTCTAATAGCTACGCGTATTACGCCAGTGATTCAGGAAGGCTGACTTGGAATGAGGTGCAGTGGAGATGTCAGATGCTCGTGCCTGGCAATCCTCATTACGCTTTACTTGCGGGCGATGATTTAAACGGTTCCATAGAATTACTCTTCAATGGCAACAAACGATACCGTTTCCTGATTCAAGGTGGTAAGGGGAATGGAGATGGCACCGTGCCGGCCGAATCGGCCGAAAGTGCAAAAAAGCATGTCGTTCAAATCTTTAGGCATGGTGGAAGTGCCAGCGGTCATGACTCCTACGACCACCAGTATTCGTATAACTCCCCAACCGCTCAGGCAGTGACCTTGTATTCCATCGTCAAGATGGTCTCGGAGTCCGACCTGGTTAAACGTTCTTCAGCCAAGTCGTGAAGCTTCGGAGACTTATCGTTTTGATCGTCGTATCGATGCTTCTCAGCGCGACAACAGCATTTAACCAGACACCCAGCCGAGCCAGCTCACCGCATATGATGAGTAAAAATATGGACACAAAGAATGAAACACCGGTTCGTACATTTTGTACGGGCAGATTTCTTATTGATCTTCCGGCTGGTTCCCAACTAAGCGGAGGAAACTACCAATATGCTTTTGCCCGCATTGAATCACCGAAGACGATGGGCAAGGATGACTTTGAAAAAGCGGTACTGTCCAGAGCGACGTATCTGCGAACTACAAAACATGACTCCGGTGCGCCAATGCTGATCGACATAATCCGGCCAGATCACAATAGTGCGATATTGGTTTCTTGGAACCATGATGCAAGTACTGTAGTGATGTCGATGACTGGATATCGTTGGATGGAGGGCCGCAGTTTTTCCTTCTCGATGAAAGTCGCTGATGATCACCATTCGGAAGGTCTGGATGCGATGCGACAGCTACTGTTCAACCTTCGTTCTCGACCCGACGACGATATTCCTTCAGAACCCGGATATTGCTTTGATGGAGGCTTCATCGCCAATCCAGAATGGGAAAACGAAGAAGCCGGCATCGACATCGACATTGCCGGCCACCCCGATGCCTTTGTCTCTGTCTGGTTCTACCCACTGGCAATGAGCAAGCACGACCGCCCCCTGCTGGATCGCATGGGTGACGTGCTGCAAATGCTGGGCCGTATGGCGACTTCCGTGCATGTGTTACGACGAGGCGACCGTCAGGTCGGCCCGTACAAGGGCCAGGAATTTCTGGTGAGTGCACCCAACAGCGGCGGTATGCGCGGCCACAGTTTTATCTGGGAGACCGAAGGCGAAGGCACGCTCGATACCCCCGCGCTCAAGATCGAATTGACCACCGGCCATCACGACAAAAACAGCAATCCTCAACAAACCAGGATGACCGACGCCCAGGCCATGCAGCTGTGGGACGAAGTGCTGAACAGTTTCCGCCTGCGTCCCGTCGTCAGTGCACAAGAGACTCGACCATGAGCCGTTCGACAGCCAGCATCGAGCCGACCCGCCTGGTCGGCACAGCCTGGGATGAAGAGGGCAATGATGTGGCGCAGTCTGTGCTGACCGGCAAGCGCATGAAAGTCAGAGCCTTGTGCCTGACCACACCGGATGTGGTGGTCCCGATTCTGTTCGTGCCGGGCATCATGGGGACCAGGCTCAAGCTGGTTGGTCGTGACAAGGGACCGGCATGGTTCCCGCCGGACAGCACTTGGGACGCCATCGTGTTGCTGCTCAAGCACCTGATCCGCACCTCGGCCGACCGGCAGCGGCTGCTCAATCCCGATATCACCGAAGTGGATGAAGACGGGCCTGCCTCGCCGGACGAGACCAGCAAGACGCTGCTTGCCCTGGCGCCTGGTGCGACCGATGCCGAGCGCATCAAGTGGCGTGGCTGGGGACAACTCCACGCGGACAGTTACTTGCCGATTCTTTCGCTGCTGGAGACGAGCATGGCGCTGATCTTCGATCCTGCCAGCCAAGGGGCGGTGCTGACTTCGCAATGGAAGGAGCTCGTCATGGATCGCCAGGACGCGGCAAAACTGGGAGCGCAGAAGCCCTTCGTTCCGCTTGAGGAAGAGCAGTTGCGCGATGCTGCCGAGGTGCTCTATCCGGTACATGCGGTGGGCTACAACTGGCTGCAAAGCAACCGGGTGTCTGCCCAAAGATTGGCTGGGGAGATCGAACGTATCACCGCGTACTACCGCAGCAAGGGCAAGCGTTGCGAGCAGGTGATCCTGGTCACGCACAGCATGGGTGGGTTGGTCGCGCGGGCTTGTGCCCAGCTTCCCGGCATGGATGAACGCATTCTTGGCGTGGTGCATGGCGTGATGCCGGCCATTGGTGCACCTGCGACCTACAAGCGTATGCGCGCCGGGTTTGAAGGCGCGGCGCAGATCATCCTGGGGCGCAATGCGGCCGACTGCACGGCAGTGATGGCCAACGCGCCGGGTCCCCTGGAATTGCTGCCCACGGCGCAATACAAGACCTGGACCAACCGAGGGGAGCGGCATTGGCTGCGGGCCAGTTATCGGACCATTGGGCAGCGGGGCATGCCTGAGGAGATGGATAGCTTTCTTGGAGAGGACGATCCCTACGTGAAGATCTATCTCAACAATTCGGCGGATTGGTGGAGGTTGGTGCGGGTGGATTTGATTGATCCGGCGGGTAAAGAGGACGAGGAGCGCGCGAAGAGAGAGGGGAAGGTGTCGGTTCGGGAGGATGCAAAGTCTTCTGATTTTGAGCAGTTTGCAAAGAAAATGAAATTGGCACGGACTCTTCATCAACTTATTGAAGACAGCTATCACCCCAACACCTACGCGTATTACGCCGCCGATCCACAACAGGCTGCGTGGAACGAGATCAGCTGGAAGTGCGGACCGATGGTGCCTGGCGATCCCAAGAAATCGCAACTGGCAGACGATGATCTGAACGGGATGTTGGAGCTGCGCTTCGGCGAGCATCACCTCCATTACTTCACGCTTCAGAACGGTACTGGACCCGGGGATGGTACGGTCCCGGCGGAGTCGGGTGGTGCGCCGAAGTCTCATGTTGTCCAGATATTCAAGCATGAAGGAAAGCTGAAATCTCATGACAGC
The DNA here is from genome assembly GCF_057961275.1 of Herbaspirillum sp. Her3. Classification (NCBI taxonomy): domain Bacteria; kingdom Pseudomonadati; phylum Pseudomonadota; class Betaproteobacteria; order Burkholderiales; family Oxalobacteraceae; genus Herbaspirillum; species Herbaspirillum sp. Her3. The sequence goes on along the minus strand of NZ_CM176328.1, from coordinate 47,509 downwards.
TATGACCATCAGTTTTCCTACAACGCCAAGATTGCGCAGGCGGTCACCCTCTATTCCATCATCAGAATCGTCAGTACGTCGGCGAATTTGAAAGCACCCTCTTCAGATAAATTCGTATGAAAAATTCGTTGCGTCTCATCGCCATTTCGGCCTTCACAATTTGGCTGCTTTTATCTGGAGATATCTCACCTCAACAAGGATTGCAAATCATGAACACAGCCCGGGCCAATGAACCCGTTCCTGCCGTTTCCACTTTTTGCGTCGGGCGCTTTCTGCTCGATATGCCCGCAGGCTCGGTGCTCAGCGGCGGCAATTATCGCTACGATTTTGTGCGGCTGGATAAACCCAAAGCCATGACCTTGGAAGAATTCGAGTTGGAAATGGCCACCAAGGAAAAGAGGCTCAGATCGACGAAGCATGAAACCGAGTCCAGCCTGTTGCGCTTGTTGATCAAGCCGGATCCATATTCGTGGATTTTCGTCTATTGGGAGGAGAGCTTTATTACAGAAATAGCTCAGGTAGACGGATACCGCTGGATTGACGGGACACGTTATCTCTTCAAGAGTCACGCAGGCATGAGTAAGCCCCGTACCGGGACGATGAGTCGCCAGGACTACGCCATCGGGGGTATGCGCAAGATTCTCTCCAGCCTGTACAAGCGGTCAACCCATGAGATTCCTACAGAACCCGGCTACTGCTTCGAAGACGGCTTCATCGCCAACCCCGAATGGGAAATGGAGGAAGCCGGCATCGACATCGACATCGCCGGCCACCCTGACGCTTATGTCTCGGTCTGGTTCTATCCCCTCTCCCGCCGCGCACACAGTGAGCCCTTGCTGGACCGCGTAGGTGGCGTGCTGCAAATGCTGAGCCGCATGGCGACCTCGGTGCACGTGCTACGGCGAGGCGACCGCCAGGTCGGCCCCTACAAGGGCCAGGAATTTCTGGTAAGCGCCCCCAACAGCGGCGGCCTGCGCGGCCACAGTTTTATCTGGGAGACCGAAGGCGAAGGCACGCTCGATACCCCCGCGCTCAAGATCGAATTGACCACCGGCCATCGCGACAAGAACGGCAATGCGCAACAAACCAGGCTGACCGATGAACAAGCCATGAAGCTGTGGGACGAGGTGCTGGACAGCTTCCGCCTGCGCCCGACCGAGGCTGCGCCAGCCTCCATCACGCCGCCGTAGCCAGCGCCGCCCTTCGCCGTCTTGTCGCTCCCCCTTCCCAATACCACTCGAAAGGAATTCGCCATGCCCAACATCATTCGCCTGGGTGACGCCACCTCCCATGGAGGCAAGGTCACGCAAGTGAGCGCCACCCATTTCAAGGTCGGCGGCTTACCCGTCGCACGGGTCGGCGATGCTTGCAGCTGTCCGCAAAAAGGACACGACAACTGCACCATCGCCGAAGGACATCCCCATCACAAGATCGATGGCATCGCCGTCGCCTACGAAGGCCACAAGACCAGCTGCGGGGCCGCACTCATCGCCAGCACCGGCAGCTTCAGCGCGCAGTGACGGCACCTCCCGGCACGCTCATCTTCCCGGCAATGCGCCTCACGCATAGGTCAACCGCGCATTCGATGGCGCCGCAACGAGCTTCAGTTCCGGCGCCCCGCCCTCCAGCTTGAACACCGACACCAGCCGCGCCAGTTGTGCTGCCTGGTCCTGCAAGGATTGCGCCGCTGCTGCGGCTTGCTCGACCAGTGCGGCATTCTGCTGTGTCACCTGGTCCATCTGCACGATGGCCAGGTTGACCTGTTCGATCCCCGCACTCTGCTCATGGCCGGCGGCGCTGATCTCGTTGACCACCTCGCCTACCCGCTGCACGCTTTGCACTACGTCGTGCATGGTCCGCCCGGCCTGCTCGACCAGCCTGCTGCCATTGCTTACGCGTGCCACCGAGTCGGCGATGAGCGCCTTGATCTCATGCGCGGCGGTGGCCGATCGCTGTGCCAGCGCGCGCACCTCGGAAGCGACCACTGCAAAGCCGCGTCCCTGCTCACCGGCGCGGGCCGCTTCCACGGCGGCGTTCAGGGCCAGGATGTTGGTCTGGAAAGCGATCCCGTCGATCACCGCAATGATGTCGACGATTCTCTTGGAGGAGGCATCGATGGCGCCCATCGTCTCCACTACCTGATTCACCACGTCGCCACCCTGGCGGGCAATGTCGGAGGCCGATCCGGCCAGCTCGTTGGCCTGGCCGGCATGGCTGGCGTTCTGCTTGACGGTGGCGGTGAGCTGCTCCATCGAAGAAGCCGTCTCTTCCAGCGAAGCCGCCTGCTCTTCCGTGCGCGAGGACAGGTCCAGGTTGCCGCGCGCGATCTCGCTGCTGGCCGTGGCGATGGTATCGGTCGAGACGCGCACCTGGCTGACGATCTCCAGCAACCGGTCATTCATCTTCTTGAGTGCGCGCAGCAACATGCTGGTCTCATCGCGGCCATGCGCATCGATGGCCGAGGTCAGGTCGCCGGCCGCCACCGTCTCGGCCACGCGTACTGCGCGATCCAGGGGCGCGGTGATGCTGCGCGTGATCATCCAGGCAATCGCTGCAGCCGCAGCCAGCCCCGCCGCGGCCAGCGCCAGCAGCAGGGTGCGGGCCTGCACGTAATTGCTGTCGACCTCATTCCCGGCCGCTTCCATCATGGCGTGCTGCTGCTTGATGAGGGCATCGGCAGCATTCATGGTCGCGCTTTGCACCGGGCGCACTTCGTCGATGAGCACGTCGATGGCGCCCTCCTTGCCGCCCTGCTGCACCATCGCCAGCACCTTGTCGCGTTTCTCGAAATAGGCACTCTGGGCCGTCACCAGCTTGTTGAGCGCGGAGCGGCTTTGGTCATCGGTGAGCAGCTTGTCCAGCTGCGCCAGATCCTCCTTGATGGTGCGGTCGGCGCCGGTGATGCGCTCGTACTCGCTCTTGATCTGCGGCTCTCGTTTCAACAGCAGGATGTTGCGTACCGAGCGTGCGATCAGATTGAGCTGGTCGACGATATCTCCCGCCACCACGGTCTTGGGATACTTGTCGTGGATCACATCCTTCATCTGCCCGTTGAGCTGCCCCAGGCGCGCGATGCCGCTGGCGGCCATGGCCAGCATCAGTACCATCAGCAGGCCGAAGCCCAGCCACAGGCGTACGCGAATGGTGACGTTGGAAAGTTGCATGGAATTCCCCCTGTTATCGTTGGTTGCCGGCAGGCAAGCCGGTGCGATGGCGTAACAGGAAAACAATTATTGCCTGACATCCTGCTTGCCCACCGGCAGCTTCAGCATAGGAGACAAGCGAGAGGAAGCCAAGCGCGGCCTGATGCCGTCATGAAAACGCCGCAGCACGAGGCTGTGGTGCAGACCAATACAAGGAACAAGCACATCAGGTAGTGGCCGACACCAGCGGCCGGCCCGGCGCCTGCCGGCCCAGCATGGCAATGGCCAGGGCCGACACCAGGGCAGGCACGGCCAGCATGGCCAGGATCAGCCCCATGCCGAGGTTCATCGACATCATCCAGCCGCCACACAGCGAGCCCACCACCGAGCCGCAGCGTCCGGCCGCATTGGCCCAGCTGACGCCCGTGGCGCGGTTGTGGGTCGGATAGAACTGGGCGGCCAGCGCATTGGCGCCGACCTGTGTGCCGCTGACGAAGATACCGACGCCGAAGATGGCCAGCACCAGCAGCCACAGATGGCCGTTGCTCAAGCCGCTGGCCGCCACGCTGACCGCACCTAATACGTAGGCCAGCGACAGGGTGCGATGCGCACCGGCACGGTCCATGCAGCGGCCCAGCACAATGGCCCCCAGCGTGCCGCCGATCTGGAAGGTGGACGTCACCAGGGAGGCCTTGCTCATCGATGCCCCGGCATTGGTCAGCAGCGTGGGCAACCAGCTCGAAATGAGATAGATGATCAACAGGCTCATGAAGAAGCTGATCCACAGCAATATCGTCCCCATCGCATATTGCGGACTGAAGAGCGCGCGTACGGGCGTGCCGCTGGCCTTCTCGTCCACGCTCAGCAGCGGCGTCTGCGTGAGGGCCGGTGCCAGGCGGCGCAGCAGCGCTTGCATGCGTGCGGGCGAGGCCTGCCGGCTGACCAGGAAGCGCAGCGATTCCGGCAGCCACAGCACCAGGGCCGGTACCAGCAGTAGCGGCAGGATCCCGCCGGTAAGCAGCACGCCGCGCCAGCCCACGCCGGCCAGCAGATGCGCCGAGGCCAGTCCGCCCACGGCCGAGCCGATGGTGAAGCCGCAGAACATGAGCGTCACCAGCGTGGAGCGTCGCGCCGAAGGACAGTATTCGGAGGTCATGGTAATGGCGCAGGGCATGGCGCCCCCCAGGCCCAGCCCGGTCAGGAAGCGCCACGCCACCAGCCAGCCCAGGCTGGGTGACCAGGCCGCCGCCAGGCTGGTCAGACCGAAGAACAGGACCGAACACACCAGGATGGTCTTGCGCCCCAGACGGTCGGCCAGCGGACCGAAGACCAGAGCGCCGGCCATCAGCCCGAACAGGCCAGCCCCGAACAGCGGTGCCAGCGCGGCCGCGCTCAGTTGCCACTCGGCACGGATGGCGGGGGCGATGAAGCCGATGGCGGCGGTGTCGAAGCCATCGACCGTCACCACGAAGAAGCACAGCCACAGCGTGAGCCGCTGCAGCCGCGAGAAAGGCAGTGCATCGATGAATTGCTGTACCTCTTGCCTGGTTTGCATGGCATGTCTCCTCTCGGGATAGGTGAGCCGCGCGACATGGGCGCGGCTTCGTGTGCAGGGAAAAAGCGCTAAGCGTGACGACCGGCCCTAGGTCACTGCCACCGTGATCGGGGTCAGCCCGGCAATGTGTGCCGTCATGGTCTGGCCTGGCCGGACGGCACCCACGCCATCCGGGGTGCCGGTAAAGATGAGGTCGCCCGGCTGCAGTTCGAACAGCGTCGAAAGATTGGCGATGATTTCGTTGACCGACCAGATCAGGTGGGTGAGATCGCTTTTCTGGCGTGTGACACCATCGACCTCCAGCACCACTTCCCCGCGCGTGATTTCACCGGTCCGGGCGATCGGATGCAGCGGCCCGACCGGGGCCGAATAATCGAAGGCCTTGCCGATTTCCCAGGGACGGCCCATCTCGCGCATCTTCATCTGCAGGTCGCGCCGGGTCATGTCCAGCCCCACCGCATAGCCGGCGATGTGCGCAGCCGCGTCCTCCACGGCGATATTCTTGCCAGCCTTGCCGATGGCGACCACCAGTTCGATTTCGTGGTGATAGTTGCTGGTCTGGTCCGGATACGGCAGACGCACGCACTGACCGGCAGGCACCGGCACAATGGATTGCGCGTCGTTGGGTTTGCAGAAGAAGAACGGCGGTTCTCGATCGGGGTCGAAGCCCATTTCACGCGCGTGCGCGGCGTAGTTGCGGCCCACGCAATAAACCCGGCGCACCGGGAACAAGGATGGGCTGTCGGCCACCGGCAGGCCGACCACGGTCATGGGAGCGAAGAGATAGTTCATGGAGAGAATGTCCGGGTCAAGGTAAGTCAAGGTAAGAACGGAACGTGGCGGTATCAGGTGTCAGGAGGCCGCATCCACCTGCACCGCTGGCGCTGCGCGCTGGAAAGCCGGCAGGGCCAGGCAGGCGCGCTCGATGGCCAGGATGCGGGGATAGGGGGTGAGGTCCAGTGCGAAGCGGCGTGCGCTTTCCACCTGCGGGATCAGGTAGACGTCGGCCAGCGTGACCTGCTGACCGTAGCAGAATTGGCCGCGCTGCAGATCCTGCGCCAGCAAGGCCTCCAGCGCCGCAAATCCCTCGCTGATCCACTGCCGGCACCAGGCGTTGACACTGGCCTCGTCGCAGCCCAGCGTCTGGCGCAGGTACTGCAGGATGCGGCGGTTGTTGACCGGGTGAATGTCGCAGCCGACGATGGCCGCCAGGGCCCGCACCCGGGCCCGGCCATTGGCATCGGCGGGCAGCAGGGGCGGTGCCGGATAGCGTTCTTCCAGCCATTCCAGGATGGCCGGCGACTGGATCAGCGTGAGCTCACCCTCCACCAGCGCCGGCACCATCGCCTGCGGATTGACGGCGCGGAAGGCCGCGCCCAGGTGTTCTTCGCTGCGCAGGTCAACGGCGATGTAATCGTAGGCCAGGCCCTTGAGGTTCAAGGCGATGCGCAGGCGGTGCGAGCTGCCGCTGCGGAAGAAATTGTAGAGCTGCATCGAGGTTCTCCTGCTCAGTCGCGTGCCAGGCAGCGCTCGGCATTCCAGCCATAGAGCCATTCCATGGCGTCATAGAAGCGCTCCGGCGAGCGGCCCTTCCACAGATCGTTGCGCACCAGGCGTTCCACCCCCTTGGCGTGGTAGATACGCCCCATCTCGCGCGAGGACAGCACGATGCGCGCCGTGCGCGCCACCCGCGAGCGCTGGTAGAGATCGAAGGCGGCCGGGAAGTCGTTGTCATGCGCGCGCAGCGCCTGGCCCAGCGTGACAGCATCTTCCAGCGCCATGCAGGCGCCCTGGGCCATGTATTGCGTGGTGGGATGGGCGGCGTCGCCCAGCAGCGTGGCGCGGCCGAAGCTCCACTGCGCAATCGGTTCGCGGTCAGCCGTGGCCCAGCGCTTCCAGCTCCGGGGCAGGTCGATCAGCTGGCGCGCCTGCGCACAGATGTCCTGGAAATAGCTTTGCACTTCCTCGGCGCTGCCTTCGGTCACGCCCCACTGTTCCTGCTGGCGGCTATGGAAGGTCACCACCACGTTGTATTGCTCGCCACCGCGCAGCGGGTAATGCACCAGATGGCAGTTGGGACCGACCCAGATGCTGGCCGCATTCCACTGCAGGTCGGCCGGGAAATCCTGCCGCTCCACCACGGCGCGATAGACCACGTGCCCGGTCACGCGCGCCGCATCGTTGACGTATTGCGCACGCACCACCGACTTGGTGCCATCGGCACCGATCAGCGCCAGTCCGCGATGGGCCTGGCCATGCTGGTCATGGACGGTCACGCTGTGGGCATCCTGCTCAACGTGCTGCACCCGGGTGGAAGTCATCAGGCTCACGCGTGCGCTTTCCTGCGCGCCTTCCAGCAGCGAGCGGTGCACGTCGACCCGGTGGATCACCGCATAGGGATTGCCGAAGCGCTGGCGGAAGGCATCCCCGGTCGGGATGCGCCCCACCAGGGCGCCATCGAGGGCATCGTGCATGACCATCTCATCGGTATAGACCGCACGCGAGCGCGCCTTCTCGCCCACGCCCAGGGCATCGAAGGCATGAAAGGCATTGGGGCCGAGCTGGATGCCGGCACCGATCTCGCCGATTTCGGCCGCTTGTTCCAATACCTTCACCTCAAAGCCCTGGCGCACCAGGGCCAGGGCAGCGGCAAGGCCACCAATGCCGCCACCGGCGACGATCACGGGGAGGGATTGCGTCATGGGATATCCTTTTTGTTCATAGGGAGAGAAAAGCGGCCTGCGTCAGCGGATGCGGGAAGGCCGCCGTGTCAATCCTCGCCGCGCACTTCGTAAAGGCCCAGCTTGCGATGCAGGGGGCTCTCATCGGCGATGAAGAAAAAGGCCGGCTGTCCGGCCGAACGGTTATGCAACTGCACGGCGCTATAGCCCGGAACGCAGCAGGTGTCGGCCTCGGCCAGCGTGAACTGCGCCTGTGCCGTCCCGACGCTGGCGCTGCCCTCGATCAGGTGCAGCACCGCCGCCGGCGAGCGCGCCGGCAGCCGCAGCGATTCGCCGGGCCGCAGCATCAGTGCCGAATACCCGAGGATGTTCTGGCAATCGCTCCCGCTCTCGGGGTTGATGTAGGCCAGTTGCACCGCCTCGCCGGGCGGCTGCGATTGCGCCAGCCCGAGCAGGCTCTGGCGTACTTCCGACCAGGGATAGCGCAGCATGGGATAGGGCTGCCGGCTGCGCACGAAGAGCGGTGCCGGTACTACGCCGCCGCTGCGGTAGGCGCGCTCCCGGCCCTGCTGGCAGACCTTCTGCGGCGGGCCTTCCTGCACGTAGGAGGCTTCCAGGTAATGCACCAGCGGCAGGTCCAGCACGTCCAGCCAGACCACCGGTTCGCTACCATCGTGGCCGTGCTCGTGCCACAGGCCGGTCGGTGTGAGGATCAGGTCGCCGCGCTGCATCAGGCATTTCTCGCCATCCACGGTGGTGTAGGCGCCCTCGCCTTCGACGATCATGCGCACGGCATTGGGCGTGTGACGGTGCGCGGGCGCCCATTCGCCCGGCAGCAGCAATTGCATGCCCAGGTAGATGGCGGCGCTGGCCTGCATCTTTTCCAGCCCGTGGCCGGGATTGGCCAGGACCAGCACACGCCGCTCGGCCTTTTCCATCGGCGTGAGTTCGCCGGCCTGCATCAGCAGCGGGCGCAGGGCCTCGTAGCTCCAGTACGCCGGACGCGTTTGCGGGATCGGTTTGCCCGGCGGCAGCACCTTGCGCAGGCTGGGCCACAGCGGGACCAGATGTTGCCGGGTGAGGGCGTCACGATAGTCGGATGGCAGGTCATCCAGGGTGCCGAGTTGCAGCATGGTGTCTCCAGTGTCGTTGTCACGCCTGGCGCGTCGGCCAGTGCTGATTTTTTTTGATGTTGGAAATGTACGCGCCGCATCGACATTCGGTCTATGCAATGGTATTAATTGATTCCATTCGAATAAAGAATAGAGCGAGACATATGCAAACCGCAGACATCCGCCTGCTGCAGGTATTCGACGAGATCTACAAGACCCGCAGCGTGACCCGCGCGGCCGAGCATCTGGGGCTGGGCCAGCCGGCGGTGAGCATCGCCCTGGCGCGTCTGCGCGCGCATTTCAACGATCCGCTGTTCGTGCGCATCGCCAACGTGATGGAACCCACGCCGCTGGCCTGCGAGTTGCAGGAGCAGGTGCATGGCACCCTGGCTTCGCTGGAACAGGTCTTTGGTTACCGCAGCAGTTTCGACCCCACCCGTGCCGAGCGCACCTTCACCATCAGCATGACCGACATCAGCCAGCTGGTGTTGCTGCCCCGGCTGTGGGCGCACCTGCGGCGTACCTCACCGGGCATCCATATCGACATCGTGCCCTTGTCGGAGCAGACCCCGCGTCTGCTGGAGTCCGGTGAAGCCGACCTGGCCCTGGGGTTCGTGCCGCAACTGGAGGCGGGTTTCTATCAGCAATCGCTGTTTCGCCAGCGCTACGTCTGCGTGGCCAGCGCCGACCATCCGCGCATCCGCCAGCGCCTGACGCTCAGGCAGTTCGAGCGCGAGGAGCACGCCGTGGTCACCTCCTCCGGCACCGGTCACCTGATCCTGGCCAAGGAGATCACCAGCCAGGGCATCCGTCACAACATCGCCCTGCGCGTGCCGAATTACCTCGGCATTGCCTTCGTGATCGAGCAGACCGACATGCTGGTGACCATCCCGGAACGCCTGGCTGAAGTCCTGGAAGGACGCGGACGTTTCAAGGTCTTCCCGGTGCCTTTTGCGCTGCCGGATTATGCGGTCAAGCAACACTGGCACGAGCGCTACCATCACGATCCGGGTCATCGCTGGCTACGCGGGGTGGTGTCGGACCTGTTGTCGACGGCGCGGCGTTGAGCCGTGCGCCATTGGAAAGAGGGGAGCCGGGGCCATTGGTAACAGCTGATACCATCTTCATCGGCCCGCTGCGGCAAGCCGGCCTTCAGTCACCCAGGTCGATGGTCCCCGCCAGCCTGATTGCCTGCGGCGTCTCGTACATCGCCACGACCCACGCCTGCTGCACATCCCCGGCATGATCATTGAGGGTCGCCGCCACGAAGTTGATGGAAGCCCGGTCCAGGCTGGCATAGGGATCGTCCAGCAACGTCAGCGTGGCCTGCGCGGCGAAGGCGGCGGCCAGGTAGACCTTGCGCTTGCTGCCGGTGGAGAGCATGAAGAGCTTCTTCTCCAGATGCGGCGTCAGTGACAGCCCTTCGGTCAATGCCGGCAAGCGCCCATGATCGAAATGCGGATAACGTTCGCCCACCGCCGCAAATACTTCGGGCGGGGTCATCTGGTCATACGCTTCGGAGCGCGGATCGATGAAGAAGACCTGGCGGCGATAGCTTTCGGCTTCGCTGTCCAGCCGCAGGCCGTTGAGTTCCAGCACCCCATCGCGCACCGGCATGAGGCCTGCCAGCAGGTTCAGCAGCGTGGTCTTGCCCCGGCCATCGCCGCCCCGCACCAGGGTCACGCCAGGGGCGATACGGGCCGAGAAATCCTGGAACAGGTCCAGGCCGGGATAGGAGAAATTCAGGCGCGATACCAGCAGCAGCGCTGCGCGGTCGGAAGCTTGGGTCATCGGTGCGGATCGTGGTGAGTCGGTGAAGCCGGCACGCCGCATCCGGCGCGGCCGGGCGGGCATCAGCGGCGCTGGCGTGCGGCCTGGCGCCGGGCCTCTTCGGCAGCCTGCTTTTCTTTCCTGGCATCAGCCAGCATCGCCAGTGCCAGCGCCAGCGGCGGATACAGCAGGATCAGGCCGCTCCAGTCATGGTCCGACAGGAACATCAGCACGGCAATGCACAGGTCCACCGCCATCAGAAACATCAATGGCCAACCCACGGGCGCACCCAGGAAGGTCTTCTGTCGCTTGTTCTTGAAATACAGTGCCATGCCGTTCACCCTGCTTTGTCGTTCGCCGCATGGCCCGGGTGCCGCGCCGGATGGGCGCATTGACTGCCGGGCAGGATGCTGGCGATGGGTTGTCTCCTCCCCGCGATTATAAAAGATGTGGCCAGCCGGGGCGAGGCGGCGCTACATCTTCCCCTCCGGCAAACCTGCTTCAGCTTGCCTGTGCAATATCCCGCCGCGGTGGAAAAAATATAAAAAAAAACGGCCCCGGCAGATGCCGGGACCGTTGCTTCCTGGTACTGGAACCGTACAAGGCCTCATCAGCGAGCCTTGGCAGCCCCCGGCCACATCCGCACCACCAGGGCCAGCACGGCAGCCATCACCGCCAGCGCCACCACCGCGATCCAGCCCCACTGCGCCAGGGCCAGGCTGCCCAGGGCAGCACCGGCAGCCATGCCGATGAACATGCCCACGAACAACACGGCGTTCAAGCGGCTGCGGGCGCCCGGTTCGATGCTGTAGACGATGGTCTGGTGCGCCACCAGCGTGGCCTGCACGCCAAGATCGAAGCCAATCGCGGCCAGTGCCAGCAGCACCAGCTGACCCTGGGTCGAGAACCACGGCGCCAGGGCCATCGAGGCAAAGGATAGTGCGGCCAGTGCCACGCCCAGACGGGTCACCAGTTCCGGACCCTTCTTGTCGGCGATGCGGCCCGCCAGCGGCGCAGCCAGGGCACCAGCGGCACCGGCCAGGCCGAAGGCACCGGCGGCGGCACTGCCCAGATGGAACGGAGCGCCATGCAGCATCACCGCGAGGGTCGACCAGAAGGCCGAGAACCCGACCGACAGCAAGCCCTGGGCCAGCGCGGCGCGGCGCAGGGCGCCATGCTTTTTGACCAGCGTACCGAGCGAACCCAGCAGCGCACCATACGACAGATGCGTGGTCGGATGGAAGCGCGGCAGACCGCGCCATGCCGCCAGGCCGATCAGGGCAATGCTGGCCGAGGCGCCCACGAACATGGCACGCCAGCCGAAGTGCTCGGCCACGAAGCCGCTCACCACGCGCGAGAGCAGGATGCCCAGCAGCAAGCCGGTCATGACGGTTCCCACGATGCGGCCGCGATGCTGTTCCGGCGCCAGGGTGGCGGCAGCCGGAACGATGTCCTGGGCCAGCGTGGCCGTCAGGCCGATGGCCAGGCTGGCGGCCAGCAATGCGCCTACGCCCGAGGCCGCACCGGCCAGCAGCAGCGCCACCGTCAGGATGGCGGCCTTGATGAGGATGATGCGGCGGCGGTCATAGCGGTCGCCCAGCGGCGCCAGCAGCAGGATGCCCAGCGCATAGCCGAGCTGCGTCGACATCGGCACCATGCCCACGGCGCGCTCGGAGGCGCCGATGTCATCGGCCAGCACGCCCAGCATGGGCTGCGAATAGTAGAGCGAAGCCACGGCCAGGCCGGCACCGCTGGCCAAGAGGCCGATCAGGCCGGTCGATAGCCCGCGGGCAGGGGAAGAAGCCGCTGCAGGGGCGGCTGTATGCGTCTTGGGAATGCTGTTCATGATGGTACCTCGATAGGTTGGGTCTTGCGGCCGGCCCGGGAAATCCCCTCTTTGCCAGCGTTGGAACGGATTGTCCGCTTCCCGGCTCGCATCCGGTAGTAGCGCAGTCGGCAGAATTGTTATACGTTAGCCGTATGACCAAGCCCGCCACCTCTGCTCCCAGCTTTTCCGCCACCGGCCTGACCGACCGCATCGAACTGATCCAGACCTTCGTGCGCATCGTCGAGGCCGGCAGCCTGTCGGCGGCCGCTGCCCAGCTCGCGACTACCCAGCCCACCGTCAGCCGCCGGCTGCAGGCGCTGGAGCGCTCGCTGGGCGTGCGCCTGCTGCAGCGTTCCACCCATGCGATGAAGATGACCGAGGATGGCGAGCGCTGCTACGAGCGCGCCAAGGAATTGCTGGCCGGCTGGGATGAGTTCGAGAGCGAGCTGCGTGGCGCCCGCCAGCACGCCGAGGGTACCCTGCGGGTGGTGGTACCGCACGCCTTCGGGCAGAGGCAGTTGATCGGCCCGCTGTTGCAATTCATGCAGCGTCATCCGCGCATCACCGTGGAATGGCTGCTGCATGACCGCGCGGCCGACTTCATCAGCCAGGGCATCGATTGCGCCATCCAGGTCGGCGAAGTCAACGATCCCTCGGTGGTCGCCATCCACCTGGCCGAGGTGCCGCGCATGACGGTGGTGGCGCCCGCGCTGCTGCAGGGCCGCCCCCTGCCCCGCCGTCCGCAGGACCTGGCCAGTTTCCCGTGGATCGCCATTCCCGCTTTCTATCGCCGCGAGATCACGCTGACCCACGCCACCACCGGCGAGCAGCGCCAGGTCACGTTCCGGCCACAACTGGTGACCGACAGCCTGTATGCGTTGCGCAACATCGCCATCGAAGGCATGGGCGTGGCCGTGGGGTCGTCGTGGGTGCTGGCCGAGGATGTCGCCGCCGGCCGCCTGGTGCAGTTGCTGCCGGAGTGGGAACCGGCGCCGCTGCCGGTGTCGCTGATGTATCCGTATGCACGTTTCTACCCGGCGCGGCTGCGCCACTTCATCGACACCATGAAAGAAGCGATGCCGGCCGTGGTGCACAAGGCGGTGGGACGCGGCGCCCACGGTTCCTGAGCTTGCCTGGCGCAAGCGACGCATCCGGTGCCCGCCGCGCCAACCCTCTTCAATCCACACAGAAATGTGGTGCCATCAGGAAACGCCTGAGGTTCAAGGATGAGCCGAGTGGCTATATTGCACTTAACAAATTGCTTTTCGGAATGGCGGGCGCTGATGGCTCCCGCTTTAATCAGAGCAACTTTGGAAATGAATGATGACCTACACACAGGCGCAGCATTCGCATCGAATTTCTAAAGCGGGGAACAATAAAATGAATACAAAAGTAGCAGGCGACGATCATGGCTACCGCCGTTCACAAGATGTGATCGATCAGCTCAACAGGCTCCAGGAAATAATGGACAGCCTGACATCGACCTTTGAAGACATCGCGCTTCTTGCCGAGGTCCAACCAGATGGTTCTGCGCAATCCGTGGCCGCTGCCGCCATTGCCAAGGCCATGAAGACCTCATACTGAGACGCATCAGTTTCTTGCGTCACGTTCCATTGTTCCCGCGAAGGCTTCAACCCTGGTGCTGATCCAGGCGCATAGTGCGGTGCCGTGCGTAATGCTGATGCCACGAGAACGCCTCCCCCAGCAGATGCGGCGTATGCCCACCGGCCTGGCAGGCACGGTCGAAGTAGTCGCGCAACTGCGCCCGGTAATCCGGATGGCAGCACTGCTCGATCACCTTCACCGCGCGCTCGCGCGGCGCCAGGCCGCGCAGGTCGGCCAGGCCCCATTCGGTCACCAGCACGTCGACGTCATGCTCGCTGTGGTCCACATGCGAGACCATGGGGACCACGCTGGAAATCGCCCCGTCCTTGGCCACCGACTTGGAGACGAAGATCGAGATCTGCCCGTTGCGGGCAAAGTCGCCCGAGCCGCCGATGCCATTCATCATGTGCGTGCCGCCCACGTGGGTGGAATTGACGTTGCCATAGAGATCGAATTCCAGCGCCGTGTTCAGCCCGATGATGCCCAGTCGGCGCACCAGCTCAGGGTGATTGCTGATCTCCTGCGGACGCAAGACCAGCTTGTCGCGGTAGCGTTCGATGTTGGCCAGGAAGTGCGCGTACTTGGCCTGCGACAGCGTGATCGACGAAGCCGAAGCAAAGGCCAGCTGGCCCGAGTCGAGCAGGTCGATGGCGCTGTCCTGCAACACCTCCGAATACATCACCAGGTTGCGGAAGGGCGACTCCACCAGCCCGTGCAGCACCGCATTGGCAATCGTGCCGATGCCGGCCTGCAGCGGTGCCAGCGTATGCGGCAGGCGGCCGGCTTCCACTTCGCATTCGAGGAAATGGATCACGTGGCGCGCGATGGCGCGGGTTTCATCGTCCGGCGGCAGCACCGAGGAGGGACTGTCGGGGGTCTCGGTCAGCACGATGGCCACCACCTTGTCCGGATCGAAAGGAATGACCGGACGGCCGATGCGGTCGCCCGCCGCCGTCAGCGGGATCGGCTTGCGTTCCGGACGCGCGGCCGGCAGGTAGATATCGTGCAGGCCTTCCAGCGCCAGCGGCATGCTGGTGTTGAGTTCGATGACGATGTAGCGCGCCTGCTCCACGAAGCTGGCCGAATTGCCCACCGACATGGTGGGCACGATGCCCTCTTCGGTGATGGCGGCGGCCTCGATGACGGCGATGTCGATGCGCGAGGGCGTGCCGCTGCGCAGCTGTTCGGCTGTCTCCGAGAGGTGCTGGTCGATGAACATGACTTCGCCCGCATTGATCTTCTTGCGCAGGGTCGGGTCGACCTGGAACGGCAGTCGCCGCGCCAGCAGGCCCGCTTCGGCCATCAGGCCATCGCTCCCATTGCCCAGCGAGGCGCCGGTGATGACGGTGAAATGCAGTTCTTCCTGCGCGGCGCGGTCGGCCAGCGCACGTGGCATGGCCTTGGCGTCGCCGGCGCGGGTAAAGCCGCTCAGGCCAATGGTCATGCCGTTGTGGAAGAAGGTCGCCGCCTGGGCGGCGGACATGACTTTGCCGGCCAAAGCGGGCTGGCGGATGCGCTGGCTATCCATGAGAGTGTGCTCCTGCTCGGGTTCTTTAGGGAGTGTGCTGTGCGTCTTTGACGGACTTCTTGCATCTTGTTTGTCCCAAGTATAGGAGCCGCAAGATATGCGCTGTATGATTAAAATTCCGCTGTTGCAGTCGGAAAATGCATACTTCCCTGACCCCGAAAAACCACGCTGAAAGCCGCTGCCATGGACATCCGCGCCCTGCGTTACTTCACCGAGACGGTTCGCCTGGCCAGCTTCAGCCGCGCCGCCGATGCCTTGCACGTGACCCAATCCACCGTCAGCAAGATGGTGCGTCAACTGGAGGAAGAGGTCGATGCACCGCTGCTGGTGCGCGATGGCCGCCGCCTGCAGCTCACCGATACCGGCCGCGTGGTCTATGAACAGGGCCAGCAGATCCTGGCGTCCATGCAGCGGCTCGATGCCGAAGTGCGCGATACCAAGGCCTTGCGCTGCGGCCGCCTGGAGATCGGCATCCCGCCGATGATCAACATCCTCTGCACGCCGGTATTGAAGGCCTTCCGCGAACGCCATCCCGAGATCGCCATCGTCCTCACCGAAGACACCGGCCCGCAGATCGAGCAGCGCGTGGCCAATGGCGAACTGGAGATCGGCATGACCGTGCTGCCGGCCGATCCCGAACTGGAGCTGCAGACCCTGCCGGTGGCGCGTTATCCCATGTGGGCGGTGGCCCAGGCCGGGCGCTTCCAGAGGAACCGCGCCACCCTGCGCTGCGCCCAGCTCGATGGCATGCCGCTGGTGCTGCTCAACAACGAGTTCGGCCTCACCCGCAGCCTGCGCGGCATGTTCCGTGAACTGGGCATTGCGCCCGAGATCGTCGCCCAGAGCGCCCAGTGGGACTGGCTGGTGGCCATGGCCCTGGCGGGGATGGGCGCGGCCCTGCTGCCCGAGCCCTTCATCCATCGCCTGGCCAGCGACCAGCTGCAGGCGGTGCGGTTGGTGGAGCCGGAAGTGCAGTGGCAGGTGGCCTACGTCACGCGGGGCGGCTATCTCTCGCATGCGGCGCGCGCCTGGATGGAACTGAGCGAAGACTTGTTTGCCGGTGGCCGCTCACGTAAATGAGGTGGCTGTCGCAGGGAGTGTGAGCACGCAGGCGTAGCATTCCATTTTGGAATGGAATTGGTGAATTTAAGTCATGCTGTGCATGAAGCGGCTTCCTATACTGATCGTGCCGACACCTGCCGCACCCCCCTCATTCGTGAAGACGGAACCGGAATGACGTCATCGCGCGTGAGCGCGCTGGTGTCGGCACTCTCCACGCAGTGCGTTGTCCTCCACCACCCGCTCTCTCGCCAGCACGATCATGCCGCCGCTCTTGTCGTCGCGTTTTTTTTCGCGTTTTTCGCTGTACCGTTTCCTGCTGCTCCATTATTGCCGCCGCTGCCGCACCCGCGTGGAGCGCTGGCGCATGCAGTTCCCGCTGCGCCATGCCAATCTGTCCGAGGGTCTGCGTGCGGCCTGCGGGGCGGCGGCCATGCTGCTCCTGGGCGAGTGGCTGGGCAATCCCCTGTTCTCCTGGGCCGCCATCGGCGCCTTTTTGACCTGCCTGGCCGATAGCGCCGGGTCCAGCCGCGCGCGCCTGGCCTCCATGGGGGGCTTCGCGCTGGCCTCCACCCTGGGCGGCATGGTCGCCGCCAGTGCGGCCGGCTGGAGCGTGGAGGCGGGTTTGCTGACCATCATGGCCTGTGCCGGCGTGGCCGGCTTCTCGCGCATCTACGGTGCCGCTGCCGGACTGGTGCTGATGCTGGCCGCCGGCGTCTCGGCCATCATGGCCGATGCCCCGGTGGTGCTGTGGCCGCTGGCACAGAGCCATGTGCTGATCTATTTCGCCGGCTGCCTGTGGGCGCTGCTGCTGGGCCTGACGGTGTGGCGCATCCACCCTTTCGCCCCGGCGCGCCAGGCCGTGGCGCGCGCCTATGGCACCCTGGCCGAGCTGGCGGCCATTGCCGCGGCCACCGACCTGGAGGACGCGGCCTATGCCGTGCATGCCGCCGAACTGGCCGCCCATACCCGCCGCCATGCACGCTTCGACCTGGCGGCCGCACACCGGGCGCTGGAGGCGGTCGCCATCGAACGCACCGAATCGCGCCGCCTGTATGAAAACCTGCTGGTGCGTCTGGCGCGTGCGGACGCGCTGCTCGATGGCATCACCGTGCTGGCCGATCTGCAGCTCACGCATTACCAGCCGCTGCGCGCGCGTCAGCGCAGTGCCCGCGTGCTGGGCGCGATTGCGCAGCAGTTGCAGGCCATGCAGCGGGAGATGCAGCGCGGCGCGGCCATTGCCGCCGACGAGGATGCCCGCATCATGCTGCGCCTGCGGCAACTGGTGGCGCGCCTGCCCAGCGGCACCGGCCGCCTGTTGCAGCAGCTCGACACGCCCCTGGCGCTGGGTGCCGACGATCCTGCCCGCCTCAAGCAGGCCGCCCGCACGGCACGCGCCGAGCGTGGCGGCATGGCGGCCGTCCTGCACCTGGTGCGCGCGCTGGCGCGCAAGGCTGCGCTGCACGTGCATGCCGGCTCGGCCGAATGGCATCACGCCTGGCGCTGTGCGGCGGCGGCCGGCGCTACCTACCTGATCGTGCATCTGCTGGAGTTGCCCTTCGGTTACTGGGCCACCATGGCGACCATGCTGGTCATGCAGCCCAGCATTGCCGACAGCTGGTCGCGCAGCATGGAGCGTGCGGTGGGCAGCGTGGTCGGCGGCGCCCTGGCGGTGGCAGTCTGCCTGGTGGTGCATTCGCCGCTGGGCCTGGCGCTGCTGGTGTTTCCGCTGACCGTGCTGACCATGGCGCTGCGCCCGGTCAGCTATGGGCTGTATGCCACCTTCCTCACGCCTGTCTTCGTGCTGGTGGCCGACGTCGGCGGCGATCCTGCGCATGAGCTGGCCAATGCGGCCCTGCGCGCCGGCAACAACGTCATCGGTGCGCTGGTGGCGGTGCTGGCCAGTTATCTGTTCTGGCCGCGCCGCCAGCAGGACGACCCGCAACGCCAGCTGCGCGCCATGGCCCAGCTCAACCTGGCCTATCTCACGGCCGCGCTGGCCGGACGCGATGCGGCGCAGGACAAGACCCGGCTGGCGCAACTGCATGCGCATCGGCGCGCGGCCTGCGTAGCCAATGTCGAGACGGGTTTGTTGCTGCAGCGGCTGGCACGCGAACGCGGCTGGCCCGAGCGCGACCAGGGCCGTGGCCGCACTGCCGTGGCCCTGTCGCGCCGCCTGGCGGCCGCCGCCAGCCACGTGTGGGCGCATCCGCATGCGGCCGAGCCCGTGTTGCTGGAGTGGCTGCGTGCGCTGGCGCAAGCTCTGCAGGAGCAGGACACGGCGGCGCTGCACGCCCTCACGCGCCAGCGCCCTGCCCCGGTGCAACTGGCCCAGGCGGCTGCGGTGGAGACCGCTTGCCTGCTGGTGGCAGCGCTGGAGGCCGCGCAGGCGGCCGATGCACGGCCGGCGGGCAATTAGCGGAAACAAAATCCCCCTTCCCCGTTCGAACCGGAAAAGCGCACCGCGCCTACCGCTTCAACAACACTGGATGGAAGGGAAACAATGGATCTGGATTTAGGTTTTCTGTACAACATGAACGAGGGGCCGCTGCGCTCCGGACTGATCGTGCTGGGGGTGGCCCTGGTAGCGGTGCTGGTGGCGATCCTGCTGCACCGTATGGGCATTGCCCTGTTACGGCGCCTGGTGCGCGGACGGCCCTTCACCACCACCGCCATCAAGGTCACCTTCAATGCCAGCCGCACCTGCGTGATCCTCTTCATGCTGCGCCTGGTGCTGGCGGGTGCGCCGGACAACACGCCGGGCTTGACGCGCATTTCCTATCTCACCTCGATTGCCTTCATCCTGGCGCTGACCTGGTTCCTCATGCGCTGCGTGAAATCGGTCAGCCTCACCGTCATCAATCTCAATCCCTACGACGTGGCCGACAATCTCAAGGCGCGCCGCATCCTGACGCAGACCCGCGTGCTCTCGCGCAGCGCCTATTTCATCATCGCCCTGCTGGGGCTGGCCTTCGTGTTGCTCACCCTGCCCGGCGCGCGCCAGTTCGGTGCCAGCCTGCTGGCCTCGGCCGGGGTGGCCGGCATCGTCGCCGGTATTGCCGCCAAGCCGGTGCTGGGCAATTTCTTTGCGGGCCTGCAGATTGCGTTTTCTCAGCCGATCCGCATTGATGACGTGTTGATCGTCAAGGGTGAATGGGGCCGCGTGGAAGAAATCACGGGCACCTTCGTCGTGGTCAGGATCTGGGATGAGCGGCGCATGATCGTGCCGCTGCAATGGTTCATCGAAAACCCCTTCGAGAACTGGACCCACACCTCTTCCACCATCCTTGGCACGGTCTTCCTGTGGCTGGATTTCTCGGTGCCGACGGCGGCCATCCGCGCCGAATTCGAGCGGGTCTGCCAGACCCTGCCGTTGTGGGACAAACGCGTCTGCGTGATGCACGTGACCGATACCAGCGAACGCAACGTCCAGATCCGCCTGCTGGTCTCGGCCAGGGATTCCGGCAGTGCCTTCGACCTGCGCTGCCAGATCCGCGAGCACATGATCGGTTTCATCGCCGCGAATTATCCGCACGCCCTGCCCCGCCTGCGCGCCAACGTCGAGGCGCGCAACCAGCCGGAAGCGCTCGATACCATCATCGACGGCGCACCGGGAGAAAAAACCGGCTGAACAAAACAAAGCGGGCCGCACTTGCGTGGGGCCCGCCTGGAGGGGGAATCTGGCGCGCCGGCTGGCCCGGCGCGCCTTTTTTGCGACCTCAATTTATTGATTCGAGATGGCCAGCTCGCCATTGGCGCGGGCCTGGACCAGTTCGGCGCGCACTTCGTCGCGGGTCTTGGTGGAGGCCACGGCCTTCACGTTCTGGTCGCGATCACTGACCAGCAGCTGGCCGGAAGCGCGGGCTTGCTGCAGTTCAGCCACGACGTCGGCACGGGTCTTGGTCGAGACGAAACGGGTTTCAGCGGGGTATTGGGCTTCAGCCATGGCAGCGCCAACGGCGGTGGTCAGCAGCAGGCCGGCAAACAGGTTCTTGGCAATGGTCTTGGTGTTCATGATCGGTTCCTTTTCGTGAGAGAGGATGCGCACGTCAACCCGTTCCGAAGGTGGATCAGTCATCGCGTGCTGTCATCGTGAAACCAAGTTTAGAGATCTGCGCATCAAAGAAAAAGCCGAAAATCCGGAATTCATTGTTCCGGAAAACACTAACAATTTTCAAGCTTCCAGGATTGCCGGCCATGGGCCATAAAGCAGGGGAGAATCGCCACGATTTTTTCTGGTGGCGAGAAATAAAAAACTTAGAAAGTGGAAAAGCCATTTCTAAGAATGCAGTTGGCCTGAAACTTAGAGAAATGAGATCGTTGAGGTCGCAGGATAAAAGACAAGAACAGCCTGGCACGATCCGATGATCACGCAGAAAAGGGAGGCGGGCCACACTACCGGCGACCGAGGGGAGAGAGTGTCGCTTTCGTGGGCCCGCCTGGGGAGAAACACCTTTGCCGGTGTCACCGGCGCGAGGGAGATGCTGCCAGTTGCTGCTTACTGGTTGGAGATGGCCAGTTCGCCATTGGCACGGGCGGTGGCCAGTTCGGCACGCACTTCGTCACGGGTCTTGGTGGAGGCCACGGCCTTCACGTCCTGGTCACGGTCGGTGACCAGCAACTGGCCGGTGGCACGCGCTTGCTGCAGTTCGGCGATGACTTCGGCGCGGGTCTTGGTGGAGACGAACTTGGTGTCGGGGACGCGCGAAGCTTCGGCCATGGCGGCGCCCACGGCGGTAGTCAACAGCAGGCCGGCGAAGAGGTTCCTGGCAATGTTCTTGGTGTTCATGATCGTTCCTTTGTGAGTGAGGAGATGAGCACTTCAACCTGGACCGGCGTTGGTGGTTCAGTCGCTGTGTGCTGTCATCTTGGGATCAAGTGTAGAGATCGTCGGTGAGCGGATAAAGCCGCCAAATCGGAATTCATCATTCCGGAATTCCGAACAAGCGAGTTCACAGAAAAACTTAGAGTTTGATTTGACGAAAACTTATAAACGTAAAATACGAAATTTAAGGTTTTGCAAAATAGAAAATGAACAGAAAATCGCGCATTTTCATAGGAGAAATGCGTCATGCAAGCACGTGGAGATCGCTACTGAAAACTTAGAAAATCAGGGGAAGGAGCGGCGTCCATTTGCAGGCGCGAAGAGCGCAGGAAAGGTCAGGCGGACCTCACTACCGGCGACCGAGGGGAGAGAATGTCGCTTTCATGAAGCCCGCCTGGGGAGAAACTGCCGCAGCGGGATCGCCGCTGCGTTTGCTGCGGCGCTGGCCGGGCGCGTGGGCCCGGTCAACGCAGGGTTGGCTGATTACAGCGCAGGTGCCTGGCTGTTGCTGATGGCGCTACCGTCCTGACGGGCTTGCTGCAACTGCTGTTGCACCTGGGCGCGGGTCAGGGTGGAGTGGAAAGGCTTTTCCACCGGATATTGGTCAGTCACCAGCAGTTCGCCGTTGGCGCGGGCCTGCTGCAGCTCGGCACGCACTTCGGCGCGGGTCTTGGTGGAGACGAAGGGCTTTTCCACCGGATATTGGTCGGTGACCAGCATCTCGCCATTGGCGCGGGCTTGTTGCAGGTCGGCGATCACTTCGGCACGGCTCTTGGTCGAGACGATCTGGGTGGCGGGCGGATACGGTGCTTCGGCCATGGCGGCACCGACGGCGGTGGTCAGCAGCAGGCCGGCAAACAGGTTCTTGGCAATGTTCTTGGTGTTCATGATCGTTCCTTTGTGAGTGAGAGGATGAGCACCGCAACCTGTGACTACCCTTGTGGTTCAGTCGTTGTGTGCTGTCATCGTGAAGCCAAGTTTAGGGATTCACCGAACCCGGAAAAAGAAGACAAAGCGGAATACATCATTCCAGAAACGCGAACAATCAATTTTTTCGAGCCTGTATGCCGGTTTTTACGCCGCAACTGCACATGGATTTTTGACAAGAAATTACATATCTTGCATCGTCAAATGTGGCTCAAGTCATTGATTATTAAGAATAAGCACGAATAAACTTTCATAGAGCCCATTTTCCAGGTGCCCTGTCTTTTGCGATGCCGCAAAGATTTTCCAATCGCCCCAATAGAGAATACCAATAACTTGTTCAATCTATTTGAGCAAGTTTTTCAGGCAATCGTTGTATACGATAAGATATAGCGAAGCCATAGCACCCTTCTTCTTTCACTCGATCACAGGACCAGCCCGATGCCAACCGCCCTAGCCCTGCGTCACGTCGCCAATGAAGATCTCGGCCAGCTGGCCCCGTTGCTCGTGGCCAACGGCTACCAGATCCGCTACTTCGATGTGGGGGTGGAGGCGTTCGCCGACGTCTCGCCGCTGGATGCGGCCCTGGTGATCGTGCTGGGCGGTCCGGTGGCGGTGTACGACAGCGAGGCCTATCCCTGGCTGCGCCCGGAAGTAGCGCGGCTGCTGGAGGACTTGCCGACGCTGGGCATCGGTCTGGGCGCGCAGTTGATGGCGGCGGCCTTGCATGCGCGCGTCTATCCCGGCAGTTGCGGCAAGGAGATCGGCTGGGCCAGCCTGCAGGCGGGGCAGCATCTGGCCGATTCGCCCTGGCTGCAGGAGCTGGTGGACCAGCAGACGCCGGTGCTGCACTGGCACGGCGACACCTTCGACCTGCCGCCGGGCGCGCGCCATCTGGCCTCGTCGGCGCGCTATCCCAACCAGGCCTTCGCCTGGGGCCGGCATGGCCTGGCCCTGCAATTCCATCCCGAGGTGGATGTGCGCACGGTGGAGCACTGGCTCATCAGCCATGCGCATGAGATCGCCCACACCCGCAACGTCAGCCTGGCCAGCCTGCGCGCAGACGCCCAGCGCCACGGCCGCCAGTTCGACACTGCCGTGCGGCGCTTCTGGCAGGGATGGCTGGCGAGCCTGCCGGGGCAGCCTGCGGCGCTGGCACAGGTGCCGCGCAGCGCCTGAACCGCTATCGTATTGCCCCCCGCGCGGCCTTGCGCCGCTCGGCGCCCAGCAAAGGCGGCAGCGCCCCGGCCAGCGCGTCGATCACCGTGCGCACGCGCAGC
Organism: Herbaspirillum sp. Her3; assembly: GCF_057961275.1. NCBI lineage: Bacteria > Pseudomonadati > Pseudomonadota > Betaproteobacteria > Burkholderiales > Oxalobacteraceae > Herbaspirillum > Herbaspirillum sp. Her3. The sequence continues at coordinate 24,199 of NZ_CM176328.1, read as the reverse complement.
GGCAGATGGCGCGTGGGCGGCCAGGCCAGGTGCATGTCGATGGCGGCGAAGGAGGCCTCGGGCATCAGCTTGACCAGCCGCCCGGCCTTGACGTGTTCGCCGATGAGCCAGCAAGGCAGATGCGCCAGCCCGGCGCCGGCTACCGCGGCGTCGGCAATGGCTTCCAGATCATCGAAGCGTAGCCGGCTGGCCACCGGAGCGGTGCGCACCTGTCCCGCCTCGTCGCGGATCGGCCACCCTCCGGCCTTGCCATACAGAATCCCGTGGTGCTGCGCCAGATCGCTGAAGCGGCGCGGCCGGCCGTGTTGCGCCAGGTAGGCGGGCGAGGCGCACAGCATCATCGTCTGCACGCCCATCTTGCGCGCCACCAGATGGCTGGTATCGGACATCGGTCCGCTACGCAGTACCAGATCCACTCCTTCTTCGATCAGATCGACACGGCGATCGGTGAACGAAGCGGCGATCTCCAGCTGCGGCCAGCGCCGCGCCAGTTCCACCAGCACGGGGGCCAGGCGCAGGCGCCCAAACAGGACCGGCGCGCTGATGCGTACCTGCCCCGCCGGTTCGCGCTGGCCATCGCCCACCTGTGCCTGGGCCTGCTCCAGTTCCTCCAGCGCGCGCAGGCAACGCTCGTAGTAGGCACGGCCTTCGGCAGTCAGGCTCTGGCTGCGCGTATTACGCTGGAACAGGCGCACGCCCAGCCGTTCTTCCAGTCGTGCGATGGTCTTGCCGACCGCCGAGCGGGTGAGATGCAGGCGCTCGGCAGCGCGAATGAAACTGCCTGCCTCCACCGCCTGGATGAAGACAGAGATGCCGCTGAAGCTGTCCATGGGTTTCCTTTGCGCGCGAATTGTGTCCGCAGAGATCAATGATTGGTGAATTCAATTCTACAAGCAAGGGAAAAATGACCGCCACAACGGCCGGCGCATTGTTCCTACACTGATCTCCCTCTTTCACCCCTCTGTCGATCCCAAGGAACCACCATGGACAAGACCATGCGCCGCTGGCATCTCGGCCAGTTCGGCAAGCAGCACCTTCAATTGCAGACCCTGCCCGTTCCCTCTCCGGCGCCCGGCCAGATCCTGGTGCGCGTGGCGGCCGTCGCCCTGAACTACCGCGACAAGATGAACATCGACAACGGCACCGGAGGCGCCCAGGTGCGGCCCCCCTTCACGCCTGCCTCCGACATGGCCGGCCAGGTGATGGCCGTGGGCGAGGGCGTGCGTCGTTTTACGACCGGGCAGCGCGTCATCTCCACCTTCTGGGGTGGCTGGCTCGACGGTCCCTGTCCCGATACCGCAGTGGCGCTTGGCGCACCGGGGCCGGGCATGCTGGCCGAGTACGTGCTGCTGCACGAAGACTGGGCCGTCGCGGCTCCCGCCTACCTCAGCGACGCACAGGCCAGTACCCTGCCGTGCGCGGGCCTGACAGCCTGGACCGCGCTGGTCGAGCACGGACACCTGCATGCCGGGCAGATGGTGGTAGTGCAGGGGACGGGGGGTGTTGCGCTGTTCGGTCTGCAACTGGCCGCGGCGCATGGTGCACGCACCATCGTCATTTCCGCGGACGCGGGCAAGCTTGAACGTGTACGTGCACTGGGCGCCACGCATGGCCTGCTGCGCGCTCAGCATCCCGAATGGCACCAGGAGGTGCGCGCTCTCACCGATGGGCGCGGTGCGGATCATGTGCTGGAACTGGTCGGCGGCGAGAATGTCGAGCGCTCCTTGCAGGCACTCAAGCAAGGCGGTCGCCTGTCATTGATCGGGCTGCTGGGCGATGCCCGTCTGCAGGCCTCCAGTTTTCCCCTGCTGCTGGGGCGTCACGTCATTCAGGGGATTGGCGTGGGCCATCGCCGCGCACTGGAAGACCTGGTACGCGCGGTAGATCACCTGCGACTGGCGCCCGTGGTGGAACAGGAATATCGCTTCGAGCAATTGCCTGAAGCGCTGGCACATCTGGAGCGCGGGGCCTTCGGCAAGGTCGTGGTACGCGCCGACCGGTGAGCCGCGAGGGCTGCCACGCGGCCGTCTCCCGCCGGTTCTCGCCAGTTCCCGCCGGTTACGATTGCTTGCATCCCTCACCATCGCTTGCATTTTTCTGCGAACCTTCTTGCGTGGACCGGGTGTCAGAACAACACGCCGGCCGCGAGTGACCCCGGGCGATACCTGAAATCGCTCATGCATTTGCGGCATCGGAGAGGCTTCAAATCAGTCCTTGTCCGACATAGCGCAACAGCCAGCTTGCCTATAGTGGCTCCATGGATCGTCGATCCAGCATCCCGGGTTGAATGACTCCTCGGGCTTTCCGATAAACACAATGCAAGGAGGTAAGCATGAAGACTCGTCACATCCTGATCTCGTCCCTGTTCATGGCCCTGGCCGGTAGCGCCATGGCGCAAAATGCACCGACCAACGGCAATGCCGTGGGTGCCACACCGATGAGCACGATGTCGTCCTCGTCAACCACCCCGTCGGCCGTGCCATCCAACGACCCGTTCGTTCAAAAGCGCCAGGCTGACGCCGACGCCAAGGCCGAGTACAAGGCACAGAAGAAGGCCGCCAAGCAAGAGTACAAGTCCGACAAGAAGGCTGCCAAGGCGCAGCTGAGGCAGGAAAAGATGGAATCGACCGCGCAGCGCAACGAAGCCCTGGCGACTTCGCCTGCCACCAAGACCGACCGGACTCCCTGAGTTGACCGTGTGAGTTCTTGAGGATTATCCCCGGCTGCGGCTGGGGATTTTTTTGCGCTTGGTTCAGGTGCGGCGCTTGCGCTGCGCGTTACCGGACGGTGCTGCCTCGGCAGCAATGCGTGTTGGCAGGCACTCCAGCAGCCAGTCGATGAAGACCCGCAGGCGCTGGCTCACATGGCGGTTCTGCGGATAGACCACGTGGAAGGGATAAGGCTGTGGCCGCCACGGCCGCAGGATCTCCACCAGCGCCCCACTCTCCAGCGCTGAGCGTGCGGCATAGCTGAAGGTCTGCACGATGCCCAGGCCGGCCACGGCGGCTGCCAGATGGGCATTGCTCTCGTTGACCCCGATACGGTGTTCCACCTTGATCTCCTGCTTCTCGCCGCGCCGCGCGAAGCGGAAGGGAAAGGCGCGGCCATTCTGCGGTGACAGGTAGCTCACCAGGCGATGGCCATTCTTCAACTCCTCCGGATAGGCGGGCGTGCCGAACTGCTTCAGATAGGCTGGTGCGGCGCAGGTGAGCAGATGTGCATCGCCGATGTGGCGCGCGACCAGCGAGGAACTGTCCAGCGGCCCGCCGCGGATGACGCAATCGATGTTGTCGCTGATGAGATCGGCGGAGCGGTCGGACACGCCCAGGTCGATACGGATGTCGGGATAGCGCGCCGTGAACGCGGGCAGCGCCGGGATCAGCACATCCCGCCCGGCGGAACCGCCCACGTCCACGCGCAGCTGTCCGCGCGGCTTGCTGCGGGCGATGTCGAAGGAGGTGTCGATATCTTCCAGGTCGCGCAGGATGCGGGTGGTCTTCTCGTAATAATCGCGCCCCTCCGGGGTGACCGTCACGCGGCGGGTGGTCCGCTGCAGCAGCCGCACGCCCAGATGCGCCTCCAGTTCCTGCACCTGCTTGCTCAAGGTGGCATTGGGCATGTCCAGCGAGTCGGCCGCACGCGTGAAGCTGCCCGCCTCCACCACACGCACGAAGCCACGGATGGCCATCAATTGATCCATGTTGCCGTTCCTTTTCGCGGTTGCCTGCGCTTGGCGAAAGAGTTTGATTATCCATGCAGGTAGATAGTTATTTCGATTTTACACGCTTTATCCACAAAGTCCGGGTCGATAAAGTGCGGCCATGCCTGATCGATACACGGCGCTGCCGCAACGAGACAGGCATCCATCCTCTTTCCATGCATACCCTCATTTCAAGGAGCACTACCATGAACAAGCAACTCGACGGCAAGATCGCACTCGTCACCGGCGGCACCAGCGGCATCGGCCTGGCTACTGCCCAGGAGCTGGCCGCGCAAGGTGCGCGCGTCTTCATCACCGGCCGCCGCCAGGCCGAGCTGGATGCCGCCGTGGCCGGCATCGGCGTCGCCGCGACCGGTATCCGGGCGGATGCTTCGGTACTGTCCGATCTCGATCAGGTCTATGCGCAGATCGCCAGGAGCGCCGGCAGGCTCGATATCCTCTTCGCCAATGCGGGTGGTGGCGACATGATGCCGCTGGGTGCCATTACCGAAGAACACTTCGACCGCATTTTCGGCACCAATGTGCGCGGCGTGCTGTTCACCGTGCAGAAGGCCTTGCCGCTGCTGGTCGATGGCGCCTCGGTGGTGCTGACGGCCTCGACCGTCTCGATCCAGGGCACCGCCAATTTCAGCGTCTACAGCGCCAGCAAGGCGGCGGTGCGCAACTTCGCCCGCTCCTGGGCACTGGACCTGAAGGACCGTGGCATCCGTGTCAATGTGGTCAGCCCTGGTCCGGTGCGTACCCCCGGCCTGGGTGGCCTGGTCCCGGATGAAGCGCGCCAGGGCCTGTTCGACTTCCTGGCTGCGCAAGTGCCGCTGGGCCGCCTGGGCGAACCGCAGGAAATCGGCAAGGCCGTGGCCTTCCTGGCCTCGGATGCCGCCAGCTTCGTCAATGGCATCGAGCTGTTTGTCGATGGGGGGATGGCGCAGGTGTGATGTGCGGGCGCTGGCACAAAGCTGAAAGCCGGCGACATGCCGGCTTTCTTTCTTGTGGCCTTTCCTGCGCCTAGTCGCGCCCCTGCCTCCACAAGCACCGCGCCAGCCAGGCCGCCATCACCACCTGCAACAGCATGAACCCGGCCACGGCATTCCAGCCCGCGTGTTGCCAGAACCAGCCGCCGACCGAGCCGAGCACGCTGCCGCCCAGGTAGTAGGACAGCAGGTAGAGCGAGGCCGCATGGCCGCGTCCGGTGCCGGCCATGCGGCCGACCCAGCTGCTGGCGGCCGAATGCGTGGTGAAAAATCCGATTGTCAGCAGCACGATGCCCGCGATCACCACCGCCAGCCAGGGCGTGCAGGTCAGGAACAGGCCCAGGCAGGAAGTGCCGATGCCCGCCACCACCAGTGGTGCGCGGCCATAACGGTCCGCCAGGGCGCCGGCCCAGGACGAGGAGACGATGCCGAAGATGTAGGCGCTGAAGATGAGCCCGGTCACCGTGGCCGAGAGTGAGAATGGCGGGCTCATCAGGCGAAAGCCCGCGTAGTTGTACGAGGTGACGAAGATGCCCATGTTCAGTGCGGCGATGCCGAAGGTCAGCGGCAGCCGTGCATGGCCCAGGTGGCGCTGCCACAGCGCGAGGTGGTCGCGCAGCCGCATGGTGCCATTGCGCACGAAGTTGCGCGAGGCCGGCAGCATCAGCACGAAGGCCACCGCCAGTGCCAGGTCGAGCACGCCGATGGCGAGCATGGCATGGCGCCAGCCGAAGTGTTCGGAGAGCGTACTCATGGCGACCCGCCCCACCATGCCGCCAAAGGCATTGCCGCCCACGTACAGGCCCATGGCATAGCCCAGTCCACCGGCATCGATCTCTTCAGCCAGGTAGGCCATGGCCACGGCCGGTACGCCGCCCAGGGCAATGCCTTCGAGCGCGCGCGCCACCAGGATCAGCTCCCAGTCCGGTGCTACCGCTGCCAGCAGGTTGCAGCAGGCGGCCGTAGCCAGCGAGGCGAACATCAGTTCCTTGCGGCCGTAGCGTTCCGAGACCATGCCGGCCAGCAGGATCGATATCGCCAGAAAACCGGTGGACAAGGACAGCGCTAGCGAGGCACTGGCCGCGCCGATCCGGAATTCATGGGCGAAGGCCGGCAGTAGCGGCTGCACGCAATACAGCAGCGAGAAGGTGGCGAAGCCCGAGCAGAACAGCGCCAGCACGATGTTGCGATAAGCGGCCGAGCCGCGCACGGCGCCGCGTACGGGGCGGACGGCAGGACCGTTCGCAGCGTTGCCGAGGCTGGCGCCAGCGGACTTGCCGGCGATGGAAGAATCCGAGAGGGACTGCATCTTGATGAGGGCGCCCGGGGTGTGGGCCCGGTGCGCAAGCTGTGTTGTGGAGAGAGGCAGTCTGGAATAAATCGGCTATATTGTCCAATATATGGCAGGCGCCCTGCCCATCTATCAAACAGATATCACAGCCAGCAATCCGCCCAGATATGGAACTCCGACATCTCCGCTATTTCCTCGCCGTGGCCGAACAGCGCAGCTTTACCCGTGCCGCCGAGAAGGTCGGCATCGGCCAGCCGCCCTTGTCGATGCAGATCAGGGATCTGGAAGAAGAGATCGGCGGCGCCCTCTTCCTGCGGACCTCGCATGGGGTGGAGCTCTCCGAGGTCGGGCGCGTGTTCCTGCCCCATGCGCAGAAGGCGGTGGACGATGCCGAGCAGGCGTTGCGCGCTGCGCAGCAGGCTGCCAGCGGCGAAGTGGGTTTGTTGCGCATGGGCTTTACGTCGTCGGCAGTGTTTCATCCGCTGGTCTCGCATGCGCTGCAGCAGTTCCGCGAGCGGCACCGCAAGCTGGAGATTTCATTGAGCGAAGGGATCACCGAGCAGTTGCTGGCCGACATCGCCGCCTCCCAGCTGGATGCGGCCTTCGTGCGCATCGTCACGACGCCCTCGGCCGAGCTCGGGGTGGTGGAGCTGCCGGCAGAAAAACTGAAGGTGGCGCTGCCGCGCTCGCATCCGCTGGCGCGGCGCAAGTCGCTGCGTCTGCAGGACCTGGCGGAGGAGAATTTCATCATGGTCCCGCGCGGCAAGGGTTCGGCGCTCTATGACAACATCTTCAGCGCCTGCCAGGCGGCCGGGTTTGATCCGCAGGTGATCCAACTGGCCCCGCAACTGACCTCGGCCATCAACCTGGTGGCGGCCGGCCTGGGCATTTCCATCGTGCCCGAGGCCATCGAACAGGTGCAGCTCGCCCAGGTGCGCTACATCGACATCCGCGAACCGGCGCCGCGCGCGCAGCTGTCGCTGGCGTATCACCGGCAATCCATTGCGGCAGCGCGCTTTGCGGCGCACCTGCAGCGCTCGCTCAAGCGCAGCCCCAGCTGACGATGTGAACAGGCCCTAGTTGGCCTTGAAACGCCCCAGCACCGAATTGGCCTGCTTCAGGAAGGCGCACGGATACGCTTCGACCAGCAGTTCCAGCGCCGGCAGCATGCGTTCGAGCGCGATGGTGAGGGCGATATCGCTGATCTCCTCGCCCCACAGCACCTTCTGCACGAAGGCCGCCGGGCCGATTTCGGCGATCAGGCTCATGCTCATCTGGCGTTCCAGGGTATCGGGACGCGGACCAAAGGTTTCGTCGAAGATGCGCAGGATGGCCTCTTCCAGTTCCACCCGTTGCGCCCGCTGATCCGCGTCATCCGGCATGTGGCGGTCTTGCGCGCGCAACGGCGCGGGATCGATGGGCGCTGGCATCTGGCCGTTGTCGATGAGGGCGCTGGCTTCTCCGGCCATGCGGCTCAGTTGCTGCACGTGCAGCGTCAATGCGCTGATTTCGGCCAGCAACGCGCGCAGCGGCATCTGTTGCGGCATGTCGGATTCGGCTGGACCTGCTGGATGTGGAATCATCTTGTTGTTGTCACTCAGGCCAACCGGCCTGGCTCCCGTGCAAGCTGCTTGAATCGATCGCACCAGCCCGCCGCCCCCGCGCGGCATTGCTGGCTCCCAGTCGTCCGGCCTGCGCGACCGGCATTTAATTTCCTTGTGGAAACAGGGGAAAGTATAGTGCGCTGCAATAATTTACGCATGAAAATTTCAATCGGATTGAGCGAAGAAGCGACAACCTGGCGGAAGTTGTTGCCGAAATAATAAAAGAAAACCGCAGTCTTGCGCATTTGTATTGCTATCAAAACAACAGTTCAGCGAGGATTATAGGACCTTGGCTGCGGCATATCGTCGCAGAGGGCGTCCAGCCCCGCGCGGCGCGGCTTTTGAGGCTGCTGGCTGGCAGCAGCCGTCAGCTCGTTCTCAGGACGAAGCAATATAATGAGAATCGTTCCTGAATTCCGATCAGAAGAAAAACCATGCGTCTTACTGAACTTGCCAAGGGGGTCGGCGCCATCGTCGACCAGGTGACCGACCTGCACGCCGCCGATGCGGTGGCTGCGCGCCTGCGCGATCTGGGCTTTGTGCGCGGTGAACCGGTGCGGGTGGTGGCCAGCGCGCCCTTTGGCGGCGACCCCATCGTGGTGCAGATCGGCTCGACGCGTTTTGCGTTGCGTCGCGCCGAGGCTCAACGCGTGATGCTGGCTGCGCGGGAGGCCGCATGAGCAGCGGCGCCCTCAACATCGCCCTGGTCGGCAATCCCAATTGCGGCAAGACCGCCCTCTTCAACCAGCTGACCGGCGCGCGCCAGAAGGTGGCCAATTACGCCGGCGTGACGGTGGAACGCAAGTCCGGCGCCTTCACCGCGCCCTCCGGGCGGCAGGTGCGCGTGGTCGACCTGCCGGGCGCCTACAGCCTGCAATCGGTCAGCCCGGACGAGCGCGTGACGCAGGCCGTGCTGGCCGGCCACTACCCCCGCGAGGCGGTGCCGGACCTGATCGTCTGCGTGGCCGATGCCACCAACCTGCGCCTGCATCTGCGCTTCGTGCTGGAAGTGCGGCGCCTGGGCCGTCCCATGGTGCTGGCGCTGAACATGATGGATGCCGCCGCGCGCCGGGGCATGCGCATCGACGTGGCGGCGCTGTCGCAGCGTCTGGGCATGCCGGTCATCGAGACCATCGCCGTCAAGCGTGGCGGTACGCGGGCGCTGGTGGCGGCCATCGATACGGCCTCGCCCGTTGCGGCCTCATCTGTGCCGGCACCGGATGACCTGCACGTCGAAGTGCGTTCGCTCCTGGCCGATACCGTGGTGATGCCGGCACCGACCGACCGCCGCGACGATGCGATTGATCGCGTCGCCCTGCATCCCGTGTTCGGTGTGCTGTTGCTGGCGCTGACCATGTTCCTGGTGTTCCAGGCGGTCTATGCCATTGGCAAGCCCATGACGGACGCCATCGCCGATGGCTTCGGCACGCTCGGCGGTGTGGTCGGCGCATGGCTGCCGGAAGGTCCGCTGCGCGGGCTGGTCACCGATGGCCTGCTAGCGGGGCTGGGCACGGTGCTGGGCTTCCTGCCGCAGATCCTGGTGCTGTTCTTCTTCATCCTGCTGCTGGAGGAATCCGGCTATCTGCCGCGCGCGGCCTTCGTGCTGGACAAGCTCATGGTCTCGGTGGGCCTGTCGGGACGTTCCTTCATTCCGCTTCTGTCCAGCTTCGCCTGTGCCATCCCCGGCATCATGGGCACGCGCAGCATCACCGATCCGCGTGACCGGCTTGCTACCATCCTGGTAGCGCCCCTGATGACCTGTTCGGCGCGCCTGCCGGTGTATGCGCTGCTGATCGGCGCCTTCATCCCGCATCGTCCGGTGCTGGGCATCTTCAACCTGCAGGGGCTGGCGCTGTTCTGCCTGTATGTGGCGGGGATCGCGGCCGCCATGCTGGTGGCGTGGGTGGCCAAGCGCATCGGCCGCTCGCGCCAGGAGCGCGCGCTGTTGATGGAACTGCCCTCCTACCGCCTGCCGCACTGGCGCGACATCGTGCTGGGCCTGTGGGAACGCGGCGCCATCTTCCTCAAGCGCCTGACCGGCGTGATGCTGGCGCTGACCGTGCTGATGTGGGCCATCTGCACCTTCCCGTCGCCGCCGGCCGAGGCCACCCGCGCGGCCATCGATTATTCCATTGCGGGCTATATCGGACACAGCCTGCAGGTGCTGTTTGCGCCGTTGGGCTTCAACTGGCAGATCAGCCTGTCGCTGATCCCGGCCTTCGCCGCGCGCGAAACGGCGGTCGCTACGCTGGCGACCGTCTATGCAGTTGGCGGCGACGAGGGTGCGGCCCTGCAGAGCGCGCTGGCCTCACATATCTCGCTGGCCAGTGCCTTGTCGCTGATGGTGTGGTTCGCCTTTGCGCCGCAGTGCATGTCGACCCTGGCCATCATCCGCCGCGAGACGCAATCCTGGCGCATGGTGGCGCTGTCCTTCGGCTACATGTTCGTGCTGGCTTACGTGGCGTCTTTCCTGACCTTCCATATCGCGAGGTGGCTGGCATGAATCACACGCTGTGGTGGCAATACGCGGTCATCGCCGCGCTGGTGGCCGCCAGTGCGCTCTACATGCTGCGCAAGCTGGTGCCGGCCGCGAGCTGGCGCTGGCAGGCGCGGCTGGCCAGCTGGTTGATACGGCGTCGTGCGGGTGTGTGGCAGGTGCTGGGCAGACGGCTGTTGCCGCCCGCCAAGGCCGGGGGCTGTGGCGGTGGCGCCTGTGATGGCTGTGGTGACAGCGGGGACGCGCTGCCGCCGCTGGAACAGAAGATCCGGTTTCATCGCCGCCGCTAAAAACACGGCGGCGACCGCGGTCAGTGCAGTTCCTCGGCCTCGAAACCGGCCGCACGCAAGGCCTGCAGCACCTGGGCCAGATGTGGACGGCCACGGGTTTGCAGCACCAGTTCGATATCCACGTTCTGCGCCGCCAGCAGCGTGAAGGCGCGCTGGTGGTGGACCTCATCGATGTTGGCGCCGGCCTCGGCGACGATGCCGGTGATGCGCGCCAGCGTGCCCGGTACGTCCCGTGAGCTGACCTTCACGCGGGCCAGGCGTCCGGCGCGCACCATGCCGCGTTCGATGATGGCCGTCAGCAGCAGCGGATCGATGTTGCCGCCCGACAGCACCAGCCCCACCCGCTTGCCACGGAAGCGGTCCGGATAGCGCACCAGCGCGGCCAGTCCGGCTGCACCCGCGCCTTCCACCAGGGTCTTCTCGATTTCCAGCAGCATCAGCACGGCCTGTTCGATATCGCCTTCGTCGACCAGCAGCAGCTCATCGGCTTCGCGCGCGATGATGGCGCGGGTCAGCGTGCCGGGCGTGCCCACGGCGATGCCCTCGGCGATGGTGCTGGCACCCACCGGATGTTCGGTGCCCTTGACGGCATTGACCATGGTCGGGAAGCGTCGCGTCTGCACGCCCACGATCTCGATCTCCGGCTTGATGGCGCGTGCAGCCACCGCCATGCCGGCCAGCAGGCCACCACCGCCGATGGAGACCACCAGGCAATCCAGGTCCGGCACCGCCTGCATCATCTCCAGCGCGACCGTGCCCTGGCCGGCGATGATGGCTTCGTCGTCATAGGGATGGACGAAGGTCAGGCCTTCTTTCTCGGCCAGTTCGTAGGCGTGGGTGCGGGCTGCTTCCAGGGTATCGCCGTGCAGCACCACATTGGCGCCGAAGCCGCGCGTGCGTTCGATCTTTACGCCGGGCGTGAAGCGCGGCATCACGATGGTGGCCGGCAAGCCCAGCCGTTGCGCGTGATAGGCCACACCCTGCGCATGGTTGCCGGCCGACATCGCCACCACGCCGCGCGCCCCGCTCTCGCTGGCGGCCACGTCCACCATCTTGTTGCAGGCGCCGCGTTCCTTGAAGGAGGCGGTGAATTGCAGGTTCTCGAATTTCAGGAAGACCTGGGCGCCGACGATCTGGGACAGCGTGCGCGATTCCACGCAGGGCGTCTCCAGGATCTGGCCTTTGAGCCGCTGGGCGGCTGCTTGGATGTCGTTGAGGGTTGTCATGCTGAGATTGTAGAGGCAATGGGCGGGTTTGTAGCAGTTCGCTCATGCTGCGTGCAAGGATGGCGGGAAATCAAAGCCGAAGACCCCCGCACTTGTAAATTCAAAAAGCGGGGGTGCAGAAATTTGCGCAGTCGGTGATAACCGTCACTTGGCGAATTGCAGTCCAGACAACACAAAATTTCTTTGATGGTGGCCATTGAAGTCCGCCGATGCGCCGACTAGAGTGAAGATTCGTCGCGCCGCCAGCTGCTTCTCCGAGGAGACTTCAGCCAGTCCCGATGCGACACCAGGAAGCGCCGTACGCGGCCTTCTCCATCATGCAGCTCCGCAGTCTCAGCAGTTCTCACCAAGGAGATACCCATGAGCATGGCCACCCGGCACCCGGATGCCAGATCGTCCCCGCCCCTGCCCTTCAGTCCTCTCGTCCCGCCGCGCGAACGGCTGCGCTACCAGCAGCGCACCACCCCGCTGCTGTTGAAACTGGTCGAGCTGGACCCGCGCGAGGTGGTGGAAGGCGTCATGACTCCCAATGGTTACCTGACGGCCGACGTCACCCCGGTCGGCCCCATGCGCGAAGCTTGCCCGCATTGCGAAGGCGTGGCGCTGCAACTGGTGCTGCGGCATCACCATGTGAAGCGCAGCCATCTGTTTTGCCGCGTGTGCACGCGGGTGTATGACGCATTGAATGAGAGCGGGTATTCGGTGTTGACGATTTGATGCGGATCGAAACATCAAGCACAGGGCGCTGCTGAAAAGTGGCGCCCTGTTTTCATTGGACGATGCCTCCCATTTGCGCTGGTGACACAGTAGAATCAGCCCCCTCAACGCAACAAAAGAGATGCCAATGCAATACGCGTACAAGCTGATGGCCTCCCCGGCCGGTTTGCTCAAGCTGGTGGCCAAGGGGGATCACCTGGCGGCCATCCTGTGGGAAGACGACGACGCCCTGCGCGTGCGCCTGGGTGAGATGGTGGAAGATGAAGACCGCCCGGTCTTGATCGAGACCGAACATCAGCTGCGCGAATATTTTGCCGGTGAGCGCGAGAGCTTCGAGCTGCCGCTGCATTTCGAAGGCACGGAATTCCAGCGCCAGGTCTGGTCGGCGCTGCTCGACATTCCCTATGGACAGACCCGCACCTATCTCGATATCGCGCGCCAGCTCGGCAACGAAAAGGCGGTGCGCGCCGTGGGCGCGGCCAATGGCCGCAATCCCATTTCGATCATTGCACCCTGCCATCGCGTCATCGGCGCCGGTGGCGAACTGACCGGCTTCGCCGGTGGCCTGCACGTCAAGAAACTGCTGCTGGCCATCGAGGGCATTTCCACCGAGGGCCGCGACATCGGCCAGGTCATCGATCCGCGCCGCAAGGCACAGTCGCGGCGGCGGGAAGATCCCAATCAGCTGTCGCTGCTATAAATGATTTTAATTATTTAAATAATTTAGTCAGCGCTGCATGCCCCACTTCTTCACGGTCACGCGCTCCAGCGTGTTGAAGACCAGGTTCTCCACCAGCAGGCCGATCAGGATCACCATGGCCAATCCGGCGAATACCTTGTCGGTATAGAGTTCGTTGCGATTCTGGAAGATGTACCAGCCCAGCCCTCCCTTGCCGCTGGTAGCGCCAAAGACCAGCTCTGCGGCAATGAGCGTACGCCACGCAAATGCCCAGCCGATGCGCAATCCCGCCAAGATCGAGGGCAGGGCGGCCGGTACCAGCACCTGCAGCACAAAACCCAGGCCGCGCAGGCCATAGTTGCGGCCGGCCATGCGCAGGGTATCCGAAACCCCGAGGAAGCCCGCATAAGTATTGACTGCCAGCGCCCACAGCACCGAATGCACCAGCACGAAGATCAGGCTGCCTTCGCCCAGGCCGAACCACAGCAGCGCGATCGGTAACAGCGCAATGGCCGGCAGCGGATTGAACATCGAGGTCAGCGTGCCCAGCAGGTCGCGTCCGAATTGCGTGGACACGGCCAGCGTGGTCAGCACGAAGGCGGCCACGATGCCCAGCAGGTAGGCCTTCAGCAAGACCTGCAGCGACAGCCAGGTCTTGCCGAACAGTTCGCCGCTCCTGATGCCATCGACGAAGGCCTGCGCCGTCTGCAGGAAGGTCGGCAGCAGCAGGTCATTGTTCTGCCAGCGTGCGACGCCTTCCCACACCAGTGCCAGCAACAGCAGGATGGCGCCCTTGCGCACCCAGCCCTGTTGCCAGATGCGCTGCGCCAGCGAGAACTGGCGCTGCAGCACCAGGCCGGGCAGGGGCGTGAGCGGAAGTTCGTATTCGTCGCGGATCGGTGGGGTCTGGGACATGGCGGGTTTCAGTACTCAGTAAGAAAAACGGACATCGCTGAAATTGATCACAGGCGCGGCTGCACTGGTCGTGCCCGCCTCGCCGCCTTCATCGAAGAGCAGGCGATGGATGCGTTGCGCGGTCTGCTGGAAACCCACGCCGCCCAGGCTGGACAGGTCATACTGGTGGCTGTTGATCTCGGCGCGCACCCGGCCCGGATGCGGGGAGAGCAGCAGGATGCGGTTGCCCACCACCAGCGCCTCTTCGATGGAGTGCGTCACGAAGAGCAGGGTGAAGCGCACCTCTTCCCACAGCATCAGCAATTCTTCCTGCATCTTGCGGCGGGTCAGTGCATCGAGCGCGGCGAAGGGTTCATCCATCAGCAGCATCTTGGGTTGCATGGCCAGCGCGCGGGCGATGGCCACGCGCGCCTTCATGCCACCGGAGAGCGTATGCGGATAGGCATCGGCAAAGCGCGCCAGGCCGACCTTCTCCAGGTAATGGCGGGCGCGCCCGGCCGCTTCGCGCTTGCCCAGGGTGCGCGAGGCCAGCAGCGGAAACATCACGTTCTGCAGCACCGTCTTCCACGGCGGCAGCTGGTCGAATTCCTGGAACACGACGATACGATCCGGCCCTGGCTGATGCACCACCTGGCCATCGAGCCGGATCTCGCCAGCGGCCGGTGGCAGGAATCCGGCCACCGATTTCAACAGGCTGGACTTGCCACAGCCGGAAGGCCCCAGCAGCACGAAGCGGTCGGCGGGATGGACATCGAAACTGACTTCATGGGTGGCCTGCACCACCGCTGTGGCGCTGCGGTATTGCAGGCTCACGTGGTCCACCTGCAAGAGCGGCTGCAGGCGCGCCGCCGCGCTGACGCTGGCGGTTTCAGCTGCCGGGTTGTGCATACGCTTCCTCGAAGAAGTAATCCTTCCAGCTGCTGGCGCGATTCTTCAGCACGCCCAGCGCGTGCAGCTGCTCGGCATAGACGAAGGTGCGCTCGGGCGAGACGGTGAAGTTGATTTCCGGGTCTTCCACGATCTTGCGTACGAACTCCGGTGCCAGTTTGGACTTCTGCACGCGGATGAAGGTATCGGCGGCCTTGGCCTTGTTGTTGCGCACGAACTCGGCCGCCTCCACCAGCGCCTTGTAGAAGGCGCGGTAGGTCTTGGGATTGTCGTCGTGGAATTTCTGGGTGGTGTAGAGCACGTTGAAGGTGGCCGGGCCGCCCATGACGTCGTAGGAGCTGATGACCTTGTGCACGTTCTTGTGCTCCAGTGCCTGGTACTGGAAGGGCGGGCTGGAGAAGTGGGCGTTGATTTCGGAACCGCCCGCAATCAGCGCAGCAGTGGCGTCCGGATGCGAGAGGCTGACGGTGATGCTGTCGAAGCGCTTGAAATCATCCTTGCCGAAAACTTTCGCGGTTTCGATCTGCAGCGTGCGCGACTGGAAGCCTACGCCGGCAGCCGGTACGGCGATGCGGTCCTTGTCGCTGAAATCCTTGATGCTCTTGACCTTGGGATTGTTCGACAGCAGGTAGTTGGGCATGGAGCCCAGCGAGGCAATCGCCTTGACGTTCTGGCGGCCGCGCGTCCGGTCCCACAGCACCAGCGCGGGTGGTGCACCGGCCGAGACCACATCGAGGGCACCTGCCAGCAGGGCCTCGTTCATGCCGGTGGCGCCGGACAGGCTGGTCCATTCGACCTTGATGTCCACGCCTTCCTGCTTGCCGTATTTCTCGATCAGCTTCTGGTCCTGCACCACGTCCAGGATCAGGTAGCCGATGCCGAACTGCTGGGCGATGCGAATTGTGCCTTCGGCGTGGACTGAGGCTGCGCTGCCCAGCGCGGCGAGACTGGCCAGCAGAAGAACAAATGATTTATATAATTTAAAAGATGCAGCCATTTCAGCTACCTCCCTGGATATGTGCATCGTCGAAGAAATAATCCTTTACCGAGGCAGGCTTGTTTTTGATGGCGCCTACGCGATGCATGAATTCGGCCAGACCATAGGTATTCTGCGGGGCGATCTTGAACTGGACTTCGGGGTTCTTGATGATTTGCAGCAGCAGCTTGCGGTCGGTGTTGCCCTTGTTGACCTTGAGGTAGATGTCAGCAGCCTTTTCCGGATTGGCGCTGATGAATTTCGCCGCTTCATCCAGCGCACCGAGGAAGGCGCCATAGGTCTTGGGATTGTCCTTGCGGAATTTCTCCGTGGCGTACAGCACCGTGGCCGAGGACGGACCGCCCAGCACGTCATAGGACTTCAGCACGATGTGCGCATTCGGATTGCCCGCCAGTTCCTGTTCCTGGAAGGGGGGATTACCGAAGTGGCCGGTGATCTCGGTGCCGCCGCTGATGATGGCCGCCGTCGCATCCGGGTGCGGCACGGCGATGCTGATTTTGTCCAGCTTGTTGTACTGGGCATCGCCCCACAGCCTGGCCGAGGCCAGCTGCAGCACGCGCGATTGCACCGACACGCCCACGGCGGGCAGGGCAATGCGGTCCTTGTCGCTAAAGTCGGCAATCGTGTTGACCTTGGGGTTGTTGCTCACCAGGTAGTAGGGGAAGTTGCCCAGCGAGGCTACGCCGCGCACGTTCTGCTTGCCGTAAGTGCGGTCCCAGATGGTCAACAGCGGGCCCACGCCGGCGCCGGCAATGTCCACCGAGCCGGAGAGCAGGGCATCGTTGACGGCCGAGCCGCCGGAGAGCTTGAGCCACTCCACCTTGATATCCACACCGGCGGCCTTGCCGTGCTTTTCAATCAGTTGCTGGTCCTGCGCCACGTTCAGGAGCAGGTAGACGATGCCGAACTGCTCGGCAATGCGCAGCTGGCCTTCGGCATGCGCCAGCGGCGCGCCCAGCAGCGACAGCGCCAGCGTAGTGGTGAGCAGACGCCGCAGGCGTCCCTTGGAAGAGAGTCGTGTAGTCATGGTGTCCTGTACCGTGGAGGCAACCGGGTTCCCCTGGAGAATCCAGCAGTGGATGAGTGGCTTCGTCTTAGAACCGCCATGCTGGTAAAACGCGGTTCTTTATTCGTTCGGAGTATATAAAGGGCGGGGGAGAAAGAAAAACTCGATTACCGCATATCGATATGCAGCGCCCGTATAGGCTGGAAACCCTTGTCCAGCGCAGGTTTTGGGCGAAATGAAGGTTTTTTCCCGGGGCCGGTTCCACAACCGCGTCCATGCGCGCCTGTCAAGCTTCGCGGGCTTGTCGAGAGGCGCGCGCGCAACGTCAGGGTGGTGTCAGGCGCATTTTGAGCGCACCACGGGTAGAGTGCGCTAAAGTACGCGTCCTGCCCGGACAGTGGCCGTCCCTCCCCGCCGAGGGTGGTGTCTGCCCCCAGATCCCTGTCCGCCGGCACTCTATTTGAAGAAGCAAAGGGAGCAAGATGAGTTCATCTCACACCAATCCAGGCCTTTCCCTCCGGTCGAGCAAATTCCACATGATTACCCTGGCGGCGCTGGGCGTGGTGTTTGGCGATATCGGTACCAGCCCGCTGTATGCACTGAAGGAATGTTTCAGCCCCGACCATGGCATCGCCTTTTCACACGGCGCGGTGCTGGGCATCATCTCGATGCTGTTCTGGTCCATCTCCATCGTGGTCACCATCAAGTACGTCATGTTCGTGCTGCGCGCCGACAACAACGGTGAAGGCGGCGTGCTGGCGTTGATGGCGCTGTCGCTGCGCTCGGCCCTATCGGGTTCGCCGCGCGCCAAGCTGCTGATGATGCTGGGCGTCTTCGGCGCCTGCATGTTCTACGGCGACGTGGTGATCACGCCGGCCATCTCGGTGCTGTCGGCGGTGGAAGGGCTGGAGATCGCCGCGCCCACGACGGCGCATGCGGTCATTCCGCTGACGCTGCTGATCGTGGTGATCCTGTTCCTGATCCAGCGGCACGGCACCAGCGTGGTGGGGCGTTTCTTCGGTCCGGTTATGTTCCTGTGGTTCTTCTCGCTGGCCCTGCTGGGCCTGTACAACATCATCAAGGCACCCCAGGTGCTGGTGGCGATCAATCCGTATTACGCCGTCCACTTCATGGCCGAGCACTCGCTGCAGGCCTTCATCGTGCTGGGTTCGGTGGTGCTGGTGCTGACCGGGGCCGAGGCGCTGTATGCCGACATGGGCCACTTCGGCATCAAGCCGATCCGCTATGCCTGGCTCTTTACGGTGATGCCCTCGCTGCTGATCAATTACTTTGGCCAGGGCGCCAACCTGATCGCCAATCCCAAGGCGCTGGCCAATCCTTTCTACCTGATGATTCCCGAGCCGCTGGTGCTGCCCATGGTGCTGCTGGCCACCGCTGCCACGGTGATCGCCTCGCAGGCGGTGATCTCGGGCGCCTTCTCGCTGACCAGCCAGGCCATCCTGCTGGGCTTCGTGCCGCGCATGCGCATCCTGCATACCTCCGAGGATGAGCAGGGCCAGATCTACATCCCGCTCATCAACTGGATGCTGCTGGTGCTGGTGGTGGCCGTGGTGCTGGCCTTCAAGAAATCCGACAACCTGGCTGCTGCCTATGGCGTGGCCGTGACCACCACCATGGTGATCACCACCATGCTGCTGGGCGTGGTGATGCGCCATATCTGGAAGTGGCGCATGTCGGCCGTGGTCGTGGCCACTGCCTGCTTCATGGTGGTGGACGTGGCCTTCTTCGCGGCCAACCTGTTGAAGCTCACCGAAGGCGGCTGGTTCCCGCTGGTCATCGGCGGCGCGGCCTTCTTCCTGTTGATGACCTGGTACTCGGGCCGCATGCTGCTGCGCATGCGCATCAAGGATGACGGCATCCCCATCGAACCCTTCATCGAAGGCCTGCTGGCGCATCCGCCGCATCGCGTGGGCGGTACCGCCGTCTTCATGACCGGCAATATCGCCACCGTGCCGGTGGCGCTGCTGCACAACCTGAAGCACAACCGCATCCTGCATGAGCGCGTGTTCTTCCTGAAGATCAGCATCTGGGACGTGCCGTATGTTGCCGACAGCGAGCGCCTGACCATGAAGGACCTGGGCGGCGAGGTCTACCTGCTGCGCGCGGCCTTCGGCTTCAAGGAAGCGCCGGAGGTGCAGAAGGTCATGACCCTGACCGAGCAGCAGTTCGGCCATCACTTCGACCTGATGGATACGTCCTTCTTCCTGGCCCGCGACACGGTGGTGCCGAGCAAGCTCTTGGGCATGTCGCTGTGGCGCGAACGCCTGTTTGCGTGGATGTACCAGAACGGCGCCAAGCCTTCGGACTTCTTCCACATCCCGGCCAACCGGGTGGTGGAGCTGGGGACCAAGGTCGAGATCTGACGGTCCGGTGGCTTGCGTGAAGAATGCCGTTCAGTGTGGTGCTGAACGGCATTTTTCTTGGCGGCCGCAAAATGGCTGAGGAATTCATATCGTCTGGCCGCATCGAAGGGCCAGGCCCGCAGCATGGCGGGCATGGGTGCAGTATCGTTCACCATCACTTTTAGCAAGGAGCAGCAGGCACATGAACAAGATCAGGATGATGGGCGCCCCCACCGACGTGGGTGCCAGCCGCCGTGGCGCCTCGATGGGGCCGGCCGCCTTGCGCGTGGCCGAACTGCAGCGCGGCTTGCAGCAGCACGGGCTGGACGTCATCGATGGCGGCGACCTGGGTGGCCCGGCCAATCCGCAGCAGCCGCCCGTACAGGGATTGCGCCATCTGGAGCAGGTGGTGCAGTGGAACCAGGCGGTCTTCGAGGCGGTGGCGGCCACCCTGGCACAAGCGGAAATACCGCTGCTCATGGGCGGCGACCATGCGCTGGCGGTCGGCTCCATTGCCGCCGTGGCGCAGCACTGCCGCACGCACGGCAAGCAGCTGCGCGTGCTGTGGCTGGATGCCCATGCCGATGCCAATACCAGCGACTCCACCCCGACTGGCAACATCCACGGCATGCCGGTGGCCTGCCTGCTGGGCGTGGGACCAGAAGCGCTGACCGGCCTGGGCGGCCAGACACCGGCCCTGCAGCCGCAGCAGATCTGCCAGATCGGCATCCGCAGCGTGGACCGCGAAGAAAAGCGCCACCTGCGCGAACTGGGCGTGCGCGTCTTCGACATGCGCCACATCGATGAATACGGCATGCGCGCCACCATGCAAGAGGCGCTGTCCGGCATGGGGCCGGATACCCATCTGCACGTGAGTTTCGATGTGGATTTCCTCGATGCGGCGCTGGCCCCCGGCGTGGGCACGGCAGTGCTGGGCGGGCCGACCTACCGCGAGGCGCAGCTGTGCATGGAGATGATCGCCGATACCGGCCGTCTCGCTTCGCTGGACGTGATGGAACTCAATCCCGCCTGCGACGTGCGCAACCAGACGGCGGAGGTGGTGGTGGACCTGGTGGAGAGTCTGTTCGGGAAATCGACACTGATTCGCTGAGGCTTCTCATTGACTGCAATTGGAGGTTGATGGATTGCGGCCAATGCCGGATCATTCAGGGTTTTCCGCGTCCGGCGGGCAGGAGCAGGGCAGCCAGCCCGCATTCCCGCGTGCCGGGAAGCGCCCGCTACCGGGGCGGCAGCGAGGGTGCGCATGCATCTTGCTCTCCCGGTTCATTCCTCCGTCAGAAAGAAATCATCATGTCCCTCAAGAAATTGTTCACCGTGGCCGCCAGTGCGCTGGCCCTCTCCTGCGCCGCCGGCACCACCCTGGCCGCTGACCAGACCTACGTGGTCGGCGCGGGCGGTACCTACCGCCCCTTCGAATTCGAAACCCCGAAGAAGGAACTGGTCGGCTTCGACATCGACCTGATCAAGGCCATCTCGCAGGCCTCCAACTTCAAGATCCAGCTGGTGAGCACGCCCTGGGAAGGCATCTTCGCCACCTTGGGCCAGGGTGACCGCGACATCATCATCTCCGGCATCACCATCACCGACAAGCGCGCCCAGATGGTGGACTTCTCGCTGCCGTACTTCCCCGCCGAGCAAGTCATCATCACCAATGCCGATGCCAAGATCACCTCGCTGGCCGACCTGAAGAAGACGCAGGTGGCCGTGGTCAATTCCACCGCCGGTGACATCGTGGTCTCCGAAGAACTGGGCAAGGCCAGCACCGCCATCCACCGTTTCGACAATACCGTGCTGATGCTGGAAGAGCTGTATCGCGGCGGCGTCGATGCGGCCGTGGGCGACGTGGGCGTCATCAAGTTCTACATCAAGAGCCATCCCGAGAAGAAGTTCAAGGTCGTCGGTGACGCCAAGTTCGTGCGCCAGTACTTCGGCATCGCCGTCAAGAAGGGTAACAAGGAACTGCTGGACAAGATCAACGCCGGCTTGAAGCAGATCGTTGCCGATGGTACCTACGCCAAGATCTACAAGACCTGGTTCGACGGCGAAGTGCCGACCCTGCCGCTGAAGTAAGCCCTCCGGCGCCCTGGCCTGTGCAGGCCGGGCGCCCGTCCGAGAGCGCCGTCCCGCCGGGGTGCGGGGCGCGCCGCCTGTTTCTGGTTGTTTCTGCGTTCTCTGCTTCTCCGCTTTTCTTAACATCTCCGTTTGAACGGATTCATCATGCATTCCTTCTTCCAATGGGAAATCATCGGCGAATACGCGCCGCTGTTCGTCGAAGGCACCTGGATGACCCTGAAGGCCGCGATCATCTGCGTCATCGCCGGCACCTGCTGGGGCCTGGTGCTGGGCGTGGGCCGCCTGGCCGAGGCACGCCATGGTTTCTGGAAATATTTCCTGTGCTACTGCGTGCAGTGGCCGATCCGCTTCTACGTCAGCTTCCTGCGCGGCACGCCGTTGTTCGTGCAGATCCTGCTGATCCACTTCGCCCTCATGCCGGTGCTGATCAACCCCAGTGGCGGCCTGATCCTTTCGGGTGACCTGGCGCGTGAAATCCGCTCGCACTATGGCGCCTTCGCCTCGGCGGTGCTGGCCATCACGCTCAATTCGGGCGCGTACGTGTCGGAGATCTTCCGCGCCGGCATCCAGTCCATCGACCGTGGCCAGAGCGAAGCCTCGCGCTCGCTGGGCATGAGCTATCTCGGCACCTTGCGCCGCGTGGTGCTGCCGCAGGCCTTCCGCCGCATGCTGCCGCCGCTGGGCAACAATGCGATTGCCATCGTCAAGGATTCCTCGCTGGCCTCGGCCATCGGCCTGGCCGAACTGGCCTATGCTGCACGGACGGTCTCGGGCGCCTATGCGCGCTACTGGGAGCCGTACCTGACCATTTCGGTGATCTACTGGGTCATCACGCTGGCGCTGTCGGCGCTGGTGCGCCATCTGGAAGCGCGTTACGGCAAGGGAGATGCACGATGAGCACGATGATCAAGGTCAACCAACTGCAGAAAAGCTTCGGCCAGGCACACATCCTGCGCGGCATCGATTGCGAGATCCGCGCGCGCGAGGTGGTGTGCGTGATCGGGCCTTCCGGTTCGGGCAAGAGCACCTTCCTGCGCTGCCTCAATGGTCTGGAAGAGGTCAGCGATGGCGACATCTTCATCGAAGGCGTCAAGCTCAATGATCCCAAGGTCAATCTCAATGCGCTGCGTGCCGAACTGGGCATGGTGTTCCAGCGCTTCAACCTGTTCCCGCACATGACGGTGCTGGAAAACCTGATCATGGCACCCATGCAGGTCAAGAAGCTCTCGCGCCGCGAAGCCGTGCTGGTGGCCGAGAAGCTGTTGCAGAAGGTGGGCCTGCTGGACAAGATCGATGCCTTCCCCAACCAGCTCTCCGGTGGCCAGCAGCAGCGTGTGGCCATTGCCCGCGCGCTGGCGATGGAACCGAAGGTGATGCTGTTCGACGAGCCGACCTCGGCGCTGGATCCGGAACTGGTGGGTGAAGTGCTGACCGTCATGAAGCAGCTGGCCGAAGAGGGCATGACCATGGTGGTGGTGACGCACGAGATGGGCTTTGCCCGTGAAGTGTCGGATCGCGTCTTCTTCATCGACCAGGGCGTCATCATGGAAGAAGGACCGCCGCAGCAGGTGCTGGGTGAGCCGGTGCATGAACGTACGCGCGATTTTCTGCGCAAGGTGCTGTAACTGTCAGCCTCAACGAAAAACGCCGGGATCACTCCCGGCGTTTTCATTTCTACGGTCTGGCTACCTCAGTGATGCGCCCCCAGCACGATGGCCCCGGCCGCAATCACCAGGCAGGACAGCACGCGCCGCAGGGTCAGCTTTTCGCCCAGGAACACGGTGCCGATCAGCAGCGCAAACAGCACCGAGGTCTCGCGCAGCGCCGAGACCATGCCCATGGGCGCCAGCGTCACGGCCCAGATCACGATGCCGTAAGCCAGCAGTGACATCACGCCGCCGCCCAGCCCGATCCAGGTTTCCTTCTGCGACAGCGCCACCGGCGAGCGGCCGTGCTTGTACTGGTAGAGCAGCGCCAGCGGGATGCTGTCGGCCACGAACAGCCAGCCCGCATAGGCGATGGCATCGCCCGCCAGACGCGCGCCGACGCCATCGGTGATGGTGTAGGCCGCGATGAAGGCCCCGGTGGCCAGCGCCGCCAGCGGGGCGGAGAGATGCTCGCGCTCACGCAGGGCGCGCAGGTTGGCCAGGCTGACGATGCCGATGGACACCAGCGCAATGCCGATCACCGTATAAAGCCCCAGCTGCTCGCCCGCGAACAGGGCTGCGCCCAGCGCCACCAGCAAGGGCGAGGAGCCACGTGCAATCGGATAGGACTGGCCGAAGTCGCCGATGCGGTAGGCGCGGATCAGGAACAGGTTGTAGCCGGTATGCAGCAGGCCCGAGAGGAGGATGTAGCACCAGCTCTCCGCCTGCGGCAGCGGCCGCCACAGCACCAACGGGACCGAGCCCAGCCCGGCGCCCAGGGTCATGAGCGAGAGCGAGGCCAGGCGGTCGTGGCTGCTTTTGAGCAGGGCGTTCCAGGACGCGTGCAACAGGGCGGCCGCCAGGACCAGGGCGATGACGGCCAGGTTCATGCGGCCGCTCCGGCATCCAGGTCGGCCACGCAACGCCATAGTTCGTGGCCGGAGGCCAGGTACTTGCGCTCGAAGGGCGTGATGGGCTGTTCGGGCTGCCAGGCTTCGGTCTTGAAAGTGCCGCCAGTCAGGTGGTTCAGGGCCGATGTGAATTCTTCGACATAAATCCGCCAGTTGCTGCGGCATTCCAGCTGCCCGCCCAGCGCCGGGATGAAGGGAAACACCGGATGGCCATGCCAGCGCCGGGCCAGATGGCCGATCTTGGGCCAGGGATTGGGGTAGAGCAGGTAGTGGCGCGCCGGACGCAGGCCGGCCTGTTGCGCCAGGCGCCAGTAATCCACCAGGTCGGCGCGCACGAAGCAAAGGTTGGTTGGCTCGGGGCCGTCCCAGTGCGTATTGCGCGC